>CAWDLX010000001.1:0-88145 GCA_963803345.1 uncultured Actinomycetota bacterium
CGACCCGCAGGGCGCGCTGTCGGTCGGCCTGGGCGTCAACCCGCACAACCTCGACCTGTCCATCTACAACCTGCTGATGCAGGACGACGTGCACGATCGAGGACATCCTGATCAAGACCGACGTGGCCGGGCTGCACCTGCTGCCGGCCAACATCGACCTGTCCGCGGCCGAGATCCAGCTGGTCAACGAGGTCGCCCGGGAGATGGCCCTGGCCCGGGTGCTGCGCCCGGTGCGCAAGGAATACGACTACATCCTGATCGACTGCCAGCCGTCGCTCGGCCTGCTCGCCATCAACGCGCTGACCTGCGCGCACGGCGTGCTCGTCCCGCTGGAGTGCGAGTTCTTCAGCCTGCGCGGGGTGGCCCTGCTGCTGGACACCATCGACAAGGTGCGCGAGCGGCTCAACTTCGACCTGGAGCTCGAGGGCATCCTGGCCACCATGTACGACAGCCGCACCACGCACTGCCGGCAGGTGCTGCAGCGGGTGGTCGAGGCGTTCGGCGACAAGGTCTACCAGACGGTGATCACCAAGACCGTGAAGTTCCCCGAGTCGACCGTCGCCGGTGCGCCGATCACCTCGCTGGACCCGGCCTCCTCGGGCGCCCGCAACTACCGGCAGCTGGCCCGCGAGGTGATCGCCGCGCAGGCCGAGCGGCGCCGGTAAGCCCCGATGCCCGTTGACTCGGTCGCCGTGACTGGTCCCGGCGACCCGCCCGGCCGCGCCGCACCGGCCGACCCGGCTGCCGGCCGGTGGACGCCGTGCCCCGCCGCGGACGGCCCAGCCGTCGACCCGGCCGGCGACGCCGCCGGTCCCGACGGCGCGGCGCCGGCCGACCGGCTTCCCGGTCACGCTGGCCAACTTCACCGGCCCGTTCGACCTGCTGCTGCAGCTGATCGGCAAGCACAAGCTGGACGTCACCGAGGTCGGCGCTGCACCAAGGTCACCGACGAGTTCATCGCCTACATCCGGGCCATGGGCGACGACTGGGACCTCGACGAGGCCAGCGAGTTCCTGCGTCGTCGCCGCCACCCTGCTCGACCTCAAGGCGGCCCGGCTGCTGCCCGCCGCCGAGGTCGAGGACGAGGAGGACCTGGCCCTGCTGGAGGCGCGGGACCTGCTGTTCGCCCGGCTGCTGCAGTACAAGGCGTTCAAGGAGGCGGCGGCGCACATCGCCGAGCTGGAGCCGGTCGGTCGCCGGCGCTACCCGCGGGCGGTCGCCCTGGAGCCGCGGTACGCCGAGGCGCTGCCGGACCTGGTGCTCGGCATCGGCCCGGAGCGGCTGGCCGAGCTGGCGGTCCGGGCGATGACGCCCAAGCCGCCGCCGGTGGTCTCCATCGCCCACGTGCACATGGTCCGGGTCAGCGTCCGGGAGCACGCCGCGATCCTGCGGGACAAGCTGCTGCCGGCTGCGGACCGCCACGTTCCGGGTGCTGTGCGCCGACTGCGAGTCGACGCTGGAGGTGGTGGCCCGGTTCCTGGCGCTGCTGGAGCTGTACCGGGAGGGTCTGGTCGGCTTCGACCAGGTGCAGGCGCTGGGGGAGCTGACCGTGCGGTGGACCGGCGCCGCCGACGGCGGCGATCGAGCTGCAGGTCGACGAGTACGCCGGCACGCCGGCGACCGCAGGAGCGAGACGGTGCCGGCCACCGATGCGAGGACGGCCGAGCTGGTGCGAGTACCTCGGCGAACCGGACGACCTGGACGCAGGATGGGACGCGGGACGGAGCGCGTGACCGAGCACGAGCTGACGGAGGCAGGTGCGGGCTCACCGGTCACGGCGGAGCAGGCCGCGGCCGAGTCCCGCTGTGGGACCGACTCTGACGCCGGCCGGACTCCGAGGCCGGCCGACTTCGGAGGCCGCCGGATCCCGAGGCCGTCGGACGACCGAGCCGGCCGGCGCCGGACGAGCCGGTCGCGCCGCGGTCGAGGACCGAGCCGGCGCGCCGGAGCACCGACGTTCGAGGAGCTTCGCCGGCGGCCTGCGGTGCCGCCGTGGGCGGCCGTCGGACTGCCGCGGAGCTGCATCGTCGAGCCGGCCTCGGACTTACGACGGCCGCGAGCGAGCTGGCCGTCGGGCGGCTGCGCCTACGGCCGAAGTCGACGGCCGGAGCGAGCTGCCGGCGATCCCGAGCCGTTCGAGCCTGCGGCGCTGGCCGCCGAGGAGCTGCGCGGCGCGCTGGAGGCGATCCTGCTGGTGGTGGACGAGCCGGTCGGCGAGCACGTGCTGGCCCAGGTGCTGGAGCAGCCGGCCGAGCGGATCGCGGCGACGCTGGCGCGAGCTCGCCGCGGAGTACACCGCAGCCGGGCCACGGCTTCGAGCTGCGCCGGGCGGCCGGCGGCTGGCGGTCTCTACACCCGGGCGGAGTACGCGCCTACGTGGAGCGGTTCGTGCTGGACGGGCAGCCGATCCGGCTGACCCAGGCCGCGCTGGAGACGCTGGCGGTGGTCGCCTACAAGCAGCCGGTGACCCGGTCCCGGATCTCCGCCATCCGCGGTGTCAACTGCGACGGCGTGGTCCGTACCCTGGTCACCCGCGGGCTGGTCGAGGAGTGCGGCACCGAGCCGGACAGCGGCGCCTTCCTCTACCGCACCACCACGCTGTTCCTGGAGAAGCTCGGCCTCGACTCGGTCGACGAGCTGCCGCCGCTGGCCCCGTTCCTGCCCGACGACGTGGACGAGATCGCCGATGCCCAGCGCTGACTGCCATGCCCCGGCCGCCGAGCGCCTGCAGAAGGTGCTCGCCGCCGCCGGCGTCGGCTCCCGCCGGGCCTGCGAGGAGCTGATCGCCGGCCGGCCGGGTCACCGTGGACGGCCGGGTGGCCGAGCTGGGCGACAAGGTCGACCCCGCGGCCGCGGTGATCCACGTGGACGGCGAGCGGCTGGTCGACCGACGCCCGCCTGGTCTACCTGGCGATGAACAAGCCGCGCGGGGTGGTCTCCACGATGGCCGACGAGAAGGGCCGGGCCGGCGCTCGCCGACTTCTCGGCACGACGTGGCGCAGCGGGTGTACCACGTCGGGCGGCTCGACGCCGACAGCGAGGGCCTGCTGCTGCTCACCAACGACGGCGACCTGGCGCACAAGCTGATGCACCCGTCGTACGGGGTGCCCAAGACCTACCTGGTGGAGGTGGCCGGGCCGATGCCGCGCACGGTCGGCCGGCGGCTGCTGGCCGGGCGTGGAGCTGGAGGACGGGCCGGCCCGGGTCGACGCGTTCCGGCTGGTCGACGCGCTCGGCCGACCGCGCTGGTCGAGCTGGTCCTGCACGAGGGGCGCAAGCACATCGTCCGGCGGCTGATGGACGAGGTCGGGCACCCGGTGTCCCGGCTGGTGCGTACCGCGATCGGGCCGGTCCGGCTGGGCGACCTCAAGCCGGGCCGGCACCGCGCCGGCTGACCCGCGGCCGAGGTCGCCGCGCTGTTCAAGGCCGTCGGGGACTGACCGCGGCCGCGGGGCACGACTGCCGGTACCGGCCCGGAGCGGTCCGCGGCGCGGCCGGCGACGTGGCGCGGGTCGCTCGGGCCGGCCTGGGCGCGGTGCCGCGCGGCCGCGGGCATGATTGATGCGAAGAGTGCGGCGCGTCCCGGCGAGCCGAGACGGTGCGGAGCGACGTGTGCCGGGGTCACCGGCGAGTTGGCCGTCCGCCGGGCATGATGGAGGGTGACAACGGCGCAGCGCGGAAAGGTACGGGGTGGCGGACACGGACGTGGGCACGGGGTGGTGGCGGTCGACGGCCCGTCCGGTTCGGGCAAGTCCACCGTCTCCCGGCGGCTGGCCGCTGGCGCTGCGACGCCCGTTACCTGGACACCGGCGCGATGTACCGGGCGGTCACCTGGGCGGTGCTGCGCGCCGGGGTGGACCCGCAGGCGACGCCGACGGCGGTGGCCAAGGTGGCCGCTGAGGGCGACGCTCGGCAGTCGGCACGGACCCGGCCGCACCGCACATCACCGCTCGACGGCGTCGCCGTGGACGGCGAGATCCGCGGGCCGGAGGTGACCGCGGCGGTCTCTGCGGTCTCGGCGGTGCCGGCGGTGCGCGCAGCTGCTGGTCGCCCAGCAGCGGCGATCATCGCGGCCGCCGCGCGGACCGGATCGTGGTCGAGGGCCGCGACATCGGCGCGGTGGTGGCGCCCGACGCCGACCTGAAGGTCTACCTGACCGCCTCGGCCGACGCCCGGGCCGCGCGGCGCAGCGCCGAGCACGCCGCCGATCTTGCGGCCACCGCGGCGGACCTGGCCCGGCGGGACCGGCTCGACTCGACCCGGGCCGTCGACCCGCTGACGCAGGCCGCCGGACGCGGTCGTCCTGGACACGCACGGAGCTCGGCATCGACGAGGTCGTCGCCCGGCTGGTCGACGCTGCTGCGGGAGCGTCAGCTCGCATGAGCGAGCGCGAGGAGCGAGCGCCAGCGAGCACCGCAGGTTGCGAGCGGTCAGTGAAGGCATGAGCGACGAGTGGGTCGTCAAGGTGGACGACTTCGACGATGACGGCTGGGTCGATGCCGACGCGGATGAGTCGCACGAGTCGAGGCCGAGCCCCGGTGCCGGTGGTGGCCGTGGTCGGCCGGCCCAACGTGGGCAAGTCCACGCTGGTCAACCGGATCATCGGCCGGCGGCAGGCGGTGGTCGAGGACGTCCCCGGGGTGACCCGGGACCGGGTGGCCTACGACGCCCAGTGGTCCGGCCGGCGGTTCACCGTGGTGGACACCGGCGGCTGGGAGCCGGACGCCAGGGACCGGGCGGCGGCGATCGCGGCCCAGGCCGAGATCGCGGTGCCGACCGCCGACGTGGTGATGTTCGTGGTCGACGCCACGGTCGGCTCGACCGACGTGGACGAGGCCGCCGTCCGGATGCTGCGCCGCAGCGCCAAGCCGGTGCATCCTGGTCGCCAACAAGGTGGACAACGACCGCGCAGGAGATCGAGGCGACCACGCTGTGGTCGCTGGGCCTCGGCGAGCCGTACGCCGGTCTCGGCGCTGCACGGCCGCGGCTCCGGCGACCTGCTCGACGCGATCCTGGCGGCGCTGCCGGACCCGCCGCCGGTCACGCGAGCCGCGGCCGGCGCGGCCCGCGCCGGGTGGCCCTGGTCGGGCCGGCCCAACGTCGGCAAGTCCAGCCTGCTCAACCGGCTGGCCCAGGAGGAGCGCGCGGTGGTCGACTCGGTCGCCGGCACCACCGTGGACCCGGTCGACAGCCTGGTCGAGATCGGCGGCGAGATCTGGCATCTGGTGGACACCGCCGGCCTGCGCAAGCGGGTCGGCCAGCGCCAGCGGCACCGAGTACTACGCCAGCCTGCGTACGGCGGGCGCGATCGAGGCGGCCGAGGTGGCGGTCGTGCTGCTGGACGCGAGCGAACCGATCAGCGAGCAGGACCAGCGGATCCTGACGATGGTCGCCGAGGCCGGCCGGGCGCTGGTCATCGCGTTCAACAAGTGGGACCTGGTCGACGCGGACCGCCGGTACTACCTGGACAAGGAGATCGAGCGGGAGCTGCGCCGCATCCCCTGGGCGATCCGGGTCAACGTCTCGGCCAAGACCGGCCGTGCGGTGGACAAGCTGGCGCCGGCGCTGCGACGGCGCTGGCCAGCTGGGAGACGCGGGTCCCGACCGGGCAGCTCAACCAGTGGCTGACCGCGCTGGTGCAGGCGACCCCGCACCCGGTCCGCGGGGGACGGGCGCCGCGGGTGCTGTTCGCGACGCAGGCGGGCACCTGCCCGCCGCGGTTCGTGCTGTTCACCACCGGGCTGCTGGACGCCGGGTACCTGCGGTTCGTCGAGCGCAAGCTGCGCGAGGAGTTCGGCTTCGAGGGCACGCCCATCGAGATCTCGGTCCGCCCGCGCAAGAAAACCCCTCGCTGATCCCGCCCGGACAATGAGGCCCGGACAGCCAGTTAGCATCCTAGCTTCCTAGGATGCCTTACAGGTGGTGAGGTGAGCCGAATGCGCGGAAGGAACGGATGTTCATCGAAGAAGTCGGATGCGGCGGGCGCACGGACGCCAAGGCTGTGCCTGCGCCCCGCCCGCCCGCGCCGGCGCCCGCCCACGACGGACGCACGACATCAGTCAACGTCCGCGGGTGATCCCCACGGCGACGGCTCCGACCACGGCGAGCAGGAAACCCAGGACCAGCGCCTCTCGGGTGCGGGCGCGGGCCGTGCGGCGGGCGGTCGGCACGGCGCGCTTGGCCGCGCCAACATCGGTCCAGCCGCGCCGGGCCACCGCGAAGAGCACGCCGGCGGGGAACCCGACCACAAGCCCGACGAGGACGCCGGCGACGGTCGCGCTGACACTCATGGGAACATTGTGATGATCGATGCGCACGCCGGTAACCGGCCATTCGGACGAATCCGGTCGATACCGCTGTTTAGGTCAAGCCCGGCGAGGGCGGATCACGGTGAGGAGCACCGCCGTGACCAGCAGGAACGCCGCTCCGATCAGCGCGGCCGCCGTGTAGCCGCGGTCGAGGGGTAGCGCGGCGCCGGTCGGTGTGGCTGCGGCGAGGACGAGCCCGGTGAGTGCGCTGCCGGCCGAGAAGCCGATCGTGCGGAGCACATGGTTAAAGCCGATCGCGCTGCCGGTCTCGCCGGGGGGGGGGGCACCACGCGGACGATGGACGCGGGGACGGCGGCGAAGATGCTGCCCACGCCGACGCCGGCCACGCCCATCACGACGAACGACTGCCAAAGATGGCTGCGGGCGACGGCGAACCCGAGGCTGGCCAGGGCCGCGATCAGGCAGCTGCCGGCGAGTAGACGGTCGGGCGCGGCGCGCAGCTTGGTGTTGAACGGGCTGGCGACGAGGCGGCTGGCGACGAAGCTGAACAGCGAAAACGGCACGCTGGCGTATACGCGGCTGTACGAGGCGAAGCTGATAGCCCACAAGCGGATGGCCGACGCCTCGCCTACGTTGGCCCGGTCGTCGCGCGACACGACCCACGACTTCTGGCTGCTGGTCGGGGACTGGGTGCGGGGCCGGGTCGGGAGGCGGCGGGCGTTCGAGGCGGAGTTGCTGACCGCGTGTGCCCCGCACGGTTCTGCGGACGGCCATGGGCGCGTGGCGGCCGGAGACGCGGCTGCGCCGCTTCCACGCGCTGATCCGGGCGGGATTCGACCGGGTCGGATCCGGTCTGGCCCGTTCTGGCGCTCCCGAGCGCTGAGTGTCAGATGTGGACGGTGCCGCCGTCGCGGGCCAGCGCGGTGGCGACCCGGCGCAGCGCAGCATCGGGCCGAGCTGATGCCATGTCCGGTCAGCTCGCCGGGGGGCGCTCCTTCTTGGGCAGCTTGCTCACTACCAGGTCGTACGACGTGTCGATCGCCTCGAACAGCTCGTCATCTGGGATGGCGCCATCGATGCGCAGCGTGTTCCAGCCCGACCGTCCAATGTAGGCCATCACGCTGGCGTCCTGGGGGAAGCGGGCCAGCCACTCGTCGGCCGCCTCGCGGTTGACCGCGCATTTGACGCCGAGTGACGCCTGGCCGATGAACGCGAAGATCTTCGAGCCCACCTTGGCCACGACATCGCCCTCCCACGGCTGGTCCTCCCAGGCACCGGGCTTGGCCAGGCAGTAGCGCTTGAGCTCGTCGTACGTCACGCAGCCAGCTCCTTGGCGGGGCCGGCCATCGGATCCAGAACCTCGGCGAGCGTGGCGCTGGTCAGCTTGTCCACGACCACTTTGCCGGTCGGCCCGTACCGCCAGACCTTGGACACGATCGCGCGCGGCAGGTCCTCCTCGGGCAGCAGCAGATCCAGCCCGACGAAGTCGTGCATCCGGCCCACGACCGGCAGCCCGTCGAGACTGTCCAATGTGGCCGGGACGTCGACCGCACGCTGCTTACGGATCTTCACCTCGAGCAGCCGGTAGCCGTCGAGCAGGGCGGGCTTCGTGCGGCTGAGGGGCACGTAGCCCCGGTGTACCGCCCGGGCGGCCGCCGCGTCCGAGTCGGGCAGCATGAGGTAGGCGGCGGTCGCCGCGGCGCGGGCCGACTTCTCCGGCCAGCTGACCACGTCATTGGGCAGCCCCGGGACGCCGTGGCCCGCGCCCTCGAACCGGATGGCCAGCTCGCCTGCTTCGATCTCCGTACGGGTGGCGATGCCGCCCCGCTGGTCCAGGTCGAACCGGCCCGTCACCCGCAGGTCCGACAGCCAGGGCAGCGGCAGCAAGTGGGTGGCGCCACTGGTGATCAGCCTGTGCCGGACGTCGACCGGCGCGTCGCGCAGGTGCTCGTCCAGCTCGATCGCGGCCTCCTCCGGCGTGTGCAGCCGCAGCAGGTAGCCGACCCGACGCTGGTCGGAGATGCGCAGCGGATCCTGACCGGCCAGCAGGAACAGGTCGGCGCAGGGCAGCCCCCATGCCTCGATCTGGTCGGCCGGCAGCGGCGTCCACAGGTAGAGATCGAAGGCCCGGCGGTTGACCACTGGCGCGGCCGGCAGCCAGGGCACCGCGTGCGGCGCACCCTTGCCCAGCACCCGAGCCAGCGTCATTCCAGCCGGCTCGACCACATCGGACGACCCGTCCGGGGCGGCCTGGCCCGGCGCCGGC
The DNA here is from genome assembly GCA_963803345.1 of uncultured Actinomycetota bacterium. Classification (GTDB taxonomy): domain Bacteria; phylum Actinomycetota; class Actinomycetes; order Mycobacteriales; family Micromonosporaceae; genus CAWDLX01. The sequence continues at coordinate 8,536 of CAWDLX010000001.1, forward strand.
TGCGCCGGCCCTTGCTGGCCCGGCTTCGGTTGGGTCGGCGGGCGCCAATCGGGGACAGCGACGTCGGTGGAGATGAACTGGACGATGGTCGAGGCCGGTCGGGCCGGGTGCGGGCTGGACCCGGTGGCGGTGGCCAGCGCGCCGGGGAGCGGGAGCTGCTCGTCGTGCCCGGTCAGGTCGGTCGGTCGGGCGTACATGACAACGTGCCAACCTCGCCCGCCGTCGGGCGCGGCCGCCGCCAGCCGGCCGTCGGCCTCGGCCCGCACATCGGCGCCGGCCTCGGCCAGCCAGACATCGACGCTGAGCTGGTCGGCCAGGCTCTGCACGTGCCGCAGCACCGCATCCCGGTACGGGGCCGGCGGTTGGGTGAGCAGCAGCAGATCCTCGCCCTGCCAGCCGGTCGCCCTAAGCAGGGCGCGCAGCTCCCGGGGAGCGACCGCGACCGGTCGACCGGTTTCGATGAGGACGCCGAGCCGACCGTCGGCCAAGACGGCGAGGTCTACCGTGAACAGCTCCGGGGTGGGGACGACCGACTCGTACCACCCGCGCAGGCTCTCCAGCTGGTGGGCCGGCACCGAGATCAGGTTGACGCCGGGGAAGGCCGCCGTGAGCAGCTCACCGCGCGGGACGAGCCGGCCGTCAAGGTCGGTGCCGTAGCGAGGGGCGAACTCGGCCACCATGCGCGATGGGTACGGGCGCCATACCGACGGCCCGCCCACCTCGTCCACCGCGGCGAACTCGCCACAGCCGGGAAGCACGAACGCGGCCCCCTGCGGTTGGGGTACCCAGACCGTCCGGTTGAGCGCGTCGGCCAGGCGCATCAGCTCGGTGTCCAGCGCGGCGCACGCGGCCGCATCGGTCGGCCAGGTCAGCGCGAGCTGAACATCCGGATGGATCACGTCGAGGCTCGCGGAGACGAGGGTGGCGAACTCGACGCCGCTCAGCAGTGATCCAGTGTCGTCGAACCGGCTGATCTCGAACCGGCCGAGGTCGGCGTTGACAGCTACCGTCGTGATCCGGCTGGTCGACGCGCGCATCGTCGCGGCGAGGTAGGTCATGTCGCGGAACGTCGTCGTGGTCCCGAACGCGATGCCGTCGGGCAGGGCGACACTAATCAGACCGCCGCTCTGCCGCAGCCGGCCGCGGATCGTGGTGAACCAGGTGGGCACATCCGGAGGGAGCGCGGCCGCTCGGACCACCAGCCAAGGCACCGGTTGGCCGGTCTGCTCGTCGACCGCCATCGCGTCCCACGACGTGCCGGCCAAGGAGCTCGACTCGCGGATGTAACGGATGCAGGCTCGGTGCGGCGTGAGGTAGACATCGCAGCCCAGGTTGCGGGCGATGGCCTTGGCCAGAGCGGTGTACTGTTCGCCGTCGTCGATCAGCAGGCGAACGTCGGTATGACGCTCGCCCTTGGTCCGGATCGTCGCGTAGATCGGCGCGCCGGGGGCATCCGCGGCGCCAGGCTGGAATACGGAGTGCCCGCCCTCCAGATCGAACAGGTGCGGCAACGGCCGTCGGTGGGCGAGGTACTCGGCGACCGGGACATCGACGGCGTCCACCGTCACGCTCGCCACAGCCGGGAGGTTGGCGAGGGTCGGGCCCTTCGGGCGGGCCTGGCCGGTCGGGCCCTTCGGGTGGGCTTGGCCGGTCGGGCCCTTCGGGTGGGCTTGGCCGGTCGGGCCCTTCGGGCCGCTCGGGCCGGTCGGGGGGTTCGGCCCGGTCGGGGGGTTCGGGGGGTTCGCGCGGGAGAGCCGAGCCACCTCAGTCTTTGCCACGTCGGGCGAGGCTACCAGCGCGAGCCTGAGGAAGCCGGGCGACGCGCCCGAGCCACGACGGGCTTGTGCGCTGGTCGTGGGGACTAGCCTGTGCGCATGGCTTTTCGCGGGTGGACCAACGACGCGCTCGACTTCTATGAGGGCCTCGAAGCGGACAACTCCAAGACGTACTGGACCGAGCATAAGGCCGTGTACGACGACATGGTGTACGCGCCGATGGTCGAGTTGCTCGCGGAGATGGAGGACGAGTTCGGTGCCGGTCGGGTCTTCCGGCCGTACCGGGATGTGCGGTTCAGCTCCGACAAGTCGCCGTACAAGACGACAATCGCCGCGACTCTGGGCGACTCATACATCCAGCTCTCCGCGCGCGGACTGATGGCCGGGCGGGGGACCTGGATGATGGCCCCGGATCAGCTGGCCCGCTACCGCGACGCCGTGGCCGACGACGCGACCGGGGCGACCCTGGCCCGGGTCATCGCCGCGTTGCGCTCGAAGAAGATCAACGTCGGCGCACACGGGGAGCTGAAGACGGTCCCCCGGGGCTACCCCAAGGATCATCCTCGGGCGGATCTCCTACGAGCCAAGGGCCTCACGGTCTGGAAGGAGTGGGAGGCCGGGCCCTGGTTGGGTCGTTCGACGGCGAAGGTGCGCGTCGTCGAACTCCTGCGGGCGGCGGCTCCGGTGAGCGAATGGCTGGCGTCGTGCATCGGGGAGAGTCACGAAGAACCCGGTTAGGCCGCCGTACGCCTTCCGGGGCCCCCGCACATCTGGCCGTCTTGGCCCGTCGCCGGCCGGTGGCTAGGCACTGCCCTGGGGCGGCCTTCATGATCGCTATCTCGGCGCCGTCCCGCGTCGACGCGGTGATCTTGGGAGTGGCCGCGGGGCCAGGCAGCGGCCGCCTGGCTGGCCGGTGTTTCCCGTTCCTCGCAAGACCCGATATGGCGCGCCACCGCGTGGCGAAGATCGGTCACGGCCGTACGGAAGTTGAGCGCGGCTGCGCATCTGTGCGGCCCTGACCGATCTTGATCTCGGCCGCGCGAGCCTAGCTCACCCTTCCGCCCGAAATTTCCGGGATCCATCGGGCGAAGGTGAGGGGTGCAGATCCACCCACTGCACCAGCGATGTTCGAGCGCGGAAGATCCGTCAGATCTGCTCGAGAATGAAGTTAACTGCGCCTTTCTGTCCGAAGATCTGATGGATCCTCCATTCGGTCGGCGAAGCCGGCGAGTCCACCGAACGCTTTCTGGGTCGAGGTCGCCTCCCGGCGGGGGTCGGTTCCGGCTGGGTGGCTTTCGGGCCCTCAGAGGCTTGACAACGCCCGAGGCCGCGGTGAATTTCACCCCCTCTGGGGGGTAAGAGTTACCGAACCCCTCCGCACCTCTCGCTCATCTTGCCCAAAATCCCGGAAATATCGGGCATACATGCGATGGCCAGACGGAATCACCTGGCATACCCGCATATATCCGCAAGACGGCGTATCCACCACCCGTGTGGCCAGGGTGCGACCGTCCGCCGCCACGGATGAAGGACGTGTCAGCGGTAGCCGGCGGCTTGGATGGCGTACAGGTCCGCGTATTGTCCATTGTGGAGCATGAGCTCGTCATGCGTGCCGAACTCGACCAGACGGGCACCGTTGAGGACCACGATGAGGTCGGCCATGCGGACCGTGCTGAACCGGTGCGACACCAGAATCGTGATCCGACCGTTGCCAGCGGCCCGGTCCTGGGCGCGGGAAGCGTACCGCTCGAACAGCGCATGCTCGGTTTCGGCGTCCAGCGCGGCGGTCGGCTCGTCGAGCATGAGCAGTAACGGCTCGTCCCGCATGAAGCCCCGCGCCAGGGCGAGCTTCTGCCATTGTCCAAAGGAGACGTCCACCCCGTTGGGCCAGGCTGGCCCCAACTGGGTGTCCAGCCCGGAGGCCAGCGAGGCGACCACGTCGTCGGCGCCGGCACGGCCGACGGCGACCCCGATCGCCGGGGCGTCATCCAGACGCGGCAGGTCGCCCAGCCCGACGTTGTGGCGGGCCACGAACTCGAACCGGTAGAAGTCCTGATAGGCCCCGGACAGCCGGGCCCGCCACTGGTCGGCAGGCAGGCGAGCCAGGTCGACCCCGTCGACCAGCACCCGACCGGCGGTCGGTCGGTAGAACCCGGCCAGCAGCTTGACCAGCGTGCTCTTGCCGGCGCCGTTCTCGCCGACGATCGCCACGACGGCGCCGGGCGGCAGGGTGAGCGTCACGTCGTCCAGGGCCTTGGTCGTCGAGCCGGGGTAGGCGAACGAGACATGCTCCAGGGTGATGCCCGCACTCAACCGGTCGGGCACTTCGGCGTCGACCTGGGCGCTGAACGATGCCGCGTAATCCTCGAGCCAGGCCAGCCGCCGTGAGCCGTCCATCCAGATACCCCGCATGAACCCGATCTCGCCAACGGTCGCACCGATGTAGGTGGACAGCCGGGCGCCCGCGGCCAGCACCAGCAGTACGTCACCGGCGGAACCGTGCATCACAGCCGACACGAAGACGACCGCGCCGACGTAGGCGAGGCCGAACACCGCCCACGCCGCGCAGTGCCACCAGGCCGACCGCGCCCGGGCGGCGGACACCGGGCCGTACCAGCGCTCCCACGCGGAGCGGCGCTGGGTGACGAGCCGGTCGGCGATCCCGGTGACCCTGACCTCCTTGCCGGGTGGGGCGGTGGTGGCCGTCGTGAACAGGTGCTGGGCGAGCCGATTGGCCGAAGCCCCCCGCTCCTGGGCGATCCGCTCGACCGCCGGCCGCCAGGATGAGGTGAGCACGGTCGGCAGGGCGAACAGCGCGAGCAGGGCCAGCACCGGGCTGATGGAGACGAGCAGACCGATCGTGATGGCCAGCCGCAGGATCCAGCCGAGCGTGGCGAACACCGACATGTACATGTGGTCGAGCACGAACACCTGGTCACGCAGCACCGAGAGCCGGTCGAGGTAGTCGGGGCGCTCGTGATGGGCGATGCTCTGTACCGAGGCCTGCAGCCGGGCGACGTGGGACTGCAGTGCGACCGCCACCCGGTCACGGAATCGCCGCTGGACCCGGACCGAGACCACACCAAGCAACCAGGTGGCGCACGCCGACAGGGCCAGCCCGAACGATGAGACGTAGATGAGCGTGGCGCTGTGCTCCTGCGCCCCGTCACCGAGCAGCTTGAGCCAGACGGCGAGCAGGGCGTCGGGCACGGCCGCGACCAGCGCCAGCACGAACGCGATGACCATCAGCCGCGGCTCGTGGCGGTAGCCCAGCCGGCACAGCCGCCACATCGACCGCAAGCCGGCGGGCAGCTCGTCCGCGGCGGCTACGGTGTCCACTGTGGACTCAGGCGAGGACGTCATAGGTCACCTCTTCGTCCTCGTCCTCGGGGAGTCCGGCCGCGAAGCGCTCGGCCTGAAGGTCGAACATCGTCCGGTACCGACCGTTGCGCACGAGCAGCTCCTCGTGGCTGCCCAGCTCCACGATCGCGCCGTTCTCCACAACGCAGATGCGGTCGGCGTGCCGCACCGTGGAGAACCTGTGTGAGATCAGGATGGTGACGCAATCCCGGGTCTCGGCCAGCACCCGCTCGAAGATCTCCGCCTCGCCGCGTACATCGAGCTGAGCCGTTGGCTCGTCGAGCAGCACGACGCCGGCGCCCTGCCGGACGGCGCACAGCGCCCGGGCGAGGGCGACCCGCTGCCACTGCCCGCCGGACAGGTCGGTGCCGCCCGGATAGCCCTTGGCCAGGATCGTGTCGAGCTCGGCCAGGCGGCTGGCCCCGGCCGCGGTTAGCGCCGCCTCGATGTCGACGTCGTCGGCACCGAGCGGGGCGACGTTGTCGCGCAGTGGCCACTCGAACCGGGTGAAGTCCTGGAACACGGCGGTGACCCGGGACCGCCACTGTGCGACGTCGAGGTGGCGCAGGTCGACCCCGTCGACCTCGATCGACCCAGAGTCGGGGTCGTAGAGCCGGCAGATGAGCTTGGCCAGCGTGGTCTTGCCGGCGCCGTTGCGTCCGACGATGGCCAGCGACGAGCCGGCCGGGATGGTCAGGTCGAAGTGGTGCAGGACCGGCCGGCCGTCGCCGGCGGAGTACGCGAAGGAGACATCGCGGAAGCGAATCTCCCGGGCCGGCATTCCGGCCGCGGGCCGCTCTCCGACGCGGAGCGCGCCGGCCCGGTCGGTCTCGCCACGCAGCCGCAGCACGGCCGCGACCGGAGCGGCCGCGCCGTCGAGAGCCCAGTTCAGCCCCCCGAAAGCGATCAGCGAGGCGCCCACGGCCGACTGGGCGAAGGTGACCATGCGGCCCAGGCCGAGCGAGCCGGCGGCGAGGTCATGAGCCAGCGCCCAGAACAGCAGGACATTGGCCGCGGCCACCACGGCCAGGCTGGTCGCCACGGACCGCTCGCGCATGCGGGTGGCGGCGTACTGCAGCTCGTGCAGCCGGGTGCGGCGGGCCACGAAACGCTCGATCACCCAGTCGGCCAGGCCGAACAGGCGCACCTCCTTGGCCGGCGGAGCGTCGACCGCCAGCCGGTACGCGTAGTCCGCGTCGCGCTGGGCCGAGCGCACCTCGGGGGTGTTGCGGTCGCGCCAGACCCCGCTCTCCCGCAGCAGCCAGTGGGTGGCCAGCCAGCCGCCGGCCAGCAGCAACGGCGCCCACCAGGCGTACGCGAGCAGCACCGCGGCCGAGGCGAGCCCGGCGAGCAGCTGCTGCAGCCCGGCGGCGATGAAGTCCATCGACTGCGACAGGGGCGGGCCGGTCATGCCGAGGTCGAACTCGCGCGCGACCGTGAGGTCCTTGGCCAGCTCCGGGTCCTCCAGGTGGCCCAGCCCTGGGGGCGAGACGCAGGCGTCGGTGAGCTGGTCGTACAGCCAGGCGGCGGTGCGGTCGCCCAGGTTGAAGCTGATCGCGGTGTGGACCGGACTGAGCACCTGGAGGGCGACGATCACGACGCCGACCGCGGTCAGCGGGCCGGGCAGCGAGCGGCCGCCCTCGACCGCGCTGATCAGCACGCCCATCGCCACCGCGAGCGCGGCCGGGAGCAGGGCGCGCAGCAGCAGCACCCCGTACCAGGCGGCGGCCAACGAGGGGTCGGCCCGGGGGAGGGCGGCGAAGAACTGCCACTCGGGTCGCTGACGGAGCCGGCGCATGCCCGAACCCTATCGAGCCCCGCCGACAAGTTGGTGAAACACCAGGTCAGCGACCGCGCCGTCGGCCATCTCCAGCGTGACGTACGTGTGGAAGGGCTGGCGTCGGCGATCCGGTCGGTGAACCCGGGTTGACCAGCCGCAGGCCGCCCGGTCCCGTGGTGTCCCACGGGATGTGTGAGTGGCCGAAGACCAGCAGGTCGCAGTCGGGGAACCGGCGCTGGCAGCGGGCCTCCCGACCGCCGGCCGCTCCCGTCTCGTGCACCACGGCCACCCGGACGCCGGCCAGGTTCACCCGCGCGATCTCGGGTAACCGCTCGCGGACCGCCGGCCCGTCGTTGTTGCCGTACACGCCGACCAACCGGCGCGCCCGGGCCCTGACATCGTCCACAATGGAGGCCGACACCCAGTCACCAGCGTGGATGACCACATCGGCCGCCTCGATGGCCGACCACAGCGGCGCCGGCAGGTCGCGGGCCCGCCCGGGGATGTGCGTGTCGGAGGTGAGAACGACCCGTACGCGACTCACCCGGAGCTGGCCCGGATCACCAGCTCGGCCGGGAACATCCGCTGCCAGTAGGGCATAAGGCGCCGCTCCACCAGGGCCCGGGTGGCCGCCTCGGCCATCTCCTCGACCGGCTGACGGACCGAGGTCATGGGCGGGTTCGCGCACTCGGCGACGAGGCTGTCGTCGTACCCGATCAGCGCGATGTCGTCGGGCACCCGGCGACCAGACGCGGTGACGGCCTGCAGGACGCCGACCGCCATGAGGTCGCAGGCGACGAAGAAGGCGTCGATATCCGGATGCGCCTCGAGCAGTCGCTGCGCCGCGTCGTGCCCGACCTCGCGCCGGAAGTCGCCGCCGGCGCTGATCGGCGCCAGGCCGGCCGAGCGCACCGCGTCGACGTAGCCGTCGTGGCGCTGCACCGCACAGATGTGGGCCCGAGGGCCGTGGATGCCGGCGATCCGGCGCCGGCCGCGCTCGAGCAGATGGGTGATGGCGGCACGGGCACCGCCCTCGTTGTCGTTGTCGACGAACGGGATGTGCGGGGCCGAGGCGCCCATGCAGATCATGCGGTCGCGCAGCTGGTGGGCGTCGGCCGCCATCGCCGCCGGCACGTTGACCAGCAGCGCGCCGAGGTCGGCCGTACGCGCGATCGTGGCGAGCAGGTCGGGTGTGTTCGGCTCGGCGACCAGGTGCAGTCGCATGTGGGCGGCGGAGTCGGCGAGCGCGCGATGCACGCCGGCGACCACCCGGCCGTAGAACGGGTTCACCCCGAAGCAGGCGGTGTAGCTGTCCACGACGACCAGGTCGATGACGTCGGTACGCCCCGATGCCAGCGCCCGGGCGGCCGGGTTGGGTCGGTAGCCGAGATCGTCGATGACGCGCCGCACCCGTCGGCGCACCTCGACGGCAACGCCGGGCGTGTCGTTGATGACCCGGGACGCGGCGGCGCGGGAGACGCCGGCGGCTCGGGCCACATCGGTGATCGTCAGTCGTCGGGGCTCCACTGCCCACCTCCTCCCGACCGTCGCCAGTGTACGGCTGAGAGCGCTCTCACACGACGCCACTTCCCGCGCGACCTGTTTCTACCGTCAGTTTCAGGCGACGGCCCCGACGCTCAGCAGTGCCGCGCTCATCCGGCCCTCCGTGTCAGGGCCGACTCGGGTCAGCGGAACCGACAGGCTGATCGCATCCAGGGCCGGCTTCCTTCCGGGGACGGCGACCGCGAAGCAGACGATCCCGTCGGCGTTCTCGCCCCGGTCGATGGCGTAACCGCGCCGGCGGACCGCGGCCAGGTCGGCGTACAGGGCCCGTCGGCTCGTGAGCGTGCCGGTGGTCAGCCGCGGCAGCGCGCCCGGCAACAGCGCGTCGATCGTGCGGCTGTCGCGCTGGGCCAGCAGGGCCTTGCCGAGCGCGGTCGCGTGGGCCGGCAGCCGCCGGCCGATCGCGCTGAACAGGCGCAGCGGATGGGTCGACTCGCGCTTGGCCAGGTAAACCACGTCTGGCCCGTCCAACCGGCCCAGGTGGACGGTCTCACCGAACTGGGCCGACAGCCGGTCGAGCACGGGCTGCAGCCGCTGGACCTCGTCGTCAATGTCCACATAGGAGGCACCCACCCGCAGGGCGCGCAGGCCGATGCCAAACCGGGTGCCGGTCTCGTCCGCCTCGACCCAGCCCCGGGCGGCCAGCGTGCGCAGCAGCCCGTGCAGGCTCGACTTGGGGATGTCCAGGGCGGCGGACAACTCGACCAGGGACTGCCGGCGGGGCGCGGCCGCCAACGCCTCCAGCACCTCCAAGGTGCGGTCGGCCGACTTGACCGTCACGGTGGCTCTCCCGGTAATGTTCACCATCATGACCAGTGTTCAGCATTCTGAACAACATCTGGCTACCGTACGGGTCGTGCCGATCGCGGTTCTGGACGACCTGGCCGCCGCCGAGCCGCTCGCCGACGCGCTGGCCAACGGCGGCGTCGACTGCCTCGAAGTGACCCTGCGCACCGAGGCCGCGATCGAGGCGATCCGCCGGCTGGCCGCGGGTGGGCGGACGCTGGTCGGGGCCGGCACCGTGCTCACCCGGGAGGATGTCGACCGGGCCGTCCAGGCCGGCGCCCGGTTCGTGCTGTCACCCGGCCTCTCCCCGGTCGTGGTCCGACACTGCCAGGAGCTCGGTCTGCCGGTCTTCCCCGGCGTGGCCACCGCCACCGAGATCCAGACGGCGCTCGACCTGGGCGTACGCGTGGTGAAGTTCTTCCCGGCCGAGCAGCTCGGCGGTCCGGCCGCGGTCCGGGCGCTCGCCGCGCCCTTCCGCGGCCTGCGGTTCCTGCCGACCGGCGGAGTGAACCCGACCAACCTGGCCGGCTACCTGGCCGAGCCGTCGGTGCTCGCGGTCGGCGGCAGCTGGCTGGTCGCGCCCGACCTAGTGCGGGAGCGGGCCTGGGACCGGGTCCAGCAGCTGGCCAGCCAGGCGCGGGCGGTGGCGCGGGAGACAGCCGATGCTGCGGCTGCGTGACCCTGGCGAGTGCCGCTTCGACCTGGTCGCGCTCGGCGAGGTCATGCTGCGCCTGGACCCGGGCGAGCAGCGGATCCGGTCGGCCCGCTCGTTCCAGGCCTGGGAAGGCGGCGGCGAGTACAACGTCGCCCGCGGGCTGAGTCGCTGCTTCGGGCTGCGCACCGCGGTCGTCACCGCGTTCGCCGACAACGACATCGGGCGGCTGCTGGAGGAGCTCATCGGGGCCGGGGGAGTCGACACCTGCCTCATCCGGTGGCGGCCGTACGACGGGGTGGGTCGGACTGTCCGCAATGGACTCAACTTCACCGAGCGCGGTTTCGGGCTGCGCGGCGCCGTCGGGGTCAGCGACCGGGGGCACTCGGCGGCCAGCCAGCTGCGAGCCTCCGATGTGGACTGGGACCACCTGTTTGGCACGCTCGGCGTGCGCTGGCTGCACACCGGCGGCATCTTCGCCGCGCTGTCCGAGTCCACTCCGGACGTGATCGAGGCGGCCGTACGCTCGGCCCGCCGGCACGGGACCGTCGTGTCGTACGACCTGAACTACCGGCCCCGCCTGTGGCAGGCGGTTGGCGGCCCGGGCCGGGCCCGGGAGGTGACCGCGCTCCTGGCCGGCCTGGTCGACGTGATGCTCAGCGTCGAACTGACCGAGACCGGCGACGCACCGATCGCGTTCCGGGCGCTGGTCGAGGGGGGCGCGCACCCGTACGGGAACTGCGAGATCATCGCGACCGCGCTGCGTACCGTCCGCAGCGCCACCCGCAACGACTGGGGCGCGGCGGCCTGGTCCCGCGACGACGGGTTCGTGACCGCCACCCACCGGCCCGACCTTGAGGTGCTGGACCGCGTCGGCAGCGGGGACGGTTTCGCCGCTGGACTGATCTACGGGCTGCTGACCGGTCAGCCGCTGGCGCGTGCGGTCGAGTACGGCGCGGCCCACGGGGCGCTGGTCATGACGACGCCGGGTGACAACTCGATGGCCAGGCTGCCTGAGGTCGAAGCACTGGTCGATGGCGGCACCCCGGCGACGCTGCGCTAACCGTACAGCCCGGCTAACCGTCTACAAGGGACGAAATGACGGCCGCAACCGCTCGACGGATGGCGTCGCGGGACTCGTCGGAGTCGTCGCGGTGGTCGAAACCGTGCTGCCCGTTCGGTACCTCGATGAGCGTGAAAGCGGCCTGCGGGTTGAGGACCGACAGGAAGTCGGTGACCGCGGCGTCCAGGTCTGGCCGCTCCCGACCGACCCGAGTCAGGACCAGCCGGCCGGTGTAGGCGCCGGCCGCCTCGACCGGCCAGAACCGCGGGGCGATGCCGTACTCGGGTGGCGCGGCCAGCAGCGGGTACGTCGCGGCCAGGCAGCCCACCCAAGGTGGCGGCTCGCGTAGCCAGTCGGCCAGCAGCAGGCCGCCGGCCGAGAAGAACCACAGCCCGACCCGGTCGGGGTCGATGCGCGGATCGCGGCGGACCCGGTTGACCACGTCGTTGATTTTGTTGGCCGAGTTTTCGTAGGCGGCCGCGGTGTAGAGCGGGTGGTCAAGCATCACGCCCATCACGCCGCCCGCCGCGAGCAGGCTACCGTAGCCGGCGTAGACCGGCCAGTCGCGCGGGGTCACCTCGGCGTCCGGGTCCACCGGGCCGCCGTGCACGAGGATCACCATCGGCACCGGATCCTCGGCCGCCGGGACGTACAGGTCGATGTCGCTGCGCTCGACGGCGACCTCCGGTACGGGCAGCACGAACGGATTCAGGTACGCCGGCGGGGCGTTGTCGGTCGTCGACACGGGGTAGAACAGTACTGTGCCCGACAAGTTGGCGCCCTACCGGGGCAAGCGTTCGGCCACCCGGACGCCGGAGCCGGTGCCGGAGGAGGCGCCGCTCCCGCACGGCGACGACGACACCTTCGTCATCCAGGAGCACCACGCAAGGGCGCTTCACTGGGACTTCCGGCTCGAACGGGGCGGGGTGCTCGTCTCCTGGGCACTGCCCAAAGGCCTGCCCGGCGACCCGAAGCGCAACCACCTGGCCGTGCACACCGAGGACCATCCACTCGAGTACGCCATGTTTGCCGGCGACATCCCGAAGGGCGAGTACGGCGGCGGGAAGGTTGAGATCTGGGACCGCGGGACGTACGAGTGTGAAGCGTGGACCGACGACGAGGTAAAGGTCGTTCTGCACGGCGAGCGTTCGCAGGGCCGGTTCGCGCTCATCCACACCGACGGCAAGAACTGGCTCATCCACCGCATGGCGTCGCTGGCCGGCGATGACAAGGCGGAGGGTGACAAGGCGGAGGGTGACAAGGCGGAGGGTGACAAGGCGGAGGGTGACAAGGCGGAGGGTGACAAGGCGGAGGGTGACAAGGCCGGCGCCGACCCCATCATCCGACCCATGCTGGCGACCCTCGGCCAGCTGCCGGCCGACGACGAAGCGTGGGCCTTCGAGACCAAGTTCGACGGCGTGCGGGCCATCGCATATGTCCACAGCGGATCGTTGAAGCTGTTGTCCCGCAATGACGCCGACGTGACGGCCGCCTACCCAGAGCTGGCTGGGCTGGCCGATGCCGTCGGCGGTCTGGACGCCGTGCTCGACGGCGAGATCGTGGCACTGGACAGCACCGGGCGGGTCTCGTTCGAGGCGCTGCAGCCGCGGATGCATCTGCGCGATCACCGCCAGATCCAGCGGCTGGCCAACCAGTCGCCGGTGTCGTACCGCGTCTTCGACCTGCTGGCCCTCGACGGCCACCCGACCGTCGCCCTGCCCTACATCCAGCGCCGCGAGCTGCTGGAGTCGTTGGACCTCAACGGATCGCACTGGCAGACCCCGCCCGCGCACCGCGGTGACGGCGCGCAGGCGCTGGCCCAGGCGATACGGGACGGGATCGAGGGCGTCGTGGCCAAGCGGCTCGACTCGCGTTACCTGCCGGGTCGGCGCTCCCCGGCCTGGGTGAAGGTCAAGAACATCCGTACCCAGGAGGTCGTCGTCGGCGGTTGGCGGCCCGGCCAGGGCGCCCGGGCCGATACCATCGGCTCGCTACTGCTCGGCATTCCGGTCGGCAACGGACTGCAGTACGTCGGGCAGGTCGGCACCGGCTTCACCCGGGAGGCACTGGTCGACCTGCAGCGGCAGCTGGGCAGCCGGACGCGGTCAACGTCGCCGTTCGTGGGGACGCTGCCGGGGCGCGAGGCCAAGGACGCCCGATGGGTGACTCCGCGGCTGGTCGGCGAAGTCGCGTTCACCGAGTGGACCCGCGACGGGCGGCTGCGACACCCGGCCTGGCGCGGGCTGCGGCCGGACAAGGGGCCCGACGAGGTCGTGCGCGAGTCCTAGCGGCGCATTCGGCCCGCGACTGCGGCTGGGCGACGACGCGGGGGCGGCGACAGCGGTCGGGTACCTGCCCGACGGCACGTGTCTGTCGCCCTAGGACAGTCCACGCTGGACCGTAGCTTTCGATGGCGAATGTCCGCCCGCCTCAAGACCGACGCTCCCGCCGGGGTCGGGCCCGGCCGCCGGCTCGCTGGGCGAACCGGAACCCCGGGCCGGCCCTCCAGGTCGGTGCGTCCGCCACCGCCCGGCCCGCGCGGGTGTCGCAGGGCAACTTATTGCGCGGAATCCGCGTGTAAGGAGCCCTTGCTTGGCGTGCTCGGCAGGCTCGGGAATCCTGGGTACGCCAGGAGTGAGGCAAGGTTAGTAACCTGTTGGCATGGGGATCGATGTTGCGGCCGGGGCGCCGGTCATTGATGTGCACGCGTTTGAGCTTTGCCCCGAACGGGGAGACGGTGAAGGTCGACGATCAGATGGAGATGGGCCGGGAGGAGATCGAACGGCGCGGCGGCGTCGTGGGTCAGGTCTTCCCGGGCAACTCCCGGTCGGCGTGGAAGCCCAACGTGGTCCGGCCGCAGTGGAACGCCTTGATGCAGCGGTTGGAGGCCGGGGCCAGCAACGGGGTGTGGGTGTATGACGTGACCCGGTTCTCCCGGAAGGTGCTCGAGGGTGAGCGGTTGGTGCAGTTGGCCACCACCGGGGAAGGCGGCGCACCGACCCGCCTAGCCCTGACGCGTCGTGCCCACCCACCCCGCCCGCCGCCCCCACCACCCAAGCCGTCTCTACCCTGCCCCGCTGCTCGATCATCCGTTCCCGGACGGCGCGTCAAGGGCGCCCACGGCGTCGCTACGCGAGCGCTCCGCGCCCCATGACCCGCCCACCCGTCCACGGTTTCGGCAGCCATCGGGGACAGGGAGAAGACCGACCTGCGCCAAACCGGGGTGCAACCGAAGATGCACCCGGGGCACACCATCACAAAGCCGCACTCACACTTGACAAGCCGTTCCACATCAGACCGATGCAGCACACGACGCATGAAGTGTGTGCCGCATGTCGCTTCGCCCGGCAGGTCCGGGCCGCGGTCGGCAGGGGCGGGCGGCCAGAGGGCGGAACCATGCTCGTGCGCGTTTCGGGCTATTCGCCACGATCTATTAGCGTAGGCAGTTTCGTCGGGCACGGACAAGGCGGGGCGCGGGCGACCTGGCAAGATCGGCCAGATCGCCCGCGCCCCGCTCGTCCTAGTGCTACTCGAGCACAAGATGCTCACCTGAAGCTCGCTGGGAATACCTCATTCCCGCTAATGTGCCGGGGCCTTGATGGGCTATGGGATCCAGTTTTGGTACAAGTTCTTCCAGTTGCAGGGCGAGGTGTAGACGTTGCCTGCGCCGTTGCCGTCCAGGCACCGGCCGGTCTGGAGGTCCTTAACCGTTTTTCCGGGCCCTTGGCCGCCGAGGTTCCAGTTTTCGTACCTATTGTTGCCGTTGCATGGCGATACGTAGACCTGGCCCGCGGAATTGCTGTCCAGGCACTGGCTCGTCGCGTAATTCTTAAGGGTAGACCCACCCTGAGAGGTAGGGATAACGTACCAAAATTCGTAGTGGTCATTCTGGTCGCACCCGCCCGACGGCAGAGGCAGAGTCGTGTAGACGGACGCGACGGCGCCCAGGCACAGGTGCGTATTGTATTGCTGGAAATTACGTGGGCCGCTTGCCTGCGCTGCGGAGGGGACGGCGCCGACGATGAGCGCAACGGCGCCGAGGGTAACCGCGATTGCCATGAGTCCGGAGCGTCGGATACGGATGAATTTGGCTCGAGATACCAGACCCACTGTGAGACTCCTTATCGATTGCGGAAGAGGCATTTACCTGTTTCCGGGCGACCGTTTGGCCATGTCAGCCGTCTACGTGGTGGGACGGCCTGGCCGGCGGCTTGATCTTGGTTTTGAAAGCAGTGGCTGGTGCTGGTGGGGGCTGGCTTCCCGTGGCGTAAGGCGTGCCCCCTTTGGGCCCGCCCCGCCATTAGGTGGAGCACCCTAGGGCTGAACGACCTTGACCGGCGGGGGCGGGTCTGGCGGCCTGTGTGCGTTATGGGGACGCCTGCGGACGGCTGGCTTGCCGGAGCGCCCGCCGGGGGCACCGTTCTTGTTCTTGTGGTGTCGGCGTTGGACTGGCCCCGTCGGACCGGGTGAGAGTCGGACAACTCGGCGGTACTCCGGCCCCGACCGGAGGTCGGGAAACCTTGCGGCTCTTCGGTCTGTTCTGCCGGGGCCCGGGATGATCATCCTGGTTGTCTGCCTGTGCGGCGAGGACTAGTTCCGTGCGCGTTGTCAGAAGCCTTGTTTCCAGTCCTGGAAGTTCGAGCTGCAGGTTGTGGTGAAAATAGAAGGGTTACCGTTGGATTGTAGGCATTGCCCTGTGAAGAAGTTCTGGAAATGAGTCACGTTGTTGTTGCCCGTCATGATCCACCATTGATGGTGGTTATTCGTGGCGTAGTCGTTGGTGTAGACGGCCCCGGACACGTCATTGGCCAGCACCCGGTTCGTCGCGTCGTCTCTCAGAACCACCACAGGCCCGCAACCGTATTTGAGCCCACATGCGGTGATCCCCATTCCGCCGGGGTACCACTTTTGGTAGAGGCCCCCATTGCAGCCGATAGCGTAGGCGTTCCCGGCGTTGTTGCTATCCAGGCACACACCGGTGGCCCAGCTCCGCAGAATCGTGTCCGTGCCCACCCATGCCTGGGCCGGGCTGGCCGTAAGTGCCACTCCGCCCAACATTGCCGCAACGGTCAGGCAAAGCAACCATCGTGCCCGCCGCCTCGTACCACCTCTCGGTCGGCGCATTACTCGCAGTTGATCAAACATTCGGGGTCCCTCCAAACTCCTCGCGCTTGGTCATCTTCGGGCCGGCCGGGCCGAGACTGGTCACTGTCCGCAATACATACGACTCGCGATCTCGAAGGGTTCTGCCGGTCGCGAGCTGGTCTCGCCTTTTTTGCGATACTCTCAATATTGACGAACCAGCAAGAAACCGAGTAAATCGGTCGAGAACAAGAAGAGGGTTTGCGATCAGCTCAATCGGCGGAAACCGCACTGAGATAGCATCAATGGGGTTGCAACTCCGAGAAGTTGAGCTCTGTGGCCGATCGCAGCACGGATGGGTTGGAGACGGTCCCCCGTCGTCAGGAGGCTTACGTTGCGTAACTTGCGTCGTTGATCGGCAGTTACCCGGCGTGCAAGTTTCGTGCTCTCGTGGGCCGGTGGCGTACCTGTGCCGGTTGCGGGGCCCGGCCCGCTGGTCGTCCGGGTTGGCGAGTCCCGCGGCGTGCCGATGCTGTGCCAGCACCTACAAGGTTCAGACGCTCACAGCGATCGTCACGGCCTCGGCCGCAGGCAGGGCGTGCGAGCGGGGCGAAAGCAATTCCGCAACCGTGGCTCGGCAGGGGACTGACCTGGGCGTGACCGGCGGTGCGGAGTCGCTGTCGCTGATTCCGGGACGGCGCGTGGATCCCGATGCCGCTGCTAGGTTCGGCGGCGGACGTGTGCGCCGTCCCGGTCCGGGTTTGCTTGGTCTGCGGATCGGGTCTCAGGCGAGTGCTGTCCGGTCGCGACTGATTTTCTAGAAAGAACAATTCCGCAATGCAGCCATGAAGTGCCGATCTGGCCGATCAGGGTGTGATGGCCCTCGGCTTCGCCTTGGGCGGCGGTGGCCCGCTTAGTGGTCCGCTCCGGAAGTTCGTCGGGGGTTATTCGGCTAGCCAGGCGGTGGGGTCGTTGAGGTAGAGGCCGCAGGCGCAGTCGAGGGCTTCTTCGGCGGTGCCGAAGGGGTATCCGGTGGGCAGGATCGAGTCTTCGTAGCCGTCCTTGCTGGCTAGCCAGATCGCGAAGCCCCACCGGTTGGCGTAGCCGTTGTAGCGCAGCCGGCACAGGGGTAGGACGGTCCCGTCGGCCAGTTCCCCGTCGACGTAGGCGAACGCGCCGCGGTGGCGCACGGTGACCGCGGCCAGGGCGGGCCAGCGCTGGCGGGCGTGGGCGCGTAGCCGTTGGCCGAGCGAGACTTTCGTGGATTCCGGCGGTGTGGCCATGGATCTCATCCTTTCTGATCAGTGTGTTCGCATACATAAGATCGTAGATCGAGTCATGATCGGCGACCTTCCCGTCGCCTGTCATCGATTGGTCGCCCGTCATGCCCGCTCTGCTCGCCTGCCCGGTGCGGTTGGCCGCCGCCCAACGGCACCGGTTGAAGAAGACCGCCTGCGGGCACAAGAGCCCGTACCGGGACAAGCTGCGCGCGCAGATCGTGCTGGACGCGGCCCGTGGCCACAACAACGCCCGCATCGCCCGGGCGCGGCACGTCACCGAAGACACGGTGCGCAAGTGGCGGGGCCGGTTCGCCGACGAGGGGCTGGCCGGGCTGGCCGACCGCGAGCCCGGTCCGGGCGACCGCCCCGGTTCACCCCGGTGCAGGTGGCCGAGGTCAAGGCGTTGGCCTGCCAACTGCCCGCCGAGACCGGCGCGCCGCTGTCACATTGGACCTGCCCCGAGCTGGCCTACGAGGCCGCACTGCGTGGCATCGTCGAATCCGTCTCCGCGTCCACGATCCGGCGTTGGCTGGCCGACGACGCCCTCAAGCCCTGGCAGTACCGGTCCTGGATCTCCATCCGGGATCCCAACTTCCGGGCCAAGGCGACCCGGGTCCTCGACCTCTACCAGCGGGTGTGGGACGGCCAACCGCTCGGCCCGGACGAGTACGTCATCTCCAGCGACGAGAAGCCCTCCATCCAGGCCCGCTGCCGCTGCCATCCCACCCTGCCACCAGGCAAGGGCCGGGCGATGCGCGTCGAGCACGAATACGACCGGGGCGGAGCACTGACCTACCTCGCCGCCTACGACGTGCACCGGGCCAGTCCTGCACGGCCGGTGCGCCGCCAGCACCGGCATCGAACCGTTCATGGCCCTGGTCGAACAGGTGATGAGCCAGGAACCCTACAAGTCAGCCAAACGCGTGTTCTGGATCGTCGACAACGGCTCCTCCCACCGCGGCCAGAAGGCCATCAACCGACTGGCCAAACGGTTCCCGAACGCGGTCATGGTCCACACCCCGATCCACGCGTCCTGGCTGAACCAGGTCGAGATCGTCTTCTCCGTCGTGCAACGCAAAGTCGTCTCCCCCAACGACTTCACCAACCTCGACCAGGTCGAACAACGACTGGCCCCCGTAATCCGCACATGGTCACCGTGGCGGGCAGCTACTTGTTGTTGTTCTTGACCCGCCAGGCCAGGTGGGCGCCGGTGGCGGCGCAGGCCAGGAACCGGGCCATGGAGAAGAAGTTGCGGTCGGCCAGGTTCAGGGTGCCCGGTGCCAGCTCGCCGATGAGGGTGTCGGTGAGGTCCTGCTCGCTGGTGTTGTATGAGCCGACTGCGGCGGCCCGGACCTGGCGGGTGCCGCAGACGGTCAGCGTGACCGCCCTGGCCTGGGGATGCCGGCCACCCGTCGGGGTGGCGAAGAACGCCGCTATCGCCTCGGTGTCGGCCAGGTCGAAGGTGGTGCCGTCGTACGCGGTCAGCTCGAGGCCAAACGCATACGCGCCGGCCACCGCGACCGGCTCCGCCCGCGCGGCGGTGGCCCGGAACAGGGCCTGGAACACCTTCTCGTCCACCCGGCTCCTGGCCTGGGACAACGACGGGCCGCTGGGCATATCAAGTTCAGAAGGGCCCACCTGGAACATCGCATTCGTCAGGAACTCCACCGTGTACTGGCCGGACGCCAATTGCTTGCGGGGTGTCACCATGCGGCTGCTCCAAGAGCAACTCCCGACGGTTGGCGTATCCTCGGAGACTGCTCCGATCCATGTCAGGGACCTGCCGGAGATCGACTTCGCTTCGCGTCTAACGCAACCACTGCGGTGCAGCCCATTGCCCGGATCAATGACACACTTCTCGACACCAGCGCCGGGCTCTTGTCCCTCATCGAGGACGCATACGCAGCGATAGAACCCGATCCGCTTTAAGTCCGCCGGCAACACGTACGCCGCGATTACCTATACCGGGCCATGACCGGAGAAGTCGGGGGCGGGCGTCACCGGGCCGGCCGGGGCGCGATCGTCACGATGCCGTGGCCCGGCCGTGCCGGCTACACCCGCCACGCGCACCGCTCGGCCCGAGGCCGTTGGGGCTCGCCGCGTGATAGCCGCGAACGAATGCCCCACCAGCCTAGGGTGGTCGCTCGCAAGGGCAGGCGCCCCGGAAGATTCAGTCGCCTGCCCTCCGCGGCCCTCAGTTGGAGGTCAAGGACCACGCCCGGCGTAGTATGGACCAGCTGGCGGCCGGGGCGAGCTCCGGACTCAGTCCGGATACGTCCAATTACGTTCTCCACGTTCGCGCAGTTCATCGCTACGCCCGGATGCAGTGACCGCGCTCGGACCAGCAGCCCACGCGTCAGGCCGTACGTGTCATCCCTGTAGGAGCGGGGCCGTGTCAACCACCTTCGCGGGACTGTTTGTGACCGGTTTGGGCCGTTTCCTGGCTCGGTGCGGACAATCGCCGGTAAGGGGTCGGGGTCAAGACTCGACCGGAGGTCGACCCGCGTAGCGGGCTTGGTCTTGACGCCGATCCCGTGCGGCGCAGAATCGGTGCGCCGGGAACGCCTATGGTCTTGGTGGGGTGGCCGTGTTCTCCAATGTCCATAATGGACGGTAAGGCGGAACCGGGGGTCCGGTTGCCGGTCATCCCTTCGCCGCGGCGGGGCGCGGCATGGAGTGTTACGGCCACAGCCAGGCGGGATCAACCAAGGTAGATCGACCACGCCGTGGTGGGGGTCAGACACAGAGCGACCTCGCGCCTGGCTGCGCCGGGACTGGTTCTCACGCCGCTCGGGCCAGGCAACGGATGTGGCCGTCGCGCAGCCCGTGGTAGACCAGCGTGAGGAGTTTGCGGGCGGCCGCGACTTTGCCGATGTTCGCGCCGCGTCGTTCGCCGACGCGGACCCGGGCGTGCCCGAGCGGGCCCTCACGGAGGTTTTGCACGGCTTCGACCGCGGCCCATCGGACCAGCGGATTGCCCTGCTTGGTGATCGGCCGCGGTGGACCTTGGTGTCGGACTCGTAGTGCTTGGGGGTCATGCCGGCCCAGGAGCACAGCTGCTGCGGGCGGGCGAAGCGAGTCACGTCCCCGATCTCGGCGACGAAGATCGCCGCGAGCACGGGGCCCACACCGCGAATGGCCTGGATCGTCTGGAAACCGGGATGGGTCTTCAGCTGCGATGTCAGCTGCGCACTGTTGCGCTTGGTGAGGATGTCGATCTCGAACGTGAACGCCTCGATCAGCCGTCGCAGCGATGCGACCCGAGCGTTGAACGGCGCGTCGAGCTGTAGCTCGTCGAGGAGCCTCTGCCCGCCGACGCCGAACAGATCCGATACCGCCAGCCGGACGCCCTGCTTGGCCAGCACGGCGTGGACCTGAGCTTTGAGCCCGGACCGGATCGCGACCAACTTGCTGCGATGACGGATCGCCTCGCGGAGTCCGCGAACCTCTGGCGGGGCGATCCACGCCTCGGGCAGTCTGCCCATCCGGAGCAGATCGGCAAGATCGGCAGCGTCACGTTCGTCGTTCTTGACCCGCCGGTAGGCGAAACCCTTGACTCCCAACGGATGCGCCAAGTGCACACTCGCGCCAGCGTCGGCGGGCACCTCCGCGGCCCAGTACCAGCCATACGTCGCTTCCAGCACCACCTCCGGGGCCTCACCCCACGAGGCGACCTGCTGAGCGAGGTCGAACGGGTCGTTGTCGATGCGAACCGGCGGACCGATCCGTTGCCCGTCCGGGGTCATCCGCACGATCACACTGCGCCGCCGGTGCAGGTCTATGCCCACATATTGCCGGCCGTCATACTCGTCCACAGGGGCTCCTTCGTCGTGGTACGTCGTGACAACCCCCAGGGAAACCCCTGACCAGGGTGACTGTCACGAGGAGCGAGGCCCCGCTCCTTCATCACATCAACGCCGAGAACGAGGTTCTGTAGGTCGACGTGGCACCGAACAGCCCGAACAGCTCTTGCCCGAACAGCTCTCGGTTGCTGAATTATTCGTTCTGTAGATCAAGCGCGCCGCGCAAGCGCGACGCCGCGGGCTCGGCCCTTCGCTGACGCTCGGGCCGGCCCGCAGACGGGCAGCAGGCGCGCGACCCATAACGACATGAGGCCGCCCGCGCCCCGTCCGCTCCGCATGGACGCCGGCGCCAAGGGTGGGTCCGATCGTCGGCACCCCGACGGCCTGCCCGAAGGATGCCCTATCGGCCCGCAACTCAGAGCACGGGCCGCCGCCGTGACGACACATCCCGACACCCGAGGTCTTGATCAAACCACGTGCGTCTCGCCAACCGAGACCGGCCGCGAACGGGACGACCGCGGCGCTCGTATCAATTTGATGTGGAGTCAACGACCTCAAGCCTCGACCGGCCTCTCCGCGAGCCCGTGCGTACTGGACCGTTGAGCCTTTGGGACGGTCCGGCGTGGCTGGGGCACTATATGGCGGTTGGGAGCGTTATGAGCGCGCGATGCGTCATGTACCGATGCGAGGACGGCTACGACCTGCTCGAAGTTGCGGTAACTCTGTTGCAGATGTCGACGACCGCCGACCGTGACTCACGAGCACTTCGCCGAGCGGCCGAGACGTCACGTCAGCTAGACAAACTCAACGGCCAGATCGAAGACATGGAAAATGTCGCCGCCGGGCTCGAGGACGCCAGCGCCCGGGTAGCCGCGCGTGCTCAGCAGCTGCGAGAGACGGCGGCACGCCTAACCGGGCTGACGGAGTGGAGGACTGGGGCGGTCCGCGGCGGACGGGCAGGACCACCGCCGTGATCGTTGACGCTGGTTCCGGTACGAGGATTGCCCACAGAGCCCGCTTAGCCCTCACTTGGCCCACGCCGAGCCCCAGGACGTGCACCTCATCGTCGCGCACGGGTTCCTGACCATCCGCGCCAAGCACCAAGAGGAGAAGCAGAACCTGTACCGTACGAAGTTCCGCAACGACATACTCCAGGACTCCATGCCCCGGCCTGAATCGGCCAACGTGGATAAGATCCACTGCTAAGAAGTCAGACACCTACCCCCGTTAGAGCGACTCCAGTGAGTGCGAGGCGTTCAGGCGGGCATGCACGAAGTTTGGAGGCTGACGTCAACTCTCACCTCGCACCCATGCATCGGCGAATTCGCCACCTCCGACCGCCCTTAGCATCCGAATTGACTGGTCGGGCTCGTCGATCGTAACAACGCGATGTCGGCCGCGGTGAACCCGACCAACACGGACGCCCAGAGCGCGAGCGGCGTCGTCCAGAGCATTCATGGCTGTCGCGCTCGGCACACTCACCCTGACCTGATGGCGGCGTCGGTTGCTGCTGCCTCCAGCAACGCCACCCGCCACATCGTGCGGGCCGCCCCTTCTCGCCTTTCCCCTCTGCACGCCTGCCCGACCTGCATCGTGGCGGCTTCCCACAAACCGCCCAGCCACTCCTGGACGTCCGGCCAAGCCGCGGTTGGCACGAGTACGTCGTAACAAGCCGGGCTGTTACGGACACACGACGGCGGCGTCCGCGCGACGCGTACCCCGGCTACGGAATGGTGCATAGTAGCGGCGGCTCGGGCCGAGAGCATCCGGTGCGGGGAGCCAACCACGCTGGTGAACGCCCCGTCCTCCCGCCACGCCACGGGACGTAGCAGATGGGCAACCGTAGCTAGCTCAACCCACGATAGATCGTCCTCTATGAGTGTCGTTGCAAGGAACTCAAGCAACCTACGGTGGTCGATCGACGCCTGACACAGCGTCGTCAACTGTCCCGCCTGGGTCTCACTCAACGCCACGATCTTCGCCCCCCTCGCCGTATCTACGATGACGACAGCCCCGACAAGCCCCACGGTGCGGGCGGTAAGACCAATCGGATATGCGCTGTGGTCGCTGGAGTGCCCTCACCCCCGAGTGCCACCACCCAGCGACCACAGCAGCGGCACGGGATGCGGGTCCGGTGCGCCGCCACATACACGACGGAGCAGCCGTGCCCACGGTTCACGCGACAGGCCCCAACACACCGACCAGGGGATCGCCGCCGGACTCCATGACCACGCCAACCACCCAGGGACAGCACAACCAAGGCCAGCACGAACGACCCAGTCACCCGTCGCAGTCGACCTCTACGACCGCCGTATGTTCGCTCTCGTCGTCTTCACCGGCGCAAACGCACCGACCACAATCGAGCGATATCCGCGTGGAGAAGCAGTTCTTTACGGCGAGTACGCCGTAGAACATGGCATCCCACATGATCGCGTACTGCTCGAAACGCAGGCACGGTCAACACCGGAGAACGTCACCCTGACTCGGGCGATACTGGCGGCGCACGGCGTCGAGGCCAACTCGGCGATAGTGATGTCTCGGCCGTACCAACAGCGCCGCGCCTACACGAACTGCGCCAAGCTATGGCCCGAGCTCGGCGTCACCTGCGCCTCAACGCAACGCGGCCTTGACGACTACGTCGCGATGATCGGGAATTTGAGGAGACTGAAGACGCGCGTGGCCGCCGAATCTGGACGCCGCGCGAATCGCGAATCCCGGGACTTCATTCGATTCGCCGTCGTTGTTTGCGTCGACGTACTTATTTTATCCGACGTGTCGCGGTTTCGCCCTGCTTGGTCGTGGGGCGGCAGACCACGATTTGCGGCGTCTTGTCCTGGACGTCAAAAACGCCACCGGCTAAAGCTACGGAGCTGGCACCAAAACTGGTCACCAGTACAACTGGTCACCAAGACTGCCTGGCTCCACTTGATGCGTGACGGATCGGTGTCAGGTGATTCGTGACACTCCTGACTAGACGATCTTGATAGCTATTTATGGCATCCGGGCCGTCTGGCCGGCGGTCCGGCGTTCAGGCTCACTTTCGGCCCCGAGAGCAGCACCGTGGAAGGACGGGCGCCATCGGCCAACAACACCCCAACGTTGACGTGGCCCCGTAAGTTCAGCCGGAGCTATCATGTGCAGCTTGCAAAGACGAGAGGACCCGAGGGCTCATTTCGGGAACATCGCCAGTTGCCGAAGACGACACTCCACCTCGCTGCGTCCGCGCCCCAAGATCTCCGCCAACCGGCCAGGGCTCCCACCGGCGCGGAAGCCATAGACCAGGCGGAGATCCTCCGATTTCGTCCACCGGGTGCACTGTCGGCGGCACACATGACGCCGCGAGCCAGAGCCCATCGATGCATCGGAATGGAATGCGGAGGTGCTCATAGGTCATTCTACTCACCGTAGTCGCCACCTCCACAACATGTGACCGACACGTGAGACTCAATCGGTTGACCCGCCAGGAACAAACGAGGCCCGCACCGCCGAGTGCGGCCGGGCACAAGGCTGTGGTCGCCGGAACGGCTCGCGCGCAAGCTCCATTCGTCCAGCGACCACAGCAGCGGCGGGCAGCAACGTGGGGGACCGAGCCGCCAACAGCCGACAGCATCACCTACGTTAGGCAACTCATTTGGTTCACCGGAACTGCCGGGTACAGGCGCGGCGACACCAAGCTCCAGGGTGTCGCCACAGCACCAACTGGATTGCGCTGTGGTCGCTGGGGTGACCATCTCCCCGAGTCCCACACCCAGCGACCACAGCAGCGGCACCGGGTACGGAGGGTCCGGTGTGCCGCCACACACACGACGAAGCGGCCATGAAGACGGTTCACGTCACCGGCCGCAAACACAAGGACCGGGGGATCGCCGCCGCATACCTTGACCACGCCACCCTCAGGGCCAGCACAACCAAGACCAGGAAGAACGACCCGACACCGCTGTCCGCGTACAGATTGCGCCTGAGTGACCAATTGAGTGACAACGGCAACCGACACCGAGGGCCGGCGGCATTCAACCCCGACCCATCTTGGCTAGTGGTCGTCTGAATTGGAGCAGGCCGCGAATGACCACGAGTCCCTTCACACCGTAGCATTCCGGCGCCTCGGCTCGGCTCTCCGCGTTCCGTTCGGGAGTCTTGCCTGGTCAGGACACCGTGGTGAAAGTTACTAACCATGCACTTGCCGAGCGTCTCGCGAATGACCCAGCCGCGGCTCGCGCCTGAAGTGTTGGGTGTCCGCGCGAACGATAGGGGCACCTTGTTTCTACGAATCCGCTTGCAAGGTGCGTTGAGGAGAGTCCACACTGGATAGTTCTGACGATCAACATTCATCGGCTGTGCCGATCGGCATGTCGGCCGCATGTCTTCTCCCCTCCCGACCTTCGCCCAACGGTCCTCTCCTTGTCCTTCTTGAGACACGCGAGGTCGAGGTATCCGGCGATGACCGTTCATCGAGTCGTATCCGCCCGCCGAGCGGTTACCGTGGATGGCGTGCGCGCGCGGCGTGTGGCGGAACGGGCTCTGATCGTGCTGCTCCTCGCAACCGTGGCTGCCGCCGGCTATCCCGAGCTGGTCAGCGAGCAGAGGTTCGGCGCGACGGCGCGGCGGGCGGCCCCGGCCGTTCGCTCCATCGCGCTGGGCGGCTGCCCGCAGAGCCGAGACGGGCACCGCTTCGGCGGGGCCTGCGCCCCACCCATTCCCGACCTCGGTATCCGGCTGGTCCTGAGCCGTGACCAGCAGCTCGAGCTGTTCCACCGGGCTCCGGTCGTGGTCGACGCGGTCGAGGCGGACCGGACCGTATGCGCACCCTCCGATCACGGCGGCTCACCGGTGCAGGGTGGCGACGAGTGCCTGGCGGTCGCCCGTATGGCCACGGTGGCCGGCGTCCGGCTCGCCCTGACCGGGGCCGGCTTCAGCGCGCCCGAGGTCCGGATCGCCGGCCTGGGTGATCCGGCACCGGCCGGGTCGGTGCTCTACGGGGTGCATATGGGCGACGGGTGCCTCATCGGATACGCGGGCGCGGATTCCGGCAGCTGGATCTCCGGCCCGCTGCTGGACGGTAGCTGCCTCGGCCTGGGCGGCCGGTAACCGCCCTCGCCAGGTCGTCCGCGCGCAACGGATGCGCCCTGAGGACCAGTACGTCGATGTCGCTCACTCCGGGCCGATACTCGCCCAGCGCCACCGAGCTGACCGCGGACAGCCCCCATCCAGGCCGGTCCACCGCTGTTCGACGAGGCGCAGATGCTCAGCCACGACCGCCCGTACGGGCGCAGGAAGCTCCACTATGGACGCAGCCCGTCCAGGGTCGACCGAAACGCGAGCTGCCAGCGCCGGTCGACCGAGGCCTGGGTGCTGCCGAGCCAGCCGGCCGTCTCCTGCAGGGCGAGGCCCTGGGCCAGGGCGAGCAGGATGTGGGCGATGTCGGTCGGGTCGCCCGTCAGCTGGCCAGCGTCCACGCAGCGCGTGACATGGTCGACGATCAGCTCGCGTACCGCGCGGGTGGCGGCCAGCTCGTCCGGCCCGGGGTCGAAGTCGGCGAACGGGCGGGAAAACATCACCTCGGCCAGTACCGGGTTGTCGCGCACGAAGAACCGGATGCCCGCCATCACCGAGATGAGGGCACACCGGGCGTCCGAGTTGGGCGGCAGCGTGTCGAACCGCCGGCGCAGCTGCCGGAAACCTTCGAAGTAGACCTCGCGGACCAGGCCGGCCTTGTCGCCGAACAGCTCGTAGACGGCCGGCACCGAGGTCTCGGCGCCCTGGGCGACCCGACGCGCGGTAAGGCCGGCGATGCCGTCCTCGGCCAGCGTGGTGACCGCGATCCGGAGCAGCCGGTCGCGCAGCTCCGGCGTGCGCTGTTTGACCCTGGGCACCGGATCAGCCCTGGGCCGCGGCGTCGGCCTCGATGGCCCGGGCGAGATCATCCAATGCGGACTGACGGACCCGCTGCTTGCTGGCCGCGTGGATGGTCACGTCCAGCCCGGTCAGGGACCGGGCCAGCTCGAGGGCGGTGGTCTGGACCTCGTCGGCGGCGACCACCCGGTCGAGCCAGCCGGTCGCGACCGCGTTGTCGGGGGAGAACTCCTCGGCGAGCAGGGTGGCCCGGTTGAATGCCGACGGGGTGAGCCGGCTGCGCAGGATCGGCATCGCGGCATACGGGAAGCGCAGCCCGATCGCGACCTCGTTGGCCATCAGCTTGTACGGCCCGGCCGCCCCGACCCGGTAATCGCAGGCCAGCAGCAGGAACGAGCCCATCGCGATGGCGTGGCCCGTGCAGGCGGCGACGACCGGCGCGGGGAAGGCCAGCACCCGCGCGGCCAGCTCGAAGCCCCCGCGGACCATCGCCATGGCGTCCGGGCCGCCCTCGCGCAGCACGTTGAGGTCGAACCCGGCCGAGAACACGCCCGGACGCCCGCTGAGCAGGACCACCGCGCGATCGCGTTCAGCCCGGTCGAGCGCCTCGTGCAGCGCCGCCTGGTGGGCGAGGGACATGACATTGACCTTGCCGTCATCCATGATGATCGTGGCGACGCTGTCTGCACAGGCATAGCTGACCATGTATCGGAGCTAACCATAACTATGTTCCGAAATCAAGTTCCGAAATCGTGGGCAAGCCACGACCAGCGAACCGAGACAATGCTGTGATCTACGTCACAGTTAGCCGGCCGACCGGTGTCCGCCCGATCCAGTACAACCGAGGCGGCAACGCCCGGTGCACAGAGATTGAGAAGCACAGAGATTGAGAAGCGCAGAGGATGAGGAGCACAGAGGATGAGGAGCACAGAGGATGAGGAGCACAGAGGCTGAGAAGCACAGTGGACATCCAGGATCTGGCGAGTCGCGCCATCGCGGTCGCCGCGCATCACATCCACGACCCTCGCCCGGCTGAGGCCGCCGGCACCGTGCCCGACGACGGGACACCCGACTACGCCACCAGCGAGCTGCGTCGCATCACCCACTTGAGCCTCGAGAAGAGCCCGACCGGGTCCGCATTGCTGGCCGGTCTGAC
Organism: uncultured Actinomycetota bacterium; assembly: GCA_963803345.1. Lineage (GTDB taxonomy): Bacteria > Actinomycetota > Actinomycetes > Mycobacteriales > Micromonosporaceae > CAWDLX01. The sequence continues at coordinate 36,686 of CAWDLX010000001.1, forward strand.
CACGACCCCGGCCGATCCAGGCCTGCGCTTCCACGCCGCTCAGGTGCTCGGCGCCGATCTGCAGCACTTTCCGCACCTGGAGGAGTTACGGCTACGGGTGCGGGCCTTTGCAAACGAAGTCGTCCGCCCCCGGGTCGCGGAGCTGGACCAGGCTCCCGCCGACGCGTTCGACTGGGACCTCGTACGCGCCGGCCACGAGGTGGGCTTGTTACGGCTCGTCGTCCCGACCGAATTCGGGGGACTGGGCTGTGGCATTGTCGGCGTGGCGGTCGCGTTGGAGGAGCTGGCCGCGGCGTGCGCCGGTACCGCTCTGATCTTCGGGGCGACGCTGCTGGGCCAGGCGCCGATCCTGCTGTCGGCCGACCCGGCACTGCAGGCCCGCTACCTGCCACTGTTCACTGGCCCGGAACCAGTACTGGCCTGCAACGCGGTCACCGAGGAGCTGGCCGGCTGCGACTTGCTCATCCCGGAGTACGCAGAGTTCGCTGAGGGCGTGCTGATCGCGCGGCCCGCCGAGGGCGGGTACCTGCTCAATGGCCGCAAGAGATTCATCACCAACGGCAAGGTCGCACACTACGCCAGCGTTTACGGCAACATCCAGGGCAACCCGGGCGCTACCGGACTGACGTGCTTCATCGTTCCCCTGGACAGCCCCGGGGTGACCCGCGGCGAGGTCGCCGACAAGATGGGTTACCGCGCCTGCCTAGGTAGCGAGCTGATCTTCGAGAACGTCGCAGTGCCGGCCGACCACATCGTCGGCGGTGAGGGTACCGGCATGTACATCAACATCCAGCAGATGAACATGGCGCGAGCGTCGGTTGCCGCGATCTCCACCGGCGTAGCCCGAGGCGCCTTCGAACTGGCCAAAGACTGGGCCGGAGAACGGATCCAGGGCGGGAAGCCGCTTTACCGGCATCAGTTCAGCGCGCGCAAGCTCGCCGAAATGTCGGCCAAGATTGATGCCTCCCGGCTGCTTTATATGCGCGCTGCCCACGCGGCGGACAACGAGATTCCGGCGCCGGCGTACGAGCCGGCGGTGGCCAAGCTGTTCGCCGACCAGGTCGCCATCGAGGTGGCCCAAGAAGCCATGTCGCTACTCGGGGCGAGGGGATATTTGCGCTCGTTCGGTGTGGAGCGTTACGTACGGGATTCGCTTGGTGCTCGCATCTACGAGGGGACGCCCGAGGTGCTCGCGCTCGCTGTCACCGAGGCCCTATACGCACAGGACGATGACTTCTGATCAACATTCCGGCACGGCTCATGCGCATGAGATGTAGCGGATCGAATCGAAGGCCACCTGGGAGTGGCCGACGCGAGCACCGACGAGGCCGACGCCGCGATGGACGCGCTGTTGACCCCATCAGGACAACATCCAGACGCAGCTGGCCCCGCCGGCACCTGTCCGAGGGACGGCATCGCGATGTACGACCTGTCCTTGCCTTGGATGGAAGGTAGCTGCTGCGAACTGGCCAAGCTGGGCCACCAGGATCGAAGAACGCTCATGGTTGGTACACCTCCATTCCCGATCATCCGAACACGTCGCGACCGACGCGACCAGGGCGCACCGGCACGCACCTGCTCAGCCCACGCGCCCAAAGCCGACGACGACCACGCGGGTAAACTCGAAGGCAAGCCGCGAAGCGGCGCGGCAGCCGATCGCCTCGACGCGATCACGGTTCAGCCCCGATGTGGCGGGCGTCCGGCGTCAAGAGCGTCGGCCCCGGTTGAGGCCGCCTCGACCGGACTGGCCACGTCCAGTTCGAAGCAGGGAGAAGGAGCCACTGTGGACAGCCAAGTCGAGTTCCTGGACTGCCCGGCGTACCTCAACGACCAAGGGACCGTACGATGCGGGCTCCCCGCCGAGGTCGTCGATCGGTTCAGCCTCGGGTTGACTGACGGCTGGCTGGCCCGCCGTCGCGACCGCGTGTCCCCGCAATCACCGGTTCAACGCCCTCGTCGACCCGCTTTCCCCTGAACCGCACGAAGCCTGTTCCGCTGCCCTGACTGTCCTCAAAGGAGAGAGATGAACACCCCAAGGATGTCCGCAAACGACACTCCCCGCTCAGGTCGGGCCTCCGCCTTCATCGCATGCCTTGGCGCGGCGTCATTCGCACTCGCCGCAGTCTCATGGCGACCGGCGGATTGTGAACTGCGCCCAGGCATGGTGGCACTACGAGTACACGAACGAGCCCCACCCCTGGGCAGTACTTCGACCACAAGTCACCCGCGCCGCGCTGTCTCGGCAGCCGCTCCCGCTCGCGCCGACCCGATGCTTTGCCACCGGCGCTGCAGGTAGCGAGCGAGGCGGGACAGAGCGTAGTTGATGAGCAGGAACATGACCGCGACCGCCGCGTAGATCTGGATCGGGTTGCCGAGCACCTGGATCGCGAGGCTGCCCACCTTGAGCAGATCCTCGTAGCCCACCACCACGCCACCGAGCGAGGTGTCCTTGAGCACCACGACCATCTGACTGATCAACGCGGGCAGCATGATGCGGAACGCTTGGGGCAGCAGGATGATCAGGGTGGCCTGCCGGTCGGAGAGCCCGATCGCGAGGGCCGCCTCCTGTTGACCGCGCGGCAGGCCGGTCATGCCCGAGCGCAGGATCTCGGCGATGACAACTCCATTGTAGACAGTCAGGCCGATGACGAGGTAGGTCAGGTCGTCCAGGTGCAGACCCGCCTCGGGCAGCCCCCGGGCCACGAAGAAGATGGTGATGACGACCGGCAGCCCGCGGAAGATTTCGACGAATAACCGCGTCACGCCGTTGAGCAGCCAGGACAGGCCACGGGCGGTGACCGCCGAGACCGGGGGCAGGGACGCGTACCGGCGCCGGGCGTAGGTCTGCAGCTGCAACCGCAGGACTCCCAGCACGGTGCCGAATAGCAGGGAGGTGAGGATCGCCACCGCAGCCGCGACGAGCGTGTTGCGCACTCCGAGCCCGAACCGCTTCCACAGCAGGTCGAAGTACTTGTTCTGCGGATCGACGATCGGGCCCCACTTCGCCGCCGTGAACTGGCTGTGCTCGGCCAGCGGCCGGTAGACCAGGACGTAGGCGCCGGCGACGAGAGCCAGGGTGGCGCTGGCCGCGACGGCGAACGAGATGCGCCGGGTGCGCGGGCCGGGGGCGTCGTAGAGGACGCTGCCGGGGTGGCTCACCGGGTCACCGGCCGGCGCCGCTCGACCCGGTCGAGCAGCAGGCCCAGCGGGACGGTCAGGATCAGGTACCCGATCGAGATGCCGATGAAGACGGGGATCACCGGCAGGCCCTCCTGGGACGTGAGCGTGTCGGCTGACGAGGAGAGGTCACCGGTGACCCCGAAGAAGCCCGCCAGCGCCGAGTTCTTCAGCATCGCGATGATGACGCTGCCGAGCGGCACGATCGCGTACCCCCACGCCTGCGGCAAGATGACGTAGCGCAGGTTCTGGCTGAACGTGAGGCCGAGCGAGCGGGCCGCCTCGGCCTGCCCGGGTGGGACCGCGTTGACCCCGCTGCGCAGCGCCTCGCATACGAAGGCACCGGTGTAGAGGCTCAGGGCGAGCACCGCGAACCGGAAGTACGGCAGGTCGAGCCCGAGTCGGGTGAAGACCCGGTCGAGTCCGGGGAGGTCGAGGAAGTCTGCCTCGGAGCCGAGCTGGGGCAGGCCGAAGGCGGTGAAGAAGAAGACCACGGTGAGCGGGATGTTACGGAACACCGTGACGTAGGCGGTGCCGGCCGCTCGCAGCGGGGTCAGCGGCGAGACCCGCAGGACCGCCACCACCGTCCCGATCAGCAGAGCCCCGACCGCGCTGAGCAGACAGAGCTGCACGGTGATCCAGAACCCGCTGGCGAACACCCCGAACCGGTCGACCAGAATGCCCAACCCAGGTCCCCCCACCGCGCCGCGTACGAATGACCCGGCCGGCCCAGGCGCGCAGGGGCCGGCCGGTGCTGCGAATCGTCAGTACCGGACGATGCTCGGCCCGGTCGGGGTTGGCGCCACGTTGCCGACGGTGTCCTTCCACGCCTTGGCGTACCGGCCGTCGGCGTAGATCTTCTCCAGCGTCTTGTTGATGAACTCCCGGAAGGCGGTGTCGTCCTTCTTCAACCCGATGCCGTAGGGCTCCTGGGTGAACGGCTTGCCGAGCACCTTGAACGCGGTCGGCTCCTGAGCCACGTAGCCGAGCAGGATGACGTTGTCGGTGGTGACCGCGTCGACCTGCTTAGTCTTCAACGCGTCCACACACTTGGAGTAGCCGTCGAAGAGCACCAGCTGGGTCGGGTCCCTCAGGTACTTGATGATGTTCGCGGCCGGCGTGGAGCCGGTGACCGAGCAAACCTTCTTGGTGTTGTCGATGAACGAGTTGGGTCCGGTGATGGAGTTGTCGTCGACCCGCACCAGGATGTCCTGACCGGCCACATAGTACGGTCCGGCGAACGCCACCCGCTGCTTACGCGTGTCGTTGATGGTGTAGGTCGCGACCACCAGGTCGACCTTGCCCTGCTCGATGTACTCCTCGCGGAACTTCGAGGGCGACTCGACCCACTCGATCTTGTCGGTCGGGATGCCGAGCTCGGTCGCGATGATCTTACCGATCTCCACGTCGAAACCGGCCGGCTTGCCGTCGAGCCCCTTGAGCCCGAAGAGCGGCTGGTCGAACTTCGTGCCAATGGTGATCTTCTGCGCTTTGTTGAGCTTGTCCATGGTCGTACCGGCGGCGAAGCTGATCGCACTTGGAGTCGGCGCGCCGCCATTGTCGGATGCGCCGCCGCAGGCCGCGCCGCCGGCCAGCACCAGGACGCCGGCCAGCCCGAGGGTGGCGATCCTCGTCGTCATGCTTCTCATTGCTGCTCTCTCCATTCGTCTACTGTGGACACCTGAGTGCGCCCTCAGTGCGTGAGCACCCGGGACAGGAAGTCCCGGGCCCGCTCGGTGCGGGGTTGGCGGAAAAACTCGGCCGGCGGGCCCTGTTCCAGCAGCAGACCGTCGGCCATGAAGACCACCCGGTTCGCGGCGTGCCGGGCGAACCCCATCTCGTGGCTGACGACCAGCATCGTCATGCCGTCACGGGCCAGCGCGGTCATCACCTCGAGCACTTCGTTCACCATCTCGGGGTCCAGCGCGCTGGTCGGTTCGTCGAAGAGCATCGCCTTGGGCTGCATGGCCAGCGCCCGCGCGATCGCGGCCCGCTGCTGCTGGCCGCCGGAGAGCTCAGCTGGCAGCTTGTCGGCCTGGTCGGCGATCCCGACCCGGTCGAGCAGGCGCAGCGCCTGCTCCCGGGCCCGGGCGCGGGGCTGCCGGCGCACCCGGATCGGCCCCAGCGTGACGTTATGCAGGATGCTCAGGTGGGCGAAGAGGTTGTACGACTGGAACACCATGCCGACATCGCTGCGTAGCCGGGCCAGTGGACGCCCCTCGGCCGGCAACGGCTTGCCGTCGAAGGTGATGGTGCCGGAGTCGATCGGCTCCAACCGGTTGATTGCCCGGCACAATGTCGACTTGCCTGCGCCCGAGGGCCCCAGGATCACTACCACCTCGCCGCGATCCACAGTGAGGCTCACGTCCCGCAGCACGTGCACCGGTCCGAAATGCTTGTTCACCTGGTCGAGCACGATGAGTGGACCCGCCTGCCCGCTCATCAAGCTCCTTCCGAGCGCTCCAAACCAGGGCGTGCCATTCCGTGCCATCGGATCTCATCGCGGCGTGTCGATGCGCCTATGCTAGTGGTTCGGCGCCACCCCAGCGCCGGACTGCGTCCGGGCCGAACGGCAACGTGCGACGGCCGTCTCACGAGCTACATCCTCAGTGGACTGTCGACAGTCCCTTGTGGACGTTGGCCGCAGCCGATTGTGCATCCGATGCCCGTCGGGCGGGACTGGAGGCGGCGTGGTCACCCTCCGCAACCATTCCGGCCGGTTGGGTAGGCCGGATGCCCTCACCCGCCGAGACCGAGAAGATCTTGCATACCTGAAGCGGAGATCGAGACGCTGGAGTTCGACGCCGACGACAGCAGCTGCAGTACCTCCGTTCGATCCATTCGAACAGGGACATCTTTCCGGGCGAGCTGATCGCCAAAGCGTCGGACGCCCATGGACTGCCGGTCTGCCGCGGGCGGACACGGGTCGCGGACGGCAGGGGCGGAAGATCAATGTCGCCGAGACCGTACTGGGCCAGGATCCCGTTGATGCACTCCTCGATCTCCTCGTACGAGAGGCCGGCGGGAAGACCGATCCCGGCCCGAGCCCGCCGCCACGGCCGCCGGCGATCCGGTCAAGATCGCGTTCGCCGACTCGGCGAATCTGATCGACGCCCTCTCGGCCCGCCTTCAGTCCTCGAGCTTCATGCGAATCCTCCTATATCGATGGATATAGATCAAACGGCCGGCGCGCCGTGCGTCAACAACGAAGACGTAACGGCGACCGCGAACGTTCAGCCCGACGGCCCGAGTGCATCAACATTCCCCACGTGGACCGTCCGCCCAGGAGCGCTCCACAGTGGAGTGTCATCGACGATCTTGACCGACACAAAGCGTCAGCACCGTGGCGGCGCACACAGAACATCACGAACCGCCCCTGAGCAGCGGAAATGCAGCCCATTGGTGATCGAGCAGAGTACCGACTACCGGCCTGATGTCGGGATCATGGGGTGAACTGGGCGCCGGTGACACGCAGAACATCACGAACACGGCACGCTCGGACATAGACATTTGTGAGCGGCGCGGCCCAGTCGGTCGCGCCACTTCGTGCAAACGCACGGGACGGACCGTCGCCATGGCGCCGTCGCGCCTGCTATCGCGGTCGACTGCGGCCGGTCGTGACGTCATTGTGTCGGCACACGCCGCTCGAGGGCTTGCCAGCGGTCGCAGCAGCCGCGCAGCAAGAGCCGCCGCTCTGGCGGGGTCGGCAGCGCCTAGCTCATCTCGAGCGAGCCGGATCCTCTCCACCCGGACGCTGGCCAACCCGGCATAGACCCGTACGGTGGCCGCGGCCGCGAACTCCCTCAGGCACGCTGTTCGGGCCAGGCGCGCTGACCCGGCGAGCTAACGTGGGGCTGTTCCTGGCGGGTAGTCCGGGCGCCTTTCGACATCTGGCGCCCGGACTACCCGCCAGGAACAGTCGACACCGTCGTCCGAATGACCGTGGCCGGTCAAGACGACGGAATGCGGGTCTGCGACGGCCCAGGCATGCGACCAACTGCATAGATCGGACACGCCGCCGTTCATCATCGCGGGCCCAATGCGTGGTAGATCAGGCGGGCCACCCCGGGAATGAGGTCTAGACAACCAGATCGAGGCCCGTGGACTGCGCGGCGCTTGCCCGTGTGCCGAATGGCCTTCAGACCTGCAAGGCAGCTCGGCGCGAAACGGAGGATTGGGGCCGCTCGGCCGTGCCGTCAACCGAAAGTCACTTCTCGTCCACTGCCTGCGTCGACACCGAAGCTCCAAGTCGGAGGTGCGGCTCATCCTGATCATTCAGTAGTGGCCTGACCTGTGGTGGCACATCGGTGGGGGGTCTGCTGCCCGCGGCGAGTCGACATAGAAGGGAAGCGGGCGCGGCGTGGCGGCGAGGCTGGTACGCGGCTTCGGGCGAAGTCGATCTTTCAAACGTAATAAGGGTCGTTCTACCCACCTGAAGCTCATTTCGGCCGCGGCAATCGCCGTCGCTATGCCCACCAACGCGGCGACATTTCGCGGGAACCCAAGTAGGAAGACGAGGGCAATGAGTGGCACGTGCCACAAGTAAACACCGTAGCTTCGTGTGCCGAGCCAGACGACCGGCCGCGACGTGAAGACCTTCGCCAGGCCATAGGGTTCCTGCCAGGCGATTCCGGCGATAAGGAGCGCAGCCGCCACCTCCGGTGTGAGCAGGTTCCAGCCCAGGTACGCCGGCTCGCGTGCCTGAACGGGCCCGATCGCGAAGCCGATCCCGAGCAGTGCCACACCCATCCAGACCAGCCGCTTCGGGTGCGCCGGCAGCCGATGGCGAAGTGACAGAGCGAGGATGCAGCCGATGAGAAGACCGTGTGCCCTCAGCAATGGGTTGAAGGTGCCCAGCCCGGAACCACCATGCGTTGCGGTGACAGCGGCAACGGTCCACGCTGCGCCCGCGCTGGCCAGTACAAGAAGCCCCAGAATGCGTCGCGCCCGCGACTCGCGGCGCATCACCGCCGGCAGGACCAGTGGCCAGAGCAGATAGAACTGTTCTTCCATTCCCAGCGACCACGTATGCCCGTAGGGAAAGGTCGGGATCCCAAAGCTGTCGAACACATTGGTCGTGTACGTCGCTGCGACAAGAGCGGACCGTCTGCTAGCTCCGAGAAGAACGGTAACCCCGAGCATGACAATGAGTGCCGGGTACAGACGTGTTGCCCTGCGCAGATAGAACAGCTTGACGGAGATCTTTCCTGATTCATCTAGTTCGTGGACCAGCAAGTTTGTGATCAGAAAGCCGGACAGGACAAAGAAGATCGCGACACCGGAGTAGCCGCCAAGGGACGCGTAACCGGCGTGGGCGGCCAGCACCATCACAATGGCAAGCGCGCGCAGTCCATCGAGCTGAGCCTGGCGACGCATACTCCTCCCGGTACCTGGGCCAACCGATGAGACGAGGCCGTGTCTGGCGGGGCTGACCCGGCAGAAACCGAACGCATGGCACCGTACCACGCCATCATTGGTCCCGCGGGCTCCGCGGATCAGGGCGCCAATACTTGAGGGCGATCTCGCGGGTGACGGCCAGGATGGCGTGGGCGAACATGGCGAGGGTGGTGTATCAGTAGCAGGATCGCCACCGGCGGACCTGGTCCACGCCGACCTCGCCTTTGGCGGCTTGGATGCACTCCTCTGCGCACCATCCGGTGCCGGCACGCACACATGCGCCGCGAGGGTGGTCGGTTTGGGCGAGCAGCAGCGGTCGTCGGGCCCGCTCCCTGTCGCGGATGCGTGTTTCCAAACGGCACGTGGATGGTCTGGCCCCTGGCAACGACGCGCGCCGCCCTAGCACACGGCGACCCGATTGGGATCGTTGGTCCGCTCGATAACACCCCTGACCAAGGTGTCCGGCGAAGTGGGGAAAGCCCAGTTTCGGCACGACTCTTCAACTGCAACTCGCGACGCAAGGCCCGAACGAGTGCGGGCACCGACGACTGCCGGCCAACCGCTAACGGGGCTTCGCCCCAGCCCGACGAGGCGTGGCGGTGATTGCGCTGGCGGGGTGGGTTGCGGTGGGGCTCCGGTCGGCGGGATCTAGACCGGGGCCGATTTCTCGGTCACGGTATTTGAACCGCTTGTGCGGTTGGTTGACCTCGAGGGCCCCCGATCCGACCGGAGCTTGTGATGACGTTACCGCGTACCGCCGCTGATGTCTTGTCTGGTCATGTGAGCCTGGAGGTCGAGTCGATCGACCGGATGTATCTGAACCTGTACGTGCCCCAGCTGCAGCGCGAGCTGGGCGTGGTCGGGTTCTTCAAGGGACACCGGGGGATGCCCTTCGCGTCGGGAGCGCTGATGCAGCCCATCAGCGACGCGTTCGTGGCGGCGATCTACCGGTGCGCCGACTGGCACGGGGTCGACATCGTGGCGTTCAAGGCGGGTCAGCGCAAGGACGACATCGCCCGCGAGTACCTAGCCCTCGGGGCCTACATCAGCCGAAGAGTGGCGGTGTTCTCCTGACGGCCGCGATCGTCGACTCACGTTACAGTGCCCTGCGTCTCGCCAGGCGTGGCCATAGACGCCACGAGGATCAGGCGCACTTCAGTATGCGGAGCGAGTGCCCGCAGATCCGGACCCGTCTCGTCCTGACTGCCGGTCAGTACAGGCCACTCCGGTTCAGACGAGAAGCGCACGTCACGCGCCGGCCCGTCACCGCTGTTGTGAAGCACGACATACCAGTTCCCCCGGCCAGCGTGCCCGCCCACGTCCACTCGCGGCCAGACCTCGGCCGTGCGCTCGGTCGTAGCCAGCTGTACCTGGCTCACCGACTTGTCCTTCATCACGGCGTGGGCGAGCATTGTGTGGATGGCCCGCATGAGCTCAGCGTCATTTGAGTAGTCGAGGGTGAGGCTCAGACCTCCGGGTGTGCCACGAACGCAGAGAGGGGCTGTATGTAGGTAGAGCTTCTTGATGCGATGCTGTGCGAGAGATGAAGGTTTTGGCCCTTCGGAGCCGCCCTGCGGGGGGAGGCTTCAAACCGCCACCTGCTGCATTAGCCGAAGACTGTTGTGGTGAACGAGGTGGAAAAGGTGCCCCGTGAGGGCATCAGGTGGGGATCGGGAAGACGAACGCAAGTGATTCGCTGTCGAAGTGTCGTTATCTGAGTTTAGGGGACATCAAAACTGGGGCCTATCTGGAGGGTTCCGGGATAAGTCTGGCGGGTGCCCGTTGATTGGCCAGGCGGTGTCCGGCATGTAGGCGACGTGAGTCCGATCTGCTGCTCTCGTGCGGAACGTGGGAAGGCGTGCTCCGACACTGCCACTGTGAGTTGGATGGCAAGAGGGAGTGTCCCAAGCGGCTGAAACCGTGAGGGATTGAGTACCGTCGCGTGGGTGCGCTGGCGGACCGGCTCGTAGTAGTGATGAAGGTTCTGTAATGGAACTGGAGCAAAGGGGCCGGGTCATCCGTGGCTGTTGTTTCATCGGTCAACCGGGAGAGATCCTGGAAGGAGCTTGGTGGACGAGCTGAAATCGTCAGGCAAGTCGTTTGACATCTCAAAGCGGGAAGTGTGGGAGGCATACGAGAGGGTCAAGGCCAACAAGGGTGCATCGGGGGTGGATGGGTGCTCGATCGAGGACTTCGAGAAGGATCTGAAGAACAACCTGTACAGGATCTGGAACCGCAGTGTGTCACGAACGTGGACGGCGGAGTGAGTAGGTAGCTCCGTTCTGACGCGGTGCTGTGCAGGAGATGGAGGATTGTTGGCCCTCTGGAGCCGCCCATGCGGGGGGAGGCTTCAAACCACCTCATGCTGCTTTGGCTGAAGACCGTCGTGGTTAACGATGAGGAAAAGGCGTACATGATGCGTCAGGTGGGGATCAGGAAGGCGAACGCAAGTGAATCGCTGATGAAGTGCCGAAATCAACGAGACGACATCGAAACCGAGGCATTTCGGTAGCTTCGGGATGAGCCTGGCGGGTGCCCGTTTGTTGGCCAGGTGGTGTCCGGCATGAAAGCGACGCGAGTCTGATCTGCGGCTTCTGCATGGAACGTGAGAAGGCGCGTCTCGACACGGCCGTTTGGCATGCTGGACGGCGAGAGGGAGTGCGTCAAGCAGCAGAAACTGTGAGACGTTGAGTACCGTCGCGAGACGCGCTGGCGGACCAGCTCGTAGTAGTGATGAACCACCTGTAACGGGTGGGGAGCGAAGGGGCTGGACCATTCGTGGTTCGTTCGTTCGGTCAACCGGAGCTTTGGGAGGAGCCGGGTGGAGGAATCGAAGCTGACAGGAAAGCCGTTTGCGATTTCTAAGCGGGCGGTGTGGGAAGCATACGAGAGGGTGAAAGCTAACAAGGGTGCGCCGGGAGTGGATGGGCGTACGGTCGAGGAGTTCGAGAAGGATCTGAAGAACAATCTCTACAAGATCTGGAACAGGCTTTCCTCCGGGACGTACTTTCCGCCGCCGGTGAAGGCTGTGGAGATACCGAAATCTGGCGGTGGGGTCAGAACGCTTGGGGTACCGACGGGCACCGCATACTGCGCGGTCGCGCTCGTCTCGTGAGGTTTCGGAATCGTTCGTCACGGTTACGCACCCATTCCATCCGTTGGCTGGTCAGCGGTTGCGGGTGTTGTTCGAGCGGCGGCTGGCTGGTGGGCTGGCGCTTAGTTGCGAGGGCGGGCCGCTGGGCTCGTTGATGCTGCCGCTGGTGTGGACCGATCGTGGACCCGCAGCGGCGTCGGCGCCGTTGAGCTATGAGGTTCTGGTCGAACTGGCTGAGGTTGTTGCCGCAGTCAAGACGCGCCACGCCGGGTGATGTCATTGAATCCGGCGGTCGGAGATGCGAGGATCTTGTGTAATGACCACACACAAGAAAGATCTCGACCTGGGCGGGTTGACCACCCGGGCGTTGCGGGCGCGGCGCGCCCGGCTGTCGCGAGGACTGCCGGACCCGGGCGGGTTCCTGGCCGGCTCACTGGTCGAGCAGCACCGCAAGTGCGGAAAGGAGAGCTGCCGGTGCACCCGAGGCGAGTTGCACGGACCGTATGTATATCTGTCGGTGGCGGGTCGGCTGGTTTACGTGCCGGCGGGCCTGGCCGAGATCGTCGGCGACCGGTTGGCGGTCTCCACGCGGCTGCAAACGGTGCTGGAGGAGATCTCCGCGATCAACCTGGAGTTGTTGTCCCGCAAGGAGTTGGACTAGTCAGTGGTCACTGCCTTCGCAACCGGGGCACCACCGACGCCGGTGGCCGAACAGGCAACGGTGGAAATGACCGCCGTGTTGGCCAACATGGTCGAGGCCGCCCTCATCGGCGGTCTGCTGTCGGTTTCCAAGCCGCAGGAGGCCGACGATAATGATGCGTGGAGAGCAGAAGGTGACTGCGTCGCACCGGCAACGGACCGCGATCGTCTACATTCGACAGTCAACGTTGATGCAGGTTCGGGAGCACACCGAATCGACCGCCCGCCAGTACGGGTTGGCCGCCGAAGCGGCTCGGTTGGGCTGGCCGGCCACCGATATCGAGGTTATCGACGCCGACCTGGGGCTGTCCGGACGCAGCGTTACCCACCGGGACGGGTTCAAGCACCTGGTCGCGCGGGTGTGCCTGGGCGAGGTCGGGGCGGTGTTCGGGCTGGAGGTCTCTCGGCTGGCTCGTTCCAACGCCGACCTCTCCCGGTTGCTGGAGCTGGCCCGCCTAACCGACACCCTGGTCATCGACGCCGACGGTGTCTACGACCTGTCCGACATCAACGACCGCCTCCTTCTAGGCCTCAAGAGCCAAATGTCGGAAGCTGAGATCCACCTGTTGACCAGCCGGCTGGGCGAGTCGAAACGGGCAGCCGCCCGCCGCGGCGACCTGCGGGTGCCGCTGCCGGTCGGCTACGTCTACGACGACGAAGGCAACGTGGTCATCGACCCGGACGCCGAGGTCGCCGCGGCAGTCGCCGACGTGTTCACCGCGTTTATAGCAACCGGGTCGGCCTACGGCGTGGCCGGCGCGTTCGCCGGGCGGCGCTTCCCCCGCCGCGCCTACGGCGGTGCCTGGGCCGGACAGATCCGCTGGGGCCGGCTCACCCACGCCCGCGCAGCCCGGATCCTGACCAACCCGGTCTACGCCGGGGCGTACGTGTTCGGCCGCCGCCGCACCCGCCAGGTGGTGCACCCGGACGGGTCGGTGCACTCATCGACCACCGAACTACCGCGCGAGCAGTGGCAGGTCCTCATCCACGACCACCACGAGGGCTACATCGGCTGGGAGCAGTTCCTGGCCATCGAGGCGAAACTGGCCGCCAACCGCACCAACGCTGGCGCCCGCCCGCCGCGGGAGGGCACCGCGCTGTGTCAGGGCATCGTCTTCTGCGGCGCCTGCGGGCGGTCGATGCAGGTCCGCTACCAGGACCGACATCCCCGCTACGAGTGCTCCCACTCTCGGGCCGACCATGTCGCCACCCCGCGATGCGGGTCGGTGCGCGCCGACACCGTCGACGAGGTCGTCACCGGCGCGCTGCTCGCCGCGGTACAACCCGACCAGATCGCCCTAGCCTTGGCCGCCGCCGGCGAGGTCACCGCCCGGCACCTCCGCTCGGCCCGCGCCGCCGAACTCGCTGTCGAACGCGCCCGCTACCAAGCCGACCGCGCCGAACGCGCCTTCCACGCCTGCGAACCAGAAAACCGCCTCGTGGCCCGCAGCCTGGAAGCCCGCTGGGAGGCCAGGCTCGCCGACCTGGCCGAGGCCCATGCCGCCCTGGCCTCCCAAATCAGCACCCGACCGCAGCTGCCCACCCCCGAACAACTGGCCATTACCGTCGCCGACCTGCCCACCCTGTGGTCCGCGCCGACCACCACTGACAAGGACCGCAAACGTCTGCTACGCACCCTGCTCGGCGACGTCACCATCACCCCGTCCATCGATGACACCACCCTCATCGATGTCGGCCTACGCTGGAAATCTGGTGCTTCACAGCAGATGCAGCTCACCAGACGCAAGAGCGCCGTCCAGCTACGCAACACCGACCCGGCCGCGATCGTGCTGGCCCGCCGCATTGGCCCGAGCCTGGACAACGCCAGCCTGGCCGCCGCCCTCAACACCGCCGGATACACCACCGGCACCGGGGCGCCCTTCACCGTTGACGCGGCCGGCAACCTCCGCCACTACCAGCACATTCCCTACCCAGGACTGCTCCGCGACGGTGAACGCACCCCACACCAGATCGCCGACCACATCGGCGTGTCCACCGGCACCATCCACCAATGGATCACCACCGGCCTACTACCCGCCCGCCGCGGCCCCGCCAACCGTTGGTGCGTCCCGTTCCCGCCCGAGGTCGAGCAGGCCTGCCGCGACCGAGCCGCCAACTCCAGCCATCAACACACCGACATCGACCCGTGCCCCGCCAAGCCGACGAGTACAGCATCAGCGAAGTAGCCGCCCGGCTCGGCGTCAAACACGATGTCGTCTACACCTGGGCCGAGCACCAATACCTACCATCCCGCCGCGGCCCAGGCGGCCTGCCGGGAACGCTGCTGGAAGACCAACTGGGTGGTCGACTTGGACATCCAGAAGTTCTTCGACAGCGTTCCGTGGGATCTCGTCGTCAAGGCGGTGGAGGCCAACACCGACCTCCCGTGGGTGGTGCTGTACGTGACACGGTGGCTCCAAGCGCCGTTGCAGTTGCCCGACGGGACCTTGCAGCAGCGAGACCGGGGGACTCCACAAGGGTCTTCGGTTTCGCCCGACTGCGCGCTTTCACCAAAGCCAAGAAGTGCTGGGAGGGGATCACCGCGAGGTGCCCCCGCCTGTTCGCCCATTGGCGGTGGATCCGTACGGCCTGGTGACCAGGGTGACAAGAGCCCGGTGAATCGAGAGGTTCACGCCGGGTTCTGTGGGAGCCCGGGGTGAATTCCCCGGGCCACCCGACAAGTCGATCGTGACCCATGTCGAAGTTCCGAATCGATCCAATGTGGACGCTTAGCAAGATCGACAGCAGAACTTCTCGTACGACAGCTATGTCAGAGCAAGTCTTCCCGTCGCACGTCCCAGGCGCCGCACGTCATTGGTCTACCGGGAAGTAGGAGTTTCAGCGCGAGTTAAACAACCTTGCTACATTCACCTCTGTCTATTGGAGCTGGTGGCGCGAGCTTGACGCCGCGTGACTTCCGGTGGTCTGAGGCTGCGCGGCTTGATCTTTTCCAGGTAGTCCGAGAGTCTCTGGGCCTGGGCGAGGTCGACGTGGATCGCGTCGCTCTGCGTGCGGCATCGCAGGATGCCAACGTAACGGCCGGCATCAGCCAGTCGCTCAATATTCCTCTGCCGTCCCCGATTCAGCCGACTCGGTGGCCGTCCCGAGACGCATGTGGAAGATCGCGATGCAGCCATCGCACTCATCGACAAGCTGCTCGTTGATGATCTCCTGCGGGGGTCGGCCGAACACTGCGGCCGCGTGCTGCCCCCACGAGATCGGCAGCACGACGGCGCCGAACTCCTTGCCGTAGATACCATTCCAGTAGTTAAATTCCTGCCTGACAACCGCAAGATCGCCGTCGGGAACATCCGACGGGCACGAAATCAGCAGTCGCCGCACGGTCGCGCTGTACGACCTGGACGCCCTCAGGCTCCGGGTGATCTTCGCCGGGCACGTAGTAGAAGCGCCGTCCGTCCACATCGCACTGAGCGAGCTCCACTGTGGAGAGCGCCTTGCGGATCTGGCTCACGGTCAGGCTGGACCACCAGGCGAAGTCCTTCACGGTGGCCGGCCCATGGCTGGCGAAGTAGCGGCGGGTCAGCTCGGCCAACGGGTCGGCGGGGGCGGCCGGCGTGAGCCCGTCCGGTCCCCGCTCGGCCAGTAGGGCGTACGTGTGCTGCTTTCCCCGAACCGGACCGTTGCCAACCAGCCCTTCGAGCTCGCACCGCATGAGGTAGTAGGCGAGCCTGGGCCCGGCCGCGTCGAGCCCGTCGGTGGCGAGGGCGGCCCCGATCTCGGCCCGGGTCAGGTGCCGCCCGCCCCGCAGCAGCTCGACGACGAGCGGCATCACCCGCTCGACCACCACGGAGTCCAGGCCGTGCTGCTTGTAGTAAAAGGCGTTGACCGTGTGGACCCGCGGGGCGGTGAGCGCCTGGATCCAGGCCACGTCAGCGGCGGCGACGAAGTGCCAGGTCGGGCGCAGCGCGTGTAACCGTACGATGGAGCCCTCATCCACCGCCCGGCGCAGCGTGGCGTCGTCGGCGCCGGTGCAGCGCTGCCCGACCGCCCACCGGGCCACGGCGTACTCCTGGGCCTGCATCGCGCCGAAGTAGCGCACCACCGCGACCGGGTCAGCCAGCGCCGGGCCGGCCAACCGCTGGCTGTGCAGCCGCCGGCGGGCGATCTCCCGCCCGTCCACGCTCATGCCGCCACGCACCTCTCGCAAGCCGCGGTGGCTCGCACGCTCGCCTCCTCGCGCTCGCTCAAATGTCGGCCGGCTTCTCCTGGACGGCCCAGCTGTTGCCGTCGGGGTCCTCGAAGAAGATGAACGAGTTCCACGGCCCGCCGGGGCCGTCCGTCCACTCCCCGCCGTCGGCCACGTGCCGCACCGGGCTCACGTCGACCCCGCGCCCGGCCAGCTCCGCCCGGGCGGCCTCCACATCGGACACCACCAGCTGCAGGCCCTTGATCGAGCCGGGCGGCATCGACGCGATGCCTTCGCCGATCGTGACCGAGCAGGCCGAGCCGGGCGGCGTCAGCTGCACCACGCGCATTCCGGGACCCATCTGTTGGTCGACATCGACGTTGAACCCGAGCTGCTCGCTGTAGAACCGCTTCGAGGCGTCCACATCGGACACCGGTACGACCACGACTTCCAGCTTCCAATCCATACCAGGACCCTCTCAGATGGTGTACGACCTGGCCACGAGAAACAGTTTGGAAACGTGAGACTCGCGTATCCTCACGCCGGACGGCCGCGGGGTGTACCCGGGTCGGCCCGGTGGGCGAGGCCAGTGCGACGGTCCAGCGGCTGAGCACAGTCAGACCGGCCAGGGCGACGAACGGGGCCGGGCGGGCACGACAGGAAACCGGGGGAGCGCGTTCCACGGGCACATCTTGCCCCACCGGCAGCCTGGGCTGGCGAAATGTGGCTGCGGCACACAGGTTGGCGAGGTAGACCTGGGGCATGCCTGTCCTCATCCGGCCCGACACCCGGGTGCATGCGTCCTTCCTGGCCGCGATGGCCGAGTTCGCCGTGGAGGGGCGGGGTACTGCGACCGACCACACCATGGTGGGAGCGGAGATCCGGGACTTCGGCGGCGATTGGGCGGACCCTATCGCGTTCGCGGCCTATGTCCGGTGGCTGCGGGACCAGGCGCTGGAGGAGTCGCCCCGGCCGCCGACTCATGTCCCCTCGACCACGTACTGGTGGGTGGACGGTTCGGAGTACCTGGGCCGGATCGCGATCCGTCACCGGTTGACGCCGAGCCTGCGCGAGATCGGTGGGCACATCGGCTACGACGTACGCCCGTGTGTGCGCCGGTGCGGGCATGCGACGGCGATGCTGCGGTCGGCGCTGCCGGTCGCCCACGCCATGGGGATCGACCCAGCGCTGATCACCTGTCAGGCGGACAACATCGGCTCCCGCCGCGTCATCGAGCTCAACGGCGGCATCATCGACAATGACCGGGGCGGGGTGCTGCGCTACTGGGTCCCCACCGCCTGATTGATTACATTCGCATATCAGGGAGCGTGGAGCTCGCGTACGGCCGGTGGCTGGGCTCGACGTGACTGCGTCGCGGCTGGGGCGTACCGGTGGCGGCGGGTCGGGCTGCTCGTGGTGATCCTCAACGCCGTGGTCGAGGCCGCGACGTTTCTCCTACTCGGCATGGCCGGGGCCTACGGACGGTCCCGGCCCGGCTTCGTCGGGCGGTCGGCTCGGTTAAAGTCACGCTGAGACGCGGGTCTAGTCCGAAGTGGACCGTGCTCGTACCGCCGTGAGGTGGGGGCGGGAGCTGGCTCGCGGTCCCGCGTCTGATTCCACCCGCGCATCGCTTCCTTGGCCCCGAGGTGACGCGTTTACTGATAGTCACTGCGTTCGGTGCGGCCCCGGTGCGGCCGGCACTCGGTCACGAGGGCGAAATGGCAGCTCGGCCCGGTGATGCTCTGATGGAATCAGAGCCGAGGCACCAGACGCCGAAACGATGCCCCCGGGGTGTGACGCATCGTGATGCCCCAATCGCGTCCCCCGGATCGGTAGGATGGTCCCGCGCATCGATACAACGGGGAGGGTCCATGGCTATCGACGATCTACCGCTGCCGGTCGTCAACTTCTTGAACGTTATCGGTGTGCCGTGGCCGTACATCAACGAGGACACGGTCATGCAGTTCGCCACGCTCACCCGCGACTTCGGGCAGGCGGTCCAGACCACCCACGACGATGCGACGCGGGCGATCGCCGGCATCGCAGCCTCGCATCAGTCCGCCTCGACCCAGGTGATGCAGTCCAGCTGGACGAAGATGTCCGATGAACACGTGCGCGAGCTCGTCATCGGCTGCCAGATCCTGGCCGATGCGCTCGACGTGGCGGCCGGGTACATCGTGGCCCAGAAGGTTGAGGCGATCGCCGTTCTCATCGAGATGGCCGCCGCGTTCGTCGCCGACCAAGCCGCGGCGGTCGCCACGTTCGGGATCGCCGAGGCGGCCGCCCCGGTGATCATTGAGGGGGCCGAGCTGCTGGTGAAATCGCTCGTGATGACCCTGGAGCAGTACCTGATCGCCGAGGTCATCGAGGCGGCGGCCAAGCCGCTGTTCGCTAAGGTGGAGGCGGCGATGGCCTCGCTGGACTGGTCGAAGTCTGGGGCCGGGGTGTCCGCCCCGCCGACGAAGGGCTTCAGCGTCGAGCCGGACGTGGTCCGCCAGCACATCGGGGCGTTGCGCACGAACGCGATGACGATGCGCGACCACGGCGCCCGCTTCCAGGTTGGCGTGCGCGCCATGGCGTTCTGATGGCCGAGGGTGAGGTCGGCGCTGTCTTCGAGGGACTCGCCAAGGACGCCGGCGAAGCGGGCGAAAGCATCTCCGAGTCCATGGCGAAGGTCAGCGAGAAGGCGGCCGATATTGAGGAAGCCAGTCTCGAGAGCCTCGAAGCGGCTGACGCCAAGGCGGCGCAGGCCTTCGACGCGGCCGGGCGCGGCGACGCCCCCGGATCGGTCGGCACCGGTGGCGGCCCGTTGGAGACCGGCATCCCATTGGGCTTCCCCGGACCGGCCGAGTACGACACCTTTGTCGACACGCTGAACCGGGGGCCGGCCGACGCCGGCTACGCCGGCACCGAGGCCGCCTTCCAGGGCAGCTCCGTCACCGGCGTGAGCTACGCGAGGGGACTCCCTTTCCGCCCGGACAGCGACTATGACATCGCGGTCGGTGGCAAGAGCCTGTTCGACCGGGCGCGCGCCATGGGGATCCCGTTGCGGTCGGGTGGCACCCGGACGGGTCCGCTGTCTCCGCGCCAGCTTCGGGCGCTCGGGCTGTCAGACATGCAAGCCCGCCTCGAGCAGCTGGCGAATCGGGACGTACACTTTATGATCTTCCAGAGCATCGATCGGGCTACCGCGCGACGGCCCAGTGTGCCGGCAATACCCCACGGCGGAGGAGGTCACCGTGATCCGTAGCGTCCTGTACGGCGTCAGAAATGCGAATGTCGACGAGACGGCGGCTGCATTGAGCGCCCAGTTGGGCTGCGAGTTCCGCGAGCGCGACAGCGACTATCTCGGCGTCTACCAGAAGGCACAGATCGGCTCCACCCACATCCGCGTCGTGGCCCAGCCGGATCCGGAGGGTGAAGCGCTCGAGGACGGGTTCGAGGACTACAACACGCTGATCTACGTAGAGGTCGAGGATGACTTTCCGCCTCTGGACGGTGTGCCTGTCGCGGCCGATGCCGTGAACCGGCTGCGGGAAGACGAATAGCGCGACAATGGTGGGTTGGTACCGGCTGTACGGCGTTCTCGGGAAAGCCGCTGCCGATCACCGTGGCCGTCCGGGCTGTCCGGCTCCGGCTGTCCACTGTGGCGTAATCGTCGAGCGTCCGCAGGCACAGCTCGGCCGGGTCGGCCGTCAGTCGCCGGGCCCGCGGTGCACCCGGACAAGGACGTGGACGGCATGCATCCGCTCAACATGGGCCGGCTCGCGCTCGGCCGGCCCGGCCCGCTGCCCTGTACGCCGGCCGGGATCGAGGCGCTGCTGGCCTATTACGAGATCCCGGTCGCCGGACAGGAGGTGGTCATTCCCGGCCGCGGCGTCACGCTGGGCCGGCCGCTGGCTCTGCTGCTCGCCCAGAAGCGCCCCACGGCCAACGCCGCCGTGACAGTCGTCCACACGGGAGTGTCCGATTGGGACAGATACACCAGGCGGGCCGACATCCTTGTCGCCGCGGTCGGTGTACCCGGCATCATCCAACCTCGCCACGTCAAGCCGGGCGCGGTGGTGATCGGCGGCGGCGTGCGCTACGAGGGTCGGCGCCTGCTGCCCGACATCGACGAGGCGTGCGCCAGCGTCGCCGGCGCGATCACCCCTCGGGTCGGCGGCGTCGGGCCGACCACGGTCGCCATGCTGTTCCGCAACGCCATCAACGCCGCCGAACGGGCCGCGGCGGAGCGGAGTACGGGCCAGCTCGGAGAGGACGGGGACGACATCGGGTTCGTGCCCCGCCAGCCCGGCCGCGAAGACCGCCGCGGCGCTGGCCGGGGCGAGCCGCAGCCGGCGCACGTCGGCCTGCACGGCCAGCTCGGATCGCTCATATCCACCACGATGTCGGCGGCCGACTCGCACCCGCCCAGTCGGCGCTGCCGCAACCGATCACGACATCGCCGTCGGCCGCGCCCGTGGCGATGACTGTGGAGCGTCCGGCCGCCCGCAGCGCACCCGCCGGCCGACCCGCGGCCATGGCGGCGAGCGCCTCGTCGCCGCGGACGACCACCCGCTGAGGCGCTCGGCCCCGAAGGACGTTGACCAGCAGCTCGAGCACCGTGTTCCACCGGTCCATCCGCCTATCATGCAGGTGCGTTCCGCTGAAGACCAGCATCCCGGCAGGCGCCGATCAGGAGAGCTTTTGGACCTTGCATCTGCGAGGCTACGATCGACCAGTTGCGGCCAGGCCATCCAGGGGAGGAACAACACGTGAAGAATCGCGTCATTCGCGGCGGGATTGCCGTTTTCGCCGCCGCTGCGGCATTGATGCTGGCCGCGTGCGGGTCGAGTACGCCGACGCCGTCGGGTGGGTCGTCCTCGTCGGCTGGTGTGACCGGCCAGATCAACGTCTTCGCGGCGGCGTCGCTGACCGAGACGTTCAACCAGATCGGTAAGGACTTCGAGGCGGCCAACCCCGGCTCGAAGGTCGTCTTCAACTACGGTGGCAGCTCGACGTTGGCCACACAGATCACCCAGGGCGCGCCGGCCGACGTTTTCGCCGCGGCCAGCACGACCACGATGAAGACCGTCACCAATGCCGCTGACGCTGACGGCACGCCGACCAATTTCGTGAAGAACCAGTTGGTGATCGCCGTGCCCAAGGGCAACCCGAAGAACATTACCGGCCTGGCCGACCTCATCAAGTCGGGCGTGAAGGTGGCCCTGTGCGATCCGTCGGTCCCCTGTGGCGCCGCCGCAAAGAACGCGCTCACCGCGGCCAACGTCAAACTGACGCCGGTCACCTTGGAGACCGACGTCAAGGCGGCACTGTCCAAAGTGAAGCTCGGTGAGGTTGACGCCGCGCTGGTCTACCGCACCGATGTCCAGGCCGCCTCCGCCGACGTGGACGGGGTCGAGTTCCCCGAGTCGGCCAAGGCGATCAACACCTACCCGATCGTCGTGCTGAAGAACGCCCCCAACAAGCCGGGCGCCCAGGCGTTCGTCAACTACGTCCTGTCCGACAAGGGCAAGGCCGTGCTGACCGCGGCCGGCTTCCAGACGCCGTAGGCATCGCACGCCGCGGTAGGTTCCGCCCGTGCTGGGCGGGCCTACCGCGGCGTCGTCTGGACGGGCAGACCGATACGCGCCCCGGACCGCAACGCCGGGAGGGGAAATGCTCAGACCGGAACGAGGAACGCGCCGGTGACCGTAGTCCCGGTGGGACCGCTGTCGACGGTCAGCTGGTCGGCCAGTTGGGTTGCGATCCACAGCCCCCGCCCGTTCGGCTCGGCCGGGTCGGGCATCCCCGGGCTGGCTCCGACCAGCAGGCCGCGACCGTCGTCGGCGATGCGGAAGCAGAGCCAGCCCTGCGCCGCCCACAGCTCGAGCCGACCGGCGCCGCCGCCGTGCCGGACGGCATTGGAGGCGATCTCGTCGACCGTGAGGACGGCGTCCTGTCGACGCGCGACCGGAAGCCCGGCCGTTCGGGCCTGGGTTTCGACGAGCTGGCGCAGCGCCGGCAGGTCTCCGGAGCCAAAGGCAACGGAGACGCTCGCTCCGACGCTCAATCGACCACCATCGGTGCCCACCGTGTCGCGTCCGTCCATCGTGCTCAGCGCCCGGCCGAGCGCCTCAACACCCCTTCGTTCTCGTTGCTATGGCGCAGATGCGGCCTCGAGATCCAACACGATCGGGCCGGTGCCTCGGCGATGGCTGCGCCCAGCGTCTCGTGCAGCTGGGCGGCTGTGCTCAGATCCAGTTCGCCGTCGACTGTCACGAGCACGTAGCCATCGCGTTCCGTGACCCCGTCGCCAAGTTCATCGTCTCCGCTCCCGGTCCACCTCAGGGGGAGTGTGCCACACCTTCGGGGATCCGGCCGGGCCAAAAACATGATGTTTGGGCCCGACCGTGCCTGGGTAACAGAGGCCGTGCCTGGGTAACAAATGCCCGGCCCTTGACTCGAGCCGTACAGAGACCGCTGCGGATCGGCCGGGGTTCTACCAACTGTCCCAACTGGACGGTCGTCCCGTCGTGGTCGTGGGCGAGGTCGGCGGCCATTCGCTGCACGCGGGATCGCCCGCCTGATGGGCGCCGCGGCCCGACCGGAGCCCGACCTCGACGCGTACTGTGACCGGCTGCTGCAACAGGTCGGGCCGGCCCAGCCCCCGGACGACATCGCGATCGTGGCCCCGCGCCTCTGTTAGGGTCTGCCGATGACGCGCCTGATCGACCTGCCCATCTATCGACGCGTATGGACGGCGGCGACGGTATCGTCGTTCGGCACGTACATCACGACGCTGGCGCTGCAGGTGCTGGCCGCGATCACGTTGCGAGCCAATGCGTTCCAGCTCGGGTTGATCAACGCCGCGCGCTGGCTGCCGTATGTGGTGATCGGTCTCGTGGCCGGCGTCATCACCGACCGCAGCCGCCGGCAGCCGATCCTGGTCGGGACCGAGTTCGGACGGGCGGCCGCGCTGTGCCTGATTCCGATCCTGTACGCCGTGGGCGGGCTCACCATCTGGTCGCTGATCGCGATCGTGCTCGCCTTCGGCACCCTGTCGCTGTTCTTCGACTCGGCCGACCAGTCGTTCCTGCCGCGGGTCGTACCGCGGGCGCTGCTGCCCACCGCCTTCGCCCGGCTGGACCAGTCGGACGGGGCGGCCCAGGCGGTCGGACCGGTGCTCGCGGCCGGCTTGGTGCGCGCGGTCGGGGCGCCGCTGGCCGTGCTGGTCGACGCCGCCTCGTACGTCGCCTCAGGTCTGCTGCTGGCCGGCGTACGGGTCGCGGAGCCGACGACGCGACCGGCCGCGCGCCGGGTGTGGCCCGAACTGCGGGAGGGGGTCGCCTGGGTCTACCGGCATCCCATGCTCGCGCCGCTGGCGCTCTCCGGCCATCTGTGGTTCCTGTTCTGGGGCATGATGAGCACGGTCTATGTGCTGCTGGTCCTCGATGACCCGGCCGCCGGCGGGCTCGGCCTCGGCCCGCTGGCGCTAGGGGTCAGTTACGCGTTCGCCGGTCTCGGCGCGGTGCTCGGCGGTGCGTTCACCGGGCCGGTCGGGCGGCGGCTGGGCCCCGGTCGGACGATCGTGCTCACGCACCTGGGCATGCCGGTGGTCTGGCTGCCGGTGGTGCTGGCCCGGCCCGGCCCGGCCGCGGTCGTGGCGCTGGGCGCCGCGCAGTTCCTGTTCTGGGTGCTCCTGGTTGTCGGCGGCGGCAACGAGCTGGCCTACCGCAACGCGGTGACCCCCGATCGCCTGCAGGGGCGGATGAACACCACGATGCGCTCGATCAACCGGGGAGCGATCGTCCTCGGGGCGCCGGTGGGCGGGCTCATCGCCGTCGCCACCGACTACCGGTTCGCGCTGTGGGTGGGCATCGGGGGAATGGCGGGCAGCGTCGTCGGGTTGGCACTCTCCCCGTTTCGCCACGCCCGGGTAACCGATGCGGTTGGGCCGTCCGACCTCGAGATGGCCGCTGTCGGGCCGGCCGCCTAACAACCGGTCGCATGTGCATGAATGAACATTTCGGATCTCGTTGGGTTCGTGGTCACCTGGCGGTCGTGTCGATCAAGGACATTGGCGCCGGACCTGCCGCTACTACCTATTCACAAGCGCCGAACGGAGCATGCGATGGGCCACGGCCACGACTATGACCACCCGTACACCCACGACGAACCGGTAGCCGCTGCACTGAAGGTGTCAGACGCGACCGACCTCAGCGTGCCCGAGTCCGAGCTGGCGCCGACCGAGTTGACCCGGCGCGGCTTCCTGCGCAGCGCGGGCGCCCTCGGGGGCGGCGCCGCTGCCGTCGGGGTCGCCGGGGGCGCCCTGGTCGAGCCGGTCGCCCCCGCCGCGGACTCGGGCGCCTCGCTTGGTCATGACGGACTCGTCTGGCTCGCCGGCGACCACCACATCCACACCCGGTACAGCCCCGACGCGATGTATCGCGTGGTCGACCACGTGCGCCACGCCCACGCGTACGGGTTGGGCTGGATGATCATCACCGACCACGGCAGCGTCCAGCACGCGAAGATCGGTGTCGAGAAGGTGAATCCCGACATCGTCGCGGCCCGCAAGGAGGTGCCCGGGACACTCGTCTTCCAAGGGCTGGAGTGGAACATCCCCGGCGCCGAGCACGGCACGGTCTTCGTCCACCCGGGCCAGAACGAAGTGGCCGTCCTGAAGGACTTCGAGAACGCTTTCGACGGCGTGGTCACCGGGACGACGGCCTCGACCGCGGCCAACGAGGCACTCGCGATCTCCGGGGTGAAGTTCCTGGCCGACGCCGTGCACCAGCGCCGGGTCGAGGACGCAGCGTTCCTGGCCAACCACCCGGCCCGTAGGGGCATCGACTCGCCGCACGAGATCCGCGGCTGGCGCGACGCCGACCCGCGCATCGCGCTCGGATTCGAGGGCGCCCCGGGCCACCAGGCGGCCGGCTTCAAAGCCCCCAACGGACCCGGTTCGAACCGCGGCTTCTACGACTTCAGTCCGTCGGCCGACTCGTTCGCCGGTTACCCGATGGAGAGCTACCGCACCTGGGGCGGCTCCGACTGGATGACCGCGACCGTAGGCGGTCTGTGGGACAGCCTGCTGGCCGAGGGCAAGCCGTGGTGGATCACCGCTGTCTTCGCCGGCCGCGCGGTGATCTTCCCGGGGGTGGACGAGCTGACCGGCTCGCGCACCGTCGAGGCGGTGCTGGCCAAGTCGGCCATCGACCGTCTTCTGGTCATCGGCGGCCCACCGGTCGGCCCGGACACCATGCTGCACAGCCGGAACTTCGTACGTCCCGAGTGGCGCGACGGGATGCTCACGCTGATCGTCACGCCGGTCGCGGGTGGGGGAGTGGCGCCGTTCGAGGTGCCCAACCCCACTCCGTGCCGTGCCGACCACTGACTGCGGGTGAGATGCAGGGGCACCTTGTTGTCGTTCTGTGCGCGAAAGGGTGCCCCCTGCAAACAGGTGGATCAGACGGCCGTCTGAGGTGTGGCTTTGACGACAGCCGGTGCGGCATTGATGGGCGGGCCCCGTCGCGCGGCAAGCGTTCGCAAGGCGCCCCTGCATTCAGGTGGCTCAGGATTCATTCGGCAGCAGGATGTTGCCCAGCACCACATGGCTCGGCGGCTGCTCGGCCCCGGCGATCTCGAGGATCGTCTGCCCGGCCTGGTCCGGGTCGCCGATGCCGGGCGGCTCGACGCCGACGCCGCCCTCGAAGAGCATGTCGTAGTCGGGGATGGAGCGGGGCGCCCGCACCATCGGCGGTCCGGCCCAGTCGATCCGGAACGACCCTGGCTCGACCGCGGTCACATGGATGCCCAGGCCCGCCACCTCCTGGCCGAGGGTGTCCATGATGCCCTGGAGGGCGTACCGGCTGCCGTTGTAGAAACCGAGCCCGGGCGAGGTGAGCAGCCCGCCCATCGAGGTGACCGCGATGATGTGGCCGTGGCGGCGGGCTCGCAGGTACGGCAGGACCGCCTTGATGACCGTCACGGCGCCGAAGACGTTGACGTCGAACTGACGGCGCAGATCCGTCATCGAGGACTCCTCGATGAGGCCGTCGTGGCCGTAACCGGAGTTGCTGATCAGCACATCGATGGGCCCGATGTCGCGTTCGACCTCCTCCACGAGGTGGCCGACCGCCTGCTCGTCGGTGACGTCGAGCAGCCTGATGTAGGAGCGGCCAGGCCCGTCCGCCTCGAAGCCGGCCCGGTCCTCCTCGCGACGCACGGTGCCGACGACCGTGTGCCCGGCCCGCGCGGCGGCCCGGGCGACAGCCCGGCCGAGGCCGACACTGGCACCGGTAACCAGGAAGGTCCTCCTGACGGGAGCGCTCATGGCCAGACCTCCAGAGCCGGTGGCGTGGTCGAACACTCCATCGTGCCCGCGGCCGCAGTCTATGCACAGAAACGTCCGACCGGGTGCATACCGGCTCGCACCGGTTGTCCGTCGCCGGCCGGTTACTCCCGCGGTCCGGTGCAGCTTGTCCAGCACGGCCATTCTCCTGTTGATGGCCAACGGTTGGCCCACGGGCGGGCCTGTTCGAGCTGGGCGGCGAGGCGGAACAGGGTGGCGTCGGCGCCGTAACGACCGAGCAGATGGACGCCGATCGGCAGGCCGCCCGACGACCAGTAGAGCGGCACGGACATAGCCGGGGCTCCGGTGATGTTGGCCACGATCGCCGGAAACGCGACGAACGGCGCGCCCCGTTCGATCGCCCCGGCCGGATTGTCCATAGTGGAGACAATCTCGCCGAGCCGGACCGGGGGCTCGGTCAGAGTGGGGGTTAGCCAGGCGTCCACCGTCGTGAAGAACCGGGCCACCGTACGGGCGAAGGCCTGCGTGTCCTCGACCGCCAGCAGATAGTGGGCGGCCGTGACGCGACGGCTGCGCTCCCGGTAGTACAGCGTGGCCGCGTCCAGCTCGCCCGGCGCCGGCTCGCGACCCATCCGGCGGATCCAGTGGTCCACAACCCAGCCGACGGCCCCGTCGAGAATGGTGGTGATCGCGGCGCCCACGGTCGCGTCCAGCCCAGGCAGGTCGGCCTCGAACACCTCGTGGCCCAGCTCGGTCAGGAGCTCGACCGCGTCGCGGAGCGCCGCGACACAGTCCGGGTGCACCGGCCCACCGCCGGGCGGCGTGGCGGTGAAGGCGATCCGCAACCGGCCGGGGTCGACGCCGATCTCGGCCGCGAACGGTCGCAACGGCGGCGGCGCCGGATAGGGGTCGCCGAGATCGGGCCCGCTGGTCACGTCCAGCAGCGCGGCGCTGTCGCGTATCGAGCGGGTCAGGGCGTGCTCGACCGCCCAACCGGCGATGGCGTCGCCGTAGCGGGGGCCGAGCGGGTTGCGTCCGCGGGTCGGCTTGAACCCGAACAGCCCGCAGCACGAGGCCGGGAACCGGATCGAGCCGGCCAGGTCGTTGCCGTGGGCGAACGGCACCAGGCCGGCCGCGACCGCCGCCGCCGAGCCGCCGCTGGACCCACCCGGCGTACGGCTGAGGTCCCACGGGTTGCGGGTCGGCCCGAACAGGGTGGGCTCGGTCGTCGGCAGCAGTCCGAACTCGGGCGTGTTCGTGCGCCCCAGCACGATCAGGCCGGCCTTGCGCAGGCGTACGGCCAGCTCCTGATCCACTGTGGACACGTGGTCACGCAGGAAGGCCGAGCCCTCGTGGAACGGCACGCCGGCCATCTCCACGACGAGGTCCTTGAGCAGGTAGGGCACGCCGGCGAACGGGCCGTCCGCCGTGATCTGGCGGGCCTGCTCCAGCGCGCGGTCGAACAGCGGGGTAATGACCGCGTTGAGGGTGGGGTTGAGCCGTTCGATGCGGGCGATGGCCGTGTGGACCAGCTCTTCGGCGGTGAGCTGCCCGCAGCGCACCAGCTCGGCCTGGGCGGTCGCGTCGAGGCGGCCGATGGCGTCGTCATCCATATCCCGTGGGCGTGAGACGGTTTCTCACACCCTGGGAGCCACGCTCCAGCTGACCGGTTCGACCGGCCGGTAGCTGCAGGTCCGACCGGTTGTGACCGATTCGCGCAGATGCTGGCACAGTCGGGGATGCAGCTCCTCGATGCGGCGCAGCGTGTCCCGGATCCTTGCGGTCACCGTCCACCGGGCCTTCTCCACGGGGTCGCCCAGGCGACGCGTCCGACCACCCAGGCCGGCCGCCCGGGCCAGCTCGTCGATGATCGACGTACGCTCGGCCTCCAGCCGGGCCGCCCGTACGGCATCCGGGGCCGCCGCGATCTGCTCGTCGAGCGCCGCGATGCGGGCCTTGTACTCGGCCCGGGCCCGGGCGTCGAGCACCTTGTCAGCCCCGGCCGCCGGGGCCACGGGCCCCCGGCGAGCAGCTCGGTCACCGTGATCGCCCGCCCCGGCGAGGCCAGCAGCAGCGCCAGGTCACCCAGCCCCTTGGTGTCTCGCATGTGGACGGTCAGTCCGTCGAACGTCAGCGTCCAGGTGTCGCCGTCGCGGCGCAGCACGTTGGCCGGGCCCTGCTGCCCGGCTTCGATCCGCGCCAGCAGCGGCGCCAGCCCCAGCTCGCGGGCGGCATCGGTCGCCTCGGCCAGCATCCGCCGACCACGTTCGACCTCGCCGGTGGCGACCAGGGCCCGGCCCAGCTCGGCACGGGCGCGAGCGGCCAGCGCACGGGCGCCCATCCGTTGGGCCGCGGCGAGCGCCGCCTCGAGATGGGTGATTGCGGTGGCCGGCCGGCCCATGGTCGCCGCCGCGAGGCCGAGCGAGAGGGCCAGCGGGGCGGGTACGGCTGCCGCGCCACCGATCGACGCGAACTCGCCGGCGTAGGGCAGGGCGGCCGCGTACACCCGTTCGGCCAGGTCGGTCGCGCCCGCCTCGGCGGCGATGTCGGCGCCGAACGCGAGTCCGGCCGCCAGCCGCCACCGGTACCAGGCCCGCTGCGTGACTGGCGGACTGGCCCGGATGATCGCCGCCGCGGCATCCCGGTCGCCGGCGGCCAGATTGGCCATGGCCCGCGTCTCGGGCTCGAACTCGGGCGGCATCCACGCGCCGTACGACCGTTGCAAGTGGACGGACGTGCCGTACCCCTCCCGGGCCAGGCCGAGCACGAGCAGCTGGGTCATCTGGAGCGCGACCGCATCGGGCTCACCGATCATCACCCCGAAGTCGGCCGCGGCCTGGATGAGCCGCTCGGCCTCGGCGTGGTCCCCGGTCAAGATCGCCATGGTCGCCTGGCGGGAGGTGACGAGGTAGCGTTGCCGAGGCAGGCGGCTCGCGCCGGCCAGCCGGTCGAGTTCGCGCAGCGTGGTGCCCGCCGAAGGGTCGCCGAGGTCGATCTGGGCGACGAACCGGCAAAATGCGGCCTCGAAGGCCAGCTCGGCGTCGTCACTCGCGCACGTCGCCATCTCCTCGGCCAGGGCCAGCCGGTCATTGGCGCTGCCCGGCGCCCAGATCACGTCGTGCTGGGCGTACAAGCAGAACCCCAGCACTGTCCGATCTGGAGTGTCGCGGGCGATGGCTACCGCCTCGGCCGCCAGCCGGGTGGCCCGGTTCGGGTCGCCGTCCGGACCGTCGGCCAGCTCGCGGGCCAGCGCGGCCAGCAGCTGGGCCCGCAGCGCCGACGGCTCCAAGGCGGCGGCCGCCCGATCGAGCAGCTCGACCACATCGCGGTGACCGGGCTCGGCCCCATGTCCGAGCTGGTGCAGCCCCAGGGCGGCCCGAGCCCGGAGAACCGGATCGTCCGTCCGGGCCGCGGCGAGGTAGCTCGCCCGGGCTCCACTGTGGTCACCACTTCTCCGCTGCGCCTCGGCCAGGCCCAGCCGGTGCTCGGCCGGGACCGGTGCCCCGTCGGCCGCCGCGATCCGGATCGCCTGACGCCACAGGCGTACAGCGTCCTCGTACGCCAGCCGGCGCGAGGCGGCCTGGGCGGCGGTCACCGCATAGTCGATCGCCGGCTCGGCCGCGATGAGTGGCCGGGCCTGTTCGGCGTGGTGGGCGAGCTCGGCTGGGTCGGTCCCGGCCCGGGCGGCCAGCGTACCGGCCGCGGACGCATGCAGCCGGCGGCGGCGGTTGTCGTCCAGGCGCCGCAGCAGGGTCTCCCGGAACAGGTCGTGCGCGAACCGGGACCGGCCGGCCGTCGGCGGCTCGACGATCCTGGCCCGTACGCCGGGCGTCAGGTCATCGTTCTCGCCCATCGCGCGCAGCACGCTCAGGTCGAACGTGGTGCCGATCACCGCGGCCGCTTCGAGCAGCGCGACGCAGCCGTCAGGCAGAGCGGCCAGGCGGGCGGCGACCGCCTCGCTGACCACGGCCGGCACGGCCTCGGTGGTGGACGACAGGCGGGCGATCTGGTGAATGTAAACGGGTTGCCGCCGGTCCGGTGGTGCACCGCCGCCGCCATCTCGGCCGCTCCCGGCGCACCCAGTCCACTGAGGACGGTAGCCACCTCGTCGACAGTGAGGCCAGCCAGGCCGACGTACTCGCCGGTGGCCGGAAGGTCCACCGCGCGCGGTTCGTTGTCGCGCAGGGTGGCCAGCAGCAGGGTCCGCGCCTCCCGCAGGTGCCGGGTCAGGAAGTCGAGCAGCCGCAGCGACGCCGCGTCGGCCCACTGCAGGTCGTCCAGCACGACGAGCAGGGGGTCGCGGCGGGAACGCGCGGTCAGCGCCTCGGCGACTGCCGCGAAGAGGCGGAACCGGGCCCCGGCGGCGTCCAGCGCCTCATCCGCGCCCGACAGCAGGTCGCCCAAGCTGAGGTCGGCGACCACCTGGGACCACGGCCAGAACGAGGGCGCACCGTCGCCGGCCCAGCACTGTCCCCAGGCGACAGTCACCCCCCGGGCGCGGGCCTGGTCAACCAGCCACTGGGCGAGGGCGGTCTTGCCCGCGCCCGGCTCGCCGGTGATGACGACGAACCGGGTCGACCCGCCCAGCATCGCGTCCAGGGCGGCCCTCAGCCCGCCCTGCACCCACTCCCGCCCGACCAGCGCCTCGGTCACGCCCTCATTCTGGCCGGCCGCCGACCGGGTGGCACTAGCGGTGGTACCGGTCGGCCAGCCACTGATCGTTCGGTCTGATCGCCTGACCATCCTGCCGCAGCCACGGATGCAGACCCTGCGGTAGCTCGGGCTTCAAGACCAGCGCCGCGAAGTGATTGCTCTGCTTCGGGAAACAGGTCTCCAGGAGCTTCAACGCCGGTTTGGCGATTCGGACCACGTGGTGCAGGCTCCGGTTGCGGCGCGCGCGCAGTTGCCCCCACGGAATGCGATTGGTGTGGATGAACCGGAACTCGTTTCTGGCGTACGGCGCGTAGCAGTTGATCGTCTTTTCGATCTCGCGCTCGGTCCACCGGTAGACGTAATTCGGGACCGCGCTGTCGGCCACGCCGCCGTGATGGCCGTGGTTGAAGAAGACCGCGGCGTGCTCGTACTCCTGACCTACGTTGAGCCGCACGCCCAGCCGCGTCACGAGACTGTCGTACGGCTCGAAGACCACCACACCCTTGCGGGCCACACGATACATCTCGATCAGCGCCCGATGGGGTGACTGACAGTGATGTAGTCCATTGTGGACAATAGAGAAGTCGAACGACCCATCCTCGTACGTCAGTCGTTCGGCGTCCTGGAAGCAGGACGGATAAGTCGGCTCTTCCGGCGGCGGGCTCACATTGGAGATGACCACATGCTTGAAGCCGCAGTCCTGCATGACCAACCGGTCTGTCTCACCGCCACAGAGGACCAGGAGCTCCATGTCGGCGTCCATGACCCTGGTTCGAAGGAGCCGCTCGATCACCTCTCGGTAGAAGTACTGCATGCAGGCTCGCCACTTCCGTTTGGCAAGAATCAAAATTTGGCGTTGATCGGTGGCTACGTACCGGCATAGGCGACCGCGTCGGCCGTCCAACCCCGCTGAGTATCGCACCGCGGGGTCGGCGAGCGCGGTTCTTCGCGAACTTCGAAGAGATGTGTCGCGACGGCGTCACGAGCGCGGGTTCGTCATCGTGTGGTGCCGGTCAAGGCGAGGCCGGCCACGGCGGCGATGACAGCGGCGACGAGCAGCACGAGCCCGGGCTGGCCGACGGTCAGCGACCAGGCGAAGATCGCCGTCGCCGCGACCGGCACCGCCATCTCGGCCAGCGACCCGATGCCGGCCAGCCCCGCCTGGACGGTGCCCTGCTCGCTCGGGCCGGCCAGCCGGCTCAGCCAGGACTGGGTGGCCGGGCCGCCCAGCCGGCAACCGCCCCGATTCAAGCAGCCCCCCGATCGTGCTGACCGGATTGGCCAACCGCCAGCGCAGACTGGTCCGGCCGTCGCCGGGGCGCGACTCCGGGACGATCAGCCGGCCATACAGCGCATTGGCGAAGGCCAGCCCGGCCGCGACATAGAACGGCAGCCGCAAGCTCACCGCCGCGAGTAGGCCGCCGACGGCCGGCCCGGCGATGAAGCCGACGCCGAAGGCCGCATTGATCCGTCCGTACGCCTGTGGTCGCCGCCCCGGCTCGGTGATGTCCGCGACGGCGGCGTTGACGGCCGTAGTGGTGCCGGCGAACGCGCCCGCAAGGCCGTGGGCGAGCAGGAACAGCCAGGCGGAGTTCGCCACCGCGTGGACCAGGTAGTCCAGCCCGAGCAGAGTGAGCGCGAGGACGAGGACCGGGCGCCGGCCGTACCGGTCGGCCATCCGCCCCAATAGCGGCACGACCAGGAACTGGGCCAGCCCGTAGCTGGCGTTGATCAGACCGGACCACTGGGCCGCCCGGCCGGCGTTGCCCGTGATCGCGGTCAGGAGGCCAGGGCCGATCGGCACGATGAGGCCGAGCCCCAAGGCGTCGATGAAGATGGTGACCAGCAGGAATGCCAGGGTGGGCGCACGCCTCATGATGCGGCTTCCTCACGTGTGGGGTGGTCCCCACCCGTGCGGAAGCCCGGAGGAGTAATGTATCGCGGCCGTCAACCTGATTGAGCGACCGCGGCCGACTCCGGCGATATTGCTCCGATAGGTCCGGCGGGTTATCAGGTGGCCGCGATGAACCGGGCGATCTCCTGGGCCAGGCGCGGACCGGCATCCTCTTGGATGAAGTGCCCGCCATCGGGGATGGTGACCGTGTGGGCTCCGGGGACCGCGCGCGCCAGGATCGGTGCCATGCCGCCCGTGATCGGATCCTTGTCGCTGAACGCGACCAGGAAGGGTTTGTCCCATGTGGTCAGTCGCTGCCAGGCCGTCCGGTTAGCCGCTGAGGCCGGGTTGTCGGGCTCGGTCGGGATGAGGTTGGGCATGATGCGCGGCCCCGCCTTGAACGATTCATCCGGGAACGGCGCGTCGTAGGCGGCCAGCGCCTCCGGCGACAGCGGAGTCAGGCAGCCGGAGCGGACCAGCCGCGCGATGTCGAGCACCTCGGCCGAGCGGACGGCGTCGCGGAAGCGCAGCCACACATCTGGCATGGCCTGGTCGCCGGTGGGCAGTCCGGTGTTGGTGGCGACGACGCGGGCGACCCGGTCGGAGTTTTCAGTGGCCACCCGTAGCCCGATGAGCCCGCCCCAGTCATGGCCGACGATCGTGACCGCGCCCACCGCCAACACGTCGAAGAGGAGCTCGCGCATCCATTCGACGTGCCGGGCGTACGAGTGGTCGGCCATCTCGGCCGGCTTGTCGGAGCGGCCGAATCCGATCAGGTCGGGGGCGATCACCCGCAGCCCGGCGTCGGCTAGCCCCGGGATGACCGAACGGTAAAGGTAGGACCACGTCGGCTCCCCGTGCATCAGCACGACCACCTGGCCGTCGGGGGAGCCGGCCTCGACGTACGCCATCCGCGGCCCCTCGGTCAGAGTGGCGTAGCGCGGCTCGTACGGAAAATTGGTGATACCGGCAAATGCGTCGTCGGGTGTGCGCAGTAGCTGCATGCGGTCAGCCTGCCACACCGGTCGGGCCGGGCGTAGGAGTCGTAGCGGTGATAATGGCTGAGTGGGGTCCGTCCCGCCCGGAACGTCAGTGGTGGTCCCGGCGTCCGATCGTCATGACCCGCTACCTCGGCCTGCTCATCGGATTCGTCGTGTTGCTCGCCTCGGCTGGCTGCGCGGGGTCCGGCCCGCCCCAACTGACCACCCCGTGCCAGATCAGACGGCTGGCGGTCACCTTCGACGGCGACGCGGTGCGGGTGACCAACCGCGGGCCGGCCTGCCAGTTCGCGGGCGTGTATCCCGTGTTATTGACGGCCTGGCGGATCGAGGGCGAGGTGCCGCCCGCTCGGGGAACCCTGCCCATGCAGGCGACATACGTCCAGCCGTACCGAGCCGTCGGGTCGAACGGCTGCCCGGGAGGAGTGTTCGCCACCAACCGGGGCATCCGCGTCGTCGTCGAGAACACGGTGGTGATTGTCGTGACGAGCGGCCGTACGGCCTACGAGGTCACGGTGTGCGAGGAGTTCGCCCCTGGCACGGCCACGATTGAGAGCTAGGTAGATCGAGGTTGGTTTCACCCCCAGGGAGGGGTGAAACCAACCTCGATCTAATTTCCGTTGCCGTCAGACGAGACGACGGTCGCCGGGAGCCGAATGGGTCGGAAGCTCCCGGCGACCGTTCCTCAGCGCGCGCCCCACGACGCCCAGGTCGGGGCCGTGGGCTCGAACCGCAGTCGCAGCCCCGCCTCGGCGGGCGTGCGGTCGCCCTTGCGCTGGTTGCAGCCGCCACAGGCGGCCATGGTGTTCAGCCAGTGGTTCCGGCCACCCCGCGAACGGGGCAGGATGTGGTCGATGGTCGTGGCGGGTCCGCCGCAGTATCCGCAGCGGTGACCATCCCGGTCGAGCACACCCGACCGCGACCAGGCCGGCCCGGAGCTGTAACGCCAGCGGGTCACGACGTAGCGCACCAGCCGGACCGCGCGCGGGATCGGGAACACACCGAGTCGTATGTCAGGCTCCGCTTCGTGCACCACCGCCACCTCGCGGAAGAGCATGCGGACCGCGTGCCGGAGGCTCACCCGGTGCAGCGGGCCGAGGTCGGCGTTGAGAACAAGAACCGCGTTCATGGGGTCACCTCCCGATAATCGTTGGGGCACATGAAAAGCCGCCCGACCCGGACGGGTGGACGGCGGTGGCGGGTCGGGTCGACCTAGGTCGGCACCGATCGCGCCCCGTCCGCCCACCCGTCCAGGGTGGCTCGCTCGTACGTCATGTGTCCACGGTAGAGCGGGCCGTCACCGGGCGGCAACGACATTTCCGTGCGTGGCAATGCTTCTACAGCCATGGCCACGTTGCTGTCCGGCCGGCCTCTATGAGCTTCACCATCCGGAACGTGGCGTCGGTCGGGCCGCCGAACTCGTGCCGGTTGACCGCACCCGGCCGGTAGGGCACCCGGCCGTACACGCCGATGTTGAAGCCGTACAGCGGGATGCGCGGTGGTACGGCCTCGCTCGTCCCCCGGTCCATGGTCTGCATGTCCGAGATGACGAAGACGCGGTCGTGGCCCCGGTACGTGGCCCGGATCGACGTGGCGATCCGCGTGCCGTGGCCGACCTCGCCGGTACGGGCGACGAAGCGTCGGTCTCGCGCAGGATGCTCGCGCCGCGCGGGATGTCGTGGCGGAACACACCATCGGCGAAGCCGACCAGCTCGGCCTGGCCCCGGATGGCCAGCGTCACCCCGAAGACGGCGGCCGCCTTGGCCGGGGTCATCGTCGAGTGCCGCGACATCCGCCCACTGGTCATCGACGCCGAGGTGTCGACGAGCACCAGCGAGCGACCCGGCAGCGCCGGAACATTCGCCACCGAAGCGGCCAGCGCCCGGTCGAGCGCGTCGCTCCAGCGCAGGCTGGGCGTCGTCTCGTACGCGGCCAGGAAGCGGTACGGTAGCTGTCGCGACGTGGCCACCCGGTGCGGGTCGGCCAGGCGCTGGGCCACCGTGCGGGCGACTGCGTCGGGCAGACCGGCCTCGTCGAAGTTGCGCAGGTTACGTAGCAGAGCCATATAACCCATCGACGGGACCAGAGCGGCCCACAGCGACGCTTTGTCGACTGTGGAGCCAGCCAGTGAGAGCGCGTCCTCCCAGGTGAAGCCGGACGCGCGTAGCCGCTCGGCGTCCAGCAGGACCGACGCGTCCCGCGCCGCCGACTGCCGCAGCTCGCGGTTGGCCACGAGCATCGGCAGCTGGTCGCCGTAGGTCAGCGTCAACCGCCGGTGCCGTCGCTCCAGCGCCACCCGGAACAGGTCGCCCTGCCACGGTGCGGCCGGCTGCGGGTGGGTCAGGTCGATCACGTCGCCGAACCGGAACGGCTTGGCGACGGTGTCGTACTTGAGCAGGCCGTGCTGGTCGTAGAGACGCCGCACGGCGTCGGCCACGCCCCGCTTGACCGGCTTCGGGATCGTCCGCCCGTAGCGGGCGATCCAGTAGGCCAGCAGCTCGCCCGGCTCGTCGGCCCGGCGCAGCGCGGCGGCGATGATGGCGCGGTTTGACACGACGGCCGCGTCACCCCCCGCTTGCAGCCGGGCCCGGACGGCCTCGACGGCGGCGACGACCGCGGCCGAGCGCAGGTTGGCCTCGCCCCGCAGCCAGGTGACGAACGCGAGCGTCCACTCTGGATCGTCAAGCGCTACTGCCTGTACGAGCTGGGCGTAGCCGTCGTCGCGGTCGTTGGCCCGCTCGTAGAAGGTGTCCTCACCGACCATGTTGGACACAGCCAGCAGGAACAGCTCCGAACGCGCGTCGCGCCGGTAGCCGGCGCGCGCCCTCGTAGGTCGTCCCCGTCGGGGTCGACTCCGCGATGATGGGACTACGGCCGGTCGCCGCCCGCAGCCAAGTCTTGTTGAACTTGCTCATGAGCGACCTCCTCCCATTGGTTGAACCTCTCCGAGAACCCATACGGCGCGCGGGATCCCAGCCCGTATAGGGCTTTCCTTCACAGGGAATCTGAAGTAACCGAGCGCCTTCGCACCGGGGAGTGCTGTGTACCACCATGACGCTACGGTCAGCGCGCGGTGGATCCCACTGAATATCCGGGGCGGTAGGCGAACCGCTGCGGCTGCCACGACAGCCACGCGCCGTGCGGACCGGTGTTCCCCAGGCTGGTGACGATCGGCTCGCCGTCGCGCCACCGGACGAGGGTGAGCGTGCCGACCCGTTAGGCCTCTAGACGAGCGATTCCTAACCCGGCGTACGGCGAGTCGGCTGGATCATGATCTTTAGGGAGGGTATCCATGATCGTTTATGAAGACAGAACTGGATACCCTCTTGATCGCACTCTACGTCCCGGTCAACCACACGTCCCGGTCAACCACGTGATTCCGGCCGAAGGCCGGCGTCGACCCGGCCGTCCGAAGAAGCTTAGCGACGCTGAACTGGTGTGCCTGGCGGTGGCGCAAGTGCTGCTGGGCGCCCACTGACCGACTCAGTCGGAGATCGGAATCACTCGTCTGGCTGGCCCCGCCGTCGCTTGCCGTTGGGTGACCTCGCACGGGTTGGGTGAACCGGACTCCCTGTGCGGGGTGCAGATCCACCCGACATATCCGGGATATGCCGGGGATGGCGAAGTAGGCCGGGGATGGCGAAGTAGATCGAGGTAACTTCTACCCCCTATAAGGGGTGCAACTTACCTCGATCTACTCCGCTGCCAATGACTGTCGTTGCGACAGAAACGGCCGTCCAAGGTCCAATCCGTTACCGCGACGCCGATCATGGTTCGACGCAGCCGCGGGTGGAGGGTGGACGGCGGCTAGCTAGCTGGGCGATCGGGGTCACCGTCGGCTCAGCCAGCCGGACGTAATCCGCTGTGGACAGTGCCAGCGAGCGGTCCAGGCGACCGGCGTTGAAGAAGATCTCGGAGTGCTTGAGCAGACCCGGGTCGACCACCAGGCGCAGGTCGGGGTGCGGGCTGAACGGCAGGATGGTGCCACTCACGCTGCCGGCCAGCGCCTCGGCCCGGTCGGTCGAGGCGAACGAGACGTACGTGCCGCCGGCCAGCTCCTTCAGCGCGGTCAGGTCCACCCGGGCGTCACCGGCCACGACGGCCAGGTAGTAGCGGCTGGTCTTCTTGTCCAGCTTCACCATCACGACGATGCACTTGGCCGCCTGCTCGATCGGGTTGCCCCGCAGGCCGCTCACGATGTCGGTGCGCCCCTCGGGTTCGTGCTGGATCACCCGATAGCTGGCGCCACCATCGTCCAGAATGGACAGAAGCCGCTCGTACGCATCCATGGCCTGACTATAGCGACCACCACCGCCCCGGGGCGTTGACCGGGCGTGCGGTCCACGCCACAATCGCAGCCGTGACCGGGTGGTGGCGGGATCTGCCGGCGGCCCGGGTGAGCCTCATCACCGGTGCCGATCGCGACGCGATCCTGACCGCGCTCGATCCTTTGCCGCCGGGCGCACCGCCGGTGATCGCCTACCGGCCGCCGGGGGACGAACCGGACCTCGTCGGCGCGCTGCTGGCCGAGCTGGAGCGGGTGGCGGTCGGACTCTACCCGGCCTGGTTGCCGGGGGCGGAGCACATCGCGGGCCCCCAGGGAGCGGGTGTGCCGGCGGTGCGCGCGCTCGCCACGGACGCCGCCCGTCGTCGCCGTCAGTTCGGTCCGTTCCTGGCCGATCTGGCCGAGCAGAGCCTGTCCGACGGAAACCTGGTCAGCGGGTACGCGCCGGTGGTCCGCGCGGCCGGGTTCGGGCGGGTCATCGCGGACAGCTTCGACCGCCCGTACGCCGTCCTCCTCATCGACGTACCGGACGGGCTCCCGGCGGCCGGGCTGCACCAGATCGCCACGGCCGCGCAGTGGCTGGCCGAGCACTCGAGCCTGGGTGTCTGGCTGACCGGGTCGGATTTGTCCACTGTGGATCGCTTCGTGACCGTGCCGGTCGATCTGGGCGCCCCGCCACGGCCGGCGATGCCGCCGGCCGTGAGCGTGTCCCCACTGGCCGGCCGGCCGCGGGCCGACAGCCCGGCCGAGCTCGCGCTCGAAGCGGCGCTGGATCGGCAGGAGTGGGCCCGTGGCCGCTCGTGGAACCAGACATACCACCCCCAGGCGCTGGCCGTCCCGTTCCGGCTCGACCTGTGGTGGCCGGTCGAGCGGGTCGTGGTCGAGGTCGACGGGCCCGAGCACTACGCGCCGATCAAGTACGCGGCCGACCGGCGGCGCGACGCCCAACTGCAACTGGACGGGCACGCCGTGTTGCGGTACACCAACGAGCAGGTTCTCAGCGACCACCAGCGCGTGGTATCTGAGATCAAGCGGCTGGTGGGCGGCCGTCGGCCCGAGCACACGGAGAGCAGTGATGAGCGAACTCAGCCTGAACCAGATCGCGGCGCTCGCGATCATGATGGCGCTGGGCCGTGAGGTTTCCAACAAGGACTTCCAGGAGCTGGCCGGGTTCACGCTCACCGGCAAGGACCGCACCGGGCTGGTCAAGCATGGCCTCATCACCGAGCGGACGAACACCCGGCCGTACGCCTTCGAGCTGTCACCCGACGGCTGGAAGCGCGCGCCCGAGCTGCTCGCCGATCAACCGCCGCGCAAGGGAGCCGCGGCCGGCGCGCTCATGGTGCTGCTGGCCGGCGTGCACCGGGCGGCGGCCCGCTACTCCGACGGCGCCCGGGGCATGTTCGCGGCGGCCACCGAGCCGCATGACCCGCCGTCGCCCACGCCTGACCTGGCGTCTCCGGCCGCCGCGCGCGACCTGGGGGCGGCCATCGAGACGACCTACCGCTCGCTGGCGAAGGCGCCCGCCGCCTGGGTCAGCTTGGCCGACATCCGGGACGCGGTGGGGGGCGCGCGTGCCGATGTGGACGCCGCGCTCAAGAAACTCGCCGTACGACCAGGCGTACGGCTGGTTCCGATCGCGAATCTCAAGACGCTCGACGAACGGGACCGTCGAGCGGCGCTGCGCTTTGGCGGCGAGGACAACCACGCGCTGGCGATAGAGGCATGATGCTCGACGCGGAGCGCCGGGCGCTGTCCGCACTGCGGTTCAACCTCGCGCCCACGCCCGACAACGTCTGGCGACCGTCGCCGTTCAACGTGGCCGACCTGCACAAGGACGTCGTCGAGAGCGTGTTCGACGGCGTCAGCCAGGCGCGCGGCGGCGACGAGTCCAACCCGCTCGGCGTGGTGATCCAGGGCCCGGCCGGCGCCGGCAAGACGCACATGCTCGGCATGGTCCGCGCCCGCACGCAGCACGATGGCGGCTACTTCTTCCTGGTCAGCCTGCTCAACGGCAAGACGTTCTGGCAGAGCACCCTGCTGTCCATTGTGGATGGTCTGCAGCGGGAGAGCACGGGCTGGAGCACGCAGCTCAAGGCGTTCCTGCGCCGGCTCACGTCGATGGTCGGCATCCCGGTCGGCGTGCGCGACGCGATCGCCGGCGAGGAGGAGCTCACGCCCGAGCACCTGGCGACGTTCATCGCCGCGCTGCGCCAGCGCCACCGCGTGCTCGGCCAGGAGACCCAGGACACGCTGCGCGCGATGGTCATGCTCGGCTCGAAGGAGACCCGGGACACGGTCGCCTGGGACATCGCGTACGCCTACCTCAACACCCGCGAGTTGACCGACTTCCAGGAGCGGGCGCTGTGGGGGATCACCGGTGAGGTGCGCCCGGCCCAGCTGGTCATCCGCGACATCTCCCGGCTGCTCGCCCTGACTGGGAGCCCGACCGTCATCGCGATCGACCAGATCGACACGCTGATCGCTCATTCGACGCGTCAGCTCGGGTCAGCCCGGGGCAGTTCGGCGGTGATCGTCGGCGAGGTGGCCGACGGCCTGATCAACCTGCGCGACGGGACCCGGCGGGCGCTGATCGTTCTCTCCTGCCTGCCCGACACCTGGGACATCCTCAAGACCGGTTCCGCCAACCCGGTGCCCGACCGGTTCCGGGAGGCGCCGTACCTCGGCCGGGTTTCCAACGCGAAGATCGGGCAGGCGATCGTGCGCAAGCGGCTCGACGCCTGCTATTCCAGCGTGGGCTTCCGCCCGCCGTACCCGACCTGGCCGATCAAGCCCATGGCCTTCACCGAGGCCGACCACTTCACGCCGCGGGCGCTGCTGCGCCGGGTCCAGCAGCACGCATCGGCCTGCATCCGGGCCGGAGAGGTCACCGAGCTCGAGTGGCTCGAGGAGGACGCCCCCACATCGGTTGTCTACACCGGTTCCGTGGCCGAGGCCAAGGTCCCCGAGGATGCGCTGGCCGCACTGGATGAGCGCTTCGGCCGGCTGGTCAAGGAGGCTGGCGTCGATGAGGCCCTGACCCACGCCACCGAGGACCGGGCGATGCCGCGGCTGCTGGCGGCCGGCCTGTCGGCGCTGATCGAGGAGATGGGCGGCGCCTTCAAACAGGACCCGCCGCCCAGCGCCAAACCGGCCCTGCACGCCCGGCTGCGGGAGACCCTCAACGAAGCGCTCGAGGATGAGCGGCACTGGTCGTTGCGGGCCATCGCGAGCAACCACGCGGTCGCGGTGATCGCCCGTATCCAGGCCGCCAGCACGATGGCCGGCCTTGATGCCGACGTGCCCGAGAGACGGCTGTACCTGCTGCGCAACACGCCATGGCCGAAGGGGCCCAAGACGACGGCGACCGTCAGCGAGTTCCACGAGGCCGGCGGCCGCACGCTGCCGCTGTCGCGCGAGGACCTGCGGGTGTTCGACGCGCTGCGGATCATGCAGAGCGAACAGCTCGAACACTTCGAGCCGTGGCTGCGCGCCCGCCAGCCGGCCACGACGACCGACCTCTTCCAGGCCATTTTCGGCGACCGTGTCGTGGGTGCGGCCCCGGCTGGGGAGCCGGACCCGGGCGGCGCTGTGCCCGCGCTCGTGGCGCCGGAGCCGGCGCAGGCCATCCGGCTGGGGTCCAACGTGGACACCGGCGAGCCGCTGGACATCGAGCTGGAGGCGTTGCGCAAGCACATGGTGATCTTCGCCGGCTCCGGTTCCGGGAAGACGGTGCTGATCCGCCGGATCGTCGAGGAGTGCGCTCGCAAGGGCGTTTCGGCGATCGTGCTCGACCCGAACAACGACCTGGCCCGGCTGGGCGACGCCTGGCCGCACACACCGCCCAGATGGGGGGACGGCCGACGCGGTGATGGCCAGCCGACTATCTGGCGAGCACGTCGACATCATGGTGTGGACGCCGCGGATCGAGGCTGGTCGGCCGCTGAGCTTCCAGCCGCTGCCGGATTTCGGCGGCGTCATCGACGAGCCCGACGAGTTCGCCGGCAGTCGACGCTGCCGTGGCGACGTTCGCGCCAGGGCCAGGCATGGGCGACACCACGGCCAAGGCCCGCGGGCCAGGCGGTTCTGCGTGAGGCCCTCGAATACTTCGCCCGTCGCGGCGAAGCGGCTGGCTCCGGTTTCATCGGGTTGCTCGACCGACCTGCCGGACGGCGTCGGCCAGACTCGGCAAGGCGAGAAGGTCGCGCAGGAGATGGCGGAGACCCTGGAGGCCGCGGCGAGGTGATCGATCCGCTCTTCGGCGGCGACGGCGAGCCGGTTGACGCGGGCAACCTGTTGAGCCCGGCTCCCGGCCGGCGGGCGCGGGTCTCGGTGATCAGCCTGATCGGCCTGCCGGGCGAGGAGCAGCGGCAGAGCTTCGTCAACCAGCTGCAGCTGGAGTTGTTCTCCTGGGCGAAGAGGAACCCGGCTGGCGACCGGCCGCTGGGCGGGTTGTTCGTGATGGACGAGGCGCAGACGTTCGCCCCGTCCGGCGCGACGACGCCCTGCACGAAGAGCACCCTGGCGCTGGTGTCGCAGCTGCGCAAATACGGGATCGGCATGGTGTTCGCGACGCAGGCTCCCAAAGGGCTGCACAACCTTATCCCGGGCAACGCCACGACCCAGTTCTTCGGCCTGCTCAACGCGCCCGCCCACATCGAGGCCGCGAAGGGCATGGCGAAGGTCAAGGGGGGAGACGTTCCCGACATCGGCAAGCTCGGCGTCGGCCAATTCTATGCCGCGGGGGAGGATTTCCCGTTCGGAAAGATCCAGACGCCGCTGTGCCTCACCCACCATCCGAACGCCCCGCTAATCCCGGATGAAGTGATCGAGCGCGCCCGCCGCGAACCACCTCCGC
The DNA here is from genome assembly GCA_963803345.1 of uncultured Actinomycetota bacterium. Taxonomy (GTDB): domain Bacteria; phylum Actinomycetota; class Actinomycetes; order Mycobacteriales; family Micromonosporaceae; genus CAWDLX01. Next base: position 80,188 of record CAWDLX010000001.1, read on the forward strand.
GAAACAGGAGGGCCGGGGATGTATGAAGGGCAGCGCGACAGGCGAATACAAGATCCGTCAGATCTGCGTCCGCGTGAAGGATACTGCGTTCCACGCAGTTCTGATGGATCTTCGCCTCGATCACTTCACCCGTCCCCGATGTATCTAGATATATTCGATTGAATGGGGCTAAAATCCCGATCCTTGATGAAGATGACCCGCTGGATCACGGTGGCGTAACGCTTGCCCGGTAGGGGCGGTCTTACCGGCACCACGGTTCATAGGGTGCGAATGTGCTGGGAATCGTCCTGCGAGCCCTGCGTCGACGACGCGTGCACGCGACGACCCTCTTCCTGCTGGGCCTGATCGCGGCGACCGCCGCGGCCGCGGCCCCGGGGTACGCGACCGCCAGCGCCGAGAGCCTGGCCGCGACGGAGTTGGGCGAGGCGACCGCGTCTGAGCATCTGGTGACGGTCGCGGGGGATGTGGCCCTGCCGACCACGCTGGATCGGCGCCTCGCACCGCTCGACGACATGATCGCGCGTACGGTCGATCTGCCCGGATTCGACCGGTACAACGAGGCCCGCGTGGCCGGCCAGCTGGGTGACACCCGAGCCGACCTGGTCTACCGGGACGACATGTGCGACCGGCTGACCGTGACCGGGAGCTGTCCCACGAAAGCCGGCGAGGTCGCGATCGCCCCGGACTACGCCACCCTGCTCAAGGCGGGCGTGGGCAGCGTCCTGACGTACACCTCCCGTGACGTGGCCGCTCCCATGACGCTGCACGTGGTGGGCATCTACCAGCCGACCGACCCCGCCGACCCCTACTGGGGCCCGTCCCAGCAGGCCGAGGACGGGACGGTCACCGGGCAGCGGTTCCGCTCGGGCACGATGTTCACCCCGATGGCCACGTTCGTCGCGAACCGCCCCCGCCAGGCCCACATCACCGTCGACTTCGTCGCGACGCCGACCGCCGTGCGAGACGAGAACCCGCAGTTCCTGGCCCGGTCAGTCGACCAGGCGGTGCCGGTGCTCGGCACCCAGAGTCTGAACGTGAGCTCGGCCTTCCGGACGTACGCCGACCGGACTCTCGGCGAGACCAACCTGGTCTACATCGGAGTGATCGCGGCGACCGTGCAGCTGCTGATCCTGGTCTGGTTCGCCCTGGCGCTCGCGGTGCGGCAGACGGGGGAGTCGCGCCGCCCGGACATCGCCCTGATGAAGCTGCGCGGCGTCGGGCGCCGCTCGCAGTGGTCGTTGGCCGGCGGGCAGGCGGCCTTGCCGATCGTCACCGGCGGGGTGCTCGGGCTAGCCGTCGGCGCGGTGGGCGTGCGGTACTGGGCCGGCCAGATCCAGGACCCGCAGGATCAGACGATCGGCCTGGTCGCCACCGTCGGCGCGGCCGTGATCGCGATTGTGATCGCGGTGGTGTCGGCGCTGGTGGCCGAGCGGCGGATGCTGGCCCAGCCGGTGGCCGAGCTGGGCCGCCGGGTGCCGGCGCGGGCGCGCGGCTGGCGGGCCGGGATCCTCGACGCGGCGCTGATCGCGCTGGCGCTGGCCGCCGCGCTTGAGCTGCGGTCGACCGCGGTCGCGACCGACCGGTTCCGAGGTCTGGACGTGCTCGCCCCGACGCTGGTCGCGCTGGCCGTCGGCATCGTGGCCGCGTGGCTGGTGCCGCGGGCGGCCCGGCTGCTGTCGACGCCGTCCCTGCGGGTCGGGCGCCTCAGCATCGGGTTGAGCGCGGTCAATCTGGCCCGGCGTACGGCGCTGCCGCGGGTGCTCACGATGCTCACGCTCGCCATCGCCGTGGTAACCGGGGCGGCGATCAACTGGGCAGTGGCCGAACGGGCCCAGCAACAGCGAGCCGGCATCGAGGTCGGGGCCGACCGGGTGCTCACCGTGCAGACCTCGGGCTCCGTCTCGCTGCTGGACGCTGTCCGGGCGGCTGATCCGGACGGCCGGTACGCCATGGCCGTGGTGCGCACGTTGACCACCGGCACCCCGACCCTGGCCGTCGACTCGAGCCGGTTGGCCGCGGTCGTCCCGTGGTTCCCGGCCTACGGCCTGCCCCACTGGTCCACAGTGGCCACCGCGTTGCGGGCCAGCGCGACCAGCCCGATGACTGTCCACAACGGAGCGATTCGGCTCGACGCCACCTGGGCGCCGGCGCCGGGGTCCAAGCCGGCCCAGGTGGCCGCCGTCGTCGAGGACCCGAGCGGCGCCCAGATCGGGGTGCTCTTCGGCCGGCTGCGCACGGGCGGGGCCAGCTACCAGGCGACGGTCACGGCCTGCGCACCGCAGTGCCGGCTGGTCGGGTTCCACCTGATCGGTACATCCGACCTGATCGGGTCTCGGCTGACCCTGCGGCAGGTCGCCGGGGCGGTCACCGTGGCGCCCACGACGTTCGCCGACCGGGCCCGCTGGCGGACGTCGATCATCCCCGGTGACGAGCTGCCGAGTCTGATGGCCGACGCGAACGGCCTGGGGATCGCGGTCACCGGCGTCATCCACAACACGGCCTCCATCGCCTTCCCGGTCTTCGTCAACGACGCACCGACCCCTTTGCCGATGTACGCCGCCGGGTCGATCCCACCCGAGACGACGGTCGGATTCGGGTCCGTACAGGCACCCGGCGCCGGGCCGGTCCCGGCCGAACTGGTCGGCGAGGCCGCCCTGCTGCCCCGGATGGGCACCGCCGGCCGGTTGGTCGACCTGACCGAGGTGACCCAGCTGCGCCCCGGCGGCGGGCGCCTGGAGGTCTGGCTGCGGGCCGATACGCCCCAGTCGGTCATCCAGGCGTTGACCGATCATGGGCTGTCCATTGTGGATGATGATTCGATCGCCGTTCGCCTGGCCGAGCTGCGGGCGCAGGGCCCGTTCGTCGCCTTGCGCTACCTGCTCGTCGTCGCGCTGGTCGGTTTCGTCCTGGCGGTCGGAGCGTTCGCGATCGCGGCCGCCGTGGAGCGGTCCGATCGGGCCGAGGAGCTGGCCGCGCTGCGCCACCAGGGACTGTCCGCGCGCAGTGCCGGCCGCGTGGCGTACGTCGGTTACGTCGCGTTCGCCGTCGTGGCGGTCGCCCTGGGCGTGCTGACCTCGCTGCTGGCCAGCCGGCTCATCCTCGGCTCGCCACGGGTGTTCGGCGATGGGTGGAGCGTGCTACCGATCCCGCCGACCGGCCCGGTCACCCTGCTGGTGATCGTGGGTGCGTTGGTCGCGGTGACGCTGGCGGTGGCGGTCGCCGGCGGAGCTGCACTCGCCCGTGCGGTCCGGGCGGAAAGGACCCCGCGATGATCAGGTTGACCCGGGCGGTGGTCGCGGCCCGACCATGGCACGCGCTCGCCCTGTTCCTGCTCGGCCTGCTGGCGATCGCCGCCGCGGTGTCCGCGCCGGCGTACGCCCGGATGGCGCAGGCCAGCGTCGCCGGCTCCGACGTGGCCAACGCTCCAACCAGAACGCTCTCGGTCAGCGTGAACGAGTCGCTGCGGCTGCAGCACACCGGATTCGGTGACGACAGCGACCCGACCGAAGACGCGAGCCAGTATCCGCACTCGCTGCCGGGAGCGCTGCACATACGGGGATTCGCCTCGGTCTTCGAGACCACGCTGCACCTGGCCGCCGGCCGCACCGAGGCCGACTACGTGATGCCAGACACCCCGTTCATCATGCAGAACGCCGTCCTGGCGTACCGGTCCGGCGCCTGTGCCCACATCGTGCTGACGGCCGGCCGCTGCGTGGCTGCGCCGATGGAAGTGATGATCTCCGACTCCACCGCCAAGCTGCTGCACGGCGGCGTCGGTTCGACGATGCAGATCCAGTTCGACATCGGGCAGCTCGTGGGCGGCAACGGCGGGGCAGGTGCGACCGTGGCGTACATCCCGCTGGGTGACCGCCAGAAGCTCTCCGTGGTGGGTGTCTACCAGACGCCGTCGTTCGGCCGGGATCCGTACTGGACCGGGTCACAGTTCGCCGTCGCCGGCAACGACGAATACACCGGGCTGGTCGGCCCCGATACCGTCCTGGCCAGCAAGCCGTACCAGGCGGACCAGGCCTATGTGGTGTATCCGCTGCCGGGTGCCCTGGACCCCGACCGGTTGGCCGACGTACGGGCCGATCTGACCGCGTCGTCCTCGCGGCTGCGCTCCCTCGGCGTGACGCCGAACTCCCAGCTGCCCGCGCTGCTGGAAGCCATCGCGGCCGACCAGAAGCAGGTGGCCATCGGGCCGACCGTGGCCGGCATCCCGCTGGTCGTCCTCTGTTGGTTCGTGATCTTCCTGGCGGTCGCGCAGACCGCCCAGGCCCGGCGGCCGGAGCTGGCCCTGCTCAAGCTGCGCGGCACCGGGGCGGCCGACCGTTGGTGGCTGTCGGCCGCCGAGAGCGTGGTGCCCTTGGCCGCCGGGGCTGTGGCCGGGTACTTCGCCGGGCACCTGGCGGTGCTGGTCTATGGCCGGATCACGCTGGCCCATCCGGGGCCGATCACGTTCAGCGGCCAGTCGCTGCTCTACGCCGGCACCGCTCTGGCCGGCGCGCTGGTGGTCGGTCTGCTGGCCCTGCGCCGGGACCTGTCCGCCCCGGTCGCCGAGCTGCTACGGCGGGTGATCCGGCACCCGAGCCGATGGCAGAGCGCGGTCATCGTGAGCATGGTCGCGACGCTGGCCGCGGTAGCCGTGTTCGAGGCGCGTGACAACCCGACGAGTGCGCCGACCGGCCTGGTCCTGCTCGGCCCGGCCCTCATCGTCCTGTCCATCGGTCTCTTGTTGGGCGGGCTGCTCGACCCGGTCGCCGAACGCCTCGGAGCCTTCGCCCTGCTGCGCGGCCGCCTGGGCCTGGGTCTGGCCGCGCTGCAGATCGGCCGCCCGCGCAGCAGTCGCCGGGTCGTCGCCCTGCTCACGATCTCAGTCGGACTGTACGTCTTCGCTGTCACCGCCAACAACGTCTCGACCCGCGCCCGCGACCAGCAGGCCCGCGGCAGCATCGGCGCCGCCCGGGTGTTCACGGTGGACGCGACCAACCCGTCCCAACTGCTCAACGCGGTCCGCGCGGTCGATCCCGACGGCCGCTTCGCCATGGCAGCTGAGATCCTGCCGGCCGCGCGCAATGGCGCCGCTCTGCTCGCGGTCGACTCGACCCGGCTGGCCACCGTCGCCTACTGGCCCGGCAGCGGCACCGCGACCGCCGCCGCCCAGGCCGTCAGGCCGCAGCTACCCGATCCGATCCAGGTCAAGGGCGAGGCGCTCCTGGTCGACGCGGTCTTCGAGCCCCAGCCCGACCCGGAGACCAACCTGGCCCCGCCCGACACGATCGTGGCGTACTTCCAGCCGAATGGTGGCGGCCGGCTGCTCATCTCCACCGAGGTCCGGCTGCAACCCGGCGCCCACACGTACAAGCTGGAGATGCTCTGCGACGCCGGGTGCCGGCTGAGCGCCATCAGCCCGCAGCTGTTCATCAACAGCGAGGGCGCCGCCAAGCTCACCCTCACCGCCCTGCGCTCGGGCGACGGTCGGGCGGTTCTCGCCACGGGCGAACAGCTCGGCCACTGGCTGGACGCCAGCCGTGGACTGCTTGACCTGCGTCCGCAGGCGAATGGACTGGAGATCGAGGCGCAGAACAACGGCGTGGACCAGGCGCTCATCCAGCCGCCCGACCAGACCGCGCAGCTGCCCGTTGTCGGGGCCGGTGACAGCGACGTGCAGACTCTTCCCGCTGACACCGGCGACTTCTTCGCCGACAACGTCACGACCACGACGACGCTGCCCCGACTCGGGTCGGCTGGCGGCCTCAGCGACCTCGAGCTGACCATCCACGACGGCGTCCTGCTGCGCGGGGCGACGCCCGAGGTCTGGCTCAACGACGCCGCGCCACCAGACATTGCGGACAGACTGGCCAAGGCTGGACTCCCGGTGCTCGCTGACCGCAGCCTGGCCGAGTCGGTCGCGGACGCCGGGCAGCGGCCCAACGCGCTGGGTTGGCGGTTCTTCGTCGTGCTCGGTGCGCTGGCGCTGGCCCTGGGCATCGCCGGGATGCTGCTCGCGGCCACGGTGGAGCGACGGCCCCGGGCGTACGCCCTGCGCGCGATGCGTATGCAGGGCCTGTCCTGGCAGGCGGTGACGGTCTCCGGTCTGATCGGGTATCTCAGCCTGGTCGTGTCCGGCATCATCTACGGCGCCGGGGCGGCGGTGGTCGCCTGGTGGCTCGACGGCGCTTATCTGCCCATTGTGGAGGGTCGTCCGCTCGGGCAGGGCCTGCCCGGCTGGCCGAGCTCACTCACGCTCGGCTGGTGGATCACGGCCGCTAGCGCGCTGCTCATCGTCGCCATCGTGGCGACGGGCGCGCTGGCCCGGGTCGTCCGGCGCAGTCGGACGGCCGAGTTCGGAGGGAGTACCGGGTCATGAACGGGCTGGTCGTGTCATGTCGGCGGGTGGTGCACATCTACCGGTCGGTGGCCGGCGACGTGGTCGCCCTGGCCGGGGTGGACCTGTCGATCGGCCCGGGTGAGATGCTCGCCCTGGTCGGCCCATCCGGGTCGGGAAAGTCCACACTGGTCTCTCTGCTGGCCGGCCTCATGCGCCCCTCGGCCGGGGTGGTGACCGTCGGGACGTACGACATGGGCAAGCTCTCCGACAAGGAGATCGCCCGCCTGCGGGGCAACGAGATCGGTGTCGTGCTCCAGGGCGCGGCCCGCAATCTGCTGCCGTACGCCGACCTGTACAGCAACCTGGAGCTGGCCCAACGCCGGGCCCGCCGCACGCGCGGGGTGAAGCTCGACGACCCCGACGCCGTGCTCGACCTGGTCGGCCTGTCCGGAATGGGGAAGTCCACTGTGGACGAGCTCGCCCCGGGCGCCCGCCAGCGCGCCGCCGTCGCGATGGGGGTGGCTGCCGGCCCGGGCCTGCTGCTGGTGGACGAGCCGACGAGCCAGCTCGACACTCACGGCCGGGACGAGGTCATCCACGCGCTGGAGACGGTGAACCAGCAGAAGGGCACCACGATCGTCGTCGTCACCCACGACACCGAGGTCGGCGTACGGCTGGGCCGGGCGGTCACCATCCGCGACGGCCGGGTCGGTGCGGAGGGGCGCGACGGGCGCGATCTGGCCGTGGTCGCCACCGACGGCACGATCCAACTGCCGCCCGAGGTGCTCGACGCCTACCCGGCCGGCACGCTGTTCACGGTCGAGCAGATCGATGACGAGGTGAAGCTCTCCCGGCACCTGCATACGTGAGCGTGGGTGTTCGTTGGGGGCACCCTGTTGCGCACGCAGTGTTCGTGGGGTGCCCTGCATTCAGATCTCCAGGCGCTGCTCGATGCGTTCGATCCGCTCGACCAGGGGGCCGATCGCCTGGCGTAGGGCCTCGGCGACGCCCGCCGCGGGCGCGCCGCCCGGCGCGGCGCCGGCCTGGCGGCCCTGGATGAGGATGGCCAGGGCAGCGACGACCGCTCGTCGAGCCGGCTTCAGCTCCACGCCTTGGGCGCGCAGGGCCTGACCGGCCTGTCCGTCGGGCTCGGTGGTCAGGCCGAGCAGGATGTGCTCGGTGCCGATGTAGTTGTGCCGGAACGCGGTCGCCTCGGTGACGGCGAACTCGAGTGCGTTGGCCACCGGACCGCTCAGGTGCAGCCCCTCGGATCCGCTGTCGGACTCGTCGTTCGTGGTGGTCAGGTCGGTGCGCAGCTGGTCGAGGTCGGCGCCCATCGCGTTGAGCACCTGCATGGCCAGGCTGGCGCCCTCGTCGAGGATCGCGTTGAGCAGGTGTCCGGTGTGGACAGTGGTGAGACTCTCGCTCCGGGCGTGCTCGGCCGCGAGCACCAGGATGCGCCGCGACCGGGCGGTGAAATGGACCAGCCGGGTCGCGAGCTCCTCGTCGGTGAGGCCGTCGATGTTCAACGAGCGGATGGCGGAGACCCGCCGTACAGCCTCCTCCAGCGCTCGTTGGCACACGGCGGAGATGGGGATCCCGCTGACCCGGACGGCCTCGGCCAGGT
>CAWDLX010000002.1:0-40392 GCA_963803345.1 uncultured Actinomycetota bacterium
GCGTGGGTGTAGTACTGGCCGATGTGGATGGTCACCGGCGCGGCGAGGGTGCCGGTGAGTAGCTCGCCCAGGCTGCGCGCCGGCAGGGTGTAGCCGACCGAGACGCCGGGCGGGGCCGGCTGTTGGGCGATGGTGAACGTCAGCGTCTGCCCGTTGACGAAGGTGGCCTGCCACACGCCCGGGCTGACCTCGGCCACGGCCTGAACCACACCCGCACCGGCCCAGTCCGGCGCCGCTACCGCCTGGTTGACCGCGGCGGGCAGCTGGTCGGCGGGTACCTGGTGGGCCATCGCCTGGGCCGCGGTCAGCGGCGCGCCGCTGTGTTCGGGCGCGCTGAGCACGCCGGTCTGCACGGTGTGCTCGGGGGCGGTGGCTTGATTCCACGCCGCTCCGGCCTGGGCGGCGGTGACCCCGGTGGTCAGGTCGGCGCCCTGGATCAGGTGGAGCAGGGTGGTCAGGGCCTGCTGGTCCGCCGGCGCCGGCATGCCCTGCTGCGGTGCCGGCGTGGCCTGCTGCTGCGGTGCTGGGGTGGCCTGCTGGTCCGCCGGCGCCGGCATGCCCTGCTGCGGTGCTGGGGTGGCCTGTTGCTGTGGTGCTGGCGTGGCCGGTTGGTGTGGTTGCTGTTGTGGTTCTGGCGTTGCTTGCTGCGGACCCGCGGCGGCGGGCGCGGCTTGCTGCTGGGGTGTGGGTGTGGTGTTGGGGGTTGCGGGGGTGCTGTCGGTGTTGGGGAGGTTGGCGAGCAGTTGCTGTAGTTGTGCTTGGGCGGCTGCTTGCGCGGCGATGGCGGAGTGGAGTTGGGGTACCAGGCGGCGCAGTTGCCAGGCGTGGTGCTCGACGTTGACGTCGGTGAGGCCGGTGATCGGGTCGAGGCGGTGGGCCTTCACCGCGTTGGTGTATTGGGTGATGACCACCTGGGCGTCGGGGTTGTGCGACTCCGTGAATATCTCGTCGGTGATCGCGCTGTATATCTCGTAGCTGCCATTGTGGCCGCTCCGGGCGGTCCTGTTCACGGCCTGCTGGTTGAAGTCGACCGAGTGCGCGGAGTGGGCGGTGAGGCGCACGTGCAAGCCGCCGGCCGCTTCCGCCTCCGCGCTGACTGGGATGTCCACGCCCCGGCCGAGCTTCCCGATACCGATGACGACCTCGCCCATCTGGCCCGCCTGGCCGACGATGTCCGCGAACGCCGTCTCCCAGGTCGACCCCTGCTCCAGGTACCAGCGCGCGTCGACGACCTTGTGCGGGACGCCGGCGGCGGTCAGCTTGTCCGACAGTTCGCGGGCGATCTGGTTCTGGTCCACGATGGTCAGCTGCGGCCGGCCCGGCTTATCCTGCATCACCTCGTCGACTTCGACCTTGACGGTGTGCATGTCCCGAATGTCGGCGACGATCTTGTCGACCTTCTCGGCGTGACTGCCGAACACCTGCTCCTGGTATTGCTTCAGCTCACTCGCGTAGTAGCGCGGGATCTCTCGAACCTTCCCGGACATTCCCAGCGCTTCGTATTCTGCTCCGTGGCCTCGGTTAGTGCCGGACGCGCCAGCGATTTTGCGGAAGTTCTTCTCAGAGAGGATCTCCCTTGCCGTGACGCTCTTGGAGGTGGCCGAGTCGGAGCGAATTTCCAACCCATGTCTATCCTCCATATGTTTCGCCTCGATCGCCTGCGCCACACCGTTGGACCAGCGGCTCTCCAACGTCTTCGACGTGTCGGTCGACAGGTCCACCAGCACCGAGTGATCGTTCTGATCGATGATGTAGAGCTTGCCCTTGTGGACGATGTAGTGCTTGTTCTCGATGTACTCCCATCTGGCCGACGCTGCCCGATCCAGACGCATCAGTTCCCACTCGGTCGGCGGGTGGCCGAGCAGCTGCGCAACCTTGGCCCGACCGATCTCGGTGAGAGCCGCGCGACCCCCGACCTGGTCCTCGCTACGACCAAAGTGCGCCGGGGTCAGAGAACCGTCAGCCACCTTCGCGCCCAGCCAGTCGCGCGCCCAGGTGACCTGGCCCTCGACAAAGGCCGACGCCCGGCTGGTCTGCCCGTCGCTGATGATGAAAGTGGTGTTCGAGTGCAACGCGACGGCATCGATCTCATCCACGAATGCGCTGAGCTCGTACTTCTCGGGCTCGGGCTCGTATGGGAAGAGTTCGTGCTTCGACTCGTTCGCGTATATGCTGAGTTTGACATCGTTAAAGACCGGCCAGTCCCGCAGATAAGCGAACCCGGCGTCCTTTATGGTGCCGACGTAGATTGTTTTGCGGCCTTTCACCGGCAGGGGCGCGGTGCCGTCCGGCTTGATCTGGACAACGTCGAAGCCCCGCTCCTTGGGGAACAGTCGCTGAAGGACCTCGATATCTTTGGCCACCAGGATATCCGATGAGGTGAGCGCCATCACGGCATCGACCTCACCGGTCGCTAGTTCGCGGCCGGTGGCGGCGTACATGACCAACGACTTGCCCTCGCCGGGGTCCATGTGGATCATCTCGCCGTTGAGGAGCCCTTCGGTGGCGTACAGCTGGGTCCAGCGCATCTGCTTTCCCTCGACCCGGATGATCAGCTCGTACACGGCCGCCGCGGCGTCGTCGCGGTCGCGGCCCACCAGCAGGTCGCCCAGCTCGACATCGCTAAGCCGGGCAAGGTCGGACCGGGCTGTGATGTCGAACAGGACCCGCGAGGTCTCAAACGCCTTGTTCGCCGAGGCCAGCCACCCCTGCACATCGGTGGACTGGGACTGCACCTCAGTCCAACGACCCTCGGCCGTCGGGACATACGTATGCTCCCCGCTCAGATAGGCCAGCGGCTGGCCGGTCACCATGTCGCGGACCACATCCCCGGAGGTCAGCTTCAGCGTGGGGCCGTCAGCCATCTCCAGCGACATCGGCTGCGTGAGCCGGCTCAGACTCACCTCGCCCTCGGCAACCCGCGGTCGCGACCACTCCCCGTTCAGGCCGCGGTCGAAGCTGATCCCATCGGGCTGAACCACCACCCGCAACTGGCCGGAGGCGTCCACCAACCCCCGCGACCCCTCCGGCAACTCCACCGTCACCACACGAGCATCACCATCGACGAACTGAAGCGACCCGCCTTCACGCGCCGAGTACCAGCCGCCAGACTCCGCAGTCCACTCGGTACCGGCGGCCGACACCGACTCCGGCCGCGGCGGCACCGCCACATCCGGGCTTGGCGGCTCGACCGACATCGCCTCACCGGCCGGCGGCCCCGCCTGATCCACGGGCTGATCCACGGGCTGTCGAGGGGCTGGTCGAGGGGCTGGTGGTGTTGCTCGCCGGGTGGCGCATTCTCACCCTCGGCCAGCACGTCGGCGTCGAGCCGCTCGGGCGACCGATCCGGCTCCAGACGACCGGATCCGACTTCCCGCGCCTCCATGTGGTCGTGGCCGCTGGCGATGCTGTCGATGAGTTCGCGGACGGGCCGAGACATGTGGTCCAGCTCACCCGAGGCGCGGATCACATCCCAGCGCAGCTCCGCGTCGGATCCGAGCAGGCCAAGATCGTTGAGCCGGCCCACCAACTCCTCGATCAGCGGCGCCCGGGCGGCCGGGTCCTCCACACTGACAATGCGGGCGACGAGAGACTCGACGTGTTCCAACCCGGTCGCTTGCCCATCCGGTCGCGCACCCTCGACAGCGTTGATGCGCTGATCGGACCGGGCCTGGATATCAGCCACGGCCTGCTCCACCCGGGCCTGCCACTCGGCTGGCGTTGCGGCGCGGCCGGTCTGGCCAGGACGGCTGGTGGTCGGCTCCCGGGTCGGATCAAGCTGACCCGCCTCGAACTCATGCTGCAAACCATCCAACGGATGGGAGGTGCCATGGCCGCCGTTGCCGGTGACCGGCTCCCGGGTCGGATCAAGCTGACCCGCCTCGAACTCATGCTGCAAACCATCCAATGGATGGGAGGTGCCGTGGCCACCGTTGCCGGTGACCGGCTCCCGGGTCGGATCGAGCTGATCCGGCCCGAACGCATTCTGATAGGCGGCCAGCGGGTCGGCGCTGTCTTCGGGCCTGATTCGGCCGGATCCGGGCATGCCGCTGCCGCGGTCGCTGTTTCCTCGTCCGACCCCGGATCCGCCAACACTGCCGCTGTCGTTGACACCGCGGTCGGCCACACCGACGCCGCCACCATGCGCCTCAACCGGAACCGCCTCGCCGGGTTGGCGCACCGCGTTGAACACGTCGGGCTGCACCTGCGCGTGCACCGGCGGCGTCACCTCGGCCTGCACCTGCGCGTGCACCGGTGGCATCACCTCGGCCTGCACCTGCGCGTGCACCGGTGGCATCACCTCGGCCTCGACCTGCGCATGCACCGCTGGCACCGCCACGGCTGGCTCGGCCGGCGAGTCGGCCGGCACCTTGTCGGGCTCGGTGCGGCGTACCCCGGTGCTCGTGGTCTTCTCGTCCGCCACCGGCTGGTTGGTCGGGCGGATGGCCGCCGGCGTCTGTTGCGGCTGTTGGTTGCTCGGGGTGGCGCTGAACTGAGGACGGATCTTGCCGGCCGCGTCCAACTCGCCGCCGGTCACCCCCGTGTCGGTTTTCTGCGCCCAGCTGATACCCTTCTCCGAGATGTCCACGGTCAGGCCCCGCTCGGTGACCCGCATCCGCAGGCCGCCCTCCTCAGAGATGAGGGTCAGGTTCCGCCCGATCGACTCGGGCACCGGGAAGTGGAACGCCTCCAGGTGAGCGAATGTGCTGAACAGCACGGCCGAGCCGGCGCCGGACACCGTCCCTTCGAAGATCGTCTTCCACCAGTCGATCTGGTGTCCCTGATCGTCGGCGTATCCGCCATGCTGCACAGCGGTGAAAAGATCCTGACCGGCGGCCAGGAAAGCCCCGACCGTGCCGCCACCGATCGCGTGGGTCAGGGTTCCCCCGACCATACCGACCGAGAACGCGGCGCCCTGCAAGCTGCTCTGCAGCACCCGCACCAGGTCTAGGCTGTGCGTCCTGGGCAGCAGGATGATTTCCGTGATCAGCTCCTGCAACCCCATCAACGCCGCCCCACTGGCCATCCGGGGCGCGAAGAACGCGACCAACCCCCGCCCGAATGTCATTCCGCCGATGCGCTGCGCGGCGAATTCGCGCAGGGCCTGCTCACCGAGCAGTTTCGCCGCATCCTCACCCAGCGCCCGGGTCAGCGCGGCGGTCAACTCCTCCTCGGCCAGCGCCGTTCCCCCCCGCACCCCCCATTGACCCAGCAGCTGCGCGCTGTACTGTTCGGCCACCTTGTACCGCGTCGCCATCAGCGCCTGCCGGGCCGTCTGCCACGCCTGTTTGCCCGCCGTACGCGCCAGCGCCTTCATCGCCGGGGACCTCATCATCGACAGGAACCACTGGCCCGACCACTGCTCGCCAAACGTCTTGGCGATGATGGTCTTGGGCACATACGTCAACGCGTCCCAGCCGGCCTTGGCCGTGCTCTTCCCCGCCGTCGACAATGCGTCAACAACCTCCGGCAGCGACTTCGGCGCCGCCTGCCGAGCGTCCAGCATCAGCTCCGGCAACGCCTCAACGAAGTTGGGCAGCTCCTTGAAGATGAACTCGAGCACCGCCGGGCCGATCTTTTCTATCGAGATGCTCCCGATCACCGCCAGCGCCCGCTGCCCAACCGTGACCAACGTTTCTCTGGTCGCCTGCATCGCCGGGGCCACCCCCGACAACGACAACCCGCCCGAACGGATCATCATCAGCACCAGCTGGAACACCATCCACGCCAGCAGGAGCAGGGCGAACCAGAACAGGATGTTCGCGCGGTCGATCTCGATAGCGAACTCCGCCACACCCTGCCCCGACGACAAGGCGGCCTGCTGAGTCTGCGCCAACCCGTCATACAGCTGCCGCCACACGTTCAGCCACTGCGTCGACGAGGCGCCGGTCCAGTCGGTGACCAGAACCTCCCCGGCCGGGCCGATCACATCAACCACCGAACCCAGGTGGTCGCCCATCACCCCCCAATGATCCGACAGTGCATAAATATGCTTCGAATCGTTACCCGGCCGGTCCAGACCAGCCAACTTCTTCGCCTCATTCGCGATACCGAAAACCCACGGCTCAAGCGACTCAAAAAACCCCAGAATCTCCGCGATGAAATGATCCGCCTCATTCACCGCGGATCACCCCCTCACGACGTCACTGTCGACCCGAAGACCGGCGCATGAACTACTGTTGCTTGCCCTTCAGCACCTGGGTGGCCCAATCCCCGAACCCGGCACCGTTCTCGTCGTCCTGACCGATGTAGTTCCAGATCGCGTCGGCCGCGTTCTGCCCAAGCTGCATGAGATTGGGGCCCTGGTTGTTACCCGCGTCAAGCACAGGCTGCGAATGGTAGTTCTTCAGGAACGCCTCGCTGTACTCATTCTTGGTAAAAGTGCCCGGGTCATTCTCCTCGGCGTGAATAGCCTTCGCCGACGCCTCCATGTGGCTGGACAGGGCCATGCCCTGCCTCGCGATATTCTCGGCCGCGATGATGAGGTCCGCCGGATTGCGGCTGAAGTCGACGTAATCACCCATTGTCATCGTCTTTCTCTAAGAGCAGATCTGCATCGTGTGTATGCATGAGGCGACCGATGTCCAGGCCGTCGGACGGCTGGATCCGGAAGTCGGTCGGGACGTTCGCCTCAAGAATCGTGCGGACCTGTTCGGTCGCATCCTCGACGGCCAGCCGCACCGTCGTGATGATCTGGTCGGCCAGGGCCTTCGAGTTGGGCTTTCGGAACACCCGCGGATCGATGTCGAGCGCCAGCAACTGGCCGCGCGGGCCCACCACCGCCTTGATGGACCGGTCCGGCGACCATGCGGTGCCGGTCACCTGCATCATCTTGCGCTGGGACTCGGAGATGGTACCGATCGCCTGCCGCAGCTCAGCCATCATCTCACCCACACTGCTCCAGCTTGGACGGTCAACCGTCCACTCGGGATGACTCACGACCCTCCCTCGCCTCTCTGGTTGATCAGGACCGGCCACCATCCACAATGGAAGGTGGCCAGATCCCGCCGGGCCGCGGTCACACGCCCATACTCTTGGCGATGTTGTTGTCGAGCTCCTGGAAGTCCGCGCGGCCAGGTGCAAGGTGCTCCCCACCTGACCCAGCGCGTCTTTGATCTTCTTCGCTCCTATGTCGCAATTCTTATGCGCGTCCCGACACGCCTGGCCCGCCTGACCGGACCAGTCGTGATCGTCGAACATGTTCTGAAAGTCGTTGAACAGGCGCAGTAGGGCGTCATCCATGACGTCCTCGTAGGTCCGGATGGCCGTCGCCACGTCGAAGATCTCGTCGAAGTTGTACGTGATCCTGCCATCGGCGCCAAAACCGGGCATACTCATCGACTTGCCACCTCTCTCATTGGATCACAGCGATATCGCCACGACGCTCAGCCGCGCAGGAGATGCGCCGCGTCGCCGCTGGCCGCGTGGATAATGGTCTGGGCAGCGTCGCCGTCGTGGACGCCGTACTGCGATGATGCCTTGCTCATCTTGCCGGCCAGGGCGTCCAGCTCGTTGAGGATCTGGGTGAGCCCCTGGTTGAGATCGCCTGACACGCTGGCGAACGCCTGATAAGCCTTGCCGCTCATGCCGCCGCCACCGAGCTGCTCGACCCGGTTCATCAGTCGCGACATTCCGTCAGCGAGGCTCTGGGACGTTGTCCCGCACATCGCGGCCACCCGGTTGACTGTGTCCTGGTTGGCGTCAACCGTCCCAACGCCGGGAGTCACTGTGGACATCTGGTCTCACCTCGATCTTCTCGTGCGCCCGTCGGGGCCCTGGTGCGGACGCCCAAGGGCGCGTTCACACGCTCGTGATCCGAACGTAACGGCAGCCCGCCCTTGGGGCGATTCCAGTAAACGCATGACGCGCGACGCCACCAGGGCTGTTCGCGGTTGTGTACACCGGTGGTGTGTCCCCACGCGCGGTGCTAGCGGCGACCCGTGCGCAACCTGGCGGGCGAAGGAGGATGGCGATGGGCAACCCCAACGTGGCGAGGCGTCGTGCAGAAGGAGGTTGTCGGTGGCCGACAATCCCTACCAGGACCAGACCGACAAGAACACCAGCAAGGAGTGGCACCGCCTGGTTGAGCGACACCAAGGAGGTCTACGCCGACCTGAACGGGCATCGCCGACTTCGCACTGCAGCTCATGACCATCAAGCTGAACGCGGCGAACCACCCATCGGTCTCCAGGGGCTAGCCAGTACCCAACAAGGCATGGGACAAGCGGTGCTGGGCGAGGCCAGCTACGCGATGCAGCAGATGATCGGCAACTCAATGGAGTTCGACGAGTACGTCAAGAACTTCGCGGACGCCATGGACAACATCTCCAACGCCGCCCTCACGATCAACAATCTGTACGGGGGCGCCGACGGGTGGGGCGGCCTCGATGGACGCGATCACCTTCGCCTTCGGCAACCAGACCTCGCCAGCCGCGGCCTTATGGCCCTTTGCCGACCCGCAAACCTATGCCGACAAGATTGACGAGGCCAACAAGAAGCAGGCGCAGGACCCGACCGGAGGGCAGAACATCTGGCACGAGACCTGACGACACATACGCTGCCCACGGCGCCGTCGTCACCATCTCCGAGAACCAGTACAAGTGGGCGACCCGAGATACAGGACAATGAAGCAGGCCGTGTCACATACCCCAATGGGAGGGTGCTCACGACCATGTACGGGCCGGACGGGTAGATAACCGTAACGCTCGAGGAGACCGCCCCGGACGGGACAAAGACCACCACCAACATGGACTCGACTTTCAAGACGGTAAGGAGGTCGTGACCACCAGAGCCGACAACGGCGTGACGACCACCATGACGACCGAGTACGACAAGACAACAAGCCGATTCGGAGGCGAGGATCCTCCAGTCCTCCAACAGCGGGCAGACCTCACCACCGAGAGGGTCGACGACCAGGGCAACTGGAAGGTGACGAGCACCGTCTATATCGGTGCGAAGACCGACGGGCCGGGCGACCAGACCCCGTATGTCGACGCGATGAAGGAGATCCAGAAACGGGGCTACTAGGCGCGGGACGGAGCGTGCGAGGTAAAGATGTGGCCGCATTGGGACGCGCAGCTGGATCCGCCCGGCGACGATCACATGGGCTACTTCGAGCCGCAGTGGGATCCGGCAACCCGGTGGACGAAGGAGCCGAACGCCAAGGGCAACACGTTGACCATCAAAGAGGTCAACCTCGGGATCATGAATCAGCACCCGGAGCTGGTCTCGCTGTTGGCCGACGAATGGCAACGGGCGTACGACTTCCTCGACACGATCGGTACCGAGCTCACGAAGGTCAGCGTGGCCCTGCACGACGAGGCATGGGGCGACGGCGAGGCACGAAACGCCTTCATGAAGTTCGGTCCGGGCAAGACACTGGTCTACCTCGACCAGTGGATGGACGCGGTCCACAACAACGTCGACGGGCTCCGCCAGCTGGCGCCGGTGCTCGTAACCGTCCGCGACCGCATGTCACAGATGTGGGACGAGTATCAGGCCGACCTCAAGGCCGCCGCGCAGCCGCCGTTCGAATACGGTAGTAACGCGTGGATACTCAGCCATACCGACCCGAGTAACAACTTCGCGCCTGACCCGGACGCCAACGCCAGGGACCAGGCCGCGGAACGGGAAGCGGTTGACAAGGTCGACAGCGAATACAACCTGTCGGCGCAGAAGCTGGCGTATGAGCTGGCTGGCCACTATGTCGACCTGTACAAGAAAATCGGCTACGGCTACGGGTTCGCGTTCGACCCGCCCAACGCGGTGCTGCCCGACGAGATCGTGATGCCGAGCCCGCCCATGCCCCCCATGCCGCCGGCACGCCCACCGACACCGCCGACACCACCGCAACCTCCGCCGGTGCCCACCCCGCCGGTCCCACCAGTGCCTGACCAGCTACCGGTCCCACCAGTGCCTGACAGCTACCGATCCCACCAGTGCCGACCGGTCTGCCGACCGACCTGCCATCCGCGGGCCCGCGGTCCCGCCCGGGCTGACACGGTACTACTGCCGCTGCCAGGATCCTGAAGGCTCCGGGCGGGACGGGTTTGACCGGACCCGGCGGGGTGCCCAACCCGCGGGTCTGCCAGCCAACCTGGCGGCGCTGCTGGGCCTCCAGCCGGGCGCGCTGCCCACAGGTCCCCCCGGCGGCATGCTGCAGGGCGGCGGACCCGGCGGACTCGGCCTGCCGCCGGAATTCCCCGAGGGCGGCATCCGGACCCCGCCGGCACCACCCCCGGCCGAACCCCCGGCAGGAACAAGACCCCGCCCGGCACCCTGGGCCCACCCGGCAGCGGTGCCGGCATGGAGCCCCCACCACCAGCCCGCGGCGGCCCCAAGCAAGACCGACCCGACCGCCGGCCGCCCTCCCTCGGCGGACCACCCGAATCTCCCTTCGACCGCCCACCCACCGGTACCTCCCCTCCGGTGCTCAACAACCGACCACCCGACCGCCGCCGCCAGAACGCCGACGGACGACCCCTGCCCCCCGGCCCCGGCCACCCGGCCGGTACCCCATCCTGGGTCGGCCGCGACAGCACCCCACCCGTACTCAACGGCCCGGCCCGCCCCCAAGGTGGCCCACCCGCCCACCCCCACCCGGACGCCGCGCCCGGCCCGGCAACACGACGCCGCCGACCGGGCCGGCCCACCCGGCACCGAGTGGCTCGGCACCGAGGACGCACTCGCCGATGCGGGCATACCCATACTCGGCGGACCGCGGAGCCCCGCCGACCGGCACCGCCGTCTCCGGCCTGGAGGAGGTACCCGACCTACTGCGCCCACCTCACGCCGGGCCGGCGCCTCGACCCCCCGGCCGGCGCCCCGCCGGCGCCGGCGCCGACGTTGTCGTCACAGCCCGTGCCCGCCGCCGCGGCCCCGAGACCGAGAACCCACCGGAGGCCCAGCCGGACGTCATCACCGACGACCAAGCCTGGACCGTCCAGACGCCCGGCGGCGGTGTCCTCACCAACCGCACGGACACTCCGACCCACCAACCCGAACCACCCACCGCATTGGCGGGCAGCTAGTCAGCCGCGGCGCCGCCGAGCGGCACACGCCGTCCGCGAGGCAGTCAGTCTTTGGTCGCGCGCAGCAGGTCTTCGAGGACAAGCACCCGGAGGTCCTCGCGGGTCGGTACGCGGCCGAGTGCGCGCAGCCGGCCCGACTGCGCCTTGCGCATCGCCTCCAGCAACCGGCGCGCCTCGCGGCCGTTGCCGAAGCTGTTCCGGTCCCGTGGGGCGCGGGTGAACCACCGCAGCAGTGCGTCGTCCAGTCCTGGCGCGATCAGGTAGTCATCGTTGCGGGCGAGCCGGCTGACGATCAGCACCAGTTCGGCCGGCGAGTAGTTCTCGAACTCGAGCTTCTTGGCGAACCGGGAGGCCAGGCCGGAGTTGGCGTCCAGGAACTCCCGCATCTCCCTCGGTGTATCCGGCCACGATCACGGCGATCTTGTCGCGGTGGTCCTCCATCAGCTTGACCAGGGTGTCGATCGCCTCCTGCCCGAAGTCGGCGCTCGCGCCGGTCGATCGGGAGAGTGTGTACGCCTCGTCGATGAAGAGCACCCCGCCGAGCGCCGCGTCGAAGACCGAGCTGGTCTTCTCCGCGGTGTGCCCGACGTACTGGCCGACCAGGTCGCGGCGCGACACCTCACGGAACTGCCCGTTGGGCAAGCACCCCGAGGGCCTTGAGCAGCTGGCCGTAGAGCCGCGCCACGGTGGTCTTTCCGGTGCCCGGAGCGCCGGTGAAGATGAGGTGGTGGCTCACCGCCCCGACCGCGAGCCCGGCCGCGCGGCGCCACTCATTGACCTGTATCTCGTCGATCAGCGCCCGCACCTCCGCCTTGATCCGGGCCAGCCCGATCATCGAGTCGAGCTCGGCGAGCAGGCGGTCCACCTGCTCGACATCCGGCGGCGTCGCGCTCTGCGACGAGGACACCGACCCGCATCCTCGCCTCGTCGGCGTGTCCGGCACGGATGGTCGGCGTCGCGCCCGGATCGACCTGCACCGCGCCCGCGGCGTTCGCGTCCAACCGGCACCGTTCGACCACGCCACCGCAACCGCGCGCCGAAGACCAGGCCGTACCCCTGGGTGTCATGCACCCAGGTGTCCACGATGGTCGGCGCACTCTGATGGGCGACGGAGATGCCGGCGTCACCGGTGCCCGAGATGTCGCACCGCTCGATCTCGGGCCGGCCGGCGTGATAAATGTAGATGCCGCGGAAGCCGCAGCCCGCGACGGTCGAGTCGCGGATGCTCGGGTCCGCACCGAGCCGGACGATGATGCCGTCGTCGCTGATGTCGCGGATCTCGACATCTGTCGATCAATCCGCCCGCGTCCTCGACCACGAAGCCGTACTGGCCGCGGGCGACGATCACGTCGGTCGCCGTGAGCTCGGCGCCGTCGGTGACGGCGACCCCGGCGCGCATGCCTGCGCTCACCTCACATTTGTCGAATGCGTAGCTCGCCGCCCTGCGCGCTGACCGCCGGATAGTCGGCGGAGACGATGGACGAGGCCCTGCAGCGTCACGTTGCTCGCCGCGCAGCTGACCGCCGGCAGTCCCGACACCGGAGGCGTCCACGATGACCGAGCCCGGCCCGTTCGACGCGACGAGGCTGAGCTGCCGGCCAGCGACGCGCACCGCCTCGATGTAGGTGCCAGCGTCGATGGAGATTGTGGCACCGTCCGGAGCGACTTCCAGCGCGTCCTGGATCGTCGGGTAGGCCCCGGGTCGCTGTTGTGACACGGTGAGAATCTGCGACATCGCTCCGCCGCTCAAGGAGGGGACACAGGTGTCGCAAGCCGGCTGCGGAAGATGGCTGCGGCAATTCGGTGCCTCATCTGAATACAAGATAAGCAGGCTGCGCGCTATCAGGCGAGTCCGCTGAACACGCGACAAGCGGGCGGAGCGAGCCGACAACTACACTGGCCGCTGAACCGCACTGTGCGGTCGAGGCCCGGGTGCGCCACATTCACCGGTTGCGGAGGACGTTCCCCGTGTCGCTATGGAGAAGGACCCGACGGCCGAAGGCCGATCACCCCGAAACCGAGTCCATCCCAGGCTATCGGGGCCTGGAGCAGATCGGCCGCGGCGGCTTCAGTGTCGTCTACCGGGCACACCAGGAGCAGCTCGACCGGCAGGTCGCGGTGAAGGTGCTGGCAGTCGAGTTTGTCGATGCCCAGGTACGCAAGGGGTTCGTCCGCGAGGTCCAGATGACCGGGCGGCTCACCGGCCATCCCAACGTGGTGACCGTGCTGGACTCGGGTCTGACTGCCTGGGGCCGACCGTTCATCGTCATGGACTACTACGAACGGGGCTCGCTGCACGACCTGCTCGCCGCAAGCGGTCCGCTGCCACTCGCCGACGTGCTCCGGGTCGGTATCAAGATCGCCGGCGCGCTGGCCGCGGCGCACCAGGAGGGAATCCTGCACCGCGACATCAAGCCACAGAACATTCTCGTGTCCCGGTACGACGAGCCGGCGCTCGCCGACTTCGGCACGGCGCGGATGGCCGCCGCCCTGGAGATCTCCAGCCGAACTGATGCGTTGACGCCAGTGCACACGGCGCCAGAAGTCCTGCAGGGCAAGGCGGCGAGCGTGGCGTCCGATGTGTACTCGCTAGGCTCCACGCTCTTCCATCTGCTCGCCGGTCGACCGCCGTACCAGAGCGACGGTGGCGGCATCGCCGGACTGCTCCTGCGCGTCCTCAGCGACGAACAGCCGTCACTGCTGCGCGCCAACGTCCCGGCATCGGTGGTCGCCCTGCTCCGCCGAGCGATGGCCCGCGACCCGATTGCGCGGTTCGCCGACGCCGAGGGTTCGGCAAGGCGCTCCAGGGTCTGCAGGCCGAGCTCGGCCTGCGGCGCACTGAACCCGCCGTGTCCGGCGGGGCGTCGGCGACCCTGGCCGGCACGATCCATCACCGAGCCGGCGACGCGGGCGGGTACGGCCTCCTCCGACGCGGCCGACCTGGCGTATGTCGGCGCACCGGTGTCCGGCACGACCGGCCAGCATACCGGCTCATCGGTGCGTTTTGATCCGACCTCCGTCGGGCCGACCTTGACCGGGCTGGTGGCTCCACGGCATCCGCCCCGGCTGATCGACGGGGACGCCGGGACACCCTCCGCGGTGCGCGGCCCGACCCCGCTCGTGGTGGCACCAGCTCCTGCGCGACCGCTCGCCCCGGACGACACCATCTGGGTCAACGGCTCGACCCGGTCGCGACGGAAGTTGCGGCTGCTCTCCATTCTGGGCGTGGTCGCGCTGATGCTGGGCGCGCTCACCGTGCCGTTGTGGCTCGGTCGTACCGGTATCTCGGCCGGAGCTCCGGGTCCAGGCGCCTCCGTGTCGGCGTCCGCCGCGGCCGCGGCCGGGCCCAGCGGCGTGGTCGGCGCACCGGGGCCGGGGCCGGGGTCGGTGCCGGCGCCTGGCACGCCGCGCGCGACCGACGACGGCGCCGCGGTACGACTGCAGTGGTCGCTGGCCGCGGGTGCCAACGTTTATCCGGTGCTGGTGCAGGTGGCACCGGCGGTCGGTTCTTCGCAGCTCATCCCGCTGCCCGGTGGCACGACCAGCTATGTCGCCACCGGCCTGTCCGCATCGGGCGGTTACTGCTTCCTGGTGGGATTGCTGCTGCAGCTCGGTACCGCGAGCCAGCCGCCGATCGAGGTATGGTCGATGCCCACGTGCATCCGTGGCGCGATCGCGGCCGTCCCGAGCGGATGACCATGTCCGAGTACACGACCACACAGGGCCGCGTTCGGGCCGTCGCCCGGGTTTCGAATCCGCCACCGCCGGCCGAGACGGCCCACCTGCGGGCAAAGCGCCGGCCCGGGCAATTGGGGCCGGTGCACGTGACTCAGTTGGTGGTGGCCGAGACGGCGATCATCGCGGTGCTGGCCGTGGCGACCCGCAGCCTGCCGGCGACCACCGTGGCGGTGGCAGTGGCCGCGGCCGTCCTCGGCGTCGCACTGGGTCGCTGGGATGGCCGTTGGTGGATAGAGCGGCGGTTGTTGGCGTGGCGGTTGCGCCAGCGACGATCGGCCCGTCGGCCGGTGCATCGGGACGCTCGGATCGCGCTGCTGCGTACGCTGGCTCCGCGGCTGGCGCTCGACGTGAACGAAACCTCCGACGGCGGTGAGATCGCGGTGGCCCGCGACGACGCGGGATGGTTCGCGACCCTCGCCGTCACCGATGAGTCGTCGTTGGTCGAAGAATCCCCGACCGGCCTGCCCCTGGATCTTCTGGTCGCGACGGTGGCCGACGCCGAACAGCCCGGAGCTGTGGTGCAGGCGGTCATTCACACGGTGTCCGCGCCGAGTGTCTACATCGACCAGGAACAGCCGGCCGGCGTGTCCTACCGGGAGCTGCTCCAGCGCTACGGGGCCCTGCCGGCCGACCGGGTCACCTGGATCGCCGTCCGACTTGACGCCCGCGCGCTGGCCGAGGCGGGTGCCCGCAGCTACGAGGACGTGGAGCAGGCTCCGGCCGTGGTCGCCGCCCTCGCCCGACGACTGGAGAAGGCGTTGCGCCGAAGCGGGTTCGGCGCCCGTGTGCTCGATCGCGACGCGCTGCTCGATGCCCTCGCGCTCTCCTGCGACCTCGATGTCCTCGCTGGCGCCGAAACGCCGGCCTGGCCGCGCGAGCGTTGGCACACCTGGCACTCGGGGCGGATGGCGCATCGGTCGTGCTGGCTGCAGGAGTGGCCGGGCCTCGATCGGGCCTACCGGCTGCTGGACAGCCTGACCGCCGCGCCGACCGCCATGACGAGCCTCGCCGTGATCCTCGCTCCTGGCCCGGACGGGATCAACGTCCGCTGCCTACTGCGCGCCGCTGCCGCCCCCAACGCGATCAACAAGGCGTGCCGCGCGATCAACCGAGCCGCCCGCAGCCTGCACAGTGAGCTGTTCTGGCTCGACGGCGAGCAGGCACCCGCGGTCTACGCCACGGCACCCACCGGCGGAGGCCCACGATGAGCCATCTCGATCCCCCCGTTACGAACACTCTCGGCCACACCGGCGTCCTGGGCAGCCCGATGGCCAACGTGCTCGACCTCGCGGCCACCGAACCCGACGCCGAGGCATCGGTAGCGACGGCGCCCCCGGCCGGCATGACCCCGGCCGGCGCGGCGGTGGGTCGGTCTCTGCTCGATGGCCTTGCGTCGGCGGCACCGGTCGCCGCCGCCCAGGTCCAGACCCCCCCGTCGCGGCCACCGCTCGCCTTCCCCGCGGACATGCCGCCCGACCGGCCCCCGCAGGGCACGGTCTACCAGAGCACCCGGCCGGTCGACGGACAGCCGGTTGGTCGCGGCCTCGGCCACCTGTCTGCGCTGCGGATCGGTTGGCACACCGCTTCACACCGGGCGTTGGCCACACTGCGGACCCCGGCGTCAACCAGCGGGGTGATCCTCGGCTTCGACCGGAACCGCCAGCCGGTGGCGGTGCGGATGTTCCGGGCCGAGCCGACCCAGGTAACCCTCGTCGGCGGTACCTGGGCGGGGAAGCTGCTTGCCCTGCGTTCTCTCGCGCTCGGGGTCTCGACCGTCGTTCTCACCGACGAACCCGCCAACTGGCAGCACTTCGGCACGATCGCTACCGGGCAGGCGGACCGGGTGGTGGTGCTACGAGGCGAGCAACCGGTGCACGCGTTCGCCACGGCGTGGCAGCCTGCGCTGATCATCTACGACCTCGGGCAGGTCGGCCCGGCGGCGCCGGTCGCGCTTGCTTCATGGCAGACCCGTCTCACGGTCCTGCGTCAGCTCAGTGAGTCCGGCATGCCATTCGCCGACGACTGCCGTCTGCTGATGACACAACGCCTGACCCCGGACGAGGCCGCCCGGGTCGGCGCCGCGCTGCGACTGCCCAGCCGTCGAACCCAGCAGCTGCAGCAACTTCCAGACGACGTGGTGGCCCTGGTCGGACAGCACAGAGACCGGCTGGTCGGCATCGAACCGACAGCAGTGGAGCTGCACCTGCTCGGGCACCCGAGTCGCTGAACCAGCTCGAGTATCCAGTGCGGACCGGATGTCCACTATGGGTGGTCGGGCACCGGCCCGTCGCGCTGGCGCCAGGGTCGGTCACTCCGCCTGGGGGTGCCAGGCGAGCTGGACCAGCCGGGCGCCCTGCCGGCGAGTGATCAGCCAGCCTCGGCCAGGAGGGAGCGGCTGGGGCCGGATGTTTCCCAACAACGGACCCTCGTCGCGGCTGCCCGACATGAGAATGCCGGGCGTCGCCAGCTCGCGCATCCGCGCGATGACGGGCTCGAACAGGGCCCGGCTGGAGCCGCCTATCCGACGTGTTATCACCAGATGCAGGCCCAGATCGCGCGCCTGGGGGATGAACTCGAGCAGCGGTGTCAGGGGGTTGGTCGAGCCACCGGCCACGAGGTCGTAGTCGTCGACGAGCATGAAGATCTCCGCGCCCTTCCACCAACTGCGGGTGCGCAACTGCTCGGGCTGGACATCGGGGCCCGGCAACCGTTCCCGCAATACCGTGGCCACCTGAGCCACGAGGTCGGTGGTGACCGCGGTGGAGGCGCCATAGCCGATGAGGTGCTCGGTGTCGATGCAGCCGAGCAGGCTCCGTCGCTGGTCAATCATGATGACGCGGGCCTGGGCGGGTTCGAAGCCCCGGGTGATGCTGCGAGCCAGGCCGCGTAGGAAGGAGCTCTTGCCGCACTCAACGTCGCCGAACAGCAGTAGGTGCGGGTCATCGGCGAAGTCGAGGAACACGGGTTCGAGGTCCGTCTCCGCGATGCCGACGGGCAGCTTACCGCCGGGCAGCGGAGCCGGCAGGGCCGACGCCGGCAACTCGTCCGGCAGCAGCCGCACCGCCGGCGCGACCGGCCCGGACCACTCGGCGCGGCATGAGGTGACCAGGTTGGCGACCCCATCGGCAACGTCATCGACGCTCTGCCGCCCGTCGATGCGCGGCAGCGCGGCGAGGAAGTGCAGGCCGTCCGGGGTCAGCCCGCGCCCCGGCATCTGTTCCGGGACGTTGACGGCGGCCCGCCGGTTGATGGCCGAGTCGCCGGGATCACCCAGTCGAAGCTCGATCCGGGTCCCGAACATGTCCCGCTGGGCCGGCCTCACCTCCATCCATCGGTTAGCCGACGCCAGGATATGAAGGCCGTAGCCAAGGCCCCGGCTGGCGAGCTCGTTGACCATCGGCTCCAGGTCCTCGAACTCGTTGCGCAGGGTGGTCCAACCGTCCACCACCAGGAACACGTCGCCGTACGGATCAGAGTCGAACCGACCCTCCCGCTTCGCGCGGCGGTAGGTGGCGATGCCGTCCACCCCGTCCGCGGTGAACCGGGCCTCCCGCTCCTGCAGCAACGCGAACAACTCGGCGACGGTACGGCGGACCCGGCCAACGTCCCGGCGCGTCGCGGCGCCGCCGACATGGGGCATCGAGGCGAGTGTGGACAGAGCACCTCCGCCGAAGTCGAGCGCGTAGAACTGGACCTCTTGTGGTGTGTGCGTCAGCGCCAGGCTGCAGACAAGCGTCCGCAGCACCGTGCTCTTGCCGCTCTGCGGGCCACCTACGGCGATGAGGTTTCCCTGCGCGCCGGAGAGGTCGAGCCACATCGGATCGCGCCGCTGCTCGAATGGTTTGTCCACGATGCCGACCTGTCCAAGCAGCGCCGCGTGCAACTTGGTGTCGCTGGTGGTGAGCCCGCGCTCGGCGGTCTTCACCAACGATGGCAGCAGCTGGTCCAGCGTCTGCGGCTCGGCCAGCGGTGGCAGCCAGACCTGATGCGCCGGCGGACCCTGCCCCTGGATGCGCGCCACCAGAACGTCGAGCAGCGTCTCGCCGCCAACGGCCTCGACATCCTCGGTCGGCGTCTCCTCCGGTGCCTGCGTGGTCGGCGGGGCGATGTAGTACGTGGTGTAGGGGCGCACCAGATCCACCGCGGCGGCACCCACGCGGCGCACCGCACCGCCCCGCTCGTGTACGCCCGACACGTATGCCGCCTTGAACCGGGTCAGCCCGTCGGTGCCCGTCTTCAGGTAGCCATGCCCGGGTGAGCGGGGAAGTTCATACGCGTCCGGCGCACCCAGCACCGCGCGGCTCTCCATCGAGGAGAAGGTCCGCAGACCGAGCCGGAACGACAGGTGACTGTCGAGGCCACGTAGCCGCCCCTCCTCCAGTCGCTGCGAGGCGAGCAGCAGGTGCACGCCGATCGACCGGCCGATCCGTCCGATCTGGACGAACATGTCGATGAAGTCGGGGCGGGCCGTGAGCAGCTCGCTGAACTCATCGCAGATGATGAGAAGGCTGGGTAACGGTACCAGTGGAACGCCGGAGGCCCGAGCCCGTTCGTAGTCGCGTTGCGACGCGTAGTTGCCGGCCTTGCGCAGCAGTTCCTGCCGACGCACCAGCTCACCCTGGATCGCACCGAGCATGCGGTCCACAAGGGACAGCTCGTCGGCCAGGTTGGTAATAACGGCGCTGGTGTGTGGCAGTCGGTCGAGCTTGGTGAATGTGGCGCCGCCCTTGAAGTCCACCAGGACGAAGTTGAGGATCTCGGAGCTGTGTGTGGTGGCGAGGGCGAGCACCAGCGTGCGCAGCAGCTCGCTCTTACCGGATCCGGTCGCGCCGACCAGCAGCCCGTGCGGCCCCATGCCGTCCTGCGCCGACTCCTTGAGGTCCAGCTCGATCGGGCGGCCGTCCAACCCCACCCCGATCGGCACCCGTAGCCGGTCGCGAGTCGGCCGGCTCGCCCAGATCCGGCTCAGGTCGAAGTCGTACGGATCGTCGATTCCCAGCAGCTGTCCCAGACCGAGATCGGTGGCCGAGATGTCCGGCTGTTCGGAGAACGACACGGCCGACAGTCGCAGCGGTGCCAGCTCGCGGACGAGCACCTCCGCGCGGGCGGCGTCAAGCACGTCGGCGCGGCCCAGCTGGGTTGTCCCGTCCATCGTGGTGCCGCTCAGCGAGCCGTCGGGGGCCAGCTCGAGAATCACATTCGTCTCGTCGAGCAACCGCGGGGCCGGGTTGGACAGGTCCACCAGCGTGACGCCCTCGACCCCACCTTCGGTCATCAGGTGGTCAGAGCCGGTCGCGGATCCGCCATCGATGAGCACCACCAGGTGCGGCCCGACCCGGTTCGCTGGCGCGCTCGCGTTGAACCGTGGGCGGCTGGCCAGGACGTTGTCGAGCATGGCCTCCAGCGCAGTAACCGTTGGCGCGAACAGCCGCACCGGCCCGACCGCGTCGAGCTTGGTCGGGTGCAGCGCATGGGGCAGCCACTTCGCCCATTCCCACTCGGCGCGCCGGTTGTCCGAGACGCAAAAGGCGAGCAGGAGGTCGTCGGGCGCGTGGAAGGTGGCCACCTCGGCCAACACAGCCGTGATCAGACGGCGCACCGGGTCGTCGGGGCCGTTGACGTACACATGTGAGAAGTCCCGCAGGGCGACGGCGACCGGCAGGTCGGGCACGACCGAGTACGTTGCCACGAAAGCACGCAAGGCCGTGGCGCACAACGGTTCCAGTTCGTCCACCGGTCGGGTCTGGGGCGGGATGAGCCTCGTCGCGATCTCCTGCGGCCCCAGCCCGACCCGGACCACGCAGAAGTCGGCGTCCGCGCGGCGCCGCTCCCAGAGCCGGCCGCTGTTCGCCGTCGACCACAGTGCCTCCGGGTCGGGGTGGCGGTAGTGCACCGCCTCTCGCTGCTGCTTGATGGTGTTGCGCACCTGGGCCCGGAGCGCGGACAGCCGGCGCATGTACTGCCGCCGCGCCGCCACCATGTCCTTCTTGCTCGGTCCGCTGCTCTGGCCGGTGACCATCGTAGCCATCATGCCCAGCGTCGAGATGCCGTACATGCCACCGGCGACGTAGGTGATCGGGCCGCCACGGCCCTGGCTCATCATGAGCCCCATCGCGGCAGCGCCAGCCGCCATCGGCAGCATGCTGAGCATCCGGCCCCAGCTCTTGCCGGCAAGGCCGGGCAGCTCCGGCGGCGGGTCGAGCATCACCTCGCCGGACGGCATGGGCGGCGGAGTACGGCGCGGTGGTCGTTTCACCACTGCCACGGGCACGCCGGCCTCCCTCGGTCACGGACGTTGCGACCATGCTAGGCCGGACCACGCACCCGGTCATCCCCAGCAAATACGGGACACGGTGGCCAGGTCGATCGAGCCATCGTGCTGTTACGTTTGGGCTGGCGAATCTGCGCCCCCCGGCTGGAGGTGACCGACGTGACGGCCCCTGTTGGCCTGAATCTGGCCCGTGTCACGGTGGCCACGCCGAAGCGGCGCATCGATGTGGCACTACCGGACAATGCGATCGTGGCCGAGCTGCTCCCGCACCTGCTCCACCATGCCGGTGAGGAGCTGGCCGACGAGGGCGAGAGCCACGGCGGCTGGACGCTGCGCCGCAGCACCGGGGCGCTGATCGAACCGACCCGGAGCCTTACCGCACAAGGCGTTCGCGATGGCGAGGTCCTGCAGATGGTGCCGCGCCGGGTCGACTGGCCCGAGCTCGCCTATGACGACGTTGTCGACATCATCGCCGGTGGAGCACGGCGCACCGGTCGATCGTGGGGCCGACCCGCGACCCGGTGGTGTGGTATAGCAGTCGCCGCAACCACGCTCGGCGTCGCCGCGGCCCTCGTGGCCCTTTCCGGCCCGCCCTGGGCGCCGGCCGCCGGAGTGGCTCTGGCGGTCGCGCTCGCGTTGACCGGTGCCGGCGTCCTGCTGTCTCGCTCGTACGGCGACGCCGTCGTGGGGGCCGCGGTGGCGACCTGCGCACTGCCGTTCGCGGCGCTGACGGGTCTCGTCGCCGCTCCGGCCGATAGCGGGCTTTCCGGTGCCGGCGCGCCCAGTCTCCTGCTCGGATCCGGGTCCCTGCTGCTGTTCAGCGTCATCGGCTTCACCGGTGTCGCCGCCGGGCAGCGGTTGTTCATGGCCGGCATCGGGGTCGGCGCCGCTGGCCTGACCGCCGCCTCGCTATGCCTGGCGGGCATGTCCACCGCCGGATCCGCCGCCGTCGTGCTCACCGTGGCCCTCGGGCTGTTACCAAGCTATCCGCTCATCGCGAGCTGGCTCGGACGGATCCCGGTACCCACCCTGCCCGACCGCGCGGAGGCGATTCTGGAGGACCGGCCGGTGCCCGACCGGTCGGATGTCTTCGCCGCGGTCGCCCGTGCTACCGAACTGCTATCCGGCATGCTGCTCGCCGCATCCGTCGTATCGGTGGTGGCCAGCGCAATCCTGATCGGCAGCGGCACCCCCGCGGCCGAGCTGCTGGCCGGCTCCGGAGCCCTGGCGCTGCTCCTGCGTGGCCGGCTGTTCCCGGCGGCGGTACAACGGATCCCCTTGCTGGCCAGTGGCTTCGTGGGGCTGGCCATGTTCGTCGTGGCGGCCAGGGCGCACCTGACCAACCCACTGGCCCGACTGGCTGTGTTGGCAATAGTGCTCGCGACCGCGGCCCTGGTTCTCGCCGCCGGCCTGGCCTACAGCCGCCGCAGCCCGACGCCGTATGTCGGCCGCATCGCCGACATACTCGATGTGCTCGCCATCATGGTACTGGTTCCTTTCGCGTGCGCCGTGGTCGGCGTGTACGAGGCGGTCCGGGCAGTATTCGCCGGCTTTGGCTGATGGGGCGGGGAGGACATGGCTTCTCGGCGCGACCAGCTGCACTCGTACCAGTTCCTGATTCAGCGGGTCATCTCCGCGTTCGTCATGCGGGAGACGGACCCGGCCCAGTCTCCGCTGCGCCGCGGCGTCGGTGCCGTCTTCGCCGGCGTGATGTTCGCGGTGTTGGGCGCCGCCGCCTTCGGCGTCATCGGCCTGGTCACCAAGGTCGGTGGTGACGGGTGGCGCACAGACGGCACCGTGGTCATCGAGAAGGAGACCGGAGCAACGTTCGTCTACCTCGGCGGCCACCTGCACCCCACGCTGAACTACGCGTCGGCACTGCTCGCGTCGGGCAAGCCTGAGCCGGTGGTGGCCCGGGTATCCGGAAAGTCGCTGACGGGAGTCCCGCGTGAGGTGACGGTGGGGATTCCCGGTGCGCCCGACTCGCTCCCACCGGCGGCGGCCGCGGTGGGCCTGCCATGGACACTGTGCTCGTCGGCCGGTCCGCAGGGCCCGACCAGTCCAAATAGGATGGTCAGCCTTCTGGTCGGGAGCGCGCCGACAGGCGCCACCACCGTTGGCGACGGCCAAGGGCTGCTGCTCGTTGATGCCGGCACCCGGCAGACGTACCTCGTGTGGCACGGCGCGCGGTACGCGATGGCGAACGCCCAGAGCGTCGTGCCGGCGCTGTTCGGTGCCGTCGCCGCGACGCCCGTCGGCACCGCATGGCTGAACGCGCTTCCCGCCGGTCCGGACATCGTCCCCCTGACCGTGCCGAACGCCGGGGCGGAATCGGCGGCCATCCCGGGTCGCAGCATCGGCGACGTGCTCGTCGCGACGACCGGAGCCGGCCCGCAGTACTACCTCGTCTTCGACGACGGAGTGGCGCCGATGACCGTCCTGCAGAAGGACGTCCAGGTTGGTACCCGTCCGGTGCAGCCGATCGAGGTCAACCTCGCCGAGGTGACCGCGGCGCAGCAGAGCCGGGTGCCAGCTCAACCCTCCGGCGATGTCCAGGCACCGCCGAGCCCTCCGGCCCTGCTGCGTCCGAACGGCGAGGACCTGCTGTGCACCCGGTACGGCGAGGGGACCGCGGTGCCGCAGGTTACCGTCGGCGGTCTGGTCGCCACGCTCGACCCGGCGCCGACCGCGCCGGTCGGTGCCGGTGGCGCCGACCGGATCCTGGTGCCCGCCGGCCGTGTCGCCGTACTGCGGGCGATGACGTCGCCGGCTGCCACCGCCGGCCCCTACCACCTCGTCACCGACATCGGCATCCGGTATGCGGTGCCCTCGGAAGAGGTGCTCAAGATGCTCGGGTACGCGACCGCCCGGGTGGTGGATGTGCCGGCGGCTCTGGTCACGCTGATTCCGGCCGGCCCCGCCCTCGATCCGGCCGCGGCGGTTCGGCCCACCGCGACATTCGGCACCTCCGGGCAGACATCGAGCTCGGCGCCGACGCCGGCGCCGGATACGGCGAGGGGCGTCG
This sequence comes from uncultured Actinomycetota bacterium, assembly GCA_963803345.1. GTDB lineage: Bacteria > Actinomycetota > Actinomycetes > Mycobacteriales > Micromonosporaceae > CAWDLX01. Next base: position 24,065 of record CAWDLX010000002.1, read on the forward strand.
GCGCGAACGGCGACTACGCCGCGGCGGTGGTCTCCGTGGTCAACCAGGAACGGGCAAAGGCGGGCTGTGGCCCCGTTTCGATTGACTCGCAACTGAGTGCGGCCGCGGTCGGCCACTCGCAGGACATGGTGGACCGCAACTACTACGCGCACGTTACGCCGGACGGGGTGGATCCCGGTCAACGGATCTCGGCCGCCGGCTACGTGTGGTCGGCCGAGGGTGAGAACATCGCGTACGGGTATCCCGACGCCGCGTCGGTGATGGTCGGCTGGATGAACAGCCCGGAGCACCGCGACAACATCCTCAACTGCGGATTCCACGACATCGGCGTTGGGCTCGTCCTCAACGCACAGCAGGTACCCTACTGGACCCAGGACTTCGGTACGCCGGCCTGACCACGCCGCCCGGGGCTGGTGCGCCCATCTCCCGGTCGCAGGGATCCCTCGGGCTTCCCCGTGAGATTCGGACCGACTCATTGCAGACCGTCGCTGCCAGCCCGCGGGGCGGCACGGCTCTTGACCGGGGCGACCGGCAGGGGCCTGCGCGACGTGTGCTTCGTGCATGTGGTTGGTGCACACTGTTGTGGTGCTCGACGGACACGACCCGCCGCTGATCGGCCGGGCGGCTGACTCGCCCGGCTGCGGGACCTGGTCCTCGCGCTGGCTCACCAACGAGGCGGGTCGCTGTGGCTGGAGGGCGAACCGGGCATCGGCAAGTCGGTCCTGCTGGGCTCCGGGTTGGCCGCCGCGCCGGGGCTGGGGCTCCAGTTGTTCGTCGCCCAAGCCGACGAACACGTGCAACGCTTCCCGCTGCGCGTTCTGCTCGACGGGTTGGGCATCCACCCCCGATCGGCCGACCACGGCCGCGCGGACATCGCCGCCCTGCTCTGGGGACAGAGCGTCGCCGCCATGGTCACCCCGGCCGACGTGCTGGCGGCGACGGCGGAGCGGTTGCTGGCGCTGGTCGACCAGCTGTGCGCGGCGGCACCCGTGGTCGTCGCCGTCGACGACGTGCACTGCGCCGACGAGCGCGTCCCACGCGCGGACCGCATACACGCAGGCACTGGAGATCTACGCCGGCCTGGACGCGACGTGGGACATCACGCGCATGGACAGCCGGCTCCGGGCGGTGGGCGTCCGGCGTGGCGTACGCGGCCCACGGCGCCGACCCGCCAGCGGCTGGGCGGCCCTGACCGGTTCCCGATGACCGGACCATGGCGCGACCGCTGGCGGCGACCTTTCCGATCTGACGGCCAGCCAGGCGGTGATCGGTGTCAGGGATGGCTCCTTCACCGCCGAATCCTGTGCGCGCGCACTGACAGCTCGAGCGCAGAGTCTGACGGCACTCAATGTCATGATCAGCTTCGATCCCGACCGAGTGATCGCCGCCGCACGTAAGGTCGACCGCCGGCGGCGGCACCACCTCGACCGGCCTCCCCGACGGACTCTAATTCGATGGCCGGTCGAGCCCACCGCGTCAAGGACGTGCTCCTTGGCGCGCAGCCCGCCGGCCCGTCCAGGTGTAGTCACATGACGGATGTTTGTCGGCACCGGCGGCCGCTTGGTGAGGATCGGGAAGGGGAACGTGATGATCCGGGTAGTGGTCGTTGATGAACATCCCATCGACCAACATGGTCTGCGGTCAATCCTCGCCACATCACCAGACATTGAACTGGTGGCCCTGGTGGGGGACGCCAGCCAGCTGGCTGAGGCCGTTGGCCGGACGATCGATCTGGTGATCTGCGATCCGCACCCGTGCCCGGATCAGTCGGCGCTGTCGATCGTGCGGGAGCTGTCGGCACGAGTCGCTGTGCTCGTGGTGTCCGGCTCCAGGGTTCCGGCCAACGTGCTCGCCGCCATGCGGGCGGGCGCCCCGCGGGTATCTGACCAAACACGCCAGCAACGCGGCGTACTCGGCGGCGATCCGCACCGTGTTCGCCGGTCACAGCTACGTGGACGAGTCGGTCGCGGGACCGCTACGTGGCGGCGTCGACGCGCCGAGTCGGTGCGAACGGGCGTTGTTGTCCGAGCGCGAGCAGCAGGCACTGGCCCTGGTGGCTCGAGGGTTCACCCATCAGCTGGCCGCGCGCCGGATGGGCGTGTCCAAGGCCACTGTGGACACGTACATCGGACGGATCCGGGTCAAGCTGCAGGTGGGCAACAAAGCCGAGTTGGCGCTCGCCGCGCTGCGACATCTCGACGCGCGTCACCGGCGGGCGGTGGCCCTGGCCCAGTAACCGCAGCGGTGCAATGCGCTCGCCCCATCCGGAGTCAGCGTGCACGCGATCGGGCTGCAGCTCCGCGGCGACCATCAGCAACACATGGAATCGCGGCGCCGCGCGAGCCAAGCCGGTCTGTCGTCTGGCGTAATCGACTGCGGGCGTGTTCCAGCGAGGCCCTTCACCTATCACTCTGGCAGTACCGAAGCGGCCCGCATGACCGTTATCAGCCGCCGGTCGTCACCTCGTGATTTCGCTGAGGGGCCTCGATCGAGGATCACCTCTGGGGATCACCTTGGGGGGAGGCGTTTCTGGCGGAAGATCAACCTCCTCGTCGGGGCGGTTGCCGCAACGTCTCGATAGATCTTGTTCCGGCTGACGATAGACCTTCGACGAGTCCACCAACATGTCAGGAAAACTGCCCACCGGACGCACGCGGGACCAGGTTGAGCCGCCGAGTTGACTGGCCATGTTCGTGGCGGCGGCCGGGTCTGGCCAACGAGGGACGTCCATCGCTGGTCGCGTGTCATTGACCACAGTGGACGGGCCATCGACGCGGCGTCACTGACCCGTCGGTGAGGGCAACGTGGACTACTGCTCGTCGAACAGCAGCAGCGGCGGGCCGGTGTCGCTCGGCTCGTGGTCGGGGGGCAGCGCGGGTGCGAGCGAGGGCCGCCAACGGCGGCGGCGGCCGCGAGGGACTGACAACGACGCCACAATGACGATGGTCACGCCGATCGCGGACGCCACCGCTCCGGCGATCGCGACGATGGTCCGGCTTGACGTTGCCGAGGCGGCCGCCGCCGGCCAGGACGCCGGCGCGGAAGTCGCGGGGACCGTGACGAGCTCGGTTGTCACAGCGCCGTACGGGTTGACCAGTCCATGTCCGTACTCCGGGCTGTTCGGGCCGTCGACCGGCACAGCGGTCGCCTCGAGCTGCCGTACCACCTCGGCTGCCCCGGCCAGCGGCCTACGCTGCCGTACCAGCGCCGCGCTCGCGGCCACGAAGGCGGAGGCGATCCCCGTACCGTCCACAACGGTCAGACCAGTACCTCGCTGCAGGCTGACCACGGCCGCGCCCGGCGCCACCATCGAGACGTATTGACCGGGTGGCGAACCCTGCCAACGCCGCACCGCCTGGTCCACGGCGCCGACGCCGATCACGCCCGGGTAGCCGGCCGGATATGGCGTTGGCGCAGTCGCTGATGTTCCACCCTGCGCGCCCTCATCGCCGATCGCGGCGACGACGACGATGTTCGCCGCGACTGCGTCGGCCACCGCACTCCGAAGTGGAGGGTCATCGGCGTAGGTCGCCACGGTCACATCGATCACATCCACCTTTGCCTGCGTGGCCGCCCGGATGCCAGCGGCCAGAACGTCAGCCGGTACAGCCTGGTTGAATTGGAGGCCCGGGGCCGTGACGCGCACCGGGACGATCCGCGCGTCGGGCGCGAATCCGGTGAAGCCGGCGGGAGTGACGCGCGATCCGGCGATGATGCCGGCGGCCTGGGTACCGCTGCCGAGGCAGTCGTTGTCCGCGCGGCCGCCACCGGCCAGCACGTCGGTCCCCGGCTCGACCTTTCCGGCCAGCTGTCGCTGTCCAGCATCGACACCCGAGCCGAGCACCGCCACCCGGACCCCCGGACCGGTGGCCATCGGCCACACCCGATCCGGCCCGAGCAGCTGTTGTGTCCATGGCGTTCCCGGTGCGTCAAGGCCGGCCGGCGCGCACGTCTGGTCTGGCGCTTCCAGCACCTGCGCACTGTCCACAATGGTGGGAGCGCTCAGGGTGATCACGCTGGTGCCCGCGAGGACCGTGGCCATCCAGAGACAGGCGAGAATCGGCGTGAAACCCGGCATCGCCGACTATGACCCGTCCGGGGTGGCGAACGCGGCGAGTAGGTCGTCCGGTCCGAATTCGACGCCGTCGCCCGGCCACATGAGCAGCAACGGTACCTTGCCGGCCGGCAGTCGCGCGGAGTGCGGGGCGTGCGGGTTCACCGACATGGCATAGGAGCCCTGGGGCCAGGCCGCCGCCACGAACGGACAGGCGATGGTGACGTGCGGTGCCGCCGGCCCGAGGACCTCGGTGCAGAGCTCAACCGAGGTGAACACCTCGATGGCCGGGCCGTCCGGACCGCGAGTCGCCCGCCAGGGGAAATCGGGCTCGACCAGCTCCTCGGGCTCAGCCGGTCGCAGCGTCGGCACGACGAGCAGCGCGACCGAGAGGGCGTCGAAGTACCCGCGCAAGTCTCCGCGCTCGACGGCGGAGCGCATTGCCGCGTCGGAGTCGCCAGGATCCACAATGGACCGGTTCATCTCCTTCACGGCTTCCTCCATCATCTCCGCCGCCTGGGGGATCTCCAGTTCGCCATCGGCGATGCGTTGGACGTCTTCCACGCTCAGATAGGCGTCCAACGGCGAGCCGGGGTTGATCGCCAGCAGCCAATGCGGGTGTGGCCACCCCCGCCGCAGCTCCGCGTAGCTGACCGTGACGTGGGCGTCGGCCGCTCCCCGCACCTGGGCCAACAGCGCCTCGGCCGACGTGAATACCAGCAGGTACGGCTGCCCATGCATATCGCCGGCCAGGAACTGTTGTCCGCCGCGTCCATGCGAGTCGGCGAACGCCGGCAGGAACAGGTCGGAGGTCATCACGATCTCGAAATAACGGCGCTTGTCCCCCCGGGCCAAGGCATCGGCCATGGCGCGTTCGGTCGGGTTGGCCGGTTGCCACGGCTCGGATGGCCTGGCCTTTGCGGGCTCCGTCACGATGACTCCCTTCCGCGGTCGGCACCGGCGGTGCGGCTTCTCCGCTATCGTCGGTGCTCAAGCCGAGACTGGGCAGTCAGACAAAGACCGGACGCGAGGGTGCTGTGGTGCTGTGGTGCCGTGGCAGCCGCTGCGCTCGTGTCATGCATTTCAGCGAGTCGACAGCGACCGCGACCGGGGCAATCCTGAAACATACCCGCCTACGTAACGGCCGGGAGGCGAATGCGGCATGTCGGTATCTGGTGTCACCGCGCCCGGTCGAACGCCCACGCCGGACCCCGATGCCGTCGCGGGCTACCGTGATCTGGTCGCGTTGCCGGGCAGCGGATTCGCCCGCACGTACCGGGCCCGCAGGGTGGCCGACGGGGCACCGGTCGTGCTCAAGGTGCTCGCCCCGAGCGTCAACAAGAAGGCCGTCGGCGCACGCCTGCCCGCCCTCGCCTCGCTCAGCGACCGACTGGCCGGGCTGCCACACCTACAGGCCGTCGAGGCGCATACCCGCACCCAGGACGGCCGGCTGTGCGTGGTGACGCGCGACTGCCGGGGCGGCAGCCTCGCCGACCGGCTGGCTTCGGAAGGTCCGCTGTCGATCGTTGAGGTGCTCAACGTCGCGGTCCCCATGGCGTTGGCGTTGCACGCGCTCCATGACCTCGGCGGCTGCCATCAGGGCGTCTCGCCGAGCAACATCCTCTACGCCGACACGGACCGCAGCCGACCGGTCCTGGCCGAACTCATCACCGCCAATCTGCGCGCCGACGATCCCGGCGTCTCGCCGTACGCCGCGCCCGAGATCCTCGCCGGTCGCCCGGCCACGCCGCGCAGCGACGTGTACTCCCTCGCGGCCACGCTGTTCCATCTGCTCACGTCGCGCACGCCGTATCCGGGCGACAGCGGCCGGGCGGCCCTGCTGCATCGCATCGCGACCGGAGACGGTGCACCCCGGATCGCGAGGGCCGACGCGCCGGGCGCCCTGCGGGCTGCGGTGGCCCGCGGTCTGGCGACCGACCCCGGCGCGCGGTATCCCGACGCACTCGCGTTCGCCAATGACCTCCATCGCGTCGCGGTGGAAATGAACCTGCCCTTGAGCTATCCGGTGACGATCTGGCCGGGCTTCGCCGATGCCGGTGAACCGGCGCCACCCACGCCGCCGGCCGCCACGGTCCGACCCGCCGAGCCCACGCCGAGCCCGCCATCGACGGGACCATCGGAACGCGATGGCCTCGAACCACCGATGGCCGCCATGGAAGCCGCACCGGCCGCACGCCCGGCGGCCGCGCCGGAGCCGTGGGGGCGGATCGGGTCCGCCGAGCCCACCGGGAAGTTCGGGGCTTCGGCGGAGAACCTGCCACAGAATTCCTGGTCAGTACGGACCGCGTCCGATCATCCGGTGCCGGTCGCGTCGGTCGGGCTGATGTCGGCGGGAAACCGCCGAGCCGGCCTGCGGCGACTGGGCCAACGGTCGGGTGGGGCGAGGATGACATTACGGTCGCCGGATCGGTGTCGATAATTGTCCTGTCGGTGGTGGCGGTGCTGACCGTACCGGCCTGGTGGACTTCGGATCGGCCGGGCGCAACCACCCCGGACGGGCCGGCCACCCCGCATGCCCTGGTCGCCCCGAGCGCCGCGACGCCCTCCGCCGGGGCGCCAGATCCGTCGGCTCCGGCGCCCGACCCGGCGGTCGAGCCGTCCGGCCAGCGGATGCCGGTCGGTGACCTGCCCGGTTGGCGGCAGGTCTTCACCGATGACTTCGCGACCCCTGCCGCCGTCGGCGCCTTCCCTGGGACGGCGTACCGGAGTACCTGGACGGTGTACGACGACGGCACCGAGGACTCCTCTGGTCGAGGGGCCTACTATCCGTCCAAAGTGGTCAGTGTCGCGGACGGCATACTTACCGTCCACGTCCACACCGAGAACGGGGTGCACATGGGCGCGGCCGTGCTGCCGCGACTGCTCGGCTCGACCGACGGCCAGCGGTACGGCCGGTACACCATCCGGTTCCGGGCGGATTCCGTGCCGGGCTACCAGACCACGTTCATCCAGTGGCCGGACAGCGAGCGGTGGCCGACCGACGGCAGCATCGACTTCCCGGCCGGCAATCTGGACGACACGATCAGTGGATACATGCACTACGCCCGGTCCTCCGGCGGCCTTGACCCGATCGACACGCCGGCATCCATGGCACAGTGGCACACGGCCACCATGGAGTGGATACCCGGAAGGCCACGTTCTACCTCGATGGCCAGATCGTCGGCGTCTCGACGACCGACGTGCCGAGCGTGCCGCTGCACCCAGTGCTTCAGACCGAGACCTGCTTCGATGACAACTGTGAGGTCAGCGACTCCACCGCTGGCGACGTGCAGGTCGACTGGATCGCCGTCTACGCCCCGGACCCCGCACCGTAAGGGTCCCGTGCGCGAAGGGCTGCCTTGCCCGACTGTTTTCGCCTCCTGATCCTGGCCAGGCAGTATCGACGGCGCGGGCGCCGGCGGGGCGCATGTGACCGGGCAGGTGGACTGGACGGGTAGCTCAATTCAACCTCTCCCGAGGCTTCGGGTTCATCGCGCCGGACGACGGCGGGGAGGACGTGTTCGTCCACTCTGAGGAACTCGGGGGCCAGCCGAACCTGCTACGCGTGGGCACGAGAGTCGAGTACCAGGTCATGATCAGCCAGCGCGGGCTCAAGGCCTACGATGTCAAGATACGGCCAGACGTGGCGGGACCGGACCAACGGTCATCGCGTGAGTTGGACGATGACGAGCTGTACGAGGTCATCTCAACGCGCCGGTACGGCTCCGAGGTCACGGACGCGCTCATCGCCAACTGTCCTGAGATCACCGCCGCGCAGATCGTGGCGATCCGCAATCGGTTGGTGGAGTTGGCCGAGGCGCGCGGTTGGCTCGAAGGCTGACCTGAGCTGATCGTACGGTGTCAGTCGCGCAGTACGCGGGGATGCAGCCGGCTACGCATGGCTCGACGCGGACCGAGTGCCTGCTGCACCAGGTTCGCCAACCGGTCCCGATGCGCCCAGGCGGCGTTCGCACTGTCGCGGTTGGACGGTGACCCCGAGAACGCCGCCGCGTCGGCGAGCGCGGCCAGCGGCACGAGGCACGATGGACACCGCGGTGCCCGGCCCGCTCAGCGGCCAGGGTCGCGACCTCGGCGGAGGTCAACACATCGACCTTCGCCAGCCCTACCCACCGGAGCAGGCAAATGGCGTCCCGCCACGCGGCCGCCACGCGCGCTCCGGGTCGGTGAGACGGCGCCGGCGGTACGTGCGAATCGCCGGAACCATCAGCACGGCGACCAGGTAGGCGACCGGGACCACACCGATCGAGGTTGCGGCCACGAGCCAGTCGGGACCATGCGACGGGGTTGGCCGTACGCCGGTCGCCACGGCGGGCCTTGCGACGGGGGCCGGCTGCGGCGCGGCCAGCATCTGATCCAGCTGCTGGCGCTCCGCGCTCTGCCCCTCCGACGGTCCCGCCGGACCCGTCGTCGCATTCGGGGTGGGGAAGAACGGAACCCAGCCCAGTCCGGCGAAGTCGACCTCCGGCCACACCAGCGCGTCACCACCGGTGACTTGCCACACGCCGGGTGAGACCACCGTACCGGGGCGGAAGCCAACGACAATCCGGGTCGGCAGTCCGAGGCTGCGGGCCATGACCGCGAAGGCCGTGGCGAACTGCTCCGACGTGCCGCGATGGCTCACGCCCAGGAAGTACGCCAGGTGACCGTACGCGTGCCCCGGTTGAGCGGCGAGATCGTTGCGAGCCGACGAGCGCAGGTAATGCTCGAGCTGGCTCGCCTGTTGGAACGGCGAGCTGGCCCCGGCGGTGGCCGCGTCCGCCGCGGTGCGGATGACATCCGGCAGCCCGCTGGGCAAATCGATATCGCGCTGCGCGCCCCGGTCCGGGACCGCCTGACGCAGCGATTCGGCGTCGTACTGAGGAACCTGTGAGGTCACCTGGTAGCGCTGGCCCGGCGTCAGAGGTGCCCGGCCGAGCAGGACGCCGGTGGTCGGGTCGGCCAGGGCGCCGACCCCGGCGATCGCGACCGGAGCAGCCGCCGCCGGCAGCCACGCGCCCGAGAGCCCGCTGATCGTCACCACCTGGGTAACGGCACGGGTGGACGGCGGGCCGTCCGGGCCGGGTATCCGGGCTCCTGTCGCCAGGAAGGTGTCGTCGGTCCGCCAGGTCTGCCCGTCGAACTGGTCGAGCACGGCGATCCGCCAGTTCTGCGGTGCCGGAGCCTGCACCCGGAACAGCGGCATGTCCGGTGTGGACAGCCAGGCGGGCACCTGGTCGAGCGGGTTCACGACACTCCGGGCGAGGACCGCCGGATGCACCAGTTGCCGCGGGTCGAACGGGTGCCGGTCGCGCCCGGCCAACGAGGGCGGCCCGAGAACGAGAGCCAACGCGGCGATCGCCGTGATCAGAGGAAGGCCGGCACCCAGGGCTCGATGGCCAGCGGTCCCGCCGTGGCGCAACAGGATCAGCGCCAGGGCGCACAGCAGGAACACTCCCGCGGACAGCCAACTCACCCGACGGCCACCGTAGCCGAACACCAGGCCCAGTACCAGCACGAGAAAGCCGGGCAGCAGCGCAGGCAGCGTGGCCCGGGTACGGGCGAGGATCTCGGCCGTCACGTACGCGGCCAACCACACCACCGCGTGGACGCCGACGAGCAGAGCCGGGTCGGCCGGAGCGGGCGGAACCAGCGCGAGAAGGTCGTACCAGCTGTCGCGCGCAGCGGTGACGGCCTGGCCCGCCCCAGCGAGTAACTGGCCGGGACCCCTGGCGTGCATCAGCGTGACACTGACCAGCACCAGCCAGCAAGCGGCGTTCAGGGCCGGCGCGGCCCAGAGCGAGAGTCGAACGCGGCCGCCGGTCCAGAGAGTTACCAGAGCCGTCGGGACCACTACGGCCACGCCAATCGTGCTCAACAGCGGACCTGACGGGAAAACCCGCAGCCAGTCCAGGCTTGCCGAGGCCACGACGAGCAGGCCCAGCACCATGCCGGTGATGTGGTGACCGCCGCTGGCGCGCACATCAGTCCGGCCGGCTGCCGTCCGGCTCAGACCGGAGCCCGAGGCGGTCATGCCGCCGCCCGCCGCCGCCAGGCCAACGCGAACGTGGTCAGATCGGGTGCGTCCACCACCGTCAGCGGAAGCCGTGCCGTGACCGGCCCGGGGTCCTCGCCCACCCGCACCACGACAACCCGGTCGTACTCACCCTCGCGCGCCGCGATCGACGGTAGGTCGGCACCGCTGCGACCGCCGGTGACGAAGGTCAGCGCGCCGCGCCCGCGACCGGACCGGGCCGCGGCCGTCAGGGACAACTGCCGTGGCGCTCCGTGTGCCCACGAGCGAAAGCCGGTCGAGCAGGACCGAGGGAGGGGTCCGCTCGCCATCCATAGTAGACACTTCCTGGTCCCCGCAGACGACCGAGACTGGGAAACCGAGGGCCGCCGCTCCCAGCGCGACCGAGGCCGTGACGTCGACGGCGAGCTCGAAGTCATCCTCGGCCCCGTAGGCGCCGGCTCGGTTGTCCAGCAGCACGACACTGCGGGGCAGGCTGGTGTCCACGAGCTGGCGCACCATCAGCGTCCCGGTCCGGGCCGACGTGCGCCAGTGAATGTGTCGCAGGTCGTCGCCGAACTCGTACTGCCGCAGCGAGTGGAACGTCACCGTGCCGCCGGCGGCCCGGTCCGCGCGCGGCCCGTCCGGGTTCGGGACACGGCCGGACGGAAGCGCGGTCAGGGACACGGTCTTGGGCTGGACGTAGAGCGTCACCGTGCCGCCGTGGGCCCGTACGCGGCGGAACAGGCCGAGCGGGTCGGTGGCGACCAGCCGCAGCGGCCCGACCGGGAGGTGGCCACGCCGCCGGGTCGGCAGGAAGTAGCTGGTGGTACACGTGCCACCGGGTCGTAGTTCCGGCAGATCGACCGCCACCTCGGTCGTACCACATCGGTCGGTGGCCGACATGGCGTCCAACCGCCACCGTCCACGGTGGACACACGTCAGCACGCCGATGGCCGGGTCGCCCCGCGCGACGCGCACCGGGGCGATATCACGGTGGAGCTCGAGCGGGATCGACCGCGCCAACCAGACGCCGCCGGCGACCAACGCCAGCGCGCCACCCACGCCGACAACCGCCAGCTCCGGATAGCCCAGTCCCCACCCGGCCAGATAGCAGGCGATGCTGGCGGCCGCGACGGCCCAGCCCCGTCGGGTCGGCACGGCTCACGCTCCGACCGGGGCCGCGGGCTGCGGGACTGGGACCATCGACAGCAGCGCGACCACCACGTCGGCGCTCGTGCGACCACGCAGCTCAGCCTCGGGGGTGAGCAGCAGCCGGTGCGAGAGCACCGGGACGGCCAGCGCCTTGACGTCGGCCGGAACGACATACCCCCGGCCGGAGGCGGCCGCCCGGACCCGGGCGGCCCGGATGAGTGCCACGCTCGCCCGCGGCGAGGCACCCAGCCGTAGGTCCGCTTCGCCGCGGGTGGACGCGACCAGGTGGGCCACGTAGTCGTAGAGCGGGTCCGCGACGTGGATCGCCGTCGCGTGCCCGACCATCCCGGCGATCTCCGCCGGCGCGGCCACGGCCCAGGGCAGAGTGTCCACAAGCGACCGGGTGCCGCTGGCCGCCTCGCATGACGGTCACCTCGGCGGCGCGGTCCGGGTACCCCACCGACACGCGCATCAGGAACCGGTCCAGCTGCGCCTCGGGCAGCGGGTACGTGCCCCCCATCTCGATCGGGTTCTGCGTCGCGATCACCATGAACGGCCTCGGCACCACGCGGCTGTGACCGTCCACTGTGACCGTCCGCTCCTCCATCACCTCCAGGAGGGCGGACTGGGTCTTCGGCGAGGCGCGGTTGATCTCGTCGCCGAGGACGATGTTGGCGAAGACCGGACCGGGGTGGAACTGGAACGTCTGGGTGTCCGGGTGGAAGATGGAGACCCCGACGACGTCGGAGGGCAGCAGGTCGGGCGTGAACTGGATGCGCTGCAACCGGCCGCCGATCGCGGCGGACAGACACCGGGCCAGGGTCGTCTTGCCGACCCCGGGCACGTCCTCGATCAGCAGGTGGCCCTCGGCCAGCAGGCAGACCAGCGCCAGCTCGATGACGTCGCGTTTGCCGCGGATCACCCGTTCGATGCTGTCGGCGATGTGGGTGAACCGGCCGGCGAACTCCGCCGGCGTGATCGTGTCTTCGGTCTGCGGGAGCGCCGGCGCCCGCTTGTCTACTATGGACATGGTCCCTTCCAGACGTTGGGTGCGGTCTTGACGTAGCCGGCGGCGATGTACCCGGTCACCGGTGCGGTGATTCGATACCACTTGTTGTCCGGGCCGGGCGAGCCCGTCGGGTCGGACCACATCCCGCCGACGACCCAGCACTTCACGGATACGGCGTCGCTGCTGCCCGGCGGGAAGACCTTGAGGCTCTGCGACCCGGTGTCCGCCTGCTCGCGGACGTTGAGCGGGTAGAGCGGATTCCAGACGTTGCCCGGCCACGGGTCGTGCTTCAACTCCACGGATCCGCTCGCCGGCGGCTGGCTGGCGCCCGCGCCGTTCTTGGCCGCGACCGTGACCAGGTAGCTCTGGAAGTTGGTCAGGCCGGTGATCGTGTAGTTGGTGGCGGTGAGGTCCGGAGAATTCTTGCCGCTCCACGACACGACGTAGCTGACCGGGGCACCGCCGTCATTGGCCGGCGCTGCCCAGGAGACGCCGATCTTTTGCTCCGCGCCGGTGTCGAACTTGAGGTTCTGCGGAGCGCTGGGCACGACGCACGGGCGGGCCGCGGCCGAGGCCGTGGTGGTGAGGGCGCCGCTGGGATAGTTCGCCGATACGCCGAACGTGTACTCGCTGGCGCACGACAGGCCGGTCACGGTGAATCGGTTGGCAGACCCGGAGGCCGGGATGCTGGTCAGATCTACCTGTGCTCCCGTGGGCAGGCCGGTCAGGGTGTAGTCGGTCACGCCGCCGCTGGTGACCCGGGTGAACATGACCTCGATGGAACCGGCCTGGCCCGTCTCACTGACGGTCGGTGGCGCCTGGGGGGGCGGCGGCGGTGAGCTCGTGGCGGCGGGGGTCGTCGCCGGGGTGGTGGCAGTCGTCGTGGTCTGTGTCGTGGCCGGGGTGGTGGCGGTGGTGGTCTGTGTCGTGGCCGGGGTGGTGGCCGTGGTCGTCTGTGTTACCGGTGGAGGAGTCGCTTTGTTGGGTGCCGGCCGCGTGTTCTGGTTCAACGGCGCCGTCTCCTGGGTCGTGGTCCGGGCCGGCGGCGTGTTGTCGCCGGCGTGCAGGTCGGACGGCGAGCCGGACGGGCTGGGCGACGTCGTCGGCTGGGCGCTCGGCGTGGGCAGCGGTCCTCCCGGCAGCCGCGGGTCGTACTTGCCCACGTGATGCACCTTGCCGGCCTGGTCCACCGTCACGGCGTCTGGTCCGTCGGGATCGTTCACCCACAGCATGTTGTCCTTGACGAACAGCTGCAGCTTGCTCGGTCGCCCGGTCACGGTGATCTGGTCCAGAAGCTGTCCACCGGCCGAGTCGTACACGATCAGACGTCCGGTCGTGTTGTCCGGCACGTACACACGTGACCCGAGTGCTGTCGGGGCACCGAGATCATCGCCTTTGAGGTCGGCCAGGGTGACCGACGTCGACTCGCCCTTCTTGGTATCGACCACCACGAGCTGACCGGCGCCGGCCACCACCACCGGCACCAACGCGCCGTCGGTGCTCGGCGGTGCCAACATGGCCGGAGGCGGCGCGTCCGTGGCCTTGGGCAGGTTGACGGTGACCGTACCGCCGGTGCGGCTGACCACGGTCATCGTGGCCTGGGTGGAGTTGGTGACCACGGGCGTGCCGCTGGCGATGGTCAACGCTAAGGAGTCGCCACCATGACCGACCTCGACCGGCGTACCAGCCTGACCCTTGGCTACCGGAATCAGCTGGCCGTCGGCCGGCACCGGAGCCCAGAGCGTGCCGCGGTCGTCCACGCCGCTCGGGCCGAGCCGCTTGTTCAAGCGCGCGGGCGCACCCACCGCGCTCAGCTTGGCCAGATCGATCTGCTGAACCACACCGGCCTCAGCGTCGACGAGGTAGGCGACTCCGCCTCCGGTCACGATCTGTGCGCCGGCTGTGCCGGTGTCGACCGCCTGGCTGACCGTCAGCTGCGCGGGATCGATCCGACTCACGACTCCGGTGACGGTGTCGACCACCAGAACCTGCCCGCGGTCCTGGACCACTTGCAGGGGGTGGCCATCGGCGCCGTGGATCGTCACACGGGCATCCGGTTCGCCGGCCAGACCGTTGACGTGCACGACGGACCCCTGCGGGGTGTTGGACAGCCACGCCCCAACGTCGCTGATCCCCGGCAGGACCCCGTGAGCGGCGACATGGACGGTCACGATCAGGGTCCCGATGAGGGCGAGTACCGCGATCGCCGTGTAACCAGCGGTGCGATCGCTGCGGAAGCGGCGCGCGCGCCACGACCGCTCTGGCCCACGCTGTCGCTTGACCATCGACCTACTCCTTCGCCGCACCATGGGCGGCCGAACGCAGCCGGCTACCACGACCATCGTCGGCGTCGCGACGGCCCGTCGGGAGTCAGGCAAATGAGCGACGCTGCCCGGGACCGACTGCATGGTGTGGTTCATATTGACGATTCGGCACGTCGTCGCGGCCGGAGAGGATGTAGCACAAGGCAACCACGCGAGGAGGCGGACACCAATGACCGCGACGACGGGAAGCACCCGTGCCGGCGACGGACGGCAGGCGGGAGACGACACACCGGGCGGCTCGCTGGCCGACCTGGTGGGCACCTACGGTCCACTCGCCGTAGGTGATGTGGTTCGCTACCTCGCACCGGTCGCGCGGGCGGTGCACGCGGTGCACGAGACCGGACTCTGCCACGGCGAGATCCGCCCGGACACGATCCTCGTGGGCGCGGACGGCAACCCCGTACTGGGCGACCTGGTCAGCGCGCGGCTGCGCGCCGAGCACGGGATCGCCGCTGGACAGGCGCCGCTGTACACCGCGCCCGAGGTACTCCGGGGCGGCGCGCCGACCCCGCGCAGCGACGTGTACGCGTTGGCCGCCACGGCGTTCTTCCTGCTCTCCGGCCGCCCGCCCTATCCCGACCGGGGCGGATTCGCGAGCCTGTTGCTCAGTATCACCAGTGGAACGCGCCCGACGATCGCTCGGGCCGACGCACCTCAACAGCTGCGCCGGGCTCTGTCGCAGGCGCTCGACCCCGAGCCGTACACTCGCTGCCCCGACGCTCTCACGCTGGCCCAGGAGCTGGACCGGGTCCTTGGCGAGATCGGCGCGGCCGGCGCTGCCGGCCCGACGTCCGTCCCTAGTGGACCGATGTCCCCGGCTCTCGTGCCGGTACTGCCTGACCAGGATGAGCCCTTCGCGCCGATATCGCCGGAGCAGGATGAGCTGATCGCCTGGACCGACGTGGGGCACCACGAGTCCCCCGAGCCCGCCGGTTCCGGCCCTTTGATCGCCCGGACACCGGCCTGGGACACCGCCGGCGACACCACGGAGTTGACCTTCGCCGGCCGACGCGGCCGTGGCGCGTGGCGCCGCGCCCGCACCCGCACCCGCGCCCGCCCGGGCCGGCGGCGGTCGATCGTCGCCGCGGTGCTCGCCCTACTCGTCGCGACGGCGGTCGACATCGTGGTATGGCAACACGGCTCCACACCATCGATGGCGGCCGCACCGGCGACAACGGTCGTGAGCGGAGTCAACCCCGCGGTGTTCGGCATCAACATGTCCTACTTTGACGCCACCGACGAGCTCGTTACGAGCTCCACCACCCAGGCGCTGTTCCGCGGCTGGGGCGTACCGACAATCCGCGTTCCGCTGGGAAAGGCCAAGTCCGACGCCGAGATGACCAAGATGATGCAGGCGGTCCTCGCGGTCGGAGCCACCCCGATGCTCATCCTCAACGATCCCCGCAACGGCACCCTGGCGTCGAACCAGCACCTACTCAGCCTTATCGTCAGCGTCTTCGGGCAGCGGCGGGTCTACCTCGAGTACGGCAACGAGTCCGACCTCAACGGCGTGGACGCGACCGCCTATGTCGCCGGCTGGAACCAGGTCATCCCAGCGTTGAAGAGTGCCGCGCCCCCTCAGTACGCCTTCGTCGGACCGGCCAACTTCCAGTCGAACCCGACGTACATCGCGAGCTTCGTCAAGGCGGCAACGCCCCCACCGGACTACATCTCGTGGCACGAGTACGTCTGCAACACCACCGACCCCACCAACACCGACGATTACTGCATGGCGCACATCGACAACTGGGCAACGCACGCCGACGCGATCGAGAG
>CAWDLX010000003.1:0-272485 GCA_963803345.1 uncultured Actinomycetota bacterium
GGACGGCACCGCGCCCCTGCCGGTGAAAGGCCGCAAAACACTCTACGTCGGCACCATAAAGGACGCCGGGTTCGCTTATCTGCGGGACTGGCCGGTCTTTAACGATGTCAAACTCAGCATATACGCAAACGAGTGGAAGCACGAACTCTTCCCATACGAGCCCGAGCCCGAGAAGTACGAGCTCAGCGCATTCGTGGATGAGATCGATGGCGTCGCGTTGCACTCGAACACCACTTTCATCATCAGCGACGGGCAGACCAGCCGGGCGTCGGCCTTTGTCGAGGGCCAGGTCACCTGGGCGCGCGACTGGCTGGGCGCGAAGGTGGCTGACGGTTCTCTGACCCCGGCGCACTTTGGTCGTACCGAGGACCAGATCGGGGGTCGCGCGGCTCTCACCGAGATCGGTCGGGCCAAGGTTGCGCAGCTGCTCGGCCACCCGCCGACCGAGTGGGAACTGATGCGTCTGGATCGGGCAGCGTCGGCCAGATGGGAGTACATCGAGAACAAGCACTACATCGTCCACAAGGGCAAGCTCTACATCATCGATCAGACCGACCACTCGGTACTGGTGGACCTGTCGACCGACACGTCGAAGACGTTGGAGAGCCGCTGGTCCAACGGTGTGGCGCAGGCGATCGAGGCGAAACATATGGAGGATAGACATGGGTTGGAAATTCGCTCCGACTCGGCCACCTCCAAGAGCGTCACGGCAAGGGAGATCCTCTCTGAGAAGAACTTCCGCAAAATCGCTGGCGCGTCCGGCACTAACCGAGGCCACGGAGCAGAATACGAAGCGCTGGGAATGTCCGGGAAGGTTCGAGAGATCCCGCGCTACTACGCGAGTGAGTTGAAGCAATACCAGGAGCAGGTGTTCGGCAGTCACGCCGAGAAAATCGACAAGATCGTCGCCGACATTCGGGACATGCACACCGTCAAGGTCGAAGTCGACGAGGTGATGCAGGATAAGCCGGGCCGGCCGCAGCTGACCATCGTGGACCAGAACCAGATCGCCCGCGAACTGTCGGACAAGCTGACCGCCGCCGGCGTCCCGCACAAGGTCGTCGACGCGCGCTGGTACCTGGAGCAGGGGTCGACCTGGGAGACGGCGTTCGCGGACATCGTCGGCCAGGCGGGCCAGATGGGCGAGGTCGTCATCGGTATCGGGAAGCTCGGCCGGGGCGTGGACATCCCAGTCAGCGCGGAGGCGGAAGCGGCCGGCGGCCTGCACGTGCGCCTCACCGCCCACTCCGCGAAGTCGGTCGACTTCGACCAGCAGGCCGTGAACAGGACCGCCCGGAGCGGCCACAATGGCAGCTACGAGATATACAGCGCGATCACCGACGAGATATTCACGGAGTCGAACAGCCCCGACGCCCAGGTGGTCAACACCCAATACACCAACGCGGTGAAGGCCCACCGCCTCAACCCGATCACCGGCCTCACCGACGTCAACGTCGAGCACCACGCCTGGCAACTACGCCGCCTGGTACCCCAACTCCACTCCGCCATCGCCGCCCAAGCAACCGCGCAAGCACAACTACAGCAACTACTCGCCAACCTCCCCAACACCCACAGCACCCCCACAGCCCCCCACACCACACCCACACCCCAGCAGCAAGCCGCGCCCGCCGCCGCGGGTCCGCAGCAGGCAACGCCAACACCCCAGCAGCAGGCCACGACAGCATGGCAGCAGCAAGCCACACCCCAGCCGCAGCCGCAGGCCACGCCTCAACCGGTGTGGCACGGCACACCCGCACCGCAGCAACAGGGCGTGGCGGCACCGGCCGACGAGCAGGCCCTGACCACCCTGCTCCACCTGATCCAGGGCACCGACCCGACCACCGGAGTCACCGCCGCCCAAGCCGGATCGGCATGGACCCAGGCCACCGCCCTCGAGCACAGCGTCCAGACCGGCGTACTCACCGCGCCCGAACACAACGGCGCGCCGCTGACCGCCGCCCAAGCGATGGCCCACCAGGTACCCGCCGACCAGCTACCCACCCTGGTCAACCAGGCGGTGACGGACTGGGCCGGTGCCGGGGTGGTACAGGCCGTGGCCCAACTCAACCCGGGCGTATGGCGGGCCACCCTCATCAACGGACAGACCCTCACGTTCACCATCACCCACCAGCCCGCCCCACCCGGCGTCTCGGTCGGCTACACCCTGCCCGCGCGTAGCCTGGCACAGCTGCTCACCGGCAGCATCGCCGCACCGGTGACCATCCACATCGGCCAGTACTACACCCACGCCAACCCGCACACACTGCAGCAGGCCATCCAAACCCGCATCAGCCACGCCCTGACCCAAGCCCACCAGCAACTAGCACCCCAGCCCGTACTCCACCCGCTCGAACAGCCATCGGCCAGCCCATCGACCCTGCCGGCGGTCGGCGAGGGCAGGCACGGCGGCGACAACCTGTCCAGCATCGCCGCCAGCCTGGGTGATCTGAACCTGGACCCGGACCAGGTTGCGGGCCAGCCGGACCTGTCCGGTATCGCGGCCAGTCTGGGTAATCTCAGCCTGGATCCGAGCCGGCGGGACCTGTCCGGCATCGCGAACAGTCTGGGTGATCTGAACCTGGACCCGAGCCGGCCGGACCTGTCCAGCATCGCGAACAGCTTGGGTGATCTGAACCTGGACCCGCAGGCCGATCCGCTGGTGGTGCAGGTACGCCAACAGGTAGCCGGTTTGATGGCGGACCTGGCGCGGTGGCGCGTCGATCACAGCGGGGTGGGCCCGGACAAAGTCGGCCGGCTCATCCAGAGCATCCGGATGCTGCCGATCACCGACCGGCTCACCACGGCCCACCGCGATGACCTGGTCGGGGATCTGCAGGCGTTGCAGACATCGGGGATGAGGCCGGCCGACCGGCTGGCCAACAACCTGCTCGCGAAGGTGTTAGGCGAGGTCGAGTCGATCCTGCCCGACGAGCAGCCACCAGCCCAGACCGGGCCGGTCGCGGGTCCGGCCAGCCCGGCCGGCCACGACGGCGGGCAGCGTGTCGACGGGCAGGGCGGGGTCGCGGTCGCGACGGCACCGGCCCCGGTGGCGGCCGAGGTCCCAACCCAACACCAGCCCGAAGCCGTGCACCCCGAGAACTATGGCTACGTCGCACCCCAGCCCCAATGGCGGGCCAACGTCCCCGACATCCGCAACCAGATGGGCAACGACGCCAGCAACCTCGGGGGTCAACCACCACACGACAACAACGCCAACCAGCAAGGACCACCCGACCAGAACACCCAGCCCAATCCGGATCAGCCTCAGCCGGGGTCGGACGTCATCGCAGTCACTGTAGAGGGCGTGTTGCCGGGCGCCGGCGAGTTCGCTGCCGCGCACACCGCCGCCACCGCGGCGATCGCCTTCGCCGCCGCCGCCGCCGCGGCCGCGACCGCCACCGTGCCGGCCGCAGCCGACCCGGAGCTGGCGCTTGCCGTGCAGCAGCTGCGTGACCTGACCGCCCAGCTGGAGGCCATCCCGCCGGATGCCGGTAACCTGGGCACCGTCGCCCACCTAACCGCGGCCATCACCACCATCACCAACACGGTGACCGCCCGGCTGGCCGCGGCGGTGCCCGGCCAGGCCGCCCAGATTGGGGTACAGGCCGCGTTGGCCGAGGTGACCGGGCTGGCCCGGCAGGCCGCGGCCGGGCTGTTCGCGGCCATCAGGGACCCGTCGGTGCCCGGCCGGCCGGCCGGGGCCACGGTGCCGGTGCCCACAGGCGAGCTGCAGGCGATCATCGCCGGGCTGCTGCAGCTGAACCTGCCCCCGATCCAGCAGCAGCTGCTGGTGGCGCCACTGCAGCAGCTGGTTCAGGCCGGCCGGGCCCCGGCCCGGATGATCTATCAATCGCTGGACGCGGTGATCACCCAGCTCGGCGCTGAACCTCTGCCCACGCCGGCCGCCGCATTCGAGCAGAATCTGTTCGACCCGCAGGCCATCACCGACGCCGCCCAGGCCGCCGTGCGGGTCGCCGCCGGCGCGGCGGCCGAGACGGCCGGCCGGGCCCCCGCCCGGGCCGCCGTCGTGCACCAGCTGGCCACCCAACTGGCCACCGCGCTGACCCAGGCCGACCAGGTCACGGACACGGACCAAACCCAACTGTGGGCCGGCCTACACCACCTCACCGACCGACTCACCGCCGCCACCACCGCCCTGACCACCGCCATCACCGCCGCCCCCACCGCCATCCAGGCCGCCACCACCACCACCGCCACCACCCACACCCTGGCCACCCAACTGACCAAAGCCGGTGAACCGCTGTTTCGGTGGTTGTCCTGGGTGAAACGGCGGGCGATTCTGGCCAGGCTGGCCGCTGCGTTGGCCGACCGGGCTGCGGGCGTGCGGGTAGCCCAGCAGGCGCTGCTCAACGCCATCGACGACCCGGCCGTGGGCGCCGACGAGCTCGACCAGCGCATCCAACAGCTGCAGAACGCGGCGGCCACGGCCCAAGCAACGATCGAGGCGGTGGGGATTCTTCGGGCGACGGCATCGCTCGGGCCGGGTCGCCTCAGCGCGGTGGTGCAAGACCTGACCAAGCATGCGGACCGAACCGATGGGCAGCAGCGGAGCCTGCTGGTCGCCGCAATCCGGGGCCGGGCCGCCGCGGTGGCGGCGGCCCGCCAGGCGCTGGTCGACGAGTTGAGCACCGCACCGGCGGACCGGCTGACCCGGCTGACCCGGCAGCTGCACGACGCGGTGGCCGGCGCCGAGGCCGCGTGCGACGCGATAGCCGGAACGCGGGTCATTGCCGTCCCGGACGCGACCCAGATTCGCGCGATCGCGGGCCAGATCGACACGACGCGTGCCTTGCGTGCGCTCGCGGGTGAGCTGGCTGATCTTGCTGACGGGCTGGCCAGGCAGGTCGAGGAGGACCGTCCGGCGCTGCTGGCGGCGATCGCGAACCTGGACACACCCGCCGACCAGATCACCCGGCTGACCCAGCAGCTGACCGCGGCGCGGGAGCAGACTTGGGGTTTGGCCACCGCGGTGGAGGCGGTCGTCGTGGCGATGAACACCCATACCACCGCCGCCGTGCTGCGAGGGCTGGAGCGGCCGGCGACCACCCGGCTCACCCGGCCCGAACAGGCAGTGGTGAACGGCCTGGTCGCCAACGTCGACGCCCGCACCGGAGCCCTGCAACGCGCGGCACAGGCGTGGCTGGGCGCGGTGGTCGACACGGACCGGTCCGCTGAGGAGGACGCCCGCACCAGCCAAATCGCCGACGCCGAGCGGATCATTGCGCAGGCCGCCGCGGTCGAGGGCGCACTGCGGGGATCGCACCTGACCCCGGCCGAGGCCACCAGGATCTGGAATGCGATCCACTCCGTTTACCTGACCATCACCTGGCGCGCCGGGTTGTTTGCCCCCCGCTCGGTGCACCGCGCAGCCGACCTGGCCAGCCGACTAGAAAGGGTGGCCCCGCGTCTAGCCGAAGCGATGCCGCCGGACAACCTGATGGCCGGCGCCTTCATCGGACTCCTGGATCGCCTGCACACCGCTACAACAGATCTGGAGTCGTTAACCTCATTGATCCTGGAATCGATTCCTTTCACCGAAGAGCGCAGACGGTTGTCCGGGGCCATCGACGCCCAGTCCGGGGTGGTGGACGTGGCGGAGCATCTGCTGGCTGTGCAGACCGAATACGCCGAGCACCCCGACCGACGGCCGGAGCGGCAGTCCGTGACGCCGATCCGTGGGCACGTCACCGCCGCCCTACGGGCGCTTCAAGGCACGCTCGACACGGTCAGGTTCAGTTTGAGGCGCGACCCGCCCAGGCCGGTGGTTGGTGCCCAACCGGATCGGAGGGTCATGGCGGTGGCCGACCTGACCCAAACGAAGGAGATCATCGAGGCGCTGGCGCTGCAGCTGGACCGGTTGGATGCCCTGATCGGCCCAGTCCAGGCCGGCCACGCGGAGCCCGACCCGGCCGCGTTGGCCGAGGCACATCGGATCGCGGTCGCCGCGACTGCCCTCGGATACGGGCACGCTACCTGGGGCGCCCACGGCCTAGGTGATGTCATGGTGAGCCTGACGGATAGCTCGGATCATGTGGCGATCGCACGCCGGGCGGCCGCACGGCTGACGCTGGCCGATCTGGTCACCGCGCTGCGGGAGCGGCTGGACGAGCTGGACGGCAGTGGCCCGCCGACCTCGCCGCCCGAGTCGTCGCCCCCCGACACCCCACCCAACAACCCATTGACAACACCAACCGGCACCCCACCGACCAACCCGAGCGCCGCCGGCGGCCCGGCCGCGCCTGGTGCGGCGTCTACCGAGCTGGCCATGGCGGTTTGGCCGGCGGTGCAGGCGGGGCGGGGGGCGGCGGTGGCTGTCGATCAGGTGCAGGCGGTCATCGACGGACTGGTGGGGTTGACGCTGCTGGGGGCCGCCGCGGCGCAGCGGGACAGCCTGGTCAACACGCTGCGAGACACGCTGCTGCCCTTCGTGGCCGGCATGAGCCACGACAGCCTGGCCACCCGGCTGTTGTATCAGACGCTGGTCTTGGCCAACGACCTGGTGGATGGGCCGCCGCTGCCGCAGGTCCAGGCCGCCCCGGCTGTGGCCGGCTTCCATCAGGTCTTGCCAGATCCGGATGACGCCGCCCGCCTGGCGGCGACAGCGGCCCGGGCCGGCGACCAGGCGGCTGGGGTAGCCGCGGATGAGGCGGCGCGGCTGCAGACGGTGGCCGACGATGCCGGTGCCGACGCGGCGCAGCGGGCGGTGGCGGGTCGGCTGGCTGGTGGGCTGCAGGCGGCGGTGACCGGTCTGCGGGCGCTGTTGCAGACCCAGTTGACCGAGGCGTTGGCACAGGCCCAGGTCGAGCCGACCGATCAGGCGCGGTGGGCGCGGGTGGCGATGCTGACGCAACAGCTGGGCGATGCCACCGGCCACCTGCAGGCGGCCATCGCGGTGGTACCGGGGGTGACCGCCGCGGCGGTCACCGGGGCCGGCGTACGGGCCGAGGGGCAGGCCCTGGGCCAGCAGGCCGACGGGTTGGCCGGGGCGGAGCAGACGCTGGTGCGCGGGCTGGCCGGTGCGTTGGAGGAGCGGGCCGCCGGGGTGGACCGGGCCGTGCAGGATGTGGTGGATGCGATCGCCGACCCGACCCGCCCGGCCGATCAAGTCGGCGAGACAGCGCAGCAGGCACAGGACGCCGCGGCCGCGGCGCAAGCGGTGGAGGCCCAGGTGCCGCAGGCGCGGGCGCTCGGGCAGGCCGCGGCGAATACCCGTGTGGCACAGCGGGATCTGGAGGATGAGGCGACCCGGCTCACCGGTGGCGAGCAGGGGTTCGTGCTGGGGGTGGCCGGCGTGGTGGCTGGTCGCGCCGCCGCGCAGGAGCAGGCCAACCAGGAGCTGGTCGATGCGATGCGCACGCAGCCGCCCGCCGAGGTGGCCCGGCGGGCCCGACTGGCCCAGGATTCGGCCGCCGGGGCGCAGGCGGTCATAGCCGCCGTGCCGGTGGCCCGGCACGCGACGCCGGTCGTACCGCGGGCACGAACTGTGGTGGCGCAACTGCGCACCCTCGAGGGTGCGGCCGGGCAGCCGCACGAACAGCGTCGCCGGGCTGGCGACTTGGCAACGGTCCTTGAGCGGCAGGCGACGGAGTTGGACACCGACCATCTGGCGTTGCTGAACGCTCTGCAGGCCGCGCCCGCCGCTGAGGTGACCAGGCGGGCGACCGGAGTGGGCAACGCCGCGGCCGGCGTGCAGGCCGTCGCCAACGCCGGCGCGGAGGTGGCCGCGGCATTGCGCACGGACACCCAGACCGGTGCGGCGGCCGTCGACCTGCGCCGGCAGGCACAGCCCACGAACACCGCGCTGACCGACGCCCAACGGGAACTGGCCGACCTGCTCGCCACCGCGGCCGACGAACGGGCCCGCCAGCTACGCGAGGCATCGCAGGCGCTGGCCACAGCCGTACTCACGGACACCACACCGGCGGAGGAGCTGACCATGCGGACCGCACGGCTGCACGAGGCGGTCGCCGCGGCACAGGCGCTGGTGGCGGCGGCGCCGGTAGCCGTCGCCGCGCAGCCCGCCCCGGGCGCGGCCCAGGACGCGGCCAATGACCTGGCCTTGGAGGCGGCCAGCCAAGCACAGCACGGGCTGGCCGCCCAGATGATGGTCGGCGGCCAGGGCGATCCATACCAACAACACATCGTCGATCTTCTATCACAGGATTTGCTGGAGCGGGCTGCCCGGGCGCTGAGGAGCGACCTGTTGCGGGTTGAGTCCGACCCCGTCGAGCCGTTGCTGTTGCACGTCGTGCCTATGGTGCTACTGGCCGAGCCGGTGAACATTCAGGTGCGATTCAGCGGCCAGTTGCGGGACGGCCAATTCCGGTTGTCGGCGGACCGGGACACGTTAGGGCTTCTGCGCGCGCGCCGCGCCCCGGATATGACGTTGGACATCTCGTCCGACGTGCTCGGTTCGCCGATCGCCACTGAGATTGTCAGCGGCGTTTTGTTGGCGGTCGCGACGGAGACCGCCCATACCTGGTGGGACTCCGGCCGGCGGTTCCGTCGGCTTTTCCTGGGTGGTAGGCCCGGGGTTGTTTTTGACTCGACCCAGATTCCGCGGCGCGGTGACTCGATGCCGGCGGACATCGCTGCACTCGGCCGGTTGGTGGCGACCGGGCGGCAGGCCGCGGAGGGGTTGGCGGGTGCGCGGGAGCTCTTGCACCATCAGTTGACCGCGATGGGCCTGTTGTCCGACCAGAGCGACGTTAACGTGCGCCTGCGGGCCTTGGGTCGTACCTTGATGAATGACCCGCGTCATCGTGAGATCGGGCTGATGCTGCTGCTGTCACGTTCGGCACGCGATCCGGCCGGGGTGCTGGCCGCGGTGGCAGTGGCGGCGGATCGGTACGTGCGCCAGCTCCTGCCATTCATGCAATCGAAGTCGTTCACCGGCGCAAGCATGGATGCGGACCTGGGTCTACTGCGGTTGCTGGTGGATGAGAACATCCCCGGTGTTGCGCAGTTCGTGATCGAACTGCAGATGGAGGTCGTGGATACACTGCCAGGTTATCAGGCCGCGGCGCTGGAGGACCCCCCTGGTGGGCCGATGAGCGTGCTGGTGCGCGCCGACGCCAGTGACTTCGCGATAGCCATGGACTTCTACGTAGTGATGAATGATCTGGCCGCGATGGTGAACCCCGGACGGTTGGATCCGACCGTGCCGTACGCGGATCTTCGTGCCCGAGTCATCGCCCGGTTGGAGCCCGTCCGGGCGTACCTGCCGCTTTACCTGCACCGGGCCGGGATGTTCCTGCACGAGGAGGCCGCCGTCGATGTGCCGGCGCTGCGCGCGGGGTTGACGCACGTCCTGTCGGCAATGCGGGACGAGGTGCTGAACCTACGGGACGGCCCATTAGTGGTGCAGCACATCGACGATCTCATGCAGCAGGTGGCCCGACCGGCGTCGTTGCCGAAACGGCTCGTGCAAGGTCTCACCGACTCGCTGTACACGAGGACGCCGGAGCGGCCGCACCTCCTATCACACCTGCTCCGGCGGATGTTGGACGTGGCGGGCTGGGCCGGGAATGACTTCCTGACCAACTCGGTGGGAGGCCGCGATCCTATCTATTCGTGGATGAGCCTCGCTCGCAACCTCTTCAAGCGTGGCACCCAGGCCAGCGCAGACAAGATCGCGTCCGACATTCAGGCTCGCAGGGCCAGGGGGAAGCGGGCGCTGGCCCCGCCGACTCGGCGGACGGCCGCGCCGAAGGCGTGGTTCACGCCGCCTGGGGTTGGCACGCCGGATGAGCAGTTCTTCAAACGCGGTCCGGCCGGCTTCGCGGGCGGTGCCGCCGGCTCCTTCACCATGCTGTCCAGCGACGACAGTTGGACCGGGCTGGCTCTGGCCACGGAGAACCTCGTCGGTGAATCGTTGTTTGCAGGGACCGGAGCGCTCGCGGATTGGCTGATCGGCGACCAGCCGGAAGCGGCGGCGGCCGCATTCCGAAGATATGTGTTAGGAGCGTTGCCGCACGGGCCACGCAACCGGATGGTTGAGTCGGCCTGGGTGCTGACCGAAGTGCTGCACGACCGAGTAGTCCGCGCCGAGTTCCTCCCCCCGGACAGCCTGGTCGCCCTCGACGCGGAACTGGCTCGGATGCAGGCGGCGCTGGACGTGCTGCGGCCGCGCGTGAACGAGCAGGTCGACGACCTCGTCAACGACATGCAATGGCGGCGGGACCTGATCGGCCAGGCCCTCGACTTCCTGAACCTACGCCCGCGCGCCCGCGCTGCTCTGACCTACACGTTGGACGCGTTGGGCGTGCCCAGCGGCGAGGCCCCACCATGGATCAACGCGGCGCGGGTGTCCACCCGGCAGGTCGGCTCGGCCGCCCAACGGATCCTGTTCCAGGTGCTCAAGGACCTCGCCAGCGGTTCGCACAATACGCTACCGCTCCGGCTGGTCATCGGCAGCGGCATGATCGACCTTGGCTATGGCCTCGGCTACGGCCGCGGCTGGACCCTGAACGTCCCCGACCTGCAGGCCGACCAGTTCGTCACGGCCCAATGGGACGCCCGGTACCGGCTGAACTGGATCGACACCCTCATCCGGCGGACGAGGGAGGTCCTGGCCGCACGCATCGAAATGGCCGGCGATGTCGGGCCGCACGTGGTGGAGCGGATTCACCAGATCAGCCCGCCCCTGCGCGTGGCGCCGCAACCCATCCCGGAGCGGCTGCGCTGGTTCCAGAGCATGACCGAGGCCCGCACCCAACGCGAACTCGACCGCCGGAGCGGCCGCCCCGAAGAGGTGGACGCTATGCTGCAATTCGTGGTCAAGCAAGGCGGGGGCCTGGCTGGGCGGGCCATTTTCAGCGTGATCGCCGCCACACTCTACCCAGGCCAGGTCGCACTGATCTGGGCGGTCCGCGCCGGCATTCTTTCCGCCACCACTGGCGCCGCCATTGGCGAAACCATGGTGCTGACCGGCGCCCCGGCCAACCGGCGTGCCCAAGACTTCAAAGCGTTGTACGACGCCGCCGCCCGGCTGCCAGCCGACGTGACCGACATGGCCACCCGCATTGGCGACCTGCTGGAGGCCGCCCAAGCGCTCGACGTCCTCATCGAACCGGTCCCGGCTCCCACGCCGCCTACCCCGTCCGAGAAGCTGCGGAGCGCCGCCGCTATGGCCGCGGCCGTGGCAACCCTACCCGTCCGCCTGCTCATCCAGTCGGTCACCGGGCTGGGCGCCACCGCAGCCCGCGGCCTCCACGATGTTGCAAACCTCGATACACCACCCGCTCTCCTGCCCGGCCCGACCGCACCCCGACCGCCGGTTCTGACCCGCGCCGACCGCGTCAACATCGACCGCCTGAACTCAGCCGCGACCTGGCTGGCCAAGGTGCAGCAGCACCCCGAACGGACCCCGATCCTCGACCCGCCGGTCGTGCAGGCTCTTATTCTGGACTTGATGGACAGCCTCGGCCTCGTCGCCGACCAGCGCGACGCACAGGTACGGTGGCGCGCTATTGATGCGTACGCCCAACGCCACCATCTCGACCTGAGCCCGCTCGGGGATCTCCGCGTTTTCGACCCTGGCCGCCCCAGAACCCCCGCGGAGCGACAGCTCGCTGCAAGCCTGGCCACAACCCGTATGGGTCGTGGCGCGACCCGGGTCATCATCGACGCGCTCGACACCATGGCCGATCAGGGCAGCATCGCCACGCTCAGCGGCCCCATGATCAGACTCACAACGGCCGGAACCCTGCATGTCAGCCTGCCGCACACGACGCTGACCGTCACCCTCATCATCGAGACCCTGCCCCCGGACACCCAGGCCCGCCTGTACCTGCCTGACGACGACCTCCTGCACGCCGCCGCCGGTACACACAATCGGCTACCCGTGCAGTTGGCCGTCTCCGCCACAATCCGTGACGACCCACAGCAACTGGCGGCGGCCCTTACGTGGATCCTCAGCGAGCTCGCCACCCAACGCGGCAACCGCTTGCCTCGGCTCGGCGGCGTGTTCCGGGGCGGTCCCGCCGTCATCGACTGGCCCGGGAAGCGGCAGCCGAACTCGTGACTCAGACCAACTCAGGGGCTCAAGCTCTTGACCCACTCGCGCGGCGGTCGTGGACAGGACGGTCTCAGCCGCTTGACAGGAGACGAGCCCTCAGCGAGACCCGACGCCTCGGTCCAGGACATCGTGGTTGGCTCTGTGGATGACGAGAAGGTCGTTGATCCCGTCGGCGCCGTGCTCCTCGATCTGGGCGATGCAGACACCATCCACCCCAGGGGCGTCGCCGTGGCGGCTACCTGAATCCACGCTCTCGATAGGAAGTCCCGACGGTGGACCTTGTCGAACAGCGCGTGGAAAGCGTCGCGTCGGCGACCGCTCGGCCGCCCGGTACAGCTTGATCTGAAGTTCCCGGACCTTATCAAGGGTGCCGTTAGCCATCAGGCATCCACCAGCCTTTCCCTCCGTCCCAAGCACGTGATGCAGCAGGAGTCCTTCCCTCCGGCCGGGTTATGTTGTCCCGACCCTCAACCCGTACTATGACCCCATCCGACGCCCACCCGGCTTGATGCGACTTCCCGTTTCGGCGGTTATACGCACAAACTGCTCCGGCGACCGTCGAGCCGCCGGGCCGGGGAGGGCCTACCTGCACGCGAAGGTGCGCCTCGGGTCAACTGCCCGGAGCACGGCGTGCGCATGGTGACGGTGAGCTGGGCCCGGCCCGGGACGGGTTGTTGTTCGAGGCGCTCCTGATCACGTTCGCCAGCTCGATGCCGGTTCAGAAGATCGCGAAGTTCACCGGAGAGCACGACACCCGCATCTGGCGCGTGGTGATCAATGCCCGCGCTGCTGAGCACACAGAATCGGCATTAGGCGTTGGAGCTACTGTCCCAAAGCCCACTGTTTGCAGGGCAACAAGGCCATCACGGGCGGTGTCACCGCGGCGGTTGCGGAACCTTCACCCCCAGCCGGGTCATGATGGCGTCCGCCTCGTCCCGGTACCCGGACCTCCCGCTCCTGCCGCGGGTGTCCCGAAGAGCAGCGTCCAACGTGTACAGCCCACGAGCGAGATCCAGATCCAGCCCCAGATCCCGGCAGATGGCCACCGACTGCTGCGCCTGCCCGATCGCCTCGTCATAACGCCCACGAACCAGATCGACCGCGGCCAGAACCGCCAGCGCCCGCGCTTCCGCCGACCGACGACCGGCAGCACGCGCGATCACCAGGGCCCGCTGCGCCGCCGACGCCGCAGCCAGCGCGTCGCTCAAGCTCAGCTCGATCGCAGCCAGCTCCGTCAGCGCCGGTACCAGGCCCCGGCCGTACCCGATCGTGTCGGCCACCCCGATCGCCTCGACCAGACGATCCCGCCCGCCGGCGGCGTCGCCACGGCGAAACGCCACCATGCCGGCCACGCACAACGCGTCGCACTCGATCCGCCGATCGTCGATATCCCGGGCGACCCGCAGAGCCAGCGCGGCCTGGTACGCCGCGTCGTCGTAGGCGAAGTTCTCGGCCTCCAACATCGCCAGGCCGGTACGGACATTGGCCTCACCGTTACGCGAACCGGATTGTTGGTACAGCGCTAGTGCCTCGGTGAGGTAGCGGCGGGCCTCGACCAGGTTGCCCAGCTCGAGGCAGGACATACCGAGATTGCCCAAGCTGGTCGCCGCCATATCGTCGAACCCCTGCTCGCGCGCGATCCGCAGAGTCGCCAAGAAGCTGTCAACGGCCTCCCGCAACCGCCCCACCGACTGATATACCAAGCCGAGGCTGCCCAGCGTGATTACCTCCAGCGGGCCCGACAGCGCGCCGGTGTCCAGGGCCTTCCGGTAACTGGCGATCGCCTCGTCGTGCTGGCCCATCTCGTGGTACACCGCGCCGAGCGCGCTCAACGCGCCGGCTTCGCCCTCGCGCCAGTCCACTTCCGCGCTGAGCGCGTAGCCGCGCTTGTAACTGTCGACCGCTTCGGGATAGTCACCGCGGCTCCAGCTGGCATGGCCCAGACTGTGCCACAACGCGGCCTGTGCCCGCTCGTCGCCCAGGAGCTGGGCGATCTCGAGGGCGGCCGTGGTGATCGCCACCCATTCGCTGACATATCGGCGCAACCGGAGGAAGCCTCGAAGTTCCACGGCCAACTGCCAGCCCGCGGGCACCGGATCGTGCGCGGCGAGGTCGACCACTGTGGCCACCATGTTGGTCCGCTCAGACTCCAAGAAGTTCGTCGCGGCGGCAGCGGTGTCGAACTCCGCGGGCTCGGTCGCCGGATCGGGCCCGGGCGGGACAAGCAGGCGCGGGATATTCAGCATCGCGGTCGCGCCCTGGGCACCCGCCAGCTGCCACGCCAGCAGCCGGCGGACGGCCCCGGTCCGCTCGCCCGGCCCGAAATCCCGTCCGAGCCGGTCGACCGCATACGCTCGGAGCAGGTCGTGCATCGCGTACCGGCCGGCGGTCCGCTCCTCGATCAGATGCGCGACGGTCAGCTCGCGTACCGCGGCGTTGCTGTCCGCGCCAGCAATCGCGTCCGCCGCGGCGGCGGTGAAGTCCAGGCTGGGCCCGCTGCCAAGCTGACCGAACAGCAGCCGGGCCGGCGAAGTCAGAGCGCGGTAGGACAGGTCGAACGCGCTGCGCATCGCGACCTGGTCATCGTCGTAGACCCGCAGCGCGGCCATCCGGTCGTCGGCCAGCTCAGTGACCAGGTCGCCGATCGCCCGATCCGGCCTGCCGGCCAGGTTCGCCGCGGCGATCCTCAGCGCCAGCGGGAACCCGCCGCACAGGTCGGCCAGCCGGTCGCCGGCGGCGCTGTCGGCCCGGATCCGATCCGATCCCAATGCCAGGTCCAGCAGCGCAACCGACTCCTCCGCGCCGAGAGGACGCACCTGGATGCGGTGGGCGCCGTCGATGGCGATAAGACCGCCCAGCCGCTGGCGCGCGGTGATCACCGTCATGCAGGAGGCGGCGCCCGGCAACAGCGGCCGCACCTGGTCGGCGCCGGCCGCGTTGTCGAGCACGATCAGGCGGCGGCCGTCCGCGAGCAGGGTACGCAGCAGACGCCCCCGTTCGCTCTCGCCGCCTGGCAGGTCACCGGTCGCGACGCCCAGACCGATCAGCAGCTGGCCCAACGCCTCGTCGACGGACAGCGGCGCCAGCTGAGGATGGTGGCCACGCAGATCGAGGTAATGCACGCCGCCCGGGAACCGACCGCGGACCCGGTGCGCCCAGTGGACGACAAGAGCAGTCTTGCCGATACCGCCCAGGCCGTCGATGGTGACGATGACGCTGGCCGTGCCCGCCTCGTCCTCGCTCGCTGTCAGCAGTGCGTCGAGCTCGGCCAGCTCGGCGCGGCGGCCGGCGTAGCCGCGGATGTCATGCGGAAGCTCCGCCACGACCTGCCGGGGCGAGGTCGCCCCCGGTAATGGAGAACCCGCCGGCGCCGGCCCGGCGGTGACAGCCAGGGTCGGATCGTCACGCAGGATCCGCTCGTGCATCGTGCGCAACTGCGAGCCCGGGTCGATGCCCAGCTCGTCGCGCAGCAGTGACCGTGCGGCGTGGAACGCGGCGAGAGCCTCTGCCTGCCGCCCACTACGGAACAGGGCGAGCATGAGCAGCGAGCGGAGGTGCTCACGCAGCGGGTACGCCTCCACAAGGCCGCTCAGCTCGACCAGGCTCTCCCGGTGCCGGCCGAGCTCGAGCTCGAACTCCAGCCGGGTCTCGAGCGCGGCCAGCCGCTCCTCGTCGAGCTGGGCTCCGATGGCGCGCAACAGCGGGCCGCCGGCGTCGGCCAGGGCCGGGCCACGCCACAGCGCCAGGCCCTCGGCCAGAAGATCGGAGGCCCGTGCGGCCGTGCTGCCGCGTGCCTGGCGCACGAGCGTACGGAACCTGTGCAGGTCGACCTGGTCCGGATCGACCTCGATGAGGTAGCCGTTCCCGACGGTCACCAGCTTGGTCTGTGGTATGTCGGTCAGTGCGTGACGGAGTCGGTGAACGTGGACCTGCAGGTTCTTGATGGCGGTTCGAGGAGGATTGTCACCCCACAATGCATCAACCAGCCGCGGAACGCTCACCAGCTGACCAGGCTCAAGGAGCAGGAGGGCAAGGACCGACCGTTGCTGCGGCGTACCCAGGTCGACGACGTGACTTCCGGTCGACGCTTGGATCGGCCCCAACAGCCGGAAGAGCATCACGCAATCGTACGACGCCGCACAAAGCAAGCATACCGCCAGACCTTCGATGATCAACTTCCTTGCCCTTGCCGGTCCGGGGCCACATACCCGACGACAACCGGTCGACAACCAGCAGCTCAGAGCCTGGGTGGCGGTACCCCTCGAGGGAGGTTGACATGATCCGGATAGCCATCATCGATGATCAACCAGTGGCGCGCTTCGGCCTGCGCTCCATCCTGGCGATCGAGCTGGACATCCATGTGGTGACGGCGGTGTCGAGCTGCGCCGAACTGCCGGACACGATGGCGGCCATGGTGATCTGTGATCCGTTCCCGCTCAACGAGCCGGCCGATCTGGGCGGGCTGCGCTCACTGGCGTCACGGCGCTCGGTCCTGGTGGTGTCCCACTCCAGCCGGCGCGGCGACCTGCTCGCGGCGATCCACGCCGGTGCTCGCGGCTACCTGAGCAAGACCGCCGCCGAGGACGAGTACGCCCCGGTGATCCGCAAGATCGCGGCCGGCGGCACGCACCTGCCCGCCCAGTTGTTGCGCACCGGGGCTGGCCAGGGTCCCGCCGCCGCGGCCTGCCTGTCCGAGCGGGAGCAGCTGGCCCTGGCATACATCGCCCATGGATTCACCCACCGGCAGACCGCGACCCGGATGGGCCTGTCCCGGGCGACCGTGGACACCTACGTGGCACGGGCCCGGGTCAAACTCGGCGTCGGCAACAAGGCCCAGCTGGCCCTGGCGGCGTTCCAGCACGTGGAGCCCAGGCTGCTCGCGCAAGTGGTGGTGCGCCAGCAAGCCTGAGACCATCCATACGGGACGGTGGCTACCCGCGGACCAGCCCGCCCATACCCGGATCACCCCGACTTGCCTGACGGGAGCCGAGCCGATCGAGGGCGCGCGGCACGCGGCGGTACAACGGCTGCAGTACTTCCTGACGGAGTCCACATGGGACAGTGCGCGGGGTCCCGTTCTCTCCGCGTCAGAGACCCCACCTCAGGGCGAAGCCCAGCGAGGCGAGGTTGCCGCGAGCGGTCCAGGAGGCTGGCCAGGGGCCTCGGCTCGCGGCGGCCGCCAGGATCGCCGAGCGCCATGGATAGCAGGGGTAGGTACCGCCGCAGCTCGGGTTGGCGCAACGGATGCCGCGATCCGTGTCAAGGGGGTGGCCGTTGGCGACCCGACACGCGAGCCGCCATAGCATGAGGTCGACTACGGCAGCGTCGAACACGAAAGGATCGTCGTCAGCCGACGTTCGTCCAGGCTGGGCGTAGGCTGGCTCGCGGTCATCCGCTGACTCCCGGCGGCGAGTGCGCTGCCTACTCGACCCGTTTCGGTCCTGACACAGGCCGCCGCACTGGTCGGTGTGAGCGAGTCCGAGCAGATCGACCATGCATCGACGGTAACGACCCTGCTGATCGGGGCACAGTCGTGTGAACAGCCGACGTCACCCGGATCAGCCTCTACAGTGGACCGTCTAGCGTGGAGGGCATGCCGAACCGCTCGTACAGACGGTCGCCCGGGAAGCGCGTCACCCCGATCACGGGCTCACCCGCGATCGCGGGCGCGACCACGCCGACCCAGCATCCGGTCGCCGTAACGGGATCGTCGAATCCGGTGTTCCAGTTGCCCGCCACCGGCAACAACCGCACCCGCCGGCCGGGCCGCCAGGCCGCGCCGGCCCGGAGGAACCCCGCGATCGCGGTCGGACCGTGATACCGGTGCGGCGCCGGCGGCATGGCCAGCCAGGCGTCGCTGGCCATCATCGCCATGACCGTGTCGATGTCGTCCGCCATGAACGCCTCGGCGAACCGCCGCCCGAACCTGACCGGTCGATGACCGAGCAGCGCCCCGGACGAGCCGAGCCATCCACATAGGACGCACGTAGGGACAGGAGGCGATCGCCACACGACATCCCGAAGTAGCGACTCCCATCCATGCGGCGGCGCCAGCACGCCGAATTCAGGGCCGAGTCGACCCCCTTCGCCGGGCATCCTTGTCCCGCAAACTAGGTCTGGTACGCCCGCGGCATGTCAGTGACCATTCTTGCCATGATGAGTCGAGTCGGGTCCGGGATCTGCTGCCAGTGCGGGCGTCTGAGCGACGACGGTATCTCATGTGACTGGTCCGCGGCCCGGCTCGCAGATCTCGACCCGATCGCTGTTCCACCCTCGCTGCGATCTGCGGAGGAACTGGGAATCCTTGTGGGGGCTGTGGGTGGCGTCGGCGTTGACGACCTTCCCGACTGGTTTGGGCCGCAGGCGCACGATCCCGATCCGCCGACATGGGAACACCACGAATGGCCGTTCTGACGTCACGCTGGGAGAGCGCTCTCACTACCGCTGTCCCCTGAACGAAGGCTTTCTCGGACGAACGAACACGTCGTAGCGCTTTGTGTACCCCGACCGAAGGATCTGGTGGACCTGTGACCCCCACGACACGGATCTCCATCATTATTGGCGTCCTGGTGACGTTCGCGCTCAGCGGCACGCACGCTTTCGCGGGTCCGTCGGTGTCCGACATCGAAACGCAGCTAACCTCGCAGTGGGCAGCAGCCGAACGGCTCATCGAGCAGTACGACAAGGTGCACGACGAGTACGAGCAGAACAAGGCGCGCCAGGCAGCCCTCGACGAGTCCATCAAGCCACTCAAGCTCCAGATCGACCTGGCCCAGACCCGGGTCGGCGAGATCGCCAAGCAGGCGTACGAGTCGGGGCCCAGCGGCCTGGTCGCCATACTGTTTGGCGTCTCGCCGGCACACTTCGCCGACCAGCTCACCTACCTCGAGCGGACCGCCGCGATTCAGACCCACGAGCTGGCCAACGTGTTCGATCTCAAGGCCCGCTACGAGACCGCGAAAGCGCCCATCGACGCGCTCGACAAGAAACTGTCCAAACAGGACGCCGACCTCGCCGCGCAGCGCGACACGATCGAGTCGAAGATCGCCGACCTGCAGACGCTGCGGGTCAAGGCGTACGGCCACGATGGCTTCAACAACCGGTACCGGCCCTGGACGTGCCCCGCCCAGTACCTGCCAACCAAAGGCTACCGGGCGGCCGCGTTCGCCTGCCGCGAGGCCGGCAAGCCGTACGTCTTCGGCGCGGCCGGCCCGTCCACCTACGACTGCTCCGGGTTGACCCTCGCCGCGTGGAAGTCGGTCGGCGTCTACATGCCCCACAACGCCTACCAGCAGTCGCGCTCCATGCACAGCGTCAAAAGAGCCGACATCCAGATCGGAGACCTGGTCTTCTACTTCAGCGACGTACGACATGTCGCCATCTACATCGGCGACGGGCATATGATCAACGCCCCCAACTCAGGCGACTATGTCCGGATGGCCAACATCGACACCTGGCCCATCCACAGCATCGGGCGCCCTGGCTGACCCACCGAGCACCCGGACAACGCTGAGCCGCTCTCGCCTCCACCGGCCATTGTGGACATCTTCCTACGCCCGCGTTGGTACCTGCGGGGCGGAGTGCTGGTCCTGCCCACCGCCCACTCCGATGAGTGGCCGGCTGTGCGGCTCGACGTATCGCAGGGCCGCCAGGGCCAGCCCCGCCTTGTTGCCCAGGAGCAGCTTGCCGCGGATGCGGGCTGTGTACGTGTCGACGGTCGCCTTGGACACACCCATCCGGCGTGCGGTCTGGCAATGGGTGAAGCCCGCACCTACGTGGGCGAGGGTCTGCTGCTCCCGATCGGACAGGGTCGGTCGGGTGCCGGTCCTTGGGGGCACCGCGCGCGAAGTCGACCCGCCTGCAGCCGAGGTGCCAGCTAACACCTGACCGACCATGACGGGCATGGCCGCGCCGCCGCCACGCGATGGGCAGTACACGTAGATTCCCCCGGACACGACCGAACGGACTCCTGCCAGGTATACGTCGCGGTCGGCCTGCTTGCAGACGTACCCGGCCGCGCCGGCATCCATCGCGGCCATCGCATCACTCCTCTCGGTCGACGCCGAGACCGCCAGCACCTCGGTGAAGGTTGCCAGGTTACGGACACTGTCCAACCGCGCGGCGGCGCGTATCACGTACCGTCACCATGCGCGCGACTCGCAGGCCCGAGCGGGCGGCCACCTACCGAGACCCAGTTATAGACCTGCCGGCCCGCTGGGAGTGCCGCCCGTCCGGTGCGCAGGCCCTCGAGTCACCGAGACTTCACTAACGCCAGCCCGTGACCTCGCGTGCGATGTCGACGCAGGGTCGCTGCGGTGTCTCGCCGGCCTCCTTCGTCGCCCAGGATCGTGAGCCCGCGGACGTAGCGTCCGTGGCTGGTGGACCTGCTTACGCGGAGCCGGTCTGCATGTCGGGGTAGCGGACCTCTGGTCCGACCACCGCATCCGCCATCGGTGTGATCTCGTATTTCAGGAGGCCGTTGGCAGGGTCGTCTTCAATGAGTCGCCGCATGTGCGCCTCGTCATCGACCCGGTAGACGCCGATGCCGTAGAAGCCTGCCGGGTCGGCGACCGGGCCGAACAGGATGGAGATTCCTTCCTTGGCCCGTTGGGTCCAGTAGGCGACATGGTCGGTCATGGTCGCCCGCTCCTCGCCAGTCATGTCCAGATGGAAGGACGGTCGGGGATTGTTGGTCCGCACGAAGATGTACATAGTTGCTAGTTCCCTTCAGTGGCGGCGGCTAGGCGGTCCAGGATCCGTGCCCAGCCGGTGGCGTAGGCGCCGGCGCGATACCCGCCGGGCGGCGCGCAGTCCGTGGCGAGTTGTTCGTCGTTGAAGTTCTCCCGACCTCGGTGGGGACCGGGGTCGGGGACCAGGTCAGCACGAAGCGAGCCGGCGCGTCCCATGCGACCACGGTACGTCGTCCCACGTCTCGTAGACCCGTCCGCCGAGGCGCCGCTCGAAACCACCTCTCGGACCCGGTCGCCGCCGGCGGAAAAAGGGCTTCAGCGGCCACCGCATCCCGACGGTCCGGACGAAACGTGCCGAAGGTGTGGGCGCGGTTGCTGCGTATCAGCGTGGCCTGCCGGACCGGCGGAGGGCGCAGCGGCGTGACGGCCGCAGCTGTGTTCGGTTCAGTCATACGGGTCGCCTCCTGGCTTCGGGTTGTGCGAATTGCGCGGGACCGGTTCAACACCACGGCCACATGACCGCCAGCCGGGAGGGCGGCACGGCGAGCGGGTCCGCGCCGCCGACGAGGGTGCGGTACGGCGCGGCGTCCGCCGCCGGGCCCGCCGATCAACAGGCGGCGGTTTGTTCGTCGTCGCCGACGCCACGTTCGGCTCGGCCGCCGCCTGCCGCCCGGGCGCTCAGCCCGGTCGACGTACGCGTCGAGTTCGCCACGCGGACCCGCTCCCCTGGGGGAACTACGTGATCGGGTGGGGGAATACGTGATCGCAGAGCCCTCAGCTGGGGGAATCACGTGATCGCTGACACTCAGCCGGGTCCCGAATGCCCCGCACGCGTCACCGACGGCCGGGGGCCGACCCCAGATGCATTTTGCTCCGGCGCGTCGAACCCCCGCTCGTTGAACGCATGGATCACGTCGCGGACATAGCCTGGTCCACATGCGTCCCGAGCCAGCGCCACGTCGGCGAGCGCGAGCTGGACCTTGGCCGGCAGATCGTCCCAACTTCCGCACCTGCCGGGCAGTGTCGGTCGTCGACATCACACGCAGGGTCGGTTCGGTATTCGCAGCGGTCCCCTTCCGTCGCGTGATCCTTGACGGTTTCGCCGGAGACCTACCACTCGCAAGGACCCAGCTCGGGACCGCCACTCAACTTTCTGTAAGAGCGGGACACGTTGTTGTCGATCGACCCGGCCGGCCACGATGCCTAACCACTTCGACAAGAAGCAGGCGCGGCACCGGCCGGCCGGGTATGGCGCTCAGCTAACCAACATCACCTTTCCGCCCCGACCCGACCGCTCGGCATGCCGCACTGCCTGCCTGAAGTCGGCCATCTCATAGTGGGCCCCGGCGTTACCGACGAGATCCGAAAGAATCGGGTAAGCGGCCAGTTCTGCCGCAGCCTCAGCGAAGCACTCCGGAGCGCGACGCAGAATGTCCGGGAGCCAGAAGCCCTCTATCGTGTTGGCGTGGAACAGCAGCGCTGAGGTGTCAAACGTGGTCGTCTTCCCGGAGAGCAGCCCGTAGATAACGAGCTTGGCGTTACGGCGCAGGGTCCGCGCGACCTCGGTGGCGACGTTCCCGCCGACCGCGTCCAGGCCTCCATCGACTCCTGCCCCTCCCGTGCGCGCCATGATTTGATCGTAGACATCGTCTGTCGACGAACAGATCACATGTTTCACACCATTCTCGCCCAGTTCGGCGGCGCGCTCCGGCCGATGCACGATGTTGATTGTTTGAACGCCGAACGACGCGCATAGCTTGGTCACGATCCGACCGACGGCCGAGCCGGCCGCCGTCTGCACGAGCCAGGCCCCTTCATTGAGGCGCAACCGCTCGCGGACCATCACCCACGCTGAGAGCGAGTTGACGGCGAATTGCGCCGCCTGGTC
Organism: uncultured Actinomycetota bacterium; assembly: GCA_963803345.1. Taxonomy (GTDB): domain Bacteria; phylum Actinomycetota; class Actinomycetes; order Mycobacteriales; family Micromonosporaceae; genus CAWDLX01. Next base: position 22,619 of record CAWDLX010000003.1, read on the forward strand.
GTCCGAGAGCCGGTCGGGCACAGGTATCAGCGCGTGCCGAGCCGCCTCGGTGACGACATACTCGGCCCACGTGCCCCCCGCCGACACCACAATCGGAATCACGCGCTGCCCGATTCGATACCCGGTCACGTCGGATCCCAATGCCTCGATGACGCCACAGCCCTCAAGCCCCGGGACGGCCGGTAGCGCCGGGAGGAACCCGTAGTGCCCGCGAATCATGTAGAGGTCGGATGGGTTGATTGGTCTCGCGGTCATTCGGACCAGGACCTGGTCGGGCGCAGGGGTGGGATCTGGCAGGGAGGCCAGTTCGAGCACCTCCCCGGGATCGCCGAACATCGAGAACTCGATCGCGCGCATCAGGCTGCCCTCACGAGGTCGCGCTCCAGGCCGAGCGTGGCCAGCACCGCCGAGGGCACAGCCTCCGGCCTGAGCCGTCCGTCGTGACCCTGCTGAACCAGCGACATCCGGTGCCGGCCCACCGCCACTGTGGTGGTGTCGCCGGAGTCGTTCTGCGACTCGTACGCGAACCGCAGGTCGAACCCGTTGGAGTAGACGGCGGCAACCGTGGCCCTCACGCGGACACTTTCGAACGCCAGTGTTTCGCGGACGAACTTGACCTCGCTGGTCCGGCACAGCGGCACGGGTCCGCCGTCGGTCATCGAGATCCCAAGTGAGCGAAGCAACGCGTCACGAGCTGCCCCCTGCCAGCGCAGGTAGTTGACGAAGTGTGCATGGCCCTGGTAGTCCGTCTCATCGATTGCGACGTCGACATCGTGCGCGGCGGTGGCCATGAGCGGGCTCTCGTCGGTGTTCGTCAGCAACTGCGGGCCAAGCTCATCATCGTCCTCGATGATCGGCGCGGCCGGGCCGTCTACGCAGATCAGGTGATCGCGGATGTACTCGGGGGCGGGCTCCACGCGATACAGCCCGGGGCGCGCGGGCACCACCCACAGCGCGTTCATCCGGCCCTGCGCGACCAACGGTCCCGCGGAGTCGCCGCGATGGAAGGCCCAATGGAAGGTATAGGGACCCCGGTCCCAGTCGGGCGAAGAGGTGGTCAGTACGACGGCCAACCGCTCCCCCATACCAACTGGCTCCAGGCACCGCAGGGTCAGGCCGCTTGCGACGAACTTGCCCTTGTTCTCGCGAAGGTCCTGCTCGACACGCGAGATGATCCCGCGCATCGCATACTCCCGCGAGGCTCCCATCCAGTGCGCGAAACTGGAGAAGTGAACGGACCCCAATGGCTTGGGCACGTCACGGACAAGGACGTTCAACGCCTGCACATACCGCTGTCGTGCACCGTCGCCCAGCTCGAACCGGCCAGCGTACGGATCGGCCGGAGGCAGCGCGGGGTCCGGGAGCGCTGGGAGCGTCGCCTCGTCGGCTCCGGTCCCGAGCCCGAGCGCGATCACGTGGTCCCGATTGGGTTCGAGCGAAACCACCGACGTGAATACCCGCCAGGGCGCCCGATCCGCGTGGCGGACCTCCAGTACGACCGCGGCCCCGTCACGACCCGCGATCCGCATGGGGGACGTGGTCGGCGTGCCGAGGGCTTTGATGCTGGCCTCGGCCGCTGTCCACAGCCGGGTGCCTGCCACATCGGTGGTATCGCCGCCTTTGACGAGCTGGTCCAGGTGACCTGCCCGGTCGACTCCCAGTAGAGCGATCCAGTCGCTGAGGCTGCGCGATTCGACCGGCTGCAGGTCGCAGCCTTGCGGACCCGTGCCGACTGCCGCGAGGCACACGTCGTCGGCGTGGGAGATGGACAGTTGCGCGAGCGGGGAGGTCGGGTCGTGCAGGACTGGCCGGCCCGAGGGCTCCCAGGTGATCGTCATTCCGTTCATTTCCGGATCTCCTTCCAGTGCGAGACAGCCTCGCTTACCACTTCCAGTTCTCGCGTGCGTCGGACATCTCTCGGCTCGGTGCCGAGCCCGCGCAGCGTCTTGATCGCAAGGCCGGACAGCTCAACACCCAGCCGTCGCGCCTGCTCCGCCAGCTGGCTCTGGACGAGCCGCCCCGGCGGTACCTCCGATGGCGGCTGCGCGCCGCCCGGCGTGGCCGCCTGGCGAAAGACGGCCCCGATCATGCGTTCGATGACGTTGCCGTCGTCGTCAAGGGCATAGATGTCGCTGCTCGCCTGCCCGTCCGTGAAACCCTTGTTCTCAGTGCGTCCCCACTTCGCGTGACCGCCGGGAATCTGGATCTCCAGCCGATCGATGCGGACCGGAAGGCAGATGCGCGCGCCGGCCGTCAGCTGGAAGCTGTGCAGCATGCAGTCACGGAAGTAGGTGTCACCGAGAACGACCTCGCCCGCAAGCCCGTCGATGTGACGAGGCTCTGCATCGCACCGCGCCTTGAAGTCCACACTTCCGGTCGCATCGGCCCCGCACCGGAGATCGTGGATCGAGTCGATCCGCTGGAACAGTGGGCCGACGAACAACAGCGTGCCGTAGAGGTCGCGGCGCAGGTCGACGGCGAGCGGCGACCGGCCGGTGGGCGCGGGCATCGCGGGCACCGGATCCGGCGGCTGCAGCCGGAACCGGGCCGAGAAGTGCGGCACGGCGAAGCCGCTCGGCTCGGCTCCGATGGCGACGATGACCTCGCACGACCCTTCTTGGCCGTCGGCCACCTCCGCCCGGATCTCGATCTCCGCGCCGGCCTCGGGGTCAACGACGATCGGCCGGTCCAGCCGGACATCGGTGATGGTGACCGGCCCGAGCTTCGTCCGCCCGGTCACCCGCGCGACAGCCTGAGCCATAGCCTCCAATCCGAAGACAGTCGGGAAGATGCAGGTGCCGCGGAATACGTGATCGGGTAGGTACCGGTCCCGGTCCATCGACAGGCGCGCTCGCGCGATCAGCTCGACGCCGGGCTCTTCGAAGAGGATCCTCTCCAGGAAGCGCCAGTGTGTGGGCGGTGTGGGCCGTCGGGTGGCCCATGTTTCAATGCCGACCCGGGACAGGATCGCCAGCCGGCCCGAGCCGGGGTCGTGGCTGAACACGCGGACGAAGTGCCGCGCCGCCTCTGCCGGCGCGATCGGCGAGACACCCAGCTTCGCCAGGTGGCGCACGCTTCCCATGCGGTGGCCCATCCCCACGTCGCTCCAGACCGTGAACGGCACGGTGATGCCGACCGTGTGGGCGTGCCTAGCGGCGAACTCCCGTACGAGCAAGGACAGGGCCTCGTTGGAGTACGAGTACCACGCGTTCCCGGCGATCCCGGTAAGCTCGAGCACCGAGGAGATGCCGATGAACAGCTTGGGTGGCGCGGTCTCGAGCGCCCGGCACAGATTGGCGGCGCCGAGTACCTTCGGGGCGATCTCGGCGAGGGCTGCGGCCTCGTCGACCTGCGAGAGCAACCGCGGTTGGTTGGTCGCGGCGCCGTGGACCACGGCCGCGATCCGACCGTACTCCTTGCTGATCCGCGTCACGGTGTCGGTCACGGCCGCCGGGTCGGTCAGGTCGCACGAGTAGTAACGAACCGTCAGCCCCTCGTCCCGGAAACGCCGCAACGTGGAGGTGATCTCGTTGTCGCTGCCGGTTCCGTCGATCGCCACCGGGCTGCGGCCGACCAGTGCTACGGGCACGCGTAGCCCCTTCGCGGCTGCCAGGCCCAGTTCGGCTGTGGCGCCCTTGGCTCCACCGGTGACCAGCAGCACGTCCTCGCTCGACCACCGGATGCCGCGGCGGTGCCATGCGTCGCGTTCGAGCAGGCGTGGCCGTGGGACCCGCCGTAGAAGGTCAGCGTCGTAACCAGCTACGGCGAAGCCCTCCGGGGTGGTGAGTTCGTCGGCGATGCACGAAGCGAGGCGACCGGCGTCCGCGCCATTGTTGACATCGATGACACGCACGCGCAGGTCCGACCGCTCCAGGTGCAGGCTGCCGGCGAAGGCGTGCGACCCGGCCGTATCGAACTGGGTCGGTTCCCCAGCGTGTCCGAAGCACCCGCCGCCGAACTGGACGTACGCGACCGTGATCGGCCGGGACTGACCGCTCGTCGCAACCGCGATCGAACGCAACCGGGTGATCGCGCGGCGGAGCCGTTGCTCCGGATCGGCCGCCGGATCCACTCCGGCGGGCAGGATCGCGATGAGATGGCTGAATCGTGGATCCGTCGCGACCGCGTGTTCGGACGACTCGGTGAAGGTGGCCGGCCGGACCGTCGCACCTCGAGCACGCAGCTGCGCGGCCAATGCCTCGGCCAGCCCGCTGCTCGCGTCCGGTTGGGTCAGCATGAGCACATCGGCTCCAGCCCATGCCTGGGCCGCGGACGCGGGGGAACCTGCCGGCTCAAGGCGTTCCTCGACGTAGTCGATCACGAAGTCCCGGACCCAGCCAGGGCGTCCGTCGGCGTCGAACCGCGACGGCCCGGCCGAATCGGCCTCCGATCGCGTTCCCGGAGCCGGGGACAGCCGCTCCGCTGGTGGACGATCCGGAGTGGGCACGGACGACACGCTTGACCCGGCGGCAAAGTCGTTCGCCCCGGCGGGAAGCAGCGCGGCCAACGCCTGTGCCGCGTTGAAGATCGTCGCGTTTGCCAACGTGCTCGGGTCCAGGCCCGACCCGAGCCCGAGGGAACGGCCGACGTGCGCGATGACCTCTGCCGCTTTGATCGAGTCGAGGTTCAGGTCGTCGCCGAGCCGTTGTCCGCTGTGGACGGACGACGCGGGGAACCCGGTCCGGTCGGCGACGGTGGCGATCAGCAGATCCTCGACGCGGTGCGGCGAACCCTCACGCACGGTGTCCTGGCCGGCCGCCGGTGTTGTCTCAGCCGGCACATGGAGCGCTTGTTCCTGCAGGACGGCCGCTTCCTGCAGGAAAGCCGCCACCTGCTGGATCGTGGAGTTGGCCAATGCGGCCGGATCCACGGCTCCCGCGGCACCGACCGAGCGCGCGGCCGCGGCGATGATTTCGCCGGCCTTGATGGAGTCCAGGTGCAGATCGTCGAGCAGCTTCGCGCTCGTGGCGATGGACTCGGCCGGGTAACCGGTGCGCACGGAAATCAGCTCGACCAGCGTCTGTGCGACGGATGCCGGGCCCATCGCCCGACGGTCGGCGGAGTGCGCCGCCCCTGTGACCGTCAGCCCCTCCCCCGCCTGTGCCGGTGTCAGAAGCCCGTCCGCCACGCCCAGCGCGGCCGCCACCTCGGCCAGGGTGGCGTTCACCAACGCCGCCGGATCGAGTTTGCCCGCGACACCGTACTCGCGTGCCAGCTTGCCGATCACTTCGCCAGCCTTGATCGAGTCAAGATTCAAGTCGTCGACCAGCCTCGACGAGCCGGTGACCCGTTCTGTCGGGTACCCGGTCCGATCGACAATGATCTCTATCAGTCGCGTTTCCGCCGACGGGACGCCGGCCGAAACCGGCGACGCCGGCGCGAGGCCTCCAGCGGGGTTGGGTCCTGGCTGCGGTGCGGCGGAGGTGCGGCCGCCGTCCGCACGGATGCCGAGATCCGCGATGCGCGCGCCGTCGGCATCCGTACCGAGGTCCGCCCGGATCACGTCGGCCAGGAATCCACCGCGGCGGTCCAGGTAGGCTCGCAGCGAGGCGGCCGGGATGCCCGGTAGAACGGAAAGCGCCGCACCATCAACGGGAGTCGGGACAGCGGCGAACGCAGACTCGTCGACCTGGAACGGCCGTTCGCAGTAGTTGTCGATGAACCGTCGCGTGGAGGCCGGGACGAAGGGCCGGACGAGACGCCCAGCAAAGAACGCGTCCCAATGGATGTCGACACCGCGCACGAATGCCTGTGCCACCGCGGTGTTCCAGTCCCGGTCGTTCCCCGATTCGCTTTCCACCGGGTAGGCCGGAAGCCGTCGCTCGGTCGTGCTAGCGATCACGCTGGACAGTATCCGCCCAGGGCCGACCTCGAAGACAAGATCGCAGGCAGCCTCCAGCCTTCGCGTCGCGTCGACGAAGTCCACCGGTGATGCGATCTGGCGCGCGAGGTGAGCGCTGAGATCCATGCCCGCCGCCACCTCGGCGCCGGACACAGAGGACAGGACTTTCGCCCGCATTGGCGGTGCCGAACGCGGAAGGTCCACCTGAGCCACCAGCCGCGCGCCAGCGCCCGCTACGAGTCTACTGTGGAAGGCGTTGGAGACTGGCAGCCGCCGGGCCGAGATGCCAGCCGCCTCAGCCGCTCGGATCACCTGCTCGATGGCGGCACACTCGCCTGAGACGACAACCTGCGTCGGCGTGTTCACGTTGGCGATGACGCAGTAGCCCTCGCACGTGGCCAGCAGCGCCTTGGCGTCGGCGATGCCGCACGCGAGGCTCGCCATCGTGCCGGCCTCGTCCATGTCGGCGGCCATCACCTGGCCGCGCACCGCCACGGCGGCGAGCAGCTCATCGGTGGTCAGGGCGCCGGCGCAGTGCAGCGCGGCCAGCTCGCCGAGGCTGTGTCCCACGACGACGCTCGGCACGATGTTGAGTTCTTCCAGCCAGCGGGCCCACAATATTGCGCCCAACGTGATAGCCGGCTGAGCGAGCCGAGTCTGCGCCAGGGCGTCGGCCCACTGCGCGATCCCCGCCGGGTCCGCCCGGTCGATTGCGCGCCACAGCGACTCGGCAACGCCCGTTGTGCCTGCACGGGCAAACGCGTCGTCGGCGGTCCTGGCCATGTCGCGGGCCCAGTCGAAGCGCTCGACAAGGGTCCGAGCCGCGTTGAGACGCTGCGAACCCTGGCCGGGAAACGCGAACGCGATGCGTGGCGATGTGTCCGGTCGGCCAGCCCACACCGGCGCCGTGGCGTGGCTTGCCAGCGCGGGCGGTTCATCGGCGAGCAACGAGTCCAGCGCGTCAACGTGCTCCAGCAGCTCCGCCGGCGAGGCAGCCAGGAAGGCCGCGCGCACCGCGCCGCCGGCCAGTTCGCTGGCCAACGCTCGGGACAGGTCGACGAGCTCCGCGGCGCTGAGGCCGGCAGCAGCGCCGCGAAGGTCGGCCAGCCTTCGACGGAGAGCGGCCGCGGACGACCCGGCCAGCACAAACAGCTCGGTGCGCTGGGAGGAGACCATCAGTGCCCGTTCCCTCAGATCCGGCGCGATCCTGGTATCGGGTGCGTCACCGGATTCGAGGAGCACGTGAGTGTTGACACCCCCGAAACCAAACGACGACACGGCCGCACGCAGCGTGCTCGACGGCGCGCGCTGCTCGCCGAGGGTGATCGGATACAGGGCCTTGGCCTCGGCTTCGAGGACCGGATTCGGTTCGGAGTAGCCGGCCGTCGGCGGCAGCACCCTACGGTTGACCGCCAGCGTCGCCTTGATGAAGCCCGCCGCGCCGGCCGCACCCTTCGTGTGGCCGATCACCGACTTGACCGAGGTCACGCCGATCGCCCGCGGTGCGGCTGCGGCGTCCGCGAACACCGACCCCAGTGCCGCCAGCTCGGTCGCGTCTCCGCGCCGGGTGCCGGTACCGTGACATTCGATGAAATCCGGCACGAAGTCGCCGCCCGCGACGGCATGCGCCCGCTTGATCGCTCGCGACTGGCCAACGGCGCTGGGGGCCGCGATGCCGCCGTGTCCGTCGGATGAGATGCCCCATCCCCGCAGTACGGCGTAGACCCGGTCGCCGTCGCGCCGGGCGTCGTCCAGCCGCTTGAGTGCCACCATGCCACAGCCCTCGCCGGGCACAAATCCCTTAGCCCGACGATCGAACGGTGTGATCTCGCCGGGGCTCAGCGCGCCGATCTTGGCGAAGCCGACCATGTCGAAGGGGTCGAGCGCGATATCCACACCGCCAGCCAGGACCAGGTCGCTGCTGCCGGACGCGAGCGCGTCAGCGCCATGCGTGATGGCCAGGAGCGACGAGGCGCACGCGGCGTCGACCGTGTAGCAGCCGCCGTGCAGGTTGAGGTAGTTGGCGACCCGGCCGGCGATGGTGTTCGCCAGCATGCCCGGAACGAGATCCTCCGAATAGGCGGGAAAGACCGATTTGTAGTAGTGTTCTGCCGTCGCCACGAGATCATTGGTGACGACGTCACTGAGTCCGCGTGCGCGCGCGCCCGCACGGATGGCTTTGCGAACGTAGGGCCACCGCACGCGCATGTAGCTCGTCCGGGACTGTTCACCAACGAGCGAGTTGCCGATGACCACGGTGGTGTTGTCGACCGGAAGCGTCTCGGTCGTGTAGCCCGCGTCCGCCACCGTCTGCAGTGCGACCTCGAGCGCCAGCCACTGGACTATGTCGGTCGTCTCGAATGTCGATTTCGGGATCCGCCGGCTCGCCCAGTCGAACTCGAACCCGTCGATGACGGCGACGTGCGCACAATACGTCTTGTCCGGCGTGCTGGGGTCGGGATCGTAGTACTCGGCCCGAGGTAAACGCTGATCGGGCATCAGCCGGAACTCCCGCCGACGGGCCAGGATGCCTTCCCACAATTGCCGCGGGCTTCGCGATCCCGCATACCAGCACCCGAGTCCGATAACGGCGATAGACACGGACGAACGGTTCTCACTCATGGAACTGGATCCTTTCATTTCGCGGTTGACTACCATTCGCGTAATTGCCGTTCGCCGGGACGTCACGCTTCGCTTCCGGACCCCCCGACCACTCCAAGTACCACCCGTCGAGGCTCTGGCTGGCCACACCGCAGATGCGGTTCGCCGTCGCCTCCGCGTCCCGTGGGCTCAACGCCTGGACGAAGATCGCCATATCGAGTCGCAAGGGTCCGGCCCGCACATGGACATGCTCCAGCCCGTCCTCCAGCCCGGCGCTGGCCAGAACCAGCTCCTTCACGTGAGCCGGTGTGTAGGAGCTCCGCTCAGGCCTGCCGACCAAGGCAACTCGTACGACGTACATCTCATCCCCATTCCGCCCCGCCATCGGAGCTTGCCGGTGGAATCGCATACATGACGCTGCTGTTACGGTTTCCGACGCTCAAAGCCGAACCGTTTGCGACGATTCCGCCGGCAACAATGGTGCCAACAATAAGGCCGAAGAAGAGCAGGGTGATCCTACGCATGGCAAGCTCCTAAGGTTGGATTCGGTTCGCGATCGCGGGATCCTTGGGCACTAGGGCCGTCCTTCTCGCGATGCAATGAGATTGCCAAGCAGCGAGACGGTTGTCACCCGTTCAGGGCTGAGCGATTCCGCTCTGACAGCTTGTCCCCACGGCACGATCATGGGGTAAACATTCACCCGTGAGTTCGCCGGAGTGCCGGCTGGCGCTGAGTAATGGGTGACCGGCGGGGGTGCTGCCGGGTGTGGGATCGGTGCTCTGCGGCGGTTATGGTCCGGCGTATGCGAGCCCGGCCGCTGCTGGTGGGAGCCATGGTTGGCCGGTGATCGCCGTGCGGATGGCGTGGAAGGCGTTGATGCCGTGTTTGATCGCGGTGGAGACGTAGCCGCGGATGGTCAGGCGCGCCGGGGTGGCGTCGTCGGAGGTGAGCCGGCCGGAGATCTTCTGCTGGGTCTTGGTGGGCCGCAGGTCCCGTTCGGCCTGGTTGTTCGTGGCCGGAATCGTGGTGTCGTAACAGAACCGCATGACGTCGTCGTGACGGTCGCGGAGGTCTTCGAGCAGAGACCGGGCCGGCAACTGTTTGTCGTTGGGTCCGCCGATGCGGGGGATGTCTTTCAACCCGACCAGCACGCCGTGGCGGAACTCGCTGATGAGCCGTTCGCGCAGCCTGGCCTTAACCTGGCTCGCGCCAACGTCGCGGGCGACGTTCGCGGCGTGGATGAGCCCCCGCAACGCCCGCGCGCACTGGATCGGCCAGACCGCGTCCGGGTACGACTCGGCCGCATCCGCAAGATCCCTGAGAAGGTGCGAACAACACAGCTGGTGTCGCGCCCCAGCGGCGAAGTTGCCGGCGGTGTCGTAGACGGCGTAGCGGTCGTGCACGGCGACCCCACCGAAGCCGGTGCCGACCGCGAACGTGCGGAACTGTTTGCCGGTGCGCCGACCCAACGCGAACACGGTGTACCGGTTGGTGGAGGCGCTCCACACGTACTTCTTGACGCCGGCCTTACCTACCCGCAGGGTCGTCTCGTCGAAGTGGACCACGGCGGCCAGGGTGACCAACGTCTTGATGAGCGTGGCGACCTCGCTCAGCGCGGCCGCGCACCGGGCCAACATGCCGTGCACGAACCCGACCGACGGTGTGGCGCCGGTCAGATCGGCGATCAGCTGGACGCAGCGATGCACGGGAACGTGCTGGAACACCAACAGGTACACCACCAGCGTGCGAAGGTTCGGGCCGTACACGCGGGTGTTGACGGTACCGGCTCCCCTCGGCGGCATGGCCACGTGCGAGCGGCCGCAGGCGCAACGCGTCCGGTGCATCCGATGCTCGGTCGTGGTCACGGTGACCAGCGGGACGTCGGTAACCTGGCAGGCCCGCGCCACACCCTCGTCGGTGGCCCCGGTCAGATCCCGTTCCGCACTCGCACAACCCGGCCGGGCGGTGGTCAACCACGTCGACGTCCTGCGCCCACGGCAGGCTCTTTCCCGCCGCTCCGGGCTGCTTGCCCCGCTTGCGCTTCTTCCCACCAGCCGGGGTCTTCTCCCGACATACTGGCTTCGTACGGCCGGGCAGGTCGTCTGTGGACGGTGGCATCGACGAGTTGCCACTGTTGCGCGACAACAACCGCTTCAGCCGCCCCAACTCCGCCCGCAGCCGCTCCAGCTCGGCCGCCTGATCCTCAAGCCGAGCGGCTTGGACGCGGACGAGCCCGATCAGCTCGTCCCGCGACAGCTCCTCCAGACCGGACACTCATCGAGGTCATCAGAAAACGGACATAACGGCAAGAATCGCCACCTCAGCGTGTCACGCCGCCCGGGACACGGCCGACCCCACGCCACCGGAGCTGACGGGGTGAATGTTTACATCATGGGGTGGCAGCGACATCGGTGCCCACCGTCGCGTGGAACGATCGTGTCCTGCTTATCCCCGACTTGACGACCAACAGCGAGCGACCAATGGTCATGGGTAACCGCGATCCGGTAGGGTGGCACGCCGCCGGGCCACAACTCAGCCCGCGCCGGCGCCCCGGTCACCCATCGCCGGCCGCTCGAAGGACGACCATGCTCGAACTCCTGGGACTGAGCGCGGAGGTGGACGCGGTCTACAGCGTCATGGTGTCCCGGCGCGACCTGGGCGTCGAGGCGATCGCCGAGCAGCTGGGCGTAAGCGTTGACGCGGTCAGATCGGCGCTCAACGTCCTGATCGAACGCAACCTGCTTCGTTACGACGCGCCCAATGGTGCCCTGCGTGTAGTGAACCCCAACGTGAGTCTCGCTGGGCTGCTGGCCGCCGCCGAGGCAGAGGTGTCCGCTCGCAGTCAACAGATCCATGCGATGCGGGCGACGCTGGCCGCGATCGCGGCCGAGCACAATTCCGTCCACGATCGCGACGAGGCCACGCGACTCGTGGGTCTGGAGGTCGTGCGCGAGCGGCTCGCCGAGCTGGCCGCGAACGCGACAACTGAGTGTATGTCACTCAACCCGAACAGCGCGCAGACGCCCTCCGCCAAGCGGGCCAGCAAGTCGCTCAACGAGCAGCTGCTCGAGCGCGGCGTCGCGATCCGCTGCATCTACCAGGAGAGCTTCCGCAATGAGCCGAACCTACTCGCCTACGCTCGCTGGCTCACCTCGCTGGGTGGGCTGACCCGGACCGTCCCGGTCGTGCCACTGATGATGGTGGTGATCGACTACGCTACGGTGCTGCTTCCGTTGGATCCACGCGACAGTGCCGCCGGTGCGGTCGAGATCGCCAGCCCAGGCGTCGTTGCCGCGTCCTGCGCCCTCTTCGAACAGCTCTGGGCAAACGCGACGCCGCTCGGCGAGCTCGCGATCCACGACGACAACGGACTGGATCCGATGCAGTCGGAGATGCTCCACCTGCTCGCCATCGGCCATACCGACGAGGCGGTGGCCCGCAACCTCGGCATCTCCGTCAGCACGGTCCGGCGTACGATGGCCATGCTCACCACGCGCCTCGGCGCGCGAAGTCGCTTTCAAGCTGGTGTGCTGGCCGCCGCACGCGGGTGGATTCATCCCGGACAGTGCTAACGCCCCTGCCGGGCGATGCGTTTGCGCGTCCACATCGGACTCGGACAGCGGCGGGGAACGCGTACCGAAGGACCTCCGCCTCGCCGACGCACTTGCCGTTCGCCCATGGCCTCACGCATGCCTTGATGGCGTCGTGTGAATGGTGGACAAGCACTCGGGCGGGGCTTGGCCTAGGCTGAGACCGACCTCAATCAGGAGGATGGCCGATGGACGGGCGCTACACAGCGACCTCACCACGGGCTCACTCCTCTCGGCGTCCGAGCGGGATCCGACGCCACCACCTGCGACGGTTGGCCATTCTGCTGGGCGCCCTTTCTCGTTGCCGAAGGAGTCGGCCGCCCGGAAGAACGCGGCCAGCTCCTCATCGGTGAACATGTGCGGTAGGTCTCGGGTCGGGCTGGCGATCCACGCGGACGGCACGATGAACGCGTCCACGCCGGCCAGTTGGAGGTACTTGCCGAACTCACGGACCGCGCGGCTCCGGTAGGCGCCCCAGGTGCCCGTCGCGGTGTCCCTGCACCAGGCGGTCGCCAGTTCCCGGGTCAGCACCGCCTCGCCGGGGTGATGCGATGAGCAGAACCTGTCGAAACCGGCCATCGCGTTTCGCATATCGCGCAGGCTGTGTCCCAGCGAGGTACGCCATTCGAGCATCGCCTCGATGTGGGGTGCGAAATTGCTGGTGAATGTGTTCATCGCAGCCCCTCCTTCATGCAGGCGAGCTCCTGCAGCGGCAGGCAGCACTGTCGGAGCTGCTCGCTGGCCAGAGCGAAGTAGCGGCGGGCGGAATTGATGCGGGCGTGGCCCAGGATCTGCGCGGCCAGCGGCAGGCCAGCCCCCGACTCGATGAGCCTTGTCCCGGCAGTGCGCCGCAGGGCATGGAAGGACTTGCCGTCGTGGGCCACATGCTCGACGCCGGCCCGGGTCAGGCGCCGGCGCATGAGGGTCGAGCCGGTCGAGTTCCCCAGCTTCACGAACGGCGCTTGGATCCGGACGAACACTTCCGGGGCGTCACAATCGGGCCGGCCATGCAAGATCCATTCAGCGACGGCGTTGCCTGCCAGTGCTGACAGCGGCAGTACCAGCGGCCTCGATGTCTTGGCCTGGACCAGCCGGACCTCGTCGCGGCGCCAGTCGATCTCCTCCAGGCGCAGTGCGACGATGTCGCAGCACCGCAGCCCGGTCGAGACCGCGAGCAAGACCATCGCGTAGTCCCTCCTCCCACAGGGGGTCTCGGTCTCGATCCTTTCAATGAGACGGCCGGTCTCCTCACGGGTAAAGCCCGGCAGCGCCCGCACCCGCTTCGGCGCGGCATGCGCGAGCAGGCCATCGATGCGCACGCAACTGAGCCCGGCGGCGTTGAGAAAAGCGAAGAACCTCTTGAGCGACCACACCACGTTGCCGATACCCGCAGGCCTCTTGTCAACGGCCTCTGGGAACTCCGGTTGGGCGGACAGCTCGTGCCCGTCCTGGCGGACGTTGTTCGTCCGGTCGAGCGGACACGAGCTCTCCGGTTCGTTGGTTAGGTCAGCGCGGTGACCCCCTTCCCGGCGATTGCTTCGGCAAGGCGGTGTGAGTCGCCCTTGGTGAGCACGAGATGGGCGTGGTGGAGCAGCCGGTCGACTGTCGCGGTAGCGAGTGTCTTGGGCATGAGCGTGTCGAATCCAGATGGATGAATATTGCTGGTGACGGCGATCGAGCGCCGTTCGTAGGCGGCGTCGACGATGCGGTAGAACGCCTCGGCGGCGTCCTGCCCGGCCGGCAGCATCCCGATGTCATCGACGACGACAAGATCAGCTCGGCAGATCCGGGCCACGGTGCGGGCGATGGAAGCGTCCGCTTTGGCTCGGCCGAGGGTGGTGGTGAGGGTTTCCAAGGTGAACCAGGCCACCCGTAGGTCGTTCTCGATGGCCACGTGCGCCAGTGCTTCGACGAAATGCGATTTGCCTGTGCCCGATGGCCCGGCCACGGCCAGGTTCTCGTGCCGGTGCACCCATTCCAGCGTGGTCAACGCGTTCTGGGTGGCCTCAGGGATGGACGACTCATCGGGCCGCCAGGAGGCCAGGGTCTTCCCGGTGGGGAATGCGGCGCTCTTGCGGCGTGTGCGCCGGGTGGCGGCGTCTCGGCCGACGACCTCTTCGTGGATGAGGACCCGCAGGACCTCGGCGGGATCCCACCGCTGCGCCCGGGCGGTGGCGAGCACGTCGGGGGCGCTGCGACGCAGGTAGGGCAGGCGCATGCGGCGCAGCAGCCGGTCCAGCTCGTCGGGGATGGGCGGGGCGGACGGGGTCACGGGGTGGTCTCCTTGAGCCGGTCGTTGATGGTGTGGGCGTGGTTGCCGAGCAGGGACACCAGCCCGGCCACGGCGAGGCGGCCGTTGCCGGCTCCGTTGAAGAAGTCGGTGATCTCTTCGTGGGTGCCGGCGCCGCTGTGCTGGAGCCAGTCCTCGAGCCGGCGCAGCAGGTCGACCAGTTCGTCAGCCTCTTCGAGGAACAGGTGGATCGTCGGATCGTCGTGGAGGCTCACCGGCCGAACACCTCCCACCCGCTGGTGCCGGGCTGCACGGAGTGTGTTTCGTCGGCCCGGACCACGTCGACGGGCGCGCCGGCCCCGGCCCGGTGGTCCACGATGGAGGCCAGGTCGTCCTCGGCGAACCGGCCGGCGATCGCGGCCAGCCCGAGTGCGTCATCGACGGCTTGCGCGCCGACCACCGCCGCCAACTCGACGGCGCGGGCCATTTTCGAGCGGATCCGTTGTGCACCCACGGCACCGGCCTCGATCAGCCAGTCGTGCGCGCCTTCGCCGAGATCCAGGAACGCGACCTCCGCCGCCGTGCGGGGCCGGACCTTGGGCGGACGGGGCAGGTTCCCGCCCGGGTGGTTCGGATAGTGCTCGTCGAGGATGCGCGGGTTACCCGGCGTGGACAACCGATGCCGGGCGACCTCGACCAGCCCGGTGCCGGTGCGGGCGACGACGGCCAGTTCTTCACCGACGACCCGACACCACACCTTCGACCCGACATGACCGGGCGGGGTGGAGTAGCGCACCGAGGAGAACCGGATCGTCTGGTCATCATCGACCAGCCGCTCCTCCCCGAGCGCCAGGGCGAACGGCTCCGCGGGCAGGACGTGTAGGTGACGTCGTTCGACCTGCAGCCGCTGCGTCGGCGCCGCGGCGGTCTCCCGGTGGACCCGGTTGTTCACCCGATCGCCGAACTCCTCACACGCCTCGACCAGATCAGCGAAGCAGGTGTAGGCGTCGAGCAGGTTGGCACTGGTCGGGACGAGGTCCGCCTTGGCTATCTTCACCGTGCTTTCCGCACCGCCCTTGGATTCCGGGTCATAGGGGCGGCAGGTCTCCACCTTGCACCCGTAGTGCCGGCCCGCGGCGACGATCTGCGGGTGACGCACCGCCACGCCGGCGATGTGCTCGACCGTGACCGTCTTGGCGTTATCGGTGAGTAGGTAAGTCGGCGCCCCGCCCAGCCGGCGAAGCGTAGTGTCCACACAGGACACCAACGTGCCCAACGTCTGATCCCACACCGGGATCACCACCCGGAACCGCGACCAGGCCAGCCACGCACAGAACAGCCCCGTGCGCCGACCACCGATACGGGGCCCCTCACCCCAGTCGAACTGCAGCCACATCCCCGGCTCGGGAATCCACGGCCGGTAGGTACGACGGTGCCCCGCCGTCCACGCCACCTTCAACTCCGCGACCGCCCGACGGGTGGTCCGCTCGTTGCCCGCATACCCCATCGGGATCAGCCGCTCATGCACCTTGTCCGCACGGATGTGCCCGTGCGACGCCTCGACCCACTCCTCCACCTTCGGCAAGAACGGATCGATCGAACGAACCCGCCGCGAGCGCGCGAACGGATCCCCGCCCGCATCACGAACCGCTACATACCGGGCAACTGTCTTCTCGTCGACCCCACACAACTGCGCCGCGGAATGCGGGCAGCGCGTCAGGTCGTACGCCTCCAAGATCTCCATAACTTCCCTGTCAGACTTAGACACGGTCCCTCCGGATCGGTCGGCTTTCGTTGGCAAGCAAGAGCCAACCCGATCCGGAGGGCCACCGCGTTCATTGACGAGCGTTGGGAGTGTTCTGGAGATCTCGTGACCACCGACCCGGAGCATTCATGTCCGCAGGGCCGGACCCAACTGTCCGCCTACCCGGATTTTCTCGTGTCCGCTGGCACCTCTTCGGCGCCATCTCGACCATGAACCCTCGTACGTCGTCCGCAGTGACGGTGCCGAGAGCACCCCGGCCGGTCCGGTCGAGGTAGGCCAGGAACTGGCGGATCTCGCTGGCCAGCAACCTCACTGATCCCGGCGCCAGCTCTGGGCCGGCCGCCGCGGCGAACTGTTTCAGTACGGCACGGAAACCTTCGCTGAGCGTGAGATCAGGGTCTGGGCTCATCATCCGCCAGACCACGGCGCCGGTTGCCTGGAGCTCCAGCATCATGCGGGCTGACTTCACCAGAGCGTTTCGCCTGTTCGGGCCGATCTCACCGCGGCGGCCACGCTCCCGCTGGCACGCGACGAACTCCTCGACCACCCTGGCTGACAGCGCGTCGAGGCCCCGCTGCTCACAAAACTTCACGACCACGCCGCAGCACTTGCGGTAGCGAGCGACCGTGTCGGCGGACAAGCCCACGCTTTCCACCACACCGAGCACGGCATCAGCCAGCCCGGACACCATCGATCCCATGACACGTCCTTCCATTCGATGGAGGCGCCGGTTCGGATGAACAACATGGCGGCACCGTCACCATGCGCGGACAACGTCAGGGAGAGGAGGACGTCCCCTGCGCGCACCGGATTATTCCGACAGGCGATAGTCGCCAGAGCGCGTCAGCCATGGTCATGGGCCTCGTACGCGCGGGAAGGAGCGGGCATCGGAATAACCCGAGAATCGGAGTAATACCAGTTATTCCGAGGTCGGAATAACTGGTACCTGTCGGCCGCGCCGGAGCTGCTCGGCCTGGCCGCCGACCGGTTGCAGCAGTCACGGGAGCAGCAGCCATGACCGTTCTCGCCCCCACGTTGCAGGCGTACTTCACCGAGCGGCTGCTCAACCAGCAGCAGGCCAGCCCACACACCATCGCCGCGTATCGGGACACCTTCCGGCTTCTGCTGACCTTCGCAGAATGCCGTACTGGCAAACTGCCGAGCAAGCTCGACTTCTCGGATCTGGGCGCTGCACTGGTCGGCGAGTTCCTCAACCACCTCGAACGCGACCGGGGCAACAGCGTGCAGACCCGCAACTCGCGGCTGGCCACCATCCGCTCGCTGTTCCGCTTCGCGGCGCTGCGTCATCCCGAGCATGCCGCGCTTATCGCCCGTGTGCTGGCCATCCCACCCAAACGCTTCGACCGCACGGACGTGTCGTTCCTGACCCGCGAAGAGACCAACGCCCTGCTCGCCGCTCCTGACCGTGCCCGTTGGATCGGACGCCGCGACCACGCGCTACCGGAACCTGTCAAGATTTTTTGGACACTGAGTTGTTAGTTGTTCTGTAGCTGGGTGGGGTCGCTGGGTGGGTTGATCCAGGCCACGGTCGGCAGCTTGGGTGGTTCGGGTTGTCGGTTGAACCGTTCCGGGTTGCGGGCGTAGGCGGCGGCGAGGACCTTCGCCCGGTCGGCGCGGATTTCCTCGGCAGTTCCGAAGTGGACGGACGCGGGGGTGTGCAGCCCGAGCCCGGAGTGGTAGTGCTCGTGACAGTAGTAGTCGAAGAATTCTTTGCAGAACGCGCGGGCATGGTCGATGTCGTCGAAGTGGTCGGGGAATGCGGGGCAGTACTTGTCAATCCCCAGAAAGCGTGGAGGACTCGGTTATGCGGCTTGGGGCCTCCTGGCCTCAGCCATGAATCGCTCGTAGTCGATGGGAGACATGCCGTCGCAGGCGCTGTGCCGGCGGCGGACGTTGTAGAAGTCGACGATCCAGGTCGAGATTTTCAGCCTGGCCTCGGCGCGGGTACGGAAGCGATGCCGGTGGATGTATTCCACCTTGATGGTGGAGTTGAACGCCTCGGCCGCGGCGTTGTCGAGGGCCGAGCCGACGCGGCCCATGGACTGCAGGACGCCGAGCTTGTCGCAGGCGATCTCGAATGCTTGGGCCGTGTACTCACCTCCTCGGTCTGAGTGGAAGATGACGCCGTCGATGTCGCCGCCGCGGTTGGCCGCGGCCATGTTCAACGTGGCCACGGCAAGGTCCGCGTCGTGGTGTTCGGACATGGCATAACCAAGTAGGCGGCGGCTGAACAGGTCCAGAACCGTTGCCAGATATAGCTTTCCCTCGTCGGTGTCGACTTCAGTGAGGTCGCCGCACCACAGCAGATTCGGTGCGACGGCGTTGAACTGGCGCCGCACCCGGTCCGGCGCCGTCGGCCGCTTGCCGGCCTTGGTGAGGTTGCGCCGACGTTTGGGCTTACGCCCGGCCAGGCCGAGCTCGGCCATCAGCTTCGCGACCGTGTTCTCGCTGACCCGGTAGCCGGCCGCCCACAGATCCAGCGTGACCCGCGGCGAGCCGTAGGTGCCGCCGGAGGCGTCGAAGATCTTACGGATCTTGTCGGCCAGCTCGGCCCGCCGAACCTGCCGGGCCGTTTGCGGCCGCTCGCGCCACTTGTAGAACCACGACTCCGACAATCCGAGCGCGCGGCAGGTCACCGCGTGCGGCACACCATGCTCGGTCCTCTGAGAGCCGATGAACGCCGCAACGCTCACTTCATCGCCTCCTTGACCCACAGGACCACTGAGCGCTTGAGGACATCGCGCTCCATCGCCAGCTCGGCGTTCTCCCGACGCAGCCGCGTCAGCTCGTCACGCTCGGACTCGGCGAGCCGGCGATCGCTCGGCCCGCTGGCCACCCGGTCCCGCTTAACCCAGTTGGCTAACGTGCCCGGGTTGATCCCCAGGTCCTTCGCGACCTGGACAATCGGCTTACCCGTCTCACGCACGATGCGCACCGCACCCTCGCGGAACTGTTGATCGAACTGCCTTCTCGTTTCAGCCATGACCCTCTATCCCTTAAGGCCTGGCCTCCACGCTAGCGGGGGAATCCCAACTTGAGGGTCTTGAACGCCGACTCCGAGTACGGGTTGTCGTTCGATACGTGGGGCCGGGAGTGGCTACGGGCCACGTCTAGGTCGACGAGCA
The DNA here is from genome assembly GCA_963803345.1 of uncultured Actinomycetota bacterium. Classification (GTDB taxonomy): domain Bacteria; phylum Actinomycetota; class Actinomycetes; order Mycobacteriales; family Micromonosporaceae; genus CAWDLX01. The sequence continues at coordinate 41,793 of CAWDLX010000003.1, forward strand.
GCTGCGCGACGGACTTGCTGGTCATCGAGGTACCCCGGTCGGCGTGCACCGCCCGTGGCTTGCCGTAGGTCCGGATGACGTCGTCGATGAACTCGGTCGCCAGGTCGGCGGTCTCGGTCTCCTCCACCCGCCAGCCGACCACGTAGCGGCTGAAGATGTCGTTATCCGGGGTCAACGATCTTGGTGATGCGTTTGTGCAGGTGGAACACTTGCAGACGCGTCCGTGAGAGGACGCGGTCGCGCGGCGGGGAGGATGAGCGGCTCAACGTCCTCAGTCTGCCCATGGCGGCGGCCGAGGCGGCGGCGGAGTTCGAGGTTCTCGCCGTGTGAGGCAGCCAGCGCCTGCTGCATGGCAAGCAGTTCGTTGCGGTGGCGGCGTTTGAGCTCGGCGAGCTGAGCGGTGAGGGTGCGGATGACGCTGCTGGGTTGATCGGGGTCGGCTGGTTGGGTCGGTGCGGGCGGCTGGTTCTGTTGCTGGGCGCGCAATTGCTCAACACGGCCGCGTAGTTCGGTGTTGCGGTAGAGGAAGTCCAGCGAGACGCCGGCGGCTTGGGCCAGCGCGCGGAATGTGACCGGCTGGCCGCGGCGCAGCATCTCCCGCAGGCCCTGGTCGGCCCGGGTCAGTGCGGCGGCGCTCTTGCGGGCTGCGGCGCGGCGTAGGTTGTCGGGGTTGCCGCGGCTCATGCCCGGTCGTCTTTCTGTGTGCCGGTGATCGTGTCGGTGCGTGCACTGACTCCGGCGCCGCGCACGGCCTGTGTGGTGCCGTCCGCCAGCCGGGTCGCGTCGAGTTTCACGATGACACGACCGAGGGCGTTCTGTTCGTGGCGGCGTCCGGCCAGCCAGATGTTGTCCTCGCCCATCGGCTGTCCGGTGCGGGCCTCGAACGCTTGCCGTCGTTGGTCGATGAGTTGGTCGGTGCGCGCGAGCTGGGTTTTCAGCTCGGGCAGGAAGGTGGCGTCGGTGGCGAACTTGTCGCAGCTCAAGCAGGCGTTGCCTTTGGTGCAGATCTGACGGGGTGGCAGCAGGCACCAACCGTTGGGCAAAATCCGGTCGGTGCGCTTGTCCAGCTCCAACATGTCGTAGAGGTCGCGCGGGTCGATGTCGAGTTCGCGTGCGTCGGCGGACAGTTTGCGGTAGCGCAAGAACTCCGCCTCGTGCGTGGCTGCCAAGGTCTGGGCGTAGTGCATCGTCATGGTCGGTGAAACATGACCGAGGTAGCGCTGGACCACGTGCAGTGGCACGCCGGCGTTCAGCAGTGTGGTGCCCTTGGTGTGTCGGAACCGGTGGGTGCGTTGGAAGTCCACTAGCCGTCCGCTGGAGTCGCGGATGTCCAGGCGAGTCACCAGTTCGCTCAGCACTTCGCGCAGTCGCCCGGCTGAGTAGGGACGATCACCGTTGCGGTTCATCCGTGAGGCCAGGAACAGGTATCTCGGCGTCCGGCCGAGCGCGCCGCGTTCGGTGAAGTAACGGTTGGCCCAGTCCTGCTGTGCCTGGATGAGCGCAACGACTTCAGCGTCGACCAGGATGGTGTCGGGACTGCCGTCGATCTTCGTCTGTTGGTAGCGGAGCCTGGCAGTGAAGGGGCGGTCATCGCGGTCGCCGGGCGGTTTCGGGATGTTCAATGCCAGCAACGGATCCCGGTCGAGCATGCAGATTTCGTTCATCCGGCGGCCGGTCAACGCGATCAACATCAAGATTCTCATGGCCTGCTCGTCGCCGAGGCCGCCCTCGTCTTCGGCGGCGCCGAGCACACCGATCCCAGCCATGATGCGGGTGAGCTCGTCTCCAGCCCCAGCTTGCAGTGCCACTGAAGTCCGCCACGCAGCCAGAGTGCGCCTATGCGTTCGAAATGGGCCGCGTGGCGGCCCACGGGCTCGTGAGGCCGCAGTGGGATCCGCGGCTCGATGGTGGGATCCCACACTTCACGTCTCCACCAGGGACGTGGGTCATATGCGCCCATCAGCAGGCGGTGACTGCTGAAAAGGTACTGACGAGGGTGTGGCGCGGGCCTGCCAGGTTACCGACGTCCCGCTGGTCACCGTGACCACGACCGAGCATCGGATGCACCGGACGCGTTGCGCCTGCGGCCGCTCGCACGTGGCCATGCCGCCGAGGGGAGCCGGTACCGTCAACACCCGCGTGTACGGCCCGAACCTTCGCACGCTGGTGGTGTACCTGTTGGTGTTCCAGCACGTTCCCGTGCATCGCTGCGTCCAGCTGATCGCCGATCTGACCGGCGCCACACCGTCGGTCGGGTTCGTGCACGGCATGTTGGCCCGGTGCGCGGCCGCGCTGAGCGAGGTCGCCACGCTCATCAAGACGTTGGTCACCCTGGCCGCCGTGGTCCACTTCGACGAGACGACCCTGCGGGTAGGTAAGGCCGGCGTCAAGAAGTACGTGTGGAGCGCCTCCACCAACCGGTACACCGTGTTCGCGTTGGGTCGGCGCACCGGCAAACAGTTCCGCACGTTCGCGGTCGGCACCGGCTTCGGTGGGGTCGCCGTGCACGACCGCTACGCCGTCTACGACACCGCCGGCAACTTCGCCGCTGGGGCGCGACACCAGCTGTGTTGTTCGCACCTTCTCAGGGATCTTGCGGATGCGGCCGAGTCGTACCCGGACGCGGTCTGGCCGATCCAGTGCGCGCGGGCGTTGCGGGGGCTCATCCACGCCGCGAACGTCGCCCGCAACGTCGGCGCGAGCCAGGTTAAGGCCAGGCTGCGCGAACGGCTCATCAGCGAGTTCCGCCACGGCGTGCTGGTCGGGTTGAAAGACATCCCCCGCATCGGCGGACCCAACGACAAACAGTTGCCGGCCCGGTCTCTGCTCGAAGACCTCCGCGACCGTCACGACAACGTCATGCGGTTCTGTTACGACACCACGATTCCGGCCACGAACAACCAGGCCGAACGGGACCTGCGGCCCACCAAGACCCAGCAGAAGATCTCCGGCCGGCTCACCTCCGACGACGCCACCCCGGCGCGCCTGACCATCCGCGGCTACGTCTCCACCGCGATCAAACACGGCATCAACGCCTTCCACGCCATCCGCACGGCGATCACCGGCCAACCATGGCTCCCACCAGCAGCGGCCGGGCTCGCATACGCCGGACCATAACCGCCGCAGAGCACCGATCCCACACCCGGCAGCACCCCCGCCGGTCACCCATTACTCAGCGCCAGCCGGCACTCCGGCGAACTCACGGGTGAATGTTTACACTCAAAGAGCTCATCGTTGCCATCTTTGACGACTCCGACGAGACGTACGGCCACCGCCGGGTCCACGCCGACCTGGCGCGCCAGGACGAACACTGCTCAGTCGAGCTGGTGGGATTCCCCCGCTAGCGTGGAGGCCAGGCCTTAAGGGATAGAGGGTCATGGCTGAAACGAGAAGGCAGTTCGATCAACAGTTCCGCGAGGGTGCGGTGCGCATCGTGCGTGAGACGGGTAAGCCGATTGTCCAGGTCGCGAAGGACCTGGGGATCAACCCGGGCACGTTAGCCAACTGGGTTAAGCGGGACCGGGTGGCCAGCGGGCCGAGCGATCGCCGGCTCGCCGAGTCCGAGCGTGACGAGCTGACGCGGCTGCGTCGGGAGAACGCCGAGCTGGCGATGGAGCGCGATGTCCTCAAGCGCTCAGTGGTCCTGTGGGTCAAGGAGGCGATGAAGTGAGCGTTGCGGCGTTCATCGGCTCTCAGAGGACCGAGCATGGTGTGCCGCACGCGGTGACCTGCCGCGCGCTCGGATTGTCGGAGTCGTGGTTCTACAAGTGGCGCGAGCGGCCGCAAACGGCCCGGCAGGTTCGGCGGGCCGAGCTGGCCGACAAGATCCGTAAGATCTTCGACGCCTCCGGCGGCACCTACGGCTCGCCGCGGGTCACGCTGGATCTGTGGGCGGCCGGCTACCGGGTCAGCGAGAACACGGTCGCGAAGCTGATGGCCGAGCTCGGCCTGGCCGGGCGTAAGCCCAAACGTCGGCGCAACCTCACCAAGGCCGGCAAGCGGCCGACGGCGCCGGACCGGGTGCGGCGCCAGTTCAACGCCGTCGCACCGAATCTGCTGTGGTGCGGCGACCTCACTGAAGTCGACACCGACGAGGGAAAGCTATATCTGGCAACGGTTCTGGACCTGTTCAGCCGCCGCCTACTTGGTTATGCCATGTCCGAACACCACGACGCGGACCTTGCCGTGGCCACGTTGAACATGGCCGCGGCCAACCGCGGCGGCGACATCGACGGCGTCATCTTCCACTCAGACTATGCCGAGGTCTGCGTTAAGCCGAGGAACTGCGGGATGGCCTGCACTGCAGGGGGTTGTCCGTCTGGTTCCTCGGCTTAACGGCGGCGGTCATCTGAGGCTGTAGAGGGCCTGGAGCCTGTCTTCGGTGAGCCGCTGCGCGGCTGGCGAGTCGATCGCGGGGGTGGCTGCTTCCACGGCTTGCCGCATCATGTCGACGGTGGCGAAGGCGTAGAACGTCGCCGTGGTCGACATGTTCTCATGCCCGAGCAGCCGCATGATGACCGGCAACGGGATGCCCTGCTGGTAGAGGTCCATGGCCTTGGTCTTGCGCAGCATGTGGCAGTGGACGTCCTCCGGGATCGAGGGGTGAGTCTGGCGCGCGGTCGTTGCGGCCTGAGTGAGGACCGCGGAGACGGTGTCGCTCGACAGCGCTGTCGGCTTGCCGTTGTGCGGGCTGTAGAACACCGGCCGGGTCGCGGGAAGCTGCCTCGTGTCCGGGTGGAACTCGGCGAGGTAGAGGCCCAGGTGCTGGATTGTCTTGTCGCTGAGGGGAACGATGCGGGTCTTGTTCCGCTTGCCGGTAAGGACGACGTGTCCGGGCTTGTCCAAACGGAGGTCCTGCAGCGTCAGGCTGGTGATTTCACCGACGCGGGCCGCGGTGTCATAGAGCAAGATCAGCAGCATCCGGTTCCGGCGCGATTTGGTGGTGCGGCCGGTGAAGGCGGCTAGCACGGCCCGTGTCTGGGGTTGGGTGAGGTACTCGATCGGTTTCCTTGCGCTGGCTGGCGCGCGTAGCGCCTTGGCCGCCTGGCTGAGCGCGACGAGGGTGATGTCCTCGGCGCAGCAGTAGGCCAGGAACGCTTTGACGGTGGTCAGCCGTAACGCGACGGTCCTCGGCGCGTAGTGCTGCTGGTCGGTCATCCAGGCCAGCCAGCCTTTCAGGTGTGGCCGGTCGAAGTGGGTGAAGTTCACGTCGGCGCGGTCGATGTGCTCGTGCTCGACGAGGTAGTGCAGGAAACATTCCAGGCTGATCCGGTAGGCCCCGATCGTGTTCGATGAGCGTCGGGCCACGGTGGGCAGGTAGGTGCGCAGGTAGTCCCGGGCGAAGCGGTAGAAGTCCGGGGCGCCGGTTGCCGGGTCACGTTTCATCGAACCCGACCTCCGGTAGCAACGACGGGCTCGCGGCGGTGAGGTCGGCGTAGGCGATGAGGAACTGCGGCGAGGTGTGGATGTAGTAGAAGCTCGACTCGATGTCCGCGTGCCCCATGTAGCGGGCCAGGTAGGGAAGCATCGCCATGACGTTTTTGCCGTGGGCCATCCAGCGATCGACGTTGGCGTAGGCGAAGTGATGGCGGAAGTCGTAGGGCCGAGGCTGCTGACCGTCCACCGGTCGCGGGAGACCGGCCTGGTCCCAGACACGGTTGAACACCTTCCCGACGGTCGCGGCGGTGACCTGGTTGCCGGCCGCGGAGACGAAGAACGTGCGCCGCGTTGCGCCGAACCGTGCGCGGGTGACCTGGTCGCAGTCGGCCAGGATCTCGCTGACTTCGCCGGTGATCGGCAGGCGTCGGGAGCGTTTTCCTTTCGATTCCACGATGTCGAGGGTGCGGTCGCGCAGGTGCACGTGTTCGGGGCGCAGCAGCCGGGTTTCCCCGGTCCGCAGCCCGCAAGAGTGCATCAGCGTGAAGAACGCGACCGCTTGCCACCGCCACGGGGAGGCGGCGTTCAGCGTGGTGGCGGCGGCGAAGAACGCCTCGATCTCAAACGTATTCAACAGATAGGGGTGGGCTGGGACCAGGGCGGCCTTCCACCGATCGGACAGAACGTAGGCGTCGTGCTGCCCGTGGGCCTGCAGCCACCGACCGACGTCGCGGATATAGGACATCCAGGACCGGTATCGCCCCGAGCGGGTCAGCCGCTGGCTGACCCATCCCTCGACCGTGTCACGGTCGAAGACGGTCCGCTCGTGTGCGGCGCAGTAGGCGTCGAACTGCCTCAGGTACCAGATCCGGGAGGCGCCGTAGAAGCCCATCTTCTCCTTGAACGCGAGGTAGGCCTCCAGCCGCGGCGCGAGGGCGCTGGTGAAACCGCGCGCGTTCACGACCGCGTCCGGCTGGGGACGTCCAGGACGCAGTCGAGCAGACGATCCTCATCGACGCTCAGATACAGGTCGGTCGACTCCGGGCTCGCGTGACCCAGCACGGCCGAGATCGTCGGCAACGGGACCGCCGCGCGCAGTAGCCGCGACGCGGCGTTGTGACGCAGCAGGCGAGTGCCGGCCTTCGCGCCGGTGACGCCTGCCTTGCCGAACACGGTGGTGATCACCCGGTGGATCGATGCGTGGTCGGAAAGCCGCGTGTGGGGCGCCACCCGGCGCAGGAACACGTGGTCGTCGGGTGAGTCGGGCCGTTGGTCGAGGACGTAGTCGGCGAGTCGGCTGGCCAGCAGTTCGGTCAGCGGCACGGTCAGCGGGTTGCGCGTCTTCTGCTGCACGATGTTGGCGGTTCGTGCGCGCCAGTCGATGTCGGCCAGTCGCAGGTTGATGATGTCGGACGCGCGCAGCCCTGTCGTCACCGCGAGCAGGGTGATCGCGGCATCCCGCGCGGCGATCACCGATGTCGCACACGTCTGCACGACCACGCGCTCAACCTCGTCCGGAAGCATCGGCACGATCTGATGGGAACGCCTGACCCCAGCCAGTCCGGCCGCGTCGACCAGGTCGTTGCGGCCGGTGAACTTCAAGAACGGCCGGAAGTTCGACACCACCCAGAACAGTGAGGGGGCCGCCCACGTGCCGGTCAATGAGGCCAGAAACCCCAGAACGCTGGACCCGTCGGCGTTACCGAGGCCGGCGATCCCGCGCGATTCCAGAAACACCAGGTAGGCGCGGCATACCCGACCGTAAGCCTCGCGGGTGGCCGGCGAGAGATCGCGGTCGGCCATGTCGGCCTCCCATGCGGCAGCCAGCGCGGTGAACTCGCTCGAGACCGGTCGCGGGCCGCCACCGCCGCGTTTGCGGCACGACAGATCCACCAGGCCGGTCAGCACATAGGAGTCGAACACGCCGACCAGGCGGCGGTAGTCGAAGCGGCGCTGGGCACTGAATCTGCCCGTACGAGGGCTGACCGTCATCGACGCGAACGCAACACCCACCGCGGGCGTGTAGACACCACCACGATCCCCGGCAAAACGCACCAACGCTTTGATCGACTTCTTGTACTGGCCGATCGTCGACTCCATGTAGCCGGCCGCACGCAACTCCGCGACAACAACCGACCCGATCCCTGTGACCGTCGTATCCAAGGCCGTCTCCTCTCCGCAAGGCGAATGGACACGGCGGAGGGTAGCCACCAACCAGGGGATCGTTAAGCCGAGGAATCAGACGCGAACCCTTGCAGCGCAGGCCATCCCGCGGTTCCTCGGCTTAACGCAGACCTCGGCATAGTCCGAGTTAAGCCGACTTCGGCTTAACTCCGACCGAGGAGGTGAGTACACGGCCCAAGCATTCGAGATCGCCTGCGACAAGCTCGGCGTCCTGCAGTCCATGGGCCGCGTCGGCTCGGCCCTCGACAACGCCGCGGCCGAGGCGTTCAACTCCACCATCAAGGTGGAATACATCCACCGGCATCGCTTCCGTACCCGCGCCGAGGCCAGGCTGAAAATCTCGACCTGGATCGTCGACTTCTACAACGTCCGCCGCCGGCACAGCGCCTGCGACGGCATGTCTCCCATCGACTACGAGCGATTCATGGCTGAGGCCAGGAGGCCCCAAGCCGCATAACCGAGTCCTCCACGCTTTCTGGGGATTGACACTGGTCCGAGGGCTCATGCGCCAGCTTGGCCTGGTGCCCTGCCAGCCGCGGCCGTGGCGGCACAGCCTCACCGAGGCCGACCCAGCCGCCGGGCCCATCCCCGACCTCGTCGCTCGCGACTGCGACCCGCACGCGCGCGGCGACCAACCACCAGCCTCGGTCGTGCGGGAGTTGTCCGCCGAGCAGGTATGGTTCAGCGTTGCGTACCTCACGGCCGAACGGTCCGCTCACATGACGTGTCCGTCGAGGCGACGGAGCAACAATAGTTCTAGATGATCAAGATGATCTCCCGCATCGGTTTGAGTTCGTGCGCGGCACGGGCCGGGACCACCGGCTTCAGCGTTGTGGGACCCGTTCGCAGCAAGGGCCGGCCGCCCAACCTCGCTTATGCCATTATCCGTTGTGGATATGGCTGACCGTACTCGCCGTGGTCGGGGACGACCCAGCCTCAGATCGGAACAGAGTCCAGATCGGTCGGGGCGACGATGGTGCCCTGGTAGCCGATGGCAGCGGCGGCCGCTTGCGCCTTCGCCAGGTACGTGTTGGTCGGTACCGCGGCCGGCACGTAGTGCGTGAGCACCAAGGTGGGTACCCCGGCGGCCCGGGCGACGAGCGGGGCATCCTGGACCCGTGTATGGGAGTTGAGCAGGTGCTGGCGCACGCCGTCCTGTTGAGCGGGCGGCAGCAGCGCGATGATCATCGTTTCGATGGCGTCGGTGTCCATCACCTCGTGCACCAGGATGTCGGCCCCTTGGGCCAGGGCGATCAGGTTCGGGTTGGACGCGGTGGTGTCGCCGGAGAACACGATGCGCTTGCCGTTGTTCTTCAGGGTGAACCGGTAGGCGAAGGCGTAGGGGACCTCCGGGCCATGGGAGACGGTGGCGAGGTCCACGACGACGTGCGCGTCCTCCATCACCCGGAAGATGCCGGCCTGCCCGACCGGGTGGTTCAGATCGAACCCGGCGACCGGAATGGCCGGGGTGCCGATCGCCTCGAACAGGTGGATCTCCTGGGCGTACGCACCGAGCAGCAGCCCACCGGCCAGCCTGGTGCTGGGAGGACCCCAAGGTTCAGCGCCGTCAACGCTGACGGGTACACCCAGCCGAGCAGGGCCAGGGCAGGCAGCCCCGCGGTGTGGTCCATATGGCGGTGGGTCAGGAAGACGTGCCGCAGGTTCGCAAACCCGAGACCGGCCCGGGTCACCTGCCGGGCCGCGTCAGCACCGCAGTCGACCAGGTAGACCTGGTCGTCCACGACCAGCGCGATGCTCGGCTGATAATGCGCCGGCGCCAACATCGGCCCACCGTTGACGCCGAGCAGCACGATGCGGTTGCCACCGGCCGCGTTCGCCTCTGCGGCCGCCGATCCCCAGTCTCCCAATGCACCCACCGTGCCAGCTGCGGCCAGGCTTGCCACCCCGACGCCGGCCGCGGCGCGCAGGATGGAGCGCCGGGACACGCCGCCACCCTTGGTTGCGACCGTGGGACCGTTCGTGACGCTCGCCTCTGCCAACCCGCACATCGCCGTCTCCCATCCATGTCCATTCGCGTGCGACGGCGCCCACCGGGCTGCCGCGACGCGAGCCTCGGCACAGTGTGGCGCGGGCCGAGGGCCGCCGGATCCACCGCGCCGCAGCGCTTCATCCACCCGCACGGGGCCGGCGTCAACCGGAGGGGAAGCTCTTGGGATGCTCACGCCGGAGACCGGTCGGCGGCGCGAGCGCGGCAAGCTGGCCGCGACGCGACACCCCGAGCTTGGCAAAGATGTGAATCAGATGTGTCTTCACAGTGGCCGGTGCGATAAGCAGCCGGTCGGCGATCTGCGGGTTGGTCAGGCCAGAGTTGACCAGGCGTACCACGGTCTGCTCGATCGGCGTCAGGCTCGCCCATCCGATGTGGTGGCGCGGTGCGCGGCCGCCGGCGGCGTACGCCATTGCGTCCTCGACGCTCAGCCCGTGCCCGGTGCGTAGCGCGCGGCGCAGGGCGCGGGTACCCAGCGCTTGGACCAACGCCCGGCGATCCGCACCATGCCGGACGAGATCGCCGCGGCGGCGGCGAGCCCCCAGGCACCGGTATTCCATGGTGACCGCGCCGACGAGGACGGCCGCCTTCCGCGGTTCGCCGCGCTCCACACACAGCGCGGCCATATCGTCGAGGGTGACCAGGATGTCCAGCCGGAATCCGCTGGAGTGTTGCCAGGTGAGGGCCTCGCGGTAGAGCTCGCCGGCGCGACCGAGGTCGCCGCGGCGTTGTGCGGCGCGTCCAGCCAGCAGCACCGAGGTCGCGAGCAACCACCGGTTGTCCAGCCGGGCGGCATGCTCGCGAATGTCGTGCTCGAGGGCCTCGGCGCGCTCCACTTGCCCACGGCGCTGGGCGATGTCACCGAGCGCGGCCAGGCAGATGCTCGCCGGCCACGCCGATCGGGCCGGCGCGACCTCCACGCCCATGGTCAGCTGCCGGTCGGCCTCGCTCAGATCGCCCCGTGCGGCCGCCGCCGTTCCGTTGGCGAGGTGGACGATCGCGGCGGCGAGCGTCGACCGCTCGCTGAGACCGAACTCAGCCTCGAGGCCCGCGACCGTGGCCGGGATCGTGTCCGCCCGACCCTGCCAGGATCCAATCTCGGCGGCACAATACGTGGTCCAGGCCAGGCATACGGCGTCATCGACCTCCCCGGCGAGGATCCGCGCCCGCCGCGCCGCGGCCGTTGCGTCGCCCAGGTCTCCGGCGCGGACCGCGAGAAGTGCGATACACAGCCAGTGCCAGGCCAGCTGCCAGTGGTCGCCTGACTCTATCGCCGATCGGCTTGTCGCACGCCGCTCGCGACCCGGTTCGATGGCGCTCTGAACGACCCATGACCACACCACGTGCCCCAGCGCGAGCCCGCGCGACCAGTGGTCGCCGGCGGCGAGTGCCAGCCTGGCGCTCTCTTCGAGCAGCACCCGGGCCCGACCGGGTCGGCCGTGCGTGGCCATCTCGATGCGGCCCAGCAGGCACAGCGCGCGGGCCGCGGTGCGCTGGTCGCCGACCGCGCGGCCCATCTCGAGAGCCTGCAGGGCCTGGTCTGCCGCGCCCGCCGCGTCGCCTGCGTGGAACCGGACGAACGCCGAACCCCACAGCGCGTGGGCGCGCGGCGCGCCGCGCGCTCGGCGCCGGAGGCGGCCAGGGCATCGTCGAACCACCGCCGGCCATCCACCCCGTTGCCGCGGATGTGGAACGACGGGATAAGGCCATTGGCCAGTCGCAGCATTTCGTCGGTCCGTTGGTGAGCGATGCACCAGTCCAGCGCGGCCCGCATGTTGCCCCGCTCCAGCTCGAGCCGGTTGTGCCACGCGGTCGGCTGGTCCGGATCGGACTGCTCAACGAGCGCGATGACACGAGCCAGGTGCCAGCCGCGCACGGTGATCTCCTCGCTGGAGGCGGCCAAGCGTTGCTGCGCGTATTGGCGTACCGCCTCGAGTAGCCGGTACCGCAGGACCGGCCCGTGCTCCTCGGTAACCACCAGCGACTTGGCCACCAGCCGGGCAAGCACGTCGAAGACCTGCGCGTCGGCCAGCTGTCCGTTCCCGCACACGGCTTCGGTGTCAGCCAACGTGAAGCTGCCCACAAAGACGCTGAGCCGCTGATGCAGGATCCGCTCGGGCGCGTCAAGAAGGTCGTAGCTCCAGTCCATGGATGCGCGCAGCGTCTGGTGCCGAGTGAGCTCGGCCCGTCGGCCCGCGGTGAGAATCCGTAGGGCGTCCGTCAAAGCGGACGCGATCTGCGCCGGGCTCAGCGTCGCCACACGGGCCGCCGCCAACTCGATCGCCAACGCGATGCCGTCCACCTGGCGGCAGATGTCGGCCACCGCGTCGACGTTTGTCGTATCCAGCCGGAACCCGGGCCGCACCATGGTGGCCCGGTCCACGAACAGCCGGACCGCCTCGACCCGACCCACCACGTCCGGCACCGGGGCAGTGGTGGCGTCGGGTACCGGGAGCGAGGGCACCGGGTACACGAGTTCCCCGGCGAGCGCGAACGGCTCTCGGCTGGTGGCCAGCAGCCGCATCGCCGGGCAGGCGGACAGCAGCCGCTCCGCCAGGTCAGCGCACTCGCCCAGGACGTGCTCACAGTTGTCCAGCACCATCAAGGTGGACGCGCCCTTGAGGCGCCGGATGAGTCCGGCGGCCGGATCCGAGTCGGAGCGCTCCGGCACACCGACCACAGTGGACACGGGGCGCCGGTGATCGCCTGACCGGGCGCCAGTCGGGCCAGGTCCACCCACCACACGCCATCGCGATGCCGTTCGAATTCGGTCATGGCAACCCGCAGGGTCGGCCGGGTCTTGCCGCAGCCGCCCGGTCCGACCAAGGTGACCAGCCGGGACTTCCGCAACCACTGTATTGCCGCGCGGATCTCCCGCTCCCTGCCCACAAAACGGGTCAGGTACGTCGGGAGGTTATGGTGTGTGTCGCCGCCATGGTCGGCGACGGCCACCAGCACGTCGGTGTCGGTCGGCGACGGACCCTGTTGGGGTCCCGTCCGGTGTCCGGCCAGTGTGGCGGCGAGCTCACGCCACACGGGCTCGCCGCCGGACATCGCCAATCTGAGCTTGTCCCGGATGCGCCAGGCCGTCTTATAGGTTACGCCCAGCTCCCGCTGCAGTTGGCGGGCCGAAACGCGGCCGCCGGTGGTCATCATCATGTGCGCTGCGTAGAACCATCGGCGCAGGCCGGTTGGTGACCGCGCGAAGATCGTCCCTGCGGTCGGGTAGAGATGGTGCCCGCACCGGGTGCAGGTCCACGACCGCCGCGGCGCGGCCAAGTCATACCGCCGGAACAGCCGTACCGCCCGACATCGCGGGCACCAAGCGTGGTCGCCGTCCGGTGCGAAGCGCACCCGCCACAGGTAGTTCAGGCAAGCATCGTCAGTCGGGAACTCGCGGGCGAACGCCCGGCCGACATCGCGTTCGGTCGAGGGCCCGGACGAGTGGGACCCTCGGTCCCCGTGACCCACGGCTGCAGTGAAACACTGGGGAATCTCTGCCGTCAAGGGATCGCGTTGACTCACGAAAAACCTCCGCGTAGGTGGGGTCGTTGCCTCACGTGAAAACCTCCGCGTAGCGGCGCGCCGCCGCGGGTGGGGCCGTGTTGTCGCTTACGCCCGTTTATGGGGTTGACGATGAGTCAGCGCAAGGCCGTCACCAGGGCGAAGGCGCAGGCGTATGCGCACGCGAGTCGGGCGAAGAAGACCCAGATCCTCAACGAGCTGGTGGAGCTGACTGGCTGGCATCGCGACTACGCGCGGGCCGCGCTGCGCGACGCGCTGAGGCTCAAGGTGGTCAAGCCGCGGCTGCCCCGGCCGCCGAAGTACGGGCCGGGGGTGTTCGTGGCTCTGGTGAAGTGCTGGGCGGTTCTGCGGGCCCCAGCCGGCAAGCGCCTGGCGCCGATGCTGCAAGTGATCGTGCCGATGCTGCGCCGCGACGGTGAGCTGGATCTGTCCGATGTGGAGGCGGAGCTGCTGATGCGCATGTCGGCGGCCACGATCGACCGTCGGCTCACCGGTGAGCGGGCCAAGATGACGCTGCGCGGTCGCAGCCACACCAAGCCCGGCTCGCTGCTGAAGGCCAGATCCCGATCCGCACGTGGGCGGAGTGGGACGACGCGGTGCCGGGGTTCGTGGAGATCGACCTGGTCGGCCACGAGGGCGGCAACTCAAGTGGCGAGTTCTGCTTCACCCTGACGGTGACCGACATCGCGACCGGGTGGACGGTCAACCGGTCGGTGCGCAACAAGGCACAGCGGTGGGTGTTCGAGGCGCTCACGTGGTGCATTGCGCAGTTCCCGTTCCCCATCAAGGGAATCGACTCCGACAACGGATCGGAGTTCATCAACGACCAGCTGCTGCGCTACTGCATCGAGCACAAGATCACGTTCACCCGGTCGCGGCCGGGCAACATGAACGACGGTTCGCACGTCGAGCAGAAGAACTGGGCCAGGGTGCGAGAGCTGGTCGGCTACTACCGCTACGACACCGCCGCGGAACTGGCCCTGCTGAACCGGATCTGGGAGCTGGACGCGGTCTTCGCCAACTACCTGCTGCCCCAGCAGAAGCTGGAGTTCAAGCAGCGCAACGGGGCGAAGGTGACCAAGAAGCACGACAAGGCCCAGACGCCGCACCAGCGCGCCGCCGCGCACCCCAAGATGCGTAGGCGGGCGATCATCACGATGAACGCGGCCTTCAACCGGATCAAGCCGGCCGCGCTGTCGCGGCAGATCCTCGCCCTGACCGGCGAGCTGGAGACCCTGGTCCTCGCGAAGGCGCCGGCCAAGATCAAGCCTCCGGTCAACCACGCCTGGAACGACGGCCCCTCCCGGAGGTTTACGAATGAGGCAACGTCCTGACCTTCCCGGAGGTCTTGACATGAGGCAACAGGGGGGATACTCGACGCTGGCGCTTCTTCGATTGATCTTCGTAGGGCCAGCATTATCCAAAGGGAAGCATTGCGATTGCGGTGGGAACGCAAGACGGCCGGGAGTCTGTGGACGCTGGCGTTGCCGCGGCACATTCTTACACGGGCCGGCGCGTGCTGTTACCCGGGATCGACTGCCTGCGGCGACTCCAGCATCGGCGAGGGCACACAGGCCGGCGCGTCTGCCGCCTCCCAGCACGGCCGGCGCCCACAGCACGCCGATCCCCGCGGTGTCGGAGAAGCCACGATCGGCGAACCGTGCGACATCGAGGAGGCTGCGCGCGCGAGGCGGTCCGGGATCGGGTCGAAGCGCTTCCGGCGTCGACTCACGACGGCCGAGCTGAGTACGGCGAATAACGCGGCCACGCCCGCCGCGGCGGCGCCCAGGAGGAAGACGGTGGCCGGGCCGTGCATCTGCGCGACGACGCCGGCGACAGCCCCGCCGGCCGCGCTGCCGCCAAGGCCAGCCGCCGCGACGGCGGCGAACGTCCGCGCGATCGCACCTGCCGGCGCAGAACCGATGACCAGGGCGTCGATCGCCGCGAGTGCTGGCGCGATCATGGCGCCCCCGAGGGCGAGGGCGATGCCGAGCAGGAGCAGGTTCGGCACCGCGGCGTACGATGCCGTGCTCGCCGCGATACCCAGCAGAAGCCACAACAGCCAGCGCTCCGGCGAGCCTCGGCCGAGGTGGGCGCCGGCGAGCACACCGGCGAACAGGGAGCCGACGCCCCAGACCGCTAGCAGTGCCCCGGATGCCGCCATCGCGCCCGCCTGGTCGGCGGCTGCGACGACGGCGACCTCGGTGAACGAGAACGCGGCCGTCAACAATGCACTGACCGCCAGAGGCGCCGCCAGTTTCCTCGGGTCGACCCGCCCGGGTGAGGCCTCCCGGGCGCGCGCGAACTGCTGAAGCCCGGGCGCGATCGAAAACAGCTCGGCGCCCGCCACGCACAGGCCCGCGGCCAACGCGACGCCGATGCGCGGTGACCACACCGCCGTCGCGCCGGCCACCGCGGGTCCGATGATGTAGGTCAGCTCCTGCGCCGAGGCGTCCAGCGCGGACATCGACGCGCGGGCGGCCGTCGCGGGCAGCAGCACGGCCCACAATGCCCGCGTCGCGGGCACGATGGGCGGTGAACTGAGGCCAGCAACGGCGGTGAGCGCCAGGATCTCCGATACTGACGGATGGGGCGTCAAGGCGAGGAGGGCGAGCATGAGGCCGGACAGGACAGCGGTGGCGCGCAGGGCCGGTCGCGCGTGACCCCGGTCGACCAGGCGGCCGGTGACGAGGCAGCCCAGGCCGGAACAGCCGAGCCAGGCCGCGTACGCGACCCCGGCAACCCCGAACGACTCGGTCTGCTCAGCGGCGAGGATCACAATCGCGAGCCCGGCGAGGGGATGCGCCAACCGCCCGAGCAGCAACGTCACCAGCATCCAGGGAACGCCCGGGGTGCCGAGAACCGGACGGTAAGTGCTTCGCTGGATGCGGCCGGCGAGGCGACCCCGCGCGCGCCCGCGTGGGTTGAGGTCGGGCGGCAGCGGCAACTGGGTACCCGACAGGACCCGAGCCCTACCTGTGGCACGCTGGACTGGCGGCCTCGACGCTTGAGACGCGCCGGGAGGTTCGTTGGACATCTCGGGGCATCCTCGGTCCGTCATCGAAGTGTGCCGTCACCGTACGACCCACAACTGCTCGTCGATAGACGGCTATACAAGGGACAAGGACCGTTCAGTATGGACGGGATACCGCCAAAGGGCCCACGCTATGAACGACCGGCCCCAACCAACGTGAGCCTCCCTGACTACGTGATGAAGGTGCCGGACGGCACCTGCTGGGTGATGCAGTGAGGACCGCCTCCGGCGGTTTGGATGACCGTCGCCGGCGCCGGCACCACCTCGCGTGTCGGATACTCCGTCCGAATGAGATCCAACGCCACCTCGTCCTCGGGCATCCCGGCGACGAGGACGATCACCGCGCCGTTGCACACGTAGCAGTTCAGCGACGGCACTCCCCGGGTTGTGCCGCTGTCGAGGATGACCACCTCGACGTTGCGATCCCGGGCGTCGCGGGCGTCTCGGAGGCGTTGCAGATTGTCCTGTCCCCGGCTGAAGTCCGGGTGATCCTGATTGGACGGAGCGTGCACCGCGACCCGACCGGGACGGGTGAAATGGGCGATGCAGTCGACGTGACCGTCGGTCTCCGGGTCCATGTAGTGCCCGTGGCCGAGCCAGATCACCGAATCCACGCTGAGTTGAGCACCGAGGGTCGCTCGACTTCCGCTCGGGACAGCAGGGGGTTGCGGTTCGGGTGCAACAGGCACAGTCGTGCGTGTCTGGGCTGGGTTGACCAGACGGTCGACGACGTGAACGATCTTGTCGGTCGGTCGATGCAGGCGGTCGACCCCGGGCTTCACCTCATCGAACCAGCCATCCGAGATGTAGGCCAGGACCTCCTCGAGCAGCGCGTCCTTGGTCGCGAAGTGATAGAGAACGTTGGACGGACACGGAATCGGACGTCGGACGACGACGTTGAGCACCCGGATCGCGTGTGGCGGAACGTGTGCATCGACGGAATGTCCGGGCCTGAGTCCTGCAACGTCGCCGGTGTTCGACAGTGACGCCTTGAGTGTCATGCCAGCCACGAGCTGCACCTTGACGTGAATCGCGCCTCCAGCACGTTCGACGCCCCGAGGAAGTTGGCCACGAACGGCATTGTCGGTTCCTCGTCCAGCATCTGCGGCGTTCCCACCTGCTCGATCCGGCCGGATCTCATGACCGCGATCCGGTCACTCGTGCCCATGGCCTCCTCCTGGTCTTGGGTTACTAGCACGAACGTGATTCCCAGCGTGGCCTGCAACGCCTTGAACTCGACCTGCAGTTCGTTGCGGAGCTTGGCATCCAGCGAACCCCAGTGGCTCGTCCAGCAACAGCGGGGAGGGCCGCAGCACCAGAGCCCGGGCCAGGGCGACCTGTTGCTGATCTCCGCCGGACAGCTGAGCCGGGCGCCGGTGTGCCAAATCGCCGAGTCGCACCATGTCCAGGGCCGCGCTCACCCTCTCCCGAACCTCGGCGCGGACTGGCCTTCCCCCTGGGCCAGCACCATGTTGCCCGACCACGACTGATGCACCCACAGCGCTACGCTGGGCAGGGTTTCGTACTCGTTGACCCCGAACTTGATGTTCTTCGCCAACTGCCTCAGGTCGTCCCGCGCCTTCGCGATCGCGGCGGGATCGGCGGTGTTGACGTCGGTGACGCCGTTGCGCAGCAGTGCCCAGCCGATCACGTCGCGCTGGTCGTCGAGCATGCCGACCTTGCCCTGGACCGCGGCGGGTTGCCAGAACGCGTCGTAGGGGTTGGTGGGCTGGCTCGGGTCGAACTGGGGCATCTTGTCGTTACGCCAGGCAATACCGGTGGACAGCACAGGGTAGGGCACGGTGTAGCGGGCGCCCTTGTCATACCAGGGATCGGCCAGATAGGGCCAGACATTGGCTAGGTCGTCGTGGTTCAACGGCTGCACGAGCTTCCCCGCGACCAGCCGCGGGACGGCGTACATGGCCGGGGCCGCGACGTCGAACTGCACTGCCCCGCTGGCGAGCTTGGCGATGGACTCATCGACTGAGTCAAATGTGGTCACCTCCACCTTGACGTTGTACTTCGCCTCGAAGCTCTTCAGCACGGTCAGCTTGAAGTTGAAGTTGAAGTAGTCCTACCAGTTGTAGACCTGCGGCGGCCCACGTTCGGGCGTCAGACCCGACGCCACGGCCGTGTTGTCGTCGGAGAGCGGCAGCTGGTGCGGTGGTGTTCGCGCAGCCGGCCAGCAGTCGGCCCGCGCAAGGCCCACCGCCGCCTGCAATGTGGTCGAGGTGGGAGTCTGTCAGCACGGCGAGCGGATCGCTCCGGACCGGCGCGATCATCTCGCCCCCGGCCAAACGGGCGCATTCATGTGGATCAGGTGAGCCAGGGTGAGCTGGTCCGCCTCGCTGAAGGCGCGCTTGGGCACGACGACGGCCGAACCCTTCATGCCCGTCCTCAGCAGCCAGAACTCGGGCCGCTCCTCGACCGCGGTGATGGCAACCCAGCGCCACTCCGACATGGCCAGCGGCGTAGCCAGCCTGATCGCGTCCTCCCGGATCTCGTACCGCCACGGCGCGGCCAACGTGGGAGCGGCGCGGCGGATCAGCAGACTCAGCGTGCGCGACGGCAGAAAGGCCGCGACAATCACGCCCGCGACCGCGCTGGATGCACCCAGCATGGCAACTCCGGACGAGCCGATGACCAGGAGCGCGATGCCCGCAGCAGCGAGGGTGGTGCCGACGATGCGGAGGGTTCGCGAGTACGTCTTGCTCAGGATTCGGAGCGCGGCGCGGTAGGTCCGCGTGTCCATGGTGATCTCGCCGACGATCGGCATGGGTTCCTCCTGGCATCAGGTGGACGTTGGGGTGTATACCATGATTCCCGATCTGTGCTCGCGCCCACAGCGACGCCGTGACGCGCAAATGGAGGACGGCTACGCGGACGGGACTTGGATGGGCGTTGCGTGAGACCTCGCCGTGACCCGGTCCAGGCCCGCGGGACCACCGACATCCGTGCCGGGCGCCGTTGGGGTGATGGTGATCAGCGCGCTCCGGCCGGCCCGGCGTTGCCCGGCCGCGGGAGCCCATCGAGTTCCGACGGCTCCCGGACGGCGGGCGGTTGCAGCCGCCGGGCCAGCTGGGCGACCTGGGCTCGGAGCCACCGATGCGCTGGATCCGCGTTGCGGCGCGGATGCCAGAACGCCGTCTCGGTGAGCGGGGCCAGCGCTACCGGTGGTTCGAGGATGCGGATGCCGGCGATATCCACCACGTCCCGGGCCAACCGTTCGTGCGCCAATGCGATCAGGCGCGTTCCGCGTACCAGGAACGGTAGGGTGACCAGGCTTTCGGTGGTGACGTCCAGCCGTGTGGTCACGCCGAGCGCCTCGAGCTGGCCGTCCGCGATCGATTTCAGGTCGCGGTTGCGGTACGCGAGGTAGGGAAGGCAGGTCAGCTGCTCGAGGGTCAGCTCCGCGCCGATGTCGGGGTGCTCCCGCCACGCGACGATGACGTACCGGTCCTGGAACAGGTCCTCGCTCGGGAAGTCGGGCAGCTTGACCGGCACCTCGCGCGGGCAGGTCGCCAGGTCGATCTCGTCGTGGTCGAGGCGGTCGGCAAACGCGAAGTACATCGGCTCGACGGTGACCCGGATGTGCGGCGCGACCTCGAGCAGGTGCTCGATCAGCGGCCGGATCAGTACCCACACCACGTAGTCGCTGCTGGTGGTCGTCGTACGGTTCGCGCCGCGCGGTCTGTGGCCGTTGTTCGCGCGCGGGCTGCGGGCCCTCGTTACCCTGACAACGAGAGGGGTGTTCCGGTGTCCTTCGCTCTGGGTACGTTCTCGGCCGGTGGCCCGAGATTCGCCGGCCTCGTCCGGGGTCGCCGAGTCCTGAGTCTTGCCGCACTCGCGGATCTCGGGCCCGCGCCGGTCACGACCAGCGGCCTACTGGCGAACTGGGACGAGACCTTGCCGGTGCTGACCGATCTGGCTGATCAGCGGGTCGGCGAGTGGCTGGATCTGGAGCGGCTGACCGTGTACGTGCCGCTGGAACCACGGCAGATCCTGCAGGCGGGGGCGAACTACCGCACGCACGTGATCGATCTGGCTGTCGCGCTCCGCCGGCCCGATGACCCGCGCCCGGACCACGAGGTGCGCGCCCAGGCTGCGGCCATGATGGACACTCGCGCCGCCACTGGCGCGCCGTACCTGTTCATCGGCCTTCCGTCGGCGGTGACGGGACCCTACGACAACGTCACCCTGCCCGGCTACAGCGACCAGCACGACTGGGAGCTGGAGTTGACCGCGGTGATCGCCCGTACCCGCACCGGGTGGAGCGCGCCGCGGCCCTCGGTCACGTCGCCGGGTACACGATCGCCAACGACCTGACCACCCGCGATCTCGTGCTGCGTAAGGACATGCCCGCTTTCGGGGCCGACTGGTTCCGGTCCAAGAACGCGCCTGGATTCCTGCCGTTGGGCCCCTACCTGGTGCCGTCGATGTTCGTGCCCGACCCGATGGACCTGCGGATCACGTTAGACCTGAACGGGCAGCCGATGCAGGATGGATCCACCGCCGACATGATTTTCGATGTGGCGACGCTGGTGTCCGCCGCGTCGTGGATCGCCCCGCTGCAACCGGGCGACATCCTGCTCACCGGCAGCCCGGCGGGGAACGGGACGCACTGGGGACGGCTGCTCCGGCCCGGCGAGTGATGAACGGAACCATCACCGGGCTCGGCACCCAGCGAACCCGCTGCGTCGCCGACCCGGCCGGGCCGTAGCCGGGCCGTATCCCGGCCGGATGGTCAACCATCGACATACGGCAGACTCGGTTCAGGTCAGCGTTCGGCGGAGTCGATCGTGCGGTGTTGTACGGGTGCCCGGCCGGTCAGCCTGGGCGCCCGATGCTGTGGATCGGCCAGCTGCCGATGTCGGCCATCCGGACGTAGTCGCCTGCGTTGGGGGCGTTGATCATATGGCCGTTGCCGACGTAGATGGCGACATGTCGTACGTCGCTGAAGTAGAAGACCAGGTCCCCGATCTGGATGTCGGCTCGTCTGACGCTGTGCATGGACCGCGACTGCTGGTAGGCGTTATGGGGCATGTAGACGCCGACAGACTTCCACGCGGCGAGGGTCAACCCGGAGCAGTCGTAGGTGGACGGGCCGGCCGCGCCGAAGACGTACGGCTTGCCGGCCTCGCGGCAGGCGAACGCGGCCGCCCGGTAGCCTTTGGTCGGCAGGTACTGGGCGGGGCACGTCCAGGGCCGGTACCGGTTGTTGAAGCCCGCGCTGCCGTACGCCTTGACCCGCAGCGTCTGCAGCTCGGCGATCTTCGACTCGATCGTCCTGCGCTGCGCGGCGAGGTCGGCGTCCTGTTTGGACAGTTTCTTGTCGAGCGCGTCGATGGGCGCTTTCGCGGTCTCGTAGCGGGCCTTGAGATCGAACACGTCGGCCAGCTCGCGGGTCTGCATCTCGGCGATCCGCTCGAGGTAGGTGAGCTGGTCGGCGAACTGGCTCGGCGATGTGCCGAGCAGCATGGCCAAGCCGCTGGGCCCCGACTCGTACGCCTGCCTGGCGATCTCGCCGACCCGGATCTGGGCCAGGTCGATCTGGAGCTTGAGTGGCTTGATGGACTCGTCGAGAGTTGCCTGGCGCGCCCGGTTCTGCTCGTACTCGTCGTGCACCTTGTCGTACTGCTCGATGAGCCGTTCGGCTGCCGCCCACTGCGAGGTTAGCTGCGTTTCGATGTCGGACACCGACGGACCCGCGGAGGCGGGCGTGCCGATGAGCACGACCGTCGCCAGGGCGCCAAGAATGATGGAGAGCCGTGTCGAGGGGGTCACAGGTCGGCCAACTCCTTCGGTCGGGGTCACACAAGACGCTATGACGTCGTCATTCGTCTGAGGAAGCCTTCGTTCACGGGACAACCGACCGCGGCGCGTGACTGAGGTTCCCCGATAGTGTGGAGGCCAGACCGTAGGGGATAGGGGTTCATGGCTGAGACGCCTGCAGCAATCCGTCAAAGATTCACAGCGGCTCGCGGTACCAGGACTATGCCATCACCGAGTGGACCGACGCTTCACCGCGTGTCGTTCGGCCTGATGTTGATCGTGGCGAACTTTGCGCGCAGGTAGTCGCCGAACAGGACGGGTGGGTAGGTGGTCCGGGCGATGGGCGCGGGAAGTGTTTCGACCCGTGCGTCGTGGTCCAGTCCGCTGAAGTAGACCAGAGACATGAGCTCCTCGTCGGGAGCCTCGGAAGGTGGCGGCAGGACTCTGTGGCGTCCGGAGTGCCAGCGGTCGCCGGTCCAGCGGGCGAGCATGTCTCCGATGTTGACGGTCAGCGCTACCGGGTCGTAGGGAGCGTCGACCCACTGGCCCTCCTGAGTGCAGACCTGGAGCCCTCCGAGTCCGGGCTCCCGGTCCAGGACGGTGACGGCAACAAAGTCGGTGTGCGCGCCGATGCGTAATTGCCCGTCCACGGCCGGGCCGGTGTCGCGAGCCGGCGGGTACCAGTTGAGGCTGAAAGCGTAGATAGGGTGGCGCCGGAACGTCTGGAAGAAGGTCATGGACAGGCCGAGTGCGGTGGCGAACACGGCCATCAGCTGGTCGGTGAGCGTGCGCATGTGCTGGCGGTACTCGGTGACCACGGCACGCAGCTCGGGGACCTCTGAAGGCCAGAGGTTCGGTTGGAACCAGATGGCGTCGACGCTGGCGTCGCCGCTGGGTTCGTCGGAGCGGAACGCGAACATTTCGTTGAGGTCCGGCGGGGTGGTCCTACCTTCGGCCTGGCCGGCGGCCAGGGTGTGCGGTCCCCTCCATCCCCGCACGCCGCCGGGCCGGGCGTAGCGGCCCTTGATATCGGGGGGGAGGGCGAAGAAGGCACGGGCGTTGCGGCGCAGGTCGTCACGCAGAGCCGCCGGTACGCCGTGTCCCGTGACGAGCAGGAAACCGCTTTGGATAAGGGCTTGGTCCACCTCGGCGGCGATGAGGTCGCGGTCGGCTGGGTTGCCCTCGGACCATCGGGTCAGGTCGATGGTGGGAATGTCGGCGGCAGCGTTGATCATCCGCTTTCTCCTGGCGTGCGCGACCCCAGCGGGAACTGATCCGCGGGAATCCAGCAGCCGTGGAAGCCGGGCGGTATCCGCTGGGGTATTTCCAACCGCGCCACTGGCGCGGCACTGACATCCTGCGCGTCGAGCACGTGGAACTCGGACCGGCCAGTGGCCCGGTCGGTCAAGAAGACCAGGAGGTAGCCGTCGTCCTCGGCCCGCGAATCGTCTCGGGGCGCGAAGACTGCTTCGCCGCCGTACCAGCCGGCCGGATAGCGGTGCTCACACCGCCGCCCGGTGTCGGTGTCGTACCTGACGACGGCATCGAAGTGCACCGTCGGCGTGTGGAGAATATGAGACTGGTAGCTGTACCGGCTGCGCATGCCGCACCTGCGATCGTCCATTCGCGGGAAGTCCGTCGGCAGGTCGTCGAGGTCCTCCTGTTTGACCCCACCGCTGTCGAGGTCGACCGTCCAGCGGCACAGGGTTGCGTTGAAGACCAGCGCCGTGAAGTCTTTCCCAGGGTCGATCGCGGACGGCGCGTTCCTGCACGCGAGAAATATGATCTTGTCCGGCTCCTCCTCCCACGCGTTGACGACGTGGTACACGAAGCACGGTGCGATCTCGAACCAACGAACCTGATCAGCGGTGCCCCGTCTCGGGATGACACCGATCCGGCTCGACCGGTCCGGGCTGTACTGCAGCGCCATGCCGCCACGGACGAACGCCCTCGGGTCCGGCGACATCATCGGCATGTCGAGCAGGATCGAGTACCGCTCGGTGATGGCCAGGTCGTGGTGGAGACGGAGGCCGGGCAGTTCGATTGTAGTCAGGTGTGCCACTGTTCCGTCCGCCGCGGCGACACCGTACTGGAAGCTCGACGAGAACAACGAGTGGTTCAGGAACATCATCTCGTCGGTCCGCCGGTCCACCTTGGGGTGCGCGGCGATGTTCTGCTGTCGGTAATTCTTGTCGACACCTAGCGTATCGAGACATGGGATGCCGACGAGGTACGCCTCGCCACCCAGCCACCAGAGGGCAAGCAGCCGCCCGGCATGGAACGCGACATCGGTGTTGGCGGTGTTCTTCAACGGCCCTAACGGGTTCCGGACATCGGGACGCTGCAGGATGCTCTTCCATAACGGCCGTCCAGCCTCGGTCTCAGCGTTGAAGGCGGACGTCCGCACCCACCGGTTGCGGTAGATCGCCGACCCGTCCCGCAGGTGCATGCTGTGCATCATCCCATCGCCGTCGAACCAGTGATGACGCAGTCCGGCAAACCGTGGGTTCGGCGAGTTGCTGACGAACAGACCGTTCAGGTCGCGCGGCAGTTTGCCATGGACGGCCAACTCGCTGACGGTGAGTTCGTCGTGCACCGGCGCGTAGATGCCGTCGCGGTAGGCCGCCAGATTGGCCGTCTGTCTGCTCATCGCAGTCTCCCTTCATCGTTGCGCCACGCCGACCCTCGGGCCGCATGTCGGGCTCCAGGATCGCTTACCGGTGCCCAGATGGAGGATGACCTCAGCCGACGGGACGGTGCCGGCCAGGTGCGACTTCCACCGAGATGCTTGACTCAGGCATGCTGGCGCGAGGCGTCAGCCCGGCGCCTCGACACCTGAGTCGTCTGGACGCGCCGACCCATCGCCAGACCCGCACGACCTCGCCTCGTCGTCGGCAACCCGTTGGCGTGCCGGGCGCACGGCCTCACTCTAAACGTACGGTCGAACCCGTCGAACAGATTCCCGTGTCCTGTAATTGCGGGACATTCCATTGGCCGGATAGGCGACGACCATGGGGGACGGGCTGGCCGGAAGAATCTGTCCCTGATCAATCGACCCGGGCCGACGGTCGCCATCGTCTGGCGGCACAGTCGCCAGTTAGCCAGGTCAGCCGCGCGGGACGATGACGCCGACGCGTGCCCGGCCTGAGGCCGGGATCGGCGCTGACCCACAACGAACGAGGAGTGGCAGATGCGTTTCAGCGTGTTCCTCAATAACATGGTGCGCGATCCGGCCCAGGAGCAGTTCCAGGAGACCATCGAACAGATCGAATTGACAGAGGAGCTGGGCTTCTACGGTCTCTGGTTCGGCGAACACCACTTCACCAGCTTCGGTCGTCCGTCGGTGGCGCCCATGGCCGCGTACGCGCTTGCCCGTACGCAACGAGTTGTGGTGGGTTCCTCGGTGGTGGTGCTTCCGGTGCACCATCCTATCCAGGTCGCCGAGGACTGGGCCACGCTCGATCAGCTCGGCCGCGGCCGCGTCCGGTTCGGCTTCGGACGGGGTACCACGGCGCTGGAGTTCGAGGGGATGGACGTACCGATGAGTGAGTCCGGTCCACGAACGGACGAAGCATACGAGATCATTCGCCGTGCCTGGACGGATGAGACGATCTCCTATGACGGTCGGTTCTGGCGCATCCCGAAGACCTCGGTCTTCCCGCGTCCCTTCCAGAAACCACACCCACCACTGTGGCGGCCAGCCGTACGGCGCGCCACCATCAACTGGCTCGTCAAACAGGGCGTCAACGGCCATGTCGGCCCGTTCCTGATGCCGCTTGATATTCTCAAGGAAAAGTACTGGGATCACTGGCATGCGGCCAAAGCCGAAGCTGTCCGGCCCGAACTTCAGTGTGCGGTGACGCCGGTGCTGTTCGTCGGCGAGACCGATCGGGATGTTCGGCGGGCGGTCGAGGAACCGCTGGCCGGGTGGATCGCGTACATCCGGGACATGCTGGCGAAGTCGGGCGGCGCCACCGCCATGGCGCACTGGCAGGAGCGGATATGCGCGCTGCCGCAGGAGGCGGTCCTCCAGGAGCTGACCCTTTGCGGTACGCCGGAACAGGTCTCTGAGAAGGTGCGC
Organism: uncultured Actinomycetota bacterium; assembly: GCA_963803345.1. Taxonomy (GTDB): domain Bacteria; phylum Actinomycetota; class Actinomycetes; order Mycobacteriales; family Micromonosporaceae; genus CAWDLX01. The sequence goes on from CAWDLX010000003.1 coordinate 67,773, forward strand.
TTCATCAAGAACGAGGGGCGTGTCGACGAGTTCATCCTGTGGACCGCATGGGGTGGCATCCGCAATGAGGACGCCCAGCGCAGTATGCGGCTGTTCGCCGAGGAAGTGATCCCGGCAACGTAGCGTGTCCGCGTCCCGGCCTGCCCATTGCCGGGCTCGTCATGCACAACGGTCGCTGTTCAGTGCGTCTGGCCCGGCGGACGGCTGTCCAGTATTTGCGGGACGCAGGATCGATCTCGATGTCTTCTAGACTCGTGAGTAGCCCCGCGCCGCACATCGCTGCGCGTTCCGGGAACTGCGACACAACGAGGTCGGCGTAACTGCCGCGGCGGCGGACGGGTTGTCCGTCGCGGTACTCGCGCGCTCGCATCACGAGATGGAGGGGGAATGGTCTTCGTCACGCCGTTGCCGCATCACCTCCCGTGCCCTGCGGATGCCGATCTACGACCCGGCCTGTGGGCGACGAATATGGTCGATGGCCTGGCGGCCGCGGCCCGGCGATCCGGTGCGGCGGCCACGATCTTCCCATCCACGGACGGGCGGATCACTACCAGCGATCTGGCTCGCGCATCGGCGCGGGCCGCGTCGGCCATGTCCGCCGCGGGCGTCGGTGACGGGGCGGTGGTCGGGATCCTGCAGCCGACCGGTGTCGATCAGCTGGTGAGCTTGTTCGGCGTGGTCGGTACCGGCGCGGCAGCGAGCATGTTGCCGGTACCGGCCACCCGTGGCCGGTCCGATGTCGAGCGGCTGGTCCGCATCATCGACGCGGCCGGCACCCGCCACCTGCTGGTGCACGACCAGTACGGTCCGTTGGCACGCGAGCTGCACGAGGCCCGGCCGGGCGTCGCGGTGCTCCGGCTCGACACCAGCGTCAGCCCCAGGACCCTTCCGGCCATCGACCCCGACGCGTGCGCGCTGGTGCAATTCACGTCGGGAACCACCGGGCGACCGCGGGGCGTTGTGCTGAGCCATCGGGCGATAATGGCCGGTATCCGCGCCATCCGGGCCTCGGCCGCCCTGACTCCGGATGATGTCCTGGTTCAGTGGGTGCCGCTCTACCACGACATGGGCCTGTTCGGACTGCTCAGTCAGGTGTTCGATGGCGCGACCACACACGCGTTCGAACCCTTGGCCATGGTGCGCAGCCCGGCGAAGTTCCTGACATACCTGGCCAGGTGTCGTGGCACTGTGGTCACCGGGCCGAACTTCGTGTATGAGATGCTGTGTGACGCCGCCGACCGCGGCGCCACCGCGGGCCTTGATCTCAGCCGCTGGCGTGTCGCCTTCAACGGTGCCGAGACGGTACGAGCGTCGACGGTTGAGCGATTCCAGCGCGCGTTCGCACCCTCCGGCGTGTCGGCCAGCACCATGTACCCGGTCTACGGCATGGCCGAGGCGACCCTCGCAGTGACCTTCTCCAGGCCGGGCACGCCTGCGGTCGTGATCCACGTCGACCGTGATGCGCTGGTCGGAAGCAGCGCGATCCGAACGGTGCCACCCGCTCACGAGCGGGCCAAGGCCATCGTGTCGGTCGGCGTACCGGTCGCGGGAGTAGACGTTCGGTTGGTCCACACGACCGGTTCCATGGTCGGACCTGCAACCGTCGGTGACATCCAGATCTCCGGTACTCCGATCACGTCCGGCTACTATCGCGATCCCGCGGCCACCGCGGATTCGTTTGACGGCGGCTGGTTTCGCACTGGCGACGTTGGCTTCTGGCATGACGGTCAGCTGTACATCGCCGGGCGACGCAAGGAAATGGTCATCATGTACGGACGGAACTACTTCCCTGACGATGCCGAGGCGATCGCCCGTGATGTGGCCGGTGTGTTCCGGCACCATTGTGTCGCCTTTGCCGACTCGATGCCGGATGGCGAAGAGGCTCTGGGCATTGCGGTGGAGAGTGCGGTCAGGGCTGCCGAACGGCCGGTGCTGGGCCGGCGGGTTCGGGAGAAGGTATCGATGACGCTGGGCTTGTCCCGGGTGCGGGTCTACGTGGTCGAGCCGCGATGGCTGACCCGCACCACCAGCGGCAAGTGGGAGCGGCTGCGCACCAAGCGGCGACTGACCGACCATGCTCCGGATGCGAGCGGATGATGACCCCCGACCAAGCCGCGCTCGCGACCAACCAGCATTACGAGCTGCCGCCGCAGGTCTTCGAGGCGTTTCTCGACCGCCGGATGAAATACACCTGTGGCCTGTACCAGAACGGGGACGAATCACTCGACCAGGCGCAGGAAGCAAAGCTTCGGTTCATCGCCCGACGCCTGCACCTGGCCGGCGGCGAGCGGATGCTGGACGTCGGGTGCGGCTGGGGCAGCCTACTGTTGTTCCTGGCGACGGAGTTCGGCTGTCACGTGACCGGCATGACCCCGGCCGCGGCGCAGATCCGATATGTCGCGGAGCGGGCCCGGGTCGAGGGACTTGACAGCTTGGTGAGCCTGATGCCGGTGTCCGTCTACGACGCCCATGTGCCCCAGCGCCATTACGATGCGGTCACGCTGGTAGGCGTGATCGAGGCGTTGCCTGACCTGGACGCCGTGCTGTACAAGTTAGCCCGAGGCCTACGGCCGGGTGGTCGGCTGTACCTGTCCGCGGCGTGCTACCGCAGCCAGAGCACCCGCCTCGAGTACGCCGCCCGGCCAGGCAGCCGGAACGTGTCCGAGGAAATCTTCGGGTACGGGACGATGCGCCCGCTGTCGGAGGTGCTGGAAGCGATAGCCGGGGCCGGGCTGAGCCCCAGTGGTGTGTACCACCTGTCCGGGCACTACCGGCAGACAATCACCGACTGGCAGCGCAGGATCGCCGCCAACCGCACGGTCATCGACGCGCACCGACCTGGGTACGCCCAGGATCTGCTCGCGTACCTCGACATAGCCAACGCCGCATGGGGTTACACGACGAGGCACTACGCCGTTACCGCGGTACGCCGTCGCGACGGAGAGACGGAGATCAGCGCATGATCCGGTCAACCAACGGCGCGCCGTACGCCCGGATGTTGGGCGTCGGCGCCTACCGCCCGTCCCGGATCGTGACCAATGACGAGGTGGGCGGCCGCATCGACGTGACCGATGAATGGATCCGCATCCGTTCCGGAATCGAACAGCGTCGGTGGGCCAAGCCAGAGGAATCAGTCACGGAGATGGCTCTGCACGCGGCCAGGGAAGCGCTCGACCGGTCACAGGTGTCGCCCGGGCAGATCGACCTGGTGATCGTCGCCACGATCACCCACCTGAAACAGACACCCGCGGCGGCGACCGGGATCGCGTACCAACTGGGCGCCACGCACGCAGCGGCCTTCGACCTCTCGGCCGCGTGTGCTGGATTCTGCTACGGCGTCGGCCTGGCCAGCGACGCCGTCAGGTGTGGAAGTGCTCGGTACGTCCTGGTGATCGGCGCGGACAGGTTCACCGACATCATGGACCTCGACGATCCGTCGTGCATCCTGTTCGGCGATGGCGCGGGCGCGGCGGTGGTGGGACCGTCGCCGGAGCCGGCGATCGGCCCCATCGTGTGGGGCTCGGACGGCTCCCGGCACGACATCATCGAGCAGGTTCGCCCGTGGGATCTGCTCTGCCAGGACCCCGACCCGAGCAAGCGGCGGCCGGCGCTGCGGATGGATGGGCTGAGGGTGTTCCGCTGGGCAACCGGGGGCCTCGTGGATACCGCGCGGCAGGCCATGGACCTCGCCGGGATCACGATGGAGGAGCTGGATGCGTTCATCCCCCATCAGGCCAACATGCGTATCGTCGAGGCGCTGGCCAAGAAGCTCCAGCTGCCCCCGCACGTCGCCATTGCCCGCGACATCGTGCGGCAGGGAAATACGTCCGCCGCGTCCGTGCCGCTGGCGATAGCCGGGCTGTGTGAGTCGGGCGAGGCCCGCACCGGCGACCTGGCTCTGTTGATGGGGTTCGGCGCCGGGCTGGTGTACGCCGCGCAGGTGGCCGTCCTTCCGTGACCTACCGATCCGAGCGAGTGGGAGATGCCATGACTACGACGCACGACGGCACCCGCGCCGATGGCGTCCGGCCGGATGTGGCCGACCAGGTACGCGCGTCACTGCGCGCTGAGCTGCAACTGCCCGCCACCCAGGACCTCGACGAGGGGGTGGAGTTCGACCGGCTCCCCGCGGCCGACTCGGTAAGGCTGATGCGGGTCGTCGCTGACCTTGAGCGCATCTACGATGTCGAGTTCGACGACAACGCGATCCGGGACGCGACAACGATCGGCGACTTGGTCGCACTCGTCAGGTCCGTTGTGGACAGCGCTCGCTCATGACGGTCACCAACCGGCACTACGACGCGCCGCCTGAGGTCTTCGAAGTCTTCCTCGACCGGAGGATGAAGTACACCAGCGGCTTGTACGGCGACGGCGTAAGGTCCCTCGACGATGCGCAGGAGGCCAAGCTCGACCTGATCGCGTCGCGGCTGGAACTGCGTGGTGGCGAACAGGTGCTCGACATCGGGTGCGGTTGGGGCAGTCTGACCGTGTATCTGGCCGAGAAGCTGCGCTGCCTGGTCACCGCCGTCACCCCGGCACCGTCACAGGCTCGCTACGTCCGGCGGCGAGCCGATGCTGCGGGGGTCGGTGACCTGGTTCTGGTGCACGCCGGCCGGTTCGAAGATGCCGATCTGGCTGGGCCGCGGTTCGATGCGATCGCGATGGTGGGCGTCATCGAGCACCTCAGCGATCGCGTCACCGCGCTGGACAAAGTAAGCCGTCTGCTCCGACCCGACGGCCGGCTGTACCTGTCGGCCTCCTGTTACCGCACGAACGCGGCGCGCAACGAATACGAGGCCCGACCGGCCAGCCTGCACGCGGTCGAGGTGTACGGGTACACCGTGATGCCGTCGCTGTCCGGGCTGGTGGCTGAGCTGGAGGACGCCGGGCTGTGCGTCACCTCGCTGACCGACCTCACTCGGCACTACCATCGGACCCTCGATGACTGGCAGGCCCGCATCGCCGCCGAACGGGTGCGGATGGACGAGCTGGTGCCCGGCTTCGCCGGCGACCTGTGCCGGTACTTCCAGGCCATGAACGCAAGCTGGGGCTACACCGCGAGCCACTATGCGCTCACCGCCGGGCGCGGCCGCATGCGCGAGCCGAAACCGTTGCCGTGACCGAGGGAACCAACCGGGCACACGGCCTGGCGGTGATCGGCTCAGGCATCGCCGGCCTGACCGCCGCGTATCTCTTGCGGAACAGCCACCCGGTGACGCTGTTCGAGGCCGACGATCGTTTGGGCGGGCACGCGCACACCCACCCGGTACGGTCGCCGGACGGCGGCCGGATCGGGCTCGACTCCGGCTTCATCGTGCATAACGAACGTGCGTACCCATACCTGGTACGGCTGTTCCATGCACTGGGCGTGCGCACCCAGGCCTCTGACATGTCGTTGAGCGTCAGCTGCCGCGGATGCGGCCTTGGGTATGTCGGGGGCGGCCTGCGGGCGCTACCGCAACGGGTCCCGGGCGTGTCCCCCGCGGTATGGGCCGCCTTGCTGCGGGACCTTTCCAGATTCGGCGCGCACGCCCGGCAGATCCTGGACTCGGGCGATCCGGTGGGACCGCCGCTGGGTGAGGTGCTGGCAGGCGGCGCGTACGACGAGTACTTCGTGGCGCATGTGGTGCTGCCACTGGTGTGCGCGGTCTGGTCGTGCGGGCCGGGCCTTGCCAGGGCATACCCGGCCGGCCATCTGTTGCGGTTCTTCGACCGGCACGGCCTGCTGGGCGACAGCCCGGCCACGCGGTGGCGCACCGTCGCGGGCGGTTCGCAGCAGTACGTGGCGGCGATCGCCGCGCAGATCCCCCAGGTGCTGACATCGACTCCGGCCCGCATGGTGCGCCGGTTGCCGGACGGTGTCGAGGTGTGCGACGCGACCGGCTCGGTGCGTCACTTCGACCGTGTGGTGATCGCGGTGCATCCGGATCAGGCGCTACGCTTGCTGGCCGATCCCACCCATGCCGAACGCGACATCCTCGGCGCGATTCCATATATACGCAACGATGTCGTGCTGCATACCGACACCTCCGTGCTGCCCACGGATCGACGCAACTGGGCGTCATGGAACCTCACGCAGCCGTCGTGTTCTTCCTCTGCGGAGGGTGTGCCCGGCGTGCACTACCACCTCAACCGGCTACAGCGGATTGAGGGGCCTACCGACTACGTGGTGTCCGTGCAGGCGGTCGATGCGGTGGACCCAGGGGCGGTGCTGGCGCGGATGGTGTACGAGCACCCGGCGTACACAGTGCCCGCGGCCTCCGCACGGGACCGGCTGGCCGATCTCAACAGCGGCCGCACCGTGTACGCCGGCGCATACCAGGGCTGGGGGTTCCACGAGGACGGCTGCAGGTCGGGCGTGCAGGCGGCACGGGCGTTCGGGGTGAGCTGGTGATCCGGCCCTCTCATCAGGTCGCCGAACGTCCGCGTACCGGCACGGTTCCAGTGCCGGGTCGTCCACCACCGGCTGGAAGGGGTGCCACGGCGGTTCACCCACCAGTACCAGGTCTGGCTCATCGATGTGGAGCATCCGCCCCGACTGCCCTGGTTCCTGCGTCCCTTCATCGCGTTCCACGCCGCAGACCATCTGGGTAGCCCGGACTCGTCGATCCGACACAACGTGGACCGCTTCCTGGCCGCCAACGGCGTCGACCTGCGGGGTGGCCGGGTGCTCATGTTGGCGCAGGCACGAGCGCTGGGCCACGTCTTCGACCCCATCTCGGTCTTCTGGTGCATCGCCGCAGACGGGGAGTTGGCCTGCGTGATTCTCGAGGTACGCAACACGTTCGGAGACCGCCACTGCTACCTCGTCCGGCCGGACCCCGCGGGCCGGGCCGAAACACCCAAGAGACTGTATGTGTCACCGTTCTTCGGCGTGGACGGCCGGTACCTGGTGCGGTTGCGGGTGTCCGAGCGGCGGCTGTCCATCGCGATCAGGCTCCGTCGCAGTCCGGCCACCGACGCGGCACCGGGCAGCGAGCGGACCGCCTTGGTGGTCAGCCTGCAGGGCCGCCGCGTGGCGCACGCTTGGCCGGCGATCGTAGCGAGCGTGGTGCGCCACCCTTTTCCCACGCACCGGGTCACCGCGTCCATCCATTACGAGGCGTGGCAACTGCGCCGATCCGGACTGCCCGGCAGGCGCCGGCGATACCACGCGCCGCAGCCCGGACTCGAGCCGGATAGCCGATCCGGTGCCGGATCCCGTGCCCGGGCATGCGACCGCGATCGCGATGGAGGCCAATGATGACCAGTCAGCAGTTCGAGTCGGACACCAGCGTCGGCGCTGGGCTGCCGGTCGTGCCGCTGCCACAGGTGCGTGCCGCGGTGGGTTCGGCGGTGCGGCGTGGGGCAACGCGACAGTGGAGCATCGACGATATCGAGTGGACTGCGGTGCACCCGGAGGCGCTCACCGACCAGGACCGGTCGGTGGTCAGATTCATCACGTTCATCGAGGATCACATCCCCGGGTACCTCACCTGGTTACTCAGTGCCTTTCCGCTCACCGAAGAGGTCGACCTCGAGCAGTACCGTGTCAATCGCGAGTACTTCCGGTTCTTCGTTGCCTGGGCCAACGACGAGGAGCGACATGCGGCCGCGCTGACCCGCTACCAGTTCGTGTCCGGCATCGCCGCCGATGAGGACGAACTGCTGAACGAGCTCGCGGTCGAGGGCGGCAAGCCATTCACGCTGCCCTACGAGCACCCGATTCAGGCGTTCACGTACACGCTCGTCCAGGAGAAGGCGACCCAGCTGTTCTACCAACGGTTCCATGCCACGGTACGGGAGCCCGTGCTGCGCCAGCTGTTGCAGAGACTCGCGCGCGACGAGGCGCGCCACTTCGCGTTCTACTCGCACCTGGTCGGCGACTACCTCGAGCGTGACGGGCGCCGGGCGCTGCCGCACCTCAAGCACGTGATTCGTACCTTCCAGATGCCCCTGGCCAGGACACTGACCGGTTACCGGAGGTGGGCACTGCGAATCGCGGACGCGACCTCGTATGACCACACCGAGGCGTACGACGCTCTGGTTCGTCTCGTGCACGAGTTTGCCAACTCGCGCGGGGAGGACGATCACGACCAGTTCACCGAGTTCGTCGCGTCGATCCGGCGTCTGCCATGAGCAACGAACGTTGCGGGTCGTCCGGCCAGGCCCGACCCGAACCGCAACGTTCGCAGACTCGAGAGGACCAGCTAGCGAAGTGCCGTCGTACCTCGCGTCAGGACCTCGCTTCGCTCGCCACCGTCGGGGACGGACCACATCTGTGCCGTATGCTCACACTGATCGTCGACTGGACCGGCGCGACCGTCCGGTTCGACCTGCTTGCGGCGCGGGAGTGGCAGGTGGCCAAGGACCTGCCGCAGTGGCGGCAACGGCAATGGGCCCTTGGCCGGTTGACTGCCCGGGTCGCGCTCGTGCTGGCCGGAGCACCCGACGCCCGGCGCTATGAGATCCTGCCCGACATCGCCGGGGTGCCGATCGCCTACGGGCCGGGCGGGGCCGGTGGGGCACTTTCGCTGTCTCACGCTGGGCCGCTCGTCGCCTGTACGGTGGCACCTCCGTCCATTGTGGTCGGCGTCAACGTCGAGCGCACTGACGAACGGAACGCGGCGCTGCTGCGCCGGATAGCGAGTCCGGGGGAACAGACCTGGGCCATGCGTGACGCAACGATTGTGTGGACCTGCAAGGAGGCAGCTTTCAAGGCATGCCATGGCGTGCCGGGCCGACTCGCCGACTACCGCGTGCTGAGGCACCGGAGGGATGCGGCGTCGATCGTACCCGTCGGCCCGACTCGACCATACGCGCTGCGCGCCTGGATCAGGGATGATGGCGACGCGGTCCTTACCACGGTGAGCACTGGTGCAAGGCCTCCGATCCACGTCGACCTGCACCCGGAAGAAGCGATCGCGATCCTGGCGAGGGTCCGCTGATCCCGACGCCGGCGCCCCCATCCTGAGACGCGAGGGCTCGCTGTGCCGCCAAGGCCGCGACACTTCGTCCGCCGCGATGATGCGTCATGTATTGACAGGACAATCCGAGCGGCCGGCCGGGCCAGGGACACGGACCGGCGCCCATCCACCTCAGGTCGCCGAGGAGTGGCCCACGCTCGATCAGCTCCGTCGCGGGCAGGTGGGGTCTGGCTTCGGGCGGGCCATCACTCCGTTGGAGGCTCACGAGACGAACGATCCGAACCACGAATCGGGCCGCACGCCGGTGGATCGTGTGCATGAAGTGAATTGCTGTGTGGGTTGGCGCCCGACCTGCCCGGCCCGGAATCGGTCGGGGCTGAGGATGCTGCCTCGGACGCGGCCGAGGTTGCTTGACCCTCACGGCACTCGTTACATTGAGCCTCGAGCTGTGATGACCGGCCTGCCTACCAGACCAGCCGGCCCGGTGTCGATGGAGAGGTGCAGACCATGGCCGACCCTCGTCTCGCGACAATTGCATCCGAGCACCGACCGTCGGCGGCGCAGGAGTTGGGCTCATCCGGACTGTCCGGTGTGCTGGGCATCTCCCTGACCCACTACGAGGCCGGACTCCTGCGGGCGATCATGCCGCTGCGGGACGAGCTGCTGATCACCGCAGGTAGCTTGATCCACGCCGGTACGGTGATGGCCTTCGCCGACACCTGTGCGGGCTGGGCCTGCCTGCTTGGCCTGCCCGACGAAGCGGCCGGCTTCACCACAATGGAGGGAAAGGTCAACCTCATAGCGACTGCAACCCGCGATGACGTACTTCGCGGTGAGGCTCGGGTACTGCACAAAGGACGGGCGACGGAGGTGTGGGACGTGACGGTTGCCCGCGACCGGGACGACCGCACAATCGCCATCTACAGGTGCACACAGATGTTGCTGGCATACTCGCGCGTGCCGGTGTGACAAGCGGTTCAGTTGAAGAGGCATACGGACGCGGATCGTATCCGCCGCGTGACCGTCGCCGTTGGACCGCCCGACATCGTGGCGGGCATCGCCGACCGCAATGCGGTATCCGCTTGGCCGGGTCGGCATCGCTGAGAGTCGTGCTAAAACGACTGATCAATTATGCTCGCGGGCTATGGACATCACCGGCGCCAGCGTCATCATCACGGGCGGAGCCTCCGGCATCGGGGCCGCTGCCGCCCGGCAGCTTGCGGCGAGGGGGGCGGTCGTGGTCGTCGCCGATCTCCAAGTGGAGAAGGGTGAAGCCCTGGCGAGAGATATCGGAGGCCGGTTCGCCCATCTGGATGTGACCAGCAACGACAAGTCGCCGCCGCGGTCTGCATCGCAACGGATCTGGCTCCGGTGCGCGGGCTGGTGAACAGTGCCGGCATTGGGTTGGCCCAACGTACGATCGGGCCTGATGGCTCGGTGGAGTCGGCCCATGACCTCGATGCGTTCCGTCGGGTCATCGAGATCAACCTGATAGGGACCTTCAACATGATCCGGCACACGGCAACCGCGATGAGCCGGAACGAGCCCGATGAGGATGGCTGCCGCGGCTCGATTGTGAACATCGCGAGCGTGGCGGCGTTCGACGGTCAGATCGGCCTGGCAGCGCACTCCTCTTCCAAGGGCGGACTCGTAGGGATGACGCTGCCGGTTGCGCGCGACCTGGCCGCCTCCGGAATTCGGTTGAACACCATCGCGCCAGGGCTCATCGACACCCCCATCTACGGCGTAGGCGAGGCGGTGGAGATCTTCAAGACGAAGCTCGGTGAGCGTGTGCTGTTCCCGAGGCGCCTCGGGCGGCCGAGCGAGCCCGCAAGCGTCGTTGTGGAGTGTCTGACCAACTCGTACCTGAACGCCGAGGTAATCCGCGTCGACGGTGGCATCCGAATGCAGCCCGATTACGGCCCTGTCAACGGCCTCTGGGAACTCCGGTTGGGCGGACAGCTCGTGCCCGTCCTGGCGGACGTTGTTCGTCCGGTCGAGCGGACACGAGCTCTCCGGTTCGTTGGTTAGGTGTCCTGCCCACAGAGGTTGGTGACGGGGACACGACTGTGAAGATCCACGGATAGGGAAGACCTCCGGGTGAAGTGTGGAGCTGCTAAGTCACCGCACTCCAACCCCGGAGGTCCTCGTGCCCCACGCTAACGCAACCCTGACCGAACGCGGCCGGCTGAAGCTGGCCCGGTGTGTCGTGGACGATGGTTGGCCGTTGCGCCGTGCCGCGGAACGCTTCCAGGTCAGCGTGAACACCGCCACGCGCTGGGCCGAACGGTACCGCCAGCTTGGCGAGGCTGGGATGGTCGACCGGTCCAGCCGGCCGCACCGCAGCCCGCACCGCACCCGCCCGAAGGTCGAGCGGAAGATCCTGCATCTGCGCCGTAGCAAGGGTCTCGGCCCCGTGGCGATCGGCGGCCGGCTGGGCATGCACGGGTCGACGGTACACAAGGTGCTGGTCCGCCACGGCGTGCCGAAGCTCGCCTGTGTGGACCTGGCCACCGGGCAGCCGATCCGCAAGGAGAAGCCGCTGCGCTACGAGCACCCCCACCCAGGCGACCTGGTGCACGTCGACATTAAGAAGCTGGGCCGCATCCCCGACGGCGGCGGGTGGCGGGTGCACGGCCGAGCCGCCGGACGCCGCAACAGCCGCGCCAGCGGGCGTAGTGCCCGCGGCTACGGCTACATCCACAGCGCCGTTGACGATCACTCCCGACTGGCCTACAGCGAGATCCTCGGCGATGAGCAGGGGCCGACTGCCGTTGCGTTCTGGCAACGCGCCCAAGCGTTCTTCACCGCCCACGGTGTCACCGTGCGACGTGTGCTCACCGACAACGGCTCCTGCTACCGCTCCCAGGTCTGGCGTCGCTGCCTGGCTGACGCCGGCATCACCCACAAGCGGACCCGCCCCTATCGGCCTCAGACGAACGGGAAGGTCGAACGCTACAACCGCACCATGATCGTCGAATGGGCGTACGCCCGTCCGTACACCAGCGAGACCGCCCGCCGCCGCGCCTTCGCACGCTGGCAGCACATCTACAATTACCACCGGCCCCACACCGCACTCGGCGGCAAACCGCCGGTCACCCGCGTCACCAACCTCTGTGGGCAGTACAGTTAGGTCAGCGCGGTGACCCCCTTCCCGGCGATTGCTTCGGCAAGGCGGTGTGAGTCGCCTTTGGTGAGCACGAGGTGGGCGTGGTGGAGCAGCCGGTCGACTGTCGCGGTAGCGAGTGTTTTGGGCATGATCGTGTCGAATCCAGACGGATGAATATTGCTGGTGACCGCGATCGAGCGCCGTTCGTAGGCGGCATCGACGATGCGGTAGAACGCTTCGGCGGCGTCCTGCCCGGCCGGCAGCATCCCGATGTCATCGATGACGACAAGATCAGCTCGGCAGATCCGGGCCACGGTGCGGGCGATGGAAGCGTCCGCTTTGGCTCGGCCGAGGGTGGTGGTGAGGGTTTCCAGGGTGAACCAGGCCACCCGTAGGTCGTTCTCGATCGCCGCGTGCGCCAGTGCTTCGACGAAGTGCGATTTGCCTGTGCCCGATGGGCCGGCCACGGCCAGGTTCTCGTGCCGGTGCACCCATTCCAGCGTGGTCAACGCGTTCTGGGTGGCCTCGGGGATGGACGACTCGTCGGGCCGCCATGAGGCGAGGGTCTTGCCGGTGGGGAACGCGGCGGTCTTGCGGCGCATCCGCCGGGTGGCGGCGTCGCGGCCGACGACCTCTTCGTGGATGAGGACCCGCAGGACTTCGGCGGGGTCCCACCGTTGGGCCCGGGCGGTGGCGAGCACGTCGGGGGCGCTGCGGCGCAGGTAGGGCAGGCGCATGCGGCGCAGCAGCCGGTCCAGCTCGTCGGGGATCGGCGGGGCGGACGGGGTCACGGGGTGGTCTCCTTGAGCCGGTCGTTGATGGTGTGGGCGTGGTTGCCGAGCAGGGACACCAGCCCGGCGACGGCGAGGCGGCCGTTGCCGGCTCCGTTGAAGAAGCTGGTGATCTCCTCGTGGGTGCCGGTGCCGCTGTGTTGGAGCCAGTCCTCGAGCCGGCGCAGCAGGTTGACCAGTTCGTCGGCCTCGTCGAGGTAGAGGTGGATCGCCGGGTCGTCGCTGAGGCTCATTGGCCGAACACCTCCCACCCGCTGGTGCCGGGCTGCACGGAGTGTGTTTCGTCGGCGCGGACCACGTCGACGGGCGCGCCGGCGCCGGCCCGGTGGTCCACGATGGACGCCAGGTCGTCATCGGCGAACCGGCCGGCGATCGCGGCCAGCCCGAGCGCGTCATCGACGGCGTGGGCGCCGACCACGGCGGCGAATTCGACCGCGCGGGCCATCTTCGACCGGATCCGTTGCGCACCAACGGCACCAGCCTCGACGAGCCAGTCATGCGCGCCGTCGCCGAGGTCCAGGAACGCGACCTCCGCCGCCGTGCGGGGCCGGACCTTGGGCGGACGGGGCAGGTTCCCGCCCGGGTGGTGGGGGTAGTGCTCGTCGAGGATGCGCGGGTTACCCGGGGTGGACAACCGGTGCCGCGCGATCTCGACCAGCCCGGTGCCGGTGCGAGCGACGACGGCCAGTTCCTCGCCGACGACCCGGCACCACACCTTCGACCCGACATGACCAGGCGGGGTGGAGTAGCGAACCGAGGAGAACCGGATCGTCTGGTCATCGTCGACCAGCCGCTCCTCCCCGAGCGCCAGAGCGAACGGCTCAGCGGGCAGGACGTGCAGATGACGTCGCTCGACCACCAGCCGCTGCGCCGGCACCGCGGCGGTCTCCCGGTGCACCCGGTTGTTCACCCGATCGCTGAACACCTCACACGCCTCGACCAGGTCGGCGAAGCACGTGTAGGCGTCGAGCAGGTTCGCACTGGTCGGGACCAGGTCCGCCTTGGCGATCTTCACCGTGCTTTCCGCGCCGCCCTTGGACTCCGGGTCATAGGGGCGGCAGGTCTCCACCTTGCAGCCGTAGTGCCGACCCGCCGCGACGATCTCCGGATGACGCACCGCCACGCCGGCGATGTGCTCGACCGTGACCGTCTTCGCGTTATCGGTGAGTAGGTACGTCGGCGCTCCGCCCAGCCGCCGAAGCATAGTGTCCACACAGGACACTAACGTGCCCAGAGTCTGGTCCCACACCGGGATCACCACCCGAAACCGCGACCAGGCCAGCCACGCACAGAACAGGCCCGTGCGTCGCGCCCGATACGGGGCCCCTCACCCCAGTCGAACTGCAGCCACATCCCCGGCTCAGGGATCCACGGCCGGTACGTGCGCCGATGCCCCGCCGTCCACGCCGTCTTCAACTCGGCCACCGCCCGACGCGTGGTCCGTTCGTTGCCCGCATACCCCATCGGGATCAGCCGCTCATGCACCTTGTCCGCACGGATGTGCCCGTGCGACGCCTCGACCCACTCCTCCACCTTCGGCAGGAACGGATCGATCGAACGAACCCGCCGCGACCGCGCGAACGGATCCCCACCCGCATCACGAATCGCCACATACCGGGCAACTGTCTTCTCGTCGACCCCACACAACTGCGCCGCGGAATGCGCGCAGCGCGTCAGGTCGTACGCCTCCAAGATCTCCATAACTTCCCTGTCAGACTTAGACACGGTCCCTCCGGATCGGTCGGCTTTCGTTGGCAAGCAAGAGCCAACCCGATCCGGAGGGCCACCGCGTTCATTGACGAGCGTTGGGAGTGTTCTGGAGATCTCGTGACCACCGACCCGGAGCATTCATGTCCGCAGGGCCGGACCCAACTGTCCGCCTACCCGGATTTTCCCGTGTCCGCTGGCAGGCCCACTGCCGCCGGGCCCGCGGTGGAGCTTTCACTAATCTACATTGGACTGAACCACACATGAGTGGGTGCCTTGCGGTCTGGGCGAAGTTCGTGGCCATGCGGCCTGGACGAGGCGCCTGTTGTCGCCCGGAAAGCCGACCGACGACGTTGACCGGGGCGGAGGGTCACGCTGAGAAGTACCGATCATGGCGGTGCATGGTTTCGGCGGGCACAGCAGTGCACCAAACGGCCTGTTCCTCGTTCTGGAACAGCGCGTAGACTGCGCGGGTGGGTGCACGCGTGGTCGGCGACCCGCCGGCTATTGACCACGCTGATTCCTTGCTTGCCCGGGGCCTTGGTCGCCCCGTCCAGCAACGCCTCCCACGTCTTCGTCGCCGTGTTGCTTGAGCCGGGCGCAGGTTGGACAGGATAATGCGACGTGTTACCATACGCTGATTCGAAATATCGCACAGCGGAACGAAATTCCTTTAGCTGATGGTCAGGGACACCTACTACGATGTCGTCATCGTCGGCGCGCGGGTGGCCGGCGGCGCGACCGCGATGCTGCTGGCCCGAGCGGGTCTCCGGGTGGTCGCCGTGGACCGAGCGCATTTTCCCAGCGATACGTTGTCCACCCACCAGGTGCAGTTGCCCGGCGTGGCGTGCCTGCACCGCTGGGGACTACTGGACAAGGTCACGGCAAACGGCTGCCCGCCCACGCGTCAGGTCCGCTTCGATACCGGCGATGTCGTTCTCCACGGTTATACCCGCGGTTTGAAGGGGTGGACGCGGTTTACAGCCCGCGACGAACCGGGCTCGACGCGATCCTGGTCGACGCGGCCCGCGCCGCGGGTGCGGACGTTGTCGAGGGTTTCGACGTCAGCCAGATCCTGACCGACGGCGACCGGGTCACGGGCGTCCAGGGTTCCCCGCGCGGCGCTGGTCACGGCCCGGTGACAGCTATCCGCGCCAAGCTCGTGATCGGCGCGGACGGCAAGCGTTCCCGCGTGGCCAGGGCGGTCGAGGCGCCGGTGTACAAGCGGGCGCCGGCCCGCAGCGCCGGAATCTACACGCACTGGTCTGGGCTCCCGGTGTCGGCGGGCGAACTGTATTCACGCGAGCGCCTCGCTGTCGGCGTATGGCCCACCGATGACGGACTTACTCTTACCTTCGTCGGCGTACCGATCGGCGATTTCGCCGCGTTCCACACCGACCTCGAGCCGAACATGCTCGTCGTGTTCGATCTGTCGACGACGCGTGAAAACTGACCCCCTGCGGACGGGGGCGGATTCTGATGATCATCGCAACACTCGTGGGTTCGAGGGAGTGTTGCGATGGCAGGCAAGGGTGTTCCGGGTGTGGCGCCGCAGACGGCCAAGCGGGAGCAGTACGCCGCGCTGATCGCGAAGGGCGTCGGCAACGCCGAGGCGTGCCGGATCGTCGGGATCAACCCGCGCACCGGAAAACGTTGGCGACACGGGCGGAGGAGAGCCGCCAGCGGTGGCCGGGTGCTGCACTATGCCCCAGTGGTCGGCGGCGCGCGTAAGCGGGAGATCTCGGAGAGGTTCCTCTCCGAGGGCGAGCGTGAGCGCATCGCCGACCTGCGCCGGGCCGGTGAGAGCGTTCGGGCGATCGCCCGGGACTTGGACCGCAGCCCGCGACCGTGAGCCGGGAGTTGCGCCGCAACGTCGAGGCGACGAGCGGCGTATACCGCCCGCACGCGGCGCAGCGGCTGGCCGAGCAACGCCGCGCCCGGCCCAAGATGGGCAAGCTCGTCGCCGACGTGGAGTTGCGCGCGTTCGTAGAGGACAAGCTCAAGCGAAAGTGGAGCCCAGAGCAGATCGCGCAGGCCCTTCGCGTCGAGTTCCTCGACCAGCCGCACCGCCACCTCGTGCCGGAGACGATCTACCAGGCCGTCTATCGCCCGGAGTTGGGTGGTGGGCTGTGCCGGAATCCGCCCAAGGTGCTGCGCACCGGCCGGTCGCGGCGCAAGCGGCGGCGCCGGGGCGAGGAGCGTCGCGGTCGGCTGGTCAACATGACGATGATCGACCAGCGGCCCGAGGAGGCGGCCGACCGTGAGGTCGCCGGGCACTGGGAGGGCGACCTGATCACCGGGGAGTGCAACCGCTCGGCGATCGGCACCTTGGTGGAGCGGGCGAGTCGGTTCACGATCCTGTTGTACCTGCCCGGCCGGCATACCGCCGAGGCGGTGCGCGACGCGGTCGTCGAGGCGATGAAGGGCCTGCCGGCGCACCTGCGTCGGTCGCTGACGTGGGATCAGGGCAGCGAGATGGCGATGCACGCCGACATCGCCCAGGCGCTGGGTATGCCCGTGTACTTCTGTGAGAAGGCCAGCCCGTGGCAGCGTCCCAGCAACGAAAACACCAATGGGTTGCTGCGCCAGTACTTCCCGAAGGGCACCGACCTGCACCGTCACGACGCCGACGAACTCGCCGCCGTCGCCGACGAGCTGAACACCCGGCCACGCAAGACGTTGGCCTGGCAGAGCCCGGCCGCAACGCTGGCCGTGGCGGTGGGGGCGGCCCGGTCCTGAGGCGCCTGGGCCGGTTGACGCCTGACAGGATGGGGCACATGGCACAGATGCGCCGCCGCGACCCCGAGCCGACGCCGGGCCCGCCGAGGATCGAGTTCAAGCCCGGCGCGGCCAACGAGATGCTGCGTGAGCTGGCGCCGCTGCTCGCCGAAGACGGTATCGACGTAAACAACATAGACGTTGATATGGAGACGTTGCAGCGGGCCATGAACCGGGCCGTCGAGCGGCAGAACATGGCCCTGTTCACCCCGGTCGGCGAAAGGCGTGACGTGGCCGCGGCCGCGCTGCGGCTGGTGGTGGAGGCGCTCGCCGACGACGACACCGAGGTCGCCTCGGCGATCCTGGACCAGGTCGAGCCGGAATCGCCGGACAACTCGGCGCCGGAGGTCTCCGCCTGCATCGGCATCGCCCTCGGCCTGCTCGACGACTGGCTCAGCGGCCACAACGAGACCGCGCCCGCACGACTGGCCGACCGGGTCCGGCTCCCCAAAGGACACTGGGTCGGTGAGCGCGCCGCCCGCGACATCCTCACCCTGGCCACCAAGGGACGCGCCTTCCGCTCGCTCGGCTCACTGCTCACCCGCCAGGGCGGCCCGCAGATGCTCTACGGCACCGCTCTCGCCCTCGCCGCGACGGTCCACACCTGGTCCACCGACACCGACACGCCGGTGCCCGAACTTGCTCGCATCGCCATTCGCTGACCCATTACGATCTCCGCCATAGGTCGCTGTGTTGCGATGATCCCTGGAACTCGCCCGGGTGAAAATTGACCCCTCCGCTCCCAGGATGCGGGATGGGGAGGGTGATCACGGTGGAGGACTGGGCGGAGATCCGCCGGTTGTACCTGGCTGAGCGGATGTCGATCAAGGCGATCGCGAAGAAGTTGGGTCTGGCCAGGAACACGGTGCGTAGCGCGGTGCGTTCGGTGCAGCCGCCGCGGTATGTGCGGGCGGGCTCGGGGTCCATTGTGGACGAGGTGGAGCCGCGGATCCGTGATCTGTCTGCAGGGAGTTCCCGCAGATGCCGGCGACGGTGATCGCGGAGCGGATCGGCTGGGACCGGTCGTTGACGGTGCTCAAGGAGCGGGTTCGGCTGCTGCGGCCGGTGTACGCGCCGCAGGACCCGTCCTCGCGCACGACGTACGACCCGGGCGAGGTCGCGCAGTGTGACCTGTGGTTCCCGCCGGCGCCGATCCCGTTGGGGTATCGGCCAGGTCGGGATTGGTAAGACCGCCCCGCCGGTGCTGGTGCTCACCGCCGGCTACTCGAGGTTCCTGGCCGCGACGATGATCCCGACCCGCAACGCCGAGGATCTGGTGCTGGGCCAGTGGGCCGTGCTGGGGCAGCTCGGTGGCGTGCCCAGGTTGCTGGTCTGGGACGGCGAGGGCGGGGTGGGCCGCTACGGCGGGCCGAACCCGAAGCTGACACCGCAGTTCGCCGCGCTGCGCGGGATGCTGGGCACCCGGTTCTACATCTGCAAGCCGAACGATCCGGAGACGAAAGGGCTGACCGAACGCAACAACGGCTTCTTGGAGACCTCGTTCCTGCCGGGCCGGCGATTCACCGGCCCGGCCGACTTCAACGCCCAGCTGGCCGGATTCCTGGCCCGCGCCAACGCCCGCAAGCGACGAGCGTTGCAAGGCGCCTCGGCCCAGGACCGCATCGGCGCGGACCGGGCGGCGATGGGCCCGCTACCGCCCATCGACCCGGCGACGATCGGCTGGCGCACCAGCCTCGTGCTGCCCCGCGACTACTACGTGCGGCTGGACACCTGCGACTACTCGGTGCACCCGTCGGCGATCGGGCAGCGCGTCGAGGTGCTCGCCGATCTGGACACTGTGCGCATCCGCCAGGGTGTCCGCCAGGCTGTCGTGCTGGTGGGTGAACACGAGCGCTGCTGGGCCCGGCAGCAGACCATCACCGACCCCGAGCACCGCACGGCGGCCGACGTGCTGCGCCAGGCGTTCCAGCACCGCACCGCGGGCGGGCGGGGCCCGGCGGTGGCCGAGGTGCAGCAACGTGACCTGTCCGCCTACGACCGGGCCTTCGGCCTCCGACGCGACCGACGACCGACGGGCGGGCAGGGGCGTGATGGCCACCCGCACAAGCACCCGGACCAGCTCGACGGCGACGCAGCAACGAACGCGGCTGGGCCGACGCAGGAGCAGACCCTCTCGGAGATCGCCTATCTTGACGAGGGCGTTGAAGGCCCCCACCCTGCGCGACAGCGTCGAGCGGCTGGCCGAGCGGGCCCGGACCGAGAACTGGACCCACGAGCAGTTCCTGGCCGCCTGCCTGCAACGCGAGGTGAGCGCCCGCGACTCGCACGGCGGGGAAGGACGCATCCGCGCCGCCCGGTTCCCGGCCCGCAAATCCCTCGAAGAGTTCGACTTCGACCACCAACGCTCACTCAAACGCGAGACCATCGCCCACCTGGGCACCCTGGACTTCATCACCGCGAAGGAGAATGCGATCTTCCTCGGCCCGCCCGGCACCGGCAAGACCATGCTGGCCATCGGCCTGGGCATCCGCGCCTGCCAAGCCGGACACCGGGTCGCGTTCGCCACCGCCGCCGAATGGGTCGCCCGGCTCGTCGCCGCCCACCACGCCGGCCGGCTGCAGGCCGAGATCACCAAACTCGGCCGCACCCCATTGGTGATCATTGATGAGGTCGGCTACATCCCGTTCGAGGCCGAGGCGGCGAACGTGTTCTTCCAACTCGTCTCCGCCCGCTACGAACGGGCCAGCCTCATCGTCACCTCCAACAAACCCTTCGGCCGCTGGGGCGAGGTCTTCGGCGACGACGTGGTCGCCGCGGCGATGATCGACCGGCTCGTGCACCACGCCGAGGTCATCTCCCTCAAAGGCGACAGCTACCGGCTGCGCAACCGCGACCTCGGCCGCGTCCCGCGCCGCCAAACACGACACCTGACCAGCTCCCAGAACAGCCCCTCAGAACGGATGCACAGCGGCGCTCAGCACGACCGGCACCCCGTTGACGCGACGAACCGCGCGCAGGTGCGTCACGCCCGCGTCGTCGAGGACCGGCGCTGGATCACGACCCTCGCTGGCCGGCAGCGCCCGCGCCCACGCGTCGAAGACCCGCCGATCGCGGCCACGGTCGAGATCGCACACATCGGCATGGGCTCGCAGCAGCTGCGCAGTGACCGTCCACGTCAACACCGGCAACTCACGATGCTCATCCAAAACGAACACCAGCACACCGGCCGCCCGCCGCAGCAGCCGCCGCTGAACCACGCCCAGGCCACCGATCTCATCCCCAACCATCGCCGATCAACCCTTCCCAGCCGGCCCGCCGGCCACCACCTCGGCAACCGCCACGACGGGCCGAATACCAGCACGAGCCGGCCACAACCAGCAACAGCCAAACCGAGCAGGGGGTCAATTTTCAGCCGGGCGAGTTCCAGGGATCATCGCAACACAGCGACCTATGGCGGAGATCGTAATGGGTCAGCGAATGGCGATGCGAGCAAGTTCGGGCACCGGCGTGTCGGTGTCGGTGGACCAGGTGTGGACCGTCGCGGCGAGGGCGAGAGCGGTGCCGTAGAGCATCTGCGGGCCGCCCTGGCGGGTGAGCAGTGAGCCGAGCGAGCGGAAGGCGCGTCCCTTGGTGGCCAGGGTGAGGATGTCGCGGGCGGCGCGCTCACCGACCCAGTGTCCTTTGGGGAGCCGGACCCGGTCGGCCAGTCGTGCGGGCGCGGTCTCGTTGTGGCCGCTGAGCCAGTCGTCGAGCAGGCCGAGGGCGATGCCGATGCAGGCGGAGACCTCCGGCGCCGAGTTGTCCGGCGATTCCGGCTCGACCTGGTCCAGGATCGCCGAGGCGACCTCGGTGTCGTCGTCGGCGAGCGCCTCCACCACCAGCCGCAGCGCGGCCGCGGCCACGTCACGCCTTTCGCCGACCGGGGTGAACAGGGCCATGTTCTGCCGCTCGACGGCCCGGTTCATGGCCCGCTGCAACGTCTCCATATCAACGTCTATGTTGTTTACGTCGATACCGTCTTCGGCGAGCAGCGGCGCCAGCTCACGCAGCATCTCGTTGGCCGCGCCGGGCTTGAACTCGATCCTCGGCGGGCCCGGCGTCGGCTCGGGGTCGCGGCGGCGCATCTGTGCCATGTGCCCCATCCTGTCAGGCGTCAACCGGCCCAGGCGCCTCAGGACCGGGCCGCCCCCACCGCCACGGCCAGCGTTGCGGCCGGGCTCTGCCAGGCCAACGTCTTGCGTGGCCGGGTGTTCAGCTCGTCGGCGACGGCGGCGAGTTCGTCGGCGTCGTGACGGTGCAGGTCGGTGCCCTTCGGGAAGTACTGGCGCAGCAACCCATTGGTGTTTTCGTTGCTGGGACGCTGCCACGGGCTGGCCTTCTCACAGAAGTACACGGGCATACCCAGCGCCTGGGCGATGTCGGCGTGCATCGCCATCTCGCTGCCCTGATCCCACGTCAGCGACCGACGCAGGTGCGCCGGCAGGCCCTTCATCGCCTCGACGACCGCGTCGCGCACCGCCTCGGCGGTATGCCGGCCGGGCAGGTACAACAGGATCGTGAACCGACTCGCCCGCTCCACCAAGGTGCCGATCGCCGAGCGGTTGCACTCCCCGGTGATCAGGTCGCCCTCCCAGTGCCCGGCGACCTCACGGTCGGCCGCCTCCTCGGGCCGCTGGTCGATCATCGTCATGTTGACCAGCCGACCGCGACGCTCCTCGCCCCGGCGCCGCCGCTTGCGCCGCGACCGGCCGGTGCGCAGCACCTTGGGCGGATTCCGGCACAGCCCACCACCCAACTCCGGGCGATAGACGGCCTGGTAGATCGTCTCCGGCACGAGGTGGCGGTGCGGCTGGTCGAGGAACTCGACGCGAAGGGCCTGCGCGATCTGCTCTGGGCTCCACTTTCGCTTGAGCTTGTCCTCTACGAACGCGCGCAACTCCACGTCGGCGACGAGCTTGCCCATCTTGGGCCGGGCGCGGCGTTGCTCGGCCAGCCGCTGCGCCGCGTGCGGGCGGTATACGCCGCTCGTCGCCTCGACGTTGCGGCGCAACTCCCGGCTCACGGTCGCGGGCTGCGGTCCAAGTCCCGGGCGATCGCCCGAACGCTCTCACCGGCCCGGCGCAGGTCGGCGATGCGCTCACGCTCGCCCTCGGAGAGGAACCTCTCCGAGATCTCCCGCTTACGCGCGCCGCCGACCACTGGGGCATAGTGCAGCACCCGGCCACCGCTGGCGGCTCTCCTCCGCCCGTGTCGCCAACGTTTTCCGGTGCGCGGGTTGATCCCGACGATCCGGCACGCCTCGGCGTTGCCGACGCCCTTCGCGATCAGCGCGGCGTACTGCTCCCGCTTGGCCGTCTGCGGCGCCACACCCGGAACACCCTTGCCTGCCATCGCAACACTCCCTCGAACCCACGAGTGTTGCGATGATCATCAGAATCCGCCCCGTCGAAAGGGGGTCAATTTTGGGGCGCCGTTGACACGATCGGTGCGGTGATCTCGGCAGCCGGGTACGGGCGGCCACCCGCGCCGAGCAGATCCGTGCCACACCGGACACCCTGAACGTAGTGCGCAGGCCCTATGGCCCCGGCTGGGCGCTGGTCGGCGACGCGGGCCTGGTCATGGACCCGGTCACTGGCCAGGGCATTGGGCACGCGCTGCGCGATGCCCAATCACTCTCCGCCGCGGTGGTCGCTGGCCTGTCTGGCCAACGGCCGCTCGCCGCGACGCTCGCCGCCCACCACGAGGCACGTGACGCAGCGGTGCTGCCGATGTATGAGTTCACGCTCGGCCTCGACTTGTTCAACCCCGGGGCGATTCTCCTCGACGCCTTGGCGCGAGCCGAGCAGAGCCGGGTCGACAAGTTCCTTGGCGCTATCACCGGCGCCGTACCCGTTGGACGAGTACTTGAGGCCCGGGGAAAGCGGCGGAGGCTCGTCGAGATACGCGGTCCGGTGAACAGGCTCATCCGGGTTCTCAGTGGCTGAGTGTTGCTGGGTAGAGCTGTAGTCCTCCACAGTGGAAATAGATGGCGGTCTTGAAGTTCTCGCGGTTGCGGTAGCCGCGGGCGGACACGCGGATGGCTTGGATGCGGGAGTTGAGGCTTTCCGCGCCGGCGTTGGTGATGCGGTGGGCGAAGTAGGACAGTAGGCCGGCCTCGTGTCGTTTGAGCGTGCGGGCGGCGTCGATGACCGGTCTCAGGCGGGAGTGGGTGGCCCAGAAGTACCACTTGCGCCAATGCTTGTCGCCCCAGCCGCGGCGTCGGTAGTTCCACAGGCGACGCAGGTTCTCCTTGATCGCCCAGGCGCGGCCGGTCTTGAGGTCGACGGCGCGGAGGGCGGTGAGGCGCTCGGTGTGGCTGTCGGACGTGTAGAGCCACAGGTACTTCGAGCCGGCCAGCAGGTTATTGCCGGCGGCGGCCAGGGCGCGGTGCTCCCGCTTGCGGACGGTGTCTACGGCGGTGTTCAGGTAGCCCATGACGTGGTAGCGGTCGAAGACGATCTTCTCGTCGGGGTTGGTGAGGTGGGCCCGCACTGAGCGGATGTAAGGCTCCCACATGTCCATGGCCACGGCCTGGATCTGCTCGCGCTGTTCGGGGGTCAGCCGGGTGAAGTAGTCGTCCAGGCTAGCCTGGCGACGCTCATCGGTGATGTGCTCGACCGTACCGGCGTCCAGATCGCTGACCACGGTGATGTAATCCTGGCCCCGTCCGGCCGATTTCTCGTCCACCCCCAGGTGGGCGGGCACCTTCGGCGGTTTCGCGGCCAGGCCGCGGTTGACGGCCCGGCGCATCAGGTGCCAGGCCTCGTCCCAGCTCAGGCGCAGCAGCCGGGCCGCACCCGCCACGTCGCATTCTTTGAGGACGTCGACGGCCAGCCGTTCGAACAGGGTGGTGAACCGCGACATCGGCTCGGCCCACGGCAGGCGCACCTGACGGGCCCCGTGTTCGGGGCAGTCCACCCGCGGCGGGCGGGCGTGCAGGTAGGTCAGGAACTGGCAGCTGTCCAGATGTCGCCACGACCGCTCGTCGGCGTGGTCGCGCACCGTCAGCTGCCGCTCGCACCCCGGCTCCGGACACAAGAACCGCCGCCGCTGCGGGTGGCCCACCCACACATCGACGCGCCTCTGGTCAACCGAGAGCTCGACCCGGTCCACCGTCCACGGCGCCGTCAGTCCCAACAACTGCTGGTACAGCTCGGTGTCACGCATACAGACATCATCACGCCAACCGTTCCCGTGGGCAGCTCACAGCCAACGGCCCGATGCTGGCCAGCCTGGACCCGGGGTGGCGATCTCCTCGGTCGGGCAGTCTGCCACCGCACGTCGGTTCTCGACCGTCGGCAAGGGGGTCGCGCAGCGACCGAGCGAAGCGAGGCCCGCCCTTGCCGACGGTCGACGGTTCGGCATACGCCCCCCGGGTGACCGGCCGAAAAGATCGCCACCCCCCATCTCCGAGGAGGGCCTGGTTCGGGGGCAGAGCCCCGACCAACCACAACCACGCACGGGAAGTGTCGGATGGAGATACAGCCATGGAATAGCCGGAAGACCCGGTGAACATGATCGGCGGGCAGACCGGTACCGGCCCACGGTCGTTTCAAGATCATGTTTCCAGGTCGAGGACGGTGAATGGCCTGGTCATGTCGCGGGTGGCCCAGCGTGTGGCTTCGGCGAGGTCGTGTCGGCCGAATAGGCGTAGCGCGCCGATGGCGAGGTTGCGCAGCGTTGCCATGACGCGTGGGCCGGATCTGGTGCGGGCGGTGGAGTGGTCCTCTCGGTAAAGGGTGTCTCGGGTCCAGTGCAGACTTTCGATTCCCCAGTGTCCGCGGACAACCCGGGCCAGGTCGGCCGGGCTGGCGCGGTCGGCGTCAAGGCTGGTGACGCCGAATATGGCCACATTGGACAGTGACGTGCCGTGCAGGTCGGTGACGCCGCGTTCGACGAGGAAGACCTGGTTGACGTGAGGGAACGGCAGGCCGTCGGGCGCAGGCATGACCTGGATGGTGCGGTTCTCGATGCGTCCGTGGCCTCGGTCCTCGCTGGTGTGTCCGATCGGGACGGCTGGCCACACCAGCCGGTCGAGAGCAGCGAACAGGTTGGGCTGGTTGTCCTTCACCATGAACACGAAATCCGCACCCCGCCCGTGCAGGTATGTGGCGTGCGAGCGCTGAGTGTGAAGTGCATCCGCGGTAACGGTCAGCCCGGCGATGTCGAGTCCGTCGAGCAGGGACGCGAACATGGGGATCTCATTGGTCTTCGCACCGACCTCGGTCTGCGCCAGCACGAGCGCGTCAGCGTGAGTGGCGGCGGCGAGCAGGTGGACCTGATGGCCGTCGGCGTCGACCGCGCCGCGCAGAGTCTTAGAGCCTGTAGGGAGATCTGTGTAACGGAATATCACTAAGTTCCGTTATGACCGGTAAGGCCGGTTGACACAGATTGGAAGAAGTCGATGACACTGTCCATGGTGGAGCGTGGCGGCGGCGCCGCCGAGGCTGAGGGCGAGTGGCCGCGTGCGGGCCCGGATCGCGGCCGAGCCGAGGTTGCCGTTGGCGGCGCCGGTGTTGGATGAGGCGGCGGCGCGGGACGCGGCCCGTAAGGCGGTGGCGGATCTGGTCGACGCGAAGGCGATGGACGAGGTCCTGGCCCAGATCAAGGGCGACGGGCTGCGGCTGACCGGGCCGGGCGGGTTCCTGTCCGAGCTGGTGAAGGCGGTGCTGGAGCGGGGCTGGCCGCGGAGCTGACCGAGCATCTGGGCTATGACAAGCACGACGCGGCCGGCAAGGGCAGCGGCAACTCCCGCAACGGGGCCACGCCGAAGACGGTGCAGACCGAGGTCGGGCCGATCGACGTGAACGTGCCCCGGGACCGGGCCGAGCACGTTCACCCCGGTGCTGTTGCCCAAGAACGCCCGCCGGCTGGGTGGACTGTCCGATGTGGTCATCAGCCTCTACGCCGGCGGGATGACCG
The DNA here is from genome assembly GCA_963803345.1 of uncultured Actinomycetota bacterium. Classification (GTDB taxonomy): domain Bacteria; phylum Actinomycetota; class Actinomycetes; order Mycobacteriales; family Micromonosporaceae; genus CAWDLX01. The sequence goes on from CAWDLX010000003.1 coordinate 93,986, forward strand.
TGCGCGACATCTCCCATCACCTGCACCGCGTCTACGGCACCGAGGTGTCGCCGGACACGATCTCCACCATCACCGACGAGGTCCTCGACGAGGTCAAGGCGTGGCAGACCCGCCCGTTGGACGAGGTCTACCCGATCGTCTACATCGACGCGCTCATGGTGAAGGTCCGCGACGGCGGCACGGTGCGGAACAAGGCCTGCTACCTCGTCGTCGGGGTCGACTGCGCCGGGGTCAAGCGGGTGCTGGGCATCTGGGTCCAGCAGAGCGAGGGCGCCAAGTTCTGGGGCCAGGTCTGCACCGAGCTGCGCAACCGAGGCGTGCGTGACGTGCTCATCGCCTGCTGCGACGGGCTGAACGGCCTGCCCGAGGCGATCGAGACGATCTGGCCCCACACCACCGTGCAAACCTGCACCGTGCACCTGATCAGGGCGGCGATGAAGTTCGTGTCCTACAAGGACCGCCGGGAGATGGTCGCCGCGCTGAAGGAGATCTACACCGCCTCCAGCATCGAGCGCCGCCGAGACCGCCCTGCTCGCCTTCGCCGACTCACCCATGGGCAGGCGCTACCCCGCCGCGGTCGCGACCTGGGAACGCGCCTGGGAACGGTTCACCCCGTTCCTGGCCTTCCCACCCGCCCTGAGAAAGATCATCTACACGACCAACGCCATCGAGAGTTTTAACTTCCAGATCCGCAAGATCATCAAGAACCGGGGGCACTTCCCGACCGACGACGCCGCGATCAAGCTGATCTGGCTCGCCATCGCCGACATCGAGGACAAACGCGCCCGCCAACGCGCCGCCGAGGCCGGCAAGCCCCGCACCGAGGCCCGCTACGCCCCCGGCCGCCTCGTCGAAGGCGCCGGAGTCCACGGCTGGAAACAGGCCTTCAACGAGCTCGAAATGTTCTTCCCAGGCCGTATCCCCATCGATGTCTACTAGTTAGTCCACATAGGAGTTACACAGAAATTCGGGTCTTCCGGCTATTCCATGGCTGTATCTCCATCCGACACTTCCCGTGCGTGGTTGTGGTTGGTCGGGGCTCTGCCCCCGAACCAGGCCCTCCTCGGAGATGGGGGGTGGCGATCTTTTCGGCCGGTCACCCGGGGGGCGTATGCCGAACCGTCGACCGTCGGCAAGGGCGGGCCTCGCTTCGCTCGGTCGCTGCGCGACCCCCTTGCCGACGGTCGAGAACCGACGTGCGGTGGCAGACTGCCCGACCGAGGAGATCGCCACCCCGGGTCCAGGCTGGCCAGCATCGGGCCGTTGGCTGTGAGCTGCCCACGGGAACGGTTGGCGTGATGATGTCTGTATGCGTGACACCGAGCTGTACCAGCAGTTGTTGGGACTGACGGCGCCGTGGACGGTGGACCGGGTCGAGCTCTCGGTTGACCAGAGGCGCGTCGATGTGTGGGTGGGCCACCCGCAGCGGCGGCGGTTCTTGTGTCCGGAGCCGGGGTGCGAGCGGCAGCTGACGGTGCGCGACCACGCCGACGAGCGGTCGTGGCGACATCTGGACAGCTGCCAGTTCCTGACCTACCTGCACGCCCGCCCGCCGCGGGTGGACTGCCCCGAACACGGGGCCCGTCAGGTGCGCCTGCCGTGGGCCGAGCCGATGTCGCGGTTCACCACCCTGTTCGAACGGCTGGCCGTCGACGTCCTCAAAGAATGCGACGTGGCGGGTGCGGCCCGGCTGCTGCGCCTGAGCTGGGACGAGGCCTGGCACCTGATGCGCCGGGCCGTCAACCGCGGCCTGGCCGCGAAACCGCCGAAGGTGCCCGCCCACCTGGGGGTGGACGAGAAATCGGCCGGACGGGGCCAGGATTACATCACCGTGGTCAGCGATCTGGACGCCGGTACGGTCGAGCACATCACCGATGAGCGTCGCCAGGCTAGCGGGCGTTTCCGGGCTAGTGTGATCTTGATGTGTGTTTGCGCTGGCAGGCGCGGGTTTCGGCTGGTCGGGGTGTATGACCTAAGTGCGTGGGGCCCATCGACGGAGGTCGAAGATGGTGGCGAGCTGGTCCTGGGTCGGGCTGGTTTCGGTGAGCATGCGCCGGGCTTTGGGGCGCCCGCCGGTGGAGGGGTAGATCAGCACGGTTTCCTGGATGCCGGCGAGTTGGTCGAGCAGTTCGCGTACCGACAGGTGCAGTCCGGCGTGGTCGGCTTGGCGGCGCATGAGGTGGGCGATCATGAGCGCGAAGACGCAGGTCTGGGTGTGCACGCGGATGTTGTGGTCGGTCCAGTGGTGCATGGGGCTGAACGAGACGACGTGCGGGTCTTTGAGTTGGCGGAAGCCGAACTCGGCGTCGGACTGTGACCGGTAACCGGCTACGACGTCGACGACGGGCCAGTCGTCGTGGTCGGTGACCAGGACGCGTTTGCCGAACAACTCGTCCTCCAGCGCGTTGCGGGTGGGCTGGTCGATGGTCCAGGACAGGCGGTGCTCGGCGGGGGTGTCGCCGGTCAGGGTCCAGGTCAGGATCCGTTTGACCCAGGTGTCGGAGACGATGGCGGCGATCTGGGTCTCGACGCTGGCGCGGTCGCGGCGGGTTTTGCCCCGGGCGAGCGTGTCGGCTAGTTCGGCGAGTTGGGCCTCGGCCTTGGCCAGGGTCTGGTCCAGGCCCCGTGACTGTCCCTCGTGGAGGGTCGGTGAGTGCGTGAGTACCACGCGGCGGTCCCTGCCGAACACGGTGCGGCGAGCGTTGATGGCGGTCAGCCCGGGGTAGCGCTCCTTGTCGACCGGCTTGCGGTCCTTGACCGGTAACGCGAGCAGGTCTGGGCAGTCCGTGGGTGGGATCGAGCCGACGAAGTGCAGTCCGGAGGCGTTGTCGAGCAGGGTGAAGTTGGCCTTGCTGTTCTGCCCGGCGTCGAAGACCACCGTCATGTCCGTGCCACGGCCTCCGGTGATGGCGTGGTGGCGGGCGCCGAGTTCGGCCAGCATCGCCGGGAACTGGGTCACGTCGGGCTTGTTGCCGGCGTAGGTGTGCGACAGCATCGGGATCCCGCCGTCCCGGGCGACAACCAGACCGAGCCCGACCAGCCGAAGGTCGGACCGCTTCTGCTTGGACTTGCCCCGCTGTGCGATCGCCGCTCGGTCGTTGGTCGAGTCGACGTAGGTGGCGAAATTGGTCATGTCCAACGCCACCGCCGAAGTGTCCACCCCGAACGCCTCGACGATGCGCAGCGCCAATCGCCGCTCGACCTCGACCAGTTCGGCCGGCTCCACCGCAGTCATCGCGTCCCAGAACCGGCGATGGTCGAGCATCCGAGCCGGGAACTTCGTGAACCGGTCGGCGGCGGTCGTGGCCCACCAGTCGGCGAAGCCCAGCTTCGAACACGGCGCGACCACCCGATTCAGGGTGGCCAACGCCAGGTACGTGCCCACGCTTGCCCCCGCGTCCGAGCGACGCGGCCCGACCACATCGTCGACTGTGGACGCCAGCCCGAGCCGGTCGAGCACGCCCCACACCGCGGCAACATCGCCGAACCCCAAATGCCGCGTCCGCGCCGGCAACGAGGCAGCTTCCTGCGCCTCCAGCGCGGCCACGATCTGCTCCGCCGAGCCCAGATAGCGCTCCGAGACCATCTTCGGCTTGCCGTTCACCCGGGCCATCTCGCGCAGGTAGTAGTACGTCTTGCCGCCGACCTTCTTCGGATACAAACTCGCCACGACTTTAGGTCATACACGGTCATGCGATCCAGATCAAACGGACACGCCGACGGGGCAACGAAAGTACGGGCGACCAGCCCATCAAGATCGCACTAGCCCGGAAACTCCCGCTAGGAGACCACTGAATAATCCGGCGTGTCGCTCCCCGCATATTGGTGATCTTGCCTGATTATCATCGCTGTGCAGGGTGTGGAACGGGCCGATCGGGAACTGCTCGACGCGAATGCGCTGGTCGGTCATCTGGTGGCTGAGGGCAGTGTGTTCGCGTTCCTGGCCGAGCATCGGGGCCGGGTGTTTCCTGATGAGGATTTCACGGATCTGTTCCGGTCGGGGTTGGGTCGTCCGTCGATGCCGGCGCCGGTGGCGGCGACGATTCTGACGCTGCAGACGCTGCTGGACCTGTCTGATGTGGAGGCGGCGGAGGCGGCCCGCTGTGATCTGCGGTGGAAGGTCGCCACCGGGATGGCGTTGGACGACAAGGGGTTTCACCCGTCGACGTTGGTGTACTGGCGGCGCCGGTTGGCGAAGTCGGCGCGGCCGCACCGCATCAACGAGGCGGTACGGCTGGTGGTGGAGCAGACGGGAATCTTGCGGGGCCGTCACCGCCGGGCGGTGGACTCCACGATCCTGGCCGATGCGGTGGCCACCCAGGACACGATTACGCAGTTGGTGGCGGCGGTGCGGCGGGTAGCGCGGCAGGTGCCCGGCGCGGCGCAGCAGATCGCCGCGGTGTGCACTGGGCACGACTACAGCCGGCCGGGCAAGCCGAGCATCGACTGGGACGATCCGACGGCCAAGGACGCGCTGGTCTCGGCACTGGTCAACGACGCCAACGCGTTGCTCGCCGTACTGGCCGGGACGGAGTTGGACGAGCAGGCCCAGTGCGCGCTGGCTGTGTTGGCGTTGGTGGCCGGGCAGGACGTAGAGCCAGCTGAGGGTTCCGACGGCACGGACGGGCGGTGGCGCATCGCCCGCAAGGTCGCCGAGGACCGGGTGATCTCCACTGTGGATCCGGAGGCGCGGCATACCCGTAAGTCGCCCGAGGCGCGACGCGACGGCTACCGGGCCCATCTGGCCGCCGAGCCCGATACCGGCATCATCACCGATGAGGAACTGACCAAGGCGGCCGGGACGGACAACTCCGACCCGGCCGTGGCCGAACGGTTCCTGGCCGCCGACATCGCCAACAGCAACAACAGCAGCACGGACAACCAGAGCACCGACGACGAACAGACCAGCGGCGACGACGACACCGAGCAGAACGCCCCGAAGCGGCGTGAGTGGTACGGCGACTCGGCCTACGGCACCGGCGATCTGCGGGGCGCGGTCGACGACGCCGACCACGAGGCGGTCATCAAGCCCAAGCCGTTGCAGTCCGCGGTCGAGGGCGGGTTCACCGTGGATGACTTCACAGTGGACGAAGATAACCAGACGGTCACCTGCCCGGCCGGCAACACCCGGCCGATCAGCACCACCCGGGTCGCGACGTTCGGTGCCCTGTGCCGGGACTGCCCACTGCGCGGGCGGTGCACCACCTCCAAGACCGGCCGGAAGATCGTCCTGCACGACCGCGACGACCTGCTCCGCAAGGCCCGCCGCGATTGGAAGAACAACCCAGACCTGCGCGAGCGCTACCGCCGCCACCGACCCAACATCGAACGCGTCGTGTCCCAGATCGCCAGCCGAGGCGGACGACGCCTCAAACTGCGCTACCGGGGCACCGACCGCAACAACGCCTGGCTCAAACGCCGCACCGCCGCCCTCAACCTGCGCAACCTGGTCAACCGTGGCCTCGACTTCGCCCAAGAATGGGTCCTCGCCACCACCTGAACGGCCCGGAGCACCACCATGACGGGCGCAGAGGGCTCTCCGCGACCGAGCGGACGTATCCGCCCGTAAGCGATCCAGGGCAGACCCACCCCAGGCGTTCACCCAACGCCCGGACAGACCACCCCAAGAGCGCCGATATTCAGTGGTCTCCTAGTCCCGTTTTCCGCACGCGTGTGGGGCTACTCGTGGTCCTTGGTGATCGTTTCGGGCCAGGGTAGGGGGATGTCGAGGTGGGCGAGGATGGTGCGTTGGGTGTGGGTGAGTCGGTCCAGGGTTGGGCCGGTGGGGGTGTATGTGAGGTGTAGGTGGGCGAAGGCGGTGAGGATGCTGCGGCCGGTGGGTTTGGCGGCGCGGCCTTCGCCGAGGAGGCCTGGTAGTGGGGTGTTGGGGCCGAGTGCGCGGCGTAGGTCGGCTTCGATGAGGCCGAAGATGAGCAGGGCGATGCCGACGACGGAGACTAGTGCGGTGATGCGGTCGTCGTTGTGGAGGAACACGGGGCGCACGCGCAGGGTCTGCTTGAGGTCGCGGTGGCGCTGTTCGACGACCCACTGGTCTTTGTAGATTTTCAGGATGTCCAGTGTGGTGACGGGTTTGCCGCGTTTGGGGTTGGGCAGGTTGGTGGCCAGGGCGTAGAGGCCGTCGAGTCGGGCGGCGGCGGTGATGGCGTCGGGGTTGCGGTGCCAGGCCAGGGTGGGTTTGCCGGAGTTGGGGTCGGTGCTGGTGCTCACGTGCAGGAGGCCGGTGATGTTGCGGCCGATGATCTGGGCGACTTTGGTGTCAACGTCTTTCTGGGTGCGGTAGTAGCGCCCGCCCAGGCCGTTGCTGACTCGGGTGAGGGCGGCCTCGGCCGCGGCCAGCGCGCGGGTGCGGGCGTCGGCGACGGAGGTGGCCTCTTCCGATGACCAGATGTAGGCCACCCGCAGGTCGTGGTCGGTCTTGAACTTCTCGTCCGGGTCGGTGACCGGGTAGGGGTGCAGCAGTCCTTTCCAGCGGGTGCGTTCGTTGGCGGGCAGTCGCTGTTCGCGTTGGGAGACGTGGTCCAGGTCGACGAGTTGGTCCAGGTCGCCAACGTCGGCGAGGAACCGGTCGGCCCAGCCGGTGTCGGCGCGTAGCGGGACCACGAACCGCAGCCCGGCCCGGTCGGCGGCGCACAGGTGGCGCAGGTAGCCCAGGCCGGAGTCGGCGACCACGACCAGTCCGGGCGGGGCAATTGTGCGGAGCCGGTCCATCGCTTCGGCGAAGCCAGCGACCTCGGACGTGGCGCCTTTGTGTGGCCGGTAGTAGACCGGGATCCCGTCCACGGTGGATGCCTGCAGGGTCTTGACCTGCCGGCCGATGCTACGGTCGGCGGCCCAGCCCTTCTGCACCATGGCCGAGTGCTCGTAGGCGCCGGCGAAGCGCACCGCAGTCAGGTCCAGGTGCAGCCGGGACAGGTCCGCCCTGCCCGTGCGGGCCGCGGTCAGCGCCAACTCGCCGCGCACCTGCTCGGCGACTGGGGCGAGCGCCTCGAGTGCGCGGCCGAGCCGGTCGTCGTTGAGCAGCATGGCCGGGATGTCGAACAGCTCCGCCAGCGCCGCCGAAGACGCCCAGCCAGCCACGTCGTACAGCGGTGACGGCGCGCAGAGCCGGTTGGCCACCAGCGCACAGATCACCTCGCCATGGGTGAGCTGGGCCCGACCCTTCATCGGCGCGAGCCGGTCGATCACCTTGACCAGGTCCAACTGCTGCACGTAGTGCCGCACCAGCAGGAGTGATCCCACCAGCCGGCGGGTGCCGGTGGGGGGCGGATCCAGCCGGGCGAACGACGCCGCTAACTGGTCCAGTTGGCCCGACGACTTGAGCACGTCCTCCCGGCCGAGGGTGTGCAGTAACCGGTGCCGGACCTTGCCATCCTCGGTACGAAACGCCTCAACCAGGCGAAGATACGTGTAGTCCTTGCCTTCCCTGCGCACCTTGTGCCGTTTCACGTACACCGTAGGACCTCCCACTTGTTGGTCCTACGCTAAACCGCACAGAAGCGAATAACAAGCATGTAACCCGGCGTGTTTCCGCGATGCTGTTTGGTCCTACGGGCAGGCGCTGGCGCCGCTACCGCCGCCACGCTCCGAGCAGGCCGAGCCCCGCGAACCTGTTATCCCCCAACGCAACCGGAGCGCCGAGCACGGCTCGACCCTCCGAGATGATCTTCTACCTACGTCAAGTTGGTGCGGAAAACAGGGCTAGTCGCGGCGGGCTGGCTCACCGGAGACGAGGTGAGCCCGTGACCAGCTTGACCATCACCCAGGCCGAACGCAACGGCTGGCAACGCCGCGCCGCCGCCGCCCTGGTCCGGCTTCTGGACGAGCACCGGGAGTTGCCGGTGATCGCCTGGACGGTCGGCCCGGCCGGGCCGATCCTGGTGGGCCGGGTCAACGGCCTGCAGCCCACGGCCACGGCGCGAGCCGTCTTCAACACGTGGACGGCCGCGCTGGCGCTTTCCGAGTATCAGGAGCGCACCCACCTCGCGCTGACCTACCTGAGCGCTCAGGCCCGCCGCGACAGCGTGACCATCGTGCTGCAGGCCGACCTGATCCTCGACGACGAGGACGGGGGCCGGCCATGACCAGACGCTCCACCGGTGAGGCGTTGTCCCACCCGGTTCGCCCGTCCGCACCGTCGGCCGGCTTGCTGGCCAAGCTCATGGCGGCGGTGCGGCCCGAGTTCCGCGCCGACGTGCTCGTCGCCGACACCACCAACCCGATGATCGGCCCCGGACCATGCACGGTGAAGGGCTGTGATCGCGGGATAAACGGGAATGGCCTGTGCTCCGGGCACCGGCAACGCTGGGTCAAGGCCGGCCGACCAGATCTCGCCGAGTTCATCTCCACCGTCGACGCGCGCTGGCGTCGGCAGCAGCCCAATCTGGCTTGCCGGGTTGGGGGATGCGGCTACGGGTCGGCCCGCAGAGGACTCTGCGGAATGCATAGTCAACGATGGGAACGGGCGGGGGAGACAGATCTGGCAACCTGGCTCGCGTCTCAGCCACCGGTCACGCAGTCATCGGACGCACCGTGCAGAGTGGACCATTGCCAGTTATGGCCCGAGGTCTCCTCTCCGTTCTGCCGAAGCCACTACAACACCTGGAAGACGAACGGCCGACCGAATGTCGAGGAGTTTGTGGCAAGGTTCGCCTCCGTCCCCATACTGGCCGCGCAGCAGATCCGCCTCGACGCGCTGCCACCGCAGCTGAAACTGGAGATCCAGTTCGCGTTGCAGTGCCGCCACGACGATCGCCGAGGCAAGATCCAGCCGCCAGCGGTTACCCGGGTGATCGAGCTGCTCTCCCGGTGGGGGGCCGCGTCTCTCACCGAGCGATCGGAGCCGTCCTGGCGCCATTGCGGAGACCTCGAACTGAATGACACGACATCACGGGCCTTTCTTACCTACGCCGTTCGCAAGATCGCCGACCTGGTCGAGGCCGACGGCTGGACGGCCGAGTATCCCCGCGACGTTTGGCAGCTGCGCCGGCTCGGCTTCCCCGGCGGGCGCACGGTTCGCTTCACCGGCATCGCCCAGCCCTGGCTGCGCGAGCTGGCCAAGCGGTGGGTGCGGTGGCGGCTGTCCAGCGGGCTCGGCCCGGACGCGGGCGCCTCCCGACCGGCATTGGCCATCACCCGCTTCTCCGCGTTCCTCACCGCCAACCAGGTCGCCGAGGCAGGCGTCAACCGGCTGCTGCTGGAACGCTACCTGGCCGACCTTCACGCCGAGTTCGCCGGCAGCAACCAGCGCATCGTCCACATAGGACAACTGAGCCTGTTCCTCACCGCGGTCCGTCGCCACGGCTGGGCGCAGTTGCCGGCCGACGCTATGTTCTACTCCGCCGACTTTCCCAAGCGCCCGGAGCAGCTTCCTCGCGCCCTGGCCGACCAGGTCATGGCCCAGGTCGAGCGGCCGGCCAACCTCGACCGCTGGAACAATCCCGCCTACCGACTCGTCACGCTAATCCTCATCCGATGCGGGCTGCGCGTCACCGACGCGCTGCGACTGTCGATCGACTGCGTCGTCACCGACGCCGACGGCGCCGCCTACCTGCGTTACTACAACCACAAGATGAATCGCGAGGCCCTCGTCCCCGTGGACGAGCAAATCCAGGCGCTCATCGATGAGCGGCGGCGCGAAGTTGCCGGCCGGTGGCCGGATACGGCACGGCTGCTGTTCCCCCGGCCGATGAAGAACATCGACGGAACCCAGCCAATGAGTAGCGGCACCTACCGGGGCGCCCTCTACCGATGGCTACAACGCTGCGACATCCGCGACGAGCACGGCAGACCCATCCACTTCACGCCCCACCAGTGGCGTCACACTCTCGGCACCGCCCTGATCAACAAGGATGTGCCGCAGGAGGTCGTCCGGCGTCTCCTCGACCACGACTCGCCGCAGATGACCGCCCACAACGCCCGCCTGCACGACAGCACGGTGCGCCGGCACTGGGAACAGGCCCGCAAGGTCAACATCCACGGCGCCGAAGTGGTGCTCGACCCAGCCGGCCCGCTCGGTGACGCGGCGTGGGCCAAGCAGCGTCTCGGCCGGGCCACCCAGGCGCTCTCGAACGGCTACTGCGGGCTGCCGGTCCAGAAGAGCTGCCCGCACGCCAACGCCTGCCTGACCTGCCCCATGTTCATCACTACCGGCGAGTTCCTGCCGCAGCACCGCCAGCAGCACGGGCAGACCCTGCAGATCATCAACGCCGCCGAGGCCCGTGGCCAGACCCGCCTGGTCCAGATGAACCAGCAGGTCGCCGACAACCTCCAGAAGATCATCACCTCGCTGGAAGCCGACGACCAGGGCCAGCAGGCGGTGACCGATGCGTCCTGACAACAGCCACCACCTGGTCACCGCCGCCAAACGACGCCACGAACTGGCCCGGGCCAAAGCCATCCGAGCCATCCGCGAGCTCGACCGCGCCGGCAACGTCCCGATCACCTTCGAGTCCGTCGCCCGAACCGCCGAGGTCTCCCGGTCCTGGCTCTACACCCAGCCCGATCTCCGCGACGAAATCCAGCGTCTCCGAGACGCTACAACGGCAACGAGGACGACACCCACGGTCCCGAACCGGCAAAGGGCCACCGCCGAGTCCCTGCGGCGGCGCCTGGCTACCATCCAGGAACGCATTCGGCAGCTCACCGAGGAGAACCAGCGACTACGCCACCAACTCGCGGTCAGCCTCGGCCAGCAGCGCACAGCCCCAACGAGGAACGACGGATCCGATCACTCTTCGATAACGATCCCGCCGTTCTGACCGGCAAGCCGCGGGCCCAGCGGTTGCGTCGAAGACAGCGTCTCCGACGCAACCGCACTGCTCAGAAGCCACGAATGGGCCGCCGGCTCAAGATAACCTTGGAAGGGTCAACAAGGAGATCAAGCGCCGGGCCCGGGTAGTGGGCATCTTCCCCAACGACGCCGCCGTGATCCGGCTGGTCGGCGCGATCCTGGCCGACATGCACGACGAGTGGCAATCGGCGAGCGTCGCTACCTCTCCGAGGGGTCGATGGCCCAACTGAAACCGACCAGCGATACTGACACCATCGCTGCGATCGACAGCGGCGCGTAGACATCGAGGATCAACCCTCAAAGCCCACCACTCCGCTGGGCACTACCTCGAAACTGTTAGCCCGAAGTTAAGTCACCTGTAGAGCTGCCTTCCGTTGTGCGTCAAGGGAAGGCGGCTCTATTTGACCGAAAGATGTAGCCAGTACATGCGGCGTGTCGAGTTGATAGGTTACGTTCACAGCCGTTATCGTCCGGGGCATGGCCGGTAAGGGCGTGGGCATGCATGTAGCCACTATAAACAGTGGTCGCACGACGAAGTCGGGTGAGCGGCGGGTCTACCAGTCGCATCTGCTGCGGCGCACCTACCGCGAGGACGGCAAGGTCAAGCACGAGACGCTGGCCAACCTGACCGCGCTGCCCGACGATGTCCTCGAGCGGTGCGCCGGTCGTTGAAGGGTGAGGTGCTCGTCCCGGCTGGTGAGGCGGTCGCCATCGGCGCGGTCGCTGCCGCACGGGCGACGTGGCGGCGGTGATGGCCCAGGCCAAGGCGCTGGGTCTGCCCGCCCTGTTGGGTCCGGCCGGCCGGGAACGGGATCTGGCGTTGGCGCTGATCGTGTCCCGGGTCGTGCACCCGGCGCACGAAGAAGGCCACGCTGTCCTGGTGGGGCGACACCACCCTCGGCACCGACCTGGGTGTCGTCGACGCGTCGACCGACGAGGTCTACGCGGCGATGGACTGGCTGCTGGCTCGGCAGGACAGCATCGAAGGCGAAGCTGGCCCGCCGGCACCTGACCGACGAGGCCACCAACCCGCACCGGATGGCGCTGTTCGACCTGTCCTCGTCCTGGGTGGAGGGACGCCAATGTCCGCTGGCCGCGCGCGGCTACTCCCGCGACGGCAAGAAGGGCAAGCCGCAGATCGAGTACGGGCTGCTCACCGACCCGGCCGGGCGGCCGGTGGCGGTGCGGGTGTTCAAGGGCAACACCGGCGACCCGACCACGTTCGTCGAGGCGCTCACGGTGGTGCGGGACACGTTCGGGCTGCGGCACATGGTCATGGTCGGCGACCGGGGAATGATCACCAGCGCGCGCATCACCGCCCTCAAGCAACTACCTGCAGAGGAAGGGTGGGCGTGGCTGACGTGCCTGCGCGCCGCCGAGATCCGCAAGCTCGCCGAGGCCGGCCCGTTGCAGATGAGCCTGTTCGATCAGCAGGATCTGGCCGAGATCGCCCACCCCGACTTTCCCGACGAACGCTTCGTGGCCTGCCGCAACCCCGCCCTGGCCGACGAACGCGCCCGCAAACGCCAGGACCTGCTCGCCGCCACCGAGAACCTGTTCGCCCCGATCCTCACCGCCGTCGCCGAAGGCCGGCTCACCGGCGCCGACCAGATCGGCCTCAAGCTCGGCAAGGTCATGGGCAAGTACAAGATGGCCAAGCACTTCACCATCGCTATCACCAACACCAGCCTGGCCATCAGCCGTAACCAGGCCAGCATCGACGCCGAAGCGGCGCTGGACGGCATCTACGTCATCCGCACCAGTATCAGCGCTGACATCCTCGGCCCGGCCGACGTGGTCGTGGCCTACAAGAACCTGTCCCATGTGGAGCGTGACTGGCGCAACATCAAGGTCGACGACCTGGACCTACGCCCCATCCACCACTGGCTCGAAGACCGCGTCAAGGCCCACGTACTGATCTGCATGCTCGCCCAGTACCTCGTCTGGCACCTGCGTCACGCCCTGGCCCCGTTGACCTACACCGACGAGCAGCCATCCAACCGTGACAACCCGGTCGCCCCCGCCCAGCGGTCGACCACCGCCGCCCGCAAGGCCAGCCGCCACCTCGACGAGCACGACCAGCCCCTCTACAGCTTCCGCGGCCTGCTCACCCACCTGGGCACCCTCACCCGCAACGAGATTCGCTACGGCCGTGACGACAACACCCCCGTCGTGCCGACGCTGGCCACCTCGACCCCGACCCAGCGGCGCGTCTTCGAACTCCTCGGCGCGACCGTGCCCGCCACCCTCGCGTAGCCAGAAGGCACAACACCCCCAAACCCAGCCCCGAACCCGAAACCGCAGGCCAAGACGATCCAACACCACGGCACGGCATCGGGAAGATCACGTAACTTCGGGTTAGCGCACTCGAGGAACTGGACGACGACTGGCACGAAGTAGGCACCAGGACGCTCAGTAGCAACCGCGACCTGCTGGATCCATGACATCGACGTGAAGAGCGCCTCCAGCCCGGGGAGCTTCTCGGAGCGTCGGCAGTTCGAACGACGGCCAGGCTCGCGGCATGCTCACTCGGGATCGCGTCGGCGGCATTTCCTGGCGCGGATGACACACAAAGATCAAGAAAACATAGCTCAACGGCTATACGGCCTGCTCAGGATGGGTGCGCCGCCAGAGACTCGAACCCCGAACCCGCGGATTAAGATCGCCGTCCACTGTGGATTATCGCACTTTCCATGGGGCCTCAGACGCTGGCCACGAGGGCAAGGGCCATGGCGCTGGCCATCACGGTCTGGCAGGCCGCTTCGCCGATCGGCCCGAACAAGCGAGCCGTCCGGGGCTGACGGGCTGGACCGGTCCGGAATGCGCGGGTCGCGGTTCGGCGGCACGACCACGCCCAGCCGGCGGCGCCGACGGCGAGTGCGAGTACCAGAGCGAGCGTGATGGTCGGGGATCCGCCGGTTCGGGCCACGGAGTGGTCGTGCATGCCGGCCATTCCTGTATCAGGCCACAGCATCCAAACCATGGCGGTGGCGTTCACCGCTTCGTACGTGAGTGCCGGGCGGGTGACGGCGGCGACGGGGCCGGCGGAGACGATCGCCGGTGGCGGTCCAACCAGAGCCCGGACGGCGAACCAGCCGGCGAGGACCGCGAACAGTGTGAGCTGAAGCTGCCACTGGTCGCCGACAGCGGCCCAGATCATGGAGAGCATGGCCAGACTCATAGTCAGGTGCGCGAGTTCGGTGGTCCAGGCCGAGACCGGGTGGCGCATGCCGTGCTGGAGGGTGTACGCGCATCGGGCCAGGCAGTACGCTGCGATCACAGCGAACATGATGGTCAGCAACCATTGCATAGATGCAGGCATCGTCATCGGCGCTCCTGGCGGGACATGCGGGCGAGCCAGTCGTTATAGGCGTCGAGGACGGCGTCATCATCGTCAACCTGCCCGATACCGGACCCGGTGGTGGTTCCAGCCGGGAGGTAGGCGTCATAGGTGGCCCGCCGGGCCTTCTCGATCCAGCGCATCCGGCCGCCGGCCCGGCCGCGCCCGCGCAGCCAGGGGATCATCGCGACCACGATCAGGGCGATCATCAGGGAGTCACCGCCGACCCACATCATGGCTCCCGACCATTGCAGGTCGGTGATCGGGTCGGGGCCCCAGCCGGGGTAGACGGTGGCGTAGGCCGGCCATTGCGGGGTTTCGGTCATGAGCAGGGTGATACCGGTGAAGGTGTCGATCGGCATGGACAGCAGGATGATGACCATCTTGGCCGGGCCGGACAGGCGCCACCGGATGGGTTCATCGCCGAAACCGGACAGCAGGTAGAGATAGCCGGCGACGAGGTACGCGGTCAACTCGAGCGCCTCGGCCGTGCGGTTGGTGATGACCAGGTTGTTGAACGAGGTGAGGTGGGTGGCGACCACGACCCCCGCGTAGATTGGCACGGCAACGACCGGGCAGGTCAGGACGGTGACGACGCGCGATCGTAGGGCGGCGCGGATGCGGCGGTGCCAGGGATTGCGGGTGGCGTGCAGGGCAAGGATCCATGGGCGGCCGTGGATCAGGAGAGCCGGGGCGACCATGATGAGCAGCAGGTGCTGGATCATGTGGACCCAGAAGAACGTCGTGCCGTAGTGGCCGATGGCGCTCAGCACGGCGAGCGCGATCGTCGCCAGCCCGGCATAGAACGAGGCGGACCGTCCGGCCGGCCATGGACGGGCCGGGTGGCGGCGCCGTACCGCCCGGACGCCCCACGCGTAGAGTCCGCCCGTGGCCACCAGGGCGAGCGTCACCGAAGGATTGAGGTGCCAGTCGGCGAGCAGGTCGGCCGGGCTCGGCGCGGACGCCATGGGTCACCTCCTGCCGGGCTGACCGAACGCTGTAACCAATCTTTGCCAATGTGCATCAGAGTCGGGTTCACCATAGACCGCGAGCGGTGGCCGCCTTCGCCGGGTCTCCATCTCACGCGTTTAGGATGGCCGGCGACACAAGGCGAGGTGACCGAGTGGTAAGTCAATGCCGCGGCCGCGACCCGCCGCCGGTGGACGGTCCTGGTGATGGTCGCGTTGCTCGGATCGGTCGTCGTCGTGATCGTGGTCGGCGTGATCGCCGGCGCCGACCCCTACCGGCAGCTGGGGTCGGGAGATCCGGGCTGGGTGGTCCGTCTCGCTGATCCGCTGGTCCGGATCCTGGTCGACGCGGCGGCCACCATCGCGGTCGGCAGCCTCGTGTTCGCGGCCTTCTTCACCCGGGCGCGGCCGGACGGTCTGGTGGCGCCAACGGCGTACGTCGCGTTGCGCACCGCGACCCGGGCCGCCGCGGTCTGGTCGGCCGGAGCGCTCCTGATGATCGTGCTGGACGCGGCCAACCAGGCCGGGCTGCCTCTGCATTGGGTACTGAGCCCGGCGGCGATGGTCACGCTGGCCGGCGTGCTCGAGTCACCACGGGCTTGGTTGTTCACGGCGTTGGGCGGTTTCGTGGTGGCGGTCGGAGCCGGCCGCACGCTGCGTTGGGGGACCACGTTCATCCTGTGTGGACTGTCCTTGGCAACACTGCTACCGCCGCTCGTGGTGGGTTACTCGGCCTCCGATGCCGGGCATGACCTGTCGACCGGGGCGATCCTGATTCACGTCCCGGCGGCGGTGGTGTGGCTGGGTACGTTGATCGCGCTGCTGCGGGCGCGTGGGTTGGGTGCCCTCACCCCTGAGGTGCACCAGCGGTACCGGCGGCTGAGTGCGGTCTGCGCGCTGCTGGTGGCCTCGTCCGGTGTGGTCGATGCGCTCCTGCTGGTGCCGGACGGTGCCGCGTGGGACACCGCATACGGCGGCCTGGTGTTGGCGAAACTGGGAGTGGTGATCGCGTTCGCCGTTATGTTGGGTTGGCGGCGGTGGCGGCCCCGCCGGCTGAGCGCGCGGCGGTTCGTGGCGGGGGAGGTGCTCCTGCTGGCGGCGGGGTTCGGGCTGTCGGTTGGCCTGACCCACATGGCCGCGCCCAAGTTCGTCGGCCGGGCGGTCACCGGTGGCCAGACGCTGCTCGGGTACGACCTGCTGGTGCCGCCCAACCTGGGCCGGTTGGCTTTCGACTGGCGGGTCGATCTCGTGTTCGCCCCGTTGAGTGCAGCCCTGGCCGGCTGGTACCTGTGGTCGGTCCGGCGACTGCGCCGAGGCGGCGGGTCGTGGCCGGTTGCGCGCACGGTGGCGTGGCTGGCCGGCTGCGTGGTGCTCCTGCTCGCCACGTCGTCCGGGTTGGCCCGGTATGGCGCGGCCATGTTCAGCCTGGAGGCCGTGGCCCACGTGCTGGTCGGCATGCTGGCGCCGCTCTGCTTCGCCCTCGGAGCTCCGTTGACGTTGGTGAAGGCCGCGGCGCCCATGGCCGGCGCCCTGCCCGGCCGGCGGGAGTGGGTCGATCTCGCGCTGGCCTCGCCGTTGCTACGCGCGCTGACCGAGCCGGTGGTCGCCGGCGCCGCGTTCGCGCTGGCCCCGTTCGGGTTCTTCTTCAGCCCGCTGTTCGAGCTGAGCGTGCGCTACCACTGGGCCCATCTGGCCGCGGACAGCGCGTTCCTGGTGATCGGATACCTCTTCGCCTGGGTGGTGGTCGGCGCTGATCCGGTGCCCTACCCAGCATCGAGCCTGGCCCGGCTGGGCGTGCTCCTGGCGGTCATGCCCAGCTGTGTGCTGCTCGGGGCGGCGATGATCGGCGTCGGCCATGTGCTGGGAGACGGGGCGGCCAGTGCCAACCTGTACACCGCGATGGCGCTGCCGTGGGTGTCCGACCTGATGGGCGACCAGCGATGGGGCGGCTACCTGACGCTCGGTTCGGCCGAGGCGGTCCTGCTCGGCGTCCTGGTGACCGTCGTCGTGCGCTGGAGTCGTGGGGCCGACGACGACAGCTACCAGGAACTCGTCGCCGAGGTCGCGCGGCGGCGCCGTTCAGCCGAACGGGCGGAACCCGCGCAGCCGCAGGCTGTTGAGTACCACCAGCAGCGAGGAGGCGGCCATGGCGGCGCTGGAGACGAGCGGGTTGAGCAGGCCGGCGGCGGCCACCGGTAGCGCGGCCAGGTTGTAACCGAACGCCCAGACCAGGTTGCCCCGGATCGTCGTGAGAGTGCGGCGGGCCAGGAGGATGGCGGTCGGTACCGCGCGGAGGTCGTCGCGAACGACGATGATGTCGGCCGCGCCGATCGCGATGTCGGTGCCGGTGACCAGGGCCAACCCCAGGTCGGCCCGGGCGAGGGCCGGCGCGTCGTTCACCCCGTCGCCCACCATCGCCACGACCCGACCGTCCGCGCGCAGCCTCGCGATCACGTCGGCCTTGTCGACCGGGAGCACGTCGGTGATCACCTCGTCGATCCCGATCCGGATGGCGACCGCTTCGCCGGCGCTGCGGCCGTCGCCGGTGAGCAGGATGGTCCTCAGTCCCAGGGCGCGCAGCCCGGCGATGGCCGGGCCGGCTGACTCGCGCACGCTGTCGACCAGGCCGAACGCCCCGGCGACCACGGCGTCGACGGCGACGATCACCGTGGTACCGCCGCTGCCTTCCCACCTGGCCCGGGTGTGGTCCAGGTCGGCCGGCAGGGCGATTCCGGCCTGCTCCATCCACCGCCGCGACCCCACTACGATCTGGCGGTCCTCGACCATCCCCTGTGCGCCGAGGCCGGGCGTGGCGATGAAACCGTCCACAGTGGATGAATATGGCATCTCCGCGCTCACGAAGGCGTCGATCGACCGGGCTACCACATGTTCGGCCGCGCGCTCGACCGCACCGGCCAGCCGCAGCACCTCGCATCGCCGGAACCCGTCGGCGATCCACACGTGGCTGACCACCAGCTGGCCCGTCGTGACCGTACCGGTCTTGTCGAACACCACCGTGTCGATGGCCCGCGCCGACTCCAGCGCCGACTGGCCCTTGACGAAGATACCCAGTTGCGCCCCGCGGCCGGCCGCGGCGAGCAGAGCGGTCGGGGTGGCCAGGCCCAATGCGCAGGGACAGGCGATGATGAGAACGGCCAGCCCGATGCTCACCGCCCGGCCGACCGGCGCCCAGCCACCGACCAGCCCACGCCGGTCACCATCGCGAGCACGATCACCGCGGGTACGAAGAACTCGCAGATCCGGTCGGCCAGCCGCTGGGCGGCGGCCTTCTCCGCCTGGGCCGGTCGACCAGGGCGACCAGGCGGGCGAGCTGGGTGTCGGCCCCGACCGCGGCGCCCGGACCACCAGCCGACCAGCCAGCACCACCGTGCCGCCGGTGACGGGGTCGCCCGGACCGACCTCGACCGGGCCGCGCCTCGCCGGTCATCGAGCTGGTGTCGACTGCCGCTGTGCCCCGCATCGACGACGCCGTCGGTGGCGATCGTCTCGCCGTTGCGAACACGAAACGATCGCCGACCTGCAGCGCGTGGCCGCGGCCACCAACTCCTCCGACCCGTCCGCGCGCAGCCGCGACACCTGCTTGGCCGACAGTTCGGCCAGGGCCCGCAGCGCAGCGCCGGCCGAGCGCTGGGCCCGTGCCTCGACCAACCGGCCGGCCAGCACGAAGATCACCACACCGGCTGCGACCTCGAAATAGACCGAGCCGCCTGGCTGAAAGATCAGACCCCAGCCGCTGCCCGCAGTGGCCGCCGGTCCACTGTGGAAGATCGTGTAAAAGCGGACCAGCCGGCCGCGCGCGAGGACGCCCAGCGAGACCAGGGTGTCCATCGAGCTCGTCGCCGTGCCGCAGCCCGCGCAGCGCGGCCCGGTGCAGCGGCCAGGCGCACCACACCGACCACCGGCACGGCCATAGCGAGCAGCAGCCACTGCCAGCCGGGGAAGCGCAGCGACGGCACCAGCACCAGCGTGATCGACAGGTCGGCCAGCGGGACCCCGAGCAGCAGCGCCACCACCAGCCGCCGCCACAGGTCCCGTACCCGCGATCGTCGGACGTGTCGTCGTCAGGCCGACGCGCTCGGGCGCAGGAGATGCGCGTCATAACCGGCCTGCCGCACCTGGGCGACCAGCGTTTCGGTGACCGTGGCCGGCGCCTGGACGGTCGCCCGGTCGGTGGCGAAGTTCACCGCGGCCGAGACGCCGTCGACCTTGTTCAGCTGGCGTTGTACCCGGGCGGCGCAGGCCGCGCAGGTCATCCCGGTCACCGTGAGCTGCACCGTACGGACGCCAGTGGCATCGATCAGGCCGCGCATATCCCCGAATCTACTTACCGTGGCAGCCGGGACGTTCAGGCACCCGAACGTTTCACCCGAGCGGGAACCAACCGGGTGCGCTCCCGTCGACTAATGACAACGGAGAGGAGGGTGTCTCGTGTCGAAGAAGAACCGCATTGCCCGTCGGGAGGCCAACGGCGCTTGGCTGCCATGCGTCAGCAGCAGCAACAGCGGCGGGAGCGGCTGATCTGGTTCGGCTCGGCGGTCGGGCTCGTGTGGTGATCGTGGTGGTCGTCCTGGTGGTCGTTCAGGCTGGTCGGCGGCGGGGGCACACCGGAAGCGGCCGCGGCGGGCCGGGCCGGCCCGGCGTCGGTGACGCAGCGCGGTCACCGCCGTACCCGCGGCGGTGCTCGACGCGATCGGCGCCGGTACGGCCACCACGTTGCCCAAGGCGATCACGGGACAGCCGGCCTGACCAGCAACGGCAAGCCGCTGGTGGTGTACCTGGGCGCCGAGTACTGCCCCTACTGCGCCGCCCAGCGTTGGGCCGTCGTCGTGGCGCTGTCCCGGTTCGGCAGCTTCACCAACCTGGGCGCCACCCACTCGGCCAGCGAGCGACATCTACCCGAACACGGCCACGCTGTCCTTCCACGGCGCCACCTACACCAGCGACTACCTGGAGTTCCAGGGCGTGGAGATGCAGTCCAACGTGCGGTCGGGCAACTCGTACGCCGCGCTGGACACCCCGACCGCCGCCCAACAGCAGCTGCTGCAGACCTACAACGCCCCGCCCTACGTGTCGGCGGACTCGGCCGGGGCGATCCCGTTCATCGACTTCGGCAACCGATACCTCGTCCTCCGGCGCCAGCTTACAGTCCGCAGGTGCTGGCCGGCCTGACGGCCGAGCAGATCGCGGCCGCGCTGGCTGACCCGGCCAGCCCGGTCGCGCAGGCGATCGACGGTTCGGCCAACGCCATCACCGCGGTGCTGTGCCGCTTGACCGACAACCAGCCGACCACGGTCTGCACGCACCAAGGCGGCACGGCTTTCAGGGGAAGCTGTGACGACGACGGCCCGCGCACGCCGACGTCGGCGCCACGCAGATCCGACAGCCGCGCCGACATGGATCTGGTCGGCGACGGCGGTGTCGGCCCTCGCCGGGCTCGCGGTGTCGGCGTACCTGACCGTGGAGCACTACACCGCCTCCACCACCCTGGCCTGCCCGGACACCGGGGTCGTCAACTGCCTCAAGGTCACGACCAGTCCACAGTCGACAGTGTCTGGGCATCCCGCTCGCCGTGCTCGGCCTGGTCTACTTCCTCGGCATGCGGTGTCCTGGCGGTGCCGGCGACTGTGGCGCGACCGCGGCTCGCTGGGTCCGCTGGTCCCGGCTCGGCCTGGCCGGCATCGGCGCGCTCGCCGTCGTGTATCTGCTCTACGTCGAGCTGTTCGTGGTCGACGCGATCTGTCTGTGGTGCACCGCCGTTCACGTCCTCACCTTCGCCCTGTTCGTGCTCACCGCCTACCGCGAAGCGTTCCATCCGGCAACGATTGCCGATGGGCGTGCTTGAGCGCGTACAGGATCGGGCCGGACAAGTCCCGACCCGGCTGGGGGTCGAGACGTTCGATCAACCGGGCGAGCGCCCGGCCGTCCGCGACCCAGCACCGGCACGCGGGGCAGCTCGCCAGGTGACTAGCAAGTACGTCGATCGAACGGCCCTCGCAAGCAGGCCGCCAGGGCTCGGCCAGCGAGCTACCCGGCATTACTGGAAGGTCGGAGGATGTCTCGATCCTCGTAGAAGTTGAGTGGCGGTCCCCCACCTGAGGCCTGCCGAGTGGTAGGTCTCCGGTGAACCCGGCCAAGGATCACCAGAAGGAAGGGGACCGCTGTGAAGACCGTACCGACTCTGCGGGTGGTGTCGACGACCGACACCGCCGAGCAACCGCGAGCTGAACGTGGCGCTGCCGGCCGAAATCCAGCTCGCGCTGGGCGACATCGCCGCGGTAGCCCGGGAAGGGCTGCTGGCCATGAGCGTCGCCGCCGGGATGGCGGTGATGCAGACGATCTTCGATGCCGAGATCGTAACGGTGTGCGGGCCAAAGGGCCGCCACGACCCCGACCGGGCCGCGTCGCGGCACGGCCGGGAGCAGGGATCGGTGGTGCTGGGTGGCCGGCGGGTGCCGGTGACCCGGCCCCGGGCCCGCACCACCGACGGGCACGAGGTGCCGCTGACCGCGTACACCCTCTTCGCCAGTGAGGATCAGCTGTCGACGGTGGTGATGGAGCGGATGCTGGCCGGATTGGCCACCCGCCGCCACCCGGCGGCGGCCGAGCCGGTTGGCGCGGCGGTGCAGGAGTCCGCGTCGGCGACGTCTCGGTCGGCGATCTCGCGCCGGTTCGTGACCCAGACCAAGACCGCCCTGGCCGAGATACTGGCTCGGGACATCTGGCGCCGCTGGACATCAAGGTACTGATGATCGACGGGGAGCACATCGCCGACCACTGCTGTGTGGTCGCGTTGGCCATCACCGCCGACGGCACCAAGGTGCCGGTCGGGCTGTGGGAGGGCTCCACTGAGAACAAGACCGTGGTCAAGCACCTGCTGGCCGACCTGGTCGGCCGCGGCCTGGACGCCGAGGACGGGCTGCTGGTGGTCATCGACGGCGCCAAGGCGCTGTCGGCGGCGGTGACCGACGTGTTCGGCGCCAAGGCCGCCATCCAACGCTGTACCGTCCACAAGAGACGGAATGTGAAGGAGCATCTGCCCGAATCGGACCGGGACTGGGTCGACCTCAAGCTCGCCCGCGCCCTGTCCAACCCCGATGCGGCGGCGGGGCTGCGCGACGCCAAGGCTCTCGCGACGGCGTTGGAGCGCAAGCACCCCGGCGCCGCTGCGTCGCTGCGCGAAGGGCTGCCGGAGCTGTTCACCGTGCCCAGGCTCGGCATCACCGGCACCCTCGCGGCGACATTGACCAGCACGAATCCTATCGAGTCGATGATCTCCATCGCCCGCACCACCAACCGCAACGTGACCCGCTGGCGTGACGGGCAGATGGTGATCCGATGGACCGCCGCCGGCATGATCAACGCGCAGCGTTCGTTCCGGCGGGTCAAGGGCTACAAGCAGATGAACGACCTCGTGGCCGCTCTGCGCCGACACGCCCACCCGCGCACCGCCCACGACGCCGATCCTGTCGGTGCCGCGGCATAACATCAGATCGGGCCGTCACTCAAATTCCACGATCCCCGTGACACCCTCGAAGGTCGGCATTGAAAGGTTAATGCCGATAACGGCATTAACCTTTGTAGCCGTCGAAGCCGCGATGGTTGGTCTTGTGCCCAGGCCGGGCCTGCTGATCCACAGTGGAGATGACCCGGTCTTTGCCGACCCGCCGCGCGATCCGCCATCCATCGGGGTTCTCGGGGTCGGGTTCGAGGTCCTGACCCCAGCACGGTGGCCAACAACCGAGCGGCCCGATCCACCGCATCCGGTAGTTCCTTACGGCTTCGATGCCTAATGTTGCCTGGCGAGCCGAGTCCGTGGTCAGTCCGTCACACTCGGACAGGCCGTGACGATTCGGGCGAGATCATTGCCGGAGGTCATGGGCCGACCGTCGTGATGAATCCCCGCAGCGGCTGACCAACTTGGAGAACGGTAGTGATCGATCGTCGAGGGAACACCACGTCATCCGATCCGATCTCTGACGACCACGAGACAAATACGCGGCCACTCAGAACTGCGCCGCGGACTGGTCCTTCCGGAAGGTGAGCGATCGCCTGGACCACGGGCGGTATCGGCGCAGCGTGCCCGTAGAGCCGAAGCACGGTGAGTCCGTTCGCGAGTCGACCCGGCGGGACGTTGGCTCGGTCAGATGCGTCCCGCCCTGCGATCAGCTCTTGTCGGACCCAGTCCGCATGCTCCCCCTCGGGGATGCCGAAACGCAGGCATGCCGCCAGGTAGGCGTGTTTGAGCAGGGCGATCCGGACGCGGTTGTCGTCTGCATGTTCACCTGTGAACGTGATCTCCTCATCCCCGAGCGAATCGATGGCGGCCGAACCCGCCTTGCCTTCGACCAGAAGCACGAAACGACCGTCGGGCAATGTGCGAAACGCGATTCTGGACAGTCGCCGTGCTCCCGGGATGCCGTCACGAGAGATGCTCGGGAGGACGATCGCGTCCTCGAACCAGTCGATGAGGTCGGCCTCCACGTTGCTGCCGAGGCGATTGTTGCAACGCTCGCAAGTCTTGGTCATGTAGCGGCCGCCCATGGCCTCCGGGGGGATGTGCTCCTTGTGGGTGGCCGGATCGCCGCAGATTGGACAGGCCGGGAAGACGTGGCAATCAATCACGGCCTCGATCGTCACCTGTACGGACTCGGTCGGGTCTGCCGGCCGCATGGTGGTATCAAGGCTTCTGCCGTCGCTCAGCGCGATAGTCAATGATCGTGGCGGGCGTGGTCGCACAGTTCAGGCTACTTTGCGCGGTCCTCCTCAGCGTCGTGCCGCGCCGTTGGTGCCTCTTGTAGCCGTCGAATCGGAGCGATCACGCCAGGGCTCGGCCGAGTCCGACGAGTGGTATCGAAGCCTTTGCCCGTCCACCTCGGAAGGTCTGGTTCCGAATCGAACGAAATCGCTGCTGTCTCCGTATCGATCACTTCCGCGTCCGGAGATCCGGAACCGGTACGGCGGTGGAAGGAGCCCGAGGCGATGAGTGGTCTTCCAGTACCCCTATGCCAATGTGTATCCCCATTTCGTGCGCGGTGATCTTACCCGTTCCGATGGGCAACCGCTCGGCGAAGGCACGAGCGTGACGACCTTCGACAGCCGGTCAGCGGTTCAGCTCTCCCGCCGGTCCAACCGCCTCAACCCGGCCACGGACTCCGCTGTCCTCAAGCTCCACAAGGTGTTGGCATGGCTGGGGACCCGATGACGGCACCCTGGACGCTGCGCCTGCCGACCGCGATGGCGAACGAGCTGGGGACTCACCTGTTCCCCGGCGACGGAGACGAGCACGGAGCCGTGATCGGCGCAAGCGTGGTCGGGCCGAGCCACGGCACGCGCCTGCTCGCCCGCCGGCTCTACCTGGCTGAGGATGGCATCGACTACGTGGCCGGTCAGCGCGGGTCGAATGTTGACGCCGGCCTTCGTCCGCGACCGCGTGCGCGACTGCGGACGTGAGGGTCTCGCTTACCTGGCCGTCCACTGCGTGTTTGCATTGGATGCTGTCGCAGGAGATCTTTGGCTCCCGGGTGGCGGCCGAGTCGAGCTTGAGTCCGTGATGGTCACCGGCTGGCCGCTCCGTAGGCTGTTCCCGGCAGCCGCACCGGCACCGGCCGGCGATCCCACCTATGACCGCCAGAGCCGGCTGTTTGGCGACCGCGGCCAAGCGCTCCTGGCCGGACAGAAGGTGGCAGTGATCGGCGCCGGCGGAGCCGGCTCGCTCATTGTCGAGTACCTGGCGAGGCTCGGAGTCGGGCACCTGGTCGTGATCGACCCCGATCGGATCGACCGCACTAATCTCCCCCGTGTAGTCGGCAGTCGTTCCTGGGACCGCCCATGTTTGGATGACCGACCCGGCCCGGCCAGCCTTCCTGCGCAAGTTGGGCCAGCGGTTGGCAGCGTCGAAGGCTGCGGTGGCCCGGCAGGTCGCCCGACATGCCAATCCAAAGGTCCGCATCGACACACTCCGAGCCGATGTCACGCGAGACGACGTGGCCATGACGCTCGTGGATAGCGACTTCATATTCCTCGCCGCCGACTCGATGCAGGCGCGACTTGTTTTCAACGCGCTGGTCCACCAGTACCTGATCCCGGGGGTACAGCTCGGGGCGAAGGTTCAGGCTACGCGGGGCGGGCACGATCACCGATATCTTCAGCGTCGTGCGACCGGTCGCACCGGGCTTAGGTTGCCTCTGGTGCAACCAACTGGTCAGCCCCGGCAAGCTCCAGGCGGAGGCGCTCACGCCTGACCAGCTTCGTCAACAGCGCTACGTCCTGGATCGCCGGCGTGGTCAGCTTCGCTGTGACTTTCAGCCGTACTGTCACCAGCCAAAGCGGTGAGCTGCGACCTCGGCCGCTCTTGTCGGCGCTGGTTGTCACTGATCTTCATGCGTAGTTGTCACTTGGTGGCGCCGTCAACGTCGATTCCGTATTGCCTGGCAATCTGGCGCTGGTTCGTGCATCGGCCGAGTTGGCGCTGCCGAGACGATTGGTTTCCGCCTTGGCGATCGGGTAAGAGGATTGATCCTTTTGCCCTGACATCTCCGCGGCGAAGACATATCGGATGTCGGGCGCCGCCGACCGGGCGAATAGGTCGCTTGCGCGTGTCGGATCGAGGACAACTATCCCCGGCGACGGCCTGTGTCCGGTAGAACCTGACTCGCATCTATAGGCAGCTCGACAGCGCCAGACAGTTCGTACTCGCCCAGGGAGGGTCACCCGGTGGGACTATTCGGACCTAGCGTTCCTCTCGACGAGGATCTGCGACGAGCCCTAATCAACGACAACGGATCAGACCGCAAGCTGATCGCGAAGGGGCAAGCTGCAATCCGCGGAGCTCTTGGTCCACGGGAGAGTGTCACTGCGATCGCGGTCGACCGCTACACCGGTTGGCCCACGCTCGTCGTCACAGACCGCCGGTTGCTGGTCATGGACCGCGGGGCGAGGTCAGTGCAGAAGAGCCTCGATCCCGAGCGAATCGATCAAGCTGCTCCCAGCGTGTCGGGCGCCGTGCAGGTCGTGCACGACGGTGGTGAGCTGGTGATCCGGCTCGGGACGTACGCCTCCGCGCAGGCGCTGGTCCGGGCAATCAACGGCTCCTTGCTGTCACGTCGCCCGCGCACCATCCCGACGCTGTATCCAAAGTTCTTCCTTGACCTATTGTCCGCAGCAGGGACCCCGGCAACGCCAACCAACGTGAGCCGTTTCGTGGAACGAGTCTTCGTCATGGTGATGGGGCAGGCCAACCAGTTCTTCGAGCAGATGGACGATCCACGTGCTCAGGCCGAGTTCGCGCGTCATTTCGACGGTGGCGGTCCGGAGGACCGCATTCTGAACTCGGTCGATGACATGATCGACTGGCTCTGGAAGTGGAACCCAGCGTGCCACCATCCGCTCGAACGGACTGTCCAGAAGATCCATGACATGCTGTTGCAGCCGCACAGTTTCCTGCACACCAACGGCGGCGACATCACACCGTGGTCGGAGTGGGCGGACAAGTCATAGCAGCGTCGGCATGGCCTGGGCAACAGACCGATCCGCTGAACCTCCTACGCTGTGGACAGTGACGTGGGGCTGCGTGAACTGCTCGAACGGATGGCCGGCGTCGAACGGATGTGTGAACGTCGCACGGCAGCGCAACGACGTGCCGTTGCTGGACCAGGCAATTGCCGGGGCGCGAGCTGTGGCGTCACGGCTGGCTCCAGGTCACACTCACCGCGTCGGTGTCTACGCGGAACTCGCGCGCTGCCTGAGTCTGAGATACCGGCTTACCGGCGACGTTTCCGGCCTGAGCGAGTCGATCGACGTTCTGCGTGATGCGGTCTCGGCTGCCGCACCGACCGATCCGATGCGGCTGGTCTGCCTCAACAACCTGGGCAACGCCTTGGCCGACTGGCATCAACTCACCGGCGACATCGCGGCGCTCGACGAGGCCGACACGTCGTTTCGAGCAGCCATCTCCCTCGTTCCCAAGAATGACCCCCGCCAGGCCACCGTGCTGAGCGCGCTTGGCAACGTCCTGCACGAGCGCTTCCGGGCAGGGGGTCAGGTGGCGCTGCTGGACGAGGCGCTGCTGTTCGTCCGGTCAGCGGTGCGCCTGCTGCCGCCGTCGACTCCCGAGTACGCGATAGCTGCGAACAATCTTGCGAACGTGCTGCTTGAGCGTTACCAGGTCACCGCCGACCGCGAGGCGCTGGAGGAGGCGGCGTCGGAGCTCCGGTCGGTCCTGACTGTCGCGGCGCTCGACCCCGCTGACCGCGCGCTGGCACTCGGAACGCTGGGCACAACGTTGATGCTGGCGCATGAGGCCACGGGAGACCTCGCGATACTCACCGGAGCGGAGCAGGCTCTGGCCGAGGCTCTTGAGCTCACCCCACACGGTGGCGCCACACGAGCGGGCCACCTCAGCTCGCTGGGCAACGTCCTTTCCGACCGGTACCGCAGGACCGGCGATAGTGAGGCGCTCGACCGCGCCACGGTGCTCTATCGGCAGGCGGTCGACGCGGTCGATGAGTCAGACGTGTCCTATCCGGCGTTCGTGTCCAACCTGGCCAACACGCTGTCGGAACGGTATGACCTCCTCGGCGACCTACGCGCGTTGGACGAGGCGGTGGCTCTTCTGGGCCATGCGATGACCCTGTCCGCCCCGTCGGGCAAGGCACTCGTGGGCAGCAACTTGGGTGCAGCATTGCTTCGCAGGTACCAGCGGGAGCAAGACCGGGTTGTTCTCCATCAGGCGATCTACGCCCTGGAGGGTGCGCTGGCGGCCACGTCGGACGGTGACGTGCGCCGACCCATGATCCTCAACAACCTCGCAAACGCGTTGCACCAGGACTACAAGCTCACCGGCGACGCGACGCGGCTGGTGGATGCCGAGCGCACCTACCGCGAGGCCGCTGCCGCGGGTCGTGCCGGCGAGCCGGCCAAGGTGATGGCACTCAGCAACCTCGCCAATGTCCTGCACGATGCCTGGCAACGATCTTCCGATACGGATGTCCTCGCCGAAGCCGTCGGCGCGCTACGACAAGCCGCGAGACTTACTGACCGAGGGCACGGCATCCGCGGAATTGTGCTAGCCAACCTCGGCGTGGCCACTCGGGAACTGCACGATCTGACCGGGTCGTCGTCGCTGGCGGACGAGGCACGGCAGGCCTTCGCCGCAGCAGCCGAGTTGCCCTTCGCCGCGCCCCGCACGCGGGTCAGCGCAGCCCGCTCGTGGGGCGAGATGGCCGTAGCGGTGCGCAGCCACGATGCTATACGCGCATACCAGACGGCGGTCGACCTGCTTCCGCATGTCGCTCCACGGCAGCTGAACCTGTCGGATCAAGAGTTCGGCCTGGCCAGCTTCACGGGCCTGGCCGCCGACGCCGCCGCGGTCGCCCTCGACAACGGCGATCTCCCCGAGGCGCTGAGGCTGGTGGAGGCAGCCCGAGGAGTCCTCATAGGACACAGCATCGAACGACAGAGCGATCTCACCCTCGTCCACGAACACGCACCTCACCTCGCGGAGGAGTTCCGCGAGTTGATCACCCAACTCGACACGCCCGCTACCACCTCGCCGTTCCTGGCGATGAGCCCGGCCAGCCACGGCACCGGCCAGGTCCGGACCGCGTACGCGGCCGAGGTGGCGCAGCGTGCCAACATCACGCACCGGTGGAACCGGCTCCTGCAGGACATCCGCCACCTTCCCGGCCTCGAAGGATTCCTAAGACCACCCACCGCGACCGATCTCATCCGCGATGCCGGCGACGGTCCAGTCGTGGTGCTGAACGCCAGTCGCCACCGCAGCGACGCGCTCGTTGTCATGCGGGGCCGCGTCTGGTCCGTACCGCTGCCGCAGATGACACCGGAGTCGGTGGCCCGGCAGGTACTGGCGTGTTCCGGCGCGATAGCTGGCGCACACAACCCGTTCGGGGCGATCTCGGAGCGGCGGGCCGCCGAGGACGCCCTCCTGGAGATCCTGTCCTGGCTATGGGACGCGGTCGGAAAGCCGGTCATCGATGCCCTTGCACCGTACCTGGCCGGTAAGGCCCGGATCTGGTGGGTGCCGACCGGACTGCTGGGCTTTCTGCCGGTCCACGCGGCCGGACGCTATGACGATCGCAGCGGCCGAGAGGCCAACGTCCTCGACCGGGTCGTCTCCTCCTACGCGCCCACGATCCGCTCACATGGCCACGCACGCCGTCGGGCATCCACGGGCTCAGCCAGCACACTCGTCGTCGGGATGCCGGAGACGCCTGGCTGGTCACCGCTTCCCGTCGCCGCGGCGGAGTGCCAAGCAGTAGCCGATCTCGTCGGCGCCACGCAGGTGCTTGTCGGCGAAAAGGCGACCCGGCAAGGGCTTCTCGACGAACTGGCGCGGCACCAACACTTCCACTTCGCCGGCCACGCCCACGGCAACCTCTCAGCCCCCTCCCAAGGGCGCCTGCTCTTGCACGACCACGCCCGAACCCCCTTCACGGTCGCCGACGTGGTCCGGCTCAATCTCACCGGTGCCGAGGTGGCGTTCCTGTCCGGCTGCGACACGGCCCTGTCGGGCATCGAACTGGCCGATGAGGCGGTAAGCCTTGCCTCGGCCTTTCATCTCGCCGGCTTCCGGCACGTGGTGGCGAGCCTGTGGTCCATCGATGACGAGCTTGCGGCGCAGGTAGCCACGCCAGTGTGGCGTTCCATCAGGGACCGCGGCAACGCAATCAACATCGCCGCCGCGGTGAACGAAGGCATCCGAGCCTTGCGCGACCGGTGGCGGCGCTGCCCTTCGGTCTGGGCAGGGTACATCCATGTGGGGCCGTGACATCGTCGGAGGGATCAGCCCAATGGTGGTCGACCAGACCGGACTCGCGTCTCTGTGCGACCTGCTCAGCTCGTTGTCGGGCACGTCGCTGGACGAGGAGCAGCAGTCGCAGGTCCAAACGATGATCGTGGCCGCACGCCGCGGCGACCAGATCGGCCAGCGGCTGACTGATCTCGCCGCGCAGCTCGGCATCCGGCTCGCTGTCGGCGACCTCCGCGGCTCCGATCCGGCACGACTTGCCGGGCTGCGTGGGCATCCTCCGACCGAGATCTACTGTTGTCCGACCCGCGAATGCAGCCGCTAACGCCAATTCTCGTGTCGCGGTTGGCGGGCTGTAGGCCGAGTAGGCGTCTCGGGCTCCTGTCTACCGGTCTGGTTGCGCTGCTGGGTGTTCGTGCTGGTGTGGCCGGTACGCGCAGTGAGTCCAGGTCCAGTTCCGCTGTTTGTTAACTCCGTGATCGTTTTAGCGTTGCCTCCGCACACTGTGGACTGTCGTGATCCGACGGTGCTTCCGGGTAGTGAAATCACATGGATGTAGTTCATCTGCGGCGTGTCGCATGTGGACTTCTGGCGTGTCACGCAGGGCGCGTGATCTCATGACTGTATGTCCCAGACAGCGAAATCAGCCCAGGTGGCGGTCCGGCCCGGCGGTGAGTTCTTCAGCTCGCCGACCGAGCCCGCCCATCGTCGGTATGAGGCGCTGCGCGCGTTCCTGGTCGAGGGATTTTCCGCAGCGCAGGTGGCGACGCGGTTCGGCTACACGGCCTCGACGGTCGTGTCGATGGTGCGCGACTTCCGCGCCGGGCAGCGTGATTTTTTCGTGGAGAGCAAGCCGGGGCCCAAGAGCGCACCAGCCAAGGACGCGGCCCGGGCCCGCATCGTGGCCCTGCGTCAGGCCGGGCACTCGGCCTACGAAATCTCCCAGGTGCTGGCCAACGAAGGCACACCGCTCAACCGCACCGGGGTGGCCGAGGTGCTGGCCGAGGAAGGCTTCGCCCGGTTGCAGCCACGCCCACACGCCGAGCGGGGCCTGCCCCGCCGCCACGTCGCGACCCGGGCCAAGGTAGTCGACTTCGCCACCCTGCCCGCACAGCAGGACACCAAGCTGGCCGGATTGCTGCTGGCGATCCCGGACCTGGTCAGCCTGGACCTACCCGCCATCGTGGCCAAGGCCGGTTATCCGGGCACGTCGGTGATCCCCGCGTTGAGCTCGGTGCTGTCGTTGCTGGCGCTCAAGCTCACCGCCACCCGACGGGTGTCGCACGTGGATGATCTAGCCGCAGACCCGGGGGCGGCGTTGTTCGCCGGGCTGACCAGCCTGCCCAAGGCCACCGCGTTGACGACCTACTCCTATCGGCTGGAGCACTCCCGGCAGGTCGCGTTGCTCAAGGCGTTGGACCAGGCGGCCATCGCCGCCGGCCTGGTCGACGGGCAGGTACTCAACCTCGACTTCCACGCCATCATGCACTGGGGACAGGACGTGGCGCTGGAGAAGCACTACGTGCCCCGCCGCTCGCAGCGCACCCGATCGGTGCTGACCTTCTTCGCCGAGGACGCCGCCCACCACACCCTGGTCTACGCCAACGCCGACCTGTCCAAGGCCACCCAGGCTGGCGAGGTCATCGCGTTCTGCGACCACTGGCGCGCCGTCACCGGCCACGACCCGGCCCTGCTCATCATGGACTCCAAAGTCACCACCCAAGACGAGCTGGGCAAGCTCACCGACCGCGGCATCGCCTTCATCACCCTGCGAGCCCGCACACCCACGCTCACCAAGGCCCTCGCCGCCATCCCCGCCAAGGACTGGACCACCCTCACCGTCGAACGCGCCAGCGGCAGCGACCGCCGGGTCCAGGTCATCGACGACCCCGCCGTCAAGCTCACCGACTACCCCGGCACCCTGCGCCAACTCGCCATCGCCGGCCTCGGCCACGACGAACCCACCATCCTGATCACCAACGGCGTCGGCCCGCTCCAACACGCCAAGGCCAAAAAGGTCATCGAGCACTACGCCCGCCGCATGAACATCGAGCAACGTCTCGCCGAGTCCATCCGCTCCTTCCACCTCGACGCCCTGTCCAGCTCCGTTCCCCTCAACGTCGACCTCAACGTCGTCATCTCCGTGCTCGCCCACACCCTCTGCCAAGCCCTACGCCGCCGCCTACCCGGCTACGCCACCGCAACCCCCGACACCCTGCAACGCCGCTTCCTCTCAACCGCAGGCACCATCACCACCACCAGCACCAACGTCGTGGTCCGCCTCGACCGGCGCACCTACTCACCCGTCCTACGCCAAGCCCACCTACCCACCACCACCGTCCCCTGGTGGGACAACCGTCAACTCCGCTTCGAGTTCGACTAGCGACGGCAATCGATCAACACCACAAACCAGGGTCCAACTCCCTGCGCGAGAATCGGCGCTAACGAAATGGGCCGCCCGTGGCCCTTCCAGGTCACCGAGCACGGCACAGTGGTGCGGTGGGACGACGTGCGTAGCTTCCCGGCATCGGACGACCGGGAGCACACCGACGAATTCCTCAGCCGCACCATCTCGGCGCTCCAGGGCCACCTCGGTCTGATGTTCCACCGCATTCTGACCACCGGAGCCGTCCGCATCAGACTCGATGTCGAGGATCTTGACGATGGCACCGGTGTTCTCAGCGAGGTCGTCGCCCTAGACCCGTTCGCCCACCCCGGATCGCCTCACGGCTGGCCCAAAGACCTGGTAGCTGACGTAAACGGTAGCCGACTGACCCTGCACTGCCACCTTTGGCCCGGCCGCTCCAATCTGCCTCAGTACAGGCTGCCCGGGGGAGCCGAGTCGCGTCAGGGACTCTACTTCTACCGCCGCGGCCGTCTCCTGGACGCCGGTGGATGGGAAGGAATCCATGCGCCCGACCGTAAGCTCCAGCTGGCCCGGGTTGCGGTCGACATCGATGGCGACCTTGCCGGAATGTTCATCATGAATCCCGAGAAGTCACGGGTGATCACAGGCACCGAGTTCGCCCGTGCGGTCAGCGCCGCCCGCGCCGGCGACGGAACCAGCATTAACGACTACCTCAAGGCCGCCGAGGACACATGGGTTCGTAGCAACCAGCGAACCTCGATCCGTACGGCCGTGATCCCCCCGGGAAGGGGACTTCACCCCAAAATCAGCCGAGAGATCAGAGAAGAGCTGCCACAGCTGCACGTCGAACCACTCAGTATCCAGTGGCGGCCATTCACGACCGACGACCTGTTCGATGTGGACCGTGCCGCGAACACGCTCTGGCTCAACCAGCTCTATCGGCGGGCATTGCTTGGTGGCCGTCGCGGTGGCCTCAACGACGTTCCTGTCATCAAGGCACTTCTGTTCCTGCTCACCCAGCAGGTCTTTCAGGGCTCACATCTCGGCGCCCGCGACAAGGACAACGTCGAACTCTGGCAGGAGATCCTAACTGCGGCGGCCAAGGCGGAGAGATCAACGTTTGAGAACAGGACATGACCAGCCACACAGAGCGGCACCTCAGCGCTGAGAGTTTCGCTGGTTACGTCGCCAGCGCTGCCCCCATCGAGCACCCCATTCCCGGCGACCCCCTGCTGATTCTATTCGTCGACCCGCAGCGGGTAAGGATCGGCATTCGCGGACCCGCCGGAGCCAACGAGACACCACCACCGATCAACCGAGAGCGGCTGACCGTTGCCGTTGTCCACCACGATGGCCACCGCATGATCGAAATCGCAGTCACCGACCATCGTCTGTTCGCCGACGCCTACCCGATCCTGTGCGCTGTCGCGGACCGCGCTCAACTCGACGGTTTGAGCATGACCGACGCACTAGCCGAGACACTGCGGCGTCTTGGCCACCTACTCGAGCCTGAAGACGCCCTGCCACACGGAATCGAAGTCGGTCTGCTCGGAGAACTCAGCCTGCTTGCCGGCCTCGCCCACACCGCTGATCAAGTCAGCGCGCTGGCGGCCTGGCGCGGCGCCGCCGCAGAGGAGCACGACTTTGACCTCTCTGGCATCAACGTCGAGGTCAAGACAACCGCCTCCGAAGTGCGCGCTCACCGCATCTCTTCCCTGACTCAACTTGCCCCTACCTCGGAGCGCCCCCTTTGGCTGGTCTCGTTTCAGGTGACTGCCGCCGGTGCAGGAGGCACAAGTCTTGCGCAGCTCGTCACGCGCGTGAGGGGCCTCTTCGCCGAGGGCGCTACCCGCACAACCTTCGATAGCAAGCTCCACGATGCCGGCTGGCGGGACCGGCATGCCAACCTGGCGCTGCGCTCCTGGCGCCTACGGAACCCTGTCGCCGCCTATGCCGTGACCAGTATGTTCCCACGACTCACGCCAGACCTGCTTGAGACCGCGAGTGTGTCTCTGGCCCACATCACCGATGTTAAGTACCGCGTCGATCTCACCGGCCTCGCGCACTGGCAACGTGCCGACGCAACTTGCAGAGGTCTTCATCCATGCACAGAAGGAGCTCGTATGAGCGACAGCCTGGCCACCGCCTACAGTGCTGCCATCGACGCCATGCGGCGCACCGGGCCTAAGCGGTTGCATGATCTGGCCGCCATGATCAGCGACGACGCGACAGCCACGGCAGGCGACGCTCTTCTGGCCCATCTCAAAGGCGCCGGACCAGACGACGCGCTGCGCCAAGCGTTCGCCCACGCTCTGGCCGGATGGGATTTCACCGAAGGTGATGCTGCATGGATGCAGGCGACCCAACGGAACACCGTTGCTCGGCGGCAAGCGGTGCTCGCGGCCCTCGGAATGGAAGCCCCAGCAGCGGACCTGCTCAACGAACTGTTCCCGATCGCATCGGCCGACACTCCTATCGTCATAGCCGACGACTGGGTCGAGTGGCGCACGCCCGAACGGCGTTCTGAACGGGATTTCTACTGGGCCCACTACGAGCGCTATCTCTTGGACAAGGGCTGGGACCCTGGAGCCGTGGCCCAGGTTGACAACGCCACAGAGGAGGTGATCCGTCGACTGTCAGATCCCACCCGGGGCGTTGCCTATCAGGCCAAGGGTCTCGTGGTGGGATATGTCCAGAGTGGAAAGACTGCCAACTTCACGGGTGTCGCTGCGAAGGCCGTCGACGCCGGCTACCGGCTCATCGTCGTGCTCACCGGCACCACGAACATGCTAAGGGCGCAGACTCAACGCCGTATGGACATGGAATTGTGCGGCCGGGAGAACCTGGAACGGGAAATCTCAGCCTACGACCAGAAGGGGCACGACTACGACACCGACCCCGACTGGATCGCCGACAGGTTCCTCCATCACGGAGGACGTCCGTCGGACACCGGTCACACAGATATCCACAGGCTGAGCACGCACCGGTGGGACTACCGGCGGCTGCGACAGGGCGTCGCTGCGCTCGAGTTTGAACGTCGCGAACGGAACCGGCGCTTTTACGACCCCATTAACCTGTTCACTAGCAACGCCCGCCTCGTGGTGGCGAAGAAGAACTCATCGGTCCTCAGGGCGCTCGTGGCCGATTTGGGACGTATCACGGACCGACTTGGCGAGGTTCCCGTTCTGATCATCGATGACGAGTCCGACCAGGCGTCGGTCAACACCATCAGCCCGAAGAAGTGGGCGGAAGGGCGGCGGGAACGCACGGCCATCAACAGGCTTATCAGTGACCTGCTGCGGATGATGCCTCGAGCCCAGTACGTCGGGTACACCGCGACCCCTTATGCAAACGTCTTCATCGATCCGTCGGACGTAGAGGACATCTTCCCGCGAGACTTCCTTGTCTCTCTACCTCGACCGGCCGGGTACATGGGGCCAGAGGACTTCCATGACTTCGGAACCTGTCAACCTGCTTGAGGCACCGGATCGCGGAATTTAGTGAGCATCCTCCTCTGGCTGTTCGGGCGGTTCGTTGATCCAGGAGACTTCGGGCAGCTTGGGCGGCTCTGGGGGCTTGCGGACGAACCGTTCGGGGTGTTGCTCGTAGGCGGCGTTCAGTACGGCGGCCCGCTTGCTGCGGGTAGCCTCGGCGGTGGCGTAGTGGACGTCGGCGGGCGTGTGCAGGCCGAGCCCGGAATGACGATGGTCGTCGTTGTACCAGGAGAAGAAGCGTTGGCAGTGCACGCGCGCGGTCTCGACTGCGGCGAATTCGCCCGGGAAGTCGGGCCGGTACTTGAGCGTCTTGAACTGGCTCTCGCTGTATGGGTTGTCGTTCGAGACGTGCGGGCGGCTGTGCGACTGGTCCACGCCGAGGTCGACGAGCAGCTGCGCGACAGTCTTGGAGGTCATGGAGCTGCCGCGGTCGGCGTGGATGGTCAACTGTCCACGTTGGACGCCCTGTTTGGCGCAGGTCTGGCGGATGAGCACCTCGGCGAGCTGTTCGGACTCGCGACTGGCGACCATCCAGCCGACCACGTACCGCGAGAAGATATCGATGATCACATACAGGTGGTAGGCGCTCCACTTCGCCGGACCGCGCAACTTCGTGATGTCCCACGACCACACCCGGTTCGGAGCGGTCGCCACGAGCTCCGGCTTCACCTTCGCCGGATGAGTCGCCTGGCGGCGCCGCTCGCGGGTCTCGCCCGCATGGCGTAGCAGCCGGTAGAACGTCGACACCGAGCCGAGGTAGACGCCCTCGTCGAGCAGGATCGCCCACGCCTCGGCCGGGGCAACGTCGACGAACCGGTCGCTGTGGAGCACGTCGAGGATGGCCTGCTCCTCGGCCGCGCTCAACGCCCGCGGCTGGTGCCGCTCGCGCTGCGGCACCGACGACGCCCGCTGCGGGGCGGGGGTCAGTCGGTGGCGGCGCCAGTAGCTGGCCTGCGCCGCGCCGACCGCGTCGCAGGCCGGGCGAACCCCGATGTGCGGGGCCAGCTCGGCGACGGCCTGGTCGGTCACCGCGTCGACCTCGGCTCGATGCCCGCGCTCTCGGAGATTGTCTCCAAGAGCGCATGCAGTTTTGCCTGCACGTCCATCACGGCGCGGGCCGTGGCCAGCTCCTGCTCCAGCCGCCGCTTGTCGGCCTCCAGCGCGGCAACGCGCTCGGACTGCGGGTCACGACCTTTGCGGCCCCGCGGTTGGGCCAGGGCCGCCAGCCCACCGGCGTCGCGGGCCCGCCGCCACACGGTGATATGGCTGGAATACAGACCTTCCCGGCGCAACAGCGCGCCCTTCTCGCCCTCCGACGCGGCGTCGTACGCGGCGAGAATCTCCAGCTTGTACTTCGCGGTGAACGTACGCCGACGCGCCCGCTCCGGCACCTCCGGGCCCTGCCGCCGGTCCGCAGCAGTACCGTCCACACCGGACCCGGCCTCGGCCCGCGTCGAGGGCGAAGCGCCGGTGGAGTCGCCGGACCTCGACGCTCGACCGAACGGGGTCGCCTTGCTCGTCATACCTGGGAGTCTCCTACTCCCGCCCTCAGCTTCAGTAATTGTCAGGGGGCGGGTGCCTCAACCCAGGTTGACAGAGAGGGCTTCGACCCTGAACGACTATCGCACGAACAGACATTCGGGGACTCCAATGAGAAGGCCTACGTGCGCTTCCTCAGTGAGGAGCCCAAGGAAGCGGAGCTCCGTGCGGCCATCGATATGTTCGTCCTGACCGGTGCCGTGAAGCTCTACCGACAACGCCACGGCGCCGCGTCCTATCGCCATCACACGATGCTCGTCCACGAGGCCATGGTGCGCGAAGCCCACCGCGAAGCGGCAGCGACCATCGCGATCCTCTGGAGAACCGGCGCTTACCACACACCGGATGGACTGGCCCGCCTACGCGCCCTCTACACGGACGATGTTCTGCCTGTCGCCCGCGCCCGCGCAGGAGACCTACCCACACCAGACGACTTCGACGATCTTCGCCAGGACATTGCCGAGGCTATTCGGCGGATCACGCCGGCAGACTCCAACCTGAGCCCGGTCATCGTGGTCAACAGCGACGCGGACCTGGAGAGGCAGCAGGAAAGCCTCGACTTCGACCAGCGGCAGGTGTGGCGGATTCTGGTCGGTGGCAACAAGTTGGCCCGCGGCTTCACTGTCGAGGGTCTTACCGTGACGTACTACCGGCGCGCCGCCGAGAACGTCGACACGCTGATGCAGATGGGCCGATGGTTTGGCTTCCGGCCCGGCTACCGCGATCTCGTACGCCTCTACACGACACCTGACCTGCATAGCAGATTCGAAGCCGCGTTCTTGGACGAGGAGTTCTTGCGACGGGAACTCCGCCAATACGCGATCCCGACCGCCGGTGACCGACTGCTCACGCCGCGGGAGGTCCCCCCGCTCATCGCCCAGCACAGGCCCGACCTGAGGCCCGCCGCTCGCAACAAGATGTGGAACGCGCGACTGGTAGAGAAGAGTTCCCCCGGCTCGCCAATGGAGCCGGTGGCATACCCGCCTGAGGGCGACATCGTTCGCCGCAACAACAGTCTCTGGGAGCCGGTCCTGGCGGCGGCGACCAGGACGGTGATGTTCAAAGCTCCTGGCGCACCCACAACGTACGAAGCACGTATCGCCGTCCTCAGCCACCGTGACATGTTGACGGTTCTGACCAGCCTTTCCTGGCCGGCCCCCGACACGTTCCAACCCGAACTGAACTGGTTGCGCGCCCTTCGCCCGGACCAGCTCGATCGATGGGTGGTTGTCATCCCGTACCAGGTGCGCAACGACACGCGGCGCACCCTGCTCGGCCATGGACCATTCAGTATCTTCCAGCGTAGGCGGACCGACACCGGATCATTCCTTGTGTTCAGCGAGGGACGGCACCGCAATGCGGCCTACCGCATCGCAGGCATCCCCACGGAGAACGAGGACCCGGAGGCAGACGCACTGTCCGCCCCGGCAACCGCGGCGATGATCGTCTACCCGACAGTCCTACCCGACACCCTTGGTGGCACCGAGGGAGATCCAGTCGACCCGGCTCAAGTCACACTAGGCTTTCACGCCATCACCCCGGTCAGCTCAACCCCGGCCGGCGGCAAGCTGATCAAGTGGGTGACTGTGGATCGAGGGAATCCGCGAGCGGTCGTTGTGGACGCATGTCAACGGCCATGAGTTTTTCCCCACTGGCGGCCACGAAAACTCCCCGCTGGTGGCCACGGTTTCTCCCCACTGGTGGCCAGGAAATCTCCCCAGGGGTTGTCCGGCGCTCGGAATGGGCGCCCCGGTTGGCCCCACCGTGCCGGTCAGATCTGGCCCCGCGCCGCGGGCCGTGTTGATCTTCTTTGGTCACGGTGGGTGACCAAGTGCGGGGCGTCGTGAGGCCGGTGTCAGTGCTCGTCGAGTCCGATGCCGTCGCGGGCCTGGGTAAGCCGGGCGGCGTCGAGGCCGATGCGGTCGACGAGGTGGTTGGCGCCCTGGATGGGGTCCCAGCCCTGCAGCCGGGCGAACTGGTGTAGCTCGATGCGGGTGCCGCCGCTGGCGTGGAGGCGGAAGAAGTGGTCGAGCAGGTTCAGCGTCTCCAGGGTCGAGGCGATGATCTCGCCGGGGACGGTCACGGCCGGCTGGGGCGGCGCGATCGCGTCGGCGGGTGGTTCTTGGTACTCGTCGGTGGGCCAGGTGGTGGTCATGGTGCTCCTTAACGGGAGGGGTTGGCTGTCCATGATGGACTGTGTGTCAGATGAGGGACTTGACGCCGCGGCCGGAGGTGGCTTCGGTGAGCCGGTACGAATCGCCTTGTGTGACAACGACATGAGCGTGGTGGAGCAGTCTGTCGACTGTCGCGGTGGCCAATGTTTTGGGCATGATCTCGTCGAAGCCCGACGGGTGCAGATTGCTCGACACGGCGAGACTGCGCCTCTCGTAGGCGGCATCGACCAGGCGGTAGAACCCTTCGGCAGCCTCGGCCGAGACCGGCAGGAGCCCGATGTCATCCACGATGATCAAGTCGGTGCGGATGATCCGGTCGATCGCTCTGGCCATCGAATCGTCCGGGCGGTGCTTGCGCACGAGCGCGCCGAGGTCTTCAATCGTGAACCACGCGACCGTGAGTCCACTGTCGACAGCAGCCTGGCCCAGGGCCTCACAGAGATGACTTTTGCCGGTGCCCGACGGGCCGCAGATACTCAAATTCTCCCTACGGTGCACCCATTCCAGCGTCCGCAGCGCTTGCTGGGTAGGGCGTGGGATGGTGCTGGTGTTCTCGTCCCAGGCGTCGAACGTCTTCCCGGACGGGAACGACGCCCGCTTGCGGCGGCTGCGCAGGGTCGCGGCGTCACGGCCGGCGGCCTCCTCGGCGAGGAGGATCCGCACGACCTCGGCCGGGTCCCACCGTTGGGCCTTCGCGGTCGGCACGACGTTGACCATGGCCTTGCGTAGGTAGGGCAGACGTAGTCGCTTGGTGAGCTCGATCGCCTCGCTCAGCGGATCGTTGAGCGGCGCGGTGACGGTCGCCGGTCGGGTACGGGCCGGCCGTTCGGTCGTGGCGGTCACAGCTCACCGCCGGCAACCTCGACCTGGCCCAGCGGGTGGCCGAGTCGGGCCCAGCTCGAGGTGCCGGGCTGCAGGCTGTGGTCCTCGCTGCGCTGGTGCGGTAAGGCGGCGCCGTTGTGACGTTGGTGGTCCAGGATCGAGCGCAGGTCGGCCTCCCGGAACCGGCCCGCGAGCGCGGCCGTGCCCAGCGCCTGATCGACGGCGGCGCGGCCGTGCAGCTTGGCCAACTCGACCGCCTCGGCCATCTTGGGTCGGATCCGGCGGGCGCCGGCCGCGGCGGCCTCGACGAGCCAGTCCGCCGCGCCGGAGCCCAGGCTCAGGAACAGTGCTTCCTCGGCACTGGTGGCCTCGGGGAGGCGCTCGCCGGCATCGATCGGGTGCGGGTAGTGCTCGGCGTTGATCTGCGGGTTGCCAGGGGTGCCCTGGGCGTGGCGGGCGACCTCGGCTGGCCCTCCGGTAGTTTCAACGGTCACAATGACCTCCTCGCCTTGATTGCGTACCCAGACACGGGCGTCGATCAGCTGGTGGGGAACCGAGTAACGGACGCCGCCGAATGACACGGTGGCGTCCCAGTTGACTCGCCGGGTCTGACCGAACACGGCGGTGAACGGCTGGAGCGGCAGCGGGTGCAACCGCTGCAGTTCCTCGCTCAACGCCTCGGCCGGCACCCGGCGAGTCTCTCGATGCTCACGGGTGTTGACCTCGTCGCAGAACGCGCGGCAAGCCAGCTCCAACGCCGCGAACGTGCGGTACTGGTCGAGCAGGTTCGTCTCGGTCGGCACGAGGTC
Organism: uncultured Actinomycetota bacterium; assembly: GCA_963803345.1. Taxonomy (GTDB): domain Bacteria; phylum Actinomycetota; class Actinomycetes; order Mycobacteriales; family Micromonosporaceae; genus CAWDLX01. The sequence continues at coordinate 135,095 of CAWDLX010000003.1, forward strand.
GGCCTTGGCGATCCGGACCGTCGCCTCGGAGCCGCCCTTGGTCTGCGGGTCGGCCGGGACGCAGGTGCGCACGGTCAGGCCATAGTGGCGGCCCACGTCCACGATCAGCGGGTTGCGCACCGCGATCCGGGCCACGTGCTCGACGGTGACGGTCTTCTCGTTGTCGGTCAACGCATACACCGGGACACCACCCACCCGGCGCAGCGTCGCGTCCAGGCACGCGATCACCGTGGGCATCGTCTTGTCCATTGTGGGCAGCACGACCCGGAACCGAGACCACGCCAGCCAAGCACACCACAGAAACGTCCGCTTGCCCTTGATCCGCGGCCCTTCGCCCCAGTCCCACTGCAGCCACAGGCCCGGCTCGGTGATCCACGGGCGGAACACCCGGCGGTGCCCGGCCCGCCACGCCTGCTTCGCCCGCGCCACCGCCCGCCGGGTCGTGCGCTCACCACCCTTGAACCCCAACGCGCGCAACCGATCGTGCACCTTGTCCGCCCGGACCCGACCACGCGAGTTCTCCACCATCTCCTCGATCTTCGCCAGGTGCTCGTCAATTGCTCGTGGTCGCGGGGCCTGCCGCCCCGAGCCCGGCGTGCCCGCCGCCCGCAGCTGCACGTAGCGGCGCACCGTGTGGTGGTCACACCCAGCCAACTCGGCCGCCGCCCGGTAACTCCCTGTGAGGTCGTACGCCTCCAGGATCTCCATGACCTGATCACTCCTCTTCATAAGTGGATCTTCAACGCGGAAGACCCGCCGGGGAGCCAACCTGGCCGCGAGTGGGGAATTTTGGTGGCCGCCAGTGGGGAGTTATCTGGCCGCCACTGGGGATTTTCTACTGGCCGCTGTCAGACGCACCTCCGGATCCGCTATGACGGTAGGAGAACAGGCGGGTAGCAACCTGTCAGGCGTCGGTTCGGCCAAAGAGCCGCTCGAGACATTGGCATGGAAGATGTGCCTGCCCCGAGCGTCTGGTGGCGTCGAGGCGTTTGACGGTCGATGACAGTCTCGTGGCCCAGCTCGGAGCTGGACGCCCTTGTCGCAGTGCCATCGCAATGTGGTGAGGGACTGTGCTGCTCATGCGCATGTGTGCCGGCGGTGGAGGTGGGCAACCGCGGATAGCTACGCGGTCGGACCCTCACCGGGGGTTGACCAGCGAGGACGCGCTCGCTCCGGATCGGTGTCGTCCGGGGCAGCGACCGGCGTGGCGAAGGTATGGCCGTTGGCGTAGTACGCGTACAGGCGCTTCACCTGATCGGTCCAGAAGGCCAGCTTGGCGTCGGATGTTACCCGGCGCGGGAGCAGTCCAAGGTCGGCGGCCAGTCCGTAGAAGCCGGTGCCCGCGTCATTCATGTCGATATAGCGGACGAGCGCTGAGAGCATGAGGTTCGTCGTTGGACGATTCGCCGTCACGATCAGCCAGAGAAGGTGGCCCATCGCTGTGCGGTCGCGCTGTAGGCTGAAGTCGAAGCCCACCATGCCCGATCGGCGCACGAGTTCACCGTTGAACTCGCTGTACGTCGTCAGGCTGCGCTTGCGGGCGAATTCGACGAGGATCTCCTCACCCACCGAGGCTAACTGGTCCCACTCATCGTCGTTTCGCCCGTACATAGCGGCCATGGGTCTACCTCCGATTCGCAAGAATAACGTAGCAGCGTCCGAGGTGACAGAGCGGCGACCTCGCCATCCGCCGATGCGGCAGTCACCGACTGCGCTTGGCCAGTGTTCAGTAATGGCGCGCGATCCCGATAATACCAACGAAGGTCTTCGGCTCGTTGGGTTTCCACGCGCGCCAACCGCGTGTGAGGTCTGGCCGCCGCACGAGTCACTCGCATGATGCAGTTGGACCGCCGAGGGACTGCGGGCGGGATCTGTGGCCGTCGCGTGGACACTTGTAGATGACGTGCGCTAGCACATGTGAACACACCCGACGACCACTTATCAAAGGATCTTGAATTGGTCGTAGACTACGGATTCGTGTGGCCGCGTGTGGACATCCGCGAGCGTGCTTACGCTGAATACCGACGAGCACTCCGAACCACAATTGCAAACGCCAGGTAGGCGCGCTAATCTATTCTTTCGCCAGTCCGCATTCAACCCCGCAATTGTTTCGTAACCAGGCGTCAGAGGTTGGGTGTTCGAGCCCCTCAGCTCCGATTTTGAAGGGTACGCGAGCGCCCAGATTGTCAACGACGCCCCAAAATTGGGACTGGCCCATTTTACGTGATGACGTCCAATTTTGAGCAGACTCCTTCTGTCTCTTGTGGACTGTGGTGGAGGGCACCGACGGGCTGGCGGCGTTGTTGCCGCACCTGGTCGGTGTGGTGGTGGAGAAGGTGGAAAGGACGTTGACTCGGTTATGGCGCTCCAAGGCCACCTTGGTCTGATGTTTCACCACATTGGCTGATCCCTCAGCGGCTGCCCCATACCCGCAGCTTGGACACCACCCATGGCGGGTCGTTTCGTTGACAGGTGCATGAGGTCACACGCGAGTGCGCGGGCAAAGTCGATCATTTCGTGGCAAGCGTCCAACGATGGTCCATTCAGCGATCGCCGGTGGTTCGGACGATCCGCATGGGCGTTGTCGTCGATGGCGCGTTGAGCCTCCACGGACCGGCGATGACGCCCGAGGTGGGGGTCGGGTCGATGGTTTGGACCCGTTACGGCAAGGCGGCCCACATGGAACTGTGTTCGGTCCTTGCGGACATCAAGCGCGACGATGCGTTGCGACGGGTGACGGTGTTGGTGCCGACTCAGTTGTGCGGCGTGATCGTGCTGCGAAGGCTCGCACATGGTGTGGGTGGTCGGTCGGGGGTGGCGGGGTTGTCGGTGCTGACGGTGGATCGGCTGGCCGAACAGCTGGCGACGCCGTCGCTGGCCGGTCGGGGGCGGCGGCCCGCGACGGATCCGGTGTTGGCGGCGGCGTGGCGGCGGGCACTGGTTGAGGCGCCTGGTGTGTTCGGCCCGGTGGGGGTTCATCCGGCGACGGTGCGGGCGTTGGTGGCGGCGCATCGGGAGTTGCGCGAGGTCGACGACGCCGGCCTTGACGCGATTGCGGGGACGGGCGAGTCGATCGCTACGGATCTGGTTCGGCTGCACCGTAAGGTGGTCGGCCTGCTGAGTGACGGCTGGTACGACGTGACCGATCTGCGTCTGGCTGCGATCCACGCGCTTCGGGATCGGCCGCAGTTGGGCCAGGAGATCGGGGCGGTGGTGGTGTTCCTGCCGCAGGATCTTCCCGTGGGCGCGGCCGCGCTGCTCGCGGAACTCTCGAAGGCGGGCGACGTACGGGTTATCGCCGCGCTTGGCGGCGCCCGGGGGGCCGATGCTGGCGTGTTGGCGTCGCTGGGGCGTCTGCATCACGGACTTCCCGAGGCGCCACTCGTGGAGGAGGCCCTTGCCGCCCGGATCGTGCATGCCTCCGACGCCGACGACGAGGTTCGTTGTGTGGTGCGGATGCTGTGTGCTGCATTGCGGTCCGCGCCGGCACACCGGGTGGCCGTGCTCTACGGTGCGGTGCAGCCGTACGCAAGACTGCTCGCGGAGCATCTGGCCGAGGCCGGGATCGGCTGGAGCGGGCCGGGGGTGCGCCCGACGGTCGCGCGGACCCTACCGCGGGCGTTGCTGGATCTATTTGGGCTGCCCGATCATGGGTGGCGCCGCGACGAGGTGCTGGCCGTGTTGTCCGCCGCGCCGTTGCACACACCCGATGGGCAAGGGGTGCCGGCTTCGCGGTGGGAGCGGATTTCCCGCATCGCCGGTGTAGTTGCCGGCGAGGACTGGGACATTCGGCTGAACCACTACGCCGCCGGGCAACGGGGCGCCGCCGACCGGGAGAAGGCCAGCGAGGCACCGCGGGCGGGGTTGATCGCCCGCTACGAGCGTGACGCGGCGGCGGCCGAGGCGTTGTGCGAGTTCGTGGCCGGTCTACGCTCCCGACTGCATCGGGGGGCGTGTCTGCGTACCTGGCCCGAGCTGTCAGGGTGGGCGCTGGAGATGTTCGGGGCGCTCGTGGCTGACCTCGACGGTGGGACATGGTTGCCCGAGGCGGAGGCCCGCGCCGCGGAGAAGATCGAACGTACCCTGTCCGGGTTGGCGGGTCTCGGCGCGGTGGAGGCCACCGCGGATCTCACCGCATTGCGGCTGGCGCTGGATCTGGAGCTGGCCGACGACCTGCCCCGCCATGGACGCTTCGGCGAGGGTGTTTTGGTGGGTCCGCTGTCGGCCGCGGTGGGCCTGGATGTCGACGCGGTGTTCGTTGTCGGGTTGGCCGAGGATCTGGTACCGGGGCAGATCGGCGCCGACGCGGTGTTGCCTGATCGGGTTCGTTGCGTGACCGGTGGCCAGTTGGCATCGCTGCGGGAGCGGGTCGACCGCACCCATCGCCATCTGTTGGCCGCGTTGGCGGCGGCGCCCGATCCGGTGGTGTCGTTCCCGCGCGGCGATCTGCGCAGGAGCAGCTCCCAGCTGCCGTCGCGGTGGCTGCTGCCATCGTTGCGCGCGCTGTCCGGCGGCGAAGCGCTGCCGGCCACCGGCTGGCATACGACGCCAGGGCTGCTCGGCTCGCCGTCGTACGCGGCCAGCCTGGCCGCCACCGACGAGCTGGCCACCGGGCAGGAGTGGCGACTGCGTGCGGTCACCGCCGCCCGTAGCCGCGGCGGCAGTGTGGTCGAGGCCCTACCGGCCGACGTGGTCCTGACCCGCGCGGTGGCGATGCTGCGCGCCCGTTCTAGTGTCGCGTTGACGCGTTTCGACGGCGACCTCTCTGGCCTGGATGTACCCGACCCGACCAGCGGCCCGGCCGTCTCGCCTACCGCGTTGGAGGCGTGGGCGCGTTGTCCGCACGCCTATTTCGTAGGCCGGATGCTGTGGGTGGAGCCGGTGCAGTCGCCTGAGGAGCGGTTGCAGATCGGACACCTCGAATTGGGCAACCTCTTTCACACGGTGCTGGATGTGTTCTTCACCCAGCAGTCGCGAGCGGGTGCGATCCCCGGCGGCGCGGAGCCGTGGACGCCCGAACAGCGCGCTCAGCTGGCAGGCATCGCCCGGCAAGTCGGCGCCGATCTCGTTACCCGCGGGGCGACCGGGCATCCGTTGCTGTGGCGGCAGGAACTGGGCCGGGTCTTGTCCGATCTCGACCTGCTCCTCGACGATGACGAGACTCTCCGCGCCCATACCGGGCGACGCCAGGAACGCTCCGAATTGGACTTCGGCCACCACAGTGTCGCACCGGTCGAGGTGCGGCTGCCCGAAGGCCGGGTGATCCGGCTACGCGGCAGCGCCGACCGGGTGGACCGGGCCGGCGACACGATCACGGTCGTGGACTACAAGACCGGCCACGCGCAGCCGTATGCCGGGCTGAGCGAGGCGGACCCGACCGGCGGCGGCCTTAAGCTGCAACTTCCTGTGTACGCCTACGCCGCCCGGGCCGCGCTCGGCACGCCGCACGCACCGGTCGTGGCCGAATACTGGTTTCTGCGCAGGGACCGCGGCAAACGGGTGACACTGCCGTTGAGTCCGCAGGTCGAACGCGCCTACGCCGAGGCGCTCGCGGTCATCACCGACGCCATCGCCAGCGGACTGTTTCCGCACCGCCCACCGACTCAAGACAGCTGGGGCGGCGACTTCATCGAGTGCCCCTACTGCGACCCGGACGGCCTCGGCGTCGCCGAGCACCGCCACCGATGGTCGCACACCCGGCAGGATCCACGACTCGCCGCCTACCTGCGGCTCGTCGACCCCGACGCGGCCGCCCAAGTCCAGGCGCAGGCGCAACCATGACGGTGACCGATGTAAATGACGCGGTGGCCAGGCGGGCCATCATCAGCCACCTCACCGCGACCCAGTTCGTCGAGGCCGGCGCCGGCTCGGGCAAGACCCAGTCCCTGGTCGGGCGGGTCGTGGCCACCGTGCTCGATCCCGCCGAAGCGGTGGCATTGCGCCACATCGCGGTGGTCACCTTCACCGACAAGGCGGCTGGTGAGCTTCGAGACCGGCTCCGCGCCGCGTTTGAGCAGGCACTGACCGACGCCCCGGCCGGCTCGCTCGACGCTATCCGGGCCGGCGAAGCTCTCGATGACCTTGACACGGCAGCGGTTGGGACCCTGCACTCCTTCGCCCGGCGGGTGCTGGCGGAGCATCCGATCGAGGCTGGCCTGCCGCCACTGATCGACGTGCTTGACGAGGTGGCCTCCGGCGTCGCGTTCGACCACCGGTGGGTGGCTCTGCGCGCCGAACTGCTCGACGACGCGGACCTGACCGCCGCGCTGTCGCTCACCATGGGCGGCGGGATGCGTCTGGATGACCTGCGTTCGATGGCGTTGGCCTTCAACGATCACTGGGATCTACTCGCCGACCGGGTCCTCGCCGGCCCCATCGCCAAGACACCGCCCCTGGATGCCGGCCGGTTGATCGGCGAGGCCCGGCGGTTGGCCGCCACCGCGGAGCACTGCACCGCCGACGACGACAAGTTCCTCCCCCGACTGGCCGCGTTGGCCGCCTGGGCCGACCGGCTAGCCGACGCGCCGGATGACCCGGCCCGGCTGGCCGTGCTCGGCGAGGTGGCCGCCTTGAAATGGGCCTACGGCCGCCGCGAAAACTGGTCCTGCGACCTGACAGCGCTCAAAGACGAGTGCATCCTCCTAGCCGGCGACGCCGCGGCCAGCCGCGATCAGATTCTTGAGGACGGACTCCGGCAATTGGCCGGCCGCGTCGCCGAGAAGATCCTGCAGGCCGCGCAGGCCCGCCGCAACGAGGGCCGGCTGGAGTTCCACGACCTGCTCGTGCTCACCCGTAACGTGTTGCGTGACCCGCAGCATGGCGCTGCGGTGCGCCGATCCCTGCAACGCCAATACCGCCGGCAGCTCCTCGACGAGTTCCAGGACATCGACCCCATCCAGATCGACATCGCCGTACGCATCGCCGCCGGCGCCACAGCAGACGCCGCCGACTGGGCCGATGTGGACGTGCCCGCCGGTGCGTTGTTCGTTGTCGGCGACCCGAAACAGTCCATCTACCGCTTCCGCCGCGCCGACATCGCCACCTACTTACGAGCCCAAAAAACCATCGGAACGCAGGTCACGCTCGACACCAACTTCCGCACCTGCGCACCGATCCTCGACTGGATCAACCACGTCTTCGGCCAGCTCATCACCGCCGCCGTCGATTCCCAACCATCCTACCGTCCACTGAGGACATACCGTTCGGGCGCGCCGGGCGGGCCATCCGTGCTCGCCCTCGGTGTGGACCCCCACACCGACCGCCCAGCGGCCGAAGCGTTACGCGAGCGGGAGGCCCACGACGTCGCCGCGGCGGTCAGCACCGCCATCGCGCAGCGGTGGCAAGTCAGCGACGGCAGCGACGGCTGGCGTGACGTCCAACCACGCGACATCGCCGTGCTGATAACGTCCCGCACCAGCCTGCACCACCTGGAGACCGCCTTCGACGCCGCCGGTATCGGCTACCACGCCGAGGCGAGCTCCCTGGTCTACCGGACCCGGGAGGTCCGCGAGCTGCTCAACGCCGCCCGCGCAGCCGACGATCCCAGCGACCCACTCACCCTGGTCACCGCGCTGCGCACCCCGCTGTTCGGCTGCGGCGATGACGACCTGTGGACCTGGCACGCCGCGGGTGGCCACTGGAACATCCTCGCCCCGCCACCAGAAGCCGTGCTCGACGACCACCCCGTCGCCCAGGCCATCGCCTACCTGCGGCGGCTGCACAACGACCGGACCTGGCTGGCTCCCAGCGAGGTCCTCACCCGCCTTGTCGAAACACGCCGTATGCTCGAGGTCGCGGTGGACCAACCGCACACCCGTGATGTCTGGCGCAGACTGCGCTACGTCGTCGACCAGGCCCGCGCCTGGTCCGATACCACCCAAACCGGCGCCGCCGGCCAAGGCGGCCTACGCGGCTACCTCGCCTGGGCTGCCCGCCAAGGCAGTGACTCCGCCAGCGTCGCCGAAGCGGTCCTGCCCGAGACCGACACCGACACCGTGCGCATCATGACCATCCACGCCGCGAAAGGCCTGGAATTCCCAGTCGTGGTCCTCACCGGCACCTGCAGCCGCGCCGGCGGCGACCGCAGCGGCATCGACGTAATCTGGCCCCGTCACGGCGGTTACGAACTGAAGCTGCGCAAGAACCTGCAGACAGGCGGGTTCGAGGTCGCCAAACCCGTCGATGAACAGATGGACCACCACGAACGGATCAGACTGCTCTACGTCGCCTGCACCCGAGCCCGCGACCACCTCGTCGTATCACTTCACCGCAAGGCCCGGCCAGATGGCCCGCCACCCGACGAACGCAGCCTCACCAGCGCCGAACTCCTCGCCAATGCCTGCCACGGCGCACCTCACCAGCAACCCCTCACCGCAACGACCGACAACGGCGCCGCCACGCACACCCGAGCCCAGCACATCGCACCGCCGCCGCCCCTCCCGCAATGGCGGGCGGCGATCGCGTCCGTGCGTGCACGCGCCGCCCGGCCCGCCGCGATCAGCGCATCACACCTGGAAGGAGTCCTCGAAGCCACATCCCCCCGGCCCGCCACAACCAACCGACTCGGCGAACCCACCGACGCCGGACTGGCCAAGGACGCCCGCGATCTGGAACTGCCCCCCTGGAACAAGGGCCGCTACGGCACCGCCATCGGCCGCGCCGTGCACGCCGTACTCCAAACCGTCGACCTCGCCACCGGTACCGGCCTCGACGAAGCGGCAGCCGGACAGGCAATTGCCGAAGGTGTCGCCGACTCCGCCGACCTTATCGCCCAACTCGCGCAGGCCGCCCTCACCTCCGACATCGTCCAGTACGCCGCCACCAACCAGTACTGGCGCGAAACCTACGTCGGCACCGTTATCGGCGACCGCGTCCTCGAAGGCGTCATCGACCTCCTCTACCGCGACCACAATGGACTCGTCATCGTCGACTACAAGACCGACGCCGTACCGGTAGCCGCCCTGGACACCCGGGTCGACTACTACCGGCCGCAGATGGCCGCTTACGCCGCTGCAATCGAGGCAGCCACGGGCGACGCGGTGGCCCGATGCGTACTGCTGTTCCTGTCCCCCACCGGCACCCAGCACCGCGACGTACAGGACCTGACCGCAGCAACGGCACAGGTCCGCGCATTCGTCCACACCGGCGCGGCATCAGTAACCGCCGGCGCCGCCGATTGACCACGCCGTGCCGCCGCCCAGATCCGATCCAACATGGACGGTGCAGGCAACCGGCCCAACCGCGACCGACCTAGCCAACGACCTCACTGTCCTCGTGTTCTGGACGTTCGAACCAGCTCGGTCCAGCCTTACCTGCGCACAACCGATTGCTCCCCGGTCGAACAAGTTATCATCGCGCCTCTGGATGGAGAGATCGGCGCCAAGGAGCTGGTCAAGGCTCTGACCTGCGGAAATGCATCGGCTCGGAGACCACTCATGTTCATTCTGGACGGCGGTGTGCTCGTAGTGCATGGGGCCGTTGGACCTGGTCTGCATGAGCCATTCAATACCGCCTGCGTCGACGCGACCCAGGTTGGGCGGGCGCCCGGCCGTGCGGAACACCAACCCACCACCCAAGGGCAGCCGCACCATGTACGGCAACCGCGATCCGGGTCCGGATTCCGGCAGATCAACAACTCCACCCGCACAGTCTCACCCGCGCGGCCAGACGTCCGCGCCTCGGCTCACCCACGCCAGACCATCGACGAGGTCAACCATGAGCGTCAGCCAGCAATGCCAACCCGGGCCGTATCGTTAAGCGTCGATCAGACGTGAGCTTGCCAGGTGGCCGTCGTGTGGACATTTGTCGGTGAGATGCGTGAGCACCGTTTGCGCACCACCGTGGACAGTTGAGCGATTCGCACGTCCGGTGAACGGCAGGCTCGTGTGGCCAACGTGTGGCCACGCGGCGACACGCTGACGCCGAGCACCCCTGCGCGCTCCTGACCAGCAATGACAACGCCCAGGTCAGCGGGCTGGGCCACCTCGACATGCGGGACGAAACACCCTGTCAGCGGTTTTCTAATCTGTGTGTCACCTGGCGAGAGCGCTCGGGACCTTGATCCAGCTTGATCGATGCGTCTGACTCGCGCTGCCTTGCGGACTTTGCCCGGTCGCGTTGCTCGTCGGCTTCGGCACGTATCGACCGCGGCCTCGCCTCGTCGTTGCACGGTATGCGGCACCGACGCTGGTCGAACTTGGTCTCCGGTGGGCGCTGCGGTGCGGACGCCGTCAGTGGCTCCCGGTCCGGTGACCTGCGTGTAAATCGGGTGAGCCTGCTGTTGATCTCTGTGTCAGAGTTTCTTACACGAGATCGACAGTTGTCAGAAGTTCCTGGTACTGGTGGGCGTTCGTATGGTCTTACAAACCCGGATTGGAGCGTGTGATAGCCCGCGTGTGCGGGTCGCGTCTATACCCATCCTGGAGTTGCCATGCCCTTTCGCCCCGACCGGCGCTCGCGTCCGGGCCGGCCTCCGTCTCAACCTGAGCGGGTTGGCTCGGGTGATCCGGATCGCTTGGACGCTGAGTCGTCGCAGTTGCTGTTCACGCCGGCGGAGGCGGCGGCGCGGTTGCGGGTGCGGGAGTCGTGGTTGCGCCGTCGGGCGGGTGCGCGGTTGGTGCCGTGCACGTTTCTGGGCCGGCACCTGCGATTCTCGACGGCTGATCTGGCGGCGATCGTCGCCGCTCATGCACAGCCGGTCGGGACGCGCCAGCGACGGCGCCGCACGAGGACATCGACCTCCGCTCCACGGTCGAGGGCTGGGGTGACCGACTTGACGACGGGGCCGGTTCGGAGCGTTGATCCACCCGAGCGCGATGACCACGTTCGCGGCGATGGGAGCAACCGATGCTCTCCGTGACCAAGGCAGGGGAACACCATGGGTCAGTCGCCTCGACCACGGCCCTCACATCACCGAGGAAGGAACCCGCACGATGAAACCGGATTCGAAGAGTACGACATTTCGCGGTCTTGTGGATGAGCTTCGGCGGCGCTGTGCGCGGCGTGGCGTCGAGTTGAACGACGGTGTCGCGGAGCTGATCCTGGCCGACCGGATCAATGCCGTCGCCGGCCTGCTCCGGGTCAGCGACCAGCACGCGATGCGCACCTGTTTGCACGACGACGCGATTGCCGGGCTGGTCGAGGTCTGTGTCCGCGCTCGGACCGAGCAGTGGGCCGAGGTCGAACTGGCCTCACCGATGCTGCTGCCCGTTGCGCAGGCGGCTACCGTGATCGGTGCGTTGGCCGCATCGTGTCAGGCCGCCACCACCGCATCCGGGCGGACCGAGACCACGACCTCCGTCGTGGAGGCCACCGCGGCGATCCTGAATATCGCCGGGGCGATCGCCCGCGCCGGCGACACCGGCCAGCCCATCCTCGACGCGGAGACCGTGGTGATCGCCCGTAACCAACTCGGCGCCATGCTCGCGCATCTCAGCGACGGCAGCTGGCAGATGCCTGGTCACCGCAACGGGCCTGATGGGCGTTACCACGATCTGGCGATGCGCGACCGCATCCAACACGACCTTCAACTCCTGCAATGAGTCACGTCGGCGTGAACCCTGAGCGCGGCGGTCATCGGCGGTCCCGCCATCCCGGTGTCGCATCCTGCTTCACACGGGGGCGACTTGACCAGTGGCGGTCCGCGAAGCGTGCATGCATCCCGACCCGATGACCCCGTTCCCGATGGGAGCAGCACATGGCCTGGATAGAACGCCGTGCAGCCCAGTTCCGCGTCCGCCTCCGTCTACCCGATGGCACGGTGGGCACCGACTCGGCCCACCCCGCCCGCGCCGCGGCGGAGATCCGCCGCAAGCAGGTGGAGGTCGAGCAGGCTCTGGATACGTTCCTCGACCCCCGCCGTGGCCACATCACCCTGGCCGAGTGGGTCGCATTGTGGGAGCCCAGCCACATGGCCGGGCCGGCGAAGTGGGCGGCGTATCGCAGCCACCTACGCAACCACATCCTGCCCCGCTTCGCTACGCTGCCGATCGGGCGGATCGACCGACTCGCGGTCAAGGCATTCGTCAAGCATCTGCACACCCGCCTGGCCGACAGTTCGGTGCGTGATGTGCTGTCGCTGTTGAGCATGCTGCTGCGGGAGGCGGTCGCGGACCGGCGGATCCCGTTCAACCCCGGCCAGGGCGTACGCACCGTGACCGGCGCTCGCGGGGAGCGGCCGCACGCCACGGCGGGCCAGGTCCTGGCCGTCGCCGACGGCGTGACCCGCCACGCCGACCGGGTGCTGATCATCACCGGCGCCTATACGGGCATGCGCTGGGGGGAACTCGCCGGGCTCGCCCGGGTCAATTCCCATTTCGACGACGGCCTGATCCGGGTGGACCCCGACATCGGTGCCCTCCACGAGGTCGGCGGCAACCTCTACCTCGGGCCGCCGAAGACCCGCGACTCGGCCCGCGACATCCTCCTCCCACCCTTCCTGGTCGACTTGCTGCGCGGGGTACTCGACGGCCACGACGAGGATCAGGTCTTCACCGGGGAACGGGGCGGCCTGCTGCGCCGGTCCACGTTCAGCCGGCGGATGTGGCAGCCCGCCGTGAACGGCGACGCCCAGCGCGCCCGGCCGGCGGTGCTGCCCGGCATGCATTTCCACGACCTGCGCCACACCCACAAGACCTGGCTCATCGAAGACGACATCCCCGAGATCGCCCAGGCCAAGCGACTCGGTCACCGTCTACCCGGCGTTCGCGGCATCTACAGCCACGTCACCCCCGCCATGAACCAACGCATCATCGACGCGCTCCAACGCCGCTGGGACAGCGTCGCCAAACAAAACACCGGACGCGGATGACCAAACGGCCGCGTCACCGTCATACGACCACAATGGACACCCGAGTCCGGCCGGCCGCCCTGCCGGACTCGGCAGGTTCCAGCCGCCGGGGCGCAACCACGCCGACCAGGCCAAACGCGACGGTCGAAACGATCTTGTGCTCCCAAATTGCTCCCAATGTAAGGAGCAACACGCGAATAGCCCGCTACCGACTGATCCGGTAGCGGGCCTGTGACCTGCATAAATCGATGGTGGGCGATACTGGGTTTGAACCAGTGACCTCTTCCGTGTCAAGGAAGCGCGCTCCCACTGCGCCAATCGCCCGAGGCGGGTGCGGGAATCGAACCCGCGTACAGGGCTTTGCAGGCCCTTGCCTAAGCCACTCGGCCAACCCGCCGGGTTCCCTCGCGGGGACCGGCCCGACGGCCGAGCCGCCGCAGCGAGCGGACGACGGGATTCGAACCCGCGACCCTCACCTTGGCAAGGTGATGCGCTACCAGCTGCGCTACGTCCGCGTGCCATCCGGTAACCGGCGACGGATGGAAACTCTAGCCCACCCGTCGCGGACGTGACAAACGGGATCCCGCGCATCGCTCGTCCGGGCTGGACCGGCGTCCATTTTGGCAGGTCGCGGCCGGTAGGCCCAGCCGACGCGCCGCAAGAAGCCGACAAATCGCCCACACCGCCGGCCGGGCCCGCCACGCGGCCACCGCCAGCCAACCGCCGCCAGCTAGCCGCCGCCAGCCAGCCGCCGCCAGCCAGCCGCCGCCCGGTATGCCGCGAGACACCGCAGGAAAGCGAGACACGGCAGGAAAGCGAGACACGGCAGGAAAGCGAGACACGGCAGGAAAGCGAGACACGGCAGGAAAGCAAGACACGGCAGGAAAGCGACAAACGGCAGGTAAGAAGGAAGGATGCTGAGAGGCGAACGGGTCGAGTTACGTACTCGCCGGGAAGAGGACGTGCCGATCTTGCACGCCGAGCTGTACGAGGACGTGGCCACATCGATCCGCTCCGACACCCGCCCGTGGCGCCCGGTCGCCGTGTCGGCGTCCCAGTACGGCGTGGGCCAGGAGGGCGAGACGACCGCTGCGTTTTCGATCGTCGAACTGGCGTCGGGTGAGCTGGCCGGTGAGGCGTCGGTGTGGGGGATCAACCAGTTCCACCGCTTCGGCCATATCGGCATGGGACTGCGACCGAGCTTCCGGGGGCGCGGGCTGGGCACGGATACGGTTCGCGTCCTGTGCTACTACGGATTCGCGATCCGGGGGCTGCATCGGATGCAGTTGGAGACGCTGGCCGACAACGCGGCGATGCGGGCGGTGGCCGAGCGGGCCGGGTTCGTCCAGGAAGGCCAGATGCGCGCCACATCCTGGGTGGACGGCGAGTTCGTCGACGAGATCGTGTTCGGGCTGCTGGCCGACGAGTGGGCCAGGCGGAGGGGTGCCACCTCCTAACCGCCGTGGCCGCCATGGTACGGCGAGGTGACCCCGGCGTAGGCCAGGTGCAGCGCCATCCCGTCGTCGGCGTGGCTCGAGGTTGTGGCAGTGGTTCATCCAGAGCCCGGGGTTGTCGGCCCGGAACGCGACCCGCCATACCTCGCCGGGGCGCACGTCGAACGTGTCCATCCAAAGTGGACTGCCGGTCGGCGCCACCCCGTCCCGGGCCAGGACCAGCACCCGGTGCCCGTGCAGGTGCCACGGGTGCACCTCGAGCGACCGGTTGACGACGGTGAACTCGACCAGGTCGCCGGGCGCACCACCTCGGTCGGGATGTCCGGGTACGGCGTGCCGTTCACCGTGTACGCATAAGCCGGGCGTCCGTCCACCAGGGCCAGCCCCGGTCGAGGACCAGGGTGAACCGCCGGTCGAAGCGCGATGCGCACGTCGAACGGCACCGCGGCCGGGGTGCCGTAGGACAGCAGGTCGAGCACCGGCCAGTCGGCCGCCGTCCGGCCGGCACCGGTGGGCCGAGCGACAGCACGACCGGCGGGCGGTCGGGGAACCGCAGCGACGACCCCGCCGGCCGGCATCGTGAACGCCACGTCGTAGCGGCCGCCGGCCGGGATCAGCAGGCCCACGTCTCGGACCTGGCCAGGCTGGTTCAGGTCCGATCCGTCCACCGCGACCACCCGGAACGGCGTGCCGACGACCTGGACCAGCGGGGGGTGTCGTCCGTGTTGACCAGCCGCAGCCGGACCGGCGTCCCGGCCGGGACGGCGTGGTCGGCGGGGCCGACGCGTCGAAGGACCCGTCGAAGCGTGTGCATCGGCAGCGTCAGGTCGACCCCGGCCGGCCGCCGTGCCCGTGGGGTGCACGACGAGCGTGCCGTACAGGCCGAGCTTGACGCCCCGGGCGGAGACCTCGTGGGTGTGGTACCAGTAGGTCCCGGCCTGGTCGGCCCGGAAACGGTACACAAAGGACTGTCCGGGGAGCGACGGCGTCCTGGGTCAGGCCGGGCGCGCCGTCCGCGGCGTTGGGCACGTCGTAGCCGTGCCAGTGCAGGGTGACCCCGTCGGTGATGTCCACATTGGTCAGCGTCACCTCGACGCAGGTCGCCCTGGCTGACGTCGAGCGGCGGGCCGGGCACCTGACCGTTGAACGTCCAGGCCGCGCACCGTCGCGGCCGCCGCCAGATGCACCTCGGCCTGTCCGGGCGGCCAGCGTGAACCGCCGCACCGCGCCGCCCGGGGCCGGCGTCGACGGCCCGGTCAGCGCGTGACCGGGACCGAGACCGGTGGTCCCGCCACTCGGCGTCCACAGTGGACGGTGTCACCAGGCCGACGCCGAGCCCGAGGATCAGCAGGGTGAACGCCCCGACCGCCGGGCCCGGAGCCGGACCTGGCCGAGACCCGGGCGGTCACGACGCCGGCCAGCCCGACCATGCCCAGCGACGAGCAGCGCCGGTGCTCCAGGTCACCGGGTAGCCGGCGAGCAGGGTGACCAACGGGCCGGCGGCGGCTGGCGTAGCCCGGCGGAGACAGGGCCAGCGGGCCGCGGGTCCGCGCCGGCGGGCCACCGCCCAGGCGGCCACCGCGAGGTGGCCACAGGGGCAGGGTTAGCAGCACCTTGTCCTGCACGAACCACCAGCCGTCGGCCGGCCATCGCCAGCGACCACCGCCGACCCGGGCGGCCCGCCGACAGGCCCGGCGCCGACCAGTGCGACGCCGCGGACGCGCCGGCCGCCCAGCACTCCGCCGCGACGAAGGAGGCGGCCGAGACCGGACGCTGAGCACCGAGCTCCAGCACGAGCAGTGCGCGGTCACGACGGACGGCCAGCCGCCGGGCCCGGGCGAACACCGAGCCGGCCACGCCCATGATGGCCAGTCCGTTGATGGCGTGCAGGCCCGAGCACGACCAGCGCGACGGTCGGTCGTCCGCTGCCCGTCGTCGTCGCTGAGCGCCCGGCCGACACCGACGATGAGCAGCTGCACCACGACCAGGCCAGCGGCAGCGCGGTCAGGCCGATCTGCCGTCCGGGCAGGCGGAGCAGCGCCGCCACGATGGTGGCCAGCAGGGCCAGCAGCGGGATGACCGATGCTGCCGTTGATGTCGTGCAGCGCGTACGAGCCGTCCCGCTGCGGCTTGGCGAACGCGCCGACCGCGGCGAAGTAGAACTGCACACGACGGCGGCCAGCAGGCAGCCGGTAAGTCCAATGTAGATCTTTCGAGCATACGTCAGGGTGATCCTGGCCGCCCCCGCCCGGCCGGGCATCCTCCACGGGAGGCCGCTGCGTGCCGTATCCGGGGACGCCGGGTACGCCTCCGGGCGTACCACTCATAGCTCGACCAGGCCCGACTGGTAGGCGAAGACGACCAACTGGGCCCGGTCCCGCGCGCCCAGCTTGACCATCGCCCGGCTCACATGGGTACGGGCGGTGGCCGGGCTGACCTCGAGCCGATCGGCGATCTCCTCATTGGACAGACCCTCGCCACCAGACCGGCGATCTCCCGCTCGCGGTCGGTGAGCGTGGACAGTCGCGCATGCGGGCCGTGCGCGCCGGGCCGGCCGTTCGGCGAACTCGCGCACCACCCGCCGGGTCACCGACGGGGACAGCAGGGCGTCGCCAGCCGCGACCAGGCGGATGGCCCGCAGCAGCTCGGCCGGCTTGGTGTCTTTGATGAGGAAGCCGCTCGCCCCGTGGCGCAGCGCGTCGAACACGTACTCGTCCAGCTCGAACGTGGTCAGCACGATCACCCGGGTACCGGCCAGCGCCGGGTCGGACGACGATGCGCCGGGTCGCTTCGATGCCGTCGATGCCCGGCATCCGCACGTCCATCAGGACGACGTCGGGGCGCAGTCCGCGGGCCACCGCCACCGCGGCCAGCCCGTCGGCCGCCTCGCCGGCCAGCACCATGTCGTCCTCGTTGCCGATCAGCGTGCGCAGCCCGAGGCGGACCAGGTCCTGGTCGTCGGCGATCAGCACCGAGATCATGGCACCGGGATCCTTGCCGAGACGCGGAAGCCGCCGTGCTCGCCCGGCCCCGCGTTGAACGTACCGCCCAGCGCGGCGACCCGCTGCCGCATGCCGGCGATGCCCTGCCCGGCCCGGGCGCGGCGTCGCCGCCCCGCCCGTTGTCGGTCACGTCCACGCTCACCTCATCGGGCCGGTAGTCCACCCGTACCGTGACCGGTGGCCGGGCCGGCGTGGCGGAGCACATTGGTCAGCGACTCCTGCACGACCCGGTAGGCGGCCAGGTCGACCGTGTCCGGGCAGTGGCCGGGGCGCGCCGGTGATCTCCAGTCGCACCGGCAGCCCCGCTGTCCGAGGTCCGGGCGGCCAGCGCCTCCAGCCGGGCCAGCCCGGGCAGCGGCGCGCGGTCCTCTCCGTCGGCGCACCATCGCCAGGGTGACCCGCAGCTCGTCGAGCGCCTCCTGGCTGGTACGGCTGATCGCGGCGAGCGCGGTGGCCGGCGTGCTCCGGGCTGCTTCGGCAGCACGTGCAGGGCGATCTCGGCCTGCATGCTGGATCGCCGACAGCCCGTGCCCGACCACGTCATGCACCTCCTGGGCGACCCGCAGCCGCTCCTCGTCGGCGTGCTGGCGCGCCCACTCGGCCCGGGTGCGCGTGACATTCTCGCGGTGCAGCCGCAGGCTCACCCCGAGCCGCGAACGGCACGACGATCCAGGCCGCGCCGGGCACCAGACCAAACCAACCCAGCCCGCCCGACTGTGACCCAGCGACCACGTGCAGAGCCAGGAACACGAGCGCCATGGCGCGCCGCCCAGGCCGCCGGGCTGCACGGTAGGTACCGGGCCACGGTGTAGGCGGCGACCAGCACCGAGTAGCAGGATCGGCCCGTACGGGTAGCCGAGCACCAGGTAGCCGATGTGGCGACCACGACCACGGCCAGGGTCGCCAGCGGCCAGACCCGGCGCACGGCCAGCACGCTCGCCGCCACGATGGCGAGCACGAGCGCCCATGGTCGGGTCGGCGCCAGGTGGACGGTGCCGCCGACGCTGAACCCGACCAGGGCCAGGGCCAGCCCGGTGTCGGCGGCCAGCCGTCGGCGGCCGGGCGTGCGCGGGTCAGCCACCATGGCGGGGTCTGGGTCGACACGTCACCGGTCCAGGCTCGCAGGTCCTCCGACGGCCCGCGTCCGACGGCGGGCGGAGCGTGACCTACGTCGCCGGACGTAGCTCACGCCCGGTCCGGACGGCCCCGGAACCCGTTGGCGATCCGTACCAGCCGGCGCGCGCCACGTAGCCCGATCCGGCCCTGGCTGATCATGGGAAGCATCCGGGCCGGCGACTGGGCCAGCACCTGGTCGATGATGGCGACCATCGGGTTGTCCGCCGACCGGCGGAACGACCGTCGGGCCAGCCGGCGCAGGGCGGCCAGGAACGCGCGGCCAGCCGGATGGCGGAGGTCACCCAGCGCAGTGTTGAGCGTGTAGTGGCCGGGTCGGTCGATCTCGTTCGGCGGGAGCGGGCGGCCGTACAGGTCGGGGAACGCGGTGAACACCTCGCCCACCGGGGCGCCGGCCGCGAACGGACCCTCATCGCCGGCGATGTCCACCCGGACCGCTGACCGGATGTCGCGCGACGAGGCGCCCACCCTCACCTCGACGGCGCCGCCCTCGACGACCCAGGCGTGCCGGCCGGTGTCCCAGTGGGCGAAGGACCAGCGGTCCAGGTCGATCGTCACGTCGGCGCTGGCGCCCGGGTCCAGCCGTACCGTGGCGAAGCCCTTGAGCTCCTGCGCGGGTCGGTGCACTGTGGACTCCGGCGCGTGGACATACACCTGCACCACCTCGGTACCGGACCGGGCGCCGGTGTTGGTCACCCGGACCGACACGGTGACCTGGTCGCCGGTGCTCGTCACGGTGGCCGGCGACCACGAGAACGTCGCGTAACTCAGCCCGTGCCCGAACGGGAAGGCGACATCGACCCCTGCTGTGTCGTAGTACCGGTAACCGACGTACACGCTCTCCCGGTACTCCACTGTGGCCGGTCCGTTCGGCAGTGCGTGTACCGGGTTGTCGCTCAGGGCGTACGGGAACGTCTCGGCCAGCCGGCCACCCGGGTCGGCCCGCCCGAGCAGTACCTCGGCCAGCGCACTGCCGCCGGCCTGCCCACCCAGGTACCCCTCGAGGATGGCGGCGACCCGGTCCGCCCACGGCATTCTCACCGGCGCTCCGTTGGCCAGCAGAACCGCCACCCGCGGGTTGACCGCGGCCACCGCGTCGACCAGGGCGTTGTGAGCGGCCGGCAGGTCCAGGTGGGTACGGTCCAGTCCCTCGGTCTCGTACGAGCCGGGCAGCCCGACGACGACGACGGCGACATCGGCGGCTCGGGCGGCCGCCCGCGCGCCGGCCAGCAGGGTTTCGTCGACCGCCCCGGAGGGTGGATAGCCCTCGGCGTAGCGGAGCCGGGCCGGATCGGTCCGTGCGGCCAGCTCATCCCACAGGTTGTCCACCCGGTGCGGGGTGACCCCGGAGCTGCCTGCCCCCTGATACCGGGGCCGCCGCGCGAAGGCCCCGATGACGGCGACCGTACCGGCGGCGGGCAGGGGGAGCAGGCCACCCTGGTTGCGCAGCAGCACCGTGCCGGCCACCGCCGCCCGTCGGGCCAGCTGATGATGCGTCTCCCGGTCGTAGGTGTGCCCAGGTTCCCGGGCGGGCGCGGTCCGCTCCACCAGGCGTACCACGGCTCCGGCGGCCCGCTCGACCGCGGCCGGCTCCAGGCGTCCACTGTGGATGGCAGCGAGGACCTCGTCGTCGCCGGCCCCGGCGAAGCCCGGCATCTCGAGGTCGAGGCCGGCCGCGATGCCGGCCGGGCGGCCGTTGGTGGCGCCCCAGTCAGAGACGACGACGCCGTCGAAACCCCACTCGCCGCGAAGGATCCCGGTCAGCAGTTCAGCGTGGGTGGTACACGCCGGCCCGTTGAGCCGGTTGTACGCGGCCATCACGGTCGCCGGCCGGGCTCGCGTCACCGCGTACTCGAAGCTGGCCAGGTAGATCTCCCGCATGGCCCGCTCGTCGACAAGAGCGTCCACTGTGTAGCGACGGTACTCCTGGTTGTTGGCGGCGAAGTGCTTCATAGAGGCGCCGACACCAGTGGACTGGACTCCCCGGATCCAGGCCGCCGCCATCCGCGACGACAGGAACGGGTCCTCCGAGAAGTATTCGAAGTTGCGCCCGCACAACGCCGTCCGTTTGATGTTGGCGCCCGGACCGAGCAGCACGCTCACCCCCTCCGCGCGCGCCTCCTCGCCGAGCGCCACCCCGACCTCCTCGACCAGATCGACATCCCAGCTGGCGGCCAGCGCCGACGCGGTCGGGAAGCAGGTGGCCGGTATCGAGTCGGCCTCGAACCCGTCGCCGCGCTGCTTACGCAGACCGTGCGGGCCGTCGCACAACATGATCGACGCCACCCCGGGCAGCCCGACCGTGTGCCAGAAGTCGCGGCCGGCCGTCAGGGCGACCTGCTGAGCGAGGGTGAGCCTCACTGCCGGCCCGCGTAGAGGCCGCGCAAGCTGTTCACGAAGGCGGCGCTGGGCAGCCGTGCGCCAGTCACCGATTCCGACTGCAGCCCCTCGACGGGCGGCAACCGGAACTTGACCGCGGCGTAAACGAAGGCGGCCTTGCGGCTCACGATGACCGTGGTGGCGCCGTTCACAGAACCTCCCGTGCCTCAGGGAGATCATGGCACGGCGCCACCGGCTCACCGCTCGGTCAGATGCTCCCTGCCGGGCGGCGGTTCGTACGGCTCCGGCCAGAAATCGGTCACCGCCGCGATGCGACCGCCGTCGTCCAGGTCGAAGAAGGAGATCCCGGCCTGCTCCCCGCCGTTGACGGCGAACCGGGTCCAGCTGGCGGCATGGGTAGCGTCGCCGACCGCCCGCTGGACCGAGACGTGCCAGTCGCCCGGATACTCCCGGTTGAACTGGACATAGTTGGATCGGCCGCGGATCCGTTCGCCGGTCTGGGGCAGGTGGTAGACGACGTCGTCGGCCAGCAGGTCACCGAAGGCCGACCAGTCGCGAGCCTCGGCGGTGCGCCAGTAGGCCAGCACGATGTCACGGGCATTCGTCATGCCGGCAGTGTGTCAAAAGGGACCGACAGAACGAGCTCGACCTCTACCTCATCTCGAAGCTTCAGGGCCCCGAGGAACGCCCGGTACGGAGTGATCCCGTGCGCCGACTGGACCACCGAACCGGTGACCCGCTGCGCACCCCGCACCAGCAGGCGCAGTGGCCGGGACACGCCGTGCAGCGTGAGCGTTCCCTCGACCGAGCCGTTGCCGCCGCCCTCGTCGGCCGACCCGGTCGACGTGAACCTCGCCGTACCGTCGCCGAGGATTCGCCCGATGGTGGCGTGGATCTCGGTCCGGTCGCTGTCGGTCAACGGCACGACACCACCCTCGCCGGAGCGCACCACCAGGGATGACAGGTCAACCTCGGCAGTCACCGCGAGGTCCGGCGTCAC
This sequence comes from uncultured Actinomycetota bacterium, assembly GCA_963803345.1. Taxonomy (GTDB): domain Bacteria; phylum Actinomycetota; class Actinomycetes; order Mycobacteriales; family Micromonosporaceae; genus CAWDLX01. The sequence continues at coordinate 156,812 of CAWDLX010000003.1, forward strand.
TTCGGCCCACCAACGGGTGACCTCGATGGTCAGGTCGTGGCCGACCTTGGCGGCGAGCCCTTCCCGCCGGGTACGCAGGACCAGCCGACCCTCCGCCGGCCCCAACCGCACCGCGCGCGGGCTCATCCGGCCACCCCGATCGTCTCTTCGCGCGTCGAGGAATCGCGCTGCCCCGATCGCCCACGCGCCAAGATCGGTGCGGTGCCGCGTCTGACGGCCTCCGCCGTCGTTTCCCGCACATCGACGGCGATCTCGCGACGGAGTACGGGACGGTCACCGAGCCTCATGGGAACGGGATCTCTCCGAGGACTTCCCTGATCCGGCGAAGCTCACGCAGCCGCGGCTCGGTCGTTCCGCCGACCCATCGGCTGACGGTGCGTACCGAGACGCCCAACTGTCGAGCCGCCGCCTCCATGGTGAGGCCCTGTTTGCGCAGCGATTCAGCCATCCACTCGGCGAAGGAGGCGGCCGTCGTGACCGCGCTCACGTCGTCATCGAGGCTGGGGCGTTGGTGGGGCACGGCGTTGTCGAGCATGGACACGAGCGACTCAACGCCGGCCGCGTTACCCAGTTGTGGGTGCGACCGCAGGACGTCGACCTCGACGTGGTCAGGGAAGATCCGGAAGGAGACCTGGATCGTGCCGGTGGGGCCGGCCGCGTCCAGCAGGGCCTGGGAGACGGTGTCGCCGACCGCCCGGGTGTCGTGCGGGGACAGCGGGGACTGGGCCAGGCAGCGGCGCACGAAGTCGCGGATGTCGGGGATCGACGAGGGCCGCGCGGGGAAGGTCTGCGACACGACAACGAGCGGCATGACTTCGATGTCGTTGGCGTCGCGGCTCTCGTCCGGCCCCATCGGGATATCCCCTCCCCGGCGCCGGACAGTCGTCTATCGCCCGGGGTGCCTGTCCTCGCCGTGATCCTGAAGCCTACGTGCGGAACCAGTGCTGCACGAGAACTGAATGCCGGACAGATATGTCCGTGCGTCTCGACTGTTTCGTCGTGCTCGCCTTGTGACCCCGGTCACTGCACGCTATGTTGGGGACCGCATTCGGTTACTTAGTGATCATGCCTCGAAACGTTACGTAATATCCTCGGGACCATTTGTCCAACGTCACCCGTTCCGGTTACGGGTGGCGGCTGCCAAGGGGGTGGCGTGAAATGCCGCAGTCCGACGATGAGCCACTGGTCCACATTCTCTGGATGAACGGGGGCCTGGGCTGCGACGGCGACTCGGTCGCATTGACCGCCGCCACCCAGCCCAGCATTGAGGAGATCGCCCTCGGCGCTCTCCCCGGCCTGCCGAGGGTGGCGGTGCACTGGCCGCTGATCGACTTCGAATGCGGTCCCGAGCAGGGCGCCGATTCGTTCATCGAATGGTGGCACAGGGCCGATCGGGGGGAGCTCGACCCGTTCGTGCTGGTGGTCGAGGGCTCGATCCCGAACGAAGCGATCAAGTCCGAGGGGTACTGGTGCGGGTTCGGTAACAACCCCGCGACCGGCCAGCCGATGACCACCAACGAGTGGCTCGACCGCCTCGCTCCCAAGGCCACCGCCATCCTGGCCGTCGGTACCTGTGCCACGTACGGGGGAATCCACGCGATGGCCGGGAACCCGACCGGCGCGATGGGTGTCCCGGACTACCTCGGCTGGGACTGGATGTCGAAGGCCGGCCTGCCGATCGTCAACGTGCCCGGTTGCCCGATCCACCCGGACAACCTGAGTGAGACGATCCTCTACCTGCTCTACCAGGTGGCCGGGCAGGCGCCGATGATCCCGCTCGACGAGGCCCTGCGGCCGCGCTGGCTGTTCGACGCGACCGTCCACGAGGGATGTGACCGGGCCGGCTACTACGAACAGGGTGAGTTCGCCGGTGAGTACGGATCGCCGAAGTGCCTGGTGAAGCTCGGCTGCTGGGGCCCGGTGGTCAAGTGCAACGTACCCAAGCGCGGCTGGATCAACGGAGTCGGCGGCTGCCCGAATGTGGGCGGCATCTGCATCGCCTGCACGATGCCCGGCTTCCCCGACAAGTTCATGCCGTTCATGGACGAACCCCCGGGAGCGAAGGTCTCGACGGCAGCGAGCGGAATGTACGGCACGGTCATCCGGACCCTGCGTAAGTTCACCCTCAGGACCGCCGACGAAGAGCCCAAGTGGCGCAAGAAGGGCACCGAACTGTTGACCGGCTACGAGAAGACCTGGTGACCACGTGACCACAACCGGATCCGACCTGGTGGAGATGGCGTGGGACCCCATCACCCGCATTGTCGGCAGCCTCGGCATCTACACGAAGATTGATTTCAAGCAGAAGCGGGTCGTCGAGTGTCACAGCACCTCGTCGATCTTCCGCGGATACAGCATCTTCATGAAGGGTAAGGATCCCCGCGACGCCCACTTCATCACGAGCCGCATCTGCGGCATCTGCGGGGACAACCACGCGACCTGTTCGGTCTACAACCAGAACATGGCATATGGGGTGCGCCCGCCACACCTCGGCGAGTGGATCATCAACTTGGGCGAGGCCGCCGAGTACATGTTCGACCACAACATCTTCCAGGAGAACCTGGTCGGGGTCGACTTCTGCGAACGGATGGTCAAGGAGACCAACCCGGGCGTGCTCGAGCTGGCCGACCGCACCGAGGCTCCGCACGCCGGAGACCACGGGTACAAGACCATCGGCGACATCATGCGTTCGCTGAACCCGCTCGAAGGTGAGTTCTACCGGGAGGCACTGCAGGTCAGCCGGTACACGCGTGAGATGTTCTGCCTCATGGAGGGTCGCCACGTCCATCCGTCCACATTGTACCCAGGCGGCGTCGGGACGGTGGCGACGATCCAGCTGTTCACCGACTACCTCACCCGGCTCATGCGCTATGTGGAGTTCATGAAGCGGGTCGTCCCGATGCACGACGACCTGTTCGACTTCTTCTACATGGCTCTACCAGGGTACGAAGAGGTGGGGCGGCGCCGGATCATGCTCGGCTGCTGGGGTAGTCTGAACAACCCGGACTATTGCGACTTCACCTACCGCAACATGGAGGACTGGGGTCGCAAGATGTACGTGACCCCCGGCATCGTGCTCGACGGCAAGCTGATCACGACGAGTCTGGTCGACATCAACGTAGGCATCCGCATCCTGCTCGGCTCCTCATTCTACGAGGACTGGGAGGACCAGGAGATGTTCGTGACCCGCGACGAACTGGGCAACCCGATCGACCGCCGGCACCCGTGGAACCAGCACACGATCCCGCGGCCGGCCAAGCGCGACTTCGACAACAAGTACAGCTGGACCATGTCGCCGCGCTGGTTCGACGGTACGGACCATCTCGCCCTGGACACCGGCGGTGGACCGATCGCCCGGCTCTGGTCGACCGCCCTGGCCGGCCTGGTCGACTTCGGCTACGTGAAGTCGACCGGCCACAGTGTCCTGATCCACCTGCCGAAGACGGTCTCCAAGGGGGAGGTCACCTTCGAGTGGAAGATTCCACAGTGGAGCAACGCACTGGAGCGGGACCGGGCCCGTACCTACTTCCAGGCTTACGCGGCGGCCTGCGCCCTGCACTTCGTGGAGAAGGCCCTGGCTGAGGTGCGGGTCGGGAACACCAAAACATGGGAGCCGTTCACGGTGCCCAAGGACGCGCACAGTGTCGGCTTCACGGAGGCGGTGCGGGGGGTGCTGTCACACCACATGGTGGTCCGGGACGGGAAGATCGCCAACTACCACCCATATCCGCCAACCCCGTGGAACGGCAGCGTGCGCGACACGTACGGCACGCCCGGTCCGTACGAGGACGCGGTCCAGAACACCCCGATCTTCGAGGAGAACCCGCCCGACCGGTTCAAGGGGATCGACATCATGCGGGCCGTCCGCAGCTTCGACCCCTGCCTGCCGTGCGGTGTCCACATGTACCTCGGTGACGGGCGCACCGTTCAGACCACCCACACGCCGATGGCGGTGACGCTCGCCACCTGAGGCGCACCTCTTCCGCCATGCCGTCGGCTCCCCTGCGATGCGGCGGCATGGCGGAGGCTCCTCCCCGGTACCAGACCCAAGGACGGACCATGGCCCAACACCGCGACGTGCGCTCCACCGGCGACCGCGTGGAAGCCATCCTCGCTCAGCTGTCCACATCGGACGATCCGGCGGTCGCGGCGGCTGCCGAGGAGCTCGTGCGGCTGCTGGTCGAGCTGTACGGCGAGAGTCTTCGGCAGGTGATGACGATCGCGGCCGACACCACTGGCCTGGCCGAGCGGCTGGCGGCCGACCCGCTCATCGGCAGCCTGCTGCTCGTACACGATCTGCATCCGGTAGCTGTGGACACCAGGATCCAGCGGGCGCTCGACGAGGTCCGCCCCTACCTCGGCTCCCATGCCGGTGGCGTGCGCTACCACGGCATCGACCAGGCGGGTGTGGTGCAGCTGGCCCTCGAGGGCACCTGCCATGGCTGTCCATCGTCGACAGTCACCGTCCGGCTGGCCATCGAGCAGGCCGTGCGGGAGGCCGCGCCCGAGATCTGCGGGGTCGAGGTCGCCGGTCAGGTGCCCGAGCCGGTCGGACCTGCACTGCTGCGGATCGGGCGCCGCCCGCCCGCGGCCGTTCCCCGCCCGGTCGCTGACGTACCGGTCGACGAGGACGGCTGGGCCCGGCTACCCCTGCCTGGTACCGGCGGGCTGTACCCGGTGGCGGTGGCCGGCGATCCGGTCCTGCTGTGCTCGGTCGGGGACGAGCTGTTCGCCTACCGCGACCGCTGCCCTGAGTGCGGGGCGGCGCTGTCGGGCGGCGACCTGACGGCACAGGTGCTGCGCTGCGCGGAGTGCGGCCGGACGTTCGATGTGCGCCGGGCCGGGATCGGCCTGAGCGACCCGGCCCGCCGCCTGCACCCCCTGCCCCTGCTGGCCGATGCCACGGTCGTCCGCATCGCCGTGGGTCTGGTGACCACCCAGTGACCGGCGGCCTGCGGCGCTTCGCCCGTCCGGCTGCCACCCGGGCCGGCGGCCCGCCGGCGATGGAGCGGTGCCGGATGTGCGGTACCCCACTCCACGATCGCCACGGCCATGTGGTCGATCTCGAACACCGGTCCCTCGGCTGTACCTGTCGGGCGTGCTTCCTCCTCTTTACCGCGGCCGGAGCGGCGCAGGGCCGGTACCGGTCGGTTCCTGACCGGGTACTCGACGATCCAGCCCACCCGCTGTCGCCGGTCGACTGGGAGTCCCTGCAGATCCCGGTGGGCACCGCGTTCTTCTTCGTGAACTCGACTCTGGGCCGGGTGGTGGCGAGCTATCCGAGCCCGGCCGGGGCCACCGAGTGCCAACTGGACCTCTCCGCCTGGGAGCGGCTGGCGACCGACCATCCGCTGCTGCGCGCACCTGAGGCTGACGTTGAAGGCATCTTCGTCCATCGCGACCCGGACGGGATCGACATGTTCCTGATCCCGATCGATCTGTGCTACGCGCTGGTCGGGGAGGTCCGGCTGCACTGGCGGGGCCTCGACGGTGGAGCCGAAGTACATCAGGCGGTGGCCCGCTTCGTGGCCAACCTGCACAACCGGAGTCGAGTCCTGTCAACAAAGGAGGGTTAGTGGCCTCGCTGACATTCGACTGCGTCGGTGCGCGGGCGGAACTCTACGCCGCCGCACCAACGCTCTCGTTCCAGCTTCGGATCAGCGAGACCTCGGGTATCCCGATCCACGCGATCGCGCTGCGTTGTCAGATACGGATCGAACCGCAACGACGCCGGTACACGGCCGTTGAGGCGGAGCGGCTCCAGGACCTGTTCGGCGACCAGTCGCGCTGGGCCGACACCCTCAAGCCGATCCAGTTCACGACCGTCAACGCGACGGTACCGGGATTCACCGGATCGACCGAGGTCGACCTCGTGGTGCCCTGCACGTACGACCTGGAAATCGCCGCCACCCGGTACTTCTACGGGATCGAGGAGGATGCGGCGCCCTTGCTGCTGCTGTTCAGCGGAACCGTTTTCGCGCGGGCCGATGAGCCGGCGACCGTCGGCGCCGGTACCGGCCGCGGCTTCCAGGTCGAGCCGGTGCCGTGGAGCACCGAGTGCTCATACCGCCTACCGGTGCCGGTCTGGCGGGAGATGGTCGACCGGTACTTCCCCAACAGCGGCTGGCTGCGGTTGCACCGCGACACGCTCGATGCCCTCGCGCGGTACAAGTCCGAGCACGCCCTGCCCACCTTCGAGGCGACCATCAGCGCACTCCTGGCGGACGGTGAGACGTGAGCGCGCGCGAGGTGGCGGATGCCATTCTCTACGAGGGGTACCTGCTGTATCCGTACCGGGCGAGCGCTCAGAAGAACCGCAGCCGTTGGCAGTTCGGCGTGCTGATGCCCTTCGACTATGCGGCCGCCGACGAAGGGGAGTCGGCCCATGCCCGCACCGAGTGCGTACTCGAGTACCAGCCGTCGACCCGGATCGAGGTGACGGTACGGTTCCTGCAGGTGCAGCGGCGCGGCCTGCAGGCGCTGAGCGGCGGATCCTTTGTGGATGTCGACGAGCTGGTGGTCGGCGACCGGACCACGACCGTGTGGGAGGAGGCGGTCGAGCAGGAGCTGGTGGTCAGCGCCACCCTGGGTGAGCTGACCGGTCCGGGCGTCCGCGCTATCCGGCATATCCCAGGGGGCGAGGAACTCGAACCGATCTGTGACGGGGATACCACGATCGGCCGGACAGCCCGCCGCCGGCGGCCTCTCGAGGCTGAGGTCGTCGTCTCGGCTACGGTGCTCGACTCGGTGCTGCCGGCCCTTCGGTTGCGCGTCGGGGTGACCAACCGCACGCAGCTGCGCGACAGCACGGCCGACCGACGGGAGGACGCCATGCCCGGCGCGATGGTCGCCGTGCACATGATCATGGTAGCGAGTTGCGGCAATTTCGTGTCCATGGTGGACCCGCCCGGTTGGGCAGCCGACGCCGTCCGGCAGTGCGAGAACGTGGGCTGCTGGCCGGTTCTGGCCGGGCCGTGCGACGCCACCGACACCATGCTCGCCTCGCCGATCATCCTCTACGACTACCCACGGATCGCGCCGGAGAGTCCGGGCAACCTGTTCGACGCCACCGAGATCGACGAGATCCTGACGCTGCGGACACTGGCCCTGACCGACAGCGAGAAGCGGGAGGCGCGGGCGACCGACCCGCGGGCGGCGGCGTTGCTCGACCGGGTGGAGTCGCTCGACCAGAAGGCGCTCGACGGCCTGCACGGTGCGATCCGCTTCCTCCGTCCGGTGGGTGATCCATCCGCGCCATGGTGGGACCCGGGTCTGGACGGGTCGGTCTCGCCGCTCACCGATACGGTCCAGGTCGGCGGTGTTCCGGTCGCAGCCGGGGCGGTGGTACGGCTGCGTCCAGGCGCCCGACGAGCCGACGCTCAGGACATGTTCCTGGCCGGACGGTTGGCCACCGTGGAGGCTGTTCTGCTCGATGTGGACGGTCGCCCGTACCTCGCCGTGACGCTGGCCGATGACCCGGCGGCCGACCTGCAGCGCTCGCACGGACGCTTTCTCTACTTCGGGCCGGACGAGGTGGAGGTGACCGGGTGAGGACGCTGGTCGCCTGCGTCGGCAATATCTTCCTCGGGGACGACGGCTTCGGCGTCGAGGTGGCGCGGGAGCTGGCCGATGAGCCGGTACCCGACGGCGTGAAGATCGTCGACATGGGAATCCGCGGCGTCCACCTCGCCTACGAGCTCCTCGACGGCTACGACCTGCTGATTCTGGTCGACGCGGCCCCGAGAGGCCTGGCGCCCGGTACCGTCAGCGTCATCGAGGTCCACCCGGGCGGAACGGCCGGTGTCGGCCTGCCGGTCATCGACGCTCACGGGCTGGCCCCCGACGACGTGTTCGCGCTGCTGGACCGGATGGGCAGCCGACCGGCGCGTACGCTGGTCGTGGCGTGTGAGCCGGCGGACGTGTCGCCCGGCATGCGGCTCAGCCAACCCGTACGGGACGCGGTGGCCCCCGCCGCGCAGACCGTGCTCGAACGTCCTGATGAAGGAAAGGAAGTGGTCGCGGTGATCCGTCGGCTGATGACCGTGGGGCTGATCGCGGCGGCGGTCGCCGTCGTGGTGCAGGCGGCGCCCGAGATCAAGCGATACCTCAAGATGCGGGAGATGTAGTGCACGAGTTCGGGATCGCCGACCAGATCCTGGCGGCGGCGCTGGCCCGGGCCGGGGATCGGCGCGTCACCGCGTTGAAGATCCGGGCCGGAGTGCGGCAGGGCATCGTGCGGGAATCGATGGAGCACGCCTTCGAACATGCCGCGTCGGGTACGCCGGCTGAGGGCGCCACCATCGAATTGCTCACCCTGCCGGCGAGCATGCACTGCCGCCATTGCGGCGGCGACTCGCTCACCTTCGACGTGATCGGCGTCTGTCCACTGTGTGGAGACGACGACGTGGCCATCGCCGGCGGCGACGAACTTGTGCTCGAGTCCATTGTCTATGCCACCGTACCTGCCTGACCGGTCGCCGGTCCGCCTTCGCCTGCGGGTCGAAGGCGTGGTGCAGGGTGTCGGTTTCCGCCCGTTCGTGCACGGTCTGGCTCGCCGGCTGTGCCTGGGCGGCCACGTCGGCAACGATCCCGGCGGCGTGTTCATCGAAGTGGAGGGTCCGCGCCCGCGGGTCGACGAGTTCGTCACCGGACTCCGGGTTCTGGCCCCGGCGCTGGCCAGCATCGAGCGCATCTCGGCCGAGGCAACGCCGGTCCTCGGCGCGACCGAGTTCGCCATCGTGCCGAGCCAGCCCGCCGGTTCCCGGCTCACGCTGGTGTCGGCCGACAGCGCGCCGTGCCCGGACTGCCTGGCCGAACTAGCCGACCCGGCCGACCGACGCTACCGGTACCCCTTCATCAACTGTACGAACTGCGGACCGCGCTTCACGATCGTGCGGGGCGTCCCGTACGACCGTCCACTCACGACGATGGCACCGTTTGCGATGTGTCACGCGTGCTCGGTCGAGTACCACGATCCCGACAACCGGCGGTTCCACGCCCAACCCGTGTGCTGCCCCCGGTGTGGTCCACGGCTGAACATCCCGCTGGAGGAGGCGGCGAGCCGGCTCAACGATGGTGCGATCGTCGCCGTCAAGGGCGTCGGCGGGTATCACCTGGCGGTGCGGGCGGATCACGAGCCGGCGGTACGGCGGTTGCGGGCCAGCAAACATCGCGAGGACAAGCCGTTCGCGGTGATGGTGGGCTCTGCCGGTCAGGCTGACCTGCTGTGCCAGGTCGACGCTGCCGCCGCCGTGCTGCTCGCCGGCCGGGCCCGGCCGATCGTCCTCCTGCCCCGGCGTCCCGGATCGGACGTGGCCGCGTCGGTTGCCCCCGGACGCCGCGAACTCGGACTGATGCTGCCCTATTCGCCCCTGCACCACCTGCTGCTCGACGCGGTCGGGACCCCGATCGTGCTGACATCGGGAAACATCTCCGACGAGCCGATCGCCTTCACCGACGACGATGCGCGGGCGCGACTGGGTCCGCTGGTCGACGCGGTGCTCAGCCACGATCGTCCGATCCACACCCGGGCCGAGGACTCGGTCGTACGGGTGGTGCGTGGTTCACCACTCCCGCTGCGGCGTTCCCGCGGCTTCGCGCCGGAGCCGGTCCGCCTGCGCTGGCCGGCCCCCCGACCGGTACTGTCGTGCGGGGCCGAACTCAAGAACACCTTCTGCCTGGTCCGGGATCACCACGCGTTTGTCTCGCCCCACATCGGCGACCTGTCCAGCTACGCCGCGCTGCGGTCCTATCAGGACGGTATCGGCCATTTCCAGCGGCTGTTCGACATCACCCCACAGGTGGTGGCCCACGATCTGCACCCCGACTACCTGTCCACCCGCTACGCCCTCGGACTTTCCGATGTGGACACGGTCGGCGTCCAGCACCACCATGCCCACATCGCGTCGTGTCTGGCTGACAACGACCACAGTGGACCGGTGATCGGAGTCGCCTTCGACGGCACGGGTTACGGGCCCAACGGTACGATCTGGGGCGGCGAGGTCCTGATCGCCGATCTGACCAGCTACACCAGGGCCGCCCATCTGGCCGAGGTACCCATGCCGGGCGGGGTCGCCGCGATCCGGCAGCCATGGCGCATGGCGGTGGCCCACCTCGACGCGGCCTTTCCCGACAGCACGCTCGCCCGCTGGTTCGACCGGCACCCCGACTGGCCGGCCGTGCGGACGCTGGCCCGATCGGGCACCAACTCGCCGGTCACCTCGAGCGTCGGCCGGCTGTTCGACGCCATCGCGGCCCTGCTCGGCGTGCGCGACGAGGTGACCTACGAGGGGCAGGCGGCGATCGAGCTGGAGCAGCTGGCGGCCCCCAGCGAGGGCGGGGCATACCCGATGTCGGGCCTGAACGGAGCCGACCTGGTGCGAGCCGTGGTGTCCGATCAACTGGCCGGCGTCGACATCCCGACGATAGCGGCGCGATTCCACAATGGACTCGCTCAGGCCGTGGTCCGGATGTGCGCCGAGGTGCGGGAGAACACCGGTCTGTCCACAGTGGCCCTGTCCGGCGGCGTATTCCAGAACGTCCTGCTGCTGACCCGGATCGCCGATGGCCTGGCCGCCATCGGGTTCACGGTTCTGACCCACCGCCGGGTACCCCCCAACGACGGCGGCATCTGCCTGGGTCAAGCCGCCGTCGCCGCCGCCCTCGACCGAGCCACCCGCTCCTAGCTCGCCCCCGTCCCCCGGGGCCTGGCCCCAGGCCGGTCCCCAGGGCCGGCGCATATCCAGGCCCCCAGAGGGGCTCAAACATGAGCCATCCCGGTGCCCGCGAGGGATACCGGTTAGTAGGGTGCCCGCGAGGGATACCGGTTAGTAGGGTGTCCGGGCTAACCGAAATCGGTTAGCAGGGTGTCCGGGCTAACCGAAACCGGTTAGTAGGGTGTCCGGGCTAACCACGGGGCGCGGGTGACGACGGCGCCTGGTGGCTCGCGCGGGCGCCATCAGCGGGGAGGGAGCCGACGAGCACGGTGGCGTCGATATCGGGGTCTGTGACGATGCGGGGGGCGAGGCCGGCTGCGGCGAAGGCGTCGGCAGCGGCGGGCGCCTGCTCGTCGGCGATCTCGATGAGCAGGTGACCTCCGGGGCTGAGCCATTCGGGAGCGCCGGCCGCCACCCGCCGGAGCACGTCGAGACCGTCGGGACCACCGTCGAGGGAGAGTCGGGGCTCGTGGTCGCGAGCCTCCGGGGGCATCAGCGCGATGGCGTCGGTCGGTACGTAGGGGACGTTGGCCGCGATCACGTCGACCTGCCCGCGCAGGTGATCGGGCAATGCGGCGAACAGGTCGCCCAGGAACACACTGTCGGGCGGCAGGTTGCGTCGGGCGCATGCCACGGCGGCCGGGTCGAGGTCGGCGGCGAAGATGGTGAGGCCGCCGGCCAGCAGGGCGGCACCGATGGCCGCGCAGCCGCAGCACAGGTCGACCGCGGTACCGCCGGGCGGGGCCAGCCGGAGCGCTTCGGAGACGACGAGCTCGGTCCGGTGGCGCGGCACGAACACGCCGGGGGCCACGGCGACGCGCAGCCCGCGGAAGGCTACCCAGCCGAGGATGTACTCCAGCGGCTCACCGGCCATCCGACGGGAGACCAGGCGGTCCAGCGCCGCCGGGTTCGGGGCCGCCGCGCGCAGCAGTCCGGCCTCCTCCTCGGCGAAGACACATCCGGCTGCCCGCAGGCGGCGCACCACGTCCACCGGCCGATAGTACGGAGTCCTCAGCAGATGCGGGGCAGGGGATCGCCGACCAGCAGGTCCACGATGCGGGTACCGCCGAAGGAGGTGTTCAGGAGCACGATGCCGGGCGGATCAGCGGCCACCCGGCCGATGACGGCCGCTTCGGCCCCCAGCGGTTGCGCCCGCAGGGCGGCCAGGGCGGCGTCGGTCTGGTCACCGTCCACAATGGCCACGAGCCGACCCTCGCAGGCTACGTAGAGCGGATCGATGCCGAGCAACTCGCAGGCGCCCCGCACGATCGGGCGGACCGGGACGGCGGTTTCGTCCACCACGACGGCAACGTCAGCGGCCCGGGCCACCTCGTTGAGGATGGTCGCCACACCGCCGCGGGTCGCGTCCCGCATGGCCCGTACCCCGGGGGCGGCGGCCAGGAGGGCGGCGGTGAGCCCGTGCAGGGCAGCGGTGTCGCTGACGAGGTCCGCCTCGATGTCCAGTTCCCCCCGGGCCAGCATGACGGTCACGCCATGCTCCCCGATCGGGCCGGAGACGATCACCGCGTCGCCGGGCCGGGCGGCCGCGACCCCGAGCGGCGGACCGTGCAGCGTACCCACGCCGGCGGTGGTGATGTAGCAGCCGTCGGCCCTACCCTTCTGGACGACCTTGGTGTCGCCGGTGACGATGTGGACCCCGGCCGCGCGGGCGGCCGCCGCCATCGAGGCGACGATGCGCTCGAGGTCGGCCACTGGCAGACCCTCCTCGAGGATGAACCCGGCCGACAGGTACCGGGGCATCGCGCCCGAGACGGCGAGGTCGTTGACCGTACCGTTGACGGCCAGGTCGCCGATGTTGCCGCCCGGGAAGAACAGCGGGGACACCACAAACGAGTCGGTCGTGAAGGCCAACCGTCCACTGTCGACGGCCACGGTGGCCGCGTCCTCCAGCGGCTCCAGCTCCGGGTTGCGGAAGGCGTCGAGGAAGATGGCCTCGACCAGGGTCTGGGTCGCCTTGCCGCCCGCCCCGTGGGCGAGGGTGATCCGGGTCTCCTTGACCCGTGGTCGGGCCCGCCGGGCCCGTTCGATCCGGTCGAGCACCTGCTGTTCGCGGCTCTTGAGCGGGTCACCCGGCCGGGGCTCGTCGGGCACGTACGGGTGGATCTGCAGGCTCATACCCGGCTCGCCTCGCGGACCCGGGTACGGCTGAACCGGCCGAAGTTGTAGTACGCCGCGCAGGCGCCCTCAGGGGAGACCATGCAGGTGCCGATAGGTGTCTCCGGGGTGCAGGCGGTTCCGAAGACCTTGCACTCCCAGGGCTTGAGCACGCCCTTGAGCACCTCGCCGCACTGGCACGACTTCGGGTCGGCCACCCGGACGCCCGGCACGTCGAACAGCTTCTCGGCGTCGTACGCCGCGTACTCGTCGCGTAGCTGCAGGGCCGAATGCGAGATGAAGCCGAGCCCACGCCACTCGAAGTACGGCCGCAGTCGCATCGTCTCGTTGATCACTTTGATGGCGACCGGGTTACCGTCCCACGGTACGACCCGGCTGTACTGGTTCTCCACATCGCAGCGTCCCTCGTGCAGCTGCACCATCAACATGTAGATCGACTGCAGGATGTCCAGAGGTTCGAACCCGGCCACCACCAACGGCTTCCGGTAGTCGCGCGCGATGAACTCGTACGGCGAGCACCCGATGACCGTGGATACGTGGCCCGGCCCGATGAAGCCGTCCAGGCGAAGGTCGGGCGAGTCGAGGATGGCCTTGATGGCGGGCAGGATCGTCACGTGGTTGCAGAACACGGAGAAGTTCTCGACCTTGTCGGCGGCCGCCCGGAGCAGTGTCATGGCGGTCGACGGTGCGGTCGTCTCGAACCCGATAGCCATGAACACGATCCGCCGGTCCGGGTTCTGCTTGGCGATCTTCAGCGCGTCCAGTGGCGAGTAGACCATCTTGATGTTGGTGTCCTCGGCGTTGGAGTCGAAGAACGTACCGTTGCCGCCGGGTACCCGCATCATGTCGCCGAACGAGGTCATCAGCACGTCGGGCTGGCGGGCGATGTGGATCGCGTCGTCGACCCGACCCATGGGGATCACACACACCGGACAGCCCGGACCGTGCACCAGTGTGATGCTCTCCGGCAGGTAGTCCTCGAGCCCGTGCTTGTAAATGGTGTGGGTATGGCCGCCACACACCTCCATGAATTTGTACTGCCGACCGGGCTCGCACAGGCCGGCGATCTTCGCGGCCAGGGCGCGGGCTTTGTCGGCATCACGGAACTCGTCCACGAATCGCATAGCGGTCACCACCTACTCGATCCGGGAATCCTGCAGGGCGGCGATCTCGTCAGCGTAGGCCTGCCCGATGCTCTCCAGGAACTCGAGCGCGGCCGCCGCCTCGGCTTCGTCTATTTTGGACAGAGCGAAGCCCACGTGGATGAGGATCCAGTCGCCCGGCCGGGGCGGGTCCTCGGCCAGCAGCCCGATGTTGATGGCCCGTTTCACGCCACAGACATCGACCATCGCCAGGTCGGCCCGGTCGGTCAGGATCTCGACCACCTCACCCGGAATGCCCAGGCACATGATCCCCCCTCTGCAGCGCGGTCAGCGTCAGCTCCCACAACACGTGGTAGATGGTGGTCTGGGCCTCCTGGATGCGGTGCACCGATGGCGACGGCACCACGAACAGGTGATCCACAGTGGACACTTCGGCCATCCGTCCGCCGTCGTGACCAGACACGCCCACCGTGAGCAGACCGCGCTGGCGCGCCTCGGCGAAACCGGCCAGCAGGTTCGGCGAGTTGCCGCTGGTCGACAATCCGACGGCGATGTCGGCCGGGCGGGCGAAGGCGGCGATCTGGCGGGCGAACACAACGTCGAACCCGACGTCGTTGGTGAGCGCCGTGACTACGGCGATGTCGTTGGTCAGGGCGAAGGCGGGCAAGGCCCGGGCGCCGTCGCCGGGACTGAGGAACAGCCGGGCCAGGTCCTGGGCGTCGGTCGAGCTGCCGCCGTTGCCGTAGGCCAGGAGCCGGCCGCCCCGCCCGAACCGGTCCGCCATCGCGGCCGCGCACCGGGTCAGCCGTTCCCCATCGCGCTCCAACACCGTCCGGCGCAGCGCGGCGATCTCCGCCGCTTTCGCCATGGTCGAGTGGCGCACCTCGGCCATCAGGCGTTCGAGCGCCTGCGGATCGGGCCCCGGCCGCAGGAACGGGTACAAAGAGGCGGCGGTCACCCGGTGTGCTCCGGGTCGAGTCGCGCGATCGCCTCGCTCGCATGAACCAGGATGGTGTCGCCCACGGCCGCTGTCACCAGCGCGATGCTGACCGTCTCCCGTCCGGATCCGGTATCGACCAGCGCCATCCGGTCGTCGAGCAGCTCGATGATCCGTACCATGACCGCCTGATCCGAGCAGGTGATGCAGATGTCCTCGTCGCAGTTCATGCCAGGACCGCAGGTTGGTCGAGGAACAGATGCACCAGTTCCCACAGGATGTGGTAGGTCGTCACGTGTACCTCCTTGACGACCTGCGGGTCACCCGACCGGGCAACGAGCACGTGGTCGGCCACGACGGACCCGGCGTCGCCGCCGACCAGAGCAACCGTCAGCAGTCCCATCGAGGCGGCCAGGGCGAGACCGCGGCAGACGTTGTCGTCGCGACCATCGGTGGAGATGCCGAGGGCGATGTCGGACGGGTCGGCCAGGACGCGGATCTGATGGGCGAACACCTCGCCGAGACCGGCCGAACTGGCCACCGCGGTCACGGTCGCCACGTCCGCGGTGAGAGAGATGGCCGGCAGGGCCCGGGTACCCATGATCACGGGGTGCACGAATTCGACCGCCACGTGCTGGGCGTCCGTACTGGGGCCGCCGTTGCCGAACACGATCAGCTTCCCGCCCCGGTGGAACCGCTCGGCCATGGCGTGGCAGGTCAGCGCGATGTCACCCGCGTCGGCGGCCAACTGGGCCAGCGGGGCCTCACGGCGGTCGAAGAGTGCTTCGACCGTGACCTTCTCCGGCAACCGCCCCACGCGGGTCCCTTCTCCTGAGGAGAGGACGTGCACGCCTCGATCACGCTATGGCCAATGCGGTGGGTAGCACAACCGTAACAGGCGCGTCATCCCGACAATTGTGTCCGGGGTCGGATTGGAACCGATGGTGGTCCAGGGACGACAGTAGGAGGAAGCTGCCCCCGGCTCGCCGCAGAAGGTCGTGTGATGTCCCTCTTCCCGCTCACCCCGATCATGCGTATCGGCTTCGATCCGGTACCCGAGCTCGGCGAGGTCCGATCCGGGCAGCCGGTGGTCCGGCTGGAGATCCCCGGTGGCCCGAGCGGCTGGCTGCTCACCCGGTACGACGATGTGCGGGCCACGCTGGCCGACACTGTCCGGTTCAGCAACTCGTTCGACAACCTGACCACCGAGGGGGCGCAGCTGTTCGGTGCCCTTGACCCGGGCGGGCTCGGCTTCCGTGACCCACCCGACCACACCCGGCTACGCCGGATGCTTACTCCGGAGTTCACCAACCGGCGGCTGCGCCGGCTCGTTCCGCTCATCGACGCGATCATCAACGAACACCTGGATCGCATGGCTGAGCACGGCTCGCCGGCCGACCTGGTGGCCTCATTCGCGCGCCCGATCCCCTCCCTAGTCGTTTGCGAGTTGCTCGGCGTACCGGTGGAACAGCGTGCTGAGCTTCTCCGGCTCAGTGAGGGCCGGTTCGAGTTCGCCGGCGACGCGGAGACCTCGTTGACCGCGATCCAGCAGTCCCTGGAATATCTGTCCACTGTGGTCGTCGCCGGGCAGCGCCGGGAACCCACCGACGGGCTGCTCGGCATGATCGTGCGTGACCACGGCGACGACATCGAGGACTGGGAGCTGGCCGGACTGGCTGACGGCCTGATCACCGGGGGACACGACACGACGGCCAGCATGCTGGCCCTCGGTACGGCGCACCTGCTGCTGCACCCCGCGCTCGCCACCGAGGTACGCGAGCGCGACGGCCGTACCGAGGCGGTGGTCACCGAGCTGCTGCGGTACATGACGGTGGTGCAGGTGGCCTTCCCCCGCTTCGCGCGGATCGACCTGGAGATCGCCGGCCAACCGATCGGGGCCGGCGAGATGGTGCTGTGCTCGCTGTCGGGCGCCGACCGTGATCCAGCCCTCGACGATGCCATGGACACCGTCGCCCCCGGCCGTCAGTTCACCTCGCACGTCGCCTTCGGGCACGGTGCCCACCGGTGCATCGGCGCGCCGCTCGCGACGATGGAGCTGACCGCCGCGTTCCCCGCCCTGCTACGCCGCTTCCCGACGCTGCGGCTGGACATCTCACCCGAGCAGATACCGTTCCGCGAGTTCTCGATCGTGTACGGCGTGGACTCGCTGCCGGTCGCGTGGTGATCGGCGCCTCACCCGACGACCGGGCCACGCCGGCCGTTGCATGCTGACTAGTCTGGCGGCGTGGCGACGTGGACGGTGCGGTTCGACGGTTCCGGCGACGGTGTGCGGGCCGCGGTCAAGGACGCCATCGACGTGCGGGGCGTGCCGACCTGGGCCGGGTGTGCCGCGCTTCGCGGGTCCGCCCGGCCGGCCACCGCCGACGCCGCCTGCCTGGCCGGGCTGCGCGTGCCGGGCGTCGCGATCGTCGGCAAGACCAGCCAGACCGAGCTGTGCCTGAGCCCGACGGGCATCAACCGGTCGTTCGGTACCCCGGTCAACCCGCTGGCCCCTGATCGCATCCCGGGCGGTTCGTCGAGCGGGAGCGCGGTGGCCGTGGCCAGCGGGGAGGCGGACATCGCCCTGGGCACCGACACCGGCGGTTCGGTCCGTATCCCGGCCGCCTGCTGCGGGATCGCCGGACTCAAGACCAGCTGGGGCCGGGTACCCCTGGACGGGGTGTGGCCGCTGGCGCCCAGCCTGGATACGGTCGGCCCGATCGCCCGTGATGTCACCGGGCTCATCGCCGGCATGCGCCTCCTCGAGCCGGGCTTCACGGCCTCCGCGGTCCCGGCCCGCACGATCGGTCGGCTGCACATCGACGGGGTCGATCCGCAACTCGAGCGGATCGTGGACGACGCACTGGCCGGGTTCACTGTCCATGCTGTATCGCTACCCGGCTGGGACGGCAGCTTCTCCGCGTTCGACATCATCCTGCTGGCCGAGTTCTGGCAGGCCAACGGCCACCTGGCCGGCGTCGAGGGGGTCAGTGCCGGTGTGACGCGAGTGCTCCGGCGCGGGAGCGAGGTCACCGCGGAGCAGGTCGACCAGGCCCGATCGGAGCAGCGTGACTGGCAGGACGAGGTCGCTGAGGTGCTCCGCCGGGTGGACGTGATCGCTCTGCCGACGCTGGTCGGGCCGCCGCCGACGCTGGACGGCGCCAGGGGTTTCGCCAGCACCGAGCTGACCGCGCCGGTCAACACCGCCGGGCTGCCCGCGCTCAGCCTGCCGCTGCCGTGGTCGGGACAGCCGGTGCCGGCCAGCCTGCAGCTGATCGGCCCGCCGGGCGGCGAGGACGTGCTCTGCGCGACCGGTCTGGTGATCGAAGCAGCGGCGTCGCGGCCGTCGCGAACAGGACCCGGCGAGGGACGGTCCTGGGTCAACCTGAGTTGACAAAGACCTGTGGTCACCTGGTGGCCCCGGCTCGGAGTTGTCCGCCGCCGGGGACGGTCTCTGTTGATCCGTCCGGACGGCTATGGGGCCTGGGCCGGTGGCTCGTCGGTCGAGCTCCAACGGGCGCTCGGGGCCATCGTCACGGCGTGACGGCGAAATGGTCAAGGATCCGCCGCCCCAGCTCCGCGTCACCGGTGATCGTGACCGTGGCCGCGTCGGGCGGGATGCGACCGGCGGCCAGTCGGGCGAAGGTCTCCCAGTCCATGCGCAGCCGGACGGTCTCCGTACCGTCGTCCGGCGCGGCCGGGCGCAGGTGTGCCCGGCGCGCGTCGTCGACCGCGATGAGGTCGGAGAACGCGACCGGCCCGGTGATGTCCAGCCGTACCGACGAGCCGGACGGCGCCCCGGCCAGCTTGGCCACCACCCTGGGCAGGGCGGCGGTCAGCGTGAGGTAGGCGAATCGGGCGCCGGGGGCGTCGAGGTTGCCCGGTGCCCCGACGGCCCGGCGGATGTCCTGTTCGTGAACCCAGGTGTCGAACGCCCGGTGGCCGAGCAGGATGCCCAGGGTCACCGGCGCGCCATAGGCCGTCATCGTCGGCTGTTCGGGATCGGGTGGACTGGTGGCCAACTGCTCGCGGCGCAGCGCGAAGACCTCTCGCAACTCGGCCAGCACCCGATCGGGCGGGATGTCGCGCCGCTGGCTCACCGGTCGGCCGGCGATCGCCGCGAGCCCTTCGGTGGGTGCCGGATGTCCGTCAGCCATCCACCGCTCCCCGCCGATGACATGGGAGACGACATCCTTGACCGTCCATTCGGGACACTCCGTCGGTGCCCGCCACTGCTCATCCGTGAGATTGTCACCGAGCGCGATGATCGCCTCGAGGGTCTGGGTCCAGGCGGCAATGCTCGCCGCGGTCGTGTCCATGCCCAGCAGCCTCGCTGGTCGGTGGCGGCCGCGCAATCCCCGGCGTGGCAACATGGACGGGTGAGCGTTGACGAGCTGGCCGACCTGGTCGCCGAGGGTGGTGTACTGGTGCTCAGCGGGGCCGGCCTGTCCACCGAGTCCGGCATCCCGGATTACCGGGGTCCGACCGCCCGCCGGTACACCCCGATGACCTATCAGGCGTTCACCCGCGACCCGGAAGCCCGCCGCCGGTACTGGGCGCGCAGCCACCTGGGATGGCGCACGATCGCGCAGGCCGGCCCGAACGACGGGCACCGCGCCGTTGGTACCCTGCAACGTCTGGGGCTGCTGCACGGCATCGTGACGCAGAACGTCGACGGCCTGCACCAGGCCGGCGGAGCCGACGCCGTGATCGAGCTGCACGGCAACCTGGCCCAGGTCGTCTGCCTGTCCTGCGGGCGGCTGTCCCCGCGGGAACAGCTGGATCAGCGGCTCCGGCTGGCCAACCCGGATTTCGACCCCTCGGCGGCGGCGATCAACCCCGATGGGGATGTCGACCTCGCCGACGATGCGGTAGCCAGGTTCCGGACGGTGGACTGTGACGCGTGTCTCGGCACGCTCAAGCCCGACGTGGTCTTCTTCGGTGAGACCGTTCCGCGCGACCGGGTCCAGGAGTGCTTCGCCCTGGTCGAGAGCGCCCGGGCCGTGCTCGTGCTGGGATCGTCGTTGACGGTCATGTCGGGCCGCCGTTTCGTCCTGCGGGCGGTCAAGGTCGGGCGGCCGGTGGCGATCGTCAACCAGGGCCCGACCCGTGGAGACCAGTGCGCGTCGGTACGGATCGATGCCCCGCTCGGGCGCGTCCTGTCCACGCTCGCAGCGGGGTTGGCGACCAGGGTTGTCGCTTGTGCCGCCCCGGTCGATGTCGCCGGCTGAACCGCCCCGACCAGAACGATCGCGAGCAGGACGGCCCCGGGCCGAACGGCCGGCCGTGCCCGCGGTGAACGGGGCGCTCGCCCCCGCCGATGTCGGAGAACTGACTCCCGAGGCGCTCGGCATCACGGCGCAGGATCCGCCGGCCGCGCCCTGACCGTCCACATGCGACTGTCGGTGCTCGGCTCCGAGCACAGCAGGTGCTGGATCGCGGTCGCTCCGGCTTCGTGCGGCAGCAGGACCGTCGGGCCGGTCTGTGGTGGCCCGGGCAGCTCGCCGCGGCGGATCACGCCGAGACAGAACCGCACCTCGGTGATCGGATCCGGGAGGCGGATCTCGCCGTCCGGCGACAGGTTTCCGTACGGATACCGGCGCGTCAGCGGAAGGGGTACGGCCAGATTCTCGCGCACCGAATGCCCGGTGGCCACGATCGTGCCACCGACCATCGGCTCGCTCACGGCCTCTCCCCAGGAGGGGCGGGCGAACACGCGCTTGGCGATGGTGACCCGACCCGCCTGGCCGGCCCCGGTGACGTACACGACGTTCGGATCGGGACGCTCGACCGGGATCTGGTTGGCGACGACGAGATCTGCGCCGGACTGGTTGGTGAACACGTACGCGATCCGCAGGGTGTCGGCGTCGCGCGCGATGCTCGCCGTGAAGGCGCCGGCTGGTGGCGGACCTTCGGCCAGCAGGTCGGGTGGTTCGCCGGGCGAGGTGGTGCAACCGGCCGTGACGGTCAGCAGGACGCCGACCATGGCGATGGCGGCGGGAGTCCGGAAAGGCATCGCTCTCCTCTGTGGACAGTGGCGGAGCGCTTCAGGTGACAGTGGCGGAGCGCTTCAGGTGACAGTGGCGGAGCACTTCAGGTGACAGTGGCGGAGCGCTTCAGGTGACAGTGGCGGAGCACTTCAGGTGACAGTGGCGGAGCGCTTCAGGTGACAGTGGCGGAGCACTCCAGGTGACAGTGGCGGAGCGCCTCAGTAGGCCGGTCGGAGTGGCGCCCCCATCTCGGAGCGCAGCGCGTTCTCGGTCAGCTCGTAGGGATGTGACGGGTACAGCTCGGGCGGCGTCGAGGGGTCGTTGTCATCGTCGACGGGCAGCCCCACCGCCTCCCGTTCGAGGTTGGGCACGCCGAGGTTCAGCGGGCCGCGATCGTCGGCACCGGTGTAGATGCCCGGAGCGAACGTGTCGTTGAGGAAGTCGTACCCGTGGGCCAACTCGTGGTAGAGGACGACCACCGGTGGCCCGGGGACGCGGATGTTGCCGTTGGCCCGCAGCTCATCCAGGTGGGTGTTGTACGCGATCATCACGTCCGAGCCGCTCATCTGGGTGGTCGAGTCGTCGGGTCGGGTCGGGTTGACGTACTCCCGGATCGTGACGGTGTCACCGGTCCGGCGATGGGCGTCGTCCACCGCGGCGAGCATCCGCTGCCCGTCCGGGGAGGACCGGAGCATCTCCAGGTCGGCGTTGACCCTGGCCTGGAACTGTGGTGATCCTTCGACCACAATGGACGTTCCCAGGTCCTTGATCTGGACCGTGACCGTGTGCTCCGCGCTGCCGGTGGCGTCGTCCGGATCGCGGTAGACCGTGTCGAACCCACCACCGCCGTCGCTCGTGCCGTGTCCCCGGCCGGCGTAGACAACGTCGTCGCCGGAGCCGCCAGCCAGAGCGTCGTCGCCGAGACCGCCGGAGATGATGTCGTTGCCGGCGCCCGCGACCACGGTGTCGTTGCCGGCCGCTCCGTCGAGATAGTCCTGCCCGGGGCCGCCGCTGATCCCGTCGTCTCCGCCGAGACCGTACAGCGTGTCGTCGCCGAGGCCGCCGGCGAGGATGTCATGGCCCGCGGCTCCTTCGAGGTAGTCGCGGCCGGCCCCGCCGGACAACCTGGCGTCGCCGGCTCCGCTGTACAGGCGGTCGCGGCCGCCCAACCCGAGCAGAGTGGCGCTGGCGTCGCCAGCCTCGATCACGTCATCGCCGTCGCCGCCGATCAACGTGACGCGGACGCGGGTACCCGGGGCCACGGAGATCACATCGTTGCCCTCGCCGGTACGGACGACGATGGCGGCGTCGGGGGAGACGTGAGTGTCGCCGCCCGTTCACCGCGATGTACTGCAGGCCGCTGCGCTGATCGACGCCGACCTCGACCGTGTCGGAGCCGGCACCGGTACTGACGACCACCTCGTTGTCGACGTACAGGAGCGAGGTTCCAGCCACGTCGGGCGGCACGCTGAAGGGCTGGGCAGTACCGTCGGCCACCGGCAGCCAGGCGCTGGCCATGGCCACGAAAGCCCGGCGGGCCTTCTCGAACTCGGCCGCGTCGCAAGCGAGTCGGTGTCCGAGATCGTGACGCAGGTGTACGCAGGCGTCGACCGACACGTGCACGACCCGTTGGTCGGCCGTCGTGGCCGGGCTGAACACGAGATGGCCGGGCGCGTCGTAGCTGAACGGTATGTCGACGACCCGTCCCCACTCCTCGGTGAGGTGCGCCTGACTTTCCCGTAACGCGGACGCCATCCGGTCCAGGACAGCGGCGACCGCCTCGGCCAGCGCGGACGCGCCGTCCAGGTCGCCGAGGAGCTGGTGGCGGTGCGCGAAGAACGAGTCGGCGGCCGGGCCCTGCCAGGTCAGTGGGTGGCTGGCCCCGTCGGCAGCGGAGGTGAGGGCGGACGCCACGTCCCGCCATCCGTGAGCGGCCGTGAACACGAGGTCCGGGCGGGCGTGCAGGTCCCACACGTCCGTCGTGGAGATCGTCTGGAGTTGTTTCTGGGGTAATGGCATCGCAACACCTGTGGGTCGGTGCCGGGGACGTCACACCGGCGTGATCGGAAACCTGTCTGCCGCGTTCTCGTCCGCCTCGGCGTACGCGAACGCGACCCGGTACATCCGGTCCATGTCCCCCTCAAGCACCGCGACCAGCTGGTCGAACGCCCCGTCAGCGCCCTCGACCACAGCCTGGTGCCCGGCATGCACCCAGGAACCCACCGCATCGTCACCGAATGCGGCGGCGGGGACCGCCAGCGCGTCCTGGACTCCCCGCCATGCATCACCGACCCGCTGCGACGAACGCAGCATCTGATCGGCCACGCGCGTCACGTCAGTCGGGTCGACTCGAACCTCATGAGGTGGCACGCGGCGCAGCCTAACATCGACGGGCGACAGTTGTCCGCCCCGAAACTCCTATGGCGCTGAAGAATTCGGATGATCGTCCAATGAGGACAGACGATCGAGCAGGTAGGTCCGCTCGATGTCATTCGTGGCCAGCTCCGCGGCCTGCCGGTACGCCTGCGCCGCCTCGTCCCGTCGACCGAGCCGGCGCAGCAGGTCGGCTCGGGTGGCCGGCAGCAGGTGGTACCGGGTGAGCGCGCCGGTGGCGATCAGTCCGTCGACCGCGGCCAGGCCGGCTGCCGGTCCGTCGGCCATCCCGATCGCGACCGCCCGGTTGAGCTCGACCACCGGACCGGGCGTGCCACGGCGACCGCGCTCGCCAGCAAGGCCGCGACCTCGCACACGCACGCGCAGTCCGACGTGATCGGCCCGACCTCGGCCCTCGCCGCGAAGGCCGACGACGCCGCCACCACGGCCGCCCTCGCCGGCAGGGCCGCGACCTCGCACACGCACACCGAGGCCGACGTGACCGGCCTGACCGCCGACCTCGCGGGAAAGCAGCCGCTCGACTCCGACCTGACCGCGATCGCCGCGCTAGCCCCCGCGAACGACGCGCTGATCCAGCGCAAGGCTGGCGCGTGGACCGCCTCGACCCCGGGCACCGAGTAG
This sequence comes from uncultured Actinomycetota bacterium, assembly GCA_963803345.1. GTDB lineage: Bacteria > Actinomycetota > Actinomycetes > Mycobacteriales > Micromonosporaceae > CAWDLX01. Next base: position 180,708 of record CAWDLX010000003.1, read on the forward strand.
ACCGACCTGGCGCTCACAAAAACCGACGTTGGCCTATCCAACGTGGACAACACGGCGGACACCGCCGAGCCCGTCAGCACCGCGCGGCAGACCGCCCTCAACCTCAAGGCCGACCTACAAGACCGACGTGATCGACGCCGATGTGCTCGCCCGCGCCGGCGAAATGTTCGCGCTGGCCCCGCTGCGGCTGCCCTCCCCGGCGGAGCTGGCGTTGGGGCGGCTGTGCGTGCGCCGCGGTGCTGCTGTCATCGACGCCAACTGCTGCCTGCGACGGCTGTTGTCTTTGGCGCGGTGGGCGTTCCCGGACGTGTGGAACGCATTCGCGACGTTGATGCCGACCGCCAAGGCCGTGCTGGGCCGGTGGCCGCACCTGTCACAATTGGCCACCGCCTGCCGCGCCCTGCGTTGACCGCCATGGTGGCCGAGCACACCCGAGGCGTCGCCGACGTGCCCGACCGGGTTGAGGCCATCCGTAGCCACGCCGCCGCCTGGGAGAGGTTCTGGACCGGGCGGCTCGACCTGGACGCGTTGGCGTTCGACGTCACCGAACATCTCACCGACCTCTCCGTCGCCGAGCAGCGCGTCGCCCGCCTCACCGAGCGGGCCCGCCACTACTGGGAACGCATCTACGGCGACGACCCGCTGCTCAACTCGATCCCCGGTATCGGCCCGGTCACTGGCCCCACCATCCGCGCCTACCTCGGCGATGCCAGCCTGCACGCGTCGGCGAAGGACGCAGCCAGCTACGTCGGAATCACCCCGTCCAACTGAGCCTCGGGCACGGTGATCCAGCCCAGTCGGGCCATTAGCGCCGATTCTCGCGCAGGGAGTTGGACCCTGGTTTGTGGTGTTGATCGATTGCCGTCGCTAGTCGAACTCGAAGCGGAGTTGACGGTTGTCCCACCAGGGGACGGTGGTGGTGGGTAGGTGGGCTTGGCGTAGGACGGGTGAGTAGGTGCGCCGGTCGAGGCGGACCACGACGTTGGTGCTGGTGGTGGTGATGGTGCCTGCGGTTGAGAGGAAGCGGCGTTGCAGGGTGTCGGGGGTTGCGGTGGCGTAGCCGGGTAGGCGGCGGCGTAGGGCTTGGCAGAGGGTGTGGGCGAGCACGGAGATGACGACGTTGAGGTCGACGTTGAGGGGAACGGAGCTGGACAGGGCGTCGAGGTGGAAGGAGCGGATGGACTCGGCGAGACGTTGCTCGATGTTCATGCGGCGGGCGTAGTGCTCGATGACCTTTTTGGCCTTGGCGTGTTGGAGCGGGCCGACGCCGTTGGTGATCAGGATGGTGGGTTCGTCGTGGCCGAGGCCGGCGATGGCGAGTTGGCGCAGGGTGCCGGGGTAGTCGGTGAGCTTGACGGCGGGGTCGTCGATGACCTGGACCCGGCGGTCGCTGCCGCTGGCGCGTTCGACGGTGAGGGTGGTCCAGTCCTTGGCGGGGATGGCGGCGAGGGCCTTGGTGAGCGTGGGTGTGCGGGCTCGCAGGGTGATGAAGGCGATGCCGCGGTCGGTGAGCTTGCCCAGCTCGTCTTGGGTGGTGACTTTGGAGTCCATGATGAGCAGGGCCGGGTCGTGGCCGGTGACGGCGCGCCAGTGGTCGCAGAACGCGATGACCTCGCCAGCCTGGGTGGCCTTGGACAGGTCGGCGTTGGCGTAGACCAGGGTGTGGTGGGCGGCGTCCTCGGCGAAGAAGGTCAGCACCGATCGGGTGCGCTGCGAGCGGCGGGGCACGTAGTGCTTCTCCAGCGCCACGTCCTGTCCCCAGTGCATGATGGCGTGGAAGTCGAGGTTGAGTACCTGCCCGTCGACCAGGCCGGCGGCGATGGCCGCCTGGTCCAACGCCTTGAGCAACGCGACCTGCCGGGAGTGCTCCAGCCGATAGGAGTAGGTCGTCAACGCGGTGGCCTTGGGCAGGCTGGTCAGCCCGGCGAACAACGCCGCCCCCGGGTCTGCGGCTAGATCATCCACGTGCGACACCCGTCGGGTGGCGGTGAGCTTGAGCGCCAGCAACGACAGCACCGAGCTCAACGCGGGGATCACCGACGTGCCCGGATAACCGGCCTTGGCCACGATGGCGGGTAGGTCCAGGCTGACCAGGTCCGGGATCGCCAGCAGCAATCCGGCCAGCTTGGTGTCCTGCTGTGCGGGCAGGGTGGCGAAGTCGACTACCTTGGCCCGGGTCGCGACGTGGCGGCGGGGCAGGCCCCGCTCGGCGTGTGGGCGTGGCTGCAACCGGGCGAAGCCTTCCTCGGCCAGCACCTCGGCCACCCCGGTGCGGTTGAGCGGTGTGCCTTCGTTGGCCAGCACCTGGGAGATTTCGTAGGCCGAGTGCCCGGCCTGACGCAGGGCCACGATGCGGGCCCGGGCCGCGTCCTTGGCTGGTGCGCTCTTGGGCCCCGGCTTGCTCTCCACGAAAAAATCACGCTGCCCGGCGCGGAAGTCGCGCACCATCGACACGACCGTCGAGGCCGTGTAGCCGAACCGCGTCGCCACCTGCGCTGCGGAAAATCCCTCGACCAGGAACGCGCGCAGCGCCTCATACCGACGATGGGCGGGCTCGGTCGGCGAGCTGAAGAACTCACCGCCGGGCCGGACCGCCACCTGGGCTGATTTCGCTGTCTGGGACATACAGTCATGAGATCACGCGCCCTGCGTGACACGCCAGAAGTCCACATGCGACACGCCGCAGATGAACTACATCCATGTGATTTCACTACCCGGAAGCACCGTCGGATCACGACAGTCCACAGTGTGCGGAGGCAACGCTAAAACGATCACGGAGTTAACAAACAGCGGAACTGGACCTGGACTCACTGCGCGTACCGGCCACACCAGCACGAACACCCAGCAGCGCAACCAGACCGGTAGACAGGAGCCCGAGACGCCTACTCGGCCTACAGCCCGCCAACCGCGACACGAGAATTGGCGTTAGCAAGGAAGGCCCGACCGTGCTGTGATTGGCCTTCTACCAAGCCGCCAACGTCGCCCGCAGCCACGACCCACAACTGGCCGCCTTCCACCACCCGGCTCAAGGTCCACCGTGGACACACCCACACCCAGGCCCGCGTCGCGGTCCCGCGAGCTCGTCGAACGGAAGTGGACAGTGCTGCACCGCGGGCAGCCGTACCAGCGCGACCTCGACAAGAACCCGGTTATCCGGCGTGCCGCGAAAGCAACTCATCGAAGATCACTACACAGTGGACGAAAAGACCCGGTCCCGCGCCCGAGCCCGGACCGCCGCGACCAAGAGGTCCAAGACCACCCGCTAACGCAAATCCGACCACCGAGCACACTCCGACGCGGGCGCCACACGGATCCCCGCGCCGCGATGAACCCTGCACACGGGCGGTAACCACCCGCGACTTGACAAGTTGTTAGGGAATCTCTCCCGCACTTGAGCGGGGTGTCGATGCATGAATGAGGCTCGTGGCCTCGGCATGCTGACTGTCTCTGACAAACCGAAAACAGCGCGGACAACGAGCATGGGCGACACTACGTCGTTGTGGTTCGGTCTGGACAGCTTCCGTGTCGTCGACGTTGTGCGTGTCGCCGATCGGGTGGTTCAGGTCGTGATTGAAACCGGTGCGCGCCAAGGATTCTGTCCTGACTGCGGGACGACTAGTAATTCGCCGGTCGCCGACCAGCAGGTGGCGCTGTGGTGGCGCAAGCGGGCCGTATCACCGCCCCGGTGTGGGAATTGACACGTGGTCGCTGACCTGCGAGTATCAGTCGATACGTATCGATGCGTAGATCATCGAGACAACAGGTCCGTGCGCCCCCTGGCCCTTGAGGGCACGTGGCAACAAGCACCTTCGCCCAACTCCTTGGCGGTGTTGCCCAACCTGCGCGCGCCCGGGACCGTTCCTCAACGGTGAGGACGTAACAGATGAGAACCCCACCCATCCCCAAGGTCCGTTTCATCCAACGAGCGCTGGTTGTCTCGGCCAGTCTCGCGGCGTTTGCGGCGGTGTTGACCGTCGCTGAGCCTGCGGCAGCCGCGGCAGGCGGCAAGGCATGCTTCGAGCAGGGCGACCCGAAGTGGGCCCCCATGCGGTCGATGGCCGACCAGTTCGTTATTGACGGCGCCCTCACCCGGGACACCGCCGAGGCCTACAAGTGCGACCCGCGCCTGGCGTCTCAAAACCTCTCGATCCGCCTACGGGTGGAGGCGCCATCAGGGCCCCAACCGCTGATCAGCGGTTGTGGCAGCACCGCCAATATCATCGTCGAGCTCGGTTGGCCCGTCGCCTTGGTCGCCAAACAGAACCTGTCCTGGTGCTACAACGGCACGACGGTATCGAGCTGGAGCGGTGTCTGCACCGGCTGGACCACCGGTTGGGGGACCGCCAACTTCTGGGACTGGGACGGCTGCACGACCAACGACTTCATTCCGTACACGCTGAACGGACACTACCCGGGCGGCGTCCACCACTACACGGGTCACCATTTCGTGAACAAGCTGCCCTGGGTCTACAACATCACCCAGAATGTCTCCACCTGGGGACACTTCGACGCAACGTGGGACTAGAGGGTATGGTAGACAGCCACAGAACTGAGCCAACGCGAGAGGGCGTGGGCACATGGACCGGAGTAGGTCAATCGCCCTGATCCTGGCTGGCCTGGCCGCCGTGGCGGCTCTGATCTTCGTAACCGCAACCCCCTTAGTCACCACGACAAAGGTCGAGCTTGACGGTGCAGTCGTTGCCGGATCCAGTATTCGATCGCTGTGGATCGTCTTCGCGGTAACCCAGTGTGTTGCGCTACTGGCCGCCGTTTTCGGTTCGATCGCGGTAGTTCGACACAAGGACCGCTCCGCAGGGATCTCTCTCGGGGTGGCCACGATCGCCGGCCTTGTGCCAGCGATAGTCCCTGGAGTCCTAGCGGCGTTCGCGCGCAATAACCTGCGGAAATCGATACGCGCTGCTTGAAGGTTAGCGACCCCACGTCGGGTCACGGGGCGGCGACCCATCCTCGGGTGAGTGAGGGGTCGCCGCCGTCCTGGGACCTGTACCGCTCGTAAACCGGGTTCGGCCTATGCTGCCTGAGAATATTCGCTGATGAGTCCATCTTCCGGAAGCCACTACTGAAATTGCGTACGCTTCCACTGCACCAGATCACGGGAGCGAGCCATAAAGAGAACAAGCCGCGTGCCCGCTCAAGGTTGAAGAGCCGGTTATGGTCGCGACGCCACGACCAAACCGGCCGCGATGCGCATGTCGCCGGCACCGACGATCCATTCACGTCATTTTGTCAGCGAAAATCGCGGGCGGCCATACAAGTCCACGCTGGCTGACCCCGACTGCTGCTGCCAGCCCGCTTGGCGTCGAGCGTCGAGGGTCGGCTGGGATCGGGGCCTCATCGGCGTTCTTGAGTACGACAAAGACCGGCACCGAACCGTCCAAGGCCACAGGCGAGTTGCTCTACCTTGGCGCCGTAACGTTTGGCGAAGACGAGCAGCGTGCCGCCGCGGCCGCGCTGCACCAAGCCGGGCGCCGCCGGGGCAGGGCTGGACGATCGAGTAGGCCGCCCCCGGCTCCCACGGAATCCCCACGCCGGGCGGCCAACGGACGCACTACGTCAGGTCGAAGCGGAGCTGGGTCACGCCGCCACTACGCCGCGGGTTCACTTTGACTGGATCTGCGTCGCGCCGAAGAAACTGGCGATCGAGGTTCGCAACGAATGGTGGCGCGGCTACAGAGCCACGTCCAGCTCATCGCCAGCAACGGCAGGAAGCTGCGCGGCGACGCCCAGTTGCGGCCCAGTCACACTCCACGAGTCAACACACCCCAGGGCGTTCAGTCGCGCGTCGAGAGAGCTGTCTCCGAGACCGTTATCGAGGTTGCCTTGGCAGCTGATGACCTCTGGTCGTGCCCGTGCGGCTGACCGCACGACTCCGATTGGCGCGAGCTGCGCCAACCCGCCCCGCCGCCTACTACGAACGCGTGGTACGGCTTCTAGACGAGTGATTCCGATCTCCGACGTGCCCGGTCAGTGGTCGTAGGCGATCAGCGAACGCTTGACGGGGGCGTCGAGGGCCAGTTTTGCCAGATCGCGGCGGCCAGGGCGAGGAGGCGTTGGGCGACGCGGGCGTAGACGCCGGCGGGGGTTCGCCCGCCGTGCTGTTCGAGATCGAGTTGGCCCTTGAGGGTGTCGTTGACGGACTCGATCCATTGCCGCATGCCGGCCAGGTTGCCGTAGCGACGTTTCTCGTCTTTGCGGTCCGGGCGTACCAGCAAGACTCCGACCTGATCGGCCGCGAAGTGCTCCATCTCTTTGCCGGACAAGCCTTTGTCGGTCAGCACAATCGTCCCGTCGCGTAGCGCGGCCCGGTCGCGGGCGTGGCCGAAAAGCTCTTGGGCTACCTCTCGTTCGCCGATCTTCGGGTTGGCCAGGCACCACGCCACGGGCATGCCCTCGGCGGTGGTGAGCAGGCACAGCTTCAGCCCCCAGTACCAGCGTGAATGCGAGGCGCAATAGCCGTAGCCGGCCAGTCCGACCAGATCCGATCGCCGTACCGTTTCCCGCGACGTGCCGCACGGCACCGGGGTGGCATCAAACAGGCGCAGGTCATCGGCCCAGGACGGGCACAGTGTGGCCAGGTACTCGGTTGCCTGGCAGAACAGCGGCGCCGCCGCCTTGACTCGCTTGTGGTAGCCGGGCTGGTTGGGCAGATACGGGAACAGGTGCCCCAACCGGCCGCAGCACGTGCGCAGCCAGTGATGCTCTGAGCGGGCGCCCAACAGCACCTGAGCCACCGCCAGACACACCAGCTCAGCGTCAGTGAGCCTCTTCGGCCGACCGGGACGACGTTGCCCCTGAGCCGGAATCACGTGGTCATCGACCAGCACGTACAGTGCGATCAAGAGGGTATCCAGGTCTGTCTTCACAAACGGTCATGGATACCCTCCCCAAAGATCATGATCTAGCGACTCGCCGCAGCCGGGTTAGGAATCGCTCGTCTAGGGCCGAATTCCGCCGACCGGAGTCCATGTGCGGAGTTGACGGGCGCTCAGGAAGGCGCCGGACGGCAACACGTGAAGATCAGCCGTAGCCGGTCGTCCGGTACGTCCTCGTCATCGTGGGGTACCGGCACCGCCGCCACCTCCTGTAGCTTGGCCGCCTCCGTTGCCAACCGGCGCAGCCGGTCCACCGCGATGTGGCGGGCCGTGGTGGTCAACCAGGCGCCGGGACGGTCGGGCACCCCGTCCCGGCGCCTTCGCTGGACGGCCCGGGCGAACGCCTCCTGGGCGCACTCCTCGGCCAGGTCCCAGTCGCCGGTGACCCGGATCATCGTGGCGACGACGCGGCCCCACTCGTCGCGGAACGCCGCCGCCACCGCCTCGCTGACATCAGCCACCGGCACCCCCGTCACATCGGCCAGATGGGCCGGATCTCGATCCGCCCGAACTTCGCGACGGGGTGCTTCGACGCGATCTCCACCGCCTCGTCGAGGTCCCGGCAGTCGATCAGGTCGAAGCCACCGATCTGCTCCTTCGTCTCAGCGAACGGACCGTCCGAGACGAGCAGCTGCTCGTCGCGCACGCTGACGGTGGTCGCGTCGCTGACCGGGCGCAGACGGTGCCCGACCACCCGGACATTGCGCTCGGACATCTCGGTGATCCAGCTCCCCACCGCGACCTGCTCGGGGCGAAGCTCGACGTCCGGGTCGATACAGATGAGAAACAGGTACTTCATGGCGCCTCCTCCTAGGATCTTTCACCGGTACGACGAACGGGGCGGGGCCGCCATGTACACCGACCGTTGGTAACTTTGCGTGACGAGAGGACCGAGATGAGCCGTACCTGGGTGGACCTGCCCGACGACACGGACTTTCCGCTGGAGAACCTCCCATACGGGGTGTTCGGCGATCCGCCCCGGGTCGGAGTCGCCATCGGCGATCAGGTCCTCGATCTGTCCCGGTTGGACACTCTGGGCCGGGACGACTTCGCCACCGGCTCGCTCAACGCTTTCATGGCCCGCGGCCGGGCCGCCTGGGACGCGACCCGGACCCGGCTGATCGACCTGCTCACCGACGAGGCCCACCGGCCAGCCGTCGAGCCTCACCTCACGCCACTGTCCCAAGTGGAGCTACGGATGCCGGTCGAGGTGGCCGACTACGTCGACTTCTACTCCTCCGAGCACCATGCGTACAACGTGGGCCGCATGTTCCGCCCCGACAGTGCGCCGCTCACCCCCAACTGGCGACACCTGCCGATCGGGTACCACGGGCGGGCCGGCACGGTCGTCGTCTCCGGCACACCCATCCAGCGCCCGTACGGGCAGCGCCGCCTCGAGAGGGACCAACCGCCCAGCTACGGGCCGTGCCAGCGCCTCGACATCGAGGCGGAGGTGGGCTTCGTGGTGGGCGTCGGGAGTCCACTGGGGACACCGGTGCCGGTGGCCGACTTCGCCGACCACGTGTTCGGTGTGGTCCTGCTCAACGACTGGAGTGCCCGTGACATCCAGGCATTCGAGAACGTCCCGTTGGGCCCGTTCCTGAGCAAGTCCTTCGCCACCTCGATCTCGCCCTGGGTGGTGCCACTGTCCGCATTGGACGCCGCCCGGATCCCGTCGCCGGCCCAGGATCCCCAACCCCTGCCGTACCTGCGCGCCGGTGAGCCGTGGGGACTCGACCTGCGGCTCGAGGTGGAGTGGAACGGTACCGTGGTGTCGGCGCCGCCCTACGCCCAGATGTACTGGTCGGCCGCCCAGCAACTGGCCCACCTGACCGCCAACGGATCCAGCCTGCGCACCGGCGACCTGTATGCCTCGGGTACCGTCTCCGGCCCGGAGCGCGACCAGCGGGGGTCGTTCCTGGAGCTGAGCTGGAACGGTACCGAGCCGGTCGTCCTGGCCGGCGGTGTCCGCCGGACCTTCCTCGAGGACGGTGACACCGTCACCATCCGTGGCCACGCCCCCGGCCGGAACGGCACCCGGATCGGCTTCGGCGCCCTCACCGGTACCGTGATCGCCTGACCCGCACCCCCACCCACCCTCCAGGTCGGCATTGGGTCATCCAGCTGCCCCATACGGGCGGTTGGATGACCCGATCGCTGTGCGGTCCTTCCCAGTCGTCCCGGCCGCCGACCTACCCCGCCCGCGCCCCCCGCCCGCCCGCTCCGCCCCCCGCTCGCCCGCTCGCTCGCCCGCTCGCTCTCTCGCCCGCCCGCCCGCCCGCTCGCCCGCCCGCTCGCCCGCCCCGGGTTACCGGTTAGTAGGGGGCCCTTCCTATACCGGAGGCGTTAACAAGGTGCCCTTCCTTCACCCGGGCCCTTGCTTCCCCCGGGCTGGGCGTCAGGTGCGGGCGAGGGCGGTGCCGCCGAAGAGGACGGCGATGCCGAGGACGCTTCGGGGCGCGTACGGGATGCGCCACAGGCCACCGTGGGCGGCGGCGTCGGCTTCGTCCTGCCACGGATGGTCCTTGGGCGAGGGCTTCACCGCCAGGTCGTGGACCAGCATGGCGGCCATCAGGGTGTTGCTGGTGGCCGGCTCGAACACCTCGACGCCGAAGCGGTGCGCCCCCGCGTAGGCGGCCGCCAGCACGCGGTTCTTGACCACACTGCGGGTACGCGTACCGGGGGCGACCCGCAGGGACACCTCGACGCCGTCGGCTCGCGACCGGGTGGCCCGCCAGCGTTGCAGTCGCTTGGCCAGCGCGTAGTTGGGACCCTGTTGGGCGACCAGGGTGTCGTTGATACCGGGGTCGGCGCCCGGGGGGTAGTTGCGGGTCAGCAGCCGGCCTCCGCTGAGCATGCGGACGGGGCCGCGGATGCGTCCGATGCCGGTGTCCTCGGCGTAGCGACGGGTGGCTTCGGCGACCGCCTCGGCCGGTACCGCGAACACGTCGGTCGGGGTGGCCAGGAACGCCAGTCCGATGTCGGAGCGCCGGGCGAGCAGGTGCTGGGTGAGCGCGTCGACGGCGGCGGTCACCCGCACGTGCACGGCGCCATCGGCATAGGCGTAGTTGCCGACCGTCATGGGTCCGTCTACTTCGGACAGCCAGGCGGCCACCCGGTTCACGTCGTACATCAGGTCGGCGCCAAGGCCGGTACCGCCGGTGAGGTCGGCGCCCGCGGTGACCGGCGCGTGCAGCCGGCCGGCGTAGCGCTGGGCGGTACCGACCAGCCGTTGCCACACGGCCGGCTGCGGCAGGTCGACCGCCACCACGTCGGCGCCCCAGCGCAGTAAGGCGGTGAGTGGGCTCATCTCCGCCCCGGCGCCGAGGACGACAACGGTCCGGCCCCGCAGTGCCAGCCAGTCCGGGTTGGCCGCGACCAGCTTGACCGCGTCGGCGCAGGACGGCTCGATGATGCCGCGGGAGACCCAGGCGTCGAGCCGGGCGGCCAGGGCGTCGCCGCGCAGGCGCTCTCCGCGGTACGGCAGGATCAGCTCCTCCTCGGGCGCGGCCGTGCCGGCCACGGTGGCGGTGCGCAGCGGCTCGGTCACCGGCAGCTCGGCGGACCCGTCCAGCGCGATCTCCCCCTCCGGGCCGACGAAACGCATCTGCCGGTGCAGCGAGTCGAGGCCGTCGCGGGCGATGGTCAGCGCTGCCTCCCGGGACGGTAGCGCCGCCTCGACCAGGCGGCGGAAGTGCAGCCGGTACTCCCGCCGCCAGGAGGTCTCGTTCTCGGCCGCCCGGGCGCCGATCGGGTCGGCGCCCCGCAGCGCGTCGGCGACCACGGTCCGGCCGAGCGCGGAGGTGCTTCGCCCGCCGCCCGTCTCGGGGAACACGACACCGGTCTCGGCCATGTCATGATCCTGCCACGAGCCCCGTTCTCAGCGAACACTCAGGGTCTATCCGCTGGTCAGGTCGGCACATGCATTCCTGAATCTGCATATGTGAAGCGGGTCGTGGTCTGGTCCAGCCGCACGGCGTACCTTCTACGCATGCGGATGGGTGTCAAGGGCACGGCCGTCGCGGTGGGCCTGGTCGGCCTGCTCCTGAGCGCCGGCGCGTGTAGTGGACCGTCAGCTCCGGCCAGCCCGGCGGGCAACGACACGGTCCCGGCGGCCGCCGGCACCCCTGAGCCCACCAGGGCGCCGGCCACGCAGGACGCCCCACTGCGCGCGGGGGAGCATTTCACCACGATCGGCCTGGCCAGGTCGTTCACGCCGGTGCCACCGGCCGGCGGGACCGACCTGTACCGCTGCTTCCTGATCGACCCGCATATCACGACGGCGTCATATCTCGTGGGCAGCCAGTTCATGCCCCAGAACGGCGCGATCGTGCACCACGCCATCATCTACCGGGTGCCGGCCGGCGACGTGGCCACGGCCCGGGCGGTCGACGCGGGGGAGCCCGGTGACGGCTGGACCTGCTTCGGCGGCGACGGCGTCGGCAGCGGCGGCAGCTTCGGCGGTGGCGGATGGGTCGGTTCCTGGGCGCCCGGTGCGCACGAGACGCTGCTCGGCGACAACCTCGGCTTCGCCATGGAGCCCGGCTCCGGACTGGTGATGCAGATCCATTACAACCTGCTCGCGACCAACGGCCGGCCGGGCGAGTCCGACCAGTCGAGGATGCGTCTGCGGCTGACCACCTCGACCTCGGTCAAGCCGCTGCAGACGATGCTCGTTCCCGGCCCGATCGAGCTGCCCTGCACATCGGCCGAGTCCGGCCCGCTGTGTGACCGCACTGCCGCCCTCGACGACCTGCGCAAGCGGTTCGGGCAGGAGGCGGTCAGCATGGTCAATGGCCTGAACTACCTGTGCAACAAGGGAAAGGCGCCGACTCCCGGGGTGACCCAGTCGTGCGAGATCCCGGTCCGACGCTCCGGCACCATCTACTCGGTGGCCGGCCACATGCACCTGCTCGGCAAGTCGATCAGCGTCACCATCAACCCGGGCAAGCCGGGCGCCAAGACACTTCTCGACCTACCTGTGTTCAACTTCGACGACCAGGGTCAGCGCCCGCTGGTCACGCCGGTCGCGGTGAAGACCGGGGACACGGTCAAGGTCACCTGCACCTATGACGCGTCCCTGCGCGGCAAACTGCCGCAGCTCAAGAACCTCAAGCCCCGGTACGTGATGTGGGGCGACGGCACCAGCGACGAGATGTGCCTTGGCATCATCTACTGGACCCTGGGCTAGGTTCGCCCCAGCCGGGCGTCGAGTTCAGCGGCGTCCGCCACGAACCAGGTCTGCCGGCCACGGTTGGCCTCGGCCACGAAGTCGCGGAACGCGGTGCTGGCGGCGACGTACCGGCTGATGTCGCCCACCACCACGAGCCGGAGCCGGTAGTTGACCAGCTTCTGGACGATCTCGCCGGCCACGGCCGTGCTGAGCGTGAAGAAGCGAGGGTCGAGCCGGGCCACCGGTACCACGACCAGGTCGGCCTGCTGGGCGAGTGCCAGCGCGACGAGTTCGACCGCGCCGGCGCCGTCGGCCAGCGTCGGGCCGTCGGCCGCGCAGTGCAGCATCCGTACGCCGTGTGCCGTGCTCACCGTGTCCGCCACTCGGGTAGGTTAGCGCGGCGGACCTCGAGTCGGCCCCGAACCACCCGCGGGGCTGGGGCGGCTCGGAGTCGGACGCCGTCCTACACGGGTGTCGTCGCGTCGGGAGTGAACGCCGACCCGTGGCCCGGGATGACCAGCGTCGGGGCGAGATCGAGGATGCGCCGGCGCTCCTGGGCCAGGCGGTCGCGGTCATAGGCGAACGGATCGTCGGCCGGGCCACGCTCGGTCCACCACAGGTGGGTGAGGACGACCAGACCGTCGGCCGTGGTGGCCAGTGTGCTGATGTCCTCCGGCGTGTGTCCGGGAGTCCGGGTCAGCCGGATCGACGGCGACAGCTCGGCCCCCTCGGCATCCTCGTCGGTCCACAGGTCGTCGTGGTAGATGGCCCAGTGGTCGTGCACGCGGGCGTTGGGGAACAGCGCCGCGTTGAGGGTGTGGTCGGGGTGGTGATGGCTGAGCACGATGTCGGTCACCTGGTCCGCGGTGATCCCGAGCGGCGCCAACGGATCGAGGATCAGCTTCCGGTCGGCCACCATGCCGGGGTCGACCACGACAATGGTGTCGCCCTCACGCAGAAGGGTGATCGTGCTGGCCACCCGGTTGCCGACATATCCGGTCGTCAGCACGTGCACGCTGCTGGTCATCCGCAGGATTCTGCCAGCCGGCCGCACGGGTGCCTAGTCGGCGTCGGGTTGCGGCACCAGGCGGGCCTGGGATCAAGAGGCGTGGTGGTACTGGCGCGTGACGGCGTGGCCCTTTCCGCGCCCGATCAGCCACCGGTTCACCGGCGTCGTCACGATGAACGCGACCACCAGCGAGAACGCGAGCGATCCCCAGAAGAGTGAGGTGTCGAGGCCGGCGTCCAGTGCGCCGGGCACGACCAGGAGGACAGCGTTGTCGAGCAGCTCCATCACGGTGATCGAGACGGTGTCGGCGGCCAGTGCCACCGTGACGGCCGTGCGAAGGTCGACGCCCGATCGGAGCACACTGCGCATGGTCAGCCCGTAGCCGAAGGCGAACGCCAGCACGATGGACAGCACAATCGTGATCAGGTTCGACAGGTCGAATGCCGTCCCGATCACCATGCCCAGCACCTCACCGATGGCGCAGCCGGTCAGGCAGTGCAGCGTCGCCCGCACCGCCATGCCCCAGGTCGCGGCCGGTGGGGCCGCATGGTGTTCCCGGTGGTCCATGCGCTCGAGCATACCCCTAGGGGGTATCGGCTCACCAGGGGTCGACGTAGCGCCGCGGCCGGTCGGGGCTGACCGGAGCGTTGCTCCGGATGGCTGAGAGGATCCACCGTCGCGTCTCGGCCGGATCGATCACGTCGTCGATCTCGAAGACCGAGGCGATGTTGAGTGCCCTGCTCTGGTCGTACGCCCGCTCGATCAGCCGATCGAGCGTCGCGTCGGGATCATCGGCGGCAGCCAACTCGCGTCGGTAGCCGAGCTTGACCGCGCCCTCCAGTCCCATCGCCCCGATCTCGCCGGTCGGCCAGGCGACGGTGGCCCGGGGCGCGGCGAAGCTGCCGGTTGCCATCGCCTGGGCGCCCAACCCGTACGCCTTGCGCAGCACCACGGTGACGGCGGGCACGCCCAGGTTGGCGCCGGTGACGAACAACCGGCCGAAATGGCGCACCGTCGCGGTCCGCTCCGCGTCGGGTCCGACCATGAAGCCCGGGGTGTCGCACAGTGACACGACCGGCAGGTCGTGAGCGTCGCACAGGCGCAGGAAACGGGACGCCTTCTCGGCCGCATCGGCGTCGATCGCCCCGCCGAGATGGAACGGGTTGTTCGCGACCAGGCCCAGTGGGCGGCCCTCGATGCGGGCCAAACAGGTGATCACGCCCGGCCCGAACCCGGCGCGCAGCTCGAGTACCGAGTCGGTGTCAGCCACTGTGGTGATGACCGAGCGCACATCGTAGGCCCGTTTCCGGTCAGCGGGCACGACCGAGCGGAGCGCTTCCTGGTCGGCACACGTCCACTGTGGATTGTTCCCCTGGAAGTACGACAGATAGCGCCGGGCGGTGCCGGCGGCCACCCGTTCGTCCGGGACGAGGATGTCGATGACTCCGTTGGCGTACTGGACCTCGGACGGCCCGATCCGGTCCGGGTCGTGGTCACCGAGCCCGCCCCCGGAAATCATCGCCGGGCCGCCCATACCGATCGACGAGTCCCTGGTGGCGATGATGACATCGCAGCAACCCAGCAGAGCGGCGTTTCCGGCGAAGCACCGGCCAGCGGCGATCCCGACCAGGGGCACCCGCCCGCTGAGGCGAGCCATGGTGTGGAAGGTCGGCACGGTCAGTCCGGACACAGTGGACGAATCCGTGTCGCCGGGCCGGCCGCCGCCGCCCTCGGTGAAGAAGACCACGGCCAGCCGGTTGCGTTCGGCGAGTTCGAGCATGCGGTCGGTCTTGCGGTGGTTGTGATGGCCCTGGGTGCCGGCCAACACCGTGTAGTCATAGGCCATCACGACGCACCCGGTACGGTCCGGACCGTACAGGTCGGCGTTCACCGTAGCCAGTCCGGCGACCAGCCCGTCGGCTGGCGTCCGCTCGATCAGCTCGTCGACCCCGCGCCGGCCACGCTGAGCCGCGATGACCAGGGGGCCGTACTCGACGAAGCTGTCGGGGTCACACACCTCGGTGACGTTCTCCCGGGCCGTGCGGTGACCGCCCTCGTGCCGGCGCGCCACCGCGTCCGGGCGGGCCGCATCCAGGCCGAGGTTGTGTCGGCGGCGTACCTCGGCCAGGTCGGGCCGGTCGGTGGAGAGCTGGTCTGCGGTCCGGGTACGCGCCTGGACGGGTACCGGCGACGGGTCGAGCCACAACAGCACGGCGCCCTCCGTGACCAGGTCGCCGACGGCCGCACCGGCGGCGCGGGCGAGCCCGTCGGCCGGGGCGGTCACCGCGTGGTGCATCTTCATCGCCTCGATCACGATCAGCTCCTCGCCGGCCCGGACCAGCGAGCCGTCGTCGAACGTCGATCGATACCACCGTGCCGGTCACTGGTGCGACAATCGCGACCGACTCGGACCTCTCCTCCACCATGGGCAGACGATACCTGGCGGCCGGCTCAGCCCTCGCCGGCCCAGGCGACGAGCGGGACTCCCTCGCCCATGCGCTTGGCCTCGTACATCGCGTTGTCCGCGACCGATACCACGGCGTCGGCGTCCACGTCGTCAGCCGGACCGGCGTAAGCCACCCCGATACTCGCCCGCGGCACTGTCCACTGGCGACCGAGCCGTATCGGCTCGGCCAGCGCCGTCGCGACGAGGTGGGCGGCCTGCGTGACCTTCGCCCGGTCGGCCTCGATGCGCATGACCATCAGGAATTCGTCGCCGCCCAGCCGACCGACCACGTCGGTCTCACCGGCGACGCGACCCAACCGGGTGGCCACCACCTTGAGCATGCGATCGCCGGCGACATGACCGAGCCGGTCGTTGACGCCTTTGAAGTCATCGAGGTCGATGAAGAGGGCGACCGTCCATGAGCCGGCGTCCGTCTGGTCCAGCCGCTCCTCGAGGGCGGCCAGCACGGACGCGTGGTTGAGGCAGGACGTCAGCGGGTCGAACCGGACCTGCCGCTGGAGCGCTTCGCGCAGGTTCGCCTCGTCTGTGACATCGGACAGGCAGATGATGGCGCCGGTAACCTCACCCACGTCGCTGGTCAGCGCCCGCAGGCTCATCACGCACCGCCGCGGGTCGCCAACCGGTGGGGCGAACGACACCTCGAGATCGGCGTCGCGGGCCTCACCCAGCGCCCGTCCAACCGCTTCATTGACCGCCGCACGGCCATCCGGCTCCACTGTGGCCAGTTGGTCATCCACAGTGGACTGATGGGTCAGCCCGACGATCGACAGCAGGCTTTCGTTGCAGTAGGTGACGCGCCGGTCGACACCCGTGGTCAGCACGCCGACCGGCAGGGCCTCGGTCAGCCGTCGCAGCAGCTGCTCGTTGGCCCGCAGCGCCTCCAACGCCGTCACCTCGTCGGTCACATCGACCAGGTCGGCCATCACCTGGGGATCGTCGGTGTGGAGGAGGTTGGTGTTGGTCACCTCGAGCCACCGGTACGAGCCGTCCCGGTGGCGGTGGCGCAGGCGGACCCGGCGAGCGCCTCCGGGACGCGACAGCATGTCCATCCAGTTGGCGATCGCCCGTTCCTGGTCGTCGGGATGGATGATGTCAAGCGTGCGCCGCCCGACGAGCTCTGCGCGGCTCCATCCAAGAATGGCCGACGCGGCCTCGTCCACATCGGTCATGACCGCGACCTGATCCTTTCGGATACTCGAGGTCCTGGGGACCAGTGCGGCGCTGAGGATGGCCTGCGGCGCGGTGTCGGCGGTGAAGCCGGTGAAGAACCCGATCAGGACGCCGTAGCGGTGGGTGGCGTCGACGAGCCACAGCCCGATCGAATGGTTGGGGTCGCTACGGGGATGGATCGTGGCATTGCCGGCCCCTTCGTGCAGGGCGTGCTCCCAGGCGTCGATGACAGCGTGCCGATCCTCCGCGGCGACCAGATCGAGTGCCGAGGTCGGGCCGTCGATGACCCGCTGCCCGGCCACCGGTACCTCCGGCGGCATCGCGGTGAAGTGGCCGGTTTCCCGGATAGCCACCACCCAGGCATCCGGGTTCTGCCGGAACAGCGAATCCAGCGCGGCGTCGCGAGCTGACAGGCTCAGCCGGGTTCTCGTGGTCACCTCACTCCAGTTGGCGTGGGGACGAACCGTCGGTGTCCACGCGGCACGGTCCCCGACCGCCCACGCCACCTTGAGCTTCACGGTATCGCACGAACGGCCCGCCTGGTCCGGAACGACCGCCGCTACGCATCGATACACGTGAGAGGCGCCGGCAACGGATCAGCGATGTGTGCCCGCCGTCCGGACTACCATGGGCTCACATGGTCGCGGTCAGCATGGGGGCGCTGAACGACTCCGGCGCCATGGACGGCCCGGGCGGGGAGGCCCGGACCGGGGCGTTGCTGCGCACGACCCGCCGCTGGTATGTACTGGTATTCGCGGCTCTGGTGCTGCTCTACTGTTTCGCGCCCGCCGCGCGAGCGGTGGCACTGGGCGGTCTGGCGGTGCTCTCCGCCGGGGCCATCGCCCACGGTACGTTCGTGCTGCGACCGCAGCGCTGGGGCGCATGGTTACTCGTCGGGCTGTCGGTGCTCCTGCTCGGTGCCGGCGACACACTCACCACATTGGGCGGTCCCGTCACCCAGGTGCAGCCGGGCGTGACGAGCACGCTCTACCTGATCACCTACGTACCGCTCGCTATCGGCCTGCTCGGTCTGGGGCGGCCGACATTGGCCACCCGCGACTGGCCGACCATCCTGGATACCATCTCGCTCAGCCTGGCCGGCGCCCTGCTGTTCTGGATCGTGCTGGTCCGGCCAGCCGTGGTCAGCCTGCATTTGACCGGAATGGGCAAGGTGGCCGCGGTGGCCACGTGGGTGGGCTACGTCGCGGTGCTCGCTGCCTGCGCGCGACTGGTGCTGCTCTGGCGGGGCAACCGGTCGGCCGTCACTCTCGCCGTCGGCGTGGCCGCGTTCCTGATCTCGGACTTCGCCTACGCGCACGCCGTCATCGTCGGGCACGGCGTGCGCAACACCATCGTCGAACGTCGGATACATCGCGCTCTACGGACTCGCCGGGGCAGCCGCGCTGCTGCCCGGCATGGCCCGCATCGCGACCCACGTGCTGGGGTACGCCAGATATGAGATCGGCCCACGGCGGCTCATCGTGCTGGCCGTCACGCTGCTCGTCGCGCCGAGCGCGCTCCTGATCGAGGCCACCTCGGGACCCGTGACGGCCGGAGTCGCCATCGCGGTGGTCAGCGCCGTCATCGGTCTGGTCATGGTGCTGCGGTTGGCGCTGGGCGCCCGGGCATACGGACGTCGCGGGTCGGCGGCCCAGGCGGTACGGGCGGCGCTGCGTTCGCTGGTACTCGCGACGGCATCGACCGAGGTGACCGCCTGCCTCACTTCGGCCTTGCGGGCCCAGCTGCCGCGCAGCGCCGGTTCGCACGCCTCGGTGGCCGAGCACGGCAAGCGCTCCCGCTTCGCACCGGCCCTGGGTACCCGCTCCATCCTCACCGAACGCGACGGCCTGGGCGAACTGCTGGTCAAGGTAGGGGCCGACGCCCTACCGGTGGCGGGCTCATACGCCATCATGTACACCGCGCCGACACGCCATCTGGTCGAGTTGGCGCCCAGCTTGGAGGCGTTGGCCGAACAGGCCGGTGCCGCGCTGGCCCGCATCGACCTGATGGGCGCCCTACAGAGCGAGGAGCGCGAACGGTACTTCCGGACCCTCGTCCTCACCAGTACCGACGCAACGCTGATCTGCCGCAACGGCCGGATCGACTACGCCACCCCGTCGGCCCAGACCATGTTCGGTCGGGACGTGTACGGCCAGCTCTTCGGCGACCTGTTCGAGACCGGACCCAACCCGCCGACCGGGGCGGAGCGCTCCACAGTGGACGAAGCCGAGGGGCTGGAGGCGACGATCCGCCGCCCGGACAACGCCGTGCGCAGCGTCATGGTCCAGGAGCGCGACCTGACCGCTGATCCGACCGTGAACGGCACTGTGGTCACGGTCCGGGATGTCACAGCCGAGCGGGAGCTCCAGCGCAACCTGGCCTACCGGGCCTCGCATGACGCCCTGACGGGGCTGGCCAACGCCGAGCGGCTACGCGACCAGCTGCGGGCCGGCCGGGACGCCGGGCACGACATGTCAGCTGTCCTGTTCGTGGACCTGGACGACTTCAAACAGGTCAACGACACCTACGGGCACGAGGTCGGCGACGGTCTGCTGGTCAACGTCGCCTACCGCATCCGGGCCTGCCTGCGGGCCGACGACCTCGCCGCGCGGCTGGGCGGTGACGAGTTCGCCGCCCTGCTACGCGACGTACCCGATGACGAGTCGGCCCGCCGGACCGCGCAACGCATCGCCGACTCGCTGAGCCGGCCGGTCACCGTGGCCGGGGTCACCTTGGACAGCGGAGCCAGCGTGGGCCTGGCCATCGCCCGGACCCCGGCCGAGTACGACTCACTCCTGCGCCGGGCCGACACCGCGCTCTACACCGCGAAGGCCGCCGGCAAAGGCAACTGGCGCGAGTACGAGGACGGGATGATCAGCCCAATCCGCCGTCGCAGTGATCTGCGGGTTGAACTCGAGAACGCCATGCGCGACGACACACTGGCGATCCACTACCAGCCGATCGTCGAGCTGCGCACGGGTCGGGCGGTCGGATTCGAGGCGTTGATACGGTTCGACCGTACCGATGGCGGGTCCATTCCGCCGCACGAGCTGATCCGCATCGCCGAGGAGAACGGGCTCATCGTGCCGCTCGGAGACTGGGTGGTGCGGCGGGCCCTGGCCGATCTGGTCCAGTTGAGCCCCCCGGCGGCCGTGCACCCTACGTCAGCGTGAACGTGTCACCGAACCAGCTCCGCCACGCCGGCTTCGCCGAGACGGTCCGATCCGGCCTACGAGTGTCCGGTGTGGACGCTTCCCGGCTGGTCCTCGAAATCACCGAACGGCTACTCGTAGCCGAGGACGCGCAGGGCTGGGCCTACCTGAACGACCTGCGGTCCGACGGGGTACGGATCGCCATCGACGACTACGGCACCGGCTGCGCCTCCCTGGCCTACCTGCGCCAGCCGGCGATCGACATCATGAAGGTCGACCGCAGCTTCGTGGTCGAACTGCCCGAGCCCCGCGGCCAGGCCCTCCTCGAGGCGATGATCACGCTGACCAACCGGCTCGGCCTGGTTCAGATCGTCGAAGGCGTCGAGACCCTGCAGGAGCGCGATGCCCTGCTGGCCATGGGCTGCCGGTACGGCCAGGGCTACTACTTCGCGCCACCGCTTCCCGTACGCGAGGCGGCCACCTGGTCGGCCACCACCGCCACCCGGACGAGCCCGGCCGCCTCAGCCAGCGACGACCCTCCTCCGCCGCCTTCCCGCCCGCCGCCGCCCTGACCCGCCTTCTCCTCCTCCGCCGCCTTCCCGCCCGCCGCCGCCCTGACCCGCCTTCTCCTCCTCCGCCGCCCAGACCGCCTCTCGTCCGCCGCCGCCCTGACCCGCCTTCTCCTCCGGCGCCGCCCTCACCTCCCCGGCGCCGCCCTCACCTCCCCGTCGCCTGATCCGCCCTCTTGTGCGCCCTCTCCTCGACTGGCCACGCCGCTGTCACCCCGCCCCGCCCCGGGCGCTCTCCTTGACCCGCCCCGTGTTAGCACGGACGCCGGGCTATACAAAATGCGTGAGCAAGGTGTCCGGGCAAACCCCCGAGCCCGGGGTACCGACCTGACGCCGGGCCGCCGCACGCCAGCCGACGGTCCTGGTCACCGGCGCGGATGTGGTGCCTGGTCAGGAGCTTCCGAACAGTCACGCCGCAAGCGGCACATTTGTTCCGAGACTCCTGATCACGAGTGCGCAGCCCGCGCATCGCGAATACCGTCGGCTCGACGCGGGGTTGGCCGCTCTGGCCCGCCCAGTGTTAGCACGGACGCCGGGCTATACAAAATGCGTGAGCAAGGTGTCCGGGCAAACCCCCGAGCGGGCAAACCCCCGAGCGGGCAAACCCCCGAGCGGGCAAACCCCCAACCGGGCAACCCCAGGGCGAACCCCCAACCGTGCAACCCCCCAACCGGGCAACCCCAGGGCAAACCCCCAACCGTGCAACCCCCCAACCGGGCAACCCCAGGGCGAACCCCCGAGCGGGTTCCGGCCGGCGCAAAGGCGGGGAGCGTTGGTGCGCCTCAGGCCAGCCAGAAGATGCTCTCCCCGTATGTGCTCACCCGAGCGAGTACGGTGTCCTCGTGCTCGTCGACCAGGCCGAGTACGAATGTGTCGCGGTCGCGGCGGTGCTCGTCGGTGACCGCGGTCGGTGCCCCCGGTCCGCTCAGCAGTCCGGCCGCCTCCAGGTAGACCCAGCTCACACCCGGTCGCCGCAATGCGCGGAACAGGTCCGGCCGCTGATCACTGTCCACATAGGTCAACAGGCTGGCGTGGAACACGCACACCGGGAGATCGTCGGGTACCCGCGAGAGCAGGGCCGGCAGGTCGACCACCGCGTCGGCCCGGACCACGGCCGGCGGGTCGGCCCGGGCCACGGTCACGGCCGCGCGGAGCCGGTCCCGTTCGGCCGCCTGCTCGGGCCAGATGAACGAGCGCAGCCACGTCACCGCGTCGTCGTCGCGGATGTCGACCGGGGCCAGGTCAGCACCGAGCCGCCACGATACCTCGGGCGCGTTGACCGGCGTCGGTACTCCATTGTGGAGCGCCGGGCTCACCCGTACCGGCGACCCGGCAGCGCCGAGAACGTGTCCATCCCAGTCGTAGCGGTACCGGTCGAACAGAAGGTTGAGTCCGGCGCTGGCCCCGAGTTCGAGCAGTCCCACCGGCTGCGGGTTCCGGGTTCCGATTCGGTCGAGGGCCAGCAACAGGGAAGCGCAGCGGCGTACCTCGTTGGTCTGGGTGGCGCCGAACGCGATCAGGTCGAGAATGGCCTGGCCGTTGTCGGTACAGAAGTCGCGGAAGGCTGGACCCGGGTCGGCGGCTGGGATGGGGGCGTGACTGACCGCCGGGAACCACGCGGCCAGCTCGCCGGTCGCCGACCCGGTGAGCAGCAGGTACTGGATGGCCGCGAAGAGCAGGCTCGGACGGCGCTGTGCCGGTTGGGCCAGCCCGATCAGCCGGAGGAGGGCCGGGTCGGTGGCGGCGGCCCGGCTCAGTCGGGCGTAGGTAGGGGAGCGGCCCTCACACTGGGAGCTGGCGAAGAACTCGAACTCCTCGGCCAGCGTCATGTGATCACCGTGCCACGGGTGATGCCGTTGAGGATAGGTTGGCGGTCACCCGAGCGCGCTGAGCCTCAGCGAGCCCCGCAGCCTGGCGAAGGGATGGACTGAATGAGTGAGCGGTCGGTCACAGCGTTGCGGGCAGCCGGGCTGGAGTACGCGCTCGTCGAGCACGGGAGGGTGTCCAGCCTGGCCGAGGCGGCGAGGGCCCGGGGTGTCGCCGTCCCCGATGTGGTCAAGACGCTGGTTGTCCGGCGCGGCGAGGACGACTACGTGTTCGTCCTGGTACCTGGCGATCGGGTCATCGCCTGGCCGAAGCTGCGCATGCTGCTCGGGGTGAACCGGCTGTCGCTGCCGGACGCGGACGTGGCCAAGGCGGCCACCGGGTACCAACGGGGCACCATCACACCGTTCGGGTCGACCATGGCGCTACCGGTCGTGGCGGACGAGCGCCTGCGTGGGCGGCGGATATCGCTCGGCGCGGGCGTACCGGGAGCCGCCGTGCTGGTCGACGCGGATGCCGCGATCGGCGCGCTCAGGGCGATGGTGGCCGATGTCACCGATCCGGAACAGACCACGACCGATCCGCAACAGACCACTGTGGACGGAGCTCGGTGATGGTCCGGTTCACCGGGCGGGCCGGATGATTTAGGCGCACAGTGGGGTATGGACTCCTTCGAGGCGTACCGGGTGCCTGTGTCGGACCCCGAGGCGGACGGTCTGCCCGAGATCGCCGACCCCGATTCGCACGCGGACGAGGCCCTCGACGAGGTCCGGATCGCTGACGGACCGTCGCCTTACGCACTGCCGCCCGATCGCGAGGACGGTCCGTTGGGGCTGGACGACTACGCGACGAGTTCGGCCGGGCGCGAGGGCGAGCCGCTGTTCCGCAAGTTGCGGCGGGAGGTACCCGACATCGACCCCGAGCGGGTGGCCGGTGAGGACGGCCGGCTGGCCGTGGACACTCCGGATGCCCAGAAGGCCCGGCGGGCCGACGAGGACGCTGAACTGCTCGCCGGCGCGGTGGTCGATCCGAACCTCGACTCTGCGGTGTCCATGTACGACCGGGTTGTGCCTGGTATCCCCTCACTGGGTACCGTCGGTAGGTTGACCGCGCCCGACGGGGATGCCCTGTGGCCCGGCGACTCGGACCTGACCGCCCAGGACGCCGGCAACTCCGGCGGCGGCTTCACAGCGGAGGAGGCAGCGATGCACGAGGTACCCGGCAGCGAGCTGGCCGATGATGGCGACGCCGCCGCGGAGTCCGCGGACGCCGGACCCGCCGGAGAAGCCGAGCTCGTCGGAGCGGCCGATTACGGTGACGATCTCGGCTCCGAGGCTGGTATCCCGGTCCGGACCGGCTCCGAGCAGGCCTGGGATCCGGAAGATCTGGCCGTGGCGGAGGGCCACGATCCGACCCCGGCCCACGTACGCCATGCGCAGGAGGAGCTCGACGCGCTCGGTCCGGCGGCGATCGAGAAGACCGTTCCCTGATCAGCTCTCCTGCCGGCGTTTCATGGAGTAGGTGACCGCGTTCAACCGTTGCGGCTGGCCGACCAGGCGGGCGTGCCGGTTGTAGACCTCCCAACCCTCGGCACCGGCCCGGTTGAGATGACGCAGGTCATCGAAGCGCTCGTCGGTACCCCAGTTCTGCGCCCCACCGGGATAGTGGAACCTGGCCGACCAGTCGATGTTCTGGTCGGCGCCGAAGGTGCCGGTGGCCCGGTACTCGAGACGGGCGTACTCAAATCGCGTCACGCGACCATCATGCCGTACCGGTGCACGTCGCACTGACGAGTATGAGTGCGTGTCTCGTCTCACGATGAGGTCAGGCGCGCACCAGGTCGGCCAGCGCGGTCGCGGATTCGGCCGTACGTTCGATGTGAGGGGAGTGGCCGACTCCGGCGTACACGATCTCGCGGTACGAGCCCCCGGCCGCCCGGTACCGCTCCAGCACCGCCCGCGTCTGGCTCACCATGGGTTGGGGCGGACACTGCTGCTCGCCCGGCCAGCCGGGCACCGCGCCCAGCTGGCCGAGGTGGTCAGAAGGCGGAGATGCTTGCCGGCGCCCGCTCAGTGCGGCTGTAGGCGCGCAGACAGCGCGGTCGCCCCGTGCCGGCGTAGCGACAGTCGCGCGAGCAGGTCGAGCACTGGCTCCATCACGGCCGGCGGCAGCTCGGGGTCGGCACCCCGCGCTCAGGCGAGGTCGTCGGAGTGCACAGCGATCTCCATCATCCGGGTGACCAGCAGGTCGTCGAAGGTCAGCGTCCACCGCCACCACGCCATGTACCCAGCCGGTGCGGGGTTGCCAGGGCAGCTCGGTGCTCAGCCGCTCAACGACCGGATCACGTTGGCGACGAGCGCGGCGGGCCCGGCGGCGGCCGCCGACTCGCCGCCGTCCAGGATGCTCTGGTTGGCGCCTGCTCTCGACCGGTCGCCGAACCACGGGCTGCGGGCGTAGTGCTCCAGCAGCGTCACCTGCTCCATGTCGGGGATCTCCCGGTCGAGCGCGCCTTCCGCGTTGAGGACCTGAGCGCGAGGTGCACGGCCAGGCCACCGACGGAGAAGCCGGGCAGCGCCGACGGCCCGCTCCAGCCGGCGGCGACCGCCGGGTCGGCCAGCAGGGCGGCGGCGCTGGTCGCCGCATCCAGGAACGCCAGGCGTACGGGCGTCATCGATGCCTCCTTCTCGCATTCGGGGTGTGCTAACCGTCGGGGCGTGCGGATGCGTGCACGGATGGGTGCGCCGATGTACCGGCGCCACCGTCACATGGCGGTGGGACCGCGGATGGTCAATGTCCGCCATGCCCATGCGCGGAGGGGTTGGCAACCTCGAGCCTGAGCAGCGTCCGGACGGCGATGGCACCCGGTCGACGGCACCAACGCAGACCTGAGAAGCGGCTGGCCCATTTCGAAGAGTTCGTCGCCCAGACCGGGCATCGGTTGGCCGGCGTCCCGTCCTGGCGTCGACAGCCGCGAGGGTGAGCATCGCTGGCCGGTCGCGATCGCGGTGCTGCTTCGCGATCGCGCTGCAGTTCCTCATCCCGTCACGGCTCGCCCTGCGCCCGGTATACCTGCTGCCCTCGATCGAGTTCGTGCTGCTGGTTCTGCTGATCGCGGCCAACCCGCGCCGCATCGTGCACGGCCGGCAAGCTGGGTCCGGCTGTCGAGCCTGACACTGGTCGCGGTGGCCAGCATGGCCAACGCGTGGTCGGCGCTGCAGCTGGTCCGCGGGACTGGTCAACGGCACCGAGGGCGACGCGGGCGCCGGCCAGCTGCTCTCGTCGGCGGCGGCATCTGGCTGACCAACGTGATCGTCTTCGCCCTCTGGTACTGGGAGTTCGACCGGGGCGGCCCGGTCGCGCGGACCCGCGGCACCCGCTACCCCGACTTCCAGTTCCCGCAGATGCAGACGCCCGATCTGGCCCACAGGACTGGTCGCCCACCTTCATCGACTACCTCTACCTGTCGTTCACCAACGCGATGGCGTTCAGCCCGACCGACACGCTGCCCCTCAACCGCTGGGCCAAGTTGCTGATGCTGTCGCAGTCGCTGGTGTCGTTGGGTACGGTCGCGCTGGTGATCGCCCGGGCGGTGAACATCCTGCGGTAACGGTCTTGACGCGCGCCGTCGGCCAGCACAGACTTAACTCCAGAGTAAACCTGGAGGGATTAAGTGATGCGTGACCGACAGGGAGCAGACGCGGCGCCGCATCCTCGACGGCGCGGCGGCCGTCTTCGCCAAAGGTGGCTACGCCGGCACCTCGATGGAGGAGATCGCGGCCGCCGCCAACGTCAGCAAATTGCTGCTCTACCGCGACTTCGCCGGCAAACGTGAGCTGTACCAGGCGGTGCTGGAGCGCACGATCGCCGGCGTCCGGGAGCACGTGCCCGACGAGGCCAGCAACCGGGCCCTGCGTGAGCTCATTTCCGCCGCCCGGGCCGACCCCGACGGGTTCACCCTGCTGTTCCGGCACGCCGCCCGGGAGCCTGAGTTCGCCCACATCGCGTCCGGCTGGCACGAGGTGTCGGTACGCGACGGCCGAGGAGCAGCTGACCTCGATCGAGCCGGACCGGGTGATGCGGCGGTGGGCCGCCGAAACCGTCGTCTCCACCACATACGTCGCGATCTTGGCATGGCTCGAGCACGGCGACCCGGCTCGCGACGAGGAGTTCTACCAGCGCCTGCTCAACGTCAACCGATCTGTGGCCAAGGGAGTCCCACGTGACCGCTAAAGCGCCGCCGCCACTCGCCGGCTCGCGTTGTTCGTGCTGCTGTCCGGCTCGTTGCTGTCGATGATGGACTCCAGCGTCGTCAACGTCGCCGTGCCGGACATCAGTCAGGCAGTTGGGGGCCGCATTGACGACCGTGCAGTGGGCGGTCTCGGGCTATCTGCTCGCGCTCGCCGCCACCCTGCCGGCCACGGCGTACCTCGGCCGGCGGTTCGGGACGGTCCGGGTGTACGCCTGGAGCCTGGCCGCGTTCACGGTGGCGTCGGTCCTGTGCGCGATGGCGCCGAGCGCCACGGCGCTGATCGCCGCGCGGGCGGTGCAGGGCGTCGCCGCCGCGCCGCTGGTACCCCTGTCGATGAACCTGCTCTTCGGCCGGGGCGACACAAGGACCTGCCCACTCAGCCGGACTCGTGCTGTTCCTCGGGCCGGCGCTCGGGCCGACGGTCGGTGGGCTGCTCGTCTCGACCTGGGGCTGGCCGTCGATCTTCCTGGTGAACGTGCCGTTCGGGGTGGCCGCGCTGCTGTTCGTCGGCCGGCTGCGCAAGGAGGGCTTCGTCGACGAGACGGACCGACCGCTACGGCTCGACCCGGTAGGGCTGGTGATGCTGTCGGTCGGGCTGACCGCTGCGATCTACGGAGCGACCGAGGCGCCCAACCGGGGCTGGTGGTCGCACACGGCGCCTGCCCTACTGGGTCACCGGCGTGGTGCTGCTCGCCGCGTAATCATCTGGGCCCTTGCCGGCACGAGCCCGCGGTGGACCTGCGGCTGCTGCGGTCGGCCCGGAAGGCGCTGACCGTGGGCTTGTGCGTGCTCGCCGCGGTGGCGATGTTCGGCGTGCTCTTCCTGCTGCCGGTGCTGGTGCAGACCATCCAGGGTCACGGGGCGCTCGAGGCCGGGGCTGGTGCTGCTGCCCCAGGGCCTGGTCATGGGTCTGTCCACCGGGCTGGGCCGGAACCTGACCGGACTGCGGGTGAAGCTGGGCATCATCGCCGGATTCGCGGCCGTCGCGTTGACCAGCCTGCTCCTGGTACTGGTCACAGTGGACACTCCACTGTGGATCATCGCACTGATCATGGCCGGTCGCGGGCTCGGAGTCGGGCCTGGTGATCCAGCCGCTGCTCACCGGGATGCTCGGCGGACTGCCCGAGCGGGACCTGGCCCACGCCAACACACTGTTCAACGTGGGGCAGCGGCTGGGCGGCTCGATCGGCGTGAGCCTGCTGGCGACCCTGTTCTCGGTGCGGGTCGCTGACCACTACGGTCCGCGCTCGGACCGTTGGCCGCGTCCGTAGGCTCCCACGCGGGCAGCTTGGCTGACGCGCCGCCCGACATCCGACCGGTGGTGACCTCGGCCGCGCTGACCGGTTTCCACGAGACCATCTGGGCCGCCGCGGCCGTGGCGGTGCTCGGCGTCATCGGGGCGGTGGCGCTACGGGTGCCGGCTCCTTCGCCGGCCGACGCCGCGACGCCGGAATCGCAGGAGGCGCCCGAATCGGCACCCCAGTCCGTCGCCTGAGTAGTTCGCGCCAGTTCGCGCCAGGGCGACGGCCGGGTTGGGTGAATGCGGACCCCCTCTGGGGGGTCTGAATCCACCCAACCCTGCATCGCCCTCTTCAGCGGCGGACCGGCGGCGGCAACGGCGCGCGTCGTATACGGCTGTCCGTCCACTCTCCGCGGTAGCGGCGGACCTCAGGTGGGCTGGCCGGCCTCGACCAGCTCGGCCGTCGGAACCGGGGCCGCCTCGGACCGACGCCGCCCCCCGCGATGGGTGAACTGATCGTAGGCGAGCGCAGCCAGTGCCACCCCGATAGCCCAGAGCACGTACCAGCCAGTGACCACGAGGAGCCCGACGACGCTGACGAACGCCAGACCCGCCCAGCGCCGTGACCAGCTGCGTCGAGGAAGCAGCCGGAGCGCGGCCGCCGCACCCATCACGTACACAAGCACGAACGAGCCGGTCGTCAGCAGAACCGGCACGCGCGTGTGACTGCCGGTGACCGCGACGACGCCAAGCGCGGCGGCGGCCAGTGTCGATACGACCGCCAGGCTACGTCGGGGGACATCGCCGGCCTGGCTGCCCCGGGCGAGCCAGCGGGGCAGCGCGCCGTCGCGGCCGAGGGCCGAGCCCAGCTTGGCCGCCCCGGCGAAGTACGCGTTCATCGCGCCGATCGTCAGCAGCAGGGCCGCGACGGCGGGATCACGGCGCGGACCGGGCCGCCGACTCCGATCGCGAGCAGCTCGGCCAGCGGCGCCTCGGAGGAGCCGGTCGCGGCGCCCAGCACGAGCACACTGGTCGCGGCGACCGCGAAGTACAGCACGCCGACCACGACGGCCGCGATGGCGGTGGCCCGGGGGAGGTGGCGGGCCGGGTTGCGGAAATCGGCGGCCAGGTGGGTGACCGCCTCCCAGCCGGCGAAGCCCCAGACCAGGACGGCTGCGGCCGGCCCGATGGCGGACCATCCATGGGGTGCGAACGGAGTGAGGTTGCTCCAGTCGGGCGTGCGGCAGCGCGAACCCGGTCGCGGCAAGCAGCAGCAGGATGAGCAGGCCGGCCAGGGCGAGCTGGACCCGGCCGGAGACCCGGACGCCGAACGCGTTGGCCAGCGCGACCACCACGATGAGGGCGGCCGCGGTGAGAGCGCCGTGCGGGTTCCACCGCCGAAGGCTGCCGCGACGTACGCTCCGCCGAAGAGCGCGGCCGGCGGGGCGCTCCGACCGCGACCGCGAAGTAGAACCACCAGCCGACCATCGCCGCCGGGCGTCGGCCGAATGCTCGCCGGACATATGTGGAGACACCGCCGGCGTCGGGGTAGCGGGCCCCGAGCGCCGCGAAGGTCGCGGCCAGCGGAGCGGAGAGAGCGATCAGCGCCAGCCAGGCGACCAGCGACGCCGGGCCGGCGGTCTGGGCGGCCAGGGCCGGCAGCGCGATGACGCCGGTGCCCAGCACCGCCCCGATCGAGACCGCCGCGCCCTGCCAGGTTCCCATCTTTGCCACGGCCCGAGGCTACAGCCGGTATGACAAGACTGCGGCGCCCTCGGGCCTCCTCAGGCCTCGGGGCCCGCGAGCGGAGCGAGCGCCAAGAACTCGAGGCCCGCGCGAGCGGAGCGAGCGCCAATCATGGAGCGTTCGCGCAGCCAGGCGAGCGCGTCCGCGTTGCGCATCCGCCCGGAGAAGAGGAATCCCTGGCCGTACGGGCAGCCCATGCCGACGAGCACGTCCCGGTCGTCCGGTCGCGCTGGATCGCCTTCGGCGACGACGTCCAGCCCGAGCGTCTTGGCCAGCCGGACGATGGTCTCGACCAGCGCCCGCTGCTGAGCCGAGGTGCCCATCGTGTCGATGAACGATTTGTCGATCTTCAGGATGTTGACGGCGACGTGACGCAGATAACTCAGCGACGAGTAGCCGGTACCGAAGTCGTCGATCGCCAACCGGATGCCGATTTCCGCAGCCGGGCCAGGTCGTTCCAGACCCGTTCGTCGTCGCGCAGGAGCAGACTCTCAGTGATCTCCAGCAGCAGGCGGTCGGGCGGCAGTCCGCTGACTGCAGTTCGCGCTCGATCGTGTCGATCAGGCCAGGGCTGCGGAACTGGCGGACCGAGACGTTGATGCTCAGGTAGGGCGGACGCTCCGTCGCGGGCGTCCAGGCGATGGCGTCGGCTGATGGCCTGCCGCAGCGCCCAGTCGCCGATCGGCACGATCAGTCCGCTGTCTTCGGCGACATCGATGAAGGACGCCCGGCGGAGACCAGTCCGCGCTCGGGGTCGTCCCAGCGCAGCAGCGCCTCGAAGCCGGCCGGCGAACCGTCGGTCAGGGCGACAATCGGCTGGTACGCCAGGGCGAAGTGCCCGTTGGGCACCGCGCGGTCGAGCGCCGCGCGTAGCTCGAGCCGCTCGACCATGGCAGCGTGCAGTGCCGGACTGGAAGCGCCGCCAGCGGCCCTTGCCCGATCCCTTGGCCGCGTACAGGGCGAGGTCGGCCTGGCGCAGCAGGTCGCTCTTTGACGGGCGTCGGTTGGTGGTCGCGACGCCGATGCTGGCCGACGCGTTGAGCAGGCTGCCGTTCACCGCATACCGGCTGGGCCAGCGACTGTGACGACCCGGTCGGCGACAGCCTCCACATCAGACGGTGACCGCGATCGCGGACCAGGATGGCGAACTCGTCGCCACCGAGCCGGGCGGCCATCTGGTGGTCGTCGACCACATCGGACAGTCGCCGGCCGACCTCGCCAGCAGCTGTCGCCGACGTCGTGGCCCATGGTGTCGTTGACCACCTTGAAGTCGTCCACGTCGACGAACAGGACACCCGACGACCTCCTCGCCGCCGTTGGCCCGCACGATCGCCCGCTGGACCTGCTCGCCGAAGCGGACGCGGTTGGGCAGGCCGGTCAGCGAGTCGTGGTAGGCGAGGTAGGTCAGCTCGCGCTCCAACCGTAACTGTTCGGTCGCGTCCCGCAGGGTGAATGACGACCCCGCTCACGGTCGGCTCGTCACGCAGGTCCCGGTAGGAGACCTCGACCTCCGCGACCCGCCCGTCGGCCCGCCGCACCGACCAGTAACCGAACTCCGGCGGGTCCTGGCCCGATCGCACCGGATCATGAGCTGTCGGGCCAGGTCCCGACTGACCCGGGACTACGAGGTCGGGCAGGCGCCGGCCGATCAACGGCTCCTCGCCGAAGATGGTCGACGCGGACGGGCTGGCGTATCGGACGGTGTCGTCTTGTCGACGATCAGGATCACGTCGGCCATGCTCTGGACGAGAGTGCGGAAGTATCTGCTCGCTGTCGCGCCGGGCGACCTCGGCGTTGAGGGTGATCCGCTCGACCGCCAGCGCGGCCTGGGCCGCCAGGACTTCGAGCGTGCTCTGCAGGGAGCCAGGTGCCGGTCATCGGCCGCCAACGACGAGCGTGCCGATCAGGGGTTCGCCCACCGCGCGGTTGGTGACGACCAGCGGCACGACGAGCGCGAGCTCGTGCTGGCGCATACCGTGCAGCGCGGCCGGCCGGATCGGTCTCGGTGCGGATGAACCGTACCGGCAGCGGTTGGCGTACCACGGACTCGCGGTAGCCGCGGCTCGAGCGACGGGTCTTCCAGGGTCTCGGCCTTGAGCGGCAGGCTACCTCGAGCGCGCGCCGGGTGGGAAGAGCCGGCCGGACGGTGTCGATCACAATTTCCGTACGGTGTCCACATCCGTCGCGGCGACCAGCGCTCCACCGGCCTCACGCAGGCTCCGCTCACGTCTCGTCGCCTGCCGGTAGTTGGCCATGACCCCGCCCAGCCGGATCAGCACCAGCAGGAACAGCGGGCCGACAGGACCGCGATCGGAAGGGAGTCCACAGTGGAACCCCGGATCGGCTGGACAAAGAGGACCGCCGGCGCGATGAGGGCCGACACGGCAGAATGGCCAGGCGGGCCGTGGTGACCTGTAGTCTGCCAGGGAGATCTGGGGCTCCGTCAACACCCACATCGACGGGTGCAGGGCCGCCGCACCCCAGGCGATGTAGAAGACGATCCAGCCGATGTCGGTGAGGTGGCCGCCCGCCCCGGAACTGGTCGAGCTGGCTGGACGCTGTAGAGGACATCGCCGCCAGCAGGGTGATACCGCCGGCCGCCATCAGTACCACCGACACCGTTCGCCGCACCTCGGTCAGCAGCCGGGCCGCGGCGGCCAGGAACAGGATGTCGAACAGCGGGTAGGCGATCGCAGCGAGGTGATCGAGGTCGACGGGCTGGTGTGGTGCAGGTCGGGGCTGACCACGAAGATCCACGCGAGCAGCCCGATCCCGGTCGTCAGGATGAGCGCGTCGATCAGACCACCCCGGTCGCGAGGTGTCGTCGAGCGTGGCAACAGGACCAGGCCGGCGATGAGCAGCGGGTACATGCCCAGGTAGAGGTAGTCGTTGAGGGACGGGAAGGTGTCATGTTCGCCCAGCACGTGGGTCTGGAAGTAGAAGACCGCGTCGCCGGCGGTCAGGACCAGCAGGGCAGCCGCGACCAGCAGCCACGGCAACACCAGCCGCGGGCGGTTGACCGCGACTCCCGTGATAACGGCGGCGATGCTGCTGGTCCCGATCAGAGCCCAGAGGATCACCTCCGCCCCGGGGACGATCACGTAGGCACAAACAGTACGGCCATCCACACCAGGAAACCGATGAACAACCGTCGCGCCGACACGTTTCCCCCCTCGCCGTGTCATCCCACTACCATCATGACGACTCATCCTGGGAGCTGCCCGTAAACGTTGTGGCGCTTGGATTTTTCGCCCTAGCGCGGGGTATGTCGGCTATCGGCCCAGCGGCTCCTCATGCGTCGGAGCGGGTGGGGCGAATCCGCCTGCAGGCGCGAATACGGCGTTACGGTGAGGTGTGTCCAACGCCGGACGAGGCGGCCCACGGCTGCCCATCCCCTGGATCCTGACCACACTCCTCGCCTCGCTGCTGATCGTGGCGGCGGGCTGCTCGGCCACGACGCCCGCCCAGGCGGCGCTGCGGCTCGAGCCCGTGGCATCCATGGGCGAGAATCCGTTCACCCCGTCTGTCGGTCAAGGGCAGGCGGCGCCGCCCCCGGCCCACACCGGCGGAACGGTACAGGCCGATACGGTCGGACTGTTCGGCGGCACCGAGAAGGTCGGCAGCTGTAACCCGCGCAAACTGGTGACCTTCCTGCAGGACCATCCGGACAAGGCGGCCGCCTGGGCCGGTGTACTCGGCATCACGCCGGCCGACATCCCGACCTTCGTGTCGTCGCTGACGTCGGTCGTGCTGCGTTCGGACACCGCGGTGACCAACCACGGTTTCCTCAATGGTCAGGCCACAGTCGTGCCGAGCGTGTTACAGGCCGGTACCGCGGTACTCGTCGACCGGCACGGCAATCCGGTGACGCGATGCGCCTGCGGCAACCCATTGACCAGTCCGACCGTCTTCACGAACATCAGCTTCGTCGGACCGGTCTGGGCCAACTTCAGCGCCACCTCGGTCACCGTGATCCAGCGCACGAGCGTCGTCATCAACACCTTCACGCTGGTGGCCGTGAATACCGGCACCCCGTTCCACCGGCCGGCCGGCACGCAGGGACTCCAGGACTCTCCGGCCCCGAATGTGGTGGCCCCCGGACCGCAGACCGCCACCGGCGGCCCGCCGACCACCGCCGCTCCGCCGACCACGGCACCCGCTCCCGGGCCCACGACGTCGGCGCCCGGGCCGACCACGAGCGCGCCAGGGCCGACCACGACCGCGCCCGGGCCGTCCACGACCGCCCCGGTCGCGCCGCTCGCGCCGAACACAGGCGCGCCGCGATCGAGCACCGGCGCGCCAGGTCTCGCACCGGCGCCGAGTACCTCGACCAACACCAATTCGGCCTCATGGGCCATTGGAACGTGCTATGTGGACAGACGCAGCAATCCGCCGACGTTCCTCGGTGCGGTGGCCGTGCGTAACAACGATCCGGCCAAGACACACTCGTACCAGGTGACTGTCACGTTTGGACAGTCGGGTACCCCGGTCACAGCGACGGTGCCGGTGAGCGCAGTCGCCACCGGGCAGACGGGGACGGCCGACGTATCGGCGCCGGGGAGCTCGGAACCGGTCGACAAGACGGTGGCCTGTGAGATCACCCGCCTCGTGGACGAGACCGGCCAGACACCGGCCCAGACCGGGGCGATCGCGGCGCCGCAGATCCAGCCGCCGCCCGACGTCCCGTCCACCACCACTGAGCCGCCGACCACCGGGCCGCCGACCACCGAGCCGTCCACGACAGAGCCCGCGCCGACCACCGAGGCACCCACCACGCAGCCGCCGACCACCGAACCCGAGCCGACGACTCCGGATGTCCTGCCGTCGTGACCCTCACGCCTGCTGCGCCAGCAGACCGCCGCAGAAGTCGAGCAGGTCAGCGTTGTCGTCGAGCAGGTCCCGTCGGGTCATCGCGTACGGGATGCCGGGGATGCCGGCGTCCTCGATGGGCAGGCCATCGGCGTCGCCGCTGCGGATGGCGCGGCGGATGGCCAGCGTGAAGCCGACACCGGCCGGCAGCGCCGGATAGGCGTAGGGCGTACCGGCCAGAGCGTCACGCAACAGGGTGTCGGTCCACACGTTCGCGCCACCCGCCCCGGTCGCCTGGCCCACCGTGACGAACGGCCCGAGACGGTTGTCGACGAAGCCGGCGCTGAACAGGTCACCCGACGAGTAGGTGTTCGGGTCGGCCACGGCGATGACCGGACCGCGGTAGCGCTGGCCGATGTCGTTGCACCAGTCCGGGTCGGTCAGCGCCAGCGGCTGGGAATACAGCTCGCCGGTCGCGATGGCATCGTCGAGAGACTCAGCCCACGGTTCGAGTTCGAGGCGGTTGAACGGGCTGGCCGCCATCGCCCGGGTCAACGGTGAGGCGAGCAGCGAGAAGCGGGTGGGCACGATCCGGTTCGGAGTGAAGAGTTGCAGCAGCCGTTCGGCCGCCCAGATCAGCCCGCCCGGATTGGACCGGACGTCGATGATCAGTCCCTTGGTCGGCAACTGTCCGACCAGTCGCAGCGCTTCCTGGACGAACGCTTCGTGGTCGTCGACATCGAAGCTCCAGATGCGCAGATAGCCGAGGGTCCCGTGCCGGGTGCGCACCGGCCGGGCGGCGATCGTGTCCTGCATCGGCGTCTCGAGCCAGGCGCCGGTATCCACACCGGACTGGCGGGTCCCGGGCCGGTCGGCGGCCCACAGCGCGGGCGCGAACATGAGCTTCTTGGCCCGGCGGACCGCCTCGGCCGACAGGTCGGCCGCTATCTTGAGCCGGGCGCCCGAGTGCGACTGGACGGAGGTGCCGGCCCGCCCTGGCTCGACCAGTCGCCAGTCGACCCTGATCTCGTCCTCCCGGCCGCCCCGGGTCCGGTACCCGATGATTGCCCACGCCTCGTCCGGCGGCGGCCCGTAGTCGAGGGCCCGGAAGGTGAACGACTCCAGCGCCCGCGCCCGCCGGGCGTCCGGCCGGCCACCGGTCTCCCGGTCGGCGTAGATGTCGACCGCCCGGTCGAACGGGACCCCGTTCCATGAGAGCAGCTCCACGCCGGGGACGAACGAGCGCCGGCCGAGATCGGCGCCCTCAGCCAGCTTCGACACCAGGTAGGTCGGCTGGCCGGGCGGACCGTATTGCTCGATCAGGAATGGCAACGCCGCGACCCGGCCCCGCAGCGCCGCCGGCCCGCGGTAGCGGGTGTGCGCGTCACGCAGCCCGGTGACCAGGCTGGTCAGCGCCAGATGGAACTCGCGGTCGCTGATGTCCACGCAGCGGCGACGAAGCAGGTGCAGCCCCTGCACCGGATCCAGCGCGTAGCCGGCCCGCTTCTGCGGGAGGTGGCAGTACGCGCCCCCGAGGGCGTTGGTCAGCGCGTCGACCACCTGCAGCCGCTGACCACCATCCAGTGTGGACTCCGGTCGACGGGACCGGGCCGACTGACCGCGCTGCGCGGCCCTGATACGAGGCGACAGCTGCATCGACAACACCTCAGGAGTAGTACCCGGCCAGGGCGTCGAGGACGCCGGCGTGGAAGCCCCGCCCGGCCAGCGAGTCCACGAAGCTGGCATCGTGGACCAGGCTGTTCAGCGGCGGGATCTGGATCTTCGTCAGGTCCTTGGGTAGTCCGCCGATCGGGGCGAGCCCGGTCGGCATGTCCAGAGCCAGCCGTAGCGGGGCGCCCGGCTCGTCCAGCGCGCCGCTCCACGCGGCCAACCGGCCCAGGCCCTGGTCGATCTGACCCTTCGGGTCGGCCCGCACCTGCTCCAGCCGGTCGAGCACGGCCGTCCAGGTCCACCCCTTGGTCGGGTCGTCCGGCCGGCGTAGGGCCAGCGCCCGGGACTGCCCGGCCACGGGTACCGCGGTGACCGGTCCGGCACCGGCGGCGGCCATCAAGGTTCTGGTGCCGTAGCGGGCGGACCCGCCCACCACGACCAGGGCGATATCGCGTTCCGTGGCCCGCAGGACCGTCCGGTACGGCTCGACCCGGGCCCGGGCGGCGATGACCGTGACGTCGCCGACCGCACCAGGGCGCAGGCGTCCCGTCTGGCGGCCCCAGGCCCGGGCCAGCACGTCGCCCGGGTTGGCGGTGGCCATGCGGACAATGTCCTCATCGGACAGATCCCAGCCCAGGTGGTCGGAGGCCACCCGGGCCACCTTGAGCTCCCCCAGTACGCTCTTGCTGCCCGAGGGGCCCCAGTCGGCGCCCAGGCACACGGTGAGTCCGGCCCGCCGCGCGGCCGGCACGTCGGTCGTGGTGCCGTAGAGCCACAGGTTGGACAGCGGTGACCAGGCGATGGCTCCCCGGTCGGTCCACTGTCGGTAGGCGCCCGGGTCGACCGAGTTGCAGTGCACGGCCACGAACCGCTCCTGCAGGCAGCCGGCCGCCGCGGCATCCCGGTATTCTCCGGCCACAATGGACCCTGGCTGGCCCTCGCCGCAGTGGTAGATGAAGCCCCGGCCCTGTCGCATGCTGTTGGCCCGCTCAGCCAGCGCGGCCGGCTTCATGGTCAGGGTGGAGGCGTACACCAGGTTCGGGTCGCCACCGCCCCACGTCTCGTCCTCGATATTGCGGACCAGAAACCCGTCGCGCGGCTTGTTCTTCGGCGGCGAGCCCTGCACGCTCGTCGTCCCGCCGACGATCGCCCGCGTCTCGGCGTAGGCCAGCAGCTCGTCCGGCGCCGCCGTGATGAAGGCATAGGCGGGCCAGGTGATCGACGCCGCATAGGACGGCGCGCCCGGCCAGGAGTTGTGGTGAAGGTACGGCGTGGTGCGGGTCGGTTCTGTCCACAGTGGAAGCGTGTTGTAGGCCAGGTGGTTGTGCAGATCGATCAGGCCGGGCAGGACGAGAGCGTCGCCCACATCGACCAGGGTGGCGCCGTCGAACCCGCCCGGACCGCCCGCCCGGCCCCGGGTGACGCCGGCGATCATCCCGTCATCGCCGATCCAGACGCGCCCCTTGAACGTGGCCGACCCGTCATCGGCCATCGGCACCAGCCGACCCTCGATCACCAGCATCCCGACTCCCAACCCCAGGGTAGGCATTGTCCGCCATGCCGCGGCGAAATGTCCGTTTGGCGCGCGGGCGGGCGTACCCTGAGCCGATGGTGGACTTCGATGCCGGGCCTCCGGCCGCCCTGGCCAACCACTTCGCCGCCCTCCCGTCGTACGCCGCGCACCGGGACCTGTTCTGGTACGACTGGGGTCCGGTGTTCTTCCGGGGCCGGCTCGACCGGTCGGCCAAGGTGCTCGGCATCGCCTCCGACCCCGGGCCGACGGAGCGGATCGCGCACCGGACCCTGGTCGGCGACGCCGGCCAGCGGGTCCAGGGTTTCCTGGCCAAGCTGGGGGTCAACCGCCGCTATGTCCTGGTCAACGCGTTCGCCTACGCCCTGCTGCCGTCGCAGGCCCACAAGGCGACCCCGATGCTGGCCGAGCCGGCCCACCGGGACTGGCGCAACGCTCTGCTCGACCGGATCGTCGGCCCCGACCTGCAGGCCATCGTCGTGTTCGGTGACCAGGCCAAGGCCGCGTTCGACCTGTGGGGCAGCCGCCCGTCGGTCCCGACATTTCCGGTGCCGCACCCGTCCAACCACAGTACGAAGAAGATCCTCGACGCCTGGCGCCCGGCCATCGAGCAGCTACGGGCCGTCGTCACGCCGGATCCGGGTGGCGACGCGAGCGGTCCCAACTACGGCGGCTCCTTCACCGAGGCCGACTACGCCAGGGTGCCGCCGCGTGACCTGCCGTTCGGAGTGCCGGCGTGGCTCGGCGACGACGCCTGGGGACGTACCGCCACGCCGAAGCACAACAACTGCGTCGACCGGCCCGAGGACGACCTGCTGCACACCCTCATCTGGCGGTCCCCGACCGGTACCGCGTGAAGCCCTGCGCCCGCGAGTACCCGGGTACCCCGCCCGGGGTGGCGGACGGATCGAGGACGGCGCGGGCGGCGTCGACGGCGGCCCCCAGCCCGACCCGGAACAGCAGCGAGCCCGTGCTCACCCGGGCCACCCCGTATCCGGCCAGCTGGCGCAGCGTCGGTCCGCCCGGCTGGTACAGGATGTTGAGCGTGACCGTGGCGGCCAGCTCGGCGATCAGCCGCGGATCGGTCAGGCCCGGTACGAAGATCCCGTCCGCCCCCTCGCCCCGGTACCGACGGACCCGGTCCACTGTGTCTGTCCACGATGGATGATCGGTCAGCCAGTACGTGTCGGTGCGGGCGTTGACGAACAGGCCGGGCACCCGGCGCTTGACGGTACGGACGATGATGGCCAGCCGGTCGGGGTCGGCCAGCCCGTCCTCGAGGTTCACCCCGACCGCTCCGGCGTCGGCCAGCGCCGCGCACAGGTCGGCCACCTCAGCCGGCTCATCACTGAACCCGTCTTCGATGTCCACGCTGACCAGGCAGGGTAGGCCGCCCATCCGCGTCGCCAGGTCGAGCGTCTCCGCCCGTGTCGCCCGGGCGCCATCGGGCAGTCCGAAAGCGGCCGCGACACCGAGGCTGGTGGTCCCGACAGCGGTGAAGCCGGCCTCCACCAGGGCGGCCGCCGAGGCCATGTCCCAGGCGTTGGGCAGCAGCAGCGGCTGTCCGGGCCGGTGCAGGTCGGCGAACGCGGTCATCGCAGGGCCTCGACGACTCCGGTGGCCAGCGCGATCGCGTGGGCGCGACCGGGGCAGGCGTGCCGGCCGGCGCCGAACGGCGACCCGGACAGGTCCACCCGTACCACCGGTGCGCCGCCCCCGGCGGCCACCCGCCGGGTCGTCCGGACCGGCGGGTCCTCGCGCAGGGCGCGGGCGACCGCCTCGGCGCTCGACTCGGCACGGTATCGGGCGGCCACCTCGATCAGCCGAGCGGTCGCGGTAGCGGCCTGGGCCAACAGGGCGATCCGGTTGGCCGTCAGATCGTCCGTACCTCCGCCGAACGCCCCCATCAACCGGGCCACCGCCGCGTCGGCGGCAGGGGTCGGCTCAGCCGGCGGCAGGTACGACGGCGCGAGTATCCGGACGGCATCGGTGACCCCGCTCACCCCCATGGCCGCGGCCAGCACCTCGACCGGCACCGACCCCGGCTCGGCGCCGGCCCGGGTGCGGTCGAGAGCCTGCCGGCGCAGCATAGCCGGGTCGATGGCGGCCAGCAGCTCCGAATCGACCATGGCCCGCCGGACGGCGTGCTCGGGATCCCGGCTGAACCGGACAGCCGCACCGCGTAACCAGGCCACCGTGCCGGGTTCGCCGGCCGGTACGGCCGGCACTTCCCAGCCCGGTTCGGTCAGCACCGACGCACCGACGATTCGGTTCCCGCGAAGCAGTCATGCCGGCCACCTTAGGCCGGCCACGCTTCGGGGTACGCCGAAATGTTCGGGGGCCAGAATGGGGGCATGTCCGCTGACTGCCTCGCCCGCATCGCCGGCCTGCTGGCCGACGAGACCCGGGCCACCATGTGTCTCGCGCTGTTCGACGGGCGGGCCTGGACCGCCGGTGAGCTGGCCCGGTACGCCCGGGTGGCTCCCTCGACCGCGACCGAGCATCTCAACCGTCTCATCGACGGTGGCCTGCTGGCGCAGGAGCGGCAGGGCCGGCACCGCTACGTGCGCCTGGCCGGCCCCGAGGTGGCGGAACTGATCGAAACCGTGTCCAGCCACGCCG
Source organism: uncultured Actinomycetota bacterium (assembly GCA_963803345.1). GTDB lineage: Bacteria > Actinomycetota > Actinomycetes > Mycobacteriales > Micromonosporaceae > CAWDLX01. The sequence goes on from CAWDLX010000003.1 coordinate 220,833, forward strand.
GCCCACCGGCCGGCGAGGTCCGGACGTTGCGGGCGGCCACCGTCTCGCGGCCATGGCGGCCGGCCGCACCTGCTACGACCACCTTGCCGGTAGCCTGGGCGTCGCCATCACCGACGCCCTTACCCGCGGCACCTGCTCGACCAGCGCCACGGCTTCGCCCTCACCGAAGGCGGGATGAAATGGCTCGATACGGCGCTCGGGGTGGAGCTCGACGGGCGCTCCCGCCGGCCGGTGGCACGGTCCTGTGTGGACTGGACGGAGCGCCGGTTCCATCTGGCCGGCCTGGCCGGCGCCGGCATCTGCGCCGCGTTGTTCGACCGCGCGATCATCACCCGCGTCAGGGGTACCCGAGCCGTGCGGATCACGCCGTCCGGCGAGGGCGCGCTGCAGGACCTGCTCGACCTCGACATCCGCGATGGCATATGTCACACGGCGCCAGGCGCCGGGTCTGGTTGAATCGCGCCATGACGCTGTTCGATCTGACCGGCAGGACCGCACTGGTCACCGGGGGCAGCCGCGGCATCGGCTTGATGATCGCCCGTGGTCTGCTGGACGCCGGTGCCAAGGTCGCGATCAGCTCCCGTAAGGCCGACGCCTGCGCTGAGGCCGTCAAGGAGCTCGCGCCCCACGGTGAGGTGGTGGCGCTTCCAGTGGACGTCTCCACCGAGGCCGGCTGCCTGGAACTGGCCGCCGCCGCCAAGTCCGAGCTGGGCGCCCTGCAGATCCTGGTCAACAACGCGGGCGCGACCTGGGGCGCGCCGCTCGAGACGTTCCCTGAGTCCGCCTGGGACAAGGTCCTCAACCTCAACCTCAAGGCCCCGTTCTTCCTGACCCGCGCCGTGCTTCCGCTGCTGGAACAGCGGGCCAGCCAGGACGACCCGGCCCGCGTCATCAATATCGGCTCGATCGAGGGCTGCGCGTGCCCGCACGCCTCGACCTACTCGTACTCGGCCAGCAAGGCGGCCGTGCACCAGATGACCCGGGTACTCGCCCGCGAGCTCGGGCCGCGCCACATCACCGTGAACGCGGTCGCCCCCGGCCCGTTCGAGTCCAAGATGATGGCCTGGACGCTGGCCCAGATGGGCGATGCCATCGCGGCGGCGTCTCCGCTCGGCCGGATCGGCCGGCCCGACGACATGGCCGGCGTGGCCGTGTTCCTGGCCAGCCGGGCCGGTGCGTACGTCACCGGCGCGATCATTCCGGTCGACGGAGGCATCGCGACGACGGCCTGAGGAACGTGGCTCTGCGCACGCGGCGTCTAGTCTAGCTAGGCAAGCGGTCTACTGCGCGATCCGCCGGGCCCGAGCGGCGTCAGGCGAGTCCATGAGGAGGTCGCGGTCGTCTCCCAGCCCATGCAGGCGTCGGTGATGCTCTGGCCGTACGTCAGTGGTACGCCCGGCACAAGATCCTGGCGTCCCTCGACGATGAAGCTCTCCAGCATCACCCCGGCGATGCCCGACATCTCCAGCGGCGATCTGGTCGCCGATCTCGTCGGCCACCACCGCCTGACGGGTATGGTCCTTTCCGCTGTTGCCATGGCTCGCGTCGATGACGAGCCGGTGCTTCAGCCCAGCTTTGTCCAGCATGGACAGTGCCTCGGACACGTCGGCCGGCCCGTAGTTGGGGCCGGCCTTGCCACCGCGCAGGATGATGTGACAGTCGTCGTTGCCGGTGGTGGTGACGACGGCGGCCCGCCCGTCGGGGTCGACGCCGAAGAACGTGTGGGTGTTCTGCCCGACCCGGCAGGCGTCGATGGCGTCCTTGACGCTGCCGTCGGTGGTGTTCTTGAACCCGACCGGCATCGACAGACCGGAGGCGAGCTGCCGGTGCACCTGGCTCTCCGTGGTACGGGCGCCGATGGCTCCCCACGTGACGGTGTCGGCGATGTACTGGGGGCTGGTCGGCTCCAGGAACTCGCATCCCACGGGTACGCCCAGATCGAGGATGTCCAGCAGCAGCTGGCGAGCGGTGCGCAGCCCTCGGCGGACATCGTGACTGCCGTCGAGGCCCGGGTCGTTGATGAGCCCCTTCCAGCCGATGGTCGTGCGCGGCTTCTCGAAGTACACCCGCATCACCACGACCAGGTCGTCGAGGTGGCGCCGGGCCAGTGCGGCCAGTCGGGTCGCGTAGTCGAGCGCCGCCGCCGGGTCGTGGGCCGAGCACGGGCCGACCACGACGAGCAGGCGGTCGTCGAGGCCGGCCAGCACCTCCCGCACGGACCGGCGGCTGCGGTCCACCAGGGACGCGCGCCGCTCGCCCAGGGGCAGCTCGTCGAGCAATTGTCTGGGCGGAGTGAGCGGCTCGAACGCCACGACGTGAAGGTCGCTGGTCTGGGTCATCTGAGTGTTCTCCGGTCGATCGTGGACTGGGCGGACCGCCATGTCGCGGTCGCCACCGGAGGACCAGGGCCAGCCGCTCTCACGACGAAGGGCGAAGACGTCTGGTCTTCGCCCTGGACTGGCTCTGGATGGTTCGACGGTCAGCGCGCTCGACGCCCGGCTCCACCCAGAGCCAGGGTAAAGCGCCGATACCGCCTGATCACCCGGCGAGCATACCTCGTCGCCCGGCCTGGACAACCCCGGGGTCACATCCGGCCCGGCGCGTCGATCCCGAGCAGGTCGAGCCCACGGGCCAGGACCCGGGCGGTCAGGTCGCACAACGCCAGCCGGCTCGACCGTACCGCTGCCTCCGCGCGCAGCACGGGGGCGTTCTCCCAGAAACCGGTGAACGCCACCGCCACCGTCCGCAGCTGCCCGGCCAGCCGGTGCGGCTCCAGCTCGGCCGCCATCTGCTCGACCGAGCGGGGGAAGCCCAGCAGAGCGAGCGCGAGGCCCCGCTCCGCCGGTACCCGCGGGCGTGGTGGCCCCGGTTGCGCTGCGGACTGGCGCAGGATGCTCCGGGCCCTGGCGTGCGCCATCTGCAGGTAGCCGGCCGTGTCCCCGGTGAAGGCGACCATCCGGTCGAGGTCGAAGACCACATCGGAGATCATGTCGGCCGACAGCTCCGCGTACTTGACCGCGCCGACACCGAGGGTCCGGTCGAGGTCGGGTGCCAGCTGGGCCGCCCGGGCCACCGCCGCGTCGAGCAGGTCGATCAACGTCACCGAGGAACCCGACCGGGACCTGAGCATGCGTCCGTCCGGACCGAGGACCGATCCGAACGGCTTGTGCGTCACCCGGTGCTCGGCGGTGAGCCAGCCGGCCTGCCGGGCCACGGCGAACACCATGGCCAGGTGCTGGCGCTGCGGTGCTCCGGTCACGTACACGATCTCGTCAGCGACGCGCAGCCGCTCCCGGATCGCGGCCAGGTCGGTCGTCTGGTAGCCGTAGCCACCGTCGCTCTTGCCTACCATGAAGCCGAACCCTTGACCGTCCCGACCGTCGAAGCCGGGCGGGTACACGACCAGGGCGCCCTCGGAGCTGTGCACCAGTCCCTTGGCGGTGAGCTCGGCCACCACGTCATCGAGCTGGTCGTTGTACGCGCTCTCGCCCTTGAAGTCCATTGTGGACAGCAATACCCCGAGCGTCGTGTTGACCGCCTCGAAGTACCGGGCCGACTCCTCGACCAGGATCCGCCACAGCCGGACCGATTCGGGATCGCCGGACTGCAACGCGACCACCCGCCGCCGGGAACGGTCCACAAAGGCCGGATCGGCGTCGAACCGGGCCCGCGCCGCCTTGTAGAAGTCGTCGAGGTCGCCCACCGACAGTTTCTCGGCCGCCCGATTTTCGCCGATCTCGATCAGCCACTCGAGCAGCATGCCGAACGGGGTGCCCCAGTCGCCCAGATGCGAGACCAGCCGCACGTCGTGACCGAGCCAGCGCAGCACCCGGGCCAGTGCGTCACCGATGACCGTCGACCGCAGGTGCCCGACGTGCATCTGTTTGGCCACGTTGGGGCCGCCGTAGTCGATCACCACCGTCTTCGGGTCGGCGGCCGTGGGCACTCCCAGCCGGGGATCGGCTCCCATGGCGGCCAGGAGGTCGTCGAGTACCCGGGACCGCAGGGTGAGGTTGATGTACCCCGGCCCCGACACCTCGGCCGTGGCCAGGTCGGACAGGTCGGCCCGGGCCAGGATGTCAGCGGCCAGCAGCCGGGCCGGGCGCCCCGTCCCCCGGACCAGGGCGAGGACACCGTTGGCCTGGAAATCGCCATGGCGGGAGCGGTGCACGTCGGGTGTGGCACCGGTGGGGAACGCGGTTGCCAGCCGCGCGGACAGCACAGCCTCGAGGTCGAACAGGACAACCAGATAACGGGGCTGGGCGCCGGGCGGGCGTGGTGGTGTTAGTGCGGACGCCGTACTCGACGAAAAGCGTGCGCAGGGTGTCCGGGCAAACCCAGGGTTCAGCCGGGCGGCGAGGCGCTGGCGGTGATCGTGAGGTCGATCGGGACGGCCGGCAGCACCCGGGCGAAGTAGTCGTCGCGGGCGGCCGTCGTACCGATGTCGCGCCCGGCCGCCTCGGACAGGAACCAGCGGTGCTCCAGGATCTCGTGGAACACCTCCACCTCGTCCAGCCGGTCCCGCAGCTCGGCCGGTATGGCCTGTACGACCGGGTCGTACACCTCGGTCAACCAGCGGTTGGCCGCGACCGCCTCCGGTACCGGCCGGCCGCCGGACCGCTCCAGGTAACTCCGGTAGCTCGCGATATCGCCCCACAGCCGGCGAGCCTGGTTCTCCTGAGCGACCAGTCCGGTCCGGCTGAACAACAACCGCCGGTGGTGGCCCGGTTCGGCCACCCGGGTACGCAGCCGCAGGCTGTTGCCCTCCTCGCCGGCGTCGATCAGCTCGACCTCGTCAACGTCGAAGCCGAGATCGTGCAGCCGGTGCAGCCGTTCGGCGATCCGGTACCGCTGCTCGGATGGCAGCACGGTGTCCTCCCGGGTCAGCTCCGACCAGAGGGCCTCGTAGCGGCGGGGGATCTCCTCGGCCACCGCGACCGGGTCGATATCCCTCGGCAGCATTTCCGCGGCCTCGAGGTCGAACAGTTCGCCACCGACCCGCTCGGCGGCCAACTCGATGTCGTAGCCGCGCTGGCCGGTCGACAGGTTCGGGTACAGCTCGGATGTCTCGGCGTCGACCAGGTGGGCGGCCAGCGCGCCGGCGTCCAAGCGGAACAGGGTGTTCGACAGGGAGCAGTCACCCCAGTAGTACCCGGCCAGGTGCAGTCGGACGATCAGCTCGACCAGGGCGTCGAGCAGCCTGTCGGTCGGCTGCCCACCGCGCGGGTTCGCGAACAGCGCCCGGTAGGAGATCGAGTGGTCGAGGAAGCGGGTCACCAGCACCGCGTCGAGATCGCCGGGCCGGTCGACCACCACCCCGAGCACCTCGACGGCCGGGATGCCGAGATCCGTCAGCGCCCGCAGCAGCCGGTACTCCTTGCGGGCCAGCCGCTCGTCCAGCTCCTTCAGCGCGTACACCTCACCACCGTCGGCGACGAACCGCACCACGTGCCGGGAGATGCCGCGCTGTCGGATCTCGACGATCCGGTCGTCGACCCACTCCTCGATCGGCTCCCGCCAGGGCAGCGTCAACAGGCCGGTGGTGCTCTCCGAGGGGGGAGCGAAGACGAAGCGCACGCGGTCATGATGGCATGCCCGCCCACTCGTGGGCCGAGCCCTCGTGCAGTCCCGCGTACACCCGGTCCCGCAGCCGGTTCGCGTCCTCGGTGGTCAGGGTCCGGTCCAGGTCGCGGAGGACCACCCGGAGCAGCACGTTCTTCTGCCCGGGGGACATTCCCATCCGGATACGGGCGGAGTCGGGTAGCGCCTCATAAGCTGTCTCGCCCCGGACCTCGACCTCCTCGACACTGGTCGCGTCCGCGCCGAGCAGCTCACGGATCCGGTCGCCGAGCAGTTCGGCGTCCAGGTCGGCCGTCACGGCAACGGACAGGTCGCGCCGGGCCGCCGGCTGCCGGGATACCGGCTGGTACGGGCTGAGGTCGGCCATCTGGCCGATCACCCTCTCGTCGGTCGAGCGCAACAGCCGGATATCGTCGATGCCCTTGGCCAACATGGTGAGCCGGTCCAGTCCGAGCCCCATGGCCAGACCACTGGCCGGTGGCGGTAGTCCGCAACTGGCCAGCACCGCCGGATGGGCCAGCCCGCACTCGCCGACCTCGACACCGTCCACATAGATCTCCCGCCCATCCACGGTGTAGGGATGCTGGTTGGGCACCGTGTGCGGCCGGGAGTCCGGGCGCACGGCGGCGACGGCCTGGCGCACCATGAGCTCCAGATCGTCCCCGGTCAGCTGAGGCCCCCGCGGCCGGATCAGCCACAGGTCGAGCTGGTGCGGCTCGCCCACGTGGTGACGGTCGATGACATCCCGGCGGTAGCAGATGCCGGGCACGCAGAGCAGCACGTCGCCGGCCACCGATTCGAGCAGGGCCGGGAGACGGGCGGTCGTGTGCGACCGCAGCATCCGTCCACTGTCGACATAGTGGCTGTACCGCCGGTCCCGGGTAACCGCGTCCGGGGCGTATCGCAGCCGGTCGTAGTTGTCGGCCACGCTGACAATGCGCGGGCCGGGGTCGCGCCGCACCGGCACGGCCCAGGCGCCGGCCACGGTCGCTTCGATCTGGTCGACGACCAGTTGTACACAGTGGACGCCGGCGGACGGATCGGTCAGATCACGCAGGCGCAGCAGATCCTCGATGGACACGGTGGGACCTCACTCCTCGCTGGAAAGGTGAATGGCGGTGGCAAACAGAAAGCCCCCGGAAAGTCCGGGGGCCGCCCCACGCCAGGCGAGGGTGCTCAGCGCGACAGGAGCCCACCGGTCAACCGGGGGCACCTAAACAACGGCGCTGACTTTGTCATGGCTCCACTGTGCCACATCCTGGCGTCAGACCGCTACCACGCCGGCGGCCGGAACCGGCTGTTCGGCGTCGACGGTGAACGCAGCGGCCGGAACAGGGGCGATGGCCTCACCCTCGGTCCGGGTCAGCACCAGCGCGGCCAGTGCACACAGCCCACCGCCGATCAGGTAGGGCAGTCCCGGGCGCAGATCGAACGCGACGCCGGCCACGATCGGCCCGAAGGCCCGCGCGGCGGCGCTGGCCGACTGGCCGACTCCGAGCGAGCCACCGACCTGGTGCCCACCCTTGACCGCGATGAGGGCGGCCGTCGTTGTGGTGAGCAGTCCCTGCCCCACCCCGACGGCCGCCAGCGCCGGGTAGGCGATCCAGGCGGGGCTGAACGGGAGGGCGACCAGCCCGACGCCGAGCAGGACAGCGCCGGTGACCGCGACCCGGCGATCACCGAAGCGATCGGCCAGGCGGCCCACCAGTCCACCTTGGACGAGCGCCATCACCACGCCGACGGCGGCGAACACGGCCCCGAACCCGGCCGGTCCGAAGCCGAACCGCTGCGCCCCCGAGGAGGGCGAAGGTCGTTTCCATACCGGCGAAGGCGAAGGTGGCGGCGAACCCGGCCAGCAGCACCGGGCGAAGAGGGCGAAGGCGCAGCCCGGCACCGAGCAGGCGCAGTCGCTGCCGGGGTCCCGTCACGCCGGGCCGCGCGGACACAGCCGCCGCGCGCTGGCGCCCCGCCCGGTGACCCGGTTCGGCTGCCCGGGCGGCCGGCATCCCTATGGCCGGCGTCACACCCGGCCAGGGGAGCACCCGCGCGCCGAGCAGCAGGTTGGCGGCGGCGACACCGGCCGCGATGAAACAGATGCCGGTGAAGCCCACTCCGACGGCGGCCAGGCCCCCGCCGATGGCCGGCCCGAACACAAAGCCGAGCCCGATCGAGGCGCCGACCAGGCCCAGCGCCCGGGTACGGTCCCTGGCCGGGGCGAGATCCACGGCGTATGCCTGACCGACCGCGATGGCTCGCCGAAGCCGCCGGCCCCGAACCGGGCGAGCAGGAGCAGGACGAGCGTGCCGGCCACCCCGGACAGCGCGAGCGACACGGCTGAGCCCGCCAGGCTGAACAGCAACAGGCGGCGCCGGCCGTACCGGTCGGACAGTCCGCCAAGGACCGGGGCGGCAACGAACTGGGCGATCGCGTACGCCGTGAGCACGGCGCCGACCCAGGTGCCCGAGCCGCCCAACTGGGCCGCACGAAACGGCAGGGCCGGCAGGATGATGCCGAAGCCGAGCAGGTCGACGAAGACGGTCAGGCACACCACTGCCAGGGCGCAGTGGTAACCCCGGGCGGCCCCGGCACTGGCCCGGGCCGGGGTCCAAGGGCGCCCGGCCGCGGCCGCTGATACCGTGCGCGGGCTGTCGGTGACGCCGTGTGGCTCAGTGACCCGCGGGCGGTGCCGCGGCCGGCGGCGGGCGGGCCGCCGGTGGCGACCGTTGCGCGCCAGGCCCTTGGTACGCACCATGCGTGAAGGCCTCCGACATTCACATGCTCACGCTTGTCTATCAACGTACGGTGCGCCGCCATCCGGCGGCAAGCATCGTCGGCCGGCGCCAGTCCGGCACCGTCTGGGATCCTGTGTACGTGGTATCGCCCATGACCCCCTAGGATCTCTCAATGACCCCAGCTGAGACCGGGCTCGCCCGGCTCAACGGCGCGGCGCCCGCCGAGGCGGCGGAGTCGCTGGGCGCGTGTTGTGCGTCGCCGGTGTGGGTGACCGCGATGATCGCCGGCCGGCCCTTCCGAACGTTAGCCGACCTTCTCTCAGCGTCGGCCGCCGGGCTGGAGCGGCTCGACTGGGACCAGGTGCTCGCTGCCCTGCGCGCCCATCCGCGCATCGGCGAGCGGATCACCGGCGCCGCGACCGAGGCAGTGTGGTCGCGCCGTGAGCAGGCCGGCACCGACAGCTCGAGCGACGAGGTACGGGCCCGGCTGGTCGAGGCCAACCGGGCCTACGAGGAGCGGTTCGGGCATGTGTTCCTCATCTTCGCCACCGGCCGCGCCGACACCGAGATGCTTGCGGCGGCCCTGAGCAGGCTGACCAACTCCGACGAGCAGGAGCGGCTGGTCGTGCGGGGGGAGCTCGGAAGGATCGTCGCCCTCCGCGTGGAGAGGATGGTGAGCGCCGCATGACTTTGAGCACGCACGTGCTGGACACCGGGTTCGGTGAACCGGCCAGTGGAATCGCGGTACGCCTGCAGCGGGAGTACGAGGGTGGCTGGGTCGAGATCGCCTCCGGGATGACCGACGCCGATGGCCGCCTGCGCGACTGGGTGCCCGACGAGCAGTGGGCCGCCGGTACCTACCGGCTGGTATTCGACACCGCCGCCCGGTCGGCTTTCTTCCCCGAAGTGACGGTCCTGTTCTTCGTCTCCGAGCCGTCCCGGCACCACCACGTGCCGCTGCTGCTCAGTCCGTACGGATACTCGACCTACCGGGGAAGCTGAATGTCCACTGTGCTCGGTGACAACAACTACGGGAAGGCGCAGACCCGGCTGGTGCGGGTCGGGCGCGGTCAGGACGGCGTCCACGAGCTGGTCGACCTCAACATCAGCGTGGCCCTGGCCGGCGAGCTGGCCGGTACCCATCTCACCGGCGACAATTCCGGCGTCCTGCCGACCGATACCCAGAAGAACACCGTTTACGCGTTCGCCCGCGAGTACGGGGTGGGCCAGCCCGAGGAGTTCGGCCAGCGCCTGGCCCGCCACTTCGTCGACACCCAGCCGACGATCGCGCTGGCCCGGGTGTCGCTGGAGGAGTATCCGTGGCGTCGGCTGGGTCCACACTCGTTCGCCCGTGGCGAAGAGGGCGTCCGGACGGCCGAGGTGACCTACGACGGCACCCGCCTGCATGTGGTGTCGGGGGTACGCGATCTCGTGCTACTCAACTCGACCGACTCCGAGTTCCACGGATTCGCGGTCGACCGGTACACCACGTTGCCGGAGACCCGGGACCGCGTGCTCGCCACGGCGGTGGCGGCCGGCTGGCGTTACGACACCGACCCGGACGACTGGGGCGCCTGTTACCACGCGGTCCGGGCCGCACTGGTCGAGGCGTTCGTCGCGACGTACAGCCTGTCGCTGCAACAGACGTTGTACGCGATGGGTGAGGCGGGGGTGCGGGCCCGTCCGGAGGTGGCGGAGGTGCGCCTGTCGCTGCCCAACAAGCACCACTTCCTGGTCGATCTGAGCCCGTTCGGGCTGGACAACCCGGGCGAGGTGTACCTCGCCGCCGATCGGCCGTACGGCCTGATCGAGGGCACGGTGCGGCGCGAGGGCGTCCGGGCCGAGCCACTGGCCTGGTCGCTGCCGCAATGACGATCTCGGACCGGGTCTTCGCCGAACTGGATGCCACGCTGGCCCCGGTCGACGAGGCACTGCGCCGGCGCTACCCCGGTGAGCCGCGTCGCCGGCAGCCGGTCCACGTGCTGTACGTGCCGGCCGACCGGTACGCGGCCGGGTTCGTGACCGGCTGTGGGGCGATCGCCCGGGCCGCCGTGGCCGAGCACGGTCCGCTGCCCTTCTCCGACGAGATCGCCCGACGGGTCGATAGCAAGTTGGCGGTCGAGCCGGTCGAGGACCTGCGGATCGACTTCGAGGACGGCTACGGGCTGCGCCCCGACGACGAGGAGGACGCCGCCGCCGTGGCGGCCGCGACCGTCCTGCGGGGCGGGGCGCGGGGTGACCGCCCCGCGTGGTTCGGCCTGCGATGCAAGAGCCTGGAAGGTGGTACCCGGCACCGGGCGATCCGCACGCTTGACATCTTCCTCGGGGTGTTGGGTCCGCCGCCGGACGGCTTCGTCATCACGCTGCCCAAGGTGAGTGTGGTGGAGCAGGTCACCGCGATGGCTGTCCTGTGTGGACGATTGGAAGAGGCGCACGGGCTGCGGCCCGGCCAGCTCCGGTTCGAGGTGCAGGTCGAGACCCCGCCGGCGGTTGTCGGTCCTGACGGCGCGGTGACAGTCGCCCGCATGATCCACGCGGCCGAGGAACGCTGCGTCGGGCTGCACTACGGCACCTACGACTACAGCGCCGCCACCGGGATCGCCGCCCGGTTCCAGAGCATGGAGCATCCGGTGGCCGACTTCGCCAAGGCGGTCATGCAGGTGGCCGCGGCCGGCACCGGGGTACGGCTGTCCGACGGCTCCACCAATGTGCTGCCGGTCGGCGACGCGGCGGCCGTCCGATCGGCCTGGGAGCTGCACGCCCGACTGGTCCGCCGCTCCCTTGAACGCGGCTTCTACCAGGGCTGGGACCTGCACCCGGCGCAGCTGCCGACGCGGTTCGGCGCAACCTACGCCTTCTACCGGGAGGCGGCACCCGAGGCGTCTGACCGGCTGGGCCGCTACCTCGACCGGCGGCTGGCCCGCACCCTCGATGAACCGGCCACGGCCCGGGCGCTGGCCCGGTTCCTGCTGCGCGGGCTCGACTGTGGGGCGCTCGATCCGGGCGAGGTACCCTTCGAGCGGTCCACTCTGGAGGCGCAGTGACCGTCCTGCGTTGCACGCGGGTCCTCCTGCCCGACGGCCTGGCGCCGGCATCGGTATCCATTGTGGATGGACGCATCGCCGATATCGGTTCGTACGGATCGGCCGGCGCTGGCGAGGACCTCGGCGATCTCGTCCTGCTCCCCGGACTGGTCGACACCCACGTGCATGTCAACGAGCCGGGCCGCACCGGGTGGGAGGGCTTCGCCACCGCCACCCGGGCGGCCGCCGCCGGCGGAGTCACGACGATCATCGACATGCCGCTCAACAGCCTTCCGCCCACTGTGGACGTGGCCGCCCTGGAGACGAAGCGGGCGGCGGCGGACGGACAGTGTCACGTGGACGTGGGTTTCTGGGGTGGCGCGATTCCCGGCAACACGGCCGAGTTGGCCGGGCTGCACGCGGCCGGGGTATTCGGCTTCAAGGCGTTCCTGGTCGACTCCGGGGTGCCCGAGTTCCCGCCGCTGGACCGGGCCGGGTTGCTGGCCGCGCAGCGGGCCGTCGACGCGCTGTTCGTCGTGCACGCCGAGCACGCCGAGGAGCTGCGTCCCGCCCCGGCGTCGTCGCGCTACCACGACTTCCTCGCCTCCCGTCCACCGGCGGCCGAGGAGCGCGCGGTGGCCATGGCTGTCGATGTGGCCCGTGAGTCCGGCCGGCGGACGCACGTGCTGCACCTGTCGGCGGCCGGCACGCTGCCGCGGCTGGCGGCGGCCCGCGACGAGGGTGTGCGCATGACGGCCGAGACGTGCCCCCATTACCTGACCTTGGCGGCCGAGGCGGTGCCCGACGGAGCCACCCAGTTCAAGTGCTGCCCGCCCATCCGGGATGAGGCGAACCAGGACCGGCTCTGGCGCGCTCTGGCCGACGGGACGATCAGCTGCGTCGTGTCCGACCATTCGCCCTGTATCCCTGAACTGAAGCGGCTGGACAGCGGGGACTTCGCGGCCGCGTGGGGTGGCATATCGTCCTTGCAGCTCGGCCTGCCGCTGGTGTGGACGGCCGCCCGGGCCCGAGGTTTCGGCCTGGCCGAGGTGGCGGCCTGGATGGCGCGGCATCCGGCCGACCTCGTCGGACTTGTCCACAAAGGACGCATCGCGGTCGGCGCCGACGCCGACCTGGTCGCCTTCGATCCCGACGCGACATTCACCGTGGATCCGGCCCGGCTGCATCACCGGCACCCGGTCACCCCGTATGCCGGCACCACGCTCGCCGGTGTCGTCCGGCGGACCTGGCTGCGCGGAACGGCGATCGACGGGGTCATGCCACTGGGACGATTCCTGCGGAGAGAGGCCTGAGGACATGACCGAGCGCGAGGAGGCGAGCTTGCAAGGGGTGTGTGGCGGCATGACCGAGTTCACCGCCCTGCCCGACCTGGCCTCACGGCTGCTGGGCGGGGGCGTGGTGGCCTGCAACGACGAGTTCTTCGCCCCGGCCGACCGGCTGGTCGAGCCGGCCGCCCCCCAGTTCACGCCGAAGACGTTCGGGGCCAAGGGGCAGGTGTATGACGGCTGGGAGACCAGACGCCGGCGTAGCCCCGGGCATGACTGGGCCGTCGTCCGGCTGGGCGTGCCCGGGGTCGTCCACGGCGTGGTGATCGACACCGCCTGGTTCACCGGTAACTTCCCGCCATTCGCCTCGGTCGAGGGTTGTGCGGTCGGTGGCTACCCGGCGCCCGACGAGCTCGACAGTGCACAGTGGACGCAGCTGGTACCCCGGTCGCCGCTGGCCGGCGACAGCGCCAATCCCTTCCCGGTCAGCGTCCCCGCACGGTTCACCCACGTACGGCTGAACATCTTCCCCGACGGCGGCGTCGCCCGGTTGCGGGTACACGGCGAGGCGGTCCTCGACCGGTCGCTGCTCGTCGGTGGACTGGTCGATCTGGCTGCGATCGAGCATGGGGGACGGGTCGTCGAGTGCAGCAACATGTTCTACGGCAGCCCGAACAACATGCTCCTGCCCGGGCTGGCCCGCACGATGGGCGAAGGTTGGGAGACGGCCCGCCGCCGCGATGACGGAAACGACTGGGCGGTCCTTCGACTCGGCCTGCCGGGCCGGGTGCACCTGGTCGAGGTGGATACCAGCCACTTCAAGGGGAACGCCCCCGGCGAAGCGCGGTTGACCGGGTTCGACCGGGACGGCGCCGAGTTCGACATCCTGCCCCGGACCCGGCTGCAGCCCGACACCCGCCACCGGTTCCCGGTCGAGCCCGCCGCCGAGGCGCTGCGGGCCCGGCTGGACATCTACCCCGACGGTGGATTGGCCCGGCTACGCATATTCGGCGAGCCGAACTAATTATCAGCGGCGAGCCGAACTAATCATCAGCGGCGAGCCGAACTAATTATCAGCGGCGAGCCGAACTGATTGTCAGCGGCGAGCCGAACTGACCATCAGCGGCACCGGGTACCGAGCGTGAGATCGGGTCAGCCGGCCACGACGGGAAGGTCGGGAGCCTCCTCGGCCAGGGCGCGCAGGGCGCCGACGAAACACTGCATCGGCGGCGTGACCAGGCCGGCCCCGACCTGTCCGGTGCCGGCCACCCGTCCGGCGATGCCGGTGTTGATCTGTGGCAGGATGCTCGTCCGGACCACCCGGGTCACGTCGATGCCGGTGGGTGCGCCGCGGAAGTCCAGTGCCGGCAACGCGTACGCCGGGTTCGCCGCCAGCGTGATCTCGTACATCAGCTCCGTCGTGCGGACGGCGTCGCTGACGGTGCCGCCGACGAAGCGGACGATGGCCGGTGCTCCAGCCATGGCGAAGCCGCCGAGCCCGACCGTCTCGGTGATGGCTGAGTCGCCGATATCCGGGTTGGCGTCCTCGGGCCCGTACGAGCCGAGGTACAGGCCATCGATCATGCCGGCCGGCCCGGTGAACCAGCGGTCACCGGTGCCGGCGGTCTGGACGCCGAAGTCGGTGCCGTTGCGGGACAGTACCGTGACCACTGTGGACCCCGGTACCGCCGCGGCGGCCAGGCTCTGCAGCTTCCCGGCCGGCATCACCAGGTTGAGGAAGAAGTGGTCGTTGCCGCCGATGAAGCGGGCTACGCGGGCGACATCCGAGCCCGGCATCCCGGACTCGACCAGGTCGGGCAGCAGGTCGCGCAGGAGCATCAGGGTGCCGGCCCGGTTGCGGTTGTGGCCCTCGTCGCCCATCTGGACCATCTGGCCGATGAGACCCTTCACGTCGACCGGGCCGCGGGTCCGGATCGCCGCCGACAGCGCGGGTCCGAGCACATTGGACATCCACCGCAGCCGTTCGATCACATCGGGAGAGTAGGCGCCGTAGCGCAGGACGCGGCCGAGTCCCTCGTTCAGGGTGCACCAGCTCTGGTGGTCGTGCGCCTCATCACGCAGGACCCACATCCACATCGACGGCGACACCACCCCGGCCATCGGGCCGACGCCGCCGCGGTCGTGACATGGGGCCAGCTCGATCGGGGTACCGTCGCGCAGGGTGCCACGGGCCAGCAACGCGGTCGCTTCGTCCGGGGTACCGGCCAGATCCTCGAACAGCATCGCGCCGATCAGCGCGCCCCGCATCGGCCCGCTGGCCCGCTCCCACGCGATCGGCGGGCCGGCATGGCAGAACTGCCCGGGCGTCAGGCCGAGCACCTCCACCGCCGGGCGAACGTCCACAAGGGATGCTCCCGCGGCCAGCATCCGGGCCACCGCCTCGGCGTTGGCGGCACTTCGGCGAGGGTCGGCCATCACCCGTACCAGGTCCTCGGTGGTACCGGCCACCGGTGGCCGCCAGTCGACCGCCGCATAATGCACGGCCTGCCCGGCCAGCGCGTCGGCCAGGGTCTGCACCCCGACCGTGGCGACCCGTGGCTCGCCGGCCAGCAGCGCGGTCACGACCGAACCGCCTGCGCGGCGGCCACGGCGTGCCGGGCGGCCTGGGCGTTCGAGCCGTAGACCTCGGCCCCGGCCGCGCTGAGCACCTCGGCCTGCCGGTACAGGTCCTGCGGGTCGTCGGCCGTCCCGATCAGACTGACCACGACGGCCAGCTCGGGGCGCGCCCGGCGGGCGGCCCGGACGGCGGCGGCCAGTTCGGTGGCCGGATCGGGGTGCGCGCCGTGTCCGAGTACCACGTCGATCAGCAGCACCCCGCACGACGCGTCGGCCGCTTCGGCGGTAAACCGCTCGAGCCTCGGCCACGGGTCGATCATCGGGTGCGGCCGGCCGAGGGTGAACTCGTCGGCCCCGAGGTCCAGCAGCAGGTGTGCGTCGGGCGGGCCGTTCATCCACTGTGGACCCAGAGCCAGGTTGGACGCGACCGGGCCGAGACCGGCCGCCGCGATGGCCAGCGCCTCGACGCACAGCGTCCCGCCGCTGAACAGGCCCCGCAGGTACCCGCCGGCCGGCCGGGCCGGCACGGTGGCCGGCCAGTGGGGCCAGGCAGGGACCGGCCGGCCGAGCCTGTCCAGAATGGACTCCACCGCTGCCGTGAGGTCGGGCCGGCCCGGATCGAGGACGGCGCTCACGGCCGGCGTGCTCAGCCGTTCGATGTGCGCACGGATCTCCTCGGCCACCCGCGCCTCGGCCGGCTTCGCCACCAGCACGATGAGCTCGGTCGCCCGATCATGGTCGAGCAGGTCGAGCGCCGTGTGGGTCGAGGCGCCGCCGACCGGCCCGGTCAGGTCGCGCCCGCCGACGCCCAGGCAGTGCGACACACCCAGCCCGGCCCAGGCCAGCAGAGCCATCACCTGCTGGGCGCCGGTGCCGGAGGCGGCCACCAGTCCCACCGGACCGGGGCGTACCACATTGGCGAAGCCCAGCCCGACACCACTGATGACCGCGGTGCCACAGTCGGGCCCCATCACCAGCAGGCCGCGTCTGGTGGCCGCCTGCTTGAGAGCGACCTCCTGGGCGACCGGCACGTTGTCCGAGAACACCAGCACGGACGCACCGGCGTCGAGCGCGTCCATCGCCTCGATGAACGCGTACCGGCCCGGGGTGGACACCACCGCCAGGGCCGGGCCGTCGCGGTCGAGAGTGGCGATGGCCGCCCCGGTGGTCCGTGGTTGGACCGCGGCCGGGATCCCGGTGACGGCGGTGCTCCCCGAGCTGGCGAGCTCGGACTCAAGACGCTCCAATGTGGACGCCATGGCGGCCTCGTCGGTGGCGACGAGGGCGACCACGAGGTCGTCCGGCCCGGCGGTGAGCGGCCCGGTGAAACCCATGGTCGACAGCAGGTCCAGATTCGACCCGGTGGCCATGGCGACGAGGGCCCGCTCCACCCCCGGGAGTCCGGCCAGGCTGGAGCTGATCTGCATGAGCCGCACCGAGTCGCGGTACAGCCCGGTGCGCACGTCGAGCAGCCTCACGCCGCGACCGCCATCACCCCGTACGAGAGCCGGCTGTGCGCGATGGCCAACCCGACCAGTACGCCGTGCAGCAGTCCCGCCCCGGAGCAGTGGCCGACGGCCAGCAGGGCGCCGGCCGTGCGCGGGAGGGCGCCGGCTGCCGGGTCGCCTCCCTCGGCGCCGATCGCCTCGACCAGGTCGGCCAGCTGCGGAATGCATTCTCCCCGGGCGGCGTGGGCCAGCAGGGCCGCCGAGACCGTGGTGGTCGCGGCGGGTGCGGCGGCCGTCACCGCGTCGCCGAGCCCGGCCGCGGCCGGCGCCCCCAGCGCGGCCAGCGCCACCAGGGCACCGGCCAGCACGTCGTCGCCGGTGGGGGTCAGGCCCGGCCCGCGACCCAGCAGTTGGGCCACCGCCGGGGCGGGAGACTCGCCGGCGCCGAGCGCCTGGACGAGGTCGGCCACGGCCGCACGACCGGCGGCGTCGAGCGGATCTGCCACCCGCCCGTTAAGCCACCGCACGGCCCCGGCCAGTCGCGCGGGCGGGACCGCGCCGAGCCCGCGGGGCCGCGGCGGCCGCCACCATCGACTCACGCGATACGTCACGTCGCCGACCACCAGTACGCCGCCGCCTACGGTACCGATGGTCCCCGCGGGGGACTGGACCGGGTGGGATTTCGCCTCGATGACGACCGCACAGGGCACCCGGACCGCGTCAGCCGCCGCGATGCACAAGATCGTGCGCTCCGAACCGGCCACGGTGACGTAGGTGGCCTGTGCGGTGGATGCGACGACGGTCACCGCACGGTGCGGACCGACGAGAGCCAGCTCGACCGCGGCGGAGGCGGCGACCGGGTACGGGCGTGCGATGGGCCACCTCCCTCGGTCGCGCGATGGACTCACGGTACGCAGGGTGCCTAGGGTGGCGGCATGGGAATAGTTGCCGACGCCCAGGCCCTGGTTTCGGCGGAATCGGCCGGCCTCAGAGTACGCGAAGTGCTGGCCGCTCCGTGTCTGGCTCAGGCACGAGTACTCGCCGGGGCGAGCGGACTCGACCGGATCGTGTCCCGCCTGAACGTGATGGAGGTGCCCGACATCCTCCCCTGGGTCAAGCCCAACGAACTGCTGCTCACGACGGGCTATCCGTTGCGTGACGACCCGGAGGCGCTGGTCGCGTTGATCGGTGAGCTGGACGACCGGGGTCTGGCTGCCCTGGCCATCAAACTGCACCGCTATATCGACGAGGTGCCGCCCGCCCTGCTGGCCGAGGCCGACCGGCGCGGCTTCCCGGTCATCGAGTTTCCCCAGGGGGTCGGCTTCGACGACGTGCTCAACGAGGTGCTGGGTGCGCTGCTCAACCGGCAGGCCGCGCTGGCCGCTCGTAGTGAGGAGGTGCACCGGGCGCTCGTCTCGGTCGTGCTCGAGGGTGGTGACCTGGGTGACCTGGCCGCCGAGCTGGCCGCGCTGCTGGGTGGCCCGGTTCTGGTGACCACTCCCGATGGTCGGGTGGTCGCCCAGGCCGGCGACGCTGAGTACCTGGCCGAGATCCTCGCCTCGGCCGCGTTCGACCGGTCCGGCCGGTTCCGGGTCGAGGCCGGCGCCGACGGGGAGCGACCGGGTTACCGGGCTGCTGTGTCCATTGTGGCCGGTCGGGTCGATCATGGCCGGATCGTCCTGTTGTCCCGGTCGCCGATCCCGGACAGCGATGTCCGCAGCCTCGAACGGGCGGCGACGGTAGCCGCCCTCGCGGTCACGAAGGGGTTGGCCGTCGCCGCCGTGGAGAGCAAGTACCGGGCCGACTTCCTGCGCGATCTGCTCACCGGTCGGGCCGACGACGTGGCCGCCGCGGTCGCCCACGCCAGCTCCCTCGGCTGGGACGTCGACCGGCCGGCGGTGGTGGCCGTGGCTGAACTGGATCCGGGTCAGGTGCCGGCCTCGGTGTCGGGGCTGGACCTGCGCCCGGTCCAGGAGCGGTTCGCCGCCGCCTGGCAGACCGTGCTGCGGGTCCTTGATCCGGGTTCCCCGGTGGCGAGCTTCCACACCGAGGTGGTGGTGGTGCTGGGCGTGTCGCCCGGTGCTGACCTGGACCGGCTCGTGTCCGAACTGGACAGACAGGTGGCCGGCGACCGGGGTGGTGGCCGGCTGTCCTTCTCGCTCGGGGTGTCCCGGCTCGCGGCCCAGGCGGCTGACCTGCCGCGCGCGTACGAGCAGGCCCGGACCGCGGTCCGCATCGGCCGGCGGCTGCAGGGGCCGGGCGCCCGGGCCACGTTCGACCGGCTCGGCGCCTACCGCCTGCTCGCCCTGATCCCGGACTCGGACGAGCTGCGCGGGTATGTGGCCGACGTGCTGGGCCCGCTGGCCGAGGAATCGGCCGAGGCGAACGACCTGCGGCGAACCCTCGAGGTACTCATCGACTCCAACGGCAACGTGGCCGAGGCCGCCCGGCGGCTGCATTTCCACTACAACACGCTGCGGTACCGGATCGAGAAACTTGAACGTCTGGTCGGCCCGTTCATGACCCAGGCCGCGCTCCGGCTGGACCTGTCACTGGCCCTGCGGGTGCGCCAGATGCGGATACCCACCCCCCGCTGACCGCCGGTTCAGACGCTGCCGGCGGCCGAGGCAGCCTCGCGGTCGCGGATCGCCCGCCGCAGCGCCGGTGGGACCGGTCCGGCGGTCAGCTGGGTGATCCGGTCCTTGAACTGGCGCCGGCGGGCGCGGGGAAGGATGGTGCCCAGCCCACCGGTCGCGGCCAGCGCGACCAGCGCGGCCCCGGCCGGCTCGGCCGGCCCGGGGGCGGTGAGGACCCGGTCGACCTCCGCTCGCACGGCGTCGACGGCGCGCGGGTCGCGCACGTACACGCGGGTGCCCGCGAAGATGCCCAGGACGCGATGTGGCTCGACCCGGATGACCAGGCTGTCCTCGAGCCGGTCGCGGACCGCCCGGCAGGTGTCCTTCTGCTTGCGGGTGACCCAGTACTTCCACGGCCTCGGCCGCTCGGCCGCGCTGATCTCCTGGAGCACCGAGGCCAGCACCGGGTCGTCCGGTCGCGGCGCGGCGCCGGCGCGCACCTTGCCGGCATCGTCGGCGATCGCGCCGGCCAGGCGGAGTTCCTCGAGAGCCGCGGCCCGCACCATGAGGCCGTGGTTGCCGCCACCGGCGATGCGCCGGCGGCGTGGGTCGTACCCAAGAAGGTAGATCTTCGCGGTGAGGGGTTCCATGGCCTTATGGTATCAGAGTGATATCACAACGATAGTGTCGAGCATTGCCAGGTATACGGGCAGATGTTGACATGGAGTTGCCCGGTACGGCGGCTGCCTGACTGTGAGAACGTGAGCACACCATGAAGCCACCGGCCTTCGACTACTACCGGCCCCTGAGCGTGGCCGAGGCGCGGACGACGCTGCGCGACGCCGGCGCCGACGCGAAGGTGCTCGCCGGCGGCCAGAGCCTGGTACCGATGCTCAACATGCGACTGGCCGCCCCGTCGGCGCTGGTGGACATCAACCGGCTCGGCGGCGAGTTGGGCGCCATCGACGTGGACGGCGACGTGGTACGGGTCGGGGCGCTGGTACGTCACGCCCGGGCGGAACGGGACGAGGCGGCCTTCGCGGCACTGCCCCTGCTGCGCCAGGCCACCCGGTGCGTGGCCCACCCGACCATCCGTAACCGGGGTACGACGGTCGGGAGCATCGTGCACGCCGATCCGGCGGCCGAGCTGCCGGCGGTACTGCTGCTGTGCGAAGGCTCCGTCGAGCTGGCCGGCGGCGGCGAGATCGCGGCGGCCGACCTGTTCGTCGGCCCGCTGGAGACCTCCATCCCGGCCGGCGAGCTCGCCGTGGCGGCCCGTTTCCGGCGCCCCCCGGTGCACTCGGGCACCGCCTGGCTCGAGGTGTCCCGGCGGGCCGGGGACTACGCGCTGTGCGGCGTCGGGCTGATGGTGACGCTGGACGCCGACCGCCGGGTGGCCGGCGCCCGGGCGGCCTACATCTCGGTCGGGCCGACCCCGGTGCTGGTCGACCTGACCGAGGCCGTGGGCGGGCAGCCGGCCGACGCGGTCGACTGGGGGCGGGCCGGCGAGCTGGCCCGCGCCCGGGTCACCCCGGAGGCCGACATCCACGCCACGGCCGAGTACCGCCGCCACCTGGTCGGCGTGCTGACCGCCCGGGCCGGCGTGGTGGCGGTGTCCGGTGTGGACAGTGGGGAGGGGTGATGGTCGAACCCACCCATGCGGTGTCGATGTCGGTCAACGGGGTACCGCACACCGTGACGGTACCGGCGCGGCGGCTGCTCAGTGACTGCCTGCGCCACGACCTTCGCCTCACCGGTACCCACGTGGGTTGTGAGCACGGCGTCTGCGGTGCCTGCACGGTCCTGCTCGACGGCGAGCCGGTGCGTTCCTGCCTCATGTTCGCGGTCACCGTGGACGGTCAGTCGGTGACCACAATGGAGGGTTGCCGCTCTCCCGAAGGTGGCCTCGGCCCGGTACAGCGGGCGTTCATGGAGTGCCACGGCCTGCAGTGCGGGTTCTGTACGCCCGGCTTCGTCACCACCGTCACCGCCTATCTGCGCGAGCACCCCGACCCGACGGCCGAGCAGGCCCGGGAGGCGATCGGTGGCAACCTGTGCCGCTGTACCGGCTACCAGAACATCGTGAAGTCCGTCCTGCGGGCGGCCGAGATCCTGCGCGAGGAGAGTGTCTCGTGACGATCGCGCCCACCCGTCCAGCCCCGACGCCGACCGCGCCGGCGGCCCCGGCCACCGCGGCCGGGCCGTTCGGCCAGCCGGTCCTGCGCAAGGAGGATCTGCGACTGGCCGCCGGCGACGGGCGCTACCTCGATGACCTGGGCCATGACGCGCTGGCGGCGGCGTTCCTGCGCAGCCCGCATGCGCACGCCCGCGTCGTCGACATCGATCTGAGCGAGGCGCTGGACGTCGAGGGCCTGGTCGCCATCTACACCTACGAGGATCTCGACGGCCGGGTGGCCGAGCCACTGCCCCTGCTCATCCCGCATCCGTGCCTGCACGCGCCGCGGACCGGCTACCCGCTGGCCCGCGACGTGGTCAACCACGTCGGCGAGCCGGTCGTGATGGTGGTGGCGGTCGACCGCTACGTGGCCGAGGACGCGGTCGACCGGATCCGGGTCCAGTGGGACGTGCTGCCGCCCGTGGTCGGCGTCGAGGCGGCCATCGCCGCGGCCGTCACCGTCCACCCCGATGTCGCGGACAATGTGGCCGCCCATATGGTGCAGAGCAACGGTGATGTCGAAGCGGCCTTCGCGGCGGCACCGTTCGCGGTGGAGCTCGACCTGACCGTCGAGCGGTCGGCCTCGACACCGCTGGAGGGTAAAGGCGTCTACGCCCGCTGGGACAGCGACGATCGTTCGCTGCGGGTGTACAGCTCGACCCAAACGTCGACCTCGGTGCGCTTCGCCCTGGCCGCCAAACTGGGCATCCCGGTCGACCGGGTGGAGGTCGTGACCCCGGATGTCGGAGGCGGCTTCGGGGTGAAGATCGTGCACCCGTGGCCGGAGGAGGTGCTGGTGCCGTGGGCGGCGATCCGGCTGCGCCGTGAGGTCAAGTGGACCGAGGACCGCCGGGAGCACTTCATCTCGGCCGCGCACGAACGGCTGCAGCATCACAGCGTCCGGGTGGGCTTCGACGCCGACGGGCGGGTGCTCGGGCTGGACGTGCGGTTCCTGCACGACAACGGGGCCTACACCCCGTACGGCATCATCGTTCCGATCATCACATCCACCCAGTTGCTCGGCCCGTACAAGCCGGGCGCCTACCGGGTCGAGTTCCACTCCGTCTACACGAACACGGTCATCGTGACCCCCTATCGGGGCGCCGGCCGGGCGCACGCCTGTTTCGTCATGGAGCGGGTGATGGACGCGGTGGCCGACCACCTCGGCCTCGACCGGGCAGTGGTCCGGGAGCGCAACATGATCCAGCCGGACGAAATGCCCTACGACCACGGGCTCATGTTCCAGGACGGCCGGCCGCTGATCTACGACACCGGGGACTTCCCGACCACCCTCCACAAGGTACTGTCGCTGGTGGACTGGAGCGGCTTCGAGACGGCACGGGACCAGGCCCGCGAACAGGGTCGCCGGGTCGGCATCGGGCTGGCCACCTACGTCGAGGGCACCGGAGTCGGTCCCTACGAGGGGGCCCACGTCCGGGTGGAGACCACCGGTGACGTGGTCGTCTCGACCGGGCTGACCACCCAGGGCCAGGGGCACGAGACCGTGTTCGCTCAGATCGCCGCGCAGGAGCTGGGCGTGTCGTTGGAGCGGGTGACCGTCACCACCGGGGACACCCGCCGCTTCGCCTACGGCGTGGGTACCTTCGCTTCCCGGGCGGCCGTGATGAGCGGCAACGCGGTGGCCGCGGCAGCGGTCAAGGTGCGCCGGAAAGCCCTGCGGATCGCGGCGACCGCTCTGTCGGCCTCGATCGACGAGCTGTCCATCGTGGACGGTGTCGTCGTCGTCCGCGGCTTCGAGGACGGTCCGAGCATCCCGTTGGCCACGGTCGCCGTGCTGGCCAATCCGCTACGCTACGCCTTCGACGAGCAGGCCCAGCGAGCCACCCAGTTCGCCACCACCGCGTCGACCGACGAGCCGCCGGTACCCGAGGGCGAGGAGCCCGGGCTGGAGGCGACCGGCTGGTACTCGCCGGTGCGCTCGACGTTCGCCAACGGCGCCCACGCGGCCGTCGTCGAGACCGACCCGGAGACGGCCGAGATCCGCGTCCTGCGTTACTGCGTGGTGCACGACAGTGGCGCCATCATCAATCCGATGATCGTCGAGGGTCAGGTGCATGGTGGCGTCGCCCAAGGCGTCGGCGGAGCGCTGTACGAGAAGATCGTGTACGACGAGTCCGGCCAACTGGTCAACGCCTCGTTCATGGACTTCCTGATGCCGTACGCGTCGGAGGTGCCGACGGTCGAGACCGACCATGTGGTCTCCCCGTCGCCGCTGAACCCGTTGGGTGTCAAGGGTATCGGCGAGGCCGGAGTGATCCCGGGGCATGCCGTGATCGCGTCGGCCGTCGAGGACGCCGAGGGCTTCCGGATCGACCGGATGCCGATCTCGCCGTCGGAGCTGTGGGAGCTGCGCCGCCGGCACGCCGCCGGAGAGATCCCGTCGCTGCGACGGGTTTCGGGGAAGGAGCCGTCGTGAAGCTGTCCGGCGAGGCGACCGTGCGGGCCGCGGTACCCGAGGTGTACGCGGCGCTGAACGATCCAGCCGTGCTGGTACGGGTGATACCGGGCTGCCAGCGGCTCGAGCAGACGGGCCTCGACACCTACCGGGCGACCGTGTTGGCCGGCGTGGCCGCGATCAAAGGCACGTTCGACGGCGAGGTACGCCTGAGCAACCGGGACGAGCCGCACACGTTCACGCTGCACGCCTCCGGAGCTGGAGTGCCGGGTACGGTGAGCGCGGTGACCGTGGTGAACCTGTCGCCGGCTGAGGACGGCGCCACCCTGGTGCGCTACGACGCCGACGCCACCATCGGTGGGCCGATCGGCGGGGTCGGTCAGCGCATGATCAGCGGAGTGGCCCGCAAGACGGCGGCCGAGATGTTCGCCGCCGTCGAACGCGAACTCCGCGCAGCGGCGGTGGGGGCGGTGCCGGTGGCGGCGCAGCTGGACGCGGGGCTCGAGGAGGCCAATCTTCCGGTCCCGCCGGCCACGGTGCCGTCAATGGCCGGGACGACCGTGTGGACGGCGCCCGGCCCCGACGCGGCCACGCTGGCCGCCCGCCAGCGGGTCCGCGACCTGATGATCGGGGCCGTGTTCGGAGCGGTCATCGCCCTTCTCGGCGTACTCATCGGCGCGATTGTGGCAGGCTGGTAGCCGTGCGGACGTTCACCGCGGCGGCGGTCCAGCTGGCCCCGGCCGCCGGCCCGCTGACCGACGAGAGTGTCAAGTCCAATGTGGATAGATGCGTCGACTGGGTCGAGCGATGCGTGACCGGGACCGGCGCCGAGCTGGTCGTGTTGCCGGAGACGGCGTCGACCGGATTCACCCCGGATGTGCCGGCGAACCGGCTGTGGGAACTGGTCGACGCGATACCCGGACGGCTGAGCGCGCCGCTGCAGGAGGTGGCCGCCCGGCTCGGCGTCCACATCGTCTTCGGCACCTACGAACGGGGGGCGCTCACCGGTACGGTGCACAACACGGCGGCGTTGATCGGCCCGGACGGCGATATGCTCGGCGCATACCGCAAGAGTCACCTCTTCGCCGGCGAGGGCTGCGCCGACGGAGGCTGGGTGACGCCTGGAGCCGAAGCGGTGGTGCTGCCCACCGCCCTCGGGTCGATCGGTTTGATGATCTGCTTCGACGGCGACTACCCGGAGCTGTCGCGGGTGATGGCAGTCCGCGGAGCCGAGGTGATCTGCCGGCCGTCGGCGCTGCTGCGCTCGGCCGACCTGTGGGAGCTGACCAACCGGGCCCGGGCGTACGACAACCACGTCTACGTCGTGGCGGCCAACGCCACCGGGACCGATCCGGCCGGGCTGCACTACTTCGGCAACTCGATGGTGGTGACCCCGATCGGCGAGGTGATCGCCCGGGCCGCCTCGCATGAGGGTTGGGTGGCAGCCCGCCTCGATCCGGAGACCGCGCTACGGTCGCTGACACCGGGCTCGAACGTGCCGCAGCGCTTCGACCACCTGGCCGATCGCAACCTCGACTTCATCCGGGCCCACCTGACCGAGCTGGCGGCGCCGGCCCGAACCCCCTTCCCGCACAGGCATCCCTGACGTGAGCCAACCGCCACGCCGTATCCGGGTCGGTATCGACACCGGCGGCACGTTCACCGACGTGGTCGCGGTCGACGATGTCAGCGGCGAGATCGTCACGGTAAAGACTCCGTCCACCCCGCACGACCCGGCCGAGGGTTTCCTGACCGGGGTCCGCAAGGTGCTGACCGCGATGGCCGCCGGCCCCGACGACCTGGCGTCGGTCAGCCACGGGACGACGGTGGCGACCAACCAGCTGCTTGAAGGCGACGTGCCCGGCCTCGGGTTCATCACCACGGAAGGATTCGAGCATCTGCTGGAGATCGCCCGGCAGAGCGTGCCCGACGGCTACGGCAACAGCTACTTCTGGGTCAAGCCTCCTCGCCTCGTGCCGGCCTCGCACGTGCGCACGGTGGCCGGCCGGATCGACCACACCGGAGCCGAGGTACGTCCATTCAATGTGGACAGTGCCCGGGCCGCCGCCAGCTGGCTGCGCGATCAGCGGGTCGGTGCCGTCGGCGTCTGCCTGCTGCACTCGTACGCCAACCCCGAGCACGAGCACCGCATGCGTGAGATCCTGGCCGAGGTGCACCCGTCGGCGGTGGTGTCCCTGTCCAGCGACGTGCTGCGGGAGTACCGCGAGTACGAACGGGCGATGACGACTCTGGTCGACGCCGCGGTCAAGCCCAGGGTGTCGGCGTACGTGGCCCGGCTGCGGCGGGAGCTGGACGCGTTCACCGGGCGGGCGGTGCCGTTTCATGTCATGACCTCCAACGGCGGGGTGCTCTCGGCCGGCGAGGCGGCCCGGCAGCCGGTGACGACTGTCCTCAGTGGACCCGCGGCGGGAGCGCTCGGGGCGGCACTGGTGTCAAAGGCGGCTGGCTACCAGCGGGTGCTCACATTGGACGGTGGCGGTACCTCCACCGACGTGAGCGTGGTCCTGCACGGCGAGCCGACGCTGACCACCGAGGGCTCGGTCGGCGCGTACCCGTGCAAGGTCCCGATGATCGACATTGTGACGGTCGGCGCCGGCGGGGGTTCGATCGCCTGGCTCAGCCCCGAGGGCGCGCTGAAGGTCGGGCCCCGCTCGGCCGGGGCCGACCCAGGTCCGCTGTGCTACGGCCGGGGTGGGACCGAACCGACCGTGACCGACGCCCATCTCGTGCTCGGCCGCATCCCGCCCCATCTGCTCGGCGGTGAGGTACCGCTGGACCCGCCCGCGGCCCGCGACGGGCTTGGCCGCCCTCGGCGAGAAGCTCGGCCTGGACCTGCCGGCGGTGGCGGCCGGGATCCTCGAGATCTCGGCCTGGAACCAGGCCAACGCGCTGCGCCAGGTGACCGTCCAGCGTGGACTCGACGTCCGCGACTTCGCCCTGACCACGTTCGGCGGCTCCGGGTCGCTGCTGCTGTGCCGGCTCATCGACATCGTCGGCGTACCGCAGGGCGTGGTGCCCCGTGACCCGGGAAACCTCTCGGCATTCGGGTTGCTCACCGTGGACGTCAAGGTGGACCAGGTGCAGACCCACGTGGCCCGCGCACGACCGACTGGATCTGTCCACGGTGGCCGCTGAACTGGACCGGTTGCGGTGGCGCGGGCCGGTGCCGCCCTGGCCGCCGAAGGATTCGCCGCCGGCCGAGCAGGGCTTCCGCCGTACCGCCGATCTGCGCTACTTCGGGCAGGCCTTCGAGGTGCGGGTGCCGCTGGCGCAGGGCGAGTTCGACCGGGCGGCGGCGGACGCCGCGGTCGCCGCCTTCCACGACGCCCACGAGGCGCTCTACGGGTACTGCTTCCGGGACCGGCCCGAACAGCGGGTGGAGTGGGTGAACCTGCGGGTGACCGGAATCGGTCCGATCGCGCGGCCGGCGCTGACCGGGTACACGGCCACCGGCGTCCGACGGGCGGTTCGCGCCCGGTCGTGCTTCGACGCGGGGGACGGGTATGTGGACACACCGGTGCTACTGGCGGGCCGCCCTGCCGGTCGGCGCGGTGGTGTCCGGCCCGGCCGTGATCGAGGAGTACGGGGCGACCGTGCCGGTCCACCCGGGCTTCTCGGCCACCGTGGACCGGCTGGGGAATCTGGTGGTGCGCCGTGACCATTGACCCGGTCCTGCTGGAGATCGTGAAGGGATCACTCGCCTCCATCGAGAAGGAGGTGGAGACGGCGATCGGCCGCACCGCCCGCTCGCCGATGATCCGGGACGCGCACGACTTCCGGGCCGGCATCCACGACCGCAGGCTCCGCAAGCTCACCGGCCGCTCCTACTCGGCCCTGGTCCACCCGGTCGCCCGCGACTATCCACTGGGGACGATGCGCGCCGGCGACGTGTTCTTCCACAACGACGTGTACCTGTCCGAGGGCGGCATCGGTCACCTGCCGGACCTGTGCGTGACCGTGCCGGTGTTCCACGGCGGCGAGGTGGTCGCGTTCGTCCAGGCCTTCGGTCACCACGACGACATCGGCGGCGCCGTACCCGGGTCGATGCCGTCCCATGCGACCAGCGTGTTCGAAGAGGGGCTCATGGTCCCGCCGATCCGGTTGTGGGACGCCGGGGTACCCAACGAGGCCGCGCTGAAGATCATGACCCGCAACTCGCGGATGCCCGACTCACTCGCGGCCGATCTGGACGCCGAGTGCGCCGCCTGCCTGATGGGCGCGCGGCGGCTGGGGGAGCTGTTCGACCGGTACGGTCGGGAGTCCATTGAGGAGTGTTTCGACGCCATCATCGACGGCACGACGCAGACGTTCCGGCGCGAGGTGCTGGCCAAGATCCCGGACGGCACCTACGTATGGGAGGACTACGCCGAGCACGACGGGGTCGACCCGCCGCGGCTGCACGCGCAGCGGATCACGCTCACCAAGACACCGGCGAAGCTGGTGCTGGACTTCACCGGTACCTCTCCCCAGGCCAAGGGACCGATCAACCACTGCGCCGACTACGCCGACGGGGTCTTCCTGGCCAAGTGGCTCGCCCCGATCCTGCGCAACCTCGCCGACACCCCGGAGCGGATGGCCCAGCTCGACGTCAACGAAGGCGTGGTACCGCTGATGGAGATGCGTCTTCCCGCCGAAGGGGACGTTGCTGACACCGGTGTTTCCGGCCCCGACCAACGCCCGCACGTTCGTGATCCTCCGCCTGCTCGGCGTGCTGGCCGGGGTGCTGGCCAAGGCGGTCGACGGGCGGATGCCGGCCGACCAGGAGACGATCCGCTACACCGGGGTCTACGGCAAGGACGCCGACGGGGTGCCGTACCTGATGCGCGAGGTACTCGGCGGCGGCTCGGGCGGGCGGTGGTACGCCGACGGCGAGGACACCATCCACGTGGTACCGGACTCGCGCAACATCCCGGTCGAGTTCGCCGAGGCCCGCTGGCCGTTCCGGGTCGAGCGGCTCGGACTGGCAGTCGACTCGGGCGGCCCCGGGCGGCACCGCGGCGGCCTGGGGTACGACAAACACATCCGCATGCTGCGCGACGCCCATTTCATGTCGATCGCCGACCGGTCACTGCTGGCCTGCTGGGGGGTGCGCGGCGGCCGGGCCGGGCGGCCGTTCCAGGTGACGGTCGATCCGGGCGGGCCGAACGAGCGGATCGTCGACGGCTCTGGCCGACGCCGAGCCGGTCCGGGCGGGCGAGATCATCCGTATCCGGACCACCGGTGGCGGCGGCTGGGGAGATCCGCTCGACCGCCCGTACGACGAGGTCATGCGGGACGTGGAATGGGGCAAGGTCTCGGTCGACGGGGCGTGGCGCGACTACGCCGTCCGGGTCGGCGACGAGGACATGTCCACTGTGGAGCGCACCCGGCGGCGGGCCGGGCGATCGACCGACGAGCCGTTCTTCGATCGCGGACCTGGGTACGCCCTGCTCTCCGGTGGAGCGACGCACGCCGAGGTGGATCAGTTGTGAGCGAGCGCGATGAGCGAGCGTCAGCGAGCACCGCAGCTGCGAGCGGTGCGTGGCGGATGTGAGCACCACGGTCAGGGTGCTGATCGCGTTGGGCGGCAACGCGATGACGGCTCCGGACGGGCGGGCCCGGCCGGACGACCAGATCGCCGCCATCAATCGGGCCGCCGAGCCGATCGCCGACGTGCTGGCCGCCGGCGCCGAGGTCGTGCTGACCCACGGCAACGGTCCGCAGGTGGGCAACCTGCTGGTGAAGAACGAACTCGCGGCCGCGGTCGTGCCCCCCGTCCCGCTGGACTGGTGCGGCGCCCAGACCCAGGGCACCATCGGCGCGATGCTGCTCAACGCCGTACCCCGGGCGCTGGCCGCGCGCGGTATGAGCCGGCCGATGGCGGCGCTGGTCACCCGCACCCTGGTCGACCCGGACGATCCCCGCTTCCGCGAACCGACCAAGCCGATCGGCCGGTACCTGCCTGAGGCCGAGGCGCGGCTGATGATCCGAGCACGGGCAGGTGTGGCAGGACCGGGGTGACCGGGGCTGGCGGCGGGTGGTGGCCTCGCCCGAGCCGCTCGAGATCATCGACGCCGCTGCCGTGATGGCGCTGCTCGCCGGTTTCTTCGTGGTGGTCGCGGCCGGCGGCGGTGGTATCCCGGTCGTCCGCGACCAGGACGGGACCCTGCGCGGAGTCGAGGCGGTGATCGACAAGGACCTGTCGGCGGCCCTGCTGGCCCGGGCGGTGGCGGCCGACGTGCTCGTGATCGCGACCGATGTCGACGGGGTGTCCGTCCACTTCGGCCGGCCGGAGCAGCGGCGGCTGGACGCGGCCAGCGCCGCCGAGCTCCGCAGGCTGCAGGGCGAGGGGCATTTCGACAGTGGTTCGATGGGTCCCAAGGTCGAGGCGGCCTGCCGGTTCGTCGAGGCGGGTGGGGAGCGGGCTGTCATCACCTCACTGGATAACATCGCCGAAGCGGCCGCCGGCCGGGCGGGAACGATTGTCAGGATGCAAGGAGGGACGTGACCGTGGCAGAAGCGATCGACGTGCGTAAGGTGCCGATCCGGCACGTCTCCGACGCCTCCGGGTTGGCCGAACTGATCGACGCCGGCGAGCTCGAGGCCGACCGGGTCGTCGCGGTGATCGGCAAGACCGAGGGCAACGGTGGCGTCAACGACTACACCCGCATCATCGCCGACCGCGCGTTCCGGGAGGTCCTGGTGGCCAAGGGAACGCGCACTCCGGACGAGGTCCGGCAGATTCCCATCGTATGGTCGGGCGGCACCGACGGGGTGCTCTCGCCGCACGCGACGGTCTTCGCGACCGTCCCGGATGGACGGTACCCGGTGACCGACGAGCCACGGCTGACCGTCGGGTACGCGATGAGCGATACCCTCCTGCCCGAGGACATCGGTCGCCGGCCGATGATCGAGAAGGTGGCGGCCGCCGTGACGGGGGCGATGCGACGGGCCGGCATCACCGATCCGGCGGACGTCCACTATGTCCAGACGAAGACACCGCTGCTGACCATCGACACCATCCGGGACGCGAAGAGCCGCGGGCAAGACCGTCTGGACCGAGCAGACGCACGAGTCGATGGACCTGTCCAACGGCACCACCGCGCTCGGCATCGGGGTGGCGCTCGGCGAGTTCGCGCTGCCCTCCGACGACGACGTGCTGCACAACGTCGGCATCTACTCGTCGGTGTCGTCATGTTCGTCCGGGGTCGAACTGGACCGGGCCCAGGTGGTGGTGGTCGGCAACGCACGCGGCGTCGGCGGGCGGTACCGCATCGGCCACTCGGTCATGACCGACGCGCTCGACGCCGACGGCATCTGGGACGCCATCCGCGGCGCCGGGACTCGAGCTGCCGGACCGCCCGCGCTCGAGCCGACCTCGACGGCCGGCTGGTCAACGTCTTCCTCAAGTGCGAGGCGTCCCGCGACGGGATGGTCCGGGGACGACGCAACGCGATGCTGGACGACTCCGACGTCCACTGGCACCGCCAGATCAAGGCGTGCGTCGGCGGGGTGGCGGCCTCGGTGACCGGCGACCCGGCGGTGTTCGTCTCGGTATCGGCCGCCCATCAGGGGCCTGACGGCGGCGGTCCGGTCGCCGCGATCGTGGACCTCGGGCCGTGACCGCCGGTGCCGGGCTGGTGAACCCGCACCTGCCGCCGGGGGTGTCCGATGTGGACCTCGGTACCGGTGGGTCGCTGCCTGGCTCGTGGATCGTCCATTGGCGCGACGACCCGGGCCGTGTTCTGCTGTCCACTCTGGACGGGGACCAGCTGACCGGCGGCGAACTGGATGACCGTTCGGCCGCGCTGGCCGGTCGGTTGGCCGGAGCTGGCCTGGCCAGGGTGACCGGTTGCTGCTCTGCGGGGGTACCTCGCTCGATCTGGTCCTGGCCTACGTCGGTGCCCTGCGACTCGGACTCACCGTGGTCCCGGCCAACCCAGGGCTCTCCCCGATCGAGCTGGCCACCCTGGTCGAGGTGTCCCGGCCGGCCCTGGCCGTTGTCGACGAGCCGGAGTCGGTGAGCGACCTCGCGGTACCCGTGGCCGACATGACAGTGTCGGGGCGGTCCACCGTGGACGGCATTCGGCTGGACGGGGCAGCCCCGGGCGCCACCGCCCTGATCATCTACACCTCGGGCACGACCGGGCAGCCCAAGGGTGTACCGCTGACCCACGCCAACCTGCTGGCCAGCGCCCACGCCGTCCGGCTGGCCTGGCGCTGGACGCCCGACGACGATCTGGCCCTGGCCTGCCGATGTTCCACGTGCACGGGCTCGGCGTCGGCCTGCACGGCACCCTGATCACCGGCGCGCGGGCCACCCTGATTCCGCGGTTCTCGCCCGACGGCGGTCGGCGCCGCGATCGAGCGGGGCTCGACCCTGTTCTTCGGCGTGCCCACCATGTACCACCGGCTGGCCGACTCGCCCGAGCTGCCGCAGTCTGCGCGGCCTGCGGCTGGCGGTGAGCGGCTCGGCCCCCCTGCCGGCCGAGCTGCTCGAGGCAGTCCGGGCCGGCAGTGGCCAGACGGTACTGGAGCGGTACGGCATGACCGAGACAGTCATGCTGGTCTCGAACCCGTACGAGGGTGAACGCCGGCCCGGCACCGTCGGGCTTCCCGCTGCCCGGAGTGTCCGCTGCGACTCGCACCCCGCGACGGCGGCACGGCCGAGATCGAGGTCCAGGGACCGAACGTGATCAGCGGCTACCTGGACAACCCAGCCGCTACCGCCGAGGCGTTCACCCCCGACGGCTGGTTCCGGACCGGCGACCTGGGCGAATTCGACGAGGCCGGCTACCTGCGCATCAGCGGTCGGGCCAAGGAACTCATCATCACCGGCGGCTACAACGTCTATCCGCGGGAGGTCGAGGAGGTGCTGCGCGGCCACCCCGGTGTGCACGACGCCGCCGTAGTCGGGGTGCCGTCGGCCACCTGGGGCGAGACGGTGGTCGGCTTCATGCGTCGGCGACGCGTCCCCGCAGGACCTGGACGCCTGGTGCGCGCAGCGGCTGGTCGCCTACAAGCGCCCCCGCGAGTGGCGTACCGTGCCGGCCATCCCCCGCAACGCCCTCGGCAAGATCCTCCGCCACGAACTCTGATCGCGTTCGCCCGTCGCCGCCCTCGTTGTTTGCATGGACGCCGCGCTATACAGAATGCGTTAGCAAACTGTCCGGGCAAACCAGAGCCGCCCGCCAAGAGACCAGGTCAGGTTCCGTGGGAGAGGGCGAAGGTATGGGCGGTGACAGGGCGGGCGAAGTAGTAGCCCTGGCCGGGGTCGCAGCCCAGGTGGCGCAGCCGGTCGGCCTGGACCTCGACCTCGACGCCTTCGGCGGTGACGCTCAGTCCGAGCGCGTGGGCCATGTCGACAAGGGAGGAGACGATCGGCTCGTCCACCGGGTCGGGGCGCTCGGTGCGCAGACCCTCCACAAAGGACCCGGCCAGCTTCAGCCCGTGAACGGGCAGCCGGCGCAGGTAGGCCAGGTTGGAGTAGCCGGTGCCGAAGTCGTCGATGGCGATCCGCACGCCCATCTCGGCCAGGCGGTGGAGCGCCTGCAGCGGTCGCCCGGCCGGACCCATGACGGCGCGACTCGGTCAGTTCCAGCTGGAGCAGACGCGGGGCCAGCCCGGTCTCGTCCAGGGTACGCGGCGACATCGTCGACGAGGCCGCGGGTGCAGGCCTGGCGTACGGCCAGGTTCACGCTGACGAACACCGGCGTCGCCGGCCGCTCCCGCTGCCAGCGCGCGCCTGCCGGCAGGCCTCTCGCAGGACCCAGCGCGCCCGAGCGGCACGATCGAGCCCGGTCTCCTCGGCCAGGCCGATGAACCGGTCCGGCGCCAGCCGGCCGAGCTGCGGGTGCTGCCACCGGACCAGCGCCTCGACGCCGGCGCAGCGCAGGCAGTCGTCGAGCCGGACCAGCGGCTGGTAGTCGAGCACGAACTCGCCCCGTTCCAGCGCGGCCGGCATCGCGGCGGACAGCGCGTGGCGGGTGAGCGGTCGCGCGTTGCGCTCCGGGTCGAAGAGCGTCCAGCGCGCCCTTGCCGTCGGCCTTGGCCCAGTAGAGCGTGAGTGTCGGCCGCCTGCATCAGCTCGGCCGCGGTGGTGCCCCGCGGCTCGGACGTTCGACGATGCCGATGCTGGCGGAGACGGTGAGCCGGTGCCCGGCCAGCGTCGAAGGGCTGGCGCAGCGCGGCCAGGACGGCCTCGGCCAGCTCGGTGACCTGGTCCACTCCGGTCGAGCGGCGACGAGCAGCGCGAACTCGTCGCCGCCGAGCCGGGCGACGCGATGGCCGAGCCGGGACACGCAGGTCACGCAGCCGCTCGGCGACGGCCGCCAGCAGCTCGTCGCCGACGTCGTGGCCGAGCGTGTCGTTGACCGCCTTGAAGCCGTCGAGGTCCAGGTAGCACAGCGCCGACCCGGCGCTCCGGGCGGGCTGCCGGCGAATACGCTGTTGAGCCACGTCGAAGAAGAGGGCCCGGTTGGGCAGCCGGGTGAGCGGGTCGTGGGTCGCCTCGTGCTGCAGCCGGCCGGCGAGCAGGTGTCGCTGGGTCACGTCCCGGGCCATGAGGACCGCGTTGCCCGGACGGTCCTCGCCGGACCGGATGGCCGACGCCGTCAGGTCGATCCAGGCTGGCCGACCGTCGGGACGGACGTGGCGCTGCTCGAACCGGACATGATGCTCTTCCCCCCGCCGGACCCGGTCGAACAGCTGCCGGTGGTCGGCGTCGAGGATCAGGTCGACCGCCGCCCCGGTCAACTCGTCGGCCGTGCGTCCGGTCATCTCGGTCATGGCCGTGTTGACCTCGTCGATGGTCCCGCCCGGAGCGATGACCGCGATGCCCACTCCGGCACTGTGGAACACGGCGCGGAATCGCGCTTCGCTGGCTCGCAGAGCGGAATGGGCCATGGCGACGGCCTCGAACACGGCCCGCCGAGCCTGCTCCTGTTCGGTGAGCGTACGCAGCCACGTGGCTCGGGCGTACCCGGTGGCCAGGCTGGCCCTCAACCGGTCGACCCGGGCACCACCCTCGGCCGCGGCCAGCCAGGGGCAGCTGGCGGGCAATGCTGCGAGGACTTCGATCGTCTGGCCGATGGAGACAGCGTCGGTGAAGTGGGCGTCCACCAGAGCCGAGCCGACAGCTTCGCCCTCGGCCGGGTCGAACGGTTCGGCGGCCAGGACGGTGGCCAGCCGCCGGGACAACTCGTGCAGGAGGGAGCGCACCTCGGCCGCGGACAAACCGACGTAGCTGCCCGACGCCACCGCCGCGAACCACCGGTCGGCGAACCGCCCGACCGCGACCGGGTCGGGCACCGCGGCGGCGTTCGCGTCCGGGTCGGGTACCGCGGCGGTACCGGCCTCCGGGTCGTCGGGGGAATCGCAGGCGGCTGCTCGGGTGGCCACGATCAGGGTTTCCGGCCCACACCGACCACGCCCGGCACCCGGTCAGCCAGACTGTCCACATCGTCCGGTGAGTCCGGCCGCCACCGCGGCGGTGCTACCAGACCCGGCTCGAGCAGCTCGAACTCGCCGAAGAAGGCGGCGATCTGCTCC
Organism: uncultured Actinomycetota bacterium; assembly: GCA_963803345.1. Classification (GTDB taxonomy): domain Bacteria; phylum Actinomycetota; class Actinomycetes; order Mycobacteriales; family Micromonosporaceae; genus CAWDLX01. Next base: position 256,197 of record CAWDLX010000003.1, read on the forward strand.
GGTGTCCGCACCGTGAACGGCGAGGCCCGCCGGTAGGTCGACGCGACCTCGTCCATCTCCGGCCGCCCCGGCGTGACATGCGAGATGGCCAGCAGGCTGCCCGACGGGGTGGCCCCGCGGAGCCGGTCCATGGGCCGGTAAGGGTCCTCCTCTTCGGAGACGAAGTGCAGCACCGCCACCGCGAGCAGTCCGACCGGCCGCCCGAAGTCGATCAGGCGCTGAGTCGCGGAGTCGGTCAGGATGGCCTCAGCGTCGGCCAGGTCGGCCGCGACGGTGGCCGCGTTGGGGTTGTCGGCCAGCATGAAGCGGCTGTGCGCGACCGCGACCGGGTCCCGGTCGACGTAGACGACTGTGGCCGCCGGGTTGGCCTGCTGGGCGATCTCATGCACGTTGCCGACGGTCGGGATGCCCGATCCGATGTCGAGAAACTGGTCGATGCCCTCGGCGACCATCATCCGCACGGCCCGGCGTAGGAACGAGCGGTTGGCGCGCATCACGGCCGGCACATCGGGGGCGGCGCGCACCAGCTGGACCGCCATCTCGCGGTCCACCTCGAAATGGTGGGATCCGCCGAGAAAGTAGTCGTAGACCCGGGCAACGCTGGGTCGAGTGAGGTCCACATCCTCGCTGGCCCAGGACGGTCTCTCCACCACGCACATCCTTCGATCGACACCGCACCTGATCCTAGGGTCGGCATGCACGCTGCGGAACCTGGCGCCTACAGAGAGCCCCGACGCCGTGGGAATGCCCTGCTCACAGGCAGGATTTCGGCCGACCGGTACGGTGTCCCCATGCCGTTCGACATCGACCGGGTCCGGGCCCAGTACCCGGCGTTACGCGAGGGTTACGCACATTTTGACGGAGCTGCCGGTACCCTCGTCGCCGCCCGCGCCGCGGCGGCCATCTCCGAGGTCACCGGCGGGGCCGTGGCCAACAAGTCGACCGCCTTCGCTCCCGGCCGGCGCGCACTGGAGATCACCGGCCAGGCTCGGGCTGCCTTCGCCGACCTGGTCGGAGCCGACCCGGACGGTGTCGTCTTCGGCCCGAGCGCGACCGGCCTGACCTACACGGTCGCCCGCACACTCGCGCTGAACTGGCAGGCTGGCGACGAGGTGGTGCTGTCCCGGCTCGACCACGATGCCAACGTGCGCCCGTGGGAACAGGTCGCCGGTCGGGTCGGGGCGATCGTGCGGTGGGCCGACTTCGACCCGTCGACCGGTGAACTTCCGGCCGACCAGTATCAGGAGCTGGTGAATGACCGTACCCGGGTGGTCGCCGTCACCGCCGCCAGCAACGCGATCGGTACCCGGCCCGACGTGCGCGCCATCGCCGACGTGGCGCACGGAGTCGGCGCACTCGTCTATGTGGACGGCGTGCACGCCACCCCGCACGCGCCGGTCGACATCGGGAGCCTCGGCGCCGACTTCTACGTCAGCAGCGCCTACAAGTGGTCGGGCCCGCACCTCGCCGGCTGTGCGGCCGCACCCTCGGTATGGGAGACCATGTGGCCGGAGAAGCTCGTCCCGTCGCCGGACACGGTGCCCGAACGGTTCGAGTTCGGCACTCTCAGCTTCGAACTGCTGGCCGGGATCACCGGCGCGGTGGAACACCTGGCCGGACTGGCCGGCGAGCACGACGGTACCCGCCGGGCACGGGTCCTGGCCTCGATGGCGGCGGCCCGCGGATACGAGGAGGAGCTCTTCGCGCAGCTGGTCGGCGGGCTGGCCGCGATCGACGGGGTCACCGTGTGCCCGGCGCCGGCCGACCGCTGCCCGACTGTCGCCTTCCGGGTGGCCGGGCAGCACCCGGCGCGGACCGCGGATCTGCTCGGCGACGAGGGTATCTGCGTCTTCTCCGGCGACTACTACGCCGCCGAGTACTTCGAGCGGGTCGGACTGCGCGCCACCGGGGGAGCGGTGCGAGCGAGCGTCTACCACTACACCACGGCCGACGAGGTCGCCCGCCTACTCGACGCGATCAAGCGATGCGCGGTGTCGCCAAGCTGACCGTCGCTCACGGTAAACCTCCCTCCGCCGTACCGCGTCGTCACGGCAACCGTCGGTATACCGGCGCGGATGGAGGAGGAACACCATGAGACTCTATGGCCGGCTGGTACTGGTGGGCGGACTCGCCGCCCTCACGCTGACAGGCTGTGCGACCTCGGGCCCGGGCACCAGTGGCCCGCCGAGTGGTACCGCAACGTCGACCGGCACGCCACCCGTGTCGGCCACCCCGCCGCCACCCCCGGCGACCGAGCCGACCCAGGAGGTCGAGTACCGGGTCACGTACGGTTTCGCCGTCCCGACGAGTCCGGTCACCATCCAGCACGAGGTGCACCCGCCGATCGCCGGCCCGTCGTTGCCGCCGCTGCCATATCTGGTAGGGATCTACGTCGGCGACCACCCGGAGGGTACGCCCAAGTACCAGCGGATCTCGTTCTACTTCCGGGGCGCGTTCCCCGGATACCGCTTCAACTACGCGGCATCCGTCCTCGGCGACGGCTCCGGCGCACCGATCTCGTTGCAGGGCAACACCTTCCTGCAGATCGTGTTCGTCGACGCCCAGGCCCACGACAACGCCGGGGCGTCCACGGTCGCGGCCAAGCCGGCCAATCCGATCAACTACAAGAACCTCAAGTCGTACGCGCCGGCCGGTGACTTCGAGGGACACGTCACGTACGGCCTGGGCATCCAGGTCGCCCCGAACAGCGACCAGATCCTGCCCATCCGGGCCGGCGAGCTGAAGAAGCCGGACGGCGCCGGCGGCTTCTTCTACGTGGTGCACTTCGACATCCAGACCGGCTGAGTCCTCGACATCATCGGGTCACCCTGTCGCCTCAGTGAGGGCGGTGGGGTGACCCGATGCCGATCAGTGCGGCCCGGGCTCCTGGGCCAGGCAGATGAACGGGCTGCGCACGCCGGCGCTGAACCGCTCGGCCGCTCGCAGGGCGAGCTTGACCCGTTTCCGCGGAGACAACGCGCTCCCCCCCGTCGCGTACAGCGCGCCGAGCGCGATCTGATCGCCGCAGCCGACCGCCGCGTACCCGTCGGCCGCCTGGCCGACCTGGTAGTCGTCCTGGACCACGAACAGGTGCCCCCGCACGCCGACGAGGAACGTGCCACCCTCCTCACGGTCGTTCTCCTTGCGGGCCCAGCCGCCGTCCTTGAGGCAGCCCCGCAGCGCGTCGATGAACACGGTCGACATGAACCGCTCCAACCCGCGCTTGGGCTTCGGAGGCTCGAATGCGTGGTGGATCAGCTGACCCATCCGGAACGACGTGGTGAACCCGAACAGGTAGGGCCCATTGTGGAAGACCTTGGTGTCGGCCCGGACCGTCAGGCTCCACCCGCTCACGCCAGCGCTGTCGCCGCCCATGTACACGCCGCCGTCGTGCACGAGCCCCACGATCGCCGTCATCCGCCGCTCCTCGGTCCAGTTGTGCCATCCAGCCTAACCGGACCGCGCCTCCGCCACCCGCGCCGCCGCCACCCGCGCCGCCGCCACCCGCGCCGCCGCCACCCGCGCCGCCGCCACCCCCGCCGCCGCCACCCGCGCCGCCGTCCCCACCACCACCACCCCCGTCCCGGCCACCACCCACGCCGCCGTCCCCCGCGCCGCCGTCCCCCGCGCCGCCGCCACCCGCGCCGCCGCCACCCGCGCCGCCGTGCCCACCACCACCACCCCCGTCCGGCCACCACCCGCGCCGCCGCCACCCGCGCCGCCGCCACCCGCCGTTCCGGCCGTTAGGAAGGGCACCTTGTACAACGGAATCCGTTAGCAAGGGCCCTTCCTAACGGGGGTAAGCTGACCAGACGTGGTGACCGAATTCTCCGACCGGGTGGCCGGCGTGCTCCTGGGCGCGGCGTGTGGGGACGCGCTCGGCGCCGGGTACGAGTTCGGGCCCGCCCTGACCGCGGGAACTCCGGTGCGGATGAGGGGCGGCAACGGGTTCGAGCCGGGCGAGTGGACTGACGACACCGCCATGTCGATCGTCATCGCCCGGGCGGCGGCCGATCACCGGCTCACCGGTGCCGCTGGCCAGGACGCGGTGGCCGCCGGCTTTCTCGGCTGGTTCCACAGTGGACCCAAAGATGTCGGTATCCAGATCCAGGCCGTGCTGACGAGCTCGATGGGCGCCACCGCGGCCGCCCTGACCATGGCCGCCGCGGCGTACCAGTCGGCCCACCCCGACCGCAGCGCCGGCAACGGCGCCCTCATGCGAACCGCGCCGGTCGCGCTGGCCACCTTGGGGGAGGACGACGCGACGGCGGCTCAGGTCGCCACCGACATCGGCCGGTTGACCCACACCGACCCGGTCAGTGGCGAGGCTTGTACACTGTGGACACTCGCCATCCGCTACGCTGTCCGAACGGGTACGTTCGACGGACTGCGGCTGGCCGTGGACCGGCTGCCTGGTGAGCGGGCCCGCTACTGGACTGAGCGGCTGGATGAGGCTGAGCGGTGCGCCCCGGCCGAGTTCGAGCGCAACGGCTGGGTGGTGCAGGCGTTGCAGGGCGCGTGGTCGGCGATCGCGCGCACCCCGGTTCCAGCCGGCGATCCGTCCCAGCACCTGGTACTGGCCCTGGAGGAGGCGGTGCGGGGCGGCCGGGACGCGGACACGGTGGCCGCCATCGCCGGCGGCCTGCTGGGCGCGCGGTGGGGCGCGAGCGCCATCCCTCCACTGTGGATGGAGGCTGTTCACGGCTGGCCGGGATACTGCGCCGACGACCTGGCCGTGCTCACGCTGGGGATGGTGGAGCGCTCACAGCAGCCCTGAGAGCTCGATCCGCCACTTCCCGGGGCGTCTGTGTCCACAGTGGAGTTCCGTTCACACTGCCGGGGCGAGGCCCGCCTCGAGTGCCGCGTCCCCCGTCGTTTTCGAGCCCGGGATCACAGGAGCGACGTGGAGCTCGGCGGTCTGCTCGCGGGTTCATGGGAACACCCGAGCGGCTATTGACTGTTCCACCGGGTACCTGTTACCAAGGGTATCGTGCAACCTGATCCGAGCGGGGTCAAGCCCGGTCCCGATCGACGGCGTACCCGATGGGACAACCACCGCGCCGAGCGACGGGCCGAGCTCATCGCGACCGCGGCCGAGGCGATCGCGCGGTACGGGCCGGATGTGGACATGGCTCAGGTGGCCGGCGCGGCCGGGGTGAGCAAGCCGGTGCTGTACCGGTACTTCGCCGACAAGGCCCAGTTGTGGACCGCGGTCGGCGAACACATGGCACAGATCGTGGTTGACGCGGTGGTCCCGGCGATCGCCAACGTCGGTGCCGAGAGGGAGTTGGTGGCCGCCACCGTCGACGCCTACCTGGCCGTCATCGAGACCCAACCTGACCTGTACCGGTTCCTGGTCCACCAGTCCGACGCGCCCGGGCTCTCGCACGTGTTCGCCAGTACCGCGCGGACGGTGGCGACCAGCCTGGCCCGGGTCATCGGTGACCGGCTACGGGCGCTCGGCCTCGACGCCGGCGGTGCCGAGCCGTGGGCGTACGGGATGGTCGGGCTGGCCCAGTCAGTCGGCGACTGGTGGATCCTCCACAGTCGACCGATGAGCCGGGCGGCCCTGACCGGATACCTCACCACCCTCCTGTGGGACGGTCTGTCCGGCATCCGGGAAGCGGCCGACCTCCCCATTCGGAGCCTGACATGAGCGAGCGCGGGGCACGGGTGGAGGTGACGTGAACGACATCGATGTGGCGATCATCGGAGCCGGCTTCGGTGGCCTCGGGATGGCGATCCGGCTGCGACAGGAGGGCATCACCGACTTCGCGGTGTTCGAGAAGGCCGACGCCATCGGCGGGACATGGCGCGACAACAGCTACCCGGGCTGCACCTGTGATGTCCCGTCGCACCTGTACTCCTACGCGTTCGCCCCCAACCCTGACTGGTCGGACACGTTCTCCCGACAGGCCGAGATCTGGGCCTACCTCGAATCGTGCGCCGACCGCTTCGGAGTACGGCCGAACCTGCGACTGGGCCAGGCGGTCCGGGAGGCCGCATGGGACGAGGCCGGGGCGCGGTGGCGGCTCACCACGTCACGTGGTGACGTTACGGCCAGGGTCCTGGTGCTGGCGACGGGACCGCTCAGTGATCCCTCCACTCCGGACATACCCGGGCTTGACTCGTTCGCCGGTACCACGTTTCACTCGGCCCGCTGGCGCCACGACCACGATCTGACCGGTCGACGGGTCGCGGTCATCGGGACCGGCGCGTCGGCCATCCAGTTCATTCCCCTGATCCAGCCGGCCGTCGAGCGGCTGACCGTGTTCCAGCGCACGCCGCCGTGGGTGATTCCCCGACGCTCCCGCCGGATCACGAACATGGAGCGGATCGCGCATCGCGTGCCCGGGGTTCGCCAGCTACGCCGTACCGCGCTCTACTGGGCCCGGGAGATGTTCGGCGTCGGCTTCCTGCATCCACGGATCGGTCGGGCCGCGCAGGTGCTGGCGGAGGGGCAGCTGCGCCGCCAGGTCCCCGATGCGCAGCTGCGGGCCCGACTCACGCCCGACTATGTGATGGGCTGCAAGCGGATTCTCATCTCCAGCGACTACTACCCGGCGCTCCGGCGGCCCAACGTCGAACGTCGTGACCGAGTCCATTGTGGAGGTGCGGCCGGGTGGTGTCGTGACGGCCGACCAGGTTGAGCATGCCGCCGACACGATCATCTTCGGTACCGGGTTCCACGTCACCGACATGCCGGTCACGCACCACGTGCGTGGCCGGGGTGGCCAGACTCTCGGCCAGGCCTGGGCACCGACGATGGTGGCCTACCGCGGCACCTCGGTGCCGGGTTTTCCCAACCTGTTCGTCCTGTTCGGACCCAACACGGGTCTCGGGCACACGTCGGTGGTGTTGATGGTCGAGAGCCAGATCGAGCACGTCCTGGATGTCCTGCGCCACCAGCGCCGTCACGGGTTCACCGCCACCGAGCCCACGTCGGGCGCTCAGCGCCGATGGGTGTCGCATGTGGACGCCCGCATGGCCAACACCGTCTGGTCGCGGGGCGGCTGTCACAGCTGGTACCTGGACGCGACCGGGCGCAACTCGACGCTGTGGCCCGGATACGCGACCGGGTTCCGACTCCGGCTGCGGCGCTTCGAGCCGTCCGACTACGTCGCCGTACCGGTCGGGGTGCCAACCCCCGGCGGTGACCACCCAGGGGAGAGGCAGTGAAGATCAACTATGTCCGGCACGGCGAAGGCAGCCCGCTGATCCTCGTCCACGGCATCGCGCACCGATGGCAGGCGTGGGAGCCGGTGATCGACACGCTCGCTCAGCATCACGAGGTGATCGCGTTCGACCTGCCCGGGTTCGGGCTCTCTCCGGTGCCGCCCGACGGTATGCCGCGGGACATGGCCAGCACGGTGGGCCGGGTCGGTGACTTCCTCGACAGCATCGGCGTCACCCGCCCGCACGTCGCCGGCAACAGCCTGGGTGGCGCGATCGCCCTCGAGATGGCCGCGGCTGGACTGGTCAGCTCGGCCACCGCCTTCTCGCCGGCCGGCTTCTTCACCGAAGCGGAGCGGCGGCGCGCCGTCCGGACGCTGGGGTTGATGCGGGCAACCACCTTCCAGCCGGCGCTGGTCCTGAAGGCGGCGCTGTCCCGGCCGGCGGTGCGGGCGCGCTCCTTCGGACAGGTCGTGCTCTACCCCGAGCGCATCTCGGCCGAGCGCGCGATAGGGGACACCCTGGCCATGCGCCGCGGCGCCGGATTCCGGGCGGTCGTGCGGTCGTCGCGAGCGTACGCGTTCGCCGGCGCGCCGACCGTACCTGTGACGATCGCCTGGGGTACGCACGACCGGATCCTGCCCCCGCGCCAGGCCGAGCGGGCCCGGGACCAGCTGCCGCACGCGCGCCATGTCGAGTTGCCCGACTGCGGACACGTACCCATGAGCGACGCCCCGGATCTGGTCAGCCGCACGGTTCTGGAGACAACCGGAGCCGTCGCCGGCGCCGACCCGACCGCGACGGCCTAGCATCGTAGCTGTGAAGGCGATCGTCTATACAGAGACCGGCGACCCCGGCGTCCTTACCCTGGTCGAGCGCGACGCGCCGGAGCCGGGGCCGGGCGAGGTACGGGTGCGCGTCCATGTGTCCGGCGTCAACCCGACCGACTGGAAGGCCCGGCGCGCACCGAAGCCCGCCTTCCCCGAAATGGTGCCCAACCAGGACGGCGCTGGCATCATCGACGCCGTCGGACCCGACATCGGGCCGGGCCGCATCGGCGAGCGGGTATGGCTGTGGGAGGTGGCCTGGCAACGGGCCAACGGAACGGCCCAGGAGTACGTGGTGCTGCCCTCCCGTCAGGCGGTCGGGCTGCCGGACGATGCCTCGTTCGATCTCGGGGCGAGTCTCGGCATCCCCGCCCTCACCGCGCACCGGTGCCTCACCACGTACGAAGGGAGCGACGGCCGGCTCGGGCCGGGCCACCTCGCCGGCCGGGTGGTGCTGGTGGCCGGCGGGGCCGGCGCGGTCGGCAACGCCGCGATCCAGCTGGCCCGCTGGGCGGGCGCCACCGTGGTCAGCACGGTGAGCGGTCCGGACAAGGCTGACCTGGCCCGGCGCGCCGGCGCCGAGCTGGTCGTCAACTACCGGGCCGGCGATCCGGCGGCCGAGATCCGCGACGCGGCTCCCCGTGGCGTGGACATCATCGTGGATGTCGCGCCGGGCGCGAATGCCGCCTTTGACCGGGCGGTGGCCGCCCCCGCCGCCACCATCAGCGTGTATGCGACCGAGGGCACCGGCGACCTGACCATCCCGGTCCGGCCGATGATGCTCGGCAACATCCGGTACCAGTTCGTTCTGGTCTACACCGTGCCCGAACTGGCGAAGGCGCAGGCCGTCCTCGATGTCAGCGAAGCGGTCGCCGCTGGCGCGTTCAAGGTCGGCGACAACGTCGGACTACCGTTGCACCGGTACCCCTTGGCCGAGGCGGCGGCCGCCCACCAGGCCGTGGAGGACGGCGTGGTCGGAAAGGTACTCATCGAGCTGCCGTAGCCGCCTGGCGGTGATGTCGCTCCCAGCCGGCTGATAGCCGCTGGGCGCGGCTATACGCGGTCGGCCGTGGCGTCGGCTGCGGCGTGGGCCGCGGGGCAGGTGCCGGCATCGCGGCCGCACGCTCTCAGGTCGCACATCCGGCAGGTCCACCCGCCCGACCCGGACCGTCCACTGTCGACTTTCGCCCGTACGAGTCCGGCCAGCACTCTTCCGGCCAGGCCGTGCAGCACCCGCCGTTCGTCCACGGTCAGGCTGGCCAGCGCCTGTTCGAGCACGTCGGCTCGGGCTCGTTGGACATGCCGTGCCGCCTGCCGCCCCTGGACAGTCAACGTGACCGCCCGGGACCGTCCGTCCGGTCCGGCCTGCCGGGTGACCAGGCCGGCCTCAGCCAGCCGGTCGACCAGCCTGACCGCCCCCGAAGGGGTGAGCCCCAGTACCCGTCGCAGCCGGTCGAGCGTGGGTCGGTCGAGGAACTGGTCCATCGCGGACAGCGCGGCCGCCGCCGTGTCCGAGTGGCCGACGACCGCCGCGACACTGTCCGACGTGGAATCACTGATCAGCAGGGCGAGCGCGCCGAGCACGTTGCCCTCGGGGCTGGATCCGGGCACCTCAGGTGAGGTCGTACCGCAGCGTCAGCGGCATGTTCGGGTAGTCGGCGTGGGTCGACGAACTCTCGGCGCGCCCCGTGATGCCGGCCAGGAACCCGGTGCCCTCGACAATGCGCATCGTGCCCTTGGCCGTCGTACCGTCGAACCGGCCCTCACCGGCCAACGTGACCGACCCGACCCGTCCGCCCAGGTTGGCCGTCAGGTGCATCAGCGTCACATACGTACTCGTGCCGTCGGCCGAGTAGTACATCAGCGACTCGAACGACCCCGACTCCACCGTGTCGTCCGTACCGGCCAGCACCACGTCGGCCCGGGTGAACTTGCGCCCGTCCTCGAGTTCGCGGTACGGCTTCTCGTCCCAGGACTTGATCTCCAGCTTGGTCTTCACTGTCGTCGTCATCCCCCAACCCTATGTGTGACTCACGCAAATGTCGACCGGAACGCGTTAGGAAGGGCACCTTCCTATACCGCAGGCGGTAACAAGGTGCCCTTCCTATCCCAAAGCCGGGCGAGCGGTCAGTCGTCGTTGAGGATGGTGCCGATGCCGATCGGTTTGGTCTGGCGGACCCCGGGGGCGCCGACGACCAGGAGCGCGAACGTCTCATTGGGTTCGCGACGCCGGTCTCCCCGTACCTGCACGGTGAAGCTCACGCTGGTCGTACCGGCCGCCACCGCCTTGCACTGCACGGTGCCCAGGTAGTCGCTCGGGTCACCGGCGGTGATCCCGACCGTGATGCCGCACAGCGTCACGTCCTGCGACAGCGGCCGGGACAGGGTAGCGGTGAACACCGCCGCGGTGGTGCCGGAGTTACCCTCCACAACGGACACATCAGAGACAGTGAGCGCCGCCCGGGACTGGAACCGGGCCACCAGCGGGTCGTGGTCGGAGGCCCCGCGGGGCCCGTCTCCGGTGAAGTCGGCCGCGTAGTCGGAGTCGATGTGCGCCTCCCGCACCTGGACCAGGTCGTTTCGCAGGGACGGGCTGACGAACAGGTTGTCCAGCGTCTGGGCCTGCCCTTCGAACGTGTAGGAGTAGGCCGAGGACGGTACCTGCGCGACCAGCGTGTCCCAGAGGTTGTTCAGACCGGCTTGGTAGAGCGGGCCCAACTGGTCGGACGGGGTGTCCGTGTCGGAGGTGGCGATCGGGTCGTCGGGGCGGGGGAACACGTTCAGGTCCCCGCCGTACGCGACCCGGGCCGCCGGGTCGCCAGCCTGGATCGCCTGGACGATGGCCGCCCCGTAGGCCGCCTGCTCGCGCCGCTGCCCCACCCGGGCGTCCGGTGTGGACGAGTAGTGGTTGCTGATGGCCCACACGACGCCCGTCTCATTCGAGCCCGGGGCGGCGGCCACCAGGAACTTGGCCACCTGGGGGGCTCGGGTGAACACGTTCGTCCCGTCCACGCCGGTCGAGGTATCCACATCGGACGGTAGAACGGCATTGAGGGACTTCGGGTTGGACACATCGGAGTTGTACGGCAGCGCGGCAGACCGGTACGTGACGCCCGGGTCGGCCGAGAGAACTCCGGCGCCGGCCGGTGCCAGGCTGACCCGGTCCGGTCGGAACATGAACGCGGCCACGATCCCGCGGTCGTCGGCGCCGTCCCGGTCGAACGCGGTGTCGTAGACGGGCCCGCCGGCGGCCGCGATGGCCAGGGCGAGTTCCTGCAGCGTATCCGGCTTACCGTCGACGTTGTTGGTCGTACCGCAGGCGAGGGCACCACTCACGACAGCGCAGATGTCCTGGTCCTCAGCCTCCTGGACGAGCAGGATATCCGGTGTCTTGAGTGCACCGATGATGATCTGCGCCTCCTCGCCGAGCCGGGCCTGGTATGCCTCGGCCGACGCGGGCACGTAGTCGAACGGTGGTGAGACGCCTGGGCATCCGGTGTTGCCCGTGAAGTCGCAGCCGTCGAACGGGTCGTCCCGGAAGTCGTAGAGATTCTCCACGTTGAAGCTGGCGATCGAGTACTGGTTGCTCCGGTCGACCGCCTGCGGCGGCGCGTTGAGCGACGGGTCGACGCCGGGGGTGAACGCCACGGCATCCGGCTCGACGCTGTACTTGTCGAACGACAGGTACAGGCCGCCGACGGCATCGCTGGTCAGCGTGTCGAAGGTACGGGCCGGCGGCAGCAGCGTCGTGCTGTCGTTGGCGGCGAACTTCACGCCCAGGCTGCCGACGAGGATGCGCTGGCCGTTGCCATTGTCGAACAGCGGGGTCGCCTGATCGTCCAACGGGTGCGGATCGCGGAAGACCCGGCGCGTGTACGGGTCGGCCCGCTTCATCAGGTCGGTGTCCCGGTCGATGAGCCAGATCTCGGAGTCGTCGGTGGAGGCGAACACGTCCCGGGGGCTGGTCACGCCGCTTCCCGCCCTGACCCGCATCCGCATGCCCTCATGGCGTTCCCAGTACCGGTCGGCGTCAGCCAGCACCGCCGGGGGAGTGGCGTCGGCGACCTCCACTGTGGAGTTCACGTCGAGCCCGCTGGCCAGCACCGTGACGAGTGAGGCGCTGGACAGCTCGGTGAGGTTGAAGAACTCGGACACCCTGGCCCGCAGGACCACCTCGTCACCGACAGTCGGGGTGTACCCGCCGATCAGGGTGGTGAACCCGCCGGTGAATACGAAGATCCCGTCCGAGCTCAGCGGGTCACCGTCGGTGGCGCCGAACCGGCTCTGCAGGAAGAAGCCGTACTGCGCTCCGCCGGCCGCGGTCCGGCCCAGGGTGCGTTGGGTGATCACGCCACGGATGTCGTACAGCTGGGACGAGGCGCCGTTACCCGACGCCGGGGCCAGCGGTGACCGGTCCGCCTTGCCGGCCTCACTGTCCAGTGTGGATCCCTCTACCTCGCCGACGGTCAGGACTGTCGTCACCTGGACGCTCAGCACGCAGCTCGCGGTCGCGCCGTCGGCGTCGGTCGCGGTCATGGTCACGGCGTAGGTGCCGGGCGGTACCGTGGCCGAGGTGGTGATGTCAGCCGACGCGGTACCGCCGACCTCGGTCGCCGGAGTGAACGCGGTGCGGGAGATGGTGCCGGTCGCCGGGGCGGGGGTCACCGCCGTGATGTCCAGGCCCGCCACAACGTCGTCAGGGTCGCTCGCGGTCACGGTACGGGTGGCCGCGGTACCGGCATCGGTGACCAGCGCGGTGCCGCAGGTGACCACCGCCGGGGCATCGACCGGCCCACCACCGTCCACTGTGTGCGATCCCAGCCCGTCGAACGTGTCGGTCGCGAAGCCCGCCCACTGCGCCGCCGGGTCGAAGGCGTCGGTCGGGTCGGTATCGCCCGCGATGATCGAGGACAACCGGCGCAGTGTGTTGTCGGCCGTACTGGTGAGCCCGCTGCCCCATTCGGTGCCCGGGTCGACCCCGACCTGCCCGATCGCGTCCAGCACCGGACCGCCGGCGCCAGTGCGGCGTAGCACGATCGCGTCGTCACCGTTGAACAGGCCGGCGGCGGTGGTGAGGTCGGCCTGAGCGAGGATGGTGGCGCTGGCCGAGGCGGAGGCGAACACGAACACATCGCCGTCGGCCACACTGCCGGTCAGCGGTACCGTCAGGCCGGCTGCGGCGGCCCCGTTGAAGTACACCTCGATCTGGTATCCGCCGGCACCGAGGTCGACCGGGGCGCCGGTACCGTTGAAGACCTCGAGCGCCTTGTTGTTCGAGGATCCCTCGATGTACTCAGAGAAGAACAGGTCGGTCGGGCTCGCCGCGACCGCTGCCGGAGCCGAGGCGAACAGCCCGATGGCGGTGAGAACGGTGACCGCGACGGCCAACACGCGACGACGCATGGCAGGACCTCCCGGGGGGGGCGAGCGGACCAACGGACCATAGACCCGACAGCTGACCCCACCGTAGCCCACGACCGACACGCAGATGAATATTCGTGCAGCCGATTCTGTTTGCAGGGACGCCGCACTCGACAAAAATGGTTAGCAGACTGTCCGGGCAAACAGAAACCGCGGCGCGCCGGCACCGGTCCGGGTCCGGCGGGCGTTACCGGCGGCGAGTCGGCTCGACACGCCGCCGACGCGGGCCGGAGCCCGCCCGGCTCAGCCCGCCCGGCTCAGCCCGCCCGGCTCAATGGTCCGACCACGGCCGGTAGCGACCATCAGACGGTGGGGCCGTCGAGATCCCGCCGGTGGCCGCGGGCACGAAACGAGCCGCCGCCGACCCGACGGTCAGCGGCGGCTCACAGCCTGAGCAGCGGCTACCGGCCGGCGAGCAGCCGGACCACGGCGCCGTCCACGTCGAGGTGGTCGGTCTCACGCCCTCGCGGTACAACGACGTAGGTACGTCGGAGGAATCGCACCAGCACGCTGCGGGGAACCTCGAACAGGGCGTTGCCGTCCGGGCTGGACAGGGCCAGTGCCACGAAGTCCCCGCGCGGCGTGGCCCACGGCCAGACCCGAACATCGCCGATACCGGCCGGCTCATCCAGTCCGGTGACGAGCAGCTCGCGGGCGAATGACCAGCTCACCGTCTCGCCGCTGGCGGTCTCCGCGTGAAAGAGTACGTGGACGGCGTACGGATCGGCCGGGTCGTACCGCAGGCTCGCCCGCACCGGCAGGGATGTCGCGTCGGGTGCGACCAGACGAAGCGAGGTCTCAACCTCGACGGTCTGCGGTCGAATGGCACTCATAGCTGACTCCCCCGGCCAAGCAGCGGAGCGCCCCCTTGCCCCGCAACTCCATACTCAGGTGACAGGCGCCGAGACGGTGTGTCATTTGCTGATCTCACCCGGTAGTGGTAGGAGACATCCGGCGCGAAATCCCGAATGTCGTTGGATGCTTTTGCTGTCCTCTTGTGACCCGAGACAACGCTCCGGACCCGCTTGTTCCGACGGTTCCGAAGCGCCTCACCTCGGTAACGCACACGACACGGCTGGAGTGACGCATGACGGCGGGTGAGCGCTGGCGGGCCGTCCGACAACGGGTGAATGCCACCCGTACCGGACGACTCGCGATGCGGGTGGCCATCGGCGTCGTCGGCACGATCGTGGTGGTCGGGGGATTGATCCTGGTCCCTTTACCGGGACCGGGATGGCTCATCGTTCTGGTCGGGCTGGCCATCTGGTCGATCGAGTTCGCCTGGGCCCGGCACCTGTTGGAGTTCACCCGTGAACGGTTGCGGCGATGGTGGCTCTGGTTGGAACGCCGGCACTGGAGCATACGTGTCCTGGTTGGACTGTTGACGTTGGCCTTCGTCGCCACGGTGACGTTGACGAGTCTGGCCATCAGTCTCGATGCCAGCTCACCGACCGAGCTGTGGCAGCGCCTCGCTCCGTGGTAGGCGTGATCAGTCGCGTGTGGACGGACTGGTCAGGGCCTCGAAGACGGCGACCTGGACCCGGTCGATCTCGGTCTCTCCGTCCTGGATGTTCCACAGGCAGTTCTGCAGTACGCGACCCAGCGTCCAGCCCAGTGCCCGGTCGCGATCGAGCCCGACGACATCGACGACATGGTCGAAGCGGCGCCGGACGGCCCGGGCCACGTTCCCGGTCGCGACGAGCTGCTCCCACCGGTTGTCGCAGAGCTGGCATCGGTCGAATCCCGGGTCACCGGCGAGCGGCTTGGGGTCGATGGCCAGCCACGGCTCACGGGTGCCGGCGAGGACGTTGTCGTAGTGCAGGTCCCAGTGCAGCAGACGGTCGCCGCAATCGCCGACCAGCTCGGCCACGGCGGCCGCGCAGTACCGCAGGACCCGCCGGTCGTCCTCGTCGACGCTGGTCTGCGCGGTCGGTACCTCGGCGAGCATGGCGGTGGCGATGTCGGACAGCTGGCGCAGCCCGGGCGGGGCCGGGTACGCGACCAGTTGGGTCAGCAGCTCGGCCAGGGTCTGCACGGCTTCGTCGTCGTCCTCGAGCACGCTCAACGGCCGCTCAGGGTCGAGCCATTCGAGCAGCAGGGTGCGGAGGCCTCGTCGTCTCGAGCAGCAGCACGCTGCCCGATCCGTTCCATTCGCGAAGCCCGACCGGCTCGTCGCGGGTCTCCTCGTCGAGGCGCTGCAGCTTGAGTGCGGCTGGGTGCCATCGGCCCGCACGACGGGAAACACCAGCGAGACCATGCCGTACCGGGGTGGCCCCTCGACCCGCAGCGACCAGCGCTGCATCAGGGACAGAGCCAGTGCCGGTGCCGCGTCGACCCAGGGACCGGCGTCGCGCCGAAGTATTCGCGTAGTTCCTGGCGAACTCGGCCGGCACGACGATCTCGCTCACCCGGGTCAGCTTAGGTATCGCCCGGGCGCCGGGGCACCCCAATAACGCCAGGGGTGCCCCGACGAACAGATCAGGGCGGAGCTGTCAGAAGCGGTCGCCGCCGGTGAACTGCTGCTCGAGCCGGTCGGCCGTGCTGGTGACCAGCCGCAGGGGGCTCTCGAACTCGTTGATCTGCAGGTTGTCCAGCGGGACCGAATGCCGGAACGTGACCACGTTGCTGAACATGGCCATGCCGCCGCAGCCGGTGTTGCCCACCGCTTCCACGGCGGCGCGCAGGTTGACCTTGTCGACCTCACCGAAAGGCGACTCGATCTGTACCCAGTCCTCACCGCTGCCGAGCCGGATGTGCCACAGGATCACGACCTGTGACCGCATGCCGTCCAGTTCGAACAGCAGCTTGATGGTGTCCGGACCTTCGTCCGCGACCTTGTAGTTGTTGTGGACGTCATAAGCGATGCGT
>CAWDLX010000004.1:0-1693734 GCA_963803345.1 uncultured Actinomycetota bacterium
CTCGTCGGGCAGGATCGACTCGACCTCGCCTAACACCTTCGCGAGCAGGTTGTTGGCCAGCCGGTCGGCCGGCCTCATCCCCGATGTCTGCAACGCCTGCAGATCCCCGACCAGGTCATCGCGGTGGGCCGTGGTGAGCCGGTCGGTGATCGGCAGCATCCGGATGCTCTGGATGAGCCGGCCGACTTTGTCCGGGCCCACCCCGCTGTGATCGACGCGCCACCGCGCCAGGTCCGCCATCAAACCGGCTACCTGTTGGCGTACCTGCACCACCAGCGGATCGGCCTGCGGGTCCAGGTTCAGATCACCCAAGCTGTTCGCGATGCTGGACAGGTCCGGCCGGCTCGGGTCCAGGTTCAGATCACCCAGACTGTTCGCGATGCCGGACAGGTCCCGCCGGCTCGGATCCAGGCTGAGATTACCCAGACTGGCCGCGATACCGGACAGGTCCGGCTGGCCCGCAACCTGGTCCGGGTCCAGGTTCAGATCACCCAGGCTGGCGGCGATGCTGGACAGGTTGTCGCCGCCGTGCCTGCCCTCGCCGACCGCCGGCAGGGTCGATGGGCTGGCCGATGGCTGTTCGAGCGGGTGGAGTACGGGCTGGGGTGCTAGTTGCTGGTGGGCTTGGGTCAGGGCGTGGCTGATGCGGGTTTGGATGGCCTGCTGCAGTGTGTGCGGGTTGGCGTGGGTGTAGTACTGGCCGATGTGGATGGTCACCGGTGCGGCGATGCTGCCGGTGAGCAGCTGTGCCAGGCTACGCGCGGGCAGGGTGTAGCCGACCGAGACGCCGGGTGGGGCGGGCTGGTGGGTGATGGTGAACGTGAGGGTCTGTCCGTTGATGAGGGTGGCCCGCCATACGCCCGGGTTGAGTTGGGCCACGGCCTGTACCACCCCGGCACCGGCCCAGTCCGTGGCACCGCCTGGTTGACCAGGGTGGGTAGCTGGTCGGCGGGTACCTGGTGGGCCATCGCTTGGGCGGCGGTCAGCGGCGCGCCGTTGTGTTCGGGCGCGGTGAGTACGCCGGTCTGGACGCTGTGCTCGAGGGCGGTGGCCTGGGTCCATGCCGATCCGGCTTGGGCGGCGGTGACTCCGGTGGTCGGGTCGGTGCCCTGGATCAGGTGGAGCAGGGTGGTCAGGGCCTGCTCGTCGGCCGGTGCCGCCACGCCCTGTTGCTGCGGTGCGGGTGTGCCGTGCCACACCGGTTGAGGCGTGGCCTGCGGCTGCGGCTGGGGTGTGGCTTGCTGCTGCCATGCTGTCGTGGCCTGCTGCTGGGGTGTTGGCGTTGCCTGCTGCGGACCCGCGGCGGCGGGCGCGGCTTGCTGCTGGGGTGTGGGTGTGGTGTGGGGGGCTGTGGGGGTGCTGTGGGTGTTGGGGAGGTTGGCGAGTAGTTGCTGTAGTTGTGCTTGCGCGGTTGCTTGGGCGGCGATGGCGGAGTGGAGTTGGGGTACCAGGCGGCGTAGTTGCCAGGCGTGGTGCTCGACGTTGACGTCGGTGAGGCCGGTGATCGGGTTGAGGCGGTGGGCCTTCACCGCGTTGGTGTATTGGGTGTTGACCACCTGGGCGTCGGGGCTGTTCGACTCCGTGAATATCTCGTCGGTGATCGCGCTGTATATCTCGTAGCTGCCATTGTGGCCGCTCCGGGCGGTCCTGTTCACGGCCTGCTGGTCGAAGTCGACCGACTTCGCGGAGTGGGCGGTGAGGCGCACGTGCAGGCCGCCGGCCGCTTCCGCCTCCGCGCTGACTGGGATGTCCACGCCCCGGCCGAGCTTCCCGATACCGATGACGACCTCGCCCATCTGGCCCGCCTGGCCGACGATGTCCGCGAACGCCGTCTCCCAGGTCGACCCCTGCTCCAGGTACCAGCGCGCGTCGACGACCTTGTGCGGGACGCCGGCGGCGGTCAGCTTGTCCGACAGTTCGCGGGCGATCTGGTTCTGGTCCACGATGGTCAGCTGCGGCCGGCCCGGCTTATCCTGCATCACCTCGTCGACTTCGACCTTGACGGTGTGCATGTCCCGAATGTCGGCGACGATCTTGTCGATTTTCTCGGCGTGACTGCCGAACACCTGCTCCTGGTATTGCTTCAACTCACTCGCGTAGTAGCGCGGGATCTCTCGAACCTTCCCGGACATTCCCAGCGCTTCGTATTCTGCTCCGTGGCCTCGGTTAGTGCCGGACGCGCCAGCGATTTTGCGGAAGTTCTTCTCAGAGAGGATCTCCCTTGCCGTGACGCTCTTGGAGGTGGCCGAGTCGGAGCGAATTTCCAACCCATGTCTATCCTCCATATGTTTCGCCTCGATCGCCTGCGCCACACCGTTGGACCAGCGGCTCTCCGACGTCTTCGACGTGTCGGTCGACAGGTCCACCAGTACCGAGTGGTCGGTCTGATCGATGATGTAGAGCTTGCCCTTGTGGACGATGTAGTGCTTGTTCTCGATGTACTCCCATCTGGCCGACGCTGCCCGATCCAGACGCATCAGTTCCCACTCGGTCGGCGGGTGGCCGAGCAGCTGCGCAACCTTGGCCCGACCGATCTCGGTGAGAGCCGCGCGACCCCCGATCTGGTCCTCGGTACGACCAAAGTGCGCCGGGGTCAGAGAACCGTCAGCCACCTTCGCGCCCAGCCAGTCGCGCGCCCAGGTGACCTGGCCCTCGACAAAGGCCGACGCCCGGCTGGTCTGCCCGTCGCTGATGATGAAAGTGGTGTTCGAGTGCAACGCGACGCCATCGATCTCATCCACGAATGCGCTGAGCTCGTACTTCTCGGGCTCGGGCTCGTATGGGAAGAGTTCGTGCTTCCACTCGTTTGCGTATATGCTGAGTTTGACATCGTTAAAGACCGGCCAGTCCCGCAGATAAGCGAACCCGGCGTCCTTTATGGTGCCGACGTAGAGTGTTTTGCGGCCTTTCACCGGCAGGGGCGCGGTGCCGTCCGGCTTGATCTGGACAACGTCGAAGCCCCGCTCCTTGGGGAACAATCGCTGAAGGACCTCGATATCTTTGGCCACCAGGATATCCGATGAAGTGAACGCCATCACGGCATCGACCTCACCGGTCGCCAGTTCGCGGCCGGCGGCGGCGTACATGACCAACGACTTGCCCTCGCCGGGGTCCATGTGGATCATCTCGCCGTTGAGGAGCCCTTCGACGGCGTACAGCTGGGTCCAGCGCATCTGCTTGCCCTCGACCCGGTTGATCAGCTCGTACACGGCCGCCGCGGCGGCGTCGCGGTCGCGGCTGACCAGCAGGTCGCCCAGCTCGACATCGCTAAGCCGGGCAAGATCGGACCGGGCTGTGATGTCGAACAGGAGCCGCGAGGTCTCAAACGCCTTGTTCGCCGAGGCCAGCCACCCCTGCACATCGGTGGACTGGGACTGCACCTCAGTCCAACGACCCTCCGCCGTCGGGACATATGTATGCTCCCCGCTCAGATAGGCCAGCGGCTGGCCGGTCACCATGTCGCGGACCACATCCCCGGAGGTCAGCAACAGCGTGGGGCCGTCGGCCATCTCCAGCGACATCGGCTGCGTGAGCCGGCTCAGACTCACCTCGCCCTCGGCAACCCGGGGCCGCGACCACTCCCCGTTCAGGCCGCGGTCGAAGCTGATCCCATCGGGCTGAACCACCACCCGCAACTGGCCGGAGGCGTCCACCAACCCCCGCGACCCCTCCGGCAACTCCACCGTCACCACACGAGCATCACCATCGACGAACTGAAGCGACCCGCCTTCACGCGCCGAGTACCAGCCGCCAGACTCCGCAGTCCACTCGGTACCGGCGGCCGACACCGACTCCGGCCGCGGCGGCACCGCCACATCCGGGCTGGGCGGCTCGACCGACATCGCCTCACCGGCCGGCGGCCCCGCCTGATCCACGGGCTGATCCACGGGCTGATCGAGGGGCTGGTCGAGGGGCTGGTGGTGTTGCTCGCCGGGTGGCGCATTCTCACCCTCGGCCAGCACGTCGGCGTCGAGCCGCTCGGGCGACCGATCCAGCTCCAGACGACCGGATCCGACTTCCCGCGCCTCCATGTGGTCGTGGCCGCTGGCGATGCTGTCGATGAGTTCGCGGACGGGCCGAGACATGTGGTCCAGCTCACCCGAGGCGCGGATCACATCCCAGCGCAGCTCCGCGTCGGATCCGAGCAGGCCAAGATCGTTGAGCCGGCCCACCAACTCCTCGATCAGCGGCGCCCGGGCGGCCGGGTCCTCCACACTGACAATGCGGGCGACGAGGGACTCGATGTGTTCCAACCCGGTCGCTTGCCCATCCGGTCGCGCACCCTCGACAGCGTTGATGCGCTGATCGGACCGGGCCTGGATATCAGCCACGGCCTGCTCCACCCGGGCCCGCCACTCGGCTGGCGTTGCGGCGCGGCCGGTCTGGCCAGGACGGCTGGTGGTCGGCTCCCGGGTCGGATCGAGCTGACCCGCCTCGAACTCATGCTGCAAACCATCCAACGGATGGGAGGTGCCATGGCCGCCGTTGCCGGTGACCGGCTCCCGGGTCGGATCAAGCTGACCCGCCTCGAACTCATGCTGCAAACCATCCAATGATGGATCCTGGCGGAGGTGCCGTGGCCACCGTTGCCGGTGACCGGCTCCCGGGTCGGATCGAGCTGATCCGGCCCGAACGCGTTCTGATAGGCGGCCAGCGGGTCGGCGCTGTCTTCGGGCCTGATTCGGCCGGATCCGGGCATGCCGCTGCCGCGGTCGCTGTTTCCTCGTCCGACCCCGCCAACATTGCTGCTGTCGTTGACACCGCGGTCGGCCACACCGACGCCGCCACCATGCGCCTCGACCGGAACCGCCTCGCCGGGTTGGCGCACCGCGTTGACCACGTCCGCCTGCACCTGCGCGTGCACCGGCGGCGTCACCTCGGCCTGCACCTGCGCGTGCACCGGTGGCATCACCTCGGCCTGCACCTGCGCGTGCATCGGTGGCATCACCTCGGCCTCGAATGCACGCTGGCACCGCCACGGCTTGCTCGGCCTGCGAATCGGCCGGCATCTTGTCGGGCTCGGTGCGGCGTACCCCGGTGCTCGTGGCCTTCTCCTTCGCCACCGGCTGGTTGGTGGGGCGCAGAGCCGCCGGCGGCTGCTGCCGCTGGGCGTTGCTCGGGGTGGCGCTGACCTGAGGACGGAGCTTGCCGGCCGCGTCCAACTCGCCGCCCGTCACCCCCGTGTCGGTGATCCGCGCCCAGCTGATAGCCTTCTCCGAGATGTCCACGGTCAGGCCCCGCTCGGTGACCCGCATCCGCAGGCCGCCCTCCTCAGAGATGAGGGTCAGGTTCCGCCCGATCGACTCGGGCACCGGGAAGTGGAACGCCTCCAGGTGAGCGAATGTGCTGAACAGCACGGCCGAGCCGGCGCCAGACACCGTCCCTTCGAAGATCGTCTTCCACCAGTCGATCTGGTGTCCCTGATCGTCGGCGTATCCGCCATGCTGCAACAGCGGTGAAAAGATCCTGACCGGCGGCCAGGAAAGCCCCGACCGTGCCGCCACCGATCGCGTGGGTGAGGGTTCCCCCGACCATACCGACCGAGAACAGCGAGCCCTGAAAGCTGCTCTGCAACACCCGCACCAGATCAAAACTGTGCGTGCGGGGCAGCAGGATGACTTCCGTGGCCGCCTCCTGCAACCCCATCAACGCCGCCCCACTGGCCATCCGGGGCGCGAAGAACGCGACCAACCCCCGCCCGAACGTCATCCCGGCGAGGCGCTGCGCGGCGAACTCGCCGAGGGCCTGCTCACCGAGCAGTTTCGCCGCATCCTCACCCAACGCCCGGGTCAACGCAGCGGTCAACTCCTCCTCGGCCAGCGCCGTTCCCCCCGCACCCCCCACTGACCCAGCAGCTGCGCGCTGTACTGTTCGGCCAGCTTGTACCGCGCCGCCATCAGGGCCTGCCGGGCCGTCTGCCACGCCTCCTTTCCCGCCGTGCGCGCCAGCGCCTTCATCGCCGGCGACCTCATCATCGCCAGGAACCACTGGCCCGACCACTGCTCGCCAAACGTTTTCGCGATGATGGTCTTCGGCACATACGTCAACGCGTCCCCGCCGAGCTTGGCCGTGCTCTTCGCCGCCGTCGACAATGCGTCAACAATCTCCGGCAGCGACCTCGGCGCCGCCTTCCAAGCATCCAGCATCAGCGGCCGCAACGCCTTGACGAACGTGGGCAACTCCTTAAAGATGAACTCGAGCGTCGCCGGTACGATCTTTTTTATCGAAATGCTGCCGATCGTCGCCAGCGCCCGCTGCCCAACCGCGACCAACGTTTCTCGGGTCGCCTGCATCGCCGGAGCCACCCCGGACAGCGACAACCCGCCGGAGCGGATCATCATCATCACCAGTTGGAACACCATCCACAACAGCAGGGCCAGGGCGAACCAGAACAGGATGTTCGCCCGGTCGATCTCGATACCGAACTGCGCCACACCCTGCCCCGACGACAAGGCGGCCTGCTGATTCTGCGCCAACCCGTCATACAGCTGCCGCCACATATTCAGCCACTGCGTCGACGAGTCACCGATCCAATCCATGACCAGGACCTCCCCGACCGGACCGATCACATCACCCACCGAACCCAGGTGGTCACCCATCACCCCCCAATGATCCGACAACGCATAAATATGCGCCGTATCATTATCCGGCCGGTCCAGACCAGCCAGCTTCCTCGCCTCAACCGCGATACCAACCACCCACGGCTCAAGCAACTCAAAAAACCCCAGAATCTCCGCGATAAAATGATCCGCCTCACTCACCGCGGATCACCCCCTCA
Source organism: uncultured Actinomycetota bacterium (assembly GCA_963803345.1). GTDB lineage: Bacteria > Actinomycetota > Actinomycetes > Mycobacteriales > Micromonosporaceae > CAWDLX01. The sequence goes on from CAWDLX010000004.1 coordinate 6,779, forward strand.
CCACGCCACCGTCAGCACCGAAACTGGCGCATGAACTACCATCGACCCTGGTTCGCCCCAGGTTGGCCCGCAACGACGGCGTGGTCTGGTTCGTGATGTCGGTGCGGAACCAGGCATGACAGGACGCGGCGCCGGCCTCGGCGGCAGTGCAGACTCTGGCGGCGAGGTGAGCGGCAACCTTGGCGGGCGGCTTCGTGGCGTCGTTGCGGGTTGGTCTGGTCGCACGGACGAGCGGGGCCGTGCCCGGGCCGCAGCATGCCGCGAGGCCGGCCACGACGAGCAGGGCGGCCGTCGCCGAGGTGTCGGGTTCGTACGGCGTCGGGCATGGCGATTATATTAGCAGCTGCCGATGTGAGCCGAGCGTGACACCGGTGGGAGGACGTCCAGAATGGTTACCGAATACCATCAGACGCCTCGCGCGGGTGGTGTGAGCCAGGCGAGCGAGCTCAGCCAACTCGGTTTGGCGCACACGCTCCGGCTTCAAGGCCGCGGCAGGATTCGAGCAGCCGAGCCTGAGGTGCCTTCCATTGTGGTCGCAGAAGGAGATGATGTCGTTGTTCTGGTTGGCTTTGAACAGGTCGGCGTTGGTGTAGACGAGGTTGTGGGTGGCAGAGTCCTCACCGAAGAAGGTGAACGCGGGCTTGTCATGTTTGCTACCCCTGGGGCACGTACTTGGTCTTCGAGAGCCGGATCTTCGCCCCATGTATGACGGCGTGGAAGTCGAGTTGAACTGTTCGCCGGCGGCACGGTCCACATTGAACTTCCCGCGCCAGGCGAATGTGGCTACCCGGACGTGCGAGTCGTGGCCGGGTATGTGTCAGCTGCTCGTGGCTCGTGGGACCGGGTCACGGCAAGGCTTCACGTAACGCCGGGCGCACGTCCGGTCCGCGTACCCGTCGTGTATTTGCGGGTCACCCGCGTCGGTGTGGCCGCCAGCTCAGATCGGGAATCGTGGTCCAGACCCCACGTCCACATGCTGTGGGAGGAAGCCATGCCGATCCTCGGCGAGACAACCGTGGACACAAGGACCTACCGCGCCGCGCTTCGTGTCCTGAGCAAGACGTACTTCCGCAAGGTCCGAATCGTCGGCACCGCGTTCGTCGCTGCCGGTGTCGCGATCTTGGTCCTCGATCCGTCCAGCCATGCCGTGTTGGGCGCAACCAGCGCGATTGGCGGCCTGGCCTTCGCAGCCTTCCTGCCGTCGCGCACGGTGAGTCTGTTGACCCGCCGCGCCGCGCCGACGTTGGCGGCGCCGTGGCGGTACGAGATCGGGAGGGATACGATCAGGCTCGCAACGCCGCTGGCCATGTCGGAGTGGCGCTGGGGTGCCATCTTTGCCGTCGAGGAGCATCCGGAGTTCTGGCTGCTGAGACGGGCATTAAGGGTCAGGCCGTGGTCGTGTGGAAGCGGGCCTTCAACGAGGCCGACCAGCTCACCCTGGCTCAGCTGATACACGTGAGTGGGCCTGGTGCGCCGGCGGGATGATCCCATAAGGGTGCCGGGCGACTGGAAGGCGATGCGTCAACGACCATCGTAGGACTCCGCCGATGTCGCGAGGTGGAGCGGCCAGCCATTTGTCGCGCGTTCACATGACAAGCGGTCCCTGCCTCATCGACAGGAACGTGGCGCTCTCCGCGCAGGCCAGTAGGAACCAGATCGGTTTGGCGCTGGCAGTGACGTTGGTTCGGTGATATTGATCGATGCAGAACACGTGATCAATCAATTCCTGGCGCCTACGGCGGGGTTTGAAGGGGCGTTGGGATTGCTGATCCGCGCTTGACGAGCGTGTTCTGCGACGGTTAGGTGTCCCTGGGCTCTTGGCCAGGACCGAGGTGCCTATCGTCACTAACGTGGGAGTCCTCAGGAGGTGCGTGCATGCCCTCGTCCCTTCACAACGCGTTTCGCCGAGGCTGGCGCAGATGGCTGCTGGTCGTGATCTCGACGGTGGCTGTGGTTGCGGCCGGCTGCCCCGCCGCGTCGGCGGCCGGAGGCGGCGTTCGTTGCCGCTCGTACAGCCAGAGTGGGACCGTTCCGGCTTCGCTGGTGCCCAGCGGGGTGGCGCTGGGGTACACGGTCGTCGGACAGTTATGCGCCGCCGACTACGAACTGCGGAACGGCCGCACGGTTCAGTTGCTGCTGCACGGCGCGACGTATAACCACAGCTACTGGGACTTCGGCACATTCCCGTACCAAGGCGTCCCGGTCCGGTACTCCTATGCGCGGCAGCTCGCGGCCGCGGGCATTCCAACGTTCGCGATCGACCAGCTGGGCGCTGGGCAGAGTTCAAAGCCGCCGAGCAACGATGTAACCGTGGAGGTCGTCGGCTACGTCGACCACGAGGTCGTCCAGGGGCTGCGTGACGGATCGATTGTCGGCGTCCACTTCGGAAAGGTGATCGAGGTCGGCCATTCGGGCGGCTCGTTCGCGGCGTGGCAAGAAGCCAGCACGTACCGCGATGTTGACGGGGTGATCATAACGGGGGCTGTCCACCACCTTACGCAGGCGTTCCTGTCTGCGGTGTTTGCGGACAGCTACTCGGCAAGCGAGGACCCCAAGTTCGCCGACCAGTCCTGGGCGATCGGCGATCCAGGCTACCTCACCGAGAGACCAGGCACTCGCGCATCTCTGTTCTACAACACGGATCACGCGGATCCGAACGTGATCGCCGCGGACGACAACGAAACGCCGTTCAGCCAGGAAACCTTCGACAACGAACCGGGCAAAAACGTCATCGCGGCAGGCTTCGAAGGCAGCTTCGCCCTCACCTCCTCGACCCGGACACAGGCAATCAACGTTCCAGTGCTGATCATCATGGGGAGCAACGATTTCCCCTTCTGCGGTGTCGACGCGCAGGGCGTCGATTTCGACTGCTCCTCGGGAACCGTGATCGCTGAGCAGGAGGCGCCATACTACGGCCCCCAAGCGCATCTGGAAGCGTGCTCGGTCGCGAACTCCGGCCACGACATCAGCCTGCACCTGAACTTCTGGGTACAAGAGGCGGCCGCAATCTCGTGGTCCTACCATTTCGTCGGCCAGAGCGGCTACCACGGCGGAAACCGATTGCCGCAACCATGCGGATGGACCGGATGACCAGATGTCGCCGGGCAACGATGAGATCATGGCTTCTTGGCGGATGCAGCGACGCTGAGATCGCATCCTCGTGGTCATCTCCCGGATCTCGGCACAGAGAAATCCAGAATCCACATCGGGTGATCAGGGCCCGCCCGGCGTTGAGGCTGGTCAACAGCTGACAGCGTCCATCCGGACTTCGCCAAGGCCCTGCCGGCCGGCTTAACCTGAGCTGAGTGGTCCGCGCCGTAAGTTGGTCGGAGTGTTGAGGCGTGGTTCACTTTCGTTCGTGGCGGCTGGGGTGAGCTTCCGTTTGAACGGTTGGTAGGTGGGCGTTGTAGCGCGGCTCGAAGGCGGCGGGGCGTCGCTCGATCTGGTCGAGGTTGGTGAAGCCGCCGGGGTGATCGGGGCCCGACGCCGCCGGTTCCTCAGCGTGGGAACATGGCGGTCGCGAACTGTTGGTACAGGGCGTGCGCGTAGGTCAGCCGGGGGAAGAGGTACGGATAGCCGGCCACCCGGCGGGCGACGATCATCGCCGAGAGCAGTGCCCCCTCCTCGGAGTCGACCGTGGTGTTGTTGCCGGCGAAGAAGACCCGCCACAGCCCCTGCGCGTGGTGCAGTTCGCGTCCGGCCCCCCGGAAGATCGTCGCCGCCCAACGGCTGTGCCGCCAGTGGCGCGTGGAGATGACCTTCGACGGTTCCGGCCGGCGGGCGTGGTCGTCCCGGGCGTACATCGAGACGTGGCACGGGTACGGCGTGTCGATGATGTTCGCCATGAGATACGTCGTGAAACTCGCCCGCAGGTCGTAAGGCAGCCCGAACCGCTCCGACTCCACACTGGTCCGGCCCACCGCGAACGAGCCGGTGAACTGGCCGTCCTCGCGCCCGTCGGACAGCTCGGGGGCGAGCAGTGAGTCGTCCTGGTGGATGTAGCAGGCGCCCGGGATGAGTCGGAATCTCTTCGCGCCCAGATATGGGGCCTGATCTATCCACTGTGGATTGTGTTGGTGACCGAGCAGTTCCCGATCGGTCGTCATGTCGGTGGTGAGCACGACGGCGTCGAAGCGTTGATGCTCCTGTACGCCGCCCGCGCCGTCCCACTCAACCGTGACACCGTCGCCGCGCGGCGACACCCGCCGGGCCGTGCTGCGCACCCGCAGTTCGGCGTCGTGCCCGACGGCGAGATCGGCCATCGTGAGGACCCAGGAGGTGGCCCCGTCGGCGAACCGGTCCCAGCCGTGGCCCGGCGACAGGAAGCTCGCGTAGGGCCCCGCGTCCTGGACGAACGGCAGCCGCGTGAAGACGGGGAACAGATCGCGGATCGCCGTCTCGAAAAGGTCCTCGGTGCCGTACCCGTTGAAGATGCACAGATACGGCACGAGCAGGTACCGCACGAAGTTGCTGTCCCGGGGTATGCGCGCCAGCGTCAGGTACTCGTCGACGTTCATCGTCCACATGCGACGGTGTCCGATCCGCCGCCACCACGCCCCGTGCAAGTCCCGCTCGAAGCGCCCCGCCAATGCCCGGGTCGGCGGGTCCAGGCACGTGCCGAAGCGCTCGCCCAACTGGTATTCAGGAAAGTTCCCCCACGCCGTATCGCCACCGAACGCGCCGGACAGGCGCAGCGCGGGGTGCCTGTGTAGCGGTACGCGGTCCCGGAAGTCGGGCAACGCCAGTTGGCGATAGAGATTCGGGTAGAGCGACCGGCATACGAACTGGACCCCGATGTCGACCGGGTAGCTTCGGCGCCCGGCCGGGGCCGATGTGGCATGGCCATGTCCGGTGTCGTCGAACCAGACCGCGACGGTCCGCGAGTGCCCGCCCAACTCCTCCTCGTCGTGCAGCAGGGTCACGTCCCAGGCCCGGCGGGTCTCCGGCCACGAGGTCAGGCACCAGGCCAGCGCGACACCGGACGCCCCGCCGCCGATGATGGCGATTTTCCTCTTGGCCAACGGATTCCGCCTTCCACCAACAAACCTCAACGTAGTCGCTCACCGGGCAAGGCAATCGGGCTCCGTCGGCGGTACGGCGGTTGCGGTCAGCCGGACCGGTTCCGCTTGCCTGGGTTCCACAGATGTGCCTTCCTGTTGTCGCTCAACCAGGCGGTGCTCGCGTTCTTCTCCGGCGCGTTCTGCTCGGACCGGGTGTGGTCGTCGTCGTTGGGGTTGCCCATCGCTATCCTCCTTCCCCGCCTAGCCCGAGTTTCCGGGATAAGTTGATCTAGGGCTTGTTTTCGCAGTTCAGGGTGGGTGCCGGGGTGGGTGGGTGTATTACCCATTGGGTGTTTAGCGGGTTGGCGCGTAGCGGTCGATGCTGAACAGGTCGGCGAGTTGTCGTTGGATGGGGTTCATGTCGGTGAGGAGTCGTTGGGCGCGGGGGCGTCCTTTGCTGCCGTCGTGGTAGAGCAGAACGGTTTCGCCGATGCCGGATAGTTCGTGGAGGAGAGCGCGGACGGACAGGTCGAGGTCGGCGTTGGTGGCTTCGCGGCGCATGAGGTGGGCGATGGTGAGGGCGAGCACGGTGTAGAAGACGTGGACGCGGATCTTCTGGTCGGTCCAGTGGTGCATGGGTGAGAACGACACCACGTGGGGGTTCTTCATTTGCCGGAACCCTGCTTCAACCTGGGACTGGGAGCGGTAGGCGGCCACGATGTCGGCGGTTGTCCAGTCGTTGCGGTTGGTGAACAGGATCCGTTTGCCGAAGATGCGTTCTTCCAGTGCGGCACGGCCGGCTGGATTGGCGGTGAAGGTCAGGCGTAGGTCGGCCGAGGCTGTTCCGGTGAGGGTGGTGGTGATGACCTCGTTGACCCAGCGCGGTTTGCAGATCGCGGCGATCTCGGCCTGCACCGCCTCGCGGGATTTGCGGGTCTTGCCACGGGCGAGCCGATCAGCGATCTCGCCAAGTCGTCGCGTCGCCTTGGCCAGGGTCTGGTCGAAGCCGCGCGACTGGGCGGCGTGCAACGTCGCCGAGTGGGTCAGGACGGCCCGGCGGGTCACCCCGAGCGCGGTGACGGTGGTGTCCACACAGCGCACCCCGGGGAATCGGTCTGCGTCCACGGCGCGGTAACGCCGTTTGGCGATGGCCAACAGGTCGGGATGGTCGCTGGGGGGCAGCGATCCGACGAACCCGAGGCCGGATTCCTCGACGACGTCGTGGTTGTCGGCCGAGTTTTGCCCGGCGTCGTAGACCACGGTCAGCGACGACACCCCCTGGCACAGGTCCCGGTAGCGGGCCAGCAGCGTCTCAATCACCGTGGTGAACTGGGTGACGTTGGGCCGGTCGCCGGGGTAGGCGTGTGAGAGCAGGGGCACCCCACCGTCGCGGGTGACGACCAGGGCCAGCCCGATCAGCCGCAGATCGAAGCGTTTCTGCTTGGCTTTCCCGCGTTGCGCGATCGGAGCCGCCTCGTTGCCGGAGTCGATGAACGTAGCGAAGTTGGTCATGTCCAACACCAGCCCGGACAGGTCCAGGTCGAACTCGGTGACCATCCGCCGGCCGAGTTTGGCTTCGATCGTGGCTAGAGCTGTCTCGTTGAGCCGGTCCATCGCTTCCCAGAACCGGCGATGGTCCAGCGCCGCCTCGCCGACCCGCACCCACCGCGGCCCGGCCGTGGTGGCCCACCAATCAGCAAACGCTGCCTTCGAGCACGGCTCGACCAGCCGGTTGGCCGTGGCCAGCGCCATGTAGGTGCCCACCGTGGCGCCGGCATCACCACGGCGAGGAGCCACCGCGTCGACCACCTCAACCACGCCCAGACGATCCAGCACCGACCACACCGCCGCGAGATCACCGAAACGCTTGTGCTGACTGCGAACCGGGATACCGGTTGCCGCGCCAGCGAGCTTCGCCGCGACCTCGGCCGCACTGCCCAGGTACTGCTGCGAGACGATCCGCGGCTTGCCGTCCACCCGGGCCGACTCAACCAGGTAGTAGTACGTCCGCCCGTCCGCGCGCCGTTTCTCGATCACCGAAGCCATATGTGGGTAATACACGACGGCGGGCAGAAAGTCCAACACCGCAACACAAAACACGCGTTAGATCAACTTATCCCGGAAACTCGGGCTAGGAGGTCACTGAATAATCGGGCGTGTCGCTCCTACGCTTCGTGGTGATCTTGGGTGATTATCATTGCTGTGCAGGGTGTGGAACGGGCCGATCGGGAACTGCTCGACGCGAATGCGCTGGTCGGTCATCTGGTGGCTGAGGGCAGTGTGTTCGCGTTCCTGGCCGAGCATCGGGGCCGGGTGTTTCCTGATGAGGATTTCACGGATCTGTTCCGGTCGGGGTTGGGTCGTCCGTCGATGCCGGCGCCGGTGGCGGCGACGATTCTGACGCTGCAGACGCTGCTGGACCTGTCTGATGTGGAGGCGGCGGAGGCGGCCCGCTGTGATCTGCGGTGGAAGGTCGCCACCGGGATGGCGTTGGACGACAAGGGGTTTCACCCGTCGACGTTGGTGTACTGGCGGCGCCGGTTGGCGAAGTCGGCGCGGCCGCACCGCATCAACGAGGCGGTACGGCTGGTGGTGGAGCAGACGGGAATCTTGCGGGGCCGTCACCGCCGGGCGGTGGACTCCACGATCCTGGCCGATGCGGTGGCCACCCAGGACACGATTACGCAGTTGGTGGCGGCGGTGCGGCGGGTAGCGCGGCAGGTGCCCGGCGCGGCGCAGCAGATCGCCGCGGTGTGCACTGGGCACGACTACAGCCGGCCGGGCAAGCCGAGCATCGACTGGGACGATCCGACGGCCAAGGACGCGCTGGTCTCGGCACTGGTCAACGACGCCAACGCGTTGCTCGCCGTACTGGCCGGGACGGAGTTGGACGAGCAGGCCCAGTGCGCGCTGGCTGTGTTGGCGTTGGTGGCCGGGCAGGACGTAGAGCCAGCTGAGGGTTCCGACGGCACGGACGGGCGGTGGCGCATCGCCCGCAAGGTCGCCGAGGACCGGGTGATCTCCACTGTGGATCCGGAGGCGCGGCATACCCGTAAGTCGCCCGAGGCGCGACGCGACGGCTACCGGGCCCATCTGGCCGCCGAGCCCGATACCGGCATCATCACCGATGAGGAACTGACCAAGGCGGCCGGGACGGACAACTCCGACCCGGCCGTGGCCGAACGGTTCCTGGCCGCCGACATCGCCAACAGCAACAACAGCAGCACGGACAACCAGAGCACCGACGACGAACAGACCAGCGGCGACGACGACACCGAGCAGAACGCCCCGAAGCGGCGTGAGTGGTACGGCGACTCGGCCTACGGCACCGGCGATCTGCGGGGCGCGGTCGACGACGCCGACCACGAGGCGGTCATCAAGCCCAAGCCGTTGCAGTCCGCGGTCGAGGGCGGGTTCACCGTGGATGACTTCACAGTGGACGAAGATAACCAGACGGTCACCTGCCCGGCCGGCAACACCCGGCCGATCAGCACCACCCGGGTCGCGACGTTCGGTGCCCTGTGCCGGGACTGCCCACTGCGCGGGCGGTGCACCACCTCCAAGACCGGCCGGAAGATCGTCCTGCACGACCGCGACGACCTGCTCCGCAAGGCCCGCCGCGATTGGAAGAACAACCCAGACCTGCGCGAGCGCTACCGCCGCCACCGACCCAACATCGAACGCGTCGTGTCCCAGATCGCCAGCCGAGGCGGACGACGCCTCAAACTGCGCTACCGGGGCACCGACCGCAACAACGCCTGGCTCAAACGCCGCACCGCCGCCCTCAACCTGCGCAACCTGGTCAACCGTGGCCTCGACTTCGCCCAAGAATGGGTCCTCGCCACCACCTGAACGGCCCGGAGCACCACCATGACGGGCGCAGAGGGCTCTCCGCGACCGAGCGGACGTATCCGCCCGTAAGCGATCCAGGGCAGACCCACCCCAGGCGTTCACCCAACGCCCGGACAGACCACCCCAAGAGCGCCGATATTCATTGGTCTCCTAGCGCCGATTTGTCAATCCCCAGAAAGCGTGGAGGACTCGGTTATGCGGCTTGGGGCCTCCTGGCCTCAGCCATGAATCGCTCGTAGTCGATGGGAGACATGCCGTCGCAGGCGCTGTGCCGGCGGCGGACGTTGTAGAAGTCGACGATCCAGGTCGAGATTTTCAGCCTGGCCTCGGCGCGGGTACGGAAGCGATGCCGGTGGATGTATTCCACCTTGATGGTGGAGTTGAACGCCTCGGCCGCGGCGTTGTCGAGGGCCGAGCCGACGCGGCCCATGGACTGCAGGACGCCGAGCTTGTCGCAGGCGATCTCGAATGCTTGGGCCGTGTACTCACCTCCTCGGTCTGAGTGGAAGATGACGCCGTCGATGTCGCCGCCGCGGTTGGCCGCGGCCATGTTCAACGTGGCCACGGCAAGGTCCGCGTCGTGGTGTTCGGACATGGCATAACCAAGTAGGCGGCGGCTGAACAGGTCCAGAACCGTTGCCAGATATAGCTTTCCCTCGTCGGTGTCGACTTCAGTGAGGTCGCCGCACCACAGCAGATTCGGTGCGACGGCGTTGAACTGGCGCCGCACCCGGTCCGGCGCCGTCGGCCGCTTGCCGGCCTTGGTGAGGTTGCGCCGACGTTTGGGCTTACGCCCGGCCAGGCCGAGCTCGGCCATCAGCTTCGCGACCGTGTTCTCGCTGACCCGGTAGCCGGCCGCCCACAGATCCAGCGTGACCCGCGGCGAGCCGTAGGTGCCGCCGGAGGCGTCGAAGATCTTACGGATCTTGTCGGCCAGCTCGGCCCGCCGAACCTGCCGGGCCGTTTGCGGCCGCTCGCGCCACTTGTAGAACCACGACTCCGACAATCCGAGCGCGCGGCAGGTCACCGCGTGCGGCACACCATGCTCGGTCCTCTGAGAGCCGATGAACGCCGCAACGCTCACTTCATCGCCTCCTTGACCCACAGGACCACTGAGCGCTTGAGGACATCGCGCTCCATCGCCAGCTCGGCGTTCTCCCGACGCAGCCGCGTCAGCTCGTCACGCTCGGACTCGGCGAGCCGGCGATCGCTCGGCCCGCTGGCCACCCGGTCCCGCTTAACCCAGTTGGCTAACGTGCCCGGGTTGATCCCCAGGTCCTTCGCGACCTGGACAATCGGCTTACCCGTCTCACGCACGATGCGCACCGCACCCTCGCGGAACTGTTGATCGAACTGCCTTCTCGTTTCAGCCATGACCCTCTATCCCTTAAGGCCTGGCCTCCACGCTAGCGGGGGAATCCCAATTCTCGCGCAGGGAGTTGGACCCTGGTTTGTGGTGTTGATCGATTGCCGTCGCTAGTCGAACTCGAAGCGGAGTTGGCGGTTGCCCCACCAGGGGACGGTGGTGGCGGGTAGGTCGGCTTGGCGTAGGACGGGGGAGTAGGTGCGCCGGTTGAGCCGGACGACGATGTCTGGTTGGTGGTGGTGATGGTGCCGCCGGTGGACAGGAAACGGCGTTGCAGGGTGTCGGGGGTGGCGGTGGCGTAGCCGGGTAGGCGGCGGCGTAGGGCTTGGCAGAGGGTGTGGGCGAGCACGGAGATGGCGACGTCGAGGTCGACGTTGAGGGGACGGTGCTGGACAGGGCGTCGAGGTGGAACGAGCGGATGGACTCGGCGAGGCGTTGTTCGATGTTCATGCGCCGGGCGTAGTGCTCGATGACCTTGCTGGCGGTGGCGTCGGCGAGGGGTCCGATGCCGTTGGTGATCGAGGATGGTGGGTTCCTCGTGGCCCAGGCCGGCGACGGCGAGCTGGCGCAGGGTGCCGGGGTAGGAGGACAGGGTGGCGTCGGGGTCGTCGATGACCTGGACGCGGCGGGTGTTGCCGCCGGCGCGGTCGACGGTGACCGTGGTCCAGGCGTTGCTTTGGTTGCGCGGCAAGGGTTCTGGTGAGGGTGGGAGTGCGAGCGCGCAGGGTGATGAAGGCGATGCCGCGGTCGGTGAGCTTGCCCAGTTCCTCCTGGGTGGTGACCTTGGAGTCCATGATGAGCAGGGCTGGGTCGTGGCCGGTGACGGTGCGCCAGTGGTCGCAGAAGGCGAGGACTTCGCCGTTCTGGGTGGCTTTGGACAGGTCGGCGTTGGCGTAGACGAGGGTGTGGCGGGCGGCGTCCTCGGCGAAGAAGGTCAGCACCGAGCGGGTGCGCTGGGAGCGGCGGGGCACGTAGTTCTTCTCCAGCGCCACATCCTGACCCCAGTGCATGATGGCGTGGAAGTCGAGGTTGAGTACCTCGCCGTCGACCAGGCCGGCGGCGATGGCCGCCTTGTCCAGTGCCTTGAGCAGGGCGACTTGGCGGGTGTGGTCGAGCCTGTAGGAGTAGGTGGTCAACGCGGTGGCCTTGGGCAGGCTGGTCAGCCCGGCGAACAGCGCCGCTCCTGGGTCGGTGGCCAGATCGTCCACATGCGACACCCGGCGCATGTCGGTGAGTTTGAGCGCCAGCAGGGACAGCAATGAGCTGACAACGCTGGGATCACCGACGTGCCCGGGTAGCCGGCTCGGTCGATGATGGCGGGCAGGTCCAGGGCGACCAGGTCCGGGACGGCCAGCAGCAGTCCGGCCACCTTCGTGTCGCAGCAGGCGGGCCAGGCGTGCGAAGTCGACGACCTTGGTCCGGGCCGGCGCGTCGCGGCGGGGCAGGCCCGCGCTCGGCATGCGGGCGGGGCTGCAATCGGGCGAAGCCCTCCTCCGCCAGTACCTCGGCCACCCCGGTGCGGTTGAGCGGCGTGGCCTCCGCGGCGAGTACCTGGGAGATTTCGTAGGCCGAGTGCCCGGCCTGCCGCAGCGCCACGATCCTGGCCCGGGCCGCGTCCTTGGCCGGCGCGCTCTTCGGGCCCGGCTTGGCCGCCACGAAGAACTCCCGCTGCCCGGACCGGAAGTCACGCACCATCGACGCCACCGTCGCCGGGCTGTAACCGAACCGTGCCCCCACCTCGGCGGTGGAGGCACCCTCGAGCAGGAACGCCCGCAGCGCCTCGTACCGGCGATGGTTGGCTCGGTCGGCGAGCGGAAGAACTCCCCACCGGCCCGCGCCGCCGACGGGGCCAGTTTCGCTGTCTGCTGCATACAATCATCGAACCACGCGCCCCGGTCGACACGCCAAAAGCGCACGCTGACACACCGCAGAAGAACTACATCCATGTGATTTCACTACCCGGAAGCACCGTCGGATCACGACAGTCCACAGTGTGCGGAGGCAACGCTAAAACGATCACGGAGTTAACAAACAGCGGAACTGGACCTGGACTCACTGCGCGTACCGGCCACACCAGCACGAACACCCAGCAGCGCAACCAGACCGGTAGACAGGAGCCCGAGACGCCTACTCGGCCTACAGCCCGCCAACCGCGACACGAGAATTGGCGTTAGCCGCGTTGCCGATCGGCCGAAGCATTCGGCCTCAATCTGTCGACACGTTGATTATTCGCCGGGTGCATCATCCGTCGCACCCTGTTCGTGTATCGCTTCTCGTGCCGCGATGAGCAATGTCTCGTCGTCAGGGGTCAGTCCGCCCGGATCGACCGCCGCGAGGAACTGCTCGGCGAGAGCGACTTGGCTCAGCCTCGCCAGGCTCAAGGCTCCCACCAGCTGTGCTCGCCGGGTGTGTTCCGGTGAGCGGCGAATGATGTCAGCGATGATGGCGGAAACAGTGTGGGCGGCATCGGGCCAGTCGTACGGGTCACCCTCCAGAGCAACCTGAGTAACCATCATCACGTATCGAGCCAGGTACGGCACGGGCAACCGCAGGCTGGCGGCCTCATGGAGGTCGGCTAGGCTTTGGGCCGCGTCCGCCAAGCGGCCCAAGGCAAAGAGCGCGTCGAAACGGTACAGTTCCGCTCGAATCGCGTCGACCGAGTTGACGTACATGCCAAAACCCCGGGCGCCGAGGTGAAACAGGCGCTCGGCCCGCTCGTAGTCCGCGACGCCGTACGCCTCGAAGCCAGCCTGGGCCGCACTCTTGGCCAGCGTGTGTAGACCAAGCCCGAAGACCCTGGGTGCCAACAACGCCGCCTGGTACGCACTGGGGCGGCCCATTGCTTGTAGCTCGTCGACGACGTTGGCCGGAACATCTCTATCGCCGGCCAAGGCGTCGAGTCCGATCTCAATGACCCGCAACACGAAGCGATTGTGCTCAGGGACGGTACTGAGATCGGTCGAACAGAGCGACCGTACCGTGGTCGTGAAGACCGAGGTGGGCGAGTCGACGCCGGCGTAGAGCTCCAACGACAGGAGCGTCGATCCGATGCGTGCGCCCCCGTTGACGGCGAGATCCCGCTCGGCGTTGGCGACGAGCGCGCCCAGGATCCTGGGCGCATCTCCAGCGGCTCGGGCCAGAGCCAGCTCATCCCAGGGTGGCGACGGGTGGATCACGTCGACAAAGTTGGCCAGCATCTCCGCATCGAGAAGGCTACCGCGCTCGCGGACGAGATGTTCGATCTCGTGACGCCAGTTCGCATCGGTCGTGGCGCGTCCCAGCGCGAGCCCGTCTCGATAGACCATCTCGGCCACTTCCCAGTCGCCAAAGGCGCGCAGGCAAACCGCGAGCATCATCTGGGCAATGTGGTGTTGGCTGATGTCGCCAGCGGTTCGGCTGAACCGAATGCTGAGTTCGAACGCCGTCAACGCTGGAACAAGTTGGTTTCGGATGAGGCTCAACAACCCACGTTGATGGTAGATGCCGCCGAGGCGACGCAGCATTTCTCGCCCCGGGACCTCGGCCAAAATCGCCTCAGCATCGGCCAAGAATCGTTCGGCCGGGTCAGGGTTGCCGGCCAGGAGCCACACGACCGCGGCGTTCTGGCGAATAGCGGCTCGAAGGAGCCGCTGTTCGACCGCCGCGTCACCGCTCAGTTGCCGTCCGATGGCCGATAGCCATCGGTCGAAACGATCCATCGCGCGTTCAGCCTGCCTCAGATCAGCGAGCGCGGTGTCTCCCATGTGTTCTTCCTTGCCAAGCAGCGCCCACGCGGCGGTGCTGGCAACGAGATGCAGCCGGGCAAGGCGAGTGGCTTGATCGCCTTCGTCGTCCAGAGTCTTATCCAGGGACGTCAATGACTCCCGAACCACCTGTCGGACCTCGGCCGCGCTCCGGTGATCGCCTTGGAGCCGGAGGAACACGGCCATTGCAAGCGCGGCGGTAGGCGGGAAGGTCAGGTGTTCGGCAACCCAGTTGTCGACGTGCTCGTCGATGCGTCGCTGCCGCGGATCTGGTGTCGATGTCGGGATCGGCGTCGTCGCGCCCACCAGGTCTTCCAGGCTATGCGTGCCGACGGAAGTTGGGACGCCGAGGGCGACGTGGAGATCGAGAAACGCGCGCGCCCCGGCCGTGAGGGTCGAGCCGGGCCGCAGGATCCACGTGATCTTCGCCGGCAACGCCGCGCCTTCGACGAGGCCGAAGTAGTCGGAATCCAGGACGAAATCCTCGCCCGAGAACCCGAGCACGATGAGATGGCGGCTGCGGCACAACTCACCGAGGACACCTCGCGTCCCAGGCCCCAGCCCCACACCTTTGTCCAGCAACAGATCAACCATCGAGTTCGGATCCGTCACCGTGCCGTGGATCTTGTAAAGGGCTGGTTGCGAGGTGTCTGCGCCCGACGCTGTCAGGTGGTGTCGCGAGACCAACGGAATCGCGAAGCCGAGTTCATCGGCCGCCCGCTCGATCAGGGTGTCGAAGTTAGTTGTTACGATGGCGGCGCAGCGTCCATCCCGGACTGCGGCAGCGAGCGCCTGATGGACGACGTTGGTCTGCTCGCCGTCCAGTACGGTCAGCAAGCCCAGCCAGCCGCGTCCGGCGAAGACGTTCGACAGTACCTGGCTAAACGTGGCGATGGGGACGGCCTCGGCCGCCAGCGTCTCGACCGCCATACGGCTGTCGCTGTTGCTCAGCAACTGAGAGAGAGCGATCCGTCGAATCGCGTCGAACGCGGACGCATTCAACCGGTACCAGGTCGGCACTGCGGACGGCGCCACCGCCGACGCCCCGCTGCCGACCAGCACCACTGCCGACCCGGTTTCCTCTAAGAGTTCGTCCAATCGAGTCGCCACCATGTTGGCAATGTACAACCATTAGGTCCCGATCGTTCGATCGTGTCGTCCGAGCACAGGCGGCGGTGGAGCAATTCTCATCCTTGCCCTGTTTCGAAGGCCGCAAAGGAACGGAATGCTTCGAAAACACCTAGGAAATCTGACCGATCCGGGCCCAAGGGTCGATCATCACCATCGCCTTCGCGTCCGACCCGTTCGGCCAGAAGGTCACCCGGCGGGATTCAATGTGCCGACCTCCGCAGCGGGTTGCACATCATGCACTGGAACCGGCGCGTTCCGATCACCTCGTCCACCCTGCCGTCCAACGAGCTCGCCGATAACGGCCGGTGCCACGCGGCACGGCGGACTGGCATGGCGTGGACATACCACGGTCGTCGCCACGGGAGATAAGGGACTGACGTTGTCGTGCAGGACTGGCTCAGCATAGCGATCGCCGCGCCGGCACTACTCGTCTCAGCCCTCACCAAGGTCGGAATCTCCCTACAAGCTCGCCTCCGCTCCGGTACCGCCGAAGTCGGAGTTTACGAAGTGGTTTCGACGCCTCCATCAGGAATGCCGGCCGGGCCGTGGACATCGGCCCGTAGCTGCAGGGCCAACCCGGCCGGCCCGTCCACCAGAAGCAGGCTGTACACGTTCCCGGCCGCCAGCGACACGGTAAGGACGACGCGCCGACCAGACGAGCCCACAGGGGTTGCGACGATCCGAACCTCGCCTGGGTGGACTTCTTCATACTGCGTCGTTGCTGCGAAGGCAATAGGTTGTCCGCGCGGGCGCCCATCGACTGTCACAGCTATTCCACCCGATGCGATCGAGGCGTTGATGACACGGAGCTTGGCCTGACCGTCGGTTGGTCTGGCCAGGTCATCGACGAATACTATTAGCCCAAGGTTGGCGTGGCGGCCTACTCCGGCGATTGTGTACGACTGTCCCGCTTGTACGGTGAACTGAGTCGTAATAACCGGAGGACCGGTGTCGCCAGGCCGTCGCATGGCCACGACGTATGTACCAGCCGGCAAATCGCTGTACGTGGACATACTCGCGTACGAGACCTGGCGGATAACGCGAGTCGAGAACGTTGGATCCCCTACCTTTGAGATGAAGACATCGACCAGCTCCACATCCGGCGAGAACTGGGCTACCCGGTAATAACCGACGACTCTCGCGGCCGGCGGATGGGTCAACAGTGCCTGGCCAGGAAGAGTCGCGAGAACGAGCGCGAGTCCGATCCACGCGATCACGGTGACCATGACAGGGACGATATTGACCGGACGGCGAGAACTCGCGGGTGGCGCGAGAGTCGGCGCCCTATTGGCCACAATCGCGCGTAGGCCGGCCTCGACATCGAGTATGCGGCTCGTGTATTGAGCCAGGGCGGCGTGCCGGGCTGGCAGCACCGCGTCAGCGAGCCCTGCTTCGAGGTCGAGGGTGGTGGCCAACCGTGCTACCAACGTCTGGTAGCGGTCAGTGTCCGGAGATGAGTGGGTCACGTCACCGTCCCTCGTTCCTGCGTAGTCGTGACGCGAGGGCCCGCCGTGCCTTGAACAGGTTGCTCGCCACGGCCTCTAACGAGATGTTGAGTTCGGTCGCGATCTCCGAATGCGAATAGCCGTCAAACGACCATGCCAGCACCTGCCGCTGGCGGGGTGGGAGCTCACGCAACGCCTCCAGAAACTCGTCGTTATCCAGCCAATCGGCGATGTTGTTCGAGCCGACAAGCGGATTCACGGTGCCGTCCCTGGGCGTTTCTTCGACGCTCGCTACCCTGCGAACGAGCAGCCGCGAAGCGACCTTGCGGGTCCAAGCCGCCGGGACCTCGATAGAATCCCAATGTCTGTACGCTTGGATCATGGCGTCTTGCGCCACGTCGGTAGCCTCGGCAAGTTGAGCGCCTTGGCAGAGCAGAAACGCCACGAGCCTCGGCACGAACGCGCGGTAGAACTCGCTGAACGCCACAACCCGCGCTTCTTCGGCCTTGCCAGGTCGCGGTGTTCGGGCGCCCTGCCTGGTGGGCTGAGCGGCCTTCTCATCCATCGAGGACTCCTCGATTCCTCCCTGCATTGCCCGGCCGCTCGGACTTCTCCGTCGTGCCATCGACCACGATAACGGGCATCGGTCGCGATCGGCGCCGCCAGACGATCCAAATCTGGACCAGCGAAACGACGGGACCTGCGACCGCTGCGACGGTCAAGATCAATGACCTCATCACGCCTCCTCGGCAATCGGACCTCGCATACCTTTGAGAGGCAGTCGAGAGCTCTTATATGAACCCGGTGGCACCGCTTTCTTGCCAGATGTTGCCTCCGGGGCCAAGCACGACGCCGCCTCGGGCAGTTGGACGACGCCCGAGCGCAGCCACGGAATGCGGGCGCGACTGTCATGCAACCGCTGCTGGACGGAGCGGCACACCTGGCACTTGATTGGTCGTGGTCACGAGCGTGGTAACGGCGGTGATCCAACGCGGCGGGACCGGGCCGCACCACGCGACATTGACACGCATTGATCGACACGAATATGAACAGGGCCGCGGATGTGTCGACTTAGGATAATCCGCCGCTACAAACCTGATATCAAACTGTTAAGTAGTCTGGCACACCGCCGGAGGAACGTGCGGTCCACGCCGGCGGTGCGGGCGATCGCGGTCACGCTGAGGTCCTCACCGCGGGCGGCGGCGTCGTTGAGGGCTTTGATGACGCGTTGACGTCGGCGGGCGGTGTCGGCTCGGCGTCCCTCGGCCATCGCTGCGGTGCGCGGGTTCGGCGTGGTGGTGCTCATGCGGTGCGCTCGGGTCGCAGGTCGGGCTGGGTGCGTCGGGTGCGGGGCATGCCGAGCTTGGTGCTGCGGTGGCGGCGCACGGCGGTGACGGCGTCGTCGATGTGGGCGCGTTCGTCGGCGGTGAGGTCGTCGAGGCCGGTTTTGATCCGGCCGATGAGGCGTCTGATGCGGGTGATCTCTTGGCCTGAGGGGGTGGCTTCGGTGCGGGCCCAGGCGTCGAGGTCGGTGGTGGCGCGGACGCGTTCGCGGTTGCGGAGCAGGTCGTCGAGGTATGCCTGCAGGTCGGGTAGGTAGGACACGTCGGTGCGGAAGTGGTCGCAGCCGGCGCAGCGGAACCGGTAGGGGCAGGCGCCGCCATTGGCTTGGACGTTGGATGGTTCGGCGCAGGTGCCGAACGGGACGGCGACTTCGGCGACGGCCCGGCGGGCGTGTTCGGAGTCGAGGAGTTCCTGCGCCGCGCGCCAGACCCGGTTGCCGTGGCGGTCCAACTGCATGGCGGCGACCCGGTCGACGGCTTGGCGGCGACGCGCTTCGCCGACGTGCTCCTGCAGGGTGCGGATGTCGGCGCCGTCCTCCAGGAGGTGCGTCGCGAAGCAGTGACGGAAGGTGTGACAGGTCGCCCGCTTCGGGATGCCGGCGGCGCGGACTGCACAGTTGCATTGGCTCATCGCATGATCAAGGCAGGCGTGAGCAATGAGTTCCCTGAGGTGCGCTCGTCCATGCTCGCCGCCGAGCTCGGCGTTTGCCGGGTTCCGGTTCCCACCGGAAGTGATCATGGTCGCGGTGCGCTGGTACCTGCGCTACTGCCTGTCCTACCGCGATGTCGAGGAGCTGCTGGTCGAGCGCGGCGTTGAGGTCGACGACGTCACGACTTTCAGGTGGGTGCAGCGGTTCACGCCGCTGCTGGCCGACGCGGCGCGATTGGCTCGCCACGCACCGGGCGACCGCTGGTTCGTGGATGAAACGTATGTCAAGGTCAACGGCGTCTGGCGCTACGTCTACCGGGCCATCGACCAGGACGGTCAGGTCATCGACGTGCTCGTCTCGACCCGCCGTGACGCGGCAACGGCCCGCCAGTTCTTCCAGCGGGTGTTAAACCATGTTGAAGGTGACGCCAAGCGAGGTCGTGACCGATGCCGCCCCGATCTACCCAGCGGTGCACAAGGAGCTGATGCCTTCGGCGTGGCATCACGTCGAACGGCATGCCAACAATCCGATCGAGGCCGATCACAGTCAGCTCAAGCACCGGCTCAGACCGATGCGCGGCCCGCGGACCAACCGGACCGCGCAGACGATCATTGCCGGCCACGCTTTCATGCAGAACCTACGTCGCGGGCACTACGAGTTCGCTGTCGACAAACCCGGCACCCAACGCGCCGCCGCCACGTTCGCCGAGCTCGCTCGAGCAATCTGACTGCAGTAAGAAGTCCGTCCAACGCGACCGACCATCGGTCTACGCAACGGCGCCGACCGGGCTTCAGTGTGGCGACCCGTCCCGTTTTATGATCGCGTTGTCGATCGCCGGGCATGACGAGCTGGCCGGGCTGGTATCCCGGCACAGGTAGTTACGCGGCTTCGCCCGCGTGCCGCTCGAGGAACTCGTCGATCGCCTGACGGATCAGACCCGAACGTCCCCCCTTGTCGTTACCGGCAAGTTGGTCAAGCTGGTGCACCACGTCTGACGGTAGGCGAACGCCGGTCACGATCATGGGGATCGTTTCTGTCGCCGGGGCAGGCCCGAGATCAGGACCGGCGACCCCGTCGCGAAGGAGGTCGGAGATGTCACCGCCAGAATTCAAGTACGCCACCAGCTCGTCGCGGCTCATCGACCTCGGGTCTGGGTGAGCGGTCATGAAGTGCCCTCCATCCACAGCTTGATCTCCTCGGGTGTCGCGGACCGCACAGCCACGATCGCGTAGCTGTCGACCTTGGCGACGCGTTCGCACAGCACCACGATCACGCGGCTTGCTCCCGGGCGACCCCGGCCACGGCCAGCAAGAGGGTCCCGATCTCGTTCTCGAGCCGCTGCGACGAGTACAGAGCCTCGATCGTCTCGCGCTCGGTCACCCCATGGTCGGCGGCGCCGGCCTTGCCGGCATCCGTCCACGCGTACTCACGACCCACCCCAGTAGCGTATAACGCGTAAAACGCCGATGCCAAGGCTACCCGCTACACGCCAACCCAAGCACCACCTCGCCGCGGCCCGGCCGTCCGCTCTCCGGGGCGCCCCGAGCGCCACGGCCCACCGGCCGTACGCGCTCGGTGCGTGGGAGCAGACTGGGAGCAGCACCCCGTCCTGTACTTCGTCGAACAGCACCGAACCGCGCCGAACGGCTTCGTACTGCACCGCGGTGTCCTGGGGGTTCTCTATTTCCGCAGGTCACGGGCTTGCCCAGGATTCGTTGACACGGAAGAGGTCACTGGTTCAAACCCAGTATCGCCCACCATAGTTGGCAGTGCGCGAACCGCGTGCTCGCCATCCGTGAGGGCTGGTCCGTTGAGGGCCAGCCCTTCGTCGTTGCCCGCGATGGGCAGTTTGAAGATCGGCCGGACTGTGTCATTGGTGATGATCAGAATTTCTTTGATCATGGCCTCGCACATGGCCTTGCAACCCGTCGATGCGCGCACGCCACCAGTACCGTCCACGCCTGGGTGGTTCAGCGGCTACGTTTGACAGCGCCTGGTCGGTGACGTTGCGGTTGACGACGACCAGGCCCCAATGAAAGTTGGTGTCAAAGTACTGGCCGCGCGAGTTGCCTGGAAACGCCTGTGGGTGCCGAGAAGACTCGCGTCGGGGCGGTGCTCGGTCAGCTGGGCAGCCAGCCCAGTACCTGGGTGTCCGCGCCGTGATTGCCGACGATGCCGGCGGCGAGGGCGAACGTCCAGGCGCCGGTGGCTAGGTCGTAGACATACACGTACCCGTAGTTGCTGGCCGCGTACTGCGTGCCGGCCGGGTTCCAGGCGACGCTACCGGGGTCGAGGCGGGGAAAGGAGCCTTGGTCGGTCTCGTAGGTGGCTGGCAGGTTCTGGACCGCGCCGGTGCCTGGGCTGTACCGCTTGGTGGCGCACGTGCCGTCGCCGTAGTTGCAGGAGGCGATCAGGAGCACGTCACAGGAGCCGGCGATGAACGCGCTCGCCACATCCGGTAGCTTGCCGGTGCCCGGGGCCATGGCGTCGGGGCGGGCCAGCTGGTCGTCGCCGAGCGTGGTGGTGTCCACGACGTAGTCGGTGCTGCTGTCGCCGGTGTGGACCGAGGAGATGATGCGGGTGCCACAGCGGTGGCGGATCTCCCACCGCTGTGGCGAGTCGATGAGCCGCACCGGGTCGAGCGCGGCGACGGTGGTGGTGTCGGACGGCGCAACCGTGGGCTTGCCCTGCTCGATGGTGACCGTGGCCGGCATCGTGGCGACGCGGTCGAAGACCAGCCGGCGGGTGTCCAGCCACCGGCTGCAGGTCAGCTGCGAGGCGACGTTGAGGCTCGGCGCGCCGGGATCGGGCGGTCCGAAGATGAACCTGCCGTTGGTCTGGGTGTACGTCGCGTGTTTGGGCGTGTCCACCCGGGTGGCGGCGCCGGCGGGCGTGGTCACGTAGAGCCCGCCGTCCTGGGTGGCGATGAAGGCCAGTCGCTTACCGTCGGGCGAGAAGCGCAGGCATCCGGCCGCCGGGTTCAGCGCGGTGCCGCCGGCGCTGATGGTGACGGTCTGCTCGGCACCGCTGGCCAGGTCACGCAGCACGAGCTTGGCGTCCTGGGTGACATAGGTCAGTGTCTTGAGGTCCGGGGACAGGTCGGCGGCGGTGGCGTTGTCGGTGACCGTGCTGTCCAGACCGCGGCCAATGGATTGGCTCACCTCGTGGTCGGCGGGGCTGAAGACGATCACGTGTCCCTGCAGGGCCGGGCCGGCAGGTGCGCTCCGGGCGGTCGTGGTGGGGCCCGGCCGCGGTGGAGCGCCCGTACACCCGGCTACGGCCAACGTCAACATGAGCGCGGCGGCGCCGCGACGACGCGCTACCCCGGTCATCCCGCCTCCCCGCCGGTACTGATAGCAGGAGTGTACGCCCCGGCGCGAACTATCCGTCCATAGTGGATAGTGCGGGCGCCGGCCGGACGCTCGCCTCGATCGGACACGACAAGGCGGTACGGCTGTGGCAGGTCGCCGACGGCTCACCGGCCGGCGAGTTGGCCGGCCAGGCCCGCCCCCGTGGGCGGTGGCGTTCAGCCCGGACGGGCGCCTGCTCGTCATCGACGGGAACGACTGCCGGTATCAACTGGACGCCGCCACAGCGCGGCAGGTCGGCGTCATCCAACGACGACGACCTCGGCCGGATCCCGGTCCGGACCCTCGTGTTCGGCCCGGACGGCACCGAACCGCTCGCGGCCGCCAGGACCACGGTGCGCGGGTCTACGACCTGGCTGCCGGGTCGCTGGTCGAGAAGGTCACCGACGACCGGGTCGACTCCGCCAGCTTCAGTCCGGACGGCGCCGCGATCGCCACCGGCAGCCACGACGGCACCGGTACGGCTGTGGGACACGCCAGCCCTGCCACCCGCTGACGCATCGACCGTACTTGTTGACTGACCCACCGTCACGGGCGATGCTGTATGCCGTGTCGGACACCTCCCGAACGACCACGCCGGTACGACCGGGCACCGGCGGCGCGCCGGTGGCGATCGCCGTCGGCGTCGCCGCGCTGCTGGCGTTCGTCGCTCTCATCCTCGTGGCCACCAAGGTCGAGGAAACGACCCTGACCATACTGCTGCTCGGCGCCCTGATGGGCGCGGTCCTGGCGCTGGGCATCTTCAGCACGAACGCCGGCATCCAACGGCTACGGGCCCGCCGGGCCGCGGCGAGGTACGGACCCCACCACTGGGCCGGGGTCTGCGTGCAGCCCGAACGCTACCTGCTGCTGCGGATCCTGCTCGTCGACGATGCGGGCGTGCACCTGCTGACCATGCGCGGCCGGCGACTGGTGAACTGGCCGTGGCCGGCGATCACCAAGGCCACAGCCACCAACGTGCAGTTCCGCCGGCGCACCCCAGCCGGCCTGATGCTGCACACCACCGACCGGTCGCTGCCCACCCTCGCCTTCCCCACCCGCTTCGGTGTCGGCATGTCCGCGTCGTCGGCCGCCAGCGCCGCCACCGCGATCACCGCCCGGCTGCCCCGGCGATGACCGCCAAATCGACTTCTGACCGGCCCGCGACCCGGCCGGAGCGCACCCATCGCGTCGGCGAAGAACCCGCAGCGAGTCCATGTCCAGGTCGGACCGCCAGATCGGGCGGTGCACCGTGCCGGCGAGGCTCGCGTCCACCCGGACGATCGAGGCAAGTGCGGCCCGGTACTCGATGATCGTCGCGTTGGTGACGCCCGATCAGGGCGTCGGCGAGGGCGGTAGCGGGAGGCGAGGTCGCTATACTCGGGCCGTCGACCATCCTCGGCGAGGATGAACGCGACCGTCGCGATCTCGTGCAGCGTTCGCGCCCTTGCCAGGGCGCCTAGTGGTAGACCTCCGGTGACGAGGCGGTGCGACTCCCAGGCCACGCGTCGGGCGCGTTCGGTGAGCAGGACGAGGGCGCGGAACACCTGGTCGTCGGCAGCATCAGCCGCTTCGCCGTGGTCGGCTCGGAAGTTGTCGGCCATCTCGGCGACGCCGTAGACCACGATGAAGGCCGCGTCGAACGCATCGGACCAACTGGCCAGCAATTCGCGGTCGAACGCCTTCCGGGTGCGTCGCTCGCGGCGGAGGAACTTGGGCGCGGACTCGACGATCTCGGCGACGGCCTCCTCGGCACCGGCTTCGGCAGGCCCGAGGACCAGAGCGGCGACCCGCTCGGACACCTCGGCCTCAGGCATGCCGGAGTCGATGAGTTCGGCCGTCAGTTCGTCGAGCTTGCCGAAGAGGGCCTCGTCCTCGTCAGCGTCGTGTCGCATGTGGATCGCCTTACCGGTGGGACCTGCCTGAGGCCACAGCGTGTCAGTGGCAATGTGCTGCGGGCAAAGACATTTCACGCACACCGGGTGAGCGCATAGTCCACCATGACAACGGTACGGTTCCAACAGGTTCCCGGCCGGGCGCCACGCCGGTAAGGGAGCCAGTGGGCCGCGCGGATCCGGGTGTAGCCGATGACTTTGTTAGCCTCCGCGGGAAGCCAGCGGGCTTTGCGCTCGATTCCGCACATTGTCCTGCCCTAATCAGTGACAGCATCGGCTGGGCGTTGGGCAGAGACCGGACGGTGTGCGGCATGCTACTGCGGGAGGTCGGCAGGCCCAGCCGATCGACCAGGCGAGCGCCAGCTCGTCCCGCCAACGCTAGCCCTGGCCTTGCAGTAGCGCTGTACACGACGATGGCAACAAGAGTTGAGTCTCGCGCGAACTGCTCACCGCGCGAGCGCGGGCACCTGTCAGTTTGCCCGTTTCCGAACAGCCGCGATGGTGACAACAGGCCCTTGAGCTGCGGAAATGCGGTTCGTTTCTGCCATGTTAGCCCACACGCATTGAACAGTTGGCGGTGCGCGAACCAAGCGCTTGGCGCAGTCACCTCGCGAAGCGCCTCGTCAGTTCTGCCCCGGACTCGCCGTGGGGAGCCCAGCGGTCTGGGCGGACGTTAGCAGCCGCCGGTCATAGGTCACGAAGGCAGTCAGGGTGGCGCCGGACTCGTTCACGAGAACGTGTGCGGTCGCGAGGTGAATGGCATCGAGGCTGCGCAGCGTCGGCTCGGCGAAGGCTGCTGCCGTCGCCCTTATTGTGCCGTCAATCTCCAACCGAAACAGCCGTCCCACTGCGGCTGGTACTCCGACAAGGGCCTGCGGGGCGGAGCGGCGCAGCGCTCGCGGGACCTCCACCTCTACGAGGGTTGATGAGACCAGCGGGACGTCCTGGTGGGCGTTGAGCCAGGCGACAAGGTCGGCGCTGTGCGCCTCCTGTCGTACGAGTTTGACCACCGCAGCCGAGTCGAGATAGATCACCAGCGTTCCTCGTCCCGCATGGCAGCCAGTTCCGAGGCCGCGTCCACGGCTGGGTCGCCGAGTTTAGGCGGCAGCGGAACGGGGCCGGCACCAGCGGGCGCGACAGCGCGGCCGGATGCGACCAACCTGGCCAGGACGGACGTTCTCGTCTCCAACGGGCACCAGCCGGGCCACCGGATGTCCGCGATCGGTGATCTCGATGGTTTCACCGCCACTCACCCGGGCCAGAACCTGGCTGGTGTTCTGGTTGAGTTCTCGGACGCCGATCCGTTCCATGACAGCAGTGTAGAACAAGACGTTCTACACTGCTACCCGGGCCGGCCGCGCGCAGGGGCGATCGTCCGCCTCCGCGCCCATGCCGCGGTCCGGTCTGCGCGGGAGTCATGACGACGCTCGTCGTCGCACGGCCGCGACGGCCACGTCAGGCCCCTGAACAGGGAAGACGCGGTTCTTATTCTGCCAAGTTTGGTCCACCATGGATATACGCAGGTCAACTGGCCCGCTACCGGAACCCCGGTAGCGGGCTATTTGCTTGTTGCTCCTTACATTTGGAGCAAGCGGGGAGCACAAGATCATTTTCGCCTGAAGGGTGTCACTTCACGGACAGGTGGTGTGAGCTGCGTAGCTGCCTGGGGGGCAGATTAATGGTCGTGGTGGTCCGTGCGATGGCCTTGATGGTCGTGAGGCGCCTCATCGGCGTGCTCGGGTGTGGTCCGTCGCCGGATGCGGATGCGGTGGAGATCGCGGTGCTGCGGCACCTGGCGGTGCTGCGCCGGCAGGTGCCCCGTCCGCGGTACTCGCCGTCCGACCGGATGCTCCTGGCGACGTTGGCCAAGTTGCTGCCCCGGGAACGGTGGCCAGCGTTCCTGGTCACGCCCTCGACACTCCTGCGTTGGCATCGCGAGTTGGTAGCCCGCCACTGGACCTACCCACACACCGGCGCTCGCCGGGGCCTGGACGACGACGTGGTCGAGCTCGTGCTTCGGCTGGCTCGGGAGAACCCGCGCTGGGGCTATCTCCGGATCGTGGGCGAGTGCCGTCTGCTCGGCGTTCCAGTTTCGGCGTCGTCGGTCCGGCGGATCCTTCGTCGGCACCGGCTCGGCCCGGCACCGCGCCGAGCCGGCCCGACCTGGACCCAGTTCCGCACGTTGACGCTCGTTGCCTCGTCCACTGTGGAGCGCCCGGTCCGGCGAGTCGACGTGCTGGGCGGCTTGATCCACGAATACCAACGCGCGGCCTGACTCCGACAACGAACCGGATCAAGCACCCTGGCCTCAGCCGGCCCGGATCGCGGCGGCACAACCCCGCACATGTTCATCCCGAGCATGCCCTCTATCCAAGCCTGGATCGGCGTCCTGCCGCCACCACGACCATGATCAGAAACTGCGAGACCCGGCCGTGATCATCGTGTACACCGCGAACCGCGATCTGAAACCCTTCGTGGCCGCCCGCCTGACGGCGGGGCGCTGCGGCAGACCCGGGGCGTGCGGTTGTCGAGAGGGCTTGGTCCGGGGCTAGGTGTCCTGCCCACAGAGGTTGGTGACGGGGACACGACTGTGAAGATCCACGGATAGGGAAGACCTCCGGGTGAAGTGTGGAGCTGCTAAGTCACCGCACTCCAACCCCGGAGGTCCTCGTGCCCCACGCTAACGCAACCCTGACCGAACGCGGCCGGCTGAAGCTGGCCCGGTGTGTCGTGGACGATGGTTGGCCGTTGCGCCGTGCCGCGGAACGCTTCCAGGTCAGCGTGAACACCGCCACGCGCTGGGCCGAACGGTACCGCCAGCTTGGCGAGGCTGGGATGGTCGACCGGTCCAGCCGGCCGCACCGCAGCCCGCACCGCACCCGCCCGAAGGTCGAGCGGAAGATCCTGCATCTGCGCCGTAGCAAGGGTCTCGGCCCCGTGGCGATCGGCGGCCGGCTGGGCATGCACGGGTCGACGGTACACAAGGTGCTGGTCCGCCACGGCGTGCCGAAGCTCGCCTGTGTGGACCTGGCCACCGGGCAGCCGATCCGCAAGGAGAAGCCGCTGCGCTACGAGCACCCCCACCCAGGCGACCTGGTGCACGTCGACATTAAGAAGCTGGGCCGCATCCCCGACGGCGGCGGGTGGCGGGTGCACGGCCGAGCCGCCGGACGCCGCAACAGCCGCGCCAGCGGGCGTAGTGCCCGCGGCTACGGCTACATCCACAGCGCCGTTGACGATCACTCCCGACTGGCCTACAGCGAGATCCTCGGCGATGAGCAGGGGCCGACTGCCGTTGCGTTCTGGCAACGCGCCCAAGCGTTCTTCACCGCCCACGGTGTCACCGTGCGACGTGTGCTCACCGACAACGGCTCCTGCTACCGCTCCCAGGTCTGGCGTCGCTGCCTGGCTGACGCCGGCATCACCCACAAGCGGACCCGCCCCTATCGGCCTCAGACGAACGGGAAGGTCGAACGCTACAACCGCACCATGATCGTCGAATGGGCGTACGCCCGTCCGTACACCAGCGAGACCGCCCGCCGCCGCGCCTTCGCACGCTGGCAGCACATCTACAATTACCACCGGCCCCACACCGCACTCGGCGGCAAACCGCCGGTCACCCGCGTCACCAACCTCTGTGGGCAGTACAGCTAGGTCGAGCGGCGTGGCCGTCTGCCTCGCTGCGTGGGCCGGCTGCGCGCCGATGACGGTGGGCTCCGCGGTCGGCTGAGGCGACGGTGCTACCGATGATCGGACGGAAACGCGTGAGCGGCGATCCTCGCGCCGAGCCGACCTATCCGCTCGACGGCGCGCCTACGGGATCGCGGTTCGTCAGTACGTTGGATCGGCGTCCCCTAACCGGCCCCCGATCGTCAGGGGGTTTCCCCGATGCCGGCGCACCAGCCGATACGTAACGTCACCGCCACGACCTACCAACTCCCGGGCGGTGTGCCGGCCGGGAACCACGGAGGAGGAACGCGGTGGTGGCCGGTACGGGCATTCGTGTGGGTGCGGCGGGCGTCATCGCCGTGGTGGTCTTGGCGGCGGCCGGCGCGACGACGCCTAGCACCTCCGGCGCTACGGGGCTGCCGGTCACCGGCGTCTCGGCGCCCGACATCGCCGCCGCTCGTACGGCGGCGGCGGCCTGGGTGGCGAGGCGTCCGGCGCTTTTGCGCGCGGGCCCCGAGGAGGCGTTCGCCCAGGGGACGCCGCTGGCGTCGATGGGGTGGCGTTACGTGCCGTACACCCGCACCTATCGGGGGTTGCCTGTGGTGGGGGGCGATTTCGTGGTCGTGGTCGGCCCGGACGCGAGGGTGCGGTGGGCGTCGGTGGCGCAGCGGCGCAGCATCGGTGAGCTGGACCCGGCCGCGGTGCGGACACGCACCGCTGTGGGCTCCCGGCCGGCCGCCGGGAGTCAACTCGTCGTGTACGCGCTCGGCTCGACGCCCCGCTTGGCGTGGGAGATGACGACGCGGGATGCGTCGGGCGCGGGAATGTCCATCGTGGACGTTGATGCCACGAGCGGCGCCGTCCTGTCGCGGCGGGACACGACCCACTTCGGTACGGGGATCAGCACGCGCAACGGCCCGGGCCCGCTGACCATCTACACCACCCGCGTGCAGCAGAACGGCATTGTCCGGTTCATCATGCGCAACCCGAACTCGCCCGGCATGAGCTGCGGCGACGACAACGCCAACGCCCCCTTCATCGACGACATCGACCGGTGGGGGAACGGGGACCCGACGAACATCGTCACCGGCTGCGTGGACGCACTGTTCGCCGCGCAGAACGAAACACGGATGGTGGCCGTCTGGTTGGGCCGCAACGGCCTCAACGGGACGGGGGGCGCGTGGCCCATGTGGGTCGGCCTGGACCAGGTCAACTCGGCGTTCACCAGCACCGGCAACGCCGTCTTCGGCCACGACACGACCGGGAAGTGGCTCACCAGCCTGGACGTTGTCGGCCACGAACTCGGCCACGGGATCGATACGACCACGCCGGGCGGCCTGTCCGGGGGCAACACCATGGAGTTCATCGCCGACGTTCTTCGGGGCCGCGAACGAGTGGTTCGCCAACGAGCCCGCGCCCTATGACACGCCGGACTTCACCATCGAGGATGGCTTCCTGGGGGCGGGCCGACCCATGTACGACCCGAACCTCAACGGCCTGCCCAACTGCTACTCGCCCAGCGTCGAGGACATCGAACCGCACGGCGCGGCCGGCCCGGGCGACCACTGGTTCTACGTGCTGGCCGAGGGCACGCATCCCGGCAACGGTCAGCCCGACAGCCCGACCTGCAACGGCGCCGCAGTGACCGGCATCGGGATCCAGGCCGCCACGCAGGTCCTGTACAACGCGATGTTGATGAAGACGTTTGCCAGCTCGTATCCGGCGTACCGGCTGTGGACGCTGATCGCCGCCACCAACCTGTTCCCCGGTAACTGCACCGCCTACAACACGGTCAAGGCGGCCTGGGACGCCGTGAGCGTGCCGGCCCAGGCCCAGGAACCGACGTGCGGGCAGACCGGCATCACGGTCCCGGATGTGACGGGCCTGAAGGCGGATCGCGCTACACAGACGATCACCGCGGCCGGGCTGGTGCGTGGCACGGTGACCAGCGTCGTCGACTGCGACCATCTTGGCGTCGTGTCGCGCCAGACACCGCCCGCCGCCACCGTGGTCGCTCCCTTGTCCGCCGTCGACATCACCGTGGGCAAGGCCCCCGCCCCGCCACGGGTCTGCGGATAACATCGAGAGCACGTTGGGGATCGGCCCGTAGGCCGTCAGCGTGCTCATGCCGTGACCACTCAGCACCGCGCGCCTTCGACGGGCACGTCGGATGACGCGACGCGCCGTCGCACCCGGTGAGTCGCCGTTGGCGCACGCCGAGCTCGTTCCTCGGCGCTCCGATCCTGACGGGTTCGACCGCGGGCCCCGGGCCACCAGACCCCCCGCCTGGACGATGCGAATTTGCCGCGACGAGGTACCCGTGTCCGCTACCGCAGGGCCAACTCGTACGTGACCGCGTGGACCCTCACACGCTGCCTTCACTCGGGCTCGGCTAGCTGGTCCGGCCCGACGGCGATGAACGCAGTCACGCCGGCCGCGATCAGCGATACCACCCCGATCGCATGGGCGGCCGCCGGTTCCGCGATGGTCAACAGGATGAACCCGACCAGCAGGAAACCGAGGGTAGCCTGGGCCCACCGTACGGGCCGAGCTCGGCGCCGCCGCTCAGTGTCTACTATGGACTCTGCCGCGGGGCCGGGGTCGAAACGACCGCTCAACGCGAGCCGGAACAGGACGGCCAGGCTGGGAAACAGGATGACCGCGCCCACGGCGATCGACACGATCAGGGCGATCTGCGTGGCCGACGACGCCGCCGCGGCCTCCAGCGTCAATGATGGCGGGAGCACGTACGGGTGCTGAGCCGCGACCCAGCCAAGCAGGAGCGCGGCCACGGCGACGGAGGCGCTCAACCGGGCCGGTTGGTACGCGCGCCGGTGGAGGAGTGCGATCGACCCGAGTCCGGTCAGACCGCTGATGATGACGGCGGCCAGCCCCCAACCGTGCGTGAGCCCGCGGAACAGGGCCGGCGCGTCGGTGTGCATGACGACGAGCCCGCTGATCGACACGAGGCCGGCGATGACGGCGCAGACGATGGCACGATCGTGGAACGTTCCCCGCAACTCGTCGTCGCCCAGCCGATCCGCGTCGGCGGCCAGGTAGACGGCGGCGATGAACGTGCCGGTCACGACGGCGAGGCAACCGGCCAGGATGGAGGTCGGGTTCACCCAGGCGGTCACCACATCGCCGCGGGCGTTGCCGACCGGCACCCGCCCAGAGGCGATCGCGCCGATGACGGTGCCCAGCATGAACGGGGTGAGGATCGACGACAAGGCGAACGTGGTGTCGATGAGGCGCCGTTGTCGCGCATCGGCGGCGCTCTGCAGGGCGTAAGTCATGCCGCGCAGGATGATGCCGACCGCGGCGAGGAAAATGGGTATCGCAAGCGTGGAGAAGATGGCCCCGAAGACGGTGGGATAGCCAGTCCACAGCACGGTGATCACGAGGATCAGCCAGACGTGGTTGGCCTCCCACACCGGGGCGTTGGCATTGTGCGCGTGCTCGCGGATATGCCGTCCATGGGCGCCGCCTCCGGCCACCAGTTGCCAGACGCCGGCCCCGAAGTCGGCCCCGCCTAACACGGTGTAGAGGATGAGCCCGACCACGACGATGCCGATGGTGACGATGTCCAAGCCCATGTGATCACCCCGTCCGGGGCTGCGTGGGCGACCCGGTGTGTTGGTCCACCTCGCCCAGCGGCATCCGGGTGAGCCGCCACAGGGCCCAGCCGATCCCGGCGATGAGCACCAGATAGATGGCCGCGAGCACGCCGTAGCCGACCGGTATGCCAGGCGCCGCGGTCACCGCGTCGGCGGTCCGCATGGTTCCGTAGACAACCCAGGGTTGGCGTCCGACCTCGGTCGTCACCCATCCGGCGATGAGCGCGACGACACTCAGTGGCCCGGCCGCCGCCACGGCCCAGTAGAACCAGGTTGAGCCGGGCAGTCGACGCTTGCGCCAGACGAGGAAAAGGTAGAAGAGGCTGAGCAGGGCCATGAGAATGCCGATGCCGACCATGGTCTGGAACGAATAGCGCACGATGTTGACCGGCGGCTGATCGGCGACGCTGACGGTGTCAAGGCCCTGCACGACCGAGTTGGGATTGTGGAAGGCGAGCAGGGAAAGGAGTCGCGGAATCTCGATGCCGTACTCCACGTGGCCGTTGGTGTACCAGCCCAACAGGTGTACCGAGGCGCCCTTCGTGGTCTCGCCCAGTCCTTCCAGGGCGGCCAGCTTGATGGGCTGCGTCGACGCGACCTCCCGCGCGGCCCAGTCGCCGACGAGCACCTGGATCGGTGCCGCCACGGCGGCCGCTGTCAGCGCGACTGCGAGCGCGGTCCGATGGTAGCGGGTCCAACGCCCCCGCAACCGGCCAACCGCGTACGCCGCCGCGATCACGAAGCCGGTCACGATGTACGCCGCCACGTACATGTGCACGAACTCGTGCCAGAAGTACGTGTTGGCGAACAGCGCTCGCACCGGATCGGCGTTGACCACGCGCCCATCGGCCAGAGTGTAGCCGCTCGGGTTGTTCATCCAACCGTTGACCGAAATGACCATCACCGAGCCGAGGATCCCGGCGAAGACGATCGGGATCCCGCACAGGAAATGCGTTCGGGGCCGCAGGCGCCTCCACCCGTACACATAGATGCCGATAAAGATAGCCTCGAGGAAGAACGAGAAGCCTTCGATCGCGAAGCCCAGACCGAAGACGCTGCCAAAGGTCGCGGTGAAGTTCGGCCACAGCAGGCCCATCTCGAAGCTGAGCACGGTGCCCGTCACCACGCCGGCCGCGAAGAGGGTGACCATGACCCGGGTCCACCGCCGGGCCAACGTCCGATACAGTCCGTCGCCGGTGCGCAGGTATCGCCATTCCATGAACAGGACCAGCGAGGGGAACGCGACGCCGAAACAGACGAGCGGGATGTGGACCACGAACGACATCGCCTGCATCTGGCGTGCTTGCAGGAGGTAGTCGTACACGCTCATTGCTGGCCCCTGGGTGAACCGCTGACGCTAATGGAGCTCGGACACGAGGTGAGGCCCCATTGGACCTCAACGTCACGCTACGCCCAACGAAACCACGGAGGAGAAAGAACCGTGATCGCTTCACGCAGTCGTGGTCGGGGCGGGGTGATGGGTCCTGGCACCAAGGACGCCCACGTCACTCCGTCGATGCGGCGAGACCTCATGACGCGCAAGGCCAACCCGGTGATCGCCGGCGGTGTTGTGTGCGGAACATGGGCTCGAAAGGGGGACGAAGTGACGGTCACCTGGCTCGACGAGCGACGCCCACCCCGGAAGGCGATCGAGCGGGAAACCGCCCGCTTGGCAGCCATCCTCGACATGGACCTGCGCCCGACCATGGCCTCGTAGCTGGCCACCAACGTGACGCAACGCCGTGTCCGTCAGTTTGGAGTGGCGTACGAACTCGGGTCGTTGCGGCAGCGGTAATCGGGACACGATCCGGGTCGGGTCGTACTGGACCTGGCCGTGCTGCTCGCCGACGGCGGCGAGGCCATCTCGGACCCGGCTGTATTACGCAACCAGAGCGACCTGTTCGGACCGGTGGCCTCCGATCCAACCGCGTGGCGGGTACTGGCCGCGCCCGACGACGAGGCCCTGAGCCGTCTGCGCAACGCCGGGGCGCAGGCCCGCGAAATGGCGTGGGCTCAGGCCGCCGAGACCGGCCGGCTGCCCTCCTCCACGGTGGCCGGGTTCGCCATCCCGGGACTGGTCCTCGACCTGGACGCCACCCTGGTGCCATGCCACTCCGAGAAGGAGCACGCGGCCAAGACATGGAAGACGTTCGGCTACCACCCGCTGCGGTGCTTCCTCGACGCCACCGGCGAAGCACGGCGTCGTTTACTGGCGGCGGCCCGGCCACTAGTCTCGCGGTGTGCCCGAGTTCAGCTGGCGACCGGCCAACGACGCGACGAGCGAGGACGTCGAGGCCGTGTTCGACGCCGGCGGCGCCCGCAAGTGCCGCTGCCAGGCGCTCAAGGTCCCGGGCTGGATCTGGCGCGACACGACCCAGCAGGAGCGCGACGCCGCGCTCCTGGAGCAGGCCGGCTGCGGCACGAGCGGCCCCACCTCCGGCCTCGTCGGGTACGTCGACGGCGAGCCAGCCGGCTGGGTCGCGGTCGAGCCGCGGGAGAACTACCCGAGGATCTGGGCCCGGCAGAAGGCGTGGATGCGGATGGACCCCGACCTCGAGGGCGTCTGGTCGGTCACCTGCTTCGTCGTGCGTAAGGGCTTCCGTCGACAGGGACTGATGTACGAGCTCGCCGCCGCGACGGTCGAGTACGGCAGGCAGGTCGGCGCTCGCGTCCTCGAGGGCTACCCCACCGAGCCGCCGCCGGGGAAGACCGTGATCTGGGACGAGGCCTCGGTCGGACTGCTCCAGGCCTTCCTCGACACCGGCTACGAGGTCGAGGCGTCGCCCACCCTGCGCCGGAGGGTGGTGCGACACCGCCTCGGCGCATCGTCCTGACAGTCGGTTCCATCCAAGCCCAGGCGGAGTAGTCGTATCTGGGCCTACCGCTCTTCGCGGCGAACAGACACCGGAGTGGCTGTGCCACCAGCCGATTGGGCCGAGCCGGTCCTGCTCCCGACGCCGTCGTGCCCACCGGTTCGACGCGGCCGCGTCGGTGGCCACGAACATGCCCATGAGCGACCGGACGATCGTTCATTTCTGCGTAGCCAAAGAGCGCGGTGTCTGATCCGGGCAGCGGTATGCGAAGCGCGGCGCATCGGTCAGAATTCGGGCCAGCGTGTTCGACAACCACCTGCGGGTCGAGGAGGCCAAGATGGCGGTCATCATCATTCTGCGGATACCCGGCAACCCTGTCGATTTGGAGCGGTACGCCGCCGGGCCGGGTGGTCAGGTCATGCAGCGGATCGCCGAGGCCGGGCGGGCGGCGGGCGCTGTCCGGCACACGTTTGCGGGTAGCGAAGACGAGGTTCTCGTCATCGACGAATGGCCCGACGAGCAGTCGTTCCAGACGTTCTTCGCGAGCCAGCCGGAGATCGCCGACGTAATGCGTGAGGGTGGCGCGCAGGGACCGCCGGTGACGACCTTCTACCGCAAGCTCGACACGCCCGACCAGTTCTGACTCACATGAGGGTGTCACGGTGTCGCGGCGGCCCGTCCCCGCTGAGGACTGGGTAGATCCTTCCGACTGGTCGCGTATGCCGAGCAGCGCGTGACGCGCGCTCGCGCCGATGACCGGGCGAGCAGGGATCGACCGGTCGGCCAGTCGGCATCCGCCGGATCACCATCACGGTCAACCGCTGTACCCACGGTCACCGCGCATGGGTTGCACTGTGAGGCCTGCGGCGGTGAGGAACTGACGGATCTGGGCGGCGTGCTCAACGACGTGCAGCGGCATGCTGCCAACGTTCGCCGCGAACGGCGTTCCGTGGTATCGATGCGCACTGGGAAGTGGCCGGGCGGCCATCTCCTCGGTGAGGCCGTCAAGGGTATGGCGTACGCGGTCGCAACACCAGTCGACGTACCCGAGGAGCTCGGGCTTGGTGAAGTTGCGGTTGGGGAAGCCCTAGGTGTTGTCGTCAAACGGTTGTGGCGGCGCGCACGGCTCGAACTCGCCAGCCAGGTCATAGTCGAGTGTGTTCAGCGCGTGGTAGCCGAGGAACCAGGGAGCCGTTGTGGTCTTCATGGACTTGAACCCCGTCACGCCCAGCCATCTTCTCGTCGTGCCACGCGTGCATGTGGTGGGCCTTGAAGACCTCGATTCAACCACTGGCGGTCGTATCTGGTTGGTCGGTCATGACATGGCACGAGCCTTGCGACGCTCGAGCCTGGGCTGCGAGGGAATCAACGTCCTTCTTTGTGACGGCGAGGTCGCCTTCCAGACGGTCTTCCACTTTCACCTCCACGTCATCCCTCGCTACGCCGGAGACGGCTGGACTCTCAAGGCTGAGTCGCCGGAACGCGAGAGGTCGCTCCTCGACAGCGACGCGCAAGCGATCAGACATGCCATCGCGTCGACCTGGTGACTTCCGGCTCAACTGCCACCGTCGAGGTGATGTCGCCACCTGACCTCAAGACGCGTGGCTCGCGCTACCGGAGTGGGCGGGCGCGTCGTACCAGCGCAGCACCCGCAGCGCCCTCAAGGTGTTCCACCGGCTGGGCGTGCCGTCGGGTTCCTCGAACCGGAAGTGGACCGCGCCGGGGTGGGTGTTCTCGAGCAGCCAACGGCCGTCGGGTCGGCGCTTGGTGCGAACGCGTTCGATCGCTTCGGCCAGTCGCGGATCCGGAGACCCCCCACGCCGGGCGAAGTACTCCGTGGCCTTGAGCAGGTCGTAGTGCCAGCGTGGGGGGTAGGAGAACAATGCCCACTGCGGGTTGACCACCTCGCCCGTGCGTAACGACCGGAAGAGTTTGCGCCGCAGCAGGTACTCCTCTCCGTTCCGGCGGGCCCGGCGGACCTCCTCAGATCCGCCGGTATGGCGCTCCCACCTCAGCAGAGCGTCGATCACGTCCAGGGTGCTTGCGAAAGATGACGGCGCTGGGCGGGTCTCGGCCCAGCAGTTCCAGCCACCATCCGGCATCTGGTCGGCCACGAGCCGCTGCACCACCGGGTCGA
This sequence comes from uncultured Actinomycetota bacterium, assembly GCA_963803345.1. GTDB lineage: Bacteria > Actinomycetota > Actinomycetes > Mycobacteriales > Micromonosporaceae > CAWDLX01. The sequence continues at coordinate 42,787 of CAWDLX010000004.1, forward strand.
CGTCGACGCCCAGGTAGGCACCGATCAGGATCGTGCCGGCGTTGATGCAGCAGTCCACCTCGCCGGCGAAGAACGGCAGCCCGTCGTACTCCCAGCGGCAGTTGCGGGCCACCAGGTGTGCGGTCTCTTGCATCACCGGACTGTCCGGGGGTATGCCCAGGTGGCACAGGTCGAGCAGGACGGGGTACGTCGCGGTCCACGGCTCCCCCGGCTCGGCACTCGACCCGTCGGTCGGTGCCTCGGCCGGTTCCGCGTCGGGCGACGGGAAAGGCGGCGGTGGCTCACCGGCAGCCAGAGCCCGCGCAGTGGCCGCTGCGGACGCCGCGGTACCCGGAAAGCAGGCCCCGTCCGCCCACAGGCCATCAGGAGCCCGCAGCGCCAGCAGCCGAGCACCCCAGCCCTCGTGCTCCACCCGCGCTCGCTCGGTCGCCACCTCGGTCTCCGAGGCGTTGACGAGGTCGCGCAGCACCTGCCAGCGGATCGCCGGATCGCCCTGCAGCAGCCACTGCACAACCGGATCGTCCTCGGCCATCGGCGGCGTTCGTGGCTGGTAAGGGCCCTGATTCTCCATCGGCTCCATCCCTGAACCCTAACCGGGCGAGCACACGCGCGCCGCCCTCGGCGCGGCTCAAGCCAGCTGGTCAAAGTTCGGGCAGGCGGCGCGGCAGCTTCGTGAGATAGTCCGCGTGGGGTAGGGCTGCCGGCGAGGTCAAGCCAGCTGGTCAAATTCTGGCAGGCGGCCGCGGCGACTTCGTGAGGTATCCGTAGTCGCCGTAGCAGTGCCCAGCCTTACCCGCTTGGCGTCGCGTTGTGAGGTTCATATCGCCGAGAGAGACACACCCCCGGCGGCGCTCATGCGGCGATGACGCGGGCTGCGTGGAAGATGTCGGCCGGTAGCGGTTGTTCGAGGCGCCACACGATTCGCATGGGTCGGTCGCCGCTGTGTTGCTGGTAGGTCATGGGTCCAGCGTAGAGGTACGGTGGCGCGCCAAGGTCGCCGTCGGCCTCCTTGCTCTCTCGCACGAAGAGGTGGACGGTGGAGTCCCCCTCGACGTGGTGGATATAGCGCTGACCGGTGGGCGACGCGGTCGAGGTGGTGCTTTGCGATTCCCATTGGAACAGCTGCGGTGTGATTGCCCGGTCCTGATACATCGTGGTTGGCGAGTAGTGCCGTTCGGTCTTAGCGAGGGTTACGAAGAACAGGTCGGCTCGTTCGTCGGGTACCCATTTGACGCCTTCGCGGACGGTCGATGGGTCGGCGATTCCGAACGCGACGCAGGCTTCGTCGCGGCTGTATCGGGCGTGCAGGCGCAGCGGCATATCTGCGCTGGCCGGACGGGTGATGCGGCGGATGCGGGCGCGTAGCACCTCAGCCACCTGCCGAAGTTCCTGACACCGCTCGGGATGCTCCTGAAGCAGCCGTACGCCCTCGTCGATCGGGACCGTCTTGCCCCACAGCGCGCTGTGCGGGAGCCGTCCCAGGCGTCCGATCGGCTGGACGCCGTTGGACAGCTGTAGGAGTGCGTCGATGCGGTCGGGGTCGTCGATGTGCAGCATGCGCCCGATCGCCGCGCCCAGGGTGGTGTCGTGCGGTCCTGGGTTGCCCGTGGCGAACCCTGCTGCGCGGCGCAGTCCGGTCCAGCCGCCGCCGGTGCGGCGACGGTAGATGTCTTCGAGCTCGAGGCCGGTCTCGGCGAGAAAGTCGGCCAGGCTGATGTCGCCGAGCTGGCGCAGTTCGGCGGAGAGGTCTGCTCGCCGCAGGCGCAGTGCGCTGCGCAGATTGGCCATGACGATCTGTTTGGCGACGGCGTCGAGCTGGATGTGGCATCCGGCCGGCAGTGTGGGGAAGTCGTGGTCGACATGGCGGATCAGTGCCCGACGACTGGCTCCGGTGAGGGCCCGGTAGCGCCGGTCGAATCGGAACTCGGCGTGTTGGCCGCCGATGAAGTCCAGCACGGTCAGGCAGGGCTTGTCATCGGCGAGCCGCAGGCCTCGTCCGAGTTGTTGAAGGAAGACGGTGGCGCTGTCGGTGGGCCGCAGCAGCAGGATGGTGTCGATGGCGGGCAGGTCGACGCCTTCGTTGAACAGATCGACGGTGAACACGATCCGCAGTGCACCGCTGTTGAGCATCGCGATCGCTTCATGCCGGCTGGTGGAGTCGTCGCGTGAGGTCAACGCTCGAGCGGGGATGCCGGCCTTGGCGAACCAGTCCGCCATGAATTGCGCGTGTCCGATGCCAACGCAGAACCCGATGGCCCGCATCCGGTGCACGTCGACCTTGTCCCGGACGGCCTGCAGGATCAGCCTGGCTCGGGCGTGGTGGCCGGTGTACAGGTTGGCCAACTCGGTCTGGTCGTAGCCTTGGCCGCGTCGCCAGCGGATGGTCGAGAGGTCCACGTCGTCGTGGATGCCGAAGTACTGAAACGGCGCCAGGAGTTGGCGTTCCAGAGCTTCCCACAGCCTCAGCTCGACCGCGATGCGTCCACCGAACCAGCGCCGCACGTCCTGGCCGTCGGCCCGTTCCGGCCCATCGTGCGCTGTGTGCACAACGACGCGGTGGCGCTCGGCCTCGCACGGCACGCTACCCAGTACCTGCCGGACAGCGGGCAGGCATCGAGACAGCGAAGGGAAGCATCATGACCCGTGCTCTGGTCGGCCTGCGCATCGCCGCGGCCGCGCTCATCGCGACCGGTGCTGTGTTGACCGTACCCGCCCTGACCGCCCCGGCTTCGGCCGCCGTTCCGGGCCTGTACGCGACGTACCAGTACACCACCTACACCTCCGCCAACAAGGGCCTGCGGGTGGACTGCCCGAGCGGGAAGAGGCTCATCGGCACCGCCGCATCGATCGGCGGCGGTGAGGGTCAGGTCCGATGGGACCAGATCACGCCGTACTCCGATCACCTTTACGTCCATGCCTCCGAGGACGGGGATGGTTACACGTACACCTGGTCGCTGTCGGCGACCGTCATCTGCGCCGACCCGCCGCCGGGGTACGAGATCGTGTCCAACACCAGCACCACGACCTCGGATCAGTACAACAGCGTCGCCGCCGACTGCACCGGCGACAACCAGCTCCTCGGTATGGGATTCGGGATCAACGGTGGACCCGGCCAGGTCGGCATCGACGACTTCAAGGCGACCGGGCCCACCCGCGCCACCGGGTGGGCGTACGAGGACGGCAACGGGTACTCCGGCACCTGGAGTCTGACCATGTACGCGATCTGCGCCGACCCGCTGCCCGGATACGAGATCGTCCAGGTGCAGGGCGGCAGCCAGTCAGCGACGTCGAGTACGCTCTCCGCCTCCTGCTCGTCCGGAAACAAGCTCGTCGGCGGAGGCGGTCAAGTCGACGGCGGTGAGGGTCAGGTGATCCTCGAAGACTTCAGCCAGGCACCGACCAGCTACTCGGTCAAGGCGTACGAAGACCAGGACGGTACCACCGCCTCGTGGCACCTTCACGCGTACGCCATCTGCGCCGCTCCCTGATACCGATGCCCCGTCGCGGCACGACAGTGAAGGCAGCACACCGCACAGGACACGCCCGTGATGAGCGGCCGGCTACCCGGCCGCTCCTCGCGGTCCCGCGGGCGGTGCCGTCAGCCGGGGATGCCGATGGTGACCACGTACCAGCCGGCGCTGGTCAGGCTGACCGCCACGAGGACCGTGAAGAGGAAACCGGCGACCCAGGGCAGGGCCCAGCCGGGCACCTGCCGCGAGCGCAGCGTCAGCACCTTCGCCACGAACGCCCCGTAGAAGATGCAACCGAGCAGTGAGTGCGCGATGATCCTGGCGTCGGTGGTCATGAAGCCGATCGACACCAGGCAGTGCAGGGCCACCGGGACCGTGAGCAGGAAAGCGATGATGCCGGTGGTGCGGTGCAAGGTACCGGCCCAGGACGGCGCCGGGCGCCCCAATTTCCCGTACATCCAGAGCGCAGTGAGCAGTTGTACGAACGCGAAGCCCAGGGCCACGATGGTGACCCAGACCTTCATCTCGAAGAAGGTGGGGAATGGCGTGGGGAACAGCGCCCGGCCGGTCGGGGTGTGCACCTTGGCGAATACGCCGAGGGCCACCGCGACGATGGCACCGGCGGCGAGGGGCACGAGCAGGAACGCGGGGCGTTTGACGACGACCGGTGCGGTCATGGCGGTCTCCTGAGGACGGTGGTAGACATCGTCCACGACTTGCGGCGCGCTGGGCTCAGCCGATCCGGCAGCGTTTTGGCGGGCGAGAGGTCCTGCCGTCGCACGGTCACCGCGATCCGCCAGGTGCCGGCGACGCGAACCACTGCCGACGGTCCGCGACAGAGGACCGGATGCGGGCGTTGCGAGGTTCAGCCGATGCGCTCGGCCAACGAGACGATGATCCCTTCCGGCCCCCGGACGTAGGCCATCCGCCAAACGCCCTCGTACTCGCCGATGCCACCGACAAGTCCGTATCCCTCGGTAGCCGCCCAATCAACAGCCGCCCGCAAGTCGTCGACCTCGAAGGCCACGTTGCGCAATCCCAGCTCGTTGGCCATGGCAGCCGGTGAGCCCGGCACGGAGTCGGGTCGCACGAAGCTCGACAGCTCCAGGCGAGTGCCATCGTTGGGCGGCTTCAGCATGACGATCTCGGTGCGGGAGTCCGGAATGCCGCAGACCGTGTCCAGGAACTCGCCCTCGACGAACGTCCTGCCCTCGACCTCCAAGCCCAGCGCCACAAAGAAGGCGGTCACGGCGTCGAGATCCGCGACCGTGAGGCCGACGTGGTCGAACCGTCGTACATGTGACATAGCCGTCCTCCGGTCGTCGTATCAACCGTGAACCAGCCACGGTAGGCGCTCTCAGGACCTCTCGCAGCGGGAACCTCCGCAAACACGAACTATCAGCGGCCTGGAGCGGATGGTGGACCATGCCGGCGTGCTGAGGGGACGCCGTGGATACGAGGGCGGGCGGGCTGTTCCAACGCACGTTCCACGCCGATGGAACGGGTTGGCACGCACCAATCTTGCCGGCAGCTTCCGGCCGTCTGGACGAGAGGTGCGCTATGGTCGACTGCGGCAAGCTGATCGTCGCACCGGTGACGATCACGCCGACCAAGCCGCTCACGCCAACCCACGTCAAGGGTCTGCTGTGGACGGACGTGCTTGTGAAGGCCAGCACCCAGATCGCCGACACGCAGCTGGTATGGAACCCACGGCTGGCCCATCTGACTACTCAGACCACCGCGTTCTGGCACTACCTCGACCGCACCGAGCCGGCCTTCGACTGGTCCGGCGAGAGCGAATCCGCGATCGGCGCACGGTACGTGCGTTTCCATCACATCAAGCCGATCATCCCGGCGGCCGAACTCGATCCATACTTCGATCGGGTCGAACGCACCGGCTGGATCCATCCTTCCGCCCGGCGCATGCTCGAACTCTGGCGAGCTGAGCTTGACCTGCTCCATGTCCCCGACCCGGGCCTGACCGACCCTCGTCCGCTCGCGTGGAGCACCCGGACCGTGCTGGACGCGCTGGCCCGGCGGGACCTGATCATCGACCACCGTGGGTTCGGCGGGCCGGCCTATCTCGACGGCGCCCGGTGGGGAATGCCGATCCGACAGCTGGTTGGCCCGGAAGGTCATGGCAACTACCTGCTGCCGATCCTGCGCGAGCTGCTGCCGAGGGTTGTGGAGAGCCGACTCGTCCTGCTGCTCCACGACTGCGGAGTCACCAGCGACTTCCTGCTCCTGGAGCGGGTACTCCGGGAGTTCGGCGCGACAGTGGTCCGGTTGGGGCTGAGTCGGGTGTCGACCGACGGCACCACTCGCTCGAGCCGCTATGGTGGCTGGGCGGGGTCCACCCTTGCCGATATCTCGGCCACACCGGGATCGGCCGGCGCGGACGCCTACCGACTCGGAATGCGGTTGTACTTCGTCGGCCTGTTGGACCGCCGGTCGTCCCAGTCGTTCCGGATGGACCTCCTGCGCCGTTGTGTGGGGCGTGCCGCTCGCCTGCTCAACCGCCGCCCGGCCGTGGCGGAGGATCCCGACGAGCGGCACCTGGCCCTGCTTCGCTCGCTGGCCGTGGGCGGTTACGTCGACCCGCACCGCCTGACCACGTCCCTGCTCCGGACCCGGACGATGCCGATGAGCGCAACCCTGGCGGCGGTCTACCAGTGACCACTGTGGACGATCTCCTGATGGCCGCCGCCATCGCCCGCCTGACTACCGTGCCTCCGGGGTCAGGTCACCTGGTGGCCGCCGTTGTCGTCGATGATCTCGCACCAGAGTCTTTCCTGACGGGAGCCATCGACTTCGCCCTCGCTGTGCCGGAGCCGTTGCGGCTCGGTTGGCAGCGCAGCTACACCCGCACGATCTTCCTCGCCGGGCGACCCCGGAGCGTGGTGTCCCGCCATCCGGACGGACTCGTCACGGCCGATGCCAGCTTCGCCTGGTACGGTCCCGCGCCGGAGGCGAAGCTGCGTCCACTCTCCCGGTTGCTGCGCGCCTTCCACGGACCGGAGCCGGTGCCAGCCCCGGCCGGACCGGTCGAGGTCACCGTCCCCGGTGTCGCCACCGGTCACCTGCTCCAGGCCCGGGTGGCGACGGACGGCGTCACGGCGCGAGACTATCTCGTGCACGTGCACCACCTCGTCGCGGAGGCCACCATCCGCGGCCTGGTCCGGCCCGGGGATGTCGTGCGGTTCGAGCACCGGCCGCACCTCGACGACGCGGACAGCCTCTGGGCCCTTGATCCGGCCTACGCGCCGTTCGTGCAGAGCCGGATAGCCCGCCGCCATGCGGAGTCCGAAGCGCAGCGTCTCTACGGGTTGCTGATCTCCGACCGTGCGAAGGGCTGACCATGCACGCCGAAGCTGTGTCGACCGGATCGAAGGACACCGTCCCCGGTCGCGGCCTCTACACCGAGGACGCGCGCCGCGACCGGCTGGACTGGCTACGCGCCCGAACGGGAGCCGCTCTCGCCACCGTGGGCCGTACCAACCTCGATGCGCGCACATTGACCGGCAACGTCGAGAACTTCGTCGGCTCGGTCGAGGTGCCGGTGGGACTCGCCGGGCCGTTGTTCTTCATCGGATCGGCCGCCCGGGGCAGTTTCGTGGCACCGATGGCGACGACGGAGGGAGCGCTCATCGCTTCGACCTCGCGCGGAGCCCGGGCGCTGAGCGCCGCGGGTGGCGTGATGACCCGGGTGCTGTCCCAACGGATGAGCCGGGCACCGGTGTTCGAGTTCGGTGACCTGGCCGCGGCGGCCCGGTTCACGGTCTGGCTGCGTGCCCACCGTTCGAGGCTGTACGGCCAGGTGCGGCTGGTCTCCCGCCATGCGCGGCTGGTCGATGTCGAACCGCACCAGATCGGACGCTACGTCCACGTCCGCTTCGTCTATGAGACTTCTGACGCGGCCGGGCAGAACATGACCACGTCGGCGACGGCGCAGATCTGCCGGTGGTTGACCGATCGGCTGGCCACCGACCACCATCGCCGGCCCGTCCGGACGATGCTCGAGGGCAACCTCAGCAGTGACAAGAAGGTCAGCGTCATGTCTATGCTGGGTGGCCGGGGCACCCGCGTCACTGCCGAGTGCGTACTTCCCCGCGAGGTCGTCGGGTCGGTGCTCAAGACCACCCCCGAGGCGATGACGAAGGCCCACGCCGTCGCGTCCCTGGGAGCCCAGCAGGCGGGCATGGTCGGCAACGGCATCAACGCGGCCAACGTGATCGCGGCCCTGTTCGTGGCGACCGGGCAGGACATCGCAAGCGTGCACGAATCCGGGGTCTCGCTCTACTCATTGGAACTGGACGGTGATGACCTGCTGGCAACCATCCTGCTGCCCAATCTGGTCACCGGTACCGTGGGCGGTGGTACGGCTCTGCCATACCAACAAGAGTGGCTCTCCGTCCTCGGCTGTGCCGGGTCGGGCAACGGTCGACGGTTCGCCGAGATCGTCGCCGGCTTCGCGCTGGCACTCGACGTGTCAACTGGAGCGGCCATGGTGAGCGGGCAGTTCGCCGAGGCTCACCGGCGGCTGGGTCGGCCGCGTCGAGTGCGATGGCTCGCGGCCGCCGATCTCGACGCGGCGTTCGTGCAGGCGGCGCTGGCCGATCGGCATGGTGATCCTGATCTGCGGGTCAGCCGGGTCTGGCCGGGGAAGGCCCTGACCGGCGACGGCATCACCAGTGAGCTCGGGGCGCTGGGCGAGCGACGCAAGCTGAGCGGCCTGCTGCCGATGACGGCACAGTGGACGTCCAGCGCCGGCGTCACGACGACCGTTGACCTTGTGGCGAAGGTCAAGCCCCGCGGTGAGGAGGTCATCGCCGGGATCGGCGCGGTGGCGTCGCGCTGCGGTCCCGCGGTGGCTGATGCGTGGGACCGGTGGGGAGGCGGCAGCGAGTTCGCCGAGACCCACCGGCGCGAGCTTGCCGTCTATCGCCGTACCGAAGCTGTGCTCACCGAGCTGCTGCCGCGCTGCTATGGAATCGTCGAGGACGACGATCGTGAGGCGTACGTCATTCTCCTGGAGCGGCTCGACACGTCCCCGCGGCACTGGAACCGGGAGCGGATCGACCGGGCGCTGCGGGCCATCGCCCGGGTCCACGGGCACTGGCTCGGCTGTGACCAGACGGAACTGGCCTGGCTGCGACCAGCGGCCGGACCGGCCCACATGGTCAAGGCCCGCGAGCTGTGGGAAGCCCTGGCTCGCTACAACAACGCTCAGCACCCCGACCTGCTCAACGAAGAGCGGCTGGTGACCGTCCTGGACATCATGCAACGCGCGGGCTTCTGGGTACAGGAGCGTGAAAACCTGCCTCAGACATTGGTACACAACGACTTCACACCTCGTAACGTGGTCACAGCGTCCGGATGCGTGGTCGCCTACGACTGGGAACTGGCCGCCGTCAACCTGCCGCAGCGTGACGCCGCCGAATTGATGGCATTCACACTGGGCCCGGATGCGACCGAAGCCGAGGTGGGCCACCATCTGGCTGTCCACCGCAAGGCCGTCGCCGCCACATCGCCCGCAGCCGCGGCTCTGGTCGCCGCTCACGACTGGCGCCGCGGCTACCGGCTGGCCCTGAGTGAAATGCTGATGAGCCGCCTGCAGCTCTATCTCGCCGCGCACGCTCACCGGGAGCTGCCGTTTCTGCCCCCGGTTCTGGCGACGGCCTTCCACCTGTACGAGCTGGAGTCCACAAGGGACGGTGAGTGAGCGTGCTCGCCGCGCTGGTCGGTATCGACGGCATCGGCAAGACCACCGTCGCCCGCCGGTTGCGGCAGGCATGCCGCTTCACCGTTGTCCACGCGATCCGGGCCCATGACGATCCGGAGAGCCAGGACGCCGAGCTGTCGCGCCGGTTGGCTGCGGCCTCGGCCGCCGCGGACGCGGTCGGTCGGGCCGAGCTCAAAGTCGCCGTACTCTATCTCCAGCTGTGCCTGTACGGTCCGGCCGAGCGGCGGGCCACCGGTTCACGACTGGTGTGCGACCGGCACCCGCTCATCGATCCGCTGGTCTATCTCCCGCTCTACGCCCGGATCGCAGCCGTCGACTGTGCCGGGGCGGCGGTCGAGCAGTGGTGGGGGATGTTGCCGGTGGATGTGGCAGGTTCGGTACGGGACTGGCTGCGGGCGTGCCACGGGGGCGAGGACGTGTGGGGACTCGGCGTCGAGCTCCTCCGCCTCGCTGCCCGGTCACCGCAGGCCCTCCTCGACGAGCTGATCCGGCGGTTCGGGGTAAGCCTCCCGGACGCTGTGTTGTTTCTTGATCTGCCGGTAACGACGGCTCTCGACCGTCTGCGTGCCCGCGCCGCCGGAGCCGAGTTGCACGAGACGGCGGCAGGCCTGGCCGCCGTGCGGTCGCGGTACGGGTCGGTGCTGGAGTGGCTGGAGCGAGAGCACCCTGAGGTCGGCGTGCACCGACTGGACTGCTCGCACCGGACGGTGGACGAGGTCAGCGCCGCTGTGCTGGCGCTTCTGTCGTGACCGTCCGTGCGGCGCTGACCAGCAACGGCAGCGCGGCCGCGAGGACGGCAAAGCGGATGGTCCCCGCGGCCAGCAGTGGGGCCCGGAGCCCGAAGCGGTGGGCGACGAACCCCCCGATGAGACTGCCGATCGGCATCAGCCCCCAGCCGAGCAGGCGGTAGAAGCTGTTGACCCGACCGAGCAGGTGGGCCGGTACGAGTCGCTGGCGCAGGCTGACTGTGACGACATTGGTCAACGTCACTGCGATCCCCCCGCCCGCCAGGAGTAGCGCGAGGACGGCACCGTTGGCGGCGAGGCCGCCGGCGACGTACAACAGCGCGCTCGCGACGTAGGCGGCGATCAGCGCCCGCACCGGTCCCAGCCATCGCGTGATATGACTGTTCGCCAGACCGCCGGCGATGCCGCCCAGCCCACCGGCGACCAGCACCAGGCCGTAGTCGCGGGCGCTCAGCCGCAGGGTCTGCGTGGCGAAGAGCACCAGCGTCGCCAGCCCCATCTGCTGGCAGAACGCGTTCATGCTGAGCAGGGCGGCGAGCGTGCGCAACAGGCGGTGGCGGCCCAGCCAGCGCAGTCCTTCGGAAAGCTCGTTGCGCATCGACGAGGGCGCGGGTCGGGGGACCGGGCGGCGGGGCAGAGCCGCCAACAGCATGGCGGACGCGGCGAACGACGCGGCGTCCAGCCCGAAGGGCAGGGCTGCGGCCACGACGAACAGCAGGCCACCCAGCGGCGGGCCGACGATCCACGCTCCCAGGGTCTGTGCGACATACAAGTTGCCGTTTGCGCGCGGCAGCCCTCGCGCCGGAACGTACTGCGGCAACGCGGATTGGGCGGCGTTGGCGATGACGACCTGGCCGGCGCCGAGCAGCAGGTTGGCCACCACGAGTACCGGAATGGTCACGTTGCCGGTCACCGTCGCGCCGATGACACCGGCGACGATGGCGGCCTGGCCGGCCTGGCAGCGCCACATGAGCGTCGCCCGGTCGTGCCGGTCGACAATCACACCGACGGGCAGGGACAGCAGGAGCCACGGTATGTACGCGGCCGCCCCGACGACCGAGATGGCACGGGCGTCGGTGGTGACCCCGATGGCCAGCAACGGCAGCGCCGCTACGAAGGCCCCGTCGCCGACACTGTTGATGGCATTGGCCCACCACAGGCGCCGGTACGGGCTCATCCCCCGTGGAAACAGCAGGTCGCGGTGCTGCCCTGGGCCATGTTCACGACGGCGCCCTCGGTACCACGGGAACCGCGGACCCAGATGCCGCTCGCGCCCTGTGGTGTCAGGAAGACCGCCCAGACAAGGACCCAGGGCTCCAGCCCGTCGTCGGCGACGAACCATTCGAGCACGGGATCGACGCGGCGCTGCACCACGTGTGGCCCGTCCAGCGCGGCCGTGACGTGTTCGCGCCACTCGGCGCGTGTGGTGAGCCAGCCGGGGACCACACCGAGCCCTCCGTGCAGCAGCATCGGCTTGAGCACGAGCTCCTCCCGATGCGTGAGGACATACTGCTGGAGGTCGACCACGCGACCGTCCACGGTGGCCGTCGTCGGCCGTAGGACGCGGGTCCACGGCACGAGCCGTTCGACACTGGCACGCTCGGCGGCGGTGAGCAGGTGCTGGTTTCCTTCGTCGGAGAGCATGGCCAGCACGGCCTTGCTGCCGTACACACGCTGGTCCAGCGGAGTGAAGATCTTCACCTCGCCCCGGTCGGCTGCCTGCAGCAGCGGCTCGACCGATGTCGCACCGGTGTCGCCCAGCGCATCCTCGAGGCCGAACAGCCGGTACACAACGTCAACCGGCCGACCCTGTAGCCAGACGCGGCCGTCTTCGTACCGGAGGTCGTCCACGTGGCAGATCGACGCGTCGATGCCGAGCGACACCAACATCTCGGCGCTACGGCGCAGTCGCGGCTCCGGGGTGAGCGAACTCTCCCCACGAACGATTGCCATGGCAGGACGGACGTCGGCGGGCAGCCCGCACTCGGCCAGTACGGCGTCGGCCACGCGCCGGGACGTGTCCACATAGGTCAGTGCGTGCCGCGTGACGAACTCCGCCAGCCGCGGATCGGCGAGCATACTGCGGTTGAGCAGTCCGTTGTCGAGGCCGCCGAGCGTGCTGCCCACATTGAGCTCCAGCAACCGGAACCCGTCTGGGGTCAGGTAGAGATCGGCCCGGCCGATCTGGATCGGGCCGCCGCCACCCGTACCCCGGACAGCGACGGCGATCTCGGCCTCGGTCATGCCCGCCGCGCGGGCGAACGCGGCCAGGTCGCCGCCGAAGAGACGATCCCGCAGGGCGGTCGTAGCCCGGGCCACGTGGTCGAGGTCATCGGCCAGCTGCCGGTACTGCGCGCCGCCCAGAAACGTCGGGCGGCTGAGCGCGCGCCCCCGGTAGCTGCTGTCGACCACACTCTCGTGCAGTACGGCGCGAACGTCGGTCGGAGCCGGGGAAGCGGCCGCGACCCCGGCGAGATACTCGTCGGTCAGGCTCTCATGCGTCGATGTATTGATGCCGGCATGCAACGGTCGGGTCGCCCTCTGGCTGGACCGGGTCTGCCTCATGACGGTCCCATCCTTCCGAATCGCGGCATGGCCCCGTTGACAGCAGGGCGTTCCAGGCCGTTCCACTGAGCCTGCGCGGCGAGCCGCCGGTAGGGAACGGGATGGCACGCCGACAAGCTGGAAGTCGCACCACCAGCCAGCCGACTCGCGGAGGTTGTCGATCATGCCCCTGTCCCTACCGTTGTCCGCCGCGCAGTTCGGCATCTGGATGGGCCAGCAGCTTGCCCTCGACAGCCCGGCGTACAACATGGGCCAGTTCGTCGAGATCGAAGGTCCGGTCGATGAGGCGGTGTTCGAGCGCTCACTCCAGCATCTGGTGAGTGAGGCCGACTGCCTGCGGGTACGGTTCACCGACGGCCCCCGCCAGATCCTGACCGCCGACGACGTCTGCGTGCTGCGAAACATCGACTTCCGGCCGAGAGCGGACCCGCGGGCCGCCTGCGACGAGTGGATGCTCGCCGATCTGCTCAGGCCGATGAACCTTACCGCGGACCTCCTCGTGAGGTTCGCGCTGCTGCGGGTGGGCGACACGACCTACCGCTTCTACTGCCGCGTCCACCACATCGTCTTCGACGCGTACAGTGGCGCGTTGCTGACCAGCCGCCTGGCCGAGATATACACCGCCTTCATCGCGGGCACGGATCCCGGCGACAATCCGTTCGGCTCCCTGCGCGACCTGATCGACGACGACCTCGCCTATCGGGCCTCACCAGCGTTCGGCGCCGACCGCGAGTACTGGATGTCTCACGTGGACAGTGGCGGGGGTGCCGTCGGGCTCAGCGACCGACTGCCGCGCATCGCGGTCCGGACGCTGCGTCGTTCGTCGTACCTGTCACCGCAGGAGAGCGATCTGGTCCGCACGACCGCACGGGCAATGAAGACCAGCGCGGCTGGTCTCCTCATCGCATCGGCGGGGGTCTACGTCGGTCGAGCTACAGGGTCGGACGATGCGGTGCTCGGCATGACGGTCACCGGACGCAAGGGTGCTCTTTCCCGGCGCGTTCCGACGATGATGGCCAACGTCGTACCGGTGCGGGTGCGCCTCGACCCGCGACACAGCTTCCGTGAGGTGGTGCGGGAGGTGACGCTCAACGCCCGCGAAGCGCTGGCCCATCAGCGGTACCGGTTTGAAGACCTGCGGCGCGACCTCGGCCGCCACGACGGGCGGACCCGGCTGTTCGGTCCGCGTGTCAACGCGGTTCCCATCAACACCACCTTGATGTTCGGCGGCAGCGTGGCCACCGTGTCGATGCTCTCGACCGGGCCGGTCGACGACCTCGCCATCACCGCGTACGCGGATCCGGCCGGGACGAGGCTACGAGTCGACCTGTACGCGAGCGAGGAGGTCTACCGCCCCGACGAACTGCGCCAGCACGAGGCGGCGTTTGTGCAGATCCTGCGGGAGACGGTCGAGCGGCCTGACGACAGCGTGCGCAAACTCGGCGTGCCGCGCGGCCGCGAGCGCCGGTTGCTCCTTTCCCACTGGAATGCGACGGAAGAGCCGGTGCCGCAGACCACGCTGCCGGCACTCGTCGAGGCGCAGGTGGACCGGACGCCTGACGCGCTCGCGGCGGTCTCACCCGATGGCGTCCTGACCTACCGGCAGCTCGACCAGCGGGCCAATCGCATGGCCCGGCTGCTGGCCGGGCGTGGCGTGGGTCCGGAGACTCTCGTCGCCGTACTGCTCGGGCGCTCAGTCGACCTGGTCGTGGCTTTCCTGGCCGTGTTGAAGGCGGGCGGATCGTACGTGCCGATCGACCCGGCGAACCCGAGAGAGCGTATCGACCACGTCGTACGCGACGCCGCGCCGCTGCTGACCATCGCCAGCAATGAGACGGCGCCGGCGGTATCCGGCCAGGCCGTGTTGCTCGTCGACGACCCAGCCGTGCTGGCCGAGTTGGCCGCGCTTCCGGACAGCCGCCTCGAGCGGGCGGTACGGCCTGCCCATCCGGCGTACGTGATCTACACATCCGGTTCGACCGGCGGGCCCAAGGGCGTCGTGGTCTGTCATCAGAACCTGGTCAACTACCTGACCCGCAGCCGGCAGGTCTACCCCGACCTGGCCGAAGGAACGCTCGTTCATACGTCGACCTCGTTCGATCTCAGTGTGACCGCCCTCTACGGCGCGCTGGTCAGCGGCGGCCGGGTCCACCTCACCGCGCTCGACGACGCACCGGCGCTGCTCGGCGGGGTGCGTTACCCGTTCCTCAAAGCCACGCCCAGCCATATTCCGCTGTTGTCCAACCTTCCCGAAGAGGCCATCCCGACCCGGCAGCTGATGCTGGGCGGGGAGCCGGTGACCGGAACGCAACTGCGGGAGGTGCGTCGCCGCTTCCCCGAGCTGGCTGTGGTCAACCACTATGGGCCGACCGAGACGACGGTCGGCTGTGCCGACTTCCACATCGGCCCTGATGACGCGATTCCCGCCGAGGCGGTCCCGATCGGCCGTCCAATGTGGAACACCCAGATCTATGTCCTGGACTCCGGGCTGGAGCCGGTTGCGCCCGGGGTGCCGGGTGAGCTCTACATCGCCGGAGCGCAACTCGCCCGCGGCTACCACCACCAACCCGGCCTCACCGCCCACCGCTTCGTCGCCAACCCCTACGGACCACCCGGCACCCGCATGTACCGCACCGGCGACCTTGCCCGCTGGAACCCCAACGGCCAACTCGAATACCTCGGCCGCATCGACCACCAGGTCAAAATCCGCGGCCACCGCGTCGAACTCGCCGAAATCGAAACCACCCTCACCGCCGACCACACCATCGCCCACACCACCGTCACCCTCCGCGAGGACCGGCCCGGCGATCGGCGGCTGGTCGCGTACGTTGTCCCCGCGGACGGTGCCGTCCCCGATCCGGTGCGGTTGAACGCCCGGGTCGCTGCGACTGTGCCCGACTACATGGTCCCCGCCGCGATCGTCGTGCTCGACGCGTTGCCGCTGACGCCCAACGGGAAACTTGACCGGGCCGCGTTGCCCGCGCCGGAGTTCACCGCGGTTGGACGGCCGCCGACGACGTTGGCCGAGGAGGTACTGTGCGCGGCCGTCGCCAAGGTTCTGGGGCTTGACTCGGTGGGTGTGGACGACAACTTCTTCGACCTGGGCGGGCACTCGGTGCTGGCGATGACTCTGACCGGGAGGCTACGGGAGCAGGGCTGGGTGGTCACGGCGAGGGCCTTGTTCGACACCCCGACCGTCGCCGGCCTGGCCGCGGCGGCCGCTCGCGACGATACGCAGGCTCCGGCCAACGCCATTCCGGCCGACGCCCGGACGATCGAGCCGCACATGCTCACATTGGTGTCGTTGTCGAAGACGGAGATCGCCCGAGTCGTCTCGGCCGTGCCCGGCGGCGCCCCCAATATCGCCGACATCTATCCGCTGGCGCCGTTGCAGGAGGGCCTCTTCTTCCATCACCTCACCGGCGTCGAAAACGGCCGGGACGTCTACCTGCTGCCCGCGGTCCTGGAGTTCGACTCCCGGGACCGGATGCGGGCATTCACAGCGGCCCTGCAGAAGGTCGTGGATCGGCACGACATCCTTCGTACGGCCGTGCTGTGGGAGGGACTCTCCCAACCGGTCCAAGTCGTGGTCCGCCACGCCGAGATGCCCGTACAGGAGGTATACCTTCACCGCTCCGCCGATCCGGTCCGGCAGTTGCTGGACGCGGCCGGGCCGGTGATGGACATCCGGCGCGCCCCGATGCTGCACGTCTACCAGGCGGCCAGCGCAGCCGCCGGCCGGTGGCTGGCCCTGGTCCAGCGGCACCATCTGGTGACCGATCACACGGCGATGGGCGTCCTGCTCGACGAGGTGCGCGCGGTGCTCGACGGCCGCGAGGATCAGCTGCCGGCACCGCTGCCGTTCCGTACTTTCGTGGCCGCCGCCCGGCGCCACCTCGCCGACCCCCAGCACCGTGATCACTTCGCCCGCCTGCTCGGTGACGTCACCGAGCCGAGCGCGCCGTTCGGTGTCGTGGATGTGCAGAGCGATGGCACCGCGGTCCGACAGGCCCGGGCCACGCTGTCCGCCGACCTTGCCCGACGGCTGCGGGTTCAGGCGCGCGGCCTCGGTACCATCCCGGCCGCTGTGTTTCATCTGATCTGGGCCCGGGTCACCGCCGCGACGGCCGCCCGTCAGGACGTTGTCTTCGGGACTGTCCTATCTGGACGGATCCAGTCGGGTGTCGGGGCCGACCGCGTTCCTGGAGTCTTCATCAACGCCCTGCCCGTCCGGGTGCGCATCGACGCGACTCCCGTCGTCGACGCGGTGCTGGACATTCGCACCCAGCTCGCCGAACTACTTGTCCACGAGCACGCGCCGCTCCTGGTCGCCCAGCAGGCGAGCGGGCTGCCCCCGCGGGTACCGCTCTTCACCGCGCTCTTCAACTATCGGCGGGTTCCCGACACCGAGCCCGATCACACCGACCTGCCCGGCACCACGCTGCGCTATCTGGAGGAACACACCAACTACCCGCTCGACGTCTCCGTCGACGATACCGGCAGCACCTTCCGCCTCACCGTGGACGCGGTGACACCCATCGATCCGGAGCTCGTCGCCACCCTCATCATGACCGCAACCGAGAATCTGGTCCACGCGCTCGAAACCGACCCGCACACCCCGATCGCTGCCGTCGAGGTGTTGCCCGCGAGCGACCGACAGAGACTCGCGGCAGCGGGCAACCTGACCGCCCACGCGGTGCCCGAGTCCACCGTCCCCGCGCTGTTCGAGATGACGGTGGCCGGTACACCCGACGCGGCCGCCGTCGTCAGCCGGGACGCCACACTGACCTACACCGAGCTCGACCGGCGGGCGAACCGGCTGGCGCACATGTTGGTCGCCCGCGGTGTCGGTCCAGAGACCCTGGTCGCCATTCTGCTGCCTCCGTCCGCGGATCTGGTGGTCGCGATGCTGGCCGTCCTCAAAGCGGGCGGAGCGTACGTGCCGCTGGATCCCGCCAACCCGCGCGAACGGGTAGAGCTCATCCTGCGTGACGCGCGACCTGCGCTTGTCCTGACCTCGGACGGCACCGCGCCGACCGGCCGCGCGCCCTGGCTCGGGCTCGACGATCCCGTTGTCCGCCAGGCCCTGGACGAGCTCCCGGATGGCCCGCCACCGCGCCGCGTGCGGCCCGATCACCCCGCGTACGTCATCTACACGTCGGGCTCGACCGGCGGACCGAAGGGGGTGGTGGTCAGCCATCGCAGCCTGGTCAACTACCTGACGTACTGCCGCACTGTCTACCCCGAGCTGGCCCACAGTGCCGTGCTGCCAACGTCGGTCTCATTCGACCTGAGCGTGACCTCGCTGTTCGGCACGCTGGTCAGTGGCGGTTGCCTCTACCTCACCTCGCTCGACGACGCGCCGGCGTTGCTGGGCGGCCGCAGCTATGGGTTCCTCTCGGCCACGCCGAGCCACCTCCCACTGCTGCAGACGCTTCGCGCGCAGTGCACGCCGGTGGGACGGCTGATGATCGGCGGCGAGGGCCTGGCGGGCCCACAGCTGGTCGCCCTGCGCGGCCGGCACGCGGATCTCCCTCTGGTCAACGAGTACGGCCCGACGGAGGCCACCGTCGGCTGCGTCGATCACCGTCTTGGTCCGGACGAGGCGCTGCCCGACGGGGCTGTCCCGATTGGACGGCCGATCTGGAACAACCAGGCATACGTACTGGATGAGTGGCTCGGTCTGGTCCCACCCGGGGTGCCGGGTGAGCTCTACATCGCCGGAGCGCAACTCGCCCGCGGCTACCACCACCAACCCGGCCTCACCGCCCACCGCTTCGTCGCCAACCCCTACGGACCACCCGGCACCCGCATGTACCGCACCGGCGACCTTGCCCGCTGGAACCCCCACGGCCAACTCGAATACCTCGGCCGCATCGACCACCAGGTCAAAATCCGCGGCCACCGCGTCGAACTCGCCGAAATCGAAACCACCCTCACCGCCGACCACACCATCGCCCACACCACCGTCACCGTCCGCGAGGACCGGCCCGGCGATCGGCGGCTGGTCGCGTACGTTGTCCCGTCCGGCCCCACCCGACCTGAGCCGGGGGCAGTACGCGAGCATGCCGCCCGCTTCCTGCCCGACTACATGGTCCCGGCCGCCGTGGTCGTCCTGGATGCCTTGCCGCTCACCGCGAACGGCAAGCTCGACCGGCGGGCGTTGCCGGTGCCACGGTATACGACTACCACCAGCCGACCGCCGGCGACGCTCGCTGAGGAGCTTGTCTGCACCGCCTTCGCCGCCGTACTCGCGCTCGATTCGGTCGGCGTGGACGACAACTTCTTCCAGCTGGGCGGCCACTCGCTCCTCGCCGTCCGAGTGATCGGCCGGCTGCGCGAGCAGGGTCTGACCATCCCGGTCCGCGCTCTGCTCGAGTCCCCCACCCCCGCCAAGCTCGCGGCCGGGCTCTCGTCGGCGTCCAGCTTCACCGCCTCGCTCGGTGGCCTGCTGCCGCTACAGACCCGGGGCGACCAGCCGGCCTTGTTCTGTATCCATCCCGCCGGCGGGCTCAGCTGGTGCTACGCGCCGCTCGTGCGGTTCGCGCCCCACGACCTTCCCGTGTACGGGCTACAGGCCGCCGGTCTGGACGGGGCCGGACGGCTACCGGACTCGTTGCCTGACATGGCTGCCGACTACATCGGACAGGTGCGCACCGTCCAGTCGTCCGGACCGTATCGGCTGCTGGGCTGGTCCTACGGCGGTCTGGTCGCCCACGAGATGGCCCGACAGCTGCAGGCCGCGGGCGAGCGCGTCGAGGCGCTCATTCTCCTGGACGCCTATCCGTCGGTGGGATCGTCCGAACTGGACAGTGAAGCCGCGGCCCGGGTCGGGACGCTCGTCCAGGAGGCCACCGGCGACTATATTGCCGAGGGCGCCGGCTGGAACGGCGCCGACCTCGCCGCGATCGTCTGGAACAACGCCCGGCTCGCCGGATCACACCTGCCGGGCATCGTTGAAGGGGACATCGTGCTCGTGGTAGCTGACCAGGGCGACCCCGACCCCGCTGCCTGGCGGCCGCACCTCACCGGCGAGATTGTCGAGATCAGGCTGCCGCACACGCATGCCGAGCTGGCTCGGCCCGATGTGCTTGGTCGGATGTGGGAGGCCGTGTCCCCACTGCTGACCGCGAACGCTGGTACCGAACACAGTGGAGGAAACCATGCCGCATCCATTTGACGACCCCGACGCGACGTTCATCGTCCTGGTCAACGACGAGGGACAGCACTCGATCTGGCCCTCCTTCATCGACGAACCCGAAGGGTGGCGTGCCGTACACGGCGAGTCAGACCTTCACGACTGTCTCGATTTTGTCGACAAGTCGTGGACGGACCTGCGGCCCCTGAGCCTGGTCCGGGCGATGGTGAGCGGGTGACCCCCCGGATCGCCCCGGACTGCCTGGACCGGAGAGGCCAGATCGGCGACCTCAGCCAGCAACGTGGTAGGTTCCGCGCGGCGAGACGGTGGAGGGAGCATGGTGCCTGTACGAACCAACACGCGCGCGACTCGGAAGCTCTACCTGGTCGCCGCCGGGTTGGTGTTCACGCTGGGCGCCATCCTCTTCGGACTCAGCACCCGGACCGACCAGTACTTCGCGTGGACGATACGGGTGCCACTCACGGCGGCGTTCCTCGGCGCCAGCTACCTCGGGAGCGGTTTCGGTGAGATCGCTGCGGCTCGCCGACAGGTGTGGGCCGAGTCCCGCATCGCTGTCCCGTCAGTGCTCCTGTTCTCAGCCTTGACCGGTGTGCTCACGCTTCTGCACCGCGAACAGTTCCACTTCGGATCCGGGCAGCCGCTGACGGCCCGCGTCGTCGCATGGGCCTGGACCGTCGTGTACGTCGGCTTCCCGCTCGCTACGGCGGTGATTCTCGTCGGCCAGCTTCGCGTCCAAGGCCCGGACCTCGATCGTGGCCTTACCCCGCCGCCGTGGTTCCGGTCAGCACTCATCGCGACCGGCGCGTTGATGCTCGGTGTCGGCGGGGCGTTGTTCCTGGCCCCCGCGTCGACCCGCGGTATCTGGCCGTGGCCCCTGACCGACCTCACCGCCCGGGCCATCGGGGCCTGGGGGATCGCACTCGGCGTGGGCAATCTCCACGCGGCCATGGAGAACGACTGGGACCGGATCCGTGTGGCGATGCCATTCCTGGCCGGCGTCGGCGTCCTGGCGCTCGCGGCCATCGCCCGATACCCACATGCGGTCGACTGGACTACGCCGGCCGCGTGGCTTCTCATGGCCGTGCTGTTGGCCCTCGCCGCCCTCGGCGGCTACGGAGTTCGTGCCGGGCGCAGTCCGTCTGCTCCCTGACACGACCCGTGCTGCACCTCTTCCGACGGCATGGTCCTGTCATCGGCAGCGAACCCGTGGGCGCGAGGGCAGTTGTCACCTCCCCGGGTCACGGGTCAGGCCGTACGAACATCCGGTTCTGGCGCGGTTGGTCGAGAGCACCGATGTCGATCAGGTGCGTCACGAACATGGCCGCATTGCGGGCCGCTGCCTCCTGGTGGTCCTTCGTCTTGTCGAAACCCCAGTCACATATGGCCTTTACCATGATCCAGTCGACCTTCCCACGGTGGCCGACGTGTACACGCCGATCCCTTCGGTCTCGGCCAGAAACGCGTTCGCCTCCTTCTTAGTCCGAAGAGTCTTCGCGCGCTGCCGTCCGGATGCGTCGCGCCAGTTGGCGCGATAGTTTTCTGGTTCTTATGGAAGTTCGGCCTCGCCGTGTGACAGACCATCGACTACCGACCTGGCCACACGATGGGGCGGGTCGGTCGGGTGTCAGGTGATGTCGCGGCGGACCAGCATGCGGGCGCCGAGTGCTCCGGCGAGCAGTGCGTATCCGATCAGTACGGCTGCGCCCACCCATGCGGGCGGGGCGTGCTGAAAGGCGGGCCCGGGGGTGAGCATCACGGTGGATGCCACGGCCGGTACAGCCACTTGCGCCGATAGGACCCAGTCGTGGTGTAGGACGTACTGGTGGAGGAGCCCGATGATGCCCCGGGCCAGCGGTGTGCCGATCATGTATGCCACGCATGCGGCGACCGCGGCCATGACCTGGTTGCGGATCAGTGCCCCGAGCCCGACACCCAGTAGAGCCCAAAGGGTGTAGGAGGCGAGGTTGAGCCCGATGGCCCGCTGGACGTCGGCGCGGTCGAGTCCGGTGCCGCGGCCCAGGCCCTGGAGGTAGGTGGCACCGACTGCCACCGACGCGATCGTGGTCACCAGCCACACCGCGACCGCGACGACCACCGCGGCCGCGGCCTTGGCGACGATGACCGGGGTTCGCCGTGGCGTGGCCAGGAACGTGTTCGTCACTGTCTGGTGGCGGAATTCGCTGGTCACCATCAGGATGCTGAGCAGGCACAGGAGAAGGACACCGATGTACTGGCCGGAGGTGTACACGTCGGCCGCCTCGTACGCCAGCGGGTGGTTGGTTTCCCAGGCCCCGCGCAGGTTTTCCAGCCCTCGACCGGTTATGCCGCGGTTGCCGCTGGCGATCAGGTAGTCGTTGAACGGCTTGCTGTAGAGGCCGGCGTGAATCGTGTTGAAGTACAGCGGTGGCGCGGCCAGCACGATCGCCGCGACGACAAGCCATCGACCGGCCGCCGTGGTCCGGAGTTTGAGCAGTTCGCCGCGGACCAGCGTCATGATGGGTCGCCCTGGTTGGTGGTGAGGTCCAGGAATACCTGTTCGAGGTCGGGCCCGGCCTCGACCAGTTCGTAGATGTCGGCGTCGGCGGCTCGGGCCGTCGCGGCGATGTCCGGGCGGGACAGTCCGGCCACCAGCAGTGCACCGTCCGGGCCGGTCGTCACCGCGCCGCCGGCCGCGGTCAGCGCCGCGGTCAGCACCTGCGGCTGCGGCGTCCGCACTCGAACCCACGCGACGGCACCCACGACGTCGGCAAGCGGGCCCTGCCGGACCAGGCGACCGGCGGAGATGATCACGACGTGGTCGGCGATCGCCTGCACCTCGGCCAGCAGGTGGCTGGAGACCAGCACCGTACTGCCCTCGTCGGCCAGGTCGCGCAGCAACTGCCGCAGCCACCGGATGCCGTCCGGATCGAGCCCGTTGACCGGCTCGTCGAGAATCAGCACCGGCGGATCGCCCAGCAGCGCCGCCGCCAGGGCCAGGCGCTGACGCATGCCCAGCGAGTACTGCCCAACGTTGCGGTCGGCCGCCCCGGTCAAGCCGACCCGGTCGAGCAGTTCGTCGGCCCTCCGGCGGGGCAGCCGGGTCACCGTGCACAGCACCCGCAGATGGTTACGCCCGGTCCGGCCGGGATGCGCGGCCGAGGACTCCAGCACCGCGCCGACCGTCTCCCACGGACGGGCCAGGTCGGCGTACCGGCGGCCGAGGACCGTCGCGGTCCCGCTGCTCGCCCGGACCAGGCCGAGCAGCATCCGCAGAGTGGTGGTCTTGCCTGCCCCGTTCGGTCCGAGGAACCCCGCGATCCGGCCGGCCGGCACGGTGAACGACAGGTCGTCGACCGCCACTACACGTGCGCTGAACCGCTTGGTCAGGCGGT
The DNA here is from genome assembly GCA_963803345.1 of uncultured Actinomycetota bacterium. Classification (GTDB taxonomy): domain Bacteria; phylum Actinomycetota; class Actinomycetes; order Mycobacteriales; family Micromonosporaceae; genus CAWDLX01. The sequence continues at coordinate 65,841 of CAWDLX010000004.1, forward strand.
CGACCACGATCACCTCATCGTCAGTCACGCCGGAACTCTATATATCAAGACTTCATCTGGCAAGTAGTCTGACGTGCTTGTCGGGTGGAGTTCTCGCTATATAGAGTTACCGGGTGAAGCGTGCCCGACGTCCGTCCGCCCAGACCCTCGCGGTACTCCGCGCCCTGTCCGACGATCCCGGCAGCTGGCGCTACGGCTACGAGCTGTGCACCGAACTCGGCGTGCAGGCCGGCTCGATGTATCCGATCCTCATCCGCCTGGCCGACCGTGGCCTGCTGGAGACCAGCTGGGAGGCCGAGCGGGTGGCCGGCCGCCCAGCCCGGCACCTGTACCGACTGACCGGTGCCGGCCAGCAGTTCGCCGCCGAGGCAATCGAGCCCGCCGCGTCGGCGTCGGCACCCGGCCCGGCTCTGCGCCGCTCCCAGCTGAACTGGAACAGTGCCCGATGATCCTGGTGTTGGCCGCGCTCGGCCTCATCGCCGGCGCGGTGCACCTCACGCGGCGCCACCGCCTGCCCTCTGCGGCTGGATCGGCCGCGCCCAGCCTGTTGGATCCCTCCGATGGCCCGGCCCGCATCGTCGCGATATCCGCCAGCCTGCTTTCCGACGGCCGCCGCGAGTGGGCGCACGCCATGATGGCCGAGCTTCCGGCGATCGACGGTCCCGCCCGACGCTGGCGGTTCGCGGCGGGTGTCGCCGCCGTGGCCCTGATGCCGCCCGAGCATCGTGGCCGCGGCCAGGTGGCGGCGGTCGTGACCGCGTTCTCTGCCGTCGGCGCCGGACTCGCCGCCGCTCGACTGGTACCCGAGTTGCGCGTCTTCACCTGGACGCTCGGGGTACTCCTGACGATCGTCGCGACCGGCGTGGCGCTGCGCTGGCGGCGACCCGGTCTCGCCGCGGCGCTGATCGGTGCGATGGTGGTCGCCGGTGTGACCTCGACGATCGCGGTCGTGGTGGCGGTGGCCGACGATCACCCGGCCGCCGTGTCCGACTCCACGCACCTGTACGCCATCGCATTCGCCGTCGTGCTCTGCGCCTACCTCGCGCTCGCCCCGGCCATCGGCACCGCACCGGTCAGCGCGTTGTGGTGGGGCCTCGGCGCGGCCTCGGCCACATGCGCGGTGTGGCTGGCTCTGCTACCCGGCCACGCCACGATCGAGGGACTCGGATTGTGGCTGTGGCCGGTCGGCGGTGTCGCCGCCCTACTCGCGTCGATCGGCGCCGCCCGGACCACGGGTGACCCGATGGTCGGCACCCGCGCCGCGGTGACCGCGGCGATGGTCAGCGCACCGGCCTACTTCACCCTCGATCTGCTGCGGGTGATCACGCTGCACCGGTACACGCTCACCTCGCCCTACGACATCGCCCAGTACCCGCACAGCGGCTTCCCCGATGTCGCCAGCTTCGTCCTCAGCGACACCATCGGCGGCGGCATCATCGCCGTTCTGGTCATGTACCCCCTCGTCCTCGGCGCGGTCGGCCTACTCGGCGGTGCCATCGGCACCACTGGTCGGCGCCAGGCGCGCATCGATGCCTAGAGCCGAACCATCGGATTCGGCGCGCCCACGTGCAGCAACCGCCAAGGGGTAGACCGGGATCTTGCACGCAGACGTTGCGTCTCATTACAAAGTCCCGTGGGCCAGCGTCATGTCCCACGCAGCACGCGTTCACGGACGGGCGCAACGACCAGAGATATGCCCTGAACTGTGGGAACGCGGTTCTTATTCTGATACGTATGGCCCACCAGGTCAGAGGCCAGGTCAGGGCCCGTTTCCGCGACCAGGGAACCGGCCCCTGATGCTATCTGGAGATCCGCTGCTGCCGTGTCGGCGGCGTCAGCCAGGACTCCAGGTCGACGGCGGCTGGATGATCGCAAGGTGTTGTGCGGCATCCCGTTCGTGCTGCACACCGGGATCCAGTGGGAGTTCCTGCCCCAGGAGTTGGGGTTCGGTCGGGCATGACGTGTTGGCGGCGCTTGGAGGAGTGGAACGCGGCCGGCGTGTGGAAACGGCTGCACCACATTTTGCTGGAGGAACTGCATCGGGCCGACAAGCTCGACCTGTCTCGGCCGGTGATCGACTCCTCGCACGTACAAGCAGCTCGGCGCGGCCCAAAGCGGCCCCAGCCCGTCGATCGCGGCGGTTCGGCCTAGTCCTGGGGCTGCCTCCCGGCCATTACATCGGATACGGGCCGATGGGACGACGTGCCCACGACATGACCGGCCAACGCGCCGGGCGTCAGGCCCGCAGTGGCACGGACACCATCTACAAGGGACACGGCAGAACGCCGGCCACACGTGAGCGGGGTTAGGCTTGCAGGGTGTCCACCCTGACGCAAGTCCTGATCTACGCGCTCGCCCTGGTGACCCTCGCCGTGGTCGCATTCACGTTCAGACGGAATTCGCAGCTGCAGGGCTACCGGTTCGGACGCGACGTGATCGTGCGGTGTCGCGACGGGCACCTGTTCATGACGACGTGGATCCCGGGGGCGTCGTTGAAGGCGATCCGCTTGGGCCTAGCCCGAGTTTCCGGGATAAGTTGATCTAAGGCGTGTTTTGTGTTGCGGTGTTGGACTTTCTGCCCGCCGTCGTGTATTACCCACATATGGCTTCGGTGATCGAGAAACGGCGTGCGGACGGGCGGACGTACTACTACCTGGTGGAGTCGGCCCGGGTGGACGGCAAGCCGCGGATCGTGTCGCAGCAGTACCTGGGCAGCGCGGCGGAGGTCGCGGCGAAGCTGGCTGGCGCGTCAACCGGTGACGCCGGTTCGTAGTCAGCACAAGCGTTTCGGTGATCTCGCGGCGGTGTGGTCGGTGCTGGAGCGTCTGGGCGTGGCCGAGGTGGTCGACGCGGTGGTGCCCCGCCGTGGCGATGCCGGCGCCACGGTGGGCACGTACATGGAGCTGGCCACGGCCAACCGGCTGGTCGAGCCGTGCTCGAAGGCGGCGTTCGCCGACTGGTGGGCCACCACGGCCGGGCCACGGTGGGTGCGGGTCGGCGAGGCGGCGCTGGACCACCGCCGGTTCTGGGAAGCGATGGACCGCCTCGAGCGAGACAGACCTGGCCACGATCGAGAGCCGAGCTGGGCCGGCGGATGGTGGCCGAGTTCGACCTGGACCTGTCCGGGCTGGTGTTGGACATGACCAACTTCGCCACGTTCATCGACTCCGGCAACGACAGCGGCGCCGATCGCGCAACGCGGGAAGGCCAAGCAGAAACGGGTCGATCTGCGGCTGGTCGGGTTGGCGTTGGTCGTCACCCGCGACGGTGGGGTGCCGCTGCTCTCACATGCCTACCCCGGCGACCGGCCCGACGTCACCCAGTTCAGCACCGTGATCGAGACACTGCTGGCCCGCTACCGGCGACCTGTGCCAGGGGGTGTCAGTCGCTGACCGTGGTCTACGACGCCGGACAGAACTCGGCCGACAACCACGACGTCGTCGAGGAATCCGGGATCGGGTTCGTCGGGTCGCTGCCCCCCAGCGACCACCCCGACCTGCTCGCCATCGGCAAACGGCGTTACCGCACCGTGGACGCCGACCGGTTCCCCGGCGTGCGCTGCGTGGACACCACCGTCACCGCGCTCGGCGTGACCCGCCGCGCGGTCCTGACCCACTCGACCACGTTGCACGCCGCCCAGTCGCGCGGCTTCGACCAGACCCTCGCCAAGGCCCACGCGACGCCTGGGCGAGGTCGCCGACCGACTCGCCCGCGGCAAGACCCGCAAAACCCGCGACGCCGTCCAGGCCGAGATCGCCGCGATCTGCAAACCGCGCTGGGTCAACGAGGTCATCACCACCACCCTCACCGGTGAACAGCCCCGGCCGAACTGCGCCTGACCTTCGCCACCGACCCAGCCGCCCGCGCCGCACTGGAGGAACGCGTCTTCGGCAAACGGATCCTGTTCACCAACCGCGACGACTGGACCACCGCCGACGTCGTGGCCGCCTACCGCTCCCAATCCGAGGTCGAAGCAGGATTCCGGCAAATGAAAGACCCCCACGTGGTGTCGTTCTCACCCATGCACCACTGGACCGACCAGAAGATCCGCGTCCACGTCTTCTACACCGTGCTCGCCCTCACCATCGCCCACCTCATGCGCCGCCAAGCCAAACAGCCGGCCTCGACCTGTCCGTCCGCGCACTCCTCCACGAACTATCCGGCATCGGCGAAACCGTCCTGCTCTACCACGACGGCGGCAAAGGCCGACCCCGCGCCCAACGACTCCTCACCGACATGACCCCCACCCAACGCCAACTCGCCGACCTGTTCAACATCGACCACTACGCCCCAACCCGCTAACCACCCGGTGGGTAATACACCCACCCACCCCGGCACACCACCCTGACCAGCGAAAACAAGCCCTAGATCAACTTATCCCGGAAACTCGGGCTAGTGCGCATCCAGTACTGCCCGGTGGGCGACCACTCCACCGTCGTGCGGCTGATGCGCGACGAGGACCTCGCGCCCGCCGAGCGCCTGGAGGCCAGCCGCCACCACGACAACGGCGTCCCGTAGTCAAACGCACAGGCAGCGGCCACGTACACGACCGCTTGGAAGTGCCGCCCTCCTTGCCCCGCAAGGATCCCGGCCACGCGACCGGTCAGGTCTGGCCCATTCGAGTATCCGATCGCCCTGAGAGAACGCAGACCCATTGGCCTTGGTCAACACCTACTGAAGGACCGAGGGTAGGCAGTTGGCCACAGGCGGCGGGGTCGGGATCTCCTCGAGAAGCTGCGCGCCCAGAATGTGGGAATCGACGCCTACTTCCGGCCGGCCGCCGGCGAGACGCCGTTTGCCGTCATCACCGCCCCTGACCTGCTCGGGGCCCGCATCGAGTACGTCGGCATCGAGGATGTCGGCCCGATCGAAGAGTGGGTCAGGACCGGAAGATACCCCGCCTGACGTCCATCCGGATTACGGTCGCACGCAGCGGCGAATCACTCGTCGCTGCCTCACCGTGTTGCTGTTCCCCGGAGTGTGCTATGCCCATCACGTTGATCACAGGCGGGTCGACCGGCATCGGCGCCGCCACCGCACAACTCCTGCTCGACGCCGGCCACCAGATCGCGGTGACTGGCCGGGACGCCGGTCGCCTGAGCGCGGTCGCCGAACGCCTGGGCGCCGGCGACAAACTGCTCACCCTCGTCAGTGACGCCACAGTGGACAGTGAGGTCCAGTCCTCGGTCGACCAGACCGTGGAGCGTTTCGGCGGCCTCACCAACATCGTGGCCAACGCCGGTTTCTCCACGCACGACACGCTGGCCAACGGCGATCCGGCCCGCTGGCGCGACATGGTCCTGGCCAACGTGCTCGCCCCGGCCCTGCTGATCCGGGCCGCATTGCCCGCCCTCACCCGTACAGCTGAAGGGGGTGAGCTGCCCCGGATCGTGCTGCTGGGCAGCGTGGCCGGCGTGAAGAACACACCGGGAAACGTGTACTCGATGACCAAGTGGGCGGTCACCGGCCTCGCCGAGAACACCCGCCTGCTCGTCACCAAGCAGGGCATCGGGGTCACGCTGGTCGCGCCGGGTCGGGTGGACACCCCGTTCTGGGAGCCGGTCACCCATGGCGCGCCGGTCGAGGACCCATCGCTGACCGCGCCCGACATCGCCCGCACGATCGCGTGGGCCTTGACCCAGCCGGCCGGCGTCAACGTCAACACCGTCGTCGTGCGTCCTATCGGCCAAGCCGTCTGAGGCTCTCGCCACCCCCAGCAGCCCGACGGACCCTTACGCCGGAACGGGATCGGTCGCGGCTGGGCGGTGGCGGCCGGCCAGGTTCACCATCGCCGTCAGCTCAGCCGCTTCGCGGCGGTCCGACCAGCGGGCCTCGATGCCGATCACCGGAAGGTCGCCGGCAACCGGGATCTCGACCAGCTCGCCGCCAGCCAGGGCACGCGCTGCGGTCAGTGAGGGCAGGAGCGCCACTCCCCGAGCATGGGCGGCCATCCGGACCAACGCGGGGAGCGAGCCGGTGACCATGCTGATCGGCGTCCGGCCGGTCAGATCGCGGCCCCAGCGGTCGACCAGCATCTGCGTGGTACAGCCCGGCTCGGCAATGAGGAATTCGGTGTGCAGCAACGATTCCGGGGTCACGGCACCGCGACCGGCCAGGGGGTGCTCTGGGGCGCCGACCAGTACCACGCGATCCTGCCCGACGACCGCGTGCGGCCCGTTCGCCGCTTCACCGTTGTCGAAGAGGAAGACGAGGGCGAGCTTGCCGTCCGCCAGGTCGGTGGCGAGCTGGCCGCGACCGGCGACGGCCAGCGTGACCTCAGCCGCCACCTCCGGCCCAACCGCCCCGCGGTCGAACGCGGCGATGATGTCGGGCAACCATCGTCGGCCAGGGTTTCCAGCGCACCGATGCGCGGGCGCGGCCGGGCACTCGCCGCCGCGCGGCGCATCCGGTCGTGCAGGTCGAGCGCCTCGCGCGGTGGCGCCTCGGCACGGCCCTCTACGCCAAAGCCGGTGGCACACCATACAAGTCGGCCGCCGCAGCAGGTAACGAACTGCTGGTTGGCCGCGCCTGGACTGCGGATGCCGGCGGGCTGCTCGAACCAGACGCCGCTTGTCTGGGTGTCGCGTACGGCAGCCAGATTTTCGACCAAGGCGGCGGGCTCGAGTCCATCGCCCACGACATGAGCGGTGACGTTGACGCGCGCAACCCATTGCTTTCCCGAGAGCAGATGCGGGCCGTGATCAATCGAGCGTTAGCGCCGATTCTCGCGCAGGGAGTTGGACCCTGGTTTGTGGTGTTGATCGATTGCCGTCGCTAGTCGAACTCGAAGCGGAGTTGACGGTTGTCCCACCAGGGGACGGTGGTGGTGGGTAGGTGGGCTTGGCGTAGGACGGGTGAGTAGGTGCGCCGGTCGAGGCGGACCACGACGTTGGTGCTGGTGGTGGTGATGGTGCCTGCGGTTGAGAGGAAGCGGCGTTGCAGGGTGTCGGGGGTTGCGGTGGCGTAGCCGGGTAGGCGGCGGCGTAGGGCTTGGCAGAGGGTGTGGGCGAGCACGGAGATGACGACGTCGAGGTCGACGTTGAGGGGAACGGAGCTGGACAGGGCGTCGAGGTGGAAGGAGCGGATGGACTCGGCGAGACGTTGCTCGATGTTCATGCGGCGGGCGTAGTGCTCGATGACCTTTTTGGCCTTGGCGTGTTGGAGCGGGCCGACGCCGTTGGTGATCAGGATGGTGGGTTCGTCGTGGCCGAGGCCGGCGATGGCGAGTTGGCGCAGGGTGCCGGGGTAGTCGGTGAGCTTGACGGCGGGGTCGTCGATGACCTGGACCCGGCGGTCGCTGCCGCTGGCGCGTTCGACGGTGAGGGTGGTCCAGTCCTTGGCGGGGATGGCGGCGAGGGCCTTGGTGAGCGTGGGTGTGCGGGCTCGCAGGGTGATGAAGGCGATGCCGCGGTCGGTGAGCTTGCCCAGCTCGTCTTGGGTGGTGACTTTGGAGTCCATGATGAGCAGGGCCGGGTCGTGGCCGGTGACGGCGCGCCAGTGGTCGCAGAACGCGATGACCTCGCCAGCCTGGGTGGCCTTGGACAGGTCGGCGTTGGCGTAGACCAGGGTGTGGTGGGCGGCGTCCTCGGCGAAGAAGGTCAGCACCGATCGGGTGCGCTGCGAGCGGCGGGGCACGTAGTGCTTCTCCAGCGCCACGTCCTGTCCCCAGTGCATGATGGCGTGGAAGTCGAGGTTGAGTACCTGCCCGTCGACCAGGCCGGCGGCGATGGCCGCCTGGTCCAACGCCTTGAGCAACGCGACCTGCCGGGAGTGCTCCAGCCGATAGGAGTAGGTCGTCAACGCGGTGGCCTTGGGCAGGCTGGTCAGCCCGGCGAACAACGCCGCCCCCGGGTCTGCGGCTAGATCATCCACGTGCGACACCCGTCGGGTGGCGGTGAGCTTGAGCGCCAGCAACGACAGCACCGAGCTCAACGCGGGGATCACCGACGTGCCCGGATAACCGGCCTTGGCCACGATGGCGGGTAGGTCCAGGCTGACCAGGTCCGGGATCGCCAGCAGCAATCCGGCCAGCTTGGTGTCCTGCTGTGCGGGCAGGGTGGCGAAGTCGACTACCTTGGCCCGGGTCGCGACGTGGCGGCGGGGCAGGCCCCGCTCGGCGTGTGGGCGTGGCTGCAACCGGGCGAAGCCTTCCTCGGCCAGCACCTCGGCCACCCCGGTGCGGTTGAGCGGTGTGCCTTCGTTGGCCAGCACCTGGGAGATTTCGTAGGCCGAGTGCCCGGCCTGACGCAGGGCCACGATGCGGGCCCGGGCCGCGTCCTTGGCTGGTGCGCTCTTGGGCCCCGGCTTGCTCTCCACGAAAAAGTCACGCTGCCCGGCGCGGAAGTCGCGCACCATCGACACGACCGTCGAGGCCGTGTAGCCGAACCGCGTCGCCACCTGCGCTGCGGAAAATCCCTCGACCAGGAACGCGCGCAGCGCCTCATACCGACGATGGGCGGGCTCGGTCGGCGAGCTGAAGAACTCACCGCCGGGCCGGACCGCCACCTGGGCTGATTTCGCTGTCTGGGACATACAGTCATGAGATCACGCGCCCTGCGTGACACGCCAGAAGTCCACATGCGACACGCCGCAGATGAACTACATCCATGTGATTTCACTACCCGGAAGCACCGTCGGATCACGACAGTCCACAGTGTGCGGAGGCAACGCTAAAACGATCACGGAGTTAACAAACAGCGGAACTGGACCTGGACTCACTGCGCGTACCGGCCACACCAGCACGAACACCCAGCAGCGCAACCAGACCGGTAGACAGGAGCCCGAGACGCCTACTCGGCCTACAGCCCGCCAACCGCGACACGAGAATTGGCGTTAGCTGTGTACGCAGACCGCCACGCGGGGCGACGCCCCGGGCACCTCGTCGTACACAAGCAGACGCCGTTCACCGACGACGAGGTCGCCGGCAGCATCGATGCGTGGGGTAAGGCCACCGACATTTCCTGTGTCAGTCTCACCCGGCCGAACTGGCGGGCCGTCCTCGTGACCGGCGCGAAAGACCCGAAGACAGGGGGCCTGCTTTACGGGTACGCGGTTGACCGGGGCAGTCTCGTCCAGCTCGATGACTATTCGGCGCTGCTCTGGGTGGCCGGCAACGCCAAGTCCGCTGCCCGCGACGGCCGAAACTACGTACCGGGCGGCAAGGGCACCCCGCGACCCCTACTGCTGACACGCCACGCCGCCGCAGGCTCGCTCGTGCACGACGCCGCACAGGTCCTCGCACTGTCCAAAATGGACTGGAACAGCGACTCGCTCTACTCATCCTTACCCGCAACCATCAGATACGCGCAGGTACTGAGTAAGATCACGAAGACCGAGGTCATCCCTAACACACCCTATGACTTCCGCCTCTTCATGTAGGCCATCGTCCTCGGCGATGCCGGCGCGGTCGTGCGGCTCGCCCATCCGCCGGGGTCAAAGCATTCGCCCACCGGCGTGCGAAAAGAAGATGGATGTGCACGATGCCGCCGACGTGGCCGATCTGCTACGCGTGGGCCCGTGTTGGCTGCCCGACTGTTCGCGCAGTGTGGCGTGCCAACGCGCGGCCGGTGTGGTTGGGCTGGTCATCCTCGTTCCTGCATTCGGGTGGGTGACGGTCTGGCGACGGCGTGGCCGCCCCGGGCCGGCCGGGTTCGTGGCCGGACGTAAGGGGGCGGGCCGAGCGGAGCGGGGCTCACGCCGGAGGCGGAAACTCGGCTCGGCGCGGGGAGGTGGGTTCGGCCGGCGGCCCGGTCTTGTTGGTCCAGGAGTCCCGTTGGCGATCCGTGCGATGGCGTCCAGAACGGCAAAGATGGCTGTAGTGCCGACGGTCTTGTCGGGGAGCAGGTCACGGATGCTGAGGTCTTGGCTGCACAGCCGGGGTCCGTGCGGCGGGTCCAGGGTCAGCAGGAATCCTTCGTCGGCGACCTGCCACAGCTCGAGGTGGTGGTCGGCGAGGGCGAGGCACGTCGCCCACAGATCTTGGATGTCCGTCAGAACGGGTCAGGCCCACTCGCCGATGCCCGGATGAAGGTCATTCGCTATGGCGCCGTAGCGCTACCCGATCATCCGCATCCGTTCGAGACGTTCGGTTGTTGTGCCATAGCAGCGCTGGGTCTCTGCTGGCTGCGGGGCCGCTGAAGTGTGCGATTCGCGGCTTCGACCGTAGCTGATGATACCTGCGCTCACACCCGGTCCTCGTGCGAGTCGCGATCGCTCTCCGACGGTCGTCGAATGACACCGAAGTTGTTGTCGATTGAGGAGGACCAATGAGCCGTATCAGCCGCCGTCAATTTCTGGGATACAGCGCTGGCGTTGGTGCTGCAATGGCTGTGCCCATGGCGGCGTGGCCCGGTATCTCGTCCGCCGCACCGGGCGGCACTCTGACCAAGTATGTGCAACCGGTGCCGCTACCAGGCGCCGGGATTGTGGTGGCCTCATCGAGCGCGCTCAACCAATACACGGCCCGGGACCGAAGCGATCCACCGGTATGGTTGCGGCACACAACTTGAGTGAACGAGAGCCAGGGAGTGAACGATGGCGACCTCTGGTCGAGTTGCCTCCGGCACCGGGACGGCACGCGGCTCCTACGCCAAGACCGAGCAGAGGCGGGACGTCATCCTGGACGCCGCCCTTGAGGTGTTCGCGCAGTCTGGCTACCGGCGGGGATCGATCCGGGAGATCGCCGAGCGGGTGGGTATGAGCGAACCCGGTCTCCTGCACCACTTTCCGAACAAGGGCGCGCTGCTGGCCGCGGTACTCGAGCGACGCGACCTCCAGTCGCTCGCAGTGCTCAACCTGGACAGCGGGGACGGACCGGTCACCATCACAGGGCTGATCGCGCTGGCCAGGTACAACGCGTCGGTCCCGGGTGTGGTCGAGCTCTACTGCACTCTGTCCGCCGAGGCCACCTCGCCCGACCATCCGGCACATCAGTACTTCATCGACCGGTACGCGCGCCACCGGGACAACATCACCAAAGCATTTAAGGACCTGGGTTCGAGAGGGCTGCTCCGTCCCGAACGTCGATCCCAACAGTGCGGCGCGAACAACGCTGGCCATGATGGACGGGTTGCAGGTGCAGTGGCTCCTGGACGGATCGTGCCTCGACATGGCCGTCGAGCTTCGACGGTATCTTCAGCGCCTGGTCCTGCTGCCGCTGGAGGAGAAGCCCCGATCGAAAGGCCGCCGTACAGCTCGCTAGCCGTTGCGGGTGCGCCGACCCGGCCTTGCCCACCGGGCAGCGCGTCGACAGCCAACATCCCGAGGTGCCGGCTGAACTCGCGGACCGGGCGATCGGCATCGCAGCCGACATCGGCCACCTTCTGGCCGGCGCGAGTCGTCCTCGGATCCGTACCCAGGAATCGGGACCAGGTCACGGCGTGCGGAGGATGGGCTTGATGACATCGCCTCGATAGGACGCGTCGAGGGCCGCTTGCACGTCGGCCAGGTCGAAGTACTGGACGAGGCGGTCGAAGGGGAACCGTCCCTGGGCGAAGAGTTCCATCACAGCCCCCATGAGCTCGACGCTGCGCCCACTCCCGCCGAGGACGCCGACGATCCGCTTGCCCCACAACGTGGAGATGTGGTCGGCGTTGAACTCGGCGCCAGCGGGAGCTCCCCCGATGAGGATGCAGGTGCCGAGCATGCCGACCGAGTCGATCGCCTGCCGGACCACGTTGATCACACCTGTGCACTCGAGGGCATAGTCCGCCGGAGCGCCACAGATGTCGGCGATGGCCTGCACGGGATTGTCGGCGCTTGCATTGATGGTGTGGGTAGCCCCGAGTTCCGTGGCTTTGCTCAGCCGGGAGTCGTGGCGGTCGACGGCGATGATGCGGGTGGCGGCCGAGTTGCGGGCGGCCATGATGGCGGCGAGCCCAACCGTGCCGGCCCCGTACACCACGACGCTGGCGCCGGGCTCGGGCCGGGCCGTGTTGAAGACCGCGCCGGCACCCGTGGAAATGCCACACGCCAGTGGTCCCATCAGGGCGAGCGGCAGCCCAGCCGGAACCCGGACCAGCGCGGCGGCGGTCGTCAGGGAATGGGTGGCGAACGAGGATTGACCGAAGAAGTGGCTCGAGACACTGCGGCCGTCGGGCCGGCGCAGGGCCGATCCGCCATCCAGCCGGCCGCCACCGGCGAGTACCTCGCCGAGTCGCCGGCAGTACCGAGGCTCGCCGGCCTGACAGTTGCGGCACGCCCCGCACGATGGCCAACCGATGACCACCGGGTCGCCCTCGGCGAATCCGGTCACTCCGGAACCCACTGCCGCCACGACGCCAGCCCCTTCATGGCCGAGTACCCCGGGTAGCGGGAACGGCAGGTCGCCGTGGCGGGCGAGGCCATCGGTGTGGCAGATGCCGGTGGCGACCAGCTTGACCAGTACCTCGCCGGGACCTGGGTCGTCCAGCTCCAGGGTGGTGAGTTCGAATGGCCCGTCGACTTCCTCGACAACGGCCGCGGTGATCTCCATGGAGGTCCCTACGCTTCAGAACGGGTAGGTGGGTGGTTGGCTGCGCATGGTGACCCAGCGGGTTTCGGTGAAGGCCTCGATGTTGGCGGCGGCACCGCCGAACCGGGAGCCGGTACCCGATGCGGCGATGCCGCCGAAGGGTGCGTTGGCCTCGTCGTTGACGGTCTGGTCGTTGATGTGCACGATGCCGGTCGGCAGGCGGTCGGCCAGGGCCAGGCCGCGCAACGGATCGCGGGTGACGATGCCCAGCGACAGTCCGTACTGCGAACTCGTCGCGATCCGCAGCGCCTCATCCACAGTGGAGAAACGCAACACCGGGGCGACTGGTCCGAAGACCTCCTCCACGAACGCCGGTGCGGTCTCGGGGATGTCGGCGAGCACGGTGGCCGGATAGAAGAGACGATCGTAGATGCCTCCGGCGGCCAGACGCGCGCCGGCCCCCACGCTCGCGGTCACCATGGCGTGCACCTTGTCGCGCTGGCCCGCGTCGATGAGGGGACCAAGCGCGACCTGCGACTGACCGGGATCGCCGACCGGCAGGTGCGCGGCCTTCGCCGCGAGCCGCTCGACGAAGTCGTCGTAGATGCGGTCGTGCACCAGGTGTCGCCCGGTCGTCATGCAGATCTGGCCCTGGTGGAAGAACGAGCCCCAGGCGGCCAGGTTGACCGCCTCGTCGACGTCGGCGTCATCGAGTACGACGAGCGCGGAGTTGCCACCCAGTTCAAGATGGGCCCGCTTCAGGTGACGGCCGGCCAGTTCGCCGACCCGCCGGCCGGCGGCGGTGGAGCCCGTGAACGAGATGACCCGGACCAACGGGTGGGTCACCATCGCTTCGCCGACATCGGCCCCACCGGGAAGCATCTGCAGCACGCCCGGCGGCAGCCCAGCCTCCTCGAAGATCCGGGCTATGGTGACGCCCCCGGTGACCGCCGTCCGGGGGTCGGGCTTGAGGATGACGGCGTTGCCCAGGGCCAGGGCCGGTGCCACGGACCGGATGCCGAGAATGATGGGCACGTTGAACGGCGAGATGACCCCGACCACGCCGGCCGGCATCCGGCGGGCCATGGACAGGCGCGGCTGCTCGCTGGCGAGCAGCTCGCCGTAGGGGAGGCTGGGAAGTGACGCCGCCTCGTAGCACTCCTGCTCGGCGACGTGCAGCGCGAAGCCCGCCATCCCGGGCACAGCCCCGACCTCGTGGATGTTCCACCAGGAGATCTCGTCCGCGTGTTGGGTCCACAGCTGAGACGCCTTCCGCAGCACCGCCGCCCGCGCGGGATGTGGTGTGGCGGCCCAGCTTCGCTGTGCCTCGGTGGCGTTCTCGGCCGCCTTTGCCAGATCCTGAGCGTTGGCCACGCCGATCCGTCCGAGCACCGCGCCAGTGGCGGGCTCGATCACGTCGCGAGTGCCGCCAGCCGGGTCGATCCAGCTGCCTCCGACAAAGATCCGATCCGTCCACGCCGCTTGGTCGAGAAACACGGCAGCCACCCCTCCCACGTCGGTTGTGCGCCGACGGTAGGGGGGCCGAAACAATTAATCAACAGGTCGTTTCGCATGTTCGAACGCGGCTTCCGTTAGCTGGCACGCCGGTTTCGGGGTCGTCACGTCAAACCTGAGTCGCTGCAAGGTGAGGTCAACCGGCGTTGCGGTACCCGAGCCGGCCCGAGATCTCGGCCGCCGCGTGCCGTAACGGACCGTCCAGGCGGGCGACGATCGCGTCGACCGACGTGGTCCACACCGTCAGGTGGATGGCGACGTTGATAGCCGCTACCACCTGCCCGGTGCGGTCGCGCACCGGAGCCGCCACCGATCGCAGGCCGGCCGCGAGTTCCTCGTCGTTGACCGCGATGCCGTGGTGACGGATGCGGGTCAGCGCGGCCATCAGCTGTTCGCGGGCCGTGATGGTCTTGGGTCCGCGGCGGGCGAGGTCGGTGCGATCCAGCAGGGCCCGGAGTTGGCCTGGCTCCCGGTGGGCGAGCAGGACTTTGCCCATCGAGGTGCAGTAGGCCGGTAGTCGTGAACCAACGTGCAACTGCAGGCCCATCCCGAAAACGTTGGCCCGGCCGCTGCGTCGGCGCTCGACGTAGACGATGTCGGGTCCATCGAGCACGGCCATGCTCACGGTGTAGCCCGTCTCGTCCGACAGTGTCTGCAGAAATGGCGCGGCGACCCGCGTGACTTCCATCGAGTTGAGGGCGGCGAAGCCGAGATCGACCACCCGCGGACCCAGGGAGTAGCGCTTGGTGTCCGGATCCTGCTCCAGGTACCCGAGCTTGGCCAGGGTCGCAACGTACCGGTAGGTCGTGCTCTTGTTGAGCCCGACCGCCCGGGCCAGGTCGGCGATGCCCAGCACCGGAGAGGCCTCCCCGAACTCCGACAGGATCGCCAGCCCGCGCTCCAGCGATTGCGAAAACGCGGTCGACGGCGGGTCGGCCGCAGCGGACCATTCCTCCGAGATACCGGCGACAGACGGTGACGGGGCGCGACGTGGCATGCCACATCTTAGCTTCTCGTTTGAACTATCGAAACGCGATGTTGACTTCGCGTACCGACGCTCGTACGTTCCCCCCACTCGACGTGCTCCGGCGAGGTCGCTCCGTCCTGTGAGTCCACTCAGTGGCGTACCAAGGAGGCAACACGTGGCTTCTCGATCGGCCGAACCTTCCCCCTTCAATCGAAGAGATTTCCTTCGCATCGCCGGCCTGACCGGCTTCGGACTGGCCGCGGCCCCACTCATTGCCGGCTGCGAGGTCGGCAGCGGTGGTGTCGGCGGTGGCGGCGCGTCATCGGGCACGTTGAAGATCGGTTTCGTGAGCCCCCGGACCGGGCCGGCGGCTGGCTTCGGCGAGCCAGACCCGTACGTGCTCGGCCTGGCGCGCAAGGCATTCGAGGGTGGGCTGACCGTCGGCGGCAAGAAGTACAACGTCACCATCATCGACAAGGACGGGCAGTCGGATCCGGCGCGGTCCGCCCAGGTAGCCAACGACCTCATCAACGGCGAGGGCATCGACCTGATGCTCACCACCTCCACGCCGGAGACGGTCAACCCGGTCTCCGACGCGTGCGAGGCGGCCGGCGTACCCTGCATCTCCACCGTGGTGCCGTGGGAGGCCTGGTACTTCGGTCGCGGCGCCAAACCCGACGCCACGACGCCCGCGTTCAAATACACCTACCACTTCTGCTTCGGGGTCGAGCAGTTCAACCTGGCCTACACCCACCTGTGGCCGCAGGTGACGACGAACAAGAAGGTCGGCGTCATGTGGCCCAACGACTCCGACGGGAACGCCATCCGGGCCGCGCTCGGACCGTTGCTGAAGCAGGCCGGATACACGATCGACGACCCGGGTGCGTACACCGACGGCACCAACGACTACTCCACGCAGATCGCGCGGTTCAAGGCGAACGGCGACGAGATCTTCAACACGTTCCCCATCCCGCCGGACTTCGCCACGTTCTGGCAGCAGGCCGCCCAGCAGGGCTACAAGCCAAAGATCGTGCAGATCGCCAAGACCGGCCTGTTCCCCTCGCAGGTCGAGTCGCTCGGCCCGATCGGGGTCAACCTGGCCAGCGCCGCCTACTGGACCCCGACCTACCCGTACACCTCATCACTGACCAACATCTCGTCCAAGGACCTGGCCGCCGGGTATCAGACCGCCGTCAACAAGCAATGGAACCAACAGCTCGGCCCGAGCCTGGCGCTGTTCGACGTCGCCGCCGCCGCCCTCAAGGCCGCCGCCGACCCCAAGGACAAGGCGGCGGTCGCCAAGGCCATCGGTACGCTCGACGTGCAGACTCCGGTCGGCCACCTCCAGTGGGGCAAGGGCCCCAACGCCAACGTGGTGGCCACGCCGATCATCGGCGGGCAGTGGGTGGCCGCGGTGAGTGGAAGCAAGTACCCACTCGATTTCGTCCTCTGCGAGAACTCGTCTGACCCCAATGTGCCGATCGCCGCTCAGCTCAAGCCGTACGCATGAGCGGTGCGACCACGACCACCTCGGCGAGGACGGGCAACCAGCCCGTCCTCGTCGGGCGTGGCCTGTCCCGTAGCTACGGCCAACTCCAGGTGCTCAACCAGGTCGACTTCCGGGTCAGCCCGGCCGAGGCGGTCGGCATCGTGGGCCCCAACGGGGCCGGCAAGACAACCCTGCTCAACGTGCTGGCGGGCTCGGTCACACCCGACCGCGGCACGGTCCACTTCAGCGGTGATGACATCACGCGGCTGCGACCCGAACTGCGGTGCCGGCGTGGTATCGGCCGCGCATTCCAGATTCCCCAGCCCTTCGGCGGTATGACGGTCCTGGAGAACGTCATCGTCGGCGCGACCCACGGCGCCGGCCTCGCCCGCGCCGCCGCGAATCAGCGGTGCGTGGAGGTCCTGGACATCTGCGGCCTGATCGAACTGGCCAACCGCCGCGCCGACAGCCTCGGGCTGCTCCACCGCAAGCGCCTCGAACTGGCCCGCGCTCTGGCCACCGCCCCGCAGGTGCTTCTGCTCGACGAGATCGGCGCTGGTCTCACCGACGCCGAGGCAGCCGAGCTGGTCGACACCATCCAGGCATTGCGCCGCCTGGGCATCGCGGTCGTCTGGATCGAACACATCGTCCACGTCCTGCTCCAGGTCGTGGACCGGTTGGTGTGCATGGACGCGGGCCGAGTCATCGCCGACGGCGACCCGGCCACGGTGCTGGGTGACGCGGTCGTCATCGACGCCTACCTCGGTAAGGCGAGGTCATGAGCATTCTGTCGGTCAAGGACCTCACCGCCCGGCACGGCCTCCTGACCGCCGTCCGCGACGTGTCCATAACCGTCGACAGTGGACAGGTACTCGCCCTCGTCGGGGCAAACGGAGCCGGCAAATCCACCCTGCTGCGCACCATCGCCGGGGCCCACATCGCGTCTGCCGGCACCATCACGTTCGACGGTGCGGACATCACCGCCCAGCCCGCGCACCGAAGGGTGGCGGGCGGCCTGGCCCTCGTCCCCGAGGGTCGGCGACTCTTCCCCGACCTGACCGTCGAGGAGAACCTTCTCGTGGCCGGGGGACGGGCCCGGCCCGGCCCCTGGAATGTTCATACCGTGCTCGATGCCTTCCCCATGCTGGCGCCCGTACGACGGCAACTGGCGTCCAGCCTGTCCGGCGGCCAGCAACAAGCCACCGCCATCGCCCGGTCATTGATGACGAATCCACGACTGTTGCTCATCGATGAGGTGTCCCTCGGCCTGTCCCCCGCTGCCGTGGACACCGTGTACGAGTCGTTGCAGGCCCTCATCCGCGACGGGGCCACGCTCGTGCTGGTCGAACAGGATCTGAGCCGCGCGCTTTCGGTGGCGAGCCGAGTCGTCTGCCTGCTCGAAGGACGCATCCGGCTCGAGGCCGCCACGGACGACGTGACCCGGGAGCAGGTCACGGAGGCATACTTCGGCCTCGCCACTCACAAGGAGCCGAGATGACCGTCATCAACGCCGTCGTTCAAGGCCTCTTTCTCGGCGGCCTCTATGCTCTGTTCGCTTGCGGTCTGTCGCTGCTGTTCGGGGTGATGCGGATCATCAACCTCGCCCACGGCGACATCGCCGTTCTGGGCGCGTTCGGCGTCTGGATTCTCGCCACGCAGCTGCATGTCTCGCCGTTCCTCGCGCTCCTTCTGGCCCTGCCGGTGATGCTCGCGCTCGGCTACGCGCTCCAGCGAACCCTGCTGGCGCGCAGTCTCCGCTCGGGCGAACTGACTCCGCTCCTGACGACTTTTGGCCTCGCGATCGTGTTGCAGAACGCATTGCTGCAGATCTTCTCCCCCGACGTACGCTCGCTCGGTTCCGCCGCCGGCCCGGTCAGCATCGGGAGCTGGCATCTGACCGACCAGCTCATAGTGCCCTACCTCGGCCTGCTCGTGCTGCTGGTCGCGGTCCTCGTTCTCGGCGGACTCCAGTTGACGCTGCGCCGGACCGCGTTCGGCCGCGAGATGCGAGCCACCGCCCAGGATCCCGATACGGCCGGCCTCGTCGGCGTACCGGCCTCTTCCGTTTACGCCAAAGCGACTGCGATCGCCGTCGGCACCGCAACCCTGGCGGGCACGTTCCTGGCTATCCACTCCAGCTTCGCCCCCGCCAGCGGCCCGACCCAGCTCATCTTCGCCTTCGAAGCGGTCATCATCGGCGGGCTGGGCTCGCTGTGGGGCACCCTGGTCGGTGGAATCGTGCTGGGCATCGCCCAGACGGTCGGCGCGACCATCGATCCGCAATACTCGATCCTGGCCGGACACCTGGTCTTCCTCATCGTCCTGGCCAGCCCTCGCGGCTGGTTTGTCACCGTTCTCCGGAGGGCCCGAGCATGACCACTGTGGACACTCCAGCCCGGACGGTCGGCTCCGACTGGACCGTGGCCCGGTCGACCCGCGCCACCCGGATCGGCTCCGGGGCGCTCATCGCGGTCACCCTCGCTCTGTTCACCGTCCCTCAGGTGTTCGGGGCCAACATCGTCCAGCAGCTGACCTCATTGGTCATCCTGATCATCCTGGCCGCCATGTGGAACGCGCTGGCCGGCTACGCCGGACTGGTTTCGGTCGGCCAACCGACGTTCATCGGGATCGGCGCCTACGGCACCATCTTCCTCACCCAGCGAGGCGTGGCGCCCTTCCTCGCCATCGGACTCGCGGCCATCGTCGCCGCCGCACTGGCCGCTGTGCTCGCCCCGATCGTGCTTCGCCTACGCGGCGGTCAGTTCGCGGTCGGCACCTGGGTGGTCGCTGAGGCGATCGCACTCCTGGTGATGCTCGACCACAGCCTCGGCGGCGGCACCGGCATTTCCCTGCAGGGCCTCAACGTCTTCGCCCCGCAGGTCCGCCGGGCCTACACGTACTGGCTCGCCCTGGCCTTCGCGGTCCTCCTCCTCAGCCTGCTCTTCGTTCTGCTGCGTCGACCGACCGGGGCCGCCCTCCAGGCGATCCGCGACAACGAGGAAGCGGCCGCGTCACTCGGGGTACGGACCGGCCCGCTGAAGTTCGGCCTCTACGTACTGGCCGGGTTCGGGTGCGGCGCGGCTGGCGGCCTGATCCTGGCCAACACCCTGTTCATCCAGCCGCAGTCCATCTTCGGTGTGCAGTGGTCGGCGTACATGATCTTCATGGTGCTGGTCGGCGGCCTCGGCACCTTCGAGGGCCCGATCGTTGGCGCCCTGCTGTTCTTCCTCGTGCAGAACCAGTTCGCCGACGCCGGCGCCTGGTACCTCATCGGACTCGGCGCCATCGCGATCGCCTTCGCGCTGTTCCTCCCCAAGGGAATCTGGAGCCTCCTCGCGGACCGCCGCGAGATCCGGCTGCTCCCGGTCGGTTACCATCTGCGCCGAATCGCAACACCGGCTTCCCCGAAAGTTCAAAAGGAGTAGTGACCACGTGGCACCGGCGGACGACAGGACAAGGGCACGGCCGCACCCGGCCGACCTCTCAACCGTCCGGCACTATGTCAACGGCGAGTGGCAAGCCGCCACCAGCGGCAGCGAGTATGCCAACCACAATCCCTGGACCGGCCAGATCCTGAACCAGGTCGCCGCCGGCGACGCCGAAGACGCGCGCAATGGCATTGCCGCCGCCCACGCCGCCCGCGACCGTTGGGCAAACGTCACGCCCAGCGATCGGCAACGCGTGTTTCTGCGGGCGGCCGAGCTTGTCGACAGTCGCGCCGATGAGATCGCCAACCTGCTCGCTCTCGAGACCGGTTGTGGCCGGCACTTCGCCAACGTCCAGATCAGCTTCAGCGCCTCCCTGCTGCGCCAGGCCGCCGGACTGGCCTTCGTACCGACCGGTCAGGTGATGCCGTCGGACCGCCCAGGCACGCAGGCGTATGCGGTCCGCCGTCCCGTTGGCGTCGTCGGTGCCATCGCGACCTGGAACGCGTCCTTCGTGCTGGCCGGCCGAGCCATCGTCGGGCCACTCGCCGTCGGCAACACGGTTGTACTGAAACCATCCGAAGAGTCACCGCTGACGGGCGGAGCCCTCTGGGCCGAACTGTTCCACGACGCCGGGCTGCCACCCGGCGCCCTCAATGTGGTCACCCACGCGCCTGGCGACGCTGGCACCATCGCCGAGGAGATGATCGCCAACCCCAACGTACGGCGACTCAACTTCACCGGCTCAACCGTGGTCGGTCGGAGGCTGGCCGAATCGGCCGGCCGGCACCTGAAGCGGATCGTCCTGCAACTCAGCGGACAGAACCCACTCATCGTGTTGGCCGACGCCGACCTGGACTACGCGGTCGAGGCCGCCACGTACGGAGCATTCGTCCACCAGGGCCAGGTGTGCATGTGCGCCCGCCTCATCTACGTAGAGCGGCCGGTCCTCGAAGACTTCACAGCCAGATTCGTCGATAAGGTAGCCAGGCTACCGACCGGCGATCCCGGTGACCCGACCACCGTCATCGGCCCGCTCATCAACCAATGGGCGCTGTCCCTGGTGACGCGGCGGGTCGAAGAGGCGGTGGCATTGGGCGCGCGCGTCCTCACCGGCGGCCGGCCCCAACCGCCCTGCTACCCGGCGACGGTGCTCACCAACGTCCCGGCCACCGCTGAGATCGCCTTCGAGGAGACCTTCGGCCCGGTCGCCATCCTCGAAGCCGTGGACAACGCGGACGCCGCGGTCGAACGGGTCAACCAGTCCCGGTTCGGGCTCACAGCGGCGGTGCTCACCGGCGACCCGTACCGGGGCATGGAACTGGCTCGCAGCCTCGAATCCGGCATCGTGCATGTCAACGACCAGCCGGTCAACGACGAACCCCAGATGCCCTTTGGCGGCGTCAAGGACAGCGGCTTCGGCCGGTTCGGTCTGGGCTTCACCGCCGAGGAGTTCACCGACCTGCAATGGGTCACGTCCCGCGCCGACCCTCGCGCCTTCCCGTTCTAGGCAAGCGATGCGGCGCCAGCCGATTCGGGTGGCGCCGCACATACGCTCGGGTCAGTCAGTCACCAGGACACGGAAGCTCCTCCGCGTTGTATTGCCGCTGCTGTCGGTCGCCGAACATTCCACGCGAGTCACGCCCACCGCGAATGTCGAACCGGATGGCGAGCTACACGCCACGGTCACCGGACTGCCAGCGACGCCGACCGCCGAGGTCTGGTAGTTCACGACCGCGCCATGATTGCTCCGCGTTCGTACCCGCAGGTCGTCGGGCACGGTGAGTGCGGGGGCCGTGGCATTGCTCGTGAAGAGCCGGAAGTCCCGCGACGAGGAGCCCACCGACAAGGAACGGGCGCCAAGGGCCAACTCCCACCGATCGGTTGCCGTTGACCAGTACGAGAGCCCGCGACCGGCGACGTGAACTGTCACCCGCTTGGACCGACCGGGAGCGAGTTCGATCCGCTCGAAGCCCACCAGCGCATGCTCGGCCAGGGGCACCACCGGTGACGCCGTGGATCCGAGGTATACCTGAGCCGCCTCGACGCCGGTCCGCGACCCCGTATTGCGGATGGTGAAGGTCGCGTCCAACCCGTCCGCCGTCGCCGCCGTCTTCAGGTCCGAGTACGCGAACGTCGTGTAGGACAGCCCATGCCCGAACGGGTACAACGGAGCGATGTCGTGTTTGTCGTACCACCGGTAGCCCACGAAGATGCCGTTGGTCGTGTAGTCGATGGTCCGGTAGCCATGGTTACCCGAAACGAAGCCAGGTTCGGCCCGCCCTGGATACAGTGGACAGTCCCATTGACTGCAGTGTCCGTACAGTTCGGGTCGTAGGTCGGGATCTGCGTGGCGTCCGCGGGGAAGCTCACGGGTAGCTTCCCGCCGGGATTGACTTTTCCTAGCAGGACGTTCGCCGTGACGACGCCGCCTCGTTGGCCCGGATACCACATGTCCAGGATGGACCTGACGCTGCTGTTCCACGGCATCAGCACCGGGTCGCCTGTGTTGAGCACCACGACCGTGTTCGGGTTGGCCGCGGCGACCGCGGAGATGAGGGTGTCCTGGTAGCCGGGCAGCGTCAGTCCCAATGCTTGGTTGTTCTGGTTCGCCGCGTCGGGCCGGTCGTTGCCCTCGGTTCCCTCGTCGTAGGCGAAGATGACGACCTTCTTCGCCGACCTCGCGGCCGTGACGGCCTCGTTGATCTTCTGTGTCTGCCAGTCCGGCGAGACCCATTGGAACCGGACGTTCATCGGCTCCGTGCCGGTGCTGACCACCCTCAGGTCGAGGTCGTGCGTCTCGCTGGCGGCGAAGCTCGTCGCGAACGTGCTCTGCTGAAGTTGTTGACCGCTCGTGTCGTGATTCTTGTTAGCCTGGGCCAGGCCATCCCAGGTTGGCACTGTGCTGGCGCCGAACCCGCCGACCAGACCGAACCTGCCGACGTTGATACGTCGGTTGGGGTTGGCGGCCAGTCCATCGACGAACAGGGCGGCACTGGTCTGGTTTCGTACGAACACTTTCAGCTGCCAGTTGCCGGCGGCGGGCGCCGTGAGCTTACCGGTCCACCGCCACCCGGTCCCGCCGGGCAGGGTGTTCGTGCCGCCGTAGTTGACGGTCGGATCGACCTGGTCGGCCGCACAGCCAACGCTGCAGGGCGCTGGCTGTGCCCCCGTTGCGACCACGTCCGTCGACGTTTGCTGCCGCAGCCAGCCCGACTGACCGGCAAAGCTCTCATCACCGACCGGCAGACCGGCCGGGAGCACAGATGGTCCAGCCGGAACGGAGACGGCCGATGCGGGCAGCAGTTGACCGTCCAGGTCGTAGCCGGGCATGAACCGCAGTCTCGCCTGGGGGCCCGTCGCGGCGACGAGGGCTTCGTACGGACTTGCCACCCCCGGTGCCGGTGTGACATGCGCGCTGCCGCCGCCACCGACGTAGGCCGCGACGGCAGTCGGTCCCATCACGAGCACGCCCTCGCCGGTGAAGTCGTGCGGCTGGAGGGGCAGCGTGCCGCGCTCGTTGCGAAGGAGGGTGGCGCTCTCCGCCGCGATCTTCTCGGCCGCGGCGAATGATGACGGCCGGAGTGCGTCAAGGTCGGGTCGCGGCGGGTCGTAGGGCGTCGGCACACCGGTGAAGTGTGAACCGAACTCTGTGCCTTCCAACAGGCCGACGCCGTTCTCGGCGGTCAGAATGCGGACCACGGCACCGTCGAGGGCCGCCTGCCACTGCTCGGCCGAGATTGGTGGCACGGCGGGAAGGTCGTTGGTGAGCGGCACCGCCGGCGTGCCGTTGGTCACGGCGTTGGTGAGGTTCGCGGCCGAGAACCGGTTGTTGCCCGGCTGCTCCATGTCCAGCCCATAGGCCAGGTCGCTGGTGGCGTGAGCGGCACCGAAGTCGGTCATCACGAATCCGGTGAAGCCGAGATCGCCTTTGAGAATCTGGTTGATCAACACGTCGTTGGAGCAGCCGAACACGTCGTTGATCCGGTTGAAGGCGCACATGACCGCGCCGGCGCCGGCGTTGACGCCGGCCTCGAACGCCTGCAGCTCGCCTTCCCGCAGCGTCCGCTCATCGACCTTGACGCTGGTCGCGTTGCGCCCGTTCTCGAAGTTGTTCTCGCCGTAGTGCTTCAGCGTCACGATGAGCCCTTGAGCCTGAGCCGCCCTCGTCTCCTGAGCGACGAGCTGCGCGGCCAGATAGGGGTCTTCGCCGAGGGTCTCGAAGTTGCGTCCACCCGTCGGCACGACGACCTGGTTCAGCATGGGGGCCAGCCATACATCCTGATTGGACGCTCGGCCATCCTGGCCGACCGTCGATCCGTAGAGCGCCGCCGCCGTACGATCGAAGGTGGCCGCGAGTCCGACCGGGGCCGGCATCGCGGTCTCGAAGTGGCTCAAGCGGATCCCGGCTGGCCCGTCGGTGATGCGCAGACGCGGGATGCCGAGCCGGGCCACCCCCGGCGAGTTCCAGACCTGCCCGAAACAGGTGAGCTGGGCGACCGGGGTGCAGTTCGGGTCACTGGTCCCGTTGACCATGCCGATCTTCTCGGCGAGGCTCATCTGCGAGACCAGCGTCCGCAGCTCCAGTTCCGTCAGAGTCCCGGAAACCGTGCTGGCGGCGAGTCATGCGGTTCCCGCCGCGGGCAGCGCGGCGGCCGTGATACTGGCGGCGGTCATGAGCAGACACGCGAAGGCGGCGGTGCGGCGTTTCTTCATGAGGCTCGGCGCTCCTCGGAGTCGGCGTCCAGCGAACGCGCTGACGGGAGCGCGCCGGTGGTCGAGGATTGACGTTGGGGAAACGTTCGCTCAGCAGAAACTGAAAGGTGCCGGGGACAACGTATGCCGGTGCCGGCATCCACGCAATGCTTTCCGAGCGCTCGCTCGGTTTTCGCGGCGCCTCAGCTGAACAAAACGCCCCCAAACCGGGTAGTCAGTCGACGTTGGCTTGTAGCCGCACCGCAACCGTCCAATGTGGTCGATGCTCACAACAGCTCGACAGGTCGTTTGGTCGGGCCGGAAGCACGCATCGATTGACGGATGAGCAAGGCGCTCGTACCTCGGCTGTGCGCCATACATACATGCGTTCGCATCACGAACATCTCTCAGCAGCTGTTCGCCACCGGCGAGCCGGCGATAGCCGAGTCCACAGCACAGCGCCCCGAACGCCCCTACCACGATCTGGCGATCGTGACACCAGCCAGGACATGCGGAGAACCTGTTGGGATCGACGTGTCCGCTGACGTTGGTGCCGGCGTGAGCGTCACCACCGCCGTCCTTGCCACCGCAGAGTCGGCTACCAGGTCTGCGACGTGCGTGGAATCATCGCACCGCGGATCCAGTTCCAGGCCCAGCTGCCCACCCAGACGTACCGGCAGCGCTACCTCCAGACCGGCTGCGGCGGACTCTGCGGCCTGCTCGGGATCAACATCGCTGCGGCAGTCGGATGCGCACCGGTCACGGGCTGGGCCTTCGCGACGGCATCCAACAATCAAGGTCACGTCGGGGGCGACGGGCTCTTCGGCACCGACCCCCAACTCCGTATCGACTTCGCCTACCGCGCGGAGCACCTGACGGCGTTGACCACCAAGGCAATCATCGCGAAGTTCTACGGCCAGAGACCGCGCTACTCCTACTTCGACGGCTGCTCACAAGGCGGTCATGAAGGCCTCACGGAAGCGCAGCGCTCCCCGGATGACTTCGACGGCATCCTCGCCGGCGCGCCGGCGTCCATCACCACCGAACTCAACTCCTTCAACCAACCATGGCTGGCGCGGGTCAACGTGAACTCGGCTTGACGGCCCATCCTGTCCGCAAGCAAACTGCCCGCGCTGCACGCGGCCGTCATGACCCGCTGCCATCAAATCGACGGGCTGGTCGACGGACCGCTGGACGATCCCCGCAGGTGCGACTTCGACCCCGCCAGCATCGCCTGCACCGGCAACGAGATCGACACCTGTCTGGCCGCAGAACAGATCGGCGTCGTCCCGCAAGATCTACTCTGGTGCGGTTGACGCCCGCGGCCAACACCTGTACCCAGGCGGCCAGGCATACGGTTCGGAACTTGCCTGGGCCGGATGGTTCATCCCGCCCGACCCGAACGCGCCGCAAAACTCCACCATCGCCTGGAGCATCGGCAACAGTTGGGTGAAGGCCTTGGCGTTCCAGGAAGACCCGCCACTTTCCTTCACGCTAAACGAGCGGAGCGGGGCTCACGACGGAGGCGGAAACTCGGCTCGGCGCGGGGAGGTGGGTTCGGCCGGCGGCCCGGTCTTGTTGGTCCAGGAGTCCCGTTGGCGATCCGTGCGATGGCGTCGAGAATGGCAAAGATGGCTGTACTGCCGACGGTCTTGTCGGGGAGCAGGTCACACGGATGCTGAGGTGTTGGCTGCACAGCCGGGGTCCGTGCGGCGGGTCCAGGGTCAGCAGGAATCCTTCGTCGGCGACCTGCCACACCTCGAGGTGGTGGTCGGCGAGGGCGAGGTGATCTTCCCCCAGTAACGTGGAGGCCAGACCTTAGGGGATAGAGGTTCATGGCTGAGACGAGACGACAGTTCGACGCCCAGTTCCGGGCTGGTGCGGTCCGGATCGTGCGAGAGACCGGCAAGCCGATTGTGGACGTGGCGCGGGATCTGGGGATCAATGCAGGCACATTGGCCAACTGGGTCAAGCGGGACAGGCAGGCGAGCAAGCCGGCCAATGGTGCGTTGGGCGAGTCCGAGCGCGAGGAGTTGTTGAGGCTGCGCCGTGAGGTGGCCGAGCTGGCCATGGAGCGTGATGTCCTCAAGCGCAGTGTGGTCCTGTGGGTCAGGGAGGCGACGAAGTGAGCGTGGCCGCGTTCATCGCCTGCCAGAGGACCGAGTACGGCGTGCCCCACGCCGTGTCGTGCCGCGCGCTGGGGCTCTCGGAGTCCTGGTTCTACAAGTGGCGTGAGCGGCTACCGACCGCGCGGCAGGTGCGGCGGGCCGAGCTGGCTGACAAGATCCGGGAGTTCTTCGACGCCTCCGGTGGCACGTACGGTTCGCCGCGCATCACGCTGGATCTGTGGGCGGCCGGGTACCGGGTCAGCGAGAACACTGTCGCCCGGTTGATGGCTGAGCTGGGCCTGGCCGGGCGTACGCCCCGGCGCCGGCGCAGTCTGACCAGACCTGGCAAGCGGCCGACCGCACCGGATCGGGCCGGCGCCAGTTCACCGCCGTCGCGCCGAACCTGCTCTGGTGCGGCGACCTCACTGAGATCGTCACCGATGAGGGAAAGCTTTATCTGGCAACGGTTCTGGATCTGTTCAGCCGACGGCTACTCGGCTACGCCATGTCCGAGCACCACGACGCCGACGTGGCTGTGGCCGCACTGAACATGGCCGCGGCCAACCGTGGCGGCACCGTTGACGGTGTCATCTTCCACTCCGACCGCGGCAGCAAGGAGTACTGCGCCGAGGCGTTCAAGACAGCGTGCGGCAAGCTCGGTGTTCTGCTGTTCATGGGCCGGGTCGGGTCGGCCCTGGACAACGCCGCCGCCGAGGCGTTCAACTCGACCATCAAAGTCGAGTACATTCACCGACACCACTTCCGTACCCGAGTCGAAGCCCGGCTCAAGATCGCCACCTGGATCGTCGACTTCTACAACGCCCGCCGTCGTCACAGCGCCTGCGACGGGATGTCACCCATCGACTACGAACGCTTCATCGCGGAGGCCAGGAGGTCTCACGCGGCATAACGGAGTCCTCCACGCTTATTGGGGATTGACAAGGGCACGTCGCCCACAGATCTTGGATGTCCGTCAGAACGGGTCAGGCCCACTCGCCGATGCCCGGATGAAGGTCATTCGCTATGGCGCCGTAGCGCTACCCGATCATCCGCATCCGTTCGAGACGTTCGGTTGTTGTGCCATAGCAGCGCTGGGTCTCTGCTGGCTGCGGGGCCGCTGAAGTGTGCGATTCGCGGCTTCGACCGTAGCTGATGATACCTGCGCTCACACCCGGTCCTCGTGCGAGTCGCGATCGCTCTCCGACGGTCGTCGAATGACACCGAAGCTGTTGTCGATTGAGGAGGACCAATGAGCCGTATCAGCCGCCGTCAATTTCTGGGATACAGCGCTGGCGTTGGTGCTGCAATGGCTGTGCCCATGGCGGCGTGGCCCGGTATCTCGTCCGCCGCACCGGGCGGCACTCTGACCAAGTATGTGCAACCGGTGCCGCTACCAGGCGCCGGGATTGTGGTGGCCTCATCGAGCGCGCTCAACCAATACACGTTTACTCAGCGGGAGATTGCCCGACAGCTGCATCCGCAGTTGCCGCCGACGCCGCTGTGGGCGTACGACGACGGATCCGGGCTCAGTGGCCAGGCCGGCTCGTTTGGGATGGTGGTAGTCGCCCAGAGCGGCACGCCGATCACCGCCAGCTTCACGCATAACCTGCCGGCGACGTACCCGGCCTGGATCCCGGTCGACACACGTCTGACACCTCGTGGCAACCAGGTCCGGTTGATGACCCACCTCCACGGTGGGTTCGTCGCCGCCGCCAGTGACGGCAACCCGGCCATCACCCCGAACGGATTCGGGCCCGGGGAGACTCAGACGGTGTTCTATCCCAACCAACTCCCCCAGATGCCAGCCTCCCTGCTGTGGTTCCACGACCACGGTCTTGGCACCACACGCCTCAACGTGTTCGCCGGGCTCGCCGCGGGCTATCTGGTGCGCGACCAGCACGACACCGGGCTCGAACCCAATGCGATCGGCATACCTGGCGGGGCGTACGAAATCCCTCTGGTCATTCAGGACCGCATGTTCAACCCCGACGGAACGTTCCTATATCCGACCAGCCCCATCCCCGGCGCTACGTGGATCGGGGAGTACTTCGGCGACGTCATGCTCGTCAACGGCAAAGTCTGGCCGTTCCTCAACGTGGAGCCTCGGCTGTACCGATTCCGCATTCTCAACGGGTGCAACGCACGGATTCTCAACCTCGACCTCGGAGGGGTGCGCATGTGGCAGATCGGCGCCGAAGGCGGCATGTGGGATCGGCCGGTTCCGATGAAGCAGTTCGTCCTCGCGCCGGCCGAGCGGGCCGACGTGATCGTCGACTTCCGTCCTTCGCCCGGCCAGACCTTGGTCATGAAGAACACTAATCCGCCGAAACCGGTTACCACGCCGGCGCCATCGTTGACCACGGTGATGCAGATTCGGGTCGGAACGACCGTCAGCCAGCCCGGCCCGAGAACCATCCCGGCCAGCCTGCCCGGCCGCGTCGCCAATCTGCCCAGCCCCGTCCACACCCGCCACATCACCCTCAACGAAGTCGGCGCCAACACGGCCGGCTGGTTCCTCAACCTGAACGGTCTGCACTTCGGCGAATCTGGCGGAACGGAAACCCCGGCGGTCGGCACCGTCGAGGACTGGGTCTACGTCAACCTCACGCCGGACACCCACCCGATGCACACCCATCTCTTCACCCACCAGGTCATCGGACGCACACCGTTCAACGTCGCGGCCTACCAGGCAGCCAACGGCGGCCCCAACGGTGTGCCCGGAGGCATCGACCCCACACCATTCGCCACCGGGCCAATGCTCCCACCCGATCCGGAGGAACGCGGCTTCAAGGACACCACCAAAGCCAACCCCGGCTACTTCACCACCATCCGTGGTCAGTTCGACCTACCAACCGGCGTCACCGCTCCCCAGACCTACGTCCACCACTGCCACATCGTCGAACACGAAGACAACGACATGATGCAAGCGTTCGTCGTGACCCCGTAGGCGGTCACCCACCTGCTCCGTCCAGGCGCAACGAAGGCACAGCATAGACTCGACTGCGCCCTTGCTGCCTCTGAGGGTGGCACGTTGGCCGCCCGTTGTCGCGTCCCAGGTACGGGCCGTGTGGTCTGCGCCAGCGGTGGCCAACCAGGTGCCGTCCGAGCTGATCGCCACGGCCTGCGGCCGGTCCTTGTGGCCCCGGAGCGTCGGCCGCTCGTGGATGCGAGCCAGGTGCCGTCCGGGCTGACCGCGACCCCCAGGACTGGCCGGTGTGGCGATGAGGGTTGCCCGCGTATGGCCGGAAGCCAGGTCCCAGACCCGCACCGTCTGGTCGAAGCTCGCGGTCGCCAGCCAGGTGCCGTCTGGACTGATAGCGACCCCTCGCACTGGGCCGGTGTGGCCGGGAGTGTGCGGCGAGCCGCCAGCGTGGGCCGGACCGTGACGGGTGCGGGTGCTGCGTCGATCGGGGCGAGTCCGGTCGAGGTCGGGTCCGACGGATGGATGAGCTGGCGGAGGCGGGTCACGAACCGGTCGGTGGGCATCCGCTGGCCGGTCACGTCGTCGAACTGCAGTTCGCTGAGCCGGAAGAAACGCTTTCCCCGCAAGAGAAGTGGAAGAATCGGCGTGCCGATGTCCTCGGCCTGGTTGATTTCCCGCTTGACCCAGACCGACTGGTCGGCGTCGGGGGTCATGACGACAATGAAGGCCGCACATCCGTCGATGCGGTCACGGATGATGTGTTCCCAGCGATCTCCGGTGGCGAGTTCGTCGTCATACCACGCGGCGATGCCGGCCGCGCCCATGTGGTCGGTGAGTTTGTCGACATACGCCCGGCTGGCGCGGCTGTAGCTGATGAACACGTACCCGCTCACGGTGTGCACGGTACCGCCGACAGGCAGGTCGGCCCGTGAGCCGCCCTGATGGCCGGGTTTTGGGATGCTGCGCACTCGGAACTTGCCGCCGTCGCGAAAGTCGGCGCTGCCAGGGGTGTGTGCGGTCGGCCGAGTTGGCCCGGGTGCCGCCACCGGATCACCAGGGTGAGGATTACCACCAGGTGCGAGGAGGGCACGAGTAGCAGTGTCGGCTGATCCACCGAGGCCCGGATCACGTGATCATCGGGGAACACCTACGGTGCCGTCAGGGGCGGTAAATGGTTTCGAGGGCTGGTGCGTAAACAGGACGTGGAACACGAGCAGATGAACTTCGCGGACTTCTACGCGAGAACGCGGGACGATTGCCTACGCGCGATCCTGGCCAGCGTTGGTGATCTGGTCCTCGCCGAGGACCTCGCCGCCGAGGCGTACGCCCGCGCGTGGGAGTCGTGGCGGAAGGTGAGCCGGCATCCGGCCCCGGCGGCGTGGGTCGTGCGGACCGCTACCAACCTGCGGGTGTCGTGGTGGCGGCGGCGTCGGCGCGAAACCGTGTTGGACGGCCACGACCGAGCCTACCAATCGGCCGACGGCCCGGGCATGGAGGCGACGCTGCTGGCCGCGCTGCGCCGGTTGCCTCAGCGACAACGGGAGGTGATCGTGCTGCGGATCTGGCTGGACCTCGATGCCGAGACCGTCGCGCGGGCGCTGGGCATCTCGCGCAACACGGTAGGAGCTCATCTGTTCCGGGCCACATCCGCCCTGCGGGCACAGCTCGCGCCCGCCAGCACATTGGAGGTTGGACATGAGTGACAACGAGTTCCTCAACGATATGAGGCAGGCCCTGTCCGGGGTGCACCTGAACCGCCCGGTGGAGAAGATCATTAGCCGCGGCCGCGGCCGGCGGCGCCGGCGGGTGCTGTCCGGGGTTGCCGGCGGCGGGCTGGCGGTGCTGATTGGTACGGCACTCGCGCTCCCCGCGCTGACCGGCGCGACCGGGGCGACCGGTGTCCAGGCCGGGTCCGTCTCGGCGCCGATCGAGCCGGCGGCGTTCACGGTGGTCCAGCTGTCGGATGACTCGGTGCAGCTGACGCTGCTCCGACCGGACCTCACCCAACTCGGCGCCTTGGAGAAGAAGCTGGCCGATGTCAACGTGCCGGCGTTCATCCGGTACATCCCAGGGTGTGACGTCAAGGGCCCAACCACGGACGCCATGTCGGGCATCGTCACGGCGACAACCGCGGACAACTCCGGGAACTGGCCGTTGGTCTACACCATCAAGCCGTCAGCCATCCCAGCGGGTACGCATCTGATCTTCACCGTCTACACCGATCTCCCGAGCAGTTTCCCAGTCCCTGACAACGTTTTCGCTGCACCGGCCGGCACCACAGTCGACTGCCACCAGTAGCGCCAGCGCGTGGCCATGCACCCGGCTCACGGAGCCGCATCGTCGTGAAGCCGATGACAGCCCGACCCTCCCAGTAAAGCCAAAATGGATCCGGCTCCGTCGGCCCACAAGCCCCAATCCGGAGGCGATCGGCACGGCGACCTCGTGCTGCGGTCGGCCGGGAGAACCCTGCTGAGCTATCTCCATCGTGAGCGAGTGCGCCGGCTCCAACCGGCTGTAGCGTGCCAATACTCGGTCAGCTGGCCTAAACTGCGAAACTCGGCGCAGAAGCAGGCCCTTCCGCCCCCCGGCTGGACATGCTGGTCGACCACGGGATGGTCGAGCGCCGGCTCTATCAGCGACACCCGGACCGGTACGAGTATGAAGATCCTCGATCTCGTACCAGCGATCCTGGCGTTGGTGTCGTGGGGCGCCCGGTGGACCGCCCGGACGGGCCGCTCATCGTGTTCACCCACCGCATCTGCGGACACGACACCATCGCCACGATCGTCTGCTCTGCCTGCTCACAACCCCTCGACCGGGAGGACATCGACTTCCGTCCCGGTCCCGGACTCCCCGACCAGCAACCCGGCCACACCTGACCGACCACAGGCAGTCGCCGACATCAAAGCTGCTGGGCCAGGCCGAGTACGTGCCCCAGCGGGTCGGCGATCAGAGCGAACGCCACCCCAGGAACGTCGGTCCGGTCCTGCACGACGCGGCCGCCGAGCTTCGTCGCTTGGGCCAAGGTGTCGTTGATGTTCTCGACGCCGATGAAGAAAGTGACCAGCTCACTGCCGGCCTGTAGCGGGCTGATCGCGAGGTAGAGCGAGTCGGGCACGCCGGTGTCGACAAACGTGTAGCCAGGAACAGCGCCCGGTCGCGGGTAGGTCCAGCCGAACAAGTCGCCGAAGAAGGCGCGGGTGCCGTCGGGGTCCGCGGAACGGATCTCTGCGTGCACTACTGGGTGAGGCATGATTTCTCCCTGAGGATGTGGCGCCCGGCGGACACCGCTACGTGTACGACGAACGCGCTCGGTGAAATCGACACGAGCCGGCCGGTCGAATCACGCGTGGCGACGGCCGGGGCTGACCTGGCCAGCGTGATCGGTGCGCACAGCGGCCCCTGCACCCTGCCGCGCCTCTCTTGGATTGGCCTCTGCGAACGTTGAGGTGGCTGGCGAACCCCGATGGGCGGCGGCATGAGAGTGCGATTCGAACGACGAGGCGAAGGCGGGGTGCCGTCATGACCTGACCGACTCGCGTGGGCGGATGCACAGCAGCTGCTACGTCGAACAGGACAAGGACGTCGTTCGTCCGGAATGAATGCGACGCTGCCTACGTGAGTAGGGAAACCGAGGCTTCTGTCACGTGGTCACAAGCGCTGGCCTGGCGGATGGAACGACAGTTGCTGGACCCCGTAGGGGCTGGGTCGGTCACGGGGGTCGTACGCCGGCTCGGCGCGGTGCTCTCGATGGACGAGTCGCTCGCTGAGCTGGCTGTCCGGACCCGTTGTTCGACGTCGCGTCCAGGTGAGCTCGCCGAGGCCCTGACTGACGGTGAGGTGATCAAGGCATTCGCGTTCCGCGGGTCCATGCACTATCTCTCTCCCGAGGAGGGCGGCATGTACCTGGCCATCCGATCGGCCGGCCGGCAGTGGGAGCTGCCGAGTTGGGTGGACCACTACCGGCTCACTCCCTCGGACTGGCCGGACTTCCGGGCCGCGGTGCGCGCGGCCCTGAGCGACGGACCGTTGACCGTCGTCGAGCTAGGGCAGGCACTGTCGAGGCACCGCGCGTTTCGGCACCTGAAGCCGGTCTTCGACGAGGGCGCGGGAACGCTGATCAAGCCGCTGTCCTGGCTGGGGGACCTGAGCTTCGGCCCGCCGCGAGACGGACGGCGCACCTTGCAGCGCCTGGACAGCAATTCGAGATGGCGGGGCATCCCCGACCTCGACGAAGCGGGACCGCGTGCCGTCTCGGCGTACTTCCGGACGTATGGGCCGGCGACGATCGACAACCTCCACTATTGGCTCGGCGACTGCCTGAGCGCGGGACGCAAGCGGCTCGATTCCTGGTTCGAAGGGCTCGGCGACCGGCTGGTCGCGGTCGACGTCGAGGGGACCGTGGCGTATGTCGTGCGCGAGGACGTCGACGCCCTCGAGGGCACGCATCCGTCGGAGGCGGTGCGATTCCTCCCCGGGCACGACCAGTGGGTGATGGGTCCTGGCACCAAGGACGCCCACATCACTCCGTCGACGCGGCGAGACCTGATGACTCGCAAGGCCAACCCGGTGATCGCCGGCGGTGTTGTATGCGGAACATGGGCTCGAGAGGGCGACGAGATCACGGTCACCTGGCTCGACGAGCGACGCCGACCCCAGGAGGCGATCGAGCGGGAAACCCGCCGCTTGGCAGCCGTCCTCGACAGGGACCTGCGCCTGACCGTGGTCTCGTAGCTGGCCACCGACGCGATGCAACGGCGCGTCCGTCAGTTCAGAGTGGCGTCGGGCCGCCAGGGCCCGACAGTGCCGGCGGAGCGACGGGTCCGGGCCGCGACGGCATGGGACCGCCGAGGAACGATCCGGGACGAACGATCAGGCCAGGACGGTCAACGGGGTTATCCACAGGCCGGCCCCGAGGTGGTGCAGCACGGCCTCGGTGGGACGGACGGGGAGTTTATCGATGACGAAGAGAACGGCCGACGTCCATCGGAGCCCCTCGATGGCGAGGCTCAGTAGATACGTCGGGTCGTAGCCGGGCGGCGACGCGAGCTCCTGAATGTGCGCCCGGGTCAGCCGATCGGCGCCGGCCGCGCCGTGGACCAGCACCGCGGTGTGGGTGTCCGGGTCGATGTCCAGGACCTGCTGGCGCACGTGCTCGTCGGTGATCAGCTCGGCCAGGCGTTGCAGGCCCTCGTGATCGGTGACGACCCGGACGGCATGACCGGGCGAGTGGGGTAGGACGATGCCCTGGGCGGCCACCGTCGTCCCTTCGACGTTGGCGATGATCGGGAGGGCGTCGCTCGACCACGACTCGTCCGGTTCGCCGAGCAATGCGAGCGCGTCGCGCTGTTGCTGCAGCGTGACATGCGTGTATCTGGTCAGGTCGACCGTGGGGGCGACCGGGTGCCGCGCGAGGTCGACGACGAGACGGCCATGGCGCGCGACGAATCGGGTGGACTCGGCCCATCGTTCGTCGGGGACGCGTTCGTAGAGCGCTCGCCGCACCAGGTATCCGACGTGCGCGGCCCCTTCGTCGGCGTACGCGCGCACCTGGACCTGGTGGTAGTTGTAGGTGTTGGTGCTCGACCAGTGGCCGACCTTCCGACTCGGCAGGGCCTGGAAGGCGGGGTCGATCCGCCCGGCGGCACCCGCCGGGACGTCATCGTCGACCCCGGTGTGCGGTTCCAGTGCGATGCCCTGGCCCACGAGCAGCTCGATGGCGTGCATGACATCCGCCCCGACCGGGACCGTCTCACCCGCGTCCTCGTCGGGGGCGGCGCGGCGTGCTTGCCACGCCTTGGCTTCCACATGGCCGCTCGTCCAGCCCCACGGCGCCACGTCGAAACCGGGCAGATAAGCGATCAGACCGCGTTCCAACGAAACGCAGAACGCCTCCGGGACCGACCCGTCCCACTGCCGCGCATCGTCGGCGGTCTGGTGCCGGTAGCAGGCGATCGCCTTCAACCCCTCGACCGCCGTGATCGGGTACGGGAACGGTTCGAAGACGTACGTGGGCGGCGCGTCCTGCTCCTCGTCCCACCCCGAGTCGAGGACGGCGTCGGCGTTCGCCCGCCACAGCAACTCACCCAGCGCGTGGGGCGACTCGGGCCACGACGTTTCCCGGTAGCGAAAGCTCTGTCGCCACCTCGGCCGAGGGTGGCCCACCTCGGCCGGGCCGGACACGCTCAACGTCACCAACACATCGATGTCCAACTTGCTCAATAGCCACGTGGCCACGCCCGGCAAGGTACACCACTCCCTTCCAGAGCCAGAGGCTGGCGGGAGGAGACGATCGTGCCAGCCCGGCGGTCGGCATCGCCCGCCCGTACGAGCGCGGCTACGCCTCTGGCCACATAGGAGGGCGCTGCCTGTCAACCGCCTGAGGCCGGTAGCGGGGGCGGGCCGCGGTCCTGTCCACCGCCATGGCACGTCACCCCGGCTGGAGGTCCCGCCGGGTGAACCGGTCGAGGCCGGCCCAGGCGAGCACCGCCGCGACCGCTGTCATGACGATCACCGGCGTCCACGTCATCGGCTCGGCGGGCAGGCTTGGCGTGGCCGAGAACGGCAGCACGTCGAGCACCCAACCTGGCAAATGGAGAGCGTCGCCGATGATCATGACTATCCACAAGGCCGCGACGACGCCCCACGTGACGGGGATCGCCACGCGGGGCACGTAGCCGAACAGCAGCACCGCGAGCCCGACGAGCTCCATCACGGCCGGCCAGTACGCCACGGCCGCGCCGGCGATGCGCACGCCCTGCGACGAGTCACCGATGGTCGCCCCGTACCCGGCGCCGATGAGCCAGCCGCCCAGTGCGAGCAGGACCGCGGCGCCGACTGTGGGGATCAGCAGGCGTTGCAGCACCCACCGGAGCCGGGAGAGCGCGCCCGCCAGCTGCGGCTCGAGGATCGCGCTCGCCTCGTCGGCCCGCAGTTGCGTGGTGGACTGGATGGCGAAGATCGCGACGATGAGCGCGATCAGCCCGGCCATCAGCCCGAGCAGCGCGGCGACGCCGGTGCCGTGCATGATCGCTGACAAGTTGTTGCCGGCGTCCGCTAGGAGGTCGTTCATCTGCTTGACCACCGACCCGAGCAGCAGCGCTCCGAGCACTACCGCGATAGTCCAGCCGATGATCGGGCCACGCTGCAGGCGTACCGCCAGGCCGAGCGGCGTTGCATAGCGTCGCGGCGCGCCGGCCTTCCCGGATCGCTGCGGCAGCAGGCCGGCGCCGTGGTCGCGGTGTGCCTCGGCCAGCCATGCGACGGCTAGCAGCACCGCGGTGAGTGCGATGAGCAGCGCGAAAGGCCACCACCGGTTGGCTCCCCACGGGGCCATCTGCTGGCCCCACCCGATGGGCGACACCCACGTGAGGGTTCCGCTGCCAAGGTCGCCGACCATCCGTAACACGTAGCAGGCGATGACGACGATCGAGCCGACGGAGTTGGCGCCGCGCGAGGTCGACGCAAGCTGCCCGGCGAGAGCGCCGACGCCCAGGGCAAACAGCCCGACTCCGGTCACCGAGGCGCCGACCACCCACGAGCCGGCGGTCCCGGCGCCGTCGGGGTCGAGGCCCAGCCCGGCGGACGCCAGCGCGACGAACAGCCCGATGACGACGCACAGCGCCGCGTTCACCAGCCACGACGCGACAGAGGAGGCGTGCAGTCCCAGCATTCGCGAGCGCAGCAGCTCGGTTCGGCCCAGCTCCTCGTCGGCCCGGCCGTTGCGGGTGACGAGGAAGACGACCCCGAGCGCGAGTGTGATGGCGCACGTCATCCAGATCTTGGTCCACACCGCCCCGCCGAGCGTGGCCGGTGCCGCCGCGAGGCCGGTGAGCGCCTTGATTCCGGGCGTGTTGGACAACTTCGCGAAGTCGTCGAGCGCCTGCTGGGTGGTGAACAGACCTTTGTAGTAGTCGCCGACATAGGCGAACAGCCCGACAATGACGACGATCCACACGGACAGCCGCACGCGATTGCGGCGCACGACGAAGCGGACCATCGTGCCCAGCCCGGCCAGGCCATCCAACGGGGGGTGGTGGATGCTGGTGGTCGACGGCGATGCGGCACGGGGCAGGCGCGTCTCGGCGGTGGCGGTCACTTCCCGCCCCCATTGCCCAGGGCGGCGAGTTCGTCGCTGTAGTGTCGCAGAAACAGCTCCTCGAGCGAGGGCGGGTTCGCCACCAGCGAGCGCGGGTTCAGCCGCGCCACCGCCGCCAGGACCGCGGGCAACGCGTCGTCGTCGACAGCGAAGCTGACGTGACCGTCGCTCGTCGCGAGGTCGTGGACGCCGGGCACGGCGGTCAGCCCGTCCGCGCCGCCGTCGAATACGGCCCTCATCTGCGTGCGGGTCAGGTGCCGCAGCCCGGCTATCGTGCCCGACTCCACCGTGACACCCTCGCGGATGATCGCGACGCGGTCGGCAAGCTTCTCCACCTCGGCGAAGATGTGGCTGGACAGCAGTACTGAACGGCCCTCGGCCTTGACCTCCCGGATCGACTCGGTGAAAGCGGCCTCCATGATCGGGTCGAGGCCACTGGTCGGCTCGTCAAGCAGCAGTAACTGCGCCCGCGACGCGAGGGCGGCGACCAGCGCGACCTTCTGCCGGTTGCCCTTGGAGTACGTACGGGCCTTCTTGGTCGGATCGAGTTCGAAGCGCTCGAGCATCACCTTCTTGCGGTCGAGGTCGATCGGACCGGAGAGCCGGCAGAGGATGTCGATCGCCTCGCCGCCGGTGAGGTTGGGCCACAGCGTGACATCACCGGGGACGTAGGCGATCGAGCGGTGCAGGCGCACCGCGTCCACCCACGGGTCACCTCCGAGTACGGTCGCCTTGCCGCCGTCGGCGCGCAGCAGGCCGAGCAGGATGCGGATAGTCGTTGTCTTGCCGGAGCCATTGGGCCCGAGAAAACCGGTCACCTCGCCGACCGGTACCCGCAGGTCGAGCCCGCGCAATGCGGCGACCTGGCCGAAGCGCTTCTGGAGGCCCTCGACCTCGACGGCCATCTCATTGCTGGACATACATCATTCCTTCGGTTGGTCGTGGATGTAGATCAGGTAGTCGTCGAGCACGGTGCGGTCGGCGAGGAAGCCCTCGGTGAACAGCTCGAGGGTGGGCAGGATCTGGTCCTGCTGGCCGGCTTGGATAGAGGCGATGAACTCCTCGGGCGTTCGCCCCGGCGATGTCACGAACTGCACCAGCAGCGCGCCCACCGTCAGGTACGTCATATAGCGCAGCCGCGCCTCCTCGTCGCGCGACGGCTTGACCATGCCGGTCTCAACGCTGTACGCCATGATTCCTCGGGCGTTGTCGATCATGCGCTCGAGGAAGTCACGCGCCGGCTGCCCGCCGGCGTGAATCGCACGCAGTATGTACACGACGAGGCTGGCGGCAAAGCCGG
This sequence comes from uncultured Actinomycetota bacterium, assembly GCA_963803345.1. GTDB lineage: Bacteria > Actinomycetota > Actinomycetes > Mycobacteriales > Micromonosporaceae > CAWDLX01. The sequence goes on from CAWDLX010000004.1 coordinate 104,812, forward strand.
GTGCGATGAGGTAACTGATGAGGTGGTCGGTCGGCCTGTCGATCGCGTCGATCTTCACTGCCATGTACTGGCGCAACACCTCTGCGTCGCACTCGGCTCGCAGCCGCTCTTTCGAGCCGAAGTGGTGCGTGATCAACCCTGGTGAGACGCCGACGCGCTTGGCGATGCTGCGGAAGGAGGCGTCGAAGCCCTCCTCCGCGAAGACCGCGATCGCCGCGTTGCGGATCTGCGCCCGAGCTGTAAGGTCCGCCGCCGGACGCCCGTCCAGCGCCGATGCTGAACACATGACCAACATGCTATACGCGTGACCAACGAGTGGGCAAGGGCTGTTCGATGGTTACCTGGCCCCGCCCAGCCGCAGCGGGTTGGGCGGCCGCAGCTCGACGACCTTGCCATCCGGCGCAGTGTTGGGGAATGCGGACGGTTCTGGGCGTCTGGGGTGTAGGAGAAGGCCCCTGCACACCCGGTGTCAGCGGCTCGGCCTGGGCGGGATCGGGGAATGGACGGGGGGCACATTGGTCACGATCGACCACCCTGACCAGCTCGAGCCGGCCGGACTGAGCTGAGTCATGCGCCAGGTCCCGCCGTTGGCGTCGATGCCATAGAGCTCCAGGAGGTTGTTCAGATCCAGCGCCGCGTCGAGGCGCCGGACGTTGCCCGGCAGCTGCACCCAGCCGTACCAGGGGTTGCCTGGGCTGGTCTGCCAGTTGTGGTAGACCTCGCCGTTGGCGTTGGCCCCGAACAGCTCGATCCGGCCGGCCGAGTTGGTCGCGGCGGCGATGTCGGAGAGCACGCCCGGCATCTGCATCCAGCTCGACCAGTTGCCGCCAGGGGTGAGCTGCCAGCGATGGTAGATACTGCCGGCGGGGTTGACGCCGAAAAGCTCCAGCCGGCCATCGGCGTTGCGGGCGGCGGCGATACGGGTCAGGACGCCGTCGAACTGCTGCCAGTCGGTCCAGTCCCCGCCGGGTGAGGTCTCCCACCGGTGGAACACGCCACCGCCGCTGTTCGTGGCGAACAACTCGACCCGATGATCGCTGTTGGTGGCCGCGGCCAGCGAGGTCACCACGCCGCCGAAGCTGCGCCAGAACGTCGAACGGGCCGTTGGGTGCGATCTCCTTGGTGCCGTACACCGTGCCGGTCGAGTCCGCGACGAAGAGGCTGACCAGGCCGTCGCCGCCGTAGCGGATCAACGTCGCCGCGATCGCCGTCGCCTGTCCGGGCATTCCCACCCAGCCGTTCAGCGGGCCGCCCGGCGTGCTCGGCCAGTTGCGGAAGATGCCGTACGTTGTGGTCTGGCCGAAGATCTCTACGCCGCCATTCTGCGTCGCCGCGGCGGCGACGTCGCTCATCGGACCGGCCAGCAGGCTCGGGTGGCCGCAGGCGATGTCCCAGTAGTTGCCGCCGTCGCGGGCAGCTCCCGCGTACGGCTGGGCGGTGTAGTGGGCCACCGGCCGCCCGGTCGTGCCGTCCGGCGCGACACACGGACCCCACCCGGTCGTCACCACGGGCGCGACGCTTGCCAGCCACGCGAGCTGCGCGTTGGACATCTCGGTGAAGGCGCCGGCCGTGTCGCAGTCCTCGCTCGCCGCCATATCCGCGACGCCGACCTCGACGGGATGGCCATCCGCGCCACGGCGGACCGTGAGCGGACTGCCGCTGTCACCCTTGCAGACCGTGTGCTGCGGGTCGCCGGCACCGATCATGTAGGTGCCGTTCCACGGGTTGCCAAAGCCGAGCGGGTCATACCAATCGCTGAAAACGTCATCCATGTAACCATCGCTGCGCAGCACGGTGTCGGCCACCGCCAGCGGGTGGGCAGGTGCCGGGTCGCCCGGGAACCTGTTGCCGCCGCCCATGATCTGGGCCGGTGTGCCCGGCGCATATGCGTCGGGGTCAAACGGCGCTCCTACCTGGATCGCGACCGTGGGGATGTTCTGGTTCATGGGCGAGAGGTGCACCAGGGCCAGGTCGTGAGCATTGAACTGATCCCCCGGTCGATAGAGCGGGTCAAGAACGGATCCGTCGGTCATGATGCCGGCTCCGTCGTGACCGACCCCGACCGCGGTTGCCCTGTGCCAGTCCGGATCGAACAGGCAATGAGCGGCGGTGAGCACCCAGAGGTCGCCGATATAGGACCCACCGCAATGCCCGGAGCCCTCGCTGGTTGAGGCGTAGACATCGACATAGAACGGGAGCGAGCTCTCCACACCGCCGATGAGAGCCTGGGCTGGTTCCGCCACGGCCAACGCTGTGCCCGTCGCGAGCGCGACCGCTGCGAGCTTGACCAAGTGGGTTCTGCTCCGCATCACAACTCCTCCATAGCAGCGGCGAATGTCACCGAGCCGAAGGTAGGGCGGTGCTCACCAAGCGCGCATCGGATGCCGCTGCCCAGTTTCTTCGCGGCATTACCCAGACTCCGCAAACGTGGGGAGATCGTCCCGCCATTTTGCGGCCACCCCTCCCCCGCCGAGTCCTTCGCGACCGCGGGGTCTCTCGCTCGCTCGTTGCGTGAGGTGATACGCTGTTGCGCCACGTAGGGCATGTCCCGCCGGGCGAGGAGGGCCGGATGTCCGCTGACGGTGCTGACCGGGTCGAAGATGATCGGACGGCCGCAATGGCGATGCTTCGTCGCGCCGGCCTGTCCCCATCGCCGTCGGAGCTGGCGGCGGTGCTGGCAGACTACGCCGGTTTCCGGGCGTTAACGGCCAGCCTCTACGGTGCCGCCGAGCTACCTGAGCGAGCAGCGCGATGACCGGGCAGTACACGCATCCGTTCGCCCGCCGGCTCGTCGACATCGACGACGGCGCCCTCGAAGTGTGGGAGGGCGGGGACGGGCCGGTCACGTTCGTGACCACCCATCCCTATCTGATCGCGAATGACACCTATCCCGGCGCGGGCCTTTCCGACGGGCTGGCCTCGGTCGGGCGGACCGTCTTCGTGACCCCGCGGGGATCGGGTGGTTCGTTCGCTGAGACCCGACGCGAGAAGCTCGGCATGGACACCCTGGTCGACGATCTCGAACAGCTGCGCCAGGCCCTCGCGATCGACAAGTGGATCCCGAGCGGCTTCTCGACCGGCGGCATGGTGACGTTGATGTACGCCAGCCGCTATCCGCATACGCTGGCCGGGGCCGTACCGATCTGCACCGCGGCGTCCTACCACTACGCGCTGCGACCCGAGTCGCTGTATTCGCCGGCCAGCGCAATCAACCAGAGGCTGGCCGAGATCAAGGAACGCGTGGGTATGGGCGAGGAATACCACCGGGCCCTTGCGAGCGCGAGCGTGCACAACCAGGACGTCGTTGACACCGTGCTCGCCACGACCCCGCGCAACGACCTGCGCAATGTCGTCGTCGTCGACGAGGTGCTCGTCGGTAAGTGGAACTACGAGCCTGATCTCGCCCGGATCACCGCGCCGACGCTGATCATCGTCGGACGACACGACGCGCAGGCGGGCTCGATGATATGGAGCCACAAGATCCTGGTCGGCATCGCCGGCTCGGAACTGGCCGTCATGAACCACAGCGGCCACTTCCCGTTCGAAGAAGAGCCGGCCGAGTTCCGCCGCGTTGTCGCCGACTTCGTGCAGCGCCGGGTGGCAACGCAATGACGTACTCGGCCGAGGCGATCGCCGCGCTCGGCGGACACGGCGTCGACGTGGTCGACGCACTGCGACGACGGCGCATGCATCGCGAATTCACCGATCGGCCCGTTCCGCCACCAGTGCTGTCCTACCTCGCCTGGGCGGCCGGACGGGCCCAGATGGCGCGTCCGGGCGCGCGGGTCATCGTCGTCGTCAACGACCCGGGGCTGATGCGAACCGCCCGCGATGTGCTGCCCGGGTTCACCAACAACGCGCCCGCGATGCTGGTCATCGCCACCAACCTCGACGGCATGGACAAGCGCATCGGCCGCCGCGGTCCGCTGCACACCTCGCGGCTGGATTCCGGTGCGGCGGCCGCGTGTGTCGCGTTGGCCGCGCAGGAGGTCGGGATCGGAGTGTGCACGGTGACGAGTTGGTCGGACACCGCGGTGCGGGCGCTGCTCGACCTGCCCGCGCACGTGCGTCCGGATGTCACCGTCGCCCTGGGTTACCTGCCCGACCACCCGAAGCCGGGCCCGAGAGGCAGCCACGGTCCAGTCGTCTACCTCAACGCATTCGGCCAGGAGCTGTCATGACATCCCCGGATGCGGATGATCTTCACGACGATTTGTTTCGGATCATCGTCTATCTCGTTTCGTCGGCGAGCAGCATGCCCGAGTTCACCCTCGAACTCGCCAGCCTGATGCAGCTCGATGCCGTCGAACGGATCATCGCGATGGCGCAGCGAAGTCCGGCCTTCCGCGATGATGCCTTCCTGGACTGGATCCGGACCGAGTGCGGTGTGCACAAAGAGGAGGTCATGCACGACCCGGCCGCCTTCCGCGACTGGATCTCTGACCTCGAGGGCCGGGTCGTCGTCGAGGCGCGCGAGCGCAATTCGGCCGCCGGCTGAGCGCGTGTTTGCCCGGTGCTCGACCGGCGCTTGCGGCCCGGGTTTGGATCACGGATGCATCACGAACGAGGTGTGGCGCTATCGGTACTTGTCTCATGACACGCAACGATGTAGCGTTCACAGCACCTCCCGGGGGGCTGGCGCTCGGTTGGGTCGATCGTTCGGCACCCCGAATCCCGGGTCAGTCTCGCGGCGTGAATACCTGTACCCCCGACTCAAGCGCAATACCTCATGAGAGCCGACGGCGATGTCGCCCGCTCGGTTTGCTTCGGCCGTACGCAATCGGCCCGTACGCAACGAGGAGAAGCATGAGACCAGCGAAAGTGGCTCTTGCTGCTGTTATGGCATCGGCCTTGCTCCTTACCGCCGCGTGTTCGTCGGGCAGCGCCAGCTCCGACGGCAACTCAGGTGACTTCGCCAGCGGTGGCACGTTCACGCTGTTGGCGGCCGACGATCCGGGCTCGCTGAACCCGTTCCAGAACATCCAGACGCCGGGCGTCAGCATGTTCAAGTACCTCTACTCGTATCTGCTCTCGATCGACTCGACTGGCAAGCTGGTTCCTGAGCTCGCAACGTCATGGACGGTCGACGGTGGCACGGTGACGTTCAAGCTCAAGAACGGTGTCACGTGCTCCGACGGCACGCCGGTAACGGCGACGACGATTGCCGACAACTTCAACTACGCGAAGGATCCGGCCAACAAGGCGGTCCAGATCGGCATCATCTTCCCCAACACCAACTTCACGGCGACGCCCGACGACGCGACGAACACGCTCACGGTCAAGTTCGACACGCCCTATGGCTTCGTCCTGCAGGCCTTGTCGCTGTTCCCGATCGTGTGCGGCGCCGGCTTGAAGGACCCGACCACCCTCACTGCGAAGTCCAGCGGATCGGGGCCGTTCGTGCTCACCAAGGCGGTCACCGGCACCGAGTACGACTTCGACAAGCGGGCCGGCTACAGCTGGGGCCCGAGCGGTGCAACGAACGACGCGCCCGGCGTTCCTGACAAGATCGTGGAGAAGATCGTCGGCAGCCAGAGCACCGCGGCGAACCTGCTCATCTCCAAGAGCGCCAACGCGGCCCAGATCAACGGCCCGGACGGCGCCCGGTTGGCTGGCTCGTCCTTCAAATCGGTCGATAGCGTGGTGGGCGGCATCTCGATGCTGTTCAACGAGTCACCGGGGCGGCCGACGGCTGATATCGCAGTCCGCAAGGCGCTGACCATGGTGCTGGATATCGCGCAAGTGTCGGCCACGGTCACACAGGGCATCTCCAACGTTGCCGGCAAGAGCCTCACGCCGGCGCAGACAGCATGCGACGACACAGCAGCCGTTTCGTCGATTCCGACGGGAGACGAGACCGCGGCGGAGAACGTGCTGACGCAAGCTGGCTGGGTGGCCGGCTCAGACGGTATCCGGGCCAAGGACGGCAAGCAGTTGGCCATTACCGCTTCATACCTGACCACGACAGCCGGCGATGCCCCAGCAATGGACCTCATCGTGACGGCGTGGAAGAAGCTCGGCGCCAAGGTCACTCAGCAGCCGCTGGACAACGCCGGCGTCAACACGGCGATGTTCTCGAGCGGGAACTACGACGTGATGCCGTTGATCGAGTTGGCCGTCCCGTTCCAGTCCATCCTGATCGGCTGGCTGTCGGGGCCGAACCCGCCCAATGGCATCAACACCGCGCACATCTCGACCCCGGCCTACACGGACAACGCCAACAAGGCGATCCAGACGCCGGGCGATGCGGGTTGCGCGCTGTGGACCGCGGCCGCGAAGGGGTTGTATGAGCACGCCGACATCATCCCGATCTCGGTCATGCCGGCGAAGTACTTCATGCAGAAGGCCACGTTCGACCTGTGGATCGGTCGGGTCAACCCGACGTCGATTCGGCTCCTCAAGTAACGCTGCCAGGCGCTGCTCGTGAGTGCGGTAACGGTCGATGCGTCTGCGGGTCTTGCTACCCGCAGGCGCAGTCCGTGGCCGGCCTTTGTCGGCCGCCGCGCGCTGCGATTGGTCATCGGCATCGTCGTCGTCGTCACAGCGGCGTTTCTCGTCATGCAACTCGTGCCGGGCGATCCGGTGCGGTTGTCGCTCGGGCCGTCAGCCCCGCTCAGCCTGGTCCAGCAGCGGCGGGCTGACCTCGGGCTCGACGATTCGCTCATCGTCCAGTACCTGAACTACTGGAAGGGTTTGTTCACCGGGAACTTCGGTACCTCCATCCTGACGCAACAGAGCGTCACGAGCATCGTCGCCTCCCGGATCTGGAACACGGTGACGCTGGTGGCGATCGCTTTGGGCCTCACGCTCTTGTTCGCGGTTGCGATCGGGGTGACTGTTGGGGGCCTCACCCATAACGGGCGCCGCCCGCGGCTGCTGGCGGCCTATCGGATCGTCGCCAGCACGCTGAACGTGGTCCCGGAGTATCTGTACGGGGTGGCTCTGGTCGTCATCTTCGCGGTCACGCTCAAGCTCCTGCCGGTGGCCGGCGACGACGGATTCAAGTCCCTGATGCTGCCGAGCCTGGCCATCAGCCTGGCTCCCATCGCCGGACTGTCGCGCATTGTGCGCGTGCAGACCGAAGACGTGCTGTCGCAGGAATACATCCAGTTCGCCCGCAGCAAGCGGCTGCCCGCGTTTCGGATCTACTGGCGGCATGCGCTGCCGAATCTGCTCACCTCCGCGCTGACGGTCGGCGGCATCTTGCTGGGGGTGCTCGTGGCCAGCACCGTGGTCGTCGAGAACGTCTTCGCGCTGCCTGGCCTCGGAAGCACGGTGGTCACGGCCATCACTCAGCGGGACTATCCGCTGGCTCAAGGTGTGCTGTTGATCCTCGGTGGGTCGGTCGTGCTGGTCAATCTGATCATTGACGTAATCGTCAGCCTGCTCGATCCGCGCTCGCTGATGCGGGACAGCTAGCCGATGGCCAAGCTGTCTTTCGTCCGGCGCCCGCGCGGCGTGACGCGATACGTCTGCCTGGTGCTGCTCGCCGCCCTCGCGTTCCTCGCGCTTTTCGGCCACGCGATCTGGGGCGCGCAGGCGGCTCAGTTCGACCCACTTCGCCCGCTGGAGCCGGCCTCGAGCGCGCACATCTTGGGCACCGATCAGATCGGCCGCGACGTGCTGGCCCGGGTCCTCAACGCCAGCCTGCTCTCGGTCGAACTCGCGTTGATGGCGGCCGCCATCGGGGTCGTTACCGGAGTCACGATCGGCGTCAGCCAGGCCGTACTCGGCCCGTTCTTGCGTCGCCTGCTGGCCAGCGCGATCACGATCAGCCTCGCCTTCCCAGGTTTGCTGCTGGCCCTGCTCGTCAATGCGATCTTCGGCGCCGGCCCGACCGGCGCGGTCCTCGGTGTCGGGATCGCGCTCATCCCGGCCTTCGCCCGCTTCTCGCAGGCCCTCGCGTCCTCGGCGGCCGGGTCGGAGTATGTCGCAGCGGCCCGGGTGCTCGGGGTTGGCCGAGTGCGGATCATGGTCCGCCACATCCTGCCCAACATCGCCAAGCCGTTGCTGCTGACCGCCCTCGGGTCCGTCGGAACCTCGCTGGTGGGCATATCCGCGCTGAGCTTCCTCGGGCTCGGCGTCCAGCCGCCCAACTACGACTGGGGCGAGTTGCTGCAGGTCGGCCTGCAGGTCGTCTACGTCCGTCCGATGTCGGCCATCGGCCCGGGCCTGATGATCGTGCTGGCCGGGTTGGCGTTCAACCTGGCCGGTGAGGCGTTCGCCGGCAGTCATCCGCGGATCTCGGTCGGCGAGTTCACCGGCAGCGCCGGTTTGACCCGGCGCTTCGCGCTGGCCACCAGCCGATTGGCTAATCGGCGACCCGATCGTGCGGCCGATGCCGACGAGCTCGTCGTCGCCGCGTCCGCCTCGCCGAAGTTGCTGTCGGTCCGCGGCCTGCACGTCGCCTTCCCCGGGAGGTCGGGCCCGGTCGCCGCGGTGCGCGACGTCGACCTGGCGATCGTGCCGGGCGAGCGGCTGGGCGTAGTCGGCGAATCAGGCAGTGGCAAGACCACACTCGCGCTCGCCCTCGCTTGCCTGCTCGAACGTCCGGCGACGTGGCGCTGGCGCGAGTTCACCTTCGATGGTGAGTCGGTCAAGGCGGATGCGCACTCGGAGTACCGGCGGTTGTTCGGCACCAAGCTCGGATTCGTCTTCCAGGACCCGGCCAATTCGCTGAATCCGGCGATCCGGGTCGGGCCACAGCTGGCCGAGTTGCGCCAGGTGCATTACGGCGCCAGTCGGGCCGAGAGCCGCCGGATGGCGGTCGACCGGCTGCGTGAGGTCCAGATTCCCAATCCCGATATCCGGGCCCGGCAGTATCCGCACGAGTTCTCCGGCGGAATGCGCCAGCGGGCGATGATCGCGAGCGGACTGATGGGCTCGCCGCGGCTGCTGATCGCCGACGAGCCGACGACCGCGCTCGATGTCACCGTGCAGGCGCACATCCTGCGGCTGCTCGAACGGGTCAGCGACGAGACCGGCGCGGCGGTACTGCTCATCTCGCATGACATCTCGGTCGTCGTGTCCTTCTGCCACCGCGTTCTGGTCATGTACGCCGGCCGCGTGGTGGAAGACATCCCATCGGAGTGGCTCGTGTCCCGCGCGGCCCATCCCTACACCCGGGCGCTGATCCAGGCCGTGCCCGACATCGACGACCTGGCCGGGCAATCGCTTGCCACGATCCCGGGACAACCGCCGAACCTGGAGAACCTCTCGGCCGGCTGCCCCTTCGCGGCCCGGTGCGCGTTCGCCGACGACAAGTGCCGACAGGACGACCCCGTGCTCACTGTGCTCGTGGATCCCCACTCGGTCGCCTGCTGGCACCCTCGCCTGTCCGACGAGTTGGCGGACGATCTGGCCGACGCCGGGTCGAGCAACCGGAGTGCAGTGTGAGCGCGCTCGCGGTCGAGGGACTCAAGGTCGTCGTGGGAAGAGGGCGCCGGTCGTTTCGCGCCGTCGACGACGTGACCCTCTCGGTTCCACCGGGCGAGGTCGTCGGTCTGGTCGGTGAATCGGGCTCGGGCAAGTCCACGCTGGCCCGCGCCGTCGTCGGGCTGCACCCGATCCAGGCCGGCCGGCTGATCATCAACGGCGAGGACGTCACCGGTCTGCGTGGCGCCAACCGGGCCAACCGGCTGCGGGCTGTTCAGATGATCTTTCAGGACACGTACGGCTCGCTGAACCCGCGGATGACGATCGCGCAGATCGTCAGCGAAGGCATCCGCCGCTCGGCATCGGTTCGCCGCGCGGACATGCGGGCCGAACTGATCCGATTGCTGGGCCTGGTCTCGCTCGACGAGCGTTACCTCGACCGCTACCCGCGCGAGCTCTCGGGCGGACAGCGCCAGCGGGTCGCCATCGCCCGCGTGCTCGCCACCGGGGCGCGGGTCATCATCGCCGACGAGATCACGTCGGCGCTCGACGTGTCCGTGCAGGCCCAGGTGCTGAACCTGCTGCGCGAGATCGTGCAGAACAACGACCTGTCGATGCTGTTCATCTCGCACAACCTGGCCGTGGTCAATTTCATCTGCGACAGCGTCGCCGTCATGCACAGCGGCCGCATCGTCGAGACCGCCCAGACGCCGCAGCTGTTCGGCGATCCGCGCCATCCCTACACCCGGGCGCTGCTGGCCGCCGTCCCGAGCCTGCGCGCGCGGGCGGGCGATCGCGCCGAATGGATCTCGGTCGGCGAGCCGATCGACCCGCATCATCCGCCGACCGGCTGCCGGTTCCACCCCCAGTGCCCGATCGGGCCACTGTTCTTCACCGAGCGGGTCGAATGCACCACGGTCGATCCACGCATCGGCGCCGCCGATCGCCCGCACGGCAGCGCGTGTCATTTCGCGGCCGCACAGGACCAGCCAATCCGAGAGGACGTTGATGAAACGCGCGTACATGTCGAGTCGTAGCGGCCAGCTCCACTACCGCGAGGCCGGCACGGCTGACGGCCCGCCGCTGGCGCTGCTGCACCAGAGCCCGAGCTCGGGACTCATGTACGAGCGGATCATCCCGCAGCTGCCGCAGAGCCTGCGCATCATCGCGCCGGACACCCCCGGCTTCGGTGCGTCGACGGAGCTGTCCGGTGAGGTCACGATCGAGGCCCTCGCGGACGAGCTGACCGACGCACTGCTACGCATCGACTCGCGGCCATGGCACCTTTTCGGGCACCACACCGGCTCGATCATCTCGATGCAGATCGCGCACGCCGGCAAGCTGCCCCTCGCGTCACTGACGCTGTCCGGGCCGCCGTGCCTGGACGCGGAGCTCCGCCAGCTGCTGACCGACCTCTACCAGACGCCCGCGGGTGACATCGACGCGCACGTCATCGGCAGCTGGGAACGCATCCGCTCGGCCGCCGACGACGTACCGCTCGAGTTGCTGATGCGCGACTACGCGCAGAGCCTGCTGGTGAAGAACCTGCCGGCCGTGTACGCGGCGGCCACCCGGTTCGACCCGATCAACGCGCTGAGCAACGTCACCGTGCCGGCGATGATCCTGGCCGGCGATCGCGACCCGATCCGGCGCGGGTTCGCCCAGATCCGCAACGCCCTGCCGCATGCGCGCTACGTCACCCTGCCCGAGGGCGGGATCCAGATGTGCGAGCTGCAGTCGAGCGAGATCGCCGGGTATCTGACCGAGTTCATCGCCACCCAGCCGCCCAGCCCACTTAGCCCGCTGCGCGGTCAGCCCGCTCAGCCGGCGGTTGCGCAACCGCTAGCCGCGCACGCGGGCACCGCGGCGGTAGACATGGCGCACGTTGCCCGGGTACGCACGAAAGTCGAGGGGGTCACCGTCAACGATCGTCAGATCGGCCTGGTGGCCCGCCCGGATGAAGCCGATGCGATCGGCCACCCCCATCAACGTCGCGGCCGAGCCGGTGGCCGCGTGCAGTACCGCCAGCCCGTCCAGCCCCATCTCGTGCATCAGCGCCAGCTCGATCAGGTTGTTGCCGTGCGATTCGCCGGCCGAATCCGAGCCCATGGCGATGCGCACGCCGGCGGCGACCGCGCGGCGGAACGAGTCCTCGCGCATGGCCACGTTGGCCTGCGCCTTCTCGGCGATCCCGGCCGGAACGGCCGCGCCTGCCTCGATCATGTCGACGATGAACTGCCCGACGCCGAGGGTCGGCACCAGCCATGTCCCCCGCGCCAGCATCAACTCGATCGCTTCGTCGTCGAGATGCGTACCGTGCTCGACCGAGCGAACCCCCGCGCGTACCGCGTTCTTGATGCCGTCGACGCCGTGCGCGTGCGCCATCACATAGCTTCCCGCTCGCGCGGCCTCCTCGGTCATCACCTCGAGCTCGGCCATGGTGAAGTGCGCGTGGCGCGGGTCGTCGCGGGGCGAGAACACCCCACCGGACGTGTTCACCTTGATGACGTTGGCGCCGTTGCGCAGCAGTTCGCGCACCCGTCGGCGCACCTCGTCCGGCCCGTCGACGATCCCGGACGGGCGGCCGGGGTGCACGCTGAGCACCTCCGGGCAGTTTCCGCTGGGCAGCCAGTGGTCACCATGCCCGCCGGTCTGGCTCAGCGCGATGATCGAGATGTGCAGGGCCGGACCATCGATCAGCCCGTCGTCGACCGCCCGCTGGATGCCGAGGTCGGCGCCCGACGCGTCGCGCACCGTGGTGATGCCGAGATCAAGGGTCTTCTTGAGGTTCTGCTCGGCCAGGTAGAACTGGTACGAGAACGGCAGGTTCAGGTTCTTCATCAAGTCGATCGTGCCGAGGCAGACGTGCACGTGCGCGTCGATCAGGCCGGGCAGCACGGTGGCCCCGTCGACCGCCACCTTGCCATCGCCGTCGAGACCAGGTCCCACGGCCACGATGGTGCTGCCCTCGATGGCGACGTCGGCGGTCACGAAGTCCGCGCCCGTCCCGTCGAAGACCTGACCACCGGTGAGCACGATGCGGGGCACGGCAACACTCCTCCGGCGGGCCGGCCCGATGACGCGGGCCGTATCGTACGTCGCAACAGTGTAGCGCTGAGCGCTACAACTCCACGAGCACGTAGGAGCCGCGAATGACCGCCGAGCGCAACCCATTACGCGTCGGAGTGGCGTCGCTGGTCGAGCATCCGATGCCGGTGCTGGCCGAGCGGGCGACCGCGCTCGAGAGCTACGGCTTCGACGACATCTGGGTGCCGGATGAGCGATTGCTGCGCAACGTGTACGTCAGCCTGACCACGATCGCCGGTGCCACCCAACGGGTCACGATCGGTCCGGCGGTGACCAATCCCTACACCCGCCACCCGGCGACGACCGCCGCCGCCATCGCGACGATCGACGAACTGTCCGGCGGACGGACGACGCTGGCCCTCGGCGCCGGGGGCGGCCTGGCCGCATACGGAATCGACCGCCGTAGCCCGGTACAGGCGCTGCGCGAAACGATCGAGATCGTGCGCCGGTTGACCTCGGGCGATACGGTCACCTTCAGCGGCAAGCAGTTTCGCCTCAACGGCACCCAACTGGACTTCCGGCCCGATCCGCACGGTGCCGATCTACATTGCCGGGCGCGGTCCGCGCATCCTGCAACTCGGCGGCGAGCTGGCCGACGGGGTGATCATGGGCGGGTTCGCCCAGCCCGGCGGTATCGGCTACTGCCAGCGCCAGATCGAACAGGGTCTCGAGCGGTCCGGACGGTCGTGGGCCGACATCGACGCTATGTCGTGGCTGTACGTATCGGCCGCGCCCGACCGGCAAGCCGCCCGCGTCGCCGTGAGCAAGATCGTGCTCGCGTCGCTCATCACCAGCCGCACGATTCTCGACGAGATCGGCGTCGAGCTGCCGGCGGCGTTGCGCGATCACCTCGACCGCACCGGCTGGGTCTACCCGCGCGAGACCCCGCAGGAGGCGGCCGCGCTGCTGCCCGATCACATCGTCGACGCCTTTGCCGTCTACGGCACCCCGGCCGACTGCGTGGCCCGCATCCGCGAGATCAGATCGTGCGGCATCGACCACGTGTGTTTCGTACTTTTCGCGCCGGCCGGTGAGACAGTTGCCTCGTTGGCCAAGCTGCTGGCGGACGAAGTGCTCAATGTGCTCAAGACCGACCAGGGCCGGCGTAGTACCCTCTCGGCTGCACACGCGATCCCAGAGCGGAGCGGATGAATGTCAACTGGACGGGCTCAACCCCCGAGCGCGCCGGCCCAGAAGAAGGCGGCCCGCCCGCCGGCCAGCGACAACGAAGGGGCGCGCTCGATCCTGGACATCGGTCCCGAGGACGAGGCCCGCAATTCCACCGTCGACCGGGCGCTACGCGTTCTGGAGGCCTTCCTGGTCGGTGAACCCCAGCTCGGCGTGCTCGAACTCTCGCGCCAGCTCGATCTCGACAAGAGCGTCATCCACCGCATCCTCGCCACGCTCGTGCGGCGGCGGTTCCTCGAGCAGGATCCGGCCTCGCGCCGTTACCAGATCGGCCTTCGGGTATGGGAGCTCGGCCAGCGCTACCTGGCCGGCGACCAGCTTGAGGATCTCGCCGAGAAGGAACTGACCAAGGTGGTCGGCCGGCATGCGTACGCCACCGCGTATCTGGCCACGCTCGACGGCGCCGACGTTGTCGTCGTCGCGACTTTTCGCGGACCCGGCCCGATCAACGTCTACATCGACCCGGGCACGCGGCTGGTAGCCGAACTGACCGCAACCGGAAGGGCACTGCTTGCGCACCTGTCCGAGGTGCACATGGCGCGGGCGGTCAACAAGCGCCGCCAGGCCGGACTGGGCGGGCGGCCCTCGGTCGTGCTGAGCGAGCTCGGCAAGGAGCTGGCGCTCATCCGCCGCACCGGGTTCAGCATCAGCCGCGGCGAGTACGTGCCGGGCATCGGGACGGTGGCCGTGGCCATTCGCGGGGCGAGCGGCGAACCGATCGCGGCGCTGTCGATCGATTTCCTGATCGCGCCGGAGACCGAGGACCTCTGGACCGAGCTACCGGTGGAACTTCAGGCGAGCGCCGAGGAGATCGAGCGGGTGATCAACGCCCCGGCGCACAGCGCGTGAGACTCAGGCCGCGCCCCAGGCCGCGGCCACGTCGGCCGAGGTGGTGTTCCAGCCGAACATGTGGCCCATGATGTGCAGCGATCCCTGGTGGGACTCGGGACTGATGTCGCCGCACGCGTCCTCGACGATGAAGGTGCGGAAGTCGCGCTGGCTGGCATCGCGCACCGAGCTCTCGAGGCACACGCTCGTGCCGACGCCGCCGAAGACGAGGTTCTCGATGCCCATTCCGCGCAGCTTCGCCTCGATGTCGGTCTCGACGAACGGGCTGTAGCGCGACTTCGTGAACTCGAGGTCGCCCGGGGCGATCTTGAGCTCGTCAACCAGGTCGGCGTCCCACGTGCCCTCCTCGCACGAGCTGATCGCGCGCAACCCAGCGAACATCGGCAGCTCGCTGAGCACCTGCCAGTCGGTGAGCCCGCGTTCGTGGATCGCCCGGGTGAACACCACCGGGTAGCCGTTGGCGCGGGCCGCTTCGACGATGCGCACGCAGCCGGCGATCGCGGCGTTGCAGCCGGACACGTCGGCGCCGACCTGGCCGAACGAGCCGTTGGGGTGGCAGAAGCCGTTCTGCATATCGATGATCACGACGGCGACCGAAGAGGTGGGGATGTCAGTCACGAGATCCTCCGAGCGATGGTGCGGGTCAACCAGGCTCGTTGCATTATATGCTCTGCTGTATCGCATGACGCAATCTCCTCACGCCGGTGACGCGAGCCGGAGGCGGCCGGCGCCGAACTGCTCCTGCCGCCGCTAGCTGACTTCGACGACGGCCTCGATCTCGGTCGCTATGTTGAACGGCAGCGAGGTCATCCCGACCGCGAAGCGGGCGTGCGCGGCGGCCGGACCGTAGAGCTTCGTCAATAACTGGCTGGCGCCGTCGGCGACCAGGTGGTGCTTGTCGAAGTCGGCGGTGGCGTTGACGAACACCGACAGCCGCACGAATCCGGTGACCCGGCTGAGCTCGCCCAGGTCGGCTTTGATCGACGCGAGCACGTTCAGCATGGTCAGTTCCGCCGACTGGGCGCCAGCGGCGACGTCAAGGTCGGCGCCGACCTTGCCCCGGTACACGACCTTTCCGTCGCGCATCGGGCCGTGTCCGGAAATGTAGAGCAGGTTGCCCGACCGCCGGCAGGCGACGTAGTCGGCGGCCGGCGGGAACGGTGCCGGCAGGGTTAGTCCCAGTGCAGCCAGGGTTTGCTCGGGCGTGGCCATTACGCTGCCGCCGTGCGGAAGGCGGGCAGCACCTCGCGGGCGAAGAACCGGATCTGGTCGAGCATCTCGAGCTCGGTGTTGGCCACGACGATCATGCCGGCGAGGTGATTGGCGCCGGCCAGCTCCATCGCGGTGATCCGCCGGACGATCTCCTCGGGATCACCGATCAGGTTCTGGGACATGTACGCCTCGATGTCGATGTTCTTCAGCGTCGAATTGCGCAGGCTAGCCAGATGCTCGTACACCTGCGAGTGCCGGAATCGCTCGGCGGCCGCGTCGGGGCTGCGGTCGATGCACAGCACCGTCTGCGGCGCGACGAGCAGGCTGGACGGGTCGCGGCCTGCCGCAACCGCCAGCCGGTGCAGTTGCCTGACGCCGGCGGCCATCCGCTCGACCGGCAGGCCGGCCGGCATCCAGCCGGCACACAGCGTCGCCGCCCGCCGGATGGTGCCGGGCGCGTTCCCGCAAGAGAGGATCGGGAACGGGTCCTGCAGCGGCTTCGGGAACATCTCGACGTCGTCGAACGCGAAGTACTTGCCGCGATAGCTGGCTCGCCGATCGGTGAACAAGCGTTGCATGCTCTGGATGCCCTCGGCGACCAGGGCACCGCGAGGTGCCTCGATCATCGTCGGGCGCACCGATTCGAACTCGGCCCGATACGCGCCGACCCCCATGCCCAGGATCAGCCGGCCGCCGCTGATCTGGTCGAGGCAGGCAGCCTGCTTGGCCAGCACCACCGGCTCGCGCATCGGCATCACGATGACCCCGGTCATCAGCTTGAGCTGCGAGGTGTGCGCCGCGACGTAGGTCAACATGACCATCGGCTCGTAGAAGCGCGGTGGCTGGTCGAACATCTCGCGCACGTACGGCATCGTGCTGTAGTGGTCGTTGACCAGTGCCGAGTCGAACCCGAGCTCCTCGAGTTCGACGGCCACCCGCAGGATGCCGGTATGGTCGGCGAACCTGATCGGGTAGGCCATGCCTTCGGTGCAGGTCGGTAGGGCTACGCCGAACTGCATGCCGCCACCTCCGGTCGGTGTCGTGGGCCGCGGGTCAACGAACTTCGAGGACCTGCAGGTCGCGCGAAAGGGTGGTCAGGATCTGCGACCCGGACTCGGTGATGAGCACAGTGTCCTCGATGAACGCGCCGCCGACGCCGAGGCGGTAGTACGGCGTCTCGACCTCGAACGTCATCCCCGCCTCGAGCGGGGTGCTTTCGTTCGGCGTCAACACCGGCAGGTCGTAGTACTCGACGCCGATGCCGTGGCCGACGTGCTGGCGCCTGTAGGTCGGGATGCCGGCCTCCTGGACGCTCGCGACCGCGGCCGCGAACACGTCCTTCGCGACGACGCCGGGTTTCATCATGTCGATGGCGGTCTGCTGACCCGCCTTGGACGCGGCGAACAGCATCTGGGTGGTCTCGTTCGGCTCGCCGAACGAGACCAGCCGACCGATGTCGGACTTGTAACCGTCGAGGTTCACGCCGACGTCGAAGAACGCGAAGTCGCCGGGCGTCAGTTCGATGGCGCCCGGCGGGACCTGGCCGAGGGCAAGGCCGCGCCCGAAACGAACCAGGGTGAATCCGGGGTGCGCGCCCTCGGCCACCACGGCGCGTTCAAACGCACCCTTGATCTCGCGTTCGGTCACCCCGGTGTGGAAGGCGTCGTACGCCGCCCGCAGGCCCGTCTCGGTGACACGAAGTGCCGCGATAACGCGCTCGACCTCGTCGGGAGTCTTGACCGCCCGAATGCGCCGGAACAGGCCATATCCAGGTACGAACTTCGCCTTCGGCAACATGGCCGCGAGGTCGGCGATCAGATTGCGGTTGGGCCCTCGCTCGTCGACCGCGATCGTGCCATCGGCCACGCCGAGCCGGTTGATGGCCTCGACCAGCGCGTCGACCGGTGGCCGGCCGACGTCGTGGGCGGCGGTGATATCGGCGACTCGCTTCTCGTCCGCGTCCAGCGCGATGCCGTCGACGATGTCACGGAAGAAGGTGCCGAACGTGACCACGTCGGTCACCGTCGGGTGCGACTGCAGGGTCTGGTCGGCCGCGCCGATCGAGCACACCACGATACCCGCCGCGGGCCGGCTCGCCGCCGCCACGGCGTAGAACTCGGAGTCGTACGGGAACAGGTATTGCGAATCGACGTAGATACCGGTCAGGTAGAAGTTGTTGTCGATGGTGGCCGAGATAATTGCGTCGACCCCGTCCGCGGCCATGAGAGCCGTGGCCCGGTTCGCGTTTATCAACATGCTGGTCTCCATCCTCTGGGATCTAGCGGTTCTGGCGCTGCTCGCTAATCTATGTGGCCGTATACGTCGCGCAGGATCTCGATTACCGACTCGAGGTCGCTGCCCGACGACGGGATCGGCGGCAGGTGCGCGGCCGTCGTGTCCGGATCCTTCAGCCCGTCCGAGGTCAGCACCGCCACGACGGTCGAAGCTGGATCGATCTGGCCGTCGGCGACCAGTTTGGGCAGCACGGCGACCGACAGCGCCGACGAGGTCTCGACGTAGATGCCTTCGAGTCGGGCGAGATCTGACTGCGCGGTAAGCATTTCTTCGTTGCTGGCGCTGCGGGCGGCGCCTCCGGTCTTATGTAACACGTTGAGGGCCTGGTATGCGCTCAGCGTCGACCCGACCGAGATCGCCACCGAGGGGACGGCCGGCGCGGGCATGTCCTCGACGTAGTCGAGCCCGTGCGTAAGGGAATGCTCCAGTGGTCCGTTCACCTCGGCGGCGTGCATTCTCGGCACGCCGCCGATCACGCCGGCTTCGGCGTATTCGGCCAGGCCTTTGTACGCACCCGAGAATGCGTCGCCGGCGCCGACCGGAAAGACGATGTGATCGGGCACGACCGGCAATTGGTCGGCGATCTCGTACCCGACCGTCTTGTAGCCCTCGATGCCGTAGCAATTGCTGCCGAAGTACGGGTACCGAAAGACGGTGACGGGGAACCAACCGAATCGCTCGACGCCGGCCTCCATCAGGCTCCATCGATCTTTGACGGTTGGGGCGGCGATCAGATACGTGCCGTAGACCGCCATCTGTGTCTTCATCGCCAGTGGGAACTGCTGGGTGGTGAACATGACGCACGGCAGGCCGGCCCGCGCCGCCATCGCGCCGATCGCCGCCCCGGCGTTTCCCGACGACGAACCGACGACCACCCGCTTGCCCAGCTCGCGGGCAGCCGACACCGCGGCCGCCCCCAGCCGGTCCTTGAACGAGCCGGTCGGATTGCGGCTCTCGTCCTTGACGTAGAGGTTCGGGACGCCGAGCCGGGCGCCCAGCCGCGGCACGGCCAGCAACGGTGTCGCGCCCTCGCCCAGGCTGGTCACGTTCGCGGCGCTCACCGGCAGCAGCGCCCGATAGAGCCACATCGAGTGCGGGCCGGTGCCGGCCGCCGCGCGCGCCCGGGCCGCCAGTGCGGCCGCCTTCAGCTCGTCCGGGTCGTAGCGCAGTTCAAGGTTGCTGGGCTTGCCTTCGGCAGCGCACGCGGAGCACCCGGTGTAGAGCTCGCCGACCTCGTAGGAGGTGTCGCAACGGATACAGCGCATGGCTTCCGGCCGCATCGGGCCCACCTCCCTCGGTCCGGACGGACGTGCTCGATGCCCAAAGTCCGCTTGTTGCCGTCCACGCTACATGATTGCGCCTAACGCAAGGAAGAGGGCGCTACCGAAAGCGGTCGGCGCGTCCACCCACGCGGAGTTCCCGCTCGCCTCGTGAAGCGGCCGAGAGCGCCGCGCCTTGCTGGCTCCGGACGCGCGCCGCGCAGGGGGTTGGTCGAGAACGCGGCGCTGGCTGCCTGCGCGGCAAGGATGACGGCCGACACGTCGCCCCACCCTCCATCCTGCACGGCAACCCTGCACCGGCGACACGGTGAAGATCGTCAGGCGCCAGAATCCCTCAAGCCGGACGCAAGCAGAGTCGTGCCGACGATCAGCGATGCTCCCCGACCTTTCGGCCGTAGCGGACGTACCAATGTGTGTGAACAATCCTACGGTATGGCTGCCCAGCCATGGGAGATGAAGGAAGGGCTATGGACTGCGAGAAATGCCATCGGCGACTTCATGAATGCCAATACTGCAAAGGGCAGACCGCCACGGGTCTGCTGGGTCGACTGACCTGCAAAACCTGCAACTCAACGGGATGGCTTTGCGGAGAACATGAGGGCCATTGGAAGAGATAAGGACGGGACGAGCAGGTGGGGGTGTCTAGGAGCGACCCCGCCCAAGTTTGCCCGATCTGCGATCGGGCGCTTGGCGGCATACCAAGCATGATTGACCACTGCGCCACGCACGTCATCCGCACAGAAGAGTCTGGCGGCGGTTACATGTGGCGATGTGGATGTGGTGAACGCGACGGTGTATGGACTCAGAGGGTTCCCACCATCGCGTCACTCTCACTTCATATGTACGAGCGACATCGCATCGAGGTTTGAGCTTATTGGCCGAAGGTTGGACCGAACGGCGGGTAGTTTCGGTGTGTGCCTGCTGCGACGATCCGCGGATGACCGAAACACTGCTGGAGAAGGTACGCAGCCGCTTCTTCGCATATGTCCAGGGTGGGCGAGCGGATCATTCGATGGTTCTTTCCGCGGAGGCGGAGCGCGAAGCGGAAACGTTGTGGCGCGAGTCGACGGCAGAGGATTGTGGCGGCGGCCCCTCGCTCGTCGTGTTGGAAGCGTTGGGGTGGCTGCATTGGGCCAGGTACAACGCATTGGGGGCGGGAGAGGACCGAAATGATCTGCAAGCCTCGGCCGTGTTGTTCTATACGGTCCATCGAATGTTTCCCGACCGGCTTCCGAGGGAGCTGCAACAGTTCTTGTCCACCGGTGATCCGGGCGACATAGAGGACAACTCTGGGGCTTCCCCTCGATCGCCTTTGTCGTATGTCACGACCCAGTACCCATCAGCGTACGAGCGGGTAGCGGACCTTCGTATCCAGCTTACACACGTACCTATGGCAAGCGCGGATAAGCCAGATATCAACGGCTTTCGCGAAGGCGACCGTATTCAGTTGGTGAAGCCGTTCCTCGGTGAGACCCGCCAATACGCCGTCGGCGAAAAGGGCACGATAATCGTCACCGACACCAGTCCGGCCCAAATCGACCTCGGGCGCTCGATGAACTTGCTCGAGGTGAGTATGGACGCCGGAGGACTGGTCATGACATCCGGCGACACTCTCGAAAGAATCCCCGGTCGTTTCGACGTCGTCTACTCCGATGACGGCAAGAGCGTCCATGTCGTGCCAAGGTAACTCGCTTCCGCCGCCGACAAGCGCCTGACGTAGCGAGGCGGGTGCCGTCGCAGGGGATGGCGCCCGCCGGGAACAGAGTGAGCCGGGGACCGCGGGACCACGCGGTCACGGGTAGCTCACCATGTTGACCGGCACGGTACTGGGTGAGGTCATGCGATCGACTGCGGAGTCGCCGCGCGCCTTCTTGGCTCGGATCAGGCGGCCAGGTGGAACGTGCTCGCGAAGCGTTCGAGGAGGTTGCCGGGCCCGCGCAGCACCTCGACCACGCCGGTCGCGATCGCGCGATCCGGGCTGAGCTCGCCGGAGATGAGCCGGCGGATGTCTGGACCCGCGGCGAAGGCGAGGTCGACCGGTCCGTCCCCGCGCGTCACGTCCAGGGTGGAGCCGTTCACCCTGATGAGCAGCTCGGCGGGACCTAGGCGCGCCGCGTAGGCGGTCGCGGGCAGGTTCGCTGCCACCTGCGGCCGGAAAGCGGTGCGGAGGGACATGGTCATCGCGTCGGGGGTGATGATCTGCTCCTCCCGCGGATCGCCCATCGCCCTGAAGCCCCAGGCGCCGAGCGCGAGCACGACGGGCTCGAGCTCGCGGCCGTAGGGCGTCAGCTCGTAGACGATGACCCGCGAGTGCGGCACCCGGCGGAGGACGCCGGCCGCCTGCAGCTCCTTGAGCCGCGCCGCCAGAATGTTGCTCGGGATCCGGGGAAGTCCCGCGGCGAGCTCTCCGTAGCGGCGTGGCCCGACGAGCAGGTCGCGGACGACGAGCAGGGCCCAGCGCTCGCCCACGAGCTCCAAGGCTCGCGTGACGCCGCAGTACTGCCCGTACTCGCGTGCGGCCACCGGCCTCAGGCCTGCTGACTCGCGAAGGCCCCGGGGCCCTGCTCGGCAGCGGCCGGGTCCATGTAGCCGAACTCGAGGATGTTGCCGTCGGGGTCGTTGAGCTGACGCTGGTACATGAAGCCGTAGTCCGTGGCGGGGTGCGGCTCTCGGCCGCCCGTGGCGATGCCCGCCGTGACGGCCTTGTCGACCGCCTCCCTGGTGTCGAGGAAGACGGCGGTCGACACCGACGGGCTCACTGCCGGGTCGCCGATCGGCAGGTCGGAGAATGTCTGGAAGAACTCGCGCGTGAGGAGCATGAACGCACTGTGGTCCTCTTCGACGACGGCGCAGGCCGCGTTGTGATCGGTGAAGAGCGGGTTGATGGTGAATCCGATCGCCGTGTAGAACGCTTTCGCGCGCTCCAGGTCGGTCACCGGCAGGTTGACGAACATCGCGGTCATCGTGGTCTGCCTCTCGTGGGTCCGGCATGTGGACGGTGTCGACCCTTGCAAAGAACAAGTACCGCGTCAAGACCTCGGAACACAATGGGCAGCGGGTCCCGGCCCGCCGACCGCGCGCGGCTGGCCGCCCTGCTGCAACGATCTCCCGAGGCCGCATTGCTGAGGCCGCGGCTGTGACCGGTCACGCAGCGGGCGCGGCACCGGTCACGCCGGCGGCGGCCTTCGCGCCCGGAGCCTTTCTCCTCGGCCTCGTCGCAGGTTGGCGTGGGGTCAGCAATGGCTCGATCTGTCCATTCAGGGCGTCCAGGAGGCGCTCCGGATCGGGGACGCTCGCGGCGTCGACCTTGAAGCCGATCCGCACGGTGTCGTTGTACGTGACGATGCAGGCACCGAGGTTCTGCCGGCCTGAACCCGGTGCCCAGGCGAGCAGCCCGCCCACCGGCGAGCCGGCCAGATAGCGGCGCGTCGCCGGGCCAGGCACATTGGTGGTCACGCCGATGGCCTTCCCGGCGAAGAAGTCCACCACCCGACGCTCGATCGCGGGGTGCAGGAGACCGAACAGATGGATCAGCGCGAATGTCATCATCGCCTCGGGTGAACGCTTGATCGTGTCCATCCGGCGTTTGGTCTCGGCGAGGCGCTCCGCCGGCCCGGTGATGCCGACCGGCAACGAAACGAAGGCGAGCGCGAACCGGTTCCCCAGCCGCTCGTTCAGCACCTGGTTGAGAGGTCGCATGTTGACCGGGACCATCGTCAGCAGATTCGCCTCGGCCCGGCCGTGTTCGGTGAGGTATGTGGAGATGGCACCGGCCAGGGCGCTCATGAGGACATCGTTGACGGTCGCACCGGTGGCGCGGCCGGCCCGCTTGATGTCGGCCAACGGGAACGGCGCGGACCAGACCGCCAACTTCTCCACGCCCGGTTCCTGGTCCAGCGTGCCCGCCGAACTGTGGCCCAGCAGAAGCTTGTTGGCGACGGCCACCCCACGCGCGGCCTGGGTGAGCACGGCGCCCAACGCCTGTGGCCGGCTGGTGCGGACGACCCGGCTGATCAGCCCGGCGGTGCTGGTGACCGCCGCGGCCGCCGTGGTCACCACCGTTCCCGCGGCCCGTTGGGCGAACGCGCCGAGACCATCGCGGTCGCGGGCGAGGCCCTCGATGGGCGGTGGCGTGGGCGACGTAGCGGCGGCGTCAGGAGCGTCGTCGGTGAGCGACAGCATCAGGCGGGCCAATGTGACCCCGTCGGCGAGTGCATGGTGCATCCGGCAGTACAGGGCGCTACCGGGACCGTATCCCTCGATCAGGTGCAGCTCCCACAGGGGTCGCGTCCGGTCGAGGGGCTCTCGCATGTGGTGTTCCACGTAGGTCCGCAAGGTCGCGTCGTCACCCGGCTTGCCCAACGTCACCCGACGGACGTGACGCGACAGGTCGAATCCGGGGTCGTCGTGCCACCGTGCCGCGCCGAACGGCACGCATGAACGCATGGCCAGTTGACGGAACACCGGAAACGGAGTGATCACACGTTCATGGACAAGATCCACGAACCGTTGCCACGCGACGGGGCGTTCCAGGAGGACGAGCGCCTCGACCACCATGAGGTTGTTAGGACGATCCATGTTCAACCACAGGCTATCTACCAGGCCGACCCGCCGTCCGCTCACCGCAGGACCCCCATCCACGTTCGCTGCGTCCAACTCTCCCGCCGAAGGGCACCACACACCAGGGTTGACGGTCCCGGACACCCCGGCCCAACGTCCCCCTAGCGGGCCCGGGCCGCCGCCACCAGGCCACACCGTCACGTCGTGCCACGATGGTCAACGGAGTCCGCGGTCGCCTGGTTCCAGCCTAAGGAGGACAGACGGTCGAGCGCCGGCGCTTCGTGGGGTGCGGGGGCCGCGTACGTCGACAGCGAGCTCGGGGTGACCGCGGCACAGACGCCGGGTCGAGGCGCTACGCAAGCCCGCGGGTCGCCCGCCGCAGCGCCGTTCAGGATCGCACCGTGGCAGTGCGTCAGATGCACACGCGCATCGTCACCACCGCAGACGAGGTCCGCGACCAACTGGGCGGCCCCACCGCATCCGCGTTGGTCAAGCACTGCGGTGCCGCCTGCCCTGACCTTTCTCATGCCGGCGATCCCATCCGTCGCTGTGATGCTCGCGATGCGCAGCCCGGTCCTCCTGACAGGCACCCCAACCGTGCCACGCCATCCGTCCATCGATAGTGGACGGTGGCGTCTGTCCACATCGGACACCAGCAAGGCGGGCGTCGCGGACTCAACTCGACCGACACCCCTGACGGACGGTCGGCCTCGGTCCGGGTCGCGCACCAGGAAGCGTGAAGGGTGTCGGTTCGCGGACACCGCGGTGCGAGCCGAGCATCCCAGGGTTGGGTGCGAAGAAGGTCAAACGTACGGTTGGCGCTAATACTTTCATTGTGCGTTCTGCGCCTTTCGGCGGCCGAACTTCACCCGCACGGCCTTCGCAGCCGGGTGTACCCCACGCTTCCAAGGACGTACCGTTGGGATGGCCACACGTACTGTTCGATATGGACCACGGTCGTGATCTACGAAAGGCCAACAGATGACGGATAGGGCTACCAAGATGATCCATGCATGGATAAAAGCCATGGAGGATGCACAACCTCAATATGGGCCATTGCTCCAGAGCACCGTGGATAAGGTCGGCTATCCCGCCATCGACGAAGGCGGCAATATCAGGACGATCGGTGAGAAGTTTGCGTTTTGGGGCGCAATAGGGTACATGCAGGGATTCGCCGGCAACAATACCGAAACCCGGTATTACGAGATCATGGGCCGAGAATATCCGGCACTCGAGGCTCGTGGGGATGAAGAAGGGATGGTCCTTGCCAGGAAGAGGGGCCAGTTCTTCGAAAGTCTCTCTCAATGGATCAAATCAAATGAACCCGAAGGACTTCCGATGAAGACTGTACCCGATTGGCTCAAGCCCTTCGTGGACGATCTGGACGGCAGGCGTGAGTAATGGCTCTCGAATGTGAGAAATGTCATCGTCAGGTTCATGAGTGCAAGTGGTGCAAGGGCCGAGGCGGCAACTGCCGAACTTGTAACGGAACGGGCCAGGTATGTCCCGAACATGAAGGCTTCTGGAAGCGCTGAATACCCGGCCGACGCTTCGAATGCGCCCAGTGGGCGGCCAACCAGAACTCGGCGATATCGACCGAACGGTCAGCCCGTACGGAGTCGGTAGGCCTCGTATGCCGACCGGGTCTGGTCGGCCGCTCGGACCGCCCAGTCGTGGTCGTCGTACATCGGGAAGGTACGCGTGCCACTGGCGACATCCACGATCAGGTAGGTCGAATCGTAGCCGCCGAACAGTTTCCTACTTCCCGGCACGGCCCTGATCCGCTCGATGTCCAGGAACTTCAAGACGCTCACCGATCCGCTGTCGGTGACCTCGACGATGCGAGCGCCGGTGACGACCAGCGCACTCCAACCGTGTGCGTGCGGCAACGCCCGGACGATCGTCAGGATCTCCTCGTCGATCTCCTGCTCGAGTCGCTCCAGGTGGGCCCTGACCTGGGTGAGCCGCCCCAGGTCCGGCTCCGGCAGTTGGGCGAAGATCCGGCTGATCCCGTCCTTGGGCCGGTCGCCGAGTTGAGCCTCCCGATCCACCACAGCCGCCCGCGGCTCCGGTATCGGGCCGGCCGCGCCGTCGGGACCCTCGTCATCGAGATTGAGCCGGGCGGTGAGCGACCCGGCGAGCTCACGGAAGGCATGCGCGTAGCTGCCGCTGCGCGCCTGCGGTCCGGCGGTGACGCGGACGCCCCGCTCGTGGGCGATCGCGGCGATCGCCGCGCCGATCGCCGGGTCCGACGCAGCCATGAGTGCCGCGAAGACCCCGCAGGTCAGCTCCTTGTTCCGCAGGTGCTCCTTGTACGCCACGGTCACGGGCACGCTACCCAGCTCATCCGTGCCCGCATTCGCGTCACGGCCCCGTCCGGCGGCGGCGAGGCAGAGCGCCGCCAGGCCATCGACGAGCTGCCGGACCAGCCACTCGCGGCCGGGCACCGGCGGCACGAGAGCGGTGACCCGCCGGACCTCGCGGTGCAACGCGGCCGAGGTGAGGACCTCGAACGGTGAACTGAACGTGATCGACTGGACAGCCTCCCAGCGAACGGTCACGCCGTCGAACCCGATCGCCTCCGGCGAGATCGACACGCTGCCGAGCCGGTCCATGTGCCGCACCAGCCCGCGCAGGCGCTCGGGCATCTTCGGGAGGTTGTTGAGGATCTGGCCAACGCCGACACTCCACGGGGCGATCAGCGGCACCGGTGGGCTGTCGATCGCAGCGATCACGTCGGGAAAGCCGGACGGCGACGACGCCGCATCGGCCGCGCCCTCGGCGCCCCGGTTCAGCGCGAACCGTGCCTTGGCCGCGGCGTTCTGCGCCGTACGGCCGAGCCAGTCCTTGTTGCTCATGAATGGATCCTCACGGCTGGGTCCGCCTGGTTGCGGCTCCTGTCAATATCGGCCCGCCCGGCACAAACTGCATGGGCCGAGACGGCAGCACAGAACATCGATCGTCCCGATCGGGTGGCCGGTCGTGCGAATCGTTCCCGCGTACCGAGCCGTCATTGCCACCAGCGGCGCTTGGCGTTCCTCCCTGGGCTCGCGCTGTCCGAAGAACGACAGGGCTACGCTCCATCGAGTACTGCCACGTCGGGTTCACCCGGTGAACGATGGCGAAATGGTCGACATCGGATGGATGCTCGGCGACTGGTACCGCTTCGTCGAGCCGCTACCCGGCGGCAGAGGCGATGTCTGGCGCGCGGTGGACGTCGACAGCGGCGCCAGGGTCACCGTCATGATCCTGCCCGCAATTGACATCGAGGCCGAGCGGATTGAAGAACTCCAAGCTCTGACGAACGCCGACGATTCGGAGAGATCCAAGAAGGCGCCCAAAATCTATGACTGGGGCGTCGACGAGACAATCGGCGGCTTCTTGATAACGGAGCCGGCCGAAGACGAGCACGGTGCGCGCCGCCTGGTTACCGCCTACTTCGGCTTCATTACCTTTCTCCTCTATGAAGACCATCTGGCGCTCGACGGGTCGCCATTCGGCAGAACCACCGTCAACCCCCCGATCCTGCTTTCTCCGCGTCGGGATGGTTACGCATTCATCAGTTACAGCCATCGCCACGATGGCGGGTACGTTGAAGCGCTTGCCAACTACCTGGCACGCGCAGGCGTTCCCGTGTGGTTCGACAAGGAGGTCATCTCTGGCGAGCGATGGGCCACTGTGATCCGTGACCAGATCGACAGCTGCGCGGCTTTCATCCTGGTAATGACCGCCGATGCTGACGAGTCCGCCTGGGTAGCTCGTGAGCTCGCCCGCGCAGAGGAACAGGGACGGGAGATCGTTCCGCTCCTTCTCGACGGCGAACCGATGTTCAGCGTGGGACACATTCACTACGAGAATGTGACCGGCGGCAAGATGCCCAGCGAGCAGTTTCTGACCCGCCTGCGAGCGCTGTGCGGGTAGCCCGATGCCACAGCCTCGCGACCTCGCCCGGCGGGGCTGCGCCCCCGTCGACCGGACGGAGGCGCAGCCTGCGCGATCTGTGTCTATTTACTGTGGGGCCTGTGCCGGCAGCGGTACGCGCCAGACGCCGCGGCCGTGGGTGGCGGCGATGAGCGAGTCGCCGGCCGGACTCAGCCGGACGTCGTTCACCGACGCGGCCGGGAGGTTCGCTCCCAAGCGGTACCAGGTGCCGCCGTGCGAGCTGAACGAAATCATCACGCCAACGTCACTGGCGACCACGAGCTTGCCGTCGGCCAGGAAGATGGCGTCGCCTGGCACGTCGGGCAGGTTGCCACTGATGTCGGTCCACGTGACGCCCCCGTCGGTCGTCTCGAAGACGTGGCCCTCGCCCGCGGACAGCGTGTTGGTCCAGCGCCGCGAGAAGCCGTTGAAGACGACGTAGGCGTGGTTGGCGTGGTTGGGCTCCACGAACAGGCCTTGGATGAACCGGTTCGGCAGACTTCCCGTCGGTGGCACCGGCAGGTTGAGCTGATGGACGGTGCCACCGAAGTTCGTCAGGATCCCCCGTCCAAAGCCGGCCGAGTTGCACGGACCACACCACGCGGCGTACCAGGTTCCGTTCGTCCCACCGATCTGCGTCACCGAGTTCCCGGCGCCGGTGTCCCCGACGATCTTCCAGTCACACGAAGCCGCGCCGCAGGTCGTGTTCCACCCCTTTCCCTGGTTGTCCCAGACGAACTCGCCGCCCGCGTACCAGTGAGCCGGGTCGGCGCCATCGGCCGCGAACGGGGCGATGAACCGCGGGTTCGGGTCGCACGGGCTCGGCGTGTAGGTGAACGCGCCGCAGGCCGGCGAGATCTCGCGGAACGAGTTGGATCCCGGCGCACCGCTTGAGATGCCACCATTCGTGGTCAGTGCCATGTCAAGACCGACATACTCGACCACGGCCCGGTTGCCGTTGGTGTGGTCGACGAGGGTGTCACCACCGTCACCACCGAACGGGGACACCATGCTCGATGCCCCGGGCGAGAACAGGGAGACCCCGTTGTCCTGCAGGCCGCCCCAGATAGCGTCACCACCGGGCACCTGGCCGGAGTCGGCGTAGTAGTACTGCAGCGTGTGAAGACCGTCGTTGCGCGAGACGAAGTTCGCCGTGCTGTTGAGGCCTCGGGTGTAGACGCCGCCGTCATTGCCGACATAGACGGTGCCGTTCCCAATGGCGATCGCGTGCTGGTCCGGGTGGGTCGTCGGCGGGCAACTGTCCAGCCCGTTCGCGGCACACGGCAACGAGAAGTTCCAGTAGGCGCCGGCGGTGCGCCAGCTCACACCACCATCGGTCGACTCGAAGACCTCCTCGAGCCCGATGAAGATGTGGTTCGCGTTCGCCGGGTCGACGCCGACGAACTGGTTGTACCAGGCCTGCACACCCGGGTGATAACCCGGCGACTTCTTGAGGGCCGAGCCGGAGTTCTCGAGGTTGCGCCACTCAGCGACCTTGTTCCACGGCCCGGAGAAGCTCCCGTTCGAGGCGTAGATGCCCTGCAGGTTGGTCCCGCCGTGGTCGGTCTTCGCCTGGTTGAACATCGATGCCGACTGGACCAGGGCGTACACCTTGGAGCCATTCGCCGACCAACCTATCGTCGTGCGTCCGAGGTCCGGGTCGTTGATGGCGCCATTGACCGTGACCGGGCTGAACGTCTGGCCACCATCGGTCGACTCGTAGAAGCCGTTGCAGTTTGAGCCGGCGCGCCAACCCACCACCGCGTCCACGACGGTACCGTTGGTGCCCGGCTTGACCGCCACATCGCTGACGAACGCCTGACCCGCGATGCCCCCGGACTGCGCGCAGCTGCTCGGCAGGCCTACGCCGGCGGCGAGAACCGGCGTCCAAGCGCCGGTCGCCGTGGTGGCGGAGTGCCGGTACAGCCCACGGCTCGTGGCCGCGAGGAGAGAGCCGTTGTCGTAGACGAGACGGCCGACCGTGTGGTTGTTCAGTTCGTCACCGCCCATGCGGACGAACGTCGCGCCGCCGTCGGTGGATCGCAGCACGCCGATGCCGGCATAGGAGTCGGAGTTCGTGTTCGCCTCACCGGTCCCGACGAACAGAGCGTGGCCGGGTGTGACCGCGAGAGCCCCGATCGACAGCGTGGGCCCGTCATCAGTCAGCGGCTGCCAAGCGCCGTTGCCCACCTTTTTCCACACGCCGCCGTCAGCGCCGCCGGCGTACAGTGTCGAACCGTCGACGGCGAGCGCCGTCATGCGTCCCGCCACGTGCCCGGCACCGCCACCGGAGTTGGACCACACGGGGTCGCGGTAGTTGGGCGCGTCGCTGTCGTACGGCGTGGTCGTGACCTCGGTCCAGTCTGACCCCGCGACCGGAAGGTTCTTGAACGCCGCGTACGCGCCGGTGAACGCACCCGCGTCGACCACATCGGCCGGGGCTGTGCGCGCCTCGCCGTACTGATCGGCCTGCTCGAGGACATCGAAGGTCCCATCCGCGGCGTCGGTCAACTTCCGCTCGGACGACCGCGC
This sequence comes from uncultured Actinomycetota bacterium, assembly GCA_963803345.1. GTDB lineage: Bacteria > Actinomycetota > Actinomycetes > Mycobacteriales > Micromonosporaceae > CAWDLX01. The sequence goes on from CAWDLX010000004.1 coordinate 135,111, forward strand.
CCCCTGACCGCCCGCCTGTGCCTGCGGGATGGCCAGCAGGCCGATGAGCGAGACCGTGGCCACGCTGGCGATCGCCAGCACCACACGTGAACCTCGAGAGATTCTCATATCACCACCCGTTCTCGTACGACTGGGGTTCGGTCAGCTGTCCCAAGCCAGGAGCGTCAGCGCTGACCGGCGCGAGACAGTGCTGGAGGAACAGCGGCTCTCGCGTCGGACGGCGTGTCAAAGCGAATCGCACCAGTACAACCCCTTTGTGGGTAAGGCTCTTCGGCCGGCCGGCCGGAGACGCACACAGGCACGTTTATGAAGCGCATAGCACGCTGGTTCTGTTACTCCCGACGCGCCAGGCCTGGCAGCCCGGGATCCCGCCGGCCGCGATCGCTTGATTCATCGACGCGCACGCACGTCAGACGCGCTCGCCCCTTCACAAACCTGAGTTCGTTGTCGCTTAATGGATCGCGTCGGGAGCCATCGCGCCGGCCGAGGGTCCTGGTGCCACGTCGCTCAGCCAGGCGCCGCGGGAGCTTTCTCGGTATTCCCTAGCTGTACTGCCCACAGAGGTTGGTGACGCGGGTGACCGGCGGTTTGCCGCCGAGTGCGGTGTGGGGCCGGTGGTAATTGTAGATGTGCTGCCAGCGTGCGAAGGCGCGGCGGCGGGCGGTCTCGCTGGTGTACGGACGGGCGTACGCCCATTCGACGATCATGGTGCGGTTGTAGCGTTCGACCTTCCCGTTCGTCTGAGGCCGATAGGGGCGGGTCCGCTTGTGGGTGATGCCGGCGTCAGCCAGGCAGCGACGCCAGACCTGGGAGCGGTAGCAGGAGCCGTTGTCGGTGAGCACACGTCGCACGGTGACACCGTGGGCGGTGAAGAACGCTTGGGCGCGTTGCCAGAACGCAACGGCAGTCGGCCCCTGCTCATCGCCGAGGATCTCGCTGTAGGCCAGTCGGGAGTGATCGTCAACGGCGCTGTGGATGTAGCCGTAGCCGCGGGCACTACGCCCGCTGGCGCGGCTGTTGCGGCGTCCGGCGGCTCGGCCGTGCACCCGCCACCCGCCGCCGTCGGGGATGCGGCCCAGCTTCTTAATGTCGACGTGCACCAGGTCGCCTGGGTGGGGGTGCTCGTAGCGCAGCGGCTTCTCCTTGCGGATCGGCTGCCCGGTGGCCAGGTCCACACAGGCGAGCTTCGGCACGCCGTGGCGGACCAGCACCTTGTGTACCGTCGACCCGTGCATGCCCAGCCGGCCGCCGATCGCCACGGGGCCGAGACCCTTGCTACGGCGCAGATGCAGGATCTTCCGCTCGACCTTCGGGCGGGTGCGGTGCGGGCTGCGGTGCGGCCGGCTGGACCGGTCGACCATCCCAGCCTCGCCAAGCTGGCGGTACCGTTCGGCCCAGCGCGTGGCGGTGTTCACGCTGACCTGGAAGCGTTCCGCGGCACGGCGCAACGGCCAACCATCGTCCACGACACACCGGGCCAGCTTCAGCCGGCCGCGTTCGGTCAGGGTTGCGTTAGCGTGGGGCACGAGGACCTCCGGGGTTGGAGTGCGGTGACTTAGCAGCTCCACACTTCACCCGGAGGTCTTCCCTATCCGTGGATCTTCACAGTCGTGTCCCCGTCACCAACCTCTGTGGGCAGGACACCTAGCCCTGCTCGGGCCCAGGAAATCTCGCTCGACCTCGACATGGTCTCGGCGATCTGTCCTAATTGTCACATCCTGCTGGTGGAGGCCAAGTCGTCGTCCTTCGCCAACCTGGGCGCCGCCGAGAACACCGCCGCGGCTCTGCACGCCAGCGCGATCAGCAACAGCTGGGGCGGGTCGGATGCGTCGGATTCGACGTACGGCTCGTTCTTCAACCACCCCGGTATCGCCATCACCGCGAGCTCGGGTGACAGCGGATACGGTGCGCAGTACCCGGCGACATCACACTACGTGACCGCGGTCGGCGGCACGCATCTCGTGGCTGGCGGGGGCACCCGTGGCTGGACCGAGACGGTGTGGAGCGGCGCCGGCAGCGGCTGCTCGACCCTCAACGTGGCGCTGTCGGGCGCGTCGAGCTTCAACACGGGCTGCAGCAAGCGGGCCGAAGCGGATGTCTCGGCCGTGGCAGATCCGAACACCGGTGTCGCCGTCTACGACTCGACCCGCTACCAGGGCCTGTCGGGCTGGCTCGTCTTCGGCGGCACCAGTGTCGCCGCGCCGCTCGTGGCCGGCGTCTTCGGCCTGGCCGGCAACGAGGCGAGCATCGACAACAACTACCCATACACCCACGCCAGCTCACTGAACGACGTGACCGCCGGCAGCAACGGCACGTGTCCCACCAGCCAGTGGTGCACGGCCCGCGTCGGTTGGGACGGCCCCACGGGCCTCGGTACCCCGAACGGCACCGGCGCCTTCTGATTCCTCGTCGTCACCGAGGTGTCGCGGCCGGCGCCGACACCGCGTGATGCTCGCCGCATCGTTCATGCGACGGCGAGGAAGACGACAGAAAGCGCCACAATGGACACCGGGTCCGGCAGGCAAACCTGCCGGACCCGGCCGCCGACAGCCTCCACCAGCGGCCCGGCCATCCACAGAGGACAGCCGGTGCCGCGGTGACAGGCACGCGCGCCCTACGGCTCACCTACGAGCTGGACTGGTGCGATCCCTGGGCCGAGCGTCCCGTCCAGAACGACCAGCGTGGTGTGCGGCGGGTCCACCAGGTCGACGCGGCGTTCGTACCGGCGCATCTCGACCACGACCAGGACCGGTCCCGCCGGGATGGCCGCCCCCCGATGGTCGACCGCCCGCAGTCGCGTCCCCTCGACCAGATCGCCCTGAAGACAGCGGACGATGCAGGTCGTGCGGGTTGCGTCGGTGGCGACGACACGCTCAACGTCCAGCACGATCTCATTGGCCATACTCGTCCCCTGCCCGACAGACGAACTCGGTGATCTGTTCCGGGGTCAGCTTGGGTGTCGAGGCCAGCGTCGGCGACAGATCCTGGACGCCGATCTGGCGGGGAATCGAGATGCCCATGTCGCCCAGGATGGACCGGGCCTGGCTGGCCGGGATGGTCAGGTCCGCGGCCTGGGCGAACGCGTCCGGCACCACCTCGACCCCGACCTCGGCCTCGGCCGCGATGTAGCCGGGGTACCTCGCCACGCCGGCGAGGTTCGGGTTGCCGGATTTCGCGACCTGCACGACGCCCTGCCCGAACTGCTCGGAGTGGGTGGCGAAGATGGTGGCGACGCCGGGGTCGGTTGACGTGGGCGTGATCCCTACCTTCTGCGTTCCGGGGCTGCCAGCGTAGCCTACCGACGTTCCCCGGAAGAGCGCTGGATCGACCGCCGGCTCGGGAGCGACCGTCGGTTCCGGCACCGGAGCCGGTGTCGGTTCGGAGACGAGTGGCGCCTCCGGCTCGACCGCGAGACTGGCTCGCGTCAAGCTGCTGGCGATCACCGGGGCGGCCACCCCGACCGCCGCGCCGACGCCGGCCGCGACCCGGTCGCCGGTGCTGTAGGAGTTCCCCCAGACATCCTGACCGGTCGCCGCGATGTTGACCGCGTTCCCGACGACGTAGGCGTCGGCGGCCACGACCGCGGTCGCGGCCACGAGTCCGGTGGTGGTGCCGGCGGCCAGCCCCGCGCCGATGACGGCGGCCCCGAGACCGGCCGTGGCGACCCCGGCCGCCACGACCACGGTGACCTTCAGGGCATCCCAGGCGAAGTCGCTCCAGGAGTACTGGCCGTTGGGGTCGGTGTACCGGACCGGATTGTTGTTGCCATATGTGTACAGCGAGAGGTTGATCGAGTTGTAGACACCCTGGTCCGGACCACCGTCCAGATAGGAGCCGACAATCGGATCGGGGCTCTGCCACTGCTGCGTTCTCGGGTCGTAGTAGCGGGCACCGTAGTAGTACAGGTTGGTCTCCGGATCGAACTCCTTGCCGGTGTACTGCTGCGGCACCGGTTGCGATGGATGCTCGTCCACCCAGGTTTCGCCACCGGGGAAGTACTGCAGGTGTTCGGCCAGACCGCCCGACACATCGGTGACGAAGCCGGTGGAGCCGAGCTGGTCACCGTGGCTGTAGAACTGCTGGTCCTCGAACTTGTGCGACTCGACCGTCTTGGTGACGAGCTTGGTCGGTCCGATGTAGATGTGCTTGAAGGCGAAGTTACCCCGCGTCGAGTAGTTCTGGTTCGGGTAGATGTGCAGCTGCTGACCGTCCTTGACGACGCGATTGCCCTGGTCGTCGTAGCGGTAGCTGGCGTCGTTCGGAGTACCGCCAGGGTTGTCGCACGCAGCCGGTGTCTGTGGCAGCGTGTTCGGCGCGTTGCTGTGGCTACAGGCCAGGTGGTTGTCCTCGTCCCAGATCATCTGGGTCCGTGGCCCGGGCTGCTGCGTGCGGCTGACCTGGTTGCCGTTGGCGTCGTAGGCGAAAGTGAAACCACCGATGGTGATGGCCTGGTGCGGGCTGGCGCCCGGGTAGCCGTAGGCGTTGCTGTAGGTCAGCTTGCCGTCAGTCACCGTGTTGCCGTTGCTGATGAGCTGATGCGTCTGGGTCTTCTGGGTGATGTTGTGGATGCTGTCGTAGGTCAGGTCGAAGCTGTATGTGTCGGTCTGCGGGTTCCGCGACTGGTAGCTACCTTCGGCGTGCACGAGCTGGTTGAGGTCGTCGTACTGGAAGGTCTGGGTGCTCGGCCCGCCGACCTGCGTTCCCACCTCGGGCCCACCCGGCGGCACGGTATCGTTCGTGATGGCCGTGACGTTGCCGACGTTGTCATACGTGTAGCCAAGGTTCTGGAACACGTACCCCTGGCTCAGGTTCGCCTTGAGGGTCGTCAGCCGCTGGTTCTCCGAGTCGTACGTGTACTGGGTCCGGGTTCCGTTGCCGGTGTCGAGCAGGACCCGTTGCCCGAACTTGTCGTAGTCCAACCGGTTCAGGTAGTTGTACGTGTTGCCGTCCTTGACCCCGGCGGCCGAGTCGACCTGGCCGCCGCTGCCGTAGTGATAGGACAGCACCTCGCCGTCCGGGTAGGTCAGCTTGAGCATCCGGTTCCAGGTGTCGAAGCTGTACCGGGTCGTGAAGCTGATCGTCTTGTTGTTGTGGGAGTCGGTGGTCCGCGTCTCCGCGGTCACCTCGCCCAACGGCCCGTACTCACGCGTGAGCGTGCCGGCCCCGTCGATGATGCTGGTGATCCGGTTGGCTCCGTTGTTCGGTGCGCCCGGCGCCCCGTACGTGTACGTGACGTTGTTCGCGGTGAACACCGGATAGCGGATCGCCTTGGGTCGGTTGAAGTCGTAGTCGTACTGGACCGCCTGCCCCGCGGCCGCCAGCTTGGCGGTCACTCTGGTCGTCAGGTCGCCGGCCAGGTCGTACGCGAAATCGGTGCGACCCGCGTCCGGACTGGTGATCCGCGTCCGCCGACCGAGGTTGTCGTACGCGGTGGTCGTCGTGTTGTTCTGGTCGTCCGTAACGGCGGTCAGCTGGCCGAGCGCGTCGTACTGGTAGCTGGTCCAGATGACCGGGTGCCCGCCGGCCGGGTTGGCCTGCTGGACCGCCGTGATGTGCTCGCGGATGTCGGTGTAGGTGTGAGCGGTCTTGCCATTGGCGTCAGTGCCGGCCGTCTCGAACCGGGTCGCCCCCGACCGGTCCGGACCGAACCCGTACGCGACGGTCGTCGTCGTGTTGTCCGGGAGCACTGTCTTGGTGGCCCGGTTGAGCACGTCGAAGGTGGTCACGGTCGGCTGGACCGGGTCGAAGGCCGGGTTGAACTGGGTGTTGGCCGAGCCCTTGGCCTCGGTGATCGGGAAGAACTCCTGCACCTGGCGACCGAGGGCGTCGAAGACGGCCCTTCCCGAGACGGTCATCACGTCGGCCGGTGGTGTGGCTGGCCCGGTGGAGACAGCCGCGTCGGTCTTGGTCTGGATGACCCGGCCCAGGCCGTCGATGAACGCGATCGTGTCGATCGTGTCGGCCCGTACCGTGTTGTCGGCCTGGCGGTCGACGTGCCGGCTGACGGCGTACGGCACCGCGGCTTCCGGATGGTACTCGAACGCGATGGTGACGCGGTTCTCCGGCGCTTCGTACGGTCCAACCACTGTGGACAGTCGGCCGACCGAGTCGTATGTGTTCCGCACGACCTGGTTGTTCTCGTCCGTGCTGGTGAGCACCGCCCCGAACTTCGGGTCGTACGTCATGCTGGACCGGTAGCCGAAGCTGTCGACAATGGACGCGACGCGCGTGGCGACATCCCCGTCGTAGGTGTAGTCCAGCCGGTAGCGTTGGCCGGTCCGGTTGGCCGGGTTGATGACTGTCCGCAGGTTGCCGTCGGCGAAGTACGCCATGTCGGTCACCGCCGCGTCGCCGTTGGCCAACGTGGCCAGCGCTCGCGTGATGTTGCCGGTCGCGCAGTCCACTGTCGACTCGCGGTGCCGCAGGAGGTTTCCGCCACCCCGAACGTCGATCGCGGTGGCGACACTGACCACGTTGCTGGTTCGGCAGGCCGGGTCGTCAACGCTGTAGTGGATGGTCGTGTCCACGTCGTCAGCCGCCCCGGCGTCCCCAGCGTCGACGACATGGGTCATGTTGCCGACCGCGTCGTACTCCATGGTGCTGAACGTGGTCTTGCCGGCGGTCGCCTGGCCTTCGAAGAACCGCGCGTCGGTCCGTACGAGTTGCGGGAAGATCGTCGCCGTCGGGCTGGCCGGGTCGGCGTTCGCCGTCGGGTTGTCGATGTCACGCAGGCCGTACGTGTTGACCGTCTCGACGAACTGGTGACCGGCGGGGTCGGTGACCACCTGGCGGGTGGCCAGTCCGCGGGTGTAGTGGCCGTCGGTGCGGTACTGGCGCGTCACCGCGCGCAGTACCGCGTTGGTGCCCGCGTCCACCTGGCGGGCGACAACCGTCGCGTACCCGTCGAACTCCCTTTCGAGCCGGTCGTACGCGCCGCCGGTGTACTCATAGGTCGTGGCCAGCACATCGGCGCCGTCGCCCGGCCGGCCGTCATTCATCGACACCCGGGAGAGCACGAACTTCGACTGTGGCTGCCCGTAGGTGTTGCCGTCCCGGACGTAGTCGAAGTCCATCCGCCCGCCCAGTGGCCGGGCCACCCCGCGGAGCAGGTTGGTCCGCCCGGTCTGGTTGGTCGCCACGGTCAGCCGGTTGTCCTTTGTGGACGTGAGCTGATCGGCGAAGCCGTCGCCGTTGATGTCGCGCATCGCCTGGACGCTGCGGCTGGCTCCGACCGAACCGTCGGCGCCGGGGTTGATGATGGCGCAGACCTCGATGAAGCAGATGGAGATGACGAAGTACGCGCCGGCGCCCAGGGCGGCGTTCTGGTCGGCGTTCACGTTCGGCCGGCTGCCGCGGAACTCGACCGGCGGTTCGAACCCGTTGCCGGTGTTGATCGCGACCTTGATCGGGTTGCCGGCGAAGACCCGGTCGGGGAGGCCGTCGCCGTTCAGGTCGGCCATGGTGGTCGCGGATGAGGTGCTGCCCAGACTGAACGACGCCCCACCGGCGAACCCGTAGAAGTCGGTGTTGAAGCCGAGGTTCTCGCCGACGTTGGTGCCGTTGCCGTCGTTGAGCGGCCCCGGGTTCCGCCAGGACTCGCTCTGGCCGAAGGTGTAGCCGAGGTTGAGGCGGACGCTGCCGTTGGCGTAGACGCGGTCCGGCAGGCCGTCACCGTTGATGTCGAGGAGGTCGTACTCGACATCCGAGCTGCTGGCACCTAGGCTGTCGCCGGCCGTGACCGGTGCCCCCAGCGGCTGCATATCGTTGCCGGACTGGGCGGTGTTCGCCTGGTTCTGGCCGGTCGGCGAGGCACTGCCGCGGCCGTTCGGAGTGACCCGCGCCGGGCTGCCGGCGCTGGCGTTGCCGGCCTGGTTGGCGCTGCTGCGCACCGCGGTCTCCCCGTTGGGCAGGCTTCCGCGCTTGTCGCCGAGTCCACCGGTCGGGTCGCTGTACTGGATGCCGGCGCCGCTGACGACGTTGGGGAAACCGTCACCGTTCATGTCGAGGAAGTCGACCTCGCCGGTACTGTGGCCGGTGGCGATGCTGCCGCCGACGGTCCCCACACCACCGCCGACACTGCCGGTCAACGACAGCTGGGTTGAGCGGGCCAGGCGGGGCACCGCGGCCGACCCGGCGAAGTCGTTCGCCTTCGGCAGGATGAGCGACGCGGCGCCGAGCCGGGAGCTGCTCGCTCCGGTGGCGGTGACCCACGAATCGTCGCCGACTCCCCACCGACTGTCCTTTGGGGACGGAATAAACGGGATCACCTTCGGCGGGGTCACCGTCGGGTTTGCCCCGAACTCGCCCTGCTGGGCCTGCGGGTCGACGTTGCTGGGCAACGAATCGCCGAAGTGGTCGTCGACCACCAGGTCGCCCTGCGCGATGGGCGCGCCCGCCCGGTCACCGTTGCCGTTGTAGCCGATGGCGGCCCACCCGCGGTACGGCTGCGGGAACGCGTCGGCGACGGCCGCGCTGTGCAATGCGCTCGGCACGACCTCGTCGATCTCCGGCATGGGGAACTCGATGTCCGGCGACGGCATGAAGTTCAGTTCGACCGACCGGCTGGTCAGGAACTGACGCAGCCCGGGATCAGCGGCGCTGAAGTCGAAAGCCAGGTTGTCACCGCCGTTAACGTCCAGGAACAGCTGACCCGGCGCCGTCACGACGCCATCCTTGATCTCAAAGACGCTCTTGCCGACCAGCCCATGGCTGCGCTTGACGGTGAACGTCACCTGGCCCGACGGCTTCTGGCCGTCGAAGTTGAACGACAACGAGGGCGACACGATCGCCTGCCCGTTCACCGGCACCTCGAAGAAGCCTTGCGGCGCGGTCAACCCGTCGACCGGATACATGTCGACGTTGTATGGCGGGAAGATCTCGATGAGCGGCCGGCCGGCACTGTCGGTGAGCCGAGCAACCCCGTCCGCCGCGGTGTAGGTCGCGTGTGGCAGCCACGAGATCTTGCCCAGGTCGACCGGCGAGTCGATCTGCACCCGCCAGCGCAGGATCTGTCCCTTCTGGACATTGATGTCAAGGTCGACGGCGGCGGTGCCCGGCGCGCCGGCCGTGATCTTCTTCTGCACCACGGGGACGCCGTCGCGGGTGACGAGCGCGGTCACGTCGTCGGTCAGGGCCACGCTCGTGGCCAAGTCACCCGACAGGTGCACGGTACCGGTCAACGGCGCCGTGACCTGAAGATCACGTCCGCCCAGGGTGAAGTCGGCCGAGGCGGCGAATTTGTAGACCGGCAGTCCGTTGATGTCTGTCAGGCCGGCGCTTCCGTTCTGGTAGGTGATGACCGGGTTCCAGCTCACCTCGTCCCGCGAGCCGTCGTCGCGAGACTGCACACGGAAGTAGATTCGGTCGCCGCGGTGCACCGAAACTGACGCAACCCCGGCCGGCGCGTGAGCCGTCGTGTCCTGGGAGTCGATCTGGGTCGACCAGAGCTCCGTGTCCTCCTTCTGGATCGCGACCCGGACGCCGTCGGCCGGGCCCGTGCCCCCATGGGCGAGCGCCACCGCGCCCTCGATGCCGACGACGCCGTCGAACGGGGCCACCCAGCGGCGGACCGTGTCCAGGAGCGGGTGCGAGTCTTTGAGTTCGGTCAGTTCCTGGCCGAGATCGGGCACGATTCCACTCGTGTCAACATGGCCCGGTGTGACCGGCACCGGCGTGTCACCGCTGATCCCGTATACCGGCACCCCGTTGGCGCCGATGCGTCCGAAGAGGACACCCGTGCCGTTGACCAGGTCGTTGATGCCGTCGTCGTTGACATCGCTGAAGTACTGGCTCGTCGTGGCGAAGGTGTTGACATAGTCGAGCTGGGCGGCCACGCCACCGAGATAGCCTTCGAGTCCGCGCGTCTGGCTGTTACTGCTCTCCGCGCCGATGCCCGGCAGGCTGAGCTGCTGGGCGTTGCCATCGAAGCGGGTTTCTCCGTTCGGGCCCGAGAGGTTCTTGCGGTAGAACACGAGCGACGAGCCGTTCACGGTCTTGCGGAACACCTTGTCAGGCAGGTTGTCACCGTCCACATCGACCAGTGCCAGCACGCCGTCGGCTGAACTCTGGCCGGAGCCGACCTTCACCCCGACGGAGGCCGGCTTGCCGCGTGGCGTCCCGACGCCGACGTAGAGATGCACGCCGGCCTGACTGCTGCTGCTTGCGCTCAGCGCGCTGGCGTCACCGGCGTTGTCGTCGGTGAGGTTCAGCTTCGAGTCGCTCAGGCTGTCCCCCGGTACGGTCCAGTCGGCCGACGCGAACGCCTGATACACCCCTTGTGGGTCGCGGACATCGTCGAAGTACGTGAACTGATGCGCACCGACGACCGCCCCGTGATCGTCCATCTGTGTGATCGACACCAGCAGCGTCTTGGCGAACGCGCCTGTCGTGTAGGCCAGCTCATACCGGCGCACGAGCGAGTTGTCGAAGCTCACATCGATGCGACGCAGCCGGTCCGCGGTCACCCGCTTGAAGCCGCTTCGGGCGTCGATGAGCACGTCGGACCGTAGCGGTTCGCCGAGATCGCGGTCCCGCGACAACGTGACCGCGTACCGGCCCTCGGTGTCGCCCGAGCCGGTGTAGGTGATCTTCTGGGGGTAGAGGTTGCGGCCGGGCTCCTTGCCGTCGGCCAGGCCGGTGTCGTTGACCGTCGCGTAGGAGTACCGCACGAAGTTGCCGTGCGGATCGCGGACCTCGCGCAGGGCCCACAGTGAGACACGGCCCTCCTGGTCAGCCAGGGTGGCGCCGGCGTCGGGGCCGGTGGCACCCGGCAATGCTCCGAAGAACCAGTGGGTGCCGGCCTTGTCGACGACCTCCCACGTGTAGGACGCCGGGTTGTCGCCGTGCCGCACGATGCGGGCGAAGCCACCTTCGACCCGCTGGTGGAAGACCTTCTCCGACGTACGGGCGACGGCCGGACCGCGGTTGGCCACCGGAGTCAGCTGTTCCCCGTTGAGCAGGTACGTCTCGGTCTCACTGGCCATGTCGTACCGGGGGGCACCCCATCGGGTATCGATCGTGACGGCAGGCGTCCCGAGGCTCCAACCCACGCCGAGCCAGCCGTTGCCGGCCGCGGAGTTGTATGTGACGGCGAGGCTGGGTTGCAGGCCCGCCCGACCCGCCGGTACATCGATCGGGTAGCCGAGCTGGTTGTCACCCTGGTTGCCGGCCTGCGGCGGACCCATCACCTGCACGCCGGCCCCGGGGTTGGCCGCCTGTATACCCTTGATCTGGTTGGGGTTGAACGACACGTTCTCGGGATGCTCGGGCGCGGTCACCGTCGCGTTGATGAAGTCGGTGAAGTGGTTGGTCCACGAGGTCACGGTGTGCTTGCCCTCGTCGACGGACTTGCGCTGCAGTTCGCGCCAGCACAACGCCACATCGTCGTAGTAGTAGGTGAAGACCTCCTGCCCGGTGAAGCCGTCCCCGACCGTGGCCGGGTCGTATGGGAGGGTCAGCTCGACGTTGTCGGCGAAGGTCATCGGATGCGGGGTGAACCTGAAGCCGTCATGCCCCGAGCCGGTGACATCGGTCATCCCGCCATCCAGCTTCGGCACGTCGCCGCTGGAGGTGTCCGTGGCGATACCGTCCAGCGCGGTTATCCCGATCGTGGTCGTCGCCGCCAGGGCGTCGCCGGGGACCGCCACCTGGGCGCCGCTGTACGCCACGATCTGAGGCGCGAGACCACCGGCTACCACCGACTGCTCATAGTCAGGAAGTTCGGTGTCATTCGGCCTCGGCACCGTCGCGGCCGCGGCGACCTCGTCAGCCCCGCAACTGTCAAACGCGACCGGCGCCGGCCGCAGCTCTACCCGTGGTGGCGAGCTGACCAGATGGGACGCCGTGAGGCCGAGAGCGGTGACGGCCAGCGCGAGCAGGATCGCGGTTGAGCGAACGAGCGGAATACGGGTGAAGACGGCGCGGGACCCACGTTTCAACATGGCGTGATCGACCAATCTACCAAGACGGGTGTTGGCCGCTCCGGGGTTTGGAACGGTTCCATCATTGGCAGGCGTGCAATCCCGTGCCACGCCGTGCCAGCGAGGCTAGGAGACGCGCTCGCTCGGACCGACGCCGCCGGTGTGGACGGTCTTGTCCCAAGTATTGATACCGATGACCAGCCTGGCCACGGCGCGGGTCGCCGCTACGCACAGCAGCAACTGGAAGGGGAGAGCGCCGAGTAGCAGACCCGCCGAGGCGGTTCCGGGAGCCGCGATGCCGGGCGGCAAGCGGGCGTGCAGCCGCGTTAGTAACACTGTGTTGCACAGACCCAGCGCCGCGGCCGGGGCGAGCGCGACCAGGGCGACCGGGTGGTGCCAGGTCAACACCAGGCCGACCACACCCATGGCCAAGGCGATCGCCCGCAGGGGTGCCTCCAGCAGGAAACGTACCGCCGTGATCTTCTGGCGACCGGGAACGGCGAGCCAGGCGCCGCTGACGAGTATCTGCCCGAAGCCCTGATTCCACCGGGATCGCTGCCGGACAAACGGCCCGAGCCCGCGGGGGGACTCCTCGATGGTGGCCAACTCGGCCCGGTACCAGACCATCGTCCTGGCTCTGGCTGCGGCCAGGCGCATACTCAACTCGCAGTCTTCGGCCAGGCTGCCTTCGTTCCAGCCGCCGAGGCGGCGCAGGGTAGAGCGACGCAGGAACACGGAATTGCCGCTCAGCCGCACCAGCTTCCCCGGTTGGGGCGCTTCGACAGCGCTGGCCAGGAACATGCATGAGAACTCGACGATGTTGTGTCTTTGGTACCAGCGGGGACGATGAGCGGACGGCTGATTGCCGAGCTGGAGCGCGTCCAGTTCATGACGGGTGAACAGGCGATTGGCGTGAATGAGCAGATCCTCATGGACAATGCCGTCGGCATCGAAGATTCCGATGATGTCTTCGGTACAGGCCGCCAGCGCGGCGTTCAACGCCCGTGGTTTGCTGCTCGTTTCTGGCGGCTCGAGCTGCACGACTACCCGGCCCGGGCGGGCACGGGCCGCGCGGTGAGCGGCCTCGTGGGTGGGACGGTCGTCGGCGCCGACGATCGGCAGTACCCGCATTCTCTCGTACCGCAGGTCGGCCATCCGCAGGAGAGTTCGTTCCAGCACCTGGCCCTCCTTGCGGGCAGGGACCAGGAGCGCGAACGACAATGCCGGTGCCTCTGGCTCGGCCGACGCCCGGAGGGGGCCGACCCGAGCGTGGCCGGACAGCGTCCGAGCGGCCCTCAGCAGCGCCGGCATCTTCAACGACGACCCGACACACGCGATAGCCGAGGCGGCCACGAGCAGAAGTCCGCCGATACCCACTCGGCGTAGCCTCGAGGTACCGCCATACGATGGCAAGCAGATGAACGACATTCGGGGGTCTGCGGTGGTGCGACGCGCCAAGGTGTTGTTCGTCAGCCATCACCTGCCGTGGCCGGCGACCAGTGGCGGTCGGCGACGTGAGGCCGAGCTTCTCCGGGTGCTTTCCGGACGGCACCATATCGAAGTCGTCGCCATTACCAAGGTGCCCCACACCGACCGACTCGGTCTGCGGCAGGCGGCCGAACTCGGTCTGCCGGTCGCCCTGTTCCCGGCCGCTCCGCGCAGGCGACCGCTCGACAGTTCGCTGGTATGGCGTCACAGGTCGGTCGAAGCGACTCGGTACCTATCCCGGCGCTTGGCGGCTGATGATGACACGATCGTCCATGTTGAGGGACATTATCTATTGTCGGCGGTGCCACGGCGTGCCTGGTCCAGGACCCTGCTCGTCGAACACAACATCGAGTCCAGTCTCCTCGGCCAACGGGCCAGACTGGCCGGCCACCTGCCGCTGGCGACATGGTTCGATGAGCTGGTCACCGCCAGGACCGAAAGGAGCGCGTGGCGTGGGGTCAGGTTGCTGGGCGCGCTGAGCACTGATGACGCCACCGCGATGAGCCTGCACGCACCGGGCACCCGCATCGAGGTTCTGCCGAGCGGGGCCGACCACCTGGACCCAGTGGGTTCGGCTTCGTCGCCGACGGTGCCACCGGTCGAGATGCTGTTCGTCTCGAACTTCTCGTACCCGCCGAATCATCACGCGGCCCGACTCCTGGTAACGGAGATCCTCCCGGCCGTGGCTCGGCGTGTGCCGGCCGTGCGCCTGGCCATCACCGGTGCCGGCCCGCCGCTGTGGCTGACGACGGTGGCGCGACGTGACGCTCGCGTCGTCGTCCCGGGCTGGGTGGACGACTTGTCCGGATGGCTGGCCGCGGGCCGGGTGTTTGTTTGTCCACTGTGGATAGGGGGCGGCATCAAGGTCAAGATGCTGGAGGCGGTCGCGGCTGGACAGTGCTGCCAGCGGACACGAGAAAATCCGGGTAGGCGGACAGTTGGGTCCGGCCCTGCGGACATGAATGCTCCGGGTCGGTGGTCACGAGATCTCCAGAACACTCCCAACGCTCGTCAATGAACGCGGTGGCCCTCCGGATCGGGTTGGCTCTTGCTTGCCAACGAAAGCCGACCGATCCGGAGGGACCGTGTCTAAGTCTGACAGGGAAGTTATGGAGATCTTGGAGGCGTACGACCTGACGCGCTGCCCGCATTCCGCGGCGCAGTTGTGTGGGGTCGACGAGAAGACAGTTGCCCGGTATGTAGCGGTTCGTGATGCGGGCGGGGATCCGTTCGCGCGCTCGCGGCGGGTTCGTTCGATCGATCCGTTCTTGCCGAAGGTGGAGGAGTGGGTCGAGGCGTCGCACGGGCACATCCGTGCGGACAAGGTGCATGAGCGGCTGATCCCGATGGGGTATGCGGGCAACGAGCGGACCACCCGTCGGGCGGTCGCGGAGTTGAAGGTGGCGTGGACGGCGGGGCACCGTCGTACCTACCGGCCGTGGATTCCCGAGCCGGGGATGTGGCTGCAGTTCGACTGGGGTGAGGGGCCCCGTATCGGTGGTCGGCGCACGGGGCTGTTCTGTGCGTGGCTGGCCTGGTCGCGGTTCCGGGTGGTGATCCCGGTGTGGGATCAGACGTTGGGCACGTTGGTGTCCTGTGTGGACACTACGCTTCGCCGGCTGGGCGGGGCGCCGACTTACCTACTCACCGATAACGCCAAGACGGTCACGGTCGAGCACATCGCCGGCGTGGCGGTGCGTCACCCGCAGATCGTCGCCGCGGGCCGGCACTACGGGTGCAAGGTGGAGACCTGCCGCCCCTATGACCCGGAATCCAAGGGCGGTGCGGAAAGCACGGTGAAGATAGCCAAGGCGGACCTCGTCCCGACCAGTGCCAACCTGCTCGACGCCTACACCTGCTTCGCTGATCTGGTCGAGGCGTGTGAGGAGTTCGGCGATCGGGTGAACAACCGGGTCCACCGGGAGACCGCCGCGGCGCCGACGCAGCGGCTGCAGGTCGAACAACGTCACCTACACGTCCTGCCCGCGGAGCCGTTCGCCCTGGCGCTCGGGGAGGAGCGGCTGGTCGATGAT
Organism: uncultured Actinomycetota bacterium; assembly: GCA_963803345.1. GTDB lineage: Bacteria > Actinomycetota > Actinomycetes > Mycobacteriales > Micromonosporaceae > CAWDLX01. The sequence goes on from CAWDLX010000004.1 coordinate 150,550, forward strand.
GACCAGACGATCCGGTTCTCCTCGGTGCGCTACTCCACCCCGCCCGGTCATGTCGGGTCGAAGGTGTGGTGTCGGGTCGTCGGTGAAGAACTGGCCGTCGTCGCCCGCACCGGCACCGGGCTGGTCGAGGTCGCCCGGCATCGGTTGTCCACGCCGGGTAACCCGCGCATCCTCGACGAGCACTATCCGAACCACCCGGGCGGGAACCTGCCCCGTCCGCCCAAGGTCCGGCCCCGCACGGCGGCGGAGGTCGCGTTCCTGGATCTCGGCGAAGGCGCGCACGACTGGCTGATCGAGGCCGGTGCCGTGGGTGCACAACGGATCCGCTCGAAAATGGCCCGCGCCGTCGAGTTGGCGGCGGTGGTCGGCGCGCAAGCCGTCGATGACGCACTCGGGCTGGCCGCGATCGCCGGCCGGTTCGCCGAGGACGACCTGGCCTCCATCGTGGACCACCGGGCCGGGGCCGGCGCGCCCGTCGACGTGGTCCGGGCCGACGAAACACACTCCGTGCAGCCCGGCACCAGCGGGTGGGAGGTGTTCGGCCGGTGAGCCTCCACGACGATCCGACGATCCACCTGTTCCTCGAAGAGGCTGACGAACTGGTCGACCTGCTGCGCCGGCTCGAGGACTGGCTCCAGCACAGCGGCGCCGGCACCCACGAAGAGATCACCGACTTCTTCAACGGAGCCGGCAACGGCCGCCTCGCCGTGGCCGGGCTGGTGTCCCTGCTCGGCAACCACGCCCACACCATCAACGACCGGCTCAAGGAGACCACCCCGTGACCCCGTCCGCCCCGCCCATCCCCGACGAGCTGGACCGGCTGCTGCGCCGCATGCGCCTGCCCTACCTGCGTCGCAGCGCCCCCGACGTGCTCGCCACCGCCCGGGCGCAGCGGTGGGATCCCGCCGAGGTCCTGCGGGTCCTCATCCACGAAGAGGTCGTCGGCCGAGACGCCGCCACCCGGCGCACACGCCGCAAGAGCGCCGCATTCCCCACCGGGAAGACCCTGGCCTCCTGGCGGCCCGATGAGTCGTCCATCCCTGAGGCCACCCAGAACGCGTTGACCACGCTGGAATGGGTGCACCGGCACGAGAACCTGGCCGTGGCCGGGCCATCGGGCACAGGCAAATCGCATTTCGTCGAAGCACTGGCGCACGTGGCCATCGAGAACGACCTACGGGTGGCCTGGTTCACCTTGGAAACCCTCACCACCACCCTCGGCCGAGCCAAAGCGGACGCTTCCATCGCCCGCACCGTGGCCCGGATCTGCCGAGCTGATCTTGTCGTCGTCGATGACATCGGGATGCTGCCGGCCGGGCAGGACGCCGCCGAGGCGTTCTACCGCATCGTCGACGCCGCCTACGAACGGCGCTCGATCGCCGTCACCAGCAATATTCATCCATCTGGATTCGACACGCTCATGCCCAAGACACTCGCTACCGCGACAGTCGACCGGCTGCTCCACCACGCCCATCTCGTGCTCACCAAGGGCGACTCACACCGCCTTGCCGAAGCAATCGCCGGGAAGGGGGTCACCGCGCTGACCTAACCAACGAACCGGAGAGCTCGTGTCCGCTCGACCGGACGAACAACGTCCGCCAGGACGGGCACGAGCTGTCCGCCCAACCGGAGTTCCCAGAGGCCGTTGACAAGTGCATCGTGACCACGCCGGTCGGAGCGCAGGGGTTCCCAGCCCGTGTGCGCGATGCCTTTGTCATCCGCGACACGCCAGCCTCCTTTGCCGAGGCGGTGATCGCCCTGTTGACTTCGGAGCCGCTGCGTCGGGAGCGCCAGGCCGCGGTCCGGGCGGCTGCGGGCGATCTGCCTACCTGGAGCCAGTCGGCCCGGTCGTTGGAGGACTGCTGGCTCGAACTGTCAGCCAGCATTGACGCCACGGCCCCGACCGCGAGCCCGGGCCCGCTTAGTCGCCGGGCCGGCAGGCGCCTCGAACGGACGCCGTGACCTGGCCTTCGTGGACGGGTGAGCTGTCAGTGCGACGGGTCCGCCGCGTCGACGGCCGATGTCGTCTCCAGCTCGGCCGCGGCCTGCTCGGCGACACTCGCCTCGTCAGCCCGGCCGCGCGACCGGTGGGCCGTTGCCAGCAGGCGTAGCGCCGCGATTTCGCGCTGGGTGTCGCTTCGGGCGCGGAGTTGGGGCAGAAGGTCAGCGAGTCGGGCCAGCGCCGAATCGGTCTGACCCTGGGCCAGTTCGGCTTCGGCCAGCGCGAGCGTCGCCTGGGCGATCGTCACCTGATCGTCGAGCGCGGCCGCTGCCGCGCGTGTCTGTTCGGCAGTGGCGGCGGCGAGGGCCGGCCGGCCCTGGGCCAGGTAGGTTGTCGTCAACTCGTACAGCGTCGCCACCTGCTGCACGGGATGGTCGATGTCGGCCCAGTCCGACAGGCAGCGCTCGAAACTCCTGATGGCTTCGTCGTAGTGCCCCTGCTCGCGTTGGATGATGCCCATTTCACGGACCGCGCTCAGCACCATCTCCAGCCGGCCGACCCGTTCGAAGTACGTCACCGCGCGTTGGACGCAGGCGGTGGCCACATCGAGGTGTCCGTCGAGACGCTCCTGAACGCCGAGGAAGAGCCACGTCCCGGCGGCCTGCGACTCCTCTTGCATCTCGTCGAAGGTGGCGATCGCCGCGGTGAACGCGGCGCGGGCCTCCCGCGAGCGCCGCAGAATCCGGTAGTCGATTCCGATCTCACGCTGGTTGGCCGCCACCCAGAACTGCTCGCCGAGCTGCTGCAGACCGTCGATCGAGGCCTTGAGCAGGTCGACCGCCTCCGGGTACCGGCCCCGTTGCCGGGCCACCATCGACAGCTCCTTGAGCGCCATTTGGCGGGGAAACGAGGGCCGATCGCTCTCTACTTTGGACAGAGCCTGGTTCAGGTACGCCTCCGCCTCGGCTGCCCGCCCGCGGTTGGTGGCCCACACGCCGAGGTAGCGCAGGGTCAAGCTCTCGGCGACGCGGTCGCCGGACCGCTGGGCGGCCTGGCTCGCCAGGTCGAAGGCGGTGAACCAGTCCTGCCAGCGATTGGCGAACTCGAAGTACTGCCACATGGCGCTGGCCAGGCGCCAGACCCATGGCAGTCGGCCGGCGTTGAGGGCCTGCGCGATCAGCGACATCACGTTTGGCCGCTCGGCATCCAGCCACTCGAGACCGGGGGTCACCTCGCCGATCAACGCCTCCTTCGTTATGGCCAGCGGCCAGCTGTCCGGCCGGTCCCAGATCGCCGAGTTGCGGCGGGAGAACCACCCGTCGGCCTCCTCGGTCAGGACGAAATAGGCCGCCAGCACCCGGTCGAGCGCGGCGTCCCGCTCGGCCGGGGTAGTCTCCTCGGCCAGACGTTCCCGGGCGAAGACGCGCAGAATGTCGTGCATGCGGTAGTTGCCACGGCCATCCGGCGAGATCAGGTCGGCCTCAGCCAAACGCTCGACCAGCTCCTCGGATTCGGTAAGCGGCAGGTTCATCAGGGCGGCCGCTACCCACGCCGGCACCGAAGCGCTGTCCAGCATTCCGATAAGACGATAGAGCCGCTGCTCGTCAGCTGTCAGGTTCTGATAGCTGAAGGCGAAGCCCGCTCTCGCTTCGACGTTGCCCATGTTGAGCTCCCTCAGTCGTTGGCTTTCATCCTGAAGTCGGCTGGCCAGGCTCGCCAGCCGCCAGGCCGGTCGTAACGCCAGCCGGGCGGCGGCGACCTTGAGCGCGAGGGGAAAACCGCCGCACCCCCGCACGATGCGTGCGGCATCCGCCCGCTCCCCCGCCACCCGCTCGTCGCCCACGACCTGGCTCAACAGCGACACACTGTCATCCTCGCCGAGTACGTCGAGGAAGAACCGGTTCCGCGTATCGAGCAGGGCCAGTCTCGATCGGCTCGTCACCACAACCGCCGATTGGGAGCCGGTCGGCAGCAGCGGCGTCACCTGGTCCTCCGACTGGGCGTTGTCAAGGACCATCAAGAACCGACCGTCGGCCAGCCGTGACCGGTACAGGCGGGTATGCTCCTCCGGCCGCTCCGGCAGATCAGTGACCGCCAGCGCTCGCAGGAATTCGCCTTGCACGGACATCGCACCGAGCGGGGCGGTTCCATGTCCGGCCAGGTCGACGAAGAACTGTCCATCAGGGAAAGCCTCGCGGACGGCGTGCGCGACCCGCACCGCCAGCGATGTCTTGCCGATTCCGCCGAGACCGGAAATGACCACGATCGGCGGTCCGGTCAGCAATGATGTCGTCGACGCCGGGCGCATGATTTCCACCATGCGCTCGAGTTGACTGACCCGATTGACGAAGACCTCTGGTACCGGTGGCAGCTCGCGCGGCACCGGACGCGCGGCCCGAGCTGGCCCGGGCGCGGCCGCCGCCTCGAGGCTGCTGTTCTCGTGTGGACGGATCACCACCGCCACCACGCCCACGACGAGGCTTCCGATGCCGGCCAACCAGCTGATGACTTCAACGCCGCCCAGCCCCCAGATCAACGCGGCAGCGGCCAACACGATCATCGCCGCGAGGGCGGCAAGCCACCATGCCGGGCGCCCTCTGCGCGGCGCACTCCCGTCCGGGGAGGCGGCCGACCGTTTCGGAGCGAACCGGTGCGCGGTGGAAGCCGCAAACGCCGCCAGGCGGCCGAAGAATGCCACGTACCCGAACCCCTCACAGATACCGGTAGAACTCCCACAGTTCGCGATAGGGCAGCGGATCGCCCGTGCGCTGGCAGTGGTCCCACCGTCCAGCCCAGTGCATCACGAGCGCCGGCGGAGAATCCGGGTCAACGACCCGACCGTCGCGCACGACCATGCCCGGCTCGCCGGCCCAGCGCTCGACGGGAATGTCGGCGCGGTCACCGGCGCCGGCCAAAACCCGCAGGCTCGTGTATCGGCCGCCGCTCGTCACGATCATGTAGTTCAACAGTGGCTGGTCGTAGCACGACAGCTCCATGTGCGGCGCCAGGGCCAGCGCCGCCGGCATTCGCTGTGACATCGTATCCAGCGTCAGGAAGCCGTGCCTCGACACGAAGAAGCCACCATTCGCCGCGAACGCCAACTGCCGCCGATCGAGTGCCCCGGCCGCGTCGATCGAGTCCTTCCATACCCAGTGTCGACTGTCGGGTGCGTCGGAGACGGCCATGACGACGTCGAACCGGTCCAGCACACCGAAGATGCGGTCGAAGCCACCCAGAACAACAGTGTCGCAGTCGATGTAGATGAACCGGTCGAAGGGACCCGTCCAGACCGCAAGTTTTCGATAATGACCCAGGCGGCGGCCATGAAAAAGCTGGCTGATGGAATCGCATTGCCGCAGCACATCATCGTCCGGCCACATGCTGAACCCATATCGGTGCCGCAAGCTGGAGACATTGCTGATGGCGTCGTCGAAAGGGATCAGGCACAGATTCCCCGTCGGATTGTACCGACGAAAACTGTTCAGGAAGGCGATGGTCTGGTCCAATACGGCATCATTGGCGAGGAAGTACACGCCGCAATCGTCATCCATCGGTGCTCACTCCGACCGTCCGCTGCACACGCGTTGTCCAACTCGCCGTCACGCCATGCTACAGGATGATCTACGCAGGTGAACTCCTCGGCAACTAGCTTTGCCGGGTGAGGAACCACCGGATCAATTCGGCTCGCGAGGTGTGTCCGGTCTTGGCGAGGATTCTGCGGACATGGGCTTCCACGGTGCGTTCGGACAGCACCAGCCGGCGGGCCACCTCCCGGTTCGACAGAGCCTGCGCCACCAGCTCAACGACCTCACGCTCGCGTTCGCTGAGTGGGTCCTCGGCGCGGGTCTTGGCGGCGGCTTCGGCGAGGAACGCGTCCGCGGTGCGCAGCAGTCCCGGCATGTCCAAGCGCCGCGCTTCGGCGGCGGCCGCCCGGGCCTGCTCGGCGGCTCGCCGGTGCTCGCCGGTCGCGGCCAGCGACCGGGCCAGGCCCATCCGCCCGCGAGCCACGTACGGTCGAGCGCCGATCTGTGCGTCCAGCCGAAGGCCGGCCTCGAAGTGCGGGATGGCGGCCTCGGCGTCGCCGGACCCGAGTTCGAGTTCGGCGATGACGCGGTCGACGGATCCCATGAAGGCCACGATTCCGCTGCCGATGACGGGCGAGTGTCGGAACCGTGTGGCGACGAGGTGGCGAATCGCGCGGCATTCGTCCGGATCGCCGAAGATCGGGGAGATTTCGATCAGCGGCTGTAGCGCGGCGATGGTATATACGCTCTTCGCCTGGGTGACGAGGTGTGCCAGTGGCTCGTAGAGCGCTCGCGCCTCGTCGCGGCGGCCGACCATGAGCAGCGCGGCGGCGAACGTGGCTTGGCCGACCGGGGGCACGGCCGGGGCGAGCTCCAGGTGGTCGACCCATTCCGGGGCCAGCTCGCCCGGATCTCCCCGCAGCAACGCGACCAACACCGACTGACTGAAATATGTACCCCAGACCGACAGGTCATGCCAGCCCGCCGCGATGCTCGCCGCTTGAGCCGCCAGCCGCCGCCAGCCGTCGAAGTTGCCGACCAGCATCGCCAGCGCGGCCTGCCGGCGCAGTAGATGCCAGCGGACGAGCGGCAGTCCGGTGCTGTCGGCGAGCGCCCGAAGCTTGGTCATCTCCTGCTGCGCAGCGGCCATGTCGCCCCGGTGCACGGCATTGTCCGCCAGCCACCCGTACCCCCAGAGTTTGGCCAGCGGCCGTCGGGTCTGCTCGGCCAGCTCGATGGCCCGCCGGCCGAGCTCGACCATTTCCCCGATTTCGCCCGGTTGCCACACGAGCTCGGCGCGCGCCCGGATCGCATCCAGTTCCGCGTTCGGGTCGCCGATGTACGTGGCGTCGGCGAGCGCCCGCTGCGACCACGGCGCTGCGCCGTCAACGTCTGCGAGCATGAGCAGCGAGCACGCCAGCTGGGCCTCGAGCCTGGCCCGCAGATCCAGTGCCGGCCGTTCGCCGAGCATGGCCAGCGCGCGCCGGCAGGTTGACTCGATCTGACGGTTGACCGCCGGATCGCCGATTCCCTGCACGACGAGCGCCGCTCGGGCGACGACCTCCGGGCGGCCGGTGCGCTCGCCCTCGTCCGCGGCCTGCTCGCTGGTGCGCATGCTCGGCAGGATCTGCCCGGCGAGGTACTGCATCCGGGCCAGGTCCAGCAGCAGCTCGGCCCGGTCGACCGGGCCCGCCGGATCCCCGTCCGCGCGGGCCCGGCTGCGGTCGGTCGCGGTGAGGGCAAGCTCGAGGCACGACACGGCTTCGTCGTAGGCTGCCGCGGCTCGCGCGGCGTCGGCCGCCCGCACGGCCCACACGATGGTCCTCGCCGGTTCGCCGGCGCGGTGCCAATGGCGGGCTACGGCGCCGGCCCGCTCGTCGCGGGCGATCGCCAGCGGTTCGAGCAGCTCCGCGGCTCGGCGGTGCAGCGCCGTTCGGCGCACCGGTGGGAGCGAGGCGTACACCGCGTCCCGGACCAACGCGTGGGCGAACCGGATCCGGCCGTCGCCTGCCGGTGACGGTGCCGCCACGAGACCGGCGGGTACCGCCGGCTGCAAGCGCTCGACCGCGGCGCTGGTCGGTTCGACCTCGATCAGTCGGGCGAGGACCTCGGGCTCGGCCTCGGGTCCGAGCACGCTGAGCGCCTCGACGGCTGCGCCGGCTGCCGGCCCGGCCGCGCGCATCGCGGCGGCGATCAGGTGCCGCAGCTCGGGAGCCTCACCGACCGCCTCGCCCCATGGCACCCGGCCGCGGAGCTGGTCGGCCGCCGTCCGGCTCAGCGTCCGCAGGTACAGCGGGCTGCCGCCGGACAACTGGGCGGCATGGCGTACCGCGCCCGGATCGGCCGAGTCGACGCTGCTGGTCAGAAGCTCGGTCGCTTCGCCGAGCGTGAGCGGACCGAGGCTCACCACGTCGGTCGCGTTGCGAATCAGCTGACCTGGCAGTGATCCGCCCACCCCGTCCCGGACGGTTGCCAGCACGCTGAGCGGTAGCCGCCGGATCTCAGTGGTGACCCGCTCCAGCAAGCGCAGCGTCGCCTGGTCGGCCCACTGCAGGTCCTCGATGACGACGATGAGGCCGGATGTGGCCGCGGCGTACTCCGCGACGGCGTCCACGACCGCGCTGTCCGCGGCGAACGTCACCGCGGCGGCCTCCTCGGCGGAGCTGTACTCCCGCTGCGAGGCGCCAGCGACCACGCGGGTCAACGCCTCGTGCGGCGCCGGCAGCGCGCGCAGCGCCCTCGTCCAGGGCCACAGCGCCGGCATCCCGGCGTCGTTGATAGCGGCGCCCCAGCCGGTCGGTATCCCGCCTGCGGTCGCGACGGCCTCCTCGACCAGCCGGGTCTTGCCGATGCCGGCGGGTCCACCCACGAGGACCAGGTGACCGGAGCCGGCGCGGGCGTCGGCGCAACTGCGCCGCAGGAGCGCCAGCTCCTCACGCCGCCCGACGAACGGGTCCCGCGGGGTCGTCACCTGCGCAGTATCCCGCGGCCGGGTTCAGTACGGGATCAGGTTCAGTACCCGATTAGGTACCAGCACTGCTGTGGCCGGCCGGTCGGTCCGACAGCGTGACCGCATGAACATGGACACCGTAGTGCACGGGCTGTTCACGCCGGCGCGCCGGCCGGGGCGAATCGGCGTCGAGGTCGAGTTGATCCCGGTCACCGATACGGCGCGGCCGCAGCCTGTCGATCCGGCGGTTCTGGCCGCGGGGTTCGACGGCGGGTTCGTACGGGCCGCGGTACCAAGCTTCGAGCCCGGCGGGCAGCTCGAGCTGAGCCCGCCGCCGCGGGCCAGCGTCGAGGCGCTGGTACGCGACCTGCTCCGGCTGATCGAGCGGGCCGAGGCGATCGCCTCGGCCCGCGGCGTCCGGCTCGAGGCGGTCGGCACGAATCCGTACCACTCGTGTTCACAGGTGCCGCTGCGCACGCCGACCCCGCGGTACCGCGCGATGCAGCGGGTGTTCGACGAGGCGGGACCTGATGGCCGGCGGATGATGCGCCTGACGGCGTCGTTGCAGATCTGCGTTGACCGGCTTCCCGGCGCGGCCGGATACGAGCAATGGCTGGTCGCCAACCTCGCCGGCCCGCCACTTGCGGCCGCCTTCGCCAACTCCACGGTCATCGACGGCCGGCCATCGGGTTCGGAGGGTGCCCGGACCCGCATCTGGCAAGGCGTCGACCTGCGCCGGACCGGGTACGACGGCCGCCACCTCGACCCGGTCGATCCGGTGCGGGCATACGCGGCCTTCGCCGCGGCGGCGCCACGGCTGCCCATTCCGGCGGCCGCCGACCCTTCCTACCATCTGACCACGCTGTTTCCGCCGGTCCGGCCGCGGGGCGGATATCTGGAGGTGCGCTACCTCGACGCCCAGCCGTCGGAGCGGATCGGTGAGGTCGTGGCGACCGTTGCCACGCTGCTCTACGACCGCCGAGCCCGGCGTGACGCGCTCGACCTGCTGCTGCCCCGCGCTGGCGACCAGCAGCGCGCCTGGGCGGAGGCGGCGCGCGGGTCCTCGCCGGACAGCGCGGCCCTGTTGTCCATCGTCGGCGACGCCCGCCAGGTTGACGACCGCCTCATCGGGGCAGGTCGGTCATGAAGATCGCGTTCGTCGCCGACCCGCTGGAATCACTAGACCCATCGATCGACACGAGCGTCGGCCTGATGCATGCCGCGCAGGGCCTCGGTGCCGAGGTCTGGGTCAGCGAGGCGCGGCTTCTCGAAGCCGTCAACGGTCGAGCCCGCGCGCTGGCCCGCCGGATCCGCCTCGCGCCGTCCCGCCCGGCCGGCGACCACCGGTGGGTCGTGACTGACCGCTGGTTCACCGCCGCTGGGCCGAAACACGTCTGGCTCGACGACATGACGGCGATCTTCATGCGTACCGAACCCCCGGTCGATGAGGCCTACACGGTCGCGACACTGATCCTCGACCTGGTCGATCCCACGCGCACTGTCATGGTCAACGATCCGCGGGGCCTGCGCGCCTGCAGCGAGCACCTGTTCCCGCTGCGGTATCCCGATCTCATCGCACCGACATTGATCACCGCGGACCCACGCGCGATCCGGTCGTTCCTGGCCGACCAGGGGATGGCGGTGGTCAAGCCGGTCGACGGTTTCTCCGGTCGCGGTGTGTTGCGTCTGGACCGCCACGACCCCAACCTCGCCTCGCTCATCGAGATCTCCACGCGGAGCGGCACCCGCGCGGTCATCGTCCAGCGGTACCTGCGCGAGGTCGGGGCAGGTAACAAGCGCATCTTCATGGTGGCGGGCGAGCCGGTCGGCGCCGTCCTGCGGTTCCCGGCCCAGGGTGACTTCCGCATCGGCGACCCGTCGGCCGAGGCGCCGCTCACCGCCCGCGACCGCGAGATATGCCTACGCCTCGCGCCGGCCCTGCAACGCAACGGAATCCGCCTCGCCGGCCTGGATGTCATCGGCGAGCACCTGATCGAGGTGAACGTCACCAGCGTGGGCGCGCTGCGCAAGGCCGACGCCCTGCTCGGCTGGACGCTCTGCGCCGACCTGCTGGACAACGTGCTCGGTTCGACCACGACCCGGACCACTCAGGAGAGGAAATCGGCATGACCACGGCCATCATCTGCACCGCGACCCTCGCGGCGATGCTGTTCCTGCTCGGCTTCAACGTCTCGCGGATGCGCGGGGTACAGGCCAAGGGGGGTGGCTCGCAGCTGCCGACCGATCCGGCGGACCGGCTGCTGATCGCGATCCGAGCTCACGGCAACGCTTCGGAGTACGTACCCACGCTGATCGTACTGTTCCTGCTGGTGGGCGCCCGCAGTCCGGCCGGCGTGGCGATCCCGTTGATCGTCGGCGCCACGCTAACCCGGCTCTTGCACGCCTACGGCATGCTCAGCGCGCGCAGCCTGGCGTCGGAAACCGTGCCACGGGTGGCCGGCGCCACCGGGACGTACCTGTTCGGCGTGGCGCTGGCGGTGGCGGCTGCCTTCACACTCTGATGGCCACGCCTCCTGTCGCGGCTCGCCCGGCGGTCTCTGGCCGGCGGGCGAGCCACCCCGCGCTCGCGGCACTGCGCTCCGGGCCGTTACGGCGCTACCTGATCGGCCAGCTGCCGTCGGTGACCTGTTCCTGGGCGCAGGTGGTCGCGCTGTCGTGGGTGGTGGTCGAACGCGACCCGCACGCGCTCGGCTGGGTGGTGGCGTTACAGTTCCTGCCCAGCCTGGCGCTCGGGCCGTGGTTCGGCGCCGTCGCCGACCGCTACGACCGCCGCCGGCTGCTCATGCTCGCCGAAGCCGGCCTCGGACTGGTCGCGTTGACGTACACCCTGGTATCCGCCATCGACCGCCTGACGCTGCCGTGGATCTGCCTGCTCGCCACCGCCTGGGGCGTCATCAACGCGCTCGACACGCCGGCCAGGCGGGCGCTGATTCCGATGCTCGTGCCGGCCGAGCAGGCCGCCACCGCCCAGGCACTGGCAGGTACCGTCATGCTGGCCGGCATGACCGCCGGATCGGCGCTCGGCGCGGCGCTGGTCTCCACGACGGGCATCACGGTGACCTTCGCGATCAACGCCGCGTCCTTCCTGGCCGACCTGGCGATCCTCGGCACTATCCGGGTCGGCGCCTCACCGCGCGTCAAGCGGGCGCCTGGACAGGTTCGCGACGGCCTCGCCTACGTCTGGCGTACCCCGGCGCTGCGCGAGGCGCTGCTCACCCTGGCCGTCGTCGCGACGCTGGCGTTCACCATCCAGGTGTCGGTACCCATCCTCATCCGCACCTCGTTCGGCGGCGGGCCGTCGCTGGTCGGCGTCGGGCTCACCGCGGTGACCGGCGGCAGTCTCGTCGGCACCCTCGCCGCCGCGGCGCGCGGCACGCCCGGCCGACTCCACCACGCCACCCTTCTCATGGCCGCGAGCACCGCGGTGACCGCGCTCGCGCCCACCATGCCCGTCGTATACGTGGGCCTTGCCGGTCTCGGGTTCGCCTGGTCGTGCCTGCTCACGTCGGTGATCGGGACGCTGCAGAACGCCGAACCACCGATGATGGGCCGAGTCATGTCCCTGCTGGCGGTCGTCCTGCTCGGCGGCAACGCAGCCGGCGGCCCGGTAGCCGGGTTCGCCGCGACACTGGCCGGACCGCATGCGCCGTTCGTACTGGGCTCGGTCGCCGCGGCGTCGGCGGCCCTGATCACGGCGCACCGACAACAAGCTGGACGTGCACCCTCAGCCCACTAGTGTGCGCAGATTGCCTGGACGGTCGCCTCCCATGTACCTGCGTAGCCGTCGGCGTCCTCGCCCAGATCCGGGGCTGACCGGTCCGGCCAGCCCCGTCGGACCGCGCTCAGTCGTGCGGGATGCACTTGATGAGGGTCCCGAGATCGGCGTACGTGCAGGAGATGCTGAACTCCCAGCCGGCCCCGTTTTGCGTGGTGACGCCCACCTCGGTCGAGAATGGCTTGTCCTCGTCGAGGCTGATTTCCCGCGAGGCGGAGGTGATGACGTGATTGCTGTACGCGGCGATGGTGGCTGAGCTGCCGGGGATGGCCGCTCTGATCTGCTTGGAGGTGGCTGGTTCGCCCGACTTGGTGTGGACCGTGCCCTCGCGGACCGACAGCGACGGCGCGTCGTCGCCGACCCCCCCTTCCCGTATCACCTGCCCCACGGAGAAATAAACGTCGCCGCTGCGGCTGACGATGATGCCCACACTCCGGGTGACCTTCTGTTCCACCTGGCTGGTCGTCTGCTTGCTGAAGACGCCGCTGCCGGACGGTTTCACCCCGATGTTGAGGCCCTTGGTGACCTGGTTGAGGCACGCGGGGCCGCCGATCAGCTGCAGACAGCTGGTCGAGGACTTCAACGTGTTGATGACGGTGGCTTTGCTGTCGCCGAACTGTCCGTTCATCACAAAGCCGGACGACCCGCTCGTCTTGGTGGTCGTGGTGTAGCTGTACTCGATGACGGTGTAGTCGGCGTCGGTGGCCGGCATCGCCTGGATCTGTTTGGCCACGTTCAGCATCATGTCCAGGGACGGCCGGTTGTTGCAGTTGCCCAGAACCGCGTTACAGGCTGGTGCGCTGAGCTGATGGGTGATGTAGATGCCCATCGGACTGTCGCGGGGGATGCCGTTCTCGACGAGCACGCTGCAGATGCCGTTGGTGCACCAGGAGCCTGGTTCCAGACCAGAAGGGTCCGACAGCGTGGTCGGGTTGTTGGTCGCGTAGCTGTAACCCTGCAGTTGTTGCGGATCGGTGACATCGGCCACGGGGTCGACGGAGACGAACCGGCCGGCGGCGGGATCGTACTCGCGGGCGCCCAGGTGGACCAGGCCGGTGGAGTCGTTGGCGCCACCGACGTATCCGTACCGGTCGGGCCAGGTGACCGCGCTGCCCCGGGCGGGGCCGAACGGTGTCTGGTAACGGCGCAGGATCGCCTGGTCCGATGCCCGGATGGAGACCGACGCCGTGCCTTGCGGGTCACTGAACAGCCAGGTGATGCCGCCGTTGCCGGTACGGGTGGCGATGATGCGACCGGCGTGGGTGTAGCGCCGGGTGCCGGTCGGGTTGGTCCCGCCCGGGCCGACGTGCAGCTCGGTGCCGGCCAGGTACAGGGTCGCGCCGGCACCGTCGCGCGCGATCAGGCGGTTGCCGTCGGCGTCGTAGACGTAGGTCGACGTGCTGGTGCCTTCGGTCAGCGAGTCCAGGCGACCTTCGGCGGTCCAGGCCAGCGTCTGCTGACCGGTTCCGCCCGGCCGGCCGGTCGTGTTGCCGGCGAGGTCGTACGTGTAGGTGGCACTGACCGCGCCGGTGGTCGAGCTGAGCGTGTGCGGCCGGGCGGCCGTGGCCGCCGGATAGTGGTAGTCGACGGTGGTGTCGCCACCGGCCGTGTGGTTGACCTGGCTGGTGCGGTTGCCGGACAGGTCATAACCCCAGGACAGCCAGTACGGGGCGGCCCCGGCCAGCGCACCGGTCGACGGTGCGATGGCACAGTTTCCACTCGACGGTGTCCAGGCCTGGCTGATCCGGCGCAGGTAGTCGTACTGGTTGCACTGGTTGTCGTCCGGGCCGTAGCTCCCGCCGTACTGGGCCAGCAGGTTCGCCACCTTGGTCAGGTTGCCGGCCGGGTCGTATGTGTACCCGGTCTCGGCGAGAATGTCCGGTGAGGTGGTCGCCTGCACGTTGAAGTGGACCAGCCGGCCAGTGGCCGGATCGTAGTCGTAGGACTGCAGGGCGGTCTCGTTTCCGTCCATGATGGACGTGACCGCACCGGTCTCCAGGTACGTGGTCGCGCTGGCGTAGACCCCGGTGCCGGTCAACGTCTCCTCCAGGCCGGCCGAGTTGTAGCCCGTCGTCAGGGTCTCCGCCGGGAGGCCGCCCAGCCCGGGGGACGTGGTGGTGGCCGCCGATCCGTCCGGGTTGTAGCTCATGGCGAATGTGTACGTGCCACCGAGTCCGGCCTCGGTGCCCGGGATGGTGACCGACGTGCCGCTCGGCCGGCCCGCCCCGTCATAGCCGGTGGTGGCGACCACATAGGACTGTCCGCCGGCGAACCGGGTCGACGAGGTGAGCCGGCCCAGCTTCAGCGTGTCGAAGGTCCAGGCCGCGAGCTGGGTGCCCGTACCAGCGGCGCCCTGCCACATGGAGGTCCGCCGGCCCAGGGGGTCGACGACGTAGGAGATGACGGCTCCGCGCGCGTCGGTCTGCCCGACGATCTGGTTGGCGTCGTCGTAACTCGATGTGGACGACCCGCGGTCGGGGTCGGTGGTACCGATGTTCCGGCCCCGCTGGTCGTAGCTCCAGGTCCACTGGGAACCGCGCGCGTCGGTCTGCGTGATGCGCCGCCCGGCCCGGTCGTACTCGTAGGTCGTGGCGTCGTAGCTTCCCGCGATGGACGGCGTCGCGGTGGCGCCGTGGTACTGCCGCAGTTCGACCGTGCGCCCGCCGCTGTCGGTCACGACGGAGGTCGGGGTGCCGCCAAGCGGTGGCGTGGTGTCGACGCGGTCGCCGCCGTACCCGGTGGTGGTGCGCCACTTCTCCACGTTCTGGGAGACCAGCGCCATCGTCAACGGCCGGTCGGCCCCGTCGTACGTGGTGCGGGTCTGCGCCGGCGCCGCCGAGTCCAGAATGGGGAACAGGGTCGTGCCGGCGGAACCGGTGGCGTAGTAGGCGGCGTTGGTCTTCACCACGTGGCCCCGCGAGTCATAGACCGTGTCGCTGACCAGTCGACCGACTCCGGTCGCCGCGCCCGACTGGGTCTGGCGGGTCCGGACCAGACCGTCGAAGAGTTCGTACGACGTGAGATAGCCCGTCCCGGCCGGGTTGAGCACACTGCTCGCGATCGCGGACGGTCCGCCGGAGCTGCGGACGGTATAGGCAAACGCGCGGCTCGCCAGGCTCGGATGGGCTGACTGTGACCAGCCGGGCAGCCACATCGCGGTCTGCCGGCCGAGGGCGTCGTAGCTCACGGTGGTGACCTGCCCGCTTGACGTCGGTCGTGCTGGTGGTCACGCCCCAGGCCGGTTCGACCACGATGTTGGTCGCCCACAGCAACGCGTTGGTGTTGGTGAGCCCGGTGACCGGGCCTCCCGCGGCCGGGGTGTAGGCGATCGAGGACTTGTTGTTCAACGCGTCGTAGGAGTCGAGCACCCGCCCGTACGGGTCGTAGGTGTGGTGTTCGGTGGTGGTGTAGACCCGGCTGGCCGGGGTGGCGTTCCACACCGACAGCTCCTGGGTCTTCGTCGGATCACCCTTGGTCGGGGTGGTCGGGAAAGTGGCACCCCCGTCGTACCAGGTCCGCACGATGCTGAGCACCTGGCTCGGCGCCGTCGGCGTGATTGAGCAGCGCAGGCCGTCCACCTCCACTTCGGACGGTAGGAGGTAGAGGTTGGCCGCGTCGTCGCGGGCGTAGGTGGTCCGCAGGCAGGTGTCGTCACCGGTCGTCGACATGTCGCCCTGGTTGTCGACCGCGAGCGGCCGGCCGCGCGGGGCGCCGTCGCTGCCGTCGGAGTATGTGGTCGTGCTCACGGTGGTCCGATCGGACCGGCCACCGTCACGCGGAATGCGGTCGGTCTGGCGGAGTACGTTGGTGACGTACGAGCCGACGGTCAGCCCGTCCACCGTCCGCGACGCGGTCGGCCCGGAGATCCACGGCTCACTGATGCTGTCCCGGACCACGGGCCCGCCAGGTCCGTTGTAGACGGTTGTCTGGTACGCCGTGCCGGCCAGCCAGTCATCATCGGGATAGGACGTACCGTTGACCGGGTAGCTCTGGCTGCGTACGCCGCTGGGCAGGTGGTCGCCGTTGCGGCCGCGGAAGTACTTCACTACCCGCTGGGACTGGGTGTCGCCGGCGGCGCCCTGCGTGACACTCACCTGGTCGTAGCCACGCCACTGGGACCAGGTGCGCCGGGCCGTCGGGGTGGTCGCGCTGGTGTCGTAGTGCCAGAACGCGGCGTCGGTCGGGTAGGTGTAGGAGGTCGCCTCGGTGGCCGAGCCGCCCGGAATGTCGGTCTCGGTCACCGACGTCACGACGTACTTGTTGAAGTAGTCGAGGATCTGCGATCCGCCGGGCGGGGTCCAGTAGACCGGGTAGCAGCGGTAGAGGTTCGCCTCCGGCGATGGCGGCATCCGGGTGCCGGTCACACAGTCGGGGGCCGAGTACGAGATGCCCATCACACCGCCGTACTCGTTGGCGATGGTGGCTAGGCGGAACCGCTTGAACAGGCCGTTGCCGTCGGTCGCGTTGACCCGGTTGTACATGCTCGTTCCGGTCGGGCCGAAGGTGACCGCCGGTAGCGCGATGTCCGGCGCTGAGCCGTTGAGTCCGGTGTGGACGATCGTATTGAGCCACATGATCCGGCTCTGGTCGCCGATGGCCGGGTCGAGCCAGCTCACGCCCAACGAGTAGCTCTCCACGTCCTTGTATGTACCGGTGCCGGTCGCGACCTGGGTGGTCACAGTGGACAGACGTTGGCTGGTCCAGAAGGACGGACCGGGCCCAGGCCGGACAGATGGCGGCGCTGCAGTCGAGGTCCCATGGCACGTCCGGCCAGTGCGCGGCGTCGTGTGTGGTGCAGCCGGTGGCGAGGGCGCACCGGTCGGCGGTGGTGAACAGCACCCGTGCGGCCGGCGTGCCGGAGTAGACCGTGTCGGTGCCGGCCGAACGGTTGTCGGTGCCGTAGCTGATCCGGGCAGATGGCTGGCGCGGGCGTAGGTGGACGACCGAGGTGGTCGACGTGTTCCGGGCGTAGGTGTTGGTCTGCGCGGTTGTACCAGTACGACATGGTGTTGCCGTGCGCGTCCACGACGTAGTCGAGGTTCCACCGGTACGCCTGGGTGCAGTACGAGGCGGCGAAGGTCGACTGGTGGCAGGGCTCGCCGGCGTCGTCGCCGTACGACCGGCACGGTCTGCACCGAGCGGTCTCGTCCTGCCCGCTGGTCCAGCCGGGCAGGCGGTTGAGGCCGAAGTAGTACTGGGTGCCGTCGGTCGTGGTGACCTTCCAGTATTCGCCGTCGGCGTCGCCGTTGGCCTTCGCTGGTGTCACGCATGCGCTCCACTTTGGACGCGCCGTCGTCGTGGTCGGATGCCACAGGTCCGGGTTGCCGGCGTCCTGGATGCAGTTCGCCACCGCCGGCCGGCAGGGAGAGGACGGCGTTGTCGTTGGCCCAGCACTCGTCGGCCCGGTTGGGCTGCCCGTCGTCGGTGCAGGAGTTGTAGCGGCGCTCGATGTACCCCGGGTCGTAGCTGAACCCGTCGCCGACCCACGACGGCTGCGTATTGGTGGCCGAGGTCAGCCCGTCCAGCGACTGCGAGGAGTACCCCAGCCCGACCGACGGGACGGGGCCGTTCATGGCCGGCGGCACCCGCAGCGGGTACGACCAGGTGAAGTCACCGGTCGAGCCACCGGCCGACCAGGTAGCCGACGGGGTCAGCGAGGTGGCCGTGTAGTCCCCGCCGGCCGACGACGTACCTCCGCTCGTCGCCAGCATGACAACGCCACCGCCGCCCGGCAGGGCCAAGCTGGCTGAGATCTCGTGGCCGGCAACGTCGTTCTGCGTGGCCAGCGGGGTAGCCTGGCACGTCTTCGCCGCCGGCGTGTCCAGCGCGCAGCCCGGAACCGTCTCCAGCCGCAGCCGTCGGGCCCAGTCTCCCCCGAACGCGCTGGCCACGCCGGCATAGTCCACCGAGACGGTGACCGGACCGGTGGCGACCTGATCATCCACTCTGGACAGACGTAGCATCAGGCCGGATCGACCGGCCTTCGCGGTGTCCTGGCGGCTCAGAGTCTCCACCCGGATCTGGGTGGTCGTCGTCGTGGACACCGCGGGCGTGGCCGACAGTCGCACCGGCAGTCCGCCGACGGTGGCCGACGCGACCAGCGGGTCACCGGTCATCACACCAGCTGGACGACGGGGCCCGACCGGCATGGCCACGCTCAGCTCGGCCACCCCGCCGGCCGGCCACGCCGGCACCGGCACCGGCCGGGCCTGGGCCGCCAACTGCTTGGCCAGGTCGACCGGTGGCTTGGCGACGACGGGCGGCCCTGCCTCCACCGGAGTGAGATGCTGTGGTGCGCGCCATTGGTGCGGCGGCGCCGGGGGGAGGACGGCTGCCCCGGCCAGCGGAACGACCACGGCCACCGCGGCCACCAGGCCGACGATGAGACGGCGGGCATGACTGTACATCGCGGATCCTCCACTGTGGAGTTTCGGGGCGGGTCAGATGCTGGCGAGGTAGGCGACCTGCGCGTCGGAGAGGACGCCCCGGAAGATCCGTACGTCGTCGATGTCGCCGTTGAGGGAGGTCGAGCCGGCCACCGGCGAGCCGTAACCGATGCGGAGCGCACCGGTGGCGTTCCACGTGGTCACGCCGCTGCGGGTTGCCTGGAGCACACCGTTGACGTAGAGCTTCACGGTGCCCGCGGCCTGGTCGTAGACGCCGGTCAGATGGACCCACAACCCCGGCGTCGGGGCTGCCCCGGACAGGACGGACTGCCACGTGGGATTGGCGCCGTCGGCCAACGTCATGCTGAAGGCCCATCGGTCGGAGGCGGTGTCCCAGAAGAGGCAGAAGGCAGACTGCACGGAGCCCATCTGCGTCGCCACCGTCTGCTGGTGCGATCCCTTGGCGGCCAGTCGGACCCAGGCCGACACCGTGAACGAGCTGGTGGTGGCGACCACCGGACCGGTCGTGGTGGCCGAACCGGTCAGCCCGTCGACGTGCAGGGCCGCGCCGGTGTGGCCGGCCACCGGGCTGTAGGCGCCGGTCAGCGCGGCCGGGTGGCCCGTGACCAGACCCGACCCGTCGGAGGCCGTGGCCGAGCTGGCGTCCTCCATGCCCCACTGGCCGGCAGAGGGCGGGAGCTTGGCCAGCGCGGCGATGCCGGTGGGGTCGAGCGGCCTGTTCCAGGCCCGAACGTCGGCAACGTCACCGGTGAGCCAGTTGTAGAGGCCGCCGTTGTACTTGAGCTCGCCGATGCGCAGCGGTCCGGTGGCGTTCACCGCCGGGCCGGCCCAGGTCGCGGTCGCGTTGAGCACCCCGTTGACATAGAGCCGCAGCTGGCCGGCGGTGGCGTCGTAGACACCGACCAGGTGGTACCACCGGCCGAGCTGGATCGTCGAGGTCGAGTAGGTCTCGATCAGAGCGGGGTTGTAGTTGTCCGTGGTCGGCACCGAGAACCGGAACTTCCCATTGGCCTGCTGGTACTGCAGAAAGAAGCCGGAGGCGATGCTCGCGTCCTGCGACAAGATGGCCTGCCAGTCGCCGGTGCCGTTGATCCGGGTCCATGCCGCGACCGTGAACGACGCGTTCGTGACGACCGGACCGGCCACGCTTGTCGACGTCTCGGCATCGCCGGAGGCATTGACGCTGATCATGCCCTTGCCGACCACCGGGCCGCCGCTGACAGTCAGTGGATGACCGTTCAGGACGTCGTGCAACGGGCTGGCGGCGTCGTTGGTCGGCCACCAGGCGGTGGCCACAGTGGACTGAGCCTTGAAGGCGGAGGTGTAGCCACCCGGGGGGAGCGGCGAACGGTTGCCGGCCCGGTCGACCGCCAACACGGTCAGCTTGTTCGTGGTCAGGCCACTCGTGATCGGCTCCACCGAGACGACCGCGGTCCCGTCCGCCGCGGCCGGGATCCAGCGTTGCGGGCTGGAGGTGTTGATACCCCAGAGGTATGCGACCACGTCCGAGTCTGTGCCGCCGGCTGGGAGGAGGGTGATGCGGGTCGGTCGCCCGATGATCGCGTTGCTGCCGGCTGCGCCGGGAGTGCTACCGGGCGGGGCCAGCGCGAGGTCGTTGTCCGGACCGGCGCTCACCGTCGGACCGGCTGGCGGCGTGTTGTCGGCCACGAACTCACACCACGGCGACCACGTCTTGGCAACCCCGTTGGCGATGCCCCGCATCCGCCACGAATACGCCGAACCGTCGGCGAAAGCTCCGGTCGCGACGGTGCTCGTGATGGTGGAGTGCGCGGCCACGGCAGGGCTGGTCGTCGCCGTACCGATCATCCCCGAGGCCCCCTTGGTCGCCTTGGGCCACCACTCGAACTGGGCCTGGACCGTGCCGCCGTTGAGGTCGTCGACGACTCCCTTGAGGACGAGTCCGGCGCCCCCGTTGTCGCTGTTGAGCCGGGGCAGGCTGGCGGTGTCGGTCGCGCCACTGGTGGACACACACGAGCTGGGTGGACCGGTGTCGAGCGATATCGGCACGAGAGTGTCCACAGTGAACTCACACGAGCCTGACCAGCCGCCCCAGTCGTAGGCGTCACCCGCCTGGGCATGCCACGAGTATGTACCGCCCTCAGCCAGATCTCCGGGCGGGATGACGGCCGGCGGCAGGGTCGAGCCGGAGGCGGCCATGCCGGTCACGGTCGAACCGATGAGCCCTCCGCCGACGGCCGACCATTCGTACTTCACCTTGACCTGCCCGCCTTCGGGGTCAGTGACGACCGCCGACAGCTGCGGGATCGACGTGACGTGGGGCCGACCGCTCCCGGTGGTGCAGGGCATGGTTGGCAACGTCGACAGGCTGGCCACCGACGGCAACGCGTTGGCGGTCACGTCGAGCACGGCCGAGTTGGCGTCGAACTTGCGCCAGTTGCTCTGGGCCGACTCGTCCTGGTTGTACGACCCCGCAGTCACGCTCAAGGTGATGGTGCCGGACGCCGCCATCGCCTGGACCTCGCCGGCCAGGTTGCCGCCCCAGTACAGGCCGACGTTGGGCTGTGGGTCCGGGTTACAGACCGGGACGCCGTTCGAGATCTTGTGCGCGCTGGCCCAGTACGGCTGGTCGATATAGGCCCGCTGCACCGGCGCGAACGCGGTGCGGTAGTCCGACGGGTTGTCCGTGCGGACCAGCGTGGTCGCGGTCGGGCTGCAGGACCAGGTGTGCTTGAGTACCACGCTGAACGTGGCGGCGAGGATCGTCCGCCCGGCCAGGTCTCCGATGCCGAACAGGAAGTACCCCCGGTAGACCGCGCCGTCGGCCGGGTTGAGTCCGGCCCAGACCTCACCCCACGTCATGTTGTCCCAGTTGCCCGTGTCGGCGTAGGCCCAGGCGAGGTAGGACACGGGTGGGTCGATGTAGAGCGGGAACACAGTGTCGGGCGAGGTGAGCATGTCGGTGTCGGGGGTCAGCTGCAGGGCGGTGCCCGACATCTGTGCGCCGACAGCGGCGCGGCGGGCCAGCTCGCCCGCCTCGTTCGGGGTCGAGGTGGCCGGTTGACCCGACCGGCCGCGGACCGCGTCGGCCGCCGCGTTCGAGGTGGTGCTGCCCGTGCCGGAGTCCCACATGGAACCCGCGCTGCTGCCGAAGATGGCCTTACCGGCTGAGTTGACGGCCTGGATGCCGGCGCCGTGGTTACGCATCGTCAGTTTGTCGCCGCTGAATGGCAGCCGCAGCATCCGTAGGGCCGGATTGGCTGCGGCCGCGCGGGTCTTCACCACGAGGACGTAGGTGAAACCGGTGACCACCGCGCGCACCCGCAGGTCCACGTCGGGCAGCACGTCGGAGTAGACCGCCGTGTCGCCGTCCGCGCGCGGCACCGGCAGGGCGGTCGGCCAGGAGAGGCGGACCGTGCCGTGCGGGCTCCCGATCGTCGCCAGCGGTCCCTGGCCGCCGCCGGAGAAGTGGACCTTGGCGGTCGTCGATCGGGGCTGCAGCCCACCACCGGGGGCCGGGATGAGCGTGGTATCCACCGCCGCCCAGCCGCCACTGTCCTGGCGGACCCGCTTCGGCACGATGCTGCGCTCCAATGTGACCGTTCCGATGGGGTTAGCCCAGACCGTGTCGGTTTCCGTTCGCGCCGCCTCCACCTCTACCCGCCCCCCACAGCGCGCGGCCTCGGCCAACGCGGCCGTCTGTGTCGGAGCCTGGGTGGCACACGCGACCGGGACTTGTGCCCCGGTCGCCGACGCCGCGGGTGTGACCACCACGGCGAGACTGGCGAAGATCAATCCACCCGACACCAGCGCCCGCCGTACCCGCGTCCCCCAGGCTGACCTGGGCTTGGTTGCCAGGAAAGACATCGCGCTCGCCACCGCGGTAACCGCTACACCGGGCATTGCCCTCCGCCGAGTCATCATCGTCCCCCGTCTGCAGCTATCGAATGGGACAGTTCCGGACGGCACACTCTCGCGGAGGTCGTCATCGATTCGTCATCTGTTGATCATTGATCGGAGGATCGACGGCCAGGACGGCCGCGCACGCGAGGGTGTGGGCAGGGACGGACGCCTACACGCAACGGCCAGGCTCGCCGAGAAGAGGGGCGACGGTGGGCGAGGTCAGGTGTATTCGGCGTCGCCGACGCCGAACGACCATGGCGTGAAGGGGCGTTGCTGCGGTTGGCCGTCGACGAAAAGATCGACGCGTTCGTTGAGGAAAGCGACAAGTCCAGCGATGCGCGGGTTCTCCACTACCGTTTCGGGATAGGACCACGCCACATCGCGATGGACATCGGTTGGTGTACGGACCGACCACCACCGCGCTGTCCCCTTATACGGGCACTTGCTGACCGAGCTGGTGGCTTCGAGCAGATCCTGCCGGACGTCCTGCGGCGGCAGATACCACCGGGTGGGCAGGAAGGTCTCGAAAACAGCGACGGGCTGACTCGACTCGGCAATCGTCGTGGCGTCCAGCGCGACCCGGATATGCCGCCGGCTCGGCACCGCGTCGACCCGCTTGAACGGGTCGCGGGCATGCACGTGAACCTGGAGGGCTTCCTCGAACCATTGCAGTCGAGGGTTGTGCCACCCGAACGTGACCCAGTCACGCAGTTGGTCCATCCCGGCCGGCGGGTCAAGGAAGACCCGCGCCGCCCCGTCGAGGACGCCAGCGCTGCTCTGCACGTCGTACCGCGTGGACGTGCGGTCTCCGGCACGGGTCGTCGTGGCACGAAGCCGGTCCATTCGAACGTCGTCGGGCGGGAAGCAGGAGGTTGCGTGGAGCGTTCGGGCACCGGCTCGCTCATTGTCGCGTCCCTTCGTCGTCCGGCACAAACTCGGATTCCGCTATCATTGCTCATGATCCGTGCCCAGCTCACTGTGCGGCCGTTGACCGTGCCGGCCAACGCGTCGGAGACGGCTGGTGGCCGACCGGCTCCAGGTAGCCGGACACCGTTGCGGTTGACCGCAACGGCCGAGTGGACATCCACGCCCACGCCGCGGCTCGACTGTCCACAGTGGATTAGTTCGACCGTTCCCCGTCGCCGTACGGTCTGATCATTCTCACGATCACGCTGCGCTGAGTTGTCACGGGCGTCGGAGCCGGGGTGCGATTCCCCGGAATCGCCGATCCTGCCCTCGGACCACCAGTAGGCGAAACGCCGACTCATGAGTCAGACGATTACTCGAGCTGGCGTAATTGGCCCTGATAGGCGTGGGGGTGGGCGGCGAACGCGTAAGGTCGATGCGAGGGGCTCCATGATCGCGACCATCCGCAGCCAGGCGCTGCGACGTGGTACGTCCACGATTGTGCAGATTCTTGGCGTCGCCGCCGCCTACTACGTCGCCGCCCGGATCGGTCTCCTGCTGCAGGAGGTACGGGGACAGGTCACGCCATTATGGCCGCCGACTGGTGTGGCCCTGGTCTGCCTGTTCTTGCTGGGCGGCCGGATCTGGCCGGGAATTTCGCTAGGGGCGCTGCTGGTCAACGCGCCGATCGGGCCGTCGGTGTCCGCGGTCATCGCGATTGCGACGGGTAATACACTCGCTCCATTGTGCGCATACTGGATGCTTCGCGCCGTGGCGTTCCGCACTGAACTGAACCGGCTACGCGACGGGCTATCGCTCGTGACACTCGGCGCCATGGCGGGGATGCTGGTCAGCGCCACCATCGGCAGTGTAGCGCTCCTCACCGCTAACGCGATTCCGGCGGACAACTTCTGGGCGGTGTGGTCCGTGTGGTGGACGGGGGACGCGATGGGCGTCCTGGTCTTCGCTCCGTTGCTGTTGTTCCTGCGCATGGCGCGGTGGCCGCGGGGCGTCCCGGTGCGTTGGTGGGTCGAGGCCGTGGCGTTGCTCGTTGGTACAGTAATCGTGACGCTGGCCGTAACGCGGGTCTCACTGGACCTGCTGTTCCTGATATTTCCGCTCCTTATTTGGGCAGCACTTCGCTTCCAACTTGGCGGTGCCACACTCTGCGTCCTGATCGCGTCCATACTGATGATTCGGGCATCCGCCATCGGGTCCGGCCCGTTCGCCGGCCACGACCTGCTCGCCAGAATGATTACGCTGCAAGCGTTCAACGGGTCCGCGGCGCTGACGGGACTACTGCTGGCCGCGGTCACCACAGAACGGAACACCGCGTTCCAGAGCCTCAAGCGGGCCTACCGGCAACTCTCCGATGCGGCGACGGCACAGAAGGCGCTGCAGCACCAACTAGCCCTCAAATAAGCGAGGTTCGGGCGAGTCTGCTGCGGCGAGCGTAAGGCATCGATGACTGTGGTCGTTGTCGGTCGTTCGTAGGGTCGCCGGGCCGGGCGGGCGTGGGGCGCTGCCGGTCCGCGCCCGATTTGTGGTGTCGTTGGGGTGCTGTTTCCGGGGGTGCGCGTGCGGGGTCGCCGCCGCGGGTGCGCGGCGGTGGCCTGGTGGGCGGGAGGATCGGGTTCAGCCGAAGCGGAGTCGTTCGATGGTGGTCCAGGCGCTGTAGAGCCGGTCGAGGCCGTGGGTGTAGCCGATCAGCCGCACGGTGATGCCGCGGGCCCGGCGGAGGATCATGGCGGGGACGAGGATGACGCTGTGGAAGAAGCGGCGGAACTCCATGCGGATGTAGGCGCGGCGGTCGGCCTTGTGGTGCATCATCAGCGCGAACCAGGACTTGATGTTCCAGGCCAGGGCGGCGATGACCATGTAGGCCCAGTTGCTGACCAGGTCGTAGAGCGGCACGCGCAGCGCGCCGACGCCTGACTTGAGGTCGCCGATGACGTTCTCCTGGTCGCAGCGCTCGTTGGCCAGGGCGACGATCTGCTCTGCGGTCAGGTCGGTGTGGGTGGTGATGTAGAAGAAGTAGCGGACCTCGTCGAGCAGCGCCTTCTCGCCCTTGCTGCGGCTGATGTTCTTGCGCAGCGCCACCACCCTGTAGGAGCGCTTGCACTTGCCGGGCTGGTAGTCGAACTCGGCCACGTCCTCGTAGTTGAGCTCGCAGGTTGAGGTAGCCCTTCTCCTTGACGATGCGGCTGCTTGTGGTTGCTCGCGGCGGGCCGGGTCTGGCCGGTTTGTTCTGGTAGGGCGCCTTGCGGTGCAGCCTGCGCCAGCACGGACTCGTCCAGCCCGTCGGCGATGCGGGTCAGGGCCGCGTTGGCGTCCATGCCGAAGACGAAGTCGACCTGCTGCGCCCACCGGTCGAAGTGGGCGGTCAGCGAGAAGTCGGTGTCGCCGCGCAGGCAGACCCGCGGCGCGTGCGGGGACACCAGGTCGATGGCCTTGTCGATCCATCCGGCGGCGTCCTGGTGGCTGGGGGCGTTGCCCGGCCGGTTGACCAGGTAGAGCACCTCCTCGGTGTTGGCCAGGGTGAGGACAGCGGGCAGTAGCCCCACATCCCCTTGTAGGAGAGGCCGATCCCCGCCTTTCGTTCGCCATCGGTGGGCACGATCGTGCCGTCCACGTCGATGTAGGCCACTGGGCCGAGCAGGTCGCGGCCACGGGCGCGCCACAGCAGCGGCCGCACCGCGTTGATCGCGTCCATCAACTCGATCACATCGGCTTCGGCGAAGCGGCGGCAGAAGTCACCCGCCGTGGTCGGGTCCGGGATCAGGTCCGCGCCCAACGCGTTCATGTACGCCGTGTCGTGGCGCAGCCGCTCGATATCCTCCAGCCGGGTGCCGCCACACAGCACGTTGTAGGCCAGGTTCAGCACATGGTCGGACTCGTGGTAGGGCAGGTGCACCTTCAACAACTGCAGCCCCTCGTTGATCTGCCCAGGCAGGCCCAGCTTGGTCACCATCCGGTGCACCGCGGCGATCCCGCCGAGGACGTCGCGTCGATGTTGCCACCGACCTCATAGGTGATCTTGCCCGAGGTCAGCATCGGCACCGGTCGCGGTCCCAGTGCCCCGCCTGAGCGTGACGTGCCGCGACCCGACGACGACGGCGAGCCGCGTTCGCCGGCTCTGCGCATGAGGTATCTTCTTCACCACAAAGGCTTTCTCTTGCCGGATGCGTTGCGAGCGCTAACCCAGCAAGATAAGGCCTTTGGTCACTTCCGACGCGCTCCTGACCAACGACACGCTCGACTCGAAGGACTAGCCCACCGGGCCGACTGCACGACCCGTTGACCGGGCTGCCCAACCGGATTGTGCTCGCGGAGCGCCTGGAGTGGGCGTTGGGCCGCGCTGGCGGCGGCCGGCAAGCGGTGCTACTCATCGACCTGGACCGATTCAAGGACATCAACGATACTTTCGGTCACCGAGCTGGCGACGACATTCTCGTCAGCGTCTCCCGCCGGCTGCTCGCTGCCACCCCCTCCGACGCGGTGGTGGCCCGCCTTGGCGGCGACGAGTTCGCCATCCTGATCGAGGCCATACCCGATCAGCCGCGGGCGCTGGCTCAGGCCGAACGAATCATCGAGGAGATCCGGCGACCATTTGTGGTCGATGGACAGCAGATGTTTCTGTCCACCAGCATAGGATTGTTGACCATCGAGGCGGGCCAGCGACCGATGAGCCCTTCCGACGCCCTACGCGACGCCGACTTCGCGCTGTATGCGGCCAAAGAAGCCGGAAAGAACCGGGTGGTGCCCTTCGACTCAAGCTTGCGTGCCTACCGGATGGACCGGATGCGCCTCGGTACCGGGCTACGCCACGCCCTCGACCATGGCGACCTGCTCATCCACTACCAGCCGATCATCGATCTGGCTACCGGAAGTACGGTCGGAGTGGAGGCACTGGCCCGATGGCAACTGCCCGACGGGGAAATGATCTCGCCAGCAGAGTTCATCCCGGTGGCCGAGGAGACCGGCCTGATCAACGCCATCGGCGCAAGGGTGCTGCGCCAAGCCTGCCGCGACGGGCGCCGATGGCAGGAGCCGTACGGGTTGTTCATCGCGGTCAATGTCTCTGGTCGCCAGCTCGAAGACCCGAGCTTCACTGACCTGGTCATCGCCACGCTGCGCGACTGTGGCCTGCCGCCGTCCAGCTTGGTGCTCGAGCTCACCGAAAGCAGTCTGATCGGCACCGGTCCCCATCAGCAGGGCTGGATCCAGCTCAAGAAGCTGCGCAAGCACGGAGTCCGTGTCGCCATCGACGATTTCGGCACCGGTTATTCCTCACTGTCGTACCTGTCCCAGCTACCGATGGACATAGTCAAGTTGGACAAGTCCTTTACCCAGAATCGCAGTGATCCGGCGGTGGCACGCTCAGGCTGGGCGTTTACCGGTGCCATTCTCGACGCCATCGCCAGCCTCGACCGCAAGGTGATCGCCGAGGGCGTCGAGACCGCCGAGCAGGCAACGGCCCTCAGCACTCTGAGGTGCTCCTTCGCACAGGGCTATCTGTACTCGCGTCCGGTTCCCGCCACCGAGATCGACCAGAAGCTCGAGGCCAGCCCTCGGTCCAGGCGACCACCAGGACCGCCAACCTGACGACCTTTCCCTCGTTATCGGCAGGGTTGGCGATGCCGCCGTACCACACGATCCCAGATGCTGACCGGGTAACGCCCCGCCAGCTCCTACCGGCGTAGCTCGGTCAGGCCCGAGACGGTGACCGCGGTCAAGCCTTGTCGGCGCAGCTGCGTCAATAGCTGATCCGTGGTCGCGGCAACACCACGTCGCTGGTTCGTGCCCTCGTGCAGCACGACGATCGAGCCGGGACGGATCGCCTCCACCAGGTTCCGCGTGATCCGGTCGTCACCCGGCCCGCCGCGGTGCGCCGCGACCAGCGTGCCGAGCACACCCCGCAGATCCGTGTCCGCCGCAGAGCGCACCATGCGCGGAGTGAGCCAGCCAGACCCCGGACGGAACCAGCGGACCCGACCATGTGGCGCGAGCAGAGCGTTCACCTGCGTCAACTCGTCCCGGAACCGCCGGTCAGATAGCAGAACAGACGGTTGATCGCGCATCAGGTGGTTGCCTACCTCATGCCCCTCCGCGGCGATCCGGGCCACGATCGACTCGTGTCGTTGCAACCCGCTCGCCGATCAGGAAGAACGTCGCCTTGGCCTGGTGCTGGGCCAGGGTGTCGAGTAGCTGGGGGGTCGTGGCCGGGTCCGGCCCGTCATCGAAGGTGAGGGCGAAGGCCGGGGCGTCGGTGTCCACATAGGACAAGCATATTCACGGGAAGCAGCCGGAACACTGCGCCGCGCGGCCGGTTCGCGCCAGCCTCGCATGCGGGCGATCATGGAAGTCCCTTCACTGGCCGAGGGCGACGTCGTGTCGGCGACGCCGGAACCCGGGCAGACCGGTGCGCTCACAGGATGCGGCCCACCTTGGTCCGCACCATCAGCGAGCCTAGCCAGAAACAGGCCGGAACGCCGAGCGCCGCCACCGCGAACGCCTTGGCCTCCGCCGGCCAGGCCAGCCCCCGCGCCGCGATCGCCAAGGTCAGTAGCACCGGCACCTGTAGAACGAAGGCCGCATACGAAGCGCGGCCACAGCGGGCCGACAGCGCGCCGCCCGATGCCCACCGACGCTGGGTCAGCCCCAGTAGCCACACGGACCCGGCCACCACAAGGTTCGCCTCGACGCACGCCAGCAACAGCGCCTGCCAATGCCATCCCCCCAGGAACGGGCCGGCGTCGTCGGCCACATTGGACACGCCCAGCCCGACGGCGACGACCGGCACCACGGCCAAAGTGACCGCCACCGCGTACCCGCAGCCCCGATACAGTCGCTGGGGAACCATGCCGCGCCAGCCGTGTCGACCCGCCACGACGCCAAGACCGAACATGGCGACGCATTGCGGCCACTGCCACAGGTGCAGATCCAGGATCTGCGTGCTCCGTGCCGGGAACCACAACCGGACGCCGAACGAGCTGGCGGCCACGGCGACCGACAGCACAGCCAGGTACGCACCGCCCAGGGGCCGACGAAGCGGGGCCGGTCCCGGTCGCCCCCTCATCGCGATCCACACCGCGTACCCCAGCGAGACGTACAGGAGCACCTCGGCGAACCACAACGGCCCGGAATCGAGGAACGGTTGCCGATGCGTGAACGCCCACCAGTACGACACGTGGTAACCGGCGGCTCGGTAGGCGAACCACATGAAAAGCGGCCACAGGAGTCCCGCGAATGCCACGAACGGCACCCCGAGCCGTAACAGCCGGTCCGCGGCGAAGCGGGTCGGGCCCTTGCGCGCCATGGCCGGCTCGGCGAAAAGCCCTCCGAGAAAGAAGAACGTACCGATCACGAACAGCGCCGACGGGCCGAGCAGCGCGGCGAGGACGAGCTCCGATCTGGGGGCGAACGTTGTCTCGTTCACCTCGTCATATGGCCAGCCGCCGATCGCCGTATACCCGAGCAGCGCGTGCCCGGCGATGATCCAGGCGATCAGGAGGCTGCGTAGGTTGTCAACGTGCGCCAGCCGTGGCGGGCGTGGCGTCTGCACAACCTCGACCATACGCATCGTCGGCTCCACCTCTCGCCACCAGCGTGGGTGACGGCGCCGCCCGGCGTTAGGGTCAAACGGCCCGCCGTGGTTCGCCGGCCACTCACCGAGCCGGGCCAGCAGGTCCGCCCGTACCGCGTGGTACCGGTGGTACCGGGCAGGGCCTTCCGGCCCTACGCATGGCCGGGCCGGCCGGCACACACTCATCCGGCGGGAAGACCCCCGGGAGTTGAATCGTGGAGTACGCACTGGCGGTGGATCTGGGCACGGGCGGTCCGAAGGCCGCGCTCGTCGGGCTGGACGGGACGATCGCGGATTCTGCGATCGCCGGCACTCGCCTGCTGCTCGGCCCCGGCGGAAAGGCCGAGCAGGATCCGGACGACTGGTGGCAGGCGATCACCGGCGCGGTGAGGCAGGTCATGGCACGCGGGTCGGTCCTCGCTGAGGCGATCGTCGCGGTGTCGGTGACATCGCACTGGTCGGGTACGGTCGCCGTCGACTCGTCCGGGCACGCGCTGATGAACGCGATCATCTGGATGGATTCCAGGGGGGCGTGCTACATCGGTGACGTCACGGGCGGACTGATCCGGGTGGCCGGCTACGGCCTCGGCCGGCTACGCCGCTTCGTCTCGCGCGCCGGCGGTCTACCGGGTCACAGCGGCAAGGATCCGACCGCACACATCCTCTGGATCCGTCGCGAACGTCCCGAGGTGTACGCGCAGACATCCGTGTTCCTCGAACCTGCAGACTACCTCAATCTCCGGCTCACCGGTCGGGCGTGCTCGTCGTATGACTGCATCGCCCTGCACTGGGTCTGCGACATCCGTGACGTTCGGGCGGTCCACTACGACGAGTCGCTGCTGCGCATGTCCGGACTCGACCGGGACCGGTTGCCCGAACTCGTTCCCTCCGCCACCATCGTCGGTACGCTGCTCGACCAGATCGCCGACGAGTGGGGCCTGCGGCGCGGGACCCCGGTGGCCACGGCGAGCGGCGACGTGGCGTCGGCCGTCGTCGGCTCCGGTGCGGTCACCAACTACGCGGGCCATGTCTACATTGGAACGTCGTCATGGTTGTCCTGCCATGTGCCGCACAAGCGTACGGACCTCTTTCACAACCAGACCACTCTGCCGTCGGCGCTGCCCGGCCGCTATTTCATCGCCAACGAGCACGAGACGGCGGGTGCCTGCCTGACCTTCTTGAAAGACAACCTGCGGCTGTCGCCGCCAGCGTTGGACGCATCGGCGGACAACGTCTACCGCGGCTACGACACCATGGCTGCCTGCTCGCCCGCTGGTGCGGGTAACGTGATCTTCACGCCGTGGCTCAACGGCGAGCGGTCACCGGTGGACGACCACACCGTGCGTGGCGGGTTCCACAACCTCTCCCTCACCACCACCCAGAACGATTTCGTCCGCTCGGTATACGAGGGCGTCGCCTACAACTCCAGGTGGCTACTCGAGTCGGTGGAGCGGTTCGCCGGGCGTACCCTGCCGTCGCTGACTTTCATCGGAGGCGGGGCCAAGTCGGACCTGTGGTCGCAGATCCATGCCGACGTTCTGGATCGTACGATCCGACAGGCCGCGGATCCGCAGATGGCCAACGTACGTGGGGCGGCGTTCATCGCGTTCGTCGCGCTCGGGCTCGCGGCGCCCGACGACCTGGCTTGGCGGGTGCCCATCGCCGCCGAGTACGCACCGGATCCCGCCAATCACGCCCGCTACGACGAGCTGTACTCCGCATTCACGGCTATCTACAAGCGGACCAGAAGACTCTATGCCCACCTCAACGGCCGCCGGTGAAGGAGTGCCAGCATGGATCGCGACCAGCGCGAGGCTATCGCCACGATTCTGGAGTCGGAGCTCAAGCCGTACCGTGGAAGCTACACCGCCCATGTGCGCCTACCCGAACGCGGTGTCGATCGCGCCGATGTCCTCGCCGAGCTGACCAGCCTCGCCGAGCGGGAGCGGTCCCGCTGGGCTGAGGGTTTCGCCTCCGGCGCCGTATACCACGGCGGCCGCGAGCACATCGACTTCCTGAACCAGGTCTACACGCTGTTCAGTCAGGCGAACCCGCTGCACGCGGACCTGTGGCCCAGCGTGACGAAGTTCGAGGCGGAGATTGTGTCGATGACATCCGCCATGCTGCACGGCGACCGATCGGACCGGCCCGCCTGCGG
Organism: uncultured Actinomycetota bacterium; assembly: GCA_963803345.1. Classification (GTDB taxonomy): domain Bacteria; phylum Actinomycetota; class Actinomycetes; order Mycobacteriales; family Micromonosporaceae; genus CAWDLX01. Next base: position 182,701 of record CAWDLX010000004.1, read on the forward strand.
CACCGTCACCTCGGGCGGCACCGAATCGATCCTGCTCGCCATGCGGACCTACCGCGACCAGGCACGGGTCGCCCGTGGCATCACCGACCCTGAGATCGTCGCACCGGTGACCGCCCACGCCGCGTTCGACAAAGCGTCCCGGTACTTCGGAATCCGGCTGGTAAAGGTCGATGTCGGCGAGGATATGCGTGCCGAACCCGTCGCGATCCGGGCGGCGATCACCGAGCGCACCGTCGCCGTTGTCGGGTCAGCGGTGCAGTTCCCCCACGGCGTCGCCGACCCGATCGAGGAGATGTCCGCGATCGCCGCCGAGCGGGGTGTCGGCTTCCACACCGACGCCTGCCTCGGCGGGTTCGTACTCCCATGGGCCGAACGGCTCGGATACCCGGTGGCACCGTTTGACTTCAGGGTTCAAGGCGTGACTTCGATCTCCTGTGACACCCACAAGTTCGGCTACGCCGCCAAGGGAACCTCGGTTCTGCTGTGGCGGGACGCGCAGATGCGCGATGCTCAGTTCTACGCCACGACCGACTGGCCCGGGGGCCTGTACTTCTCGCCGACTTTCGCCGGCAGCCGGCCCGGCGCGCTCTCCGCGGAAGCGTGGGCGGCGATGGTCACGATCGGCGAAGATGGCTACCTCGACGCGACGAGGCGAGTGCTGGCGGCCGCCGCGCGGCTGCGCGACGGCATCCGCGACATCCCGGGCCTACGAGTTCTCGGCGACCCGCTGTGGGTCATCTCGTTCGCCTCCGATGAGGTCGACATCTACGACGTGCTCGACCGGATGGCTCACCTCGGCTGGAGCCTCAACGGACTGCAGAACCCGCCGGCGGTCCACATCTGCGTGACCTTGCGTCATACCCAGGAGGGCACCGTCGCGAGGTTCCTCGACCACCTGCGCACGTGCGTGGACGAGGCTCGTCAGGGTCCGAGTGGCGGATTCTCGGCTCCCGTCTACGGCATGGCCGCCGCGCCGGAAACAAGACAGGATGTGGACAGCATCCTGCGTACATACTGCGACGTGCTCTACCGCGTGTGACCGTCGAGACTCAGCCCGGACGGGCCAGATGCGGCGATGATGTCCGATATCGACGGGGTGGCACCTTGTGCGTCGACGGTTGCGCCGACTTCAACTACCGCGTCTCGATGCTGAGATGGTGAGGCTGGGGGGCGGCCGGTGAGAGGTCGGGTGTCTGGTCGGCGGGCGACAGCAGTTCGGAGTAGCGGCCCAACATGCGCTTGCTGATGCGGCGGTAGTACCTCGGCAGGGTGGTGGTTCGCCCCTCGTGGAACGCCAGAAACTGCGGGTCGGAGCGCAGCATTCCCAGGATGCGCCGGAAGCTGCGGACGTCGGAGCGGAAGCCCGCCGTGCGCGCCAGGTGGACGAATGCGACAGCGCGGTGGGAGGTGGTGCCCAGTCGTCGGCGCAGCATCGTGGCGGATGCGGCGTGCGAGTAGAGATCGATGAGTTTCTCGTAGTAGGTCACCGGGTCGTAGTGCTTGATGGTGGTCACCAGGTAGGGAGCGTAGTAGAAGCTGAACGGCATGGTGGAGAGGATCCGTCCGTCGGCGGCCAGCTGGTCGTGCATCGGGGTACCGCCGAACGGTACCGGGATGTTGATCGTCGGAAAGGCGAACGGGCGCCAGATCCATGAACCGCTTGGTCAGCTCGACCGGCGCGTCGCCCTGGTCGGTGTCGAGCCCGAACATGAAGTTCGCCTGCAGGTAGGGAACGTTCTCGGCGAGTTGGGCGAAGTGCGCGGCGACCCTCTCGACCTTCTCCACCCCGCCGGTACGACCGACGCCGGCCTTGTTCGAGTAGTCGGTCCACGACTCGACACCCGGTGCGACCATGGCGCAGTTCGTTTCCTTGAGGCGGCGCGGCCGATCGCCGCGCAGCACGGTGAGCGAGCTTTCGATGATGTAAGGCGGCCGCTCGCCGGGAGGCTGGGCTTCCAGCGTCTCGAAGACCTGGTCGAACTTCACCGCGAAGTTCGGGTCATGGAACACGATGAGCGTGCCCGGCAGGTGTCGCCGACAGGTACTCGAGGTCGGCCGCGAGCCGGTCGGCCGGGAGCGGCCGGTAGGTGCTGCTCCAGTCGATGCAGAAGTCGCATCGGTACGGGCAGCCCATGCTCGCCGAGCATCGGCACCGCTGACAGCGCGAGCGGCCTGCGCCCCCAGAAGAAGGCGAGTCGAGCGGATCTCGGGCATCCGTTCCTCGACGGTCGGCACGTCGTCGAAGGGTCGGCCGGACGAGACGACGGTGCCCGGATCGTACTGCCCGGCAAGGATGTCACGCGACCAGGGGCGGGTCGCATTCGCGCACGACCAGGTCGAAGAAACGCAGACAGTCCACCGGAAACGCCTTGGCGTGCGGGCCGCCGATCACGGTGCGGACACCGCTTCGACGGTAGAGCTTCGCCAGCGCGTAGGCGAGATGACTGACCTGCGTGTAGCAGGAGATGAACACCACGTCCAGGTCGGCGGGCAGCAGGCGGTGTGGTTTGCCCAGGCCGTAGTAGGTGGCGTAGAACGTCTCGTGTCCCATCGCGGCGGCACCACACCGAGATGGCCTGCGGGGTGATACTGGCGTACTGCTTGGTGATCAACAGTTGATAGGCGAGGTCCACCGGACGCCGCACCGGCGGACCCAGAAGATCGAGGATTCCCACTCTCACTGTGCGGCTCCCTCGGCTAGCCGGCCAGGCTCGGCCAGAACGGCGATCAGCGACGGGCACAGCTCACGCATGCCCATCCCACGCTGATAGCGACGTCCACCAGGGTCTGGAGCCAACGCAGCGATCAAACCACATCCTATGCCGCATCCTGGTGGCGCCGCATCCCGCCGCAGGATCCACCAACCTGTGTGAGACCCTGGTCGATGGGCGTCATCGAACCCACGGGGCTTCGGCCGTCGACGATCATGGCTGGGCTTGGTACCATGCCGCAGCCCGAACCTCGCCGCGAAGCATCCGCCCGGACAAGCCTCGTGCCTGCCCGGGTGCCTGCGGGTGGGGTAATCGAGGTTGTCGCAGGTCGTTGCGGGCGCCTGACCGCTCGAGTACGGAGGTCGTGCTGTGGCCGATAGCCGAATCAAAGGCCGCGTCAAGGGACTGCTCGGAGGCCTACCGCCAGAGGACGTGTACCAGCAGAGCGAGGTGGACCTGACGCCCGGCCTCCCCGATCCGGATGCCCAACGCAAGGCCCTCCAGGTGCTGACTCTGGCCCAGCGGACGGCCGACGAGCATGTCGCCGGCGCTCAGCGTCAGGCGGACAACATTCGGGCCGCGGCGCAGGCATCGGCGGAACGGGTGGCCCGGGACGCGCTCGCTCACGCCGAGCGTGCCAGCCAGGAAGCGACCAAGACGGTGGCGGATGCGCAAGCCGCGGCGGAACAGATAGTCACCGACGCCCAGGCACGAGCGGACGGACTCGAACGCGAAGCCCAGCGGCAGTACGACGAGATTGTCGGAAGCCTGGAAACCAAGCGGGCCGCGCTGCAGCAGCAGTTCGAGGCTCTGCAGGAGTTCGATCGGGACTATCGTTCTCGCCTCCGCACGTTCATGCGAGGTCAACTGGACGCCCTCGGCGAGGAAGAGCCCCCGTCACGCACACGCGTCCAACGGACGGGCGAAGCGCCGATGACCGGAGTCGTGCTTGCGCCGTAACCGAGCTCGGCGCTAGGAGATCCTGCGGCGGTAGGTGACCATGGCGAAGATGTACGCGACGATGAGGATGCCGACACACCAGGCGAGGGCGATCCAGATGTCGGTGCCGACCGGCTGCTGTGTGAACAGGTCGCGGATCGCGTTGACGATGGACGTCACCGGCTGGTGCTCGGCGAAGGCGCGCACCGGGCCGGGCATGGTGTCGGTGGGCACGAATGCCGAGCTGATGAACGGCAGGAAGATGAGCGGGTAGGAGAACGCGCTCGCGCCGTCCGCGGACTTCGCGGAGAGACCGGGGATGACGGCGATCCACGTCAACGCCAGGGTGAACAGGATCAGGATGCCGGCGACCGCGAGCCACGCCAGCACTCCCGCCCCCGAGCGGAAGCCCATGAGGAGGGCGACGAGCACGACGACCACGAGCGAGATCAGATTGGCGACCAGCGAGGTCAGCACGTGCGCCCACAGCACGGACGACCGTGCGATCGGCATGGACTGGAATCGCTCGAAGATGCCGCTCTTCATGTCCAGGAAGAGCCGGAATGCGGTGTAGGAGATGCCCGAAGCAATCGTGATGAGCAGGATGCCGGGCAGCAGGTAGTTCACATACGAATCCGACCCTGAGTTGATCGCGCCGCCGAACACGTAGACGAACAGCAGCATGAAGGCGATCGGCATGATCGTGGTCGTGATGATGGTGTCCAGGCTGCGCGTGATGTGGCGCAGGGATCGTCCCAGCAGGACGGCGGTGTCGCCGAAGAAATGCTTGGTCATCGTTGTTCCTTACTCGTCCGTGCCGACGCCGCGGTCATTGCCAGCGTCGCCGTCCTTGCCGTCGTCACCGACGATGGCGAGGAAGACGTCCTCGAGGGTCGGCTGCTTCTCGACGTATTCGACCTTGGCGGGCGGGAGCAGCTGCTTGAGCTCGGCGAGGGTGCCGTTCACGATGATCCGACCCTCGTGGAGGATCGCGATCCGGTCGGCGAGTTGTTCGGCCTCGTCCAGATACTGCGTCGTGAGCAGCACCGTCGTGCCGTGCTCGGCGAGTTCCTTGACGGCCTGCCACACCTCGATGCGCGCCTGGGGGTCGAGCCCGGTCGTCGGCTCGTCGAGGAAGATGACCGGCGGATTCCCGATGAGGCTCATCGCGATGTCGAGGCGGCGGCGCATGCCACCCGAATACGTCGACACCTTCCGCGCGGCCGCGTCGGTCAGCGAGAAACGCTCGAGCAGGTCATCCGCGATCGTGCCCGGGTCCTTGAGGTGCCGCAACCGGGCGACCAGCACGAGGTTCTCCCGCCCGCTGAGGATCTCGTCGACGGCCGCGAACTGCCCGGTGAGGCTGATGGACTCCCGCACGTCCGCGGCTTGCGTGGCGACGTCGAAGCCGTTGACGCTGGCAGTCCCCGCGTCGGCCTTGAGCAGCGTGGACAGGATCTTCACGACCGTGGTCTTGCCCGCCCCGTTCGAGCCGAGCAGGGCGAAGATGCTGCCCCGCGCCACGTCGAAGTCCACGCCGCGCAGCACCTGCAGCTTCTTGTACGACTTCTCCAGGCCCTGCACGTGGATCGCCGGGACTCTGGCTGGTGCCGTCATGAGACTGCTCTCTCTCTCCCGGTGCTTCTCCTGCGGCGCGCTCGATGGCGCTGATCAGCCGTTCCCGCTCCCGGTTGATCCACTGCCCTTCGAGTAGTTCTGGGCAAACGCCTCGACGAACTCCACGGGGTCGTCGCCGACGATCTCGCGGATCGGGGTTCCGTCCGCCGCGGCCTGTTCGAACAGATCGGCAAGATCCTCGAACATCGGACGGCGCTGTCGCCGTCCCGTCGCCCCGAAGTGCATCAGGTAGTGCTCGATCGCGTCGACCGCCGTGCGGTAGTTCGCGGGAAGCTGTCGACGCGCGCCTTGTATTCCCGCCACCGCCGCTTCGGGCCGATCACCTTCGAGATGAACCTTGTGATGAACATGGTCATCTGCCTCCTTCGTGGAGCTGTTCGAGCCGTTCCGTGAGGAAGCTCCAGGTCCTCCAGAACTCTTCGAGGTAGTCCCGTCCCTGGGCGTTGAGGGAGTACACCTTGCGCGGCGGCCCCTTCTCGGACGGGACCTTCTCCACGTCGACGAGGCCGCGCTGCTCGATCCTGACGAGCAGCGCGTAGACGGTGCCCTCGGCGATGTCGGAGAAGCCCTGCTCCCGCAGCCACGCCGTGATCTCGTAGCCGTACGCGGGCCGCCCGGACAGGATCGCGAGGACGATGCCCTCCAGCGTGCCCTTGAGCATCTCCGTCACCTGCTTGCCCACGGACACCTCCTCCGCTACTCAGCGTTACTGACTACTGGTACATAGTAACACTGAATAGTGGCGGCGCAAGCTCCCCGTGGGCAGGAGGCGTCGGCTCCTGCCGCCTGAGCCGTCGGCGCGATCACGACGGTCGCGGTCGGCTGGACCAGGACGGTCAGGTCGACCGAGAAGCTCACGGGAGGTTGCGAACGAGCGCCCGGCTGAGTTCCGCCGCGTGGGTCAGCGGCATCATGGGTCCGGCTCCCTCGATGACGCTGTGTTTGGCACGGTCCACGACGGTCGTAGGCATCCACGGCGATGAGGCGGTGACCCTCCGGCCACCGCGAGAAGACCTCCCGCCACTCACCCGCGCTGCCCGCGCCACTGTGCAGAAAGACCACCGGCTGGCCGGTGCCCCGCTCGACGATCTTGACGGTGCCCAGACCCGGCACCGGCAGCAACGCCATGAGGCACGCTAACAGGCACCGCGCCACCCCGCCGCGCGTCGTGCCTGGCGAACCGACCCTCGGCGTCCCGAGCGCGCAATTGGGTTGTTCGATGGACGTGCACGGGTGACCATGGTCGGCATGGTCCGGGATCGGATGTGAGAACGCCGCTTCAGGGCGGGCTACCGCCGGCGGATACGGTGGCTGGCGCCGTTGTGGAGATCGCCTGTGACGAGTCCGGGTTCTCCGGTACCAATCTGCTCCATTCGGCCACCCCGGTGATCACGCACGCGAGCGTCGACCTGTGCGACGGCGAGGCGATCGGGCTGATCACAGCGCTGCGGTCCGGCTTCCGGTTCTCGCCGCACGAGTTCAAGTCCGGGCAGTTCCTTCGCCACCCGGGCGCGGGTGAGGCGTTGGAGTGGTTCCTGGCGGCGCTGCGCGGCCGGGCGCGCGTCCACCTGGTCGACAAGGAGTTCTTCGTCGTCACCCGCATCGTCGACCTGCTGCTGGCCGAACCGTCCTACGCCGCCGGCACTCGCCTGGCCCAGGACCACCGTCCGGCCGCTCTCGCCTTGTACCGGGCCAGGCGCTGCGCCGCGAGCGACTGGGATGTGTTCCTCGCGGCCTTCGTCGACCTGGTCCGGGTCAAACGGCGGCGTCCGGATCGCCGGAGCGTGGAGCGGTTCTTCCAGGCCCGGGATGCGCTGGTGCGACACCGTCTCGGCGCACCGGCCGACACCGTTCTCAACGAGCTGAGCCCGACCCGCGTGCGGGCTGTGGTGACCAGGCTCCACGACGAGGACCGGTCGATCCCGCCACCGCTGGAACCGATGCTTCCGGCGCTCGCGGAAACGGTCCTGTCCTGGAGCGGTGGACAGCGGCGGGTGCTGGTGATCCACGACGAGCAGAGCGCCCTCACGGCCGACCGGTTGACCCGCCTCCAGCAGGTACTGGCCAACGACCGCGGGCCATCGCCGGCCGGTGCTGAGGGGGCGCCGGCGTTACCGGCCGGCGTGTCGCCCCTGGCCGGGCTGGTGATGGTCGACTCGCGCGACGATGCGCGGGTCCAGGTCGCGGACCTCCTGGCCGGGGTGGCCCGGCGGTTGCCGGGGATCATCAACGACGCCCCACTGCGGCCGTTGCTCTCCCCGACCTCGCTACGCGACCCCGAAGAGTGACGCGCGGTCGACAGGAGGACTCCAGAGCTACCGTCTCATGGGGCCCCGGGTGAATCCGCCGACGCGACCGGGGGTGTGCCGTGGGTATGGAAGGTATCGATGGTCTTGAGGCCCCAGGCCTGACCCCTGGCTCGCTCGGCCTGGGTCCATGTGATGACCTGGTGGTCGGGAGCGAGCAGCAGGCGGGCGCCGGCGTTGGCCAACTCGATGCGGTTTCCGCCCGGCTCCCAGACGTAGAGGAAGAAGGTCTGCTGGATCGCGTGCTTGTGCGGACCGGTCTCGATATGGATGCCCGCCTCGAGGAACACGTCGGCGGCACGCAGGATGTCGCCGCGGGTGTCGGTGGCGAACGCGACGTGATGCAGGCGGCCCGGGGTACCGGTCCAGTCCACGGTGTAGACGAGATCGTACGACTTGTCGCTGACCGTGAACCACACCGCGGAGACCGAGCCGTCGTCAAGCTGGATCTGCTCGCTCCGGCGGGCGCCGATGACGTCGGCGAGGAACACGTCCACGGGCGGTATCTGGGCGGCGAGAAAGTTGACGTGGTCGAGGCGCCGCACATTGGCGCCGCGTCCCGGGAAGCGGGCCGCCTGGTTCTTCAACGACGGTCGCGTCTGCGCGGTCGGGGTGTACCGGTGGGTGTCCCAGTAGAGGCCGTAGGGGTGCCCGTCGGGGTCGCTGAAGTGGAAGACCTGGCCGTAGTCGGGTTCGTCGGTGGTCCAGCCGTCGCCCAGACCGGCCGTCTCGATGGTCTTGACCCGCCGCTCCAGCGCTTCCGGACTGCTCGCCCGTAGCCAGGTACGCCCAAGCCCGGACGTGGCCTGTCCGGTCACCTTGACGGTGAAGCGCTCGTAGTCGTCCCACGCGTGCAGATAGACGCTATCGCCCCGGCGGCCGACCACGTCCATCGCCATGAGGTCCTGGAAGAACGCCACGGTCTCATCGGGCACGGCGGTGAACAGCTCCACCGCCGAGACGTGTGCGATATCTCGGGTCATGCGAGCTCACCCTTCGTGGGTCGGGGGTACACGGTTCCGTCCAGGAGCAGCCGGGCGGTGCTGACGATCGCTGACCGTCCAATGTGGATGCCGTCCGGGCCGGTGGCGACGTCGACCACCGCGTCGAACCACCCGGTGGGGTGCTCCAGCCGCACGACGTCCTCGGTTCTCCCGCCCGCCAACCCCGCGGGCCCACCACCCTGGATCGGGCGATACACCGGGGCGGCGGCACTGCCCTCGATCACCGCCGCCGTGGCCACCGTGACAGCGGCGAGCACGCCGATGGAGGTGTGCACGCGATGCGGGATGAACATGCGGGTCGCCAGGCTCCCGCCCGCGGCCGGCGGCGCGACCAGACAGATCTTCGGCACCGTGGTCGTCGCGACGTCGCCCAGTCGCATGAGGACGCCGGCCTTGATCCGGACCGCTTCGACCCGCTGTCGCAGCGCGGTGTCGCTCTCCAATTCGGCCGGCGTCTCGTACCCGGTGGCACCCAGCGCCGCCGCCGCGACGATGGCGACGGGCATGCCGTTGTCGATCAAGGTCGCGCTCAGGCCGTCGATGTCGTCGACGACGTTGCCGGTCGGCAGCAGCGCGGGCGCGACCGACCCGGCCGTGTCATGGAAGTCGATCACCAACCGCGCGGCCGTGCCCGGTACCCCGGCGATCGCGGTGGTGCCGGCGTACTCGACGTGCCCGTCCGGAGTGGGGACGTGGACCACGGCAACCGAGCCGGTGTTGACCATCCGGATCCGCACCGGCGTCACCGCACCGCTCGCGGCGACGAGTCCACGCTCGATGGCGAACGGCCCGACGCCGGCGAGGATGTTGCCGCACGGCTGCTCGGCGCTCACGCGGGGCGCGTCGACCTGCACCTGCAGGAAGAGGTAGTCGATGTCGATATCCGGCACCTCCGAGCGCCGGATGACGGCGACCTTGCTGGTCAGCGGGTGCCCGCCACCGATGCCATCGATCTGCCGCGGGTCGGGCGAGCCCATCACCGACAGCAGCAGCGCGTCGCGTTCGGAGGGAGCGTCCGGAAGGTCCTCGGCGAGAAAGTAGGCGCCCTTCGAGGTACCGCCGCGCAGCACCATGACCGGAATGCGCCTGCTCATGGCTCAGTGTCCACATAGGTGACACCGAGTTCGTCCAGCATCACCCGCAATCCGTACATGTCGAGCCCGAGCTCCCCGGCCGCGAACTTGGCCCGCTTGCCGACCTCGCTCCCCGCCCTGTCCTGCGCCGCCTTGAGCGCGGCGGCGGCCCGATCGCGGGCCACCACGACCACACCGTCATCGTCGGCGACGACGGCGTCGCCGGGGCGGACCAGCTGGCCGCCACAGACCACGGGCACGTTCACCGAGCCTGGCCTCATCTTGGCCGTCCCCTGTGGACTGACTGCCCGGGCCCATACCGGGAATCCCATGGCCCGCAGCTCGGCCACGTCCCGGATCCCGGCGGCGGTGACGATGCCGATGACGCCGTGCGCCCGCAGCGAGGTAGCGAGCAGCTCACCGATCATCCCGTCGGTTGACGGCGACGTGGTCGTGACGACAAGAACATCGCCGGGGCGGCACACCTCCACCGAGGCGTGGATCATCAGGTTGTCCCCGGGCGGGCAGGACACGGTGACGGCCGATCCAGCGATCCGGGCCCCGACCTGGATCGGACGGATCGTGGGATCGAGCGCGCCCCGGCGCTGGTCGGCTTCGTGCACAGTGGACACACCGAGCTCGCCCAGGCCGGCCAGCACCGAAGCGTCGGTGCGGACGACATCGCGGACCACGACATGGGCGCTCATGCTGGAATCTCTTTCGTTCACGGTTTGCGGCGCCCGCTCCCCGCTGCTCATGCGAGTTGCCTGGTCACCTGTGGGAAGACCCGCTGGTATGCCTCGGCCACGACATCGTGCGGCAGTCCGAGGTTCGGGCCTGAGTTGCGGGCCGCCTGGGTGCCGCGACGCCGACCCAGTTCGGTGTAGTACGTGACAAGGTGCGACTGCGCACCCATGATCTCCATCGCCTCGCGCTTGCGTTCCCAGCCCTCGGTGATGTCGAGCAGCACATTGGGCATGAAGCCGCATTGTTCGGGCTGGTGCGGCTCGAAGCAGAACACCGGCGGGGCACCGATGACCTGACCGGGCGCCCGCACCCCCGGCGCCTGGGCGTAGACGCGGGCCCGCATGGCGATCGTGTGCGCGGCCGCGTGGTCGGGGTTGTACGGGTCCTGCGGCGCATGGGTGAGCACCACCGCCGGTTGGACCTCGCGGTACAGGCTCACCAGCTCGTGGATCAGCTCCGGCGTCTCCGGCAGGGGGTAGTCGCCCCGGTCGTAGAACCTGATCTCGGCGCCGAGTGCGGCGGCGGCCCGCTCAGCTTCGTCGCGCCGGTGCGCCTTCACCTCGTCGAGCTGATAACCCTTGAGCCACAAGGAGGCCGACTCGCCCCGCTCGCCGAAGCTCATGCACCCGATCACGACCCGCTCGCCCTGTGCCACGGCGAGGGCGATGGCACCTCCGCAGCGCCACACGAAGTCGCCCGGGTGGGCCGAGAGCACCAGCACAGAGCGATCCGACATGCTCCCTCCAGATTGTCGACAACTACGTCGACAACAGGGCGACCACGATCTCCTGTGTCGCAGGCTTTTGTAGCCACGAACCTACGCCACGGCCCCCGGCAAACACAAGTGTTGACAATCTTGGCCTCCACATGGTGGACTACCGTTCCCAACCGCTCGCACCGTGAGAGGAAGCATGCCGCAGCGCAAGGCCGCCCCGCCACTGCCCCCTCAGCCGCCCCCGTCAGCCAAGGACATCCCATTCCGCGACGCGCTGCGGGCGGCGATCCTCGAGGGCGACTACCTTCCCGGCGAGCGGCTGGTCGAGGTGTCCCTGTCCGAACGGTTCGGGGCCAGCCGGTTCACCATCCGGGCAGCGCTGGCGGATCTTGCCGCCGATGGCCTCGTCGAGGTGCGGCGCAACAAGGGCGCGCACGTCCGGAAGATCTCTTTCGATGAGGCCATCGAGATCACCGAGGTGCGGATGGTGCTTGAGGGTCTCGTCGCGGCTCGCGCGGCCGCGCTCGTCACCGACGAGCAGGCCAGCGAGCTCGACGAGATCGCACTGCTGATGCGCCGCGCCGTCAGCGCCGGCGAGTTCCGCCGCTACAGCGACCTCAACCAGCGCCTGCACCGCCTGATCCAGACCATCGCCCGCCACCGGACGGCGGACCGTCTCATTGAGACGATGCGCGCCCAACTCGTGCGCCATCAGTACACGCTGTCGCTGCTACCCGGCCGGCCGGCCGACATCGCTACCGCAGCATGAACGCATCGTCGAAGCGATCCGGTCCCGCTCCCCCGAAGCAGCCGAGGAGGCGATGCGCAGCCACATCGCCAGCGTCATCGAGGCGCTGCGCAGCCTCGATGCGGTCGGCTTGTCGTGACGGCCACGCCGCTCACGATCGCCGTGCTCGGCCTCGGTGAAGCTGGCGGCCACTTCGCAAAGGGCCTGGTCAGGTCGGGCGCCGTGGTGCGCGGGTACGACCCGCGAGTCAAGGCCGGCGACGGTGTGATCGACAACCCCGACGCCGCATCGGCCTGCGACGGTGCCGACCTGGTACTGAGCGTCAACAGCGCGGCTGACGCCCTCGACGCGCTCGCGCAAGGGCTGCCTGGCTGCGCACCCGGCACGATCTGGGCCGACCTGAACACCGCCGCTCCAGCGGTCGAAACAGGCCGTGCTCGATACGGCCGGTCCGAACCTGTGCGTGGTCGATGTCGCCATCATGGCGCCGGTACCCGCAAGGGGTCTGGGCACACCCATGACCGTGAGCGGCGAAGCGGCCGAGAGGTATGCCGCCGCCATGCGCCGCCATGGCGCCACCGTCGAGGTGATCGACGGTCCGGTCGGTGCCGCCGCGACCCGCAAGCTCATCCGCAGTGTGTTCTACAAAGGACTGGCGGCGGCCGTGGTGGAGGCCCTGGCCGCGGCGGAGGCGGCCGGCCTGCACGAGTGGCTCAGCCGCAACATCACGGCTGACCTGATCAGCTTCAATGCCTCGACACTCGACCGTCTCGTCACGGGGTCGCGCACCCACGCCGAGCGCCGCGTGCACGAGATGCAGGCCGCCGCCCAGTTGCTCGACGCGCTCGGAGTTCCCGCCCGGGTGAGCCGCGCCAGCCGGGACTGGCTGGTGGAGCTCGCGAGGCAGGACGGAACCGAGGCGTGACCTCTCACCCGTCGACCAGAGCCTTCTCCAGATCGCACTTCGCCCGGAGCCGGTCCGTGGCCTTGCCGGTCGAAGCCGCCCAGTTCCACAGCTCCAGAGCATGATGGAGCCGGTAGATGGCGACGCGGTCGCCCCAGTCCGGTGGCAGCGGCCCGTAGCCGCAGAGGAACGCGTCCCGGTTGGCTGAGTGGCCGCGCAACCCGTAGTAGTCGGTCCTGGCGAGGTCGAACAGTGGGTCGGCGGCGACCGCGGCCTCAACGTCGATGTAGCCGGTGACCCGCCATTCGCGCGGTGGCCGGGGCGGATCGTCCAGCGACGCCCCGGTGGACCGGGACACCAGTACGTTCCCGTCGTGGAAGTCGTTGTGGCACAACACCGGCCGCGTGCACGCGGCGAACAGACCGGCATGATGGGCGACGTGGCGGTGGATCGCTCGCGCCAGCGCCGGTTCACCGCCGAGTTCACCGAAGACGCGCAGCCGGCGGGCGAACTGGTCGGTCATGTAGGAGGTGTTGGTGGGTCTCCTGTCGACAACGCGGGTGGTCACGTAACCCCACTGATCCTGGTTGATCCGGTGCACCGCGGCGAGAAGCTGGCCCATCTGCCGGTAGACCCCAGCGAGGTCCGGGCCGGCGAGATCGTCGCGGACCTCACACAGCGGTCGGCCCTCGAGCATGGTCATGACGGTGTACGCCAACGGCAGCTCCGGTATGCCGAACGGCGCGACGTGCAGGACCCGCGGGATATGGCGGATGCCGCTGCGGGCCAGGAGCCGGTAGACATAGACCTCCTTGACGAGCTTGGGCCGCGACCGAGGATCGTAGATCTTGACGATGATCGGGCGGACCGAACCGGCGCCCCGGATCTCGTAGACCGTGCTGACCTCACCACCCGTACGGGCCACCACGTCGGTCACCGAATAGTCCGGCCGGACCCGGTCGACGATCGCCTGCGCCGTCTCGCGCGGCAGGTGTGGGCGGTGGGAGTTCACGGCGCCGGGGCGGTCAGGGCAGTCCGATCGGTGCCGAGCGGAACGGCGAACCCGGGTGCCAGCACCACATCGCCGCGGCCCAGGTCGTGCACGCTGCCGTGGCCGAGGGCGAGCAGGGTCGAGTCGATGCCGTTGCGCAGTATGTCGAGGACGTTCTGCACGCCGACCTGACCGTTGGCGGCCAGACCCCACAGATAGGCCCGTCCGATCAGCACCGCCCGCGCACCGAGCGCGAGGGCCTTGACAACGTCGCTGCCTCTACGAATGCCACCGTCGAGCAGGACCTCGATCTGGTCGCCGACCGCGTCGGCGATGGCGGGCAACGCGCGGACCGTCGCGGGTGTGCCATCGAGGTTGTTCCCACCGTGATTGGATACCGAGATGGCGCTCACACCGGCGTCCACGGCACGCTTGGCCTCATCGACCCGGATGACGCCCTTGAGCAGGAACGGTCCGTCCCACTGCGCGCGCAGCCAGCCGACGTCCGCCCAGGTGGGTGGTGGCGTCTGCAGCCATTGGCCGTACGCATGGAAGAACGTCGGCGCCGCCCGGCCCGGGTCAGCCATGTTGGGTACGGTGAGGCCGGGCAGGTGACCGGTCCTCGCCCACCGCAGCAGCCAGCGGGGACGGCTCAGTCCTTGCGGGGCGAGGCGGAACAGCTCCCGTACGCTCATCCGGTCGGGGATGTGCGGGCTGCCCCAGTCGCGGCTGTGCGAGAACGACCAGTCGAGGGTGAGAATCAGGCCGGCCGCACCGGCGGCGCGGGCCCGTTCGACACGATGGATCACATCATCGCGACTGCCGATCCAGTAGATCTGCAGGAGAGTCTTCGGATTGGCCGCCACCACCTGCTCGACCGGCTTGGTGGCGAAGGAGCTCAGGCCCATGGCCGTGCCGCGGGCGGCGGCCGCGCGGGCCACGGCGACCTCTCCGTCCGGATGCACGGCCTGCACCCCGGTGGGCGAGATGACAACCGGCAACGCCAGCTGCTGGCCCAGGACGGTCGTGGCGAGGCTTCGCTTGCCGGCAAGGCCGGCGGTGCGCGGGGCGAACCGGATCTCGTCGAAGGCGTCGACGTTGTCGCGCAGTGTCAGGCCCTTCTCCGAGCCGGCGAGCAGCGCGGCGTACACGGAACGTGGCAGGTGCCTGCGGGCCCGCCGCTGGGCCTCAGCGATCGACTCGAACCAGGCGTTGCTCATGGGGTGCCTCCCTTTCCCCGATGCGCACACGATGATGGGACGCAGGGGCGTGGTGGTGCGGTGCTGAGCGCAGCCGGCCAGCACGCCGGCGCCGTAGGCGACGTCGTCGGCCAGGGCCGCCGCCGCGAAGCGGATCGGATCGATCGCCGGGCGGCGGGTGGTCCACGCCGCCAGCGGGGGACCGAACAGCAGTGATGCCGCGGCGGCGCGGCGGCCCCAGCGGCCACGGCCGCCCGGCACCATGAAAGCGAGGAGCAGCGGCATCGCGTACTGGGTGGCGTAGCGGCCGACGCCCAGCCAGGTCTTCGCGGCCGCGGTGGCCTTCACCTGGCACACGCCTGAGGTGGGCAGGTCGTGCGCCCGCAACGTGCGGCTCGTGGTGAGCACGGAGACGGCGAATGCGGCACCCGCGGCGGCCGGACGGCGGGTCAACAGGGCGGCCACGGTCAGCGTCGGCCAGGGGTCGAGCACCAGCGGCGGTATGTTGCGGGGGTGGCGTAGCGCCAGTGGCGCGGCGGAGGTGCCGTAGCGCAGCCGCCGCGCCAACAATGCCCGCCAGGTCGTGGGTTCGTGGTGACTCACCTGGACGGCCGGGTCGTAGCGGATCCGCCACCCCCCGGTATGCAGCCGCCAGACCAGGTCGACGTCCTCGCCCACCGTCAGGGCCGGATCGAAGACCCCGGTCGGCCGGGCCACAGCCCGCAGGGCCGAGCGGCGGACGATCAGCGCGGCAGTGGGCACATAGGACACCCGTGTGTTCGGAACCACCCGGGCCGGTTGGTCGCCCATGTCGAGGCATCCGAGTGCGCGTGTGTACCGTCCCGCTAGGGTAGGCCCGGCGATGGCGGTGACCCGCGGTGCGACCGCGGCAACCATCGGATCGGAAAAATGGCCGGCCAGCCGGTCGATCCAGCCGGGACTCGGCACACAGTCACTGTCCACAAAGGCCACCAGCTCAGTGATCGCATGGTCCAGCCCGGTGTTGCGGGCGGCGGACGGTCCGCCGTTGGCCGGCCGCCGCACCAGCGTCGCACCGTGCGCGGCGGCCACGGCGGCGACGGCGGACGGCGTCCGTGAGCCGTCATCGACGATGATGACCGGATACACCGTCGTCGAGCGCCGCGAGGCACCGGTCGAGCGATCCAGCCCGGTCCCGGACCGGAATCACGATCGTCACGTCGGCCGCACCGGCCGCCACCGGGGGCGGGCACGGGTGGGCCAGCCCGGCATCGGTGAGCCGGCGGGCCAGGGTTCCGGCGGCAACCGAATCGACCGGGCCGGCCGACAGCCGCCGCCACACAACACGGCCAGCCTCGGTCAGGCGGACAACCCGCGTCGGCGATCCTCCGGCCCATACGCCGGGCGCGACCTGGCGGGTGCTGTGGTCGAACATCACCCGTAAGCCGGCGGGCAGGGGCACCTCGCCACTCGCACTCACAGAGCCAACCCTCCGTCCACCGGTACCACCGCGCCGGTCATGGCGCTGCTCCCAGGTCCGGCCAGAAAAGCCAGCACCGCGGCGATCTCGCCCGGGTCGAGCAGCCTGCGCACAGGTTGCTGCCCGGCGAACGAGCCGGCCGCCGGCAGGTCGTACAAGCGCGCGCTCTCGGCCAACATGGGCGTGTCGGTGGAGCCGGGGCTGACCGCGTTGGCGGTCACGCCGGTGCCGCCCAGCTCGGCGGCGAGTGCGCGGATCAGCCCCGAAACCCCGGCCTTGGCGGCGCAGTACGCGGCGAGCATCGGGAGTCCCCGGGTGGCGGCGGCCGACGCCACGGCCAGAAACCGGCCCGATCGTGGCTGCGGCCGGCGCAACAACGCCGGTATCGCGGCGTGGGCGAGGTTGACGACGCCACCCAGGTTGACCTCGAGCACGGCCCGCTCCGGCTCGGGTGACAGCTCCCACATCGGCACACCGCCCGCCATCACGCCGGCGGCGGCGACGGCGACGTCGAGGCCACCCCACCGGCGCTCCGCGTCCGCCACGGCCGCCCGTACGGCGTCCCGGTCGCGCACGTCGGCGACGCTGGCCCGCACGCGGTCGGTGCCGGCCAGCCGGTTCGCCTCAGCGACCACAGTGGACAGTTCGGTCCGGGTGCCCATCGGATAGGACAGTGCGGGGTCGTCGGCGGCCACGTCGACGGCAAGCACGGCCCACCCCTGCTCGGCCAGCGCCAGCACGGTGGCCGCCCCGATACCCCGAGCGGCTCCGGTCACCAGGGCGACCCGTGCGGTCATGTGTCCGCGTCCCACCGGTCGGCACGCCAAGCCGCCACGTACTCGATCAACTCGGCGGCCAGATCGTCGAGCAGCGCGGCGCCGTCGGCCGCCGTCGCGGTCGTCGGATCGCCGAGGATGCCGGAGGCGCTCACGGCACGCACGCCGTTCACGCTCAACTGGGACATCAACGTGACCAGCGGCCGGGTGTTGCCGACCACCGCCCGATCCATGCGCACCCGTCCCGGGTCCAGAGCGAGTTGGAGCGCCGTCTCCTGTCGTCCGCCGTGCGGGTCGCCCTCCCACCGGGGCTGGAAGATGCGTCACGTCCCGGGACCGCGAGCGCAGCTGTTCCACCGCGCGGGTGACCGGCCCGGCGTTGCCGCCGTGGGCGGACACGAAGAGCACATACCGGAACGTCTTCGTCGCCGACCGGCCCAACTCCAGCACGAGATGCTCGACGGCGCTCTGGCCGATCGACAGCGTGCCGGCGAAACCGTCGTGTTCGCCACTGGAGCCGTACGCCACCGTCGGTGCGATCAGCACATCCGCCCGCGCGGACGCCAATCGCCGGCACAGGGCGACCGCGATGTCGGTGTCCGTGGACAGCGGCAGGTGCGGGCCGTGCTGCTCGGTCGCGCCCAGGGGCACCGCCAGCATGGCGCCCGCCGCGGCCCGCTCCGCGACATCTGGCCAGGCCAGATCCGCAAGCCACATCTCAGCTGACCGGCGTCTGCGTGGCTGGCATCTCAGTGGCCGGTCAGGGCGAGGCCCGCCAGCGGGCTCTCGTCACAGGCCCGCTGGCTCGTCGAGTCGATCGGCCGGCGCCGGCCGATCGACACCGGCACCGGACCTCTTCGATGGGAGTGATCCTGCGACGGCTTGGGCGCACTGCCGGCCGACACCGTTTGCAGCGCGGTCTGGCCGTGGCCGCGCACGCATTCCGGGTCGGGGCCGTCCAGCGGCAGACCCGGTGAAGAACTTCGCTGCCATGCAGCCGCCGCGGCAGGCGTCGTACGCCGAGCACGCCGAGCAGGCCCCACCGCCGGACGGACGGCGTAGCTCGGTGAAGAGCTCCGAGGACCGCCACACGCGCGCGAACCCGCCCGCGTGGCGGACGTTGCCCGCCAGGAACGAATCGTGGATGGCGAACGGGCAGGCGTACACGTCCCCCACCGGGTCGATCAGACAGACCACCCGGCCGGCGCCGCACAGGTTCAGCCCGGGCAGGGACTGCCCGTACCCGGCCAGGTGGAAGAACGAGTCGCCGGTGAGCACCCGCTCGCCGTGCGCCAGCAGCCAGTCGTATACGACACGCTGTTGCTCGGCCGTCGGGTGCAACTCGTCCCACACGTCGGCGCCGCGCCCGGATGGCCGCAGTCGGGTCAACCGCAGCTGGGCGCCGTACCGGTCCGCGATCGTCTGGAACGCGTCGAGCTGACCGGCGTTGTCCCGGGTCAGCACGACCGACAGCTTGAAGCCGGTGAACCCGGCCGCCGCCAGCCGTTGCATCGCCCGCACCGCCGTGCGGTACGACCCTGCGCCGCGGACCTTGTCATTGACGTCCTCGCTCGCCCCGTCGAGAGAGATCTGGATGTCGATGTAGTCGCTGGCCGCCAGGCGCTGCGCCGCCTCATCGGTGATGTTGATGCCGTTGGTGGAGAACTTCACACCGACGTGGTGGGTGACGGCGTAGTCCACGAGATCCCAGAAATCGGGCCGCACGGTGGGTTCGCCGCCGCCGATGTTGACGTAGAAGACCTGCATCCGCTCGAACTCGTCGATCAGCGCCCGGCACTGCGCGGTGCTCAGCTCACCCGCATCACGCCGGCCGGACGAAGACAGGCAGTGCACGCACGACAGGTTGCAGGCGTACGTCAGCTCCCAGGTCAGGCAGATCGGCGCAGCCAGCCCGTACATGAACTGCTCGACGAGCGGCTCCCGAGCGTCGCCGCTTCTGTCCACAAGCGACATCATGTGGTCCTCCGGTGGATCATCCGCGATGCGGCCAGGGTGGCCAGCGCGGCCCGGTAGCGGGGCAGTTCCGGGCCCGCCACTCCGGCCTGGGCGCAGGCCGCCCGCGCGCTGGGCTGCTCGGCAAGCCCACGCACCACCTCCAGGAGGGTCGGGCTCTTCAGGAAGGACAGCCGCCGGGTACCGAAGTGGTAGAGAAGCGCACCGAACCGCTCCGGTCGAATCGCCACCCGCTCGTCCAGCCGCCACGCACAGTCCAGATCGAACGATCCGGCGGCGATGCCCGCCAGCCCCTCGCGGCGGCCCCCGATGTCCTCAGTAGACACCGCACATGCCGTCGATCGAGATCTCTTCCACCAGCAGGTTCTCGAGCAAGGCATCGTCGGACGCGTCATCCTCGATGGGCGCGGCGGGACCGGCCTCGACCACGGAGCCCGCAGTGTCCTCGTTCATCGTGACTCCTCACCATTTCGTCACCGTGTGTCGAATATCGGTAGAGTAACGTCCTGCGATGACAGATACAAGCGATCCGATCCGGGGCTGAGGGACGATGACCACCGACGCGCCTGCCGACCGTGTTCGCCGTCGCGGCCGACCTCCCGGCACCAGCGCTCGTGCCCTGGAACTGATCGCGCTGCGCCTGTTCACCGATCAGGGCTTCGAAGAGACGACCGTCGACCAGATCGCGGCCGCCGCCGGAGTCAGCCGGCGTACCTTCTTCCGCTACTTCGACACCAAGTCCGACGTGCTCTGGGACGAGTTCGACACAGAGGTCGAGACCATCCGCGAGCTGCTGGCCCGAACGCCCGACGACGTGTCCATCATGGAAGGGGTCCGGCGCGCCGTTCTCGCGGCCAACCACTACCGGGTCGAGGACGTGCCGGAACTGCGTCTGCGCGTGAGCCTGCTCAGTTGCGTGCCCGAACTCGTTGCCAGCGCGGCTGTCCACTATGACGCCTGGGAACGGGCGGTCGTCGACTTCGTCGCCCGACGGTCCGGACAACCGGCCGGCTCGCTGTACCCGCTCGCGGTCGGCCGCGCGGTCCTCGCGACATGCCGCGCGGGCTTCGACCGCTGGGCGGCCCGCGCCGACGCCGACCTCACCGTGTACCTCGACGCGGCGCTGCGGGCCCTGGCCGCCGGCTTCCGAGACGACGTGATCACCACGGAACCCACGCCGACGCGACGCACCCGCCCCGCTTAGCGGCCACCTATGGCTTCGATGTGGTTCGTCCGGGCAGCGCGCGGGTGGTTGTCATCCCGCCGTCAACGGACAGGATCTGGCCGGTGATCATCCTCGACTCGTCCGAGGCGAGGAAGACCGCCATGTTGGCGATGTCCAGGGGTTGGCCGATCGCCGGGATGCCCGTGCCGTCCTCGGTCGGCATGCTGTGTCCGCGCCGGGCGAAGGATGCCACGATGCGGTCGGTCGCGGTGCCGCCGGGCGCGATCGCGTTGACCCGGATCCCGTTGCCCGCGTATGTAGCGGCCATCGCCCTGGTCAGTCCGATCACGCCGGCCTTGGCGGCGCTGTAGCACGACCGGCCGGGCGCGACACCTACCAGAGCCGCCGCCGACGAGGTGTTGACCACGCTGCCGCCGCGTTCCAGCATGGCGCGGACCCCGTGGCGGCAGACCAGGAAGGTGCCGAACAGGTCGACCTGGATGGTGCGCCACCACTCGGTGATGTCGACCTCGTGCACAGCGCCGTCGGCGTCCCGGGAGCCGCCGGCGTTGTTGTACACGACATCGATGTCCCCATAGACCCGCCGGGCGGTTTCGACCATCGCCTCGACGCTGCCTTCATCGGTCACGTCGCACTCGACGAAGCGGCCTTCCCCACCCCCGTCACGAATCAGCCGCTCGGTCTGCGCGCCGAGGTCGGGTACCAGTTCCGCGACAACGACGCGAGCGCCCTCGGCGGCGAAGCGCAGCGCTGCGCAGCGACCGATGCCGGATCCGGCGCCCGTGATGATGGCGACCTTGCCACTGAGCCTCACGACATCTCCCGATCCAGCTCACCGGTGACGTCCAGCGCGATCACCGGCACCGGGCCGGCCAGATCCGTGGGTGACGCCGGCAGGTAGGCGAAGTTCCTGGCGCGCGCCCCGCCGTCGACCACGAAGTCGCACCCGGTGATCAGCCGGGCATAGTCCGAGCACATCCACGCCACGCAATGTCCGATGTCGGTCGGTGTCCCGGTGCTGCCCATCGGGACCATCGGGGTCCGTTCCCCCGTGAAGCGCGCCGGTCGCCGCCACACCTCGGTTCCGCCCTCCGAACCGAGGCCACCCGCGGGCGGCCGGTCCAACACGCCACCAGGTCCCCGCTCGGCGATCAGCTCGGGATTGTCCGGCGCGGGTGCGGTCGGGGTGAAACTGTTGACCCGGATCCCGTACGGCGCCAGGTCCATCGCCGCGGCGCGGACGAAGTTGTTCACCCCACCCTTGTGGAAGGCGTACGCGATCACCCCAGCCGAGCCGGACCAGCCGTTCGAGGACGAGATCGCGACGATCGAGCCGCGGATGCCGTGTTCGGCCATGTACCGCCCGGCGTGCTTGGTGTTGAGGAAGTTGCCGAGTGCGGCGACCCGCACGGCCCGATCGAAGAACTCCGTGCTCTCGTCCAACACGCCGCGACCGCCGAGGATGGCCGCGTTGTTGACGACGATGTCCAGCCGCCCCCACCGGTCGGTGACGGCGCGCAGATATGCCAGCACCTGCTCCTCGTCGGTCACGTCGCCGGGCACCGCGATCGCGGTACCGCCGTTGCGCTCGATCCGCCTGACCGCGGCCCGCGCAGCGTCGGGGTCGATGTCGTTGCAGGCGACCTTGGCGCCGTAGCGGGCCAGGGCCAGGGCGATTCCGCTTCCGATGTTCGGCCCGGCGCCGGTGACGAGGGCGACCTTGCCGGCCAACGAGATCTCCATCCTCAACGCCTTTCTACCGGTACCGCGCTGCGCGACCAGCCGGCGAAGCCGAACGGCCGCACCACCATCGACATCGCGGCATTGCGCGCGCCGGCGACGATGATCATCAGTTGTTCGGGTGAGGGCACCATGTGCAACCCGTACTCGTCGATGCCCGGTCCGGTCCGGCCGTCGAGACTCTTGCCGGCCCGCGCCAGGTCCTCATGGCTGCGCACACATCGCTCGTAGAGCCACTGCTGCACATCCCGTTTGGCGAACCCACCCTCGGCCAGCGTCTGCGCGTGTTCGACGCCGAGCACCAGCCCGGCCGAGGACCACGGCACGACCGCCGCGCCGGTCCGGGCGATCGTGTCCGCGAAGTCGCTGAGCAGCTCTTCCGGGTTCCGCGTGTTCCGGTTGTCCACGAACTCGCAGGTGCGCAGCAACGTCGCGGATACCGCGTCGGTGCCGGCGGCGAGCCCGACCTCGGTGGCGAGCGGCTCCCACGGGCTGGATTCCTCGTTCTCCCCGATGCACAACGTCCACCGGCCGGGAACACCCTGAGTGGCCTGCTCAAGCTCCTGCGGCCTGATGCCGAACACGTTGCGCACCACCAACCCGACGGCTCGGGCGATCGTCGCGTTGGCGCGGAAGCCAGGGCCGAGCACCCCGCCCGCGCTGTTGATCCGCAGTTGGTGGCGGATCGGGCCGTTGACCACGATCAGGGGGGCCGGGCCGCTGGTCGACTGCCACCCACCACCCATCACGGCCCGTTCGCGGCCGAGAGCCTCCCACGCCGCCAGCACCACCGGGAAGTACTCCGGGCGGCAGCCGGCAAGTGCGGCGTTCACGGCCGCTTGCTCGACGGTGCACCCGCGGTTGAGGTGCGGTACCGCGGCGATCACCTCGTCGGCCGGGCGCGAGGTCTGGGCGAGGAACTCCTCGACCATCGGGCGGGTCACCGGAACCACCGGCAGACCATCGGTCCAGCCCAGGTCGTAGGCGTACTCGACGGCGGCGCGGGCGTAGTCCAGCCGCTGCTGGTCCGCCGCTACGCCTGCCCCGTCCACGCTCGGCCCGCCCGTGATGTCGGCCGGCCTCACGCGGCGGCCCGGGCGTGACCCGTGGTCAACGTCGCGACGATCTCGGGCAGCGCGGCGACGGCGCGCCGGCGCAGCTCCGCCGGCCCGAGCGGCGCGACCGGGTGCGGGGTCAGCACGTAGTGGTAGCCCGGGCTACCCTGAAGTTCGGCCATCGCATCGGCGGTGACGCTGAACGCGTCGCTGCAGACCACGACCGCCGGGATGCCCGCGGCCTCCAGAGCCAGCCCGTCAGCCACCGCCGACGCGCTACACGAACCGCAGTCACCCACGCCGACCACGACGACGTCACAGGTGGCCACCAGATCGGCCAGGATATCCGCCGGGACCGGGTCCGTGATGGACTGCTTCTTGCGCCGCACCACGACGGCCGCGCCGTGTTCGGTTCGCAGGAGCACGCCGACCTCGTCGAGGAACTGCTCGGCATTGCGCTTCACGTTGGCCAGCAGGCCGACCCGGCTGCCCCGCAGGTCGGGCTTACGGGCGGCGAGAACCGTTGCGCGGGTTGGGTTCCGGGATCCCGCGGTCGGGTCGATCATCGCACTGAACATCGGGTCGCTCCTGTCTGCGGCGCTCACCGCTCGACGCTACGCTGATCGCCGCTCAGCCAGGACCGGGCCTGGTACGCGGTGGCTGACGACGGCGGTCGGAAGGCGCTGTCGGCCGCAACGGTGGCCGTGCCCGCGGGCGCCGCCTCGACCGGCTCCGGGAAGTGGCAGGCCACCAGGTGACCCGGACCGAGCTCGCGCAGCAGCGGGCGCTCCGCGGCGCACAGGTTCTGCGCCCTGGGGCATCGGGTCCGGAACCGGCACCCGCTCGGCGGGGCCAAGGGCGAGGGCGGTTCCCCGGCGGCGACCGCGCGTGCGGTCGAGCGGGGCCGGGTCGGGTCGAGGCTCGGGATGGACGCCAGCAGGTCGACGGTATAGGGGTGGCGGGGTGAGCGGTACAGGGCGTCGGCTGGGCCGACCTCGCACAGCTGGCCCAGGTGCATGACTGCCACCCGGTCGCTGACCTGCTTGACCAGCGCGAGGTCGTGCGAGATGAACAGGTAGCTCAGACCGAGCTCGGTGCGCAGCTGCTCCAACAGGTTGAGCACCTGGGCCTGGATCAGCACATCGAGCGAGGACACCGGCTCGTCGCACACAATCAGGGCCGGGTGCAGCGCGATCGCCCGGGCGATCGCGACCCGCTGGCACTGGCCGCCGGACAGCTCGCGCGGATGCCGTCGGCCATACACGTCGGGGTTGAGGCCCACCATGTCGAGCAGGTCACGTACCCGTTGACGTCGACCGCTGGCGTTGCCGTCGCCGTACCCGATCAGCGGCTCCTCCACGATGTCGGTGATGCGCCAGCGTGGGTTGAGGGAGCCGTACGGGTCCTGGAAGACCATCTGCATCTGTCGCCGGGCGCGTTCCAGCCGGCGTCCGCGCAGGCCCACCAGCTCGGTATCCTGGAACCGCACCGAACCGGCCTTGGGACGCGGGGCCTGCACCACGCACCGGGCCAGCGTCGACTTCCCCGAACCGGTCTCGCCGACGACGCCGAGGGTCTCTCCGGCATCGAGATCGAACGACACATCGGAGACGGCGTGCACGATCCCACCCTTGAGTCCGCCCGCGCCGCGCACGACGAACTCATGCACGACATGTCGCACCTCCAGCAGCCGGGTCGCGGGCGGGCGCGGCGTGGGCTGGGTGGATGTCACAGCGGCTCTCCGTCCGTGCAGGGGTTCCAGCAGGCCCACCAGTGGCCGACCTCGTGCTCGACGAACGGCGGGCGGCTCTCTCGGCACTCCGGTCTAGCTCGCGCGCACCGGGGCTCGAACGGGCAGCCCGCCGGCAGCGCCGTGAGGTCTGGCGGCTGTCCGGGGGTGACTGGCAGCAGCGTGTGCGACTCCCGCTCCAGCCGCGGTATCGCGTCCAACAGCGCGCGTGTGTACGGCATCCGCATCTGTCCGAACAGGATTCGCGTCGGCGCGTACTCCACCGCGCGCCCGGCGTACATGACAATCACCTCCTCGGCGTAGCTCGCGGCCAACCCGAGGTCGTGGCTGATGAGGATGATCGCGGTGCCCAGCCGCGAGCGCAGTTCCGCGAGCAGCGCCATGATCTGCGCCTGGGTCGTCACGTCCAGCGCGGTGGTGGCCTCGTCGGCGATCAGCACCTTCGGGTCCGCGGCCAGCGCGATCGCGATCATCACGCGCTGCCGCATCCCGCCGGAGAGTTGATGCGGGTACTGGTGAAAACGCCGCTGCGAGTCCGGTATCCGCACCAGGGAAAGCAACTCCAGCGCACGCCGCTTGGCCGTCCCGGAGTCAACCTGGCTGTGGGCGCGCACCGCCTCGATGATCTGGGTACCGATCCGCATGGTCGGGTTCAATGACCGGGTCGGGTCCTGGAACACCATCGCGAGGTCGGTGCCACGGTGTTCGCGCATCTCCTCCTCGGACAGGCCGACCAGCTCGACCCCGTTGATCCGAGCCGACCCGGTCACCGTGGCCGTCGGCGGCAGCAGGCCCATCAGGGCCCGCGAGCTGACCGTCTTGCCCGATCCGGACTCTCCGATGATGGCAAGCGTGCGGCCGGCCTGCAGCTGGTAGCTCAGTCCGTTGACCGCGTGCACCCGATCGCCGTTCCGCTCGAAGCGGACGTGCAGGTCGTCGACCTTGAGCACCGCCTCTCTCATCGACCACTCCACCGCCCGCGCAGGGCCTCGCTGAGCTGGTTGAACCCGACCACGGTGAGGAACAGCGCGACCGACGGCCACACGACGAGGTTCGGCGTACCCGACAGGCTGAGCTGACCTTGGAAGATCATGTTGCCCCAACTCGGGGCGGGCGGGCGGATGCCGAGGCCGAGGAAGCTCAACGCCCCCTCGATCACGATGACGATGCCCATCCCGAGCATCGCGAACGTCATCAGTTGGGGACCGATGTTGGGCGCGAGATGCCGCAGCACGATCCGCCAGATCGACGTGCCCGACAGCTTCGCCGCGACCATGAACGGCTGCTCGCGCAGCCGCAGCGTCTCCGCGCGGGAGATGCGGGCGAACGCCGGTACCGAGAAGAACGCCAGCGTCAGAATGGTGTTCCCGATGCCGGGCCCGAGGCTGAGGGAGACGGCAACGATGAGCGCCAGCGACGGGATCGCGATCAGGACGTCGAACATCCGCATGATGATGCCGTCGACGATGCCTCCCGCCTGGGCGGCGATCGCGCCCAGGCCACCGCCGATGACCAGCCCGAGCAGATTCACGGACAACGCGATGAACAGCGATGAACGCCCGCCGTACAGGATCCGCGACAGGATGTCGTTGCCGTTCGGGTCAGTGCCAAGGATGTGCCCGGGCGAGAACGACGGCTCGAGGGATTCCAGGATGTCGCCGCCGGTCGGCTTGGGGATGGGAGCCACCAGCGGCAGGATGAAGCACGCGAAGAAGATCAGCGCGAGCAGGACCACCGGCACGCCGATCCGAAGTCTTCGCCGCCAGGTGCGGGGTCGGGCCGGTGTGGTCTCGTCGACGATCGCCGACGCCCGGAGCTCAGTTACTGCCATATCGGATCCTCGGGTCGAGCACGGCATAGAGCACGTCCGCCACCAGGTTGGCGAGCACCGTGACAGCGGCGAACACGAGCACGATGGCCTGGACCACGATGTAATCGCGAGTGAGGATCCCCTGCAAGAGGTACTGGCCGATGCCGGGTAGCGAGAAGATGGACTCGATGATCACGGTTGCGCCGATCAGCCCGCTGATGTTCAGCCCGACGATGGTGATCAGGCCGAACGACGGAGTTGCGGAAGGCGTGCCGGAGCAGGACCTGCCAGGGTCCGAGCCCCTTGGCCCGGGCCGTCATGATGTAGTCCTCGCCCTGCATCTGGTCGACCAGGTCGCTGCGCAGGAACCGGGCGTAGAAGCAGAGCAACGGAAAGGCCATCGCGAACGCTGGCAGGGCCAGCGAGTACAGGTTGTCGCCCAGGCCCTCACTCACGGGCATGAAGCCGATGGCGGGGAACCAACCCAGCTGCACCGCGAACAAGAGCACCAGCAGCAGCGCGAGCACGTAGTTGGCCACCGACAGCCCGGTGGTCGAGACCACCATGCTGACCCGATCGAAGAACCGGTTGGGCCGGCGCGCGGCCACGACCGCCAGCGGGATGGCCACGGCCAGCGAGATGACGAAGGCCAGACCGACGAGTTCGCCGGTGACCGCGAGCCGGGCGGGAAGCACGTCGGATACCGGTTGCCGGCTCACCAGCGAACGGCCCAGGTCACCGTGGAGCGCGCCGCCCAGCCACGCCAGGTACCGCTCGACCGGGGGCCGGTTGAGGCCCATCGCCTGCTCCAGCTGCGCGATCTGGTCCGGCGTCGCCTCCGGCCCGAGCAGCTGCAGCGCGGCGTTGCCCGGGATCAGGTTCGAGCACGGATGAACATGAGGATGCTGACGCCGAGCATGATCGGCACCGCGGTCAGCAGACGCTTGCCGATCAGTCTCAGGGCTGGTGAGCCCAGCACCGCGGAGAGAACCCGCGGTGCTGGGCCGGATCGGTCGACCACATCGCTCACGTCTTGCTCATCCAGACCTCATCCCAGAGGATCCCCGTGTTCACCACCACCGGTGGGATCAGGGTGGTGAGACCCGGGCCGTGCACATTCTTCGTCACGACGCTGGCCGGCGCGAATGCGAGGATGAAGGGCGCGTACGCCTGGTCGCTGATGCGCTGCCCGACCTGGAGGTAGAGCGAGTCGCGCTGCGCCGCGTCGGTCGTCTGCGGCGGCCTGCTGCAGCAGGTCGTCGATGGTCTTGTCACTGACGCCGCTGAACGGTGAGGTCGAGTGCCGAACCGGAAACCGACACCGACACCGACGGCTGGATCCCAGGCGCCCGCGGTCTGCAGCATCGCCTGCCACTTGCCGCCGACGAAGTTCTGGACCAGCCCGTTGAGCTGTTCGGAGTGGATCGTCACCTTGATGCCGGCCGCCTGCCACTGTGTCTGCAACGCGGTGTTCACCTGGTCGGCGACGTACGCGCTCAGCGTGCCGAGGTCGACGGTCAGCCCGCCGAGTTGCTGGACGAGCGCCTTGGCCTTGTCCAGATCGAACGTGCGGTATCCGGGGACGGTCTGCGTGATGGAACAGGCCACCGTCAGCGGTGAACGACTGGCTGGCCGGGTACGCGCCCTTGAACAGGCCCTTGACGGATCGCGTCGACGTTGGTCGCGTAGTAGATCGCCTGCCGCGCCCGGATGTCGTTGAACGGCGGCGATCTTCGTGTTCAACTGGATGACGTAGGGCGATGTCGCCGGCTGCTGCGTCACCACGAGCTGGTTGTTCTTCTTGGCCTGATCGAGCAGCGGGATGGTCGTCATACCCTCATAGGCCTGCCCCTGACCGGCGAGCAGGGCCTGGTACGCGGGCTGGTCGCCGCCGATGCTCCGGATGGTCAGCTTGTCCAGGTAGGGCCGGTCGGGCACGAAGTAGTCCGCGTTGCGCTCGAGCACCAGCTGCGAGTTGAGCTGGTCGCTGACGACCTTGAACGGGCCGGCGCCTACCGGGTTGATCTGGAACTGGTCCTCGCCCATGCTGCTGCAGCGCGGTCGGGGAGGCGATCCAGTTCACGTTGGAGACGACGAACGAGTTGATGGCCGCCGCGTTCGGTTGCTTGAACTTGAGCACCACGGTGTCGGTGCCCTCGGTGGTGATGGGGTCCTGGTCGACCAGCTGCCAGCGTGGGTTTGCAGGTGCAGGTCGACGTCATGTCGCGCTTGAAGTTGAAGGCCACCGCCGCGGCGTCGAACGAGGTGCCGTCGGTGAACTTGATGCCGGGCTTGATCTTGATCCGCACCGTCTGGCCGCCGTCGGCGAACTCGTAGCTGGCGGCCTGGTGCGGCACGACCTTCGCGTTGCTGCCGTCGTCATCGGCGACGAGCCGGAACAGCCCGCCGTATATCGCGCTCATCTGGGTGAGGTTCCCGCCGCCGGTCGTGTTGGTGGCCGGATCGAGACCGCTGGGCCACGATCCGGAGAACGCGCTGTCCAGTAGTACCGTCAACTCGCCGCCCTTCTGCGGCGGACCAACCTGGTTGTTGTTGCCGGAGTCGCCGGGTTTGCTGCACCCGGTGACGACAAGTGCCCCGGCCAGCAAGAGACATATCTTTGTCCTGATTCTCACTGCGCTCTTCTCGCTTCCTCGCGGTTACGTGGGGCTCGTGCGGTGATTAAGCTCACCTCACGTGATCCAGGTTCGCGACCGGTGCCGATGTCGATACAGGCACCTTCCGCCCGACGGAAGAGAACTTGCGAGCCGGGTCGCCAGGGTCGGGGGCGAGTGAACCTACACATGTACATGTCTCAGGTACGGCAGGGCCGGCGCGCCGAAACCCGGATCCCCCGCGGTCCGACCAGCCCGGCCCGGCCCCCGGGCCAGAACATGGACATCAATGTTCGCAACAGTGTAGACAATCCCACTGGACGCGTTTAGTCTGGCCGAACACGGCCGTAACAAATCGGAGCCCGGCAGCGCCGCTGGCTCAGCTGGTGTCTGTGGCGCGAGCATGCTCCCCGACGGTTCCGTGCTGCCCGCCCTAGTCATCAGATCTGCTGCCGCCGAGCCCCGGGTCGAGCCCGTGGAGGTAGGAGCGGAGGTAGGAGATGACGACCACCGGCCCGGCCCGCGACGATGACCCACTGATCCGGCGCACGGCCCTCGGGCGTGCCCTCGCGGTACTTGACGCGTTCGGGCCCCAGCACCGCCTGCTGTCACTCAGTGAGATCGCCCGCCGGGCGGACCTGACTCTGCCGACCACACACCGGCTCGTCAGCGAGCTCGTCGGCTGGGGTGCCCTCGAACGCCACCCGTCCGGACACTACTTCCTCGGCCTGCGCCTGCTGGAGCTCGCCGCTCTCGCCCCTCGGGGCCTCCAGTTGCGGGAGGCCGCCTTTCCCTACCTCGACGATCTGCACCAGGCCACCAACTCCAATGTCCACCTCGGCGTACGCGACGGGCACGAAGTCGTCTACGTCGATACCATGCGCTCGCGCGTGAGCGCCCAGATTTCAAGCCGCGTGGGCGACCGCTGGCCGCTGCACGTCAGCGGTACCGGACTGGTCCTGCTGGCGTACGCGGATCGCAATCTTCAAGACGAGGTCCTCCGGGCCCCGCTCGTGCGCTACACACCGAAGACGGTCGTCGACCCGCACGAGCTACGGCGGATCCTGGCCGACATACGCCGCACCGGCGTCGTCATCGCCCACGACCAGATCACCATGCACGCGACAGCCGTCGCGGCTCCGGTGCGCGGCCCCCGCAACGACGTCATCGCGGCGATCAGCGCGGTCGTCGCTACCAACGAGACCCCGCTGAACCGCCTCGCGGCCAGGCTCACCGACACCGCACACGCCATCTCACACGCCCTCGGTGCGCCCACGCCGCCGCGCGAGCCCCAGCGGGTTACGGCGGGTGATGCCAGTACGGCGGGTGATGCCAGCCGGGGACCCCTCACCGCGGTGGCGTGACACCGAGGAAGCGGAACGCGTTGTGCCAGGTGATGTCGGCCAGCACGGCCGGATCGAGTTGCATGGATCGCAGTGTCGCGCCGGCCTTGTCCTCACGGGGGATGGCCGGGAAGTCCGAGCCGACGAGTAACCGCTCATGCCCGAGCAGGTCGATGAGGTAGCGCAACGCCCGGCGATCGAACACCAGGGAGTCGTAGTAGAAGCGGCGGGCGAACTCCAAGGGGGACGGCCCGTCGTCGGGCATGATGGCCCGCTGCGGCACCTTCGGCTCCTCGTTCCACGACCCACCCCAGAAGTACTGGGCCCGCGGCAACATCAGCGCGAACCCTCCGGCCGCATGACTGAACGAGATTCGCAGCTCCGGGCACTGGGCCGCGGTGCCACCGGCCACCATGGACGCCGCCGCCAGGGTGCCCTCGATGCCAACGACGTAGGTGCCCATCGTCGAGGGTGGCAGGCGGTCGGTGGGTGCCGGCATCGCATGCACGAAGACCGGCACGCCCAGCCGCTGTGCCTCGGCGAAGAAGGGCAGGAACCGCTCGTCGCCGATCGATGCGCCGAGCACGTTGGAGGCGATCTCCACGCCGTACAGGCCGAGCTCACGGATTGTGGTCAGTTCCGCCGCGGCGACGCTCCGGCTCCTGCATCGGCACCATCCCGAAGCCGAACAGCCGGTCCGGCGCGACCGAGCACAGCGCCGCCGTCGACTCGTTGACGTAGCGGGCGAGAGCAACCCCGTCGGCCACCGGAAGGTCGTAGCGCAGCAACGGCGGCATCGGGGTGAGCACCTCAGCGTCCACACCGGACTCGTCCATCGCCTGGACCCGCCGCTCGGCTTCGAAGAACACGTCGCGGGCCTTGAACCGGACCTGACCGAAGACGAGCAGCCGGGCCGTTTCGCCGTCGACTGCATCCATCCGCGGAAAGCAGTCCGGGGCGTCGGCCGGGTAGTCCCGCGGCAACAGATGCGCATGCACGTCGATCAGCATTTCCACCTCCGACTTCGCGCTGGATCTGGGTCCGCTCGCGTCTGCGCGGCCCGCCTGTTCGTCACTGGTCGGCTCCAGGGTGGACGGACACGTGCACGGCGGCTTCGCCGGCCACCTCGCCGGCGAGGGTCTGCATCGCCAGCGCCGTGGCGTCGAGGCCGAACGTGTGGGTATGCAGCTTCTCCAGCGGGAACCGCCGCGACTCGATGATCCGGATGGCCTCGGCGTAGGCGCGGGCGTCGACCCCGAACGCGCCAACCACCGTGAGCGCCCGGTTGATTATCAGGTCCGTGCGCAGGGGTATCTCCGTACCGCCCTTGAGCCCGGCCAGCACCACCCGCCCACCATGCCGGGTCGCGAGCAGCGCGTCGGTCACTGGTGCCACGGCCATGGGCGTGAGTTCCAGCGTGACGTCGGCGAGCTGGCCGTCAGTAAGGTCGGTGACCCGCCGCACGGTATCGGTCTCGTCGACGACGATCGTGTGATCGGCACCGAACTCGCGGGCCAGGGCGAGCTTGTGGGTGTCCGTGGCCAGCCCGGTGACGATTATCATGCCCGCTCCGGCGGCCCGGGCCGCGATCACCGCGGCCAGCCCGCGCTGCCCCGTGCCGAGCACCAGGACCGTATCGCCGAGCCCCACCTGGCCCAGATGGCAGGCCCATCGGACACCGGCGCCGATCGGGTTGAACATCACCGCTATCTCGGCCGGCAGGGTCTTGTCGATGGGGTGCAGGATCGCGCCCGGCGACAGGTACAGGTACTCAGCCAGTCCGCCCCACAGCCCCGGTCGCACCGTGATCGGAGTCACCCCGTGCCCGACCGTGCGGTTGCGGCAGGACTGGTACCGGCCGGTCAGGCACAGTTGGCAGGACCGGCACGGCACAATGACCTCCAGCGCCACCCGGTCACCGGGCCCAACGCCCCACCGCTGCGCGGCCCGCTCGCCGACCTCCTCGATGATCCCCAGCGGCTCGTGTCCGGGGATGAAGGGATCGACGGCCATCCGCAGGTGGCCCTTGTACGTCTCCACGTCGCTGCCGCAGATGCCGTTGGCCTCCACCCGCAGCAGACCATCGTCCGGCCCGATGGCGGGCCGCGGAAATTCCTGGATCTCGATCTGCCGCGGGCCGAGCTGGACCGCCGCACGCACCGTGTCAGCCATGTCGGGGCTGAACCTTTCTCATAGGGCGACCTGTCATTGCACGCGGCTCATACCGCGAGCCGGGTCAGCCGGCTCTTCATCTCCGAGCGTTCGATCGAACCGGGCGGCACCAGGGTGACGCTCGCCGGAACCGACAGCCGGGACCGGATGGTCGACTCGATCGAGAAGCGGAGCTCCTCATGGTCGCCGGGGTGCTCACCCCACTCCGCCTCCACGCGCAGCGGTGGTTCCACCCGCGGGCCCTTGGCCGGCAACAGAATCTGCACCGCACCGGAGGTACGCGGGTGCAGTGCCTGCACGACGTCGCGCACGGCGGAGGGAAAGACATTGACCCCGAGCACGATGAGCATGTCGTCGGTACGCCCGATGCAGCGGATCAAGGGTGCTCCGTCGCTGGCCCGACCGGTAACCCGCACCAGGTCCCGGGTACGGAACCGGACCAGCGGACAGCATTGCCGGTCGACCGAGGTATAGACCAGCTCACCGGTGACCCCGGCTTCGGCCGCGATCGACTCTGCGGTGTCCGGGTCGATCAGCTCGACCAGCACATGCCGACCCCCGGTGAACCGCATACCACCGGTGCCCGGCGCCTCGCCGAAGAGAACGGGAACCATGTCGGCGTTACCCAGGCCTTCGGTGACCCGGGCGCCCCACTCGGACTCGAGGTGTTCACGGAAGGCCGGCTCGCCACCGCCCGGTTCACCGCCGACGAACACTTTGCGCAAGCCGAACTCGCGTGGATCCCGCCCGACCTTCTCCCGCACATAGTCGGCGAGGTAGCGGGCGTACGAAGGGGTCGAGTGCAGGGCCGTGACACCAAGGGTGTTCATCGCCTGGACGGCCTTCTCCGAAGCCCCGGTGCCGATCGGGACGACCGTGGCCCCGATCCGCTCCAACGCATCCCGGATCGGCAGCCCACCGACGAACAGGGTGAGCCCCGAACCGTGCACCACAATGTCCTCGCGGGTGGCGCCCATGATGCGGAAGGCGCGGGCGACCATCTCGGTCCACGCCTGCGAGTCGCGCCGGGTCACTCCCACCCAGCTCGGAGTTCCGGTGGTGCCGGTGGACGCGTGCACCCGGATCACCTCGGTCATGTCGACCCCCGCGTGCCGGCCGAGCGGAGGTGCCGCGGCCTGGCTGTCACGCAGCATCTGCTTCTCGGTGAACGGGAACCGGGCGATGTCGGCCAGCGAATCGAAGTCTTCCGGGCGTACCCCATGCTCGGCGAACAGGTCGGCGTAGAACGGTGACCGGGCGGGCAGGCCGGCGAGCTGGACGCGCAATGCCGCGCAGACCATGTCGGCATAGGCGAGCGCGACAAACGGCGGGGTGACGGCCATCGGAGAATGCCGCTCAGTGCTCGTGGAGGATGACGCCGCGGATGTTCTTTCCGTCCAGCATGTCCTGGTAGGCCTGGTTGACCTCGTCCAGCCGGTACCGGCGGGTGATCAGCTCGTCCAGCTTGAGGTCGCCGGAGCGGTACAGCCCGAGCAGCCGCGGCACGTCATAGAGCGGATTGCAGTCACCGAACAGCGCACCCCGCAGCTGGCGCTGGTAGCCGATCAGCAGTCCGGCATGCACGTGGACCGCCTTCTCGGTGGCCCGTCCGACCGCGGTGATCGTCACCTTGCCGCCCTTGCCGGTTACCAGCGCCGCCGCCCGGACGATCTCCTCGGTGAGCACCCCGGGCGTGCAGATCGCGTGGTCGGCCAGTTGGCCGTGGGTGGTGTCGACCACGAAGTCGTGTGCCTGCTCCGCGTCGGCGAACGTGTGCGTCGCCCCGAAGACCTTCGCCATGTCCCGCTTGAACTCCACCGGATCGACCACCACGACGTTCTTCGCCCCGGCATACCGCGCGCCCTGCACCGCGTTGCTGCCCACCCCGCCAGCGCCGTAGATCACCACAGTGTCTCCGGCCCGCACCCCGGCCGCGTACACCGCCGACCCCCAGCCCGTGGGCACGCCGCAACCCACCAGCGAGCCGATCTCGAAGGAGATGTCGTCGGGCAGCTTGATGCAGGCCCACTCCGACACGACCGCGTGCTGGGAGAAGGTACCGAGCGTGCAGAAGCCGCCGAGGTCTTCGCCGCCCTCGTCGTGGAAGCGGAACGTGCCGTCGGCGAACATGCCGGTCCCGGCGTTCTTGCCTTCGTCGCACATGTTCTGGTGGCCCGTCGAGCAGGGCCGGCACTTGCCACAGGCGGGTATGTAGGAGCAGACCACCCGGTCGCCGGGCTTGACTCTGCCCACATGCGGGCCGACCGACTCGACCACGCCGGCACCCTCATGCCCGCCGACGACCGGCAGGCGCACCAGCGCGTCGCCCTCGGTGATGTGGTGGTCGGAGTGGCACAACCCGGCCGCGTAGAACTTGACCCGGACCTCGTGCGCCCGCGGTGGGTCGAGCCGCAGCTCGGTGAGTTCCCAGCCGACGTGCGGCGCGCGGGCAATCGCGGCGCGGGTGCTGATCGTGCCCGCCGGCGGTGCCGATGTCTCGGTTGCGGGCTGACTCACGGGTGGCCCCCCATCTCGCGTAGGACTTCCGCGCCGAGCAGCGCGATGTGGTCCAGGTCCTCGATATCGAAGATGTGGAAATAGAGCGTGTCCGCGCCGGCCTTGCGCAGCTGCTCGACCCGATCGGCCACCAGTGCCGGTGAGCCGATGGCGGCGTGCCGACGGATCAACTCCGAGCCGATCACCTCGGCTCGCCGCGTCACCTCGGCCGGAGTGCTCGCGCAGGCTACCGGGAGCACCGCTGAGTGGCGCACCGTCGTCGGGTCACGGCCGATCCGCTCGCAGGCACGGTCGAACCGTGCGTAGGTCTCGCGCAGGTCGTCACTGAGAGCGCCGTTGAACTCATCGGCGAACCGGGCCGCGATGGCGGGGGTGCGCCTGGGTCCGGTGCCACCGATGATGATCGGCGGATGTGGGTGCTGTACCGGTCGGGGCGGGGTGCGGTTCGCCTCGACACGGTAGAACCGGCCGGTGAAGGTGAAGCCGGTCCCGGACCCCGGTTCCGTCCGCCACAGCCCGGTGACTATCTCCAGCTGTTCGGCCAGCCGGTCGAACCGCTCGCCGGTCGACGGGAACGGTATGCCGAATGCCTCGTGCTCGCGCTGGTACCATCCCGTGCCCACGCCCAGCTCGACCCGCCCGCCACTCATCTCGTCCACGCTCGCGACGATCGTGGCGAGCAGACCGGGGCGGCGGAACGTGGCGGCGGTCATCAATGAGCCGAGTCGGATCCGGCTGGTGTCCCGAGCGAGTCCGGCCAGCGTCGTCCAGCAGTCGGTCGGCCGGTACGTCGGGTCGTTCGGATCCACTCCGAACAGGTGGTCCGAGCGGAAGAAGGCGTCGAAGCCCGCGTCGTCGGTCGCCTTCGCGAGAGCCAGGATCCGCGCGTAGGTCGCGCCGTGCCGCGGCTCCATCAGGATCCGCAGCCGCAGCTGGTCGAGGGGGGCGGGCCCGAAGGGCCGGGGGGTGGGGGAATCAGTGAGTGCCACGGATCGACACCGTCTTGACCTGGGTGTAGGTTCAGCACGGCATCGGCACCCATGGTGCGACCGAACCCGCTGCCCTTGTAGCCGCCGAACGGCGCGCCGATCACGCCGCCACTGAGCACCTGGTTCACCGCCACCTGTCCGGCCTGCAGTCCACGCGCCATCCGGATGGCCCGCCCGATGTCCGAGGTCCACACCGCGGCGACCAGACCGTAATCGGTGCCGTTCGCCACCTCGAGGGCCTCGGCGTCGCCGTCGACCGGGAGGACC
Organism: uncultured Actinomycetota bacterium; assembly: GCA_963803345.1. Classification (GTDB taxonomy): domain Bacteria; phylum Actinomycetota; class Actinomycetes; order Mycobacteriales; family Micromonosporaceae; genus CAWDLX01. Next base: position 219,329 of record CAWDLX010000004.1, read on the forward strand.
GACAGCACCGGCCCGAAGATCTCCTCCCGCGCGATGCGCATGTCCGGCGCGACCTGGTCGAAGATGGTCGGCTCGACGTAGAACCCCCGGGCGTACTTCTCGCCGGCCGGGACGCCGCCGCCGGTGACCAGCCGGGCGCCCTCCTCGCGGCCCAGATTCATGTAGGTCAGCACTCGCTCGTGTTGCTTGGCGCTGATCAACGGTCCCATGTCGACCTTCTCCGTGCCCGGCCCGACCCGAACCTGCGCGAAGGCCTCGGCCAACCGCCGTACCACCTCCGCGTGGATCTTCCGGTCGACGACGACCCGGGAGCCCGCGGCGCAGATCTGGCCGGTATTGAGGGTGATGCTGCGGGTCAGCTGCGGGATCGCCGCGTCGATGTCGGCGTCGTCCAGCAGCACCTGCGGTGACTTGCCGCCCAGCTCCAGGTGCAACGAGGTGTGGTTGCGGGCGCAGGCGGCCATCACCGCCGAGCCGGTCGCCGGGGAGCCGGTGAAGCTCATCCGGGAGATTCCGGGGTGCGCCGGAATGGCTGCCCCCGCCTCCGGGCCGTAGCCGATGACGACGTTGACCACGCCGGGCGGGATGCCGGCCTCGAGCGCCAGCCGGGCCAGCGCCAGCGCGGTCAGCGGGGCGTCCTCGGCCGGCTTGATCACGATCGTGTTGCCCGCGGCGATCGCCGGACCAACGTCCATGACGAAGTTCGGACCGGGGGCGTTCCAGGGAATGATGGCGCCGACCACCCCGTACGGCTCGCGCAGGGTGAGCCCGAGCACATCGGGAGTGTGTGTCGGCAGGCTCAGCCCGCTGACCTTGTCGGCCTGCCCGGCGAAGAAGGTGAGCATCCGGGCCATCGGCAGAGGACCCCAGTGCGGCCGGCCGACCTCGCTGATCTCCAGCCGGTCCAGCTCCTGCTCATGCTCGTCGATCAGCTCGCCCCACCGCATGAGCAACGCCGCCCGGTGGGTGGGACTGGTGTCGCGCCAGGTCGCCAACGCGTCCTTCGCCGCCCGGACCGCGGAGTCGACGTCGGCCGCGGCACCCCTCGGGACGTGCATCAGGGTCTCACCGGTGGCCGGGTTGAGCACCGCGATGGTCTCGCCGCTCGCCGCCGGTACCCACTCGCCGCCGATCAGCTGGGTGTTCCCCGTGACCAGCCCGCTAAGGCGCGGGTCGGGAGGGGCGATCGTCATGTCCTCTGCTCCTGTTCAGTGCTCGTGGATGATGACGCCGCGGATGTTCTTTCCGTCGAGCATGTCCTGGTAGCCCTGGTTGATCTCGTCCAGCCGGTACCGGCGGGTGATCAGCTCGTCCAGCTTGAGGTCGCCGGAGCGGTACAGCCCGAGCAGCCGCGGCACGTCATAGAGCGGATTGCAGCCGCCGAAGATGACGCCCTGCACCCGCCGTTGATAGCCGATGAGCATTCCCGCGTGCACATGCACCGATGCGTTGCCCACCGCGGTGATCGTCACCTGCCCGGTCTTGCCGACCACCTCGATGGCGGACTGGATCACCTCGTCATGCAGGATGCCGACGGTGATGATCGCGTGGTCGGCGAGCTGGCCGTGGGTGGTGTCGACCACGAAGTCGTGTGCCTGCTCCGCGTCGGCGAACGTGTGCGTCGCCCCGAAGACCTTCGCCATGTCCCGCTTGAACTCCACCGGATCGACCACCACGACGTTCTTCGCCCCGGCATACCGCGCGCCCTGCACCGCGTTGCTGCCCACCCCGCCGGCGCCGTGGACGACGACCGTCTGGCCGGCCCGCACACCGGCCGCGTACACCGCCGACCCCCAGCCTGTGGGTACCGCGCAGCCCACCAGCGCGGCGACGTTCGAACGGGATGTCCGGTGGGATCCGGATGCATGACCACTCCGACACCACGGCGTACTGGGAGAAGGTGCCGAGCACGCACAACCCGCCGAGGTCTTCGCCATCGTCGTCGTGGAAGCGGAACGTGCCGTCGGCGAACATGCCGGTCCCGGCGTTCTTCCCCTCGTTACACAGATTCTGGTGCCCGGTCGAGCAGTACCGGCACTTGCCGCAGGCCGGAATGAACGAACAGACGACGTGGTCGCCGACGGCCACCCGGGTCACGTCCTCACCCACCGCGTCCACCACGCCGCCGCCCTCGTGCCCGCCCACGACGGGCATCCGCATCGGGGCGTCGCCCTTCTGGATGTGGTCGTCGGAGTGGCACAACCCAGCCGCGTAGAACTTGATCCGGACCTCGTTGGACGCTGGCTCGTCCAGGTGAAGCTCGGCGATCTCCCATGGCCGGCGGGGCTCGCGGCAGATCGCGGCAAGCGTCGTCATGCTCATCTGGCCGTTCCTCCTCATGGGCCGTCATCGGCTGCGATGCGCCGCGTTCACCATCCCCCGCGCGTGATCAGCCGAGCAAGGCGGCTTTCATGACGCGGAAGCCGGGTGCGTGTGCCCACGGTGCTACCACGAGGTGACCGGGAAGGCCTGTCCCGACCACAGGCCGAAGATCCGTACGACCATGGACATCGCGGCATTACGCGAGCCAGCCACGATCACCGGCACGTGCTGCGGCGACGGCAGGATCCGCTCGAAGGTGTGGTCATCGGGATCGGCCGTACCGTCGGCGAAGCGGACGCTGTTCTCCCCCACCCCGTTCTTGCCGACGCGGCGCAGTTCGGCCCTGGTCCGTCCACAGTGATCGACGAGCCACGACTGGACGTCGGCCCGGCCGAAGCCGGCCTTGGCCAGCAGGTTGGCGTGTTCCGGACCGAAGACCACACCAGCCGACGCGTCTCGGAAGATCAACGAGCCGCTGCGTGAGATCGTGTCCGCGATGTCGGAGAGGACCTGCTCCGGGTCCTGGGTGTGCCGGTTGTCCACGAACTCACAGGTGCGCAGCAGCATCGCGGACACCGCGCTGGTGTCCTCGGGCAGGCCCGCGTCGACCGCCAACGGCGTCCAGGGACTCTCCTCCTCGTTCTCGCCGACGCAGATCGACCACCGACCCGGAAGGCCCTGGGTGGCCTGTTCCAGGACCTGGGGCTGGATACCGTAGACGTTGCGGACGATGAGTCCGATCGCCCGCGCAACGGTCGCGTTGGGACGAAACCCCGGCCCGAACACACCGACACCGCAGTTGAACCCGAGCCGGGCCCTGATCGGGCCATTCACCACAATCAGCGGTGCCGGGCCGCTCGTACTCTGCCAGCCGCCGCCACCCGCCGCCCGGTCCCGCGTCAGTGCCTCCCAGGCGGCCAGCACCACCGGGAAGTACTCCGGCCGGCAGCCCGCCATCGCCGCGTTGATCGCGGCGAGCTCCACCGTGCATTCCCGGTCGACCTGGATGTTTCGGCCAATGACCTCTTCCGGCGGGAGCGGGGTCTGCGCGAGGAACGCGTCGACGAGGGGACGCGAGGCCGGTACGAGTGGTAGGCCATCCGACCAACCCTGGTCGTAGCAGAACTCGATGGCGGCCTGCGCGTTGTCGGGGTCGAGCGTCACGCCTCGCCTCCGGTCAGGAGCGCGACGACCTGCGGCAGCGCCTCCTCCGCGCGCTTGCGTACCTGGTCCGGGGTGAGGACGGCGACCGGGTGCGCGGTCGTGGCATAGCGGTAGCCCTTCGCGCCCTTCAGCGCGGCCATCGCGTCGGCGGTCACCGTGAAGGCGTCGCTGCAGACGACCGCCGCGGGAATCCCCCGCCGTTCGAACGCGACACCGTCGGCGACCGCGGAACCACTGCACGAGCCGCAGTCGCCGACCCCGGTGATCACCGCCTGGCATGAGGTGGCGAGCTCCTCGAGCAGGTCATCGGGCACCGGAAGGGCGAATGCCCGCTTCGTGCGGGCGATCACGCCGGCCGCGCCGTACCGGTCGACCAGCAGGTCGCCGAGCTCAGCGAGGAACAATGACGCGTTCTGCTTCGTGTTCTCCAGCAGCCCGATCGTGGCGCCCCGCAGCCGCGCCCGCGGCGTGCTGTGCAGGACCTCCGCGCGGACCCGGGCGGCGCCGCCGGTCGGGTCGAGAATCGTGTTGACCATGGCTCGCACCCCTTCTCGCCTCGTTGTGAATCAACCGCGTGGCCGCAGTCGTGTCAACCGCACCTTCCAGCTCACGGAAGCTCTCCTTCCCTGCGCGATCATGGGGACATACGGTGTAGCCCATGACCCTCGTAGGGACGCGCGTGACGCGTGTGGAGGACCACCGGTTTCTCGTCGGGGCCGGCACGTACGTGGACAACCTGCGCGAGCCCGAGCTCTCCGGCGCGGCGTTCGCGGCCTTCGTGCGCAGCCCTCACGCGTCCGCCCGCATCGCGAACATCGATACGACGCGAGCCCGCGCCGCGGCTGGGGTATTGGCCGTGTACACCGCCGATGAGCTCGACATCGCTCCGGTAGAGGCCGCGAACATCAGCCGGCCCACCACCGCGATGGCGCAGCCGTGCCTGGCGAAGGACGTCGTGCGGTTCGTCGGTGAGGCGGTCGCGGTCGTGGTGGCGGTAGACCGGACCTGCGCCGTGGACGCGGCCGAGCTGGTCGAGGTCGAGTACGAGCCGCTGCCCGCGGTCGTCTCCGTCGAGGCCGCCGCCGACGACGACGTCCTGGTCTTCCCGGCGGCGGGAAGCAACCTCGCCCACGAGGCCGGTCAGCCCTCCGATGGCGATCCGTTCGAGGACTGCGAGGTGGTGGTGACCCGGCAGATCACCAATCAACGGCTGGCGCCGGTACCGATGGAGACCCGGGCCGCGGCGTGCGCACCCGACGGCGACGGCGGACTGCGACTGTGGTTGTCGACTCAGGCGCCCCACCTCGTCCAGGACGCCTTGACCCAACGACTGCGCCTGTTGCCCGGTCAGCTGCGCGTGACCGCGCCGGATGTCGGTGGCGGATTCGGCGGCAAGATCGTGGCCGACGTCGACGTCACCGTATTGTGCTGGATCGTGCTCCGGCTCGGCCGAGCGGTGCGCTGGACAGATACCCGCAGCGAGACCATGCTCGCCATGAACCACGGCCGCGCCCAGCGACAGCGGGTCACGATGGGCGGCCGCCGGGACGGCACGCTCCTGGCGTACCGGCTCGAAATCCTGGCCGACGCGGGCGCCTATCCGCACGGCGCCTGGCTACCAGGGGCGACGGTCTGGATGGCCTGCGGGCCGTACGGGATCCCGCGGGTGCAGGCCCGAGCCCGCAGCGTGGTCACCAACACCACGCCGGTCAACGCGTATCGCGGGGCCGGGAGGCCGGAGGCGACCGCCGCCATCGAGCGCGCGGTCGATCTGTTCGCCGCTGAGATCGGGATGGATCCAGCTGATGTCCGGCGGCGCAACCTGCTACGACCGGAGGCCTTCCCATTCAGCTCGCCGACGGGCATGGAGTACGACACCGGCGACTATCCGGCCGCGCTGGAGCAGGTGCTGGCCGCGGCAGACTACCCCGCGCTGCGGGCCGAGCAGGCGGCCAGGCGGGCCGCTGGGAGCCATCTCCAGTACGGGATCGGACTATCGTCCTATGTGGAGGTAACCGGCTTCGGCAACGAGGAGCACGGCCGGCTCGTGATGGACGCGGACGGCTCGATCACAGTGGACATCGGCACCTCCGCCCAAGGGCAGGGGCACGCCACCACGTACTCAATGATCATCTCTGATCGGCTGGGCGTGCCGCTGGATCGCATCACCGTCCGCCACACCGACACCGGCGTGCTGAGCCAGGGCGGCGGCACGTTCGGCTCACGGTCCCTGCAACTGGGTGGCTCGACGCTTCACGAGGCGACGCAGCGCCTGTACGACGAGGCGCTGCCGCTCGCCGCGGCCGCCCTCGACGCGGATGAGCGCGATGTCGCCCTCGATCGGAACACGGGGTGCTGGCGGACCGGCGAGGACCCGCCCCGGCAGGTCACCTGGGCCGAGCTCGTCCGCAGATCCCGGCCCGACGCGTCCTTCGTCGTCGACGTCAAGTACTCCATGCCCAAGCTGACCTTCGCGTACGGCGCACACCTGGCCCTCGTCACGGTCGACCTGGAGACCGGTCAGGTGAGGTTGATCCGTCTGGTGGCGGCCGACGACGCCGGGCGCCTCATCAACCCGCTGCTCGCCGAAGGGCAGCGACACGGCGGAATCGCCCAGGGCGTTGGACAGGCGCTGTACGAGGAGATGGTCTACGACGACTACGGAAACCCCCTCACGGTGACGTTGGCCGACTACACGCTGCCGAGTGCGGCCGACCTGCCGAGCTTCGAGCTGCTGAGCCGGCAGACGCCGACACCGAACAATCCGTTGGGAGCCAAGGGAATCGGTGAGGCCGGCACGATCGGTTCCGGGCCCGCCGTACAGAATGCGGTCGTCGACGCGGTGTCGCACCTCGGCGTACGCCATATCGACATGCCACTGATGTCAGAACGCGTGTGGCGGGCGATCAAGGAGGCAACGGGCTGACCGGCCGTCGGCGCCACCCGGTTGCCTCAGTTGTTCTCGTCGGTGCGGCGTGCGGCCAGCTCGTCGACCGCACGTTGCCGGATCGCCCGCATGTTCAGCTTGCCGCTCGGACTGCGCCCCAGCGACTCGACGAACAGCACGGCCTTGGGCTTCTTGTAGCCAGCCAGTCGGGCGCCCACATGCTCGATGAGATTCCGCTCAGTGACCTGCGCGCCATCGCCCCGCACGACCAGCGCGGTCACCGCCTCACCCCATCGCCGATCGGGCGTGCCGACGACAGCGCAGTCCGCTACCGAGGGGTGCGCGAACAGAGCCTGCTCAACCTCGGCCGGGTAGACCTTCTCGCCGCCGCTGTTGATGACTGACGAACCGCGGCCAAGAAAGTCAATGCCGCCGTCCGCCGCCACCGTGACGTAGTCGCCCGGCATCACGTAGCGGGTGCCCCGGATGTCGCGGAAGGTCTTGGCGGTCCTTTCGGAATCGCGGTAGTAGCCCAGCGGCATGCCGCCCGCGTACGCCAGCAGACCGACCCGTCCCGATCCTGGTTCGACGGGCTCGAGGTTCTCGTCGAGCACCGTCGCGCCAGCGGCGAGATGGAACCGGGAGGGCAGATCGTCGATGCCGTTCACCACCGCATACGCGAAGGGGCCGCCCTCACTGGCGCCCAGGATGTCCAGCAGCTGCGTGGGTAGGTGGTGCAGGAGTGCGCGCTTGACATCGTCGGTCCAGGCCATCCCGGAGCTGTGGATCGACGTGACGCTGGCGATGTCGGGAGCCTCGCCGGCGAGCTCGGCCCGGCTGAGCTCGTCGGCCAGCGGTGCGCACACCGCGTTCCCGGCGATGATGAGGCGACTGACGTGGTGGCGTCGCACCGCCTCCCACACCTCGCCCGGATCGAACCTGCCTCGTGCCAGGAACACAACACTGCCGCCCAGAAGCAGTGTGTCCATGACGGAGAACAACGCCGTCGCGTGCATCAGGGGGGTGATGGGCAACGTGCGGGGCGCGCCCTCGCCGAGGTCGACGGCTATCTCGACGACCTCTCGCACCGAGGTCGGGTAGGCCCGGCCGAGGACGCCGTATGTCGGGTAGCGCTGCACGTCGAAGAGGTCGCGGTGCCGCCACACGACACCCTTCGGCCGGCCGGTCGTGCCTCCGGTGTACAGGAAGATGTGGTTGTCGCCGCTGCGTTCGCGCGGCGGCAGGGGTGCGGTCTCCAACGCCTCCGGCCAGCGCATCGCGCCGGCCACCGGCGGCGTCCCGTCGTCGTCCACCTGAATCAGAACCTTGAGCGCGGGGACGACCTCCAGCGCGTCCCGCACGTGGCGGGCGAGCGATCCGGCGAACACCAGCGCCTCGGCGTTCGAGTCGTTGAGCAGTTCCGCGAGTTCGGCGCCCTGGTAGCGGTAGTTGACGTTGACCGGCACCGCCTCGACCTTGAGGGTGGCGTAGACGGCCTCCAGATACTCCGGGCAGTTGTACAGGTAGCAGGCCACCTTCGAGTCGCGGCCCACGCCCGCCTTGGCCAGCGTTGCCGCGAGCCTGCCGGCGCAGTCGTCGAAGTCCCGGTAGCTGATCTCCTCGTCCCGGTGGAACATGACCGGCCGGTCGGGTACCGCCGCCGCCACGTTCTCCCACAAGGTCGCCCAGTTGGCATCGAACATGTCAACGCACCACCAGGACCAGTTTACCGGCGGTGTGCCCGGTCTCGCCGAGCGCGTGTGCCTTCGCCGCCTCGGCGAGTGGAAACGTGCGAGCAATCCTCGGCCCGAGTGTGCCGGCCTCGACGAGGCCGGCCAGCGCGAGCATGCCGGCGTGGTCGGCTTCGACCAGCATCGCGGCCAACCGCACTCTCTTCGCGGCGGCCCGCTCGGTCAGCTCCTGGGTGGCCCCGAGAAGCGAGATCAGCGTGCCGCCCGGACGCAGCGTGGCCAACGAGCGCAGCGGGCTCTCGCCGCCGATCTGATCCAGGACAACGTCCAGGTCGTGGACGACCTCGGCGATGTCGGCGGTGTGGTAGTCGATGACCTCGTCGGCGCCCAGGCTGCGCACGAAGTCGTGGTTGGCCGGGCCGGCGGTGCCGATGACGTGGGCACCGCGGGTCTTGGCGATCTGGACGGCGAGGTGACCGACGCCGCCCGCCGCCGCGTGGACCAGCACCCGTTGGCCGGGCCGGACATCGGCCGTGTCGACGAGCGCCTGCCAGGCGGTCAGCCCGGCCAGCGGCAGCGCACCTGCCTGCACGTGGGTCAGGGCGCGCGGCTTGGGCGCGAAGGCCCGCGCCGGTCCGGTGACGTACTCCGCGTGAGCGCCGCCTCCGTTCGGATATGGCAGCATCCCGAAGACCTCGTCTCCGGGCTTGAACACAGTGACCCCGAAGCCGACCGCCTCGACCACACCGGACACATCAAAGCCGAGGACAAATGGTGGGTCCGGCAGGAAGTAGCGATGGGCACGGTGCTTCCAGTCGGTCGGGTTGAGTCCCGACGCGTGGACGGCGACCAGGATCTGACTGAAGCCGGGCACCGGCCGCGCCAGCGTCACCTCGTGCAGCACCTCGGGACCGCCGAGGACATCCTGGCTCATCGCCCGCATGGTGGGCGCCGGACCCTCATCTGTACGCAACGTCAATCCTCGGCCAAGAATCGATCAGGTTGGCTGAGAATGCCCGAGGTCGCAAGGATTGTCAACATGTCCGTCAACAGATTCTGGTACGATTCGTGACCGCATGGCCTTGTCCCCACCAGCGGAGGCCTCGATGGACAAGGTGTTCTCCTCCTCGGCCGCGGCGGTCGACGACATCACCGACGGTTCGACCGTGGGCATCGCCGGCTTCGGTGTCGCGCACCGGTTCCCGTCCAGCCTCGTGACGGCGGTACGCGACAAGGGAGTCAAGGGGCTCACGGTCTACTGCAACGGGCTTGGCCAGCCGGGCTACCCCACCGCGCACCTGCTCGCCGACGGCGGGCAGATAGGGCATCTCGTCACCTGCTTCTCCGCCCGCCCCGGCGTGGTCTCGGAGGCCGAGCGCCAGATCCAGTCGGGACAGATGACACTGGAGATGGTTGCCCAGGGCACGCTGGTCGAGCGGATGCGCGCGGGCGGCGCGGGCCTCGCCGGCTTCTACACGCCGGTCTCCGTCGGCACCTCGATCGCCCGCGGCAAGGACGTCCGGTACTTCGACGGGCAGCCGTACGTTCTCGAACGCGCCATCACCACCGATTTCGCGCTCATCCGCGCCCACCGGGGCGATCGCCTGGGCAATCTGAGGTTCCGTGGTGGCAGCCGCAACTTCAACGTGAGCTTCGCGAAGGCCGCGCGCGTGGCGATCGCCGAGGTGGACGAGATCGTGGAGGTCGGCGAGCTGGGTCCGGAAGACATCGACCTTCCTGGCGTGTTCGTCGCGCGGGTCGTGCGCAGCGTCGTGCGGATGGACGTGAAGAATCTGCCGATGCGGCCGAGTCGCCCGGCCGACAGCGCCCGCGAGTACCTCGGCAAACCAGCGCTGACCCGAGGTCAGATCGCGCGCCGGGCCGCCCGGCTACTGCCGGACGGTGCCGTGGTCAATCTCGGTGCCGGGCTACCCAACCTCGTCTCGAACCACATCGGAGACCGCCCCGTCGTCCTGCACAGCGAGAATGGAATCCTCAACTACGGCGCCATCATCTCGGGGCCCGACTTCGATCCCAACGTCCACGACGCGAGCGGCTACTTCATCGATCTGCGGCCGGGCGCCTCGTTCTTCGACAGCGTCACGTCGTTCGAGATCGCCCGGTCCGGGCGGCTGGACGCCGTCATCCTCGGCGCCTACCAGGTCGGCGCCAACGGCGACCTGGCCAACTGGGCCACGCCCGACATGGTGGGCGGCGGCATCGGCGGCGCCATGGATCTCGCTGTTGGCGCGCGGCGGGTCATCATCGTGTGCGAACACACGGACTCGCAGGGTCACCCCAAGCTCGTCGAGCGTTGCGAGTTCCCGTTGACCGCACCGGGTTGCGTCGACATGGTCGTGACCGACCTGGCGCTCCTCACGAGGGAGCGTGACGGCTTCTGCCTCAACGAGATCGCGCGCGGATTCACCGTCGACGAGGTGCTGTCGCTGACCGGCATGTCGGTCAGGGTCGCCGACGCCGTGGGCATCATGCAGGACACCTGGTAGCCGGTCTCCGGTCCCGTTCAGTCGTGGCATCGAGGACCGCAGCGGGATCGGCGGGCTGGTCGGTATCCTCGCTCAGAGGTAACGGATCATTCCCCGGACATTGCGGTGTGTGCGCATGTCCTCGTATCCCTGGTTCACCTGGTCGAGCGGATAGGTGCGGGTGACCAGTTCATCGAGCAGGAGATCGCCCTGCCGGTACAGGTCGAGCAACCTGGGTATGTCGAAGCGAGGGTTCGCATTACCGAACAGGCAGCCGATGATGCGCTTCTGGAACGCGGCCATCTCGAACATCGGCACCACGGCCTGGTTGTCGGTCACCGGGCCGAGCGAGGTCAACGCCACCGTGCCCAGTTTGCCGACGAGCGAGATGGCGTCGCCGAGGATCGCCCCGGTCGCCACATCGACGGTTATCAAGGCGGAGTTGGCCATCCGGCCGCGGGTCAGGTCCGGCAGCGCCTGTCTGGCATCCGCCGCGGTGGCGAACGTATGCGTGGCCCCGAACCGCTTGGCCTGCTCGCGGTTGAACGGCGACGGGTCCACCGCCAGGATCTGGGTGGCCCCCGCGATGCGCGCACCCTGAACGGCGTTGGCACCCACGCCGCCGATCCCCATAACGACCACCGTGTCCCCGGGCGATACACCCGCCCCGTAGACCGCGGTGCCCCATCCGGTGGTCACGCCACACCCGACGAGGGCGGCCTTGTCCAACGGTATGTCTTCCTTGATCTTGACGACCGACGTCTCTCGGCAAACGGTGTATGGCGAGAAGGTTCCGAGCAGGCACATCAGCCGCGCGTCCTGACCGCGGACATGATGGCGTGCGGTGCCGTCACGCTGGAGACCCACCATGAGTTCGGCCCCCTCGTCGCAGAGGTTCTGGTGTCCCCGCGCACAGGAGGCACACCGCCCGCACGCCGGGACGAAGCTCAGCACGACATGGTCGCCTTCGCGGACCGTGCTCACATTGGGGCCCACCTGCTCGACGACGCCGGCGCCCTCGTGCCCCCCGATCGTTGGTAGGCCCTGCATGGGAAGGTCCCCGACTCGGACGTGTTCGTCCGAATGGCACAGGCCCGATGCCGCGAGACGCACCATGACCTCGCCCTCGCGCGGGTCGTCGAGTTCGAGCTCTTCGATCTGCCAGTCCTGGCCGTACTCCCACAACACCGCAGCCTGCGTCTTCACGAGTCCTCCTCGCGTGAGTCGAGCAAACGGGCCTCCGGGAGTATAGGTTCGACCGCTGCGGCACGAGGAGATGTGATGCGGGACTTACGTCAAATGGCCTAGCCGGCATGGCCACATCTGGCCGCCGGCCGCGTCACCGCCGGACGACCCGCACCGCCGGACTGTCCACAATCTTGTTCACGCGGACCCGGCATGTTTTGCTGGGCATACCACCGGCCGATGGGTACTGCGCGGAGGTGATCGGGTGGACCAACATGAACGGCTGCTTGACCCGACCGGCGACGGCGACGGCAACGCCGACACCAGACTCGCGCCCCGGTTGCGCAGCCTTTCCGGGCTTCGCGTCGGGCTGCTCAGCAACACCAAGCCGAACGCGTCGTTGTTGCTGAGTGCGATCGCCGACGAGCTGCGACGCGACTGGGGTGTGCGCGACGCGACGGTGTACGACAAGAGCTACTTCGGCACGCCGGTCGAGGAGAGCCAGATCCAGGCGATCGGCGGGAACTGCGACTTCGTGGTGGCGGGAATCGGCGATTGAGGCTCGTGCAGCGCGGCCAGTCTGGCCGACGGGATCCTGCTGGAACGCTCGGGCGTGCCGACCGTCAGCATCTGCACCGTCGCGCGAACGCGACGATCGGGCGGGCCCTGCGGCTCACTGCCATCAACTGCTTCGGCCTGCGCCCGCATCAACTCGACCAGGCCACTCAGGCGACGCCGGCCAGGTACACCGCGTGCATCGGTGAGAACGAGGAGGACAGCCCGTGGCCCGGCCTGCACACCGACCATGGCTTCGCCGCGTCGGACAGTACGGTCACCGCGATGTCGGTGCGATCGGTGATCCATATCGAGGCCCGGCACACGACTGTTCCGGAGCAACTCGGCCTCGATCTGGCGGGGACGCTCTCGCGCACCGGCGCGCTCGTGCACGAGACGATCAGCGGCTGTGTGGTGCTCGGTCCTGAACATGCCGCGATGTTCGCCCGGGCCGGCTGGAGCAAGTCCGATGTCCGGCAGTTCGTCTACGAGCACGCCAGCCGCACCCGTGCGGAACTCGCCGCCGTCGGCAAGGACGCGGTATCGCGCCACACCCGCTGGCGGCTGCCCGCCGACCATCCCGACGCCATGCCCGACAAGCACACCGAAGAGAACCGGGACGGCCCCATCCGTGTCCTCAACACTGCGCAAGCACTGCTGGTCGTCGTCGCCGGAGCCGACAACGCGGGAGTCTCCGCCGTGGTGGAAACCTTCGGCCCACGCGGCGGCCCGCCGGCGACCACCCTCATCGAGAGGCACACGACGAGTCGCGGAAGGACAGTGACAGATGACCACTGAACAGGTGCAGGCCACGATCGACGGGGCGTTGCGGGGACTTCGGGTCACCCTGGAATCCGACGGGTACGCGCTCACGTGGTCCATGGAACAGGACAACCACATCGGGATATGGGTGGTCGCCGGCTCCGACGCCTGTGCGGACTGCCTCGTCCCAGTCGAACTCATGCGATCCATTGTGGACAATGAGCTCAGCGGGACTGCCTACCGTGTCGGAAGCATCACCGTTGCGGCCAAGTCGTGAAGGATCAGCACGACCGCCCGGCGGGCGGCTGAATGTGGTCACCGCAGACCGAGCAGGCGGGCCGCGTTGTGCTTGAACAGTGCCGGCTTGACCTCTTCCCGCAGCGAGGTCTTGGCGAGGTCCTGCATCCAGCGTTCCGGGGTCAGCACGGGAAAGTCGGTGCCGAACAACACCTTGTCCTTCAGCAGGGTGTTCGCGTACTGGACCAGAATCGGCGGGAAGTACTTCGGCGACCAGCCGGACAGGTCGATGTAGACCTGCGGCTTGTGCGTCGGCGACCGCCAGCGCCTCGTCCTGCCAGGGGAACACGGGTGCGCGGCGACGATCGGCAGGTCGGGGAAATCCACCGCCACGTCGTCGAGATACATCGGGTTCGAGTATTTCAGCCTCATGCCGCCGCCGCCCGGCATGCCCGCGCCCGACCCGGACTGCCCGGTGTGGAACAGGGCCGGCAGCTTGAGTCGCGCGATCACCTCGTAGAGCCGATAGGCGCGCCGGTCGTTCGGGTAGAACGCCTGCGCGCTCGGATGGAACTTGAACCCGCGCACGCCGAAATCCTCGATCAGGCGCCGCGCCTCGCGCACGCCCATCTTGCCGCGCGCCGGATCGATGGAGGCGAACGGGATCATCACGTCGGCGTTGTTCGCCGCGCGGCCTCGGCCACTTCCTCGTTCGACGCGCGGATGCGGCCCATGGTCGCCTCGGTGTCGACGGTGAAAACCACCGCCGCCATTTGCGGTCGCGATAGAAGGCGGCGATCTCTTCGAGCTTGGCGACCGGTGCGCGCTCTTGAAGTATTGCGCGAACGCCTGTCGTAGGCGACCCGTCGGGATCGGGGGCGGATGCAGCTCGAACCTCGGCATGGGTGTGGATGTCGATGGCGACGAGCCGGTCAACGTCGATGCGTTGCGTCGGTGGGTCGGTCACGGCGGCTGTCCTTTCTTCCCTCGACGGTCATCTGCACGGGCCAGTCGCAGACTTTCATGCTGACAGGATCGTTGACAACAACTCGCGGGCCTAGAGTCCCAGGACCAGCGGTCCCTGCCGGCAGCGGGAGACGCAGATCAGCATCGTTTCGGATGCCTCGCGTTCCTCCTCGGTGAGTAACGAGTCGCGATGGTCCGGTAAACCGGCGAGTACCTCGGTCTCGCAGGTACCGCAGATGCCCTGTGCGCACCAGAAGAAGACATCGAGGCCGCGCTCCTTGGCCACGGACAGGATGGAACGCCCGGGGGGAACGGTCAGGGTCACACCGGATCGTACGCACACGACCTCGAACGAATCCTCGTGGTCGTTCGCGGTATGCCGGCGTCGCACGATCCGACCCTAGGTGGGGGGCGTCGCCCCGGCCACACGCAGATGCCGCCGGTTTCCTGAGACGAACGACGTACGCCGCTACTGCGGTCCCGGCGTAAGGCCCTCCCGGATCGCCATCAGGGCAGCCTGGGTGCGAGAGGTCAGATTGAGTTTGCTCAGGACGTTGCTGACGTGGGTACGGGCGGTCCGTTCGCTGATGACGAGGATGTTGGCTATCTCCCGGTTGGAGCGGCCCTCGCCGAGCAGCGCGAGTATCTGGCGCTCCCGTTGGGTCAGCAGGGCCGGTCCGGCCGGCCCGCATCGCAAATCCTGGGTCAGCCGCCGGGCGATCTCCGAGTCGAGGTGTACCTCGCCGCGGACGGCCGCCCGGATGGCGGCCGCGACCTCGGCGGCTTCGGCATCTTTGAGCAGGTACCCCACGGCACCGTTGCGCAGCGCCGCGTTGACCCTTTCCACCTCACCGAAGCTGGTGAGTACGACCACCCGACAACTCGGGAAGCGTTGGACGATCTGTGCCGTGGCCTCGATCCCGTTCATGTTCGGCATCACCAGATCCATGAGCACCACGCCGGGCAGCGCGTCGCGCGCGGCCAGTTCCGTGAGCCGCCGCACGGCCTGCTCCCCGTCCGCCGCTTCACCGACGAAGGTGAAGTCGTCGATGACTTCGAGATAGGCGGCCAGGCCGCTGCGCACGACCGCGTGGTCGTCGACGATGAACACGCCCACCGCTACGTCGGTCACGGCCGGTCCCCCGACCATCCGGGTGTCGGGCCGGGCGAGGTCGGTACCGGGATCGTCACGCGAACGTGACCGCCCTTGCCGGACCGGCTGCGGAGCACGACGCTGCCGCCCCATCGTTGGGCGCGTTCCCGCATGGACTGCATGCCGAATGAACCGGAGGACTGCAGGGGATGACGGAAGCCAACTCCATCGTCCTCGATGTCGACGACGAGCAGACCATCGCCGCCGCCGCGGACGGCGATCTCCACCATGACCGCGGTGGCCTCGGCGTGCTTGACGACGTTGTGCAGCGCCTCCTGGAGGATGCGGTACAGGTCGTCCTCCAGTCCGGAGGGGAGTGCCAGGAATTCCAGGTCACTGCGGAAGGTCACCGCGATGCCGGTACGGGCCCCCACCGACTCCACCCAGGACGCCGCCGACCCGATGAGGCCCTTCTCGGCCAATCCGCCGGGACGCAACTCGAAGATGAGCGCCCGCAGGTCGTCCAGGGCGAGCCGGGATGACATCGCCAGTGCTTCGGCATGCCGGCTCAGGATCTCGGACGAGACCTCGCCGTCACGCTCGATGCCCAGGCGTAGCGCCTCGGCCCGCATCCTGATCGAGAAAACCTGCTGCACGACCGAGTCGTGCAGGTCGGCCGCCACCCGGTGGCGTTCCTCCCGCCGAGCCTGCATCTCCGCCGCGCTGACCAGTTCGGCGCGGTCGACGGCGAGGGCGGCCTGTTCGGCCATCGCCACCAGGAAGGCGATGTCCTCGGCGGTCGGCGGCTGCTCCTGCGGGGTGCAGAAGGCATTGAGTACGCCCACGATGCGACCGTCGACGATCAACGGCACGCCGACGTAGCTGTCCCAGTCCGGTTGGTTCATGATCTCGTGCAGCGGTTCCCACCGAGGGTCGGCCAGCACCTGTCGTTTGCGGTGCGGGACCGCCATGACCTTCCCCGTCGCCGCGGCCGACAACATCAGCAACTCGGCCCCGAGCTGCTGACATCGGTGCAGGCGGGGTATGAACTCGCTGGTGTCGCGGAAACCGGCGGTGCCCAGGAGCCGGACCCGAACCCCGGTGTCGTCCAGCGTGATGACCTGCACCGCCGCGATCTGGTCGGCCCGCATCACCTCGGCGGCTACCGCGTCCACCGTCGCGGCCAGGTTGCCGACAGCCGCCACGCTGGACGAGGCCCGCGCGATGGCGGCGAGCCGACGCTGCACCACCCTGGCACGGGTGACGTTCCGTCAGCCAGGCCGCCCGCAACGGTGCCAGCGACGGTGCCGACACGAGCCGGCACTCCACCTCCAAGCGGCGTAGACCGCGCTCCAGCACGACCGCCTCGCCGGCCGTGGCAGTCCCGCCACCGGGCCCAGCTCCGAATCCACCGGTCGCATCCTGCTCGAAGACTGCCAACAGCGCGGCGGGAAGCCGGTCGACATCACCGAGGATCCGCGCTGCCTCGTCGTTGCGCAGCCGTACCGTCCCATCGATATCCACGACAACCAGGCCAGCCGGCGCGGCGACCGCCAACCGGCGGAAGAGCTCGTCCTCCCCCGGCGATGATCCGCTGTCGTCGGCCGGTCCGCTGATCACCCGGGCCGCGCCGCCCGGGACCGACGGCATCAGCGGGCTGCGGATCGACTGGGATGACACCGCGGCCCGCTATCGCCAACCGGCGGGCGCCATCAACGGCGTCGCACCCAGTTCGGCAAGCTGGCGCAGCGCCTCGACGACGCTGAACAGGTGCTCCCGCGTCGCCTTCTCGGCCAGCTCCGGGTCGCCCGAGCAGACCGCCTCGATGATGGCCAGATGCTCGTTGAGACCCTGGGCGAGGCGCCCGGGCAGCAGGGTTACGTGGAACTGGTACCGCACGCCCTGGTAGCGGAGCCGGTCGAGCAGAGTACTGACTGTCGTCTGCTTCGCGATCTCGCGAATCCGGGTGTGCACCTGCTGGGTCGTCTGGTTGTAGACGATGATGTCGTTGTTCCGCACCGCCTCCGTCATGGGCGATGACAACGCCTTGAGGTCGCGCCGTCCGCGCGCGGTGATCACAGCGGCGGCCTTGGCCGCGCACAGACCCTCGAGTACCGCCCGCGCCTCGGTGATTTCGATCGCTTCCTCGAGCGACACGGGCCGCACCCGGGCACCCCGATTGCGCTCCCGGACCACGAGACCTTCGTTGCTCAGCAACGCGAGCGCCTCGCGCACAGCCCCGCGCGAGGCGTCGTAACGACCGGCCACCTCCGCCTCGATGAGACGCTGACCGGGCGTCAACTCGCCGTGGTAGATCGCCATCCGCAGCGTGTCGAGCAGGCTCGCTGCCTCACGCAGTTGCTCCTGCTCAAGGACGCTTCGCACAGTGACATGCTCCTCTCATCCGGCCCGAAAGACCAGAGCATTGCGGCCAGGATTGTCGCACAAAATCTTGCTCAGGATCTCAAACACTTATGTCAACCATGCATCGGCACGCCGGCTCCCAGATTGGGCGGAACGGGTTGCCGGGCGTCTGCGACAGCTCCTTTTCCGATCCGCCTGGCGGAAGCTGTGGTGCTGCCACCGGCCATCCCGGGCCATGATGTGCCGACGTTGGCGCAATCCCATCACCGTCCGGGAGGAAGGCATGAAGATGGTCACCCCGAACCGCATCGCCCCCCTCGTCGCCGCGGTGTCCGTGGCGCTGAGCCTGACCACGAGGCTTGTCGCCATGCAGCACGGCGATGCTGAGGCGCGCGCGGTGGATCCCCTCGACGGCGGTCAGAACTCGAACGCCGGCCTTCGAAGCCAACACGATCTGGACCGCAACAAGCGCAACGCGGTGGCCTTCTACACGACGGCGTTCAATGACAAGAACCCGCGCCGCGCCGTCGAGCTCTACGGCGGTGGCGAGTACATCCAGCACAACCCGCTGGCCACCAACGGCTTCGAGGCGTTCATCGGGTTTGTCGAGACTTTCACAACGGCCTTCCCGGATGCACACATCGACATCCGGCGGGTCTTCGCCGACGGCGAATTCGTCATCACCCACGCGCTGGCCACCGGCGCGGTCCCGGTGTACACCGAGCTCGGTACCAAGGTCGTTGACATCTTCCGCCTCGATGCGAGGGGCAAGGTCGTCGAGCACTGGGACGTCGCGGCGGCCATCTCGCCCACATCAGCGAACGGTAACCCCGAGGTCTGAGGCTCTCGGCGCGCCGGACAGGTGGCCGGCCAGCGCGCCGACCGGCGTCCTAGAAGACGACCGTCGTGTTGCCGTCCCGGATCACCCGATCGTCGCAGTGCCAGGCCACCGCGCGGGACAGCACGAGCCGCTCCACGTCCGCACCTTTACGTTGCAGGTCACGCACCGATTCGTGATGCGACACCCGGATCACGTCCTGCTCGATGATCGGGCCCTCGTCGAGATCCTCGGTCACGTAGTGCGCCGTGGCACCGATCAGCTTGACACCACGCTCCTTGGCCCGCAGATAGGGACCCGGCCCGACAAAGGCCGGGAGGAACGAATGGTGGATGTTGATGACGGGTACCGCCAGCTCGTCCAGGAAGTCGCCCGAGAGGATCTGCATGTAGCGGGCCAGGACGAGCAGGTCGACATTGCCCTTCAACAGCTTCAGCTGCTCCTTCTCGGCGGCTGTCTTGTTAGCGGACTCCACGGGAACGTGCACGAAGGGGATACCGAACTGCCGCACGTCGTCGTGGCGGTCGGTGTGGTTCGACACCACCATCGGTACGGTCATCTGGAGGTCGCCGCGTCGCTGCCGCCAGAGCAGGTCAAGCAGACAATGGTCCGCCCGGGACACGAAGATGGCCACCCGCTTGCGTCGCCTCGCTTCGACAAGCCGGAAGGAGAGCCCCAGCTCCGCCCCCAGCCTGCGGTTCAGGGCCTCCCTCAACGCATCGAGCTTCACGGACAGATCCGGCAGGTGGAAGACGGTGCGCTGGAAGAACCGCCCGCCGGAGGGATCGCTGGAGGACTGGTCGAGCGAGAGGATGTTGGCGCCGTACTCACTCAGCACGGTCGACACGCTCGCCACGATTCCGGGGCGGTCCGGGCCCTGCACGATGAGCCGCCCGAAGTTACCCGCCTGAACCCTATCCGCAAGCGAACGTGCGTCGATCGGCTCGGTCACGCCTGGTCGCCCGCCTCGGAGACCGACGACAGCAGCTCCCGCCGCCAGATCTCGGTCCTGGCCAGCTCGTTGAAGGTGAAGATATGCAATCCCTGGATGTTGGTGCTCGTCCTGGTGACCGCGACGCCGAGCTGCTTGGCCAGTCGAGTGGGGTGGTAGCCGCCGGGCACCAGGAACCGCCACAGCAGGCTCTGCTGTTTTTGCAGGAACCGCGCCGACTGGCCCAGGCCGAGACGCGCCGCGATCCGCACGAGTCTTTGTCGGCGCACGGGTCCGGGCAGGCCGACCTGGACCGGAAGGTCGACACCGCAAGCGGCGACACGTGCCGCCCATGAGCTGGTCGTGACGGCATCGAAGCAGATCTGCGTGACGATGTGGGTCGCCAGCGGCGCCTTCTGTTTCAACGCGAGGTCGATGGCGCCCTGCGAGATGAGCGCATGTCCCTCCGGGTAGCCGGCGATGCCGATCTCCTCGAAGGGGTGACCGACCGCCTGCATCGCCCGCAGCAGTGCGTACGCGTCGGGGAACGTTCCCGTCGGCTCGGGGGAGTCCCCGCCGATGACGAACACAGACCGCGCCCCGGCGGCTGCGAGGCGGGCGACCACATCGGCGAGGTGATGCTGGTCGATGAAATGCCGGGCCGCCAGATGTGGCGCGACCCGGTATCCGTGGCGCAGAAGGCGTTCGGCCAGCGCCAGCGTGGGCTCCATCCCCCTCGCCTCGGTGACCGTCACCGTCAGCGGGACCGTTGTCGGCACGTGGGCGAGCACGGCGTCCGCTGTGCTCGTGAACGGCATGATCTCATAGCTGACGTTGCGCAGCAGCTCACCGAGCTTGGTCGGCCGGCGCCGGGAGTCGGCGGCCCGCCGCCGGATGGTGATGGGCCGGCTCCAGCCTGCCCGCAGCAAACCGTTGCTCACGACCACCTCCTGAACAGACCCGTGGTCAGTCCCCGGTGCGCCTGAATAGCCGGCGTCGGTGATACCACCGATAACCAGTAGAGCCCAGCGGAGATCACATTTCGTCCGGCATCGAGAGGCAGTTGACCGCGACAATTGACCGACACGGGACGGCCGGACGCCGCCATCGGCGCGATGCCCGGCAACCGAAGGCGTCGATGGGGCAGCCGGGCCAGGGCCGCTGGCCCGGATCTCGTACGTCATATGACTCAGTTGCCCTCTCCGGCCCGGGCACCTCGACTCCCGCCATTCCTCTATGTCAGCGGGCCTACGGCGTGCGTAGCTTTAGGCCAACGGAATCGCCAAAAACATCGACGAGGACGGTCGGCACATGAGCGCGAAGAACCTACAGGAGTTGTTGGACCGGGCGGGAAACACGGTAGAGCTGCTCCGGAACTCACAGCTCGGGGCCTACATCTACCCGGTCGTGCCGGCCGAGTTCACGAACTGGCGCCGCGAGACCATCGCCTGGCGCGACGCGGCGGTGCTGTACGACCAGACGCACCACATGGTCAACCTCTTCATCTCGGGCCCGGACGCGTTGCGGCTGCTGTCCGAGACCGGGGTCAACAGCATGGCCAACTTCCCGGTGGACATGGCCAAGCAGTTCGTTCCGGTGTCCCCCGAGGGGCAGCGTCATCGGTGACGGCATTCTGTTCCACCTGGCCGACGAGGAGTTCGTATTCGTCGGACGGGCGCCCGTCGCCGACTACCTGGGCTTCCGAGGCGGCCGAGGCTACAACGTGGACATCCGCCGGGACGAGCGGTCGCCGATGCGCCCGTACGGCAAGCCGGTCGAGCGGGATCTGTGGCGCTTCCAGATCCAGGGCCCGAAGGCGTGGCCGGTCATCGAGAAGATCCACGGCGGTCCGGTCGAGCAGGTGCGAGTTCTTCCGGATGGGGCACCTGAACGTGGCCGGAGAGCGGGTCCGCACGCTGCGCCACGGCATGGCGGGGGCTCCCGGCCTGGAGATCTGGGGTCCGTACGAGCAGCTACGAGAAGGTACGTGACGCCATCCTCGAGGCGGGTCGTGAGTTCGGCCTGGAGCCATGCGGGTCGCGTGCCTACTCGGCCAACACGTTGGAGTCGGGCTGGATCCCGTCGCCGCTTCCGGCGATCTACACCAGCGAGGGACTACGGCCGTACCGCGAGTGGCTGCGTGCGGACAGCTACGAGGCGACCAATGCGCTCGCCGGCAGCTTCGTGTCGGACAACATCGAGGACTACTACACGCAATCCGTGGGAGCTGGGATACGGCCCGTTCGTCAAGTTCGACCACGACTTCGTCGGACGGGAGGCACTGGCCGCCATCGACCCGCAGACTCAGCGGCGCAAGGTGACTCTCGCGTGGAATGCCGAGGATCTCGGCAGGCTCCTGGCATCTCCGAGCGACCTGGCTGGCGATGGCTACCAGTTCTTCGACCTGCCCAACGCCAACTACGGATCGTCCAACTTCGACTCGGTGCTCGACGCGGACGGGAGGTCTGGTCGGGCTGTCCATGTTCACCGGGTACAGCGCGAACGAGCGCCGGGCGCTATCGCTCGCGACGGTGAACCCGGATGTCCCGATCGGGGCCGAGGTAACCGGTGCTGTGGGGAGAACCGAACGGCGGTACCCGCAAGACGACCGTCCAGCCGCACGAGCAGTTCGCGGTGCGCGCCGTGGTGAGCCCGGCCCCGTACTCGGTCGTGGCCCGCGAGTCCTACCACCAGGGTTGGCGCACCGCCGTCAAGGTCTGACATGCGGTGACCACCGTTCGCGAGACCAGCCACGACCTGCTCTGTACGTGGGGGCTCACCACCATCTTCGGCAACCCTGGCTCCAACGAGCTGCCGTTCCTGGACGGCCTTCCGGCGGACTTCCGCTACGTGCTCGGCCTGCACGAAGGCGCAGTGCTGGCGATGGCCGACGGCTACGCCCAAGCCACGGGCCGGCCGGCGTTCGTCAACGTGCACTCGGCCGCCGGCCTGGGCAACGCGATGGGCAACCTGGCGAACGCCCGGGCCGCCCATACACCGTTGGTCGTCACCGCCGGACAGCAGTCCCGGCCCATGATCGGACTGGGCGCCGTACTGGCCGAGCCCGAGCTGACCCGGGTACCCGAGCCCCACGTCAAATGGTCCTTCGAACCGGCCCGGGCCCAGGACGTGCCGCGGGCGCTCTCCGAGGCCTTCCACCTGGCGGCGCTGCCACCCGCCGGTCCCGTCTTCGTGTCCCTGCCCCTGGACGACTGGTCGCAACAGGTGGACCCGCAGGCGTCGCGATGTTGGCCCAGCGAAAGGTGTACTCGGCCGGCGCGGCCCCCGCCGAGCTGGTTTCTCAGCTCACCGACCGGCTCGTTCGCGCCAGGACGCCGGCCATCGTGGTCGGACCGGAGGTGGACAACGAGCGCGCCTACCCACTGGTCGTCGCTCTCGCCGAGCGCCTCCGGGCTCCCGTGTGGACGGCGCCCGTCCCGCCGCGATGTCCCTTCCCCACACGCCACCCGTTGTGGCAGGGCGTGCTACCGCCCAGCATTGCCGGGGTCAGCGAGCAGCTCACCGGGCACGACCTCATCGTGGCGCTGGGCGCACCCATCTTCCGTTATCACCTCTACCGCCCCGGGCCCTGGTTGCCGCCGGGTGCTGAGTTGATCGCGGTCGTGAGTGACCCGCACGAGGCGTCCCGGGCCGCGTTCGGGGACGCGGTCGTGGCCGACGTTGGCGCCGTCGTCGAGCAGTGGCTCGAGCGGCTCCCGGCCAGACGTACCAGACCGCGGCACCCGGCCCGGAAGATCGTCGAGGTAGCGACGCCGGACGGGGGGCCGTTTACGGCGGACGCCGTATTCGCCGAACTCGCCCGGTCCGTGCCGGTCGAGGTGCCGCTCGTCAACGAGTCGACGTCCAACTCCGTACAGTTCTGGGCGCACCTGAATCGGAGCCGGCCGCGCACCTTGTTCTTCCCGGCGGCGGGTGGCCTGGGTTTCGGCCTGCCGGCCGCGGTTGGGGTAGCGCTGGCCGACCCGGCCCGCCCGGTCGTCGCGGTGCTGGGGGACGGCGCCTTCCACTACGGCGTCACGGGGTTGTGGACGGCAGCCCAGCTCGGACTACCCATCACGTTCGTGGTCCTGCGTAATGGCGGGTACGAAGGTCTGCGCAGCTTCCTGGCCCCGTTGGGCCTTGCCGATGCCCCTGGGCTCGACCTGCCGGGCCTGGACACGGTACAGATCGCCACCGGCTACGGCGTACCGGCCGAACAGATCACCACCGGTGCGGAACTGGCCGCCGCGCTGGGTGGCGCGGCGGCCGTTGACGGCCCGCGACTGCTCGAGGTGCCCATCGAAGCGGAGACCCGCCCGCTGGGCTGAGCGGGGTCAGGTCGCGCAAGGTTGACACCCCCGTTGGGTGCGCCGAGAATCTGACGAGTTCAGTCTGCGCGTACATCGTTTCGTCCTGTTGAACAAACGTCTGGAGGCCCGATGAGCGAAGCTACCCAAGGCTCGGCGATCCTGTTTCGCAATGGACTTGTGCTGACGATGGACGATCGGGCGACCGTCCTGACCCGCGGTGATGTGCTGGTCATCGGAGACCGGATCGCCGCGATCGGTGAGCGGTTGTCCGGTCCGGACGGTACGGTCGAGATCGATGCCTCCGGCGGCATCGTGATGCCTGGAATGATCGACACCCACCGCCACATGTGGCAGACCGCGATGCGCGGATACGGTGCGGACTGGACGCTCACCCAGTACTTCGTCTGGTACTACCTCGAGCACGGCAAGCTGTTCCGTCCGGAGGACGTTTACGCCGGCAACTACCTCGGCGCGATCGAGGCGATCGACGCCGGTGTGACGACCACCGTGGACTGGTCGCATGGTCTGCAGACGACCCAGCACGCGGACGCGGCGGTGGACGCCCTGCAGGCCGTCCCGGCACGGTTCGTGCTGGCCTACGGGAACCTCCAGCAGGGCCCGTGGGAGTGGTCGACCTCGGCCGGGTTCCGCGACTTCGTCAGCCGGCGGATGACCGGCGGCGACATGCTCGGCTTCCAGATGGCCTTCGACGTCCCGGGCGATCCGGCCTTTCCGGAGCGGGCGGCCTTCGAAGTGGCGCGCGAGCTCGATGTGCCGGTCACCACCCACGCCGGGGTATGGGGGGCGACCAACGACGCCGGCATCAAGCTCATCCATGAACATGGATTCATGACGCCACGCACGATCTACGTCCACGCCGCGACGCTGAGCCCGGACTCGTACCAACGCATCGCGGCCAGCGGCGGCTCGGTGTCGGTCTCGACCGAGAGCGAGCAGAGCGCCGGTCAGGGATACCCGAGCACCTGGCAGGTGCGCAAGTACGACATCCCGGTCTCATTGTCCATGGACACCAGCGTCTGGTGGAGCGGCGACCTGTTCTCCGCGATGCGCACGACACTGAGCGCCGACCGGTCCCGCGAACATCTGGAGGCGCACGCCAAACAGGAGACCGTGACCCATCATCCGCTGCGGGCGCAGCATGTCGTGCAGTGGGCAACCCGCGGCGGTAGCAAGGCTCTGGGCCTGGACAGCATCGTGGGCAGCCTGGAACCCGGCAAGAAGGCGGACGTCGTCCTGATCAAGAATGATCAATCGCCCGCGATGACGCCGATCCTCAATCCGTACGGTCACGTGGTCTACCAGGCTCAGCGCGGCGACGTGCACACCGTTGTCATCAACGGACGGATCGTCAAGCGCGACCACCAGCTCATCGGGGTGAACCTGCCGGCGGCCCGCGCCGGCGTCGAGCGTACGGTGCAGTACCTGGTGAGCCAGATGGGCGAGGCGGCCTGGCAGGGCGGGATGAACCCGGACATCCCCGAGAAGCGGATGCTGGAGAACCCGTACATGTACACCACCTGGGAGGACGACGGGTCCAAGACCGACCCGGCGCCTGAGTCTGTTTAGCTCGGGTGAACACGGCCCGGTCGTGGCGCGTCATCCGACCGGGCCGGTCGTCCTCAGCGCAGCAGCTCGGCGATGGCGCTGAGATCGCGGTCGCCGAAGCCGTGCCGCACGGCCTCGTCCACCACGCCGGCGTTGGCCGCCAACTGGGGCATGCGGGCGCCGACGCTGTCCGCCAGCTCGCGGATGAGCCGCAGGTCCTTCGCCACCAGCTCCAACGCGAAGGCGACGGCCGCCGTCTCGGGGTGGACGTACGCGTCCCGCTTGTACTGCACGAACGGCGCGCTGACCGCGCTGGCGGTGAAGACATCGTAGGCCGCCCCGCGCTCGACCCCGGACCGCTCGGCCAGCACCAGCGCCTCGGCGACGGCCTGGTTCAGGCCATGCACGATCGAGTTGACGACGAGTTTCATGACCGCGCCGGCGCCCACGGCGCCGAGGTGGATCACCCGGCTGGCAAAGGCGCCGAGGACCGGACGGGCCCGATCGAGGGCCGCGGCGTCGCCGCCGACGAGGACGGTCAGTTCCCCCCGCTGTACGAGCGCGACGCTGCCGGAGACCGGGGTGTCGAGGAGCACCGCGCCGCGGGCCGACACCTCGGCCGCGAGTTCCCTGACCATCCGGGGCGAGATCGTGCTGGACTCCAGCACCACCGAACCGGGCGCGAGTCCGGCGATGATCCCGTCCTCGCCGCGGTAGACGGCGCCGACCGCGGCATCGTCGGCGAGCGACACCACGGTGAACGCCGCATCAGCGACCGCGGCCCGCGGGGTCGGCGCCACCAGGGCACCGAGGGCGGCCGCTCGCGCGGGCGTGCGGTTGTAGGCAGTGACCCGGTGCCCGGCGGCGAGCAGCCGACCGACCATGGCCCCACCCATCCGGCCGGTACCGACGACGGCTACGGCTTCGGTCATGCCGGATCGCCGCACCATGATGCCGGCCGCGAGCCAACGCCTGGCGTGCTCACCGCCATCCCCCGTCCACCACCAGATCGACGCCGTTCACGGCCTGCGTTCTCGAGCAGGAACACCGACGCCTGCACCACCTCGGCCATGGTGGCCAACCGCCCGGTGAGGGTGTTGGCGACCACAGCGTCGAGCGGTTTGCCGGCCCAGAACGGGCTGTCGCCGACGATGCCGGGGTGGATCGAGTTCACCCGGATCGGCGCCAGCTCAACCGAGAGCGTGCGGACCATGCCGACGACACCGGCGTTGATCGAGCAGACGGTGGTCGAGCCCGGGTACGGCCGCTCCCGCGCCATCCCGCCGAAGAGCAGAATCGAGCCGGCGCCGGTGAGCCGGTCGGCCAGCGCATGGACCACCTCGGTGTACCCGACGAGCTTGAGCGTCAGCAGGTGGATCGCCGCCTGCGATGTCGTAACGAACGCACAGAGTTGGCGTCCCGGTCGATGGCGGCCAGCACCACATGGTCGACCGGACCGAGACCGGCCAGGTTGTCGGCGATCTCATGCGGTCTGGACAGATCCAGCGCGATCCCGCGCGCCGACCCGCCGACCTCCGCGGCGACCTGCGCGGCGCGTGCCCGCGTCCCGACCGGTCAGCACCACGCTCGCGGCCGCGGCCGGCGTAGAAGTCGGCGAGATCCCGGCCGATGCCCGGCGGTGCCGCCGACGATGAGCACCGTACCCGTCATGTCATGCCTCTCCTCTGTGACATCCGTCACCAAACGAAGGTAGTCCCAGTCCCGCACGAACCGGTACGAGTGGCGGCCCGGTGGCTGCGGCGCCTGGGTCTCCAGCCAGCGCACCGGACCGTCGCCGACATTGCGGAACCCGTGCACACAGCCGACGCCGGCGAACGCCGCGTCGCCGGCCCCCAGCCGGTAGGTCTCGGCCATCGAAGACGGCCTCGGCCTCTCCCTCCAGAAACAGGTACGTCTCCTCGAACGGGTGGTCATGCGGACCGGCCACCCCGCCGGGTCGTACTGCACCATGAACATCGTGGTGAGCAGGGCGCCGAGATCGCTGTCGACCATCATCTTCACGGTGATTCCACTGTAGACGAGCAGCGCGGTGCGCATGCTCGCCGACATCGCCAGCAGTTCTCCTGGCGCTGCTGGTCCACCGCCATGTTCGCCGGGTCGATGTGCCCGAAGCGCCGGTTGCGTGGATCGCGCGGGTCAACTGTGACCGGTTCGGTGTCGGCCGAGCGCGGCGACACCGAAGAGCATCGTGCCCGTAGCGCGCCCGGGGCTGCGGCGCCCGCATCTGTGCCCAGCGGGCCGGCTGCACGCCGTCGTTGCGCCACGCGTGCGGACGCCGAGCGGGCAGCAGCCCGTAGTCGCCCGGGCCCAGCCGGGTCGCGCCCTCCGGCGTCTGCAGCAGCCGGCGAGCCCTCGAGAACGTAGAAGCACTCCTCGTACGACTGCACCGCGGTGGCGACGTGCCCGCCGGGGCCGAGCGCGCACACGTTGAACTCCGTGTGCACGGCGCCGGGCGTCGCCTCGTCGGCGATCGTCCACCGGGTCAGGCCCGTCGCCGCCGGGGATCGGGCGCCGGCCGGTACCCGCGTCGGCGGCGAACGCGACGACATGGCGCGACCCGTCGGCGGGGACGTTGGTCATGAGTCACACCTGATAGGACAGTGCGGCGAGGTGGGCGGGCTAGAGTTCGCCACGGACCGGACCGCGGACGACCTTGTCGACCGTGGGGATGACCTCGTCCTCCAGCGCGTCCGCGAACGGCAGCGGTACGTTGGCCGAGGCCACCCGCCGGACCGGCGCGTCCAGCAGTCTGGAAGCCCTCGTCGACCACGATCGAGACGACCGTCGCGCCCCAGCCGCCCTGGTGCGGGTTCTCCTCGACGATGACCAGCCGGGAGGTCCTGGCCACCGAGTCGAGGACCGTCGTGAGGTCCATCGGGATCAGGCACCGCAGGTCGACCACCTCGGCGGAGATCCCGTCGCCGGCGAGCCGGTCGGCGGCCGCTCAACGCGGTGGGCACTGTGGACGCGAGCGCGACGAGGGTGACATCGGTACCCTCCCGCACCACGGCGGCCCGCCCAGCTCGACGACATGGTCCCGCCGGCGGTCGGGGACCCTTCCTGGCGAACAGGCCCTTGTGTTCGAAGAAGACGACGGGATCGTCGCTGCGGATCGCCGAGGCCATCAGCCCGATCACGTCGGCCGGCGTCGACGGGGCGACGATCTTCAGGCCGGGAATGGTCAGCGCCCAGTTCTCCACCGCCTGCGAGTGCTGGGCGCCGAAGCCGAGGCCGCCGCCGTTGGCGGTCCGGATCACCAGCGGCACCGTCACCTGCCCGCCGGTCATGTACCGGACCTTGGGGATCTCGTTGGCCAGGTAGTCCCAACAGCAGGCCAGGAAGTCGGAGAACATGATCTCGGCGACCGGCCGGATCCCCGTCATCGCCGCGCCCATCGCCGCGCCCACGATGGCCTGTTCCGAGATCGGCGTGTCCCAGATCCGCTGCGGTCCGAACTCGTCGAAGAGCCCGGCGGTCGTCTTGAACACGCCCGCCGGCCGGGCCGATGTCCTCGCCCAGGCAGACGACCGTCGGGTCCCGGCGCATCTCGCGGGCGATGCCCTCGGCCACCGCCTCGCGATAGGTGATCGTGTCCGGGTCGGCTGTCACACCCGCCATGCCGCACCTCCGTCGGCCCACACGTCGGTGAACGCCTCGAGCGGTGTCGGCGGCCGGAGCCGCCTTGGCCGCGGCCACCGCGGCGGCGACCTCCGCACTCGCCCGGTCGTCGATGTCCCTGATCGTGTCCGGGGTGATACCGAGCGCCTCCAGCCGCCCCCGGGCCACGTCGATCGGGTCGTGCTTGAGCCATCGCTCCAGCTCGTCGGCGGGACGGTAGGTGGCCGGGTCCGTCCGGCTGTGCCCGTAGTGGCGGTACGTTTCGGCCTCGATCACGGTGGGACCATCGCCGGCTCGGGCGCGCTCGGCCGCCGAGGCGACCGCGTCGTGGACCACGACGACGTCGTTGCCGTCGACGATCTGGGCGGGTATGCGATAGGACGGGGCCCGATCGGCGGCCGGGTGGTCGGCCGCGGTCACCGCCGCGATCGGGGTGTACTCCATGTACAGGTTGTTCTCGCACACGAAGATGACCGGGAGCCGCCACACCGAGGCGAGATTGAGCGCCTCGTGGAACGCGCCGATGTTCGTGGCGCCGTCGCCGAAGAAGGCCACCGCTACCTGCGCGCTGCCGCGCAGCCGGGCCGACCAGGCCGCCCCGACCGCCATCGGCAGATGCGCGCCGACGATCGCGTAGGAACCGAGCATGTTGCCCGCCGCGTGGGTCAGGTGCATCGAGCCACCCTTCGCCTTGCACAGGCCCGTCGCCTTCTGCATCAGCTCGGCCAGGCACGCCTCGGCCGTCGCGCCGCGCGCCATCGCGTGGTGGTGGCCCCGGTAGGTCGCGAAGACGTAGTCGTCCGGGCGCAGCGCGGCGCTCGCCCCGACCGCGACCGCTTCGTGGCCGGAGGCGAGGTGGGTCGTGCCCTTGACCGCGCCGGCCAGGAACAGGTCGTACGCGGCCTTCTCGGTCCGGCGGATCACCGCCATCCGCTCGTACATGCCCAGCAGCGCGGTCGGGTCACTCACCGCGACCGGCCGCGGTGTTGAGGTGGGACTGGGACTCCCGCATGTCGGAGTGGACCGTCGACCGTCCAGTAACGACGGCCGGCGATCAGGAGCTCCTCGGCCGGGAACTTCGTGATGACCTGGCATCCGTCGGGGGTCACGACAACCTCCTCCTCGATCCGGGCGGCCGACCAACCGTCCTTGGCGGGCCAGTACGTCTCCAGTGCGAACACCATGCCTTCCTCGAGCACCTCCGGATGGTCGAGCGAGACCAGCCGGCTGAAGATGGGCTTCTCCCAGATGGACAGTCCCACCCCGTGTCCGTACTGCAGCGCGAAGGCAGCCTCCTCGTCGGCGAAGCCGAACTCCTCGGCCCGTCGGCCACAGGGACACGATGTCGGCCGTGGTCGCACCCGGTCGCACGGCCGCGATCGCCCGATCCATGTACTCACGGCAGCGAGGTAGGCGTCCCGCATGGCCGGGGACGCGCTGCCGACGGCGAAGCATCGGTAGTAGCAGGTGCGGTAACCCATGTGGCTGTGCAGGATGTCGAAGAAGGCCGGGTCGCCCGGGCGGATCACCCGATCGCTGTAGACGTGCGGGTGAGGTGAGCACCGTTCGCCCGAGATGGCGTTGACGCCTTCGACGTACTCGCTGCCGAGGTCGTAGAGCACCTTGCTGACGAGGCCGACGCACTCGTTCTCCTTGACCCCCGGCCGAAGGAACCGGTAGAGCTCCTCGTACGCCGCGTCCACCATGGAGCAGGCCTGGGTGAGCAGCGAGATCTCGTCCTGGGTCTTGATACGGCGGGCCTCGAGAAAGACCTGCTGGCCGTCGACCACCTCGATGCCGGCAGCGCTGCAACGCGAGGAGCACCGGCATCTCGGCGATATCCACGCCGACCGGGGCGCCGAGCAGCCCGCGTTCGGAGAGCTCGACGGCGATCTTCCGGGCGAGTTCCTCGGCGATGCCCGCATCCGGATGAAAAGCGCCCCGCAGGACGGAAATGCCGGCGCGGGCGCGGTTCGGGCCGTCGAGCCATGGATTGTACAGCTGGTGGTGGCGGGCCGCCGAGCCGAAGTCCCACACGATCGGTTCAGATCCGCGGCAGAGCAACGCGAAGCGGATGAACTTGTCCATCGCCCACGTGCCGATGTGGGTGGCCGTCATGTAGCGGATGTTCGCGAAGTCGAAGGCGAGTACGGCCGCCAGATTCGACGCTTCCAGCGTGGCCCGCAGCCGGGCCAGGCGCTGCCCGCGCAGCCGATCGAGGTCGATGCGCTGTTCCCAATCGACGGCGTTCATTCCGTACGTGCCGATCGCCACGTCAGCACCTCTCTGCTACAGTTTCGCCTGTTCAGTATTGCTTACCAGACGCTAATGCCTCGTTCAACCGAGCGTCAAGCACCACCTGACGCGGTGCGCGCAGGGCTCATCAGCAGCGGTAGGGCGGTAACGGCCGGAGCGCGATAGCGCCCCGGTAATCTCTACTCAACGGTCAGAACCCGGCTCGAAGGGCGGATCCAGGACGTGAGCGGACCGGCGTTGCCCCCCATCGGGGAGCGGTTGCGCCACGCGCGGCTGCAGCGCGGGATGACCGTGCGCGGGCTGGCCCGGCTGGTCGACGTGTCGGCCAGCCTGATCTCGCAGATCGAGACCGGAAAGAGCAGCCCTTCGGTGAGCACGTTGTACGCCATCACGGGCGCGCTGGACATCTCCATCGAGGACGTCTTCGGCGACGTCGGCGAGCGCGCCGCCCGGCGGGCCACGATGGCCAACGGGTTGCCGCCCGCCGTCAACGGCGCCGAGAGCGCCCCGGCGGCGCCCGGGTATCCGGTAGCCACGGACGTCGCCGCCGGGGCGGTCACCCGCGGCCACGGCGGGGTGGCCACCGCCGCCGGGTCGGCCGCCGGGGAACCCGGTGTGGCGGCCGCCTTCGCGGGCGCGGACATGTTGGCGAGGACCGGCGAGGGCGCCGATCGGTCGGCGAACTCGCCGGTCACCCAGGGGCTGCGCCAGCTCCACCGCAAGCGGCGGGTCGGACCGGTGGTCACCGCGGCGCAACGGGAGATGCTGCACCTGGACTCCGGGGTCACCTGGGAGCTGTTGGGACAGCTGCCCGACAACCACGTCGACTTCCTGCGCATCACCTACGCACCGGGCGGCAGCTCCTCGGGCGCCGGCGTGCTCATGCGTCACTCGGGAACCGAGTGGGGTCACGTCCTTGCTGGCCAGCTGACATTGACGCTCGGCTTCGACCAGTACGTGCTGAACCCGGGCGACTCGGTGTCGTTCGACTGCTCGACGCCGCACGCCTATGCCAACCACGGGACGGAGCCCGCCGTCGGCGTCTGGTTCGTCGCCGAACGCTTTCGCTGATCAACGCGACCATCGCATGTAAGTCCCTGATGAACAGGCCGGATCGGGCGGATCCGTCAGCCCGGCGGCCGACCCGCGCCCCGGCCCAGGCGTTCACTTGTGCGAACAAGCTGCTCAGCAGTATTGCACACCTGTCCACGCACACCATACACTCCGCGTCAGCCCGACGGAACAACCGGGAAGGGCGGTGTGCCCCGATGAGCCCAGCGGAACGGCCAGGCATCACCAGACGAGAATGACGGCGCTGTCCACTGTGGACAGCCGCACCACTGCCACGGGCGACGCGCGCCCCAACGTGTCCGCCGCGCCATGCCTGCCGAACCTGGCCGAGCATGACAGCGTCGGTCCGCCGGCGCCGGACCACGCCCAGGCGACATCGCCGTCCTGAACCGTAACTACCTCGATTCGAACGCGGTCGGCGACGCCGACCTCAAGAAGATCAGTTTTCGTGTTGGCCGTGCTCGGCGGTGTGGTCGTCGATGACACCGGCGTCGTGCACGAGGGAGGAGTGACCGTGCGCAGACGAGTGTTGTGCGTGCTCTCGGCGGCCCTGATCGTCGTCGGCAACGCGGCGTGCACCACCAAACAGAACACGGGCGGCGACCAGCAACCGCCGATCGTCGTGGGTTCCACGCTGTCGCTGACCGGCGCGTTCGCGGCCACCGGCACCATCCACAAGATTGCCGGTGAGGAGTTCATCGACCGGCTCAACGCCAGCGGTGGTCTGCTCGGCCGTCGGGTCAAGTGGACCGTCCTCGACGACCAGTCCGACACCACGAAGGTCGGACCACTCTACGAACAGCTCATCACCCAGGACAAGGTCGACCTGATCCTTGGGCCGTATGCGACCCCGAACATCCTGGCCGCGATGGCTGTGGCCGAGCGGCACGGCTACGTCATGCCGCACCACACCGCGGTACTGGCTCCTCAGCTGACCTATGCCTGTCAGTTCCCCGGCTGGTCGATCGGCCCCACGCCGAACTCCTTCATCCCGAACCAGCTCTTCGATGCCGTGGCGAGCCTGCCCACCCCGCCCAAACGTATCGCCGTGCTCACGAGCCAGAGCGGGTCGGCCGCGTTCGTGACCGACGGTCTCGGCGCGGACAAGAACGGCGTGCCGACCATCGCCGCGCAACGCGGTCTGCAGGTGGTGCTCAACGAGCACTACGCGCCGGGTACCACCGACTGGACCAACCTCGCTACCAAGGTCCGCGACGCCCATCCTGATCTGTTCATCAGCAACAGTCTCGGCGTGGACACCGTCGGCCAGCTCAACGCGATGAAGCAGTTGGGCTACCGACCGCCGTTGACCTTCAGCCTCTTCCCCGCGCCGGGACCGCTGCTCGGCCTCGGTGCGGACGGCCAGGGCATTCTGTCGGTGTCGATCTTCGAGCCGAACCAGGCGAACCTGGATCGCATGGGCAGCGACGTGCGGGCGATCGTGGCTGACTTCAAGACCCGGGCGACGGCCCAGAAAGTGCCGTACACGGTCTTCGAGACCCAGGCCGCGGCGAGTTGGAATGCCTGGCAGATCCTGACGGAAGGAGTCAAGGGAGCCGGATCCCTTGACCAGAAGGCGATCTGCGACTCGCTGCACAGCAAGGGCGCGGACACCACCTTCAGCGGACACCTCACGTTCGACCCGAAGGTGAACAACTTCTGGCCGACCACGCTCGGTATCAAGCAGATTCAGGGCGGCGACTGGGTGATGGTCTGGCCGGCCGAGCGGGCCGCGGCATCCATCAAGGGCGCGGCGAGCTGACCGGATCCGTCGACCGCACCACATGGCGTCGCCCGTGTCCCCACGGCGGCACGGGCGACGCCACCCACGCGCAGACGCGAGGAGGCAGCATGAACGCCGTCCAGGTGGCGCTGAGCGGCGCAATGATCGGCGGCTTGTACGCCCTGATGGCGGCCGGCCTGTCAGTGACCTGGGGTGTCCTCCGGGTCATCAACCTCGCGCACTTCGGGCTGATTCTCGTCGGCGCGTACCTCACGTACCAGCTGGTGACGGCGTGGCGGATCGACCCGATCCTGACTGTCACCGTCAGCGCGCCAGTGCTCTTCGCCCTGGGAGCCGCTCTCCAGTGGGCCTACGACCGGCTGAACATCGTCGAGTTCAACTCGCTGCTGGTGAGCTTCGGACTGCTCATCATTGTGATCCAGGTGGCCACGAACGTCTGGACGGCGGATTTCCGTGAACTACCCAGAGCCGACAACCCGTACGCGACGGGCGCGCTCCATGTCGGCCCGCTGGCTGTGCCGGTCAACCGGATCGTCGCGTTCGGCTTCGCGCTGCTGCTGCTCGGTGGTGGGCATCTGGTGCTACGCAACACGTTCCTGGGGCGTGGCATGCGCGCCTTCGCGCAGGACCGCACGGTGGCGGCCGCCTTCGGCATCGACCATCGCCGGCTCGGCGTGTGGCTGGGCGGTGCTTCGGGCGCGAGCGCGGCGGTGGCCGGCATGGTGTTCTCGCTCGCGAACAATGTCATGCCGGCCACGGCATATGAGTGGTTCGGCACCGTCTTCGCCGTGGTCATCCTCGGTGGCCTGGGCAATCTGCTCGGCACGCTGCTCGCCGGCATCAGCGTGGGAATCGTATCCGGACTGGTCTCCACCATCTGGTCGCAAGGAGTTGAACCGATCGCTCTGTTCGTGGCGATCATACTGGCGCTGGTGCTTCGCCCGCGGGGTCTGTTCACCCTCGGGAGGGCGGCATGACCGTCCGAAGAGGACTGTTGCCCCTGGTCGGTGTGAGTCTGGTCGTCGGCCTGCTCGGGCGGTTCAACGGGTCCATCGGAGTGGCTGCGTACGACATCGTGCTGCTGTCCACAGTGCTGTTCTGGGTCACCCAGGCCACGAGCTGGAACGTGCTCTCGGGTTATGCCGGGTACTTCAGCTTCGGCCAGGGTGCCTACCTCGGCGTCGGTGTCTACACGATGGCGGTGCTGACCGGACGCCACGGGGTCAACTACCTGATCAGCATTCCGGTCGGCGGGCTGCTCGCCGGAGTGCTCGCGTTGGCGATCGGCGCCGTCGCCTTCCGGCTACGATCCCTGCGCGGCGAGATCTTCGCGCTCCTCACGCTGGCCGTGCCGTTCATACTGGCGGCGATCGCCCGGATCAACGGCGACATCGACGGCGGGCAGGGGACCACTCTTCGTACGCCGACATCTCCCGCCTGGGTCGGTGACTTCCAGCACCTCACCTTCCTGCTCAACCTGATGATCGCCACCCTCGCGGTCGGCGTCGCGCTGGCGATCCACAATTCCCGGTTCGGTCGCGGACTCGCCGCGATCCATGACGCGGAGGATCCGGCCGAGGTGCTCGGCGTACCGACGTTCCGCTACAAGATGGCCGCGATCGTTATCGGCGGCGTGCTCGGCGGAATGAGCGGCGCGCTGTTCGCCATGGCGCAGGGCTACGTGGTCGTGGAGAGCATCTTCACCCTGTACTTCCCGCTCCTCGTCATCCTCATCTGCGTGCTCGGCGGCCGCCGCCACTGGCTCGGCCCGGTGGTCGGCGCCGCGTTCCTGGTGGTGCTGCAGGACCGGCTCGTGGTGGGCGGCCTGGCCAGCTGGCGGGACATCATTCTGGGTGTGCTACTGGCCGGGGTGGTCGTGCTCGCGCCGGACGGCCTGTACGGGCGCCTGCGGGCCCGACCATGGCTGGCTCTCGGTGCGTTCCTGGTGGTGTGCGTGGGCATGCTGCTCAGCGGGTACTACGCCGAGCTGGACGCGGTGCTCTACGGCATGCTGGCCGCCGCCGTCATGGCCACGCTCATGGACCGGTTCCGGCCCGGCGCGGTCCGGGTCATCCCGCTGTCGCCGACGAGCGACGAACGTGCGGCGGTGACCGCGCCGAGAACCCCGCCCGACGGGCGGGCGGCCGAGGTCGTACCGGCCGGCCGGGTGCTGGTCTCCGTCCGCGGCGTGACCCGCGACTTCGGCGGTGTCCGGGCGCTCGACGACGTGTCGGCGGAGGTCGGCGAAGGCGAGATCGTCGGGCTGGTCGGGCCGAACGGGTCCGGCAAGACGACCCTGGTGAACCTCCTCTGCGGGGCGCTGCAGCCGAGCGAGGGCGAGATAGCCATCGGCGGCCGGACCATCGGCGGCCTCGCGCCACACCGGGTGGCCCATGCCGGCGTCGCCCGGACCTATCAGATTCCCAAGCCGTTCGCGTCGATGACCGTGCGGGACAACGTCGCCATGGCCGTCATGTTCGGCCGTACCGGCGCCTCGCTGGCCGTGGCGCGCCGGCGGGCCGAGGGCCATCTCGCCACCGTCCACCTTGGACACATGGCCGACGCGAGACCGGCCGCGCTCAATCTGCACCAGCGCCAGCTGTTGGAGATGGCCCGCGCGATCGCGGCCGAGCCGGTCGTCCTGCTGCTCGACGAGGCGCTCGCCGGGCTGGGTCCGGCTGAGATCGACGACGCGGTCACGGTGATCAGAGGCATTCATGCCACCGGAATCTCCATCATCATCGTCGAACATCTGCTGCGGGTGCTGCAACAGTTGGCCACTCGGATCGTCGTGTTGGACCGTGGTGTCCTCATCGCCGACGGCGCCCCGGCTGCGGTGCTCGCGGACCCGGCCGTGGTGCACGCCTACCTGGGGAGGCAGCGTGCTTGAGGTGCGCGGGGTCGAGGCCAGCTATGGCGATGCGCGGGCGCTCTGGGGCGTCGACCTCGATGTCGGCGCGGCCGAGCTGGTGTGCATCGTCGGTCCGAACGGCGCTGGCAAGACCACTCTGGTGCAGACGATCGCCGGCCTTCACCCGGCTGCGGCAGGCACCATCCGCATCAATGGGGTGGAGATCACCTCATTGCCCGGGCATCGGGTCTGCGACCATGGCGTGGCGACGGTTCCTGAGGGCCGGCGCGTCTTCGGTCATATGACCGTGCGGGACAACCTGCTCCTCGGTGCCTATCGGAGGGCGGCCCGACCGACCCATCGCAGGACGGAGTCTGAGGTGTACGACCTCTTCCCGCGGCTGCGGGAGCGGGGGCGGCAGTTGGCCGGTAGCCTGTCCGGCGGCGAGCAGCAGATGCTGGCGATCGGTCGCGCCCTCATGGCTCGCCCCGCGTTGCTCCTCCTCGACGAGCCGTCGCTCGGACTGGCCCCGGTTGTCGTGGACGAGGTATTCGACGCCATCGCGGCGGTGACGGCGGCCGGAGTGGGCGTCCTGCTGGTTGAGCAGGACGTGGAACGTGCGTTCACCGCGTCCAGCCGTGGGTACGTACTCATCGAGGGTCGCATCGTGGCCAGTGGTGCGACCGCGCAGCTGCGGGAGACCGCCGAGGTACGGCAACGCGTGCTCGGCGCGTGACGCGCGGATGACGGCGATGGCCCGGGTGGCCTCCCCGCTGCACTGTCAGGCCGCTGGCCGCTCGAGTCGCGCGTCGGACCCGGGAAAGACAAGCCCCTCGTGCTCGTTGTCCAGCCACCGCACCAGATACGGCGGTGAGCCGTCAGCGTGCCGAACCTCCAGGACGACAGCAGTGCGCCGAGCCTCACCGACATGGGTTGCCTCGAACACGATCCGGTCGCCGACTTCAACCTTCATCGGAGATCCTTTCCACTCAGCTTCGAACCCTCCTCAGCTCCTCAAGCCTCCGGGTCGCAGGCGGTCCCGGTCAGGGCCGAAGGTCCCGTAGATCCTTGGCGGCCGGATCACGCCGGCCCGAGCTACGGCCCGACCGCGACCAGAATCTCCTCGGCCAGCCGGGCCGCCCGAGCCACGCCGGCCCGGTCGACCCCGGTTCCGATCGCGCCATTGTCGTCCAGGCCGCGGGCCAGGGTGCGTACGGCTTCGCCGAGCGCGGCCACGCGCTCCTCCAACGTCGCCATCTTGGCAGGGTCTGGTCGCCCACGGTCCCCGGGCCGGACCGGCATTGCATCCCGCATCGTCGCCCGCAGGTCCGCCGGCAACTCGGCGAGAGTCCGCTCAACCTGGCCGGGCGACATGTGCTCAGTCACCACGTACGTCGTCGTCGCGGCGAGCGCGGGCACCTCGTCGGCCGCGACCAGCGCATCGGTCGCGAACCGCCGGACGTAGTCCTCGGCGTCATACTTGACCGGCACCCGACTCGGCTCCCAGCCGTCGTAGTACTCGCCTCGCAGCAACTCAGGCAACTGCTGCCCGAACTTGACCGCTGCCTCCATCGTGAGCCGGTCGCGCAGGAGGTGCAGCCAGACCCGCAGCAACCGCTGGGTGAAGTGGCGATCGTCCGTCTCGAGAGCACGACCAAGGTCGGCGATCCAGACGTTCGCCCGGTGCAGTGCGCGAGCATGGTTCGTGGATGGCATCGTTCAGCCCCCCGCAGAAGCCGGTGTCCTCCGGACCGTTGCACGGGCAATGGTAGTCCCGTCGACGTGAGCCCGGCCCGGAATCGACGGTCAGCTCGCCGGCACCGTGCCCACGTCGGCGTTGTAGTGACCACGCTCGATCCGCGAAGATGCGTGCGTCTATGCGGTCACGGGTGAGGAGTCGTCGCCGTGGGTGGTGCCGCGCTGATGACGTTGGTGATTATCTCGCCGAAGCCCTGGGGATCGGCCAGCAGCCAGGTGTGATGGCCGGGCACGGTGATCAGTTTCGGGTCGCCGAGGGCGGCCCGCAATGATTCGACTGAGGCGAGGGGGATGACGGTGTCCTGTTGTCCCCAGAGGATCACTACTGGGACGCGGCGCCGTTTGAGTTCTTCGAGTTGCGCGGTCAAATCGGCGGTCCGGGCCAGGTGCGCGACGCGCTGGATGGTACGGGGGTGACGCAGGAGGTTCGGGACGGCGTCGGCGAGGATCACCGGAACGACGCGGGTGAGCTGGCGCATGGGCAGAATATCGGCCGGCAGATGCAGCCCCCAGTCCCATAGCGGACGTTCACGCATCGAGCGGGCGACGGCGCCCGGCCGCCAGGCTGAGCCGCCGATCGAGTTGACCAGGATGAGGCTGGCGACCCGCTCTGGCCAGTCGTACGCGGTCTGGATGGCCACGCCGCCGCCGAACGAGTGGCCGATCAGGGTCACGGGCGCCTGGATCCCAGCCGCCGCCATGAACCTGTCGAGCCATCGGGCGTACCCGGTAAGGCTGACCTCGTCATCGGGTAGCTCGGCAGTGCGTCCGAATCCGGGCAGTGCGGGCGCGTAGACCCGCACGCTCTCGCCGATCAGTGGCTCCAAGGCCCTCCGGTACGCGTGGTGAGACAGTGCCCAGCCGTGCAGGAACACCAACGGCATGCCTTCCCCAGCCATGCCGTACGCGGCTGGGCGGCCGTCGACCATCACCGTACGCCAGGCGAGGTGGTGGTCGGCCGATCCGTTGCTGGACACTCGACACCCCATCTCCAGATCAGCGAGCGACACACCTATGCGATCACGCGCCGACACGATCTGTGCCCGAGTCGAGGTTCCCGGACCAGGCAGTTTCGGCACCCGCCGCCACGCGGGTACCGGTCGCGAAGGCTCAGCCCCGCGTTCGGGCGGACCGGCGCCGGCGAAGGGCACGCTGGCCTGGTACATCGAGGAGCTCCCCGCTTCGACCCGCCGCCGCCGGCGAAGGTCAAACCGCTACCGGCCAGCGGACCGGCCCGGCAGGTCTACCAGGTCCCGGTCGGGGGTCAGCGGGTCGCGTTCGTCACCATCGACGACGGATGGCAGAAGGATCCGGACATCGTGACCTTGCTGAGGGCCGCGCACATCCCGTTCACCATGTTCCTGACCACGAACGCGATCCACAGCAATCCGTCCTTCTTCACGGCCCTGCAAGGACTCGGCGGCGTCATCGAGGACCACACCGTCACCCACCCGAAGCTGTCCGCGCTGAGTCTTGACCGACAACGCCGCGAGATCTGCGACAACCGGGCCACGCTGGCCAAGCTCTACGGGCGAGCGCCGATCATCATGCGAGCACCTGACGCGATGGCCAACCCCGACACGCTCAAGGCGGCCGCATCCTGCGGCATCCGGGCCAACGTCTCATGGAACGAGTACGCGACCACCGGAAGCATCGCCTGGCAACGACCCGGCGGGATCCACCCAGGTGACATTGTCCTGATGCACTTCGACAAGTACCTGAAGGCCAACCTGCTCTCGACCCTCCAGGCGTTTCACCGCGCCGGGATCACGCCAGCGCTACTCGAGGACTACCTGGTGACCTCAACGCCGACGCCGTCGTGAGTCCCCGCGCCAAGGCCCGGCAACCGAACCTGTCCGCCCCATTTGTGACACTTGATCAGCAACAGCGTCGCCGCCACGCGGCGTCATATCAGCGATGCTGGTTGGACTTCACCGACCCGAACGGGTTCGCGATCCCGTCAGCGCGCCGGCCGACCGCCTGGTCCTGGCCCTTGTCAAACGTCGCAACGGGTGAGCCCCGGGTGCCCGTGCGGCGAGTAGTGCCACCCGGCCGTTCACCGCGGCGCCAGATCCCGGACTGTATCCAGGTCCACGAAGCAACGCAGGCGGCCGCGAAGCCCGCGGCCGCGGGTGGCATGACGTTGGCGCAGAGCAGGTAGCTACTGACGCCGAGGATCACCGCCGCGCCAAAGCGCAGAAGTCGCTTCCGGCTCATGGCGCATGAGCTTCGCAGAGAAGGGCGCAGCGATGATCATCCGAATGGGCGGTTCCGGGGGTCACTGCGACATTCCTGTGCGGCGGACATGCTCTCATCTCGGCGGTGACGGCAAGCTACCCGATCTGCACCGTGGTGGCCTCGCCGGCCGCGCCAGCGGGCGCGCTGTCGGTCGGCGGCTCGAACGCGGGCAGGGCCGCGTCGACCTGTTCGCGATCGAGTGCGACGGCGACCTCGGCGATGCCCTGACGTATCCGCTGCGGGCCGGCGGCTCCGGTGGTCGCGAGAAGCGCTGTGATCGGCCGGTTCTCGGCGAGGTAGATGGCGCTGAACTCGTGGATGCCGCGATCGAGGGCGGCCTGCGCGAGCATCTCGACGAGGGCGGTGGCCAGCCCGACCCTGCGCCAGGCCGGGTCGACGGCGACCGCTACTTCGGCGACACCGTCCTGAGTTGTCCCGTATCTGGCGATGGCCACGCCCGTTCCGCTGCGTTCGTCGGCGGCGGCGAGGGCAAACCGGTGCACATAGTCCAATGTGGTCAGCCGGTCGACCGCCGTGGGGTGCGGAGCGCCGCCGAGGAACCGCCGTCGTAGTGTGTCGGGGTCGGCGGTCCGGATCGCCGCCGCCAGCTCGGCCGAGTCGGCCGGGATCACCGGCCGGATCACGACCAGGCGCTGGTCCCGCAACCGCAGCCGACGCTCGTATTCGTGGGGGTACCCCGGTGGCACTTGCGCCTGGCTCGGCGTGAAGATCACAATGACACCATCCCGATCTTCGCTCCGGTCGAAGGTCACGCCGGCCGGGCGGCTTCGCGAAGAATTGCGGTGTTTGGGGAGAGCAGCTACGAGACGCTGTCTTTGTACAAGGCGGCGACCTGAGACGCGTACTTCTCCATGACGACGTTGCGGCGCACCTTCAACGTCGGTGTCAGCTGACCGCCGGCCTCGCTGAAGTCCTCGTCGAGAATGACGAACTTCTTGATCGCCTCCGCCTGTGACACCGCCTTGTTGGCGTCGTCGACAGCGGACTGGATCTCCGCCCGCAGAGCGGGGTCATCACGAAGCTCTGCCATGGTCGCCGTCTCCGGCTTGCCGTTGTCGGCCTTCCACTGGGCCAACGTCTCGGGGTCGACAGCCACGAGCACCGCGATGTAGGGCTTCGCGTCACCCACGACCAGGCACTGGCTGACCAGCCAGTGCGCGCGCAGCCGGTCCTCGAGCACGGTGGGCGCGACGTTCTTGCCGGCCGACGTGATGATGAGGTCCTTCTTGCGCCCGGTGATCGCGAGGAAGCCGTCGTCGTCGATGACGCCGATGTCGCCGGTGTGCAGCCAGCCGTCCTCGTCGATCATCTCCTTGGTGGCCGTCTCGTCGTTCCAGTACCCCTGGAACACCATGTGGCCTTTGACCAGCACCTCGCCGTCCGGCGCGATCCGGATCGTGCAGCCGGGGATCGGCCGCCCTACGGTACCGATCCTCTGCGCGTCAGGTGTGTTGGAGTTGGTCGCGGGGCTGGTCTCGGTCAGACCGTAGCCCTCAAGGATGTTGATGCCGCAGCCACGGAAGAAGTGTCCGAGCCGCGTGCCGAGCGGGGCGGCCGCGCTCCAGGAGTACTGCACGTTACCGCCGAGCGCAGCGCGCAGCTTGCCGTAGACAAGACGGTCGAACAGGGCGTGCTTGAGGCGGAGCACGGGGTCGGGCCCGCCGGCGTCCAGCGCCCGGCTGTAGGCGATGGCCGTGGCCTCCGCCCTGGCGAAGATCTTGCCGTGACCCTCGCTGTCGGCTCTGCGCCTGGCGCTGTTGTAGGTCTTCTCCCATAGCCGCGGCACCGACAGCACGCTCGTCGGCTTGTATGCCGGCAGCTCC
Source organism: uncultured Actinomycetota bacterium (assembly GCA_963803345.1). Taxonomy (GTDB): domain Bacteria; phylum Actinomycetota; class Actinomycetes; order Mycobacteriales; family Micromonosporaceae; genus CAWDLX01. The sequence goes on from CAWDLX010000004.1 coordinate 262,087, forward strand.
GCGACGGCGTCAGCCATGTCGACCAGGCCCAGGACGGTGCGCGAGTAGACAGCGCCGTACTGGATGACCTGGGCGTAGCTGTGCGAGAGCGGCAGGAACAGCAGCGTCGAGTTGTTCTCGTTGAAGACCTTCTTGAAGCCGTCGTTCTCCATGCAGTTACGGGTGTTGGCCACGATGTTGCCGTGGCTCAGCATGCAGCCCTTCGGGCGGCCGGTCGTGCCGGACGTGTAGACGATCTCGGCGAGGTCGGCGGCGGCGCGGGTTCGGCGCCGTTGCTCGACCTGTTCCGGTGTTACCCGCGCGCCGAGCGCCGCGATGTCGGACAGGCCAATCGCCGTCAATCTCCCATGTGTGCGTGAGCGCGGGGAGGCTGGCCCGGGACAGGGCGATCTTCTCTGCGTGTACGTCGGTTTCGACCACGACAGCAACCGCACCTGAGTCGCCGAGGATCCATTCGACCTGCTCGAGCGAGGAGGTGGGATAGATCGGTACGGTGACACCACCGGCGGTCAGGATCGCATAGTCGAGCAGTGTCCACTCGTACCGCGTGCGCGACATCAGTCCCACGCGGTCACCCGGCTGGATGCCGGCGGCGATGAAGCCGGCGGCGAGGCCGCACACCTGCCCGGCGAACTCACGCCAGGTCACCGGCGCCCACGTGCCATTCACCTTTCGCTTCATACCGACCGTCTCGGGCCAGTTCTCCGCATTCGCGAAAACATCATCCGTGACGTTCTCGTCTGGCTTCACGACGTATGCCGCAGGCACAGAGAATTCCTGCATGATGGCCCCCTTCAGCGATGCCGTGCACCGTCCTCGCGGTTCGGACGCTACTGGGGCGAAAATCACCGGCCAAGGGCAGTAGGTCCCGACCTACGGGGCCGCATGGCCCCGGCCAGCCGTACCCGCGCTTCGGCGATCCGGGGAGCCGGTGCCTGGTGCCGTCTCTAGAATGTGAGCATGCGCGACCGACCCGGAGTTGGGCCGCCGGCGGAGCGGATCGCGGCGGCGGTCGCGCGGTGGCGGGAGCGCGAGATGGCGGTGGACGTCATCATCGAGGACACGGCTGTCCGGTACCAGCTGACGCGACCGGTGTACACAGTGCAGGTGTACGTCGATCCGGACCGGTTCATCGGCCTCGAGTTCGATCTGCTCGGGCCGGACGGGTCGGTCCGGCTGCACTACTTCGTCGACACCGGGCACCACGACATCTCACAGCCGGCCCACGCCTGGTTCGCCTCGGCGACGGCCACCGACATCGTGCTGTTCCTCGACGCGTTGGCCGATGGCCAGGTGCTGACACGGGTGGACCGGCGGCGGGCGTCGATCATCGTACCTACGGGCGACGGACCGCGGATCGTGAAGAGGGGGAGGCTCTGGACCTCCACCGGTCGCGACGGCCGTGACCGGAGCGCCGCCATCCGGTCCGGCTTCCACGCCCTCCCCCGCTGAGAGTCACACCTGCGTACCTACCGCGTCATCCCCGGGCGTCCCTTGTGGACAGTACGGGCCAGGACGGCATCGGTCAGGTGTGTGTTGTGGAACCGGGCGTACACCGAACGGCTCGTAGTCAGATCGTCCGCGAGCTCACCGGCCGCTTCGGCGATGGTGGGGTCGCCCAGTACGCGGATGAGGTCCTCGGCCGTGCCCGTGAGCGCCAGCTGGTCGTGGCCGGCGGCCTGGTAGGTCGAGGGGTAGACCTCCTCGAGGTTCAGCCCGGCCCGCAACGCCTCCGGCGTGCCGAACGCGCTGAGCGCGGCCGACTGGCTGACGACTACGAAGCCGCGGGGGGTGGTCGGCTCGCGGTCATCGACGTAGAGCACGAACGTCTCCATGTTGCGCATACTGACCACCGACAGACGCCGCCGGCCGGGCCTCGTCCGGGTCGACGGCAGGCAGGTCAGCACCCATCGCTGGCCGGCCCCGTCCGCCGCGGCCGGCAGGGCTGCGCCGAGGTAGGCCCGGTTGGCCGCGATCACCGCGTCGGCGTACGGCCGGGCCAGCAGCCGCTCGAACCGTCGCCGCGCCGGCGTGATCAGCCCGCTATCGCCCATCGCCACAACCCGCACCGTACCGCGCACCCGCTGTACCGGCACCGCCGGACAGAAGACCGTGGTTTCAGCCAACTGAGGCCTAAACTGTCCTGCACCACCGCGCGACCCACCACCTGGAGTAAGGATGGCAGCATGGCGACACCAGCGATCGAAGCGGGTCGCGAAGCTTTCCATCGGCGGGCGTGGCGAGACGCATATGAGCAGCTGTCCGAGGCCGCGAGCGAGACCACGCTGGAAGTCGAAGATCTCGAGCGTCTCGCGATGGCCGGACACCTGCTCGGCGTCCCCGACTGGGTCGATGTCTGGACTCGCGCTCACGACGCGTGCCTGCGCGCCGATGACGTGGCACGAGCGGCCGGGTGCGCCTTGTGGCTGGCGTATGGCCTGATCGACCATGGCGAGTTCGCGCGGGGCGGTGGTTGGTTGGCGCGGGCGCAGAAGCTGATCGCGGATGAGGACTGCGTGCAACGGGGCTACCTGCTGATACCGCAGGCGATCGGCTGCTTCGACGAGGATCCGGCTGCGGCGCTGGAGCAATTCGCGACCGCTGGTCGCATCGGCGAGCAGTTCGGGGACCCGGGACTTTCAGCCCTCAGCCAGATGGGCCAGGGCCAGGCGCTGATCGCCATTGGTCGGTGGACCGAGGCCGTGCCGCTACTGGACGAGGCGATCCTCGCGATCGGCCGCGACGACATCCCGCCGCTCGTCGTCGGAAACGTGTTCTGCGGTGCCATCGACGCGTGTCGGGCCATCTGCGACATTCGCCGTACGCGGGAGTGGACGGTCGCGCTCAGCCGTTGGTGCGACGCGCAGTCCGACCTCGTCCCGTTCCGTGGCGAGTGCCTCGTGCACCGGGCGGAGGTGATGCAGCTGCACGGCGACTGGTTGGACGCACTGGACGAGGCCAACCGGGCTTGTCACCTCCTGTCGGGACGGGGTGCGGTCGGCGAAGCGCACTACAGGGTCGCTGAGTTGCACCGTTTGCGCAGCCAGTTCGGGGAGGCGGAGGACGCGTACCGGGCTGCTTCGCACGCCGGCCGAGAGCCGCAGCCGGGCCTCGCCCTGCTGCGACTCGCCCAGGGACACTCGGGGGCAGCTGTCGCGTCGATTCGCCGGCTTCTGGACGAGGTATCGGGTGCGGTCGCTCGCGCCAGGACCCTGGGTCCGTATGTGGAGATCATGCTCGCCGCGGGCGACATCGATGCGGCGCGCACCGGTTCGGCCGAGCTCACGGAGCTCGCCACGGTCATCGGTACCTCGTTCCTGCGCGCCACGGCAGCCGGCGCCGAGGGGGCAGTGCTCATCGCCGCCGGCCAGCCCACGGCGGCCCTGGCGCCACTACGACGGGCATGGACCGCTTGGCGCAGTCTTGGGTTGCCGTACGAAGCCGCTCGGGCGAGGGTCCTGATCGGCCTCGCCTGCCGGGCCTTGGGCGACCATGACGGCGCTGAGATGGAGCTTGATGCGGCCAGGCTCGGATTCGAGTACCTCGGGGCAACCACGGATCTGGCCCATGTGGACGCGTTGCTCCGGGCGCGACCCGAGCATCCCGGCGGTCTGACCAGCCGCGAGCTTGAGGTGCTCACACTGGTGGCCAGCGGCAACTCGAACCGGGAGATCGCGGCAACCTTGGTGATCAGCGAGCACACCGTCGCCCGTCACGTCCAGAACATCTTCGCCAAGCTCGGCGTCTCATCCCGTACGGCGGCGGGCGCCTACGCATTCGGACACCGCCTCACCTGACTCTCGGCATGGTCAGAAGTAACCACGCTCGCCGGACACGGTTGGCGGATCCGCGCGACGCGGCGGACGGGCCGGCAAGCGCAGAATCGCAACATGGACGCTTCTTCCTCAGCACGGGAACGCATGCTCGCCGGTCTGTCCGCCACGAGCCGCGTGCTGGATGTGGCGGGCATCGCCACCAACGTCTGGGAGGCAGGCGACGGCCCGCCGCTGCTGCTGTTGCACGGCGGGATCGAGTGTGGCGGAGCGATGTGGGCGCCCGCCGTTCCCCGCCTCGCCGGCCGCCATCGGGTGGTCGTTCCGGACGTGCCTGGCCTGGGCGAGTCGGCACCGGCGCCACGCCTCGATGTCGAGACCTTCACCAGTTGGCTCATCGACCTGATGCGGCACCTGCACCTTCGGCGCCCCCTCGTCGTCGCACACTCCCTTATCGGCAGTCTGACCGCTGTCGCGGCCGCGCGCAGTGACGCCATCAGTCAACTGGTGATCTACGCGGCCCCCGGTGTCGGACCCTATCGTTTGCCGCTGCGGCTACGGTACGTCGCGGTACGCTTCGCCATCCGACCGTCAGCTCGAAATGCCGAGCGGTTCGACCGCTTCGCTCTCCACGACCTCGACGCCGTCCGCCGACGCGACCCTCGTTGGTTCGAGGCGTTCGAGACGTACACCCGTAGCCGCGCGGTCGTACCTCACGTCAAGAAGACCATGCGCCGGCTCATCGCCAGCGAGACCCGCCGCATCCCCGACGGTGACCTCGACCGCATCACCGTCCCCACAGCACTGCTGTGGGGACGCCACGACCGCATGGTTCCGCTGTCGGTCGCGCATCACGCGGCGGCACGACATGGCTGGCCGCTGCACGTGATCGAGAATGCCGGCCACGCCCCTCACATCGAGGAGCCCGATGCGTTCTGCGCTGAGGTACAGACCATCGCGGACATGGACCGGTAGCCGTATGACGGCGAACTGGAGGCTTGGCAACGTGCCCGTGCCGGAGGCCTATGTCGTTGGTCTTGCCGTCGGGCTCGGTCTGCACCGGGCCTGCCGATGGAACCTGGGTATGTCGCATGCGGTGCGACGCGCACTCGGCTGGCCGCTCGTCCTCAGTGGTGCCGGTCTCGTCCTGGTCTCGGTGAGGACCGCTGGCGAGGTGGTCCTCCAGCACCCCGGCCGGCTCGTCACCACCGGTCCGTACGCGCACAGCCGCAATCCGATGTACACGGGCTGGGCACTGGCGACCCTCGGTGCTGGCTTGATCGCGGACTCCGGTTACCTCGTAGTAGCCGTTCCGGCGGCGGCTTGGTGGACTCACCGGGATGTACTGCGAGAGGAGACCCACCTGACCATGTCCTTCGGCCAGGCGTTCGGTGCCTACCGGGCACGGGTGCCTCGGTATCTGCGTCTGCCAGTAGCGTTCAGGCGAGGGCAAGGATCACCACGACGATGATGATGAATCATCAGATGATGCCGAGGTAGGCCGAGCGCACGGTCGAGTCGTCGGCCACCCGGTCCGGCTCGCCGTGCAGTGTGATGGCGCCGTTCTCCAACACGTACGCGTACTGGCACACCTCCAGGGCGGCGCCGGCGTCCTGCTCGACGAGGAGGACGCCGGTTCCCCCGGCGGCGATGTCGGTGAGCCGGGCCAGGATCTCGTCGACGACCATTGGGGCGAGGCCGAGCGAGAGCTCGTCCACCAGAAGGTAGGCCGGCCTTCCCATGAGCGCGCGGCCGATGGCGCACATCTGCTGCTCGCCGCCGGAGAGTGAGCCGGCGACCTGGTTCAGCCGCCCACCGAGCCGCGGAAACAGGGTGAGAACCTCGTCCAGGCTGTCACCGGAGGCCCGCAGGCCGCCCAAACGTAGATTGTCCCGCACGCTCAGGCCGGCGAAGAGCCGCCGCCCCTCCGGCACGTGGGCCACCCCGGCCCGCGCGATCGTCTCGATCGAGGCTCCGGTCAGGTCGCTCGCGCCCAACCGGACGCGGCCGGCCGTCGGTCGGATCATCCCGGTCGCCGCGCGCAGGAGGGTCGACTTGCCGGCACCGTTGGGTCCGATGAGCGCGACCACCCGGCCCGGCGCCACGGTGACGCTGACGCCGTGCAGCACCGCCACCCGACCGTAGCCGGCGACCAGTTCGGTGACCGAGAACGTCATCTCGGGCTCGCCTCGGGTCGCGGGCGGCGGGCCTGTTCCCGGGCCGCGTAACGGGACCCGAGGTAGGCCTCCACGACCCGCTCGTCAGCGAGCACCTGAGCCGGCGCACCGATGGTCAACGCCTCGCCGTGGTGCAGCACGAGCACCTCGTCGGAGATCGCCGCGATGGCCTGCACCACGTGCTCCACCATGAGCAGGGCGAGCCCCTCCGCCCGCAGTGAGGAGATCAGCTCCAACGCCGGTTCCAGTTCGGCCGGGCGCAGGCCGGCCAGCACCTCGTCGAGCAGCAGGACGCGGGGGCGCAGCGCGAGCGCCTTGGCCAACTCCAACCGGCGCGCGTCGGCGATGGACAGCTCCCCTGGGGCGACCCCGGCCCGCCCGGCCAGCCCCACCCGTTCGAGCACCTCGGCCGCGGCGGTCAGGGCGGCGCCGAGGCTCAGCCGCTGCCGCCGGTGCAGCGCGGCCACCGCCACGTTGTCGATGACGGTCATGCCACGGAACGGCTTGACGATCTGGAACGTACGGGCCACCCCGGCCCGGGCGATGCGCCACGGCCGGGCCCCGGTCATCGTACGGCCGTCGACCTCGATGGTGCCGGCCGTCGGTCGCAGGTACCCGGTGATGAGGTTGACCAGCGTGGACTTGCCGGCTCCGTTGGGCCCGATCACCCCGAGCAGGGAGCCTGGACGCAGGTCGAGGTCCACCCCGCGCAGCGCGTGCAGGCCACCGAACGTCTTGGACAGGCCGCGGGCCCGTAGGATCGGCCCGGTCACAGCCGGTACCTGCGTATGTTGTCCAGCAACGAGAACCGCCGGGTCCGGACGCCGTCGCGGACGTAGTTGGTGAAACCCTGGGGCAGCAGGATGACCGCCACGATGATGAGCCCGCCCAGGAGGAAGGTGTGCCCGGCCGGGAAATGCTGGCGCAGCCACTCCGAGGCGTACGCCACCGCGATCCCGCCGACGACCGGGCCGATCACCGTACCGGCTCCGCCCAGGATCACCATCACCACCAGCAGGACGGTGATCTCCACGTCGAAGAGCCGGTCCGGGTAGATGGTGACCTGCTGGAAGGCGTACGCCGCGCCGACCACTCCGGTGAGTGCGGCCGACACGGCGAAGGTCAGCGTCTTCGTCACGGTGGTGTTGACCCCCGTCGCCGCGGCGGCGTCCTCGTCCTGATGGATGGCGCGCAGTGCGTAACCGGCCCGGGTCGACGAGACGGCGATGGTGACCGCGACCACGACCGCCGACAGGACCAGGAACAGCAGGTAGAAGCCGTCGTTGCCGAGCCACCGGGTCGGTGCGTCCGCGGTCACCGACGGGATGGTGATGCCGCCGCCGCCCCCGGTGAGGTCGGGCAGATTGGTCACGACCTCCCGCAGGCCTTCGGCGACGCCGAGCGTGGCCACCGCGAAGTAGTGCCCGCGCAGCCGGAGCAGGGGCGCGCCGATGAGGAGGGCGAAGGCGCCGACGACGAGCGCCGCCACCGGCAAGGACAACCAGAATGACACGTGCCCGTGCACCATGAGCACGGCGGCCGTGTACCCGCCCAGACCGAAGAAGCCCACCTGCCCGAAGCAGGCGTAGCCCGCGAACCCGCCGATGAGATTCCAGGCCGCCGCGAGCGCCACGAACATCAGCACCGTCGTGACGGTCCGCTCCTGGCCGGTGTAGAGCTGGGTCTGCAGGCCCAGCCCGAGCAGGACCGCGGCCGCCAGCATCAGCCACGGTGTGACCCGGCGGTGCCAGGGCGGCCCGACCGTCCGGGCCCGCGCGGGTATGTCCACATCGGAGACCGCTGTCATGTCTCCACCCGGGCGGCGTAGAACGCTCGACCGGCCAGGCCCTGCGGCCGTACGGCGAGCACGATCACAACGACGGCGAAGGCGACCGCGTTGACCAGGGTTCCCGGCAACAGCTGCCCGCCCCACGCCTCGACCAGGCCAAGCACGAGGCCGCCGTAGAGCGCGCCGGACATGTTGCCCAGTCCACCCAGGACGGAGGCGACGAAGCTGAACAGGGTGAACCGGCCGGCATCGGCCGGCGAGAACGTGCTCACCGCGCCGGTGGCCGCGCCGGCCGCCCCGGCCAGCGCGGCCGCCAACCCGAACGTCACCGCGTAGATGTGCGCGGCCCGGATCCCCATCAGCCGGGCGGCGCCGCGGTCCATCCCGGTGGCCAGGATGGACAGCCCGGTCCGGGTACGGCGCATCGTCCACCCGAGCATCAGGCTGATGGCGATGGCGAGGCCGGCCGCCATCAACCGTCCATAAGGGACACGAACGTCGCCGGGCAGCACGATCGACTGTGCGGCATAGCTGGTCGGGATGGAACGGTAGTTGGCCGTGAACAACAGGATCATTCCGTTGGTCGCCAGCAGTTCGAGCCCGAAGGTGAGAAGCAGGGTGATGAAGATGGGGGCGTTGACGACGAGGTTGACCAGGTACCGCTGGATCACGTAGCCGACGGCGAAGAGCAGGACCGCCGCCGGCACCATCCCCAGGAACGGGTCCAGCCCGATCGCCTGGTTCAACTCGAAGGCGACGTACGCGCCCGCGACGACGAACGCGCCGTGGGCCAGGTTGACAATGTTCATGACGCCCCACACCAGGGAGAAGCCGATCGCGACGAGCGCGAACAGCCCTCCCTGGAGCAGGCCGTAGACCGTGGCCTGAGCGAACTGGCTCATTGGTCCACCCGCCGCGGCCAGGCTGCGGTCATGCCTTCGCGGCGGGCCACACGAGCGGGCCCTCGCTCGCCTCCTTGGGCCAGACGGCGACGGGCTTGCCGCCCTGGATCTGGATGACCCCCATCGACTTGGTGAGGTTCTGGCCGGTCGCGGTGAACTTCAACGGACCGAAGAACGTCTGCTCGTCCAGGCTGGCCAGCGTGTCACGGACCTTCTGCGGGTCGGTGCTGCCCGCCTTCTCTACGGCGAGGACGAAGGCGAGGCAAGCCGCCGTCGCCTCAGCCCCGTGGTACTCGACCGCCCGGCCGTTGAACTGGCCGGCGAACGTCTTGGCGTAGTCGCCGGCCGTGCCGAACCACTTGTCGGAGCCCTTGGTCTTGAGCGTCCACTGGGTCGAGCCGAGCACGCCCTCCGCCGCCGGGCCCAGGGTCTGCACGAAGTCGGGGGTGGGCGGGGCGACCGTCTCGCCGAAACCACCGGCCGGCTTGACCCCCAGCTCGCCGCTCTGCTTGATGATCGCGACGCCCTCGGCCAGGTGGGCCGAGCCGATGATGACGTCCGGACTCTTGGGCTTGATCTTCGTCAGCGCCGACGAGAACGTCCGAGGTGCCGTTGGGCACGAACTCGGTGCCGACCACGGTGAACCCCAGTTCGGGCGCCTTGGCCGCGGCGGCCGCGGTGGCCGTCTTGGAGAAGCCGTCGTCAGCGGAGATGAAGGCGACCGTCCTGGGCTTGGGCGAGGCCAGGTCGCTGATCGCCTGCAGGATGCTGGTGGCGTACGACGTCGCCGGCGAGAGAACCGCGAAGGTACGGTGGTAGCCCTTGGTGAAGATGGCGTCGTCGGCGCCGGAGCTGTCAGCCATGACCTGGCCGTTGCGCTCGATCACCACCGCGGCGGCCGCGGTCGTGCCCGACCCGTACGGGCCGAGCACGAGTTTGATGCCCTGATCGTTGAACTGGTCGACAAGCTGGGCGGCCACGTCGGCCTTGGACGTGTCGTCCTGGTAACGGATGTCGAGCGTGAGCCTCTGGTTACCGACGGGTACGCCGCCCTTGGCGTTGACCACCTTCAGGCATACGTCGTAGCCCTCCTTGGTGAGCAGCCCCTCCCTGGCCAGCGACCCGGTGAGCGAGAGCGACGCGCCGAGGACGAGCGTCCCGGTCTGTGGTGCCGTGTTCGTGGCCGCACCCTTGGAGCCGCAGCCGGCGAGCGTGAGGACGAGCACCGCGCACGCCACGAGTAACTTCTTCATCCGCACGCCCTTCGCACGATCTGATGGGTTGGGATACATCGATCCTTACGGTAGCCGTACCCGGTCGATCTCGCGAGCCCCATCGATGCGACCGCTGGCGGGCGGGGCAACACCCTCAGTGCTGGCGGGATGTCGCGGAGTCCGCGCACCAGCCCCGCCGACCGCTGGTGTGGGAATCGCTGGTGTGGGAATCGATGGTGTGGGAAGGGATATCGTGATCTGGCGCAGGGTCAGCTGCTCCCACACATGGCGCAGCTCTACCGGGCCGCGCTCGGGACGTGCCAGCACATAGCGGCGCACGTCCCGGGGGCTGACGAGGGTGAGCGGTCCCGAGACCTCGAGGACCGTGACGGCCGGGTGCCAGGTCGCGCCGTGGAAGCTGAGCGCGATTCCCCGTGCCCCGGTGAAGGCGACCTCCAGCGTGTCCGCCTGCCAGGTCGCCGTCGTCGTCACCCGCTGCGCGATCGGCGGCGGCGGTCGGATCCGAGCTGCCCGTAGCTGGGCCAGCACCGCCAGGATGAGCAGGCATGCCCCGACCAGGATCAGCTGGTACTGCATCGCTCGAGCACCTCCACGCCGACCGGCAGCCGACGATCGTCGAACACGTGCCGTTCCATCGACTCGGAGTTGGCCAGCAGGACATCGGTCACCAGCAGCACGCGGCGATGGAAGGCCCACGGAAGCTTTGCCACCGCGCCGCCGGGCCGGTCGACATCACCGAGGACGACGAAGTCGGGCGGGTGCTCGGCCAGCCACGCCCGCTCCGCCGCCTTCTCGATTCCCCACGGCACGACCTGGAGCGTGGGCCCGGCGACCTGCAGTGTCGGCGCCTCGGTCTGTCCGATCACGACAGTGCTCCCCGCGGGCAGGGCCGCGGCCAGCCCGGACGCCCGCAGCCGCGGCGGATGGGCCAGCTCGCGCAGGTATTCCCACATCGTCACCCGGATCCGCCGGTCGAGATCCTCGGGCGCCTGCCGGGCGAAATGGGAACCAGCCGGGCAGCGGACGAAGGCCAGCGCGCGCGCGGCCCGGGCCGGAATCAACAACAACGGTCCCATGTGGAGGATGTCGGTGCAGACCATGAGGACGCACAGCGCCCCGGCCAGCACGGGTGTCCGCTGCCAGATCGCGGCGAGGGTGAGCCCGATCGCGAGCGCGGCCGGAGCCAACGCGGCGGCCAGGTACCGCGTGAACACGGCCGGCGTGACCGACCGGAGCCCGAGATGGGCCAGGACGATGAAGGCGAACCCGGCGACGAGACGCTGCGGCACCTGGGCGTGCACCACCAACGCCACGACGGCAACGGGGATCACCGGCGCGAGCAGACACTGCAGCTTCCAGAAATACGTCCAGAAGGACTCGAGGAAGCCGTCGACCTTGTGGCGATGAAACGGCACCGGTGCGTCCACGCCGCGCCGCAACCACGCCCAGGCGGCCAACACCAACAGGCCGGAGAGCAGGCCCGTCGCCTCCGTGAACGGCCAACTGCCGACCAGTGCCCCGGCGAAGCTGGCGGTGAGCGTAGCCAGGTACCCGCTCCACTCGGCGCTGGCGATGACGATGCCGGCCAGCACCGCGATCCACCACGAGCCGAGCACCAGCGCCCACAATGCGAAGATCCTCGCGGCGAGTACCAGTGAGTAGTAGCGCGCCTGCCGGATCAACAGGAGTGCGGGCACCTGGACGAAGCACAGCCCGACAAAGGTTCCTGAGCCCGGCATGAGGCGCTCGCCGAGACCGATGGCGGCCCAGGCCGCCCCGGCTCCGATGAGCGCGAACGGCAGCCGCGTCGCGCCCGGAGTCTTGCGGAACAGTCGACCGATCGCCCCGACGTAGAACTGCAAGGGCGTGTGAAGTACGCACAGACCATTGCGTCCCATCTCCATGGGGCCGAACAGCGGTGGCCCGGGCCGGGTGTACCGCGGCGCCCCGGTGGCGAGCACGCCATCAGCCAGCAGGGCAGTGCGCGCCTCGTCCAGCCGCAGCGGCTGTGAGCCCAGACGCACCACGGCCAGGACCGTCACCGCGCAGCCGACGGCGATGCTGCCGGCATCCACTTAGCCGTCCAACCTTTGCTCGGCCAGGGCGGATACCGGTGACAGGGCCGCCACCCGGAGTCGTAGCCGGTACAACCGGCACTTCACCGCGCACTCCGTCGTCGACATCAGCGCCGCGATGCGGCTGATGCTGAGGCCGAGGCCGTAGTACAGGTCGACGAGTTGCCGGTCGGGCTGCGACAGACCCCGCACGACCTCCTTGGCGTCGTCGCGGTCCAACTTCTCCAACGCCACATCCTCGGCTGAGGGCACCATGTCGTCCACCTCGCAGCCGGGCGACTCCCGCTTCGCCCGGATTGCCATGAGGAAGGTTGTTCGAGCAATGGCTTTCAACCAGCCGTCGACGGATCCCTCCCCGCGAAAGTCCCGCGCCCGTTCGATCGCCCGGACCACCGCGTCCTGGGCCAGATCCTCGGCGAAATGCGAATCGCGGCACAGGCTGCCGAGGTAGCGCTGGATGGAGCTGTACACCTCCGGATCAGCGACGGCACGGTGGACCACGTTCTCGAGGCCCGCCGACGAGGTTTGCCTCGGCGCGACCGGGCGGGGTGCGGCAACCCCCGGTTGCGGGGCGGCCGGGGACTGCGATGCGCGGGTGTACGGCGCGCTCGCGGGTGGGATGGGGCGGGTGACGGAGGCCAGCGTGGCCGACGACATGGGCGGACTCCCTCCTGGAGAACCGGGCCACGGCGAGCCGGAACTCCGGTGCGCAGATGACACCAGCCCGACACCGGTTCGCCAGAAACCCTGACCCGAATGGATATGCCTGCATGCAGTCTCATTGGCGGTCGTCACTCGACCGTCGCATCCGCGTCACCAGCGCGAACTCGCCTGGACTCCCGGTCCATTGTGGGCAGAAGGTCGTCGCCGGGCAGCGGCGTGGACGACCGACGACCCTCGAGAACGCGGGCCGCGACACGTCAACGGCCGGGGTCAGTCCCGCGGCAGCAGGGGTGCGTCCGGTCCTAGCTGACGGATGAGGAAGTTCGCGGTATCCCGGCACGCGGTGTAGAGGCTGTCCGCGTCGGCGAACCCGTGGCCATCCTGGCCCTGGAACTCGACCGGCACACCGTTGGCCCGGACCGCTTCGGCCAGGCGATCGGACTGGCGGCGCGGTACCTGCGGATCATCCTGGCCGTGGATGAGGAACAACGGCGCCCGGATCCGGTCGACGTGAGTCAATGGGGACCGCGCGATCAGCTCCTCGCGGTCCAGGTCGGGGTCGCCGATGAGCGCGAGGCGCGCTTCGTGCTCCTCCGGGGTTCCACCCTCGATGAGGTCGAGGAGATCGCAGGACGCGCCCCAGCAGGCAGCGGTGCGCCACCGGTCCGGGCTGCGCACGAGCGCCCCGAGCGCGGCGAAGCCGCCGTAGCAGAAGCCGAACAGCCCGATCCGGTCCCGGTCGACCCATTCCAGCGAACACAGGTACTCGTTGGCCGCGTCCACGTCGGCCACGTCGTCCAACCCGTACCGACGCACGAGCAGACGCTCGAATGAGGCGCCATACCCGGACGAACCTCGAATATTCGGCAGGAAGACACCAATGCCCCGGGCGAGCAGGTACTGGTACATACCTGAGTAGCCGTAGTTGGGCCGCTCCTGAATGTGTGGTCCACCGTGCAGAGCGATGACCACACCGGCGCGGTCCCGCCCGGTCGGCCTCATCAGGTACCCGTGGATCGTCACCCCGTCGAACGAGGTGTACCCGACCGGCTCCGCTTCGACCAACGGGTAGTCGTGGATGCGTGGGGGCAGCCCGCCGACGAGTCCTCGCATGCCGCGGTCCGCCGTATCGAGCACGCTCAGCTCGTAGGTTCGTGCCGATCCACTGGTGACCACCGCCGCCCGCCGGCCGTCCGCGGAGAGCGCGAGGCCATGCACCATTCCACCGCGCGCGACCTCAGGCATCAGTACCGGCTCGTCGTCCAGCTCGGGTCGGTAGAGGTAGAACTTGGAGAATCCGTTCTCGTTGACCGTCCACGCGAGTGTGGACCCGTCGCGCGATCCCACCACCCGCTCGACATCCCAGAACGGCGCGCTCAGCCACTCGATCTTGCGGGTACCGACATCGAGCGTGGCCAGGCCCATGAACTCGCCACCGAGGTTGGAGACGACGACCACCTGGTCACTGTCGGGCAGCCAGGGTCCGGGGATGATCGTCACACCATGCCGAGCCTGCGTCACCTCCTCGGCCGCTCCGGTCACGACATCCACGACGTGAAGGTTCGTCTCGGCCATCGCCCGCTCCTCCACGGCGAGCAAACGTCGGCTGTCCGGCGACCATCGGCGTGGGTGATAGAAACTGTCGCCCGCCATCAGGCGTCGGGACTGCCCCGCCCGCAGGTCGTAGACGAGCAGATCCACCGCACCGCGGCGGCGGTCATTGCCGGAATACGCGAGGTACCGCGAGTCCGGTGACCAGCAGCCCGCGGGTAGGCGATGGGTTGCCGTGGGCACATCGGTCACCTGGATGCGTCCGCTGCCATCGGCCGCCACGCCTTGCGCGGCGATGATGAAGATGTCGTGCTCCTCGGCGCCGGTCGGTGCGGCGCTGTAGGCGATCCAGCGACCATCGGGTGACCAGTACGCCGTATGGACGAACCAGCCGTCGCCGTCTGTCACCGCCTGCGCGGGCCCGCCCGCCACCGGTTGCCGGAAGATCGTGAACAGCTCGCTGGTAGCCGCCACGAACGCGATCTCCTCGCCATCCGCGGAGAAGCTCACCGCCGCCTCGTACCACGGGCTGAACTCCGGGACCGGCACGAAGTCGTCGTACGTCAGCTGCGTTCCCAGCCGCGGCGCGGCGTCAGCCGTGGTCATCCGGCACCATCCTCTCCTGGTTCCAGTCAGGCGACAGGCCCGGCCCGGACGCCCCGGACCGGCCGAGCCATCCGGTGAGCGCGGCGGCGAGCAGGGCGGGATCGGACTCGCTGCCGGCCGGCAACGCCGCCACGTCGACATCCTCCACGCGGTCGACCCACCCGTCGAGATCCTTCGATCCGAACACCGTCAGCCGGCCGGGGTACAAGCGCGGCGCGTGATCGGTCAGGGCGCGCGTGACGGTGGACACGCAATCGCGCAACCGGCGCAGGCGCGACGCGCTCTCCGCGCCGGGCCCGCCCCAACTCGACACGACGTGCTCCAGTTGCGTCTCGATGCCGAGGTCGCGGAAGTCGGCGAGTGGCGGTCGGGGATCGGCGCCGAGCAGTGCGTGCAGAACGCGGGCCGCATCCGGCGCGCCCAGATACGCCAGCAGCGAGTCGGCCTGGATCTCCCGGAAGAGTCCACGCCGCGCGGAGCCGGCGAACTCCTCGACCGCGTCACGGGCGAGGACGTCGCGGGCCAGTGCCTCACCGTCGTCGGTGCCGGGCCGTACCGGCGCCGCCCCGATGATCGCGACGGACACGTCGTCTCCGCCGGTGCGCATCCGCCGGGCCAGCTCGACGGCGACAGCGCCGGCGGCGCCGTGGCCGAAGATCCGGTACGGTCCGTGCGGCGCGGCCGTACGCACGGCGGTGTCGAAGGCGGCGCTCACCTCGTCCACTGTGGACGAATCGTCCCACACCAGGCCGAGAATCGGCAGCCCGGCGGGAAGATGGCGGAGCAGATGGTAGGCGTACCCGACGTCGCCACGCAGGTCCGGCACGAGCACCAGCGGTGGACCGTCGCCGGGCTGCAGCCGCAGTAGCCGGGCCTGTCGGCGCTGCTGCCCGTCGCTCTGGACGCTGGCGGCGAACTCCTCGATGGTGGGGTGCTCGAATATCGTCCGCAGCGGTACGTCGACGCCCAGTGCCGCGCGGACCGCGGCGACCGCCCGGGCCGCGCGGAACGAATTGCCGCCACCGTCGAAGAAGTTCCGCCGGGCCCCGATCGGCTCGCCCAGTACCTGCTCGAACGCGACCGCGACCTGCAGCTCCACGGCATCGCGCGGACCTCGGGGCGGTCCGGCGTGTTCGAGCGGTCGCAGCAGGTCGCCGTGGCGCAGCTCGCCCTCCCCATCGCGAAGCAGAATGGGCAGGCGGACGAAGTCGACGGGCAGTGCCCCGGCACCCGTGGAACGCAGCACGTCGCGCAGATCGTTGACCGACGGCGGATTCAGCGGATCCGCCACGACGTAGGCGATCAGGCAGGGCGCGAGGCCGCGATCGTCGACCGCGGTAGCGACATCGCGGACTCCCGGGTGCCCGGACAGCGCCGTCTCGAGCCGGCGACCCTGCCTCGCCGCGGGACTCGGCCGGCCGCCGGGGCGGCTGACCGCCGCACCCATGCCGGTCAACTCCTGCCCAGCAACATCACGGCGACCCGATGCCGGGCGATCGCGAATCCCGCGATGCCCAGTGCCAGCAGGTATCCGCTGTTGACGATCTGGCCGGCGCCGAGCTGGCCCAACTCGATGGCACGCAACAGGGCGTTGGCCTGGTACAGCGGCGTCAGCTCGACCGCGACCTGCACGAAATTCGGGTAGCTGGCGAGCGGGAAGAGGGTCGCCGCACAGAGGAACTGCGCGAACGACACGAAGTCGACGATCGCGAAGTCCTGATAGGAGCGCAGGTATGTGGTGATGGCCAGGCCAAGGCCGGCGAAGGCGAAGGCGACCAGTGCCGCGGCCAGGAGGGCGAGCGGCGACCAGGCCAGCACGCCGAGCACGATCCCGACCACGAGAAAGGCGGCGGCGTAGAGGAAACCCCGGAAGCTCGCCCAGGCGACCTCCCCGTACACGAATGTTTATCGGGCTGATCGGCGTCGCCAGCATGGCCCGGTAGACCGTGCCGAACTGGAGGTTCCCGAACACCGCGGTGGCCGCGTAGACGGCGCCCTTCTCCGCGGTCACGGCCATCAGGGCCGGGGCCAGGAAGCGCGCGTAGGAGACCGGGCCGCCGGAGGGCCCGGGCACCACGCCGATGAACTGGCCGAGGACGAGACCGAAGAGGATCAGGTAGGTGAACGGTTCGAAGAAGCCCGACCCGAATGCGATCCAGGCACGCCGGTAGACGAACCGCCGCTCGATGGTGAGCAACGGCCGGGGAAGAGTGGTCCACGGCATGGTCAGCGTCGGCGCGGTTGCCCCGGTCGCGCTCATGTGTCGAACCTCCGATGGTACGAACGTCGCGTGACGAGTGCGGCGACGGCGATCCAGGCGAGCAGGAACGCCGCGTGCAGCACCGCCGGACCCGGCTGGAACGGCCCCAGGGTGAAACCGCGGCACAGCTCGGCGCCGTGCCAGAACGGTGACACCCAGGCCAGTGGCCGCACCGGCACGGGCAGGGCACTGATCGGGAAGAACGTCCCCGACAGGAAGATCATCGGTCCGAGTACGTACGCGAAGATGGGGCCGAACAGCCGCTCATGGGCGACGTACGCGACGAAGGCGGCCAGCGGCAGCGAGGTCGCGAGCCCGACGAGCACCGCCGCGGGCAGGGACAACAGGAACAGCGGCGAGTGGACCGCGCCGAATGCCGCGATCACCGCCAAGTAGATGACGCTGCTGGCGAGGACCCGGGTGGCGATCCACAGTTGATGGCCGACGAGGACAGAGCCGACACGCAGCGGCGTCGTGACCATCGCGTAGTAGGTGCGGTGCCAGCGGATCGCACCGAGCACCCCCCACATGCCCTCGGTCGCGGCGACCTGGACCGCCGTGATGGCGAGCAACCCGGGCGCGAGGTAGTCCAGATAGCGCCCACCCGGGAAGACGCCGCGCTGGTCCACGAGATGACCGACGCCGAGCCCGAGGAACGTGATCGACAGGACCGGTGTGAGCAGACTGACCGAGATCGTCGCCCGCCATGAGCGCCGGTACTGCATCGGCCAGAACTCGTACGAGCGCAACGAGGGTGCGATGGCGGTGTCAGTCGTCATGGCGGCGGGCCCGTATCTGATCAGTCCACAAGGGATCGGCCGGTCAGGGACAGGTAGACGTCCTCGAGCGTGCTGCGGCGGGCCAGCACACTCAATGGGCCCAGCGCCTGCACCTGTCGGCTGACGGCCTCGGCGTCGTCGGTGTACACGAGCAACCGGTCCGGCAGCGCCTCCGTCCGGGCCGCGAGCCCGTTGAGCGACGCGGCCAGCTTCTCCGGCGTGCAGTCCGGCACCCGCACCTCGATCACCTCACGGGTGGTCAGGCTCCGGATCAGCTCGCTCGGCCGGCCCTCGGCGACGATGCGGCCGGAGTCCAGCACGACGAGCCGGTCGCAGAGTTGCTCCGCCTCATCCATGTAGTGCGTGGTGAGGACGACCGTGATGCCCTCCTCCTTGAGGCGGAACACCCGTTCCCATACGGCGTGGCGGGCCTGCGGGTCGAGCCCCACGGTCGGTTCGTCGAGCAGGAGCAGCTTCGGTTCGTTCACCAGCGCCCGCGCGATGGCGAGGCGGCGGCGCATGCCGGCCGAGAGGTGCTCGACCCGGTCGTCGGCGCGGTCCCCCAGCTGCACGAAGTCGAGCAGGGTCTCGGCCCGCTCGCGCAGAACGCGGCGGGGCAGGCCGAAGTACCGCCCGTAGACGACGATGTTCTCCCGCGCGGTGAGCTCGAAGTCGACCGTCTCGTCCTGAGGGAGCACGCCGAGGCGGGCCCGGATCCGCGCGCCGTCAGCGGCCGGGTCGTCGCCGAAGATACGCACCGTGCCCGATGTCGCGCGCAGCACGCATCCGATGATGCGCAAGGTCGTGGTCTTGCCGGCACCGTTGGGGCCGAGGAAGCCGAAGACCTCGCCCTGGGCGACATCGAGATCGATGCCGCCGAGCGCGACCCGGTCACCGTACGTCTTGGTGAGCCCGCGCGCGTGGATGATCGATGGACTAGTCATGGTGCTCTGTAGATGCCACGCCACGATGGCTGGTCGCGCGGCTCACGGCCGGTGTCACCGCCGCGGGCGTGCCCGGTCAGCCAGCGACCGGCGGTCCCGGGAGGGCATCCCTTCTGGACGGACTGTCGATGCCGGGAGGTACAGGATGACAACCGCGCTCGTGACCGGAGGCGCCGGGTTGATCGGCTCGCACATCGTCGATCTGCTTCGTGGCCAAGGCGTACGGGTGAAGGTGCTCGACTCGCTCGTGGCACCGACGCACGAAGGCCCGCCGGACTGGCTCCGCGACAACGTCGAGTATGTGTTCGGCGACATCAGCGACCGTGACGCCCTCGCGTCCGCGCTGCCCGATGTCAACGTCCTCTACCACCTCGCCGCGTTCGGTGGCTTCGCACCCGGCATCACTGCGTACTTCAACGTCAATGTGAGCGCGTACGCCACCATGCTGGAGGTCGCCGCGCAGGTACGTGCGCCACTGCGCCGGGCTGTCGTGGCGTCGAGTCAGGCCGTATACGGCGAGGGCGCGTCATCCTGCGCCCGACACGGCCCGTTCCACCCCGCCCCGCGCGATCTCGATGATCTCGCCCGCGGGAGGTGGGAGTTGCCGTGCCCCACGTGTGCCGAGCCCGGCTCGCCGATCCCGACACCGGAGGACTACCTCGCCCCGCGTACCCCGTACGCCGTGTCGAAGCTCTGCCTCGAGCACGTCGCACACCGCCTCGGTGAGCCGCGCGGCATCGCCACGACCATGCTCCGCTTCGCGCTGACCATCGGCCCGCGCCAGAGTGCCACCAATCCGTACTGCGGGATCGTCGCCATGTTCTGCCAGCGACTGGTCCGCGGGGAGCCGGTCCTCATCTACGAGGACGGCGCACAGACCCGCGACTTCATCGATGTCACCGATGTCGCCCGCGCCTGTGTCGCCGTGGCCGACGATCCGCGGGCGTACGGCACCACCCTCAACATCGGCACGGGTACCGCGACCACGGTCGCCGACATCGTCTCGAACCTCGCCGCCCTGCTCGATGTCGACGCCGACATCTGGATGCCCGGCTGGTACCGGCCGGGCGACGTACGCCATCTGGTCACCGACGCCACCCGCCTACAAGCGTTGGGCTGGCGGCCCCAGGTCGATCTGATCGATGCCCTGCAGGGCTACGTCACGTGGATGCGGGCCCGGCCACTGCGCCCGGACCCGTTCCCGGACGGGCTGGCCGAGATGCGGGCAGCCGGTATCGTGCTGGAACGCGGCGCCGACGCTATGACCGCGGCCCGCTGACGACGAGCGGTAGGCGGGTCGTGCGGGGCACGGCCCGCCGCTGCTGTACCTCGCACCACGGCCGGATCGAGCCGACGCGGTGCACCGGCTCGTGGCGCAGGAACGACACCAGGTCACCGGCCGATCCGACCCAGGTACCCGGGTCGGACAGTACCGCCTCCAGGAACCCGAGGACGCCCTGAGAGCCGCCCGGCGCCGGAATGTGTGTGCACAGCGTGCCGAGACCGTGCGCCTCCCTGATCGCCCGCCACTTCGACCGCCATGCGACCGCCACCTGGTCCCACGACATCCCCGCGTGGAGCAGCTCGAGATCACTGGGAAGGGTCACCGGTATCTGGACCAGCCGCAGCGCCTCGAGGTACGGGAAGATCGTGCCGGCGCCCGCCCACACCGGTTCGCGGAAACGGCGGCGGGTCTCCGGTCGGGAGCTGTCGTAGTCGAAGGCGCCCGCCATCCGGTCGCCGTGTCCGTGCCCGCAGCCGAACCGGGGGCTCCGGTAGCCGCCGCCGGCTTCGATGCCCAGTGACTCGGCCGCGCGGCGCAGCGACTCGGGTGAGGCGTGAACCTCGCGGCCGGAGTGGTCGATGCCGTGGCAGGCGACCTCGTGACCCAACTGCCGGAGCGCATCGGCGAGCCCGGTGCGGCTCCACATCGATGGCACCAGGAAGAACGTGGCGCGGATGCCCAGTGCCGCCTCGGCCCGGGCCAGGGTCAGCGCGGTCTGCACGGTGTCGCCCTCAACGTCGTGGGAGACGACGAACGCGGCCTCCTTGCCGGCCGGCCACGGGTGCCGGGTCCGCAGGCCGCGCGTGTACGCCGCCAGCGCGCCGACCGCGTCGGCGCCGACCGAGTACGCCAGGCGGGGCCGCGCGCCCAACCGGCGCCGGATCCGGTGCTCCGCGCGAGCCAGGCCGACCCGGATCGCGGCCGGCACACCGGTGGGCAGGGCCCGCGGGGCGTAGGTGTACGGCTGCTCGGTCACGATGGCCCGCTCGAGGCGGTCCAGGTCGAGCAGGGCAGTTCCGTCCGGCGCGACCAAGGGGCAGGTGCCGATCGGCGTCAGCACCGAAGCGACCGCCGCGACGGCACCGGGCGGGCGGACGCTGCCCCGGGGCACCGGCACGTAGGTGGGCGCGAGCCGCGCGATCCACGCGGGCAGAATGCCGGGGCCGACCCGCAACGTCCCGAGAGTCCACTGTGGGCTCATTGCTACCCGTGCCATGTCGCCACCCGTTCCAGTAGGTCGGTCACCATCAGCGCCATCGCCCCGTCCGAGCGCAGCGTCCCGATATCACCACGAACCGCGTCCAGGAACGCGCGCTGTTCCAGCTCCAGCGGAGCGACGCCCGGGACATCCTGCCAGGCCGGCGGCGGCGGACGCGTGCCCACCCAGTCCGGCGGGCCCTCGTGCACGGCGATCCGCTGCAGGGCCCCGTCATCGTCCAGGTACGCCTGCCCGCCCTCGGCGACCGCCCACACCTGGCGTCCGCGAGCCGCACTCAGCCAGGAACACCGGACCTCCACCAGGCACCCGTTGGCGGACAGCCTGGCCGCCGCCCCGTCCTCATGCCCGAGTCCGGTGACCGACCAGGTCGCGTAACTGTCCACTGTGGTGGGGTCGGTGAGCGCACCGAGGTCGAACGCGGCCGCCAGTTCGTGCGGTGCGAGCTCGAGCCAGGCGCCCGAGGCGGGCATCACGTACCCCGGCGTCCGCCGTTCCAGCACGAGCATCCGCAGGGCCCCGAGCCCGGACAGCGCCGAGCGCAGTCGTTCATGCGCGCGCTGGTAGAGCAGGACGTGCCCGACCGTCAGCACCAGCCCTCGGTCCTTGGCGCATTCGATCAGGCCCAGGGCGTCGGACACGCGCAGGGCGATCGGCTTCTCGACGAGCACGTGGATGTCGCGGCGGAGCAGTCGCATCGAGATGTCGACATGGGTGTTGGTCGGCGAGGCCACGATCGCACCGTCCACCCCGTCGGGCAGCTCGTCGATGGACCCGACGGCGGATACCCCGAGGGCCGCCGCGGCGGCCCTCGACTCCTCGCGCGGATCGACCCCGACCACCTCACCGGGATCGAGCAGGTCGCAGATGGTCACCAGATGTCGCGTGCCCCACGCACCCAGCCCGACGATCGCGATCATCGACCGCCCTCCAGGTATCCCCGGATCGCCCCCGCGGCGACCACCGAACGGAAGACGAGCAGCCAGCCCACGCTCGCGGTAGCGAACCGCGCACCTCGGTTGCGCCAGGCGTAGCGCAGCCATGGCCCGTCGGCCCAGGCCCACACCGCGCCCGCGGCCAGCCCGACGGCGGCCAAGCGGCGGTCACGCCGGGCGGTCAGGGCGGCGACGACACACGCGAGTGAGCCCGCGAACCCAGCCAGCTCGCGGGGAGAGCCGGCATGGTCGAGGACGATGCCGTGCTGGGAGGCGAGGCGGGCGGCGGCGAGCCCGCGCTCGATGTGGTCACGCCGCACGACCCGGCCGAAGCTGCCCCGGGGCAGGTGGTCGACCGGGGCCGACGGGATGCTGCGCCAGCGGTATCCTCGGCGCCAGCCGAGGACACCGAACGCGACATCCTCCAGCGCCGGCAGATCCGCGAAGCCGCCGATGGCGTCGAAACACGAGCGCCGGATCAGCAGGCACGCGGCCGAGACGTGCCGGGGCTCCGGGTCGCGCCCGACGTGGTAACGCTGGTGGGTCAACCGGAAGCCCTCATAGCCGCGCAGCTCCCGGTCGATATAGACCCCCATCACCGCGTCGATCCGATCACCGACGAGCGCTTCGAACAGCGACACCAGGGTTCCCGGGCCGACGACGACATCGGCATCGACGAACCACAGGTACGGCTGGGACGTCTGCGCCGCGCCACGGTTGCGGGCCAGGCCCCGACCGACTCCGTTCGTGCGGACGGTGCGCGTACCGGGCGGCCCAGCCAACGGTTCGGCGCAGCCGTCGTCGACGATGAGGATCTCGGCGGGAACCCGTCGTGCGGTGTTCAGCGCCTCGACCACCCGGCCGAGCCACCGCGGGTCACGGCAGGGCACGACCACCGAGACGGGCAGTGGTTCAGGTACGGGCACGGCGCAGCCCTTTCCGGACCGCGACCGAGGTGAGCTCGGGCCAGTTGCGCGGATTGAACAACACGTTGGGGATCGCGAAACACTCATGGGTGCACTGGCAGGCCGTCGCATCCCGCCGCGCCCGCACGTACCCGGCGACATCGCTGTGCCACAACCGCATGAAGTCCATGTCCCAGTCCCGCAGGTTGCCCACCGCGTACGGCACCTCCTCGCAGAACGCGACCGCCCCGTCGGCGTAGATGACCCCGCTCAGATCGCCCGCATAGCAGACCGTTGCCTTGCCCGGGCTGCGGACCAGCCGGACGTTGTTGCGGTGGGTCACCACATTCTGCGCGTTGACCAGCTGCGCCTCCAGGAATCCGCTGAACCCACGGTGTTTGCCGGCCACCCAGCCATCGGCGCAGTGCTCGATGAAGGCCTCGTACTTGTCGATGTCCAAGCTGGCGGCCGCCTGGTCCGACGGGTTGCCGCGGATCAATGTCGTCACCACGTTGCCGACGCCCAGATCCCGGGTCAGGTACTCGTAGATCGGGATGAGCCGGTCCTCGTTGAAGCTCGACGCGGTCACGTTGACCGACAGCTGCAACCGGGGAAACGCGCGCTGCAGCGCCTTCAGTTCGCGGACCGAGTTGGACAGCGAGCCGAACAGCCCGGCCACGCCCCAATTCTCATCATGACGCTCGCCGATGTCGTCGACCGAAATCGAGAACCCGAACACCCGCGTCGGGTCCTCCGACATGATGGTCTCGGCCAGCGCCACGATCCGGTCGGTGAAGTGGCCGTTGGTGCAGATCTGAACGTACTTCACGACCGAGTCGCGGTAGTAGGTGCGCACGATCGCGGTCAGATCCGCCCGCAGGAAGGGCTCGCCGCCAGTCAGCTGCACGGTGTAGAGATTGTCGCCGAGCGTCGGCACCAGTCGCTCGATCTCGCTCAGGTCCAGCACGTTGCCGCCCGATACACCGTCGGGGACCGCGTACTCTCCATCGTGGATGATGAAGCAGTGCCGGCACTTGGCGTTGCACCGGTCGGTGACGTGATGGATCAGGTATACGGGCGCCGCCCCCCGCTTGCGTCCCAGCGCCATTCTCGCGTACCGCAGCCTGCTAGCCATTGGTCAACCCCGCCAACTTCCGCCGTGGATCCCACAGGTACAGGTCATCGGCTTCGACGCCGGAGCCGAGCCCCTCGGTGCCAAGGAGCGTGTCGGCCGCGTCCCAACCCATCGCGATGGCCTGGTCCATGTCGACATAGCGGAAGGCGCCCTGTCGGCCGACACTCTGCACCCGCGGTCCGAGAGTGTCCACATAGCGCAGACACGCCCTCCTGGCCGCAGCGGTGTCGACGAGACGGAGGGGGTACACCGCGGCGCGGCGGACCACGTCGCAGCCGAGTACCTCGCGAGGGGCGACCACGAAGCCCATCCGGTTGAGGTCCTCGATGCACCGGCGGGCGAGCCGGTCATCGTCGGCCTCCCACAAGGTGTCTCCGGGGCTGGCGGCGATCTCCAGGCAGAGCGAGGTGTGGCCGGGCGGCACGAGGTCACGGCTCCAGAACAGTGGCTCCTCCGCCCGGAAGAACACGTAGTCGGGCTCGGGTACGTAGAGGTTGTCCCACCCGATGGCGAGGCTGCGGGCCAGGCGCAGGAAGACGAACACGATCCCGCGGTAGCCGAGCTTGCCCGCCGCGGCGAGCACGTCCGCCGGTGGCGTGGGCGACAGCATCGATATGACCTGTGGCAACGGTGCCGTACTGATCACCGCGTCGGCCTCCAGTGTGGAGTCGACGCCCTCGCGCCGCAGACCCACGACGATCCGGTCGGGTTCGACCATGACGGACGTCGCCCGGGTGCCGTACTGGAACGTGGCGCCCAGGTCCTCGCAGCGCTGCGCCAGCCGGTCGTACAGTTGGCCCGCGCCGAGGCGGGGATACAGGTAGCGCCGGGCGGTGGTGGCCGGCCGCCGGGCCTCGGCGATGAGCAGCGACTTGATCAGTGCGCCGAGTCCGGCGACCATGATCCGCCGCGGCGCCCAGGACGCGGCGATCAATCCTGGATCGACACCCCACACCTTGCGCGTGTACGGCTCGAAGAACATCTCGTACAGCGGCCGGCCGAACCGCGCGACGACCCACTCCTCGAAGCTGCGTTCCTTCTTCCGGGATCGCCGCAGCCGCCCCGCCGCCCGCCGGACCTCGGCCCACAGGTAGCCGGTCATGGCCCGGATGGCCACGGCCGGGCGCACACTGCGCATCGCGTCGGCGATCTCCAGCGGCTGTGACCAGTACCGGCCCTGGAAGAGGATGCGCGACAGGCGGGTGGACTCCAGCAGGTCCGCGTCGAGCAGCTCGCGGGCGAAGGAAACGACCCGCTCGTCGCGGGTTACCAGCCGGTGGCCGCCGAAGTCGAAGCCGAAACCATCGACCCGGAGCGTGCCGGCGAGGCCGCCCGGGATGCCGTCGGCCTCGACGACCGTCACCTCGTTGCCGTGCTCGGCGAGGCGATGCGCCGCGCCGAGTCCGGTGGGGCCGGCGCCGATGACGACGACCCGCTGCTTCTGCATCTCTGTTGTCATAGTCATGGCGTTCTGCAGATGCGTGGCCAGGCCGCCCGGTCGCGACACCGGCGTGGACGCGGCGGCCGGGTCGTGACTGGTCCGACGGGTGTCGAAGCGCCGATACCGGCGCATGGTCCCCCGCATCTCGGCGGTATGAGCGAAGCGCCGACCGCCTCTCCGCCGCTGCTCGTCGCCCCGGGTTCGGGATACTTCACCGCGGCGGACCACCCCGTCCTCGTCCAGGGTTGTGCCGTGCCGTCGCCCGGCCAGCTGACCCGCGAGGCAATGGCCCGGTTGGTCGCGCACGGCGGGTCGACGATCCGGCTGTGGTCGGACTTCTACGAACGCGGGACGACCGATCTCGAGTCGTTCCGGGCCGTCCGTGGCTGGGCCGAGGAGCTCGGTGTACGGCTGCTGCTGGTCCTGTTCAGCCCGGCCTTCCTCAGCGACATCTACGAGGAGCGCTCCCGGTTCGACCAGGGCCTCACGATGTACAACGGCATCTGCGACCGGGCCACCGACGTGATCACCAACGAGGCCGCCACCGACGCGCTGGTGCAGCGCTGCCGCGACGTGCTCTCCGTCTTCGCGGACTCACCGGCGCTGGCGGGTTGGGAGCTGGTGAACCAGGCCGACGATCTGTACGACGTGGACTGCGCGGCGATGCGCGGATTCATCAGCCGGCTGGCCGAGCGGATCCGGGCCGAGGACCGCAAGAGCGGGCAGGAGCGTCTCGTCGCGGCCAGTTCGTCGCATCCGGTCCCGCCGGCCTGGCTGCTCGACCTCGACGAGCTCGATTTCGTCGCGATGCACCCCTACGCCGAGGCGATCGAGTTCCCGACCAACCGGTTCGACGGGGCGGTCCATGTCGCCGCGGCGATCCGGTACGTCCTGCAGCGCCAGCGCGCGCCGCGACCGGTGCTCGACACCGAGTCGGGCATCATCGGCCAGCTCTACGTGGCCGGGCTGCCGCGTCCGGACATCGCCTTCCGCGCCGAGATGATGCACAACCTGCGCTGGGCGCACCTGGCTGCCGGTGGGGCCGGGACAGGACTGCATGTGCCGATCAACGACGAGGGGATGACCGCCGAGCGGCGGGTACCCGTGTCGCGGATCCGGTGGGAACCCTTGGCGGCCGAGCTCGCTGACATCGCCGCGATCGGTGCGACGTGGTCGCTCGCGCCACGGCGGGGGACGATCCGCAATCTCGGCGACCTCGCCCGCGTCGATCGCGATAACGTCGTCGTCATCGCCTCCCGCGCCGACGACCGCGTGCTCGGGTGGCTCCTGCGCGACACCCGTACCAGTGACTTCGTGGCTGATGCGAGCGCCGCGCTGGCCGCCGGCCCGACCCGGCCGGCGAACCTGGACCTCCGCCTGCACGCGCTGGACGCCTGGCGGGCCGCGCTCGCCCGGTTGTCCATCGACCCGGTCACCTTCTCGGGTCGCAAGGCGATCACCCTGCTGCTCGGCCGCGGCGGGCCACGCACACCGAGGGCTTGCGCGCTCATCGACGAAGGCCTCGCACACCTGCACAACGTCACCCGCCGTACGGTGCCGTGGCTGCTGGGGGTGGCCGCGCCCGAGCCGACCCCGGTCACGATCTCGGTCGATGGATTGCCGCCGCAGCGGTATCGTCTGACGTGGATCGACGATACCGACGCACGTGTCCTCGGGAACGCGACGGTGGTCGGGCCGGCCGTCACGGCCACCTCACCGCCGCTGGCGCGCCATCTGGCCTTCGTGCTCACGCCGCAGTGACGCAGTTCCGGACAACAGGAGGCGATGAATGTGACGGCGATGGGGACCGACCGCGTACCCGTGGTCCACGCCCGCGGTCTGGTCAAGCGCTACGGCGACCTGACCGCGGTCGACGGCATCGACCTCGACATCCACGTCGGCGAGGTGTTCGGCGTCCTCGGGCCGAACGGGGCCGGAAAGAGCTCCACCATGCGGATGATCGGCTGCGTGTCGGAGCCTGGCGGCGGGACGCTGCGGGTGTTCGGACTCGACCCCGTGCGCGACGGCGTCACGATCCGCCGGCGGCTGGGCGTATGCCACCAGTCCGACTCGCTCGATCCGGAGCTGTCCGTACGGGACAACCTGGTCACCTACGGCCGCTATTTCGGTCTGTCCCGGGCGCACTGCCGCCGGGTGGCCGACGAGCTGCTCGAATTCGTCCAGCTCAGCGACCGCGCCGACAGCAAGGTCGACACCCTGTCGGGTGGTATGCGCCGTCGGCTGTCGATCGCCCGCGCGCTGGTCAACGATCCGGAGGCACTCCTGCTCGACGAGCCGACCACCGGGTTGGATCCGCAGGCGCGGCACCTGGTCTGGGAACGGCTGAACGAACTACGCCGTCGGGGGGTCACCCTCGTGCTCACCACCCACTACATGGAAGAGGCGGAGCAGCTCTGCGATCGCCTCGTCGTGATGGACGGTGGCCGGATCGTCGCCGAGGGCACGCCGGCCGAGCTGATCGGCCAGCACATCACCCGGGAGGTCGTGGAACTGCGACCGACCGATGTCGCGCCGGCGGAGCACGCTGCTTCACTCGTCGGGATCGGCGACCGGGTCGAGGTGCTCTCGGACCGGATCCTGGTCTACACCGACGACGGTGACTCCGTGCTGGAGAAGCTACACGACCAGCGCGTCGCCCGCGCCACCGTGATCGTGCGGCGGGCCACGCTCGAGGATGTCTTCCTGCTCCTGACCGGCCGGACGTTGGTGAACTGAGATGGCCCATCCGACCGTGGCGACCCTGGAGAGCCACTTCGCCGCGTACCGCCGGTCCTGGCGCAGTGAGGCGGTGACGTCGCTGCTGCAGCCGTTGCTGCTGTTGCTGGCCTTCGGCGTCGGTCTGGGCGGCTTCGTCGGTGACATCGGGGGAGTCCGATACCTCGACTACGTCGCGCCCGCCATGATCGCCGCCTCGGCCCTGCAGATGGCGGCCACCGACGCGTCGTACCCGGTGCGGGCGCGCATGTCCTGGCAGCGCAGCTACCACGTCCAGATCGCCGCCCCGCTGCGTGTCGGCGACGTGCTGGGCGGCCACGTGGCCTTCCTGATGTGCCGGGTCGCGGCCAGCTCCACGGCGTTCCTGCTGGTGATCTGGGTCGCCGGGGCCGTGCACTCGATCACCGGCCTGGCGGTGGTACCGATCGCGGTGCTGGTCGGGCTCGCCGGCGCGTTGCCTACGTTCGCCTTCAGCGTGATGGTGGGCAACGCCACCTATATCGAGCTCATCGTGCGGGCGGCCGTGTTGCCGATGACGCTCTTCGCCGGTGTCTTCTTCCCGGTTCAGTCGCTGCCGCTGGTCGTGCGACCGCTGGCCTACGCGTCACCGCTGTGGCACGCGGTCGACCTGAGCCGCGCCGCGACACTCGGCCAGCCGGCACAGTGGTCGGTACCGGGTCACATCCTGTACCTGGCGGCGTGGGCCGGTGTCGGGTGGATCCTCGCCAGCCGCGCGTTCCGGGCCAAACTCCTGGCCTGAGGGCGGCAGGTCGCCTTCCGACCGACCAACATGAAGGAGGAGCGATGCTCGCCCTCGTCTCAGCCGAGCTGGGTGGCCTCGACGGTGTGCTGCGCCGATCCCTGTCGGTAGCCGAGCGCAACGCCACCGCGCTGCGGACCTACTGGGTCTATACCTTGACCAACTTCCTGGAACCCTTGTGCTACCTGCTCGCGATCGGCGTCGGGCTCGGCTCACGGATCGGCGACATCACGATCGACGGCCACGTCGTGAGCTACGCCGCGTACGTCGCCCCGGCCATGCTCGCCTGCGCCGCCGCGTACGGCACGCTGGCGGAGGCGACGTTCAGCTTCTTCAGCAAGCTCAAATTCATGAACCTGTACGAGAGCGTGACGGCCACGCCGGTGCGGCCGTTCGAAGTCGCGCTCGGCGAACTGTTCTGGGGTGTGATCCGGGGGGCGCTGTACTCCGCGGCGTTTCTGTCCATTGTGGTGGGCATGGGGCTGATGCCGATCACCGGAGCGCTGGCGGCGTTCGTGGCGGCGCTGCTGGTCAGTGCGGCGTTCGGCAGCCTGGGCATGATGATTTCCACCTTCGTGCGCGGTTGGCCCGACCTGCGCGTGCTGGGCCTCGTCCAGTTCACGCTGTTCCTGTTCTCCGGCACGTTCGTCCCGGCGTCGTCCTACCCACCGGTGGCGCAGTGGTTGCTCCAGGTCACCCCGCTCTACCCCGGCGTCGACCTCGTCCGGTCGGTGGCCACCGGCAGCGTCGGTTGGGCAGCCCTGGCTCACGCGCTGTATCTGGCCGCGCTGACCGGGGTCGGGCTGGCCGTCGCCGCGCGCAGGATCAACCGCCTGCTGTACCGGTAGCCGGCGGTCAGCGGTCGACCGCGACGACGACCTCGGCCACGTCCGGCAACGTGAGGTGGCCGCGGACCACGCCGGACGCGATGACCTCGCCGGTGGCCGCGTCGTAGCAGCGGTAGGTCCGTGGCCGATCGGCTCCGGGGACGTCCCACGCGATGCCGCCGAGCCGGTCCGGCCGCTGCGGCAGGCCGATGTCGTCGACCAGACCGGTCAAGGAGGCCAGCGCCGCGGTGATCCGTTCCCGCGCGACCTCGTGCAGACCGTTCTGGGTCAGCTTGCCGGCCAGCATCCGCGAGATCGGGTTCCACATCGGCGCGGCTACGTCCTGGACGAGCGCGAGTGCGGCATCGTACCCGAGCAGAGGCGAGATGTCCGGGTCGCCGGCCTGGGCCCTGCGGATCAGCTCGCGTCGCTGCGACAGCCGGGTATCGGCGGCGATCCAGAACACGCTCGGCCCGTCCGACGAGCCGCACCCGACCGCGAGGGTGCCCGGCGGCGCGATATCGATGAGCGGGGTTCCGTCCACCGCCTGCCAGGCCGGATCGGCGACGACGCGACGGAAGGCCGACTCCGCGTCGAGGAGTCCGGCGTCGATGACCGGCGGGATCGGCCGGACCTGGTCCGAGACCCCGATCCGGTCCGCACCGAGCACCTCCTGTGCGCGGCTGGGACGGGCCGGGACGATCAACGGACCGCCCGCGCCGCCGGCGCACAGGTGCGCGAACGAGGTACTGCGGCGATAGCGCCGCAACAGATCCTCGGGCAACGGTGGTGAGTCCGGCACGAACTGGTGTTGGATCGGCCCGTACTCGATGCCGTGCACCGGCCGCCCGCGCGGTCGGCGTCGGCAGGCCGCCACCGTCACCGCAGCGACCTCCCAGGCCGCCTGGAGTCCGTCCACCGGGGTGTACACGGCCGGGGTGTACGTGTGCAGGCCGACCACGTCCAGCCAGTCCGACCGGTAGAACGTCTCGCCGATCGGCAACGGGTCGAACGAGGTGAGGGTGCGCAGCCGGTTGCCGCCGAGCCAACGTCGTTCCAGCGCGTCGAGGTGCGTCGACATCTCCGTGGTGAACGCGTCGATGACACCCGTCGGCACCTGGTAGATGCTGTCGATCTGGCTGCAGACAACCCACTCGTAGACGGCCGGGCTGTCGCCGACCGCGTCCAGGCATGCCTCGATCCGCTGCTTGGACAGCTCTTTCGCGGCCGGCAACGTGAGCAGGTCCGCCGGCTTGTCGCAGATCTCCCGGTACGCGTTGCGCATCCGCTTGAGGTTGGGCCGGTCGATGAACGTGTCGGACAGCTCGCCGAGATTCAGCAGCGTGATCGAGCAGCGCATGCCCAGGGACCCGGCCGTCTGCACGAGCTCCGCGAGATTCGGCACGAGCACGCCCGACTCGTTGTGATCGGGCCATAGCCGGACCGTGTCGCAGCCGGCGGCGGCCATGGCGCGCAGGTCGTCGGGCCCGATGCGTTCGGGCCGGATCGTGCACCAGCCACTGGGAAACCACCGCTGTCCGCCGGCGGTGAAGTACGGCGCGTGCGGTTCGACCTCCACCCAGCCCGTCCGGACGGCCAGGTCGCGGGTGGTCGTGTTCGCGGTCATCAGGTCGCTCCTGTCGCAATGTCCGATGTGGACGGTTGGTCGAGCGGGTTGGCCGTGGCGCCCCCAGCCGCGCAGGCCGCGATGAGGGCGGCGATGCGAGCCCGACGCGCGACGGGATCCTTCGACTCGCCGATCAGCAGCAGGGACTGCCGGCGGTCCGAGGCGGACAGGACCGACACGTCGAGGCCCTGCTCGACGAGCGCGGCCCGGACGTCCGGGGGCACCCGGCGGTCGATGCGCGGTGCGGCCAACCGCACGCTCGCCTCCACCCACTCGCCGGGCCGGACACCGGCATCGGCACCGACCTCCGGCGGCACGACGACGCCGACCACACTGCGCATCCGGAAGACGTAGGCCCGGTAGGCGACCGGTCCGAGCCGCGCCGGCAGGCGGCCCGCGTTCAGCTCCCCCAGCAGGCACGGTGGTCCGGGCACGACAAGCAGGCCCCGGATGTTGTGCAACACCCCCGCGAAGCGGACGGTCACGCAACGTCGGGGGCCGGCCGGGGCGGTCATGGAGCCCGGCTCGTCCGGCTAGACGCGGTCGCCGACGAGCGGCTCGCCGGCGAACTCGAAGTACCACAACGGACGGTAGTTGGTCCAGGTGAGGGGGCGCAGGTCGGTGTCGACGAACATCTTCTCCAGTTCGCCGCGGGCATGCAGGTAGTACTCGATGGAATCAGCTCCCGGCGCCGCGAAGCGTTGCATGTAGCTGTTGTGGGCCTGCAGGACCTGGAAGTTCGGGAACCGGGTACAGTGCCGCGCCAACTCCCGAAGCTGCTCCAACACCGGATCGACCGGCTCCAACCCGACGATGTAGGTGAACCCGGTCTCGTGCCCCAACTGAACAGCCGTCTCCAGAATGGACGGTCCATCCTCCGGGCGGAAGGTGGCCTTCGAGTGCTTGAGAATGGCGGTCCGGTTGGTGAAACACTCGAGCGTGAGGACGAGCATGAACGGCGCGGCCGCCGCCGCGATCCGCTCCAACGCGGCCCGCGACCTGATCACCGAGCTGAGGATGCCCACGAGCGGATGCGAGCTGTGTTTGTCCAGCGCGGACCGGACCATGGCCAGGTGCTCGATCGCCGGCTCCTCGGTGTGGAAGCAGCCGGTGACGATGTTGACCTCCTCGAGTCGGCTCAGGTCAGTCCACCCCATGCTGTCCTCGAACATGCGTAGGCACATGCTGAGGTCGTCCAGGATCGCCAGCCGTGGGTCGGAGGCGCCCTCGAGCGTGTTGGGGCAGAACACGCAGCCGGTGCAGCCACTGCGGGCATTGGAGTTGAGCACCAGCACCCGCCCCTGGCGCCGGAAGTAGCCGAGCAACGCGTCGTCGTGTTCGACCGTCTCCGTGTCGGCGATCGGGTCACCGTCGAAGCAGAGTACGTCGTCCTCGAGCTCGAACGGCGAGTCCGCCCGGGCCAGCGCCAGACCCAGCCGTAACGGGTCGTCCGGCCGGGACCGCAGGCGGATCATCATTCGGGCGCGCGGAATGGAACGCGCTGACCGCGCGCCGAACGCGTTGAGAGCAATCATCAGCGCATCGTCGAAGCCAACGTCGTAGCGCTTGGCCAGGTCGTCCAGTTCGCGTCGCGTCAGCACGTCATCACCTCACGCAAGTGGATGTCGACAGGCGACCTGAGGTCTCACTCGGCCACCGGCACGACACGACCGGGTGGGCGACGGCATCCATCGGGCATGCATGTCGCGCGGCGGGTGAGCGGCCTGCGGCCGTACGTCTCGGCCCGGATCGGTGCCCGTACCGCCGCGGCCCGGGCGGGCGGGCGGGAGCTCGTCTCACTGGCCACGGGAACGCACGACCTGCCGACCGCGCCGTTCATCGTGGCCGAGCTGATCCGGGCGGCCAGCGACCCGGACAACCACACGTACGCGGACTTCTACGGCCTGCCCGAGCTGCGGGTCGCGGTGTCGGCTTACTACCGGCGGCGCTTCGGCGTGGACCTTGACCCGGACCGTCAGGTGCTGCCACTGATCGGGGCGAAAGACGGCATCGCCCACCTGCCCTGGGCCGTAGTCGACCCCGGCGACCGGGTGCTGCTGCCGGACCCGGGTTTCCCCGTGTACCGGACCGGTACCCTGCTGGCCGGCGGGACTCCGGTCGGGGTGCGGCTACGTCCGGGGCTCGACTGGCGGGTCGACTTCGACGCGCTCGACCGCCAGATCATCCGCGATGACGGCCGTGGTCACGGCCGGCCGCGCCTGCTCTGGCTCAACTACCCGGCCAACCCGACCGGGGCCGTCGCCGATCTGGACCACCTGGGCCGCGCCGTCCGGTTCGCCACGGAGCACGGGCTGCTGCTCGCCTACGACAACACCTACGCGGAGATCACCTTCGACGGGTTCGTGGCGCCCTCGGTCCTGCAGATCCCAGGTGCCGCACGGGTCGCGGTCGAGTTCGGCTCGCTCTCGGCGACCTACAACATGTCGGGCTGGCGGGTGGGCTGGATGGTGGGCAACCCGGCGGTGGTCGAGGCCCTCGGCCGGCTGAAGACCAATATCGACGCGGGCGTGTTCAAGGCGATCCAATGGGCCGGGGTGGCCGCACTGGAGAGTGGGCAGGAGGCCGTGGCCGATCTGGTCGCGACGTACCGGCGCCGCCGCAACGCGATCGTGGACACCTGCACCGATCTCGGCTGGAAAACCGACGCCCCCCGCGGGTCCACGTACCTGTGGCTGGGCGCGCCACCGGGCGAGACCGGCGAGTCGTTCGCGGCCCGACTGGTCGACGAGGCCGGGGTGGTCGTTGCCCCAGGTAGCGCCTACGGTAACGGCGGCTCGGGCCATGTCCGGCTGACCCTCGCGGTGCCCGATGATCGACTCGCGCAGGCGTGTGCCCGGCTGCACGCCGCGTTCGGATGAGCTCGCGCCGCCGCCGGCCCGTCGCGACCCCACCCGACCGGTCCGCATCCGCTATATCGATGAGATCACGTGAGGGCACGCTGGCGACGATCCCGCTCAACGATCTTCGCCTCCAGCACGCCCACATCCGCGACGAGGTCGCCCGTGGCTGGGAACGCGTGTGCCATACGGGCATCTTCGTGCTCGGCGAGCAGGTGGAGGCGTTCGAACAGGAGTTCGCCCGGTATCACGGCCGCAAGCACTGCGTGGCCGTCGGCAGCGGGACCGACGCGCTGGAGTTCGGCCTGCGGGCCGTCGGGCTGGGCCCGGGCGACGAGGTCGCGGTACCGACCAACTCGTTCGCGGCCAGCGCGTTCGCGGTCCTGCGGGCCGGCGGGCGGGTCCGGTTCGTCGATGTCGACGTACACAGCGGGCTGGCCCAGGACGGCCGGCTCGCCGAAGCCGCCGCGGACGGGGTCTTCGCGGTGATGCCGGTCCATCTCTACGGCCAGGTCTGTCCGCTGGAGGATCTCGGCGCCAACGGCTCGCGGCCGCTCGTCGTCGAGGACGCCGCGCAAGCGCACGGCGCGACCAGGGCCGGCCGCAAGGCGGGGACGCTGGGCGAGGTCGCCGCGATGAGCTTCCACGCGTCGAAGAACCTCGGGGCGTACGGCGACGGCGGGGCGGTCCTCACCGACGACGACGACGTGGCCGACCAGGTCCGCCGACTGCGCAGCCACGGCGAGGAGCGAAAGTACCGCCACGTCACCGTGGGCGGGAACTCGCGTCTGGACGAACTGCAGGCGGTCGTGTTGCGTGCCAAACTGCGCCATTTGGACAACTGGAACCATCAGCGGCGCGAGGCGGCGGCCCGCTACGCCGCCCTGCTCGCCGATGTCGACGAGGTCGTCGTGCCGACAACTCTGCCGGACAACGAGGACGTCTGGCACCTCTACGTGGTCCGGATCCCGAACCGGGACGTGGTCTTCGAGCGGCTCCGCGCCGTCGGGGTTATGGTCGGTATGCATTACCCAGTGCCGATCCACAACAGCCGGCCGTTCGCCGTGGACGCCGGTGCCAGACCACCGATGCCGGCCGCCGAACGGCGGGCGGGAGAAATTCTGTCCCTGCCGCTCTATCCCGGCCTTACCCAGCGACAACAGGAACGCGTGGTCAACGAGCTGATCAACGCGCTGACGGACCGCCCGGCGGTCCGCGCCGGCAGCCGGGTGGGAGGCGCCGGCTGACACGACCAGACCAGGACTGACCCGGAGGCGGACCGGGCCGGGGACGACACGGGGGTGGGGAGGGCAAGGTGCGGGGCGACGGATTACCGCGGTCGAGCGGACAGGCAGACGGCATGGACACCCAACCACGGCCGGCCGAGCCGATCCCGCTGCGCCGACCCCCCACCGGATCCGACCCGGACGGCCCCACCGACACGGCGCCGGTGACGGTATGCCTGCTGGCCGGGTTCTCGCTGAGGGTCTGTGGCGCCTCCGTGTCGCTGTCGGTCAACGCGCAGCGTCTACTCACGCTCATGGCGCTGCAGGAGGGCCCGGTGGCCCGGTTGTTCGTGGCCGGGACCCTGTGGCCCGAGTCCACTGAGGAGCGGGCGGGCGCGAATCTGCGCTCCGCGCTGTGGCGGCTGCGCCGCCCGGGCGTCGCACTGCTGGAATCCGTCGGTTCGGCGTTGCGCCTGCCCGACGGCGTCACCGTGGATCTGCGCCGGGCCATCCGCTGCGGCCGCCGCCTGCTCGACCCCGCCGATCCGTGGTGCCCCACGATGGCCGAGGTGGTCCGGCTCGGGCTGACCAAGGACGTGCTGCCCGACACCTATGAGGAATGGGCCACAGTGGAGCGTGAAGCATTCCGGCAGTTACGGTTCCACGCGCTGGATGCCCTGTGCCGTCGGCTGGCAGCTCAACGACGCTACGCCGACGCCGTGGAGGCCGGAGTCCGCGCGGTGGAGTGCGAGCCCTTGCGGGAGACCGCGCACATGGCGCTCATCAGCGTGCACCTCGCCGAGGGCAACGCGCCCGAAGCGCTGCGCCAGTATGACCGGTACCGCGCCCTGGTCGGCCAGCGGTTGGGCCTCGAGCCGTCGAGCCAGATGAAACAGGTCGTGCACAACTTGTACGATGCCCGGGGGGTAGCGAACCGGGTCACATCTGTCGCCAACGGACACGGGGCGGAGCTGTGACATAGCGCCGAGGGCGGTGTCCACATGCCGACGGTCCACCGCGGCCTACGCGGGCCCGATCTCCACGTACAGGGGGCGGCGGAGAACAACCTCCGTGACATCGACGTCACGTTCCCCGGCGGTATCACCGCGGTCGTCGGCGTATCCGGCTCCGGAAAGTCGTCCCTCGTCTTCGACACCATCTACCACGAGGCGCGACGACGGTTCGTGGAGTCGCTCGCCCTGCCGACTCCCCGCTCACAGCCGGCTCGGGTCCGGGCGATCGACGGTCTCAGCCCGGCCGTCGCGGTCGCCCAGAACGTGGTCAACCTCAACCCGAACTCGACCGTGGCCACCGCGGTCGGTGTCCATCCGTTCCTGCGGGTTCTGTACGCCCGCTTCGCCGAGCGGAGCTGCCCGCGCTGTGGTGAGGTCGCGAGAACTGCCTCACCCGAGGTGCAACTGGCCGCCCTGCGGGCGCTCATCGCGGACGCGGGCACGCCGGTCGAGGTGGTCGCGCCGCTGATGCGCGGGGTCGAGGGTTCGCACCGGCGGCTGCTGCTTTCGTTGCGCGAGGACGTACCCCGGGAGGCGATCGAGGTGGATGGCCGCCGGTGGACCGGCCGCGCCCTCGATCCGGACCGGCCGCACGATATCGCCGTCCGCGTCGGCTCGGCGTCCGCGGACGCGAACCTGCGCACCCTGCGTGGCCTGCTCGAGTCCGTCGTGGCGCTGGGATCGACCCAGGTCACCTTCCGCTGCGACGGCAGGTCGCAGACATACTCACGGGCCCCGCTGTGCTCCCACTGCGGCTCGCCGCTGCCGGTGGCCCGCCCGCCGGACTTCCGCTCCGGCGGCGAGTCCGTTTCGGCGTACCGGCTGGGCGGGCGTGCCCTGCCCGACCTGCTCGCCCTCGAGGTTGACGCCGCCATGGCCGCCCTCGACGGGGCGGCACTGCCGGCGCCCGCGCGCCGAGCCGCGGACCAGGTCCAGCGGCGGCTCTCCGCGCTGTCCGCGCTCGGGTTGGGCTATCTGTCGCTCGACCGGCCGTCACCGACGCTGTCGCGGGGCGAGGCCCAGCGGGTACGCCTGGCCGTGATCCTCGCCAACGACATCGAAGATCTGCTCCACGTCGTTGACGAGCCGACCATCGGGCTCGATCCGGCACAGGTGAGCGGACTCATGAGCCAGCTCGCCCGCCTGCGCGGACCCGTGCTCCTCGTCGAGCACGACCGCAACGCCGTGGCCGCGGCCGACCATGTCGTCGAACTGGGGCCGGATGCCGGTCCGGGCGGTGGTCGGCTCGTGTTCGCCGGCCCGCCGGCGCGGCTGTGGTCGGCCCGGACCCGGTCAGGTGAGTGGTTCTCCGGTCGCGCCCGGGTCGAGCGCACCCAGGCGCGGGTCAGCGCAACGGACCGGTTGACCGTACGCCGCGCCCGGTTGCACAATCTGCGCGGCTTCGACTGCTCCTTCCCGGTCGGCGTCCTGACCGTCGTGACCGGACCATCCGGAGCGGGCAAGTCGACGCTCGTCCGCGACGTGCTGGTCGGCTCGCTGGAGGCCGGTGAGCCGGTCGGATGCCAGCGGCTGGACGGACCGCGACTGCGCCCTGTCTTCGTCGACCAGTCCCCGATCGGACGAAACCCCCGCTCCAATCCGGCCACCTATACCGGGCTCGCCGAACGGATCCGGGCCATATTCGCCGCCGGCACCGGGGCACCGGGCAGCTCTTTCTCGTTCAACCGACGCGAGGGTGCCTGCCCCGGGTGCGAGGGCATGGGCGCGGTCGAGGTCAGCCTGCGCTTCCTGCCCTCGCAGTGGTTGGTCTGCGAAGCCTGCCAGGGTCGCCGCTTCGGCCAGGACGTACTCGACCTGCGGGTCGACCTGGCCGACGGCGCCCGCTACTCGATCTCCGAGGTCTACGCGACGACCGTCGACGACGCGGTACCCCTGTTCGCCGGCGATGCCCGCGCCCGGCGGATCCTGCAGGCACTCACTGATGTCGGGCTCGGTTACCTCCAGTTGGGGCAGGCGTCGCCGAGCCTGTCCGGCGGGGAGGCGCAGCGGGTGAAGCTGGCCCGGCAGTTGGCCGCCGCCGGCGGCGCGCAGCTGGTCCTCCTCGACGAGCCGACGACCGGGTTGCACCCGGCGAACCTGTCCCAACTGGTGCGGGTGCTGCACACGCTGGTCGACTCGGGCAGCACCGTGGTCGTCGTGGAACACCATCCCCAGGTCGTCGCGGCGGCCGACTGGGTGGTCCAACTCGGGCCCGGCGGCGGTCCACGCGGCGGCGAGCTCATGCTGGCTGGGCCGCCCAGCGGCACGGCCGACGCCCCGCCGCGTCCCCGCCGCACCCCGCGGCCCGGCCGCCGCCAGTCGTCGGAGATCCGCATCCGCGACGCCACCGCCAACAACCTGCGCGGGGTGTCCGTGGCTCTGCCGAAGGGCGCGCTGACGGGCGTCGTCGGGGTCTCCGGCTCGGGCAAGTCGTCCCTCGTGCGCGACGTGCTCGAAGCCGAGGCGACCCGCCGGCTGCTGGAGTGCCTGTCCCTGTACGAGCGGCAGTCCGTCCGGGAGGGCCCGCAGGCCAGCGTCGGCTCGATCACCGGTCTCGGACCGACGGTCGCGATCGGCCCGGAACGCGGGCTGGCCAACCCGCGCCGGACCATCGGTACCGCCACCGAGTTGAGCTTCTACCTCGGCCTCCTGCTGGCCTACGCGGGCGTGCGGACCTGCCCGCAGTGCGGCGGCGAGCAGCGACGCCACGATCCCGCGCCGGCCAGCGCGTGGCGGTGCACCACCTGCGGCGCGGCTGGGCCGGGGAGCACGCCGGCGGACTTCTCCCCCGCCACGTACGAGGCGGCGTGCGTACGCTGTCACGGCATCGGCACGGTGTCGGTGCCCCGGGTCGACCGGCTGGTCACCCGTCCCGACCAGCCGCTGTGTGGCGGCGCGTTGCACTCCCCCGGCTTCTATCCCGGCTCGTACCTCTGCAAGCCCGACCACGGCGGGTACTGGATGTTGCGTGCGCTGGGTGAGCGGTACGGCTTCGACCCGGAACAGACGCCGTGGCGGCAGATGAGCGAGGACGCGCGTGAAGCCTTCCTCTTCGGCGAGGAACAGGTGCAACTGGCGCCGCAGGCGCGTCGGTCGGCCTCCCGCGTGGTGACCTGGCGAGGCGTCTACCGGATCGTGGCCGAGTGGGACATCGGCGGCCTCTACACCGAGCATGTCGCCTGCCCCGAGTGTCGCGGCGCGCGGCTACGCCCGCCGCTGCTCGACGTCCATCTCGCCGGGATGAACCGGCACGCGCTGCACCACGAGCCGGTGGCCGATGTCGCGCGGACCCTGGCCATGCTCACCGTGCCGGCCGAGGCCCCGCACTGGGCCGGTGATGCGCACCTGGTGGTCCAGCGACGGCTGCGCTTCCTCGAACGCGTCGGACTCGGCTACCTTCACCTCGACCGGCTCTCCGGGACGCTGTCGGCGGGCGAGGTGCAGCGGGTCAAGCTCACCGCGCTCCTGGGCTCGAGCCTGGTGGGAATGACGATCCTGCTCGACGAACCGTCGCGCGGACTGCATCCCAGTGAGGCGGACGCCCTCGTCGGGGCGCTCGGCGAACTACGCGACGGGGGCAACACGGTTGTGTTCGTCGACCACGACCCGCGGTTGATCCGGGCGGCCGAGCATCTCGTCGTGCTCGGACCGGGCGCCGGCCGCGCCGGTGGCTGCGTCGTCGCGGCGGGCACGCCGGCCCAGGTGGCCCGGCAGCCCGTGGCCAAATCCATTGTGGACAACAAGCCGCCCGACCGGGTGGCCGGCCCGCGCCGCGAACCGACCGGCGTGATGCTGGTGCGCAAGCCGACCGAGAACAACCTCTGTGGCGATGATGTCCCCGTTCCACTCGGTGTCCTCGTCGGCGTGTGCGGCGTATCCGGCTCGGGAAAGTCCACTTTGGCCATTGACATCATCGCGCGGGCGCTCGCGCCGGCGAAACAGACCACCTCGGTCGCGGAGCAGGCGGTGGATCCCGGCGCGCATGACGGCATCGACGGGGCACCACCGCGGGCGATCCACAGCGACCAGTCCCGCGCCGGCATCCGGTCACCGGGGGCGTTCCTCGGGGTCCTCCCACCGTTGCGGCGTGGCTATGCCGCCTCGGCCGAGGCACAGGCCCGCGGCGTGACCGAGGACGACCTGGTCCCTCGCTGCGACGCGTGCAAGGGACGCGGTTCGATCCGGGAGGACATGCTCTTCATGCCCGCGGTCGAGCAGCCCTGCGACGCGTGCGAGGCGACCGGCTACCGCGCCGAGGCCCGGGAGCTCGTGGTACGCGAACTGAGCCTGCCCGAGCTCGAGACACGGACCCTCTCCGACATCCTCGACATCTGGGGCGACAACCCGGCGATCGCGGCGCCGCTACGGGCGGCGGTGCGGCTCGGGTTGGGCTACCTGAGCGTCGGACAGCGCTCACGCAGCCTCTCGGGTGGCGAACGGCAACGACTCAAGCTCGCCCGCGAGTTGGCCAAGCCCACCAGCCGGCCGACGTTGTACATCCTGGACGAGCCGACGGTGGGCCTGCACGGGAGCGACATCGCCCGTCTCGTGGACGCCCTCGACGAACTGGTCCGGGCCGGCCACAGCGTCCTTCTCGTGGACCACGACCCGACCCTGCTGGCCTGCTGCGACCGGCTCCTGGAACTCGGACCGCAGGGCGGGCCCGCGGGCGGTCGCGTGGTCGCCGCCGGCACCCCCGAACAGATCGCCGCCGGCGCTACGCCCACCGCACCGTATCTGCGCACGGTGCTGCGATGACCGGGCTGCCCTGGCCGGTGCTCTGCGACCCCTCGCCGTCGTTGCGCTACCGGGCCCTGACCGAGCTGCTCAACGTCCCCGCCGACGATCCGGAGGCGCTCGACCTGGCCGCGCGGCGCGACCGGTCGCCCGAGGTGGCGCAGCTCGTCGCGGCCCAACCCGACGACCTCAAGGAGGTCGCCTTCCAGCTGTGCCGGTTCGCCTATCTGGGACTCGACCGGCGCCATCGACGGGTCAGCGAGCTCGCCGAGCGCCTCTTCGGGCAGCAGCTCGCCGACGGCTCGTTCCCCCTGCGCGGATTCCGGCCCGAGGGCCCGTACTCGATGGTGCCGCTGCAGGTATCGCTTCCGTTGCGCGGCCTCGCCGCGGTCGGCTATGCCGCCGATCCGCGGGCCGAGCGCGCCTACGAATGGCTGCTGGCCCAACGGCTGGAGGACGGCTCCTGGCCGACCGCCCGTGCCTCCGGGCACCCCGGTTACGTCGCCGGCTACCGCAAGTTGCCCGGATCGTCCGGATGCCGCGCCAACACCCAGGCCGCGCTGGCCTGCCTGGTG
The DNA here is from genome assembly GCA_963803345.1 of uncultured Actinomycetota bacterium. Lineage (GTDB taxonomy): Bacteria > Actinomycetota > Actinomycetes > Mycobacteriales > Micromonosporaceae > CAWDLX01. Next base: position 304,117 of record CAWDLX010000004.1, read on the forward strand.
GAGCATCCGCGACGGCGCCGCGACGACACCACCCGTCAGGCGCTGGATCTGTTGCTACAGCGCGAGACCCGGGACGAGTGGGCGCTCGGGACCGAGGTCTCCCGGCTGTGCGGAGTGGAACGGGCGAGCGGCTTCTTCACCTTCTACGCGCGGTTCGACCTCGCGTTCATCCTCGACATCGCCAGCCGGGCCGGCGCTACGACCGACGACTCCCGGGTGGCTGACCTGGTGGAGTTCCTGCGCGGTCGGCAGGGGCCGGCCGGCCTGTGGGAACACCCGGTGCATCCCCAGCTCAGCCGGTGGTTGACGGTGGACCTGTTGCTGAGCCTGCGCCGCGTCGAGACGGGCGACTGGGCCGGCGTGGCGCCCCGGGTCCGGTTCCGGGCCTACCCGGTCGCCAGGCGCCGTTACTGACCACCAGTATCCTTTGTGGACGATGGTGGCAACGCGGCGCCGACCGCCTCGGCGAGGCCACGCCACGCGGCGCCGGAGAACAGATGGTCGCCGGGCAGCACGTGACCGGTCACCCCGGCCGAGGTGTGCGACTGCCAGCTCCGCGGCGCCCAGCGGTAGATCTCCGGGTCGTCGCTGGCGATGAGGACGGTCACCGGAACGTCGAACGCGCCGCGGGCGCGGTACAGGTACCCCCGGGCCAGCTGGACATCCGCTTCGATCGTGGGGCGGAGCAGCTCGAGCAGCTCCCGATGTACCTCCTCGTCGTGGACCAGGTCGGCCCCGGCGACGGCCAGCAGATCGTCCACGTCCTCGCGCCAGCCGTCCAGGGTGCGGGGAAGGTCGGGCGCGCCCTGGGACGCGACGACGAACGCCCGCGGCCCGGCGACGCCCCGGCGCAGCAGCTCGTGCGCCAACTCATAACTGAGCAGCGCGCCCGAACAGTGCCCGAACAGCGCGTAGCCCCGGCCAACCGGGAACTCCTGCTCGAAGGCGTCGGCACAGTCGGTCACCAGCCGCCCGAAGTCGTCCGGCGGGGGCTCCCCGATACGGCTCTCCCGACCGGGTAGGCGCAGCGCCCACACCTCCACCGACGGGGCGAGCCAGTCAGCCCAGGGTCGAAACGGCGCGGCCCCCGCTCCGGCCCACGGCACGCAGACCAGCACCGGTGCCCGAGGGACCGTGCGCCACCGCACGTAGGCCGCGCCCGAGCCCACCACATCGTTCCGGCTCACGGTGACACTCCTTCCCTCGGACGGGCATCCCTATGGCACAGCGGCGGCCGCGCACAACCGTGGCGGGCGGCATCGTGACGTGCCGTGGCCGCTGCCGGGCGGAGGAGGTGGTGGGTAGGTGATCGCGGTGTCCTCATCGGCGAGACCCCTTCAGGATGCTGTCTCTAGCGATGCGACGGCATGGCCCCGCGTCGCGGCGGCCGGCCTGCCGGTACCTCTCGACGCTCACCGCGACAATGTCGGCATCACCGGGCAGGACACGCTGTGCGCCGGCGCCTTGAACGTATGGGGCAACTCGCTCGCGGCCGAGCACCTGCCCTCCGGCGGACCCGTCGTCGTCGGCGGCGTCCGCTTCACCTTCCCGGACAGCGGCGCGGGCGTGCCCGACAACGTACGCTGCGCCGGACAGTTCGTCGCCGTACCGCCGGGCCGCTACGACTGGATCTACCTCCTCGCGACCGCCGAACGGCGGGTCGAGGACGATCTCGTGCTGCACTTCGAGAACGGCGCCGTCGATCTCGAACCGCTGCGGATATCGGACTTCTGGGCCGCCGTCGCGGCGTTCGGCGAGCCGGCGGCGTTCCGCTCACCCGTGATGCACTACCGGCGACACGTCCAGGACCGCGTCCCCGGGACGATCTGGATGCCCCGGGTCCCGGTGACCCGACCGGCCCGGCTCACCGGCATCCGGTTACCGCGCAACATCGCGATCCACGTCTTCGCGGTCACCGGGTACGCCGGGCCGGCCCGGCCGGCCGGCGGCGCAGCCGCGGCGGGCCGCCGATGACCGCGGGCACGGCCACTGCGGCGCGGGTCGCGGCAGCGCCCCAGCACTGGTACCGCGATCCGGTCGGATGCCTGCACTCCACGCTCGCGATGGTGTTGCTGCACGCGGGTCACGCTCCGCTTCCGGTGCTCGGGGCGAACTGGGAGTTCCGGTACCGGCCGGGCGACGTGCGGCCGGAGGAGTTCTACTACCCGTGCCGCTACCCGGGCGATCCGGCCCGCAGTATCGCGCCCTCCGGTGGGATCGCCTCGCGGTGGTGCCAGCCGTACGACACGGAGCCGGTCGGCTCCGACACACTCGAACCACTGGTCCATCACCTCGCTGCCGGCGGCCTGCCGATCGTCGCGGTGGACAACTTCCATCTACCGTTCCGGCCGGCCTACGGCGACGTCCATGCCGCCCATCTCGTGGTGGTGTACGGCATCGACGACGACTCGGTCCACCTCGCCGACCCGGTCCCGCCCGCGTTCGCCGGCCCGGTCGCGACCGGAGAGTTCCTCCAGGCGTGGACGTCGGCCAACCCGCGGGCCGACCAGGACGCGTTCTTCACCGCGGCTCCGATCGGCCGGCGCTGGCTGGCTGTCGACACTCCCGAGTCGCCGCTACGGCTCGACGAAGGCCGGCTGGCGCAGGCGTTGCGCGACAATGTGGACCGGTTCGCCGGCGCCGGCGACCCGCCCGGCTGGACCGGCCTGGACGGTCTGCGCCGCTACCTCGCCGAGCTGCTCGACCGGGCGGACGCCGCCGATCCGGTCGGCCTCGACGAGGCCTACCCGTTCGGCTGGGCGATGCAGGCGCAGGCGTACGTGCACGGTGAGCTGCTCGGCCTCTGCGCCGGCCAGTGGGGCCGCCGGGAGCTGGCCGAGGCGGGCCGGGCGGTGCACAGCGTCGCGTATGCGTGGACCGGCCTGCGGATGACCGCGGCGCACCGGCGCGACGACCCGGCCGCCGCAGTGCCCGACCTGCGCCGGCACGCGGACCGGCTGCGGCACGCCTACGAGCGGGCGGTCAGTGCCTGCGAAGTCGCCGAGCAGGCGCTGCGGTGAGCGGCGCGGCCAGCGGCATCGCGGCGGCCCGCCTGGCCGCGCTGGGGGGTCCGCCAGCCGTACCGCCGTCGTACCGTCGGGTCCCCTGGCCCGTCGTCACCGACGCGGACCGTGAGGCCGTCCTGGGCGTGCTGTCGGGCGGGAAGCTCGTCGCCAATGCCAGCGGCGAGACGGCGGTGCCCCAACTCGAGGCCGACTGGGCGCAGCGGGTGGGGGTGGCGCACTGTGTCGGCGTCGCCAGTGGCACGGCCGCGCTGCAACTGGCGCTCGCCGCACTGCGGATCGGTCCCGCGGACGAGGTCATCGTGCCGGCGTTGAGCTTTGTCGCGACCGCGCTGGCTCCGGTCCTCCAGGGCGCGACGCCGGTCTTCGCCAATGTGGATCCGGCGGACTTCACGATCGATCCGTCCGACGTCGAGGCACGGATCACGCCCCGCACGGCCGCACTCGTGCCGGTGCACCTGCACGGCCTGCCCGCCGACATGACCGCGTTGACCGCGGTGGCCCACCGGCACGGCCTCGCGGTCGTGGAGGACGCGGCCCAGGCACACGGCGCCACCTGCGAGGGCCGGCCGGTGGGCGGGCTCGGCGACGCGGGCGCGTTCAGCCTGCACAGTTCGAAGAACCTGCCGACCTGTGGTGAGGGCGGACTCATCACCACCGACGACCCGGCCCTCGCCACCCGCGCCGCGATGATGCGTAACTTCGGCGAATCCGTGACACCGCCCGGTGGGCAGCGCGACTACCTGTCCCGGCTGGTCGGTGGGAACGCGAAGCTCAGCCCGGTGCAGGCGGCCTTCGCCAGCTCGCAGCTACGCCGCTTCGACTCGTACGAGCGTTGCCGCCAGGCCAACGTCGCGAACTTCCTCGCCCGGCTCGCCGCCCTGCCCGGCGTCCAGGTACCTCGGGTCAGACCCGGCCGCACCCACGTGTGGCACATCCTGCGATTCCGGTTCGACCCGGGGGCCGCCGGTATCGACGGCATCGCCGCGACGGGGTTGCGCACTGCCCTGCGCCGGCTGTTGCGGGCCGAAGGCGTACCGATGTCGCAGTATCAGAAGCTCCTGTTGCCGCACCAGGAGATCTTCGCCACCGGACAGGCACCGGCCGGACCGGCCGGCCCGGGATGGCCGCACGCGCAGGCGGTGATCGACGACTCGCTCACCCTGCAGAAGCGTCATCTCAACCCGGACTCCGGCGATTTCCTGAGCCGGTGTGCCGACGCGTTCGAGAAGGTGTGGAGCGCCCTCGATGTCGCCATCGCCATCGCCCGGGCGACGACATGACGCGGGCACACGCACCGGCTCCTCTCGGCCTTCCGCCGCCGATGGACGAGGCAGAGCTGCGCCTGCTCGCCGACCGTATCCGCGGCCACGTCGTCGACCTGTGCGCCGGCCCCGAGGGCGGCCACCTGGGCGGTTCGCTGTCCTTGGTCGACCTGCTGACGGTCCTTTACTTCGCCGTGCTGCGCGTCGACCCGACCCAGCCACGCCACCCCGACCGCGACATCCTCGTCCTGAGCAAAGGACACGCGGCGCTCGCGCTCTACGCCACTCTGGCCGAGCGTGGCTTCTTTCCGTCGGCCGCGCTGGCGTCGTACGGACAGCCGGAGAGCACGCTGCTCGGCCACCCGGCCCCGAACGTACCCGGAATCGACGCGGCCACCGGATCGCTGGGCCATGGCCTGGCCGTCGGCGCCGGCTTCGCGCTGGCCGCCCGGCTGCGTGGGCGCGAGCGCCGGGTGTTCGTGGTGCTCGGTGATGGTGAGTTGCAGGAGGGCTCGATCTGGGAGGCGGCGTTGGCCGCGGCGCACCTCGGTCTCGACCGGCTGGTCGCCATCGTGGACCGCAACGGTCTGCAGTTGACCGGCCCGACCGAAGAGGTCGGTGCCCTGGAGCCGCTCGCCGAGAAGTGGGCGAGCTTCGGCTGGCGGGCCAGCGCCGTCGACGGTCACGCCATTGCGGGGCTCATCGACGCATTGTCCCCGGCGGCGGCTCAACCTGGCCGGCCCACCGTCCTCATCGCCGACACGGTGAAGGGCCACGGGGTGGACGTCGCAGCCGGCCGGGTCTCGTCGCACTACGTTTCGCTTTCCACCCGCAACCATGCCCGGTTCCGGGCCGGGTTGGGTCGGCCCTCGGCCGCGGAACGGGGTGAGCATGGCCGCGACTGACCGGGGTTCGACGCGGCGCGCGTACCGTGACGCCCTGCTCGAGCTGATGACGATGGACGAGCGGGTACTGTGCCTCGACACGGATTCGGGGCTGTTCGCCGGCGCCGACTTCGGAGCCGCCGCCGAGCGCTACATCAACCTCGGTATCGCCGAGCACACGATGATGGGTATGGCGGCCGGACTCGCCGCCGACGGCTGGACCCCGTTCGTCAACACGATGGCGGCCTTCGCCGCGACCCGCGCCGTGGAGGCGGTCAAGCTCGACATCGCCTGTCCCGCACTGCCGGTGCGCATCGCGGCAACCCATGGTGGCCTGAGCGCCGGTCATTTCGGGCCGAGCCACCATGCCCTGGAGGACCTGGCCGTCATGCGCGCGTTCCCGGGACTGACGGTGCTGGTGCCGGCCGACGCGGGCCAGACCGCGGCGCTGCTGGACCAGACCCGCGACCTGCCCGGCCCGATGTACCTGCGACTGGATCGCCAGGCGTCGCCCCGACTCGACGCGGATCCACCGGTACTCGGACGGTTGCAGTGCCTGCGTCATGGCGACGAGGTCGTGATCGTGGCGGCCGGGCCGCACCCGGTGGCGGCCGCGCTGCTGGCGGCGGCGCAGCTGGACTCGGACGGCGTCTCCGCCGGCGTGCTCAACGCCCACACGCTCAAGCCGTTCGACGGGGAGACCCTGTTCGCGATGGCCGGACCGGTCAGGCTGGTGGCGACCGTCGAAGAGCACTGGCGCGCCGGCGGCCTGGGTGGCGCCGTCGCCGAGGTCCTCGCCGAGCGGACGCCGCGCCGGCTCATCCGCTTCGGCGTGCCCGACACCTATGCCACCGTCGCCGGGGACCACGAGTACCTGCTGCACCGCTATGGGCTGGACGGCGCGGCGTTGGCGAAGGCGATCCTCGACCAGCTCGACGCGGCCGACCGCGATACCGGCCCGCGCACCGACCCCCAGCACTGTCGGAGGACGTGACATGGCGACCACCTGTCCCGAGTGTGAGCGCTCGTTGGCGCTGGACAGCACCGTGCGGCTCAGCGAGATCGTCGCCTGCCCGGATTGCGGCAGCGAACTGGAGATCGTGTCCATGTCGCCGGTCCTGGTGATCCTCGCACCGGAGCCGGAAGAGGACTGGGGGGAGTGAGCGCGGTGCGCACCGATCGCCTGGTACCGGTCGCGCTACTCGCCTCGCGACTACGCTGGGAGGAGTCCGCCATCCTCTCGGCCATGGACCGGCTGGCGGTCCCGACCGTGGTCGTCGACAGCCGTCTCATGTGGACGATGCTGGACGGCCCGGCGCCGGCGTACCGGCTCGCGCTCGACCGGGAGATCGCACGCACCCGCGCCCTCTACGGCGCGCTCGCGCTGCAGAGCCGCGGCATCCGGGTGGTCAATACGGCGCAGGCCATCGAGGTGTGCTCGGACAAGTGGCGCACCGCGGTCGCCCTGCGCGGGGCCGGCCTGCCCACGCCGCGGGCGGTACTGGCGCTGACACCGGATGCCGCCCGCCTGGCCGCCACCGAGTTCGGCTACCCGGTCGTGGTCAAGCCGCTCGGCGGTTCCTGGGGGCGCCGGGTGGCGATGCTACGCGACCCCGAGGCGCTCGACGCGGTACTCGACTACTGCTCGGCGTTGCCGCACCCTCGCGACCGGCTCGTGCATCTGGAGGAGCCCATCGACAAGCCCGGACGGGACCTGCGGGTCGTCGTGGTCGGCGGGCGGGCCCTCGGCGCCACCTACCGGGTCGCCGAAGGGTGGCGGACCAACGTCCGCCTCGGCGCGACCTCGTACCGGTGCGACCTCACCGCGGACATCGCCGGGCTCGCGGAGGCGGCGGCGGCCGCGACCGGGGCCGAGATCGCGGGCGTGGACCTGGTCGAGGGGCGTGCGGGCGAGCTCTATGTCATCGAGGTCAACGCCGGCGTCGAGTTCCGCGGCTTCGCCTCCGCGGTGGGGTCGACGGAGTCCACAGTGGATGGTGTGGCGGACGCCATCGCCCACCACGTGGCGGCGCTCACCCGATTGGACGAGCCGACGGCCATGGCCGTGAGCGGAGGTGGGGTGCGATGATCCGGGCGGCGGTCGTCGGCGCCAGCGGCTTCGTCGGCGGCGAGCTGTTGCGGATCCTGATCGGGCACCCCGAGGTGGAGGTGGCCGCCGCGACCTCGGTCCGGTCCTGCGGGCGCCCGATCGAGCTGATCCACCCGCATCTACGCCGGCTCACCGATCTCACTTTCCGCTCCGTCGACGACCTCGGCTCCTACGACGTGCTCTTCTCCGCCCTGCCCCATGGCGTCTGCATGAAACTGCTGCCGGACCTGCTCGGGTGCGCCCCGACCGTGATCGATCTTTCGGCCGACTTCCGCATCCAGGCGCTGGACGCGTTCGAGCGCTACCGCGGGCCGCACGCCGCGCCCGAGCTGATCGGCGAGTTCGTCACCGGGGTTCCCGAGCTGCACCGGGCCCGACTGCGTACGGCCGACCGGATCGCGGTACCCGGATGCACCGCGACGGCCGCGATCCTGGCGCTCGCACCGCTGGCCGCGAACCGGCTGATCGCCCCCGATGTCGACGTGGACGCGCACGTCGGGTCCAGTGGCTCCGGAGCCACACTGACGGTGGCCAACCTGCATCCCGTGCGCAGTGGAGCCATGCGGGTGTTCGCGTTCGGGCACCGGCACGAGGCTGAGATCGCCCAGGCCACCGGCTTGCGGGCCCAGATGACCGCGACGGCCGTCGAGGCGGTGCGCGGCGCGCTGGTCGTGTGCCGGGCACAGCCGCTCGTCGAACTGTCCGAAAAGGACCTGTGGCGGGCGTACCGGGACCATTACGCGGCCGAGCCGTTCGTCCGGGTCGTACACCAGCGACGGGGACCCTACCGGCAACCGGAGCCGAAGATCCTCGCCGGTTCGAACTTCTGCGACGTCGGGTTCGCCCTTGCGCCGCACGGCGGCCGGGTCTTCGCCCTCGCGGCCCTCGACAACCTGGTCAAGGGCGCCGCCGGTAACGCGGTGCAGTGCCTCAATATCCGCTACGACTGGCCGGAGCAGACCGGGCTCGCGTTCGCCGGCCTGCATCCGGTGTGACGCGGTGAGTCGGGTGCCCGATCAGAGTGAGCCGGTTCTCGTGGTGAAGTGCGGCGGCCACCAGCACGTCGACACCGCGCGGGTCTGCGCCGACATCGCCGCGATGCACGGGCGCGGCCGCGGCATTGTGCTCGTCCACGGTGGATCGGCCGAGATCGACCGGTTGGCGTCCCGGTTGGGCGTGCCCCAGCGCCGGCTCACCGGTCATGACGGCGTCACGACCCGCTACACCGACGCGGCGACGCTCGAGGTGGTGACCCTCGCGCTGGCCGGATCCGTCAGGCCGCGACTGGTGGGTGAGCTCCTGCGGGCGGGCGCCCCCGCGCTCGGCCTCACCGGCATCGACGGCCGCCTGCTGGTGGCCCGTCGCAACGGGCCACGGCACACCATCGAGGACGGGCGCGTGATGCTGGTACGCGACAATCAGGGCGGCCGACTGGTGGCGGTGCACGACGGCCTCCTGCGGCTTCTGCTCGACGCGGGACTGCTGCCGGTGGTCTCCCCGCCGGCATGGGGATCGGACGGCGCGCCGGTCAACGTGAACGCCGACCGGGCCGCCGCCGCCATCGCGGCGGCCCTCGGCGCGCCGACCCTGCTGCTCCTGACCGGGGCACCGGGCGTCCTGCGCGACCCGGCCGACGAGAACGTCCGTGCTCCGGCGCTGTGAGATCAGCCCCGGCGGGCCGTTGCCGCCCCAGGCCCGGGCCGGCATGGCCACCAAGCTGGTCGCCGCGCGCGAGGCACTGCTGGGCGGCGTCGCCGATGTCGTGGTGGCGGACGGCCGGATCGATGAGCCGGTCCTCAGCGCGCTGGCCGGCGGTGGCACGAGGATCAGCCTGTCCCCGCGGCCGGGCGGCTCACGTCAGGCCCCACCCGGCGCGGTCGAGGTGCCGGCATGACGCCCGCCCGGTCGGTGGCCGGTGCCGTCGCCGTCGACCTGCTGCGCGAGATGCTGGAGATCGACTCTCCGTCCGGGAGCGAGGCGCGGCTGGCCAGGTTCCTCGCCGGTGCGATGGCCGACCTCGGCCTGACCGTGCGCACCGACCTCGTGGGCAACGTCATCGGTGAGACGGGAGCCGGTGGCGACCCGACCGTCCTGCTCGTCGGACATCTCGACACCGTGCCCGGCCGGATCGCCGTCCGCCGTGAGGCCGGCCGGCTCTACGGCCGGGGCGCGTGCGACGCGAAAGGTCCGCTCGCGGCGCTCGTCGTCGCGGCCGCCCAGCACGGCGGTTCGTTCCCCGGTACCCTCGTCGTCGCCGGCGTGGTCGAGGAGGAGACGCCCGGATCCCGTGGAGCCGCCCACCTCAGCGCCACCGTCGCGGAGCCCGACGCGTTGATCGTCGGTGAGCCGGGTGGCTGGGACGCGATCACCCTCGGATACAAGGGGAAGCTGGACCTCGCCTACCGGGTGTGCCGGCCACCCGCGCACCCGGCCAGGCCGGCTTCGCGGGCGAGTGAGGTGGCGGCCGCGTTCTGGGCCGACGTCGTGCGGATCGCGGCGGGCGGCCGGCCCGGCGACGGTCATGCCGCGTTCGACCGGGTCGGTGTGACGCTGTCCGCCATGCGGGGTGATCCGGAGTCCGCCGAACTCGAGCTGAGTCTGCGGCTACCGGTGGGCCTGCCCGCGGGAGACCTGCTGGACCGGTTGCGCGCGGCGGTCGGCGACGCGCAGCTCGATGTACTCGCGTACGTCGACGCGATTGTGGTCGATCATCGATCGCCCACCGTCCGGGCGCTGCGCGCGGCGATCCGGCATTTCGGCGGGGAACCCCGCATGAAACTCAAGTCAGGGACGGGTGACATGAACATCTTCGCGCAACGGTGGCGCACACCGGCGGCCACGTACGGGCCCGGAGACAGCCGGCTCGACCACACCGACGCCGAGCACATCAACGTCGACGACTACCTTCGCGGCGTGTCGGTGCTCGACCACGCGCTCGCCGACCTCGGTGATGCCGCGGTCGGACCCGCCGCGGCCGGACTGAGCGAGGCGGCCTCGCATGAGCACGCATGAGGAGTTCCTGGCCGTCCTCGACGCCGAGCTGGACGCCGCGGCGAGCCCCACCCGAAGGGTGCGCGGTGGGCCGGCCCGGCTCTCGTTCGAACAGGAGACGCTGTGGTTCCTGGAGTGCCTGGCGCCGGGCCTGCCCACCTACAACATGCGGTACTGCTACCGCCTGCGCGGTCGGCTGGACACGGCCGCCCTGCACCGGGCGTTGGTCGCGGTAACGGCCCGGCACGAAGGCATGCGGACCTACCTGAGCGAGGAGCGCGGTGAGCCGGTTCAGATCGTCGCGACGGACGTGGCGGCGCGGCTCCCGGTCGTCGAGGTCGATGACTACGCCGGGGCGGTGCGACGGGCCGAGGATCTGACCGGGCAGCCGCTCGAGCTCGGCCGTCCACCGCTGTGGCGGGCCGAACTGCTCCGGCTGGGCCCCGAGGACCACCTGTTCGTCTTCGTCATCCACCACATCGTGGCCGACGCGTGGTCGGTCGGCGTCTTCCTCGGTGACCTCGACGCCTTCTACCGCGCGGAGTGTGCCGGTGCCGTGGCGGATCTCGATCCGATGCCGATCACCTACGCCGACTACGCCGAGTGGCAGCGCGAGCACCTGACGAGTCAGACCCGCGACGAGCTGACCGACTACTGGCGCGCGGAACTCGACGGCGCCCCCGTCGTGGATGTGCCGACGGACCGGGCCCGCCCCTCGGTGCAGACCTTCGACGGTACCCATGCGGGTCATGTCCTCAATGGACAGATAGCTGATCGTGTGGCCCGGCTGTCCGCCCGGGAAGGGGTCAGGCCGTACGCCGTCTACCTCGCCGCGTTCTTCGCGCTGTTGCGGCGATACACCGGACAGGACGACCTCATCCTCGGCTCACCGACCATGAACCGCGACTATCCCGAGGTCGAGCCCCTGGTCGGCTTCTTCATCAACATGCTGCCGGTGCGGGTCGACGCGGCCGGGGACCCGTCCTTCCGTGAGTTCCTGGATCGGGTCTGGGACCGGTTCCTGGACGCGTTCTCACACTCTGAGCTCCCTTTTGGACAGATCGTGGACGCGGTCCGGCCGGTCCGCGATCCGGCGCGCTCGCCGCTGTTCCAGATCGCCTTCTCCTTCCAGAACGCGGCCGCGGCGCCGCAGCGCCTGGGCGATGTCGACATGAACGAGATCTACCTGCAGACAGACACCGCCCGCTTCGACATGAGCTGGAACCTCGCCGAGTTGCCGGACGGGGTCAAGCTGCTGGTCGAGTTCAACACAAACCTGTTCGATCGGGCGAGCATCGAGCAGATGATCACCCACTTCGAACGGATCCTGTCCGCCGGCCTGGCCGATCCTGGCCAACCACTGTCACGGCTGGGGATGCTGGCCGACGACGAACGGCGCACGCTGCTGGAGAGCTTCCAGGGCGAGCGCCGGGTGGTACCGGACGCCACGATCGACACCTGGTTCGAACGGCATGTCACCGATACGCCCGACGCGGTGGCCCTCGTCGTCGACGGCCGTACGCTCACCTACGCCGACCTGGACGCCCGGGCGAATCGGGTCGCCCACGCACTGCGGGCCCGTGGCGCCGGACCGGAACGCGTCGTCGGCGTGCACCTGCACCGCGACGAGGAGCTCGTGATCGCGATCCTCGCCGTCCTCAAGTCGGGGGCGGCCTTCCTGCCACTCGACCCGGGCCATCCACCGGCGCGACTGGCCGAGGTCGTCGGTGACGCCGATCCGGTCGCGATCGTCACCACCGGGGAACTCGCGGCGTTGTTGCCCGCGGCCGTACCGGTGCTGCGGGTCGACGCCGACGCCGACGCGATCATGGCGCAACCGGCGCGGCGGCCACCGTCCACCGCGCCCGACCGGCTCGCGTACGTGCTCTACACGTCGGGCAGCACAGGCCGGCCGAAGGGGGTGCTGATCGAGCATCGCAGCGTCGTCAACTTCATCCGGTCGGCGCAGGAGCTGTTCCAGCTGACCGCGCGCGACCACGTCCTCGGCTTCACCGCCATCACCTATGACGTCTGCGTGTTCGAGATGTTCGCGGCCCTGTTGACCGGCGCCACGTTGTTCCTCGCCACCGACGAGGAACGGCTGTCCATCGACGGTCTTCAGGCTTTGTTGGAACGGGCCGGCATCACGGTGATCGACCTACCGCCGTCGGTGATGGCGTTGCTGGAGCCGGAGCGCTTCGAGGCGCTGCGGATCGCCTTCGTCGGCGGGGAGGCGTTCGCCGGCGATCTGGTCAATCGCTGGAACCGGACCGGGCGGCGGTTCTTCAACGGGTACGGCCCGACCGAGTGCACCGTGACGATGATCGTCGAAGAGTGCTCCGGCCACTGGGAGACCTCGCCGCCGATCGGGCTGCCGATGGCGAACCACATCGCGTACGTGCTCGACGACACCGGGTCGCCCGTGCCCTACGGTGTCGTCGGCGAGCTGGTCATCGGCGGCGAGGGACTGGCGCGGGGTTACCTCAACCGGGCCGACATCACGGCGGAGAAGTTCGGCGAGGACCCCTTCGCCCTCGCGCCGGGCGGGCGCGTGTACCGCACCGGCGACCTCGTGCGGCGGTTGCGTGACGGCCGGCTCGTGTTCGTCGGACGGCGCGACCGGCAGGTGAAGATCCGCGGCCTGCGGATCGAGCCCGGGGAGATCGAGGCGGTACTCGGCGAGCACGCCGCGGTCGCGTCCGCCGCGGTCGAGCCGTGGACCGACGAGCGCGGCGAGCGGCACCTCGTGGCGTACGTGACCACCCGGGCCGGGGCGGCCGCGCCGACCGGGATGCTGCGGGCGCATCTGGCCGAGCGGCTCCCGGCGTCGATCCTGCCCAGCTACATCGTCGAGCTCACCGAGCTGCCGCTCACGACGAGCGGGAAGGTGGACCGCGCACGCCTGCCGGCGCCGGACCGGTCGGCCGACACCGGCGACTCGACGTCGCCCCGCACCGACACCGAGCGCATCCTCGTCGAACATGTCTTCACGCCGGTCCTCGGGCTGGCCGGTATCGGAATCCACGACGACTTCTTCGCCCTGGGCGGCAACAGCCTGCAGGCCGCACAGCTCGTCGCCAAGGCCAGGCGACGGTTCGAGGTCGACGTCAAGCTGATCGCCTTCCTCCGCGCGCCGACCGTTGCCAGGCTGGCTGAACTGGTCGACGCAGCCCGGGGCGGCCGATGACGGCGGCCGACGAACTCGTCGAACGGGTACGGGCTGTCCTGGCCAGCGACCCGGTCCGCTCGGCCCGGCAGGCGCTCGGAGGCGCCGCTGAACCGGACCCCCGGCCGCTCTACCGCGAACTGGGGCGGTCCGGGCTGCTGGCCGTCGACTGGCCCCGTCGCTACGGCGGTGCCGACCGTACCCCGCTCGAGGCGGCCCTCGTGATCCAGGAGCTCGTTCGAGCCGGCGTGCCGGACACCTTACATGTCAACACTGTTCAGATCGTGGGCGGATTCCTGCTGCTGGCGGGCAGCGAGGATCAGCGGCAACGGTACCTGCCCGCATTCGCCCGCGGCGAGTCCTTCGCGAGTGTCCTCTACACCGAACCGCTCGCGGGATCCGACCTCGGCGCGCTGCGCACAACGGCCGTGGTCGACGGCGACGGCTACCGGCTCAACGGGGTCAAGCTGTTCAGTCTCAAGACGCATCTCGTCGACGTGGCGCTCTGCGCCGCGCGCACCTCGGACGAGGGCAGCCGGTATGCCGGCATCTCGTTGTTCCTCATCGACCTGCGGACCGACGGCGTGCACCGTACGACCATGCCGAGCCTGGCCGACGAACAGTTCCATCGGGTGGAGCTGCACGACGTCCACGTCCCCGCCGGCGCGGTGGTGGGCGACGTCGGGGACGGTTGGTCGCTGCTGACCAGGGCTCTGACCATCGAGCGGACCGGGCTGGACTACACACTCAAGGCGGAGCGGTGGCTGGCGGCGGTCACGTCGGGCACGAGTGAGGACGGACCGGCCCCGGTCGACATCGGCCGGTACCGCGCGATGACCGAAGCCAGCCGGGCGCTCACGTCGCACGTGCTGCGCCGGCTCGGCTCCGGCGCCGTCGAGGAAACCCTGGCCGCCGCTGCGAAATACTATTCGAGCGAGCTCGCGGCGGCGGTCGCCCACTGGGCGGTGCGGACCCATGGGCTGGGGTACGCGGCCCACGCACTGCCCACTTCGGCGCGACGCGAACTCGAGGCCGCGTACCGCGAGGCACCCGGGCTGACGCTCTCGGCCGGCACGTCGGACATGATGCTCCAGATCGTCGCCAACCCGGCGACTGAGCCATCCACTGTGGACTCCGGCGACACTCTGGCCCGGCTGCGGGCGGCGCTTCGCCGAACGCTGGCCACCGTATCGCCGGCGACGGACCCGCGCGAGCCACCACCGGTCGCGGACGCGTCGTCGGGCGTCTGGCAGGCACTCGCGCGGCTGCGGGTGCTGCGGCTGGATCTCCCGGCGGCCGTCGGCGGGCTCGAGCTCGGCCTCGCCAGCACACTCGTCGTCGCCGAAGAGCTGGGCCGGGCCGGGCTCGCGACCCGGTACCCGGGCACCGCGCTCGCCGTGCACGCCCTCGCGGCCCGCGCCGGCCTCGGCCGCGCCGGCCCGACCGACGCCGCGGGGCCGATCGGACTGGCGCGGTTGCTCGCGGGCGGGACGACCGTCGGGCTCGCCGGTTTCGACACCGAGCCCCTGCGTCCGCGCGTCAGGCCCGACGGATGGGTCCTGACCGGAACCGTCTCGACTGACTGTGCCCCGGCCGACGTGCTGTGCGTACCGGCGGTGCTCGACGGCGGTACCGCGCTGGTACTGCTCGAACGGGATCGGCTGCCACCAGCAGCCGATCCGGTCCTGGACGGGTTCGTCCGGCTGCGACTGCCAGATATCCCGATCACCCCGGCCGACGTGCTCTGTGCGTGCCCAGATGTCGGCGACGTGCTGACCGCCGGACGGCTGAGGCAGGCGAGCTACCTGCTCGGGCTGGCCGAGGCGGCCCATGCGGAGGCGCTGCGGCATGTATCGGACCGCCGACAGTTCGACCGCCCGCTCAACAGCTTCCAGAGCGTCGCGTTCCGTCTGGCCGACCTGCGGGTACGGCTGACCGCGTTGCGGGCCCTGGTGGACACGGTGGGCGACCCGGCGGCCGACCTGGGCGCGGTCGCGACGTGGGCACTGCCATTGGCCGCGCAGACCGCCCTGGACACCGTCCGGGGCGCCGTGCAGGTGTGCGGTGCGCGAGCCCTCACTGGCGAGCTCACGCTGCACCGGCTGTACCGGCTGGCCAGAACCGAGGCGGCCCGCCTGGGTTCCCTGGAATCCCAGTGGGTCGCCGCCGGCCAGGGTCACACCCGTAGGCGCTGGGCGTACATGGCCTCGTAGCAGGGCTGGTGGTAGTCCAGGTAGGACCGCAGCCGCTCGTCCTGGATCAGCGGGCGTGCGGCTGGCCGGCGCGGCCCGAACCCGCTCGACTCGCTCGCGGCAACGTGCCATCGCGCGGTACGTTGCCACTGCGCAAGCATCCCCGGCCGCCAGGTGAGCGCGTCGGCCAGGAACGGGATTCCGACGCGGGCGCAGTACCCCGCGACCAGGCCGGCCGGATCCGCGATGAGATCATCCGCGTCGAGGACGGCCGGGGCCGACCCGGTTGCGTCGGCGACCGCGAGGAATATCTCGTACAGCCAGCGGAAGCCGATCTCGTCGCGTCCGAGGTCCGGGTTGAGGCGGTGGTGCGACGTGATCGCCGCGGCTGGATCACGGATCAGGAAGGTATGGGTGGCCGCGCGCAGGAAGTGGCGATCCGCGATCGCGTCGGGATAGTGGAAGTCGGTCGTGTCCTTGACGAAGACCGTCGCCGTGCGGGCCAACGCGAGCAGTCTGGCGATCAGCGCGGAGGTGGACCGCACCTCGTCACCGCACACGGTCGAACCACCGAAGTCGGCCAGCTGGGAGAACGGCTCGTGCACCACGGTCACGTCGCCGCGCTCGGTCATCATCCGTTCGAACGCGGTCGAGCGGCACCGCGGCGCGCTCCAGAGGATGAGCAGCCTTGTCCGCAGACATCGCCCCGTGGTGTCGCGGACGGTCATGAATGAAGGATGACGGAGTCCGGACATTCGTGTCGCCGTACCGCCATCCGCGACCGACCGCACTCCCGCCGCATCGACAGGTCATGACGTTCGACGAACCTCCCGCTGCTCAGCAACGAAGGTGGCCCGTGGCCGTGGGGCCCGCCAGCGCCGGCCGGCACGGAGGAACGGGGCGACCAAAGCCGGGACGCGGAACGGGGCGACCTCGACCGGGAAGTCTGGCTGGTGGACCTCACGCACACCGGCCGGGGCCCCGCGTCGGACACCGTGCCGCTCGCGGTCGGATACATCGGGGCCTACCTCGGGCAGCAGTTCCGCCTGGGCCGGGCGGTCCGGATCTTCCGGTACCCGGAGCGATTCGCCCGGGCGCTCGACGCCGCCGATCGGCCACCGGACCTGGTCGGCTTCAGCAACTACCTCTGGAACTCCCGGCTCAGCCTTCGCTTCGCGAGTCTTATCAAGCGGAACTGGCCGGCCACCGTGACCGTCTTCGGCGGCCCGAATCTGCCGCTCGCCGCTGACGAACGCGAGACATACCTGCGACGGTGCTCGGAGATCGACTTCTACGTGGCGCGGGAGGGCGAGCTTGCCTTCGCCGAACTCGTCCACGCGCTGCGGGACGCGGACTGGGACCCGGGCGGCGTGCACGGCACCGTGGCCTCCACCTACTCGATCGACCCGAACGGCACGCTGCACCACGGCCCGCCGGTCCCCCGGTTGCGTACGTTGGATGACATCCCGTCGCCGTACCTCAATGGTTCGATGGACGAGTTCCTCGACGGCTACCTGATCCCCTCGGTGCAGACCAACCGCGGCTGCCCGTTCACCTGTTCGTTCTGCCTGGAGGGTGACAAGTACTACACCCGCGTGAACTCGTTCACGGTCGAGCGGGTCGCCGCCGAACTGGAGTACATCGGCGCGCGGATGGCCGGCCCGATCGCGGCGAAGGGCCGCAACGAACTCAACATCACGGACTCGAACTTCGGCATGTTCCAGCAGGACGAGGACATCTGCAAGGCGATCGGCTCGTGCGTCGAACGATACGGCTGGCCGAACCGGGTCAACGTGACGACCGGCAAGAACCGGCGCGACCGGGTGCTCGCCTCGATCAAGCAGGCCCGCGGGACGATCCAGCTCTCCGGCGCGGTGCAGAGCCTTGATGAGAACGTGCTCGCCAACGTCAACCGGGCCAACATCCGCACAGCCGACCTGATCGCGGTGGCGCGGGACGCGGCCGAGAACGCGACCCGGACCTACAGTGATGTCATCCTGGGCCTGCCCGGGGACAGTCTCGACGCGCACCTGAACACGGTGGCGTCCCTTGTAGACGGAGGCTTCGGCCGGATCAACCTGTTCCAGTTCGCACTGCTGCTCGGCGCGCAGATCAACAATCCGGAGGTGCGCGACGAGTTCGGCCTCAGGACCGCGTACCGGCTGATCCCGCGGGCGTACGGCCGGTACTCCGTCTTCGGTACCACGATCGTGTGCGGCGAGATCGACGAGGTGTGTGTGGGCTCCGGCACGCTCAGCTTCGACGACTACATCGCCTGTCGCGTGTTCGACCTCTGTACCACGCTGTTCCACAACGACGCGATCTTCGCCGCCACCGAGGCATCGTTGCGGCTGCTCGGCGTCCCGGTCAGTGCCTGGCTTCGCCAGATCTGGTCGGGCCGGTGGTCCGGGCATCTCGCCGACATCCGGGAGGACTTCGTCCGCGCTACGGCTGGGCAGTTGTTCGACTCGGTGACGGAGGCCGACCGTGACCTGGAGGTGAAGATCGAGGACTACCTGCATGGCGACGTGGGCAACAACGTGCTCTACGCCGCCCGTGGCCGGGCGCTGCAGGAGGCGGTGAGCGACCTGGCCGCCACCGCCCGGGCGGCCGCGGTCCACCTTGTCGATGACCCGCGGTATGTCGCCGACGGGGCCCGGGCGGCCGCGGCGGATCTGTTGCGCCAGGCGGCCCGCTTCGATCTGTTGTCACTGAGCGGTCTGTTGGAGAGCGACCACCTCGAGGAACACATCGACGGCTGGTTCGACTACGACTTCGGACTGATCCTGCGGGACAAGTCGACAACGCTCGACGCCGCCCGCCGCGACCAGGCGGTCCGGATCCGGTTCAGCCTCTCCGAGCCGGTGCGGGCTGAGGTCGAGACGTACCGGCTGAGGATGGGCGCGACGAGTGACGGGATGGGCCGGGCGCTCAGCCGGATCCGGGTCGATGACCTTCGCCGCCGCGCCTGCCTGGCCGAGCCCTCGCTGGCGCACACCTGACGGGCGAGGGCCCGGCCTAACCGCCGAAGTGCGGAAAACGAGCCTGGTGGCGTGTCAGTCGAACCGGACCACGCGCGGGTCGCCCGCCCGCACCACCACCGGCAGCCCGGCCCCGCGGATCACCTCGGCCACGATGGCGACATCGGCCACGTCGAACGGCAGGGTGCAGTGCGGGGTCCAGGCACCGGGCTGGTAGTACTTGCGCACCTGCGCACCGTGCTCGGCCAACGCCCCGGTCACCGCCTGGTGCGTCGCGAGCAGGCTCTGGCTGGGGATGATGGCCAGGAATGCCACCGTGTGACCGGGATCAAGGAAGAAGCCCAGTGCGGACAGCTCGAATTCGACGGTGCCGACATGGCGGAGGACCTCAGCCGGCGGTTCGGAACCGATCAGGTCACAGACCGCGAGCGACACGTGCGGACGATAGTCCGGTGCGGCGAACCGCGCTGTCCGCTCGACGCCATGGGCTTCGAGCGCATCCCATACGCCGCGAATCCGCGCCTCCGCGGTCGGTTCGAAGAACAGCTCCACCGCGAACGTCGCCGGCGAAACCACCGCCTCGCCGTTCACCGCGTCCGAGGTGAGAGTTTGGTCCATTGTAGACCACCTTTCGCTCCTGATGATGCACTGCTCCGGATTGAGCAGGCGAAGCTCAGATGCCGAACACGTCCGACAGGGTCTGTTCCGCCGCGTCCAGCGCCCGCTCGACATCGAGTTCCGTGTGGGCCACCGACACGCTCCACATGTCCGACCAGACCGGCCCCATCGGTATCACCCCCCGGGACAGCATGCCGAACCAGAAGTCCCACTCGGACGCGACGTTGACGCCCGCGGCCACGTCGGCGGCGGTTCTCGGCTGATCGTCCAGTAGGAGGAGTCCGCCGAGGGTGCCCAGCCTGGTCACTGTCAACGGGAGCGCGAACGTCCGAGCGATCTGGCCCAACCCGTCGGCGTACGCCTGTGCCACCCGCTCGGCCTCCCGTTGCGCCGGCGAGGTCAGCACCTCGGTCAGGCAGGTCAGTGCGGCCCTCGCGCACAGCGGGTTCAGGCTCGACCCACGGCGCGGCTCCGCGGTCCCGACGACCTCGCGGCCACCGCCGTAGCCGCCGAAGGGCAGCCCACCACCGCCGGCCGCGCCGAAGGCGACCACATCCGGCACGACGCCGTACGCCTGAGTTGCGCCGCCGGGCGCCACCCGGAATCCGGTACGCACCTCGTCGAACACGAGCACCGCGCCGTGCCGTCGGGTCAGTTCGCGGACGCCGGCCAGGTACCCGTCCACCGGAGCGATCACGCCCGCTCCGGTCAGCACCGGCTCCATCACCACGGCGGCCACGCCGCGATCGCTCGCGTCGAACGCCGCCGCCAGCGCGCCGAGGTCGTTGAACGGCACCACGAGCGCAGCGTCGACGGCCCGTCCGGTGTCCACGCCGATCGTCACGGTGCGCCCGGTCGCGATCCGGGCGTCCCGGATCGCGACCGCCACCGCCTCGGCGCCTGACGGCGTGAACCGGATCCGGTCGATGAAGGGGTACCGCCGGGCCAGTTCCTCGGCCAGGGGGCCCTCGGCGGTGCTCGGCCCGCACAGGGCGATCCCGTCGGCCGCGTCGGCCGCGACAGATCCGACGATCGCCGGGTGCGCATGACCGGCGGCGAGTGCACCGTTGTCCAGATGGAAGTCGACATACTCGTTGCCGTCGATGTCCCATGCCCGCGCGCCCGCACCGCGGACCAGATACGGCGGATAGGACAAGTCGGACGGACCTGACCGCAGCCCGCCCGCCCGGGCATGCGCGCGGGCCGAACCGGCTGTGCGCCGGCGGTACTCCCCGGAGCCGATCGCCGGGTCGGCCGATGTCAGGACCGCGATGTTCTCCACCACGACGGTGCCCCATCCACGCTGCGTACTGGTGCTCGAAACATTGATGCGCCAGCGGTTGGCGCGGTGGCGCACCGGTCGGCCCGCACCCGTCGACGCCGGTACACTCGATCTCATCATCGGCTCGAGGCAGAGGTGACCGACGTGCCCACTCTGCAGACCCCCGGCGCGCGGCTGTTCTACGAATGCCACGGCCAGGGTGAGCCCGTCGTGCTCATCACCGGAGCCGCCGCGAAATGGACCCTGTGGGAGGCACAGATCCCGCCGCTGGTCCGGGCGGGGTACCAGGTGGTGGTCTTCGACCATCGGGGGACACCACCGTCGAGCACACCGGGCACCCCGTTCGGGCTGAGCGACCTGGTGGGGGACACGGCCGCTCTCATCGACCAGCTCGGCCTCGCCCCCTGCCGGCTGGCCGGGTTCTCGCTCGGCGCTCTCATCGCGCAGGAGCTTGCGGCCTGCCAGCCCGATCTGGTCCGGGCCGCGGCGCTCCTCGCGACCCGGGCCCGCACCGACACCTTCCGGGCCGCGCAGATCCAGGGCATCGTCGACTATCTCGGCCAGCCCGCGACCATGCCCCCCACGTACCACGCGGCCGTTACCGCCATGCAGATGCTGTCGCCCGCGACGCTCGCCCAGGACCTCGTCGTGCGGGACTGGCTCGACCTGTTCACGTTCTCGCCCGCCCGCGGCCCCGGTGCCCGCGCGCAGCACCTGGCCACGGCGATCGACGACCGGCGCGAAATGCTGGCCGGCACGCTGGTCGCGTGCCTGGTCGTCAGTTTCGCCGACGACCTCCTCGCGCCGCCGGCGCTGGGCCGCGAGGCGGCCGAGGCGATACCGGACTGCCGGTTCGTGGTCGTGCCCCACTGCGGCCATCTCGGCCTGGTTGAGCAACCGGAGGCGGTCAGCGACCTGCTGCTCGACTTCTTCGCCGAGCAGCGCTCACCCGCAGCCTGAGCGGACCGCGCGGACCGTGTCCGCGGCCACCGTGGCGATCGGCTGGCTGACCAGGATGTCCAGGTGGTTCACCGGGAACCGGCGCACGACGCCGCCCACGCCGGCGGGCAGGCGGTAGTCCTCGGACAGTATCGTCAGCACATCGTCCTCGGCCGTGCCGTACCCCACCTGCCAGCACGCCAGGAGGTACTCCACATACTGGGCGAACCGCTGGGAGAGCTCGTCGACGAGCTCGTCATCCGCGCCCAGATCGACCAGCGCCCGTTGAGCGACCCGGCGGTACTCCTCGACAAGCCACCGGGCCGGGTCGGTGAGATCGGATCCGCGACACTTGGCCCGGGCCGCCTCGATGAGGCTCGCCAGCTCATCCGGATTCATGAACTCGCCGAACTGCTGGACGGCGAGCATGAACTGGTAACAGAGCATCGAGCCGCTGACCTCGTCGGGATCCAGCAGAACCACGGCCGGGCGGTATCCGACCAGGCCGAGTTCGGTGGCCATGGCGCAGGCGATCGAGCCACCGGCGCAGTAGCCGAACACCGCCCGTACATCCAGGTCATTGTCCTTCACCTCGCGGACCCAGGCCTCGACATAGCGGACACCAAGACCGTCCACACCGGACACAATCGGCGGCGCCGGCTGAACCAGGCTGTACGGCAGGGCGAGCAATGGAGCCAGGTCTGCGAAACCGGGCTCCATCCGACCGGACTCGAAGTCGACCCCCACCATGATCGTGGTCGTGTCACCACCGGCGAGCAGCCGCCAGTCGTTCGGAATCATCGTCGCACCTCCCCTGCCAGCTACCGTCCACCGACGGCTCGTCACGTCCGGTCGGTCAGTTCCCAGGCGTACGCCCGGATCCGCTGACGTTCGGCGCGCATCCGCGCGATCCGGTCAGCTCCGTTCGATGGTTGTGCGTCACCCACGGGCCCGCCGTCGCGCGGCCGTCCCGACGCCGACCGGCCACCGCGGAGAACCTGGCACAGCGCAAGCAGATTGGGGTGGCGGAACAGGCTGAGCGCCGGCACCGGCTGGCCGAGCGACTCGGACAACTCGACACTGAGCTGCAGCAGCGAGACCGAGGTGAATCCGGCGTCGAAGAAGTTCGTCCGCGGGTCGAGCGGTCCACCGAGGACCATCTCGGCGACCGCCCTGATGCCGCCACTGTCCACACTGGAGTCATCGTCGGCCGGCCGGGACCGGGCAGTGTGCCGCGCCGGGGTGGCCGGCTTGAGGTTGTCGGTGACCCCCAACCGGTCCGTGATGAAGACGCTCGACGGCCGATGGCTGGGCGGCAGCAGCGCGCCGATGTGGGCATGCACCCGCTGCGGCCGCAGGTCCACGCCGGGGGCCGGCTGCACCCAGAGACGCAGGTTCTGCGCCCCGTCCGAGTCGATCGTCTCGGCCAGCACGCCGGTCACGCCGTCCATCCGGCGCACCACCGCCTCGACCTCGTCCAGGTTCAGCCGGTGCGCGTTGACCAGGACCTGCCGGTCCATCCGACCGGCGAGGTGCAACCGGCCCGAACCGTCCCACCGGGCCAGATCACCGGTGCGGAACCATCGCGTCCCGTCGTGGGTATGGAACCTGCCCCCGGGGTCCGCGCCGAGGTAGCCCGCCGCGATATGCGGCTCGGCCACCCAGATATCGCCCGGCTGACCGATTCCGCACGCTCGGCCGTCCTGGGTGAGCACCCGCACCCGCCGCCCGGGCAGAGGCGTGCCGATGGTGAGGTCGCCGGCCGGGGGCACCGGATCCTCCGGCGGCACCCGGTGCGCGACAACGATCTGCGGGGTCTCGGTGCACCCGTACCCGTTCACGAGGGTCGCCGCCGGCGCGACCGAACGCACCAGGCGGGCCACCGCGGCGGGCAACGGCGCGCCTCCTGACACCACGAGTCGCAGGTCCGGCAGCGGTCGCGGGTCGAGATCGGCGGCCAACGCCAGCAGCGGCGGAGTCGCGTTGACCACCGTGATCCGTTGCTCGCGGAGCCACCCGCACACCCTCCCCGGGTCGCCGGCGACATCGGACGGGGGCAGGCAGAGCGTCGCGCCGCAGCGTAGTGCCATGAGTACCTCGCGCAGCGCGGGGTCATGGGCCGGCCCACTCAGGCAGGCGAACCGATCGGAGGCGGTGACCGCGAGCCAGTCGGCGAGATCGTCGACCGCCCGCTCGGCGGTCGCGGTGACGATCCGGACCGCCTGCGCCTCTCCCGTGGTCCCGGACGTGAACAGGATGTGCCCGACCCCGCCGGCGACGGTCGGGTCGTCCGCGCCGACCGCCGCCGCGTCGACTGGTCCGTCGGTCATCCAGGGGTACTGACAGGTCGCTCCGACCGCCGCCAGCGCCCTCGTCCGACGCTGCGCCGGCCACGCCGCGTCGACCAGTGCCGGCGTAAGCCCGGCGTACCAGCAGGCCAGGAGTCCGATGATGGACCGGCGGTCGCGCCGCGCGGGCAGGCCTACCACTGTCGATTGTGGACTGCTTGGCGGCCACCGGGCCGCCTCGCGGGCGACCTCGGCCAGCAGTGACCGGTAGTCGAGAACGCCGTCCGCGTCGACGATGGCCGGCGAGCGCGGGCTGTCGACCGCGTGCCGGCGTACCAGGTCGGTGGTCGGGCGGGCGGCCGGCGTGGCCGCGACACCGTCCCGGTTCGCGGCCTGCCCGGCGACGACGAGCTCGGCCAGCCGCCGCCCGACGCCGGCGGCGGCCCGCACCGCGACCTCGACGATCTGCTCCACCAGAGCCCGGGCGTCGGCCGGGTCGAACAGGTCCTGCGGCGTCACCAGATGCAGCCGGTACCCGTCTGGACCCCGGCGGACGTACAGGCCCAGATCGAACAGTGCCCATGACGGTGCAAGGTCGTACTCCACCGCCGGCAGCCCTCCGAAGGTTGTCGGACACCGGCTCTGGGTGAGGTCGTTGAACCACAGGCGGATGACCGGACTGCGGCCACCCGACCGGGGCAGCCGGAGGCGTTCCACCAGATCGTCGAACGTGGGCCGCGCGTGTTCGGCCGCGTCGAGAAACGCGTCCCGGATCCCGCGGTAGGCGGCGAGGAAGCTGGCGTCCTGGTCCACCCGTACCGGCAGCGCGAGCGTGTCGAGCAGGAACCCGACCAGGTCCTCGTCCTCGACCCGGGTCAGCCGGAAGCTGGGCAGCCCCAGCACCTCAGCCGGGCCATCGCCGGTCCACGAGGCGAGGGTGGCAGCCGCCGCGGTGAGGAAGTATCCGGCCGGCGTGAGACGTTCGGCGTCGAGGGTACGGTCGAGCGCGGCCGACCGGTCCGGGCCGACCGTGACCGTGCTGACCGTACCGGCGAACGTGGGGTCACCGGGGAGGGCGAGGGACAGCGGCAGCGGCGCGGCCGACCGGACATCGGCCAGCCGGGCCGACCACCAGGCGAGGTCCTGCTCCCACCGGGGCGTGCCGACCACCCGGTTCTCGTACTCCAGATGATCCACCAGACTGGGCGCGGTCGTGGCGAAGCACGGTGCGGCCCCGGCCCGCCGTGCGGCGTAGGCGATGGCCAGGTCGGCCAGTACCTGGTCGGAGGCGCGCAGGTCCGAGATGATGTGATGCATCACCAGCACCAGCCAGGTCCGGCGCTGGGCCGGGGCGTGGACCAGCCCGACTCTCCATAGTGGAGCCTGGTCGATCGCGAATGGACGGTCGGCGATCCGACGCAACGCGCCGTCAAGCTCGCCCCGCAGGACCTCCACCGTGAGCGGCACCGGGACAGGCTCAGTGACCACCACCTCGGGCTGCCCGGGGCGTGGCTCGACCACAGCGCAGCGCAGCGCCTCATGGCGTACGGCCAGGTCCCGCAGCGCGGCCCGCAGGCCGGCCGGATCAGGCCGGCCCTCGACAGCCACGACGCGCACCACGTTGTAGGCCGGTGAGTCGGGGTAGACCCGGCTCCAGGTCCAGATGCGGCGCAGGGTGGGCGCGAGGGGCACCGCGCGCCTGCCCGCCCGAGCGGGTGGCCGCGGCGCCCCGACGCCCGGCCCCCCATTGCCGCCCGGGCCGCCATTGCCGGTAGCGCCGCCATTGCCGCGCGGGCCGCCATTGCCGGTAGCGCCGCCATCACCAGTCGGGTCGATGGTGATGTTCCGGGCCGCTGTCGACCGCCGGGCCGAGGCGCTCGACCAGGGTCACCAGTTCCCGCAAGGACGGGTCGTCGCGCAAGATCACCGACAGCGGCAGCTCGACGCCCAGGTCGAGGTGGAGTCGGGCGATGAGCCGCGCCGCTGCCAGCGAGTGTCCGCCGCCGGCCAGGAACCCCAGGTCCGGCGCGACCTCGGTGGTGGCGGCGCTGTCCGGGTGCAACGCCTGCAGCCAGGCCGCCCGCACCCGGTCCACCACCTGGCCGGCGAACTGGTCCGGCCCCGTCACGCGCCGCGCTCGCTCTGCTGCGCGGCGGTCGCCAGCGCGGCCCGGTCGACCTTGCCGTTGGCCGTCAACGGCAGTCGGGACAGCACCGTCACCGTGGCCGGCACCATGTAGTCCGGCAGGCACGACGCCAGCCAGGCGCGCATCGCCTCAGGCGTCACCTCGACGCCTGAGCATGTGTAGAAGCCGGCGAGTCGGCGGTCGCCGGCCGACTCGACCGCGACCACGACCGCGCCGCGGACATGATCCGCCGCGCCCATCACGGCTTCAATCTCCCCGAGTTCGACCCGGAATCCACGGATCTTGACCTGGTGGTCCACCCGACCGAGGAACTGCAGGTTGCCGTCGGGCTGCCAGCGGGCGCGGTCGCCGGTCACGTACATGCGCTCGCCGGGCACGAACGGGTCGGCCAGAAACCGGGCCGTGGTCTGGTCGGGATCGCCGAAGTACCCCAGCGCCAGGCAGGGACCGGCGATGTACAGGTCGCCCGGTTCACCGATCGGGCTCGGCTGCCGCCGTTCGTCCAGGACGTAGTAGCGGGAGTTCTGGATCGGCCGGCCGTACGGGATGCTCGGCCACCCGGGTTCCACCTCGCCGACGGTGTACACATTGGACCAGATCGTCGCCTCGGTGGCGCCGCCCAGTGACACCACCAGCGCCCGCGGGAAGTGTCGCCGGATCTCGTCGGGCATGGTGACCGGTATCCAGTCGCCGCTGAGGAACACCAACCGCAGCGGGGACCGCGCCGACGGCGGGTGCGCGGCCAGGAAGAGGAAGTACCCAGGCGAACATGGCCGGCGCCGAGTTCCAGAACGTGATCGGCTCCTCCCGCAGGATGCGGGCCAGGCGGGCCGGCTCCTGCCAGATCGCCATCGTCGACCAGCCGGATCGAGCCACCGCTGGACAGCATGCCGAAGATGTCGTAGACGGACAGATCGAAGCAGAAGGACAGTCACCTGCAGCAGGCGGTCGGACGGGCCCACCGCGAACCGCTCGTTCACCCACTCGACAAGGTTGACCAACGAGCGGTGGCCGACGCACACGCCCTTGGGAGTACCGGTGGAGCCGGAGGTGAAGATGACGTATGCCGGGTCGTCCGGGGTCGCCGTGGAGGCGGGCGGGTCGGCGGGCTGCCGGCGCAGGTGCCAGCCGGTCCAGATCCGCACACCGGCATCGTCGCGCGGGCCGGCCGCCGCCGGGTCGCCATCGCCGCGACGGAGCACGGCGTCGAATCGCGTGCGGAGCCCGGCTGCGACATCAGCGCCGGCCCGCCGACGCACCTCGACAGCGGACCACACGCGACCGTCACCGAGCGACTCGACGAATGCGGTTGTCACGGTGAGCAGGTCGCCGGCCGCCTCGTCGTCCGGCGGCACGAGGTCGGCGAGCACAACCGCGCCACCCGGTCGCACGACACCGGCCAGCCCGTGCAGTACCCGACGCAGATAGGACAGGTCCGGGAAGTACTGGACCACGCTCGCGAGTACGGCCACGTCGAACTCGGTACTTGTCAGCCGCGCCACGTCGTCGGCGAAGCCGGCCATCAGATCGACGAACAGACCAGCCTGATCGGCCCAGGCCAGGTTGTCGCGGACCGCCCGCTCCGAGGGCTCGATGCCCGCATAGAGATCGACCTGCCCGGCTACCCGACGCAGGACGAGACCGCTGCCGAAGCCGATCTCCAGCACCGTCGACGGCGCCTGCGCCAGGACCAGCCGGGCCACGTGGTCGGCGTAGCCGATGACATCGTCGATGGTGTACACGGGGGTGCCACCGAGGTTGAACCCCGCCGCCTCGACGGGGTCGCGGGAGGCCGCCACGGCGTCCCACAGCGCGCGCACGTCGTCCCGGCGGAGCCGGTCGGGGGCCGTCGGTTCGCCCAGTCCGGGCAGGAGCAGATGGGACAGGGCCGGGACCAGGCCGGCCAGGACGCCGATGGAGTCGAGGTCATCGTCGACCCCGATCAGGCACCGGGCCGCCACCGAGTTCAACACGTGGGCGCGGCGCCGGACGGGCCATCGCGGATCGACCGGCACATACGCGGCGCCAGCCATCACGCAGCCCAGCAGGGCGGTGACGGTGTGCACGGTGTGCCGCCCGGTCACGCCGACGAAGTCGCCCCGGCCAACGTCCAGCGACGCCAGCAGGCGCGCCATCCGGGCGCCCGCCGCGCACACGTCGGCGTACGTGTGGACCGCACCGTCCGGGCCGACCACCGCCGGCGCGTCCGGGGCGCGGCGTACCGCCTCGAGCACCAGCTCGGTCACTACGGAGTCGGCGCGCAACGCCCGCGTGGTCGCATTCCAGCCGGCGGGCGGGTACTCGATCGTCTGGGTCACGATGCTCCTCCCGATCCGGCCGGCGCGGCCGCCCCGGCATGGGCGAGCAGATGGTGCAGCGCCGTCCGCACCGCACCGCCGACCGGGTCGGGGCGCTCATCGCTGCGGTCGTGGATCGCCATGTGGTCACCGGCCACCCGCAGATGCAGCGGCGGCCGCCGGCACAGCGCATCCCATCCGCGCAGCGCCGGCTCGGGAACCAGCCAGTCCCCATCGGCACCGATGACACAGACCGGGATGTCCAACCGGACCCGGGTCCGGTACCGGTAGGTCTCCACGATCTGCAGGTCGGCCTGCAGTCCGTCGGCGAAGGAACGGGCCAGTTCGGGTACGGCCAGCATCTCGGGTTGGGCCAGACCCAGCTCGACCGCCCGATCCAGGAACGGCCTGCCGCGGTCCAGGTGCGACAGCGGTGGGTGCCCCATTCCCGTCTGCGGCGCCCGCGACATGCAGGCGATCAGCCCCATCGGGGGCGTCGCCGCGGCGACCAGGCGATGCGCCAGCTCGTACGCCAGCCACCCGCCGAGGCTGTAGCCCAGCACCACCACCCGGCTGGACGGCAGCTCGGACATGGACTGCAACAGCCCGGCCACGACCGGCTCGGCGCCGCGGTGGCACTGCTCGCCGATCCGCCGGCCGTGTCCGGGCAGATCGGCCAGCGCCAGCGCCCAGCCTGGTGGCAGGCGGGTGCGCCACGGCCGGAACGCCCGCCCCGCGCCACCGGCGTAGGGCAGGCACACGACGTAGCCTGTCGCGTCCGGGTCTCCGCACAGCTCCAGCCAGTTGCCCGTCATCGGCCCATCTCCCCGTTCCCCGTCAACCCGTCACCGGGCCTAGCCTCACCACGCAGTCCGTTGGCGGTCCCACGGTCCTGGGGCAACGGCAGTCCGGATGGCAGCTCGTCGCCGGACTGGGTCTCATCGAACGCGACGACCCGCAGCTCGCTGGTGTAGCGCTCACCGGCACCGTCCACAAGCCACACCTCGTCCGGATCAGGCAACATCTCCACCAGATCGACCCGACCGGCCGGATCGGCGACCCGCTCCTGGCGCAGCACGCGGGCGAAATTGCGCAGCAGCAGCGGCGCGTCCCGGTCGACCAGGAACGGCTTACCGTGACCGGCGGTCCGGACGAACAGGTACCGCGGCATCCCCCGCTCGACGAGCCAGCGCCGCAGCCCGCGGTGGTGGTAGTCGGCGGCGTCCGGCAGCGGGATGTCGGCGACACCGAACCGCCAGCTCTCCCGTTCGATCACCACGTCGTCGAGTTGGAGCCGGGGCAGGTGCGGTGCAGACGGCCTGATCCGGAAACGGTTGACCACCACGGCCGTGAGGAACTCGCCGAGGAACTCCCGGACGTCGACCTGCCAAACGCCGTCCGGGGGTCCGGCCACGAGCCGGCCGTCCCTCTCCCGCACCCGCAGTCCCGCGCCCGGCAGTGACCGCGCTGAGGGGTGACCGTCGTCGAGGGCGTACGACCAGTAGAGGAAACGATCCGGCACATCCATTGCCGGCGGCGGGTACGTGCGCGAGGTGACCTCCGCCGATGCTTTGGGGAACACCGGCACGATCCGGCCGTCGGCGAAGTCGGCCGCCGTCGCGGTGAGCAGCTCCGACCGGTCGTCGGCCTGGGTGAGGAAGACCCGGTTCTCCAAGGTGTTGAGGGCCAGGTGCAGCTCGCCCAGCACCCACTGCGGCCGCGGCCCGTCCGGCGAGGGCACCATCCGCAGCAGCAGGTCTGGGCTGTGCTGGCGGGCGGCCCGCCAGGCCACCGGTCGCCACGGGAACAGGGCACGCACCAGAGGGCCCAGATGGCTGGTTCGCAGCGTCGGCGGGTTGCCCGTCGCCGTCGCCAGCAGTTCGGCCCAGCGCGCGGTGAAATCCTCGACCACCCGGTGCACCGCCGTGCCCGGCAGGCCGTTGAGCACGTCGCCGGCGGCCAGCACGAGGTCGCAGAGCGAGAGACCGTCCGCCGCCCGCGGGCCGAGCGACCGGTACCGGGCGAGCAGATCACGGCCGACCTCCGCTCCGACCTCGGCGACGAACCAGCGGGCACTGGCCAACACGACCGACAGAGGCTCCCGCAGGCAACGCAACATATCGAGGCCGATCGTCACGTCGAGGTCGGCTCGACAGTCCTCGTAGACCAGCGCGCGACCGTACTGTCCGGTGCCTTTGTGGCGCCGTCCGGACTGGTGGGTCAGCCCCGCGAACTCCGCCTCGAGATCGTCGAGCGCGCCGAGCAGCAGCGCTGGATCGCCGGCGACGGCACGGATCGCGTCGATCCGGCGGTCCCACCGGTCCAGCCGCTCGACCAGCTCAGCCCGCAGCACCGGCTCGGGAATCCCGGCCACCAGGCGCCGCAGTCTCGCGTCGGGACGATCGTCCAGCGGGATCGGCAGGCCGACCACGACGACGCCTTCGACCCGGAGCGACTCCAGGGCGGCCACGAGTCGCGTCCGCTCGCTGCCCGGCCCGTCGGCCAGGGCGCACCGGTCGAGGAGCTCCGCGACGCGGCGCGGCCGGTCCAGTGCCCGGACCAGGTGGTCGGCGTCGCCTTCGAGCCGGACGGGGCCACGCCGCGGCCGCACGAGCAGTCCGTCGGTCACCGCCACGGCCGGGTGCCGACGGGCGATCAGGTGCTCCGCGACCCGGGGGTCGGTCGAGAAGGTGGCGGCGATCGCATCCGCCGCCCAGGCCTCGACGAACAGGTCCCGCCGGCGCAGCCCGGCGCCTCCACGCGTCGTGACGCCGCCCTCGTGGCCGACGAACCTGGACCACCCGACCGGTCCGAAGAAACCGATCGACTCGTTCTTGGCGCAGTAGCGCTGGGCCAGGCGCGCGACAGCAACCTCGCGTTGGTCCCTTCTGGACAGTCGACCGGCCCCGCCCGCCTGGACGTCCTGCGCGAAGCGGAGCAGCCAGTTGCGGGCCAGGTCGGCGTTCTGCCAGACCACCGCCTCGACGAACGACGGCTGCGCGACGGTCTGCCGAACCGCGGCCGCGGCCGCCGCCCGCGCGTCCTCCTCCGATCCACCGCCGCCTGCCCACACGTCGGCCGGCAATGCGTATGGCGCCAGCCACGACAGCGGCATTCCCGCCCGGCGCAGCGCGGACAGCCGCCACAGCGCCCAGCCGCCCGTCAGCTCCATGTGGTGTGCTGCCTCGACCGCCCCCTCGTCGACCGCTGCCCCGTCGACCGCTGCCCCGTCGACCGCTGCCCCGTCGACCGCCGCCCCGTCGACCGCCGCCCCGTCGACCGCCGCCTCGTCGACCGCTGCCTCGTCGATCGGCGCACCGTCGCGAACCGCGTTCCCGGGCACGACTATCCCCGGCATTACCGGCCCCTGGCCGCGCTCTGCTCGCCCAACAGCGCCGCGAGCTGCCGCAGCGTCGGAGCGTCGAAGAGCAGCCCGATATTCAGTTCCACCCCGAAGGTATCCCGGATCCGGGACATCACCTCGACGGCGGTGAGCGAGTTGCCGCCCAGTTCGAAGAAGTCATCGTCCAGGTCGAACTCGTCGATGCCGAGTACCTGCCGCCACAACAGGCGCAGCTGGTCCTCGACCGTCTCCCGCCGCCCGTTCGCCGCGACGGCGGTGTCGCCGTTCTCGGCGGCCGGATGGTCGGCCCCGGCGGTCGGCCGACCGTTGCCGGTGCCGACAGTCGGCCGACCGTTGCCGGGGCCGGCGGCACCACCTCCGGTAACCGGTGCGCGATGGCCGTTGCCAGTCATCGGTTCGACGGCCACGACCGGCGCGGCGGCTGCGCCCCGGCCGGGTTCGGCCGCCGCGACCGCGGGACCGGACCCGTTCCGCGTCAGCCCCACCGGCTGTCCACAGTGGAACGGGCGGACGAGCACCTGCTCCGGCGTGTGCGCGCTCAGCAGCGTGAACAGCAGGTCACAGCCGGTCTCGGGCTCGATGCCAGCGTCCGGGCCGAGGGCCAGCGACGAGGGCGCCGCCCGCCGGGTCGATCCCGTCGGTGCGCGGGAGGTAGGTCCGTCGCTGTCCGTGCCGGTGGCCCGGCCACCATCGACGGCGGCGGAACCCGCGGCCCCGGCGCCTCTGAACGTGGCGGAATCGGTGCGGCGCATGGTGAATCCCTCGATCCGGACCAACAGCCCGCCGGCCGGGTCGACGATATCGATGTCGGCGACAATCAGCCCGGAGGCGGCCGGTCGACGGCGGATGTGGCTCGAGACAGTGGCCGGCAGGGGCGCGTAAACGACCATGCGCCGGTAGAGGAACGGCACATGGAAAGGCTCGCCCTCGCGTCGCGCCGCTCCGGTCGCGCAGTCGAGCAGGGCAGGGTGGAGCTCGTGGCGGTCGAGGTCGGGATGGAACGCCTCGGGCAGCTCGAGCTCAACGATCCGCTCCTCGTCGGCCACGTACACCGACCGCACGCACTGCCAGCGTGGGCCGAGCAGGAACATCCGGTCCGGTCCCCCGGTAGGGGCGGGCGCGCCTTCGGTGCTGCGAGCCCGAACCGCGGCCAGATCGACGGTGGACGGGCTCAGCGGCTCCCGACTCACACAGCCGGTCACGTGCCGCGCCCACGACGCCGCCGGATCGTCGGCCGGCCGGGACCGTACCGCGAAAGCGTGGCGAGGACCGTCCACAGTGAACTCGATCCGCAGGCTCCGTGGGCCGGCCGCGGTGAGCGGGACAACGAACGCAACGTCGGAGACGACCAGGCACCCGTCGCCACCGGTCCCGGGTACGGTCTCGCGGTACGCGCGGAGCACCAGGTCGAGGTGCCCGGTGCCGGGCAGCACCGGCTCGTCGGCCAGCCGATGTTCGTCCAACGCCCAGTCGGTCTGTTGGCTGAGAACCGTTTCCCAGACCAGCGCGCTGCTCGGCGGGTCGGCGGGCAGCGCCGGAGCTCTGGCCTCGCGGGCGGCCATGCCGACCCGGCGCCAGCTGGGGTAGTTGATGCTCAGGACACGCTTCGCCGGCCAACGCGGATCGCGCGCGGCGAGGTCGAGGATGGCGTTGGCCGCCGCGTAGTCGCCCCCGCCGACGAGTCCGTCGACCCCGGCACGGCTGGAGAAGAAGACCAGCACATCAAGCTCGGCGCGGCCCGCCATCGCCTCGGTCAGGGCCGCGGCTCCGACCACCTTGGGCCGCAGGACATCGGCCGCGCGCGCCGGCTCGCGAACCTGGAGCAGGCCGTCGCCGGCGACCCCGGCCAGGTGCAGCACCCCGTGAATGTCCCCGAAATGGCCTTCGACCAGGTCGAGCGCCCGGCGCAGCTGCCGCAACTCGGTCACGTCACACGCGACGACGCGTACCTGCGCACCCATCATCCGCAGGTCGTCCAGCGCGGTGGTGACCCGGACCGTCCACTCGTCACCCGCCGCGAGCAACCCGCCGAGCTCATCGCCGGTGGCCGGCACGCGCCGGCCCAGCAGCGCGATCTTCGGCCGGAGACCGGTCGCCGCGAGCCCGCGGGCGACCTCGATTCCCAGACCGCCCAGGCCCCCGGTGATGACATAGGCGCCACCGGGTCGGATCGGGGGCACCGACGACGGCTCGACATCGTAGCCAACCTCATACGGGGCCCAACGACGCCAGCCGCGCAGGGCGATCACCGGACCGTCCTCGCGGCGGATCTCCTCGCTCACAACGGCGGTCGGTGTACCCGGCGTCACGTCGATCACCTTGCAGGACAGCCATGGCGTTTCGGCGGCAAGGGTGCGGATGAAGCCGATGACGGCCGCCTTGACCGGCTGGACGGCGTCGGCTCCCGAAACGTCGACGGCGCCCGCGGTCAGCGCGACGAGCCGCGGCAGGTGACCGGTCCGACCGGTCCGCAGGCCGCGCTGCACCACGGCGAGCGGCGCGAAGAAGGCCGCGTCGAGCTGGTCGTCCACGGACTCGGTCGACGCCGGCTCCCACGTCTGCATGGCCGCGGCGTAGACCAGCAGGTCGGGCTGTACTCCGCGGGCGGCCAGCTCGTCGAGCATCCGGTCAATGTCCTCGGGTATCGCCGTGCGGATCCCGAACTCGTCACCGGATCCGCTCGAGTAGGTCGAGTCGGGCCGGGCCCGGACGACCCGGTAGCCGGCTTGCGCGACCGCGAGCACGACCTGCAGTGCCCGCTCGCCGTCGCCGGGCTGGAAGACCAGTGCCGTGCCGCCGCGGCGGGGCGGCCCCACGGGCGAGCCCACCGTGTCCCGCCAGACCACGGTGGCGAACGGGCTGATCACCGGCGCCGGGTCGGTCGGGACGCTCGGGGCCGGCTCGGCAGGCCCGGTCAGGGTCCGGTCCGGCTCGGTCGCGGCGGCTGGTTGCGGCGTCGACGGCGCCCCGGCGTTCGGGGCGTCGACCCAGTGTCGTTGCCGCTGGTACGGATAGCCTGGCAGGACGACCCGTACCCGCGGCAGGCCCTGCCCGACCCGCGTCCACTCCAGGTCGTAGCCCTCGACCCACAACCGGCCGCACGCCTCCAATGTGGAGGACAGGTCGGCCAACTCGTCCCCGGCCGCGCGGGGCAGGCTCGGCACCAGCGCGTACCGACCCTCCGATGTGGATGGATGGCGACGGCACAGTCCGAGCAGACCGCGACCCGGGCCTGCCTCGAGCAGCACGCCCTCGTCGGCCGACAGCAGCCCATCGAGCGCGGCGGCGAACCGCACCGGCGTGACGATCTGGCGTGCCCAGAACATCGCGTCGCAAGCCTGTTCAGCCGTGAGCCGCCGACCGGTGGCACCCGAGTAGACATCGATGGCCGGCGCCCGGGCGACCACGTCCGCGAAGGCGGCCGCGAACGCGTCCGCGGCGGCCGCCAGCATCGGATGGTGGAACGCGCCCGAGGTGCGCAGCATCGTCGCCGAGAGACCGCGGCGCGCCAGCTCGGCGGCGCATTCCTCCAGCAGCGGCCGGGCGCCGGCCAGCACGATCTGGTCCGTCGCGTTCACCGCCGCAATGGTGATCTCACCGAGGAGGTCCCGCACCGCGTCCTCGTCCGCCATGACGGCCAGCATGGCTCCGGGCGGAGTGTCGGTCATGGCGCGCGCTCGCGCCGCGACCAGCCGGGCGGCGTCGGCATCGGTGAACACGCCGGCGACGCTCGCCGCCGCCAACTCGCCGATGCTGTGGCCCAGCAGCGCGACGGGACTTATGCCGATGCTCTGCCACATTCGGGCCAACGAGACCTCGACCGCGAACAGGAGCGGCTGAGCGAGCAAGGTGTCATCGATCGACGGTGAGTTCAGCTCTCCCCGCCAGGCGGCACCCACCGCGATTCCCTGGTCCTCGAAACGCTCCAGCCACTGGTCGAGCTCGGAGGTGAAGGACCCGATCCGGCCGTAGAGTCCAGCGGCCATGCCGACCTGTTGCGTGCCCTGGCCCGGGAAGAGCAGGGCGACCGGTCGTGGTGTCCGCACGGCCCGGCCGAGCGTGACAACCCGCCCCGCCGACTCGTCCAGCAGGGCCGACGCGGCGTCCCGCGCGCTGACGCATACGGCCGCCGCCCGGACCGGATGCGCGGTCCGCCCGTGCTGGAGGGTCGCCACCGCGTCCGCGTAGGCCGCCTCACCGCGCATGGTGAAGAACCGCCCCAGGTTCTCCCGGGCGTCCCGTTCCGCCTCGACAGTCGTGGCCGACCACACGACGACCCGCGGCTGCTCATCGTGGGTCTGATGCTCCTGCTGCGGTGGCTCTTCCAGGACCGCGTGCGCGTTTGTGCCGCCAATGCCCATCGAACTAACGGATGCGCGGCGGGGCCGCAGCGGGTCGCGTGGCCAGGCGGTCAGCGTGTCGTTGACCCGGAACGGTGTGGACGGCAGGTCGAGCTTCGGGTTCGGCTCGGCGAAGTTGATGCTGGGCGGCAGTTGTTCGCGTTCCAACGAGAGCACGGTCTTGAGCAGTCCGGCGAGCCCGGCGACCGGCCCGAGGTGGCCGAGGTTGCTCTTCACCGAGCCGATGGCGCACTGAGCCGCCGAGAGTGGTCGGTCGGTCAGCTTCGCGTACGCCTCGGCGAGCGCCGAGACCTCGACCGGATCGCCAAGAGCGGTGCCCGTACCGTGTGCCTCCACGTAGGAGATCTCGGCGGGCATCACCGCGGCCGCCGCCATCGCCTCGGAGATGACCGCGACCTGCCCCGAGATGCTCGGGGCGCCGAAGCTGACCTTGTCGGCCCCGTCGTTGTTCACGGCGATCCCGCGGATCAGCGCGCAGATGTGGTCGTGGTCGGCCAGTGCGTCGGATAGCCGCTTCACCACGACAGCCGCGGCGCCGCCGCCGAAGACCGTGCCACTGGCCGCGGCGTCGAAGGGCCGGCAGTGCCCATCGCGCGAGCGGACCCCACCGGGTGCCCACCGGTAGCCGTGCCCGTAGGGGAACTCGACATCGGCACCGCCGACGATGGCCATGTCACAGTCGCCGATGCGCAGTGCCTGGCAGGCGAGGTAGAGCGCGACCAGGGTGCTCGAGCAGGCCGTGAGGACCGTGAAGCTGGGCCCGCGAAGGTCGAGCCGGTACGCGACCGTGGTGGCCAGGTAGTCGCTGTGGTTGAGGGTCTCCAACGCGATCCCGGTCTGGCCGACCAGATCCGGACGGTGGGCGAGGTGCTGCTCCGCGTAGTGCGGCGGCCCACCCGACGCGTAGACGCCGACGCCGCGGCCGATCTTCGTCGGGTCGTAGCCGGCGTTTTCCAGCGCCGAATGCGTCATTTCCAGCATGAGCTTGATCTGCGGGTCGCAGAGCGCGGCCTCGCGCGGCGTCATCCGGAAGTAGCGCGCGTCGAAGAGCTCAACGTCGGGCGCCATGCCGGCCACCTTGATGTAGATCGGGTCGGCGAGTTCGTCGGCGGACACGCCGGCCGCGCGCAACTCCTCATCACTGCGGACCGATACCGACTCCTTGCCCCGGACCAGGTTGAGCCAGAACTCTTCCACGTCGCGGGCCCCCGGCAGTCTCGCCGACATACCGACCACCGCGAGCACGTCATCTGGATCACGCATGAGAGCCGTCCCAGGCAGCGAACCGTCCGGCCATCCTGAACCGGGATGACCAGCATGCCCAATCTGCGGAACCTGGCTATCAGGAGAGGAGTGCCGCCCAGATGCTCACGGGGGGCCATGCTCCCGTCAACAGCCAGCGTAGAACCTAGCGAGCGCGCACGCCAGCGCTGACCGGCATCGACCGCACCGCTCAGCCGAACACTCCGGCGACCGACGCCCGCGGTGGCCCTCGCCCCTGTTAGCAGGGACGCCGGGCTATACAGAATGCGTGAGCAAGGTGTCCGGGCAAACCCCCGTCTGTCGCGCGGACGCGGCTACCGGTCGAGCAGGTCGGCCACCTCGCGCGCCAGCCGGGCCGGGGTCGGCGACCGGAAGACGGTGCGCAGCGACAGCCGGGCGCCGGTCGACTTCTTCACATAGGCGACAACCCGGGCCGCGAGGAGGGAGTTGCCGCCGTTGAGGAAGAAGTCGTCGTCCTGGCTCAGGACGGGGTCGGCCAACAGCCGGCGCCAGACCTGGATCAGGTCGGCGACGAGCGTGGCGGTGGGCGGCGCCGCGTCGGCGCCCGCCGGGGTGGGATCGAACGGCCGTTGCGCTGAAGTGGCCGCCGGCAGGCTGGCACGGGATTCGACCGGGGCGCCCTGGACGGCAGGCATCGTGGTCAGCGCCGCCAGATCCACCACGCCCTGGTCCCGGGTCGGCAACCGCTGCATGACGCGGACCTCGATGCCCGCTCCCCCGTCGGGTCGCTGTCGGGTGAGGTACCCGGTGAGGTCCGGCATGCTGCCGCGCGATCCGCGGCACTCGACATAGACGATGTCGTCGGTCTCGTCGGGCACGGCCCACCGTACCCGCGGGTGCTCCCGCAACGCGCTGACGACCTGCATGCGCGCGGCGAGTCCGGGCGAGTGCCGCTCATCGACATGGATGGAGCCGTCGAACCGCCAGTGTGCGGTGAGTCCGGTGTGGACAGACCACTGCCCGGACTCGTCACGGTGCAGCCGCGAGCCCCCGGCTGAGCTCTCTTCCGCGGACCCGGTCGCGACTGCGGGGCCGGTCAACCACAGTTCGCCGCGCACACCGGGCGGTTGAGCGAGGCCGTCGGGGTCGACGATGCGCGCCCGCATGTTGCTGACGAGCCGGATCGGTGTCGCCTCAGCGGTCG
Source organism: uncultured Actinomycetota bacterium (assembly GCA_963803345.1). Lineage (GTDB taxonomy): Bacteria > Actinomycetota > Actinomycetes > Mycobacteriales > Micromonosporaceae > CAWDLX01. The sequence continues at coordinate 342,452 of CAWDLX010000004.1, forward strand.
CCCCGCTGCCATCCAGTGTGGACACGAGGTACGGCCCGGAGGTCTCCGGGAGACACCGCGCCTGGATGACGCAGAGTCCGGCCTCGGCCGCCTGCGCGATCAGCCGGTCGGGCGCCGGCTCGCCGGTACAGACAACCCGTACCCGGCCGGGTAGTGGGGCACGGCCGACGGCATCGAGGAAGCGGGCCAGTACCAGTGGTCCCAACGACAGCACGGTGTCGCCGGCACGGGCCACGCCGACCAGTCGGGACGGGTCGTCACGGGCGGCCGGCGCGGCCAGCACCACCCGGGCGCCACGAGTCAGGGCCGGCCAAGGCTCGGCCAGGGCCACGTCGTGCGTCGGCTCGGTGAGCCACAGGTGGGTATCGCCGGCACCGAGGCGGAGCCGGTCACTCAGGTCCGCGACGACGGTGGCCTGCCCGTCCTGCGAGATGCGGATGAGGCGTTCGCCGTCGCGGGAGCGGGTGAGCCACGCCGTTGCCGACGGGCTCGGATCGGCAAGTCGGTCGGCCGAGGGCACGCCCGGTTCGGCCAGCGGGTCGGGCCACCCGACGACCTGGCGGTCGCCCGGCGGCCAGCCCGGACCGATCAGCACGCGGACACCGGCAGCGGTCAGCTCGGCTTCGGCCCGGGGATCACCGGGATCGACGGCGAGCACCGCCGCGCCACGGCTCCACGCGGCCAGGGCCGCGGCCAGAAAGCCGGACCCGCGCATGCCGGCAACACCGACGGTGTCACCGTCGTCGATGCCGCGTTCGGCCAGTGACTCAGCCAGCCCCGCCGCGGCCTGCACCAACGCGGCGTACGAGACGGTACCTTCCGGCTCCACGACGGCGGGTGCGTCGGGCGTGGCTACGGCGCGGTCCACGACGGCCCGCACGACCGACGGCGCGGGCCGCTGCCCGGTGTTGTCGTTGCCGACCGCCACCACCCGACGGTCCTCGTCTGTCCACAGGGGAAGGTCGCGGATCAGGACATCGGGATCGCGCGCGCACGCCTCGAACAACAGCGCGTACCGGTTCAGCAGCGCCCGCATCTCGTCCGCCTCGAACACGTCGGTGGCGTAGATCGCGTTGCACACCAGGGCGTTGTCGAGGCGGAGCACGACCATAGTCAGATCAAGGCGGCTGTGCCGCATGTGGACCGGGTGGGTCTGCGCCGCACCGCCGGTCGCCGGGTCCGCCGTGACCTCTCCCGGCAGGTCGGCGATGTAGTTGAAAATGTGCCGGAACAGCGGCGCCCGCCCCGGGTCGGCCTGTTCGTAGGAGCCGGGCAGGACCTCGTCGATCGAGATGTTGGCGTGCAGGAGGCCGCCGAGGAACTGGTCCCGGCACGCGCGGACCAGTTCGCGGAACGTGGTGTCGTCGTCCACGGTGCGACCGAGGGCGATGATGTTCATGTAGTAGCCCACCGCGGCGTGTGGTCGCGCGCCGCGACCGTCAACCGGCACCCCCACCACGACATCCCGGCCCATGCCATGGCGGGACAGCAGCGCGGTGTAGGCGGCCAGCATCAGGATATTCGCGGTGACGCCGAGGCGTTGGCACAGCGCGTCGATCGCGTCCCGGGTCGGCTGCGCGAGGGCGAGGCTCATCTCGGTACCAGGAAACGTCGGTTGCCGCGGCCCCGAGCGCCCGATCCGCAGTTCCCCACGGGACACCGGCACCTCAGCCAGCTGCTCACGCCAGTAGGCCCGGGCCGCTGCCCCGTCCCCGTCACGTGGCACCGCCGGTACCGGATCGGCCAGCGCGACGGGTATCTGGCTGGTCGTGGACAGTGACTGGTACAGCTGCAGCAGTTCACGGCGCAGCACATTGGCCGATCGTGAGTCATAGACCAGGTGATGCACCACGACGCAGAGCACGTCGGCGCTGTCGGTGACGAACTGCCCGACCCGGATCGGCACCTCGGTCGGCAGGTCGAACGGTGCGGCGGCGAACGCGCTCAGCTCGTGTTCGAGCCGGGCCGCGGTGGACGCGTGTACCAGCAAGGGAATCCTGGCCCGCGGATCGTCGGCAGCCAGCTGCACCCGCCGCGGTACTCCGTCAGTCGACGGGAACAACGTACGCAGAGCCGGATGCCGGTACGCCAGATGCCGTAGCGCCGTATTGAGCGGCCACCAGCGGAACCGGTCGGTGGATCGGAGTGCGAACGGGACATTGAACGCGCCCGACTCCGGGGCGTACTGCTGGAATAGCCACAGCGCCTGCTCCTTCGCGGTGAGCGGGGCGTCGTCGGCGGCGGATCGATGTTCCACCTGGCACCTCGGCAGGTCGTGCTGGACCGGACAGTTCGGCGTGGTTCAGGCCCACGGGTCGGGCCGTGCGAGCAGATCACGCAGGGCGGTGAGAAACCGGGTGGCCGCGCTGCCATTGACCACCCGGTGGTCGTAGGCGACGCCGACCGTCGTCGCCCTGACGACGGTGGGCGATCCGTCCGCACCCGGCCGGAGCTGAGATTCCAGACCGCCGACCGAGATCATGCACACTTGTGGCGGCATGATCAGTGGCTGCACCACCGTGATGCCCTCGACGATGTTCAGCGAGACGGTGATGGCGGCACCGCTGAGCTGCTCATCGGCGAAACGCCCCTCCACCGCGTTGAGGCGGAACCCGACCAGCTCGTCCGCGATCTCGTCGATACCGCGCCGGTCGGCGTCGCGAACCACGGGCAGGAACAGGCCGGCCCCAGCGTCCATGGTGACCGCGATGTGTGTGCCGGTGGCCGGCTGGAAAGTGCCGTCCGTACCCATGTGCCCGTAGAGATCGGGGAAGTCCTGACGCAACAGCGCGATGGCCCTGACGATTAGCGACGGCAGGTCCAGGACGGCACCGTCGGCGCTGAGGAGGTCCAGCAGAGCCAGCGCCGCGTCCAGCTCGACCCGGGCGGCGGTGAACGCGGCCGGTATCGTCAGCGCCCGGGTCACCGCCGCGGCCACCGCGGCCTGCACCCGGTCCGCCCGCCGCCCGGCATCGTGCGCGCCACCATCCCGGTCCATGGCGGACGTGAGCGAGCTGGGCGCGTGGTCACCACCGGTATCGACGTACGCGATCGCCTCGCCGAAGCCGCACTCCTCGCCGGCCCGGCGGATGTGGTGCAGCACGCCCCCCCGGTCCGCCTCGATCTCGTTGACGGCCTTGGCGGTCTCGACCTCCGCGACGGCGGTGCCCGCACTGACCTGGCCGCCATCCTCGACCAGCCAGGTCAGCAGAGTGGCGCTCGTGTCGTTGGCGTTGAACGTCGGCAGCAGGACCGGGTGGCGTTCGCCGGCCGCCCCCGTGGCGGCGACACCGACCGCCGGCGGCGCACCGGCAGCTCTGGGCCGACCACGGGCGGACCCACTGCCGTGGGAAAGGTGCAACAGCGCGTCCCGGATGTCGGCCGGTTGCACCAGCACGGTCCGCTCGAGATGGGGGGCGGCGGGAATCACGCTCGGCCGCGAGTGGACCAGATGCACCGGCGCGCTCAGGTCGGCCCAGAGCCGCGTGTGGATCTGGGCCGAGAGCTCGCTGCCCCAGGTGCCGCCGGCGGTCGACTCCTCGGCGACGCATACCCGCCCAGCGGCCGCGAGCGACGCCGCCACCGGGTCGAGGTCCACCGGGTACAGCTGCGCGGGGACGAAGAGGTCGACCACGACCGAGCCGGCCTCGTACACCTCTCGTACCGCCGTGAGCGCGTGCCGCACCATCCCGCCCGGCACGACCAACGCGACCTGGGCATTCACCGCGTCCGGCCGGTGTACCCGCACCCAGTGCCCCGGCCCGGGCAGGGCCTCGAACCGGTAGTCGGCGTCGACGACGCCGTCGCGGAACATCCGCTGGGTGTAGAGCACCTTGTCCTCGAACAGCACGCCCGGCTCGGACCGGCCGAGCATGGTGCCCAGCACCACGGCGATGTCATGGAAGGGCGATATCTCCCACACGCTCAGATGTGGCACGCCGATGAAGTGCTTCTGCGGACTCTGGCTGTGGGTCGGACCGTAGCCACGATGCCCGCCCGTCGGACAGCGCACGACCACCGGCATCGGGACCGGACGCCCGTACATCGCCACCGACGTGGCCGCGAAGTTGGTCAGCTGATCGACGGCGAGTCCGATGAAGTCCGCGAACATGATCTCGACCACGACCCGGTTGCCCGCGAGGGCGAGGCCGTTGGCCACCCCCACGATGCCGTTCTCGGACAACGGTGTGGCCAGCACCCGGTCGGGATACCTGGTGGACAGTCCGCGGGTGGCCTTGAACGCTCCGCCATAGGGGTCCAGCACGTCCTCACCCAGGAGGTAGAGCCGGTCGTCCGTGGCGAAGAGGGTGTGCAGCGCTCCGTTGAGATGTTCCACCACCCGTTCGGTTCTCATACCGGGGCTCCCCACACGCTGGGCGGGCGCCGCAGCACCTCCGACACGAGCTCGGCGACGCGCTCCCGCTGCGCCCGGTCGACCCGCTGGAACTGTTCGGTGAAGCGCTTCTCGTAGGACGCGGCCCAGTCCTGGTCCCAGAGCCGTCCCACCTCGTCGTCGGTGCGGGTGTCGTCGCCCTTGCTGTGGGGTCCGAGGCGGATCGTCTCGAATTCCAGGACCAGTGGCGCCGGATCCGCGCGCAGGTGGGAGAGCAGCGGCGCCACCCGCGAACGGATCGAGCTGATGTCCTGAGTGATCAGCTTCTGATGGGCGATGCCGAACGCACGGGCCCGGTCCGCGACCGTGCCGGCCATCTGCAGAACGGTGGGCGTCGACTGCGCGATGGCGTTGTGCTCGACGACGACCACCAGCGCAACGCGCCACAGCGAGGCCATGTTCAGTGCCTCGTAGACCGCTCCTTCGCCGAACGTGCCGTCACCGATGAACGCGACCGCGGCCCGGCCTACCTCGAGGCGCCGCAGATGCAGCGCGACACCGACCGCCACCGGCAGGCTCTGTCCCTGCACTCCGGTGGACAGGTAGCCGTCCTCGCGGTAGATGTGCTGACTTCCCCCGACGCCGCGGCAGACGCCGCCCTCACGACCGAGGATCTCGGCCAGCAGACCATCCGGATCGTCGTGCATGGCCAGGTAATGGCCGTGCCCGCGGTGGTTACTGAAGACGAAGTCGCCCGCGATCAGTGGCGCGAGTGAGACGGGGACGTATTCCTGGCCCAGGCAGGTGTGCACGGTCCCGCTGAGTTGACCTCGGCCATGCAGGTCGAGCAGAGCCAGCTCGAAGTGGCGGATCATGAGCAGCCTCGCCAGATCCTGGTCCGATACCGGGTTCACCTCGTCGACCGGGCGCGCGACCGCCGTGGGTGTGCGCACCACCGGGCCTGTCACGAGAGCGCGCCCCGGGCCAGGAGCAGTCCGCGAATGTCGCCCACGGTGCGGATCGACCGGACCTCGCGCGGCTGCAGCCGCACCCCGTACGCGCGATGGACCGCGCTGACGATCTGCACGTGGCGCAGACTGGTCCAGCTGCCCGATGTCGCCGGCCCGAGCTCGTCGGTGATCTGCGAACGGTGCAGCTCCAGCACCTCCGCGAGCAGATCCTCGAGGGCCGTCGCCACAGTCGATCTCCCGTCGCCGAACGCGGTCGTTGGACTGGCCGAGGTACGGGTGCCGGCCTAGAGTATCGATGCGTCCGTCCATGCTCAGGTGTCACGACCGGGGAGGATACCGTGGACTTCGGTCTCGTCTCATTCGGCGGCGCGCTCGGCGAGCCGGTAGCGGTGGACCTGGTACTGCCCGAGTACACAGAGGACGTAGAGCGGGTACGCGGCTACGGGTACCGCACCGTGCACCGCGCCCCGTCGGGGACCGGTGTCACCGACCTCGCCTTCGAAGCGGCGGCCCGCGCCCTGGCCGAGGCGCGACTGGAACCATCCAACGTCGACCTGCTCATCGTCGGGTTGACCGACATCGCGGAGTACCTGTACTGGGACCCGGCGGCCAGCCTGTCGCACCGGCTGGGGCTCACCGATGCCGAAGCGTTGACCGTCACCCAGGCCTGCACGGCGGGCATCACCGGGCTGGACATCATCGCGGGCAAGTTCGCTACCCGCCCGCACTACCGCAATGCCCTCTTGGTGGCCGCGAACCGGTGCTGCGAGGCGTACTGGAACCGGATGGACACCCAGTCGATGGTCTTCTCCGATGGCGCCGTGGCGACCGTAGCTCGACGCGACCACCCTCACCTGCGCTGGCGGGCCGGCGAGTCGATGACCGACGGCCGGTATGCCGACTTCTACCGGATGGACCTGGGTGGTGCCGCCCGACCGTTCACCGGTGACGGCTCGGGCCAGGAGGCTCCGCACGCCCGCGACGCCTGGGACATCATGGATTTCTTCGATTTCGACGACGAGCAGTTCGAGGCGTTCGTACAGTTGATGAACAGCCGGGCCCGACTGATCGTCGAGCGCGCGTGTGCCCGGATCGGGGCCACGGTGAAGGACCTCCGTCGATTGGTCTTCTTGCATGACAACCTGCGCAGCCTGACGTCGCTGGCCGACGAGTTCGATCTGCCGTTGGCCGCCACGAACGTCGAATGTGGACTGAACGTGGGGCATCTGGGCGCGGCTGACCAGCTGTACTCGCTGGGCGAGGCCTGGCGTGGCGGCGATCTGCACCCCGGCGACCTGGTCGCGCTGGTCGGCCTCGGCCGCGGCATGCACTGGGCGTGCGCCCTGATCGAGGCCTGACTACGCGTCATCGTCGTCACCGCGCCCGCATCCGCTCGCCGCTACGGTCGCAGCTCGAAGTGGCAGTAGATCGGATGACCGAAGTCATGCGCCCGGAACCGGGTGAAGCCCGCCCCGATACCGACCTGTCGCGCCAGATCCTCCGTGTACCCGAGGCTGCCGAGCGCCGCTCCGCTGAACCCACGGGGTAGGCAGACCAACAACGATCCGGCGAGGTTGGCGGCCGCGAGCCGGCCGCGACCGTCGTCGGGGTCGACGGCCGGTCCGCTGCGGAAGTCTTCGATGAACCAGATTCCATCTTCCGCGACGGCCGTGCGGACCGCGATGGCGAAGGCTTCCGGACTCGGCAGCTCGTGCATGGCGTCGAAGGTGAGCACGAGATCGAAGGGTCCACGGTCGACCATGGAGCCGGCGTCGCCCTGATGGAAGGTCGCGTTGTCCACGCCGGCCCCGGCGATCCTCGTGTTCGCCCGGTCGACGGCGGTCGCCGACTGGTCGAAGCCGTGAAACTCGCTCGCAGGGTAGGCCGCGGCCAGCTCGAGCAGCGCGACGCCTGATCCGCAGCAGACATCGGCGACGAGGGCGCCCGCCAGCAGCCGGTCCTCGACGCCGGCCAGGGTCGGCACGATGACGGGCACCAGGTACTCCCGGATCCATGGCAACCGGGCCCGTTCCGCAGCCAGGCCCGACACTCCCGCGGCCCAGTCGGGACTCGGTGGCGAGCCGGAGGCAAGGGTAGCGACCGCGATGTCCAGTAGTACCGCGTGCACCGGCACGGTGTCGAACATGCCCACGAGGGAGGCGATCGAGTCCTCCTCGGCCAGTACCGCGGCCGTGGCGTCGGGCAGTTCGAACCGGCCGTCCTCGAGATAGTCGACCAGCTTGGCCGCCGCCTGGCCCCGTAGCCATTCGTGGACCCAGCGGGCGTTGACGCCGCACGCGCGGCCGACCGTGACGGCGTCGACGGGTCCGGCGGCCTGCATCGCCCGGTACAGGCCGAGCCGGTCGCCCAGATAGATCATCCCGGATATCGCGGCGCCGGCCCGGAAACTCGCGACCCGGTCCATCGCCTTCTGCACCGCGTCAGCCATCATTGACCGTCATCCGGGCCGGAGTGGATGGCGCCGGGGTTGGGCGGGGTCCCGGGTCTGCGGTCGGTGCCGGCCGCGCTTACGTCCGGACCGGCCTTCTCGCCGTGCCCGGGCCCGGGTGGCGCCAGCGGCGGGTACAGCCGCCTCAGTTCGCTGACGTACGCGTGCGTGAGTGGCATCCTAGCCCTCCATAGTGGACGAGTGTTGGCCGTCGGTGGGGTCCGCCGCCACGAGCGCCAGCACGTGGGCCAGGCGCGGGAGGCTGTCGATGACGAGATCGCGGTTGACGCCGAAGTCGATGACGCAGGCCACCTCATCCACCCCGGCCGCGCCCAGGCTTCTGATCGCGGTCGCGACCGTGTCCACCGTGCCGAACAGACCAGACGTTTCGATCCGCGAGTCGACGGGGTAGGCGGTGTCGTCGTTGTCCAGACGGTGGTACCCGATGCTGAGCCGCTGGCTGAGTGGTTGCCGGACCACCTCGTGAACCTCGGTGAGATCGGTGCCGACGTAGGTGTTGATCATCGCCGTCACATGGCCGGCCCATCGTCTGGACTGGCATGCGAGACGGTACGCGCGGATCCGGTCGGGCAGCGTAGCGAGATCCTGGCCGTGCGGGTGGGCCAGCACGTTGAGGCCCATCTCGCCGGCCAGCCGGAACGCCGCGATATCGCCCGAACAGGTCAGCCACAGCGGCAGTTCCGGCGTCACCGGGGGCGGCAGGACCTGCACTTCGCACCGGTCGCCCGAGCCGTCGACGCGGGCCACGCTCCCGCCCCGCCACAGATGGCGCAGGCTCGCCACGCTCCGGTACAGGTTCTCCCACCGGTCGGCGAATGCGCCGGGCCGCAGGATGTACTCGGCGGCGTCGCTGCCAGCGGACACCGCGACCCCCACCCGCCCGTTGGACAGGTTGTCCACAATGGACCATTCCTCCGCCACGGTGATCGGGTCGTGCAGAGGCAGCACGACACTGCCCGCCCGGATGTGAATCCGGTCGGTGATGGCCGCTACCGCCGCCCCGGTGACAGACGGGTTCGGGTACGAGCCGCCGAACCGGCGGAAGTGCCGCTCGGGCATCCAGACCGCGGAGAAGCCGTTCTCGTCCGCGAAGCGCGCGCCCCGCAGGAGCAACTCGTAACAACCGGAACTGCGCGCAGCCATGGTGTCTTCCAGCAGATGGGACAGACTCAGCCGCATCCCTTCCACCGCCTTCGCGCCGGACCCAGGTCGCGCCGGGTCGGGCCGCCCCGGGTCGGAGCGGCTCACTCTCCTGGATGCCCGCGGGCGCTGGTCGTCGCGGTGGACGCATTGGACGGACCACAACCGACTGCGTAGCGTAGCCGTCAGCAGTCCACCCGTACCGAGCCACGATCCTCGGAGGCGAGCCATGACATCAGCTGAATCGACCGTGGCCGTGGTCGGCCTGGGGGCGATGGGCACCCGCCTGGCCCTCAATCTGCTGGCGAGCGGACACGCGGTGACCGTCGCGAACCGGTCAACCGGACCGGTCGAGCACCTCGTCGAGGCGGGCGCGACCGCGGCGCTCTCCCCGGCCGACGCGGCCGCCCGCGCCGAGGTCGTGCTCGTCGCCGTGTCGGACGACGACGCCGCCCGAGCCGTCTGGCTCGACCCCGACAACGGGATACTCGCCGGAGCCGCCACGGACGCACTGGCCATTGAGGCCAGCACGCTGACGCCCACCTGCGTACGTCGGCTCGCCGATGAAGCGGTGGGGCGCGGGCTGCGCTTCCTCGAGGCACCGATGGTGGGCTCGCGACCCCAGATCGAGGCGCGGGCCCTGATCCATCTGGTCGGCGGTCCGGAGGCGGTGCTCGCCCAGGCCCGCGACGTCCTCGCGGTCAGCTCGAGCCAGGTCCACCACATCGGCGGCTACGGTGCCGCCGCGACCCTGAAGCTGATCGTCAACGCACTTCTCAGCACTCAGGTCGCGACCCTGGCTGAACTGCTGGGCGTGGCGCGCCGTGCTGGGCTCGACATGACCACATCGAGCAGTGTCCTCAGTGGACTGCCGGTCATGAGTCCGATCACCGCTCGCGCCATCAGCGTCATGGGGTCCGGCGACTTCGCTCCGAACTTCCCCATCCGGCTCGTGGCCAAGGACCTCCGCTACGTGACCGCGCTCGCCGAGGAGCTTGGCGGCGAAGCGCCGATGAGCCGGACCGCCCTGGCCGGATATGAACGGACGGGAGCCGCCGGGCACGACGACGACGATGTCATGGCCATCGCGACAACGTACTGAACGCCGGCTGTGGACATCGCCGGGACTGGTCGGGTCCGGAGGGCGCGCGAGCGAGCCGATCACGGGTCAGGTGTGATCCCGATGCCGAACGGGCCTCTGCAGCTGACCCTGCGCGGTCATCGGTCGGGTCGACGCCGCCGCACCCGCCACACGATCACCAACGTGATCACGACCACCACCGCCAGCACCGCGGCGGCGGTGCCGTACGTCGAGGCGATCCTCTGGTACGACGACCCGACGAGGTAGCCGAGCAGCACATTCCCGACGCCCCACAGCACAGCGCCGGTGGCGTTGAAGAAGAGGAAGGTGCGGTATCGCATCCGGGCGGACCCGGCCAGAAACGGGATCAGTGTCCGGAGGAACGCCACGAACCGGCCGAAGAACACGGCCGACCCGCCGTGACGGGTCAGCGTCTCCTCAGCCGCCTCCACCCGCTCGCGGCGTCGGGCCAGCGGCGCGATGTCGAGCAACCGCGGGCCTACGTGCAGACCGATCTGATAGCCGGCGGCGTCGCCGAGTACGGCCGCCACCACCACGACGGCCATCATGGTCGCGATGTCGGTCCGGCCCAGGCTCACGGTGACGCCTCCGAGAATGGCCGCCGTCTCACCCGGCACGACCAGCCCGACGAGGAACGCGTCCTCGGCGAAGACCAGGGCGCCTACGATCAGGTAGACAAGGCCGCCGTGCAGATGGGTCAGCCGGTCGAGAATCCCGGTCACGATGTCGCTGTGAACGCCGGTCCCATGACCACCGAATCTAGGCGGCGGACACCGGCTCGAGAGGGTCTTCGCCCCGATGGGGCACCTGGTGATGCCTGATCGGCCGCCGCCATGGCAGCCTGGTCTCCGGTTGGCCGGCTTTCGGAAGGACGCTCTCATGTCGATCAACGTCGCGGGGGCCCTGGCCGCCGCGGCCCAGCGTCTGGGCGTGCCCGGGTTACGGGCGGCGGTCGGCGCGCCGCTGGCCGGCAGTCCGCGGGCAGTCGTCGTGCGGGCCTGCCCCACTGCCGGCGATGAACACGTCCGCGTTGTGGTGAAGGTCTTCGACGACGAGCAGAACGACGAGGGCCTACCGCGCGAGTCGGCCGCGCTGTCTGTCCTCAATGGCCGGATGCTGCCGGCCGGCACCCTGCTGACCGCGGTGACCGACCCGCCGTTGATCGTGACAGCCGACCTCGGCACCTGGCCGAGCCTGGCCGACCGGCTGCGTGGCGACGATCGGGTGGCGGCGATGGCAACGCTGCGGGCCTGGGCCGCGTCGCTGGGCCGGCTGCATGCCGGAACGGTCGCGGTCGGGTCGGCGTTCGCGGCCGGGTTGAGCACCGGCATCGCGGTCGACACCACCATGGCCATGGTCACCGACGGCATCCGCGAGCTGCGTCGAATCCTTCCCAGGGTCGGTGTGGCCCTCTCGGACGAGGCGGTCGCCGCGCTACGGACCCTGGCTGGCAGCACCGGAGGACCGGTGGCGCTCAGCCCAGCCGATACCTGCCCCGACAACAACGTCGGAACATTGGACGGCCTCGTGCTGTCGACTTCGAAGCCGCCACGGTACGTCCGGTGGCCTGGGACCTGGCCTACCTGGTCGTACCGTGGCCGTCGTGCTGGTGCGCCTGGCGGCTGCCGGACGGGTTGGCGGCGGACGCCCTGGCGCAGTGGCGCGCCGCCGCCGGACTCTCGGTATCCACTGTGGACATCGCGCGGGCCGTGATCGTGTTCGCGCTCATCACCACGGGGTGGTTTCTGGGCAGAGCACTCGACGGTGTGCCGGCCATGGGCCGCGACGACCGGTCCGGACCCCCGCGCCGCGCCCTGCTGCTGCACCGGCTGGGGCTGCTCACCGGTGCGGTGCGGACCGCGCTGGCGCCGGTGGCCGACCTGGTCGACCCGCAGCTGCGAGTGCTGGCTGCCGGGCTGCGAGCGGTACTGGTCAACGACTGGGGCGAACAACACCTGCCGCTGCCACCGGCCCTGAGCTGAGCTGACACCTTTCGGTCGACCGGTCGGGGCGCTGTCGAGGGTGGTTGCTGGGTCAGGGTGTGGCCCCTGTGGGGCCGTGACCTGACCCAGTCACTCACGGGTTGGCTAGACCGGTGTGGGTACCTGCGGCAGAGAGGAGACATACTCCTGGATGTCCTCCGTGGACAGCTCGTGGTCCACCAGGTTGCCGGCCAGGAACGCGCCGTACGCCGCGAGGTCGAGGTGTCCGTGGCCGCACAACGCGGTAAGGATCACCTTCGGCTCACCGGTCTCCTTGCAGCGCAGGGCCTCCTCGATGCAGGCGGCCAGGGCGTGCGTCGGTTCCGGGGCGGGGATGATGCCCTCGGTCCGGGCGAACTGCACCCCGGCCTCGAAGCACTCCCGCTGGGTCTTCGCGACGGCCTCCATCAGGCCGAGCTCATAGATGTGGGAGATCAGTGGTGACATGCCGTGGTAGCGCAGCCCGCCGGCATGGATCGGGTCCGGTATGAAGTTGTGACCGAGGGTGTGCATCTTGAGCAGCGGGGTCATGCCGGCGGTGTCGCCGAAGTCGTACGCGTAGACGCCCCGGGTGAGCGACGGGCAGCTGGCCGGCTCGACCGCGCGGAAGGTGGGGTTGATCCGCCCGGCGAGCTTCTCGCGAAGGAACGGGAACATCAGCCCGGCGAAGTTCGACCCGCCGCCGGTGCAGCCGATGATGAGATCAGGCGTCATGCCGACCTTGGCGAACTGGGCGATGGCCTCCTGGCCGATGACCGTCTGGTGGAGCAGGACGTGGTTGAGCACACTGCCGAGGGCGTAGTTCGTGGTCGGGTCCTGCGCCGCGACCTCGACCGCCTCGGAGATGGCGATGCCCAGACTCCCCGGTGAGTCCGGATGCTCGGCGAGGATGGCCCGGCCCGCCTGGGTGAGGTCCGACGGCGACGGATGGATGACGCCGCCGAACGTCTCGATCATGATCCGGCGGTAGGGCTTCTGGTCGTAGGACGCCCGGACCTGCCAGATCTCGCAGCCCAGGCCGAACTGCGCACAGGCGAACGCCAGCGCGGTGCCCCACTGCCCGGCTCCGGTCTCAGTGGTGAGCCGCCGGATGCCCGCCTTCGCGTTGTAGTACGCCTGGGCGACCGCGGTGTTGGGCTTGTGCGAGCCCGCGGGCGACACGCCTTCGTACTTGTAGAAGATCTTCGCCGGGGTGCCGAGCGCCCGCTCGAGCCGGTGCGCCCGGTACAGCGGCGACGGTCGCCACAACCGGTACACGTCCAGGACGTCCTCGGGAATGTCGATCGCGGGCGCGTCCGAGACCTCCTGGAGGATCAGGTCCATCGGGAACAGCGGCGCCAGGTCGTCCGGCCCGACCGGCTGCAGTGTTCCCGGGTGCAGCACCGGCGGCGGGGGCGAGGGCAGATCGGCCAGGATGTTGCACCACTGCCGCGGGATCTCCGACTCGTCCAGCGTGATCTTGGTGGCTCGCTGCGGATCGCTCATCGCTCGACGCTAACGTCGCCGACCCGCGGTGTCACGTGTCGGACGGCCGGCAGTCCCGACACTCGCGGACCGGACCCTCTCGGGTCATACCGCCACGAACCCCTCGCAAGCTGCGGTGCTCACTTCGTTCCGCTCCTCGCGCTCGGGCATACCGCCACGAACCCCTCGCAAGCTGCGGTGCTCACTTCGTTCCGCTCCTCGCGCCTCGGTCATACCGCCACGAACCCCTCGCAAGCTGCGGTGCTCACTTCGTTCCGCTCCTCGCGCTCGGGCATGCTGCTGGTATGACCAAGCCGTTCGCATCCTCCGCCGACCTCGCCGAGAAGACCGAGACGCTCGAGCTGCTGGGGGAGGGCGTCTACGCGCTCACCGCCGAGGGCGACCCGAACGTCGGCGCGGTCGAGGGCGAGGACTTCCTGGTCTGCGTCGAAGCCCGCGCGACGCCCTACATGGCCGGCCGGTGGCTCGACCAGCTCCGCTCGCACACGGACAAACCGGTCCGCTACCTCGTACTGTCGCATTACCACGCGGTGCGCACGCTCGGCGCGGCCGCCTTCGACGCCGCCGTGATCATCGCGCACGACGAGACCCGCCGGCTCATCGCCGAGCGCGGTCGCGAGGACTGGGCGTCCGAAGCCGCGCGGATGCCCCGCCTGTTCGCCGGCGCCGAGACGATCCCGGGGCTGACGTGGCCGACGGTCACGTTCAGCGACCGGCTCTCGATCGACCTGGGTGGCGACCGGGGCGAGCTGGTGCTCGCGTACTGCGGTCGCGGCCACACCGCGGGCGACATCGTCGCCTGGCTGCCGCGCCAGCGGGTGATGTTCGCCGGTGATCTCGTCGAGGCACAGGCGGCGCTCTACACCGGCGACGCGTTCCACCGTGACTGGTCGACCGGAACGCTCGACCGGGTGGCCAGGTTCGGCGCCGAGGCGATCGTCGGCGGGCGCGGTCCGGTGGCGCGGGGGCGGGCCGCGGTCGAGGCCGCGATCACCCAGACCCGGGATTTCCTTACCGTGATGCTCGAGCGGGTGGGCGCGGTCCACCGGCGCGGCGGCACCGTCGCGGAGGCGTTCGCCGAGACTCACGCGGCACTGGCGCCGCGCTACGGTCGGTGGCCCATCTTCGAGCACTGCATGCCGTTCAACGTGCAGCGCCTCTGGGACGAGCTCGACGGCGTCGACTGGCCCCGGATCTGGACGGCCGAGCGTGACCGGCAGGTGTGGCAGGCGCTGCAGCCGTGAGCCGCGACGAGCGTCCCGTCCTGGTCGCCGGCGCTGGACCGGTCGGCCTGGCCGCGGCCCTGCTGCTGGCCCGCTGGCGGGTGCCGACGGTCGTGCTCGAGGCGAAGCCGGCCCGTGACCCGGTCGGATCGCGCTCGATCTGCGTCCAGCGTGACGTGCTCGACATCTACCACCGGGTCGGTGTGGCCGACGCGCTCGTGGCGTGCGGCGTGACCTGGCAGCTGGGCCGTACGTTCTACCGCGACCACGAGCTGTTCACCATCACGTTCCCGGATCCGGGCCGCAGCGCGTTCCCCGGCTTCGTCAACGTCGGTCAGTCCATTGTGGAGCAAGAGCTCGAGGCGGCCGTACGGCGCCAGCCGCTGGTGGACCTGCGCTACGGTCACCGGCTGGTCGCGCTGCACCAGGACGAGGAGGAGGTGCGGGTCCGGGTCCGGTCGGAGTCGGACGAGCTCGACGTGGCCGGGAGCCATCTCATCGCCGCCGACGGCGGGCGGAGCGCGGTCCGCGACCTGCTCGGGCTCGACTTCGACGGGGAGTCGTTCGGCGACCTGTTCCTCATCGCGGACATCCGGGCCGAGCTGCCGTTCGCGGCCGAGCGACGGTTCCACTTCGACCCCGACTGGAACCCGGGCCGCCAGGTGCTCGTGCATCCCCAGCCCGACTCGGTCTGGCGGATCGACTGGCAGGTACCTCACGACTACGACCTCGACGGCGACCAGGCGTCCGGCGGGCTGGACGAGCGCATCCGGCGCATCGCCGGCGAGACCGGGTACGAGATCGTCTGGCTCTCGCTGTACCGGTTCCACCAACGGCTCGCGTCCCGGCTCCGGGTTGGCCGGGTCCTCCTCGCCGGCGACGCGGCCCACGTCATGGCACCGTTCGGCGCACGCGGGCTCAACTCCGGCATCCAGGACGCCGAGAACGCGGCGTGGAAGATCGCGTTCGACCGGTCCGGCCGGGCGGGCTCGAAGCTGCTGCCGAGCTACGAGCAGGAACGTACGGCGGCGGCCCGGGAGAACCTGCGGGTCACCGGCGAGACCATGCGGTTCCTGGTTCCCGGCACCGAAGCCGACCGGGCCCGTCGGCGCGAGGTGCTGGAGCGGGCTGTCGTCGACCCGACGTGCTGCGGGCAGGTCGACTCGGGCAAGCTGGCCGAGCCGTACTGGTACCTGGACTCGCCGCTGACGACCGGCCCCGCACCGATGGACTTTCCGGCCGCAGCGGGCCAGGCCCGACCACCGGTGGCGGGGGTGCTGTGCCCGGACGGTCCGATCGTCGGGCCGGCGGACCGCCGGCTGCGCGAGCTGTTCGGCTCGGACCTGGTCGTGCTCGCCGCCGGCTTCGATCCGGTCATACCGCCCGACCTGGCCACCGTCCACCGGCTCGACCTGATCGATGACGAGGAGGTGGTCACGGCAGCGTTGCACGCAACGCCCGGCTGGTGCGCGGTGGTCCGCCCGGACGGCCACCTCGCCGCCGTCCTGAGCCGACCCGATGCCGCCGAGCTCTCGGCCGCCCTCGACCGGGCGCGGGGTGTCTTCCCTCCGGTCGGGGGCCGCGCACACTGATGGGGTGGACCGGACCGCATGGCCGTACCCCGCCGTCATGAATCCCGGCGTCATCCATCCCGGCGTCATCCATCCCGGCGTCATCGACCTCGACGAGGTTCGACCGCCGCACGACACGCCGGGCGCGGGCCGGCGGCGGCCGATCGGTTCGGTGCTCGTCGGGGTCGTCCTCCTCACGGCCGTTCTGACCGGGCCGGTCGGGCCACCGCGCCTGACGCTCTCGTGGCGGCTGCCGATGTCGACGCCGTACGTCTGGTTGACCTCCCGATATGTCTATACGGTCGACCAGCGGGACCTCCTCACGCTGGTGGCCCACGACCCCGGTACGGGCCAGGTCCGGTGGCAGCGGTCGCTGTCCGGCGCGCTCGCGTCGGCCTACGCGAACCGGGCACCGATCGCGACCCGCTTCCCGCCCCGGGTCGGGTCGGACGCGCGCACCGATGTGGGCGGGCCGCCAGGTCCCCAACTGTCGTACCCGGCCCTGGCCATGCCGCTGGTCCAGATCACCGATGACCTCGCGGTCCTCATCGACCGGGCCGATACGGACCGCGAGACCGGCGTATACCGGGTCACCGCGATCGACCTGCGAACGGGGTCGCCGCGGTGGAGCCGGATCATCCCGTCCGGGTCGCGGTGGTCGCTGCCGGGGGTCCGCCCGGGCACCACCGGCATCGCGGCCCTGCCCGACGGTCCACCGTGGATGGTGACGAGCACGGCCGACGGCGAGCTGGAGGTGTGGGACCTCGAGACCGGCGGGACCCGCGTGCGCCGGGTGGTGGCCGCGCTCGGACGCGAGTCGTACGTGATGGCGTTGGCTGACCAGATCCTGGTGTGGCGGCCCGGAGCCGACGGCCCCACGATGCAGCTTCTCTCACCGGTCACGCTCGCCACCCGGTCGACATTCGTCCCCGTCCTGCCCGACGCGGTGGCGGTCTCGTGCGCACCGTACCTATGCCTCGCCGGCAACGGCGGTGTCGTCGTTGTCGATCCGGCCGACGGCGCGGTTCTGTACCGCCTCACGGGGGCGGATCTGCGGCCGGGGCCGGACGGACGGCTGCTCGTCTCCAGCTACGGCCGGCCGCTGTCCATAGTGGACCTTATCACGGGCAGGGTGTGGACACTGCCCAACTGGACGGTGGAGGACGCGGGGTCGGCCGGGTCTGAGACGATCATCGCGGGCAGCGCGGACGGCCGGCCGGAGCTGGCTCTGCTCGATGTCACGACGGCCAGCCTGGTCCCGTTCAGTCCGGTGGACGGGTGGACGCCCGGCAGCCTGTGCCAGATCACATCGACCGAGCTCGCCTGCACCGACGCACTGACCCTCACGGTCTGGGCGCGATGACCCGGTACCACCGCCGCGTCGCGGCAGGCGCCGCCGGCAACTGTCCACTGTAGACTTCGCCGGCGCGCGGGCCAGGATCTTGGCGGGAGGGCACGCACCCGTCAGGATAGGGGCATGGCCAACGTATTCGATCCCGACATCGTGCACGAATGCTCGCTCGCCGCGCTCGGCAAGCCGAAGCCCGCCATGTTCGACGCGTTCGCCGCGGCCATGGAGGACAAGTACCCGGGCCGGCTGGACCTGGACCAGCCGTGGATCTTCAGCAACGCCGGCGGCGCGATGATCCAGATGAAGCTCTACTACGCCTCGGTCTTCGAGTACATCATGATCTGGGGTACGCCGATCGGCTCGGAGGGTCACTCCGGCCGGCACGCGGTCGGCTTCTGGGACACGGTCATCGACGGCGAGATGTGGTACTACGGCGAGGGGCAGTTCGACAAGCGGGTGTACCGCCCGGGCGACCGGGTGTACGTGGGCTCGCAACCAGGCCCGGGCGATGAACTTCACCACCGGGGTGTGGGCGGTCGAGTACGCCCGCGGGCCGCTGCCGCTCTCGATCCCCTTCGGTGTCGCCGACGAGCTGGTCAGCACGCTGGACTTCGCCACGGCCGCGCAGACGCTGAGCGTCTACGCGTCGCTGGTCGGCCACCACTGGCGCCAGCCCGACGCGTCCGGAGCCGACCCGTCGCTGTTGCGGCGCATGCTGGGAGAGGTACTCGCCTCGATCGGGCCGGTGGTCACCCGGTGGGTTCGGCCGCCCGAGCCGGACGACCGGATCCCCTCAGATACATCGCCCGCGTCCGGGCTAGACGCCGAGCCGCGCCATCGCCGGCCGGGGCAGCAGCCGGGCCAGTCCCGCGCCGACCCGGTTGCGCCAGCCGGGGATCACGACCGGCCGCCGACCGAGGGCCGCCAGCGCCGACCGGGCCACATCGTGCGCGCCATCGGCGGCGGCACGAGCCACCCGGCCCTCGCCGGCTCACCCCGCGCGAACGTCGGTGTCCGGACCAGGCCGGGGCAGCAGGCGAGCACATCGACGCCGTGTGGTCGTAGCTCGACCCAGAGCCCTTCGGCAAGGACCCGCAGGTACGCCTTGGTCGCCGCGTAGTGGGCCACCAGAGCGACGCCCTGATGGCCCGCCATCGAGCTCAGCATCACGATGCCACCACGCCCGCGCTCGACCATCGGGCCGGCGACGGTGTGCGCGAGCTGGGCGGCGGCCCGGCAGTTCAGGTCGATCATCGCGTCCAGCTGGCCCGGCGTCAGGTCCAGGAACGGCGCGATCGGGCCGAGCGCGGCGTTGCAGACCACCAGGCCGACATCCTCACCGGTACGGCTGACGGCCTCGAGCCCGGCCGTCGTGCCGATATCCGCGACGACGGTCCGCGCCTGCACGCCATGCGCGGATTGCAACCGGCCCGCCAGCGCGTCGAGCAGGCGCTGGCGTCGGGCGACCAGGACCACGTCGAGGCCGTGGCGCGCGAGCAGCGTGGCGAACGCGGCCCCGATGCCGTCGGACGCGCCCGACGACGAGCGCCCACGGGCCATACCGCTCACGCCACGCGGCCGGCCTCACGCCGGACGCCGCCGGTAGTACGGAGAGAGGCGCAGGATCGCGGCCCGGGCCAGCGGGCTGGCGGCCGAGGCGAGCCGGCGCTTCCAGCCCGAGGCTGGCCGCGATCGCCTCGGCGATGTCGTCGAACGTGTGCCGCTGGTAGTGCAGCAACGCCTCGCTCTCCTCGGTGTCGACCCAGTCCGTGGCGTAGACCGTGGTGCTGAACGCCTCGTCGGGAAGCGGATCGACGCCCATCGCGGCGAGGATGCCGGGTGAGGTACTCGCGGTAGGTGAGCTGGCAGGACGGGCCCGCCGCCGACGAAGAGCACCCGGCCCCAGACCCCCGGCGTCTCGAGCGCGTTGGCGATGGCCAGACCGGCGTCGTCGGCATGCAACGACTCGATCCGGTTACGCCAGGCCGATCTCGAACATGATCGGATGCGGATCCCGGACGCCGAGGATCGGCACGTCGGCCAGCCGGAGGATCGACCAGTCCAGGCCGGACGCCCGGACCATCGCCTCACATTCGATCTTGTTGGCCGTGTACGGGTCGGTCGCGACCAGCGGATCGTCGACGTGCCGGGGCGGCGGCTGGTCCAGCGTGTGTCCGTGCACGTCGAAGGTGGAGGTGAACAGCAGGCGCGGCGGGTCGGGCTGGGCCTGGCAGGCCGCGATGACGGTCGGCGGTACCTCCACATTGGTCGCCCGGGCCCGCTCGGGGTGCTCGTCCGCGGCCGGCGGGATCATCGCGGCCAGGTGGATGACCGTGTCGACACCGGTGCCCGCCCGCGTCACCGCCGTCCGGGTCGGTGATGTCGCCCCACACGGCTCGATGCCCGACTGCTGGCCGCCGCCGGTTGGCCGTGGTCGAGGCCGGGCGAGGCGCGGACCTGGTGACCGCGGCGGAGCAGCTCCGGGAAGCGTGTGCGAGCCGACGTTGCCGAACGGCACCGGTCACCAGGATCGTCATCGCGCCTCAACTGGTTCGGGCAGCAGGGGTGGTGGGCGCGGCCGGCACGTCGAAGTTTAACCACGTGCCCCCGATACGGACGGGCTCCGTCATCGTGGCACGGTCGCCGCCCTCGCTATGGGAAGGTGTGGTTGCGCCGGGCGACGCAGATTGCCGGCGACCCAGATCCTCGTAGGGAGTTCCGCCATGAAACTCGCGGTCATCGGTTCCACCGGCCTCGTGGGCAGCCAGCTCGTCGCCCTCGCCGAGTCGCGGGGCCACGTCGTCACCGGCATCTCGAAGGAGTCCGGTGTCGATCTCCTCGTCGGGAGCGGGCTGGCGGACGCGCTGGCCGGGGTCGAGGCTGTCGTCAACGTCATCCAGAGCCCGAACCTCGAGCGGCAGGCCTCGACGCAGTTCTTCACAACCGTCGCGGCGAATCTCGGAGCCGCCGGTACCGGCGCCGGCGTCCGCCGCACCGTCGTGCTCTCCATCATCGGTGTCGACCGGGTGGCCGCCGCCGGGAGCGACGCCGGCACGGGCTTTGACGGCTACTACGCGGCCAAGTTCGCACAGGAGCAGGCCACGCGCGAGCACTCGCCGGGTGCGCACGTCGTACGGTCGGCCCAGTTCCACGACATCGCCGGCCAGGCGATCGGCTGGGGCCGCGCCGGCGACACGACGACGGTCCCCGACCTCGTCATCCAGCCGCTCGCCGTGGCGGCCATGGTCGCGGTGCTGGTCAACGTCGCCAGCGGCGCCCGGGACAGCGACCTTGTCGAGGTCGCCGGACCACGAACCGAGCAGCTTGCCGCCATGTCGACCGCGTTCGCACGCCACCAGGCAGACACCGTGCGGGTGGTCGCCGGTCCCGTCGGTGACGCCGTCCGCGACGGCATCCTCCTGCCCGGTCCCGACGCGGTCCTCGTCGGTCCGACCTTCGACGAGTGGCTGGCGGCATCGTCTGCCCGACCCGGAGGTAGCGGAAGTTCCGGTTGATCAACACGCGTCCGAGCCTGTCCCCATCGCCGGCGCGAACGGGAACCGCACCAGCCCAGCGATGGGTTAATGCTGGCCGAAGAAGGATCGCACGGCTGGTGCGGCGGTCAGGACGTACGCAGGATCGTCAGCAGCGCGATGTCGTCCTCGGCCGCGCCGACATCCATGCCGGCCATGATGGCGGCACACACATCGTCGGCCGAGCCGGGCACGATGACCTCACACAGGCGACCCAGGCCAACGTCGATCACCTCGCGCCGCCGCTCGACCAGACCGTCGGTGTACACCACCACGAGGGCGCCTGAGGGCAGATTGACCACTGTGTTGCGTCGTCGCGTGATGTCGCCGACGCCGACGGGCAGGTCAGGAACCACGCGGAGCAAGGACGCTGGTGCCTGCGGCGCGGCCAGGACCGGAGGAAGGTGCCCCGCCACCGACACCACCATCCGCTCCCTGTCCGGGGTGATCTTCGCGTACAGGATGGTGGCCAGATTCCCGGCTTCGAAGTGGGTGATCTTCCGGTCCAGGAACTCCAGTACGGTGGCCGGATCGTCCTCGATCAACGCGTAGGCCCGCAGGGCGCTGCGCAGGCGCCCATGACCACCGCCGAGCGCAGCCCGTGGCCGGACACATCACCGACGACCACCCCGAGGTCACCCGAGGGCAGGCCGAACACGTCGTACCAGTCGCCGCCGACCCCGGTGCGGTGCCCGGGCAGATAACGGGCCGCCAGGTCCAGCCCGTCCACCACGGGCAGCCGGGTCGGCATCAGGCTTCGCTGCAAAGCGAGTGTCGCGGCGCGATCGGCCCGGTTCTGGCTGGCCTGCTCGGCCAGCGCGGCCCGATCGGCGACCAGCTGCAACAACGCCACGTCCTGCTCGGTGAACTCCCGCGGTCGGTGGGTGCCGACGTGCATGACGCCGACCAGTTCGCCGCGCACCGAGCATCGGTACGCCGACAAGTGTGCTCAGGCCGGCGCCCCGCAGGACCGGACTGACAACCGTGGTGGCGTCGACGATGTCCACGATGACCGGAGCCCGGGATGCCGCCACCCGCCCGGCGAAGCCGCTGCCGATCCTCAGGCGAAAGCCGCGCCAGATCTCATCCTCGAGGCCGATCGAGGCGACCGTCACCAGGTTCTCGAGGTCCGGGTCGAGCAGCATGATGGCGGCCGTGTCGGCGCCGACCAAGGTTCGCACCCGGTCGAGGAGCTCATGGAACAGCGTGGCGGTGTCAAGGTGGGCCAGCGCGGCGTCGGTGACGGACAGTATCCGGCGCAGGCGGTCGTCGCCCCCGTCCAGATCCGTGTCGATCACGCGGAAAGCGTAGCCACTCCCCGGCCCGCCGTCGTGGTTGCGCCGCGCCCAGTGTGGAAGGAAGGGCACCTTGTTACCGTCTGCGGTATAGGAAGGTGCCCTTCTTAACGTGGCCAACCGTGCGGCCGGACCGGGACCGGCCGGCTCAACGACCCTGTAACCCCTTGACGTTGTCACCGAAGGTCCAGTTCTTCGATCCGTCCCAGTTGATCGACCAGGTCATCAGTCCTTTGAGGTTGCCGCCGATGGCGTTCCAGCACTGCGTCACCAGGGTCGGTGACAGATAACCCCCGCCGGCCCCGGACTGGGCGGGCAGCCCCGGTACCTGCTTGTCGTACGGAACGCGGATTGTCGTGCCCTGGACGACCAGTCCGGTGTTGAGGCACTGGGTCTGGACAGTGAAGCCCTGCACGGTCCCGGCCGGGTACGAGTCGCCGGCGCAGCCGTACATGTTTCCGTTGTAGTACTGCATGTTGAGCCACCACAGCCGGCCGTTGTCGGCGTACTTCTTGACGATCGGCAGGTAAGCACCCCAGATGGAGCCGTAGGTGACGCTGCCGCCGGTGACGTAGGCGGTCTCCGGCGCCATGGTCAGGCCGAAGTTGGACGGCATCTGGGCCAGCACACCGTCGATGATGCGGACGAGGTTGGCCTGCGAGGTGGACAACTGGTTGATGTTGCCGCTGCCGGTCAGGCCGGTCTCGATGTCGATGTCCACGCCGTCGAAGTTGTACGTCCTGAGGATCGGCACGATCGTCGCGACAAACCGGTCGGCGACCGTGCTGGAGCTCAGGTCGATGCCGGCCGCGGCGCCACCAATCGACATCAGGATGGTGGCCCCGGCCGCCTTGGCCTGGCACATCTCGGACGGGGTGGCGACCTTCACGCCAACGTCCATGCCGTCCTGCCAGAGCACGGTGCCGTCGGAGCGGATGACCGGGAACGCCGCGTTGATCACGTTGTACCCGTGTGCCTTCATGCGGGTGTCGGTGATCGGGATCCATCCGAGCGGCGGGTGCACGCCGTTGGCCGAGCCGTCCCAGTTCTCCCAGTATCCCTGGAGCACCTTGCCAGCCGGCCGTGACTTGACCGGGCATGTGGTTCCGGTCGGCGGTGTGGTCGTCGGCGGGGTGGTGGTCGGCGGTGTGGTCGTCGGCGGGGTGGTGGTGGGCGGCGGTGTGGTCGGCGGCGTGGTGGTGGGCGGCGGTGTGGTCGGCGGCGGCGTGCCCCCGGCACCGTCCAGGCTGATGTCATCCGCCTGGTAGGTGCCCTGGCCGTACCAGCCGTGGAGGTAGACCTGGACTGTCGTCTGGCTGCCCGTCGTGGTGAACGGGACGGACAGCTTTGTGTATGTCGTGCCACCTGGGGTCCAGGTCGACACCCCACCGGTCACCCCGATGTACGTGTAGTTTCCGCGGACCCAGCCGCTGAGGGTATAGGCGCTGTTCGGCTGTACGGAGACGGTCTGCGTACATTGGGCGTTGTCGCTGGCTGACGCGGCACCGGCCAGCGCGAAGCTGCCCGAGTGGACAGGGCTCGCGACGACGGAGCCCAGGCTGCACGTCCAGCCGCTGAGGTTGCCGGTTTCAAAGCCAGGATTGGCCAGGATGTTGGCCGCCGACGCCGGTGCGGCCAGCGCGATGGTGGCCGCGGCCAACGGGACGACGGCCGCGAGGGTGAGCAGAGATCTGCGCCGGACGAGGCGTTTCATGGGTGCCTCCAGGGGTGTGCACACAGTCAGCCATTCGCGTCCATCCAATTATTAGGTAACTTAACTGTTAGTGTCCAGTCGGTCGTGGGACGGCAGTTGCCTCGGGCCGACCACGGCCGGCCCCGGCGATGCCAGCACGTCCGGCGAGTGGCCGGTCCGGCACTGCGGAAAGGCTTTTCTGTCAGGCTCGCTCGGCCACCGGCCCACGCGGCCCGGTCGACTCGCGAACCACCAGCTCGCACGGGAGCGTGTGCAGCCCGCGAGCCGGCTCTCCTTCGATCGCGTCCAGGAGCCTCTCGGCGGCGTACCGGCCGAGCTGGGCCAGATTCATGTCCACAGTGGTCAGAGGTGGGCGGCACGCCGGCGCGACAACCTCCCAGTTGTCATAACCGACCAGGGCGATGTCCGCCGGGACGCGACGACCGCTTTCACGCAGTGCGTCGGCCACCCCGCGGGCGATCTGGTCGGATCCGCAGAAGATCGCGTCGATGTCCGGACTCGCTCGCAGGATGATGTGGGTGGCCTGCCGGCCCCACTCCTCGCTCCACTCACCGTGCAGCGCGCCGGGCGCCGCGAGCGCAAGCCCCGCTTCGGCGAGCGCGTCACACGCACCGTGCGCGCGCAGCCGGGCGGCGAGGAACCGCTCCGGTCCGGTGATGTGGCCGATCCGGACACGTCCGATCGCCAGCAGGTGCGCGACCGCCATCCGCCCGCCCGCTTCGTCGTCGGGCGCCACCGAGCAGTCGTCGGGATTGGTCGACTGCGTCATGGCGTACACCACCGGGACCGGCATGTCGGTACCGATCGGCGGGCGCGGATCAGCCCGCCGGCCGGTCACGATGATGCCGTCCACCCGCCGGGCAAGCAGGGTCCGGACGTAGTGCTGCTCCCGGATCGGATCGTCCCGACCGTCGCACAGGAACACCGAGATCTGCCCGGCGCCGAGCGCGTCCTCGACCCCCAGCATGATCGGGATCGTGAACCGGCCGAAGCTGTCGGTGGTGATGAGCCCGACCGTGTACGTGCGCCCCTCGAGCAGGCCCCGGGCCAGCGCGTTCGGGTAGAAGCCGAGGCGCTGCGCGGCGGCGCGCACCCGTTCGCGCGTCTCGGCCCGCAGCTGCCCCCTCCCGTTGAGGGCCTTGGACGCGGTGCCGACCGAGACCTCGGCGAGCGCGGCCACGTCGGCGATGGTCGTCATCGACCGCCGTTGCACCCCCACAGACGCTCCTTTTCCCGATCGATCGCTGCCAGCACTCCGCCCGCCGTGCTCCGAAGGATAACGCGTGGCGAAAGGCGATCAAGGTAGACATTGACAACCCTCGCGACCGACTCTAGGGTCGGTTTCGACAAAGGTTTTCCGTCTGTTGCCGGGCGTCGTCCCGGCGCGCTCGCGCGCTCTGCCGATGGCCCCGGCGTCGTCCGCACCGGAGGCAATGATGTCCCCGCGTACCCGCAAACGCGTGATCGTTGAGTGCATCGCCATGTCCATCGTGCTGGTCGCGAACTTCGCGCTGACGGCCGGCGCGGCGCAAGCTCGCTACACTCCGGGCGAACCGCCCGGCATCGACCCTGGCGAGCCGGTGTTCACCGGGTCACCGTCGCCCATCCCACCCGAGCCGGCCGCCAACGACCCGAGCCGCCGCATGTTGCAGGCGATCTACGACGCGGACATCGCCGCCGGCGGGACGTCGTACTGGTTCGACCGGGTTCTCGCCCGACCGTTCCTGTCCAACTCGGACTCGACATTGATGACCCGCGGCCGAGCGCTCTACATGTACACCCACAACCCCCGCACGCTCGGCTTCGGGGCCGGCGGAACCGGGGCCAATGGTGGCGGTGGATACGCCTACCGCCAGCCGCCGACCACGGGAGCGCCGCAGAGCCTCTACACCATCGCCGTCACCGGAGTGACCCTCACCGAGGACACCGCCCAGAGGCTGCAGTACCCGAGCTACTTCTCGGCCGTCTTCACCGGGGCCGGCCTGTCGGTCGCCGAGAAGAAATTCATCACCGACAACAACGTCGCCGTGACCGACCTGACTCTGACCAACACCGGTACCACGACCTTGGCCACCACCGTGACCGCGACCTCGCCGATCGCCACCACCGCCTCCGTGGATGGCAGTGAGCTCACCGGCCAGGTCGCCATCCGGTACGCGCTCACGACGATCTTCCCCCGGTTCAGCGGCGACGGGTTCATGGCGAGCGGAACCAACCTGAGTCGGGCCGTGTCGCTCGACCCTGGAGCGTCGCTGACCATGAAGGTCCAGCTCGGTGCCATCGCGGGCGAGCTGCCGGCGTCGACCACCGACTACCAGCGGTACCGCGACTACGACGCCAACTCCGCGTGGCTGACCCAGATGCGGGAGTACAACAGGTTCTGGGTGGACACCGTGCCCTACCTCGACATCCCCGACAAGAATGTCGAGAAGATCTCCTACTACCGCACCTGGGAGAACAGGTTCAACTCTTTCGACGCGAACATCCCCGGCAACGACTACCAGTTCCCGGTGGACCTCGAGGGTGCGCTCGGATACAACAACCAGATCTCATTGACGGTACCGATGCGCTTGCAGGACCTCCAGTTCTGGCGGGACCCGCTCTACTCATACGGGCCCTGGCTGTCCCAGGGCGAGGAGTCCGGTTGCCAGTCCTTCCATGACAACCCGGGGAACACCGGGAACTGGAACAACACCTACGAGCAGTGGACGGGCGAGCAGGCGTGGCAGAGCTACCTGATGCATGGCGGTCCACGGTCCATTGTGGAGAATCTGGCCAGGTATGCCGAATGTGATCTCGCCGGCACGCTTGCCAAGTTCGACACCAACCACGACAACCTGATCGAGTACTCCTCGGGGACATTGCCCGGCAACGACGCCGACTCGGTGGCCTTCAAGTACTACGGCACCCGACCGCAGGACCGCACGGAGACGTCCTACTGGTACTCCGAGGCGAGGACCGCGGCGGCCGAGGAGAAGCTGCTCGGCCACACCGCCAAGGCGGCGCAGTTGGACGCGCTCGCGGACAGCATCCGCGACTCCATCCTCACCAACCTGTGGGCCTCCGGGCCGGTGTCCAATTCGGACACGAGTGGCGGCCAGGCTACCGGCCCGCGGGTACCGGGGGAGATCGGGAACGCGGTGCGGCTCTCCGGCAGCAACGAGTACGTCAACCTACCGGCCGGCATCGTCAGCGGCCTGTCCGACTTCACCGTCTCGGCCTGGGTCAACCCCGCCGTCACGACGCAATGGTCGCGCCTCTTCGACCTCGGCACCGGTACCAACGTGTACATGTTCCTGACCGTGAATGCCGGCGGCGGTCCGCGCTTCGCCATCACCACCGGTGGCGGCGGCGCGGAGCAGCAACTGTCCGCGGGCGCCCAACTGCCCCGCGACACGTGGTCCCACCTCGCGGTCACGCTGTCAGGGACGACCGGAACCCTCTACGTCAACGGCACCGCCGTGGCGACCAACCCGAACATGACCCTGCACCCGTCCGACCTCGGCAACACCAACCGGAACTGGATCGGCCGGTCGCAGTACTCGGACCCGTTCCTGGCCGCGACCGTGGACGACTTCCAGATCTACGGCCGGGCACTGTCGGCCGGCGAGGTCGGCTCACTGGCCGGCGGGCAGGCCGGCGCCGGCGACGTCGCCTCGTACAAGTTCGACGAGGCCTCGGGCGCTTCCGCAGTGGACTCCTCCGGTAACGGTCGGGACGCGACGATCGTGTCGCTCGTCAAGCCGACCATCACCTGCCCGGGCAACGTGTTCCTGCAGAAGGACCTGACCACCGGCAACCTGGTCTGCTGGAAGGACCAGCAGAACTTCGCGCCGTTCATCGACCACGTCCCGCCGAACAGCGCGCAGTACACCCAGGCACTGCGTTACTACGCGGACAGTTCCGAGTTCCCCATCATGCCGGTGTACACCGCGAACCAGGCCGACCAGGCCGCCGACGTGGCCTGCGCCGCGTGCCTGCACGGCAGCAACAACTTCTCCAACATCAACGCGACGTTGCAGGCGCGGCTGTACTCCACGGCGCTGCGCGACTACCCGTCGCCGTACATCACGCCGGACATGTACCGGCAATTGATCGAGTGGCTGTCCTGGAACGAGGACATCAACGGCGACAACCGTTTCCCCGACAACAACGAGTTCTTCTTCAACTGGAACCCGACCACGAGAACCTTCGGCCGGTCCGGCATCCATCACGACGTGCTGGGCTCGTTCAACTGGATGATGTTCCAGGACGTTGCCGGACTCCAGCCGCGGCTGGACGACGCGATCGAGCTGTGGCCGATCGACATGGGCTACGACCATTTCACCGTCAACAACCTGAACTACCACGGCAGTGACCTGACGATCGTGTGGCAGAAACCGGGTGGTACCACCTACTACCCCACGGCGCCGGCCGGCTACTCGCTCTATGTGAACGGCCGGCGTGTGTTCACTGTGGACGATCTGGCGCACGTCCGTTGGGCCTCCCTGACCGGTCATGTCAGCGTTCTCGACGGCAGCGCCACGGATGTGTCGTACCAGCTGCGGTCGCCGGTGCCGGCGGCCGACCACGTCGACCTGTCCGGCAACGCCCGGCTGGTGGATGGTTTCCAGAAGGCGGGTGTCGATCTCTCCCGGCATATCGGCATCGCGCCGAACCTGGCCGCCGGGCACACCGCGACGGCGTCGTTCACCTCCGCCACCCCGGCGGCGCAGGCGACAGACCCGGCCAACGCCGTGGACGGCTTCACCATCAGCGGCCTGCCGGTCGTCTCCGGCGCCTACACCGCGACCAACCCGATCTGGGGCGACCTGGGTTCACCCAATGCCCAGGACTGGTTGGCCGTCGATCTCGGCCGGCCCACGCGCCTTGACGATGTACGGCTGTACTTCTACAGCAACAAGGCGTTCGGCTCGGGCGGCAACACCTACCGCGAACCTTCCGACTACACGGTGCAGTACTTCACCGGATCGTCCTGGGTGGACGTTCCCGGCCAGGTGCGTAGCCCAGGCATCCCAGCGGCGAACTACAACGAGGTCACCTTCGCGCCGATCCTGGCGCGACAGGTGCGGGTGCTGATGACCAGGACCACGGGGTACGCGGTGGGGCTCAAGGAGATACAGATCTTCGACTTCCTGCCGTGACCCGCGGCCGGGGGGCCGGCGCCGGATCCGCCTCCGGCGCCGGCCCTGCCGGGGGTTCGGGGCGTGTGGCGGGGTGGCCAACCCCGGTTACTGGCCGGTTACGACAGGTGGCGCCTACCGCGGCCCGTCGGCGAGCTCGGCCGGGCGCTTGCTGTAGTCGCACACGCCGGTCGGGAAGATCTGTTCAAGGCGGGCCCGCTGTGCCCGGTCCGGACGCCATGTGCCGTAGCTGTTCCGCGCGATCGCCGTCGCCACCGGCTGCAGCTGGCACTTGAACATATCCTCGTCAAATGGTCCACCCGCCACGATCCGCGACGTGGAATGGATCGGGAAGAGTTGCGTGCACGCGCCCGGGGCCCGATGGTCGAGGACCCCGTCCCAGACATGCGGACCGGCCGCGATCTGGGTGCCGTCGGTCGCGAAGCACCGGTCCGTTGCCAGCGCGGGCTTGTTGGCGGCGACCCCACGGCCAGGGTGCTCGCGGATATTCGCCATCCACGCGTCCATGACCTGGAGCGCCTCGCCGATCTGGTCGGTCTGCGGCCCGCTGGGTCGGGCGTCGGTGAACCAGATGACCTGGTTGCCGGCATTGCCGTTGGCCTCGATGATGCGTTGCCTGCTGGCGAAGGACTGGCGGCTGTTGTGCATGTTGAGGCTGTCCTCAAGGTAGTGCCGCCAGTCGATGATGGGGATGTCGATCCGGCCCCGGAACACCAGTCCGTTGTCGTACGCGGCACGGATCGCCTGCAGGTCGCCCTGAGTGCGGGCAGCCGGCGTAGCGCCACCATCCGCACTCAACGTCATGTTCCGCGAGCTCCACGGATCGAAGGTGCCGCCGGGGACGAAGGGTGCCCCCTCCGTCACCATGTCCTCCGAACTCTTCCAGCCGCCGATCGTCGCGTTCAGCTTCAGGAACTCCTCGGGGGTGATCACGTGGTCGACGAGCGCCTGCAGGCCGTACTGCACGCCGACATTGTCGTACGTCGCGCGGGCGTAGCCGTCGGGCTTGACGCCGTAGATGTTGCGCAGGTCGTCATAGTGGGTCCACTTGACCGTGTCCATGACACCGGCTGGTTCCATCAGAGCCTGGTTCGCGCCGGCCGAACCGAAGGTCGGGTTGAGCATCAGCGGAGTGAGGCCGCGCCATCCATTGACGCACTCACTGGACCCGTTCATCCCGGTGTAGGGGTTGCGGACGGCGTTGCTCGCGTTGAGGCCCTCGAGCAGCGAGCGTCTGGTCCAGTCCTGCCACATCGGATTCCCGGCGTCGGTCACATCCATGTAGTACTCGAGCAGTTCGCAGTCGCCCACGTGGATGGCCTGGGTCACCTCGTCCGGGTAGGCGTACACCGGGATCGCGGCATCGATCAACCCGGGGAAGTCCTGGCCGTAGACGTACTGCTGCAGGCCGCCGCCGGACGCCCCGATGCCGACGGTGTAGAGCGGCACTGCGTGCTCCTCGATGAAGTGCTCTTTGACCATCAGGGCGGTCTCCCCACCGAGCTGGAGGTTGTAGTGCACCCCGGTCACGTTGCCGGTCGAGTAGGCCACCGCATACCCGGCCGCGAGTGCCTGGGTCGCCTCGAACATCGCGTCCGGCGTGCCGCCCAGGGTGCCCTGCTGGTGTCCGATGCCCACTCCCCCGGAGCTGAAGCTGTACATCAGCCTGCGGTTCCAGGACGAGTCGTCCGGATGGACCGGATCGTCACCGAGTGGCGCGAGCGTGGCGATGCTGTAGATGAAGCGGTTGATGGTGCCCCGTTCCCACCGCACGATGAAGTCGCGGGCGATGCCGTCAAGCGTCGTCGTGGTGGCGAGATCGCTCGGACGGCCGCCGCCAGGTGGTAGCGGCTTCCACTGGTTGCCGATGGTGCGGTAGAGGTAGTCGACCCGGGTCGTAGCGGCGCAGTCGCTGCTCCAGCCGAGGACCTGGGACGTCTTGGCGCCGTTGGCGTCCAGTGCGAAGACCGGAAGACCGACGTGGTTCTGGTTGTCCACCAACGGCTGGCCCAGCCCCGACTGTTCGGTCTTGCACACGAACGGCTGCTGCTGCGGGCCGGAGAAGATCGGCCCACTCACCGGAAAGTCGACGAGGGTCACACTGGCGTCCCGGCGACCTTCGACCCGCCCGCGCGCGGTGGCAGCCACCGTGTTGGTGCCGAGCGTGAGGCCGTCGACCAGGCCGATCAGCGAGCCGCGCTGGGCGTCGAAGCGGAACTCGGCGGTGACATCAGTTCCGTTGCGCTCCACCGTGACATCGGACGAACTCGTCCCCGGCACCCGCACCTCAACGAGCGCGTTGCCGCCGGTCACCTGATCGGGTCGGCTGGACAGCACACTGATGTGCACACCGCGGCCGGCATCGGCCGGATCAGCGGCGGCCACCGGCGCGACGGAGGCGACCACAACCGCGATCGCGGCGGGAACGAGGACTGCGGTGCGAACGCGCGGGCGGGTGGCTGTGAACATCGGGCCATACCTCCGTCGGTGATCGGACGAGCTCGTAGCCCGGTCGAGCCGCAGTCATCTCGGCTGGGAGCGACGTGTCGCCGCCAGCCAACGGACCACGCACCCTCGAACCAGGCACGCAACGCACGAATCGAATCATCGACCGCCGTGCCCGTCGGCGCAACACCCGTCACGATTCGTGACGAACCGGGCGATCGATTGCCCGAGGCGCTCCCCGGCGTCCTCCTTATCCCATGTGGACAGACGTGGCCATTTCGCGACCGTCGCGGAGTCGCTCGGCGTCGTGGGGCAGCACCGTGCATGCACCCCTATGTAGACAACCGTATTAGGGCTATGTAGCGTACCGACTATGCCTGAGCCTGTGCGGCTGACGCTGGCGGTGACCCGGGTCCTCGCGGCGTTCCTGGCCGAGCCCGCCGCGAACCGGTATGGCCTCGACCTGATGCGCGAGACCGGCCAGCCCAGCGGGACGCTGTACCCGGTCCTGGTCCGCCTGCAGCGAGCTGGATGGATCACGGCCGAGTGGGAGGACATCGATCCGGCCAGTGCCGGCCGACCCGCGCGTCGCTACCACCGGCTGACCCCCGGCGGGCTGGCCGCGGCCCGGGTCGAGCTCGCCGAGCTGTACCAGCGCCTGCAGCCGGCGGAGCAGGCAGCGCGACGGGCGAGACCGGCGTGAGCGGCGTCGATCGGCTGTGCGATGGCCTGCTCCAGTTCGCCGTGCGCCGCTGGCCGGCCGACCTACGAGCCGAGCTGGCGCGCGCCTGGGTGTCCGAGCTCGCCGCCCTGCGTGACGACCCGAACCTGAGCCGGAGCCGTCGTGCCTACGGGCGGGTGGCGTTCGCGCTCAGTCTGGCTGTATCGCGGCCGGTGGAACCGCTCGGCGAGCCGGCCGGGCTACGTTGGCGCGACCTGGCGTCGCATGCGCCTGGTCTGCTGGCCTGGCTGGTGGCACCTCTGGTCGGGGCCAGGCTGATCATGGCGGCCGCGACGTCGGCCGGCACGGTGGCTCGGCTGTCAGGCCTGCGCGGTTTCCCCGCAACCGACACGGCCGCCGCGGTGACCAGTGGGCTCGGCTTGTTGGTCGGCTTCGCGGTCGTCGCGCTGATCGGGCGTGGGCTGGCCCGGTCGTGGCCGTTGGATCGCGGCCGGAGCGGCATGGTGGCTCCGGTGGCGGCCCTGGCCGCTGGTGCGGTCCTCGGCGCGTACGTGACCCATGCTGTGGTCACCCGAGTTGACGAACGCGGATGGAGCAGAGCCGACCTCGCTACCTGCGGTGCCGGCGTGGCCATCTGGCTGGTCCTCGGCACGGCACTGATCGCGTTGACCCGCCGGCTCGCCGGTCCGAGTGGGCCGAACCCGGTCAGGTCGAGGTGGCGGCGCACCAGCAGCACCGTGCTCGGCGGGGTGATGGCGCTCATCGTCGCGGACGTCGCCGTGGCGGGAGCGTGCCTGCCGCTACTGATCCGGGCCGGGACCAACCCGGTCTGGGGGTTCGGCTGGCTGCCGCTGTCGGTCATCCCCGAGCGCCCGGCCATCACGCTGGTGCCTGATCTGGGTGGACTCATCGGCAACGCCTCGCTGGGGTCGCTGGCGCTGCTTCTCTGTGCGGCCACCGCCCTCGCGTTGGGCTACGGGGTCACCCGGCCGCGCTTGATCCGAGCCACGCCGGTTCCAGCCGTACCGGCGGCGACTCCAGCCCTGGCCGTTGCGGTGAGCGCCGCACCGTCAGGACTTCGCCGAGCCGGCCTGTGCTGCGCTGGTCTGGGCCTGGCCGTATGGGTGCCGGCGTTGGCCGTCGTGACTCCGGCTCAGGTGACCCGCACCGAGACGCAGTGGAGCAAGGACCAGGCGTCCTACCTCACCTGGGCCCACGATCTTCGGCAGACGGCCGTCGTCCTGCTGGTTCTCGGCGCGCTGGCCGCGACCGCGTGCCTTCGCCACGCCGTCTCGGCCGCGGTCGGGGCGACGGTGCTACTGCTCGGTGTCGACATCATTCTTGACGTCCACCGCATTGGCGGAGTCGCCGCTGCCCTCGTCTCCGGGCTGGCCGGGCTCGCGGTGATCGGCGCGAGTTGGTGGGTGACCCGGCTGCCGGCATCGAGGGCCGACGGTCGCGCCCAGTACCGGCGCGTACTCGCCGGCGCGGCGATCGTCGCGGGATACTGCGGCCCCACCATGCTCGTGCGGGGCGGTTGGACACCGCCGGCAAACGAACCCGTCCCCGCCGGCCTGGCCGAAGCGACCACGGTTGTCGTCGCCGCCCTGGCCGCGTTGGCGATCTGCCTGGCCGCCGCGACGCGCGAGGCTCCGATGCGTCGATCGCGCTCGCGTGCTCTCGTCGCGGCGGGCGCCGTGCTCGCCGGTGGGTTGAGCTACTTCGCCGGCGGCTCCGTCGCGGTGGGTCTGGGGCCGGCATTCGCCGTAGCCCTGTTGGCGTTGGCCCGGGGACGGCCGGACGACCGATCACGCTGGCGCTTCGCCGCCGGTTGGGGCCTGGCCGGCGTCGTCGCGACCCTGGCCGCGATACCCCTTCTCATCGCGTCGGTGATACTGCCGAGCGTGGTGGTCGGCGACGTCGACCTGGGCGGCGACCACAGCGGGGAAGCCCTGGCGGCTCTACCCGGTGCCGTACTGGTTGGCGTGCT
Organism: uncultured Actinomycetota bacterium; assembly: GCA_963803345.1. Classification (GTDB taxonomy): domain Bacteria; phylum Actinomycetota; class Actinomycetes; order Mycobacteriales; family Micromonosporaceae; genus CAWDLX01. Next base: position 376,883 of record CAWDLX010000004.1, read on the forward strand.
GCTCGCTCTGCCCGCGGCCCGACTTGCGATCCGTCGGGGCGCCGAGGCCGGGGCGCCGCGCGGCGAGAATGCCGGCCGGCGCGGCGCGGACCATGCCACTGGGCTTCTAGCCGGAGCGCGCCACCGTTCGCCCCGGCGGGTCGGGCTGGGCCTGGCAGGCCGCCACGATGTTCGCGGTGCCACCGACGTTGGTGGCCCGGGCCCGCTCCGGATAGTCGACCGCGGCCGGCGGGATCACCGCGGCGAGGTGGATCACCGTGTCGACACCGGTGCTCGCCCGGGTCACCGCCACCGGACCGGTGATGTCGCCCCACACGGGCTCGATGCCCGACTGCTGAGCCGCGCGCCGGTTGGCCGTGGTGAGCCGGGCGAGGCAGCGGACCTGATGTCCCCGGCGGAGCAGTTCGGGAAGCGTGTGCGAGCCGACGTTGCCGAAGGCACCGGTCAGCAGGATCGTCATCAGCGCTGCCTCGGAGGAGGTGGGCAGTGCCGGGCGGTCGGACAGGTAGCCGGCGAACCGGTTGCGGGCACCAGCGGTGGTGGGCGATCGCGCCCAACGACGCTCGCCACCGTCAGCACAAGCTCGAGCAGGACGAGGACGCGGTAGGCACCGGCCGCGGGCACGATCGCAGTGTAACCACGCACTCCCGTACGGGCAGGGGGCCGCGAATACCACGTGGCATACCTGTATCGGCCAGAGAGACTGCCGGTACCGTTCTGCTCGATAGGATATGGCTGGACGCGACGGGCCGGCTCTGTCGCGGTCGGTGCCGGCGGCGGGCGGCCCTGGCTAGGAAGGCGCGCGGTGCATGGGTTGTCGACACCTACAACGTCCACCCGGTTGCCCGCAAGCGCAGGTGTGGACGCGGGTGCGCACTACCGACGGCGTTGGTCGGGGCCAGGAGATCCCGCCCCTCGACGTCGACGATCGCCTTGACAAAACCAGCCGGCTTGTCGCGAAGCGCCTGGTAGGCATCGTTGAGTTGATCGAGCGTGTAGTGATGAGTGAACAGCTCAGCGATGTCGAACCGATCAGCAGCGACCAGTCGCATGGCCGCGAGGGTGCTGCTCGCGAGCCAATGTCGATCGCGGACATGAGCGTTGATGACCGTTAGGCTCTTCCAGTTCCAATCGCGCATGTCGACCGTCCGATGGGCGCCCTGGTGATATCCGAGAATGGACAGCACGCCATGCTCTGCGGCCAGCCGTGACGCGATGTCAAGGCCAGCTTGCGATCCGGTGGCTTCGACGACCACGTCGACACTGCCGGCCAACAGGCCCGGGTCATCAGGCGCGAACAGATGGGTGGCGCCGCCTGCAGCGGCCGCCGCCCTGGACTGCGGTCTGCGGCCGATCCCCCATATGGCGGAAGCCGGGCTGAGGGCAAGCAGCCGAGTCATGAGGAGCCCCATAAAGCCGAGCCCTACCACCGCGGTGATCGCGCCAACCGCAGGGCGAATACGTAGATAGGCGTCAACCACGCAGCCAAGCGGTTCCCCTATGGCAATGGCGGGATCGACTGTCCTTGGAACCGCGACGATATCATCCGGTTGAGCATACACGTAGTTCGCAAAAGCCGGAGCCAAACGACCTGTGACGACCTGCCCTGGTTCGAAGGAATGAATACCAGCGCCGACGGAGTGTATTATCCCCACCGGCTCGTGACCTAGCCGAAGCGGAGGCTGCCCGAACTCGGGACCGGATTCCCAGAGTTCCAGATCGCTGGCGCAAACACCGACACGCATCACCTCTATTAGAATCTGGCCCCCAAACGGCTCGTGAAAGACTTCGTCACGGACGGCAAACTTGCGCGGACCGACGACCTCGGCGATGCGGCCGACGACGGTGCTCATAGTCCGCCCCATTCGGGTAATCTCAAGGGATTCGTATCCACGAGAGAACTCCCTACGCCGTTGTCCCCGTGGAGCGGGTAGCGGGTGTCGGTTCACCAGCCTGCTGCGGCGGCGGCGGCATCTGCGGGTCGCGAGGTGCGGGTTGATACGACGGACCTATATATGTCAGTACGGTATGATTGTAGTAGTACGCTATCCAGTAAGCGAGCGCAAGTGACGTTACCGCGATACCCATTCCCCACGCTATCCAGCTCCCGGTACTCCGCACGGATGAAAAAGAAAACACCAAACCGCCGATGGCCGGCAACACGAAGATACCTATCAGGGGTGTGACGAACGCCAGCCAGGCAACCCTGTTCGAATCCTGCCGACGCGTCCACTCTTCGTGAGATGGCAGGTCGCCAACCCTGAGCCGCTCGCGCATTTGCGGCCACAGATTGCTGCTTATGTAGATCCCCTTGCTCGCGATCACCCGGGCGTGATCGATCCAGAGGGCGCCGAGGAAGGAGCTGACAAAGGTCAGGACCAGAGCGAAGATTGCTCGATCTGGCGCGGCGACCACAAAGGCTGCCGTCGCGCCGGCACCGACCAGCGAAATGTTCAGCAGAACGTGTTGAGCCTGCGAACGGTTGACGATCTCGCCGGCCACCACCCGAAACTCGGCGATCAGGGCATCTATGAGGGCGCTGTGGTGGCTTGCTCCATTCGTGTGACCATCCATTGAACAAGCTTACTGTTATCCATCTCAATGACCAAACGACGCTGCGACGGGTGGTCCCAGGGGCCAGGGGCGTCGCACCCGTACGCCGAGGGTTCACCGCGTTGGCCAGGATGTTCCACGCGAGCGCGGGCCGACCTTTCTGGTCACCACCGACAACGTTGCTGTCCAGCATCCGATCCGAAGGCGTGTACCGCACGCGGTACCTGCCGGCGACGCGCCGCATGCCAATGCCCGGCAGGCCGGCACCGGGCCTCGGGGTCGCCGCCGCCACCGCGGTCCTAGGCCCAAGGTCGTAAACGGATCCGGGCCGCGGCCCGATCCCGCCGGGCGGCCCACCCACGTACCGTCGATCACATGAACACACCTGTCGCTATCGTGACCGGCGCCTCACGGCTCGAACTGACGCCCAGCGACGCGCAGGCGGTGGCGCTCCGGTGAAAGCCTGTGGATACCCCTGGTGGTCGCCGACGTGTCCGAAGCCACCGGGTTCTAACGCCGTCTCAGACTGTCCTTAGTGGACAGCTGGTCGCACGACGGCGAGGACGGCGCGGTTCTCGCCACCGAAGGCGCGGGATACATCGAGGTCGTCCATCTCGCGCCCAGCTCTACCGAGCCACCACCACCGCGGAGGGCGCTCGAGCTGCCATCCCACGCCGAGGTCGACGCCGCCTACGAGCCACTCGCCAACATCGCATCGCCGCCCAGACGGTTCCCGCGTGGCTACTACGGCTTCGTCGTCCCCGACCCGGACGGCAACACGGTTCTGGTATGGATCGAGAGGTGACCGTCCACCTCGGACTCGAACCGGCCCGGAGGCGCACGAGCCGCCGCAGGCACGGGACGGCGGACGCCAACCCGTGCCCTGGCCTGGGCCAGCGTCAGGATCAGGATGCCGACCGCGACACCGACCGTCGCCGCGACCCGGGCACGCCCGAACGGCTCCTTGAAGACCAGGGTCCCGATCGCGGCCGCCGCGATGACGCTCGCCTCGCGCAGTGCGGCCACCGGCGCGAGCGCCCCCTGGTCTGCGCCCACAGCACCAGCCCGTACGCGACGAGGCTCAACAGCCCGGCGAGCAGGCCGCGCGGCCAGACCCGGCGGGCCTGCGCCAGGATCGACCGGCCGCGTACCGCCACCGCGGTGCCGGCCATGACGACGCCCTCCATGGTGATCAGCCAGGCGACGTAGCCGAACGGGCTACCCGACCGGCGCGCGCCGACGCCGTCGATGCTCGTGTACGCGGCGATCGCGAGCCCCGTGCCGATCGCGGCGGCCAGGGCGGGCGGGTTCACGCGGACCCGGTGCCGGCCGGCCAGCACCAACGCCGCCAGGGCGAGGAAGATGACGCCGACGCCGACGGCCGAGGCCGGCGTGGGAGCTTCACCGACGAAGACAGCCGCGGTCACCGTGACCACGACGGGGGAGATGCCACGGGCCAGCGGGTACATCTGCCCGAAGTCGCCCAGCCGGTAGGACTGGGCGAGCAGGAGGTTGTAGAGGTACTGCAGGCCGACGGATACGGCGAGAAACGGCCACGCCGCGCGGCCCGGCGCGGGTTCGAGAAGCAGCAGCGGCACAGCGAACAGCGCCCCGCCGACCATGATCAACGTGATGACCAGGAACGTGTCGTCGACCGAGTGCAGGATCGCGTTCCAGCTCGCGTGCGCCACGGCGGCGAGGAGGACGACGAGGGTTACCGGGACGTTGAGCACCGCCGTGTCCGCCTATGTTTCGTCCATACCGACGGTGTGGGCCAGCGACCCATCCCGTACCGCCGGCGCCGGCGCGGGCGCCGAGCGCGACGAGGGCCCTGATCCGGACGACGCCGCTGACCGCCCGGGGGTCACCATGTCGCGATGCGGTTCCAGGTAGGTAGGGCACGGGCCAACGTCCGCGGGCCGCTCACGCGGATGCTTCCCGAACGCAGCGCCGATGCCCACGCCTCACGGCCGAGGTGCCACTCGGTCAGGGCACGCGCCTGTGCCGTCACGATGAGGTCCTCCTCGAAACCCGGGTAGGTTCGGCAGACCTCTGACCGCTCACCGTCGAAGATGAACCACAACTGGCTCGACGTGGGCGGCTGGTCGGGGAACTCGAAACGCACGACCATCCGGCGGCGTGGCAGCCGGTCCAGGGCGAGGGAGTGCTGGCACCAGGAATGCAGCAGCAGTCCCGGATCGACGTGTCCAGGTCCCAACTCGAGCCAACGCTCGGCCCACCTGCCCATGGTCGTCAGCAGTCCCTGGAGGTCCCGACCGGCCTCGGTCGGCAGGTACACCGAGCCGTGGCCGTGCGGATTCGGTGCGATCTCGATGATCCCCATGCGTTCCAGCCCCCGCAGGCGGGTGCTGAGCAGACTCCGCGGGATGCCCGGGGCATCGGCCGCGATCTCGGTGAACGTACTTGCCCCGTTGAGCAGGTTGCGCAGAATGATCGGCGTCCACCGCTCCGCCAGGATCTCCGATGCCCGGGCGATCGGGCAGTACTGGCCGTAGCTTCGCACCGGCCCAGTCTCACCCCCGACCGCACTGCGGACCAGTCCAAAAAGTGTCCTTCTATCCGGCCGGCGGCTGCCACAGGATCGAGCCGACACCGCGACGGACAAGAGTGGGCCCTCGCCCGCTGCCCCACCGGCCGGAGCAGGCCATTCAAGCTTTGTTGCAGGTCGGCCGAATGGTGGGCGGGCATAGTCCGTGTCGCGGAAGCAGCACGTTTACCCAGAAGAGGAAGGAAAGGTCCATGTCCATGATCAGACGACTCGTACGCCACAGTGCCTATGCCGTCGTGGTGGCGGCCGGCCTAGTCATGAGCGTCGCGGCTCCGTCCGCCGCACACCCCGGGCAACCCTCATCGGTGTTCGACCCCAATGTCGTGTCCTGGGCGTCGTACCGCAACTACTCGCCCGCGGCCTTCGACACTCTCGTGGCGCAGCAGACGAACGCGGGCCGTCTGCCGATCGACATCGACGCGGACGCCAGCGGCAGCAGCTACCTGCTCGGCGGCGTATTCCAGACAAACCTGGACTCCCGGCCGTGGATGCTTCGGCACGGCCTCACCGTCGCCGAGTTGGATCAGGCCATCAGCGCCAACGCCAACACGATGCGGCTGATCGACCTCGAGACCTACGTCGTCGCTGGCACGCGTCGCTATGCCGCGCTGTGGGTGGCCGCGAACTTCGCACCCCTCGGGTGGGACTTCCGGCGCAACATCACCCGCGCTCAGCTCGATGCGGTCCTCAATTCCGAACGCGCCGCCGGCATGATGCCGGACGACATCGACGAGTACCAGGTGGGAAGCGACATGCGTTTCGACGTGACCTTCGTGCGCAACGCCGAAAACCTGAGCTGGACGGTGGTGCGCGATGTGACCAGCGATGAGTTCAACTCCGTGTTCCAGGCTCTCCGGGCTACCCACCGGCCGCTGGTCGCCGACTCGACCCGATCACCCAACGGGCAGCGCTTCTCAGGAATCTGGATCGAGAACCGCAACGGCCGGGGCTGGACGATATTGCGCAATCTGACGATCGACCAGTGGGCCACGGCCTGGCAGGACCAGGCGGATGCCGGTAACCGGGTCATCGACTTCGAACGGTACGAGACCGACAGCGGTACCCGTTACCTCGGTATCTGGCGGCAGAACCACTGACCCGCGGCTACCGTCGGCACGGTGCGGCCGGCCCCGCATGGTTCGCAGGGCCGGCCGTGGGCGGTGGGTTGTCGGTGCAGCGACACGAAAACGCTTCGGCTACGCCTCCTGTGTCAGCGCCTGGACCGTACGGCCGAGAAAGGCGGCGAGGCGGTCGGCGTCGGTCGCGTCCCGTGGTGCGGGCTGCTCGACGCCGAACGGTCGACCTTCGCGGTTCTTCAGTAGCGGCGACGCGGTGTACGAGGCCAGACAGGCGGCAACGACATCGCGGTCGAGATCGGTTGATTGACCGGTGGCCCTGGCGACATCCCAGGCGTGCACTGTGAGCTCATTGCGTCGCATCTCGACGAGCATGCGGCCCGACGCCTCGCCGAAGGGTGCGTGCACGACGCGCTCCAGGAATCCGTTCGCCTCGAACGCGGCCGAGACCGCCCGCACGGAGTCCCGGAACGCGGTCACCGGATCGTCACCGAGGTGGTCGACGCCGCGACCCGGCGGTGGCGACCCGTTGGCAAGGTGGACGAAGAAGAGGTTGCCGGTCACAACGTGGTTGATCAGCACCCGGACGTTCCAATCCGTACACGGGGTGGGGTCAGCGAGCTGGTCGGGGCGTACTCGCTCGACAATCCCCGCTGCCAGATGGGCCGCGCGGCGGTAGAGCGCAAGGGGGTCTTCGGTCATGCCCAGATCGTGCCACCGGGGTCCGACACTGTGCCGAACCGTCTGTTCTCCGCGACCTACCTTCGCGGCGTCGCCGTACTGCGCCTGGGCATCACCCCGGACGAGCTTGATGGCGGACACACCCCGCGCTGAGCCGTCCGACTGTGTCGGCGGACCGCCTCGACGCATACGCGGCCGAACCGGGACTGGCCGGTGGCCAGGAGCCGGTCCCGTAGCACACCCTCCATGCGCTCGGCGCCCTCACCAGGCAACGGCCCGCTGGTGGATGGATTGGCCGGCCGACCTCCCGGTGCATGCCGACCGCGACTGGGGCAACTGGCTCGCCGACGACCAGAACGTCAACGCCCTGCTGGACTTCGAACGGGCACTCAGTCGTGTAGGCGACACCGGCGACCCCACGCCCAGCGCCGCGTGGCGATGACCAGGCACACTACGGCGATGCCCCGCTGCGCTGCCCGACTGCGCCCACTGGTCCTCATCCTCGTCCTGGCCATGGTCGCTGTTGCCGGCTGCACCGCGGAGAACGGGACGTGGCAGGAGCCCCGACCGTCCGGGTCCGCCACGCCGACGCCGGCACCCACGACCGCGCCGTTCCAGGGTTGGTCGGATCCAGCGGGCGTCGGTCGGCCCTACGGGACGAAGGTCAACGGACTGCTCACGTTCCGCGGCAACCCGACGCGGACGTTCTACGGCACCGGCCCGGCGGTCCGGTCCAACCCGGCCCAGTTGTGGGCGTTCCCCAAAGAAGGGCCCATGTGCGGAACCACCAGCGTCTACGGCAAGGTGTCGACGTGGTGCGGCAACGGCTGGACCGGACAGCCAGCCATCATCGAACGCGATGCCCGCACCTGGATCATCACGGGCGGGTACGACCACCACATCCACTTCGTGGACGCGGCGACCGGCGAGCGGATCCTCCCCGACTTCGTCACCGGCGACCTCGTGAAGGGCACGCTCAACCTCGATCCCGATGGCTACCCGCTGGTGTACAGCGGCTCACGCGACGGCTACTTCCGGATCCTCTCGTACGACGGTGACACGCCGAAGGAGCTGTGGAAGCTCGACGGCAACACGGTACGACCGAAGTACGCCGACGACGACTGGGACAGTTCCGGCCTGGTCATTGACGACTATCTGTTCCAGAACAGCGAGAACGGCAACTTCCACATCATCAAGCTCAACCGCGGCTACGACGCCAGCGGCAAGGTGACCGTTGCGCCCCAGCTGCTCTACCACATCCCGAGCTGGGACTCGGAGCTGCAGAAGGTCGACTCGGACTTCTCCATCGAGAGTTCGGTGGCGATCTACAAGAACGTCGCCTACTTCACCAACTCCTCTGGCCTGGTGCAGGGCTGGGACCTCAGCCGACTCAAGGCCGGCGGGAAGCCCACCCGCGTCTTCCGCTTCTGGACCGGCGACGACACTGACGCCACCATCACGATCGACGAACAGGGCATGCTCTACGTCGGCGTCGAGTGGGACCAGCACAACGCCCGGTCCCGAGAGGTCGGGCAGATGCTGAAACTCGATCCGTCCAAACCCGACGACCCGATCGTGTGGCGCGCCTTCGACGAGACGCCCGGGGTGGGCGGAGTTCTGGGCACGCCGGCGCTCTTCAAGGACATCGTCATCTTCGACACCGATGCCGGCGACGTGATCGGCTTTGACCGCGCGACCGGTAGTGAGCGCTGGCGCTTGCGTCTGTCCCGCACGTGGAGTTCCCCGGTCGTCGTCGACGACGTGCTCTACCTCGGCGACTGCACCGGGAACTTCTATGCGTACGACGTTGCCGATACCAGGGCCGAGCCGACCCGGCTGTGGGGCATGAAGGTCGGCGGCTGCGTCGAGTCGACGCCCGCGATGTGGAAGGGTGTGCTGTACTTCGCGGACCGCCAGGGCAAGCTCCACGCCATCGGCACCCGATCCCCCTGACTCGGCGTGACTCGCGTGGGTCAGGGCGCGGGTACGGCGGCGGCGAGTGCTTTCCCGTCGACGGTGCCGGTGAGCATCGCGGTTGCGCCCGGCTGGTAGTCGTCATAGGACACGCTCACGGTACCGCTCAGCGAACCCGGACCGGCGACCGTGACCGTGGCCACGATGTGCCCGGTGTCGCGGTCCCAGGTTCCGGTGCCGGTGACGGTTGTGTCATCGGTCCAGCGCACCTTGGTGAGCGACACGTCGTAGCCCGCCTCGCCGGCGACGATGGTCCAGGTGCCGCCACGCAGCCCGCGGCCGGAGTCGCCCGGCGCGTAGTACCAGCGCCAGATGCTGTCACCTACGGTTGCCGCGGCGACGGCGGCCAGACGACGCTCGTCGGCGTTGGCCCGGTTACCGGCGGCGGGTTCTGCTGGCGTGACCTCTGCGAGAGTCTTCGCGAACACCCCGACCACGTGAATCTCCGGCATCTCCGACGCGCACGCCGTGGCCAGCGGATGATCGGGTCGCCTCACGAAGGCGCGGACCAGGCCTTCAGCGCAGCCGATGTAGTCGAGCATGGCGGAGACGTGGATCATGTTGCCGATCTGTACCCACTGCGCCGAGGGCCCCATCTGGGCCGCCACTCGTTGGCCCTCCTCCGGTGTGGTGAGTGAGTCCAGCTCCCCGGAGAACACGAGTACCGGCAGCGAGGCGGGTGCGATCGGGGTACCCGACACGATCGGCGGGTCATCGACCTGAGGCGCCGGCCACCGCAGGCAGGCGTCGAACTCCTCGGCCGAGTTGGTGGTCCACTCGGCGACGGTGAACGGGGCGAACGAGTTCGCCGGCAATCCGGCAACGGCCGACTGGTACTGCGCATGCCGTTGCGCGTACGCTCCGGCGTAGGAGAATGGTTGCGGATAGTCGTTACAGCTGTCCGCGACGTAGAGTCCGGCGGAGAACTCCTTGACCGGACCTGAGTCGCCCTCGTCGATTTCCTGTGCGACCAGTCGCAACAGCGGCACGGCATCGTTGGCGCTGAGGTAGGCGCGGATCGCGGGATCCAGATCGCGGTAGACCCCACTGTCCGCCCCGGCGATGCCGATCAGCTGGATCAGGACGTCGATGTCGACCCGCACGCTCACCTGATTGCCTGCCGGATCGCGTGTGGTACCGGAAAGGGGGTGGTTGCGTAGGGCCGCCGCCAGATCGCCGATGCGGCTCCACGAGGTCCCGCTCGCCGCGGCGTCGCATGCGGCGGCGCGGGTGCAGGCGCGGTTGAAAGCGATCCTGGCACGAGCGATGGCGTCCGGGTAGAAGGGGTCGGCCCCCAGTACCGGGTAGGCGGCGTCGAGCGTCACCGACCGCAGCATCGACGGATAGCGGGAGGTGAACACCTGGCCGAAGTAGGTGCCGTAGCTGTCGCCGTAAAGATCGACCTTGCCGGTGTGCAGCAACGTGAGAACCCGGGCCACGTCGCGGGCCGCGTTGGCCGTCGTGTAGAGCTCCGCGCCACGGACGGCACTGCCGTCGGGGTGCTTGCGAAGTGAGTTGAGGTGAGTTCCGCAGTCGCCGACAGCGTCGATGTAGGCCTGGTTGCCATCCGCGGCCTTCCAGTTCTGCACTCGCGAGCAGCTGACCGCATCGGAGCGTCCGGTCCCTCGCAGGTCGATGATGAGCACGTTGCGCTGCTCGGTCAGTGGCCCCAGCATGTCGAGGTAGTCCTGGCGATAGTCGGTCGACGGGTAGCCAGGTCCGCCCTGGACCGTGAGCACGGTGCCGACGGCGCTGCCCGGGCCGGTCGCTGGGAACCATTCGACATAGATGTCCGTCGTGCCCGCGTCCGGATCCGTGTAGTCGAACGGCACCGCCACCTTGATGCACCACGCCAGCGGCGATGTCGCGCAGGGCGGGAGCGACAACGAGCCCACCACGAGTGGTTGACGCTTTGCCGGGGCCACCGTGATGTTGGCGGCGGCGACGCCAGAAGCGAGCCTCAATGCCCCCGTCGCCGCGACCACGGCGATGGCCAACATAGCTACATAAAGGAGCCGGCGCGTCGGTGACATGGGCCACAGCCTCCGGCGAGGCCGCACGGATGTCAAGCCACCGATGTATCGGCGCATGGGCCCGCGACCGCTATGGTCGGCCCCATGGGTCCGGCCGGTCCGAGCATCGACGCGGGCGCGCGGCAGCGTCTCGTCGCCCGCTTCGGCAACGACGTGCAGGCATGGTTCGACGACCTGCCTGGCGTGCTGACCGCTCTGGCGCGGCGGTGGCAGTTCGAGCTCGGCTCCCCGATCCCGCGCGGGAGCGTGTCGGCCGTCTTCCATTGCCGGCTGGCTGATGGGCGCGACGCTGTACTGAAGGCCAGCCCCGACCGCGCGCGCGTGGCGTTCGAGGCGGCCGCGCTCGACGCCTGGCACACCGTACACACCCCCACCGTGATCGCGCTCGACGAGCGACTGGGCGCGCTCCTCCTCGAGGCGGTCGAGCCTGGAACGCCGCTCGTCGTGTCCATGGCCTACCCCACCGGCGAGAGCGTCGCCCAGCTCGTCAGCTCCCTGCACGGAACCGGTATCCCCGACCCGTCCTATCCGACGGTCGAGCAGCGCGTCGGCTACCTGTTCGATTCCTCGGCGAAGCTCTACCTACGTCACCCGGAGCTCACGACCCTGGTCCCGGCGGAGCTGTACGAGGCTGGCCGCCGGCGCGCCACGCGCCTCGCGCGGCACGACTGCCCGACCGTCCTGCTCCACGGTGACCTGACGCCGGGCAACATCCTCGACGGCGGAGCCGAGCGTGGCCTGGTCGCGATCGACCCCGCCCCCTGCCTCGGCGACGCCGCTTTCGACCCGGTCGACCTGATCCTCTGGCAGGCGGCTGACCTCGCGACGATCGACGCGCGCATCGCGCGGCTGGCCGCGGCGACCGGCGTGAACGCGCCGCGGCTCCTCGGCTGGTGCGTGGCATTCGCGGCCATGAGCGCCCTGGAGCTCGCGAGTCAAGGAAACGGCGACCGCGCGGCCATGGAAACTCTCCTGGAGCTCGCATCACCCACCCGCGTCCGCCCCGATCGTGGGTGACCCCTACCAGGGGCCGTAAGCGGCCGCGTTGGCTTGGCGGAGCGCGCTGACGTAGCTGGCGCGTTCGTACTCCGTCGCGTCGGTGCCGGCGGGCACGGCGAGCATTCCGCGCAGCTGGTCGACCGTCTGGAAACCGTGGCGCTGCATCCAGGCGCACAATCCGTCGATCAGTACGGTAACGTGCTGCGGTCCGTGGCGTAGCAGGGCTGACGCGGTCATCACCACGTCGGCGCCGGCGAGCAGATACTTGGCGATGTCATCGGGTCCTTCGACCCCGGTCGTGGCCGCCAGCGCGGCGCGCACCCGGCCGCGCAGGAGCGCGATCCACGTCCGTGGCAGCCGGGCTTCGGCCGGACTGGACAGCGAGATGGCGGGCACGACGGTGAGCTCTTCCGCGTCGATGTCGGGTTGGAAGAAGCGGTTGAACAGTACGAGCGCGTCGGCGCCCGCCTGGTCCAGCGCGAGTGCGAGCTCGCCCGTCGAGCTGAAATGTGGACTGAGTTTGACCGCCACGGGCACGGTGACGGCGTCCTTGACCCGGCTGAGGATGTCGATGTGTCGCTGCTCAACGTCCCGGCCCGAGATGTTGGGCTCGCCGGGGAGTTGGTAGATATTCAGTTCGATCCCGGCCGCGCCGGCGTCCTGCATCGCGCGTGCGAAGTCGGTCCAGCCCGCGGGTGTGGTGCCGTTGAGGCTCGCGATCACGGGTACCGGCACGGTGGCGGCAGCGCGTTGCAGGAGGCTGAGATAGCGACGCGGCCCGGCGTCGTCTTCGGCACCGACCGGGAAGTAGCTGAGGGCTTCGGGGAAGCTTTCGGCTGGATCATCGACGAGCCGGGCGTTACGTGCTGCCTGTTCGCGCAATTGCTCCTCGAACAATGAGAACAGCACCACCGCGCCGATGCCGGAGTCGGCCAGCCGCCGGATGCCATCGAGCGTGTAGGACAGCGGGGAGGCTGAGGCCACGAGCGGGTTGCGCAGCGCCAGGCCCAGGTAGTTGGTGCCGAGCTCCATCAGCGATCCTTGCGCGCGTCGGACGGGAATTGTGCGGAGCCGCGGGTGGCCATCTCTTCATAGGTCTGCCAGCGCAGGTCGGCCGCCTGCTGGGCGAGTCCGAGCAGGCGCTCCGCCTCGGCGGGGTCGCTGTTGGCGAGCGTACGAAAGCGCAGCTCGCGCTTTCTGTAGTCGGCCAGCGACATCCGCGGCCTGGGTGAGTCGAGCAGGAACGGGTTGGCACCGGCGGCGCGCGCCACGGGGTTGTAGCGGATCAGCGGCCAGTGGCCGCTCGCCGCGGCACGGTACTGCTGGTCGAGGCCGTCACGCAGGTCGTACCCGTGCGCGATGCAATGGCTGTAGGCGATGACCAGCGATGGACCGTCGTACGCCTCGGCTTCGCGCAACGCGCGCAGGGTCTGCTGAGGGTCGGCACCCATCGCTACGCGTGCGACGTACACATTGGCGAGCGCGATCGCTTGCAGCGCGAGGTCCTTGGTGGGTGTCGTCTTCCCGCTGGCAGCGAATTTCGCGACGGCTCCGAGAGGCGTGGCCTTGGACATCTGCCCGCCGGTGTTGGAGTAGACCTCGGTGTCGAGCACCAGAACGTTGACGTTGTGGCCACTGGCCAGCACGTGGTCGAGTCCGCCGCTGCCGATGTCGTACGCCCATCCGTCGCCACCGACGATCCACACGCTGCGCCGGACAAGATGATCGAGCACGCTCCGTAGGTCGGCGACGGCCGCCTCGTCGAGTCTGTCGAGGCGCCGGTGCAGTTCGGCGACGCGCTGGCGCTGCTCGCTCAGCTCCGACTCGCGTAGTTGCGGCGCGTGGAGGATCTCGTCCACCAGACCCGCCCCGAGCTCGTCCCGCAGCTCTGACAGGCGGCGGTGGGCGAGGTCGGTGTGGCGGTCGGCGGCGAGCCGCAGCCCCAGACCGAATTCGGCGTTGTCCTCGAACAACGAGTTCGACCACGCCGGGCCCCGGCCGTCAGCGTCTGTGGTCCACGGTGTGGTCGGCAGGTTGGCGCCGTAGATGGACGAGCAACCGGTGGCGTTGGCGATCGTCAGCCGGTCGCCGAACAGCTGGGAGATCAGCTTGAGGTACGGTGTCTCGCCGCAGCCGGCGCAGGCGCCCGAGAACTCGAACAGCGGCTCGAGGAACTGGGTGCCGCGTACCGTGCCGAAGTCGACCCGTGAGCGGTCGGCCGGTGGCAGCCGTTCGAAGAACGCGATATTGGCACGCTCCGGCTCGACGAGCGGTTCTCGCGCGTCGAGGTTGATCGCCTTGCGCACCGGCTGTCCACCCGCTGACACGGGACAGGCCTCGACGCACAATCCGCAGCCGGTGCAGTCCTCGACGTACACCTGCAGGGTGTAACGCGCATCCGGCAGGCCGGGCGCGTTCAGCAGTGCCGAGCGGAAGCCCGCCGGCGCGCCGTCCAGGCGAGCGGGCTCGTAGAGGCGCGAGCGGATCACGCTGTGCGGGCAGACGAAGCTGCAGTTGCCGCACTGGATGCACAGCTCGGGGTCCCAGACCGCGACCAGCTCGGCGATGTTGCGCTTCTCGTACCTGGTCGTGCCGCTCGGGTAGGTGCCGTCGACCGGCAGCGCGCTGACCGGCAGCTCGTCTCCGCGACCGGCCATCATCGTCGCGGTCACGGTGCGCACGAACTCCGGCGCGTGTGCGGGTACCAGCGCCGCCGGTTCGCGTGTTGTCGTGGCCCGCTCGGGCAGCGCGACCCGGTGCAGGGCGTCGAGCGCGTGGTCAACGGCCCGCTGGTTGCGTTCCACGACTTCGGCCCCGCGCCGGCCGTACGTCTTCGCGATCGACGCCTTGATCCGCTCGATCGCCAGCCCCCGCTCCAGAACGCCCGAGAGGGCGAAGAAGCAGGTCTGCAGCACCGTGTTGGTCCTCCCGGCAAGACCCGCCTCGCGGGCGATGCTTCCCGCGTCGATCACGTACAGGTCGATCCGCTTGGCCAGCATCTGCTCCTGCACCGGACGGGACAGCGCGTCCCACACGCGCTCCGGCGCCAGTCCGGTGTTCAGCAGGAGCGTCGCTGCGGGCGCGGCCCGGTCGAGCACCTCAGCCCGCTCGATCATCCCGAACTGGTGGCAGCCGACGAACGACGCCTCGGAGACGAGATAGGGAGCGCTGATCGGGTGCGGGCCGAAACGCAGGTGCGACACGGTCTGCGAGCCGGACTTCTTCGAGTCGTAGACGAAGTAGCCCTGTGCGTGCATGCCTTCTTCGGCGCCGAGGATCTTGATTGTGTTCTTGTTCGCCCCGACCGTCCCGTCCGAACCCAGGCCGAAGAAGACCGCGCGCACCGTCTCGGGCGGCTCGATGTCCAGCGAGGCGTCGTACGGCAGGCTCGTGCCGGACACGTCGTCGTGGATTCCGATCGTGAATCGGCGCTTGGGACGCTCGCGGCCCAGCTCTTCGAACACTCCGGCCACCATGGCCGGCGTGAACTCCTTCGAGGACAGGCCATAGCGACCGCCGATCACGACCGGCATCAGCTCCCGCTCGCCGTCCACATAGGACTCGTTGAGCGCCGCGAGTACGTCGAGGAACAGCGGCTCGCCGAACGAACCGGGCTCCTTGGTCCGGTCAAGCACCGCCACCCGTCGCACCGTTTCGGGCAACGCCCGCACCAACGCACGCGCCGGGAACGGCCGGTACAGCCTGACCTGCGCCACCCCCACCCGCTCGCCGCGCGCCTGCAGGAACGCGGCCGTCTCACGGGCGGTCTGCCCACCCGAGCCCATCAGGACGATGACCCGCTCGGCTTCGGGATGGCCGTGGTAGTCGACGAGCCCGTACCGCCGGCCGGTGCGCTCGCCGACCTGGTCCATCGCCCGCTGTACCGCGTCGGGCACCCGGGCGTAGAACGGGTTGACGGTCTCCCGTGCCTGGAAATAAACGTCCGGGTTCTGCGCGGTCCCGCGGATGAACGGCCGCTCCGGCGACAGCGCCCGCCCGCGGTGCGCCCGAACCAGGTCCTCCGGGATCAACGCCCGCAGATCGTCGTCGGCCAGCGGCTCGACCGTGTTCAGTTCGTGCGACGTGCGGAACCCGTCGAAGAAGTGCAGGAACGGTACCCGCGTGGCGAGCGTCGCCGCATGCGCTACGAGCGCCAGGTCGTGCGCCTCCTGCACCGATGCGGAGGCGAGCAGCGCGAACCCGGTAGCTCGCACCGCCATCACGTCGGAATGGTCGCCGAAAATCGACAGGCCCTGGGCGGCCAGCGATCGGGCGGCCACGTGCAACACCGCCGCGGTCAGCTCGCCGGCGATCTTGTACATGTTCGGGATCATCAACAGCAGTCCCTGCGAGGCGGTGAACGTCGTCGCCAGCGCCCCACCCTGCAGCGCGCCGTGCAGCGCACCCGCGGCGCCCGCCTCGCTCTGCATCTCCACCACGACGGGCAGTGTCCCGAAGATGTTGGGCCGCCCTTGGCTCGACCATTCGTCGGCCAACTCGGCCATCGCGGAAGAGGGCGTGATCGGGTAGACGCAACACAGCTCGCTGCAGCGGTAGGCGACCGCCGCCGCCGCCTCGTTGCCATCGATCGTCACGCGCATCAGCCAGGCTCCGGGAACATGTCGATCGAGTGGACCGGGCACTGTTCAAAACACGCCCCACAGCCGGTGCAACGGTCGTAGTCGAACTGGTAACCATGCCCGACACCGAGCTTGATCACGGCGTCCTCCGGACAGGCACCCAGACACCCATCGCATTCACAGCAGTTCCCGCACGACAGGCACCTGCGCGCCTCGAACATCGCGTCAGTCGCCGACAAGCCGCCGGCCACCTCCGCGAAACTGCCGACGCGCTCGGACGGATCGAGTTCGAGCTGCTGGCGGCGTTGCGCGTCGCCGAAGTACCAGAGGTTCAATGTGTCGAACCCGACCAGCGGGTGTTTGGGGGCTCGCTGCGCCGTTTCGCCGCGCAGCCACGCGTCGATCTCCCGCGCGGCCCGCTTGCCGTGCCCCACGCCAACCGTCACCGTGCGCTCGGCGGGCACCATGTCCCCGCCGGCGAAGACACCTGGGCATCCGGTCATCAACGAACTCGCCACGCGGACGGTACCGTCGGACTCGAACTCCACTCCCGGCACGGTACGCAGGAAGGCGGTGTCGGTCTCCTGGCCGACCGCCAGGATCACGGTGTCCGCGGCGAGCGTCTCGAACCTCCCGGTCGACCGTGGAAACCCGGACTCGTCCAGCTCCATCACCTCGACCCGTAGCTGCTCACCCTCGAACGCGGTGATGGTCCGTAGCCAGTTGATCCGAACGCCCTCCCGCTCGGCGTCCTGCGCCTCCTCCTCATGCGCCGGCATCTGCTCGCGGGTGCGACGGTAGACGATCAGCGCCTCCTCGGCGCCCAACCGCCGCGCTGTCCGGGCGGCGTCCATCGCGGTATTGCCGCCGCCGTAGACCGCCACCCGACGGCCGATCGCCGGCCGCTCGCCCGACGCCACCCCTCGCAGGAACGACACCGCATCCACGATCGGCCCGGCATCCATGGCTGGGATGTCCACCCGCTTCGACAGATGCGCGCCGACCGCCACGAACACAGCGTCGAAGTCACCCTCGCGGCGCTCGGCCTCGAGGTCAGTCACCCGGTGGTCGCTGGTGAACCGCACGCCCAGCGCGGCCACCCGGTCGACCTCGCCGCTCAGCACGTCGCGCGGCAGCCGGTATGCCGGGATCCCGTAGCGCATCATCCCTCCGGGTCGCGCGCCCGCGTCCCGGATCTCGACGTCATGGCCCGCCCGCGCCAGGTGATATGCGGCCGACAGTCCGCTCGGGCCCGCGCCGATCACCAGCACTCTCCTGCCGCCGCGCACGGCTGGGGGATCGAGCCTCCACCCCCGCTCGAGCGCCAGGTCGCCCAGGAACCGCTCGACCGAGTGAATGGAGACCGCGCTGTCGAGGTTGGCGCGGTTGCAGTCGCTCTCGCACGGGTGGTAGCACACCCGCCCGTGGATCGCCGGGAACGGATTGTCCTGCACCAGGACACGCCAGGCCCGCTCGTTTTCGCCGGCCTGCGCCTGGGCAAGCCAGCCCTGGATGTTCTCCCCGGCCGGACATGCCGCGTTGCACGGCGGGAGGAGATTGACGTATACCGGACGCTCGACCCGGGCCGGCCCCGCGCCGGACCGTCCATGCATCAGGTCCGGCAGCGGCGTGATGTCCGGCGGCGGACCAGCGTGACCTGGCGCCGGCCGGCGCTCGGACCGCTGGAATCGTCGCGGGGGTTCCACCACAGCGTCAATCTACGCCCCGCCGGAGGGTACGCACGTGGCGCGGCCTCGATCGCACCCTCTCACGACGCGTGCCACGAGGTTGTGGGCCGCTGGGCGGGGTGTGGCCGGCGGCAGGTCCCGGGGAGTGCACAATGTCAGAAAGCCGTACCCGCAGAGCTGGGGGCCACTCCTTGCAGAACCTGGAGGACGTGTGGCGGACAGCGGCCACGGTGGGACAGAGCCACGCCGGCGGTCGCTGCGCACAGATGCTCGCCGCAACCGCGACCTGCTGCTGAGCGCGGCCCGGGACGTCTTCGTCGAGCAGGGAGCCGACGCACCCCTGGACGAGGTCGCGCGCCGTGCGGGGGTCGGAATCGCCACGCTGTACCGCAGGTTCCCCGACCGCGACGCCCTGATGCGGGCGGTCGTGCTGGACGTGCTCGGCCGCGTCGCCGACGAGGCACGGGCCGCCCTGGCCGGGGAGGCCGACAGCTTCCGCGCTCTGGCCCGCTATCTGCACCGCTCGCTCGACCTTCGTATCGCCGCCGTGATGCCGGTCCTCAGCGGGCAGCTCGACATCGCGCACCACGAGGACCTGCGCCGGGCCCGGGACGAGCTTTCGCCGCTGTTCGAGGCTCTTGTCGCGGCGGCCGTCGCGGCCGGGCTGCTGCGGGCCGACGTGGGGCCCGGCGACATCGGCCTGATGGTGATCCGGTTGGCGCGACCGCTGCCGGGTTCGTTCCCGCGTGAGCTCGACGACGCCGCGGCGCACCGCCAGCTCGACATCATGCTGGACGGCCTGCGCGCGGACGGCGTAGCGCGCCCCGGCGGCCGCGCGGGTATGACGCTGGACGAGCTGCGCGGCGGACCGCCCTGAGCCGCGCGTCGCTTCGAGTTGCCGGCATTCCGCACCGGCCCTAGGCTCGTTATACGGATGGTTTCTCTCCGCTTAAAGAGGGTCGCCTCGAGCCCGCGGGCCGTTGTACGGAAGGGTTGTCGATGGAGTTTCTCCGGTTGCTACTGCTCTTCATCCACCTGGTGGGCTTCACCATGCTGCTCGGCGGCTTCCTGGCCCAGTACGTGAACCGCCGGTACACGATCAGCGTGCTGATGCGTGCCGGCCTCGGCGCCATGATCGGCAGCGGGCTGTTGCTGGCGCTGCCGTTTCCGGCCGGCGAGGATCTGAACTATGTCAAGCTCGGCGTGAAGTTCGGCGTCGCCTTACTGATCGGGGCCACCTTCGGCCTGGTGATCACACGGGAACGGGCCGGCAAGCCGGTCGACCGCGCGTACTTCCTACCCATCGGCCTGCTCACCCTGGCGAACGCGGCGATCGCGATCTTCTGGCGGTAGGCGCGCCAGCTCAGGCAGGCGCCTTCACCCGAGGAGGAGAACATGAGCACGCTGACCGGAAGGGTCGCGCTGGTGACCGGCGGCTCGCGCGGCATCGGCGCGGCCATCGCCGAGCTCTTCGCGCGGCAGGGGGCGACCGTTGCCCTGCACGGACGCGACACCGACGCTCTCGCCAGGGTGCGGGCGGGGATCGCGAAGGAGGGCGGTCGCGCCATGTTCGTGACCGCCGACCTCACCAGGTTCAGCGAGATCGAGGAGGCACGCGCGCGGATCGAGCGGGAGTGCGGTCCGGTCGAGGTGCTCGTCGCGAACGCCGGCGGCAGCGCCAGCCGTCCGACACCCCTCGAACAGATCACCGAGGAGGACTGGCGTGCCGATATCGACGCCAACCTGACCGCCACCTTCCTCACCCTCAAGAGCTTCCTGCCCGGGATGAAGGAGAGGCGGGCGGGAAGCATCATCACCATGTCGTCGGCCGCCGGCCGCCAGGCCCACGCGGGCACGCTGCTGGCGTACGCGGCGGCGAAGGCGGGCGTGCAGATACTCACCCAGGACCTCGCGGCTCAGGTAGGTCCGTACGGCATCCGGGTGAACTGCCTCGCGCCCGAGTCGATCCTGACCGAGAAGAACAAGCAAT
Source organism: uncultured Actinomycetota bacterium (assembly GCA_963803345.1). Classification (GTDB taxonomy): domain Bacteria; phylum Actinomycetota; class Actinomycetes; order Mycobacteriales; family Micromonosporaceae; genus CAWDLX01. Next base: position 397,026 of record CAWDLX010000004.1, read on the forward strand.
GGATCCCGGTCGAGCAGCAGCGGGCCATGGCCGGGTCCCATCCGCTGGGGCGGCTCGGTACGCCGGACGACGTCGCCCGGGCGGCTCTGTTCCTCGCCTCGCCGGACGCGAGCTGGATCACCGGCGTCGTCGTGGACATCGCCGGCGGCGCGGTCCTTGTGTGAACGCCGGGAAAGCCGGAACAGCCCCCGATGGCCCAGGAACAGCCGTAGCGACCAGCTCGGCGCCGGACCGTCTCAGCCGGGCGCCCGAGCACGTCGATGACCTGCCCGTCCTGGCCGATCCGGTCCGGACACCGTGGCCCTGGCCGATGGCTCCCGTCCCGCCTCCACCAACGTGCGGGACGCGTGCGCGAGCAGTCCCATTGCTTCGCTCAGACAGCCTTGGTCGTTGGGTCTGTGCGGTAGCGGCACCGGCTCGGCGGCGAGCGGACTGAATTCGGTCGGGACGAACGTGATGTGTGCGTCGAGGCGCAGCAACCGCAGGCCGAGCAGGCGGGCGAGGATCGACGCGTCGACCACCACGCCGTTCGAAAGCCGCTTGCCCGGGGCCAGCCGGGCGATGAGTGGGTCTGTCTCAGCGAGTCCGGTCGTTGTATGCGCGCGAGCCGGTATCACCGCGCCATCGTACGGCCGGGTCTGTGTGCCGGCTGTAGTCGTCGAGTCGCTTCGACAACCTCTGCGCCGCCGCCAGAATCTGTTCATACCGCTCACGCCCTGCCTTGGTGCCGAGGAGGTATCCGACGCCGAACACCGCCAAGCGGCCCAGCTTCACGACTCGGACTTCCGCCGGGCGGAGGAGACGGCCGCGCTTGCCGCGATAGCGGTGAGGATGCCGGTCAAGGCGGCGGCTCCGGACTTGACGGCTGGGCCCTTCGGTGCGTTGGCCGTGACCTTACCGACGACCCGTTGCCATGCGTTCTTCCGTCGAAAGACGTTCATGATTCGCCCTGATCTGTTTGGGGTTTGATGAGGTCGCCGGTATAGCCGGACGGTCAGGCCCGGACCCGTGTCCGCGACGCGGATCGAATAGCCTTGATGAGTTCGGTTTTCGTCATGCGCGAGGCGCCAGATATTTCCAGCGGTTGCGCCAGCTGAAGGAGCTCTGCCTTGGTGTGTTCGGTCAACCTCGCCGGGGCGTCCTGCGTCTGCTCGGCCCGTACCGCGTGGGCCGCGTCCTTCGCCAGCATCGCCTCCGTGCGGCGGGCGTCTCCGAGGACCCGGTCGGCCGAGCCCGCCCGCTGCTCGGCGTCATCGGCAACCGCCCGAGCGTGTTGGTGGGCCTCTTCAGCGACCCGTTCAGCGGCCGCCGTCGCCTCGGACGCCAGGGCGCGGGCCTCGGCCATCTGCTGATGCGCCCGATAGATCCGCCCCTGCGCCAGCTCGGCGGCCGCCTCGGCCACCTCACGTGCCTTGTCGGCCGTCGTCCGGATCTCGTTGGTGATCCGTTCCAGCGCTTCCGACGCCTCGCGGCTCGCTTTGTCGCGTTCGCGGTCGATGAGTTGGGCGTAGTGTTCCTTGGCCAACTGGGTTCGCCGATCGACTTCGAGCTTGCTGTCGCGAGTCGCTTGGCGCACGCGCTCCCGACCCTCGTCCCCGATCGCCTTCGCGGCATCTGCCAGAGCGTTGGCGTTCTGCGCCTCGACGAGTGCCGCCTTCTCGGCCTCCCTGGCCTTGGCCACGGCCAGTTCGGCGCGCTTGAGCCGGAGCTCGACCGCATCGTGGACACCCGGGATCGAGTGACTGATCGCCGCGGTCACGCGACGCAGACCATCGGGAACGCCATTACCAACGCCGGCCGCGTCGGCTGGAGCTGAGATCGCCTTCGATAGCAGCCATGCGCTGTTACGCGGCAGGTCTTTCAATCCAGAAGCGGCGTGCCGGGAGAGCCACCGCACTGGTTGGATCTTGGACATCGCTCACGCGCCTTCCGAAATGTCGGACAGGTTGATGCTTCTTGCCGCACCCGGGGCGGGTATCACCTCTGCGCCCCCAAGTACCGTAGGCTTCCCGGCGGCGTGGTTCGCGGTTTCTTCTGAACTCGGCCGGGGCTTCACGGGCTCAGCGGCATGGCCGTCACTCACACCGGTGAAGCAGCACGGCTCGACGGCTGATCAGTGGTTGAACTGGAACCAGTTGATGTTGGTGAAGTCGCTGCCCGCGGTGCCGGTGAACGTCAGGACGAGACGGTGTGCGCCGGTCGCCGAGCCCGACAGCGTCGTGACCGCTGTGGTCCAGGACTGCCAGCCGCCGGTCGGGTTGACCGGCACGGTGGCGACGACCGGTCCCGTGGTGCCGTCCAGCCGGTACTGGATGCTCCCGCCGACGGTCGCGCCCGACGCGATCCGGGTGGTGACCGTGGCGGGTGAGGTCGAGCCGAAATCGACGTTGTCGTAGGCGAGCCAGTCGCCCGGCGTGATGTACCCGACATTCAGCCCGCCACCGGTGTCCGATGTGGACTCGGTCTGCGTGCCGGACTGGCTGTTGAAGCTCTCCGCCTGTCGCTGGGTGTACGCGGTGCCCGAGCTGGCCTGGAACTGCAGCCAGTTCACATTCACGAACTCGGCACCGGCCGTGCCCGTGAAGGTCAGGTAGACGCGGTGTATACCCGTGCCCCCGGCACTCAGCGTGCTGGTCACGCTCTGCCACGTCTGCCAGCCGCCCGTCGGCGCCACCGCCGAGGTGGCCACGATCGGCCCGGTCGGGCTGTCCAGCCGGTACTGCAGGGTACCGCTCGTCGATGCGCCGGACGCGATCCGGGTCGTGACCGAGGCCGCGGACGTGGGGCCGAAATCGAGGTCGTACGCGAGCCAGTCACCGGGAGCGATGTGGCCCACGTCGATGCCGCCGCCGGTGTCGGTGCAGGTCTCGTTCTGCGTACCGGACTGTGCCTTGAACGCCTCGGCCTGCACCTGCGAGTACGCGCTGGGTGTGGTCGAGGTCGTGTAGGTCAGGCCGAACCCGGACGGGAAGAGCGGGTTCTGCCCGTCGCCGGTGTTGATGGGCTCCTGACCGGCGCTGGCCATCCACGTCATCGGCAACGTGCCGGTCGGCTGGGCCACACCGAACAGGATGTCGGCGACACCCTGCCCCTCGGTGCCCGGCAGCCAGGCGGCGACCAACGCGGTCCAGTTCGACAGTTGCGAGGCGATGTCCATCGGCCGCCCGGACACGAGCACCACGATCACCGGTACCCCGGCCGTGCGCAATGTCGAGATCGTATTCAGGTCGGTGGTGTCCAGACCCATTCCGGCGGGTCGGTCCCCCGCGCCTTCGGCATACGGCGTCTCGCCGACGACCGCGATCGCGGCCCGGTAGGAGCCGTCGATCCCGGCCCCGGACGCGTTGAACGTCACCGTCGTCGAGGGCGCGACCGTGTTGCGGATGCCCTGCAGGATCGAGGTGCCCGGCGTGACCGAACCACTGCCACCCTGCCAGGAGATGGTCCAGCCGCCGGACTGGTACCCGATGTTGTCGGCACTCTTCCCGGCCACGAAGATCTTGTTGTTCGCGGTCGACAGGGGCAGCACGTTGCCCGAGTTCTTCAGCAGTACCTGGGACTTCTGCACCGCCTGCCGGGCCAGCGACCGGTGGGCCGCGTTGCCCACAGTGGACGTGTAGGTGCGGTCGGTCAGCGGGTGCTCGAAGAGCCCGAGCTCGAACTTCTTGGTCAGGATCCGCCGGTTGGCGTCGTCGATGCGGGCCATCGTCACCCGCCCGGCCTGCACCTCGGTGCGCAGCAGGCTGATGAAGTTCTGCCAGTCGTTGGGCACCATGACCATGTCGATGCCGGCATTGACGGCGGTGCGCACCTCGGCCGCGGTGAAGCCGCCGGCGCCGTCGATCTGGTCGATGCCGTTCCAGTCCGAGACCACGAAGCCGCTGAAGCCCAACTCTCCCTTGAGGACGGTCGTGATCAGGTACTGGTTGCCGTGCATCTTCACGCCGTTCCAGGAGCTGTACGAGATCATCACGGAACCGACGTTGCGGCGGACGGCCTCGCGGAACGGTGGCAGGTGGATCGCGCGTAGGTCGGCCTCGCTGAGTTGGGTGTTGCCCTGGTCGACGCCGTTGGTGGTGCCGCCGTCACCGACGTAGTGCTTGGCGGTGGCGAGCACCGACGCGGGGCCGCCCAACGTCGTACCCTGCAGGCCCGTGATGATGGTGGCCATCTGGGTCGGCAGGTCGGGTGTCTCGCCGAACGACTCGTACGTGCGGCCCCAGCGGTCGTTTCGCGCCACGCACAGGCATGGCGCGAAGTCCCAGTCGAGGCCCGTGCCGGAGACCTCCTCGGCGACCGCCCGACCGATACTCTGCACGAGCGCCGGGTCGCGGGTCGCGCCCAGGCCGATGTTGTGCGGGAAGATGGTGGCACCCACGACGTTGTTGTGACCGTGCACCGCGTCCACCCCGTAGATCATCGGGATGCCGAGCGGGGTGGCGCGCGCCGCGTTCTGGAAGCCGTCGTACATGTTGGCCCACGACGTGGCATTGTTCGGTGAGGGCGCCGAGCCACCACCGGAGAGGATCGACCCGAGGCGGAACTGGGTGATCTGCGCGCCGGTCACCGCCTGCCGTTCGGCCTGCGTCATCTGCCCGATCTTCTCGTCAAGGCTCATCCGGGCCAGCAGATCGTTCACCCGGGTCGCGACGGGCAGGCTCGGATCCTGGTACGGGAGAACGGCCGCACGCGCGGAGCTCGCAGCGACGCCAGCACCGGCCACTGTGGACACAACCAGCAGCAGTACGGCCGCGAGACGGCGGGTCGGAAGGGTCGGGCGCACGGGACTTCCCTTCTCCGGCCCCGTGAGCGGACGATGTGGCGCCGGGCTCACGCCCTCGAGACCATGAGAACATCAGAGGTCGATAAGTGTCAACATTCTTAACTATGAGGGGCGGACGCTCGACGCGTGTCACGCCGCCCAACGACGATCGTCGACCGTCGTCAGGCGCACCGGCGAACTCACCAGCGACTGTTCGAGCACCCGCAGGCGACGTGCGGGATTCATCATGTTGACGCCCATCGCGGAGAGGTCCTCGGGTCCGGGAGTCAGCACCGTGACGTTCGCGCCCGAGGCCCGCACCTTCTCGACCTCGCGCGCCATGGCCCTCGCGATCAGCTGCCGGACGAAGCGTTCGGCCCGCAGCGCCGGGTGGCGCGGCGTTTCCGTGGCGTAGCTGGCCATGGGCGCCAGCACGTACACGTCGTCGAGGTCGGCCCGGGCGAGCAGGTCCAGTGAGGTACTCGAGCGGACCCCGCCATCGACATAGCGGCGATCCCCGATGAGCTTGGGCTCGTACCAGCCGGGGATCGAGCAGGAGGCGACGACGGCGTCGGGCAACGACGCGGCCGGTGCTCCCGGGCGGCCGAAGCCGATCCGCCGCCCTGATTCGTAGTCGACCGCCATGATCCAGGTGTGGCGGCTCGGCCAGGCGGGCTCACCCGGTCGCATGTGCTCGTGGGCGTAGGCGAGCGACGCATGCACGAGGTGACTCAGGGTCCGGTGCTGTGCCCGTCCCTGCGGAAGCAACGCACTCGCCGCCACCCAGGGATGAACCCGGTGCGGGGCCCGCACGGTACTGGCGAGCAGTCTCGGCGAACCGAGGCGCAACCGGGGCAGGGGTGGCAGCGGACCGGACTCCTTGTCCATCTCGGCCAGGTGGGGCAGGCTCGCCCGACCCTCGCCGCGCTGGTGCGCGATGATGTCGTCGACCTCGACCCCGCATCGCAGTACCGCGGCGAGCACGCTGCCGGCGCTCGTACCCACGATCACGTCGACCTCGTGCAGCGGTCGACCGATGCGCTCCTGCACCGGTCGCAGCGCACCGGCCATCCACGCGGCACCCAGGACGCCACCCGCCCCGAGGACGAGACCGACGCGGCGCGCTGGCCGGATGCGACGTGGGATCACGCTCACCTCCTGGGACCGGAGTCTGTCCGCTATTCCAGGATGACAGGAAACTCGCCAGACATCACGCATTGGCCGCGGCGACGCGGGACCTCATGCGGGCGGACAGGGGACTTTGTCCTCTACCTTGACGATCTCCGCAGCGCCACGGTGATGGCAGGCGGCGCACATGAGGCCGCGTCCGAGCGGGATGGCTCGCGGAGGCAGCGATGGAACACTTGAGTCCCCTGGATGCCGCGTTTCTGGACGCCGAGGACGAGGACCGCCACTCGTCGCTCGCGATAGCGTCGGTCGCGGTGCTGCTTGGCCCCGCACCGAGCCAGGATGCCTTCGTCTCCGCGTTGCGTGGTCGGATCGCTCTCGTGCCGCGCTATCGGCAGAAGGTCCGTCGTGTGCCGCTGGACCTCGGCCAACCGGTATGGGTCGACGACCCCCACTTCGACCTCGCATTCCACGTCCGCCGGACGGCTGTCCCCGCTCCTGGCGACGAGGCGGCACTCCGGCGCCTGGTCGCGCGGATCATGTCACAGCGCCTTGACCGCGATCGCCCGCTCTGGGAGTGCTGGGTCGTCGAGGGCCTGGCCGACGGTCGCTGGGCGGTGCTGTCGAAGGTGCATCACTGCATGGCCGACGGGCTCTCCGCCAACCAGCTCTACCAGGTGTTCTTCGACGAGTCCCCCGAGCCGTCCCCGGCTGTCGAGGACACCTGGGTCGCGCAGCCCGAGCCCACCACGGCGCGCCTGACGGCCGACGCCCTGGCCGACCTGGCCCGCAATCCGGTGCAGCAGGTCCGTCTGCTGTCGCAGAGTCTGCGGGCACCGCTGCGGTTGACCCGACGGGTCACCGACGCCACCCGTGGCCTGGCCACGATGGCCGGCGTGCTGCAACCGGTGTCCGCGTCGTCGCTGTCCGGACCGATCGGCCAGCAGCGCCGGTACGCGGTCACGCGTGCGTCGCTCGCCGAGGTCGCCGCGACCGCGAAGAGCTTCGGCGTGACCATCAACGACGTGATCCTGGCCGCGATCAGCGGCGCGTTCCGGGCGTTGCTGCTCGCACGCGGGGAAGAGCCGGCACCGGATGCCGTCCGCAGCCTGGTCCCGGTGTCGGTCCGGGTCACCGGCGAGGAGAACATCATGGACAACCGGGTCTCGCTGTTGTTGCCGTTGCTTCCGGTCGACCTGGACGAGCCGGTGGCCCGGCTCGTCGCGGTACATGACCGGCTGGCCGCATTGAAGTCCAGCAAGGAGGCCGAGGCCGGGGCGGCGATGACGGAGCTGGCCCGCCACGAACCCTTCGGCCCCATCTCCCTGGGCATCAGGATCGCGGCCCGACTGCCGCAACGCAACATCGTCACGGTGACGACCAACGTGGCCGGCTCGAGGCGGCCACTGTACGGGCTCGGTCGGCGGATGGTCGAGATCCTCCCGTACGTGCCGATCGCGCTACGTCTCCGCACGGGAATCGCGATCCTGTCGTACTGCGACCAGTTGGTGTTCGGCATCACCGCGGACTACGACAGCGCGCCCGAGGTCGACCTGCTCGCCGCGGCCATCGAAAAGGACCTGGGTGAACTTGTCGCCGCCGCGCGGTCGGCGGCCCGCCCGACGCCGACGCCGACGCGGAGCAGGGCAGTCGCTGGCGCCCAGCCGAAGCGACCCAGGAAGGCCGCCGCGGCCAGGGCGGCGCCCATCGGAAAGGATGACAACGATGACGGACATCGTCGACGCCAAGCGCGCCGACCTCGCGGGACCGGGAATCGGTAGCTACGACGAGTTGGAGAGGGTTCTGCCGGAAGGCTACGACTCGCCGCTCACCCCGCGCGAGACCCAGGTCGCGATATTCGCAGTCAAGCGGTACATCGAGGACGGGCTCTGCTCGGCACTCAACCTGCAGATGGTCCAGGTGCCGCTCATCGTGTCCGCGCAGTCGGGCGTCAACGACATGCTCGACCGCGACGGCTCACGTTCGCCGGTGCAGTTCCACATCGCCAACGACAACGGCGCGCACCCGGTCGACGCGCAGATCGTCCAGGCGGCGACCAAGTGGAAGCGGCTGGCGCTACGCCAGTTCGGTCTGCAACCGGGCGAGGGCCTGTGCACCGACATGCGCGCGGTCCGCAAGGACTACTTCCTCGACCACGACCACAGCGCCTATGTCGACCAGTGGGACTGGGAACGGGTGATCACGCCGGAGCAACGCAGTCTGGACGACCTCATGACCACCGTGCGTCGGATCTGGTCCGTGCTACGGGGCGCCGAGGACCATGTCCAGCGCCTCTTCCCGCAACTGCGGGAGGACAGGTACCCGAACCTGCCTGAGGAGATCGTCTTCATCCACGCCGAGGAGCTGCTGGCCCGATACCCCGACCTGCCCCGCAAGCAGCGCGAGACCAGGATCCTGCAGGAGATCCCGGCGGTCTTCATCATCGGAATCGGCTGGACCCTCGATGACGGCTACCCGCACGAGATGCGGGCGGCGGACTATGACGACTGGGCCACACCGACTGTCACGGCGCAAGGGCAGCCGGCCCACGGTCTCAATGGCGACATCCTGGTGTGGAATCCGGTGACCCGTCGCCGGCACGAGCTCAGCTCGATGGGCGTTCGCGTCGACGCGTCGACCCTGCGACAGCAGTTGGAGCTCACCGGCCAGCTCGACTGGCTGCGGCTGCCCTACCACCGCGACATCGACAACGGCACGCTGCCGTTGTCGGTCGGCGGTGGCATCGGCCAGTCCCGCACCCAGATGTTGCTGCTCCACAAGGCGCATCTCGGCGAGGTGAGCGTGACCGTATGGCCGGACGCGCTGCGCCAGATGTGCGCCCGCCACAACATCCACGTGATCGAGTAGCGCGGCGGTCGTCACGGGAGGTGGGCTCGTGCGGTGGCTGGTGCGCGGTGAGGACGCTCTGCCGGCGGACGTCGGGTGGCTCGCCGCCGGCGAGGCGTCGTACGCGGCCGGGCTGCGCTACACCAAGCGGCGGACCGAGTATCTGCTCCGCCGGCTGGCCGCCAAGCACGCCGTAGCGGGTGCGCTCGGCCTGCCGGCGCACACCGCCGGCGGGTCGGCGGCACCCCTGGCTCGAATCGAGATCAGCCACCTTCCCAGCGGCGCACCACGCGCGTTGCTCGACGGCGCACCATGCGGGCTCGAGATCTCGATCAGCGATCGGGCCGGATGGGCGGTCTGCTTGGTGAGCGGGGAAAGCCAGGCGATCGGGTGCGACCTGGAGCTCGTCGAGCCGCGTACCTCCGGGTTCGTCCGGGACTTCCTGACCGGGAACGAGCAGGGCTACGTCGCGGCCCAGCCGGACGAGGAAGCGCGCGACGCGGCGGCGAACCTGCTCTGGTCGGCGAAGGAGAGCGCACTCAAGCTCCTGCAGACCGGGCTGCGTCGCGACACCCGCAGTGTGGAGGTGACTGTCCACGAGAGACAGGCCGGCGGATGGACGGCCATGACCGTCCGGACCGTCGAGGGTCAGGCCATCCCGGGCTGGTGGCGCCGGGACGGTTCGTTCCTGCTGACCGTCTCGACCACCGGTCCGCTCGCACCCCCGGTCGCTTTCGACGACATGTGCAGGCTGGCGGACGCCGTTCCCAGGCACTCGTGGCTTGACCGGCCGCTGACCGACGCCGCCGTCAGCGCCCGGGTACGGTCGTAACATTCGGCTGGTCGTCCAACGCCAGGCCCCGTTTCAGCGCGTCGATGAGGTAGGGGCGCAGCTTGCGAGCCGGGATGATCCGGTCGACCGAACCGACGGCCAGGGCGCGCTGGATGCTGTGCACCTGGTCGAACTCGGCCGCCAGCTCGCCCAACTTCTCCGCGCGTACCTCGGCCGTGGTCGCGGCGAGCCGCCCCCGCAGCCCGGCGGCCGTCGGCTCGTGCGCCTCGGTGGCCAGCCGGTCGCGGAGGTCGCGGGTGCGCGGATCCTGATCGGTGCGCGTGGTGACATCACGGGCGAACACGGTGGCCGCGGCCGGGGCTCCGCCGATGACCGACGCGTACGACCCCTCCACGGCGGCGATTTCCAACCGCTCGTTGAGCCGCTTCGAGAAGACGACGAACGCGCCGCCGTGGTAGCGGGACACGACCACGAACACGATCGGACCGCGGAAGTTGGTGACGGCGCGTCCGAGCTCGGCACCGTACTCCAGCTGCCAGTGGCGCATCGACTCGGGTGAACCATCGAACCCGGACAGGTTCGCCAGCATCACCAGCGGACGGTTGCCGCTGGCGGCGTTGATCGCGCGGGCCAGCTTGCGTGAGGACTGCGGGAACAGGGTGCCCGAGGTCCAGTGCTGCGGACCATCGGCTGGGACGAAGCCGCGCCGGAGCACGGTACGCGACTCCACACCGAGCATACAGACCGGGATGCCGCCGAGGTGGGCGTCCCACACCACCGCGGTGTCGGCGCCCCGCCAGTGCCGCCAGCGCTCGAGCGGTTCGGCGTCCACATCGGACACAGCCCGCATGAGGGCCCGGATGTCGAACGGCTTCTTGCGGTCGGGATTGTGCCGGGCGGAGAACACGTCGCCGATGGTGGTGAAATCGCCGTCCGCCTCCGGGTGCGGCGCCCGGCGGACATCACGGTTGGCCGGATCGGTCGTAACGGCGGGGCGGGGGCAGCGCTCGCCGGGCACGATGTAGGTGTGCTCGTAATGGTCGAACAGGATGGCGCAGGCGTCCTCGACGGTCGGGCCCCAGTACTGCCCCTGACCGTTCGGGCCCATGATCCGGTCGAACCCGCCGATGCCGAAGTTGTCCTCGGCGGAAACACCGCCGGAGAAGTCCAACGCCTGCTTGCCGGTGAGCACCATCGTGCTGGCGGGTGTCATGACCAGGATGCCCCGGGTGTGCATGAGCATGGTGGCCTCGGCGTTCCAGTACGGTTGGGCGCCCACGTTCACACCGGTGACGATGATGTTCACCTCGCCGCCGCTCTGGGTGAACTCGACGAGTCGACGTAGGACCGCGGCGATCCAGTCCATGTTCTCCGTGCCGCTGTCCATGGCGATGCGCGCTCCGGACGAGAGCGCGAACCACTCGACCGGCACGTTGAGTCGCTGGGCGAGGTCAAGGCCGGCGATGATGCGCCGGCACTCCGCCTCGGCGAGGTTGCCGAGCCCTCGCGTCGGGTCGCCCAGCAGCGCGACCCGGTTCATCCCCTCCGGAATCTTGGTGGTGTCGTTGGTGAGCACGCCGACCACGATGTTCGCGGTGTTGAGCCCGGGCGCCCGGTCGACCGGGACGAGCGTGCCCGAGCCGTCCAGGTCGTACTCGGTGAACCGCCCGGTCGGGAAGCGTCCCAGAGCGCCGGGCGGGGGCGCGAGCATCCGTATGATCTCGTACGGGTAGGGGGCTCCGAACCGCTGGGCCCGCAGAACCTTCTGCCGGTAGGGCGTCAAGGGCCGGATCGGCACCTCAGCGACCGGACGCTCCCGGACGCTCACTCCGCGCCCGCCCAGACCCGAGACGTGCAGGACCGCGTCGCGGGCGTCGTGGCCCGTTTCGGGTATCCGTACCCGGAGAACCACCTTCTCCAGACCGGCACCCACCGCCAACGGAGCCAGCGACCGAGCGAGTTCGGGCCACACCTCGGCCGGCACTGTCCAATATGGGCGGACGTAGAGAACGATCCGGTTGGCCGCGGGCCGATCATGCTCGGGGAACCGGGCGAGCGCCTGGCGCATCGCGGAGAGTGCGTGCAGACCCATGAGTTCCAGCCGGGGGTAGGTGGCCGGTCCGCCGACCCCCGTGTCGTCGACCGAGCCGGGCGCCGCGGTCAGGTCGCGTACCTCAGCCAGCGCGACGAGCCGGTGGTCGGCCGGATTGTCGGCCGCCACGGCGTGGAACAGGTAGATGTCCTCGGCCGACGGGAGGCGCTCGAGGGCGAAGTTGCCCAGTCGCCAGAGTTCGAGGCGCTTGGCCAGCATCGGGTGCAGGTCGCGGTAGATCCGCTCCTCCACGAACGTCGACCCGTCCCCTTGGCGGAAAGTCAGGTGGTGGGCCGGCTGAGGTTCGTGGGCGTCGCCGGGCACCCCCGTGACGGTGATGTCCAGCCGGTGCAGCGGGCGGTCGAAGTGGCAGCGGTGCAGCAGGTCGCCGACCTCGCGGGCGAGCCGGTCGCCGTCGCACGGCCGGCCGTCGCGCCAGGCCGTCACATCGACGACGATCTGCCGGTCCTGGTCCACGCCAGCGGCGGCGTCGCTCTCCGAGCCGGCCAGATGGGCCGCTACCGCCCGCGACACCGCGCTCAGTTGGGCCAGCGGGGCGTACACGACGACGAGGTGGACGCAACGTCCGTCCAGGGTGTACTCCGCCGACAGGACGAGGTGTCCCAGCCAACGGCGGCAGGACAGTGCCTGCAGATCCCGGATGCGGTAGTACCGTCGGGCGTACACCTCCATCAGCAGCTCGCGGAGTCCGTCATCGGGCGTGGACACCCAACGACGCAGCAGATTCTCGCGCAATGGCTGGGGCGAGGCGATCAACTGGCCGAGGCGCTCGTGCCGGTCGGCCCGGCCCGGCTCCGCCTGCAGCGCGTCGAGGTGCTTCTCGACGACGGCATCCTCATCGAGGGTCACCTTCTGCAACATCGGCTCGTCCACGTAGCTGAAGCGAACTTCCCGGGCGAGGTCGGCGACGACCTGGTAGCGACCCTGCGCGGCCGCCACCAGACGGTCCAGTCGGGACCGCATGGGTGCGTCCGCGAGGTGCGCCAAGGCGTCGTGGTGGCGCAGGCGCCGCTCGAGGACATCGGTGACGCAGGGCACGAGTTCCCGGACCCGGCTGAACGACCGGTACATCCAGACGACCGCCTCGCGCAACGCGTCGGTGCGCTCGAGGTTCGGGATACCGTAGCGGCGCAGCGCCCGCTCGAGCCGCTCCTGGTACTGCGGCGGCAGACCCGCCCGGTCCGGATCCAGCCATTGCAGGTACGACAGCAGGTACTCCTGCGTGCCGTCCGGGGCGAGCGGGTCGTCCGGCTCGGTCCCGGTGCGCGGCCGGTACAGCCACACCACGTCCGCGAAAAGGTCGAGCAGTCCGTCCTCGCACAGCAGCAGGCCGGGGTCGGCCGGCGGCGCGACCTCCCCGAGGCGGCGCTGGCGGGTCATCAGGTCGCGCAGGCTCACCGGGTCCAGGTCGTAGCCGAGCAGGTAGCCGCCAAGGCCCGCGTATACCCGCTGGCACGGGGGCGTGTCCGCGGACGCCGATGCGACGAGACCACGAAGGTCGAGTGCCCGGTTGGTGCCGGGGAGATCGCCCACCGCGTTCGCCCGGATCCGCACGAGCGGCGCACCCGCGTCGATCTGAACGTTCGCCGCCACCGCCACCGAGCCCACCACGCCACCGAAGGGCGCGGTGACGGTCGCCTCCATCTTCATGCTCTCCACCACCAGGAGGGGGTCGCCGGCGGCGACCGTGTCCCCTGGCTGAACGCGCACCGATACGACGAACGCGGGCCACCCCGCGCGTACGACGCCGCCGTCGTCGCGACTGATGAGGTGCGCGGCGTCATCAACCTCGATGCGCATCATCGGTCCGTCCACGACCGCGACGACGCGGTGCCGTCGCCCGCCGACATCGACCCGGTACTCATGGGTGTTCATGCGTTCGACGGCGATGTCGGCGAGCGTGCCGCCCATGCCGACCCGGTAGCTGCGTGAACCGGTCCGGAAGACGCGCAGGTCGTACCGGACACCGCGGTACCGCAGTTGGCACGCATGACCGACCTCACCCGGAGGCTCGGGCTGCCCGCGGGCGGCACGCGCGTGGAACGCGGCCCGGTCGACCGCCTGATCGGCTTCGTATGCTTCGACCGCGGCCTGCAGTAGCGCGACCGGATCGGCCGGCGGAAGGTGGCCGCCAGCGGTGGTGAGCCGGTCCAACCACTCGACATCCACCCGTCCGTCCCGCATCTCCGGCCGGTCGAGCAACGCCAACAGGAACGAGCGGTTGGTGGTTCCGCCGTCAACCACCACAGTGGTCTGGGCGAGCGCGCGCCGGAGTCGGGCCAGTGCATCCGTCCGATCCTGGCCCCAGGCGATGATCTTCGCGAGCATCGAGTCGAACTCCGGGACAACCACGTCGCCTTCGCGCACGCCGGTGTCGACCCGGATGCCCGGGCCGGTGGGAAGCACCAGCACAGCCAACCGGCCGGGCGCCGGAGCGAAGTCGTTCTCCGGGTCCTCGGCGCACAGCCGCGCCTCGATGGCGTGCCCGCGTGTGGGAGGCGGCTGGCCGGACAACCGCTCACCGGATGCGACAGACAACTGCAGCTTGACCAGATCCAGCCCGGTCGTCTGTTCGGTGACCGGGTGCTCGACCTGGAGCCGGGTGTTGACCTCCATGAACAGGAAATCGCCGGTGCCTTCCTCGACCAGGAACTCGACCGTCCCGGCGTTGCGGTACCCCACCGCCGCGACGAGACGCGTGGCCGCCGCGGTGATGGCGTGCACCGCCGCCGGGTCCAGGCCCGGCGAGGAGGACTCCTCGATGACCTTCTGATGTCGTCGCTGGATCGTGCAGTCACGCACGCCGACCGCCCACGTGCTGCCGTAGTCGTCGCAGATGATCTGGACCTCGACGTGGCGGCGGGCCGGGAGAAGCTTTTCCATGAACACAGTCGGGTCGCCGAAGGCGAGCGCCGCCTCGCTGCGGGCCGAGGCGAGTGCCGCGACCAGTTCGGACCGGCGGCGGACGACCCGGATGCCTCGCCCGCCCCCACCGGCCGCCGCCTTGAGCAACACCGGATAGCCGAGCCGGTGCGCGTGGGCGGCGGCGGACGCTGGCTCCTCGACCGGTTCGCCACTCCACGGCACAACCGGGACATCGACACTCTCGGCGAGGCGTTTGGCGGCCATCTTGTTCCCCAGCAGCCGGATGGTCGCACTGTCCGGGCCGACGAACGTGATGCCCGCCTCCTCGCAGCTCTGGGCGAAGGACGGCCGCTCGGCGAGGAAACCCCAGCCGACCCAGACGGCGTCGACCTCGGCGCGGCGCAACGCATCGATCACCGCCGGCTCGTCGAGGTAGCGCGACTTGCGGTTCCCGTCGGCCGGATCGACATATGTGGCCGCGCCGAGCGATACCGCTTCGTCGGCCTCCCGGACATACCACGCCTGCGCGTCAGGGTTTGTGTGCAGGACCACCGTGGTGATGGGATCGGCCGGGCGGGACCAGTTCAGTTCGGCCACGGCGGCGAGCGCGCGGACCGCCGGTTCGCCCCGGTTGACGATCGCGAGCCGTCTGATCGTGCTCATCGCCGCTCCCTAAACAGCCAACCCGGATTGGATCGGACGGAGCACGTCCGCGGCGATCGCCTCCGGTAGGGCCACCGTCCGGTAGCCGTCCACGCGAAGGACCGGCTGGCCGTCCGCGTCGAGGACGACACACGCGTACCCGTCCCCATCCGGGCTCGCCACCGCGATCAGCGAACCGCTCTCGACCGGTTCGGCATAGAGCTGTAGCCGCGTCACGTGCAGCGGCAGCCCGAGCCGGTCGAAGGCCGCCGCCTCCCACAGACCAGCGGTCTGGAAGCACAACTCGATCAGCCGGGGCCCGAGCACCCACCGTTCATCCCCGGGTGCGTGGTCAGCCGGCAGGTCGGCCGCGAACCTGGCCGCCACACCGTCACCGGATCGCCAGGCGGAAGCGATCACCTGGTAGGCCGGGCCGTGGAAGTAGAGCCGGTAGATGTCCTGTGTGGACACTGTCGCGCCGTCTGGGTGGGCCGGCTCCGGTACGGGAACCGGCGAGCGTTGCGGCGCCAGCCGCGCGAGCCGTACCGCGCCGGTGAAGTGGACCGTCCGCTGCGGCTCGCCCGTCCCGACCAGTACGCGCTCGGCCTCGAGCCGGCACTCGGCGACCAGATCCTCGCCGTCCGGGCGTACCAGTGCGGTGATGGTGACGGTGCGCGGCTCGTCCCGGTAGACCTTCACCGGTGCGCGGAAGTCCACGTCCTCGACCGCCGCGATGTGCCAGCCGGGTACGAGCAGCCGCGCGGCCTCCGCGAAAGCCTCCAGCCCGATCACCCCGGGCAGCACCGCGGTGCCATCGATGCGATGGTCCTGCAGGAACGGCTGCTTGGTCGGGTCGAGTACCGTCCGGATCACCAGTCCACTGTGGACATCGGCGGCGACGTCGCCGAGTACGGCACCAGTTCCGGGACCGGTCCACGCGGTTTCGGCCAGGCCGCCGCGCGGGTGTTGGGCTGCCGCCAGCAGACCCAACCCGCCGGCGACGACCACCTCGCCGCGGTACGACCCGGCCGTGAGCTCCCGCCGGATCCAGGCGACACCGGCCTCCGGCGGCAGGAGCTCCACCCCGGCCGACGCGAGGACCTTCGGGATCGACCCGCGGGTGGCCATGCCGATACCGCCCCAGGCGGTCCAGTCCAGGGCGATGGCCCGCAGGTCCGGACGGCTGCGGCGCAGGCTGCTCGTCACCTTGCACAACAGGTCGTTCGCCGCACTGTAGTCGGTCTGACCGGCGTTGCCGAACCGTCCGGCCACGGAGCTGAATACCACCGTCGCCCCGATCGGCAGGTCACCGAGGGCGTGCAGCACATTGAACCAGCTGTCCGCCTTGACCCCGAGGACCCGATCGAACTCCTGCGGTTCCTTGTCCGGCAGCGTGTGGCTGATCTCCAGGCCGGCCGCGTGCAGTAGCACGTCGATGCGGCCGCTGACCGCCCGCACTTGGGTGATCACTTCTGCCACCGCCGCGGCGTCGGTCAAATCGACGCGGTGATAGAGGGCGCGGCCACCGGCGTCCTCCACCGCCTGTATCGCGGCGAGGGCGGCGCAACGGCGTTCGAGGCCGGCCAGTTCGTGGTCGATCGCGACCGGGGTGGCCCGCTCCCCACGCGCCCGCATCCGGGCGGCCAGGTCGAGCTTCAGCCCGTCCCGGTCGGTGACATAGCGGCGTAGATCCACATCGGACGATTCCGGCGCCGGGGTCAGGTCGAGGAGGTGGAAGGTGCCACCGGAGGCCGAGGCGAGGTCGGCGGTGATCGCCGAGACGATGCTGCCCGCGGCGCCGGTGACCAGGAACACCGTCTCCTTTCCCAGCTGGAGCCCGTCCGCCCCGTCCCCGAAGGGACGCTCGGCCAGGCCGACACCCCACCGCAGGTCGTCGGCGTACCCGACCTCGACGCATCCCGGATCGCGCAGCGTTTCCGCCACCAGTTGATCGGCGATCGCGGCCGTCCGGCGGCTGAGCGCGAAGTCGACCGCCTTGACCAACGTCGCCGGCTTCTCCTGGTGGTATGCCTTGGCGAAACCGGTCACCGCGCCGCCCAACGGACACGTCGCGCCGGCTTCGTCGTAGCCGTGCCGTCCACCGAGGCGGGTCGCGGTCACCAGGAACGGCCCATCGTCGTACAGCCGTCGCATGACCGAGTACAACGCACCGACCCGCCGGCGAAGTGCCTCGCGCCAGCCGGTGAGGTCCAGCGCTTCGAGCGGGCCCTCGTCGTCGAGCGCGGCCAGCCAGTACACACCGTCGATGCCTGCTTCGCCGCGCCAGCCGTCGACCCGGTCGACCAGCTGCGACTCAGCGACGCCCGGCTCGAGCGGCAGCACCTGCACGCCGAGGCGGCGCAGCCGCCCGGAAAGGGCTTCGCCGACCCCGCCCTCGTCGAGGAGGACGACGATGCGGCGGCCAGGTCCGAGGAGTACGCCGGTCGGCGCACACAGCGAAAGGTCGGGACGCACCGCTGGTACCGGAACTCGCCGCACCACGCGGTCGGTCGCCGAGACATCACCGGCGACCGGGACCGGCACCCGCACGGTCGGCGCCTGCACCGGCGCCGCGTTGACGGGCGCCGCGTTGACGGGCGCCGCGTTGACGGGCGCCGCGTTGACAGGCGCCGCGTTGACAGGCGCCGCGTTGACGGGCGGCGCGTTGACCGGCACCGCGTCGACGGGCGTCGCCGTGACGGACGTCGCGTTGCCGGCCTTCGTCCGGATCCAGCCGATCACATGAGTCAGCGTCGGGAAGTCGCGCAACCGCAGATCATCCTCCCGGGCCACCCCGAACCGCTCACGGACCGCCGCGAACACCTCCGCCTGCTTGACCGTGTCCACCCCGAGATCGGCCTCCAGATCCAGATCCAGATCCAGCAACTCCGGTGGATAACCAGTCAGCCCCGACACGATCCGAACCACCGCGTCGGTCACCTCGTCAGACCCGCCCGCCGGCTCGGGAGTCCTCGCATCCGATGCCGGGGCGGGGACGGGGACGGCCGGTACCACGACCGCCGCCGGCTCCGGCCCGATGCCGGCCTTCGTCCGGATCCAGCCGATCACATGAGTCAGCGTCGGGAAGTCGCGCAACCGCAGATCATCCTCCCGGGCCACCCCGAACCGCTCACGGACCGCCGCGAACACCTCCGCCTGCTTGACCGTGTCCACCCCGAGATCGGCCTCCAGATCCAGATCCAGATCCAGCAACTCCGGTGGATAACCAGTCAGCCCCGACACGATCCGAACCACCGCGTCGGTCACCTCGTCAGACCCGCCCGCCGGCTCGGGAGTCCTCGCATCCGATGCCGGGGCGGGGACGGGGACGGCCGGTACCACGACCGCCGCCGGCTCCGGCCCGATGCCGGCCTTCGTCCGGATCCAGCCGATCACATGAGTCAGCGTCGGGAAGTCGCGCAACCGCAGATCATCCTCCCGGGCCACCCCGAACCGCTCACGGACCGCCGCGAACACCTCCGCCTGCTTGACCGTGTCCACCCCGAGATCGGCCTCCAAATCCAGATCCAGATCCAGCAACTCCGGTGGATAACCAGTCAGCCCCGACACGATCCGAACCACCGCGTCGGTCACCTCGTCGCCGCCAACCACCCGGGCTGGCGAGGGCGCCGATGCCGGTGCCGGTGCCGGCGCTGATGCCGCTGCCGGTGCCGCTGCCGGTGCCGCTGCCGGCGCTGATGCCGCTGCCGGCGCTGATGCCGCTGCCGGTGCCGCTGCTGGCGCCGGTGCCGGTGCCGGTGCCGGTGCCGGTGCCGGTGCAACGAGTACCGGCGTGGGGACGGCGGGCGCTGGTGGAGCCGGAACGGATACCGGCTCGACCATGGCCGGTCGGTCGTCGACCACGCGCAGCCGCCGCTCGACGACCTCGAGGCGGGCGCCGCTCGTGCCGCTCACCGCGTCCAACCATCGCTGCCAACCCACCTTGTCCGGCACCCGGTAGGCGTACCCGAGTTCGCCCGGTGCGCGCCGGCGGCCGTCCGCGGCGGGGGTCCACCGCAGCAGAGTCATGGCGATCTGCGAGCCGAATCCGGCCGCCAGACGGAGGGCGTACCGCACGGGATAGGCGCCGCCGGTCGACAGGTTGAGCGGGCCGAGCTCCGGATCGGGCTCCTTGAAGTTCGGGACCGGCGGGACGATGCCCGTCTCCAGCGCCTTGACGGCCACCGCGTCCTCGATGCCGGCGCCCATCGCGTGCCCGGTGAAGCCCTTGGTGTTCGTGACGACCACGGAATCGGCATCGGCGCCGAAGACGGAGCGCAGCGCGTTGACCTCCGCCGCCGCACTGCCGCCCCGCGCCGGCGTGTAGGTCTCGTGCGACACGAACATGGTCTCGGCCGCGATGGCGTGCCGGTCGACGCCGCGGGCCTCAGCCTGGGCGACGACGCGCTCCATGATGTCACCTATGTGCGCCACGTCCAGACGCGTGCCGTGGTAGGCGCTGTTCGCGGTGATCGCTCCCAGCACCTCGCAGATCGGCGTGACCCCCCGCTCCCGGGCCGCCTCAGCTGATTCGATGACGAACGCGGCGGCACCCATACCAATGATCATTCCGTGCCGACGACGGTCGAAGGGCGTGGCCGCCTCCTCGACGATGTCGTCGGTCGCGGCGGCCCCCGTGGCGAGGAACCCCGAGCCTACCCACGGCAGCAGCGCATCCGATGTCACATCGTCGGCGGAGAGAACGATCACCCGGCGGCACCGTCCACTGTGGATCCAATCCTCCGCCACGCAGAACGCCAGGGCGGTACTCGCACAGGCCGCGTTCACCTGGGTGTTGGGACCGCGGGCGCCGATGATCTCGGCAAACTGGGAGTGGCCCATGGACAGGCAGCGGAACAGGAAACGCCGGTCGAACTCGTACGGCTCGACGGCGAGCAGGCGGCGCAGTTCCTCGACGCGGCGGCTGACCTCGGCGGCGGCCGGCTCGTCACCACGCATCCGCGCGCACACCGCCTCCAGGGCGGACAACTGCTCGCGGCGCCCACGGTCGACGAAGTACCCTTCGAGGTCCTGGGCGAAGCTGTCCAACCCCGGGAAGGCCGAGGCGAACACGACGCCGGTGTCGTCTCGGAGCGCGTCGGGCAGTCCCCACCGATCGGGCAACCGGGTACCCAGCGTCGTCGTCTTGTACCGCATCACGAGCGGGACGCCCGCGTCGCGTAGCGCGTCGAAGCCGGCCCCGATCGCGAGCCGCGTGGTCGTGTCGAGCGCCTGGTCGCGGACGGGGTCGACGCCGAACTCGGCCACCACATCGAAGGGCGCATGACGGGCGGCGAGCTTGATGACCTCGGACTCGTTGTCGATAGCCTCGAACGTGGGTTCACCGGAGTCGCGCTTGACCAGCCGGGTGATGTGCTGGTCCACCATGGCCCGCCGCAGCCGGTGCGGAATCGCGTCGATGAACTGGTCGCCGTCGAGAATCCGGCTGATGTTCGCGTCGTCGAAGACCCGGTCGACGCCGGGCAGCCCGAGCGCGGCTCCGGTCACGACGACGGGCTCGGTCAGGTCAGCCGGCGGGCGGGCTGCCCCGGCTGCGGCGGCCAGAACAGCCGGCGAGCGGCCCACCTCGACGCTGGTGGCCAGCTGAGCCGGCACGGGCACGTGTAGGTCGGCGGAGAGGAAATCGGCGAAGCGCCGACCAAGTTCGGCATATCGGTCGCGGTCCATGTCGGTCCTCGCGTTGGGTTCGGACGTGAAGTTGGCCGGAGCCGCCGGAGCGCGTCCACGCAGGCCCAGTCCGGCGGCATAGAGCCCGCAGAGCGCCTGGTTGAACGCGACATCATCGGCGAGCTTCGGGTGGTTGGTGAACAGCGCGACCACGTCGTCGTGTCGCGCGCCGAGCACATCCTCGACGAAGCCGTGCAGAGCCTTCTTCGGACCGACCTCGACAAAGACCCGGGCACCCGCGTCGTAAAGGGTGTGTAGTCCGGTCACGAACTGCACCGGTGCGGCGACCTGCCGGCCGAGCAGGTCGAGCACCATCGGCGTGTCGGCGTCGGTCGGGTAGAACCGGCCGGTCACGTTGGACACGATCGGCATGCTCGGCGGGCGCAGGTCGAGGCGGCCGAGGGCAGCCACCAACAGTTCGCGGATCGGCGCCACGATCGAGGTGTGGAACGCGTGGCTCACCGGGATCCGCTTGGCGGTGAGCCCGGCCTCCTGCAGGGCCACGATGGCCCGCTCGACCGCCGCCGTGGCTCCGCCCACCACGGCCTGGCCGGTGCTGTTGATGTTGGCGACGATCACGTAGCCGTCCACCGTCGCGACGACACGCTCGATCTCGGCCAGCGGGCCGAACACCGCGGCCATGGCGCCGGTGTCCTCGACCGTCAGGTGGGACATCTCCCGGCCCCGGGCACTCACGGCCTCCAGTGCGGCCGCGAACGTCAGCCCACCAGCCGCGACGAGGGCGCCGTACTCGCCGAGGCTGTGGCCCATCACCATGTCGGGTCGCACGCCGTACGCGGCGAGCAGATCCGTCAACGCCAGGTCCGCGGTGAGCACGGCGGGCTGCGTGATCTCGGTCTGGAGCAGCCGGTGTTCGGCCTCGAGCATGGCGGCCGCATCATCGGCGTCGACGAAGATGTACGACGTGAGTGGCTGGCCGAGCAGAGGTGTCATGATGCGGTCGGCCTCGGCGAACGCGTCAGCGACGATAGGTTCGCGATCGCGGAGCGGGCGTAGCATGTTGACGTACTGGGAACCCTGTCCGGTGTAGAGGAATGCCACTGCTGGCGCCGGCCCGCGGCCGAGGAACACGCCCTGCGCGCGCAGCATCCGCCACATCGCGGGGTTGCCGCCGGTCAGCGCCACCAGAGCCCGATCGGCCTTCGTCGCGAGTTCGCCCGCGTCGGCGTAGTCGATGGCGACCCGCACCGCCGCGGCGGCGAGGGACGGGTCCGGGGCCGCTGGTGCCGGGGCCCGCCCGGCCCGCGCCTCGGCCCGGATGCGGTCGAGTTGCTCGGCCACGTCGGCCTCATCGCGGCCGCCGACCACGGCGGCTCCGCGCAGCGGTACCTTGGGGGCCGGAGGCGGGCTGCCCGAGTCCATAGTGGACACATGCGACACGGGTGCGTTGACCGCGAACGAGCGCGGGGCATCTTCGTCACGGTGCCGCCCCGGGACGTACTCCTCCAGAACCAGATGGAAGTTCGTGCCGCCGAAGCCGAACGCACTCACTCCACCCGATCGCGCACCGCCCGGCGGCGGCGCCGGCCACTCGCGCAATGACGTGTTGACACGGAACGGCGTCTCGTCCCAGTCCACGTTCGGGTTGGGGTGGACGAAGTTGAGGCTCGGCGGGAGTACCCGGTCGTGCAGGCTCATGACCATCTTGAACAGTCCGGCTGTGCCCGCCGCGGCCTTGAGGTGGCCGATGTTGGACTTCACCGAGCCGAGCGCGGTCGACCCCGGTTCCGCCCCGGCCTTGCCGAACACCTCGGTGAGGCTGGCAAGCTCGGTGGCGTCGCCGACGCGGGTGGACGTGCCGTGCGCCTCCACATAGGACGCCGAGGCGGGGCTGACGCCGGCGTTGGCCCACGCCCGTTCCACGGCGAGGCGTTGTCCGATCGGGTTCGGGGCGGTGATCCCCTTGCCGCGGCCGTCGCTGGAGCCCGCGATGCCGAGCAGGACCGCGTAGACGCGGTCTCCGCAGCGTTCGGCGTCGGCGAGGCGCTTGAGCACGAACACCGCCGCACCCTCACCCATGACGAACCCATCGGCGTCCGCGTCGAACGGGCGTGTTCCAGTCGCCGACAGGGCACCGATCTTGCAGAACTTCACGAACGCGGAGACGCCCATGTTCCGGTCGATCCCGCCGGTCACGACGGCGTCCACGTCGTGGGCCTGCAGCCCCCGTACCGCCGCGTAGGTCGCGGCGAGTCCGGACGCGCACGCGGCGTCGGTCGTGAAGTTGGGTCCGCGGAAGTTGAACAGATTGGCTATCCGCCCGGCGAGGACGTTGGCCAACTCGCCTGGCATGGTGTCCTCGGTGATCCCGGAGAACCCGGCGAAGAACGAGTCCCGCGCCTCCTGGAGCATGCCCGCCCGGACCCGGTCGGGCAGGCCGGCGAAGGACGGCGCTTCGCGTAGGGCCCGCGCGAAGGCGGGGAACTCGATGTGCAGATTCGTCTCGTAGTGCTTCTCGCCGCCGATGGCGTTGCCGAGGATGACCGCGACGCGCTCGGGATCGACCGTCCACGCCGGCCAGCCCGCGTCGAGCAGGGCGGAGCGAGCGCTGGCGACGGCCCACTTCTGGCCGTCGTCGAGCTGCGCGTCCACGGCGGGCGGCACCGGTAGCTTCCACGCCAGCGGTTCCCATCCGAACTCGCGGACCCAGCCACCGATGCGCGAGTAGGTCTTGTACGGGGTGTGCGGGTCCGGGTCGTAGTACAGCTCGGGGTCCCATCGCTGCGGGGGCACGTCGCTGATGCTGTACCGGCCGCTTCGGATGTTGGACCAGAACGTGGCGCTGTCGGGGGCATCGGGCATGATCGCGCTGACGCCCACGATGGCGATCGGCGCAGGCGTGATGTTATTCATGATTCCGGTTCCTCCAGAGGAGCCGTCGGTGGCGGTCAGGTCGTCCGGGCGTACAGCACGTCCGCGATGTGGTCGAGGTCGGCCAGCAGCCCGGCCTGGGCAGCCCGGACCGCGTCGACGCGCAGCGCGCCGGCGAGGTCGGCGATGGCCGCGTCGCCCGGTGGCAGCGAACCGGCGACCCATTGCGTGCCGTCCCCGGCGACCTTCTGGGCCGCCTCGCGGGCGAACACCCGGCTGATGGCGGCGAGAGCGTCGCTGTCGAAGCGCCGGTCGGCCTTGTCCGGCAGTGTGCCCTCGGCCGCCGCGGCCGCGCGCCGAGCCAGGCTGGCGGCACATTCGGCGTAGGCGATCAGCTCACCCAGGCGCAGGAGCACGTGCTGGCTGCGGGTCAGCCGACGGACGCGACAGATCTCCATCAACTCGGCCAGCGCCCCGAGGGCGAGCGCGGCCACGTCACCCCCGACCCGCGGGCCCAACTCCGCCGCGGCGCCAGCCGCCGTGCGGTAGTAGTTCCCGGCTGTCTTGAGGTGGTGCTGCCACCGGTCGCGGGCGATGGTCATCTCGAGGATCTCCGAGGTGCCCTCGTAGATCGTGGTGATCCGGACGTCCCGTTTGATCTTCTCCACGACGAACTCGCGGGTGTAACCGTACCCGCCGTGCGCCTGGATCGCCGCCTCGGCCGCGGCGTTGCCCGCCTCGGTGGAGAAGTACTTGGCGATCGCGCCCTCGGTGTTGAGCGCCCCGCCGGCACCCTCGCCCGAGTCGACGCGGGTCGCGGTCTCCTCGACGAACGCACGCGCCGCTTCGAGACGTACCGCGTGCGGCACGATGAGCTTGTGCGTGTATCCCTGCTTACGGGCGAGCGGGGCCCCGCCCTGCACCCGGGTCACGGAGTACGAGATCGCGCGGTCGAGCGCCTCCCAGCCGCCGCCGAGCCCGAACGCTGCCACCATGAGACGGGTGTAGCCGAAGACCTGCTGCGCCTGGATGAGGCCGAGTCCTTCGGCCAGGCCCACCACGTTCGCGGCCGGGACCAGCACGTCGTCGAGGAAGAGCGCGGCCGTGTTGGACAGCCGGATGCCGTGCTTGTCCTCCGGCTTGGCGGCAGCGAACCCCGCTGTGCCCTTCTCCAGCACGAACCACGTCGGACCACCCGGCGCCAGCGCGAGCACCGTGTACACGTCGGCGATCCCGCCGTTGCTGATCCATTGCTTGCGCCCGTTGAGCCGGTATCCGGTGACGACGCCGTCGATGCGCACCGGGGTCGCCGTCGTCCTGAGCGCGCCGAGGTCGCTGCCCGCCTCGGGCTCGGTCGCGCCGTACGCGAACAGCACACCGTGCTCGGCGATACGACCGAGCCAGTCGGTTCGCTGTTCCTCCGTCGCGCCGACGAGTATCGGGTCGCTGCCCAGGGCTGTCGCGAAGACGGACGTCGCCACGCCGATGTCGATGCGGGCCAGACATTCGCACACGCGGTACGAGTCGAACGCGCCGCCACCCAACCCGCCGTACTGCTCGGGGATGAAGACCAGCTGCACGCCCAGCTGGTCACCGCACATCTCCCGGACGGTCTCCTCCGGGCAGACATCCTCATGATCGAGCTGGAGCCGGCGGTCGATCGGCAACCGGGCGTCCACGAACTCGCGCAGCGAGCCGAGCATCAAGGTGAGAGTCTCCGGGTCGAGCCCGGCCTTGCCCGGGTGCCCCACAGTCAGTGTCCGCGTCGTCGTCTCGGTCGTCATGGCGTCGTCCTCTTCCAGCCGGGTCGCCTCGAGTCCGTGACGGACTCACGTGACGGCACAGCGGTCGACTGAGCTCCTGTAGCTAGCTGACGACAATCCTCGATACCGACCGTCACCGGGCATCAGGGGTACGTTAGCCAGGGGGGCACACCCAGCACAGGTGACAAAGTCCCGTCATACCCGGACCTTCGGCCCCGGACCCGGCCGAGCGGATGACCTTTCGCCAGACCGCGTTTGTCCAGCCGCGCCCCTCGACTTCGGGTCCCGGGTGATCCACGGCGTGGCTATGCTTTCGGGCATGGATCTGACCGGGTATGAGCTGCGCCCGCCGACCAGGGACGACTTCGAGGCGGTCGCCCGTGTGCTCGTCGCCAGCGAACTCGCCCGCTCCGGGCAGAGCACGCTCGGCGCGGACTTCGTCGGCGGTGAGTGGAGCCAGCCCGGGTTCGACCTCGCCGCGGACGCGTGGGCCGCCGTCGATGCCAGGTCAGGGATCGTGGGGTACGGACAGGTCCGACGGGTGGAATCGGACGTCGTCGAATCCTGGGGGGTCGTGCACCCTGACCACGGTGGCCGTGGCATTGGGTCCGCGGTCTTCGAGCGGATCGAGCACCGCGCCGGCGAGCTGCTGGCCGGGCAGGCGGCGGCGCGGTTCCGGCACGCCGTTGACGCTGGAGACGCGGGCGCGGACGCGATCCTGAGTGCCCGGGGCCTGCGGCCCGTGCGGCACTTCTGGCACATGCAGATCGACCTGACCGGGCCGGTGCCGCCGGGGCCGGATCCGGCCGGGATCGCGATCACCGGCGTCGCCTCCGACGACGACCTGCGCGCCGCGCACGCTGTCATCGACGACGCGCTCGCCGAGCACTGGGGTCACCATCATGAGTCGTTTGACCAGTGGTTCGAGGAGCTGTCGAGCACACCCGGCCACGACCCCGGTCTGTGGCTGCTCGCAGTCGAGGCCGGCCGGCCGGTCGGTGCCCTCACCGCGAGTGTCGGGCACCAGGATGGTGGCTGGATCGACTGGCTCGGCGTCCTGGCTGACCACCGTGGACGCGGTCTCGCGTCGGCGCTGCTGCGCCGCTCGTTCGCGCTCTTCGCCGACCGTGGTGTCACGCAGGTTCGGGTCAGCGTCGACTCATCGAACGCGTCCGGGGCGACCGGCGTCTACGAGCGGGCCGGGATGCGGACGATCAAGGGCTGGGAGATGTGGGAACGTTGCGGCGAGCGATCCACATTCGTCGGCGTCGACGGCGTCATCACCCCGCTCGATCCCTCGGACGCGTAGGCGGGTGAGAAACGGAGTACACCGGGCGGGAATCCACCGACCGCCCGGACCTTTCAGGGGGTGCCCGGCCGCGGGGAGCGGCCGGGCGATGCGAACCCTCATGGAGTGGGTACGGCGACCCAGGCTCCGGTCATCGGTGGGCCGATGACGCAGCCGTCGACGGCCAGGGTCTCGCTCAGGAGCCGGTCGGCGAGCGTGGCCGGATCGACCTCGGCCCTCGTGGCGACGCCGAGCCGCTCCATCAGCGGGACGGTCGCCGACACCACGTTTGCCCAGGCCCAGGCCGGGGCGTCCGGGCCGCCGTCGGCGAATGTTTCGACCAGTAGGCTCGGCCCGGACAGCCCGGCGGCGCGAAACGCGGTGAACAGCGCGGGACCCATCCGCCGTTCGATCCCCGCTTTCTCCAGCGCCGCCAGGAAGTACGCTTGGATCTGACTCCACAGCGGCGTCAGTGGGGTGGCGCACGGGTAGGCCAGGTCGGCCTCGTGCATGCAGATCACGCCGCCAGGCCGTAACCGGGTGGCAGCCCGGCGCAACGCGGCTACGGGGTCGGTCAGGTACATGAGGACCAGCCGCCCGGTCACGACGTCGAAGCCGTCCTCGACCCCCGTCGAGCGTCTGCGCGTCGCCCACCCGGAACTCGACGTTGGCCGCCTCCGTCCGTCGCCGGGCGAGCTCAACCGCAGCCGGGTCCCGTTCGATGCCCACCACAGCACCGGCCGGCCCGACGAACTCGGCGGCAAGCCGGGCCACGTTGCCCGCACCACTGCCCAGATCGAGTACGCGCATGCCTGGTGCCAGCCCGGCCTGCTGGAACAGCCGACGGGTCAGCGGATCGAACAGCTGTCCTTGGGCGACGAGTCGCTCGTCCTCGGCGACCCGGTCCGCGAACGGGTAGCTCATGACCAATCCCTGCCTGCCTTTTTCGCCATACAGCCAGGGTCGACGGGAGTGGGCAGGCTGTCGTTGGGTTATCGCGCAGAGATCTTCACAATCGCGTGCGAATCTGCGGTACTCCGAAGGCGGCATCCCGTGCGCGGCCCGAAACGTTCGGCTGAAGTCGGCGGCGCTCGAGAACCCCCAACTGGCGGCGATGGCCGCGACCGGGCGGGAGGCCAGCGCCGGATCAGAAAGGTCACGGCGACAGCCGCTCCAGACGCCGCTGCCGGATCCAGCCCGCCACCGTCAGGCCCTCGTCGTGGAAGAGCTGGTGCAGGGAGCGCAGGGAGATGTGATGGGCGGCGGCGACCGCGGCCGGAGACAGCTGCGGGATCGCCGAGGTGCTGCTGGATGAAGGCCTGAACGGTTGTGAGCAGGGCATGCCGGCGTGCCTCCGGCGTGCCCCAGTCGCGGACGTCCAGCTCGTGCGCCAGCCGCGTCGCCAGGATCTCCAGCGCGGCGGTGGACAGCCGCGCCGCCTCGGCCGGGCTGTAGTGGTCGACGTTACGGGCCAGCTGAAGAAGGAACTGCGACGTCAGATCGCCCAGCCCGGTGGTGGCCGGGATGCGCATGGCGGTCAGCCGTTTGAGCCGGTTGCGCGGCAGCGGCAACAGGGACGGCGGGAACATGAAGGTCATGCACCCGGGTCGGCCGATCCTGGCCGACGCCGCAGGCCACCTCGTACGGGCGGCGGGTGTCGTAGAAGGCGAACTCGGCGGCGGACAGCCGAGCCTGCCGGCCACCCTGGTCGACCAACGAAGAGCCGCCGCCGCAGACCAGGAAGATCTTCAACATGTCGGGATCGGCCTGGGAGATCAGCGCGGGCGTGCGGCGCACCGTGATGGGCATGATGTCCAGCACGACCACCTGCATCGGTCCCAGACCGCTGGCGCGGAACTCCCCCCAGTAGTCGGCCCGGTGCTCGCTGCGGCACTCCATCGGCACCCAGGTCGCGGCCGTGATCTCCTGGACGAAGTCGAGACGATCAGCCGCGGGCACCTCGTCGGTTCGAATCAGCGTGCTCATCCCTCCACCACCCAACGCGACGACCTGAGCTTACGCCCACACATTCGGATGTTTCGCCATAGCGTGACAAACCCCAGCTCACCAGGGTCGGGCGGGGGGTATCCGGCCGGAGGCTCAGGTCTGCCAGCGGGTCGGCTCGGACGGCTGGTAACTGCATCGGGCACCGGTACGGATGCTGGTGTCGAGGTGCGCGCCCAGTATCGGGTGGGTCCGCGGGATGCGGGCGACGGTGTGCCGTATCCGGGCGGTGATCGTCTTGCGGGCTTTCTCGGTCTCGTCGCCGAGACGGCGGGTACGCCCGCCGAGACCGGTCGCGGTGGCGAGTTCGCGCAGGACGAACTCGTGTCCGGTCCGCGCGTTCTCGGCGCGGGACAGGTCGTGGCCGGCTTCGGCGTCGTCGATGTCGGCCGCCAGTTCGGCGAGGCGGCGTTGGTAGGCGGTGCGGGCTGCCGCGTCGAGGATGGGATCGCCACCGGCGGCCGGGTCGGGCACGCCGAGCAGGTCGGCGGCGCTGGCTTCCCGGCCGGGTACGGCCAGCGGGGTCGCCAGGTCGTGCGGTCCCTTGCCGTCGGGGACCAGTGTTTCGCGTCCGGCGTAGCGCAGCCGCCATATCCCGCCCTCGCGCCGGAACACGTTCCCGCTGCCGAGGTGCTCCCCGCCACCCGTACCCATGCCGATGCGCCGAGGCGTTGCGCGAAGCGGAGGGCCTGGTGATAATGCGCGATCGCCGTTTCGTGACGTCGCAGCGCTTCGGCGAGCTTGCCAAGGTAGAGATCGACCGGTCCCTGGAAGCTCGCCGCGCCGCCGACGACGGCGCCGGTGCCGGCCAGCGGTAGCAACAAGTCGTAGAGGCCGGAAGTACACCGAGCAGCCATTGCAGCGGCCCACCCAGCGATGCTGGCGTATCGTCCAACGCCAGCACCGGCACGTGCGCGGCCGGCAGGCTGAACCGGCCCGACTCCGGCTCGTGGCTCAGGTACCCCGGCAGCCGCCATCCCGCACAACCACTCCCGCGCATACCGCTCGGCGATACCCGCCCGGCCGGCCAGTTCCACCGCCGTCGCCGGGCCACCCTGCGCCAAGGCCCGGAACAGCCCATGCCGGTCGCCGAGTGCGGCCAGCAACGCGCTCAGCCCGCCAACACAGTCGGCCATCATCCGCTCCGCGAACGCGCTCACCGCGTGTCCACGATCATCGTCATCTCCGCTCCCGCCGCATCCGGACTCTTCATCTGTAGGGCGCGCGATCCCGTCTCGCGGCCCGCGAGACGGCTGGCCTTCGGGTCCACAGCTGTCCATGGAACCCATCGGGGCAATCCACTGTGGAGGATTGGCCACGCTGACGACATCGGGTGCGGGGCGGCCGAGCGCTGCTGCCTGCTCGGATTGACGAGTCCACGCGCCGTGGCGCATTATCCGGGATGGGCATTCATCGGTTCGCCCACCGCGATGGGAGCGGCATGAACGGGGATAACGCACCGGCCCGCCGTCGGGTCACCCTGACCGGCATCTCGTCGCGGGCGTGGGAACACCCCGCCGACAAGGGTGCGCTCACCGCGCTGCGGGAGCTGAAGGGCTTCGACGACATCCTCAAGGCGCTCAACGGGCTATGGAACGAGCGGGCGTACCGGTTGGAGTTCCTCGGCGGCGCGATCCGGGTCGACCATCGCCAGTACGCCCGGGTGCACCGGGCCTTCGCCGAGTCGGCATCCACACTGGACCTCGCCGAGATGCCCGAACTCTACGTGCAGCTCGACCGTACCCTCAATGGCATGTGCGTCGGCCTGTCGAAGCCTTTCATCGTCGTCAACAGTGGGGCGCTGGAACTGCTCGACGACGATGAACTACGGCACCTGCTCGGGCACGAACTGGGCCATCTGATGTCGGGGCATGCGGTCTACCGGACGATGTTGGTGATGCTCACGAACTGGGCCGCCTCGTTGGCGTGGCTGCCGCTGGGCACGGTGGCGATCCGCGTGATCATCACGGCGCTACGCGAATGGTGGCGTAAGGCCGAGCTGTCCGCCGACCGGGCCGGCCTGCTCGCGGGTCAGGATCATCATGCCGCGCTGCGCCTGTCGATGAAGCTCGCCGGCGGCGGCGACCTGTCCGAAGTGGACACTACGGCGTTCCTGGAGCAGGCGGCTGAGTTCGAACGCTCCGGCGATCTCCGCGACGGGGTCATCAAGATCCGGATGGTGCTCGGCCGCAGCCATCCGTTGCCGGTCGGTCGCGCCGCGGCGCTTCGTCAGTGGATGGACTCCGGGGCATACGCTCGTGTGCTCGCGGGCGACTACCCGCGCCGGACGGACGATCGCAACGCGTCCACATCTGCCGACGCGAAGGCCGCAGCAGACTCCTACCGTGAGGCTTTCGCCTCCTCACAGGACCCGCTCATATCGTTGGTACGGCGATGGAGTGGCGGCGCATCTGACCGGATGAAGGGCTGGATGGGCAGCAGCCCGTCCCCCACCGATCCCCCGTAGGCGCGTCCGGCCGCCCACCGCGGCGGCAACGACATCCGCTCCCTTGGGGGGTATCCGCCATCAACTGGCGTGCACGGACGATGATGGGTCCATGACCAACGTGAGGGTCGGCCTGCTGCCGCCCAACCTGCTCGGGGCCGGAGCATCGGCCGCGGCGGACCGCTTGGCGCAGATGGCGGACGCCGGCGTCGACCACGTGTGCTGCGGCGATCATGTCAGCTTCGCCGGTACCGGCTTCGACGGGCTGATCCAGGCGACTGGACTGGCCATGTTGCATCCGAGCCTGCCCGTCCACACCGGGGTGTACCTGCTGCCGCTGCGCCACCCGACCCTGGTCGCCCGGCAGTTGGCCGACATCGACAGCCTGGCTCCGGGCCGCCTGGTATTCGGCGTCGGGGTGGGCGGCGAGGACCGGCACGAGGTGGAGATCTGCGGCGTCGACCCGGCCACCCGAGGCCGGCGCATGGACGAGAGCCTGACCGTGTTGCGGCAGCTGATGGCCGGTGAGCCGACCACGTTCCACGGACGCCATGTTTCTGTCACCGACGCCGTCATCACCCCCGCCCCAGCCCGGCCGATCCCCATCATCGTCGGTGGGCGCTCGGACGTCGCCGTGCGGCGGGCCGGCCGGTTGGGCGACGGCTGGCTCGGCATCTGGGTCTCGGCGCGGCGCTTCACCGAAGCAACCGGACTGGCCGCGCAGGCCGCGGCCGAGGCCGGCCGGACCGACTGGCCGGCCCGGCACGCCCTGCAGGTCTGGTGCGGCGTAGCGGAGTCCACAGAGGACGCCCGTGCCCACCTCGCCCCGGCGATGGAGCGCTTCTACGGGTTGCCGTTCAGCGCGTTCGAGCGGTACTGCCCTTACGGCACGGCCGAGGAGGTCGCGGCTTTCCTCCGCCCATATGTGGACGCGGGCTGCACCGAGTTCAACCTCATCACCCAGGCGGTCGATGACGTGGCGGCGACGGCGGCGGTGAAGCGGGCTCTGTCGGGCTGACCATGACGTCCAAGGCCGGACCGCTGCAGTGCGTGGATGTCAGCTCCCGCGATCCGCAGGCTCTGAGGGCCGCGCCATCATGGGCCGGCCGATCAGATCGGGCCAAGCCCATGACGGCGTTGATCGGACTAGATGTTGCTCAGATCCACGGTGACGCCGGCGGCGAACCGGATCAGATCCGCGTCACTGAGGCCGGCGAAGCCGACCGAGAGGACCACGTGGTGGCCGAGGTCGACGAGCAGCTCGCGGCCACCGTCGGCGGTGTCGAAGTAGCCGGTGTGGTTGCCGACCTGGACCGGGGTGCCCGTCGGCGTCGGGCTGTTCAGGGTGACGACCAGGCCGCCGATCGGTTCGGCGTCTGGCGGCGCGCCCGTCGGGGAGAACGTCGTGTTGTAGTGCAGCGACTCGTGGATGACCAGACCCGGCGGGAGCAGGGTGTACCGGAACGCTTCGGTGTTCTGCAGCGTGCCCTGGCGCAGGCCTTCGGCGTAGCGGAGCAGATCACTGCGGCCTACGCCGGTACTGTAGATGTTCACCCACACGCCGGGCTTCTCCTGCCAGAACAGGAACCGGGCCGGATTGGATCCGCCGCCGGCGGCGATACTGCCGGCGTGCCCGCGCACGGTCACCGGCTGGAGCTTCGCGCCGGCGAGGTTCGGTGCGTCGGCCAGCGACGGCTTGGTTGCGCCGACGCCGACGCGGATCAGTTTGCTGTTGTCGAGCTGGCGCGCGTGCAGGAGGAAATCGGACCGGGTCCGGATGACCGTCGCCGGTGGGAATCCGGCCGGTACGAACGTCGGGTGGTACGGGAAGGTGACCGTCGGCTGGCTGATCACCGGCTCGAGCTGCAAGGTCGTTGGTGCGGTTGACGACGACGACGGCGGGGGTGAGCTCGCCGACGGCAACGCGCCGACCTGGATACTGCTGTGGGCCGAGCCGCGCAGGAACGCGGGAACGGCGCCGACGCTGGCGAGGACGGCGATCGCCACCAGCCCCGCGATACCGGCGCGGCGGACGATTCTCTTGTGCCGCGACCGGTGCTTCACCTCGGTGAGCAGTTCGACACCGCTCGGGGCCGACTCGGCCTGGCTCGCGAGCAGCGTTCGAACTTCGGTTTCCAGATTCCACATCGTTACACCTCCAGGGTCAGGTTGAGCGAGGGCATGGCCGCGCGAAGGCGGTGCAGACCGCGGGCGGCGTGTGACCGTACGGTCGCCGGGGCGCAACCGAGAAGGCGCGATATCTCTTCATCGTCGCGATCTTCGAAGTACCGCAACACGATCACGGCACGCTGCATCCGCGGCAGGCCGGCGAGCAGGACACCCAGGTGCTGCTGGTCGGCGATGCGTTCCGCCTCGTCGGCCCGGTCGGCCCGGTCCGGCACTGCCGCGACCGCGATCTCGGAGCTGGACCTACGCCGTCGCCACGACAGGTACTGGCGCAGCACCGCCTTGCGGACGTATGCCTGGGGGAGGTCGTACCTGTCGATCGTCGTCCAGCGCAGGTGCGCGCGCGCCAGTGCTTCCTGGACGATGTCCTCAGCCTGGTACGGGTCGCCGCTCAACAAATAGGCGAACCGCAGCAGTGAAGGGCCGTGTGTATTGACGAACTCGTCGAAGTCGCTCATACGGTCTCACCTCCCTACCAACACGCGGTACGGGTCCGGATCTGTGCAGTGAGGTCTGGTGCACCGGTCAGCCGTCAGGATCACTGAGCCGGGGGGCGTCGGCGATGGCCCGCTGCCGCGCGCCGCTGGCCCCCGGGGGCGAAATGTTGCATTTGTGGTAGTGTCATCCGGGCGATGTCGGCTTCCGCGCGCCCTGGTCAGCCAACCACTGCCAGCAGCGGATCACCAAGGGCGTCGTGTCTAGTTCGGGTATGGGCATCCTCGCGCCGCGCCGCCGATTCTGGATCCGGCTGGCTCTGGTGCTGGGCGCGGTGGCGGTCACCGGGTGGTCGAAAATCCCATGCCGGCGTCGCAGACGATTGGCTAGGTTACCCAAGATGAGGGCAGCCCCGATGGCCAGACCGCCGCTACAGTTCTACTCCGATCCAGCCGACTTCCTCGCCGAGGCGGCCGACTTCCTGGCCGGCGACCCGGTAGTGAGCACGGTGGTGACCACGATCGCACACAGGCTGCGGTCCCAGCGGTCCGACGCGATCGTGCCACCCGACCGCAACTGGTGGCTGGTGGTCCGGGACGAGTCCGGTGCTGTGGTCGGGGCAGGGATGCGAACGGCGACGTTCGCGCCCTACCCGCCGTTCCTGCTGCCGATGCCTGACGAGGCAGCCGTGTCCCTGGCCAACGCCTTGCACGGGCGTGGTGAGGAGGTGCTCGCGGTCAACGGGGCACTACCCGCCGTCGAACTGTGCGCCGCCGAACTGACCCGGCTCGGCGGCGGCCGGGTCGAGGTCAGCCAACACACCCGGCTGCACGAACTGGGCGAATTGAGGCTGCCGACACCTGTGCCGGGCTGCCTGAGAGTCGCGACCGAGGACGACCTACCACTGGCCATGGAGTGGTTCGGCGCGTTCATGGGCGATGCCGACGAACAAGCGGGGCGTCCGCGCGGTGCCAGTGCGCACGATATCCCCGACGATACGGAGATGCTGCGCCGGCTACGAGCCGAGCGCTTATGGTTCTGGGTCGACGAGACCGGGGAGCCGGTGCATCTCACCGGCGCCAACCCGCCGTCTTTCGGAGTGGCCCGTCTGGGTCCGGTATACACGCCGCCGGCCAGGCGCGGGCTCGGCTGGGCCAGCGCTGCCGTCGCCGAGGTCTCCCGGCGGATCCAGGCCGAGGGTGCGCGGGTATGCCTGTTCACCGACCAGGCGAACCCGACGTCCAACAAGATCTACGCCGCCCTCGGGTACCGGCCGGTGGTCGACATGGCCAACCTTGTCATCGTGCGGTGATGCCGAACGCATCAGGCAACGGCGATGCCGGAACCTCGCGCATCCTCATTTTCAAGCGGGCGGCCGAGACCAGGCGCGCAGGTTGCCGGTCGCCTTGCCCACGTTCGATACGAAACGGGTCATCGCCTCTTGGACGCGCGGCTCACCGGCGTACATCGAAAGGCCGCGCAACGCGTTGAGGCGAGCGCGCTCGAGCCAGTCGGCGATGTCGGGCTCCTTCGACCAGAGCGCGTCGGCTGCATCCGATGAGCGTTCCCCGCAGCCAGTCGATCGGCGTGTCCGGCTGGCGATTCGGCGGGCAGAGACGGTTCTTCTCCGCGATGTCGTCGCGCGCGGTCACCACGAACGCGATGAGCGCCGAGTTGAACGGCATGAGACCTGTCCGAATGGACTGCAGGGTGATGCGATCGGGCGCGAAGATGGGCACGGCGGGCGCGGGGTTCAGCCCCGCAGCAGCACAGTGCACATGGAGATGCCGCGGACTCGTGGGCATCGTGCCCTGGTGGAGCACGATGCGGTCGCGCTCGATCCGCCGGACCTTCCCGAGCCGGACGACACCTCGATGCGTCTGGCGGAGCTGCGCGAGCTCGTCGACACTCACGGTCGGGCCCTTGAACATCGTAGGGATGACGCTGCTCGTCGACGCAGGAGCAGCTGACCGTCGGCCTCGAGGCGGGCGAACAGGTCGCCGGTCGAGTTGCCTGGGCGGCGGCCTCGACCTGAAGGGAGAGCCCCTCGAGCAGCGTGCCGACGAGCTCGCCACATTGCGCGAAGGTAGCGATTCAGGAACCAGGCCTCGCGTGGCTTGATCCAGCGATGTCGTCCGGGGGGACGCCGTTGTCCAGGAGCCACGCGCACGCGTCGAGCGCCGTCTTGCCCGCTCCGATGATCACGTAGCCGGTCGGACGTTCGGCGACGGATGCGAGATCGTTGACCGGCACGCAGTGTGCTTCCGGGGCGACTTCGAACGGGGGGAGCGGTGCTGGCAGGCACGGACCCCTCGAGATACGTGGCATCGACGGACTTCTTTCTCACCTGAACCTCGTACGCGTTGCCCGACAAGCGCGAGGTGAACCGCGCTCCCCCGACGTAGTCGCACATCGGGAAGAAACGAACCTGGCCGGAAGGCAGACAGGCGCTGCTGCATGACCCGGTCGTAGTACGCGCAGATCTCGGCGGCGCTCGCCCGCTCGTACAGGCCCCCGGTTCTGGCCACGATGGTCGATCGTCTCGCTGCCGAGCGCCATCGAGTTCACGCCGTAGTAGGCGGAGGGCTGGTGCAGGCGCACGAACGGGTACGCCTCGTTCCAGTGTCCGCCGGGCGCGACGCGCCGGTCGACCATGACAGCTGGGCATCGGAGTCAGCGACCACTGCGTCGCTGAACGCCATGCCCGCCGCGCCGCACCCGACGACGAGATAGTCAGCCTCGATCGTGCCCGACATCACCACGCCACTCTAGCCTGCTCCCTGTGGCAGGAACACCGAACAGACTCGCACGCCGGCATCTACGCACGGATACCGGAGCGCCAGCCGCGGTGCGGTCATGGCGGTGCCACGACGGTCTGCAGCAGCCGGCGGAAGGTCGCGGCCTCGGCCTCGCTCAGTTTGGCGAGGAACACGCGCTCGGCGGTGTTGCTGGCCTTCGTGGCTTTCCGGAGCGTGTCCTTACCGGCCGTGGTGAGCACCACGACGTTCCTGCGCCGGTCGCCTGTCGCTGACCGCCGCTCGGCGAGACCCTTGCGCTCCAGCTCGTCGACCAAGGCGACCATCGAGGTACGGTCGACGTTGAGACGGCGCGCGATCTCCTGCTGGGACTGTGGTGTCTGGTCGTCGATCGCGATGAGCACGGCGAGCTGACGGCCGCCGATGCCGTACGGCTCGAGGGCATGGCTGCTCAGCTCGCTGAGACGTAGCTGGGCGTGCTTGAGCAGGTACCCGAGGCGGTTACGCACGGTCGGTATGGCCATCAGCTCAGGATAGGCCTATGCTGATCGTCAGCGATACTGATGATCTGGGGGCAGACGTGTTGTCGTTTGGCATCAAGACCAGCCAGATGGGACTGACGTACGCGCAGATCCTCGAAACCTGGCGTGCGGCAGATGCCGTGCCGGCGTTCTCCCACGCCTGGCTGTGGGACCACATGGTGCCGCTGCGCGGGCCGGTCGAGGGCGCGGCGCTGGAGGCGTGGACGTTGCTCGCCGCGTTGGCGGCGCAAACGTCTCGGCTCCGGCTGGGCGTGATCGTAACCAGCAACCGGCTGCGCTCGGCACCACTGCTGGCCAAGATGGCCGCGACGGTTGACGTCATCGCAGGCGGGCGACTCGACTTCGGCATCGGCGCTGGCGGCAGCCGGGTCGCCGGCCCCAACCCCGCCGTGCGGGAGTTCGAAGCCTACGGCGTACCGCTGGTGGCGCCGGGCGAAGCGGTACGTGACCTGGCCGAGTCGCTGGTGGTGATCCGTCGCATGTGGACCGAATCGGAACCGTTCGACTTCTCAGGGCCGACGCTGACGCTACGCGGCGCGGTCTGCGAGCCGAAACCAATGCAGAAGCCCCACCCGCCGATCATGATCGGCGGGTACGGCTCGCGCATGCTGCGCGTCGTCGCGCGGCACGCGGATATCTGGAACTACCCCGGCTCGCCGGACGCCGAGTTCCGCCGCCGTGATGCCATCCTCGTTTCCCACTGCGCCGCCATCGGCCGCGACCCGGCGATCATCACCCGGTCGATGCAGACGATCGTGCGGGCCAGCCAACCCGACGCGGCAGCCGTAGCCCGTGCCACCCTCCTCGACATGATCCACGCCGGAGTCCAGCACATCGTGCTGGCCGCGGTACTGGACGGGCGTCCACTGCAGTGGCTGGTCGACGAGATCGTGGAACCGGTACGAGCCGAGGTGGCCCCATAGCGCAGTCGCGTGCCAGCAGCCGCCGAACGTCGCCAGCTACGCCCGCTCGCCGAGGAGGATCACCACCAGCTCGCGCGGTAGGCCGTGGGTGTCGTGGAGGTACCGGTAGTCCTCGTCGCTGAGTGGCCCGCCGACCTGCCAGCGCAGCAGTACCCGGCGGCCTCGCTCCAGCAGTGCGCGGAAGCGTCGCTCCTCGTCCGCCAGTACACCGCGCACTGCTTGTCCTCCGTTCTGACCGAAGTGGGTCAGTGTGTCGTCGATCAACGCCGGTGACAGGTCGGCCATGGTACGTGGCTCGCCGTCGCGCCACAGTGTCGTCAGGGTTCGACGGATCAGCCGGCGGAGCACATAGCCGCGGCCGCTGTTGGATGGTCGGACCCCGTCACCGATGACGGCCACCGCCGAGCGGATGTGGTCGCATACGACGCGCAGGTCCGTGCCGTCCAAGCCCCACCGGTCACGGACCTCGCATGTCCATGGCCGGAACACGTCGATGTCGAACACGGACCTTTGGCCTTGCAGCACCATGGCCAGGCGTTCCAGCCCCACGCCGGTGTCCACGTTGGACTGTGGCAGGGGATGCAGAGAGCCGTCGTCGAGCCTGCGGTAGCGCATCATCACGTGGTTCCAGATTTCGACCCAGCGCCCGTCAGTGGTGGGGGTGCCGACCGGCGGACCTTCTCCGGTCCACACGAAGATCTCCGAGTCCGGGCCGCAGGGTCCCGTGGGTCCGTTCGACCACCAGTTCTCCGAGCCCGTGCGTTCGACAGGGATCCCGAGTTCGTCCCACGCCCGTTGCGAGTCCGAGTCGGGGCCGACCACGTCGTCGCCGCCGAAGACCGTGGCATGCATCCGTGTGGGATCGACGCCGAGGCGATCGGCGAGAAGTTCGTAGCCCCATCGCACGCTCTGCTCGCCGTCGTAGTCGCCCAGCGACCACGATCCCAGCATCTCGAACACGGTCAGGTGGGTGTCGTCGCCGACCTCATCGAGATCGGTGGTACGTAGGCAGCGCTGTACGCCGGCCAGGCGGGCACCCAGCGGATGCGGCTCGCCTTCGAGGTATGTCGTGAGCGGGTGCATGCCGGCACTGGTGAACAGCACCCTGTCGCCTGCTGGTGGCAGCAGGGAGGTACCGGCGAGGTCGCGGTGCCCGCGGTCACGGTAGAAGTCCAGGAACGCACCGGTGATGTGGCTGGTGTCCACGGCGAAAGCCCTCTCGGTCGGGGACGACCGGACACTGACCCTGCAACAGCGTCACACCCGGGGTGTGGAGACGACAATGCCGGCGGCCCGTGTCCGGTCGCCGGCGGTGTTGCGGGGAAGGTCAGACGGCAGCGACCGGCGGGCGAGCAGCTCGCGCGGTCACGGTGACGCGTCGGATGACCTCCATGCCGTCGAACTCTAGCCTGGGCGGCCGGGGCAGCCAAACGAGTATCCGCCTCCCACCTGGGGCAGACGGGTCTATGCGCGAGGCCCACGGTCAGAAAGGGCGCGGGAAGTCGACCCGACGGCGGGTGCCACCGGGCACCTTTCGCCAGAATCCAGTACGGGCCCGGCGGCGGAGCATGACGACGCCGTAGACCGAGACCACGATCCCCAGCAGAACGGCGAGGTCGTCGGCGAGTGCACGTAGCCAGTCCAGCAGTCTGTCCGTCAGGGATGGTGCCGGGCCGCCGAACCGGTCGAGCAGGTCACGGGCGATGTCCACCCGGTCCGTCGCGCCGGGCAGACTGACCAGTGCCCTTGGCGCGGCACTGTCGCGCAACGCCAGCACCTGGACATGACCCGAATAGAGCACGACCACGGCGTCACCGTCGCTCTGCCATCCAAGCAGCCGTGCGCCGACGGCGCGGACGGGTGCCACGACGGGACCACGGGCATCGGCGCCCGTATGGGGATCGACATAGGTCAGTGTGAAGTCGGCTGGGCGTCCACCCCGCGCGTCCGGTAGCGGCGGCCCGACCGGTCCGACCACCTGCCACACCGCGAGCCGGCCGGCGCAGTCCCAGGCGCCGGGCCCAGCGAGGTACCGGCCGTCGCCGAGGTCGGCCAGCGGGTGTGCGGTCGGCGTGGCCAGGTCGACGACGACGATGGCCCGGCCGACCTGCACGGCCAGCTGCCGCCCATCCGGCGAGAACGCGATCTCCTCCGCTTTCGACTGGTCGCCGCCGTAGACGCCCAGGTCCCGCACGGCTCCCGTGTCGAGCTCAAGGATCCGCAGCGTCCCCTCCCCGACACGCACGACCAGGTGGCGGGCGTCTGGCGACCACCCAACCGGCCGTCCGGCGGGATAGCCGCGGGTATGCCCGGTGCTCAGATCGATCACCGTCGTGCCCTCTCCGGTCGCGCCTTCGAGACCTCCGTCTCCGGCGAGGAACCGGCCGTCGGGCGAGAGCAACAACGATTCGCCGGCGTCGAACGTGTCGACATGCCTCACCATCCGGTAGGAGCCGTTGCGGCCGACCACCAGCGCCGGCCCAGCGCCCGCCGGATGGCGACAGTGGACACCACGTGTTTGCCCGGACACCATACAGCGCGAAATGTGTTAGCAAACTGTCCGGGCAAACCCCCGTGGCAACCCCCCGGGCAAACCCCGCGGCAAACCCCACGGGCAAACCCCCCGGGGCAACGACGACTCAGCGGCGTACCGCCTGATAGATGTTGGCGACCTGCTCGGCGATCGCCCGCCACGAGAACCGGCTGCGGGCAAAGGCCCGGGCGGCGGCCGCTCTGGCCGCCATGACGCCGGGGATGGTCAGCGCCTGCACCAGAATGTCCACGAGCGCGTCCTCGTCGTCCGGTTGGACGAGCCAGCCCTCCGGCCGGGTCGGGTCCTGGTTGAGGAATGTGGCCGGTGTACCGCTGGCCGTCGCCACGACCGGCAGGCCGGCCGCCATGGCCTCGAGGTAGACCGACCCGAACGCCTCGTTGACGGAGGGGGCTACCAACAGGTCAGCGCAGGCGAAGCCGAGCTGGAGATCGTCATGACCGCGCCAGCCGACGAAGAAGACGCCGTCGAGCGCGAGCTCGCGCACCAGCGTGTACGGATGCTCGCCTTCCCATTCACCGGGATAGCCGCCCCAGATGATCAACGGCGGCGCCGCCGGGCCCAACCGGAGCCGC
This sequence comes from uncultured Actinomycetota bacterium, assembly GCA_963803345.1. Lineage (GTDB taxonomy): Bacteria > Actinomycetota > Actinomycetes > Mycobacteriales > Micromonosporaceae > CAWDLX01. The sequence goes on from CAWDLX010000004.1 coordinate 438,166, forward strand.
ACCCGGGCATAGGCGCGTAGAAGCAGGGTCACTCGCTTCACCCGGGTGAAACGGCCGACGTAGAACAGGACGGGCCGGGCGGCTCCGGAAGCGGGGTCGATGAAGGCGGACAGGTCCGCCGCGGAGTATCGAACCGAGCCCGGCCGGCCGCTCTCGTTCCAGCCCTGTGGCTCATCGACAAGCCACTCACGCAGCAGCGCCAGCTTCTCATCGACGCTCAATTGCAGCGGACGAAAGTGGTGCGTGTCGACTCCGTTCGGCACGACGGCCACCTGACCAGGCGCCAGCTTCAGCACGTCCACCGCCCGGCCGGCCACATGGGGCGACGCGACGATGACCCGGTCGCTGCGACGGGCGATGTCGCCCAGCCGGTCGACCCAGTAGCTCGCGTACGGCCACGGCGGGTCCGACCTGCCGATCTCCTCGAGCATCAGCAACTCTGTGCCGTGCAGATGGGTGACGGTCGGCGCCTGGGGCCACAGCCGCTGGGCCGCGTCGTGCAGCGGCGTCAGGTGGTGCAGGTGCAGAACATCCGGCGGCTCCGAGCCGCTGGCGGCCAGAACCCGCTGCCATGCCTGCACCTGTCGCTCGGCCAGCGTCGGCGAAACCCTGCCGAAGCAGCGATCGGGCGCCCCGGGCTTGTCCTCATAGGACGCGTGCAGGGGTACTCGTTGCGCCAATGGATCCGCGCCCGTCCGCCACGCGTCGAGGGCCGACGTGAAGTCAGCGACGTGGACCGGAAGCCCGCGATAGAACGTCTCCGCGTGCCCCGACTGTCCAGCGCCGCCGACGGATCCGGCCACGATCCGTACGCGCCAACCGATGTCCCGTAACGCCTCACTCAGATATCGCACGACATGGGCGGAGCCGCCCCGGGGGAAGAACGATATCCCCTGGAGCACGGCGCCCGGAGCTCCCGTCGATACCTCCCCGTCCGCATCGGCCCGCACGCGCACCTCAGCTTGATGGACGATATCGGGACACCACCACGATCGACACAGTACCGGAAGGTGAGCGGATCCGTGGCCGTAGCGAACCCGGCAAGACGGCCCGACTCAGGGCCTGATGGCAGTGATGTACCCGAATTCGATGACCCCGATCGCGGCGTTGTGCATGGACGTGACGTCGGTGCGGAAGTGAGCCGATCCGGCGGGCGGGATGCAATAACTGCGTGTCCTGAACCGTCTACCCGGTAACAGAACGTCAACCCGAAGGGGGAGACCGGCATGGCTGGCGTCGATGCGGTCGAGTTGGAAATCAAGGTGAAGGACATGTACCGCCGGGTGGCCGAGCAGCCACACGGCGATTTCCACTTCGAAATGGGGCGTGCACTGGCCGAACGCCTCGGCTACCCGGCCGATCTGCTCGACCGGATTCCCGGCGGCGCGGTCGAGTCCTTCGCCGGAGTGGGATACTTCGCCGACCTGGCCGACCTTCGCCCGGGCGAGCGGGTACTCGACCTGGGCAGCGGATCCGGGACCGACAGCTTCGTCGCCGCCACACTGGTCGGTCCGTCCGGGCGGATCGTCGGCGTCGACTTCACCGCCGAGCAACTCGCCAAGGCGCGCCGGCTCGCCGCCGAGGCCGGCCTGACGCAGGTCGAGTTCCGCGAGGGACACATCGAAGCCCTGCCCACGGTCGACGACGAAAGCATCGACTGCGTCATCTCCAACGGCGTGATCAACCTGTCGCCGGACAAGGACCGGGTGTTCGCCGAAGCGGCCCGGGTCCTGCGACCTGGGGGCCGACTGGCGATCGCCGACATCATCACCGACAAACAGCTCACCGACGCGATCGTCGGCAACGCCGACCTGTGGGCTTCCTGCATCGGCGGCGCCGCGCAACAGGACACCTACCGGCGGGCGATCGAGAAGGCCGGCCTAAGTGTCGAGCAGACCCGCCGCAATCCGTACCAGTTCATCTCCGACCAGGCGCTGGGCGCCAGCGCCGCCTACGGTGTGCACAGCATCTCTCTGCTCGCTCTCAAACGCGTTCGCTGACCGTCCCTGGACCTGGGCCGGTCGACATCGTTCAGGTCGGTAGGGTGAGCAGCTGCGGGATGATCGCGTCGAAGTAGATGGTCGCCCCCGGACGAAGGTAGTGCACTCCGTCGTAGCGGTCCTTCTTGTTGTCGGCGACGGTCGGGTCGGTGCAGAACACCGCCGCCGGCTTCACCGTGAAGATATGCACGTTGTCGGCCACCTGCCGCAGCAGGTCGTTGACGTGGCGGACACGGTCGTCGTCGCCGCGCTCCGGCCACCAGCCCGGTGGCGTGGGGTTCGTCTTGTGAGGGCGGTAGCAGGGCAGCTCGGCCAGGGCGATCTGCGCGCCCGACTCGCGGAGGGCGTCGAGTCCGCTGCGCAGGGTGGCCAGGAAGTTGGCATCCCATGCGGGAGTGGCGAACACCACCGTGCCGGTCGGCGTCCTGAGGTCGAGGACGTCCCAGGCTCCGATGATGACGAGGGCGATGGCGGGCTTCTCGCGCTTGGCGTCGGTGCGCCACTTGTTCAGCCAGTTCGGGCAGGCGGACACCAGGTCGAAGCGCTCACCGGAGCGGCTGCTCACCTGGCCGCGGAGGATGCCGCAGGCGCTGATGCTGTCGTCGCTGAGGGTGAGCTGCTTGGCCACGCTCGGCGGGCGCGTCGCGTAGAGCGCGGTGGCCTGCGAGTCGCCGAAGATCGCCACCCGGACCGGTGTATGCCGCAGTGTGGGAGGAGTCGGGGGCGGCGTGGTCAGAGCCGGCGTCGGGGACGGACTCCCGGTCACGGAGGTGGTACCCGTACCCGTGCCTGTCACCGACGACGGGTCGGCCGTGCAGCCGACGACGGCAACGAGCACGAGCACCATGCACCACGCCGTCGAGCGCGTACGTCCCCAGCAGTGATTCATTGATCCGGGAGTCTAGCGTGGACGCACGTGGCCCGGGCGGAGGAGCAACGGGAAGGACTGGGACCCGTCAGGCGGATCGCCATGCCGGGCTGCCGCCGTCGACGAGTGGGACGTGACCCGTCGATGGCCTCCCATGCGAATCCGTGTCTTTCCTCGCCGCGGTGGTGACCTTCCAGATCGTACCGTCCGGTGCATGAAGGACAGCGCCGTACCGGGTAGCAGAATCCATTGTGGATACTTGCAGGCCCGTCACGGGTAGCGGCGGTCAGGAAGCGTGTCCCGGACGGTTCCCGCTCCGGAGAACGCATCCACGTGTGCGCGTCCTGCCTCGATTCCGCTCATGCCGCCAGGCCGGCTGGAAACGTCGCGCACCGCCGTCGCTTTCTCCCCGCTACTCGATGGATCGTCGAGTCGTTTCCACATTCGAGCGGCGATTCGCCGTTGCCCGGCCTTTGCGGTACGCGGACGGTCTGAATAGGCTATGGTCGACCCGACGATTCTGACAAGGAGAGTGGCATGGCCAAAGAGACCATCACCAGGCTTGTTGACGACCTCGACGGCGGGGTCGCGCACGAGACCGTGAGATTCGGGCTCGACGGTCACCTGTACGAGATCGACCTGTCCTCCCGGAACGCCAAGAAACTGCGCGGCGAACTGGCCTCGTTCGTCGAGCGCGCCAACCGGGTCAGTACCCGGGCAACCGCGACCGTGCGCCGCGGTGGTAGCCGCGTCGGCGCCGGATCTGTCCACCCGGACCAGAACCGGGCGATCCGGGAATGGGCACAGGCCCAGGGCTACGACATCGCCGATCGTGGCCGGATCAAGCAGGAAATCGTGGACGCGTTCCATCAGAACGCCGGCCGCTGACCAAACACTCACGTCTGAACGGCTCCGCGCGACCCTTGTCGCTCTTGTCGGTGGAGCTTCGCACGACGCGACGCGGATGCGATCGGTGATCGGTGGCGGCTCGGACCGGCTGCCGTTGCTCGAGCATCTCGTCAACCTCGTGACCACGGTGGCACCGACAATCCGCGAGCTCGGGTTGGCGTCCGCCGAGCGGCGGGACCGCGGCATACTGCTGGAACAGATGATCGAGGAGACGACGGGCGCGGTAGTCGTCAGCCGGCCGCAGGTCGGCTGACGGGCCACCGCTGAACAGGTCTCGCCTCCCATCGAGAACTCGTCGGCCCGGATCGTCGGTGCTCCGTTCGCAGTAGGCCGAGCAACGGCGCACCGCCGGCGTAGACCCGGGTGCGAGCCGCGTGGACGGCGGCGACTTCGCCTCCGCCGAGCAGCACAGCTCCGATCAGCCCGGCGCCCCGGCGGCAAGCGCTGAACCACCGTGACGAAAGTCCACTAAGGACGATGCCGCGCAGCGCGATCGCCAGGGCGGCATCCCGCGCGTTACCGCACCACCCATCCACGCCGGACCCGACGTAGTCGGACCGGCGAAACACTAGGCTCCGAGGCGGAAGGGCGGGTATGTGTCGGTGACGAGGACGAACGCATACCCGATGACGCGGTTCTGCCATCGGATGACGCCTTCGACGAAGTCGAACAACCCGCGCGGATACCGGCCGGTGAACACGATGGCGAACCATGCGATGACCACCGCCACGAAGGCGCCTATCCCGAGGAAGAACAGCACGATGTAGTGCGGTATAGCCAGGAACCATTTGACGAGTGGCAGCCACCGGTTGAGCTGGGCGGCGTCCGGGTAGGGGTAGTCGAGGTGGACCGACTGCTCCTCGTCGGTAGCCGGATACCGATCGTCCATCAGGGCCAGGTATGCCGCCACGCGAGTGCTGAACCGCTGCAACTGCAGGTTGAAGTCGAACCACCAACGTGGGTACTTCTGTCGGAAGACGATCAACAGCAGTGGCGCGAAGAACAGCAGTCCACCCGTTCCGGCCGCGACAGCGCTGCCGCCATGTTCGCTCGAACTCCACTGCCAGGTGCCGCCGGCGATGGCGCCGAGGACGATCAGAATAGGTATCGCGACGAAAATTCTGAAGAACGTCGTCAGCCGGTCGAGCGGTCGATCGGGATAGTCCACTGCGAATGTCACGGGGTATGGGTCGGGCTGCATGTCTCTCCTTCGTCGTCGTGGGCGGGTCAACGGACCCTTGAGTTCGTCATGTAACGCACCACCACGGATGCCGCGATCCCGAGCCGTGGATGGCGCCACGGCCGCGGCTGGCCCGGTGCGGCGCTCGAGCGGAGCGCAAGCGTCAATGTCCACGGGGTGGGCCCGCGGCTATTGACCGGCAGTCGGTCGGCCCGCACCGGCATCGGCGGAGACGGAGGCTCGCGTGCCCTGCCGTCACCGGCCTATGTGGACGGCCCAGCCGATCACACACGCAGTGTAGCGGTCAGAGCGGGCCGATGGTCAGCGATGGCGAGAACATTGTGAATGTGGCGCTCGTGTTTCGTGACCGCCGCAGGGGCAGGGGCCACCCTGAGACTGATCCGCGCCGGCGCGTGTTTCCAACGAGGCCCGCTCGTCAAACGGCCCGCCGAGCCGAGGCGGCGCAGCGACGTCGACGGCGCACCCCGGTCGTCCGGTCACATGCACACCAAGTCCACGGTGGACAGATCGCGGCTGTTGAAGGCCTTCGCCTCGTCCTGTCACGGCACCGTGAGCCGGGGGATGCGGGCGGCGGACGGGCGGCCGCAAGGGACGCGCGACCATCGGCGCTGCCGGGGTTGTTGACCGGATCGGCCCGCATTTGGACATGATGATGCCTGACAATTCGCCCGCGAGCGGAGCAGGATCCGGCCATGAAGCGAGCACTCGTCGTCATCGACGTCCAAGAGTCCTTCCGCCAGCGCCCGAACTGGGCCGCCATCTCCAACCCGGAGATCGCCAAGCAGGTCCACCGCCTGACCGAGACGTTCCGGGCCGGTGGCGAGATGATCGTGTGGGTCTTGCACGTCGAGCCCGGCACCGGTACTGTCTTCGACCCGGCCAACGGCCATGTATGCCTCATGGAGGGGCTGGAAGCCGCCGATGGCGAGCCGGTGATCACCAAGACCTCCTTCAACGCGTTCTATACGACCAACCTCCAGCAGCTGCTGACCAGCGCCGGCATCGTGGAGCTGGTGGTGTGTGGCATCCGCACCGAGCAGTGCGTCGAAACGACCGCCCGGGCCGCCGCCGGCCTGGGCTACGAGGTCACTTTCGTGACCGACGCGACCGCGACGAACCCGATCGAGCATCGCGACGCCCCGCCGGATCGGCCGCTCGCGGAGATCCTGGCCGACCCGCGCACGCTCCAGGTGGACGACATCATCGCCCGAACCGAGTACGTGCTGGCTGGCCGGTTCGCCGCTATCCGCACGGTGGCGGACCTGACCGGCGGGTGAGTACCGGCGCCGTCCTGCTCGCCCCCCGCGGTACGCGGGCGAGCGGGACGGCGCTTCCCAGGTCGCCCAGATGCCATCCGTCTTCTGGCCTCCGCCTCCTTCCTCTCCTGAGTCGTCAGTCAGTACGATCGGGTATGGGTTGCCTGCAGCCGGCGCTTCCCGGCCCGTACTACACCGACGACGCGCATTGGAAGCGCGAGGTCGATCACGTCCTGCTGCGAGAGTGGTTCTGTGCCGGGCGCCTGACCACGTGGGGACTCGAGGACGGTCGACGGGACCGGCTGGCCGTCGTCGACGTGGTCGGGGAGAGCGTCCTCGTGACCCGCGACCGCGACGGCGTGCTCCGGGCCTTCTTCAACGTGTGCCGCCACCGAGGTGCGCAAGTGGTGTCGGTGGAACCCGATACCGGTCCGCCTGCTCCATGCCGGGCGGTCGCCCTGCGCTGCCGGTACCACTCCTGGACCTACGATCTGTCCGGCCGGCTCCTGCGGGCACCGCACACCGACGCCATCACGGACTTCGCTGCCGACGAGTTCGGGCTCTCCGAGATCGCAGCGGCCGCCTGGGGCGGATTCCTGTTCATCCGGTTGGCCGGCGCGGCCGGGCCGACGCTGATCGACAGCCTGGGCGCGATGCCTGACCGGGTCAGCCGGTACCCACTCGTCGACCTCGTTGTCGGTACGACCCTCAGCTACGATCTGCGCGCCAACTACAAGGTGGTGTTGGAGAACTACAACGAGTGCTACCACTGCGCCGGCGTGCACCCCGAACTCGTCCGCCTGGTGCCGGCCTTCGGCCACGGGGGTGCCGACCTGGATTGGGACGACGGCATTCCGCACCGCGACGGGGCCTGGACGTTCACGGTGTCGGGCACGTCGACCCGAGCTCCGTTCGCCGGACTCGACGCCCACGAGCAGGTCCGCCACAAGGGCGAGCTGGTGTACCCGAACCTGATGCTGAGCCTGTCGGCCGAACACGTCGCCGCCTTCACACTGTGGCCCATCTCGGCCAGTCGCACGCGGATCGTGTGTGACCTGTTGTTCGCCGCCGATGAGGTCAGCCGGGACTCCTTCGATCCCAGCGACGTGGCCGACTTCTGGGATCTGGTGAACCGACAGGACTGGGCGATCTGCGCCTCCGTTCAACGCGGAATGTCCTCGCGCGGCTTCACCACCGGCTGGTACGCGCCGATGGAAGATCTCAGCCTCGACATCCGCCGGTGGTTACTGCCCCGGTTGGGCCAATGATGGGTGCGAGCGAGCTCGTCGATGTGGTGGTCGTCGGGGCCGGCGGGTTGGGCAGCGCGACCGCCTGGCAGTTGGCCCGGCGCGGATTCGATGTCGTGCTGCTCGAACAGTTCGCGTTCGGGCACCACAACGGCGCATCCCACGACACGTCAAGGATCCTGCGACGCAGCTATCACACGCCGGCCTACGTGTCCCTGGCCGATCAGGCCTACCACGACTGGGCCACGCTCGAGAGCGAGTCGGGCGAACGGCTCGTGACGACGACAGGTGGCCTCGACCTGTTCCCGCCTGGCGCCGCGATCCCGTCGACGGACTACACGTCGAGCCTCGCCGCCTGCAACGTCGGGTTCGACGTTCTCGACGCCGCCGCGGTGTCCGCACGCTGGCCCGCGATCAGGTTGCCGGACGGCACCACCGCGATCTACCAGAAGGACACCGCCATCGTGCCGGCCGGGCGCAGTTCGGCGACGATGCGGCGGCTCGCCCGCGGCTTCGGGGCGCGCCTGTTCGACCACGCCCGGGTCACCGGACTCGTTGACGACGGTGACCAGGTCGAGGTCATCGTCGCCGCCGGCGACCGACGGCTACGCGCGAACCGGGTCGTGATCACCGCCGACGCCTGGACGAACGATCTGCTGGCCTGCCTGGACACGTCGTTGCCGCTGACCGTCCTGCGGGAACAGGTGACCTATTTCGCGCCCATCGCCCCGACGGATTTCGGAGCCGACCGTCTACCCGTCTGGATCTGGATGGACGATCCATCCTTCTACGGTTTCCCGACATACGCCGAGGGCGGCCACGGCGCGTTGGTCAAGGCGGCGCAGGATTGTGGTGGCGCCCCGACCACGGCGGCCACCCGATCGTTCGAGGCCGATCCCGTCGCACTCGACCGCCTCGCCGGCTTCGTCACCGAACTCCTGCCCGGCATCGGGGCGCCGGCCCACACCGTGACCTGCCTCTATACGCTCACACCCGATCGGGACTTCGTCATCGACACGGTGCCTGGTCATCCATCGGTCTGCGTCGGCCTCGGCGCGGCCCACGCGTTCAAATTCGCACCGACCTTCGGGCGGCTGCTGGCCGACCTCGCGACCACCCGAGCCACAACGACCGACATCAGCGCGTTCGCGGTGAACCGGGCCGCATTGAACCAGCCGGGGTTCGAGCCCACCTGGCTGGTCTGAGCCAGCGGGTAGTCGTCCAGGCTGTCCATGGTCAGAGCTGAGTCCGCTAGAAGCGGCGCCGGTAGGTCCGCGCGAGGTCGATCCTCGTGCGAGCCATGCGCTCCGCCGTCACACGGGGTAGCTCACCGCTTGTCGCGATCTGGTCGAGCAGTTCGGCCGTGTTGCCGCGCACGCGTTCGGCGATCTCGGCGAACGCCTGCGTGCGGCTGCCATGGCGGTACTCAACGGCCGCGCAGATGACGCCGCCGGCATTGGCGATGAAGTCCGGCATGCACAGCACACCCCGCGCGTGCAGGTTCGCCTCAGCGCCAGTGGTTACCGCGATGTTCGCGCCCGGTAGGACGACCGAGGCCCGGACCAGGTGGGCGTTGACCTCAGTGAGCACGTCGGGTTGCGCCGCCGGAATCAGCGTGTCGCAGTCGACGCCCAACACGGCGTCGCGATCCAGGATCTTGGATTCCGTGTACCCGGCGAGATGATGCTCGCGCTTGAAGGCGATCACAGCGGCTACGTCCAGGCCGTCCGGATCGAACAGCGTCGCGCTGGTGTCGCTGACGGCCACCACCTGGGCTCCGAGTTCGCCGAGGTATACCGCGGCATGCCGGCCGACCGCACCGAATCCCTGGATCGCCACCCGGGCGCCCGGGAGCTCGATGTGGCCAGCTTCGGCCAGCGCCGACGCACATGACGCCAGGCCATAGCCGGTGGCACCGATCTCGTCGAGGGGGATGCCGCCGAGCAGCGCGGGGAGCCCCACTGCCCGCCCCGTCTCGTCGCGGATCCAGGCCATCGCGGTCTCGTCGGTTCCCATGTCGGGTCCCGGAATGTATTCGTCGAGGTGGCGGATGCCCTGGGCGAAGGCCCGGATGACCCGTTCCCGGGTGCCGGCGTCAAGGTCGCCGGGTGTGCGTATGCCAGCCTTGCCGCCGCCGTGCGGCAGGAGCGCGGCAGCGTTCTTCAGCGTCATCGCACGGGCCAACCGGGCGACCTCAGCCGCCGTAACCCCGGGCCCCATCCGGACTCCACCGATCGCGGGCCCCACGCTCACGTCATCGACGACGACATAGCCTGTACATCCGGCTGGTAGGTTGAGCACGAGAACCAGTCGGGGACCGTACTCGTCCGCTGGCCATTCGATAGTCGTCATTCCCCCAAAGTCGCCCGGACATCGTCGCTCGAACAGGTCCGAACGGCACTGGCAAGCGGGTACAACGACCCGAATCGTCGCGATCAGAGAAAGTCGTGACCGTCGGGAATCGCACTGTGCTGGTGTCCAGCGGCAGGTCGACCTGGCTGGGAAATCAGTCCCGATGATCGGGTGCCACACGGCCCTATCCGCTGCGGCTCCCCTCGCGCAAGGCTCGGCACATGAGCTTACTGCGGAATAGCATCAAGTACCGCCCATGGGCGGAGGCGGAGCTCGTCAGCCTGCGTAAGCTGGTCGTTCCCACGCATCCCGTCGCGTCGGTCTACCTGTGCCGTCACCGGGGCGGCGACCTCGACGACGCCGAGGATCTGCACCTCCGGTTGCACGGGTTGCTGACCGACCTCGGCCAGCAGGGGGCCGATGAGGCGACCGTCGACGCGATCCGAGCTCATGTGCGACGCCTCGCTCCCGAATACGCGGAACACGCCGTCTTCGCGGCCGCCGGAGCGGTCCACTTCGCCCGGTCTCTTCCCGGCGCTCCCCCGCGTGATGAGGCCCGGTTCGCCGCGCCGGCGTCCGTCACGCCCGTTCTATCCTGGCTGGCGGGCCGTCCGGCGTACGTGGTCGTCGTCATCGACCGGGCCGGGGCCGACATCACCAGCGTCCGCTGTGCCGGCGGTGCCAGCCACACGGTCGCTATCGTCGGACCGGACGACGAGATCGAACGCAACGCGCCGGGAGGCTGGTCGCAGCCCCGTTACCAGCGACGCGCGGAGGACTCCTGGCGCCACAATGCGGGTGCCGTCCTCGATGCGGCGCTTGCGGCGGCTCGCGACGTCGACGCGCGCCTGATGCTGGTGGCCGGAGACGTACGAGCCGTTCAGCTGTTGCGGGACCAGCTCGGCCGGCACCAGCACGAGGTGACCCTGCACGATCTGCCGGGCGGTCGGAGCCCGGACGGGTCCGCCGACGCGCGTCACTCCGCGATCGCCGCGGTCATCGCCGAGGAGGTCGAGAATCAGACCAGCCGGCTGCTGCTACGGCTTCGCGACCAGGCTGGTCCCGTTGGTCTCGCCACCGAAGGCGCCCCTGCGACCGTTGCCGCCCTGGCCGCCGGCCGGGTCGACACGCTGCTGGTCGTCGACGAGGACATCCCACGCACCGCGTGGTTCGGCGAAGGGGCACTGTGTTCGCTGCAGCGGCCCGGGGCGGACGTGGCGGACGTGCCCGGCCGGCTGGCGGACGTGGCGGTACGCGCCGCACTGCTCACCGATGCGGATGTCTGGGTGATCCCACCCGGGCATCCCGATGCTCCCGCCGATGGTCTCGGGGCTCTGTGCCGATACGCCCCGGGCGAAGCCTGAGCAGGTCCGGATCAGGGCCACCTGTCAGCAACTGGTGGGCCGGACGGCGCTATCGGGCCGGCTCCGTAGTTGGCAACGTGGACAACGAGTGGAGGTGCGCCATGCCGACGGAACCGGATGGACTCGTGGTGGCGGGAGTGGACGGCTTCGCCGCCAGCCTCGCCGCGGTGGACCTGGCTGCTGAGGAGGCCGTGGTACGAGCGGCACCCCTACTGATCGTCATGGCCGGTAGCGCAGAGCCCAAGGCAGCCGCGTTCCTCGATGCTGCGGCCGTACGCGTCCTGTCGGAACACCCCGGGCTCTCGGTCGACGCGGCGCTGTTGCCAGGTGATCCGGCCGTCGTCCTGCTCGAGCAGGCCCGTGATGCCTGTCTGCTCGTCATCGGCGAGCACGGGCAGCGAGGCAAACGGCAGGGGCACGTCGGGCCGGTCGCCGCGGGTGTCATCAGGCACGCGGACATGCCGGTCATCGTGCACCGATCGATCACTCTCGCCACGGATGTCGTCGCACCCAGACCTGTCCTGGCTGGCCTCACAGCCGATGATGACACCGATCCGGTCCTGCGTTTCGCATTCGCCGAGGCGGCTCTGCGCGGTGCCGCCCTGAGCGTGCTACGCGTCGGATTCGAACCGGGCGCCGAGCGGCCGGACGGCGGCCTTTCGGACACGTTGACCGCGTGGGCCGACAAGTATCCCGAGGTGCCGGTGATCGTGACGGTCCGGCACCATGTCGATGCCGCGGTCGCCCTGACCGCCGCATCGATGTCCGCCCAGCTGGCGGTCATCGCTGGCCCGCGTCCGGACCGCGTGCCAGCGGATGTGTGCTATGCCCTGCTGGACCGTGGCTGGTGTCCAGTCGCGATCATTCCCCGACAGGTATCGACGTGCTGACGCCGCATTGACCGGCCGACGGCCCCCGACGAGGGGCCGAAAGACCCTCCCCGACCCGAGGGTCGCCGGACCAGGGTTCAGGTCATGACGCACAGTCTGTACAAGACGGATCATGAACTCAAGGCCGCCGTCGTCGAGGAGCTCGTGTGGACGCCGAGCATCAACGCCGACCAGATCGGTGTCTCGGTCAACGAGGGGGCGGTGACCCTCTCCGGGCAGGTTCGGACCTACCCTGAGAAGCAGAACGCCGTCCACGCCGCGATGCGGGTCCGCGGCGTAGCGGCGGTCGCGGATGAAGTCACGGTGACGAATGACTGGGCGCCGCGCGGCGACACCGACATCGCGGTCGAGGCGGCCGAGGCGCTCCAGCGCATGGTCCACATCCCGATGGGTTCAGTCCAAGCCCAGGTACATGATCACGTTGTCACGCTGTCGGGCGAGGTCGCCTGGCAGTACCAGCGCGAAGAGGCTCGCCGAGCCATGATCGCCCTTCGCGGGGTGTGCGGCGTCGTCAACACCATCACACTCAAGCCCACGGCCTCCGTCTCGCCCACCCGCGCGAAGTCGAGCATCACGGCGGCCCTGGTGCGTAACGCCCAGGTCGATGCCGGCAACATCCGCGTGGACGTGACCGGTACGGTCATCACTCTCATCGGCCAGGTCTCGTCCTGGGCGGAGTACCGCCAGGCCGAGTACGCCGCGTGGAGCAGCCCGGGCGTCACCCATGTCGACAACCGCCTGGCCATCTCCGGCTGACCGGTTCCCAACGTCCACATCAGACCAACCGGGCGCGTCCGGGTACGCCGGGTCAGGATTGTCCAACCGCCTCGATCCGCGCATCGGCGCCCGGGAAGCACAGTGTCTCGTGTCCATTGTCCTGCCACCGCACGAGGTATGGTGGTGTGCCGTTCTCGCCGCGAATTTCGATCACGACGCCGACACGTTGGCGATCTCCTACGTGGGTTCCTTTCATGATCAGCCGGTCTCCGGTCTGTGCCTTCATCTCTCGCCTCCGTGTTGATCTGCGGTCCGCCACGGACTCATCGGGGAGCGATTCAGCGTAGCGGTTTCCGACCCGTCGGGCCCGTCGTCCGATTCGGGCATGCGCTTACACTTCGACCTCCGCCCGAGCCTGCTCGAACGCGACAACCGCCCGGTCCAGATCCGCGCGGGTGTGTGCCGCGCTCATCTGGGTGCGGATGCGCGCCTTGCCGTGCGGCACCACCGGGAAGGAGAACGCGGTCACGTGGATACCCTTGGTCAGCAGCCGATCGGCGAGTCGCGCCGGCCAGCACCGCGTCACCGATCATCACCGGGATGATCGGGTGTTCGCCGGGCAGGAGGGTGAAGCCCGGCTCGGTCATCCGCCCGCGGAAGTAGGTCGCGTTGTCGAACAGCCGCTTGCGTAGCTCGCCGGACTCCGGACAACAGATCCAGGACGGTCAGCGACGCGGCGACGACAGCGGGTGCCACCGAGTTGGAGAACAGGTACGGCCGCGACCGCTGCCGCAGGAGTTCGACGATATCGGCCCGGCCGCTGACGTACCCGCCGCTCGCGCCGCCGAGCGCCTTGCCGAGCGTGCCGGTGACGATGTCGACCCGGTCGATCACGCCGTACAGTTCCGGCGTACCCCGTCCGTGTCGGGCCGACGAACCCGACCGCGTGCGAATCGTCGACCATCACCATCGCGTCGTACTCGTCGGCCAGGCCGCAGATGTCGGCCAGCGGGGCGAAGTAGCCGTCCATCGAGAACACGCCGTCGGTGGCGATCAGCCGGTACCGGGCGCCCGCCGCGGCCTTGAGCTGGGCCTCGAGGTCGGCCATGTCGCGGTTGCGGTAGCGCAGCCGGTCGCGCCTTGCACAGGCGGATGCCGTCGATGATGCTGGCGTGGTTCAGCTCGTCGGAGATGACCACGTCCGACGGCCCGAGCAGCGACTCGAACAGGCCGCCGTTGGCGTCGAAGCAGGAGCTGTAGAGGATCGTGTCGTCGGTGCCGAGGAAGGCCGAGAGCGTCTCCTCCAACCGCTTGTGCGGGGTCCTGGGTACCGCAGATGAAGCGGACCGAGGCCATCCCGAAACCCCACTCGTCGAGCGCGGCCTTGGCCGCGGCCACGACCGCCGGGTGATCAGCGAGCCCGAGGTAGTTGTTGGCGCAGAGGTTGATTACCTCGCCGACGTCGCCCAGCCGGATGTGCGGCGCCCTGCGGGCTGGTGATGACCCGCTCGGCCTTGTACAGGCCGGCGGCGCGGATCTCGGCCAGGGTGGCCGCGATGTCGTCGTGCATGGTCTGGCGCATCCGATTCCCTTCAGCTCCGGGTCAGCGACGCCCAGTCGAGGACGACCTTGCCGCAGTCGCCCGCTGCGGGCGACCTCGAACGCCGCTCGAACTCGCCGGCCGGGAACCGGTGGGTGATCGCCGGCTGATGTCCAGACCCTGCGACACCAGCACCGACATGGCGTACCAGGTCTCGAACATCTCCCGGCCGTAGATGCCGGTGAGTGGTCAGCGAGTTGGGGACCACGCGCGCTCAGGTCGAGCGTGACCGGCTGGCTCGGCAGCCCGAGCAGCGCGATGCGGCCGCCGTGGGTCATGTTGTCCATCATCTCGCTCAGCGCCGCCGGCTGGCCGGACATCTCCAACCCGATGTCGAAACCCTCCAGCATGCCGAGCTCGTCCTGCGCCGAGCGGACGGTCCGTGTCGGCGGCGTTGACGGCGAGCGTGACGCCCATCTTCGCCGCGATGTCCAGCCGGTACTCGTTGACGTCGGTGATCACCACGTAGCCGGGCGCCGGCGTGCCGGACCACCGCGGCGGCCATCAGTCCGATCGGCCCGGCGCCGGTGATCAGTACGTCCTCGCCGAGCACCGGGAACGTGAGCGCGGTGTGCACCGCGTTGCCGAACGGGTCGAAGATGGCCGCCACATCCAGGTCGATGTCGGGCTCTGGTGCTGCCAGACGTTCCCGGCCGGCAGGGCGAGGTACTCGGCGAACGCGCCGGCCCGGCTCAGCGCCGATGCTGTCCGTGTGCGACGCACAGGTGCCGTCGGCCGGCCCGGCAGTTGCGGCAGCGACCGCACACGACGTGCCCCTCCCCGCTGACCAGATCACCGACCGCGACCCCGGTGACCTCCGGGCCCGAGCTCGACGACCTCGCCGACGAACTCGTGCCCGACCACCATCGGGTACCGGTACGTGCTGGGCCGCCCACTCGTCCCAGGCGTGGATGTGCAGATCAGTGCCGCAGATTCCGGTACGCAGTACCCGGATCAGTACCTCGCCCGGGCCCAGGGGTCGGCTGGGGCACATCCGTGAGCCACAGGCCAGGCTCCGCCTCTGCTCTTCACCAGTGCCTTCATGTGGGATCTCCAGGCGCGTCTCGCCGCGGTTCGGACACCGTCGACTCTTGCGCGTCCGCGATCACTTGCCAAGAGCCGGATGGCCCGCACGGCCATCAGCGTGACTACGGGAGACGCGTGAGGCCGAGCTGGCGAGATCGACACGCCCGGTGGACCGACTTCTACCGCGCGCCGCATGCGCGGCCGGCGGTCGCGACGTACCAGGGCCTGTTCGCTGCGGACCTGCCCAGGACCTACGTCGCCCGCGCTGCCGTGATGTCCAGGCCCAGCTTGAGCCAGCCGGCCAGGGCCTTGATCTCGCGGTTGACGGCGTTCGTCATGGCCTCGGAGAACGGCGCATCCTGGTGGATCGCGTCGACGCGGAGCACTCCTGCCCTGTGGTCCGCCGTGGCGTCGAGCTTGCCGACCAGACGGTCGCCGTACAGGATGGGCAGGGCGTAGTAGCCCCAGCGCCGTTTGGCGGCCGGCTTGTACATCTCGAGCTGGTAGTCGAACTCGAACAGCTCGGTCATCCGCTTGCGGTCGAAGACGAGTCGGTCCAGCGGTGAGAGCAGCGCCGCCCGGCCCTGGAACGGCTGGTCCGAGTTGCGCCGGGTCGACCCGCCACTGCCCGCGGACCCCCTCGACGACGGCAGGCTCGCCAGCCTCGCCAACGTCCATCGGCTCACCGGGCATTCAGGGCCGCGGGCTCGAGCGATGCCCAGCGCCCGCAACCGCTTCTCGTCGCGGGTCCGTCGAGCCTCGTCGGCGGGGATCACCGCATCGTCGGGGTAGATGCCGCTCGGCCAGATCCCACAGGCGCTCGCGCCCCGCCGTCCGGCGACCGCGACCTCGCCCCGCGCACGCATGAACTCCAAGCAGTCGGGCACGTTGCGGTCGTTGGACCAGCCGCTCGACTGCCACGGCACCATCGCAGGTGTCCGGCAGCTGTCGCGCCGCGCAGCGGGCCGTCCTCGCGCAGCCGGTTGAGGATGTCGAGCCGGCAGGCGTCGTTGGCGTCGACCCAGTCGCGCCGGTACTCCTCCCACTCCCTCAGCTCGCCCCGGCCCGGCCAGTCGGCCATGTCTGCCCGGTACAGCGCGAGGTCTTCGCTCGGCCGGATCATCCCTTGCAGTTCGACCAGCGTCTGGTTGCCCAACGCGGCCTCGAGGTCCGCCGGCGAGTAGCTCGATCCGAGCCGACTCCACAGCACCAGGTCAGCGCTGGGTGCGACCGCCGCGGTGTTGTCGACCTGCAGGACGCTCAGCTGACGTACCAGCTCGAGCAGGCCCGCCGGTCGGGCACGGTCGAGGCGCTGGGCCCGTATCGCGACACGACGCGCCTGGCTGGGCGAAAGTTGGTGGATCGTCACCCGTCGAGACTAGGGCCTTCTGGCGGACGCCATCGTCACCAGCTCACCGGCTTGGCCGTTGGGCGGGTATGGCCAACCCGGGATCCTTGCCAGACTCGTCGGCCAGGACAACCGGGACGGGCCGGCTACGCGTCGGCCGCACGCTGACCGCGGCCATGCGACTCTGGTGGCACAACTGGCGGTCGTTGGCCGTGCTGGCACTCGTCGTGGTGGCACCGCTGGTGATCGCGACCGAGCTGCTGACGCGGGTGTCCGCCCCGGACGAGGTGAAGATCGGGATAGCTGTCGCGGTGCTGAGCGCGTCCGTGCTCGGCGAGGTCTTCTGCGCCGGTCTGGCCGAACACACGGTGCGTCACCAGCAAATCGGCCTTCCCGCGCAGCCGTGGTGGAGAACGGCGCGCGAGGTACCCGTCCTGCGGCTGGCCGCCGTCTCCGTGATCACCGCCATCGTGGTGCTCTGTGGACTGCTACTCCTCGTCGTGCCGGGCGTGGTGGCGTTCGCCTGGCTCGTCCTGGCCACCCCGCTGGTGAGCCTGGAACGCCGCGGTGTCCGGTCCGCGCTGCGAGGCAGTGTCGCTATGGTCCGGGGTAGCTTCTGGTCGGTCGCGGCACTGACGATCGTCACCTTCGTACCGGTGATGCTCGGCGACCTGGTGAGCGAGGAGATCCGCCGGTCCCACGCTCCGCTGTGGACGGAGCTGGCGGTCGAGGTCGCCACCGACGCGCTGGCGGTGGCTCTGTCGGCTGCGATCGTCGTGACCCTGTTCGACGAATTGAGCCGGGCCGGCGGGATGAGGCTCAGCTCAGCAACGCGTCAAGCGTCACGAAACCGTACCCGTCCGCCCGCAGCTGGACGATGACGGCGGGCAGGGCGGCTGCATCCAGTGTGGAGTGATCGTCCGGGTTGGAGCCGACGTGCATCAGCACGATCTCGCCCGGCCCGGCCGCGGCCACCACGCGCTGGACGACGAAGGACGCGTCGCGTGATCCGCTCATCGTGCCCTGCCAGCCGAGGCTGTCGACCGTCCAGCGCACCGGCAGATAGCCAGCCGCATTGACGGTGGCGATGGTCCGGGCGTCGCGGTCGCCATACGGGAACCGGAAGAACGGCGCCGGATCCGCACCGGTCGTGGCGCGGACGGAGGCGGCCGCCGTGCTGAGCTGGCTGCGGATCTGCGCATCGGTCAGATCGGTGAAGTGCGGATGGTCCACCGAGTGGTTGCCGGTCCGGTGGCCGGCGGCGACGATGGCGCGGCACTGGTCAGGGAACGAGCGGACGAAGCTGCCGGTCAGGAAGAACGTGGCCCGCACGTGATACTGCGCCAGCGTGGCGAGGATCGACGCGACGCCATCAGCGTTCGCGCCGGCGTCGAAGGTCAGCGCCACGACCCTGGCACCGGTCGGGATGCGCTCAACATCTCGGCCCAGCATTGCCCGCGGGAACGGTGGCGGCGCCGTAGTGGCTGTGCCGGTCGGCACCGGCGGGTGTGGTAGGGCCGACGCGGTGCGCGTCGGAGCCGGCGCGGTGAGCGTCGGAGCCGGCGACGCCGGGGTGGTGAGCGTCGGCGTCGCCGTGACCGTCGGGCCGGCGGGTGGCGTTGTCTGTCCACAAGCGACCAGTCCGACCAGGAGCAACAGCGCCAGGCAGCCTGGCGCGGCACGAGGTTTCATGACGCGACCCTTCGACGGCGGTCCGACGCCACTACCGTGCGCGGTCCGGATGCCAGCCCCAGCCTGCGTCGCAACACGGCAATCCGGTAGATTCCTTGGTCCCGTACCCGTCGGGCCATCCGGCGCCGATTCTCGGCGAGCGGATCTGGACCGGATACGCCTCGCGGAACCACCGTGGACGCCGTGGTGTGCGGGCTGGCATCGGCCCACCCACCGGAGCTGGTACCTGTCGTCTGGCGTTTCCAGCTCGGCGGATCGACCCTATGTGGCGGCCGTCTCGGGGACGGCCCGCGCGGCCCGGGCGATCGGGCCAGCCGGCAGGCCGGCCACGACGGCGGCGACGGCGACGGCCGCGCTGGCGGGCAGGAACGCCCACGGTACGCCACCGGGCCGGTCGACGATCAGACCGCTGGTCTGGATGCCGAGGGCAGTCGCGGCGACCTCGACCGTGACCGCCCAGGTGTACGCCTCGGTGCGCATGCCGGCGGCCACGATCCGGCCGACCAACGAGCTCTCCACGGTGAGCGCCGGGGCGACCAGCGCGCCCCCGAGGAACAGTGCGACAGCCAATGCGACGGGGTGGGGCATGATGGCGAGGATCGCGTAGCCGACCGCCAGGGCCGCGAGTAACCCGGCGAACTGCCGCGGCAGGGGTACGGGTCGCGGGTGGGCGCCGAACCAGATGCCGCCGAGCACGCTGCCAGTGCTCAATACCGCGAACAGCACGCCGGCGAGCGCGCCGGATCTGGAGCCGTGCGTCGTGGCGTACGCGGGAAGCGTCACTGTGACGGCACCAAAGGCCACGCCGAGCCCGGCCGCGCATACCAGGACGGCGGGGAATCCCTGGGTCCGCAGCGGGCCGAGACCCTTCACCCGCGCCGTCCGCGGGTGGGGCCGGACATTGCGCATCGCCGTCCCCAGAGCAAGCCTTGCCGTTCCCAGTGCGGTCACCGCCGCGGCGGCCGCGATCACCAGTGCCGGCGACGCGATGGTCACCAGGCCCGCGACGAGCAGTGGGCCCACGATGAAGACACATTGGTAGAGCGAGGTCTCCGCGGCCAGTGCCGGACCACGAAGCTGCGCTCGGTCGCCGCCCGGCTCGGTCAGAGCGCTCCAGGCGCCGCGCAGGATGGCGACGAGCGGCGGGTACGTCGCGCCACTGACCGCGGCGGCCGACACGATCGCCGCCAGGTCCGGGTTGGCGCCGCGAGTCACCAGGATGAGCGCGGCCAGCCCGATCGGATGGGCAGCGGCTGTGGCCAACAGGACAGGTGATGGCCCCACCCGATCCGCGATCCGGCCAGCGATCGGTGAACCAGCGGCGAAGCCCAGCGTGTAGACGGCGCCGGCCAGCGCGGCGGGTGCGTACCGCCCGGTCGCCTGCTGGACACAGAGCAGGAGCCCCAACGGCGTCATCGATATCCCGAGCCGAGCGATCAGACCGAAGACCAGCAGCACGGGTGCGCCGGGAATGCGCCACAGCGCCGAATAGGCGCGCACTGCCACCATCGACAGGACCTCCCACGAAACACGCGCAGGGCAAGAGGCACCGTATCGCTGAGCGCCACCGCGCGGCGGCCCGCTCGTTTCGCACCAGCTTCGCACACGTTGGGGCGAGTCCGGTGGGAACGCGTGCCCCGGGTGAAGCTGGTGGGCAGGACCGCTTTGGCGCGGAGCTATCGTGGCGTGAGCGACGGCCGTCGTCCACGGCCGGGCGAACCTGGGATGGTGTGTGGTGATCCTCGACAGTGACCGCCGCTCGGTGCTGCTGTGATCAGAGTCGGCCTCGTCGGTGCTGGTCCGTGGGCCGGCATGTTCCACGCGCCGCTGCTCGCGGCCGGCCCGGAGCTCACGCTGAGCGCCGTGTGGGCCCGCCGACCTGAGGCGGCCCGCGAACTCGCCGGGCGACACGGGGCTGTCGCGGTGGCCACATTCGAGGACCTGCTCGTGCAGAGCGACGCGGTCGCGTTCAGCGTCCCGCCGGACGTGCAGGCGACGCTCGCTCCCCGGGCGGCGCGGCAGGGTAAGCACCTGCTGCTCGAGAAGCCGCTGGCGTTCACCGTCTCCGACGCCGAAGCCGTCGCTGCCGCGGCCGACGAGGCCCGGGTGGCGACTCAGCTGATGCTGACGTACCGGTTCAGCAGCCCGATACTGGACTTCCTGGCCGCGCTGGACGGCAGCACGGTCCGGCACGTGCGCATCGCGATGGTGACCTCCGGCGCCCTGGCCGGATCTCCGTTCGCAACTCCGTGGCGGCGCAAGCCAGGCGGCGCGATCCTCGACCTCGGTCCGCACGCCCTCGACCTCGCCGAGGCCGTCGCGGGGCCGATCACGCGGGTGGGGGCCGACGAATCCGGTGGAGTCGTCGCCGTGACCACCCGCCACCACCAAAATGCGATCGGCCACGTCACCCTGTCGGTCACGACACCGGGCGCGGGGCCGCTGGATGGCGCCGTGGTCACCGACACCGGACGTATGGTCGTGCCGGTGCCCGACAACCAGCACTCCGCCGCCGCCCTCCGACGCACTGTCGCCAATGAGTTCGCGCGGACCATCAGCGGCGAGCGCCCACAGCCGATCGACGTGCACCGCGGCGTCCGGTTGCAGCGCCTGCTCGCCGCCGTGACGGAGTCGGTCCGGACCGGGCGAACTGTCTGCATGTGACGCATGACCAGGCGGTGGGAGCGACACCAGGTCTCACGCGAAGCTGGCCTTCGGGCGCGACGACGGCCAAGCCGTCCCCGGACAAGATGTTGCCCAAAGACTCGGACATCGCGCGGCCGCGGTACTAGCGTCGTGGCTAGACAGTGCTAGCCGTACGGGAGATCGCATGCCTGGACTCGCACATCCGGTCAAGAATCCGAGCAGTCCGTTCGCTTCGGCCCGCTCGCACCATTGCGCCGTTCGCGTGGCGGACTACGAGAGCGCCCTGCGGTGGTACGTCGAGAAGCTGGATCTCCGGGTCGTCCGGGAATGGCCGTGGGAGGACCTGCGGCTGGCCTACCTGGCGCTGCCTGATGACGACGACTTCTACCTCGAAATCATGGGCGGCGGCCGTACCGAGCCGGTGCGAGGCTACGCCAACGTCATGGACAGCACGAAGTATCCGGGGTACCACCACATCTGCCTTCGCGTCGCCAGCGTGGACGGCACGCTCGCTGAGCTTCGCCGGCGCGGAGTCGACATCCTGGGCGAGCCGTTCGAGATACCTGAGGTCAACGCCCGATTCGTGGTCTTCACAGATCCGTGGGGCAACCAGATCGAGCTCACGCAGTCCCTCGCCTGACGCTTACTATCCTTTGTGGACGAGTCCTGACGCGGTCACCGGACATCGCGGGTTGTACCGGGCGCCGGGCGTTGCACACCTGTCGCCGGTCCGGTGGCGTGCAGGCGTTGCAGGCGGCGTTCGAGGCCGTCCAGGAGAACGTCGAGGCCGGTCTCGAACAGCGTGTCCGGGTCGACCGCGGCCAGGTGCGGAGCCAGCCGATCGAGGTTCGGGAGTTCCTCCGCGCCGCCCGGGAGAGCCTGCCCGGCGTCGCCCTGCGCGGCTTGGGCTTCTATCCGGATCTCCTCGCTGACAATGCCGATCACGTAGTGGCCCAGCAGTAGCGAGATCACCGCGGCGTCTGCTTCCGGGAACCCCGCCTTCAGGACGAGGCCGACCGCACCGTCGGCCAGACGCCGCCGGACCGGCCCGTCGGGTGGGCGCTGCGCGAGCAGCCGCGGCGCGTCGCGGTGTGAGCGCAACACCGCGCGGTACCGGCGCAGACCGGCCGCCGTCTGCTCGCGCCATCCCTCATCGCCGGTCAGGGCGGGCATCGCGACCAGGGCCGGAGCGCAGATCGCGTCGGCCACCAGATCGAGCAGTTCAGCTTTGTCGCGGACGTACCAGTAGAGCGCCGGCGACTGGACGCCGAGACGGGCCGCCAGTGCCCGGGTGGTCAGGCCGTCGAGTCCTTCGTCGTCGAGCAGGCCGATCGCCGCCCTCACCACCCGGTCGAGGTCAAGGCGCGGGCGGGGCCTCGCATCAGGGCGGCGACTTCTGCTCACCCGGCCAAATCTACCATTGCTAAACTGCCTTGTCGCCGATAAGCTGACGGCTGTGCCCCGGCACCGGAGAACGGCATCGCCCCGACCCGGCGAGCCGATCGCGGACACGACCGCCAGAACTGTCAACCGCTCCCGGACGACTGGAGCCATGCCGCCGTGGCGGTGAAGATATCGGGGACCCCCGCCCAACGGGTTCCCCCGTTTTGTTGTCAGCGAAGTTCTGGGAGGCTTACCCGGTGTTCAGCCGCATCGCCATCGTCAACCGGGGAGAGGCCGCCATGCGGCTGATCCATGCCGTCCGGGAGCTCAACGCCGAGAGCCGGATCGCTGCGCCGATCGAGACCATCGCGCTCTACACCGACGCCGAGCGCACCGCCACCTTCGTCCGCGAGGCGGACGACAGCTACTGCCTTGGGCCCGCGTCGGCGCGCCCGTACCTGGACCACGGCGTCCTCGAGCGTGCGCTGGTCGAGACGCGGGCGGACGCGGCGTGGGTGGGCTGGGGCTTCGTCGCCGAAGACCCGGCCTTCGCCGAGCTGTGCGAGAAGACGGGCGTCACCTTCATCGGTCCGAGCGCCGAGGCGATGCGCAAGCTCGGTGACAAGATCGGCGCGAAGCTGATCGCCGAGGAGGTCGGCGTCCCGGTGGCGCCGTGGAGCCGGGGCGCGGTGGAGAGCCTGGACGCGGCCAAGCGCGCGGCGGCCGAGATCGGCTATCCGCTGATGCTCAAGGCGACCGCGGGCGGCGGCGGCCGGGGCATCCGGGTCGTCAGCAGCGACGAGGAGCTCACCGAGGCCTACGAGCGCACGAGCCTGGAGGCCGAGCGCGCGTTCGGCAGCGGCGTCGTGTTCCTGGAACGTCTGGTCACCGGCGCGCGGCACGTCGAGGTGCAGGTGATCGCCGACGGTCAGGGCACCGCGTGGGCGTTGGGGGTGCGGGACTGCTCGGTGCAGCGGCGCAACCAGAAGGTCATCGAGGAGTCCGCCTCGCCCGTGCTCGGCGCCCGAGCAGATCCGCGAGCTGAAGGCGGCCGGCCGAGCGGCTCGCGCTGGCCGTGGACTACCGCGGCGCGGCCACCGTCGAGTTCCTCTACCACCCCGGCGAGAAGCTGTTCGCCTTCCTCGAGGTCAACACCCGGCTGCAGGTCGAGCACCCGATCACCGAGGCCACCACCGACTTCGACCTGGTCAAGGCCCAGCTCCACGTGGCCGCGCGGCCGGCCGGCTCGGCGGACGCGGCGATCCCGGCCGAGGCCGGCGGCATGCCGTCGAGGCCCGGCTCAACGCCGAGGACCCCGACCGCGACTTCGCGCCGTCGCCCGGCCGGATCGTCCGGCTGGCCCTGCCCAGCGGCCCCGGCATCCGGGTGGACACCGGGGTCAGCGAGGGCGACGTCATCCCGGCCGACTTCGACTCGATGATCGCCAAGATCATCGCGTACGGCCGTACCCGCGACGAGGCGCTCGGCCGGCTGCGCCGCGCGGTCGCCGAGACCACGGTGATCATCGAGGGCGGCGCCACCAACAAGAGCTTCCTGCTCGATCTGCTCGACCAGCCCGAGGTGATCGACGGCCAGCGCGGACACCGGCTGGATCGACCGGGTCCGCGCGGCAGGGCCGCCTGGTCTCCACCAGGCACTCCGGCATCGCGCTGGCCGCGGCCGCGATCGAGGCGTACGAGGACGAAGCGCTCGTCGAGCGGCAGCGTGCTGCTGTCCACCGCGCACGGCGGCCGCCCGCAGGTTCAGCACGAGAGCGGCCGGCCGATCGACCTCAAGCTCCGCGGGGCGAGCTACCGGGTGACCGTCGCCCAGACCGGGCCGCACCGGTTCCGCGTCGGCATCGGCGGAAGCGTCCACAGTGGACGCCGAAGTTGACCGGTTCGACGAGCACACCGGCCGGATCCTGGTCAACGGCCGGCGTTTCCGGCTCGTCACCGACACGCACGGGCCGATCCACCTGGTCGAGGTGGACGGCATCACGCACCGCGTCAGCCGCGACGAGGGCGGCGTGCTGCGCTCCCCGGCGCCCGCGCTGGTCGTCGCGACCCCGCTCCAGGTGGGGGACGAGGTCGAGGCGGGCGCGCCCGTGCTGGTTCTGGAAAGCATGAAGATGGAGACGGTGCTGCGCGCGCCGTTCAAGGCGCAGGCTGCGGGAATGCCTGGTCTCCGTCGGCAGCCAGGTGGAGACCGGCGCGCCGCTGCTGCGCTTGGAACCGATCGGCGACGAGACCGCCGGCGGGGGCGCGGCGAGCCGAGGCCGTCGACCTGGAGTTGCCGCCCGAGCCGACCGGCCTGTCCGCCGAGGCCCGGGTCGCCCGCGGCATCGCCGACCTGCGCAGCCTGCTGCTCGGCTACGACCTCGATCCCCGCGACGAGCGCCGGGCCTGTCCAGCTATCTGGCCGCGCGGGCCGAGCTCAGCCACCGTCCGCTCGAAGCAGAGGTCGAGCTGCTGCAGGTGTTCGCCGACCTGTCCGAGCTCAGCCGCAACCGGCCGGCCGGCGAGGAGACCAGGGCCGACACCCGGGTGCACAGCCCGCGCGAGTACTTCCACACGTACCTGCAGAGCCTCGACGTCGAGCGCGCCGCGCTGTCGGACACGTTCCGCAACCGGCTTGCCCGGGTGCTCGCCCACTACGGCGTCGACGACTTCGAGCGCACGCCCGCGCTGGAAGAGGCCGTCTTCCGGATCTTCCTGGCGCAGCAACGGGCTTCGGCCGATGTCTCGGTGATCGTCACGTTGCTGCAGCAGTGGCTGACCGAGCCGCTGCCCGGCGACGGGCTGCGCGAGCTGGTCGGCCAGGCGCTGGAGCACCTGATCTTCGCCACCCAGCTCCGGTTCCCGGTCGTCGGCGACCTGGCCCGCAGCATCGTGTTCCGCTGGGCCGGCCAGCCGATGCTGCGCCGCAAGCGGGCCGAGGTGTACGCGGGCGTCCGAGGCCACCTTCGCTACCTCGACCGAGAACCCCGACGCCGCCGACCGCGCCGAGCGGATCGCGAAGATGGTCGCCTCGCCCGAGCCACTGGTCCGGCTGCTCGGCCAGCGCATCGGCAGGCCGGGTGCCGACCACGGCCCGATGCTCGAAGTGCTCAGCCGCCGCTACTACGGCAACCGCGGCGCGAGCGACGCGCGCACCGTCGAGGTGGCCGGGCATTCGTTCTTCACCGCGCGGTACGACCGCGACGGTGAGCGCTTCCGGCTGATCGCGGCGGCCACGGACTTCGACGAGCTGCCCGCGACCCTGGAGAAGGTGGCCGAGCTGTCGCCTGGCGAGCTGCTGGGCGACGCACCCGCGAGCGCGAGCAGGGCGACGTGGCATGCGGACTCCGTCGCCGACGTGTACCTCACCTGGACCGACCAGCCCGACGCCGACGCGATGGCCGCGACCCTGCGGGAGATCCTCGACCGCGCCGGGCTGCTGGACGTGCTCCAGCGGGTGACGATGTCGGTGGCCGGGCGGAACGGCACGGCGATGCACCACCACTTCACGTTCCGGCCGGGCCTGGGCGAGGACCGGGTCATCCGCGGGCTGCATCCCCTGATCGCCCAACGCCTGCAACTGCCGCGGCTGCGCAACTTCGACCTGACCCGGCTGCCGTCCGCGGACGAGGAGGTCTACCTCTTCCGCTGCGTCGCCCCGGACAACCCGGCCGACGAGCGGCTGGCGGCGATGGCCCAGGTCCGCGACCTGACCCCGCTGCGCGACGCCGACGGCCGGATCCTCGCGCTGCCCGCGGTCGAGGGCGCACTGGACGCGTGCCTCGACGCGATCCGCAAGGTCCAGGCGCAGCGGCCGGCGAAGAAGCGGTTCGACACCAACCGGATCACCGATCTACGTCTGGCCGCCGAGCGAGCTGACCATCGAGGAGCTGAACTCCGTCGCCCAGCGGGTGCTGCCGATCACGGCCGGCGCCGGCTTGGAGCAGGTGCTGTTCCTCGGCCGCCAGCGCGACCGGGCCACCGGCGAGCTGACCGATATCGCGGTCGAGATCTCCTACGACGCGGGGCATGCGGCTCTCGGTCGACCAAGCCGACGGCCGAGCCGATCCAGCCGCTGGACGACTACCGGCAGAAGGTGCTCTCGGCGCGGCGGCGCGGCACGACGTACCCGTACGAGCTGACCGAGATGCTGGCCGGCCAGGGCGGCAGCTTCACTGAGTACGACCTGGACGATACCGGTGCAGCTGGCCCCGGTCGAGCGGCCGAAGGGACAGAACAAGGCGGCCATCGTCGCCGGTGTGGTGAGTACGCCGACCGAGCGGTATCCCGAAGGCGTGACGCGGGTGGTGCTGCTCGGCGACCCGACCAAGGCGCTGGGCGCTCTGGCCGAGCCGAGTGCGCGCGGGTGATCGCCGCGCTCGACCTGGCCGAGCGGATGCGGGTACCGGTGGACTGGTTCGCGCTGTCGGCCGGCGCGCGGATCTCGATGAACTCGGGCACCGAGAACATGGACTGGGTGGCCGCCGCGCTCAAGCGGATCGTGGAGTTCACCCAGCACGGCGGCGAAATCAACATCGTGGTCGCCGGGATCACCGTCGGCGCCCAGCCGTACTGGAACGCCGAAGCCACGATGCTCATGCATACCAAGGGAATCCTGGTGATGACCCCGGATTCGGCGATGGTGCTGACCGGCAAGCAGTCGCTGGACTTCTCCGGCGGGGTGTCGGCCGAGGACAACTTCGGCATCGGCGGCTACGACCGGGTGATGGGCCCCAACGGCCAGGCCCAGTACTGGGCGCCGGACCTGCCGGCCGCCCGCGACCTGCTGATGGCCCACTACGACCACACCTATATCGCCCCCGGCGAGACCCGGCCACGCCGGGCGGTCACGTCCGACCCGGTTGACCGCGACATCTCCGGCTACCCGCATGCGATGCCGGACAGCGAGTTCACGACCGTCGGTGAGATCTTCTCCGGTGAGCACAACCCCGATCGCAAGAAGGCGTTCGACATCCGCACGCTGATGCGGGCCCTGGCCGACCAGGATCAACGCGATCCTCGAGCGCTGGGCCGGCATGGCCGACGCCGAGACCGCGGTCGTGCAGGACGTGCACCTCGGCGGCATCCCGGTGTGCCTGCTCGGCATCGAGTCCCGGCCGGTGCCTCGGCGCGGATTCCCGCCCACCGACGGCCCGGACACCTACACCGCGGGCACCCTGTTCCCGCGTTCGTCCAAGAAGACCGCGCGGGCGATCAACGCGGCCAGCGGGAACCGGCCACTGGTCGTGCTGGCGAACCTGTCCGGGTTCGACGGCTCGCCGGAGTCGATGCGCCAGTTGCAGCTGGAGTACGGCGCCGAGATCGGCCGGGCGATCGTGAACTTCGACGGGCCGATCGTGTTCTGCGTGATCTCGCGGTATCACGGCGGTGCGTTCGTGGTGTTCTCCAAGGCGCTCAACCCGAACATGACCGTACTCGCCGTGGAAGGCTCGTTCGCGTCCGTCATCGGCGGGGCGCCGGCGGCGGCCGTGGTGTTCGCCGGCGACGTCGACGTACGCGCACGGCCAAGGATCCGCGCGTGACGGACCTGGAGGCCCGGGTCGCCGCGGCGACCGGTGCGAACGGGCGGCGCTGGCCACGCAGCTCATGGACGTGCGGGCCACGGTGCGGGCGGAGAAGCTGGGCGAGGTGGCCGCCGAGTTCGACGGCGTCCACAGCATCCAGCGCGCCGTCGAGGTCGGCTCCGTCGACGCCATCATCCAGCCCGAGGAGCTGCGCCCGCAGATCATCGCGGCCATCGAGCGCGGTCTTGCGAGTAGCTGACACCGGAGAAGCGGCAATGATCGTCGCCGCCGTCTGTTGACTTCGTCACTGGAACATTCTTGACCATGTGGTTTATAGTTTGACCATGCGGTCAGGTTCTGGCCCCCGGTTGACCCGCACCCAGCGCGCCCGCCGGGAGGACATCATCCACGCGGCGATCGCGGTGCTCGACCGCGACGGCTTCGCCGCGGCGTCGATCGACCGGATAGCGGCCGAGGCGGGGGCGAGCAAGGGCACCGTGCTGTACCACGTCAAGAGCAAGGAAGCGATGTACCAGTCAGTCATCGCCGCGCTGTACGAGGCCGGCGGCACCTACATGACCGAGCGGATCATGGCCGCTCCCTCGTGGCGCGGCAAACTGCGGGCGTACCTGAGCTCCAACCTGCGCTTCATCGCCGACAACGCCGCGCACGTACGGGCGGTCCACCGGATCACCCAGGGGGCGGGCACCCGGATCGACGGCTCCGAGGCGGTGAGCGGGCTCAACCGGCTGCTCACCGCTGGCCAGGAAGCCGGCGAGTTCGGCACCTTCGACCCGCAGGTCATGGCGCTGGCCATCCGCGCCATCGTGGACGGCGCGTCCTTTCACTTCACCGAGAACGCCGGCCTCGACATCGCGCACTACGTCGACGAGGCAGTGCGCCTCTTCGACAAGGCAACCGCACCGGAGGGGGAATCAAAATGACCAGTCTTCGCACCGTGAGGCTTCTGGTCGGCGGCTACATGACGATGAGCCTGGCCGCGGTCGTGGCCATCGTCGTCCTGTCGCGGCTGGATCCGGGGCAGGTCAGTCCCGAAGCGTGGGTACGTGGGATCATCGTGGCCGGCACCTCGGTACTCACCTTCGCCTTCGCGCGCAGGGCGGCCGCCGGCTCGTCGCGTGCCCTGCTCCGCCTGCGGATCGTCCTCATCGTGATCCTCGCAGCGGTCGTGGCGGTGCTGTTCTTCGTACCGCTGCCCACCTGGATGCTTGTCGAGCAAGCAGCCTGTGGGCTGCTCCTGCTGGCGAGCACGGTCATCGTCGCCCGCCCCGGCTCATAAGGCTCCAGCCTTCATCGCCATCGGTTGCGGCTTGCGCAGACGGCCGGCGATAAGTGCTCCGACCAGGCCGCAAGCGGTGCCGACCAGCGGGCCGACGATCACAAAGCCCAGGTACCTGATGACCGCGTCACTGACGCTCATGGTGATGTCGTCCGGTGTGGGGTGCGGCAGGCTCTGGTTGGCGGGATTCGACCAGATGATGTCGGCCACCCGCTGCGGCAGGACCATCAGGGTGGTGAGGGTGAAGACGGAGAGCACCAGGACGGCCAGGCCGCCGGTCAACCCGCCGGCCCAGGCGCCCTGCCGTTGCCGAACGTAGTCCACGTGCGCGCGGTCAGTCGGAGAATCCCGGCCGCGTAGCCGGTCAGCAGTAGGAACACGAACACCACCAGGACGCCGCTTCCACCGTCGTGGGTGTCGGGTCCGGGTGTGCTGCCGTACCTGGCCGTGGCGAACCCGACCACCAGGAAGGCGATCAGCGCGACGTAGCCACCCAACCGCACCGTCGGCGCCGCCCGGCCGGCGCCGGCCGGGCCGAACAGCTCGCGACGGCGACCGATCCAGGGCAGCCCCTACCAGCATCACACCGATCGCCACCAACGTGATGACGCCGGTCATCGGCAACCCGTTATGCCACCGGATCCACAGCACACCGGCCACGCCCCCGGCGAACGCCAGCCCGTAGGCGAGCTTGTAGAACATCCCGACCTCCCGCACCGCGAGCCACACCCCACCGGCCATCCACGACCATCGGCGCCACCCGGCCGGCGCTTCACCCGCCTCGGCCCAGACCGCCTCCACCCACTCGCGCCGATCGGGCGCCAGCGTTCTGGATCCGCTTCGCGGTAACCCCTTGCGTCTCCGCAGCAGGATCTTCATGCCGCCCCCTCCGGTGCGAGCCCGGTCCGCCGCCGCCGACGCTGCGCTGCGCCGCGGGTCCGTACCGGAGCCGCGGCCGGCACCGCCGCTCGGGCCTGGGCCAACCCCGTGGCGGTCAACCGGTACAGATGCCGCCGCGGCCGCCCCGCCGGCTGCTCGTCCTCCCAACGGGCCTCGACGACACCCCGCTCCGCCAACCGGATCAGAATCGGATACAGCGTGCCCGACTTCAGACCCGTCTCCTTCGCCAGGTCATAGCCGTGTCGCCACCGCGACGGCCCGGCACACAGCGCTGCCAGCACCGCTACCGTCTGGGCCGAGAACACAGGACCAGCCACAGCGGCGACTCTACCTAGGTAGAGTCCGCGAGGCAAGCAGAGTCGGCGGCAACCACGGCGATCCACGCATTCACACAGGACTGCGCTCCAAGAGGTCCCGGTCCCACCCGGCGCGGGTCGCGGCAGCCTCGTAGGTGCGCTGAAGGAACTCGAGCAGAAGCGTGTCCGGCTCCGGTGCGCTCCGCACGTCCGCGTACGGCAGCACGAACTCACCAAGGTCGGTGTCGTAACGCGCCGGCGGGATTCCGAGTTCGAACGTCGGGGTAGCCGCCCGGCTCGGGATACGCGTAGGAGTAGAAGATGCCCTCCTCCGCACCGCCCGGCCAGTAGCCGGCGCTGCTCACCTCCCGCGAGTACGCCTCCCGCATCACGTGCGGGCCGCAGTGAGGGGCGCCGCCGGGATGCTCCGGTGCGGGTCGGCCGGAGAACCGGGACACCGCCAGGTCCAACGCTCCCCAGAACAGATGGACCGGGCTGACCTTGCCCCGGTACCGGCTCCGGAAGACCTTGAACACCCGCTCAACGTCCAGCAGCGAGAGCCAGAACCGGTACGCGTGCTCCTGCTCATAGGTCGCGTGAATCTCGTCGTCCGGAAACGCAATGGCGTTCTCGAGCTCGACCGGCATCGGCCAGATCCGGGTCGCGACACCCACCTCGTCGAGGCGCTGCATGACCTCGCCGTAGAAGTCGGCCACCGACCTCGGGCCGAGGACCACCGAACGGGTGTCGCCGGCAGTCGTCAGGATGTCGAGGCGATGCCGAAGGAAGTCGAAGTCCAGTTGGAAACTGGGACCAGTCGGGTGCGGCATGAGCGCTGTCGTGAGCCCGCGGGCGGTGCCATAGAGGGTGACGTTCCACCAGTGACAGGCAAGGGGTTCATTGGCCAGGCGGACCTTGCCGACGATCTGGGTCCACAGGTGCAGGGTGTCCCGGGTGGCCTGCCACTCGTCCAGCGGCAGCGCGGGCCATTGTGGTGGGCGTCGCGACATGTCACTCCCTCCGAGGCTGTCCCCACCGTACGAGCGATCCGACCGCGCCGGCGCCGAAATCGCCCAACGGGCGCGCGCTCCTATGCGTTCCCGGACCGTGGTCCTCCCGATGCCCGGTTCAGGCGTTCCTGTCGCCACCGCTCCGTCGCTTCGACCTGGTTGAAGGTGAAGATGTGCAGCCCGGCCACTCCGGCATCGGGTCCGGACAGTGCGCGCACCACCTTACGGAGCAACGGTTCCGGCGCGTAGCCGCCGGGCGTGGCGAACCGGGCGAACCATGTGGCGTGGCGGCTCACGAATCTCGCCGACTCGCCGAGCCCTATCTTCGTGGCCATCGCGAGCAGCTTGGGCCGGTCGACCGGCCCGGCGAGGCCGAGATGCAGGGGCAGCGTGACGTGACGCCGCCTGACCCGGGACACCCAGCCCCCGCACGGTCGACAGCAACCGGCGCACCGTCAGGTGGCCGTCGCCCTTCACGGCTGGAACCAGTGCTGCGGCCGGGGGCGGATGTTCTGCCAGATGTGCTTGATCTCGCGGTACTCGGCCAGACCGGCGGGCCCCAGCTCGCGGCCGATCCCGGACTGCTTGAAGCCGCCCCACTCCGCCTGCGGCACGTACGGGTGGTAGTCGTTGATCCAGATCGTGCCGTGCCGCAGTCTCTGCGCCACCCGCTGTGCCCGACCGGCGTCCTGTGTCCACACCGCACCGGCCAGTCCGTAGATGGTGTCGTTGGCGATGGTGACGGCCTCGTCCTCATCGTGGAAGCGTTCGACCGTCAGCACCGGCCCGAACGACTCGTCGGCGACCACGCGCATACCGCGCCGGCATTCGTCAAGCACCGTCGGAAGGTAGTAGAAGCCGCCGGCGAGAGCCGGGTCGTCGGGCCGACGAGCGCCACAGCGCAGAATCGCTCCCTCGGCGATACCTGCCGCGACGTACTCCTCGACCCGGGCCCGGTGGGCGGAGGAGATGAGCGGACCGGTCTCGGCCTGCGGGTCGAACGGCCCACCGAGGCGGATGCGCCGCGCGCGATCGACCACCGCGTCGACGAACTCGTCGTGCAGCCGGTCCTCGACAATCAGCCGCGCGCCGGCCGAACACACCTGCCCGGAGTGCAGGAAGACGGCCGTCAGGGCGAAGTCGACCGCGGTCTCGATGTCGGCGTCGGCGAACACCACGTTCGGGTTCTTGCCGCCAAGTTCCAGCGCGACCCGCTTGACCGTACCAGCGGCCGCCGCCATCACCTGACGTCCAGTGTGGACACCTCCGGTGAAGGAGACGAGATCGACCCCCGGATCGACGGCCAGGGGTGCACCGGTGTCCACCCCCGCGCCGAGTACCAGGTTGGCCACCCCAGCCGGGAGGCCGGCCTGCTCCAGGATCCGCATGAGCATGATGGCGCTCGAAGGCGTCAACTCACTCGGCTTGAGGACGAACGTGTTCCCGGCGGCCAGCGCGGGAGCGACCTTCCAGGACGCCTGGAGGAGCGGGTAGTTCCACGGGGTGATCAGACCGCAGACGCCGACCGGCTCGTAGACGATCCGGCTGATCGCGTCATCGCGTCCCGTGTCGACGACCCGACCGGCGTCGGTACCGGCGATCCCGCCGAAGTAACGGAAACAGGCGACGATGTCGTCGATGTCATACCGGGACTCCACGATCCTCTTGCCCGTGTCCAGCGACTCGGCACGGGAGAGGTCCTCCTTGTCCCGGTCGAGGAGGTCTGCCACGCGCGACAGCAGAGCGCCGCGCTCCTTGGCCGGCGTCCCGGCCCAGTGGCCGGCATCGAAGGCGGCTCGCGCGGCGGCGATCGCAGCCGCGGTATCGGTGGCATCTGCGTCGTCCACAGTGGCCACTCGTTGGCCGTCGGCCGGACAGACGATGTCCCGCCGTCCGCCGGCCGCCGCCGCCATCCATTCTCCGCCGATGAACAGGTCCGGCATCATGGCCTCGCAAGGATGAGAAACGTCAGGAGGGGGTGGCGCTTCCGGGTGGTATGACACGCGGCGTCAGTCGCCGAGCTCCTTGCGGCGGCGGGCCACGTAGTCGGCCAACTCCTGGCGGATCGTGTCATCCATCGGCGGGGCCTGGTACTCGTCCAGTCGCTTCTGGTAGATGTCGGCGGCCCGCGCGGCGGTGTCCTTCCCTCCGGTGCGCATCCACCGCTCGTAGTTCGCCGAGGACGAGAGCAGCGGACGGTAGAAGCAGGTGCGGAACCGCTCCATGGTGTGGGCCGCGCCGAGGAAGTGACCGCCGTGGCCCACCTCGGTATGGGCGTCGAAGGCGAGCGACGCCTCGTCGATCTCGAGGGGGGTGAACTCGACCTGCAGCATGCGCAGGATCTCAATGTCGATGATGAACTTCTCGTAGCAGGCCACGAGGCCGCCCTCGAGCCAGCCGGCGCTGTGCATCACCCAGTTCGCGCCGGCCAGGAAGGTGGGCAGCATCGTCATCAGGGCTTCGTAGGCCGACTGCGCGTCGGCGCACTGGCTGGAGGTGAGGCCGCCACCGGTCCGGAACGGCAGGCCGAAGTGACGCGCGATCTGGCCGGTACAGAGCAGGCCGACCGCCGACTCGGGGGTACCGAAGCACGGGGAGCCCGACTGCATGTCGATGTTGGAGAGGAACGAGCCGAAGATCACGGGTGAGCCGGGGCGGATCAGCTGGGACAGGCAGATGCCGCTCAGCGCCTCGGCCATCTGCTGTACCAGGGTGGCGGGCACCGAGACCGGGGACATCGCGCCCATCAGGAGGAACGGGGTCAGCACCACGGCCTGGTTGGCGGCGCTGTACTCGAACTGCGCGTCCAGCATCCGGTCGTCCCAGCGCAGCGGGGAGTTGCAGTTGATCAGCGAGATCGTTGCCGGAGTAGCCTCGATCGCCGCCCGCCCACCGAAGAGGATCTCGGTCATCGCGATGGTGTCGCGGGCGTTCTCGCCCGACACGACGTTGCCCATGTAGATCTTGTCGGTCAAGGTCTGCAGGGCGAACACCATGTCCAGGTGCCGCGAGTCCAGGGGTGCGTCGTTCGGTTCGCAGATGACACCACCAGCGGAGTCGAGCTCGGTGAAGCTCTGCGCCAGCATGCTGAATCGGCGGAAGTCGTCGAGTGTGGCGTCCCGGCGGACCTGACCCTCGCGGACGAAAGGCGGCCCGTAGACCCCACCGAAGCTCATGTGGTCGCCACCCATGTGGACGGTGTTGGCCGGATTCCGAGCCTGGACGTCGAACTCGCGGGGCGCTCTGGCCACCTGCTCGAGCACGAAGTCGGGGTCGAACTTCACGACGTTCTCCTCGACGCTCTGCCCGGCCGCACGGAACAGGTCGCGCGCCCGCTCCGACATGAACTCCACGCCGATCTCGCTGACCAGTCGACGCCAGCCCCGGTCCAGCACCGCCATCGCGTCCTGGGAAAGGATTTCGTAGCGCGGCATCGTGTTGACGAACATGCGGTCTCCCCCTCTGGCACGGGCACGTCGCGGGTGGCGGCGCTCAGCGGCACTCACTTGACGCGATCGTGAGCGGGATCATACTCTCATGTCATGGTACGGCAGTTCTATGATGTGGAACTGTCGATGTCGCCCGCCCCGCCGCCGGCAACACAGACCGGGACACAGTCCGTCGATCGGGCGATGGAGCTGCTGGCGCTGGTGGTCGAATCGCCCTATCCCCGGACATTCACCTCATTGGTCGAGCAGACCGGGCTGGCGAAGTCCACAGTGTCCAGACTGTTGCAGGCCCTGGAACGGCATCGCCTGGTGCAGCGCGACCGCGGCGGTGCGTTCCGCCCGGGCGCCGCGTTCGCCGTCTACGCGGTGCGCCACGGGCTGGGCGGCGATCTGGTCGAGCTGGCCACGCCCGTTCTGGAGCGCATCGGCGCCCGGACCGGTGAGACGGTGAACCTCGCGGTACCGCGGGGTGACGTGGTCGTACAGATCGCCCAGGTCGACAGCGTCCACCTGCTCGGTACGACCAACTGGGTGGGCGTGACGGTTCCGGCACACTGCTCCGCACTCGGCAAGGTGTTCTACGCCTACCGGACCATGCCGTTGCCGAGAGGCCCGCTCGAGCGCCGCACCCCGCACACCATCACCCGTCCGGCCGACCTCCGGCGGGACCTCGAGACCGTGATCCAGCGCGGATACGCGGTCGCCCGCGAGGAACTGGAGCCCGGTCTGGTGGCGGTCGCATGCCCGGTCCGCGCTGGCAACGGTGCCGTGGTCGCCGCCATCTCCGTCTCGGGCCCGACCGCCCGGATCACCGAAGCCCTCGCGGAGGAGTTCGGCGCGCACCTCGTGGCCGAGGCCAGATCGCTGTCGTCGATCCTCGGCCATCCGACGAACCACAGCACGAGCATCGTGGGCCGCCAGGCCCGAGGAGCGGACACGGAGGCGAGCGACGATGACTGAAGACGAGATCCTCCGGGGCCTCTACGACCAGACCATGGTCGGCAACGCACCCGCCGTCCTCGAACTCACGCAAGCGGGCCTCGCCGCCGGAATGACCCCCAGCTCGCTGCTGTATGACGCTCTCATCCCATCGCTGGAGGAGGTTGGCGCCCGCTTCGAGCGCGGCGACTTCTTCGTCCCCGAGATGCTCATCGCCGGCCGCGCGATGGCCGGGGCGCTCGAGGTGCTCCGGCCGCTGCTCGCCGAGACCGGAGCCGAGACGGTCGGCACGTTCGTGATGGGTACCGTCAAGGGAGACGTGCACGACATCGGCAAGAACCTGGTCAACATCATGCTGGAGGGCGCCGGCTTCCACGTCATCGACCTGGGAGTACAGGTGGCACCGGAGAAGTTCATCGACGCGATCCGCGAGCACAAGCCCGACATCGTCGGCTTCTCCGCGTTCCTGACCACCACGATGCCCATGTTCAAGGCGAACATCAACGCATTGGAGAAGGCCGGGCTGCGTGACCACGTCATCGTGATGGTCGGGGGCGCCCCGGTGACCCAGGAGTACGCCGACGCCGTGGGTGCCGACGGCTACGCGGCTGACGCGTCGGCCGCGGTCAAGCGGGCGAAGGACCTGCTGCAGAAGCGCCGCGCGCTCGCCCGGGCGTGACGGCATCACCCGAAGCGGCCTGGGCGTAGCTGGTCCCCGGCCCCCGGCACGGAAGGAGCGGCGTGCACACGGTACTGCGATCGTCCACAGTGGAAGTCGTCATCGGCGACGACCAGCCGTTCTGCGTGATCGGCGAGCGGATCAACCCGACCGGGCGGCGACTGTTCCAGGATCAGCTGCGCGCTGGCGACCTGTCCCGCATCGAGGTCGACGTGGCCGAACAGATCGGCGGCGGCGCCATGGTCCTCGACGTGAACATGGGTGTGCCGCTGACCGACGAGGCCGAGCTTCTCGCCGCCGCGGTGCGACTCGTGCAGGGCCTCACCGATCGTCCACTGTGTATAGACTCGTCGGTGGTCGAGGCGCTCGATGCCGGGCTGGCGGCGTACGAGGGCAAGGCGTTGGTCAACTCGGTGACCGCGGAGGACGAGCGGCTCGACGCGATCCTGCCGCTGGTCAAGCGCTACGGCGCGGCCGTGATCGCGCTGCCCAACGACGAGGACGAGATCCCGGAGGACCCGGCGAAGCGGGTGGAACTGGCCCGAAAGATCATTCACGTGGCGACCGAGCGGTACGGCATCCCGATCGAGGACATCGTGATCGACCCGCTCGCGATGCCGGTCGGAGCCGACACGTCGCTCGTGGTCAAGACCCTCGACACCATCGCGATGATCAAGGACGAGTTCGGCGTCAACATGACGCTCGGCGCCTCGAACGTCTCGTTCGGCATGCCGCAGCGGCACGCGATCAGCGCCGCCTTCCTCCCTATGGCGATGATCCGCGGGCTCACCAGCGCCATCATGGACGCACGTACGCCACAGGTCGTCGACGCGGTCAAGGCCGCCGACCTCCTGCTCGGCCACGACGCCTGGGGCGCCGCGTGGATCTCGATGTTCCGGGCGAGGCAACCGACGTGATCCGCACGGTCAGTGAGGATGAGCTGCTCCCCCACGACGGCCACGGCCGGGTCCGCCTGCAGTTCACGCCCAGCGGACGGGAAGTCCGGGTGCCACCGGGAGTGACGGTGTTCGACGCGGCCAGTTGGAACGGCATCGCCATCGACTCGACCTGCGGCGGCCATGGCACCTGCCGCAAATGCCTCGTGCGGGTGGTCGAGGGTGTGGTGCCGGTGTCCCGCCTCGATGTCCGGGCGTTCGACCCGGCTCAGTTGCGCGACGGTTGGCGGCTCGCCTGCCGGGCCCGGACCGCCGCCGATCTGACGGTGGACGTGCCGCCCCTGGTCACCCGACCGAAGGCGGCGACCGTCGGCGTGGGCCGCCAGGTGATCCTCCGTCCAGCGGTCCAGAAGCGGTACCTGGAGCTGGCCGAACCGACGCTGCGCGACCAGACCCCCGACCTCGAGCGGTTGCTGGCCGCGCTCGACGATCTGGAACTGCGGGTGGACCTCGACGTGCTGCGTGGCCTGGGCCCGACCCTGCGGGCCAGTGACTTCAAGGTCACCGCGGTGGTCGCCGACGACGTGCTCATCGCGGTCGAACCGGGCGACACCACCGCACGCAGCTTCGGCCTCGCGTTCGACCTCGGCACGACCACCGTCGTGGCGAGCCTGCTCGATCTCAGTTCGGGTACCCCGGTCGCGGTCAGCTCCTCGTTGAACGCGCAGCAGCCCTTCGGTGGCGACGTGATCACCCGCATCAGCGCGGTCATGCTGGACCCGGCCGGGCTGGACCGGCTGCGCGCCCTGGCCCACCGCACACTCGACGAACTGGCCACCGAGGTGTGCGGCCAGAGCGGTGTCGCGCCTGAGGAGGTCTACGAGGTCGCCCTGGCCGGCAACGCGACGATGGTGCACCTCGCGCTCGGCATCGACCCCGAACCGCTGGGCGTGGCACCGTTCGTGATGTCCACCCGTGCCTTCCCCGAGATACGGGCCCGCGAACTCGGCCTGACGGTGCATCCCGGTGCCCGGGCCATCGTCTTTCCAGCCCTCGGAGCGTACGTGGGGGGCGACATCGTGGCGGGGATGCTCGCCTCCGGCATGGACCGCGACCGCCGGCTCCGGCTTTTCATCGATGTCGGCACCAACTGCGAGATCGTGCTCGGCAACGCCGAGCGGCTCGTCGCGACGGCCGCGCCGGCCGGACCGGCGTTCGAGGGAGCCGCCATCCGGTGCGGTATGCGCGCGGCCGCCGGGGCGATCGAGGTCGTCCGGATCCGCGACGGCGAGCTGCAGCTCGGCGTGATCGGCGATATCGAGCCGATCGGCCTGTGCGGCTCGGGCCTCGTCGACGCGGTGGCCGCGCTCGTGGATGCCGGCCTCATCGATCCGACCGGACGGTTCGTCACCGACGAACGTGCCCGCGACATCGCCCCCGCCCTGGCGGCGCGGCTGCGGGAGGTGGACCGCGAGCGGATCTTCGTGCTGCATGAGCGGGAGCGCCCTGTCTACCTGTCCCAGCGGGACGTGCGGGCGCTGCAGTTCGCCAAGGCAGCGATCGCGACGGGCTGGGCACTGCTGCTGGAGGAGTTCGGCGCCACGGCGGAGGACGTGCAGCAGGTCCTCCTGGCCGGCTCGTTCGGCACCTACCTCTCCCCGGCCAGCGCGATCCGGATCGGCCTGGTACCGAGGCTGCCGGTTCTCCGGGTCGTCAGCGCCGGCAACGTGGCCGGTGAGGGCGCGAAGATGGCGCTACTCAGCGTCCGGGAGCGGGCCGGTGCCCTCGCTCTGCTGGACGAGGTTGAATACGTCGAACTATCCGACCGGGCCGATTTCAATGACCGATTCGTCGACCTCCTCGCCTTCCCGTCCTGACCCGGGCGCGGTGGCGGTCATCGCCTGCGGCGCCCTGGCTCAGGACGTTGCCCGCATCGCGGACGGCAACGGCTGGCCGGTGGCTGTCCATCCCCTACCCCCACTGCTGCACAACCGTCCACATCGGATCGCTGCGGCGGTGGCCCAGCTGGCGACCGAACTGCTCGGCCGGTACCGTGCCGTCGCTGTGGCCTATGCCGACTGTGGTACCTACGGCTCGCTCGACGAGGTCTGCCAACGGTACGGCCTGGGCCGGCTGCGGGGCGCGCACTGCTACGACGTGCTCGCCGGGCCGACGCGGATGCGCGAGCTACTCGAGCGCGAGCCGGGTACCTACGTACTGACCGACTTCCTGGTCCGCTCGTTCGCCCGTTCGGTGGTCAGCGAGCTGGGGCTCGACCGGTACCCGCAACTGCGAGCGGACTACTTCCGCCACTACCGTCGCGCCGTCTGGCTCGCCCAGCACCGCACGCCGGACTTGTCCGCGCGCGCGCGGGCCGCAGCCGACATTCTCGGGCTCCCGCTCACGATCGTCCACGTCGGAGATGACGGCCTGGAGCGGGAGTTGCGACGGCTGGTCCGCGGGGTGGGCGTCAGCTCCGGAGGGGTAGCAGATGACTGAGCGCTACGACATCGTCATCGTCGGCGGTGGCTCAGCGGGGTCGGTCCTGGCGTACCGGCTGTCCGCGGACCGGGCCACCCGGGTGCTGGTGCTGGAGGCGGGGCGACCCGACTACCCCTGGGATGTCTTCGTCCACATGCCCGCCGCCCTCACGTTTCCCATCGGCAGCCGGTTCTACGACTGGCGGTACACCTCCGAACCGGAGCCCGGACTGGGTGGCCGGCGCGTGTACCACGCCCGCGGCAAGCTCCTCGGTGGGTCCAGCAGCATCAACGGCATGATCTTCCAACGGGGCAACCCGCTGGACTACGAGCGGTGGGCCACCGGTGCCGGCATGGCGGACTGGGACTACCGACACTGCCTGCCGTACTTCAACCGGATGGAGGACTGCACCGCCGCCGCGGCCGACGACCCACGCCGCGGGCACGGCGGACCACTCGGGCTGGAGCGGGGACCGGCGGACAGCCCGCTGTTCGGTGCGTTCTTCGCGGCCGCGGTCGAGGCCGGCTACGTCCTGACCGACGACGTGAACGGGTACCGCCAGGAGGGATTCGCTCCGTTCGACCGCAACATCCGGCGTGGTCGCCGGCTCTCCGCCGCCGGCGCGTACCTGCGCCCGGCGATGGCGCGGCCCAACGTGACCGTGCGGACCCGGGCGCTGGCGCACCGGATCACCTTCACCGGCAGCCGGGCAACCGGGGTGGAGTACAGCGTGCGCAGCCGGTTGCACCGGGTGGAGGCGGGCGAGGTCATCGCCTGCGGCGGCGCGTTCAACTCACCACAACTGCTGCAACTCTCCGGTGTGGGCAGCGCCGCCCTCCTCGGTCCTCTCGGGATCGAGGTGGTCGCCGACCTGCCCGGCGTCGGTGAACATCTGCAGGACCACCTCGAGGTCTATATCCAGCACGCGTGCACCCAGCCGGTGTCGATGCAGCCGTACCTCAAATGGCGGCACCGGCCCTGGATCGGGGCCGCGTGGTTGTTCGGCCACACCGGACCGGGTGCCACCAACCACTTCGAGGGTGGTGGGTTCGTCCGCGGCAACGACGAGGTGGCCTACCCCAACCTGATGTTCCACTTCCTCCCCATCGCAGTGCGCTACGACGGTTCGGCTCCGGCCTCGGGGCACGGTTACCAGGTACACGTGGGTCCCATGTACTCCGATGCCCGCGGGTCGGTCCGGATCGCCAGCACCGACCCGACCAGACATCCGCAACTGCGCTTCAACTACCTTTCCACCGACCAGGACCGTCGTGAATGGACGGAGGCGGTGCGGATCGCGCGGGATATTCTCAACCAACCGGCGATGAAGGACTTCAACGGCGGCGAGACCTCGCCCGGGCCGGCGGTCGAGACCGACAGCCAGGTCCTCGACTGGGTCGCGCGGGATGCCGAGACCGCGCTGCACCCGTCCTGCACCTGCCGGATGGGCTCTGACGCCATGTCCGTGGTCGACCCGCAGACCATGCGGGTGCACGGTGTCGACGGTCTGCGTGTGGTGGATGCCTCGGTCTTCCCGTACGTCACCAACGGGAACATCTACGCGCCGACCGTGATGGTCGCGGAGCGGGCGTCGGACCTCATCGCCGACAACACGCCACTCGCCCCGGCGGCGGCCGACTTCTACCGTCACACCAACTCGGCCCGGGGAACGCCACCCCAGTCTTGACTCCCGTCAGGGGAAGCGAAATCCTGTCTCACGTTAGGAACGAGAGTGCACAGCACGGCAGCACAACGGCGTTCGGGCAGCAGCCCCGCGCGACAACGCTCAGCGGCGGTGGACAACCACGGGCGGAGACGATGACGCACTCGACGGCAGCACCCGGGACACGTCGGCCTGTCCCCGCCCCGACCAGCGGGAGCGACCCTGCCCGACCGTCCGCATTGGACGTACGCGGGTTGTGGAAGGTCTTCGGCCCGCACGGGCGTGACGGCGCCAACGCCATCATCGGGACGCCGTTGGCCGACCTCGCACCGGCCGAGTTGAAGGAGCGGACGGGTTGTGTCGCGGCGGTGCGCGATGTCTCCTTCGCCGTCGCCCCCAATGAGGTCTTCGTGGTCATGGGGCTCTCCGGCTCGGGCAAGTCGACGCTCGTGCGTTGCCTGACCCGGCTGGTCGAGCCAACCGCCGGCGTTGTGCTTTTCGAGGGCGAGGACATCCGGGCCGCCGATCCGCGACGCCTGCGGGAGCTGCGTCGGCACCGTTTCGCGATGGTGTTCCAGAACTTCGGCCTGCTGCCCCACCGGCGGGTCGTGGACAACGTCGCCTACGGGCTCGAAGTGCGCGGCACCCCGCGTCCGCAGCGGTACCAGCGCGCGGCGGAGGTGCTCGAGCTGCTACGTCTCACCGGGTACGAGAACGCGTACCCCGACCAGCTCTCGGGCGGCATGCAGCAACGGGTCGGCCTGGGCCGGGCGCTCGCGGTCGACCCCGACCTGCTCTTCTTCGACGAGCCGTTCTCGGCGCTGGACCCACTCATCAGGCGCGACATGCAGAACGAGGTCATCCGGCTGCACCACGAGGTCGGCAAGACGATGGTCTTCATCACCCATGACCTGAACGAGGCGCTGCGCCTGGGCGACCGGATCCTCATCATGCGCGACGGCGCGATGGTCCAGTTGGGCCGCCCGGACGAGGTGGTCGGAGCGCCGGCCGACGACTACGTTCGCGACTTCGTCAGCGATGTTCCGCGCTCGCACGTGCTCACCCTGGCCTGGGTGGTGCGCCCGGTGGCCCCGGACGACCCCCTCGACGGCCCCGAGCTCGGCCCCGAGGTGATCGTCCGGGACGCGGCCAGGACTGTGCTCGCCGCTACCGCCCCGGTCAAGGTCGTCCAGAATGCAACGCTGCTCGGCGTGGTCGACTCCGAGGCGATCCTGCGCGTGATCGTCGCCGAGGACGCCCGGGCCACCGCTGCGGCACCGGTGCGCTGATGGCCACCGCCTCGGCGACCGTCACCGGAGTCCGGCGCCGCTACCGACCGACGAGGCTCACCATCTCGGCCGCGATCATCGCCGGCTGGATCGTGTTGTGGAGTGTGCTGCGCGGCCGCGACACGCTGAGTCTGGCCACCTCCGACACCACCCCGCTGCACGACCGGCTCACCGCGCTGCGCGACTACGTGGACAACCATCGCTACTCCGCCGGGTTCTTCACCGGGTTCGTCAACGTCATCCGCGACGCGGTCGACCAGCTCACGATCTTCCTCCAGAACCTGATCAGCCAGCCGTCCTTCGACCGCCCGGTGCCGCTGATCGGCTGGCTCGGCGTCGTCTCGCTGGCCACGCTCGGCGCCTGCGCCTTCGCCAACTGGCGGATGGCGGTGCTGACGTGCGCCGGGTTCGTCTCGTTCGGCCTGCTGGGGCTGTGGCAGGAGAGCATGGACACGCTGGCGATCACCATTGCCGCGGTCGGGCTCGTCTGGCTGATCGGGATTCCGCTCGGGATCTGGGTCGGGCTGTCCGGCCGGGTGGAGCGGCTCGCGACGCCGGTGCTGGACTTGATGCAGACGATGCCGACCTTCGTCTATCTCGCCCCGCTGACGTCTCTTCTTCCTGATCGGGCCGGCCGCCGCCGTCGATCGCGACCCTGATCTACGCGATGCCGCCGGTCATCCGCCTCACCGCGCTACGGCATCCGGGCGGTGCCGTGCCGACCTCGGTGGAGGCGGCCGCTCCCTCGGCGCCACCCGGTGGCAGCCGCTCGCGACGGTCCTGCTGCCGCTCGCCAAGCGGACCATGGTCGTCGGGCGTCAACCAGACCACCATGGCGGCGCTGTCGATGGTGACCATCGCCGCGCTCATCGACGCCACCTGGCCTGGGCAAGACCGTGCTCAAGGCGCTGGAGTCCCTGGACGTCGGCACGGCGTTCAACGCCGGCCTCGCCATCGTCGTCATGGCGATCGTGCTCGACCGGGTCACGACGGCGGCGAGCGTCCGGGCCGAGGCGCGGTACCGCGCGAGCGCCCGGGCGGCGCCGCCCGCGGTTCGCCGCTGGTCGCTGCTCGCTCTCGGTGGCCTGACCGTCGTCGCGCTCTACCTTGTCCTACACGTACTACTGGGCGGCGGTGTTCCCCGGCAGCGACCGGGTCGGACCATCGGTCGGCCGATCGCCAACGGGGTGGGTTCGGCCTCCGAATGGGTCGCAGGACCACCTGTACACCGCTGACCAACGCCATCAAGGACGCCTTCACCAACGGGCTGCTCAACCCGTTCCAGGCGCTGCTGACCGAGTCGCCCTGGTGGCTGGTCGGCGCCGCTGGTGCGTCGGCGTCTCACTGGACGGTCGCCGGGGCGCGCTCGCTCACGCGCCGCGGTCTGCGTGGGCCTGCTGGTCGCCACGGGGCTGTGGCAGGACGTCCATGATGACGCTGGCCTCGACCAGTCGTGGTCGACGCCGTGCTGGTCATGCTCGCATCGGCGTGGTCGTCGGCGTCTGGATGGGCCGCAACCGCCGCGTCGACCTGCGTCCTCCGGCCCGTGCCTGGACGCCGCGCAGGTGATGCCGCCGTTCGTCTATCTGCGTCCGTTCCTCGCGCTGTTCGGAGCGAGCCGGTTCACGGCGATCGTCGCCGCCGTCGTCTTCGCCGCACCGGTCGCCATCAAGATCATCGCGGACGGCATCGGGCGGTGTCCCGGAGACGGCCGTGGAGGCGGCGACCGCGGCCGGCTCGAGCACGCTGGCAGATCATCACCAAGGTCCAGCTGCCGATGGCGCGGCCGGCGCTCGCGCTCGCGGCGAACCAGGGCCTGATCTACGTGCTGTCGCATGGTCGTGGTCGGCGGCCTGGTCGGCGGCGGCGCCCTCGGCTACGACGTCGTGGCCGGCTTCTCGCAGAGAGACCTGTACGGCAAGGGGCTCGCCGCCGGCATCGCCATCGTCGTGCTCGGCGTCATGCTCGACCGCGATCACCCAGGCCGCGACGCGGCGCGCCCGGGC
Organism: uncultured Actinomycetota bacterium; assembly: GCA_963803345.1. GTDB lineage: Bacteria > Actinomycetota > Actinomycetes > Mycobacteriales > Micromonosporaceae > CAWDLX01. The sequence goes on from CAWDLX010000004.1 coordinate 483,097, forward strand.
CCGGAGAACACCACCCGCGCACTGGACCGGGTGCGAAGACCACGCCTTGACGACGGCACGGACACTCCCGGTCCGGCCACACGGATGCCCGCGGCAGCGCGCAGATAGATGCGAGAGAGGAATGTGAAGGCGAATGCGAACCAGATGGGTGGCCATCGCTCCGGCCGCCATGGTGACGGTCATGGCGCTCACGGCTGCGGTTCGAAGATCCCTTCGACGCCGGCGCCCGGCGCGACATCGTCGAAGCCGTGCGGCACGTTCAACCTCGCCGTCAACCCGTGGGTCGGGTACGAGGCCGACGCCGCGGTCGTCGCGTACGTCGCGAAGACGAAGCTCGGCTGCACGGTCAACAAGAAGAACCTGAACGAGGAGGTCGCCTGGCAGGGCTTCGGGCACCGGTGAGGTCGACGTCGTCCTGGAGAACTGGGGCCACGACGACCTGAAGAAGAAGTACATCGACGAGCAGAAGGTCGCGCGTCGACGCCGGACAGACCGGCAACAAGGGCATCATCGGCTGGTACGTGCCGCCGTGGCTGGCCGCGGCGTACCCGGACATCACCAACTGGAAGAACCTCAACAAGTACGCCGACAAGTTCAAGACCTCCGAGTCGGGCGGCAAGGGCCAGTTGCTGGACGGCGACCCCTCGTACGTCACCAACGACGAGGCGCTGGTGAAGAACCTCGGCCTGAACTTCAAGGTCGTCTACGCCGGCAGCGAGACCGCGCTCATCGCAGGCGTTCCGGCCGCCGAGCAGAACAAGCACCTGGCTCATCGGCTACTTCTACGAGCCGCAGTGGTTCCTCTCCGAGGTCAAGCTGGTCAAGGTCGACGCTGCCGCGCGTACACGGCCGGCTGCGACGCCGACGCCGACGAAGGTCGCGTGCGACTACCCGGCCGTACGACCTGAACAAGATCGTCGAGCGCGCAAGTTCGCCGACTCGGGCAGCCCGGCGTGACAGGCTCGTCAAGAACTTCACCTGGACCAACGACGACCAGAACTCGGTCGCCAAGCGACATCGCCGCAGAACAAGATGTCCGACGACGAGGCCGCGAAGAAGTGGGTGGACGCCAACCCCGACAAGGTGCAAACCTGGCTCAAGGCCGCCTGACGGGCAAGGAAGGGCCCCTTGTTAACGCTTTCCGTTGTACAAGGTGCCCTTCCTAACCATCGTCACGGGGACCGACGGAGGGAGTGGGAGCGGGACCACGGGTGGTCATCATCGGCGCCGGCGTGGTGGGTGCGGCGCTGGCCGACGAGCTCTCCGCGCGCGGCTGGAACGAGATCACTGTCGTCGACCAGGGAGCCGTGCCGGCGGCCGGGCGGCTCCTCGTCACACGCGCCCGGGCTGGTCTTCCAGACCAACGCGGCCAAGAGTGATGACCGAGCTGGCCCGCTACACGGTCGCCGAAGCTCGGTGCGCTCGACCTGGACGGCGAGCCGTGCTTCCTTCCGGTCGGCAGCCTCGAGGTGGCGACGACGCCGGAGCGACTGGCCGAGCTGCACCGCCGGCAGGGGTGGGCTACGTCGTGGGGGCTCGCCGCCGAAGTACTCTCGGCGGAGCGGACGCTGGCCAAGCATGACCTGCTTGATCCTGACGTCGTGCTCGGCGCGCTCTACGTACCGAGCGACGGACTGGCGAAAGCCGTCCGAACCATCGAGGCGCAGCTGCGCCTCGCCCGGGCGCGCGGGGTACGGGTACTCGATCGGCACGAGGTGACGGCCGTCCGCGTCGACGACGGCCACGTGACCGGCGTGGTGACCGACCAGGGTGAGCTGCCCGCCGAGATCGTGGTGTGCTGCGCGGGCATCTGGGGGCCGAAGGTCGCCCGGATGGTCGGCATGACGCTGCCACTCACGCCGCTGGCGCACCAGTTCGCGTGGTCCACGCCGCTGCCCGCGCTGGTGGGCGCGGGCGCCGAGGCGACCCGTCCGATCCTGCGCCATCAGGGCGCCGACCTGTACCTGCGCGAGCGCGGCGAGCACCTCGGTGTCGGGTACTACGGGCACGACCCGATGCCGATCGACGCCGACGACATCGTAGCGGTGGCCGACGCGACCGTCATGCCGTCGGTGCTGCCGTTCACCGCCGGCCGACTTCGCGCCGGGATGGGCCGATGCCGCCACCCTGGTCCCGGCCCTTCGACGGCGTCCATCGAGGAGGGTTCAACGGCCTCTTCTCGTTCACCACCGACAACATGCCCCTGCTCGGCGAGTCGGCACAGGTAAAGGGATTCTGGGTTGCCGAGGCGGTCTGGGTCACCCACTCGCGCCGGGGTGGGCCGGGCGATGGCCGAGTGGCTGGTCGACGGTCACTGCTCCAGCTTCGACCTGCACGAATGCGACGTGAACCGGTTCGAGCCACACCAGCTCGCCCCCGAGTACGTGCTGGCCAAGGATTGCCAGAACTACGTCGAGGTGTACGACGTCCTGCACCCGCTGGAGCCGATGCTGGCCCCTCGACCGTTGCGCACGTCGCCCTACTACTCTCGCCAGCGGGCGCTCGGGGCGTACTTCCTCGAAGCCGCCGGGTGGGAGCGTCCACAGTGGTACGAGGCGAACGCCGGGCTGCTGGAACGGTACACTGTGGACCCACCCAACGCGTGGGCGGCGAGGCACTGGTCCCCGATCGTCGGGGCGGAGGCCCAGGCGACGCGCGAGGGCGTGGCGATGTACGACATGACCGCGCTGAAACGCCTGGAGGTAACCGGCTCCGGCGCCACGGCGTTTCTCCAGTGGATGACCACGGGCGATGTGGACACCGCCATCGGGTCGATCGTCTACTGCCTCCTGCTCGATCGCGACGGCGGCATCCGCTCGCGACGTCACCGTGGCCCGACTCGGCCGGGACCGCTACCAGCTCGGGGTCAACGGAAACCTCGACCTGGAATGGTTCGCTCGCCAGCAACCCGGCGACGTCGTCGGTTCGGGACATCACCGCCGGCACCTGCTGCATCGGCCTGTGGGGCCCGCGGGCCCGGGAGGTGCTCCAACCGCTGACCACCGACGACTTCTCGAATGAGGCGCTGCGCTACTTCCGCTGCCGGACCACGTACGTCGGTAGCGTTCCGGTGACCGCACTGCGACTGTCCTATGTGGGCGAGCTCGGCTGGGAGCTGTACACGACCGCCGATCTCGGGCTGAAACTGTGGGACACGCTGTGGGATGCCGGTCAGCCGCTGGAGGTCATCGCGGCCGGCCGCGGAGCCTTCACCTCGCTACGGTTGGAGAAGGGCTACCGCTCCTTCGGCGCCGACATGACCTTCGAGCACGATCCCTACGAGGCCGGCCTCGGATTCGCGGTCAAGATGGACAAGGGCGATTTCCTCGGCCGTGCCGCTCTGGTACGGCGCAGCGAGAAGCCGCCGGCGCGCCGGTTGACCTGTCTGACCATCGCGGACCCCGCCGCGGTGGTGCTCGGCAAGGAGCCCGTCTACGACGGCACCGGCTGCGTCGGCCATGTCACCAGTGCCGCCTTCGGGTACACGGTCGGCCACCCGATCGCATATGCGTGGCTCCCGGCCGAGCTGTCCACTCCCGGCCGGACCGTCCAGATCGGCTACTTCGAGCAGCGGATCGACGCCATAGTCGCGGACGAGCCCTTGTTCGACCCGAAGATGACCCGGCTGCGGGGATGAGCGACGCCTGATGAGCGACAGCCAGCAGTCACGGGGGCCAGAGCCGCCCCGGTTGCCGGACGAGGTGTGGCGCCCGGCCGAGCCACGCCGCGGATACCAGGTCGTCATCGTCGGCGGTGGTGGCCACGGCCTCGCCACGGCGTACTACCTGGCCCGCAACCACGGCATCACCAACGTCGCGGTGCTCGAGCGCGGCTGGCTCGCCGGCGGGAACATGGCCCGCAACACCACGATCATCCGCTCGAACTACCTGTGGGAGGCGAGCGCCGGCATCTACGAACACGCCTTGAAGCTGTGGGAGGGCCTGGAGGAGGACCTGGGCTACCCGATCCTGTTCTCGCAACGCGGCGTGCTCAACCTGGCTCACACTCCGCAGGAGGTCCGCGACAGCGTGCGGCGGGTTCAGGCCAACCTGCTCGCCGGCATCGACGCGCAGTGGCTGGATCCCGCCGGGGTCGCCGAGGTCTGCCCGATCGTCAACACTTCCCCGCAGCTGCGCTATCCCGTCCTGGGGGCCACGTTTCAACCGCGGGCCGGCATCGCCAAGCACGACTACGTCGCCTGGGGGTACGCGCGTGCGGCGAGCGCGCTCGGCGTGGACATCGTGGAGCACGCCGAGGTGACCGGCCTGCGGACCCGTCAAGGTCGGGTCGTCGGGGTGACCACGACACGGGGCGAGATCGCCGCCGAGACCGTGGCATTGTCGGCGGCCGGGCACACGAGCGTGCTGGCGGCCATGGTGGGCCTTCCGGTTCCGGTGCAGAGCCACGCCCTGCAGGCGCTCGTCTCCGAGCTGCTGCAGCCCGTGCATCCGACCGTCGTCATGTCCAACGCGGTGCACGTGTACGTGAGCCAGGCGCACAAGGGCGAGCTCGTGATGGGTGCCGGGATCGACGCGCACAACTCCTACAGCCAGCGCGGCGCGGTGCACATCATCGAACGGCAGATGGCGGCCGCGCTGGAGCTGTTCCCCGTCTTCGCGCGCGCCCACGTCCTGCGCACCTGGGGCGGCATCGTGGATGTCTCGCCCGACGCCTCGCCCATCGTCGGACTCTGCGGTGTGGACGGTCTCCTGCTCAATTGCGGCTGGGGAACCGGCGGCTTCAAGGCGACGCCGGGAGTCGGTTGGTGCTACGCCCACACGATCGCCCACGGTGAACCCCATCCGCTCCTCGCCCCGTTCACTCTCGACCGGTTCACCACCGGTGCGCTCGTCGACGAGCACGGCGCCGCGGCGGTGGCGCATTGATGCGACACCCGAACCGGCGACACCCGAACTGGCGACACCCGAACTGGCGAGACCCGAACTGGCGAGACCGACGGCGGCCGACATGATGCTGATTCCCTGTCCGTGGTGCGGGCCACGCAACGAGAACGAGTTCCACTACGGCGGCGAGGCCGGCGTCGCCTATCCCGCCGAACCCGCGACGCTCAGCGACGCCGAGTGGGGCCGCTACCTGTTCGTCCGGAGCAACCCGAAGGGCATGTTCCACGAACGCTGGTGCCACACGGCCGGCTGCCGGCGCTGGTTCGGCGTGGTCAGGGACACGGTGACCCACGAGATCCGCCCTGGTGACGCGGTATGAGACACGCCGACGCCGGGCTCATCGACCGGTCGCGCCCGCTGACCTTCACCTTCGACGGGCGCGAGCTGACCGGTTATGCCGGAGACACGCTCGCGTCGGCTCTGCTCGCCCACGGTGCCCGCCAGGTGGCGACGAGCGTCGACCTGGGCCGCCCCCGTGGCATCGTCGCCGCCGGCAGCGAGGAGCCCAGCGCGATCGTGCAGATCGAGTTCCCCTACCCGGAACCGATGCTGACCGCGACCACCGTCGAGCTCCATGACGGCCTCGTCGCCACTGCGCTGGCCGGTCGGGGCCGGCTGGCCCCGGCCGCCGATCCGGCCCGGTACGACGCGGTCTGGGCGCACTGCGAGTGGCTGGTCGTCGGGGCCGGCCCGGCCGGCGTCGCGGCGGCCGCCACCGCGGCCGACACCGGCGGGCGGGTGATCCTGCTCGACGAGCGCCCACCGCTGCCCCGCGCCGCCGCGCCCGTCCTCCCACGAGGGGTACGCCTGCTCACCCGCACGACGGCCCTCGGCTACTACGAGGACAACTTCATCACCGCCGTACAGCGACGCACCAACCACCTGGGCGCGGCCGCGCCGGTCGGAGCGGCCCGGGAGCGGCTGTGGCGGATCCGCGCCGCGCGGGTCGTCCTCGCGACCGGGGCGCACGAAAGGCTCATCGCCTTCCCCGATAACGACCGCCCCGGCGTCATGCTCGCCGGCGCCGCCCGGGAGTACCTTCACCGGTACGGGGTGGTGTCCGGGCGGCGGGCCGCCGTGTACACCAACAACGATACGGCGTACGCGGTCGCCGCCGACCTCGCCGCGGCCGGCGTCGACATCGTGGCGATCGCGGACACCCGCGCGGATTCCACCACTGTGGACGGCGCCGGCACGGTGATCCGGTCCGCCCGGATCGACGGCGTGCGCGGAGATGACCGGGTCGAGGCGGTGATCGTGAACGGCCGCGAGTACGGAGCCGACCTCCTTCTCGTGTCCGGCGGTTTCAGCCCCGTGCTGCACCTGTACAGCCAGGCCGGCGGCCGGCTGCGTTTCGACGGGGCGCTGGGCGCGTTCGTCCCGGACGGCTGCCGGCAGCGGGTCGAGGTCGTCGGTGCGGCCGCGGGTGCCGGCCTGCCCTTGACCGGGCCGCCCGTGCTACCCGAACCGTCCGATCTGGACGGACGCATCTTCGTGGACCTGCAGCGCGACGTGACCCTGGCCGACATACGCCGGGCCACCGGTGCGGGCCTCCGGTCGGTCGAGCACGTGAAGCGCTTCACCACCGCCGGCACCGCGCACGACCAGGGAAAGACCTCCGGCCTGTTGACCAGTACCGCCGTCGCGGCCGCGCTCGGGGCCGACGTGGGCTCGATCGGGATGACCACGTTTCGACCACCTTACCTGCCGGTCTCGTTCGCGGCGCTGGCCGGCCGGGACCGGGGAGACCTGTTTGATCCGGTCCGGGTCACCGCCATGCATGACTGGCACGTGGCCAGCGGCGCCCTGTTCGAGAACGTCGGTCAATGGAAGCGAGCGTGGTACTACCCCCGCGAGGGGGAGGACATGCGGGCCGCGGTCACCCGGGAATGCATCGCCGCCCGCACAGGCGTGGCGATGATGGACGTATCCACACTCGGCAAGATCGACGTACGGGGGCCGGACGCGCCAGAGTTCCTGGACCGCCTCTACACCAACGTGATGAGCAGCCTCGCGGTCGGGTCGGTCCGGTACGGCGTGATGTGCCGCGCGGATGGAATGGTCTTCGACGACGGTACGGTGGCCCGGCTCGCCCCGGATCGCTTCCTCCTGACGACCACCACCGGAAACGCCGCACCGGTACTGGAGTGGATGGAGGAGTGGCTGCAGACCGAGTGGCCCGGTCTTCGTGTGTGGTGCACCTCCGTCACCGAACAATGGGCCACCGTGGCGCTGGTCGGCCCGGGCTCGCGGGCCGTGCTCACCCGGTTGGCGCCGGATCTCGCCGTCGACGCGGCGAGCTTCCCGTTCATGACCGGGCGTGATGCCACCGTCGCCGGGCTGGCCGCCCGCGTCTACCGGATCAGCTTCTCGGGCGAGCTCGCGTACGAACTCAACGTGCCGACCTGGCACGGACTGGTGCTGTGGCAGGCTCTGGCCGACCAGGGAATCACCCCGTACGGCACCGAGACGATGCACGTGCTGCGGGCCGAGAAGGGCTACCCGATCGTCGGTCAGGACACCGACGGCACCGTCACCCCACACGACCTCGGCCTCGGCTGGGCGGTGTCGACGAAGAAGTCCGACTTCATCGGCATGCGCTCGTTGGCCCGCCCGGACACGAGCCGCGCCGACCGTAAGCAGTTGGTGGCCCTGTTACCCGATGACCGGTCGCTGCTCATGGTGGAGGGCACGCACGTGGTGGAGTCCGACGTTCTCGGCGCGCGCCCGATCCCATACCTGGGTCATGTCACCTCGAGCTACCGGAGCCCGGCCCTGGGGCGCACGTTCGCCCTCGGTCTGGTCGCCGGTGGCCGGGAGCGCATCGGCGCGCGGGTGTACGCGGTGGTGGACGGTGCCCCGATTCCCGTGCGAGTGGCGCACTTCGTCCTCTACGACCCGAAGGGGGATCGCCGTGACGGCTGAGATCGGGCTGCGCACTCCGCTGGCGGGCTGGGCGGACCGCCTCGCCGCCGCCGAAGTCCACAGTGGAGGCAGGATAAGGCTGGCCGAGGAGACATCCGCGGCCCAGGCGAACCTGCGGGCCGCCACCGCCACTGCCCGGTCGGCCGCCGGGGCCGCGCTCGGCCTCACCCTTCCCACCGAACCGAACACTGTGACCCAGGTCGGCGACACCGTGGCCCTGTGGCTCGGCCCCGACGAATGGCTGGTGGTGAACGGGGAGCAGCCCTATCCGCATGACGATCCACTCCTGGGCTGGAGTCTGGTCGACGTCGCCGCCCAACGCACCACGATCGTGGTCGGTGGGCCGGCCGCCCTCGACCTGCTGGCGCTCGGCTGTGCGCTGGACCTCGAGCGGTACCACGCGGCCTGGTGTGCTCAGACGCTGCTGGCGCGGGCCAGAGTGGCGCTCTGGGGCGTGCGTCGCGATGAGGTGCGCATCCTGGTACACGCCTCATTCGCGCGATACGTTGCCGCGTGGCTGCTCGATGCCACCACCGAATGGACAACGCCCGCGCCAGGCTCGTAACGCCCGGCAGGTCCACTCGATGATCTTCGAGCCTACGAAGATCAAGACCGGAGCGGCCCGGCGGCGCGCGTCGACGAATGCCTACGTATCGGTCATTGCGGGCGCCGTCGTTCCCTGCCCGTTGCCCGATGTTAACAATGGTGGATCTCGCCAGGGTGCTCTTTCGGTCGTCCGCGAGGCATGATGAGCAAGCCGGTTCCACGGATGACGTGGACCCCGCAGCATACCCATCCGCCGGTCCCTCGCCGGACCGGTCTAAGGAGGACACGTGCGCACCCTTGTTGCTCGCGCGGGGATTCTCATGGCAGCGTCCACAATGGTCATCGCTGCCGCCGCCTGCTCCCCGCCAGCTCCTTCGAACAACGCCGCCAGTACCGACGCCGCCAAGGCGACCAGCGCCGCAGACCTCGGCGGAATGGACAAGCTCGTCGAAGCCGCGAAGAAGGAGGGCACCCTCAACGTCATCGCCCTGCCTCCGGACTGGGCGAACTACGGCGAGATCCTCACCGCCTTCACCGCCAAGTACAGCATCAAGGTCAGCTCGGCCCAACCGGACGCCTCCAGCCAGGACGAGATCAACGCGGCCAAGCAGCTCAAAGGCCAGGGCGGCGCACCGGATGTGTTCGACCTCGGCACCGCGGTCGCCTCGGCGAACACCGCCATGTTCGCGTCCTACAAGGTCTCGACCTGGGACACCATCCCGGCGGCGCTGAAGGACGCCAACGGCGTATGGGTCAACGACTATGGCGGGTACATGTCGATCGGCTACGACGCCGGCAAGGTGCCCGCCCCCGCCAACGTCACCGACCTGCTCAAGCCGGAGTACCACGGCAAGGTCGCGCTCAACGGTGACCCGACCCAGGCCGGCGCCGCGTTCAACGGTGTCGTGATGGCGGCCCTCGGCAACGGCGGCTCGGCAGACGACATCTCCAAGGGGGTCGACTTCTTCAAGCAGCTCAAGGCCGCCGGCAACTTCCTACCGGTGGACCCGACCCCGGCAACGGTCGAGTCCGGCCAGACACCGGTGGTCATCGACTGGGACTACCTCAACGTCGCCCAGGGCAAGAAGCTCGAGGGCAAGATGCAGTGGAAGACGGTGGTCCCGGCCAACGCGGTCGTCGGTTCGTACTACGTCCAGGCGATCAGCAAGGACGCGCCGCACCCGGCCGCCGCCCGGCTCTTCCAGGAGTTCCTCTACTCCGACCAGGGCCAGAACCTGTGGCTCAAGGGCGGCGCCCGACCAGTACGGGCGGACGCGATGAAGACGGCGGGCACCATCGACGCGAGCCTGTTCGCGGCCCTGCCCCCCACCTCCGGCACGCCGGTCTTCCTGACCGACGCGCAGACCACCGCCGCGAAGAACTATCTCGCGGCGAACTGGGCCAAGTCAGTTACCTGACCGTCCTATGAGTACGGTCAGCCAGAGCAGCCCCGAACGCTCGGACAGCGGGCTGACCCCGACCGGCCCGGACCCCGCAGAGCCCCAGCGCGAGGTCCGGGCCAGGCCGGCCGCCCTGTCCCGGCGGTTGGCCCGGGGACGCAGCCTGCTCGGAGTCGTTCCGTTCACCGCGTTCGTCGTCGTGTTTCTGGTGATCCCGACGCTGGTGGTGGCGGTCGGCGCGTTCAGCAGTGACACCAACGGCTTCACGCTGGCCAACATCTCCGCAATGACCAGCGGATACATCGTGGACGCCTTCGTCAACAGCATCGAGCTGTCGGCCGCCACCGCGCTGATCGGTGCCGTCCTGGGCGCGCTGCTCGCATACGCACTCGTCACCGCCAAGCCCGGCGGAACCCTGCGCCGGCTGGTGACCTCCGCCTCCGGCGTACTGGCCCAGTTCGGCGGGGTGATGCTCGCGTTCGCGTTCCTCGCCACCATCGGGCTGGAGGGCTTCCTCACAGTGTTCCTGCGGGACAACCTCGACATCATCATCTACCCCCGCTCGATCTGGCTGTTCGAGATGCCCGGCCTGATACTCGTCTACACCTACTTCCAGATCCCCCTCATGCTGATCGTGTTCCTGCCCACGCTGGACGGCCTGCGTCCACAGTGGAGGGAAGCGACGGAGAACCTGGGCGGCACCACCTGGCAGTACTGGCGCCTGGTCGCGGCACCGATCCTCTTCCCCTCCTTCATCGGCGCCACGCTGCTGCTGTTCGCCAATGCCTTCTCGGCGTACGCCACGGCCGCCGCCCTGATCAGTCAGGGCAGTCCGATCGTGCCGCTGAAGATCCGGGCTGCCCTCACCAGTGAGGTCATCCTGGGCCAGGAGAACCTGGGTAAGGCGATGGCCCTCGGGATGATCGTGGTGGTCGCCGTCGTCATGTCGCTCTACGCACTGCTGCAACGGAGGGCGGCGAAATGGCTGGGCTGATCCGGCGTCGCCGGCGCCGGCAGGCGGTGTTGCGCTGGGTGGTGGTGACCGCGCTCGGCATCTTCTTCCTGATGCCGCTGTTCGCCATGCTCGAGTTCACCACCCGGGGTGCCGGCAAGACGCGCACCGGCGAGACCTGGCGGCAGCTGATCGACTGGAACCAGATCAGCCAGCGCTACCCCGACCTCGCCGAGGGCATCGCCAACTCATTCGGCCTGGCGCTGTTCACCACCGGCCTGATGCTGGTGCTGCTGGTCCCCACCGGCATCTGGATCCGGCTCCGGCTGCCCCGGCTACGACGGATCATGGAATTCATCTGCCTGCTGCCCTTGACGATCCCGGCGATCGTCCTGGTCGTCGGCCTGGCCCCGGTGTACGCCTGGGTGGTCTATTTCATCGGCGGCTCGTCGCTCACTCTGACCTTCGCGTACACCGTACTGGCGCTGCCCTACGCGTACCGGTCCCTCGACGCCGGCCTGTCCGCGATCGATGTCCGCACGCTGGCCGAGGCCGCCCGCAGTCTCGGCGCCAGCTGGTTCACGATCATCTGGCGGGTCGTCCTACCCAACATCCGATCCGCAGTGTTGTCGGCGGCGTTCCTCACCGTCGCGCTGGTGTTCGGTGAGTTCACCATCGCTTCGTTGCTCAACCGGAACAACCTGCAGGTCGCGATCTACCTGCTCGGCAAGAGCAGTTCCCAGATGTCGGTGGCCGTGTCGCTGGCCGCTCTGCTGCTGGCCTTCCTGCTGCTGTTCCTGCTCTCGTTTGTCGGCCGGTCCCGGCACACGTCGAAGGAGACGACATGACCAGCGTGGCGGTTCGCCTGGTGGATCTGCACCGCTCGTTCGGGAACCTGCCCGCGTTGGACGGGCTCACCCTCGACCTGGCCCCGGGCGAGCTGGTCGCCCTGCTCGGGCCGTCCGGCTGCGGCAAGACCACCGCGCTGCGGATAGTGGGCGGACTGGAGGACGCCGACTCGGGCGAGATACTCGTGGACGGTCGTGACATGTCCGCCACGCCGGCGAACAGGCGCGACATGGGCATGGTGTTCCAGGCGTACAGCCTGTTCCCGCACCTGACCGCCCAGCAGAACGTCGAGTTCGGGCTACGACTGCGCGGCCGCGGCGGCGACCGGGCCCGTCGGGCCGGCGAGATGCTGGATCTGGTCGGCATCGCCAGCCATGCCGGGCGGTACCCGCACCAGCTGTCGGGCGGCCAGCAGCAACGGGTGGCGCTGGCCCGGGCTCTTGCGATCCAGCCGACCGTGCTTCTCCTCGACGAGCCATTGTCCGCATTGGACGCGAAGGTTCGGATCCAGCTGCGCGACGAGATCCGCCGGATCCAGATCGAGGTCGGCACGACGACCCTGTTCGTCACACACGACCAGGAGGAGGCCCTGGCCATGGCCGACCGGGTCGGTGTGATGCGGGCCGGGCGGCTGGAGCAGGTGGGCGCACCGGCCGAGATCTACCTCAAGCCGGCGTCCACATTCGTGGCGAACTTCGTCGGCCTGAGCAACCGGCTGCCCGGACGGGTCAGCGGCAACGCGGCGGAGGTCTACGGCACGCGGCTGCCGCTGGTCGACCCGGCCGCCGCGCCCGGCGAGGGCGGCCGGGTGACCGCGCTCGTCCGTCCCGAGTCCGTCGATGTCGTGGCCGACCCGGACGCCGCCGCGCGGGTGCTCGCCGGGAGCTTCCTCGGGCCCACCAGCCGGGTCACGGTAGCCATGCCCGACGACACGCTCATCACGGCCCAGATCGCCAGCTCGAGGATGGAGGAGCTGGCGCCGGGAACACCGGTCCGGATAGAACTGCACCCGGTCGCGGTAGCGCTCGCCGAGTCGTAGTCCGCCATCTCACACGCCGCCCGCGTATCGCGAGGTTTGTCACACCGTGAAGCGGTGACAGATCCCGAAGACCCGCGTGGTGCGTACATCTGGGTGTGGGAGCCACGGACGACGGGTTACTGGCGGGTATGGCAGCTGGCGACGGCGAGGCGGCGGCGGCCTTCGTGCGGCGGTTCCAGTCCCGGGTGTTCGGACTGGCGTTGACCATCCTCGGCGTACCCGCCCATGCCGAGGACGTGGCACAGGAGGCGTTCATCCGCGCCTGGCGCTTCGCCGGCGCCTACGATCCGCGGCGGGGCGCGGTGTCGAGCTGGCTGCTGACCATCACCCGCAATCTCGCCATCGACGCGATCCGGCTCTCGCGGGACCAGCCATACGAGCCGGCGGCGATGATGTCGATTCTCGCCCGGGGCGAGCACCACGCACCCGACAGCTACCCTGACCGGCTCGCGGATGCCCAGCGCATCCGGACGGCGCTGGGGCGTCTGCCACCGGAACAGGTCGTCGCGGTGGTCCTGGCGTCGATCTACGGTCTGACCGCCAGGGAGATCGCCGACCGGGAGAACATCCCGGTGGGGACGGCCAAGACCCGCATCCGGCTCGGGCTGGCCCGCCTGCGCGAACAACTTGAGGTGAGCGATGAACGAGACACCTGACTGCGAACGGTTCCAACCATCGCTGGCCGAGGTGGCCACGGGCGCCGCCACCGGGTACGACCGGGCCGAGGTACTGCGACACGCCGCCGGTTGTGCGACGTGCCGACACGAGCTGGCCGAGCTGACGCGGGTGGCGGACGAGCTGCTGCTGCTGGCCCCCGAGCACGAGCCACCCGCCGGATTCGAGGCGGCGGTCGCGCAACGGATCGCCAACCTCACCCAGGTCGATCGCCGGCGCGGCCGGCGTAGGTTCGAACGCACACGCGTCGGGGGGCAGCGGTCCGCCGGGCCTGGCCGACCACACCGGGCGAGGCTGCGGCTCGTCGCCTCCATCGTGGCGCTGCTGCTCGCCGCGGCGGGCGGCGCGGCGTCGGCGCTGTGGCGTACCTCCCCTGACCGCGCACTGGGAGAGCAGTACCGCCAGACGCTCACGATCGCCGGCGGCCAGTATTTCAAGGCCGCCCAGGTGACAACCGCCGGCGGACAGGTGGTCGGGCACGTGTTTCTGTACCAGGGCACGCCGTCATGGGTCACTGTCGTGCTCACCGCCGCGCCCGAGCCCGGCGACTACCTGATGTCGATCGTCACTGTCGACGGCATCCGGTACCTCGCGGGCGTGTGCCCGGTGACCGGTCAATCCGGCACGACCGCCTACGCGCTGGCAGTTCCCGTGGCCCGGATCGCCGCGATCGAGCTCGCTCGACCTGGCGTCCGGCTCACCGCGCTGCCCAGTTGAGTCCGGCATGAATCCGCACCGGCGTCCGCGACGTAGTACTCACATGACTGTGGAATGGAAGAAGCTCATGTTGTCCGGCGCCGTGGTCGCCGCCCTCTCTCTGGCCGGCTGCGGTACGGCCGCCGGCACGAACTCCGCGGGCTCGCCGGATACCGGCGCCGCGCAGATGCCCGCGACGGTCAACACGACGATTGTCATCGGTGTCGGGCCCAGTCTGGTGGACTCCGCCGGCCGCACGCTCTACTTCGCCGACCAGGAGCTGGGCGGACACATCCAGTGCGTCAACAGCTGCCTGAGGTTCTGGTCACCGCTCACCGTGGCGAATGGCACGACGCCCACCGCGCAGGCCGGGGTGACCGGCGTCATCGCCACCGTCCAACGGCCCGATGGGCTGGTCCAGGTGACCTACGACGCCAAGCCCCTGTACACCTTCACCCAGGACCAGGGTGCCGGGCAGGCCTCCGGCAACGGATTCCGGGACAGCTTCGACGGCAACAGTTTCGTCTGGCACGTCGCGAGCCTGACCGGCCCGGCCCCGACCCCCACGAGCACGGTCACCGACGACAGCGGCAACGACTACCACTACTGACCCGCCGACGGCATGTCTGGCAGATATTCCTCTTCGCGGATGCTCAACGTTCCGTACGGCCATAGTATGGAGCCGACAGGTCGCCGGTCATCGATGGGACTGACGCGCAACGCGGGAGTGAGCTCTTGGAGATCTACCACCTCACCCGCGACGGCGTTGGACCCCTGTGTGGTGTCGTGCTGGAGGGTGACGTTCCGGTGACGTTCGAGGAGGCCATCGATCCGGCCGGGCGGTACTTCAACTGCCCGGAATGCGACCGGGCGCTGCACCACGGCCGGCGGCATATGGCACCACCGTCATGACAGTGTTCGGGTGGGACACGTCAAGCTGGGACGCCACCCCGGCGTCCCGCGACGGCATCGACGTGTTCACCACCAAACTGACCGACGGCGACCATTTCTATGAGAACCCCACCGCCGCGGTGAAGCTCAACGCGATGCGCGCGTTCGGCTGCCCTGTGCTCGGCTGCTACCACGTGCTGTGGGGCGACCGCAGCATCCCCGCCCAAGCGGAGTGGTTCCTTTCCCGCCTGGACGCTGTGGTGCCGTGGTGGCGGAGCTGGCCGTACTTCGTGGCGCAGTCTGACGACGAGGGATTCGGCTACAACGGCGTCCCGACGGTGGCGCAGATCAACCAGTTCGGTGACGAGCTCGTGGCCCGGTCGGGCGGCGCCTTCCTGCCCACGACTCACCTGTCGTATGCACCGACCTGGCAGTACGGCCAGAGCATCGCGGGCCTCAGGTACTGGTGGTGGTCCAGTCAGTACGGCACCAACCCGACGGGTCCGTACCGGGCCATCTACCCCGGTGACACGAGCGTGCGATGGCAGGGGCCGAAGCAACCGCTGCTGTTGCAGTACGGCTCGAACGCGATCATCGCCGGGCAGACGACGTCGGACGCCAACGCGTACCGGGGCACCCTGGCCCAACTCCAGGCCACGCTCAAACCGAACCTCATCCAGGGAGAGTCCGACATGTTCATTCTCCACATCCCGGCCGCCGTCAACCCGAACGGACTCGACGAGTGGTGGCTGTACGACCAGTACGGTCGGGTCGACCAGAAACCCAACTCCAATGCCCTGCGGGGACTGTACGCCAGGGGTGGCTGCCCGACCGTCGAGATCACCGACTTCGGGCCGTTACCGGCCGGGTGGACGTGGGCACGGGTCATCTCCGAATTCGAAAGCCAGGGCGCCACCCGATATCAGACGTTCACCGATGAGCAGGTGGCCGCCGTCGCCGCCGACATCGCCGCTGCCATCACGGCGGACGGGACACTACCAACCCTCGACCAGATCACCGCCACGGTGCGGGCGCAGCTCGACCGTACCCGGCTCACCGGCGCGTAGCCGCCTTCGGGGGTTCAGATCAGCCCGAACAAGATGAGCGCGGAGACGCCGATCAGCGCCGCGACGATGGCCACGTTGGTGATCCTGCCGCTGATGAACGCCCCGTCGTAGGGGCGTGCCGGCAACAGAACTGAACTGATCATGACCAACGCGGATGCGCCCAACGCCCGCGTGACCGGTACGCCGGATAGCCATCCCAGCGTCAACAACGCCCCGGCCAAGGCCGAGAGTATTGTCAGAGGTGCCCACCGCAGTGGTCCGCGCCGTACCGTGGTGTCGGCCGCGGGCACCGGCGCGAACGCGAGTCCGACGCCGGTCATGGCCGTTCCGAAGGCGAGCGCCGGCAACCAGCTGTAGTGGCGCACCGGGGCACTCGTCCAGTTTCCGGCGATGACCCGGCTGCGCATGTAGATCCCGATCAAGGCGACAACGCCCACGCAGAGGGTCAGCGCCTCGACGGCCTGCGACCCGGAGACCGACACGAGTGGCCAGGCCAGCAGCGCCACAGTGCACAGTATGGCCAACACGGGCGCGATCCGGGTACCCAGTGCACGCCGCCAACGCGGCCGCGGGGTCGCCTCGTCGCCGGCCCAGCGCAGCGCCCTCTCGCCAGCCCTCCCCGACAGCTGGTCCAGCCCGGCGGTCCATACGAGACGGCCGAGCAGCAGCAGAAGGACGACCAGGCTGAGCGTCGCCGGAGCTCGTTGTTCGTGCTCGGCGAAGCTCCACCGCGCTGGCAGCGGTCTGGAGATGTCCAGTCCGGAGAAGTACGGCTCGGCATCGTAGCTCAGCTGCCGGTCCGCGCCCCGGTACGTGTTGTCCAGCTGCGCGGCACGACCGAGCGCGCCCTGCGCCTCCAGGAAGTGTGCCGGTCCCAAGCCGTTGAGCAGGACGCCGAGATTGAACCAGCCCAGCGCGTAATCCGGTTTCGCGCCAACGGCCTGACGCAACGCTCGCAGCGCCTGATCGGGGTGATTCTGGCGGGCCAGCAGTACGCCGAGGTCGTTGGCGGCCGGGAACAGGGTCGGGTCGAAGGCGAGGGCCTGCCGGTACGTGTCGGCGGCGATGTCGAGCTGACCCGCGCTGACGTAGGCGTAGGCGTGCGTCTGCAGGTACACCGGGCTCTCCGGGTCGCGCCCCACCGCGGCGGAGGCCGCGGCGATCGCGTCGGCTGCCCTACCAAGTTCGAGCTCGGACAGCGCCAGGTTGTTCTCAGCCGCACCCGTGAGCACGGAATGCGGCTCATGCTCGGTGAGCCCCTCCGGTACGACGTTCGAACTGCTGCCCGATCCTGGCGGCCTGCTGGTAGCTTCGTGCGGCCGCCTGGTAGTCACGCTCGCGCAGTGCGACGTCTCCGAGCTGGTCGGCCGCGTAGTACGCGATGAGCGCCCCGTGGTAGGCGCCCGGGCTGTCGGGCCCCTCGTCGGCCCAGTTGTCCGCGCCGATCGTGGACTCGATCGTGGCTCCGGCGGCGGCGACCTGGCTCAGCGTTGTTGTCGCCTGAGCGTCCTGACGGGCCAGGCCGAGCGCGGCGCCCTGCTTCAGCTCGGCGGTGGCGTGTCTGATGGCGCCGAGCGCGTCCTGCGCGGTCAGGGCAGCCGAGGAGCGGGCGAAGTCGCGTGCGGCCTCGGCGTACACCCCCTGGTTGAAGGCAACCTCGCCAGCGCGGTCCCAGGCGAGGGAACCGGGCGCCACTGTCGTCCACCGCAGAGTGACCGTGGCCGCCCTGGTGAGGTTTCCCGCGAAGCGCCACAGGTTCTGCCGCAGGTCGTAGAGGAAGTCAGTCGCGTTGACCACATTGTCGTCGGCGTCATAGGTGGCGCCGGGGCCCGCCCGACCCCCGCCCTGAACCCTGGTGACCTTCTCCAACCAGCCGATGGCGGTCGGCTCGTCGCCGGATTCGGCGGCGGCGACGGCGGCCAGCCGGTACAGCGCGTTGTCGGCGTGAGTGACATCGAACTCGTCATGGCTCAGCGGCGCAACGCTGTCGCCGGCACACGTGAAGCCGGACACGAACTCGTCCACGCGCGTACCCGCCGCCGCTGCCCGCAGGACTTCCCGGTCGCGCCCGGCGAGGATCAGGTCCCGCAGCCGTGACAGCTGCCGGCACCACGGCCGGAAGGTCGTGAACAGCGCATCGTCGGCACGATAGGCCGGAATGAAGGAGAAGTCGTAGACACTCGATATCGCCCCCCGACCAGGTGGCGGTGACACGATCAGAGTCACCGGCGCGAGCCGTTGGATCCCGATCGAGATCGTCGGGCTGGTCTCAAAGGCGGCCGCCCGGGAGATGAAGCTTCGGCGTGACGGCAACACCTGGGCCGCCAGCTGAGCCGCCGCGTCGTCAGCTGCCTGCCCGAACTGACCGGACCGTTCCAGATCGAGCGTGACCTGGGTCTGGAACGCGGCGGCGGTCGGCTCGACGGCGCGGGCCCGGCGCGCCGTCGTCGCCGCGTCGCGGTAGCGCCCCAGCCCGGTCAACGCCCGGGCCTCACCGAGCAGGATGCCGGGATCCTGGTCCAACTGTTCGGCGCGCTGGTACAGCGTCAACGCCCGCTCGTACCGGTGTCGCGCGGTGAACGGCTGCACCGACACGGCGCCGGATTCCTCGGCCAGTTTGATCTCGGTATCGGCCTGCCCGCTCCAGCCGGCGGCCGAGGCCGGCAGCTCCCGCTGCAGCCGCTGGAATGTGGCGAATGGACGCGGCACGAGCACATCGCGTTCGAGGTCCTGGCCCACCATGATATCGGGGCGAACCACGTACGCCCGTTGCAGCTGGAACTGGCCGAGCAGCCACAGCGGAGTCGGGTCGGCCGGGCACGTGTCGTGAGCCCGGCCGAACTCCGTGGCGATCAGGTCGTCCTGCGGCTCGGAGTCGGTGGAGAGCAGGAAGGCGAGGTTGAGCTGTACCGTGCACGACCCGTTTCCCGCGCGCGCCCGGTTCAACAGGTCGAACGCCGCGGCCGCCGCGTGCGCGGTGCCGGGAATGGGCGGTCGGTAATCCTCCTGGTTGCTGAACTCCGGATAGTCGACCGCCATGATGATCAGCAGCGCGGCCAGGTCGTTGACCTCTGGCACAAGGCTGGCCGGCACCGGGTGCGGCAGCAACGTGTCCAGGAGCGCATCAAGCGCCGGATAACGGTACGGGTACGGCACCGACGCCCCTTCGTCCGCGCCGAAGAAATCGACCGCGTCGTCGGGCTCGATGACATTCCAGAACGCCGCGGTGTCGCCGTCGCGGAACGCCGCCCGCGCCACCCGGTCGATCACGTCGCGCATCTCCTGCGGATCGGTGAGAATCCGTCCACTGTGGATCGCCTGATCAGCCGCGCCACCGGGCGTGACCGCCGGCAGATCCCGCAGCGGATTGGCGGTGCCGCGTACCAGCGAGGGAAGCGAGGCGGCCGACCCCACCGGCGGCAGGCCCGCCCCGACGGTCGCCAGCTCCGCCGCCCCCGGCAGCGCGATGATCCCAGCGATCAGCACGATCACAACGACGTTGGCGGTCCACCCGACGGCGCGGCGCCAACCCGACATCGCCGCCGGCCGCGGCACGGGCGGTCGAGCGGTGCCAACGGCAGGGGCGACCGTCATGCGCGGAGCCTAGCCAGGACATATACCACCGACAATCGGCCAAACGTGCGTGGGCGACTGACTTCCCAGGTGGGTTGCGTCCGCGCCTCCGGAAACCCGGTCAGGCCCGGCCCCCACCGCCTACCATCACCTCACCAGCGAGTTTCTTCACCGCTGGTGACGAACACCAACGTGCGGAGGCAACAATGCCCAGGTACATGCTCGAAGTGAAGTACACCCTTGACGGGGTCCGCGGTCTGCTCGCCCAGGGCGGCACAGCTCGAGCCGCGGCGGCACGCGCCGCCATCGAGAGCGTCGGTGGTACGCAGGAGACCTTCCATTTCGCGTTCGGAAGTGCCGACGCGTTCGTCGTCGCCGAGGTTCCGGACAATGTCGCGGCGGCCGCGCTCGCCCTCGCCGTCGCGGCCGGAGGCGGCGCCACGGTCCGGACCCACGTTCTGCTCGCGCCGGCTGAAGTCGACGCCGCGGCTGCCCAGCAGGTCGGATACCGCCCGCCGGGTTCCTGACTCGAAGGCTGGCCGTGCGGCGGCCCGCCATGCGATCGAGATCGTCGGGCCGCCGCCGGAGCCGCCGACGTTCCCGGATCCTGAGCGGCCCGATTCTCATGTGGACAGTCAGCGCCATGGCCGACGGCAGGGGCCGGCGATGGCGAGCACGACCCCTCTGGTGCCGGGGCCAGCTGGATCTCACCGGTGATCCGGAACAGCACCGGCGTCGGCGACTGCCGCCGGCCGGCCGGGGAGCGTAGTGTAGAGGTACCGGCAGACCAAGGAAACTGCTGTTCACAGGAGTTCATGCCGCCCGGACCACGCGGTGACGATCAGGGATCCGGGCGCGCCACGGGCCCTGACCCGTCTCACGTTCAGGACATTCGTCGTCCACTCAACCGAACGGAACCGAAGCGCCGCGACGATGTGGTTGCGCGCCGGCGGGCCGACCTGGCCCGTTGTCGAGCCGTGGCCGTACGACGAAGGACCGCCACGAAAGGATTCCGTCATGCCCGTCGGTTCGCCCCCAGCCCACGGCACACAGGCCGCGAGCGACACCAGCAGTACTCACCTCATCAGCGAAGGACTCGCCGCGGCGGCGGCCGCGGCCGGATACGCCCCCTCCATTCACGACACCCAGCCCTGGCGTTGGCGCGTCGGCAATGACACGCTGGACCTGTACCGGCAATCCGGGTTCGTGCGGACGGTGACCGACCCGGACGCCCGACTGGCCACCTTGAGCTGCGGCGCCGCTCTGCATCACGCCCGGACCGTCCTCGCGGCGGAGGGCTGGCACGTCAACGTGGCCCG
This sequence comes from uncultured Actinomycetota bacterium, assembly GCA_963803345.1. Lineage (GTDB taxonomy): Bacteria > Actinomycetota > Actinomycetes > Mycobacteriales > Micromonosporaceae > CAWDLX01. The sequence continues at coordinate 503,933 of CAWDLX010000004.1, forward strand.
GATGCCGGACGCGGCCGATCAGGAACACCTCGCCCACGTGCGCGTCTACGCACCCGCGGCGCCCGACCCTTCAGCTGGACGCCAAGTTCGGACAATCCCGCTACGCCACACCGATCGGCGCCCCGTGACCGGTGCACCGGTCCGGCCCGAGGATCTGCGCGCCATCGTCGACGCGGTGCAGGCCGAGGGTGCCTGGCTGCTCATCCTCAAGGCCGACCAGGTCAGGGAAGTCTGCGCTGCGGCCGTTGTCGCCCTCCAGACCGAGGCGGACGAGCTGCCGTGGCGTGCCGAGCTGGCCTACTGGGGCACCACGATCCCCGATCCGGCTGCCCCGATGCCTGCTTCCGGGAATATCGTCGCCGGTAACGATTCCGGGCACTCGGACACTCCGTCCACCAGCGCCGCCCAGGATCGGGCCGCGCGGTTCGCCATTCTCTACGGCCGCAGCGACGAACCACGTGACTGGCTCCGCGCTGGTGAGGCACTGTCGGCCGCCTGGCTCACCGCGACCGAACGACGTATCTCCGTGCTGCCGATGAGCGCCCCGGTCGAAGTCACCGGCACCCGTGAGACCATGCGCCGCGTCCTGGCCTACCTCAACCACCCGTTCCTCGTGTTGCGCCTGGGCAGCGTCGATCCGGCCGAGCCCGACGCATCATCCGGGGTGAGACGCCCGAGAGAGCAGACCATCGAGCAACGATAGGCGCCGACGAGTTCCTGGGTCGTCACCGTTACACCCCACGCTGGTCCGCCTCCCGCTCGAGCGCCTCAAAGTCGCTCTCCGCCGCGATGGCCTGCTCTGTCGTCAGGCAGCCATCGCGGACACCAATGACCCACGCCCGCAGGTGCTCCACCGAGATACCCCGATTGCGATGCAGCCTGCTGAAGACGCGCCCGACCTGATCCCGTGGCGAATCATGATCGGCCTCCTGCAGCGCGGCTAAGCGCGCGTCCAGCTCATCGAGGCGGCCGCATTCGGCCGGATCAGGTCGGTGCCCCCGGCGATGGTTCGCAGCGGCCGTCGCCCCGGCGGCGGCCAGCGCGGCCAGGGCAACGCCGGCGAGCACCCTGGTGGGTCTCGTCGGCACAAGAACTCCTCTCGACGGACATCGTGTCCGGCGGTTTCTCATCCGTCCAATATGGATTGTACGAGACGTTAGGATCGTCGGCGGTGCGGCAGGCCGATGATGGGGCCTCGAGGAACCAGTACCGGTCCCTCGAGGCCCCGCCCCCCACCCCCGGGTCACGACGTCCTTGGAAATATCGCTGATCGTGCGCAGCCGGCCGAGCGCTCAGCCACGCAGTTACCACGGACCACATCTCGTGACCGCCGAATGCGTCCGTCGTTTTCTTGATCACTCCGCTCCCAGAGAGACCGCACGGGCCAGCTGCCCGCCGAGGTCTGGAGCGATATCGCGTCAGCCTACCCACTCGCCCCCGGCGGCGGAAGAGCCGGCCCGGGCCGGTGCGCTGACGCGAGACTGATGGCGAGCGTGCGTGGCGCCGGCCGGTCCACAAGGGACGGCCGCGCCACGGCACATGACCTGGCAATTGTCCGACCGTTCAGCGGCTTGCCGGCGCGAGGTGCCGACGGGCCGATATTTCGGGGCCGTGGCGATCATCTCGACGGGCTCAACAACCTCCATGGCGTGTGACTGACATCAGACGACTGAGCGTCCGCGGGATTACCGGAGCGTTGCCGTCGGGGGCACCTGCTCGGAGCCGTCGACGATCGCCAGCGCGAACTCGGTGAGGCGCCGGTTCCTACCGCGCGCGGCGCTGCGAAGGGCCGTGAAGGCTTCGTCGACGCCCACTCGAAGGCGTTCGGCGAGCACGCCCTTGGCCTGTTCGATCAGGACGCGGCTGTTCAGCGCGGTCTGCAGTTGCTCGGTGAGGGCATCGCGGTGATGAATGGCACGTTGCTGCAACAGGCCGATCGTCGCCACGTCGGCCAGAGCCTGACCGAGTCGAAGTCTGCTCTCATCGACCGCCCCTGACTCCGTGCTGAACAGATTCAAGCGCGCCGATGGTCTGCGCGCGCAGTCGCATGGGCACCGCGTGTACGGCCGCGAAGCCGACCTCCGTCGCCGCCGCGGTGAAGCGGGGCCAACGGCCGGCATGGGGCAGGTCGACGACTGAGACGGCCAGGCCGGACCGGAAACAGTCGACGCAGGGCCCCTGATCTGTCTGCAGCTGGAACAGCTCCAGCAACCTGGTGCGTTCCGAGGAAGCCGCGACCAGTTGCAGGGTACCCCGCTCGTCGGCGAGCAGCAGCCCGGCCGCGCTGACGCCGACGACCGCCACGACCCGCTCCGTCAGCACGTGCAGGAAGTCCAACACGTCGAAGTCGTCGACCAACGTGTCGGCCATCTCGACGAATACGTCAGCTACGTCGATCTCCGTCATCTCGCTCACCTCTGTCATACCCTAGTCCTTTAACCATTCGGCCGTACCGGCCCAGGCGCCCAGATCAGATTCTCAGTCGCCGCCATGCCCGTCGTCGAGTCCGAAACGGATCCGCCGCGCGACCACATCGCGGGCGACATCTCGCAGGCGCCGCTCGTTGGCGTAGGCGTAGGCGCGGAGCCGGACAAGCGCCACCGCGGCTGTGACGCCGAGCTGAGCGATCACCATCCCGGTGGCCTGGTGCACCTCGGGGTGCTGTAGTCGCATCTGTTCGGGCTCCCCTCGGTCCGCAATCCGGGAAATGTCCTGAGCAGAGTCGATCAGAACCGCACATGCGGTGTCCGCCAGCAGCAACGCATCGCCTATCTGTTCGGGCGTGAGTGGGCCAGGTCGGCCCCGGTTGAGATCGATGACGCCCAGCCGGATCCCGCCGACCTGCATGGGCAGTGCGAACGTGGCCCGAGCGCCCATGGTCAGCGCTGCGGGCGCGAATACGGGCCACCGCGCCGAGCTGCCCGCGCTCGCCAGGTCGGCCACCAGGACGGGCCCACCGGCGCCGGCGTCGAGACTCGGACCCTCGCCGAGGGTCAGGGCCAACTCGGCCAGGTCCGAGGCAATCGCGTCGGAGGCGTGCAGCGTCTCGCGTGTTCCATCGTGAAGCGTCACGGTGGCGGTGGCCCCGTTGACTCCGGTCTCGGAGAGCATGGCGGCGCAGACATGTTCGATCGTGACGGGTAGGCCATGCGCGTGCTCGACCACCCGGCTCCACAGCCGCAACTCGCGGTCGGTGTGCATCCCTTGTCCTATCGGAACATCGCGTTGCCGACGCCACGCCACGCCACCTGGCATCTCGACCAACAGCAGGGCAGGACACCTCGGGCGACGTCCCACCATCAGCACCGAAGCACATCAACACGCACCATGCTACGCCTGCGGGAGCCCGGCACCGATCCGGCCGTGGCTTGATTCCCAAACATGGGAAGATTCTCGCCAACGATAATGGCGTGCTAGTCTCGCCACATGACCAGGGCCGATCTGGTGTTGCATCCGGTGCGGCTGCGCGTCCTGCAGGCCTTTCTCGGCCGGCGCGCACTGACCACCGGCCAGCTGGCGGCCGAGCTGTCGGACGTGCCCCCGGCCAGCCTCTACCGCCACGTGGGGCGTCTGGTCGAGGCGGGAATCCTCGCGGCGGTGGCCGAGCGCAGAGTTCGCGGTACGGTCGAGCGGACGTACGAGCTGCGGGTCGACCAGTCCCGGATCACGGCGGAGGAGTTGTCGGCGATGACGGCCGACCAGCACCGGCACGCGTTCCGGGTCTTCGTGGCCGGGCTCGTCGGCGAGTTCAATCGGTATCTGAGCGGAGGCGACATCGACCTCGTCCGCGATCGGGTTCGTTACGCGCTCAACGCGTTCTGGTTGGACGACCGGGAGCTCGACGAGCTGGTGGCCGCGATCGACCAACTGCTCCTGCCCTACGTCGACGCGCCCCGCCCCGGTCGCACCCGGCGCCTGCTCGCCAGCGTGCTGCTGCCCGTGTCTGGGAGTCAGGAATGACCCAACCCATTCCCCTGGCGTTGACCGCCCTCTCCCTGGTCCGGACCGGACGCTTCGACGCCTTGCGGGACCTCTTCGTCGAGGGGCTACGCCCTATGTTGAGCGAATCCACGTTGACCGCGGCGTGGCAGTCGGCGACGTCGAGCCACGGCGCGCTGACCGCGGTCGGGGCCGCCACCACCGAAGCCGTCGGGCCGGTCACCGTCGTCACCGTAGCGCTGACATTCGACCGCGGGATGCTCAACGCCGTAATCGCCGTGGCGGCCGACGGCCACCTGACCAGCATGCAACTGGTCCCGGCCACCGCGCCCGCTGTGTGGCAGCCACCGTCCTATGTGGATGATTCCGCGTTCACCGATGCCGAGATTGCTGTCGGCTCCGGCCCGTCGGCAGTGCCCGGAACGCTGAGTCGTCCCCGCCGCCCGGGACCCTGGCCAGCGGCGGTGTTGCTGCCCGGCTCCGGCCCACTCGACCGCGACGCAACGATACCGCCGAACAAACCGCTCAAGGACATCGCGGGCGGCCTCGCCAGCCGGGGTATCGCCGTCCTCCGCTTCGACAAGATGACGTTCGCCCACCCCGAGCACGCTGCCCACCTGGCCGGCTTCACCCTGACCGACGAGTACGTCCATCACGCGGTGGCCGCGGTCAAGCTGATCCAGCCCGAGGCCAGCCGCGTGTTCCTGCTCGGGCACAGCCTCGGTGGCACGGTCGCTCCCCGGGTGGCGGCGGCCGAACCAGCGGTGGCCGGAATGATCATCCTGGCTGGCGGGGCCCAGCCGCTGCACTGGTCGATCGTGCGTCAATTCAGCTACCTCGCCTCATTGGACTCCGCTCAGTCCGAGGCCCTGCGACCGATGATCGATGCCGCGACGCGCCAGGCGACCAGCGTCGACAGTCCAGGCTTGTCCGAATCCACGCCCGTCGCGGACCTGCCATTCGGGGTACCGGCCGCCTACTGGCTGGACCTTCGCGCCTACGACCCGGTGGCGGCGGCCAACCAGGTGGACAAGCCGATGCTGATTCTGCAGGGCGGTCGCGACTACCAGGTCACCGTCGCCGACGACCTGTCCCGATGGCGGGCCGGCCTGGCCGGCCGGCCCGACGTGACGATCCGCGTCTATGAACGGGACGACCACGCCTTCTTCGCCGGTGACGGACGGTCCACTCCAGCCGAGTACCAGACACTCCAACATGTCGACGCCGCCGTCATATCCGAGATCGCTGACTGGATCACCCGGACGGCGGCAGAGCTCGGTGACCGCTGACCTGCTCGGCGCGCGGTCAGGCCCGCGCCATCCCGTCAGGCATCGGTCGGCTGAACGCGTAGCCCTGGCTCATCAATCCGGTCCGCCAGCCGTCGTCACTGAGTCGACGAAGTCGGACACCGTCCGGGCGAACAGGTCCGGATGTTCGAGGTTCCACAGATGCCGTGCGTCCGGCACGACGCGCAGCTTGGCTTCGATGATGCCACGGGCGAGGTCCCGTGACCCCGCGAGGTTGGCCCGGTCCCGCTCACCGCACACCACCAAGGTCGGGACCCTGACCTCGGGCAGGCGGTCGCGCAGGTCGGTGTGCGCCAGCTCCCTGAGCGAATCCTGATAGACCCGCTTGCCGACGGCGCGGAAGTCGGCGACGCATCCGGCCAGCATCTCGGCGCGCTTGTCGGCCGGAACCGCGCCGATGGTACGGCCGATGTTCTGTGTCAGCAGTCGCAGGATCAGGCGTTCGGGCATGGCCGCGACCAGAGCTCGCTGGACTGCGAGGGCCGGCGGTGGATGCGCGATACCGCCGGACAGCACGAGACTGCGAACCCGGGTGGGCCGCGCGAGATACGTCAGCACGGCGACCGTCGCGGACAATGACAGGCCGCACAGATGTACCGGTCCGGGCGCCTTGTCGATCTGCCTGCTCACTTCGGCGACGGCCCGATCGAAGGTGAACGGACCCGGCATGGCGCCGTGCCCGGGTAGGTCGGGCGTGATGATGTTGAAGCGTCCTTTGAGTGCGTCTGACTGCCACCCCCAGGTTCGGCCGGTCGTCCCGGCGGCCGGCAGCAGCACGATGGTCTCCACGACCCAGGACTACCAGCCTTCATACCCGAACGCAAACGCCGACCGGGCCGGCGTGGCACGGATTGGCACCCCGTGCGACGAGGGGGAGCCGCGCCGGGTAACCGTCCACTATGGTGTCACCGGGTCTGGTTGCCGCGACTCTGAGCCCGGCGCGGCGATGCGCGCGGCGATGCGCGCGGCGATCCGCCGCCAGACGGCGAGCTGCAACAGACCCAGGAGAACCGCGTAGGGAGGCAGCGTCCACGGGCCGACCGCCTGCGAGGCCACCCCGGCGAGCCACGGCAGAGCCGCCCCACCCACCACGGATCCCGCGTTCATCACGCCGATCGCCGTCGGCACCAGCCGGGCCTTGGTCAACTGGGGCGCGACGGCCATCGTCGTCGGAAAGACCGGACCGAGGAAGAAGCCGATCAGGACGAAGCCGGCGCTCGCCACATCGGGTCCGGGTATGAGCCAGGTGAGCGCGGCGCTGACCGTGACGCCGGCCAGACACGTATACACCAGGCCGATCTGGGTCGATCTGAGCCTGGCGGCGATCGGGCCGACGAGGAAGCGGCCGAGTGTGAGCCCGAGCCAGTACGCGCTGACGGTATAACCGGCGACCAGACCGGAGAGCGAACGGCCCTCGACGAGGTAGCTGTATGCCCAGTTGCCGAAGCTGAGTTCGACGCCGACGTACACCGCCAGCAGGCCGGCACCCAGCAGGACGGCCGGCTCCCGCAGGGCGGCGGGCAGCGACGCCCGACCGGTCAGGGTCGCGTCGGCTGGTTCAGCGGCCCCCGAGGTCACCACCGGGTCGTCGCCGCGGCGCGGGTACGTGATCGATACTGCGACCATCATCGGGATGCAGATCAATGCCAGTACCAGCGACACCCGGGGCCACGTCGTGAAGGTCAGCATCCACGCGGCCAGCATCGGGCCGAGCAGCGCACCAACACCGAAGAACGCGTGCAGACGGTTCAGCAGCGTCGTCGACCCAGGGCGCGAGGACAGGTACGCGTTGAGAACTGACTCCAGGATGCCGGTGGCGAAGCCTGTGACGAGCTGGACGAGAACGAGTCCCAGGAACGGCGGTCGGGTCGCCGTATACAGACCCGCGACCACGAAGAGGGCACCGCCGGCCAGGAGGGCGCCGCGGGTTCCATACCGGTGGACGAGCGCCCCCGTCGACACGCCAGCCAGGATGAAGCCGGCTGAGCCGGTGAAGAACGTGAGGCCGATCGTGGCCGGATCCACCCCGTAGTCACGGATCTGCGCGAGCAGCAGCACGCCGCCGACTCCCGCGCCGAGGCCGACGAGCACGAAGAGCGCATCGGCAACGACCACCGAGCATCGCCGGGCGGGCGCACCGCAAGCGTACCCGGCGGTTGTCATGCGCTCACTCATCCACTCACCCGCGATGGCCGTGCATCGGGGAACCTATCCGGTGACCGTGTTGTGCGACAAGGTTGGCGTCCCGGGTCGGAGCCGGGCCCGCTGTGGGTAGCGTCCGAGCCGTCACCATCGCCCGGCCCACCATCACCGCGGTGGTGGCCTCACAGCGTTGTCGATCGCTGCCGTCAGCGCGGACAGCGAGTACCCACCTTCGTGGCGGACCCCGTTGAGATAGAACGTCGGCGTACCGTTGACACCGCTGCGCACCCCGCCCATCAGGTCCCGGTGGATGCGGTCGCTGTGGATGCGCTCCCGCATGTCACGCACGACGCCACCGGATGGATCCAGTCCGGTGGCCATCGCGTGCAGGTGCACCGGATCGATGAGGTCCTGGTGGGTGAACAGCCAGTCATGCACTCCCCAGAACTGCCCGCGGACACCGGCCGCCTCGGCCAGCTCCGCGGCGAGCTCGGCGTACGGGTGCAGATGGGTCAGCGGGAAGTGCCGGTACGCGAACCGGATCTGCTCGGGCCGCCGGCTGAGCAGTGCCTCGACGACCGGATAGGCCTGACCGCAGTACGGGCACTGGTAATCGCCGTACTCGACCAGCTCGACCGGCGCCGAGGCGGATCCGCGTACGTGGTCGTGCTCGTCCACGGGATCGATGAGGCGTCCTGTGGCGATCTGAAACGGCGTGGTTGACACGGCTCGTCCTCCTCACCCGGCGCGCCGGCCGCGCATCGCGTCGAGGGCGGCGAGATACACCGACATCTGGTGCCAACCACCCATTGTCAGCCTGGTCCCGGCCCGGGGGGCCGGTTTGCCGCAACTGGTGTGGCCGCCGCGGCGATCTCTGCATCGTTCGTCGGCCGGTGATATAATCAGGGTCCTGATGATATGACCAGGGAGGCGCAGGCGATGCCGACGGCCGTGGGTGAGGGGTTCCGGGGACCGGAGGGCCGCGTCGGTTACCTGATGCGACAGGCGTACCAGGCGCTGCGGATGGCGATGCACGACGAACTGCGCGCGTTGGGCATCACGGCGCCGCAGTACGCGGTCCTGAGTGTCGCGGACGCCGAGCCAGGGCTGTCCGGAGTCGACCTCGCGACGGACAGCATGCTCACGGCGCAGAGCACCAACGAGATCGTGCTGCTGCTCGAACGCGCCGGCCTGCTCGAACGCCGTCAGGATGACCGCGATCGGCGCTTGCGGCGCATCCATGTGACCGATGCCGGCCGCGCGGTCCTCGCCCGGGCCCGTCCGGCGGTCCACGCCGTCGAGGACCGCATGACGGCCCGGCTGACCGATCGTCAGCGAGCGAACCTGCGTACCTGGCTGTCGGGGTGCGCCGAGAACCTCGGGTCGGCGCGATGAGGCGGCGTGGGCACACCCGCGGCCGGAGTGGCCGTCGGCGACGAAGGAGATGATGATGTGGTCACACTGACCTACAGCCGCACGGGGCGGGGCGAGGCACTGGTGTTGCTGCACCCGCTCGGGTCCAGCCGCCACGTCTGGGACCCGGTCCGAGAAAGGTTGGCCGGACAGTTCGACGTTGTCGCGGTCGATCTCCCGGGTTTCGGCGAGTCGCCGCCACTGCCCGCGCAGACCGAGCCGACACCAGCCGCGCTCGCACTCGCGGTCGCCGACACGCTGGACGGGCTCGGGATACGACGCCCGCACGTCGTCGGCAACTCGCTGGGCGGTTGGATCGCGCTCGAACTGGCCAAGGTCCGACCGGTGGCCTCGATCACGCTCCTCTCACCGGCCGGGCTGTGGCGCCGTCGCACACCGCTCTACCCACGGGTCAGCCTCGCACTGTCGCGGTGGCTCACCCGGCACGCCGAACCGGTGCTCCGCCGACTCGTCGGGCATGCGGCCGGACGGGTGCTCGTCCTCGGCCAGACCCACGGCCGGCCGATCCGCATGTCGACCGAGCGGGCCCGGGCGGCTGTGCACGCGCTGGCGACCAGTCCCGGTTTCGACGCCGCGTTCACGGCGACGCTCCGCCGCTCGTACACGCCCGGCCCGGCCATCGATGTCCCGGTGACGGTCGCCTTCGGCGGGCGGGACATCCTGCTGCTGGCCCGGCAGTCCCGCCGACTGGACCTGTTGCCGCCCCATACGCGGCAGGCACATCTGCCTGGGTGCGGCCACATACCGGTAGCCGACGACCCGGCCGCCGTCGCGGAACTCATCGAGCGCACTGCCACCCGCTCGCCGGTGACCCGTCCTGCCGGCTCTCACGCAGCCAGGTAGGCAATCGTCTGCGGACCCTCGGGCAGCACACAGATCGAACTGGTCGGTGGCAGCGACACGACGAACGAGCTGAGGCACCCGGCGCCGGGCCGTGAGGGTTGCCCGGCCGGGCGGCCGATGCCACCCTGATGACCATGAACCGGCGGACACTGGATACGGCGATCCCGATGCTCTACGCGATCGTCGTCGTGATCATGTGGCTCACTGTCAGGGGTACCGCGGCGACCGTCGTCACCGTGGTCGGCGCGATGCTGGTCGGTCTGTACTACGCCGCCCTCCGGCAGAACCTCCCGCCCGGGGCCGACGGGCATGCCCGGTGAGGATCCCCGATAGCTGCCCGCGGCCATTGCGCCTGATGCGCTACCACCAGAGGTCCCGGGTTCTTTCCCCGTGTCGCACGTGGCTGGCGGCCTGCCGGGCATGAGCGTCGCGCCGGATGCTGGGCGTACCTGAACCGTCCAGCACCCGAAGGGGAGACTCATGTCCGGCATCGACACTGTTCCGGTGGCACCCGCCACGATCACGCGACTACGGGATGTTCGCGGGTTCTGGCGAATGCTGCTGGCCGTCATCGCCCCGATACCGATGATCGCGCAAGGTATCTACTACCTGCTGTCGCCGGTCGGCGGCGATGCCGGTTTCCCGACGACCGTCACCGCGTACCAGGCGCACCGGACCCTGGTGATCAACCTGCGCTGGTTCGACGCCGCGTTCATCGTCCTGCTCATTCCGGCCGTCTACGCGGTGGCCTGGGTCGCCCGGCGCGGGGCTCCCCGGCTGACGACGGCGGGCGCGTTCGTATCGCTCCTTGGCTGCCTGGCCGGATTCGGTCTACTCGGTGGCGTTGATACTCCGGAGCTGCTGACCGTCATGAACAACCTCGATGTGAACGCCATGTCCAAGCTCTACGACGCGGCCCAGGCCGATCCCATCGGCCTGATCGCGGGTGGTCTGTTCATCACGGGCATCGTCGTCGGCCTCGGCCTGCTGGGTGCCGCGCTGTGGCGCAGCCGCGCCGTGCCGGCCTGGATGGGCATCGCGCTCATGGTCGGTGGCATCACGCACCCGTTCATCCCCCACCAGATCGGCCAGGGCGTAGGGCTGCTCGTCGCCGCCATCGGCTTCGCCGGGGCCACCCGTGCCCTGCTCCGGCAGTCCAACGACGACTTCGACCTCCCTCCACTGCGGACAGTCGCGTCGGCCTGACGCGGTGACGACGGCTGCCGGGCACACCGTACCCACGGGTGCCCGGCAGCCCGGGGCCCGCCGCCTAGTAGCTGAACGTCACCGCGGCGTCGGCGCCGATCCACTGCCACATCGGCACACTGCCGCCAAGATCGGCGTTGCCGAGCAGGGTGGTCTGCTGCAGTGCCCTGGCCTCGAAACAGATCGGACATACCAGGTACCGGCCGCCGGCCGTGGCGTACCGTTCGAGGAGATCGGCCAGCGGCGGACAGCCCTGGCACGCCACGCCGACTCCGACGCCTGGCACGGCCAGTCGGACGGCCTCCTTGGTCAGGAACATGAGCGTGGGGCGGCCCTGCTCGGCCGCGCCGACCGCCACGAGAAACGCGACGGTGACCTTCTCCGGATCCTCCAATCCGGTGGTCAGGCTGATGACGGCCTTCGCGGTCATGAGTTCTCCATTCTTTCGTTGCCACGGCTCGACCGGGATGCGGTCTTGACAGCGAGCACGGTCTGCGGGTGCGCGGGCGTGCCGTGTTCCCTTCCTGGGGTTCTGCTGGTGAGACGGATCAGGCCCGCGGGCTTATTGCATTCGCGGCGGGTGCAATATTGAAAAGCCGGAAAGCGTCCCTATGGTGTGGCGCCGCTGCGGGTGCCGTAGGGGAGGACCGTGGAGAGCACCGCCGCCGAACGCTTTCGCGAGCTGGCGCGAGAGCAACTTCCGCGCCTGTACTCGCTGGCGAGGCGGCTGGTCGCCGACGACGCCGAGGATGCCGTCCAGGACTGCCTGCTCAAGGGATTCCAACGGTTCGACCAGTTGACGAACGCGGCGGCGGCCCCGGCCTGGTTGACCAGCATTCTGGTCAACGGCTGCCGGGACCGGATCCGGGCCCGGGCCCGGCGACCCGTCGAGATCGACCTGGTGGCGATCGAGGAGTTCTCGCTCTACCGAACCATCGCGTACGAGGATCCGTTTCCCTATTCGGACTCGCTGCATCTGGACTTCCTGGATGAGTTCGGGGTCGACGATGTCCGCGCGGTGCTCATGCGGCTGCCCGGTCTCTACCGGATACCGCTCGTATTGGTGTACATGGACGGCTTCCTCGCCCGGGAGGTCGCTCGCATGCTCGACGTACCACTGGGAACGGTGCTCTCACGGCTGCACCGGGGACGGAGACTCTTCGAACGAGAGATGTGGGACTACGCCCACGACAGCGGTCTGCTCCGGGAGGGCTCGAGATGATCGACTGTCACGAGGCGATGCGACGGCTGTGGGACTACCTCGACAGCATCGATGAGGCATCCGACCACCGGCAGGTCGAGGAGCACCTGGCCCGGTGCCGGCGCTGCTGCGGCGAGCAGGAGTTCGCCATCGAACTCCGGCGCCGGCTCGCCGATTCCTGCCGCGAGGAACTGCCGGACGACGTTCGGCGACGACTGAACGAGACCCTGGAGGGGCTGGGCCCATGAGCAGAGACCTGATGCGCGGCGCCGAGATCAAGGAGTTGGTCCGCGACGCGTACCGCCATGTCCCCCCGACAACGGCAGCCGTCGCGCACAAGCTCTACAGCGACGAGGAGCTCTCCGGCGTGCCGACCTCCGCCGTCCAGCGCTCGCTGGGTGTGGCCAACCACCTGCGGTTTGCCGGTATCCAGCCCGGTGAGACGATCCTCGACATCGGCTGCGGCGGCGGCATCGACACGATCCTGGCCGGAAGGCGGGTCGGCCCAACCGGCCGCGTCTTCGCCCTCGACTTCCTGCCCGAGATGCTCCAGCGCACCGCCGACGCGGCCCGGGAGGCGGAGCTGGACACCGTACGGCCGCTCGGAGGGGAGATGGAGGCGATTCCCCTGCCGGACGCCAGCGTCGACCTCGTCATCTCCAACGGTGTCATCAACTTGTCGGCGCGCAAAGCCAGGGCGATGGCCGAGTGCGCCCGGGTGCTACGCCCGGGCGGGCGGCTGTGTATCTCCGATCTCACCGTCGAACAGGACGACCTGCCGCCCGAGATCCTGACCCAACCGGCCGCCTGGGCGGGTTGCGTGGCGGGCGCACTGGCCGAGGACGACTTCGTCCACAAGCTCGAGAAGGCCGGTTTCCAGGACCTAGAAGTCCTGCACCACGAGCAGATGAGCATCGACGACTGCGCGCTCTATCCGCTGTTCTCCGACGAGGTGATCGCCCTGATGCGCGAACTGATCCCGGGCGAGCGGCATTCGCGCGTCGCGGTCGCCGTCGTGATCCGCGCGCACACCTGAGGCCTCGCAGGCTCACCGGGTGACCGCGCGGACATGACCAGGGGCGCGGTCGGCGCCGGTCACCTGGTCGATGGCGGCGCGCAGCGCCTGCCCGGCCCGCGAGCTCGACGACCACCGCGCGACCGGCCGGCCATCGGGCCGGACCAGGATGGCACCATCGACGCTCAACGACATCGCCGAGGCGGTGGCCGCGTCGACCGTATGCGCGTGGACCGCGACCCGCCGCCCGGTCGTCTGCGTCGCGTCCATCCAACGGTGGCCGGCCGGCCCGGACAGCATGGTCAGTCCCGGGCCGACAAGGTCCACTGTGGATACACGTGCGGTCGCGGTGTCGATCCAGTGATGTGGCAGGCGGCCGCCGAGGTCGGTCTCCAGGTCGCTGGCGTGGTCCCGGCCGGTGGCGCCGGCCGAGCGGGCCACGTTGTAGCTCGCCGGGCCGCGCTGTTCACGTTCGTACGTGTCGAGGAGTCTCTCGTCGGCCCAGCCGCGCAGCACCCAGGCGAGCTTCCACGCGAGGTCGAAGGCACCGTGGACGGCCATGTTCATCCCGATACCACCCCGCGGCGTCATCCGGTGCGCCGCGTCACCGACGATGAAGACATTGCCGCGCCGGAACGCCTCGGCCAGCTGCGCCGCCGAGTCGAACCGGGCCAACCGCTCGACCTGGATATCGAGCTCGGGTAGCCCGCTGCCCTCACGGATAAGGCGGATCATGTCCGCTTCGGTGACGTCCTCGAGCGCCTCGCCGCCCCCGTCCACGATCACGCCGTAGATCCAACGGTCGCCGCCGGCCGGCAGGAACGTGCCCGACCCGTCGGGATGCGACGTGAAGTACACGCCGTACCGCCGGTCCTCAAGTACCTTCCACAATGGAGCCCGGAACAACAGTCGGACCGCCGACAGGGTTCCCAACGGTTCGGCCATCCGGATGCCCACGGCGTCACGCGTCACGCTGCGGGCCCCCTCCGCTGCGATGACGTACCGGGCCTGGACCACGGTCTGCGCGCCGGTGGCGAGGTCGCCCAGCGTCACCCGGGCACCGTCGCGGCCACTGTCCACATGGGTCACATCAACTCCCCGGAGCACCCGTACCATCGGGTACCCCTCGAGGTGCTCGAGCAGCACGGACTCCAGATGGTCCTGAGGGACACAGGCGGGAGCGGCCGGACTGACCAGTGCCGCCTGGGCCCGGGTCGGGTACCCGACGTTGAGCGCGACGGCACCGGCCGGGTCGGCCAGAGTGGTACAGCTCCACGCCAACATCTCGGCGTCGACACCGCCGGCCAGTACCTCGTCGACCAGTCCCCAGGCCCGGATCAGCTCCATCGTCCTGGTACTGATCACGGTGGCCTTGGGCTGGCTCGACGGTCGGTCGCGCCGCTCAACCAGAGTGACCGGGACGCCATAGCGGGCCAACGTCGTGGCCGCCGTCACTCCGGCCGGGCCGGCTCCGGCGATCAGGACCGGTACCTCAGCCGTCGTGCTGTCCATTCCGCGCGTCCCTCCGTATGCGTGCCAATCCGCCCGCCCACGCTAGCCTCGCGGCCCTGTGCCCTCTGCGTACAACGACCCATACCCCGGCGGCAGTTGCGTGCAGACGGCCCGTCAGACGCGCGATCCGCACGCAAACGTCGGTCGGATTCAGCCGGACCAGGCGGTACGGGCGGCGGCGAGGGTGCGGGAGAGGATCTCCCGGCCAGGGCGGGCCCACAGCTCGGTGTTGAACACCTCGATCTCGACCGGGCCGCGGTAGCCGGCCGCGAGGACGGCCCGCCACAGCTGAGCGATGTCGACGCAGCCGTCGCCGGGCAGTCCCCGACCGGTGAGGACGCCGGCCGGAAGGGGCGTGATCCAGTCGGCCAGTTGGAAGCTGGCGATGCGGTCTCCGGCCGCGGCGATCTGGTCACAGACCCGGTCGTCCCACCAGATGTGATAGGTGTCGACGACGACGCCCACGGATTCGACGGGATGCGGCCGGGCCAGGTCGAGCGCCTGGGCGAGGGTACTGACCACGCACCGGTCGGCGGCGAACATGGGGTGCAGCGGTTCGACGGCCAGGCGTACCCCGGCCGCGACGGCATAGGGCACGAGGTCGGCGATCGCGTCGGCCACCTGGCGCCGAGCCCCGGTCAGATCACGGCTGCCGGCCGGCAGACCGCCACTGACGAGGACGAGGACGGGTGCCCCCAGCGCGGCCGCCTCGTCGATCGCCCGGCGGTTGGACGCCGCCCAGCCGCCGCGCTCGAAGAACCCGCCCCGGCACAGGGTGCTCACGCGCAGCCCGGCCGAGGCGAGGGCGCGCGCGGTCTGGTCGAGACCGAACGCCCCGACCTGTTCGCGCCACAGGCCCACGTGGGTGAGGCCGGCCGCGGCGCATCCTGCGATCAGCTCGGACATCGGCCATTCGGGTGCGGTCGCCTGGTTGAAGGAGAGGGCCGACGGAACCGGTGTCATGCTCGGACGCCGGCCGCGACGGCGAAGAGCGCACGGGCCCGTTCGGCGGCGAGATCGGGATCGGGCAGCACGCCCGCCTGGTCGGCCAGTACGAGCAGCCGGGCGAGGTGCTCGACCGACCGGTGCGACTGCAGGCCGCCCACCATGGTGAAGTGGTCCTGGTGGCCGGCCAGCCAGGCGATGAAGACGATACCGGTCTTGTACG
Source organism: uncultured Actinomycetota bacterium (assembly GCA_963803345.1). Classification (GTDB taxonomy): domain Bacteria; phylum Actinomycetota; class Actinomycetes; order Mycobacteriales; family Micromonosporaceae; genus CAWDLX01. The sequence goes on from CAWDLX010000004.1 coordinate 519,700, forward strand.
CCGGCGTCGGTGGCCTGAACACGTGCCGCGCCAACGGCAGCGTGACCGCGAGCAACTCGTCGTACCGGGCCAGATCCCCGGCGTCGAGCGCGGTCAGGGCGGCCGAGGCGGGTACCGCGATGGCGGCGAGGATGCCGAGCAACGCGTCGGAGTGCCCGTGCGGATCGCCGCGGATCAGGTCCGGATAGTGGAAGTCGTCCCCGGTGTAGAGGCGGACCCCGGCCGGCAGCCGGCGCCGCAGATCGACTTCGCGCGCCCGGTCGAGCAGGGACACCTTGATGCCGTCGACCCGACCCGGGTGGGCCCGGATCAGCGCCAGTACCGTGTCGGTCGCCCGGTCGAGGTCGGCGCTGCCCCAGTAGCCCCGCAGAGCCGGATCGAACATCTCGCCCAACCAGTGCAGCAGGACCGGGACACGACTCTGCCCGATCAGTCCACTGTAGACGTTCAGGTAGTCCTCGGCGCCCCCGGCCGCGCCCGCCAGCTGGCGGCTGCACATCAGTACCGGCACCGCTGCGGTGTCGAGCACGTCGCCGAGCTGCTCCTCGTACGCCGCCACCACATCGGGCAGGCTGGCCGGACCGGCCGGCAACTGGTCGGTACCCACCCCGGCCACCAGCGCGCCGCCGCAGCCGGCGGCCTCCCGGGCGCAGCGCCTGATGAGTTCGCGGGTCGCCGGGTAGTCCAGGCCCATCCCCCGCTGCGCGGTGTCCATCGCCTCGGCCACGCCGAAGCCGTACCGCCACAGGTGACGCCGGAACGCCATGGTGGCCTCCCAGTCCACGACGGCCGGCGCACCGGGGACGTTCTCGCCGGAGGGATCGGCCACCACATGGGCGGCCGCGTAGGCGACCCGACTGGTGAACGGTACCGGCGCCGGCAACGTGGGCGCGCCCCGGATGGTGTAGCTCCCACCGGAGGGCAGCGTCACCCGGCTCACGTGGCCACCGCCGGGATGATCAGCTCGGGAAGCTCGATGCGCCGTCCTTCGCGAGCCGAACGCAGCCCCAGCTCGGCCAACTGCACCCCGCGGGCGGCCGAGGCGAAGTCCCACGGGAACGGGGCCTGCTCGACGACGTGGCGCAGGAACGCCTCCCACTGAACCTTGAAGCCGTTGTCGAACTCCTCGTTGTCCGGCACCACCTGCCACTGGTCGCGGAAGCTCTCCGTCGTGGGCTGGTCGGGGTTCCAGACCGGCCTGGGGGTGGTGGCCCGGTGCTGCACCCGGCATGTCCGCAGTCCCGCGACGGCCGACCCGTGGGTGCCGTCGACCTGGAACTCGACCAGTTCGTCGCGGTACACCCGCACCGCCCAGGAGGAGTTGATCTGGGCGACGATCCCGCCGTCGAGTTCGAAGATCCCGTACGCCGCGTCGTCGGCGGTCACGGCGTACCCGCCGCCGCGCTCATCGACCCGGTGGGGTACATGGGTGGCGACCACGGCGGTGACCGATCGGACCGGGCCGAACAGCCGCTCCAGCACGTAGTGCCAGTGCGGGAACATGTCCAGCACGATGCCACCCCCGTCCTCAGCCCGGTAGTTCCACGATGGACGTTGGGCGACCTGCCAGTCACCGTCGAAGACCCAGTACCCGAACTCGCCCCGCACCGACAGAATCCGTCCGAAGAAGCCACCCTCGACCAGTCGGGCGAGCTTGCGGAAGCCGGGCAGGAACAGCTTGTCCTGCACCACACCGTGCTTGACCCCGGCGCGTAGGGCCAGACCGGCCAGCTCGAGCGCTGTGCGGGTGGTGTCCGCGAGGGGCTTCTCGGTGTACACGTGCTTACCGGCCGCGATGGCCGTCCGCACCGCCTTCTCGCGGGCATGGGTTAGCTGGGCGTCGAAGTAGATGTCGACCTCGGGTCGGGCCAGCGCCGCGTCGAGGTCCGTGGTCCAGTCGGTCAGGCCGTGGCGGTCCGCGATCGCGGCCAACCGGTCCGGGTTCCGGCCGACCAGGATCAGCTCGGGCCAGATCCGGTCGCCGGCCACCGTGGCTACCCCGCCGTGCTCGCGGATCGCCAGCAGCGACCGGACCAGGTGCTGCCGGTACCCCATCCGGCCGGTCACGCCGTTCATGACCACGGTCACCGTCCTGCGTGCCACCCGACCTCCTGTGCGGATAGGAAAGCGCTTTCCTATGGAGGCTAGGTGATCAGCGACACGCCGACAACCCTGACCCACGTCACACCACCCCGTTCGGGCGCCGCCGGTAGGCTGTCCGGTCATGCGGACCCGCGCGGTGCGGCACCGATGGCCATGACCCCCGTGACGCTGGCCGACGTCGCCCGGCGCGCCGGCGTGTCGTCGGCCACGGCCTCCCGGGTCATCAACGGCAGTCCGAAGCCGGTCGACGAGTCGCTGCGCCGCCGGGTCGTGAAGGCGGCCGAGGAGCTCCGGTACGTGCCCAACGCCCAGGCCCGGATGCTGGCCCGGGCCGAGCGGGGCGCGGTCGGAGTGATCGTGCACGACGTCTCCGACCCGTACTTCGCCGAGATCACCCGCGGGCTGCAACGGGTGGCCACCGATCGTGGCACGCTGTTGGTCATCTGCAACAGTTACCGCGATCCCGTCCGGGAGCGGGAGTACGTCGAGCTGTTGACGGGCCAGCGGGTGTCGGCCATCGTGCTCGCCGGTTCGGGCTACCACGACCGGAAGGCGACCCGCGACCTGAACGAGTCGCTGCGCCGGTACCAGGCGGGCGGCGGCCGGGTCGCACTGATCGGCCGGCACGAGATGACGGGCGACGCGGTCCAGCCGGCGAATGTGGACGGTGCCCGGGATGTCGGCACCTATCTGTACGGTCTCGGGCACCGCGTCATCGGTGTGATCGCCGGGCCGAAGGAGCTGACCACCACGACCGACCGCCTGGTCGGGCTGCGGGAAGGGTTGGCGCGGGGCGGGACCACGTTGCCGGCCCGCCGTCTGGGCTATGGCGACTTCACCCGGGACGGCGGCGCCCGCGTGGCCGCCGCGCTCCTCGACGCGCACGCCGGCATCACCGCCCTGGTCGCCCAGAACGATTCAATGGCGATCGGAGCACTGGCCACCGCCCGGCTGCGTGGCCTCGACGTACCGGGCGACCTGAGCATCGTGGGCTTCGACGACATGCCCATCGCGCAGGACGTGACACCGCCGTTGACCACGGTCCGCCTACCCCTGGTCGAGATGGGCGAGCGCGCGTTGACACTCGCGCTCGGTACCCACCCGAGCAGCCGGCCGCGGATCGAGGCGGTGCCGGCCCGGCTCGTCGTGCGGAGCAGCGCCGGCCCGGCCCGTACCGCCTGAACGGCCCGCCTGCAACAAACCTGCACACGCCAGACATTGACGCGCCGCGACGAGAACGTCCCACGATGGGCTGGGCAAGCGCTTTCCTGACCCGACCTGACAGTGCGCCCGACATCGAGCAAGAGGAGCAGTCATGCGCCCGTTACCAGGCATCCCGGTCGCGGTCGCGGCGACCGCAACGACCGCCGCGGTCCTCGCCGCGACCGTCCTCGCCGGCGTCGTTCGAGCCGGACCGGCGCAGGCCGCCACCCAGCCCTCACCCGGTGCCCTGGCGATCGCCCGACAGGCGCTGGCCCCCGGCGACGGTTGGGCGGCCAGCGGTAGCGGTACCAGCGGCGGATCGGCGGCCGATCCGGCCCACATCGTCGTCGTCCACAACCGGTCTGAGCTGGTGGCCGCGCTCGGCGGTGACAACGCCACCAACGGGGCCAACGCCACGGCGAAGATCGTGTTCGTCAGCGGCGGCATCAACGGCAACGTGGACGACGTCGACCAGCCACTCCCGTGCGCCGCCTACGCCGACCCGGCGTACTCGCTCGACGCCTACCTGGCCGCCTACGACCCTCAGGTCTGGGGACGGGCGGCCCGGCCGAGTGGCCCCGTCGAGGACGCCCGGGTCCGCTCCGCCCGCAACCAGGGCGCCCGGGTCGCCATCAATGTCGGGTCGAACACCACCATCGTCGGCCTCGGCGGCTCGAAGCTGACCGGCGTCAACCTCGTCCTCAACCGCGTCGACAACGTCATCCTGCGCAACCTGCGGTTCGAGGATGCCTATGACTGCTTCCCGGCCTGGGACCCGACCGACGGTGAACTGGGCAACTGGAACTCGCTCTACGACACGGTGTCACTGACCACGGCCACCCACGTGTGGGTCGACCACAGCTCGTTCAGTGACGGTAACAACACCGACGACCAGCAGCCTGTCTACTTTGGACGCCCTTACCAGAGCCACGACGGCTCGCTCGACATCACCCGGGCCTCTGACCTGGTGACCGTGTCGTACAACAGGTTCTTCGACCACGACAAGACCATGCTCATCGGGTCGACCAACACGGTCGGCGCTGATGTCGGCAAGCTCCGGGTGACCCTGCACCACAACAGCTCGCCAACGTCGGGCAGCGCACGCCCCGGGTACGGTTCGGGCAGGTGGACGTGTACGACAACTACTATTACGCCACCGACGAAGACTCCTACGTGTACTCGTGGGGCGTCGGCGTCTACTGCTCGCATCTACGCGGAGAACAACGTCGTCCTGCGTAGCGCCGACATCCCGCTCGACGCCATCGCCTTCGACTGGCGGGGGACGGCGCCCGGCGGCATCACCGAGGTGGGTACGCTCGCCCGGGTCGGCACCGCGGCGCTGACCCCGGTCAGCCTGGTCGACGCGTACAACGCCAGCCACGACCCGGATCTGACCGCGACCGACTGGACGCCCACTCTGCGGGTGGCGCCACCCGATCCGGCGGCCCGGGTGCCGACCATCGTGACCGCGAGCGCCGGCGCGGGCCGGCTCGGCATCTGAGCCCAGCCGGGTCAACGAGGGTCGGCCGGGGTGAGGTGCATCCAGGCCGACAGCAGCGGAAGCGGTCCCTGGCTCACCAGGTGATGGTCCTCGCCAGCCGCGACGACGAACACGTCGCCGGCCTCGAACGGGGTGGCCGCGCCGTCCACCTCGATGACCCCCGCGCCCTGCAGGATGATGAAGACCTCAGGCACCGGGTGAACGTGATGTCCCTCCGGATGGCTCCGAGCACCCGACTCGTACCGGGTGATACCGCCGCGCTCGATGTGGTGGCCCGCAACGGCGTCGGCGAGCACCGGCCCGGGACCACGCCCGGTCAGGTCGGTGATGGTCAGTTTGTCCACACAGGACTCCTCAGGCCCACGGTAGGGAGAGTTCGGAGAAGAGCGCGAGTGACTCCGCGGCTCGCCATAGCGTCGCGTTGATCCCGTCCACGACGAGCCGTGGGTGGGGCAGATCGGTGCGGACGTACGCGAACGGAGGGCCGACCCCGGTCACCGGAGCCGCGACGATGGTGTCCAGCACCGCGGTGAAGGCAAGCGTGCGGGACAGCGGCGCGACCAGCCGAACCGAGGGATCGACCCGGTGCGCGACCAGGTTCGCCAGCAGGCCGGTCCGGCCCTGGTATCACCTGGGCGACGGGCTCCCCCGGCCGGAGCAGGCGGTCGGTCGGGTACTCGAGTACCGCGGTGCCCCCGGAGCCGCTGACCGTGATCTCGCCGGCCACGAACTCCTCCGCGCACAGGGTCACCGCGATGAGGGCCCGCACGCCACCGGCGAAGGTGATCCGGAGGGTGGCGGTGTCGTCGACCTCGATATCGCGGGTACGGTAGCGCTCGACCTCGACCGCGGACCGGTTCGTCACGCGCGATCGCGAGCACCTGCATGACCGCGTGCGCGAACGGGTTGGCCAGCGCGCCGTCGAGCACCGGCCGGCCGTCGAGGCTCCGCCGGCCGACCCAGGCGGACCGGCGGAAGTAGGCGTCGTCGCGCAGCCAGGCGCCGACGCACGCCGATGGTCCGGGGCCGGCCCAGCCGGCCACTGTCATCGTGGCCAGCAGCTCGGCCAGCGCGGCGAGCCGAGCGCCTGGAAGCCGACCTGGCAGGCCCGGCCGGTCTCGGCCACCACGTCGCCGAGCGCGTCGTGCTCGGCCAGGTCGAGCACCGGCGGCTTCTCCAGCAGCAGGTCCGCCCCGGCGGCGCAGCGCATCCGTCGCGATCGGCAGGTGGGTGTGCGGCGGGGTGCAGACCACCACCACGTCCGGCCGCGACGCGGGCCAGCAGCTCGCGGTGGTCGGTGAAGACCGGCACGCCGGGCCGGCGGGTCCGGGCACCGGCGCGATGTCGGCCAGGCGCGACCAGGCAGGCACGGCCGGCGCCGCGCAGGTCGGCGATGGCCCGCCGGTGCCAGCGCGCCGTGCCCGTTCGCGCCGATCAGCGCCACCCGCACGGGCCGCCGCGCGCTGGTCACCGGCCCGCTCCGGCCAGGGTCGCGGCGACGCCGTCGCGAGCCGATCATCGCCAGCCGGTCCGCACCAGGTCGACGAGGACTGTCGTCGGCGCCGAGCCCGGGCGGGGCGAACCCGAGCGCCGAGGAGCGCCCCGACCGGGCCCGTGGGTCGTCACCGGCGCTGGCGCAGCGCGGCCCGGATCCGCCCGCCAGCGGGTCGTCCAGCGGCAGCCGGCGGCCGTCGTCGGCCCGGCCGCCGGACGAACCGCATCCAGGCGGCCAGCCCGAGCGCGAGCGTGGCCGCGGCTCGGCCCGGCCGCGCGCCGGTCGGCGATGGTGTGCAGCATCCGCTGCGGCAGCTTCTGCGAGCCGTCCATCGCCACCTGGATGGTGCGGTGCCCGATGGCCGGGTTGGCGAACCGGTCCAGCACCGACTCGCCGTACCGGCCCACGTCCACCCCGGGCGGCGGGCGAAGCTGGGCGCGATGTCCTCGGCGACCAGCCGGCGCAGAACGTCGCGCATCCCGGGCAGGACGAGCGCTTCGGCGATCGTCGTCCAGCCGGCCAGGCGCCCAGGTAGGCCACGGTGGAGTGGACGCCGTTGAGCGTCCGCAGCTTCAGCCGCTCCCAGGCCGACGTCGTCGGTGAGCACCGCCCCGGCGGCCTCCCACGCCGGGCGGCCGCCGGGGAAGTCGTCCTCGATCACCCACTGCCGGAACGGCTCGGCGGCGACCGCGGCCAGGTCGGCGACGCCGAGCGCGTCGCCGGGCCCGGATCAGCGTGTCTGGGGTGCTGGCCGGCACGATCCGGTCGACCATCGTGCCCGGGAAGCTGACGCCCAGTCGCCGAGGTCGACCGCCCGCGGCTCGAGCGACCAGGCCGCGCAGCCGGCGGCCGTTCGCCGGCAGGTTGTCGCAGCTGACCAGCGGCCGAGCGGCGCGACCAGCCCGGCCGCGCCCCGCCGCCAGCAGCGCCCGGCACGAGCAGCTCCGTGGCCGGTCGCTGGGTCGCGACCGGTCGACAGGATCGAGCCGCCGGTCGTCGTCGAGCTGGTAGGCCTTCTCGGTCACGGTCAGCGTGACCACCCGGATCGCCGGGTCGGCGAGCAGGCCACCATCGCGCTCGGGTCGGTGGGCAGGTGCCGGACGCCGACCAGCGAGCCGACCACCCGGGTGGTCGACCCGGCCTCCGGCCAGCGTGGTGACGCTGAACAGGCCGTCCTGCGCGGCCAGCGCGTCGACCACGTCAGCGACTGCGCGGCGCGACGCCGACGATGCCCCAGTCGCCGCCGGCCCGCGGCCACCGCCTCCTCGGTGTAGACCGCCTGGTGGGCCCGGTGGAACGCGCCGAGTCCGAGGTGGACGATGCCCGCCGGAGTCGCGCCGGCGCATGCAGCGGGCGGCATTGCGGCGGCAGGCCGGTGCAGGGTCGCGCCAGCCCGAGCCGGGTCGGTGGTCAGCGCCACGCCGGGCCGTCCGGGAAGGAGAACCGCGCGATCGACGCGGGCCTCATGCTCCACGCTGTACCCGGGCGCGGTCGGCAGCAGGTACCGGCCATCGCGGATCACCACCGGGTCGATGAAGTGCTCGTGCAGGTGGTCGACGTACTCGACCATCCGGCCGTCCAGCGACGCGCCGACCCGCAGGTAGTCGAAGATCGCCAGGTGCTGGACGTACTCGCAGAGGCCGACGCCGCCGGCGTGCGGGCAGACCGGCACGCCGAACTTGGCCGCCATGAGCAGCATCGGCCAGCACCTCGTTGACCCCGCCGACCCGGCAGGCGTCGACCTGCAGATGCCGATCGCCTCGGCCTGGAGCAGCTGCTTGAAGATGACCCGGTTGGCGGCCACCTCGCCGGTGGCGACCCGGCACCGGCCCGCCGGTGACGCTCGTGGACGGCCCGGGCGATCCGGGCGTGGCCGAGCACGTCGTCGGCGTGGGTCGGCTCCTCGATCCAGTACGGGTCGACCTCGGCCAGGCGAGCCATGTTCGCGATCGCCTCGTCGACGTCCCAGACCTGGTTGGCGTCCATCATGAGCAGCGCGTCCGGCCCGATCTCGGCGCGGATGATCCGGGCCCGGCGCACGTCGTCGTCGATCGGGCCGCCGACCTTCATCTTCACCGCCCGCCAGCCGTCGGCGTACGCCGCCCGGGTCAGCGCCCGCACCTTGTCGTCGGGGTAGCCGAGCCAGCCGACCGAGGTGGTGTACGAGGGGAAGCCGTCGCGCTCCAGCCGGCGCCAGCCGCTCGGCTAACCCGGGCGCGGCCTTGGTCCAGCAGCTCGCAGCGCCTCGTCCGGGGTGAGCGCGTCGGTGATGTGGTGGAAGTCGACGCTGGCCACCAGCTCGTCGGTGGGCATCTCGGCGAGCAGCCGCCACATGCGGCTTGCCGGCCAGCTTGGCCCGCAGGTCCCAGACGGCGTTGACCAGCGCCCCGGTCGCCATGTGGATGACGCCCTTCTCCGGGCCGAGCCAGCGCAGCTGCACGTCGGCGGTGAGCGAGCGCCAGAACGCCACCGGGTCGGCGAACGATCTCCTCGACGTGTCCGGCCGCGCACGTGGTGGGCCAGCGCCCGGACGGCGGCGCAGGTGATCTCGTTGCCCCGGCCGTTGGTGAAGGTGAGCCCGGCGCCGGTGATCGCCGGCGTCGGTGCGCAGCTCCACGTAGGTGGCCGAGTAGTCGCCCCGGTTGATCGGCGTCCGAGCCGTCACCGGCGGCGGCGGTGGGGAACCGGACGTCGTGCACGTCGACGCCGATGATCGTGGTGGCCATCGTCAGCTCTCCAGCCGGAAGACCCGCTTGGGCAGGTGGTAGGCGAGGTCGACGATGGTCTCGGCGGCCTCGTCCAGGCGGCAGCCGGTCCTCGGCCACCAGCCGGGCCAGGAAGCCGGCGTCGACCCGGCGGGCCACGTCGTGGCGTACCGGGATCGAGCAGAACGCCCGGGTGTCGTCGACGAAGCCGGCGGTGTTGTAGAAGCCGGCCGTCTCGGTGACCGTCTCGCGGAACCGGCGCAGCACCTCGGGCGAGTCGAGGAACCACCAGGGCGCGCCGAGGTACACGGCCGGGTAGCCGCCGGCGAGCGGGGCCAGCTCCCGGCTGAACGTGGACTCGTCCAGGGTGTAGAGCACCAGCCGCAGCCGGGGGTCGTTGCCGAACCGGTCCAGCAGCGGGGCGAGGCGCGTGCATGTACTCGGTCGGCCTGCGGGATGTCACCGCCGACGTCCCGGCCGTGTCGGGCGTGCAGCCAGCGGTTGTGGTTGCGGACGGCGCCCGGGTGCAGCTGCATCACCAGGCCGTCCTCGACCGACATCCGGGCGAACTCGACCAGCATGTGGGCCCGGAACGCCTCGGCGTCGGCGGCGGTCGGCCACGCCGGAGCCGCGGTCGAAGAGCCGCGGCCGCCTCGGCCGGGGTCAGGTCGAGCGTACGGGCGGTCGGATGGCCGTGGTCGGTACTGCGGGCACCGGCCGCGCGGAACGCCTCGCGGCGCGCCCGCAGCGCGGCCAGGTAGCCGGCGTACGATCGCCGGTGTCCTCGCCGGTCAGCTCGCCGAGCCGGTCCAGCCGTTCGGACCAGCCGGGCCACTCCAGGTCGACCACGTCGTCCGGGCGGAACGTGGTGATGACCCGCCACCGGCCGCCCCAGCCGTCGGCGGCCAGCTTGGCGTGGGCGGCCGAGGTCGTCCAGCGGGGACTCGGTGGTGGCCAGCACCTCGATGCCGAAGCGCTCGAAGAGCGCCCGTGGCCGGAAGTCGTGCGCGGCGAGGCGCTCGACCAGCGCGTCGTACGATCTCGTCGGCGGTGCCCGGCCCGAGCGGGGTGCGCACGCCGAACACCTCGGCCAGGGTCTGCTCCAGCCACAGCCGGGACGGCGTGCCGCGGAACGAGGTGCCAGTGCGCGGCCAGCGGCGCCAGATGGTCCGGCCGTCGGACTCGACCGGTCCGCCGTCGCGGCGGGGCACGCCCAGCCGGTCCGGGGTCACGCCCTGGCTGTAGCAGCATCCGGGTCAGGTAGTGGTCGGGCACGACGAGCAGCTGGGCCGGGTCGCGGAACGGCCGGTCGTCGGCGAGCAGCCACGGGTCGACGTGGCCGTGCGGGGAGATGATCGGCGGCAGGTCCCGCGCGTGGCCGAAGAGCTCGCGGGCGATGCCGCGTGTCCTGGGCTCGGCCGGGAACAGCAGGTCGGGATCGGTCACGGCACTCCTTCGCGTGAGTCCAGCAGTCGAGGGTCGAGCAGGTCGGCGACGTCGACCGGGTGGCCGGTCGCGACGGAGGCGTTGGCGGCCAGCCCGGTGAGCAGGGCGAGCGCGCCGTCGCGCGCGGTCGCCGAGCGGCCCAGCGGGTCCGGCTCCCCGTGGTGCCGGCGAACAGGGCGGCGGTCATCCGGGCGTCGGCGCCGCCGTGGCCCGCGCGGACCAGTCCGGACGGCGTCGCATCATGGGGCGGCGCCCAGAACGGGTGCACGCGTCAGCGCGTACGTGACCGGCCTCGGCGGCGGCGCTCGCCCCGTGCAGGGCGGCGCCCGCCGGTGGGTCGCCCTTGACTGAGCGGGCCAGGTCGGGACTGACGTGGTCGCTCTCCACAACCTCCAGCTCGAGGCGGCCCTTCGGCGCCGTTGACCATCACCCGGTAGCCCTCCCAGGGCGCGTAGGCGTGCAGGTGGTAGCGTCATCGTGGCGCCGGTGGAGTAGCGCACCAGCACCGACATGTCGTCCTCGATGCTCACCCCGTCGGCGAAGACATTGCGGTCGCGGAGGTACCCGTCCTCGGCCTCGGCGTCGAGGTAGAGCTCGCGCAGCTCGCGGGTTGTCGGCCAGGCGCGAGGGCGAACGGGTCGTCGGCGGCGCGCTCGGATGGCCGTGGGCCCGCTCGTATCCGCGGTCGTAGCCGTGCGCCGGCGCCGCGCCTGGCCGTAGAAGAAGAGCCGCCTCTGGGCGAACACCGTGACCGGCGGCGCGCCGAGCCACCAGTTGACCAGGTCGAAGTGGTGGCTGGCCTTGTGCACCAGCAGGCCGCCGGAGTTCGCCTTGTCCCGGTGCCAGCGGCGGAAGTAGTCGGCGCCGTGCCGGACGTCGAGCAGCCACTCGAAGTGCACCGAGCCGATCTCGCCGATCTCGCCGCCGGCCAGGAGCTCGCGGACCCCTCGTGCAGCGGGTTGTAGCGGTAGTTGAACGCGACCGTGACCGGACGCCGGGCGGTGCGCGTCGCCTCGAGGATCCGGGCGCAGCGGTCGGCGTCGGTGGTCATCGGCTTCTCGGTGATCACCGCCCGGCCCGTGCCAGCGCGGCGACGATATAGGCGTCGTGCGTCACGTCGACGGACGTGACGATCACGGTGTCGACCGACTCGTCGTCCAGCATCGGCCCGAAGTCCTCCACCCGGTAGCGGGCGACCGGCCGTGTGGCCGCGCCTCGACGAGCCAACGGTTGTGGGCGTCCATCCGGGTCCGGTTCGGGTCGGCGAACGCGACCAGTTCGGCCCGCTCACGATGGTCCGCCACGATGGCGCGGACGAACATCTCGGCCCGGGCGCCGGCGCCGACAATCGCGTACCGCCGCGGTGTGTCCGCCATGTCCGCTCCCAACAAACGATCGCAGGGATCGTAGCCCGGCCCGCCGTGCCGCCGTCAAGGGCGGCGGAGCCGGTCGGATCCTGATTTGTTCAGGAAAGCGCTTGCCCGGCCATGATTCGTTATCTCGTTATCGAACCGAAGCTGCCCGCCAGCCGTTGACAGGGGAGCAATCGTTTGCATTAATTGGCCAACTGTTCCTGGCAGTGCGGGAACGTGGAGCACCGGAGGGAGCGTCATGCCGGCAACGATCCGCGACGTGGCACGCGCCTGCGGTGTTCACGTGTCCACCGTGTCCCGGACGTTCTCGGCGCCGGCTCTGGTCAACCCGGAGACGCGGGTCCGGGTGCTGGCCACGGCCGAGCATCTGGGCTACCGGCCCAACCGCGCGGCCCGGGCTCTCATCACCGGGCGCACCACCAACCTCGGCCTGATCGTGGCCGACATCGCCAATCCGTACTTCCCGCCGATGATCAAGGCGGCTCAGAGCCAGGCACGCCTTCGCGACCATCACGTCTTCGTCGCTGACACCGACGAGGATCCGGCGGTTGAGGAGGAGCTCGTCCGGGCGCTGGCCACCCAGGTCGACGGGATCCTGTTGTGCAGCCCCCGCATGGCGAACAGCGCGATCGAGCAGCTCGCCCGCGAGGTACCGCTGGTCGTCGTCAACCGCATCGTCACCGGGCTGCCGGCGGTGGTGATGGATGTGGCCTCCGGCGCCCGCCATGCCGTCGACCACCTCGCCGACCTGGGACACCGCGCACTGGCATACCTCGGCGGCCCGCGCGGCTCCTGGACCAACCGGGAGATCCGGCGCTCGGCCGTCGCCACGTCGAAGGCCCGCGGGGTGGACCTCATCGTGCTCGGTCCAGTACCGCCCACCATCGCCGGCGGCGCCGCCGTGACCCAGGAGGTTCAGCAGAGCCGGGCCACCGGAGTACTCGCGTACAACGACCTGATGGCCATCGGGTTGATGGAGAGCCTGGCCGCGCAGGGGCTGGACGTGCCGCGCGACATCAGCGTCGTCGGGATCGACGACATACCACTGTCCAGCCTGGTCAAACTCACCACCGTGGCCACGCCGACCGCGGCTGCCGGCCGCACCGCTGTGGACATGCTCCTGCAACACGACGCCCCGCTGGCCCGGCGTGGCCCCGGCCGGACCGAGCCTGGCCACCGCACGGGCGCCCAGACGACCCTGCCGACCACGTTGATTCTTCGTCAGTCGACCGGACCCGGCCCCTTCCACGATTCTCCTGTTGCGTAGGCCAACGTCCTGAGGAGTACGGCCATGCCATCCCCGTTACCGACCCTGTCCGGCCCCGTCCGGGCCGGCGTTTCCTTGTCGTCGCGCTCGCGGCCGGTCTCAGCCTGGCCCTGAGCGCCTGTGCCTCCAGCGGACCGGCATCCGCACCCGCGCCCCAGGTGGCGCCGCCGGAGAACGGACCGGTTGAGCTCACCGTCTTCTGGTGGGGTGGCGACGCCCGCGCCGAGCTGACCCACAAGGTCCTCGAGCTCTACACGACCAAGCACCCCAACGTGACGTTCAAGGAGACCTTGCAGGCCAACTCCGGCTACATCGACAAGCTCAACACCAACCTGGCGGCCGGCTCCGCCGCCGACATCTTCCAGCTCGACGACAACATGCTCGGCGGGGTGGCCGCCCGCAACCAGACTCTTGACCTCACCAACTACATCGCGGCCAAGCGCATCGACACCGCGCGGATGTCGGGTAGCCTCGTGGACTACGGCAAGGTGGGCGGTAAGCAGGTCGCCGTACCGCTGGCGGAGAACACACCCGGGCTGGTGTACAACAAGAGCCTGGTGCAGCGGCTGGGCGTCGAGGAGCCGGCGATCGGCTGGTCCTGGGAGAAGCTGATCAGCTGGGCGACCAACGTCAGCGCGAAGACCAACTACACGGTGTTCGGCACGATGGACCCGTCAGCCGACTACAAGGCGTTCTGGGTCTGGCTGCGCCAGCATGGTAAGGACTTCTACGACGGTACGAAGATCGGCTTCACCGAGGCCGACCTGACCACCTGGTTCGAGCTGTGGAAGGCGGCGCGCGACGCGAGGGCCACCCCGCCGGCCGACGTCATCCACGTCGCCAACGCGGGTGACGTGACCAAGCAGCTTGTCGTGACCGGACAGGCGGCGACCTCGTTCATGTGGTCCAACCAGATGCCCGAGCTGGCCAAGAACACGAAGGAGACGCTCGGCGTGGTGTCCTACCCGGGAGACCCGAAGGGTCAGTGGGCCCGGGCGGCGCTCTACTTCGCCGGCTACGCCAAGACGAAGCACCCGGCCACCGTGGTGGACGTGATGAACTTCTTCGTCAACGACCCCGACGCCGGCAAGATCCTCGGTACCGAACGGGGGCTCCCGGTCAACCTCGATATCCGCACGTCGGTCCAGAGCACGCTGACCGATGCCAACATGAAGGCCACGGTGGACTTCGAGAACTCCATGCAGCCCAAGTTCGGGCCGGCACCCAACGTGCCGCCCAACGGACAGTCAGCGATCCGGGTGCTGCTGACCCAGGAGGCGGAGAAGGTCCAGTTCGGACAGTTGACCCCGGCCGCCGCGGCGAAGGAGTTCCTCGAACAAGCCGCGCTCAAACTGACCGCGTAGCCCGCACCACCGTCCTTTGTCGACTCGTCCACGCAGGGGGGCTGGCGTGCTCATGTCGCAGGCGCCGGCCACCCCACTGCGCGATCCCGCACCGGCCCGGCCCCCCGCACGGCGACGGCGGGGATCCGGCGCCGGTGTCCGGCGTGAGGTGGCGGCCGGGTATACGTTCCTGTCACCCTGGCTCATCGGGCTCATGGCCGTCACCGCCGTGCCGATGCTGTACTCGCTCTATCTCAGCTTCACCAACTGGGATCTCATCTCCAACAGCGGCCAGTATGTCGGCTTGCGCAACTACATCCGGATGTTCACCATCGATCCGGCGTTCTGGCGCTCGGTGCGGACCACGGTGCTCTACGCCGTCGTCGCCACCCCGCTCAAGCTGGCCGCCGCGCTCGCCGTGGCAATGCTGCTGGCCAGGGCGCGTCGCGGAACGGGTACCGCGCGCGCGTTGTTCTACCTACCGTCGCTGCTGGGCGGTAGCGTCGCCCTGGCCCTGGTGTGGCAGTCGCTGTTCAGTCGCGCCGGCGCCGTGAACGCGATGCTCGGCTGGTTCGGGCTGACTGGCCAACCGTGGGTGAACGACCCGCGGTATGTGCTGTGGACAATCGTGCTGCTCGGGGTCTGGCAGTTCGGCGCCCCCATGGTCATCTTCATCGCCGGGTTGAAGCAGATCCCGACCGAGTTCTACGAGGCCGCCGCGGTCGACGGAGCCAACCGGTGGCGGCAGTTCATCCACATCACCCTGCCGTCCCTGTCACCCGTGATCTTCTTCAACCTGGTGCTGGAGACGATCCACAGCTTCCAGATCTTCACCTCGGCCTACGTCATCGGCGGCGGGCAGGGCGGACCGGTCGACGCGACGAAGGTGTACACGCTCTATACCGCCGGAGCCACACTGGCCGCGGCGACCGCGGCCGTGGACCGGATCTGCCGGACCCGCACCCTGCCGTCGGTCCGGGAGACGTTGCGTACCGCCGGCCGGGGTGCCCTGAGCGGCCTGGCCGCCATCGGTGCCGCCACCGCAGCTCTGGTGCTGGTCGGGTTCGACCTGCGGCTCCTGCTGGCCGGTGGCATCCCCGGTGGCATGCCGGCCGTTGTCGCGCTGGCCGTCGTCGGCGCCGGGCTCATCGCGATCCTCGCCGTGACGCTGGTACGCGTCGGCCAGACCGGTGGCACGGGGTGGCTGGCCGGCGCGCGATGGTCGTTGCGGCTGCTGCGGCGCCGGCCGTCGATCGTACCGGCGGTCCTCGCCACGGTGGCCCTGCCGGCCGTGCTCGCGGTGGCGGTTCCCGTCATCGCCGTTGTCCTGCCCGGCTTCGTCCTGTTCGGTCTGCACGCGGTGGTCCGCCGGTTACCGTCTTTCTGACCCCGCTGGCCAGGACCACCCTGCACCGGCTGATGGACTGAGCGTGCGCCGCGCGTCCCCGACGGCCCCTTGACACCGCCGCGCCGGCCGGGCGACGCTTCGCGAAACAGTTGAAAGTCCCCTTCGCTGTCCGAGAAATGGGGGCGCCGATGTCGCCGACGGTCCGGACCAGTGCCGGCGTGGTGCGCGGCCGGTTCGAGGAGTCGGTGGCGGTGTTCCGCGGGATCCCCTTCGCCGCGCCGCCGGTGGGTGCGAACCGGTTCCAGGCACCGCGACCGGTCCAGCCATGGGACGGCGTTCGCGAGGCCGACGTGTTCGGCCCGGCGCCGCCACAGTCACGCCTGGGGCTTCCGGCGCCGGTGCATGGCACCGATCTGGTGCGGCACGACCCGGACGACTGGCTCACGCTCAACGTGTGGACACCTGACCCCGGTGCCGCCGGGTTGCCGGTCATGGTGTGGATCTACGGTGGCGCCTACCGGATGGGCTCGTCGGACGAGCCGGACACCGACGGCACCGCCCTCGCCGGTACCGGGGTGGTCGTGGTGAGTGCCAACCATCGCGTGGGCGTGGAGGGGTACGCGCAACTCGACGGCGCCCCGGCCAACCGCGCCCTGCTCGACCAGGTGGCGAGCCTGCGATGGGTCCAGTCGGAGATCGCCGCGTTCGGCGGCGACCCATCGCGGGTGACGGTCTTCGGCGAATCGGCCGGAGCCGGGGCGATCGCGGCGTTGCTGGTGATGCCGTCGGCGGCGGGGCTGTTCGCCCAGGCGGTCGCCCAGAGTGTCCCGGGGACGTTCTTCACCCCACGGCTGGCGCGTGACGTGAGCACTGAGCTGCTCGCCCCGCTCGGACGCGAACCCACGGCGTCCGCGCTCGCCGACATGGCGCCGCAGCGGCTCCTGGATGCACTGTCCCAATTGGACGTACGGATGCTCTCGCTGCACCGGTGGGGACTCGTCTCCCACACACCGACGCCATTCTCCCCGGTCGTCGACGGTGAGGTACTGCCCACCGACCCGTGGACCGGACTCGCCGCCGG
Source organism: uncultured Actinomycetota bacterium (assembly GCA_963803345.1). Lineage (GTDB taxonomy): Bacteria > Actinomycetota > Actinomycetes > Mycobacteriales > Micromonosporaceae > CAWDLX01. The sequence goes on from CAWDLX010000004.1 coordinate 536,565, forward strand.
CGCCGCCCGCGATGTACCGCTGCTGACCGGTCACAATCGCGATGAGTGGCGGCTGTTTCTGGTCATGGGTGGTGAAGTCGGTACCGTCACTGACGAGAAGGCCGCCACGGCGATGGAGGTCTTCGGGCCCACACCCGACGCCGGCCACCGCATCCGCGCGGCGTACCCGCGGGCCACTGCCGAGGAGCTGTTCGTTCTCGCCAGATCCGACCGGATGTTCCGGATGCCGAGCCTGCACCTGGCCGCGGCCCATACCGCCGGCGGTGGGCGGAGCCACCTCTACGAACTCACCTGGCGCTCACCCGCCGCCGGTGGCGTTCTCGGTGCCTGCCACGGCCTGGACATTCCGCTCGTCTTCGGAGTCCTCGCGCGCGGCCGGGCGGGCCTGCTCGTCGGGGTCCCACCCGCGCCAGAGGCGGTCGAAATCTCCGCCCAGATGCAGGCGGCCTGGACGGCGTACGCCCGCGACGGCGACCCGGGGTGGCCGGTCTACGACGAGCGGCGGCGCATGACCAGGGTCTTCGACATCGGCGAACGCGGCGGTGTGCGCAGCTATCCCGAGGAGGTGTCGCGCCGACTGTGGGAGGGCGCCGCGCCCTGGGTAATCGACCTCCAGGGCTGACCGGGCAGCAGCCTAGCCCACGATGAGAATGACGAAGCTCAACCTGGCCGGCCCGGCCACGCCGGTGATCTCCCAGCAGCCGGGCGTCGGAAAGTAGACCCCGCTGGACTGGAAGCCGCTCGCGCCGTACCCCGACGGCACGTGGGTCCGCAGCGGTGGCGCGGCGGCGTCGAGCCGCCGACCGGTGATGCTCAGGTCGCCGGGGCCGGCCCGCCACCACCCGAGCTTCCAGCCGGTCGACTCGTCGGCATCCTTGAACGGGATCGTCCCGTCGGCACTCAGGCCGCCGACCCACAACTGGCCGTTGCCGTACGCGTGGTCGGATCCGAACAGGCTCGCCCGCCAGGGCTCCGACGACGGAACGGGTGCGGGGAGGGTCACCAGGCAGCCGCTGACCGGGGTCAACGTCGGCGTCCGGGATGACACCGCCGGTGTCGGCGTGCTGGATGGACGCCCTTGGGCCGCGATCGTCGGTCCAGCGGTGCAGGCCGACGCGAAGGCGGCCATGCCCACGATGATCAGACCCAGCCGGGTCGCGGCGAACGTCCTCATACCCGTACCGACACCGTATCCGCGCTGAAGGTTCCCGTCACCCTGCCCGCCCGTACGATCGCCGGTCAGCGACACCCAGGTCCCGTGTCCGGCCGCGGGGAGACGCCATGCCACAGAGCTTGAATCGGCACGGTCACCACCCGCGTTAATCGCATCGCGTGCTGATCGTCGCAGGACTAACCTGGCGCCGTGAGTCCAGGGGACGAGCTTCAGGGCGGACGTGTCGAGCTGGTGGTCCGGCAGGAACGGGCCGAGGATCACGAGGCAGTCCGGGAAGTTCACACGCAAGCATTCGGCGACGGCGAACGCGTTCCGACGCTCGTCGAGGCACTGCGCGCCGCTCCGACGACGCTGGCGCCGTTGTCGCTGGTCGCTACCGTCGGTGAGCGGGTGGTCGGCCATGTGATGCTCAGCGCCTGCCGGTTGGACGCCCTGCCCCGGCTCGTGGACGTGTTGTCGCTGTCGCCCCTGGGGGTGCTGCCGACGTTCCAACGCCAAGGAATCGGTACCCGGCTTGTGGCAGACGCCCTGGCGGGAGCCGACAGTCGCGACATTCCTTTGGTGTTCCTGGAGGGCTCACCGCACTACTACGGTAAGCGTGGCTTCGCCGACGCCACGACAATGGGCTTTCGTCCGCCCACACTGCGCTACCCGCCCGGCTCCTTTCAGGTCGCCAAGCTGTCCTCGTACGAGGACTGGATGACCGGCACCTTCGTGTACTCCAACGTCTTCTGGGCCCTGGACTGCGTGGGCCTACGGGGCGAGCGTCTCGAAGCGGCCGCATCCTGATGCCACGGGTCATTCGATCTCGGTAGCCGGCGCGCCCACCCTCGGCTGACCGGTGCCACCCGACCAGCCCGACCAGCACGATCAGTCGGAGAAGACGCGGGACTCGGCGTCGGCGATGATCTCGGCCGGCGTCGGCGGGTCCAGCAGCATCCGGCTGATCGTCTCAGCCCGGGGATCGCCGACCGCCGGACCGCGGGCGAGGGCGGCCCCGATGTCGTAGCGCGTCTGTCGTAACTGGACAGTCGGACCGAACAGCGCCCAGTACGCCGTACCCGGTCGGCCCTCGTGGTAGGGCAGCCCGACGCTGCCGGGATTGACGCTGCGCCGGCCGGCCACGGTACGGTCGAACTGGAGATGGGTGTGGCCGCTGACGATAACGCGCTCGTCGACTCCGGCGCACAGCTCGGTGAACCGCTCCTCAGGCGTACCCGGCGTGACGAGCTCGATGTCGGAGCGGGGCGAGCCGTGGCAGAACCGGACCGGCCCGAGCCCGCGGATGTCGACGACCACGGCGAACGGGAACGCCGCGATGAAGGCGAGGTCCTCGTTCGAGTGCTGGGCAACCATCCACTCATCCCGGGGGCCCTCGGCCACGCGGGTTCCCCCGGCCAGCTCGAGCACGGCCCGCTCGGCGTTGCCCCGGACGAAGACGGCCCGGGTACCGAGGGCGCGCACCAGCTCGACCGTCGCGGTGGGCTCACATCCCCAGGTCAGGTCACCGCAGAACACGAGGAGATCCGCCCCGACGACATCGGGCTCGGCCAGAACCGCGGCCAGTGCCGGCACGTTGCCGTGGACATCGGAGAGCACCGCCACCCGGTCGACCGGGCCACGATGCCACGTCGGTCCCTGGCTGGACGGTACGGGAACGACAACCGGCATCGGACATCCTCGGGGAGCGGGCGTGGCTGACCGCGATGATAGTCGCCCGACACGCATCGGTCCCGCCGGAACGTTCCGGCGGGACCACGGCCACGCTTCAGGTGCGGCTCTTCGGTCGGTAGACGAGCAGGTACACGTCGGGTCCGACCCGACGACTGTCGACAAGGGACAGATCGGTGGCGGTGCCGTTGTCCTTGAACAGCTTCTTGCCCTGACCGAGCACCACCGGGTGCACCATGAGCCGGTACTCGTCCACCAGATCGTGCTCGCGCAGGCCTTCGACGAGTGTGGCGCTGCCAGCCACGAGGATGTCACCGTCGTAGGTCCGCTTGAGCTGGGCCACCACCTCGGGCAGGTCACCGCGCACGACGGTGGTGTTGCGCCAGGCCGGGTCGGTGAGCGTGCCCGACACGACGACCTTCGGCATCGCGTTCATCCTGGCCCCGAAGTCACCGGCCGCCTCCTCCATCGCCGGCCACGCCGCCGCGAATCCCTGGTAGGTGACGCGGCCGAGCAGCTGGACATCACTGGCCATCAGCTCCTCGAATTTGAACTGTTGGCCGTCCTCGGCCGGGAACCGGAACGTCCAGCCCCCGAACTCCGTGCCCTCGGCCCCGCCCGGGTCCTCGATGACACCGTCGAGCGAGATGAACTCGGTCACGACAAGCTTGCCCATGATTGGCCTCCTCATTGATGGGTGGATCAGGTCCCTACTACCGGCGTCCCCGCCGGGCCAGTGGCAGCGCGGCCAGGGCCAGGATCGCGGTCGCGATGAACCCGGCGGAGTAGCCCGCGCCGGCCACGACGAGCCCGATGCCCAGGGCTCCGGCACCCCAGCCGAGGTCGTACGCGGCGTTCCAGGCCGCACTGACCGCCCCGTACTCGGGGCTGGACACCCGCCGCAGCATCGTGGTGAGGCTGGTCGCCTGGGCGAGCCCGAAGCCGGCTCCGAACACCGCCATGCCGGCGAGCACGGCCGCCGGACTTCCGGTGAGCGCCGCCGCCGCCAGGCCCATCGCCGACAGCAGCACCGCCGGTACGAGTAGCCAGGACGCGTCGTGCCGGTCACTATACCGACCAGCCAGCCACCGGATGAGCGTCGCCACCGCCGCCTGCACGAACAGGGCCGGCACGGCCACGCCTTCGGCGACCGCGCTGGGCAGGAACGCCACAATCGCGCCACCGCCGATCGCGCTGGCCACAAACACCAGTGCGGGCAAGAGGATCGCCGGGCGCCGGACCACGGACATCACGCCGGCCGGGTGTCCGGCGCCGGTCGCGCACCCGGGCAGCGGTACCGCGAACAGGACGGCGAGCAGGGCGGCCGCGCCGCCGGCACCGAACACGACGACATACCCGAAGCGTCCGGCGAGCCAGACTCCGGCCGGAAGCGCCAGGACGGCCGGGAGCATGGCGACCACACCCAGCACGCCGAGGCCTTCGCCGCGCCGCTGGGCCGGGATCACCGTCGTGGCGAGGGCTCCGACCGCGACCACGACGATCGCGAAGCCGACCCCACGCACGATCGAGACCGCCATCAGTGTGCCCAGATTCGTCACCGTTGGCAGGAGCAGCGCCGGCGCACCGAGCAGGACGAGGCCGCCCACCAGGAGGCGGCGGTAGCCCAGCCGCGCCGCCACGGCCGGGGTGGCAAGCTCAGCGGCGACGGCGGCGAACATGAGGACCGCGGTCGACACACCCGCGCCGGCGCTGCCGATACCCCGGTCGGTGGCGTACAGCGGTACCACCGACAGCAGGAGGTAGAAGCCGCACATCGCGGCGAACTCGACCGCGAACAGGCGCGCGACCGCGGCGGTCAGCAGGCGTGGCCGCCGGGTCGTCACGGCGATCGGGGCGGCGGAGGTCATCGTTGTCATACCAGTAGGCTCGCCCCGGCAACTGGTCACCGGTAAGGTCCAGTTTCGTGAGCGTCGAGTGGACCGGTTTGAGCCCGGAGGTACTCGTCCCACTCAACCGGGACGGCGGCCAACCGCTGCGCACGCAACTCGAACAGGGCCTGCGGGCGGCGATTCGCGATGGCCGGCTGCGCGCCGGCGAGAAGCTGCCGTCCACCCGCGAGCTGGGCCGCGCCCTCGGCGTCTCCCGCGGCATCGTCGTGGACTGCTTCGACCAGCTGCACGCCGAGGGGTACCTGGTCTCCCGGCCCGGCTCCTCGACCAGGGTGAGTCCGAGCCCCCGTGCCGCCACCGCGCCGGTCCCGCGCCGCCCGGCGCCACCCGGTCCGGCGCTCGAGGTGGACTTCCTGCCGGCGGTACCGGACCTCGGCTCGTTCCCGCGTGCCGACTGGGCGAAGACGGTGACCGAGGTGTGCCGGACCGCCCCGACCGCGAGCCTCGGGTACGGCGAGCCCCACGGCGTCGCTGAGCTGCGCGCGGTACTGGCCAGCTACCTGGGCCGGGTGCGCGGCGCGGCGGCTGACGCGGACCGGATCGTCGTGTGCTCCGGATTCTCGCAGGGTCTCAACCTCGCCCTGAGTGCGCTGGCGGCCCGCGGCGTCGACCGGGTGGCGTTCGAGGACCCGGGCTATGACGAGACCGGCCGCATCGCGTCCGCTTTCGCCGGCGTCACGCAGGTACCGGTGCCGGTGGACGACCAGGGGGTGCGGGTCGACGCGTTGGCCGCGACGCGGGTACGGGCCGTCGTGCTGACACCGGCCCACCAGTGGCCCACGGGCGTGGTCCTGTCGCCGCAACGACGCCTGCGCGCTGGCCGGCTGGTCGGCCGGAACCGGCGGGTGGGTCGTGGAGGACGACTATGACGCCGAGTTCCGCTACGACCGGGACCCGGTCGGCATGGTCCAGGGACTGGCGCCCGAGCGGGTCATCAACATCGGCACCGTCAGCAAGTCGCTCGCCCCGACCCTGCGGCTGGGCTGGATGCTCTGCCCAGCCGACCTCGTCGACGCGGTGGCGGAGCTGAAGACCCAGGTCGACCGCGGCTCGCCTGGACTGGAGCAGCTCGTGCTGGCTCGGTTGATCGAGTCGGGCCGGTTCGACCGGCACCTGCGCCGGATGCGCGTGTTGTACGCCGCCAAGCGGGACGCGTCTGCTCGACGCCGTGAACCAGCATGCCCCGGCTGTCACGGTGACCGGTCTGGCCGCGGGCTTCCACGCGGTCGCCCACCTCCCCCGGGGGGTCCGCGAGGAGGCGGTCGTGGCGCGGGCCCGCGCCGCGCGGCGTCGGGCTGTACGGCATGAGCGCCAACCGGTGGGGGAAGGCCACCGAACCGGCCGAGCTGGTACTGGGTTTCGGGAACATCTCCGAGCGGGCCATCCGGGACGGGGTGGCCAGGGTCGGCGAGCTCCTGTGCGGCTGACCCACCGCCTCCGTCCACTGAGGACGGTCAGCCCGCCGGGTCTGGCGTGTCCCGGCTCGGGGCCAGCTGGTCGGGCCGGACCCGGATGAACGCGAAGGCCAGAACCGCGGCCGCGGCCATCAGCGCGGCCGACACCCAGAACGCGACGGTGTACCCGTGCACGGTGGCCGTCATCAGACCGACCGGGTCGGCCCGTACGGTCGATGGCGTGGCTGGCCACGAAGGCGGTCAAGGCGGACACGAAGATCGTGTTGAGTAGCGCGGTACCCAGCGAGCCGCCGATCTGCTGGACCGCGTTGACGAGCGCGCTGGCGACGCCGGCGTCGTGGTCGCCCACGCCGACCAGCGCCGTCGAGGTCAATGGGCCGTACACGATGCCCGATGCCGAAGCTGATCACGATTTCGGCTGGCAGCACGTGCGACCAGAACCCGGTGGTGGGACCAAGGCGGGTCAGCAGCGCCATGCCTACCGCGGCGAGCACCAACCCGACTGTGATCGGGATGCGCGCACCGATGCGGGGCAGGATCTGCGTGGAGAGCATCGCCCCGATGATGATCCCGGCGGTGAACGGAAGGAACGCGATGCCGCTGCGCAGAGCGGAGTAGTGCAGCGTCTGCTGCAGGTAGTAGCTGAGGAACAGGAAGGTCCCGAACAGCGCGACGCCGATGATGCCGGCGATGAGGAAAGAGCCGCCCCGGTTGCGGTCGCGCACCACCCGCATCGGCAGCAGAGGGTTCTTCGAGCGGGCTTCGATGACGACGAACGACGCGAGCAGGACGCCGGCGATGACGAACATGCTCACCGCGGTCGGCGACCCCCATCGCGAGCCGGAGCCACCTCCGCCCGGCGCCGCCTCGGTGAGCCCGTAGACGAGCGCGACCAGTCCGAGCGTCGAGGTCGCCGCCCCGAGGACGTCGTAGCGGTTGTCTCCCGGCGCCCGGCTCTCATGTACCCAGGCCGCCGCCGCCAGCGCGGCCGCAATGGCGATCGGCGTGCTGATCAGCAGTGTCCAGCGCCACGAGGCGAACTCGGTCAGGACGCCGCCGACGAGCAGGCCGACAGCGCTGCCGCCCCCGGCGATGGCACCGTAGATACCGAATGCCATCGCGCGCTCCCGTGGCCGCTGGAACGCGACCGTGAGCAGTGACAGCGCGGACGGGGCCATCAGCGCCGCGAAAGCTCCCTGGAGGGCCCGCGATCCGAAGAGCATGCCCTGGTTGACCGCCGCCCCGCCGAGCGCCGAAGCCGCCGCGAAGCCGATCAGGCCGATGATGAACGCACGCTTGCGGCCGGTGTAGTCGGCGATTCGACCACCGAGCAGCAGCAGACCGCCGAAGGCCAGCGTGTACGCGGTGAGCGCCCACTGCCGGTTGGCCTGGCTGATGTTCAGGGCCTGCTGCGCGGTGGGCAGCGCGATGGTCACCACCGTGGCGTCGAGCACGATGAGCAGCTGGGCGACGCCGATGACGCCCATCGCCCACCACCGCTTCGGGTCCGGGGGCGGCTTCGGGGCGACATGCACGAGATCGGTCTTGAAAGACACGGACATGACGCTCCCCCCGTGACACGGCACGGCCCACAGGGAACAACCGTCCGTCCTGCCCCCGTCTACGCCGCCCGCGCACCCGTTCGCGATCGTCGTACCTGTCTGACGATAGCCGCCCTGTTAAGAAGGGCCCCTTCCTCTACAAAAAGCGATAACAAGGTGCCCTTCCTTCCGCGCACCCGCCCCCGCCCGCGCACCCGCACGCGCGGCCGCCGCACCCGTACCCGCGCCCGCGGCCGGGGGGCTGTCCGGGTCGCGGCGGTGTCGGCGACGAAGTCCCAGTAGTCGCCCCGGTTCACGAAGGCGAGGCAGCACCACCGGCAGGTAGCCTCGGTCGAGGTCCAGGACAGTCCACGAAGGCAGGACGGGCAGGCCATCCGGGCGGCCAACGGGGCCAGGTGGGCCGCCAGCCCGGGAATGTCCTCAGTGGATGGTCGGTAGGCCGTGGCCGGGTCGTAGCGCTCGGCCAGGACGAGCTGGCTCGGACCCCACCAGCCGCGCCCGACCCGCTGCAGGCCGAGCTCGAGTCCGTACGCGACCGGGCGGACCGTGCGTACCACGCCGGCGGGCAGCACCCGGTCGAACCGGCGCAGGTTGTTGACGCTGGCCACCAGCCCTGGATGCCACCCGAGCCCACGCAGCTGGTCCCGGACGGCATTGAGCTGGAAGTTCCAGTACGGCTCATGCTGCCCGACCAGCACCGGCGCGGCGTCGCTCAGCTCGCCCCACCGCCCGCGCCGGGCTGAGCGGACCAGTGCCGCGACATGATGCTTGATAGGTACGTCGACGAGCCATCGCCCGGCCACCGTGCGGCTCATCTCGGCCAGCCCGCGGGGCAGGTCGGGCAGATGATGAAGTACCCGGACCAGGAGGGCGGCGTCAAACGTGTGGTCCCGGAACGGAATCGCGTTGAGGTCACAACGGACCAGGTACAGCCGACCCGAGCCGACCTCGTCGGGGAAACGGCGGGCCGCGTTGGCCAGGTTGGTGGCCGAGTAGTCGAGGATCACCGCGTGATCGGTACGGTCGAGATAATGCACCGCGTTGCGGCCGAACGCACCACCGAAGTCGGCGAACCAACGGCTGGACCCGAGTCGGCGCACCGCCCGGGTGAGCGCATGCGCCTCGGCCCACTGCTCATACTCACGGCCGCGCCAGTAGCCCCGGTAGTCGTAGCCGTTCGCGTCGTAGTCGACGACCGCGTCGTTGCCAGGAGTCCCCATCGTCGTACTCCGTCCCTTGCGAATTTCGCCTCTACTATTGATGACGCTCGGACGAGCAGACGGGGATGTCACTCGCGGCCAGGTGTCAGCTACTGGACGACACGCCATGTCACGGCACGGCCCATCCGGCCGGTCCAGCTCAGCGACGCCCGCCCGTCCCCGCCCCGGACCAGGTCTCAAGGGCCGATCAGCCCGGGTCTCAACGGCCGATCGGCCCGGGTGAGCGGTGTGGGCGGGTTTGGGGGTTTGCCCGGACACCTTGCTAACGCTTTTTGTCGAGTACGGCGTCCGGGCTAACACCTTGTCGGCGGGCGGTGGGCGTCACGGGACCGAGCGGATGCGGGAGATGAGCACACCGCCGAGCAGGGTCACCACCGCTGTCAGCCCGTAAAGGACAGGGTAGCCGCCGAGGCCGGCCACGATCGGAGCGGCGATCGCCGGCGCGAGTACCTGCGGGGCCGAGTTCGCGATGTTGATGATCCCGAGGTCCTTGGCCCGGCCGAAGGCGTTGGGCAGCACCTGGGTGATAAGGGCCGCGTCGACCGCCAGGTAGATCCCGTAGCCGGCGCCGAGTACGAGTGCGGCCACCATGGCGATCGGCCAGGTCGGGGCGGCGGCCAGCATGACGGCCGCGAGCGCCATCACGACGCCCGAGGCGATCACGAACGAGCGGCGCCGTCCGGTCCGGTCCGAGCGGCGCCCGGCGAGCACGGTGGTCGCCATGAGTCCGGCGGTGTAGATGAGGATGAGGATGAGTACGCCCTTGCCCGGATCGGCCACCCGTACCCGGTCGGTGAGGAAGTACAGCAGGTACAGCGTGCCCAGGGCGTTGCCGAGCTGGACCAGGAACCTGGTGCCGAATGCCCAGGCGAAGTCGGGATGGGCGCGCGGGCTGATCCACAGGGCCCGCAGGTCGAACCGCGGCCGGTCGGCTCGGGGCAGGCGATCGTCCGGTGTGGACAGTGGGAACGGCAGGGTGAGGAGCGCCACGATGGCCGCGATCGTGAGGTACCCGGCCCGCACGCCGGTCACGACGACGGTGACGAGCGCGGTGCCGAGCACGACGCCGAGCACCTGGGGGATCCCGATCCAGCCCGAGACGGCTCCCCGCTGGACCACTGGTACCCGATCGGGGACCGCCGCCGTGAGAGCGGCCAGCATCGCGTTGAAGCACACCTGCACAGCGATCCAGCACAGGGCCACGCCGGGTACGGTCTGCTGGAATCCCAGCAGAGCCAGACCGGCCGCGCCGACCATCCCGCCGCCGAGGGTCCACGGATGCCGGCGGCCGAACCGGCCGGTGGTCCGGTCGGACAGGGCGCCGGCCAGCGGGTTGGCGATCACGGCGGCCAGGGCGCCGAAGCCGGTGACCCAGCCGAGCAGAGCCTCCTTGTGCTCGGGAGCGATCGCCTGCAACTGCTCGGGCAGGAGGACCTGGATCGGGGTGAAGAAGCCCATCCACACGGCCAGGTTGGCCACGACGAGCAACGACACCCATCGGGCCCGGACGGTGGCGACCGGCTCGGCCAGCGCTCGGGGCGTCATCGGGCGATCCGCTCACGCAGCCACCGGTAGGAGGCGCGCGGGGTACGGGCGAGCGTGTCGAAGTCGACGTGCACCAGCCCGAACCGTTTGCTGTAGCCCTCAGCCCACTCGAAGTTGTCCATAATGGACCAGACGAAGTAGCCGCGCACGTCCACCCCGCCCGACTGGGCCGCCTCGACGGCATCGATGTGGCTGGCCAGATAGTCGATCCGGCGCTGATCGTCCGGGAAGTCCGCATAGGCGCAGCCGTTCTCGGTCACGTACAGCGGGAGTCCGTAGTCGCGGTGCAGCCGGGTCAGCAACTCGGTCAGGCCGGCCGGGACGACCGGCCAGCCGAAGTCGGTCACCGGGTACCCCGCCAGTGGTACCAGGTCGAACGGCAGGCCGCTGTCGGGAGTGGACGGTGCCCGGACGCCCGTCGGGTTGTAGTAGTTGACGCCCAGGGCGTCGATCGGCGAGGCGATGATATCGAGGTCACCGTCCTCGACCGGCAACGGGAATCCGTCGGGGTAACCTCGACCGAGCAGCGGGTCGGTGAACATCCGGTTGTGCAACGCGTCGTAGGCGGCGCCGGCGGCCCGGTCGGCCTCCGAGTCGCCGACCACCCACACCGGCGAGTAGTTGTTCGCAATGGCGATCGGCGCCGTGGTGCGGGCGCGCAGCGCGCGGACAGCCATCCCGTGGGCCAGCAGTTGGTGGTGGGCGGTCGGCAGCGCGTCGAACATCAGCGCCTGGCCGGGGGCGTGCAGCCCGAACGCGTGCCCGAAGACTGTATGGACGAACGGTTCATTGACAGTGATCCACAACCCGACGCGGTCGCCCAAAATGGTCGCCACGATGTCGGCGTACTCGGCGAACCGGGCGGCGGTGTCGCGGTTGAACCAGCCCCCGTCAGCCTGCAGCGCTTGGGGCAGGTCCCAGTGGAACAGCGTGACAACCGGAGTCACGCCCCGGGTCAGCAGCCGATCGACCAACCGCTGGTAGAAGTCGAGCCCGGCCCGGTTGGGCGCTCCCCGACCCTCGGGTTGGATCCGGGTCCACGCGACCGAGAACCGGTAGGCGTCGATGCCAAGCCCGGCCACCAGGTCCACGTCTTCGGCGTAGCGGTGATAGTGATCGCACGCGACCTCTCCTGTGTCCCCGCCAGCCACCCGCCCCGGTTCGCGCACGAAGACGTCCCAGGTCGACTCGCCGCGGCCGTCCTCGGCCACCGCGCCCTCGATCTGGTAGGCGGCGGTCGATACTCCCCAGGTGAACCGGTCCAACATCCCGACGACTCTAGCCTGAGTTTCCGGGCTTTCATGATCGTTTAGCGTGTCGGCGTTGCGAATACAGACATTTGGCCTGTTTTGGTGTATTACCTAAACGTGGCTTCGATCGTCGGTAAGCGGGTCAGCGGGAAGACGTACTACTACCTGGTCGAGTCGGCGCGGGTGGATGGCAAGCCGCGGATCGTGTCGCAGCAGTATCTGGGCAGTGCTGAGGAGATCGCGGCCACGGTTGGCCGGTGCCCAGCCGGGTGGCGGGATTCGTACCCAGCACAAGGGATTCGGCGACGTCGCGGCGGTGTGGGGGATGCTGCAACGTCTCGACGTGGCGGGGATCGTGGATGCTGTGGTGCCCCGGTATCCGACCGCGGCGGCGTCGGTGGGGACGTATCTGGCGTTGGCTACCGCGAACCGGATCGTCGCGCCGTGCTCGAAGCTGGCCTTCGCTGATTGGTGGGCGGCACGGCCGGTCCTCGGTGGTTGAAGCTGCCCGACGCCGCGTTGGACCACCGCCGGTTCTGGGACGCGATGGACCGGGTGAGCGCTGCTGACCTGCAGGCGATCGAGACTCAGATCGGTCAGCGGGTCGTCACCGAGTTCGGTCTGGACCTGTCCGGGCTGGTGCTGGACATGACGAACTTCGCCACGTTCATCGACTCTGGCAACGACCGGGCGCCGATCGCGCAACGGGGAAAGGCGAAACAGAAACGCACCGATCTGCGGCTGGTCGGCTTGGGTCTGGTGGTGACCCGCGACGGTGGGATCCCGTTGGTGTCGCACGCCTATCCCGGCGACCGCCCCGACGTCACCCAGTTCACGGCCGTCGTGGAGGAGTTGATTGCCCGGTACCGGCACCTGGCCGGCGACCTGGACACGCTCACCCTGGTCTACGACGCCGGGCAGAACTCGGCCACCAACCACGCCCAGATCGAAGCGTCCGGGATCGGGTTCGTCGGGTCGTTGCCCCCGAGCGACTACCCAGCCTTGCTGGACATCCCCGCCAAGAAGTACCGCGTGGTCGACGCTGACCGGTTCGGTGGCCTCACCTGCCACGACACCACCGTGACCGCGTTGGGGGTGACCCGACGGGCGGTCCTCACCCATTCGCCCACCCTGCACACCGCCCAGACCCGCGGCTTCGACCAGACCCTGGCCAAGGCCCAACTGCGACTCGACGAACTCGCCGACCGCCTCGCTCGGGGCAAGACCCGCCGAGCCCGGACCGCGGTGCAGGCCGACATCGCCGCGATCTGCAAACCCCGATGGGTCGCCGACGTCATGACGTGCACCCTCACCGGTGACGATCCGGCCGACCTGCGACTGGTGTCGCATGTGGACACCACCGCCCGGAAAGCTTTGGAACAACGACTGTTCGGCAAACGGATCCTGTTCACCAACCGCGACACCTGGCCCGCCGCAGACGTCGTGGCCGCCTACCGGTCCCAATCCGAAGTCGAGGCCGACTTCCGCCAACTCAAAGACCCGCACGTCGTGTCGTTCTCCCCGATGCACCACTGGACCGACCAGAAGATCCGCGTCCACATCTTCTACAGCGTCCTCGCCCTCACCATCGCCAACCTCATGCGCCGTCAGGCCGAGCAGGCCGGACTGCACCTGTCGGTCCGGGACCTGCTCGCCACCCTGGCCGGGATCCAGGAAACCGTTCTGCTCCACCACGACGGAGGACCAGGACGCCCCCGCGCCCAACGCATCCTCACCGATATGAACCCCGCCCAGCACAAGCTCTACCAACTCTTCGACCTCGACCGCCACGCGCCCCGCACCCTCACCGACCGAGTTAGGTAATACACCAGCCCTCCCGCCAGAACCAGCCTGAGCAGGCAAAACAGCACTGTCGATCATGAAAGCCCGGAAACTCAGGCTAGTGCCCGCCGACCTGGCGTGAAAGAGTCCACAATGGATCGAGTACCGTCGTTGTCAACACCCGGATTCACGGCGCGATGTCCGTCGTGGTCCGAGCCGTCGCTCCCGCCGTCCTGATGTCCGTGCGTCCTGATCGTCGTCTGCCCGGGCTCCTATGTAGACCGGCCGTACATCGAAGAACGTCGTTTAAATTGTCGGCCGGCCCGCCGATCGGGCAGTCTGGACGGGTGACGGCCAGTGCCGGCCCCGCGTCGGCCCTCGGTGGAGGAGCCGGCCGGCTCGGCGCTGCGCTGGCCCACCTGCGCCAGGTGGTGGCCGTTGTCCGATTTCCGCTGAATCTTCCGGACGCACCGGCCGCCCGCCGGGGCGCCCGCGGTATGGTCGCCCAGCTCGACGACTACCTGCTCCCCCGGCTGGCCCGCCTCGACGCTCCACTGCTGGTCGTCGTCGGAGGCTCGACCGGAGCGGGCAAGTCAACACTGGTCAACAGCCTTGTCCAGGAAGCGGTCAGCCCGACCGGCGTGCTCCGCCCGACCACCCGCGGGACCGGTGCTCGTGTGCCACCCGGACGACGCCGGCTGGTTCACCGCGGCCCGCGCTGATGCCCCACCTCCCGCGCACCCGGGAAGCCACCGGTGACCCGGGCTACCTGCGCGTCGTGGAATCGCCGCGGCTGTCCGCGGGGCTCGCGCTGCTCGACGCGCCCGACATCGACTCGGTGGTGGAGACGAACCGGACGCTGGCCGAGCAGCTGCTGGCCGCGGCCGACCTGTGGTTGTTCGTCACGACCGCCGCCCGCTACGCCGACGCCGTGCCCGTGGGACTTCCTCGAGACGGCGCACGTTCGGGGAACGGCGGTCGCTCTCGTCCTGGACCGGGTGCCGCCGGGCGCCGGCCGACGACGGTCGCGGCCGCACCTGACCGAGATGCTCGCGCAGCACGGCCACGGTCGGGCCGCCCTGTTCGTCGTGGCGGAGGCGGCGACCACTCCGGACGGCCTGCTGCCGGAGTCCGCGGTGGCCCCGATCGGCGACTGGCTGCGTTCGCTGGCTCAGTCGGCGGCCGACCGGGCGGCCGTCGTGCGGCAGACGGTCGACGGCGCGGTCGCCGCGCTCGACCCGACCACCCGGCAGCTGGCCGGGGCGGCGGCCGACCAGGCCGGCGGCGGCCGGGTCGATGATGTCCAGTGTGGACAGCGCCTACAACGCGGCCGGGTCCACAGTGGAGCACGGTATCCGCGACGGCACCCTGCTGCGCGGCGAGGTACTGGCCCGCTGGCAGGAGCTGGTCGGCACCGGCGAGTTCATGCGCGGCCTGCAGGCCCGCGTCGGCCGGCTCCGCGACCGCGTCGTGCCGCCGTGACCGGCCGTCCGGGCCCGGCCGATGGGCTCACGCATGCCCTCGAGTCGGGTCTGGTCACCCTGGTCCGCGGCGGCGGCGGCGGACGCGGCCGAGCAGGCGGCGGCGGCCTGGCGCGCCCACCCGGCCGGGGCCGGCCTGCTGGCCGCCGATCCCGCCCTGGCCGGGTCCAGCGACGACCTGCGGGAGACGGGTCGAACGGATGGTGCGCGACTGGCAGCGCGAGGTGCTCGAGCTGGTTCGGACGGAGGCCGGGAACAAGGCGTTCATCGCCCGGACCGGCGCCTACGCGGTCAACGCCCTGGGCCTGGTCGTCATGATCGCCGTGTTCGCCGCCACCGCCTTCATTCCGACCGGCGCCGAGATCGCGGTGGCCGGCGGCACCACCATCGCCGCCCAGAAGGTCCTTGAGGCGATCTTCGGCGACCAGGCGGTCCGGGAACTGGCGGCCCAGGCGCGCCAGCAGCTCCTCCAGCGGGTGGCCGGACTGCTCGACACCGAGGCCGAGCGGTACCGGGCCGTCCTGAGTGGACAGAGCGTCGACCCGGGCGCGGAAGCCCGGCTGCGGGCCGCCGCCGACGAGATCAGCCGGGCCCGGGCCGGGAGCCCGCCCGACCTCGCGTGGGGCGGTGCCGGATGAGCCGGCGGCCGGACCGGTCACTGGACACCCTCGTCGACCGGGTCCGGGCGCTGGGTGCGTTCGTCGACCTCGCCGGCACGATGTACCAGCCGGGCGGCTGGACGCCGCCCAGGCGGTGATCGGCCCGGGCCGGCGAGCGCCTCGACCTGTCCCGCGCCCACACCGTGGTCGCGCTCGCCGGCGCGACCGGCAGCGGCAAGTCCAGCATCTTCAACGCGTTGGCCGGTGAGGATCTGTCCCCGGTAGGTCTGCGCCGTCCGACCACCGGCGAGTCGCACGCCTGCGTATGGGGTCCCGAGCCGGCCCGGGACCTGCTCGACTGGCTCGGCGTCGCGTCCGCCGGTCCGGCCGGTCGGGCGACGACGAGACTCACCGGACTGGTACTGATCGACCTGCCCGACTTCGACTCGGTCGAGCGCGGCCACCAGGTCGAGGCGGACCGCCTGCTGGCCCTGGCCGACCTCATCGTCTGGGTGCTCGACCCGCAGAAGTACGCCGACCGGGTGCTGCATCGCCGGTACCTGGGTCAGTTCGGGCACCACCGCGACATCACCGTCGTGGCCCTCAACCAGGCCGACCGGCTGACCGGGGCGGACCTGCGCACGTGCCTGGCCGACCTGGGCCGCCTGCTCGACGAGGACGGGCTCGGCGGGGTACCGGTGCTGGCTACGTCCACTGTGGACCGACCTGGCATCGGCGCGCTCCGCACCGCACTCGAGGAGGCCGTCGCCACCCGGCTGGCGGCATTGCAGCGACTGTCGGCGGACGTCGCGGCCAGGGTGACCGACCTGGACCCCCTCGTGTCGGTGGCCCGGACGAGTTCGGGTGATCGCGCCAACGCGAGCGACCTGTACCGAGCGTTGGGCGTGGCGGCCGGGGTGCCGCTGGTGGCCCGGGCCACCGAGGGCTCTTACACCCATCGGGCCGTGCGGCACACCGGCTGGCCGGTGACCCGGTGGGTGCGGCGGTTGCGCCCCGACCCGCTCCGCCGGCTGCGTCTGGGTACCCGGCCGGCCGGCTCGGACGAACCGGTCGCCGCGACCTCTATCGGCCCGGCCGCCCCGGCGGCCGCCGCCGGTGTCGGTCTGGCCCTGCGGGCGGTGGGAGAACGGGCTGGCCACGGGCTGCCCGACCCGTGGCCGGCCGCCATGCTCGACCGGGCCCGATCACGGGCGGCCGACATTCCCGATGCCCTCGATGTGGCTGTCGCCCGCACCGACCTCGGGTCACCTCGTCCACCACGCTGGTGGCGGGCGATCGGTGCCCTGCACTGGCTGTTCGTGGCGGCAGCGGCGGTCGGTCTGCTGTGGCTGGTCGCGCGGTACGCCCTGTTCGCGCTCGCGTTGCCGGAGCCGCCGACCCCGCAGGTCGGCCGGGTACCCCTGTCCACCCTGCTGCTGGGGGCCGGGCTGCTCGGTGGTCTGGTACTGGCCGCGGTCGTGCGGCCGGTCGTGGCGGCCGCCGCCCGGCGCCGGGGCCGGCGGGTCGCCGCACGGCTGGAGGCGGCCGTGCGCGACGTCGGTGACCGGCTCGTACTGGCTCCCGTCGCCAAGGTCGGGCTCGACTACGACGAGGCGCGGCGGATCCTGTCCAGCGCCGCCGGCTGACCCGACACCTGCGAGGATGAGCCCATGCGCGTCGGTGTCGTGGGCTACGGACTGGCTGGGCGGATCATCCACGCACCGCTGCTGCGATCAGTCGACGGCTTCCAGATCGTGGGCGTGGTGGCCCGCCAGCCAGCCCGGCGGCAACAGGCACTCGACGACAACCCGGGAGTCACCTGCTACGACTCGGCCGACGAGATGATCGCCGACGCGGCGCTCGACCTGGCCGTGGTGGCCAGTCCGACCGCGTCCACGTCGAGGTCGCCCTCGCCTGCGTCGGCGCCGGAGTCGCTGTCGTCGTGGACAAGCCGGTCGCGCCGGACGCCGGTGCAGCGGCCCGGCTGGTCGCGGCGGCCGAGCGGGCGGGCGTCGCGTTGACCGTGTTCCAGAACCGGCGCTGGGACTCCGACCAGCTCACCCTGCGCGACCTGATCCACCGGAATGTGCTGGGCCGGATCTTCCGGTACGAGTCGCGCATCCAACGGTGGCGGCCGGCGCTGGCGGGCGGCCGATGGCGTGAGGATCTATCCTCTGTGGACGGTGGTGGCGTCCTGCTCGACCTGGGTAGCCACCTGGTCGACCAGGCCATCCAGCTGTTCGGCCCGGCCCGCACGGTGTACGCCGAGATCGGGCACGAGCGCGGCGCGGCTGGAGATGACGACGCGTTCATCGCGCTGGAACACGATGGCGGCGTCCACGCCCATCTGTGGTGCGCAAGCGTGGCCGGCGCGCCGGGGCCGCGCCTGCGGGTACTGGGGACGGCCGGGGCGTTCGTTGTCGCCGACATGGACGGGCAGGAGACCGCGCTGCGGGCCGGTCGACCACCGTCCACTGCGGACACACCCGCCGGCGCCCTGGTGGCGGGCGACGAGAACGTCCGTGGTCGCCCCGGTGCCGGGCCGCTGGTCGGACTTCTACCCGCGCGTGCACGAGTGCCTGCGCGGTGGATCGCCGATGCCGGTCGATCCGCACGATGCCGTGCTCACCCTGCGGGTTCTCGACGCCGCCCAGGAATCGGCCCGGCGCCGGATGGTGGTCGAGCTGGCACCCGGCGGTAGCGCGAAGCAGGAGGTCGACACTGACCGCCCAGGGGCGCCGGCGGCGGCAACCCCTGGGCGTCCACCCCACGACAAAGGTCAGACGTAGCCCTGCACCAGCGGATTCGTCCCGTGGTAGAGACCGTCTGGATTGTGGTACCAGAGCCACACGTGCAGTGTCGTCAGGTCCGGATGCCAGAAGTTGAACGGCGATCCGCTCTGGCTTGTCTTGGCGCAGTCCTTCTCGGCCGCCGTCGGCACGAACGTTCCGTCCTTGTAGTGGCAGGCGGCCGGGAACGAGCCGTAGGTGGCTCCCTCGAGCGGAGGGCTGGTGGGCGTGCTCGGGAAGACCCACTCCAGCGCCCCGAGCTGCCACTGCGACCCGTTCTTGAGGTACACCAGGATCGCCGGCTTGGTGACGTCGAACCCTTCGATCTTCGGGTTGAGGTAGTGGTAGCCCATGCCCGGCATCATCGGCGTGATGATCCCGTACCCGTCCCGTTCGGCTCCGGCCAGGTCGGTGACGTACTTGGCCGTGGCCGCCCGGGCCGCGACGAGCTTGCTGGGCCAGGGCGGCGCTGACCGTCGCCGAGGTAGTGGGCGTGGGGCCGGCCGTATGGTCGCCCGACGGTGCCGGCGGATCGTTGGAACAAGCCGCCAGACCGGCAATCATGGCCGCCGCCAATGCGACGGTCCGCCATCGTGACAATCGACTCATGTGAAGTCCTCTCCAGCGGTACGCGAGTGATCGTGAACGATGGTGTCGCGCATCCAGCGCCGCGGGATCGGGAGTCTTCCCCATCTTGGCCAGGCCCGCTTCCCCAGTTTTGGTGTCCACGGCCCCGGGCAGCCCTGCGACGGCACCGAGATCGCTGCGTGGATGGCTGGGTCGCGCGGCCTTTCGTGGCGCCGGCCGGCTCAGCGAAGCTCGTCGGCGCTGAAGCCACTGACCTCGTCGAAACGCACGGCGTTCCAGACATCGCCGAGGTACCCGTACAGCGCGGAGGTCGTAGCGCCGTCCCCGCCGCCTGACACGTTCACCTCGACCAGCGCCGTGGCGCCGGCGATTCGATCGCCGCCGGGACGCGAGCTGAACTCACTGACCGCGAGGTCGAGTACATCGCCGGCCACGTGGACGATCACCGTCACGTTCCCCGCCGGGGTGTCTGTTGGGGCGAGGTCGAACGACGCCCACCGGTCCTCCCACTGGGTGTGCGCGCTCACCGCGGCCCCCGACGTTGTGACCACATACCGGGCCAGCGCGGCCGCGGCCTCGGCCGGAGAACCGTCAACCCGGCCGAGGCAGAAGAAGTACGCGCGATGGGCCATGAGCCGATCAAAGCATCCTTACCAGCTCCGGCTCGGCGACTTCCTCGGACGCGGTCCCGCGTGGTTCCCCGTTAACAAGGTGCCCTTCCTCTACCGGAGACGTTAACAAGGTGCCCTTCCTTCACGGGCGACCGGCGGCGGCCGCGGGGAACCGGTGTCACGGGTACCACGTCTGACGGGCATGACGGTGATGCGTGGAGCCGGCATGGTGGCTGGTCTGGCCGTGATCGTCCTCATCGGCGGGTGTGCGACCCGGGACGCCGGTGGGTCGGGCCCTGGCCCGGCACCGACCTATGCCGACGGCGACCTTGCCCTGCGGGTGGAGTCGGTGGGCGGCTTCGTCGCACCGAGCACGCTGCTCACCGAACTACCCCAGATCAGCGTGTACGGCGACGGACGGGTGATCAACGAAGGCCCGGTACCGGCGATCTACCCCGGCCCCGCGCTACCGAGCCTGGAGCTGCGCCACATCTCCCGGGCCGGCGTGACCCGGCTGGTCGAGCTGGCGCTGGGCGCCGGCGTGGGCGGGGTCACCGACTTCGGCCAACCCAACGTCATGGACGCGCCGTCGACCCGGTTCACCGTGTTGACCGCCGCTGGGGTACGGAACGTCGACGGTGAACGCGTTGGGCATCTCGGACGGTCCGGGCGACGGCCTGACCAGCGCCCAGCGCACCGCCCGGGCGAACCTCCAGCACCTGCGCGACACGTTGACCGATCTGCGTCGCACTCTGGGCTCGGCCGAAGTGGGCCCTACGACCAGCTACCGGCCGACGACGGTCGCGGTGGTGGCCGAGCCGTGGATCCAGCCCGACTCCCCGGCCCCGCCCGAGATCCGGTGGCCCGGCCCGGCCCTGCCCGGTGAGCCTGTCCCCAATGGGCCAATGGTCAACTGTGTGACCGTGTCGGGCCCGGCCGCCGCCGACGTGCTGACCGCCGCGGCCAACGCGAACCGGCTGACTCCCTGGGTCAGCGGCGCCGACCGGTGGCGGATCGACTTCCGCCCGCTCCTGCCGGACGAGCACGACTGCCAGGACCTGGTCAACTGACCACCGCGGTACTCGCCGGCCCTGGCGACGGTTAGCCGTTAGCCCGGCCGCCCGTTAACCGGGTCGCCCGTTAATAAGGGCACCCTGCTATACCGAAACGGTTAACAAGGTGCCCTTCCTTCGTCAGCTCCGGTCGGGGGCGGAAGACCGCGCCGGCCGGGCGCAGTTCCGGCCGGCGCGGTCGGGTTGTGCCTTTGATCCCCTCCCGGATCATCCGGAAGGCGTGCCATCCCGTGCCGCCCGCGTGCCACCCGGCCAGAACGGCGGGGCAGCGGATGTTCTGGCCGAGCTGACGCGTCCACTGTGGATCAGGAAGGCAGCTTGCCCTCGCGCAGCGAGCTCGCCGCGTCGCCGAGGCTCTCTCCGGCGTCCTTGACACTTCCGGCCGCGTCGATCAGCTTGTCGGCGTCGACCCCCGTCACGTCACTGACCTTGTCCTTGGCGGACTGCACGAGCCCGTCCGCGCGATCCTTGAACTTGTCGAGGAAACTCATTGTGATCCCTTCGTCACCGGTCTGCGCACCCCGCCGGTGCCTGCCCTGACCGTCCCTGGTACGGCGTGCCATCCCGTGCCACCAGGGGCCCCTGCAACGGAACGGCCTGTCCCGCCCTCACCGGCAGAAACACCGCCACTTCTGCCGCCGCGTCCATCCGGGTGAGGGTGCCTAGGGCCTGATCGATATAGGTATCGGTCTCTTCTCCCCTATCGCGGGATATGCACGTGACGCGGGGACACTCCGCCCACGACGGTTGAACCTGGGCGGCATGCTTCCCCGTAGCGCGGTATGGGGGAGTGGGGTGGAGCGCAGGGTGGAGGGGACATTCGCGGGGACCGGCGTACTCGACGACGCCGAGACCCTTCTGACATATGGCATTCAGGCGCAGGAGTCCGACGGCGACCTGATGTCGGCGCGGCGGTGGTTCGATGCCGCCTACCGCGAGGCCGAGCGGAGCGGCGATGTCGCTGTCATGGGTCGCGCGGTTCTCGGACTCGGCGGGGTCTGGGTCCATGAGCACCGCACGGCGGCGGCGGCCGGTCTGATGCGGGCCCGACTGGAGCAGGTTCTGTCCATGGTCGATCCGACGTCCAATCTGGCCCTGCGGCTGCGGGTGCGGTTGGCTGGCGAGGAGGACTACCAGACCGGACAGACCGAGTCGATTCTGGCCGCGCTGGCCGAGGCTCGGCGCACCGGCGACGCGGTGGCCCGGGCCGAGGCGCTGAGCGTCGCCCACCACTGCGTGCTCGGACCCGAGTACGGCGCGCTACGGCGGAGTCTGGCCGACGAGCTGATCGGCGAAGGCGCCCGTACCGGCCGCCGCCACGATCTCCTGATGGGCCTGCTCTGGCGGGTGACCGACATGTTCCTCGACGGTGACCCACACGCCGAGCGACGCCTCACCGAGCTGCGCGACCTGCTGGCCCTGGAGAACCATCTGGCCATCGGGTTCGTGGTCAACGCGATCGAGGTGATGCTGGCCATCCGGGCCGGTCGGTTCGAGGAGGCCGAGCATCTGGCCAAGGAGTGCGCCGAACGCGGGGCTGAAGTCGGCGACGCCGACGCCGCGGCCTGGTACGGGGCGCAGCTGGTCGCCATCCGGTGGTACCAGGGCCGGCTACCGGAGCTGCTCGCGATGCTCACCGAGCTCGTCCACTCGCCGTCCCTGAGCGCGGTGGACAACTCGTTCTTCGCCGCACTGGCGCTGGCCTCGGTCATGGCCGGCGATCGGCAGGCCGCGGCCGGTACGTTGGCCACCCTGCGTGGTCAGGGTCTGGCCGAGCTGCCCCGCTCGAGCAGCTGGCTCGTCCTCATGTACGGCGTCATCGAGGCGTCCTACCTGCTGGACAACCAGGCGGCGGCGGCGCGGGCCTACGACCTCCTGCTGCCGTACAGCCATCTGCCGATGATGGCCAGCCTGGCCGTCACCTGCTTCGGCTCGACCCAGCACGCGCTCGGCGTGGCATCGCTGACGATCGGCAATGTCGACCGCGCGCTGGCCCACCTGCGCGAGGCGGTGCACCGCAACCTCGCAATCGGGCACTGGCCCGCCGTCGTCTCGTCGCGGCTGCGCTACGCCGAGGCGCTCGTACGCCGGGGGCGGCCGGAGGATCTGGCCGAGGCGCACGACCAGCGTGCCCAGGCGGACGAGGTGGCGGCCACGCTCGGGGTTCGGGTGAATCTAGGCCCCGAAGCGGGCGGCGCGGCCGTACCCGCGGTCAGCCTGACCCGGCACGGTCGCAAATGGAGAGTCGAGCTGGGCAGCCGGTCGGTCCTGGTCGAGCACAGTGTGGGCATGCTCCACCTGGCCGTACTGACTGCCAATCCGGGCGCGGAGATCGCCGCCGTCGAACTGGTTGCCGGCGTGGACGCGTTCACCGTCCGGAGCAGCTCGATGTCGGCCCAGCCGGTGCTCGACCGCAGTGCGGTTCAACGGTACCGGCAACGTCTGTCCGAATTGGACGACGAGATTGACGACGCCGATTCCACCGGGGACCACGCCCGCGGTGAGCGGGCCAGGACGGAACGGGAGTGGCTGCTGGCCGAACTGGCCGCCGGAACCGGTCTCGGCGGCCGGTCCCGCGCGTTCTCCGACGACGGCGAGCGCGCCCGCCTCGCGGTCGGCAAGGCGATCCGGCGTTCGCTCACCCACATCGAGTCCGTCGACCCGGTGATCGGGGCGGAACTGCGGGCCGGTGTGCACACGGGGGTCCGCTGCTGGTACCGGCCCGCTTCCGGCTGACCGCCGGGTGTGGTTCGCAGGGGCACCCGGCCCGTGCCAGGGTGCCCCTGCGGAACGTTGGGCCGGTGTCAGGGCAGGAAGTAGTTCGGGTTGGGCATCTTGAACGTACGGTCGGCGTGCCCGCCCTCGAGGTCGCTGAACTGGTCGCCGAAGTTGGCCACGATCTCGTACCCGAGTGACTCGATATGCCCGCGGGTGGCCGACTTATAGTGAATTGTCGTGCATGACCCGTTCGGGTCAGCGGCGCACGCCGCCTTGAGGTAGTCGGGGTAGTTGGCTACCGCGGGTTTGGTGAACAGACCGTCCTCACCGTCGCTCAACGTGGTCGGCTTGGGGTAGCCGGCGTCGACCCCGACGCCGTCGGCGGTCAGGTTGCCCAGGGTGGCCTGCTCCTGCGCGGCGCCGCGGCCGGTCACGAAGAAGATCGCGTACCCCTCCCGCTCGGCCTCGGTGACCATCGAGACCATGCCCGGGACAGCCGGGAATCGCTGCTCGGTGACGAACTGGCCGTTGGTCGTCGGGTTGAACGCCCAGTTGCTGAAGATCTCGTAGCTCCAGGTCACCAGCGTGGTGTCGTCCACGTCGAGCACGATGGCCTTGGTGGCGTGGACGTGGTGTGGAAGCCGCAACCACAGCGCCCCGGACAAGGCGGCCCGCCGGGCCTCCTTGGCGTAGTTGCTGTCGTCGCCCGCCACGCCGGTGCCGAGTGGGTCGCCGTAGTAGTTACGGATCTGTTGGCGCAGCACGTCGAGATTGGTGACCTGGTCGGCGAAGCGGGGAGTGATGGTCTTGATGGCCGGTTGGGCGGTCGCCGCGTAGGTGATTCCGCCGCCCAACAGGAAGGCGGAGACCGCGATCGCGACGACGCCCAGGCGTCGCCAGCTTGTTCTGGACAACTAGGTCCTCCCATCGATCATTGGTCGCATATCAGTGCAACCTAAACCCGACCGATGGGTGAAGCCAAGGTCAGCTCAGCCGCAGCCCCCGTCGGAGCCGATCGGCCCATCGACCCGATCATGCGTCGGCGGTCGGCCCCGTGCGGCCAGGAGGCACTCACAGTCGCGAATGCCACGGCGCGCCTCGGCGCGCCAGTGCCGCGGCATCCGCTCGGACCAGTCGACCCGGTACGGCACACCGACCGAGCTGAGGCCGTAGCTGCTCAGAGCTGAGGCCAGCCACCAGAGCACCAGATGCGCCACGTACCGGACGAGACTCTCATGTGTCCGGTGTGGACTGACCACCGCCACCATGGGGCCAGGGTACGTGTTTCCGGTGGATTGCGGGAGACCCCAATTGCGTCGACTGAACTCGATATCAGGACACCGGCGTCGGTGCCAGCCGCTCGGCGACGCGGTGGGACAACGCGTCCAGAGCGGCCAGCTCGTCCGGAGTGAGCAGATCGATCATGTGCTTGCGAACTGACGCGACATGCCGCGGCGCTGCCTCACGGATCGCCGCCAGGCCGGCCGGGGTCAGCACGAGCACCGACCCCCGGGCGTCGCCCGGGCACTCCTCGCGGTCGACCAGCCCGCGCTGCTGCATCCGGGTGATGTGGTGGGACAGCCGGCTCTTGGACCAGAGCATCCAGGCGGCCAATTCGGTGAGCCGCATGCGCTGGCCGGGCGCCTCGGACAGGTTCGACAACACGTCGTAGTCCGGCTCGGAGAGTCCACTGTCGCGCATCAGGTCACGCTGCAGCTCGAGGTCGAGCAGCGTTCGCATGCGCCGGTATCCGCGCCAGGCCCGCAACTCCCGCTCATTCAGCCACCTCGTCTTCGCCATCGCCCGATCGTACCCGATGGTTGACGTGTCACCAACCTCGGCGCTATGTTGGTGACATGACAACCAAATTGCCGGGACGGCTGGTCCAGCTTGGCGCCGGGCTCATCCTGTTCGGGGTGAGCATCGCGCTGCTGGTGCGGGCCAATCTCGGTCTCGATTCCTGGGATGTGCTCCACCAGGGGCTGTCCCTGCGCCTGGGCATCCCCATCGGCTGGGTCATCAACGCGGTCGGTGCGCTCGTCCTGCTGGCCTGGATCCCATTGCGCCAGCGACCGGGTATCGGCACCGTGGCCAACGTCATCGTGGTCGGGCTGGTCGCCAACGCCGTCCTGGCCGTGCTCCCCGGCCTGACCGGGCTCGCTCTGCGCGCGACCGCGCTGGCCGGCGCGATCGGGATCAACGCGATCGCCACCGCGCTCTACATCGGGGCCGGCCTGGGCCCTGGTCCACGCGACGGTCTGATGACCGGGCTGCACGCCCGGGGCCACTCGATCCGGGTCGTGCGCACCGTCATCGAGCTCACCGTGCTGGCTGCCGGCTGGCTGCTCGGCGGGAGCGTCGGCATCGGCACCGTCGTCTTCGCGATCACGATCGGACCGCTGGTCCACGTGCTACTGCCCCGACTGAACGTACCGTCCACTGTGGAGAAAGAGAAGGTACCATGCGCCGCCTGACCGTGATCGCCGCCAGTACCCGCCCTGGGCGGATCGGCCGTCAGATCGCCGACTGGTTCACGTTGGTGGCCGAAGCCGACGGCCGGTTCGAGGTGCGGCTGGTCGACCTGGCCGAGCTGGACCTGCCGTTCCACGACGAGCCCTACCAACCCGCCGACGGTGGCCCGTACCTGCACGAGCACACCCGGCGGTGGAGTGCGATCGTCGCCGACAGTGACGCGTTCGTCCTGGTCATGCCGGAGTACAACCGGGGATATTCGGCGCCGCTCAAGAACGCGCTCGACTACCTCTATCTCGAATGGCACCACAAACCGGTGGGGATCGTCAGCTACGGTATGACATCGGCCGGTCTCCGGGCCGCCGAGCTCATCAAGCCGGTCCTGGTCGCGCTCAAGATGCTGCCCGTACCCGAGTCGGTCGCCGTCCCGCTCCGCCAGGCGCTCACTCCCGACGGCCAGCTCACCCCCACCCCGTCCATGCCCCCGGCCGCCGCCGAGCTGCTGTCCGAGCTGTCCACCCTGGTCGGTGGAAGGAAGGGCACCTTGTTAACGGGTACGGTAGAGAAAGGTACCCTTCTCGACCCCACGCGTTAACAAGGTGCCCTTCCTTCGGGGAGGGTCACGGGTCCTGCCGGGAGCGTCAGGGGGAGCTGGAGTAGCTGACCATCCAGCGGGGGCGGAGCCGGACGTAGACGATATCGGGACCCCACTCGTCCGGAGACTGTCCATAGTGTTCAGTCAGGTGCTGCTGAATCCAGCCGCGGTCCGGGTGGTCGCGCTCCAGGAACTCGGCGTCTCCGTGCACGAACACGCCGAAGTCGTCGCCGACCAGGTGGGCCGCGCTGATGGCCTGACGCTCGCGCATGTCCCGGGCCTTCACCGCCGAGCCGGACGTGGTGAACACGAACGCGCCGCGCAGGAAGTGTCCATCCACGCCACTGATGCGGGGCCGACCCTGAGCCGACACCGTACTCAGCGCCAGCGTGCGCATGCCGCTGAGCCGTTCGACCAGCGCGGCGGCGGCCACCGTCCGGTTGTCATCGATGATCGATCGCAGGTGCTCGCTGGCGCCGGTCCGGGAGCGGTCGAGCAGGGTCTGCAGAGTCTCGATATCGTGCGGGTCCTCGTACATGTGCGCCTCCCAGGTCGATGCAACATGACTGCTACATTGACGAAGCTAGCACGTTCATGCGCGGCGCAGGGTGATCGATGTGATCTCGGCCGGCGCGAACACCCGGAACGGCGGACCCCAGAACCCGGTACCCCGGCTGGTGTAGAGCTGGGTGCGCCCGCCGTGGCGGGTCAGTCCGTGCAGAACCGGCTGGTCGGTGAGGACGAGCAGGTGGAACGGCCAGATCTGGCCGCCGTGGGTGTGCCCCGACAGCTGCAGATCGACCCCGTACTCGACAGCGCCGTGGATCTGCCTCGGTTGATGAGCGAGCAGCAGGACGGGCAGGTCGGGGTCGGTCCCGGCGAGCGCGGCCGCGTGGTCCATCCGGTGCCCCGGGCGGCCCGAGGCGGCCGCGGTCACGTCGTCCACCCCGGCGAGGACGAGGCGGGAGCCGCCCCGTTCGACCACGATGTGCCGGTTGTGCAGGCACTCCCAGCCCATCTCGTCCATGTAGTCCAGCCAGCCGGGAGCGTCCGAGAAGTACTCATGATTGCCGGTCACATAGGCCCGGGCCAGGCTCGCCTTCACGTCACCCAGAGCCACCGCCTGCGCCTGGCGCTTGGCCACCGTTCCGTCGGCGATGTCCCCGGTGTGGCACACGATGTCCGCGTCCAGCGCGTTCACGGCGGCGACCACGCCGTGCGACCAGCGGACCCGGTTGATCGGACCGTAGTGGGTGTCGGTGATCAGCACGACGCGCAGCCCGTCCAGGCCCTCGCCCAGCCGGGGCAGGGACACCTCGACGTGGCGCGTCCTGGGTATCCGCCGCGCCTCGAATGACCCCCAAGCCAGCAGGGCCAGCGTGACCAGGACCACCGCGCCAGCCACGATCCGGCCCCGGGTCGGGCTGTCAACGCCGGCCAGAACCAGTGCCAGGCGCAGCGCCAGGCTCGCCACCGACCAGGCGAACAGCACCCAGATCACGCCGAGCAGGGTGTCCCCGATCTTGGCGGCCCAGTCCCGGTGCCTTGCGTGGCCGAGCACCATCATCGGCGGGAACGCGGCGGCGGCCAGAACGAAGAGCACGGTGCCCGTCACCACGACCGGGGTCGGCCACGCGGGTCCGGCCAGCAGGAGCGTCCACCACGGGACGCCGAAGAGCA
Organism: uncultured Actinomycetota bacterium; assembly: GCA_963803345.1. Lineage (GTDB taxonomy): Bacteria > Actinomycetota > Actinomycetes > Mycobacteriales > Micromonosporaceae > CAWDLX01. The sequence continues at coordinate 564,700 of CAWDLX010000004.1, forward strand.
GTGTCATCATCGGGACCAGCAGTCGGCCGACGCTGAACGCGCGCCGTGGTCGCCGTACCCGGGCCGCCGGTTCCGCCTCGTTCAATGCCACGCCGCACACCCTCCCGGGAAAGACACGTGCAGCATGACATGCCGGGTCAGGGGCGGTTCACGCGACGGCCCTCTCCCGGGTCCAGCCCTACTCCACTGTGGATTCAGTAATCGCTTTCGCCCCGTTGCTGTCCGCGCCGCCGGCGACCCGGCCCAGGGCGGCCGCCGCCCCGCCGCCGAGCCGGCTCAACAGCGCACCGAGATCGACGCCGGTGAGGTCGGTACCCAGCTGCAGCCCCTGGGCCACGTTGGACGCGACTGACCGGGTCAATGATGACGCGCCGTCGGTCGAGATCACGGTGATCTTGTCGATGGCTCCGATCGGCGCCGACGCCGCCTGGACGACCGCCGGCAGCACCCGCACCAGTAGATCGAGTACCGCCGCCTCGCCGTACTGGCTGAACGCGTCGGCCTTCGCCTGCATGGCCTCCGCCTCGGCGTGACCGCGCGCCAGGATGGCCGCCGCCTCGGCCGTGCCCTCCCGCTCGACGGCCTGGGCCACCGCGCTCCGGCGAAGCTGCTCCGCCTCCCCTTGCTTGGCGCCCTCGACGGCGGCCGCTTCAGCCAGCGCGGTACGGCGGGCCCGTTCACCCTCGCCGACCAGGCGCGCCTCCTCGGCCTGGGCCTGGGCGGCCGCGATCGTCGTCTGGCGGGACGCGTCGGCCTTGAGCACCGCCGCGTTGCGAGCCGCCTCCGCCTCCTGCTCGAGCTTGTACCGGGCGGCGTCGGCCGGCTTACGCACCTCGGTATCGAGCTGGCGCTCCTTGAGTTCGGCGTTGCGCTCGGCCACCTTCTGCTGCTCGGTGAGGACTGCCTGCTGCCGTTCGGCCTCGGCCAACGGGCCGGCCGCGGCCGCCTTCGCGTTGGCCGCGTCGATCTCGGCCTGCACCTCGGCCTTCTTGAGGGCGAGATTGCGCTCGCCCGTGGCGATGGCCTCCTCCGCCTTCATCCGTTCGGTCTCGGCCGTCTGCCGGGCCTGCGCCTCGGCGATGGCGGCCGCCCGGAGCACCCGGGCCGCCTCCGGTCGGCCGAGGTCCTGCAGGTAGGTGCCGGCGGTACGGATGTCCTCGAGTTGGAACGCGTCGAGCACCAGGCCCTGGTGGGTCAGCGCGCGCTCCGCCTCCTCGGCCACGTGAGCGGCGAACGCGGCCCGGTCCCGGATGATCTCCTCGACGGTCAGCCGGCCGACGACCGCCCGCAACGCCCCCGACAGCACCTGACCGGTGAACGCCTCGATCCGATCCTGCTGGTGCAGGAACCGCTGCGCGGCCGGCCGGATCATCTCGGCCGTACCGCCGACCTTGACGATGGCGACCGCGTCGGCGTCGCACCGGATGCCCTGCGCGCTCACGGCCGCGCTCACCGACACCGGGATCTCGCGGCTGGACAGGTCGAGCCGGTGCAGCTTCTGCACCACCGGCATGACGAACACGGCGGCGCCCATGACCACCTTCTGCCCGGACAGGTCGGTCACCGACGAACCGTCGGGGGTCCGGGTCGTCCGGCCCTTGCGGCCGGTGACGATGAACGCCTCGTTCGGTCCGGCCACGCTGATGCGGGACAGGATGAAGGCGCTGATCAGCAGGATCAGCACGACGAGGCCGATGATGGCGATGACGAGCGATGACATGGTCTTCCTTCTCCGCGGTCGAATCAGTCCACAGTGGATAGTGGCTCGACCAGAACGCTGGTCGGGCTGGGCACCGCGATCACGAAGACACGAGTGCCGAGGGCGATCGGTTCGTCCGAGCGCGCGTGGAACTTCATGTACTGCCCGGCGATGGCCAACCGGACCTCGCCCAGTCCGCCGACGGGCACCGGTGTGATGACGACACCGAGGGCCCCGAGCAGGTCGTTGCTGGTCAGCGTGGCATCGGTGGAGATGTTCATGGCGGCGCGCATCATCCGGCCGGCCAGCCACCCGGCGGGTACCGCGGCGACCAGGCCGATCGCGGTCGCGGCCAGCCAGGTACCGGAGCTCCGGCCGGGCAGGATGGAGGCGACGATCGCGCCGGTGAACCCGAATGCGCCGAGGAATCCAGCGATCACCGGCAGGGACAGGTCGACACCGTGCCCGGCCTGACCGTGCCCGGCGTCCGCCTGGCCGATGCTCGGATGGGCGGACTGCCAGTGCCCGAGGTGCCAGTGCCCGATGTGCAGCGATCCCAGGTGCCAGTGACCGAGGTGGAGGCGACCGCCCCCGAGCAGGGCCAGGACGAGGAGTAGCAGTGAGAGACCGCCGATGGCCAGGAACGTGCCGGCAACCGCACTCATCCCCGTGGCGCCTCCCGCGCCGCGCCCGGTGGGCAACAGGTCCAACCGGGACGCCCTGAGCGTAGACCCGCCGGGCAACGTCGACAGTCCTCCGAAGGCCCGGACCGTGAGACTCCAGTCACGCCGCTATAGTGGATGGCGGAACGGTATTGCGCCGGTGTCGGCGCGGTCCGGGTCGAGAGGCGCTGCGACGGACCAGGTCCGCCACGCTCGACCTGTGGCCCCATCCCAAGGGCGCCTCCTGTCAGCAGGAGGCAGCGATCTCAGCCTCCTGCTTCCACACGAGGAGAGACATGAGTACCCAACAACGAACGGTGAACGGGCTCGAGTTCGCCGTGGCCGACCTGTCCCTGGCCGAGGCCGGGCGGACCCAGATCCGGTTGGCCGAGCACGAGATGCCGGGTCTGATGGCGACCCGGCGCGAGTACGCCGCGACCCGGCCCCTGGCCGGTGCCCGGATCGCCGGATCGCTGCACATGACGGTGCAGACGGCGGTCCTGATCGAGACCCTGGTGGCGCTGGGCGCTGAGGTCCGCTGGGTCTCCTGCAACATCTACTCCACCCAGGACGAGGCAGCCGCGGCCGCCGTGGTCGGGCCTCACGGTACCCAGGACCGCCCGGCAGGGGTCTGCGTGTTCGCCTGGAAGGGCGAGACACTGGAGGAGTACTGGTGGTGCACCGACCAGCTCTTCCAGTTCCCCGGTGGGCACGGACCGAACATGCTCGTGGACGACGGCGGCGACGCCACCATGCTCGTCCACAAGGGAGTCGAGTTCGAGGCGGCTGGCGGCGTGCCGACGCCGCACGGCGACGACAATCCGGAGTACGCCATCGTGCTGGCCACGCTGGCCGACAGCCTGGCCCGCGATGGTCAGCGGTTCACCCGCATCGCGGCCGGCATCCGGGGCGTGACCGAGGAGACGACCAACGGGGTCAAGCGACTCTACCGGCTGGCCGAGTCGGGGCAGCTGCTGTTCCCCGCGATCAACGTCAACGACGCCGTCACGAAGTCGAAGTTCGACAACAAGTACGGCATCCGCCACTCGCTGGCCGACGGGCTCAACCGCGCCACCGACGTGATGCTCGGCGGCAAGCTGGCGGTCGTCTGCGGGTACGGCGATGTCGGCAAGGGAGCGGCCGAGTCCCTACGCGGTCAGGGGGCCCGGGTCGTGGTGACTGAGATCGATCCCATCTGCGCGCTGCAGGCGGCGATGGAGGGCCTGCAGGTGGTCCGGCTCGACGACGTGGTCGACGGGGCCGACCTGTTCGTCACGACGACCGGCAACCGGGACATCATCCGGACCGTCCACATGCAACGGATGAAGCACAACGCCATCGTCGCCAACGTCGGCCACTTCGACACCGAGATCGACATGGCCGGGCTGGCCCGGGTACCCGGGATCGTGCGCACCGAGGTCAAGCCGCAGGTGCACGAGTGGACCTTCCCGGACGGCCACAGCATCATCGTGCTCTCCGAGGGTCGGCTGATGAACCTCGGCAACGCGACCGGCCACCCGAGCTTCGTGATGTCCAACTCGTTCACCAATCAGAGCATTGCCCAGATCGAGCTGTTCACCAAGCCGGGTCAGTACGACCGGCAGGTGTACCGGCTGCCCAAGCATCTCGACGAGAAGGTCGCCCGGCTCCATCTCGACGCGCTCGGGGTCCGGCTGACCGAGCTCACCAAGGAGCAGGCCGAGTACCTCGGGGTGGACGTGCAAGGACCGTACAAGGCAGACCACTACCGCTACTGAACTGGTCACGGCCCGGGGACCGTCCCGTCCGGACGGTCCCCGCGGGGGGAAGGGGGAAGGAAGGGCACCTTGTTAACTGTCCTGACCCAGGACGTTGTTGACACGCCGGCTCGGGTTGTTGATCAAAGGAGGACCTCCTGGCGTAGTGGAGTTAGGCGCTTCACGATCGCAAGGAGGTCCTCGTGTCCCACGCTAACGCGCGGCTCAACGACTATGGTCGTCGGCTGCTGGTCCAGCGGGTTCGTGTCGACGGTCGTCCGATTGCTCATGTGGCCAAGGAGCTGGGGATATCCCGTCAGCGGGCCACGGTATGGATCACCCGCTTTGACCAGGATGGGCTGGCCGGACTGCAGGATCGGTCCAGCCGCCCACATCGCACGCCCACTCGCACGCCGGCCAAGGTGGAACAGCGAGTCCTCAAGGCCCGGGCGAAGTACCGGTGCGGAGCGATCGGGTTGGCTCGACACACCGGAGTGGCGGTAGCCACCTGCGGGCGGATCCTGCGCCGCCACCAGGTGGCCCACCTAGCCGATTGTGACCCGATCACCGGCGAACGGATCCGGGCCGTGCGCCACAGCGGGCGCCGCTACGAACATCCCCACCCGGGTGACCTGATCCATATTGACGTGAAGAAGATCGGCCGTATCCCCGATGGGGGCGGCTGGCGTGTACATGGCTGGCACACCCGCACCGCCGGCCGCAAGATCGGCTACGACTACATCCACTCCGCCGTCGATGACCACACTCGGCTGGCCTACTCCGAATCCTTACCCGACGAAAAGGGCCCCACCGCCGCCGCGTTCCTCCTGCGGGCCGCCGCCTGGTTCGCCCGCCAGGGCATCCCCCAGATCAAAGCCATCCTGTCCGACAACGCCTTCGCCTACCGCAAGAGCCGCATCTTCGCCGCCGCCGTGACCACCCTCGACGCGAAACACCACTTCATCAAGCCCCACTGCCCCTGGACCAACGGCAAAGTCGAACGCTTCAACCGCACCCTGCAAAACGAATGGGCCTACCGCCGCCCCTACCTCAGCAACACCCACCGCGCCAAAGCCTTGCTCCACTGGCTGACCATCTACAACAATCAGCGACCACACACCGCGCTCGGAGGCCACCCCCCGATCAGCCGCGTGTCAACAACCTGCTGAGCCAGGACAGTTAACGCGTGCGGTATAGGAAGGTGCCCTTGTTAACGCCCGGGCGCGCAACGTCGGGCGGCCTCGGGTGATCAGGGCGAGGTGGCGGCGAGGCCGGTGCAGCCGTGCAGGTCGGCGTACTCCTTCGAGATCCTGGTCGCCTCGGCACCCGTGACGAGTTCGGGCTGCCCGGTCGTCCGGTTGATGTAGGCCGGCAGGAACTCTGTCCTGGTGATCCGGGTACCGGTGAGGGTCACCCGCATTACCCCGGTATCGTTGGACTGCGCGTCGTTGTACCACCACAGGAAGTTCGACATCCCGTACGCCACGAACGTCTTGCCCTGCCAACCGTCGCCCTGCAGCACGTGCACATGGGACCCTATGATCATCGTTGCGCCGGCGTCAGCCAGCTTCTTCGCGGTCGCTTTCTGGATCGCGATCGGGCACTCGTTGTACTCCTGGCCCCAGTGCATGTCGACCACGACGACATCGGCCTTCGCCTTGGCGGCCCTGACCGCGGCGACCGCCTGATCCTGATCGGGGTAGACCATGGCCAGCCCCGACCGGTTGTCCTTGGCCGCCCAGGACGACGCCAGCTCCGTCACCTGATTGAACCCGAGGAAGGCGATCTTCACGCCCTTCACCTCGGTGATCCACGGGCTGAAGGCCTGGGCCGCGTTCTCGCCCGCCCCCACGATCGGCATCCCGGCCGCCTGGGCCGCGTCGAGCGTGTCGGTCAACCCGACCCGCCCGTAGTCGAGCGCATGATTGTTGGCCAGGGTCACCACGTCGATACCTGCCGCCTTGAGCGCCTCGTACGCCGAGGGTGGCGCCCGGAAGTGGAATTCCTTCGGCTCCTCGGTACCGCGGGTGGTGACCGCGGTCTCCAGGTTCACGATCGCGATGTCGGCCGCGGACAGCGTCTGCGCGATCGGGCCGAACGCGGTGTCAGGATTATCGAGCAGGCCCAACGTCCGGCCGGCGAAGTGCACATCACCGCCGAAGGCCAGCGTGATCACCGGCGGGCCGGTCGGCGCGGGGGAACCTGGGGTCCCGGTCGGACTGTTCGCGTTGCCCGCCCGCGGAGGTGCCCACGTGGCCGACGGCGAGCAGCCCGCCAGGACGAGTAGAGCCAGCGCCGCGACCACGACGACCCGTCCCGATCCCTTCACGCCCGACAGCCTACGACCTCCGGCTTTACACCCCCCGTTACCCAGGCCCACCCGGTACCCAGACCCCCTCGACCCCGGCCCCGGCGGTACCCAGACCCCCGGTACCCCGTCCGCCAAGTGCCCAGCTCCGCCCGGATACCCAGACCCCGGTACCCCGCCCTCCCAGTGCCCACGTCCACCGGTCCCCAGGCCCTCCCGGTCCCCAGGCCCTCCCGGTCCCCTGGCCCTCCCGGTCCCCAGGCCCTCCCGTTAACCCGGCCCTCCCGTTAACCCGGCCCTCCCGTTAACCCGGCCCTCCCGGTCCCCGGCCCTCCCGGTCCCCCGGCCCTCCCGGTCCCCAGCCCTCCCGGTACCCCGGCCTCGCGGTACCCCAGCCCCGCCCAGGTGTTAGCAGGGACGCCCTACTCGACAGAATGGGTTAGTAAACTGTCCGGGCAAACCCCGGGCGGAGCGAAGCCGGCGCGGCAGCCTGCCCAGCTCGCGCAGGGTGATGTCCACAATGGCCACTCGGGCGTGTCGTCCACGGGCGGAAAGCTCGCCCCGGGCCACCTCGTGATCAGCCAGCCCGTCGGCCGAACGGGTTGTGGTATCGCTCGGGCGCCTTTTGAAGCCCCGGTGGGAACTCCTCCGGCGCCGCCGGGGCACCCGACGAACGGGCTTGGCGGCGGGGGTACGGGCGATGTGTGGCGTTCTACCTGGATGGCGGTGGCTGGCGGGGCCATCCTGACGGCGATATGGTCCGAAGACTCTCGGCAACTCAGCCGTCCATGGAGGTCGACATGGCAATCGTCCGCCGCGCGGTGGGCCGGGCCAGTGTGCCCGCCGCATTACCGGTCGAACCGGCGATCCCGCACCAGGCGAGCCCCCACCAGGGCGCCCCGGCGGCCGTCCAGCCCGGACAGGAGATGGCCGCGTCCGTGGCCTCGCCGCCGGCCCGGGTCTGGGCCGTGCTGACCGGGTTCGGGCTGACCGGATTGGGGGCGTTCGGCGCCTGGAACGTCGGCCAGATGGTGCAACCGACCGCCTTCCACACCGCCAGCGCCACTTCGATCTTCGCAGGTCTGTTCGTCTTCGCCGCCGCGGTCGAGCGTCTGGTTGAGCCGATCACACGATGGATGCCGGGACGGGAGGCGCAGGAGCGGTACGAACGCGCGGTCGCCGACATGGACAACGGCGTACCGGGCGCCATCCACGCGGCGGCCTACCACAAGGCGGCGGCCGACTCGGCCCGCTCGTCGCGCGCCGTCATCATGTGGGGCATCGCCACGCTGATCGCCACCCTGCTCAGCGCGGGGGCTGGCTTCTACCTGCTCCGCATGATCTCGGTCGACCCCGGCTGGAACGGTGTCGCCCCCTGGGCCGACGCTCTGGTCACCGGACTCGTCGTGGGCAGCGGTACCAAGCCCCTGCATGATCTACTCACCCGCGTCCAGACAACCGGCGCCAGCTGACCCTCCACAGTAGACCACCGTACCCCCGCACCTGCGAGCGCTCAGCCCCCCAGGTGTGTTTGCATGGACGCCGCGCTATACAGAATGCGTTAGCAAACTGTCCGGGCAAACCCCAAACCCCAAACCCAAACCGCAAACCCAAACCCAAACCCGCGCGCTCAAGCTGGGTACCCGGATCCCGAGCGGCGGAACCAGGGCTCATGTCGAGTCGCGGACGACCAGGTGGGTGTCGAGGATCACCGCGGAGCGGGCGCTTCGTCGCCGCTGATGTGGGCGACCAGCAGCCGGGCCATCTCGCGGCCCATGGCCTCGACCGGCTGGTGCACCGTGGTCAGCGGCGGGATCGGTCTGCGGGCCAGGATCGAGTCCTCGAAGCCGACGATCGCCACGTCCGCCGGGACGCTGCGACCGCGCTCGCGCAGGACCCGCATCGCGCCGACCGCCATGAGGTCGGAAGCCGCGAACACGCCGTCGATGTCGGGCTGCCGGTCGAGTAGCCGGCGCATCATGCCGCACCGCTGGCCTCGGAGAAGTCGCCGTACCCGACCGCGACTCGTCGCACCGGTACGCCCGCGGTGGCCAGCGCCTTGCGGAAGCCGGCGAGCCGGCTATGCCGACGCCCATGTCCTGGGGTCCGGCGATGGCCACGATGTGCTGTCGGCCACGGCTGAGCAGATGCTCGGTGGCGATCATGGCACCGCCCTCGTTGTCGGCGTCGACGTAGCTCATCTGATCGCCGAGAGGCGCACCATCGGCCGGGCTGACCCGCCGCCCAGCACGACGGGCACCCCGCGCTGGGCGAGCGGCGCCGGCAGCGGGTCGTCACCGTGCAGCGAGAGCAGCAGTACGCCGTCGACGTGTTGGCGGAGTGAGGTGCGGTTGACCCGTTCCCGCTCCGCCGAGGACTGGGCCATGGCCAGCCACAGCTGCAGCGGGGTCTCGATCAGCATCGAGTTGATGCCCCGGATGATGCCGGCGAAGAACGGCTCGCCGAACACCCGCTCCTCGGACTCGGAGACCACCAGGGCGACCGAGTCGGTGCGCTGGGTGACCAGGGCGCGGGCGGCCCGGTTCGGGACGTATCCGAGCTCGTCGATGGCCTGCTGCACCGCCGCCTTCGCCTCGCGGACTACCTGCGGCGAGCCGTTCACCACCCGGGACACCGTGCCGCGCCCGACACCGGCCCGCGCGGCCACCTGGTCCAGCGTCGGTCGACCGGCCGACCGGCTGCGTTGGGTCGTCCGTTGGATCACCACTGTGCTCCTCGCGTGGTTCCGCTGGCCTCCGTCTATTGTGCCGGTCAGGTTGCTGCCTCACTCGCAGGCCAGGCCGTGTGCGCCTGCTCACCTGCGCGTACCAGTCGGCGCTGGCTTTCGGGGTGCGCGCTGGGTGGCGTAGTCCACATAGACCAGCCCGAACCGCTTGGTGTACCCGAACGCCCACTCGAAATTGTCCAGCAGCGACCACGCGAAGTACCCGCGCAGCGGCACCCCTGCGCGATCGCCTCGTGGCAGGCGCGCAGATGCTCGGCGAAGATAGTCCACGCCGCCGCTGGTCGTCGACCCGACCGTCCGTCGGCCATCCGGTCGTCGAAGGCCGCCCCGTTCTCGGTCAGGTAGATCGGCAGATCGGTGGTATTCGCGGCTGACCCGGCGCAGCACCTCGATCAGACCGGGCGCGTCGATCTCCCAGTCCATCGCGGTGACCGGCAGGCCCCGGTTGATGAACCGCACATGCTTCGCTGCCCGGCCACGCGCTCGGGTCGGCGCTCCCCGCCAGTCGACCGTGCCGTCGGCTCCGGGATCGGGCGCGGCCACCACATTGCGGCTGTAGTAGTTGATGCCCAGCATCGACAATGCGGGCGGGAGATCGCGGCAGGTCGCCGTCGTGTACGTGGGAGAAGTCGGTCACCTCGCCAGGTCGGCTCAGCGACGTCGTCGCGGGTAGCGGCCGCGCAGCACCGGGTCGAGGAAGAACCGGTTGGCCAGGCCGTCGATCCGGCGCGCGGCGTCGTGGTCGGCCTCGCTGTCCGCGGCCGGCGACGATGGCGTACAGGTTGAGCGTGATGCCGAGCTCGGCCGGGCGTCGTGCCGCCCGGATCGCGTGCACCGCAAGGCCGTGGCCGAGCATCAGGTGGTGCGCCGCGCGCACGGAGGCGGCCGGCGTCCTGACGCCCGGGCGCGTGCTCGCCCGAGCCGTAGCCGAGGAACGCCGAACACCACGGCTCGTTGAGCGTGGTCCAGTGCCGGACCCGGTCGCCCAGCGCCTCGTGCACAGGCCGGCGAACTCGGCGAACCGGTACGCGGTGTCCCGCTGCCGGCCAGCCGCCGGCATCCTCCAGCTCCTGCGGCAGGTCCCAGTGGTACAGGGTGAGCCATGGCAGGATGCCCTGGTCGAGCAGGCTCGTCGACCAGGCGCCGGTAGAAGTCCACGCCCGCCTGGTTGGCCGGGCCGCGGCCCGTCGGGCTGCACCCGGGGCCAGGACACGGAGAACCGGTAGGAGCCCAGTCCCAGCGGGCCATCAGCGCGACGTCGTCGCGGTACCGGTGGTAGTGGTCGCATGCGATGTCGCCGGTGTCGCCCGCCGAGTACCCGTCCGGGGTGTGGCTGAAGGTGTCCCAGATGGACGGTGTGCGGCCGTCTTCGGCGACCGCGCCCTCGATCTGGTACGCCGCGGTGGCCGCGCCCCACAGGAAGCCGTCCGGGAACCGCCTTACACCGTTCTGGGACGCCGACGGCGCGGACTCAACCCGGTGGGCCGGGATGCCCGCGACTTGGACACCCACGTCAAGTGGCTGGGAGGTAGTCACAGGTGGATCGCACCTTTCCTGATGCCGCCGGCGATCATCCGCCCAGCGATGTGGCGACGGTTGCCCGTCATCCCTTGACCGCACCCTGCATGATGCCGCTGACGATCTGGCGGCCGAGCAGGATGAATACGGCGAGGACCGGCAGGGTTCCGAGCAGGGTGCCGGCGAGGATGACCGACATGTCCGGGACGTAGCCGGCGTTGAGGTTGTCTATGGCCACCTGGACCGTCGGGTTGTCCGAGGACATCACGATCAGCGGCCAGAACAGGTCATTCCAGGTGGCCATGAAGGTGAGCATGCCGAGGACCGCCATGGCCGGGCGGGCCAACGGCAGTACCACCGAGACGAAAATCCGCAGCGACGACGCCCCGTCGATGCGAGCGGCCTCGATGAGCTCGTCCGGCAGTGCTCGCAGCAGGTACTGGCGCAGGAAGAAAACGCCGAACGCGGTGACCAGAGTCGGCAGGATCACGGCCGGCAACTGGTCGATCAGGCCGAGCTTGTTCATGAGGATGTACAGCGGCACAATGCCGATCTGCATCGGTACCAGCGTGGTACCGATCACCACGAACAGCAGCAGATTACGACCGCGGAAATGGAGTTTGGCGAAGGCGAACCCGGCCAGCGTGCCGAAGAACACCGTACCGAGCGCTACCGAGCCGGACACGATGGTCGAGTTGAGCAGGGCCGTACCCATCTTGACGTTCGTCAACGCCTCACCGAAGTTGTGGAACAGGTTGCTGCCGGGGATGAGGTTCGGCGGTACCTGATTGATCTCGGTGTTCGAGGTCGACGCGGCGACGATCGTCCAGTAGAACGGGAAGACCGAGACCAGGAAGACGATTGCGAGAACCGTGTAGGTGACCCAGGAAGCGGCGAACGGACCGCGGTTGCGTCGCCGGATCGTCCTTTGTGGAGTCCTGGCGGCGGCCTTCGCCGGGTCGACGAGGATGGAGGTGGCGGCCATCGTCAGCTCCTACTCCACGTCCCGGACGCGGCGCGCCAGGAGCGTATTGATGATCACGAAGATGAGGATGATCAGGAACATCAGCCAGGCGACCGCGGCCGCTCGTCCGAGGTGGCCGTTGTTGAACCCGCGTTCGTAGAAGTACATGGCCAGGGTCTGGTACTGCCGGCTCGGGCCACCGGTGACGGCGTTGGTCCCGCCGCTGGAGAACAGCAGCGGCTCACCGAAGAGCTGGATCGAGCCGATGGTGGAGATGACAACGGTGAAGATGATCGTCGGGCGCAGCGACGGGATCGTGATCTCGCGGAACTGCCGCCATCGACTGGCTCCGTCGATCGCCGCCGACTCGTACAGCTCGTACGGGATGGCCTGCATCGCCGCCAGGTAGATCAACGCGTTGTATCCGGTCCAGCGCCAGATCACGATCGTCGAGATGGCGATCTGGGCGGGCCACTTCTCGTTGGTGAAGTCGATGTTCTGGATGCCGAAGAGCGTGTGGAGCACCCAGTTGACAACGCCCACATCGCGGTTGAACAGCTGGGCGAAGACGACCGAGGCGGCCGCCACCGAGGTGGCGAACGGCGCCAGCGTCGAGATACGCCAGAACGCGCTGGCCCGCAGGCGGAAGTTGAGCAGATGAGCCAGGCCCAGGGCCATCAACAGCTGTGGCACGGCGGACAGGATCCCCAGCGAGAGGGTGTTCCACAGCGCGTTCCAGAAGAACGAGTCGTGCAGCAGGTTGACGTAGTTGGCGAAGCCGACGTTGTCGCCGAGCTCGTCGGCCCGGATCAGCTCGGTGCGGTGGACCGAGACCCAGGCGGTCCACAGCAGCGGGTACAGACCGAACGCCGCGAACAGGATGAAGAACGGGGCGATGAACGCGTACGGGGAGAACTTGAGATCCCAGCGGGACCGCCGGGACTGCCACGAGGTCGCGCGCAACGGCGGCGGCTCGGTCCCGGCCGGTGTGGTCGTGATGACGGCCATGCCAACCTGCCTCGGTCTTGTTGTCCGACAGGTGCTCCGGCCCGGTGGTCGACCCACCGGGCCGGAGCGGATGTCCTACTGCCCGCGCCGTTCGTCAGCTGCCGACGGCGGACGGGATGTCCTTGTGGATCAGGTCGTTCCATGAGGCGTTGGCCGATTGCTGTCCGGTCTCCACCCGGGTGATGGCGGTGGAGATCGCATTCTTCACGTCGCCGTCGTGCGCGCCGAGGACCGCCGGCTGCAGCTTCGCGGCCGAGTCACCGAAGATCTTTCCGATCGGAGCGCCGACGGGGTTGTTCGGGTCGGTGCCGCCGCTGAAGTACTTGTCGGTGGCGGCGAGCACCGACGGGTCCTGTGCGGCGACCTTGTTGGACGGGAAGTTTCCGACCGCCTTGAAGATCGCGGCCTCTTGCGGCGCCGCGGTCAGCCAGGAGATGAGGTCGTAGGCCTCCCTGGGGTGGGCGGCCTTGGTCGGGATGGCGAGGTACGAACCGCCCCAGTTTCCACCATTGCCCGGGATGTTGGCGATGTTCCACGAGCCGCCCATCGCGCCGGCCTGGGACTTGATGTAGCCGACCATCCAGGACGGGCACGCGAGCGTGGCGAACGTGCCGGTCGTGAAGGCGACGTTCCAGGCGTTGCTGAACTGGCTGAGCTTGGCGCTCAGGCCACCGCCCGCGACCTGCATGGAAAGATTCCACGCATTCTGCACGGCCGGGTTGGTCTCGACGATCAGCTTGCCTGAGGCGTCGTAGTACTGGGTCGGCGACTGGCCGATGATCGCGTTGAACATGCCACCCGCGGTGTCGGTCCAGTAGTGGCCGGCCGCGGCCTTCGCCTTGTACTGCTGGCCGGCGGCGATGTAGCCGTCCCAGCCGTTGGACCACAGAGCGCTGACGGCGGCCGGGTCGGTCGGCATACCAGCGGCCTTGAACAGGTCGGTGCGGTAGCAGATGGCCAGCGGACCCACGTCGGTGCCCAGGCCGAGCTGCTTGTCACCGGACATGGACTCCTTCCACTTCCAGTCGTAGAAGTTGTCCTTGAGTGAGGCGGCGCCGAGGGTGTTGAGGTCGACGAACCGGTCGCCGAGGCTGGCCGTCGCCTGTGCGATGCGGCCCACTTCGATGCCCTGAACGTCGCCGAGCCCGGCACCGGATGAGAGACTGGTCTGCAGGGCCGTCCAGTACGTGGCCTCCTGCTCGACCGTCGTGTAGTCGATCTTGATGTTCGGGTGTAGCGACTCGTACTGGCTGAAAAGGCCCGCCTCCTTGTACCCGAACGTGCCGAACAGCCGTACCTTGAGGGTGATCTGGTCACCACTCCCGCCCGAGCCGCTATTGCCGCCGCTGCACCCCGCGGCGAGCAGCATGGCGACGGCCACCACGCCGAACAGCGCGATGCCCTTCCTTCGTGCCAGGCGCATGTTTCCTCCCTGATGGCCGGACGGGTTGGGACGCCGCGTCCGGAATGGCGATGATGCCGGTGAGCTACATGAACGGAGCCTTCGCACTGACTCGGGCGAGGGTCAGAGTCGGCATACCCTGGCCTCTGAGCAGCGCGAATGCCATATCTGCCGGTCCGTCTGTGGCGGAGGCCACAGGTGGGCGGGAGCGCTCCCATAGGAAAGCGGCTCAGGCAGGGGCGTGTCAACAGGCGCATGGGAGCGTTCCCAATTCGTTACCGAATGATGCCGGGAACGCTCCCATTTGCCGGCTGATCAATGTCCTTGCGCACCTGCCCGGTAGCCGGGCACGCTGTCGGTGATGGTGGACCCGGAGCGTTCTCGATGATCTGTCGCGAATGCCGCAGGCAGCGGCATGACAAGTGCCGGGGCGGCTCCTGGTGTGACTGCCAGCACCGGCCGCCGGAGCCGACGCCGCCCGCCACCGGCCGCGCGGGCGAATGATCCGTGCTCTGATGTGATGATGCGGCGGATCTGGCCCGAGCCGGCCGAGCTCGACGACGCCGGACTCATGGCGGCATATGCGGTGGACCGGTCGGCCGGACCCTCGCTGCGGATGAACTTCGTCAGCTCACTCGACGGGGCGGTGGAGGTCGGGGGGTATTCGCGCGGGCTGTCCGACCCCGCCGACCAGAAGGTCCTGCACGGGCTTCGGGTGCATACCGATGCCGTCATGGTCGGCGCAGGCACGCTGCGCCACGAAGGGTACGGGCCGGTCCGCCTGAACGCGTCCGACCGGGCCTACCGGGCCGGCCTGCCCCCTCATCCGGTCCTCGTCGTCGTATCGGGCTCACTCGACCTCGACCCCGATGCCGGGGTCTTCACCGCCGCCCCGGTACGCCCGATCGTGCTCACCCACAGTGCCGCACCAGCGGACCGGCGAACCGCCCTGGCCGCGGTGGCCGACATCGTGATCTGCGGCGACACCGTGGTCGATCCGGCCGTCGGACTGGTCGAGCTGCGTTCGCGCGGCTTCGCCCAGGTGCTCTGCGAGGGCGGGCCGCATTTGTTCGGCGCGTTGCTCGCGGCGGACCAGGTGGATGAGATGTGCCTGACCCTGTCGGCCAACCTGACCGGCTCCGGGGCTGGCCGGATCGTCGCCGACGGTCGTCGCGATGTCCCTCTCTCCATGCGGCTCGTCCACATCATCGCGGCCGGCGACACGTTGCTCACCCGCTATTGCCGCCGCTGACGCCGTTCGGGCGGAAGGAAGGGCACCTTGTTAACGCGTGCGGTAGAAAGGGTGCCCCTTCTCACGCGGCCGAGCGCCGCGACCAACACCGAGCGCCGCGACCAACACCGAGCGCCGCGGGGAAAGCCGGGCGCCGCGGGGAAGGCCGGGCGCCGCGGGGAAAGCCGGGCGCCGCGAGGAAGATCGCGGTTCCGGCATCACGGGTGCCCGTGGCGGGCGTCGATGACGTTCCCACCGCGATCGTCGGGGGCTGAGGGCTCCGATGGGCACCCCGGCGGACCGTTTCGGGTACACACGGGCACCCGCTGACGGGCCGACTCGCGGAGTTGTCCGGGGTCCACCACCGTGTCGTACCGGTGCGGCACGATGCGACGTGGGATGCGACAGGTCCCGACGGAGAGAGGTGGGCGGATGGACGAGGCGACCGCGGTGGGGCGGGTCCTCGGCACGCTCGACGCCACTCCCCTGCAGTTCTGGGTCGCTCTGCGTCCGGGGGCCTACCTGCAGCTGGACGACGTGGTGGTGACGACCCGCGAGCTGCCGGGCGGCGGAAAGGTCACCATCGCCGGGGTGGTCACGCAGGTCCGGGCCCGGCATGAGGGCGCGACGTTCGACTCGGATGTCTTCGCCATCGCCGACGGCATGCTGCCCGCGCAGGTCCAGGAGGCGGCCGAGATCACGACCACCCGGGTCGAGCCGGAGATCTACGTGCCGCCGACGCCCGGCTCCGTCGTGTCCCGGGCCACCGGTGACGAGCGGGAACAGGCGCTCTACTTCGATCGGATGCCCCGCCGGATACCGATCGGAGTGGGTCGCGACGGTGAACCCCTTTACCTCAATGCCGAGTTCCTCGACGGGACCCGGGGCGCGCACGTGTCCATCTCCGGTATCTCCGGGGTAGCCACCAAGACGAGCTTCGCCACCTGGCTGCTCTACGCCGTGTTCGGCTCGGGGGTGCTGGGTGGCAGCGGCGAGACGGCCAACACCCGGGCGCTGGTGTTCAACGTCAAGGGCGAGGACCTGCTCTTCCTCGACCACGCGAACAACCAGCTCGACGAGACGATCCGGTCCGCTTACGCCCGGATGGGGCTGGCCGCCGGGCCGTTCGCCGACGTGTGCGTCTACGCGCCGCCCCGCCCGGGCGACCGCACCGGCTCACCCGACGTGTCCAGCCGGCTGACCGGAGTCGACGCGTACTACTGGACGGTGGCCGAGTTCTGCGGGGACCGCCTGCTGCCGTATGTGTTCGCCGACGCCGACGACGACCGCCAGCAGTACACGATGGTTGTGCACGCCGTCACCGCCTACCTCGCCCGTAACGCCGTGCCGGCCGACGCCGGGGTCGTCATCGACGGGGCGCGGGTGCACTCCTACACCGATCTGGTCGACCTGATCAGCGATCGACTGTCCGATGAGGACACCCGCGGGGACTGGGCCGGGTCGGCGATCGGGCTGGGTACGGTCAACGCGTTCCTGCGCCGGCTCATCTCGAGCAGGCGCGACCTCGACCGGCTCATCCGGGGTGACCTGCCGACCAGCCGGCGGCACGGGGTGAACACGGCCGAGAGCGCCCAGGTCACCGTGGTGGACCTGCACAACCTGGCCGACCGGGCGCAGCGGTTCGTG
This sequence comes from uncultured Actinomycetota bacterium, assembly GCA_963803345.1. Taxonomy (GTDB): domain Bacteria; phylum Actinomycetota; class Actinomycetes; order Mycobacteriales; family Micromonosporaceae; genus CAWDLX01. The sequence continues at coordinate 581,621 of CAWDLX010000004.1, forward strand.
GTCGGGGTGATCCTGCGGTCGGAGTTCGAGCGCAAGGAACGCGCCGGCTCGGCCAAGCCTCTGCTGTTCGTCGTCCTCGACGAGCTGAACAAGTACGCGCCACGGGAAGGGTCGTCGCCGATCAAGGAGGTGCTGCTCGACATCGCCGAGCGGGGCCGCTCGCTGGGGGTCATCCTGGTCGGCGCCCAGCAGACGGCCAGCGAGGTCGAGCGGCGCATCATCGTGAACTCGGCGGTGAAGGTGGTCGGCCGGCTCGACGCCGCCGAGGCCAGCCGACCCGAGTACGGCTTCCTCCCGCCGGCCCAGCGGCAGCGGGCCCTGATCGCCAAGCCGGGCACCATGTTCGTCAGCCAACCCGATATTCCCGTACCCCTGGTCGCGGAGTTCCCGTTCCCGGCGTGGGCGACCCGCCCGGGCGAGGCCGGCGCCGCCCCGCCGAGCACCCTGCGTTCCCTCGTGCAGAGCACCGATCCGTTCGCCGTGGTCGGCGCGGCCAGGGGCGGCATCCCCGACGACGACATCCCGTTCTGACCCGGAGGACCCGTGAAGATCCTGCACACCTCCGACTGGCACGTCGGCAAGGTCCTCAAGGGACAGTCCAGACTGGACGAACAGATCGCCGTCCTGGCCGAGATCGTGAAGATCGCCGAGCAGGAGCGGCCCGACCTCGTCCTCGTCGCCGGTGACCTCTACGACAGCGCCGCCCCCACGGCTGAGACCAAGAAGCTCGTCGTGCGCGCGCTGACCGCCCTGAGAAGGCATGCCGACGCCGTTCTGGTCGTGGCCGGCAACCACGATCACGGGGCCGAGATCGATGCCCTGCGACCGTGGGCCGACGGTGCCGGCATCACGCTGCGCGGTACCGTCGGGCGGGTCGAGGACCACCTGGTCGCCGGCGTGACCTCGGCCGGCGAGCCGTGGCGGGTGGCCGCGCTGCCCTTCGTGTCGCAACGCTACGCGGTACGGGCGTCGGAGATGTTCGAACTGACCGCGGCCGAGGCGTCGGCCACCTACGCCGACCATGTGGCCCGGCTCATCACCGCGTTGACCGCGAGCTTCGGGGACGGCAGCCCGACCGTCAATCTCATCACGGCCCACCTCACCGTGGTCGGCGGCACGCTCGGCGGCGGCGAGCGGGACGCGCACACGATCGAGGCCTACGCCGTACCGTCGTCGGTGTTCCCCACCTCGGCGCAGTACGTGGCCCTCGGGCACCTGCACCGCCGCCAGCAGGTGCCGGGTCCCTGCCCGGTCCACTACAGCGGCAGCCCGCTGGCGATCGACTTCGGTGAGGAGGAGAACGCTCCGTCAGTGTCTATTGTGGACGTCTCTGCGACGAAGGCGGCCCGGGTCCGCGCGGTACCCGTGACGGCGGCGGTCAGGCTGCGAACCGTCCGCGGTAGTCTGCCCGACCTCGCCGCGATGAGCATCGACGAGGCGGCCTGGCTGCGGGTGTACGTGCGGGAGCGTCCCCGCGCCGGCCTCAAGGAGGATGTGCAGGCGCTGCTGCCGCGCGCACTCGAGGTCCGCATCGACCCGCAGACGCTGTCCGAACTCGACCGGGCCCCCCGCCGTCCGAGCCAGGCCGGCCGCTCGCCCGGTGAGCTGTTCGGCGAATACCTCTCAGCCAAGGGTATCGCCGACCCGGCCGTGGCCGAGCTGTTCAGCCGGCTGCTGGAGGAGGTGAGCACGCCATGAGACCGCTACGGCTCGACCTGCACGGGTTCACGGTGTTCCGGGAACCCACCACAGTGGACTTCACCGACGCCGACTTCTTCGCCCTCGTCGGGCCGACCGGGGCCGGCAAGTCGACCGTGCTCGACGCGATCTGCTTCGCTCTCTACGGCACGGTGCCGCGCTGGGACGACCGGCGCAGTATCGAGAACGCGCTCGCTCCCTCGGCGTCAGAAGCCCGGGTCCGGCTGGTGTTCCAGGCCGGCGGCGCCCGGTTCGCGGCGACCCGCGTGGTCCGGCGGGACAGCAAGGGCAAGGTGTCCACCTCGCATGCCGGGCTCGAGCAGCTGCCGCCGGGGTTCGATCTGTCCACATTCGACAGTGCTCCGGCCGATCGGGACCAGCTCGGTACCGTACTGGCCGGCACCCCGGCCGAGATGGAGGCGGCCGTCCTCGACGCGGTCGGACTGCCCTACGAGCAGTTCACCCGCAGCGTGCTGCTTCCGCAGGGCGACTTCGCCCGCTTCCTGCACGCCAAACCCAAGGAGCGCCAGGACATCCTGGTCAACCTGCTCGGTCTGCACGTCTACCGGCAGATCGCCGAACGGGCCGGCCTGGCCCAGCGTGACGCCGAGGCGGGCGCCGCGGCGGCCCGCAGCCTGCTCGGTGATGTGTCCGGGGCCGACGACGGCACGCTCGCCGACGCGCAAAAGGCGGTCGAGGCGACCGCCGAACTGGCCAGCGCGGTCGAGCGTGAGCTACCCGCGTTGGCCGAGGCGGGTGCGGCCGGTGAGGCGGCCCGGCGCGACCTGACCGCGGTCGAGCGGGAGATCAGGGTGCTGGCCGCGGTCCAGGTGCCGGCCGGGCTGGCCACGCTCGGCGGCGCGGTGACCGCTGCCCAGAAAGCAGCCGAGGTGGCCGAGGCAGGGGTGCTCGCCGCCGAAGAACGAGAGGAGAAGTTGCGCGCCGAACTGCACGCCATGGGCGACCGGACCGCGCTGCAGCGGTTGCTCGACGGGTACGCCGACCGGGCCCGCCTGGCCGCTCGGGTCGATGAACTGGCGGTCGCGATGACCGGGGCGAAGGCCCAGTACGTGAAGGCGGTCGCTGCCCACGACAAGGCGGCCGCCAAGGCGGAGAAGGCCCGGGCGATCGTGGCTTCGGCCCTGGTCGGGATCGAGGCGGCGCAGACGGCCGACCGGGCGGCCACCCTACGGGTCCACCTGGTCGAGGGTGAGGCGTGTCCGGTCTGCGAGCAGACGGTGGCCGCCGTGCCGGCGGTGCCGAGAACCCCGGCATTGGCGGCCGCCCACAAGAAGCACGCCGACGCCGAGAAGGCGGTCCAGACCGCCTCCGACGCGCTCGACCAGGCCGACCGCGCGGTACGCCAGGTCGACCGCGAACTGGCTGCCGCCACGGCCCAGCACGACGAATCGGCCCGGCGCCTGGCCGGCCTGGACGACCAGCTCGCCAGCGCCCCGCCGGCGGACGCGCTGCGCGGTCAGCTCGCGGCGATCGCTCTGGCGCAGGAGGCCCTCAACCAGGCCATCGACACGATGCGGGCCGCCCGCCAGGGTGCACGGGAGTCGGCGGCCACGACGAAGCGGGCCCAGGACCGGTTGCGCGGGGCGTGGCGGGAGTTCGACCTGGCCCGCGATACCGTGGCGGGCTACGAGCCGCCGGCGCCGAACCGGGACGACCTGCTGGGCTCGTGGCAGGCGCTCGCCGATTGGGCGCGGGCGGCCGGAGAGGACCGGACGCGGGCCCGGGACAGCCTGGTCGACGTGGCCACCACCGCGCTGGCGGCGCTGACCGGGCGGGTGGACCGGTTGACCGCCCTGTTCGGCTCGGCGGGTCTGACCGTCGTGGCCAGCACCGACCCGGCCTCGTACCGGCACGCGGCGGCGCTGGCCGGCGAACGGGCCGCGGCGGCCCTCACCCGGGTGACCGACAAGAGGGAGCACGTGGCCCGGCTGGCCGACCAGGTCGGCACGCAGGAGCGGGCGGGCCAGGTGGCCAAGGCGCTGGCGCTGCACCTGCGCTCAGACCGGTTCGAGCGGTGGCTGCTGGCTGAGGCACTCGACGCGCTGGTGGCCGGCGCTTCCCGGATCCTGCGGGAGCTCTCCGGCGGACAGTACGACCTCGACCACGACAAAGGCGAGTTCTTCGTGATAGACCACGCCGACGCCGGACTGCGACGGGCGGTGCGGACGCTGTCGGGCGGCGAGACGTTCCAAGCGTCGCTCGCACTGGCCCTGGCGCTGTCCGAGCAGCTGGCCGGACTCTCCACGGCCGCCGCCAGCCTCGAGTCGATCCTGCTCGACGAGGGCTTCGGTACGCTGGACACCTCCACTTTGGACACTGTCGCGGCCACCCTGGAGAATCTGGCCGCCCAGGGCGACCGCATGGTCGGTGTGGTCACCCACGTGGTGGCACTGGCCGAACGGATCCCGGTGCGACTCGAGGTGACCAAGGATGCCCGCGGTGTGGCCCGGGTGGAGCGCTCCGGGTGAAGTTCCATGTGGACAGTTGGGACCCCTCGTACGGGGCGGCGTACGAGGCCGCCGAGGACGGTCCGACCGCGCAGAGTTCGGCTGAGGTCGATCTGACGGTCGAGCGGGCGGCCGGCGGCTGGGAGCCGCTCACCCCGGACGGCGCCGCCCGGGCGCCGGATCTGGTGCAGTTCGTCGATGGGGTCCGGCGTATCGACGCCACGCTCTGGATCGAGCACACCGACGCCGCCCCGTTGCCAGGCTTGGCCGCGTCCTACGCTGCCGGCGTCGTGCGCTGCGATCTGCGGCAGGGCCGGGCCGACGTGACGGCCGCCCGGGTCGAGCGGGGCATCTTCTGCGCGACCGCCGCGGGCGCTGCCATCGGCTCCGGGATCTGGGCCTACCCGGTGCGACCGGTGGACGCCACGGATCTCGTCCGGCTGAGCACGGCCGTGCAGCCCAGTCTGTCCTCCCTCGAGGAGGCGGTCTCCGCCCCGACCCGGGAGGAGGAGGACCTGCTCGTTTTCGACGGGCCGCTGCGCAACCGGAGCCAGATCCCGCGAGCGGTGGGGTACGTGAAGACCCACACGACGCAGTACCTGCCGGCCGAGCAGGCGGCGGTGGTCACCCGGTTGCGCCCCGGCCAGCGCACCCCGGTTTTCCGCCTCGGCACGAGCTGGCATCGGCATACGTGGTACCTGCGGTTGCCCGGGCCGGCCGGGTCACCGTGGGCCGGTATCGTCCGGCTGGAGGCCTCGGCCGATCTGGGCCGCAAACCGGTGATCGAACTGGCTGACCGGACCGCGGTGACCCTGCCGCGGTTCGCGTCCGCCCCGTACAAGGACCCGAGGGCGCCGCAGAACCTGATCCCCATCGCGGGACTGGAGGGTAGGCTGCGGCGCATGCTCGGTGATGCCCGCCTCCTGCTCCGATCGCTCACCCTGGCCGCCGGGGTCTAGGTGGTACCCGGCCCGCGACGCATACCACTGCCGGAGGGGTACGACTTCGCCCGTACCGTCGCGCCGCTGGCGTTCAGCCGCCACGACCCCAGCTTCCGGACCGCCGACCGGGCATTCTGGTGGGCCACCCGTACGCCGACCGGCCCGGCCACGCTGAGCCTGCGCCGTGACGGTGCGGTGCTCGCGGCCACCGGGTACGGTCCGGGCGCCGACTGGGTGCTCGACCAGGCCGACGGCGTTGCCGGACTGCGGGACGACCTCACCGGGTTCGCCGCCGTCGCGGCCGCCCATCCCGTCGTGGCCCGCCTGGCGAAAGTCCACAGTGGACATCGGCTGGCGGCCACCGGCCGGGTGTTCCAGCGGCTCATGCGTACGGTGCTGGAACAGAGGGTCAGCGGCAAGGAGGCGTACCGGGGGTACGCGGCCCTCGTCCGCCACTTCGGCGAGCCGGCGCCGGGTCCGCTGCCCGACCTGCTCCTGCCGCCCGACCCGGAGGTGGTGGCGGCGACCCCGTACTGGGCGTTCCATCCGTTCGGCATCGAGCAGAAGCGGGCCGATGCGCTGTGCCGGACCGCTGCCGTGGCCGACCAGCTCGAGGCATGCCCCGACGCGGCCGGCCTGACCGCCCGGTTGACCAGCCTGCGCGGCATCGGCGGGTGGACCGCGGCCGAGGTGAGCCGGATCGTGTTCGGCGATCCCGACGCCGTCTCGGTGGGCGACTACCACACCCCACACACGGTTTCGTGGGCGCTGGCCGGCGAGGCGCGGGCCGGCGCGCGCGACGCGGGGCCCGATGCCGTCAAGGGGTCGCTCAGCCCGGCCGACAAGCGGATGCTGGACCTGCTCGAACCGTTCCGCGGGCACCGCGGCCGGGTCTGCGTCCTGCTCGAACTGGCCGGTCTCGGCGCTCCCCGGTTCGGACCCCGGTTGGCGATCCGGTCCTTCGCGCGGTTCTGACCTGCCATCGGGGCGGCGTCACGACGCGGCGCCGAAGTCGACATTCCTGGTCTCGACCGTCCCAGCTGTCCGGCCCGGCGCCCGATGGGAGGTCCAGTAGAGATTCGTGTGCGCGATGACCAGACTGGGCGGCGGCGCCCCCCAGGCCGTCAGGTCCTCCGTCGTGTGGGCGTCGCTGACCAGGGTCGCGTCATATCCCCGTACCAGCGCGCCATGCAGCGTGGAGCGGACGCACTCGTCGGTTTGTGCGCCGGCGATGATGAGGCGCCCGACGCCGAGGTCGTGCAGCACGGACTCGAGGGTGGTGTTCTCAAAGGCGTCGGCGTAGTTCTTCTCGACCAGCGGTTCGCTCCCGCCCGGCGTCAGCTCAGGCACGATCTTCCAGTTGTCGGTGCCCCGCTCGAGATTGCCGTCGTTGTGCTGGATCCAGACGACGGGCACCCGTTCCTGCCGCGCCTTGTCGACCAGGCTGGCGATGTTGGCGACCACCGCGTCGCGTTCGTGTGCCCCGTCGACGACCCCGGTCTGCGTATCGAGGACGACGAGTGCGGTGTTCGGCCGGTTCTCGAGTGTGGTCATGGCTTCCCCTTGCTCACGGAGGGTTCCAGTGCCCGCCCACGGTATTGCCACCCACCGACAAGATGCCCTAGCGGGTGCTCAGGACATCGGCCAGATTGAACCGGACCGGCCGTTCGAGCTGCTCATATGTGCAGCTGGCCGGCTCCCGGTCGGGGCGCCAGCGCTCGAACTGGGCGGTGTGGCGGAACCGTTCGCCCTCCATGTAGTCGTAGCGGACCTCGACCACGCGCTCCGGGCGCAACGGTACGAACGACAGGTCTTTCTGAGCGTTCCACCGGCTGCCCTCGCCCTTGCGGGGAGTCCGCTCACCCTCCAGCTGTTTGGCCCAGTCCCATGGATGCCCGTCGAAGGTGGTGACCAGCGGCTGCAGCTCCGTGAACAGCGCCTTGCGGGTCGCGGCCGGGAACGCCCCGATCACGCCCACGCTGACCAGCACGCCGCGCTCGTCGTGGAGACCGAGTAGCAGCGACCCGATCGAGTCCTCCCCTGACTTGTGCACCCGGTACCCGGCCACCACGCAGTCGGCCGTCCGCTTGTGCTTGATCTTGGTCATCACCCGCTTGTCAGGCTGGTAGGTCAGGGTCGGCGCCTTGGCGATCAGGCCGTCCAGGCCAGCCCCTTCGAACTCGTCGAACCATCGCCGGGCGGTGTCGAAGTCGCGGGTCGCCGGGGTGATGTGGATCGGCGCCGTGGCGGCGGCCAGGGCCTGCTCGAGCCGATCGCGTCGCTCGGCGAATGGACGCTGCGTCAGATCCTCTTCACCCAGCGCGAGCAGGTCGAACGCGACGAAACTGGCCGGCGTCTGCTCGGCCAGCAGCTTGACCCGACTGGCGGCCGGGTGGATGCGCTGCTGGAGCGCCTCGAAGTCGAGCGTGTTGCGGCCGGTGTCGGCCACGATGATCTCCCCGTCGATCACGGCCCGGTCAGGGAAGTTGCGCCGGATCGCCTCGACCACCTCAGGGAAGTACCGGGTCATCGGGCGTTCGTTGCGGCTGCCGATCTCCACCTCGTCGCCGTCGCGGAAGATGATCGACCGGAAGCCGTCCCACTTCGGCTCGTAGATCAGCCCGGGTGGGATCTCCGCCACGGGCTTGGCCAGCATCGGGGACACGGGCGGGTTCACTGGTAGATCCATTCCCCCAGTCTCCCCGATGGCCGGCCGCACAGGCAGCTGTGACCTCCGGATGTCGTGGGTGTCCGATACCGTTTGAGGCGACTCAGTGAGAGGAGTCCTCCGTGCGCCGAGCCGCCGTAGCCGTCACCCTCGTGGCGACCCTGTTCCTCGCCGCGTGCACCACCGACGCGCTACCGGCGACGCAGTGGAACCCGCCCGCTTCGGGCAGCCCCGGCCAGCGCGCAGGGACGATCAACTGGAAGTCGTGCCAGTCCGAGGCGCTCAAGATCAGCCCTAGCTTCCCGAAGTCCATGACGGCCACCTGTGGATCGGTCACCGTGCCGGCCGACTGGAGCAAGGCGAAGGACGGCAAGGCCACCGACGGCAAGACGCTCGACATCCAGATGGTGCGCATCCACCTCAACAGTCAGACCGACCCGATCGGGACCGTGTTGATGAATCCGGGCGGCCCCGGCGGTTCCGGCTTCGACTTCGCCGTCCGGATCGCCTCGCAGATGACCGCTCTGATGGCCAGGTTCGACATCATCGGCTTCGACCCGCGCGGGGTCGGCCGGTCCAACCCGGTCGACTGCATGTCCGACGCCGACCTGGACACCTACTACGGGTACGAGCCCGACCCGGTCAGCGATCCGGACTTCCAGGCGCTGGTCACCCTGGACAAGAAACTCGGCGACGCCTGTGGCGCGAAGTACGGGGCCGACCTCAAACTGTTCTCCACCGAGCAGGCGGCCCGCGACATCGACGCCATCCGCACCGGGCTGGGCGAGGACAAGATCAACTACCTCGGCTTCTCCTACGGAACGCTGCTCGGTGCCACCTACGCCCAGCTCTTCCCGACCAAGTTCCGGGCGATGGTGCTCGACGGCGCGGTCGACCCGACCGCCACCCCGACCGCGGCGTCCGAAGGTCAGGCCATGGGCTTCGAGCGGGCGTTCACCGACTTCTCGACCTGGTGCAAGGCACACGCCTCGCAGTGCCCGATCGCCAATGACCCCCGCGGCCAGGTTGTGAACGCGTTGGCCAAGGCCCAGACCGCCCCGGTGACCGGTTCCGACGGGCGCAAGGCGACCTCGGGCTGGGTGTTCCTGGCCGTGGTCTCCTCGCTCTACGACCAGGAGGCCTGGCCATACATGGCGCAGGCCATCGCCAACCTCGCCCGCGGCGACACGCGGTACCTGTTCCTGCTGGCCGACTCGTACGCCGACCGGGACGCCAACGGGCACTACAGCAACACCACAGACGCGTTCAACGCGGTGTCGTGCACCGACGGTGCGTTCCCGGGCGTCGCCGAGATCCGCGGCCTGCAGTCACAGTGGCGCACCAAGTACCCGCTCTTCGGGGCGTCCCTGGCCACCGGGCTGCTCAACTGCGCCGAGTGGCCGGCCGCCAAGGACCCGTTCCCGACCGGCAAGGCGAGCGGCGCCCCGCCGATCGTGGTTGTCGGCACGACCGGCGACCCGGCCACTCCGTACGAGTCGACCGCCAAGCTGGCCACCATGCTCGGCGTCGGTCATGTCGTCACGTGGCAGGGCGAAGGGCACACCGCCTACCTGTCCACCCAGTGCGTTCGCGACGCGGTGAACAGGTACTTCATCGACCTGACGGTGCCGCAGGAAGGTTTCACCTGCCCGCCGAACTAGCGGCGGTCAAGCCTGCGTGTCCCAGTTCTTCGGGTTCTTCCGGCTCGGCTGGACCCGCGGCGGCTCTCCGGGCATCTTCGGGTGCTCGGGCGGGTAGGGCAGATCGCCGTCACCGGCGGCCTCGTCCCGGGCCGCCCACTCGAGCAGAGGGGTGATGTCGTGGGCGATGTCGTTGATGGTGGCGTGCGGGTCGCCGATCTTGGCGAAGCGCTCCCGCACGGTGTCGAGGGTGAAGTCGTTGGGCTCGACATCGGCCAACTCGTCCCAGGTGACCGGGGTTGAGGCGGTCGCCCGGGCGTTGGCCCGCAGCGAGTAGGCGCAGGCGATGGTCCGGTCACGGGCCATCTGGTTGTAGTCGAGGAAGACCCGCTCGCCGCGTTCCTCCTTCCACCATCTGGTGGTGGCGAGGTCGGGCCGGCGGCGCTCGATCTCGCGCGCGAAGGCGATGGCGGCCCGACGCACCTCGATGAATGACCACTGTGGAGCGATCCGGACGTAGACGTGGATGCCCCGTCCGCCGGACGTCTTGGGGAACCCGGTCCAGCCCAGCTCGCCAGCAGCGCCCGCACCTCGGCCGCCACCTGTCGCGCGTGCGCGAAGTCGGTGCCCGGCTGCGGGTCGAGGTCGATGCGCAGCTCGTCGGGGGCGTCCACATCGGAGCGTCGGACCGGCCACGGGTGGAAGACGATGGTGCCGAGCTGCGCCGCCCAGGCCACGTGGGCCAGGTCGACCGGGCACAGCTCGTCGGCCGTCCGGCCGCTGGGGAACTTGATCTCGGCGGACTCGATCCACTCGGGTACGCCCCGGGTCGGGATCCGCTTCTGGTAGAAGGCGTCGCCGGTGTGATCGGCCCGGGTCGACAGCTTCGCCCCCGGGACGACACCACCCGGCCAACGCTCCAGCGTGGTCGGACGCTCGAACAGCGCCCGCAGGATCCCGTCGCCGACGGACAGGTAGTACGTCACCACGTCAAGCTTGGTGAAGCCGCGCTCAGGGAAGTAGATCTTGTCAGGGTTGGACACCCGGACCGTCCTCCCGGCGACCTCCAGCTCGGTCGCGGGCACCTTGCTGGCCATGGGAGGACCCTACCCCGCCAGCGGGGGGATGCCGTTGCTGACCGTGAAGCTGCGATGCGTCGCCCACCGGTTGCGCAGCAGGAACAGCTTCCGTTCGAACCCCGGGTCGCCGGCCAGCCACCGGCCGTCATACGGTGCGTGGAGCCGGGCGATCGCGCCGGACTCCAGCAGCACCGTCACCGCGGTCCGGCCGCCCCGCCGCTCGACCCGTACGTCTTCGATGTCCTGCCACCGGGTCATGGCATCCGGCCCGGCCGGCACCGGATGGATGCCGGAGTCGTCGATGTCAGCCCCCGGCCCCCGGCCGAAGGCGAGCCAGGCCGTGGCACCGGTGGCGGTCAGCAGCGCCAGCACGACCAGCCCGGCCAGCCAGCCGACCCAGCCAGCGCCCCCGATCACCCGGTTCAGCGCGACGACCACAGCGCCCGCGCCGGAGCCGGCCAGGCCGCCCAGGTACGACCCGCGGGCCAGCGCCTGCGCCACAGTGGGGCGGAACTTCACCACCAGCAGTACCGGCCCATGCCGTGCCCAACGAGAGCCGTTCGCGTTTGGTAACAGCGGTTGTCCGACGTCCTGCGTACCGTTGAGGGCGTAACCGAGCCCCGCAGCCGCGAGGAGTATGTGGCGAAATGACCAGCGAACTGCCTGTTGAGGACCTTCCCACCACCGAGGACGAATGGCGCGTACGGCTCAGCCCGGCCGAATTCCGGGTGTTGCGCCAGCACGGTACCGAGCCCGCGTGGACCGGCGAGTACGTCGAGACGAAGACGCAGGGCACATACCGGTGCCGGGCCTGCGGAGCACAGTTGTTCTCGTCCGACACCAAGTTCGACAGCCACTGCGGCTGGCCGTCCTTCGACGAGGCGCTGCCCGGCACCATCCGGTACATCGAGGACCGCTCATTCGGCATGGTGCGCACCGAGGTCCGCTGTGCCCGCTGCGACTCACACCTGGGGCACCGCTTCGACGGTGAGCAGATGACGCCGCGCAACGCCCGCTACTGCATCAACTCGGTCAGCGTCCGGCTCGACCCGGCCACGAGCTGACCCTCGACAGGCGGAGCAGGACGGGTGGATCGTCGGTCATTGGCGTGACTGTCCGAGGTGGACGGATCACCGTCGTGCACAGGGCGGCGCCCGTGGACGGCCGGCACAGAGTCGGTACCATCAACGCATGATCTTGCGCGTCGCGACCACGGTCGAGCTTGACGCGCCCATGTTGTACCGGTTGCTGCGGCTGCGTACGGACGTGTTCGTGGTGGAGCAGCACTGCCCCTACCCTGAGCTCGACGGGCGCGACCTCGAGCCGCTGACCCGTCATGTGTGGCTGGCCGCCGACGGGCTGGGTGGCGAACCGCTGTCCTACCTCCGGCTGCTCACCGAGTCAGACGGCGCTGCCCGCATCGGCCGGGTCTGTACCACACCGGCCGCGCGCGGCCAGGGGCTCTCCGGGCGCCTGGTCGCGGCCGCCCTCGACCTGGTCGGCGCCCGCACCTGTGTGCTGGACGCGCAGAGCCAGCTGGTCGAGTTCTACCGGCGGTACGGGTTCGTCGACTCCGGTCCGGAGTACCTGGACGACGGTATACCCCACGTGCCGATGATCCGCGAGTACCGCGAATGACCGCCGGCGACTGACCGCCGTCCCTACGGCAGGCTCGCCACGATCTCAGCCACTGGCCGGCGGCGACCGGTGAAGAACGGGACCTCCTCCCGCACGTGGCGCCGGGCCGTGGACGCGCGCAGCTCCCGCATCAGGTCGACGATCCGGTCGAGTTGGTCGGCCTCGAAGGCCAGGATCCACTCGTAGTCGCCGAGCGCGAACGACGCTACCGTGTTGGCCCGCACGTCGGGGAATCCCCGAGCCATCTTGCCGTGTTCGGCCAGCATGTCCCGGCGCTCCTGATCCGGGAGCAGATACCACTCGTACGAGCGCACGAAGGGGTACACGCAGAGGTAGTCCTTCGCCTCCTCGCCGGCCAGGAAGGCCGGGATGTGGCTCTTGTTGAACTCAGCCGGCCGGTGCAGGGCCATGGTGGACCACACCGGGGCGAGGTGCGCGCCCAGGGCGGTCCGGCGCAGCCGCCCGTACGCCTCCTGCAGGGCGTCCGCCGTCGGGGCGTGCCACCAGATCATCAGATCGGCGTCGGCTCGCAGGGCGGACACGTCGTAGGTACCCCGTACGACAACGTCCTTCTGACCGATCTGCTCGACGAGTTCGTCGACCTCCGCCCCCACCGCGTCACGAGCCGCCTTACCGAGCGGACTCGCGGCCCGGAACACCGACCACATCGTGTACCGGATGGTCGAGTTGAGTTCCTTCAACGTCGCCGCATTGGTTCTACTCATGGTTGCCATTCTCCAGACTCCGCCAGACCGCGTCAGCGGCCGCTTGACCCGACCGTACACAGGCCGCGATCCCGACCCCGTCGTAGGCCGCTCCCGCCAGAGCGAGGGTGCCGGGCAGCGTCGACCGCACCCGGGCCACCCGGTCCAGGTGGCCCACCCCGTACTGAGGCAGCCCACCGCCCCAGCGGTACACCGCGCTGGCCGCCGGGTCGGGCATGGTGGCCCCGATGATGTCACCCAGCTCACGATGGGCCTGGGCGATCAGGTCGGCGTCGGGCCGCTGGAGCAGCTCCTCGTCGCCGTGGCGGCCGATCGACGCCCGGACCAGTACCGGCCCGTGGTTGAGTGTCCACTTCGTACTGATGAACGTCGCCGCCTTGACCGCGTACCCCTCGGTCGCCGGGACCAGGAACCCGGACAGCCCAGGCAGTCCGGTGCCGGGCGGGAAGGCGAAGGTGACCAGCGCGATGCTGGCGTACTGCAGCGCCCCGACCTCGGTGCTGTCGAGCAGGCGGGCGGCTGGCGCGGCCGGCACCGCCAGCACGACCGCGTCGGTCGAGAGCTCGACGGCGTCCCGCGTGGACCCGATGGTCAGCGTCCACCCGGAGCCGGTACGGACGAGCCTCCGCACGGTCGAACCGAACTCGATACGGGCTCGGGCGGCATCAGCGATGGATGTAACCAGAGTGGACAGTCCACCTCGGACACTGGCGAAGACGGGCTGACCGGTCGGTCGGGGAGCCGCCGCCAGGGCGGACCCGACGGCCGCGCTCAGCGTGTGCTCCCGCTGGGCCGCGGCGTAGAGTCCGGGCATGGTGGTAGCCAGACTGAGCTGGTCAGCTCGGCCGGCGTACACACCACCGAGCACCGGGTCGACCAACCTGTCGACTATGGAGTCACCGAAGCGCTGCCGGACCAGCCAACCGACGCCAACGTCCTGGCCGGGTTCAACCAGAGGGCTCCCCAGGTCCACATCAGACTGTTCCATGTGGACGAAACTGTCCAGAGTGGATGGATCAGCCGGTACGCCGAGCAGGGTACCGGCCGGCACCGGGTGCAGCCCATGGTCGACCGCGATGGCCGCTGCCACCGGGGACGGATGCACCAGGCGGTCACCCAGGCCGACGGTTCTTGCGAGCTCGAGTACGGCTGACTCCGCTCCCAGTTCGCGCATCAGGAAGCTCTCGGCCCCTGTCTCGACCGGTACCCCGGCCAGCGACCCGGTGTGGATCTTGCCGCCGAGTCGGTCGGAGCGCTCCAGTACGACGAGCTCGACGCCGTCTCCACCGAGTTCGCGCAGGCGCTGGGCGGCCGCGAGTCCGGACACCCCGCCGCCGACCACCACGACACGCATACCACCATCTTCCCCGCTGGCTCTACGGTGGTGGACGTGACCTCCGCTGAACCGCCCACGCTGCAGCAGCCCAACCGGACCAACCCGACGGCCCCGGTAGCCGTCGTGACCGGCGCCGCCCAGGGAATCGGGCTGCGCATCGCCGAGGTGCTGGCCGCCTCCGGCTTCCGGCTCGCCCTGATGGACCTGCAGCCCGTGGCCGGGCTGGGCAACGCCCTCAGCGTCACCGGCGATGTCACCTCCGAAGCCGACGTGGCCGGTTTCGCCGCCGCCGTCGACTCCGCCTACGGACGCACCGACGTGCTGGTCAACAACGCCGGCATCGCGCTGATCAGTCCGGCCGAGGCGACTCCGGTTGACGTGTGGCGCCATGTGGTCGAGGTCAACCTCACCGGCCCGTACGTGCTGTGTCGGGAGTTCGGCCGCCGGATGCTGGCCCAGCACCGGGGCTCCATCATCAACATCGCGTCGGTGGCCGGCCTGCGCGGTGTCGCTGACCGGTCGGCCTACAACGCCAGCAAGCACGGGCTGGTCGGGCTCACCCGCACGCTGGCCGCCGAATGGGGTGGACGAGGGGTACGGGTCAACGCCGTGTGTGGTGCTTGCTGTCAAGGCGTACCCCTGTCAGTATGGGCACATGACGAACACACGAGGCTACGTGGCACTGGTCGCCCGCATCAGTCAGGACCGGTCCGGCCGCGTCGAGGGTGTCAAGAATCAGGAGCGCTGGGGACGCGCGTACGCCGCCCGGACGTGGCCCGGTGTGCCGGTCAAGGTGTTCGCGGACAACGACATCAGCGCCTCCGACGGCTCGCGCCGGCCCGAGTTTGAACGCTTCCGCCGGGCGCTGGCGCGCGGCGAGGTCGCCCACGTCTGGACGGTCGAGCAGTCCCGACTGACCCGCGGCGAGGTCGAGTGGTTCGCCCTGGCGGCCGAGCTCGACGCGGCCGGCATCACCGAGTTGCACACCAACCGCGACGGCATCGTGCGGGTGGGCGAGGAGGTCGCCGGGATCAAGGCGGTACTGGCGGCGGCGGAGATCCGCAAGCTCAAGCGGCGCGTGCGGGAGCGCCTCGACGCCAACGCCGCCAAGGGCCGCCCGGCCGGCTCGCGCCCGTACGGCTACGTGCACGGCGTGAACGCCGCCGGTGACAAGACACTCACGGTCGTCGAGGACGAGGCGACGATCATCCGCGAGAGCGCCGAGCGGGTGTTGGCCGGATGGTCGCTGACCAACATCGCGCGGGACCTGCGCGAGCGCGGCGTGCACGGCGCCTTTCAGGTCAGGGTGACCGCCTCGGGCAAGCGCTACACCCGCGCCGCCGAGCAGGCAGGCGACGCGGTGCTGCGCGACGCGGCCGGCGAGCCGATCACCCGGCCGGGCGTTATCACCATGAACACGGTCCGGTCGTGGATCACCAGCCCGACCGTGGCCGGACGGCGGGTCCATCGTGGCGTGGACACCGGCCCGGGCAACTGGCCCGCCATCCTCGACGCCGACACGTTCGCGAAGATCCGCAACCGGCTCGCGGCGCCCCGGGTGGTGACCACATCGGCCGGCGAGCTCTACGCGGTCCCGCCACAGCGCGGCGGCACGGCGCGCCGGTACCTGCTCTCCGGGGGTACCGCGGTGTGCGGGGTGTGCGGGGCGCCGCTCGTCGGCACCATGAAACAGCGCCGCAAGGGCGGCCGGCTACTCGGCTCGGTGCCGTACTACGCCTGTCACCCGAAGACAGGCGGTCGCGGATGCGTCGGGGTGATGGCCGAGCCGCTCGAGGCACACGTCGTGGCCGAGCTGCTGACCGCGCTGGACTCCCCCGCGTTCCGCCGGGCCATGGCCGACGACGAGCACGCCGTACGCCGCGACGCGCTCGGCGTGGCCCTGTCCACGCTGGACGTGCGGCGCAACGATCTCGCCCGGATGTGGGCGGCCGGCGAGCTCGGCGGGGAAGAGTGGGCGGTCGCCCGCGGCGGGCTGGCCGATCGGGAGGCGGCATTGCGGAGCGAGCTCGCCGAGCTACCGCCCGCCGTGGAGCGGGTCGACCTGAGTCGGCTACGCGAGGCGTGGTCGCTGATGACGCTGGACGAGCGGCGCGAGATCCTCGCCATGTTCGTGCACCGGGTGGCGGTCGGCCGAGCTCGGCCGGGCGCCCAGGGTTTCGACGTCGAGCGGGTCGCTCCGGCGGACACGTGGTGGCGGCGGCGATCCTGACGCATATGGATTCTTCGACGTGTATGGGTCAGCCGTCAACGTTCTTGGTACGGTCGTGCCGGGCCGGTTGACGGCCACCGGTTGACCGTAGAGAACACCCCGTGATGAGGCCAAGCGACACCCCGTAAGCCCGGCCACGCACCAGGCGAGCGACCCCCCGTGATGAGCCCAAGCGACACCCTCCACCGCTGAGAAAGCGGGACGTGCCGGATCGAGTCCCTTTGATCCGTGGAGTGTGTCCGGCATGGCTAAGGCCACCCGTGTCGCTTCGGCGACCCCTGAGTACATCCCTGACCCGGCGCCGGCCCAGGAGGCTTGGCGGCTCAAGTCCGCCGAGCGCGCCGTCGACGATCCCGCCAAGCTCGCCCGCGCCGCGCGCATCATCCGGGCCGCGCTGGCCCGCGGCGTGCTCACGCCCGCCGACCTGACCGCCGACGCCGAGCTGACCTCCGCCGTCGTCGTCCCGCCGCAGACCCGCCCGGCCCGTCATGGGCGGCGAGCGGCGTGAGGACAACAGAACAGCGCCGGCCCCGTGGGGCCGGCGCCGTCTTCCCGACTTCGCGCGGTCCCGCCATCGTAGCGCCTTGCGAGCTGTGCGACGCCGTCATCGTGGCCGCGAACCGCCGGGACCGCCGACGGCACGGAAGCGTGGGCGGTGTGATCGTGCACGTAGATCACTGTCCGCGCGGGCGGGCCGCGAGCGTCGTGCGCGCATCCCGAGCCGGCCGCTCGCCGTTCGGGGTGCGGTCATGACGACGACCAGAAATGATGATCAAGCGGCGCTCGGCCGGCTCGTCCGGCAGTACCAGGCCGAGGGGCTCGACTTCCTCGAGGCTGCGGCGAAGGCCAACGGTTCGGCTGTCGGGCAGCAGGTAATCAGCGGATCGCCCCCCGAGGCGGCACCGACGCCCGCGACCGTGGCGCCGGCCGGCGACCCACTCGACAGCGAGGTGCAGCGCGAGCTGAACCGGCGCGAGGTCCGGCGCCGAGCCGACGACATCGAGCACGCCCGGGCGTGGACGCCGCCGGAGGACGTGGGCAACCTCGAGACGTGGCTGCGCCAGCCGGCCCGACCGGCCCGATTCAGGGTGGCCGGCATGCTCGGGGTCGGCCACAACGCCGTGCTGATCGCCGGGCGCAAGGCGGGCAAGACGACCGTGATCGACAACCTCGTGCGGACCTACGCCGATGACTGGCCGTTCCTGAACCGGTTCACGGTGACCCCGACCGGGCGGGGTGTCGCGATCTTCAATTACGAGGTTGAGCAGGAGCAGTACCGCGAGTGGCTCCGCGAGACCGGCATCACCAACACCCACCGGGTGTATTCACTGAACCTGCGGGGCAAGCGCCTGCCATTGATCAACCCCCGGGTACAGGCGTGGGTGGCCGCGTGGCTGGCCGAGCGCGACATCGGGTTGTGGATCGTCGACCCGTACTCGCGGGCGTACGTCGGGTCGGTAGACAACGGCAACGACGAGGCGCAGGTGGGGCGGTTCCTCGACACGCTCGACGTGATCAAAGCCGAGGGGGGTGTGGATGAGCTGGTCATGCCGGTCCACACGCCAAAGGCGCAGGCCGAGGCCGGGCAGGAGTCGGCCATCGGCTCACAGCGACTCGAGGCGTGGCCGGACGCGATGTGGTACCTGACCCGCGACGTGATGACCGGCGGCAGGTACCTGCGTGCCGAGGGTCGGGATGTCGATCAGCCGGAGCGTCCACTGTCCTACGACGCGGCCACGCGGATGCTGGCGCTCGACCTGAACGGCGGCACCCGGGCCGCCGTCCGGGCCGACGCGGACGCGGCCGCGCTCCTGGCCTACGTCCGGGAGCATCCCGACTGCTCCGTGCGGGACGCGGTCGGGGGGCTCGGTTGGGGGTCGCCGCGGGAGGCAAAGGCACGCCGGACGGCTCTTGAGGCGGGTCTGATCCGCGTAAAGGATCTTGGACGCGGCAAGGGGTTCAGCCTGAGCGTCGTCGATCCCGCGGGAGGCGTGGATGAGTGAGTGGATCTTAGGTGTACCGGGTGTACCGGTGCACGGTGCACACACCGGTACAGGTGTGTGCACCGACCGTAGGGAGGTGCACACCGGTACACCCCCCGGAGCACCCATCACGCTCGCCAGGCCGGGGACACCCCGCCAACCGGGAGCCGGGCGCCCCGCCCTCCCGCCAGCCGGCCCACCTCGACACGAGAAAGCCTCGTGATCCCGCCAGGACAAAACGGAACCGGTCCAGTGAGCGAACCGGTTACCGGCGAGTCAACCGGAGCCACCACGGCCCCGGTTACCGGTGGGACTCCCCCGTCGCACTCTCCCCCTTGGCGCCACTGGCGGGACTGGCGGGACTGGAGACCACGGCCCACCTCGACACGAGAAAGGTTGATCATGCCGCGACGCACCCACCCCGGGCGGCGCCGCCGCCACCATCAGGCGGCACCCCGCACCACCCCGCGCCCCCGACCGCGGACGCCCGCCGTCGAGCCTGCGCCGCCCCCGCCGCCACTGCTCGCGCCGCCGCCGCCGGTCCGCCGTCGATGAGCTGGGCGGAGCGGGCGGCATGCCGCGGGCTCGAGCTCGAGGTGTTCTACCCGGAGCGCTTCACGACAGAGGCGGTCGAGCGCGCCCGGCGGCGGTGCGCCGGCTGCCCGGTGCGGGCGCAGTGCCTCGCCGAGGCGATGGCCGTCGAGGCGCTCGACGAGCTGCGGTTCGGCATCGTCGGCGGGCTGACCCCTCGCGAGCGGCGGGCGCTGGCGGGTACCAAGCCACGCGGGCGCCAGCGGCCCCGCCCGCCCTCTGTACGGGCCGCTGGCGGGTGAACACGGCCTCCCGGCACCCGAAAGTGAGGGTCCGCCTGCTCAAGCCGGGAGCGTGGCTCTGGGCGGGAAATCGGTCGTCAGGGGCCTGCGAGTGAAGACAGAGAGGCGTCGGTGTCCAGCCGGCCCGATCACGGTAAAAACCGACCGTTATGTCCGTTTCCGGCCGGAGGTGGACAGAGGTCGGCGGGGCTACCGCTCGTCGATCGCTGTCGTCCGACCGGGTGGACCGCGTGATCCGACCGGCCCGCACGTGACCGATTCTGGTCGGGCAATGCTGGCGGACCGGGCGGGTATGACCGACAATGATCACCACCACCCGCACCACCCCACGTGCTCCACCCCACGAACGAGAGGCACCCCCGATGGCCACACGCAAGAGCGACAGCGACTCCCCGAGCTCCCGCCCGCGGTCGAGTTCGGCCGGGTCGACCGGCCCAGCGACGCGACCGCGTACCTGATCGACCGGTTCGCCGAGCGCGACGCCGCCGCCGAGGTCGCGACCGCCCAGGCGCGAGATGGCGGCCGGTGAGCATGACCACATCGGCGGACCCGTCGGCCCGCTCGCCGCGCAACTGACCGACCTGGGATGCGGCGAGCTCCTCGCCGAGGCGATGACCCTGTTCACCCGCGTGCGCACCCTCGGCGAGCTGCGCCGCGACGCCGGCCGGGACCTGGGCGACGCCCGCGGCACGTCTGGTCCGACGCGCTCGCGGACGGGCGGCCGACGAGCTCGACGCGGCCGGATGGGCGGGTCTGGCCGCCGCGCAGGACCCGGCCGACGAGGTGATCAGCGACGCTCAGGGCGTGCTGCGCGGGCGGGCCAGCAAGGCGGCTAAGGCGGCGCTGCCGGCGATCGTGCCGCGCTCAAGTCGATCGCGGCCGAGGCGGTCGACGAGGCGGTCGCGGCGGCCCGCATGATCGGCCCGGCCGGCTCGCTCGACGAGGCGGCGGCGGCCGGCCGAAGGTGGTCGACGCCTGGCTGACCGCCGACCGCGCGGCGGTGCGGTTCTCGGCCGCGACCCAGCGCGTACGCGACGATCGTCGACCTCGGCTGGACCAAGCGCGTCTACGCAACATCGACGCCCACGCCGCCGGCCCGGCCACGATGCTCGACGACGGCCCGCCGCGTGCTGTGGCTGCGTCACGCCGACCCGAGCCAACTGCCCGCGGGGTACATGTTCCGCGAGCGGCCATGGCCGACTGCAGCCGCCCGTACGGACCCGGGCGGCGACGACGTGACCGACCGCCCGATCCCGCGGGCACTGCTGCTCTCGACCGCCCATGCCGCCGGATCAAAGCCGGGCGCTGTACACGCTGGACGAGGCGCTGTCGCCAACTGGCGCGGGTGGTGCCGCCGGATGGAGGCGGGAGTACGCCGCGCGCGCGGAGCGCGAGCGTTCAGGCCGAACTGGAATGGAGCATGCGACCGTGACAACTTTCGATGTGATGCTGACCACCGACCGCAAGGTCGGGCACTCGTTCACCGTGGAGGCCGCCTACCGAGCGGGAGGCGATCGAGGATGCCCGGCTCCGGCTGACCCGCCACGGGCTCAGCGTCGGGCAGGCGCTCGGGGCCGAGGTCGGCTACTGCACGACCCACACGCCCGAGGTGCGCGAGCACAACGTGCTCGAGCTGCCCGAGTGGATCGAGGTCGGCGGCAAGCGATACGCGCTCGACCCCGCAAGCCTCGCGCCGAGCGCCTGACCCGCCGTGTTCGCCATCGGCCGCCGCCACCGTTGCGCCCCGACCCCGCCGACCCCGGATGCCCGGACCGTCGCCGTACCGGCCGAGCTGTACCGAACGGCGGCGGTGCTGGCGGGAGCCCGCGGGCGCAGCGTCGATGACGTGGTCGTCACGCTGTTGCGCCGCTGGACCCGCGAGCGGGCGGGCAGCGCTGTCGACGCCGCCGCCGACCGGTTCGTCGACACGCACCCGATCGACGGCTTTGAGTTCGAGCTGCCGCCCCTGCGGACCACACCCGTCGCGACCCCGGCGGGTCACCCGGGCGGCGACTGGCAAGGACCGGTGTACTGATGAGCGGCGCGTACCTCGGCACTCTGCCCGCCCGGGTCCGCCCGGATCAGCGGCTCATCCACAACAACGGCGAGCCGGTCGAGCTGCCCGACCCGGCGGGGCGGTTCCTCGCGGCTCTGAGCGACAACACCGCTACTGGCATCGTCGTGTGCTCGTGCGGATGGGCGGCAGGGCTCGGCACGCACTACCGGTGGGACTCCACGGCCCTGTAGCGCTCAGCCCGCGGGCGGCGGGACGAGCGTCAGCGCCGGCCGGTTCGGCATGGCAGTGGCGGCCCGGCCGATGCGTCGCCCCGCCCGGACACCTTCGGTCAGGCCGGCGACCTGACCCTCGCCGTATGCCTCCCGCACGATCGCGGGCAGCTCGGCGCGCAGTGCCGCGAGCTCGGCGCGCAGCGCGGCGAGCTCGGCCCGGAGCGCGGTCAGTTCGGATGTGCGCATCGGTCTCTCCAATCAGCGGCGGCGGCGTGGGCGCGCCGCGGGCGGGGGCGGTAGGTCGCGCTCGCGCTGCACGTCGGCGAGCAACGCCAGGCGGCACCACACGACATCTGACTGTGTCAGGCGCCGATCCTTGCGGGCGAGCTCGCCGAGCAGCAACAGCCGCTCATCGAGGGTCGACGCGCCGCGGGTCACGGCCCGGTACAGATCATCACGGCGGGTCATCCGAAGATCACGAACGGCACCGTGAGCGCCAGCACGAGCGCGATCGCCAGCGCCGCGTATCCGGCCAGCATGACCCGGACGCTCGGACGGTACGGGCTCATCCCTTGAACCGCCTGAGTACGGCGGCGAGCTCGGCGTCGGTGAGCTCCGCCGACTCTGGCCACTCCGCCAGCACGGCCATCGCGACGTGCCGCCGTGCCTCGCTGCCGGCGCGCCAGCGCACATGCCGTACCGCGAGCTGCACGAGCGCGCGTTCGCGGCTCGGCTCGTCGGGTGTGGCGATTAGAGTTCCGCCCATGGTCGAGACCTCCGCGTCTGATCTAGGCCCGGGTGCCGGCGTTGGCTCGCCGCCCCGGGCCGCCTCGCGGGTGTGGCCACACCCACGTCACCTGAGAGGGTGTGGCCCCACCGTCGCCCGCGTCAAGCCCCGAGTGTGGCGACACCCTGATCTCATGCCCGGCCGGGGAACGCCCAAGCACGGCGTCCGCGTGCCGGACGAGCTGTGGCAACGCGCCGTCGAACTGGCCGAGCCGGACCTGTCCGCGGTGCTCCGCGAGTTTCTCCGCTGGTACGTCCGCGAGCCGGGCGCGACCCTGCCGCGTCGTCCCTGAACCCCCGGCTCACCATCGTCGATCCGATGGGAGCGCTCCCATGATCAACAAAAAGAGAGAGCGGCCGGCGCGTGGCCGACCGCCTCCCGCCGCTCACTGCTCGATCAGTCGTCGTGCCGGTCGCCGATGCGCTGCCCCGCCACGTGTGGCGGTAGCGGCGGCACGGGCCGCTCGGGGAAGCGGCGCAGCACGGCCACCCGCTCCTCGTCGGTCAGTTGCGGCGCGTGCTGCCAGCCACGGATCAGCTCGGTTGCCGCGTACCGGCTGATGTTCGACCCGGCGTACATGGCCAGCGCCATCCAACCGCGCTGAACGATCACACTGCCGTCGTATCCGTCGCCGAGGATCGGGCACGGGGTGAGCGGCCCGGCCGGCATCAGGCGCTCCCGCGGTCGGTCAACTCGCTGGCGTGGCGCCAGATGGGCAGCAGGAGCGCCGCCGTGGGCCGGTCGAGCTCGTCGCCGAACGCGGCCAGCGCCCGCCAAGCCGCGTCAATGACAGGGTCGCCGTCGTATCCGTCGGGGACCGACGGGATCGGTAGGTTGGACACAGGGACTCCTCTCGCGAGTCCTCAGGCCCCGGAGCTCGGGTGTTTGCGCACCCGCCGGGGCCGACCTAGTTGGGCCGAGCGGCCCGGTACGGCACCGAGGACATTGCGCGTTCTCGGTGCCGTCCGCGTGCTCGGACCTCACGCCCGCGCGGCTGCGAGCCGTCGTGCGTGCCGTTCGCTGTACGGCCGGCCCGTCCGGGGGTTGACCGGCGGGCCGGACAGGATGGCCGCTGGCGTGTCCGCCGCGGTCATCGTGTCCGCCGGTGTGTCCACAGTGGCCGTCGCGTGTACGGCCATCTGGGCGGGCCGCGTGGCCGCCTGAGCGGCCCTGCCGTCCAGCTTGCTGATGAACAGCTCGGCCAGGATGTACGCCGCGACTGTCCAGACGCCGACGATCACGCCGACCACGTTGTGAGCGGTCGCGACGTTGGCCGCGATCGACAGCCCACCCGCCAGGACCAGCGGCAGGAGTGCTGCTCGTTTCATCGCCTCGGTGGCGAGTGGTGCGGTGCGGACGATCAGCGCGACGATCGCGAGACTGTCCACAGTGGCCGGCGTCACCCACTCTGACGGGATGATCCCGAACAGCGGGTCGAGCTCGGCCAGCGCGAGCAGCTCGACCTGATGGCCGTAGCTGGTCACTGCCGCGATCGTGGCGATGCTGTAGCCAACGATCTTGGCAACGGTGATGCGGTTCATGGAGCCCTCCGGAGGCATGTCGGGCCGCCTGTTGCGGCCCGCCACGGCGTGCTCAGCGCGCGCGCCCGGAGCCCTTGCGGTCTCTACAGGGGTCGCTGCGCCACCGTGATCCGGTGGGCTGTCTGTGCCGGCATCGCGCCGGCTGGTCGTGCGTGACCTGAACACCCTCGGGGGTGGCTGTCGGGGGCGTCTCAAGTGGTGCCCGGATTCTTCGGCTTGCCCGCGCCCGGGGTCGCCCGGATCTTCTAGCCCGCGTCTACCGTCCGCACCGGCGATCGGCCGGTCCCGCTCAGCCACCCTCGGGGGTGTTCAGGTCTCTGTCTTGGATCTCCACCCGGCCGCTCCGCTCCCCCGTGGGGAACCTCATCGCGCTTCGCCTGTGCTGTGATCGCCTCTGTGTAGTTGTTAATGTGGGGTGCTGGTATTAATCATCTCTCATGCCCGGGCTGGGTGAAGACCCCGATGGACGACGAGTCCCAGGGGCAGGGAGCCTACGACGACGAGGACATCACCGACCACGTACCGATGGGGCGCTTCGCGACGCCCGAGGACGTGGCCCAGGCCGTCGCCTTCCTGGCCGACTGGAGTCGCAGCGGATTCGTCAACGGCACCACCCTCAACGTGGACGGCGGCTGGTATGGCGACGGCTCCTGGCAGTCCCTGCGGCTGTCCGCCCGCTCCCGCTGACCCGTCCCCCGCCGCCAGCGTCCGCTCCACCCACGCCCGCGCCGCCCCCCCACCCGCGCCCGCGCCGCCCCCCCACCCGCGCCCGCGCCGCCCCCCACCCGCCCCGCGGTTAACAAGGGCACCCTCCTATACCGCAGGCGTTAACTGTCCTGGCTCAGCAGGTTGTTGACACGCGGCTGATCGGGGGGTGGCCTCCGAGCGCGGTGTGTGGTCGCTGATTGTTGTAGATGGTCAGCCAGTGGAGCAAGGCTTTGGCGCGGTGGGTGTTGCTGAGGTAGGGGCGGCGGTAGGCCCATTCGTTTTGCAGGGTGCGGTTGAAGCGTTCGACTTTGCCGTTGGTCCAGGGGCAGTGGGGCTTGATGAAGTGGTGTTTCGCGTCGAGGGTGGTCACGGCGGCGGCGAAGATGCGGCTCTTGCGGTAGGCGAAGGCGTTGTCGGACAGGATGGCTTTGATCTGGGGGATGCCCTGGCGGGCGAACCAGGCGGCGGCCCGCAGGAGGAACGCGGCGGCGGTGGGGCCCTTTTCGTCGGGTAAGGATTCGGAGTAGGCCAGCCGAGTGTGGTCATCGACGGCGGAGTGGATGTAGTCGTAGCCGATCTTGCGGCCGGCGGTGCGGGTGTGCCAGCCATGTACACGCCAGCCGCCCCCATCGGGGATACGGCCGATCTTCTTCACGTCGATATGGATCAGGTCACCCGGGTGGGGATGTTCGTAGCGGCGCCCGCTGTGGCGCACGGCCCGGATCCGTTCGCCGGTGATCGGGTCACAATCGGCTAGGTGGGCCACCTGGTGGCGGCGCAGGATCCGCCCGCAGGTGGCTACCGCCACTCCGGTGTGTCGAGCCAACCCGATCGCTCCGCACCGGTACTTCGCCCGGGCCTTGAGGACTCGCTGTTCCACCTTGGCCGGCGTGCGAGTGGGCGTGCGATGTGGGCGGCTGGACCGATCCTGCAGTCCGGCCAGCCCATCCTGGTCAAAGCGGGTGATCCATACCGTGGCCCGCTGACGGGATATCCCCAGCTCCTTGGCCACATGAGCAATCGGACGACCGTCGACACGAACCCGCTGGACCAGCAGCCGACGACCATAGTCGTTGAGCCGCGCGTTAGCGTGGGACACGAGGACCTCCTTGCGATCGTGAAGCGCCTAACTCCACTACGCCAGGAGGTCCTCCTTTGATCAACAACCCGAGCCGGCGTGTCAACAACGTCCTGGGTCAGGACAGTTAACAAGGTGCCCTTCCTTCGGCGTGAACGAGGGCGACGACGCGAGTGAGGATGTCGGGGTCGGTTTCGGGTATCACGCCGTGACCCAGGTTGAAGACGTGACCGGGGGTACGGGCACCCTCGGCCAGGATGCGTCGCACCTCCGACTCGATGACCGGCCACGGGGCGAACAGGGTGACGGGATCGAGGTTGCCCTGCACGGCGTAGGTCGGCCCGATCCGGGCGGAGGCGACGTCGAGCGGCGTTCGCCAGTCGACGCCGACCACGTCCGCGCCGGCCGACCCCATGGCGCCGAGCAGCTCCCCGGTACCCACACCGAAGTGGATCCTCGGCAGGTCGGGGAACTCGCGGCCCAACGGGCCCAGCACGGCCGTTGAGTGGGGCAGCACGAACTCGCGGTAGTCCGCCTCTGACAGGGCGCCGGCCCACGAGTCGAACAGCTGCACCACCGCGACTCCGGCCCGGGCCTGTACGCGCAGGAATTCCAGGGTCACCTGGGCCAGCCGGTCACACAGCGCGTGCCACAGCTCGGGTGCGGCCCGCATGAGCGTCTTGGTCTTGACGTAGGTGCGCGACGGACCGCCTTCGACGAGGTATGAGGCGAGCGTGAACGGGGCACCGGCGAAGCCGATCAGCGGGGTGCCACCGAGCTCAGCCACGAGCAGACGGACCGCCTCGGCGATGTAGCTCACGTCGTCGACGTGCAGGGGACGGATCGCCTCCACGTCTGCCACGGTGGCCACCGGCTTGGCGATCACCGGACCCACCCCGGCGCGGATGTCCACGTCGACGCCGGCCGCGGCCAGCGGTACCACGATGTCGGAGAAGAGGATCGCCGCGTCCACCCCGTGCCGGCGGACCGGCTGCAGGGTCACCTCGCAGACCAGTTCGGGCGTCCGGCACGCCTGCAGCATCGGCACGTCGGCACGTGCCGAGCGGTACTCGGGCAACGACCGGCCCGCCTGCCGCATGAACCACACCGGCGGATGGGGAACCGGCTCCCGCCGGCACGCCCGGACCAGAACTGAATCGGTACTCATCGAGGTCATGGTGTCACGACGCGCGACGCATCCCGTCGTCACCCCGGTCCACCGGACAATACGGACACACCCTTTCAACAGGGCTTTTATCCCTCACCGGTACGGGCGTCCGGCCGGCGCGCCGTCCTCCCGCGACCGCCGCCGGCGCCATACGCTCAGGCCGTGGCGCCCTCGACCGCCGTACCCGCGATCTTCGCGGAGGCCGTGACCGGCCTCCGGTCGGCGCGCCCTCGGCGCGAGATCGACCTGATCGAAGTACCGCCTCCCCAGCGACTCGCGCCATTCGCATTCGCCCTGTCGGCCACGGTCCTGCGTGATGACCAGGAGGCGGCCGACGGGCGGCTGATCCTGCTCCACGACCCGGCCGGGCACGAGGCCTGGGAAGGCACCCTGCGGCTGGTCACCTACGTGACCGCCGAGCTCGACGCCGAGATGGCCGGCGACCCGTTCCTGCCCGAGGTCGGGTGGAGTTGGTTCACCGACGCCCTCGACCACAGCGGCGCCCGGTACAAGGCGGCGGCCGGGACCGTCACCCAGACCTTGTCGACCCGCTTCGGTGATCTGTCCGGCCAGCCCGACTCGGCCGACATCGAGATCCGGGCGTCATGGACCCCGGTCGATCGGGATCTCGGCGCGCACCTGGACGCCTGGTGTGCGCTGCTCTCCTCAACCGCCGGACTACCACCGCCGGGCGTGGTTCTCCTGCGCGACCGGGCCAGCTCGCCCGGGCGTTAGCCGGTCCCCTCCGGGCGAAGAGTCGGCCCGGACAGGCTCAGCGCCACCGCGCCAACGCCCGGCGCCCAACCCGCTTGCCACTACAGCAATTGGGACGCCCGCCGGCACTTGTCGTTGGCGTCGTCGATCATCGCCTGGATCTGTGGGGTGACCTTGTTGCCATTCTGTTCGAGCGCCTGGCCGGCATCGTTGAGCGCACGGAGGCAGTCGACCAGGACCTGCTTCTGCGAGTTGGTCTGGTCATTCGTGTCCTGCGCATCCTTGAGGTCGCCCTTTGCCTTGTCGAGATCGCGCTGCAGCCCGTCCCTCGTCTGGCTCAGCGTGCCGAGCTGACCCGACAACGAGGTGATCTGGTCGTTGGCCTTGCCGGTCTCGTGCTTCTGCAACAGGAACAACGTGGTCATGACCCCGGTCGCGCCGACCAGCAGGGCCAGGATGACCGCGAGCACGATGATCGACCGGTTGCGCGGCTTCGGTGGCGCGGCCGGGATCGCGCTGGGCATCCCGTAGGCATACGGGTACGCGGAGACCGGTGGGGCCGAGAACTGCTGGGCCGCCGTCGGGTCGAACGTCGGCGGCGCCGGGTAGGGCGTCGGCGGTACCTGAGCCGAACCAGCCGGGTAGGTGACGGGCCCGGCCGCGGCGGGTGCGGCCGGGGCTGGTGCGCTCGGAGCACCGGGCCCGGCGGGCAGCGACGCGGTCGCTGCGCCCGTTTGGCCAAAGAAGGCTTGATCCTGCGGATAGGACGTCGGTGGGCCGTAGCCCGCCGGAGCGGGTGGCGCATACGGCGCGGGGGGCTGTGGTGTGAATGGCGCGGGGGGCTGCGGCGGGTATGGCGCCGGGGCGGGCGCGGGCGGCGGGTAGGACGCTGGCGGCGGGTAGGTGCTTGCGACGTGCGGTTCGTAGGACGCCGGCGCGGTGTAGGTGAATGGAGCGGGCGCCTCGTTCGGTGTGGCCGCCGGGGCCGGGGGCTGGTACGGGCCCGAGGGTGGCGGCTCGTACGTGCTCGCCGCCGGGGCCGGGGGCTGGTACGTGCCCGAGGGTGGCGGCTCGTACGTGCTCGGCGCCGGGGCCGGGGCCGGGGGCTGGTACGTGCCCGAGGGTGGCGGCTCGTAGGTGCTGGCCGCCGGGGCCACGGGCTCGGAGCTGACAGCCGGGTCGGGCACCGGCGAGTACGTCGAGGAGAAGCCAGGCGACGCGGGCGGCTCGCTCACGACCGGAGAGGTCTGAGTGGCCGCGGTCGGGGGCTCGCTCACGACCGGAGAGGTCTGTGTCGCAGCGGTCGGCGGCTCGCTCGGCGGGGCCGCGGCCGGGGCTGGGGAGGATGGCGGCGGTGGGTAGGGCGCGTTCGAGCCGTAGGACCACGGGCTGGGCGGCGCGGTGCCCTGCGCTGGGATGGCAGGCTCGGAGGGGGCCGACGGCGAAACAGGGGTTTCCGCGGGGGGCGGAGTGCGCGACTCGTCTGCGGGGTTGGTCATGACTCTCCTCAATCCGTCGACCCAGGTAAGGGCCCGCGGCCCACGGTAAGCGACCGGGTCACGGGAAGCGACCCCCGTTCGGCCGCGCATTCCATCGTCGTCCGACGACCTTCGCGGTTCCCCGACCGGGCGAGGGCGACCACGCGGCGTTGATCTCGCGGTTTCGCCGCGTAGCGGGAGACATAACGTCACAGACGCGCGGTCGGCCCTACCAGCATCGGCAACGTAGTTCACCGTACGGTAAGGAGGTGACCGACGAGGGAGCCCGAGGAGCAGGCGACAGCGAACCAAGCGGCCTGGCACCGGTGCTTGACGGCGATGAGGACTCCCGGAGCCAAGCCGTCGTGCTCACCGCGCCCCGGGACGGCACGCCCGATCCAGTCGTTACGCCAGCCGATCTGACTCGCGCGGCGAAGCGACTCGCGGCCGGTACCGGTCCCGTCGCCGTTGACGCCGAGCGGGCTTCGGGATACCGGTACACCCATCGGGCATACCTGGTCCAGTTGCGGCGCGAGGGTGCCGGCACCATTCTCATCGACCCGATGCCCTTCGCCGACCTGGGCGAGATCGCCGAGGCGATCGCCGGCGAGGAGTGGGTGCTGCACGCCGCCAGCCAGGACCTGCCGTGCCTGGTCGAGATCGGGCTCCGGCCGACCAAGCTGTTCGACACCGAGCTGGCCGCTCGACTGGCCAATGTGGAGCGGGTCGGGCTGGCCGCGCTCACCGAGAGACTGCTCGGCTTCGCGCTCGAGAAGCACCACTCCGCCGCCGACTGGTCGACCCGTCCGCTGCCCGCCTCATGGCTGAGCTACGCCGCCCTGGACGTCGAACTTCTCATCGCGCTGCGGCAGGAGTTGGAGGAGGAGCTGTCCAAACAGGGCAAACTCGGGTGGGCCCACGAAGAGTTCGCCGCCCTGGTCACGTCGGCCGGCCGCCCGGTGACTCCGCGCCCCGACCCGTGGCGCCGCACCTCAGGTATCCACAAGATCCGAGGACTGCGGGCGCTGTCGCGGGTAAGGGCTCTCTGGTACGCACGCGATCGCATCGCCCAACGCCGCGACACCGCCCCGGGCCGGGTGCTGCCGGACACCGCCATCGTGGCCGCGGCGACAGCCGATCCGCGCGATGAGCGGGAACTGCTGGCCCTGACCGGGTTCGGTGGCCGATCGGTACGCCGGTTGGCGCAGGTCTGGCTCGACGCACTGGCCCAGGCGCGGGCGCTGCCCGACGCCGAACTCCCCCAGCCACCGGCGCCCGATGGCCCACCACCACCCCACCGCTGGGCCGAGCGTGATCCAGTGGCGGCCGCCCGGCTGGCCCGGTGTCGTGAGGTGGTCAACCGCATGGCCGGGCAGCACAACCTGCCGCCCGAGAACCTGGTATCGCCCGACGCGGTCCGCCGGCTCGCTTGGACCCCGCCGGCAGACCCGACGCCGGCCACCGTCACCGCGACACTCGCCGCCAACGGGGTGCGTCGCTGGCAGTCCGGCCTGCTCGCCGCTGACCTGGCCGCCGCCCTCCCCGACCCCCCGCCGACTCCGGCTGCCATCGCCTGACCGGGCCCGCGTCGGGAGCCCCTGGGTTGTCGCGCTTGGCCCAGCTGGGTTTGCCCGGACAGTCTGCTATCGCTTTGTGGGCCGCGAGCGCCGGTTTTTGTATAGCGCGGCGTCCCCACTAACACCTGCCGGTGCGCCCGACGCCGAGAACACCTGCCGGTGCACCCGACGCCGAGAACACCTGCCGGTGCGCCCGACGCCGAGAACGCCTGCCGGTGCGCCCGACGCCAAGAACACCTGCCGGTGCACCCGACGCCGAGAACAGCCGCCGGTGCGCCAGACACCGAGAACACCTGCCGGTGCACCCGACACCAAGAGCGCCCTCGGGACACCCGATGCCAAGAGCGCCCCTCGGTGCGCTCGACACCAAGAGCGCCCGGACCCCCGCGTGCGGGACTGGGCCGAGTCAGGGGGCCAGGCGGGAGTCGCGGACCTCGACCCACCGGATGGAGTCCCGAATGGCGTCCTCAATGGAGTGTTGCGGTGTCCAGCCGAGAACGCGGCGGGCCTTCTCGCTGCGTGTGTACGACCCGACCACATCACCCGGGCGCGGTCCGGCCTCCCGGACGCGCAGCGGCTTGCCGGTCACGCTGCGGAAAGCGGCCACGAACTCCTTCACGGTGGTGCCCGCGCCGGTACCCAGGTTGATCACCTCGTACCCGGGTTCGGGAAGAACCTCGTCGAAGCTCTGCAGAGCCATGACGTGGGCCACGGCCAGGTCCCAGACGTGGATGAAGTCGCGGATGCCCGAGCCGTCCCGGGTCGGCCAGTCGACGCCGGTGAGCAGGAATTCCTCGTTGTCGTCGACGGCCGTCAGCAACTTGCCGAGCAGGTGGGTCGGGCGGCGCACCTGCAATCCGGTCCGCAGCCGCGGATCGGCCCCGATCGGGTTGAAGTAACGCAGCGAGAGGACGCGCAGCGGGTACGCCACGACGCAGTCCTCGAGCACGGTCTCCATGACGACCTTGGTCCGCGCGTACGGGCTGCCGGGGCCGAGCGGCGACTGCTCATCGACCGAGAAGTCCTCGCCAGGGGCGTAGATCGAGGCGGACGAGCTGAACAGGTACCGGGTGCAGCCGTTTCGCACCACGTGCTCGATGAAGTCGACCGACTTGGATACATTCTCGCGGTAGTAGCGAAGCGGTTGCTCGACCGACTCGGGTACCACGATCATCGCGGCGGCGTGGACGACGGCATCGATGTCGGGATGATCGGAGAAGATTTTGTCGATCATGGGGCCGTCGGCGATGTCACCGCTGTAGAAGATCCGATCGCGGACGAACTCGCCTCGGCCGGTGCTCAGATTGTCCAGGATGACAGGTGTGATGCCATTGTCCAGGCAGGCGGAGGCGACGGTACTGCCGATGAAACCGGCCCCACCCGCGATGAGCACCTTCATGTCACGTCCCCTTCCCGTGCCCGTCCCGTTATGAACCTAGCCGATCAGGTCCTTGTGTCACGGAGCACAGGGGAACCCGCGCGGCGGCTAGTTACCCGCGAGTAGCATTGTCCCGGACAATCCCGTGACCAAGGAGGCGGTCGTGCCCACCACAGCGGCACCCCGAACAGCCCGCGAGGTCGTCTTCGTCGATGGTGTGCGTACCCCGTTCGGTAGAGCCGGCGGCATGTACGCGAACACGCGCGCCGATGACCTGGTGATCCGGTGCATCCGTGAGCTGCTGCGCCGCAATCCGCAGCTGCCGCCCGAACGCGTCGACGAGGTCGCCGTCGCGGCTACCACCCAGATCGGCGACCAGGGCCTGACCATCGGTCGTACAGCGGCGCTCCTCTCCGGCCTGCCGAAGACGGTGCCCGGCTTCGCCATCGACCGCATGTGTGCCGGGGCCATGACCGCGGTGACCACACTGGCCAGCGGCATCGCGTTCGGCGCCTACGACGTGGCTATCGCCGGCGGTGTCGAGCACATGGGGCACCACCCGATGGGCGAAGGGGTCGATCCGAACCCGCGGATCCTGGCCGAGAAGTTGGTCGACCCGTCCGCCCTGGTGATGGGTGCGACCGCCGAGAACCTGCACGACCGGTTGCCCGGCATTACGAAGGAGCGGGCCGACCGGTTCGGCCTCGCTTCGCAGGAGAGGACGGCCAAGGCGTACGCCGACGGCAAGCTGCAGCCCGATCTGGTATCGGTGGCCGTGCGCGACCCTGAGGCGGGTTGGGGTCTGGCCACTGTGGACGAAGCCCCGCGGGACACCTCGATGGAGAGGCTGGCCGGGCTGAGGACACCGTTCCGTCCACACGGAAAGGTCACCGCCGGCAACGCGGCCGGGCTCAACGACGGGGCGACCGCCTGCCTGCTGGCCAGCGCGGAGGTCGCCGAGGAGCTGGGTCTGCCGGTGGCAATGAAGCTCGTGGCATACGGTTTCGCCGGCGTGGAGCCCGAGGTGATGGGCTTCGGCCCGATCCCATCGACCGAGCGGGCGCTGCGGCTGGCCGGTCTGTCCATTGAGGACATTGGGCTGTTCGAGCTGAACGAGGCGTTCGCCGTACAGGTACTCGCCTTCCTCGACCACTTCGGTATCGCTGAGGACGACCCGCGGGTCAACCCGTGGGGTGGGGCCATCGCCATCGGCCACCCGCTCGCCTCCTCCGGTGTACGGCTGATGACCCAGCTGGCCCGCCAGTTCGCCGAGCACCCGCAGGTCCGGTACGGCCTGACCGCCATGTGCGTCGGCATCGGCATGGGTGGCACGGTGATCTGGGAGAATCCGGCGTGGGAGGGGTACCAAGTGACCGAGTTCGTGGACGAGGTCGTGACGAAGGCGCTGCTGCGGGTCTTCCCGGTGCCCGGGCTCGAGCGGCCGGCGGCACTGATCACATTGGACAACGGGTTCGACCACACGAAGCCCAACACATTGGGTCCGGGTGGTCTGGCCAGCCTCGAAGCGGCCATCGAGTGCCGCGATCGCCGCCGAGCCCGCCGTTCGTCGCGGTGACCGGCAAGCCGTTCATGTTCTCGGTCGGAGCCGACGTGACCGGCATGCCACTGCATCCAGTCGCGTGAACAGGCTCTCGAGCTCGGCCGGTACGGGCACCGGGTGTTCGCCAAGCTGCGCGACGCCGGCGGTGCCGACGTTCGCGTTCGTCAACGGCGCGGCCATGGGCGGGGGGCTCGAGCTCGCCCTGCACTGCCGGTACCGCTCGCTCTCGACCGGGGCGGCGGCGCTGGCCTTCCCTGAGGTTTCGCTCGGACTGGTCCCGGGATGGGGGGGTACCCAGCTACTACCCAACCTGATCGGTGTGGTCAACGCGGCCACGGTGATCATCCAGAACCCGTTGCAGCAGAACAAGATGCTCCGCCCGCACGAGGCCCACGAGCTGGGCATCTCGGACGTGCTGTTCGAGCCGGCCGACTTCCTTGAGCGTTCCCTGGAGTGGGCCGCGTCCGTCGTCAGTGGACACACCACTGTGGATCGTCAACAGGTAGACCGGGACTCGTGGGACGGCGTCATCGACTTCGCCCGGGCCATGCTGGACGAGCGGCTACACGGGGCCGCGCCGGCCCCGTGCCGGGCCCTCGACCTGCTCGGAATGGCCAAGTTCGCATCCTTTGTGGACGGCAGCGCGGCCGAGGACGAGGCGTTGGCCGACCTCGTGATGAGCGAGGAGCTGCGGAGCGGACTGTACGCGTTCGATCTGGTCCAGCGGCGGGCCCGGCGCCCGGTCGGCGCACCGCCGTCGTCGGCCGCCCGGCCGGTGACCAAGGTCGGCATCGTCGGCGCCGGGCTGATGGCGAGCCAGCTCGCCCTGCTCTTCGTTCGCCGCCTCGAGGTACCGGTGGTGCTGACCGACCTCGACCAGGCCCGGGTCGACAAGGGAGTGTCCTATGTGCACACCGAGATCGACAAGCTGGCGGCCAAGGGCCGGCTCGATCGGGGCAAGGCGGCCAAGCTGACGCGGCCTGGTCACCGGTACGGTCGACAAGGCGGCGCTTCGCGTGACGCCGACCTGGTGGTCGAGGCGGTGTTCGAGGACCTGTCGGTGAAGAAGCAGGTCTGGGCCGAGCTGGAAGAAGATCGTCAGCGCGACCTGCGTCCTGGCCACCAACACGTCGTCGCTGTCGGTCACCGCGATGGCGGCCGACCTCGAGCACCCGGAGCGGGTGGTCGGCCTGCATTTCTTCAACCCGGTCGCGGTCATGCCGCTGCTCGAGATCGTCCGGGCCGAGCGGACCGACGAGGCCACGCTGGCGACCGCGTTCGCCGTCGGCAAGGCGCTGCGCAAGTCGAGCGTGCTGGTCAAAGACGCGCCGGCCTTCGTGGTGAACCGGGTACTCACCCGCTTCCTCGGTGAGATCTTCGCCGCGGTCGACGCCGGTACCCCACCGGCGACGGCCGATGCGTCGCTGGACCCGCTCGGCCTGCCGATGCGACCGCTGACCCTGCTGCAGTTGGTCGGCCCGGCCGTCGGTTACCACGTCGGGGAGGTCCTGCACGAGGCGTTCCCGGACCGGTTCGCGGTGAGCGACAACATGCGCCGCATCGCCGAGTCGGGGCAACCGATGCTGGTCGACGGCGCGCTCAACCCGGCCGTGGCCGCCACTCTGGCGGTCGGCTCGTCGCCGTTGACCGCACCCGAGGTACGGGAGCCGGCGCTCGCGTCGCTGGCCCAGGAGATCCGCCTCATGCTCGACGAGGGCGTGGTGGCGCAGGCGCAGGACGTCGACCTGTGCCTCATCCTGGGCGCTGGCTGGCCGTTCCACCTCGGCGGGATCACGCCGTACCTCGACCGCAGCGGCATCGCCGAGAAGGTGACCGGTCAGCGCTTCCTCCGGCGAGGTGTGGCGTCGCTGCCGCCCACGTGTTAGCTCGGACGCCGGGCTATACAGAAAGCGTGAGCAAGGTGTCCGGGCAAGCCAGAAAGCGTGAGCAAGGTGTCCGGGCAAGCCAGAAAGCGTGAGCAAGGTGTCCGGGCAAGCCAGAAAGCGTGAGCAAGGTGTCCGGGCAAGCCCGACCGGCGTGAGCTCGACGGGCAAGCGCAGGCGTCCGGGCAACCCCAACGGGCGGGCCCGCACAGCCAAGCGCTAGGGGGTCGCCGCCGCCCGGGCCGGGACGGCGGCGGTAGCCGCGACCACGGGCGTGATGGCGGCCGATGGCAGGGTCACGGTCACCTCGAGGCCGCCGCCTTCCGCGTTGGCCATGGCGGAGACCGAACCGCCGTGAGCCTCGGCGACCGCGCGCACGATCGACAGGCCGAGCCCGAGCCACGGCCGCCGGTCCGCTCCCAGCCACCCCGCCGGAACGGCTCGAACAGTCCGGGCACGTCGGCCGGATCCACCTCGAAGCCGGTGTTGCGTACCCTCAGCCAGGAGTGGACCTCGTCGCCGCCGGTCGAGATGTCGATGGAGCCGTGCAGATGGTTGTAGCGGGTCGCGTTCTCGATGAGGTTGCCGGCGAGGCGGTCGAGCAGCCCGGGATCGCCCACCACCGGCGCCGGCTGCAGGTCCGTGTTGACCGTCAGGCTGATCCGGTCGGCCTCCTTACGGGTGGCCGAGATGGCCGCCGCCACTCCCGTGGTGAGGTCGGCGGGCATCTTCCGGGACAGCCGTCGGCCCGCCTGGGCCTCACTGCGGGCCAGCACGAGCAGGGCGTCGACGAGGGCGTTGGCCCGTTCGGAGCCGTCCCGGACGACCTTGGCCATCCGGCGGTACTCGGCGATGTCCGCCTCGGCGTCGGCCAGCGTGACGTCGATCTCCGTCCGCATGACCGCGAGCGGCGTGCGCAGCTCATGGGAGGCGTTGGCCACGAACCGCTTCTGCGTCTCGAAGGTGGTGTTGATGCGGTCGAGCATCGCGTCGAAGGTGGCGGCGAGCTCGGCCACCTCGTCATCGGCCCCGACGTAGCGGATGCGCTGATCGAGTGTCTCACCGGAAAGGTGCCGTGCGGTCGACGTCACCTGCTGGAGCGGACGCAGGGACCGACCAGCCACGGCGTACGCCCCGGCCACCGCGATCGCGCCGATCCCCACGACGGCCAGCAGCCCGTACAGCAGGACATCGTGCCGTACCGTCGAGATCAGCTCCTGACGCGGCGCGCCCTCGGGCAGCGCCCGGCCCACGGCGTGGTTGACCAGGATGAACGCGGCCAGCAGGAGCAGCAGCGAACCCGCTATGACGAGGCCGCCGTTGAGCAGTGTCAGCCGTAGTCGCAGCGTCGGCCGTACCCGCCAGCGCAGCCATCGCCCGACCACCCGCCCGTCGTAGACCGTCATTCCGCGACACACCCCTCGCAAGATCCGCCACGAACCCTTCGCAAGCTGCGGCGGCTCGCTGACGCTCGCCTCCTCGCGCTCAGGTCATCTGCGGGGGCTCGCAAGCTCGCCTCCTCGCGCTCGGTCACTGCGACACACCCCTCGCAAGATCCGCCACGAACCCTTCGCAAGCTGCGGCGGCTCGCTGACGCTCGCCTCCTCGCGCTCAGGTCAGCTGCGGGGGCTCGCAAGCTCGCCTCCTCGCGCTCGGTCATGTCATTGAGCCGGCGGCGGGGACGCGGTATCCAACCCCGACCACCGTCTCGATCAGCGGCGGATCGCCGAGCTTCTTGCGCAAGGTCATCATGGTTACCCGTACGGTCGTGGTGAACGGGTCGGTGTTGGCGTCCCAGACCCGCTCCAGCAGCTCCTCGCTGGACACCACCCCGCCCCGGGCCTTGAGCAGCTCCTCGAGCAGACCGAACTCCTTGCGGGTCAGGTCCAGCGCCTCGCCGGCCCGGGTCACCGTCCGCTGTGCCTGGTCGAGCACGATGTCCGCCGCGACCAGCACCGGCGGCGCGGCCGGGGTCGCCCGGCGGCCCAAGGCCCGGACCCGGGCGACGAGCTCCTCGAAGGCGAACGGCTTGGGCAGGTAGTCGTCGGCGCCGAGTTGGAGGCCCTCGACCCGGTCGGCCACCGTACCGCTGGCGGTGAGCATCAGTACCCGGGTCAACGCGCCCGAGGCGACCAGGTCGGCGCAGATCCGATCGCCATGTACGCCTGGTAGGTCGCGGTCGAGCACGACGACGTCGTACCGGGTCACCATGGCCATCTCGTGACCGTTGCCCCCGTCGTAGGCGACGTCGACGGCGAGCCCCTCGCGACGTAGCCCTCGCGCGATCGCGTCGGCCATGCTGCGCTCGTCCTCCACCACCAGAACGCGCATCGGCCCACCTCCCACGATCGGTTACGGGCAGGATGCCCGGGTTCGAGCACACGCTAGCGCCCGCGGTCGAGCCGCCGCCAACCTCACCCGCCCTGGCCCGGGATCTCCCAGCCCCGGGTCACCCCGGACGAGCTGACGCACACCAGCATGGGTGGCCGCTGGACACACCCGAGGTCGGTCTCCCGGACGGTGAACAGGCCGGTGTCGGAGCCGTCGGCCCGGACAGCGTAGAACTGCGTTCCGGTCGGGCCGTCGCGACGGACCACGGCCGTCGGGACTGTCCCGCCCCCGACCGCGGCCACGGGCGACGCGCCCCCGACGGTCACCACGGTCAGTCCGGACAGCGGATCCAGGCTCAGCACGTCGGTCACGAACCGGCCGATGGAGTCGAGGCGGCCCAGATAGGGCACGGCCAGGTAGGCCCCGCCCTTGACCTGGCCGATCACGTTGAGCCGGGTGCGGAAGCGCAGGGAGCCCCCGACGGGGTCGACCACGGCGGTCCCGCCGCCGTCGGCGACGCAGTCAGCCGAGCCGCACCGGCCCAGGTCGACCAGCGACGTGTCCAGCGGCCGGCCGCCACTGTCGCGGGGCAGCTCGATCGACCACAGGCGCCGCAACCCGCCGACGTCGTAGCCGGTGAACGTGCTGTGGTCGGCGCCAGGCACCCCTACCGTCAGGACATCACCGACCACCGCGCTCAGCCGGATACCGCTGCCGCTGGTGAGCGCGCCCGGCACCGTGGCACGTACCTGCCCCGTCGACACCCGCCGCAGGATCAGCTCCCCGTCCGGACCGGCGGTGACGAACCCGTCGGCGTCTGCCTGCCCGCCCGCCAGCACCCGGCCCTGGTCGGGCAGCGTCACCCGCCAGACAGCGGCGCCGGTGACCGGATCGATGCCGGATACCTGGGTGCCGCCGGCCGCCGCCATCAGGACCACTCGACCCACCTGGCGGAGCGCGTCGCCGGGTGCCCGACCGAGCGGCCGGCCGTCCGAGCGGCGGACGAAAACGGTCTCGTCACCGCGGTTGGCGTCGCCGTTGCGGGTCGCCGGTGCCCGCAGGATCACCGCGTCGGTCCCGTGCCCCAGGTCGACCACGCGCAGGGGTGGACCGGAGACAGCCAGCCGCCAGTACTGGCGACCGGTCGACAGATCGAGTGCGGTCACCACCGGGGCGTCGCCCTCGACCGCCAGATAGCCGGTATCCCCGCTGGCCAGCAGGTACGAGTTCGGCGGCAGCTGCACAGTCCACCGCAGGGACGGCCGGAACGTCCGCGCCGGTCGACGCTCCACTGAGGACGAACAGGATGGCCAGCGCGATCAGGGCGGCCATCCGTCCTCGTACCAGTAGGGAACGGGTCGACGGGTCGGCCAGTTCAACCTCGGCTTCGCCAAGCTCGATGACCGCGCCGACCGAGTTGTCCACTTCGGACAGTCCGCCGAGCCAGGCGCCGTCCACCACCGAACCACCGGCCCACGGACGTTCGGCCCACGACCCCTCCGCCCAGCCGCGATCGCCTTCGGGATCGAGCACCTTCACCATAGGCCACCTCACAACCGGCGCTGCCCTTACGGTAGGCCGCAGCCGGGGCGGGGACCAGACCTCGTCAGAGCGTGGCCGGCACAGTCGAGTTGTCGTGTTCGAGCGCGCTGATCCATCCGGTCACCTGGCGCGCGACGTCCTGGGCGGTCAGCCCGAGGTCGTTGAGGATCTCGGCTCGCGTGCCATGCGGATGCCAGCCCGGCTCCACGCCCACGTCGCGCACCGGGATGAGCATCCCGCGGTCGCGCAGCAACTGGGACACCGCGGAGCCCACCCCGCCGGTACGCACGCCGTCCTCGACCACCACGACCAGACGGTGGCCGGCCGCCAGCTCGGCCAGCTCCGTCGGAACCGGTCGCACCCACCTCGGATCCACCACGGTCACGCCGTACCCGTGCTCGGCGAGCCGCGACGCCACGTCCATACCGAGGTGTGCGAACGCTCCCACGGCGACGAGCAGGATGTCCCGCTGGTCACCTTCCGCGAGCACGTCGACCGGTCCGACCCGGCGCGAGGCCGGGAGGTCGACCGGGACCGAACCGGTCGGGAACCGGACGATCGTCGGTCCGTCGTCGATCGCCACCGCCTCGCGGAACTCCTCCCGCAGCCGGGTGGCATCGCGGGGGGCGGCGACCCGCAGCCCCGGTACGACCCCGAACACGGCCAGGTCCCAGATGCCGTAGTGGCTGGGCCCGTCGGGGCCGGTGATGCCCGCCCGGTCGAGCACGAACGTGAC
Source organism: uncultured Actinomycetota bacterium (assembly GCA_963803345.1). GTDB lineage: Bacteria > Actinomycetota > Actinomycetes > Mycobacteriales > Micromonosporaceae > CAWDLX01. Next base: position 621,570 of record CAWDLX010000004.1, read on the forward strand.
GGGCAGCCGGTGCATCGCGACATCGAGCAGCACCTGATCGAAGGCGCGGTTGAGGAATGTCGCGTAGACGGCCACCACCGGGTGCAGGCCACCGAGGGCCAGCCCGGCCGCCGAGGTGGCGGCATGCTGTTCGGCGATGCCCACGTCGAAGGTGCGGCCGGGGTACCGCTGCGCCAGTTTGCCGATCCCGGTCGAGTCGCCCATCGCCGCTGTGATGCCGACGATGTCCTCACGCTCGTCGGCCACCGCGACCAGCTCGTCGGCGAAGACGGCCGTCCACTTCACCGAGGCCGGCGCCAGGGTGGCTCCGGTCTCGGGATCGAACGCCGATGACGGGCTGTGCATGCAGTCGGTCTCGTCGTCCTCGGCCGGCTGGTAACCCTGGCCCTTACGGGTGACGGCGTGCACGATGACCGGCTTGCCGTACGCCTTGGCCCGGCGCAGGGCGCTCTCCATCGCCGCGATGTCGTGCCCGTCCACCGGACCGACGTACTTGATGCCCAGGTCCTCGAACATGGCCTGTGGGGCGACCGCGTCCTTGATGCCCTTCTTGACCGCGTGCAGCACCTCGTAGAGCGGGCCGCCGACCAGTGGGGTACGGGCGAGTGAGTCCTTCACCACGTCGAGCACCCGCTCGTAGCCCGGGTTGAGCCGCAGCGTGGCCAGGTGGTCGGCCAGCCCGCCGATCGTCGGCGCGTACGAGCGGCCGTTGTCGTTGACCACGATCACCAGTGGATTCCCGGTCGCCGCGATGTTGTTGAGCGCCTCCCAGCACATGCCGCCGGTCAGCGCGCCGTCACCGACGACCGCCACCACGTGGCGCGGCTCACCGCGCAGGGCGAACGCCTTGGCCATACCGTCGGCGTAGGACAGCGCGGTCGAGGCATGGCAGTTCTCGATGATGTCGTGCTCGCTCTCGGCCCGGCTCGGGTAGCCGGTGAGTCCGCCGCGTTGGCGCAGACCGCCGAAGCCGTCCTGCCGCCCGGTCACGATCTTGTGCACGTACGCCTGGTGTCCGGTATCGAACAGCAGTCGGTCCCGTGGTGAGTCGAATACCCGGTGCAGTGCGAGGGTGAGTTCGACCACGCCGAGGTTCGGGCCCAGATGGCCTCCGGTACGGGCGACCTTTTCGACCAGGAAGTCGCGGATCTCCCGCGCGAGCACGCTCAGCTCGTCGGGCGAGAGGGTGCGCAGGTCTCGCGGGCCCCGGATCGCGTCGAGGTGGCCTTCGACCGGACCGTTCGGGGCGGCTTTCGCACGGGGACTCACGGGGCCAGTGTATCCACCTGCCACTACCGGGGCTCGGCGGTGAGCAGGGCCACGCATTCGACGTGATGGGTCATGGGGAACAGGTCGAAGGCCCGCAGCTGGGCCAGCCGCCATCCGTGGTCACGAAACGTCCGCACGTCGCGGGCCAGCGCCGCCGGGTCGCACGCCACGTAGGCGACCGCCCGCGGGGTACGGGTGATGACGCCCTCGACCACACCCCGGCCGGCTCCCGTGCGGGGCGGGTCGAGGACCACCAGGTCGACCGAGCGCCAGCGTGGATTGGCCAGCGCGCGCTCGACCTCGGCCCGGACGACCGTCACCGTCGTGAGGTCGCGCAGGTTCTTCCCGGCCGCCGCGGCCGCCCGTGGGTCGGCCTCGACCACGGTCAGCCGGCCGGTGGCGTCCAGGCCCGGGGCCAGAGCGGCCGCGAACAGGCCGACCCCGCCGTAGAGGTCCCACGCCCGTTCGGCCGGGCGGGGGGCGAGCAGGTCGACCACGGTTGACGCCAGCGCGTCGGCGGCCGCCGGATGGACCTGCCAGAACGATGCGGCGGGAACCGTCCACTCACGACCGGCGGCCCGCTCGTGCACCTTGCCCGGCCCCGAGATCAATGCACCGCGCGGACCGAGCAGCGTCAGCTCGCCGGCGCCCGAGGCGACCACCTCAACACTGTCCACATCGGACCATGTGACATCCAGGACCGGGGCCGAGCGGACCTTGGGATGGGCGATACGGCACCAGTCGACCGGAACCACTTCGTGCGAGCGGTGGCGCAGCAGGCCGGCCCGGCCGGTCGAGTCCACTGTGTACGCCACCCGGGTCCGCCAACCGAGTCCGTCGTCGTCGCCGGGCAGCGGGCGCACGTGCACGTCAAGACCGTCCACATCAGACTGGGACAGCCCGCCGACCCGGACGAGCTGTTCGACCACCACGGACGCCTTCAGGGCCCGCTGGGCGGCCAGGTCGACGTGTTGGAAGTCGCACCCGCCGCACCCGCCGGAGCTTGGCCGGTCGGGCGGGCCCACCAGGGACGGGGGACCGGACCACGGGCACGGCGGAGTGACCCGGTCGGGTGAGGCGGTCAGGATCTCCACGGCGTCGGCCCGTAGGAAGCCCTTGCGCTCCTCGGTGACCACCGCCCGGACGCGCTCGCCGGGCAGGCTGTGCCGTACGAAGACGACCCGGCCGCTCTCGTGCCGGGCCACGCAATGGCCGCCGTGGGCGACCGCGCCGACCGAGAGCTCCAGGGTCGCGCCCTCCCAACCGTCCGCCAAGAACCCCTCGCAAGCTGCGGTGCTCACTACGTTGCGCTCCTCGCGCTCGGTCGCACCGCCAAGAACCCCTCGCAAGCTGCGGTGCTCACTATCGTTGCGCTCCTCGCGCTCGGTCGCACCGCCAAGAACCCCTCGCAAGCTGCGGTGCTCACATCGTTGCGCTCCTCGCGCTCGGTCGCATCCACATCAGAGGGCGGGATCACCTGCGGGTGACCGTCCGGTTCGCGTCGGTGGTCTGCGCGGCCCGTGGTCCCCGCGGTGATCGGCGGCGCATGGCATCGTCGAAGGCGTCCAGGTCCCGGCTGGACGAGGACTCGAGCTGCCACGGCACGCTGGTGACCATCACGCCCGGCTCGAACAGCAGCCGACCCTTGATGCGCAGCGCGCTCTGGTTGTGCAGCAGGTGTTCCCACCACCGGCCGACCACATACTCCGGGATGAACACGGTGACCACATCGCGGGGCGAGTTGGTGCGCAGCGATTTCACGTAGTCGATGATCGGCCGGGTGATCTCGCGGTACGGCGAGTCGATGACGGTGAGCGGAACCGTGACGTCGCGACGCTCCCACTCGTCCTGGATCCGGCGGGTGTCGGCCTCGTCGACGTTCACGGTCAGGCCGGTCAGCGTGTCGGGGCGGGTCGCCTGAGCGTAGGCCAGCGCCCGCAGGGTCGGCATGTGCACCTTGCTGACGAGGACGATGGCGTGGTTGCGGGCGGGTAGCGTGGGCCGCTCCTCCTGCGGGTCGAGCTCGCGGGCCACGGTGTCGTAGTGGCGGCGGATACCGAGCATCGTCACGAAGATGACGGCCATGGCGGCGATCGCGATCCACGCTCCGAGCAGGAACTTGGTGATCAACACGATGATCAGGACGATGCCGGTCAGACACATCCCGAAGCCGTTGATGGCCCTCGACCGGTACATCCGCCGGCGCACGGCCGGATCCCGCTCGGTGCGCAGCAACCGGTTCCAGTGCCGGAGCATGCCGGCCTGCGACAGCGTGAACGACACGAACACGCCCACGATGTAGAGCTGGATCAGCCGGGTCACCTCGGCGTGGAACGCGACAATGAGCACGCTGGCGAACGTGGCCAGGAACAGGATGCCGTTGGAGAAGGCGAGCCGGTCCCCGCGCGTGTGCAGCTGGCGGGGCAGGTAGCGGTCCTGGGCCAGGATCGAGCCGAGCACCGGGAACCCGTTGAACGCGGTGTTGGCCGCCAGGAACAGGATCAGCGCCGTCACGGCGGCCACGAGGTAGAGCAGGAACGAGCCGTTGCCGAACACGGCCACCCCCAGCTGGGTGGTGACCGTCTTCTGCACGTACCCGACCGGACCGGAGACGATCTGCGACATGTTCTCGACGAACGTGAGGTGGGTCAGCCGCGACAGCCAGATGATGCCGAGCAGCATCGTGACGGCGACCGAGCCGAGCAGGAGCAGCGTGGTCGCCGCGTTACGGCTCTTGGGCTTCCTGAACGCCGGTACCCCGTTGGAGATGGCCTCTACGCCGGTCAGGGCGGCGCAGCCCGACGAGAACGCCCGCAGCAGCAGGAAGAACATCGCGAACGAGGTGAAGTCGTGCTCCTTGGTCACCTCCAGTCCGGCGCTGGGAGCCAGTAGGTCCTGCCCGAGGACGAACACCCGGAACAGTCCGGTCAGGATCATGCCGATGATCACGATCATGAAGCCGTACGTCGGGATCGCGAACCAGGTGCCCGACTCCCGGATGCCGCGCAGGTTCAGGGCGGTAAGGATGATCACGGCCGTGACGGCCACGCCGACCTTGTGCTCGGCTACCCACGGGACGACCGAGCCGAAGTTGGCCACGCCCGAGGACACCGATACGGCCACGGTGAGCACGTAGTCCACGAGCAGCGCGCTGGCGACCCCCAGCCCGAAGCGGGGGCCGAGGTTCACGGTGGCGACCTCGTAGTCACCGCCCCCGGACGGGTAGGCGTGGACGTTCTGCCGGTAGCTCGCGACGACCGTGAGCATGACGATGACAACGGCCAGGGTCACCCAGGGGGCGTTGGTGTAGGCGGCGGCCCCGGCGATGGACAGGGTCAGCAGGATCTCGTCGGGGGCATAGGCCACACTGGAGAGCGCGTCGGAGGCGAAGACCGGTAGCGCGATCCGCTTGGGGAGGAGCGTGTGCTGCAGCCGGTCGGACCGGAACGGTCGGCCAACGAGGAGCCGTTTGAGCACCGAGGTCGGGTTGGCCACATCGGAAGGGTACGTGTCATGCGGGCACGACGCGTGACGGGTGGCCCGGGCAGATGGGTCACGACGGTGTACCGTCCCCGATTGAGGACCGGGCCACGCGGGAGGACACCGGGGCCATCGACCGCCGGAGGGCACGCGTGCATGTCGTGATCATGGGATGCGGACGCGTCGGGTCGACGCTCGCGCACAACCTGGAATCGCGTGGCCACACGGTGGCGGTCATCGACCAGAACCCGGACGCGTTCCGCCGCCTCGGTCCGGAGTTCACCGGGCTCACGGTCACCGGTATCGGCTTCGACCGCGACGTGCTCGTCGAGGCGGGGGTCGAGCGGGCCGACGCGTTCGCCGCCGTCTCCAGTGGCGACAACTCGAATATCATCTCGGCCCGGCTTGCCCGGGAGACATTCGGCGTGAACCGGGTGGTGGCCCGCATCTACGACCAGCGACGGGCCGAGGTGTACGAGCGGCTGGGCATCCCGACCGTGGCCACCGTGCGGTGGACGGCCGACCGCATGGTGCGCCACATCATGCCCGACACGATGGCCGAGCTGTGGCGGGACCCGACCAGCATGGTGTCGCTGATCGAGGTGCCCATCCACCCCGACTGGGTTTCCCAGTCCCTGCACGCGTTGGAGGAGGCGAGCGGCGCCCGGGTCGCGTACCTGATGCGGTTCGGCCTCGGCATGCTGCCGACCCCGTCGACCGTGCTCCAGGACGGCGACCAGGTCTTCATGCTCCTCACCGATGATCTGGTCGACCGGGTCACCGCGGTCACCGGCGGCCCCCGGGCCACGGCGCAGTAAGGGGGTACAACAAGCATGCGGGTCGCCATCGCCGGTGCCGGCAACGTGGGGCGTTCTATCGCCCAGGAGCTCATCGAGAACGGGCACACCGTGCTGCTGATCGAGCGCCAGCCCTCCGCCCTGCGCCCCGAGCGGGTACCCACGGCGGAGTGGATCCTGGCCGACTGCTGTGAGGTGGCGAGCCTGCAGGAGGCCGACCTGGCCCGGTGTGACGTGGTGGTGGCGGCCACCGGCGATGACAAGGTCAACCTGGTGCTCTCGCTGCTGGCCAAGACCGAGTTCGCCGTACCCCGGGTGGTGGCGCGGGTGAACCGGGCCGAGAACGAGTGGCTGTTCACCGAGCAGTGGGGCGTCGATGTCTCGGTCAGCAAGCCGCGCCTGATGGCAGCTCTCGTCGAGGAGGCGGTCTCGGTCGGAGATCTCGTCCGCCTGATGACCTTCCACCAGTCGCAGGCCAACCTGGTCGAGATCACGCTGCCCGAACGCGCGCCTTATGTCGGGCAGGCGGTGCGCGACGTGCCGTTACCCCGCGACGCGGCGCTGGTGGCCATCCTCCGTGGCAAGCGGGTCCTCGCCCCCAGCCTGGACGACTCCCTCGAGCCCGGGGACGAACTCGTCTTCATCTGCACCACCGAAGTCGAGGACCAGGTGCGCCAGGTCGTCCTCGGCGAGCGCGGCGAAGCTCGCTGAGCGGCGAACGGGATCAGCGGCGAAGCTCGCTGAGCGGCGGGAAACGGGATCAGCGGCGGGATCGCGCGTCGCGCGGGCCAGGGCCGGCAGATGACGCCGCACGGCCCACACGGTCAGAGCCAGCAGCAGCGCGTACGGCGGGAAGCCGAGCACGATCCGCATGATGCCCAGGATGCTTGCCTTCTGGTCGTCGGTGAGCCCGCCGGCGAAGTAGACCCAGAAGTTCACCGCGACCTTCACCAGGTAGGTCGCCGCCCACAGCACGGTCAGCCAGCCGAAGGTGCGACGCAGCTCGGGCAGGCCGCGCCAGCGCTGTGAGCCCTTGTCGGCCACGATCGCCCACAGCCAGCCGACCAGCGGCCGGCGTAGCGCCACCGAGGCCATCATGGCGAGGCCGTACCCGAGGCTGAGCAGGATCCCGGGCAGGTAGAAGTCCTTCGGGCTGCCCGTCTTCCATGCGATCAGGGCGCCCACGCCGATGCCGAAGAGCCCGTTCATCGCGTGCCGGACGGATTGGCGCCGGCTCAGCCGGTATCCGGCGATCGCAAACGCGGTCGCGACGGCGATGATCAGGGCGGGCTTGAGGCTCCAGATGATGTTGACGAGAACGAAGGCGATGACCGGGACACTGGATTCCACCATCCCCCGTACCCCGCCGAGCTGTTCGGAGACCTGCTCGGAGAAGGTCGGCAGCGCGTCCGCCTCGACGTTGTCCGTAGAGGTTGACGTTCGGCCGGGTGTCACAGGTGTCCCCCTCAGGTGGTTACTGGACATGCGGATCGAGCTCGTAGTACGGGTTGTAGATCACTTTCCGGTCACCGCGGATGGCTACCCGCCCCCGGACCGTCAGTGCCCGCCCCGGTTCGATCCCCGCGATATGACGCCGGCCCAGGAACACCAGGGTCACCACATCGCTTCCGTCGTACAGGTCCGCCTCGAGCGTCGGCAGGTTCGTCCGCGGCGTGTAGACCACTGTACGCAACCGGCCGGTCACGCTGACCAGGTCACCCCGCTTCGCCTCCCGGCACGGAGTACATCCGGACGACTCGGCCTCGGCCCGGAGTTCCTCGGCGTCGAGTTCGGCCTCGCTCGCGGTCAGCTTCCGGAGCATCGCCTTGAAGCCCGATTCATGCCGTGTGTCGGACTTGTCCTTCTGTGCCATGGCGCCCCTCTGTGCCATCAGGCCTGCCGACCTGCCCGTCGCCCCGCGGACCCGCCGCGATCTGCTCCGGATCGTCCGCCGGACCGCCCGTTGGCCCGGGCGCCACCGCCTCCGGTCCCGGTGGCATCGGCGCCGCCGCCGTCTGATCCGGCGGATCGGGCGCTGCTGGGCTTTGCCGCGGCTCCCGCGACCGCCGCCTCGTCGCCCTGCGCGGCCAGTTGAGCCGCGGCCTGCGGCGGCAGCCGGAGCGGAAGGGCCTCGCGGACCGGCCGGGCGTCCATGCCCCGGTCGACCACCAGGCCGCGCAGTACCCCGAGCAACGGGCCCGCCCGGGTGGGGTCGGCGGCGGCGGCGCCGATGAACACGGCGTGCACGAACCATCGGGGCCCGTCCACCCCGATATGGCGGAGGTCCACATGCGACGAACCATCCCGCACCCTGGCCTTGAGCTCGGGTCCGTAGTCGCCGGTCGTGTCCTCCTGGCGGGCGCCGTTCTGCGCCATCGACGTGCGCAGCATCGCCCTTACCTCGTCCCAGATGCCTTCGGTGCGGGGCGCGGCGAACACACCGAGCTGGAGTTTGCTGTCGTCGTGAACCAGCATCACCTGCTGTACCTGGCCGTCCGAGCCGGCCTGGAGCTGGATCTCGACCCCGGCGATGGCTGGGATGCGTAGGGCACCCAGGTCGAGCCGCTCGATGTCGTCGTCGGGCGCCTCGGACAGGTCGTAGGGCCCGAAGTCACGCGTCGCGTCGGACTCCTCGTCGAGGGCACGCTCATCGTCGGTCGGGACATCGCGGCCCTTGGCGTGGCGGCCCTTGGCGTCACGCGTCTTCGCGTCCCGCGCTTGGGCGTCCGACGTGTGCCGACCCGCGTTCCCGCGACTACGCGAGAAGATCACTGCTATTCCTCCTCCGCCGGAGCGCCGACGGCGACCCGGTCCGCTTCCCTCACGGTGCCGGGCGAGGGGGCGAGAGCGGCGTGGCCACCGGTGGATCCATGCCCACCGATACCGCGCGAGCTGTCGGACAGCTCCTCGACACACACAAAGTCTGCCCGCTCCACCCGTTGCACGACAAGCTGCGCGATCCGGTCACCGCGCGTGATCGTCGCCGTGGTGTCCGGGTCGTGATTGACCAGGTTCACCAGGATCTCGCCGCGGTAGCCGGAGTCGACCGTACCGGGTGCGTTGAGGATCGTGACGCCGAGGCGGTGCGCCAGCCCGGACCGTGGATGGACCAACCCCACGTACCCCTGCGGTAACGCGATCGCCACCCCGGTCGGTACAAGGACCCGCTGTCCCGGAGCGAGGGACACATCGACGGCCGCGTACAGATCCGCACCGGCGTCGCCGGCATGCGCGTACGACGGCATGGGCAGGTCAGGGTCCAGTCGCTGTACGGCCACCCGTACGGTCGTCGTCTCCACGCGCCTATCATCCCCCGCCGACCTGAGCGCCAGCGGCCGTGCCACCCCGGTACCCGTGGCCGTGCCACCACCCGGTACCCAGGGCCGTGCCACCCTGGTACCCGGGGTCGTACGCTGCACAGCATGGCGCGTACCGACTTCCGAGAGAGGCTGGGCGTGCCGTGGTGGGCGTGGCCGGCGACCCTGGTGGGATCGGTGTTCCTCGCCCTCGAGCTGACCATGGGCGCGCCTGCCCTGCAGGTCCCCCCGGTCTATGCGGCGGCGATCGGGCTGGCCGCCGTGTTCCTGGTCGCGATCGGCCGGATCCGCGTCGCGGTACGGGTGAGCCCGGCCGACGGTCGCACCGAGCTGGTCGTCGACGACGCCCACCTGCCGGTAGCCGTGATCTGCGGTGTGAGCGTGGTCGAGGCTGAGGAGCGGCGCCGGCTGCTCGGACTCGACGCTGAGCCGCTGGCCTTCATCGTTCAGCGGCCGTGGATCTCCGGCGGGGTGCGGGTCGACCTCGATGATCCCGACGACCCGACGCCGTACTGGTTCGTCAGCTCGCGCCGGCCGCAGCAGCTCGCCGAGGCTCTGATGACGGCCCGCGCCGCCGCGACCGCCGCGGGATGAGTGCGACCGCATGGCGGGCGGCCCTCACCGTGAGGCTCAGCTCGACCGTGAACCTCACGTCGAGATCGGCCGCCTTCTGGTCAGGTCCTTTCGGATCTGCTCGGCCAGATGCCTGGTCGCCCGCCGGTTGAGATACGCGGCGATGGCGGCACCGGTGAAGAGCGGGCCGAGCGTGGTCAGGTTGCGACCGAACCGACGGATCAGCCGGTCGCGGAGCTCATGGCGGGCCGCCGTACCCAGCACGGCCGTAACCGCCCGACCGGGTACCAGCAGGTTGACCCCCCGCCGGCTCGCCCAGGCCTGTACCAGGCCGGCTGCCCGCTGCGCCGAGCCGCCCGGCACCGGCTGGCCGTACAGCTCCTGCAGTTCGCCGAACATCTTGATCTCGACCGCCACCACCGCCAGCGTTTCGGCGGTCAGGACCGCTGGCGCGGTCAGCAGGGTGGGCGGCGCGGCCCACTCGAGCGAGGTAATGCCACCGCCGATCGCACCGATCGTCGCGGTGGTCTTGGCCGCCCGACGCACCACCTGGTCGGCGATCTGCTCGTCGGACATGCCCGGATGGTGCGCGCGCAGGGTCTCCAGGCTGCGCAGCGGGATGCGCGGAGCCACCTCGACCACGGTGTCGGATAGCCACTGCATCGCCGCCTTCGGGTGCAGCTTGTCCTTCAGGCCGACCCGCCTGAGCGCCCCCGCCAGCTGGGCCAGCGCGCCCCGGCGCTCATCCGCGGCGAGATCGTCATCGGTGACCCGGGCCAGTGCGGTAGCCAGCCCGTCATCCTGCGAGCCGGATACGACCTGTGAGCCGGATACGACGGTGCCCGACGTCTCGTCGCCGGGCACATCACTCTTAGTCATCGGTGGCCCTCCACGGCTGGCTCGGGTGTCCGGCAGAAACCTATCGTGGCCTACCCGCTCCAGCGGTCGCGGAAACCGCCAGGACGCGCACCGACCGCAGTCGGCGGCGCCCGCGTTCAGTTATCCACTACCGCGGGCAAGCTGCGGGGGCTCGCTGACGCTCGCCTCCTCGCGCCCGCTCGACCCTCACGTACCGCGGGCAAGCTGCGGGGGCTCGCTGACGCTCGCCTCCGCGCCGCTCGGCCCTCACGTACCGCGGGCAAGCTGCGGGGGCTCGCTGACGCTCGCCTCCTCGCGCCCGCTCGGCTCAGGCGCACTCGCGGCAGATCAGCTCGCCGTTGCGCTCGTACGCGAGCTGGCTGCGGTGGTGCACCAGGAAGCACCGTGAGCAGCGGAACTCGTCGGCCTGCATGGGCAGGACCCGAACGGTCAGCTCCTCGTCGGCCAGGTCGGCGCCGGGCAGCTCGAAGCTCTCCGCGACCTCGGCCTCGTCGACATCCACGGTGCCCGACTGTGAGTCGACCCGGCGGGCCTTGAGCTCTTCGAGGCTGTCCTCGCCGAGGTCGACCTCGTCACGCCGCGGCGCGTCGTAGTCGGTGGCCATGCGTTTTCACTCTCCCATATACGCTGATCCGTCCGGCATTGTAACGCCGGACGATGGTTCTCCCCCGCATCCGGCATCGGCCACCGATGACGGATGTCTGCACACCGGCGTTGCCCCGGGTCGCGTCGGGCATGAACGTCCCGGTCGTCTGACGCGGATCTACCGGTTGGCCCCGTCCGGCGGCGTACCTTACCGTCCCTCGCGCAAGTTGTACGCCCGGCGCGCGAAGATTGTTCCCGATGTGACCCAGGCGACACGAAGATAGGGGCACGTCGTACCCGATCGCGGTCCGGCGCGCCGAGAGTCGGAGGCAGATTCCCCGCGACGGCCGCGGCCAACCGTTACCCTCGGCGGCACGGTACGTCATGGCCGTGCCGGGGTCCAAGCGTCCGCCGGCGGGCTAGCCGCCACGGCGCACGATCGCGTGCGGGGAGCACCGACGGATGAGGTTTGCGCGGGTGCGGGCACTCGTCGTCGTGGCGGTCTGCTGGCGTCCATCGCGCGCTGGTCTTCGTCGTCGTCGCGCTGGTCGCGACGACACGCCAGACGCAGGCCGGCGGCGCGGCAACGAGTGCCCGGCGGGCTGGTGCCGGCCAGCGACCATGATGCCGCGAACGGGACCGGTCAAGATCAACGTCTACAACGGACGACGACCGCGGCCTGGCCGAGCAGCGTCGGCCGACGAGTTCAAGCAACCGCAAATTCAACGTCAAGACGGTCACCGACGCCCACGGCAAGCCGGTCGACGAGATCGCGGTCATCGCGCTACGGGCCGAAGGCGGTCGGCGCCGCCCACCTGCTCAGCGCCTACTTCCTGGTCGACGAGGCGAAGATGGAGTACGACATCAAGCGCAAGGGCGACGACGGTCGACGTGATCATCGGCGACGAAGTTCCAGCAGCTCGCCACCACCACCGAGGTCAACCAGTCGCATCGCCGCCATCGGCAAGCCGGCAGCTGCCCGGGCCCTGGCCGACCGTCGCGACCGTCACCGTGGCGCCCCCGGCGGAGCGGGCCGACTGACCGCGTCAGGGCCCGCCGGCGGCGTCCAGCGCGACCAGCAGGTCGTGCAGCGGCGTCGTAGAGCGCCGGCGGCGCGGCGAGCACCAGATCCGGGCCCGGGGCGCGGCCGCTCAGCCCGGTGACCCGCAGGCCGGCCTCCGCGCGCGATCAGCCCGCCGGCGGCGTGGTCCCAGGCGCCAGGCCCTTCTCGTAGTACGCGTCCACCCGGCCCTCGGCGGCCAGGCACAGGTCCAGCGCGGCGGCGCCGAACCGGCGGATGTCGCGCACCCGGGGGATCAGCTCGGCCAGCACCGCCGCCTGGTGCGCCCGGCGGGCCGCGTCGTAGCCGAACCCGGTGGCGACCAGCGCCTGGCCGAGGTCGGTCGCCGGCGAGCCGGTCAGCCGGCGGCCGTCCCGCCAGGCGCCGCCGCCCGCGGTGGCGGTCCACTCCTCGCCGGTGGCCGCGTTGCGCACCACCCCGGCGACCACCTCGCCGTCGACCTCGGCCGCGAGCGAGACCGCGTAGTGCGGCAGCCCGTACAGGTAGTTGACGGTGCCGTCGATCGGGTCGACGATCCAGCGCACCGTACCCGGCCGCCGGCCGGTTCCCGCCTCGCCGTACTCCTCGCCCAGCACCGCGTCGCCCGGGCGGAGCGTCGTGCAGCGGTCCGACGATCTGCCGCTCCACCGCCCGGTCGGCGGCGGTGACCACATCGGTGGCGGTGCTCTTGGTGCCGACGACCCGACCCCCTCGGCCCGCATCGGCGCGCGGGGGCTCGCGCCGCGTCCCGGGCCACCGCGACCGCGAGCTCCGAGCAGCTCGGCTCGGTCCAGGTCGGTCATCGTTCGACCTCTGTCCGTGATCGGCGCGATCCGGCTCGCGCGCGAGTTCATCCTTCCAAAGTCGCCCGGCTGGCCTAATCGGCGGCCCCCCGCCGATGCGCCGTGCCGCGAGATGATCGCAGCGGACGGCGCTACAATTCACGCCTGCCCGCGTGTCCGGTCCGAAGCCGCCTGACGCGGCGGGACACGAGGATCACATCGACCGGATCGTCCGCACGGGCGCGCCTCGCTGCGCCGGCCGACGCGGCCTGCTCGCGTCTTCGCCACCGGAAGGTCATTCGTGACAGAACCCCGCCAGCATCGGCGCCGACGTCCGCTCGCTCACCGACGCGCTGATCGCCCAAGCCGCCACGCCGGCGGGCAGCTCACGTCGGCCGAGGTCGCGCGCAGCGTCGAGGCGGCTGAGGTGACCCCGGCCCAGGCCAAGAAGATCGCTCCGGGCGCTCTGACCGAGGCGCGGCGTCTGGCCGCTGGTCGGCGGCCGGCCCGGCGTGCACCGCGCCGCTCGGGCGCTGCCGCCGCCACGCGGCGCCGCCGAAGTCGGCCAACCGGACGCCGAGGCCGCCACCGGCCAAAGCGCCCAGAAGGCCGCCGCCAAGGCGCCGAAGCACGGCTGGCCGCGGTCGACCGATCGCCGCGCCGAGCGCCGCGTCGATGCCGTCGCCGAGGTCGAGCGCGACGCCGCGAGGTGAGCCGGCGGAACCGGCCGCGGCGGCACCGAAGACGCGGCCAGGAAATCGCCGGCGAAGAAGGCCGCCGCGAAGAAGGCCGGCCGACACCGACGCCGGGCCGGGTGCTGAGGCAGCTCCGGACGCTCACGCGGTGGCCGACGACCAGGACCCCGGAAGGCCGCGACGGCCAAGCCCGGCGAGGAGCCCGAAGTCGAGCCCGAGCTCGAGGATGTCGAGCTGGACGAGGACCTCACCGCTCGAGCTCGAGGACGTGGTCGTCGACGAGCCGGCCGCTCTGGTCGAGGCGGCCGAGGCCGACGCCGAGGCGCGACGACGACTTCGAGTGGGACGACGAGGAGTCCGAGGCGCTCAAGCAGGCCCGCCGGGACGCCGAGCTGACCGCCTCGGCCGACTCCGTCCGCGCCTACCTCAAGCAGATCGGCAAGGTACCCGCTGCTCAACGCCGAGCAGGAGGTCGAGCTGGCCAAGCGGATCGAGGCGCGGGCTGTACGCCTCCGAGCGGCTGCGCGCTGTCCGAGGAGGAGGGCGAGAAGCTCGCCACCCCGATGCGCCGCGACCTGGACTGGATCTCGCGCGACGGCGAGCGGGCCAAGAACCACCTGCTCGAGGCCAACCTGCGTCTGGTCGTCTCGCTGGCCAAGCGGTACACGGGCCGCGGCATGGCCTTCCTCGACCTGATCCAGGAGGGCAACCTCGGCCTCATCCGCGCGGTCGAGAAGTTCGACTACACCAAGGGCTACAAGTTCTCCACCTACGCCACCTGGTGGATCCGCCAGGCCATCACCCGCGCCATGGCCGACCAGGCCCGCACCATCCGCATCCCGGTGCACATGGTCGAGGTCATCAACAAGCTCGGCCGCATCCAGCGCGAGCTGCTCCAGGACCTGGGCCGCGAGCCCACCCCGGAGGAGCTGGCCAAGGAAATGGACATCACCCCGGAAAAGGTGCTGGAGATCCAGCAGTACGCCCGGGAGCCCATCTCGCTCGACCAGACCATCGGCGACGAGGGCGACAGCCAGCTCGGCGACTTCATCGAGGACTCCGAGGCGGTCGTCGCCGTCGACGCGGTCTCCTTCTCGCTCCTGCAGGACCAGCTCCAGCAGGTGCTGCAGACGCTGTCCGAGCGGGAGGCCGGCGTGGTACGCCTGCGCTTCGGGCTCACCGACGGCCAGCCGCGCACGCTCGACGAGATCGGCCAGGTCTACGGGGTGACCCGTGAGCGCATCCGGCAGATCGAGTCGAAGACCATGTCGAAGCTGCGTCACCCTTCGCGGTCCCAGGTGCTGCGCGACTACCTGGACTGACGCCACGTCGGGTACCCGATAGCGGGCCGCCCGGGCTTTTCGCTGATCGCGTAATCGCCGGCTGAACCAGGTCACCCAGCGTCGCCGGACGCTCATCGAGCCGTTGTTTTGCGCAGGTCGTGCCCGGATGGCCGGTGTACGGGGTGTGACTGCCCGTGAAGTGTGACGCATGCCGCCGCCGGACCGCTCTGCTCGCGGATGAAGCCTGACAGGACAACGGGATACGCTGCCTGTGACGTCGGTCGCCGCGGTCACGGGAACGTCGTCAGTGGACCCGATGTTGAACGATGTGTGAAGGAAAAAGGCCCATCAGCGCACGACGTTCAGGAGGACGAGGCGATGACCCCCACGATCACGCCCCCGCCCGAAGCCACGGCACCGCCCGCGGCCGAGGAGCGTTGCGACCGCTGCAACGCGGCCGGCAAGCTTCGCGTCGTTCTCGCGGGCGGCGGAGAGCTCATCTTCTGTGGGCACCACGCGAACCAGTTCGCCCCCGACCTCGTGAAGATCGCGGTCGAGACTGTGGCGGCGCCGGACTTCTCCTGGCGCGGTACCGAGCTGACGGCGAATCCGGGTCTGCTCAACAGCTGAGCGGTCTCCCTAGAGCACCAGGCAGCGCTCCGGCCACGGCCCGGAGCGCTGTCGCGTTGTTGGCGCGTCACAGCGTCTGCAGTGTCGCGATGCGGGCCTCGAGCTGCTCGATGGTGGCCTGAGCGCTGGGGGGTCCACCACACAGCCGGCGCAGCTCGGCGTGGATCTTCCCGTGCGGTAGACCGGTACGGTGGTGATGCGCCGCCACGAGCCCGTTGAGCTGGCGTCTGAGCAGGATGCGGCGCTCTGCCGCGCTGGCCGGTCGGGTCGGCGGCTCCGCTTGGGCGACCCCTCCCCGGCGCCGGTTGGCCGCGCTCTGCTGAGCGTGCCGGCGGGACAGCAGTGTGGCCACCTGATCCGGCGTGAGCAGCCCAGGTAGGCCCAGGTACTCCTCCTCCTCGGGCGTGCCGGCCTGAACCGGAGTGCCGAACGATGTGCCGTCGAAGATCACCTGGTCCAGTTCGGCGGTCGCGGAGAGCGCCTCGAACTGGCGGGTCAGATCGGCGCTGGCCGCCTCGCTGCGCTGGGCCCGGTCGAGCAGCTCGTCGTCGAATCCGTCCTTGGCCCGGGCCGCTGCGAGGACATGGTCGCGCTGAGCCTCCATCTCGCTGGCCAGCCCGAGCAGGTGCGGCACACTGGGCAGGAAGACACTGGCCGTCTCGCCCGGCCGACGTACCCGCACGAACCGGCCGATCGCCTGGGCGAAGTACAGCGGCGTCGACGCGCTGGTGGCGTAGACGCCGACCGCCAGCCGCGGGATATCCACCCCCTCCGACACCATCCGCACCGCGACCAGCCATCGCTGCGGGGAGGCGGCGAACGCGGCGATGCGTCCGGACGCCCCCACATCGTCGGAGAGAACCACCACCGCCTTCTCACCGGTGATCGTGTGCAGCAGCTTCGCGTACGCCCGGGCGGAGGTCCGGTCGCTCGCGATCACCAGTCCGCCCGCGTCCGGGATACCGTGCTCGCGCAGCGCGCCGAGCCGGGCATCGGCCGCCCGGAGTACCTGCGGCATCCAGTCGCCGGTCGGGTCGAGAGCGGTCCGCCAGGCCTGGGCGATCACATCCTGGGTCATCGGCTCACCGAGGCGCACCGCCAGCTCATCGCCGGCCGACGTGCGCCACCGGGTCTCCCCCGAGTACGCCAGGAAGATGACCGGCCGGACGACACCGTCCGTCAGAGCGTCGGCGTACCCGTACGACGAGTCGGACCGGGACCGGAGCAGCCCGTCGCCGCCCCGCTCGTAGGACACGAACGGGATCGGGTTCTCATCGGAGCGAAACGGCGTGCCGGTGAGCATCAGCCGCCGCACAGCCGGTTCGAAGGCTGTACGCACGCCCTCCCCCCAGGACCGCGAGTGGCCGGCGTGGTGTATCTCATCCAGGACGACCAGCGTGGTACGGGCCATGGCCCGCCGCCGGTGCACGGCTGGGGCGGTGCCGACCTGCGCATACGTCACCACGGCGCCGTGGAAGTCGGCGGAGGAGTGCACATCCGCATTGCGGAACGCCGGGTCGAGCTGGATCCCGACCTGGGCGGCGGCGGATGCCCACTGGTTCTTGAGATGCTCGGTCGGCGTCACCACCGTCACCGCGTCGACAGTACGGTCGGCCAACAGTTCGGCCGCGATCCGCAGCGCGAATGTCGTCTTGCCCGCACCGGGCGTGGCCACCGCGAGAAAATCGGGATCCCGGCGACGCAGGTACTCCACCATGGCGCGACGCTGCCACGAGCGGAGCGACGGGAACGCGGTTGGACCGGGGCGCGACGTCGCCAAACCGCTACCCCTCCCCTGTTCTTCCTGGTTGCCCGGACAGTCTACTAACGCGTTTGGTATTGCCCGGCGTCCCTGCAAACACAGGGCCCTCGCGAGTCGCACCCCGCCGGTCGAGCCCGGCCGGTCGTGTCAGCGGCAGGCGACGGCGGGACGGGTCAGCGTTCGCGGCCGAGGCAGCTGACCAGCCCCGGATCATGGCGATCACCGGAATGCGGCAGATGAGAGGGCCGCGCCGAGGAGCAGTCCGATGCTGGGGCGACGGCGTAGATCTCGCGTCGCAGGAGGGCGGTGGTGATACCCGCCGACGCAGGTCAGGCGCCGGCGACCCGCACGGTCACTCCGGGATGCTCTCGTAGATCTCTTTGCACTCGGGGCAGACCGGGTAGCGCTTGGGGTCGCGCGAGGGCACCCAGACCTTGCCGCACAGGGCGCGGACCGGGGTCCCCATCACCATCGCCTCGGTGATCTTGTCCGATTCGGCGTAGTGGGAGAGCCGCTCGTGATCGCCCTCGTCGACCCGCCATTCGGTGCGTTCCTCCACCCGCTCCTCGAGCAGGGTGCCGGTCGTGTCGGGCGTGT
Organism: uncultured Actinomycetota bacterium; assembly: GCA_963803345.1. Classification (GTDB taxonomy): domain Bacteria; phylum Actinomycetota; class Actinomycetes; order Mycobacteriales; family Micromonosporaceae; genus CAWDLX01. The sequence continues at coordinate 639,279 of CAWDLX010000004.1, forward strand.
CAGGTGTCGTCACCCCTCCAGTCTGGCAGGTCCGCCCCCCGGCCGCCCAACGCCCGCCGGGGACGTAGCGTGGCCGGCATGGAGCAGGTCCGGTTCGGCGACGAGGTACGGGCCGCGTTGAGCGCGGACCAGCCGGTGGTCGCCCTCGAGAGCACGATCATCGCGCACGGGTTGCCCCGACCGCGCAACCTCGAGGTGGCCCGTCAGATCGAACGGATCGTCCGGGACAACGGTGCGGTCCCCGCCACGATCGGGGTGATCCGAGGGGAACCGGTCGTCGGGTTGAACGACGACGAGCTGACGTACCTGGCCACCGGCGACGGTGTGGCCAAGCTGTCGGTTCGTGACCTCGCGGTTGCCGCCGCGACCCGAGGCGACGGCGCGACCACAGTGGCGAGTACGGCCGCGCTGGCGGCCCACGCCGGCATCCCGATCTTCGCGACCGGTGGGCTGGGCGGAGTCCACCGTGGGGCGGCACTGAGCTACGACGAGTCGGCCGACCTGGTCACGCTGTCCCGCACGCAGGTGATGGTGGTCTGCGCCGGCGTCAAGTCCATTTTGGACATTGGCGCGACCCTGGAGCGGCTGGAGACGTTGGGGGTCACGGTGGTCGGGTATGGCAGCCACCGCTTCCCCGGCTTCTACCTCAGCGACGCCGGCTTCGACGTGGACTGGTCGGTGTCCACCCCGGAGGAGCTGGCGGCCGTGCTGCGCGCGCAGCAGGCCCAGGGCGTGCACCATGGTGCGATCGTGGTGGCCAATCCGCTGCCGGCCGACGAGCAGCTCGATCCGGCCGTGCACGACCGGGCACTGCGGGACGGGCTGGCCGGCCTGGAACGCGACGGGGTGACCGGCAAGGCGGTGACGCCGTACCTGTTGGCCCACTTCCATGAAGCAACCGGGGGCGAGAGTCTCGAGGTGAACATCCGGTTGGTGCTGCGCAATGCCGCCCTGGCGGCCCAGGTCGCCGCCGCTCGGGCCGACCTGCTGCCGTGACCACCCTGGTCGTCGGCGACATCGTGACCGACATCCTGGCCGTCTACAGTGGATCCATTGCGGTCGGCTCTGACACCGGGGCGGCGATCAGCCTGACCGGCGGCGGGTCGGCGGCCAACACGGCGGCCTGGCTGGCCTCGGTCCAGGTTCCGGTCGAGCTGGTCGGCATGGTAGGCGCCGATCGGGCCGGCGAAGAGCGGCTGGCCGAGCTGCGCGAGGCGGGTGTCGGTACCCGGTTCGTCGCCCGTACCGGTGAGCGGCCGACCGGGAGTGTGATCGTGCTGGCCGACGGGGATGAACGGTCATTCCTGTGCGACCGTGGCGCGAATCTCCTATTAGGACGGTCCGATGTAGACGCTGCCCTGATCGGGGCGGGGGCGGTCCACCTGCATCTTTCCGGGTACACATTGCTGGACGACGGGTCCCGGGCGGCCGGGCGGTATTCACTGACCGCCGCCCGGGAGCGGGGCCTGACCACCAGCGTGGACGCCGCCTCAGCCGCCCCGCTGCGCCGGGCTGACGGCTTTCTCGACTGGATCCAGGGTGTGGACATCGTCTTCGCCAACGAGGACGAGGCGGGGGTCCTCGGCAGCGCCCTGACGACAGCCGCCGCCAACGTCGTGATCAAACGCGGGGTGGCGGGGGCGGAATGGCTCGGGGTGGGCGTCGCCGCCGCCCGGCCGGCAACCGCCGTCGACACGACCGGCGCGGGCGACGCGTTCGCGGCCGGATTCCTGGCCGGCTGGCTCAGCGGCGAAGAGCCGGCCACCGTTCTGACCCGGGCGACAGAACTGGGGGCGGCGGCGGTCGCCACCCTCGGCGGCCGACCACCCCCGCGCCGCCGCCACTGACGGCGGAGCTGATGCCGTCGATCATTCGGTCCCGGCTCGTCGGTCGCTCGGAGCATCGGCCGGATAGCCGTCAGCGTCAATGACCCGGTCCGGGGTCACCGAGGGAAGCGCCTGCTGCGGGGTGGAATAGCCGTGCCGGGCCGCCAGCCGCTCGGCCTTCGACTTGGGTGGGCGGTCATTGGCCAGCACGACGGCGAGCCAGGGCAGGACGACCGCCCCTATCACGCAGAGCACCAGCCACAGCGGCCACAGCCACGGCCGCGTCGACACGATCACCGCACCGAGCACCAGGCATCCGGCCCGAACCATCATCATGATCACGTAGCGGATCTCGCGGTGGCGCAGTTCCTTCTCGGGATCCTCGGCGGCGTCCGTGATGAGGACAGGCGCGCGCTTACGGTCCGATCGCACAGTCTTCGCCTTCCTGCAGCTCTCGCCTCCGAGTCTGCCACGTGCGGGGGCCGGGGACACCCCGGGCGCCGTACGATCATCGATCATGACGAGTCCCCTGGTCGACCGGCTCGGTCTGGTACCGCATCCCGAGGGCGGATGGTTCCGCGAAACCTGGCGCAGCGACACGTGGTTCTCGCCCGACGGGTATGACGGGCGCCGGCGGGCGGCCACGATCGTGTCCTTCCTGCTGCATCCGGGTGAACGGTCGCGCTGGCACGTCGTGCGCTCGGACGAGGTCTGGCTGTGGCAGCTCGGCGGTCCGCTCACGGTGACCCTGGGCGGCGATGAACCGGTGGCCACCCGCGAGGTGACCCTCGGCGCCGGATACGACCTGTACGCCGTGGTGCCTGGCGGGGTGTGGCAGTCGGCTCAGCCGGCCGGTGACGAGCCGGCCCTGGTCAGCTGTGTGGTCGCGCCCGGGTTCGACTATGCGGATTTCCGCATGCTGTAGATCACCCGGCAGGCGGCCGCGTTCATGCCCCGGTCAGCGGCGCTCACCGACTCTCCATTGTGGATGCGACGGATCCGCGGCTCAGACTCCACTCTGGGCGAGGTCTCGGCGGGCTCGCTGATAGTGACTCGCGAGTTCGGCGTCGATCCGCGCCGACTCGGCCTCGGTCAGCACCAGGGCCGGGTCCCGCCAGGCCTCCGCCTCGACCAGCCACGCCCGCAGCCCAGTGGGTGGATGGGTTCTCCACATCGAGGCCTCCTGGCGCACGCTCAACTGGCGGAGCCGGCGTACCTTGGCCGCGTTCTCGGGCCGCAGCAGAGGCGCCACCGCGGCCGGCCAGGTCGGCTGATCCTGTTGTGACCTTGCCCGGGCCGCGACCAGAACGACGCTGTCGCTGACCAGGAGGTCGAACAGCTGCGCGGCGGCCCGGGTCCCGGCCAGCTCGGCGGCCCGTTGGTCGGCCAGGTACTCGCGCCGCTGGCTGTCACGCAGGAGGACGGCGAGGACGCCCAGATGAGCCGCGTAGAACACGCCGGACACAATCGTCATGACGAGGTCGACCAGCGGGTCGACCAGGTTGCCCAGCCCGCCCGCCCCGATGCTGCGCAGCCGGATGAGGCTCCGCCCGCGGAACAGGTCGGACAGTCGGCCCAGCACGGTCATGGCCGGCTGGGTGAACAGCCCTCGGCGGATGTCACCGTTGCGGAAATGACCCATCTCATGGGCCAGCAGAGCCACCCGTTGCTGCGGGTCGAGGGACCCGAACAGGGCCAGCCCGATGGTGAGTACCCGCCGCTGCCGCAGACCGACCGACGTGGTCCAGGCCTCGTGCCACGGGGTCACGGCGATCGTGCGCGGCGGGGCGGTACCCACGGCCTGGCTGACGCGGGCGACCAGGGCGAACAGGGTCGGCGCCCGCTCCGCGCTCAGCGTGTCGATGTGACGGGGCAGGCGGGGGTATCTGGGCAGCAGGATGACCGCCACGAGAATCAGCAGTACCCCGGGCACGATGGTCAGGTTGGGGAAGTCGAAGAGGACCAGACGCACGCCGAGGTAGAACAGGTAGGCGATGAACGCATAGGTCAGGACGGCGAACCCGACGGCCGCCAGTCGTGGACCGCTCCACCGGCGTGGTGGCCGGATCGCCTCGACGCTGTCGTGCGCCGGGTTGGCGGTCGGTCCGAACGGCGTGGCGTTGCGGGAAAGCTCGGAGAATGTCGTCATAGTCAGCCGGTACGCGATGCGATGGCTGAACGCGCCGGTGCGCCGGCGCCACCACCCGGTACCGCGGGGCGGTTGGTACACGTCAATGCCCCAGGCACAGCGCTCACACCAGGGGGCGGCACTCCGCTCGCTCACCAGCGGCGTCCCACACACCGGACAGGCGCGACCCGGCGTTGCCACGCCCGACGGCGTGGGCTGCGCGTTGGTCACCGCGACATTGTGGGCCCGGGCGACGCGCTCCGCTGCCCCCGGCCAGCGCCGGTGTACGGCGGTGATCTGTGACCTGATCTTCCCTGGATAGGCTCGCCCGGTGCGCGCGCTGGTCCAGACGGTGAGCCAGGCCTCGGTGACGGTCGACGCAGTGGTCGTCGGACGGATCGCCGACGGCCTGCTGGTCCTGCTCGGGGTGACCCACTCGGACACGCCCGCGCTGGCCGACGCGATGGCCCGCAAGGTGCATGAGCTGCGCATCCTCGATGACGAGCAGTCGGCCGCCACGCTGGGGGCGCCGCTGCTCGTGGTCAGCCAGTTCACCCTGTACGGCGACGCGCGCAAGGGCCGCCGACCCAGCTGGACCGCCGCCGCGCCGGCCGAGGTCGCCGAACCGCTGGTGATCTCGTTCGTCGAGGCGCTGCGCTCGCGGGGCGCGCACGTGGAGACCGGCCGTTTCCGGGCCCACATGCTCGTCTCGAGCACCAACGTCGGTCCCCGCTCGATCCTGCTCGAGCTCTGACCCACCGGATGCACGTCGGAAATTTCCGCATCTGACCGGTCGCGACGACGGGTCAAGCCGTCGGTTGCCTCACCAGGACTTCACGCGGCGCGCGGGATTCTCGAAAGCGTGAGAACAACTGGCGCCACGCGAGCCAAGGAATCGGGGAGCACCGTGGTCGAGAACACCGTGGTCGAGAACACCGTCGTCGATAGCCCCGTTGACGAATTCGAGCTGGACGAGGCCGAACCTGAGCTGGACGACACCGACCTGGACGAGGAGTACCCCGTCGCCGTCGCCGACGAGCGCGGCGTCTCGGCCGACCTGGTTCGCGCCTACCTCAACGGCATCGGCCGCACCCGGCTGCTCACCGCCGAGCAGGAGGTCGACCTGTCCAAGCGGATCGAGGCCGGCCTGTTCGCCGAGGAGCAGCTCACCCTGGCCAACGAGCGCGGAACAGAGCTCGGATCGCAGCTGCGATCAGACCTGCGCACGATCATGACCGAGGGTCGGGCCGCCAAGAACCACCTGCTGGAGGCCAACCTGCGCCTCGTGGTGAGCATCGCGAAGCGCTACACCGGTCGCGGGATGGCCTTCCTCGACCTGATCCAGGAGGGCAACCTCGGCCTCATCCGGGCGGTCGAGAAGTTCGACTACGCCAAGGGATACAAGTTCTCCACCTACGCCACCTGGTGGATCCGCCAGGCCATCACCCGCGCCATGGCCGACCAGGCCCGCACCATCCGCATCCCGGTGCACATGGTCGAGCAGGTCAACCGGATGGTCCGCACCCGGCGGGACCTGGCCACCCGGCTGGGTCGCGAACCGTCGGTCGACGAGGTGGCGGCGGCGCTGGGAGTGGAGACCTACCAGGTACTCGATCTCATCTCCTACGACCGCGAGCCGGTCTCACTCGATCAGGCGGTCGGCGAGGACGGCGAGTCGGCCCTCGGGGACTTCGTCAGCCAGGCGGACCCGCGCGACGAGCCGGGCGACGCGGTGTCCCAGGGGATGCTGCGCAGCGAGATGGAGGTCGTGCTGGCCACGTTGTCGCTGCGGGAGCAGCAGGTGATCCGGCTGCGGTTCGGACTCGACGACGGCCGTCAGCGCACGCTCGACGAGGTCGGTCGGGAGTTCGGCCTCTCGCGCGAGCGGATCCGGCAGATCGAGAAGATCACCCTCCACAAGCTGCGCCACCCGTCCCGGGCGCGCCGGCTGGAGGCGTACGCCTCTGACCTGCTGACCCGGCGTGGGTCGTGGCGGTCGGTCAGCGGAGGCTGGCGGGGACCGGGCTCGGGTCCCCGGCTCGCAGCGGCTGGGTCGGTGTCGGGTTGGGCGCCGTAGCGAGGACGTTCGGCGTGCAGCACGGACAGTCCGTCCGGCTGGGCCAGCACCGGGTTCAGGGTGAGCCGCTTGACCTCAGGGTTCTCGTCGGCGAGCCGGCCGACCCGCAGCAGCAGGTCGGCCAGGGCGCCCACGTCGACCGGCGGCGCGCCCCGGTAACCGAGCAGCATCGCCGCCGCCCGCGGTTCGCGGACCAGGGCGGCCGCGTCCCGGTCGGTCAGCGGCGCCACCCGCCAGGCCCGGTCGCCGAGCAGGTCGGAGGCCACTCCGCCGAGGCCGAAGCCGACCACCGGGCCGAACGCCGGATCGTCGACGACCTCCACCACGCAGGCCACCCCGGGCGGGACCATCGGCTGGACCAGCACTCGCGCGCCGAAGGCCGCCGCCATCTCGGCGTAGGCGGCGCGCAGGGTCCTGGCGTCGGTCACGTCCAGCCGGACCGCGCCGAGGTCGAGCCGGTGCCGCAGGTCGGGGTCGGCCGCCTTCACCGCGACCGGGAAGCCCAGCTCGTTCGGCCGCCTGGCCACCGCCTCCCGCCCGGTTCGCGCCGGCCGGCTGGTCAGCCGGGTGATCCCGTACGCCGCCAGCAGCGTCCGCGCACGTCGCCCGCGGCCGCGGCGACCCGGCGCGCCGGCAGCCGGGTCCACATCGGACAGTTCGGGCAGCTCGCCCGGGGGGCCCGCCGCCAGGCGGCGTACGCCGGTGACGCGGGCCAGCGCCCTCACCGCCTCCTCGACGGCCGGGAACACCGGCACCGCCGGCCCGACGCCGCCGGCCGCGCCCACCAGGGTCGCGACGACCGGTTTGTCGGCGGCTCGGCCGCGTCCGCGCACCGCGGCGATCTGGTCGCGGGCGGTCCGGGTCGTGACCAGGCTGGCCTCGGGCAGCGGCGGTGCGAGGACGACCAGCACGACGTCGACCGCGCCGTCATCGGTGGTCGGCTCGCCGCTGCGCGCAGCGGCGGCCGGCGGCGCGGCGGGCGTCGAGTCGCGGCCGAGTAGCTGTCTGATGCGGACAGACCGGCGGCCGCGCAGGCACCGGCGGCCAGCGCGACCAGGGCGGCCGCGTTGCCGACCACGCCGACCCGGCGGCCGGCCGGCAGCGGCTGGTTGGCCAGCAGCCTGGCCGACGTCGAACAGCTCGGCTGACGGTGTCCACCCGGATCACGCCGGAGTGGGCGAACAGGGCGCCACCGCGCGGCGTCCGTGGCCGGTCCTCGCCGACGCCGGCGGGCGGCCGCGAGGCGGCGCCACGATCGGCTTGTCCCGCGCCAGTTCCCGGGCGAGCCGGGCGAACTTGCGCGGGTTGCCGAAGGTCTCCAGATAGAGCAGCACGACGTCGGTGGCGGGTCGTGCCGCCAGTACTGCAGCAGGTCGTTGCCGGAGACGTCGGCCCGGTTGCCGGCCGAGACGAAGGTGGACAGGCCGAGGCCGCGCCGGGACGCCTCGGCCAGCAGCGCGATGCCGACGGCCGCCGACTGGCAGAAGATGCCGACCCGGCCCCGCGCGGGCAGGTTCGGCGCGAGGTGGCGTTCAGCCGTACCGCGGGATCGGTGTTGACCACGCCGAGGCAGTTCGGGCCGACCACCCGCAGGCCGTGCCGGCGGGCCGCGCGGTCACCAGTGCCCGCTGGGCCTGCCCGGCCGAGGTCTCATCGGCCTGGCCGGCGCCGGTGTCGGCGAATCCGGCCGAGACGACCACCACGGCCGTGCGCGCCGGCCGCGGCCGGCGTCGGCGACCACTTCGGGTACCCGGTCGGCCGGCACGGCGACCAGAGCCAGGTCGACCGGGCCGGGCGCCTCGGCCGCCGGTCGGCAGAGCCGGCAAGCCATCCACAGTGGACGCCTCGGGTGGATCGGGTACGACCGCGCCGGTGAAACCGGCCGCCACGGAGGTGCCGCAGCAGCGCCGCGCCGACCCCGCGACCGTCGCGGCTGCACCCCGTAGACGGCCACTCCACGTGGGTTGAGCAGCCGGGCGATCGATGCCGACTCGGTGGCTAGCTCACGCCGGTACTGCACGCTCGAGCGAGCGTCGATGTGGATGCGATCGGGAACGTCAGGTGCACCACGCCGTCGGCGTACTCGCGGCTGACCTGGAACCCGGCGTCGCCGAACACCCGCAGCATGGTGCCGTTCTCCGGTAGCACCTCGGCGACGAAGCGCTCCAGCCCCGCCGCACGGGCGGCCGAGGCGAGATGCTCGATCAGGATGGATCCGACGCCTCGACCCTGGTGGGCGTCCTCGACCACGAAGGCGACCTCGGCATCGGGCGCGCCAGGGCCGAGCCGCTCGTAGCGGCCCACCGCGATCAGGTCGTCTCCGAGCGCTGGCCACCAGGGCTTCGCGGTCACGATGGTCCACGTTGACGAACCGGGCCAGGTCGCGCGGCGGGATGCGAGGATACGGCGAGAAGTAGCGCAGGTAACGGGTACGGGCGGAAAACCGCGAGTGCAGGGCGACCACCCGGTCGCCGTCCTGCGGGGTGATCGGTCGCAGGTGGACGGTCGAGCCGTCGGACAGCAGGACGTCCACGCCCCGCATCGCGACCACGATTCAGTCCCGCGGGTCGTAGGGGTCGAGGCCGATCAACGGGAACACCGTCCGCCGGGTCGCGATGATCGCCCGGTCGACCGCGTCGCCACCGTCGGATGGTTGCCACGCCTGGTGGTCCGGCGTCGCGCCGTCGGTCATCGTCTGCGGGATTCCCGGACCGTCGGGCAGCAGGCGGACGCGGGCCCGACCGCCCGAGCGTCCATGCTGGATTCTCTCGGCGGCGAGCTCCCGCCACTGCGCGGGTATGACCGTGGCCGGGTCGAGGGGCTCGCCGGACGCGATGGCCAGCAGGTGGGTCCACGCCCGGGGTACCCCTTCGATGAGGGCGTACCCGCCGCCGCCGGTGGCGATCCAGCGTCCGTCGCACGTCTGCTCGGCCAGATCCCGCAGGGCGAGGTAGGACGCCCGTTGCCCGTCGAGGGACAGCCGCAGGTCGGCCAGCGGATCGATCCGGTAGGTGTCCGCGCCGCACTGGGTGAAAAGGATCTGCGGCCGGAAGGCCCGGACCACCGACGGCACCACGGCATGGAAGGCGCGTAGCCAGCCCGAATCATTGATACCCGGCGGCAGCGCGACGTTCACCGCCGTACCCTCGGCCGCATCGCCCCCGGTCTCGTGCGGGAACCCGGTGCCGGGGAAGAGTGCGAGCGGCGTTTCGTGGAGGCTGACCGTCAACACCCGCGGGTCGTCCCAGAAGATGGCCTGGACGCCGTCGCCGTGATGCACGTCAATGTCCACATAGGCCACCCGCTCGGCCCCCTGATCGAGCAGGCTGGTGATCGCCACCGCCGGGTCGTTGTAGACGCAGAATCCGGACGCCCGGGCGGGCATGGCGTGGTGAAGTCCGCCGGCCACGTTGACGGCGTGCTCCGCCTCGCCGGTCCAGACAGCCTGGGCGGCCCGCAGCGTCGCCCCGGTGACCAGTGCGCTGGCCTCATGCATGCGCTCGAAGATCGGATTGTCCGGTGTACCCAGGCCCCAGCCACCCGGGAAGGACGGGTCCTGCGAGGCCGTCTTGACCGCGTCAAGGTACTCCCGGGTGTGCACCCTGGCCAACTCATCGTCGCTGGCCGGTTCGGGCGTGACCACACTCACACCGGGACGATCGAGCACGCCCAGTGACCGGGCCAGCGCGATGGTCAACTCGACCCGCACCGGATCCAGCGGATGGTCGCCCAGGTCGTACCCGAGCAGGTCCTCGGTCCAGACGACTACGGTCCTCATGCCGCCACACTCCGCCCGCACGCTGCGGGGCCCGCTCCGCCAAGAACCCTTCGCACGCTGCGGGGGCTCGCTGACGCTCGCCTCCTCGCGCTCAGGTCTGACGCTCGCTTCTCGCGCGGGCTCATTCGCCGACCGCCACCGGGTTGGCCGGGTCGGCGACCCAGTTGCTCCATGAGCCCACGTACAAGGAGGCCTCGCCCAGACCGGCCTCGCTCAGGGCCAGGACGGTGTTGGCCGCGGTGACGCCGGACCCGCAGTAGGTGCCGACCGCTCCCCGCACCCCGGCCCGCTCGAAGATCCCCCGCAGCTCGGCGGCGGGACGCAGCCGCCCGTCGGGAGTGACGAGGTCGGCGGCCGGGATGTTGATCGCGCCCGGAATGTGGCCGGCAACCGGATCGACGGGCTCGGCATCGCCCCGGAACCGGGCGGCGACACGGCCGTCGATCAGGGTGCCGGTACGGGCCAGAGCGGCCGCCCCGGCGGCATCGAGCACCGCCATCCGCCCGGGTTCGACCACGATGTCGCCCACAGGCGGTTCGACCGGGCCGGTCTCGACCGGCTGACCGGCCGCCACCCAAGCCCCGAAGCCACCGTCCAGCATGCGGACATCCCGATGCCCGGCCCACCGCAGGATCCACCAGGCCCGGGCGGCGGCCTGCCCCTCGCCGGCGTCGTAGACGACCACCTGGTGCCCCGACCGGACTCCGGCCCGGCGCAGGGCATGCTGCAACTGATCCGGTTCGGGCAGGGGATGCCGGCCGGCCGGACCAGGGGTACCGGACAGCTCGGTGTCCAGATCGACGAAGGCCGCCCCCGGGATATGACCGGCGAGATGGTCCAGTCGGCCGGGAGGGCCACCGAGGCGCCAGCGGACATCGATGAGTGTAGGTGGCAGCGGCCCCCCGAGGAGGCGGCTGAGGTCGGGAACGTCGACGAGAGCCACGTGATCAGTCAACACCATCGCCGTGGTTGCGGCGGTGCGCGTCCCGGAGTCCTGTCGGTCGGCGCGGGTAGTATTCGGCGGGGAGGACAGCCTGCCGTGAATGACCTGGTTGACACGACTGAGATGTACTTGCGCACCGTCCTCGAACTTGAGGAGGAGGGTGTGCCGGCGCTGCGTGCGCGTATTGCCGAACGGCTACACCAGAGTGGCCCGACGGTGAGCCAGACGGTTGCCCGAATGGAGCGCGACGGCCTGCTCACCGTGGAGGGAGACCGGCACCTCGTTCTCACCGAGCTCGGCCGTACCCGGGCCGTCGCCGTGATGCGCAAGCACCGGCTGGCCGAACTGCTCCTGGTCAATGTCATCGGGATGCCGTACGAGGAAGCGCACGACGAGGCCTGCCGCTGGGAGCACGTGATGAGCGAGGCGGTGGAGCAGAAGGTCTACGAGCTGCTCAACAAGCCGACCCGCTCGCCCTACGGCAACCCGATCCCGGGTCTGGACGAGTTCGACGGCATGGCCGCCGACACCACGGCGATCGAGAGCCCCGAGCGCAACCTCGCGTTCCCGGGACTGGCCGGCAAGGTCGTCGTGACCCGCATCTGCGAGAGCGTGCAGACCGCCACCGAGGTTCTGCGCCAGCTGCACGCGGCGGGGGTCGACCCGGGAGCCAAGGTCATCGTGGCGCAGGAGCGCGACGCGGTCGTGGTGGAGCGGGACGGCGACTCGGTACGGCTGCCCCGCGAGGTGGCGTCGCGGGTGTTCGTCTCGGCGCGCTAGCTCGTCTTCTCCACCCGCTGTGCGAGGACCAGCAGCTTCGGCTTCATCGCCTCCACGTCGGCCTGCGTGGCGCCGGCGGCGAACGTGTACCGCACGACGATGAGGCGTGGCTTCGCCGACAGCCAGCCGTACTCCAGGCCCGGTCCATGGGAGCCGGCCGCGTCGGCCGGCAGCAGGTACGCGGCCCGGCCCAGGCTGGTGACCGGAGTGGACCCGTCGGGCGCCACGCTGATCGAGAAGATCACTTCGTCGGCATCGGTGCCGGACACCGACAGGGACAGGTCCGGGAATTCGTGGCCGGCCTGGGTGACGGCGCAGGTGTAGGTGTCGTCGAGGTGGGCGCCGCCGGCCGTGTCGAACACGGTACCCAGCTCATTCGCGACGGTGCCGTAGTCGAGAAACCCGCAGGCGACGCCCTTCGACGATGCCGGCCAGCCGAACGACAGCGGGCTGATGGTCGCGCCCGGATCGGCCGCGGCCGCCAGCCGGTCACAGCCGCTCAGCACCACCGCGACGGAGGCGACCGCGACGGCCAGCCAGAGTCGGGCGGTGCGCCGCACGCCTGCCTCCCCTGCGGTCGGGCGGATGGTCGGCCCCACCGTACGACAGTCGCGCCGGCCCGCGGGTACCGGCCGGACGGCTACAACTGGGCCACGATGTGCTTGGCGATCTCCAGCGAGCTGGTGGCGGCCGGGGATGGTGCGTTGAGGACGTGCACCTGCCCCGGGGCGCGAGCGAACAGGAAGTCGTCGACCAGCCGGCCGTCCGGACGGATGGCCTGGGCCCGGACGCCCGCCCCCGCCCGCACGATGTCATCGGCGCCGACGGCCGGTACCAGCCGGGCCACGCTCTCGGCGAAGCGGCGGCGGGACAGCGACCGCCGGACCTCGCTCAGCGCGTAGCTCATGTTGTGCCGGGCGAGGCGCCACAGCCCCGGGTACACGGCGGAGTCGACGACGTCGCGGGGACGGATCCGGCCCCACGAGTACCCCTCGCGGGCCAGTGCCAACACCGCGTTGGGTCCAGCGTGGACACTGCCGTCGATCATCTTGGTCAGGTGCACCCCGAGGAACGGGAACTGCGGGTCGGGTACCGGGTAGATCAGACCGTTGACGAGCCCGCGCCGCTCCGGGCGCAGTTCGTAGTACTCGCCCCGGAACGGGATGATCCGCGCTGGCGGGTGCAGGCCGGCCATCCGGGCGATGCGGTCGGCGTACAGACCGGCACAGTTGACCAGGTGCTCGGCGGTGATGTCCCCGGCGGTCGTCTGCACCGCCGACCCGGAGCCAAGGACCTTGATCCCGAGCACCCTGGTACCGAGCAGGACCTCTCCGCCGGCTTCGGTCACCAGCCGGGCCAGGGTCCGGCTGACGTGTCCATAGTCGACGATCCCGGTCGACGCGACGTGGATGCCCCGCACGCAGGCCACCTCGGGCTCGAACTCCCGGGCCTGGGCCTGGTCCACCAGCGTGACCGGGAGCCCGTTGGCACTGGCCCGTTCGTACAGCGCCTGCAGCCGGGGCAGCTCGGACCGCTCGGTGGCCACGATCAGCTTGCCGGTGATCCGTACCGGAATATCGTGCGCGGCGCAGAAGTCCACCATGGACTGTGATCCGGCCTTGCACAGGGTCGCCTTGAGGCTGCCCGGTGCGTAGTAGACACCGGCGTGGATCACACCCGAGTTGTGCCCGGTCTGGTGCCCGGCAAGGCGGTCCTCCTTCTCGAGCACCGTGACCTTCTCATGTGGACGGTCACGCAGGATCTGGTAGGCGGTGGCCAGGCCGATGATCCCGCCCCCGACGACCACGTGATGCGCCACCTTCGGCCTCCCAGCGTCCCGGCCGCCGACCGGCCTCCCAGCGTTCAGGCCAGTGCCGGCCCCGCCATCGTGCGGATGCGCACGCTCATCACCGCGGCGAAGAAACATAGCACGCCGGCCACGACCCAGGCAGTCGTGTAGCTGCCCGAGGCGTCCCGGATCACGCCGGCGCCCGTCGCGGCGACGGCCGCCCCGACCTGATGCGACGCGAACACCCAACCGAACACGATCGGGCCGTCCTCACCGAAGTGCTGGCGGCACAGCGCGATCGTGGGCGGGACGGTCGCCACCCAGTCGAGGCCGTAGAAGACGACGAACACGAGGATCGACGGGTGCGCCGAGGCCGCGATCAGGCTCGGCAGGACCAGCAGCGACAGCCCGCGCAGGGCGTAGTACCCCCCGAGCAGGGTGCGCGAGTCGAACCGGTCGGTCAGCGCGCCGGACGCGATGGTGCCGACGATGTCGAACAGCCCGACCAGAGCGAGCAGACTGGCGGCGGTCGTGTCCGGCATGCCGTGATCATGAGCCGCCGGGATGAAATGGGTGGCGATGAGCCCGTTCGTACTGGCGCCGCAGATGGCGAACCCGCCCACCAGCAGCCAGAACGTACTGGTTCGCGATGCCGTCCGGAGCACACGCACGGCCCGACCGGCCGCGCCCGCTACGGGTGCCGGCCGGCTGACCGCGGTGCCGGCGGGAGCGCCGTAGGCGGTCAGCCCGATATCGGCGGGGTGGTCACGCATCAGCCAGATGACCAGCGGGACGACGGCGAGCGCGGCGATCGCGACGGTGACTCCGGCTGCCCGCCAACCATGCGCCCGAACCAACGCGGCCAGGGCAGGTAAGAAGATCAGCTGTCCGGTGGCACCGGCAGCGGTGAGGACTCCGGTCACCACTCCCCGATGCTTGACGAACCACCGTCCGCTGATGGTGGCGACGAAGACGAGGGCCATCGACCCCGTACCCACGCCGACCAGCACCCCCCACAGGGCGATCAACTGCCAGCTGGCCGTCATGAACACGGTGAGCCCGCTACCGAGCGCGATCAGTGTCAACGCCACCGCGACCACTCGCCGGATGCCGAAGCGGTCCATCAGGGCGGCCGCGAACGGTGCGGTCAGGCCGAACAGCACCAGGTTGACCGAGACAGCGGCGGAGATGGTGGCTCGCGACCACCCGAACGCGTCCTGCAGCGGCGTGATCAGGACGCCCGGAGTGGCCCGGAAGCCAGCCGCGCCGATGATCGCGATGAACGCGACGGCGCCGACCCACCAGGCCCGATGGATCCGGGCCGGGCTGCCTGCCTCGGTGGTTCCGCTGTGCTCGGGTGTGATTTCGTCGGTGGACGGCACGTCTGTTGTTGTCACGACACCAATACTGCGGAACGTCCCGGCCGCCGGCCAGTGGCCGGAGAGCCACTATGTGAAAGAATCAGGCCATGCCAGTTCACCGGATCGCGGTCTTCGCTCTTGACGGGGTGGCCGCCTTCGACCTTGGAACCCCGGGCCAGATCTTCCACGCCGCCAGGCTCGCCGACGGCACCCGCCCCTACGAGGTACGGATGTGTACCGCCGGCGGCCAACCGGTCCAGACCTCCGGCGGCTTCCGGGCCATGCCCGACGACGGTCCCGAGATCCTGGCCGAGGCCGACACGGTCATCGTGCCGGGCATCCACGGCGACTGGCGGCTCGGCGGGGCCGACATCGAGCCGGCCGAGCGTGCGGCGCTGGCGCAGGTACGACCGGAGGCCCGCAAGGTGTCCATCTGCACCGGCGCGTTCGCGCTCGCCGCCATGGGCTGGCTCGACGGCCGGCCGGCCACCACCCACTGGGGCTACGTCGACCGGTTCCGTCAGTGCTTCCCGGATGTGAAGCTCAACCCTGATGTCCTCTTCGTCGACGACGGCGACGTGCTGACCTCGGCCGGCGTGGCCGCCGGCATCGACCTGTGTCTGCACATCATCCGGAGCGACTTCGGCAGCGAGGCGGCCAACGGTGCCGCCCGACGCAGCGTGGTCCCCGGCTGGCGCGACGGCGGCCAGGCCCAGTTCATCGAGCGGCCGGTCGGCCGGATCGACGATCTGACCACGGGGCCTACCCGGGTCTGGGCCCTCGATCGGCTCGACCAGCCCCTCGACCTGACCGCACTGGCTCGCCATGCCCGGATGTCGGTGCGGACCTTCACCCGCCGGTTCCGCGACGAGACCGGGCTCAGCCCGGCCCGGTGGCTGACCCGGCAGCGGGTCGAGCGGGCCCGGCTCCTGCTGGAGACCACTGGCCTGGCCGTCGACGAGGTGGCCCGGCAGAGCGGGTTCGGCACCTCGGTCGCCATGCGCCAGCATCTTCATCAGACGGTCGGGGTGGCGCCACTGGCCTATCGGCGAACCTTCCGCGTACCGGACTGATGCCGGGCCGGGCTGTCACGCCGGGCCGACGATATCGGGCGTCCCGCCGGCGGTGTCGGCGAACCGGGTGCTCCCACGCCGGCGAACCGGGTACTCCCACGCCGGCGAACCGGGTACTCCCACGCCGGCGAGCCGGGTTCTCCCACGCCGGCGAGCCGACGCGTACGGCTAAGGCTTGAGCGCATCGAGGGTGGCGTCGGCCAGTTCGAGCGCGGCGTCCGCGGCCACATCGGGCGCGCCGATGCGCGGGTCGAAGTTGAAGTCGAGGAAGACCTCGGTGATCCCCTGCGCGTCGAGGTCGGCCAGGTCAGCGCGGATCTTGTCGGCGTCACCGGTGAGTGGGGCTCCGCTCTCTTCGCCGAGCTTCACGACCCCCCGGCAGATAAACCGGAGCGCTTCCGGATCACGGCCGGCGGCGGTCGCCGCCTGCTTGATGACCTGAACCGATTCGCCGATCGTGGTCAGGTCGGCCCGGCTGCTGCTGATCCACCCGTCCGCGATCCGTCCCGCCCGCCGCAGCGCGGCCGGCGCGGTTCCGCCGAGCAGGATGGCCGGCGGCCGGACCGGCTTCGGGTCCTGCCGCGAGGGCGGCACCCGGTAGAACTCGCCGTCGTGCTCGACGATCTCTTCCGTCCACAATGTACGGAGGACGCGCACGTACTCCTCGGCCCGCTTGCCCGCACGTGCCTTGGTCGTGTTCGAGGCGGCGTACTCGGCGTCGGACCAGCCGAGTCCGAGTCCGAGGTCGAGCCGACCCCGGCTGAGGATGTCGATCGTGGTCGCCTGCTTGGCCAGCAGAGCGGGCGAGAGGAACGGCAGGTTCACCACGGCCACCCCGAGCCTGACCCGTTCCGTGACGGCCGCCGCGTAAGCCAGCGTGACCAACGGATCCAGCACGCTGCGGTAGACCGGGGCGAGTTGGTTGTCCACATCGGAGAGTAGTCGGGAGAAGGTCCACACCGAGTGGTAGCCGAGATCCTCAGCCCGCCGGGAAACATGGACGATGGCGTCAGGGCCGGCCCACGCGCCGGAAACCGGGATTCCACAGCCGAGCTTCACACTCCGACCCTACTGCTGGATCCGCGTGCCATCGTCGCGGCCAGGCCTGACCCGTGGGCGCCTAGGTCGAGGATCGCCGTTGTGGTGCCGATTGCGCCCCGCAGCGGGCGTTTCCCGCACCCGGCAACGATCGTGGCGTATCCACCCCGACACTGCCCCACCACCCCGACACTGCCCCACCACCCCGACACTGCCCACCACCCGACGCTGCCGGACCTTGGCGTCGGCAGGGTCGGCAGCACTTCAAGCACCGGCGCGTCAACCGGCGGCGTGAACCGGCGGCCCGAGCCGAACCGGACGGGAGCCACTCGAAGCGACTCCCGTCCCCGGCGATCTCGCCGGCGCGGCTGGCCCCGCGATCCTGCCTGATCGATTGTCAGCTGCAGCCGCTGGTTGACCCGCAGCCCTCGCAGACATAGCAACTGCCGGCCGGCCGCATCTTCGTACCGCAGGTGAAGCAGAGTGGCGCGTCGGACTCCTTGCTCTGGATCCGTTCGAGCAGCTCCATGGAGGACCCCACCGCCGGAACAGCCGCGGGAGCCGGAGCCGGCTCCTCGTCTTTCTTGGCCGGCCTGGTCTCGATGGGAGCACTGGCCGCCATCGCAGCCATGTCCACATCTTCGCCGGCAGCCTCGGCCCGAGCCTGCGCGATGCGCTCGGCCGCGGTAAAGATCCCCAAATCGGCGCGGGTCTCGTAGGGCAGGAAGTCCAGCGCCAGCCGCCGGAAGATGTAATCCATCACCGAGGCGCCCATGCGGATGTCCGGGTCGTCGGTCATGCCCGCCGGCTCGAACCGCATGTTGGTGAACTTTCCGACATAGGTCTCCAGTGGCACCCCGTACTGCAGACCGATCGAGATGGCCACCGAGAACGCGTCCATGACGCCGGCGAGGGTGGAGCCCTGCTTGGACATCTTGAGGAAGACCTCACCAAGGCCACCTTCGGGGTACCGCGAAGCCGTCAGGTAACCCTTCGCGCCGCCGACCGTGAAGCGCACAGTCTCCGACGACCGCTTGGTCGGCAACCGCTTGCGCATCGGCCGGTACTCGACGACCTTCTGCACCTCAGCCTTCTCGGGCTCCTTCTTCACCTTGGCGTTGGACAGCGGCTGCCCCACCTTGCAGTTGTCCCGGTAGATCGCGATCGCCTTGAGCCCCAGCTTCCAGCCCTGCATGTGGACGTGCTCCACATCCTCGACGGTGGCTGACTCCGGCATGTTGATGGTCTTGCTGATGGCGCCGGAGAGGAACGGCTGGGTGGCCGCCATCATCCGCACGTGACCCATCGGCGCGATCGACCGCTCGCCCATGGCGCAGTCGAACACCGCGTAGTGCTCGGCCTTGAGACCGGGGGCGTTGACCACGTGACCGTGCTCGGAGATGAACTCGACGATCGCCTCGACCTGCTCCTGCTGGTAGCCGAGGTTGCGCAGCGCCTCCGGCACCGTCTGGTTGACGATCTGCATGGAGCCGCCGCCGACCAGTTTCTTGAACTTGACCAGGGCCAGATCGGGCTCGATACCGGTCGTGTCGCAGTCCATCATCAGCCCGATGGTCCCGGTCGGCGCCAGCAGCGAGGCCTGGGCGTTGCGGTAGCCGTTCTTCTCGCCCAGCTTGATTCCGATCTGCCATTGGCGGGTCGCCTCGCGGACGATCAACGTCGCCAGCGCGTGCGCCTTGATCTCGTCGTTTGCGGCGGCATGCTTGCGCATGACCCGCTTGTGCGGGTCGGCGTTGCGGGCGTACCCGTCATACGGGCCGACCACCGCGGCCAGCTCGGCGGATCGCCGGTACGCGGCACCGGTCATCAGCGAAGTGATCGCGGCCGCGACCGATCGGCCCGCGTCCGAGTCGTACGGCAGGCCGCTCGCCATCAGCAGCGCGCCGAGGTTGGCGTACCCGATGCCGAGCTGCCGGTAGGCCCGGGTGGTCTCGCCGATCTTCTCCGTGGGGAAGTCAGCGAAGCTGATCGAGATGTCCATCGCCGTGATGATGAACTCGACGGACCGGACGAAGCGGTCCACGTCGAACAGGCCATCGCTCTGCCGGAACTTCATCAGGTTCAGCGAGGCCAGGTTGCAGGACGAGTTGTCCAGGCTCATGTACTCCGAGCACGGGTTGCTCGCCGTGATGCGTCCGGTCTCGGGGTTTGTGTGCCAGTCGTTGATCGTGCTGTCGTACTGCAGCCCCGGGTCGGCGCACTCCCACGCCGCCTGCGCGATCTGGCGGAACAGAGTCCGCGCATCCACCGTTTCGACGACCTTGCCGTCGAGCCGGCCGAGCAGGTCGAACGTGCCGCCGTCCTCGACCGCCCGCATGAACTCGTCGGAGACGCGCACCGAGTTGTTGGCGTTCTGATACTGGACGCTGACAATGTCCTTGCCGCCGAGGTCCATGTCGAAGCCGGCGTCACGAAGGGCACGGATCTTGTCCTCTTCGCCCGCCTTGAGCGAGACGAACTCCTCGACGTCCGGATGATCCACGTCAAGGATCACCATCTTCGCCGCCCGCCGGGTCGCGCCACCGGACTTGATCGTGCCGGCGCTGGCGTCGGCGCCGCGCATGAAGCTCACCGGTCCGGAGGCGGTACCACCGGAGGAGAGCAGTTCCTTGGACGCCCGGATCCGGGAGAGGTTGACGCCGGCACCGGAACCGCCCTGGAAGATGAGCCCCTCCTCCTTGTACCAGTCCAGGATCGAGTCCATCGAGTCGTCCACCGACAGGATGAAGCACGCGCTGACCTGCTGCTTCGACGTGGTGCCCACGTTGAACCAGACCGGCGAGTTGAAGCTGAAGACCTGGTGCAACAGCATCCATGTCATTTCGTGATCGAAGATCTCGGCATCCTCGGCGCTGGCGAAATAGCCGTGCTCCTCGCCCGCGCGCCGGTACGCGCCCACCACCCGGTCGATGATCTGCCGGAGACCGGTCTCCCGCTGCGGCGTGGCCACCGCGCCGCGGAAGTACTTGGTAGTGACGATATTGGTCGCGTTGAGGCTCCAGAAGTCAGGGAACTCGACGCCCCGCTGCTCGAAGTTGATCGACCCGTCCCGCCAGTTCGTCATGACGACATCGCGGCGCTCCCAGGTCACCTCGTCGTAGGGATGCACGCCTTCGGTCGTCCAGACGCGTTCGATCCGCAGGCCGTTGGCCGAACCGCGACCACGGCCTTTCGTGGCCGAACCCGACTCCCCCGCCCCCGAAGGTGTCCCCACTGCTCGCGTCATACCCGTCTCCCTTGTGCTTCCGCGGCCTCGTGTACCGCACTCGTTCGATGTCGCGGTCGTTCAGCCCCCGGTCGTGTTGCCCATCTCGACCTGCAGTGCTTCCCTGCCGCTGTGCTGTCCCATGCCCGTGCTGCTGCGGTGTTCGGTTGGTCATGCGCCGCGTCCGGCCCGCGCTCTCATCCTTACGGCCCTGTTCGACCGCCGGTCCCGCTCCGGCCCGTTCGCCGGTCAGGCCGGCGGGGCGTGGCTGCTGTTGCTGTTCGTGGCGCGCGCCAGGTGGCGGTCGTTCGCCCTCGCCACCGGCGTTTCCTCGACGACACCTCGTGCGCCGTCGACCGGCTTTCCACTCGCGGCTTCGCCGACAGCCGACGGTGTGGCCGTCGCGGCCCCGGTCGCCTGAACCTCGCCGTCCCGACCCCTTCCCGCCCGGTCGTCGCTCGGCAGCTCCCCATCGGCGGATCTGGCCGCCGAGCGCAGGGCAGCGATCTCACGCTCGAAATCGCCCAATGAGTCGAACGATCGGTAGACGCTGGCGAAGCGGAGGTACGCCACCTCGTCGAGGTCGCGCAGCGGGCCGAGAATCGCCAGCCCGACGTCGTGGCTGGGCACCTCGGCAGCGCCACGCGCGCGGATCGTCTCCTCGACCCTCTGGGCGAGTAGCGCGATCGAGTCCTCGTCGACCGGCCGGCCCTGGCACGCTTTGCGTACGCCCGAGATGACCTTCGCACGACTGAACGGCTCGGTGACGCCGCTGCGCTTCACGATGGCGAGAATGGCCTCCTCGACGGTCGTGAACCGTCGGCCACACTCGGGGCAGGCCCGGCGCCGCCGGATCAGCGCGCCGTCGTCGGCCTCACGGGAGTCGACCACTCGCGAGTCGGCGAATCGGCAGTACGGACAGCGCATGATCTCACCTCCCCCAGCCCCGCCGGCCTCGGCGGGAACGTGCGTGCGGGCATGCCGAACCGTCCGATCCGCCCGGGACGACTCCCCGTGCGACCGGTCCGACCACAGCCGCTGTGGATAACTTATCCCCAAGTTGTGGGTAACTACATCAGTGTAACTACTAGATGTTGTGGTCGACGTTAGTCCGGTCCCGATCGACTCGCAAGTCCTTCCACGAAAGTTGGATCTCTGCGTCCGGTTCACCGGTGGCTCGCCCATACCGCCATTGGACCGCCACCCTCCGACAAGTTCGGCCACCCGGGCCGTCATTGGAGATCGAACTGGCGTGCGACGATAGTCGATGAGACCGATGGAACCGCTGGTGACACGCGGTCGAACAGCTGTTTGAAAATCTCTCGAAGTACCGATACAGTTGTTCGAGGTACGGATTGGTCAAACCCGTCCAGTGGGTGCCGCGGCGCGGTGCCCCTGATACGAGGAGGAGCGACGTGGCATCGGATGACCGACGCAGGCGCGACGAGAGTATGAGCTCAGCTCCCGCCGCACTCGACACTCGCGCGGTCGACCCGGGCGGTGGGGATGTGTCGGGTGGTGACGGCGTGGACAGCGAGAGCGGTCGAGGTCGCTTGCGCCGGCGCAGTTCGCCGGGTGAGATGCGTGCCGTCGAGGCGGTGATGAGTGCCCTGCCCGAGGTGTTCGCCCCCGACCTGACCCTCCGGCAGCGCCACATCCTCGACTACATCCGGGAGACCGTCGAGACTCGCGGGTACCCGCCGACCGTCCGTGAGATCGGCGAGGCGGTCGGCCTCGTCTCACCGTCAAGCGTCGCGTACCAGATGGGTGTTCTCCAGCGGAAGGGCTACCTGCGTAAGGATCCCAACCGTCCGCGTGCGGTCGATGTACGGCCGCCGAGCGAGCTCTCCTACGACGACGAAGAGGCGGTCCGCGCCGCCCGCCCGGCACCCGCGTACGTGCCCGTACTGGGTCGCATCGCAGCCGGTGGGCCGATCCTGGCCGAACAGTCGGTGGAAGATGTGTTCCCGCTGCCGCGTGAGATCGTCGGCGAGGGCACCTTGTTCCTCCTACAGGTCAAGGGCGACTCCATGCTCGACGCCGCGATCTGCGACGGCGACTGGGTCGTGGTCCGGCAGCAGGAGAGTGCCAACAACGGTGAGATCGTGGCCGCCCTGCTCGACGGCGAGGCGACGGTGAAGACGTATCGGTACAAGGACAAGCACGTGTGGCTGTTGCCGCAGAACCCGGCGTTCGAACCGATCCCAGGTGACGACGCCTCGATCATGGGCAAGGTGGTCGCGGTTCTGCGTCGCGTGTGACAGACGGTCTGCGTCGCGTGTGGGCAGACAGCCGTTGGCGCACGCCTCCCCGCGCCAACGGCACCACCTGGACCAGCCGGCGATCCGGATCACCGCACGGAGCTGGGCCACGATGATCGGGCCAGGCCGCGGCCCATGCGGAGGGCTGAATTAAGTCCGGTACGGGCGGCCGACCGACACATCACATCGGCACGACGGTGAGCGCGGCCGAGACGGCGCAGCGTCAGTGGTGTCAGTGGCGGTCGGGGCTCGTTCAGCGACGACGAGGGTCCAGTGGATCGAAGTCGTCCTCATACCCGCCACCCTGCTGGCCGCCGTAGTAGTCGCCGCCGTAGCCCTGCTCACCGCCATAACCCTGCTGGCCGTAGTCTCCGTAGCCCTGCTGGCCGTAGTCCTGGCCGTAACCCTGTTGGCCGTAACCCTGCTGGCCGTAACCCTGCTGGCCGTAGCCCTGCTGGCCGTACTCGCCGGCGTAGCCCTGGCCGGCGTACCCGTTCTGCCCAGTGCCGGCCTGGTCGGCGTATCCGGCCTGGGCGTAGTCGTTGGCGCCGTACCCGTAGCCGTTCTGGCCGTACCCGCTGGCGTCATAGCCGTTGGTGGCGCCGTATCCGGCCCCGGCCGCGGCATACCCGTTCTGGCCGTAGCCAGCCTCGGCGCCATAGCTCTCGTAACCGTCGCCGTAGCCTTCATCACGTCCGTACTGCCGGTCACCCCGACCGCGACCGCCCCGACCGCGGCGGCCGCGCGGGCCGTCGTCGTAGTCGTCGTAGTCGTCGTAGTCCTCTTCCTCCTCGCGCCGGCGCCGCCGGGCCCGACGGATGCCGACGATGCCAGCGACAGCGAGGACCAGCCCGACCGCGCCCACCGCCGCCACGATGCGGGTGAGCTGGGACAGGGAGAGCTTCGCGAACCAGCTCGAGCCGCCCTGCGTGTCGTTGGCACCCTGGGCGATGTCGCCACCGTCGCCGCCGCTGCTGGCTGCCTGCGGGACGTAGGGGGTGTAGCTCAGCAGTTGCGGCTTGCCGACCGCCGACAGGGTGAGGAAGGACTTACCGTCCGCACTGTAGGTAATGGCCCGGCCGGCCGGCTCGCCCGGCAACGGCGTGACCACCGGCTGCGTGGTGGTGATCGCCTTGATGATGTCCCCGTCGGCGCCGATGGTGAACTCATACGCGTCCGAGTAGGTACGAATGACCACCTTCGAGCCGTCGGGCGCCTTCGCGGCGCCGGTGACGACGCCGTTGCCGACGTTGCCCAAAGGGTTGTCGGTACCGGTCGCCTGGACGGCGAACTCGCCCACCTTGGTCAGTGTCGGCAGGTTGGTGGTGGTGTCGGGGCTGAGCTTCTTGTTCGGCTTGTACAGCGCGATCTTGCCGTTGGTGGGGGTGCGGCCGATGAGGATCGGGGAGTCGTCCTTATCGAGGATCATGGCCTCGAAGTCGAGCTTGCCGGTGGTCGGGTAGTTCATCCGCCACGGGGTGGCCGGCGGCTGATCGATGGTGGCCTGCTCGAGCGTCACCCGGGACCGGTCATTGGCCTGCCCCGTGACGCCGTCACCGAAGTCGCCCACATACAGCGCGCCGTCCGAGCCGAGCTGGATGTCCTGCGGGTCAACCGGGTCCAGCTGGTAGTTCTTGCTGGTCACCGCACAATTCGTCGGGTTGATCAAGGAGATGACCAGCGAGGTGGTGTCGGCAACGTCACCGCCCTCGATGACGTAGATCCCCTTGTCGGTCGCGACCATCCCGGTGATCTGGTCCAGGGTGGTGCTGTTCACCGTGCACACTGCCTTACCGGCCGTGGCCGGGCCAACCATGTTGGTGGTCGGAGTACCACTCGTGGAGGTGGTCGGCGTTGGCGTCGGGTCCGCGGCGGATGCGCCCGCCGCTGGGCCGAGCGCCGCGATGAGGACCACGAACGCTCCGACCAGTGTGGATGTGGCTGTGCGCAACGTAGGGGGGTGACCGCGCATGGCGCCCAGTCTGTCAGAATTCGCGGGCGGCTGCGAAGTCACATATGGGACGTAACACTGAGTCACACCTCACGTACACGGCCTAGGCCGCACAACGCGCCGCGCCGATCCCCCGCGACACGAAGTGGATCAGACCGGCGTCGTCACGTATGGGGCGAGTTCGGCGGCGACGGCCTGGCTCACCCGTACGCGCAACCTCGTCCCGACCTCCGTGTGGTGGGACGCGAGGACCTCTCCACGCTCATGCACCCGCGCCACCAGGTCGCCACGGTCGTACGGCACCAGGGCCTCCAGTTCGACGGCCGGCCGGGGCAGCCGGGCCTCGATTGCGGCCCGGAGTTCGTTGAGGCCGGCGCCTGAGTGCGCCGAGACGAAGATGGCATCCGGCCACAGGCGCTTGAGCCGCAGCAGCGTCTCCTCGTCGGCGGCGTCGGTCTTGTTGACGACGAGCAGCTCGGGCACCCGCTCGGCCCCGACGTCGGCCAGCACCTCGCGGACCGCCCTCACCTGCTCCTCCGGGTCGGGGTGGGCACCGTCGACCACATGCACGATGAGGTCGGCGTCCGCCACTTCCTCGAGCGTCGAGCGGAACGCCTCTACCAACTCGTGCGGCAGGTGCCGGACGAATCCCACCGTGTCGGACAGCGTGTACACCCGTCCGTCGGCAGCCCGGCTGCGCCGTGTGGTCGGGTCGAGCGTGGCGAACAGTGCGTTCTCGACCAGCACGCCGGCACCGGTGAGCCGGTTGAGCAGCGACGACTTACCCGCGTTGGTGTAGCCCGCGATGGCGATGCTCGGGACACTGTTGCGCCGGCGGCGAGCCCGCTTGGTATCGCGGCTGGTCCGCATCTCGGAGATCTCCCGCTTGAGCCGGGAGATGCGGGTCCGGATGCGCCGGCGGTCCGTCTCGATCTTGGTCTCACCAGGCCCGCGCAGACCAACGCCTCCGCCGGCGCCGCCGCCACGGCCGCTACCACCGGACTGCCGGGACAGGGCTGCGCCCCAACCACGCAGGCGGGGCAGGAAGTACTGGAGTTGAGCGAGCTCAACCTGAGCCTTACCTTCACGGCTCTTGGCGTGCTGGGCGAAGATGTCCAGGATCAGTGCCGTCCGGTCGATGACCTTGACCTTGATCTCCTCCTCCAGCGTGCGTAGCTGTGAGGGGGACAGTTCACCATCGCAGATCACCGTGTCGGCGCCAGAGTCGACCACGACCGAACGCAGCTCGGAAACCTTGCCCCGGCCGATGAAGGTGGAGGGGTCCGGTCGGCCACGTCGCTGGATCAGGCCCTCCAGCACCTGCGATCCGGCGGTCTTGGCCAGGTCGGCCAGCTCGGTCAGGGAGTTCACGGCGTCGACCGCCGTACCCTCGGTCCAGACACCCACCAGCACCACCCGCTCGAGCCGGAGCTGCCGGTACTCGACCTCGGTGATGTCGGAAAGCTCGGTGGAGAGCCCCGCTACGCGGCGCAGCGCATTGCGCTCTTCGAGCTCCAGCTCACCCGTGGTGGCGTCGCGGTCGTCGACCTCGAAGTCGTCGAACTGGTTACCAGTCATTACCTCCGATGGTGCCACGGGCGGACACGCCGTCGCACCTGAGTTAGGGCCGGCGCGTCGATCCGCGGAACAATACGGTCCTCACCCGAGGAAGGACTCTGCCATGACGACGACCCGTCGGCTGCCCAGCGCCGGTTTCTCGATCACGGTGCGGGTGGGTGTGGTGGCCGATCCGTACGCGATCGGCCGGCTCACCACGGCGGTCGGCGAGGCGGGCGCGATCGTGACTGCCCTCGACGTCGTCGACTCCGACCACGTGATGATCGTCGCCGACCTGACCTGCGACACCGCTGACGCCAACCACGCCGCCCAGGTCACCCAGGCGCTGGAGGACCTCGACGGCGTCGATGTGCGAAAAGTGAGCGACCGTACGTTCCTGCTGCACCTCGGCGGCAAGATCGAAGTCACGCCCAAGATCGCGCTGCGTAACCGGGACGAACTCTCGAGGGCCTACACGCCCGGTGTCGCGCGGGTCTGCCTGGCCATTGCGGAGAACCCCGACGACGCCCGCCGGCTCACCATCAAGCGGAACACGATCGCGGTGGTCACCGACGGCACCGCCGTACTCGGGCTCGGCGATATCGGTCCCGCCGCGGCGCTGCCGGTCATGGAGGGAAAGGCCGCCCTGTTCAAGCGGTTCGGCGGTGTCGACGCGTGGCCGGTCGTGCTCGACACCAAGGACACCGACGAGATCGTCGCGATCGTGCGTGCCATCGCGCCGGCGTACGGCGGGATCAACCTGGAGGACATCGCCGCGCCGCGCTGCTTCGAAATCGAGTCGCGGCTGCGGGAACTGCTCGACATCCCCGTGTTCCACGACGACCAGCACGGTACGGCCATCTGCGTGCTGGCCGCGCTGACCAACGGGCTCCGGGTGGTGGACAAGACCCTCGAGGACGTCACAGTGGTCGTGTCGGGAGCGGGCGCCGCCGGTACGGCGATCGTGAAGCTGCTGCTGCGCCAGGGTGTCGGGGATGTCATCATGTACGACCGCCGCGGGACGCTCCACACAGGACTGGAGGACATGTCGGAGTCGTGGCGGTGGCTGGCCGGGAACACCAACCGCCACGGGTACGCCGGCGACCTGCCAGGAGCTCTGCGCGACGCCGACGTGTTCATCGGTGTGTCGGCGCCGAATCTGCTCACCGGGGACGACATCGCCACCATGGCGAAGAACGCCATCGTGTTCGCCCTGGCCAACCCTGATCCGGAGGTCGACCCGCGGGAAGCCCGCCAACACGCGGCTGTCGTAGCCACCGGACGCTCCGATCAGCCCAACCAGATCAACAACGTGCTGGCCTTCCCTGGTGTCTTTCGCGGCCTGCTCGACGCCGGCGCACGTGGTTTCACCGAAGAGATGGCCATCGCCGCGGCGCGCGCCATCGCCGACTCGGTCGGGCCGGAGAAGCTCAACGCCTCGGTCATCGTGCCCAGCGTCTTCGACGCCAAGGTGGCCCCAGCCGTGGCCGAAGCCGTTCGGGCCGTTGCCAAGGCGGCCGCCGCGCCCGACGGACCCGCCGGTACCTCGTTCTGAACTGGCTCAGGCCTGCCACACTCGTCCGCATGCGGCAGCCGGTGATCACGGCGACGCGGCGGGTGGTGCTCGTCGCGGGACTGGTGGTTGCCGTCGGAAGCATCGCCGCCTGGCCGGCCGGCGCCGCGCCCGGCGGCGCGGTCGTCTGCACGGTCACCGATCCCCGGGCGACCGAGCTGTCCGGCCTGGTCGCCACGGCGGCCGGGTATGTGGCCATCGACGACAGTCGTGACGACGCCAGTCAGATCCGCATCTTCTATCTCGACAAGGCATGCAAGGTATCGAAGACCGTCGCGTACCCGACTCCGGCCCGGGACCCCGAGGACGTGGCCCAGGCGCCGGACGGAACCCTGTGGGTGTCGGACACCGGCGACAACATCACCAGCCAGACCCACCGGACCACGGTCGCCCTGTGGCAGGTCCCGAAGAACGGGTCGGCACCGGTCATCTACCGACTGACCTATCCGGACGGTCCACACGATGCCGAGGCTCTCTTCTTCACCCCGGCTGGCACCCCGGTCGTCGTGACCAAGGAGGTTGCGGGTATCGCCGGCCTCTATGAACCGTCCCGGCCGATGCAGGCCCGCACCGCGGCCGGCGTACCGATGAGAAAAGTGGGGGAGTTCGCGCCGGTACCACGTAACGTCTCCAATCCCTTCGGGCTGGTCGGCGAGGTCCTGGTGACGGGCGCGGCCACGTCACCGGACCGGCGGCGAGTGGCGTTGCGTACCTACAGCGCGGTCTACGAGTGGGATGTCCCCGACGGCGACCCGGTCAAGGCCATCACGACCACTGCGCCCCGGGTGACCGCGCTGCCCGATGAGCCGCAGGGCGAGTCGATCGCGTACACAGTGGACGGTTCCGGCTTCCTGACGGTGAGCGATCAGGCCGGACCCGCGATGCTGCGCCGGTACGCACCGTCGAGCGTGACCGGGACGGCTCCGGCCCCGAGCGCGTCCATGGCCGCTTCGGCCGGACCGCCGCCGCAACCGACCCAGCCACCATCGGAGCCGGCGCTGGCCCGGGCTCTGCGTTCGGTGCCGGGATGGGCGATGATCGCGGTGGCCCTGGGCGGATTCATGCTGGCGGGGGCGGGCCTGTTCGGACTGCTGCGCAGCCGCCGCCGCACCGACCCGTACGACTAGAGCTCGGTCGTGCCGGTGGCGACGATGACCGCTGGGCCGGCCAGCACGCAGCGCTCCGCGGTGACCGAGACCATCAACCGTCCGCCTGGGACATCGACCGCGATGTCACCGTCGAGCCCGGCCTCACGCAGCGCCACTGCCGCCGCGGCGCATGCACCGGAACCGCACGACAGGGTCTCGCCGACACCGCGTTCGACCACCCGCATCCGCACGTGCCGCTCGCCCAGGCGCCGCACGAACTCGACGTTGGCCGACTCGGGGAAGGTGGCCGGGTCGAGCCCGGCGACGCCGGTCAGGTCCAACCGGTCGGGGTCGTCGACCCAGCAGACCAGGTTCGGGTTACCGCAGATCGCGACGGTGCCCTTGAGCTCCACATCGGACAGCCGCACGCTGCTCTGTCCGAACAGCTCGGGCAGCGGCATGTCGACGGCGATCCGCTCCCCGTCGAGCTGCGCCACCACGAGTCCCGACCGGGTCAGGATGGACACCTGGGGGCCGGTGGCCAGTCCCGACTCGACCAGGTAGCGGGCGTACAGACGCACCCCGTTGCCACACATCCGGGCCAGCGACCCGTCAGCGTTGCGGTAGTCCATGAACCACTCGGCTCGCTCGTCGGTCGCCACCTCGGCAACGGCCGACGTGCGGACGACCCGCAGCACGCCATCACCACCGATTCCTCGGCGGCGGTCGCACAGCGCGGCCACCCGGCGCGCAGACAGGTCGAGTACGGCGTCGGGGTCGGGCAGCACGACGAAGTCGTTGCCGGTGGCGTGGCCCTTGACGAATACAGTGGTCATCGCGTTCATTATCGCGCACCTGCGCCGCCGCTGACGGCCAGTGCCGCCGGAACGAGATCCGGGCCGGCGCCGTCCAGCCAGGTGATGCGTGGGTCGCGCCGGAACCAGGACCGTTGCCGGCGGACGAAGCGGCGGGTCGCCTGGACCGTGTCGGCCCGGGCACGGTCCTCGTCGCATCGGCCGGCCAGCATCGCCAGGATCTGCTGGTACCCGAGCGCGCGGGAGGCGGTCCGGCCCTCCCGCAACCCGCGCTGCTCCAGTCGTCGGACCTCGTCAACCAGGCCGTCGGCCCACATCCGGTCCACCCGCCGGGCGATGCGGTCGTCGAGCCCGTCGGTGTCGAGATCCACTCCGATGTGGACACTCGGGTAGAAGGGGCGAGGGCCGGGCATTCGCGCGGTGAAGTCGGCTCCCAGCTCCCGTACCTCGAGAGCCCGTACGATCCGGCGGCCGTTGCCGGGCAGGATGGCAGCCGCCGCCTCCGGATCGAAGGTGGCCAGGCGGGCGTGCAGCACCGGCGCCCCGAGCCTGGCCAGCTCCTCTTCGAGCCGGGCGCGCACCTCGGCATCGGTACCGGGAAAGTCCAACCGCTCCAGTACCGCCCGGACGTAGAGACCGGATCCACCGACCAGGATCGGGGTATGCCGGCGGTCGCGGATCGCGTCGATCGCGGCCCTGGCGATCCGCTGGTATTCGGCCACGCTGGCCGGCTCGGTCACGTCCCACAGGTCGAAGCCGTGATGCGGCACGCCTTCCCACTCGTGCGGGCGAAGCTTGGCCGTACCGATGTCCATGCCCCGGTAGAGCTGCATCGAGTCGGCGTTCACGACCTCGCCGCCAAGCTCGTGGGCCAGGGCCAGACTCAACGCCGTCTTGCCGGCCGCGGTCGGGCCGACGACGGCGATGACCGGCGGAGGTCCGGCGGGGTTCGCCACGCCGCCACGCTAGCTGGTTCGACCGTCACCCTGGCTGATCCCATCAATTGGGAGCGCTCCCAGATTAGGTAAGGTCACGGTTCGGCTGCACTGGACAGCGTGTGGCCACTCGGCGCCTTACGGATATCCCGAGCGACCTGTGAGAATGCAACTTCAACACGGCGGTTTGGGGGACGCTTTCGTCCAACGCACTATCGCGTTGGGCGTCGTGGTGACCCATAGTGTTGTTACGCGCACATGGCGGCGGACGGGCGGCGGATCCGGCTCGCCGGTACGAACGAGGTGGACAAGATGAGCGACTGGACGTCCTACGGTCGAGTCGACGATGACGGAACGGTGTACGTCAAGACCAGTGCCGGCGAGCGGGTGGTGGGCTCCTGGCAGGCCGGTACGCCGGAGGAGGGCCTCGCCCATTTCGCTCGACGGTTCGCGGACATCGTCACCGAGGTCGACCTGATCGAGGCCCGGCTGGCCAGCGGCGCGGCCGACCCTACCCATACCCTCGCCTCCCTGCGCCGGCTGCGCGCGTCACTCGACGACGCCCACGTCGTCGGTGACCTTGACGGCCTGGCCGACCGGATCGACCGTTTGACCACGGTCGCCGATGAGAAATCCGGCGCCGCCCGGGCCGCGCGCGAGGCCGCCCGGGCCGACGCGCTGGCCCGCAAGACGATCCTGGCCGAGGAGGCCGAGAAGATCGCGACCGAGTCGACCCAATGGAAGGCGGCCGGCGACCGCCTCCGGGGGATCCTCGAAGAGTGGAAGACGATCAAGGGGATCGAGAAGAAGGCGGACGGCGAGCTGTGGAAGCGGTACTCGGCCGCCCGCGACGCGTTCACCCGCCGCCGGGGCACCCACTTCGCCAGTCTCGACGCACAGCGCAAGCAGGCCTCGGGCCGCAAGGAGGAACTGGTCGTCGAGGCCGAATCCTTGTCCGACTCTTCGGACTGGAACGCCACCGCTAATCGGCTCAAGGAGCTGATGTCGGAATGGAAGGGCGCCCCCCGCGCCGCCAAGGATGTCGAGCAGAAGCTGTGGGACCGGTTCCGCGCCGCGCAGGACGCGTTCTTCGCCCGGCGCAGTGAGACGTTCTCAGCCCGCGACGCCGAACAGCGCGAGGTCCTCGAGCGGCGGCAGGCTCTCCTGGTCGAAGCCGAGTCGCTCGACGTCGACGCCGACCCGCGGGTCGCGCAGGCCAGGCTGCGTGAGATCCAGGGCCAGTGGCACGACTCGGGCCGGCTGCCCCGCGAGACGGCGGCCAATCTCGATCGCCGGCTCCGGGCCATCGACGACAAGATACGCGGCGCCATGGACACCGCGTGGCGGCGCACCACGCCCGACAGCAACCCTTTGCTGGCCCAGATGCGCGACCAGGTCGCCGAGGCGGAGCAACGGGTGGCCAGGGCCGAGGCGGCCGGCGACCAGAAGCGGGTACGGGAGGCCAAACAGGCCCTCGAACAGAAGCGCCGCTTCCTCGAACTCGCCGAGCACACCTCGTAGCCGCACGCCGCCCTGGTTCGGCTCTCGGGCACGCGACTTGTACCCGAGCGCGCGACTTGCGTTAGCAGGGACGCCGGCCTATACACCAGGGACGCCGGCCCATACACAAAGCGTTTGTATGGCGCCCCTGCTAACCCTTGCGGCCAACCTCGGGCGGATAACCTCACGCGGCTAACCGCTGGGCGGCCCAAAACCCTGGCGGCGAGCCCCGCGCGGCGGCAACCCCGAGCGGCGCCAACCCCGAGCCGCGCCAACCGCGGGCGGCGGCAACCCCGAGCGGCGCCAACCGCGAGCCGCGCCAACCGCGAGCGGCGGCAACCGCGAGCGGCGGCAACCCCGAGCGGCGCCAACCCCGAGCGGCGCCAACCGCGAGCGGCGGCAACCCCGCGAGCGGCGCCAACCCCGAGCGGCGCCAACCCCGAGCGGCGCCAACCCCGAGCGGCGCTAACCTCGAGCGGCGGAGTGGAGCTCGTTCGCGCGGGGGCCGACGGTGGGTAGTCCCAGCATGACGCCGGCGGTTCGGGCGACGCGGCCGGCCGTCCAGGCGTCGCCGGCTGCGGTGCGCCGGTGGCTCACGACGGGCTTGTCGCAGTTGAGGTGGTGCGGGGCGGCGTAGGTGACCTCGGTGTGCACGATGTCCCCCGGTCGGATGTCGACGGCGCCGTCGGCGCAGAAATGAACCAGACGCCCGTCTCGGGCGCGGCCCGACATGCGCCCGGTCGCGCCGTCCTTGCGGCCCTCACCCACGGCCACCAGAACCTCCACAGTGGACCCGACCAGGCGTTTGTTCTCCGCCCAGCTGATCTCCTCCAGGGCGGCGATCAGCCGGTCGTACCGATGTCGCACGACATCCTTGGACAGCTGACCGTCCATTGTGGCGGCCGGGGTGCCAGGACGCTTGGAATACTGGAAGGTGAACGCGGACGAGAACCGGGCGGCCCGGACAACGTCCAGCGTGGACTCGAAGTCGGCCTCGGTCTCGCCCGGGAACCCGACGATGATGTCGGTCGTGATGGCCGCGTCGGGCATGGCTGACCGCACATTGTCGATGATGTCGAGGTAGCGCTCCGACCGGTACGAGCGCTTCATCGCCCGCAGCACGGAGTCCGAACCGGACTGCAGTGGCATGTGCAGCGAATGGCACACGTTGGGTGTCTCGGCCATGGCGGCGATCACGTCGTCGGTGAAGTCCTTCGGATGCGGGCTGGTGAAGCGGACCCGCTCCAGTCCCTCGATGTCACCGCACGAGCGGAGCAGAGCGCCGAAGGCGTGCCGGTCGCCGAACTCGACGCCGTACGAGTTGACGTTCTGCCCGAGCAGCGTCACCTCAAGGACGCCCTCGGCGACAAGGGCCCGTACCTCGGCCAGGATGTCGCCCGGCCGGCGGTCCTTCTCCTTGCCCCGCAGCGCGGGGACGATGCAGAAGGTGCAGGTGTTGTTGCAGCCGACGGAGATCGAGACCCAGCCCGCGTACGTCGATTCTCGGCGCGCCGGCAGCGTCGACGGGAACACCTCGAGCGACTCGAGGATCTCCACTTCGGCGGCGGCGTTGTGCCGCGCCCGTTCCAGCAGCACCGGCAGCGACCCGATGTTGTGGGTACCGAACACGACATCGACCCACGGTGCCCGCTTGACAACCTCGCCGCGGTCCTTCTGGGCCAGGCAGCCGCCCACGGCGATCTGCATGCCGGGCCGGGCGTCCTTGGTCGGGCGAAGGCGACCGAGGTTGCCGTAGAGCCGGTTGTCTGCGTTCTCCCGGACGGCGCACGTGTTGAACACCACCACGTCAGCCTCGTCGTCGGCGGCGCGCACGTAGCCGGCGGACTCCAGCAGGCCGGAGATCCGCTCGGAGTCGTGCATGTTCATCTGGCAGCCGTACGTCACGACCGAGAACGTCCTCGCCACGCCACACAGCGTAGCCGAGCTAGCGCGCGACCTCCGTGGCGCGGGACTCGCGGACGACGGTGACCCGGATCTGACCCGGGTAGGTCAGCTCCTCCTCGATCTGCTTGGCCACATCGCGGGCCAGCACCGCGGCGCCGATGTCGTCGATGTCGTCGGGCCGCACCATGACCCGGATCTCACGGCCGGCCTGCATGGCGAAGACCTGGTCCACCCCGGGCTTACCGCCGGCGATCTCCTCGATCCGTTCCAGCCGCTTGACGTAGGCCTCGAGGCTCTCCCGCCGGGCGCCGGGCCGGCCGCCCGAGCAGGCGTCCGCTGGCCTGGGTCAGTACCGCCTCGACGGTCTGCGGTGCGACCTCGTTGTGATGCGCCTCGATCGCGTGCACGACGTCCTCGCTCTCGCCGTACTTGCGGGCCATGTCGGCGCCGATCAGGGCGTGGCTGCCCTCCACCTCGTGGGTCAGCGCCTTGCCGATGTCGTGCAGGAACGCGCACCGCTTGACCAGGCGGTAATCGAGCCGCAGCTCCGCGGCCATGATGCCGGCGACGTGCGCGGTCTCGACCAGGTGCTTGAGCACGTTCTGCCCGTAGCTGGTGCGGTAGCGCAACCGGCCGAGCAGCGCGACCAGCTCGGGATGCATGTCGGTGATGCCGACTTCGACCAGCGCGTCCTCCGCGGCCGTCGCAGAGCACTGCTCGACCTCACCGCCGCGCGAACTCGAAGACCTCCTCGATCCGGTGCGGGTGGATGCGACCGTCGAGAACCAGCTTCTCCAGCGTGAGCCGGCCGACTTCGCGCCGGACCGGATCGAAGCAGGAGAGCAGCACCGCCTCGGGTGTGTCGTCGATGATGAGGTTCACGCCGGTGACCGATTCGAAGGCCCGGATGTTGCGGCCCTCGCGGCCGATGATCCGGCCCTTCATCTCGTCGCGAGGGCAGGTGCAGCACGCTGACCACGCTCTCCGCGGTCTGCTCGCTGGCCACCCGTTGGATCGCCTCGACCACGATGTGGCGGGCCCGATCCTCGGCCGGTCGTGCGCGCCTCGTTCTCGATGGTCGCGGGCCAGCATCGCGGCATCGCGTTTGGCCTGGGCCTTCGATGGACTCGATCAGCTCCGCTCTTCGCCGCGTCCGCGGTCAGTCCGGCGACCCGCTCGAGTTCCCGCCGACGCGCCTCGGCGGCGGTGCTGATCTCCTGCTCACGGCTGACGATCGCGGCTTCCCGGTCGGTCAGGTCGGCTTCAGCCGCGGCGAGGCGCCGGTCCCGTTCAGCGACCCGCTCGGCCTCCTCGGCCAGCAGCCGCTCCCGATCATCGAGGCGTTGCTGACGACGTTCCGCGTCGGCCGCCTGCTCCTTGGTCACCGTGGTGAGGGTGGCGATCTCGCGCTCGCCCGCTCGCCGGGCCGTCGAGCGCACCTGCTCGGCGTCGTGTTCAGCCTGCCTGTGGGCCCGGTCGAGAAGCCCGTCCGCTTCGGTCCGCGCACTGTCGAGGATCCGCTGCGCCTCGCTACGGGCGGCTGTCGCCTCCGCCTTGGCGGCCGCGGCGTCAGCCCGAGCGGCCGCTGCCTCACTACGCGCTCGCACGATCGTCGTCCGGGCCAGGTCGAGACTTGACTCGGCGCCGGCGAGCTCGACCGCGTCCCGCTCGCCGAGCGACGCGGTGGCGGGCGCCGATCCGGTACGCATCACCCGCGCGAGCCGGCTGGCGATGATCACGCCGGCGATGAGGACGCCTCCAAGGAGGAGTACGACGACGGTGAGCACCGTTTCGAGCGCCGTCACGGCAACCTCCCTCCCCGGCCGTCGGTCCGGGCGGACGCGACACATGGTCGATGGGTCGGGAGTGTTACGCACCGGCGCTACGCTTGCGCCCATCTTGCGGGCGGTGGCCCCGGATGGTTCGGCGACATCGGGCACAGGACAGCACCGTGACCATGGTGCGGTTACGTACAGTGACCCGTTGGTATGGGGTGAGCAGTCCGACGCTCCGCGTCTGGGGGTGCGGGCGGATCGGTGCCTGCTCTATTTGATGTTGTTTCGTTACTGAATCTATGTTGTGCGGTTGTCCCGCGACGGTTTGGTTGACTCCCGGTACAGCCGAGGCTAGGCGCAGATGGGCCGATCGGTCAAGGACAGATGATCTAGATGGATGAGCACCCCGCGGCCCAGCATTCGTCAGAATGTGCTCTCACCTGCGCGAACATGCCGTGGATCGATCAGCTGTGCGCATTGTCGCTTCTGCGTCTGTCGCCAGGACTTGCTCCTGCCATGAACCGGTGGTGTCCCAGGTCAGAAGCTCGACGAGTGTTACCGCAGCTTTGCGGAGCACCCACCGGCGCCGCGATTCGTCAGGTCCCGCGTCGTCGGACATCGTGTCGTAGGTCACGCTCGTCAGCTGGTCGTCAGTGCACGCCGTGTCGCGCGCGGGGTGCTCAGGACTCCTCGATATTGGCGTCGAGCTCGGCTGCTTCGAGGGCGGCCTCCAGATCCTCGGCTCCAGCGGCGTCGGACAGCTCGCCGGCGAGATCCTCGGTCGCCATGGCATCCCGCACGACCCGGAACGCGAGCGCGGGCGGGTACCCCTTCCGAGCGAGCATCCCGACCAGCCGGCGCATGGTGGCCTCGGGCGAACCACCCCGTCCGCCGCGAAGCTTGCGCTCGACCAGCTCGCGGGCGGTGCGTGCCTCGGTGTCCTGGCCCAACTCGTCGAGCGCCTCCCCGATGGCGTCAGGTTGAACCCCTTTCCGCCGCAGCTCGCCAGCGAGCGCCCGACCAGCGAGCCCCTTGCCGTGGTGTCGGCTGGTCACCCATGCTCGGGCGAACGCCCGGTCGTCGACCATGCCCACTTCGCTGTAGCGCTCGAGTATGTCGGCGGCCACGTCGTCGGAGATTCCGCGCTGACGCAGGGCGGTGGCCAGCTCCTGCCGGGTACGCGGTCGGACCGCCAGCAGTCGCAGGCAGATCTCACGTGCCCGATCGGCCGGCGGGGTCTGCCCGGCGAGGGCGCCGGGCCGGCCCTGGCCAACGTCGGCCCGAGTGTCCTGGCTCCCGCCGTCGTCGGGTCCGCGCCCGCGGGCGCGATGCCGCGGTCCGTCATCTGGTCTCATCCGGGGCGGCGCGGCGTCCCAGCCCCGCCCGGTACGCGCACGCCGGCTACCGGCCACGACAGGATCCTCCAGATCAGAAGTCGACCGGCGGGAGGTTGGGCCCACCGGCGGCGTCGTTGATCTGACCCACGCCGAGCTTCTCGAGGATCTTCTTCTCGATCGCGGATGCCACGTCGGGGTTCTCCTTGAGGAAGTTCCGCGAGTTCTCCTTGCCCTGACCGAGCTGGTCGCCCTCGTAGGTGTACCAGGCGCCGGACTTGCGGATGATGCCCTGCTCAACCCCCACGTCAATGAGCGAGCCCTCGCGGGAGATGCCCTTTCCGTACATGATGTCGAACTCGGCCTGCTTGAACGGCGACGCCACCTTGTTCTTCACCACCTTGACCCGGGTGCGGTTACCGACCGCCTCCGTTGAGTCCTTGAGCGTCTCGATGCGCCGCACGTCGAGCCGGACTGAGGCATAGAACTTGAGCGCCCGGCCACCGGAGGTCGTCTCGGGGCTGCCGAACATCACGCCGATCTTCTCGCGCAGCTGGTTGATGAAGATGGCCGTCGTGTTGGAGTTGTTCAGGGCACCGGTGATCTTCCGCAGCGCCTGGCTCATCAGGCGGGCCTGGAGACCGACATGGCTGTCACCCATCTCGCCCTCGATCTCGGCCCGCGGCACCAGCGCGGCCACCGAGTCGATCACGATGATGTCGAGCGCACCCGACCTCACCAGCATGTCGGCGATCTCAAGTGCCTGCTCACCGGTATCGGGCTGGGAGACAAGCAGCGCGTCGGTGTCGACGCCGAGGGCGCGCGCGTAGTCGGGATCGAGGGCGTGTTCGGCGTCGATGAAAGCGGCGATGCCCCCCATGCGCTGGGCGCTGGCGATGGCGTGCAGAGCGACCGTGGTCTTGCCGGAGGACTCCGGGCCGTAGATCTCCACCACCCGCCCCCGTGGCAGCCCGCCGATGCCCAGGGCCACGTCCAGCGCGATCGACCCGGTCGGGATCACGGCCATCGCCACATTCGGCCGTTCGCCGAGGCGCATCACCGAGCCCTTGCCGAACTGCTTGTCGATCTGTGCCAGGGCGAGCCCCAGCGCCTTCTCCCGGTCGGGCTGTGCTGCCATCTCTGCCACCCCTGGGTTCGCGGTCTTCGTCGGTCGCTTCGTCACGGTCACGCGGTCACACGCTATGCGCCGGGTCCGACAGATTCGAGAGTCAACGCCGAAGCTGTGGACAACCCGTTCGTCGATGTTGTGGATAACTGCGCACCAACGTCCACCATAGGCGTACGAGTGTTCGATGCAAGCGACACGCCCGCGTTAACAAGGGCACCTTCCTCTACCAAAACGGTTAACAAGGTGCCCTTCCTTCCGGGCGGTCAATGGAGGCGGGCCGGCACCCGGTCGGGAAAGGCGGCCACCACGGCGCGCCAGACGTTGACTATCTCCTCGCCGCCGGCCAGAGCCTGTTCAACGGTCCGGCCGGCCAGTTCGGGCAGCACCTGATCATGGGCGACACTCTGGGCGTATCCGGGCCCGAATGTCTCCTCCAGTCGGGACCACAGCTCGGTCAGTCTCACCCGGCTATTTAACTCCGGCCACGACCACCCGGATCGGACGTAGGGCCAGGGCGATCAGCGGTACCGTCGCCACCGCGGCCAGCGTGGTCAGCGCGCCGTACGACGACCAGGCCACGATCAGGCCACTCAGTGCCCCGGAGGTCGCTCCGGCCAGCCCCATCACCAGGTCGGACAAGCCCTGGACGGACGGCTTGTTGGCCACGCCGACCGACTCGGACAACAGAGTCGAACCGGCCACCATCGTGCCGGACCACCCGAGACCGAGCATGGACAGCCCGATCGACAGCCGGGCAATGTCGTGCCCGGCCGTGCCGGCCATCGCACACGCCCCCAGCAGGAACGCGACGCCGACCAGGATCACCGGGCGCCGGCCCAACCGGTCGGTCAGCCAGCCGGTCACCGGTGAGATCGCGTACATTCCGGCGATATGCACGCTGAGCACCAGCCCGACGATGGTCAACGTATCGCCGTGCATCGACTCGCCGATGTGCACCGGGGTCATGGCCATGACGCCCACCATCACCAGGTGGCCCATCGCGACCGCGGCGATGCCCAACCTCGCTGAGGGCGACGCCATGACCTCGCGAACGGCCGCCCTCAGCCCGGTCGCCGGCGCGGCCCGCCCGGACCCGGCCGCCGCTGAACCGGTCGCCGCCGACCCGGCCGACACATCTGATCGGCCCGACCCGTCCGACGCGGCTGCCGCCGACCGGGCCACGGCGGCGCCGGTCGCGGCGACCGACCGGGCCACGAGCAGCGGGTCAGGTCGCAGCAGTGCGGCGACGACCAGCGCCGCCAGCACGAACGCGATGGCGCTGAACACGAACGGACCGGAGAAGGTCGCCGCGCCATAGCGGTGGAGCAGGTTGTCGGCCGGCTGGGCCAGGTTCGGGCCGGCCACCGCACCGACGGTGGTCGCCCACACCACCCAGGACAGCTGCCGGCCGCGCCGGGCCGGCTCGGCCAGGTCGACCGCCGCGTACCGGGCCTGGTAGTTGCCGGCGTTGCCACCGCCGAAGAGGAACAACCCGAGGAAGAGCAGCGGCACCGAGCCACGTGCGGCCGCGAGCACGATCAGGACGGCGCCGGTCACGCCCACGGCGTAGGCGAAGATCAGACCGGGCCGGCGACCCGAGGTACGCATGATCCGCGACACCGGCACCGCAAGCAGCGCCCCGCCGACGACCAGCGAGCTCTGGCCGAAGCCGGAGACGCCGGTACCCCCCATCCGGGCGGCCAGCAGTGCGCCCACGGCGATGCCGATGGCCACGCCGATGCCGCCGATGACCTGGGAGAGCATCAACACGATCAGGGTGCGTCGCTGCACCCGGGCCACATCTGTGGTCACGGGTACCTCGTCGGTCACTGTCGCCATCCCGGCCCCCTCATCGCTCCCGGTACCGCGGGAGTCTGGACCGTCCGGTTTGCCATCTGTTTGCAGTGCGGTCGGGCCGGACCCGTGGCAGGCCACGGCTCAATCCCGGGCCAGGCCGCCGCCGGAGGCGCCGACCACGCGGCCGTCCACTTGAGACACTGGAGCGCCCCGGCCCATCCGTACCCCCTACAGGCCGAGCCCGCGGCCGATGATCTCCTTCATGATCTCCGTCGTTCCACCGTAGATGGTCTGCACCCGCCCGTCGAGCCACGCCCTGGCCACCGGGTACTCGAGCATGTACCCGTATCCACCGTGCAACTGGACACACCGGTCGGCCACCTTCGTCTGCAGCTCGGTCGTCCACCACTTGGCCTTGGCGGCATCCGTGACGGTGAGCCGGCCCGCGTTGAACTCGGCGAGGCAGTGGTTGAGGAAGGTCCTGGCGATGGTCACCTCCGTGTCCATCTCGGCGAGCAGGAACCGGTTGTGCTGGAAGCTCCCGATCGGCCGGCCGAACGCCTGCCGGCCGCGGGCGTATTCGAGGGTGAGGGCGAGGATCGATCTCGGCCGCGGCGACGGCCGCCACCGCGATGCTCAACCGCTCCCGGGGCAGGTTGGCCATCAGGTGGTAGAAGCCGTGGTCGAGCGTTCCGATCAGGTTCTCGGCCGGCACCCGGCAGTCGTCGAAGAAGAGCTCGGCGGTGTCGTTGGCCTTGAGTCCGACCTTCTGCAGGCGCCGGCCACGCTGGAAACCGGGCGTTGCGCGCTCGACCGCGATCAGGCTCACCCCGTGCGCACCCTGGTCCGGTGCGGTCTTCGCGACCACGAGTACCAGATCCGCCAGCTCGCCGTTGGTGATGAACGTTTTCTGTCCATTGAGGACAAAGGTGTCGCCGTCCTTGACCGCCGTGGTGCGCACGCCGGCCAGATCCGAACCGGCGCCCGGCTCACTCATGGCGATGGCGGTGATCAGATCGCCGGTGCAGAACGACGGGCAGCCATCGTTTGCGTTGCTCGGCCGTGGTGAGCTCGATGAGATAGGGCGCCACGACGTCGTTGTGTAGGCCGAAGCCGAGGCCCGAGCACCCGGCTCGGGTGATCTCCTCGACCAGCACCGCGTTGTAGCGGAAGTCACGTTGTCCGGCGCCGCCGTACTCCTCGTCCACGTCCGGACCGAGCAGACCGGCGGCGCCGGCCTTTCGCCACACCTCGCGGTCGACCAGCCCGGCCCGTTCCCACTCGGCGTGATGGGGGACGGCCTCGCGCTCCAGGAACGTGCGGCACAGGGAGCGGAACTCCTCGTGTTCGGGCCGGTACAGCGACTGATCCATGCCGGGAGACTAGACCCGGCGACTCGCTGGCCACAGCCCTGCGAGCGGGCTGGGATC
Source organism: uncultured Actinomycetota bacterium (assembly GCA_963803345.1). GTDB lineage: Bacteria > Actinomycetota > Actinomycetes > Mycobacteriales > Micromonosporaceae > CAWDLX01. Next base: position 680,348 of record CAWDLX010000004.1, read on the forward strand.
GACGCCCAGCACGGTTGTATGGTGGCGCGGTCCGATCGAATACGCCGAGGGGCGCCGACAGGATGACTCGACGCATGGACGGACCGCGGTGACGAACATCTCCTCCGACGCGAAGCCAGCGCCAACCCAGGCCGGTGGGCCGGGTGTGGCGGGCGCGCCCTCGGCCGGTCGGTTGCGGGTGCTCCTGGTCGAGGACGACGAACAGGACGCGTTCCTGGTCCGCGAGCTGCTGGACGAGGTGAACGCACCGGTCGATGTCATCGTGGCACCGACGCTGGCCGACGCTCGAGCCCGGATCACGTCCGTCGACTGTGTCCTGCTCGATCTCGGGCTCCCGGACGCACAGGGTCTGGACGGGCTGCGGCGGCTGCTGGCGGCGGCCCAGGGCACGGCGATCTGCGTCCTCACCGGACTCGGCGACGAGCACCTCGGATCGGCGGCGGTCGGCGAAGGCGCCCAGGACTACCTGATCAAGGGCCAGGTGGACGGGAATGTCCTGGCCCGGTCGCTGCGTTACGCGGTCGAGCGGCGTCGCGCCGACGACAACGCCCGGCGGCTGCACGAGGTGGAGCTGCTGCAGCAGGAGTCGGCCCGGCTCGAGCGGGGCCTACTGCCACAGCCGCTGCTCCGTTCCGCTGGTGCGTACGTACACCCGTTCTACCAGCCGGGCCGGCACAGTTCCCAGCTCGGCGGTGACTTCTACGACGCGGTACAGACCGGACCGGACACGCTCAGTGTCATGGTCGGCGACGTATGCGGTCATGGCGTGGACGAGGCGGCGCTCGGCGTGGAGCTGCGGGTCTCCTGGCGGGCGCTCATGCTGGCTGGCGTGCCGGCCGACGACGTCCTGCCGGCGATCGAGCAGGTCCTCAAGAGCGAACGCAACCGGGATACGGTGTTCGCCACCGTGGCCATGGTGACACTCGACCTGGCCCGGTCGGAGGCGGAGGTCCGGCTGGCTGGCCATCCGCCGCCGCTGCTGTTGACGGGTTCCGGCACCGCCGTGGTCACCGTCGAACACGGCCCTGTGCTCGGTGTGTTCGACACGTCCGACCGCCCGTTCAGCCGGCTCGCGCTCGACCCGGAGGACTGGACGCTGTTGCTCTATACCGATGGCCTCATCGAAGGTCGGGTCAACGGGAGCGACCGACGGCTCGACGTGCCCGGACTGCGTAGCCTGATCGGTACCGCCCAGGGTCAGGGCGTCCCGCGCGGCGAACTCGCCGGATGGCTGGTCAACCAGGCGGAGGAGGCCAACGGAGGACCGTTGGCCGACGACGTGGCCATGCTCATCGTGCAACCGAGGCGGACTCCGTGACCGGACCCGAGGTCGACCCGGCCGAGCACGACACCGAACCGGCCCTGGTCGCTGCGGCGCCGGGTCACCGCGCTGTGCCTGCTCATCGCCGTCGTTCTGGCGTTCCTGGCCGCCGGCGCGGCGACCACGGCCATCGCCAACCGCGGGCAGCTCGACACGCTGCTCAATGACATCGGCCCACTGCGGACCTCGAGCAACAACATGCTCAACGCTCTGATCAACCAGGAGACGGCGCTGCGTGGCTACGTCGTCACCGGCAGCGACAGGGACCTCGCGGCATACAATGCCGGGTTGACGGTTCAGCAGATCGAGACCGCCGCGATCGCCAACGGGAGCGGGGCGACCGACGAGATCCGCTCAGAGCTCGCCGCGGTGACCGGGGCCGCCGACCAGTGGCGGGCCACGGTCGCGACTCCGGCGATCGCCCGGGTCCAGGCCGGCGACAGGACCGGCGCTCAGAGCCTTATCGATGACGCCGCCCGCGATCGGTTCGACACCCTCCGGGACCGGATCTCCACGCTCCAGCAGACGATGCAGGTGTTGCGGGACTCGTCGGTCGGCAGTATCCAGGACACCAGCTCGACTCTGCTGTTCATCCTCATCGCCGTGGCCATCCTCGGCATCGCCGGCGCCATCGGCCTGCTGATCGCCATGCAACGGGTGGTGATCGGACCGGTGACCGAGCTGGCTTACGAGGTGCGGGCGGTGGCCGGCGGCGAGTACGACCGTGTCATCAAGACGGCGGGCCCGCCGGAGCTGGAGAACCTGGCCGAGGACGTCGACCTGATGCGCCGGCAGATCGCTTCCGACCTGGCCGAGGTGCGGGCCGCGCGTCGTCAGATCGAGGAGGCGGCAGCCATGCTCGAGGCGCAGGCGGCCGAGCTGACCCGGTCGAACCGCGATCTCGAACAATTCGCCTACGTCGCCTCCCACGACCTGCAGGAGCCGTTGCGCAAGGTGTCCAGCTTCTGCCAGCTGCTCCAGCGCCGGTACCAGGGTCAGCTGGACGAACGGGCCGACCAGTACATCGCTTTCGCGGTGAGCGGCGCTCAGCGGATGCAACGGCTCATCAATGACCTGCTGACCTTCTCCCGTATCGGCCGCATCACGGCCGGGTTCACCGATGTCGACCTGAACCGGGTGGTGGCGGAGGCGGCGGCCGTCCGGCCCGATCCCGGAGTCCTCCCCGACGGCGACACTTCGGCGTCCGACCCGGCGCCGGCCGGTGTGACGTGGTCCGATCTTCCCGTCGTCCATGGGGAGGAGGCGCTGCTGATCAACCTGTTCGCCAACCTCATCGGCAACTCGGTGAAGTTCCGCCGACCGGATGTGGCGCCGCGGGTGGACATCTCAGCCCGACAAATCGACGGCCAGTGGGAGATCAGCGTGGTCGACAACGGCATCGGCATCGAGCCCGAGTACGCCGAGAAGGTCTTCGTCATTTTCCAGCGGCTGCACACCAGGGACGCGTACGCGGGTACCGGGATCGGTCTGGCCGTGGCGAAGAAGATCGTCGAGTATCACGGTGGCACCATCTGGGTGGACACCGCCCACCGGGGCGGCACCGCGATCCGATTCACCATGCCGGTCATGGTCGAGCCGGGCGCGACCGCTTCCACGACCCGTACGAAGGAGACCGTCGGATGAGCGCCGACGTACTTCCCTGCGCGGAGGCGCCGTTATGAGCGCTCCGTTCGGCCCGGGCACGCCGATCGAAGTCCTCCTGGTCGAGGACGACCCCGGCGATGTCCTGATGACGCGGGAGGCGTTCGAGGACAACAAGGTCCGCAACCGCCTGACCGTGGTCTCCGACGGCGAGGAGGCGCTGGCCTACCTGCGCCGGCAGGGCCGGTACGCCGACGCGCTCCGCCCGGATCTCATCCTGCTCGATCTCAACCTGCCCCGCCGGGACGGCCGCGAGGTGCTGGCCGAGATCAAGTCGGATGAGGCCCTCCATCAGATCCCGGTCGTCGTGTTGACCACGTCGCAGTCCGATGAGGACATCCTGCGCAGCTACCAGCTGCACGCGAACGCCTATGTCACCAAGCCGGTCGACTTCGACCGCTTCATCCAGGTGGTGCGGCAGATCGACGACTTCTTTCTCTCCATCGTCAAGCTCCCCCCGCGCGCCTAGCCGGCCACCGGGCCACGGGGACGCTCGAGGCCCACCGCGCGGGCAATGGCGGAGATGTGGCGGGCGTCCGTGCCGCAGCAGCCACCGAGTACGTCGAGTCCGCTCACCCGTGCGCGCAGCCGTGCGTAGCGGGCGCCGAGATCGTCCGGGTCGCCCTCGTCGAGCGTCACCGCCTCGTCCAGTTCGGCGTGGCTGCGCATGGACGCGTTGGCCCGCAGTCCGCGCACGCGTGCCGTCCAACCGTCCCCGGGCTCGAGCACGTCAGCGACATGGACCGGATGGGCGCAGTTGATCATGAAGTAGGCCGGGGTCGTCCCGGTTGCCGCGTCGACCGCCTCGATGGCGTCGCCGAGCCCGTCACCCGACGGCAGGCGACCATCGGTCTCGACGGTGAATGAGATGGCCGCCGGTACCCCTGATTCCGTCGCCGCCCGGGCGATCCCGACCGCTTCGTCGACATAGGTCAACGTCAGGGCGCTGATCATGTCCACGCCGGCGGCCGCCAGCGTACCGATCTGCTCGATGTGGTAGGCCCGCGCTTCGTCCGCCGTCATCCGCGCCGTCGGCCGGTACCCGTCATCGCGTGGGCCGACGCAGCCACTGACCACCATCGTATCCACTGTGGACGCGTAATCGTCACGCAACTCGGCCAGCGTCTCCACCGCCTGCCGGTTCGCCCCCGCCACGTCGCCGGCCGACCAGCCGAGCCGACCACCCCAGTGCCGGCTGGCCCGCCACGTCGGGGTCTCGAGGATGAAGCCGGTACCACACCGGGCCGCGATGTCGAGGTAGTCGCGGTAGTAGTCGCGCAGCAGCGTCAACCCGGCGTCCTCCCGGACAAGGACGAAAGCCGCGAACTCCGGCAGTTCCACACCGTGATGGAAGATCAGGTCCGTCTCGATCCCGCCGTCGGTGAGGAACGGGCGACCGGTCGTGAGCTGAGGAAGCGGTCCGTCCATTGTGGTGAATCTACCCGACCGGACCCGACCCGGCGCGCCCGTCGTCGTGATTTGCCGAAAGCAGAAGTGATCCAGCGAACGCCGGCCGGTTCCAGCTAGCGGGACGTGCCGACCATCGGCCGCGGAGCCACTGCGTCGACCACGGCGTCGGCCAGAGCGTCCACATCGGACAGTCTCAGTGCGCCGATGGACACACGCACCCCGGGTGGGGTGACCTGGCGGTAGAGGGAGCCGGGCGAGACGGCCCACCCTCGTTCCATCAGCGCCGCCACGACGACCGACTCGTGGTCGACGGGGACCCAGACATTGATCCCGGTCCGGCCGACGGCGGTCACGCCGCGCTGGCGTAGCGCGGCCAGAAGGGCCTCCCGCCGCCGGGCGTACTCCTGCTTGGCCCGGGCCACCTGCGCCCGCACTGATTCGTCTGACCACATCAGCATCACCAGCTGCTGCAGCACTGTGGACACCCAGCCGGCCCCGAGGCGCATCCGGCCCTGGACCCGGGCGATGGTCGCGTCGTCGCCGGCCACGATGGCCAGCCGGAGGTCGGCCCCGTACGGCTTGGAGGCCGACCGCACGAAGGCCCACCGCGCGCCGGCTCCGGCCAGCGGGGCCAGGGGCACCGTGGCCAGCTCGGCGGCATGATCGTCCTCGATGAGGAGGGTGTCCGGCGAGGCGGCCAGCAGGGGCCGCAACTGCTTGGCCCGAGCCGCCGTGACGGCCGCGCCGGTCGGGTTGTGCGCCCGCGAGGTCACCACGACCGCGGCTACTCCGGCCGCGAGGGCCCGACGTAGGCCGTCCACTGTGGGACCTTCATCGTCGACCGGCAGGGCAACGGCCTCCATGGACAACGCCGCGACCAGGTCGATGAGGTTGGCCCAGCCCGGGTCCTCGACGGCCACCCGGTCGCCCGGTCGCAGATGTGCGGTCAACAGGCGTTCGACCGCGTCGAGCGCACCCGAGGTGACCGCCACCGCGTCCGGGCGGGCGGGAACGCCGTCGGCGATCAGCCGGTCCGCGGCCAGCCGGGTCAACCCGGGGAGCGGGCCGGCGTCGGCGTAGCGGGCCGGTCGATCAGCCGGGGTGGCCAGCCGGCGCAGCAGCGGGCCCAGGTGGGGCTGGAGTGCGGTGTCCGGCTCGCCCGCGGACAGATCGGTCGTACCCGGGGCGGGCGGCACCCGGTGGGCGATGCGGGACACCACCGGCGGCTGTGGCCGGACCCGGGTGCCGTTGCGGCCGGCGGTCTCCACGACGCCGCGCTGGCGCAGGTCGCGATAGGCGGCGGCCACGGTGGCCGGAGCAACACCCAGATCGGCGGCGAGTGCCCGTACCGGCGGCAGCGGCGCACCCGGCGGCAGCGCACCGGAGCGGACGCCGGTCTCCACGCTGGCCGAAATGGCCGACGCGCCCCGACCGGCGATCTGATAACGTACTGACACAGTCGTCAGATCGTACTAGTACGAAGGGCGGAGCGCAATGGGCGACACGTACCCGCAGACCCCTCGCACCTCGGCCACCCGCAGCCGCCACCGGATGTCGTACGAGCGGGCCGTCGCCCACGCGATCTTCGATGAGGCCTACGTGTGCCACCTGGGCTTCACCGTCGTCGACCCGACGTCCGCGGTGGCCGAACCGCGCGTCCTGCCCACCCTGCACGTGCGGGTGGCCGAGACGCTCTATCTGCACGGCTCGACTGGAGCGCGGCCGCTGCTGGCCGCCCGGGGGCCGGAGGGCCTGCCCGTCTGCGTGACCGTCACCCATCTGGACGGCCTCGTCTTCGGCCGATCGCAGTTCCACCACAGCGCGAACTACCGCAGCGCCATCGCTCATGGCCGAGCCCATCTGGTCACCGACGAGCAGGAGAAGGCTCGCGCCATGGCTGCCCTGGTCAACAAGGTCGCCGCTGGGCGGGCCAACGATGCGCGGCCACCGACGAAGCGGGAGATGGCCGAGACCTCGGTGCTGGCGCTGCCGCTCACCGAGGTGTCGGTGAAGGCCAGGACGGGCGCGCCGATCGACGACCCGGAGGACTACGGACTGCCGCACTGGGCCGGGGTCGTACCCCTGCGGCTCGTCGCGGGCCTGCCTGAGCCGGACGCTGGAGTCACCACGGCCGTCCCGGCCTACCTGCGGCCACCTCGCTCGCGCTGGTACGACGCGCCGACGCTGTGCGGCGACCACGTGATCCTGGAGCCGCTCGATCTGTCCCATGTGGACGACTTGTTCGACGCACTCGCCGACGACGAGGTGTACCGCCACATCCCGAGGGCGCGACCGACCACCGCCGCCGACATGGCCGGCCAGATCCGGGAGGCGCTACGCGACCACGAGCTGGGCCTGCGCATCCCGTTCGCCCAGCGCAGCGTGGCCACCGGTCGCGTCGTCGGCACCACGTCCTACTACGCACCCGACAACGTCAACCGCAGCCTGGCCATCGGGTACACCATGCTCAGCCGGTCGGCCTGGCGAACGGGCATCAACACGCAAGCCAAGCTGATGCTCATGCGGCACGCGTTCGACGGGCTGGGTGCGGTGCGGGTCGAGTGGCACACCGATCTCAACAACCTGCGCTCGCAGCGGGCGATCGAGCGGCTGGGTGCGGTTCGCGAGGGCGTCCTGCGCCGCCAGAAGCGCCGCTCGGACGGCACCTGGCGGGACACGGTCCTGTACTCGATGACCGACGCCGAGTGGCCGGCGGCGCACGAGCGGCTGCGGTCGATGCTGCGTACCCCGGTCCCGGTGACCTGACCGGGCGGGCCGACCTACCGCCGGGCAGGATGGCCGTATGACAGACGACGCCGCGGCCCAGGTCATCCGCAACGACGACGAGCACCGGTACCAGCTGGTGCTCGACGACCAGGTGGTCGGATTCGCGGACTTCCGGCTCCGCCCGGGGTACCTGGTATTCGTCCACACCGAGACCGACCCCCACTTCGAGGGGCGGGGGTTCGGCAGCGCCCTGGCCAGCGGCGCGCTCGACGATGTGCGCGCCCGGGGCGAGAAGATCAAGGTGGAGTGCCCGTTCATCGCCGCCTACATCAAGCGCCACCCCGAGTACGCGGATCTCCTCGTCGCGACGTGAGGAAGGGCACCTTGTTACCGCCTGCGGTATAGGAAGGTGCCCTTCCTAACACGCGAGCCCACGGGGGCAGGCCGGCCGCGGGGAAACTGTCGGACCCGCGAGGCAGGATGGGGACATGAGCGCGGACGCCGACCATGTGCTCGACCGCTTCGGCCCAGCCACCCGAGCCTGGTTCGACGCGGCATTCGCCGAACCGACGGCCGCCCAGACCGGTGCCTGGCGGGCCATCAGCGCTGGTCGGCACGCCCTCGTGGTCGCCCCGACCGGCTCGGGCAAGACGCTGGCCGCCTTCCTGTGGGCCCTCGATGGACTGTCGGCCGCCCCGCCACCCGACCCCGGCCGACGCTGCCGCGTGCTGTACGTCAGCCCGCTCAAGGCGCTCGCGGTCGATGTCGAACGCAACCTGCGGGCGCCGCTGACGGGCATCCGGCACGCCGCCCACCGCATCGGAGTCCCGCCGCCTGACATCACCGTGGCCATGCGCACCGGAGACACGCCGGCCGACGAGCGGCGCACGTTCGCCCGCACGCCGGCCGACATCCTCATCACGACGCCCGAGTCGCTCTTCCTCATCCTGACCTCGGCCGCCCGGGACGCGTTGCGCGGCGTCAAGACGGTGATCATCGACGAGGTCCACGCGGTCGCCGCGACCAAACGGGGAGCGCACCTCGCCCTCTCGCTCGAACGGCTCGACGCGCTCCTGCCGAGGCCGGCTCAGCGGATCGGGCTCTCGGCCACCGTCCGGCCGGTCGACGAGGTGGCCCGGTTCCTGGGCGGGGCGGCCGAGGTGGAGGTCGTGCAGCCGCCGACCGCCAAGACCATCGAGGTACGGGTCGAGGTGCCGGTGCAGGACATGACCCGGCTCGATGAGGTCGAGCAGCCGGGCGACGACCTCGAGCCGCGGCGGGCCTCCATCTGGCCGGCCGTCGAGGAGCGCGTCTACCAGCTCATCGCGGCTCACCACTCGACCATCGTGTTCGCCAACTCCCGCCGGCTCTCCGAGCGGCTGTGCGCCCGGCTGAACGAGCTGGCCGCTGAGCACGCCGTTCCCGATCCGACCCGGCTGGCGCTGGCCCCGGCGCAACTGATGGCGCAGTCGGCCACCAGCACCGGGGCACCGCCGGTGATCGCCCGGGCGCACCACGGCTCGGTCTCCCGCGAGGAACGCAAGCAGATCGAGGAGGCGCTCAAGTCGGGCGAGCTTCCAGCAGTGGTGGCGACCAGCTCTCTCGAGCTCGGCATCGACATGGGCTCGGTTGACCTGGTGATCCAGATCCAGGCCCCACCTTCCGTTGCATCGGGTCTGCAACGTGTGGGCCGGGCCGGTCACCAGGTGGGCGCGGTGTCGCGTGGCGTGGTGTTCCCGGCCCATCGGGGTGACCTGCTGTCGTGCGCGGTCGTCGCCGAGCGCATGCACTCCGGTCTGATCGAGGAGCTGCGCTACCCACGTAACCCGCTCGACGTTCTGGCCCAACAGATCGTGGCGATGGTCGCGATGGATCCCTGGAGTGTCGGAGATCTGGCGGTCCGGATACGGCGGGCTGCTCCCTTCGCCGAGCTGCCCAACTCAGCGCTCGAGGCGACGCTGGACATGCTTTCTGGCCGGTACCCGTCGACCGCCTTCGCCGAGCTGCGGCCCCGCATCGTCTGGGACCGCGCCATCGACCAGCTCACCGCCCGACCGGGTGCCCAGCGGCTGGCCGTGACCAGCGGCGGCACAATTCCCGATCGTGGACTCTTCGGCGTCTTCCTGGCCGGAGCCGAGCGGGCCGCCCGGGTCGGCGAACTCGACGAGGAGATGGTCTACGAGTCCCGGGTTGGCGACGTGTTCCTGCTAGGTTCGACATCCTGGCGCATCGAGGACATCACGCCCGACCGGGTCCTCGTGTCCCCCGCTCCTGGAGCGGCCGCCCGCATGCCGTTCTGGAAGGGCGACCAGCCCGGCCGCCCGGTCGAGCTGGGTCGGGCCATCGGGGCGAAGTTGCGCGAGGTGGTCCGGCACGGGCGCGAGAAGGCCGGCGCCGACCTGGCCGACACCGGACTGGACGCCTGGGCGGTGGACAACCTGCTGTCCTATGTGGACGAGCAACGCGACGCGACCCGGCAGCTGCCGGATGACCGGACGATCGTCGTCGAGCGATTCCGGGACGAGCTCGGCGACTGGCGCATGGCTGTCCACTGTGTCCTTGGCGCGAAGGTCAACGGCGCCTGGGCGATGGCGATCGGGGCGCGGCTGACCGAGCGTTACGGCGTCGACGCCCAGATGCTGCCCAGTGACGACGGCATCGTGATCCGGTTGCCCGATGTGATCGACAGCGGGGGCAACGATGCCGCCCCCGGGGCCGACATCGTGGTGTTCGATCCCGACGAGATCGCCCAGATGGTCGAGGAGTCGGTCGGCACGTCGGCCATGTTCGCGTCCCGGTTCCGCGAATGCGCCGCGCGGGCCCTGCTGTTGCCCCGTCGCGACCCGCGCCGCCGCCAGCCGTTGTGGCAGCAGCGCCAGCGGGCCGCCCAACTCCTCGACGTGGCCCGCGAGTTCGGCGATTTCCCGATCACCCTCGAAGCGGCCCGCGAGTGTCTGCGCGACGTTCTCGACGTACCGGGTCTGGTCGATCTGATGCGCGGTGTGGCCGGCCGCACGGTACGGGTGGTTGAGGTCGAGACCACCCGCCCGTCGCCGTTCGCCCGGTCGCTGCTCTTCGGGTACGTCGGTGCCTTCCTGTACGGCGGTGACGTGCCTCTGGCTGAACGGCGGGCCGCCGCCCTGGCCCTCGACTCGACCCTGTTGGGTGAGCTGCTCGGCCGGGTGGAGCTGCGTGAGCTGCTCGATCCCGACGTGGTGGTCGAGACCGAGCGCCGGCTCCAATGGCTCGACGGCACCCGCACGCTGCGCGACGCCGAGGACCTGGTCGAGTTGCTCCGCGTACTGGGCGATCTGTCCACAGTGGAGTGTGAGCGGCGCGGAGCGCGGGCCGGCTGGCTCGAGGAACTGGCCCGTTCCCGGCGCGTCATCGAGGTCCGCATCGCCGGCGAGCCACGCTGGATCGTCATCGAGGACGCGGGCCGGGTGCGCGACGGTCTCGGCGTGGCACTGCCGGTCGGGCTCGCCGGCGCCTACCTCGAGCCGGTGGTCGACCCGGTCGCCGATCTGGTCGCCCGGTACGCCCGCGGCCACGGTCCGTTCCCCGCCACGGTGTGCGCGCAACGCTTCGGGCTCGGCGTGTTTGTGGTCGAGCAGGCGCTCAAACGGCTCGCCGCGAGCGGGCGGGTGAGCGCGGGCGAGTTCACCCCGATCACGCTGGACCGCCCCACCGCCTTCACCGAGTGGTGCGACACCGAGGTCATGCGGCTGCTGCGCCGGCGATCGTTGGCGGCGTTGCGGCGCGAGATCGAGCCCGTCGCTCCGCGCACCTTGGCCGCGTTCCTGCCCCGGTGGCAGCAGGTCGGCTCGTCGGCGCGGGGGGTCGAGGCGGTGGCCGCGGCACTCGAGCAGCTCCAGGGAGTCGCCGTACCCGCGTCCGCCTGGGAGCGGCTCGTCCTGGCCTCCCGGGTGTCCGACTACACGCCGGCCTATCTGGACGAGTTGTGCGCGTCCGGGGAGATCGTCTGGGCCGGCAACGGCTCGATCCCCGGCGGCGACGGGTGGATCGTGTTCAGCTGGGCGGACGCGGCGGGGCTCCTGCTGCCGCCGCCCGATCCCGACTTCGCGGCCAGCCCGCTGCACCAGGCCGTCCTCGACGCCCTCGACGGCGGGCAGGCACTGTTCTTCCGCCAGATCGCCGACCAGCTGACCGGACCCGGACAGCTGGGTGGCACCGCCGCCCTGGTCACCTATGACGCCGGCCAGATCACGGGGGTGACCAGCGTCGGGGTGACCGAGGCCGATGTGCTGGCCGCGGTGTGGGATCTCGTCTGGGCTGGCGTCGTCTCCAATGACACGCTCGCCCCGGTCCGGGCGCAACTGGCCGGCGGCGGGGCGCACCGGGCGAAGACGAGCCCACGCTCGCGGTACCGCACACCGCCGCGACTGCCGGCCAGCCGGCTCGGGCGAACGTCGCTGGCCGCCAGCCGGGCCGGGCCTCCCAGCGCCGCCGGTCGCTGGTACGTGTTGCCCGACCGGGACACGAACCTGACCCGACGGGCCACCGCGCTGGCCGAGACGCTGCTCGACCGCCACGGCGTGGTGACCAGAGGCGCCGTCATGGCCGAGGGCGCACCGGGCGGGTTTGCCGCCGTCTACCCGGTCCTGGCCGCCATGGAGGAGCGCGGCTCGGCTCGGCGCGGCTACTTCGTGGAGGGTCTCGGCGCGGCCCAGTTCGCCGTACCCGGCGCCGTCGACCGGCTACGGGCACTCGACGACACGGCGGTCAACACACCCCGGACGCGTTCACCGCGCGCCCTCGTGCTGGCGGCCACCGACCCGGCCAACCCGTACGGCGCGGCTCTGCCGTGGCCCGACCGGGTGGTCGACGAGGGCGAGCCCGGCGCCGGACACCGGCCTGGGCGAAAGCCTGGCGGTCTCGTGCTGACTGTGGACGGCCAACTGGCCATCTACGTCGAGCGCGGCGGGCGGACCCTACTGTCCTATGTGGACGACAACGGGAGCCTGGCCGTGGCGGCGGGGGCGCTGGCCGACGCGGTGCGCAGCGGCGCGCTCGGACCGATCTCGGTCGAACGGGCAGACGGTGACACGATCCACGCGTCGCCCCTGCACGACGCGCTCACCGCCGCCGGCTTCCGGACCACGCCGCGTGGCCTGCGGCTGCGCGCCTGAACGCCAGATGGCCGGTGTCGGACCTTGCGATCGGATGGCGACGGCGGGAAGCTACCCGGATGGTGCCGCCCCTCGCCCGCCTCACCGCCGTGGTGCTGGACTGCCCCGATCCGCACAAGCTCGCCGCTTTCTACGGTGAGCTGACCGGCTGGCAGGTCGAGTACGACGAGCCGGAGTGGGTCACCCTGAACACCGGTACGAGCCTGCGGGTGTGCTTCCAGGAGAGCCTGGACCATGTGCCGCCGGTCTGGCCGGACCCCACCGGCCCGCAACAGGCTCACCTCGACTTCGCCGTCGAGGACCTCGACGAGGCCGAGGAGCGGGTGCTCGCTCTCGGAGCGGTCAAGCCCGAGCATCAACCGGGAGAGACCTGGCGGGTCTACGCTGACCCAGCCGGCCATCCGTTCTGCCTGTACGAAGAGGACTAGATGAATCAACCCACGCTGCTGGGCAAGTTGCTGAGCCCGGCCGGCTTCGGTCTCGTTCTCCTGCTCTTCTTCCTGCCGTTCGTCGCGGTCTCCTGTGGTCCGGACGATCATCGGGTGACCGCGACCTACACCGGCCTCGGGATGGTCACCGGCGGTGCGCCCACGTTCTCCGGCCCCGATATCGACGCGGCCAACCAGGCGGATCTCGCGGACATCTTCGCCGACCAGTACGACAACGAGTCGCTGGCCGTGCTCGCGGCCGCGGTGATCCTCGGCGCGATGGCGCTCGGCTTCATCCGCGACCGGAGGACCCGTCACGCCGGCGGGGTCGGGTTCGCCGGCCTGGGCGCGGCCCTCCTGCTCGCGGCGGAGATCCGGGCCATCGGGCGGCTCAACCAGGTGCGGATCCAGGACAGCAGCGGCGAGCTGACCGATCTCGGGCCGGTCTCGGCCACCCCACGCCTCGGCTTCTACCTGGCCATGGGTGTGCTCGTGGTGCTTCTCGTCGGCCACGCGGTGGCGCTGTTCCGGCCACCAGCCGCAGCCGGACCACCACGACCGGACGGTCCGGAACACAACGACGAAGATCCCCTGCTCTGGGACGAGCACCCGACTGTGGATGACGAGACACGTGACGCGACGACGGCGCGTGACGACCTGGCCACACCTGGTGACGAGGCGTACGGCGAATGGCTCGACGAGGCGTGGCCCGACACCAGCAAGGGACCGTCGGCCGGCGAGCATCGTTGACACGGGCGGCCGTCGGCCGAAAGGGAACCGTGTCGCGGCGCCAGGTCCGGGCCGACGACCGCGTTCCCACCGGTAACCGCCGGGTCGGGCCCGCTCCCCGGCGACCACGGTCTCGCCGGCCTTCGTTTCTCAGCGCCCGCTGCCGTCCACGGCCGGCAGTTGGGGGGCGACCGCACTGGCGATCAGGTCGACGTGATCCAGGTCGGACAGGTCGATCACCTGCAGGTGGAACCGGGATGCGCCGGCCTCGACGTATCGACCGATCGTGTCCACCACCTCAGGCGGCGTCCCGGCCAGCGCGGTCTTGCGGAGCCGGTCCAGTGGCTGGCCGATAGCCTCGGCCCGGCGGACGAGTTCGGCCTCGTTGCGCCCGACGCACACGGTGAGCGCGCTGGAGAACACGAGCGGTGCCCGGCGAGGGTCGCGACCGTCGGCTTCGCACGCCGCGATCACCCGCTCGTAGGCGGCCCGGGTGTCGGAGACCGATGCGAAGGGCACGTTGTACTCGTCGGCGTAACGGGCAGCGAGCGCAGGCGTGCGGCTGGGCCCCCGACCGCCGATGATCAAGGGGGGCCGGGGCGACTGGACCGGCTTGGGCAGGGCTGGCGAGTCGGTGATGTCGTAGTACCTGCCCTGGTAGGAGAACCGCTGGCCGGCCGGTGTGGTCCACAGCCCGGTGATCACGGCCAGCTGTTCGGCCAGCCGGTCGAAGCGCTCCCGGGTTGGCGGAAACGGGATACCGTACGCCCGGTGTTCAGCTTCATACCAGCCCGCCCCGAGCCCCAGTTCGACTCGACCACCGCTCATCGCGTCCACCTGGGCGACCGAGATGGCCAGCGGCCCCGGGCGCCGGAAGGTGGCCGCCGTGACCATGGTGCCCAGCCGGATCCGGGAGGTCTCGCGGGCCAGCCCGGCCAGGGTGATCCAGGCATCGGTCGGCCCGGGTAGCCCATCACCGGCGAACGTGAGGTAGTGGTCCGACCGGAAGAAGCCGTCGAAGCCGCTCGCCTCCGCGTGGCGGGCCATCGTCGACAGATCGTCGTAGGACGCGCCCAGCTGAGGTTCGGTGAACACCGTCAATCGCATGACGCCATTCTTCCTGGGCGGGCGGGTGACCGATTGCCCGGCTCACCCCGGCGGCACGCGCTAGCGTCACGGGCATGGACGGGACACGGGGTACGACGTACCGGTGGATCACGCTCACGACCGACTACGGGCTCTCCGACGGCTTCGTCGCCGCGGTGCACGGCGTGCTCGGCCAGCGGGCACCGGGGGTACGGGTCCTCGATGTGACCCACCTCGTACCGCCGGGCGACGTGGCCCGCGGCGCGGCGGTCCTGGCCCAGACCATGCCGCACCTTCCACTGGCCATCCACGTGGCGGTGGTCGACCCGGGTGTCGGGTCGGCCCGCCGGGGTGTGGCGGTGCAGACGCCACACGGTCTGCTGGTCGGGCCGGACAACGGGCTCCTGCTGGCCGCTGCGCAGGCGCTGGGCGGTGTGACCGGCGCCGTCGAGCTGACCAACCCGGAGTGGCTCGGCGAGGCGATCTCCGCGACCTTCCACGGGCGGGACGTGTTCGCGCCGGTCGCTGCCCGTCTAGCCACCGGTGCGGACCTGACCGACGCCGGCCCGCCGATCCAGCCGGCCAGCCTGGTCCGGTTGCCCGACCCGGTCGTGCGGATCACCGACGGCGTGGTCGAGGCCGAGGTCGTCATGCTCGACCGCTTCGGCAATGTCCAGCTGGCCGCGACGGCCGGCGCTCTGTCCGCCCTGCCGGCGGAGCTCACCGTCGGTGGTGTGCACGCGCGGAAGGCGTCGACCTTCGCCGATGTTCCGGAAGGCCAACTGGTCGCCTACGCCGACTCGGCCGGCATGCTCGCCCTCGCCATCAACGGAGGTCGCGCGTGCGTGGCCCTCTCGGTGCTGCCCGGCGACCTGGTGCGGATCACGGGTCGCTGATGGCACACCCTCTGTTGATCCTGTCCGTCCGGACGCGATCGGCCCGGGGCATCATGGGGGGATGCCCGAGGGTGACACCGTGTGGAACACGGCGCGGATGCTCGACCGCGCGCTCGCCGGTGCCGTCCTGCGACACGGCGACTTCCGGGTCCCACAGCTGGCGACGGTCGATCTCGCGCGCTGGCGCGTGCAGGGCTGCGGCAGTCGGGGCAAGCATCTGCTGCTGCGGATGACCGGCCCGGGCGACGGCCGGACCATGACGCTTCATTCGCATCTACGTATGGATGGCGCCTGGCGCATCTACTCCCCCGGCGAAGTGTGGCGCGGCAGGCCGGCTCATCTCATCCGGGTGGTACTGCGAACCCTCACCACCGTGGCAGTCGGCTACCACCTGCATGACCTGGCCCTCGTACCGACGGAGCAGGAGGAGAGTCTGGTCGGCCACCTCGGCCCGGACCTGCTCGGCCCCCCGGGCGAGCCGGGAGGCTGGGACGCGGCCGAGGCGGTCCGGCGGCTCGAAGCCCATCCCGACCAGGCGATCGCCGAGGCCCTGCTCGACCAGCGCAACCTGGCTGGTATCGGCAACCTCTATAAGGCCGAGGTCCTCTTCCTCCGCGGCGCCAACCCGTGGCTGCCTGTGTCCAAAGTAGACAGTCTCGACGCCCTGGTCGAGCTGGCGCGCAAGTTGCTACTGGCAAACAAGGGCCGGTGGACCCAGGCCACCACAGGTTCGGTCCGGCGCGGTCAGGAGGTCTACGTGTACGGGCGGGCCGGCGCACCGTGCCGACGCTGCGGCACCCTGATCGCCCGGGAGAGTCAGGACGATCGGGTGACGTTCTGGTGCCCGCGCTGCCAGCCCTGACCGCCCGGCAATCGTGCATGGTCGCCGCGTTCCGCTACGCGTTTGTGGGCCTCCTTCGGCCGTGTTCGCTCTCAGCGAAATCCATCCCATCAGCTGCGGGGTGGCCGCGACCGCCGCGACGCGCCGGCGGCGAATCCTGATGGCCTATGCCTGTTCCTTCTCCGGCTCCGAAGACGCCTCGAGCTGCTCCACCGGGTCGCCCGGGGTGATCGCCTGCTTGGCCTTCCCACTGGTCAACTCGGCCTGCATGCTGGCCCGGATCTCCTCGAGCCGCGCCGAGCCGGCCATGTCCAGGGTCGCCTTCTGCACCTCGAGGCGGCGGCCCTCGACCGAGCCCTGGGCCAGGTCGGCCCGCCCCAGCGCGACCGCGTAGCGCTTCTCGATCTTGTCTCGGACCTCGTCGAGGGTCGGCGTGTTCCCGGGCGCGGACAGACTGCCGACCGACTCGAGCGACCTGGCCACAGTCTCCTGCATCTTGGCCTGCTCGAGCTGGCTGAGCAGCTTGGTCCGCTCGGCCAGCCGTTGGCGCAGCACGACCTCGTTGTTCTTCACCGCGTCGCGGGCCTGCTGGGCCGCTCCGAGGGCCTGATCGTGCAGGCTCTTGAGGTCCTCCAGGCCGCCTTCCGCCGCGACCAGCTGGGCGGCGAACGTCTGCGCGGTCTGCTCGTAGTCGGCCGCCTTCGCCGAGTCACCGCCGGCCCGCGAACGGTCCGCGAGAACCAGTGCCTGGCGGGCGTTGGCCTGCATGTTCTCGACCTCGGTGAGCTGGCGGGAGAGTTTCATTTCAAGCTGGCGCTGGTTGCCGATCACGGCTGCCGCCTGCTGCAACAAGGCCTGATGCTGCCGCTGGGCGTCCTCGATCGCCTGCTGGATCTGCACCTTCGGATCCGCGTACTCGTCGATCTTCGAACCGAAGAGCGCCATCAGGTACTTCCAGCCCTTGACGAACGGGTTGGCCATCTTCGCGTCCTCTCTGCGGCGGATGTACTCGCCGTCCCGACCGGCGGGCGACCCCTCAATCTTGACAGCCGCGCGCTACCCCGTCACCCGACGGGGCGCAGGTCAGGCCGGTCTCCCGCCGGCGCTCAGGAAGGTCTCAGACGCTCGGGACGTTGTCAGACGCTCAGGGAGTCGAAGTGCCGCTGACC
Source organism: uncultured Actinomycetota bacterium (assembly GCA_963803345.1). Lineage (GTDB taxonomy): Bacteria > Actinomycetota > Actinomycetes > Mycobacteriales > Micromonosporaceae > CAWDLX01. The sequence continues at coordinate 697,767 of CAWDLX010000004.1, forward strand.
AGGGGCGGCGCGCCGGGCCGTCATCGTCGTCCGCAGCGGCCCCTCGCTGCGTACCTGCACCGTCAGATCGCCCTCGGTGACCTCGACATCGGACGACTCGGCCGACCGTACCCCGGCCGGGGCGAGCGCGTTCGTCACCGCCGCCACGCGTGTCTCGGCCGGCACGGCCGCCACTGGCTCCTCGACGAGCGCCGGGCTGCCCGCGAAGGCCTCTTCCATCTGCTCGGCGAGGGCGAAGGTGGCACTGACCTCACCGAGCATCTCTGACAGGGGTGAGCCGAGCGCGTCGCAGATCGAGGCGAGCAGCTCGCTCGAGGCTTCCTTGTGACCGCGCTCGATCTCGGACAGGTAGCCCAGGCTCACGTTGGCCACGGTCGACACCTCGCGCAGCGTGCGGTGCTGGGCGAGTCGCTTTGCGCGCAATGCGTCGCCGATCACCTTCCGGAGCAGGACCATGGCACCCCCTCGCACGACGACCGTTGATCACGAGAGCCGATCAGTCGTACCGGCTACGTTACCCGGTCACGTGCCGATCGACATCCTCGGTCCGGACGGCCCAACGATCGGGAATCGGTCCCGGCCGTCGTCCGTTCGGCCAGCGCCGGCTCCTGCCGCGGACGGGTTGACAAGACCGGATCGACTAGAGCGCGGCGCGCAGCAGATCGAGGGCGCGGCTCACCGTCGCGGCGCGGATGGCGGCCCGGTCACCATGGAGATCGAACCGGCGAACCTCGGCGAAGTCCGGGCCGGCACAGCCGACATAGACCCTTCCGACCGGTATGCCGTTCTGCGGGTCGGGCCCGGCGACGCCGGTGGTGGCGAGCCCCCAGGTCGCCCGGCATTGTTCGCGGGCGCCCTGCGCCAGGGCGAGGGCCACGTCCGGGTCGACCGGCCCACGCTCGTCGAGGAGGTCCTCGGACACGCCGGCCAGGCTGTGCTTGAGGTCGGTGGCGTAGACGACCAGCCCGCCCCGGAACACCCGACTCGCTCCCGGCACGTCAACCAGGGCGGCGGCAAGCAGTCCGCCGGTCAGCGACTCGACCACCGCGACCGTCTCCGCCCGTACCACCAGGGCCATGATCACTTCGCTCGGCTCAGTCAACCAGACCCCGCTCGTACTCCTCCTGGGCGGCCTTCGCACGCCGCCATACCAGATCCCAGTCATCAGCGCCGAAATCGTCCAGGCTCAGCCGGAACTCGTCGGCCAGCATCGCGCGCAACTGCCCGGACGAGGCGGCCGTTTCCCGGCTCTCCCCGGTCGCGGTGAAACGGCGCAGGGTGCAGCTGACCAGCTTGTCGTATCCGTCGGTGTGCCGCCGACACGCTGTCAGCCACCGCACGAAGTTCGAGGTCGGCGAGGTGGACAGGTCGACGTGGGCGCCCGCGAAGTCGGCCGGACCGGCCAACGTCGGCTCGAAATCCATCCCGCGGAAGGATCCCCGGGCGTCGTGAGTGAATCGCCACCCACCCGATATCGCCGGCGCGGGGGCCAGAGCATAGCTGAAAGCACCCTGGTTGAACGGCCCGCTCCGCAGCGGCGCCGGTTCGTGCAGCGCATCGCCGAGCCCGGCATCGACCATCCACGAGCCACCAGGGTTGGCCGAGCTCGGCAGCCCGTGCACGGTAAGGACGAGGTGGTTGGGGTACGGCTGGAACGGTGACCGGGTCTCGTCCGTCCACACCATGCCCCGGTGCCGCCGTACATCGAAGCCGAGCCCGGCCAGCAGCACGCTGAGCCCGCCATTGAGATGGAAGCAGTAGCCGCCGCGGCCGGTGGCCGCAACCCGGGCGGCCGACTCGTACGGGTCGATACCCGGCGGCCGGCCCCGCTGAATGTCCACTGTGGTGTATGCGATCCGCTCGACCTGGGCCCTGTGCACGGCGAACAGACCCTCGACCGAGGGCGCCCCGGGATGGTCGAGTCCCAGGCGGGCGAGGTAGCCGTCGATCACCATGCGACCCTACCGGGTCACACCCGGGCCGCCGCCCGGCGCAACCGGAGTGCTCGCACGACGTAGTCGACGCCGGTCAGCACGGTCACCACAACCGCGGCGCCCATGATCCACGGGGCGGCGGCGGCCACCCCGGCCGGGAATGGCCAGATGTACCACGCGATCGCCGCGATCTGCAGCACCGTCTTCAGCTTGCCGCCCCGGCTGGCCGGGATGACGCCGTGGCGCAGGACCCAGAACCGCAACAGGGTGACGCCGACCTCGCGGATCAGGATCACGATGGTCACCCACCACGGCACCGCCTCGTACACGGAGAGCAGGAACAGCGCGGTACCGGTGAGTGCCTTGTCGGCGATCGGATCGGCCACCTTGCCGAATGAGGTGACCTGATTGAACGCCCGCGCGATCCAACCGTCGGCCAGATCGGTGAACGAGGCCACCCCGAACACGAGCGCCGCGGCGATCCGGTAGCCGGGGTGCGTGAGCTGCGATGCGATCATGAAGACAATGAACACCGGTATCAGGCCCAGCCGGAGGACCGTCAGCCCGTTGGCCACGTTGACCAGGGGCGGCTGGCCGGCCGGCGGCGGGTCGGCCGCGGGAGGGGGTGGCGCGGGCAGGCCGCTCACGGCCGGGTCGGACACGCTCATGTCCGAGCGGTCGCCGGATCAGGTACCCGGACCGGGGCGGCGACGAGATCGACGCCGTCGGTCCCGGTGACCACCGCCTCCACGAGATCACCGACGCGTGTCGTCACCTCGCCGACCAGGGTGGTCGAGCCGTCGACCTCGGGGGCCTGATGGGCGGCGCGCCCCTCGATCGCTCCCTCCAGCGTCTCGACCAGCACTCTCACCGTAGAACCGACGCGCTCTTCGGCCCGCTGGTTGCACAGCTCATCAGCCAGAGCGCTGATCCTGGCGTACCGGCGGCCCACGGTTGCCCGATTCACCTTGTCAGGCAGACTGACCGCCTCGGTGCCGTCCTCGTCGCTGTAGTCGAACACCCCGATCGCGTCGAGCCGGGCGGCGTTGAGGAAGCGCTCCAGCTCGGCGATGTCGGCCCGGGTCTCGCCAGGGAACCCGACGATCACGTTGCTGCGAGCCCCGATCTGAGGGTCGAAGCCACGGGCGGCCGACAGCAGGTCCAGGAACCGCTCGGTGGAGCCGAACCGACGCATCCGGCGCAGCACCGCCTCGCTCGAGTGCTGGAAGGACAGATCGAGGTACGGTGCCACACCGGGCGTGGTGGCGATCACCTCGATCAGGCCGGGTCGGATCTCGGCCGGCTGCAGGTAGCTCACCCGTACCCGCACGATGCCGGCCACCGTGGCCAACTGCGGCAGCAACTTCTCCAGCGCCCGGGGGTCGCCAAGGTCCTTGCCGTACGAGGTGGAATTCTCGCTGACCAGGACCAGCTCCCGGACTCCGTCGGCCGCCAGCCACTCCGCCTCCGCCAGCACCTCATCCGGCGTACGTGAGACAAACGCGCCACGGAATGACGGGATGGCACAGAAGGAACACCGGCGGTCACATCCCGACGCCAGTTTGAGTGAGGCCACCGGCCCCCGGTCGAGTCGGCGTCGCAGGACCGGTCGCAGGTGAGCTGGGGTGTGTTCGTCGACCAGCAGCCGGGCGCCGTGACCGGGCAGCGCGACATCACTGTCACGCCGGCGAGCCGGACTGATCGGGAGCAGCTCCCGCCGGTCGCGCCGATCATGGGACACGTGCTTCTCGCCCGCCAGCACGGAGCTGAGGCGGGCCGAGATCTCGGCGTAGTCGTCGAAGCCGAGCACGGCGTCGGCCTCCGGCAGCGACTCGGCCAACTCCCGCCCGTACCGCTCAGCCATGCATCCGGCCGCGACCACCCTGGCCCCCGAGTCGGCCGCCGCGAGAAGCGTGTCGATCGAGTCCTGCTTCGCCTTCTCAACGAAGCCGCAGGTGTTGACCACGATCACGTCCGCCCCGGGGCCATCCGGGATCAACTCCCAGCCGTCGGCGTCCAGCCGAGCGGCGAGCTCCTCGGAGTCGACCTCGTTGCGCGCGCAGCCCAGTGTCAGCAGCGCCACCCGCCGGCCGGCGGGGGCAGAATGCGACGGGGACTGGGCAGGCACGGACACCACCCGAGGGTACCGTTCGGACCACACCAAACCCGGGCCGACCTGATGATCGTCACCACGGGTGGGCGGCTGCTGCCCGGGTTCTGGGTTTGCGCGGGCAGTTTACTAACCTCATTTCGTCGAGTACGGCGTCCGGGCAAACAGCTGGGTGGGCCCGATCCCGCTAGCGTGGCCGATCTTGCTCGGTGGTACCGGCCGGGGCGCACCGCTCACCGGAGAGCCTCACCACCGAAGCCGGCTCCCTCGGCACTGGAGCCAGCTCGTCACCGAAGGCCACCTCGCCACTGGAGCCAGCGCACCACCGAGGCCGACCTCGCCACTGGAGCCAGCGCACCACCGAGGCCGCGCAACGACCGAGCGGGCGTCGAAACCTAAGGCTCGCCCGCGCATGCTGGCCCGCCCGAGCCGGCGCACACCCACCGGAACCGCCGGGCCGCCGAAGCACCTGTGTTGCCGGCATGCCGGGTCGGGCGGGTGTCGTTGGCGATCGCCCTCCCTTCCGACGCCATCAGGACATGCTGGCGGACCCAGCTGGTCCTATGTGGACTCGCTGGCGAGTCCGTACGTCCGGTGGTCCATCCGTCCGGTCCGGCGCACCTCGATCGTGAGCATGAAGCCGATCACCAGGAACAGCCCGACCAGTTGAACCGCACCAAGCACCAGTCCTAAGGGGACGGTAGCCAGAGTGCCGACCGACGCCCACGCCCGGTACCGGGGACTGCTGATCCGCAGGATTGAACGGAACACGGCATCGGAGCCGAGGTACAGGGCTACCCCGCCAGCCAGCAGGAACGCCTGGGCCAGCGTCAGGTGCCCGGTGGGGTGGGCGATCGTCTTCTTCACTCCGGCGGCGAATGCCACGATCCCGAGCAGCAACCCGAGGTGGGCCCACCCGTAGGCGTGGATGGCGGCGATGGCGCGCTTGGCCGGGTCGACCGCGGCCAGCGCATGTTCTGCCTCGGTGTCGTCGCCGGCGAAGTACACCCACCACAGCAGGTAGGCCACGCACAGGCCAAGGATGGCGACGGTCAGCAGGCTCCAGTCCAGTGGCAGCCCCGCTGCCCCGGCGCCGATCGCCACCACCGACTCGCCCAACGCGATGATGACGACGAGACCGTGCCGCTCGACGAAGTGCGCCGGCGAGATGGTGAACTCGCCGATCGGGTTGATGTACGGCGAGGCCACCTCGACCAGGACGGCCGCGATCCACAGACCCCACCGCCACCCGCCGGGCAGGAGGCCGCCGGCGAGGATCAGGGTGGAGCTGGTGAGATTGAGTGGCCCGAGGGTACGCATGGCCCTCACCACGCCCTCGCCCCCCGCCAGGCTGAACAATGCCGTATGGGCGACGTTGACGACGAAGTACCCGAGCCCGAACACCCAGCCGGCGGGCCCGAATGCATCAGGTATGGCCAACGCGACGGTGAGGAATCCGCCCATACCGACGAGGAGCAGCGTGCGCCGACCGCGGCTGGACGGCGCGATCGCGTTGGTCAGCCAGGCGTACCCGCCGTACATCCACATGATGAGTGCGGCCATCACCACCACCTGGCCGACCGCGACCCAGCTCAACCGACTGGCCAGTACCGCGGTCAACTGGGTGATGGTGAACACGAAGACGAGATCGAAGAAGAGCTCCAGCGTGCTGACCCGGGCTGGTGGACTGGCGTCCGGCGTGTGGACTCCGGAGCCTCGAGCGGTTGCGGACATGCGCCGAGCCTAGTGATCGCGGCCAGGTGTTAGCCCGGACGCCGTACTCGACACAAGGGGTTAGCAGACTGTCCGGGCAAACCAGAAACCCCCAACCCCCCCACCCGCGAACCCGAAGACGCCCGACGAGTGGACTGGTCAGCCGCGCAGGGTCAGCAGGACATCTTCGAGCTCATCGGCCTTGATCAGCACTTCGCGGGCCTTTGAGCCCTCGGACGGGCCGACGATGCCCCGGGTTTCCATCAGGTCCATGAGCCGGCCGGCCTTGGCGAAGCCGACCCGCAGCTTGCGCTGCAACATCGAGGTCGATCCGAACTGCGAGGTCACCACCAGCTCGATGGCCTGCAGGAGGAGGTCGAGGTCCTCACCGACGTCCTCGTCGACCTTCTTGCGACCGCCGGCCTCCTGGGCCGGGGTGAGTACGTCGGGACGGAATTCGGGCGCGCGCTGGTCCTTGCAGTACCGGACCACGTCGAGGATCTCGACCTCGCTGACCCAGGCACCTTGCACCCGTATCGGCTTGGACGCGCCCATCGGCAGGAACAGGGCGTCGCCACGGCCGATGAGCTTCTCGGCTCCGGCCTGGTCGAGGATGACCCGCGAGTCGGCCAGCGAGGATGTGGCGAACGAAAGTCTGGACGGCACGTTGGCCTTGATGAGCCCGGTGACGACGTCGACCGATGGGCGCTGGGTGGCCAGGACCAGATGGATGCCGGCGGCCCGGGCGAGCTGGGTGATGCGGACGATCGAGTCCTCCACATCACGGGGAGCGACCATCATGAGGTCGGCCAGCTCGTCCACGACGACCAGCAGGTACGGGTAGGGCCGGATGACCCGCTCGTTTCCCGGCGGCGGCTTGTGCTTGCCGTCGCGCACCTTGCGGTTGAACTCGTCGATGTGGCGGACGCCCGCCGCCGCCAGGTCGTCGTAGCGCATATCCATCTCGCGGACGACCCAGTCGAGCGCGTCGGCCGCCTTCTTCGGGTTGGTGACGATCGGTGTGACCAGGTGCGGCACACCCTCGTACCCGCTCAGCTCCACCCGCTTGGGATCGATGAGCAGCAGCCGCACCTGGTCGGGCGTGGCCCGGGACAGGACGGAGACCAGCAGCGAGTTGAGGCAGCTCGACTTGCCTGCCCCGGTCGCGCCGGCGATGAGAATGTGGGGCATCTTGGCCAGGTTGGCCACCACGAAGCCGCCCTCAATGTCCTTGCCCAGCGCGACCAGCAGCGGATGGTGGTCGGAGGTGGCCGTGCGCGAGCGCAGCACGTCACCGATGGCCACGTTCTCGCGGTCGGCGTTGGGAATCTCCACCCCGACCGCCGACTTGCCCGGAATCGGGCTCAGGATGCGCACGTCGGCCGACTTCACCGCGTAGGCGATGTTGCGCGACAACTGGGTGATCCGCTCGACCTTCACCCCTGATCCCAGCTCCACCTCGTACCGGGTCACGGTCGGGCCGCGGGCGAAGCCGGTCACCGCGGCGTCGACGTCGAACTGTTCGAAGACGTGCTGGAGAGCGCGGATCACATCATCGTTGGCCTTGCTCCGCGCCCTGGGCGCGTCGCCCCCGCGCAGCAGGGTCATCGGCGGCAGCTTGTAGTCGCCCTCGAGCGGGCCGAGGGTCAGCTGCTGGGCTCTGACCGGGGCCGGCGTATGTTCGGGCGGGGACGCAACGGGCCGGGGCGCCGGTGTCCTGAGTGGACGCCGGTCGATCACGACCGCCTCGTGGACTCCCTCGAGCACCTCGGCGTCGTCGTCGGCGCCGGCGAAAATGGCCTGCCGCCGCCGCGCCGGGCGGCGGGTCCCGCGGACGGCGGGCAGGTTCGCCGGCTCGTCCGCGACGATCTCGCCCTCCTCCACAGTGGACGACGGTGCGCCGACGAGGTACTGCCACAGGGCGGCCAGCCGCGTACCGATCTTGTTTACCGGGGTCGCCGTGACGACGAGCAGCCCGAACGCCCCGAGCAGGATGAGCAGGGCCACCGCAAGGTAGCTGGTGACGGCGGTGGCGAGTCCGGAGCCGATGCCCCGGCCGACCAGTCCACCGGCCTGGTCGGTGAGGGCGACCTCGGTCGGCTGCCGCTTACCCAGGTGCAGTAGGGCGGCGCTGGCGAGGATCAGCGCGGTCCAACCGACCAGGCCCCGCCCGCGTCGCGCCTCGTCGGCCGGCTCCCGCATCATCCGGACGCCACCCAGCAGGAGCAGCACCGGCAGCGCCATCGCCACCGCCCCGACCGAGAACCGGGTCGCACCGGCCAGCCAGCGCCCGAACGGTCCGGCACCGTTGAACCAGACGGCGACGGCCAGGATGATGGCCAGCCCGATCAGCAGCAGGCCGCCACCGTCGCGCTGGTGCTCGCGGTCCAGCTCGCGGGCTGTGGCCGCCCTGCGTCCGATCGCCCGCACGACCCAGCCGAAGGCGTGGGCGATGCCCATCCACAGTCCGGCGATGCCGGCGCCGATGAACCCGAGCGAGGCCAATGTGGACCGTCCGGAGCCCGTGGCTGAGCCGGCCGCACGCCTCGTGCGCGCGACCTCGGCGCGCGCATTCTGGGCAGCGCGACGCCGGCCTGCCTGAGAGGTCCGGCCAGCCACGCCTCACACCGTAGCGGCGCCGGGCTTTCTGACCGGGCTTTTAGCCCTCGTGTCGGACCCGTTGTCGGCGCCAACGACGCCACCACGTGGGCCGGCCGGCCCGGACCGAGGAATAGTGTCCCTCGTGGTACACGAGCGGGGTGTGCCGGCGCTCGACCACGGACTCCAGTACCCGGCCGATCAGCAGAGTGTGGTCTCCGGCCATGATCCGGTCGACCACCTCGCAGCGCAGGTGGGCCGGCGCATCGAGCAGCACCGGCTCGCCCCCGGGCAGGGTCGCCCACCGGGTCGGGGGTGCGAAGCGGTCCACGCCGCGAGTGGCGAAGCGGATCGCGATACCGGCCTGGTCGGCGGCCAGGAAGTTCACCGCGAACGTGCGACACCTCATGATCACGTCGTAGGCGGAGGCGGAGGTGGCCACGTTGAAGCTGACCAGCGGCGGATCGAGGGACAACGAGACGAGGGAGGTCACCGTCAGTCCGCCCAGCCGACCGTCCGGCCCGGTGGCTGTGACGACCACCACACCGGCCGGATGGCGGCGTAGCGCGTGCCGGTACGCGTCGGCATCAGGTCCGGACCGATGCTCCTCGAGCACCACACCTCCAAAGGGCACCCTCGCGTCGGACTTAGGGTGCCCTTCCTTGTTAGCACGTTCCGGTCAGTCCGGCCGCTGAGCCGCCTCGCCGAGCACCCCTCGGTACAGCGCATCACGCAGTGCGACCTCGCGAGGGTCATCCCACAGATGGAATCCGGACCGGTTCATCGCGTAGGCGAACCCGACACCCACGTCCGGGTCGGCGAAACCGAACGAGCCACCCACGCCCATCGTCCCGAACGCCTTGCCGGCCGCCGTACCGAACCTCAGCCGAGGGAAGGGCTTGACGTACCCGAGCGAGTAGAGCGTGTGCACCCGCAGCACCTCGTCGCGCAGGCCGTCGCGAGGTGCGCTGGCCGGCCGGACGAGCGCGTCCAATGTGGACTGATTCAGCCCGAGCTTGATTCCGCCGGTGGCCGCGTCGCCGTAGAGCCTGGCGACCGCGTCGACCTGGCCGGTCCCGTTGGCTGCCGGCAGCTCGACCCGTTGCACGTCCGGCCGGTTGTAGTTGTCGATCTCGCCAAGGATCCGTGGATTGTTGAACGCCCGGGCCGACATGCTGCGCGGATTGCTGAACGCCAACACGAAACGCAGCGGCATCACGTTGACGTGGCGCATCATCTCGCTCGGCTTGAAGCCGTGGATGTACGCGAGCCGGTCGCGGTCGACCGAGTCGGGCAGTCCAATGTAGAACTCCGCGTCGAGTGGGGCGGCTACCTCCTCGGCGAAGAAGCGGCCCAAGCTCCGGTGCTGCGGGTCGATCCGCCGGATCAGCTCGCCCTCGTACCAGCCGAGCGAGATGCCGTGGTACCCGTGCCGCGCGCCCGGAGTCCAGGCTGGCTGCTGCTCGGCCAGCGCCTTGGCCACCACGTCGAGGTCGGCCAGGTCATCAATGGTCAGCGGCCGGTCGATGGCGGCAAGCCCAGCCTGGTGCGACAACAGTTGCCGTACCGTGATGTCGGTCTTGCCAGCCTGCGCGAACTCGGGCCAGTAGACCGACACCCGCTCGTCGTAGTCGAGCAACCCGCGGGCGTGGGCGACCGCCACCGCCAGCGACGAGACACCTTTGGTGGTGGAGAAGACGGTCACCAGGGTGTCGGGTGCCCACGGCGTACGGGTCAGGCCGTTGCGGTAGCCGCCCCACAGGTCGACCACCTTACGGCCGTTCCGATAGACGACGCAGGCCGCGCCGACCTCGCCGCGCTCGGCGAAGTTGCGTCGGAACGCGTCAGCCACCGGTCCGTAGCCCTCGTCGACATCTCCTCGGACCAACTCGGCCGGTACGTCCACCTTGAACACCACGGCGTCCACCTCCGTTCGGGGTCGACACGGTGGGGAGACCCGCGTCACAGTCGCTCCGTCTTAGCACGCCGGCATGTGTGTGTCACTCCCCTGGCCCTGACATCTGTCATGGTCGGCGGGTGACGATGACCAGACGGCCGGAGCCGCCGTCGCCGGCACAGTCAACCGTATGACACACGCAGTGATGAACAGCTCGGGACCGACGGTCGACGGCCACACCCCGGCCGTGCGGATCACCGGGCTGACCAAGCGATTCGGAGAGGTGACCGCGGTCCACGGCGTCGACCTCGCCATCCAACCGGGGGAGGTGGTCGCGCTCCTCGGCCCCAACGGCGCCGGCAAGTCCACCACCATCGACATGCTGCTCGGACTCTCCCGACCGGACTCGGGCACACTCAGCGTCTACGGCCTCGCTCCGCAGGTGGCCATCCGGGCCGGACGCGTCGGTGCCATGCTCCAGTCCGGCGGCCTGCTGCCCGACCTGACGGTGGGCGAGATCGTGTCGTTGAGCGGCGCACTCCACAAACGACACCGCCCGGTCGACACGGTTCTGGCCCGGGCCGGAGTCAGCGACCTGACCAAGCGCCGGGTCGCCGGACTCTCGGGTGGCCAGCAGCAGCGGGTCCGCTTCGCGATGGCTCTGGTCGCCGATCCCGACCTGATCGTCCTCGACGAACCGACCACGGGTCTGGATGTCGAGGCCCGGCGCGCGTTCTGGGCGTCCATGCGGGAGGAGACCGACCGTGGCCGCACGGTCCTGTTCGCCACGCACTACCTGGACGAGGCCGACGCGTACGCCGACCGAATCGTGCTCATGCGCTCCGGTTCGGTGGTGGCCGACGGAACGGCGGCGCAGATCAAGTCGGTGGTGACCGGCCGCACGATCCGGGCCACGCTGCCCGACGCCGACCCGCACCGGCTGGCCGCCATCGCCGGCGTCGACTCGGTCGAGCTGCGCGGCGACACGGTGCTGCTCGCCTGCTCCGACTCGGACGCCGTGCTCCGCGAGCTGCTCACCTCGACCTCCGCCCATGACATCGAAGTCACCGCCCGCAACCTCGAGGATGCGTTCCTCGCCCTCACGGTGGGAGCCGACCAGTGAACCTCGCCTATCTCCGTACGGAGATCATCCGCCTGCTGCGTAACCGCCGGGTGCTCGATCTTCAGCATGCTCATGCCGGCCCTGTTGCTCCTGATCATCGGTGGCACCAACAAGGGCGCCTCTCTCAACGGCGTCGGCGTCGCGCCCTACATCATGGTCAGCATGGGTCTGTTCGGCTCGATGTCGGCCGCGATCGGCTCCGGCGGCTCGATCGCCGTGGAGCGGGGCATCGGCTGGAACCGTCAGCTGCGGCTGACCGGCCTTGCGCCCAACGGGTACGTGCTGACCAAGCTCACGCTGTCGTTGGCGATGGCGCTGCCCCCGATCGTGCTCACGTATCTGGTGGGTGCCCTGGCTCTGGGAGTACACCTGCCCGTGCAGACCTGGATCCTGATCACCGGCGCGTCATGGCTGGGCGCTCTGCCGTTCGCGGCGCTCGGGCTCGTGCTGGGCTACTTCGCCAAGCCGGACAGCGTGCAGCAGGTGAGCAGCCTGGTGTACCTGTTGCTCGCTCTGTTCGGCGGGATCTGGGTACCGGTCGAGACCATGCCGTCGATCATGCACAGGATCGCGGAGTGGACACCCGCGTACTGGGTCGGTCAGCTCGCGCGCGGCCCGCTGTTCCACACCTCGTTCAACGTCCGGGCGGTCGAGATGATCGCGCTGTGGACCGTGGGGCTCGGCGCCATCGGGCTGCGCCGGTTCCGGGCCGACACCGCCCGCGCGTGAGCAACGCGCCCGCACGTGATGGCCACGGTGCCACTACCGTGGCCATCATGGCTGCTCCGGAGACGAGGGTCGAGCGTCGCCGCGACGACGACACGGACGAGCGCCTCGACCCACTGCCGGCCCGGGGCCGACGCCGCCGTGCGGCCATCTTCATATCCGGGATCTGGCTGTTCTACCTGTGGCAGCCGGTCGCCGAGGCCTGGCGCTCGCCGCACGCCGTGGTCCGCTGGCTGTCTCTGCTCACTGTGGCCGCGTTCGCGGTCACGTTCGTCTACGCCTTCGCCCGGGCCCGGGCCGTTCGCCGGGTCGGCGACGAGCTGCCCACGACGGCGGCGATCGTCCTCACCGCGACCGCGTTCGCGTTGACCGTGCTGCTCACCGCCCTACTCGGCCCCCAGGCCATGTCCCTGCTGGTGTACGTCGGCGTGATGGCGATCTTCCTGCTGCCCGACCGGTGGGGTCCGGTGGTGGTGCTGTTCCTGGTCGGCGGCTCCTACCTCACCGACCACCTGTGGCCGGGTGCGCCGACCGACTTCTCGGTGCAGTTCTCCATCCTGGTCGGAGCGCTGGCCATGTGGGGCGTGATGAACCTGATCCGCCGCAACGGTCAGCTCGCCGAGGCGCGATCTGAGATCACCCGACTGGCCGTGGCTGAGGAGCGCAGCCGGTTCGCCCGGGACCTCCACGACATCCTCGGCCACTCGCTCACCGTCGTCGCGGTCAAGGCGGAGCTGGCCGGCCGCCTGGTGCGCCTCGACCCCGACCGGGCCGAGCGGGAGATCGCTGACGTGGAGCGCCTGTCCCGGGAAGCGCTGGCCAACGTCCGGACCGCGCTCGCCGGCTCCCGCGAGGTGACGCTGTTGGGTGAGGTGGCCAATGCCCGGTCGGCTCTCGACGCGGCCGGCATCGAGGCCGAGCTGCCGCACGCCCTGGACGACGTCCCGGCCGACCGGCGCGAGCTGTTCGGCTGGGTGGTCCGGGAGGGGGTCACCAACGTGATACGCCACAGTGGAGCGACGCGTTGCCGGGTCTACGTCACCGACCGGGAGGTCAAGATCACCGATAACGGTCGCGGACCGCTCTCCGGGTCCCCTGTGGACGGTGCCCGCCCGGGAGTGGGGCTGATGGGCCTGCGTGACCGCGTCGAGGCCTTCGGCGCCGCTCTCACCGTCGGCAGGGCCACCGAGGGCGGCTTCGAGCTGCGGGTGACAGTGTGACGGGGATCCGTTTGTTGCTGGCGGATGACCAGGCCCTGGTGCGTGGGGCACTGGCCGCTCTGCTCAACCTCGAGGCCGACCTGGAGGTGGTGGCCGAGGTGGGCCGGGGCGACGAGGTCGTCGCCGAGGCCCGGCGTACCCGGCCGGACGTGGCACTTCTCGACGTGGAGATGCCCGGACTGGACGGGATCGCCGCCACCGCGGCCCTGCGCGCCGCGCTGCCTGCCTGCAAGGTACTGGTGGTGACGACGTTCGGCCGGCCTGGCTACCTGCGCCGGGCGATGGCCGCCGGGGCGAGCGGGTTCGTCGTTAAGGACACTCCGGCCCGGCAGTTGGCCGACGCCGTCCGGCGGGTCGCGGCCGGCCTGCGGGTGGTCGATCCGACGCTGGCCGCGGAGACCCTGGCCAGCGGTGACAGCCCGCTGACCCCCCGCGAGGCCGGCGTGTTGCGGGCCGCCCGTACCGGTGGGACGGTGGCCGACATCGCCGCCGCGCTGGCCCTGTCCGAGGGTACGGTGCGCAACCACCTCTCGGCCGCGATCGGCAAGACCGGTGCCCGTACCCGGGCCGAGGCGGTCCGCCTGGCCGACGAGAACGGTTGGCTGCTCACATCCTGACTTCGTAGCGCAGCGACTCACCGGCGACGTACCGGGCGACCTGGTCGATGACCAGCCGGTAGGCGCGCGGGAGGAACGCCGTCGTGTTGCCTCCCACGTGCGGGCTCAGTAGCAGGTTGGGCGCTGTCCACAGTGGATGACCGGCTGGCGGCGGCTCGGGTTCCGTCACGTCCAGGGCGGCCCTGATCCGTCCCGTCCCGAGTTCGGCCAGCAGAGCGTCGGTGTCCACCACGCCGCCCCGGGCCACATTGACCAGCAGGGCCCCATCCTTCATCCGGCCCAGGAACGCGGCGTCGACCAGGCCACGGGTGTCGTCGTTCAGCGGGGTGGTGAGGATCACGACATCCGCGTCGGGAAGCAACCGGGGCAGGTCGGCGATGGCGTGTACGCCGGGCCGGGCGCTCCGGGCGACCCGCTCGACCTCCACCTCGAACCCGGCCAGCCGCCGCTCGACCGCCGCGCCGACACCGCCGTACCCGATGATGAGGACCCGGCGGTCGGCCAACGCGTCGTGGGTGGCGTGCAGGAACTCCTGACGCTCCTGCCCGCGCACGAACTCGGGGATTCCCCGTAGCGCGGCCAGCGTCAGGGTGACGGCCAGCTCGGCGGTACTCGCCTCGTGCACGCCGCCGCCCCGGTAGAGCCGCACGCCGGCCGGCAGGAACGGCTTGACGTGCTCGTACCCCGCCGTCAGAAGCTGTACGACGGTCAGGCTGCTCATGTCGGCCATCGCTCGCAGTGGGCGGCGGTCGAATGTGTACGGGGCGACATAGAACTCCACCCGGTCGACGGTGGAAGGCGGTTCACCGGTCCCGTCGTACACCTCGGCGCTCACCGCTTCGGGCAGTCGCGGCAGAAGTTCGGCGTAAGGAACCCACACCAGCACCGGTCGAGTTTATCGGCGCGACGATCGACCCGGTCACCTGGCACCCTGATCCGATGACCCATGAGGCCGACCGCCGCGTCTGGCAGGAGATCCCGGCGCCGGCGAAGGCGGCACTGGAGGCTGGCCTGGCCCCGACCGACCTGCAGACGGTGCTGCTGAGCGTGGCCCGGGCACGGGCGGCGGCGGTGACACCGGCCCGGCTGCTGCGCCGGTGGAGCGAGGACCGCTTCGTGCGACCGTCCACCCACGACCCCCGGCGGCTGTCCCAGCTGCAGAGCACCATGTGGTCCATGGTGCCCTCGTACTTCGTCGGGGTGGAGCTGTCCCCTGTCGCTCCACTGGGGACGGTCGCCGCGCTCGGACCGGTCGACCAGAACCGGGTGGTCAGTACGGTGCGGGGGACTGAGGTGCTCAGCGACCCGACGAACGCCCTGGCCGTCGAGGCGGCGACGCGGCGGCGGGCCGGGGCCCCCCGGGTCGACCTGGCCGCCTGCCACCGCGTGCTGCGGGCCCAGCCGGTGCCCCCAGGGGCCAACTACGCGCCCCACTTTCCGCTGTTCGCGCTGGTGTCGAGTACCCGTGACCGGGGTTCGGGACTGGCCGAGGCCGATCTGATCATCGCGCACCTGCGGGTCTGGCACGCGGTCCTGGCGGCCCTGGTGCCGGGCGCGTGGATGTCGATCACCGTCTTCGACCACCCGGTAATCGGTCAGCGCCTCGACGACACGATCCTCCCGGCGCTGCCGGAGCTGCGGGTGGCGCCGGATCGGACGCAGGGCGCTGGCTACTACGCCGGCGCGGCCGTCGGCCTTCATACCACTGTGGACGGTGCAACCCTCGACCTCGGCGACGGCGGGCTGGTGACCTGGACGGCGCAGCTGATGGGCGACCGCAAGGAGCGGTGCCTCACCTCGTGCGTGGCGGTGGAGCGCCTACTCGCGACGCTGGCGGAGTGACCCTCGAGGTCAGACCTCGACCACGTTCGGCACGATCATGGGCCGGCGGCGGTAGGTGTCGTTGACCCAGCGGCCGACGGTACGGCGAACGACCTGCTGGAGCTGGTGCGGGTCGGTGATGCCCTCGGCGGCCGCCCGGTCGAGCGCCTCCGTCACCAGCGGTACCACCGGGTCGAAGGCGGCCGGGTCCTCGGAGAAGCCCTTGCCGGACACGGTCGGCCCGGCCACCACCTTGCCGGTCACCGAGTCCACGACCACGGTCGCGGCGATGAACCCGCCGTCGGAGAGGATGCGCCGTTCGGTCAGCAGAGACTCGCCGACATCGCCCACCGCCAGTCCGTCCACATAGACGTACCGGGTGTGGATGTGCCCGACGATCGAGGCCCGACGTCCGACCAGGTCGACCACGTCGCCGTCCTCGCACAGCACGATCCGGTCGGAGGGGATGCCCGACTCCTCACCGAGGCGGGCGTGGGCCCGCAGGTGCCGCCATTCGCCGTGCACCGGCATGAAGTTGCGCGGCTTCACCACATTGAGCAGGTAGAGCAGCTCACCGGCGGGCGAGTGCCCGGAGACGTGCACCTTGGCCACGTCCTTGTGCACCACGTAGGCGCCGGCCCGGGACAACTGGTTGATCACCCGGTACACGGCACTCTCGTTGCCGGGCACCAGCGAGCTGGCCAGCACCACGGTGTCGCCCGCGGCCACGGTCACGTGCCGGTGGTCGCCCACCGCCATGCGGCCCAGGGCGGACATCGGCTCGCCCTGGGAGCCGGTGGACATGAGCACGATCTGGTCGGCCGGCAGGCTCATCGCGTCGTCGAGCCCGACCACCAGGCCCGGTGGGATGTGCAGCAGACCAAGGTCGCGCGCGATACCCATGTTGCGCACCATCGACCGCCCGATGAAGGCGACCTTGCGTCGGTGGCCGTTGGCGGCGTCGAGCACCTGCTGCACCCGGTGCACGTGCGAAGCGAACGAAGCCACGATGATCCGACCGGTCGCCTTGCCGAAGATGCTGTCCAGGACCGGGCCGATCTCCCGCTCCGGCGTGACGAAACCGGGGATTTCGGCATTGGTCGAATCGGACAGCAACAGGTCCACGCCGGACGCGCCGAGGCGGGCGAACCCGGACAGGTCGGTGAGCCGGCCGTCCAGCGGCAACTGGTCCATCTTGAAGTCGCCGGTGTGCAGGATCGTGCCGGCGCTCGTGGTCACCCCGACCGCGAGGGCGTCCGGGATCGAGTGGTTCACCGCGAAGAACTCGCACGAGAACGGCCCGATCCGCTCCGACTGTCCAGCTTGGACGGTCAGCGAGTACGGGGTGATCCGGCGCTCGGCGAGCTTCGCCTCGACCAGGGCCAGGGTGAACTGGGAACCGACCAGCGGGATGTCGGGTTTATGAGCCAACAGGTACGGCACAGCCCCGATGTGGTCCTCATGCCCGTGGGTGAGCACGATCGCCTGCACGTCGGCCAGGCGGTCCAGAATGGACGAGAAGTCGGGCAGGATCAGGTCGACCCCGGGCTGCTCCACGTCCGGGAACAGGACGCCGCAGTCGATGATGAGAAGCTTGCCGTCGAACTCGAGGACGGTCATGTTCCGCCCTATCGCCCCCAATCCGCCCAGTGGCGTGACCCGCAGCCCACCTTCGACCAGCGGGGGTACCGGCTCTGGATCGGTCCGTGCCTGGGTCATGCGCGCGCCCCCTCGAGTTCGAGGCCGGCGGCCGCGCTGTCGGCTCGCAGCTGCTCGAACTCCGCGTCGGTCGCGTCCACCAGCGGTGCGCGTACCGGGCCGGCAGGCAGACCGAGCGCGTTGAGCGCCGCCTTGGTCAGGATGACGCCCTGGGTCCGGAAGAAGCCGGTGCTGGCCGGCAGCAGGCTCCGGTGCAGGCGCAGCGCCTCGCCGTTGTCGCCCCGCTCGTGCGCCTCGATCATCGCCTTGGTCGGCCGACCGAACAGATGCGTCGGCACACCCACGACGCCCACCGCCCCGATGGCCAGGTACGTCAGCGTGTTGCTGTCATCTCCCGAGTACACCGCAAGCCCGGTCTCCCGGGTCACCCACGACGTGGCGACGAAGTCCCCCTTGGCGTCCTTCAACGCGATGATCCGCTCATGCTCGGCCAGCCGTAGCAGGGTGTCGGTGGCGATCGGGGTACCCGTGCGGACCGGGATGTCGTAGAGCATCACCGGTAGGTCGGTGGCGTCGGCCAACGCTGTGAAGTGGCGCACCAGTCCGGCCTGCGGCGGCCGGTTGTAGTACGGGGTGACGGCCAGGACCGCGTCCGCGCCTGCCTTCTCCGCCGCCCGGGCCAGCTCGATCGAGTGCCGGGTGTCGTTGGTTCCGGCGCCGGCGATGATGTGGGTCCGATCTCCGACGGCATCGACCACGGCCCGCAGCAGCAGATCCTTCTCGGCGTCCGTGGTGGTCGCCGACTCGCCGGTGGTGCCGCTGATCACGAGGGCGTCGTTGAGCTGCTCGTCGACCAGGTAGGTGGCCAGCCGGGCCGCCCCTGCCACGTCGAGGGCGCCGTCGGAGGTGAACGGCGTCACCATGGCGGTGGCGAGCCGGCCGAACGGCCGGAGTGGATCGGAGGCCTTCGTCATGGCGAACCATCCTTCGTGGTCAGATCGGAACAACCTGGGCGCGCACGCGTGCGGCTGTGTCTTCTCATGATTGCAGCGCGAACGGGCTCGCGGCGATTTCACTGCCGTCGCGCAGCGCGGTCACGGTGAAATCCGCGAATACGTTCGGGGCGACGGTCCGTAGCTCGCGCAACACGGCCACCGCCACCGCCCGGATCTCGATGTCGGCGTGTTCGCTGCCCCGGGCGGCGATGAAGTGCCGCCACGCCCGGTAGTTGCCGCTGATGACGGCGCGTGTCCGCGTCGCGTTGGGCAGTACCGACCGGGCGGCCTGCCGCGCCTGCCGCCGGTCAGTCGTCGTCTCCAGCGCCCCGAGCAGGCCCTGGTACGCGTCCTGGCCGGCCCGGACGGCCGCCGTGAACTGACCGTGCAGCAGCGGATCGGCGGCGATCACGTCGGGCTCGACAACCCCGTCGGGCGCGTGCCGCTGCGACAGTTCGGAGAACGACAGGTGCCGGTGCCGGACCAGCTCATGGGTCACCGAGCGGGACACGCCGGTCAGGTACACCGTGGCGCTCCCGTGCTCGAAGACGGCCAGATGGCCGACCTCGAGGATGTGGGCCAGGTAGGTGGCGTTGGTCGCGGTGGCCGGGTTGGGCTTGGACCACGACCCGTAGCAGGCGCGCCCGGCGAACTCGGCCAACGCCTGGCCGCCCTGCGCGTCGGTGGACCAGGCCACATCGTCCGGCGGCTCGAAATGGGTCCACGCGATGAGCTGAACCCTCGGCTGCGCTGGAACCCCCACCCCCGGACCATAACGTCCGCAACCGACAGCCCGATCCGGGGGCGTACCCGCGTCCGCCGACCGTGGCTCGGGCGTCCGCCACAATGACTTGACGCGACGTCGATTAGACGCCACTATGACGTCATGGAACTTACGCCGTACCTCGAGGGCCTGCGTCGCGATCTGGCCGCCGCGGCAGCCCCCGGCGGCCCCGACATCCGCCGGGCAGCCGACATGCTCGCCAGCTCCCTGGAGGCGTCGGCCCGCCTGTTCCTGCTCGAAGCGCTCTCGGACGCGGCTGCCGAGATCACCTCACGGCTGGCCCAGGTCGGCGACGCGGGCACGAACGTCAGCGTCGAGGTCCGGCTGCGGGGGCGCGACGCGCAGCTGGTGATCAGTGAACCGACCGTGACGCCGGCCGCGCCCGCGCCGCCTGCCGAGGTGACCGACTCGGGCGACCTGGCCCGGATCACCCTGCGCCTGTCCGAGCACCTCAAGGAAGCGGTGGAGCGGCTGGCGGCGGCCGAGTCGATCTCCACCAACGCCTGGCTGGTCCGGGCTATCAACCAGATAGTCGGCGGCAGCTCCGGCACCCCCCCGACCGGACCCACCCCACCCGGACGCGGCCGGCTCGGCCGTCGGGTGACCGGGTACGCCCAGGCCTGACCCCGACCCAGCCACCAGAAGGAGACACCATGAATGACATCGACGAGACGCACGAGTTCCCCTGCGGCGAGCCCGTCGACGCGTTCGTCCGCATCGGCGGCGGCGACCTGACCGTCATGGCCGAGCCGACCCAGTCGGTCCGGGTCTCGGTCACCCCTTACGACGACAGCGAGGCCTCTCGCGACGCGGCCACCCACACCCGGGTCGACTTCAGCGCCGGACGGCTGCGGGTCGAGGTACCCGACAGCGGCTCCGGCTGGATCTTCAAACGGTCGGGTCGGGTACACATCGATATCCACCTGCCCGAACAGAGCCGGCTGCGGGCCCAGAGCGGTTCGGCCGACGTTCGCGTCGACGGCGCTGTCGGCTCGCTGGACGTGAGCACCGGCTCGGGCGACACCACCATCGTCAGCACGTCCGGGGATGTCGTCGTCAAGACCGGCAGCGGTGATGTGCGCGCCCACCACATCGGTGGCGAGCTGCGGGCGACCAGCGGCTCGGGCGACGTCTCGGCCCACCTGGTGGCCGGCGGGATCACCGCCATGACCGCCAGCGGTGACGTGGACATCGACGACGCCCAGGGCACGATCCGCACCAACACCGCCTCCGGTGACATCCGCCTGCGCGCCGTCCACAGTGGCGACGTCAAGGCGAACTCGGCGTCGGGCGACGTGACGGTCGGAGTGCCCACGGGTACCCGGGTATGGCTCGATCTGAACACGGTGTCCGGCTCCACCACCAGCAACCTGGACGTATCGTCCGCTCCGCCCGCGGGCGGGACCCAGGTCAGCCTCAAGCTGACCACCGTCAGCGGTGACATCACGATCAACCGGGTCAGCGCCGCCCCGCCGCCACCGCCCGTCCCGCCCGTCCCGCCGCAGCCCCCCGCCCCACCGACGTTGGCTCAGCCATCCACTGTGGACGAGAGCAACTGAGCCAGGCTCAGACGTACAGCGAGGTGAACGGGGCGAACGGCAGGTTCCGTACCACGGCGAACACGGCCCACGCGATGAGGAAGGCACTCAACGCGCGTGGGCCGATCGTCGGTGTCGCGATCTTCCGACCGGTCACCCGCTTGAGGGCCCAGGCGAGGTAGAGCCAGACCAGGAAGGGCGCGGCGAAGACCGCCAACGCGTGGTAGCGCACCGCCTGGGCCAGGTCACCGTGCATCAGGTAGTAGAACGCCCGGGTACCCCCACAGCCCGGGCAGTCGAGCCCGGTCGTCAGCTTCACGATGCAGGTCGGGATGTCGTACGCCCCACTCGTGGTCGGGTTGCTGATCCAGACGTACGAGGCCGCACCGAGGAAACAGGCCAGAATGGCTGCCGGCGCCCCCCAGGTCGGCGTCCGCTCGTAGAGGCGCACGACCAGCCCGCTCAGCCCCTTCGGGCGGGGCGCGATGTAGGTCGGGTGCGGACTGACATCGAATGAGATCAACGCGCCCGGGAAGCCCTGAGGCGGCCCGTAGGCGTGGTGCGCCTCGTGCTCGAGGTGGTCGTGCGTCACCCCTACACGGTAACGCCTCCGCCCGCCCGTACGGCCGACTCCAGCGCTCCGGCCAGGTCGCCCTTGCCGGCGGCGTCGACCTCGTCGAGGCCGAGCCAGCCGGCCATCTCGGCGAGGACCGCGGCCAACGGTCCGGCGACATCGTCGGCGTGGTGCCCGTCCTCCAGCCACGCGCCCGGCACACGCAGGGTCCCCGCCTTCCGGTCGGCCTTGAGGTCGACCCGGGCCACGATCTGGTCACCGTGCACGAACGGCAGCACGTAGTAGCCGTCGACCCGCTGGTGAGCGGGGGTGTAGATGCCGATGCGGTAGTAGAAGCGGAACAGCCGCATCGACCGGCTCCGCTCCCAGACGAGCGGGTC
This sequence comes from uncultured Actinomycetota bacterium, assembly GCA_963803345.1. Lineage (GTDB taxonomy): Bacteria > Actinomycetota > Actinomycetes > Mycobacteriales > Micromonosporaceae > CAWDLX01. The sequence continues at coordinate 719,456 of CAWDLX010000004.1, forward strand.
GAACGGGCTGACCAGCGTCGAGACATTGACCTTGCGGGGCAGGCGGGCCTCGCTGTGCAGGTAGGCCTGCGGCTTCCAGCCGGGCACTGTCACCGGTACGAGCACACCGTCGGCCACCAGCTCGTTGACAGCCGCCTTCGTCGCGGCGGCCGAGACCCGGAAGTAGTCGCGCAGCTCGACTTCGGTCGCCACCCCGAACGAGCGGGCCGCCAGCTCCACCAGCCGGCGCATGGCCTGCGACCTGGTCGGCGTCGGCGCGTTGAGAACATCCGCCGGGAGCACCCGTTCGGGCAGGTCGTACAGCCGGGCGAACGAGCCGTTGCGCCGGGCCGCCACGATCTGGCCGGAGTGGAACAGGTAGGCCATGGCGCGTTTGGTGTCGGACCAGTTCCAGCCCCAGTTGTCCCGCTTCGGCACGTCGGTCTCGATGTCAGCCGATGTCACCGGGCCCTTGTCCCGCACCTCGTCGAGCACCCAACGGACCAGCTCCGGGCGGTCGTCCACCACAGCCCGGACGCCGGCCCAGGCCTCGGTGCGCGCGCTCTCCATCCGCCAGCGCAGGTAGGGGTGCAGCTCGACCGGCATCAAGGAGGCCTGGTGGGCCCAGTACTCGTAGAGCAGCCGTGGCGGCCTGCCGGACGCCCGGTCGAGCAGCTCGGTCGGGTAGGGCCCGAGCCGGCTGAACAGCGGCAGGTAGTGGGCCCGCTGGAGGACGTTGACCGAGTCGACCTGGATGACCGTGATGCGGTCGACCACCCGGCGGACATGACGCAGGGTGACCGCGCCGGCAGGGCGTGGATCGGTGAACCCCTGCGCGGCGAGAGCGATCCGGCGCGCCTGCGGGAGCGACAGTGACTGCGCGAGCGACCCTGGCATGCGCCGAGGCTAGCCCGACCCACCGACAGTCTCCGGCGCCGCCGAGCGGTCAGCCGCGGCGCGGCGGCGGGGCCTCAGTCCGCCTTAGCCCCGGCCAGATGCCGGGGCGTGTCGCGAAAGCTGACCCGGTGCCGCAGGTCGCCTTCGTCGGCGGCGACACCACCCGCCTCGTGCGCCCTGCCCGGCGGTTGGCGCAGCTGGCGGATCGGGAGCCCGATGAGCAGCGCGATGCTCACCCAGACGTATGCGTTGCTGAGGAACCAGGACGGCGCGTTGCCCCAGTTGTCGGAGAAGCTCCACACCAACCGGCTGCAGAGCAGTCCATAGGCGATGATCATGAACGCGAGCAGCCCGTTACGGCGCCGCCGGGTGCCGGCGGCCAACGCGTTGTCGAGCAGCAGGACGATGGCGGGACCAACCCAGACCAGGTGGTGCACCCACGTGACCGGGCTGAGCAGGCAGCCGGCGACACCGGTGAGCGCGAACCCGGTCATCTCATCGCCGGCGGCGGCCGCCCGGCGGGAGCGGACGACCCAGATCACGGCGACCACCGCCGCGGCGGCCAGCCAGCCCAATGTGCTCGGATCGACCTCGTGCAGCCGCGCGACCGCGCCTTCCAGCGACTGGTTGGAGATGAACGCCAGTGCGCCCACGCGGTCGGTGTTCCAGAGCGCGTCACTCCAGAACACCAGCGACGTGTCCCGGGACCCGGCCGCGGCCAGGACCGTGGCCAGTCCGGCGGTCACGCTGGCCACGAGCGCCGGCCGCCAGCGCCGGGTCACGATGAGGTAGATGATGAAGATGCCCGGGGTCAGCTTGACCGCGGTGGCCAGCCCGATCCCGACGCCCGCCCAGGCACGCCCTTTGCCGAGCAGCAGCACGAAGTCGGCCGCGACGATCCCGAGCAGAAGCATGTTGACCTGCCCGAACAGCATGGTCTCGCGCAGCGGCTCGAAGATCGTGGCGAAGCACAGCGCGATCAGGACGGCATACCAGCGCACCCAGCCCTGCCGGCGGGCGATCGGGTCGACCAGCCAGTAGATGACCACCGTCGAGGCTGCCACGCAGGCCAGACAGCTCACCACGATGCAGACCGTCCACGGCGTGACCGCCATCGGCAGCATGACCATGGCGGCGAACGGCGGGTACGTGAAGCCGTACGTGTTCAGCGGCAGCAGATAGTCGTAGAGCGATCCACCGTCGTGGACCCAGTAGTTGATGGCGCCGTAGTACACGGACAGGTCGAAGAACCCGTGCCGGACGGCCAGGAAGTAGTCGAACGTCAGTGCACACGCGGCGAGCACGACGACGATGCCGACGCGCGCGGCAAGGCGCTGCCGGGCGGACGCCGCCCGGAACCAGGCGGGCAACCAGGCGGCGACGGGACGTACCCGGTCCCTCACGGCCTGTGTCACTCGCTCCTCCTCCCCGTGGCGGCGTGCCACGACGATCAGACTCGCCCCGCACACCGTACGCTCTGCCAGCATGGCGCTTGGCTTTGTCCGCCCCGCGGCTCGCGACGACGCCGGCGAGATCGCGCGGATCCAACTCGCCACCTGGCGGCAGGCCTACCGGCGTATTCTCCCCCGTCAGGTGCTTGATGGGCTGGACGAGGACTGGATGGCGAGCCGGTGGACGGCCTCGATCGAGGACCCACCCTCAGCGCACCACCGGGTGCTGGTCGCGGTGGAACAGGCGCAGGAATCCTACCTGGTGGGTTTTGTCGCTTCTGGCCCGGCGGACGACGCCGCGCTGGCGCCCGACGAGCCCCCGCTCGCGCCCGACGTGGTCTCGATCACGGACCTCCTCGTCGAGCCACGCTGGGCCCGGCGGGGCCACGGCAGCCGGCTGCTGGCCGCCTCGGTCGAGTTGTGGCGGGGCGACAGCTTCGGCACCGCCGTCGCCTGGGTGTTCGACGCCGACCCCGCCATGAAGGCGTTCCTGTCCTCAGCTGGTTGGGAGCCCGACGGTGCGGTGCGCGCGCTCGATGTCGACGACCTGCTGGTGCCCCAGTTGCGGCTGCATACCGATGTGTCAGAGGTCGAGTAGGGGCCCGATACCGACGGTCAGGCCGGGGCGCTCACGGACGGTGCGGATGGCGAGCAGCACTCCGGGCATGAAGGAGCTGCGGTCGTAGGAGTCATGGCGCAGGGTCAACGTCTCGCCGGTGGTGCCGAAGATGACCTCCTGGTGGGCTACCAGTCCCTGCACGCGGACCGAATGGATGCGCACGCCCTTCACGTCGGTGCCGCGGGCACCGGCCATCTCGTCCCGGGTCGCGTCGGGCATCGCCCCGACCCCCGCCCCGGCCCTGGCCGCCGCGATGAGCTCAGCGGTGCGCTGCGCCGTACCGCTGGGTGCGTCGACTTTGTTCGGGTGGTGCAGTTCGAGGATCTCAGCCGACTCGAAGTGGCGAGCCGCCCGCTCGGCGAAGGCCATCATGAGCACGGCGCCGATGCCGAAGTTCGGTGCGACGATGACGCCGAGCTCGGGATGGTGGGCGAGCCAGCCGCGGATGCGTTCGTAGCGCGCGTCGGTGAAACCGGTTGTCCCTACGACCACGTGGATGCCCTGTTCGATGCACCAGTGCACGTGGTCCATCACCGAGTCGGGTGAGGTGAAGTCGACCACCACCTCGGCGGCGGCATCGGCGATGTTGAACAACCAGTCGCCCTGGTCGACCATGGCGACCAGTTCCATGTCGGGCGACCGGTCGACCGCCCGGCACACCTCGAGGCCCATCTTGCCGCGCGCCCCGAGCACTCCAACCCGGATCGACTCGATCTCAGTCACGAACCTCAACCTAGACCAGATCGACGCCGTCGGGCCCGGCGATAGGACACTCAGCGTCGCAACGCGTCGGCGAAGTCGTGATCCGCGAAGGGCCCCACCACGGCCAGGGACATCGCTCCGCCAGCCACGTCCGCCGCCGCCGCGCGGACCTCGTCCGGGGTGACCGCGTCGATGCGGGCCAGCAGCTGGTCGACCGAGAGCACGTCGTCGTAGAGCAGCTCGCCTTTGCCCAGTCGGGTCATCCGGGACCCGGTGTCCTCCAGACCGAGGACGAGCGATCCCTTGTACATGCCCTTACCCCGGGCCAGCTCGTCGTCGCGCAGGCCACCTTCGGCGATACGCCGCAGCTCGGTTCGGGCCAGCGCCAGGACCTCGTCGACCTTGCCCGGGGCGCAGCCGGCGTAGACGCCGAACAGGCCGGCGTCGGCGTACTGGCTGGTGAACGAGTAGACAGAGTAGGCCAGCCCGCGTTTCTCCCGGATCTCCTGGAACAGCCTCGATGACATGCCACCGCCGAAGGCGTTGTTGAGCACGCCGAGGGCGAAGCGTCGGTCGTCGTCACGGGTGATACCGGTACCGCCGAGCACCAGATGGGCCTGTTCGGTGTCCTTGTCACGCACCGCGACCCGCCCCAGATGAGGTCGGGGGGCCGGCGTGTCGGCCCGGCGCGGCGCCGGCGCGGCAGCGGCGTCGAGGTGTCCGGACCGGCCGAACGACTCCTTGACCAGGCGTACCACGAGGCCGTGGTCCAGGTTGCCGGCGGCGGCGACCACAATGGACGGTGCCGCGTACCGCTTGCGGTAGAACGACAGGATCTGGCGCCGGGTCATCCCGGAGATCGTCTCCGGGGTACCCGAGATCAGCCGACCCAGGGGATGGTCGCCGAAAACGGCCGCGCTGAACAGGTCGTGGACCTCTTCGTCGGGCTCGTCGTCGTGCATGGCGATCTCTTCGAGGATGACGCCCCGCTCAGTCTCCACATCGGACTCGGCCAGGACCGAGTCGCCGACAAGATCGCACATGACATCGATGGCCAGCGGCAGGTCGGTGTCGAGTACCCGCGCGTAGTAGCACGTGTACTCCTTGGTGGTGAACGCGTTGGTCTCCCCGCCCACCGCTTCGATGCTGGCCGAGATGTCCAGCGCGGAGCGTCGTCGGGTGCCCTTGAACAGCAGGTGTTCGAGGAAGTGCGATGCCCCGCTCTGGGGTCGCGTCTCGTCCCGGGAACCGACCCCGACCCAGATGCCGAACGACACACTGCGCATCGCCGGGATCGCCTCGGTCAGAATCCGCATTCCACTGGGCAGTACCGTGCGGCGCACGGTGCCGCCCAGCGGATCGTCCGCGAGGGTCCAGGTACGGGCCCTGCTGGTCAGCGGTCACCCCGGATCCGGCGGCGACGCTCGCCGCCTTCGCCACCGCCCTCGCCGCCGCGCCCTTCGCCGCCACGACCCGGGCCCCGCTCACCGCGGCTGCCAGCATCACGGTCACCGCGGTCGCGTGGACCCCGGTCCCCGCGGTCACGCCCGGCCGGCCGGTCGGCGGCCGCTGGGGCCTCTTCGCCCTCGGGGCGCACCTTGTCCAGGTAGATCTTGCCGCGGCCGTCGATCTCGGCGATCTCCACCTCGACCTTGTCGCCGACGTTGAGGAAGTCCTCGACCTTCTCCACCCGCTTGCCGTCGCCGACCTTCGAGATGTGCAGCAGGCCGTCGCGCCCCGGCAGCAGCGAGACGAACGCGCCGAACGCGGCCGTCTTCACCACCGTACCGAGGAAGCGGTCGCCGACCTTCGGCATGGTGGGGTTGGCGATGGCGTTGATCCGGTCCACCGCCGCCTGGGCCGAGGGCCCGTCGGTGGCGCCGACGTAGATCGTGCCGTCGTCCTCGATCGAGATCTCGGCGCCGGTCTCGTCCTGGATCGCGTTGATGGTCTGGCCCTTGGGGCCGATCACCATGCCGATCTTGTCGACCGGGATCTTCACCGAGGTGACCCGCGGCGCGTACTGCGACATGCCGGCCGGCGACTCGATCGCCTCGGCCATCACGTCGAGGATCGTCTGCCGCGCGTCGTGCGCCTGCTGGAGCGCGCCGGCCAGCACGTCCGACGGGATGCCGTCCAGCTTGGTGTCCAGCTGCAACGCGGTCACGAACTCACGGGTACCGGCGACCTTGAAGTCCATGTCGCCGAACGCGTCCTCGGCGCCCAGGATGTCGGTGATCGCGATGTAGTTGGTCTTGCCGTCGACCTCGTCGGAGATGAGGCCCATGGCGATGCCGGCGACCGGCGCTTTCAGCGGTACGCCCGCTGCCAGCAGCGACATGGTCGAGGCGCAGACCGAACCCATCGAGGTGGAGCCGTTGGACCCCAGCGCCTCCGAAACCTGCCTGATGGCGTACGGGAACTCCTCGCGGCTGGGCAGGACCGGTACGAGGGCCCGCTCGGCCAGTGCACCGTGCCCGATCTCGCGCCGTTTGGGCGCGCCCACCCGGCCGGTCTCGCCGGTCGAGTACGGCGGGAAGTTGTAGTTGTGCATGTAGCGCTTCGACCTGGCCAGGCCCAGGGTGTCGAGGGTCTGCTCCATGCGCAACATGTTCAGCGTGGTGACACCCATGATCTGGGTCTCGCCCCGCTCGAACAGAGCCGAGCCGTGCACCCGCGGCAGCACGCTCACCTCGGCCGTCAGCGGCCGGATGTCGCGCGGGCCGCGGCCGTCGATGCGGACCTGGTCGCGCAAAACCCGGGCGCGCACGTACTTCTTCGTCACCGAGCGGTAGGCGGCGCTGATCTCCTTCTCGCGCCCCTCGAACTGGCCGGCCAGCTGCTCGTAGGCCTTGTCCTTGATCAGGTCGAGGGCCTCCTCGCGCTCCGCCTTGCCGGCGATGCGCAGTGCCTCGGCCACCTCGTCGCCCACGGCCGACTCGACCGCGTTGTACACGTCGGTCTCGTAGTCGAGGAAGACGGGGAACTCGACGGCCGGCCTGGACGCGACCGCGGCCAGCTCGCTCTGGGCCCGGCACAGCTCGCGGATGGCCGGCTTGGCCGCCTCGAGTCCGCCGGCCACGACCTCCTCGGTCGGCATCGGGGCGCCGGCCGCGATCAGGGCGATGGTGTGCTCGGTCGCTTCGGCCTCGACCATCATGATGGCCACGTCGCCATCGGGCAGGACCCGGCCGGCGACCACCATGTCGAAGGTTGCCCGCTCGAGCTCCTCGTTGGTCGGGAACGCCACCCAGGTGCCATCGATGTGGGCCATCCGGGTACCGCCGATCGGGCCGCTGAATGGCAGCCCCGACATCTTGGTCGACAACGACGCGGCGTTGATCGCGACCACGTCGTACGGGTGGGCCGGGTCGAGGGCCAGGATGGTCTCGACCACCTGGACCTCGTTACGCAGGCCCTTCACGAACGACGGGCGCAGCGGCCGGTCGATCAGCCGGCAGGTGAGGATGGCGTCCTCGCTCGGGCGTCCCTCACGGCGGAAGAACGAGCCGGGAATTCGTCCGGCGGCGTACATCCGCTCCTCCACGTCCACCGTGAGCGGGAAGAAGTCGAAGCCGTCGCGGGGGTGCCTGCCGGCGGTGGTGGCCGACAGGACGACGGTATCGCCGAGCTGGGCGAGGACGGAGCCGGCGGCCTGCTTGGCCAGCCGACCGGTGCTGAACGTGATCTCCCGGGTCCCGAATGGCCCGTTGTCGATGACCGCGGTGCTGTGGTGGGTGCCGAGTGTTGTCTCGGTCATGGGTGTTGATTCTCCCTTGGTTCGGGTACGCCCGAGGGGAGCTTGCGCCGCGGCCGGTCTTCGATCGAAGCCCTCGGGACGCTGTCCCGGGGGCCACTACCGAGGACCGACGTGTGTCGGCGGGTTGCCGACCGGCTCCCCGTGTCGGCGTACCTACTCAGTGTGATGACGTGTGATGGAGGAGAGCGTATCGCCACGCCCCATCACGGGCCCGCGTACTACCTGCGCAGGCCCAGGCGCTCCGCGATGGCGCGGCGGCGCTGGATGTCGGTCTTGGCCAGGTAGGCCAGGAGCCGGCGGCGCTGACCCACGAGGATCAGCAGGCCACGACGGCTGTGGTGGTCGTGTTTGTGAGTCTTGAGGTGCTCGGTGAGCTGGTTGATGCGACGGGTCAGCATCGCGATCTGGACCTCGGGCGAACCGGTGTCGCCTTCCTTGGTGCCGAACTCACCGATGATCTGGGCCTTGGTGGCCTGGTCGAGCGCCATGATCTCCCTCAGTGTGCTGGGTTGTGGTTGTCTCGCACCCGCGGCGTCGTGCAGGCACGCGAGACCCGCCGGTGACCCGGCGTCGGGTCAACGTTAACAGACAGGCACCCGCTGCCCGAAATCACCCGGTCAGGACAGCGCGGCGCGCGCCTCGGCCACGTCCTTCTCGATCTGATCGACCAGCGGCCCGACCGCGTCGTAGGCGCGCTGCTCCCGCAGCCGGCGAATGAAATCGAGCGCCAGCCGCTCGCCGTACAGGTCGCCCTCGAAGTCCAACAGGTACGCCTCGACCCGCCGCTCCCGCCCGTTGAAGGTCGGGTTGGTGCCGATCGACACGGCCGCTCGGGCCGGTTCGATGGCCGCCCGGGCGTACGTACCCCGCCGGGACAGCCAGGCCGCGTACACGCCATCGGCGGGCACCGCGACGTGCGGGGCCAGCGACAGGTTCGCGGTCGGGAAGCCCATCTCCCGCCCGCGTTGGTCGCCACGCACGACGATCCCCTCGAGGCGGTGCGGCCGCCCGAGGGCGGTCGAGGCCGCCCCGACGTCGCCGGAGTCCACACAGGACCGGATGTAGGTCGACGACAGGGTGGCGTCGGCGTCGGAGATCAGCGGGGCTCCTTCGACGGTGAAGCCGAAACTGACACCGAGCCGGGTCAACAGGGCTACGTCACCGGCCGCCCGATGGCCGAACCGGAAGTTCTCGCCGACCACGACCGCGCTGGCGTGCAGGTGCTCCACCAGCACGTCGTGGACGAACGTCTCGGCCGAGAGATGGGAGAAGTCCAGCGTGAACGGGATCACACAGAGCACGTCCACCCCGAGCGCCTCGATCAGCTCGGCCTTGCGTACCGACTCGGTGAGGATGGCCGGGTGCGAGCCGGGACGGACCACCTCGGACGGATGCGGATCGAAGGTCACGACGACCGAGGCTATGCCGGCCTGCCGCGCCCGTTCGACCGTGTGGGCGATGATCTCCTGGTGTCCACGGTGGACGCCGTCGAACACGCCGATGGTGACAACCGAACGACCCCAACCGGGTGGTGCGCCGTCCACCCCCCGCCACCGCTGCACGCTACCCCGCCTCTCCTTCGTCGCCGGGTCCGGCCGTCCCGTCGGGCTCGGACCGGGTACCCGCCGGGGCCAGCACAACCTGTGCGCGGGCGCTCCCTTCGCGCTCCGCGACGATCGCGATGACCCGCCCGTCCGGACCGAACACGGCATACGGGTCAGCCCGCCCGATCGGGCGCAGCGGCCCTCCGTGTGAGAGTACGCGCGCCTCGTCCGGGTCGGCGTCGCGCCGGGCGAACACCGTGGCCGCCGCCCGGTCGAGCGGAATCGTCACCGGATCGGCCAACCCGACCAGATCGTCCATAGTGGACGCTTCCGCGAGGGTGAAGGCGCCGACCGCGGTACGTCGCAGCGCGGTGAGGTGCCCGCCCACGCCCAGCCTGGCCCCGAGGTCGCGGGCGATCGCCCTGATGTAGGTACCCGACGAACAGGCCACCTCGACATCGAGGTCGATGACCGCGGTGTTGTCGGTCGCCGTTGTCCGGGTCAGCCCGTGCACGTCGAGCCGGTGGATCGTGACCCGCCGGGCAGCCAGCTCGACCCGCTCGCCCTGTCGGACCCGGGCGTACGAACGCACGCCACCGACCTTGATCGCGCTGACCGAGCTGGGCACCTGCTCCTGCGGTCCGACAAAGGCGCCCACGGCCGCGCGGACGGCCGGGGAGGCGAGGTCGGCGGTGCTGACACTGGCCGTGATGTCGCCCTCGGCGTCGTCGGTGATGGTGCTCTGCCCGAGCCGGATCGTGGCCAGGTACACCTTGTCGCTGCCGACCAGGAACGTGAGCAGCCGGGTCGCCCGCTCGACGCCGATCACCAGCACGCCGGTCGCCATCGGGTCGAGCGTTCCCGCGTGACCGACCCGTCGGGTGCCGGCGATGCGGCGGATGCGGGCGACCACGTCGTGCGAGGTCATGCCGCCGGGCTTGTCGACCACGATCAGCCCGTCGTGGGCCACCCTCCACCTCCATCCGGAACGACTCACAGCGTCCCATCCCCGACATCACAAGCCGGGCACGGGTGCACAGTAGGCGGGAGAAACCTCCGGCGGCCATGTCAGAATGCCGGGTTGACCGGCTCACCCCTCTGAGCGTACGAAGGTGGACCATGACCGATCCGAGCTCGGAGCCCGCGGCCCGCCCGCCCGTGGACCCGTGGGCCGACGCGGATGCCGACACCTGGGACGTGCCCGAGGTGGCCCCGACGCAGCCCACCGTCGCGGCACCGGTGTCCGGCTCGCCGGCACCGGCCGGATCGGGACAGTACAGTCCCGGCCAGGCCAGTGTCCCGTCGGCCCCGCCGGCCTACCAGTTCACCGAGGCCTACCCACCGCCGATGTCCGGCGTGCCGGCCGGCCCGCCATACCCGCAACCGAAGCGGAGCCGGCGCGGGCTGGCCGCCCTGCTGGCCCTGCTGGTGGTGGTTCTGGTCGCCGGCGGCATCTTCGTCGTGCCGAAGCTGTTCGGACCGACGACACCGACAGGTAACGGTACGACGCCTCCGGCCAAGCTCGACCGGGTCCGGCTCGCCAGCGGCGCCCGACCTGTTCGCCGGGACTCCGGCGGCCGACTTCGCCGCCGTCCCCGACGCCATCAAGCTCCCGGCCGCGACCGCCGTCCCCGGACTCAGCCAGGCCGACGTGGCGGCCGACCTGGCCGCCGTCAAGCGGGCCATGCTGGCCAGCCGGGTCGATGCGACGCTGCTCACCACGCACGACACGTCGGCATTCATCGCCATGCTCGCCCCGGACAGCCGGCCGACCGTGACCAACGACTTCGCCAAGAACAAGGCCTTCGCGTACGCCACCCGGCTCGACGATGGCACCACGATCGCGCCTGCCGGCGTCCGGGCCCATGGAACCGTGACGTTCCAGGCGATCACCGAGCACCTCAAAGACGACAAGGGCAACGAGCTGAAGGACACCGTGCGTGGTGTGGCCGTCACGACCAACTTCATCTGGGTGTACCCGATCGCGGCCACCCGCACCGGCACCGGAGCCAACCTGATCGCGATCCGTGACCAGGTCACCTGGCTGTTCTACGCGAACACCGACGTGGCACCCAACTCACGCGGCCTCTGGATCAAGGCAGCCCAGGCGTTCGGCGGCAACCTGGACTGCGACAAGATCCGCACCGACGTGGTCGCGCTGCCGGCCATCTCCGTCACGGAGTCCCAGATGGAGGCCAGCGCCGTCTACAACCTGGCGGCACCATTCCAGGGCGCCACCTTCGTCTGCTGACCCCAGCGTCGTGCGCGCCTGCCCGGACACCTTACTAACGCTTTTCGTCGAATACGGCGTCCCTGCAAACACCCGGCGGAACCACCAACCGCGAACACCCGGCGGACCACCAACCGCGAACACCCGGCGCGACCACCAATCCGAACACCCGGCGGGACCACCGATCCCGAACACCCGGCGGGACAGCAACCCCGGGCACCGCGGTTGCCGGGAACGCCATCCAGCCAGGAGTCGGCCAGAGGCGCGCCCGGGAGCCGTGGATTACCAGCGGCGGTCCATCGACTGCTGCAGTGCCTGGCGGGCGGTGTCGGGGGCAGGGGTGGTCGCGGGCTGCGGGCGCGGCGACTGCTGTGTCTTGGGCTTCTCGGGCATCGTGGCTTACCTTCCACACAGGTGATCGAGGGCGGGCCGGCTATCGGCGGCACCGCGATGGGCAGAGCGCTCGGGTGACGGATCGGTTCGCGGGCCGGGTTCGCCGGCGGTGCGATGGTCGGGCGTGTCGGCCGGATGGGGCGCACGCCGCGTCAGCTCACGGAGCGCTGCGTTCGAGATCGGTACGTCGGGAATCGCCGCGTCGTGACTTGCTGTGCTCGTGTCGTGCCAGCACTCTCTCCGCGGCGGGGAGCTGGCTGCCTAGCTGCAGATCCCGCCGCGGCGGCGAAGAATCAGTACCGCACTCACATCGCCTAAACTAGCGTTCAGGTCCAAGGGCTGGCACATGTTTCCCAGATTCCGGACGCTGGCGATAGTGGTTGGTGATAGTGGGCCGGAGTTCAGGCTCCATCGGTGACAACGGCGCTATCGCATGGCGCTATCGTGATGCCTATGTCCACACCATACGTCCCACCCGCCCAGCGGCTGGCCGAGCTGTTGGAGACGCTGCCCCCCGAGCAGCGGCTCGAGATCACCGCCTGGTTGCTCCAGCGCACCGACACCGGGCTGGCCCGCACCATCGGCCACGTCTCGCCCATGATCCGTCGGCGGGGAACGGGGGCGACGTTCGAGCGGGAGATCGCCTCGAGCCTGGCCGTCGGCGAGGAGAGCCAGCTCGTGACCATCCGGCTGCCGGCCCAGCGCCACGCCGAGCTGCGGGACTGGTGCGCCGAGCACGACTTCACCATGGCCGCCGTGGTCCGGGGCCTGGTCGAACGCTTCCTGGAGCAGCAGGGCACCGCCTCTCACTCTCCGACGGCGCCTGATATTTCATAGAGGCCGCGGCGTGACCCAACTCCTTCCTCGGCAGGTCTACGAGCGCAGCGGGCGAGGACGGCCACGAGGCGGGAGTGAGCGTCAGCGGGCGAAGAAATGCCAGCCGGCCCACCACCAGAATCCGAGCACCGCGATCCGCCCCACCGGAACCCGGCCGACCCGGTAGTCCATCACGAATGCGCTCAATGCGCCGAGTGTCGGGACCTTGGCCAGCTCCCGGCGTGACATGACGGCGAGCACGATGAAGCCGATCCCGCCATCTGAACAGCGTGATGATGATGTATTTGCTCATCGCCGGACCAGCCCCCAGAACGCGACCAACCAGCCGAAGTAGCACGCCGCCTTGGCCAGGTAGTGGTCTGAGGAACGGATCGGCCAGCAGAGACAGCGTCGGATAGTCCTCAATGGAGTGCTTGCTGAATGCGAACAGCTCGGTGAAGGCGAAGACCAGGATCGGGATGAGCCACCACAGCGCGCCCGCGGGTATACGCCGCGGGATGGCTCGCCGGCCGGCCCGGCCACTGATGCCCAACCAGAACATGGTCCCGCCCACAGCCAGTACCAGCAGCAGCGAGCTCAACGTGAACGAGGCGAAGAGCCCACCGATCGCGGCGATGAGAGCGAACAAGGGGTACGTGACGACGGGACGATCCCAGGGCCGCACGTCCTCGGCAGCTGCCCTTGGTTGATCCATTCCCCATTGTCGCCTCCGCGCGACAGCGCGCCAGCGATCTGACCCGGGTTCATCCCTGATCTTTGGTCGGCACCGGCCAGAGCCAGGGCGCGCTCTCCAGTTGCGACCGGACGGCGGCCAGCACCTCGGTCGCCGTCCCGAACCCGGTGAACCCGGCGGCCAGCCGGTGGCCACCGCCGCCGAGCGCGACCGCGACCGCCGCCACATCGGTAGCTCCCTTGCTACGCAGGGAGACCGCCCACTCGCCCTCGGTCACCGGCTTGACCAGGCAGGCGACGTCGGCCTCGCTGGTCGATCGCAGTACATCCATGAAGCTCTCCAGCACCTGGGCCGGCTGGCCGTACCGGTCCAGGTCGGCACCGGTGGCGTAGGCACTGACCAGGCCACGACCGCCCGCCGCCGCCGGCTCCAGCTCGGCCCGGTCGAGTACCGTCGCCAGAGCCGGACGGCCGCGTACGACCGCGAGTCGAACACGTGCAGCGCGATCTCTCCCGGCCGGGCGCCCGCGTCGACCAGTCGGGCGGCCAGGGCCAGGACGCCGGCAGTCGTCGTGTCGAACCGGAACGAGCCGCTGTCGGTCGCGAGGGCGACGTACAGGCAGGTGGCCATGGCCTCGTCCAGCTCGACGCCCAGCTCATCGAGTAGCCGGACGGCCACGACCGCGGTGGCCGCGGCCGCCGGGTCGACCAGTTGGACGGAACCGAAGCCAGTGTTGGAGATGTGGTGGTCGAGCACGATCCACGTCGCAGCGGCGGCGGAGCAGTCCGAGAGCACACCCAACCGGCCGGGGCTGGCCGCGTCGAAGCTGACCGCGAGATCAGGCTGCCGGGGAGCCAGATCGGGCGGTACCAGCAGATCGAGCCCGGGCAGGAACTGGAACGGCTCGGCCACCGCGTACGGCTCGGGAAAGCTGGCCCGGATGTTGGAGAAGCCGAGCGAGCGCAGGCCGAGCGCGAACCCGAGCATGGTGCCCAGCGCGTCGCCATCGGGATTGACGTGACACGACAGCAGCACCGTCGCGTCGCGCGGAAGCTCCAGCACCGCCTTGGCGGCGCGAGGTGATGGAACTGTCCAAACCAGACTCAGCCCCGCTCACTGACGCTTGCCCGCGCGATCCAGGGACTCAGCCTCCAATGTAGGACACTCGTCGTCGTCATCCTCGTCCTCGTCCTCGGCCACCCGGTACGGCTGGGCGTCACCGGCGTAGGTCGCCCCGGCCGCCTGCTCGTGCACCTTGGCGTCTGAGGCCCGGGCTACCGCGATCAGCTCGTCGATGTGCTTGACCTGCTCCTGGACATCGTCGTGGACGAAGGTCAGCGTGGGCGAGTGCTTGAGCCCGAGTGCCTTGCCGACGATGCTGCGCATGAGGCCCTTCGCGCTCTCCAGGGCGGCGGCGGTGGCTGTCTGCTCGGCCATATCACCGAGCACCGTGTAGAAGACGGTGGCTTCCCGCAGGTCTGGAGTGATCCGGGAATCGGTAATGGTGATCATGCCCAGTCGAGGGTCCTTGATCTGGGTCCGCACGACCTCCGCGACGAGTTCCCTGACGCGCTCGGCGTGCCGGCGCACCTTGGCCGGATCTGTCATTTCCTCCACCTCCGCGAGTGTTACGAGGGGCAGCCCGACGACCTTGACACTACTCCGGCGGCGCACATCGATGCGGCGCTCAGTCGTCCTCGCCGTACAGGCGTCGGCGTGCCGACAGAAACTCCACTTCGGGTCGGCCCACCACGAATCGCTCACACGTGTCGAGGACCTCAGCCACATGGGCGGCGTCGGGAGCGACCACAGCCACCCCGATCTGGGTCCGGCCGTGCAGGTCGATCAGCCCGACCTCGGCCGCGGACACCTCGAACCGGCGCAGGGCCGCCACGATCGGGCGTACATAGGACCGCTTGGCCTTGAGCGAACGGGAGTCACCTGGCAACAGCAGATCGAAGACGGCGGTCCCGGTGTACACGAGTGACCAGGGTAGACCCCGGCGCGCGCGGGTCGTACCGATAATGTGCCGATGGCCGGTTACGCGTTGTTGCTACTCCCCTCGGCGAACCGGGTCTACTCCGACGCCGCCGTGGAGCTCACCCTGGCCGAACTGGGGGTGTTCAACCGCACGGTCCTCGGTAACCGGCTCACCGGCCTGACCGAGGAGCGGCTGGCCGGGGTACCGTACGTGACCTTCACGGCTCCGCTCGCCGTTGACGACCTTGCCTTCCTGGCCAACGCCTCGGCTGCGTACGCCCTGTTCGAACGGGCTGACGGCCTGCTCCGGCCGGTGCAGCTCCACCCACTCGACCGGTTCGACGACGACCTTGTCACGATCCCGAAGTACGCCGGCAAGACCAACGAGCAGTTCACCAAGCTGCTACTGAACGTGACCGTCCTGTCGTCAGCGGCCGGCCCGGACATGCTCCGGCGGCGCTTGCGCGTGCTCGATCCGCTCTGCGGACGGGGCACCACGATCAACCAGGCGCTCACCTACGGTTATGACGCCGCGGGGCTGGATCTCGACGCGAAGGACTTCGAGGCATACGCCGCGTTCCTGCCGACCTACCTGCGCCGCAAGCGCCTCAAGCACAAGGCCGAGGTCGTACCGGTCCGCCGCGAACGCCGTCTGGTCGCCCGCCGGCTGGCCGTCACGATGTCGCCACCGGTACCCGGTGATCCGGTGTCGGCGGAGGTCGTCTGCGCCGACACCACCGCCGCCCGGGAGTTCTTCAAGCCGGCCAGCTTCGACGCCATCGTCACCGATGCGCCGTATGGCGTCCAGCACGGCAGCCGTACCGTAGCCGCCGGACTCCGACGCAGCCCGCTCGATCTGCTCGGCGCGGCCGTACCCGCGTGGGCGCCACTGCTGCGACCGGGTGGTGCCATCGGGATCGCGGTCAACACGCTGGTGTCCAAGCGCGACGCGGTGGCGGCGATCCTGGCCGACCGCGGGCTGCAGGTGCTCGACGAGGGCCCGTACGCGGGCTTCGCCCACCGCGTCGACCAGGCCATCACCCGCGACATCGTGCTCGGGGTGCGGCCCCGGTGATCCCCGCCTGTTTGCCCGGACAGTTGGCTAACCTCCTTTGTCGAGTAGGGCGTCCCCGCTAACACTCGGCGGCCTCGGAAGACCCGCCCATTCGGGATCCGCCGGGCGCGGGACGGGCCGCCCAAGGTCGGAGGGGACACCCTGCTTGCAACGGGAGCGTCAGCAGGGTGCCCCTCGAACATGGGCACATAGGTCGAGCCGTCAGGCGCGGGGCTTCTCCCGCATCTCGAAGGTCTCGATGATGTCGCCGACCTTGATGTCGTTGTAGTTGCCCAAGGTCAGACCGCACTCGAAGCCCTCGCGGACCTCGGTGGCGTCGTCCTTGAACCGCCGCAGCGACGTGATCGAGAGGTTCTCCGCCACGACCGCGCCGTCGCGCAGCAGGCGGGCCCGGGCGTTGCGCCGGATGACACCCGAGCGGACGATACAGCCCGGGATGTTGCCCAGCTTGGAGGATCGGAAGACCTCGCGGACCTCGGCCGTACCGAGCTCGACCTCCTCGAACTCCGGCTTGAGCATGCCCTTGAGCGCCGCCTCCACCTCTTCGATGGCCTGGTAGATGACCGTGTAGTACCGGATCTCCACACCCTCGCGGTCGGCGTAGTCGCGGACCTTGCCCTCGGCCCGGACGTTGAACCCGATGATGATCGCGTCCGACGCCTTGGCCAGGTTGACATCGTCCTGGGTGACCCCACCGACGCCCCGGTGAATGATCTTGAGGCTGACCTCGTCGGAGATGTCGATCTTGACGAGGGCGTCCTCCAGAGCCTCCACCGAACCGGAGACGTCGCCCTTGAGGATGAGGGTGAGCGAGGTGCGCTCGCCCTCCTTGATCCGCTCGAGCAGGTTCTCCAGGGTGACCCGGCCGCCACGGTTGGCGATCTGGGCCGCCCGCTCGCGGGCCTGCCGCTGCTCGGCGATCTGCCGGGCGATCCGGTCCTCGCCGACGGCGAGGAACGTGTCGCCGGCCCCGGGTACCGCGGTCAGGCCGAGCACCTGGACCGGACGGGCCGGACCGGCGCTGGGCACCGTCTTGCCGTACTCGTCGAGCATCGCCCGGACGCGGCCGTGCGCGTCACCGGAGACGATCGAGTCGCCGACGTTGAGCGTGCCCCGGTTGACCAGCACCGTGGCCACCGGACCGCGGCCGCGGTCGAGGTGCGCCTCGATGGCCAGGCCCTGGGCCGGGCCGTCGATCGGCGCCCGCAGGTCCAGCGCCGCGTCGGCGGTGAGCAGTACACCCTCGAGCAGCCCGTCGATGTTGATGCGGCTCTTGGCGGAGATGTCGATGAACATCGTTTCGCCGCCGTACTCCTCCGCGACCAGCCCGTACTCGGTGAGCTGCTGGCGCACCTTGGCCGGGTTGGCGTCCTCCTTGTCGATCTTGTTCACCGCGACCACGATCGGCACATCGGCCGCCTTCGCGTGGTTGAGCGCCTCGATCGTCTGCGGCATGACGCCGTCGTCGGCCGCGACCACCAGGACCACGATGTCGGTGGCCTGGGCACCACGGGCACGCATGGCGGTGAACGCCTCGTGACCCGGGGTGTCGATGAAGGTGATCGCCCGGTCATGCCCTCGTGCTCGACGTGCACCTGGTAGGCGCCGATGTGCTGGGTGATGCCGCCGGCCTCGCCCTCGGCCACCTTCGCCTGGCGGATAGCGTCGAGCAGCTTCGTCTTGCCGTGGTCGACGTGACCCATCACGGTGACGATCGGCGCCCGGGTGACCAGGCGCTCCTCGTCGATGTCCTCGTCGAGGTCGATGTCGAACCGGGCGAGCAGCTCCCGGTCCTCCTCCTCCGGGCTGACGATCTGCACGTCGAAGCCGAGGTGCTCGCCGAGCAGCAGCAGCGTGTCGTCGGTGCAGGACTGCGTCGCCGTCACCATCTCGCCCAGGCCGAACATCTCCTGGACCAGCGAGCCCGGGTTGGCGTTGATCTTGTCGGCGAAGTCGGACAGCGAAGCACCGCGCGGCAGCCGGACCACCTGGCCCTGACCGCGAGGCGCGCCCGAGCTCATCGTCGGCGCGGAGAGGTTGTCGAACTCCTGCCGCTTCTGGCGCTTCGACTTGCGACCCTTGGGCTTGCCGCCACCCCGACCGAAGGCGCCACCGGCGCCGCCGGGGCGGCCACGACCACCCGGACCGCCGCCGGGACGACCGGCACCGCCGGCGCCCGCACCGGGACCACCGGCGCCGCCACCCGGACCACCGCGGTAGCCACCGCCACCGCCGGGACCGCCACCGGGACCGCCGCGGAAGCCGGTACCCGTACCGCCGCCCGGCCACCGCGGAAGCCACCGCCACCGGCACCGCCGGGACCGCCGCCGGGACGGCCAGCGGCGCCGCCACCCGGGCCGCCCCGGAAACCACGCCGGACCGCCGGGAGCGCCACCGGGACCAGCCGGGACGACCGGGACGGTCGACCAGGGCGACCGGGGCGCTGGGTCGGCATCTGCGACGGGTTGGGCCGGGGCCCGCCCATCGATGCCGGGTTGGGCCGGGGCGGCATGGAGGCCGGGTTGGGCCGGGGCATGCCGGACGGACTGGGCCGGCCGCCAGGGCCGGCCGCCGGACGGGCTCCGCCCTGGCTGATGCCGAACGGGTTGTTGCCGCCTGGCCGCATCGGACGGCCGCCCGGCGCGCCCGGCGCCGCCGGACGCGGGCTGGCCGGACTCGGCCGTGGCGCCTCGGCACCGGGCGTGGGAGTCGGCCGCGGAGTGGCCGGGCGCGGGGCGCCGCGGTCGCGCCGCCACGCTCCTGCGCCGCCCGTACGGCCGCTTCCTGCTCGGCCTTGAGCTGCGCCGCCCGCACTTCGGCGGCGGCCACCTCGATGTCATGGGCGCTGGTCGGGGCACTCGATCGGCTGCCGCCGGGCGTCGCCTTCTTGGCCGGCGCCTTCTTCGGCGGGGCCGGCCGGGCTCCAGCGCGACCGTTCGCGGCCGGGGCCGCTGTCGGCGCCGTCGGCGCCGCGGGGGCCGCCGACGACGCGGCGGCTTCCATGGTCGCGCGCAGCCGTCGGGCGACGGGAGCCTCGATCGTGCTCGACGCGGACTTCACGTACTCGCCCATCTCCTGAAGCTTGGCGAGCACGGTCTTGCTTTCGACGCCGAGCTCCTTCGCGAGCTCATGTACGCGGGGCTTGCCTGCCACTGCACTCCTCATCCCGAGGTCGGCGGCTTGCCCGCTCGACCTCACTTGTGCACTTGAAGCCTGATCATTTCGGCGACTTCATCGTGTGCTCATGCTGGTCGTCCTACCTTGCGTGTCCGGGTGGGATTGGCCCCACCATGCGGTTCGGGCCTGCGTGAGACTCGGCTCGTCACCAGGTCGGTGACGTACTCGCGTCAGCGGGCCGGTGTCCAGGACCCCGGTGAACTCGCAGCGCCCGCCCGAAGGCCCGGCGCCGCTCCGCCGGTGCGAGGCAGGTCGGGTCGGGGTGAATGTGCGCACCCCGCCCCGGTCGTCGACGTTCGGGTCGGGCATGAGTGTGGCGTACCCGTCCGTGGTGCCGCCGACCGCGACGACCCGTAGCAACTCGGAGGATGGTGCGCGGCTCCGGCAACCCACACAAGTGCGCACCGGGGACGCGCGACGTAACACTGAGGAAGTCTACCCTGCGCAGCGGACAAACGCCTCTGGGCTCCCGGCCTGCTCCGCTCGCACGGCTCTGAGCCCGGCGCTCGCTCCGCTCGCGCTGCGGGGCGGTCAGGTGG
This sequence comes from uncultured Actinomycetota bacterium, assembly GCA_963803345.1. Lineage (GTDB taxonomy): Bacteria > Actinomycetota > Actinomycetes > Mycobacteriales > Micromonosporaceae > CAWDLX01. The sequence goes on from CAWDLX010000004.1 coordinate 739,312, forward strand.
CGGGCGCGTTCGGCCACCTCGGGGTCCTCGTGGGTCGCGCTGCGTCTCAGGCGGTGTCGGGGTCACCGGCGGCCTCGGTGTCGGGTCTGATGTCGATCCGCCAGCCGGTCAGCCGGGCGGCGAGCCGGGCGTTCTGCCCCTCCCGCCCGATGGCCAGGGAGAGCTGGAAGTCGGGCACCGTCACCCGGGCCGCCCGGTTGGCCAGGTCGACCACCTCGACCCGCAGCGCCTTGGCCGGCGACAGGGCGTTGCCGACGAAGTTCGCCGGTTCGTCGGACCAGTCGATGATGTCGATCTTCTCGCCGTGCAGCTCGCTCATGACCGCCCGTACCCGTGAGCCCATCGGCCCGATGCAGGCGCCCTTGGCGTTGACGCCCGCGCGAGGTGGAGCGCACCGCGATCTTGGTACGGTGGCCGGCCTCTCGGGCGATCGCGGCGATCTCGACGGTGCCGTCGGCGATCTCCGGTACCTCGAGCGCGAAGAGCTTCTTGACCAGGCTGGGATGCGACCGGGACAGCGTCACCTGTGGTCCCCGGAAACCCTTGGCCACGTGCACGACAACGCACTTGATCCGCTGGCCGTGCTCGTACACCTCTCCGGGCACCTGCTCGGACGCCGGCAGCATGGCTTCGAGCTTGCCCAGGTCGACGCTGACGATGCCCTTCTCGGAGCGGGATCTCGTGGGCCTGGATCACGCCCGTCACGAGGTCGCCGTCGCGCCCCACGTACTCGCCGTAGTGGACCTCGTCGGTGGCTTCCCGCAACCGCTGCAGGATGACCTGCTTGGCGGTCATGGCGGCGATCCGGCCGAAGTCGTGCGGGGTGTCGTCCCACTCGCGCGCGATCCCGCCCTCGTCGTCGAGCTCCTGCGCGTACACGGTGGCCACTCCGGTCCGCCGGTCGATCTCGACCCGGGCGTGCGGATGGGAGCCCTCGGTGTGCCGGTACGCGGTGAGCAGCGCCGTCTCGATCGCGGCGAGGATGGTCTCGACCGGGATCTCCCGCTCCTGCGCCAACGCGCGGAGGGCCGCGAGATCGATGTTCACGCCTCGTCCTCCTCTGGAATGTCAGCCCCGTCGGTGAACTCGTCGCCGAAGTCCTCATCGGACAGATCGGCCAGATGGGTGAACTCGACCTGGACCCGCCCCGGTCCCGAGCTGGTCGAAGGCCACCGTGCCCACACTCTCGAACGTGACCCCGACCGCGTCCGCGGCGGTGATCCGGGCCGTGATCGAACGCTCGCCAGCCCGCACGGCCACCAGGCGTCCGACATTGCGTTGCCAGTGACGGGGCAGGGTCAGCGGTCGATCCACCCCGGGCGAACTGATCTCGAGCACGTACGCGCCCGGCGTCAACTCACCACCGCGCTGCTCGGCCTCGTCGAGCGCGGCTGAGATGTCGCGGGAAACGTCGGTGAGCTCGTCGTGGCCCACGCCCGACTCGCCGTCGACTGTCACCCGGACGACCAAGCGCCGACCGGCTGGACTCACGCTGAGCCCGTCCAGATCAAGCCCGCCGGCCGCTACCACCGGCTCGACGAGCGCGTGAAGGCGCGTGCGCAGCGCCCGCAGATCGACCGCCGGCCGCTCAGGAACGGCCTGACGGGTGCGGTTGGCGGTCGCTTTCGGCGCCCGGCTACCAGCCGCCTTCGGCAAGGTGGGGCGGCCGGTGGCACGAGCGGGTGCGCCCCGGTCCCGTTGCGCCATGCCCCACCTCCCGGCTGGGTCTGCGGCCTATTCACAGACAGCTGGTGACATACGTCACGTTGGTACGCCAACGGCCGCGCGACCCCACGATCGAGCGGCTCGACCGAAGCGTAACGCGCCGTTACCGTTTCGCGCTTATCCCATCAGCCGACACGCGAACCCGTGGCCCCGCGGGTAACCCAGGTAGGTGTTCGTCGACCAACCCGGCCGCGCCGCTCCCATTCGCGGACGTTGACCTGGCAGTATGACCGCGTGCACACTCGCGCTTCCCGGCTGACCAGCCGGCGCACGTTCCTCCGTGGCGGCCTCGCCGCCGTCGGGATCGGCGCGCTGACCATCAGCGGAGCGGCCGGCTGCGACCTGTTCAGCTCAGGCAGGTTCGACCGAACCGCCCACGCCGGAACTCCAGGGACTGCTGACCCGCACCGTCGCACTGGGTCACCAATACGACGCAACGATCACCGCCGTACCCGAGCTCGCGCAGACATTGACGCCGGTGCGTGACGCGCATCGGGCCCATGCCGACGCGATCGCTGCCGCGATCGGCTGAACCGGTGCCGTCCGCGGTGTCGAGCGGCGGCCCGCCGACCGATCGCGGGTCGGCCCTGGCCGCTCTGGCCGCCGCCGAGAAGGCCGGCCAGGCCGAGATGCTCAGCGCCTGCCTGGCGGGCAGCGTCCGCGGTGGCTCCGCTGCTCGCCTCGATCGCCGCTGCCCGGGCCGCCCACCAGGAGGTGCTGGGATGACCGAGCGCGAGGCACGGCGGGATTCCGGAGCATCGTTGGGGCAGGCGTTGGCGGCTGAGTACGCGGCCATCTTCGGGTACGGCGTGATCGGCGCCCACCTCGACCGGACCGGTCAGGACGCGGCCCGGCAGGCTGAAACCGCTCACCGCAACCGCCGCGACACACTGCTGCTCAAGCTGACCGCGGCCAGTGCCTCCCCACCGGTCGCGGCGGCGGCGTACGCGCTCCCGTTCCCGGTCACCGACCGGGCCAGCGCCCTCAAGCTCGCCTACCAGCTCGAAGACGGCTCCGCGAAGGCGTGGTACGGCGCGATCAGCTCCACCACCGGAGAAGACCGGGCACTGGCCGCCAACGCGTTGATCGACTGCGCCGTCCGGGCGACCCGGTGGCGCAGGACGGCCGGCGTGAGCCCGGCCATTCTCACCTTCCCCGGTACCCAGACCTGACGCGCGTCGCCGGCCAGGCCACCGCGGCCGGGCGGCACCCGGCCGGGGGCGGGGTTGCTCGCGCTATACGCGGTATGCATACTGCGTAGCTATGAGCGTCAAGCATGGTCTGCTCGCGCTGCTCGGCCGGGGCTCCCGGTACGGCTATCAGCTGCGGGCCGAGTTCGAGCACGCCACCGGCGGCACATGGCCCCTCAACATCGGTCAGGTCTACACCACACTGTCCCGGCTCGAACGCGACGGCCTCGTGCGTCCGCTGCCGGCTGCCGACGGGGGGCAGCGGCCGTACGAGCTCACCGACGCCGGCCGTGACGAGGTGAACCTCTGGTTCGCGACCCCGATCAACCAGTCCGATCGGCCCAGGGACGAGCTGGCCATCAAGCTCGCGCTGGCGATCACGACCCCCGGCGTCGACGTGCGCCGGGTGGTCCAGAGTCAGCGGAGCGCGACAATGCGCCGGCTGCAGGAGTACACCCGGCTCAAGGCCGGCGAGTTCCAGCCGGCCGACCTGGCCTGGCGGCTGGTCCTGGACGCCATGGTGTTCCAGGGTGAGGCCGAGATCCGTTGGCTGGACCACTGCGAAGCGACCCTGATCCGCCACAGCGGCCTGCCGGTCCGGACCGTCCGGGTCGGGCATCCGTCCCCCGAACTCATCAACGAGGAGGTCACACAGGCATGAGCGTGCTTGAGTTACGCAACGTCGTACGCATTCACGGCAAAGGCGAGACCGCGGTCCACGCTCTGCGTGGGATCTCGCTGACCGTGGCGCCCGGGGAGTTCGTAGCCATCATGGGGCCGTCCGGCTCCGGGAAGTCGACCCTGCTCAACGTGGCCGGCGGACTGGACAGCCCCACCAGCGGCGAGGTGGCGGTCGAGGGCTCGGTGCTCGGCCGGCTCACCAACAAGGAGCTGGCCGCCGTCCGGCGCCGTCGCGTCGGGTACGTGTTCCAGGATCTCAACCTGCTGCCGAGCCTGACCGCGGCCGAGAATGTCGCGCTGCCGCTCGAGTTGGACGGCATGAGCCTGCGCCAGACGCGCCGGCACGCGCAGGCCGCGCTGGCCGAGGTCGGGCTGGAGGACCTGGGTCCCCGGTTCCCGGACGAGATGTCGGGCGGCCAGCAGCAGCGGGTGGCCATCGCCCGCGCCCTGGTCGGTGACCGGCGGCTGGTGCTGGCCGACGAGCCGACCGGGGCACTGGACTCGCAGACCGGCGAGGCGGTGCTGAAGCTGCTGCGGGCACGGGTCGACGCGGGGGCGGCCGGTGTCCTGGTGACCCACGAGGCCCGGCACGCCGCCTGGGCCGACCGGGTGGTGTTCCTGCGCGACGGCCAGATCGTCGACACGTCCGGCCCGTTGGCCGAGCCCGAGGAGCTGCTGACGACCGAGGTGAAGGCGTGAGCTTCGTGGCCAGCTGGCGGGCCGCCCTGCGGATCGCCCGTCGAGAGGCGCGCAAGGCCAGATGGCGCTCCGCGCTCGTCATCGCGATGATCGCGCTGCCGGTCATGTTCCTGGCCTTCGCCGCGGTCAGCTACGACATGTTCACCCTCAACGGCACCGAGCGGGCCGACCAGAGTATGGGTACCGCCACCGCCCGGGTCATCTGGCAGAGCCGTGTTCCGGCCGCCCAGATGCCCGACCCGGAGCAGGGCTCCTACAGCGACATGAGTCTGGCCCTGGGCGGCAACGGCAACCCGACCTTGGACCCGGGCCGGCCGACCCAGCCGACACAGGTCGCCACGCCGGGTGGTGACGTCAAGGTCGATCCGAAGACCGGCCAGCCGGCCGGACCGTCCGATGTGGACAAACCGCCGACAAGGGCCGATCTGGTGGCGGCACTGCCGGCCGGCTCGACCGTCGCACCGCTGCGCCGGGGCGTGGTGGCGTTGAAGATCCCGGACGGAGTGGCTCAGATCGACGCCGTCTCGGTTGACGCGACCACGTCACTCACCGACGGGTACGTCAGGGTGATCGAGGGCCACGCCCCGGTCGTGACGGCCGAGGTGGCCCTGACCCGGCAGGCGATGGCCCGGCTCGGCGTCGGCGTCGGCGGCTCGGTCACGCTCGGCGGCGGCACCCATCCGTTCCGGGTCGTGGGCGAGGTGGAGTTCCCCTCGCTGCTCGACCAGGTGGCCCTGTTCGCTCCTCTTCCCGACCCCACGCCCGACGGCATGGAGTTCAACCGCGACTCCTGGCTGGTGCGTACCCCTGGTCCGGTGACGTGGTCGGACGTCCTGCGCTACAACCAGCTCGGCATGATCGTCACCTCCCGAGCCGTCCTGGAGAACCCGCCGCCGGCGGATCAGATCGTCTTCGTGTACGCCGACGGCGGAGTCAACGTCGAACAGGTCAGCTACGCGGTGTTGATCGCCGGGCTCGCGCTGCTCGAGATCATCCTGATGGCCGGTCCAGCCTTCGCGATCAGTGCCCGGCGCCGGCAGCGCCAGCTCGCGCTGGTAGCGGCCAACGGCGGCACCTCGGCGCAGGTACGGCGGATCGTGCTGGCCGACGGCGTTGTGCTGGGTTTGTCCGGCGCCGTGGTGGGGATCGCCCTCGGCATCGTCGCCGCGTTCGCGGCCCGGCCCCTGATCGAGGCGACACTGGCCCACTTCCGGGCCGGCGGCTACCGCGTGTTCCCGGTCGCCATGCTGGCCATCGCCGGGCTGGCCCTGGTCACCGGAGTACTGGCGGCACTGGTACCCGCGTTCATCATCGCGCGCCAGAACATCATCTCGTCACTGGCCGGCCGGCGCGGGGTGACCCGTTCGCGCAAGCGCTGGCTGGTGCTGGGGGTGGCGATGGCCGCGCTCGGCACGGTGGTCGTCGTCCACGGGACCTCACACGTGGACACCACGCAGATGCTGGCCGGCCTGATCATCGGTGAGCTCGGCCTGGTGCTGTGCACGCCGTCACTGGTCGGTCTGATCTCGCGAGTCGGCCGGATCCTTCCGCTCGGACCACGCATCGCGTTGCGCGACGCGGCCCGGAACCGGGCGGCGGCGGCGCCGGCCATCTCGGCGGTGATGGCGGCGGTCGCCGGCAGTGTCGCGATAGGACTGTACTTCGTCAGCAACACCGAACAGCAGCGCGAGGTCTACGACCAGCGGATGCCCGATCGGGTACGTGAGCGTCATTCAGGTCGACGCCGAGAAGCCGGGGCGACGTACCGACGGTCTCCGGGCAGATCTCGACCGCGCTGCGGGCGACCTTGCCGGTGACGGACATCGAGACTCTGTCGCGGGTCAGCTGTGCCGATCAGGCCCGGACAAGTCTGCCAGATGACCCGGTGGCCGATCCGGCCCAGGCATGCCCTTACCGGACTGTCGTGATCGTACCAGGCCCGGCTGCTGACCGACGCCGAACAGGCCAGCGCGCAGGGCCGATCCCCGATGCGCGTATGAAAGGATGCGCTCGGGAGGACTCGTGAGTCTATCGTGGATGATGGTCGGCGCTGGCCACCTTCACCGGCGCCAGCGGCGACGACCTGCGGCGGGCGCAGGAGACGCTGCGGTCCGGTGGGGTCGTCGTGCGCGACCCGAGCTGCTCTCGGGACGGCAGGGTCACGGTGACCGTCCGGGGCGGGACCGGCGGACATCGGATCGTCGGGGTCCGGCGACCCGATGGCCGGGGCGCCGCGGATGGAGTTTCCCGGCTACCTGCTCACCACCGGCGGCGGGCACGGGCGCGACCATATTCCCGCCGAGCCGGTGACCCGGGCGGGGCTCGGTACCACCCGCGGCACTCATCGTCGGGCCACGTCCCGGAGGCCGACCCAGACCGAGACGGACCGCCTGCAGGGCCAACTCGGTCCGCGTGGCAGCTGACGCGAGGTCGAGAACGGGCCGCCGATCCAGGTCGACGTACGGATCTGGGTGCTCATGGGCGCGGCGGCGGCCATCACGTTGGCCGCGGCCGGCGTGGGCACCGCTCTGGCGGCGTCCGACGGCCGGCAGGATCTGTCCACATTGGCCGCGGTCGGTGCGTCGCCCCGGGTGCGGCGAGATGCTGTCGCTCAGCCAGTCGGGGGTGATCGCGGGGCTCGGCTCGGTCCTGGGAGCGGTGGCCGGTACCGGCGCGGCGGTGGCGATCGTGATGTCGCTGAACAGGGCCTAGGACAGCGGTTGGCCCGGCCCGCCGCCAATGCCGATCGTGCTGCCCTGGCTGAGCCTGGCGGTGGGTCTGCTGGTCGTGCCCGCCATCGCCATGCTGGGGGCGGGAACGCTCACCCGGTCCCGGCTGCCCATCGAGCGCCGGTTGTGACGCGTGGCGGGCGGGGTACGCCGGGCGTCACCCGCCCGCCCGCCAACGGTCGACCAGCGGCAGCAGGTCGGCCAGCCGCTGGATGACCGCGTCCGGTTCGCCCTGCGTGTGTCCACGTTGGACAGCCGGGATGTTGCTGTGCGGGACGAGCACTGTGCGCATGCCCACCTGGGGCCCCGAAGATGTCGTCGAAGGGCGGTCGCCGACGAAGACACAGCGGCCCGGATCGGACGCCGACGCCGCCATCGCGGCCCGGAAGGCCTCCGGATGCGGCTTCGTCCACGGAATCTCCGACGTGTAGACAGCACCGTCGATAGCTCGTCGAGCCCGTCGCGGGCGAAACGCGCTCGTGCTGCGCCCGCGTCCACGTGGTGTTGGACAGCACACCCACGCGGATGCCGCGTCCCGCAGCGCGGTCAGCAACGGCGGCGCCTCCGGATCGATGAAGGTCGCCCAGTCGTGCTCGGCGTCGTGGATGGCGCAGAACGCGTCATCGGCGGTCAGACCGGCCATCGCCAGCAGGTCTTCCAAGTGCCGCTGCGGTTCTCCTCCCGGGCGCTCGCCACACTCGCTCCTCGGCCGCCGTAGAGAGTTCGGCCACCTCGGCCGCCCGGTCCGCGTCGACCACACCGGCGCGGCCAGCGCGGCCGCGATGCGCCACCAGGCCCGGCCGTCCATCGTCTTCCACGGGGTGAGCGTGCCGCCCCAGTCGAAGATCACGGCATCCACAGGCACCTGGACACCCTAGCCGTGCGGGCAACGGAAGCGTGACTCTGATCGACGCGGCGTGCCGCGGACCGCGACAATGGCCCGGTGCCGACCGACATGCCACCCCGCCGACCGCGCGGACCAATGTGCGCTGGCAGGTCGCCCAGCGCGTGGCCGACGCCGTGCGCGAGCGGTACGGCAACGAATGTCCAGGCCATCGGCGTCCATGGCTCGCTGGCCCACGGGGACGACACGGACGCCAGCGACGTCGACCTGGTCGTGGTCACCCGGTACGCGAAGCGGCCCGCCGCCCGGATCACGGCGCATCGACGGGGTCATCGTCGATCTGGGCGTCATCGACGCGCGACGAGTACCTGCGCCACGCCCGGACGCTGACCACATCGTGGCCGCTCGCGGCCGACCAGTACATCACCACCCGCACCCTGCACGACCCGGACGCGCTGGTTCCCCCAGCTGCGCGACGCCCACCTGGCCCACCTGGCCGGCACCGAGGCGCACGTCTTCGCCGCCCTCGCCCGGGAGGCGTGGCTGCACGCCAAGAGCGCCCAGGCCAAGGCCCGCCGGCTGGCCGAGTGGTTCGAGACCGACGCGGCCATGGTGGTGCTCGGCGAGGCCCGCTCGGGGTGGCGATGGTCGAGGGGCTGCTCACCCGCACGTACTTCCGGCACAGCGCCGATGCCGTGACCCGGGCTGGCGTCTCGTCGGCCCACATTTTCGAGCTCGGGGACCGGCTGACCGCACAGGCCGACGAGCTGGCCCGGCGGGGGCGCCCGGTGGACGGCTCGGTCGAGGACCTCCTCGGCCGCTGACCCGCTCGGCCCTGACCCGCCCTGACCCGCCCTGACCCGCTCGGCCCTGACCCGCTCGGCCCTGACCCGCTCGGCCCTGACCCGCCCTGACCCGCTCGGCCGCTGACCGCGCAACCGGCCGCCCGTCGCGTGTTCGCGGAGGCACCCTGCGCCACGGAAAGCATGGCGTGAGGTGCCCCCTACGAACGCGAAGAGCCAGAGCCGCGGGTCAGACGTTGGCGCCGATGAGGCGGCCGATGCCGTACGTGATGGCGGCGGCCGCCGCCCCGAGCAGGAGCTGGCGCAGCCCCGACCTCCACCACGGCCGGCGGGTGAAGCGGGCCACCAACGCCCCCGCCACGAACAGGCCCGACCCCGCCGGCGACCAGGGCCGGCCAGAGCACGGTCGCGCCCAGCACGTAGGGCAGCAGCGGGATAAGCGCACCCATCGCGAAGCAGATGAACGACGAGCTGGCCGCCGTCCACGGGCTGGGCTGCTCCTCCGGGTCGACGCCCAGCTCCTCCCGGGCGTGCACCCGCAGCGCCTCGGATGGGTTGGTGTGCACGACCGCGGCCACCTGCCGGGCAAGGTCGGCCGGCAGCCCGCGCTCGATCCACGCCTGGGCGAGCTCCTCGATCTCGACCTCGGGGTGGCGCTCGAGCTCGCGCCGCTCCTTCTCCACCTCAGCCGCGACCTGCTCGCTCTGGGTGCGGACCGAGGTGTACTCGCCCAGGGCCATCGAGACCGCGCCGGCCACCAGTCCGGCGGCCCCGGTCAGGACGATCGTCTTGGGCGCCACCCCGCCACCACCGACGCCGGCGATGAGGCCGATGTTCGAGACCAGCCCGTCCATCGCTCCGAACACGGCCGCCCGCAACCAGCCGCCGGAGACGTCGGCGTGGTGGTGGTCGAGGCAGGTCACGGCAGGGTGAGGATCTCGTACCCCCACTCCGTCACCGCGATCATGTGCTCGAACTGGGCGGTCCACCGCCGGTCCTTGGTGACCACCGTCCATCCGTCATCCCACATGTCGTGTCGGTAGGTCCCGAGTGTGATCATCGGCTCGATCGTGAACGTCATCCCGGGCTCCATGACGATCTCCAGCTCCGGATTGTCGTAATGCGGAACGAACAGCCCGGAGTGGAACGTTTCGCCGATGCCGTGGCCGCCGAACGCGCGGACCACGCCGTAGCCGAAACGCTTGGCGTACGCCTCGATGACCCGTCCGATCACGTTGAGCGGACGGCCGGGCGCGACCGCCTTGACCCCCCGCATGGTCGCCTCGCGCGTGCGCTCGACCAGTAGCCGGGCCTCGTCGGAGACGTTGCCCACACAGAAGGTCTGGTTGGTGTCGCCGTGCACACCATCGAGGAACGCGGTCACATCGACGTTGACGATGTCGCCGTCCTCGATGACGGTGCTAGTCCGGGAATGCCATGGCAGATGACCTCGTTCAGGCTGGTGCAGCAGGACTTGGGGAAACCCTTGTAGCCCAGCGTGGATGGGTAGGCGCCGTGGTCAACCAGGAACTCGTGCACCACGCGGTCGATCTCGTCGGTGGTCACGCCCGGTTTGCAGTGCTCGCCCGCCAGCACCACCGCCTGCGCGGCCAGCCGCCCGGCGACCCGCATCCGGTCGACGATCTCGGGGGTCTGCACGGTCCGGTTGGAGCGGGTCGGCTCCTTCTTGCCGACGTACTCCGGTCGGGGGATCGATGCCGGCACCTCCCGCCACGGGGAGAGCTGGCCGGGCACGAGGGCGCGACGCGCTGACTCATGCTCCGACTCTAACCGCCGTCCCGGACCGCCGACGCCGACTGGTCAGGCCAGGGCCGGCAGGCCGTCGATGCTGTGCTGGTTCTTCTCTCACCGGTACTTCACGAGATCGTCGTCGGTCTGCTGCGCGACGCCCATTGGTTGAGCAGAGTGCGCTCGCCGACGAAGTCCAGGTAGCGGGACCGCGTAGCCGCACGAGTCACTGACTCGGGTGACCTCGACATCGACGATGCCGCGCACGCCGTGGTCGGCCTCCGGGTCGAAATGGCCGCGCAGCTCGGCGAAGTCGCGGTCGTCCGGGCGCAGGTACCGGCCTCGGCCGTGCAGCCGGACGATGTTGGGCGGCCCGGCGAACGCGCAGAACATCAGCGTGATGCGGCCGTTGTCGCGCAGGTGGGCGGCCGTCTCGGCGCCGCTGCCGGTGAAATCGAGGTACGCCACCCGGTGCTCGCCGAGGACCGCGAAGCAGCCCGACATCCCCTTGGGGGACAGGTTGACGTGCCCGTCGCGGCTCGGCTGGGCGCGGTAGCGACGAAGAACACGTTCTGGCTCAGCAGGAACTCCCGTAGCCGGGGTTCGATGCGTTCGTAGACCTTAGCCACGCAACATCGTGAGCACCTCACATGACGGCGGACCGAATCTTCACTATGGAGTGCATCCATATTCTAAGACATGAGCTGCGGCGCCGGCCGACCACAATGGCCGCACGCCCAGCCGGACCTTGATCTCAGCGGCACCGTGGATCGCGGATATCGTGTCGAGGGTCTCCGCCGGGGGGCCGGGATCAGGACCGGAGCGACGCCGCCTCGACGAGCGCGGCGAAGACCCGGTGGTCGTCGGTGTCCTCTGGATGCCACTGCACGCCGAGCACGAACCGGTGGTCGGGATCCTCGGCCACCTCGATGAGGCCGTCGTCCGGGCACCAGCCGGTCGGCTTCAGCCGCCCCAGGTCGGCGATACCCTGATGGTGGAAGGAGTTCACGGTCAGCTCGTCGCCGAGGACCTTATGCGACAGCGTGCCCGCCTCCACCCGTACCGCGTGCTCGCCGTAGCGGGGCTCCCCGTCCGGGCGGTGGCGGTCCGGAGCCCAGTGCGTCGGGCAGATGCTGGTGCAGCCGGCCGCCGTAGTCCACCGCCATCACCTGCAACCCCCGGCACACGCCGAGCACCGGGAGGTCCCGATCCAGGGCCGCGCGCAGCAGCAGCATCTCGGCCGTGTCCCGCTGCGGCCGGCTCACGACCGTGTCATGTGGAGTCTCGCCGTACCAGGACGGCTCGACATCCGAGCCGCCGGTGAGGAGCAGCCCGTCGAGGTGGTCGAGCACGTCCACGCCGGCATCGTCGGAGGGGATCGAGCATGGCCCGGCCGCCGCTGGCGTTTACCGCCTGCACATACCGCAGCGGCAGTGACACCGACGAGCTCCCACCGGGCAGCCGTTGCGCCTCGGCATACGTCGTCAGCCCGATCAGTGGCCGTGCCATCCCGGCTCCTTTCGGGTCACCGCCCAGCCTACTCTCCTTGTAGCATGTGCACTCCCGTCCGTTTGGTCCACAAAGGAGTATCCAACGTGCCCGTCACCGCTGACGACCTCGAGTCCGCCGTAATCGTCCTCGAGAACGCCCTACGTCCGATGACGGACCGCGACTGGACCGTGCCGGCCGGTGGTCTCGACTGGGACTGCTGGCATACGGCCCAGCACATCGGCGACTGCCTGCTGTCCTACGCCGGCCAGCTCGTCCTCCAGCCCGACGATCGGTACGGCCGCTTCTACGCCGCCGCCGACGACGGTGCCACCGGAGCGGACGTCCTCGAGTTCGCCCTGGCCGGCGGCCGCATCCTGGCCGCTGTCGTCCGCAGTGCCCGCCCTGACGCACGCGCCTTCCACCCCAGCGGCCGGGCCGACCCGGAAGGCTTCGCCGCAATGGGCTGCCTCGAGACGCTCCTGCACGGTGAGGACATCGCCCGCGGCCTCGGTGCCACCCTCGACCCTCCCCGCGATGTCTGTACCCGGCTGCTGCGGCGCATGTTCCCCGACCAGGCCGCTGGACTGGCCGACGTGGACCCCTGGCGCGCGCTGCTCTGGTGCTCCGGTCGCGCCGACCTCCCCGACCGCGCCCGGGTCACCGACTGGGCCTGGCGTGGCGCCCCCCTCACCGAGTGACGCCGCCACGCCCTGACACCGCCCACGGCCCCTCCCGCCGCCTCGCCGCCGGCCCCGCCACGTGTTAATAAGGGCACCTTCCTCTACCGGAAGCGGTAATAGGGTGCCCCTCCTAACCCGACGGCCGGGCACGGCGGCCCGGGGCGCGACCGGATGCGTGTGGCGGTGGGGGCGTCAGGCGTCGAGGGCCAGGGCCAGGGGAAGGACGGCGGCGGCACCCGCGCGCCGGAGTTCACGGGCGGCGACGGTCATCGTCCAGCCGGAGTCGACCACGTCATCGACCAGCAGCACGGGGGCATGCAGATCGGCCAGCATGCGGGCCATCGGCGGCGGCACCGCGAACGCGCCGTGGACAGCGGCCAGCCGCTGGACGCTGTTGCTGGTCGATGCGGCTCCCGGGGGCCCGCCGCCGATGCGGGCGCAGCTCGCCGAGCGGCGCGAGTCGGCCGACCTCGGCCAGGCGTCGGGCCAGGGAGGCGACCAGGCGGGGACGGCTCCGGCTGGCGATGGCGGCGACGGCCGACGGTCGCTGGGCCCAGTCCCAGACCTTGAGCACCTCGACCACGGCCGCGAACACGTCGTCGGGCACTTCGGCGTCCGACGCCCGGAACAGGTCGCGGAGCCGGCCGCCCCAGCCGAGGTCGGAGAGCCGGCCCAGTGCCCGGCCGGTCACGGCCGCGTCGGCCGGTGCGATCTTCCCGGTCAGCGGCACGCCGAGCGAGTCACCGCCGGTAGGCCAGAGCTTGCGGGGCTCGATCTCGACACCCGGCCGTCCGAGGTGCTCGCGGGCACGGGCCAGCGTGGTGTCGGGTACGTCGGCCGACAGCCACGCGCCGGCGCACCGGTCGCAGCGCCCGCACGCGTCCGCCTAGGGGTCGTCGAGCTGGCGACGCAGGTACTCCAGCCGGCAGGCGTCGGTTGTGACGTACGCCCGCATGGCGTCGGCCTCGACGTTACGGGCCTGGGCCACCCGGGCGTAGCGTTGGGCGTCGTAGGTCCACTCGCGACCGGTCGCCTCCCAGCCGCCCTTGACCCGCCGGACGGCGCCGTCGACGTCGAGCACTTTGAGCATCAGTTCGAGCCGGGTCCGGCGAAGGTCGACCCGGGCCTCGAGTACGGGTGTCGACAGTGGACGATCCGAAGTGGACAACGCGTCGAGCACGCGGGACACCTGGTCGCGGGACGGGAACGCGAGGGAGGCGAAGTAGCGCCAGATCGCCTCGTCCTCCCGCCCGGGCAGGAGCACGACGTCGGCGTGGGTCACCGCCCGACCGGCCCGGCCGACCTGCTGGTAATAGGCGATCGGCGAGGGCGGCGCACCGAGGTGCACGACGAACCCGAGATCGGGCTTGTCGAACCCCATACCGAGGGCCGAGGTGGCGACCAGTGCCTTGACCCGGTTGGCCAGCAGGTCGGCCTCGGCACTCTCGCGTTCGGCGTTCTCGGTACGCCCTGAGTAGGCGGCCACCTGGTATCCCTGGGCCCGCAGGAATGAGGCCACCTCGTCGGCGGCGGCCACCGTCAGGGTGTAGATGATCCCGGAGCCGGGCAGGTCGTCGAGGTGGGCGGCCAGCCAGGCCAGCCGGGCGGCCGGATCGGGCAGCGCGAGCACGCCGAGGCGCAGGCTCTCGCGGTCGAGCGGCCCACGGAGGACCAGGGCGTCCATCCCGAGCTGCTCGGCCACGTCCTCGGCCACCCGGGCGTTGGCGGTGGCGGTGGTGGCGAGCACCGGTACCCCGGGCGGAAGCGCGGCCAGGAAGGTGGCGATGCGGCGGTAGTCGGGCCGGAAGTCGTGTCCCCAGTCGGAGATGCAGTGCGCCTCGTCGACCACGAGCAAGCCGCAGGTGGCGGCCAGCTCGGGCAGCACGGTGTCGCGGAACTCGGGATTGTTCAGCCGCTCCGGGCTGACCAGCAGCACGTCCACCTCGCCGACCTGCACCCGCTTGGTGATGTCGCCCCACTCGGTCACGTTGGCCGAGTTGATGGTGGCGGCGTGGATGCCGGCGCCGACCGCCGCCTCGACCTGGTTGCGCATCAGGGCGAGCAGAGGTGAGACGATCACCGTCGGGCCGGCCCCACGGGCCCGCAGCAGAGCGGTGGCGACGAAGTACACCGCCGACTTACCGAACCCGGTGCGCTGGACCAGCAGCACCCGGCGGCCGCCGTCGACCAGCGCGTCAATGGCGCTCCACTGGTCGTCGCGCAGCGTGGCGCCCGGACCGGCCAGGCGGCGGAGGATCTCTTCGGCGTCGTCGCGGTCAGTCGCTGGGTTCACGCCACCTGTCTACCCGATGGCTCCGACAAGACCAACGGCTCCGACAAGACCAACGGCTCCGACAAGATCAGCGGCTCCGACGAGATCAGCGCGAGTGCCGGCCCCGTGGCCGCCGCTGTGGGTGCAACAGCGGCTCCAGGTTCCAGCGTAGTGCGCCCACCAGGTCCCGGGCGTGCTCGTACGGGCGATAGTCCTGCCGCGAGGCCTGCTCGGCCAACGCGTGGCCGAGGTCGTAGCCCGACCGCATCAGGACCGAGTCGAAGTCGCGCCGGACCGGCTCCATCAGGTCGTACCCGAACGAGCGGTGCATCCGGGCGAACAGCGGCTTGTAGAGCCGGGCCCGGTCGTGCAGCCCGGTCGAGTACGAGAGCGGGTTCTTCGGCCGCTGCCGGATGTAGTCGGGCAGCACGTCGGCGAACGCCTCCCGGACGACCCACTTCTGCTGGCCGTCGCGCACCTTCAACTCGATCGGCAGCCGCATCGCCAACTCGACCACCGACGGGTCGAGGAACGGCACCCGGGCTTCTACCCCGTGGCCCATGCTGGCCCGGTCGACGCGCTGCAACTCGGTGCGGTACAAGTTCGAGATCATGTGCGCGAACAACGCGGCCGGGTCGTCGGCCCGCTGGTACATCGGGTATCCGCCGAACAGCTCGTCGGAGCCGTCGCCGGTGAGCACGACCCGCACGCCCGCCTCCCGTACCCGACGGAACAACGGAACCGAAACGACGGCGTTGATGATGTCGCCGTACTCGGTGAGCTCGCCGATCCGGATCGCCTCGCGGATCTGGTCACGGTGGACGTCACGGGGTCGGAGCTCGATCACCTCGTGGGCGACGCCCAGATCACGGGCGAGCCGCCGGGCGTAGGCGAGGTCCTCACTGGACGGTGCGCCGATGGTGAACGCCACACAGTCGGGATGGGCGTCGCGGACGATCGACAACGTGACCGAACTGTCCAGGCCGCCGGAGAGGACGACACCGACGGTCAGGTCTGTCTCGACCCGTACCCGGATGCTGTCCTCGATCGCCGCCCGGACCAGTTTCACCGCCTCGTCAGGATCGTCGACCGGCGCCGCGTCGCGCCCCAGGGCGATCAGATCCACGTACGGTCGCAGGAGCGGAGCCGACTGGTCCTTGGCCCAACCGTGGTGGCCCGGCGGTACCTCCTGCACCGCCGCCCCGACCGGTACCAGCGCCTTGACCTCGGAGCCCAGGTAGAGCGTCCCGCCCACCCGCGACCAGTAGAGCGGCTTGACGCCGACCGGATCGCGGGCCAGGTAGACCCGGCCCGATCCACTGTGGATGATGGCGAACGCGAACTCACCCCGCAGTCGGGTCACCGCCTCGGCACCCCAGGTGTGGAACGCGGCCAGCACCACCTCGGTGTCGCTCTCGGTGCGCCACTGGCATCCGGCCAGGCTCAGCTCGGCGCGCAACTGCCGGAAGTTGAACACCTCGCCGTTGAAACACAGCAGCCACTCGCCATCAGGCGAACGCCACGGCTGGGTGGCCCGGCCACGGTCCACTATGGGCAACCGGTGGGTCCCGGCCAGCACATCTTGTCCATAGTGGACTTCCTCGACCTCACCCCGGGGGGAAAGGGCACCCATCATCTGGCGGAACAGCAGCCGATCCGGATAGGGTCCGATGATCGCCGCGATGCCACACATGTCCGGTCACCCTCTCCGCCCGGCGGCGAAGGCGGCCCGTAGACCGTCGGTCGCGTCCGGGCTCACGCAGACGTGCCACACCTGGCCCTCGTCAATGACGTTCAGGTCGCCGGCGGCCTGCCGTTCGAGCAGCACCTGCCGCAGAGCGCGGTCGGCCCCGAACCGGGCGAACCACGCCAGCTCGATGTCGGCGGCGTACCCCACGCAGTGTGCGCTCGGCAGCGTCGCGACGTAGCCGAGTTCACGCAGGTGACGCTGATGCTCGATGCTGCGGGCGAGACTGTTCACCCACAGCGGCGGCGTACCGGTCGGTGCCGCCGCGGCGAAATCGACGGCCAGCTGGTCGAGCACGGCCACCATCTCCGGCCGCACCCGCTCGAACCGGAGCCCGGCCGTACTCGGACGCCGCCGCGGGGCCACCCGACGCTCGGCCGCCCGTACCAGCCGCCCGAGGGCGCCCGTCGGCTGGCACCGGTACCGGAACCGCAACTGTCCGACCTCGTCCAGCCGGACCAGGTCGGGCGCCCTCAACACGTCGAGGTCGGTGAGGTACGGCACCGTCCGCCGCCACCACAGGGCGTCGATCTGGGACAGCAGGTGGGTGCGCACGATCGCACCCGGGTCGGTCGGGCGCCCGGTCAGCAGGGCACGCTGGACCTGGCCGAGCGCGGTTCGGAGCAGCTCACCCGGCTCGGTCAGGGCCTCCCCCAGCAGTACCGCCACGTCCGGCTCGGCCAACCGGCGGGCGAGCACCACCCTCGCCGTGCGCAGCGAGTCCAGCGCGCAGAGATGTGGACCCACCTCGAGCAGTGTGTCGGTCACGGCGCCGCGGTAGGCCGCCAGGTCCGGTGCCCGTGTGGCTCCGCTGGCTCGTGCGTCTCTTGTCCGCTGGATAGTGATACGTGGAGCTTAGCGACCGTATCTACGGGGAATCGTCAGATTGTCGTTTTTGTGGCCGGCAGGTTCCCGTCCGGCTCCGGCGCACTACAGGGGGGTGACGTAAGCGCCGGTAAGACCGCCGTCGACCACGAAGGTGGAGGCGGTGATGAACGACGCGTCATCGCTGGCCAGGAAGGCGACGGTGGAGGCGATCTCCGCCGGCTCGGCGAAGCGCCCCATCGGGATGTGCACCAGCCGGCGGGCGGCCCGCTCCGGGTCCTTGGCGAAGAGCTCCATCAGCAGCGGAGTGGCCACCGGTCCGGGGCACAGCGCGTTGACCCGGATGCCTTCGCGGGCGAACTGGACCCCCAGTTCCCGCGTCATCGCCAGAACCCCACCCTTGCTGGCCGTGTAGGAGATCTGCGAGGTGGCCGCCCCCATCAGCGCGACGAAGCTCGCCGTGTTGATGATGGAGCCCTTGCCCTGACGCTGCATGTACGGGATGGCGTACCGGCAGCACAGGTATACCGAGGTCAGGTTGACCCGCTGCACCCGTTCCCACGCGTCGAGCCCGGTGGTCAGGATGGAGTCGTCGTCAGAGGGGGAGATGCCGGCATTGTTGAATGCGATGTCCAGCCGCCCGTAGGTACGGTAGACATCGCTGAACAGCTCCGATACGGCCGCCTCGACCGACACGTCGCAGGCGATGAACGCCCCACCGACCTCGTCGGCGGCCGCCTTACCGCTCGCCTCGTCCAGGTCGACCGCCACGACCCGGGCGCCCTCGGCCCCGAACCGTCGCGCGGTAGCCCGGCCGATGCCGCTGCCCGCCCCGGTGATGACCGCGACCCGTCCCGCCAGCCGACCCTCCACGCCGTGCCTCCCTCACTCCGCACTGAAGAAGACGTTCTTCACATCGGTGAACGAGGCCAGGGCGTCCGGGCCGAGCTCGCGACCCAGTCCGGACTGCTTCATGCCGCCGAACGGGGTCCAGTACCGCACCGACGAGTGGGAGTTGACGCTCAGGTTGCCCGACTCGACCCCCCGGGCCACCCGGATCGCCCGGCCGAGGTCGCGGGTCCAGATCGAGCCGGACAGCCCGTACACCGAGTCGTTGGCCAGCCGCAGCGCCTCGTCCTCGTCGTCGAAGGGCAGTACCGAGACCACCGGCCCGAAGATCTCCTCCCGCCAGTGCCGCTCCTGTCCGGTGCGCGCCAGCAGCACGGTCGGCGGGTACCAGAACCCGGCGCCAGCTCGGCGCGCTGCCCCGGAACGCGACATCGGCTCCGTCCACATAGGACTCGACGTCATCGCGTTGGCCGGCCGAGATCAGCGGCCCCATCTCGGCCGTGTCCAGCGCCGGGATCCTCCACCCGGACCGCCTGGACGGCCGGCTCGAACAGCTCGAGGAAGCGGTCGTACACGCGAGCGCTCGACGAGGATCCGGCTGCGGGCGCAGCAGTCCTGGCCGGCGTTGTCGAACACCGAGTACGGGCGCGGTGGCGGCGGCCCGGGCCAGGTCGGCGTCGGCGAACACGATGTTGGCGCTCTTCCCGCCCAGCTCCAGGGTGAGCCGCTTCACCTGGTCGGCGCAGCCCCGCATGATGCGCTGGCCGACCTCGGTCGAGCCGGTGAAGCAGATCTTCCGGACGGCCGGATGGGCGATGAACCGTTCGCCGACGACGCTGCCCTTGCCCGGCACGACGGTGAACACGCCCTCGGGGAAGCCGGCCTCGAGGGCCAGCTCGCCCAGGCGGATCGCGGTCAGCGGGGTCAGCTCGGCCGGCTTGAGCACGACGGTGTTGCCGGCGGCCAGGGCGGGCGCGAAGCCCCAACCGGCGATCGGCATGGGGAAGTTCCATGGCACGATGACGCCGACCACGCCGAGCGGTTCGTGGAACGTCACGTCCAGCCCGCCCGGCACCGGGATCTGGCGGCCGGTCAGCCGCTCCGGTGCGGCGCGTAGTACGTCAGCACGTTGCGCACGTTGCCCGCCTCCCAGCGGGCGTTGGCGATGGTGTGCCCGCAGTTGCGCACCTCGAGCTCGGCCAGCTCCTCGGTATGGGCTGTCCACAAGGGACGCGAATCGGCGCAGCAGCTCGCCCCGCGCTCGCCGGCGCGACCCGGCGCCAGCCGTCGAAGGCCCGCCGGGCCCGTTCGATCGCCGCGTCGGCCTCCTCGGCGGTGGCCAGCGCCACGGTGGTGACGACCTCACTCGGTCGCCGGGTTGATCACCTCATGCGTGACAGCTCACAGTCGCTCGAACCCCCGGAACAGCTCCCAGTCGGTCACCGCCGCATCGTAGGCGGCCAGCTCGATCGTCGGCGGCGTTGGCGTAGTGGGCGACCACCTCGTCGCCGAACGCCTGCGTCGCGAGTGGACTGCCGCGCCACAGCGCCAGCGCGTCGCGCAGAGTCGTCGGCACCCGGGGCGCGTCGGCGTCGGCGTAGGCGTTGCCGTCCAGGGCCGGCCTCGAGCGTGCCAGCCGCTCGGTCGAGCCCGTGCAGCGCGGCGGCCACCATGCCGGCCAGGGCCAGGTACGGGTTGACGTCGCCTCCGGGCACCCGGTTCTCCACCCGCAGCGAGGTGCGCCGTGCCCGACCAGCCGCAGCGCGCAGGTCCGGTTGTCCACCCCCAGCGCACCGCCGTCGGGGCGAAGGTGCCGGGCTGGTAGCGCTTGTAGGAGTTGATGTTCGGCGCGTAGAGCAGGGTCAGCTCCCGCATCGTGGCCAGCAGCCCGGCCAGCACCTGTTCGCCGGTCGACGACAAGCCCGCCCGGCCCGCCACCGACCAGCCGGTGCCGTCGTCGGCGCGCGCAGCGAGAAGTGGATGTGGCAGGAGTTGCCCTCGCGCTGGTTCGGCTTGGCCATGAAGGTCAAGCGACATGCCCTCCTGGGCGGCGATCTCCTTGGCCCCGAGCTTGTAGATGGAGTGGTTGTCGGCCGTGGTCAGCGCGTCGGCGTAGCGGAACGCGATCTCGTGCTGGCCGAGGTTGCACTCGCCCTTGGCGCTCTCCGGGCCGCAGCCCGGCGCCGGCCATCTCGACCCGGATGCGGCGCAGCAGCGGCTCGATCCGCGACGTTGCCTAGCAGCGAGTAGTCCACGTTGTAGAGATTGGCCGGGGTGAGGTCGCGGTAGCCGCGGCGCCAGGCGTCCTCATAGGAGTCGCGGTAGACGCAGAACTCCAGCTCGGTGCCGGCGTAGGCCCGCAGTCCGCGCTCGGCGAGCCGGTCGAGCTGGCGGCGCAGGATCTGCCGCGGCGAGGCGACCACCGGCGCGCCGTCGAGCCAGGCCAGGTCGGCCAGCAGCAGCGCGGTACCCGGGCTGCCAGGGCACCCGGCGCAGGGTGGACAGGTCGGGCACCATGACGAAGTCGCCGTACCCGCGCTCCCAGCTCGACATCGCGTACCCGCCGACCGTGTTCATGTCCACATCGACCGCGAGCAGGTAGTTGCACCCCTCGGTGCCGTGCCGGAGCACCTCGTCGAGGAAGTAGTCGGCGTGCAGCCGCTTGCCCTGCAGCCGCCCCTGCATGTCCACAATGGCCAGTACCACGGTGTCGATCTCGCCGGCCTCGACGGCCAGCCGCAGCTCCTCGACGCCCAGCGCGGGCTCACCCGTCATGCGGCACCTCCGGTGTGGTTGAGCCTAATGGTCTGATCGCACTCCAAAAACGTCCGAGGGCGCGATGCCCGTCGGGCTCGGGACCGTCGTTCCCACCGACTCGCCGTCCGTGCGTCCGTACCCTCGTGATGCTCACGCCAGCAGGCCCAGCAGCAGCTCGGCCGTGCCGTCGCAGTGTTCCTCCATCGCCGACCGTGCGGCGGCCGGGTCGCCGGCCAGGATCGCCTCGACGATGCGGGTGTGCTGGGCGTCGGAGTGGTCGAGGTTGCGCCGGATCACCGGGATCGCCGCCAACAGCCGGTCCAGGGTGAGCTGCACGTCGGCGATCGAGGCGGCCAGCGACGGGCTGCCGCTGGCGGCCGCGATCGCCAGGTGCAGCCGCGAGTCGGCCACCCGCCGGATGGCCGGGCTCCGCTCCCGCGATGCGGCCAGGCAGGTCACCAGGTGCTGCCGGTCGGCGGCGGCCAGGCTGCGCTGGGCGGCCAGCGCGGCCGCGCCCGGTTCCAGGACCCGTCGGAAATCGAGCGCGTCGTGCAGCGTGTCGCCCATCGACCGGGCCAGCGCGGCCGCATCGACCCGCGGTACCGCGGTAGCCACCGAGCCGGACCGCTGGGTGACCAGCGGTCGGGTCGCTCGGCGGCCGGCAGCCGGCGGGCGGCCCCGGGTCACCGCGACCGGGGCCGAAGCGGCCGCTCCCGGCAGGACGAACGTGCCGCCGCTGCGGCCGCGCCGCGATTCCAGGTAGCCGGCCTCGCGCAGGGCGCGGATCGCCTCGCGCAGCGTCACCCGGCTCACCTGCAGCCGTTCGGCCAGCTCCCGCTCGGCGGGCAGCCGCTCCCCTTCGGCCACCAGGCCGAGCTTGATGGCCTGGGCCAGCCGGGCCACGGTGATCTCGAAGGCGTTGCCACCGCGCACCGGCCGCCAGACGGGTACCGCCCGCGACGTTGACACGTCACCCACGAGCCTGCCCCTTCCGGTCCGCCGGGTGGGGTGGGCGCGATACGCACGCCCACCCCCGAGACACCGCCCCGAGGCTACCCGTCGACGCCGACCCGCTGCGCCGGCACCGGCTCGTCGATCGTGCGGACCGGTCCGGTGAACCAGCGTCGGGCCGACACCAGCCACCAGATCCCGACCAGCAGGAGCGTTCCGCCGACCGCCAGCAGTGCGTAGTTCACCGCTGACCAGGTGAAGCCGGACCTGAACGGCACGCCGGCCGGGTTGAACGGCAGGATGAAGTACACGCTGATGACCGCGATCTCGATGACGGCGATCCACCCCAACGGCTTGGACCAGCGACCGAGCGACCAGGGGCCGGGAGCAAAGTCGCGCTTACGCAGTCGCAGCGCGATCGGGATGAGGAACGCCAGGTACAGCGAGATGACGCAGACCGACACCACGGCGTAGAACGCGACCGGCACGCCGTTGTAGTTGTACAGCGCGGGCAGCGTCAACAGCGCACCGGCGACGCAGCCCGCGATGATCGCGTTGGCCGGGGTGCCGTTGCGGGTCACCTTGGCCCACAGCCGGTGACCCGGGATCGCCCGGTCCCGGCTGAACGCGTAGGTCATCCGGGACATGCTGGTCACGCAGCTCATGCCGCAGAAGAACTGGCCGATGGTGGAGATGATGATGACCGTCTTGAAGAAACCGGCGGTCAGCGCGCTGGCGAAGATGGTGCCGACGAACCCGGCCCCCTTGGTCACGTCATCGGGGCTCTGCACGGCGAACAGGAACGCGAGCAACAGAATCCAGCCACCGATGGCGCTGTAGAAGATGGACTTCCACAGCCCCTTGGCCGCCGACGAGGCCGCTCCCTTGGTCTCCTCGGACACGTGCGCGCAGGCGTCGAAGCCGGTGATCGTGTACTGCGTGAGCAGGAACCCGAGCGGCAGCACGTAGAACCAGAACCCGATGCCGTTGTTGCCGCCGCCGGCGAAGCCCGAGTTGTTGATCCGCTCGAACAGGAAGCTGACCGGCTGGTGCTTGTCCGGCACGAACACCAGGATCCCCACGACGACCGCCACGCCGAAGACGTGCCACCACACCGAGATGTTCTGCAGCGTGTTGATGATCGCCTGACCCCAGATGTTGATGACGACGTGCAGGGCGAGGATGATCAGGAACAGCGTGAAGGCGTGGCCGAGGGTGACCGTCCAGCTCGGGGAAGAGCGCACCCAGCGTGAGGTTCATGAACGTGGCACAGCCGTAGTCCACCGAGGCAGTCACCGAAATGAGGCCGATCAGGTTGAGCCAGCCGGTGAACCAGCCGTGGACCGGCTTGCCCAGCCTGAGCGCCCAGTAGTAGATGCCGCCGGCCGTCGGGTAGGCCGACACCAGCTCGGACAAGCACAATCCGATGATCAGGATGAAGATCGAGATCAACGGCCAGCCGAGCGAGATGGCGATCGGGCCGCCGTTGTTCCACGCCTGGCCGAACGTGGTGAAGCAGCCGGCCAGGATCGAAATGATCGAGAACGAGATCGCGAAGTTTGAGAACCCGCTCCATTTGCGCTTGAGCTCCTGCCGGTAGCCGAGTTCGGCCAGGCGTTTCTCGTCCGCGTCGAGGATCGCGGCCGCGGCCGGGGGCGACTGGGTTGCCATGGTCTGCCTCCTAGAGGGTCACTACGTGGCGACGGTGTCGAGCAGGCGGGACAAGTCGGGGTCGTCCAGGTCCCGCTCGGCCTGGGCCCACTTGTCGGCCGCCTCAGCCCAGTAATCGAACGCGCCGGTGTCCCGGCGCAGGAGTCCATGGTGGACGGAGAACCAGAGGGTCCAGGCCACGTTGGACAGCAGCAGGTTGAGCCGGACCCGCGCGCTCAACGCGGGCGTGAGGGCGGTCCCGAAGTAGGCACCGGCGAGCGCCTCGGTGCGGTCGGGGTCGTAGTCGGCCTCGGCCGCGATGTCACCGAGCTCGAAACAGGGATCGTTGTTGCCGGACAGTTGGTAGTCGACGACCCGCACGACGCCACCCGAGTCGATGAAGTTCTCGGCCAGCAGGTCGTTGTGGCAGGGCACCGTGGGGATCGGGGCCCCGGCCAGCGTGGCCCCGATCCGGTCCACAGTGGGCAGTCGGTCGAGATAGGTGTCAGGGATGCGTAGGCCGTTGCGTTGGCAGAGCTCCAGCAGTTCGTGGAGCTTGGCCATGATGCAGAAGTCGTTGGCGAACGGCGGACCGGCGTGCAGCCGGCGGACCGCTGTGGCCACCCGTGCGATGGTAGCCGCGGCCCGGACGTCCGACTGGTTCAACGTCCGTCCCGGCAGGTACTCCAACACGATGGCCGGTATCTCGGGCAGGACCTCGTAGACCCGCGCTCCCACACCGGATTCGGCCGCGCGGATGGTGTTCGAGATCTCGAGAGCCGGCGGGATCCCGAGGCCGACGGCCGAGACCGCCGGATCCAGCACCCGCAGTACGAACGAGCGTGGACCGAGGTCCACCCGCCAGATGTGGTGGCTGAGTCCACCCGCGATACGACGATGGCTGACCACGCGGCCGGACCACATCGCGACGTGGCGTACCACGTCCTCGACCGATGGCACAGCGCCCATCTCCGACCGCCTTCACACCATTGAACGGCGTCTGCGCAGTGAACACCCGCAGGTCAGCGCCGGTCAATACCCCGCTCAGATGATGATGCCTGTGGCGGTCGAGCTCTTTTGGTCTGACCAAATACGTGGTACGACTCCATCGTGACGACTGACCTTCCGGGTTCGGCGCGAGCCGTCGTCATCGGCGCCGGCGTGGCCGGCTGCAGCGTGGCCTACCACCTCGCCCGGCTCGGCTGGACCGAGGTCGTGGTGGTGGAGCAGCACGACCTCGCGGACGGGACGACGTGGCACTCGGCCGGCTTCGTAGGTCAGCTGCGCTCGACGATCAGCCAGACCCGCATGATCATGTACTCGTCGTCACTGTACGGGGAACTGCGCGTGGCGACCGGGCTCGACCCGGGCTGGCGCGATGTCGGCGGCCTGCGACTGGCTACCACACCGCAGCGGGTGGAGGAGCTGCACCGGCAGGTGAGCGCGGCCACGACCTACGGCCTGGCCATGTCCGTGCTCACGCCGACCGCGACCCGTGACGTGCTGCCCATGCTCAACGTCGATGACGTGCTGGCCGCCGGGTACCTGCCCGGCGACGGGTTCCTGCGGCCGGAGGCACTGACCCGGGCCCTGGCTGCCGGAGCGGGCAGCCTCGGCGTGCACCTCGCCACCGGTACCCGGGTCATCGGGATCGAACTCGACCGGGGGCGGGTGTCGGCGGTGGTGACCGACCGGGGTCGGATCGCTACCGATGTGGCGGTAACGGCGGCCGGCGCGGCCAGCGGACACATCGGCCGGCTGGCCGGGGCGACCATCCCGGTCGTGCCGATCAAGCACCAGTACGTGGTGACCTCGCCGCTGCCGGGTGAGGTCGGCCCGACGACGGACGCCCTCCGGGTCGAGCTCATCCCGACCGTCCGCGACCCCGACCACATCGTGTACCTGCGGGGCGAGGGATCCGGGCTCCTGGTCGGCGGCTACGTTCGTGACCCGCAGGTGTGCTGGCCGGCCGGTTCACTGGCCACCCCGCGCAGCCTGTTCGACCCCGACCTGGACCGGTTCGACGAGTCCTGGCGCAACGCCCGTCACCGGGTTCCCGTCCTGGCCGGCGCCACGATCGCCCGGGTGGTCCACGGCGTCGAGGCCTTCACTCCCGACGGCGAGTTCCTGTTGGGCGAGACGGGGGTGCCCGGGCTGTGGACCGCGGCCGGCTTCTGCGTGCACGGGCTGGCCGCCGCCGGCGGAGTCGGCAAGGTGGTGGCCGAGTGGATCGTCGACGGCACGCCCGAGTTCGACGTGTCCACTATGGATATCCGGCGGTTCGGGGGGCACGCGGCCAGCCGGTCCTGGAGCACCGCCCGGGCGCTGGACGCGTACTCGCGGTACTACGACATCGTGTACCCGCACGAGGAACTCCAGGCCGCGCGTCCGCTGCGGCGCTCCGCCACCTGGCCACGGGCGGTCGAACTCGACGCGGCGTTCGGCGAGAAGGCCGGCTGGGAGCGGGTGAACTGGTTCGGCGTCAATGCCGCGGCCGGTGCCGCGGCCCGGCGGCCGGCTGGCTGGGCCGGGCGGGTGTGGTCGCCGGCGATCGCGGCGGAGGTACGGGCGACGACCGAAGCCGCCGGCCTGTTCGACCAGTCCTCGTTCGCCAAGTTCGAAGTCCGCGGTGACGGCGTCATGGCGCTGCTGCAACGGCTGTGCGCCAACGACATCGACAAACCGGTCGGCACCGTCGTCTACACCCAGCTGCTCAACGACGGGGCCGGCATCGAGGCCGACCTCACCGTGACCCGGCTGGGCGAGTCCCATTTCCGGGTCGTCACCAGTACCGCGTCGGGTGGGCGGGACGCCGCCTGGATCCGCCGGCACGCGCCGTCATCGGTGACGGTCGACGACGTCACCGGCGGCTACGGATGCCTGTGCCTGTGGGGGCCAGCCGCCCGGGACATCCTGCAGCCGCTGACCGACGCTTCACTGTCCACTGAGGACTTCCCCCTGCTCTCGGCCACCCGGCTCACGGTGGGCCCGGTGCCGGTACTCGCCCAACGGGTGACCTTCGTCGGCGAGCTCGGCTGGGAACTGTACACCCCGACCGAGTACGCCCTGACCTTATGGGACACCCTGTGCGCGGCCGGCCAGCCGTTCGGACTACGCCCGGCCGGGTACCGGGCCATCGACGCGATGCGGCTCGAGAAAGGGTACCGGGTCTGGGGCTCGGACATCACGGCGGAGACCACTCCGGACGAGGCCGGGCTGGGCTTCGCCGTCCGGCTGACCAAGGACTTCATCGGCCGGGTGGCGCTGCTGGCGGCCCGGGAGGCGGCGGCCGGCGGGGCGGACGGGCGGCGGCTGCGTTGTCTCACCGTCGTCGATCCCGACACGGTGTGCCTGGGTACCGAGCCGGTACGGGTCGACGGGCGTCCCTGCGGGCGGGTGACCAGCGGCGGATTCGGGTACCGCGTCGGCGAGTCGATCGCCTACGCCTACCTACCATCCACAGTGGAGCTTGACACCGCCGTCCAGGTCGGGGTGTTCGGTCGCTGGTGCGACGCGGTGGTACGCCCCGAGCCGTTGTTCGATCCGGGCAGCACCCGCGTGCGCGCCTAGTCACCCGATCGGTGGGAGCCCGCTTCGGGCCCGGATCCCTTGGCGCACCGGCGGTTAGAGTTCGGGTGGCGACGGTCACGCCAGGGACACAGGTGAGGCAGATGCTTGTGGTCACGACGGAGGGCATTCCCGGCTGGGAAGTGCGAGCCGTGATCGGGGAAGTGGTCGGAGTCACCGCCCGTTCGTTCAACCCATTCGTCGAGGGCGTCAAGTCACTCAACGGACGGCTCAACCCGCAGCTGCAGCGGCTGCTCGCCCAGATCCGCGAGGAAGCGGTCGCCCACATGGCCGAGTCGGCCGAGCTGCGGGGCGCCAACGCGGTGATCGGCATGCGCTTCGACCACCGCGGTGTCACCAACGCGTGGAACGAGGTCTGCGCCTACGGTACGGCGGTACTCGCGGTACCCATCCCGGCGACTGAACCGGTGGCCGCCTGAGCATAGCCGACGAGCCACCTACGTCCTTTGTGGACGCTGATGGCCCGTGGTGGAGGATCCTGTCAGCCGGCGCCGAGCGCGGCCTTCACCTTGCCGATGGCCGCCGTCTCCGCCTCGCTCGTGCCGCCGCCGGCCGCCATCGCGACGTCGTCGACGGCGTCGCCCACGGCCGAACGGAACCCGTCGAGCTCGGGCTGGCCCTTCGCCTGCAGGATGGACGTGGACTGCCGCAGAGCGGCCAGGATGCCGGACTCGATGTCAGTCGGCGTGCCTTTGGGCAGCTGCGGCATACCGCCGGACTTGAGCAGGTCACGCAGCTCCGGCGACGAGGTCGCGAATGACTTGGAGGCGGCGAAGCTCTCCTTGACCATGTCCATGAGGCCCGGCTCCGCGTTCGAGACGAGGAAGACCGCTCCGAATGCGCCCGTACGCAGGGTCTGACGTTCCTGGTCGTTGTAATCCGTCATGCCCCGATCGTCGGACCGGTCCGGCGCCCGCGCAGCCGAAGGACCAAACCCGCACGCCTCATCCGTCCCACGGGCCAGGTCCTCACGCGATCCGCACACCACGGCCGAGCTTGCGGCTCGGGGTGCGTAGGCGCCGCGCCGCGACCGCCACCGCCCCCACTCCGACCAGCACGTCGAAGCCCAGCCCCCACGGCCAGATCGGTCCCGGGTCGGCCCGCTGAGCCGCCTCCATCTCGGCCGTCACGATCTGGTCGGAGGCGTAGGGGACGGTCGGCCGGCGCAGCCGCCTCACTTCGTTGGCGAGGCTGCTCAGCGGGTCGTTCTCGTCCACCCGCAACTGGTCACCGTCGCGCTGGACATAGCGCGGCGACACCCGGGGCGCGGCGTCGGCCAGCACCACGAACGGGTTCGGCGCGAGCAGCCACCACACGTCCTCCGGGTGCTGGACCGGGTAGTTGTACACGTAGCCGTCCGGGTCGCGCTGTTCGTAGTCCGTGCTGGTCAGCGGCAGGGCCAGCATGAAGGCGATCAAGCGTGCCGAACACCAACATGAACACGGTCAGGTAGGAGAGCAGGGTCGAGGTGATCGAACGGGCCAGCAGTCGCCGAGAACCCAGCGAGATGGCGCAGACGCAGCCCATCAGCAGGGCCGCCACGCCGTAGACGGCGGCGATCCGGTCGAATGTCCACGCCGCCCTTGGCCATCGCCCACAGGGTGAACGGCAGCGTGAGCGCCAGCGCCACCAGGCCCGACCGCCCAGCCGGCCAGCAGCTTACCGGTGGCGATCTCGGCCGGGCGCAGCATCGTGACCTGCAGCGTGGCCAGGGTGCCCCGCTCGCGGTCGCCGTTGATGGTCTGCGAGGTCAGGGCCGGGCTGATCACCAGCACCATGGCCGAGCACGAAGAACATCAGGATGCCGAACAGCGGCACGCCCCGCGCGCGCGGGTCGTCAGCACGCCGTACGCGGTGGACGAAGGTAGTTGTCCAGGCCGAGCGTGAAGAGGAACAGCAGCAGTACCCAGCCGCCCAGCAGCCACCGCCACCGGCCGGTGCGCAGCCGGACCCGGAACTCCTGCCGAGTGACCAGCCAGACGCCTGACGGGGTGATCATCGCCGCTCCTCCGTCATGGCCAGGTAGACCGACTCCAGGTTGCTGCCCAGCGGTTCGAAGGCGACCACCCGCACGCCCGGCCGTGACCAGCGCGGCCAGCAGGTCGGCAGCGTCCACTTCGGACATCGCCGGAATGTCCACTCCGGACATTGCCACCGCCTACCGGGGTCGACGCCGCGGGCGGCCAGCGCCGCGGTGAGCGCGGCCGGGTCGGTGGCCCGGACGCGGTAGCGGACCTGTGCCTGCGCCGCCAGCTCGGCCATGGTGTGCTCGCCGACCGTGCGGCCCCTTGGCGACCAGCACGATCCGGTCGGCGATCTCCTCCAGCTCGGTGAGGATGTGGCTGGACACCAGCACCGCCACGCCCTGCGCCGGCCAGTCCCCGCAGGACATCGCGCAGCTCGACCCGCGACCGCGGATCCAGTCCGGACGCCGGCTCGTCGAGCAGCAGCACCCGCGGCCGGTGGATGAGCGCGCGGGCCAGAGCGAGCCGCTGCTTCTGGCCCCGGGAGAGCACGTGCACCGGCTGGGTGAGGTACTCGCTGAGGTGCACCAGGGTGAGCAGCTCGGTCACCCGGTCGTTCGTGTCGCTGCGGTTCAGTCCCGTACGCGTGCGCCGAAGAAGCCCAGGTAGTCGCGCACGATGAGCTGGTCGTAGACGCCGAAGGTGTCCGGCATCCAGCCCATGTGACCGCGTACCCCGCACGGGTCGGCGACCGGGTCGACGCCGGCGACGCGGACCTGGCCCCGGTCGGGGCGCAGCAGCGAGGCGAGGATCAGCAGCAGCGTCGTCTTGCCGGCCCCGTTCGGCCCGACCAGCGCGGTGACCTGGCCGTACGGTGCGGACAGCGACATGCCCGACAGGGCCGGTACCTGACCGAACAGCGCGCCAGACGTCGTCGACCCGACGCCGACACCGCGAGCGGTGGCGCGTCGACGTATGCGCCGTCACCCGCGTCCTCCTCAGATGATCGCGTCAGATACGGACAGCACGGCTCCGTTCGCTGATCCGCGTTTCGACGAGGCGGGTGAGACGGCGGTATCCGAGACTCCGCCGGCTGCCCGACTTCTCAGACGATGCGGAGCCCTACAGCGACACGGAGCCCCAGCAAACGGAGCCCTACAGCGATACGGAGTCTAGAGCAGGACGGTGGCGAAGGTGCCGGCGCGGCTGGAAGCCGCACCGGTCGTACACCCGTCGGGCCGGAGCGTTGTAGTCGTTGACGTACAGGCTCACGCTCGGCGCGACCCGTCGGAGCGCGTCGCGGACGACGGCCGCCATCGCGCTGGTCCCGATGCCATGGCCGCGCCACTCCGGCGCGACCCAGACGCCCTGCACCTGGGCGGTGTAGCCGGGTGACCACGGCCAGCTCGGCCTTGAACACGACCCGGCCGCCGACGAACTTCGCGTAGGCCCGCCGGCCGCGGACGAGGTCGGCCGACCCGGTCCCGGTAGTCGCGACCCCCGCCGCCGGTCAGCGGCGAGATCCCGACCTCCTCGGTGTACATCGCGACCGCGGCCGGGAACAGCACGTCCATCTCATGTGGACGGACAAGGCGTACGGTCGGGTCGGCCGGTACCGAGCGGCGGGGTCGACGTGACCAGCAGCGGCTGGCACGGCCGTACATCCCGGGCCGGCCCCCAGTAGCGGTCGAGGCGGCGCCACATGTCGAGCACCGCCTCGGACTCGCCGACCAGCGAGGAACAGCTGCGCGGGTGGGCGGCGGCCATCTCGGCGAACGCCGTCGGCGGCGGCCGGACTGGCGTGGACCGGGATGAGGTTCGCCCCCGACCAGCAGATCGACTCGAGCCGGCGGTGGCTGCCGTACCCGAAGACCCGCGCGTCGGCGCCCCACGGTGACCCGGCGGCGTGGACCCGCTCGGCCACCTGAGCGGCGGCGATCGGCGCGGCAGTCGAGCACCCGCTCGACGGCGGACCGGTCGGCGTCGCTGAGCAGGCGCGCCGGCACCGTCAACATGCCCCCAGCCTGCCACGCCCGGCCGAGTCGGCGGCATCCCTCGCGATCTGACTTTCGCGCCGCGCGAGCCGCGTTGCAGCCGAGCACTTCTCCGATATATCGTCGACGTATCAGCGACATGACGAGGAGTGATCATGAGAGGGTTCCAGGGCCGCACGAAGCCCGTCATGCGCGGTCCGTGGCGAATGCCGTTCCCGCCCCCCGTGGCATGCCCGGCACCCCGGGTTTCGGACCAGGGCACGGCGGCCCGGGTGGACACGCGACCGGCCGCGGCCGTGGACGCCGGGCCAATGTCCGGGCAGCGTCTGCTCGCGCTACTGCTCGAGCGCCCGATGCACGGCTACGAGATGATCTCGGAACTCGACTCCCGTACCGGCGGGGTCTGGCGCCCCAGCCCGGGCTCGGTCTACCCGACCCTGCAGATGCTGGAGGACGAGGGCCTCATCGTCAGCGAGGAGAGCGACGGGCCGGAAGCGGTTCAGCCTGACCGAAGCCGGGCGGACCGAGGCTCAGGCCGCCGGCGAGCACGCCGCCGTGGGCGGAGTTCACCGACGACGCGTTCGCCAGCTGGCACGACCTCCGGGACGCGACCTTCGGCGCGATGAACGCCCTGCGCCAGGTGATGACGAGCGGCACCGACGAGCAGCGGCAGCGCGCGGTCGAGGTGATCGCCGACGCCAGGCGCAAGCTCTACGCCATCCTTGCCGAGTAGCCGGTAGTGGAGCCGGGTGGGGCAGTCCCCGCCCGGCTCCGGTCACCGTGACGGTGGCGCCGCTGGAGAACGGCGAGTCGTGCAGCTCCAGCTTGGCGATCTTCGCGCTCCGGGGGATGTCGAAGACCATCGTGCCGGTGACCTTCTGCCGGGGTCGACCGTGGAGAACACGGTGGAGCCGCCGCCGTTGACGATGAGCCCGCGGCCGTGTCTGGCGAGTAGCAGGCGTTCGCCCCGATCGCTTTCTGGAAGCCTTCGGCGAAGCCCCGTCCCTGAAAGCCGACATTGCGGACGGTGAGCGTGACCAGGCAGAACTGGCCCTGGCCTCCGGTTGAAGATCCCGGCTGGACACCAGTGGCGGCCGCAGCTGACCTTGGTGACCGTGAACTGGAACATGCCGTCGCGCACCGGGTCGTTCAGACCCGGGCGACCGGGCGGTGGCGGCTTGGGTGTCAGCGCCCGGGTCGGCGCGGGACGGCGGTGCGCCGCCGGCTCCGGCGGAGCGTCGCTGGTCGTCGAGGAGCGCCTGGGTGACGACAGGGCGGTCGCCGCCGATCGGCGCAGAAGGCGGCCACGATGCCGGCCGAGATGAGCACGCCGGCCCACTGAGCGTTGCCGGGGCGCCTCGACGAGGATGACCTGGGGCCCGCTGTAGTCGGCCCAGAGGTCGGCCGGCATCGGCGCGGTCGGCGTGGCCCGACCGATGTACGAGGGGCGGCGGCGCGCCCGACCAGGTGGCCGTCTGCGGTTCCGCCTCCTCCTCGTCGCCTCCCACGTGCTCAGGTTAGTGGACGGTGACGACCGGGCCGGTCGTAGCGGCCACGTCGACGCCCATCTCGTCGGCGATGCGCAGGGCCTCCTCGACCAGCACCTCGACGATCTGCGACTCGGGCACGGTCTTGATGACCTCGCCCCGGACGAAGATCTGGCCCTTGCCGTTGCCGGACGCGACCCCGAGGTCGGCTTCGCGGGCCTCGCCGGGGCCGTTGACGACGCAGCCCATGACGGCGACCCGCAGCGGAGCCGGGAACCCGTCCAGCGCGGCGTGCACCTGGTCGGCCAGCGTGTACACGTCGACCTGGGCCCGGCCGCAGGACGGGCAGGAGACGATCTCCAGGCCGCGCTCCTTGAGGTCCGAGCGACTCGAGGATCTGCGTTGCCGACCTTGACCTCCTCGACCGGCGGGGCGGACAGCGAGACCCGGATCGTGTCGCCGATCCCCTCGGCCAGCAGCGCGCCGAACGCGACCGCGGACTTGATCGTGCCCTGGAACGCCGGGCCGGCCTCGGTCACGCCGAGGTGCAGCGGGTAGTCGCACTGCTCGGCGAGCTGCCGGTACGCCCGGATCATGACGACCGGGTCGTTGTGCTTGACCGAGATCTTGATGTCGCGGAAGCCGTGCTCCTCGAACAGCGAGCACTCCCACAGCGCCGACTCGACCAGCGCCTCGGCCGTGGCCTTGCCGTACTTCTGCAGCAGCCGCGGGTCGAGCGAGCCGGCGTTGACGCCGATGCGGATGGGCACCTTCGCGTCCTCGGCGGCCTGGCGATCTCGCCGACCTTGTCGTCGAACTTCTTGATGTTGCCCGGGTTGACCCGGACGGCGGCGCAGCCGGCCTCGATCGCGGCGAAGACGTACTTGGGCTGGAAGTGGATGTCGGCGATGACCGGGATCTGCGACTTGCGGGCGATCGCCGGCAGCGCCTCGACGTCGTCCTGCGACGGCACCGCCACCCGCACGATCTGGCAGCCGGCCGCGGTGAGCTCGGCGATCTGCTGCAGGGTCGCGTTGACATCGGCGGTCAGGGTGGTGGTCATCGACTGCACCGAGACACGGGCGCGCCGCCGCCGACCGGCACCGAGCCGACCATGATCTGGCGGCTCTGCCGGCGCGGCGCCAGGGCCGGCGGCGGCGCGGCGGGGATGCCGAGGTTGATCGCGGTCATGACAGCTCCCAGCGCTAGAAGATCTTGATCGGGTTGACGATGTCGGCGGCGACGGTGAGCAGTGTGAACCCACCGAAGATCAGGATCACCACGTACGTGATCGGCATCAGCTTCATGTAGTCGACCGGTCCCGGGTCGCGTCGGCCGAGCTTGGCGTACAGCCAGGCCCGGATCCGCTCGAACCATGCGATCGCGATGTGCCCACCGTCCAGCGGCAGCAGCGGCAGCAGGTTGAACAGGCCGACGAAGAAGTTCAGGCTGGCCAGCACGAGCAGGAAGGTCGGGAACTCGCCCTGCTCGAAGAGCTCGCCACCGATGCGGGAGGCGCCGACGACACTGACCGGGGTCTCCGGGTCACGCTGCTGGCCGTTGATGCGCGGCCCACAGCTTCGGCACCTTCTCCGGGAACTTCTTGATCGCTTCGAAGGTACCGGTGAACAGCGCGACCGTCTGGTTGCCGGCCTTGCTGACGGCGGCGACCGGGCCGGCCGTGCTGACCGGTCTGATCGGCGTGATGCCGAGCACACCGACGTTCTCGAGCTGGTCCGGCGTGAGGTTCTTGATCGGCGTGGGGGGGTCGACCGACTGCTTCGGGCGTTGCACGAGAGGCAACGCGACGTTGACCGTCGTCGGCTGGCCGTCGCGCAGGTACGTGATCGCCGCTGTGCTGTTGCCGAGCGAGCGGATCTTGGTACTGAGCGTGTTCCAGCCGGAGACCTGCTCGCCGTTGATCGCCACGATCGTGTCACCGCTACGCAGCCCGGCCACTGAGGCGGCGCTGGCCGCGTCCGTACCCGGCACGCAGTCCCGGGCCTGGCCGGTGCTCGGGATCCAGTTCAATCTTGGCCGGTACGCACGGCGAGACCTGGTCGATCGTCACCGGCTGGCTCTGCAGCTTGCCCTCGTCGGGTAGCGCGATGAACGCGAACACCGCCCACAGGATCACGATGCCGAGCATGAAGTGGGTCACCGAGCCGGCCGACATGACGATCGTGCGCTTCCAGACCGGGAAGCGCCACATCGCGCGCGGCTGGTCCTCGGGCTCGACGTCGTCGTCCTGCGGCGTCATTCCGACGATCTTGACGAAGCCGCCGGCCGGGATCGCTTTCACGCCGTACTCGGTCTCGCCCTTGCGGAAGGACCACAGGGTCGGCCCGAATCCGACGAAGTACCTGGTCACCTTCATGCCGAATGACTTCGCCGCAATCATGTGCCCGGCTTCGTGAAGGCAGACGGAGATCAGAATGCCCAGTGCGAAGACCACGATCCCGAGAACCTGCATGGAGCTCCCTCAGCCGGTCGTCACAGATCCGTGAGCCGCGATCAGCTCGCGGGCCCGGCTCCTGGCCCACGCCTCCGCGGCGAGTACGTCATCGACGGTACCTGGTCCGGGCAGATCGGGTGCCTCGTCCATCACCCGGGCGACGGTGTCGACAATGGAGACGAACGCCACCTTTCCGGCGACGAAATCCCGCCACGCATTCCTCGTTGGCCGCGTTGTAGATGGCCGGACGGCACCCGCCAGCCCGGCCGGCCGCCTTGGCCAGCCCGACGGCCGGGAACGCCTCCTCGTCGAGCGGCTCGAACGTCCAGCTCCCGGACCTGGTCCAGTCGACTGCCCGGGCGGCGCCCGGGCACCCGGTCGGGCCAGCCCAGCCCGAGCGCGATCGGCAGGTGCATATCGGGCGGGCTGCACTGGGCGATGGTCGAACCGTCGACGAACTCGACCATCGAGTGGATCACCGACTGCGGATGCACCACCACATCGATGTCGTCGTAGCCGATCCCGAACAGCTCGTGCGCCTCGATCACCTCGAGCGCCTTGTTGACCATCGTGGCCGAGTTGATCGTGACGACGGGGCCCATGTTCCAGGTCGGGTGGGCCAGCGCCTGCTCCGGTGTGACCTGCGTCAGCTCGTCCCGCGACCGGCCGCGGAACGGGCCGCCGCTGGCCGTCAGCAGCAGCCGGCGTACCTCCGATCGCTGACCCGCCCGCAGGCACTGGGCGAGCGCCGAGTGCTCGGAGTCGACCGGCACGATCTGGTCCGGCCGCCGCACCGCCCGCCGGACAAGCGGTCCGCCGGCGATCAGCGACTCCTTGTTGGCCAGCGCGAGCGTGCGCCCCTGCTCGCAGCGCGGCCAGGGTCGGGCGCCAGTCCGAGCGACCCGACCACGCCGTTGAGCACGATGTCGCAGGGCCAGCGGGCCAGCTCGGTCATCGCGTCCGGGCCGGCCAGGATCTTCGGTATCCGGAACCTGCCGGTCGGGTACCCCTGCCGCGCCGCCTCGGCGTAGAACGCCAGCTGGAGATCCTGCGGCGGCGCTCGCCTTGGCCACGCCCGACGACGTCGACCCCCAGCGCCAGCGCCTGCTCGGCGAGCAGGCTCACGTTGCCACCACCCGCGCCCAGTCCGACGACCCGGAACCGGTCCGGGTTGGCCCTGACGATGTCGACCGCCTGGGTGCCGACCGAGCCGGTCGAGCCGAGCAGGACGATCTCGCGGGCGGTCACACACCCTATTGTCCCGCAAGCCCCGCTGATGGCACCGCCGGAGGTCCCCACGTCGCCCGAGTGGCGCGCCAGCGCCCTGTCGGCCTACCCGGTCGCGGTGGCGCGGAACAGCTCCAGCTCGACGCCGTACCAGCGGTCGGTGCGCCCGAGCGGCGGTCATGCCGAGGCGGGCGCACAGCGCGACCGAGCGGTCGTTCCCCGGCCGGACGACAGCGAAGACCTCGGCCAGCCCGACCGCGAAACCCCGCTCAAGGGTGGCCTGGGCGGCCTCGGTGCGCGAAACCCCGCCCCCAGGAGTCGGGGTGGAAGTGCCAGCCGACCTCGACCTCGCCCGGCCGATCCGGGCAGCGGGCACCAGCAGGACGGTGCCCGCGACGACCGCCGGTTGCCCTTACCTGGACGGCCCACACCCCGAAGATCCCCTCGATCCGGCCGGCCCAACGGTCCACTGCGGTGTGTGCCTGCTCGACGGTCTCCAGTGGACGCGGGCTCGCCCCCAGCCACCGGGCCACCTCCCACTGGGAGTAGGTGTCGACCAGGCGGTCCACATCGGACTGCTCATGGGTCCACGGCCGTAGGTCCAGCCGCTGGGTCGAGAAGGTCGGCATGCCGGCCGAGGCTGGCGGGCCCATGCCGGCCTACCGCACCGTGGCCGGCTCGGCCGCGCGGTCGGCGACCGGGGCCGGGTCGGCCTCCCGCAGCCCGTACCGGCGGTAGAGCCGCGCCAACGGGCCGGGCGCCCACCAGTTCCACCGGCCGAGCAGCCGCATCGTCGCCGGCACGAGCAGGGTGCGGACGAGGGCGGCGTCGACCGCGACCGCGACGAGGGTGCCGACGCCCGAGCATCTTGATGGTCGACGCGCCGCCGGTGGCGAACCCGCCGATCACCACGATGAGCAGCAGCGCCGCGGCGGTGATGATGCCGCCCGTGCGCTGCAGGCCGGTGGTGACCGCGCCGGTGTTGTCGCGCGTGCGGTCCCACTCCTCCCGTACGCGGGAGAGCAGGAACACCTCGTAGTCGGTGGACAGTCCGAACAGGACGGCCAGCATGAGGATGAGGTTGGTCGGCTCGAGGAAGCCGGTCGGGGTGAAGCCGAGCAGGCCGGCCAGATGACCGTCCTGGAAGCACCCAGACCACCACGCCGAAGGATGCCCCGATCGAGATGACGTTCATGACGATCGCCTTGAGCGGCAGGACGACCGAGCCGAAGGCCAGGAACAGCAGCACGAACGTGACCACCGCCACGTAGAGGGCCATCCACGGAGCCGGCCGCCGAGGCTGGTGAGCTGGTCGAGGTCGACGGCCGGGCGGCCGGTGACGTAGACCTGGCTGCCCGGCGGTGCCGGTACCGCACGCACCTGCGGACACCACGTCGCGGGCCGCGCTCGAGCCGGGGGCTCGCTTCATAGCCGATGCTGACCAATGACGCGTCGCCCCTGGTGGCGGTCACACTCGCACCGGTCACGCCCGCGGCACCCGCCACCCGGTCGGCGAACGCCTGGCCGGCCGCCGGCCCACCGCCCTGCACCAGAGCCACGATCGGGGAGGTGCCGCCGCCCGGGAACCCGACGGCGATCCGCTCGGCGACGGCCCGGCTCGGCGTCCCCGCCGGCAGCACCCGCTCGTCGAATCCGCCGAAGCTGACCCGCAGGAACGGCGTGGCGAAGCCGAGCAGGATCACGGCCACCACGACCACGTAGAGCACCGGCCGGCGCATGACACTGCGGGCCAGCCGGGCCCAGCCACCCTCACCGGGCGCGACCGGCCGGCGGCGCCGGAGCAGCGGTACCCGCCCGGCGTTGACCCTGGGCCCGAGCAGGACCAGCACCGCCGGCAGGGTCGTCAGAGCGGCCACCATCGCGACGAGAACCGCGGCCATGCCGCCGTACGCCATGGACCTGAGGAAGCCCATCGGGAACAGCAGCATGCTCGACAGCGCCAGCGCGACGGTCAGCCCGGAGACCACACGGTCCGGCCGGCGGTGGCGATGGTCCGCGCGCATCGCCCCGGCGCTGGAGTGGCCGGCGGCCAGTTCCTCACGGAATCGGTTCACCACGAACAGGGCGTAGTCGACCGCCATCCCGAGCCCGAGCAGTGTGATGACGTTGGCCGCGAACACCGAGATATCGGTGACCGAGGCGAGCAAGCCGGGTCACCGTGAACGCGCCAAGGGTGGCCACGACGCCGACCACCAGCGGCATGGCGGCCGCCACGACACCGCGGAAGATGAAGATCATCAGTAACAGCAGGATCGGCACCGAGAGCACCTCGGCCCGGACGATGTCCCTCTCGATCTGCTTGTTGGCGTCGTCCTGGAATCCGATCGGACCGCCGAGCAGGGTCTGCACACCGCCGCCCGCGTGAAGCAGCGGGGCGACCGCCTCGTAGTCGGTCCGCTGGCGATCGATGTCACCCTCGCGCAGCTGGATCGCGACGTAGGTCGCGTGTCGGTCCCTGGAGACCAGGGCGGGTGACCGGGACGTGTAGTAGGAGGTGACACCGGCGATCTCGGGCCGGGCCCGCAACCGGTCGAGCACGGTTGTCACCGGGACGGCCAGGCCGGGATCGTCCACAGTGGAGGACGGCAGCGTGTAGAGGGCGAGAATGTCCGCCCCCTGCGGGCCGAACTCGGCCTCGATGCGGCCGTTGGCGATGCTGCTGGGGCTGCCCGGGTCGTCGAACCCGCCGGCACCGAGCGATCCGAAGACGCCGGTGCCCCACAGTCCGCCGACGACGATCAGCACGGCGGTGGCGGCCAGCACCCACCAGCGACGCCGGACCACCGCGGAACCCCACCACGAGAACACGACCGCTCCCCACTTGCCGTATGCTTCCATGACACGTTGTTATCGACGTTAACAGTGTTTACTACGTGTCGCCGCCGGCGTCAAGGGAGATCGCTACGCCTGGGCGTCAGAGGGAGGTCGCAGCAACGTCATGGACACGCTCGAGGGTTCCACACCGCGCCGCCGGGACCGCGTCCGCGCGGCCGCGGTGCGGGAGATGAAGGACCTCGCCCGCCGGCTGCTGGTCGACGGTGGCCCGCCCGCGATCTCGCTGCGTGCCATCGCCCGCGAGATGGGCATGACGGCACCGGCCATCTACCGCTACTACCCGAGCCTCGACGCGCTGGTGCGCGATCTGGTCGAGGACCTGTTCGAGGAGCTCCGGCTGGCCGTCACGGCGGCCGGCGACGGGATCGACGAGCCACGCGAACGGCTGCTGCGGATGGCCCGCGCGTTCCGTGACTGGTCGGTCGGGCATCCAGCCGAGTTCGGGCTGATGTTCGGCAACCCGGTGCCCGGGGTGGCTCAGTTCGAGGACGCCTGCGTGACGCCGGAACACGCCGGTGCCCGCTTCGGCGCGCCGTTCCTGGACGCATTCGCCGACCTGCAGCGGCAGGGCGCGTTCCGGGCGGTGCCGGCGGAGGTGATCGAGCCACGGATCGGCCGGTCCCTCGGTCCGTACCGGGCCACCTTCGGTCCCGATGTACCGGTCGAGGTGATCTACGCGTACCTGTCCGCGTGGACGCGCCTCTACGGTCTGGTGGCGATGGAGGTGTTCGGACACCTGGGCTGGGCGGTGACCGATGTCGAACCCCTCTTCGAGCTGGAACTCACGACGTACCTGGCGCAGCTCGCCGCACCCGCGTAACGCCCGGTCGGGACTAAGGTCACCGCATGTCGAGCCCGCCGCCGCCACCACTGGGAGTAGCCGGACGATGGGGGTCGGCCGAGATCGCGGTGGCGCGCCGCTTCGACGAGCTCCACCAGCTCATCTACGTCCGGGGCGGCATCAGGCCCTCGAACGCGGCCGTCGAGGAGGTGGCCAAGCTCGTCCTGATCCGTCTGTGGAGCCTGCGCCACCGGGTATCCGGGCTGTTCCCGGGCGGGTCGGTGGCCCACTTCCAGCGGGCGTTCGCGCAGGCGGTGGCCGCGCCCGAGCTGGTAGCGGTCGACCCGGCCGGACTGGCCCATCCGGTATGGCCGGCCGGCGAGCCCTTCCGGCTGACCGACGAGGGGCTGCTGCACGCCGCCGCGGCGATCGTCTCTGACATCGTCGACCACGGCGTACCGAGTGTCTCCGACCCGCTCGGAGCGGCCTTCGACGCCCTGCTGGCCGGCCGGTACGACCACGCCGGCGGGCTCGGCACCTACCTCACTCCGAGTGGCGTCGCCCGCATGATGGCTGAGGTGGCACTGAGCCTGCTCCAACCCGACCAGCTCTGCGAAGTGGACGATGGCCCGGGCTTCGGCGACCCGTACTGCGGTACCGGCCGGTTCCTGGTCGCCGCGCTGGAAGTG
Organism: uncultured Actinomycetota bacterium; assembly: GCA_963803345.1. Classification (GTDB taxonomy): domain Bacteria; phylum Actinomycetota; class Actinomycetes; order Mycobacteriales; family Micromonosporaceae; genus CAWDLX01. The sequence continues at coordinate 779,995 of CAWDLX010000004.1, forward strand.
CTGCGGGCGGCCGGTCCGGGCGACCCGGTGGCGGACCGCCTGCTGCGGCGCGGCCCGTTCGGCGCTGACCAGTCGCCCTCGGCGATCGCCAAGGCCCGGATCAACCTGCTGCTCTACGGTGTCGACCGGCCGCTGGTGTGGACGGTACGTGACTCGGTCACCGACTCGGACGTGGACGGCCTGCGCTCACCGATCATCCTGACCAATCCACCCTTCGGGGACGGCAAGTACGACGACCCGGACGGGCTGGCGGCGACGGCGGCGGCCATTCCCCGGCTGTCCGGGCGGCGCCGCCTCGACCCGAGCCTGGTCGGACTGGTACGGGCGGTGAACCTGCTCAGCCCAGGCGGGGTCCTCGGCATCGTCCTGCCCGACGGCGTGGTGTCGTCGGCCGCGTTCAGCGACCTCGCCCTCGATCCCGGCCGCCCCGATGTGTCGCTGGCCGCCTGCGTCAGCCTGCCCACCGCGACGTTCTCACTGAGCGGCACCGTGGCCAAGACGAGCGCGGTCTTCCTGCGCCGGGCCCCCCGGACTCCCACCATCACGCTGGCCCGGGTCGAGCACGTCGGCTTCGTCCGCCAGGGCGGGCGGGCGGCAGCCGACCCGGCCGGTGACCAGCTACCGGCTCTGGCCGCCCTGATCCGGGCGAGGATGTCCACTGAGGACGGTCCGGTGGTCGTGCCGGTCGACGCGGCCTCGGTCCGTTCGCTCGACCCGTCCCGGCTCGACCCGGTCGCGCTGGCCGCCCGCCGCCGCCTGACCGGGGCCGGCGGGGTCGCGCTGGGGGAGCTGATCGTCCCGGTCCTGGCGGCCCGGGCACCGAAGGTCACGTCGCCGTTCGTGTCGGTGCTGCACGTGGACGATCGGGGCACGATCGACTGGTCGGCCGCCGGGTCGTACCAGCCCACGACGCCGGGTCTACTGGTCGAACCTGGTCGCCTCATCGTGTCGCTGCTCAACCCGGCCCGGCTGCGGGCGGCGGTCACGCCGGTGGCGGCTCAGGTCTCCGCCGAGTTCGGTGTCTTCGCCGCCGACGGTGACCCGTACGCGGTTCTCGGCCTGCTGTACACCCCGGCGGTCCGGGCACAGCTACGCCCGCTCGGTACCGGTACGTCCAGCTCCCGGCGGCGCATCACCGCTGAGGATCTCCTGGCGGTCATCGTGCCGGCCCGCGGTGCCGCGCAGCTGGAGGAGCTCGGCCGCGAGGTACGGCAGGCCGTGGCTCAGGTGGACGACGGCCGCCGGCGTCTGCACCGACTCTTCACGGCCGGGCGCTGACAACCGGGGTCGCCAGCCCGGCGTCTTACGGATGTCCGGAGAACGAGGGTCCGGACTCGGGAGAGGAGCGCCGGTGGGCTCAACCGAGACCCGCGAAACGCAGTTCCGCGAGTTCGTGTCCGCGCGGTCGGCGGCCCTGCTGCGCGTCGCCTACCTGCTGTGCGGCGATCTCAACCTGGCCGAGGACCTGCTGCAGACTTGTCTCACCCGGACCTACCTCGCCTGGCGGCGGCTGGGCAGCATCGACTCTCTCGAGGCCTACAGCCGCCGGGTGCTGTTCAACACGGCGACCAGCTGGTGGCGGCGCAAGTGGCGGGGCGAGCGACCGACCCAGGTGCTGCCCGAGCGCCCGGTCGCCGACCAGACCGACCGGCTGGTCGAACGCGACGCGATCTGGCGACTGCTGGGTACCCTGCCGGCCCGGCAACGGGCGGTGATCGTCCTGCGGTACTACGAGGACCTCAGTGAGATCGACATCGCCGCCCAACTCGGCCTGTCCGTCGGGACCGTGAAATCGCACGCGTCCCGCGCCCTGGCGACCCTCCGGGAACGGCTGAACGGGGACCCGGACCACCGACGCCATCCGCTGGCCATGGAGATCGCCGAGGAGGCGAAATGACCACGCTCGAAGACCAGCTCCGCGAGTCGCTGCGGACGCACGCCTCCCGGCCCCGGCTCGCCGACGACGTGGCGGGATCCGCGATCCGGGGCGCCGCCGTCCACCGCCGCCGCCGGGCGACCCTTCTCACCGCGGCCGCCGTCCTCGCCGTCGTCGCCGCCGTCAGTGGCGTGGTCGCGACCCGGCCCACGGCCAGCCCGCCGATCCTGCCGGGCACGAGCCACACCACTGCCCCGGCGACCACGCCGCCCACGGACAACTCGTCGACGGCCCGGTACGGAGTCCGACTGGACGTGCTCGAACCGGGCAACCGGCTGCGCACCTCGGAAGGGCGGACCTACGACCTCGGTGCGGGGACGAACTACGGGATCGTCCGGGTACCCGTCGGCTGGCTCTACGGCGAGAACTGGCAGGAGCTCAAACTCCTGTTGCCCGACGGCACATCGGTCGCGCTACCCGGGGTACGGGCCAATGAGGCCGGGTTCGAACAGCCCGGCGTGCCGGTCGTCTCGTCCGACGGTACCCGCATCGCCTGGGTGCTCGGCACCACCATGCACGCCGGCACGCTCACGTCGAGGGGCGTCACCAACGAGACGACCTCGCCCGTGCCCGCGAACAGCTTCGCCGCGACCTGGATCGGCAACCGGGTCGTGGTCGGTCAGACCTACGAAACGGGGTGCTGCGGGTACAACCACGCCCAGCACGACGTGTGGGACCCGACCAAGGGCAACTTTGTTCCACATTGGACGAAGGGCCTGTCACCGATATACGGGCCGGTACCCGTAGGCGAACGGGGGTACGCGCTCTTCCAGGCCGGCGGGAAGGATTGTCTGGCCACTGTGGACGGAGTCGCCAACATGGCCCCGGGCACGCCCCGCTGCCTGCCCGGGTTGACATGGCAGTCGCTGATGGGCTCGCGGTCACCGGACGGGCACCACCTGGTCGAACTGGACAGCTCGACCCAGGGTGGCCTGATGGTGATCGACCTCGCCGGGGCGGCCGAGCCGGTCAAGCAGAACTTCCACTGCGTCGGACACCAGCCGCTGGGCTGGGAGGACAACACGTCGGTCCTGCTGCTCGACACCGGCAGCCAGGAGGTCAGGCGCTGCAACGTCATCAACGGCAGCTCCACGGTCGTCGGGGCCATCGACGGCCGGCTGGTGACCCGCCTGGGTGTCTGACGCCCGTCGTGCGACCGGAAAGCTGGCACGCGGCGCGAGCGACGGTGGCCGGGCATCGGTGGGCACCCCGCTACGGTGCCTGATCACCGCCCGGCGCCGGCGCGGCCACGCTGTCGGCCGGCCGCGCCCGTACCGCGTGCCCGACGCTGGTCAGGCAGCGTCCGGAGGCGAGGTCGAACTTCCAGCCGTGCAGCTGGCAGGTCAGCGTGCCGTCCTCGATGATCGCCGAAGCGGGTCAGGTCGGCCTTGAGATGTGGGCAGCGCCGCTGTACGACCCAGCCCTCCAGCGTGACGTCCTCGGCATCGGTGGCCCGCTGGTGCTCGTCGTACCAGCCCTCCGCGTACTGCAGTCGCTCCTCGGACAGGCACTTGAAGAACGCGTAGACGAACTCGTTGTACTGGCCGATCCGGGCGGCCGAGAAGCGGCACGACAGGAACAGCGAGTTCACCCAGTCGATCTCTTCCGTGCGCAGCAGGTGCTCGACCAGCGACCGCCGGGTCCGGAACCGGTAGCGCACCTTCTCGTCGGCATAACGGCGGACCTCCTTGCCCGGGAAGTCGACCACAATGGACTCGAGCACCTCGTCACCATCATCGGTCAGGTCGAAACGCACCGGGCCACCGACCCCGGTCGCGAGGTAGATGGACTCCTCGAGCAGCGGTTCGATCCGGGCCTTCATGCCGGCCAGCACGTCGATGTCCGGATGGTGCCAGGCTCGCTTCAACTGCGCGATCAGGGGACGCTTGCGCTCGGCGTACCCACGCAGATGGTCGGACTTGGCTTCGAAGAACGCCTCCAGGTCGTCCACCGGATGCGTGACCGAACAGGTCTCCTCACCGATGGTGGCGACCGAGCCCGGCAGCAGGACGATGCCGTTGTCCCGCCCGATCTTGCGCGTACTCGGCCAGGAAGACGCTCTGGTCGGGGAAGATGTTGCCCTCGTCGCTCCCGTCGTCGTTGAGGTGCCACAGCTCCTCGTCGAGGAAACAGGGTGGCCCGGCGATCGGGAAGACCCAGGACGCCTTGAGGTCGTCGATGTAGCGCCAGGTCCGGTCGAACTGGCGCTCGCGCTTCTGCTTGCCGAACGCCCGCTTGGCCGCCTCGGGCAGCTCGTAGACCATCGGGTACCAGATCGCGCCCGAGAACTGGAGCATGTGGGCGTGCACATGACCCAGCTCGGCGAAGGCGGCGAGGTCGGTCGGTCGGGCGTCGTTCTGGTTGAGCACCCGCAACCCGCCGTACTCGACCCACAGGGACGAGTCCCCGATCGGCCCGTCGGTGGGCGACACCAGAGACTGGATCATGATGTTGAGCCCGCCGTCGAGTTCGGTCACCTCACCCGACACCGTCGCGATGAACCGGGTGAACCCCACCTCCCGCAGCTCGTCCTCGAGCTGACTGGTCGGGTAGGCCGGCAACAGCACGGTCGCCTTCTTGTTGACAACCGGCGCAGATGGTCGGCGTCGAAGTGGTCGCGGTGCAGATGCGACACATACAGGTAGTCGACATCGCCCAGGCGCTCCCAGTCCAGCTGGGAGTTGTCCGGGAACGGGAACCACGACGCGAAGTAGGCCGGATTCACCCACGGGTCGGTGAGGATGCTGCCGGCCCCGGTGTCGATCCGCATGCTCGCGTGCCCGGTACCCGTGATCCGCATTCGGCGTCCCCTCCGCTCGACGACCCGCCGCCGCGTGCCAGACTACTTCTGGCATCCAGTGGCGCGAGGAAGGGGACCGAACGTGTCCGCCGACGACGAGCACGAACCGGTGGTGGCTCCCGATCAGCTCAAGCCGACCGTCAGCGGCCGCGCGGCCCGGGTCGGCGCGGTCATCACGATCGTGATCCTGCTAGTGATGACCTTGGGCAACAAGCTGGGCCATGTCCAGGACATCTGGCTGATCGGTGTCGCGGGCGGCATCGCGCTCATGCTGGTGCTCGACTTCGTCCTGCGCCGCAACGGCCTGCGCTCCTGACGCAACGGTCCGCCGCCCGCTCGCCTGTCTGTTTGCCCGGACACTTTACTCACTCTTCTTGTCGAGTACGGCGTCCCTGCTAACACCTGCCCGGGGCGCCTCGGGCAACTGACTCGCATGGGGCGGACTGGGGGCCTCGGGTACTGGCCGCACCACGGCGGCTCATATGCCGGACGCGCCGGCCAGGGCGACTGGCCGGCGCGGTGATGTTCCTGGGGGTTGTGCTCAGCGGCGTACGAGTTCCCGCACTTCACGCAGAGCCTGGTTGACCTCCGCCTCGAAGTAGCCGCCCGGTACCAGGCTGAACTGGTTCGGGTCGAGCTCGGACTCGTTGAGCGGCATGCCGGAGCGCCCCGACAGGGCCGCGATGATCGCGTCGAAGAGCCGGTTCACCTGGATAGCGTCATACCCGCTGCCGAAGCGGCGGGCGGTGAACGTGCGCCGCATGGAGTCGATGCGCTGCAGCTCGTGCGGGCTGGCCGGTCCACCCGAGATCGGCATGGCACCACTGAGATCCAGCCGCATCTCGTGGGTCATGTCCATCCGCCCGCGACGGCCACCGAAGTCGCCGCCGAAGCCGGCTGGCGAGTACTCGCGCTGCTCGAACCGCGGCTGGCTGCCACCAGGGTAGGCCGGGTGACCACCACTCCCGAAGCCCGGCTGCCCGCCGTTCGGGCCGTACGGGGCCATCGGCGGAGCCGACATGGGACGCATCGGCGGGGCCGACATCGGACGCATCGGCGGAGCTGACATGGGCGGCGGCGCCATGGGCGGACCGGACATCGGCGGCGCCATCCCGTACCCGCCCATCGGCGGCGCCGACATCTGTGCCGGCATGGGGGTGCGGCTCGGCATGGGGGGCGGCGGAACACTCGGGCGGCGCGGCTCGAGCGGCGGTACGTCATCACGCAGTGACGAGAGCCGGTCCTCCCGGGGCCGGCGCTCGAACCCACCACCGCGCTCCTCGAGATCGGCCAGTTGCCGCTCGACGCGGTCGAGGTGAAGGTCTACCTGCCACTCGTCGTATCCGCCGAAGCGGACCCGGAACACAACGTCGTGGACTTCCTGGGCCGCCACGGCGGCTCCGATCGGGTCGCCGCCGAGCGTCGCCTCAACCCGGTCGAGAAAGGCGTCCACCTCATCGACCTTGTAGCCGCGCCGGAGCGCTCGCCGCCTGAACCGCTGACCCTGACTCGTCACTGTTCCGCCTTTCGTCCGCGACCCCGTGAGCCCGGCTCAGACCCCGAAGCCGCGAGTTGCCCGCACGCACCGTCAATTTCCCGGCCCCGCGTGTCCCGAACCGTGGTCTGGACGCCCGCGGCGCGCAGCCTTCGTACAAACTCCCGCTCCACCGGCTTGGGACTCGCGTCCCATCGTGAACCCGGCGTGGGGTTGAGCGGGATGAGGTTGACATGGGCGTTCCTACCCGCGAGCAGCTTACCCAACAGGTCCGCCCGCCACCCCTGGTCGTTGACCGCCCGGATGAGAGCGTACTCGATCGAGACGCGCCTACCTGTGCGCGCGGAGTAATCCCACGCCGCTTGGAGCACCTCGTCGACCTTCCAACGTTGGTTTACCGGCACAAGCTCATCGCGCAGATCATCATCTGGCGCGTGGAGCGAAAGCGCAAGGGTCAGCGCGAGATCCTCCTCGGCCAACCGCTGAATTCCGGGCACCAGTCCCACCGTCGAGACCGTGATGTGGCGCTGTGACAAGCCCAAACCCTCCGGAGCCGGAGCGACCAGCCGGCGAATGGCGGCGAGCACGCGCTGATAGTTGGCCAGCGGTTCACCCATACCCATGAATACGACATGAGACAACCGCGGTGGACTTTGCGGAATGGAACCTGACGCCGCCACGCCCGCGAACCACACCACCTGATCGACGATCTCGGCCGTCGAAAGACTGCGGGTCAGCCCGGCCTGACCGGTCGCGCAGAACGGGCACCCCATGCCGCACCCGGCCTGGCTGCTGACGCAGACGGTGACGCGGTCCGGGTACCCCATCAGGACGCTCTCGACCAGCGAGCCGTCATGCAGCCGCCAGAGATTCTTCCGGGTGGCGCCGGCGTCGCAGCCGAGCTCCTTGAGCGGCGTCAGTAGCGGTGGCAGCAGAGTCGGCGGCGAGTCGCTCGCGGGTGGCCGCCGGCACGTCGGTCATGGCGGCCGGGTCGCGGACCAGCCGACCGAAGTAGTGCTGGGAGAGCTGGGCGGCGCGGAACTCCTTCTCCCCGAGCTCGGCGACCACCTCCCGGCGGCCGGCCAGGTCGAGGTCGGCCAGGTGCCGCGGCGGCAGCTTGGCGCGGCCGCGAGGTTCCGCGCTCGAGCAGGGGGAGGGAGGTCATGACCTGACCAGTGTCCCACGTCCGCGCACCTACCTGCCCGGCCGGACCCCCTCACGGCCCCGTTTGTGGCGAGTGCCTCGTTCCTGGCGGGCAACCGCCGCTTCCTACCCCACCGCCGGTGACCAGCAGCGCGAAGACCACATACGCGGTGGGGGCGGCCACGAGGATCGAGTCGAGTCGATCCATAAGCCCACCATGACCGGGCAGCAGGTTGCTCATGTCCTTCACGCCAAGATCCCGCTTGAGCATGGACTCGCCCAGGTCGCCGAGCGTGGCCGCGCCGGCGATGGCCAATCCGAACAGGGCGCCACCCCAGATCGACGCGTCGAACAGGATGGACAACAGCACCGCCCCGCCCACGCCGCAGGCCACGAACGAACCAGCCAGACCCTCCCACGACTTCTTCGGACTGACCAACGGCGCCATCGGATGTTTCCCGAAGAGCACGCCGGCCACGAACCCGCCGGTGTCGGAGAGCACCACCAGGGCCAGCATGGCGAGGATCCGCAAGTCCCCGTCCGGGCGGGCGGCCAGCAGCGCGGCGAACCCGGCCAGGAAGGGCACGTAGACGGCGACCAGCGTCGCCGCGGCGACATCGCGCCCGTATCCGGTCCACGCCGTCGGCGAGACGCCACACCATCGCCGCGAGGACCGTGACATCAGACCGAAGGTCGAGCGCGTCGGCCTGACCCCACCAGGCCAGACCGGTCATGAGCGCCGCCCCGGCGACCAACGGGATCATCGGCGGGTTGACGCCGTTGGTACGGATGGCCCGGACCAGCTCCCACACGCCGACGCCAGCCGCGACAGCGATCACGGCGAAGAACGCGGGCCGCCACAGGAACAGGGCGCTCAGCGCCACGGCGGCCAGCGCCACCCCGACCCCGATGGCCGCCGGCATGTTGCGCCCGGTCCGGCCACCCTGCCGCGGTGGAGGTCGGCTCGCCGTCGCCGTCGTCCAGGCCGCCCGGGTACTCGTGCCGGGCGTGGGGCCCGGACCGGGTCGTCGAACCGGCGGGTCGTAGGAGGCCGGCGGCGGCTCGTACCCGCCGAGGCGCATAGGCCGGCGGCTCGTAGGACGACGCGTGCGTCGGTGCGTCGTAGGACGACGGTTGGTCGGGTCGGCGGCGTCTCGAACGATGACGGGGCGGTCGTGGCTCGGGGCGCCGTTGGGGACCGGCGGGCCTGGCTCATAGCGGTAGGGGTCAGGCCGGTAGGACGGCGCCAGAGGATAGTCCGTCGCGGCGGGTCCCAGCCGGGTCCGGTGGCGCGTGGATTCGGTCGGCGGTAGGCTCGACGGGGCGGGTACGGGTCGGCCTGGTCACGCGTAAGGATCCGGCTCCGGCGGTCGTACGGCCCGATCGGCGCGTGGCATCCGTTGGACCGGCCCGACTGTCGACGAGTGTTCCCGCGTCCTGGTCGCGGGCCGGCCGGGAGCGGCGCACGTCGTCGGCACGCCGTAGGTGGCGGCGTCCCAGGCTGGGCGCGCGGCCGGCGCCGGACCGCGCCGTTTTCCGGCGTGCGGTCGTCGTGCTCGGAGGCGTCGAGGTAGGACATCAGACCTCGAGCAGCTCGGCTTCCTTGTGCTGAAGACCTCGTCGACGTGGCCGGTGTACCTGTGGGTCAGGTCGTCGAGCTCCTTCTCGGCCCGCCGGCCGTCGTCCTCGCCCGCCTCGCCGTCCTTGACGATGCGGTCGAGCTCCTCCTTGGCCTTGCGGCGGACGTTGCGGATCGCGACCTTGGCCTCCTCGCCCTTGTGCCGGGCGACCTTGATCATGTCGCGGCGCCGCTCCTCGGTCATCGGGGGGACGAACAGGCGCAGCTGGGTGCCTTCGTTGTTCGGGTTGATCCCCAGGTCGGAGTCGCGGATCGCCTTCTCCATCGCCTTGATCTGCGACGGGTCATGCGGCTTGATCAGCACCATGCGGGGCTCGGGAATCGCGATCGAGGCCATCTGCGGCAGCGGGGTCGGCGCGCCGTAGTAGTCGATCACGATGCGGGAGAACATGCCGGGCGTCGCCCGACCGGTACGGATGGCCGCGAACTCGTCCTTCGCGAACTCGACCGCGCGCTCCATCTTCTCTTCGGCTTCAAAGAGGGTCTCGTCTATCACCTGGTCCCTCGCCTCCTCCTTCGAGAGTGCTCCGGGTGGTGGTTGCGGGTGGTGCTGGTGTTGGCCGCGGGGGGCCCGGCGGCGGCGCACCGGGTTCGGGCCGACCGCGGCGGGGCGACTCAGGCCGGTGGCGGGGCGGCGGTGATCAATGTTCCGATCCGTTCGCCGCCGATGGCCCGCACGATCGTGTCCGGGCCCTTCGGCGCCGAAGACCAGCATCGGGCAGGCGGTTGTCCTGGCACAGGCTGAACGCGGCCGCGTCGACCACGCGCAGGTTGCGCCGCAGCGCCTCCTCGAACGTGACGGATGGTGAGCTTGCGTGCGGTCGGGTCGGTGCGCGGGTCGGCGGTGTACACCGCGTCGACGCCGTTCTTGCTCATCAGCACCACGTCGGCGTGGATCTCCAGCGCCCGCTGGGCGGCCACGGTGTCGGTGGTGAAGTAGCGGCATCCCGGCGCCGGCGCCGAAGATCACGACGCGGCCCTTCTCCAGGTGCCGGATGGCCCGGCGCGGGAATGTACGGCTCGGCGACCTGGGCCATCGAGATGGCTGTCTGCACCCGCGTCTCGATGCCTTCCTTCTCGAGGAAGTCCTGCAGGGCCAGGCAGTTCATCACCGTTCCGAGCATGCCCATGTAGTCGGCCCGGGGCCGGTCCATGCCGCGTTCCTGCAGCTCTGCGCCGCGGAAGAAGTTGCCGCCGCCGACCACGATCGCGACCTGGATGCCGCGGCGGACCACGGTCGCGATTTGCCGGGCCAGGCCCTGGACCACGTCGGGATCGACACCGATCTTTCCGCCGCCGAACACCTCACCGGAGAGCTTCAGCACGACCCGACGGGCCCGCAGCGCGCCACCGAAGGCGTCCTCGAGTCGCCCGTCGTCCTAGCCGTCGACCACCACATCCGTCACCCCTGCGCTCCCTACCTGTCCGCCCGGCCGACCGCCATCCCGGCGGCCCATTCTCCATTCAACCCCCTGCCGCCCGCGCATCGCGGCCTGCGGCGGTCCGACTTTGCGCCTAACAACCAGGATCGCCGGCTGGACCGCTGAGCGCCAGCCGCGGCCGAGGTCGAACACGTGACGCGGCAGCGGGGGCCGCGCGGCGCCGTTGAGCGACCGCGACGACCCCCGCCGCCTGGATGGCTCAGGCCTGCCCCACCTCGAACCGGACGAACCGGGTCACAGTGAGTCCGGCGTCGGCCAGTACCTGCTTGACGGTCTTCTTGTTGTCGGCGACTGAGGCCTGCTCGACCAGGACGAAGTCCCGGAAGAAGCCGTTCACCCGGCCATCGACGATCTTGGGAAGGGCCGCTTCCGGCTTACCCTCCTCGCGGGCGGTCTCCTCGGCGATGCGACGCTCGGTGGCTACAACGTCCTCGGGTACCTCGTCCCGGGTGACGTACTTCGGCCGCATGGCCGCGATCTGCATGGCGATCCCCCGAGCGTCGGACTCGCCGGCCTCGTCCGTTTGCCGGTGTAGGCGACCGCGACACCGACCTGCGGAGGCAGGTCGGGGCTCTTGCGGTGCATGTAGACCGCGACTTGCCGTCGAGGCTGGCGAAACGGTTCACGACCAGCTTCTCACCGATCTTGGCCGAGGCGGACTCGATGGTTCCGGCGACCGTCCGCCCGTCGTCGAGCTTGGCCGCGAGCAGCGCCCCGACATCGGCCAGCCGGGTGCGATCGACGAAGGCGACCAGCGTCTGGGCCAGCTCGATGAAGTCGGCGTTCTTCGCCACGAAGTCCGTCTCGCAGTTGAGCTCGAGCAACGAGGTACCCGAGTGGGCGACCAGGCCGTTGGCGGCCGTCCGGCCGGCCCGCTTGCCGACGTCCTTGGCACCCTTGATCCGCAGGATCTCGACCGCCTTGTCGAAGTCGCCGTCGCTCTCTTCGAGGGCCTTCTTGCAGTCCATCATTCCGGAGCCCGTGAGGTCACGGAGCTTCTTGACGTCCGCAGCAGTGAAGTTCGACATCGTTCTCTCTCTTAGGTGTGTCCTGGGCCGGTCAGCCCTCGGCCTGGGCGGGGCTCTCGGCCTGGGCGGGGCTCTCGACCTGGGCGGGGCTCTCGGCCTGGGCCCGGCTCTCGGCTGGGGCGGGCTCTCGGCTGGCGGCGGGGCTCTCGGCCGGGGTGCCCCGTTCGAGCAGCTCGCGCTCCCACTCGGCCAATGGCTCGTCGCCGGCGACCGTGCCAGGCTCCGGCTTCGCCTCCACGTCAGCGCCGCCGCGCAACGCCTTGCCGGACCGGGCGATCAGGCCGTCGGCGACCGCGTCCGCGACGACCCGGGTGAGCAGGGCGGCCGAACGGATGGCGTCGTCGTTACCCGGGATCGGGAAATCGACCTCATCCGGGTCACAGTTGGTGTCGAGCACGGCGATCACCGGAATGCCCAGCTTGCGGGCCTCGTCGACGGCGATGTGCTCCTTCTTGGTGTCCACGATCCAGACGGCGGCCGGCACGCGTTGCATGTCCCGCAGCCCGCCCAGGGTCTTGGTGAGCTTGGTCTTCTCGCGCTGCAGATGCAGGCTCTCCTTCTTCGTGTACCCCTGAGCGGCGCCGGTCTGCTCGATCGCCTCGAGCTCCTTCATGCGCTGCAGGCGCTTGAACACCGTGGAGAAGTTGGTCAACATGCCACCCAGCCAGCGATGGTTCACATAGGGCATGCCGACTCGCGACGCCTGCTCGGCGATCGCCTCCTGTGCCTGCTTCTTCGTACCGACGAAGAGGATGCTGCCGCCCTCGGCCACCGTGCCGCGCACGTACTCGTACGCCTTGTCGATGTAGTCGAGGGTCTGGCGCAGATCGATGATGTAGATGCCGTTGCGCTCGGTGAAGATGAACCGCTTCATCTTCGGATTCCAGCGCCGGGTCTGGTGCCCGAAGTGGACACCGCTCTCCAGCAACTGGCGCATGGTCACGATGGCCATGATGCGTCAGTCTCCTTGTATGCCCTGGTTGTCCCGTCGGGCCTGGTGGTCCGGCGGGCCTGACGCCCGGGCGTCGGCCGTGGTGGTGCCCGTCAAGTGGGGACCAGGGAGGCCGCCGCTCCACTCCCGGTGATCATGGAGGCGGAGAAGGGCATGCGAGGTCGACCACGTGTGTGGTCGCCAGCGGTAAAGTCTACGCACTCCGCACGGTCCGACCCAATCGGGCCGCGAAAACAGGGATTATCCGGACAATAGGCCCGTCAGGCCGCGCCTGTTGCACCCGTCAGTGCAACGCGAGGCCGGCGGCGACGAGGAAGCCCAGGCCGACCAGGAGGTAGGCCAGCGGGGGTCTCGCCCAGACCTTGAAGCCCCACTGCTCGGCGCCGTAGGCCGCGCCGGTGATCAGGCCGTAGAGCCCGGTGACCAGCAGCGGCAGCGAGGCGAGCGCCAGGCAACTCGCGATGACGCCGTTGATCGAGAACTGCTGCCCGAAGGCCGACATCGCCAGCGCCCGGGCCAGCAGCAACCCGAACAGCACGGCGGGGATCACCAGCATGGCGGCCGCGGCCGGCCGGCGAGCCCGGTAGATGTTGGTGGGCACGGTGTTCTCGTCTCCGACCGTGCTCCGCTGGGGCGCTGCGGGCGAGATCGGTGCGGCTTCGACCGGCGAAAGCCCTGGTCCAGTCGCGGGGCGGCCCTCGGTGGGGCGGCCGCTGCCGTTGCGGAGTCCGCTGTCGTTGGGGAGTCCGCCGTCGCCGGGGAGTCCGCTGTCGCTGGGGGGTCCGCTGTCTGTAGCTCGGCCGCTGTCGTGCGGGCGGGCCGGCTCGGTGCTCGGGTGGGGTTCGAAGCTCGGGTGGGTCTCGGTGAGATGGAAGTCGCCAGCGACGAACTCGCGCGTCTCGGAGTCGTCCGGCACTGCCCGGCTGGGGCGGGAGGGGGTACGGGACCGCGACGACCGGGGCGCCGGCGCGGGGCGAGGGGTTGTCTGCTCGCGGTCAGGTCCGCCCTCAGGCGTGCTGTCTGGGTCCACGTCGCGCAGGTTAGGCCAGCCAGGCCCTGGTCGCCAGCACAACACCGGGCATGTCGTCGAGTCGATCGCCGGTTATCCACAGCCTCCCGAGTTGTCCACAGTCCACGAATCCGGTCTGGCGGTTGGCGGCCCGCCCTGGCCAGGCTGCTCGCATGAGTCGTTGCGTCGTTCTCCCAGCCCTGGTCGGGGGCTTGCTGGTTGCTGGCAGCCCCGCGGGTCTCCCGCCTGTCGTCTCGCCCACCTCTCTGGTTCCGCCGGCCGTACCGTCGGTATCGCTGGACTCGGCCCGGGCCCCAGGTCTGTCGGGCGAGGTGGCCGGCTCTTGGGTCTGGCCGCTGGACGAGCCGTTCGCGGTGGTGCGCGGGTTCGACCCGCCGCCGCAGCCATGGCTGCCCGGACATCGCGGTGTCGACCTTTCCGGCCGCTCCGGCGAGGCGGTCGTGGCCGCTGGGCCGGGGGTGGTCGCGTTCGCTGGTCCGGTGGCCGGGCGGGGGGTAGTGAGCGTCGACCACGCCGGTGGACTGCGGACCACGTACGAGCCGCTCACGCCAATGGTCGACGCCGGGCAGGCGGTCGAGGCGGGCCAACAGATCGGCACGCTCTCGCCCGGCCACCCGCGGCTGCGACCAGCCGGCCTGCCTGCACTGGGGGCTTCGGCGGGGTACCGAGTACCTGGATCCGCTGCGTCTGGTTCGGCCACCGGTACTCCGGCTCAAGCCGCTCGACCCTTTCCGCCAGCTGGTCGTCAGGCTGCCCGGTACCGGGCCGTCCCTGGCAGGATCTTCGTCACCGCCGCGGCCAGCCGGTCGTAGTCGGCGGGCCGGTTGTAGATCTGAGCCGACACTCGTAGAGCCAGGCCGTGCGGCCAGACCCCCAGGGCCACTTCACAGCGGAACTGCGCCGCCAACCGGTCGTGGAGTTCGGTCGCCGCCGACTTGTCCAGCCGGTCCAGCGGAATGGGCACCAGGCGCATGCTCACCGGTGCACCGCCGATCGGCAGCTGCGCCGGATCCAGACCGAACGCGGCGCCCACCACCCGCTGTCCGTAGTCGACCAGGTCGAGGTTGTGCTGTCGCACCCGGTCCACGCCAAGGGTGCGCAGCACATGCACGCCGGTCGGGGCGGCCAGCCAGGTGGTGTAGTCCAGAGTGCCGGCGAACTCCACCGCGGCCGGAAAGCCGTCGGGCTCATGCCAGGAGGTGGTCAACGGGATGATCGCCTCCCGCCAGGCCGGGGCGACCACGAACGCGGCCGTCGGTCGCGGGGCGAACGCCCACTTGTGCAGGTTTCCGACCCAGAAGTCGGCGCCCAGGCTCGCCACGTCGAGCGGGAGCATGCCGGGCGCGTGGGCGCCGTCGACGAAGACGGGTACCCCGTACTCGCGCATGGCGGCGGCGATGCGGGCGACCGGCAACAGAGTGGCGGTCGGTGAGGTGATCTGGTCGACGATCAGCAATCGGGTCCGACCCGGCCGGACAGCCGCGACGAGGGACGCGACGATCTCGTCATCACCGGCGCCGAGCGGGATGTGCACGGTTCGGGCGACCGACAGTGCCGGGCGCATACCGCAGCCACGGCCAGCGCCGTGGCGCCGTATCCGTGGTCACACATGATGATCTCTTCGTCACGGCCAGGGGCGACCGCGTTAAGCACGAGCTGGGTCGCGGCGGTCGCATTGGGTACCAGTGCGGTGCCGTCCGGGTCGGCGCCGAGGAACCCCGCCAGGTGGCGGCGGGTATGCGGGAGCCGGTCGATGATGCCGCGGTTGAAGAACGCCATCGGATTGGCGTCCATCTCGTCACGTAGCCGCTGCTGGGCCCGCCGGACCGGGACGGGTACGACGCCGAATCCCCCATGGTTGAGGTAGGCGACGGCGGGGTCGAGCGGGAACAGCTCGCGGACGCGGTCCCATGACACGTCAACGCCTTCGACGGTGGCCATGAGGCACGCTACCTCGGACGGTCCCCGGGGCTGTCCGGAGCTGGATCCCCGGCGCGAGGATGGGCCTGCTCGTATACCCGGCGCAGCCGTTCGCCGGACACGTGGGTGTAGATCTGCGTGCTGGCGAGCGAGGCGTGCCCGAGCAGCTCCTGGACCGAGCGCAGGTCGGCTCCGCCCTCGATCAGATGGGTGGCCGCCGTGTGCCTCAGGGTGTGCGGGGACACCTGGCTCAGCCCGTTGGCCCGCGCCCAGTCGGCGACCACCTGCCGGGCGGTTGTCGGGTTCAGCCGGGCACCGCGGGCTCCCAGGAACAGCGCTTGTCCACTGTGGACGCTGACCAGCCGTGGGCGGCCCTCGGCGAGCCAGCCGTCGATCCGTGCCGCCGCCGGAACCCCGAACGGGACAGTCCGCTCCTTGTCCCCTTTGCCGATCACCCGCACCACTCGGCGGCCCATGTCGATGTCGGCGAGGTCGAGGCCGCACAGCTCTGATACACGGATGGCGCTCGCGTAGAGCAGCTCCAGGATCAGGGCGTCCCGCAGATCGAGCGGGTCGGCACGGCCCGGGCCATCCGGCGGGGCTGCGTGAGCGGCGACGAGATCGGTCGACAGCCTGGTCGATCCGCAGCACGCTGGGCAGCGTACGTTCCGGCCTGGGACTGGCCAGCACCGCACCGACGTCCAGCGACAGCAGCCCCTCGCGGTGCGCCCACGCGGTGAACGTCCGGGCCGCCGCCGCCCGCCGGGCCAGCGAGGCGCGTGCCGCGCCGGTCGAGCGGAGTCGGGCGAGCCAGCTGCGCAGCACCGTGATCGTCGAGACCGCCCGGATCACGGATCCCCATCCGGGCGGCATGGTCGAGCAATCCGGTGATGTCGGCGACGTAGGCCCGAACCGTGTGCGGGGACCGGTTCCGCTCGCCGCCGAGGTGACCGGCGAATCCGTCGACGGCGTCGCGCATCGCCTCCGGCAGTCCGGCGTGGGTCCCCCGGGTATCCGAGCCCATGGACCGAACCGTGCGCCAACGGGCGGCCCTGCGTCAAATGTCCGCGCCGGACCGGCCGTCTCCGACAGCTCGGCCCGGCGCCGGGTGCACGGCGGCTCCGGGCGCCTCCGCCTTGGCGGCTTCGCTCGGCCCGGGCGAGCCATAGTGCCGGGTCGTCGAAGTGGTACGGGTACTCGGACGGCTCGATGTTGAGCCAGGAAGTCGGCATACACGCTGGCCATCCGCAAGGCCGCGACCGGTCGCAGCAGTTCTGCCGCCCGCTCCGGGTCACTGCCTGGCACGTCGGCCCGCCACCGCGTGCCCACGCGCCGATCATGTCGACGCGTCCCCGTCGGCAGCCCTCGATCAGCCGGAGGATGTCGAACGCGGGGTTTCCCATGACCGAGTCGCCCCAGTCGATGATCACGTGGGGTCCACCCGGCGGCCCGGACGTTGCCCGGGTGCAGGTCTCCATGGCCGAGGGTGTCGGGCAGACCGCACTGCGCCGCGGCTCGAGCCGCTCGGCCAGCCCGCCGACCAGCCAGTCCAGATCAGGGCTGGCCCGACGGGCATCGTCGGCCACCACCTCGAGCGACGGGCGCAGGACGACGAACCGGCGGTCGGGCACGCCCGCGGCGAGCAGGGCCGCGACCCGCGATGCGGCCGCCACCTGGGTGGGGTGCAGCCGAGCAGCGATCACCTGGCGCACCGCGAGCGGGGCATCGTGGAGGTCCTCGCCGGCGATGTCCGCCAGCAGCATCCGGCCGCCGTCGCTGTCCAACTGGACGGGAAAGCTCGTCCGCTGATCGCTGGCGGCCAGCCACCGCAGCACGGCCGGCTCGTGGCCGAGGAAGTGCGGAACCTGCTTTATCCACAGTGGAGCGTCGGCTGTGCGCAGGCGCCAGATCGCTGAGAGGTTCCAGGTACGCCGCTGATCGACCCCGAGCACCGGACCACGACCCAGCCGCTCGGTCGCGTCGACGGCCCAAGCCAGCGTGGCGGCTGGACCACCCGGTCGGGCGTAAGGGGCCCGGCGCGGGTCGTCGGTCAGGTCGATCTCGGACCGGGGTGCCCACGCCAGCCATCGCGCCGGCGTCGTCAGTCTGCGCGAGGTAGCTGACGGACCCGCCGGCGCGGGCTCGACCCGCCGAGAAGGCGGAGCACCTGGACGTCAAGCCCGAACCGGTGCAGCGCGGCACCGATCACCGGCGACGGACGGTGGCCATGGGAAGTCGACGTCGACCGGTGGCAGGGCGCCGAAGGGCGACGGCCGAGTCGTCGAGAAGGACGAGCGTCACATGGCGGGGCATGGGCCTGCACGTTAGGCGACCCGCGTCCCGGACGCGAGGCGGTTTGCGACACAGGACACTCGGGCTGTGCGCAATTCTGGGCCCCCTGGGGGCTCAAATCTGCTTTAGTCCGCCGGATGGCGAGCCCCACCGGGGTCCCCCGTCAGCGCGGGGCTCGTGCGGGGCGCAGGCGGCGGTACGGGCCAGGCGGTACCCGATCCGGACGGCGGACACGAAGCCGGCCACGACGAGGGTGGAGGCGCCGCCGGGCGTCGCGATCGTGACACCCCGACCGCGGTCGCGATCGCTCCGCCGTGAGGATCTTGCGGGGCCGGACGCCGTCCAGCACCTGCGCTTGCAGGGGGTGAGCCGGTCCGAGCGGCGGGCGGCGCCCAGGCCGGCGGGGCGAGGTCCAGCCCGAGCGGCCGACAGCGTCGACACATGGGCTACCGTGGTCACCAGGGTCGACTCCGTCGCGGATCGCTTCGTGGCAGCCGACCGATACGGCCGGACGTGACCGGGCCGGGCACGGCCAGCGAACAGCCGGTTGAGCTCGCCGTGCCCGATTGAGCGTGAGCCGGGCACCGCTGCGCACGTGGGCTTCGACCATGACAGTGCCGACCGTGGCGGCCGCGATGAGCCGGTTGCGGACGAGGAACCTGTGCCGGTGCGGGTCGGCGCCGGGCGGCCATTCGCTGATCACCAGGCCTGTCTCGCCGATCCGGTCGAAGACGCCGGCGTGGCCGTGCGGGTATGGCCGGTCGATCCCGCAGGCGAGAACCGCGATCGGTACGGCCGGAGGCGCTCAAGCGCTCCCCGGTGGGCGGCCCGTCTATGCCGAACGCGCCGCCCGAGACCACCGTCCAGCCCCGCTCGGCCAGCCCGTAGCCGAAATTCGCGGCTGACGTGCTCGCCGTACGCGGTACAGGCCCGGGCCCCAACGACCGCGACCGACCGCTCGCATGCCTCGGCCAGATCCCACTGCCCCGGACCCAGATGCAGTGGGGCGGGAAGGTGTCGCGACGGACCCGGTCGCTTGACGTCCTCACTGAGGTGGACGAGGTCGTCCAGCCGGGCCGGGTACTCGTCGTCCTCCGGCGTGACGATGCGTACGCCGAGGCGGTCGGCGCGTAGAGCGCCTGCTGGGCGCGCGCGTACGGATCTCCCGCTGCGAGCCGGCGGCGGTCATGGCTGATCAGCTCGCCGGTCGCGCGCCCCGTCGCTCAGCCGCCGCATCGCCTCGACTGGGCCGTGCCGGAGGGCCAGCTGCCGAGATCACGGTTGCCCGGCTCGACCAGGTGGCCGAATGCGATCCTGGTAAGCCGCACCCGTACCGGGTCGTTGTCGTCGGTCATCGCAAACCGCCGCCGCGCAGCTCGAGCGCTTCGGCGACGTCGTCGCCGCGTCGGGCGGGCCGCCCTCGATGTCCACTATGGACCAGGCCGCCCTAAGCACCCGGTCGAAGCCGCGGGCGCTGAGAGCCAGCCGGTGTCGAGCGCGCGCCGAAGGCAGCCGGTGGCGGCGGCGGGCAGGCGGTACGGCGGACGGCGCAGCGACACGGGCCGGGTACCTCGGCGTTGGTCCGGTAGGCAACGAGTGTGCCCCAGCGCCGCGGCGGCCGCCCGGGCGGCCGTACCCGCTGGCGCACCTGGGCCGACGGGCTCCGCGCGGGTCGCTCGTCGAGCAGGGCCGCCGCACCGACCGGGTTCAGCGTCACCCTCAGGTCGACCCGGTCGATGCAGCGGTCCGGACAGCCGGCTGAGGTAGCGCCGGCGGGCCAGCGAGCTGCACTCGCAGTCCGCGTCGGGCGTGCTCCGCAGGGGCACGGGTTGGCCGCCAGGACCAGCTGGACCGCCGCCGGATAGCGCGTGATCCCCGTGCGCCCGGGCCAGGGTCACTGTGCCCTCCTCCAGCGGTTGGCGTAGGCAATCGAGGACGTGCGGCGCCGAACAGCGGCGCCTCGTCGAGGAACAGGACGCCGCGGTGCGCCAGGGAGAGCGCCCCGGGTCGGGCCAGACCCCGATCCCCTGCCGACGAGGGCGGCCAGCGAGGCGGTATGGTGCGGCGCCTGAAACGGGCGGTTGGCGGATCAGCCGTGGCGCCGGCGGCAAGCGTGCCGGCGATCGAGTGGATGGCGGTGACCTCGAGCGACGGCCTCGTCATCCAGCGGTGGCAGGATCGACGGCAGCCGCTGGGCCAGCATGGTCTTGCCCGCCCCGGGCGGCCCGAAGAGCGCGAGGTGGTGCCCGCCGGCCGCGGCCAGTTCCAGCGCGAACCGGCCCCGCCCTGGCCGACGACATCGGCGAGGTCGGGACCGTCGAGTCGCCGGCGGCTGAGCAGGAGCCCACGGAAGTCCACTATGGACGGCACGTCGGGCAGCTGGCCGAACCCGCGGGCGACCTCGATCACCTGCCGCAGCGTCTCGGCCGGCCGCACCCGGACGCCGGGCACCAGCGCGGCCTCGGCCGCATTGGCGCAGGGGCACGACCAGCCGGTCCAGGCCGGCCTGGGCGGCGGCCAGCACCATCGGCAGTACTCCGCGCACCGGTCGGATCCGTCCGTCCAGCCCGAGCTCGCCGACGAACGTGGCCGCCTCCAGACCGCGGTAGGGCAGCAAGCCGGCCGCGGCCAACAGCACCGCGGCGATGGCCAGGTCGAAGCCGGAGCCACGTTTGGGCAGGTCGGCGGGAGGAGGTTCACGGTGATCCGCCGCTGCGGCCAGGCCTCACCCGAGTTGACCACGGCCGCGCTGACTCGGTCGCGCGCCTCATTGAGCGACGCGTCCGGCAGGCCGAGACAGCACCAGCGTGGGCAGGCCGGGCGCGACGTGCGCCTCGACCGTGACCGGATGGCCGGCCAGCCCGACCAGGCCGATGGCCCGGGTCCGCGCGTAGCCCATGGCCGGCCAGGCTGACCGAGCCGCGGGCTCGGCGGGCGAGGCCGAATCCGTCGCCTGTGGACAACAAAGTCCCCTGTGGACAACCCCGAAACCGCGCAGTGAAGATCTGTTATGCATGCGGGTCAGAAACGCGTCGCGTAAATGGTCCACGAGCGCCGGCGCCGGCCCGTTGGGGCCACACACTGACGACATCGAAACGCACCGGACCCCGCTCGATGAGGATGCTCGGCCAGCCAGGCGGCGGCGAGCGAGCGCAGGCGACGTACCTTGGCCGGCGTCACGGCCTCGACCGGCGCGCCGAAAGTCGCTGACCGGCGGGTCTTCACCTCGCAGAAAACGATGGCCGGGCCGTGCCGGGCGACAATGTCGATCTCGCCGGCCGGACAGCGCCAGTTACAGTCGAGCAGGCCGATGACCGTCTTCGATCAGACGCCGGGCCGCTACCCGTTCGCCGTATGCGCCGACCGCGTCCTTCGCCCGCCCACGGATCAGACCGTGGCGTATCACGGGGCCGACGTCGAGCCCGTCGGTCCCAGCTGTGGACAACCGCCCTCAGGCGCCGAAGCCGCCCTCGGTCGGCAGCGAGATGTCAGGCTTTTCCAGCTCTTCGACGTTGACGTCCTTGAACGTCATCACACGCACGTTCTTGACGAAACGGGCCGGACGGTACATGTCCCACACCCAGGCGTCGTGCATCTCGACCTCGAAGTAGACCTCACCGTCGACGTTGCGCACGTGCAGGTCGACCTGGTTGGCCAGGTAGAAGCGCGCTCGGTCTCCACGACGTACGAGAACTGGCGGACGATGTCGCGGTACTCCCGATAGAGCTGCAGCTCCATCTCGGTCTCGTACTTTTCGAGATCTTCGGTGCTCATTCCGTCCCGCCCTCCATGCCGCCACGACGACCTGCTCCTGCCGGTCCCCCCAGGCTGGCGACGGCCGCCACGCTGACGGTACTCCGCCGGGCCGCCCCGCCGAACCGACCACGCTATCAGCCCTGTCCCGCCGAGCGCGGCCGCGACGTTCGCGTATGAGAAACGGTGCTGGACGCACGGACCGTGCCGGGTCAGCGCCTCGGAATGCTCTTCCGTCGCGTACCCCTTGTGCTCGGCGAACCCGTAGACAGGGAACTCCCCGTCCATCTCGACCATGATCCGGTCCCGGGTGACCTTGGCCAGCACGCTGGCGGCGGCCACGCAGGCCGCGACCTGGTCACCCTTCCAGACCGCCAGGCCCGGCACGCCCAGCCCGGGTACGCCGAACCCGTCGGTGAGCACGTAGTCGGCGTAGGGGCGAGCGCGGCCAGCGCCCGGCGCATGCCGGCCACGTTGCACACATGCAGCCCGCGCCGGTCGACCTCGTCCGGCGGGATCACCACGACCGAGTAGGCCAGCGCCCGGGCCACCACCTCGGCGTAGACCCGCTCGCGGGCGGCCGGGGTGAGCAGCTTGGAGTCGTTGAGCTCGGGCACCTCGCCCCGACGGCGTGGCAGGCAGGATGACGGCGGCCACGACCAGCGGCCCGGCGCAGGCGCCCCGGCCAGCCTCGTCCGCCCCGGCGACGAGGTCGAACCCGCGCCGCTGCAGGGCCCGCTCCAGCGCGTAGATCC
The DNA here is from genome assembly GCA_963803345.1 of uncultured Actinomycetota bacterium. Lineage (GTDB taxonomy): Bacteria > Actinomycetota > Actinomycetes > Mycobacteriales > Micromonosporaceae > CAWDLX01. The sequence continues at coordinate 802,180 of CAWDLX010000004.1, forward strand.
CCCCGTCGCGCCGGATCAGGGTCCGCGGTGGAGGCAGCATCACCCTCCCAGGATGCCGCATTAGCCCAGGATCGAGCGGACGACCTCGGGCAGTCGTGCCGGGTAGAACTGCTCCCCGCTGGCCACCAGATCGGCGATCGCGCCACCACCAATGAGTCGTCGATGGAGGCGCCGCTCGATCGCATCGAACCCGTCGATGCGCGACGGTCGCCAAGCCGGCACCCGCAGGGCGAAGAAGTCCTGTTCCTGGCGGTAGGTCTGACCGTCGAAGGGGAACTCGACGGTCCTCGTGCCAGACCGGCTCGCCGAGCTCACCCGGCTCCACCGCCAGCCCGGTCTCCTCAGCCAGCTCGCGCGCCGCGCCCTGCGGCCGGGGTCTCGCCCCGTCCAGGCCGCCGCCGACGGTGAACCAGTACGTGTGGGTCGGGCGGGCCGGGTCGAAGCCGTGCAGGAGCAGGACCCGGTCGCCGCTCGTCGAGCAGCAGCACCCGGGCCGCCCGCGCGGCGTACAGCCGCCATAACCGGCGCCTCAGGCGCCCGGCGGGGTCGGGGATGCCGTCGAAGGTGTCCGGCACGGTCAGCCAGTCCCACCGGCTGAGCGGCCAGAACAGCACGAAGGCCCGCCCGATCACGGAGTCGATCGGGATGGTCGCCTCCGTTGATGTCCTTGTTGCGGTTGACGTAGTTCTCGCGCGAGTCGCCCGAGCGGGAGCGGTGATCGCCCATCACCCACAGCCGGCCAGGCGGCACGACGATGTCGAACGCGTTCTGGCTCGGCTGCGTCCTGGTTGCCGTCCGGGCCGCGGTAGAGATAGTACTGCTCGTCGAGTGCCTTCCCGTTGACGGTGATCCGGCCCTGGGAGTCGCAGCACACGACGTGGTCGCCGGCCACGCCGATGACGCGCTTGATGAAGTCCTTCTCGTCGGAGTCGGTCCGCCAGCTCGACCGGCGACGTGAAGACGATGATCTCGCCCCGGTGCGGATCCCGGAAGTCGTAGACCAGCTTGTTCACCAGCACCCGGTCGTTGATGAGGAGCGTGTTCTCCATCGACTCGGACGGGATGAAGAAGGTCTGCAGGACGAATGCCCGGACCAGGACGGCGACCACGATCGCCACGCCCAGCAGAATCGGAAGCTCTCGCCAGAAGCTGCTCCGAGGCTTGGTGGTCGGCTCCTCAATCACCTGCGAAGCGTACGTGATGCCCTCGCACGCCTTCGCACGCTACGCATGGTTGCCGCCAAAGTGACCAGAATAGGCAGCATGACCGCCGATCCGGCCAGCCCGGCAGACGTCGACCGGGACTGTCCCAGGTGGACCGATGGCCACCGGCGGTGGAACATCGTCGAACGTGTCGGGCACGTCGAGCCCACCCCATCGACTGCTCGGCCATACGATGACGAACGCCTTGCCGATGACGTCGTCGATCGGAATGGTGCCCTCGCATCGCGAGTCCTGAGAGACGATGCGGTGGTCACCCATGACGAACAGTTGTCCGGGCGGCACGAGTATCTCGTCGAAGTTGCGCGACCGGCACACCCGGGGGTCGGCCTCCACGTCCAGCGGCGAGTTCTGATGGACGTACGGCTCGTCGAGCGGCTTCCCGTTGACGAAGACGCGGCCTTCGGTGTCGCAGCAGGAAACCCGGTCGCCGGGCAGGCCGATCACCCGCTTGATGAAGTCCTTCTCGCCGGGCCGGCTCACCCCGACCAGGTCTCCCAGGCCGCCGCCGATCTTGCCGAAGAGGCCGGGATCGGGCTCGGCCGGATTCTCCGGCACCCAGTTGTCCGGGCCTTTGAATACGATCACCTCGCCCCGGTGCGGCGAACGTAGGTCATACACCACTTTGTTGACCAGCACCCGGTCGCCGACCAGGAGGGTGTCCTCCATCGACCCGGACGGGATGTAGAACGCCTGCACCAGGAACGACCGGATCAGCACGGCCATGCAGAACGCCACCAGCAGCAGCAGCGGAATCTCCTGCCAGAGCGGCAAGCCCCGTCGGGTGCGCCGGCCGTCCGGGGTGGCCGGCTCTTTCTCGCTCGGAGCCGGCCGGCCGCCTCACCTTGACCAGGGCGCGACTACGCGGCGCGGTCGCCGGCTCAGCCGGAGCCTGCCCGGTCGTCGGCTGCTCGACCGCCGGATCCTCGTCCGCCCAGATCCGGCCCGAGTATCCGCTCGCCCATGAGCCGCTCTCGCGTTCCTGCTCGTAAGCCGTCACGCGGTCGGCCTGGTCGTAGGTGGGGCGCCCGAATGCCGGCTGGTTGTGTACCGGACGTGTCAGGGAGACCGGCTCGTAGGGTACGGATTCGAACGGCACCGCCTCGTAGGGTCCGCCGAGGCCATGGCGCCCACCCTCGTATGCCGCGACCTCTGCGCCCGACTCGACCTGATCGGCGGACGCGGGGGCCATCGGATCGGTGTGGACAGCACGGTAGCCCGGCGGCGGGATCAACGGCTGCGAGCCGGTCGACCAGCCGGATCGCCCCACGGATGGGTCCGAGCCGTTCCGCCCAAAGTCCTGTGTGCCGTCGCCTTCGTCGCGATCGACTGCCTCGCCGTCCATCGCGGCACAGCCTAAACGGCAAGGTCACATTGTGGGAACCGGAGGTAGCTCCGAGATCACCCGGTGGGGGCGCGCGCGAGCCCCGATGACCGCTGGTCGGCTGCGGACACGCTGCTCAGGCGGTCGTGACCTTCTCGCGCTTCTCCTTGATCTTGGCCTTCTTGCCCCGCAGGTCGCGCAGGTAGTAGAGCTTGGCCCGGCGTACATCGCCCCGCGTGACAATCTCGATCTTGTCGAGCTGGGGGCTGTTGAGCGGGTACGTCCGCTCGACGCCGACGCCGAAGCTCACCTTGCGGACCGTGAAGGTCTCCCGCAGGCCACCGCCCTGACGACGGATCACGACGCCCTGGAAGATCTGGATCCGGGACCGGTTGCCCTCGACCACCCGGGCGTACACCTTGAGGGTGTCACCGGCGCGGAAGGCCGGCAGGTCGGTCCGCATCGACTGGGCATCGAGCGCGTCCAGCGTGTTCATCGCTGCTTCCTCGTGGCTCACGGCACACCACGGGGGCGTGCTTCTGGCGTAGCTTGGGCGGTTTCGCCGACGAGCCGGGCACACGCGGGCGCCCGCAGCACGGTGCGGCAACCCTCCGACTATGCCATATCGGTCGGCGGGATCGGAAATCCGGCCCTCGTCCGTCGGGGGTCCCGGCCACGCCCGTCAGCGTGGCCAGGTCCTCGGCGTCCAGCTCCGTCCAGTCACCGCGGCGAGCAGGTCGGGCCGCCGCCGGCCGTCCGGAGCAGCGACTGCTTGCGCCGCCAACGTGCGATCCGGCCATGGTCACCGGAGCGCAGCACCTCAGGCACGTCCAGCCCCCGCCAGTTGGCCGGCTTGGTGTAGACCGGCGCTTCCAGCAGCCCGTCCGCGTGCGACTCGTCGATCAGCGAGTCCGCGTTGCCCAGCACCCCGGGCAGCAGCCGGCCGACCGCCTCCAGGATCACCAGCACCGCGACCTCGCCGCCGAACAGCACGTAGTCGCCGACCGAGATCTCGCTGACCCGGACGCGACTCGCGGCGTAGTCGAGAACCCGCTGGTCGATGCCCTCGTAGCGGCCGCAGACGAAGACCAGGCGCTGTTCGGCGGCCAGCTCGGCGCGCGACGGCCTGGGTGAACGGCGTGCCGGCGGGCGTTGGCACGATCACCCTGGCCCGGGATCGTCGAGGACGGCGTCCAGCGCCTCGCCCCATGGCTCAGGCCGCATGACCATGCCGGCGCCGCCGCCGTAGGGGGTGTCGTCGACCGTGCGGTGGACGTCGTGGGTCCAGTGCCGCAGGTCATGGACGGCCAGCTCGAGCCGACCGGTCGCCCGGGCCCGGCCGATCAGGGACAGCTCCAGCGGGGCCAGGTACTCGGGGAAGATCGTGACGATGTCGACCCGCACGCAGCGCTCCCTAGAGGTCGAAAAGGCCGTCCGGCGGCGTCAGCACGATCCGCCCGGCGGCCAGGTCAACCTCGGGCACCATCGCCGCGACGAACGGCACCAGGCCCGTACGGCCATCGGCCAGCCGGATGACCAGCAGGTCGCTGGCTGGCGCGTGCTCGATCCGGACCACCTCGCCGATCTTGCTCGCCGGCCGGTGTCTCGGCCCGCAGCCCGACGAGCTGGTGGTCGTGGAACTCGTCGGGGTCGGCCGGCGGCGGGATGTCGGCGCTGTCCACGCAGAGCAGAACGCCACGCAGGTGTCGGCCACGTCGCGGTCGGCCACGCCCTCGAACATCACCAGCAGGCGGCCCTGGTGCGGGTCGCACCGCCTCGATCGTCAGCGGGCCGGCCGACTGCCGGGTCGGTCTCGAGGACCGACCCAACGGCGTAGCGCAGGTCCGGCTCGTCGGTGCGGACATCCACCACCAGCTCGCCGTGTACGCCGTGCGGCCGGATGATCCGCCCGACAACGAGCTGCATCGGTCAGTAGGCGTCGACGATGTTGACCCGGATGCCCCGACCGCCGACCGAGGTGATCACCTGACGCAGCGCCTTGGCGGTACGCCCACCGCGGCCGATAACCGTGCCGAGGTCGTCGGGGTGCACCCGGACCTCGAGCTGCTGGCCGCGGCGGCTGTCGATCATGCGCACCCGGACGTCGTCCGGGTGCTCCACGATGCCCTTGACCAGGTGCTCCAGCACCGGGCGCAGGGGTCCGTCAGCCTTGCGCGTCGGTGCCGGCATCCGGAGTCTCCTCGACGGCGGGCGCCTCAGCGGGCGCCCCGTCAGCCGCCGGCATGTCGGCCGCCGGCTCTCAGCCTCGGGCTTGTCGGCCGCTGGCTTCTCGGCCGCCGGCTTCTCAGCCTCGGGCTTGTCGGCCGCTGGCTTGTCTGCCGCTGGCTTGTCGGCCGCTGGCTTGGCGGCCGGGCTGGCGGCCTTGGCGGCCTTCTTCGCCGGCTTGGTCTCGGTCTCGGCCAGGCCGGCGGCGGCCTTCGCCTCGACCTCGTAGGCCGCCGTTGCGGGAGGCCCGCTGCGGGGCCACCTTCAGCGGCTCGGTCGGCGCCGGCAGGCCCTTGAACTTCTGCCAGTCACCGGTCTTGCTGAGGATCGCCACCACCGGCTCGCTGGGCTGGGCGCCCGACCGAGAGCCAGTGCTGGACCCGCTCGGAGTTGACCTCGATGCGCGAGGGCTCCTCCTTCGGGTGGTAGAGCCCGACGTACTCGATCGCCCGACCGTCGCGCTTGGTGCGCGAGTCGGCGACGACGATGCGGTACTGCGGGTTGCGGATCTTGCCCATCCGCAGAAGCCGGATTCGAACGGCCACGTGTCTGCTCGCTCCTGAACTGATGAGGCGAACGGGCTGGCCGGCACCGTGGGGTTAGTGTGGCCCGCTGCTCTGTGAGTACTGAGGGCAACCGCCGCATGCCCCGGGTTAGAGGGCACGGAGCATGCACCGGATACCGTTCTGCATTCTGCCAGACCGGACCGGGCCGGCACGAATCCCCCCGCGATCGGCCGTCCTACCGGGTGACGGACCGCACTTCCGGGTGTCCAGGCGAGTGTCAATCGCCCAGACGCGGGTTCGGGATGGCGCGCGGCCGGTCCGCCCCCGGCGGCAACCCTGGTACTGTCCAGCCGGCATCGGGGCGGAAACCGCACCAGGTGCCGTCGAATGGGAACGTTCCCGCCTCAGCCAGCCGCAGCAGTTCGTCCCCGTTCCTCCGGATACGGGCGGCCTGTGCTTCGGTCCAGTACAGCGGGTGCCCGGTGCGGCGCACGAACTCGTCCTCGTCCTTCCAGTGCCAGCTGCGGTCCGGACCCACCCACAGGTCAAGCGCCTGGTCGACCGTATCCACCCCGGCGCAGCCCCGGTCGGCCCAGCGTACGTAGGGCTCCTCAAGATTGCCGTACCAGCCGTCGAACGCTCCGTCGCGCCAGAACCACCACACCGAGTACGGTCGATTCTCGGGCATCCAGATCATCACATCGGAGCCCGTCCACTGGTACGCCGTGAGGCGGGGCCCCTCCATCTGGTCGAGCGGGAGTTCGTGCGCGGTCCGGCCGGCGCTGTCCGTGATGCGCCAGTACGGGTAGCCCGCCGGCAGCCACAGCCGCAACCCGAACTCGTCATCTGCCGCGACCCGGACCAGGTTCATGAAGCTGATGCGTCCGCCACGCCAGTTTCGCCGCAAGCAGCACCTCGCCCGGAGCGAATCTCACCTCGCGCCTCACCTTTTCGCTCGTCGTCGGTCCCACCCCTCCGACAACTCGTTCGGGGCCGTCCACAAAGGATCAGGGCGGAAGGCCGTCCGGGTGCCGTCGAACGGGAACTCCCCGGCCTCGATCAGGGCGACGACCCGCTTGCCCTCAGCCCACACTGGCGCTGGATCGTCGACCCAGTACACGTCGGGGTAGCCGAGATGGTAAGCGAACTCGTCCTCATCCTTCCAGTACCAGCTTCGGTCGGGCGAAACGACGATATCCAGATCATAGTCAATCGTATCGATACCTGCGGTCGCAGCGGAGTCCTCCCACCGACATGCCGGCTCCTCGAGATTGACGTACCAGGAGCGGAACTCGCCGCGCTCGGTGAAGGAGAACCAGACCGAGTGGGCGGCGTCGTGCGGATGGAACATCAGCACATCACCGTCCCAGATCTTCGGGATCAGGGCCTTCGGGATGTCGTTCCACTCACCGAACGGGATCTCCCGGAAGGCGGTGCCATCGCCGCCGGCGATGTCCCGGTACGTCGAACCGGTGGCGACCCACAGCCACAGCCCGTGCTCGTCGTCGGCGACCACGTGGCCGATCCATACCCGGCTGAGCAGGTCTGCCCGCTGGAACTGCCGCTGCAGCACCACCCGCCCGGGCTCCCACCGTTACTCAGTACGACCTGGCCAGGTAGGCGATGAGGCCCTTCTCGTCCTCGGTGTCCGGCACACTGCCGTCCTTGCGTACCAGGCACCGCACCGTGACACCGACACCGTTGGCCTTCGTCTCACCCTCCGGACCGACCTTGGCCCACGGCACCCGGGCGAAGCCGTTGCTCGGCCGCCCCGATCGCGTCGTCCAGGCTGGACACGTCAGCCGTCCGCGCCGCCTTGCGGGCCACCGCCTCGTCGAACAGACCCTTCTGGTCGGAGTCAAGCGCGGCGAGGACAGCCTTGGTCGCTTCGCCGACCGGCATGGCCGTCTTCGAACCGTCGATGCGGCGGACCAGGGTCACCGCGCCAGACTTCAGATCGCGCGGGCCGACCTCGATCCGGACCGGGTAGCCCGCGCAGCTCCGCGTTGACCGCCCGGCGGCCGAAGGGGACGTCGGTCCGATCGTCGAATGCCACCCGTACACCGGCATCGCGCAGGGCGTCGCGGAGCCGCGCCGCGGCGTCGAGTACCCCGTCGCCCGTCCTTGACCACGGTCACCTGGGCCTGCACCGGCGCCAGGCGCGGCGGCACCCGCAGCCCGTCGTCGTCGCCGTGGCCATGATCAATCCGCCGAGCATCCGGGTCGACGAGCCCCACGAGGTCGTCCAGCAGAACTCCTGGCGGCCCTCGGCTGACAGGTAGTCGATCTCGAACGCCTTGGCGAAGTTCTGCCCGAGCTCGTGGCTGGTACCCATCTGCAGGGCCTTGCCGTCACGCATCATCGCCTCGAGCGTGTACGTGTTCGTGGCGCCGGCGAACCGCTCGCCGCTTCGTCTTCAGGCCGACCGTCACCGGCATGGCGAGGATGTTGACCATGAAGTCCTCGTACGCCTCGTGCAGGATCTTCCGGGCGTACGCGCGGGCGTCCGTCTCCGTGGCATGGGCGGTGTGGCCCTCCTGCCAGAGGAACTCGGAGCTGCGCAGCAGCAGCCTGGTTCGCATCTCCCAGCGCAGCACGTTGCACCACTGGTTGAGCAGCAGAGGCAGGTCGCGGTAGGACTGGACCCATTTGGCCATGAACTCGCCGATGACCGTCTCACTGGTCGGCCGGATCACTACCGGCTCCTCCAGCTGCTTGCCGCCGCCGTAGGTGACGACCGCCAGCTCGGGCGAGAAGCCCTCGACATGCTGAGCCTCGCGGCGCAGGTACGACTCGGGGATGAGCAGCGGGAACGAGGCATTCTCGGCCCCGGCCGCCTTGATCCGGGCATCCATCTCGGCGACCATGCGTTCCCAGATCGCGTACCCACCGGCCGGATGACCTGCGAGCCGCGCACCGGGCCGGGCTCGGCCAGCTCGGCTTTCGCGACGACATCCTGGTACCAGCGGGGGAAGTCCTCCGCCTGAGGAGTAAGTACGCGTGCCATGAGGCGACATCCTAGACATTCGTCCCGACGGCTAGCCGCGTGGCAGGACCACTCGACCCCGGAGCACGATCAACTTCGGCTCACGGATCGACGTCAGATCTAGGCGAGGGTCACGGTCGTACACGACCAGGTCGGGCAGGCCACCCTCGACCAGGCCAGCGAATCCGAGCCACTCCCGCGCTCCCCATGATCCGGCCCGGAGACATCCATAGTGGACATGCCGGCCTGCTGGCGGAGGGCAAGCATCTCGTCGACCGCCCGACCGTGGGTGATCCCGCCGCCCGCGTCGGTCCCGACGTAGATCGGCACCCCCGCGTCGTGCGCAGCCGCGACCACAGCCGGGAAACCGTCGCGCAGCGCGAGCATGTGCCGGACATAGGTCGGAAACTTCTCCGCCGCGCCGGCGACGATCTCCCCGAACCGAGCGACGTTGATCATCGTCGGGACGAGCGCGGTGTCCGCGGCGGGCCATCTCGGCGATGTCCACCTCGGAGAGTCCGGTGCCGTGCTCGACCGAGTCGACCCCTGCCCGCACCAGCGCCGCGACCGACTCCTCGCCGAAGAGGTGGGCAGCGACCCGGGCTCCGGCGGCGTGCGCGGCCGCGACCGCTCGGCCATCGCGGTCGCGTCCCAGGCCGGAGCGAGATCGCCCCGTCCGCGGTCGATCCAGTCGCCGACCAGCTTGACCCAGCCGTTGCCTGCCTGGCCTGGGCGGTAAGCGCCGCGGGCAACTCGTCCGCCTCGACCTCGACGCCCAGCCCTCGCAGGTAGCGCTTCGGGCGGGGCGACGTGCCGGCCGGCCCGGGCCAGGCGCGGCATCGCCCAGTCGTCGTCGAGTTCGGCGTAGGGATAGGCGAGCCGGCGTCGCGCAGGGCGAGCACGCCGATATCCCGGCTGAGCCCGCCATGTCGCGCGCCTCGCCGACGGACTCCACGGCGCACCGCCTGGCGGATGCCGATGTGACAGTGAGCGTCGACCAGGCCAGGCAGAATGAAGCCCGACACGGCGACGGTCTCGACCCCCGGCATCGGGGTCGCGGCTGACCCGGTCGTCCTTCCACCACAGGTCAACGACCTCGTCCTCGGGGAGCAGCACCCCTCGCATGTGTCCGGGCGCCATCGGTACTTGTCGCGTTTGGTCAGCTTGGAGAAGTCGAGCTTAGGGAGAGTGAATCCGCCCGGGTCGGCACCGCCCTCGAACATGCTCGGGTCGAGAGCCTTGGGCAAGGCCGGCATCCCGCCGCCACCGGCGGCCGGAATCGAACCTGATGCGCGACGGCCGCCCGAGTTGGCCTTACCGCCGCCCTTGCGCTTGTTCTTCGGCGACTTGGTGGCCTTTCGCCGCATGCCGGGCAAGCCCATCATGCCGCTCATCTGCTTCATCTGTTTCTGCGCCTCGGCGAACCGGTTGAGCAGCTGGTTCACGTCCATGACGGTGACCCCGGAGCCGTTGGCGATCCGCGCTCGTCGCGACGCGTTGAGGATCTTCGGGTTGACCCGCTCACCCGGGGTCATGCCGCGGATGATCGCGGAGATCTTGTCGAAATGCTTGTCGTCGATCTGCGCGAGCTGGTCCTTGAACTGGTTCATGCCCGGAATCATCGACAGCATGTTGGCGATCGGGCCCATCCGCCGCAACGCCGTCATCTGCTCGAGGAAATCCTCCAGCGTGAACGACTCGCCGCTGACGAGCTTGGCGGTCATCCGCTCCTTCTGGTCCTCGTCGAAGGCCGACTCGGCCTGCTCGATGAGGGTCAGCATGTCGCCCATGCCGAGGATCCGACTGGCCATCCGGTCGGGATGGAAGACGTCGAAGTCTTCGAGCTTCTCGCCGGTAGATGCGAACAGGATCGGCTGCCCGGTCACCTCCCGTACCGACAGCGCCGCGCCACCGCGGGCATCACCATCCAGTTTGGACAAGCACGACACCGGTGATGCCGACGCCATCGCGGAACGCCTCGGCCGTGGTAACCGCGTCCTGGCCGACCATCGCGTCGATGACGAATAGGATTTCGTCGGGGCTGACCACGTTGCGGATGTCGATGGCCTGCTGCATCATCTCGGCATCGATGCCCAGCCGGCCGGCGGTATCGACAATGACGATGTCGCGCATCTGGCGGCGGGCGTAGTCGATCGAGTCGCGGGCCACCTTGACCGGGTCCCCGCGCTGACCATGATCGGCCGCCATCGACGACCGGCGCCCGGCTCCGGTGCGTACACCTCGACCCCGGCCCGCTTGCCCAGCACCTGCAGCTGGTTGACCGCGTTCGGGACGCTGCAGGTCGGCCGCGACCAGCAGCGGCTGGTGACCCAGGCCCTTGAGGTGCCGGGCGAGCTTGCCGGCCAGCGTGGTCTTACCGGAGCCCTGCAGGCCGGCGAGCATGATCACTGTGGGCGGGTTCTTGGCATACGCCAGCCGGCGCGCTTCGCCCCCGAGGACGCTGATCAGTTCCTCGTGAACGATCTTGACGACCTGCTGGGCCGGGTTGAGCGCCTCGGAGACCTCGAGCGCTCCGCGCCCGCTCCTTGAGCCGGAAGATGAAGGCCTTGACCACGGGCAGCGCCACATCGGCCTCGAGCAGGGCCAGCCGGATCTCGCGCGCGGTCGCGTCGATGTCGGCGTCGGAGAGGCGTCCCTTGCCGCGGAGCTTGGTGAAGATCCCGGAGAGGCGGTCGCTCAGCGTGTCAAACACGACGCAAAATCCCCAAACAGTAATTTCGGGCCATGCAGGGTCCCAGCCGGACTGGCGGGCCATTCCAGGGTAGCCGGCCCGCTCCCCCGGGCGTGGGCCGAGCACACCCCGTCGAGCCAGGTCACGGTGCGCGGAAACCCGACACGAGCAAGCGGGGGACGCCCGGGTGGCCTACCGTGCCGGCTGTGGCCCGCACGATGCTCGAGCGGCCACTTGTCGAGGCCGCCGCGCCGGCGGCGTCCACTCGTGGCCCGAGTTCAGGCACGCGGTCGGGCTTGATGGCATCCGCGCATTGGCCGTGGCCGCGGTCGTGGCCTACCACATCGGAACGACCGGGGGCGGCGTCACTTGCCCGGCGGGTTCATCGGGGTCGAACGTCTTCTTCGTCCTCTCCGGTTACTTGATCACGAGCCTGTTGGTCGTCGAGTTCCGCAACACACGCCGGATCTCGATCGGGCAGTTCTACTTGCGCCGGGCCGGCCGCTTGCTGCCCGCGCTGTTCGCGGTGCTGCTCACGGTTGGGCGGTCGGCGCGTTCTGGCTGCCCCAGATGGCCGCGCGGCTGCGTGGCGACCTGGTGGCGGCTTCGCGTATGTCACCAACTGGTGGCTCATCGTTCAGAACAGCTCATATTTCGGCGCCGCCGGTGATCGTCCTGACCTGCTGACCCACCTGTGGTCGCTTGCTGTCGAGGAGCAGTACTACCTGATCTGGCCGATGCTGCTGATCGTGTTCGCGCTGGTCCGGGCCAGCCGCAAGGTGATGCTGATGTGATCATGACTGGGGTCGCCGCGTCGACCCTCGCCGCCGCGCTGCTCTACGACCCGTACACAGACCCGTCGCGCATCTACTACGGCACTGACACCCGGCCCTGGCGCCTCTGCTCGGCTCCGCCCTGGCCATCCTCGTGCGCCCGTGGCTGCATCGGCCGAAGCTGTCCGGCAGCCGGCGCGCCGCGCTGGACCTCATCGGCCTGGCCGGGCTCGGCGGGCTGCTCGGCTTGGGCTTCCTGCTGCATGACAACGGCTCCTTCTCGTCCGCCGGCAGGATCCCGTTCCTCTACGACGGCGGGTTCCTGGTCGTCGCGGCCCTGGCGGCGCTGGTCGTCGGCAGCGCTGGCCATCCGGCCAGCCGGCTCGGGCGCCTACTCGGGTCGCCCCCATTGCGGTGGCTGGGCGACCGTTCCTATGCGATCTACCTCTGGCACTGGCCGGTTTGCGTGCTGACCCGGCCGGGCCAGGACATTCCGGTCACGGGCTGGGCCAACACCGCGCTGCGAGTGGCGATCGTGATCGCGTTGGCCGAAACTTCCTACTGGCTCATCGAGCGCCCGATCCGCCGGCATGGGTTCCTGGGCCGGCTGCGCCGGCCGGTACCGACGGGACAGGCGACCACACGCATCACCGCGGTTGCGCCCGCTCCCGCCGATGCCCACAGCGTCGTCGGCAGCTCGCCGCTTCCTGATACCCGCGTACCGTCGCCACGCCCGCCGGAGCCGGGGGCCGTCTACTATGGACAGCGCCGGCGGCGGCGAAGCCACCCCGCACTGCTCGGATTCGCGCTGCTCGCGGCCTTGCTCGTGGGCGGCGGCTCGGTCGTCGCGATTCAATTGGCCAGTGACGTGGCCAGGGTTCCGGCCGCCGGTGGGCCGGTCGACACCGCACCGGACGTCGATCTCGGTCCACTCGGGACACCCTCGCCGACGCCGTCGGGCACCTCGACGCCAGCCATCGAGCTGCCCCTCACCCCCATCGCGAAGGGCGCGAAGGTTGCCTTGTTCGGTGACTCGCAGGCCATGACGCTGCTGCTCAACAAGCCGACTGACCTGGGCAAGTACATCACCGCCTGCGACCAAACCATCGAGGGCTGTGGGGTGCTCATCGGCAAGGTGGCCAGCCGCAGTGGCGAGAAACGCAACCTCACCGACAGCTGCCGCAACTGGCAGTCGACCTGGGCCAGTCGGGTCAACAAGATCAAGCCGGACATGTCTGTCGTGATGATCGGTGCATGGGACGTTTTCGACCTGACCCTGGATTCCGGAACCCTGAAATTCGGGTCGGCGGATTGGGACGCCAACTTCCTGTCCCAATTGGACAGAGGCGTGCAGACACTGCGGGCGGGAAGCGGCCAGGTCGCGTTGTCGCTGCTCCCCTGCTATCGGCCCGTTTCCCGGAGCGCGGGCTTCTGGCCGGAACGTGGCGACGACAGCCGCACGCGCCACGTGAACGTTCTCCTGCACCAGGAGGCTGTCCGGTTCCCCGACCAGGTGCACACGATCGAGCCTCCGGTCGAGTTCTGCGACAACCCCGCCATCGGCAAGAGCCTCTCGTACCGGTGGGACGGTGTCCATTACTACAAGCCCGGCGCGGCACTGTACTTCAAAGCGGTACTGCCGCAGCTCGTTCGGCTCTGACGGCTCTTCCCGCTTCGGCTGGCTATCGACCACGCGGTCACGGTAGTCCCTTCATCGGCCCCTCGCAATGGCCAAATCATCGTCAGTCCATATTGGACTGATGCTTGCTGCACCTCTAATCCATGTTATAGCAACAGGTCAGGGCCCAGTTCTGGCAGCATCATGGCGATCTTCGAACTTCAGTGCTATCCTGCTTGGCATGGTGGAGACTCTGCCCGAAGGGCTGGCCGACGTGCCACCCGGACCCGAACTGGCCGCCGTGCTGGCCACCATCGACCGCACGCTACTGCGGGGGTCCGACACGGTGACGCTGCTACAGAACCGTGCTCGTCAACTCGCCCATGACCAGGCCGAACTTCTTGCCGACATCCTCGAGGTCGGCTTGACCGACTGGGACAGCCCAGCGGATCGGGTGGCCCGGATGACGGCTCCGGACGAGTTCTCCCGGGACCAGGTCGCCTGGGCGTTGAGATGGTCGCTGCCCTTCGCCCAGTCCCAGTTGGACCTGGCGGCAGATCTGACGCAACGACTTCCAGCCGTGTTCGCCGCCCTCGAGGCTGGCGAAATCGATCACCACCGGGCATCGGTATTTCACGATGTGCTCGCCGGCGTTCGGGATGAGGTTGCCCGGACGGTGGCCGATGAGCTGCTCGAGCACGCCAGCGATTGGACCGCTACACAGCTGCGGGAACGGTTACGCCGGACGCTTCACCGGCGAGACCCCGCCCATGTCAAGCGCCGTTATCAGCGGGGCGTCGTCGATCGGTCCGTCCACGCCGGTGTCACGACGGACGGGACCGGATACCTCACCGCGGCCGGACTTCCCGTCGACCGCACAGCAGCCGCCAATGACTATCTCAACCGACTGGCCAGGGCAGCCAAGGCAAGCGGCGACGTGCGAACGCTCGAGCAGTTGCGGACCGACGCCTGCCTCGATCTGCTCGCCGGCGTGCCGTTCCGGTTGTACCCGTCCTGCGATCCCGTCACGGCCGAAGCCGACGGGATCGTGCGGGCAGAGGCGCTCGCGAGCGGCGCGAAATGGAATACGGTCCGCACCCCGTCGCCCACAACTGATCGCAGCGCTTCGTCGAGCGATGCCCGGGTCTGCTGTTCTTGCGGTGGTGTTCGACCGGCCGACCGGCGCGGCACCGTGACCCTCACCATGAAACTCACCACGCTCATCGGGCTCAACGACGACCCGGCGCTCACCCCGCTCTGGGGTCCGGTGCTGGCCGACATCGCTCGCCAGATCGCCCTCGACCCGGACAACCCCACGACGTGGCAGTACGCCGTCACCGACGAACATGGCGCAGTCCGGCACCGTGGGATCACCCGCCGCCGCCCCCCTGCCGTCGATCTTCATGCGGCACGGCTGCGCGACCAGACGTGCCGGGCACCCCATTGCCAGAAGCCGGCTCACCGCTGCGATGCTGACCATCGACATGACTGGAGCAAAGGCGGCTGCTCGGACGTGACCAACCTCGAAATGTTGTGCCGCCACCATCATCGGCTCAAGCACCACAAGCGCGTGAGTATCGAGTGGCACGTCGACGGCGCCCGCACCTGGCATGCGCCGAACGGCCGCCGGTACCACGTCCCAGCGGACGACACCCTGGCCTGGCTCGCGATCGACGACGAATGGCCGCGGCGGCAACGATCCGCAAGGGCTGCACGGAGGGCGCGTCGGAGGTGAGGGGCGAGCCAACGTCGCAGGGGCTACACGGTGGGCACGGCAGCCGCCAGCACGGCGGTCTCCACAGTGGAGCGCGCGGCCGCCGAAGACCACTCGCCCACCAGATAGAAGGCGTCCACCACGTCCGATCCGAGTGTCGAGATGCGAGCCGAGCGTACGTTGGCACCGGCGAGTTCGAGCGCATGCGCGACCCGGTAGAGGAGCCCTATGTCGTCAGCGGCGCGCAGCTCCAGGATCGTCGCGTCGGTGGCCTGATCGACCGCCCACATCACCTTGGCCGGGGCAGCCTCACGTCCGCCACCTCCGCGCGTCCGGTTGGCGCTGCGGACCCGGGCAGCCAAGGCTTCGTCGACCTTCAACTCGCCGCTGAGGGCCCGGTTCAGATCGTTGGCCAGCCGCTGCCGGTCCGGCCCCGAGGCGTCCCGTGGCTGGACCCTGCAGGCGACGACGGCGACCGGGCCGGATGGCGCGGCGACCGTGGCCGTATCAGCCGAGACAACGTCGAGGCGGTGCAGTGTAAGGCAGCCCGCTACGGCGGCCAGAAGCCCCAACCTGTCGGTGTCGGCCACCACCACGCGGTCGGGGGCGATCTCGACGGCCGGCAGAGGACCGGCCGCGAGCGGCGAGTGCCGTGCGTCGGTCGGCCGCGGGGGCGCTTCCGAGCCGGCTACCAGAGCTGCCCGTACCCGGGCGACGAGATCCGCGACGAGCCGTTCCTTCCAAGCCGACCATGCGGCCGGGCCGGTCGCAACGGCGTCGGCCCGGCTGAGCGCGTGGAGCAACTCGAGAGTCTCGACGTCGCCGACGGTTTCGGCGACATGCCGAACAGTCTGCGGATCGCCGAGATCTCGCCGGGTGGCCACCTCCGGAAGGAGCAGGTGCCAGCGGATCAGTGTGCCGATCTGGCCCACGTCGGCCGGTGGCAGCCCGATCGACCTGGCGATCGAGGTGGCGATGTCGACCCCGACGATGGAGTGGTCCCCATGAAGTCCCTTTCCGATGTCGTGCAGGAGCGAGCCCAGGAACAGGAGGTCGGGGCGAACCACGTCGCGGGCGTACCGCGCTGCCGCGGCAACGCACTCGATGAGGTGACGGTCCAATGTGTACTTGTGCACCGGATTGTGCTGGGGTGCGCTGCGTACCCGGGACCATTCCGGGAGCCAGGCAGTGATCAGCCCGAACCGGTCGCACGCCTCCCAGGTGGATACCAGCGCCGGCCCAGAGCCGAGCAGCTGGGCGAAGGCGGCACGGGCGGGCTCCGGCCACGGGCGGGGAAGCGGCGAGGACAGTGGCGGGCCAACCACTCCAGCGTGCCGGGTGAGATGCGCAGCCCATGCCGGCCAGCGGTGGCCGCCACCCGCAGGGACAACGTCGGGTCCACGGAGTGCGTGACGGCAGCGCGAGCCAGTACTACCTCGCCGTCCTGGGCAACGACATCCGCAGCGATGGGCGTACGTACGGGCGGGCCCGGTCCGGCGACCGCCGTGGCGCTGGGTGGCGAGCCATCGCTCGGCTGCCCGCAACGCGTCGTCGACGGCGTACGCTATGGCCCGGGCGTCATCAGCCATCCGGCGGCGTAGCGTCTCGGGGCCGGGCAGTCCGAGTAGCGCGGCCACCTCGTCGAGGTCCTGGACGAATATGCGGTCACGGCGGCGACCGGCAACCAGGTGCAGGCAGTCCCGTACGTCGAGCAGCCGGGTGTAGGCGGCCCGGACGGGCGGCCGCCAGGCGTCGGCGACCTGTGCGTAGGCTACGCCACGCAGGACCCGCACATCCCGCAGGCCGCCTCGAGCCTCTTTGACATCACCGTCGAGCAGGAACGCGAGCTCGCCCTGCTGACGCCAGCGCTGGGTGGTCAGCTCGCGTAGCACCGGCAGGTGCGCGCGGGCCCGCTGGCGCCAGAGGATCTGCGTCGCCTCGCGCAGGCGACGAGTGAGATCGGGGTCACCGGCCACGTGGCGGGCGTCGAGCAGGCCGAGCGCCGCCTTGGTGTCGCGAGTCGCGACCTCGACCGCCTGGTCGACGGTACGCACTGAGTGGTCGAGGGTCAGACCGGCGTCCCAGATCGGGTACCAGATCTTCTCGGCGATCGATGCCACGTCGTCGACGCCCAGATGGACCAGGACGAGGTCCACGTCGCATGTGGAGCGCATTCGCGCCGGCCGAGGCCGCCGAGCGCGACCAGGGCGCGTCGGGACGGCGGGCGCGGCTTTGGCGAACAGGTCGGCGAGCCACACGTCGAGCGCCGCCGCGCGCTTTTCGCGTGCGGCGGCGCCCACTCCGCCTGGTTCGGCCGGTCCTTTAGCGACGAACATCGCGTTGGTCGCGCTCATGGACGGCCCCCTGGCCAGTCTGTTCAGAACGGGATTGGGTCAGAGCGCGTCGAGCCCGCGCTCACCGGTGCGGACCCGGATGACTTCCTCCACCGAGGTGACCCAGACCTTGCCATCACCGATTTTGCCGGTGCGGGAGGCGGAGACGACAGCGTCGACCACCTTTTCCACGTCGATCTCGTCGATCAGTACGTCGACGCGGATCTTGGGCAGGAACTCCACTGTGTACTCCGCACCGCGGTAGACCTCGGTGTGGCCCTTCTGCCGGCCGTATCCCTGCACCTCGCTGACGGTCATGCCGGACACGCCCATCGCGTGGAGCGCTTCCTTCACTGCGTCGAGCTGATGCGGCTTGATCACCGCCGTCACAAGCTTCATGCTCAGACCCTCCATTAAGAAGACGCTACGGGTTAAACGTTGGCGGGCTGCGCTGGCGTGCTGGATCTGCGGCGTGCGGCCCCGACCGGGGCACCCGGCGCGATACCGGCCAGAGCGAAGCCCACCGCCACCGCTCCTCCGCTGGCGCTGGTGAAGTCGTAGGCACTCTCCGCGTGTTCGGCAACGTCGATGCCTTCGATCTCAGCCTCCGCTTGACCCGGAAGCCGACGTGAATTTGACCAGGAAACCGACGACCAGGGCGACCACGAACGACCACACGGTCACGATAGCCGCGCCTTCAACCTGGGCGACCAGTTGTCCGGTTCCGCCACCGTAGAAGATCCCCTCCCGCGGCATGAGAGAGCGGGAACCCGGACTGGTAGGTCGCGAAGAAGCCGATCCAGAGGCAGCCGATCCAGCCTCCGACGAAGTGGACTCCGACCACGTCAAGGGAGTCGTCGAAGCCGAACTTGTACTTGAGGCTGACCGCCAGGGCGCAGACCGCGCCGGCGACGAGACCGAGCAGGGCGCCGCGCCTACGGACGATGTAGGCGCAGGCCGGGGTGATCGCGACCAGGCCGGCGACCGCGCCGGAGGACGCGCCGACCAGGGTCGGCTTGCCATTCTTGATCCACTCGACGAAGATCCAGCCGAGCAGTGCCGCCGCCGTGGCCACCTGGGTGTTCACGAAGGCGATTGCGGTGGTGCCGTCAGCGGTCAGCTCGGAACCGGCGTTGAAGCCGAACCAGCCGAACCACAGCAAGCCGGCGCCCAGCGCGACAAAGGGAACGTTGTGCGGTCGGAAGCTCTCCTTGGGCCAACCCACTCGTCGCCCGAGCACCAGTGCCAACGCCAACGCGGCAGCGCCGGCGTTGATGTGCACCGCGGAACCTCCGGCGAAGTCGAGCTCGCCGAGCGTGGCACCCAGGTAGCCGCCGCCCCAGACCATGTGGGCGATCGGCACGTAGGCCAAGGTGAACCAGCCGGCCGCGAAGAGCGAGCCAGCCGGCAAACTTGGTCCGGTCGGACAGGGAGCCGCTGATCAGGGCGACCGTGATGATGGCGAACATCATCTGGAAAGCCAGGATCACGTAGGTCGGGATGCCGAGCGTCGCCGATCCGTTCGGGTAGCCCAAGTCGGCGACGAAGGTCTTGTTGATGAAGTATTGGCCCAGGTTGCCGATGACGCCGTGGGTGGAGCCGTTGATCGGCTGGTCGGCTCCGAAGGCTCCGGAGAAGCCGTACACCAGCCACAGGATGGAGATGAGCCCGATCGACGAGAAGCTCATCATCATCATGTTGAGTACGGACTTCGACCGGTTCAGACCGCCGTAGAAGAAGGCAAGACCGGGAGTCATGAGTAGCACGAGCGCACTCGATAGCCAGCAACCAAGCGGTGTCACCAGCAGACAGTGTTGCTCCATCAGCAACAACGTCACAGTTGCTCCTAAGTGTGGGGACCCTCCTCCCGGCACGGGGCAGCACTGCCATTCACCGGTTGCGCCGAGAGCGTCGCCTACACGCTGTTTCGCGCAAGGTCTCTGCGCGGTTTCCAAACCGTCACCGCGTGTTTCAGACATGTGACGGACAGGCCGAGCGGGGCGAAGAGTTTGGCCGGTCGACGAGCCCGAACTCATCCGATGGTGTGGTTTGCGCTGCGCCGACTAGCATGCGGGGATGCCGCAACCCCGGGCGCTCCTGGCCCTCATGTCGCTGCTCACGGTTGGAGTTCTTGCCCTTTCGGGATGCCACAAGGACGCTCCGGCGAACCTCCCGGACGGCGCGACGCTGGTCAGTCAGGCAGCGACAGCAATGACTACGGTCCAGAGCGCCCACATCACGATCGGCACGAGGGAAAGGTCGGCACGATCCTGCTCCGCAGCGCGGACGGTGATCTCAAGGAAGGCGGTGACGCCAAAGGCTCGATCAAGCTGTTGGCGTTCGGGCAGCAGGTACAGCTGGACTTCGTGGTGATCGGCGAGGACGTTCTATATCAACGGGCTGACGGGCGGCTGGCAGAGGGCCTCCGCCGCCTGAGGTGGCGACGTTCTACGACCCGTCCGGGATCCTTGATCCGGACCGTGGCGTGGCCAAGGTCCTCTCGACTGCGACCAACGCCAGGACGGAGGACACTGAAACAGTCAACGGGGTCGAAACGTACCGGGTTTCCGTCAATCTGGACAGCACCGTGGTCGGCGCAGTCGTTCCGGGTACTCCCAAGGGCACCATCGGCAAGGTCTGGCTCGACCAGAACAGCAAGCGCATGGTCAAGGCCGAGCTGGATGTTTCCGCGTCGGCCGGCGGCCCGGGGACGGTCACGATCATGCTGACCGACCTGGACAAGCCGGTGACAATCAATGCGCCAATCTGAGGCGCAGCGGCCGTCACCACGCCGGACGCGGCGGCCAGCACTGCCGGGCGGGCACCCGCGCGGCGGGGGATCGCCATCGGCGTGGGTGGAGCCGCGGTACTGCTGGCTGCGCTGGACGCCTACGTCGTCGTCACGGTGCTCGCCGATATCGGGCGCCGACCTGAACCTGGTCGATCAACCACCTGGAGCAGTTCACGCCGATCGTGACGGGTACCTGCTGGGCTACGTGGCCGGTATGCCGCTTCTGGGTGGGTTGTCGGACCTACTGGGACGCCGTACGGTGATCCAGTTCTGCCTGGCGGATTCCTGATCGGCTCGGTGATCACCGCGCTGGCCACGGCGTTGCCGCGGCTCGTGGTTGGTCGCGGCATGCCAGGGTCTGGCCGGCGGTGCGCTGCTGCCGGTGACCATGGCGCTCGTCGGCGATCTGTGGGACGAGCGGCGTCGACCGGCTGATGCTGGGGACCGTCGGCGCGGCACAGGAACTCGGTAGCGTGCTCGGGCCGCTCTACGGGGCGTGGTTGGCGGCCGTGTTCGCGACCTGGCGCGGGATCTTCTGGGTCAACGTACCGCTGGCGGCACTGGCCATCATGGCCGTGCAGTTCGCGCTGCCCGCCGCGGCGCACCGAGACCCGCACCGGCGGCCGCAGGGTGGACGTGGTCGGTGGGTGCTGCTCGCGGTAGCCTCGGCCGCTGGT
This sequence comes from uncultured Actinomycetota bacterium, assembly GCA_963803345.1. Taxonomy (GTDB): domain Bacteria; phylum Actinomycetota; class Actinomycetes; order Mycobacteriales; family Micromonosporaceae; genus CAWDLX01. The sequence goes on from CAWDLX010000004.1 coordinate 823,040, forward strand.
GGTGGGCCTGTACAACCCCGACCCGGAACAGGCCGTGCTGCCATCGTGGGGATGGCCGGCCATCGCTGGCCGGGGCGGGCGCGCTTGTCCTGTTCCTGGTCTGGGAGACGTTGGCCCGGCACCGGTTGGTCGACCTCTCCGGCGTGGCCAAGGGACCCTTCTTCGCCACGGTCGGTGGCCAGTCTCGTTGCCGGTGCCGCTCTGATGGTGACCCTGGTCGACATGAGATCGTGGCCAGGGCCAGCTCGGGCTGGATACCAACGACAGCGCGCTGATCCTGGTCAGGTTCCTGGTCGCGCTGCCCATCGGAGCGGTACTGGGCGGTCTGCTGGCGCACCGGCTGGGCGAGCGTTGGGTCGCGGTCGGCGGGTTCGTGCATCTCAGCGGTCGGGTATTGGCTGGTCTCCGACTGGCCGCAGGATCCGATATCGGCCCGGCACGATGTGTTCGGCGCGTCCCTTCCGCGGCTGGACACCGACCTCGCGATCGCCGGGCTTGGGCTCGGCCTGGTCATCGCGCCGCTGTCCTCGGCCGTGCTGCGGGTGATGCCGGCGGTGCAGCACGGGGTGGCGTCGGCCGCCGTGGTCGTGGCGCGGACGATGGGCATGCTGATCGGGATCGCCGCGCTGTCGGCCTGGGGGCTGCACCGGTTCCAGATGATCACGCTGATCTCAAGCAGCCGCTGCCGGACGCGACGATGACCGACGAAGAGTTCGCCCAGCGGATGAACATCTACGAGTACAAGTTGATCCAGGCGTTGCACAGCGAGTTCAGCGAGATCTTCCTGATCACGGCTGTGCATGTGCCTGGTCGGAGCGGTCGTGGTGCTCGCACTGGCCGGTCGACGCGAAGCCCACGCCTGAGTGCCGGCGGCAGCCGGGCTCCGGGCCTGGCGTACCACACTGGCCTACCGCAGTGGTCCACCACACAGGCTTACCACACTGGCTTACCACACTGGCCTACCACACGGGCCTATCCACTGGCATACCACACGGGTCTACCGCAGTGCGGCCTCGAGCTCGGGCCGTTCGTGGTCGATCAGCCGGATGTCGCGCATCGGGCGGCGCAGATGTCCTTTGTGGACGATCCGGACGAATGCCGGCTCGCCCGCGGCCGCCATCCGGCGGATGCCCTCGACGTGATCGACGATGCGGGCCCGGATCGTGCCGACCAGGCGGTGCCGGTCGCGCGGGATCAGGCCGTACGCGTCGGCGAACAAGCGTAGCCGCCGAGGGCGGTCGGGATTGCGCCAGCCCAGCGTGATCGAGTCCCGGTCGGAGAAGAGCGGAACCCAGGTCCAAGCCGCGTACGCAACGTCGTAGATGCGCGCGCCCGGTGAGGAGAGGTCAAAGTCGATCAGGGCGAGGGTGTCGTCCGGGCGCCAGATGACGTTGTGCGGAGCCGCGTCGTGATGGCAGATCACCTCGGTGCCGGGCGGCGGCGGGCCGAACGAGCGCCAGACCGCACCCGGGCGGGGGCGGAAGCCGTACTGCGCGTCATGGTAGCGGCGCAGCATCGTGCCGACTGCGACCAACGCCTCATCGGTCACCCAGTGCGCGCCGAGCGGGTACGCCCCGCACTCGCCCTCCAGATAGGAGAGCACTTCGCGTCCACGCTCATCGATGCCCAGTGCTCGCGGCGCCCCGGTGAATCCGACCCGCTCGAGGTGGCGCAAGAGCGAGTGGACGGCCGGCGTCCACGGGCCGGCATTGCGCCGGACCGTGTCACCGACACGAACCACCGTGCTCGTGTTCCCGCCGAGGAGCGGGATCTCCTGCTGCACCACTCCTGGGCACCTTTCACGGCTGACGGACTCCAGGCCCGACCAATCTAATCCGCGATCGCAACCCGTGCCGGGCCACGACGCGCCGCATTCGCCGACGGCTGTCCCGGGTCTGGCCAGCTCCGACCCTCAGTCGTCGCCGAGGAGCGCGTCGACGAATGCCTTCGGTTCGAAGGGGCCAGATCGTCGGGACCCTCGCCGAGCCCGACCATCTTGACCGGAATCCCCAACGTGCGCTGGACCGCGATCACGATCCCGCCCTTGGCCGTTCCGTCGAGCTTGGTCAGCACCACCCCGGTCAGGTTCACCGCCTCGGTGAAGACCCGGGCCTGCTGCAGTCCGTTCTGTCCGGTTGTGGCGTCGAGCACCAGCAACGTCTCGTCCACCGGGCCGTGGCGCTCGATCACCCGCTTGACCTTGGCGAGCTCATCCATCAGGCCCACCTTGTTCTGCAGCCGACCGGCCGTGTCGACCAGGACGGTGTCGGTGCCGGCATCGATCCCCGCCTTCACCGCGTCGAAGGCGACCGCGGCCGGGTCGGCGCCCTCCGGGCCGCGCACCACCTCGGCGCCGACCCGGCCGCCCCAGGTGGCCAGCTGCTCGGCGGCGGCCGCCCGGAAGGTGTCGGCCGCGCCCAGCACCACCGTGTGTCCATCGGCGACGAGGACACGGGCGATCTTTCCACAGGTCGTGGTCTTGCCCGAGCCGTTCACCCCGACTACCAGGATCACCGCCGGGGTGCCGTCGGTCGGGGTGGTCTTCAGCGACCGGTCGGCGTCGGTGTCGAGTGCCTCGACCAGCTCGTCGCGCAGGATCCCGCGCAGCTCGGTGGCGCTGCCGGTCCCGAGTACCCGGGCCCGCTCACGCAGCCGCTCAACGATCAGCCGGGTCGGCTCCATACCGACATCCGCCGTGATCAGCGTCTCCTCGATCTCTTCCCAGGTGTCCTCGTCCAGCCGGTCCCTGCGAGAGCAGGGCGAGCAGCCCCTTGCCGAGAGCATTCTGCGACCGGGCAAGCCGAGCCCGCAGGCGGACCAGTCGACCCGCGGTCGGCGCTGGGCGCTCCAGCTCGACGGCCGGAGCTTCTTCTTCGCCGGTCGGCGGGGCGAGGGGCTCCCCGACCTCTGCCGGGGCCTCTTCGACCGCCGGCTCGACCTCGGGCGCCTGCTCGACCTCGGGCGCCGCTTCGACCGGCGCCGCCGGTCTGGGCGCCGTCACCGGTGGCCCGGCCGCAGTCGGCGCAGACTTGGATGGCGCGGACTTGGGCGGGGCTGTTCTCGGCGGCGCGGTCTTGGCCGGTGGACTCGCCGCGGGTGGGGCCTTCGGTGGCACGGTCTTCGGCGCCGCCTCGGTCAACGAACCACCAATCCCGCCGCGGCGGGACGCGCGCAGTCCGAGGGGGATCAGGGCGAGGCCCAGCAGCAGTACCAGACCGAGCAGCGACCAGCCGACGACGGCAGCGGAGTCCATGGCGTCGATCCTGTCAGATGCCGCCGAATCGGGCGGCGTCTACCGCGGCGCGGGCTCCCCCGGGGCGGTCTGCGAGACGTGGGAGCGGGCCAGCGCCTGAGCCAGGCCGTCGACGATGAACTGGACGCCGTCCCGGAAAGCGTCCTCACCGTTCGGGTCGCCGCATTCGTCGAACGCCGCCACGACCGTGGCGAACTCCGGCCGGGCCATGAGCCTTTCGAAGGTGCTCCGATCCAGGTCGGTGATCCCGTACTCAGCCCACCGGGCCCGCTCGGCCTGCTCCTCGAGCACGAAGCCGCCGACGAACATGTTGAGCGTCGTCAGCGCCCGAATCGCTTGTCCCGGAGTGAATCCGGCCGCCACCAGCGGTGTCAGCGCCTGCGCGAGGCGGGGGAACAGGGACTCCAGAGGCCGGGTACCCGCGACCAGGCGCGCCCCGTCGCGGTGGGCCAGCAGTCGACGGCGGGAGGCATAGGCGCCCCGGACAAACAGATCCTGCCAGGTCTGCCCGGGCCCGATGGTGTAGTCGTCGTCCTCCTCCTCGAAGGCGACCCGGCCGGCCATCAGGTCCAGGAGCTCCTGCTTGTTGCGCACGTGCCAGTACAGTGCCGGGGCCTGAACTCCCAGTTCCTGGGCCAGCCGGCGCAGGGTGAGCCCGTCGAGGCCAACCTCGTCGAGCAGTGTGAGCGCAGTCGTCACGATCGTGTCGCGATCGAGTCCGTCGCCTTTCCTGGGCACGTGACCAATCCTTCCATGCCGCACCCTTACCGAGGGTTGACAGCTTAACGCCGTTAGGGAATTACCAACGTTAAGGAGGCAGCTGCTGTTCGGGTTCGCCACGATGTGGCTGGGTACCCTGATCGGCCTGTCGGTCCGGAGTCCGTCGACAGCGGACGCCGCCACCTTCGGCTGGATCTTCCCGATGACGTTCCTGGCCAACACGTTCGTACCGACGCAAGGCATGTCGTCCTGGCTGCGCGGTATCCAGACTGGAACCCGGTGTCCGCCACCGTGGCCGCGGTCCGCCAGTTCTTCGGCAGTCCGGCGGCGGGTGCGGTCGGCGAGCACGCCTGGCCGCTGCAGCATCCGATCATCGCATCGATCGGATGGTCGGCACCGATCATGGCCGTGTTCATCCCACTGGCCGTGCGCCGCTACCGCACGGCCACCACCCACCAGCCGCCCACCCGCTAGCTGTACAACCTGATCCAGTCGATATGCATGACCACCTGGGCCGGCGTCCCCGACGTGGGCGCCGGCACCCAATTCGACCCGAACGGTCCGGGCTCCTGTTGCAGGGCCAGGTTCATCGGGGTATGGGGGATCACCGGCGGGCCGTCGCCGCGGGTCGAGTCATACAGCACCCGACCGTCCACGAAGACACGCACAGAGGTCGGCCGCCAGTCCACTGTGTACACATGCCAGCCGGTGTAGTCGCCGGCCAGGCTGCCGTTGTCCTCGCGATGGTCGGCGCTCGTTCCCCAGTGGACGGTCGCTTCGGCTGTGTCCTTCGCGCCGCCGGGCGTCTCCACAATGTCGATCTCGCCGTCCTCGGGCCAGCGCTCCGACACCGGCCAGAGCAGGATCGCCTGCCCGAAGCCGGTTCCAGCGTCAAAACGCGCCCGAACCTCCCACCGCCCGTAGGTACGACCCGCGTTGCCGACACACCAGCACAGTCCGCCCGAGACGTTACCCCGCCCGGACGGATCGCGGCCGGTACCGATGATCTGCAGCTCGCCGTTGGCGACCCGCACCATGTCGGGCGTCCACCGGGACACGCCGTTCGTGGCCAGAGCGTTGTACACCCGCCAGCGGGACAGGTCGAGGTGCGTGCCGTTGAAGTCCTCACTGGCGATCGGGCCGTCCGAACCGGGTGCGGCGCCCGTCGAGCGTGCAACCACCGAGGGCGACGGGGTGGCCCGCAGCGTCGGCCCGAGCGCTGGCGGCGAGGGGGTGGAGGCGGCCTCGCCCGACGGGCCGGCGGTGGCGCTCGGCCCGGGCGCCGGATAGCTGTCCACAGTGGATGCCGGCCGGGTCGTACCCGAGCAGGCCGTCAGAGCGAGCAGCAGCGCCGGCACGGCCGTGAACGACCTCCGCCAGCGCACGTCAACGTCTCCCCGGGGTCACGGGTGGAATCATGCCCGCGACGACCTGGCTCCGCCAAACAGGAGGTGGTTGTTGTCGACCGGGTGCGCGCGACTTCCGAAATGTGCGGTTGGCTCACAGCCCGAGCGCGGCCCGCAGGTACGGCAGATCGGCCACGCCGTTCCACCGGTACGCGGAAAGTCCGGCGACCCGAGCCGCACGGATGTTGCGATCCTCGTCGTCGACATAGAGGCAGGCCGGTGGCGGTGTACGCAGGGCCCGACAGGCCGCCTCGAAGAACTCCTTCGTCGGCCGGTGGGTGCCGACATCGGCCGAGGTGACGACCTCATCGAATTCGTCCACAAGGGACAGTCGCCGAAGGTCATCATCCAGCGTGGACGTTGTGTTGACGGCCAGCCCGACCGGCCGCTCGTGTGCCCGGAGCGAGCGGATGAGGTCGACTACCGGCGCGACCACCAAACCGGCGTCGACGAGCACGCCATCGAGGTCGAGCAACAGCGCGCGGGCAGCCTGACGCCGGCCGGCAGCGGTCACGCCGCCGGCTCGACATCGCGCAGCCGCTGGCTGATCACCTGCGTCACGCCAGAGCGCATGGTCACGCCGTACAGGGCATCGGCGATCTCCATCGTGCGCTTCTGGTGCGTGATGATGATGAGCTGGCTCTTCTCGCGCAGCTGCTCCATCAGCGTCAACAGCCGGCCGAGGTTGATGTCGTCAAGTGCCGCCTCCACCTCGTCCAAGATGTAGAACGGACTCGGCCGGGCCCGGAAGATGGCGCACAACAACGCGACCGCGGTCAGCGATCGCTCACCGCCGGAGAGCAGTGACAGCCGCTTGATCTTCTTGCCCGGTGGCCGCGCCTCCACCTCAATGCCGGTCGTCAGCATGTCGCCGGGATCGGTGAGAACCAGCCGTCCCTCCCCACCCGGGAAGAGCACGGTAAACACCTGCTCGAACTCGCGGGCGGTGTCCTGGAACGCGGAGCTGAACACCTCGAGGATGCGGTCGTCAACGTCCTTCACCACGGTGAGCAGGTCGCGCCGGGTCGCCTTCACATCCTCGAGCTGGTCGGAGAGGAACTTGTAGCGCTCCTCCATCGCGGCGAACTCCTCCAACGCCAGCGGGTTCACCTTGCCCAGCGTGACGAGGTCCTTCTCCGCCTTCGCCGCCCGCTTCTCCTGTGCGGCCCGCTCGTACGGCACCGGCTCCGGAACGGGACGGCCCTCGGCTTCTGCCGCCGCCATCTCGGGCGCGGTGGGCGGCACGGGTAGCTGCGGACCGTACTCGGCGATCAGGATGTCTCCGTCGACCCCGAATTCCTCCATCGACTTCGCCTCGAACTGCTCGACCCGCATGCGCTGTTCGGCCCGGGCGACCTCGTCGCGGTGCACTTTGGAGGTGAGCCGCTCGAGCTCGCCGCCCAGCTGTCGGGCCGTCGCCGCGGACATTGGCCAACTCGGCCTCGCGCCCCGACCGGGCCGCGATGATCGCGTCACGCTGCTCACCGGCAGCGGTCAGCGCCCGGGCGGCCTCGCTCGACCGCGAACTCGGATCCCGTGACGACGATCTGGGCGATCACGGCCCCCCGGGCCCGGGCCTGCGCGCCGGGCGGCGGCACGGGCGCGCGCCTCGCGCTCGGCTTCGGCCTGCCGGGCCAGCGCGTCGGCCCGGCCGGACAGCGCGCCGACCCGCTCCTCGGCGGTGCGCACGGCCAGCCGGACCTCGATCTCGTGCTGTCGGGCGGCCGGTACCGCCGCGGCGAGCTCATCGCGCTCGTTGGTGGACGGGTCGGTGTCGACCTGGGTGGACTCGGCGTTGCGCAGCCGGTCCTCGAGGTCGGTGAGGCCGGTCAGGTCACGGTCGCGGGCCTGCTCGGCCTTCACCCGGTTCTGCGCGACCCGCTCGGCCTCGGCCCGCGCTGACCGGGCGGCCGCGCCGAGTTCGGCCAGCCGGCGGGCGGCCGCGTTGCGCCGACCCTCAGCCTCCTTGCGGGCCGTGGCCGCCTGGTTGACGACCTCCTTGGCGCTGGCCTGCTCGACCCGGGCCGTCTCGATGCCGGCCCGCAGCTCGGCAACCCGTGCTTCGGCCTCGGCCTGGCGCTGCCGCGCCTCCTCGACCGCCGCTTGGACCTCGATGAAACTCTGCGGCTTGCCGGAGCCACCGATCGCCGAGTACGCACCCAGCAGGTCACCCTCCGGGGTGACCGTGCGCAGCTCCGGCGCGTAGGAGACCATCGTGCGCGCCGTGGCCAGATCTGGGGCGAAGACAACGTCGTGCAGCAGGCGGACCACGGCCGCGCGCAGCGTGTCGGGCGAGCCGACCACCTCGAGGGCCCAGCGGGCACCTTCGGGCAGAGCCGGCCGGTCACCCTTGGCCGGCATGTCGGAGCCACCGATGAGCAGCGCGGCCCGCCCGGCATCGTCGGCCTTGAGCAGCTCGATGGCGGCCTGGGCCCCGTCCACATCGGACACAGCCACCGCGTCGGCGACCGCACCCAGAGCGGCGGCCAGGGCCGCCTCGTAGCCGGCCTCGACGGTCAGCAACGCGGCGACGCTACCCAGCAGGCCGGGCACCTTCTCCGCCCTGGCCAGCAGCGCGCCCGCCCCGTCCTTGCGGCGTAGGCCGATGGCCAGCGCCTCGCCGCGGGCCTTCCATTGGGTGGCGTCCTTCTCGGCCGTCCGCTCGGCCGTCGCTCAGCTCCTTGAGCCGGGTCGAGATGCCGTCCGCGGCGGAGACCGCGACCGCGTGCCGCTCGTCCAGCTCGCCGTTCCGCGGTCTGCCTCGGTTGCGCCTTCGGAGGCGATCTCGTACGCTTCCTGGGCTTCGAAGGCGCGCGTCTGAGCCTCCACAAAGGACGCTTCCAGCCGGGCGATCTCCTCGGCGGCCGCGGCCGACCGGGTGCGCATCGCGTTGACCTGGCCGACCAGCCGGGCCAGCCCTTCGCGCCGATCGGCGATCGCCTTGACCGCGGCGACCAACGCCTGTTCGGCGTCGTTGAGCCGCCGCTCCATCTGTTGCCGGCTCTCGACGGCGAGGTTGAGCCGGGACTGGTCCTCGGCCAGCGCCTCGCGCATCGTACGTTCCTGCTCGCGCAGCTCCTCGGCCTCGGCGGCGAGCTGGTCCGGGTCGCGGACCGGTGCGTTCCTCCTCGACATCGGTGGCCAGGTTGCGCCAGCGCTCGGTGGCCAGTTGGTGAGTGGCCCGCAGACGCTCCTGCAGCGTCGACAGGCGCAGGAACGTGTCCTGGGCCTGTGCCAGTACCGGCGCGTCCTGGGCCAGCGCCGCCTCGATGTCGGCCAGCCGCTCCTGGACCTGGACGTACGCCTCCTCGACCTGCTCGCGTCGCTCGCGCAGCGCGGTCTCGTCAGCGATCTCACGGTTGACCTGCTCGCGCAGCAGGTGCAGGTCATCGGCGAGCAGACGCATACGGGCATCGCGCAGATCGGCCTGGATGGTCGCAGCCCGGCGGGCCACCTCGGCCTGGCGTCCCAGCGGCTTGAGCTGGCGCCGGAGTTCGGTCGTCAAGTCGGTCAACCGGTTGAGGTTGATCTGCATCGACTCGAGCTTGCGCAGCGCCTTCTCCTTGCGCTTGCGGTGTTTGAGGACACCGGCCGCCTCCTCGATGAAGGCGCGGCGGTCCTCGGGCTTGGCGTGCAGGATCGTGTCGAGCTGGCCCTGACCGACGATGACGTGCATTTCACGCCCGATTCCCGAATCGGACAGCAGCTCCTGGATGTCGAGCAGGCGGCACGAGTCGCCGTTGATCTCGTACTCGCTCTCACCCGAGCGGAACATGCGGCGGGTGATCGACACCTCGGTGTACTCGATCGGCAGCGCGCCGTCGGAGTTGTCGATCGTGAGCGTGACCTCGGCCCGACCCAGCGGTGCGCGGCCCGCCGTACCGGCGAAGATCACGTCCTCCATCTTGCCGCCACGCAGCGCCTTCGCGCCCTGCTCGCCGAGCACCCAGGCAATGGCGTCGACCACGTTGGACTTGCCCGAGCCGTTGGGGCCCACGACACACGTGATCCCCGGCTCCAGCCGCAACGTCGTGGCGGACGCAAAGGACTTGAAACCTTTGACCGTCAAGCTCTTGAGATGCACAGCTCTCCGGGGTGTCGTTCGGGCCTGGCACCGGGCGGTTGCCACGCTGCCGTGGGCGGGACGCGGGAGGGGTGTCCTTGTCGCAGGCTACCGCTGGCGCGCCGGTTCACCTGGCAACGACGCGGTACCGGTGTGCCGCGCCTTCCGTGGCCGGGCAACCGATCCGCCCCGCAGCACCGCGCCCCGCCAGCACCGCCCCCCGCCAGCACTGCGCCTCGCCAGCACTGCGCCCGATAGACAATTCTGCCCCGACAAAGGAATGCGCGCCGACGAATGTGTCGGCGCGCGCTGTGTGTTCCGCGTGTTGAGTTGGGCCTGGATGCCCCTCCGCCGTCAGGCGAGAGCAGGCTCCGCGATGCGGAGCAGGTCGTGCGAGTCAGCGGCGTCGGCGACCAGACGGTCGTTCTCCGCACGCAGCCGCATTACTTCGACCTCCAGGTCGCGTACCCGGGCACGCAGTCGAGTGACCTCGTCAAGCATGCGCTTGTCAGCGCCACCCACGTGGCCGTAGAGGGCCTTCGCCATATCATCTCCTTGTCAGCGCCGCCGGTCGGGCCGGCCAGCGCGCGCCCCTAATCTCGCAGCTTCCGCACATCTCCCGCGTGAGACACGCCCAACCGAAGGGCACTTGGTCACACCTCATGCAGGACGTGATCCTTGCGTGAATCATGATCCTGGAATGAGTTCAGGACATGCCAGAGCACGACTGGCGACGACCTCATTTTCGCCTTCCGGCCCGTCCGCGTCAAGCGGCATCGCCGCCCCGATTCGCCCGGCTCTCCATCGAGCACCATTTGCGCCGTACGCCCCATCTGCGCTGGCTGGCGGCCCAGCTACGAACACCTCGGCCCGCCGTGCCTCGTTGCGCACAGCGTGACGCGTGCTATTCCTCGCACCCTACTGCCCCTCCCAGCGTCGCCGGCCCAAGATCCGCGGCGGTGGTGGGCGGCCGTAGCGGCCGGCGACCGGGCGGTCGCCGTGATCAGCGCCGATCATGACGAGCCTGGGGAGCCGGGGTCTGGTCCGGGCGCCGGGCTGGCCCGGCTTGCCAGCGCCGGAGTCCGCGCGCTCGGGCACGTCAGTCTCGGGTACGGGACCCGTCCGCTGCCCGACGTGCGCTCCGCGATCTCGGCCTGGGCTCGCCTGCCCGTGGCCGGTGTGTTCCTCGACCATGCTCCCGCCGGGCCGTTCCATCTCGGACCGGTCGTCCAGGCCGTCCGGGCCGCCCGCCGCGACGGCCTGCACACGGTCGTCCTCAACCCGGGCGTCCCCGCCGACCCCGCCTACCGGCGGCTGGCCGTCGTGATCTGCACGTTCGACGGGCCCTGGGACGCCTACGTGGACCTCTCGCTGGACGGAGTCGAGCCCGGCGACGGGCACATCGTCTTCGGCGTGCCCGCCGAACGGGAGAAGCAAGCTCTCGACCTGGCGGCCGCCCGCTCGGCCGAGCTGGTGCTGATCAGCTCCGAGATGTGCGCCGGGCTCGGTAGCTCCGCCCGGGACAGCCTGGCCGTCGGGAGTTCAGCCCGGCGCTGACGCACCCGCCGCCCGGGGGCGAGGTCGGGGCTGGCAACGGGGGCAGGAGTACGACGACCGGTTCATGAACGCTTCGCGCCGGATCGCGGCCCCGCAGCGCCGACATGGCCGACCCTCCTGGCCGTAGACGGCCGAGAGAGCGGTCGAAGTAGCCGCTCTCGCCGTTGACGTTCACGTAGAGCGCGTCGAAGCTGGTCCCGCCTTGGCGCAGCGCCTCGCTCATCACGTCGATGACATGCCCGAGCAGGCGCCGCGCGGCCGGCCGGGTCAGCGCCCGGCACGGTCGCTCGCCGTGCAACCGGGCCCGCCAGAGCGACTCGTCGGCGTAGATGTTCCCGACGCCGGAGATCAGGGTCTGGTCCAGCAGCGCCCGCTTGACCCCGCTGCGCCGGGCCCGGATGGCCGCCACGAACCGCTCCGGATCGAAGGCCGGATCGAACGGATCCCGGGCGATGTGGGCGATCTCGGCCGGCAGGACGGCCCCGCCGACTGAGATGGCCAGCCCGCCGAAGGTTCGTTGGTCGACGAAGCGCAGCTGTGGGCCGCCATCGGTGAAGGAGAACCTGATGCGCAGGTGCGGACCGGGTGGCGTGGCCGGGTCCAGCAGAAGCATCTGGCCCGACATGCCCAGATGCCCGACCACGGCGTCCTGCGAGTCCATCGCGAACCACAGGTACTTTCCACGCCGACGGACGTCGACAACCGTTCGCCCCGACAGCGCGGCCGCGAAATCGAACGCGCCGGCGCGTGGCGGCGGACGGCTCGCGGGTGCAGCACTTCCACCGTCTCGATGGTGCGCCCGATCACATGCCGGGCCAGTCCCTCCCGGACCGTCTCGACCTCGGGCAGTTCCGGCATGGCTCAGCCACCGTCCGGATGTCGAGGACCGCCGTTCAGCGTGGCAGCGCCGTCGTGTGGCTCCGGCGCGGCGTCGACGTTGAGAGCGGCGTGAGCAGCAGCAGCCGCTCGCTGCTCGGCCTCCTTCTTCGTCTTCCCGGTCACCCCACCGTGGCGTACCCCGGCGACCACGGCCCAGGCGGTGAAGGTCTTCGCGTGGTCCGGGCCGGTCTGCTCGATGTGGTAGTCGGGCACACCAAGGCCACGACTGGCCGTCAGCTCCTGCAGGCTCGTCTTCCAGTCCAGCCCGGCGCCCAACCCGGCGGCCTGGGCCATCACGGGATTGAACAGGTGCAGCACGACCTGCTCGGCCACGCCGAGTCCGTACTGCAGGTACACCGCGCCCAACACAGCCTCAAGCGTGTCGGCCAGGATGCTCTCCTTGTCGCGACCGCCGGTTGTCTCCTCGCCGCGCCCGAGCAGCAGCTGCGCGCCGAGACCGTTGCGGTCCCAGCCCGCGCGCCACATCCGCCAACGCGCGCGAGTTCACCACGCTCGCCCGCAGCTTGGCCAGCTTGCCCTCGGCCAGATCCGGGTGGGCGTGGTACAGCGCCGTGGTCACCACGATGCCGAGGACGGAGTCGCCGAGAAACTCCAGGCGCTCGTTGGTGGGCAGGCCGCCGTTCTCGTACGCGAACGACCGGTGCGTCAGAGCCCGTTCCAACAGCTCGGGCTCGAGCGTCACACCGAGCGCCGACTCGAGCTCGGCCCGGTGGCACGGCGATGTTGGTGATCTTCTCCTGCGTCAAGCCCGCCTCCTCGCGCTCGGTCATTCCGCCACGCACGCCCTGCCGGCTGGGAGGCTCGCTGACGCTCGCCGCTGCGGCTCGGGCATGCCGCTACGCACCCCTCGCAAGCTGCGGGGCTCGCTGGCGCTCGCTCCTCGCGCTCGGTCACGCTGACACCTCCATGAGTGGCGCCACACTGGCGGCGAGCCGGTGCAGGATGCGGGCCCGCACCAACCGCGCCGCCAGCGCGATACCAGATGCGAGATCGGCTCCGTTGGCCGCGCCGTGACAGATCACGACCGGCCCGGCGACCCCGAGCAGCGCGGCCGCTCTGGGTACCGCGGCCGGCGCGCCCGGAACGCATGACAGCGCCGCCTCAATGCCCTTGAGCAGCACGTTCCCGGTGAACCCGTCGGTCAGAACGACATCGGCCCGGCGACCCAGCACCACGTCGTGCCCCTCGACCGGGCCCTCGTAGGACGCACCGACCGGCCAGCCGTGCACGCGCAGAGCGGCATCGGCCGCCCGCCGCAGCCGGTCGCCCTTACCCGGCTCCGAGCCGACCGTGAGCAGACCGACGCGGGGACGATCGATACCCGCGGCAAGGTTCGCGTACGCCGCGCCGAGGCTGGCGTGGCAGAGCAGATCGGCCGGGCTCACCTGGAGTCCAGCGCCGACATCGAGCAGCACGACCTGGCCGTGGACACCCGGAAGAATGGCGGCCAGCGCCGGCCGGCGCACCCCCGGCATGCGCCCGATGGCCATCACGGCGGCCGTGACGCTGACCCCGCTCGCGCCGGCCGACACCACCGCGTCCGCCGCGCCCGACGCCAGCAGCTGCATGGCCGCGCCGATCGACGTGCTCGGATCCGCGCCCCGGGCCGGCGAGTCCGACATTGCCACCCCGCGCGGCGCGGGATGCGATTCGACGCGGTCCCGCCAGCCGGCGGGAGCAGCGTCGGTCAGGGTGTCGGCCACCGAGTCAGGGCCGACGACGACGAGGCTGAGATGTGGATCGGCGGAGAGCTCCTGCAGAGCGCCGTCAACCACGACGGCGGGGGCGTCGTCCCCGCCGAGGAGGTCGACGGCGATCCGCGGGGCGACTGCTCGGTCAGGCCGATCCGAGTCAGAGGAGGTCACCCCGGTTCCCGGGTCAGACCTCGACGATCTGCCGACCGTTGTACGTACCGCACACGCCACACACGGCGTGCGGCAGCTTCGGTGACCGGCACTGCGGGCAGGCGACCGTGGCCACGGCGGTCGCTTTCCACTGTGACCGGCGTGAACGGGTGTTGCTGCGGGACATCTTGCGCTTGGGTACGGCCACGGCGTCTGGCTCCTCCTGCGTCGGCGGTTCTCAGTCGTGAACTTCTCAGTCGGTGAACTCTTCCAGGGCGGCCCAGCGCGGGTCGACCTGCCGGTGACCGTGATCGGCCGGCAGCTCCTCCCACGGCGTCCCGCAGTCGGGGCACAGTCCGCGGCAGTCCGGCCGGCACAACGGGCTGGCCGGCAGAGCGAGGACCACCGCGTCCCGCAGGGCCGGCTCCAGGTCGATGAGATCGCCCTGCATCCGGCCCACCTCGTCCTCGTCAGCCGTCTCGTCCGTGGTGCTGTGCTGATAGGCGTACAGCTCCTGGAACGTCACGTCCAACGGCTCGTTGATCTCACGCAGGCAGCGGCCGCACTCCCCAGACAACGGCGCCTGAACCCGGGCGGAGACGAGCACGCCCTCCGACACCGACTCCAGCCGCAACGTCAGGGCCAGGTCGGCGCCCTCCGGTACGCGGATCAACTCCAGTCCAAGATCCTTTGGAGCGGGAACGACCCGTTCGACCGCACGCATAGCCCCCGGACTGCGCGGCAGGTCCCTCGTGTCGAGGACCAGCGGCGACCGGGGGTCGAGGCGGGGCGTGGGATATTCGCGCATCATTCAGCTCCGGCCTGGAGAGGCCGATGTCAGATCCTACCTGATCCGGCGGAGTCGACCGTTCGGGTGGCGTAGCCCGCCCCCCAGCCGGACAAACCGGTCAACGCGGGCGGGTCAGAAGGGGAGGCTGTGGTCACGGTCGTCCGCTTGGAAAGAACCGATCTCCCGCAGCGCGTGCATCTTGTCCCGCCCCCGCTCGATGGAGGCGAGCGACCGGGTCAGGAACTGCTCGAAATTGGCCAGCGTGGTGTCGACGTACTCATCGACCTCGTCACGCAGCCGCTGCGCTTCGGCCCGAGCCTCGACGACCAGCCGGGAGCTCTCCCGGTCGGCCGAGACGACAACCTCATTGTGCGAGACGAGCCGGTGATGCTCGGCCTCCGCCTCGGCGATCATGCGGTCGGCCTCGCGCTGACCCGCGTCAAGGATCTTGTCGCGCTCGTCGAGCAGGGCCATCGCCCGCCGCATCTCCGACGGCAGCTCGCTGCGCAGGTGCTCGAGAAGGCCGATCAGTTCACCGCGGTCGATCATGCAGTTGCGCGACATGGGCACGTTGCGGGCATTCTCCACGACCGAGATGATCTCGTCGATACGGTCCATGGGGTCCACGGCGCACGTCTCCTGTTCCTGGCCGACCGGGCGGTGCGTACGCGTGATGCGTACCGCATCCATGATGCGTCCTCAACGAGGATGCGTGGTGCAAGCCACGGGCCGGGGCGATCCCCGTCACTCACCCGTACCCACCCTGCGTCAGCTGCGATTGTGGCGCAATCGGTCGACCAGCCGGCGGGACACGGCCTCCGGGACATGCGGCGACACGTCGCCGCCCCACTTGGCGACGTCCTTGACCAGGCTGCGAGGAGAGGAACGAGTGCTGGGGGCTGGTCGGCATGAACAGGGTTTCGACACCAGCCAGCCCGATGTTCATCTGAGCCATCTGGAGCTCGTAGTCGAAGTCGCTGACCGCCCGCAGCCCCTTGACCACGACGGTCGCGTCATGCGCCCGGCAGAAGTCGACGAGCAGCCCTTCAAACGACTCGAGCCGGACCTCGGGGTACGGCTTGGTGACCTCCCCGAGCATCTCGAGCCGCTCCTCTATCGTGAACAGACCGTGCTTGGACTGGTTCACCAGGACGGCGACGATCACTTCGTCGAACAACCGGCTGCACCGGGCGATGATGTCCAGGTGACCGTTGGTCACCGGGTCGAACGAGCCGGGACAGACCGCGCGCCTCATCTAGTCATGCCTCTCCAGTCGGTGCCCGGCGACCGTACCAAAGCGTCGATTCCCCGTACCGGCGTGCGCGCGCAGATGTGACATATTGCGGCCAACGCGGCTCCGGTGACCGGCTGGAACGCTCCACGGCCAGCACCGCCCCCGGGGCCAGCCACCCGTGCGCCACGAGCCCGTCCAGCAACGCCGCGATCTCGTCCTCGCCGACCGCGTACGGGGGATCGGCGAACACCACGTCGAACGGCTCCTCGCCGCCGGCGGACAGCGCCGCGAGCACCGTGGTCGGGCGCAGGCGGCAGGCCGCCGCCAGGTCCAACGCCCGGATGTTGGCCCGGATGACCCGGGCCGCCCGCGGGTCGGACTCGACCAGCAGGACGACGGCCGCCCCGCGCGAGGCCGCCTCCAGCCCCACCGCGCCGGAGCCGGCGTAGAGGTCGGCGAACCGGCACCCGGCCAGGGTGGTCAGCGACCCGAGGGTGGAGAACAGCGCCTCGCGGACCCGGTCCGACGTGGGCCGGGTGCCCTGGCCCGGTGGTGCGTCGAACCGCCGCCCACCGCGCGAACCGGCGACGATGCGGGTCATGTCAGGGGTGCGAACGTGCCGTCGGGTCCGGGACGGAACTCGCGGACGCCGACCACGCAGCGCAGCGGGATCGGTCCGTAGATATGCGGAAACAGCGGGGACGACGGGTCGCCGGGATCCCCCGGCTCGTACCGGGGTGGCTCCGGCAGCAGGCCCTCATCGATTTCGAGCAGGACGAGATCCTGTCGTCCCCGGGCGAGCGCGTTGGCCGGCAGGTGCACCAGCTCGGCCGGCGAGCAGTGGATGAAACCCTCCGTGGCCAGCGTGTCGGCGGTGTACGCGCTACGGGCCCGGGCGGCGGTCCAGGTGTCGATCGGGCAGAAGTGCAGGATCATGTCAGCCCTTCTCCAGGAACTCGGCCCGTTCCTCACCGACCATGGCTGCCACGGTCGCGGCCAGAACCGGGTGCTGTTCCAGGTCGGGATCCTCGCGCAGCATGGCGGTGGCCTCCCGGCGCGCGTCGGCGATGACATCGGCGTCGCGGAGCAGGGACAGCACCCGCAGGTGCGAACGGCGACCCGACTGGGCCACCCCGAGAACGTCACCCTCGCGCCGCTGCTCGAGGTCGAGCTCGGCCAGCCGGAACCCGTCCACAGTGGACGCTACCGCCTCCAGCCTCGTCCGGGCGGGGGCGACGACCGTGGCGTCGGTGACCAGCAGGCACAGGCCGGCGGCTGTGCCCCGGCCGACCCGACCCCGCAGCTGGTGCAGCTGGGACACGCCGAACCGGTCGGCGTCGAGAACGATCATCACCGTGGCGTTGGGTACGTCAACGCCCACCTCGACCACCGTGGTCGCCACGACCACGTCGAGCCGGCCGGCGGAGAAGTCGCGCATCACCGCGTCCTTCTCGTCGGCCGGCAACCGTCCATGAAGGACACCGACCCGCAGCGCCTCCAGCGGCCCGGCCATCAGCAGTGGCGCGATGTCCAGGACGGCGATGGGCGGCCGCTTCTCGTCGCCGCCGGGAGTGTCCGCGGCGGTCGGAGGCGTCCTCAGTGGACGCCTCGTCGCCGATGCGAGGGCACACCACGTACGCCTGATGACCCCGTTCGACCTCCTCGCGCAGCCGGCGCCAGGCGCGGGCCAGGTAGGCCGGTTTCTCGGCCACCGGGACGACGTGGGTGGTGATCGGCGACCGGCCGCGCGGGCAACTCGGACAGGGTGGACACCTCGAGGTCGCCGAAGACGGTCATGGCGACCGTGCGCGGGATCGGGGTCGCGGTCATGACCAGGACGTGCGGTGGCTGGTCCGCCTTGGCCCGCAAGCGTGTCGCGCTGCTCGACGCCGAAGCGGTGCTGCTCGTCGATGACGACCAGACCGAGGTCACGGAACTCCACTGCCTCGTAGAGCAGAGCGTGGGTACCGACGACGATGCCCGCCTCTCCCGACGCCACCGCCGCCAGCGACCGCCGGCGGGCGGCCGGCGTCTGTGACCCGGTGAGCAGGGCCACCTGGGTGGCCTGATCGGCACCATCCAGCTCGCCGGCCCGGGCCATCGGGCCCAGCAGGTCGCGCATGCTCCGGAAATGCTGCGGCGCCAGGACCTCGGTCGGGGCGAGGATGGCCGACTGTCCGCCGGCATCGACGACCTGCAGCATGCCGCGAAGGGCGCATACCGTCTTGCCCGAGCCGACCTCTCCCTGCAGCAGCCGGTGCATCGGATGCGAGTCGGCCAGGTCGGCCGCGATCTCGGCACCGACCTGGCGCTGCCCGGCCGTGAGCTCGTACGGCAGCGCGGCGTCGAACGCGGCGAGCAGGCCACCACCCCGTTGCGGGCGGGACGTCGCCGGCGCCGTGGCGGCCCGCATCTTGCGTTGTACCAGGGACACCTGCACGGCCAGGGCCTCGTCGAACGCGAGCCTGGCGCGGGCCGCGTGGAGCGAGGCGAAGGACGCCGGGGGGTGGATCTCGCGTGAGCGCGGCCGTGAGCGCCATCAGGCCCCGCGCGCGGCGCAACTCGACCGGTATCGGATCAGGCGGCGTGCCCAGTGTCGACAGCGCGTGCCGCACGCACCTGGCGATCGTCCAGGACCGTACCTCCTTGGTCGCCGGGTAGACCGGGATCAAGGCGCCCGCGAACGTGTCCAGTCCCGAGTCGTCGTCGCCGAACAGCACGTACTCCGGGTGCGTCAGCTGGCGCTTGCCGTTGAATTCACCGACCGTACCGGCGAACAGGCCGACCCGACCCGCCGGCAACTCGCGGGCCCGCCAGTCGGCCATGCCCTTGTTCTTGGCGAAGAAGGTCAACGCGAGCGTGTGACCCTTGTCGTCGGCCACCGTCACGTCCGTCACGAAGCCCCGACCGTTGCGGAACCCGCGCGCGTTGGACGACCGTACCGTGGCCTGGATCGTGACATCGTCACCGATGTTCAGGCTCGCCATGTCGGTCAGCTCGCCCCGCTCCTCGTACCGGCGCGGGAAGTGGTAGATCAGGTCGCCCACGGTACGCATGCCGAAGGCCTTCTCGAGCTTCTCCCACCCTTTGCCCACGATGGCCTTGAGCGGCCTGTCCAGTGTGCTCATTCCGCCACGCTCCGCGCGCAACCTGCGGGGGCTCGCAAGCTCGCCTCCTCGCGCGCGCTCACATCCGCCACGCTCCGCGCGCAAGCTGCGGGGGCTCGCAAGCTCGCCTCCTCGCGCGCGCTCACATCCGCCACGCTCCGCGCGCAAGCTGCGGGGGCTCGCAAGCTCGCCTCCTCGCGCGCGCTCACTCCACGCCCACCAGCAGCGGATAGTGGGGCTGGTCGCCATTGTACACAGTGGACTCCGCGAACGGCCAGCGCCGGCCGAGGTGACCGGTGAGCTCACCGGCCAGATCGGCCGGGGCATCGTGACCGAAGACGAGCGTGACCAGTTCTCCGCCGGCTGAAAGCATCCGGTCGAGCAGGGTCAGGCAGACCTCCAGCAACCGCGACCCGATAAGGATGACCTCACCCTCGACCAGCGCCAGCACATCGCCCGGCTGGCAGCGCCCGACCATGGTCAGCGCCTCCCGGGTGGCGACCGTCACCTCGGCGTACCGGCAGGCCCCGGCCGCCTCGGCCATGGCGATCGTGTCGTCGCTCGAACCGGCGCGAGGCGTCCCGTACGGCCAACGCGGCCAGCGCCTGCACCGGAGACCGCGTCGGCACGACGGCCATCGTGATCCCGCCGCCCGCGCCTCGTCCGCCGCCGCATTGGCCACCGCGAGCACGTTCGTGTCGTTGGGCAGGACACGCGACATGCCCCGCCCCGGTGGCGTGGATCGCGGCCAGCACCTCGCCCATGGCCGGACTGTTGGTCGGACCGCCGTCGACCACGACCGCGCCCTCGGCGCCGAAGACGCGGGCCAGCCCGTCGCCGCCGGCCACCACGACGAACCCCCGAGCGCCTGCGACGGATCCAGCCGGCCGCGGGCGGGACACTCGGCGGCTCTGGTCGGCGAAGCGGGTGACCGAGATCCGGTGCGGCCGCCCGGCCCGTACGCCGGCCTCGACCGCTGCCCCGACGTCGTTGACGTGCACGTGCACGTTCCAGGTCGGCATGATCCCATCGCACTGGTCCCGACCACGACCAGCGAGTCGCCCAGCCCGCCCAGGTCCTCTCAGCTCGGCGACCGCCTCCGTCCGAGGCGTCGAGCAGGTACTGCACCTCATAGCCGTACGCGGCGGAGCCGGTCTCGCGGGCGGCGGTCAGCAGCGTCGGGATCGCGGGCGACGGCGGCCGGCGAGGTGGGCGCCGGCGCCTGCCCGGTCACCACCTCGACCAGCGCGTCGAGCAGCACGACCAGCCCCCGGCCGCCGGCGTCGACGACGCCGGCCCGGGCCAGCACCGGCAGCTGCTCCGGGCGTACGGGCGAGCGCGACCGCGGCACCGCCTGGCCGCCGCCCGGACCACGGTGGCCAGGTCGTCGGTGTCGGCGGCCATGGCCCGAGCGCGGCCGCGGTGGCCACGCTCAGCACGGTGCCCTCGACCGGGTCGGCGACCGCGGCGTATCCCGCCTTGGCCGCCGCGGTGAGCGCCTCGGCCACCGCGCGACCGCGGGCCGCCGGGGCCAGGCCAGCGCGTCGGCGGTATCCGCGCAGCAACTGCGAGACGATCACGCCGGAGTTGCCCCGCGCGCCGAGCAGCGCGCCCCGGGCCATGCAGTGCAGCACCCGACCCAGCCGGGCGATCTCGCTGTCCCCGCCTGCTGGCCGGCTGAGGCCGTCGGCTCGGCGCCATCCGGCTCGGCGCCATCGAGCGGCGCCTCGCTCAGCGCCGAGGTCGAGCGCGTCGGGCGAGCCGAGGTTGGTACCGGTGTCGCCGTCCGGGCACGGGTAGACGTTGAGCTCGTTGATCTCGGTCTGGTGTCGGCGCAGCGCGTCCAGACCGGCCTCGCACCAGCGGCGGATCGCGGTGGCGTCCAGGCTGTCCAGCACGGCTCGTCACGTTAGTGCGGCCCCGCGTCCGATCGCAGCTACCCGCGCGGCGATTCCGCCCCGAACCCCCGGATTCGCCCTGGCCGGCGTCGATCGGCTACGCTGTATCGGTTGCCCGGGCGACGCTGGGCTATTTAGTTGATCCTCTGCGTGCGATCAAGTTTGTGCGATCAAGAACCCCAGGAGATACCCGTGGCTAGCGTGTGCGACGTCTGTGGCAAGGGACCGGGCTTCGGCCACAACGTGTCCCACTCGCACCGGCGTACCAACCGCCGCTGGAACCCGAACATCCAGCCGGTGCGCGTCGCCGCGGGTGGGGGCAACACCAAGCGCCTCATGGTCTGCACCTCGTGCATCAAGGCCGGCAAGGTCGCCCGCGGCTGAGCGCCGCCCGTCAAAGTTCGCGGCCGAAGGACGCGACACCTTCGGCGTCCTTGTAGTAGCCGTAGTCGGCGATCCGCTCGTACCCGTTCCTCGTGTAGAACGCGATCGCCTCGGGCTGCATGCGGCCGGTCTCCAGCCAGATCCGGCGCATCCCGGCCTCCCGGGCCGAGTCCTCCAGCGCCCGCAGCAGCTACCGGCGCCGCGCCGGATGCCCCGCGCCGCCGGGCACCGCGTACATCCGCTTGATCTCGGCGATGTCCTCCGGGATGTCCAGGCCCGTCGCGCCGTGACGCGAGCGTCCGCCAACCGCCGCACGCGACCGGCTCGCCGGCGCGCCAGGCGACGAAGAAACAGACCCTCCGGCGGGTCGAACTCGACCGGGTCGATCGGGTTGCTCGTCGCCCGACCCGCCGTAGCGCTCGGCCAGCTCGGCCTGGGCGGCGATCGATCAGCTTCTGGGCGGCGGGCGCGCCGAACCGGATCGGCTTGATCTCCACGTCGGTCACGGCTGACAGGGTACGGGCGGGACGCCCCTTACCATCCGGCCACCGGAAATCGTGATCAAGATGCCAACCATTGTCACCGGAAGTGATCCCAGCCCAGGCCCGGTCGGCGATCCGGCCGTCGACGGTGACCCCGGTGCCCTCCAGGACCCGCCCGATCACCCGCCAGTCCTCGGGCAGCGGCGTGTCGGCCGGGAACGTCGCGACCAGCGGATGGTCGTCGCCGCCGCTGAGCACCCAGGCGTACGGGTCGACGCCCAGGGCCGGACGACGCGTCGCGCATCGGCTGGGTGACGTCGAACGCGTCCCGGCGGATGTCGATGCCGACGCGCTCGCCTCGGCGACGTGGCCCACGTCGGCCAGCAGCCCGTCGGAACGTCGATCATCGAGGTGGCGCCGAGCTCGGCCGCCGCCGGGCCGGCGGCGTACGGCACGACGGGCCGGCGGTACGCCTCGACCAGCACCTTCGGCGACCGGAAGCCCCGGGACAGCACGGTGTACCGGCAGCGGCCTGGCCCGACCCGACCGGCCAGCGCGACCATGTCGCCCGGGCTGGGCGCCGCGAGCGCAGGACCGGCGCGCGGCCGGCCAGATCGCCCAGGGCGGTCACCGCGATCGTGATGACCGGACTGGCGGAGATGTCGCCGCCGACCACCGCCGCGCCGACCACGTGCGCCTCGGCGGCCAGTCCGTCGGCCAGCTGCTCCAGCCAGCGTGGATCGAGATCGGTCGGGACGCAGACAGGCGACGAGCAGCGCCGTCGCCGCCGCCGCCCATCGCCGCGATGTCGGCGATGTTGGCCGCCGCCGCCCGGTGACCGATGTCGGTCGCCGACGACCAGTCGCAGCGGAAATGCCGGCCCTCGACGAGGACGTCGGTGAGGCGACCACCCGGCCGTCCGGCGCTCGCCACCACCGCCGCGTCATCGCCCGGCCCGAGCAAGGGTCGTGGACGCCGTGCCCAGCCGCGACGTGACCCGTTCAATCAGCCCGAACTCGCCGGTCGAGCGAGAGTCATGCGTCCCCCCTCAGCGGACCTGCCTGCCCGTTCGCTAGTCTCACACCCACACGTGCACGGCGGCGGAATTGGAGACGTGTCGTGGTCCAGGCGTACATCTTGATCCAGACCGAGGTAGGACAGGCGCGCGACGTGGCGACGGCGATCGGGACGTCCCGGGCGTCGTCCGGGTCGACGCGGTCACCGGGCCCTACGACGTGGTGGTGCTCACCGAGGCGCACAGCGTCGACGAGCTGGGCGCCATGATCGTAAGCAAGGTCCAGCTCGTCCCCGGCATCACCCGCACCCTGACCTGCTCCGTTGTCCACCTCTGACCCCGTCGGCGAGGCTCCTCGACGACGTCCCGCGACCCCGCTCGCCCGACCCGGTGCCGCGCGACGCTGCACGCACGGCGACCTGGTCGCCGTACCCGCTCGCGTTGATCATCGCGGTCGGCCAGCCTGTGGATTTTCGGCGGATTTGCCGGTCCGCTCCGGACCAGCCGCCGCGGCGCGCCGCACCGACGCCGCACGGCCCACCTCATGGTGGCGCTCCGGTCGCCGGCCCTGGCCCCGTCGGACGCGGCGGGGGTGTGCCGCAGGTCGACCGCCCAGCTGCCGGCGACGGTGGTCGGGCGCCACCGCCGGCCGGTCAGCGGCGCCGAGCAGAACGCGGCCTACGGCGATCCGCCGATCACGGTCGCGTGCGGCGTCGCGGCGTGACGGTCGGCTCCGACCGAGGACGTGATCCACCTCAGCGGGGTGTGCTGGTTCGACCCAGCCGGCCACGTCGGCGCCACGACCTGCGATGACCGTCGACCGTCAGGTGCCGGTGACGGTCACGGTTCCCGGGCCGGCGACCGGGCTCGGCCCAGTCGGTGGTTGGCTTCGCCGACCATCGGCGCGAACGATCCCGCGGCGCCGCCCACGCCGACCGGCTGCACCGCCGACACCGCCCCCACCCCCTCGAGCCCGCCGCCGCTGGCCGCCGCCTGCTCTCGCCGCCCGCCCTGCTGCCGCCCGCCTGCCCGGTAAGCAAGGGCACCTTCCTATATGCGCGAGAAGCGCCAAAAGGGGACCCTTGCTTGCACGTCGCGGCGGCCCTGGACTTTAGTGCAGGCCGGTGCCGCGGTGCAGGGCGGTGCGGATCAGCCGGGCGACGAGCTTGGGGTACTCCAGCCCGGAGGCGGCCCACATCCGGGGGAACATGGAGGTCGACGTGAACCCCGGCATCGTGTTGATCTCGTTGAGGTAGACCTCGAGCTCCGGGGTGACGAAGAAGTCGACCCGCGCCAGGCCGGCGCAGTCCAGCGCGGTGAACGTCCGGCAGGCGTACTCCTGGACCCGGGCGGTCACTCGGGGCGGCAGGAGGCCGGGATGTCGAACTCGCACGAGTCATCGAGGTACTTCGCCTCGAAGTCGTAGAACTCGTGGTCGCTGACCACCCGTACCTCGGCCAGCAGCGAAGCCTCGGGGGCTCCGCCGGCCTCGCCCTCCAGCACGCCGCACTCGACCTCACGGCCGACGATGGCCGCTTCGACCAGCACCTTGGGGTCGACCGCGCGGGCCACGGCGATCGCCGCGTCCAGGTCCTCCCAGTCGATGGACCTTCGTGATGCCGAACGACGAGCCGGCGCGGGCCGGCTTCACGAACACGGGCAGGCCCAACCGGGCGCGGTCGCCGCCCGAGTCAGCGCGGCGCCCGCCCGCAGCACCACGTACGGCCCCACGGGGATGCCCGAGGCGGCGGCGAGCTTCTTGGTGAACTCCTTGTCCATCGCCGCGGCCGAGGCGAACACGTTCGACCCGACGTACGGGATGCCGGCCATCTCCAGCAGCCCCTGCAGGGTGCCGTCCTCGCCGTAGGCGCCGTGCAGCACGGGGAAGACCACGTCGACCGAGCCGAGCGCGCGGGCGCCGTCGGCCGGGTCGAGCATGACGAGGCCGCCGGAGGTGGGGTCGCCGGGCAGCACCACCGCCGCCCCCGAGCCCGACGTGATCTCCGGAAGACTGCGACCTGTGATCGACAATGACTGTGGGTCACCATTGGTCAGGACCCACTGGCCCTCGACGCGTGATCCCGACCGGTACCACCTCGAACTCGTCCGGGTCGAGTGCGCCCAGCACACTGCCGGCGCTTACCGCGGAGATGGCGTGCTCCGGGCTGCGTCCGCCGAAGACGACGGCGATGCGGGTTTTGCGAGGCGTACTCACATTCGGTGACCCTACCCGGCCCAGTGTGTCCAGCGCGCGCACGATGTCCCCGATGAGATCGTCGGCATCCTCGATTCCACAGGAGAGCCGGACCAGCCCGGGCGGGGTGTCGTCGCCCCATTGGGCCCGACGGTCCGCCGTGGTGTGCAGGCCGCCGAACGAGGTGGCCGGCGTCACCAGGCGCGCGGCGGCCAGGAAGCGGGCCACCTCGTCCGCCCCGGGCAGGCTGAACGTGAGCACGCCGGGCACGCGGGTCATCTGGCGCCGGACGACTACGGATAGGACGGATCGTCGGCCAGCCCGGGCCAGCGCACGCCGACCACCGACGGGTGCGCCCGCAGCGCCAATGCGACCGCCTCCGCGTTGGCGCGTCTGCCGGGCCAGCCGAAGGTCCAGGGTGGCCAGCGACCGGTGGGCCAGCCAGGCCTCGAAGTCGCCGGGGATCGCCACCGGTCGAGTCCCGCCAGTCCTGAACCGCGCGCAGCGCGAGGTGTCGCGGGTCGCGACGTACCCGAGCATCAGGTCGGAGTGGCCGGTCAGCGCCTTCGTTCCGCTGGCCACCACCACGTCGGCGCCCAGGTCGAGCGGGCGCTGGCCGAGCGGGGTGGCCGTCGTGTTGTCGACCACCACGAGGGCCCCGGCGGCGTGGGCGGCCGGGGCCAGCGCGGCGATGTCGCACACGTCGAGGCTCGGATTGGCCGGTGACTCCAGCAGCACCAGACCGATGCCGTCGAACGACGGGTACGGCCCGGCGGTCGGCACGGGGTGACCGCGACACCCGCGGGGTGCAGCGTCAGCGTGGCCCAGGCCCGCGTCTTGTAGTAGCCGTCGGCCGGCAGCAGCAACCCGGCGGCCGGGCCGACCAGGCAGAGCAGCACCGCCGAGACCGCGGCCATCCCGCTGGCGAAGGTCAGGCATCGCCACCTTCCAGCTCGCCGATGGCCGCCTCCAGGCGCCGCCGGGTCGGGCTGTCGGTCCGGCCGTACGCGTCAACCCCGGGCGCGGCCCGGCCGCCGCGTCCAAGCGAAGACGGGGCGAAGGTCGGCCCGGGCAGGAACGGCTGGCCGGGGCCGGGGGCCGGCCGGCCAGCGTGGACACAGCGGGTCGAGTCTCCGTACGGGTTGGTCATTCCGGCACAGTAGGGTGCACGATTACTCCGGCTTCGTCTCACGACTCATCAGACGCGGCCATCGCGACCTTCGGGGCCAGACCCTCATGGCAGACCAGCTCGACCTGCTCGGTGATCGGCATCTCCACGCCGTTGATCGCGGGCAAGGTCGCGGATGGACAGGCAGCTCTTCACCCCTTCGGCCGTCTGCCGGGTGGCCACGCGTGCCTGCTTCGAGGGTGTCGCCCCGGCCGAGGTGCTCGCCGAACGTGCGGTTACGTGACATCGGCGACATGCACGTGCCGACGAGATCGCCCAGCCCGGCCAGGCCGGCGAAGGTCAGCGGGTCGGCCCCCAGGCGTACGCCCAGCCGGGCCGTCTCGGCCAGACCGCGGGTGATCAGCGCCGCCTTGGTGTTATCGCCGAGCCCCATACCGAGGCCATCCCGCAGGCCAGTGCGATGACGTTCTTCACCGCCCCGCCCAGTTCGCAGCCGATCACGTCGTCATTGGTGTACGGGCGGAAGTACGGCGTGGCGATGGCGTCCTGGACCGCGGCGGCCCGCGCCTCGTCGGAGCAGGCGACCACGACCGCGGTCGGATGGCCGGAGGCGATCTCAGGCGCCAGGTTGGGCCCGGTCAGCGCGACGACGCGGGCCGGGTCGCGCCGCTCGACCTCGACAGATCACCTCGGTCATCCGCTTACCCGTACCGAGCTCGATGCCCTTCATCAGACTCATCGAGTGTCGTGTCGGAGCCGATCGCCCCCGCGGCGACCCAGGCGGCCAGGTTGACCCGCAGGGTCTGGGACGGCAGGGCGATCGCCACCATGTCCGCCCCGTCGAGCGCCTTGCCGGCGTCGGCGGTCGCGGTCACCTGATCGGGCAGCATCACGCCGGGCAGGTACTCCGGATTGGCGTGCCGCTCCCGGATGACCGGCGCGATCTCCTCCCGGCGGGCCCACAGCCGCACCGACGCAGCCGGCGTCGGCGAGCACCTTCGCAAAGGCCGTACCCCAGGAGCCGGCGCCCATCACCGCGACATGCTTGATGGCTGCGATCCCCACGGCCCGTCACTCCTTCGATCCGGACCGTCGGGGCCGGACGGGCCCACAGCGGCGGTGGCGTACCTCCGCGGATCTCCGCCAGCATGTCACGCAGCGACAGCATGATGAAGTCGGTGATCTCGAGCAGGGTCGGCCGCGGTCGGGCGCGACCCCGGCCCAGTCGACAGGTCCAGCGGCGGGCCGGCGACGACGGTCACCGGCGGTCCGGCGGAGCTTGAGCTTGTGGGTGCGGGGATCGAAGATCTTTTGTGGCCCCCACATGACGATCGGGATGACCGGCGCGCCCGTCTCCAGCCACAAGCCGGGCGGCGCCGGTCTTGCCCTTCATCGGCCACAGGTCAGGTTCCTTGGTGGTGGTGCCCTCCGGGTAGACGATCACGCCCCGCCCGCCTTGACCGTGGAGATCGCCTCGTCGAGCGCGCGGGCCGCGTCGACGCTGCCCCGCACGACCGGGATCTGCTTGGCCGCCCGGACAATGAAGCCGAGCACCGGGATCTTGAACAGGCTGTCCTTGGCCAGGTAGCTGCGGCCACCGGCCGGCGTCGTGGATGTAGTGGGCCAGGACGAGGGGGTCAGCATGGCTGATGTGGTTGGCCACCACGATCACCGGGCCGGCCGGCATGTTCTCCACCCCCGCCAGGTGCGCCTGGTGAGCAGGATCAGGGTCGGTTTGACCAGGACGACGCAGAACCACTGCCAGAAACCCGAGCTTCTCCTTGGCCACCCGACCTCCTCACGCTCGACCTGCACGGCCCATCATGCCCGTACCGGGCGGTCAGGTGCAGTAGCCAACAACGGGGCCGGCCGCGACCCGGCGAACGGACAGCTCATGGGTTGGGCGGTTCCGGGCGACAAGCCCGACCTGAAGGGCAAAGATGGCAGCGTGAGTTGGACCGTGATCGTGCCGGTGAAGCGCCTGCGCATGGCGAAGTCGCGCCTGCGGGGCGCGCTGCCGAGCGTGGAGCACGACGCGCTCGTGCTGGCCATGGCCCTGGACACGGTGAGCGCGGCGCTCGCCAGTCCGGTGGTGGGTCGGGTGGCGGTGGTGACCAGTGATCCGGAGGCCGAACGGGCGGCGGTGGCGGCCGGAGCCGAGGTGATCGTGGACGTGCCCGGACGCCGGTCTCAACCCCGCCCTCGCCTATGCGGCGACGGTGGTACGCCCGAAGGGGGCTGCCGCGACGCTGCCGGGCGTGGTCGCGCTGGCGGCCGACCTCGCCGCGCTGCGCTCGAGCGATCTCACCGAGGCCCTGCGCGCGGCCGAACTGGTTGCCAGTGACTCGCCCCGCCGGGTGTTCGTCCCGGACGCCGCCGGCTCCGGAACCGTCCTGCTGGCCGCGACCCGCGGTGCGGGGTTGGAGCCGTGCTTCGGTGCCGGGTCGGCGGCCGCCCATCAGGCCAGCGGTGCTGTGCTGCTCGACGGCGACTGGCCGAGCCTTCGCCGCGACGTGGACACCCCGGCCGACTTGGCTGAGGCGGTGTCGATCGGTCTCGGTCCGCGCACCGAGGATCTGGCCTTCGGCTGACCGGCCGGTCGACCCCGGACCACGGCGCGGCTCCGGCCGTGGCCGGTGGCTGAGTGGTAACCCGGCAGGGGACCGTCGCCGAGTTCGATCCCGGTACCGGTTGCGGGGCGGTCCTGCTCGACGACGGCCGGACTGTCCGCTTTCCGGCCGGGGCGTTCGCCGTGTCCGGTCTGCGTCTGCTGCGCTCGGGTCAGCGCGTACGTATCGAGCACGATGAGCATGGCGCGGTGCTTCGCGTCACACTCATCACACTGCCCTGACATGATTGCCGATCGGCGAACTGGTGATCCGAGTTCACTTCGCATTAACCGCACCCGAGCGATGATGAACCGGTGACCGAGCCACCCCGCGACGCACCCACGGTCGAGCACCCCGCCAGCGACCCCGCCAGGGCAAAGGATCCGAGAAGACCGCCGCCGGGCAGACATCGGGCCGCGCCGACCGTCGCGTCCGCGCTGCCCGGGCGCCGAAGGCGGAGGTGACGGCTGAGGTCGGAGCCGACCCGCGGTACCTCAGGCAGAGCCGGCCCGTCCGGCGCCACTACTGGCCGCGAACCCGTTACCCGCTGGGCGGTTCCTCAACCGGGAGCTGTCCTGGCTGGACTTCAACGCCCGGGTACTGACGCTGGCCGAGGACCCGACGACGCCGCTGCTGGAGCGGGCCAAGTTCCTGGCCATCTTCGCCAACAACCTGGACGAGTTCTACATGGTCCGGGTGGCCGGACTGATGCGTCGGATGCAGACCGGACTGCCGGTCGAAGGCACGGACGGGCTGACCCCGCGGGAACAGCTGGCCCTCATCGCGGCCAGCGCACGGACGAGCTGATGGAGCGCCACAGTGCGACCTTCGCCGACAACGTGGAGCCTCTCCTGGCCGACGCAGGATGTCCACATTGTCCGGTGGGACGACCTGGACCGGCAGGAGCGGGAACGGCTGCGCACGTACTTCCGGGAACAGATCTTCCCGGTACTCACCCCGCTGGCGGTCGATCCGGCGCACCCCTTCCCGTACATCTCCGGACTCTCGCTGAACCTGGCCGTGGTCGTCCGCGACCCGGACAGCGGACCCGAACTGTTCGCCCGGATCAAGGTGCCCAACAACGTGCCCCGGTTCGTCATCGGTACGCGCGGTCCCGGGACGGTCCGGAGTGGACGGTGGCGGCCGCCGCACGCCTAGCTTCCTGCCGCTCGAGGAGCTGATCGCGGCCCATCTCGGCCAGCTGTTCTCGGGTATGCAGATCATCGAGCACCACCTGTTCCGGGTCACCCGCAACGCCGAGCTCGAGGTCGACGACGACCGGGACGAGGATCTGCTGCAGGCCCTGGAACGGGAGCTGGCCCGGCGCCGGTTCGGTCCGCCGGTCCGGCTGGAGGTGGCCTCCACCATCTCCGAGCAACGTGCTCGACCTGCTCATCCGCGAGCTGGACATGGACGCCGAGCATGTCGTCCGGGTGCCCGGCCTGCTCGACCTGTCGCGGCTGTGGCAGGTCTACAACGAGGTCGACCGGCCCGACCTCAAGGACCGCCCGTTCGTGCCGGCGACCCACCCGCAGTTCGCCGAGGGCGAGACGCCGCGCAGCGTGTTCGCCCGGCTGCGCGACGCGCGACATCCTGGTGCACCACCCGTACCACTCGTTCTCGACCAGCGTGCAGCGCTTCATCGAGCAGGCCGCGGCCGATCCGGACGTACTGGCCATCAAGCAGACCCTCTACCGCACCAGCGGCGACTCCCCGGTCGTCGACGCGCTCATCGCGGCCGCCCAGGCCGGCAAGCAGGTGGTGGTCCTGGTCGAGGTGCAAGGCCCGCTTCGACGAGCAGGCCAACATCGGCTGGGCCCGGATGCTGGAGCGGGCCGGCTGCCACGTCGTCTACGGCCTGGTCGGGCTGAAGACCCACTGCAAGATCGCATGGTGATCCGGCAGGAGGGCGGGCAGCTGCGCCGCTACTGCCACATCGGCACCGGAAACTACCACCCGAAGACGGCCCGCATCTACGAGGACTTCGGCCTGCTCACGGCCGATCCCGACGTGGGGTCCGACCTGACCGACCTGTTCAACGTCCTCACTGGATACTCCCGCCAGACCGGGTACCGGCGGCTGCTGGTGGCTCCGCACGGCGTCCGGTCGGGCATCATCGAGCGGATCGACCGCGAGATCGCGCACGTCGAGTCCGGCGTCGCCGGCTACATCCAGTTCAAGGTGAACTCCATTGTGGACGAGGAGACGGTCGACGCGCTCTACCGGGCCAGCCAGGCCGGCGTCGAGGTGGACCTGGTCGTGCGGGGCATCTGCACCCTGCGGCCGGGCGTCCGGGGTCTGTCCGATCGGATCCGGGTCCGCTCCATCGTCGGACGATTCCTGGAGCACTCGCGGGTGTTGCGGTTCGGCAACGGTGGCAAGGAGGAGTTCTGGATCGGCTCGGCCGACCTCATGCACCGCAACCTCGACCGCCGGGTCGAGGCGCTGGTCCAGGTGACCGACGCCGCAGCCCAGGCCGAGCTGCGGCGGGCGTTCGACAGTGAGCTTGCGCCCGAACGTGCCGGCCTTCGATCTCGACGCGGACGGGCGTCTGGCACCGGCGAATGCCGATCGGCAACGAGGCCCTGGAGGATCCGCAGGAGCTGTTGCTCCGCCGGGCGCTCGGCCGGACCGAGTGAGCCGCCCTGTAGGTGCGGTCGGCGGGTTTGTCCGGAGTAGACAGTCGGCGTGGATTGCCCTTTGGCTGCCTGACATTTGAGGGCTAAGCTGTGCCCATGCTGGAGGAGGAGCGCAAGTACGAGGTGTCGGGGGGATTCGTCCTGCCCGATCTCTCGCCGTGCGTTCCCGACGGTGGGCGGCTCATCGTGCGCCCAGCCCAGAAGCTGAAGGCGACCTACTACGACACCCCCGATCTCCGGCTCGCCCGGTCCGGCGCCTCACTGCGCTACCGGCGCGGCGACGACGAACCGTGGACGGTGAAGCTGCCGACCGAGTACGGCCAACATCCGCAACGAGATCTCGGCGGTCGGCCCGGCGAGCACACCGCCCGAGCACCTGCTCGATCTCGTGACCGCCTACACCCGCGGAGTCACCGGTCGCGCCGGTGATCGTCCTGAACACCGTCCGCCACGCGTACCAGCTCTGCGACCGCGACGACCGGGTGGCGGTCGAGGTGGTGGACGACACCGTCAGCGTGCACTGAGCATCGCAAGGTCGTGCTGAAGTTCCGCGAGATCGAGGTGGAGCGCAAGAACGGCCGGGCCAAGCTGCTCGACCGGGTCGAGGCGCTGCTGCGCGACGCCGGTGCGGTTGTCGGCGAGGAGTTCACCCCCAAGTACGTGCGGGCGCTGGGCCTGCCCGCCCTCGAGCCACCCGACTGGCCGGTCGCCCCGGCTCGGCTGCCCAAACGCCCGACCGCGGCCGACGTGGTCGCCGCGGCGATCCAGCGCGACGTCAGCCGCATCGTGACCCACGACGCGCTGGTACGGCTGCGCGCGACCATCGGGCAGGACGACACCGCGGTGCACCAGATGCGGGTCGGCTGCCGCCGGCTGCGCAGCGACCTGCGGACGTTCGCGACCGCTGGTCGAACCGGGAGTGGGCGGTCCGACTGCGCACCGAGCTGGGCTGGCTGGCCGCCGCGCTGGGCGCGGCCCGCGACTGCCGAGGTGCTGCGGACCCGGCTGCGCCAGACGGCCGGCGCCGACGCCGCTCGCGCCGCTCGACGACGTCGCGGTCGCGCGCATCGACGCCGACCTGGCGGTTCGTCACGAGGACGCGCTGCCGGCGCTGGACAAGGTGATGTGCGAGGAGCGCTACCACCGGCTGCTCGACCCGCTGCTCGACGCGGCCCGCGAGCCGCGGGTCTCGGCCCGGGCGGCCGAGCCGGCCGAGGTCGGTGCTGCCCGCGCTGGTGGGCCGGCCCTGGCGGCGCTTCGCCTACGGCGGCAACGGTCTGGAGGGGGCGGGGCAGCTCGACCCGCCGGTCCGGACGAGATCGTGGCACGGCGTGCGCGTCCAGGGCAAGCGGGTCCGGTACGCGGTCGAGGCGGTGGCCGGGGTCCTCGGCGGCGAGGCGAGCGCGTTGGCCCGGGCGTTGGCCGACGTGCAGGATCTGCTCGGCGAGCACCAGGACGCGGCGGTGGCCGCCGATACCTGGCTGGCCATCGCCAACTCCGATCCGGACGACCATGCCCTCGCCGTGACCGCCGGCCGGCTCTACGAACGCGAGCGGGCCTCGGTGCGCGCCGGCCCGGGCTGCGATTCCCGGCCGCCTGGCGGGCCGCGTCCAGGCGTAGACTGACCGAGTGGATGCGCTAAGCCGCTCATGCCGGCCGGCTGGACTGTGGAAACTGGTGCTGGCGGCCGGCGGTGCCGAGCCGCGCGGCCGCGGCTGAGATCGCGCATCGTGCACCGACCCCGGCACGACGACTGGTCGCTGCCCAAGGGTAAGCGCAAGCGGGGTGAGCATCCGGTCGTCAACGCGCACCGCGAGGTCTGGGAGGAGACCGGGGTGCGGGCGCGCGTCGGGCTCGGCTGCCGTCGTGTCGTACCAGGTGCCGCTTGAGCGACGCACTGGGCCGACAAGACGGTGGACTACTGGGCGATGACGTGCGAGCTGCGACGACGGCTTCGTCCCGGGCGACGAGACCGACGGACTGGCCTGGCTCGCGGTCGGCGACGCGCTGAACCGGCTGAGCTACGAGCGCGACCGTGGTCGTGGTCAAGGCGTTCGCCGCGCTGCCTGACGCTGCGGGCGCCGATCGTGCTGCTGCGTCACGCCTCGGCCGGCGAGCGCGGCTCGTGGTCCGGCCCGGATGACGCGCGGCCGCTCGACGACCCCGGCCGGCAGTGCTACCGGGCGGCGGTCGGCGCGGTGTTGGGCTGCTTCGGACCCTGGCGGCTGCTCGGCGGCCGCCACGTGCGCTGCCTCGACACGTTGGCCCCGCTGGCTCGTCGAGCAGCGCTCTGGCGGTGGTGGTGGACCGCGCCTTCGACGAGGAGGCGGATGCCCGGAGTGGCCGCGCGGCTGGTGGCCAGCTGTCGGCCGACT
This sequence comes from uncultured Actinomycetota bacterium, assembly GCA_963803345.1. Classification (GTDB taxonomy): domain Bacteria; phylum Actinomycetota; class Actinomycetes; order Mycobacteriales; family Micromonosporaceae; genus CAWDLX01. The sequence continues at coordinate 856,639 of CAWDLX010000004.1, forward strand.
GGACGCTCCAGTGCGACAGTCATCTGCAGTCAGGGCAAGCTGATTCCGGCCGTGCTGGCCGAGCTCACCGGCGACTGGGCCGCGCGCTACCAGACCGCGAAGGGCAGCGGCTGGGTGCTCAGCTTCGGCACCGACAGCTCGCTGCTCGTCCTGGACGCCTTGGACTGAGCGAGCGCGAGGAGGCGAGCGTGCGAGCCACCGCAGCTTGCGAGCGGTGCGTGGCGGGACTGAGCGAGCGCGAGGAGGCGAGCGTGCGAGCCACCGCAGCTTGCGAGCGGTGCGTGGCGGGACTGAGCCCATCTCGGCCGTTACATCGACGGCGGACGGGCACGGCGCTGGACGGGCACGGCGCTGGACGGGCACGGCGCTGGCCGGGCACGGCGCTGGACGGACACGAGGCGCCTACCGGTGGTGGACGCCCAGTGTCAGCGCGACTCCTGATGTTGCTAACTTCGCGCGCGCGGTGGCCGTGCGGTGCGGCGGCCTGCCGGGTCGCCTTCTTGGCCGGAGCGGCCTTCTTCACGGTTGTGGCCTTGACCGCCTTGACGGCCTTGACCGCCTTGACGGCCTTGGCCGGCGCGGCCTTCTTGGCCGGTGCGGCGGCTTTGGTGGCCTTCGGGCACCCGACCGGCGGCGACGAGCTCCTTGAAGCTCGCACCCGGACGGAACGCCGGCACGGAGGTCTTCTTCACCTTCACCGACTCGCCCGTGCGCGGGTTGCGTGCGGTACGAGCAGCGCGAACGCGCTTCTCGAAGACGCCGAATCCGGTGATAGACACCTTGTCGCCCTTGGTGACCGCGTTCTGGATCTCAGCGAGAACCGCGTCGAGCGCAGCGGTCGCGGACTTCCGGTCGCCCAGAACGTCCCGACAGCGCTTCGATGAGCTCGGCCTTGTTCACGACGTGCTTCCTCCCTATAACCCATTGCTGTCCTTCAAAACAGCGGTTCTGCGCGCACAGTAGTCCAACCGCTGGCACGACACAAACACCTGAGCGGGTAAAAATCGTTGGGTCGTAAGGGATCTGAACGATCGGCCGGGCTCGGCTAGCCGAAGTGGACACTCAGGCTAGGCGACGACCGGCTTCCAGGGCGGCCGAGCCGGCCTCGTATTCGCCGATCTCGTCCTCGTGCCGCAGGGTCAGACCGATGTCGTCGAGCCCTTCCATCAGGCGCCAACGGCTGTGCTCGTCAAGCGGAGAAAGGCCAGTTCAGCTCGGGTCCCGGCGACCTGACGCTCGACCAGGTCGACGGTCAGCTCGACGCCCGGGCGCTCCTCCAGCAGGATCCACAGCTCCTGGATCACCTTCTCCTGCAGGACAACCGGCAGCAGCCCGCCCTTGAGCGCGTTGTTGCGGAAGATGTCGCCGAACGAGGGCGCGATGACCGCCCGGAAACCGTAGTCCTGCAAGCGCCCAGACGGCGTGTTCCCGGGAGGAGCCCGACGCCGAAGCGGTGCCCGGCCACCAGGATCGTGCGCGCCGGCGTACGCCGGGTCGTTGAGCACGAACGTCGGGATCGGCCGCGCCAGGCGTTGAACAGGCCGTCCTCGAAACCGGTACGGGTGACCCGCTTGAGGTACACGGCCGGGATGATCTGGTCGGTGTCCACGTCGGAGCGACGCAGCGGCATCGCGACGCCGGTGTGGACGGTGAACTTCTCCATCGGACTTACCTCTCCAGCAGGTCGGCGGGGGAGGCGAGGCGGCCGACCACGGCGGTGGCGGCGGCGACCGGCGGGGAGACCAGGTGGGTCCGGCCGCCCCGGCCCTGCCGGCCCTCGAAGTTGCGGTTCGACGTGGAGGCGGCGCGCTGCCCCGGTGCTTGAGCGTGTCGGGGTTCATGCCCAGGCACATCGAGCAGCCGGCGAAGCGCCATTCGGCTCCGGCGTCGGCGAAGATCTTGTCCAGCCCCTCGGCCTCGGCCGCCGCGCGGACCTTGGCCGAGCCGGGCACGACGAGCATCCGTACGCCGTCGGCCACCTGGTGGCCGCGCAGCACGTCGGCGGCCGCGCGCAGGTCCTCCAGCCGCCCGTTGGTGCAGGAGCCGACGAACACCACGTCGACGGCCACGTCGCGCAGCCGGGTGCCCGGGCGCAGGTCCATGTACGCCAGCGCCCGCTGGGCCGCGGCGGCCTCGCCGGCGTCGGCGAACTCCTGCGGGTCGGGCACCGACGCCGTCCAGCGGCGCGCCCTGGCCCGGGTTGGTGCCCCAGGTGACGAACGGCGTGACGCGGCTGGCGTCGAGCATGATCTCCTGGTCGAAGACCGCGTCCGGGTCGGTGGGCAGCGTGCGCCAGTAGTCCACGCGCCGCGTCCCAGTCGTCACCCTTCGGCGCGTAGGGCCGGTCCTTGAGGTAGGCGAACGTGGTCTCGTCCGGCGCGATAGGCCGGCCCGGGCGCCCCACTCGATGGACATGTTGGAGATGGTCATGCGGCCCTCCATGGAGAGAGCCCTCGATGACCGGTCCGCGGTACTCCACCACGTGGCCCACGCCGCCGCCGGTGCCGACCTGCGCGATCAGCGCGAGCACCAGGTCCTTGGCGGTCACCCCGGGCGCCAGCTCGCCGGTCGACGTTGACCGCCATCGTCTTCGGCCGGTGCTGCGGCAGGGTCTGGGTGGCCAGCACGTGCTCGACCTCACTGGTGCCGATGCCGAAGGCCAGTGCGCCGAACGCGCCGTGGGTGGCGGTGTGCGAGTCGCCGCACACGATCGTCATACCCGGTTGGGTGATGCCCAGCTGCGGCCCGATGACGTGGACGATGCCCTGCTCGGCGTCGCCCAGTGAGTGCAGCCGGACACCGAACTCGCGCGCGTTGCGTCGCAGCGTCTCAATTTGCGTGCGCGAGATGGGATCGAGGATGGTCACCAGATTGTCGGTCGGTGTGTTGTGGTCCTCGGTGGCCAGCGTGAGGTCGGGCCGGCGGACCGGCCGACCGGCCAGCCGCAGGCCGTCAAAGGCCTGCGGGCTGGTCACCTCATGGACCAGGTGCAGGTCGATGTAGAGCAGGTCGGGCTCGCCGTCGGCCGAGCGGACAACGTGCGCGTCCCAGACCTTCTCGGCCAGCGTGCGCGGACCTGCCTGTCGGCCTTGTGTTTTCATGGCTCCCACCATCTGGACATCCTATAATTTGGGAGGTAAGTTTCAGCGCGTGGGACACAGTATGAGCGGCGTCGGGGTTCTCGACAAGGCGGTGGTGATTCTCGGCGCCTGTGTCGACGGCGCGAGCCTGGCCGAACTGGTCGAGCGCACCAAGCTTCCCCGGGCCACCGCGCACCGGTTGGCCCAGGCCCTGGAGATCCACCGGATGCTGGTCCGCGACGCGCAGGGCCGCTGGCGTCCGGGCCCCCGACTGGGCGAGCTGGCCAACGCCGCACCCGACGTTCTGCTCACCGCGGCCGCCCCGATGCTCACCGCTCTGCGCGATGCCACCGGCGAGAGTGCCCAGCTGTACCTGCGCCGCGCCGACGAGCGCGTCTGTGTCGCCGCCGCCGAACGGTCCAGCGGCCTGCGCGACACCGTGCCGGTCGGCTGCGGTGCTGCCGATGACGGCCGGTTCGGCCGCCCAGATCCTGCTGGCCTGGGAGCCGCCCGAGGCAGTCATGCCGCTGCTGCCCCGATGCAAGTTCACCGGCCGCACCCTGGCCGAGGTGCGCCGCCGCGGCTGGGCGCAGAGCGTGGCCGAGCGCGAGCCCGGTGTGGCCAGCGTCTCCGCCCCGATCCGCGACCGCACCGGCCGGGTCATCGCCGCGATCAGCGTCTCCGGGCCCGATCGAGCGGCTGGGCCGCCGCCCCGGCGACCGGCACGCGATGGCCGTCGTCCGCGCCGGCCAGCGCCTCTCCGGCCTCTAGCGACCGAACAGCCTGCTGCCGGCCGGGCCGGAGGGAGGCCGCGGTCAGGCCGGCATCGGCCGGTCGGCGGGTACCGCCCGGGCCGGACAGGTCGACCTCCGGTCCGCCCGGTCCGGGCTGGCGCGGCGGGGTCACGCCACATGGTGTCCGGGTTCTACCCTGGCCTCGTCCGCCCGCGGAAGGAATCGTCGTGAGCCAGCCGAACCACCCCTACGGTGACCAGTACCCGGTCGCGCCGTCTGCCTCGTCCGCCGACGGCCCGCCGCCCCCGGTGTCGCCCGGCTTCTACCCGCCGGCGCAGCCGATACGGCCCAGCGCCCCACCCGCCACGGACGAGCCGGCATACGGTCCGCCACCGGGCTACCCGACCCAGCCGGGCTACCCGAGCTATCCGGCGCAGTCGTCCTACCCGGCCTACGGCCAGCCACCCACCTCAGCTCCGCCGGGATACGGGCCGCAGCCCGGCTACAGCCAACCGCCCGGATACGGGCCGCAGCCCGGCTACAGCCAACCGCCGGGATACGGGCCGCAGCCCTACCCGGCCCAGCCCTACTCCGCCCAGCCCTACTCAGGGCCGCCTTATCCGGGCGAGACTCACCCCACCCAGGCGTTCCCCGCCCAGCCCGGGTACGGTCAGCAGCCCGCGCCCGGCGGCTACGGCCCCTACGGCCAGACGAGCCTGCTCGGGCCACCGGTCGCCGCTCCCCGCCGGCGGCACAAGGTGGCGATCATCGTCGGTGTCGTCCTGGCCCTGCTGATCAGCGGTACCGCGATCGCCGGAGCGTATGTCTGGTATGGCTGGGGCACCACTGAGCCCGAGGACGTGCTGCCTGGCTCATCGGTGGTGTTCGCCCGGGCGGACCTGTCACCCGGGCTGGGCCAGCAGATCGCGCTGGGCGACCTCATGAAGAAGTTCCCGCAGACCCGCGGCGGCGCGGACGCGGTCAACGACGCCAAGAAGAGCCTGCTCTCGGGCATCCTGCAGCCACTGGACTTCGACAAGGACCTCGCGCCGTGGGTCGGCGACCGGGTCGGCATTGCCGCCTGGGTACCGTCGGGCCGGTCGACCTGCTCCCTGCTCGCCATCGCCAGCGACGACGACGCCAAGGCGAGGACAGCCCTGGCCAGGGTGCGCGACATCACGTACGAGTTCTCGCAGGGGTACGCGATCGTCGCCCAGTGCCAGGGCGGTGGCAATGCGAAGGCGGCCGTCGAAGCGGCGGGTACTCAGTCATTGAGTGACAACAAGAACTTCTCCGACGCGGTCAGCAACCTGCCCTCCGGGCAGGCGGTACTGGCCTATGTGGACGGCGCCTACCTCAACCGGCTCGGCGGGTCGTTCGACGGAGCCAGCAGCTCGGCCAGCAGCCAGCTGGCCAATCTCAACGTGATTGTCGGGGTGAGAGCGACCGGCGACGGATTGGAGCTGCGCGCCCGGTTGCACTCGGCCACGAACAGCGGCACCAACGTCAAGGCCGATGCCATCTCGTCTCTCGGCAAGCTGCCCCGGGCGACCGTGGTCGGACTGGCAGCCGATCTGACCAGCGCCAAGGGCCTTGGCAACACCATCGACCAGGGCCTGAGCGGGCTTCCCGGTGCCCTGGGAACCGGCGGCAACGACTTCGAGGAGATCTCCCGGTTGACCAACGCGGTACTCGGGTCGGTGGTCAGCCTGTCGATGGTCGACCCCGGTGACCCGAAACTGCGCCTGCTGATCCAGGCCGCCGACAGTGGGTCCGCCCAGAACATCGCCGACGCACTCAACGAGATGGTGAACCAGGGCGGCGGCGAGCAGCTCAACGTCTCGGGCAATACGGTGAGCATCACCTCGCCCGGATACCAGGGTGGCTCGGGGACGCTGTCGGACGACGACCTCTACAACACCGCCATGGCCGACGCACCGGGCAATACCGTGATCGCGGCCTACGCCAATGTGACCGCGCTGGCCACGGCGATGGACCTCAGCCCCGACTCGGCCGCGTACCTCAAGCCGGTGAAGGCGGTCGGCCTGACCGTCGGCGCCGACAGCGGAGGCGCGGAGCTCCTGCTCCGGGTCGTCATCCAGTAGTCAGCCGGGACGACAAGGACCAACGCGTCGGTCGAGCCGGGCCAGTCCGGGGCCGTGGTCTGGCCTATCACTCAGCTGCAGCGGGTATCTCGCTTACCGGAGGCCGTGAAACCGGAGACCAGGACACGGACCACAAACGCAAGAGCTGCGCTCTCCTGGGGAGAAGCGCAGCTCACAAGCCGTAGCCCCGACCGGATTCGAACCGGCGCTACCGCCTTGAGAGGGCGGCGTCCTAGGCCACTAGACGACGGGGCCGTGCAGTTGCCTGTGCTGGTGTCGCATTGACGGGCGTCATCATGCCACACACGAAACCAGCCGCCCGGCGCCCGGAGGCATCGGTGGCTGGGGTACCAGGACTCGAACCTAGACTAACTGAACCAGAATCAGTTGGGCTGCCAATTACCCCATACCCCATCGGCACCGGTGTCGCGGTGCCGGCAAGCTACCCTACCCGACCCAGCCGGCAATCCCAAGCCGGATCAGTCGACCAGGTCGGCGACCGGGTTGGCCAGCTCACCCACGCCCTCGATCCGTACGGTCACGACCTCGCCCGGCCGCGAGCGGGCTGACCCCGGCCGGCGTGCCGGTGAGACACCACGTCACCGGGCAGCAGGGTCATCACGTGCGAGATGTACGACACCAGCGTGGCGGGATCGAAGACCATGTCCCTGGTACGGCCGAGCTGGCGGACCTCCTCGTCGACCTCGCAGCGGACCTCCCGGTCGGTCGACATCGACATCGGTAACGATCCACGGACCGAGCGGGCAGAACGAGTCGAAGCCCTTGGCCCGGGTGAACTGCACGTCGGACTCGCTGCAGGTCGCGGGCCGTCACGTCGTTGGCGCACGTGTAGCCGAAGATGGCCTTCTCGGCGGCGGCCCGGTCGACCCGGCGGGCCCCGGTGGCGCCGATGACGACGGCCAGCTCGGCCTCGTGCTCGACCTGCCTGGACTGCGGCGGCAGTCGGATAACGTCGCGGTGGCCGATCACCGAGGTGGACGGCTTGAGGAACAGCAGCGGCTCCTTCGGCACCTCGTTGCCCATCTCGGCGGCGTGCTCGGCGTAGTTGCGGCCGACGCAGACCACCTTGCTGGGCAGGATCGGCGAGAGCAGCCGGACGTCGGCGATGGCCCAGCGCTGGCCGGTGACGGTGATGTCACCGAACGGGTGGCCCTCGATCTCGGCGACGGTCAAGACCGCCGGCGGCCAGGTCTCCCTCGCCCTCGACCACGCCGAACGAGAACCCACCCGGGTGGGCGAAACGAGCGATACGCACGCGGCCAATCTATGCCACCGGTGGCGGCCGGCTGGTCGTCGACCGACTCATCGGCGTCCATCCGCATGTCGACCGCTCCGCGCTTGCGGCGGTTCGACCGGAACATCACGATCGCCAGCAGGATGGCGGAGAACACGAAGAAGCAGACCAGTATGGCGACACCGCCGCCAATTATGATCATGGTTCCGCTGGCCTGGGCCCTCGCTTCCAACACCGGACCAGTAGAGCAGACGGCCCGCGACGCGCGGGCCAGGATGGCCGCCGTGTCAGCCCTGCCACGCCGAGCAACCTCCGCTTCGTAGGGGCCGGTAAGTCGTTCGTAGCTCGGGCCCGCGGCGGATATCGTCGGGCGCCGTGGCAGACACGCGCCGCCCGGTAGCGGCCGCGGTCCTGGCGGCTGACATCGTCTCGACCGCCGGCACTGAGATGACCACGGTGGCCCTGCCCTGGCTCGTCCTGGTAACCACCGGCTCGCCGACCCGTACCGGAGGCGTGCTCGCGGCCGAGTTCATCGGGCTCACGGTGCTCGGCCTCGTCGGCGGGCGGGCCGTCGCCGCACTCGGTGCCCGCCGCCTCATGCTGACCGCCGACCTGGTCCGGGCCGCGCTCATCGGCTCGGTGCCCCTGCTGTCGGCGCTGCACGCCCTCAGCTACCCGGTGCTCCTCGTGGTCGCCTTCGCCGTGGGTGGCTTCTTCCCGGCCTACCAGTCGTCCCAGCGCATCGTGGTGGCCGCCGTGGTCGGCGACGACGAGCTTCGGCTGACCCGCTTCGGCGGGCTCCAGAACGCGGTCAACGAGACGGCCAGCTTCATCGGGCCGGCGCTGGGTGGCGTGCTGATCGTTGTACTCGGCCCGGCCGACGTGCTGCTGGTCGACGCCGCTACCTACCTGTGCGCGTTCGCGCTGGTCGCGTTGGCCGTACCACGCCCGGCCCAGGCCGCGTCCACAGAGGAGGACGGATCTGTGCGGGCCGGGCTGCGCTACCTTCTCCGCCATCCACGCCTGCGGTGGGAGATCCTCGGGATCGGCCTGATCGTGGTGGGCTTTACCGCGTTGACGGCCACCCTGCCCGTCCTGGCGCTGCGCGGCGGCGGCGGTCCATCGGCGGCCGGTTGGCTACTCGGAGCGTATGGCGGGGGATCGGTCGTCGGTGGGCTGATCGCGTCACGGGCCACCTCGGCCGGCCCGCGGCCAGCCACACTCGCCGCGGTCGGCCTGGCCCTGTCGGCGGCCGCCCTGCTCGTCCCGGGTCCACTGTGGACGACAGGGCTCGCGGTCGGGCTGATCGGCGTCTCATCCGGGCTGTTCTTCCCGCGCTTCTTCGCCGCGGTGACGGCCGGTACCCCGCCGGCGCTGCGGGCCACCGTCCTGACCACGGTGACCGTCGTCATCTCCGCGCCGGGCCCGATCGGCTTCCTCGGCGCCGGTGTGCTCAACCAGTACGCCGGAGGTCGGAGCGCGGGCCTCGCTCTGGTCGCCGGCGCGATGGTGCTGGGCGCTGTCATCACAGTAGCTGCCCGCACCGTTGCCGGGCGGCCAACGGTACGGGCAGCTGATCTGACCGGGGTCTAGAAGGTCTTCGACTCGGTCGCGACGCGGCGGCGGAACAGAAGGAACAGCACGCCGGCCCCGATGATGAGCAGGCCACCCCCGGCCGCGATGACCGGGCCGAGGTGGGCGCCCGTGGTGGGCAGGGTCGGCGGCGGTGGTGGCGCGCATGCCGTGCCCCTGGGCAGCTGCCAGGCGATGGTCACCGGCGCGGCCGAGTCGGGCACGGCACCGGAGAACGCGGTGGTGTGGATCGCCCCGAAGGTCACGGTGGCCGTGGTGCCGGCCGACGCGTCGAACGTCTCCGATGCGGTGCCGCCCGCGCTGATCGTCACCGGGCGGGAGTCCGAACCGACGGCGATGACGGCGTCGACCGTGGCCGCGTTGCCGCTCGGGTTCTCCAGCGTGACCGTGAGCGTCTTGCAGTCCGAGAGCGAGGAGACCTTTATCGGCTCGCAGCCGGGCGGCTGCTTCCACGCGGTGTGCGAGTCCAGGAATCCGGGCACCGAGATGTCGATCGAGCTGGCGTTCTTGGCCGGAACGGTCACGTCGGCGTGGTCGTTCTTGTGCACCAGGAACGTCTGGTGGTACCCGTTGGCCCCGTCGACCGTGAAGTTCGCGTCCTTCGTCGCGTCCGCGTCGTTGGTCAGGTGCAGCGCTACGGTGCCGCTGCAGTCGGGGGTGGCGGCGAAGTTCGGCTTCGGCTGGTTCTGGACGCAGTCGGTGGAAATCTCGACGCCGCTGCCCTTCACGTCCTGGCTGTCGGTCCAGTTGTCGGTCCACGTGGTACGGACCGCGATGTTGGCGGTGCCGTGCCAGGTGCCGTCGATGATCTGCTTACCGACCAGCTCGCCCGGGTACGGGACCGTGGCCCCCACCGTGATGTCGGGGCTGGTCGACGTGGCAGGCGTCAGGACGACTGAGCTCAGAGCGCCCTGGAGGTTTGTCTTGTTGGACTTGATATGCCACGTCACCTCCCACTTGCCGGTGTCGGAGTTGCATTCGCCCTTGCCCCACACCGAGGTGTAGTGGGCCGAGGCCGGGTCCGCGCCGATGAGCACGGTGATACCGCCGGCCACCATGGCGGCAACGAGGAGGACGACTCGCCTCAGACTGGGTCGCTTCGACACGTGCGCTCCCGCGGGGGTACGGGCGTCAGGCTTGGACGCCGGTCGATCAGGCACCCGCACGACCTTAGTGGCCCGGGCCGACCCGCACCTCTGCCGAGACCAATTCGTTATGGTCACCCGCGATCAACGCAGTACTATGCGTGACTGCGTTGCTGACGGCAGTTGGCGGCCTACGGACAGCGACACGGACGAGCCCGGCGACGGACGGTCTTCGCTCCACAGAGGACAGTCAGGAAACCGGTCGCGGGCTGACCAGCACCGCCCACGGTTTGATTTCCGGACTGGCGTGGGCGGCGGTGGATGCGACGGGTTTGATATGGCAACCTTGAGCGATGAACCAGCCGCCCGCCCACGCTCGGACCCCGGCCGGTAGCGATCTCGGTACCCGCTGGCCGGGTCGTCCGTGCGCCGCCGCCGCCGCGTTGGCCATCGTGGGTGAGCGGTGGGCACTGCTGGCCATCCGCGAGATCTTCTTCGGCAACCACCGGTTCAACGAGATCGCCCGCAACACCGGTGCCCCGCGCGACCGCCTGGCCGCCCGACTCAAGGACCTGGTTGACGCCGGAGTGCTCGAGCGCCGGCCGTACCAGGACTCGCCGCCCCGGCACGAGTACCACCTGACCGTCGCCGGGCGCGAGCTCTCGCCGGTGCTGCACGCGCTCGTCGCCTGGGGTGAGCGGTGGGCGGTCGATCACCCGCCCGCGACGGTGGTGCACCACGACCACAGGCTGACCGGCGTCTGGACCTGCGATACCTGTGGGGAACCGGTGCACGATGATGACCTGCGGGTGGACGTGACGGAACCCGGCTGGAGCCGCGGCGGGCCGGTGAACACGGCTTGACCGAATGTGGGAATGTCTTGGTCAGGACAGTCCGTCCGTACCGACAGAGGGAGCGCTGAGATGGGCCTGTGGATCGGGCTGGGTGTGGCGGCGGTCGTCATCATCCTGGTCGTGCTCGTCATCTCGGCGTACAACGGGCTCGTCCGCGCCCGTAACAGGTACAAGACCGCGTTCGCCCAGATCGACGTCCAGCTGACCCGGCGCCACGACCTCATCCCGAACCTGGTCGAGACAGCCAAGGGCTACATGGCTCACGAGCGGGGCACCCTCGAGGCGGTCGTGAACGCGCGTGCGGGCGCCGTCCAGGCCCAGACCGCCGCCGGCGGCACGGCCGACGACGCGGCCGCGGTGGCCACCCTCGCCGGCGCTGAGAACGTGCTCACCCAGGCCCTCGGCCGGCTGTTCGCACTCGCGGAGGCCTACCCCAACCTGAAGGCGAACGAGAACATGCTCGCCCTGCAGGAGGAGCTCACCACGACCGAGAACCGGATCGCCTTCGCCCGGCAGGCCTACAACGACGCGGTCATGACGTACAACAACAGGCGCCAGGTGTTCCCGCGCAACGTGATCGCCGGTGGGTTCAACTTCGGCGAGGCGCAGCTGTTCGAGCTGGACAACCCGCAGGACCGCCAGCCGCCTCAGGTTTCGTTCTGAGCCGCCCTCCGGCGCGGCCACTCCGTCCCGTTGAGCCACTGGGGTCACCGTGAACTTCTTCGAGCGTCAGAGCCATGTGCGGAAGATGTCGACGCGCCTGGTCGTGCTCTTCGTGATCGCCGTCATCGCGATCGTCATCGTCGTGGACCTCGCCGTCCTCCTGGCGTTCGGCCGGGGCCAGCGTAGCGGTGCCCAGATCGCCGGCATCGTCATCGCCAGCAGCATCGTCACCGTCCTGGCGATCGCGTTGGCCGCCGGTGTTCCGCACGATCGGGCTGCGCGGCGGAGGCGGCATCGTCGCCCGCGAACTGGGTGGCGTGCTGGTGGCGCAGGACACCCAGGACCCGAACCTGCGGCGGCTGCGCAATGTGGTCGAGGAGATCGCGATCGCGTCCGGCACACCGGTACCGGAGATCTACGTCCTGCCCCACGAGAAGGGCATCAACGCGTTCGCCGCCGGCTGGTCCACGTCGGACGCGGCCGTCGCGGTCACCCAGGGGGCGATGGACCGGCTCAACCGGGCCGAGCTTCAGGGCGTCATCGCGCACGAGTTCAGCCACGTCGTCAACGGCGACATGCGGCTGAACATCCGGCTGATCGGCCTGCTCTTCGGCATCCTGTTCCTGGCCGTCATCGGCCGTACCCTCACCCAGGCCGGATTCCTCGGCGGCGGCCGGCGCGACAACCGCGACAGCAACGGCAACCCGCTGGTCATCGTCGGTATCGCTCTGCTCGCCGTCGGCTTCGTCGGAGTCATCGCCGGCCGGTTCATCAAAGCGGCCGTCTCCCGCCAGCGCGAGTACCTGGCCGACGCCTCCGCGGTCCAGTTCACCCGGCAGACAAGCGGCATCGTCGGGGCGCTGGCCAAGATCGCCGGGCTGGAGGCGGGGTCGGAGCTGCGCAGCCCCAAGCGCGAAGAGGTCGGGCATATGCTCTTCGGCTCCGGTGCCACGTTCAGCGCCCTGCTGGCCACCCACCCGCCGCTGGAGGAACGGATCAAGGTCCTGGACCCGACCTTTGACATGAGGCGCCTGGGCCAGCTGTCCCGGCAGTGGGCGGCGCACCCGCCGTCGGGCATGGAGGAGGACGTCCAGCTCGGTCTCGCGCCGGCCGGCCCCGGCGCCGCGGCGGGCCACCGGGCGGTGGCGCGGGCGGGTGTGCCCGACCCGACAGCACGGGTAGCCGTGGCCGAGTCCGATGTGCTGACCGGCATCGCCGCGCCGGGCGAGGACGCGTTCGCCCGGGCCGAGGCGTTGATCAGCGAAATCCCGGCCGACGTGCTCGAACGGGCCCGCGACCCACGGACGGTCGTTCCGCTGGTCCTCGGTCTGCTGCTGGCCGACGACGCCACCGCACGGGCCGCACAACACGCCATGGTGACCCAGCAGTACGGTCCCGGACTGGCCGACGCGGTATGGGCCGAGGGCAACGCCCTGGCCGGACTGCACCCGCTGCTCAAACTGCCCCTGGCCGAGCTGGCCTTCCCGGCGCTCAAGCAGCGCCCGGTCGACCAACGCTCCACTGTGGTCAACCAGGTGGCCCAGCTGATCCACGCGGACGGGGTCATCACCGCCCACGAGTACTGCCTGTCCCGGCTGGTCTACAGCGAGCTGGGCGCCTCGATCCGGCCGCCGTCGCAATGGCGTTTCGACCGCGGGCGGCTCAGTGGTGCCCGCGAGGCCGTCACCACGCTCCTGACGGTCGTCGCGTACGCCGGCAACCGGGACCCGGCAGCCGCCGAGCGCGCCTTCCAGTCGGGCATGCGCCGGGTGCTGCCCGGACCTGAGGTGGCCTACCGTCCACCGGCCGAGGGGGTCACCGCCCTCGAGACGGCCTGGCCCGTCCTCAGTGGACTGGCTCCGGAGGAGACCCAGCGGCTGGTCGCGGGCGTGGTCGCGGTGATCTCCGACGACGGCGTCACCACGGTCACCGAAATGGAGCTCCTGCGCACCATCTGTGGCCTCCTGCACTGCCCGCTGCCGCTGTAACGGCTAGGGTCGCGGGTATGGCTGACACCTGTACGCACCTGGATCAGGTCCAGGAACGTCACACCCTCCGGCCCGGGTTGCGAGGAGTGCATGCGCACCGGCGGCCACTGGGTGCACCTGCGGATCTGTGAGACCTGCGGACACATCGGCTGCTGCGACAACTCTCCGGGCCGGCACGCCACCGGTCACTTCACCACCGTCGGGCACCCCATCATCCGCTCGTACGAGCCAGGCGAGAACTGGTGGTGGTGCTACGTCGACGACCTGGCCTTCGACGTGGCGGACGCCGGGCCGGCACCGTCGCACCCCTGACCATGCTCCTCCACCTCGACCAGTGGCGCGCCCGGCGGGCCGCCCACACCCGGCGGGTGGATCAATGGGTGGCCGGCCACCTCGTCCGGCGAGGATCGGGACGCGCCCATCCGGTCGAGGACTTCCTGTTCACCTACTACTCGTACCGGCCAGCACAACTGCGCCGCTGGTGCCCGGGCGCCGGTGTCATCGCCGGCAGCGCTGAACCGTCCGAGTTCGGGCGCGACCACATCGCGGTGCCGGGTGGGGCCACTGTGGACACCGCCGCGGTGCTCGCACGTCGCCGTGAATCCCTGGAGTGGATCGCCGAGCTGCTGCGGAGCACGGCCGAACGCCCGGCCCAGTTCGGCTGCTTCGGACTGCACGAGTGGGCGATGGTGTACCGCCAGCGCCGGGACGAGCTCCGCCACACCGTCTGGCCACTGCGACTGAGCCCCTCCGACACCGCTGCCGTGGTGGAGGAGGCCCGGTTGCGCTGTACCCATTTCGACGCCTACCGATTCTTCACGCCACCCGCCCGGCCGCTCAACCTGATCCCACTGACCCGGCCGGCCCAGTCCGAGTACGAACAGCCTGGCTGCCTGCACGCCAACATGGACCTCTACAAGTGGGCCTACAAACTGGCGCCGCTGGTGCCGAGCGAGCTGGTGGCCGACTGCTTCGAGTTGGCGAGAGAGATCCGAATCCTGGACATGCGCGCGAGCCCGTACGACCTCCGCGACCTGGGCTACTCGCCCGTGAGAGTCGAAACCATCGAGGGCCGGTACGAGTACGTGCTGGCACAGCGGTCGTTCGCGGAACGGGCCACGCCGCTGCGCGCGCGCCTGATCGCCGAGTGCGACCGGCTCCCGATCGCCTCGGACGGCTGACCAACGACTCAAGCGGAATCCGCGGCCTTGGCGGCTTGTTCGACCTTCGCGCAGTAGGATCCGCGGGCGGCTACGTCGATCGCGTCCTCGTACTCGGCTGCCGTCCCGGTCCGGCCATCCAGCTGTTCGCGCAGGATGTCGGCGTGTCCGGCATGCCGGGTGGTCTCGTTGAGAACGTGGACCATGATGGTGCACAGCATCACATCTGGCCGTGGCCACCACGGGACGTGTCCGGGCGCGTCGATGGGCAGCGCATTGATTGTGGCATCGCAGTGTTCGCCGACCGACCGGTAGAGATCGAGGATCTCCGCACGCGTTTCGTCCGCGGTTGCCCAGTGCTCGTTCTCCCAGGCGCCCGCGTCGTTCCAGCGCGGTACCGGTCCGGGGTACGGCCGACCGAAGATCTCGCCGAGGTACCGGGCATCCGAGTACGCCTTGTGCTTGACCAGCCCGAGGAGGTTCGTGCCCGTCTGCGTCAGCGGGCGGCGCTGCAGCGCCACTTCACCGAGCGGGCCGGCGACCTCCGACAGCGCCTGGTCACCGTGTGCAAGCGCTGAACGCGCTCGGCCAGACCGGTCTACTGGCTCGACCGTGACCGCCAGATCGGGGATCCTGCCGGGCACCGCGGCGCGGCCTCGTCGACCGGGTCGACCAGCTCACAGACGATCCACAGAGGACAATGGCGCGCTGAGCGTGGTGACCGGGCTCCGGTCAGGTACTGGATCGGAAGATGAGCACGAGAATGGCCAGGCCGGCCAACCAACCTGACACCAGGCCCAGTCCGCGCTCCCGGTCGTCCCGGCCGAACAGCCGGCTTCCCCAGATCAGGCAGACGAGCCCGAGGATCGCCTCCCCGACGATGCCGGTCGACGCGATCGCGGCCAGATCCCTCATTCCCGCTGTGGTCGCCGCTCGCACCAGGATGCCGGCGATGAACGCGGCGGCGATCACGATGGCGTGACCCACCAGCGCGTAGAGCGCGCCAAGGCCCAGTCGAGCGGGGCGGAACGGGGCCGACTCGGTCACGGCCCGCACGCTAGCTGATCGTGAGACTCCCCGACAAGCGGCCAAACGCCCGGCCTTCACCGTCGTAGAGCTCGCGTGAGCTAACCTCTCGACATGCCAGATGGCGCATCTGCCGGCCCGGCGGATGCCGACGCCGAGGGGGCGGATCCGGCGGCCGGGCCGGATTCGGCACCGCGGTCGCGGTTGGCCGCGGGCCTGGCGATCGCCAAGGTCACCGTGATCTGGGTCGTCGCTGCCGCTGTCGCGTTGTGGGCGGTGGTCCGGGCCCTCGGGCTGGAGCGGGGCGCGCCGGTGGTCCAGCTCATCTCGTTCACCCCGTATGTCGCCGTGGGCGCGCTCATCCCACTGGTCTTCTCCGTCCTCACCGGACGGTGGGTCGCGGCCGGCCTGTCGGCCCTTGCCCTGATGACGCTCGTGGGCGTGGTCGCTCCCCGACTGCTGGGCTCGCCGTCCACAATGGATGGTATCGGGCTACGCGTGATGGCCTTGAACATGCGTATCGGAGGGGCTGATCCGGCGACCATCGTGGATCTCGTCCGCCGCGCCGAGGTGGACGTGCTCACCGTCCAGGAGTTCACCGCGCGGGCCAGGAGCGCACTGGCCGCCGCCGGCATCGACTCCCTGCTGCCCTACCAGAACCTCGCCCCCGAAACGGGAGCCGCCGGCTCGGGGCTCTACTCGCGGTACCCCTTGCGTGACCCCCAGGTCACGGTGAATCCGGGCTGGGGCTTCGAGCAGGCGACCGCCGTCGTCGATGTCCCCGGCGCCGCGCCGGTCGAGGTGCACTCGGTTCATCCGGACCCGCCCGGGTTCGGCACCGGCTGGACGCCCGGCCTGCGGGCGCAGGTACCGGCGGGCACCGGTACCCCGCTGCGCGTCCTGGCCGGCGACTTCAACGCCACGCTCGACCACGCCGAGCTGCGTCGCCTCATCGGCACCGGCTACCGGGACGCCGCCGCCGAGGTGGGCCGCGGGTTGACTCCGACCTGGCCCTACTACGGGCGGCGCTCACTCGTGGTACCGAAGGTGACCATCGATCACGTGCTCGTCAACGGGGCGATCGCCGTACGCTCATTCAACGCCGTCACCATCCCCTTGACCGATCACCGGGCCGTCATCGCCACCCTGGTCATCCCGCCCACCTGAGCGTCCGCCGGTCCGATCTTGGTTTGCCCGGACAGTCTGCACTCGCTTTTCGTATAGTGCGGCGTCCCTACTAACAGTCGGGACGGGGCAACAGTCGGGACGGGGCGATAGTCGGGACGGGTGGCAGGGGTGGGGCGTGGCACCCTGGTGTCGGCCTTACTCGCCGGAGGGGTGATGACCGACACACGCGGGAAGCTGCTCGAGGGCGCGGTCCAGGCTCTGCGGGACCACGGGATCGCCGGTGTCTCGGCCCGGACCGTGGCCGCGGCGGCCGGGGTGAACCAGGCACTCGTGTTCTACCACTTCGGCAGCCTGGACGCCCTGCTGGCCGAGGGCTGCCTGGCGGCCACCCGGGCCCGGGTCGACTCGTACCGGACCCGCCTGGCGCAGGTCACGTCGCTGCGCGAGCTGCTCGACCTCGGCCGCGCGCTACACGAGGAGGAGCGTGCGCTGGGCAACGTGGCGGTGCTCGCACAGCTGCTCGCCGGCGCCCAGACCGATGCCCGGCTGGCCGAGCCGATCCGGGAAGCGCTGAGCCTGTGGGTGGCCGAGATCGAGGCCGTCCTGACCCGGGTGCTCCCGCGGACCCCGCTGGGCGACGTGGCCGACGCGCCCGGACTGGCCCGGGCGATCTCGGCCGCCTTCATCGGGCTGGAGCTGTTCGAGGGCGTCGACGCCGCCGGCGCCCAGGCTGCCCTGGTGGCGCTGGACCAGCTGGGCGCGTTGGTCGATGTGATCGACGACCTGGGTCCGGTAGCCCACCGAGCGGTGCGGGCCCGGCTGCGCCGCCGGTCAACCCGCCCGTGACGAGCGGGTCAGACCGAAGACCAGCGCGTCAGAGGGAAGCCAGCGGGTCACACCGGAGACGAGCGGTCAGACCGGAGACGGGCGGGTCAGATCGGAGACGAGCGGTCAGAGGGAAGCCAGCGGGTCACACCGGAGACGAGCGGTCAGACCGGAGACGGTCGGGTCAGACCGAAGACCAGCGCGTCGACCAGCGCGTGCCAGCTGGCCTCGACCACGTTCTCGTGCACGCCGACCGTGGTCCAGTCGCGGTCGTCGCGACCCGTGCGTCTCGACCAGTACCCGGGTGATCGCTCCGGTGCCGTGGGAGCCCTCCAGGATGCGGACCTTGTAGTCGGCCAGCTCGAACGTCGACAGCTGCGGGAACAGGCTGGGCCAGCGCCGGTGCGCAGGGCCTCGTCGAGCGCGTTGACCGGGCCGTTGCCCTCGGCGGTCGCGATCACCCGCTCACCCCGTACCCGGACCTTGACCGTCGCCTCGGACACGACCGCGCCATCCTCGCGATGCTCTACGATGACCCGGTAGGACTCGAGCGTGAACGGGGCGACGGTCTCGCCCAGCTGCTCGCGGACCATCAGCTCGAACGAGGCGTCGGCCGCCTCGAACGACCAGCCGGCGGCCTCGAGGTCCTTGACCCGGTTGGTGACTCGGGCGAGCGCTTCCGGTTGGCCGGCCAGGTCGAGTCCGAGCTCACGCGACTTGAGCTCGATCGAGGCTCGGCCGGCCATCTCGGTGACCAGGATCCTCATGTCATTGCCCACTGTGGACGGCTCTATGTGGTTGTAGAGCAACGGATCCACCTTGATCGCGCTCGCGTGCAGCCCCGCCTTGTGGGCGAATGCGGCTGCCCCGACGTAGGCCTGGTGGGTGTCGGGGGCGAGGTTCGCGATCTCCGCGATGGCGTGGGAGACCCGCACCATCTGCTCGAGGCACCCCTCCGGTAGGACGGGCAGCCCGAGCTTGAGCTGGAGGTTGGCGACGGTGGCGAACAGGTCGGCGTTGCCCGGGCGCTCGCCGTACCCGTTGGCCGTGCACTGGAAGTGGCGCACGCCGGCCTCGACCGCGGCCACCGTGTTGGCCACCGCGCACGAGGTGTCGTTCTGGCAGTGGATGCCCAACCGGCGCGACAGCACATCGTCCGACTGTGGATCAAGTCGAGCCGGCGAGCCGCTCGCTCACGTCGGTGACGGCCCGGGTGACCATCGAGGGCAGCATGCCGCCGTTGGTGTCGCACATGACCGACGACCTCGGCCCCGGCCTCGAGCGCGGTGGCCGCGACGCTGGCGGTGTAGGCCGGGTCGAAGCGGAACCCGTCGAAGAAGTGCTCGCAGTCGAGGAACACCCGCCGGCCCTCGCCGCGCAGGAACTCGACCGTGTCCCGGACCATGGCCAGGTTCTCCTCGCGGGTGGTCCGCAGCGCCCGCTCGACGTGGCGTACATCGGACTTGGCGACCAGGCACACGACCGGTGTCTGGGCATCCAGCAGCGCCCGTACCTGCGGGTCATCGGCGGCCTTGGTACCGGCCCTGCGGGTGGAGCCGAACGCGACCATGACGGCGTGCCTGAGGTCCAGCTCGGTGCGGGCCCGGCGGAAGAACTCGGTGTCCTTGGGCATCGCGCCCGGCCAGCCGCCCTCGATGAAGCCCACCCCGAGCTCGTCGAGCAGGCGGGCCACCGCGAGCTTGTCCGCGACCGAGTAGGTGATGCCCTCGCGCTGCGCCCCGTCGCGAAGCGTCGTGTCGAAGACCTGGTACGTCATGGTGGTTCCTTCTCTCCTGGAGTTTCTGACACAACAAAAAGACCCCCCGCGGGATGCGGGAGGTCTGCGCGCGCAGGTGAGGCGGTCTGCGCGCGCTAGTCGATAATGAGCTGGCGGTACGGGCGGGTCACGGACGTGAGTCTGCCACGGCACCGGGTCCCGGGAGCCGAATCCACATCATGGGAACGGTTCGCGCTCGGCCGGGACGGTCGGACCCGCGGGCACATGAACGACCCGGCGTACCGCGAGAAGCTGGCCGTGCACTACCGCGACAGCGCCCGCGCGCCCGCTGACGACACCAGCGAGCCCGCGAGCGGCATAGGACGCAGCGCCGGACCTCGGTGGCCGGCGCACCGTTACGCTCGCCAGCGTGAGCGCTCGCGCCGACCGTGAGCCCGTCATCCTGCTGATGGGCGTGTCCGGTTCGGGCAAGTCCACCATCGGGCGGCTGCTGTCCGCGTACACCGGCTGGCCGTTCAAGGACGCCGACCTGCTGCACTCACCCGACAGACATCGCCAAGATGCGCGCCGGCATCCCCCTCACCGACGACGACCGGTGGCCGTGGCTGGCGAGGTCGCGGCCTGGATCGCCGAGCGGCACGCAGGCCGGCGGTCCTGGGATCATGGGCTGCTCGGCGCTCAAGCGCGCGCTACCGCGACCTGCTGCGCGCGGCTGACCCCGACCTGCGCATCGTCTACCTGCGGGGCGATCCGGAGCTGCTGCACCAGCGCGATCACCCACCGGCATGGGCATTTCTTCCCACCGGCCCTGCTCGACGCGCAGCTGGCCGACCTCGAGGAGCCCGGCCCGGACGAGCACCCCATCATCGTCCCCATTGGACAGTCGCCGGAGCACACAACCCACGACCATCCTGGCCGCACTCGGCCGGTAGGCTCGAGGTCATGGGTGAACGTGCGGTGTCCTTCGCCAACGTGTTCAACTTCCGTGACCTCGGCGGCTACCGGACCGCCGACGGCGGACGTTGCCTGGCGACGGCTCTACCGCGCGGACGACCTGTCCCGGCTCGGTCCGGACGAGTACGACCGGTTCGCCGGCTGGGCATCCGGACCGTCGTCGACCTGCGCCGGCCGCACGAGATCGAGGAGCTCGGCCGCGCGCCCGACCTGGCCGGCGTGGCCTACCACCACGTCCACCTGGTCCATCCGAAGTGGCAGCCCCGCCCGTTCGACGACACCGCCGAGCGGGCCGAGTACGTGATCGAGCGCTACAAGGAGATGGCCGATATCGTCGGCCGACGGGCTCGGGCGGCCCTGCGCCTGATCGCCGACGCCGGAGCGCGCGCCGCTGGTGTTCCACTGCATCGCCGGCAAGGACCGCACCGGCATCCTGGCCGCGCTCACGCTGTGCCTGCTCGGGTTCCGCGACGAGGACGTGGTCGACGACTACCACCTCAGCGAGCTGGCCGAGCCGCAGGCGTGGGGCTGGTACACCCGCACCGCCGACCGGACCTGCGCGGAGTCCACCGGCCGTACATCGTGTCGCCCCGCGAGGCCGATGGCCGGCTTCCTGGCCAACCTGCGGGCCGACCACGGCTCGGTCGAGGGCTACGCCCGCAGCATCGGCGTGACAGACGCGCACGTCGACGCGATGCGGGCCCACCTGCTCGAACCCTGGGCACCCTCGGCCGGTCAGATGATGCGGTGGACCCAGCCGTAGGTGTCGTCGGCCCGGCCGCGCTGGATGTCCACCAGCCGTTGACGCAGCCCGGTGGCGACCGGTCCGGACCCGCCGTCCCCGATCAGGAACTCGGCGTCGGGCGAGCGGACCGTGCCGATCGGGGTGATCACCGCCGCCGTACCGCAGGCGAACACCTCGGCCAGGCGGCCGCTCTTCGCGTCGGCCTCGCCACTCCTCGATACTGATCGGGCGCTCCTCGACGGTGCGCCCCTCGGCCCGGGCCAGCGTGATGATCGAGTCGCGGGTGATGCCGGGCAGGATTGTGCCGGTCAGCGGCGGGGTGGCCAGGGAGCCGTCGTCGTACACGAAGAAGATGTTCATGCCGCCCAGCTCGTCGACGTACCGGTTCTCCGCGGTGTCGAGGAACACCGCCTGGTCGCAGCCGTGCTCGGCCGCCTCCGCCTGGGCGATGAGGCTGCTGGCGTAGTTGCCGCCGCACTTGGCCGCGCCGGTGCCGCCGGGAGCCGCCCGGGTGTACGTGGTGGAGATCCACACCGAGACCGGCTTGACCCCGCCCTTGAAGTAGGAGCCGACCGGCGAGGCGATCACCACGTAGAGGTACTCCGCCGACGGCTTGACGCCGAGGAAGACCTCACTGGCGAACATGAACGGCCGCAGATAGAGCGAACCCTCGGGGTCGGTCGGCACCCACTCCCGATCGATGCGAACCAGCTCGTCGATCGAGTCGACGAACAGCTCATCCGGGAGCTGGGCCATCGCCATCCGGGCGGCCGAGTCGCGGAACCGGCGGGCGTTGGCCTCCGTCCGGAACGAGGTGACGCCGCCATCGACCGCGCGGTACGCCTTGAGCCCCTCGAAGATCTCCTGTGCGTAGTGCAGCACCGCCGTGGCCGGATCCATCGGGATCGGCGCGCGGGCGGACACCAGGGGGTCATACCAGCCCTTACCCTCGGCGTACCGGATCGTCACCATGTGGTCGGTGAAGACCTGCCCGAAGCCCGGGTTGGTCAGCAGGGCGGCCCGCTCGGCGGCGGCTACCGGGTGTGCTGAGGGTTGGACATCAAAGCCGAACTCACCACCGGTCATAGCTACCTCCGAAGAAGACGGGTTTGAGCGCACTGAGGCGTTGACTGAAACGTACCCGAACGGCCGTTCAGCTGATACGCCGACTCGACCAGCCCGAGGGTCGTGGCGGCCGGTAGGACGGGGTGCGGCGGCGGTTGCCGGTGTCAGGAGACCAGCGCGGCCAGGCGGTCGCCGATGTCGTCGGTACGCAGGGAGCCCCCGCGGCGCGGCCGGCCAGTTCGGCGGCGACCGCCTGCTCTACTCGACGGGCCTGCTCGGGGTGGCCGAGGTGGTCGAGCATGAGCGCGACCGACAGCACGGTCGCGACCGGGTCGGCGATGCCCTGGCCGGCGATGTCGGGCGCGGAGCCGTGCACCGGCTCGAACATCGACGGGTACCTGCGGTCGGGGTTGATGCAGCCGCTGGCGGCCAGCCCGATGCCGCCGGAGACGGCGGCGGCGATGTCGGTCAGGATGTCGCCGAACAGGTTGTCGGTGACGATCACGTCGTAGCGCTGCGGCTGGGTGACCAGGAACATGGCCGCCGCGTCCACGTGCTGGTAGTCGGTGGTGATGTCCGGGAACTCGGCCGCGACCTCGGTGAAGGTGCGGCTCCACAGGCCGCCGGAGTGGGTCAGCACGTTGGTCTTGTGGACCATCGTGACCTTGCGCCGCTCCCGCCGGGCGGCCCGGGCGAAGGCGTCGCGGATGACCCGCTCGACGCCGTACCGGGTGTTGAGGCTCTCCTCGGTGGCCACCTCGGCCGCAGTCGCCTGGTGCATGGTGCCGCCGGCGCCGGTGTAGAGCCCCTCGGTACCCTCCCGGACCACCACGAAGTCGATCTCGCCAGCCTTCACGCTGGCCAGCGGCCCGGTGGTACCCGGCCACAGCCGCGACGGGCGCAGGTTGACGTACTGGTCGAAGGCGAACCTCAGCTTGAGCAGCAGCCCCCGCTCGAGGATGCCGGGCGGTAGGGCCGGATCGCCCGGCGCGCCACCGACCGCGCCGAGCAGGATCGCGTCGTGCCCGGCCAGCTCAGCCAACACCGGGTCGGGCAGCACCTCGCCGGTGCGGTGGTACCGGGCGGCGCCGAGGTCGTAGTGGGTGGTCTCGACACCGGGCAGTACCGCCTGGAGGACCTTGACGCCCTGGCGCGACCACCTCGACGCCGATGCCGTCGCCGGGCACCACCGCGATCCGTGCCGCCACGTCGGGCCTCCTCACGACTGCGCTGTCAGATCCACCGAAGGCTAGGCCTGCATCCTACGGTACGGAAAATCCGTCCCGTCATCCGGACAAAGATCAGCGCCAGACGTGGGCGACGGCGTCGGCTGGGTACGGGGTGTCCCGGCTCGTCCCGAACAGATCCGCGTAGAAGTCATTGAGCACCGACGCGACCGGGGCGTTTCGCCGGATGATGTCGGCCACGGCGGGTGGCACGCCCGCCGGCTCGGCCCCGCCCGCGCACTCGCGGATGTACGCGTTGCGTTCGGTTGGTGCCCCTCCGACCGGTACCGGCACCCCGGCGACCGCGGCCACCAGCCAGTTGACCAGTGACGCCATCGCGTACGCCGCGTCGTGGGTACGGTTGCGGGCCAGGAACCGTAGCTCCGGCGCCGACAGGTCGAACCGGGCCGACGTGGCCAGCCCGAGATCGGCGTACACGAGCCGCTGCCCGTCGGTGAGCACGTTGCCGAAGTGGGCGTCGAAGTGGGCCAGCCCGTGCGCGTCCAGCCACGCCATGTCTGCGCGCAGGCGGCGCTCGGCCATGACCGCGGCCGCGCTGACCGCGTCGCGTCCCGCGGCCAGCTGCCCGGCCAGCCACTGCCGCAGGCCGAGGGGCACGTACTCGCTGAACAGCACCAGGCTGGCACTCGCCGCCGCGAGCGCGGTCCACCGGTCCCGGACCCCCGGTGAACCACCCCAGTACGTCACCGCCTCCTCGACGTTGGTCTGCTCCGCCCCGGCGCCCGGGAGCACCCGCCAGTGATACAGCACTGGGAAGCAGTCGGCCTCCCCGGCCAGGACCCAGTTGGTGGCCATGATGTTGGCGGCCAGCTCCCGCCAGGCGCCGAAGCCGGGCGACCCGACGCCCCACTGGCAGAACACGGGCAGCCCGAACACATTCGCCGTGGACCGCACGTGCTCGGGCCGGCGCTCCCGGTCGGTCAGCGGCACCCGTTTGACGAACACCGGCACGCCCTCCACCGGGAGCAGGGCCGAGGTACCGCCGATGCCCGTACCCAGCGGTGCGGCGGCGTCGACCCGCCGCCGCAACTCGCGGTCGCTGAGCAGCGCCAGCGCGGTGGACACCTCGGCGAACGCCACGCCCGAGCCTCAGTCGGTCAGGTCCACTGTAGACGAAGCCGTGGCTCCGATCGCGCCGGCCGCCTGGGCCAGCAGGTCCGCTGGCACGGCGTTGTCGACGGTCAGCGTCATCAGCGCCTCGCCGCCGGCCTCACGCCGGGCCACCTGCATCGCGGCGATGTTGACTCCCGCCTCGCCGAGGATCGTCCCGATCGTGCCGACCACGCCGGGCCGGTCGGCGTACCGGAAGAACAGCAGCACGCCGTCGGCGTCGAGTTCGAGTTCGAAGCCGTCCAGCCCGGTGAGCTTGGCCGCCTCCCGCCGCCCGTCACGTGGGTTCCCGAGACGCTGACCGTACGGCCGTACGGCAGCGCCCCGAAAACGGTCACCAGGTTGGGATGGTCGACCGTCTCGGCCGATGTGGTCAGGTCGACCTCGACCCCACGCTCGGCGGCGAGCAGCGGGGCGTTGACGTACGTGACCTGCTCCTCGACGACCGGCGCGAACAGCCCCTTGGTCGCGGCCAGCTTGAGCACGCTGACATCGTGGGCGATGACCTCGCCGCGCACCTCGACGGTGACCGCCGCGGCGACCCCACCGGCCACCGCGGTGAACACCCGCCCCAGCTTCTCGGCCAGCGGCAGCAGCGGCCGTACCTCCTCGGCGACGATGCCGCCGGCCTGGACGTTGACCGCGTCCGGCACGAACTCGCCCTCCAGGGCCAGCTTGACGCTGCGGGCCACGGCCAGACCGGCCTTGTCCTGTGCCTCGTGCGTCGAGGCGCCCAGGTGCGGGGTGGCGACCACGTTGTCGAAGGCGAACAGCGGCGAGGCGATGCACGGCTCCTTCGCGTACACGTCGATCCCGGCGCCGCCGACCCGGCCCTCGGCGAGCGCGTCGGCCAGCGCCTGCTCGTCGATCAGCCCACCCCGGGCGGCGTTGATGATCCGGACACCCGGCTTGACCAGCGCCAGCTCCTTGGCTCCGATCAGCCCGGTCGTCTCGGGCGTCTTGGGCAGGTGGATGGAGATGAAGTCGGACTCCCGCAGCAGCTCGTCCAGCCCGACCAGGCGTACCCCGAGCTGGGCCGCCCGGGCCGGCTGGACGTACGGGTCGTACGCGATCAGCTGCGTGCCGAACGCGGCGATGCGCTGCGCGAACAGCACGCCGATCCGGCCCAGCCCGACCACCCCGACCGTCTTGCCGTGGATCTCGACGCCGGTGTACTTCGACCGCTTCCACTCCCCCGCCTTGAGCGCGGCCGAGGCCGACGCGGTGTTCCGGGCGACCGCGAGCAGCAGCGCGAGGGCCTGCTCGGCGGCGGAGACGATGTTCGAGGTGGGCGCGTTGACCACCATCACGCCCCGGGCGGTGGCGGCGGGCACGTCGACGTTGTCCAGCCCGACGCCGGCCCGGGCGATCACGCTGAGCCGGGGCGCGGCGGCCACCGCCTCGGCGTCGATCTGGGTGGCGCTGCGCACGATGACCGCGTCGGCCTCGGCCAGGCGCGGCCAGCAGGGCCGCCCGGTCGGTGCCGTCGACGTGGCGTACGTCGAAGTCGTGCGCCAGGACGTCGAGGGCGGCGGGGGCGAGCTCTTCGGTGATCAGTACGACTGCGGTCATCGGGTGTCCTCACATCGGTCTTCGGCCGCGTTCAAGCGAGAGCGCTGGATGACACTGGCGCGTGCGCCGTCGGTGCTGGATGGGACGCTGGCGCGTCGGTGCGCTCCGCGGTGGACATCTGCGATCGTACGGTGCGCGGCCAAAGGTTGGTCCGCCCACCGGCCAGCGCGTTGCCGCGACGAGCGGCCAGCGGACCGCCCAGCGACGCGACCGGCCCGCCGACACGCGCCGGCGACACCGGGGGCGGCCGTCCACGACGACGATCCCGGATGGAGTGTCTACAAGGGACGAGCCCGCCGGATCAGCGCGTAGTGCGCGTCAGGCGGTCTCGGTGATCGGCCGGTCCACCCAGGACATCATGCCGCGCAGCTTGCGCCCGGTCTCCTCGATCGGGTGGCGGCCGACTCCTCGCGCCACTTGGTGAAGTTGGGCCGGCCGGCGTCGTCCTCGGCGATCCACTCGCGGGCGAACTCGCCACTTGGATCTCGCCGAGGATCTTGCGCATCTCGTCCTTGACCCGGGCGTCGATGACCCGCGGGCCGCGCGAGTAGTCGCCGTACTCGGCGGTGTCGGAGACCGAGTAGCGCATCCGGGCGATGCCGCCCTCGTACATCAGGTCGACGATCAGCTTGAGCTCGTGCAGGCACTCGAAGTAGGCGACCTCGGGCGCGTACCCGGCCTCGGTGAGCACCTCGAACCCGGCCTGCACCAGCGCCGAGGCGCCGCCGCAGAGCACCGCCTGCTCGCCGAACAGGTCGGTCTCGGTCTCCTCGGTGAACGTGGTCCGGATCGCGCCGGCCCGGGTGCCGCCGATCGCCTTGGCGTAGGACAGGGCGAGCGGCGAGACGCGCCGCCGGTCGCGTCCTGCTCGACCGCGACCAGCACCGGCACGCCCTTGCCGTCGACGAACTGGCGGCGGACCAGGTGACCGGGGCCCTTGGGCGCGACCATGGCCACGTCCACATCGGACGGGGCGTGATCAGGCCGTACCGGATGTTGAGCCCGTGGCCGAAGAAGAGCGCCTTGCCGGCGGTCAGGTTCGGCGCGATCTCCTCGGCGTAGATGCGTGCGCTGGGCCGTGTCCGGGGCCAGCATCATGATGACGTCGGCCTCCGCGGACGCCTCGGCCGGCGTACCGACGCGCAGGCCCTGCTCCTCGGCCTTGGCCCGGCTCTTCGAGCCCTCCGGCAGGCCGACGCGCACGTCGACGCCGGAGTCGCGCAGCGACAGCGCGTGCGCGTGGCCCTGGCTGCCGTACCCGATGACCGCGACCTTCCGGCCCTGGATCACCGACAGGTCGGCGTCGTCGTCGTAGTAGACCTCCACACCCTCGACAGCGGATGCGGAGTTTTCGTGAACAGCCATTGACTTCTCTCCCTAGGAGGCCGCGCGCAGCGACCGGGGCGGTGATCGAGCGGGAACCCCGCCCGATGGCCACCAGGCCGGACTGCACCATTTCCTTGATTCCGAACGGTTCGAGGTCGCGCAGCAGCGCGTCCAGCTTGTCGGCGGTGCCGGTCGCCTCGATGGTCAGCGCGTCCGGGGCCACGTCCACCACCCGGGCCCGGAACAGCGACACCGTCTCCAGCACCTGTGACCGGGTCGGCCGGTCGGCCCGGACCTTGACCAGGAGCAGCTCGCGCTGCACCGACGCGGTCGACTCCAGCTCCACGATCTTGAGTACGTTGACCAGCTTGTTGAGCTGCTTGGTGACCTGCTCCAGCGGCGAGTCCTCGGCGTTGACCACGATGGTGATGCGGGAGATCTCGGGGTGCTCGGTCTCGCCGACCGCCAGCGAGTCGATGTTGAAACCACGCCGGGAGAACAGGCCGGCGACCCGGGCCAGGACACCCGGCTTGTTCTCCACCAGTACCGAGAGCGTGTGCTTGCTCATCTCGTCTGTCCCGATGTTCTGGGTCAGAGGTCGTCGTCGTCGAAGGTCGGGCCGCACGTCGCGGGCGAACATGATCTCGTCGTTGCTGGTGCCGGCGGCCACCATCGGCCACACCATCGCGTCCTTGCCGACCACGAAGTCGACCACGACCGGGCGTCGTTGATCTTCATGGCGGCCTCGATGGTGGCGTCCACATCGGCGGCCGTCTCGCAGCGCAGCCCGACGCAGCCCAGCGCGTCGGCCAGCTTGACGAAGTCGGGGATGCGGTGCTTGTGCGTGCCCAGATCGGTGTTGGAGTAGCGCTCGCCGTAGAACAGCGTCTGCCACTGCCGGACCATGCCCAGGTTGCCGTTGTTGATGATCGCCACCTTGATCGGGATGCCCTCCAGGGCGCAGGTGGCCAGCTCCTGGTTGGTCATCTGGAAGCAGCCGTCACCATCGATCGCCCAGACCACCGTGTCCGGCTGGCCGACCTTGGCGCCCATCGCCGCCGGCACGGCGTAGCCCATCGTGCCCAGGCCGCCGGAGTTGAGCCAGGTGCCCGGCTTCTCGTACGAGATGAACTGGGAGGCCCACATCTGGTGCTGGCCGACCCCGGCCACGTAGATGGCGTCCGGCCCGACGATCTCGCCCAGCCGCTTGATCACGTACTGCGGGGCCAGCGTGCCGTCGGGCGGCTCCTCCTAGCCCAGCGGGTAGCGGTCGCGGAGGTCGTCGAGCTGACGCCACCAGTCGGCGATGTCGGCCCGGTGGCCGGCCTTGTGCTCGGCCGCGACGGCGGCGATCAGCTCGTCGATGACGTGCCGGGCGTCGCCCACGATCGGCACGTCGGCTGGCCCGGTTCTTGCCGATCTCGGCCGGGTCGATGTCGGCGTGCACGATCGTCGCGCCCGGGGCGAAGCTGTCCAGCTTGCCGGTGACCCGGTCGTCGAAGCGGGCGCCCAGGGCGACCAGCAGGTCGGCCTTCTGCAGCGCGTAGACCGCGCCGACGGTGCCGTGCATGCCGGGCATGCCCATGTGCTGCGGTGGCTGTCCGGGAACGCGCCGCGGGCCATCAGCGTGGTGACCACCGGCGCGCCGGTCAGCTCGGCCAGCTTCCGCAGCGACTCGGACGCGTGCGCCTTGAGCACGCCGCCGCCGACGTAGAGCACCGGCCGGCGGGCCATCGCCATCAGCCTGGCCGCCTCCCGGATCTGCTTGCCGTGCGGCTGCAGCGTCGGCCGGTAGCCGGGCAGCTCCAGCGTCGGCGGCCAGGTGAACTCGGTGCGCGCCTGCAGCACGTCCTTGGGGATGTCGACCAGGACCGGGCCGGGTCGGCCGGTGCCGGCCAGGTGGAACGCCTCGGCCATGATCCGGGGGATGTCCTCGGCGCGCTGGACCAGGTAGTTGTGCTTGGTGATCGGCAGCGT
Organism: uncultured Actinomycetota bacterium; assembly: GCA_963803345.1. GTDB lineage: Bacteria > Actinomycetota > Actinomycetes > Mycobacteriales > Micromonosporaceae > CAWDLX01. The sequence goes on from CAWDLX010000004.1 coordinate 885,869, forward strand.
GATGCCCTGGATGTCGGCCTCCTGGAAGGCGTCCGAGCCGATCGCGCCGCTGCGGCACCTGCCCGGTGATGGCCACCATCGGCGACCGAGTCCATGTAGGCGTCGGCGATCGGCGTGACCAGGTTGGTCGCGCCCGGGCCGGAGGTGGCCATGCAGACGCCGACCTTGCCGGTGGCCTGGGCGTAGCCGGTGGCGGCGTGCCCGGCGCCCTGCTCGTGGCGGACCAGGATGTGCCGCACCGTGGAGTCGAAGATCGGGTCGTACGCCGGCAGGATCGCGCCGCCGGGGATGCCGAACATGACGTCGACGCCGAGCGCCTCCAGCGACCGCACCAGCGACTGGGCGCCGGTGCACCGGTTCGGCGGCGACCACCCTGGCCGCCGGGCGGGCGGCGGCTGCCGGGCTGGCCGCCGTGCCCGTGCGCCTTGCACGCCGGCGGCGACGGTCAGCGGCGAGGGGGCGGGTGGGGCGGACCGGTACGGGGTGCTCCGGTGTCGAGGAGTCTGACGGTGACTTGGTCATGGCGTCCATGCCTTCGGCTCGTGATGCGTGACGCTGTTGCCGGTGATCGGCCCCAGGTACGCGATAAAGCCCGCGTGCAGCAAAAGAGCCCGCGTGCCGGGGCACGTGGGCTCGCGCGTCTGGGCGGCCGTGCCAGACGCGCTAGGTGAGTACTCGGATCTGCCGTCGAGTCACCCGCTCAGACTGCCCCATTCTCAGCCGGCAGTCAACCCATCCCACATCGTGGTCAACGGCAGGATCACAGCTGGGTAACGGCCCCGCTGTGGCGCACTGTCTCGGAGCGTGGAAACTGGGCGGGTCGCCGCGTGTCGCGGCCACAATCGGGCGGCGCAGACTTGACAGATGCCGCAGCAGCTGCGTTCAGCCACGTCCACCCAGGGTCGCAACATGGCCGGCGCCCGCGCGCTGTGGCGCGCCACCGGGATGACCGACGCCGACTTCGGCAAGCCGATCGTGGCCATCGCCAACTCCTTCACCCAGTTCGTCCCCGGCCACGTGCACCTGCGCAACCTCGGCGCGCTGGTGGCCGACGCGGTCGCCGAGGCCGGCGGGGTCGGGCGCGAGTTCAACACGATCGCCGTCGACGACGGCATCGCGATGGGCCACGGCGGCATGCTCTACTCGCTGCCCAGCCGGGAGCTGATCGCCGACGCGGTCGAGTACATGGTGAAGGCCCACTGCGCCGACGCCCTGGTCTGCATCTCGAACTGCGACAAGATCACGCCCGGGCATGCTGCTGGCCGCGCTGCGGCTGAACATCCCGACCGTGTTCGTCTCCGGCGGCCCGATGGAGGCCGGCAAGACCGTGGCCATCGAGGGCGTCGTGCACGCCAAGCTCGACCTGATCGACGCGATGATCGCCTCGGCCAACGAGGTCGTCACCGACGACCAGCTCGGCGTCATCGAGCGCTCCGCCTGCCCGACCTGCGGCTCCTGCTCGGGCATGTTCACCGCCAACTCGATGAACTGCCTGACCGAGGCGATCGGGCTCGCCCTGCCCGGCAACGGCTCCACCCTGGCCACCCACGCCGCCCGCAAGCAGCTGTTCACCGAGGCCGGCCGGCTGGTCGTCGACCTGGCCCGCCGCTACTACGAGGGCGACGACGAGTCGGTGCTGCCGCGCGCCATCGCCAGCCGGCCCGCGTTCGAGAACGCGGTCGCGCTCGACGTGGCGATGGGCGGCTCGACCAACACGGTGCTGCACCTGCTGGCCGCCGCCCGCGAGGCCGAGCTCGACTTCGGGGTGGCCGACATCGACGCGATCTCCCGGCGGGTGCCGTGTCTGTCCAAAGTGGCCCCGAACACGCCCGAAGTACCACATGGAGGACGTGCACCGGGCCGGCGGCATCCCGGCCATCCTGGGCGAGCTGAACCGGGCCGGGCTGCTTGCGACACCGACGTCCACAGTGTCCACTCGCCGACCCTGGACGCAGTGGCTGGCCGACTGGGACATCCGCGGCGGCCGGGCCACCCCGGCCGCGGTCGACGCTGTTCCACGCCGCGCCCGGGCGGGGTCCGCACCACCGAGCCGTTCTCCACCGACAACCGCTGGTCCACACTGGACACCGACGCGGCCGACGGCTGCATCCGCGACGTGGCGCACGCCTACACCGCCGACGGCGGGCTGGCCATCCTGTTCGGCAACCTCGCCCCGGACGGCTGCGTGGTGAAGACGGCCGGCGTACCCGAGGACCGGCTGATCCTTCCGCGGCCCGGCCAAGGTCTTCGAGTCGCAGGAGGCGGCGGTCGAGGGGATCCTGCGCGGCGACATCGTCCCCGGCGACGTGGTCGTCATCCGCTACGAAGGCCCGCGGGGCGGTCCGGGCATGCAGGAGATGCTCTACCCCACCTCGTTCCTCAAGGGCCGCGGGCTGGGCAAGGACTGCGCGCTCATCACCGACGGGCGGTTCTCCGGCGGCACGAGCGGCCTGTCGATCGGCCACATCTCGCCCGAGGCGGCCAGCGGCGGGCTGATCGCGCTGGTCAACGACGGGCGACATGATCGCCATCGACATCCCGCAGCGCTCGATCAGCCTCGACGTGCCGGCCGACGAGCTGGAGGCCCGCCGGGTCGCCCAGGACAAGCGGGACCGGCCCTACACGCCGGCTGAACCGGGAACGTCCCGTGTCAGCCGCACTGCGGGCGTACGCCTCGATGGCCACCTCGGCCTCGGACGGCGCCTACCGTCGCGTGCCGGACTAGTCGCTACCGTTGCGCCGCCGAAACACCCATTTCCCCGGCGTACCCTCACACAATGGACGGTGTCCGGGGCCGACCCGAGCGTTGGCTCGTGGCCTGGTACCTCGCCTTCATCGCGGCCGTGGGGATCGTGCACCACGTCGTGGGAGCAAGCCGGCCATGGTTGGCCGGTGTCATCGGGGTCGTCACGAGTGCGGCCATCGTCACCGGTGTCCGGGTCCACCGGCCGGCGCGCCCGTTGCCGTGGCTGCTCCTCGCCGGCGGGATTCTGGCCAATGCGGCCGCCCGGGTCATCTTCACCACCCAGCACACGATCGGACCGTTCGACGCCCACGCCTCGCGGGCAGTCCCGATCTACGCGCTGCACGTGTGCATGCTCGTCCTCGTCGTGGCCGGCCTGATCAGCCTGAGCCGACCTCCTCCCGAGGGCCGCCGGTTGCTGACCCTGGTGGACGGCGCCGTGCTCATCGTCGGCACCGGGCTACTGGCCTGGGTGGCGGTGGCCGCCCCGTGGACTTCCGGGCCCACGCTGGACACCGTGCAGGTGGTCGTCCGTATCTCCTACGTCTCACGGGACGTCCTGCTCCTGGCCGCGATCGCCCGGCTTGTGAGTACGGTGCGCTGGAACCTCTCGGTCGCCTGGCTCGCGCTGGGCATCCTCATCCTCCTCGCGTACGACGCGTTTGTCCGCATCGGCTTGGTCCACGGCGAAGGGATGCCCGGCAACGGGATCGAAATGCTGTGGGTGCTGTTCTACGCCTCGTTCGGTGCGGCCGCGCTGGTGCCGGCGATGGCCCGGATCACGGCGACCCCCGGGCGGCGCGACGGCCTCCTCCCGTTGATACTGGTAGCCGGCTCGGCGGTGATCCCGTTCGTGCTCCTCCTGGCCGGAACGGCCGAGCACTCGCTGAACAGCCCGGCCCCGGTGGCCGTCGCGGCGGCCGCGATGCTGCTCCTGGTCCTGTTCCGGATGACGATCGCCGCGGTACGGCTACGGCGTGCGCTGTCCGAGACCCGGGTCGTCGCCGAGGCGTCGGCTGAGCTGGTGGCGGCGGCCGATCTGCCGGCCATCGAGGCTGCCGTGACGGCGGCCGCGGGCCGGCTGCTCGGGCCGCACACCGACGTCACCGCACACCTGAGCGGGTCCCCGCCCCGGGGGGATCGTCCGGGCCGGTTGGAGATCCCGTTGAGCGAACCGGGGTCGACCGCCGCCGGGGCGGCGACCGGCACTCTCATCGTGCGGGCGCCGCCGAGCCGGTTGGCCACCGTCCGCCGACCACTGGCCACGGTGGCCGCGCAGGCCAGCCTGGCCGTCGCCCGGATCCGGCTCAACGACCAGGTCCTCAACACCCGGCGCGATGCCTACTTCCGCGCCCTCGTGCAGAACTCGACCAACGTCATCCTGATCCTCGACGATGACGCGCGGATCCGGTACGCCAGCCCATCCGCCGCCGCCCTGTTCGGAACATCCGCTGTCGAGGGAAGAGCGCTGCCGCGGCTGATCGCCCCGCAGGACCGCGACGCGGCCACCCAGCTGCTGGCCGGTATCTGCCGCGAGCCGGCCGGCAGCGGGTCCGGCACGGTGCGGGCTGACTGGCGCACCGGCCGGGCAGCCGATCGCTGGGCCGAGGTGTCCTGCCTCGACCTGCGCGCCGAGGATGCCGTCCGCGGTGTTGTGGTGACCCTGCGCGACGTGACGGACCGGCGGCGGCTCGAGGACCGCCTGACCGAGCAGGCCTACCACGACCCGCTGACCGGGTTGGGCAACCGCAGCCTGTTCACCGAGGGCGTGCAGAGGGCCGTCGACACGCCGCACGACGAGGTGTTCGCCGGCGTCCTGTTCATCGACCTGGACGACTTCAAGGTGATCAACGACGGGTACGGGCATGTGCTGGGCGACGCGTTCCTGCAGACCGTGGCGTCCCGGATCCGTAGCGCGGCCTACCCGTACGGGATCGCCGCCCGCATCGGCGGCGACGAGTTCGCCGTCCTGGTGGAGCACGCCCAGCTGGTCGACATCGATGGCGTCGCCGAGCGTGTCGTGACATCTCTCGGCCGGCCGGCCGAGGTCCAGGGTGAGCTGGTGCGGTGCGGAGCCAGCGTCGGGGTGGCCACGACGGCGGACGCCGGCACCTCGGGCGAACTGCTCCGCCACGCCGACCTCGCCCTGTACGAGGCGAAAGGCAGCGGAAAGCAGCGGTGGCGCAGATTCGACCCGACGATGCACAACGCGGTCGTCGAGCGCCTCGAACTGCGCACGGCGCTGGCCGACGCGCTCGGTACCGGCGCCCTGCGGCTGGAGTTCCAGCCGATCGTGGCCCTCGACAGCGGGGCGACGGTCGGGTTCGAGGCCTTGCTGCGGTGGAAGCATCCGACCCGCGGCCGGCTCGAGCCGTCCGAGTTCATCGAGCTGGCCGAGGACTCCGGACTCATCGGCGTCATCGGCGAATGGGTGCTGGACAGCTCCATCGAGGAGGCCGTCCGGTGGGCCGCGGTGACCCCCGGCGAGCCGCCGTTCGTCAGCGTCAATGTCTCTCCGCGGCAGTTCCAGTCGCCCGAGATGTTCGACATGGTGCACCGCCGGCTGGCCGAGTGTGGCCTACCGCCCGACCGGCTGATGCTCGAAATCACCGAGAACCTGCTGCTGGCTGACGACGAGGACGTGACCCGCGGGCTGGCCCGGCTGCGCCAGGCCGGCGTCCGGGTGGCCATCGACGACTTCGGTACCGGGTACTCCGGACTCGGTTACCTGCAGCGGGTTCCCCTCGATGTGGTCAAGCTCGACCGGCTGTTCACCCGCGGCATGGCTGCCTCGGCCCAGCAGCGTGACCTGGTCGCCGGCATCATCCAGCTGGCCAGCACGCTCGGGCTCGGCGTCATCGCCGAAGGCGTTGAGACCGAGGTCGAACACGCGCTGGTCCGGGCGGCCGGTTGCGTGTACGGGCAGGGCTTCGTGTTCTCCCGTCCGCTGCCGCCAGAGGCCGCCGTGCGCTGGGCGGCCAGTCACGGGCGGGTTCCCGTCCCGGCTGGGCGCGCCGACTAAACTCGGGCGGTATCGCGACTGGCGCTGAGGTGGAACCGACCACCGGGGAGCGACATCACCACCACGCACCGTGCGCCTGGGTGTCTGGTCTGACCAGTGAGGAGGCTGTCCATGCACGTACCGCCACTGCCGGACCTGACGGCGACCGACCCCGACCTCGCCCGGCTGATCGAGGCCGAGGCTCAGCGCCAGCACGACAAGCTGCGGATGATCCCGTCCGAGAACTACGTCTCCACCGCCGTACTGGAGGCCTGCGGGTCCGTACTGAACAACAAGTACTCCGAGGGGTACGCCGGCCGGCGCTACTACGAGGGTCAGCAGCTCGTCGACCCGATCGAGGTGTTGGCCATCCAGCGCGCCGAGTCACTGTTCGGCGTGGACCACGCCAACGTACAGCCGTACTCGGGCTCGCCCGCCAACCTCGCGATCTATCTGGCCTTCATGAACCCGGGCGACACGTTCCTCTCCCTCGAGCTGGCCCACGGCGGCCACCTCACCCACGGCTCGCCGGTGTCGGCCACCGGCAAGTGGTTCCGGCCGGTGCATTACGCCGTCGGCCGTGACACCGGGCGCATCGACATGGATCACGTCCGCGATCTCGCGCTGGCCGAGCGGCCGAAGATGATCATCTGCGGTGGTACCGCGATCCCACGTACGATCGACTTCCCGGCCTTCGCCGCCATCGCACACGAGGTGGGCGCCCTCCTGGTGGCCGATGTCGCGCATATCGCCGGCCTGATCGTGGGCGGCGCGCACCCGTCACCGGTCGGGCACGCCGACGTCATCAGCACAACCACCCACAAGACCCTGCGCGGCCCGCGCGGCGCGATGCTGATGACCACCGCCGAGCACGCGGCCGCCATCGACAAGGCCGTCTTCCCGGGCCTGCAGGGTGGTCCGCACAACCACACCACGGCTGGGATCGCGGTGGCTCTCCACGAAGCGGCTCAGCCCCCGTTCACCACCTATGCGCACCAGATCGTCGCCAACGCGCGGGCGCTGGCCACCGCGCTCACCGAGCACGGCTTCGACCTGGTCTCCGGGGGTACCGACAACCACCTGATCCTGATCGACCTGACCAACAAAGGCGTCGAGGGCAAGCCGGCGGCCAAGGCGCTCGACCGGGCCGGCATCGAGCTGAACTTCAACACGGTGCCCTACGACCCACGCAAGCCATGGGCCCCGTCGGGCATCCGGCTCGGCACGCCGGCCCTGACCACGCGCGGACTCACCGAGGAGCACATGCCGGCGGTCGCCGCGTGGATGGACGCCGCGGTCGGCGCCGCCGCCAAGGACGACGAAGCCGAACTGGGTCGCATCGCCGGCGAGGTGGCCGACCTGCTCTCCGGTTTCCCGATGCCCGGCTGGGCCCCCACCCCGAACTGACCCGCCCCGCGCCCGGGCGCCGGAGGGGCACCCCGCGTTCGACTCTCGAGACGCAGGGTGCCCGACCGGCGGGCGGTCAGCCCGGGTCGGCGGCGAGCAGCGCGTGCTGGAACTGCAACGCGTCGACGAAACGGTCGACCGGATCGTGGGCCATCGCGACCCGGATGACCTCCATGAGGGCCCAGGGCACCCGGGGCAGGTCGACCAGGGTGTCACCGTCGACCGCGACCGCGAGTGGGTCGACCGTGCGGGGCGCCCAACCGGCCAACATCGCGTACAGGGTGGCGCCGAGGGAGTAGATGTCGGCGGCGCTGGTGATCAGCTCGGGCAGGTAGGCCTCGGGCGCGACGAACGGCGGCAGGACCGATCGCGCCGGTGGCGTGTAGTGGCGCCCGGCCGTGCTCACCGACACCAGACCGAAGTCGGCGAGCACGGGTTCGCCAGCCGCGTTGATCAGGATGTTCGACGGCTTGACGGCCCGATGGATGATGTCGCGGCGATGGGCCGCGCAGAGCGCTCCGGCCAGCTTGGCTCCGATCCGGCGAACCTCGCTCGGGGTGAACCGGCCGACGGTACGCAGATGGTCGTGCAAAGAGCCGCCGTCGCAGTACTCCATCACCAGGTACGCGTAGCCCTCCGGCATGACGTTGATCTCGTCGATCACTACCACGTGGGGCTCACCGTTGAGCGCCTTGAGCGCCATGACCTCCTGCTCGAAGCGGATCAGGTCCCGCTCGTGGCGCAACTGGTGGGCGTAGATCCGCACCGCCACCTCGGTCGCGTCGGCGATGCGCAGGGCCAGGTAGATCTGGTCGCCATCGAGATGATCCTGGGTGGGCTGGCCGATGGCCGGCTCGTCGTGACCCACCCCTGGCGGGCGACGCTCGGCGAACCGGCGTTCGCGGGGATGGCGTTCGTTGATGCGGCGCACGCGGATGAGACCGGGTGGGTCGATGTCGACCATGGCCCCTCCGCTCCGGTGCCTCTGTGGGAGGTACACGTCCGCACCACGGAGACACGTTCAGGCGGCCCGCCATCCGTGGTCCCCCGAGCCCGGCAGGTCGCCGCTCCCCTCGCACAGCCAGTATGAACACGCCTGCCAGGATTTCGCAGGGTCGAGCCGGAGTGGCGAAGTGGCGGTGGGAGCATGAAAGGGTGAGAACTCCCCAGGCCGGGCGCCGTTTCCGGCACAACGTGGCGATTCCGATCGCGGCGGTGATCGCGCTCATCGCCGGCATTTCGGTCGCCAGTTGGCAACCGGTGCTGCTGGTGCTGCTGGTGATCCCGCTGGCGGTCGCGGTGTGGGGCTGGCGCGCGGGTACCGACGTGGACACCCAGGGGATCACGGTACGGGCCGCGGTCGGATCACGGCGCCTGCCCTGGCCCGAGGTCAGCGGACTGGAGGTCGACCGGGACCGGCACGTCGTGGCCGTCCTCGCGGGTGGCGGCCGGATCGTGCTGACCGCGGTCACCCCGGCCGACCTGGCCGGGATCGTCGGCGTCACCGGCCAGCGGCTCGATGTCCGCCAACCGTCCGGGGCGTGACGCCGGTGCCGACTTCGTGAGTCGGCCGGCTCAGGCCGTCCGAGCTAGGCTCCACGCGTGGACGCCCGACTACCCGCGCCGGCCCGCCGCCGAGCCCTGTCGGGCGCTCTGGTGGTCGTGCTGGCCGCGGCTCTGACCGCGTGCAGCTTCGGCCCACCCGACCAGAACGCCGGCGGCGCACCACCCAACCTGCCCCGGCCCGCCGGCAGCACCCATGACAACGGCACCCCGCCCAGCGTTGTCGCGTCCGTGCTGGCCAAGGACCTGAACGTGCCATGGGCGATCGCGTTCCTGCCCGACGGCAGCGCGCTGGTGACCGAGCGCTCCTCGGGTCGCATCCTCAAGGTCGGTCCGGACCTGGGCGCCGACGGGCTGACCGTGACTGCGGTCCAGACCGTCAGCGAGGTACGGGCGACCGGCGAGGGTGGGCTGCTCGGCATCGCGGTGTCGCCGAACTACGCCGCCGACCGGACCGTGTACGTGTACTACACGTCCACATCGGACAATCGCATCGGGAAGATGGTGCTCGGGCAGCAGCCGACGCCGATCGTGACCGGCATCGCCAAGGCCGGCAACCATGACGGCGGGCAACTGCACTTCGGGCCGGACGGATACCTCTACGCGTCCACCGGGGACGCCGGGAACCGTCCGCTGGCCCAGGACACGCAGAGTCTCAACGGCAAGATCCTGCGCATGACCACCGACGGAAGACCGGCCCCCGGCAACCCGTTCCCCGACTCGCTCGTATGGAGCTACGGGCACCGCAATGTGCAGGGCTTCGGCTGGGACACTCAGCAACGCATGTTCGCCACCGAGTTCGGTCAGGACACGTGGGACGAGATCAACCTGATCCAGCCGGGCCGGAACTACGGCTGGCCGACGGTCGAGGGCACAGCCCACCGCACCGGGTTCGTGGACCCGATCCAGCAGTGGCACACCGATCAGGCGTCCTGCTCAGGGCTGGCCGTCACCGGTCCGGTCGTGGTCGCCGCCTGCCTGCGCGGGACGCGGCTGTGGCTGATGCGGATCGGCGACGACGGGCGCCAGGTCGGGGACCCGACGGCGGCGCTGGTCGACACGTACGGGCGGCTACGCGCCGCGGTACTCGCCCCGGACGGCTCGATCTGGGTCACCACGTCCAACCGGGACGGTCGGGGCAACCCCAACGAGGGTGACGACAAGATCCTGCGCATCGTGACCAGCGGCGGTGGCGCCGTCTCCCAAGCCTGACCCCACCCACGGCGCCCCCGCCCCGCGCTCGTGAAGGAAGGGCACCTTCTTAACCGTTGTGGTAGAGGAAGGTGCCCTTGTTAACACCGGGACACCGGGACACCGGCCTCGGTCAGGTAAGGCGGGACAGGATCAGTTCGCGGACGGTCTTCGCGTCGGCCTGACCCCGGGTCGCCTTCATGATGGCCCCGATGAGGACGCCGGCCGCCTCGTGCTTACCGTCACGGATCTTGGCGGCGATGTCCGGGCTCGCGGCGATCGCCTCGTCCACCGCGGCCGTGAGCGCCCCGGTGTCGGAGACGACCCCGATGCCCCTGGCGGCCATGATCTGAGCCGGCGACCCTTCGCCGTTGACGACTCCCCCGAGGACGCCCCGGGCCAGCTTGTCGTTGAGTTTGCCCGCCTCGACCAGCCCCTGCAGTTCAGCGACCTGGATCGGCGTCGCGCCGACCTCAGCCAGCTCGACCCCACGCTCGTTGGCGAAGCGGGACAGCTCCCCCAGCCACCACTTGCGGGCGCCGTCGGCGGTCGCCCCGGCGGCGATGGTGGCCTCGATCAGCTCGACCGCGCCCGCGTTGACGGCGGCCTGCATCTCCTTGTCGGCCAGCCCCCACGCCTCCTGCAGACGGGCCCGGTGTACCCGCGGCAGCTCGGGCAGGGCCCGACGCAGGTCGTCGACCCACGTCGGGTCAGGCTCGAGCGGCACCAGGTCGGGCTCCGGGAAGTACCGGTAGTCGGTGGCTTCCTCTTTGCTCCGCCCGGACGTCGTCTCGCCGGTGTCCTCGTGGAAATGCCGCGTCTCCTGGGTGATCGTGCCGCCGACCGAGAGCACCGACGCCTGCCGGATGACCTCCGATCGGACCGCGCGCTCGACGCTGCGCAACGAGTTGACGTTCTTCGTCTCGGTCCGGGTGCCCCATGGCTGGCCCGGCGGATTGAGCGACGTGTTCACGTCGCAACGCAGGGAACCCTGCTCCATGCGGACGTCGGAGACGCCGAGCGAGCGGACGACATCGCGCAGCTCGGTGACGTAGGCGCGGGCGACGGTCGGGGCCGCGGCACCGGTACCGGGGACCGGCTTGGTCACGATCTCCACCAACGGGATACCGGCCCGGTTGTAGTCCACAAGGGACTCCGTCGCTCCGTGGATACGCCCGGTGGCTCCGCCCACGTGCAGGGTCTTGCCGGTGTCCTCCTCGAGGTGCACCCGCTCGATGCCCACCCGTACCGTCTCGCCGTCCACCTCTACATCGAGCCAACCGTCCACACACAACGGTTCGTCGTACTGGCTGATCTGGTAGTTCTTCGGCATGTCCGGGTAGAAGTAGTTCTTGCGGGCGAACCGGCACCAGGTGGCGATGCGGCAGTTGAGCGCGAGCCCGATCCGGATGGTCGCTTCGATCGCGGCCCGGTTGGCCACCGGCAGGCTGCCGGGCAGGCCGAGGCAGACCGGGCAGACCTGGGTGTTCGGTTCGGCCCCGAACTCGGTCGGGCAGCCGCAGAACATCTTGGTCCGGGTGCCCAGCTCCACGTGCGTCTCAAGGCCGATGACCGGCTCGTACCGGCTGACGGCGTCGTCGTAGCTGAGCAGGGTCACGGTGGTCATCAATGCTCCAGTCGCGTCGGATCGGACGACGACCAGCCTAGTCGGCGCGCCGGGTCCGGTTCGCGCGGGTTTCCTCCGACCCGTGCGCGAACCGGCGATCCGGCGCGCCGAATGACATGCGTGTAGTTCGTGGCGATCGCGGGTAATGATGGAGCCAGGAAGGGAGCTACCCCGATGGCACTGATTTTCCGCAAGACGCTCCGGCTCGGCCCGCTCCGGCTGAACTTCACCAAGAACGGATTCTCCTCCTGGAGCATCAAGATCTGGCGCTGGTCGTGGAACTCCAAGACCCGCAAGCAGCGGGTCGACCTGCCCGGCCCGGTGTCCTGGTCATCCAACGACTGAAGCGGCGACAGCGGATCAGCAGCCGAGGCGGCCTTCCAGATTCTGTCCGGCGATCGCCAGGTTCCGGAACATGATCGCGGTGTCGTAGTTGCTGGCGGCGGCCGCGCTGTTGCCCTGGGCGGCATAGCCATCGCCGAGCAGGTGGAAGTAGTTGGCCCAGTTATCCTCTTCAATGATGTTCTGCTCGATGGTGTCGCACTGGCGGCGCTTGGGCACGGCGCTGGCCGGGACGGCGAACAGGGTGACTCCGGCTCCCGCGACCGGGACCGTCACAATCGCGGCCCGGCCCACACGACGCTTGTTCATGGCTACCTCGAACGGTGATGGTTCAGTGGCATCACCGTAGGAAGGGCCCACCGGTCGGGGCATCGGGGAAAGCCCCCTTACAGTTCCGGCGGGGTGGGCGCCGGAATCAGCGACTCCAGCGCGGCGCCGACCCGGTACATCCGGTCGTCGGCCAGCGTCGGCGCCATGATCTGGAACCCGACCGGCAGCCCCTCGGACAGTCCACAGGGGACGGAGATGGCCGGTCCGCCGTAGAGGTTGGTCGGGATCGTGAAGAGGTCGGCCAGGTACATCTGGTACGGGTCGGAGGTACGCGACCCGAACGGGAACGCCACGAACGGCGTGGTCGGCGAGACCAGCACGTCGACCTGCTCGAACGCGACCGTGAAGTCGCGGCGTGATCAGCGTGCGCACCTTCTGCGCCTGGCCGTAGTAGGCGTCGTAGTAGCCGGACGACAGCGCGTAGGTGCCGAGCATGATGCGCCGCTTGACCTCCGGCCCGAAGCCGGCCTCCCGGGTCAGCGACATGACCTCCTCGAGCGAGCGGTTGCCGTCGTCGCCGACCCGCAGTCCGAATCGGACGCCGTCGAAGCGGGCCAGGTTGGACGAGCACTCGCTCGGCGCGATCAGGTAGTACGCCGGCAGCGCGTACTCGAAGTGCGGGCAGGAGACCTCGACGACCTCGGCGCCCAGCTTGACCAGCGCGTCGAGCCCCTCCCGGAACGCGGCCACCACGCCGGGCTCGGCGCCCTCGCCGCTGAACTCGGTGACCAGGCCGAGCCGCACCCCGGTCAGGTCGCCGGTGGCGCCGAGCCGGGCCGCCGCCGACCACGTCCGGCACCGGCGCCGGGATCGAGGTGGAGTCGCTCGGGTCGTGCCCGGCGATCACCGCGTGCAGCAGCGCCGCGTCCTCGACCGTACGGGCGCACGGGCCCGGAGTGTCCAAAGAGGACGAGAACGCGATCAGCCCGTACCGGGAGGTGCCGCCGTAGGTCGGCTTCGGCCCCGACCGTGCCGGTGACCGCGCCGGGCTGGCGGATCGAGCCGCCGGTGTCGGTGCCGATCGCCAGCGGCGCCTCGTACGCGGCCAGCGCCGCGGCCGATCCGCCGCCCGAGCCGCCCGGGATCCGGCCGAGGTCCCACGGGTTGTGCGTCGGCCCGTAGGCCGAGTACTCAGTGGACGAGCCCATCGCGAACTCGTCCATGTTGGTCTTGCCGAGCATGACCAGCCCGGCCTCGCGCAGCCGCGCCACGATGGTCGCGTCGTACGGCGGCCGCCAGCCCTCCAGGATCTTCGAGCCGGCCGTGGTCGGGACGCCCTTGGTGGCGATCACGTCCTTGACCGCGACCGGCACGCCGGCCAGCGGGCCGAGCGTCCTCGCCGCGGCCGCGGGCCTCGTCGACCGCGCCGGGCGGCGGCCAGCGCGCCCTCGGCGTCGACGTGCAGGAAGGCGTGCACCCGCTCGTCCACGGCGGCGATCCGGTCCAGGTGGGCCTGGGTCACCTCGACCGCGGAGACCTCACCGGCCGACAGCCGCGAGCTCGACGCGCTGGCCGCGGATCACGCGTACCGGCTGTCGCGCTCCTTCGCCGCCGGGTCTACTCGCCGGTCGGATGGCCATCAGCACCTCCTCGTCCAGGATCCGCGGTACCCGGAAGCGGTCCTCGAACGCGTCGGGCGCGCCGGCCAGCGCCTCCTCCCGGGTCAGGCACGGCGTCGACCACGTCCTCGCGCAGCACGTTGGTCAGCGGCACCGAGTGCGACGTGGGCGGGATGTCCGCCGCGGCGACCTCGCCGACCCGGGCCACCGCCTGCAGGATCACGTCGAGCTGGCCGGCGAACCGGTCCAGCTCCTCGTCGGTGACGGCGAGCCGCGACAGGCGCGCGAGATGCGCGACCTCTTCGCGGGAGATGGCGGCCATGGTGCCCCCTTCGATACGTTCGGTCCGGCGTGGCTGGACGCAGCGTCCATGGCGCCGCCGACCCGGCGAGTCTATTTGTCTGGCTCGCCGGGGTCGCGCGCCGGGCCTCGCTCGACCGCCGAGTCGGCAGGTGCCCGCCAGCTGGTCCCTGGAACGCCGGTAGTACGCCGGCTGCTCCGGAGATCCGGTCGGGCGTCCACCTCGCTCAGCCCAAGCGGCGGCGCGACGCGGGTCACGGCTGGACAGCGGCCGGGCCGGTAGCGGGCCAGCCAGGCGACCAGGTCGTCGGCCGGCATCGGGCGGGCGTAGAACCAGCCCTGGGCGACCTCGCAGCCGGCCGCGAGCAGCATCCGCCGGGTCTGGTCGTCCTCGACGCCCTCGGCCACCACCCGCAGCCCGAGCGCCCGGGCCAGGTCGATGATCGAGCCGACGACCGCGGCGTCGTCGGGGTCGCTGGCCATGCCCGAGCACGAACGAGCGGTCGATCTTCACCTCGGCCAGCGGCAGCCGGCGCAGGTGCTGCAGCGAGGAGTAGCCGGTGCCGAAGTCGTCCAGCGACAGGGCGACGCCGAGCTTGTCCAGCCGGTGCAGGGTGACCAGCACCCGGCGCGGGTCGGCCATCAGCGCGCCCTCGGTGATCTCCAGCTGGACCTGGTTGGGCTGCGACGCCGCGGTCGGTCGAGCAGCTCCTCGATCTGGTCGACCAATTCGGGGCGGTGCAGGTCGCGCACGCTGACGTTGATCGACGACCCGCAGGGTGGCCCTGGGCCCGCCACTTGGCCAGCTGCCCGATCGCGTCCTCGATGACCCGCTGGGTGAGCAGCCGCATCACCGCGGTGTGCTCGGCCACCTTGATCAGCTGCTGCGGGCTGACCATGCCCGCGGGTCGGGTGGTGCCAGCGCAGCAGCGCCTCGACGCCGACCACCTCGCCGGTGGCCATCTCGATCTGCGGCTGGTAGAAGAGCGAGATCTCGTCCCGGCGGCCCATCTCCAGCGCCCGGCGCAGGTCGGCCAGCAGCTCCAGCCGCTCGACCGAGTTCTGGTCGGACTCCGGGGTGTAGATCGCGTACGCGGCGTCGCGGTCCTTGGCGTCGTACATCGCCACCTCGGCGTGGCGCAGCAGGGTCGCATGTCGGAGCCGTGGTCGGGGTGGAGGGCGACGCCGATCGACCGCGGTCACGTCCAGCGGCAGCCGTCCAGCGTGACCGGCTCGGTCGAGCGCGTCGGCGACCCGCTCGGCCAGCACGCCGGCCGCGGCGTGGTCGGCCAGGCGCGGCGCGAGCACGGCGAACTCGTCCCCGCCGAGCGCGGGCGACCAGGCCGTCCGAGCCGACCGCCTCGCGCAGCCGGTCGGCCACCGCACCGAGCAGCCGGTCGCCGACGGCGTGGCCGAGCGCGTCGTTGACGCGGCGGAACTGGTCGATGTCGAGCAGCAGCAGGGCCATCCGGCGGCGGGTCCTCGGGCAGCCGGCGGAAGCGGTCGCTGAACGCGGCGCACCTGCATCGCGCATCTCGCCGAACAGGGCTTGCCGGTTGGGCAGGCCGGTGAGGTCATCCTGCAGCGCCTTGCGCCGCTCCCGGTCGGAGTAGCGGGCCAGCTCGGACACCGCGTACAGCGGCACCAGCATCAGCGGGACGAAGAGCGCGCTCACGCTGCCGGCCGCGGCGACCAGCGGGCCGAGCGCGAGCAGGCCGAGCGGTGGACAGCAGTCTCCTGGCGCAGCGAGCCGGTCAGCGCGCTGCGCCACCGGCCGCCGAAGCCGAGCCAGACCGCGGTCGTCACCAGCAGCTCGTTGACCGCGAACCAGGCTAGCGCGGCGCAGCAGGATCGGCCGACGACCGTCAGCGCGGTCACGCTCGGCGCCGCGTGGCGGCGTCTGCCCGGTCGAGCAGGGTCAGCACCAGGCTCGCCGCGCAGAACGCCAGGCCGTACTGGGCGGCGTTGAACACGGCCCGCCACGGCGCGTGCCGCAGCCGGACCGAGGAGACGACCACGGCGGCGGACTGCACCGCCACCGCCGGGCCGAGGCCCCAGCCCAGCAGCAGCGCGAAGGTGAAGGCGATCGACGGTGAAGACGTGGCGTCCGGTTCCCGGCCGGGGGCGTTGAACGGACGGGCGTCGACGATCACGGCGAGCGCGGCGATGACCCAGAAGGCCGCCGGACCTCGGCACGGACCTCGCGGCAGCTCGGTGACGGACGACGACCACGCCGGCGACGGCCGGCGCCGACGACGGCGGCCACATAGCCGAAGAAGCCCGCGCGACCGGTCCCGCGGGATCGCATTGCGCTGACCGGCTGCGCCACGCGACCCGGTGCGGCCTGCCGTCACGCAGCAGCGCGCTCCGCAGTGAGGCCGCCTCCATCACACCTCCAGACGCACGCTGCAGTGACGCCCGCTGAACCGGTCGCTGGCGGTAGCTCAGTGGCGCGACACGCCAATTATTCGCCGGTATAACCCCCAAGAGCGGATTTAGTCAGTCCACGGCTTGTGTGCCGCATGATCCGTCCGATAAAAGCGGACAATATGTGACTTTCGCGGCAGTGCCGCAAGGCCGGAGGGACCACGTCAGCCTCGTCAGTTCCACCCGAGAATCCCGTCGAGCGGCTGCACCCTGCCGATGTGGTCCGGACTCGCCGGGCGACGGCGCGGGCGGCGTCGGGTCCCTCGGCCAGCAGCAGCACCGAAGCCGGCCTCGTCCAGCACCGGCACCCCGAGCGAGACGGCCTTGTCGTACTTCGAGCCGGGGCTCTCGCCGACCACCACGAACGACGGTCTTCTTCGACACCGAGCCGCTGACCTTGCCGCCGCGGGTGGTCACCGCCTCGGCCGCGCCGTCGCGGGAGTACCCGTCCAGCGTGCCGGTGATCACGACGGTGAGCCCGGCCAGCGGCTTCGGCCCGGTGTCGACCCGCTCCTCGTCCAGCCGCACCCCGGCCGCGCGCCACTTCTCCACGACCTCGCGGTGCCAGTCGACGGTGAACCACTCGATGCAGCGACTCGGCGATGGTCGGCCCTACCCCTTCGACCGCGGCGAGCTCCTCGGCCGAGGCGGCGGCGATCGCGTCGACCGAGCCGAACTCGGCGGCCAGCGCCTGCGCCGCGGTCGGCCCGACATGGCGGATCGACAGCGCCACCAGCACCCTCCACAGTGGACGATGGCTTGGCCTCCTCCAGGTTGGCCAGCAGCTTGGTCGCGTTGGTGGACAGGCTGCCGTCGGCGTTGACGAAGAACGGCGACCGCGGCCAGCTTGTCGGCGTCGAGCGCGAACAGGTCGCCCTCGTCGTGGATGACGCCGGAGTCGAGCAGCGCCACGGCCGCCTTGTAGCCGAGCACCTCGATGTCGAAGCCGCCCCGGCCGGCCAGGTGGAACAGGCGCTCGCGCAACTGGGCCGGGCAGGACCGGGTGTTGGGGCAGCGGATGTCGACGTCGCCCTCCTTGGCCGGGGCGAGCGCGGTGCCGCAGGCCGGGCAGCGTGGTCGGCATCGACGAAGGCGTCGCTCGGTGCCGTCCCGCTTCTCCACGACCGGGCCGACGATCTCGGGGATCACGTCGCCGGCCCGGCGGACGATGACCGTGTCGCCGATGAGCACCCCGCGCCGGACCACGTCCGCCTGGTTGTGCAGGGTGGCGTTGGTGACCGTGACGCCGCCGACGAAGACCGGCTCCAGCACGGCGTACGGGGTGACCCGGCCGGTGCGCCCCACGTTGACCGGGATGTCGAGCAGCTTGGTCGTCGCCGTCTCGGCCGGGTACTTGAACGCGATCGCCCACCGCGGCGCCCGGCTGGTCGAGCCGAGCCGCCGCTGCAGCGCGACACTGTCGACCTTGACCACGACCCCGTCGATCTCGTGCTCGACGTCGTGGCGGTGCTCGGCGTAGTAGGCGAGGTAGTCGCGCACGCCGGCCAGGTCAGGCACCACCTTCCACCGGGTCGAGGTCGGCAGCCCCCAACCCTTGAGCAGCTCGTACGCCTCGGACTGCGACTTCGGCTCGAACCCCTCGCGGGCGCCGACGCCGTGCACGGTCATCCGCAGCGGCCGGGAGGCGGTGATCCGCGGGTCCTTCTGCCGCAGGCTGCCGGCGGCGGCGTTGCGCGGGTTGGCGAACGGCGTCTTCCCCTGCGCCATCAGCTGGTCGTTGACCGAGGTGAACGCCTCGACGTTGAAGAAGACCTCACCCCGTACCTCGAGCAGCTCCGGCACACCACTGCCCTTGAGCCGCTCCGGGACGTCCTTGATCGTGCGGACGTTGAGGGTCACGTCCTCTCCGGTACGCCCGTCGCCCCGGGTCGCCGCCCGCACCAGCCGGCCCTTCTCGTAGGTGAGGCTGATCGCCAGCCCGTCGATCTTCGGCTCGCACAGGTAGGGACGGCTGCCGGCTCCGACCTCCCGCTCGACCCGCTCGGCCCAGGCGGCGAGCTCCTCGTCGGTGAACGCGTTGTCCAGGCTCATCATCCGCTCGAGGTGGGTGACCGGAGCGAAGAGGGTCGAGTAGGCGCCGCCGACCCGCTGGGTCGGGCGAGTCGGGCGTGCGCAGGCCGGCGTAGCGCTCCTCCAGCCCCTCCAGCTCACGCATCAGCGCGTCGTACTCGCCGTCGCCGATGGTGGGGGCGTCGAGCACGTGGTAGCGGTATTGGTGCTCCTCCAGCTCGGTGGACAGCTGGGCGTGCCGCTCCCGTACCTCGGGCGTCGGCTCCTCCCCGGCGGCCGCCGTCACGCCCGGTTCCACCGCGGTGCCAAGGTCGTCTTCGCTCACACCCGCACCGTAGCCGCAACCTCTGACAATCGCAGAGCGGGCAGCCTATGGTGCGCGGATGTGTGCTGTGGTTGGTTCTCTCGCTGCTGGCGGTGGCCGGTGCCGCCTTGGCCATGCGGGTGGTGCGACCCGCGGCCGCTGCCCGCGCCAGCACCACTGACGGGCGCCCCACCCGATCCGGCCTGGCACCGCCGGCCCGACCCCGGGCAGGCTGGCTCGACACGGACGGCCGGCGGTGACTGGGCCTGCGCACCTTGCGGCCACCGTGGACGTACTCCGCCTACCTGACACCACCGAACCACACCTGGTACCTGACGCCACACTGACCGCTCGCGACGGCAGCGCCGAGCCGGACCTGTGGGCGGCCGTCCAGCGCGCCCACCGCACCGGCTTCGGGGGCTAGCAGGACAGCCGGCCAGACCCGCGCGGCCAACGGGCGGCCAGATGTCGGGTCGGCCGAACAGCGTCGGCCAGGCGCGGCCGGCCTCGACGCAGGCGGTCAGCGCCGCCCGCGCGTACGACTGGTGGCGCCGGCCAGCCCGCAGGTCGGCGTGACCACGACCCGCTCCGCCAGCTCGGCCCGCGCAAAGCCCAGCTTGTCCCACAGGTCGGTGACGTCGCGGGCGACCGACGCCGACGACGGCGGCCGCTCACCGGTACTCGGGACCGCTCCGGCGAACAGGGTCAGCCCGACTTCGACGAGCTCGCCCAGCGCGTCGAGGGCGGCGGTGTCGACAAACGACAGGTCGACGCTGACGCCGGCCGCTCCGGCCTGGCGGAACAGGTCGAGCGGCGGCCCGGGCGCGCAGCAGTGCATGACCACCGGCACTCGCCGGCCGCGGCGACCAGGGCCGCCAGGCCATCGACCACTGTGGACGGTGCCACGGAGCGTAGGGTACTCAGCCCGCTCTCGGTCGGCACCCTGCCCTCGAGGACGGCCGGCAGGGACGGCTCGTCGAGCTGCACGACGACCCGTGCGCCCGGGATCCGCCGACGCACGTCGGCCACATGGGCGGCGAGGCCGTCGGCCAGCGACGCGATCAGGTCGCGGGTGGCGCCGTGGTCGTGCAGCAGCCGGCCGCCGATCGGCAGGTCGACCGACGCGGCCAGCGTGTAGCCCCCGGCGATCTGCAGCTTGAGCGGCCCGGTGTATCCGTCGCCGGCGTCGGTGAGCGCGTCGAGATCCCGGTCGAACAGGTCGTGCGTACGCCGCAGGTCGACCCCGGGTCTGCGCGGCCACCCGCCACTGCCCGACGTACAGCTCGACCGGCAGGTCGACCAGGAGCCCGGCCGTCCGCCCGATCATGTCGGCGCCCGGACCGCGGGCGGGCAGCTCGGGCAGGTGCGGCAGGTCGGGCAGCTCGCCGAAGACGGTCTTCACCGCGTCGACGATGTCGGTGCCCGGTAGCGATCCGATGCCGGTGGCCGCCCCTGCCGGCCAGGCGAACGCGGCCATCAGGCGGCGCTGGTCACGGTCGCGGAGCCGAGCACGATGTCGCCGCCCGGATCGGGACGGTAGGCCACCACCGCCTGGCCGGCGGCGACTCCCCGTACCGGCCGGCGCAGCCGGGCGACCAGCTGACCGCCGGCCACCCGCACCACGGCCGGCGCCGGGGCACCGTGAGCCCGCAGCTGGACCTCACACTCGACCGCGCCGTCCGGTGCCGGGCCAACTGTCCACACTGGACGAATACCCTCCACAGTCGACACGTCCAGCGCGGCGGCCGGGCCGACCGTCACGGTATTGGTCACCGGCGTGATCGACAGCACGTAGCGGGGTTGACCGTCCGGGGCGGGCCGGCCGAGCTGCAGCCCCTTGCGCTGCCCGACGGTAAAGCCGAACGCTCCGCCGTGCTGGCCCAGCACCGCACCGGTGGACGCGTCGAGGATGTCACCGGGCGCCTCACCCAGCCGCTGAGCCAGGAACCCGCGGGTGTCCCCGTCGGCGATGAAGCAGATGTCGTGCGAGTCGGGCTTGTCGGCCACCGCCAGTCCGCGCCCTGCCGCCTCGACCCGCACGTCCGCCTTGGTCGAGCAGCCGAGCGGGAAGATCGAGTGCTCGAGCTGGTCGCGGGTCAGCACGGCCAGCACGTACGACTGGTCCTTGCCGGAGTCGACCGAGCGCCGCAGCAGGCCGTCCGGACCCAGCCGCGCGTGGTGGCCGGTGACAACCGCGTCGAAGCCGAGGGCCAGCGCCCGGTCAAGTACCGCGGCAAACTTGATCTTCTCGTTGCAGCGCAGGCAGGGATTGGGGGTGCGACCGGCGGCGTACTCGGCGACGAAATCGTCCACCACCTAGTCGTGGAACTCCTCGGCCATGTCCCACACGTAGAACGGGATGCCCAGAACGTCGGCCGCCCGCCGGGCGTCGCGGGCATCCTCCAGCGTGCAGCAGCCGCGTGCACCCGAACGGTACGTCTGCGGGTTGCGGGCCAGAGCCAGATGCACCCCGGTCACGTCGAAGCCGGCGTCGACCGCCCGCGCGGCCGCGACCGCGGAGTCGACACCACCCGACATCGCGGCCAGCACCCTCATGGGTACAACAGTAGCCGCCGGCAGGCTACCGGCGCTCAGGCCCGCGCCGCCTTGGTGAGCCCGGCCCGCTTGGCCCGCTCGACCGCGGCCGGCAGGGCGGCGACCAGCGCCTCGACATCGTCGACGGTGGACGTGTGGCCGAGGGTGAATCGCAGCGTCGAGCGGGCCCGCGCCTCGTCGGCGCCCATCGCGAGCAGGACATGGGACGGCTGGGCGATCCCGGCCGAGCAGGCTGAGCCGGTACTGCAGGCGATGTCCTGAGCGTCCAGCAGCAACAGCAGCGCGTCGCCCTCGCAGCCGGGGAACGAGAAGTGTGCGTTCGCCGCGAGCCGGTTCTCCGGGTCGCCGTTGAGGACCGCGTCGGGCACAGCTGACCGGACGCCAGCCACCAGCTGGTCGCGCAGCACCGCCACCCTGGTCGAGAACTCGGACTGCGCCTTGGCCGCGATCTCGACCGCGACCGCGAAGGCGGTGATGCCGGCAACATCCAGGGTGCCCGACCGGACGTCGCGCTCCTGGCCGCCGCCGTGCAGCAGCGGCGTGCAACCCACCTCCCGACCGAGCAGCAGGGCACCGACCGCGGTCGGGCCGCCCAGCTTGTGGCCGGTGACGGTCAGCGCCGACGCTCCGCTGGCCGCGAAGTCGACCGGGAGCTGGCCGACGGCCTGAACGGCGTCGGTGTGCAGCGGCACGCCGAACTCTGCCGCCACGGCGGCCAACTCGGCCACCGGCTGGACGGTGCCGACCTCGTTGTTGGCCCACATGGTCGTGACCAGTGCCACCCGGTCGGTGACCAACTCGGCCCGCAGCGCCTGCGGGTCGACCCGGCCGGACCGGTCGACCGGCAGCCAGATCACCTCGGCCCCTTCGAACCGGCCCAGCCACTCCACCGCGTCGAGCACAGCGTGGTGCTCGGCGGCCGACGCGATGATCCGGGTACGGCCCGCGTCCGCCGCGTGGCGCGACCAGAAGATCCCCTTGACGGCGAGGTTGTCACTCTCCGTACCGCCAGCGGTGAAGATGACCTCGGATGGGCGCGCCCCGAGGGCGGCCGCCACCTTCTCGCGAGCCTCTTCGACGCTTCGTCGGGCCCGACGCCCGGGCGCGTGCAGCGACGACGCGTTGCCCACAAGGCCCGCGGCGGTGGAGTAGGCCTCGATCGCCTCGGGAAGCATCGGCGTGGTCGCGGCGTGATCGAGATAGGTCATCGGGGCCAAGCGTAGTCCGTACCACGCCCGGGCCGGTTCACACCGGTGCGGCCGTGGCGACCGTCCGCCGCGGGGTGCTCACGGTGCGACGCGCGCGAGCCACGGATGGCCAGGGTGGGCAAGGTCCAGCGCCTCGGCCAGCCAGTCGCGAGCCGGCCGGGTCAGCCGGGCCAACAGGTGCTCCAGATCCGCCTCGTCCTTGTCGCGGGCGTGCTTCGCCTTCGAGAGCAGGACGATCTCGGGCGCCAGATATGGAATACCGTCGTCGGTGTGCCGGATCGCCCGGGCCAGTGGCATCCTCACCCGGGAATCGCGGTGACTGACCCAGGTGTGCTCGTCGCCGGGTTCGAGGAAGATGTCCATCCGCCAGGCCGGGATCTCAGGCTGGCACACCCAGACCTGGTGGTTGTCGCGGTCCGGCTCGGTGCCGCGATCGAGCCGTCGCGCCCGACCGTTGCCCACGTCGTAGAGGTCGAAGTCCCGCAGGTACCGGCGAACGTCGGGGAACCGGCCACGCGGGATGGCGATCTCGAGGTCGGAGTGCTCGCGGGTCTGCCGGCCCAGATGCAGGTCCACCGCCCAGCCGGCCGCGACCGCCCACGGCGCGCCGAGACCGGCCAACCGGCGCGCGGCCTCGCTCGGCGCCCAAGCGTCCCAGGCCGTCAACGGCGGCACCGCGGGGTCCACGAACTTGACCATGACGTGGCACAGCTCACTGTCGGGCCGCCGCTGTCCGTCCGGGCCGGGCTCCTCCCACCGGAAGGTCACCGTCCCCTGGCCCCAGTCGTCATACCCGCGCCGGTCGTAGAGCACCCGGGCGCCCAGGTTGGCCGCGCCGACACCCAGCAGTACCAGACCGTGGCCGAGGCGGTGGGCCCGCCGTTCCGCCGCGTCCAGCAGGGCGGACGCGATGCCCTGGCGGCGGTACTCCACGGCGACCTCGAGGTGGCTGATCTGCGGTATGTCGGGCATCCGTTCGCGGATCTCGGTCTCCGGCACCGGCTCCCGGATCAGGCTCACGTCCCCGACCGGACGGCCGTCCCGCCAGGCGACGAAGAGGTCGCCGGCGCCCGCGGCCTGCCGATCGAGCCGGTGGGCGAAGTACTCTTCCTGGCCGAACGCGTTCACCAGGGCCGGCAGGTCGTCAGCGGTGGCCAGCCTCACGTCGATGGGGATCACGGGCCGCAGGCTACCCCGGAGCGCGACCACCGGGGCACCCCTTGACAGAGGCGGCCGCGATCAGTTCCGGGGACGGTCAGGCCTTGCGCTTGCGGATCTCCTCGATCGCCTGCGGTACAACCTTGAACAGATCCCCGATGACGCCGTAGTCGGTCAGTTCGAAGATCGGCGCCTCGTTGTCCTTGTTGACCGCGACGATCGTCTTCGATGTCTGCATACCGGCCCGGTGTTGGATCGCACCGGAGATGCCGAGGGCGATGTACAGCTGGGGCGAGACGGACTTGCCGGTCTGCCCGACCTGGAACTTGTGCGGATAGAAGCCCGAGTCGGTGGCCGCCCGGGACGCGCCAACGGCCGCTCCGAGCAGGTCGGCCAACTCCTCGACCAGCGTGAAGTTGTCGGCCGACCCGACGCCCCGACCGCCGGCGACCACAATGGACGCCTCGGTCAGCTCCGGGCGGGCGCCTTTGGCCTCGGCGACGCGGTCGGTCACCTGGGCCAGCTTGTCCTTGTCGGCGAGCGGTACCGACACGTTCTGCACCGTGGGGTTGGCCGGCGCCGGCGTCGGAGTGACGGCCGACGGTCGTACCGTGACGAGCGGGATGCCGCGGGCGACCTTCGACTTCACCACCGTCGATCCGGCGAACACAGCCTGGGTGGCCGTGCCGTCGGCGTCGAGTTCCTGGATATCGATCAGCACACCGTTGTCGAGCCGCACAGCCAGCCGGGCGGCGATCTCCTTACCCTCCTGAGTGGACGGGATCAGGACGGCCGCCGGCGAGCCGTCGCGGACCAGCTTCTCCAGGACGGTCACCTTCGGCGCCACCAGGAAGTCGTCGAACTCGTCGCCCTCGGCGGCGTAGACCTTCGTCGCGCCGTATTCGCCGAGCCTGTCGACGAGAGAACCGGCGGTGCCGGCAGGCCCGATGACGACCGCCGCTGGATCGCCCAGACCGCGGGCGAGCGTGAGCGCCTCCAGGGTGGTCTTGGCGACCTTGCCCTCGGCGGCTTTGACCAGTACGAGAACCTCAGCCATCGACCCAGACCCCTCAGACGAACTTCTCGGACGACAGGAACTCGACGAGCTTGACGCCGCCCTCGCCGTCATCGGCGACGCGTGTGCCGCCCGAGCGCGGCGGGCGCTTCGCGGCCTCGACGACGGCGGTGGAGGCGCCGGCGAATCCCACCTCGCCCGCGTCGATGCCCAGGTCAGCCAGCGACAAGGTCTGTACCGGCTTCTTCTTGGCCTCCATGATCCCCTTGAACGAGGGGTACCGGGGCTCGTTGATCGTGTCCCAGACCGAGACGATGGCCGGCGTCGGCCCGGTCACCACCTCGTAGCCCTCCTCGGTCTGACGTTCGACCGTCAGCGTTGACCCGTCGATGGTCAGCTTACGGGCGCCGGTCAGCGCGGTCATGCCGAGCCGCTCGGCGAGCATGTGCGGGATCACCTGGCCGCGGGCGTCGGTTGCCTCGGCACCGGCCAGGACCAGGTCGGCCTCGAGCGTGGCGAGGGCCGCCGCGAGCACCTTCGAGGTGGACAGCGCGCAGGAACCGTGCAGCGCCGGGTCAAGGATGTGCACCGCCTTGTCCGGCCCCATCGACAGTGCCTTGCGGATCGAGTCGGCCGCGTGCTCGGGGCCCATCGTGAGGATGGTCACCTCGCCGCCCTGCGCTTCCTTGATCTTCAATGCCTCTTCGATGGCGTACTCGTCCATCTCGTTGATGACGTTGCTCGCCGACGCCCGGTCGACGGTGTTGTCGTCGCTACGCAGGATCCGCTCCGACCCGGAGTCCGGGACCTGCTTCACGAGTACGACGATCTTCATCGCTCTCCCTGATTGAACGGACGTTCAACGCTAGGCTTCCCGGTGCAGCCGGTCGTGGTCAACCCGCACGGGTGTGGAGTTGACCATGTTACCCGATGGTAGCTTCGGCCATACGGGAGACCCCCCACGGTTCATTCTCACCCTGCGGTTGAATCATCACGTGTTCGGCCCGATCCGGCAGTGGTTCGACCCTCGCCGCCTGGACGAGGAGGGTGCCACACCCGACTACCGCTTCTCGCTGGCCAATGAGCGCACGTTCCTGGCCTGGATCCGCACCGGCCTGGCCCTGATCGGGGGCGGCCTCGGCGTGGCCGCGTTCATCCCCCCGCTGCGGTGGTCGCACGTACGGGAGGGCATCGCCATCGCACTGGTGTTGCTCGGCGTCGTCGTGGCCATCCGGGCGATCGACCACTGGGCGCGCTGCGAACGGGCGATCCGGCTGGGTCGGCCGCTGCCCCGGTCCCGCTTTCCCGCCATTCTCGCAATCGCCATCGCGGTAGGCGGTGCTGTCGTGTTCGTGCTCGCCCTGGCCGTCCGATGAGCACGGGACCGGAGCAGAGCGCGGGCCCGAGCGCGGCCCGGTCGCTGCCCGAGTCCCAGCCCGAGCGGACCAGGCTCGCCTGGCGCCGAACGAGCCTGGCGCTGATCGCCTCGGCCCTGCTCTCGATCGCGCTCGTCGCCCGACGGCAGGCAACCGTTGCGGCGATTGTCGTGCTCCTCGTCGATCTGGCCGTGATCGCCGCCGCCATGTCAGCCACCGGCCGTCGTATCCGTGCGCTGGACCGGACCGGTTTCGGCCGACCCGGGCGCTCGCTCAGCGTTTTCACCGTGCTGGTCGTTACGACGGGCGCACTCGGAGCGTTGCTCGTCATCCTGAGCGGATGAGCGGGCGCGAGGAGCCGAGCGTCAGCGAGGCCCCGCAGCTTGCCCGCGGTGTGTGGCGGATGAGCGGGCGCGAGGAGCCGAGCGTCAGCGAGGCCCCGCAGCCTGCCCGCGGTGTGTGGCGGATGAGCGGGCGCGAGGAGCCGAGCGTCAGCGAGGCCCCGCAGCTTGCCCGCGGTGTGTGGCGGATGAGCGGGCGCGAGGAGCCGAGCGTGTCTCTGGTACCACGGGGCCCGGGCTGGTACGAACAGGGAACGTCCGCCGCCCCATGACAGGAGTCGCAGCCCATGCCCACCGAGGTACGCGCGGTCATCGCCCGCGCCAAGGCCGAGCCCGTTGAGCTCACCACCATCGTCGTCCCCGATCCCGGACCGGGCGAGGCACTCGTGGCGGTTCAGGCCTGCGGCGTCTGCCACACCGACCTGCACTATCGCGAAGGTGGCATAGGCGACGATTTCCCGTACCTGCTCGGTCACGAGGCCGCCGGGGTCGTCGAGGCGGTCGGCCCCGCGGTGACCGGGGTCGAGCCGGGCGACTTCGTCATCCTCAACTGGCGCGCGGTGTGCGGCCAGTGCCGGTCCTGCCGTCGAGGGCGTCCCTGGTACTGCTTCAACACCCACAATGCCACGCAGAAGATGACCTTGACCGACGGTACGCCACTCTCACCGGCCCTCGGCATCGGAGCCTTCGCCGAGAAGACCCTCGTGGCGTCCGGTCAATGCACCATTGTGGACCGGGACGCACCGTCCACTGTGGCCGGACTGCTCGGGTGCGGTGTGATGGCCGGCCTCGGCGCGGCCATCAACACCGGTAACGTCGGCCGCGGCGACTCGGTCGCGGTCTTCGGCTGTGGAGGCGTGGGTGACGCCGCCATCGCGGGCGCACTGCTGGCTGGAGCGACAATCATCATCGGCGTCGACATCGACGATCGGAAGCTCGAGTGGGCTCGGGAGTTCGGGGCCACCCACATCGTCAACTCACGCAGCCAGGACCCCGTCGAGGCGATCCGCGAGCTGACCGGAGGGTTCGGAGCCGACGTCACGATCGACGCTGTCGGCCATCCCGATGTCTACACGGCCGCGTTCTACGCCCGAGACCACGCCGGCACGGTGGTGATGGTCGGCGTGCCGCGGCCCGAGATGAACCTCGAGCTTCCGCTGCTCGAGGTCTTCGGCCGGGGAGGTTCGCTCAAGTCGAGCTGGTACGGCGACTGCCTGCCCAGTCGGGACTTCCCGACGCTGATCGCGTTGTACCGGCAGGGGCGCCTCCCGCTGGACAGGTTCGTGAGCGAGACCATCAGCCTGGATGATGTCGAGCAGGCGTTGCGCCGGATGGAGCAGGGCGACGTGCTCCGCAGTGTGGTCGTCCTGTGATGCTCATCCACTGTGGACAGAAGTAGAAGCGCGGGATCGCGTGCGGCGTGGGGCTCAGGCCCCGTACACGTATGGAGTCGTGGTGGTCACCGCGACGAAGCCGAGCTTGCGCAGGATCGGCCGGCTGTCGTCGGACGCGTCGACCTGCAGATAGGTGAAGCCTCTGGCCACCGCCAGACCGGCCCGGTACCGCACGAGGGCGGTGTAGATGCCGCGGCTGCGGTACCCGGGCAGGGTCGATCCGCCCCAGAGGGTGGCGAAGCCGGTTCCCCGCACGTACCGGATCCAGCCCGCGCTGACGGCGATGTCCCCGGCGAGGGCCGCCACCACGGTGATGCCGGTCGGGTCAGCGGCGATCTCCCCCTCGAGTCCGACCGCGAGATATGTCTTGTCCTTTTCCCACACCGCTTCCTCCATGGCGACGATGCGGTCCAGGTCGGCGCGGGCGGTCACCTCGCGCAGGTCTATCGCCCGGTGCCAGGGCGCCAGTTGCCTCAGCCAGCGGCGCGGCCAGGCCGATCACGACCGTCTCCTGCTCCTCCGGTTCGAACCCGGCCGCACGCAGCCGCTCCGGTAGGTCGGCGGGCTGGTCGTGTCCGTGCACCTTCCACTCGACCGCCTCACCGCGGGCGGCGAAGAAGTCGCGCTGGCGGGTGATCAACGCATCGAGCCCGGGTCCCGTCAGGCCGCCCAGGTCGCGGTAACCGACGAAACCGCGCTGGCCCACCTCGATCACCCGGAAGACGGGACCATCGGTCTCCACGGTGGTACCGGCGGGCAACGGGTCGGGTAGCCATGTGCGCAGCTGTTGGTCGTACAGGGTGCGCAGGTTCGCCGGATCGAGGGGTTCAGGCACACTTTGTAGCCTAGGAGTGTCGGCAACCGACATGTTGGCGATGCATGATGCAAGGCATGGTACGGCTGCTCATGCTCCTGTTCGCGGTTGCCTTCGTCCTGACGATCGTGGCTCTCATCAGCTGCCTGTCGGCGGAGGAGGCCGACCTGCGGACGATCCCGCGCCTGGCATGGGTGGTCGTCATCCTCGTCCTTCCGGTCGTCGGAGCGCTCACGTACTTCCCCGCCGGGCGGCCGGTGCCGGACGGCGCGGTCGGGTCGGGACCCGGCGGCGCGGGAGGAAGCGGCGGGGCCGGGCGGGTCTGGCGCAGCGCGACCGGCTCCGGGACCGGACAGCGGCGCACCGTCGCACCCGATGACGACCCGGATTTCCTGCGGACCATCGACGCCCATGCTCGCGCGGCGGACGAGGAGCTGCTGCGCCAGTGGGAGGAGGAATTCCGAAACCGGGGGGATGACCCACGCAAACAGGACAAGTCGATCGACGATTCTCCTCCGAGCGATGGCTGATAGCGCCTGATTCTTCTAGGCTTCGCCCGCATGAGGAGAATGACCGGCATCCTCGTCGCGGCCGCAGTCACCCTCGTCGGGTTGTTCCTCTGGCCCGCACCGAGCGCGACCGCACACGACGACCGGACACCGGCGGCGCTGACCGGAAAGGGCCAGGTTCCCCAGTACCGCGGCGCCGGCACGACAGGCTCGGGTCCAGAACTCCTGGTCTGCGGGAGTGACCTTGTCGCGTTCCATCAGATCACCGGCGGCTTTCCGGCCGACGCGCGCGCGGCCAACACCGCGATGTGGACGCAGTGTCAGAAGGGCGGCTACCACACGGTGCAGGCCGCGGTGACCGCGGCGACCCAGGCCGACGCGATCATCAAGATCCTGCCTGGTGTGTACCGGGAGACGCCCAGCCTCACCGCGCCCACGCCGACGTGCGCGAACCTCGCGGCGCCGGTGTCGGCGCTCGGCTACCAGGTCCTCACCTGGGACCAGCAGCAGCAATGCCCCAACCTGCAGAACCTCATCGCCATCCAGAGCAAGCGCAACCTGCAGATCGAGGGGACCGGGGTCAAGCCGACCGATGTGGTGATCGACGCCCAGTACCAGAAGGTGATGGCGATCCGGGCTGACCGCTCCCCCGGGCTGTACCTGCGCAACTTCACGGTCGAGCACGCCACGTCGACCGGCGTGTTCGTGATGGAGTCCGACGGCGTCGCGGTCGACCACGTGGTCGGGCGCTGGAACAACGAGGACGGGATCAACGCGTTCGCCGACGACCACGGGCTGGTCACCGACTGCGAGACGTACGGCAACGGGCACGCCGGCGTCGCGGCGGAGGCGACTCCCGACACGCGAGCCGACTCCGACCGGTACGCCGTCGAGATCCGCAACTGCCTCAGCCACGGGAACCTGCTGGGGTACGCCGGCATCGGAGGCGACGCGGTGCTCCTGCACGACAACACGTTCACCGCCAACTCGGCGGGCGTGGCCACGACGAGCTCATCATCCACCGAGCACCCGGGACTGCCGCAGAACCACGCGACCTTCGAGCACAACGTGATCGGGGCGAACAACGCGGACTTCTACCACTACGTCCGCGACGGCAGGTGTGCGCACGGCCGCCGGCGCAGCGCGGCGCGGACAACGGCACGGTGTGCCCCACCGTGGGCGTTCCCGTGGGCACGGGGGTCGTCAACGCCGGGGGCAATGACGATCTGTGGCGCGGCAACTGGGTGTACGGCAACAGCTACGCCGGCTTCGCCAGCTGGTGGGTGCCCGGCTACCTGCGCTCGGACCAGCACGTCGGCGCCCAGTTCGACACGTCACACCGTAACCGGTACGTGGACAACACCATGGGCCGCGGCAAGGACGGGCAGAGCGCTCCCAACGGTATGGACTTCTGGTGGGACGGCCAGGGCGTCGGCTCATGCTGGCAACGGGCCGCCAGTCGGTGTCGAGCCACGCACCGCACCACACTGCAACGCCGATGACCAACCGGCTGGGCTGCGCACCGCGCGGTACGTCGCGGAGCCGCTCAAGGCGCTCCAGGTCTTCGTCTGCACGCGCTACGACCCGACCACCATGACCGTCCCATCGGACTGCGCCTGGTACGGCGCGGGCGGGTGGCACCGGGTCGAGGTCAAGTGGGCCATCGGCGAGGCCGTCGTCATTGAGCCTGCTGGCGCTGTTCCTGTGGGCCAGGCTGCTGCGGGGCCGACGCTCGACCACGGCCCTGGCCGGGCTGATGTTCACGCTGGCCGGATCGGGCCTCGGCGTGTACGGCGTGTGGCGGGAGCCAACGCTGCTGACCCCGGTCGGATTGGGCGTACTCGGGCTGGGCTGCCTGTTCCTCGGAATCCCGTTGCGCCGCCGGGGCCGGCCGGCACTGGGTTGGCTCACCATCGCGATGGGCCTGTCCGCGTTGGCCGGCGCCATCGATCTCGGGCTCGTCATGATCCCGTACCTCCCGGTGCCGCCGTCTGTGGTACGGCTGGTGCTGGAGATCGGGTGGGTCCCGTGGGCTCTGTTCGCCGCCCTGCGCGGACCGGTGCTCGCCGGTGCCCGATCGTCCGACGGCGACCGGCTCTCCAGCCGACCCTACGACCCCCTCGAGCGCTTCACCGAGTCACTGCGCTGGTGACGGGCGGCCCACGGGCCTCAGGTGCCAGGAAGGAAGGCGTACAGCTCGACCAGTACGCCGTGCGGGCCGGCCAGGTATGCGCTCACCGTGCCCCAGTCGGTCTCCACCGGCTCGAGGGCGACCTCACCGCCGCGCGACCGGGCCTGCTCGACGAAGCCGCGCACGTCGTCACAGCGGAACTGCAGTAGGGTGCCGCCGTGCGGCCCGACCCCGTCAACCATGGCGCCGCGGTGCAGGGAGATGGTCGGGCCACCGGTCTTGACCTCGGCATAGCCCTCGCTCGCGTCTCCGTCGACGGTCAGGCCCAGGACGTCCGAGAAGAACGCCGCGACCTGGGCGTTCTCTTCGTTGGTCGAGGTGATGATGCCCAGGTGGTCCAAGGTGATGGTGGACATGGCTCCCTCCTTCATTGGTAGGTTATTAGAATGCTAGCATCCTGTCATGCCGGACAGGCCAGGCGCAGTCCCGACCAAGGTGCAGTTCAACGTGTACCTGCCCCCTGATCTCGTCCGGCTGGTCAAGCACCGCGCCGTCGACGAGGCCGTTTCAATGTCGGCCCTCGTGGAGCGCGCCCTCGCCGACTACCTGTCCCGACCCACGGAGGCGACGTGACCGTACGGGTACGCCCGGTCCGGTTCACCCATGATGTGCCGGCCATGCGTCGTTTCCTCGAGGCGCTGGGGCTCCGCCCCCGGATCGAATCGGACAGTGGCGGCTGGGTCGACTTCGTCCTGGCCAGTTCCGGTATGGCGGCACTGCATGACGCGTCCGACGTGGCCACCGGGTACCAGCACGCACAGACATCCCTGTCGTTCGAGGCCGACGAGCCGTTGGAGCCGCTGCGGGACCGGCTGCAGGCGGCCGGCTTCACCGACGCCCACATCGTCGACGAGGCGTACGGACGGACCCTCTTCGTGACCGATCCGGACGGCGTATGGGTGGCCATCGACGGTGCGCAGACCGATCTGCACGGATACCACGCCGGCTAGAGTCGGCATGTGCGCATCGCCCTGCTCGGACCGCTGGAGGTCCGTACCGATGACGGTGAGCTGATCCCGCTCGCCTGCCGCACCCTGCGGTCCACGCCGCCCCGACCGGGTACCGGCTCGCCATGGATCCACAGTGGACCGATGTCGCGCGGGCCGAGCTGGACCCCGGCGCGTTCTCCGAGGCGTACCAGCGGGGTCGGGGTACCGCCACGGCTGACCTCCCCGAACTGGCCGGCTACGCGCTGCGCCCCGTCCCATGACCCGATCCACCAGACGGGGCGGCACAGTGGCGTTCAGATCAGTGGCGTCCAGATCAGGGTTGTCCAGATTCAGTGTTGTCCAGATGCAGCGGCATTCAGATCCGGCGTCGGAAGCGGGCGACCGCCAGCGGAGCGAAGACGAGGGCGATGCCCAGTGCCCAGAGCAGGGAGAGCCCGATTGGGAGCCGGTGGACGGCCGTTGACCAGGCCCCGTACGGCGTCGGCCAGGATCGTCACCGGGTTCACCTTGATCCAGGCCTGCAGCCATCCCGGCATTGTGGACACGGCACGAACGCATTGCTGCAGAAGGTGAGCGGGAAGACCACGACGAATCCGAAGATCTGCACCTTCTCCGGAGTGTCGACCATCACCCCGATGAGGACGGCCGTCCAGGAGACCGCGATCGAGAGGGTCAGCAGCAGCACGTAGGCGCCGAGACCACCTCGAGCGCGCTGCCATGGAACCGGTATCCGATGATCATGCCGACGCCGAACAGCAGCGTGATCGCCCACACCTGCTTGGTAGTGTCGGCGAGGATCCGCCCGGCCAGCGGGGTCCAGCGCGCGATCGGCAACGACTGCAGCCGGTCGTACACGCCCTTGGTCAGGTCGGTGCTGAGCCCGACACCCGTGGTCAGGGTGGCGAACAGACACCGTCTGGACGACGATGCCGGGCAGCGCGAACTGCAGGTACTCGCCGGGGGAGCCGGAGATCGCGCCGCCGAACACGTACGTGAACAACAGCACGAACATGATCGGCTGGACACTCAGGTCGAGCAGCTCGAACGGGTTGTGCTTGACCGAGACGAGGCTGCGCCAGGCCAGCGTCAACGTGTGTCCGAGGCTCTCGACCGGGCTGATCCGGCGGCTGATCGGCTGCGGGGTGGGCAGCGTCATGGTGGTCATCGGCGTCTCGTCCTCGTTCGACGGCATCCTCGGCCGTGTGGCCGGTCAGCGACAGGAACACCTCATCCAGGCTCGCGTTGCGCAGAGCCAGCTCGGCCACGACGATCCCGGACTCGTCGAGCCGGCGGACCATGGCCGGCAGCGCCGGCGGGTCGAGCACTGGGGCGTGGACCGTCGGTCGTCTGCACGTCGGCCCGCTGCCCGGCGACCGCCTCGACGATGCTCACCACCGCGGCCCGCTGCTGCGGCTCGGCCGGCCGGACGGTCAGCGTCTGCGCGCCGGTCTTGGCCTTGAGCTCCTCGGGCGTCCCGGTGGCGATGACCCGACCGTGGTCGACGACGGCGATCTCGTCGGCCAGCTGGTCGGCCTCCTCGAGGTACTGGGTGGTGAGCAGCACGGTCACGCCCGTCGTGAGCAGCGTGCGGACCATGTCCCACACCTCGTTGCGGGCCCGCGGGTCGAGGCCGGTGGTCGGCTCGTCCAGGAAGAGCAGCCGCGGGCGCCCGATCAGGCTGGCCGCCAGGTCGAGCCGGCGCCGCATGCCGCCGGAGTACGTCTTGGCCGCGCGGTCGCCGGCGTCGTCGAGGCCGAACGCGTCGAGCAGCTCCTTCGCCCGCGCCTTCGCGTCCCGGCGGGGCATACCCGAGCAGCCGGCCGATGAAGAGCAGGTTCTCCACCCCGGTGAGGGTCTCGTCGACTGCGGCGTACTGGCCGGTCAGGCCGATGAGCTGGCGGACCTGGTGGGCCTGGCGTGACCACGTCGTACCCGCCGACGCGTGGCGTGCCCGGCGTCGGGCCGGAGCAGCGTGGTGAGGATGCGCACCGCGGTGGTCTTGCCGGCGCCGTTGGGGCCCAGCAGGCCGAGCACGGTGCCCGGTCCGTACCGCCAAGTCCACCCCGGCCAGCGCGGTGGTCTCGCCGAAGCGCTTGACCAGCCCCTCAGCCCAGATGGCATGAGTCATGATCTCTCCTGTCGTCCTGGTGTCCCGGTCCACCGTGCCGGACGGGTCTGACATGGCACCCACGCGAGGGCGTCGCGGGTGAGATCACGCTGACACCGCGCTGACACGGACCCGGCCGACGGCTGCCGGTACCATGGCCCGGTGCCGGACTCGTCCCCGCGCGGGGGTGCCGTGACCGAGCTGGACGGAGGCGTCGTGACGGCGCACGAGCCCACCACGGTCGACCAGCCGCCGCGTCGCCTTCTCGGTCAGCGGCTGCGTGGCTGGACCGGCCGCAACCGTACCGGACTGGTGATCTTCGCCCTCGCCTGGCTGACGGGGTTGACCTGGTGGGCGGCGTACTACCCCGGACTGTTCAGTCCGGACTCGCTCGCCTACATCTACCAGGCCACCACCAGTCACTGGGACACCCATCACTCGGTTCTGTACGACGGGTTGGTCTGGCTGTCGCTCTACGGCACCGGCGGCCTCTCCGTGCTCACGTTCGCGCAGGTCACCGCACTCGCAGCCGGTCTCGGGTACGCCGCGGCCGAGCTACGCCGCCTGGGCACACCGGCCCTGGCGCTGGTGATCGCGTCGGTCGGCCTGGTCGCGCTGCCCTCGGTCGGAACGTTCATCGTCTGCGTCTGGAAAGACGTGCCCTTCGCGATCGCCAGTGTGTTCGTCCTCGGCACGATGGCCCGGATCCTGCGCCGCCGACTCGAGCTTCCAGCCGATCGGCTGCCCGTCGGGCTGCTGGTCGGCCTCGGCGTCGAGCTGGCCGTGATCAGCCTGATGCGGCCAAACGGCTTCGTCGTCGTGGGCCTCGCCGGCGTGCTGGCCGCCGCGTTTTGGCGCGGCGTGCGATGGAGGGTCCTGCTGGTCGGCGTCGCGGCGGCCGCGCTCGCCGTGCTGGCCAACTTCGCGATCTTCCCCGCGCTGGGCGTCGTCAACTCGTTCGGCGAGGCCAGCTCCGGCCCGACGACCGGCGACATCGCGGTCATGTACGTGCAGCATCCGGAGGACTTCGGCCCGGCCGACCTGGATCTGATGCGCGCGGTGGCGCCGTTGTCGGTCTGGCACGACTCGGCCACCTGCGCGACCAGTGACTCGACCATCTACGCCCCCGGTTTCACCAGCGCGGTGGCGGCCGCGCGGGTCGGCGACCTGACGGCACTGTGGGCGCGGCTGGTCCGCACCGACCCGGGCGCGATCATCGCCATCCGGCTCTGCCGCGGCCGGGTGGGCTGGCTGCCGGCCGCGTTCAACCCCAGCCAGCGACTCATCGGCAACCCGGTCAGCGGCTACCGCTCCTTCCTCTCGCCGGACTTCATGACCAGCCCGTACGCCGACGCCGTGTTCGCCAAGCCGCTCTCCAACCGCCTGCACCGGTGGGTCACCGAGTAGTGGGCGTGCCTTCTCCTGGCCACCGCTTGAGTCGGTGCTGTGGCGCGGGTCGTTCTGGGCCTACCTCAGCTACATCGCTCTCATCGTGGCGGCGGTGCGCCGCCGCAACCTCGCCTGGCTCGGTCTGGGCGCGCTGACCCTGGCCAACCAGATCGTCGTCATCGCGCAGACGCCCACCCCGGCCGCCAGGTACATGTTCGCGCCGCTGATGATCGGCCCGCTGCTGACGTGCGTCGCTTTCGTGGCCGGCCGCACCGACGGGCCCGCCCACGCGGTCGACGACGCCGCCGTGCCGGTTGACACGGCGCCGGCGGCAGTCGAGCCACCGACTCAGCCAGGTCAGGCCAGGTTGGACGAGCGGGGGTAGGCGTCGGCCGGGTCGGTGAGCACGTTGACCAGGTACGGCACGCCGGCGTCGAACGCCCGCCGCAGCGCCGGGCCCAGGTCGGCCGCCTTCTCGACCGGTCTCGCCGCGCGCCGCCGAGCGCCTCGACCACCTCGTCGTAGCGCAGCCCGGGCTGCAGGTCGGCGGCCACGTCGTAGCCGTACAGCGCCTGCATCGGGTGCTTCTCCAGCCCCCAGATGCCGTTGTTGCCGACCACGATCACCACCGGCAGCTTCTGGCGGACCAGCGACTCGACGTCCATCAGCGAGAAGCCGGCCGCGCCGTCGCCCATCAGCACGCAGATCTGCCGGTCCGGGTAGCGTGACCCGGGCGCCCATCGCGTAGCCCATGCCGGTGCCCAGGCAGCCGTACGGGCCGGGGTCGAGCCAGGTGCCGGGCTGGGCCGGCTCCAGGTACTTGCCGGCGTACGAGACGAAGTCGCCGCCGTCGCCGATGGTGACCGCGTCCGGGGCGAGCACCTTGCGCAGCTCGCCGTAGACCCGGGCCGGCTTGATCGGGTCGGTGTCGGCGGCCAGCTCGGCCGTCGTCGCTGGCCCTGGCGGCGTCCTCGACCGATGCGCAGGTCGGCGATCCAGTCGGCGTGGTCGGCCGCGGTCGCCGGGGTAGTCGGCGAGCCGGTCAGGATCAGCCGCAGGTCACCGGCGGGCGAGACGGCCGGCGTGACGTGGCTGGCGCGCTGGCTGGGCGCGTCGACGATGTGGACGACCTGCGCCTCGCCGAAGTCGCCGAAGCCGAGCCGGAAGTCCAGCGGGGTGCCGACCACCACGACCACGTCGGCGCCGCTTGAGCGCGCGCCCGGCGGGCCTTGGCGAAGGCGAGCGGGTGCTCCGGCGGCAGCGCGCCGCGGCCCATGCCGTTGGTGAAGACCGGCACCTGCAGCGCCTCGGCCGCCTCCCGCAGCGCGGCGACCGCGTCGCCGGCGTAGACGTCGGAGCCGGCGATGATGACCGGCCGCTGGGCGCCGGCGATCAGCGCGGCGGCCCTGGCCACCTCGTCCGGGTCCGGCTCGATCGGCGCGACGCCGGTCGCGGCCGGCAGCGTCGGCCTCGCCGGGAGAAGATCACCTCCAGCGGGAAGTCGAGGAAGACCGGGCCGCGGTGCGGGGTCAGCGCGGTCGGCAGCGGCCGTCGCGCACGGCGGCCGGCGACGTCGTCGGTCGCGGACGACGGTCGCGGCGTGCTTGGTGACCGGGGCGACGAGCGGCAGGTGGTCGATCTCCTGCAGGCTGCCCGCAGCCCCAGCGGAACTGCGGCGCCCGGCCGCCGAGCACGACGCACCGGGGAGCCGTTGAAGTAGGCGCTGGTGATGCCGGAGATGCCGTTGGTGACGCCCGG
This sequence comes from uncultured Actinomycetota bacterium, assembly GCA_963803345.1. Lineage (GTDB taxonomy): Bacteria > Actinomycetota > Actinomycetes > Mycobacteriales > Micromonosporaceae > CAWDLX01. The sequence continues at coordinate 923,460 of CAWDLX010000004.1, forward strand.
GCCCGGCGGTCAGCACGGCCAGCCCGGGCCGGCGCTGCAGCTTGGCGACCGCCTCGGCGGCGAACACGGCGGACTGCTCGTGCCGCACGTCGTAGATCGGGACAGCCGGTGCGGTGCGCCGCGTCGTAGAGCGGGAAGACGTGCCCGCCGGAGAGGGTGAACATCTCCCGTACCCCGTACGCCCGCAGCGCCGCGAGGGCGAGTCTCGCCGCCGTGGCCCTCGATCTTCCCGGTCATCTGCCCCTTCCGCTTCCTCGTCGCCCAGGCCCGCCGAACGTGAATGTTACTCACAGTCGACTGAGAAGACCTTGCTCAGGTCCATGCTCGGCGGCCACTGGAAGGGATTCTGCCCTGACGCCAACTTGTAGGCGACGTAGGCCGATACGACCGGCACGGCGAGGATCAGGACCAGCGCGATCAGGGCGGTGAAGAATCGCCGCCCGCGACGGCGCTTGCGGAGCCGCCGGACGCGCGACCGTGCGAGGCTGCGGCGCGGGCCGGCGGGGGGCCGGCCGGGCGACCACGTCGAACCTCCGGGTCGCCTCGACCCGGACCAGCGGGGCCGTCGCCGCGCTCGGACCGGTCGCCTTCTTCTGACCCGGCGCACTCGCCCCGGGCATGATCACCCGGGCCGACCACTTCTCCGGCGAGGCGGGCGGCTTGGCCGCCGCTGGCGGCGACGGTACAGCTGGCGGCGGGAGCGGCACCGTCGGGAGCGTGGGCGGCGATGCCGGCGATGCGGGTGGCGGGGACACCGGCGGCGCCGGCTGCGCGAGGGTGGGCGCCGGCAGCACCGGTGCCCGTGCCGGCATTGGCTGGGTCGGCGGAACCTGACCCTGATCACCCGGACCGCGGGCACCGGCCGGCTGGTCGTCGCTGGCCTGATGGGCGTGCGTCAGCAACGGCGCGGCCGGTGGTCGCAGGGGCACGGTCGGATCGTCAGGCATACCACCGAGTCTAGGGTGGCTGCGCATGCCTGCCTGGTCGTTGATGCAGATGCGACAGGTGCGACGCTAGCGGCCGGTGAAGTCGGGCTTGCGCTTGTCGACGAAGGCGGCCATGCCCTCGCGCCGGTCGTCGGTCGCGAACAGCGCCGCGAAGAGCTGGCTCTCCCAGGCCAGGCCCGGAGGCGAGGTCCATCTCCAGGCCGCCGTCGACGGCCAGCTTGGCCGCGCGCAGGGCCTCCGCCGGGCCGGTTGACGTAGCGCCGGACCAGCGCCACCGCCGCCGGCGTACACCTCGTCGGCCGGCACGACCCGGTCGACCAGGCCGATGCGCAGCGCCTCTGCGGCGTCGACGAACCGGCCGGTCATGATGATGTCCTTGGCCCGGGCCGGGCCGACCAGGCGGGCCAGCCGCTGGGTGCCGCCGGCGCCGGGGATGATGCCCAGCGTTGATCTCGGGCTGGCCGAGCTTGGCGTCCGTCGGCCGCGACCCGCCAGTCGCAGGCCAGGGCGAGCTCGCAGCCGCCGCCGAGGGCGTACCCGGTGATCGCGGCCACGACCGGCTTCGGGATCCGGGCGACCGCGTCGAACGCGCTGGTCAGGGCGGCGGCGCGGCCGCCATGTCCACATAGGACATGTCGGCCATCTCCTTGATGTCCGCGCCGGCGGCGAACACCTTCTCACCGCCGTAGACGACGACCGCCCGTACGGCGGATCGGCGGTGGCCTCGGCCGCCGCGGCGCGCAGCTCCTCCTGCACCTGAATGTTGAGCGCGTTCATCGGCGGCCGCTCCAGCCGGATGGTGCCGATGCCGTCCTCGATCTCCAGCCGTACGAACTCCGCCATGTGCCGTCCCTTCCGTCACCTGCATGTAAACACGGAGCCTACGCATTGTTGTGGCGGGGGCTCACAATGAACATCGTTGATAGGGGTGCCGCATGGCCACGCTGTTCCGGGACGACTACCTGCTGGTGACCGACGAGTTCGTCCGGACCGGTGAGTCGACCTTCGCCATCGGCGAGGTCCGGCAGGCCTGGGTCACGCGGCGGGCCGGTCGCGGCAGCCGCCTGATGACCGCGCTGCTCGGGCCGGGCGTCCTCCTGGTGATCATCGGGGCGGTCGGTGCCAGTGGCTGGCTCACCCGCTACTGGGTCTGGCTGCTCGCCGGCGCCGCTGGTCGTTCGTCGTGGCGGCCCACATGGGCCTGCTCGACCTGGTCGCGATCTACCTGGAGAAACGCCACCACGAGCTGTGGATCTCCACCGACGCGGTGCGCGCTACCGGCGGTGTGCACCGGGCCAACGTCCGGCTCGGAGAGGTCCAAGAAGGCGATGCGGGCCATCCTGCGGCGCCTCCGAGCGCCACCACGAGAGCCGTGTGACGAACGGCGATCAGGCGCGACGTCGACGATCTGGGTACCCAGCGGGAGAGCGAGACCGGGATGAGCTTGAAGTTGGCCAGGCCGAGCGGGATCCCGATGATGGTGATGCACTGGGCGATGCCGAGAGCCAGGTGGCCCAGCGCGAGCCACCAGCCCGAAGAGCACGATCCAGATGATGTTGCCGATGGTGCTGAGCCGACCCCGGCGTCGTCGCGCCGGACGATCGGTGCGACCGAAGGGCCACAGCGCGTAGTTGGCCATCCGGAACGCGGCCAGGCCGAACGGGATCGTGATGATCAGGACGCAGGCGATCACGCCGGCGACCGCGTAGCCGATGGCCAGCACCAGGCCGCCGAAGATGAGCCAGATGACGTTCAGGATGAGATCCTGATCACACTCATGCTCTCGATCGATCGCGCGCCCAGGCAACCGGCGGCGGGAAACCGGCTCAGCCCGGACCGGGCGGTGAACCGGCCCTCGTCGTGGGACACCATCAGCGGTACGCCGAACGTGGTGCTCAGGTTGTCGCCGGTGATGGTGTCACCGATGAGGCCCTGGGCGACCACCCCGCCCTGCCGCAGCAGCAGGGCGTGGCTGAATCCGGGCGGTATCTCCTCGACGTGGTGGGTGACCAGTACCAACGCCGGGGCATCCGGGTCGATCGGCCAGATCGGACAGCCGCCGGACCAGGTCCTCCCGGCCGCCGAGGTCCAGTCCGGCGGCCGGCTCGTCGAGCAGCAGCAGCTCCGGGTCGGTCATCAGAGCCCGGGCGATCTGTACCCGTTTGCGCTCACCCTCGGACAGGGTGCCGTACGAGCGGTCGGGCCAGGCCGGCCACGCCGAGCTGCCCGAGCAGGATGTTCGCACGGGCCGCGTCCACCGGGTCGTACGACTCGCGGAACCGGCCGACCACCCCCCACGACGCGGTGACCACGACGTCGCGGACCGTCTCGTCGGGCGGGATCCGGTCGTGCAACGCGACCGTGGACAGCCCGATCCGGGTACGCAGTTCGGCCACGTCGACGCGGCCGAGTCAGCTCGCCCAGGACACGCACCGTCCCCGGGTCGGGAACACGCGGGCGGCGGCCAGGTTGAGCAGCGTCGTCTTGCCCGCGCCGTTGGGACCGAGTACAACCCACCGCTCGTCCAGTTCGACCCGCCAGGACACCTCGGCGAGCAGGTCGGTGCCGCCACGGGTGACGGTCGCGCCGTCGATGGCGATCACGAGATCCGGGTCGGCGTCCGTCACGGCCACCATCCAACCATGGTCATCAGCGCCGGCCGGTGCGGCTACGCCTGCAGGCCCTTGAGGAAGTTGGCTGAGATGGTCACGGCGGCGGCGCTCGACCGCCGTTGGAGCCGCCGTTCTCCACGAACACGGCGAACGCGATGTCGCCCTGCCAGCCGACGTCCAGATGTGGGTGTGGGCCGGGTTGTTGTCGTACTCGGCCGTGCCGGTCTTGGCCATGACCGGACCGCCGGGGACGCCGGCGAGGCCGGTCGCGGTGCCGCCGGTGACGACCTCGCGCATCATCGCGTGCAGCGACGCGGTAGCGGTGGCGTCGATGGCGGTGCCGTCGGCCGGCACGGGCTTGCCGGCGGCCCGGGCCGGCGGCGCCGGCGCGCCGGCGGGCATCGGCGCTGAACAGCACCGGCTGCTTCCACGAGCCGCGCGCGACCGCGGCGGTCGCGCCGGCCAGCGCCAGCGGGCTGACCAGCGTCCGGCCCTGTCCGAAGGCGGCGGCGGCGGCGTCGACCGGGGCGGCGTTGGCTTGCACGGAGCCGGTGAAGCAGTCGGTGCCGAGCGTCCAGGTGGTGCCGATGCCCAGCTGCGCGGCCGGCTCCGCAGACCCGGTCGGCGAGAGCTGGTTGCCCAGGTAGGCGAAGGCGGTGTTGCACGACTTCGCGAAGTCGACGTGCAGCGGCACGTTGCCGAGCTCGAAGCCGCCGGCGTTGGTGAAGGTGCGGCCGTTGACCGTGTAGCCCTTCGGGCAGGGCACGACGGTGTTCACGTTGGCCTTGCCCTCGTTCATCACGGCCAGCGCGGTGACCATCTTGAACGTCGACCCGGGCGGCACCGAGGCGGTGAAGGCGAGGTTGACGCCGCCGCCGTCCGGGCCGTTGGCCACGGCGAGGAGGTGCCCGTCGCTGATCCGGACGGCGACCAGCGCGGACCGGTTCGTCTACCGGCCAGGGCGCGTCGGCCGCGTTCTGCACCTTCTGGTCGAGCGTGGTGCTCAGCGGCGTCGCCGGCCTTGGCCGGCGCGCTGAACAGCTGGAATCGGCCTGCGGCTGCTCCTGCGTAGCCCGGCGGTGATCACCCGACCTGGACGCCTTTGGTGCCGCGCAGCAGCGCCGTCGTACTGCTCCTCCAGACCCGGACTGGCCGACCTGGTCACCGACGATGTACATGCCGGGCTTGGCGTCCATCTGCTCCTTGGTCACGTCGCCGACGGTGCCGAGCAGGGCCCGGGCGAAGTCGCGGGTCGGCGCGAGCTGCAGGGTGCCTCCCGGAAGACGGTGCCGTCGAGGTCGTGGATCTGAGCCGGAGATCGAGTCGTACACCTCCTCTGCGCAGCGTGACGACCTCGATGAACGCGTCCGGCTTGGCCGCGGCGACCTGGGCCGGCAGGTCGGCAGATCCACGTCGACCTTGGCCTGACTTGAACGCGGTGTTCAGCGCGGCGACAGCAGGCGGCACGGTTCTTCACCAGCTTCGGCTCGACCCCGACGACGACGACCGGGCGCCCGGTGACGATGGCCTGGCCCGGCGCCGTCGAGGATCTCGCCGCGTTGCGCCTCGACCGACTTACCGCCATCGCGTCCGTCGCGTCAGCTGCGGATGAGCGTGGCGCGACCACACGACCCGCCAGGTGTCCTGGCCGCCTTTGAGCCGGACCTGGTCTGGTAGGTCCACACGGCGCCGCCGGGGACGGTCCACGCCACGTCGACATTGGCCGGCGCGTCGGTGCCGTTGACCGTGGGATCACCGGCCGGGCTGACCTTGATCTTCGACAGGTCCAGGGCCCCGGCGAGTGCCTTCATCTGTGTGGCCACGACCGAGGCCTCGAGCGGGTTGCCGTTGGCGTCGACGAAGCCGACCCCGTCGACCTTGTCGCTGGACCAGCCGTCGAGGAACGAGCGGAGCACCGAGGCCGGTCCCTGGTCGCTCGAGCACGCGATCAGCAGCGTCAGCAGACCCAGCATGGCGGCGAAGGCGGCGAGACTGCGGCGCATCGGTACTCCTCGTGCGTAGTGCAGACCGCCATTGTGCCCAAGCCCGCCAGCTGGCGCACCCGTCTGGACGCCGGTGTCGGACATTGGCGGAACATTCGCCAACCCTGGCCGTCGCGCCCGGTGAGAACGGCGGCGCATCAGGTCCTAGTCTGGGCGGACGGACCACAACGTCGTGGGCCGAAGAGAGGGTGGCACCCGAATGAGTCGGCATACCGCGAGTGTCGCCAGCACTACACAGAGCCCAACTGTGAGGGCGATCTGAGCACCGGCGTCGGTGGAGAGGCCGCGGCCGGGCCCGGTGGTGAATCTGGAGCGACTCGTGGTGGAGGCGATGGCGATGGCGATGGCCGCGACCGCCGGTGGAGCTGGCCCGGAGCTCGCCAACCTGGTCAACCGCTACTGGCGGCTGGTGCCCGACGCGGAGCTGGGCAACCGGACGCCGGCCGAACTGCTGGCCGGGACCGAGGCCCATCTGGAGCTGGCCCGGCAACGGCTGATCGGCGAGCTCAAGCTCGAGGTGACCCGGGACGGGGAGCGGACGGCGGTGCTGGTCGTCACCGACGACATGCCGTTCCTGGTCGACTCGGTCACCGCGGCCGTCAGCGGCGCCGGGTACGAGGTGAACCTGCTGGCCCACCCGCAGGTGGTCGTCCGGCGGGAGGCCCTGGGCGCGCTGATCAGCGTGCTGCCCGACGTCGACCCGGACAGCGGCCGGCCCGGCCGATATGGTCGAGAGCTGGATGCGGATCGAGATCGGTCGCGGCGCGAGCGCGAGCGAGCCGCGGAGTTTTCGATCGGTCACTGATGGATCCCAGATCCCCTCGCTGTACGACGCGTCGGCCCTGACGGCGCTGCGCAACGAGGTGCAGCGGGTGCTGACCGACGTGCGGGAGGCGGTCGAGGACTGGCAGCGCATGCGCAGCCAGGCTCTCGAAGCTGGCCGATGAGCTCGCCACCGACCACCTGCCGGTGCCGGACAAGGACATCACCGACTCGGTCGACCTGCTGCGCTGGCTGGCCGACGATCACTTCACCTTCCTCGGGTACCGCGAGTACCGCATCGTGACTGACAAGGGCGGGAACAAGGCTCTCGAAGCAATCCTCGGTACCGGCCTGGGCATCCTGCGCCGGGACCCGACCGGTGCCCGCATCCTGTCCTCGATGAGCCCGGAGGCCTACCAACGGGTACAGGAGAAGCGGCTGCTCATCATCACCAAGGCCAACTCCCGCTCCACTGTGCACAGAGCCGCGTTTCTGGACTACATCGGGCTGAAGGTGTTCGACGCCGACGGCAACGTGGTCGGCGAGCGGCGCTTCCTCGGCCTCTTCAGCTCCGGGGCCTACCAGACCTCGGTACGGGAGCTACCGGTGATCCGGCGCAAGGTGGCCGAGGTCAGTCGCGCGCTCCGGACTGAGCCCGCGCAGCCACTCCGGAAAGGACCTGATGTCCATCCTGGAGGACTACCCGAGCGAGGAGCTGTTCCAGATCGCCACTGACGATCTGTTCCGGACGGTCATGGGCGTCCTGCGACTGGCCGGACGGCGCCAGGTCAAGCTGTTCGCCCGCAAGGACCAGTACGGCCGGTTCATCTCCTGCCTGGTGTACCTGCCGCGCGACCGGTTCACCACGGTCAACCGGTTGCGCATCCAGGACATCCTGCTACGCGAGCTCAAGGGCGATCGGGCTGGACTACACGACCCGTGTCACGGAGGCCATGCTCGCCCGGATCCATCTCATTGTCCGGGTCGACCCGACCGCCCACATTGGAGAGATCGACACCGACGGGCTGTCCAACGAGCTGGCCGAGGCGACCCGGTTGTGGGACGACGACTTCCAGCTCACCCTCGAGCAGCGACTCGGCGAGGAACAGGCGCGGCGGTTGCTCGACCGGTACCGTGACGCGCTGCCGGAGACATACAAGGACACCCATACCGCGCACGAGGCGGTTCAGGACCTGGCCATGCTGGAGCTGCTCGAGGAGCCGGGCCAGCTGGTGCTGCACCTGTTCCGGCACCGCAAGGACGACCACGACGTCCGGTTCAAGGTGTTCCGCAACGGCGAGCCGATGACCCTGTCCGACGTCCTGCCGGTGCTGCACTCGCTCGGCGTCGGGGTTCAGGACGAGCGCCCGTACGAGGTGCGCCGCCGGGGTGGCAGCGTCCACATCTACGACTTCGGGTTGAGCCTGCCCAGCGGTGCCCTCGAGCTCGTCGACGTCCGGGCCAAGGTCGAGAACGCCTTCTCGGCCGCCTGGCGGGGCGAGTCCGAAGTGGACGGACTCAACGAGCTCGTCCTGCGGGCCGGGCTCGACCTGGCGTCAGGTGCTCGTCCTGCGCACCTACGCGAAGTACGTGCGCCAGACGGGGACGGTGTTCTCTCAGGAGTACATGGAGTCGACGCTGGTCGCGTACCCCGAGATCGCCGCCCGGTTGGTCACGCTGTTCGAGACCCGGCTCGATCCGTCGCTGGACCTCACTTCGGAGGAGCGGGCAACCCGGGCCGCGGAGCTGGCCACGGCGGTGCGGGCCGACCTCGACGAGGTGGCCTCGCTGGACCAGGACCGGATCCTGCGGGCCTACCTCGCGCTGATCCAGGCGACCATGCGCACGTCATTCTTCCAGCGGGGCGCCGACGGCCGGCCGAAGCCCTATGTGGCGGTCAAGCTCGACCCGCTGGCCGTGCCCGACCTACCGGCGCCGCGCCCCCGCTTCGAGATATTCGTCTACTCACCCCGGTTCGAGGGCGTCCACCTGCGGTTCGGGCCGGTGGCCCGGGGCGGGCTGCGCTGGTCGGACCGGCGCGAGGACTTCCGGACCGAGATCCTCGGCCTGGTCAAGGCCCAGACGGTGAAGAACTCGATCATCGTGCCGGTGGGGGCGAAAGGTGGCTTCGTCCTCAAGACGGATGACCGCCGCGGCACCGCGGCCCCGACCGGGACGCTTTCCAGACCGAGGGCGTCGCCTGTTACCGGCTGTTCGTCTCGGCCCTGCTCGACATCACGGACAACCTGGTCGGCGGCAGGTGGTTCCGCCGCCGGAGGTGGTCCGCCACGATGGCGACGACCCGTATCTGGTGGTCGCGGCTGACAAGGGAACGGCCACCTTCTCCGACCTCGCCAACGAGATCTCGATGTCGTACGGCTTCTGGCTCGGCGACGCGTTCGCGTCGGGCGGTTCGGCCGGCTACGACCACAAGAAGATGGGAATCACCGCGCGCGGCGCCTGGGAATCGGTCAAGCGGCACGGTCGGGAGATGGGGCTGGACACGCAGACCCAGGACTTCACCGTCGTCGGCGTCGGCGACATGTCGGGCGACGTGTTCGGCAACGCGATGCTCCTCTCGGAGCACATCCGCCTGGTCGCGGCCTTCGACCACCGGCACATCTTCGTCGACCCCGACCCGGATCCGCGAATGTCCTCCGTGGAGCGCCGCCGCCTGTTCGACCTGCCGCGCTCGTCCTGGTACGACTTCGACCGGGACCTGATCTCGTCCGGCGGCGGCGTCTTCCCCCGCACCGCCAAGGCGATCACGGTCAGTCCAGCAGATGCGGACCGCGCTGGGCATCGCCGACCGAGACGGTCACCACGTTGGCGCCCAACGACCTCATGAAGGCGATCCTGCAGGCCCCGGTGGACCTGTTGTTCAACGGTGGCATCGGTACCTACGTCAAGGCGGCCAGCGAGTCGCACGCGGACGTCGGCGACAAGGCCAACGACAACATACGGGTCAACGGCGCCCAGGTCCGGGCGCGGATGGTGGGCGAGGGCGGCAATCTTGGCCTGACCCAGCGGGGCCGGATCGAGTACGCCGGCACCGGTGGACACATCGGCACCGACTTCATCGACAACACGGCGGGAGTGGACACCTCAGACCACGAGGTGAACATGAAGATCCTGCTCGGCGCGGCCGAGGCCGACGGTGAGCTGACCCGGGCCGAACGTGACGACCTGCTGGCGAGCATGACCGACGAGGTCGCGGCGCTGGTGCTGCGGGACGACTACGAGCAGAACGTGACGCTCGGCAACGCGCGGGTCCAGGCCAGCGCCCTGCTGTCCGTGCACCGCCGGATGATCACCGAGATGGAGCGCTCCGGCCACCTCGACCGTGCCCTGGAAGCTCTCCCGAGCGACGAGGAGATGGACGCGCGGACCGCCGCCGGAGTCGGCCTGACCTCACCCGAGATGGCCGTCCTCATGGCCTACACGAAGATCCTGGCCGAACGTGACATCGCCGAGTCCAGCCTGCCCGACGACGAGTGGACCACACAGGTCCTGGCCGAGTACTTCCCGAATCCACTGCGGGAACGCTTCCGCGATCGGATGCGCGGACACCGGCTGCGCCGGGAGATCGTCACCACCTCCGTGGTCAATGAAGCGGTCAATCGGGGCGGGATCTCCTTCGTGTTCCGGGCCATCGAGGAGACCGGGGCCAGCCAGGCCGACGTGGTACGGGCCTTCGTCGTGGTCCGCGACGTGTACGGCCTCGGCGAGCTGTGGCGGCGGATCGAGGAGCTGGACACCCAGGTTCCGATGCCCGTCCAGACGACCGTCCACCTGGAACTGCGCCGGCTGGTCGACCGGGCCGTGCGCCGGCTGGTGCACGAGCCGGCGCTCGCCGCTGGACGTGACCGCCGAGGTCGCGGCGTTGCGGCCCGGGGTCCAGGCCCTGCTGCCCAGACTCGACGACCTGTTCCAGGGGCGCGAGCGCGACGCCGTGCGCGGGCACATCGCCGAACTGGAGGCCATGGGCGTGCCCCGCGACGTGGCCCGGGCCGTCGACCCACGTCACCTACAGCTTCGGACTGCTCGACATCGTCGAGGTGGCGGCCGAGTCACGACGCGGCCTCGACGAGGTGGCCGGCGTCTACTACGTCCTGTCCGAGCGGTTCGGCGTCGACGAACTGCTGTCGCGGATCTCGGCCCTGCCGCGCCACGACCGGTGGACCAGCCTGGCCCGCATGGCACTGCGGTACGACCTCTACGCCGCCCTGGCCGCGCTGACCCGTGAGGTGCTGGCCGCCTCCTCCGCCGACGACGACCCGGTACGCCAGGTCGAGCGGTGGGAGTCGTTCAACGCCACCGCGATCGCCCGGGCGCGCAACGCGATGCGCGAGTTCGACGACTCGCGGGCGGACCTGGCCGCGCTGTCCGTCCTGTTGCGACAGATCCGGACCCTGGTCCAGACGGCGTCGGCGGTCAGCTGATGCTCCAACGCTACGACGAGCGCAACGCCGACATCGTCTACTGGGTCAACGGTGTGCTGCGCCACCGCGACGAACCGGGGCTGTCTCCGTTCGACTCGGTGGTGCAGGGCGGGGATGCCGTCTGGGAGGGGCTGCGGCTCTATGACGGACGGGTGTTCGCCTTGACCGGTCATCTGGCCCGGCTGCGGCGTTCGGCGGCGGCTCTCCACTTCGCCGGCGTACCCTCCGATATGGACATCACCGCGGCGCTGGCCGAGACCCTGCGGGCGAACAACATGACCGATGGTGTCCACATCAGACTGACACTCACCCGCGGCGTGAAGATCACCAGCGGCATGGATCCACGGCTCAACACGAACGGCTGCACGCTGATCGTGCTGGCCGAGTTCAAGGAGCCGGTGTACGAGACGACCGGCCTCCGGCTGATCACGTCCTGCGTGCGCCGCCCCGGCCCGGACGTGCTGGACCCGAAGATCCACCACAACAACCTGCTCAACTCGATCCTGGCCAAGGTGGAGGCCAACGTGGCCGGGGCGGACGACGCGTTGATGCTCGACGGGCGCGGGTTCGTGGCCGAGACCAACGCCACCCACCTGTTCGCGGTCATCGATGCCGGGCTGGTCACCCCCCGTACCGTCGCCTGTCCCGAGGGCATCACCCGCCAGACCGTATTCGCGCTCGCCGACGTGGCCGCCATCCCCTACGAGGTCCGTGACGTGAGCCTCGCCGAGCTGTACGCCGCCGAGGAGCTGTTCTGCACCGGCACCATGGGCGAGATCGCCGGCATCGTCACGCTCGACGGCCGGACCATCGGCGCCGGCCAACCCGGCCCGGTCACCCGCCGCATCGCGCACCTCTACGGCGAACATGTCCGCGCCCACGGCACCCTGATCGAGGCGATCCAGGGCGTCGCCGGATCACGGTGATCGCCCCACCTGCGCGGTTGCCGGGGGCGGGCGGGGTTGCCCGATTGCGCGCACAGTCGCGATTGCCCGGACACCCTGCTAACCATTCTTGTCGAGTACGGCGTCCGCACTAACACCCGGGGCGGGGCCGGGGGGCTGGGCGGCGGGGGTCAGAGGGCGTGGGCGGAGAGCTCGTCGTAGAAGGGCTGGGCGGCGTCGACAAGGTGGCGCAGGTGATCCGGCACGATCGCCGCGGTCGGGTCGTACCGGCCGAAACCGGTGGACCGTTCGACGGCGGAGTACCAGTGGGGGGCCCAGACGCCGTCGGTGCGGCGTCGGCCCGGTGCCCAGTTCAGCATCGTCGAGCGGTACGGGATGTGAAGGGCGTCGCAGAGTCGGCCCAGGACGGCGGCCGGGTCGTGCAGGAGGCGACCCGCGTCCACGACCGGGCCGCCGTAGCGCCGGAAGATCTCCACCTGTTGCGGGTACCCGAGGTCGGCCAGGGTCGGCTCGCCGCGCACTTTGGCATACGAGGCGACCACGTGGGCCGGGTCGCGGATGAGCATCGCGTTGTCGACCCGGGCCAGCCAGTCCCGACCGACATCGGGGAGCAGGTGGTGGGCCATGTGCTTCTGGTAGTACACATCGGTGGCGACCGGCCCGGTGAGGGTGTCGGCGACCTCCTCCCAGCGGGTCGGCTGGCTGGCGATGACTTCGTCGCGGGCTGGATGGTCGAGGCCGGTCCGCATCAGGTAGTGGGCGTACAGAGGCTCGTCGACGACCAGACAGTCACCGCGGGCGTCGAAGCTGCGCATGAGCGCGGTGGAGATGTTGCGCGGACCCGACCACATGGCGACTCGTACCGTCATGGCCGCCATCATGCCGTACGGACGGCGCCCCACAGGAGCTCGGCGGCCACCGCGGCATTGGCCCGGGACGCGCCGTACGTGGCCAGATAGGTACAGGTACCGGCCGGCCGCCAGGCCGCCGGCCACCCCATCTCGACCAGGACCACCATGGGGTGGCGCACGCTCAGAGTGTCCACTAGGGAGCGCGCCCACGGGTGGCGGTGGGTGTCGCGGCTGACGATGACCAGCGGCCGGCCGTGGGCCCGGGCCAGGATGGCGTTCACTGTCCCGGGATGCCCGGCCACCGCGGCGTCGAGGCGCTCCACACTGGACAGTTGCGGCGCCAGTCCCCAGGGGACCTCGCCGGCCGCCACCGTCGCGGCCGCCTCGAGCTGGATGACCAGGGCGTCGCCCGACGGCAGCGACCCCTCGACCCGGACCGCCCGGCGGGCCGCGGCCAGGCCCAACTGGTCGGGCCCGGCCGGGTCCGCGGCGTCGACCACGGGGTGCCGGCCGAGCCGGGCGGTACGGGCCGCCGCCAGTTCGAGCTGCTCGAGCGCCAACCGTCCGCTGTGGACTGCGCCGACGATCGCCGCCACCGTCGCTTCGATCAGGTCCTTGGCACCGGGCGACTTCGGGAACTCGCCGCCGACGCAGAGCAGGTCGTTGCCGGCGATCAGCGCCCGCACGGCCGCCTCGGGAACGCCGATGGCGCCGCTGGCGCCGCGCATCTCCAGCGCGTCCGAGACGACGGCGCCGGTGAAGCCGAGCTCGCCGCGGAGCAGTCCGGACAACGCTCGGCGCTGAACGTGGCCGGCAGGTCTCCGGTGAGGTCAGGTACCCGGATGTGGGCCGTCATGACCGAATGCACACCCGCCTTGATGGCCGCCTCGAACGGCGGCAGCTCCCGCGCCCAGAGCTTCCCGAGCGGCACGTCGACCAGCGGCAGGCCGAGGTGCGAGTCGAGTTCGGTGGCCCCGTGACCAGGGAAGTGCTTGGCACAGGCGGACACGCCGGCCGCCTGCAGCCCGGTCACCGCCGCGGCCGCGTGCGCGGCCACCCGGGACGAGTCGTTGCCGAAGCTGCGGGTACCGATGGCGGGGTTGTCGTCGGCGCTGTTCACGTCGATTGTCGGAGCCATGTCGAGCGTCACTCCGACCGCGGCCAGTTGGGCGCCGATGGCCCGGTACACCTGTCCGGTCAGATCGACGTCATCGACGACACCGAGCGCGGCGTTCCCGGGGTACGGACTGCCGGTGGCGTAGCACAGGCGGGTGACATCCCCGCCCTCCTCGTCGGTCGCGACGATGACGTCCGTCCGCTCGGCCCGCAGCACGCCGGTGAGCCGTGCGACCTGGTCCAGATTGACGATGTTGTACGGAAACAATGCGATTCCGCCGAGGCCCTCAGCGACCAGGCGGCGCGCCCACGGTGGCGGTTCGGCTCCCGGGAAGGCGGCGAGCAGGGTACGGAGGGCCAACTGGCGCAGCTCCGGGGTGTTCATGCGCGCTCGTTGTGGCGCTTCGGCGTCACGAGTCACCCCCATGTCCGATCGATCGGGCTGGCCCGGCCGTTGTCCAATGCATTGTGTGGACAGTCGCGGCGTGTCCGGAATGGGGACGGACCCTTGACCGTACGCTGGCGACCTCCGTTACGGTGGCCGAATCTAATAGGAAACTTTCCTAAATGCAAGGTCTAGGAGCGCGCATGTATCAGCCGAGACAGCCCGGTACGCCGAGCCTTCTGCGCGCCATCAACGATCGGGCCGCCCTGGAGCTGCTACTCGAGCAGGGTCCGCTGACCCGGGCCCAGCTGGGCGAGCTGACCGGCCTGTCGAAGGTGACCGCCTCCCAGCTGATCGAACGGCTGGAGGGACGGCGGCTGGTCGCACAGATCGGCTCCCAGGAAGGTGGCCGCGGACCCAATGCCGCGCTCTACGCCGTGGTACCCGACAGCGCCTTCGTCATCGGGGTCGAGGTCGGCCCGCGCCATGTGGTGGCCGCGTCGGCCGACATCACCGGCGTCACCCGGGCCCTGGTCGAGGTCAGTCCACACGACGCCGACGACCCGGCCCGGGTCGTGCACGACGCCGTGCTGGAGGCGGCGTCGAGGGCGGGCGCGCCGTGGGACAAGGTCCGCCGCGTCGTGCTCGGTACGCCGGGTCTGGTCGATCCGGCCACCGGGGACATCGCGTTCGCCTTCGACCTGCCGCAGTGGCACCGGGGCCTGCTCGGCACGCTGCGGGCCGATCTGCAACGCCCGGTCACATTCGAGAACAACGTCAATCTGGCCGCGGTGGCGGAAGCGCGGTCCGGCGCGGCCCGGGGCGTGGACGACTTCGCCCTGGTCTGGATCGGCCGCGGTGTCGGTCTGGCCATCGTTATCGGCGGCCGGTTGCACCGGGGGGCGGCCGGGGCCGCGGGTGAGATCGGCTACCTGCCGGTTCCGGGAGCGCCGGTGGCCGACGAGGCGCGCACGTTCAAGCCGGGCGGGCTGACCGGCTCGTTCCAGCGCACCGTCGGCGCCGAAACGGTACGCAGCCTGGCCCGCGCCAGCGGGTTCCGGGCGGCCACCGCGGCCGACGCGCTCACGGCCGCCATCGCGGCGGGGTCCAAGGGTGAGGCGGTGCTCGACGAACTGGCCCGCCGGGTGGCCATCGGCGTGGTCTCGGTGTGCGTGGTCCTCGACCCGTCGCTGGTCGTACTCTCCGGAGAGGTCGGCCGGGCCGGCGGCGACGCGCTGGCCAGCCGGGTACGCGACGAGGTGGCCCGGATCGCGCTCGTCGCCCCGCCGGTGGTGGCCACAGCGGCCGGCACCGACGCGGTGCTGCAGGGCGCCCTGCTGACGGCCGTCGGCGACACCCGGGAAGAGCTGTTCTCAGCGATGCACGACTGACCGCGTTCAGCGGGCCGTCGTGGTCCGCCGTGAGCGCCGCTTGGACTGGGTCGGGATCACCGGTACCGATGCCGGCGCCGAACCCGCCTCATCCTCCGGGCCAGGCTCGGCGACCGGCTCACCGCGGGCCGCGGGTACCCAGGCCGTCACCGCCGAGAAGCCGGTGACCAGCGCGTTCACCAGGTCAGCCGCATACGCCCCTTCGACGTCGAAGTCGGGGTCGAAGACGGTCACCTCGGCTCCGACGCAGTCGCTGCCGCCGACCAGTCCGCGCAGGAGCAGCTCCAACTCCGGATAGGCGATGCCGCCCGGGTTGGGCGCGTCGACGGCCGGCATCACCGACGGGTCCAGAACGTCCACGTCCAGGTGCACCCAGTACCCGATGCACTCGGCCAACTGGGCCCGGGCCCACTGGGCCGTGCGGGCCGCGCCGTGGGCGCGGATGTCGGGGACGGCCCGCACGGCGAAGCCGGACGCCTGCAGGTCCATGCGGTACTCGTCGGTCGCCCGGAGGCCGATCACGACCGCATCACGGTCGCGCACGTACGGTCGGCGCTGCTCGATCGCGGCCAGGTCGGGCTGCCCGCGGCCGGTGACCAGGGCCAGCGCCTCGCCGGCCGCCGCTCCCACCACGGGGGCGTTGCCGGGGTGGCGGAAGTCGGAGTGGGCATCGACATATATCAGCCCGATAGGCCCACTCAGCTCCTCCCCGAGCCGGCGCATGGCCAGGGCCGAGCCGAGGGCGATCGAACAGTCACCGCCCAGGACCAGCGGGAACTCGCCCTGGGTGACGATGGCGCCGATCCGCTCGGCCAGCCGGATCGAGTACCGGGCGATATCGGCGGACTGGCTGACCCCGTCGCCCGGCCGCCACTCCCCCGGGTCGAACCGGGGTGGGGTGTGGCAGCCGGCGTCACGGGCGCCCAGGCGGGTGAGCAGGCCGTGATCACGCAGCGCCCCGGGTGCCTTGGCGCAGCCAGGTACGGCACCGGGCGTGGGTGGGCGCAGCCCGAGGTTTGACGGGGCGTCGAGGAGGGCGATCCGGCGCATGCCGCTCAGAACAGCGCGCTGGCGAGGGCCCGACGGGCGGCGGCGACCGCCGGGTCGTCTGGCGCGGCGAAGGCGAACAGCGAGATCAGATGCTGGCGGGCCGCGTCCCGGTCTTCGCCCGACGTCCGGCGCACGAGATCGACCAGGCGCGCGTACGCCCGCTCGGCCTGACCACCAATGACCTCGACGTCCGCGGCGAGCGTCTGGGCGCCGACATCGTCGGGGGCCTTGTCGGCGGCGGCGAACGCCTCGGCCGGCACCACCCCGTCGACCCGCCGGAGCAGCCCGACCTGCGCCAGGCCCGCCTGGGCCGCCTGATCGGCCGGATGCTCGGACAGGATCTTGCGGTAGGTCCGCTCGGCCTCGTCGAAGTCGCCGGCGGCCATGGCGTCGTCGGCGGCGACGAGCACCGGGTCGGCCGGGGCCTCGACCTCCTGCCCGGCCGCCTTGAGCACCGCCTCGATCCACGGGCGTAGCTGCGACTCGGGTACGACTCCGGTGAAAGCGTCGATCGGTTGCCCACCGACGACGGCGAACACCATGGGAATGCCCTGTACCCGGAAGGCCTGCGCGATCCGTTGGTTGGCGTCGACGTCGATCTTGGCCAGTACCCAGGCGCCGTCGTACTCGAGGGCCAGCTTCTCCAGCACCGGACTGAGCTGCTTGCACGGGCCACACCACTCGGCCCAGAAGTCGATGATGACCGGCGTGGTCAGCGACCGCTCGAGCACCTCCGTCTGGAAGGTGGCTTCGGTCACGTCGATGATGGTCACGCCACCCGGCCCGGCGCTGTCGTTGGGCGGCGGCGGGGTGGCGGGACGGGCGGCCGCCTCCGCGGCCCGCTCGGCGGCAGCGTTGCGCTCCCGGAGCGCGCCCAGGTCGACGGCTCCGCGCGTGAAGATCGACGATGTGGTGCGTGGGTCCATGGTTGCTAGTTTGTCACGGCCGCGCGGCCACCGACCGCGCACGCTCTCGATGACTCCTTACCGCGCCGTAACCGGCGTTCGGAGGGCGAGAACGGGCAGGTGGCGGATCGGACACCGGCGTCATCGCCCGACTGTCGACGGCGAGCACCGGCGAGTTTGTCGGCCCCGCCAGCCCTCGCCCTCGCCTCGCCCTCGCCTCGCCCTCGCCTCGCCCTCGCCCGCCCTCGCCCGCCCTCGCCTCGCCAGCCCTCGCCAGCCCTCGCACTCGCCTCGCCTGGCCTCGCCTGGCCTCGCCTGGCCTCGCCTGGCCCCGCCAGGTGTTAGCCCGGACGCCCTACTCGACAAAAAGCGTTGGCAAAGTGTCCGGGCAATCAAGCGGGCGCCGGCAGTGAAGACCTCAGAAGCGGGCGGGTTCGCGGTAGACACCCCACAGGGCGCGCAGCGCGTCACAGATCTCGCCCAGAGTCGCTTCGGCCCGGGCGGCGTCGAGCATGGCTGGCACGGTGTTCCCCTGACCGCGGGCGACGCCGACCAGCGCGTCGAGGGCGGCGCGGACCCGGGCGTCATCGCGAGCCGACCGCCGGGCGGCCAGGGTCGCCTTCTGCTCCAGCTCCACCTGGTGCGAGATGCGCAGGATCTCGAGGTCGCGGGAGGTGGTGGAGGTGTGCACGTTCACGCCGACGACCTTCTTCGTGCCCTTCTCCAGGGCCTGCTGGTAAACGAAGGCCGACTCGGCGATCTCGGCCATGAACCAACCGTCCTCGATACCCCGCAGGATCCCCGAGGTGACCGAGGACCCGTCGCCCAGCTGCAGAATCCGGGCGAAGATGGCCTCGGCTTCGGCCTCGATGCGGTCGGTGAGCGCCTCGACGTACCAGGATCCCCCCAGCGGGTCGGCCACGTTGGCCACCCCCGACTCCTCCATGATGACCTGCTGCGTGCGCAGGGCGATCTCGGCCGACTCGTCGGTCGGCAGGGCCAGGGTCTCGTCCAGGGCGTTGGTGTGCAACGAGTTCGTACCGCCCAGCACGGCGGCCAGGGCTTCCAGGGCGGTCCGGACGACATTGTTGACCGGCTGTTGGGCGGTCAGCGACACGCCCGCCGTCTGGGTGTGGAACCGCAGCCAGAGCGCCTTCTCCGAGGTGGCGCCGTACCGGCCGCGCAGCCACCGGGCCCAGATCCGCCGGGCGGCCCGGAACTTGGCGATCTCCTCGAAGAAGTCCACGTGCGAGTCGAAGAAGAACGAGAGCCCGGGAGCGAAGGTGTTCACGTCCAGGCCCCGCGACTGTCCCAACTCGACATAGGCGAAGCCATCGGCCAGGGTATAGGCCAGCTCCTGTGCGGCGGTCGAGCCGGCCTCGCGGATGTGGTAACCCGACACCGACAGTGGCTTGTACCGGGGTATCTCCCGCGCGCAGTACTCCATCAGGTCCCCGATGAGGCGTAGGTGCGGCTCGGGCGGGAACAGCCACTCCTTCTGCGCGATGTACTCCTTGAAGATGTCTGTCTGCAGTGTACCGTCCAGTGTGGACAGATCAACGCCCTGACGCTCGGCCGCCACCAGGTACATGCAGAACACCGGCACGGCCGGCCCCGAGATGGTCATGCTGGTGGTCACGCCGTCGAGCGGGATGGAGCCGAACAACACCTCCATGTCGGCCGCGGAGTCGATGGCGACGCCACAGTGCCCGACCTCGCCCAGCGACTGCGGGTCGTCGGAGTCGCGCCCCATCAGGGTCGGCATGTCGAAGGCGACCGAGAGGCCACCGCCGCCCGCCCCGAGGATCAGCTTGTACCGCTCGTTGGTCTGCTTCGCGTTGCCGAACCCGGCGAACTGCCGGATCGTCCAGGTGCGCCCCCGATACCCGGTCGGGTAGAGCCCCCGTGTGTACGGGTACTCCCCCGGCCAACCGATGCGCTCGAACCCGTCGACGTCATCGCCCGGCGGTGGGCCGTAGACCGGCTCGACCGGTGTACCGGACAGTGTGGTGAAATCGGCGTCGCGCTTGCTGGCCTCGTCGAAGCGCTGCCGCCAGCGCTGCCGGCCCGCCTCGATCTCGTGGGCGTCCATGGACCTGATGATAGGCCGCGGCCTTAACGATCGCTAAGGCTCACCCTCGCCGACCTGGCGTGCGATCCGCTCGTCGTACGCACGGATGCCGGTACCGGCGTCGACCGAGGCCATCCGCCGGGCGAGGTCACGAAGCCATCGCGGCGACAGGCGGTCAGCCACGGCGAGCCCGGCCACCCACCACGGCACGAACACGACAGCCGGATTGCCCCGGCCGGTGAGGACCCGCACGACGCGGCGGGCGACCGCCTCCGGAGCGATGGTCGGCAGGCCGCGAAGCCGAAGTCCACACGACATCTCCGTCCGCACCACCGGCGGCAGGATCGCCGTCACGCGAACGCCGGTACCGAGCAGCTCGCCGCGGACGGCTTCGGTCAGGCCGACCACCGCATGCTTGCTCGCGGTGTACACGGCGGCGTTGGGGGCGGGCATCCGCCCTCCGGCTGACGCGATCGACACCACGTGACCCCGCCCGCGGGCGACCATCCCGGGCAGCACGAGCCGCATACCGCGAAGGACACCGTGCAGGTTCACCGCCAGCTGCAGCTCCTGCTCCGCGGCCGAGGTCGCCAGCAGAGGTCCGGGCACGGCCACGCCGGCGTTGTTCACCAGGACGTTCGATGGGGCCGAGCGACTCCACGACGGCGTCCACAAAGGACTGGAACGACCGTTCATCGCGGACGTCGAGAGCGAACTCGCCCGGCGCCGGCTCGAGGTCGCCCACCGCCACGCTCGCCCCGAGCGCCGACAGGGCGACGGCGATGGCCCGACCGATGCCGCGGCCTCCGCCGGTGACCGCGACGACCCGGCCAGCCAGATCCACCGGGTTACCGGACGAACTCCGCGCAGCCGTCGAGCAGGTGCAACTCCCCGTCGCACGCGGCCGCGGCCTCCGGGTCGTGGGTCGCGAACACCACTGCCGCGCCCCGGCTTGCCTCGGCGCGGAGCAGGTCGAGCACCCGCTGGCGGTTCTGCGCGTCCAGCTCGCTGGTCACCTCGTCGGCCAGCAGGACATGGCCCCGCAGGGCCAGGCCCCGAGCCAGCGCGGTGCGCTGCTGCTGGCCTCCGGAGAGCTCCTCGACAAGCTGGTCTGCCTGGTCGGACAGGCCCAACCACTCCAGCGACTCAGCCGTCCGGCGGCGAGCCTCCGGCGGCTTGACACCGTTCGCGACCAGGGCCACCTGGACGTTCTCGCCCGCGGTCAGGATCGGGGCGAGCCCGTTGTCCTGGGGCACCAGGACGACGTGCTGTGACACCGCGTGGTCCCGGTTGCGCAGGGCGACCCCGTCCACGCTGACCGCGCCGTTGACCGGCTTCACCAACCCGGCCATGGCCCACAGCAGCGTGGTCTTGCCGGCCCCCGACGGTCCGGTCACCGCCAGGACCCGTCCCGGCTGGGCCTGCAAGGACACATCACGTAGCACCACGGTCCGGTCGTACGCGACGGTCACCCGATCGACCAACAGTGTCATCGTGTCAACTCCCCGTTCTGGCCACCGGGATCAGCCGGGCCGTCCCATCCGGTTCCAACCACACCTCGACCAGGGTGCCGGGTGTGAAGACGTTCAACACATCGTGCGGAAGGTGGAGCGAGCCGTCCCGTCCCACCACGGAGAAGTCCTCGCCGCGTCGGCCCTCGCCCCCGACCCGGCCGTCGCGGATCGTGACCGTACGCCCCATCTGGTGCCCGACAGCGGGATCGTGGGTCACCACCACCACTGTCGTGCCGGCCTGACGGACCGCCTCCAGTGCGGCCAGCACCTCATCCCGCGCGCGGGTGTCGAGCTGGCTGGTCGGCTCGTCCGCCAGGAGCAGCCCGGGCGAGTTGGCCAGCGCCACCGCCAGAGCGAGGCGCTGTCGCTCCCCCGGCGACAGGTCGCGGGGGCGCATCCGGGCCCGACCCCGGGCGGACAGACCGACCAGTGCTAACACGTCGCGGGCGGCCGGAAGGTTTCGCCGGCCGCCGGCACCGCGCTGAGCGAACCGCACGTTCTGTTCCGAGGACAGGTACGGCAACAGGTTGCGGCCGGCTCCCTGCAGCACCACCCCGACCTGGCGGGCGCGCATCTGGGCCAGGTCGGCGGCGCTCGCCTTGGCCAGGTCGTACTCGCCCACCGTGAGCCGGCCGGCCGACGGCGGGAGCAGGCCGGCCAGCAGTGCCAGCAGCGTCGACTTGCCCGAGCCGGAGGGGCCGAGCAGGGCCACCGACTCGCAGGCCGCGATGTCCAGGTCGACCCCGGCCACGGCGACCACGTCGTAGCCTTCGAGCCGGTAGATGTAGACCAGCCCGCGGGCGCTGACCGACACGCCGCCGGTCTGGACCTCCTGCCCCTGCAACATCGCGGTCATTCAGTCACACACCCCTCGCCAGCTGCGGTGTCATATGTCCGCTCCTTCCCGCAGCCGCTCCGGGGTCGCCCCCCGGACCAGCCGGAGAACGACGAGGACGGCGAGGGCGAGTCCGATCAGCGTGATCGCCACCGACACCGGCAGCACCCCGATGCCGGGGCGGTACCGGACGGCGCCGATCGCCTGACCGACGTTGACCAGCGGGATCCCCGGCAGCATCAGGGCGGCCCCGGCCACCCCGGCCGCCAGCCCCACGACCAGGGGCAGCCCGATCAGCATCAGGTACTCGCGCAGCAGCCCCCACCGCAGGGTCCGGATACTGACGCCGCTGACCCGCAGCGCGGACAGTTCGTAGCGGCGTGCGCTGGAGCCGATGTACGCCGTGAGCAGGACAGCGCCCACGGCGAGCAGTACCGCGGCCGCACCGGCGATGAGGTACAGGCGCAGCCCGAGCGCGGGAGCCGCCCGTCCCATGTCTTCGCGGACCGCGGTCATCGACTGCTCGTCGAGCACCTGCAGTCCGGCCGCGGCGAGGCGGGCCGAGAGGTCGGCCGGGGCCTGGGCGTTGGCCCACACCTCGTAGCGCAGCCGCGAGTTGTCCGACAGGGTCGACGTACGCTGGGCCGCCCGGACGGCATAGTCGAGATCGAACAGCAGCGCCCGGCCACCGGCCCGGGGCAGCGCGTCAACCCGGCCGACCACGTCGAACGACTGCGGCGTCTCGCCCAGCGCCGGGAAGGTGAACGATCCCGCGTGCACGTCGTCGGCGGGCGAGCCACCGGCGACCACCACCGGCAGCTCGTCGGGGGTGTCCACGTACTCGATCACCACATCGCCCGGGTCGGTCGAGTGGGCGGCCACCTCGAGCGACTGTCCAGCGTGGACAGTTACCTGTGCCTGAGGTGACCGTTGGGACTCGACCCGCCACTGGCCCGGGTTGGCGAATCCGGCGTTGACCGGACCGGCCGCGCTCGTCAGTGAGGCCAGACTGAACTGGGCATCCACAGTGGACGTACCTGGCACCTGGCGGGACACGGTGAGGGCGATCAGCCGGCAACCGGAGTCGCAGCCGGAGATCTCAGCGCGGTAGGTGTGCCGGCCGTTTGCCAGCAGGCCGAGCGTCACGGTCCGGGTAGGGCTCCCGGGGATGGCCACCATCGCGGCCAGCCGGGGCTTGCCGGTCAGCGCGGACGCGGTCACGTCGGCCTCGAGGTATCCCGTGACCGACAGGGGCGCCGCGCCTTCGCCGCGGAGCAGATCGGCCAGCTGGGCCAGCTCCTGGCGCGAGTGCTCACGCCATAGCGCCACATCCGGCAGCTGGTCGCTGACGACACCGATCAGCTCCTCGTTGTGGCCGGCGTAGGGTTCGCTCGCCCGCACGACCGGCATCGCGCTGCCGTCACCGACCGCGGCCGACACCGCGTTGACCAGCGCGGCCGGGTCAGCCGCGATCACCCGGACGACCCGGTCCGCGCCGACGGTGTCGGCCGCGACATCGACACGGGCCTGGGCGGCCACGTCCCAGGCGGTGGCGGCGAACGACAGCAGCGCCACCGCGACGGTGACGACCAGCATGATCCGGTGCCCGATCGGGCGTCGGGCCAGCTGGGCGTGGGCCAGCAGGCCGCTCGACCCGACCTCGTCGCGCCGCCCCGCGCACGCGCATGCGCGACCAGGCGCTCAGCAGCCGAGCGGTGATGACGCCCGCGACCAGGGCGATCGCCGCCGGAGCGAGCAGCGCCAGCGGGGCTGTCCGGTCACTGACGGCCGCGACCAGCGACGCCGCGGCGACGGCGACGACGACGCCCTCCGCCACCCCGGCGCGCCACCCACCACGCTCCGGCACCTGCCGCAGCAGAGCCAGGGCGGGCCGACCCAGCGTGCGGCTGCCCGCCGCCCGGACCGCCACATAGGCGGCCAACACTCCGATGAGCGCCGCGAGGAGCACCGGCCAGCGGAGCTCGACGTTGACACCCGAGCCGAGCACGGTACGGGCGGCACCCTCCACAATGGCCAGCCCCAGCGCGATACCGAGCGGAACCGCGAACCCGACCAGCCACAACGCCTCGGCCCGACCGAACCGCCCAGACTGCCGGGTCGAGTAGCCGCGCAACTTGGCCAACGCGACCTCGGGTCCACGCTCGTCGGTCAACGCGGCCACCAGGAGGAACAGGACGAACCAGCAGACGAGGACCAGCGGGACGGCGACGATCGGGACGGTCCGCCCGAGCGAGGACGCTTCCGCGCCGATGTCGTTGAGGACGCCCTGCAGCTCGGTGGTCAGTCGCAGCTGGCCCGCGTTGACATCGGTGTTGAAGCCCTGCAGGTCGGTCTGCAGGTGGCCGACGTCGTCCAGCCGGACCGCGTCCGTGCGCAGCTGGTAGTCCAGGTACACCGCGGGCAGCTGACCCGGCAGCGTCAGGTCCTCCTCGTCGGTCACGAAGATCGCGTCGAGGCGGGGGAGCGAGGACTCCCCGCTCGGCGGTCCGGCCGCGAAGTACCCGCCCCTGCCCCAGTACGGATCGGCCGCGTTGGTCGGCTCGTACAGTCCGGTCACGGTCAGCGGGTGGCGCCCGGGGCCGGAGCCGGTTCGGGCCCGCGGGACGAACGTGGTACCGACGTTCACGTGGTACTGCGCGGCGGACCGGGCGCTGAGCACGACCTGGCCCGGTTCATCGGCGCACTGGCCGGCGGTGATGGTCAGGTGGCGACACACGTCGTCGCGATAGGCCAGCTTGGCCAGCACCTCCTCCGACCCGGGAGTCAGCACGGTGTCGACTTCGGACGCACCCACCGGGAGCTCGAGTCGGCCGGCCAGCGTCGGATGCTTGGCGAGCATCTGGTGGGCCACGAGCTTGGCGTCGGCCGTGCGGTCCCACGGGGCCGGCTCGCCCGCCGCCGACTCCGAGCGCACCTGCAGGCCGGTCGCGTCCGCCGGAGCCTGGGCGAGCCGGTCGGTCAGCACCGACTGCTGGGCGGCCCGGCTGTACGCCGGGGCCAGTACCGTCGTCGCGATGGCGACCGTGGCGAGCAGGAGCACCATCAAGGACCGGCCCGGCCGGTAACGGATGCCCCGTAGCGCGACCGTCCAGCCGCTCACCATCGACCTCCCCAGCAACCGCATGCTCGTGACACGCCCGCAACACCCTAAGCCGTACCGGCGCCGTATCGCACACCTGGTCCGCCGCCCGCACGCGGCACCCGGGCTCCGGGCCGATCACGGCCGAGTTCTCCCGGCGGATCAGCCGTCGCGATCGCCCGGAGAATCCGCGCGCACCGGGGTCAGGAGGGCAGATCGAGGCCGGCCAGCAGGCGGCCGGCGGCCGCGTACGGGTCCAGCTCGCCGGCGGCCACGGCCGCGGCCAGTGTCGGTAGGGCCGCCTCCGAGCGCAATGAGCCGATACGGGACCGGAGCTCGCCCAGCGCGATCCCTTCGATCTCGGCGGCCGCCCGCCTCTCGCGCCGCTTCTGCAGCTCTCCGTGCTCGGTCAGCCACATCCGGTGCTTGGCGATGGCGTCCACAATGCCGTTGACGCCTTCGTTCCGGACAGCCACCGCCTTGACGACCTGCGGACGCCACTCGCCCGGACCCCGGTCACCGAGCCCGATCATGCCCTGGATGTCGTGGTACGTGGCGTCGGCTCCGTCCCGATCGGCCTTGTTGACCACGAACACGTCGGCCACCTCGAGGATGCCCGCCTTCACCGCCTGGATCGCGTCGCCCATGCCGGGGGCGAGCATGACGACCGTGGTGTCGGCCAGGCTGGCCACCTCGACCTCGGCCTGCCCGACCCCGACGGTCTCGACGATCACGATGTCGCAGCCGGCGCCCTCGAGAACCCGGACCGCCTGCGGCGTGGCGGCGGCCAGGCCGCCGAGGTGACCCCGGCTCGACATCGACCGGATGTAGACCCCCGGATCGGTCGCGTGGTCCTGCATGCGTACCCGGTCGCCCAGTATCGCGCCGCCGGTGAACGGGCTGGACGGGTCGACGGCCAGCACGCCGACCCGGTGGCCCTCGGCCCTGTAGGCCCGGACCAGCTCGTTGGTGGTGGTCGACTTACCGACCCCGGGCGAGCCGGTCAGACCGATGATCTGGGCCCGCCCGGTCGAGCCGGCCAGCGCGGCTGCGATCACGGGCAGCAGCGGGTCGCCGTCCTCCACCAGGGTCACCAGCCGGGCGACCGCGCGCGGGTCGCCCTCCCGGGCGGCGGCCACCAGCGACGGAACATCCCGGCTGCGACGGGCGGGCGGCGAACCGTCGCTCATACCGCCGACGGTACTCGGATGATCAACGCGTCACCCTGCCCACCACCGCCACACAGCGCGGCCGCGCCGAGTCCGCCGCCACGGCGGCGGAGCTCGAGGGCGAGGGTGAGCACCAGCCGCGCTCCGGACATACCGATCGGGTGGCCGAGGGCGATCGCGCCGCCATTGACGTTCACGATGTCAGGGCTGACGCCCAGATCCCTGGTCGACTGGATGCCGACCGCCGCGAAGGCCTCGTTGATCTCGATCAGGTCCAGGTCCGAGACGCTGAGGCCCTGCTTGGCCAGCGCCGTGAGAATCGCGTTGGACGGCTGGGAGTGCAGCGAGTTGTCCGGTCCCGCGACCACGCCGTGGGCGCCGATCTCGGCCAGCCAGGTCAGCCCCAGCTCCTCGGCCTTGGCCCGGCTCATCACGACCACCGCGGCCGCACCGTCCGAGATCGGCGATGAGGTGCCCGCGGTGATGGTGCCGTCCTTGCCGAAGGCCGGCCGCAGCTTGGCCAGTACCTCGACCGTGGTGTCCGGCCGGACGCCCTCGTCCTCACTGATGACGAGAGACTCACCCTGAGCCGCTGTCGGGCTCCGTGAGCCCGCGCCGCGACGCGCGGGGATCGAGACCGGGGCGATCTCCTCGGCGAAGTGGCCGTTCTTCTGGGCGGCGGCGGCCAGCGCGTGGCTACGGGCGCCGAACGCGTCCTGCTCCTCGCGGGTCAGTCCGTGCCGGGCGCTGTGCCGGTCCGTCGACTCGCCCATCGAGATGTGTTCGTAGGCGTCGGTCAGTCCGTCGAAGGCCATGTGGTCCAGCATCGTGACCTCGCCGTACTTGTGTCCCTGCCGCGAACCCATCAGCAGGTGCGGTGCGTTGCTCATGGACTCCATGCCGCCGGCGACCACGATGTCGAACTCACCGGCCCGGATGAGCTGGTCGGCCAGCGCGATAGCGTCCAGGCCGGACAGGCAGACCTTGTTCACCGTCAGGGACGGCACACTCATGGGGATCCCGGCGCCGACGGCGGCCTGCCGGGCCGACATCTGGCCCGCTCCGGCCTGCAGTACCTGGCCCATGATCACGTACTGGACCTGCTCCGGTGCCACCCCGGCGCGCTCGAGCGCGGCGGCGATGGCGGTGCTGCCGAGCGCGGTCGCGGGCAGATCCTTCAGGTTGCCGAGCAGTCGGCCCATCGGCGTCCGGGCGCCGTCCACGATCACCGAAGTCATGAGGAATCTCTCCCACGCGTGTGCCTTAACGACTGTTAGGTAAGACTAACGGTATGGCTACGGAGACACCCGGCGTCAGCCCTGCGGGATCAGTCACACCCGTCGACATCGGAATCACGCGCATCGACCACGTCGGAATCGCCGTAGCGGACCTCGACGCGGCCATCGAGTTCTACGGTCGCGTCTTCGGAATGCGTTGCGTCCACAGTGAAGTCAACGAGGAACAGGGTGTGCGCGAGGCGATGATCTCGGTCGGGCCGAGCACCGCCGGCGGATGCATCCAGTTGCTGTCCCCGCTGTCTCCCGATTCCGCGATCGCCAAGTTCCTCAGCCGCCACGGGCCGGGGGTGCAACAGGTCGCCTACACGGTCACCGATCTCGAAGCGACCAGCGCCATCCTGCGGGAGCGTGGCATGCGGTTGCTCTATGACGAACCCCGCCGGGGTACGGCCGGTTCGCGGGTCAATTTCGTTCATCCCAAGGACACCGGCGGCGTCCTCGTTGAACTGGTCGAGCCTGCCTGAATCGCTTCTGTTGCTGCGAATGACCGGACAGTCGTACGGGCCATCCTCAAAGCGATCGATCCTGATCAGCGGTGGCGCGTGCGGTTCTTCACAGCGCGACGTTATTCACAGGTCGGGCTCGAATGACCGGTTCCCCCTCACAATACCCACTAGTAACGTCGACGGACCTCGAACGGCATGCGAGCCGGGCATGGACGTGTGCACCCGGGGTCACGGAGGTGGAGATGAAGCAGATCCTCGAGGCGATCATGGCCGCGGATTCGGCGGCCGACCCCGGCGCCGAGCTCGCCGCGGTCGGTGGGCTGTCGGTACCGAGCTCATACCAGGCCGTGGTCGTCCGGGCTGACGAGGCCTCCATGTTCGACGGCCTGGAGACCCGGGACAAGGATCCACGTCGGTCCCTGCACCTGCAGGAGGTGCCGACCCCCGAGTTGGGCCCGGGCGAGGCGCTGGTCGCGGTGATGGCCAGCGCGGTCAACTACAACACCGTGTGGACCTCGATCTTCGAACCGGTATCGACCTTCACGTTCCTCAAGCGGTACGGGAAGGTCTCGCCGCTCACCCGCCGGCACGACCTCCCCTACCACATCGTGGGATCTGACCTGTCCGGTGTGGTGCTGCGCGTGGGCCCGGGCGTGACCAAATGGAAGGCCGGCGACGAGGTCGTCGCCCACTGCCTCTCGGTCGAGCTGGAGGACGCGGCCGGCCATGACGACACTCTGCTCGACCCGCAGCAGCGGATCTGGGGTTTCGAGACCAACTTCGGGGGGTTGGCCGAACTGGCCCTGGTCAAGGCCAATCAGCTGATGCCCCGCCCGGCCCACCTCACGTGGGAGGAGGCCGCCTGCCCGGGGCTGGTCAACTCGACGGCCTACCGCCAGCTCGTGTCCCACCATGGCGCTCAGATGAAGCAGGGCGACACCGTGCTCATCTGGGGCGCCTCAGGCGGCCTCGGCTCGTACGCGACCCAGTTCGCCCTCAATGGCGGTGCGGTACCGGTATGCGTGGTGTCGTCACCGGAGAAGGCCGAGATCTGCCGGGCCATGGGCGCCGACTTCGTGATCGACCGGGCGGCCGAGGGTTATCAGTTCTGGAGCGACGAGAACACCCAGGACCCGCGCGAATGGCGCCGTTTCGGCGAGCGCATCCGCGAGCTCACCGGCGGCGAGGACCCCGACATCGTGTTCGAGCACCCGGGCCGGGAGACCTTTGGCGCCTCGGTCTACGTCGCCAAACGGGGCGGGACGATCGTCACCTGCGCGTCCACCAGCGGGTTCATGCACTCCTATGACAACCGGTACCTGTGGATGAGCGTGAAGCGGATCATCGGTTCGCACTTCGCCAACTACCGGGAGGCGTGGGAGGCCAACCGCCTGGTCGCCCAGGGCCGGATCCACCCGACCCTGTCCAAGACGTACCCGCTGGCCGAGACCGGTCAGGCCGCGCTCGAGGTGCACCGCAACGCGCACCAGGGCAAGATCGGGGTGCGGTGCCTGGCTCCGGCCGAGGGACTCGGAGTGCGCGACCCCGGCAGGCGGGCGCGACACGAGGACGCGATCAACCGTTTCCGCGGGCGGTAGCGGATCGTTCTCGCTAAGGTGCCGATCATCACCTCGGCACACCGCAAAAGGGACGGCTCACGTCCGGCACATGTGAACGTTGCACCCTGGGACCGCCCAGCCCGCCCATAAGGTGCAACAAGACGGCCTACGCCCTTGCGAAGGGGCGGGGTGAGTCTGCGAGTATGTGCGGCATGGCTCAGCAGTCTTCCCTGACGTTCTTCGAGAACGCCAACTCGCAACCCGACTTCACGGTCGTCCTGCGCGGATACGACCGGGCTCAGGTTGATGACTTCGTCCAGCGCCTCAACGCAGCTCTGGCGCAGTCGGAGGCTGCGCGGGCTGAGGCGGAGCAGCGACTCAATGACACGGCCCGCCGCCACCGCGCGGCGGAGCAGGCCCTCACGTCGGCGCAGCAGAAGCTGACCGACCAGTCCAAGCAGATCGAGGAGAGCAGCCGGCCCACGCTCTCCGGTCTCGGCACCCGCGTCGAGCAGATCCTCCGGCTCGCCGAGGAGCAGGCCAACGAGCACCGGGGCGAATCGAAACGGGACTCCGAGGGGATCATCTCGGGCGCCCGTCTCGAGGCCCGCGAGATCACCGACAAGGCCCGGGCCGAGGCGGCCGCCATGAAGGCGTCGGCCGAGCGGGACGCGAGCAACCTTCGCACCGCCGCGGAGCGGGAAGCGGCCGAGGTGCGGGTGCAGGCCCGTCGCGAGGCGGACACGCTGCGTTCGGACGCCGACCGGGAGACCAAACAGCTGCGGGCGGCCACCGCCCACGAGGTCGCCGAGCTCAAGGCCACCGTCGAGCGGGAGGTCGCGACGTTGCGGGCCACCGCCGAGCGCGAGATCACCCAGCTGCGTGCCAAGGCCGCCCGCGAAGCGGAGGAGAAGCGGGCCGAGGCGGCCAAGCTGCACGCCGAGGCCAAAGACCGCCGGGACAAGGAGCTCCAGGCACTCTCCCTCGAGCTGGCCGAGCGCCGGGAGAAATCCGAGCGCGAAGAGGGCCAGCGGCACGCCGCCGCGGTGGCCAACACCAACAAACTGGTCGGCGAGGCCGAGATCCGCGCCCGCTCGGCCGAAGAGCGGGCCAAGGAGATCGAGCAGCGGGCCGAGGCCCGTCGCATCGAGTCCGAGCGGCACGCCACCGACACGGTCGACAAGGCCAAGGCCCTGGCCGACAAGACAGTCAACGAGGCGCGTGCCGAGGCGCACCGCGTGCTCAGCGAGGCCCGCACCGAGGCCGAGCTGACCACCGGGGCGGCCCGCCGCGAGGTGGAGGACCTTACCCGTCAGAAGGACGCGGTCACCGCCCAGCTGGGACAGATGCTGTCCGGCCTGGCCGGCATCGTGCCGGGTGCGCCGCCGAAGGCACCGGGCGGGCAGCCTGGACCCAACCAGGGCTGACGCGACCCCATCGTGCATTCAGGGCACGGACCGCCACGGTCCGTGCCCTGACCGTTTCTGACCACAATGGAGGGTCGCGCCGCCGGAACGGCACGACCGCCGGCCGGCCGGACACACTGACCGGCTAGGCTGCCTGGTCAGCGTGAACAGACACGACATGTGAGGATGGAAACATGTCCACCGGGCCCGAGACGTTCCCCTTCGCCGGCACCTCCTCCTTCGAGTCGGCGCTGCGTGGCTATGACAAACGTCAGGTGGACCGTTACATCCAGCAGGTCGAGCAGGAAATCGCCACCCTGGCCGCCGAACGGGATGACGCGTACGGGCAGATCGCGCTGCTCAACCAGCATGTAGCTCAGCTTCAGCAGGAGATCCTGTCGGCCCGGCGCTACACCACGCCAGTTGATTCCGCGTCGTACCGCCATCTCGGTCCCAAGGTCGAGCAGATCCTCGCACTCGCCGAGGAACAGGCGGCCGAGCTGCGCGCGCGGGCCGAGCGCGAGCTCGCCGAGCGGGAAGCCGCGGTGGCCAAGGCCCGGGCCGAGATCGACGCCGAGGCCCGCGATGCTACCCGGGACTTCGAGCTCGCCCTGGCGGCGCGGCGGTCCGAGGAGGAGAAGGCCGCGACCAGGCGCCGGGAACAACTGGCGATCGAGATCGAGGCCGGGAAGGCCTACGCGGCGAAGCTTCGGGCCGAGGTGGAGGCACTGTATGCCGCGGCGCAGCAGGAGTCGAACCGCGTCGGCGAGGCGACCAAGGCCTATGCCGATCGGGTACGGGCCGAGACAGAGGCGCATGCCGCCCTGGTCCGCAAGCAGGTGGCTACGGAGGTCAACGACAAGCGGTCCCTGAGCGATGACGAGCTGACCAGCCAACGGGAGTTGCTGGCCCGCGAGCTCGACGCCCGCCGGGTCGCCGTGGAGCAGGAAATGGCTCAGCGTCGGCTGGAGGTCGACCGGCAGCTCGCGGAGGAGGCCGAGAAGGCCGCCATCGTGGTCCGGGACCTTCGCGAGGTAGCGGAACAGTATGCGGCCGCGCTCCAGGCGCAGGCCGACGAGCAGCTGGCCGGCGCGCAGGCGGAGGCTCAGCGCATCCGGGACGCCGCGTCCGCTTCGGTCGGCGGCGCCGCCGGCGAGGCGAAGGATCTCGTGGACCTGGCCACGTCCGAGGCCGACCAGCTGTTGTCGGCCGCCCGGGTCGAGGCCGATGCCCTGGTCGCCGCCCGCCACTCTGAGAGCGACGCCCTCCTTGCCGCGGCCCAGAGTCAGGGCGAGTCGCTCGTCGCCGCCGCGCGGGGCGAGGCCGAGATGATCCTGGGCGATGCCCGGGCCAGGGCCGAGGAGATCATCCGCGAGGCCACCCGGGCGGGAGCCCAAGGAGCGTCAGAGCAGACCACGGCGCTCGAGCTTGCCAGGTCCGCTGCGCAGAGCGCACTGGCCGCGGCCCGCGGCCAGGCCGACGAAGCCCTCGCCGCGGCCAGGGTGGAGGCCGACGCCCTCATCGCCGCCGCGACGGCCCAGGCCGAAGCCGACCTGGCCGATGCCCGCACCGAGGCCCAACGGCTCCTCGGCGCGGCCAGGCTCGAGGCCGAGGAGCTGGCCAGTGGCGCGCGCACCGAAGGCGAGGCCGCCCGGGTCAGGGCCCGTGAGGAAGCCTCCGACATGATGACCCGGGCCCGGCTGGCCGTCGAGGAGGCCGACGTGCGGGCCCGGCAGCTGGTAGCGACGGCCCAGACACAGGCTGACGCGCTGATCGCGGAGGCGGAGAACCTGCTGACCGAGATCCGGAGCGAATCCGGGTCGACGAACCGGGCCACCCGCGGTGGTGGCGACGCCGACCCGCCGGTCGTGGGGATCCCGGCCGCCCGCGAACCGATCACCGACGCGGCCGGCACCGACGACGCGGACGGCGAGCCGGCGGTCGGTGAACCAGCTGTGCCCGACGAAGCGGGTGGCGCGCGGGAGCCGGTCGCCGCCAGCACACCGCGGGGGGTGGAGGGTACCGCCGCAGCGGCGCCCGGGAACGCCGCGGACCGGACCGAGGATGACGGCGACGACCACGGTCGCGACCACGGCCCCGACGGTGTGCCGGTCTCGACGGGTGCCCGCGGCGCGGAGAACCACCGCGACTGATCCGCCACTCGTCCGGGGAGACGATGCACGAGCCCGACCGCCTGCCCTCGCTGACCGGGCTCCGCTTCGCCGGGCGCCGCGACGCCGCGCCTCAGCTCAGCTCAATGAGCCGGCCGTCCTTCTCCTCGTACGTCGCCGCGGTGCGGGGGCACACGAACTGCCCGTCCCCCGTGGCCTCCAGCGGTACCCCGGCCCGGCCGACCCAGCCGATCCGGCGGGCCGGCACGCCGACCATCAACGCGAAATCAGGAACGTCCTTGGTGACCACGGCTCCCGCCGCCACCAGCGCCCAGCGTCCGATCCGCACCGGCGCCACACACACCGCACGGGCGCCGATAGCGGCGCCGTCACCGATGACCACCCCGACCGCGGTCCAGTCGTGGGCGCTCTTGAGCGAACCGTCCGGACTCACCGCCCGCGGGTACTCGTCATTGGTCAGCACCGCGGCCGGGCCGATGAACACCCCGTGGCCCAGCTCGGCCGGTTCGTACACCAGGGCGTGGTTCTGCAGCTTCGAGTTGTCGCCGATGCGGACGCCGGCCCCGACGTAGGCGCCCCGGCCGACCACACAGTTACGGCCCAGGCGGGCACCCTCACGGATCTGGGCCAGATGCCAGATCAGCGTGCCCGCCCCGATCTCGGCCCGCTCGTCCACGTCGGCGCTTGCCGCGATCCGGACGTTGTCTGCCACCTGATCCTCCCAGCGAAACGGTCTCGCCCGACCCTACCGACTCCGATCCTGGCCAGGTGCCCCCGGCTCTGTCCGCGACGGCGCGAGCCAACCCGCGGTCGCCCGTGGCGCTCCCGCCGTGACGGAGCGTGTGTGTCAGAAGGTCGACGGCGACAGCACGTGCATGTCGACCTTGGCCGGATAAGATCGCCGCTAATCTCCCGGGGCCTGGCGACCCCGGACTTATCCTGTATAGGGGTGTGTTCGCACAGTGGTACAGGTAGCCATCATCGGGGCTGGACCCTATGGGCTTTCCATCGCCGCGCACCTGCGCTCACGCGATGTCTCCCACCGCATCTTCGGAACACCGATTGATACCTGGCGACGGCATATGCCCGCCGGAATGGCATTGAAATCTGACGGTTTCGCGTCCAGCCTGAGCGAGCCGAACGGAACGGGGACGTTGGCCGCCTACTGCGCGGCCCGCGACATTGCTTATCACGACACGGACATTCCGGTATCGTCTGGACACCTTCAATCGCCTATGCACAGGACTTCCAGCAGCGATTCGTCCCCTATCTGGAAGACCGCCAGGTTGTCGCGGTGGACCGGTCGGGCAATGGCTTCAGGATCACTTTGGACGACGGCGAGATGTGCGGGCAGGGCTCCTCGTCGCCGCCGTCGGAATTACCCATTTCGGGCTGATGCCCAAGGAATTCGAGGCATCTACCGTCCGACCTGGTTTCGCACAGTTCGGCGCATCCGATCTGTCGGGCTTCGACGGACGTGCCGTGACCGTGATCGGTGGCGGCGCGTCGGCGGTGGACATCGCCACGCTGCTGCACGAGGCCGGCGCGACCACGTCGCTGATCGTCCGCCGGGAAAGCTCCGGTTCTCGGCGCCGCCCAGCCCCGCCACCGCGGTCGGTGGCAGCGCCTACGCCATCCATCCTCGGGGCTCGGACCCGGGTGGCGGTCGTGGCTGTGCCAGAACGTGCCGAATCTGTTCCGGTTCCTGCCCGGCGACGCCCGGCTCGCCGATCATCCGCCGCCATCTCGGCCCCAAGTCGGTGTGGGCGATGAAGGCCCGGCTCGAGGCTGGCGTGGCGATCTCCTTGGGCGAGCGGATCGAGCAGGCCACCGAGGCCGACGGGCGGGTACGGCTGGTGCTGCGCAACGCCCAGGGCGGGCGGCGTGAGGTGGTCACGGATCACGTCATCGCCGCGACCGGCTACGTGCCGGATGTCAGCCGGCTGGGCTTCCTGAGTGAGGACCTGCGCGCGTCCATCCGCACGCACGCCACGATGCCCGTCCTCTCCGGCAAGCTTCGAAAGTTCCGTACCCGGACTCTATTTCGTGGGCCCTCCGGCGGTGAACAGCTTCGGCCCGTTGATGCGCTTCATGGTCGGCGCGGAGTACGTCGCACCGGTCGTCGCCCGTCGCCTTGCCCGTCGGGCTGGCCGGACGGACGCGGCCCCGGCCATGGCGCCAGCATGACCAGCCCGTCAATCACGTTGTCACCCGAAGGCGTACGGCTGGAGCTGCTCCGCGCCGGCGACGCGAGCGAGGTCCTGTTCATCGTGCCGGGGATCGAGGGCGATCCAACGGAACTGGACGCCCTCGGCGCCGCCTTCGCCGGCCCGCAGGAAGTCTACGCTTTGGCGTTGTCGGCCGAGAGACGGCCGAACCGACCGGTGGCCACGGCATGGAGGCGATGGCGCGGCTCTGGTCGCGGCCGTCCGGCGGCGCCAGCCGTCAGGGCCCTACCGCCTGGGCGGGTACTCGTTCGGCGGGCTGGTGGCGCTCGAGATGGCGCAGCAGCTGCGGGCCGACTGGGGAGGCCGTCGAGGCGCTGTTCCTGATCGATGCGGTGTACGACGAGCGTTACTGGCCGCCGGGCGATCTGGCTGCGGGCGATGGTCCGCCGGACCGGCCGACACCTGCTGCGCATCGTGCGGATGCGGCCGGGGCAAGCGATGCGGCGAACTCCGGCTTCGTGGCGTCGCGGCTGGTTCAGCGGGTGATACGGCGCAAGTCCGATGCCGCGCGATCCGTTGCACGGCGAGCGCGACGACCGACGGGGGCCCGGGCGTATGCGCGATCGGCGGGTACCGCCCGCGCTTCTACGATGGTTCGATGACGTTGATAGCCGCGTCGGTGGACCGGCATTTCGGCTGCGACACCGCTGCGCTCTGGGCCGGATCGCCGACCAGCTGGATGTCCAGCGGATCGACGGAGACCACTTGAGCGTCATGCACGCGCCGGAGTCGGCGGCGACGATCGCCAGCGTGATCGACTCACCACCTGGCCTGCCGGCCGCGCGGACTGGGCCGGCCTGCGGCCGACACCCGGCTTCGAGCGCCCGATGATCCTGACCACGATGCGCTGGTTCTCGGCGGCCCGGCTGGCCCACGCGTTGATCGAAGCGGGTTCGCGGTTTCCGCCTGCCGGCCGCGTGCCCACATGCTGGCCTGGTCGAGCGGCTTGACCGCCGAGTACCGTCTCGGCCGGTGGTGGCGGCGGCGCACGGTGGCGCGAGCGATCCGCGCGGCCAGGCCCGACATCATCCTGCCCGACGACGAGCGCGCGTTGGACCTGCTGCGGCGGCTGTATGCCGGGCTCCGGGCGGCCGATCCGGACATGGCGGGCGTGATCGCGCGTTCGCTCGGCAACGTCGCGGACTGGCCGCTCGATCATGTCGCGGGCGGCGCTGGCGAACCTCGCGCGGCACTGCACGTCCGGGCGCCCGCTACCGCGGTGGTCACAGCGCCGGGGCGCTGACGGCGTGGGCTGCGGCAGCCGCTGCCTCGTGCTCAAGACCGACGGAAGCTGGGGCGGACGCGGGGTCGCCATCATCCGCGACAGCGCGCACGCCTGCCGAGGTGTGGCGGACGATATCGAACCCGCCGAGCCTGCCCGCGCCCTCAAGCGCCTGGTATTCGACTGGTGAAACCGGGTCGTTTGTCGCGTGGCGCGGCGCGCCCGACCGGTCGTCAATGCCCAGCAATTCGTCAAGGGCCGGGAAGCCATCGCGACGGTGGCCTGCATTGACGGAAAGGTCCAGGCACTCGTCTGCCTGGAGGTCGTTGCGGCATCCGAGGAGAAAGGCCCGCGCGGCTGCGGTGCGCATCATCGATCACGCCGGAATGGCGGACGCAGCAGCTCGGCTGGTCAGCCGATTCGGGCTCAGCGGGTTCTGCGGTTTCGACTTCATTCTCGACGATACGGTGAGGCACAACTCCTCGAGCTGAATCCACGCGTGACACCGACCGGCGTACCTGCTCGTGGAAGGCGACTACAGTCACAGCCGGACGATTGTTCTGTTTCCATCCGAACTTTCCCCGGGTGTTGATCCGGGGGCCATCGGGTCGTTTCTGGATATACCGGTCAGGGCGCCATCACTTGCCCGGGGAGGCGAAATCATCGCCGCGCGCAAGCAGCGACGAGTCGCGCGGATGGCCCGTCGGTTGAAACGCAAGGTCGTGACATCACGTTACTGACAGTAGTCAGGACGAGTGGGTGACGACGATGAGACTGCTGACCATGCCATACGCACCTGCCAAGGTCAGGCCACCAACACGTCCGCTCGGACTCCGAGCTGATCGAGCTGTTCGGCTATTTCGTGGCGATACGCCGGGTTTGTAATGATCACCGCGGTCGGTTTCACGTCGGCAAGCGTCCCGGGCGGATCAACACGATGTGCCGTGACCGGCAGGTAACGGCCCCACTTGCGCGGATTCAGGTCCACCACGCCGGCGAGCTGCCGGTCCGGGTCGGCCAGGCACAGGAACTGGACACCACGTGATCCCGCCCCCCACAACACCGGGTGGGCGCCGGCCGCTACCAGCGTGGCGATCTTCGTGCGCCACCGGTGCCGTTCGGCGTGGTGGCGGTCCGCGAAGCCCGCGACCGCGGCCAACTGACTGTCGCGTTCGGACAGTCCAGGGAGGACCCCGGTCCCGGAGCGCGACCGGCCGTCCTGATTCGCCGAGAACTCGACGAACCGGAACATCCCCGAGAAGAGCGTACCGGTGTCGTCGACCCGCCAACCGGCGCGCTCGAGGATGCGGCGCAGGGAGTACGCGTCGAAGTAGGACACGTGCGGGTAGATGACCTCCCAGCCGGCGGTGGCTAGGTCATAGCACGCGTCCGGCACCTCGATGTACCCGGACACCGGTCGGTCACCCGCCTGCGTCCGCAGGTCGAGCAGGAACTCGTACGGGTCCGCGATGTGCTCAAACCAGTGGCGTGAGGTGACCAGGTCGTAGACCGGCAGCTCCGCTCCACGCGGAGCGAATCCACTGTGGAACGTCACGCCCTTCCCGTCCGGCCCGACCGGACCGGCGTACATCGCGTCGAAGCCGTCACCGGTGCTGCCGGAACTGTGGCAGAGCTCGCGGAGGAACTCGCCCTGACCGCAGCCGATGTCGAGCACCCGGGTGCCGCTACGGGCGTACCGCCGCGCGAGACGTTTGACGAGGTCAGCCGAGAACGCCTGGAACGCCGGCGAGTGGTGCAGGTTCGTGTCCATTGTGGTGTCGTACACCATGATCGCCGGGTCGAAGGCGACGTTGCGCACATAGGCACAGGCCGGGCAGTAGGCCAGGACCATCCGACCGACCGGGCTGGCCGCCGCGGCCCCGGCGTCCGGCCAGTGCACGCCGCACAGTACGGGGATGTCTCCGAGATCGGCGAACTCCACCAGGCCCGCCTGCCCACACGCGTCGCACGTACGGTCGGTCACCTTGGTCCCGCACCGATCGTCACCACGGACTTGGCGCAGTAGAACGCCTCCGCGTAGCGGGCTCCACATTCGACACCGCGCAGCCGGGCCAGACCGAGGAAGACCTCCTCGTCCCACCACCCGCGATCGCGCTGCGACGGGAAGGTCTTGTCGAGCAGCTCGACCTTGCGGCGAGCGCACTCGACGGCGAGCGGCACGTACAGGTTGGGCCGCCCGAGGTCGCCATCCCATTTCGGGATCTCGTACTGCAGCCCGAGCACACCGCGCCACACCGTGGGGACCAGTTCGCCGAGCAGCCGATGGTCCTGATGAGCGTCGCCCGACCACGGCGAGATGACCAGGTCGGCGGCGAATCCTTCGGCCGCGCTGTGCAGGAACCGCTTGACCCGGCCCCAGTGCTCCGGCAGCCGGCCGTCCTGCAGATCGTCCATCCGGAACTCGATGTCCACGTTAGGTAGGAACGCCGCGGCGGCGGCTCGGGCCTCGGCCTGCCGGTCGGGAGTACCGGACAGGAGCACATATCGCACGGCCATACCCGGACTCGCCGCGGCGAGGGTGAGCAGCGTGCCGCCGCAGGCGATCTCGATATCGTCGGGGTGCGCTCCGAGGATGATGACGGAGCGGACCCGGTCAGGTTGAACGCGTTCACCCGGCGAGCACCGAGTCGGGCTCGACGGCCGACGGCCCCGCCGACGCCGCATACCTGGTGCTGCGCTGCGCGTCCCATACCATCCAGGGCGCCTGCCGCGACTGGTACATCTCCTCCAGCTCAACGCGGTCCTTGAACGTATCCGCCGCCCGCCAGAACCCGCGGTACCGCTGAGCCAGGAGCTGCCGGGACGCGATGAGCCGCCCGAACGCCTGCGGGCACCATGTCCTCGCCGTCACGCAGCGCGTCGAAGATGCCCTGGCGCATCACGAAGTATCCGCCGTTCTCCCATTGCATGAGATCCTGGACGTCGCGAACCCCGGTGACGAGACCGTCACTGTCCATCTCGACCAGATGGTGGCTCGACACCGGCGGTACGGCCATCATGCTCGCGACGGCGGACGACCGCTGGAACGTGTCGACCAGCTGGTCCAGCGGGGCGTCGGTGAGCGTGTCCGCGTAGTTAGCCAGGAAGATCTCGTCCTCGGCGACATACCGGCGGACCCGCAGCAGCCGCTCGCCGACGCTCGCGGTCAGGCCGGTGTCGACGAAGGCGATCGTCCAGTCGGTGATGTCGGTGCTGTGCATCGTGATCGCCCGGCCGCCGCCCACCAGCGTGAAGTCATTGGACTCCGTCTCGTCGTAGCGCAGGAAGTACTCCTTGACCGCGGCCGCGCCGTAGCCCAGGCAGAGCACGAAATCGCGGTGCCCGAAATGGGCGTAGTACCGCATGACATGCCAGAGCAGCGGGCGATCGCCGATCATGTTCATCGGCTTCGGCGCGCTCGTCGCGCCCTCCCGCATCCGCATGCCGAGACCGCCACAGAACAGGACCACCTTCATGGCTGCTCCGCCCTTCCCTCGCCTGCCGACACCCTAGACCACGTCCAGTGTCGGGATCGGGAAGACGAGCCGGCCCCCCCATTCGCGCACATAAGCCAGCTGTTCGGTCAGCTCGGTGCGCAGGTTCCACGGCAGTACGACCACGAAGTCGGGCCGGTCGACGGCGATCCGGTCCGGATGGTGGATCGGGATGTGCGTACCGGGCAGGAACATGCCCTGCTTGTGAGGGCTCCTGTCCACTGTGTACGCCATCAGGTCGGACCGGATGCCGCAGTGGTTGAGCAGGGTGTTTCCCTTGCCGGGCGCGCCGTACCCGACGACTGTCTGGCCCTTCTCGCGGGCATCCATGAGGAACCGCACGAGATCCCGCTTGATGGCCATGACCGCGTCCGCGAAGCCGGCGTGGCCCTCCACCGTGTGCAGCCCGGCCGCGGCCTCATCCTCGAGCACCTGCTTGACCGCGGCGGACGGCGGACCGGCGAACGACTCCTGGCGGGCATGCACGCGCAGCGACCCGCCGTGGGTGGACAGCTCGTCGACGTCCACCACCGTGAGACCCGCCGTAGCGAGCGCGCGTGAGGCGGTCAGCAGTGACAGGTACTGGTAGTGCTCGTGGTAGATGGTGTCGTACTGGCGCCGCTCGATGAGGCGCAGCAGGTGTGGGAACTCGAGGGTCACCAGTCCGGTCGGTTTGACCAGTGCGGCGAGCCCGGCGCTGAACCCGCGGATGTCCGGAACGTGGGCGAAGACGTTGTTGCCCGCCACCAGGTCCGCCGGCCCGTACGCGTCGGCCAAGGCTGCGCCGGTATCCGGGCCGAGAAACATGACCTCGGTCCGGATCCCCTTCGCACGCGCCACTTCAGCCACATTGGCAGCAGGCTCGATGCCCAGGACTGGAACCGACCGGGCCACGAAGTGCTGCAGCAGGTAGCCGTCATTGCTGGCGACCTCGGTGACGAGGGAGTCCGGCCCGAGCTCCAGCCGCGTGAGCATGTCGTCGGCGTACCGCTTCGCGTGCGCGACCCACGAGTCCGAATACGACGAAAAGTACAGGTAGTCGGAGAAGATGTCCTCCCCCGACACGTACGCCGGCAGCTGAACGAGGAGGCACTCGACGCAGACGCGAACGTGCAGCGGATAGAACGTCTCCGGCCCGTCCAGCCGGTCGACCGGTACGTAACTCTCGCAGAGCGGCGACATGCCGATGTCCACAAAGGTCGTGGTCAGCTCCGCTGAACACAGCCGGCAGAAAGCCCCGGTCATACCACTCCTCGCATCAGGCCTGCACCGCCCGTGAACCGTAGTCGGCCGGCGAGGGCCGTGCACAGCCCATGTAAAGAACCCGTCACCGGGCCCGCGCGTCCCTCGCCGTGCCGGACGCGTAAAGTCTGGCCGTCTGCCGTTGCGACGACTACACAGCCGCCCGGCTGTCGTGCTGAGTGAGGACCCGACGCCATGCGAATCCTGCTTACCGGCCATGAGGGATATCTCGGAAGTGTCCTGACGACGAAGCTGCTCGACTCGGGTCACGAGGTCGTCGGCCTGGATCTGGGATTCTTCGAAACATGCTCGATCGGGCCCGTTCCGCCATCGGTGACGACCCTGCGGACCGACCTGCGTGACGTGACCGCCGATGACGTGGCGGGCGTCCGCCCGGACGCGGTCATGCACCTGGCCGCGCTCTGCAACGACCCGCTGGGCAACCTCGACCCCGATCTGACCTATGAGATCAATCACCGGGCCACCGTCCGGCTGGCCGGCGCGGCCAAACAGGCCGGCGTCCAACGTTTTCTGTTCTCCTCGTCCTGCAGCCTGTACGGGGCGAGCGCCGAGGACAGCCTGCTGGATGAGCACGCGGGGTTCGCGCCGGTGACGCCGTACGGCGAGTCGAAGATCAAGTCTGAACAGGACCTGGCCGCCCTCGCCGACGACGACTTCTCCCCGGTGTACCTGCGAAACGCCACGGCCTACGGCTTCTCGCCGCGCCTGCGTGGCGACCTCGTGGTCAACGATCTGGTCGGCCACGCCCTGCTGGCCGGCGAGGTCCGGCTGCGCAGTGACGGCATGGCCTGGCGCCCGCTCGTGCACGCCGACGACATCGCGGCCGCCTTCATCGCGCTGCTCGAGGCGCCCCGGGAGGCGGTACACGGCCGCGCCTTCAACGTCGGGCAGACCTCGGAGAACTACCTGATCCGCGACGTCGCGACGATGGTGGGAGATCTGGTCGGCGGCGCCATCACCTTCGCCGAGGGTGGCGGGACCGACGCCCGCAACTACAGGGTCTCCTGCGATCGGATCGCGGCGGAGATCCCCAGCTTCAAGCCACAGTGGACAGTGGCCCGAGGTATCGAGCAACTGGCGGAGAACTACCAGCGCTACGACCTCACCCTGGCCGACCTCATGGGGGAACGGCACCAGCGGCTCCTGCGGATCAACGCACTCCAGGCGGCCGGCGCGATCGACGCCCGTCTGCGGTGGACCGATGGCCGTTCGGGCAGCTGAGCCGGTCCGATCGACACGTACAAAAGCCCAGGAGAGGGATCCCGCATGACCGATCGCACCGCCCTTCGAGCGGGTCAGGTCGTCGAAGTGCTGAGCGAGGACGAGATCCGCACCACGCTGGACGAGAACGGCGAGCTCGACTCGTTGCCGTTCATGCCGGAGATGGCGCGCTACTGCGGGCAGCGTCTCGTGGTCGGCGCCGTGGCCTCGAAGCTGTGCGACACGATGACTCTGTCGGGCATGCGCCGGATGGACAACGCGGTGCACCTGCGCGACGTGCGCTGCGACGGGTCCGCCCACGGCGGCTGCCAGGCCGCCTGCCTGATGTACTGGAAGCTCGACTGGCTCCGCCCCGTCGACGGCCCCGCGCCGGCGTCGGCGCCGTCCGTCACCGGCGTGCC
Source organism: uncultured Actinomycetota bacterium (assembly GCA_963803345.1). Classification (GTDB taxonomy): domain Bacteria; phylum Actinomycetota; class Actinomycetes; order Mycobacteriales; family Micromonosporaceae; genus CAWDLX01. The sequence goes on from CAWDLX010000004.1 coordinate 966,188, forward strand.
CGCGGCGCCCCCCCACGGTTCCCGACTGCTGCCCCTGCTCGTCGCGGCTACCCGGCGCCCGACCGAGAACGGTGACGGCCCGGCCTACCGGTGTCAGGCGACCGAACTGCTGCGCGCGGCGCCCGAGGTGCTGCCGTGGCGCGATCTCGGCCAGTACGCCGAGGACGTCCGATCGGGCAACGTGAGTGTGCACTTCGCCGCCCGGGCGTTTGTCATCGGCGGCTTCAACCGGATCCAGGACGTCAGCCGCAAGCGACTTCCCCGCTGGCTGCTGCTTCCGTAAGGGCCTGCCGTGGCGGTTCATCGAAGGCTCGGGAACCCGGACGCCGACCGCGGAACTCGGGCTCCAGCCTGGCGAGCTGGTCCGGATCAAGTCCAAAGAAGAGATCATGAAGACCCTCAACGCGGACATGCTGAACCGCGGAATGGGCTTCCAGGCCGAGATGGCCCGGTTCTGCGGTCGCACCGCGACGGTGGCTCGACGGGTCACCCAGATCCTGGACGAGAAGACCGGCCGGATGATCTACATGAAGAACCCCTGCATCGTCCTCGAAGGCATCGTCTGCGAAGGCGCCTACAACGCGAGCTGTCCACGCGCCATCCCGACCTACTGGCGCGAGATCTGGCTGGAGCGGGTATCGGACACAACCGGCCGGACGACGGCCCCGGCTGAACACGAGCGGACCCGCGCCTGACCGAGCGGGTCACTCACACGCGCGGCTCACACGCGCGGCTCACACGCGCGGCTCACACGCGCGGTGAGGCCAGCTGTCGCGGAGCCGGCACGCTCGACCACTTGTCCCGTCCCAGGAACCACCGGGTGGTCGAGGTCCGCACCGCCCGGGCCGGATGGGTCAGTCGCCACACGGTGCCACAGAGGCCGACGGTGAGGGCGAGGATGGCGGTATAGGTCGAAAACGCCAGCGAGTCGAACGTACCGGCGACCGCGATGGCCATCACCTGGGTGGCGATGAGGCAGGCCGCCAGATGCCGGTGGACCGGCGTGGTCGCGCGCCGCATGGCCTTGGTCGCCAGCACGATCCCGGTCACCATCAGTCCCAGCAGGGTGAGGGCGCCGATGATGCCGCCGCTGAGCGCCGTCTCAATCCACTGGTTGTCCATGATCTGGTACTGCGGCGCGATCCAGGTGCCGGTCCCCCGCCCGAGCAACGGGTGCTCGGCGAAGTAGTTCCAGGCCAGGGTGTAGCGCTCGGTGCGGGCCTGGATGGAGGAGTTGCCGCCGGGGTCGTCGAACAGCCTCGTCAGGGTACGGAAGAGGCTCGGCACGAGCAGGCCGAAGGCGCCGACCGCACCGACCAGGACGACGGCGATGTTGAACCGGGTCCGCCAGGCCCAGACCGGAAACAGGACGATGAGCATGAGTGCGAGCGCCACGATGCCGGTCCGCGAGACGGTGACCGCGATTCCGGCCGCGATCACCAGCGCCGCCACGAACGAGAGCCGCTTCTGCCGCTTCGTCTCCGAGAAGAGAGCTAAGTGGACGGCGAAGGGCTGCACGGCGGCAAGGAACGCGGACATCTCGATGTAGTGGGTCGTTGTGCTGGCCACCCGGATGGCGGCGCCCCGGGTCTCGAACTCGAGCGCGTCGGACTTCGCGACCAGACCCGGGACGACCATGTATTCGGTGAGGTCTATCCGGAGCAACGCCTGCAGGATGCCGATCGCGGCCATGACGCGCCGCTGACCACATCATGATCTTGAGCAGCAGGTTGAGCCGGATCCAGTTCGCGATGCCGTCGGCGGCCATCAGGGTTATGCCGGCGAACATGCAGAAGTAGAGGATGGTCCGGTCAGCGCCGTTGGCTTCTCGATACTGGTAAGCGGACCGGCTGAACGCCGACGGCGTAGGAGAGCACGGCGGCGGTCATGAAGCAGAAGATTGCCCACCGCATCGGCTGTGGCCCGGTCAGGACCAGGTGGAATGTCAGCCGGACGAGCATCCACCAGCAGAACAGCAGGAGGGCGACGATCAGTCCGGGCGACCGATGTCGGTCATGCCTGGCAGGATCAGGCGCGACGGAACCAGGGAAATCAACACCACCATGAGCCCGAGAACGACGACCGCGTCGACCCGGGTCAGCCGGCGCCGTGTGGCATAGGTCGCGCCGGCCGACCCGCGACGGCTCCAGGTCGGCGATAAAGATGGTCGTTCCGTGCGCTCACCGCGCGTGCCTCCCCGGGATCGCCCGGTCAGAACCGCTGCTTCGAGTCGCCATTGCGACCGTGCCAGAACTCAGCGGGAGCACGATGGTCGTATCTGACGCATGCTCAGACGTGGGCCGGTCAGGATCGCCGGCTCCCGCCGTGGACGGCCGGCTGCCGGAGAGCTGGGTCGAGCGGGTGTTCTCCTGGACTCCGAACTGTCGGAGCCGTTGTGGCGATCCGGTAGACCGGGATCAGCCCGCTGCCGGCGTCGGTACGGTCCTGGGCCGATGAGCCCGGCACGGTCGGAGTCGCCGGCGACGTCCCCGTAGTCCGGGGCCGGACAAGGTTGCTGACCGTCGGCATGCTGGGCGGGTCACGATGTTCGGGCGGCACGTCCAGGCCCACCATGGCATCGTGGTCGAACATCCGGCGCGCCCGCCGGCGCAGGAGAGCATCGACGCCCACCGTGAGCCCGGCGGTGAGCAGAAGTCCGGCGCCGCCCACCGCGGCCAGGGCCCGCTTCCTGTTGCCGGTCGAGGCGACCGCGCCCTGCGAGCTGCCCAACCGGCTGGCCGTGACCTGATCACCGGGCAGGATGCGGGCCTGGTCCTGCAGCGCCCTGACGCTGTCGGAGTACCGGCGAACCAGCTCATCCGCCGTCGCATTGGCCAGTTCGGCGCTGGATCCGACGACCTCGAAGGTCATGAGCGGGCTGTGAGTGTTCATCTGGACGGTGAATGAGTCGCTGAAGCCGGCGGCCTTCAGTTGGGCGGGGATGGTCGGGATCGAGAACCGCGACGCTGGCGGCGTTGGCCAGCGAGAGCAGGCCCTGCATCAGCCAGACGTTGCGCTGCATCTGTGTGGGCTCGCCCGGCTTGTCCACGGTCGCGGCCGGCGGAACCAGTACGACGTACGCGGTGGCGGTGTAGTTGGGCTTGACCGCTGCTGAAGGTGAACACCATCAGAACGCTGTCAGGACAGCATCGGTACGGCGACCCACCACCGACGGACCAGCAGTTTGGACAGGTCCCAGAAGTCCACACCGGTCTCCCCTCAATACTTCGCCGATGCCGTGCCGCCGAATGTCAGTGCCGCCGATGATGTGCCGCCGATGGTGTGCTCGCGCCCAGCCTCGCGGCCGGCGTCCACCAGTGTGGGACGTCCAGGTGCGGAGGAGCAAACCAACAGTAGCGGAATCGGAAGAGGCTGAAGGAGTCGGGAAGCTCCCACCGGACCGCTGGACGGATCGCGAGTCGGGATCCCGACACCACGATCGACGACCCCATGTGGAGTCGGTGTCGGCACCCCCTAGCCTTGCTGGCACCGCAGTCGGCCGAGGTGGGTCAGCCGCCGTGTCGGCTTCAAGATACTGATTCGTCCGATCTACCGATGTTGAGTCCGCCCGCTCTTGCCGAGGATCGACGCGCGGATCATCGGTCGGGCATGACACATGGCGGTGAAGGTTTTGAGGTTGTCCGCAGCCACGCGATCCGTGGTCAATCTGACCGTGCACGGGATCGGCCCGACGAGCCGCGAGATGGAACCGAGCGAGGGCAGGGTGTGGGTGAGCGTCGACCAGTTCGAGCAGGTTCTCGACGCGGTCGTGGGTCGCTCCGACGTCCGAATAATGTTCGACGACGGAAATGCATCTGATGTTGAGATTGCCCTACCCTGTTGGTGAAGCACGGGCTCAAGGCCGCACTTCTTCATGTGCGCCGGCCTGCTTCGGCCAGCCCGGTCGGGTGGACGCCGACGGGGTACGGGAGCTGCTTTCCGCCGGCATGTCGGTCGGGTCCGCACGGTTGGGCACACCGGGACTGGCGACGCATCACCGACGCCGAGGCCGAGCAGGAGATCGGTGACGCACACCGGGTCATCGGCGAACTCGATCGGCGAGCCGGTGTCCAGCGTGGCCATCCCGTTCGGCTCCTACGACCGGCGCGTGCTGCGCCGGCTGCGCGGCGCCGGGCTGCGCCGCGTGTACACCAGCGACGGTGGGCGGGCCCGAACCACGCTCGTGGCTCCAGGCCCGCAACAGCCTGACGGCCGACCTGGACGACGCCTGGATCGCCCGGGTCCTCAACGGACATGCCGCGTTGATCAGACGGGCTCGCAACGCCGCGGCCCGCGCTCGTCAAGCGTTGGCGTGGCTACCCACGGAATGGGTGAGGCAATTGTCGATGGCCAGGGCGGTGAGCTATCGCGTCGCCGTCGTGATCGTCACGTACAACAGCGCCGACGTGCTCGTTGGCGCACTGGCGTCGTTGACCGTCCGAAGGGCGTCCAGCTCGACGCGGTGGTCGTGGCCGACAACGCGATCGGCGGACGAGTCGGTGGCGGTCGCCCGTCGGTCTCGCGACCTGCCGATGCGCACTGTCCAGATTGGGACGCAACGCCGGGTACGCCGCCGCGATCAACGCCGGCATCGCCGCGCTCGACCTCGACGCTCTGGACGCCGTGTTCGTGATGAACCCGGACTGCCGCCTGCAGCCGGACACGCTGGCCATGCTCGCGAAGAACCTGCTGCGGGCCAACTGCGGCATCGCCGTGCCACGACTGATCAATCCGGACGGCAGCCTGCAGCCGTCGCTGCGCCGTACGCCCACCGTCGGCCGGGCGGTGGCCGAGGCGTTGATCGGCGGAACCGTCGCGGGACGCATCGGCCGAATGGGCGAGCTGATCACCGATCCCGAGGTGTACCGGATGCCCGGCCCGGCGGTCTGGGCCACCGGTGCGGCCATGCTGATCTCGGCTCGGGCGCTGCGCGGAGCTCGGGCCCGTGGGACGAGTCGTTCTTCCTCTACAGCGAGGAGACCGAGTACTGCCTGCGCGCGGCCGACCGCGGCTACGTCGTCTGGTACGACCCGCCGTCGGTGGTCGTCCACATTGGAGGCGAGTCGGGCGTGAACCCCGCTCTGGCGCACTGCTGGTCGTGGTCAACAAGGTGCGCCTGTTCCGCCGCCGCCACGGCGTGTTGGCCTCGTCGGCGCTACTACACGGCCACGCTGGCCGGCGAGGCTCTGCGGGCATTGACCGGCCGGCGGACCTCCCGGGCGGCGGTGGCCGCGCTCATCCGCCGATCGCATTGGCGCGAGGCCATCGACCGGGTGCCGGCCGCGGACGATGCGGGATGCCGACATGAGGCCTGCGCCTGGTCGGGTTCGACGCACTCGGGGCGGAGGAGCTTGACGCGTGGCACCGGCTGCTGCGTCGCCAACCCGGCCCTGGACAGCCCTTATTTCCGTCCGGGTTTCGCGCCGCCGTGCACGCCAGTCGGGCGACCGGTCGAGGTCGTCGTGGAGCGGACCGGGCCGGCGCCGTGACCGCGCTGCTGCCGTGCCACCACGACGGCTCGCTGATCCGCCCGGTCGGCTGGCCGGGCGCGGACTTCCAGGGCCCCGATCCAGGCCGCCCGGCACGGTCGTTCGACCCGGTGTCGCTGTTCGGCCCTCGGGGTGCGGCGGTTCGAGTTCGACCACCTGCTCGCCGTGCGCCGGGTTCGAGCCATGGATCGAGGTCAAGCCATGCGTCGCCATATCTGGACGTCACCGGCGGCATGCCGGGCTACCTGAGCCGCGCGTCAAAGACCGGCCGGGAGAACATGGCCCAGGCCCGGCGCCGAGCGGCGAAGACCGAGCGCGAAGTCGGCGGGGTGCGCTTCGAGGCCGACATCGTGGATCCGAAGGCCCTGGCCGAACTGGTCGAGCTGAAGCGCGGCCAGTACGCGGCGACAGGCGCGTCCGACTACTTCGCCGCACCGCAACGTCGGCGACCTGGTCAACCGGCTTCTCCACACCCGCGAGCCCGGCCTTCGCGGCATCCTGTCCACGTTGCACGCGGGCGACCGTCTGGTCGCAGCCCATTTCGGCCTGCGGTCAGGGCCGGTGCTGCACTGGTGGTTCCCGGTGTACGACCCCGAGTTCGCCCACCTGGCGCCCGGCTGGATGCTGCTGCGCGAACTGGTGACCGCTGCCCCCGAGCTCAGGCATCAACCGGATCGACCTCGGCCGTGGAGACGACGAGTACAAGCGGCGAGCCAAGACCGGCGAGACGACGGTGTACGGGGGAATCGTCACCCGCAGCTCGGCCCGCCGCGCGCTCCGCCGTGCCCAGCGTTCGATGATCGAGAAAGCCAAGGCGTCGCCACTGGGTCCCGGCCTCCGCCGGGTCGCGCGGACGCTGCGGGTCCGTTAGGAATCCGTCCGCCGACCCCACAGGAGGTGGCCAACCATGGCCGGTCACGCGCTCATTCTCGTCGAGAACTTGTCCGTCCCGTTCGACCGGCGCGTGTGGCAGGAATGCCTGGCCCTGCGCGAGGCCGGCTGGCAGGTCAGCGTCATCTGCCCCCAGGGAGCCAAGCGCGACACCGAGCCGTACGCCGAGCTCGCGGGCGTGCGGATCCACCGGTACCCGCTGACACCAGCCAGAGGCGGCCCGCTCGGCTACGTGCGCGAGTACTCCTCGGCGCTGCGGCACACCCTTCGGCTGGCGCGGGCCGTCGGCCCGGTGGACATCGTGCACGCGTGCAACCCACCGGACCTGCTCTACCTGGTGGCCAGACGGCTCAAGCGCGGCGGTGCGCGGTTCATCTTCGATCAGCACGATCTCGTGCCCGAGCTGTACCTGTCCCGGTTCGACCGTGGTGAGGATGTCCTCTACCGCATCGTTCGCCGGATGGAGCGCAAGACCTACGAGGCGGCCGATGTCGTCATCGCCACCAACGAGTCGTACCGGCACGCCGCGATCACGCGCGGCGGGAAACGTCCCGAGGATGTGTTCGTGGTGCGCAGCGCGCCGGTGGTGGAGCGGTTCCACCAGGTACCTGCCGGACCAGGCGGCCAAGCGTGGCAAGCCCTACCTGCTGGCCTACCTTGGCGTGATGGGACCGCAGGACGGTGTGGACTACGCGCTGCGCTCCCTGGTGAAACTCCGGGACGAGGTCGGCCGCACGGACTGGCATGCCGTCTTCATGGGTGGTGGCGACACGTTCGACAAGATGGTGAGCCTGTCCTATGAGTTGGGCCTGGCCGACCAGGTCGAGTTCACCGGTCGGATCCCGGACGAGGACGTGCTGCGGTATCTGTCCACTGCGGACGTGTGCCTGTCCCCTGACCCGTTGAACCCACTCAACAACGTCTCGACGATGAACAAGGTCATGGAGTACATGGCCATGTCCCGCCCGATCGTGTCGTTCGACCTGCGGGAGGCGAAGGTCTCTGCAGGCGACGCGGCCGTCTACGCCACACCGAACGACGAGTCGGAGTTCGCCAAGCTGACCGCCATGCTCCTCGACGACGCGCCGCTTCGGGCCCGGATGGGCGAGATCGGGCGGCAGCGGGTCGGCGGAGCACTGTCGTGGGACAACTCGAAGATCGCTCTGCTGCAGGCCTATCAGGCGGCCAGCAAGCGCTGACGGTTATCCCCGCGTGGTCGTGTCGCTGCCCCAGCTGGTGCTGCCCCGCCGGGCCAGCGTGAGGGTACGGTCGGCCGCCAGCACAGCCAGGTAACAGCCGGCGTCCAGCGGGCTCACATCGCGCCGGCGGACAAGGGTGACGAGGCTGCGCAGACCGAGCCTGCCCTGCGGCGTGGCCCGGCCCGCCGCCGCCAGCTGGCGGTTGCCCAGCCGGACCCGTACCCGCCGGTTGAGGTGCGCCCGAACAGTACGGGCCGGCCGCACCACGGATTCGGCCTCGCGTACCACCATCCGCTCATGGGGTTCGAAGCTTCCGTGCACCCAGCCGTCGTCGGAGATGACGTCGGGTAACGGGAAGACCCGCGCGTGGCCGGCCTCGGTCAGGGCATACACGCCGACCCCCGCCAGTCCACGGCTGGGCGCGATCAGCCGCTCGTGGACAATGTGGACGCGTCGGGCCAGGCGGTCCACCGCGGCGAGATCGAGCCGGGGTACCGGGGCGCAGGCCAGGACGCCCGGCTGGCTGGTCGCGGCGACCAGCGCCCGGACGGACTCAGCCGACAGTTCCACGTCGGCGTCGAGGTAGATGCGCGGGAACGTGGTACAGGCACGATCGCCCACGTGCAGAGCGTTCACCTTGCCGGCAACCGGCGCCTCGATGACCCGCACGCCCTCGACCGAACGGGCGAGCTGGGCGGTGCGGTCGCTACAGCCGTTGGGGACGACGATCACGTCGAACTCTCCCGGCTCGGAGCCGAGCAACAACCGTCTCAGATTCGCCACGATCACGGCCTGCTCGTCGTGGGCCGGCACGACGATACTGACAAGTGGTTCCCGGGCAGTCCGCACCCGGCAAAGGTACCGAGGTGCTGACGCCAACCGTTCGGCTGGTGCTGACATCGGACAATCCGGCAGTCCGGCCTGGGTGGGCACAGCGTCTACGATCTCAGGGTGCCAGCAAATCGGCCGCCGAGTGGCGCGGCTGCCCCTACCGTCGCGCCGGCTCCACAAATGGCGCGACTCGTGGGTCTGGACGGCATCCGCGGTCTGGCCGCGCTGTTCGTAGTGTTCCACCACAGCTACCTGCTCGCCTTCCCCGGCTATCCCGAGAACACCGGGCCGGCCTGGACCGGCTGGCTGATCTACGGGCAGTTCGCCGTGGTGGTGTTCATCGTGCTGTCCGGCTTCTCGCTGGCGGTGTCGCCGGCGCGCAACGGCTGGCAGCTCGGCGGAGTGTCCCGGTTCGCCCACCGACGCGCGTGGCGGATCCTGCCCCCGTACTGGGCAGCGCTCATCTTCAGCCTGCTCATTGCCTGGTTCGTGGTGCCCCAGCCGGGCGAGGCCGAGCCGACCCTCGCCTCGGTGGTGGTCAATGGCCTGCTGGTCCAGGATGTCGTGGGAGCGCCCACCCCCAATGGAGCGTTCTGGTCGATCGCGGTCGAGGCTCAGCTGTATGTCGTGTTTCCCCTTCTGCTGCTGACGGTCCGCCGGGTCAATGCCGTAGCGATGGTCGGCGCGGTCACCGCCATCGTTGCTGTGGTGGGCGTCATGGCACCCCATTCGTCCATGGTCGAGAAGTTGCTGCGGGTCACTCCGCAACTCGGCGCATTGTTCGCCATCGGTGTCATGGCGGCCGGAATCCTCTCGACCAGCCGCCGTCGCCGGAACTGGCCATGGGCCTGGCTCGCCCTCGCCGCCGCCGTCCCGGTCATCGTCGTGATCGCCCGGATGGGTCCGAAGTGGACGATCGGCCAGTACCTGTGGATCGACATCGCGCTCGGCCCGGCGATCGGCTGCCTGCTCGCCGCGGTGGCCACCGGCCGACCCCGACCATTCGTGTCACTGTTGAACACGCGACCGCTGCGTAGCCTCGGTACGTTCTCGTACAGTCTCTACCTCGTTCATGCCCCGATCGTGGTCGCCGTGTACACCGAGATCGTCGCCGGACGGGTACCGGCCGGGCTGCCCACATTCTTCGTCACCCTCGCGATCGCGGTACCGGCGTCGGTCATCTTCGCCCGGCTGTTCGCGGCCGTCTTCGAGATCCCGTTCCAACGCCACCGCAGCTGGCACGCTCTGCGCGAGGCCATGCCCGCCAGGCTCCTGCCGCGCCGGGGAGCTGGGGCCAGGCACCGCCTGGACCCGGCTACCGGGCGGGTCTGGACCACGCCTGTCCCGGTTTCAGACCTCATGTCGAGCCGGCAGCCGGCGTCAATGCCGGCCCACGATCTGAGCCAGTTTACGGCTGCGGCGACCGATGACGATCCGCTGCCGGCGCAGGTACCACGCGCGCAGAGCCCCTCGAGCCCGAACCCGCTGCTCATCAGTGAGGTCGACCTCGCGTAGCGAGTCTGCGATCGCCCGGTACTGCAGCAGGTTGGCAAAATGCGACTGCCATGCCGGCACGCCCAGGCGGCCGGCCGTGGTCGCGAGCCTTTCCACCTTCCAATGGCGGTGGGCGAGCACCTCGGGCAGGTGTGCCCACTTTCCGGCCAGTGCCAGCTTGGTGGCGAAGACCTCGTCCTCGCGCAGCATGGCGCGCCGTGAGATGGCGGCCACCCGTTGCCGTCTCATGAGGGCGTACAGCGGGTCGATCAACGTGTAGCTCTCGTTGAGCAGTCGCAGCATTTCGCCGAACCGCTCGACCGGATCATCGGATCGTAGCCTGGTGGAGTCGTACACGTCTGTCCGGATCAGCCCGTCCGGCCCGGCGTACGAGATCTGGCTCGTCACCAGGAGCAGTTGGTTGTCCGCCGCCAGCACCGGCAACGAACGCGAGACATAGGTCGGCTCCAGTAGGTCGTCGTCGCCGATCCACCGGAAGTACTCGCCTCGGGCGAGCCGGATCGCGGCGATGAAGTTGGGCAGCAGTCCGATGTTCGTCGGTTGTCGATGGTAAACGATCCGAGCATCGGCCTGGGCGAGCGCGCGGCAGACCTCTTCGGTGTCGTCGGTGGAGGCATTGTCGGAGATGACGAGCTCCAGGCGGCCGTGATCCTGGGCGAGGACCGAGTGCACCACGCCGGTGATAGCTGTGCCGGCGTTTCGTACCGGCAGCCCAATCGACACGAGCGAATCCGAAGCTGTCATTGCCTACCTCTCGGTGATGCCCCGACCGAGGTCGGGTGACGGTCCAGATCGCCCGGGGTCGACATCATGTCGGTGTCGTAGGGTCAACGTCGTTCTACCGGACCGGAGACGGGGACCTGACGCCGGGTACCGCCGAGCCGCCGGGTCGACCCTACGCACGCCACGAGACGGCGCATGCGGAGACGGATCGGCCGGATCGGGCTGCGCTGGGCCAACTCAACCTGGCTGTGGCGGACGTCGTGGCAGGGTGACCCGCCCGAGAGGCCATCGGGCGGGTCGCCAGCATCAGGTGGCGCAGGGCAGCGGCCCGGCTACCGATGTGACCCGGTAGTTGGAGTCGATGGTGACGAGCTGGTTGCCTGACCACTGGATACTGCCGCAGTCCGCCTCCACCGGACCGTACTCCCACGTATGGTTCACCAGATCGTTGTTCTTGACGATTACGGTGCCCTTGGCGTTCTTGACCTGGATGCTGTATGTGCCGCCCATGACGAGGTTGTTGGTCACTGTGACATCGACAGCACCAGGATCTGTGATGAAGACGGGTGCGGTAACGTCGTGCGCATCCCGCTGGTCGATCGTGGTGTGATTGAGCACGAGTCCTTTACCGGTGATATACGTCTGAATCCCGTCGGAGTGATCGCCGGGGTTGGAACAAAGCTTTACGTACGAGTCCTGAATATTGATGTTGTCGCCCGAGGCCCGGAATCCGTCGCCGTGACCACGAATGTGCACGCGGGTCGCAGTGAAGTTGGCCTCACCGACGCCGGGCAACGTCTGGCATCCGCTCGTCGGTCCGACTGTCGAGTCGGAAATGGTGAATGAGTAATGTCTGTCCGCATACTCGTCGAGCACCTGGCCGTCGATCTGGCTATTGGTGATCACGACGTTGAACGCGATGATGAGCAGGTCGCCGGAGATGTGCACCGCGTTCAGCCTGGCGCCGTTCTGTCTGACCTCGTAGTCGCCGTGGCCCAGGTCGGTCAACTTCGTGCCTGGCGGGACCCCGGTAGTGGCGGCATTCGGATGGTCACCACTTGGCTTGGGCACGCTGACCGGCCCGGTCGGCGGCGACGTCGTTGGTGTGGAGCGCGCCGACCTGGATGGTGTGGGGGTTGACGGGGAATGTCCGGCGGGCACCGAGGTTGACGCCGTGGGTGGCGGAGTGGCCGACCGGGCATTCAGCCGACCGCCGCTCGCCGACACGTCGCCGAATGGGGCGGTACCAGTCACCAGGAGAACGGCCAGCACGATGGCCACGGCCGCGATCGATCCTCCGGCCCATATCATGATCCGCATAGCACCTTTGGGCACGACCATGACCTCCTGCTGGCGAGCGGATGCGGACAGCTATCGTGGAGTCACTGTACTGGTTCGAGGGCGATGGGCCGGCCGGGCTGCGTCCGTGTCGGGGGCCGAGGGCGGGCGATCGTGTTGACCCGCTTGACGATCTCGATGCCCCGGGCGCGTTGAGCCAGGGACCAGGGCCGGCCGCCGCCAAGCCGCCCTGCGCAGGACGGTTGTACATCATGCCGCCGCGGGTGGGGCAAAATGGTCGACATCTGACAGATAACTTACATAGCCGCAGTCGCTCTCCGGTACCGCGACTACGTTTCTCGCGTCGATCGTCACGAACAGGGGTGCCATGGCTGTGATGCAGGGCGAGGGCCGCGCGGGGGCGCGTACCGAACCACGCAGGGGTGATCGGGTCCGGGTGCGCAGCCGCGAGGAGATCCTTGCCACGCTCGACTCTGATGGTTCGCTTGACTCGCTTCCCTTTATGCCGGAAATGCTGGAGTACGCGGGGCAGGAACTAACTGTCTGGGCCCGCGCCGACAAGAGCTGTGATGTCGTGCAGGGCACGGGGAACCGACGCATGCACAGGACCATTCATCTCGCCGGCGCCCGTTGTAGCGGTCGAGCTCACGGTGGTTGCCAAGCCCGCTGCAACCTCTTCTGGCGGCAGGAGTGGGTGGAGTGGATCGACGAGCCGGGCACGCCCGTCAGCGCGCCGATGCCCGCCGCGGGCACCACGGAGGCTGCTCTGGTCAAGGCCACCCGAGTTGGCCCAGGTGAGGGTGACCCGTACCGTTGCCAGGCGACCGAGCACTACCGCGCCTCTTCTCCCATGCCCCGCCGGTACCTCGCGCAGTACGTCAACGACGTACGTACCCGCAATGTCAGGTTCTGGTTCGCGGTCCGTGGTCTGTTCATCTTCGCGATCAAGAAGTACCAGCGGCTGAGCAGGAGGGCCTTTCCCAGATGGCTGCGCATCAAGGGCGGCCGTGATTATCCGTTCATCGTGACGAAGGGGACCGGCGAGCGGCTGCCAGCGGTCGACCTCAACGTGGGCGACCTGGTCGAGGTGCGCTCCAAAGAGGAGATCATGGCTACCCTCGGACCGGACCAACGCAACCGCAACTTGCTCTTCGACGAGGAGATGCTGCCGTACTGCGGCCGCCGCGCCCGGGTGCTGGACAAGGTCACCCGGATCATCGACGAGACCAGCGGCAAAGTGATCAAACTGAGCGACTGCTACGTTCTCGAGGACGTCATCTGCCTCGGCCTGTACAAACGGTTCTGTCAACGGGCGATCACCCCATACTGGCGCTCGGGTTGGCTCCGCAAGGTCGATGAGTCTGACGGGGTCGGTTCGTTGTTGCCCAGACAATAGGTACCGCCGCGCAAGTCCTGATCAACCTCATCATGCGGAGAAGGGCGGACCATGGCTGACCACCCCAGAGTCACGATCGGGGTTACGACCTACAACAACGAACGGTTTCTGCCGGGCGCCTTTGACGACCTGCTGGCCCAGGACTTCACCGATTTTGAGGTCGTGGTGTGCGACAACCGGTCGACCGATTCGACCTGGGAGATCTGCGAGACGTACGCCAACAAGGACGTCCGGTTCCGTATCCAGCGCAACGAGAGCAACCTCGGCCTGGCCGGCAACTTCGCGCGTGTCGTGAGCCTTGCGCGGGGGGAGTTCTTCCGGTTCACCGCACACGACGATCGGATCGCGCCGACGATGCTGGGCCGATGCGTGGCCGCTCTGGATGCTGACCCGCGGGCAGTGCTGGCCTACCCCCGTGGAATCATGATCGATTATGATGGAAATGAGATGTTCGTTTGCCGCGACGAACCGGAGGTTCGTGGCTCGTCACCGGCCCGTCGGGTAAGGCGCGCCCTGCCCGCACTCAGGTACTGCAACTCGCTCTTCGGCCTGATCCGCGTCGACGTCCTTCGCCGCACGGGGTTGCTCCGCCCGCTTGCCGCCGGCGACCACCCGCTGCTGATCGAGCTGGCGGCACGCGGTGAGTTCGCGGTGGTCGACGAGCCGCTGTTCTACCGTCGCAGTCTGCCCAACGGTTCATCGGCTGGCTTCAGCGGCGCCGGTATGCAGGAACGGCATGAATGGCTCGAACCGCAGATGGTCAAAGGAACGGCCAAGCGGGGCAAGAAGCGCGACGAGACTCGCGTGGTCACCGTCGAGACGATCAAAGCCTTGCTGCGCAACGAGATGCCGCTGCCCAGCCGCGTCGCCGCGACGGCAACGTTCAGCGTCGCCTGGCCTATGCGGCTGGGGCGCATCTCGCTTGGTAGGTGGAAGGCCAAGGCGTCCGGACGAGGGGCACGGTCGGGGTGACAGGGCGCCACCGCGGTATCGAGACCGGGGAAACGGCCGACCTGACCCCGGACGTGCATGCCCCTCACGCGGAGCCGGCGGCCGACGTGGGCGCGGAGCGGTTTACGGCACCACGCATGGCTCTGCTCTGGTCGTACGCTCTGACGATTGGGCGTTTCGCCACCACAGCAGTCGTTACCGTGGTGATGGCGTCATACCTGGGCCCCGAGCAGTACGGCGTCATGGCGTTGGCCATGGTATGGGTGGTATTCGCGCAGAGCCTGGCGATGCACGGCTCTGCACAGGCGCTGATCCAGCAGGCCGAAGTGACCAAGGAGCATCTCAACGCCGCCTTCTGGACCACGCTCGGCGGGTCCGCCCTGATGGCGATCGTCTTCGCCGCGGCCGCTCCGCTGTGGGCCTCAGCCAACGGCAACCGTGCTCTCGTCCACGTGTGTTGGGCGTTGGCCCCGGCGATCCTTATCAACGCCGTCGTGGTAGTGCCCGACGCCATGATGCGCCGACAACTGGCGTTCAAGAACCTCTCGTTGCGCGTCTTGACGGCCGGCATCCTCAGCGGGGTGTTCGGGGTGGCCGCCGCGATCGCCGGCTGGGGTGTATGGGCGCTCGTCATCCAGCAGCTGACGCTTACCACGTTCAGCGCGATCTTCGTCTGGCTGGCGGTCAAGCTGCGGCCCGGCTTCACGCCGATCCGGCCAGCGCTCAAGGACATGCGGTCCTACTCGCTGCACACCGCGTCCGGTTTCCTCGCCAACTTCATCGCCAACCGCACGGACGCCCTGCTGCTTGGCACGATCTTCGGACCGGTAGCGATCGGCCTCTACCGGTTCGCCATCCGAATCACCGATACGGTCAACGACGTTGCCGTCGGTGGCCTGGGCCAGATTTCGCTACCCCACCTGGCCCGGCTCAATTCGACTCGGGAGGCGTTCGCGAGACAGGCCGCCCGGGTCATTCATATATGCGCTTTGCTGGCGCTGCCCGCCTTCGGCATTTTGTGTGCCTCGGCGTCCTGGCTCCTGACCTGGATCGGACCACAATGGGTGGATGGAATCCCGGCGTTCCGAATGCTCTGCGTAGGCGGCGCCCTCGGCGCGGTCGGCACCACCCTCGCGGTGACTTTGCAGGCGGCTGGTCGACCGGGCATCGTCGCCGCCACCGGTTGGGGGTTCGCGATCGCGACGGTAGCGGCAATGTGGCTGGTCGGCGCGCGCTATCATCACAGTCCGGCGACCACGCAGGTGCTGGCGATGGCGGCGACCTACTGCTCGATTCACGCTCTGGTCTTCGCGGTCGGCGCGGTGATCCTGTGTCGCAATGTCCTGCGCGTACCGCTCGTTCTGGTCTTCCGGCCAGCTGTACCGGCGACGTTGGCCGCGATCCTCGCAGTGCTCGCAGGTATGTCGATCCAGCGACTCCTGACCGGCTTCGCGCCGTTCGCGGGTCTTGTCATGACCTCGCTGGTCGCCTCGGCCGCGGCTGGGATCGTCCTACTGGTGGGCGACCGTACGGTCTCCACCGCGGTCCGGCGTTCCGCCGCCCGTCTGCGCCGGGTCGAGCCGGACACCGCGTGAGGCACAGTCGTGACCTCCACGGGACCGGCATATATTCGGCTGTCGAGGAGTGAGGCTCTGATGGACGAGCGTGAGCCGGGCAGGCACCCTCGCTGGCGCCGAAGGATCGTGGCGGCATCGGTCGGGCTGGTCGTGCTCGGCCTTGCGGTCGTTACCGCGCGATTGTTCGTGTGGCCGCCGCTTCCGTCCCTGCCGGCCCATGCGGATGCGATCGTCGAACTCGGTGGCCCGGGCGATCGCGACGCCATAGCGTTGACCCTGGCCCGGCAGCACCGGGCACGGTTTCTGGTCCAGTCGACGGTGTCGTCTGACGCACTCTCAGATGCGTGCCTCCCGCCGGTACCCGGCGTCACGATTCTCTGTATCCATGCACAGCCCGCTACCACAAGAGGCGAAGCGCAGTATGTCCGCCGCCTGGCCGAGCAGTATCACTGGACGTTGGTCATTCTTGTTACGACCCCTGATCAGGCCTGGCGAGCGCGGTTGAGGGTCACCCGATGCTTCAGTGGTGCGGTCTATGTGAGCACCACGCCATTGCCGGCTCACGATTGGTTGTGGGAGATCCCTTACCAGTGGGCGGCGACCGCCAAGGCTCTGACGGTTCAGTCAACCTGTTGAGCGAGTGGGACCGGGGCGGCGGTCGCACCTCCGGTCCGGTCATCCGCGACCCGCCGCACGCCGAGATCGTAGCGGCGAACGAGCGCGTACAGCATCGCCGTCGCCGCGACGCCGCCGGCGAATACGAGCAGCAACGTCAGTCCCAACAGCCATCCGGGGGCGACCGGCACGCTCGCCGGCATGATGAACGAACCAGTCACCCGGTCGGCCATCCGGTCGTAGGCGACGGCACCGAGGACGCCGAGCCCGAGCAGGGCGGCGACGATCACGGGCCGGCCACCTGGGACGGTCCGGTCCTCGGGCGCGTCGCCGACCCGCTGGCGGGCAGCGAGGATGGCCACCGCCAGGCAGCTGTACGTCAGCACGATCAGGTCGCTGCCGACCGCGTCGGCCGGCCGGTGCCAGTCGCTGACCACGGCGGCGACCGCCATGCCGGAGGCCAGTACCGATCCCACCACCGCCACCACGGTCCGCAGACGGAAGGGCACGACGAGCACCAGCGCGCAGGTGATCGAGAGCGCGATCGCGACATGGCCGCTTGGAAAGCTCTGGTCCTCCCGCCGTAGGCCGTGGGACAGCAGGATCGGCCGCACCATCACGTGCTGGACGACCTGCGTCGTGGCGACCGAGGCCAGCACGACCCCACCGGCCGACGCGGCCAGCACAACCCTGCGTTGCACCAGCCCGATGGCCACCACGACGACGACAGCGAGCCCGGCGGTGACGTTGGTGATCTTCTCGAGCGCGTACCGGGCGAAGCCGGCGACGACATCGTTCACGCCCCGCTCCGCGGCCTCCAGGATACCGTCCTCGAACCGCTGCCCTCGCGCCGTCCACACCGCCAAAAGACAGAGCACCACGGCGGCGGCGGCGCAGGCGGCGGCGACGGCGAGCGACCGGCGGCGTAGTGTCCTCCGATGGTGATCGAGGTCATGCTCGGGTCGCGGCTGCACGGGCCCAGCCTACGGGGAGCCCACCGCACGGTCGGCGTACACGCTCACGTCGCCCGTACTCCATCGGACCGTCCCAGTCGCTGGGCAGCGGCGACGGCGGCCGGGGTCACCCGCTTGACGATCTCGTCGAGCACCGCTCGGCGTCGCCCACCCACAGGTGCTTGGCCCCGGGCACCCCGACCACCTCCGCCTGCGCCAGCGGCGGCGAACCGCCGCGCCGCCTCGGCCGGCCGCAGGTAGTCGTCGAACTCGGGCACCAGCGCGGTCACGCGGCTTGCCCGACGCCGCCCAGGCGGCCAGATCGTCCACAGTGGCCCGTCGCAGCGGCGGCGACAGCAGGATCGGCCCCGACCACGCCGGATCGAGCCCGTGCCGCAGAACCAGTTCGGTGCCGAACGACCAGCCGACCAGCCAGATCGTCCGGCAACTCGGCGAACTCCGCGTACTCGATGGCCGCGGCCACGTCGTACCGCTCCGCCTCGCCGCCGTCGAAACGCGCCCTCGCTGGTGCCCCGCATACTCGACGTGCCCCGCGTGTTGAACCGCAGCACGGCCAGGTCGGCCAGGGCCGGCAGCCGCCAGGCCGCCTTGCGGAAAATGTGGCTGTCCATCATCCCGCCGTGCGTGGGCAGCGGGTGCAGGCAGACCAGCGTGGCCACCGGCGCCCGGTCCAGCGGCCGGGCCAGCTCCCCGACCAGCCGCAGACCGTCGGCGGTGGCAGTTCGATATCCTCCCGACGGGCCGGCAGAATCGAGTTCGCCCGGATCTGTGTCACGCTTCGGGCCCCCCTTCTGTTCGCCCGGACAGTCGACTAACCATTTCTGTCGAGTACGGCGTCCTTGCTAACACCCGTCGGGCTCAGCGAAGGCGGGTGCGGGCCGGGGGCACGGCCGGTCGGGCTCAGCGGCGGCGGGTGGGCGCGCGGCGGCCCCGCGCAGTCCAACAACCCGTGTGCCAGTGCCGCCGGTCGGCCAGATCCCCCCGCTCATCGGCCGGCCACGCCACGATGTGCGCCACCCCGGGCGTTATCTCCTGGTCGCAGCCCGGACACCGGTAGGTCTTGACGGCCCCACCGGTGGTGATGTGGCGCACAAGCCAGGCACCATCGGCGCTGACCTGTACCCGCTCAACCCCGCGACGGACCCGCTCCTCGTCGACCCCGGTCTGCTCCGGCGCCCGACGATGCTTGCGGCCCATGTTCCCCAGCGTACGAGCACCCCCCCTGTTAGTGCGGACGCCGTACTCGACAGAAATGGTTGGTAAAGTGTCCGGGCAAACCCCAAACCCCAAACCCCAAACCCGCAAACCCCAAACCCCAAACCCCAAACCCCAAACCCCAACCCCAAACCCCGAGGGGTTAGTGGCGCGGGTAGTCGCGGAAGCCGCGGCCGACCTTGCGCCCGAGGTAGCCGGCGGTCACCAGATGCTCGAGGAGTGGGGCCGGGGCGAAGCCGGGTTCGCGGAACTCGAGGTACAGCTCCCGCTGGATGGCCAGGGACACGTCGAGGCCGACCACGTCGAGGAGTTCGAAGGGTCCCATCGGGTACCCGCAGCCGGTCTTCATCGCGTTGTCGATGTCGTCGGCGTTGGAGTACGAGGCCTCGAGCATGCGGACGGCGTCGTTGAGGTACGGGAACAGCAGGGCGTTGACCACGAAGCCGGATCGGTCGCCACAGACCACCGGGGTCTTGCCCAGGCGCGCACAGACGACCCGGGCGGTGGCCAGGGCTTCGGCCGAGGTCCGGATGGTCTGGACCACCTCGACGAGCGACATCACCGGTGCCGGGTTGAAGAAGTGCAGCCCGACCACATCCGCGGGCCGGCTGGTGGCGACGGCGCACTCGATGACGGGCAGGCTCGAGGTCGTGGTGGCCAGCACGACGCCCGGTTTGCAGATGTCGTCCAGCCCGGCGAAGAAGGCCTTCTTCACCGGGAGGTCTTCGACCACGGCTTCGACGACCAGGTCCACGTCGGCCAGGTGGTCCAGGGCGTTGGACCAGTGGACCCGGCCGAGCGCGGCGTCCCGGTCGGCATCGGTCAGTTTGCCGCGCACGACCCCCTTGTCCAGCGAGGCGGTCAGCTTGTCGCGCATGCGGGCTGTGCGGTCCGGTCCCCGGGTGACCGAGGTGACCTCGTATCCGGCCTTGACGAAGACCTCGACGATGCCGACCGCCATGGTGCCTGAGCCGACGACGCCGACCTTGTGGACCGGTCGCGGGGCGACCGCTCCGTCGGCGTCACCGCGACCCGGAGTCTCCTCGTCCGGTACCACGACCGGCGACCCTGGCTGCTCGTAGGTGTAGAAGCCCTTGCCGCTCTTGCGTCCGAGCAGGCCGGCCGTGACCATCTGCTTGAGCAGTGGGACCGGCGCGTGCCGGCGGTCCCGTCCGCCCCGGCGGTACATGGTGTCCAGGATCTCGTACGCCGTGTCCAGGCCGATCAGGTCCATCAACGCGAGTGGCCCCATCGGCAGTCCACAGCCCAGGCGCATGGCCGCGTCGATGTCCTCCCGCGTAACATATCGACCTTCGTACATGGAGACGGCATGGTTGAGGTACCCGAAGAGCAGGGCGTTGGCGATGAACCCGGCCCGGTCGCTGATGGTCACGTCGACCTTGCCGAGCCGGGCGCACATGGCCTCCACCGCCTCCACCACCTCGTTGGCGGTGACGACGGTCCGCACCACCTCGACCAGCCTCATGATCGGAGCCGGGTTGAAGAAGTGCAGCCCGACCACCCGGTTGGGCCGGTGGGTGGCGACCGAGATCTCGGTGACCGACAATGCCGAGGTGTTGGTGGCCAGGATCGCCTGCGGCTTGCAGACCTGGTCGAGCTCGGCGAAGATCCGCTGCTTGAGCTCCAGGTTCTCCGGTACGGCCTCGATCGCCAGATCGACATCGCTGAGCGCGCGCAGGTCGAGCCCGTAGCTGACCCGGCCGAGGAGGCTGTCGCGCTCCTCGGCGGTCATCTTGGCACCGGCGACCGCCCGCTCGGTCGAGCCGCTCAGGGACGTGCGGGCCCGGTCGAGCGCTGTGTCGTCAACCTCGACCGCCACGACGTCGATGCCGTTGCGGGCGAAGACCTCCACGATCCCGGCGCCCATCGTGCCCAGGCCGACGACACCGACCGTGGTGATCTCATACCCCATCGCTATGCTCCTGACCGGTAACTTAGCTTCCTTCCGCGCGAGTCTGCCATGTCGAAAGGGCTGCAGACAGTGACGGTGACCTACTCCACCGTGGCGAGAACACCGAGCCGCTGGGTCGCTCGGGTGAGTGCCACGTAGAGGTCGCTGCGACCGCGGGGCGACTCGGCGACGATCCGGTCGGGATCGACGACGACGACCGCGTCGAATTCGAGCCCCTTGGCCTGGCGGACGGTCAGGAGGACCACCTGCCGCTCGAGGTCGACCTGCTCACCCACGCCCAACTCGGGGATGGCCTCGCTGACGACCCGGGCCAGCGCGTCGGCCGACCCGGCCGGCACGATGATGCCCAGCCGTCCGCGACCTACGGCGGCCGCCTCGGTGAGGGCGAGCTCGACCAGAGTGCGCGGCAGGTCCCCCGCCGGCACATCGTGGCGCCATGGTTGCTCACCGGACTCCCGCACTGAGCGGGGCGGGACCAGGGCGGGATCGATCTCCGCCAGGACGTCCGCCGCCACGGCCATGACCTCGGCCGGCGTCCGGTAGTTCACGGTCAGCTCGGTCATCCGCCAGCGGTCGGCGACGTACCGCCGGAAGACGTTGGCCCACGAGACGGCTCCGGCCAGGTCACCGGTCTGGGCAACGTCACCGACGACCGTCATCGACCGGCTGGGGCTGCGCCGCATCAGGAGGCGCCACGCCATGGGTGAGAGCTCCTGCGCCTCGTCCACGATCACGTGACCGAAGGCCCAGGTCCGGTCGGCCGCCGCCCGCTCGGCAGTGGTCAGCTGCTCACGGAACTCGTGCCGCTGGGCCAGGACGCCGGCGTCGAGGAGGTCGCCCGCGTCGAGGACCTCCGACTCGTCGGCGAACTCCGCGTCCAGCGATCGCGAGCCGTAGGCGATCTCGAGCGCTCCTCGGGCGTACTGCAGCAGGTCAGATCGTTCCCGGTCGGCGAGCAGGCTGTCGGTACCGGTGATCCCCAGCTGCTCCACCGCCTCGTCGAGCAGAGGTACATCGGCCGCGGTCCAGGCGGCGTCGAGCGGCCGGAGCAGCAGCGCCAGCTCCCCGTCGGTGAGCTGCGGGGCGGCCGTCGCGAGCCGGTCGGTGCTGGCGAACAGGTCGGTCAGCAGCCGGTGCGGCGTGAGCACCGGCCACAGCTCGTCGATGGCGGCCCGCACCTGCGCCTCGGCGGCCAGATCCCGCCGGATGTCGGCCAGATCGGCCGGCCCGAGCAGCATCTTCTCGCCGGGCGCGTCGTCGGCGCCGAGCGGGTCGAACGCGTAAGGGTCGGTACCGATCGACGCCGCCACCTGGTGGGCCAACGACTCCAGGATCGCGGCCTCGAAGACCTCCCGGGCCTCGTTGTGCGCCCGGCCGCTCCGGCGGGCGCGGTCCCGGGCCCTGACCACTGTGGACGGCTCGAGGGTCAGCACCTCCTGCTCGACGTGCAGCCGCATCGGCTCGACCGGTACCTCCTGCCGGTCGGCGATCGCCGCCGCGAGTACGTCGATCATGGCCGCGCGTCCCTTGATCTCGGCCGCGCGCGGGTCCTCGGCCGCATCGCCCCGTACCCCCGGGAAAAGTTCGCCCACTGTGGACAGTAGGACGCCTGTCTCGGCCAGTGACGGCAGCACCTGCGAGATGTAGCGGAGGAACGTCGCGTTCGGTCCGACGATGAGCACACCCCTGGTCGAGAGCAGCTCCCGGTGGGTGTAGAGCAGGTAGGCCGCCCGGTGCAGGGCGACCGCGGTCTTGCCGGTACCCGGTCCACCCTGGACGACCAGGACACCGTCCAGAGTGGACCGGATGACATGGTCCTGCTCGGCCTGGATGGTCTCGACGATGTCGCGCATGCGACCGGTCCGGTTGGCCGAGACCGCCGCCAGTAGGACAGCCTCACTGGTCAGCCCGCTCGACTCGTACGGATCCTCTCCGACGTGGGCCAGGTCGAGTACCTCGTCGTCGAGGCTGGTGACCGAGCGGTGCTTGGTCCGGATGTGCCGGCGCCGCCGTACTCCTTCGGGTGATGCCGCCGTCGCGAGATAGAACGGCCGGGCTGCCGGAGCTCGCCAGTCGAGCAGCAGCGGGTCGTAGTCGCCCTTGTCGTCGAAGAGCCCGATCCGCCCGATGTAGCGCGTCTCATCCGTGTCCAGGTCGAGCCGGCCGAAGCAGAGGCCGGACTCGACTGCCCCGAGTTGAGCGAGCTGCTCGGTGTACCGGCAAACGTCGGCCTCCCGCTCGGACCGGGCCTGATGGGTGCCGGCGGGCTGGCGCAGGGCTGCCGCCAGCCGGTGGGCCGCCTGCTCACGTAGGAAGTCGAGGCGGTTGTAGAGGTCGGTGAGGTACGCCTGTTCCGTGGCGATGTCGTCGGTGTGAAGCGTCACGTGGTGCTGCTGTGCGCTGGGCAAGTCATCTCCTAGCCGCGTCGCCGTCGATACATCAACGGTAGCCGGTTGACCGGAGGACGCCGGGAGGTTCGCGCAGCACCTTACCGACGAGTAGGTCCGCCACTAGACTTGTCGGCGACACCGTCCCCAGGAGGCCCGCCATGTCGGTCCAGACATCATCCTCGTCGCCCACCGGTTCCGACCGGACCCCCGGCGTACCGGTCATCATCGATGGCGAGCTGATCTCGTCCAACCCGGTGACCGGGGCGGAGGTAGGCCGCTTCCCGGTGGCGGACGCGGCCGTTATCGCCGCTGCCGTCACCCGGGCCCGGGCGGCCGCCGCGTGGTGGCGCGACCTGGGTTTCGATGAGCGGGGTAAGCGGCTGCTGCGCTGGAAGGTCCTGATGGCCAAGCGGCTGCCCGAGCTGCTCGAGTTGCTCCACGCCGAAGGGGGCAAGCCGCGGGCCGACGGGCTGGTCGAGGCGGCCACCGCGCTCGACCACGCCACCTGGGCCGCCCGCAACGCCAAGCGGGTACTGCGCGGGCGGCGGGTCGGTGGCAACCTCAAGACGCTGCCCGAGTTCGGCGCGCGGCTGGAGTACGAGCCGTACGGCGTGATCGGCGTCATCGGCCCGTGGAACTACCCGATCTTCACCCCGCTCGGTTCGATCGTGTACGCGCTGGCGGCCGGTAACGCGGTCGTGTTCAAGCCGAGCGAGTACACCCCGACGGTGGCCAGCTGGTACGTCGCCCGGCTCGCTGAGGTCGTACCCGAACAACCAGTGCTGCAGATCGTCTACGGCCGCGGCGAGACAGGGGAGGCGCTCGTGCGGTCGGGGGTGGACAAGGTGGCCTTCACGGGCTCCCCCCGGACCGGCAGGAAGATCATGGCCGCAGCCGCCGACACCCTGACCCCGGTGATCATCGAGGCCGGCGGGAAGGACGCGATGATCGTCGACAGCGACGCCGACATCGAGCTGGCCGCGCAGTCGGCCGTGTGGGGCGCGATGACCAATGCGGGCCAGACCTGCATCGGCATCGAACGGGTGTACGTCGCCGCGCCGGTCTACGACCAGTTCGTGACCAAAGTGGTCGACAAGGCCTCCCACCTGCGGGTCGGCACCGACAACGCCGACGACATCGGCCCTATCACCATGCCGAGCCAGATCGAGGTGATCCGCCGGCACATCGATGACGCGCTGGCCCGCGGTGGCCGGGCGCTGGTCGGCGGTCCCGAGGCGGTCCAGCCACCGTTCGTGCACCCGACCGTGCTGGTCGACGTGCCGGAGGACTCGTCCGCCGTCCAGGAGGAGACGTTCGGGCCCACCCTGACCATCAAGAGGGTGGCCGACGCGCAGGAGGCGGTCCGGCTGGCCAACGACACCCCCTACGGACTGGGCGCCGCCGTGTTCGGCAAGGCGCGAGCCGAGACGATCGCGCACCGGCTGCGGGCCGGCATGGTGTCCATCAACGGCACTCTGTCCTTCGCCGGCCTGCCCGCGCTGCCCTTCGGCGGGGTGGGCGAGTCCGGTTTCGGCCGCATCCACGGCGACGACGGCCTGCGCGAGTTCGCCCGCTCCAAGGCGATCGCGCGGCGCCGGATGCGCTCCCTGATCCCGTCGACCACCTTCGACCGCCAGCCGCGCCACATCGCCCTGATCGAGCGGATCCTGCGTACGGTCCACGGCCGCTGACGCGGAAGGAAGGGCACCTTGTTAACCGCTGGGGTATAGGAAGGTGCCCTTCCTAACCGCCAAGGGGGTAAAACGGCGGGCCGCCAAGGGGGGCGGACGGCGGGTCAGGGGCGGGGGGCCGAGGCGGGGCCGTCGGGGCACATGAGGCCGTCCCAGCGGGCTCTCGTCTCGCGGAGGAAGAAGTCGGTGCCGGGATCCCAGGTGTGGCCCTGCGGCCGGCGGTGGTAGAGGTAGCCCAACGGGTGGGTCCGGTAGATCGTGGCGCCGGCCCGGTTGATCCGGTCGACCAGACCGCGGTCGACCGACCGGGCCACCGGCCGCCAGCCGCCGAGCTGGACCAGATCGTCCCGGTCGATCAGCAGAGTGCCGCCGGCGACCACGGTGTCTTCCCACTCCGGCTTGCCCGACCAGCGGCGTACGGTGACCCGGGCGTCCTCGAGGTACACGAACTCGGCGCCCTTGCCGACCAGCGTCGCGGTCGCGTAGTGCCTGGCCAGCACCAGGTCCCAGACATGCTCGGACCCGTAGGTGTCGTCGTCGTCGAACTTGGTCACGAAAGTGCCGCCGCAGCGGCCGGTGGCGATACCGAGCGCGCTGCCGAAGGCCACGTCAGCGTCGACCCGCACGACCTCGTACGGGCGCCCGCAGGTATCCAGGATGTGCTTGGCGGACTCCGGCAGGTCGATCCCGTGCAGGCACAGGACGATCTCGAGATTGGGGTACGTCTGGTCGGCGATGGCCGGCAGGATCTGGGTCAGGTGGTCCGGCCGCCGGGTGGCCAGCATGGCGCTGACCGAGGGCAGCCCGTCCCCGCTGGCGTACGGACCGAACCGCGTCGACTGCCAGCGCAGAGCGCTCCGACGTTGCCTGACGCTGCGCAACTCCTGCTCGATCCCAACCGGTTCCTCGGGTACCGGCTCGGCCAGGATGGCCAGGAGCTCGGGGGCGAGCAACGACGCGACGGCCACGGGTGGCGCCGGAGCGTGTACCACGACGCCGGTCATGGCCAGCCGGGCCAGCAGGGCCGCCTCGGTCCTCGGATCCCGCCCCGGCAGCCGTGAGCAGTCGATGACCCCGATAGCCCGCATGGCGGCGACCGCCGGCCAGCGCAGGGTGTCCCCCTCGCCGCGGCGCCAGGGCTGCAGGCTCGGTACCAGCGACGGGCCGAACTCGAGGGAGTACCGCCGCGCGCCTGGCTGGTCGGCCTCGAACTTGCGTCCGCGCGGGTTGACCTCCCGCGCGTCGACAAGGGCCCGGTCCCGCCGGGCTCCCTCCACTGGGGACGGTGCCATCGCCCACTGTGGACGCAGTGCGGTCTCGGCGGCGGTCAGCAGCTCCAGCGCCGGTGCCGGCCGGTCGACCCGGAGGTCCACTGTGGCCGGTCCCCGGCCGCCGCGCGGGGTGCGCACCCGCTCGGACACCACGTGTCGCAACGGAGCGATCCGGCCGGACCACCCGCGCCACGGGCCCCGCCACCAGGCCAGCCTGATCGTCACCCGGCCGACCCGCCGGTCGAGCCCCGGCCGGGTGTGGGCCACCCCGGAGCGCAGCGCGTCCACCGACTCGGCCAGGACGACCACCCGGCCGGGCAGCCGCAGCACCCAGACGCCGACCCGACCCCGGACCCGTTCGGCTACCGGCGGCAGGACGGTCAGCGCGATCCGCTTGAGCCGGGACGCCACGGCGGGCGTGCGACCGGCCGACCGGACTGTTCCTGGAGAGCGGACGAGGTGCCAGTGGTCAGGGGACATGGGCGGGGTTGTCCGGCTCGGCGGTGCGGGCGGAGGGCACCACCACCCGCGGCGGAGCGAGTCGGATCAGGTCCTGCGAGGGCCGCGGCTCGATCCCGGCCGGCAGTTCGCCGTCGGTCACCAGGGTCCGGGAACGGGCGAAGGCCCGGAGTGCACGAAGGGTGGTACTCCGATAGCTCTGGGTGGTCAGGGCGAGCGAACCGACCGACTGATCGGTGATGAGTACCGTGCGCGCCGCGTGCGTCAGCACCCGCCCCTCCTCAAGGACTGCGGCCACCGTCCGGGCGTGTGGGCTGCCGGCGTAGCCGTGGTGGGATGCGCCAGCATAAACCGCCACGGCGTCCCTCAGGGGGCGCAGCCGCTGTCCGACGTAGTACAGCCGCCGGCCGGAGCGCCGCACCGCCCGTACCGTCGAACCGACCGTCAATCGGGAGCGGTACACGGTCCGGAGCAGCTCGAAGACCCAGAACAGGTTCATGGCCACCAGCGCGAACCGGATCCGGGCGACCCCGTCCGGCCTGGGATAGCCGTTGCGGGGCAGATAGGTCCGGTAGTCAGCGACGATCCGGCCGAAGAACGCCCGCCGCTGGCCCCGGTGGATGCGGGAGGGGTGGTTGAGTACGCCCAGATAGTGCCAGATCATCCGCTCGAACATGGGGCCGCGCAGATCGGGCTGATCCATTTCCACGTACGTCATTACCCGGTGCCACTGCTCGAACACCTCGTTGTGGCGCTCGGTACGGGTGTTGGTGATCGCTCCTTCGCCCCGCTGCCGGTACGCGTAGCAGGCGCGGTCGAGCACCGCGACGCGCTCCGCGGCCAGGAGCAGCGGATGGCTGAACGACACATCCTCGTACCAGCCGTCGGCGAACCGGCAGCCGGTGTCGAGCAGGAACTCCCGGCGGACCACCTTGTTGCAGGCGATGTGGAGGGTCCCCAGCAATCGCGGTTCCGACCGCGCGTCCACCACGTCCAGCAGCGGCGGCCCAGGCGGCAGCAGGCGCTCGGGCACCACCAGGCCGCCGGGGTACCGCCGGTCGAACCCGACCACCAGGACATCGGGCCTGGTCGCGCTCAGCCGGTCGACGACCGCCGCCAGACTGCCCGGGGTGAGCCAGTCGTCGGAGTCGACGAACCAGACGTAGTCCCCGGTGGCATTGTCCAGGCCCACATTGCGCGCCCCACCGAGGCCGAGGTTGTGGCGGTTGGTCACCACGACGAGTCGAGGGTCACGGGCGGCGTACTCGGCCAGGATCGCGGGCGAGCCGTCCGGCGAGCAGTCGTCAACCGCGACGACCTCGATCTCGTCGCCAGTCCAGCCCTCGCCGGTCTGGGCGAGGATCGAGTCAAGGCACTCGCGCAGGAACTGCTCCACGCCGTAGACCGGCACGACAATGCTCAGTGCCGCCACGCCGCGAAGTCTCGCATATCACCCGGCTTCCGGCCCACACACGCTTCTCATGGCGCGCTCCCAGTTGTGCCGACCGTCACGCCTTTACCCGTGAGTGGCGTGCCGGTACCCGTGAGTGGCGCGCCGGTACCCGTGAGTGGCGTGCCGGTACCCGTGAGTGGCGTGCCCCGGGGAGGGCCGGCCCTGACGCACGGCGCCGGTCACCGACGGGGTCAGAACAGGCGCAGGTCCTCCCGTTCGACACCGCGCAGCTCGTCGTAGTCGATCACCACGCATCGGATGCCCCGGTCCTCGGCGAGGGTACGGGCCTGCGGCGCGATCGCCTGAGCGGCCAGGATGCCGGCCACCGGGGACAGCAGCGGGTCGCGGTTGAGCAGCTCGAGGTACCGGGTCAGCTGCTCCACCGCATCGATGGTGGCCCGCCGCTTGACCTCGACCGCCACGCTGGCGCTCAACGCGTCCCGGCAGAGCAGGTCGACCGGGCCGATGGCCGTCATGTACTCACGCCGGACCAGTGTCATCCCGGCGCCGAGCATCTGGGGGGCCGCGGCCAGCAGCTCCTGCAGGTGCGCCTCCACTCCGTCCTTGACCAGCCCGGGATCCACACCCAGATTGTGGGACGTGTCGTGGTACACCTCGTCCAGGGTGATCCGCAGCTCCTCGCCGACCTTGTTGATCACCCGCCACAGTCCGGGCTGCTCGAGCAACCGGCATGGCGGGCTCATCCAGTTGAGCGGCTTGTAGGCCCGGTCGTCCGCGTGGATCGAGACCGATCCGTCGGCCTTGATCATGAGCAGCCTCGTGGCCTGGGGCAGATGGGCGGTCAGCCGACCAACGTAGTCGACCGAACACCGGGCGATGACCAGACGCACCGGCCCACCCTACGACGACGCGTCGGCCTGCCCATCATGTGGTACGACCGTGCTCCGGATGTCAGGCCCTCCGGACCATGTCGACACAGGTGGTCCGGTTCGGAGCCCCGACCACCGCACCCTGTGCTCGCTGACAGCCGTACGGGCACCTCGTGCCGGGCCGGACCCGTAGACCGGTGGGCATTCTCTACATTGGAGGGACGCCGGGACGGTCGATCGGTGCGACGAGGACGGGCCGGCCGGGCGCCCGCCGGCGGTGCCAATCGGTCGGACCGGCGAGCGGTGACCTCGCGGCGGCCCGTTGTGCCGGAGTTCGCTTCAGTCGGCGGAGTTTGCGCGGCGATGTCACCATGACTCAGTGCTGGAAACGCTCATGGGGATCGGTCTGGCCACATCAGCGGGGCTGAACGCCTACATCCCGTTGCTGATGATCGCCATCCTCGACCGGTTCACCAACCTGATCTCCCTGCCGTCAGGCTGGGAGTGGCTGTCCAGCAGCTGGGTCGTGGCCATCCTGACCGTCCTGCTCGTCATCGAGATGGTGGCCGACAAGATACCGATCGTCGACCACATCAACGACGTGGTGCAGACCGTGGTCCGCCCGACCGCCGGTGGCCTGGCCTTCGGGGCGGCATCCGGTGCCAGCACGGTCACCGTCTCCGATCCGAGCCAGTTCTTCGGCAGCCACCAGTGGATACCCGTCATCTCCGGCATGATCATTTCGTTCGTGGTGCACTCCATGAAGGCACTCGCCCGGCCGGCCATCAACCTGTCCACCGCGGGCCTGGGCGCTCCGGTCGCGAGCACCGCCGAGGACGTGTTCAGCGCCGCGATGTCGTTCTTCGCGATCGCCTTCCCGTTCCTGATCCTGCTCTTCCTCGCCCTGTTGATCTGGGCCTTCGCGGCCCTGCGCCGGCGCCGGCGACAACGCCGGGCGGACAAGCTCGCGGCCCGACAGGCCCGCCGCCAGGAGGCCCTCGGTACCCATCCCACGCTGCCCTATGAAGCCCCCGCCGACCCATGGGCCGGAACCCACGACGGCCGCACCACCGACCTCCGCGACGGCACCACCCTCGACCTCTGGCGCTGACCCAAACGCCCCGACGCCGTCCGCGCCGCCGCCGCCAACCCCAAACGCGCGACTGTTAGGAAGGGCACCTTCCTATACCGCAGGCGTTAACAAGGTGCCCTTCCTAACCGCCTGCCCGACAAGCGGCACTCCCGACAAGCGGCCCGTCAAGCGGCCCGTCAAGCCGGGAGACCGTTGGCGGACCGGATCACGGTCACCATCTCGTCGATGATGTCCGTCAGGGCGAAGTCGCGGGAGGTGAAGACCCGGGCCACACCCTCGCTCCGGAGTATCTCGGCGTCCTCGGCCGGGATGATGCCGCCCACGACGAGAGGCACGTCGACTCCGGCGTCGCGCAGGCCGGCCAGGACGTCGGGTACCGCGCGGAGGTGCGACCCGGAGAGGACGGAGAGCCCGACCAGGTCGACGCCCTCCTCGACGGCAGCGGCGGCGATCTCCTTGGGGGTCAGCCGGATGCCCTGGTAGATCACCTCGAACCCGGCGTCGCGGGCTCGGACGGCGATCTGTTCGGCGCCGTTGGAATGCCCGTCCAGTCCGGGCTTGCCGACGAGCAACCGGAGTCGGTTGGTGCCGAGTTCGGCGGCGGTCGCGGCCACCCGGGCCCGGACGGCGGCCAACGACCCGCCCGCGGTCGGGCGCACCCCGGCCCCGGCCAGCCCGGTCGGCGCCCGGTACTCGCCGAACACCTCGCGCAGGGCACCGGACCACTCGCCGGTCGTCACCCCGGCCCGGACACACTCCAATGTGGACGGCATCAGGTTCTCGCTGGTACCGGCGACCCGGCGCAGCTCGGCCAGGGCGGCCGCCACCTCGTCCTGGTCACGCTCGCTCCGCCACCTGACGATCGCCTCGATCACCTGCGCTTCCACGGCCGGGTCGACCGTCTCGATCGCGATCGCGCCGGCGGCCGTCAACGGGGACGGTTCGGTCTCGGTGAACCGGTTGACGCCGACCACAACGTCTGCCCCGCTCTCCATCCGGCGGCGCCGCTCGGCCAGTGACGCGACCAGGGAACTCTTGAGATGTCCGGCTTCGACCGCGGCGACGATGCCTCCCAGCTCGACGACCCGGTCCAGTTCGGCCCGAGCACCATCCACAATGGATGCTGTCACCGCCTCGACGACGTGCGAGCCGTCGAACAGGTCGGGGTACTCGAGCAGGTCGGACTCGTAGGCCAGGACCTGCTGGATCCGCAGCGACCACTGCTGGTCCCACGGCCGGGGAAGTCCGAGCGCCTCGTTCCAGGCCGGCAGCTGGATCGCGCGGGCCCGGGCGTCGCGCGACATCGTCACGCCGAGTGTCTCCAGGACGATGCGCTGCACGTTGTTCTCCGGCTGCGCCCCGGTCAGTCCGAGCGAGTTCACCTGCACCCCGTAACGGAACCGCCGGTCCTTCGGGTCGCCGACGCCGTAACGATCCCGGGTCAGTTCATCCCACAGCCGGGCGAAGGCCCGTATCTTGCACATCTCCTCGACGAACCGCACGCCGGCGTTGACGAAGAACGAGACCCGGGCGACCACGTCACCCATGCGCCCGGCCGGTATCTGGCCCGAGTCCCGGACGGCGTCGAGTACCGCCGCCGCGGTGGCCAGCGCGAAGCCGACCTCCTGAACCGGAGTGGCGCCGGCCTCCTGCAGGTGGTAGGAGCAGATGTTCACCGGGTTCCACTTAGGACAGTTGACGACCGTCCAGGCGATGAGGTCCGCGGTCAGGCGCAGCGACGGCCCGGGCGGGAAGATGTAGGTGCCGCGGGACAGATACTCCTTCATGATGTCGTTCTGGGTGGTGCCCTGCAGGGCGGACAGCGGCGCGCCCTGCTCCCGGGCGACGGTCACGTAGAGCGCCAACAACCACATGGCCGGGGCGTTGATCGTCATCGAGGTGTTCGCCGCGGCCAGGTCGAGCCCGTCGAACAGGGTACGGGCGTCGCCAAGGTCCGACACCGGGACGCCGACCCGGCCAACCTCTCCTCGCGCCAGCTCATCGTCGGGGTCGTATCCGGTCTGAGTCGGCAGGTCGAAAGCGACGCTGAGGCCGGTCTGACCCTTGGCGAGATTGCGCCGGAACAGCGTATTGCTCGCCGCCGCCGACGAATGGCCGGCATAGGTGCGCATCACCCAGGGCCGGTCGCGCTCCGGGAGCCGTGGATCCGTCGGAGACGTCATGGCCGGAGTCTAGTGCCGGGCAAACCGGACCGGCCCGGTGAAGTTCTTCACGGCCGGCGCGCACACCACCCAACGGCATTGAAGGGCGACGGGAACCACATGGGCCATCGTGGACGCCATGCTCCCGGCTGTCGAGGTACAGAGCCTGCGCAAAGCGTCCGCCGGGCGTTGAAAGAGCCCGCCACGCCTCAGTAGTTCGTGGTGGTTCGTCCGCCCGTCCCCCGCCGCGCGAAGATCCGCGCCACGATGTAGATAGCGACGACCGCGAAGGCCAGCTGGATGATGTGCTCCCACCAGTCGAACCCGCGCGTGTCCGCCACGCCGGCCCAACGGGCGACAGCCGTACCGAGCAGGGCGGCCACGATGCCGGCGCCGACGGTGGACCACCAGGGAATCGCCTGGCGGCCTGGGAGCAGCAGCTTGCCCAGATAACCCAGGATGGCCCCGCCGATGATGGCGCCGATGATGTTCCAGAACATGGCACGCCTCCCTTCCCTGCCCACATTCTCGCCGGACGGGAGAGCGCCCAAGCCGGAACTGCTGATGTTGCGGTGGCCGACCAGCGGGGGGTTCGGGCACGCCCGCGCACGCACGGTGGCAAAATCAGGCGATGGGCAGCTACGCCGAGATCCTGATCGCGTTCGCGATGGTGGCGCTGCTCGGGCTGATCCTGCGGTTCACCTTCGGGCGCGAACTGACCGGTGGGTCCGATGGGGCGAAGTCGGCCCGGCGGGACCAGGGATCCGGCGACGCCTTCATCGTGGTGAGTGAGGACCCTGTGGCACCCCAGCCGGCCACGGCACCGGGCGGCGACGACTTCGGGCTGCTCGCCGCGGTGGCGGTCACCGTCAGCCCGGACGAGGCGGCCAGCCTGCGGGCGCGTCTCGGCGAGGCCGGCATCCGGGCCACCACCGCCCGCGGAGCCGACGGACGCCACCGGGTCCTCGTCTTCGCCGCCGAACTCGGTCGGGCACGCATGATCACCGGCGGCGCCCCCTGACCACGCCGGCCGCCGGGTAGTGACCACGCCGGCCGCCGGGGTAAGGAAGGGCACCTTGTTAACGCCTCCGGTATAGCAGGGGCCCCCTACTAACCGGTAATCCCAGGGCCGCGGACGGAACCGCTAGATGGTGGCGTAGGTGAAAGTGGGCTCGGGCGGCGCGGGTACCCGCTCGATCGTGGCGCCGAGGGCCGTGAGATCCGAGACGAAGTTCGGGTAGCCGCGGTCGATGTGGTGCACCTGGCTGACTTCGGTCACCCCGTCCGCACACAGTGCCGAGATCACCAGACCCGCACCGGCCCGGATGTCGGTCGCCTGGACGGGAGCCGCCGACAAGCGCTCCCGGCCACGGACCATCGCGAACTTGCCGTCGGTCCGGATCTCCGCGCCGAGCCGGACCAGCTCCTGCACGAACATGAACCGGCCGTCGAAGATGTTCTCGGTGACCATCGACGCTCCGTCACTGACCGAGGCCAGCCCGATCGCCATCGGCAGCAGGTCGGTGGCGAACCCCGGAAATGGCAACGTGACCACGTCGACCGAGGTCGGCCGGCCGATCATCGTCACCCGGAACCCGTCCCCGTCCGGGGCGTAGTCCACCGTCGCGCCCGCGCTGGCCACCTTGTCCAGCGCGATTTCCAGGAACGCCGGGTCGACCCCGTGCACCCTCACATCCCCCCGGGTCATGGCGGCCGCGAAAGCCCACGTACCGGCCACGATCCGGTCCCCGATCGCGCGATGGGTCACCGGCCGCAGCTCGGGTACCCCCTCGACCTCGATCTTCGAGGTACCGGCGCCGGCGATGTGGGCGCCCATCCCGGTGAGCATGGCGCAGATGTCGACGATCTCGGGCTCGCGGGCGGCGTTGTCGATCTCCGTGATCCCTTTGGCCAGTACCGCCGCCATCAGCAGGTTCTCGGTCGCGCCGACGCTCGGGAAGTCGAGCCAGATGGTCGCCCCGCGCAGCCCGTCCGGGGCGGAGGCGACGATGAAGCCGTGCTCGCCGTCGATGTCGGCACCCATCTTGGCCAGACCGACCACGTGCATGTCGAGCCCCCGCGAGCCGATGGCATCTCCGCCCGGATGGGCCACCCGTACCTTGCCGCAGCGGGCCAGCAGCGGTCCGAGGACACAGATCGAGGCACGCAGCTGGCGTACCAGGTCGTAATCGGTCTCGTGGCCGGTGACGGCCGGTACGTCGATGCTCAGCCCGTCGTCCTCGTGCGTGTGAACCTGGCAGCCCAGCCGGCGGACGACCTCGGTCATGATCGCGATGTCAGTGATCTTCGGCACGTTGTCGAGCACCGTCCGGCCCTCGGCGAGTAGCGCGGCTGCCATCAACTTGAGGGCGGAGTTCTTCGCCCCGACCACCCTGACATCGCCGGACAGCCGCGCCCCGCCGTGCACCCTGATCAGATCGCTCGTCACGGCGGCCATCGTAGGGTCCAACGCACCGGCGGCGCGTGACATCCCGGGCGACGGCGCGTCGACATCGACACGAGTGACTGTTTTGGCCCCATCCGTCACCCGCGCCGCGCTGGTCTTGTCGGCCGAGGTGCCTACTCTGGATGTCATGGCCGTTCACCTCACCCGCATCTACACCCGCACCGGTGACGCCGGCATGACCGCCCTGGGCGACGGCAGCCGCGTTCCGAAGACCGACCCACGCATCGAAGCATATGCCGATGTCGATGAAACGAACGCCGCCATCGGCGTGGCACTGGCCCTCGGCGCGCTCCCGGATGAGCTGACCGACGTGCTGACGAGAGTACAGAACGACCTGTTCGATGTGGGCGCAGATCTATGTGCGCCGATCGTTCCCGACCCCAGGTGGCCGCCGCTGCGGGTGGAGGAGTTCTACATCACCCGGCTCGAAGGCTGGTGCGACGAGTACAACTCCCGGCTGTCCAAGCTGGACTCGTTCATCCTCAACGGCGGGACACCCGGAGCGGCCCTCCTGCACGCGGCCCGTACGGTGTGCCGCCGGGCCGAGCGTCGGGCGTGGGCCCTGATCGACGCCGACCCCGAGCGCACCAACCAGCTGACGGCCAAGTACCTGAACCGCTTGGCCGACCTGCTCTTCATCCTGGCCCGCACGGCCAACCCCGACGGCAACGTCACCTGGGTACCCGGCGGCGAGCGCTGACCGGCCGCGCTTCTGAGATGACGATCTGCCCCGATACGGATTTCAAGATCCTTTTGGGCGTGCGTCCGTCGGGCTCCCGACCGTCCCTCCCGGCGACCTGAGGTCCGTGCGCCCCCGCCCCCGCTTGCCCGCCCTCTCGCCAAACACGCCCCGCGTTAGCCAGGACGCCCTACAAACATCGGGGGCGACGCTGCCGCAGTGTTCCGCCCCCAGTGGGGCCGAGGATGACCACATCCCACTCCTCGCGTGAGCAAGGACGCCGCGCAAACCCCCCAGCGTGAGCAAGGACGCCGCGCAAACCCCCCAGCGTGCGCAAGGACGCCGCGCAAACCCCCCAGCGTGCGCAAGGACGCCCTGCAAACCCCCCAGCGTGAGCAAGGACGCCCTGCAAACCCCCCAGCGTGAGCAAGGACGCCGCGCAAACCCCCCAGCGTGAGCAAGGACGCCGCGCAAACCCCCCAGCGTGAGCAAGGACGCCGCGCAAACCCCCCAGCGTGAGCAAGGACGCCGCGCAAACCCCCCACCGCAAACCCCCGGCGTGAGCAAGGACGCCCTGCAAACACCCCTGCGCCGGGGCGGTACGGGTCAGCCGCGGCGGAGGGCGCCGGGGGGCGCCGACTCGAGCCAGGACAAAAAACCCATCAGGGCGGTCTCGGCCAGGGCAAGTTCGATCGCGTGGTTGCCGCCCCGGCAGCGGACCACGATCCACCCGGTCGGCATGGCGAGCTTCTCGGCCCCCTCGGGCTGCCGGCGGATCTCGACTACCAGCCCTTGGCGGTGCAGGACCCGGCGCGGACGCACGCCGAAGCTGAACAGCCGGTACCAGCGCAGCTCGTCGTTGGTGAACCGGCCCAGGCCGGGGGCCCAGCCCCGTTCCGGCGCGAACGTGGACAGCCGCATGTTCATTTCGATCGTGCCGCCGCGGTGGGAGATGATCTCGCGGCGGGCGAAGACGACCAGGAGGCCGGCGAACACGGCGAGGACACCGATGCCGATGACCTCGAAGATCGCCATGGCCGGCTGCGACGCGTCAGTGGGCGGCTGGCTCGGGCGGTCCGCTGGACGCGCCGGCGGGTGCGGCGACGGCGGCCGGGTCGGGGCCTT
The DNA here is from genome assembly GCA_963803345.1 of uncultured Actinomycetota bacterium. GTDB lineage: Bacteria > Actinomycetota > Actinomycetes > Mycobacteriales > Micromonosporaceae > CAWDLX01. The sequence goes on from CAWDLX010000004.1 coordinate 1,002,416, forward strand.
CGGCCGGGTCGGCGCTCTCAGCCAGGATTGTCACGCTGTCGTTGCTCACGGACAGGAAGCCGCCGCCGATGTCGTAGGCGATCTCGTCGGCCCCGGTCTTGATCCGTACCCGGCTGGGCTCCTTGAGCTGTCCGAGGAGGGGGGCGTGTCCGGCCAGGATGCCGATCTCGCCCTCGGTGGTGCGGGCCACGACGAAGTCGGCCTCACCGGACCAGACCATGGCTTCGACCGATACGAGCTCCACCAGGAAAGGTTTCGGCACCGTTGGGCCCCCTGACGAGACGCGACGACCCAGGATGAACCGTCGTGGTACTGACGAGTCTAGAGCGTGACGCGGGTCACCCCGCGGGTGGTTCCCCCATCACGAACAGGCCGAATGGCGGATGCCGGAGCACCGGACCGACCCGTTTTAGTCCTGTACACGCCGATACACATGGGCGTACAAATGGCCGGGAAGTCGATATCGTTTGCCCGACCAACCCTCCGGAAAAGGGAGCACTATGACATCTCCATCCCTGGGCCCCTCCTCGGGCGTCGCATCCTCGCCGCGGGCGCTGGCCGCCATCGGGCTGGTGGGGTACGTCGCGCTGGCCGAGTTCTTCGGATTCATCCTGTGGATCGCCGATAAGGGGACATTCACGTTCCGCTCGGCGAACGCCTCCGGGATCTTCCTCGACCTCACCATCAACGCGATGCCGATCGTCGCGGTGCTCATCGCCGCCAAGATCGCGCCGGCGCTCCCGCTGGCCCGCACCATCGTCCTCGTGGCGCTGATCGAATACGGGGTGTCACTGGCGCTCGGCCTGATCACGTTCCTGATCGGGATCGGCAACGCCTTCGACGCGGACGGCCTGCACGGCACAACGTCGTTGATCCTCGGTCTCGGCGCGATCGCCCTGATCGCCATCGCCGGGTTCATCACGTTCCGCATCTTCACGGAGATGGGTGGCCGCCTCCAGGGTCCGCAGGCCACCTATGGCGGCGGCGGTGGCTACCCGCCGCCCCAGCAGCCGCAGTACCCGCCGCAGCCGGGTCAGACCTATCCGACCCAGCCCGGCCAGTACCCGGGTGCCCAGCAGTAACGAGCCCAACCCCTCGTAGCAACAACGTCGCCCGCCACACCGCAAGGGGTGGCGGGCGATGTGCTGCCGGGAGCGGCCAGCCCTACTCCTCGCGCAGCTTGGCCGCGTTGCGCTCGAGGTCGTCGAGCCCGCCGCACATGAAGAACGCCTGCTCGGGGTACGTGTCGTACTCGCCCTCGCTGATCTTCTTGAACGCCTCGATGGTGTCCTTGATCGGCACGAACGAGCCTTCGATGCCGGTGAACACGGTCGCCGCATACGTGTTCTGCGACAGGAACCGCTCGATCCGGCGGGCCCGGTTCACCGTGATCTTGTCCTCTTCGGACAGTTCGTCCATACCGAGGATGGCGATGATGTCCTGCAGATCCCGGTAGCGCTGCAGGATCCGTTTCACCTCGGTCGCCACGTTGTAGTGGTCGGCCCCCACGTACTCGGCGGCCAGGATCCGCGACGAGGACGCCAGCGGGTCCACCGCCGGATAGATGCCCTTGTCCGAGATCGACCGCTCGAGGTTCGTGGTCGCGTCCAGGTGGGCGAAGGTGGTTGCCGGCGCCGGGTCGGTGTAGTCGTCGGCCGGCACGTAGATGGCCTGCATCGAGGTGATGGCCTGGCCACGCACCGAGGTGATCCGCTCCTGCAACTGACCCATCTCGTCGGCCAGGGTCGGCTGGTAGCCCACCGCGGACGGCATCCGGCCGAGCAGCGTGGACACCTCGGAGCCGGCCTGGGTGAAGCGGAAGATGTTGTCGATGAAGAGCAGCACCTCCTGCTTCTGCACGTCGCGGAAGTACTCGGCCATGGTCAGCGCGGCCAGCGCCACCCGCAGGCGGGTGCCCGGCGGCTCGTCCATCTGGCCGAAGACCAGGGCGGTCTGCGGGAGCACGTTCGACTCGCCCATCTCGAGGATGAGGTCGTTGCCCTCACGGGTACGCTCACCCACGCCCGCGAAGACCGAGGTCCCGCCGAAGTTACGGGCGACGCGGATGATCATCTCTTGGATGAGTACCGTCTTGCCCACGCCAGCGCCACCGAAGAGTCCGATCTTTCCGCCCTTGACATAAGGAGCGAGCAGGTCGAGCACCTTGATGCCGGTCTCCAGCATCTCCGTCTTGGGCTCGAGATCGGCGAAGGCGGGCGGCTGACGGTGGATCTCCCACCGGTCCTTGATCTCGAGCCGCTCACCCTCCTTGAGGTTGAGGCAGTCCCCGATCACGTTGAACACGTGGCCCTTCGTCACGTCCCCGACCGGCACCGTGATGCCCTTACCGGTGTCGCGCACCTCCGCGCCGCGGACGAGCCCGTCGGTGGGCTGCATCGAGATGGCCCGCACCATGTTGTCGCCCAGGTGCAGCGCGACCTCGAGGGTCAGCGTCTTCGTTCCCTCCGCCAGGCTGACATCGACGTGCAGCGCATTGAACATCTCGGGCATCGCGTCGCGCGGGAACTCGGCGTCGACGACTGGGCCGATGACCCGGACCACACGGCCCGTGCCGATCGCGGTCTGCTCGTCGTTGCTGATCGTTGCCGTCATCAGATCTCACTCCCCGCCGCGGCGAGCGCGTTCGCGCCACCGACGATCTCACTGATCTCCTGGGTGATGGCGGCCTGTCGGGCCGAGTTCATCTCCCGTGTGTAGGTCTGGATCAATTCTTCCGCGTTATCGGTCGCGGCCTTCATGGCCTTGCGGCGGGCGGCCGACTCGCTCGCCGCCGCGTCGATCAACGCGGCGTAGATCCGCGTGTTGATGTACTTGGGCAGCAGCGCGCTCAGCAACTCTTCCGGATCCGGCTCGAACTCGTACGCCGGCAGCAGGCCCTCGTACTCTTCCAGCTCCGTCTCGACCACCTGCATCGGGGCGAGGAAGTTGGCCACCGGCTGTTGCGTCATGAGCGACCGGAACTGGGTGTGCACGATGTGCAGCTCATCCACGCCCAGCACCCCGTCGGCACCGGGGTGGACGCCGGCGACGTTGTCACCGCCGACGGAGTCAACGTCGTCGGCGCCGGCGACGAAGGCGTGGATCAGGGTCCGGGCGACCTCCCGCGCGTCGGCGAAGGACGGCTGCTCGGAGAATCCGGTCCAGTTCGCCTCGATCGGCCGGTCGCGGAACTGGTAGTAGGTCACACCCTTGCGCCCGATGACGTAGAGCGCGACCTGCTTGCCGTCGTCGGTCAACCGGCTGATCAGTTGTTCGGCGGTACGGATCGCGGTGGCGTTGTATCCGCCGCACAGGCCCCGGTCGCTGGTGATGACCAGGACACCGGCCCGCCGGACGTTCGGCCGTGGCTGCAGGAGCGGATGGTCGATGTTGGCCGTGCTGGCCAGCGCGGTGAGCACCATCGTGATCGCCGTGGCGTACGGGCGCGAGGCGTTGACCCGCTCCTGCGCCTTGCCGATCCGGCTGGTCGCGACGAGCTCCATCGCCTTGGTGATCTTCTTGGTCGACTTGGTCGTGCGGATGCGACGACGCAGGACACGTACCGATGCGGGCATGGCGCTACTTCTTCTCCGGCGGCGGGGTCCGCCTGACGCGCTTCACGGTCTCCTTGTGCTCCACACCCTCGCCCATCGCCTCGGCCGCTTCCTCGTGCGGGACGATCCCGCGGTCGCGCTTGAGGAACATGGCCTTGAACGTGTCGATCGCGTCATCCAATGTGGACACGATGTCGTCGTCCCAGTCGTTGTCCGCGATCGCGGCGAGCACGCCCTCGTGCGCGTGGCGGAGGTACTGCAAGAACTCGGGCTCGAACCGACGGATGTCGCCGACCGGTACGTCGTCGAGCTTGCCCTCGGTGCCGGCCCAGACCGAGACGACCTCTTCCGCGATCGGGTACGGCGAGTAGTTCTGCTGCTTGAGCAACTCGACCAGGCGACCACCCCGCTCCAGCTGCGCGCGCGACGCGCGGTCCAGGTCGGACGCGAACGCCGCGAACGCCTCGAGCTCGCGGAACTGGGCCAGATCGAGACGGAGCCGCCCGGCGACCCGCTTCATCGGCTTGCCCTGCGCGGCGCCACCGACCCGGGAGACCGAGGTACCGACGTTGATCGCCGGGCGGACGCCCTGGTTGAACAGGTCGGCCTCGAGGAAGATCTGCCCGTCGGTGATCGAGATGACGTTGGTCGGGATGAAGGCCGAGATGTCGTTGGCCTTCGTCTCGATGATCGGCAGTCCGGTCATCGAGCCGCCGCCCAGCTCGTCGCTGAGCTTGGCGCAGCGCTCGAGCAGCCGGGAGTGCAGATAGAACACGTCGCCCGGGTACGCCTCACGGCCCGGCGGGCGGCGCAGCAGCAGCGAGATCGCGCGGTACGCCTCCGCCTGCTTGGTCAGGTCGTCGAAGACGATGAGCACATGCTTGCCGGCGTACATCCAATGCTGGCCAATGGCCGAGCCGGTGTACGGCGCGAGGTACTTGAACCCGGCCGGGTCGGACGCGGGAGACGACACGATGGTCGTGTAGTCCATCGCGCCGTGTTCCTCGAGCGTGCCCTTGACTGCGGCGACCGTGGAGGCCTTCTGCCCGATGGCCACGTAGATGCACCGGACCTGCTTGGCCGGGTCTCCGGAATCCCAGTTCGCCTTCTGGTTGAGAATGGTGTCGACGGCGATGGTCGTCTTGCCGGTGCGCCGGTCGCCGATGATGAGCTGGCGCTGGCCGCGCCCGATGGCCGTCATCGCGTCGATCGCCTTGATGCCGGTGAGCAGCGCCTCTTTCACGGGCTGGCGCGCCATCACGTTCGGCGCCTGCAGCTCGAGCTCACGGAAGGCCTCGTTCTCGATCTCACCGAGCCCGTCGATCGGCTGGCCGAGCGGGTTGACAACGCGACCGAGGAACGCGTCGCCGACCGGCACCGAGAGCACCCGGGCGGTCCGCTTGACCTGCTGGCCCTCTTCGATGCCACCGAATTCGCCGAGGATGACGACGCCGATCTCGCGGACATCGAGGTTGAGCGACACGCCGAGCGTGCCGTCCTCGAACTCCAGCAGCTCGTTGGCCTGCGCCGAGGGGAGCCCCTCGACGTGGGCGATGCCGTCACCCGCATCGGCGACGACGCCGACCTCCTCGCGGGCGACCGCCGGGGCGTACGACGAGATGTAGCGCTCCAGGGCGCTGCGGATCTCGTCGGAGGAGATGGTCAGCTCGGCCATCTGGGCTTCCTTACGTCAGGGCGGACGAATCCGGGTCGGGGCTGGTCGGATCGGGGCACGCTCGCGTGCCGGCGGTTGGGTGCGCGGACCGCCATCACGGCCGCCCGACGAGGTTGAGGCGCGCGTCGACGAGCCTGCGCTGCATGGTGCCGTCGTAGAGGTCGGAGCCGACCCGCACGCGGACCCCACCGAGGATGTCCGGGGCGACGGAGACCTTGAGGTCGACCACCCGGCCGTAGATCTCGGAGAGGATCGCCGAAAGCCGGCTCTGGTCGTCCTCCGACAGGACGCTCGCCACCGTGACGTAGGCCAGCTGGCGCTCCCGCCGATCGGCGGCCAGCTCGACCAGCCGGCTCAACCCGGCACTGAAGTTACGGCCACCGAAGCCACCGAGGGCGACCTCGACGAGCCGGACGGTGGCACCGCGCGCCTTACCCGACAGCAGGTCCTGGGCCAGCCGTGACCGGTCCGCCACGGGCGCGGTTGAAGCGCCGAGCACCGCGCTCAGCTCGGGGTTGCCGTCGACGACCTGACTGAACCGGAACAGTTCGTCCTCGACCTCGGCCAGCTCGCCGGCCGAGTCCGCGCTGGCGAGTAGCGCTTCGATGCCCAGCCGCTCGATCGCGTTCAGCAGCTCCACGCCGCTGGACCACCGTTCCGCGACCAGGATCCGTAGCAACGCCCGGGTGTCCTCAGCCACCTTGCCGTCCAGCAGCGAGTCGAGCAGGCCGGCACGGCGCTCGGCCGACCCGACGGGGTTGCTCAACGCGCGACGCAGGCCGGGCTGGCGCTGCAGCAACGTGGCCACGGCGAGCAGATCGTCCGCGACTCCGGCCAGCGGCACCGGACGCTCGCCCGACGCGAAGCCATTCAGGCGTTCGACCGCGGCGGCGTGGGAGCCGCGACTCGGATCCACTTAGGACACTCCCTCACCGGCGTGGGCGCTGTCGAGCTCGCGCAGGAACCGGTCGACGGTGCCCCGCTGGCGCGCTTCCTCCTCGAGCGACTCGCCCACGATCCGGCCGGCCAGTTCGACCGCGAGGGAACCGATGTCGGCCCGCAGTTCGCGCACGATGCTGGCCCGCTCGGCGACGAGCTGCTCGCGGCCGGCGGCGATGATCCGGTCGGACTCCTCGCGGGCTTTGGCGAGCATCTCCTCGCGGATCGCGGCGGCGTCGTTGCGTGCCTCGTCGCGGATCCGCGCGGCCTGGGTACTCGCCTCGTTCATCGACTTGCGGTAGTCGGCCTCGGTCTCAGCCAGCTTGATCCTGGTCGCGTCGGCTTCTTCGATCTGCTTACGGATGATCTCCTGGCGTTCCCGCAGCGCCTTCTGCACCGGCGGAAGCACGTACCTGCCGAGGAGGAACAGGATGATCAGGAAGGCGACGAGCTCCGCGATGAAGGTGGCGTTGGGCACCAGGAAGTTGCTGCCGCCCTCGGCCAACACGAACCCAGTAGGTGCCATCGAGCCCGATCCCTACTTGCTGGCGAGGACGAAGACGAACAGCGCCATGAAGGCGAGGTTGATGAAGTACATCGCCTCGACCAGGCCGACCGTCAGGAAGAAGATGCTGAACAGCCGGCTCTGTGCCTCCGGCTGCCGCGCGACGCCCGAGATCGTCGCGCTACCCGCGAGACCATCACCGACGGCCGCACCGATGGCGCCGCCGCCGAGGGCAAGGCCACCGCCGACGAAGGCGCCGGCCAGCTCGATGGCCTGTGGAGTTGCGTTAGCCATTTCTCTCCTCTTTCACTGATGTGCGTGCCGGTGTGGCGGTAGGTGACAGTGGGGCCAGTGGGCCGCGCGGTGGCAGGCGACGGCGGCCGGGTGTCAGTGTTCGGTACCCTCCGAGGGGGCCACGGAGCCGAAGTAGAGCACGGTCAGCAGCGCGAAGATGAAGGCCTGGATGAGGCCGATGAACAGATCGAACAGCTTCCAGATGACGTTGGGCGCCCACAGGATGTAGGCGGGGAACAGCGCGATCAGCGAGACCATGATCACGCCGGAGAAGATGTTACCGAAGAGCCGCAGCGACAGCGTGATCGGCCGGGCGATCTCCTCGACCAGGTTGATCGGGAACAGCACCCAGTGCGGCTGGGCGAGATGGTGGTAGTACGCCCGGAAACCCTTCTTACGCACGCCCGTGACGTGCATCCAGACGATGACCAACAGGGCCAACGCGTACGCCAGGTTGACATCGGAGGCCGGTGGCGGCAGGTACTCCGGGTTGTGTCCGGATGGAATGATGGCCAGCCAGTTCGCGATCAGGATGAACAGGAACAGGGTGATGGCCAGCGGCACCACGAACGGCGCGGTCTGGATGCCCATGGTGCTCGCGACCTGCTTCTCGACCGTGTCGGTGACGGTCTCGAAGACCAGCTGGATCCCGGTCGGCGCCTTCGCGGTGACCCGCCGGCGAAGCCAGAGCCCGACACCCAGCAGGATGGCGCCGGCGACCACCGTGGCGAGGATCGTGTCGAGGTTGAACGTCAAGCCGAAGACGGTCCAGGTGATGTGCTGGCCGATCTCGATGTCCCCGGCCGCGACGGCGCCCCCGCTCATGACTGCTTGAGCTGCTTGTACACCGGCACGGACGCACCGCCGATCATGAGCAACTGGAAGAACGCGAGACCGCCGAAGACACCCAGTCCGTCGGGGCGCACCAGCACGCCGATGCCCACCGCGAGCACCGTGATCAGAGCCAGCCGGCCGAACACCGAGCGGATGAAGCGCGCCTTCTTGTTCGGCGCCTCACTGGTCCCGTACGTGACCACGGCCCGCTGCACCAAATAGGTGTTGAGCGCCCCCAGCGCGAGACCGGCACAGGCGAACACGCCCATGAGAATGTGGCCGAGAAGCCCGGTCACAAGCACAACGGCAACGCCCACACAAGAAGCCATGATGATCGACCGGCGGAGATTGCCCTTCGCTACGGCCGGAACGGTCGGAGCTGCTTGCACGACTCGAGGTCTCCTGTCAGTCTCGAACAAAGCTACGGAACTTCATGTACATGTAGCGCACGGCCCAGACGACGCCGAGCGCGAGCCCCACCAGAGTGAAGATTGGCAACGTGTGCATGAGCCGGTCCGCGAGCCAGCCCAGGCCCAACGCGATCACGAGCAGCAGCGCTGCGACGCCGCCCATACCCAACAAGCTCCACCAGCTCGGGGCGTCTCGGGTGGCCCGACCGTCGCCGGACAGCTAACCTGTCCTCTGCGCTCGTTTGCGAAGTCTAGCCACTCGCACGCTCCTTCTGGCTCCGAGAGGTGATGGTCGCCGCCAGTAAACTGCCTCCGCTTGTGATCCCATTCGCCTGAGCCCACCCACCGAGCCCACCCACCGAGCCCAATAGTGTGGCCGGGTCGGGCCCTGCCACGCCTACACACGGAAGGTATCACAGCGCCAGATCGCCCCTGTGAGGGGCCCTGCGTTGGTAAGCAGCGGCATCCTCCCGGGTGATTTCCTCGCGCGACCGCCTTCTGACTCCGGGGTAGCGGCAGGCGCGTATGGCAGGTGCGCCGGCGGCCGGCGGGGCAGGATCGGGGCATGAGGTGCCTCGTCACCGGTGCCACCGGATACGTCGGCGGTCGGCTGGTCCCCCGCCTGCTGGCCGAGTCACATCAGGTCCGTTGCCTGGCCCGGTCCGCCGGCCGGCTGCGCGACCTGCCCTGGGCCGATCAGGTGGAGGTGGTCGAGGGCGATGTGACCACCGGCGCCGGGCTCGACCGCGCACTCGACGGCATCGAGGTGGCCTACTACCTGGTGCACGCGCTCGGGCAGCACGACTTCGAGCGGATCGACCGGGAATCCGCGGAGGACTTCGTCGCGGCGGCGGCGAGATCAGGGGTACGGCGCGTCGTGTACCTCGGTGGGCCGACGCCGCACGACACCCACGCCGGCCAGGTCGGCGGGCCGGCGTCCGGGCCCGGCCAGGCCGCCGGCCACTCGCGGGACAACGTCACCCACCCGGCGAGCGCCCACCTGCGATCGCGGGCCGAGGTGGCCGACATACTGCTGGCCGGGGCCGTTCCGGCGGTGGTTTTGCGGGCCGCCGTGATGATCGGCTCGGGGTCGGCCAGCTTCGAGATGCTGCGGTACCTGACCGAGCGCCTCCCGGTCATGGTGACCCCGCGCTGGGTGTCCAACCGGATCGAGCCGATCGCGATCCGCGACGTGCTGCGGTATCTGGTCGCCGCGGCCACCGCGTTCCCCGACCACGTGAACCGCGCGTTCGACATCGGCGGCGGCGAGGTGCTCCGCTACGTCGACATGATGCGGCGCTACGCGGAGGTGGCCGGACTTCCCCATCGCGTGATCCTCCCGGTCCGGCCGCTGACGCCGGCGCTGTCCGCGTTGTGGGTGGGCCTGGTCACGCCCGTGCCGGGGGCCATCGCGCGCCCGCTCGTCGCCAGCTTGATCCACGAAGCGGTGGCCCACGAGCATGACATCGCCGACTACATTCCCGATCCTCCGGGCGGCCTGACCGGGGTGGACGAGTCGATCCGGCTCGCGCTGCGCAAGGTCCGCGACGCCGACGTGGAGACCCGCTGGTCCGGTGCGACCTGGCCGGGGGCGCCGACCGAGTCGCTGCCGGCCGACCCGCTGCCGACGGATCCACAATGGACCGGCGGCACGGTGTACACCGATGTCCGGCAGGCCCGGGTCGAGGCCACCACGGAGGACCTGTGGCGCGTCGTCGAGTCGATCGGCGGCGAGAACGGCTGGTACTCGTCCCCGCTGGCGTGGCAGGTGCGTGGCCTGCTGGACCGGATGGTCGGCGGCGTCGGCCTGCGCCGCGGACGGCGGGACCAGAAACGGCTCTACGTCGGCGAGTCGGTCGACTTCTGGCGGGTCGAGGACATCGTGCCCGGGCATCTGCTCCGGCTGCGGGCCGAGATGCGGTTACCCGGGCTGGCCTGGCTCGAACTGCGGGTGGATCCGGACCGCTCCGGCGCCCGGCTCACCCAGCGCGCCATCTTCCTGCCCCGTGGACTCCTCGGCCAGGCCTACTGGGCCTCCATGGTTCCCTTCCACCGGGCGATCTTCGCCGACATGGCGCGCAATCTCGCCCGCGCCGCCGCCTGATGGTTTGCCCGGACAGTTGGCAATCGCTTTCTGTATAGCGCGGCGTCCGTGCAAACAGATGACCATGGGGCACCAGTCGAGCCGGACACCAGGTGATCAAGAGACGAGGCAGGGGTCAGCCGGTGAGCGCGTCGGCGAGGGGCACGACGGTGACCTCGATGCGGTCCGCCGTCCGGGCGAACTCGCGGTCGGGCATCCCGTACGGGTCGGGCAGGTTGTCCACGCCCGTGGACGGCAGGCGGCCGCCCCGACCGTCGGAACGCGCCTCGTCGACCAGGGCGACCAGGACGACCGCGCGCGCGTACGCGGTGGCGTCCGAGTCGGCCGGTGGGAGGCAGGACAGGTCGACGCCGGCCAGCAGCCGCCCGAACTCGCCCAGCACGAACGTGCGGGCCTCCGCCTCGGGACGCAGGTCCAGCACGTACTCGACCTGTTCGCTGGTCGCGGTGAGCACCAGGTCGGACATGTCGATGAGGTCGCCGGAGACCCGTCGGGCGAGGAAGCCGGCCGGGTCGCCCCCGCGGTCGGCGATGATGCGCGCGGCGCCGTCGGACATGGCCTGCCCGACGTGCCACGACCCGGTACCGGCACCATGGCTGAGGTAACGGCTGACCACCGCGTCACCGAGGCGCTTGCGCAGCCGGTACGCGAGCAGCCGCTCGGCCATCGGTGAGCGGCAGATGTTGCCCACACAGACGTGCAGGATCGTGAACGGTGGCACGGTGGACTACTCCTGGGTGGCGGCGATCTCCGGCAGACCGGGCAGGAACGGCTGGGCGTTGTGGAACGGCTCGATGTCCGGTACCACGTCGCGCAGCTTCTCGTACGGGATCGCCCCGTCGCGCAGGATCCGTGGCACCGGCCCCGTGCAGTCCACGATGCTCGACGGGATGGGATCGGAGCACGGCCCGGCCTCGAGGTAGGTGGACACGGCGTACCCGAGTTGCTCCCGGGCCTCAGCGGCGGTGACAGCCGGCGGGAGTCCGGTGCGGTTGGCGCTGGAGACCGCCAGCGGGCCGGTGTGCTGGAGCACCTCCAGCGCCACCGGATGCAGCGGCATCCGGACCGCCACGGTGCCGTAGGTGTCGCCAAGGTCCCACTGCAGGGTGGGCGCCTGCTCGACGACGACGGTCAGCGCACCCGGCCAGAACGCCTCGACCAGGTCCCGCGCCCCTCTGGGCAGGGAGAACACCAGCCCGTCGAGTACCTGCCGGGAGCCGACCAGCACCGGCGGCGGCAGGTGCCGTCCGCGGCCCTTGGCGTTGAGCAGCGCCGTCACCGCCCACGGCTTGAACGCGTCGGCGGCGATCCCGTACACGGTGTCGGTCGGCAGTACGACCAGGTCACCCCGCGAGATCCCCTCGATGGCGGCCCGGATCCCCCAGTCGCGCTCGGCCACGGTACGGCAGTCGTAGAGCATCACGGGGGCAAGTCTGCCACCCGTCCGGGGCGGGGGGCCCGCGTGGCGGTCGTGAAACGCGGGCGGCGGGCCAGATCATGGTGCAACTGAACCCCGGTGAAGCGGGGATCGGCATCGACGAGTGTCGGAACCACGTAGGCGTGGGTGTCGTCGTGTTCGAGCGCGAACGCTCCGCCGGAGCGCAGCAGGTCGGCGATGCGGTCCAGCAGCGGCCGGATCACGTCGAGTCCGTCATGGCCGCCGAAGACCGCCAGTCGGGGGTCGTACCGGGTCACCTCGGGCGGAAGGCCGCCAGCTCCGATATCGGGTACATAGGGCGGGTTGGTCAGGACCAGGTCGACCTGCCCGTCGTACTGTGCCAGCGTCGCGGCGCCGGTGGCATCGCCGTCCACAATGGATATCCCGTACCTCGAGGTGTTGCGCGCCAGCCAGGGCAGTGCACCCGGATCGTTCTCCACCGCGATGACCTGGTTGCCGGGCGCCTCGTCGGCCACCGAGGCGGCGATGGCCCCCGACCCGGCGCACAGGTCGACGACCAGCCCGGGCCCGAAGCTGGCGAGCCAGCGCAGACCCCACCCCACCAGCACCTCGGTCTCCGGCCGGGGGACGAACACGCCCGGCCCGACGGCCAGCTCGAGGTGGCGGAAGGGGGCGGTACCGGTCAGGTACTGCAGCGGTACATGATTCGCCCGCCGGGTCACCAGGGCGCGGTAGGCGGAGAGCTGCTCAGGCGTGAGGGGGGCCGCACTGTGCAACCGGCCACGCGGGAGCTCGAGGACGTGCGCCGCGAGCAGTTCGGCGTCCACCCGTGGTGAGGCCACCCGGGCCGACGCCAGTACCGCGCTCGCCTCGGCGATCGCGTCCTCGACCCGCAACCCCGCCTCCCCGCCTCGAGCCGACTGGCCCGATCCTGACGGTTCGCCGCCGCCGGAGCAAGCGGACGAGCGGGTACCGCCGGAGCGCTCAGCGGACGCGGCCGGCCGGTTCGGCCATGGGTGGACGAGCTGCCCGGACCCGGGCCAACTCAGCCCGACCCCGGGCGTTCACGCGGTCGGCCTGGACGGCCTCCAAGGCGTTGCCCCGAGCGGTACGCAGGCGGTCCTCGCCCAGCACCCGGTAGAGCAGGCGCACGGACTCCCGCAGGACCGCGCGTGGTGCCGCGGTGACGTCGAATGATGCCCGTCGCACCCGTGTCGGTGTCGTCATCAATCCCCCAACGATCGGACCTTCCCAGGGTCTCGTGCGGCTGTTTCGACGTGGTGAACCCAGTATTGCACGCGCGGAACATCCGCTCGCGGGGCTTCCTACCCACCCGGACGCCACCGGCGACGCATCCCCGGGTCAGGCGACCCGACGACGGCGCAGCGCCACCAGCACCAGGATGCCCCCGCCGAGCAGCGTGGACCCCACCGCCCACACGAGTGACAGCCGGCGTACCAGCCCGGTGGCCGGCAGGGCACCCCGGTCGTCGGGAACCGGCGGAACGGCCGTGACGACGGGCACGCCGACCGAGGCCGCGTTGTTGGCCGGGTCCGGGTCCACCGGGCCGGTGGAGGCGGCCACGGCCCTGTTCACCGCGTTACCGGCCGCGGTCGCCGTGAGCCGGATCACCAGCGTCTGGATCTCGCCGGGATCGAGGTCCCCCACGCTCCACACACCGGTCGAGGCGCTGTAGGTACCGGTGCTCGGGGTGGCCGATCCGAGCGCGAGACCCGGGGGAACCGGGTCGGTCACGGTGACGCCCTGCGCCGGGTCGGGTCCGATATCGGTCACCACCACGGTGAAGGTGACGTTGCCGCCAACGGTCACCGGCCCGGCTGGACTCCGCTTGCTCACGGCCACGTCGGCCGACGGGACGAGCAGGGTGGCCCGCGCGGTGTCGTCGGTCAGGTCCGGATCAGGCGTACTGGTCTGGGTGATCTGAACTGTGTCCACTGTGGATCCGAGCCGGTCGACCCGGATCCGCGCGGTCAGCGTGGCGGACTGGCCCGAGCTCAGCGACCCGACCGTCCACCGTCGCGTCGGAGCGTCAAACGTTCCCTGGGTCAGCGTGACCGACACGAAATCAGCCGATATCCGCTCCGGATCAACAGCCTCCACATTGGACGTGTCATTGGGTCCGTTGTTGGTGACGGTCACGGTGTAGGTCACAATGTCGCCGGGCTGAGCCGTACCCGGGTCGACCACCTTCGTGATCGCGAGGTCCGCTTCCTCGTCGACCAGCACCGGCACATCGGCGCTGTTGTTGGTGGGGTCGGTGTCGTTCTGGTCGACCCGGCTCAAGGCCGCCGCGTTGACCCAGCTGCCGACCACGACCGCCCGGGCGGTGATCTGCAGGTTGACCGTGGCACCGACGGCGAGGTCACCAATCGTCCAGGTAGCCTGGACCGGATCGAAGGAACCGGGGCCGGCCGCCGAAACGAATTCGAACCCGGGCGGCAGTCCGTCGCGCAGTACCAGCCCGCTGGCCGCGTTGGGCCCGGAGTTGACGGCGCCGACCGTGAAGACGAACGTCTGTCCACGCTGGACAACTGGTGCGGCCGCGGTCTTGGTCACGCTGATGTCCAGCGGCAGGGCGGCGGCCACAAGGGCGGCCGAGTCCACGTTGTTGTCCGGGTCGGGATCGATGATCCCGGGCGCTTCGATCACCACCGTGTTTCCCGTGGTGCCCGCCGTCGTGACGCGAACCGTCGCGGTCAGGATCTCGGCCGGCGCCCCCGAGTCCAGGGTCCCGACCGTCCACTCCAGAGCGTTCTCGTCGAACGTGCCGGCGGTTGCCGTGACCGAGACGATCTCGAGTCCCGGCGGTGCGGTGCCGAGTTCGCGGACCACCACATCATGGGCGCCATCAGGACCGTTGTTGAACGCGGTCACCACGTAGGTCACGAGATCACCGACCTGGGCCTCGCCCGGCGACACGGTCTTCGTCACGGCCAGGTCCGACCGCGGCGCCACGATCTGGACCGCGGCTGAGTCCACATTGTTCAGATCATTCGTATCGACCGGAGTGGAGGCGGCCAGCGCGGCGGTGTTGAGCACCGTGCTGACGGCCTCACCCCGGGCGAGCACGGTCAGCGTGCGGGTCTGCCCGACCGGCAGGGCGCCGATGTTCCAACGCCCGGTGACCGCGTTGTAGGTGCCCTGGCTGGCCGTGGCGCTCAGGGTGGTCAACGTACCCGGCACGAGGTCGTCCACGATGACGCCGGTCGCGTTGGCCGGACCGTTGTTGGTGATGGCCACGACGAACGTCACCGACTGACCGACCCGGATCTCCGGCTGCGAGGCCCGCTTCGTGACGGCCAGGTCCACGGCCGGCGGCCGGCCGTTGAGCGTGGCCGAGGCACTGTTGTTGGCCGGGTTCGGATCAGGCACCTGGGTCGTGGTCACCGTGGCCCCGTTGGTGATACTGGCGCCGGTGTCCACTGTGGTGGACAACCTCAGTGTCTGCGAACCGTTGACCGGCAGGCTGGGAATGGTCCAGGTACCGGCATTGGCATCGTAGAGGCCGAGCGAGGGCATGGCGTTGACCAGGGTGAGCCCGGGGGGCACGACGTCGGTGACGACGACCTGGCCGGCGACACTGGGCCCGTGGTTGGTGGCGGTGACGGTGAACGTGACGGTATCGTTGACGGTCGGACTGGCGTCGCTGACCGACTTGGCCAGCCCGATGTCGGCCGCGACCGTGATCGTGGCCCCGGTGTCGGGCGAGCGCACCGCCTGCCCGATCGGGGAGACGCCGGTGGCGAAGGCGGTGTTCGTCAGGGACCCGCCCGCGGCGATATCGCCGAGCGCGACCGTGTACGTGCCGGTACAGGCGGTGCTGTTACCCGGGTCGAGCGCGTTGGCGGCACAGACCGCCTTGCCCGCACCGACCCGATTGTCCACAACGGACACTTCGGACAGCCGGCTGCCGCCGGTGTTGGTCACGGTGAAGCCGTAGGTGATGGTCTGGCCGATCGAGTACGGACCGGGCGTGCTCACCGTCTTGCTGACGCTCAGGCTCGAGACCAGCGGCAGGCGTACCGCGGCCGGTGGCGAGACCACATCCGGGCCGGCCGGGGGAGTCGCGGCGGCGGTGGCGACGTTCGCGACGAACCCGGCCGACACGTCGGCCGATGTGACCGTGTACGTCCCGGTGCACACCACGGTGGCCGCCGGGTCAGGAGCCGGCGGAAGTGTCGTGGTTGGACAGACGATCGTGCTCACCGTGTTGTCGGCCACCGCCAGCCCGGTCAGCGTCTCGGTGCCGGCGTTGGTGACCACGTACTGGTACGGGATCTGCGTGCCGGCCGTGATCAGCGGCGGCAGCGGCGGCCCGGACCGGCTGACCTGCTTGACCAGCTCGAGTTCGTTCAGGGCCTGGATCGTGGTGACCACGACATTGCGGATCAGGTGCACGTCGGTACTGCCCCCGGTGGAGCCGAGGAAGCCGAACTTGTAGGTCGAGGGGGTGCCCGGCGGGGCGGCCTCGTCGAGTACGGTCTGCCATGCGGCGCCGGTACCCGTGAAGTCGATCTCGACCACGACCCTCGGGGACGGCGCCGGCGTGATCTGGATGTTGACCAACCGCCTGACCGGCGTCAGGTTGTTGCCTGGCCCGGGGGTACCCCGCAGGGAGCCGGGCAGCGTCGAGGTCGGCCGCACCGGATTGCCGGTCGCCGTCGCCGCGAACCAGCAGTACCCGTCCTGGCCGTTTCCGGGGCCACGCAAGGTGACGATGTTCGGCCCGACCCGTCCGTCGATCGTGCCGGCCGGCGAGCGCTGGCCGGCCGGGCAGTTGCGACCGCGCTGCTCTCCGTCGTCGTAGTAGTTGCCGTACGAGTCCAGCCCCACCCCGAGGTACCCGCCCGGCACGCCCGGGGTGTTGTCGCGCTGCGCGTACCCGAGGCTGCCGCCGTCCGCGCCGACCTGGCTGCCCGCGGTCGCCCCGTCCACCAGGAAGAAGCCGATGCCGTCCGCCTGGGACCCCCCGTACTGGTACTGCTCGAACACGACCGAGATGCCGGCGGTGGCCGGGATGGGTCGCTGGTAGAGGATGCTGCCCGCCTTGAAGTTGGCGGCGTCGGTGAGCTGCAGATACCCGGGCTGCACGCCGACCGGCGGTACCGGGCCGGCGCTCTGGCCGGCGCAGGTGGGGATCTGGGCCGCCCCGGCGGGCGGTGCCGCCGAGGCCCCGGTCAGGCACGTGCTTCCCGAGGGCGCCCAGGCGGGGTCGGACACGCTGCCCCCGGTGAACGTCTCGGCGACGATCTCGGTGCCGCTGGTGGGCGGATCCCCCTGCGCCGGGCCGACCACGACCAGTGCCGCCAACGCCCCACAGACAACAGCCGCCGCATCGGCCAAGAATCGCCGCACCCGTAGACCCCCACCTCAACACCGTTACTGGTGAGGTTACGGACTAAATGTCATTAATGGGTTCAAACCGGAAGAACAATACAACGGCCCGGGCCAGGCGTCAGTGGCGGGAGAGTTCGGTGTCGCCGGCCAGCCGGGCGGCCCGGTCGGCCTCGGTGAGGGCATCCAGGACGCCGTCCATGTCGCCGGCGACGACCAGGTCGAGGTTGTACGCGGTGAATCCGATGCGGTGATCGCTGATACGGTTCTGGGGGAAGTTATAGGTGCGGATGCGCTCGGACCGGTCGACCGTGCGCACCTGGGCCTTGCGAGCGTCGGAGGCGGCTGCCGCGGCCTGCTCCTGCGCCAGTTGGGCCAGCTTGGCCCGGAGCATGCGCATGGCCTGCTCCTTGTTCTGCAGCTGGGACCGCTCGTTCTGGCAGCTCACGACGATGCCGGTGGGTAGGTGCGTGAGGCGTACCGCTGAGTCGGTGGTGTTGACGGACTGGCCGCCTGGCCCGGAGGAGCGGAACACGTCGACCCGCAGGTCGTTCTGGTCGATCTCGACCTCCGCCTCCTCCGCCTCCGGGGCGACCAGGACGCCGGCGGCTGAGGTGTGGATGCGGCCCTGGGACTCGGTGGCCGGCACCCGCTGCACCCGGTGCACGCCGCCCTCCCACTTGAGTCGGGACCACACGCCGTATCCACCCTGTGGTACGCCCCGGGTCTTGATCCC
Organism: uncultured Actinomycetota bacterium; assembly: GCA_963803345.1. GTDB lineage: Bacteria > Actinomycetota > Actinomycetes > Mycobacteriales > Micromonosporaceae > CAWDLX01. Next base: position 1,020,221 of record CAWDLX010000004.1, read on the forward strand.
GACCGTCACGTCCTTGACCCCACCCAGGTCGGACTCCTGCTGGTCGAGGATCTCGGTGACCCAGCCGCGACGTTCGGCGTAGCGCAGGTACATGCGCAGCAGGTCGCCGGCGAACAGGGCCGATTCCTCGCCGCCCTCGCCAGCCTTGACCTCGAGGATGACGTCCTTTCCGTCGTTGGGGTCGCGCGGGGCGAGCAGCTCGGCCAGGCGCTCCTCGATCACTGGGATCCGCTCGGCCAGCTCCTCTGCCTCGGCTGCGAAGTCGGGATCGTCCACGGCCAGTTCCCGGGCGGCAGCCAGGTCGGAGCGGGCATGGTCGAGTTCGGCCGCGGCCTTGCTGATCGGAGTCAGCTCGGCGAAGCGCCGGCCCACCCTTCGAGCCGTCGCCTGGTCGGCGTGGATCGCGGGGTCGGCGAGCCGCCGCTCCAGCTCGGCGTACTCGTCGAGCAGAGCGCCCAGCCGGTCCGTACTCATGCTCGCCCCTAGGGTGGTGACGACGAAGAACAGGGCACAGTCCAACGGCGCCCGACCGACCACAAGGGTCGGTGGGCGCCGTCAGGGAAGCTACTTCTTCTTGGCCGCGGGCTGCACCTTGGCGTACTTCTGCTGGAACTTCGCCACCCGACCAGCGGTGTCGAGAACACGCTGCTTGCCGGTGTAGAAGGGGTGGCAGACGTTGCACGTCTCAACGTGGATCTGCCCGCCCTTGGCGGTGCTCCGCGTGCCGAAGGTGTTGCCGCACGAACAGGTGACCTGCGTCACGCCGTACGCGGGGTGGATGTCGGGCTTCATGCCTCGGTCCTCTCTGTCTGGTCGCCGGGTCGCCGCACGGTCTGTGGGCGTGAACCGGAACCTGGCCGAAGTAACAGTGTCCCATGCCCTGGCATTCCCGCCGCCGCGGGGACGAGAACGCCGCCGGCCGGGTCTGACGTGCAGTGGCGCTACACGTACCGCCGGCCGGCGGCGTTCTTCGGTACCCCGTTGGGTGGGTGGCGTCCGGGAGAGCGGGGTCTACTCGCCCGGTGTGGTCTTCGCGATCTGCATGAGGAACTCGATGTTGGTGCGGGTCTGCTTGAGCTTGTCGAGCAGCAGGTCCAGCGCCGCCTGCGAGTCCAGCGAGTGCAGCACCTTGCGCAGCTTGATCACGATGCCGTACTCGTCCGGAGCGAGCAGGAGGTCCTCCTTGCGGGTTCCCGACGGATCGATATCGATGGCCGGGAAGACGCGCTTGTCGGCGATCTTGCGGTCGAGCTTGAGCTCGGCGTTACCGGTGCCCTTGAACTCCTCGAAGATGACGGTGTCCATCATGGAGCCCGTCTCGACGAGGGCGTTGGCGATGATCGTCAACGAGCCGCCGTTCTCGATGTTGCGGGCCGCGCCGAGGAACCGCTTGGGCGGGTACAGGGCCGTCGAGTCGATACCGCCGGACAGGATGCGTCCCGACGCCGGTGCGGCCAGGTTGTAGGCCCGGCCCAGTCGGGTGATCGAGTCGAGCAGCACCACCACGTCGTGGCCGAGTTCGACCAGCCGCTTGGCCCGCTCGATGGCCAGCTCCGCCACCGTCGTGTGGTCCTGCGGCGGCCGGTCGAAGGTGGAGGCGATGACCTCACCCTTGACCGAGCGCTGCATGTCGGTGACCTCTTCGGGCCGCTCGTCCACGAGCACCACCATCAGATGACACTCCGGGTTGTTCTGGCTGATCGCGTTGGCGATCGCCTGCTGGATCATGGTCTTGCCGGCCTTGGGCGGCGAGACGATCAGCGCCCGCTGGCCCTTACCGATCGGCATGACCAGGTCGATGACCCGGGTGGTCAGGATGTGCGGCTCGGTCTCCAGCCGCAGCCGCTCCTGCGGGTAGAGCGGGGTCAGCTTGTAGAACTCGGGGCGGCGACGGGCCTCCTCGGGATCCATCCCGTTGATCGTGTCCAGCCGGACCAACGGGTTGTACTTGTCCCGCCGCTGCTCCCCGTCACGCGGTGCCCGGACGGCTCCGGTGACGGCGTCGCCGCGGCGCAGGCCGTACTTCTTGATCTGCGACATCGAGACGTAGACATCGTTGGGACCGGCCAGGTAGCCCGAGGTGCGCACGAACGCATAGTTGTCGAGAACGTCGACGATCCCGGCCACCTGGACCAGTACGTCGTCCTCGCTGACCTGCGGCTCGCTGGCACCGGTGTCGCCACCACGTTCGCCGCGCCCGCGCCGGCGGTCCCGGAACCGACTCCGGCGACCACGCCGGCCACCGTCACCGTCGTCGTCACTGTCGTTGTGCCCGTTCTGGGCGGCCCGCTCGCTCGGACCGGACCGGTCGTAGCCACGGTCGTTGCGGTCCCCACGATCGCCACGGTCGCGCTCCGGGCGACCGTTGCGCTCGCCTCGCTCGCCGCCGTTGCGGTCGGCGCCACCACGATCAGCGCCAACCACGATCGGCGCCGCTGCGCTCGCCCCGGTCGGCCCCGTTGCGGTCGTTGCCGTTGCGCTCGGCCGGGGAGGTATCCACCTCGGTACGCTCGATCGTCGTCGTGCGGCCTCGGGCGACCCGGTCCTCCCGGGAGTCCGGCGGCCCGCCGGCCCGGGTGGCCCGGCGAGGTGCTCGCGTCTCGGCGACCGGTTCGGCCTCGCCGTCGCGGACATCGGCCCGTACCTCGGTCCGAGGGACCTCACCACGAGCGGCCACGTCGCCGCGCCCAGCTGTATCCACCCGCGCCCGGGGTACCCGGCCGTCGGCCTGGTTCTCCTCGATCGCTGCGATCAGATCGCCCTTGCGCATTCTGGCCGTGCCGGCGATGCCGAGCGACGAGGCCATCGTCTGCAGCTCGTTGAGCAGCATCCCTTGCAGGCCTCCGCCGGAACGACGGCGAGTCTTGCCCGCGTCCGGGTTGGCTGGGATATCCGACGTGACATCGGTGGTGTCGCTCAATGGATTCCTTCCCTCGTTAGGCCGAGGACAGCCCGGGTGTGCGTCGTCGGGGCCGGGCAGCCCACGGTTACACCCGCGTCGCGCAAGCGTCGCGGGGGTTTTGACACCGCCGGGGCGCCGGTGCAGGCGAGGCCGTACCGCCGGGCGGTCGATGGGACTGCGGTCGTGAGTCTGCCCGGCGGTCACTTCCTGGAGGGAGGTACCGCAACGGCAGAGGATTCACGGGGCTGCAGCCAGCGCGCCAGTCGGAGCTTCTCCACCGCTTTCGGTCGCGTGTTGACGGCTGGTGTCTGGTAGAGCGTAGTCAACTCGGTAGACCTGCGGCAACAGGGTCGCCCCCGGCGTGTCTACCGTCCACGATACGCGCACCTGTCGAGGCGACCGACAGTGACCTGAAACACCACCCGGCTGGCGGCACAAAACCGCTGCTGTCGGTCAGCGCGAGCACGCTGGGACCGGCCCCGCTGACCACGGCCGCGATCCCTTGTTGGCGCAGGTCAGCCACGAGCCGGGCGGTCTGCGGCATGCTCTTCGCCCGGTAGTCCTGGTGCAGACGGTCCTCGGTGGCGTCCATGAGCAGGTCGGGACGGGTGGTGAGGGCGTGCACGAGCAGGGCCGACCGGGCCGCGTTGAACGCGGCGTCACCGTGCGGCACCACCGGTGGGAGGGCGGCGCGGGCATGCGCGGTCAAGGCTCGCGACTCCGGGATGAACATGCCCGGCCGCAGCTCGGATGAGGTCGGCAGCCGGACGGCGTGCGCGCCGTCGGCACCGGTCCAGGCGATGGTGAACCCACCCAGCAGGCACGGCGCCACGTTGTCCGGATGCCCTTCGAGCCGGGCGGCCAGGGATAACGCGTCGATGGGGCGCTCGCCGATCGCGGCAGCCAGCAGGATCCCGGCCACGATCGCGGCCGAGGACGAGCCCAGACCTCGGGCGTGCGGGATCCGGTTGCGGCAGTGCAGCCGTAGCCCCGGCGGCCGCGCGACACCCAACTCGTCGAAGGTGGCCAGCATGGTGGCCACGATCAGGTGCTCGGGACCGGCCGGGTTGTCGGCGGCGCCCTCCCCCTCCACCGTCACCTGGACCCCGCCGTCGATCACCTCGGCGCTCACCTCATCGACCAGGTCGAGGGCGAGTCCGAGCGCGTCGAAGCCGGGTCCGAGGTTGGCGCTCGTCGCGGGCACGATCGCGGTGACCATGCTGATGACGGTACGGGCACCGGGCTCCCGGGCCGGGTGCCGGTGCCCGCCGTGTCAGCTCTCCTCGTCGACCAGCGGTGTCCGTTGTGCGCTGATGTCGTCCGCCGCCGCCGGGCCAACGTCGGGCTCGGGCTCCCGCTCGGCAGGGCGCCCGGCGCCGCGCAGCGCCCGCCGCAGCGCGTACTCGATCTGCGAGTTGACACTGCGCAGCTCGTCGGAGGCCCACCGGGCGATCGCCTCGTAGACCTCCGGATCGAGCCGGAGCAGGATCTTCTTGCGCTCAGCCATGCGACCGTCAGGCGTAGAGGGTGCCGGTGTTGACCACCGGCTGGGTGGCCCGGTCGCCGCACAGCACGACCAGCAGGTTGGACACCATCTGTGCTTTCCGCTCCTCGTCCAGTTCGACCACGCCCTGCTCGCGGAGGCGCTCCAGGGCCATCTGGACCATGCCCACCGCCCCTTCGACGATCCGGGACCGGGCCGCCACGACCGCGTTGGCCTGCTGGCGCTGCAGCATGACCTGAGCGATCTCCGGCGCGTAGGCGAGGTGGGTGATCCGTGACTCGACCACTTCAACGCCGGCCAGCTGCACCCGGTCGCGCAGTTCGACGGTGAGCTCCCCGCTCACGGTCGGCCCTTCCCGCAGGCTGACGCGGTCGTCCCCGTGTGACTCGTACGGGTGGCTGGTGGCCAGGTGCCGCACCGCCGCCTCGGCCTGGATGGCGACGTACTGCACGTGATCGTCCACCGCGAACACCGCCCGGGCCGGGTCGACCACCTTGTAGACCACGACGGCCGCGATCTCGACCGGGTTGCCGTCGGCGTCGGAGACCTTGAGCTTGTTCGACTCGAAGTTGCGGACCCGCATCGAGACCCGCCGCTTGGCCGAGAACGGGACGGTCCAGTGGAAGCCGGCGCGGGTGACCGCGCCGACGTAGCGACCGAAGAACTGGATCACGCGGGCCTCGTTGGGGTTGACCACCGTGAACCCGGAGGCCGCCAGGAGAAAGATGATCACCATGACGGTGATGGTCACCGCGGCCCGCAGGCCGCTCTCGTTGTCGGGCAGGTCGGCCAGCGAGATCAGGTACAGGACCAGTGCGACCTCGGCCGCGACCCAGAGCAGCAGCACCACGAACCCGGGAACCCGGAACGCGCGCCTCTCCATCGGTACTCCTTTGCTATCGGGGTGATATCACCACGCTAGCATTCGGAGTCGAGGGCGCAACTCTGGTCAGCCGCCGGCTCCACAGCCGCCAGATGATCGCGTAGGCGAGCGTGATCGCACCGCAGATGGCCAGCGGCACCCGCGGGTTCACATGATCGACGATCGCCCCGACGAACAGCGTGCTGACCGAGATGGCCAGCGTCGCGATCATCATGTCGACCGCGAATACCCGGCCCCGCAGCTCATCCGGCACCTCGGTCTGCAGCGCGTAGTTCGACATGGTCCAGTTGCTGCCGCCCGCGACGTGCGCGAGCACCACCAGCACGAGGACCACGGCGAACCACGGCGTGACCGACACCGCCAGGTAGGCCAGCCCGTAGCCGGACATCGAGATGGCCAGCCCGGGGAGCAGCCAGGACCGGTGGCTGAGCACCCGGCGCAGCAGGAGTGGGCCGAGCAGCGCGCCGAGTCCCCGGGCCGCGAACAGCAGCCCGGTGGCGAAGGACGTCAGCCCGAACACCGTCGTGGCCAGGATCGGGAACACGGCCAGCACCCCGTTTCCGGCGCCGACCGCCGACTTCACCGTTACCAGCGACAGCACCCGCGGCTGGTGGCGGATGTACCGGAGCGCCTCGATGATCGCCCGCAACGGCGGGGCGTGCCGCACCGTGTGGTCCCGGGGCGCCTGCATCGGCCGGCGCACCCGCAGCACGATGATCGCGGCGCCGGCCAGGCAGACCAGGTCGACCGCGAAGCAGACGTACGGGCCGGCGGCGGCGTTGAGGGCTCCGCCCAGCGAGGCCCCCAGCACGAGCATGGTTCCCCATGCGCTCCCGCCGAGCGCGTTGGCCGGCGCCAGGTCCTCGGGATCGACCACATTGGGCAGCGCGGCCGTGGCGGCCGGCGAGTAGAACGCCTTCCCGGCCGCGGCCAGTCCGATCGCGACCGGCCCGATCCACCACAGCCCGGGCAGCCCGACCGCGAACAGCACCGCGACCGCGCCGAAGGTGACCACATTGGACGCGATCATGATGGTGCGCCGGTTGACCCGGTCGGCTACCGCCCCGGCGAACGGCAGGACCAACGCGTTCACCGCCGTATCGGCCGCCAGCGCCAACGAGCCGGGCAGCCCGCTCCCCGTGAGCTGCTCCAGCAGGCTGATCAGCGGGATCAGCGCGAACCAGTCGCCTCCGAATACCACCAGCTCAGCCAGGAACAGGTACCGGAAGTCCCGGTTCCGGGTAAGGACCGACAGAGTTGGCGCCACGTGCCGCAACCCTACCCGACGGAAGGAAGGGCACCTTGTTAACCGTTTGGGTATAGGAGCGGCCCCTTATTAACGGACGGGTGGGGGGCGCGCGGGACGGGTGGGGGGCGCGCGGGGCGGGTGGGTGGCGTGCGGCGCGTGCGGGTCGGGAGCCGGCGGGTCAGGCGAGGTCGAGGGCCCGGGCGGCGGCGAGGGGGTCGTTGGGAATGGCTACCGGCGGCGGAGCCGTTGAGATGGCCCACTCGGGGTCTTTGAGTCCGTGGCCGGTGACGGTACAGACCACAGTGGACCCCGGCGGCAGGGTACCGTCGGCCGCTCGGGCCAGCAGGCCGGCCACGCTCGCGGCCGACCCCAGCTCGACGAAGACACCGACCGTGCGCGCCAGCAACCGGTAGGCCGAGAGGATCTCCCGATCGGTGACCGCGTCGATGCGGCCACCCGAGGCGTCGCGCGCGTCGACCGCCCTGGTCCAGGAGGCCGGGTTGCCGATCCGGATGGCAGTGGCGATGGTCGATGGCTCCTGGACCACCTGACCGGTGACGATGGGGGCGGCGCCACTGGCCTGGAACCCGAACATGCGGGGCAGCCGGGTCGTGTGGCGGACCGCGTGCTCCTCGACATACCCCATCCAGTACGCGACGATGTTGCCGGCGTTTCCCACCGGCAGGCAGTGGATGTCCGGGGCGTCGCCGAGCGCCTCGACGATCTCGAAAGCCGCGGTCTTCTGCCCGTGCAGGCGGTCCGGGTTGATGGAGTTGACCAGCGCGACCGGGTAGTCCAGGGCCAGCTTGGCCGCCAGCGCCAGGCAGTCGTCGAAGTTGCCCGCCACCTGCAGCGGCCGGGCCCCGTGCACGAGGGCCTGGGCCATCTTGCCCGTGGCGATCTTGCCGGCCGGAATGAGGACGGCGCAGGTGATCCCGGCCCGGGCGGCATAGGCGGCGGCCGAGGCCGAGGTGTTGCCGGTAGAGGCGCAGATGATGGCCTTGGCGCCGGACTCGACTGCCTTGGACACGGCGACCGTCATGCCCCGGTCCTTGAACGATCCGGTCGGGTTGGCCCCTTCGACCTTGAGATAAACGTCGCAGTTGGTGCGGGCGGAGAGCTCCGGAGCCGGTACCAGTGGCGTGTTCCCCTCGTGCAGAGTGATGACCGGCGTCGACGGGGTGACCGGCAGCCGGTCCCGGTACTGCTCGATCAGCCCACGCCACCAAGCCACCTGGTCACTCCCCTTCGACCCGCATCACACTGGCCACGTCACGCACGATGTCGAGCGAGCGCAGATCGTCCACCGTGGCCGCCAGCGCGGCGTCGGTCGCCCAGTGGGTGACCACGACCAGCGTGGCGTCGTCGGCCCGGCCCTCCTGGCGCACCGTCTGGATGCTCACGTCGTGCTGGGCGAACACCCCGGCCACGCCAGCCAGCACGCCGGCCCGGTCGTCCACGTCGAGAGAGACGTGGTACCGGGTGACCACCTCGCCCATCGGCCGGATCCTCAGCTCGGCGTAGGTCGACTCGGAGGCGGCCCGCGTCCCGGCCAGCCGGTTGCGTCCGACGGCCACGATGTCGCCGACCACCGCGCTGGCCGACGGCGCCCCGCCGGCCCCGCGCCCGTAGAACATCAATGGGCCGGCCGCGGCCGCCTCGATGAACACGGCGTTGAAGGCGTCACCGACACCCGCCAGGGGGTGGCTGCGCGGGATCATCGCCGGGTGCACCCGCACCGACACCGAACCGTCCATACAGGACGCGATGCAGAGCAGCTTGATGGTGCAGCCCATCGCCTGGGCCGACGCGATGTCGCCCGCCGTGACCTCGGTGATCCCCTCGCGGTACACGTCGGCCGCGGTGACCCGGGTGTGGAAGGCGAGCGAGGCCAGGATGGCCGCCTTGGCCGCGGCGTCGAAGCCTTCGACATCGGCGGTCGGATCGGGCTCGGCGTAGCCCAGCTCGGTTGCCTGCTCCAGCGCGTCATGGAAGCTGGCCCCGGTCGTGTCCATATTGGACAGGATGTAGTTGGTCGTACCGTTCACGATGCCGGTCACCCGGGTGATCCGGTCACCGTGCAGGGACTCCCGCAGCGGTCGCAGCAGCGGAATGGCGCCGGCCACGGCCGCCTCGTAGTAGAGGTCGGCCCCACCCTCGGCGGCGGCGTCGTGCAGGGCTGCCCCGTCCTCGGCCAGCAGGGCCTTGTTGGCCGTCACGACGCTCTTGCCCGCCCGCAGCGCCTCCACGAGCCAGGTGCGGGCCGGCTCGATACCGCCGACGCACTCGACGACCACGTCAACGTCGTCGCGCTTGGCCAGGCCGAGCGCGTCGGCGGTGAACAGCGACGGGTCAACCGGCAGAGCGCGGGTCCGGCCCGGCCGGCGTACGGCGATGCCGACCAGCTCGATCGCGGCGCCGATGCGTGCCGTGAGGTCGTCGGCCTGCTCGTGCAGCAGCCGTACCACCTCGCTGCCGACGGTGCCGCATCCGAGCAGCGCCACCCGTATCGAACCCGCCACCGTGCTACCCCACATCCAGAGCGAGGAGGTCGTCCTCGGTCTCCCGTCGTACGATCACCCGTGCCGCCCCCCCGCAGACCCCCACGACCGGCGGCCGGGGCACGTGGTTGTAGTTGCTCGCCATACTCCGGCAGTAGGCGCCCGTTCCCGGTACGGCGAGAAGATCTCCTGGCCGTACATCCGCCGGCAGGAACTCATCCTTCACAACGATGTCCCCGGCCTCGCAATGCTTTCCCACAACGCGGGCGAGAGCCGGCTCGGCCGAGGAGGCGCGACCAGCCAGGGTGGCCGAGTACGCGGCTCCGTAGAGGGCGGGCCGGATGTTGTCGCTCATCCCGCCGTCGACACTGACGTAGAGCCGGATGCCGTCAACGTCCTTGACCGTGCCCACTTCGTACAGGGTGAACACCGCCGGGCCGATGATGGCCCGCCCCGGCTCGATCGACAGTCGCGGTACGCCCAGCCCCATCGATTCACACTCGTCCTCGACGATCTTGCGCATGCGCTTGGCCAGGTCGGTCGGCGGCGACGGGTCGTCCTGGGTGGTGTAGGCGATGCCGAAGCCGCCGCCGAGATCGAGCTCGGGCAGTTCGACCCCGTGCGAATCGCGGATGCGGGTCTGCAGTCCGAGCACCCGGCGGGCGGCCACCTCGAAGCCGCTGGTGTCGAAGATCTGCGATCCGATGTGCGAGTGCAGTCCGACCAGGTCGAGCACGCCGTCGTCGAGTACCCGGGCGGCGGCCGCGTAGGCCACGCCACTGGTCAGCGAGAAGCCGAACTTCTGGTCCTCGTGGGCGGTGGCGATGAACTCGTGCGTGTGCGCCTCGACGCCGACGGTCACCCGGATGAGCACCTTCGGGCGTACCCCGTGGTCGCGTGCGATGCGGGTCAGCCGGTCGATCTCCTCGGTCGAGTCGAGCACGACGCGCCCGACCCCCGCCTGCACCGCCCGGGTCAGTTCGGACACCGATTTGTTGTTACCGTGCATGCCGATCCGCTCCGCCGGCATACCGGCCGCGAGCGCGGTGGCCAGCTCACCACCGGTACACACATCGAGGTTCAGCCCCTCCTCGGCGATGATCCGGATGACCGCCTTGGCACAGAAGGCCTTGCCGGCGTAGTAAACGTCCCAGCCGGCGAACGCGGCGGCGAACTCGCGCGCCCGCGCCCGCAGGTCGACCTCGTCGAGGACGTAGGCCGGGGTCCCGAATTCGTCAGCGAGCTGGCGCACGTCGATCCCACCGACCGTGAGCGAGCCGTCGTCGCCGCGCTCCACAGTGGACGGCCACAGGGCGGGCATCAGGGCGTTGACATCCGGTGGGGTACGCAGCCAGTTCGGCCCGCGGGTACCGATCTCTCCGTGCAGCGCGCCGGCTTCATGGGCTCGCATACTGTTCCTTACATGCGCTCGGGCGCGGACACACCCAGCAGCGCCAGTCCGTTGGCCAGCACGACCCGGGACGCCTCCACCAGCCACAACCGTGCCGCGGTCAGGGCCATCGCCTCCGGGTCCCGCCCCTGCCCACCCTGTGGGAGCACCCGGCAGGCGTCGTAGAAGCGGTGGTACGCGCTCGCCAGATCCTCGAGGTAACGGGCGATCCGGTGCGGCTCCCGCAGCTCGGCGGCGGTGGCCACCACGGCGGGGAATTCTCCGAGCGCCTTGAGCAGGTCGTTCTCCCGCTCATGGCTCAGCAGCGACGGGTCGAAGTCGTCGCCCAGCCCGATCCCCAGCTCGGCTGCGTTGCGCATCAGCGAGGCGATGCGCGCGTGCGCGTACCGTACATAGTGGACCGGATTGTCGTTGGAATTGCGCGTGATCTCGTCGAGATCCAAGGTCAGCGGCGAGTCGGCCGAGGAGCGGGCCAGCGAGTAACGAGCGGCGTCGACGCCGACCGCGTCCACGATCTCGTCCAGCGTGATCAGCGTGCCGCCCCGTTTGGACAGCTTCACCGGTTGGCCCGCCTGCACCAGGCTTACCAACTGTCCAATGAGGATCTCGATGTTGAACTCGGGATTGTCACCGGCGCAGGCCGCGATCGCCTTCAGCCGTCCGACGTACCCGTGATGGTCGGCCCCCAACAGGTAGATGCACTTGTCGAAGCCGCGCTCACGCTTGTTGATGTAGTAGGCCGCGTCGGCGGCGAAGTACGTCTTCTCCCCGTTGCCCCGGATGAGCACGCGGTCCTTATCGTCGGTGAAATCGGTCGTACGCAGCCAGATGGCGCCGTCCGACTCGAAGACGTGACCCTGCTTACGCAGCTCGTCGAGCGCGTGTTCGACCGCGCCGCCCTCGTGCAACGCCTTCTCGGAAAACCACACGTCGAACTGGACACCGAAGCGTTCCAGGCTGGCCTTCATCTCGGCCAGCATGAGCCGGTACCCCTCGGCCGCGAACAGGTCGTACTGGTCCGCCGGCGGCAGCTGGAGCACGCCCGGGTGCTCGGCCAGGATCTGCTGGGCGATGTCGGTCACGTACTGGCCCGGGTACCCGTCCTCGGGGGTGGACTCACCCTTCGCCGCTGCCTGTACCGAGCGGGCGAACCGGTCGACCTGTGCCCCGGCGTCGTTGACGTAGTGCTCACTGGCCACGTCAGCCCCGGCCGCGCCGAGGATCCGGCGCAGCGAGTCACCGATCGCCGCCCACCGGGTGTGCCCGAGGTGGATGGGTCCGGTGGGGTTGGCCGAGACGAACTCGAGGTTGATCCTCTGTCCGGTCAGGGCGGTCGAGTGTCCATACTGCGCGCCCTGCGTGACCACGATGCGGGCCAGGGAGCCGGCCGCCGCCGGGTCGAGGCGGATGTTCAGGAAACCCGGTCCGGCGATCTCGACCGACTTGATCCCGACCTGCTGCCCCAGCTTCTCGGCCAGCGCGGTGGCGATCTCCCGGGGCGGGAGTCCGGCGTTCCTGGACAGCTGCAGGGCCAGCGTCGAGGCGTAGTCACCATGCTCGGGACTGCGTGGCCGCTCGACCGTCGTACGCTCAGGCAGCAGCCCCGGATCGAGACCGCGCTCGGCGAAGACCGAGCGGGCCGCGGCGAGGACGGCGGAAGCGAGGTCGGCGGGAGTCACCTGTCCATGCTATCGAGGTAGACTCTCCGGACTGGCGGCGGTCCGATGGCTGAGGATTGCCTGCCCACCCCGGGCAACCCTGACACATATCGACCGTGACGAGGCCTCATGAGCATGAGCACCAGTGGCGTGCCACGTCCCTCACCGCTCGGCAAGATCGCCAAGAAGGCGACCCCGGCGGCTGGTGGCACCCCCGACGAGAGCAAGGCCGACACGACCCCGACGGACAAGGCGCCAGCCCGCGGGACCAGGTCCGGTGCGGGGAAGGCGACGCCGGCCCGCGGCGCTACCGGCGCCCGCGGCGCAGCGTCGCGACCGACCTCCACCGGATCTGCGGGTGCCGGTGGATCCCCGGCCACCGCGTCGACTTCTCCCGGACGCTCCCCGCGATCGAAGGCTGACCCGGCCACGAAGAGCGCCGCGGCGGCCAAGGGCACCCCGGCCGGTCGTGGGGTTCCGGTCGGCAAGTCCGCTCCCGCCGGCAAAGCCTCTTCCGCCGGCAAATCCGCTCCGGCTGCTCGCGTGAGCGCCCGGTCGGCCGCGATCGACACGGTCGAGGATGACGAGGAACTCGAACTCGATGTCGACGACGCGGACGAGATCGAGTCGAACGAGATCGACACCGACGACAACGTCACGCCAGCCAGGACAGCTCGGCCCACGTCAACCCGCCCGGCGAAGTCGACCGGCCGGCCCGGTGCCGGCAAGGGTACCGGCGGGCGCGGCCCGGTCCGTGCCGGCGGTGGTGGAGGTAGGGGCCGCAAGCCCGGCCGCCCGGTCAAAGTCAGCAAGGGCAAGGACCGCGCCCCGATCGGGCTGTTCATCGTCGGGGCCGTGGTGGCTCTGACGATCATCGGCTTTGGCGTCTACATGCTGGTCAGCCGGCCCGACCCCACGAAGTGGAAGGATCGGGCCGACGCGATCCCCGGCATCATCGACTACCGCAACACGCACCCGGACTGGATCGCGAGCCGCCAGCACGTGACCGGGGTACAGACGTATCCGATGGATCCGCCGGTCGGCGGTAACCACAACGCGACCTGGCAGAACTGCATGGGTGATGTGTACACCGCTCAGATCGCCAAGGAGCACGCGGTGCACAGCCTCGAGCACGGAGCCGTCTGGGTCACCTACAACCCGAGCCTGCCCAAGGACCAGGTCGACCAGCTCGCGGCCAAGGTGCGCGGTCAGACGTACCTGTTGATGAGTCCGTACCCGGGTCTGGACGTGCCGATCTCGCTCCAGTCCTACGGCTTCCAGCTCAAGGTCCAGAGCGCCGACGACTCGCGGATCGACGACTTCATCGCGAACCTGCGGTTGAACTCGACCATGGAGCCGGGCGCGCCATGCAGCGGCGGTATCACCGACGCGACCGGGAACACGCCGCTCGAGCTGAACGGCACCGGGATGGCTCCGGGGCAGTAAACGTGACTCCACGGCGAATGTGGATCGTCGGCGGAATCGTGGCAGCCCTGCTGCTCGTGTTCGCGGGCTACACCGCGGGAACGCTCGTCCCGCAGTGGCGGACCCCCGGCGACACCTCACCCGAGGCCGGGTTCGCCCGGGACATGTCCGACCACCACGCGCAGGCGGTCGAGCTGGGCATGATCGCGTATCAGCGCGCCACCGACCCCGAGGTACGCACGCTCGGTGGCGACATCGCCCTGACCCAGCAGGGCCAGATCGGGATCATGCAGACCTGGCTGGCCAACTGGGGGCTGGGACCGAACCGCACCCAGCCGCCGATGGCCTGGATGCCAGACGGTGAACGCCAACTCAACGGCAACCTCATGCCCGGGATGGCCAGCCCGGAGGAGATGGCCAAGTACCGGGCCGCCACCGGCAAGGACATCGACATCCTGTTCTGCCAGTACATGCTGCGCCATCACCTGGGCGGCATTCACATGGTCGATGGTCTGCTGAACGAGACCAGCAACCAGCAGGTCATCGACCTGGCCAACTCGATGAAGTCAGGGCAGACCGGTGAGATCCAGGTACTGCAACAGATGCTGACCAAGCTCGGAGCCAAGCCGCTGCCGTCCTGACCCCGATGGATCGAGGGGGCCGCCCCGGTCACGGCCTCCGCGGCATGATCACGGGTCGGCGGATGTCCTCCTCCTCCGGCTCGCGAAACGGCCTGGGCCGGCGGCCACGGCCCAGGATGAGTAGCACGCCGGTCAGCACCAGGCCGGCACCCAGCGTGACGATGTCCGCCACATCCGTCCCGGCTACCGGCAATGTGGCCATCGCACCCGTCGCCCCGCGCCGGGCCGCCGCGCCGGTCGGTTGGCTGGTGGGCGCCGAGCTGGCTGTCCCGGCCGGCGCGGCCGACGGCAGTAGTCCGGTCACCGCCAGCGGGTCGGGCGCGCTCAGCGCCTCGGCCGGGCAGGCGGCGACGAGCTGGAACCGGCCAGCGTCGCCAGTGATATCGGCTGAAGCCGCGGTCAGGAGCAAACCCGATGGTGCGGTAATCCATACCCAGCGACCGATCACCCCGCCGCGGTCACCGGGCTGGTCGGCGAACACGGTCACCGTCTGGCTGGCGTCTGGGGTGGGCGCGTCCCGGGTGGGCACGTCTGTGGGGGGCACGTCTGGGGTCGGCGCGTCTGGGGTCGGCGCGTCTGGGGTGGGCAGGTCTGGGGTGGTGGAGGCGTCGGGCGCGTCGGCGTTTGGGGCGCCGGACGCCAGGAAGCTCGCCGACGCCGACACGATCGCACCGGCGTCGGCTCCGGGCGGGTCAACCAGCCGGAACACCCAGACATCCTGATCGCCACTCGTCGCCGGAGCCATCCCGCACCGGTTGGGCTGACCGAGACCGTCAGTGGATTCCCCGATACCCGCGCCCGGCACATCATTGACCGCGGCAGCCAGGACCGGGAGCCGGCCCGGATCGACGGCTATCGTGGCGCCGCCCCACGCGGGGCTGATCCACAACCCGGAGATGGCGACGATCGCCACGATGACGGTGGCTGCCTGGGTGAGTTTCGGCCAGTGGAGCGTCTGCACCGGTTCCTCCGTACATAAGGAGCGTCAGACAGCCTCGCGACCGATCCCGGCCGCTCCCACGTACCACGCTGACCGCCCGCCGAATGTGACCCCGATCACATGGATGTATGGAACGATTCGGGCAAAATGCCCAACGTCGCCAGCGCCGCCGAGCGGTGCCACCCGGTTGATCGCTGTTCTCGAACCCGTGTACCCCAGCAGGCTGATCTGTTCGGCAGCTCCTGATCGTCAATCGCCGACGGTCTGCATCATCGAATCGGTCGCCGGCGACAAATGCGCGCGGCACCTTGGCCGGCGCTGCTGGTACCCTGTCCCACGTCACTGAGCCCCCGTAGCTCAGGGGATAGAGCACCGCCCTCCGGAGGCGGTGGCGCAGGTTCGAATCCTGCCGGGGGCACCCCGCAGATGGGCACGGTCGTCACGATCCCTGGTGATCGAGGCGACCGTTACGCTGTCAGGCGGCTCTCGATGACTGCCGTGGGTTGCCGATTGCTCTGGACCCGAACGGCAAGGTCCCGCCGTCTGACAGCGCACGTCAGGGCCGCTTTCGGACGCTTCGGCCGACCGGCGACTGACACTTGTTGTGTCACCCCAGGGCCGCCATATCGGCGTAAGACGGTCCACCATGGCTGACCGGTCTCTCGTCGCCCGCATCCGTACCTCTGGTGGGCCGTCCCACGACCTACTCGTGCTGCTTGATCAGCACCGGGTGATGACCACGGTCCAGCTCGCCCGCGCGAGCGGCGTGCCCGAACGGACGGCGCGATACCGGATCGAGCGGCTGCACTCGGGCGGACTGGTCGACTTCGCCCGGCCCGGCCGCGAGCGCGGTTCGGCACCTCGGCATTGGTGGCTCCGGCCTTCGGGTGCGCGATTGGTGACGGGGACGGCGACGGCTGAAGGCCGGCCGTCGGGGATGTTCGTGGCGCACGCGGCCGCAATCACCGAGGTCTGGCTGGCGCTCATCGAGCACGGTCCGGCGGCCGGCATCAAGGTGACCGGGTGGTTGACCGACCGGGCGGGCTGGCAGGAGTGGACGCGAGTCGGCCGGTGGTCAAGCCACCCTTCTCGGCTGACGCCGGACGCGGTCTCCACCTTCACCTACGACGGCGCGGAGGCGGTCGCGTTCGTGGAGGTGGACCTGGCCTCTATGACCCAGACCGTGCTCAAGCAGAAGGTCGCTCGGTACCTCGCCTATGCGGACGACCTCGCCTGGCAGGACCGGCATCCGTACTGCCCGCCGATGCTTCTGCTCACCACGACCCAGACCCGGGCGGTCAGCTTCCTTAGGGCGGCCGGGCAGGTGATCGAGAAGCATCGACGAAGTGCCGATCCGCACGATCGAGCCGCGACGCTTGTGGTCGCCGCCTGCGGGCTCGTGCGCGACCCGGGGAATGCCGTCGCCCAAGTGTGCTGGGGGTTGCCCGACGACTCAGTGGCGGACTTGACGCTCGCGGAGGTCCTGGTCGAGCGGGCTGCGGCGAAGGACGCTTCGGACGCGTGGCTGTACGAGCGAGATGTCGTCCAGCGCCGACGCGACGACATCGAGGCCCTCCGAAGTGTCGCTGGGGCGTCCGCCCTGGCGGACTGGCTCGGCAGCGAACCGGCAGCCCAGGTCCTCCGCCTCCTCATCGGTGCCGACCCGGGTGCCTTCATGGACCAGAACCCCAGCCTTGCCGGGCAGGTCGCGGAGTGGTTCGACCGGCGTCGGCGGGTCGGTCGGTTCCAAGCCCGCGACCTCGCCCAACCTCTCGTCACAGCCCTGGAGGAACGCCACGACGTCATGTGGCAACAGCAAGCCCATCGGGTGCTGGCGGCCGAAGCCGATATTGCTGACGAGCACCCGCGGTTGTGCCGGCTGGCCGCGGGATTGGCCGAAGGTCACCTCGTCGATGCGGCGGCGATCGCGGCCCTCGATCAGCCAGCCGAGCAGACCCGGGCCGAGATCCAGCAGCGCCTACTCGGTGATTACCACGACGAGCGGACGGCGGCTATCACCAAGGCCTGGACAAGCCTGCCCAGGCGTGAACGCCGGCGCACAAGCGTCGGCGAGCTGACCGAGGCATACGACGCTCAACGACTGCTGAGCTGCGAATTGTGCGCGCTCGTCTATCCAAGACGGGGCGGTGACGCGGACCGCGACCACTGCGAGTTCGACGGCAGAGTACTCGCCGAAGGGGCTCAACGCCCCGTCGTCCCGTCCACGGCGGAGCATCTGGAAGCTGTTCGCGGTCGGCTTGACAATGCGACGCCGCTCCAGAAAATGGGCCACCGGGGCCGCCTGAATGATCAGGCCGCCTGACCGGTCGCCGAGTCGAGCCCGTTTGACGATCACGTGGCGGTCTCGTCCGTTTACCATCTGTTCGTGAATAGCGGTGCCGATGAGCCTCGGCTGCAGGCGGAGCAGCAGGCGCGCGTGCTGATCGACCGTCAGCTGCGCGACGCTGGCTGGGCTGTCCAGGACCGTGCGGACCTCAACCTTTTCGCCCGTCCCGGAGTCGCCGTCCGTGAGGCGATCATGAAGGCTGGCCATGGTCGCACCGACTACCTGCTCTACGTCGACCAGCGGGTTGTCGGCGCGATCGAGGCGAAGCCGGTAGGTACGCCGCTGTCAGGCGTCGAATGGCAATCAGCGATGTACGTGGCGGGTCTTCCGGCCGCAATACGCCTCAAGGCGTTGACCCGGGATGGGCGGCTTCCTTTCGCGTTCGAGGCAAGCGGATCTGAAACGCATTTCACCAACGGCTACGACCCGCACCCTCGAGCCCGCCGCGTATTCGCGTTCCCAAAGCCGGATACGCTGGCGCGCATCGTCCGGGATGCCGAATCCGCCCCGGATCGCCCCACCTGGCGTGCGAAGGTACGCGACCTGCCACACCTGATCACGGCGCCCCTACGCCCCGCGCAGATCACGGCGATCCAAGGGCTGGAGAAGTCCCTGGCCGAACAGCGCTTCGACCGCTCCCTGATCCAGATGGCAACCGGCGCGGGGAAGACCTACACCGCGGTCACCGAGTGCTACCGGCTGCTCAAGCACGGCGGCTTCACCCGCATCCTGTTCCTGGTCGACCGCAACAACCTCGGTGACCAGACCCTGGCCGAGTTTCAGAACTACCGGACGCCAGACGATGGGCGACGCTTCACTGAGCTATACAACGTCGACAAGCTCACGAGTGCCGGCATGCTCGGCAGCTCCAACGTCGTCATAAGCACGATCCAACGGGTGTTCAAGGTGTTGTCCGGTGAGGCGGCGCCCGAGGGCGATGACCCCGGACTGGACGGCTACGTCCCGGACGAACCGGTCACCATCGCCTACAGCGCTGGCATGCCGCCCGAGATGTTCGACTTGATCATCGTCGACGAGGCCCACCGCTCCATTTACGGCGTATGGCGGGCTGTCCTCGACTACTTCGACGCCCACATCGTTGGCCTTACAGCCACCCCAGGGAAGCAGACCTTCGGTTTCTTCCGCCAGAATCTCGTGTCGCAGTACACCTATCCCGAGTCAATCGCCGACGGAGTCAACGTCGATTTCGACCTTTACCGCATCAAGACGGAGATCACCGAACACGGCTCCACGATCGACGCGGGCACCGTCGTGCCCAAGGTCGACCGGCGCACGCGCATCCAGCGGTACGAGCAACTTGACGACGACCTCACCTACACGGGCACGCAGCTCGATCGCGCGGTCACTGCCAACTCGCAGATCCGCTTGGTCCTGGACACCTTCCGTGATCGGCTGTTCAGCGAGATCTTTCCTGGGAGATCGACCGTCCCGAAGACCCTGATTTTCTGTAAGGACGACGCCCACGCGGAGGAGGTCGTCACCACCGCCCGCGAAGTCTTCGGCAAGGGCAACGACTTCGCCGCGAAGATCACCTACAGCGCCCGGGATCCCAAGGCGCTGCTCCAGGCGTTTCGCACCTCCGCCACGCTCCGCATTGCGGTGACCGTGGACATGATCGCGACCGGGACCGACGTCAAACCGCTGGAGTGTGTCTTCTTCATGCGTGACGTGCGCTCGGCCTCGTACTTCGAGCAGATGAAGGGGCGCGGCGCTCGCACCATGCCCGCCGCTGACTTTCAGGCGGTAACCCCCGATGCGACCGAGAAGACCCGGTTTGTCATCGTCGACGCCATTGGCGTCACCGAACACCCCTACGTCGACCCGCCCCTGAACCGGGAGCGGAGCGTCTCTCTCAAACAGCTCCTCGACAAGGCCGCTACCCTCACCCTCACTGAGGCCGAGACCGCCACCCTCGCGTCCCGTTTGGTGGCGTCCCAGGAGCGGTGTAAATGGCGACGTGGCGCGGCTCCGTGGTGGTCGATGTTAGGCCGCGACGGCGGCGGGTTGGTGGACCGGCTTGGCGTGTCGACGTAGTGGGGTGGGCGGGTCGAGGAGTTGGCGGCGTAGGTCTTGTAGGAGCCGGGTTCCGGCGGTGGTGATGGTGAAGCCACGCCAGCCGCGGGAGGCGCGGTCTAGGACGGCCCAGACGAGGGAGACGCAGCTGGTCTCGCCCGGCAGCCGGCCGATCACTTTGACGCGGCGGCGGGTCTCGCCGAAGGTGCGTTCGATGAAGTTGGAGTGGCGGATGCGGTGCCAGTGCTCAGCCGGGAAGCGCAGGTAGACGGTCAGTGCCTGCCGGTCGTCGAGCAGGCACCGTACAGCGGCCGGGTAGGCCTTGGCGTAGGTGGCGGCGAAGGCGTCGATGCGTTGCTGGGCGAGGGTTTCAGCGCGCGGGCCGGGCGTGACGTTATCGGGCATGTCGAAGATCTCCCAGTACGCCTTCTTCACCTCCTGCTGGGCGTGGGTGGGCACCTTGGCCAGAAGGTTGCGTCCTCGATGGATCAGGCAGCGCTGGCGCAGCGAGCGGGTCAGGGTGCGTTCGATCGCGCCGACCAGCCCAGCGGCGCCGTCGGAGATGACTAGCAGTGGTGGGCGCAGGCCGCGGGCTTTGAGCCCGTCGAGGTAGTCGTCCCAGGCGTCGTTGCCCTCGTTGCCGGCTGCCTCCAGCCCGACCAGGACCGGCTTGCCGGCGGTGGTGATGCCCCACGCGGCCAGTACCGGCTCGGCCCGGGTGCCTTGGTGCATTTTGAAGTGCGAGCCGTCCAGGAACAGGTAGTCCAGCTCGAGCTCGTCCAGGCGCCGGATGCGCCAGGTGTTGAACTGCTCGGCGATCACCTGGCAGACCCGCGAGACGGTCGACTTCGACAACGACGCTTGCGGGCCGAGCGCATCGGCGAGTGTCGCCTCCACGTCGCGCACCGACAGGCCGCGCACGAACCCGGCGATCACCAGGGTCTCCAACGCGTTGGTCTTGGTCACCGCCGTCCCGAACAGCCGGGAGACGAACTTGTCCTCCGTGCCGCGCAGCTTCGGCCGGGCCACCGTGACCGGCCCGGTGGTGGTCTTAACCGTGGTCGGGCAGAACCCGTTTCGGGACCCGGGGCGCGCGTCGGGCACATCGGTGCGGCGCTCGTAGCGGGCTCGGCCAAGGAACTCGTCGACCTCGGCCTCGACCGCGGTCTGGATCAGTAGCCGGGCACCGAGCCGGGCCACATCCTCGATGATCTCGGCCAGGTCGCGGCCGGAGCCGAAGAGGGCGTCGATGTCGGCACGGATGTTCTCCGTGGGTGATACTCGTGATGGCACTGGCGTAGTCCTTCCTGTACAGACTTTGGTGGTCTTGTACGGAACCTACGCCCGTCGTCATTTACACCGGATGTCCCGTTTAGCGGCGCTTGAGCTGCAGCTCAGCCCGGATGAGCGAGCTGAGCTCGACAACGTCGCCGGCGGCTCCGTCCGCGACATCGTCCGCGGCCTGGTCGACGCGGTAGACCCAGACGCGCAGGCCCGCGTCTCCGCGAGCGCGGCCGACCCGGCGGCAGCCATCCAGGGCCTGCTCGATGCGGCGGTCCGTCCGATCGCTGCAAATCCGCAGCTCAGGCAACGAATCCTGGAGCTTCGCCGAGCCCATGACCGCGTCATCGACGAGGTCAGCGTGGACGTTCTTCAGGATGCGTACGGTGTCGTCGACACCTCACGCGCCCGGGCCATCGTGGAAGACTGGCGGATCTACCTCGCAGAGCATCGCGACGAGATCATCGCCATCCAGCTGCTGACCGAGGCCCGCGAACGGCGCATCTCGTTCACGGACATTAAGGAGCTGGCAGACCGCATCCGTCGACCGCCGCATAACTGGACGATCGACCTAATCTGGGCGGCCTATGAGGCGATCGAGGTCGACCTCGTGCGGCACAGCGACCGACACACCCTCACCGACCTGGTGTCACTGATCCGGTTCACGATCGGGCAGGATGACAGGCTCGTTCCGTACGCGGATCAGGTTCGCGATCGGTACACCGGCTGGCTGCTACAGCAGCAGCAAGCCGGGGCCCAGTTCCAGGAGAAGGAAAGGTGGTGGCTGGACCGGATGGCCGAAGTGATCGCCGCGTCAGCGGGTATCGGTCCTGACGACCTCGACAAAGCTCCGTTCATTGAACGAGGCGGCATCGACGGCGCCGTCCGCGACCTCGGCCCTCACGCTGCGACCGTCATGGACGAGCTCAATGCGGAGCTCACCGCATGAGAGTGCTGCCGCCAGGATGGCGGCTCGTTCGACTTGCGGAGGTTGCGGACACAGCCCTCGGGAAGATGCTCGATCGGGGCAAGCCCAGAGGCCTTCCTGAGATCCCCTACCTGCGCAACGTCAACATCCAATGGGGTCGCATCGATACCCATGACCTCCTCACGATGGAGCTTGCCGACAACGAGCGCGAACGATTCGCCGTGGAGCCGGGAGATCTGCTTGCTTGCGAGGGTGGAGAGATTGGCCGCGCAGCCATTTGGCGTGGCATTGGCACCTATGTCGGCTACCAGAAGGCGCTTCACAGAGTCCGAACCTCGGGTGAACTACATCTCCCTTACCTTCGCTATCTACTTGAGTTGTACAGCCGAAATGGGACACTAGAGCGCTTCAGTACGGGCTCGACCATTGCGCATCTTCCACAACAAGCATTCCGCGAGCTTCCCGTCCCGCTGCCACCTCTCGACGAACAGCACCACATCGTCGACATCCTCGAGGGCCACCTCTCCCGCCTCGACGCTGCCAACGCATCACTGGCCCGGGCAACAAGGCGGCTTGCCTCCTATGAGGCTGCCGCACTTAGCGTCGCTCGAGAAGGCAAGGAACGCGCGTTGCGCGAGTTAGCTGAGATTCAAGGGGGCATCCAAAAGCAACCCAAAAGAACTCCAACCAGCAACAGCTTTCCGTTTCTTCGAGTTGCCAACGTCACAAAGGACGGTCTCGACCTTACCGATGTGCATTCCATTGAACTCTTCGCCGGAGAACTAGACCGACTCCGACTCCTGGAAGGTGACCTGCTCGTCGTCGAGGGCAATGGAAGCCCATCCCAAATAGGTCGGGCGGCAATATGGGATGACTCAGTCGCAAACTGCGTACACCAAAATCACTTGATTCGCGTGCGAGCCAATAGGCATTTGCTCACCCCCGAGTATCTTGAGGCTGTATGGAACTCTCCTGCCAACCGACAGGCGCTCACCGATCTTGCTAGTTCGAGCAGTGGTCTCCACACATTGAGCGTGTCAAAACTGAGCGCGCTTCGCCTCCCGCTTCCTAGTCTTGATCGGCAGAAAGAGCTGACCGACAGGTTGTCTGTCCTACGAGATAACCGCCGGAGACTCGACACGGAGGCACGGCGAGCCGTGCGACGGGCAGCCCAGTTAAGGCGAGCCTTGTTGAACGCGGCATTCTCCGGGCGATTGACCGGCCGGGCAAGCGACATGGATCTGGTTGAGGAGACGGCGGATGTCTGACGCGCGGCGGTTGGTTGACAAGCTCTGGTCGTACTGCAACGTGCTTCGCGATGACGGCGTCGGCACGATCGAGTACACGGAACAGCTCACGTACCTGCTGTTTCTCAAGATGGCGCACGAGCGGGAGACGCGGCCCATCAAGCCGGAGCGTATTGTGCCGACAAACTGCTCGTGGCAGAGGTTGCTCGACGTCGAGGGCGACGCCCTCGAAGTCACCTATCGGCACATCCTCGAGGAGTTGGCACGCCAGCCCGGCACGCTTGGCACCATCTACCGTAAAGCCCAGAACCGCATCCAGGATCCAGCGAAGCTCAAGCGCCTCATCGTTGACCTGATCGACAAGGAAAATTGGTCAGCTACCGGTACCGACATCAAAGGCGACGCTTACGAGGAGCTACTGTCCAAGGGAGCCGAGGACATCAAGTCCGGTGCCGGTCAGTACTTCACGCCTCGGGCGCTGATCCAAGCAATGGTCGACTGTGTCCTCCCATCGGTGCGGGACACTGTCGTTGACCCCGCCGCCGGAACAGGTGGCTTCCTCCTTGCTGCCCACGAGCACGCCGCCCATCACGCTGAAACACTCACCCCGACCGAGCGCGGACATCTGCGCGACGACTTCGTGCACGGTGTCGAACTGGTCGACGGCACCGCCCGCTTGGCTGCCATGAACCTGCTCCTGCACGGCATCGGAACGCCCACCGGCGAGAGCCTTATCGAGGTCAAAGACGCGCTCATTGCCGATCCGGGCAAGCGTTACTCTGTCGTATTGTCGAATCCGCCGTTCGGTCGCAAGTCGTCTCTCACGATGGTCGGTGCCGACGGTCGCGAAGTTCGCGAAGACCGGGAGATCGAACGTCAGGACTTCGTCGTCACCACGGCCAACAAGCAGTTCAACTTCCTTCAGCACATTGCGACTATCCTCGATATCAATGGCCGCGCAGCGGTTGTGCTCCCGGACAATGTCTTGTTCGAAGGCGGAGTTGGAGAGACCCTTCGGCGGCGGGTACTTCGCGACTTCGATGTGCACACCATGCTGCGGCTACCCACGGGGATCTTCTACGCCCAGGGTGTCAAGGCCAACGTGTTGTTCTTCGACAAGAAGCCCGCCTCCGAGCGGCCATGGACCGACCGCCTGTGGATCTACGATCTTCGTACCAACCAACACTTCACGCTCAAGCAGAACCAGCTCCGCCGCCATCATCTCGACGACTTCGTGTCCTGCTACCTACCCGGTAAGCCAAGATCTGAGCGCGTGGAGACCGAGCAGTTCAAGTCCTTCACGTACGACGAGCTGATCGCTCGCGACAAGGCCAACCTCGACATCACCTGGCTGCGCGACGAGTCGCTGGAGGACATGGACAACCTCCCCGCTCCCGAGATAATCGCCCGTGAGATCGTTGAGGACCTTACCGCGGCTCTTGTCGAGTTCGAGGCCATTGCCGCGGCGTTGGAAGCCGCTGCAGCGCCGGCCGGCGACGAGACGGCCAACGAATGATCTCGGCCGTGTTCTTAGATGTGGGCGAGACGATCGTGGACGAGTCCCGGGAGTACGGCACATGGGCGGACTGGCTCGGCGTGCCCCGGCATACGTTCTCGGCCGTGTTCGGTGCTGTCATCGCCCGTGGCCTGGACTACCGCGAGACTTTCCAGATCTTCCGCCCGGGCTTCAACCTCGCTGAGGAGCGCGAACGCCGCGCTGAGGCCGGCCATCCCGAGGGCTTCGCCGAGGAGAACCTCTACCCTGACGCCCGGTCCTGCCTGACCGCGCTGCGCGAGCAGGGCCTGCGCGTCGGTCTCGCCGGCAACCAGACCGCCCGCGCCGAGACCATCCTCCAGGCGCTGAACTTCGATGTGGACGTGATCGGTACCTCGGACGGCTGGGGCGTTGAGAAGCCCTCGGCGGCGTTCTTCGACCGAGTGGTCGTGGAAGCCGGCTGCCCCGCCGACCAGGTTCTTTACGTCGGCGACCGCCTCGACAATGATGTCCGGCCGGCCCAGGAAGCAGGGGTGGCGACCGCCCTGATCAGACGCGGCCCGTGGGGCTACATCCTGGACGACCCCGCCATATCGGACCGTTGCCTGTTCCGCATCGAATCGCTGGCCGAGCTACCCGACCTGATCCGGAAGCACAACGCGTCCTAACCGCGCGGAAGTGTCGATCGCGTCGCCCCGACGAGCGCCGTGATCTGCTCATCGAGCTGCGCGCCCTGGCTGCTGTCGCCGAGGACGGGGCGTACCGCCTTGACCCGGTCAAATCCGGTGCCGTACCAGTCGGCGCGGAGTGCGGCGAGCGCCTGGCCGAGGTAGTCGGCGGCTCGGTCACCATCGTCCCCGTGAGCGGAGGCGAGGTCGGCGAGCACGACGCTGCGCTGCTTCGAGCCCGATTCAGCGAGGCCATCGAGTGCGTGCGTGAGGTGATCGGCCGCTGCTACTCGGTCCCCAGCAGCGAGGGCGGCGTAGCCGGCGAAGGAGTGCAGTCGCCCAGCGCCGTAGAAGTCCAACCACCCCGGCGCGATGCTGCCGGAGTCGATCGCGGTCGTCGCGAGGTCGATCTCGTGTCGGCTTGCGGCGCCGTTGCCGGCGCGGCCTTCGACCTCGGAGGCTACACAGTGCAGCCAGGACCGGACGGTCGACCTGACTCCGTGCCAGGTGTGTTGGAGGGCCGCCGCGAGCAGTGCCCGGGCCTTGTCCGGTTGGTTTGCGAAGGCGGGGGCGAAGGCCATGTGCCCAAGGACAGCCGCAGCCAACGCGTGGTCTCCGGCTTCGCGTGTGGCGGCAAGGGCGACGTTGAAGCACCGGTCGGCCACCGCCGCTTGGCCGAGGTCGAAGAAGGCCAGGCGAGCCGTGAGAAGGGCGGACTCGGCGACGGCCCCGGCGAAGTGGGCTCGCTGCCCGCTGTCGACGCCACGCAGAAGGCCGATGCCGAGCTGGGTGTGGGCGTAGGCCGCCTCGTACAGAGCGCTTGCCGGCGTCGACCAGTACAGCCGCTGATGGCAACGCACGATCGTTGCGTACGAGTCGGGATCGGTGATGCCCCGTCCGCCGAGTTCTTGGCTTCGTCGACGTCGAGGGACAGCAACGGTGCCAGGAGCGGTAGAGCACCGAGTCCGACCAAGGAACGCAGGACGCTGGCCCTGTCCACGCCGCCGTTTCCGATCATGTCCACCAACCTCCTGAGCTCGTCGACCATAGCAATCTCCGGGCAGAGCGAGAGTTCGTCCGTGTTGAGCAGGCCCAGTTCGCTCGCCGGCTTGCCGAGGATCGTGACGAGGTGCTTGCGGTAGCGGGGATCGGGCCACCGCTCGCCCGTCTCCCACCGTCGAACCGTGTTGGCCGTAAGGCCGGTATCGGTCTCCCCGCAGCGGGCCATCTCGGCTCGCACCCGCTCGGTGATCTCTTCGTAGGACCAGCCGCGCTGAAGGCGTTCCCAAGCCAGCAAACGATTCGTGGGATGTCGGTGCTGGTTCATCGTGGCACTCCCATCAATCGCTGTCGTGCCGTCAGGTTAGCCGCTTGGGCTACGCGCCGTCACCGGCCGGCTGCGGATGGATAGGGCGTGGCCGGTACCGATGGCCGCCACAGATCGGTTGGCTGGCAACGGACCAGCGATCCCCCGTGCTGGTCGACCGATGGCCCCGCCTCCGTACCGCCAAAGGGCTGCGGTGGCGAGCGCCGGATGGGCGCGCGGGACATGTCGAGGTCCAAGTCCCGCGCGTCCCATCCTCCAGAGCGGAGGCGAGCAAGTCATGACCGTACACAAAGGACAGAGCGTCGGCGCAGCCGCCGAGGTGCTCACAGTGCATGTCGCCGAGGACGGCTGGTGTCGTGGTTGCCGGGATCAATGGCACAGGTTGGTCCCGTTTCCGTGCACCCAGGCCGAGTGGGCAACTCATGTTCACGAGGCCGTCGCGGAGCAAAAGGCGGGCCGATAGTGGCAACGGTGTATCTGAGCAGCGTCGGCCTCGACCAGGTCGCCGCCGCTCAAGCGGACTTCGATGCTCACGTGATGTCGAGCGGCGACGGGCGATGCGTGTCCTGCGCAAGCGGCTCGTGTTCTGGGCAGACGAACGCTCTGCGGGTTCTGGGGCAGTACGGTCAGTTGCCTCGGCGCCGGCCCGGGGCAACGCGACCGGATCGAATCGGTCTGCGTCGGCTGGACGTGCCAAGGCTCGCCCCGCTGACCGAGGTCACGCTGCAGCGGTCTCCAGCCAATCGGTCAATGCAGCCGTCACATCGTTGACGTCGCCGTTGGTCATCTTGTACTAGATGGGAGTTCCGCCTTGCTCGGCAAAGGCTTGGCAGTTGTCGGCTCGATCGTCGACGAGGGCGGCATCGGCAAAGCTGAGGCCGTGCCGGGCGAGGAAGTCGCCGAAGAACCCGACCGGGTCTTCGGCCTTGAGCGTGCCCACCTCGCTCGAGCAGACGATGTCGTCGCAGATGACTGCCCAGTCGGCGAGGGTTTCTGACTTGGCCGTTGGCCGGCGGGTGCGCTTGCGGACATGGTCGAAGGTCTGTTGGAAGCAGTCCATGTTGTCCGTGGCGAGCACAACCATCGCGGTGGACTTGACGTGCCGGAGTGCTTTGAACAGTGCCACATTCACCCGCATGCTCCGGCAGTCGACGAGGAGCCGCTGGGCCAGGAAGTCTTCGCGGAAGCGCCGGTCGAGACGGATGTCCATGGCGTTGATGACCTGCGCGGACGAGAGCAGGCCCTTCATCCAGTCGTTGGCGATGTTGGTCTCGGCTGAGAAGACCTGCGCAAGGTTGGCGTCAAGCTGGTGACGGAGCGGGTGGGTGCTGCTCTCCCGGATCGAGACCCAGAACGGGTCCCGAGAGAGCACGCCATGCCAGTCGACGAAGACGACCCGGCCCGAGAGCGGAATCTGATGCACGGTTCGTCTCCTCAGTCCGGTCGGCGCAGAAGCGCGCGGATCTGGGTCTCGGCCAAGTCGACCAGCTTGCCGGTGTCAAGCTCGCCGTCCAGCCACACGATGTGGGCATCCCCGCTGGCGGTGACCGACTCGTAGTACCTGCGGATGGCGGAGTTGAAGCGGGCATCAATGAAGAGGCTGTCCTCCGGGAACTTGCCCCGGTTGCGCTCCTCGACGGCTCCTTGCGACACGTCTAGGAATAGTACGAGCCTTGGCCAGGCTGGGGCGGGCGACAGGCTGAGCGTCTTGGACGCGGGTTCGTAGCAGCCCAGTCCCGTCAGTTGATCAATGGCGTAGCGGTGGGCAAGCAGTGTGTGCACGCTGCGGTCCAGCAACGCCACGTCGTACTGGCCGGCTCGGGACCAGCCAATCTGTCATTCTCGATCATCAGGAGCGCCTGCAGCCCCGCCTCGTCCTCGGTGAGTGAGGTAGGCACCGCCGGGGGCAGGAAACGCCCGCCACCGACATGATCGGCGTAACACGGCACGGAGCAGACGGCCAGGTCAGCGAGGCAATCGAGCAGCGGCCGGACGAGAGTGGTCTTCCCTGCGCAGCACGGACCCTCGATCGCGACGTAGGTGGTCGCGGCGGAGCGAGTCCTCATCGCGTCGCCGGCGCTCGGTCTTCCCGACACCGGATCCTCCCCTCAATAGACGTGCCGCACCGACAAAGCCGCCGATGCCAAACAAGACGGTGGCAACCGGGCACGCCGCTACTCGGGCCAGCCGCCGGCCAAACGAGTCGTGGGCACCCACGGCGCCCTCGCTGACCAGCAGCTGCGTCACGTACACGGCTACGACGGCGACCGCCAACCCCCGCAGGGCGCCGTCCGACATGACGACCACGACGAGCGTCAGTGCCGGTACGAAGGCACACGCCAGCCACTCCGCCGCCGACCCGACGGCCGAGGCAGCCAAGATCCGGGCGCGCCAACCCGACGTGATCGTCGGATCACGCAGGTACTGCAAGGCTCGCCCCGGGCCGAAGAACCATCGAGCGGCCTGGCGAATCTGATCGACTGGCCGGTCCGGGACCTCGGCGACGTCGAGGCTGGGGATCGCGATCATCGGGACATTGTGGGTGCCGAGGCGAAAGCTCCAGTGCATGTCCTCCAACGGCGACCGCGCCGGCAACGGCAGCTCGCGCATCACGGACAGCCGCACGCACAGGCCGTGTCCGGTGACGTGGGCATAGCACGTACGAACACGCTGATCGTTTGTAGCGCGGCGCGCCGGCGCTGCGATTGAGGAGACGAGGGATCTCGAATCCGGTCACGAACCGGTTGGCTCGCAGCGCGCCGCCATCGCAGACCAGCCGGCCCAAGCCTGCGAGCCCGTGGCGTGTGTGTCCGGCCGCCCGCAACTCGAAGGTCGACGACTGATGAAAGACGCTCGCTTCCGAGTGGGTGGCGATGGCGTGCTCGAACCTAGCCAACGCGTCGAGCGGCGGACGAGAGTCGGCGTCGTAGACGACTACGAAAGCGTTCGACGCAGCGACATCGCCGAGGAGCGTGGAGCAGTAGTCGGCTGCGAAGTTGACCTGATCGGCCTTGATCCCTTGCGGGTCAGGGTAATGCAGATGGAGAAGCTTGCCCCCAGCCGCCAAATCTCCAACGATCTTGACGGTTGTGACCGCACCCTCGGCAAGGGACTCCTCAGCCGCCTCACGTTCCGTGGTGACCACGACGAGCTGAGCCGCGTGTCCTTCGGTCATGGCTTGAAAGTGGCTAACCCGGGTCTTTCACTAGCTCGATGACCTTGGGCGTGCCGCGGACATAGAAGTGCCCCTCTACCTGGGACGATGGAACTTGTCTAAGGATTCCGTCGGTCCAGGCGAAGGGCACTCGCAAGGTGAAGCGTACTTCCTCCCGTCCCAAGATCGTTGTCACGGCGGACGGGCGTGGCGTGGTCGGCCACGCCGGCGCTCGGCTGCTGGCCGATCTGGCCGACGCGACTGGCTTGTCGACGGCGATGTCGGACGCGCTGGCGCCGTTGCGGCAGCGGGAATCGGGGCACGATCCGGGTCGGGTCGCGGTCGACCTGGCGGTGATGCTCGCCGACGGTGGTGAGGCCATCGCGGACCTGGCGGTGCTGCGCAACCAGAGCCGACTGTTCGGCCCGGTGGCCTCGGACCGACGGCGTGGCGGGTGCTGGCCGCGCATCGACGACGCGGCGCTGGCCCGATCTGCGACCGCTCGGGCGCGGGCCCGCGAGGTGGCGTGGGCGCAGGCCGCCGAGACCGGTCGGCTGCCGTCGCTCGACGGTGGCCGGGTTCACCGATCCCGGGTCTGGTGCTGGACCTCGACGCCACGTGGTGATCTGCCACTCCGAGAAGGAGCAGGCGGCCAAGACCTGGAAGAAGACGCTTCGGCTACCACCCGCTGCTGTGCTTCCTCGATGCCACCGGCGAAGCGCTGTCCGGTCTGCTCCGGCCGGCAACGCCGGATCGAACACGGCCGCCGATCACATCACGGTGCTCGACCTGGCGTTGGCGCAGATCCCCGACGCCCACCGTACGGCAACGACATCCTCATCCGCTGCGACTCCGCCGGCGCCAGCCACGCCTTCCTGGACCACATCCGCGGCCTGCGCGAGCACGGCATCCGTACCTTCTTCTCGGTCGGCGCCGCGATCACCGAACCCGATCCGCGCCGCGATCATCGCCTGCCTGGACTGGCTGCCCGCCATCGAGGCCGACCGGGAACTGCGTGACGGCGCCGAGATCGCCGAGCTCACCCACCTGGTCGACCTGTCCGCCTACCCCGACGGGCACCCGGATGATCGTGCGCCGGGAACGCCCCCACCCCGGCGCCCAGCTGAGCCTGTTCGACACCGTCGAAGGCCTGCGCCACCAGGTCTTCATCACCGACACCCCACGCGCCGACCTGCTCCGTGCAGCTGCTCGAGCTGCGCCACCGCGGCCACGCCCGGGTCGAGGACCGCATCCGCACCGGCAAAGACAGCGGCTTCGGCCGGTTCCCGTCCCGCCAGTTCGCCATCAACGCCGCCTGGCTCGAACTCGCCCTGGTCGGCATCGACCTGCTCGCCTGGACCCGCACCCTGCTCCTGGACGGCGAGCACGCCCTGGCCGAGCCGAAGAAGCTGCGCTACCGACTGCTGCACGTCGCCGCCCGCATCGTGCGCACCGCCCGACGAACCTACCTGCGCATCGCCCAAACATGGCCCTGGGCCGCCGAACTCGCCACCGCGTACGCCCGCCTCGACGCACTACCCAGACCCCTCGCCTGACCACGCCACCAGCACCATCTACAAGGGACACGGAGACCACCGGCCAACCCGCCGGCGGACCAGGCCTGCCCACCCTCAGCGCAGCCGCTCCGAGCCGATCCAAAGATCAAACTAAGCCGGCGACAGCGCCTACTGAATCAGCAGGGCTAACGGCGTCCGCGACGATCGCTGTCTCGCGCAGCATGGGCACCAGCACGAAGAACGTCGGGCCGGGCTCCTCCGGCGATGCCTCGTCTTGGACCGGCGTCAGGCCGGCTCGAAGGAAGCGAGCCGAACGGACGACGGCCATGAGCACGAAGCACTGCCGGAGGAGCACGCCGGCAGCAATCAGTACGAGGACGTTCACCGGCTGGGCCGTCGGCGTTTCACGCCCGCGCGGCCGTCCTCGCCCATCGGGACCTTCGCGTCTGCGAGGCCATCGATATGCCGGTCATCGCCTACCTGCGGGTCGGACAGCGCGTACGCGACCTTCGTTTGTCGGCGGATGAAGTGCTGCGGATCGGTGATTGGCTGGCCGCCGTACGGCCTTGCCTCGTCGCCGCCCCATCGGGCCACGTACTGAGGATGGAGGCCGTCACAGACCGCGCGCAGTGCGCAGTCGCCGCAGGCCGGCACATGCACGTAGCCGTGCCGAAGTTGCTGACGGACGCTGGCCGCGAGGTACCACTCGGGCGGCGGCGGACCATCGTAAGACGCGTCGTACCAGGAGTTGTAGTCCCACTCGTGCGGGTCGTACGGCAGCTGGTATCCGGTGTAGACATGCGCCTCCCGGCCGGGGAGCTGGCACGGCGGCATGTAGCGCACGTTGGCCTCCACGCCCAGCTCGGTGCAGCGGTCGATGGCTCGGACGAGGTGGGGCGCGATCTCTGAGTGTCGGGCCTGGAACTCAATCTCGGGTTCGTTGGCCCACTCGAAGTACGGGTTGAACGTCAGGAAATTCACGACCCGCGCGCCCGTCTCTCCGGCCAGGGACGCGATGGCCTCCAGTTCGCTGAGATTGTCGCGGATCATCGTGACGTTGAACCGGAACGGGATTCCCAGCTCGCGGAGGTTGTCCAGCGCCGCCATCTGCCGGGCGAAGTTGTTGCGTCCTCGGCCGTGGATCCCAGCCACCGTGTCACCGATACCGTGGATCGACACGAGGAAGTCGTGAATGCCGGCCTCGGCGTACGCGCGGGCGCGGCTCATGTCGGCGAGGTGCATGCCGTGCGTGATGATCGTGGGCCGCAGACCGATCCTGGCCGCGTGGGCGACGATCTCCACCGCTGCGGGATGAAGGGTTGGTTCGCCGCCCATGAGGTCGACGAAGTCGTTGCGGTAGAAGTATCGGAACTTGTCCAACGCAGCGGTGACCTCGTCCAGGGGCATCCACGCCTTCTCTTGGCTGGCGACCAGCTCGTCGTAGCAGAACTTGCACCGGACGTCGCAGGTGAGGCCGAGCCACAGCACCCCTCGCCGGGTGAGCTGGCGCCGCTCTGACTGCACGATGGGCAACTGGGCTGCCATGGGGTCTCCTTGCAAGTCGGCTACAGGTAGAGCTGGCGGAAGCGCACGGCGCCTTCGACCTCGCCAGCAAAGACGGCGAATGCCTCGATGAGCTGGAGCAGGACCTTTGATGCGGGGCCACCGTTGCCACGCAGGAGCTGGAACACCGCTCGCGGTGTGGACCCGATGGCCTGGGCCGCGCGACGCGCCGGATAACGGTCGACCACGAACCGGCGGCCCGAGGCATGGCGGTACTTGGCGAAGAGCAGCACCTGGTAGATCGCGTAGAACCGAAACCGCCGGAAGTGCGCGGCAAGGCTTGCTCGATCTTCGTGCCAGACGACGGCCGCCGGCGCCAACGCGATCGTGTGACCCCTCAAGCCGAGCTTGTAACAGATGTCCACGTCGTTTCCCGACCGCAGATCTTCGTCGAACCCACCGACCGCCCGCACCGCTCCGATGTCGAAGCCGGCGTTGGCCCCAGCCACGTATGGGAGGGGCATGGCGGGCAGGTAGTTGAGGCGGTCCTGCCCATCCACGATCGTGATGGCGTGCCGCTGCGTCCAGGTGCGCGGCTGGTACGGCCGTATGCGCCCGCCCACTGCCGCGACCCGGCCATCCTGCAACGCCGAGCACATCTCCGCGACCCAGTCGGGTTCGACCACACAGTCTGCGTCGGTGAGCAGGAGGAATCGGCCGCGGGCGACCCTGAGTCCGGCGTTGCGCGCCGAGGCCGAGTTGGGTTGCTGCGAGTGCAGGTATCGCACGATGCCGCACAGCCCGTCCACGTCGTACAGATCGCGGCTACCGTTCTCGACCACGATGACCTCGTACCGGCCGGCCGCGACGGTCTGACGCACCAACGAGTCGAGGAGTCGGCGCGCCCGATCGTCAGCGTGGACGGGGACGACGACCGAGGCGAGCAGTTCCTCGTCACTCACGGAACTGCCTACACATCCTGGGAATCAAGCCCAGCGTCATATTGCGGGGCGAGGAACACTGTTGGCAGAACGGGATCCGGTCTCGCCGGAAGGTCTCGAACTCCTCCCCCGACCACACGTCCGACAGCTGCTGGTTCATGACGTTGCCAACCTCGCCCTGGTGCGAGATCTCCACGAGACAGCACGGCAACGCCCGTCCGTCGGGCTCGATCAAGGTGTAGAACTCCGGCACCCGGCATGCCTTCTTCACCGAGGCCATGTCCGGCCAGTAGAGCCCCCGTGCGTAGTTCTCGTCCGCGTTCTCGCGGGAGAAGAACGTGCCGAGCACAAACCGGGCGTTGGCTTGGACGATCTCGGGCGTGCCCTTGTCAGCCAGCACGGCGAGGGTCGCTGGAACGACGACGTCGCGGAACTCGTTGACGTCCGGAACCGTCAACAGCGACGCACCGGTCGTATCGCCATACACGTTCATCAGATAGATCGACGCGATGCCGGTATCCCGGGAGATTCCAGAGTTGGTCGCTCATTGCCTCGGAAGTTGTCCCGAGTGATCACGGTCATGTAGTTCATTCGAAATTCCGGATCATGCGCGCCGGCCGCTCGTACCGTCTCGATCGCCGCCATGATGGTGCGCAAAGCCCTGCGGACTCCTCGGAGCTTCTCGTACTTGACGGGGTCGAGGGTGTCCACGGAGAAGTTCCACGCGCCGAGTCCGGCGTCGATGATCGCGCGGGCCTTCTCCGTGGTGACCCCGGTTCCGACCGAGTTCATCAGGACGAATACTCCGGGGTGACGCTTCGCCGCACTGATGATCTCGATGAGGTGGGGATAGAGCAGCGGGTCGCCCCCGCTGAGCTGAAGCTCTTCCATGCCCAGGGCGGCGGCCTCGTCGATCGTTCGTAGCGCCATGTCGGGCGGCATGTGCCCGGGGTTCGGCACCCTGGCGCCGTCGCTCGGCAGAAGGCGAAGGGCGTTCTTCCGCTCGGCCACCATTTCCTGGTAGTAGTCCTGGCGGAGATCGCAGTATGGGCACCGGTGAAAGCAATACACGGTCGGCTTCAATACGAACTGCTTGAGACGACGAGTCGGAGCGTCCATAACAACTCCCTACAGCCCGAGCGGGTGCCTCAAGCTTTAATTTGACCGGACATTCAGAGTCAGCCATCAAAGGTGATCGAAGCAAGTGACTTGACCTGTCTATCGCGAACCTTCGACCCTCGGAACCAGCCACAGCACGTCCAACAGCAGCCGCGCGCCGGCTCCACGCCTCGACCGACGCTTGACATTCGCTGAAGGTCGAGCGTTCATCGACGTGCGGCGTCGATCGGTCGGGACGGTCCCGACCAGCCATCACGGCCAGTTGTCCGGCGTCGCGGTCGAGTCGTTGGAGGCGTATCGCGGTAGCCAGAGATGAGCAGGCGCCGCCGGATGGGACCAGGAGGGCGGCCCGCTCATCAAGGGCCGCAACCCACCGGCTGAACAATTCGGTCGAGATCGTCTACGTCCGTGGTCCGGACGCGGCGCATCTGGCCGAGGTACAACTCGAAGCGATCAAGGAGGTCTTGGCATGGGCGCTGAGCCAGCGCAGCACAGATCAGCACGACGAGGACCGGGCGGCATGACGAACGCTGGACCGACACGTCGGCCCAGCACGAGGCCGCCCGGCCTCCCATTCCCCAACAACCACGAAGATCCGCCTTGACCAAGGAGCCGCCGATGGGCACTCGCCCCGACGAACCCAGCCATCCCTCGTCCGCCTATCCGGGACGCGATCGCAACCAGAGCGTGCGGGTCGCGTTCCTTGCTCGTGTCTCCACCGACGACCAGCAGGACCCCACCCTCTCGCTGCCGCGCCAGCTCACCAATTGCGAGGCCGCGCTGCCGGAGGGCTGGCGCATCACGGCCTGGTTCTGGGACATCGAGTCCGGCCGTATGGCCCTGGAACGTCGCGGCCGTGGCCACGCCCACGAACGGATCGCCGTCCCCTTGCCTCGCGACGGCGGCCTGGTCGATCTACTCGCCGAGGCTGACCATCCGGGTCGCCGCTTCGACGCGGTGATCTGCGAGTCCATCGACCGGCTCGCCCGACGCACATACATCGGCACGCGCATCGAGCACGACCTTGAAGAGGCCGGCGTACGCCTCTACGCCGCCGACGAACCTATCGACCCCCGAGGCAAACGCTCCACCGGTCTACTCACCCGCCGGGTCAAGCAGGGCGTGGCGGAGTGGTACGTCACCGACATGCTCGAGCGGTCCTGGGACGGCTTCAAAGTCCACACCGGACAAGGCTGGAACGTTGGCAAACCACCCTACGGCTACGCCCCGGACAAGATCGAGCATCCGGTGCCGGCCAAGGCGGCGGAGGGGCAGACGAAGACGCGACTGATCCCGGATCCGCAGCGGGCGCCCGTCGTGGCGTACATCTTCCAGCTCCGCGTGGCCGAACGGCTCGGGTACGACGCGATCGCGGCTCGGCTCAACACCGATCCTGCGCTGTACCCGGTGCCGGAGCCGACCAGCCCGCACCGGCGCCGAGGCGTGTGGTCCGGCTCGGCCGTCCGCGACGTGCTGCACAACCCCAAGTACACGGGCTTCATGGTGTGGAATCGGCGCGCCACAAAGTCCGGCGGCCGAGTTAACCCACCCTCTGCGTGGGTCTGGTCCGACGAGCCCACCCACGAGCCGCTCGTGGATCGGGAGACCTTCCAGGCGGCCGCGCTCGTCTCCCGCATCCGCGAGGGCTCCCGGACTGATCCTGGTCCGAACTCGGCGCACAAGGACACCAAGCGCGGCTACCTCCTCCGCTCGTATGTCCGATGTGGACTTTGTGACCAACGGATGTTCGGGAAGACCCGCCACGGCCGCGCGTACTACAACTGCTACCCGGCCAACAACAACGCTGACCGCCTCGACCGCTACCCGGCCGACCATCCCAAGGCCATCTACGTCCGCGAGGACGCCCTTGTCGAAGCCCTCGGCCACGTCATCGCGACTCGCGTCTTCGGCCCGGACCGGCACGCCCTCCTCGCACGAGGTCTCGCCGGCCTCCCGAACAAACGCCACGACGCCGAGGCTCGACGAGCCGCATCCCTGCGCGACCAGATCGCCGATCTGACCGCCCGCCAGGATCGGCTCATCGAGGAGCTGGAGACTGCGGACGGCGCCTTCCGTGACCGGCTACGCCGCCGCTTCGACGCCCTCGAAGCCGACCGCGCCGAGAAGGTCACTCAGCTCCACGACCTGGAGGCCGAGCCCATCGCGGCCGAGCAGGAGCAACAGGTCGATCTGCTCGACGCGCTCCCGATCCTCGAGCACGTCGACATCACCGAGGCACCCGAGCGCATCCAGCGCATGCTCTACGACGCGCTACAACTGACAGTCCACTACGACCGCCCAGACCAGGCGAGGTTCCGACTCGTCCTGACAGATCACACAGTCGAAGCCCTGGCAGTCAGCGCCGGCAGGGCGACCGACGTACCGACAATCGGTGCCCTTACGCAGCGCACCCTGCCGGGGGCACGTCCTGCAAGGGAAAGCCCTTCCGCCTCCCAACGGCGCTTGCCGTCGGGGGGCGGCTTTTTGCGTTTCTGGGTCCGGTGCCGAGGCGGTATCCGCCGCCACGATCTCCTGCTGCGCGGCCGGGGTTAGTCGACCCGCCGCCATTGCTCGCACCGCCGCCACCTGCAACTGGCTCAACGACTCGATCGCCTGCGACAGTGCCGCAGCCGCGCGCAACCCGTTAGCGGTCGCCGCCGACACCCCCACCTGGCCCAACGCCTGCCGGTAGCCGATCAAGTCCGCCGCCATCGCGCGGTACCGGAACGCGACCACGCTCAACACCGCGTCAGGCGCGCCCATCACGATCTGCCGCAGTGCCGCCAGTCCCGCCAGGTCTCCATCCACCCGTGCCATCAGCGGCTGAAGGTTCGCCGGCAAGCGGATACCTGCAAGCTCTGTTCGAAACGCGGATACCACCGCATCGGTAGCTGCGATTTGCCGCTGAAAGTCGGCTATCGACGAGGCGCGGCTGGACTCGGCGAACACTAGGACGGCCGCGGCCCGTTCGTGTTGGAGCTCAACGGTCAGCCGTGCGGCGGTGCCACCCAGCACCACCAGCTGCCGCGCCTGGTCAGCGTCGGCCGCGCGATTGGCGGCCGACACGACGGTCAATCCGGTCAGCGCCAGCACCGCTAACACCGGCAACGCCAAGATCATTGCGAGTTTGGTCCGGATCGGCCGATGCCGAAGCCACCGCCTCTCCCCGGCCGGCCTGACGTCGCCGCCCATGTCTGGATGCCTCATGGCCTCACCACAGCCGCCAAGACGGGCACGCCATGGGGCGCACACGATTCATCGGGCGCCGCGAGCCGACTTGGATCGCCGCTGCCCAAGGATGATGCATGCGCATCGGCACGTCGCTCCTCGACCGGCATGTCCATCGGCTGGGCGGCCCAGCGCAACAGTCGGCCGGGCCCGAGCCGATCGACCCCGCAGGACAAGGCATCAAGTCGCGTTGTCCAGCGCTGCTGCCACGATCCCCGACTGGCTGCCAGCAGGCGCGCGGCCGTCACGCGACCTAAGCACGGGAGCCTGAGCTCGACAGCGCAGGAGGCGAAGGCACAGCGGGACGGCACAACCGAGTCAGGTCGATGCAGTTCTGCCAGCGCGGTGCCCCATCGCCACAACTCCGGGTCAACATCGTCATCTGGCGGCAGTGACGACCCTGCAATGATCGCCTCAGCGGTCATCTTCCACGGCTTCCTCGTCGTATCAGGCGAGAGCGGCGGTGACGAGTCGATCGCGGCCGGCCGATCGCCGCAGCCGCGGACAAGTGCTGCAAATGCTCGCTGGACGGCAACGAGGGCGCCGTACTCGTGGAGGGCTGTGCCGCCCCGCGGTGCGGGGCAGCACAGCCCGACCCGGCCCAAGGTGCGGGCGCAGTCCCTGACGGGGGGCGGTCCTGCGTCCCGTACTACCGAATGGCCGGGCAGGTGCCGCGGGCGGTCGCCCCCGCCAGCGGCACCGAGGTTGGCCTGGGCGACCAGGCCGTCGAAAGGGGTAACCCATTGCTGGTCGTCTCTCCTGACGCGAATACCCACGGCGTTTCAGCGTCCTTTCCGACTAGGCCTTCGACAAAGCAATTGGGCCGACGTACCGGCCCACCCCGTACGCCTCCCCGTCACCGGGTCAGCCCTTCCAATAGCGCAAGGTCCCCGGACTCCATTGGCCGCCGGTCCCCGCGCGGGTTGAGATATCCGATACGGACACCGAAGTTGGCTGCGTCCTGATCCCATTGCGGCGCACGTGCCGAGTACCGGAATTCAGAATCAGTGCGGCCGATCAATGACGTTAAGTACTTCGAGCGGCCGTTGTTGCCGAGTCCGCAACGACTCGGCGCCGTCGTTGCAGTCTCCTGAGCTCAGACAGGCGGCCGGGCT
Organism: uncultured Actinomycetota bacterium; assembly: GCA_963803345.1. Taxonomy (GTDB): domain Bacteria; phylum Actinomycetota; class Actinomycetes; order Mycobacteriales; family Micromonosporaceae; genus CAWDLX01. Next base: position 1,059,239 of record CAWDLX010000004.1, read on the forward strand.
CCTGCCACCCAGGCTGCTGTGGTCGGGCCGCGTGCTACGGGGGTCCGATGGGATCGCATTCCGAATGGCGGCTCTAGCTCACCGAAGTTCGTTCCCCAGTTGCGGTCGCAGAACCGGAATAGCTCCACGGCGAGCAGCCCCATTGGTCCACCGGCAGGAAGCCGGTCCACAATGAGCCGCGCGGTCAACTGCCAGCCCCGAAGAGATGGGTTCAGCGTCAGGGTTCCATCGGCCTCGCCATCGTGAACGGGCACCAGATTGTCGCCGTTCCATCTGATGTCCACGCTGCATGACGCGTCTACGGACGCAGTGGCAGCAGCTCCGTAGACGGTGTGCTCGGCCTTCCGGCTGAAGATCATGTCTGATAGCTTCCGCACGACATCTGGCCCTGGTTCGACTGCCTCACGTACCAGCAGGTTCGTCGCTTGGAGCAGCACCCGCAGGTCGGACGAGCGGTCCTCCATGGCCGAGGTGAGACGCGCGTTGAGGTCGGTCGGCATGAACCCGTCCTCGGTGAGGACGCCATCAACTGAGAAGGCGCCCAGATAGCCGAACTGCCTTCGCAGTGCGACACCGATCCGCTCGGTGCACCGGGTCAGAGCTGCGGTTTCCGCCAACGTAGATACGGTGCCGGCACACAGGAACGTTCCGTGCTCGGTTCGTGGGAGCGCCACGACTTCCATCGGCGGAAAGCCAACGACGGACGTGGGCGTTACCAGGCCATGGAGCCTGACCGGTAGCCCTTCGAATAGCGGCATGAGCCGCACCCGCACCCTGCCCGCGAGCTGACGGTTCGTCAGCATTGGCGGTTGGCCCCTGCGCCACCAGTACACGCCATCGGCTCCAGCCATTGGTGTATCGGCAGACTGTGACGAACAGACGACGCCGGCGCCGCGGTCTACTAGAGCACCGAGTGCCTCCAGGTCCGTAGCGATGTCGGCGATGTCGACGACGATCGAAGGTGCGCGAGGAACGGCGAGCAGGTCCCATACCGTGTCGACGAGGGCTTTGTCCTCAAGGAGCCGCCAGCCTGGGGGGCGGCGGCCGATCCGGGATCGCGTTCCCGCTGCTGGAGGATCGAGAGGGTCTGGCACGACCAGGGCCGCCCTTCGATCGGGGTCGAAGGTATCGGCGGCCTGCGCAAGCCAGCCGGATCCGTCCAGTCCCGCGATGATGTCGTGCTGCCAAGCCAAGTGCCCGGTTGCCCCTGCCGCCATTCGGTCGTCTTGGCTTCGTGCCACCGCGTCGAGCGCGATGGTTAGGCAGCGGCCCGGCCGCTCGCGGCCAAGCAGTTGTTGCCATGCGGCGGCGTCATCCTCACGTCCACAGAGGACGATGACAGAACGACCGGCCAAAACCCGCTGCAGATGATCACGAATCAGGACGTTGGGTTGCTTCACGCTCGCCTCCGCCATGGCCGGTTGGTGCGCTCAAGGATCAGGTTCGAGGCGGTCTCGTGTATCAGGCTGTACGCATCTCTCCCGAGGTGATCCTGAATGGTGGTGCGGCTGCGGTCCGGCAGCTTGTCGTCGAACTCGATGACCACGATGGACGGTAGGTGCCGCTCCTGATCGAATGAGTCCCACACGTCAAGCTCGGTACCTTCGACGTCGAGGCTGAGCAGGTCTATCTTCTCGACCTCCCACTCCTGAAGCACGGCTTCCAGCGGCCGGCACTCGACCAGGATCGGCTGATAGTCGCTGCCCTGCCGCTGAAGTCCTGACCAGGACGGCTTGTGCGCGTACATTCCGAAGGGTCGCGGTCCGGCGGTGCTTGCGATGGCGCAGGTGTCCATGGTGGAGCGCCGACGCCGCAGGGGCTCGTGGTTGCGGGGATCGGCATCGATACAAAGGCCGCGCCAGCCGAGGTTCTCGAAGTAGAGGGTGTTACTCCCGCGCACTCCGTCGCCCGCGCCCACGTCGACGAACACGCCCTGGGTTGGCGGGTCGAGATTCTCTACGAGCCAACGGTCTTCGCCCCACTGCGCGTGGTACGGCGGTGGTTGCGTGTAAGGCAGCATGGACTCAACCCCGCCACTCGCGGAGGAGTTGCAACTCGCGCGGATGGTCCAACCATCGCTGCGACCAGCCCCGTCGTACTGCTTGCCAGGCGAGGCTGTCCGCTACCGTCTCCTCCAGCGGACGGTAGATCAAACCGGCCTCCTGGGCGCGAGCGGCGTTGACCGCCATGAGCGCCGCCTCGGGGCTCGACGACGGGAGCCACAGAGGCACTTCCGTCCACGGCCGCAGCCCGCTGGCCAGCGCGAACTCCTCGCCGACCCAGCACGGCGTGATGGATCCGCCAGAGTGTGCGCAGACCGTCTCGATCAGTTCCCACGCGGTGGTACGAGGGCCGGCCACATTGACAATGCCGGTGAGGCCGGCGTCGATGGCGTTGAGAAGGAACCGTGCGACGTCGTTCGCGTCGATGAGCTGGAGTGCTTGGCGGGGGTCCATGGGAACGAGGACGTCGCCGCCACGCAGTCCTCGCTCCAGCCAATACGCCAGTCGTTCGGTGTAGTCGAACCTTCCGACGACGAGCCCGAGCCGGGCGATGAGCAAAGGCGAATCCAACTTGCTGAAGTGTCGCTGGAGGTAGCGCTCGCAGCGCAGCTTGCGCGTTGCCGTGGCGCGGGTCGGGTCGGTTGCACCGGAGCGGATGGTTGCGGCACGCTCGGTGAGCTGATGGGGTCCGCGGGTACGACGGCTGTAAACGCCGCAGGTCGAAACAAACAGGTATCGCCCGATGGCCCGCATCAGCGGCGTGGTGGCCTCGATGTCATCGAGATCGGACGCGCTGGTGTCTATGACAGCGTCCCACGTCTCGGTGAGCGCCCGCTTGGCGTCGTCCGTTGGCGCGCGTCGATCGGTGACGATGTGCCGAATGACTCCCACGAACGGCGACGGGGTCCGCCCCCGGCAGACGAGGGTCACGTCGTGCTCGCGGGCGAGGCACTCAGAGACGACGTGCCGGCCGACGAATCTGGTGCCGCCGAGAACGAGGATCCGCACGCTCGTTCACCGCCCGCCGCTGCTGGTCGGTGCGTAGCCGAGGACAAGCAGCCGCCGCGGATTGCCCGAGGTGTTCGGTCCGCTGGCATGGACCAGCCGGGCGTCCCACGCAATGACTGACCCGGGATGTGACTCCAGGATGACCGCAGTCGAGTCAGGGGCCGCGTGATCGGGTACCACAGGTCCCTGATTGGCGGTGTTGACCTGCTCGACCACCCGCTGATGGGAACCGGGCCAGACCTTGAGCGCGCCCGCCTCGGCGGTGCACTCGTCGAGGCACACCGCCACGGTGACGACGCGCTCGTACCCCCTGGCTTGGAAGTAGGAGGCGTCGGTGTGTTTGCAGACTTCTTCACCCAGGGTCGGGAGGTCGGCCAAGTCGATGGCGGTGTCGACCACCTGTTTGTACATGAACTTGTCCTCCATGAGCTGTGGCTCAACGCCGAGGAGGTCGGCGACCACGCCACGGAGTTCGTCGCCATGGGCGAGTCGCGCCGCGGACCATGCCAGATCGAGGACCGGTTTGATCTTCAGTACGTATGGCCGTCCAGAGGCCAAGCGCCACCAGGTGACGCGGGGATCTGGGGCTTTAGAACGTCGTCATGGCGCTCAGCGCGCTGTGTAGGACCGTGTCCGCGTCGGACCGGAGCTGATCTACGATCTCGCTGGCAATCATCTCCCGAAGGACGAGATGACCCTCCTCGGCAAACGCTCGGCGCTGGGGTTCGGTCAGCATCGTCAGCCGCCTCTGGTCGTCGCGATGGGGATAAGGAAGTCGCGGGTCGGCTTGGTCCAGTGGGCTGGGGTTTCGGCGACCGGCAAGGTGTAGTGGTGGAGCGTCCAAGAGCCGAAGTACTGGTCGAGAACCCGCCGGCGCGTCTCGGTGAGCGCGATGCCGCTGTGGAAGAAGCTGAAGCGGCCACCTGGACGCAGGCACGGCATTGCGACGCGCTCCACGAACTCGGTGAAGTCCTGGTCGGCATATCCGTCCGGCGGCCAGGTGTCGAGCATGATGGCGTCGTAGGCGTCCGCCGACAGCGACACGATCTGCCATGGTTCGGTGATGACCGTCGCGACGGGGCCGAACTCGCGCAGCACACGCTGCCGGGCCAGGTTTACGACGCCCTCGTGCGGCTCGATCGCGGTGTAGGAGCCAACGCCAACGCGGACGAGCTGCTCGGCGAAGACCCCGAGGCCGAGACCGACCTCCAGCACGTCAGGTCGGTTCACGCCGTCGACGAGATGGGCGACGTGCCCGCGCATCAGCCCCGCCTCGGCGAAGAACATGACGTACTGGTCGCCGAGGCGTAACCCTTCATGATCGATGATTGCTGGCAGGCGGCGCAGGGCGGCGATGTGCTCGCGGTGGGTTGCGGTCAGCAGACTCATGACGGGCCGCCGTCCCGGAACCGGCTGATGGGATCGGTAGCGAGGAACCGGTCCTTGAAGCCGGCAGCGCTTGATACGCCGCGTCGCACAATGCCTTCGATCATGGAGGCTTTCACTGCATCGACGTCCTCGTCGAGGGACACCAGCACGTAGGCCGGCTCGTCGAGTTGCCCGCCGTTGCGTGCGACGATCGTGACCTCGGCGTAGACCGAGCCCTCAGCCAGTACCCGCGCGGCAACCTCGGCCGCTACAGCGGTGTAGATCTTCCCGACGTGATGGATCGGATTCTTGCCCGCCGCCGCCTCACAGCTCGACGGGCGCAACGGCTCGATCGCGCCGCTGTAACGGTTGCCACGGCCAACAGCGCCGCAATCGCCCTTGCCCAGCGACGTGCCGAACGGCGCAAGGTAGCCGCGGCCCGGGGTGTCCTTCGTGTTCAGATGCACGCCGAGTCCGGCGAGGTCGCGCGTGCGGTCATCCTGGTCCAGGAGCCTCTTGAGGTCGGCGGTGATGGCCGTCTGCACGTCGTCCAGTGCCGCGCGATACGCCTGCCAGGTGGGGACCGACTCGGGATGGAACGGAACCGCCAGGGTGATGTCGAGTTCACGATCCACGCGGACGACCATGACCTTGACGTCGGTACCGACCGCCGGGACTGCGCGGCGGAAATCATGACCGGTGACGTGCGTTTCAAGACGTACGGCGATGTCGGCGGCCAGCCCCCGGCGACTGGTGCCGGCGCAAATGACGGTGTCGTTGGCCACCGACTCGGCGGCCAACACGCTGGCCAGGTTGGCTACCGCCTGGGGTCGGTAGAACTCCGGGTTGTGATCCACTGCCACGCCACTCGTGTTGTTCACATGCAGGCGGACGTGTCTGAGAATCGTGTCGTCGCCCAGGGCTGACGACAGGACGCCCGTGACCGAGTCATGGAAGAGCACATCGATGGGTACCGGCGTCCGCCCGATCCGATCGGTGATCTTCCCGAAGAGGTAGCAGTCGACCGGCTTGGTGATCTCAAACCCGCCGAAGCTGACCTTCGCGGCGGCCCCGACGAGGTTCACCTTGTCAACCCAGTGGTTCGGCACGATGCCGAACTGGCGTAGGCACCATGACGCGTACCGCTGCGAGAACGTGTCGGCCACCAGGTCTGCGAGGCTGTCGGGATGGCCGATTCCCTTGCGCTCGGCCACGTCGTAGGGCAACCGGTCAGGGCTCACACAGGCACGCTGAACGACCACCTTCATCGGGGACTCACTCCTCCTCGTCCATGGCCTGCTCACGGCCGGCTGGCGGGTCAAGCAGGTAGGACAGGCACTGCGAGAGCACGAGGACCCGTCGGGCCGGACAGGGTTCGGGAGAGGTAGCCGGTTGGAATGTGCCGTCGTAGAGATTTCCGTAGCCCGCGGGAACCGAGGCGCACCTGCGGACGTCTCCAGTCACGGTCACCTTGAACGAGGTCACCCCGGCGGTGCAGGCCTGCCCGCGGAACGCGAGCATCCCGTCCAAGTAGGGCCGGTTGAACAGGTACTCGCCGGAGTTGGCGAGGATGAGCGCCTTCTGCTCCTCGGTATAGCCCTCGGGGTATCGGGTGCCCTGGTGGACACCCTTGAAGACCTTGGCGCGGACGTGGTCGACGCCGAGATCTGCCAGCCGTTTCAAGTCGTCGCCGAGGCGTTCGAGTAGCGGCGGGTACAGCACGTAGAGGGCCACAACGTCGAAGCCGCCGCGGCGAAGGGCGAGATAGTTTCGAGCGTAGGCGTCCAGCTCCAGCCCCCGCAGCTCGCGTTCCGGCATGTGTATCGCCGCGACGATCTTCGCGACCCGGTCGGCGAGGACCCTGGCCGCGAACGCCTCGACGTCGGTCGACGTGAGGTTGGTGTTAATGCTGATGTAGTGGCCCCGACTCAGGCCCTCGCACAGCGTCACGAAACCGGGGAACATGAACGGCTCGCCGCCGGACATGTGCACCAGGCAGACCTTTCCGAGTTCGTCAAACCGTTGCACGACCAACTCGGGAGCCGGCTCGGACAGGTGCTTCTTGTTGAGCACGTGGCGGATCTGCGGGTGGCAGTACTCGCAGTAGAAGTTGCACCGGTTCGTCAGGTGCCAGTCGAACTCCCACTCCCACGGTGCTGGAGCCTGGGTCATTGCTGAGGTACGCATCGGGTTCTCCGTGCTCGGTGTTCAGGTCGCCCGCCGGTGCAGCCCTGGTGGCGGTACACCGGCGGGGGACCTTCAGAACACCGCGTTCGCGGGCAGCTCGGGAGGGGACCAAGCCGTCAACACCGTCAAATTCGGGGTCGCGGCCATCGACGTGGTTCGCTACTGTCGCGCTACATCCGGTGCACAGGGGGTGATGAGCGTGCCAGACTCGCCCCACCGCGCCAACAACGTCCTCGCCGATCTCCTGGCCGAGGCTGGGTTGGCGCCGCGGGCGCTCGCGCGTGAGATGAACCGCCTCTTCGGGCCAGGTACGGTTGCGGAAACGGCACCGTACTACTGGCGGGACTCTGGCGGCGTGCCGCGGGCACCCCTACCCGCGCTGGCCGCGTACGTACTGTCCCGGCACCTCGGGCGGATCGTCACGGTCGGTGAGCTGTGGCAGGGACGGGCGGCGGATAAGGCGCTGTTCCTGGCCGCCAACGCGGGCATGGACCGTCCATGGACGCTGGCGAGCACGATGCTGGTGGCCGAGGATTGGTTGCTAGGAGGGCTCGTGGACCGCCGGATGTTCCTCTCGGTCTCAGGCGCGGCGCTCGCCCGCGCCGTCAGCCTCTACTTCGCGATGCACCCCCCGGCCGGCACTTCACCTCCACTGGGCAGCTCGCTCGACGACCCACTGGTCAGGCAGATCGAGGCCAGCGTTCCGCAACTTCAGCAACTCGACGACGAGCGCGGCGGCGCTGCCGGCCTCAGCTACGTCGGCGCCCAAGTCCGGGCAGTGCTCCTGGTGCTCCGTGAAGGCGGCCACACGGACGCCATCACCCGGCGCTTGCTGGTCGCACTTTCCGATCTGGCGCAACTGGCCGGCTGGATGGCATTCGACGCGGGGCAGCACGGGCTATCCCAACGCTACTTCTTCACCGGCCTACGCTCCGCGCACGACTCGGGGTATCGCGCAATGGAGGCCCACATCCTCGCCGACCTGGCGTTCCAGGCGACATCGACCGGGGAACATGCCGACGGTGCCGCCCTTGGCGAAGCCGCGGCACGCACTGCGCAGGGGGCGCCCGCCAGCGTGAGGGCCTCGGTCCTGTCACGTCTCGCCTACGCCTACGCCGGGGCAGGCAGGGTCAACGAATGCGAACGCGCATGGCTCGACTCCCGTGATCAACTGGCAGACCGCCGGCCGGAGCAAGATCCGGATTGGATGTACTACCTGACTCCCAACCACCTCGACTGCCAGGCCGGGTACTCACTGATCCTCGCCGGACGGCGCGTCGTCGCCGACGGCGACCAAGCCGCAGGACGCGCGCTACTCCGCAAAGGTGAATCCCTCCTGCGCACCGGCGCCTATGCACGATCCATCGACGAGCCATCGCAGAGACGCGCGCTGTTCGAGGGAGCCTGGCTGGCCCTTGGCTACACCGCCCAAGGCAAGCTCGATGACGCCTGCGCGGTGACCAAGATGGCACTGCCGCGGCTTGGCCAGGTCCGATCGCCACGCAGTGTCTCAGTTCTCACGATGCTTGCGCACGAGCTGCGCCGGCGTAAGCGGAACCAGACAGTCGCGGATGTTCTCCCTGAGCTGGAAGCCGCTCTCGCGGCCCAGACGGCGTGAGGCTACGGTCGGTTCGTGACCAGATCTGACGTTGACGCGCTGGTGATCGGAGCAGGCGTATCTGGCCTCACCACGGCCGTGAGCATCGCCGAGTTAGGCAAGCGCGTTCGTATCTGGGCCGCCGACCCGCCGCAAGCCACCACCTCCATGGCCGCCGGTGCGATGTGGGGTCCCTACCTGGTGGAACCCCTCGACCGGGTCGCCGTCTGGAGCCGACACTCTCTGGAGGTGCTCCGGAAGTTGGCAGAGCAGCCGGAGACTGGCGTGCGCCTCCTGGCCGGTATCGAAGCGTCTCGGACGCCCGCGGACCCGCCAGACTGGGCCGACCAGCTCGACGGGTTCCAGATGTGCGACCCTGGCGAGCTGCCCGACGGATTCGCCACCGGCTGGCGATTCGTCGCCCCCTTGGTCGACATGCCGATCTACCTCGCGTACCTCCAGCAGCGCTTCATCGCCTCCGGTGGCGTCATCCAAACCAAGCGCCTCAGCACCCTGGCAGAGGCGACCGCACCGGTTGTCGTCAACTGCACAGGGATCGGTGCCCGCGACCTTGTCCCCGACCCGCAACTTGTGCCCATCCGCGGCCAGCTTGTCGTGGTGTCGAACCCCGGTATCACCGAGTTCTTCTCGGAGGACACGGGCCTGTCACCCAACCTGCTGCACTTCGCACCACATGGCGACACGGTTGTGCTGGGCGGCCAGGCGGCGCCCGGCGAGTGGAGTATGGAGCCCGACCTCGACCTCGCGGCAGCGATAGTCGCCCGGTGCGCCGACGTGGAACCACGTCTGCGCGACGCTCCCGTCATCGAGCACCGGGTCGGCCTCCGCCCAACCCGACCGGAGATCAGGGTGGAGGCTGAGCAGACGGAGGGCGGTCTGCTGATCCACAACTACGGGCACGGCGGGGCTGGTGTCACCCTGTCCTGGGGCTGCGCCGCGGAGGTCACCGCGCTGGCTCTGGGTGCATAGCCCTGTTACATGCGATCTGGGACGGCGATGCCCAGCAATGCCAGGCCTTGCCGCAGCACCCGGGCCGTCAGTTCGCACAAGGCCAGCCGACACTCACGTATCGCGCCCTCGGCCTTCAGCACCGGACACTGCTCGTAGAAGGCGCTGAAGGTCGTCGCCAGTGCGTACAGGTAGCCGGCGAGTCGATGGAACTCCAGCGTCTCCGCGACGGTCGTTACGACTGCACCGAATTCGAGCAACTCGATGGCCAGGGCATGCTCGGCCGGCTCGGCAACGGTGATCTTCGCGCCGGATGCCGTGTCCAACCCGGCACGGCGGAAGATGGACCGGATTCGGGCGTGGGCGTACTGAAGGTACGGGGAGGTATTGCCCTCCAGCGACAGCATTCGATCCCAGTCGAAGACGTAGTCCTTGATCCGATCGGTGGACAAGTCGGCGTACTTGACCGCACCGATGCCCACCGCCCTGGCAATCTGGGCAACGGTGACCTCGTCGAGGTCGGGGTTCTTCCGCCGGGCCAGGTCGGCGGCGCGGGCCACGGCCTCGTCGAGCAATTCGATGAGCTTGACGCTGGCGCCGCCCCGGCTGCGCAGCATCTTGCCATCCGGGCCGAGTACTGAGCCAAACCCGAGGTGTTCGGCGCGGGCGGGGGGCCGTAGCCAGCCGGCCTCCCGGGCGACCTGGTACACCATCTCCAGATGTTGGCGCTGTGGCAGCCCAACCACGTACAGCAGCCGGTTGGCGCCCAAGTCGTGGGCGCGGTACCGGATGGCGGCCAGATCGGTGGCGCCGTACCCGTACCCGCCGTCGCTCTTGCGCACGATAATAGGTAGCGGCTGCCCATCCCGTCCTGTGAACCCGTTGGGGAAAACGCACGCTGCGCCGTTGCTGTGGCGCAGGAGCCCCAGCCGGTGCAGCTCGTCGGCAACCGGCGCGAGCATGTCGTTGTAGAAGCTCTCCCCGCAGAAGTCCTTCTCCGCGAGCGTCACGTCGAGCAGGTCGTACACGGTCAGGAAGTAGCGCTCCGACTCATCGACCAGCAGCCGCCACAGCCGGCGGGTCTGCGCGTCGCCGCTCTGTAAGGCGACCACGCGCCGCCTGGCGCGCTCGGCGAACGCGGCGTCGGCGTCGAACTTGACTCGGGCGGCCTTGTAGAACGAATCAAGGTCACCCACCGATAGCTCGTGCGCCGCCTCGGACTCGCCGATGTCGAGCAGGTGCTCGATGAGCATGCCGAACGGCGTACCCCAATCGCCCACATGGTTGGCCCGCACCACTCGGTGCCCGAGCCACTCCAGCAGCCGCACTGCCGCGTCCCCGATGACTGTCGAGCGCAGGTGTCCGACGTGCATCTCCTTGGCGACGTTAGGTGCCGAGTAGTCGACCACCACTGTCTCCGCGGTGGGCGGAACCCGGACGCCGAGACGAGGATCGACGGACACTGCCGACAGCAGGTCGCCGAGGACGGCATCAGTGATGACGAGGTTGATGAACCCGGGCCCCGAGACCACCGCCTGGCACAGGTCGTCGAGATCGGCATGGTGCAGCACCTCGGTGGCGAGATCCCGTGGCGCGCGGCCCAGCCGGCGTGCCAATGCCAGGGCCGCGTCCGACTGGAAGTCGGCATGCTGCGAGCGCCGTATCGCCGGGTCGATCGGGCCACCGGCGACAACCGCGAACGCCGACCCGAGCCGGCTGGCCAACAGTTCTTCAAGATTCATCAGTGCGCCAATCGGCTCCGATCCGGCCTTGAGGGCAGGATCATCTGCTGGGCAGTGGGAGCGGATCAACTGCGCGATCAGATGGACCGGCGTCTCGATCCGCCGGTCGGACGTGTGGTCAGCTCAGGCGGTCGATGGAGGCTCGCAAACGAGCCACAGTTCGGTCCCGACCAAGGATCTCCAACGATTCGAATAGCGGCAGCCCCACCGTGCGACCGGTGACCGCGACCCGCACCGGTGCCTGTGCCTTGCCCAGCTTGAGACCCCGGTCGGCGCTGATGGACTCCAGGGCCGACCTGAGATTCTCGGCTCGCCATTCGGTCGCCTCGTACGCCTCCACAGCGGCGCCAATAATCGGCCGTGCGTCGCCGGACATGGCCTTGGCCCAGGCCGCGTCATCGCTCGGGGGCTGGTCCAAGAACAGGAAGTCGACCATCGGCACGACCTCGGACAGCACACCGACACGGGTCTGGGCCAGTCCCGCGACGGCAGCAAAGACGTTGTCGTCGTATGCCCCTGGCGGCCACGGTGTCGCGTTGCCGCGAACCCACGGCTGGCAGGCGGCAATGAACTCGTCGAGTGCCATGGCGCGGATGTACTCGCCATTGAAAGCGCGAAGTTTCTTCACGTCGAAGAACGCAGGTGAGGGGTTCACATCTTCCAGTCGAAACTCGGCGACGATGTCCTCCCACGGCACGATCTCCCGGTCGCCGCTGGGTGACCAGCCCAGCAGCATCAGATAGTTGCGCATCGCCTCGGTTAGATAGCCCTCGGCCCGGAAGTCCTCTAGCGCCACCCGATCACGGCGCTTCGACAGCTTCTGCCGCTTCTCGTTGACCAGGATTGGGGCGTGCGCCCAAATCGGCGGCTCGGCGCCCAACGCCTCCCACATCAACTGCTGCTTGGGCGCGTTGGGCAGATGCTCCTCCGCCCTGATCACATGCGTGATCGCCATGACCATGTCGTCAACCACGTTGGCCAGCAGGAACACCGGCGACCCGTCGCCGCGGGCGATCACGAAGTCCTCGATGAGGGCGTTCTCGAAGGTTGGCTTTCCCCGAACAAGATCCACGACCGTGGTCACACCGTCGTCGGGTGTGCGGAAGCGCACGGCGCGGCCAGCACCAGCCGTCAGGCCACGGCTCCGGCAGTGGCCGTCGTACCCCTTGTGCTCACTACCGGTACGGGCGATCACCTGCTCGCGCGCGCAGTCGCAGTAGTACGCCTGCCCGGCCGACAGCAGCCTGTCGATCGCATCGCGGTGATGTCCGGCGTACTCCGACTGGAACAGTGGGCCCTCGTACTCCCCGGGCCCTATGCCCAGCCACGCCATCGCATCGAGGATTCCATCGACCCACTCCGGCCGGTTTCGGGCAGCGTCCGTGTCCTCGATCCGCAGCACCATCGTTCCGCCCGACTGCCGCGCAAACACCCAGTTGAACAGCACGGAGCGGGCGTTGCCGACGTGGAACATCCCTGTCGGAGACGGCGCGAAACGGACACGAATACCGGACTGAACCATGACGCAAGCCTACCGGTCGGGACAACGTGTTTCGGGGCGCGAGACGCCCTAGCGACGTGCGTAGTCGTGCGAGGTCACGAGTCCTGGCCGGCCACGGGCGGTCGTCAACATGCTGGCTGGCACTGCCGCCCGGCGGGCCGCCTGTAAACCACGGGGCAGGCGACCTCCATCCCAGCATAGACGCTCATCAACAAACAGCCGATTTGAACCCGTCCGGGCCGCATCTCAGCTCAGACCGCCGTCTTCGTTTCGCCACCGTGCTGGGTCACCCTGGGGCGGCACCGGATTTTGATTACACCCTTACTGAACGACTCATCCGTAGCCCTGCTGGACCAGATGTACGCCTCGCCTGGGCTTAGGTGTGCCATTTTATCCGGCGTGAGGCCGGTCAGGATTGCATTCGCCTTCTGGATGTGCTTGAGCCAGGCTGGCGAATTGAACTTGTGAAGGATGATCTGACTGGAGAGTTCGATCAGCGATACGGGTACCGACGGCGGATCCTGGCTGGCGACCATGATGCTCGTACCCTTGTGCCGCATCTCCCGTACGACCTCGATAAGTCCAGCCACCAAGTCCGGGCTTTCGATGTACTTGTGAGCCTCGTCGAAGATGACCAGCTTGTTGAAAGTCACGCCTTCGTGTTTAGCGTCGGCAAACAGTTGGAGGAGGACCACAAACAAGCCAAGCGCCTCATCCTTTTCGATGAACTCATCGCGCAGGTCGACGATGATGAGCCGTCCCGGGTGGATGAGGTCGCTCAGATGACTACTGTCGTCTATGTACTCTGCGGCGAGATCGAGGCGACCTCGCGCCAACTCCTTGAGGTGGTCGGGTAGTGAGGCGTCGTCGATTCCGTGGCGTAGGCCAGCAAGCGTGAGGTCGTTCCGCAGACCCTTCATCACACGGTTGATTTGGCGCATATAGGTTGCCTGATTTCCGACTGCGCCCATGAGGAAGCGCCAATGGCTTGCTTGCAGCTCGGCTGCGGCGAACTTGAGGGGGCGCACATCGATGCCCGGATAGTCGGCGCGCCTCTCCTGGAGCTTGTCGGCTGGCACGAGCAACAGGACATCGGTGAGAGCACGCGGTTCGGCGCCATACCGTTCGCGGAGCGACTCAACCTGCGCTTGGTCGGTGTTGGGCGAGATCATGGTTGTGAACTCAGGCTTGTAGTCCATTGTCGGGCTGTAGTGGAAGATGACCGTGGCGAGCGGGTGTGGCAGCTGATTGATGTTCGGGATGGACAGCGTGGCCATTTCAGCGAGAGTGCCGAGAGTGTATGACTTGCCCCCACCCTGGACGCCAAACAGGCTGATGGTGTGGGTCTGATTGAGGTCAATTGCGACCTTGCGCCCGGAGAACTCGCCGAGGATGCCGAACTGCGGCGATTCCGTGCCGGCGCCGAGGAGGACGTCGTATCCAGGGCTAGTACGCTCGGATTCGTGGCGTGCGGTTGGCGCTGCGGTCGATGCCGGCCGTTCGTTGCTGTTCGAAGTGGCGGGCGCTGCCGCTGGCGCAGGCGTTGGTGCGGGCTCCAGCGTGTCGTGGTCGGGCTGTGGCTTGGGCGGCGCCGCGGGAAGGCCGCTCGTCGTGCCGTTGCTCATTTGCCGGTCTCGGCCCAGGACGCCTGTCGCCGCTTGCGTATGGTCCTCTCCGAGTGTCCGCTTCGCGGAGAGGTCTTCCCAAGAGACGGATCGGTCGCGGGGGCGGCCCAGGAACGCGGCTTCGCTCAGGGTCGGCAGTGACGGTGCGCGTTCTCGACGGCGCGCGATTTCGTCGACCGTGTGGGTACCTGCCGGCGCCGATGGCTCGACGGTGTCGGTGGCTGTGGCGGCAATGCCATCGGCGCGAGGCTCTGGGCTGGCCGCGTCGATGAGTTGCTGGATGAGGTCGTGGCCGATGCGGTGGTACTCGATGCCAGCTTCGACTTCGGCCGGCTCGGTACCTGGCTTGTCAAAGTCGAAGATCAGCGCTGCGCGCGCGAACTCCAGCGCGTATCCATCCTCCAGAGTCCGTAGGAAGAAGCGGCACTCTTCGGCTGCCTCGTCCGTCATGGTGCGGTAACGAACGGCGCGGTCGAGGTAGAACTCAAGGAGGGTGGTGAGTTCGTGTGTTTTCACTATCCGGTCGGGACGGTCGCCGCGGGAACGTTGCGGATCGAAATGGTAGCTCAGTACCTCTTCGCTCTGGGCGATTTGCTGAGCGATGCTGTCCTTAAGTCGGTTGTAGGCGCCGAGGTCGCCCACCTGGTTGTAGCACTTCACCTCGACCAACCTGCAGGTTACCGTTCGTGCTCGTGCGTCGAGGTCGAAGAGCGCGAGGTCGGTGCGTTTGAAGCTAACGTCGTCGCCGAGTTCGTCGGCGGTCTTCTTCAGGACCCGGTACAGGTCGAGATGGGCGTCAAGGGGGACGACGATCTGGTTGCTGAATACTCCTTGGTGCTCAAGGTACATGCGGGATAGCGCTAGACCGAGTGCCTCTGCGCGCTGAGTTGGGGATGAGATGAGCTTGAGCGCCAAGCGCCCGGACAGCGAACGTAGCTGGTCGAGCACGGCGATCGCGTGCCGCCCGTCTGCCTTGAGCCGATACTGGTCAAGGACCGGTACGAGGACGGCCTGGAGCTCGGTGATGGACCGTGACGTGATGACAAGGCGGTGGCCAACACCGTCGGCCAACTCGGGTGTGTGGTCGATCAGGTAGTCGGGTCGGCCGGTCAGGCCACCGTGGTCGAAGAACTCGATTCCCATGTTTCGGTCTAGCGGGCGTTTCCGGGCTAGTGTGATCTTGATGTGTGTTTGCGCTGGCAGGCGCGGGTTTCGGCTGGTCGGGGTGTATGACCTAAGTGCGTGGGGCCCATCGACGGAGGTCGAAGATGGTGGCGAGCTGGTCCTGGGTCGGGCTGGTTTCGGTGAGCATGCGCCGGGCTTTGGGGCGCCCGCCGGTGGAGGGGTAGATCAGCACGGTTTCCTGGATGCCGGCGAGTTGGTCGAGCAGTTCGCGTACCGACAGGTGCAGTCCGGCGTGGTCGGCTTGGCGGCGCATGAGGTGGGCGATCATGAGCGCGAAGACGCAGGTCTGGGTGTGCACGCGGATGTTGTGGTCGGTCCAGTGGTGCATGGGGCTGAACGAGACGACGTGCGGGTCTTTGAGTTGGCGGAAGCCGAACTCGGCGTCGGACTGTGACCGGTAACCGGCTACAACGTCGACGACGGGCCAGTCGTCGTGGTCGGTGACCAGGACGCGTTTGCCGAACAACTCGTCCTCCAGCGCGTTGCGGGTGGGCTGGTCGATGGTCCAGGACAGGCGGTGCTCGGCGGGGGTGTCGCCGGTCAGGGTCCAGGTCAGGATCCGTTTGACCCAGGTGTCGGAGACGATGGCGGCGATCTGGGTCTCGACGCTGGCGCGGTCGCGGCGGGTTTTGCCCCGGGCGAGCGTGTCGGCTAGTTCGGCGAGTTGGGCCCCGGCCTTGGCCAGGGTCTGGTCCAGGCCCCGTGACTGTCCCTCGTGGAGGGTCGGTGAGTGCGTGAGTACCACGCGGCGGTCCCTGCCGAACACGGTGCGGCGAGCGTTGATGGCGGTCAGCCCGGGGTAGCGCTCCTTGTCGACCGGCTTGCGGTCCTTGACCGGTAACGCGAGCAGGTCTGGGCAGTCCGTGGGTGGGATCGAGCCGACGAAGTGCAGTCCGGAGGCGTTGTCGAGCAGGGTGAAGTTGGCCTTGCTGTTCTGCCCGGCGTCGAAGACCACCGTCATGTCCGTGCCACGGCCTCCGGTGATGGCGTGGTGGCGGGCGCCGAGTTCGGCCAGCATCGCCGGGAACTGGGTCACGTCGGGCTTGTTGCCGGCGTAGGTGTGCGACAGCATCGGGATCCCGCCGTCCCGGGCGACAACCAGACCGAGCCCGACCAGCCGAAGGTCGGACCGCTTCTGCTTGGACTTGCCCCGCTGTGCGATCGCCGCTCGGTCGTTGGTCGAGTCGACGTAGGTGGCGAAATTGGTCATGTCCAACGCCACCGCCGAAGTGTCCACCCCGAACGCCTCGACGATGCGCAGCGCCAATCGCCGCTCGACCTCGACCAGTTCGGCCGGCTCCACCGCAGTCATCGCGTCCCAGAACCGGCGATGGTCGAGCATCCGAGCCGGGAACTTCGTGAACCGGTCGGCGGCGGTCGTGGCCCACCAGTCGGCGAAGCCCAGCTTCGAACACGGCGCGACCACCCGATTCAGGGTGGCCAACGCCAGGTACGTGCCCACGCTTGCCCCCGCGTCCGAGCGACGCGGCCCGACCACATCGTCGACTGTGGACGCCAGCCCGAGCCGGTCGAGCACGCCCCACACCGCGGCAACATCGCCGAACCCCAAATGCCGCGTCCGCGCCGGCAACGAGGCAGCCTCCTGCGCCTCCAGCGCGGCCACGATCTGCTCCGCCGAGCCCAGATAGCGCTCCGAGACCATCTTCGGCTTGCCGTTCACCCGGGCCATCTCGCGCAGGTAGTAGTACGTCTTGCCGCCGACCTTCTTCGGATACAAACTCGCCACGACTTTAGGTCATACACGGTCATGCGATCCAGATCAAACGGACACGCCGACGGGGCAACGAAAGTACGGGCGACCAGCCCATCAAGATCGCACCAGCCCGGAAACTCCCGCTAGGGTCATGACCCAGTCGCTGACCTCGTGGACCTGATGGAGTAGGGCGCGGTCCTCCGCGTCGAGCGCCAGACTGATTACTGGGCGCAATGCCAGGCCGGTCTCTCCAGTGGACACTGTGGCGGTGGCGCTGGATAGCAGCGGTGGCAGGGTCGAGAGTAGGTCGGTGAGTTCCTCGGCGCCAGCGATCGGGACCGTGACGCCGTGCCTGGGTTGCCGTGCCCAGACGACTGCCGCGTGTTCGTCGCGGTACTCGACTTGGAAGTCTTGCACGAGCCCGTGGATTGGTGCGGCCGACTCCTTGAGCGAGGCGCGGGACACGCCGACTTCCTGGGCGGGAAATACATCAAACAGGAACGACAGATGGGCCTGGTGCGCGTCCGGTGATTGCCGGAACTCCGCTGTCGGGCGAACAGCTAGCGCGAGCTTCGGGCGTAGGTGCGAGTCGGTGGGAGTCGAGAATATGTCAGCTTCACGGGCGGTTACCGTGGCGGTGGCAGACAAGAGTTCGCCCAGAGCTTCTCCAAGACCGGGGGCGTCGGCGTCCGGGGCGAAGAGCCGGATGTCGTAACGAAGGCCGGCGAAGGCCGGATGCTTCTGCAGCTCAACTAGCATGTCGGCGAGCACGGCGGCGCGCCCCGGGTTGAAGGCATTGATGGTCAACGTTCGCACATAGGGATGTTGGATGAGGTATCTCTGCACCCGGGACGCGAGGAACCCACCGTTGATGGAGGCCGCGATCGTGGGCTCTGACAGGCCGAGCGCCTCGCACACATCGCCAACAAGGCCCCGTGGGTCCTCCTCGTATGCCGGCGCATACAGCGTCCAAAATGGATGCAGGTTGTCGATGGCAGTGAGGAGCCGGCCGTCGGCCGTCGGCAGCACTGGAGGGAAGTTGAGTGGGCCGAGGACGCGAAGTGCCGCGTCGCGAGTCGGGACGGCGAACTCTCGCGGAGCGGACATGGCCTGGTGCAACCATACGTGGGCGAGCTGGGCCCAGGCTGCCATCCACAGTGCCCGCAGGGGGTGTGTGGGCGCCACGAGGGCCGCCTCTCGAACGCGGCCCCGATGGTCGCGGATCGCCAAAGTCACCGTATCGATCGTGAGCAGCCTGCGAAGGTCTGCCAGCGCACGCTGCCCTTCGGCCCCACTACTCGTCTCCGCGCGCCGTAGCAGGTCCTGGACGAGCGCTCGGTACGCGTCTGCGTAGTCGGCGATGAGGGAGGCATGCGTACGCAGGTCTGCGCCCTGGGTGATCAGCTCCTTTACCCCAGAGCGAATCGCCTCGAAGTATGCGGTTCGGGTGGACAGAAAGTGCTCGACGGCCTCACCTTCGGGCCAGCGTGTGGTCTCGCCGGTCGCCTGACCCGGGCTGCCGTACAGGACCGAGATGCGCCAGTTAATCGGCCCGGCAGGGCTGGCCAGGATTCTCTGTTCGAGGATCTTTAGCGTGCGGCTGACCGGCACATTCATGGTGCCTTCACGGCCGAACTCGACCTCGAGCATCTCGGTTCCGATGCGCGCTCCCGACTTGCGTTCTGCCCAGGCTACTGAGGTCGCCACGATGGTGTCGGGGTCGCGATCGTCGATGAGGGCCGTGAACTGTAGCCGCGTACGCGCATGGACCAGGCTGTCCTCCCGCTGGCGTGCCCGCTGCGGCGGCTCGACGTCGACTTCGCCTTCTGGCAGGACGTAGAAGAGGTCGCCCTCATTTGGCCGTGACACGAGATCGTTGTCACCGACCGACCACGACACCGGGCTTCCATCCACATTCACGAGCGGTATAAGGTCGCCGGAGTCGGTTTGTGCGAGAACCCGGACGAAGTGCCATCCCTCTTCCCAGTCAACCCTGTTGAGCTTCGCGAAGGTAACTGTTGCATCGGGCCGATTTGATGTCCAAGCGGCTTTCGTACGTACCAGGCCCACCGGTCCGTGCTCCTTGGAGATGACCTGGAGGGAGAATCTCACGAGCCCGGCTACCCGGGTGGGCGGCGGGTCGACGCGAAATGTGACGTTGAACTTGCGCAGGCCGTCTCTGCCGCATGGCAGGACGCGTTGTCCGATGAGCTGGCCCAGCCGGGGGTCGGTCTCGTCGTCGCCGATCAGGGGCAGGTTGGCCTCGACATCGCTGATGCAGATGGCGTCCGGCTCGTCGCCCCCGTCTTCGAACTCCCAATTGTTGAAAGCCAGGCCCCAGTAGCTTCGGTCCAGCACAATGCGTCGGGTCCAGGTGCGGGGATCCTCTAGCCCAGCATCCGCTGCGAAGTTTCCGAGTCGGACCCGGAAGCCGTGGTCGGCGAGTCCGAGGTCCAGTACTCGGCCCCGCTCCGTGCGCGGAGACCAGGTCAGTTTCTCCACACAGCCGCGGTTGCGGGCGATTCGCGTGGGTGCCTTGTCAGGATGCGAAAGCAGCTCGAAGTCGGGCACGAGTGCGAGTTCGTAGAGGGCGGCGCCAATCGCCTCAGCGTCGTTGCCATTCGCCTTCGCGGTCAGCAAGAACCGTACGACGGCCACGGGGTCAGCGAATGTCCACGGGCGCTCGCCCTCGGATAGGCGCCGGATCGTCTCCACTACCGCTCCACGGAGCGCCGGGGGTATCTCCTTGAGCAACTTGTCACGCAGGGCGCCGTACACGTCACCCAGCTGCAGATCCTCGAAGGTCGCCACGCCGAATGAGTCCTCGGCTGCCGCCCGCATGTCGTTGGGGATGAACACGAGCAGCGGAGGTCGTTGGGTGCCGTCCGGCAGTGGGTTGCGTAGCTCAACCAGTTTGGTGCTGCTCACCGCGAGTTCAGCAGGTGTGGCGGCATTCAGGTTGTCGCCGAGTATGACGAGGCGGACGTCGGGAACCTCGGCGCGAAGCCCAGCTCGCGCAGTCGTGACGTGAAGGCCACAAGGTTCGTGCGAAGCGCGCGTCGATCGGTGATCGAGGGCAGGCCAAACCCGTCGCCGCGCGGCAGTCGGTCGATGTAGATGCCGTAGGGGAATCGCGCGAGAACCGTTCCGGTCGGATCCACCAGCTCGCATACTGTTCCATCGCGGAACGACCAGTTGGCCGCATACTTCGCCCTCGCCGAAGCGGTCGGGGCCACCCGCCGGGGGCACTGGATCTTCTCACACGGAATCACATTCCCAGGTCAAAGGGCGATCTCGCGGCGAGCGACAGGCGAACTGGCGGCTCCCTGATCAACTAGCGACGAGGTGACCTGCAGGCTTAGGTTCGTCCGACCGGTTCGGTTGCTCGTGTGACAGATCATCAGGCAGCCGCGGCCCAAGCTGGTCGATGCCGAATACCGGCATTTCGTGGCGAGTTCAAACATGACGGCTTCGGAATCCTCTCCGTCGGACGGTTGGCGTTGGCCTGCCGCGGCGGGAGCGGCCGCCGGTCAGGTGGCGACGCTCGGCCCCACCGGCGTCGCCGAGTTGCTGGCCGGGCGGTAGAGCCGGGAACGCCACCCGCACGTCGAGTCCACCCGATTCCAGCGCCGTTGCCGTCAGGAGCGCGCCGTGCGCGGTCGTGATCGCCAGCACGATGGCCAGGCCGAGGCCGTGCCCGTCGGGATGCCGGATGCGTTCGGTGTGCAGCCGCTGGAACGGCACGAACAGCCGACCGACCTCGGCCGGTGGGATCATCGGGCCGGTGTTGCGGACAGTAATGCTGCCACCGTCCCCGGACGGCGACGTCGTGACGTCCACATGGCCGCCCGGGACGTTGTGCCGGATCGCGTTGTCGATCAGGTTGGCGACCAGGCTCTCGACCAACCGTGGATCGCCGGCTGCCGGCGCCTCGGCGAGCGCTATGTCGATCTGGACGTCCCGCCGCTGCGCCTCGGCCCGGCGGACCAGGATCACCTCCGCGGTGATCGCGCCGAGATCGAGTCGGTTCCCAGTGCTCGACGCCCTGCTCACTGCTGGCCAGCGTGAGCAGTGACTCGATCAGGCGTTCCTGGGCGGCGCCAAGCGTCAGCAGTCTCCTCGCACGTCGAGCGCAGGGTCTCCGCGCCGGCGTCCGGATCGGCGAGCGTCACTTGCAGCAGCGCCCGTTCGGCGGTCAGCGGCGTACGCAGCTCGTGCGAGGCGTTCGCGACGAAGTGGCGCTGCGACTGGAACGCCGCTTCGAGGCGTCCGAACAGGTCGTCGAGGGTAGCGCCGAGTTCCTTGAACTCCTCGTATGGGCTGTCCAGCCCGATCCGCGAGTGTAGGTTATTGGCCGAGATCGCCTGGGCGGTCGTCATCATCGTGCGCAGCGGGCGCAGGGCTCCGACCGGCGACGATCCAGCCGAGCACGAATGAGGCCATGACCATGACAGCCAGACCGATTCGCGGAGGAGATCAGCAGAGCGTGGAGATCGGTGCCGTGCTGCCGGTCGGCGATGGACACGCCACCTGTCACCGGCTGGCCGGGTACCGGTGCCGCTTCGCGCGTCGACTTGCCAGTGAACAATGCGACGACGATTCCGAGCAGGATGACGCCGGAGGCGAAGAACACGCCGCCGTAGAGCAGGGCCAGGCGCATCCGCAGCGTGCGGCGCATCACGCGCGCCGTGACCCGGTAGCCGCCCTCGCGAATGGTCTCGATCACCGGTGGTTCGCCGAGTTTGGCCCGCAGCCGGCCGATCGTGGTCTTGACCGTGTTCGTGAAACGGGTTGGCGGCCTCGTCCCAGACCTGCTCCAGCAGCTCCTCGGTGGAGATCACGTCACCGGCGTGGCTGAGCAGGCACTCCAGGACCGCGAGCTCCTTCGGGCTGAGCGCGAGCCGTCGGCCGGCCCGGAACGCCGCCCGGATGCTCGGGTCGAGCATGACGTCACCGCACTCCAGCGTCGGCGGTATCGGGGTGGTGGCGCGGCGGCCCAGTGCCCGGACCCGGGCCACCAGCTCGGCGAAGTCGAACGGTTTCGGCAGGTAGTCGTCGGCGCCCAGGCTCAGGCCGGTGACCCGGTCCTTCACCGTGCTGGCGGCGGTCAACATCAGCACCCGGGTCGGCGAGCGCTGCGCGACGAGGCGGCGGCACACGTCGTCGCCGTGTACGCCGGGCAGATCACGATCGAGGACGACCACGTCGTACCGGGTGACCGCGAGATGTTCGAGCGCGTCGTCGCCGTCCAGCACGACGTCGACCGCCATGCCCTCACGGCGCAGCCCGGTGCCCAGGGTCCGGGCCAGCAGCTCGTGATCTTCGACGACGAACACCCTCATGCTGGTAAGGATGCCAGGCCGCAGGTCACCGTGCAGTCACAGCTTCTGTGACCGGGCTGTGACCGCCGGGACGGAGCGCTGGTAGAACCACTGACCATGACTGTATAGACACTGTGCTGGCGGCCCGGGGCCTCGGCAAGACGATATCGGCGGCGGTGGGCGCTGTCACGACTGCACGCTGGCCGTTCCGGCCGGGCGGGTGGTGGGGCTGGTCGGCCCGAACGGGGCGGGCAAGACGACGCTGATGCGCCTCGCGGTCGGGCTGATCGCGCCGAGCACCGGCTACGGTCGAGGTGCTCGGCGGGCGGCCCGCGCAGAGCCCGGCACAACTCGGCCGGGTCGGGTTCGTCGCCCAGGACACCCCGACGTACGCCAACCTGAC
Source organism: uncultured Actinomycetota bacterium (assembly GCA_963803345.1). Taxonomy (GTDB): domain Bacteria; phylum Actinomycetota; class Actinomycetes; order Mycobacteriales; family Micromonosporaceae; genus CAWDLX01. The sequence goes on from CAWDLX010000004.1 coordinate 1,081,862, forward strand.
CGTCGCCGACCACCTGCGCCTCGGCGGCTGGCTCAACCCGCAATGGGATCGTGGCCTCGCCGAGCGCCGCATCGCCCAGCTCGGCCTCGATCCCCGCCAGCGCGCCGGCCGGCTCTCCGGCGGCCAGCGCGCCCAACTCGCCCTCACCCTGGCCGTCGCGAAACGGCCCGAGCTGCTGGTTCTGGACGAGCCGGTGGCCAGCCTCGACCCGCTCGCCCGACGCGAGTTCCTACAAGGCATCAGCGATGTCGCCGCCGAGCACGGCGTCAGCGTCATGCTGTCCTCGCACCTGGTCGCCGACCTGGAGCGGGTCTGCGACTTCGTGATCGTGCTGGTGGCCTCCCGGGTGCGGGTGGCCGGCACGATCGAGGAGCTGCTGGCCACCCACCGACCGTCTGGCCGGGCCGCGGGACCGTGCCGTCCCCGGTGATGAGGTGATCGAGGCCCGGCACACCGACGACCACAGCACGCTGATCGTCCGTTCGGAGCGCCCGATCGATGATCCCGATCTGGACGGTCCGGACCGGTGAGCCTGGAGGACGTCGTTCTCGCCTACATGGGTACGGAGGTCCAATCATGATCCGGCTGAGCCTGGCGGCAATTCCGTACGCCCGCAATTGTGGCCTTCGGCCGCCCTGGTCGCGATGGCCGCACTCGCGGCACTCACCGGCCCCGACCTCGCGCACATGTATGCCGCAACGATGGCCGCATGCCGACCCACCGGCGACTGTACGTCGGCCATGCAGACGTTCGCGCGCACCGACAGCGTCCTGCGTACAACGTTCGACACGCTGGTCACCGTCGTTCCCGCGCTGATCGGAGCGTTCTGGGGCGCACCGTTGATCGCCCGCGAGATCGAGTCCGGCACGTTTCCACTGGTATGGACGCAGAGCGTCACGCGTACACGATGGCTCGTGGTCAAACTCGTCGCGGTCGGCGTGGCCAGCATGCTCGTCGCCGGCCTGTTGAGCCTGATCGTCACCTGGTGGGCCCGCCCGCTGGATCGCGCCGGAGCCGCCGTCTACGACACGTTCGGCGCGCGCGACCTGGCGCCGATCGGCTACGCAGCGTTCGCATTCGCGCTCGGCGTCGCGGCCGGCATGCTGATTCGCCGTGTGGTGCCCGCGATGGCGGTCACGCTGTTCGCGTTCGTGGTGGTGCGCGTCGGTACGACGTTCGGCATCCGTCCGCGCATCATCGGCCCGGCGCACCTGGTTCAGGCGCTCGATCCGGCGTCGACCGGCTTCGGCTCCGAGATTTCGCCGAGCATCCTGCTGAACTCGCTGTTCAACGGTGGTCCGTCGAGCGCGCTGGACCCGGCGACACCGATACTGCCGAACGCCTGGATCTACTCCACCCGGGTGGTCGACGGCTCCGGGCACGACCTGACCAATGCGGTGCTCAACGCGGACTGCCCCGGCGTGGCGAACGGCGGCGGCGGCGGTCCGACGGTTCTCGGGCACGTCCCGGTGTCCCATGCCAGGCAGGAGCAAGCGCACGCTTGCGTGTCCAAGATCGGCGCCACCTATCACGAATTGGTGACCTACCAGCCGGCCAGCCGCTACTGGACGTTCCAGTGGGAGGAACTAGCGCTCTACGGCGCCGCCGCGCTGCTGCTCGGCGCATTCTGCGTGTGGTGGGTACGCCGCCGCCGCATCGCCTGACCTATCGCGCACCTCCGCACTCGGCACCTATTCATGGACCGAGGCAGGCGTGGTGATCGCGCGGGCGACGCCGCGGGCTGCGGCGGCGCCCGACGCGCTGAAGGCAGCCACGGCAACTCTCGCCGGCACCCACCAGAGCACCTCTGACCGCCATCCTCCTACTGGGTCGGCTCCGACAGCGGGCGATGTCGCGTCTAACACACGCAACGGCCGAACGCCAATCACAGTTCTGGCTCACTGTCAGAACCACGCCCGGCACCGACAGGCTTGAAGTAACCCGAGCGCCTTACCTTCCGGTGACGATGTCCAGCTGAGATCGCGGGTCCAGTGACCAGCAGCTTTGGGTTCGCATGACCGGCTCGGTTGCTAATGTGACAGATCATCGGGCGACCGATGAACTTCGGCTGAACCCCTGTGACATCCCGATTGTCCGCGCCGCCTGAAAACTGACCCCGTGTCGCCGCGCCGATCGATCGCATCGCGGCCGACAAGGCGGCGATGCTCGCATTGCCGCCGGTGGCCCCGGCCACGGGGTGGCGGGCCAGCACGCGCCTGGCCCGCGACCATTACATCCGTCTCGACAGCAACGACTACTCCGTGCACCCGGGCGTGATCGGGCGCAGGATCGAAGTCATCGCCGACCTACACCGGGTCCAGGTCCTCTGCGACGGACGGCTGGTAGCCGACCACGAACGGCTGTGGGCCAAGCATCAGACCGTCTCCGACCCGGTCCACGTCGAGGCGGCGAAACTGTTGCGGCGTAAGCACTTGGACGTGGCCCGACCGACCGCCGCCCCCGAGGTCGAGGTGCGGTGCCTGGCCGACTACGACACCGCCCTCGGCCTAGCCGACGAGACGGTGGCGTGATGGCCGCCAAAACCACCGCCACCGCCCGCGATCTGAGCGCCGAGGTGGCGTTCCTGACCCGCGCCCTCAAAGCGCCGACCCTGCGCGAGTCCGTGACCCGACTGGCCGAACGGGCCCGCGCCGAGTCGTGGACACATGAGGAGTTCCTCGTGGCCTGCCTGCAGCGCGAGGTCTCGGCCCGCGAGTCTCACGGCGGTGAGGGTCGCATCCGCGCCGCCCGGTTCCCGGCCCGCAAGTCGTTGGAGGAGTTCGACTTCGACCACGCCCGCGGCCTCAAACGCGACACCATCGCCCACCTCGGCACCCTCGACTTCGTCACCGCCCGCGACAACGTCGTGCTCCTCGGACCCGACGTTATCTGGTTTGATCTTTAAACTGGAGTGTTTGTGCAGGTCGTGACGTTGTTGCGATCGATGCAACGAGTCATTGCCGGCTGGCGCTCGCCGCGTCCCCGCGCCGGGCAAGCTCACGCCGGAGTTGGAGGTTCTCGCCGTGTGCCTGTTCCAGGGCGGTGCGCAGGGCCTGGACCTCGTCGCGGTGACGCTTCCTGAGCTGGTCGATCTGGCTGGTGAGGGCGAGCACGACGGTGTCAGGGCCGTCGGCTCGTTGTTGCGGTGCAGGGCGGGCCTGGTCGCGGAGGTGCTGGATGCGTCGGCGCAGATCCTCGTTGCTGTAGAGGAAGGCGTGGGAGACGCCGGCCTCGCGGCAGACGGCCTGGAAGGTGAGAGCCTCGCCGCGCTTGACGAGTGCGCGGATGGCCTGCTCGGCCGCGCTGGTCTTGGCCTGGGACTTGGCCTTTGCGGCGGCGTCGAGCACGGCGCTGCGCCTGGCGCGGTCGTCGGTCATGGCCGGGTCCGTCGTGCGCGGCTGGTGTCGAGAGTGAGCGGGACCGGGCCCGCCGGGCTGGCTCCGCAGCCGGCGCCTTGGACTGCGCGGCCGGGGTTGGCGTCCATCGTGGCCAGGAGTTGGGCAGCGCAGCCTGCTCGGCGCGGCGTTGGGCCAGCCAGACGTTCTCGATGGGCATCGGCTGGCCGTGGCGTTGCTCGAACGCGACCATGGTCCGGGCTATCAGTTGCTCGGTGTCGGTGAGGTGACGCTCCAGTGTGGAGCGATGGGTGACGTCGGTGACGAACACTGAACAGGTCAGGCAGGCCTGACCTGCCCGGTCTTCGTCACCACCGCAGAGTTCCTGCCCGTGCATCACCGCCAGCTCGAAGCAACTCGGGCTCTGATCAGCCAAGCCGGACATCGAGGCCAAGAGCGCGTCGTCGAGATGAACCGAACCGTCGAGACGAACCTGCTCGCGATCATCACCGGCCTCACCGCCGAAACGCGTTGCTGTCAGGACTCCGCTGCCCGTTGCGGCTGCGCCGGTGCCACCATCACCAAGGAGGTCCCCGATGTCGGTTGACCAGATCGAACGCCTGACAGCCAACGCACGACGCCGATCCGAGCAGACGATGCAGCGAGCGCAGAACACCCTCACCGCGATGGCCGCCCGCGGCGACACCGTCACCGTTGCAAGCCTCGCGAAGAACGCCAACGTGTCACGCTCGTGGATCTATACGCAGCCCGAACTGCAGGAGCGGATCGAACAACTGCGCCTCGCGCCGCCCGCACGACCGCCTGGCTCCGCCGCGGCCAGCCGGGCAAGCCTTGAATCCTTGAAGCGCCGTCTCGACCTCGCCCACCAGCGGATCGCTCAAGTCCGCGACGAAAACTTGCAGCTTCGGCGATCAGTCGAACAGCTCCACGGCCAACTCCGAGAGCTTCGTCCTCGATAGTCCGCCGAACCGCCCGAAACGGAGCATGCCGCATGACCGACCTCACCGGCGACCTGGTCATCCCCGACCCCGACGAGCGCGCCGCACTCAACGCCGCCCTGCACAAGGACGGAACCCCGACCGGCTGGTGGGGCGACCACGGCCGGCCCGCACCCTGGCCCAACGACATCGACCAATACAGACCCGTCACCGGCGAACCGATCACCCTCGAACCCGGTCGGGAACCGTTCTAGCAATGAAGAACTCGCCGTGGACAGCCGTCCACGACACAGCGCCCAGCACTAGCGGGAGTTTCCGGGCTAGCGCGATCTTGATGTGTGTTTGCGCTGGCAGGCGCGGGTTTCGGCTGGTCGGGTGTATGACCTAAGTGCGTGGGGCCCATGCGCTGGAGGTCGAAGATGTTGGTGAGGTGGTCCTGGTCGGGCTGGTTTCGGTGAGCATGCGGCGGGCTTTGGGTCGTCCGCCGGTGGAGGGGTAGATCAGCACGGTTTCCTGGATGCCGGCGAGTTGGTCGAGCAGTTCGCGCACGGACAGGTGCAGGCCGGCGTGGTCGGCTTGGCGGCGCATGAGGTGGGCGATCATGAGGGCGAACACGCAGGTCTGGGTGTGCACGCGGATGTTGTGGTCGGTCCAGTGGTGCATGGGGCTGAACGAGACGACGTGGGGGTCTTTGAGTTGGCGGAAGCCGAACTCGGCGTCGGACTGGGAGCGGTAGCCGGCCACGACGTCGGCGACGGGCCAGTTGTCGTGGTCGGTGACCAGGACCCGTTTGCCGAACAGTTCGTCCTCCAGCGCGTCGCGGGCGGCTTGGTCGATGGTCCAGGTCAGGCGGTGCTCGGCGGGGGTGTCGCCGGTCAGGGTCCAGGTCAGGATCCGTTTGACCCAGGTGTCGTTGACGATGCCGGCGATCTCCGTTTCGACGCCGGCGCGGTCGCGGCGGGTTTTGCCGCGGGCGAGGGTGTCGGCCAGTTCGGTGAGTCGGGCCTCGGCCTTGGCCAGGGTCTGGTCCAGGCCCCGTGACTGTCCTTCGTGGAGGGTCGGTGAGTGGGTCAGCACGACCCGGCGGTCCTTGCCGAACACGGTGCGGCGGGTGTCGATGGCGGTCAGGCCGGGGTAGCGCTTCTCGTCGACGGGCTGGCGGTCGGTGGCGGGTAGGGCGAGCAGGTCGGGGCAGTCGCGTGGGCGGGATCGAGCCGACGAAGTGCAGGCCCGAGCGTCGTCGAGCAGGGCGAAGTTGTCCTTGCTGTTCTGCCCGGCGTCGAAGACCACCGTCATGTCCGTGCCGGCGGCGTCGGCGGCGGCCACCGCGTGGTGGCGGGCGGCCAGTTCGGCCAGCATGGTCGGGAACTGGGTCACGTCGGGCTTGTTGCCCGGGTAGGCGTGCGACAGCAGCGGCACCCCGCCGTCGCGGGTGACCACCAGCCCAGCCCGACCAGCCGCAGGTCGGATGCGTTTCTGCTTGGCCTTGCCCCGCTGGGCGATGTCGGCCCGGTCGTTGGTCGAGTCGATGTAGGTGGCGAAGTTGGTCATGTCCAACGCCACCGCCGAGGTGTCCAGCCCGAACTCCGCGACCATGCGCAGCGGCGACGCGGCGTTCGATCTCGGCCAGGTCGTCCGGCTCACCGCCGCCATCGCGTCCCAGAACCGGCGGTGGTCGAGCACCCGGGCCGGGATCTTGGTGAACCGGTCCGCCGCCGTCGTGGCCCACCAGTCGGCGAAGCCCAGCTTCGAGCACGGCGCCACCACCCGGTTCAGCGTGGCCAGCGCCAGGTAGGTGCCCACGCTGGCCCCCGCGTCCGACCGCCGCGCTCCGACCACCTCGTCCACAATGGACGCCAGCTCGAGCCGCTCCAGCACGGCCCACACCGCGGCCACGTCCCCGAAGGCCAGATGCCGGGTGCGTCGCGGCAACGACGCGGCCTCCTGCGCCGTCCAGCGCGGCCACGATCTCCTCCGCCGAGCCCAGGTAGCGCTCCGAGACCATCTTCGGCTTGCCGTCCACCCGCGCCATCTCCCGCAGGTAGTAGTACGTCTTCCCGCCGACCTTCTTCGGATACAAACTAGCCACACATTAGGTCATACACGGTCATGCGATCCAGATCAAACGGACACGCCGACGGGGCAACGAAAGTACGGGCGACCAGCCCATCAAGATCGCACTATCCCGGAAACTCAGGCTAGGAGACCACTGAATAATCCGGCGTGTCGCTCCCCGCATATTGGTGATCTTGCCTGATTATCATCGCTGTGCAGGGCGTGGAGCGGGCCGATCGGGAACTTCTCGACGCCGCTGCGCTGGTCGGTCATCTGGTGGCTGAGGGCAGCATGTTCGCGTTCCTGGCCGAGCATCGGGGCCGGGTGTTCCCGGATGAGGACTTCGCGGATCTGTTCCCGTCGGGGAAGGGTCGCCGGTCGATGCCGGGGTCGGTGGCGGCGTCGATCCTGACGTTGCAGACGCTGCTGGACTTGTCTGATGCGGAGACGGCCGAGGCGGCCCGCTGTGATCTGCGGTGGAAGGTCGCCTGCGGGATGGCGTTGGACGACAAGGGGTTTCACCCGTCGACGTTGACGTACTGGCGGCGGCGGCTGGCGGACTCGGAGCGTCCGCACCGCATCAACGACGCGGTCGGCTAGGTGGTGGAGGCGACCGGGATCTTGCGTGGCCGACACCGGCGGGCGGTGGACTCCACGATCCTGGCCGATGCGGTGGCCACCCAGGACACGATCACCCAACTGGTCGCCGCGATCCGGCGGGTGGCCCGGCTGGTGCCCGGCGCGGCGCGAGCAGATCGCCGCGGTGTGCAGCGGGTACGACTACAGCCGGCCGGGCAAGCCGGACATCGACTGGGACGACCCGACGGCCAAGGACGCGGTGGTCTCCGCGTTGGTCAACGACGCCAACGCGCTGGTCGCCGTGCTGGCCGGGGCGGAGCTGGACGAGCCGGCCCAGCACGCGGTGGCGTTGCTGGCGTTGGTGGCCGGGCAGGACGTGGAACCCGCCGAGGGCTCGGACGGCACGGACGGGCGGTGGCGCATCGCCCGCAAGGTCGCCGAGGACCGGGTTATGTCCACTGTGGATCCTGAGGCGCGGCATACCCGCAAGTCGCCCGAGGCCCGCCGCGACGGCTACCGCGCCCACGTGGCCGCCGAACCCGACACCGGCATCATCACCGATGAGGAACTGACCAAGGCCGCCGGAACCGACAACTCCGACCCGGCCGTGGCCGAGCGGTTCCTGGCCGCCGACATCGCCGACAGCAACAACAGCAGCACCGACAACCAGAGCACCGACGACGAACAGACCAGCGGCGACGACGACACGAGCAGAACGCCCCGAAGCGGCGTGAATGGTACGGCGACTCCGCCTACGGCACCGGCGACCTGCGCGGCGCGATCGACGACGCCGGACACGAAGCGGTGATCAAACCCAAGCCGCTGCAGTCCCCGGTCGAGGGCGGGTTCACCGTCGATGACTTCACAGTGGACGAAGAAGACCAGACGGTCACCTGCCCGGCCGGCAACACCCGGCCGATCAGCGCCACCCGGGTCGCCACCTTCGGTGCCCTGTGCCGCGACTGCCCACTGCGCGAGCGGTGCACCACCTCCAAGACCGGCCGGAAGATCGTCCTGCACGACCGCGACGACCTGCTCCGCCAGGCCCGCCGCGACTGGAAGAACAACCCCGACCTGCGCGAGCGCTACCGCCGGCACCGGCCCAACATCGAACGCGTCGTGTCCCAGATCGCCAGCCGCGGCGGACGACGCCTCAAACTGCGCTACCGGGGCACCGACCGCAACAACGCCTGGCTCAAACGCCGCACCGCCGCCCTCAACCTGCGCAACCTGATCAACCGTGGCCTCGACTACGCCCCGGATGGGTCCTCGCCACCACCTGAACGGCCCGGAGCACCACCATGACGGGCGCAGAGGGCTCTCCGCGACCGAGCGGACGTATCCGCCCGTAAGCGATCCAGGGCAGACCCACCCCAGGCGTTCACCCAACGCCCGGACAGACCACCCCAAGAGCGCCGATATTCAGTGGTCTCCTAGCCTGAGTTTCCGGGCTTTCATGATCGGTTAGCCTGGATGTGTTGCGAATGTGGACATTTAGCCTGTTTTGGTGTATTACCTAAACGTGGCTTCGATCGTCGGTAAGCGCTTGAGCGGCAAGACGTACTACTACCTGGTCGAGTCGGCTCGGGTGGATGGCAAGCCGCGGATCGTGTCGCAGCAGTATCTGGGCAGTGCTGAGGAGATCGCGGCGACGTTGGCCGGTGCGCGGCCGGGCGGCGGGATTCGCACCCAGCACAAGGGATTCGGCGACCTCGCGGCGGTGTGGGGGATGCTGCAACGTCTCGACGTGGTGGGGATGGTGGATGCTGTGGTGCCCCGGTACCCAACCGCGGCGGCGTCGGTGGGGACGTATCTGGCGTTGGCCACCGCGAACCGGATCGTCGCGCCGTGTTCGAAGCTGGCTTTCGCCGATTGGTGGGCGGCAACGGCCGGTCCTCGTTGGGTGAAGCTGCCCGACGCCGCGTTGGATCACCGCCGGTTCTGGGACGCGATGGACCGGGTGAGCGCTGCCGACCTGCAGGCGATCGAGACCCAGCTCGGTCAGCGGGTCGTCACCGAGTTCGGGCTGGACCTGTCCGGGCTGGTGCTGGACATGACGAACTTCGCCACCTTCATCGACTCTGGCAACGACCGGGCGCCGATCGCGCAACGGGGAAAGGCCAAACAGAAACGCACCGATCTGCGCCTGGTCGGGCTGGGTCTGGTCGTGACCCGCGATGGTGGGATCCCGTTGGTGTCGCACGCCTATCCCGGCGACCGGCCCGACGTCACCCAGTTCACTGCCGTGGTCGAGGAGTTGATTGCCCGGTACCGACATCTGGCCGGCGACCTGGACACCCTCACCCTGGTCTATGACGCCGGGCAGAACTCGGCCAACAACCACGCCCAGATCGAAGCGTCCGGGATCGGGTTCGTCGGGTCGTTGCCGCCCAGCGACCATCCAGCGTTGCTGGACATCCCCGCCAAGAAGTACCGCGTGGTCGACCCAGACCGGTTCGGCGGCCTCACCTTTCACGACACCACCGTGACCGCGTTGGGGGTGACCCGACGCGCGGTCCTCACCCATTCGCCCACCTTGCACACCGCCCAGGCCCGCGGTTTCGACCAGACCCTGGCCAAGGCCCAACTGCGACTCGACGAGCTCGCGGAGCGTCTGGCTCGCGGCAAGACCCGCCGAGCCCGCACCGCGGTCCAGGCCGACATCGCCGCGATCTGCAAACCCCGATGGGTCGCCGATGTCATGACGTGCACCCTCACCGGTGAGGATCCGGCCGAGCTGCGACTGGAGTCGCATGTGGACACCAAGGCCCGCAAAGCGTTGGAACAAAGACTGTTCGGCAAACGGATCCTGTTCACCAACCGCGACACCTGGCCCGCCGCAGAAGTCGTGGCGGCCTACCGATCCCAGTCCGAAGTCGAGGCCGACTTCCGCCAACTCAAAGATCCGCACGTGGTGTCGTTCTCCCCGATGCACCACTGGACCGACCAGAAGATCCGCGTCCACATCTTCTACAGCGTCCTCGCCCTCACCATCGCCAACCTCATGCGCCGTGAGGCCGAGCAGGTCGGACTGCGCATGTCGGTCCGGGACCTGCTCGCCACCCTGGCCGGGATCCAGGAAACGGTTCTGCTCCACCACGACGGAGGACCAGGCCGCCCCCGCGCTCAACGCATCCTCACCGATATGAACCCCACCCAACACAAGCTCTACCAACTCTTCGACCTCGACCGCCACGCGCCCCGCACCCTCACCGACCGAGTTAGGTAATACACCAGCCCTCCGGCCAGACCCAGCCTGAGCAGGCAAAACAGCACTGTCGATCATGAAAGCCCGGAAACTCAGGCTAGCAGGACCACAGCATGCATCAGGTCGAGATGACGGCGGCGATCGTGGACCGGCTCACCTTCGCCGGACAGATCATAGAGACCGGCACCACCTCCTACCGGCTCGCCCACACCCGCTCACGGCGCGCCGCTAGCTGACCAAGGCCACCAGCTGGGCCAGCCCGGCCGGCCGGGTCGATACAGTCCCGGGAATGTTGGTCACCGACCTGCAACACTTCCTCGACCTACCCCAGGACACCCCCGGCCCGGCGCGGCGACTGGCCGAGCACCTGAGCAACATCGTTCGGGCCGCAACAGCAGGCGATGCCGCCACCGCCTGGGAAAGCGCGCTGCCGTGCCGACGCCGGCCAGCCAACCGGGCCTGCTCAGGTCGGATAGTTGTGCTCCGCACCGAGCCGGGAGCGCCGATCCGATGGCAGTGCAGCGTCTGCGACGACGCCGGCGTGATCAGTAACTGGGAAGACTCGGCCTTCGATCTGCGCCGCCGACAACTCGCTGTCGCCGGGGCCGCCAACGAAATCGTCATCCCGAACGAGGTCGCGGCAGCGTTGCGCGATCTGCAGCTGCTGGATCCCGACTGCGAACGACTCGTCTTCCGCATCCGCGCCCACCACGACGGCGCCGTCCTGGCCGCCACCGACGACGACCTGGAGGAGCTGATCGGGTCAGTGGCCGCCGAAGCCAACCACGAGCCCAACCGGCGTCGTCGACAGCGCCTCGACGCCGCCTTCGATGCGCTCAACGACGCAGCCGCTGACGGCCAGTGATTCCATGGCCCCACCAGAACTGGACGTGGCACGAGTGCAGCGCTGGTGCGCCGCGCGGGTGCCCGAACACGCCCGCCACCAAGTCCGCGTCGAGTGCCAGGTCGCCGCACGGCACCTCACCATCGTCGAACGGCGCGTCCCCTGGCGAGAAGACGCCGGACCAGATTGGACCAGCTTCCCGATCGCCCGGCTGCGCTACACCGCCGCCGACAAGTCATGGACCCTCTACTGGCGCGACCGCAATCTCCGCTTCCACCTCTACGACCTACTCGCACCCTCGAACCGAGTCGACGACCTGCTCACCGAGATCGACCGCGACCCGACCTGCATCTTCTGGGGATAACCGCCACCGACTGGGCGCCTCATCCGACCCGAGATGGAGCCAACTCGCGCCGTCAAAGTGGGGCCAGCTTGGGGGTTCTGGCACACATTCCGTGATCCACGTGACGCTGCGTGGATCAGATGGTTGCGAGTATGCGGCGGCGGAGCAGGTCGAGATTGGCGCGGCCGTACATTTGTCGTTTGAGCATCTTGATCCGGTTGACTTGTCCTTCCACGGCGCCGGAGCTGTGCGGCAGCGTCAGTCCATTGAGGACAGCGGCATAGTCGCGTTTGATGCCGGCGGTGAAGGAGTGCAGGTCGGGCAGGTCGTCGGCTTCGACGGCGCCGATCCAGTTGTCGAGGCGGGCGCCGTGTCGGCCAGTGAGCATCTTGGCGAACTCGGTGACGTGGTCGGCGACGGCGTCGAGGTGCGGGCAGCGGGCCCGCACGTCGTTGAGCTTGACCTGTTCGTCGGGGTCGAGATCGTCGGGGCGGCGCAGTATCCAGCTGGCGATGTGTCGGACCTTCGGTGGTCTGGGGGCGACGGGCGGCGCGGTCCGAAACGTCTTGAAGGGACGCAGGTAGTTGCGTAGGGTCCCGTAGCTGCCGCGGTATCCCAGCGCCCGGATCTCGGCGAGGAGCTGGGTGGCGGAGGTGACGCCGTCGTTGTAGCGCTGGTGTAGATGATCGGTGAACTCGTCCAGGATGCTGGGTCGGCTGCCGATGCCCGCCTTGCTCAGCAAGTCCTCGACAGTGCGGGCGCGGACGTAGCGGCGCACCGTCTCGCGGGCGAGCCTGAGTTCCCGACCGATCGCCTTGATGCCCTTGCCCTCTGCGTGGAGCGTCTGCACCTGCTCGTAACGGTCTCGGGTGCGTTCGACCAGCCTGGTGTGCTCCGCATGGTCCGTGGCGGCGTCGGCGGCGGCCTGGTCGAGATCGGCGACCACGGCCGGCGAGTCTGGAAGGTTGGGCTCAACGGTTGGTTTGAGGCAGCCGTGGTGGCGGGCCACGGCCTTCTCCACGTGTTCGGCCAGGTTGTGCCATAGGTGCCAGCGGTCGGCCACCTGGATCGCTTCTGGGGCACCGGTGCGGGCCGCGTCGGCGTAGGCGCCGGATCGGTCGCGGCAGATCACTTCCACGCCGGGGTGAGCCCGTAGCCAGTCGGCCAACGTGTCCGCCTCCCGGTCGGGCAGCACGTCGATCGGTCGGCGCGACTCCATGTCGAGTAGGACGGTGGCGTAGACATGCCCGCGGCGTATCGCGAAGTCGTCGACGCCGAGGACCCGTGGCGCCACCACCGCCGGCTCGGGCGTAGCCCGGATCAGCCGTAGCAGGCTCATCCGGCCGGTGGGCATCCCCAACCAGCCGGTCAACCGGGCCCCGGCCCGTCCGCCGAGTGCGAACGCGACTGCCTGCAACAGGGTCTGGGCGGCGACGCTATGGCGGGCGTGGCGCTGTGTCAGGCCAGCGATCTGCTCGACGAACGTCGCCCTGGCGCACTCGGCCGTGTCGCAGAAGAACCGGCGCACCGTCAACTCGATCGTCGTCGTACGGCCGCCCACGGCCGGATCGGTCAGGCGCCGCTGGTAGCTGCTGTGCACTCGCCCCGACGCCACGCCGCAGCCGGGACACCGCGACCGGGCACAGTGCGCCACCGCCCGCACCGTGACCCAGGTGTCCTCCGCGACGACCGTCTCCACCCGCACATCGGCCAGGGACGGAAACAGATCCGCAACCTCCACAATAGACATAGATAATTATCTATTGAACGTCGTCGGGGAATTGTGCGACACGCGCACGGTTGCGCGCTTTTGTTGTGTATCAAGCGATTCGAGCCCGAAGGGCGGTCAGGTTCGCGAGCGGGGCAGACAGCACTTCTTGTACTTCAACCCAGAGCCGCACCAGCAAGCCTCGTTGCGTTGCGGTGCCCACAGGCGTCGGCGGGGATGCACCTGCAGATGCTCGACATAGCCCTGGCGGACCTGCGCGTCGGTAGGGTCGCCGCCGTGGCGCTCGGCGTAGCCGGCCAGCTCGTCCACCGCGCCGGCCAACACCGCGAGGGTGGTGTGGCCAGACTCGGCCAGCCGCACCAGCGCCCGCTCCATCATGGCCCGGTGCTCATCCCAGGTGCTCCCGTAGTATTCGACCAGCCTGGGCCAGCGCAGCACCAGCCGCTCGAACTCGGTCCGCGGCCAGAACAACACCGCGGTGCCCTCGTCCCCGTATTCGTCCTCCTCCGTGTCGAGCAGCTCGTCGGCGGCGTCCTGCAGCTGGTCGGCCAAATGGTCGTGCTCGTCGTGGGGCAGGTCCAACTCGCGGCGCAGCCGGTGGCGCTGCTGCGCCAACGCGAACGCCACCACCGCCGCCTGCGCGTACACCGGCTCACCGCGCCGCGAAGCCACCCCCAGCCGTGTCGCCAAAGCAGTCTCCAACGCTGCCGTCAACCACTCCAGCGCGACCTCGGTCCGCCCGCCCGCGTGCAACGCCTCGCTCACATATGACACCGCGTCCTCGTCGCGGGTCAGCATGGGGCGCAGCGCGTTCAGCTCGACCATCGCCTCATCCACGCGACCCAGTCGCAGCAGCAGCTCACCGTACAACGCTTGCGGATAGCCATAATCCGGCCGCCCGTACACACGACTCGCCTGCGCCGCCCTCCCAGCCAACCCAGCCGCAGCCTGCAGATCCCCCTGCCGCTCGGCGATCTCGGCAGCCAGAGCCAGCGCATACGACGTGTCCGCAACATCGGCCAGACGACCCGCGTCGACCGCCGCGACCAACTCGGCGACCACCGCCAGCGGATCCTCGGCATCGAACGCCGAATGACCCAACTCATCAAGATCATCACTGGTCAATAAGCCCGCCCACGACACGGCTCACCGTACCGCCGGCCGCCGGCACAGCCCCACCGTCACCCGCCCAACCACCACACAGCGTCACCGGATCACGGAATGTGTGCCAGAACCAGCTTGGGTTGACATCGCCAGCTTGTCCTGGCTCACGCCGGACGCGGTCACCACGACGAAGACCCGGTCGCCGCTGGCGACGACCTGGCCCGCCTCGTCGAAGAACGCCCGCTTGCCGAGGCCGGGAATGTCGGTGGTCTTCCGACCGCCGTCGTCCTCGATGAGGACCCGTGTGGTGTCGTAATGCGAGGCGACCTCAACGCCGGTGATGGTGCCGCCGCCGTAGATGCAGACGGAACGGTCCGCGCTGACACCTGCCGATGTGCCCGTCCCGACACGTGCATCGGGCCGGTCTGCGCCGTGCCGCCGGCTGCTTCGTTGCCAGGCTACGCTGGCAAGGTGGCTGATTGGCGTCGATGGATTTCGTCCCGGCGGTCGGCACCGACCGGCTCGGAATCCGACCCCGAAACGTTGGTGCGGGCCGGGGAGCGGCTGGAGAACGAAGGCGATCTGTCCGCGGCGGAGCAGGCGTACAGGCGCGCGGATGCCGCCGGCAGCGCGGACGGTGCGTCCAGCCTGGGTGTCCTGGTCTTCGAGCGTGGCGATGTCGAGTCGGCACGCGCCGCCCTGGAACGTGCCGACAGTCGGGGCAGCGCGATGGGTGCCTTCCGGCTGGGGTTTCTCCTGCAGGAGACCGGGCAGATCATGGAGGCCGAGCGGGCTTACCGCCGAGGCGTCGAACGTGGGAACAAGCACGCAGCGAACAACCTCGCGGTGATGCTCAGACAGCGCGGTGACCATGCTGGCGCGCGGGAGGTTGAGCAGCGGATGGCCCGCACCACCGGTGAGGGTGGTGCCGGCGTGGTCGGCCGTGCGGGGCGACGTCTCGAAACGCCGAGGTCGGGGGTGCGCAGCGTCGAGGCTGAGCTGGCCTGGCTCAGCGAGCTACAGGCGAGGCATGAGCAACTGGGGGCGGCTGGCGAGGAGTCGGTGGGCTCGTCCGGCATCGGCACGATGCACGAGGCGGCCGCACCCGCCGAGTCGCTGTTTCGGTCTGGCCAGTACGAGGCGGCCCGGGCGGCCTTCGTCGCGGTCATCGACGAGTTCCGCCGCATACAGCACAGCCGGGCGGACGACCTCGAGGTCAACGTGCAGCTCGCGGCGGCGTTGAATAATCTCGGGCTGTGCCTGGGCAAGTTGCGCCGACACGACGAGGCGGCCGAAGTCCTGCACGAGGCCGCCACGATCTTCGAGGGGTTGTGTGAGCACGACGACCCGGAACAGTGGCGCCCTTCCTGGCTGGCACGCTGCAGTCCCTGGCCGGTGCTTGGGGCGACAGCATGCGGTACGAGCGGGCGCTGCCGGTCAGCCGGCGCGCGGTGGAGCTGCGGCGGACCTGCTCGTCGAGCGGGCCGGACCTGGCGCGCACGCTACGGATGTTCGCGCACGTCCGCGCGGGAGCCGGGACGGAGCTGACCGAGGCGATGACCGCGGTCGAGGAGGCTCAGGCGCTATACCTGACGGCGCTGAACAGCACCGGCGACGCCACCTACCTCGACGAGATCTATACGACCACATGGTGCAGTCGCTCCTGCTGGCCAGGCAGGGACAGCACGACGCAGCCCGGCGTGTCGCAGACTTGGCGCGCAGCCGCTACCTGGACGGCCTTCCAGCCATGCCCCATAGCGAAACACCCACCCCCCGTGCGACACCACAAAAACGCGCACCGGCGAAACGACGGTCGAAGCGACGCAAACGCTGAAGCCCCTCCCGATCAGCGGCCCACGCGCCCGGTATCCAGGTCTTCGACGAGACCCTGTCCGGTGGCGTCCAACCGGACTGTCCCCGTCGACAGCCATCGACATCCGCCCCCTCGCCGGCTACTACCGCTGGGAGAGCTCGGCAAGCCGCCGCCGCGAATCCAGCGTGTCCGGGTGGTGCTCGCCAAGTTTCTGCCGGCGGGCGTGCAGCACCGACTCGTGCATCGCTCGGGCCTGATCCAGGCTACTTACGGCGGCGAAACACTCGGCCAGGTCCTATGCTGCCGAGAGGGTCACCGCGTCATCCGCGCCGAGACGGCGGATGAGTCCGGGTAGAGCCGCGGTGAATTTACGTGAGCGCCCGGGGAATTACGTGAGCGTCAGACCCCTGAGCCTGGGAATTACGTGAGCGCCGAGTTTGGGCGGGTCGATCGGTCGATCAGCGGCCGATGAGCCGGGCGAAGGTGGCGACGGCCGGGTCGAGCGCGGCCACGCGTTGCGGTGTCTGCACCCACGGGTTGAGCCCCATGAACGCCTTCGTGCCCCATGCCGCGAGGTCGCGGGCCAGCGGTCGGTTCCCGGCGGCGTTCATGTGGTCGGCTAGCGCGCCCAGCAGCTGGCACCACAGTACGAACGAATGCTCCAGTGGGTCGGTGAAGTCGATGCGTTGGTTGAGGCTCTCGTCATGCAGGAAGGCGTACAGCCAGTGGGCCTCCAACCCAAGACGGGTGCCGGTCGCGGTCAGTCCGTGCCGCAGTTGGCCTATCGCCGCGGCCGCGGCCGCCTCGGCGGCGTCGGCCAGGTTCTGCGGCGGCGTGCGGAAGGCCGGGACGACCAGCGGGCCAACCGGGTGGCGCAGCAGGTGCTCGGACAGGGCCTCACCCACACGCGGCTGCGTGAAGGCCACCGCCCGTACCGCAGTCGCCACCCCACCGTCCGACATGGACAGTCCCGGCACACCCCAGGTGTCTGCGAGCAATATTACCCGCTGCCGCACGCCCAGATGCGCCAGCAAACCGGCGGCGTTCCCGGTTTCCTCATGGCGCCCGAGCAGTTCCAGCACCCCGATCTCCACCCCGAGCGCCTGGATCATCGCCTGGGTCAGGTCCTGGTCGCGTTGCGCGCGGCCGGAGTTCACCGCGTCCACCGCCCAACTCAGCCCTTCCCGGGCGGCTTCCAGCGCCATCTGCGCATCCGCGTACGCCGCCAACACGTCCGAGGCCATCATCAGGGTCCGCGCCAGTCCCAGATACCCGCCGTCGACCCGGTCAGGTGAGGACAGCCGCACATACGCCACGACCGCCGCCTGCGCGTCGACCACGGCCGAGGCGCCCGCACCCGACGCCGCGTGCGCGCGAGCCCGGCGCAGCCGTGCGTCCGCGACCAACGGCCGCGCCCGGTCGACGGGCAACGTCTGGTAGGCCGACTCGGCCTCGCCCAGCGCGGCCACCGCCTCGACGGGCAATCCACGCGACGTGTGCACCGCACCGAGTGCATACAGCGCCGACCCCAACTGGTAGGCGGCCTCGTGATCGTGCGGGTCCGCCGCGTGCGCCGCCCGGCCCAGGGCCGCCGCACGCTCCAACGGCTCAACCGCGGCGTCGTGATCGCCGCGAATGCGAGCCCCGACACCAACGCGGATAAGTGCCGCACACACCTCGGACCCGGATCGATCGTCGTACACGACCCAACGGTACCGGTGCCGCCACCGTGCCGCGCCGCACGCTGTGGATCGCCCCTACGGTGCCGGACCAACCGAGGTCGTGGTGTTCACCCCGCCGCGGTCATGGACCGCGACCCGAAACCATGCTGGCCCGGCCGTTCAGCCCGGACGGCGAAACCCTGGCCACGGCGAGCTAGGACAGGACGGCAAGGCTGGGGGATGTAGCCGGCCACCCGACCGTCACCCTCACCAGCCACACCCGACAGGTCACCTTGGTCGAGTTCAGCCCCGTCTACCACTTCACCAGCGACCGGAAGTGATGTCGGCGGTGACCCGAACCGTTCGGCGGCGCGGAGTGCGGCCAGCGCCACACCGGCCAGCCCGTTCGACACTCCCGCGGCCCACTATGCGCAGGGTGCGGCTGGGATCATCCTCCCCCGCTCGCCGACTACCCACCCCGGGTGAAGGGCCAGATCACGGTGCGGGCGGGGACGTATTCCACCGACCCCACGATCCGGCTGCTCATGGTGACCACCAACTTCACCTGGGTCTACGCGTTCGAGGGGCCCGCCCCGTCACCCAGCGACAATCTGCCGGTGGTCAACCAAGGCGGCCGCGCAGTCCGGCAGCGAGGCTCACCTATGTCTTGTTTGGGTGTGGACTTCAGTACATCGAACCCGGTGGCAGGGGTGCGATGTCGGCGTCAGGATCCGGGCAACTGCACGCAACTGCATAGTGATCTCACCGAGCCCCGACGAGTTCCCGAGCCAGGTACGCACTGCATGAGCCGGCTCACGGCCGACGATTCGCGGTTGTGCAGTAGCGCGGCCCGCGAGACGCAGTAACAGTCAGGGGGAGTCCGGACGAGACCAGACGACGCTATGATCGCTGAACCCCATCCGTCCCGTGTCCCGGGCCGGGACCGAATCGCAGCTCAAGGCAGTCATGGAGCAACGCGAGGAACGGCAGAGCCCCGTTGGTGCCGACCGGTGCCGCGGCGTGCAGCGCCTCGGTCACGGCCGCGAGGTCTGCCGGCGTCATGTCAGCCAGGGCACGGTTGGCGAGTGCGTTCAGGTATGGGTCGAGGAACACATCGACGCCACCACCATCGGACGCGGTGCAGGCGAGCAGCCGGCCGCCGGGTGAGTCCCACAGCGCAGACGCGGTTTGCCCGGCGGGGGTTCCGATCTCGGTGAGCGTCCGCGCGTCGTACCAGCGCAGCCGCTCCTCGCCGTTGACGCCGACGATCCGGCCCTGGTCGGGGAACACCACAGGGGTGTAGAGGTTGCGGGGCTGCGGTGTTTCGTCGTCTGTCTCGATTGTGTCACCCCGCCGCCGCCAGATCCGCAGACATCGCCCCTGCGCTCCGCCAGCGACGGAACCGGTCATGGCCAGCCGGTCCGGATCCAGGAAAGCTGCGCTGTCCACGAACGTATCGGGTGGGCTGCTGGCAAGTACGCTGCGTGCCTGGTGGTCGAGGAGCCAAACCCGCTCGCCGCTGTAGACCAGCACCCTGCCGCTTCGCGGGTCGACTGCCAGCAGCCCGTAGTGCCATCGGTCCGGGAGTCCGAGCTCTTGGTGGAACCTGACGCGCCGTAGCACCTGCCCGGTGCTATCGAAGAAGGTCAGCATGCCGTCGTGCGGAAGGCCGCCCTGGTACGGCGGCGGCACGCCGCGGCCGGGAAGCAGGACGTCCTCGCGCACGAACCCGCCCGGATAAGGCAGAATCATCTGCTGTGCGACCGCCGGGTAGCGCTGCTCCTCCCCCGGGTCGTGCAATCCGAAGACGCGGCCGTCGACCGCCACCGCCGGCCGATGCCCACGGTTCTCCCACCGGTCAGCCAACCTCGCGTCGTACAGGACACCGGCGCGCCGCGTTCGCTCGACGAGCGTGCCGTCCGGCATCCGGAACAGCAACCAGTCGACGGTCAGATCCTCGCCCGCGGAAAGGTCGTGTCCCGACGGGGTGTGGCCGAAGGCCACGGCCCGCCCGGAGGACAGGACAGTGACTACGGCCCACCGCCCGTCCATCGAGAACGAGCAGCTACGCGGCTCGGCGTCGGTGCGCAGTCGCACCGGCGTGGGAGCCGCCAGAGCGTTGGGGTCGGCCTGCGACAGCAGGTTGAGCAGGAGCCGTGAGTTCGTCTCGGGCGGCTGCCACCGGACCGCGAGTTGACGGGCCACCGCCACCGCATCGGGCAGCGGAAGCCTGGTCGCGAGGTCCCACAATTGTGGCCAGCATTCCCGGTCGACCAGTGCCCGCACGTGAGCATCGCCGTCGGGTGCGGTCACGCCCCACGGTCCACCCACGGCGGCTAATAGGTCGAGTTCTCCAGTGCCGGCGACCGCCGCGCGCAGGGCCGTGCGGGTCTGTTCGCCGGTGGACTCGTATACCTGGGCGAGCGCCGAGGCGGGATCGTCAAGCGCGCGTAGCCGCGCGATCTGTCCGGTCAGCAGGAAGAACTCGGCCAGTCTGACTGATCCCCACTCGGCTTGTTTCCGGTCGGGGACGAGCTTGCCGATGACGGTCCGCTCACGGATGTCGCGCCGCACGTCGGTCGCCGTCGCGATCAGGGCACCCCAGGCCCGGTCTGGAACAGGCAATCGGATCAGTTCGTCAGGCAGCGGGCACTCTGGATCGAAGGAACAGGCTTCCCAGGCGGCGGTGATGGCCTTCGGGCTCGCGGCCACCGCCTTGGCAACCACCTCGCGGTTGCTACCGAGATCCTCGCGCGTCACCAGAGTCCAACCCGGCAGGAACGCCAGTCCCTCCGGCACCGGCCAACGGCTCACGTTCGCGGGCAATGCCCGGGTCTTGTCAGCGCGCCACGCGTTCCAGACTCCCTGGAACGCATTCGGGTCACCGCGCTCGCCGGCCTTGGCCAAGCGCCGCCACGCGGCCTGCGCAAGCACGCCCCGGCTACCATCCGAACGCTCGCGCGATCTGTGGAAGAGGAAAGCTGCCCACCATGTCATCACGCCACGCCACCACCCAGCAAGGAGACCTAGGACAAGCATTCCACGCCTAATTCCTGCGTTCCGCAGTTGCGGGCCGTTCTAGGCACATGGATCATGAGAATACGCAGGTCGCAGAGCTTTGATCTAGCGGAAACGACGAAAATCCCTGGTGACACGGATCTTGAAAATAAGGCGCCCCTGCTGGCCATCGCCGACCCTTTGGCCGAGGAGGTCTATCACCAGGTCGCCGACCTGCTCAACCTCGAAGTAGACCTGCTGTTCTTCGACACAACATCTACATACTTCGAAACCAGCGAGGCTGACGAGCCGGTCGGCCGTGACGAACGCGGCCAGGTCAATCCCGCGGCCACCCCACCGACGACGTGCGCAACGTCGGGTTCCGCACGTATGGCAAGAGCAAGGACCACCGCGATGACATGCCCCAGGTCGTCGTCGGCCTGGCCGTGACCCGCCCGGTGCGCGTGTGGTCCTGGCCCGCCAACACCAGCGACTCCAAGCTCATCCGCCAGGTCAAAGACGACATGCGCGGTTGGAGCCTGGCTCGCACCGTCTGGGTCGCCGACCGCGGGTTCTCCTCGCCGACAACCGCCGCTACCTGCAACGTGGCGGCGGGCACTACATCATCGGCGAGAAGCTGCGCTCCGGCACGCCCGAGGTCGAAACAGCCCTGTCCCGCCCAGACCGCTACGCCACCATCACCGACAACATGCGGGTCAAAGAGGTCAAGATCGACGACTCGGGTGACCGGTTCGTCATCTGCCACAACCCCGAGGCCGCCGCCCGCGACCAGCACACCCGTGCCGCCCTCGTCGGCCGCCTCACCGAGATGATCGACAACTCGGACACCCTGAGCGCCAGCAAACGCGCCGAACTGGGGGTGCCCCTATGACGCTTGTCAAGCCATCCGCGGTCGGGGTTGGTAGGGCTGGCGGTCGCGGAGCATGGCGAAGATGACGTCGCAGCGGCGGCGGGCGAGGCAGATGAGGGCGGCGTTGTGTTTCTTGCCCTCGGCCCGTTTGCGGTCGTAGTAGGCCCGTGACGCGGGGTCCTTCAGCGAGGCGAACGCGGACAGGAGGAACGCCCGCTTGAGTTGTTTGTTGCCGCCGCGGGCGGGGTGTTCGCCGCGGATCGAGCTGCCGGAGCGGTGGGTGACGGGGGCGATGCCGGCGTAGGCAGCGAGGTGGCCGGGGGTGGCGAAGAACGAGCCGTCGCCGACTTCGAGCAGGATCCGGGCGGCGGTCCTGATCCCGATGCCGGGCATCGAGATCAGGACCCCGGCAAGAGGGTGCGCATCAAGGATCTCCTCCACTTGGTGGGCGAGCTCGTCGCGGCGGCGGTGCACATCACGTAGAGAGTCGGCCAGGCCCGGCAGGACGGTCTCGGCGGCGGTGGTGCCGGGCACGACGACAGTCTGTTCGTCGAGGGCAGTCATGATGGCCTCGACCAGGCTGGCGCCGGCGCGGGGCGCGTTGGCGACGGCGGTCGCGGTGAGCTTGCGTCGGCCGGCTTTACGGAGTCCGGCCGGGCCGCCGTGGCGGGACAGCAGCGCCAGCGCGGCCTTGCCGTCTAGCTTGGGCCGATCACCCGCTCCAAGGCTGGGTGGATATGGGTGAGCAGACCGCGGATCCGGTTGGTCAGGCGGGTGGATTCCTGGGCCAGGTCATCGTCGTAGCCGACCAGGACCTCGAGTTCGGCCAACGCCTCATCGCCCACGTCAACCCGACGCAGCGTTTGCGGGAGGGTGGGGGCCGCGTCGGCGATGACGAACGCGTCGCGGGCGTCGGTCTTAGCCTTGCCCGGATGGAGGTCCGCGATCCGTCGCATGGCCAGGCCTGGCAGGTAGGCCACCTGGACACCGCACGCCCGGGCGACGGTGACTGGCAGAGCGCCGATGGTGGCGGGCTGGTCGACCACGACCAGCAGGCGACCGTGGCGGCCGAGCTTGTCGAACAACGTCCGGAGCCGCCGCTCGATCATTCGGCAGCGGCCCATCGTGCAACCGCTTCCCGGCCTGATCGAGAGCCACCGCGTGAGGGTCGCCCTTGCCGACATCGAGCCCGCAGTACACGTCGTACTCCGTTACCAGCCACCTCCACACGACCGCAGCAACGCTGATCACGGTCGAGCACCGGAAGCCGACAGCCACGTTACGAGGAGACCTACCCCAGAGGGCGGCACATGTCCCTAATCAGCGGTCCACCGGTGCCACCGAGACCGGCGACAACACCCCCCGGATCATGCACACGACAGGGACAGTAAGTCATACCGATCCCGGCGACCAGCGAGCCCCTGGTTCAGGGCCGTGAAGAAGGTAACGGGGCAGATCTCCACCCTGAAGGGTGCCATCCCAGGGACACGGTGTGTGAGCTGCGGTGATGCCGAGATGGCAGGGTGGCAGGTTGTGGTTTGAACTTCCCCCCGTTGCCGCGCTTACGGGGTCTCGCCGGCCGCCACGAGCAGTTCCCGGGCGGCGGCGATGAGCTTGTCCTGGCTCACGCCGGACGCGGTCACCACGACGAAGACCCGGTCGCCGCTGGCGACGACCTGGCCCGCCTCGTCGAAGAACGCCCGCTTGCCGAGGCCGGGAATGTCGGTGGTCTTCCGACCGCCGTCGTCCTCGATGAGGACCCGTGTGGTGTCGTAATGCGAGGCGACCTCAACGCCGGTGATGGTGCCGCCGCCGTAGATGCAGACGGAACGGTCCGCGCTGACACCTGCCGATGTGCCCGTCCCGACCTGGATGCCGAGCAGCTGCGAGAGGCGACCGGCGGTGATCAACGTACACGCATCGGGCAACTGGCCGCCGCCACCGCCAGTGCCGCCGCCGGACGGCGCGCCCGGAGTGGCCCCAGCGTTCGTGGATGCGTTGTCGGAACCCGACCCGGTACCCGAGCTGTTCGCACCGCAGCCGGCGACACACACGACGGCGAGCAGGACAACGGCCAGCCCCCAGAGCTTCCTAGACATGACCTTACCTCCACCAGTCCGCGGCACCCGGCGTGGTGCTGTTGGCAAGCAGTCTGGGCCAGCTCAGGATTCGGCGGCTCGCGTCGATCCGGCTTGCGACAAGAACACGTCCGCGCCGGCCCATCCGGCGCCATCCTCAACCCGATGAACGTCCATATACGACCGGCGGCCTGCCGCTGGCGGGAAGCGGCCCACGCGCTGGACGGCGTCGGCAACGCGACATTGACGCAGGCCAGTGATCGGACCAGCCTGGCAGCATGAAGACCCGGCGACGCGTGTGGGCGCTGGCGCTCACCCTTACAGTAGGTACGGCGGTTTTCGCCGTGGCCCCGGCCGCGAACGCCGCGACCGGGATCCAGTACGTCACGACCACATCAAGCTACGACAGCAGCTCGCCGAAATCCCTTGTCGTCAGCTGCCCGTCGGGGAAGCTCCCCATCAACGGCGCGGCCTACCTCACGGGCGCGGTCGGCAACGCACTGATCCGGCAGATCATCCCCTTCCAGTTCTACGGCGCGACATTCCTGAGTGTCGTGGCCAACGAGGACGCCGACGGCTACAGCGGTTCGTGGTCGGTCACCGCGATCGCGGTCTGCGTCCCAACGCCGTCGGGATACAGCTTGGTCAGTGCCTCGCTCACCGATCCGAGCTCGGCCTGGGTCACCGCCGCCTGTGGGGTCAAAAAGGTGATCGGGAGCGGCTACAGCGTCTCCCCCACCGGCTCGATGATGGCGCATGGCATCGAGAACGACTCGCGCAACCGGGCCTACCTCAGCGCCGAACGCACCGAGCTGCCGGGCTCTACCACCTCAGTGAGCGGAACCGTGGTCGCGGTGTGCGTGGACGCGACCGCGCTCACCGTCCGTCAGGTCTCCACCTCTGGCCCGATCAACTCCACGACCCCGAAGTCGTTGACCACCGTCTGCCCGGCCGGAACGCAGGTGGTCGGGGTCGGCGGCGACCTGTGGTGGCTGCGGCATCACACCGTCATCGACGACTTCACCATCAATACAACGGCGAACTCCACGACCATCACCGGCTACGAGGACCAGGTGGGTAACCCGGACGGGTGGGCCATCGACACCTACGCGGTGTGCGCGATCTGAGGTTCGCCCTGAGGCGGCTCGCAGCGCGTCGCGACTGCGTACCGGAAGGGCGACCGTGGCAAGATGAGGAGTGGCCGGAAGTCTCCGCGTCCACGGGACCTGCGAGCCGCACCGCGCTGGCGGTCGTGGGAACTCCTGTTCCGTTGGATGCCGTTGCGCTGGTCCCGCGGCCTGCCGTGGCCGCGGTGGCTGGTTCCGTAGCCGGTGACCACTGATCGACCACGCTGCCGGAGTTCGGGTAGCGCATAGATGGAGTAGCGAGGACGACGAACCGGCCATTCCAGGCCCAGCGTCCGCCTGGCGAATTCGACCGATGACTACCCCCGGACTCCTCCCCGGCCCACCGCCGTGCCTACCGAAACCCCTACCCAGACAGTTGAACCGAGTTAGCCACCATGGCTGGCGGCGTTGGTCACCTTTGCCTGCCCGAGTCACTGTCCAATATGGATCGTCCGCGACTGGGCCAAAGTCGCTGTCGGAAGGCTGGGCGTGACCACGACTCGTCGAAGATCCGCGCGACCAGCATATCGGTCGAGGAGTGAGCGAGGATGGACAGCACGACCGTCAGTGCGACCAGGTGGAAGAGCTGATCCGGTGCACAGCAACCACTGGGCGCGGCTACCGACGCCTCGGCCCCGCCATTCAGGCAGGAGGGCGATGCCGCCGGCCCGGTACCGACCGGCAAGAAAGCCCGCGCTCGACCGGCCGACCATGCCAGCGACGTCATCCCCGACGGTCACCATCAGCTTGCCGTCTTCTTCCCCGAGCCAGCCATCGGTGACGAAGCGTTGACGCTGGCGGTCGGCGTGACGAAAGCCGTACCAGTTCGGACCGATGAGGTCGGGCTCGGTGTCGAACCGGGCCAACAGGCGGAGGTCGGACTCCATCACCGGACGCAGCTCGACCGCTACCACAGAATCCATGATCAGAAGTCTACGTTTTCGGTGCGACAGCGAACCTACCCGCCCGCCGCTGTGCCTTGCGACGGCGCTGTCACGGTGAGGCGCGCGCGTCCTCGACGGCAGTGGCCCCGGCTCCCGCGAGTCCGCGCGGTGCAGAGCGACCACGCGGCGGACGCGTCGACCGGCGCAGGTCTGGCAGGTGGCTCGGGCGGGACACGGTCCTCACCGCGCTCCCACCGCCTCTCGTTGGTGCGGTCTGAAGATCGTTCCGTCGCGCACGGTTCTCGGCTCCGGTAACTCGATCAACCTGGCGGCCATCCAGGTATCCAGCCTTTCATCGACTCTCGACGGCGTGAGCAGCTGCAACGCCACCGCTGGAACACGGCAACGCAGGCCTGACGTAGCAGACGCTGACGCCCAGCTACTGGCCGCGCGGAGACAGCGGCCAGCACCCGTCGATGACCACAACGTCAGCGTTTCCGCTGGCCACGGCGGTTTCCCATGTTTGTGGCGCCCTCCGGGGGCACCACGCTTGACCAGCACAAACACCCTCTCTGACCAGCCAATTCGTGGCTGCGCCTGTCCGGTTGTGCCCGGCGTCCACCGGGCTCCCCCGGCCGTCCACGGCAAATACGCGGCCAAAACCTGGACCCTCACGCGCCTTCGCGGCAAGTGTCGACTTGCCGGCTCCTGGATCTCCCAGAATTACGAATCGAAGTTGCGTCAGAACGACGTTGGCTACCGTCTCCGTGCGATCGGACGTGTCGCCGAAACGAGCCTCGCTCGATACGACGTGCTCGTTTTCTAAGGAAGCTTGAATACTCTCATCGTCGCGCTCCAGAGTGGGAACTACATAGATTCTACTGTATGGCACCGCTCGGTTTAGCCCGGTGTGGGGCAGCCTGACGGCACTATAAGCGGATTTGATTTGACTGCGCATAAGACCGACAAACTGTCGATACTCCACCACGTCTCTTGTCCGACCGAGCAGTTGTTGTCCTCCACCTCCGCGAGCAGCCGCAGTACCTGACGTAGCTCTTGTCGGACGGCCGCTAGCTTGCCCTCGTTCTCCCCTGTATAGACCGCCACGGTCAGACGGAGAGTGATATGCTCGAACTCCGGCGAGGCCAAGAACACGTTGATCCGCGCGATTTCGTCAGCAGTTATTGACCGCATTCGAGCCTGGTCGAGGCTTGCAATGAGCGGAACGACCCTGGTTTCCAGACGCGATCGCCTCCGCCGCTCGGCCACCTTGGGAGCTAAAAACCTGGCCGCCGATACAACGGCCTTTAGGATAGTGCCCTCGGCCAACGGCATGACTTGATCCTCGCCATTCTTTCAGTGCTGACGACTCCGTTCCTGGCATTCTAGATGCGGCGTCAACCCTCTGGGACACGGCGGTGTGCCGCGCGCCGAGCGCTTGGTGGTAGCCCGACCAGACCGGGTGGGCCGTGGCCAGCATCGTCCAGGAGCGACTGGAGAAACGTCTTCGGCAGAATGCGAGTCGGTCTCATCTCATCGATTTCGTTGAGGCACGACTCACTGTCTAGTCCCACCTGATGCTTGACGGTCCTGTCCCAGCTGATGCTTGACAGGTGGCCTAGAAAACATGGACGGCCTTGCGGGGACCGGAAGTGTGGGTAGGTTGGGCGGGTGGCCGATCAGCACGTGGAGATAGCCGACCCTGATTCGGCTTGGGCTGACCGGTTCGCGGAACAACGGACAGCGGTGGGAGAGCTGCTCCGGCCCTGGCTTTCTGGGCCGGTCGAGCACATCGGCTCGACCGCGGTTCCGGGTCTGCCTGCGAAGCCGGTGATCGACATGCTGGCGCCGGTGAGTTCGCTGAGCGGGGCGCGCGCCGCACTGCCGGTGCTGGCGGAGGCGGGCTGGCTGTTCTGGCCGGAGGATCCGTGCGCTCATTACCGACTGTGGCTGTTGCGGCCACGGCCGCAGGCCCGGACCCATCACCTGCAGGTGGTCGAGGGCGAGCATCCCCACGCCAGGGCACTGCTGGCATTCCGTGATGCGCTGCGAGCCGATGCCGGGCTTCGCCGCGAGTACGCCAGCTTGAAAGAGCGGCTCGCTGAGCAGCATCGTGATAGCCGCAACGCGTATACGAACGCCAAGGAAGCCTTCATACGGCAGGTGCTCCAACGGGCGGGGGTCACCTCGCCGCCGCGCGACCGGCTGCCGGAATAGCAGCGGCGGAAAGTTCGACCAGAGTCCGGCTGCGGGCTGACCACGGCTACCATTAGCCATTTGACTCGACCTTGCGGGGTCGGTGGGCTTTGATCCACCGGACGGGGAGGTCGGTGGTTCGGGCCACGACGCGGGTGCTGCCGTCGAGGTGGATGGTGAGCTCGGTGGCGGTGACGTTGATGGCGACGGTTTGGTGCTTGTGGGCCCGGCCGAGGGCGATCTTCTGCCCGACGACCATGACGATGCCGGTGTTCGAGGCTCGCCGCTGCACCCGGACCGGTTCGGTGGATGGCTGGGGTACTGGCCCGGCGGGTCGGGCCGCGCGGAGCTTGCCGATCTCGACTGGGCCGAGCGGGTTGGGCCGCACCCGCAGCAGGTCGCGGGTTTCCGGGTCGAAGAACATCAGGGTGGTCTGGTCGACGCGGATCGCGACCCGCCGCCCGGCCAGGATCTCCGCGGCCAGGATCAGGTGTTGGCCGAGCGAGACCAGGCCGGTGCGGCCCACGGTGCGGTCGACTTCGACCGCGTCGACACCGACCACGGGTGGCGGTAGCGGTGGTGGGCCGGCGTCGCGGCCGCCCTGGGCTCGCAGTGCGGCCAGGTCGTTGACGGACAGGTGGGAGCGGAAGCTCTTGTGCCGCACGCCGGCGATGAGCAGGTGGATCACGTCGGTGTCGGCCCAGAACGTCAGGACCACACCGGCGCGCGCGGGGCCGAGCCAGAACTGTTTGCCGGCCACGCTCAGGTTCCCGCTGGGTGGCACGACCCGTTCGAACTCCACCGCCGCCCCGGACCACCTGGGGACCGGTACCAGCCCGGTCTCGTCGTGGGTGGCGATGACGTTGGGCCGCTCGAGCTGCGCCGGTTCGTCGGCCTCGGCCAGGGCGGCCCGGGCCGCGTCGGCCAGCCCGGCGGGCAACTTCAGCGGGACGAGCTCGTCGGCCTGGGCGACGAACGACTGGGTGCTCGTGGTGAACCGTTTCGCCGGGTAGGCCATGTCCAGGCTCTGGTGCGGCCGCTCGTGGTTATAGTGATGCACCCATGCGTCGACCGCGGCCTGGGCCTCGGTGATATCGGCGAACGGTCCACAGTGGTCTAACAGCTCACGGCGCAGCGTCTGGTGGAACCGCTCGACCTTGCCGGTCGTGGTCGGTGAGCGGGGCTCGGTCAGCCGGTGCACGATCCCGTTGTCTCGACAGATCCGGTCGAAGAGCACCTCGCCGCCCTTGCCGAACCGGTCGGTGAACTGTTTCCCGTTGTCAGTCAACACTTCCTCCGGGATCCCGTAGCGCAGCAGCCCGGCCGCGAAGGCCGTGCACACGGCTCGGCCGGTGGCCCGGCGCACCACCCGGGCGATCACGTTGAACCGGGAGTGGTCGTCGACCCCGGTGACGACCTTGGCCTCCACACCCGAGGCGAGCCACACGCCGCCGACGATGTCCATCTGCCACAGCTCCATCGGCTCGTCGCGTTCCCAACGCAGATAATCCCGGCGTCGACCGGCCCGCGAGCCCGGCACGATCAGACCGTGGCGGACCAGGATCCGGTACACCGTCATCCGCGACGGCACCCGACCCGGACAACCGTCCTTGCCCAACTCGAACGCGATCCGCACCGGCCCCCACAACGGATGCTCCCGGCGCAGGTTGCACACCGCCGCCTCGACCACCGGCTCGGCCTGATGCGGACACGACGCCGGCCGATGCGACCGGGTATCCAACCCAGCCAGGCCCTCGGCCCGGTACGCGGCCAACCAGCTGTGCACCGTCTGCCGCGACACCCCGGCCCGCAAGGCGACCTCGCTCACCCTCGCCCCGGCCTGCACAGCCAACACAACCCGGTACCGCTGCTCCACAACAGACACTTCGACCAGCGCCAATCCTGGCCTCCCACCGCGCGACGCCCGCAAACGTGACGCGATGAATCGACCACTGACAGCACCCGTCAAGCATCAACTGGGACCGGAGTGTCAAGCATCTACCGGGACAGGACATGAGGCACGACTCACGGAGTGCCGAATTCGTCTTTCTAGGATCAAGGCGGCGCGCAAGCGCGCCGCGGCTGCCCGCGGTGGGAAGCCGGACCGGTACCTACGGGAGGCCCTCACCCGGAGCGCCGTCGCACCAGGCGGTGATGCAGACGCGGTTCCCGGCGCGGTCGGCGAGGATCCAGGCGCCCGGTGCGCTGGAATCGTCGACGATCCGGCCGCCGGCTGCCAGGGCTGCGGCCAGGCGGTGCTCAGCCTGTTCGCGCGCGACCGAGGCATCGACGTGCATCGCGTGTCGCAAGGGTTTGGCGGGGTCGAGGCCCTGCATCCAGACCGTCGAGCCGTGCCCGAGTGGGTCGATGGCGTTGTCGTCGGCCAGTTCGGAGTACCCGAGGACGGCGCGCCAGAAGCCGACATCGATCGCGTCTGGCTTGGCCGCGATGGCGAGCGAGACCTCCTGGACCCGCGCCCGGTCAGCCATGGCGCCTTGCTCCCGCGCCACCGCGGACACCGCCCGAGCCAGCTGCGCGTGCCGTTCCTCGAGTCGAAAGACGCCCCGGTTCAATCGCACGGTGAGCTGATCGTCGGCGATCGTCATCAACACGCCCGCGCCAGCGAGCCCGGGAACCCGCGCGAGCGCTTCGGCCAACCTGGCCGCCTCGACCACGGACTGGACGCGGAAGACCGCCGTCGCCCCGCCGGGCAGGACGACCCAGTCAGACCCAGCGTGTTCGGCCAGAAACTCCTGCCACCCCTGCTCGCTCATGTCCACCTCCCGCTGGACGATCCACTGTGGATTCGAATGTCGCCACGACCGCCGTGGGGGCGAGTATACGGACCGCGTGGTCGGCCAGCATGTCCAGAGCGGCCCATATTGTGCGTCGCGTCGTGGTGGAGAAGAGGTGGAGGTCAGCGCCCGGCGCCAGACGGAGCAGTTGCGCCTTGGCCCCTCCCGGGCTGCAGGCCCCACGGCAGACCCAGCGGCCGTCGCGACCAGGAGCTCCTAGCGCTGCATGGCGTCAAGGCGGCGCGCGCAGCGCGCCGCGACAGTGGGCGGAAAGGGGAGTGAGGAAGGCATGGAAAGCTCTGGCTCTTCCTGGCGTCTCGCTCGTGGACGAGCAGCTCCCTGCGCATGACGATGAGGACCAGGCGCTGAGTGTCGAGATCGACGCTCACGCCACGCAGCCCATGCTCCTCGGCCATGGTGCCGACGGTGGCTCGGCATCTCGTCTCCACGATCGTCTGTCAGCGAGGGCTCTTCGTCGGTTCCCACCTCATCGCCGGGCCCGCGGCCCGGCTCTGCTAGTTCCGTCGCAGCCAGGCCACGGACCCGGCTGAGCAGGACCCACGCTGACACCCACGACAACGATCGAGACCACCGCCGACCACCCGCAGCTCTGACCAGAGCACGTCAACGAGCCCGAGCATGGCCCGACACCGAGCCTTCCTCCCTCACCACACAGAGCGTCGACGACGAGGACCAGGCCGTAATGGTGGAGAGGGGAAGGAAGGGAAGGAGAAGGAGGAGGGCCGTCCCAAGTCGGCCGCTCCGCGTCCGACCCGGTACGACCCAAAACCAAACCCCACCACCAAGAGCCGGCCCAACGACGTAGCGCGCTGGCCACCGCCGGCCCGTCACCCTCGGGCAGCCGCCGCCGTGCGGGGTTGGGCGGTGCGTGGTTCCGGACTGCCCGCGTCGGCGGAAGACCTCGGGGGGATCTGCTGTGCAACACGCACAGCAACCAGCGCAGGTATTCCTTCCGAATACCGCTTGAGAAATTCGTCCAGCATCCCGGCGTGGCCGCGCTGCCCTCCTTCGGCCCGTGCCTGGTCGCTTCGTGTCTGCGGGTCGCCGTAGGCGCTTCGCGCCGAGGTGCCAGATCATGATCTCGCTGCGCAACCTCTCGATGCGGATGATGACCCGCTGGCCCATGCGGGGCATTCTCGCCAAGCAGTTGCAGAGGGCCGACGGGGTCATGCTGCCCGACTATGCGCCGGCGGCGAGTTCCCGCCGAGTGTCGGCGTAGGGCTTATGCGTCGCGAACGATAAACAGGGCGCCACCGATTGCCAGAGCGGTGAGGGTGTACGCGGTGAGGATGCTCAGACCAGCCCACGGGCCGAGCGGTGCGGTCCCCAGCCCCGCGGTCATCGGTGCGAGGTCCTGCACCAGGTGCAGGGTGTGTACTGGTAGCGGGACCACGGTCGTGAGCAGATACGGGCCGTACAGCAGGGCCACGACGGCTGCCATGCTGCCGCCCGCGTGGCGGACCGCGGTGGCGACGCCGGCACTCAGCAATGCGACAAGGACCAGATACAGCACCGTACCGGCGGCACGGGACAGCGTGGCCGGGTGCCCGGTGACGTTCTTGTCGTCGAACAGGACCGTGGCGGCGCCCATCGCGCCGGCGACGCCGAGCGCACCGCCGACCAGCACGGTGCCGGCGATGACACCGCTCTTCGCGGTGAACACCCGAACGCGGCGGGGGTCCATCACCAGCGTTGTGCGGATCGTCCGTGGCTGGAACTCCGCCCCGACCACCAGCGCGGCCAGCGCGATCGCGGCAAGTTGCGCGAAGTGGACGCCGGAGAGGGTGAGTGCGGTGGTGTCCACGGTTCCGCAGTCGGGGGACCGGCCGGCGCACAGCGGTATGTTGGTGTTCGCGATGATCAGGGCGGTCCCCGCGACCATCGCCACGGCCAGACCGGCGGCGACGGCCACGGTCGAGCGCACGGTGCGCAGCTTGGTCCACTCGGCGAGCAGTGCGCGGTTCACGCGTCGCGCCGGCGCAGGAGCCAGAAGCCGGCGGTGAGAGCGACCGCTGTGTATGCGCCGAGCACCGCGAAGCCTGCCCACGGCCCGATCACGGTCTCGGAGGGTACGTCCATCGTTTGTTGGATCGCGAGGCCGGCGAAGGGCGTGGCCCTGCGGATCCAAGTGTTGGCCGCGTCGGAGGTGCCTGAGGCGACGATCGGTACCACCACGAGAAGCGCGAGCAGCAGCATGACGGCCGAGGCCGTCCCGCGCAGGATCACGCCGACCGCGAGGCTGAACGCGGCGATCAGGGCGAGGAACGCCGCGGTACCGATGATTGCGCGCAGCACGGCCGGATCGGTGACGGTCGGCGGGTCCGGGAAGATCGGCGGCCGGTAGCCGTTGCGGCGCTCCAGCGCCGGGGCGAACAGGGCCACGGCGAAGCCGGGCAGCAGCCCCACAACGAAGACGACACCTGTCAGCACCGCGGTCTTGGCCGCCAGCACGTGGCCTCGCCGCGGGCTCGCCGCGAGCGTGGCGCCGATCGTTCCCGTCCGGTACTCCGAGGTGATGAACAGCACGCCGAGCACCACGGCGCCGATGACGCCGAGTTGGGCGCCGACCAGGGACTGCCGGACCAGGTCGGTGGGGCCGGCCAGGCTGACCCCGCCGATCCCGGCGCGGCCGAGATCACCGCTGCCGGTGACGGTGAACGTCCCATTGGCGTCGTGGGTGCTGCCGCCCGGAAGGAGGTCTATGTTGATGATGGTCTCCGGTCCGGGTTTCGGTGCTCCGCGCTGGTGCGGCGGCGGGGTCACGTCGGAGTCACGCCAGGCATCGGCCGGCGGCCCTGCGCCGGCACTCGCCGCGGCCACGGTCACGTGATCGAAGTCCGCCTCGCCCAATTGGAGGTACCGGCTGACGGTGCCCGTCCTGCCTTGGAGCGCGAGCGGCACGTCGGTCGGCGGCGAGGCGACGAAGAGGCCGGCCGACGCTCGGGTCGGCAGGTCCGCGACGGTGACCGTCCCAACCGTGCGCCACGAACTGCCGTCGGCGGACTCCGCGCCGGTGAACGTCTGCCCGGAGCGAGTCAGCCGGAGCCAGCGCGGTGCGGTGGTCGCGGTCCCGGCCAGTTCGGTCGTGGCGTCGGCGATGAGCCGGACGCCGTGTGCCGGGGTGACCATGAGCGCGACGTACGGCGCGCCGGCCGTCGGGCTCGCCTTTACCATGATCCCCGCTTTGGCCCAGGCGCCGGTCGCTTTCTGCGACGCGACCTGGGCGGTGAGCGTCCCGTCCCCGATCATCGGCTCGTGTACGAAATGGAGCTGGTCGTAGGTGATCGGACCCTCGTAGGCGTCGCTGTGCGACAGCGACGCCGCGAGCGTGCTGAGGCCGAGGGTGAGCAGCACCATGGCCAGCAGCGCGAGCGTCGTGCTCCGCACCGACCAGAGCTTCGTCCATTCGGCGCGCAACGCCCGGCGTAGGTTCACGGCCGTGTCCCGTCGCCGAAGATGGTGTACGCCCGCGTCATCTCCATGTAGACCTCTTCCAGCGAGGCGCGGTGGCGGCTCAGCTCGGAGCACGGCACGCCGGCGGCGGTGAGGCGCGCACCGACCTCACCCGCGTCCATGCCGTTGACGGTCAAGGTGTCGAGGTCGACGATGGTCACGGTCGCACCGGCGTCGGCCAGGACTTGCACGGCTGCGGCGCGCTCGCCGGTGCGCACGGTGACCCGCCCATCGGACGTCTCGTCCAGCAACGTCTTGACGCTGGTGTCGGCGAGCAGGCGGCCGCGGCCGATGACAATGAGGTGGTCGGCGGTGTCCTGCAACTCGCCCATCAGGTGACTGGAGACGAGGACCGTCCTGCCGTCCGCGGCCAGCGAGCGCAGGAACCCCCGAATCCAGCGGATGCCGTCCGGGTCGAGCCCGTTCACCGGCTCGTCGAGGATCAGCACCGGCGGATCTCCCAGCATCGCGCCGGCGATCCCGAGCCGCTGGCGCATGCCCAACGAGAACCCGCCGACCCGCTGCCGCGCGACCGACCTCAGCCCGACCAGGTCGAGTACCTCGTGGACGCGTCGCCGGGACAGCCCGTTGTACTGCGCCATCCACCGGAGGTGATCCTCGGCGCGCCGGCCGGGATGGGTGGCCTCGGAGTCCAGCAACGCGCCGACCGTCAGCGCCGGCTCCCGCAGCGCCCGGTAGGGCCAGCCACCGATCAGCACCACCCCGGCGTCGGGTCGGTCGAGAGCGAGCATCATGCGCATCGTCGTCGACTTGCCCGCGCCGTTGGGGCCGACGAACCCGGTGACCTTCCCGGGCTGGACGGTGAACGTCAGGTCCTCAACTGCCACGGTCGCCCCGTAGCACTTGCGCAGCCCTTGGGCCTCGATCGTCATCTGCGGCACAGCAGCGACCGTAAGTCACCGCACGACCTCGGCCGTCACGATAGCGAGCCATCTTCGGTAGCGTGGCGTCCCCCGCACAGGGGATGCGGGGACGGCGACAATGGAGGGCGTGCGCCTGCCGACGTTTCCGCTGCCGCCGCCCGTGGTGGCGGGTCTGCTGGGCGCACTCGGGTCGGCGCAGGTGGTGCTGCACCCTGCCGACCTGGTACGTGATCTTGTCCTCGCCTGGTGTGCGACGCTTCCGCTGGCGTTCGTCCGTGGCCTGCTGTGGCAGGCAGGTGCGGTCGTCACGGCTGCGGTGCTGCTCACCCTGGTGCTCGGCGGGCAGCCCACCGTCGGTGCGCTCCTCGCCCAGGCCGCCGTGCTCTACCTCGTCGCCGTGCGGAGTTCCTACCGCGTTGCGCTCCTCTTCGCGGTGCCTTCCATCGCGTACGCCGTCGGAACCGCCGGCTGGCGCGCCGGGCTGGCCGTCGTGACCGCCACCGGTGCACTGGCCGTCGGAAGTTCACGCCGGTTCCGAGCGGAGACGGCCGAGCGCATCGCGGCCGACGGCGCGTACGCCGACATGGCCGACGCCTACGCGGCCCGCGAGGAACGGGCCCGGATCGCCCGGGAACTGCACGATCTCGTGGCCCATCACATTTCGTCGATCTCCGTGCAGGCCGACACCACCCGCCTCACCACACCAGGCTTGCCGGCGGAGAGCGCGGACCGGCTGCTCGGCATCGCCGGTACCGCACGGCTCGCGCTGACCGAGATGCGCCGGCTGCTCGGCATGCTCCGCGACGATGCCCGGTCGCAGCCGGTCGACGCTCCGCAGCCGGGTCTCGGCCAGCTCATCACCCTCGTGGACGACGCCCGCGCCGCGGGCGGGTCGTGTGTCCGGCTGATCTTCCGCGGCCGAATCCGGAAGCTGGATCCGGGCCTCGAACTCGCCGCGTACCGGATCGTGCAGGAGGCGCTGACCAACAGCCGCAAACACGCACCGGGCGCTGCCGTGGACGTTGAGGTCGGCTACGCCGACGATGCACTCCGGCTCAGCATCTGGGATGCCGGTCCGGGGGCGGGCCGTTCGGCCGGCCGAACGGAGGCACGCGGCTTCGGACTGCTCGGGATGCGGGAGCGGGTAGCGATGGCGGGCGGAACGCTGCGCACGGCTCGAAGCGAACTCGGCGGTTTCGCGGTCCAGGCGGTGCTACCCGTGGCTGGAGGAGGCCGATGACCGTGCGCATCCTGGTCGCCGACGACCAGGACGTGGTGCGGGCCGGGTTCGTCGCACTGCTGTCCACCCAACCCGACTTGACCGTCGTCGGGAGCGCGCAGGACGGAGCCGCGGCGGTGCGGATCTGCCGCGAGCTGCGTCCGGACCTGGTGCTGATGGACGTCCGGATGCCGGTCATGAACGGCATCGAGGCCACCCGGAACATCCTCGCCGCCGCGGGCGCGGACGGGCCACGCATCGTCATGCTGACGACGTTCGATCTCGACGAGTACGTCTACGGGGCGCTCGACGCCGGCGCC
Source organism: uncultured Actinomycetota bacterium (assembly GCA_963803345.1). Classification (GTDB taxonomy): domain Bacteria; phylum Actinomycetota; class Actinomycetes; order Mycobacteriales; family Micromonosporaceae; genus CAWDLX01. The sequence goes on from CAWDLX010000004.1 coordinate 1,118,337, forward strand.
AGCGGGTTCCTGCTCAAGGACATGGGTGCGGAGAGCCTCTTCGAGGCGGTACGCGTGGTCGCGGCCGGCGACGCCCTGCTCGCGCCGTCGGTCACCCGCCGGCTCATCAGCGAGTTCACCCGGCTGCGGCCACTGGCGAACGACACCGCAGCGCCGCTGGCGCTGCTGACCCAGCGGGAGACGGAGATCCTCCGGCTCGTCGCCGAAGGGCTCTCCAACGCGGAGGTGGCGGACCTGCTCGTCGTCGGCGCAGAGACCGTCAAGACACACGTCAGCCGGATCCTCTACAAACTCGGCGTCCGCGACCGCGTCCAAGCGGTGATCGTCGCCTACGAGTCGGGGCTGGTCGTGCGAGGAACACGGCACTGAAGCGGCACCGAAATCGCACCGCTCCGCCCGGCGAGCCGGCGAACCGGGAACCAGGGCGCGAACATCGATCGGTGGACCAACTCCCCGGCCTGAGCGTCAGTGCCGTGCACCAGCGCCCCGTCCACTGCAAGGTGCTGGTGCAGGGCCGCCGATGTGGCTGAACCTGGATTTGGAGGCGGTTTGCGTCACAGCCGACGTAAGGCTTGCCCCGTCACTTCGGCGATCAGCTCGAAGTCCTTGTCGCAGTGCAGGACGGTCAGTCCAACCGCCTCGGCGGTGGCCGCGAGAAGCAAGTCGGCGACGCTGGGAGCGCGATGCTGCCCCCCGGCGGCCAGCAACCCCTGAACCTCGTAGGCACGTCGGGTCATGCCAGCCGGCATGTCCCATTCGACGATCATCCGTGATAGGGGCGTGGCGCCAAGCAATCGGGCATGGTCGGCGCCATGGCGGGCCGAGTAACCAACCTCGAGCAGCGTGACCGCACACACGTGTAGCAGGCCCTGGTCGACTCGCCGAGACCAGGTCGGCTCATCAGGATGCGTCGGAAGGCGAACCAAGGCCGACTTGTCGATAAGCCATGCCTCGGTCACGACCAAGCCCCGCGCATGACGTCGTCATCGGCCAGGTCGGCGGTAAGGTCGTGCAGCCGCGTCCAGTCGTCTCGGGTGAGCGGGGACAATGCGCCACGGGCGGAGCGCTCGGCCTCGGCAGCGAGCGTACGACGGATGTACTCCACTCGAGAGATGCCAGTACGGCTGGCGGCCGCGTCGAGCTCGGCCAGCGTCTCGTCGGACACGTCGCGGATCAGGATGTCGGCCACCGGAACTCACCACCAGTCTGATATCAGGTTTGTTCTGAATGTTAGCATCACGGTCGAGTCCGAGAGTCGCTGAAGGCCGGCAGGTCGGTGGCCGGGCCGACCCCGGCGCGCCAGGCGGTGACGGCGAACAGCGGCCCGGTTGGGTCGCCGGTGCTGGCTCTGGTAGGTATTCGGCGGCGGGTCACAGCAGTGCCGCAACGGCGGAGGTCGAGTCGGTGCGGTGCGAGCCGTTCGTGTCAGCGGATGGGGTGCCGGGTGAGGGCGGCCACAGTGATGGGCTGGTGGTGGTGTCGGCGCGTGCGAAGGCGGCTGGGGCAGCCGGAGTCGGATGGAAGGAATCGACCGACCCGGACAAGGAAACCAAACCCGACTACAACATTCGGGCGGGACCTGCACCGCCGCCAAGCGCGCGCCGTCCGCGACGCGCAGCGGTGGTTCGCCGACCACCCACTGGACAGCGGACCAGACTCCACAGCCGAACCGCAACCAGCACAGCACAGCAGCACAGCAGCACAGCGGACGAACTACTTCGACGGCAACGTGTACCGCCATTCGATCTCCACTGGCGGACGTTTCCGCAGGTCAGATATTGTCGCGGATGCTCTGCGCGTCCTGCCGGGGGCACTGGATCTTGTCACACGGAGTCACACAGGCCATTTGACCTGCGGGAATCCGGCCTCCATATCGGATCCAATCCCCGGCAAGATCGATTATGGGCATGGTGACCTGGGCGGATGGGTTCGTGTGAACGGTTCGGTTGTCGTTTGACAGATCTGTGCGTCTAGGCTGCGGCGCCCCGAGTCCTACTGGTGAGGGCGTACCCGGACGGCACACGGGAGCTGCCCGAGTATCGGTGGGAACGCATCGGGTGCCGCCGTGGCGGTCAGTCGTGGTCGGTGTGCGCCCGCGGTTCGGCCTCGAATGCGCCGACCAGGCCGTGTTGGGATGCGAACAGGGTTGCGGCGGCTCGGCTCGTTACGCCTATCTTGGTGTAGATGTGTTCGGCGTGGTTCGCGATGGTCTTGGGTGTCACGGTAAGTCGCTCGGCGATCTGCCGGTTGGTGTGGCCGCGGGCGAGCAGGCCGAGCACCTCGACCTCGCGGGCGGTGAGTCCGTTGGGCCACGCGCGTCGGGCGGTGCTGCGCTGACCGGCTGCCTTGAGCACGACGGTGACGGCGTCGCCGTCGAGCCGGCCGGCCCGCACCTCGGCCGTGAGTTCGGTCGCGGCCTGTGGCGCGGTGAGCGCGTCGCGGTAGGGGCGTGGTTCGGACATGGCGTGGTAGGCGTCGGCGGCGGCGAGGAGTCGGTCGAGGGGTCGTAGCCACGCGGCGGTGAGGCCGCGCGGGTAGCCGGAGCCGTCGAGTCGTTCGTGGTGGCGGCCGGCGACCTCACGGCTGGCCGCGAGGGCATCGACGCCGGCGAGCATCCGCTCGGTGAGGTAGGGGTGGATGCGCACGTGCTCACGTTCCGCGGCGGTCAGCGTCCCGGGTTTGTCCCAGATCGCGTTGGACACGCCGAGCCGGCCGAGGTCGTGCAGCAGGCCGGCGCGCCGCACGGTGTCGACCTCGGGGTCGGGTAGCCCCGACAGCCGGGCGGCTTCGGCGGCGAGGTTGGCCACGCCGCGGGAGTGTCCGGCGAAGTGCGGCGATTTCAGGTCGGCGAGGTCGGCCATCGCTTCCAGCACGGCGTCGAGGTCGGCGCCGTTGACCCGTCTGGTCAGTCGGGGTTCGGCGTCGAGGATCGCATCCCAGTCGCCGGCCTCGTCGAGCCCGTCGAGAATCGCCGACGCGTGCGCACAGAACAGGTCCACCACGGCTGGGTCGTAGTCGGCGCCCCGGTGGCGGCGGACCGCGGTGCGGGCACCGTCGACACCGTGGCGGCGGGCGTAGACCTCGACCGGCCCGGCGAGTTGCACCAGGCGCGCCGGCAGCGCGATCTCGACACCGCGCAGGCCCTGCGGGACGCCCTTGCCGTCCCATTGCTCGTAGCCGTCGCGGAACGACGCGACCGCGACGGCGTCGAGGCCGATCTGTCCGGCGAACTGGGCGCCCAGACGCGCGTGCGTGGTCAGGAAGTCCATCACCTTCTTCATGCTCGACCGCGGGAAGCCTGCCAGCCGCCGGGCCCGGTCCAGGCCGCTGCCGTGCCCGCCGACCCGGCGCGACCAGGAACGAGATCACCTGCGCGGTGTTCATCCCGAGCAGGTCGAAGCCGTCGGATTTGAACGCGATGTCGTCGCCGAACCAGCTGGCCTGCTCGGCCGCGTCGGCGTGGCAGTATGCGTTGAACATCAAGCCGAGATAGTAGGTGGCCTCACGTTCGGCCGGCGTCGCCCCGGCCAGGTCGGCCAGCCGCAGCGCGATCACCGTCTGGCGCATGCAGTGCGCCATCGGCTGCCCCAGCCCCAGGTCGGCGGCGTAGGACAGGGTCGCGACCAGCTCCGCGACCCGCACCCCCGACGTTGGCGCACCCGGCATGAACACATCGTAGAGCCCGGCACTGTCGATCATCGGGCGACAAGGCGTGCGGCGAACATGGGCAATCCGCCTCATGCGCGACAACCCAGCCGCTTCCTACGGTGGATCTACCACAAGTCACACTGCAGGAGGAAGATCATGACCACCCAGACCGACACCACCACCGTCTGCGACTACATCGACGCGGGTGGCCTACGCACCTACTACGAGGCCCAGGGCACCGGAGCGCCGCTGGTCATACTGCACGGCGGTCTCGCCTCGGTGAACACCTTCGCCGAGTTCAGTCCCCGCTTCGCTGACCGCTACCGGGTGTACAGCCCAGAACGGCGCGGCCACGGGCGCATGCCCGACATCGACGGGCCGATCACCTACGAGATCATGGCCGACGACACCATCGCGTTCATCGACGCCCTCGGCATCGGCCCAGCCCATGTCGTGGGCTGGAGCGACGGCGCAAACGTCGGCATGATCGCCGCGATGCGCCGCCCCGACCTCGTCCGCAAACTCGTCCTCATCGGCACCGCCGTCAACATCTCCGGCGGTAAGCCGTGGGCACAGGCGATGACCGAACACCTCAGCGCCGAACACCTGCCACCGATGCTGGTCGAGGAGTACGCCGCCCTGTCGCCCGACGGGCGCGAGCACTTCCCGGTCGTCGTCGGCAAGCTCGCCCGGGCCATCATCGACACGCCGCAGACCCTGGCCGACCTCGCACGCATCAGCGCGCCGACACTCGTCATGGCCGGCGACGACGACCTGGTCACCATCGAACACGCCGAGGCAATGCGCGCCGCCGTCGCGGACGGGCAACTCGCCATCGTGCCCGGCACCTCGCACGGGCTGCCGCTGGAAAAACCGGACCTCGTCGCCCGACTCATCCGCGACTTCCTCGCCGACGAGCAGGCGCCGAAGTTCATGCCCGGACCGAAGAAGTAGGTCGCGCGGTGGTCCTGTCGCCGCCCTCGGGACACATTCCCGCGGGCGGCGCCGTCGCGTGACTGCCGACGGTCGTTGCGGTTGGCGGAGCGGTTCGGCTTCATGATCTGCGGTATCGATCCGATGGAACGCACGCGAGGTGAGAACGACACGCAAACGGCGCGACGCACCGAGCCGGCTACGACGTGACACGTTGGGGGCGCGAAACGGTCATCTCTCGAACCCGAGTCGAGTAGATCAGGTTGATCGCTACACCGAACGCCGGGGCGGCGCTGAGCTTCCGTAGCTGGTGTGCCTTGACGGCGGCGATGCCCACGTTCAACCTGCGCTTGCGCTGCGGCAGTCGCTTGACGGGCGGGTTCAGCGGGTGGTCCAGCCGCCGTCAATGCGTAGCGTCTCGCCGGTCAGGTAGCTGGAGGCGTCGCTGGCCAGGAACAGCAGCGGGCCGTCGAGTTCGTCGAGGCGGCCCGGGCGGCCGAGCGGGGTCCGAGCCGAGATCCAGGCCGCCTGGTCCGGGTTGGTCAGGAAACCGCTGGACGCGGTCGGGAACCAGCCGGGCGCGATCGCGTTGACCCGCACACCCCGCCCGCCCCACTGGGCGGCCAGCTCCCGGGTCAGGCCGACCACCGCCGACTTGCTGGCCGCGTAGCCGGCCAGCCCGTACCGGTCCAGACTCACCCACGCGGCGGCCGACGCGATGTTGACGATCGAGCCGCTTCCGCGGGCCAACATGTGCCGGCCGACCAGCTGGGCCATGCCGAACACCGCGACTGTGTTCGTGTCGTACTGGCCGGTGAAGTCGTCGAGCGACTCCTCCTCCGCTGGTCCGGCGTGAGCGATCCCGGCATTGTTGACCAGGACGTCGATCCGCTGGTAGCGGTCGAGCGCGGCCTCGACCACGGCCCGCCGGTCGGCGTCGCGGCGCAGATCGGCCGGGACCGCCAGGGCGTCGGGCAGCCGGGCGGCGAACGTGGCGAGGTCGTCGGCCCGGCGGGCGGTCAGCACGACCGCCGCGCCGGCACCGGACAGCGTCTCGGCGAACCGGGCGCCGAGGCCGGACGACGCGCCGGTCACGATCGCGACGCAGCCGTCCAGCCGGAACAGGTCGGCGGTGGTCACGGGACCAGCCGGTAGAAGCGCCACACGTCGTGCGGCACCGGCAAGATCTCGGTCTTGGAGTACCCGGCCTTCTCGGCCAGCGCGGCGAGATGGTCGGAGCGCATCAGCGTGCCGACCGGCTCCGGGTCCGGGCCGACCAGGCCCTGCGGCAGGCACCACAGGGCGCTTGCCGCGCCGAAGAACCGCTGCACCGGGTCGCCCGGCGCCTCCAGCGTCTCGGCCGCGTTCTCGTCCATGACGATCACGGTGCCGTCGGGTTTGCTGGCCGCCCGGGCGTGTCGCAGCGCCTCGACCGGGCGCGGGAAGTCGTGCACGCACTCGAAGAAGAACGACACGTCATAGCGGGCCCCGCCGGCGTCGGCCGTGCCGAGGTCGGCGACCTCGAAGTCGACGCGGTCGGCGACGCCGTGTTCGGCGGCGTTGCGCCGGGCGGCCGCGATCGACGCCTCGTCGCTGTCGAATCCGTCGACCCGGATGCGCGGGTACGCCTTGGCGAGCTCGATCGCGGCCCAGCCGTGGCCGCAGCCGAAGTCGGCCACCCGGGCCGGCCCGCCGAGCCGGTCGGCCACGTCCGGGATCGCCGGCAGCCATTGCGGCACCAGCGCGTTGACGAACGCCGGCCGGTTGAGTGCGGCCTGCCCGATCACCGCGTCCGGCCCATAGGCGGCGTACGGCACGCCGGCCCCGGTGCGGTACGCGTCGACCAGCGCGGGCAGGGCCGTGCCGAGCGCGGCGAACACGTGCGGCAGCCCGCCCAGGTAGGCCGGGCCGGTCTGGTCGACCAGGACCGCGTCGGCCCCTTCGGCCAGCGCGAACCGGGCGGTGGCCGGGTCGTCGCCGGTCATCGTCGCGAACCCGGACAGGGCCTGGGCCTGCAGCCACTCCCGGATGTAGCGGGGCGCGCAGCCGGTCGCCGCGGCCAGCTCGTCGGCCGTCCTCGGCTCGGCCAGCGCCTCGTAGAGGCCGAGCTTCACACCCAGGTAGACGGTGCCCAGCTCCAGCGATTGCACGCCCGACTCGAACAGCCGGCCGGCCAACTCCTCCACGCCCATCGCGTGCCTCCCTCTCGGTTGGGTTTACTCCGGAGGCGTCAGGCCGGAGCTGACATCGTCAGGTGCGCCAGACGACGTCGATATCCGGTTCGTACGCGCACACCCGTCCGGTCTTGACCGCGTTGCGTAGGTGCCGGGCCAGCGCCGGGTCGACCGCGTCGATCGTGCGGACCGCGGCCCGGATCCGCATGGTGACTGCTTTGCGGGCCTTCTCCGCCGGGTCGCCGGCCATCCGGGGGCCGTGCAGCCCGACCGCCGCGGCCAGCTCGGCCGCGATGGCCTCGCGCTCGGTGCGGGCCCGTTCGGCGTGGGCCGGGTCGGTGCCGTCGATCGCCGCGTCCAGTTCGGCCAGCCGGCGGCGGTACGCGGCACGGGCGGTCGCGTCGAGCACCTCCCCGAGGCCACCGCCGGGGACCGCGCCGGCCAACTCGGTCGCGGGCACCGGCCGGCCGGGCCGCGCCAGCAGCACGGCGAGATCCCGCACGCCTTTGCTATCCGGGACCGTGCTGGCTCGCCCGCGCCAGGCCAGCCGCCAGAACCGGCCGTCGCGGATCAGCTCCCCCACCACCCGCTCGGCATCGGCCGGCGCGGGCAGCCCGGCCGCGGCCCGAACCCGCGCGGCCAGCAGCGGCGCACCGGCCCGCTCGTAGTCGGCCAGCGCGGTGGCCAGCCGCTCGGCCGCCTCGCGGCGCCGGCCGAGCAGCCCGGCCAGCCGGCCCACCTGCTCGCCGACCGTGCCGAGCACGGCCGCGCCGATGCCGTCGACCGCCCACAGTCGCTCGTAGGGGCGCAGCTCGTCGAGCAGGCGCGCGGCGGCCGCCTCGTCGCCCAGCCGGACCGCGATGTCGGCCAGCGCCCAGTGCCCCTCCAGCCACTCGGCGTCGGCCGTGATGTCCGCCGCCGTGGTGGCCCGGTAGGTCCGCAACGCCACCCGGGCCGGCTCCGGGTCGCCCGCGGCCAGCAGCACCAGGGCCGGCGCCGCCCGGTAGGTCACCGGCAGCGGCAGGTCGGCCACGGTCGCGAGCATCGCGTTGACCTCGCCGGCGATCTCTTCCGCGGTGCCGGCCGTCAGGTGAGCGTGCATCCGCAGGGTGAGCCCGAGCAGCGCGGCGTTCGTGCTGTCGGCGCGCCGGCCGGTCGCCTCGGCCGCGGTCGCGTGCCGCAGCGCCTGCCCCGGGTCGCCGTCCAGCAGCGCCCGCGCCCCGCGCCACAGCTCCGGCAGCCACTGGTAGAGCGGGATGGCGACGGCCTCGGCGGCGCGCCGGTACGCGTCGATTTCCCGGTCGGCCTCGGCGAAGTCGCCGCACTCCAGCCGGGCCACCAGCCGCAGCCGCCGGGCCAGCATTGCCGACACGCGGTCGGTGGCGGCCGCGAGCATCCGCTCGGCCGAGGCCAGCCGCTGGTCCACGTATTCCGGGCCGGCGACCGCGTCGCAGTAGGCGGCCAGGACCCCGGCGGTCACCTCCGCGTCGCCGGCCTGCTCGGCCATGACCACCGCCTGTTCGGCCAGGCGGCGCCGCTCGCCGGGGCCGGCGAGGCCGGTGAGCGCGAGCGAGAGCCGGCCGAGCACCGCCGCCCGGTCGGCGCCGTCGGCGTCGGGCAGCGCGTCCAGCGCCCGCCGCAGCGCCGCCACGTGGCCCCCGTCGGCGATCGGCACCTCGAACCCGATCACCCCGCCACCCAGCCCGAGCGCCGCCGCGGCGATGTCCGCGCCACGGTCGACCCGGTGACCCGCCGCATCGTCAACGCGGCCAGCCAGCTCGATCGCGGCCAGGAAGCTTTCCCGAGCGCCCGCGTGGTCGCCGGCCAAGCGTTGCGCGCGGCCCAGCCGAATCAACGTCGCGACACGGTCGACGCCCGGGCCGTCCAGCGCCCGACGCAGGTGGGCCACGGCCTGGTCGAAGCCCAGGCCGGCCAAGGCGGCGTCGCCGGCGCGCAGCGACCACTCGGCCGCGCGCGCCGGCGCATCGGCGCCGGACGCGCGGGACCAGTGGTAGGCCAGCCGCTCCGCCGCATCGTCGGGCACCGCCTCGGCCACCCGCCGGTGCAGCCGGGCCCGGGCACCCGCGGCGAGCCCGCCGGCCAGCACCTCACGGACGAGAGCGTGTGCGAACCGCAGCCGGGCCCCCCCGGCCGGATCCGGCTCGACGAGCCCGGATCGGACCGCCTCGTCGAGCCGTTCGCGGACCTCGTCGGCGTCGATGCCGGCCACCGCGGCGACCAGCCGCTCGTCGATCGGGTCGCGGCCGGCGGCCGCAGTGCCGGCCACGGTGGCCGTCGCGGTCGCGGCCACCACGGAGGCCGCGGACAACAGCTCATGGCACGGCTGCGACAGCCGGGCGAGCCTACGTTCCAGCACCTCGCGTACACCGCGCGGGACCACGACCAGAGCATCCGGCCCGTGCGCGGCCACCAGCCGGGCGACCTCGGTGATGAAGAACGGGTTGCCGCCGGTACGCGCCGCGACCTCGGCCGCATGTTCCGGCCCGATGATGCGAGTCGCCAGCGCCGTGGCGGCCGCCGGATCCAGTGGCGCCACCGGCACCCGGCGGACCCCGGTCGGCAGCTCGGCCAGGGCCGTGCTGGCGTCGGTCGCCTCGTCGCGGGCTGTGGCCAGCAGCGCGACCGGCAGGCCCGGTGCGGCGTCGACCACCGTCCGCAGCAGCGCCAGCGACGCGGGGTCGGCCCAGTGGACGTCTTCGAGCATGATCAGCAGCGGGGCGGCGAGGCCCTCCAGCGCGTCGACCACGGCCGCGAACAGCACCGCCCGGTCGTACGGCCCCGCCGACGCCAGGTCGAAAGGAAGCCCGGGCGCCACCTTGCCCAGCGCCCGCCGCCACGGCCAGTTCGGCGACATACCCGCCGCCGAGCACCAGCCCCGTACCACCACGAACCCGGCCCCGGCCAGCCGGTCGGCGACCGCCGCAGCTACCGTCGACTTGCCCACGCCCGGCTCACCGCCCAGCACCGCGACGCGACCACGCCGTTCGGCCGCGGCGGCGAGCCAACGGGCGAGATCATCGACGAGCGCGGCACGGCCGAACGAATCCTGTCTGCCCACGCCTCATTGTCACCGGCTCCCCGGGCTTGACGCCTCGAAGCCGGGCCGCAACGTCGCCGATTCGCTCGGATCGTTCGACATCGAGTACGTCAACCTCGCCGAGATCCTGCGGCACTGCGCACAGAACGGCCGTCACCGCATGGCCGTCGCACTCCTGCACGCGGAGCTCGCACCTCCAAACCCGGCACATGATCGACGAATGGCGCGCCCACATCGACCTACTCCTGGACACCCTCGACGCGGACGGCGAGCCGCTGCCGCTCGCGTACGTGCATGAATCGGCGTGCTGTACCGCGAACACCCGCACGACCTCGACAAGGCCCTGCACCATCTCGAACTCGCCCACGCCCACCTCGGCCCGGCCAGCCGCACCCCACGCGCAGCTGACCTACTACACCCTCGCGATCGTCCACATCCACCCGCGGTCAGCCGGACCAGGCAGCCCCGCTACACGCCCGGGCGCTCACCGTCATTTGGGCGTCGTCGCCTACACCGGACACCCGAACACGACCGGGCGGTCCACGAGGCAATCAGCCGCATGTACGAGCGGACAGGTGACCTGCACCGCGCCATCGACCACATGCGACAGGCGTGACCTTCTACGAGCCGCTCGGCTCCACGCCCGCCAACCTCGTCTCCGTCGACTCGACGGTGCCGCCTCGGCGCCCGCTTGCCTGGCTCACGGCTTGGGCGAGTTGGTCGACGAGCTGGGCGCTCATCTCGGCCTGGGCCCTTGCACGTCGCGCCTGCCCGCCGTAGTGGATCTCGAAGCCCCTGGTCCGTGTGGATCTCGATGCCGTTGCACGACTTCTCGAGCATTTCCAGCACGTACATTCAGCGACGCTTGCTTGGACCGGCGGAGCAGCACCATTCCGGCCCGGTTCTCGAAGCGACCCGTGCGACTCGATCGCATTGAGCCCGAGCGCCCCTGTTGCGCGACGTTGCCTCCACACTGGACAGTGACCCCGACGAGGCGGCCCACAACCTGGCCCACAAGACCCGGAGTTGGCGAACGCTGGACCGTGTTGCGCGTCGGTGGTCACATTTTGCCGCTGGGATGCACGGTTCGGTGGCCAAGCCGCTGAGTGACGTCGGCCAAGAAGCGCGGGCTGAGTGGTGGCCAGTTCCAGAACGTGATACCGAGGTGGCCGAATCCCCAGGGCGGGGACCAGGTCCAGTTGTTGAGCTCGACGAGGTTGCGGCAGTTCGGGCAGGCGTGCAACCCGCTTCCGCCCTCGAACCAGTCTCCGATGGTGTCGGACAACTCGTGCCAAGCATCGTTGGGCTGTATGCCTTGATCGGTCAGCTCCGTGATGTGCCCGCAGACCGGGCAGGCGGCGTGGTCCGCACCCATGGAGTAGAAGACCGTTCTGCCGGTGATGACTTCAACGCCGTTGGTGTGCAAGGTGAGCAAGTGGGGACTGTCCTCGGTCACGGCCGCCGTGTAGTGCGGCCCGAGCGGGTGTCCGAGGCCCGACAGGACACAGTCAGTCGGTTCGGTGAGAACGATGCCGGCGTCTATCAACCACGCCAGCGTCGTGGTGGCCAACTGGTCGGCTTCGTCGGGTGTGGCCTGGACATCGGCGATGGTTTGGAACCAGTCACCCATGACGGTCCGTTCTGTCGTGTCGGTGGTTGGAGTGCTGAGTGTAGTAGGCCAGCCGCACTTGGTTCGATCATGGAGTTGCGGCTTGGCGTCGCAGGCGTGTTCGTTGGTGGTGCCAGCGTGCTCGGGCTTGGTGCCGTCGTCGCCATCAGGTCCAATGTAGATAGTGGGATGCGGTTCGTCAGGCCCTGGTGGCGAGGTTGACCAGTCGTTTGACCTCGGCGACGTTGAGTGCGATGAGGCTGGGGTCGTCGGGTGGTTCGTCGTTGAGGGCGGTCGCCTCGGGTCGCAGGGTCGAGGTCTTGTCATGTCCCGCCGAGGCGGTGACCGCGCAGGTCGCGAGCGACCTCGAACACGGAGCCGATGCCTTGGGTTTCGCAGAAGCTGCGCAGTACGCCGTCGCGGGCCTCTGATCAACTGCTGGTCTGATCTGTGGCCAGCCACCGCTCGGGACGCATCCAGAATTTGCTCATCTTTTCGGTTTCCGCGGCGGTCGCCTCAATATAGCGATCAGCGCCCTCCACGCCGAGATAGCGGCGCGCGAGCGCCCTGCGCTCATCGACGGTGACTGAGTCCTGGATGCTCGCGACCGGTCCCTCGACCGAGACGTACCGGTAATCGGCCGTCTGCGCACACAGGCTGACCCGCCCCGCCTTGGGGATCAGCTCAGCCTTCCGGCTATCGCGTGCGGTGATGAAGCCGACGTCTTCGCCCGGCTGGTAGACGTACCAGATCGGCACCGCCAGGGGTGCCCGGCCCGCGTCGTCGGCAACGCTGATCACGCCGAGATGGGCCGCGGCGAGGAAAGCCTCGCGCTCTTCAACAGTCATCCGCCGCGCCACGGGTCCCCCTTTGTCCACCAGGCTCACAGCCCCCTATTTCCAGTGTCGCACGCCGCTTGGTCAGCGCTCCTCAGCGCTTGCCGCGGTGACTGTGGGATCACTGGCCCTACGAACGCGCAGGCGAGCCGGTACCAGCTCGTCTTTCTGGCCGCCCGCCATGGACACGGGTCGACCTATGACTGGGGCGAAGCGGAAGGCTCCCGCGTGTTTCCGGCTGCCCATTGGTGACCTGCGCTCCGCCGGGTCGAACTCGAGGAGTGGTTGGCCACGTACAACGTGCGATGTGGAAGACGAAGGTCTACAAAGGACGTATGGCAACGACGTACTACGTCCGGTGGACCACGGACGGTCGGGAGTTCAAGGCGCCGGCGACCATCCCGGCCGGCGAGCCCAGCCGCTACTGCGTTGCGGAATGGATCGCAGAACGTGGGACGCGCCGGTGCGGAGCGCGGTGGCCAGTGGCTATGGACACGATGCTCAATGCCACAGCGACGAGGCAGCCTAGGAACAGCACGGCCACATAGGGGTCGACGACCTCGTCGCGGCTCTGTGCGAGGTCATCCGCCGGGGTCAGTGCCGACGGCACCAGATCGGGGATCAGGCTGGGCGGGCCCCATGTGGACAGTGCGAAGACCACGACGACGATCATCAGCAGGCCGGCCATGCCGGCGACCAGCATGGCGAACGGGACGGCTCGCCCGCTACGGTGGCGCTCCGCGCGGTTGGCGAAGGCGGCCGCGAGCACGCCGAGCCCGACCAGGATGAGCGCCGACCCGATGTCGGTTGGTATCGGCCCGACCGCGAGCGCGCTCACCGTCCAGATGGCCGCCGCGGCGGCGCCGGCGCCGGCCCCGCTGGCCAGGGCGCGCGTGCTCGCAGCCGAGCGTTGCGCGGTCACCGTCAGGTAGCCGACCAGGTAGCAGGTCAACACGACGGTCAGCCCGGGTAGGGCGCCGCGCGCCTGCTCGTCGGCGTTGCCGGAGGCGGTCATGAAGAAGGCGAAGCCCAGAGCCAGACCACCGATGAGCAGGTACCCGACGGCCCGTACGAGCCGGGCCACGGGTCCTCGTTTCACCGGGCCGAGCAGGCCCGGGCGCCGACCGAGGAAGGACACGGTCACGAGTACCGCCGCGGAGCCGAGCAGGCCCCAGCGCATCGGCGCGGACGCGATCGGGCTCGTCCAGACGGCGACGACGACGAGGACGCCGGCCATGAGCAGCGGATACCCGATGTCGGGCAAGAGCGCCGGCCGGATCACCGCGGCGCGGACGCAACCGAGGGCGAAGCGCCACCGGGCGGCCGGGGGTTCGATGGCGGCGAGTTCGGCCCGCATGGCCCGGCCCCACTCGCGGCGCTCAGCGGGTAGCAGCCGGACGGCGACTGCCAGCACCCGACCGGCGACGTCGGACCGGACGCGGCGGCTCACCAGGCACCGCGCAGGTCACCGCGCCGCCGTCCCGCCTTCGCCGGTTCGGCCCGGCTCGCCGCTGGTGCCGATGCTCGCCCAGGGCCTGGCGCCGGCGCGATCTGTTCGGCCAGGCGGACGCCGGCCCCGGTCAACCGGTACAGGTGACGGGGGGGACGCCCATGTGGTGGATCCGTCTCCCAACTCGCTTCGAGCAGGCCCCGGTCACAGAGCCGGATCAGGATCGGGTACAATGAGCCGGCCTTGAGGCCGACCTCCTGCCCCAGTTCGTAGCCGTGCCGCCACTCGGTCGGCTGCGCGGCCAGGGCGGTCACGACCGCCAGCGTCTGCGGGGAAGGGCGTCGAGTGCGGGTCACGGACTAACTCTATCTAGATAGAGAACGATCGCGCCAGCGCCGATCCGCTCATCGGCGTGGATCATCCTCAGCCGATCAGGTCAGATCGATGCTGACGGCCGGTGAGGTGGTCAGGCTGTTGTGCACGGTGCAGTGCGCCATCACCGCGGCCAGCACCGGCCTCCGCTCGGCGGGCACATCGGCCGGCACTCGCACCGTCATCCGGATCCGGGCCACCCGTGCCGGCTTGTCGGTCGCCATGTCGAAGTCGACCGACACGCCCAGACCGTCGCGATCGAACCCGTGCCGGGTCAGGTACCGGCCGGCGTAGAAGGCGACGCAGGTGGCCAGCGACGCCACGAACAACTCGGTCGGGGTCGGCGCGCGGTCGTCGCCACCAGCGTCGGTGGGTTGATCCACCATCACCCGGTGCCCACGCACCGCCACCTCGTAGTTCTCACCGGCCACGAACCGGACATCCATCAGGTCTGATCCGATCTGCTGCACTCGCATGTCAACCCCTTCGACGACGAGCGGTTCCCCCGGTGTTATCCGACACCCACCGGGATGCCCGCGGGCAGGGACGACGGTCCCGGCCCCTCGGGCACTTCGACCCGTCATGCCCTCGACGCGCCGACCGGGGGCGGAACGACGATCACCGGCACGTCGGCGAACTCCAGGATGTGCCTGGCCTGGCTACCGATGTACGGCCTGCCGTAGCCCACCACCCGTGACCTACCGATGACGATGAGGCCGGCGCCGCTGTCGCGGCAGTGGCGCAGCATGGCCAGCGCCGGCTCGTCCTCGACCAGTACGCCGCGGACGGTGACCTTGTGGCGCTCGGCGAGTTGCTCGACGTACCGCAGAACCGATCGGGCATCGTCGATGCGTGCCGCGCGGGCACGGGCCGGGTCCGGATCCGTCGACGGCAGTTGGCCTACCGCGGCCAGCACATGCAGCGTCGCGTTCCAGCCGGCGCAGAGCTCGACCGCCGTACGCGCCGCGGTCAGGGAAGCGGCGGAGTCGTCGACCCCGAGCAGGACCTGCGTGATCATCGCTGGCTGCTCCTTCCACTCGCACCGCCACTGGCCCAGCGCAGGCGGAAGCTCTGTTCCCGTTCACTCTCGTCGAGGTCGCGATTGACGGCGGCGAGCGCCGATTCCATCCTGGGCAGCCAGCGATCGGTAATGGCGCGCAGTCGCCGACTGGTCACCGTGACCTCGTCATCGACGATCGCCAACGCGGCTTGAGCCGCCGCGTCGTCAACGGCTGCCACGGCCGCGGCCCGGAAGGCGCGGTCGGCCCCGATGAGAACCGCCGTCCCCGGGCTCCGGTCACCGCGCTCCCGCAGCGGGAGCTGGCAGCGTGCCTCGGCCGGGAAACGCACGCCCATGGCGGTTGTCCAGACGATTGTCACGTCGGCTGGACGGTCGGGCTGCCACAGGCGCGCCTCCCGTTGCGCGCCGAGGAGGGCGCATCGGGCGGCCCAGCGGTCGGCCTCGTGCCACAGCTCCACCCAGCGCGCCTGGGACTGGCGGGCCTGCAGGCGTAGGCGCTGCTGCTCGGTTCGCAGCACATTCAACTTGCGGTCCAACAGGGTGGCGGCGAGGCGCCCGGCGCGGAGACGCCCGAGCAGCCAGAGGCGTCCTGACCGTCCGGGCGGAATCCGTCGTAGCGAGGTCATGGCCTGATCACATCTTTAAGGCGTCTCGCGACGGTTTCGGACGGCACCATCGTCAGCTCCTGCCGCGGCAGCAGCGCCAGCGCACCCCATGCCCGGTCGAGCGTCTCGTCCAACGTCCGGACCTCGTCCGCACCCTGCGCCATCACGTCGCGGGTGAAGGCATCGTCGAACGCGAGGTACTGACGATCGGTGCCGGACAGAGCGGCGGCGCCGATCAGCTCGGCGAGATCCCGCACCTGCCGCGCGCGGGCCAGGGCAGCCAGCAACTGTGCCGCGACATCGAGGTGGTCCTCCCGCGTCCGGCCCGGGCCGGCGCCGTGACGCATGAGCCGCGACAACGAGGAGAGCGGGTCGACCGGGGGATAGGCGCCGCGGGCGTACGCCTCGGGGCTGAGCACGATCTGGCCCTCGGTGATGTAGCCGGTCAGGTCAGGCACTGGGTGGGTGATGTCGCCGGCCGGCATGGTCAGGACCGGCATCATGGTGACCGATCCGGGCCGGCCGCGTGATACGACCGCAGCGTTCGTAGAGGCTGGCGAGGTCGCTGTACAGGTAGCCCGGATAGGCGTGGCGGGCCGGCACCTCGCCGCGCGCGGCCGACACTTCCCGTAGCGCCTCGCAGTAGCTTGTCATGTCGGCCGCCACCACCAGGACGTGGCGGTCGAGCTCGAAGGCGAGGTGCTCGGCGATCGTCAATGCGAGTCGGGGCGTCAGGATGCGCTCGACGACGGGGTCATCGGCCGTATTGAGCAACAGGACCAGTTCTCCGGCGGCGGACCGGGCGCCGAGGGCGTCACGGACGGCCGCCGCGTCAGCGTGGGTGAGGCCCATGCCGGCGACCACCACGCAGAACGCCTCACCGGTGGTCGTCGCCTGGGCGGCGATCTGGGTGGCCAGCTCGAGGTGGGGCAGGCCCGCGACCGAGAACAACGGCAGCTTCTGCCCTCGCACCAGCGTGGTCAGACCATCCACAACGGACACACCGGTGAGGACGGGTTCGGCGGGTGGCTCGCGCACCACGGGGTTCATCGGCCACCCGGCGACCGGCGCGTGCTGGTGACCTCAGTACCCGCGGACCGCCGTCGAGGGGCTCGCCGCGGCCGTTGCAGACCCGACCGAGCCAGCCGGTGCCGACCGGGATCTCCAGCGGCGTCCCGTCGAAGGCGACCGTGGTGGCCGCCGGGTCGATGCCGTCGGTGCCCTCGAGCACCTGGACGACGGCGAGGTCACGATCGACCTCGAGGACCAGGCCATGTCGCGGCGGCGGCCCGTCGATGGGATGCGTGGCGAACTCGTCCCAGCCCGACGCCCGCGACCCCGCCCACCACCAGCAGCGGACCCCGCACCTGCGTGATCGTCGAGTACTCGATGGTGCCGACGTGGCTCATGGCATCGCCTCGCAGTATCGTGCGCATCGGTCCGTCACGGCCGCGATGACCGCGGGCTGTTCGGCGTCGGGGCGTTCCCGGGCTCGGATAAATGGCGCGTAGTCGGCCTCCTCGACGGCGGCCGCCGGCAGACCGCCATCGACGAGCTCCCGCGCCTGTGCGACCACGTCGAAGACCAAGTCGACGAGGGCGGCCGTCTTGGCCGGGCTGCAGTAGGCGTCAGTCGGCGACAGGGCGCTCTGCTGCAGAACGCCTTCCCGAAGCAGCCGGCCGCCCAGCATCGTCATCCGTTCGTGCCCGGCCAGAGCGGTGACGCCGACCAGTTCGGCCAGCGCCGCCAGCCGGTCGGCCTCGGCCAGTAGCGAGACCATCCGGGCCCGGCGCTGTACCCAGCGCAGGTCGCCGGATTGGCCGTACCAGCCGCCGACCGCCGTCGGCATCGCGGCAGTAGGAACCGGTCCACGTCACCGCGGGGTAGTGGCGCGCGTAGGCCAGATCGCGATCGAGTGTCCACAGTGTACGGACGAAACGCTGGGTGTGCGCGGTCACCGGCTCGGTCATGTCGCCGCCCGGAGGCGAGACCGCCCCGATGATGGTGATCGACCCGTCCTGGCCGCCGAGCGTCTGGACCCGGCCCGCCCGTTCGTAGAAGGCGGCCAGGGCCGAGGCGAGGCTGGCCGGATAGCCTTCCTCAGCCGGCAGCGCGCCGGTCCGGGACGCGAACTCGCGCAAGCGCCTCTGCCCAACGCGAGGTCGAGTCGGCGATCACGACGACGTCGAGGCCCATGTCGCGGTAGAACTCGGCCACCGTGACTCCGGTGTAGATGCTCGCCTCCCTGGCCATGATCGGCATGTTGGACGTATTCGCGATGAGGACAGTGCGGTCGGCCAGCCGGCCGCCGGTCCGCGGGTCGCGTCAGCTCGGCGAGTTCGGTGACCACGTCGGCCAGCTCGTTTCCGCGTTCGCCACAGCCGACGTAGACGATGATGTCGGCGTCGCACCACTTCGCGATCTGCTGGAGCAGCACGGTCTTGCCGGTCCCGAAGCCGCCCGGCACGGCGGCCGTGCCACCCTTGGTACCGGGTAGAGGGCGTCGAGCACCCGCTGACCGGTCAGCAGAGGGGCGGTGGTGTCCAGCCGGGCACGGAACGGGCGGGGCCGGCGCACCGGCCACCAGGCCGACAGCGGTACCGGGACGCCGGCGACGACCGCGACCGGCTCGACCGCGCCGCACGGGCCCGGCGCGCGCAGCTCGTCGATCCGCCCGCGCACACCGGCGGCGGACGAGCACGCGGTGCGGCACCGGCCCGGCGTCGCGACGGTGCCCAGGACGTCACCGGGCCCGACCGCGTCGCCTCGGGCACGTCGGGCTGAACGCGCCACGCTCCGGTCATCGCGGACCCGGCTCGCGCCGGGATCGAGCCAAGTGCCCAGCGCCACCGAGCGGTCGCAGCAGCCCGTCGAAGACCCGCCCGGTCAGGCCCGGGCCGAGCCGGACCGACAGCGGCCGGCCGAGCGGGCGTGCCGGGGTCACCGGGCGCCATAGCGCCGGTGTACTCGTAAGCCTGCGTCGTGGCGTGCTCGCCGCGCAGCGCCACCACCTCGGCCGGCAGCCGGGCCGGCCCGACCTCAAGCAGCTCCGCCATGGACAAGCCGCTCAGCTGGACCTCGACGAGCGGGCCGTTGACCCGGCGCACCACGCCTGTGACGGCGGCCCGCGGGCCGGTCATGGCGATCGCTCCACCACGAGTTCGTCGAGTAACTCGTCGACGCGACCGCTCGGCCAACCTGGGCAGGCCAGGTCCAGCCGCCGGCCAGGCGCGTTGCCGATGACGCCACCATCGGGGCTGTCCTCCACGGTCGCGTCGCGGCCCGAGCAGCCGGACCGTACGGCAACGACCAGCCGCTCCTGCATCGCGGGTAGTCCGGCGCGTCCCGCAGCGGTCGATGCCGCCGATCGCGCGGCCGCCCGCAGCAGCGTCGTCGTCGGACGCGGCCTGCAGCAGCACGGGCTCGGGCATCGCGCGGCCCGCGAGCGCCGCATGGTCAGGAACCGGGCCGCGTCGGCGCGTCCCCTCGCTGCGCCAGGGCTCGGTAACCCGCCGAGGCCTCGGCCTCGGCCGCGGCCGCCATCGCGCCGGCCTGCCCGGCCGCGCTCGGCCAGCATCGGCGCACGGTCGCGAGCGGGCGGCCTCCAGCAGGGCGATCGCGTACCGGCTGCGAGCGCGGCACCGAGATGTCGGGTCGACCGTCATGGCGTCATCACCACCACAGCGGCCGCCCATCGGTGTCGCGGCCAGTCGAGCGCCGCGGCTCACCGCGGGCGTCAGGATGACGACCTGCGACGTCCCCCGGCAATGCCCGCCAGGCCGCACGGCCGCCTGCCGGGTCGTCGCGAGGCGAACACCCGAGCGCCGGCCAGTGCGAACCCGCGAATCAGCGGTCTCCTCACCGATAGCCGCGATGCTGCCCATCACGCCCGTCCGATAAGGATGATCGAGACGATGAGCCCGTAGATCGCGATGCCCTCGGCCAGGCCGACGATGACCATGGCCCGGCCGAACAGCTCCGGGCGCTCGCTCATCGCCGCCAGCGCCGCCGCGCCGGTGTAGGCGACCGCGATCGCCGCGCCGATCGACGAGCCTGCGACCGCGATCGCGGCGGCCAGCAGCGCCATGCCGCCGGCGCCGCTGGTCGCGGCGCCGCGCCGCCGTCGCGGCGAGCGGCCGCTGGCCGGACGCCGCTGAGCGACCGCGCTGACCGCGCGGCGACCAGCAGACCGGCCGGCGACGGCAACGACGCGGCACCAGAGCCGACGCGACTCCCGGCGCGGCAGGCTCGAGCGCCGATGACCGAGGCGACGGCGATGAGCCAGGCTCATGTCCTGTCCTTACCTGGATGCCGGCTCGATGGCGACGTGCCACGGCCGGAACGGTCGGCCCTCGGTCTGGAACACCCGCGAGAACAGCTCGTAGTACTCCAGCCGCAGGGCCTGGATGCCGGCGACCAGAGCCTCGAGCGCGAAGGCCAGCGCGTTGCCGATCAGCGAAGACGAGCACGGCGCGCCGACGGCGCCGGCCAGGCCGCGACCCCACAGTGCCGACCGTCGCCGTCCCAGACGATCAGGCCGAGCACCGCATGGGTCAGGCCGAAGGCGGCCAGCCGGGCGAACGAGACCACGTTGGCGCCGAGCCGGATGACGAGGTCGAAGGTCTCCACGGTGGCCTGGGCCACCGCCGGCGCCGCCACCGCCGGCGACGCGAGCAGGCCGATGAAGGCCAGCACCAGGCCGGTCGACCGCGACAGCGGCGGCGGCGAGGCCCAGCCAGGCGATGCGCCAGTACCAGGCGGCGGCACCGAGCGCCGGCGGCCAGGAACAACATCGGCGCCGGCGATCCCGTCCGGGCGCGTACAGCGCCAGGGCCAGGCCGCCCTCGCGCAGCCGGTTCGACCGTGCCGAGCGCGTAGGCGCCGGCGAGCAGGAGGGCGCCGAGAGCGATGCCGCCGACGAGCATCGGCACCGGCTGGTCAATGGGGGAGATCAGCCCGGGACCGACCAGGCCGGTCGGGCCGAAGCACTCGCCGTACACGAGCCCGAAGAACATCGCCGACGCACCTGCCGGCCGCGATCAGCAGGGCATGCGGGCGAAGCCGGGCCAACCCCTGCCGACGGAAGGCGTGGAAGCGGAGCAGCACGGCGCCGGCTACGAGCAGAGCGCCGTGGCCGACGTCGCCGAACATCGCGCCGAACATGACCGCGTAGGCCAGTCCGGACGGGATGGTCGGGTCGATGTCGCGGTAGGGTACCGGAGCGTAGGTGTCCACCAGTGGCCCGAACGCGGTACCCGCCGTACCACGCCGGTTCGCCGTCGGTGGCTGCGCGCCCGATGGCGCGGGCAGCGGCGCCACGGCCGCCCCGACCGCGACCAGCCGCATGGCGAGATCCGCGATGGCCTCGGTGGGGATCCAGCCCAGCATCGCGGCGATGCCGTCGCGGACCACGGCCTGGCTGGCCTGCTCGTCGAGTTCCACCTCGCCCGCGAGCAGGTCGACCCGGTTGTCATGCTCGAGTTCGGCCAGGTCGGGTGTCGTAGGGCTGAGGCACGGTCGTATCGGGTCGGCGGCGGCGAGCCGCTGCAGGGTCCGGGCCGCTTCGCCCATCGCGAGATCAGCCGAGGGCACGACGCGGTCCAGCTCGACCGTGCCGGAATCAGCGACGGTCACCAGGGCGTCGCGCAGGGCGGTCGCGCGAGCCACCACCGCGATGCGGCTCATCGGCAGCGGGCTGAACTCACGCCAACGCATCGAGCACCTCGCGCTCGACAGTGCCGCGGGTGGCCGTTTCGAGCGCGCCGATCGCCAGCCAGGCGTCGGCGGCGATCAGCGCCGCCGACCCGACCAGCTGGTCCGGGCCGAATCCGTGCCGGGCCGAGAGCGGGCCGGCGTCGGCGCGGACCCGCCGCCACCACCGCGCCTCCCACGACCACAGGTTCTCGACATCGGTGAGGTCGGCGACCGCCCAGCGGGCGGCCGACGGCAAGCTGGATCGGAGCGCGTCGAGTGATCCGGCGCCTGCCCAACCGGGCCCGATCAGGGCGCTGGTCGTCAGCGCCGGGCCGTCGGGCAGGGCGTCCGCCCGGCCGAGCCGCTCCCGCGCCACGACGAGCGCGACCGCACCGAGCGCCCAGGTCCGTGCGGCGGGAACGTGAGCCACCACCCGAGCCGCCCAGGACAGCCGCATGCCGAACTGGATCTCACGCGGGGTCGTGCCACCGGGGTCCCCCCAGGCCGACGTGGCCAGCGCCGTCCTCAGCTCGTCCAACGAGCCCGCCCGCGACAACTGGGGCCAGGCCGTCGCGAGCGTCCCGAGCTCGAACGGTGCCAGCGGGGTATGCCCGGCCAGCGCGCGCAACTGCTCGTCGACGTTGGCGATCTCGAACCAGCTGGCCAGCGCCCGCAGCATGTCCGCCCCTCGAGCTGGCGTCCAGCCGGCCAGTACCCTGAGGTTCCACAACACGGTGGCGGCAATGCCGCGGGCGGCCTCGGGAAGCGTTTGACCGCTGTGGACGCGCGGGCCGTACGGCGACCGGGCCAACATCTCGACCGCGGCGGGCAGCGAACCGCAGCCGGCCAGACTTCGGACACCAGCGGTACCGAGCCGTCGGGTCACCATGGCCCGAGCTCGGACGGTGCCGGCGACCCAGCCCGCACTCATGTCGCGCCGGCCCGGTCAGTGGGCACTGTCGGGGTGCGGACCGCACCGTCCAGGTCAGCGCGAAGACGGCTCACGACCGCGGCGACGAGATCGGCGCGGCGCCCGGCAGCCTGTTGGCGGGCCGCCTGCGCCTCAGCGGCCGCGTGTCGCATCACGCGGGCAGCCTGCGCCAGGGCCTCGTCGCGGATCCGGACCTCCTCCGCCGCCCGCACCGCCTCGGCCCGCTTGGCGGCCTCAGCACGGATGGAGTCGGCCCGCCGCTCGGCCTCGGCCAGCACCCGCTGTGCCTCGCCCGCCGCCCGACGTCGTTCCGCGTCGGCGGCTCGCACCACGTCGGCCATCGCCGCGAAGACCGGCTCCAGTTCCGTCGCGGCGGCCTGCCGGCGGTCGGTCGGCACACCGGCCCCGCTGAGAGCGCCCGGCCCTCCGGCTGGCCGGAAACGGTCCAACCAGTCGCGAACCCGGGGCACGGCATCAACCTCCTCGACCGGGGAATCGCGGGTGTCAGTTGGTCGGGTACTTCGCGAGGATGTCGCGCAGCTGGGCGACGAGCCGGAGCGACTCGTCGTGCCCGCGTTGCCAGATGTTGCGGCCAAAGATGAGACCGGTCGCGCCGGCCTCCATCGACTCCCGCGCCTTGTCGAGCATCGCCTCGTCACCCGCCTTCTCGCCGCCGGAGATGAGCACGAGCGTGCGGTTGGCCGAGCGAACGACCGCGTTGACCGCGTCCTGGCTGGAGAACTCGGCGTCGTAAGCACCGGGGACTCCGGTCCGCTTCTCCGGATGGGGGAAGTTCACCTTCACCACGTCGGCCCCGACTTCGCTCGCCGTGCGGGCGGCGTAGTCGACGGCGTAGAACGAGTCCTTGCCACCCTTGCCCTCGATGGCCGAACCGCGCGGGTATGCCCAGACGATCAGAGGCATGCCCAGTTCGTGAGCCTCCGCTCGGATCTGTCGCAGCTGTGCGAAGTCCTTCTCGGCGGCTGGAGTGCCGACGTAGAGCGTGTAGCCGACCGCGTCGGCACCCAGCCGGACCGCGTCGGCCACACTGGCGTGCACGGGCGAGAGCGCGTCACCGTCCGGCGGGATCTCCGTCTTGCCATTGAGCTTGAGGATGAGCGGAACCTCGCCGGCGAAGTCCCAGTAGAACTTCTCGGCGAGTCCGATCTGGATCGCGATGCCGTTGAAGCCACCCTCCACGGCGAGCCGGACGATGTACCGTGGGTCGCTCGCGGCCGGGTTGGCGAAGAAGTCGCGCGGGCCGTGTTCAAGCCCCTGGTCGTATGGGAGGAAGATCGCCGTACCGTTACGCAGTCCGTGGTTGAACAGGATCCTGCGCAGGCGCGCCTTCTTACCGGTGCTCAGACCGATCTGATCGAGCGATGCGCGGTTGGTCATGGTCATCTCCTTGGTCGTCTGATCGAGCCTGCGCCGGGCCGCGAGCGCTCGGCAGGGCGCAACGGGTCCCGACGCCAGGGCCGAAGGTCCTGTGGAGGTGGCAGCGGCACCAATGATTGACCGTATGCCGAAGCTCTTCGGCCGGTGTGGCTTCGTCACAACCTGTCACCGATGCCGGACGAGGGAATCCGGTCCTACCCGACCGGGCTACCGACAAGCGGTCAGGCAGAATCCCCGAAGACCGGCTGATCGCGGCCTGGACGGTCCCGTCGTGGCGCCATGGACGGGCGTACTAACCCGCGGAACAGAACCTGTGGCGGTGACCGGCGTCCTCGCCTACCCGGTGTTGGGCGGCACCGCTAACAGGGCAGGCCGTCGTGGTAGCGGGCCAGGAAGCCGATGAGGTCGGTACCGGTGACGATTCCCTCAACCGCACCCGTCTGGTCGACGACGGCCACCGCGTCGGTAGCGGCCGCCCGCATCACCCGGGCGGCGGCCACGACATGGGTCGAGGCCCCGACGGTGGGAACCGTGCTGTCCACAATGGCGGCGACGGTCCGGGTCGTCAGGCAGCCTGGATCGTCCGCCCAGGAGGCGCCGATCTGCCGGTCGGACACGACGCCGCCGTACAGCCCCGCCTCGTCCTCGAGAACAAGGTGGCGTACCTTCGTGGACGCCATCACCCGCAGCGCCTCGGCCAGGGACGCACCCGCGGCGATCGTGGCGACCGGGCGGCTCATGACCGCGCTCACCGGCCGGCGGGCTATCGGCGGATCGCCGTCGCGCTCGGCCCGACTGTCGATATAGATGGCCTTCACGGCGCCCTCCAACCTTCGTGGTACACCCTGGGTACCAGGCTCCGCCGGGCCGGCCACCGCCAGCAGGGCCGAACCGCCCGATCCGGCGCCGAGTGGCCCACCGGCCGTCCCGGAGTCGGGCCATTCGGCGGTCGTGGACGGGTCCTTGGGTCCTCACCGGGCGGTGCCGGACGTGGTCCCCTTACCCATGGGGTTCCTGGGCCCCGTTGGAGGTGCTCCCGCCATGGACCGCCTGGCATGGGCAGCGTTGCTGCCGATCGGGGTACTCGCCGTCGCCTTTGTCGGCTACTGCCTGTTCGACCTGTCCCGCAGCCGCGTCCGGTACCTGCCGAAATGGGCGTGGGCGGCGGTGTGCGTCGTGTCGATACCCATCGGCGCCATCATCTACCTCGTCGCGGGTCGGGCCGAGCACTGATGGTCACCACGACCGCTCTGACCAAGCGCTACGACGGGCACCTCGCGCTCGAGACCGTGGACCTGGACGTGCCGAACGGCTCCGTCTATGGGCTCGTCGGCCCGAACGGTGCGGGCAAGACAACCCTGCTCGCCGTGCTGGCCGGCCTTCGGAGGCCCTCCGCCGGGACCGTCCACCTGGGAGTGTCACGGGAGCGGATCGCACTGCTCCCCGACACCCCGCAGTTCGAGCCGTGGCTGACCGGGCGTGAGGTGATCGACCTGGCCCGCGGTCTCGTGGCGCCGGCGGCCTCCGATCAGGCGGTCGACGATATCCTGCGTGACGCCGGGCTCTCGGAGGCCGCGTCGCGCAAGGTCGGTGGCTACTCGCGCGGCATGCTGCAACGGCTGGGCATCGCCGCGACCGTGGTCGGGCAGCCCGAGCTGCTGCTGCTGGACGAGCCGGCGTCCGCGCTCGATCCGGCCGGCCGGCGCGAGGTGCTCGACCTGATCCGTCAGCTGCGCGGTCAGGCGACCGTCGTGCTGTCCAGCCACATCCTCGCCGATGTCCAGGAGGTCTGCGACACGGTCGGCATCCTGCGGGCAGGTCGCCTGCTCTACCAGGGCCCGCTGGAGATGCTGCTCGTCGGTCGGGCGGTCCCGACCTACCGGATCCACGTGCGGGCGCCGGCCGAGCCGGTCGCCCGGTCGCTGCGCCTCGCCGACTGGGTCACCGCGGCCGAGGTCACCGGAAACGATCAGCTACGGGTCACGGTGCGCTCTCTCGCCCAGGCCGAGCAGCACCTGGTCGCGGCGCTGGCCGCGAGCGGAGCGCGGGTCGTCAGCCTGGCCCCCGAGGCGGTCGACCTGGAGGATGTGTTCCTGGAGCTGACCGCGTGAATCTGTGGCGGTTGGAGTGGCTTCGGCTGGCCCGCACACGGCGGGTGGTGGCGATCATCGGCGTGTACGTGTTCTTCGGATTCACCGGTCCCCTCACGGCCCGGTACCTCAGCGCCATCCTCGCCCGGCTGGGTACGGGCAGCGTGCGGGTGGAGTTCCCCAGTCCCGTACCCGCCGATGGCATCGCCCAGTTCGTGAGCAACGCCGCGCAGATCGGCCTGCTCGTGGTCGTGATGGTGTCCGCGTCCGCGCTGGCCTTCGACGCCCGGCGGGAGATGGCGGTGTTCCTGCGCACCCGCGTCTCCGGCGTGCGGGCCATCATCGTGCCGGCCTTCACGATGAACGCGGTCGCGGCGATCGTCGGCTTCACGATGGGATCCCTGGCCGCGTGGTACGAGACCGCCGTACTTCTCGGGGCCGTGCCAGCGTCGGCGATGCTCGCGGGCATCCTGGCCGGCGACCTGTTCCTCGCGTTCGCCGTGGCCGCGGTCGCGTTCGTGGCATCGGCCGTACGAAGCACACTCGCCACCGGCGGGATCGCACTCGTCCTGCTGCTGGGGCTGGCTCTGATCGGCCAGATCGCGCCGGCCCAGCGTTGGCTGCCCACCTATCTGGTCGGCGCGATGGCCAGCCTGGTCCGCGGCGGTACGGTCGCCGAGTTCCTGCCGGCCGCGGCCATCACGGCCGCACTGGGCACCGGACTGGTCGCGGCCGCGATCGGGTTGGGGTCCCGGCGGGAGCTCTGACCCCGCGATACCTCCACGGTGGACTGTTGCGACGGCTCGCGGTCAGGTGCCCTTCGGCCCCCACGGGTCGGGCATCATGGCCACTGTGCGCCGGGGCGGGCTGTGACATGGTCTGCCCGATGGCCGAGGAGGACACGATGACTGTGACCGCGCCAGTGAGCCGCCCGCCAGTCGCCGTACGGCGCACGGGCTACCTCATCGCCGCTGCGATCAACGCGACGATGCTCTACCTGATCAACGCCTCGCCAGGCTGGCAGGCGCTCCCGTTTCTCACCGCCGACACGGCGCAGGTCCTGCTGATCGTGAACCTGACGATCGCCGCGAACCTGGCCGTCGACGTGGTCTACCTGGCGTACGACGCGCCCTGGTGGAAGGCGGTCGGTGACCTGATCACCGCGGCGGTCGGCCTGGCGTCGGCGATCCGCCTGCTGCAGGTGTTCCCGTTCGACTTCACCGGGTACGCCTTCAACTGGGCGCTGGCCGTGCGGGTCATACTCATCGTCGGGGTCATCGGGATCAGCATCGCGATCGTGGTCCAGATCGTCGCCGTGATCCGCGCGCTGTACGGCAGTGGTGGCGTCCGCGGATGACCTGAGCACAGTACCGAGGTGGCCGACCGCCACGTGGTGATCGGAACCGGCGTGCGGTTGAATGACCGGCGTGACGACCCAACCGACATTCGCCCGAGACCCCGGGACCGCCGCCTACTACGACCGCCGGGCCGACGAGTACGACGACTGGTACACCGGGTCCGGCGTGTTCGCCCACCGCGACCGTCCAGGATGGACGGAGGAGGTGGAGCGGCTGATCGGATTTGTCCGGTCCCTCCCGCCGGCCCGGGTGCTGGATGTGGCCTGCGGCAGTGGCTTCCTGACCCGGCAACTCGCTGGTGAGGTCACCGCGATCGACCAGAGCCCGGCCATGGTCGAGCTGACCAGGACTCGGGTGCCGCACGGTACCGTGATCGTCGGTGACGCCCTCGACCTCCCGTTCCCCGACAGCGCCTTCGACCGCGTCGTCAGCGGGCATTTCTACGGCCACCTCGGGCCCGACGAGCGGGCCGTATTTCTCGCCGAGGCCCGCCGGGTCGGCCGCGAACTCGTGATCATCGACTCGGCCCGGCGACCCGCGGTCGAGGCGGAGCAGTGGCAGGAGCGGGTGCTCAACGACGGCTCCCGGCATCGGATCTTCAAGCGCTACCTGACCGCCGCCCAACTGGCCACGGAGATCCGCGGGGAGCCGACCTTCTCCGGCGACTGGTTCGTGGCGGCCCGCTCGGTCTAGCCCTGTTTTCCGCACCAACTTGACGTAGGTAGAAGATCATCTCGGAGGGTCGAGCCGTGCTCGGCGCTCCGGTTGCGTTGGGGGATAACAGGTTCGCGGGGCTCGGCCTGCTCGGAGCGTGGCGGCGGTAGCGGCGCCAGCGCCTGCCCGTAGGACCAAACAGCATCGCGGAAACACGCCGGGTTACATGCTTGTTATTCGCTTCTGTGCGGTTTAGCGTAGGACCAACAAGTGGGAGGTCCTACGGTGTACGTGAAACGGCACAAGGTGCGCAGGGAAGGCAAGGACTACACGTATCTTCGCCTGGTTGAGGCGTTTCGTACCGAGGATGGCAAGGTCCGGCACCGGTTACTGCACACCCTCGGCCGGGAGGACGTGCTCAAGTCGTCGGGCCAACTGGACCAGTTAGCGGCGTCGTTCGCCCGGCTGGATCCGCCCCCCACCGGCACCCGCCGGCTGGTGGGATCACTCCTGCTGGTGCGGCACTACGTGCAGCAGTTGGACCTGGTCAAGGTGATCGACCGGCTCGCGCCGATGAAGGGTCGGGCCCAGCTCACCCATGGCGAGGTGATCTGTGCGCTGGTGGCCAACCGGCTCTGCGCGCCGTCACCGCTGTACGACGTGGCTGGCTGGGCGTCTTCGGCGGCGCTGGCGGAGCTGTTCGACATCCCGGCCATGCTGCTCAACGACGACCGGCTCGGCCGCGCACTCGAGGCGCTCGCCCCAGTCGCCGAGCAGGTGCGCGGCGAGTTGGCGCTGACCGCGGCCCGCACGGGCAGGGCGGACCTGTCCCGGCTGCACCTGGACCTGACTGCGGTGCGCTTCGCCGGCGCCTACGAGCACTCGGCCATGGTGCAGAAGGGCTGGGCCGCCGACCGTAGCATCGGCCGGCAGGTCAAGACCCTGCAGGCATCCACCGTGGACGGGATCCCGGTCTACTACCGGCCACACAAAGGCGCCACGTCCGAGGTCGCTGGCTTCGCCGAAGCGATGGACCGGCTCCGCACAATTGCCCCGCCCGGACTGGTCGTGGTCGCCGACTCCGGCCTGGGCTACCTGCGCCACCTGTGCGCCGCCGACCGGGCCGGGCTGCGGTTCGTGGTCCCGCTACGCGCCGACACCGGCTGGGCCGACCGGTTCCTCGCCGACGTCGGCGACCTGGACCAACTCGTCGACCTGGACCACGTCTCCCAACGCGAACAGCGACTGCCCGCCAACGAACGCACCCGCTGGAAAGGACTGCTGCGCCCCTACCCGGTCACCGACCCGGACGAGAAGTTCAAGACCGACCACGACCTGCGGGTGGCCTACATCTGGTCATCGGAAGAGGCCACCTCCGTCGCCGACGCCCGCACCCGCGCGCTGGCCGCGGCCGAGGCCGCCCTCACCCGAGTCAGCAACGGCCTGGGCGGGCGCTACTACCGCACCCAGAAAAACGTCGACACCAAAGTCGCCCAGATCATCGGCCGCAACATCACCGGCCTCCTGCACGTGAGCACCAGCACCGACCCCAACTCCGGCAAACCCACCCTGGCCTGGCACCGCAACCCCGACGCCATCACCGCCGCCGCCCGACTCGACGGCCTCTACGCCCTGGCCACCAACCTGCCCGACCCCAAACGCGGCAAACCCGTCACCACACTGGACATCCTGAAAATCTACAAAGACCAGTGGGTCGTCGAACAGCGCCACCGCGACCTCAAGCAGACCCTGCGCGTGCGCCCCGTGTTCCTCCACAACGACGACCGCATCACCGCACTCGTCTCCGTCGTCGGCATCGCCCTGCTCATCTTCGGCCTCATCGAAGCCGACCTACGCCGCGCACTCGGCCCCAACACCCCACTACCAGGCCTCCTCGGCGAAGGCCGCGCCGCCAAACCCACCGGCCGCAGCATCCTCACCGCCTTCGCCCACCTACACCTCACATACACCCCCACCGGCCCAACCCTGGACCGACTCACCCACACCCAACGCACCATCCTCGCCCACCTCGACATCCCCCTACCCTGGCCCGAAACGATCACCAAGGACCACGAGTAGCCCCACACGCGTGCGGAAAACGGGTCTAGCTGCGCGGACCGCCGCCTCCCATCCCCGAATCACGCTCGCGTGGGTGGACCGGACCGGCCAGATGGTCCACCCGCACTATGAGGTCAGTCCAGCGTGACCACCAGCTTGCCGAGGGTGCCGGCGGCGAAATCCTGGAAAGCCCTGGGCACGTCTCCCAGCGCGTATGTCCGCTGGACCGGGACCCGCAGCCGCCCGGTCGCCACACCGCCGCCCAGGGTCTCCAGCAGCGGCCGGACCGGTGAGGCGACGACCGAGCTGAGCACGATGTCGCGTCCGGCGAAGAGGTCAGCCGGAGGACTGAGCAGGGAGACGAGCCGGCCCCCACCGACCACCAGATCGGCCAGGGCGACCGGGTCACCAGCGAGATGCAGCACGACGTCCACACCGTCGGGGGCGATCGCCCTCACCTGAGTCGGGAGGTCAGCCCGGTAGTCGACCACGTGATGGGCGCCGAACGCCCGGACGTGGTCAGATTCCGAGTCTCCGTGAGCGGTGGCGATCACGATCGCGCCAGTATCGGCCAGCAGCTGGAGTGCGATGGCGCCGACACCGCCGGTGGCACCGGCGACGAGCACGGTCTCGCCTGCGACGGGTGCGGCCGTCTCGAGCGTGCCCACGGCGGCGGCACCGGCCAGTCCGAGAGCGCCAGCCCGCTGGTGGTCCAGCCCGGGCGGCATGGGGGCGATGGCCTGGTCCTCCGGCATGACGAGGTATTCGCCGAAGCCGCCGGCGCTGAGCGGCATCGTGAGTACCACACCGAACACGTCATCGCCGAGCGCGAACCTGGTGACCCCGTCACCGACCTGGTCGACCGTCCCGGCGAAGTCGCGGCCGAGCACCACCGGGAACCGGTGCTCGAAGATGCCGTTGAAGTATCCGCCCGCGGTCGCGATGTCGAATCCGTTCAGCGACGAGGCGCGGACCCGGACGCGTACCTCACCGGGTCCGGCGGTGGGAGTCTCGACATCGGTCATGGCCGGCGCCGATCCGTAGTCATGAGTCACAACTGCCCGCATCTGAGCCCTCTCCTTGGTCCACAGTGGATGGCAGCGCTCCCCAGAACCGATCATTACGCTAGGTATCCGGATCGGCGGCGCGCTCATCCGAACCGTCAAGATCATCCGGCCGACCGTACGAGGTTGACGGAGTGAGCGCTCACTCCCTACGGTGCGGACATGCCCGATGCGCCACGTCGACGCCGCGCTCCCGGAATGACTCCGGAGCAGCGCCGAACGATGATCGTCGCCGCCGCCATCCCCCTGGTCACCGCGCACGGAACCGCCGTCACCACCGCCCAGATCGCGCGGGCCGCCGGCATCGGTGAGGCCACCATCTTCCGGGTCTTCGCCGGCAAGGACGAGGTCCTCGACGCTTGCGTGGCTGAGACGCTCGACCCCGGCCAGGTGGTCCGCGAACTGGCCCTGATCTCGCTCGACGATCCGTTGGCCACCCGGCTCATGCAAGCAGCCGAGGCTTTGCGGGCGCACCTCGACCGGATGAGCGCCGTGGTCGGCGCCCTGTACGCATCGGGTCACCGCCGCGACCCGACACCGCAACGACCAGAGCCCGGCGCCCGGGAAACGTCCCTCAGCGCGATCCGGGAGAGCCTCGCTGACCTGATCGAGCCGGACCGCGAGTCTCTGTGGCTGCAGCCGGAGAGCTTGGCCGGGATCTTCCTCGGCCTACTCGTCACCCATCGCCAGCCGGCCGCGGTCGAGGACCTCGTCGAGGTGGTGCTGCACGGCGCGCTCGCGCAGCCCGACGACCGCCACTCCACTGTGGACGGTGGGCGACGGCCAGCGGCCCCAGCGACGTGACTGCGTCGATGCTTTGTTGACTTGCCGGTAGGCAACGTGCCACCGTGATGTGCGGAGGTGAGGCATGTCGACCCATGACCTGTACACCACGCCCACCGAGGCGCCCGGCTGGGATGTCCCACTGGCCGGGGACACCCGGTTCAACTGGGAGTACGACGACGGGCGCGACAAGCTGCTTTCGCTGTACCAGAAGGGTAAGGACAAGCAGTGGGACTCGGTCAAGCGGATCGAGTGGGATCTCGAGGTCGACCCGTACGACTCCCTCGGCCTGCCCGACCAGGCAATGGCCATCTACGGCACCCCGTACTGGGACCGGATGAGCGAGCAGAACCTGCGCGACCTTCGCCGGCACCTCGCGTCATGGCAGTTCTCCCAGTTCATGCACGGGGAACAGGGCGCGATGATCACGGGTGCGCGTATCGTCGAGACGGTTCCCGATCTCGACGCGAAGTTCTACTCGGCCACCCAGACCATGGACGAGGCGCGGCACGTCGAGATCTTCTCCCGGTTCCTGCACGAGAAGATCGGCGTGATCTACCCGATCAACACCAAGCTCCAGCAGTTGCTGGGCGACACGCTGTCGGACTCCCGTTGGGACATGCCGTACCTGGGCATGCAGGTGCTCATCGAGGGCCTGGCTTTGGCCGCGTTCGGGCTGTTGCGCGATGTCACCACGAAGCCGCTGCCCAAGCAGATCCTCACCTACGTCATGCAGGACGAGGCCCGGCACGTCGCTTTCGGCCGGCTGGCCCTGCGCGACTATTACCGCCAGCTGTCGGCGGCGGAGATCGCCGAGCGCGAGGCATTCGTCATCGAGGGCTGCTACCTGATGCGTGACCGGATCCGGGGCATCGAGGTGTGGGAGAACGCGGGCATCCCGACCGACGAGGCGCATCGGATGCTCGACGAATCGCCGTACATGCAACTGTTCCAGAGCCTACTGTTCAGCCGGATCGTGCCCTGTGTCCGCGACATCGGGCTGTGGAGCGACAACATCCGCGAGGCGTACGACAAGATGGGCGTACTCGATCACGCGAAGGGTGACCTGGACGTGCTGATGCGCCAGGACGAGTCGCTGGCCGACACCCTCGACGCCGAACGGTTCGCCATCGAGGAGACCGACCGCCGGATCGAGGTCGACCAGGTCATCGCCGCGGAAGTGGCCAGCTAGCAGGGTGTCCGGGGCCTTGGAGGCCCATGTGTTTGCAGGGACGCCGCATTATGCGAAATGTGTTAGCAAGGTGTCCGGGCAAGCAGTTCAGCCCGAGGATGTGGCGCCGAGAAGCCCGTCAGGTGGGCCGGGAAACCTCGCGGTGGTAGTCGTAGACGTACGTCCGCACGGCGCTGCCGGGCGCGGCCCCGAGGAACGCGCCGGCGCTATCGCGGAACGCGAGCACCGACGGGTCGGCGCTGCGGTCCAACGCGGCCGCGCCCGGCGTGTACGCCGACCCGATTGCATGGTTCATCCCGATGTCGTCGCGCTGCAGGTCGAACGTGGCCGTGGTGACATTGGGCCGGTCCGGGTTGGCGGCCGCGTCGAGCCGGGGTACCACGTCGAAGCGGTTCTCCAGGGACAGCATCTGTATCCCGGGTGGGATGTCCACCCGGGCGACCGGTGACCCCACCGCGAACACGTGCGTGACGTTGAAGTGGAACGAGCCGGTCGTGGTGTCGTGAGCCGCCTGGGCCGCGACCAGCCCGCCCTGGCTGTGACCGACCAGCATCACCGGATCAGCGGGGCTGACCCCCGCTCGCCGAAGCGCGTCCGCGACGGCGGACTCCCGCGCGGTCGGGTCGCCCGCGATGCCGTGGATATCCGTACCCAGATCGTCCAGAGCCGCGTTGGGCCCCGGCGCGTCCCACGTCTTCGTCCCAGGAATGTCCACAATGTACGATCGACGACCGTCCGGCTGGGTGATCGCCCTCACGTCGATCATGTCGTGGCCATCGTCGTGGGCCGAGCCGTCGCGATGGGACAGCCCTGCCATCAGGTCGGCGAAGTCGGTCGGCGCGCCGTGCCCGGCATCGTAGTCGTCGTCGACACCGAGGTCCCGCCCCACCGCTACGCCGTCGGGATAGAGCGATCCGATCATGTCGGCGGCACCTTGGAGGCCGACCCAGTGTCCGGTGAGGTTGCTGATCAGCCCGGGCGACGCGCCGACGAGGTCGTCCACCACCCCCGGGTGGTCGAGGACGAGCTGCTGGATGTCGGAGCCGGACAGCGGGCTGCACCCGAGCCCGAGGTAGGCCGCCCCGGCGACGAGCACCACACCGACCGGATCGGTCAGGGCGAGCAGGCCGACCCCGACCAGTCCCGCCTCGACCACCGCGCCCAGGCCGTAGCCGGCCAACCACCGCAGCGCGTCGAGGCTCTCGGCCCGGGCCTCATCGACGATCCGGTAGGACCCGGCCGTGGCCCGCAGCCGGA
Source organism: uncultured Actinomycetota bacterium (assembly GCA_963803345.1). Taxonomy (GTDB): domain Bacteria; phylum Actinomycetota; class Actinomycetes; order Mycobacteriales; family Micromonosporaceae; genus CAWDLX01. The sequence goes on from CAWDLX010000004.1 coordinate 1,152,522, forward strand.
TCGCCTGCTCGCCGAAGCCGAGCGCGAGTGCGGTCAGCCCGTCCGGACCGTCCAGGGCGAGCAGCAGCTTCTTCTCGAACGACGCGGCACCCCACGGGTCCAGCGCCGCCGAAGCTGCCACGTCCGGATCGGCGAGAGCCTGGTGGCATTGGGCCGCGATACCGCCCATCGCGAGCGCGAGATCGTCAGCGAGCGCGCCGAGGGCTTCGAGGTCATCGAAGCGGGCCGCGACCCCACCGGCGCCGCCGCCGATGTCGAGCCCCAGATCACTCATCGACCGCCTCCAGAATCTGGGCCACCGACGGCGCGACCCAGCTCGCGAAGTCGTCCCGTTCGACCGGCTCGAGCCGCACCATAGCCCGGACCGTGGCCCGCACCGTGGCCCGCCCCCCCGACCGGCCCCACGGGCCGGGTACCTACCCAGCCGGTGTCCGTACCGAGCCAGACGACCTGGCCCACGCCAACCCCGCCCGCGATCCGGCCAGCCACCACGCAACGAAGCACGCCGACCGTGCGGGCTGCCGCCGCCCGGGCCAGCGCCGCCTCAGTACTGTCCACATCGGAGTCCGGCGGCTGCCCCGATGCCGCGGCGAGGGCCGACAGCGGCAGCACACCGCGAAGCGGCTGGCCAACGTCGCCGGCGAGGGCCTGGCGGATGCGAGACCCGTCCGTCTGCAGCTGTTGCACCGTCGGTACCGAACGCAGCAGCTCCCAGCCCCATCGCCGGGCCTCGAACAGGGACAGCTCGACGGCGCCGTCCGCCAGCCTGAACAGGCTGGCCCCGAGCGGGCCGGCCAACGCGTACGCCGCCCGCACGCCGTGCCGGCCGAGGGTGACCGCCACCCGTACACCGACCTGGTGGTGGCCGAGCAGGCCGAGGTTGGTCGCGACGGCAGCCACCGGTCGGTACCCTGCGGGGTCGTCCCCGACGCGGGCCAGCACCCGGCGCCGGGCCAGCTCCTCGGCCGCACGCCGCAGTTCGGCTCCGCCGGGCTCCGGCGCGCCATCGCGAGAGCCGGCAAGGTCAGGCGGCAGCGAGGTCCCCGCGTTCGCGGTTAGCGCGGCCCATTCGGCCCGGGACAGCACGAGCCGGCGGGCCGGCAGCACGGCCGAGCGCGGCACCGTCACAACACGCCCTGGCGGCGCAGGAACCGACCGACCTCGAGCCAGCCCTTGTCGCCCGGACCGGGCAGGTCGAGCGGGGTGACCGGCCAGGTCCGCCAGGGCGCCTCCGGTACCAGCACCGAGATGCCGCGCCGGGCGGCGTCGAACGCGTCCACCGCATCATCGCGCAGGTCGCGCAGCCGTTCCTCAAACCACTCGGTGGCGGCGTGCTCCATCCGGGCGATCTCGGCCAGCGCCTCACGGACCTGCCCCGCATGGGCACGCAGCCCGGCCGCGGCGTCGTCGAGGGCGTCGGCCGCGCGGAGCATCCGGACGCCCTCGTGTTCGACGTGGCGCCGGTACTCATCGGCCGCCGTCGACACCCAGTGAGCCGCTCGACCAGCCCGGATGTAGCCGTCACAATGCTGCCGAACCTCATCGGCCCGCCGGGACAGCACCGCCGCCAGCTCCTCCAGCGCCGCCGGATCTCCGTACATCTGGTCACCCTCCTCGACGAGGCATGCCACGGCATTGCACGGCACAGGCTATGGCTCCGGCCGACATCGCGCATCCCCTCCACAGTGGACGGAGGCCGGCCGGCACCGACTGGCCGGGCCGGCCGGCACCGACTGGCCGGGCCGGCCAGCACCTCAGGCCTTCTGGTAGAGCAGGTTCAGCACGCCGGTGCTGAACGCGGTCGAGCTGACCAGCTGGAGCCGGGTGGCGTCCGTGTCGTCCTCGAACAGGCGCTGGCCGTGACCGACCAGAATCGGGTGCTGCAGAAGGCTCAGCTCGTCCACCAGTCCGGCCCGCAGCAGGCTGCGGACGAGCCGGAGGCTGCCGGTGATGACGATGTCGGCTCCGGGCTGCTCCTTGAGCCGGGCGACACCCTCGACCACGTCACCGGTCAGCACGATCGAGTTCGCCCACTCCAGCGGCTCGGTCAGCGTCGAGGACACCACCACCTTGGTCGGCTTGTTCATCTTCGCGGCCACCGGGTCGTCCGGGTCGGCGTGCGCGAACGCGCCGGCGAAGCTCTCGTAGGTCACCCGACCGAGCAGCATCGTGTCGCACCGGTCGTTGATGGCCCACATGGCGCCGTACATCTCCTCGTTGACGTACGGGAAGTGCCAGGTGTCCGGGGCCTCGGCCACGCCGTCGAGCGAGATGAACTCGCCTACCACGATCTTGCGCATCTCGGTTCTCCTTGTCGTCCGGGTAGCCCGTCTGGCTGCCCTCATCCGATGCGGCGAACGGGCCGGACGCGGATCGACACCCCGGCCGGACTTTTTTCCGGCGACCGGGCATGATCGGTCGAATGCGGTTTCTGATGACGACCAACGGCGGCGTACCTGCCCCGGACGCCGAGCTGTACGAGAAGATGGCGCAGTTGATCGAGGAGATGACCCGGGCCGGAGTGCTGCTGGCCGCCGGTGGTCTCGACCAGGGCACCCACATCTCCACCCGAGGCGGCCGGATGACCCTGACCGACGGCCCGTTCACCGAGGCCAAGGAGGCCATCGTCAGCTTCGCGCTGGTCGAGGTGCGCTCGAAGGATGAGGCGATCGAGGTGGCCCGCCGGTTCTGGGAGCTCGTCGGTGAGGGCGAGGGCGACGTGCGCCAGGTGTTCGGCCCCGGGGAGTGACCTCCTCCGCCGACGGCACGGTCTCCGCCCACGCCACGGTCTCCGCCCACGGTACGGTCTCCGCCCAAGGCACGGTCGAGACGGTCTGGCGCCTGGAGTCGGCCCGGATCATCGCCGCCCTGACCCGGCTGGTACGCGATGTCGGGCTGGCCGAGGACATGGCGCACGACGCACTGCTGGCGGCGCTCGAGGAGTGGCCGATCACCGGCGTGCCGGACAACCCGGGCGGTTGGCTCATGGCCACGGCCAGGCACCGGGCGATCGACCGGCTCCGCCGCGACGACCGGCTCCGGGAGAAGGTCGCCCTCATCGGGCACGAGGTCGAACAGGCGCAACGCACGGACCTGCACAGCGGGGGAGCCGAGTTCGACGCGATCATCGCCCGGGACGACCTGCCCGACGACATCCTCCGGCTGATCTTCGTGGCTTGCCATCCGGTGTTGCCGACCACGTCCCGGGTTGCCCTGACGCTCCGGCTGCTCGGCGGGCTGACCACCGACGAGATCGCCCGGGCGTTCCTGGTCCCCGAGTCCACGATCGCCCAGCGGATCGTGCGGGCCAAGCGGACACTGGCCGACAAGCAGGTTCCGTTCGAGGTGCCGGCGCCAGCGGCCCGGGCTGAGCGCCTGGCCGATGTCCTCGAAGTGGTGTACCTGATCTTCAACGAGGGCTATGCGGCGACCGCCGGGGATGACTGGCTGCGCCCCGGACTGTGCCAGGAGGCGCTGCGCCTGGGACGTATGCTCGCCGGCCTCGCCCCGGCCGAACCCGAGGTGCACGGTCTGGTCGCTCTGATGGAGATCCAAGCGTCCCGGACGCGAGCCCGTACCGATGAGCGCGGCGACCCGATCCCGCTGTTGGAACAGAACCGCGGCCGGTGGGACCAGCTGCTCATCCATCGCGGCTTCGCCGCGCTGCTGCGCGCCCGCCAGCTGGATCAGCCGCCCGGGCCTTACGTCGTGCAAGCCGCCATCGCCGCCTGCCATGCCCAGGCCCGCACGGCCGAGAACACCGACTGGGCCGCTATCGCCGCGCTGTACGACACCCTGCTCGCCCTCACGCCGTCACCGATCGTCGAACTCAACCGGGCCGTCGCCGTCGCCATGGACTCCGGACCGGCGGACGGGTTGCGCCTGGTCGACGACCTCGTCGCTCGGGGCGAGCTGCCCAGCTACCACCTGCTGCCGGCCGTCCGGGGTGACCTGCTGACCCGGCTGGGCCGTTCGGCCGAAGCCCGGGCCGAGTTCGCGCGAGCGGCCGAGCTGACCGCCAACCTCCGCGAACGTGATCTTCTACTACGCCGGGCCGCCGGGTCGGCGACGTAGCGTGGCCGGCGGCCGTGGAGGCCGGCCACGTGTACAGCGGCCGTGACGGCCGGGAGCATCCACTGTGGACACCGCTGGATGGGCCAGTGCCGTCGCCGTACTACGATTGGTCGTACCAGTGGTGCTCGGGCTCGTAGCCGAGCAGCCGCCGCGCCTTGTCGATGCCGAGCAGCGTCTCGGTGCCGACGAGCTCCCGCCGGCGAGGTACGTCCGGGAAGACCGCCGTCGCCAGCTGAGCCGACGGCGTGGTCATCACAGTCTCCGCGTTGGCGATGATGAACGCCTCGAAGCCCGGCTGGTCGTACCCGAGGGCACGGCGCACCGCCTGGGCGCCGTCACGGGCGTCGATATATCCCCACAGGTTCCACGACCGTTGCCGCGGGTCGTCCTGGAATCCGGGGAAGTCCGCGTAGTCCGCCGGCCGCATCACGTTGGAGAAGCGCAGCGCGCTGACGGCCAGGGTCGGGTCCTGCCGGCAGAACTGGATCGCCATCTGCTCTTCCAGATGCTTGCCGAGCGCGTACGACGACTCCGGTCGGGCCGGATACTCCTCGTCCACCGGCAGATACGGCGGCGGCGTGTCGAAGGGCAGGCCCAGCACCGTCTCACTGGACGCCGTCACCACCCGGCGGACGCCGGCCAGCCGGGCGGCGGCCAGCACATGGAAGGTCGAGCGCACGTTGTTGCCGAATATCTCGGCGTTGCCGGCCAGCCCGGGGGCCGGGATGGCCGACAGGTGTACCACCCCGTCCAGTTCACGGAACCTGCCGCTGACGGCGGTGAAGGCGTCGACCGCCCGGCCGTGGTCGGACAGATCCGCGCGCACGAACGGGCAGCGTGGTTCGGGCGCCGGCACAAGGTCGACATTCACCACATCATGGCCATGGTCGACCAGATCGGCCACCACATACTGCCCCAACTTCCCACTGCCACCGGTCACGAGTATGCGCACGCACCGACCGTACCGGGCCGCCACGCCGGACGGATGAGTGACGGACGGTCCCGCTGACGCGACGATCGTGAGATGCGTGACTTCGACCCGGTGAAACTCGGCGGCCATGAGGCCGACGCGTGGGTGGCCTACTACCAGCGACGTTGGGGCACCTTCCTGCGGGCGTCGCTGGGCCTGGTCCGGGAGGGTTTCGGACTGGCCGGCTTCGACACGCTGCGCGGAGCCTGGTGGGTGATGCGCGCCAACCAGGCATGGGCGCCCTACCCCGCCAACGATCCCGACGCGGCACGCTCGTTCATGCGTCGCTTCTACGCGCTGGCCGCCGCCCGCAACCACGAGACCTTCGACCTCGACGAGGTCGCCCGGCTCGAGATCGACTGGTGGCGGCTGCACCGGTACCTGCAGCGCGAGGCGCCCGACGGCTCGACTGCCACCCTCGACGACCTCACCAACGCCCTGGCCGCGCTCTATGCGCACGTGTACCACGTGCCGGCCGACCAGGTCCGCGAAGCAGCCCGACACCGGGCGGTCGCGATGGAGATCTCCGATGCCTGGGTCGAGTCAGGCTGCGACCCGTCCAGCCCCGCCATCCCCCAGGAGCGCGACGAACTCGTCCGCGGCTACTCCCTCCTCAGCGCGGCCCTCCACTGACCGGCCCCGGGGGTTCTTGTTTGCCCGGGGTTCTTGTTTGCCCGGGGTTCTTGTTTGCCCCGGGTTCCTGTTTGCCCGGACCCCGGGTTCCTGTTTGCCCGGACAGTTTGCTAACGCTTTTCGTATAGCACGGCGTCCCTGCAAACAGTCGGGCGGCGCGGCGACCAGCGGGCGGGACGGGCACCAGTCGGGCGGTGCGCGGCGAACTGCAGGCGGCGGGCAACAGCGGGCGGTAGCGCGGCGACCAGCGGGCGGGAGCGCGGCGACCAGCGGGGCGGGAGCGCGGCGAACAGCGGGCGGGAGCGCGGCGAACAGCGGGCGGGGGCGGGGCGAACAGGCTGGCGGGGCAAAGAGTCGGGCGGAGCGGGAGATGGCGGCCGCAGTGAGCGCGTGCAACCACCAGCGCCCCGCGGGTGAGGGACCGCGGGGCGCGTGCGGGAGCGTCAGTGGCAGTGGTCGGCGGAGGCGCCGTCCCGGGCGCGGCTGTCGACGCAGTGTGAGCTCGTGGACGCGGGCAGGTTGAGCACCGGGTTGCGATCGAAGAAGTTGGTCGGCTTCAACGTGAATCCGCAGTAGTCCACGGGCATCACGGGCCAGTCCTCGGTGCGCGGGAAGTGCGTCACGCCGAACGTGTGCCACAGCACGATGTCCTGCCCGTCGATGCCGCGGTCCTTGGCCGCGAATGCGGGCAGGCCCGCCCGGCCGGGGTTCTGGTTGACCAGCTCGCCGGCGGCGTACCGCTCGTTCGGGTCGTAGTGCGTCACCCACAGGTGGCGGGTGGCGAACGCGGCCCGGGCGGCGATCGACGAGGCCGGGTCGGCCAGCAGGAGTGGAGCGTTCTCCGATCGCAGCATGTACCCGACGGGCTGGCCCAAGCGGTTGGGCGAGTTCGGATTGGTGATCCGCCACATCCGGCCCACACTCGCGTCGGCGACCCTGGCACCATCCGATTCCCGGGTCAGCCGCGTGGCGGTACGGGTGAAGGCGTTGCCGTACGGGTTCTGCGGACCCACCGGTACCCGGGCGATGTCCAGCTCGTCGACCGCGTTGGTGGCGCCGTCGAGGAACATGTCGAGCCGGGCGCAGAACAGGTGCTGATGGTAGGGGGCACCGAGTCCGGGGGCGATCTGGGACGCGTACGGCGTACCGTCCTGATAGGACGATGTGAACACGACACCGGTCGCCTTCACCTCGAACTGGATGGTGCCGTCAAGGTAGAGGTACCAGTAGAACCCGTAGTCGTAGTTGCCGACCGTGGCGAAGAACGAGATGACCAGGCGCCGCTGCCGGCGCGTCTCGTTCGCCGCGGTGAACAGATCGGTGTGCTTCCAGGCGACCCCGTAGTCCTCTTCGTGCATGCAGATGGCATTGGACACGGTGCGGGGCTGTCCCTCACCGTCGGCCATCACCGCGTCGAAGTAGTAGATCTCGCCCAGGCAGTCGCAGCCCAACGAGAGCGAGTTGGCCTGCTGCCCGAGCAGGTACTCGCCGGCGTCGAAGTAGTTCTGCCAGAACCGTACCGGCGACGGGTCGGCGTAGGGCACGACCATCTCGGCGATCGACGCCCGGTAGATCAGCGGCCGGTCGCGGTTGCCGTCGCGGATCGCCAGGTGGTGCAGTACGAGCCCCTCGCGCGGGTCGAAGCCGACCCGGAAGGACCAGCCCTGCCAGCTGACCGCCTCCCCGTCGACGGTGAAGCTCGGCCCATCGGGCTGGGTGATCTCGATCGGCTTGAGGTCGGTGCGGGTCGGGCCCACGTACGCCGGGTCGTCGAAGTTGCCCTCCTCAGCCGGGACGGGGAGCAGGGCGTGGTCGATGAGGCGGATCACCCGCTTCTCGATCAGGTCCACATAGGCCACCACGCCGTCGACCGGGTGGGCCCAGCAGTGGTCCTCGGGGCGGTTGGCCACGAACGAGAGCACCCGCAGCATGCGCCGCCCGGACTCACCGTCGAATCCGAACGAACCTGCCGAGAGCGGACACGGCCGGACGAGCTCGAGGTCGGTGATCCCCCGCCGGTTCATGGCGGCCACCCAGCCCGGGTCCGCTTTGACGATCTCGTCGACCGCGATGAACTCCTCGAGGAGGATCGGCGGTTGACCGTCGACGACCGGACTGGTGGTCTTGTGCGAGTCGATCGAGCTCCGGGTCAGCGAGGCGACCACGATCGCGGACTCACCGGTCGCGGTGTTGAGGAGGATCGCGCGTACCCGACGGTCGAGCGGGCCTCCCGGACGGAACGCGAGCACCTCAGCCTTGGCCGGCTCCTCCAGGCCGAGGTACGCGAAACGGATCGTCTCGGTCACCAGCCCGCGGTCGACCAGGAGCTGGCGTGCGGCCACGATCTCGTCCGAGGTGAGCCCTTGCAGCGGATGGGTCACGACGGTCGTGGTGGTCGGCGGGTGGTCGATGAGCGTCATGTCGGGTCGTCTCCTTGCTGGGCCGTGGTGAAACTATCGCGATCGGCGTCCGCGCACACGCCGATGGCGGCGGGGGCCGACCCCGCCGCCATCCGGCCGTAGGTGGATCTCACTCACACGCGCAGTCGTTGGCCGTGATCGGGGGCACCGTGGCGAGCCCGAGGGAGGCGGGAGGACGGCGACTCCATCTCGTCGTCATCGTCGCCGAGCCCGCGGCCGATGCTGGCGTACACGTCCGGCCTCGTGCTCTTGAGAATGAGGCCCCAGATGAGGCCGATGATCGCGGCGAGCCCGATGATGGCCGGGAGCACCCACGACAGGTAGGCCGGCGGCGGCTTGATCGGGCTGAACAGCACCGAGTCCGCGTTGATCACCATGAGGGCGAGGATGCCGAGCAGCGCCAGCGTGGCCAGGACCGGCGCGATCACCCGTTGCCACACGTTCTCGACCGATCCGGGCCGGCGGGCGAAGTAGCCGATGACGGCGACCGAGCCCCCGGCCATCAGCACCACGACGCCGACCGCGGCGATGTAGCTGAGCCAGGTGAACATCTCGAACAGCGGGTGCAGCGACGACATCGCGAAGAGCACGATGCCGATGATGCCCAGCAGTGACTGCAGCAGGGAGCCGGCGATCGGCGAGCCCGATCCACGGCCCTTGTTGCCGAGGAACGACGGCAGCACCCGCTCACGCCCGAGCGCCATGCCGTACCGGGCGACCGCGTTGTGGAAGGAGAGCAGCGCGGCGAACACGCTCGTGCTGAACAGAATGTTGGCCGCGTCGGCGACCGTGCTGCCCCAGTAGTCACTGAGCTGGGCGAACGGCAGGCCGCCGCTGCCTTCGGACCGGGCGGTGTCGATGATGTTGTTCGAGCCGACCGACAGGGTCATGGCCCACGCGGATACGGAGTAGAGGACTCCGGTGATGATGAGCGCGCCGTAGGTGGCCCGGGCGACCGTGCGCCGCGGATCGCGAACCTCCTCACTGTAGGAGGTGCCGCTCTCGAATCCGACGAATGCGGCGATGCCGAAAGCGAAGATCATGCCGACACCGGGGGCGAAGAGGTTGCTCGGCTGGAAGCCGGCGAAGTCGAGCTTGCCACCGGCCGGTTGCGAGATCGCGCCAACGTCGAACAGCACGACCGCGATCACCTCGGCGATGAGGAAGATCCCGAGCACGCTCGCGTTCAGGTCGACCCGCAGCATGCCGAGCAGCGCGACCAGCGCCCACGCGACGAGTGCGTACGCCCACCAGTTCCAGTGCAGGCCGAGGTTGTGCATGTCGACGAACGTCTGGGTCAGGAAGCCGAACAGGCCGTAGAGGCCGACCTGGATCGTGTTGTACGCGACGAGCGCGACGAACGATCCGGCGACACCGAACGCCCCGCCCAACCCTTTGGCGAGGTAGGCGTAGAACGCCCCCGCGTTCGACACATGGCGGCTCATCGCGGCGTAGCCGACCGTGAAGAGCCCCAGTGCGACGGCGAGGATGGGGAAGCTCAGCGGAACGCCGGTGCTCCCACTGACCGCGAACGTGGTGAGGATGCCGCCCGCCAGGACGGTCATCGGGGCACTCGCGGAGACGGTGAAGAACAGCAGGCTGCCGGAGCCGCGAAGCTTCCGGCTCGTTCCGGTGTGGACAGTCAATCCGGGGGAAGACATGCGTGCAATGTCCTTTGCATCGAGGCACGATCATTGACGGTCATGCTAGGGTGGCCAGCACTCAATACCTCAGAGAGAGTCCTGCGTAACACGGGCGACACAAGGCGCTGCAAAGCTGCGGGTCGATGCCGAGAGCATAGAACCTGCGAAGACCGCTGTAAACGCCCGTTGATCGCCGGAGGCAAGGGACCTAAGAGCATGATGTACCAGGCTGGCCAGGCCGCCAACGCGACGCGGACTCTCAGCGACGAGTACTGGATGCTCAGCCACCACGACTACGACGGCAAGATGCTCGTGAACGACGAGGTGCTCGAGACCGGCCTCGCCGGCGCGGTCATCACCGAGCTCCTTCTGGCTGGGCGACTGGACATTATCGACAAGCGGGTCGTGGTACGCGATATGCGGCCCACCGGCACCCCGCTGCTTGATCTAGTGGTGTCGATGGTGGCGAACACTCCGTCGCAGCTCAGCGCCCTGAAGTGGATCCAGCAGGTTCGCGATGCGCAGTACTCGTCGCCCGAGCGCTCGGGTCCGATCTCGTTGACCGACACGGTCGGCCTGCGCCTGGCCGCGGCCGGCCTGGTTGAGGAGCAGGCCGTTCGGGGTCTGTTCAAGACGACGGTGCGGCTCGTACCGGCGGCCTGGACCCGGGCCGCGGCCCCGGCCGTCCGCATCGGCTACTACCTGGGCCGGCTGAACGAGATGGACACGGAGACCCGCATGCTCGCCGGCCTCGCGTTGGCGGTCGGGCTCGACAGCTATATCGGTGCCGGATATCCGTTCCCGGTCAAGCCGGCCATCGAGGCCGCATGCGAGCAGCTGCACCCCCATCCGGTGGGCCATGATGTTCTCTCCACGCTTCTCGCCGCGGTCGACAAGGCGGTTGGTGCGGTGGCAATGCGGATACGTCGCTAGTCGGGGTAACTCAGAGCGACGGATGACGGGAAGAATGGTGCGATTTTCCGGGCTCCGCGATTACGCTGAGGTTTAGTGGACAGGATCCGGACAACCCGCGAATGACGTTCGAAATCCGCGCCCGACTCCATTGTGGACAAGATCACATACTCGGCATGCACCGCGGCGGACTGCCCGCTACACTGCGCTGTGCTGCTCGCGACCACCGGCGACCTGACCCAGGCCCACCGGTTGCTGGCGGACCTGGTCGCCGGAGGCGCGGCGCTCGGGTGGGTCGATCCGCCGTCGCCGGCCGAGGTGGCCGAGCTGCTCGCCGCGGTACATCACGCGGTACGCACGGGCGATGCCGCCATCCGGTACGCCTACCTCGACGGTGCGTCGCGGGGTTGGCTTCTCGTGGGGTTGGGATTCTGGCGTCGCTACGACCGACCGACCCATCGACCACACGCTGACCTCGAGAAGGTCGCCGTAGCTCGAGCGGCGCAGCGCGGCGGCGTCGGACGGGCGCTCATCGCTGACCTCATCGAGGCCGCGAGCGGGGCCGGAATCGAGGTGCTGACGCTGGACGTACGGGCCGACAACGAGGCCGCCCAGCGGCTCTACCGTGGCCTCGGCTTCCGCGAGTACGGCCGACTTGCACGCTTCGTCGCCGTGCGGGAGGCTCGCTACGACAAGGTGTTCTATGCCCTCGACCTACGGCCTGGCTGAGCCGTCGACGGGCCATCCGCGTGTGGCTACAACTATCCGAGCCATGTCCCGAACGCCGGCGGCCAGGAGCAGAATCCTCGGTTGTGACGTCCTTTGTCTATTCAGCCAACCCGAGCCGCGTCGTGTTCGGCCGCGGCACGCTCGAGCAGCTGGGCCCGGAGACGGAGCGGCTCGGTATGTCCCGGGTGTTGATCATCGCGGGCCCGCATCAGGACGCCGCGGTCGACCGGGCGGCGGCCGCCCTGGGATCGCGGGTCGCCGGCCGATTCGGCGGGGTCGCCATGCACACGCCGGTCGAGGTGAGCGAGCGGGCGGCCGTGCTGGCGCGGGAGGCCGGGGCGGACGGTCTCGTCGCGATCGGCGGAGGTTCGGCGACCGGTCTCGGTAAGGCAGTCACGCTACGCAACGGCCTCCCGCTCATCGCCGTCCCGACGACCTACGCCGGCTCCGAGGTGACCCCGGTCCTCGGCGAGACGCAGGGCTCGTCGAAGACCACCCGGACCGACCCGGCCGTACTGCCCCGCACGGTCATCTACGACGTCGACCTCACGCTCGGGCTCCCGATCGGGCTCACCGTGACCAGTGGCGTCAACGCGATGGCCCACGCGGTCGAGGCGCTCTACTCGGCCCAAGCGGGTCCGATCACCGACGCCATGGCGGTCGACGCCATCGGTCGCCTCGCCCAGGCGTTGCCGCGCATCGCCGCCGAACCGTCCGATGTGGACGCCCGATCGGAGGCGCTGATCGGTGCGTTTCTCGCCGGCACCTGCCTGGGTACGGTCGGGATGGGACTGCACCATCGGTTGTGTCACATTCTGGGTGGCACGTTCGGCCTCCCCCACGCGCCGACGCACTCCGTGCTGCTGCCGCACGTCATGGCCTACAACTCCCGGGACGCCAGCGCGGCGATGGCTCGCGCCGCCGCCGCCCTCGGGGTGGCCGATGCTCCGGCCGGGATGTTCGACCTCGTGGCGTCTCTGGGCGGGCCCACGTCGCTGGCCGGCATCGGAATGTCCGCGGCCGACGTGGAGTCCGCGGCCGAACTCGCGGCCCGGACGCCGGGCGCCAATCCGCGCGAGGTGACGGCGGATGCCGTGCGAGAGCTGCTCCGGACGGCGTTCGCCGGACGGCGGCCGTCCGCTTCAGCTGACCGGGCCGATGTTTCCGTGTCGGCCGGGCTGCCTGACGTGGGCTGGCTCACCCGGGCCGTTGTGGCGAGCTTCGCCGCCGCCCCTGGTCGGCTCCGGCACCTGCTCGGTTCCCTGGTCGTTCACCTGCACACGTACGCCCGTGAGAACGATGTGACCCAGGATGAGTGGGGCGTGGCGATCGACTTCCTCACCCGGACCGGGCAGGTCTGCACCGCCACCCGGCAGGAGTTCGTCCTGCTCTCGGACACGCTGGGGGTATCCAGCGTGGTGGACCTGCTGGCCAACTCGCGGAGCCCGGCGACCACCCCGTCAGCGGTGCTGGGGCCGTTCTACGTGGACGGCCCACCGGTACGGGACCAGGGTGCGGACATCGCGGGCGGGCTGGCCGGAACTCCACTATGGACTGACGTGCGGATCGTTGACACCGACGGCACCCCGGTGCCGGGCGCGACCGTGGACGTTTGGCAGTCCAATGAGGACGGCTTCTACGATGTCCAACTGCCCGATCTGGACGGCCCGGTCCTGCGGGCCCGGTTCACCAGCGACCACGATGGTCGGGTGCGGTTCTGGTCGATCCTGCCATCGCAGTACCCGATCCCGACCGACGGCCCGGTGGGGCAGCTGCTCACCGCCAGCGGCCGCCATCCGTACCGGGCACCGCACCTGCACTTCCTCATCGAGGCGCCCCGTTTCCGTCGTCTGATCACCCAGCTCTTCGTGGCCGGCGGGGCATACCTCGACTCCGACGCGGTGTTCGGGGTCAAGCGGGCCCTCATCGTGCCGTTCGCGCCAGGCGACGGGCCGACACCGCCGGGCCGGCCGGTGGACGGGAACTGGCGCCGGCTCGAATACACCTTCTCCATAGCCCCGACCCAGAATGGTCAGCCGGAGAACGAGGGCACGGCGGGCTGAGGGTACCCGTACCCGCGCAATGCACACATCTCACGAACGCCTTACCGAATCGGGGTACCCCTTGTGGACGGCAGCCGACGCCGCCTATAACGGCGACATGCGCCTGCTGCGCAGCCCGTCCGGACGGCTGACCAACCTGCAACTGCTGCTGGCGCTCGCGGTGACCTTCGGTACCGGAGTGGCGACGGTAGCCACCGGGTCGGCCCGGGGCGCGTGGATCGCCATTGCACACGGGGTGGCCGCGCTGGCCGTGATCGTGTTGATGCCGTGGAAGACGCGGGTGGTACGGGCTGGGCTGCCCCTGCACCGGTACGGGCGCTGGCCGTCCCTGTTCCTGGCCGCACTCGTGCTCGGCACGTTGTTCTTCGGGCTGGCCTACGCGACCGGTCTGCTCCGCGACGTGGCCGGCGAACCCGGACTGTGGTGGCATGTGCTGCTCGCGCTCACGCTGGTACCGCTGCTGCTCTGGCACGTGTTCGCCCGCCCCGTCCGTCCACGCCGGACAGACCTCTCGCGGCGCGCGCTGCTGCGGCTCGGGCTGGTCGGCGCCATCGGAGGCGGGCTCTGGCTGGCGACCTCCACTGTGGTCACAGTGACCGGCCTGCCCGGCTCGACCCGGCGGTTCACCGGCTCCTACGAGAACGGCTCGTTCAGCCCCGCCGACATGCCGAACACGATCTGGCTCAACGACACCGCGCCCCTGGTCGACCCGGCCCGGTGGCGGCTGTCCATCGTGGACGGTTACGGTGAGTACTCTGTGTCCCTGCCGGATCTGGCCGCGGGCGCGCGCACCGTGCGGGCCCTGCTCGACTGTACCTCCGGTTGGTACGCCGAGCAGGACTGGCGCGGCGTCGCGGTATCGGACCTGCTCCGTTCGGTCGGGGACGCCCGCAGCCTCTACGTGCACTCGGTCACCGGGTACTGGGTCCGGATTCCGGTCCAGGACCTCGACACGTTGCTGATGGCCACCGAGGTCGGCGATGCGACACTCTCGATCGGCCACGGGTACCCGTTGCGGCTGGTCGCGCCCGGCCGGCGCGGCTACTGGTGGGTCAAGTGGGTGGACCGCATCGAGCTGCAGCGCACGCCGTGGTGGTGGCAGCCGCCGTTCCCAGTCACCTGACCATTAGCCGACATAGAAGGCTCTGCATCGACCTCACACAGGTTCCGCACAGTTCGCGGCGATCCTGACGATCAGGAGACGAACTCGTGATCGGGAGGACGATGTCATGACCATGACGCAGTCGAGTATCGGGGCCCCGATGTCGGCACCGGACCGCGCCAGCTTCGAGCGTGATGGCTACCTGGTGGTGCCGGGCGTCCTGAGCCCGGATGAGCTGGACCGCGCCCGCACCGCGGTGCGGCGCTCGCATCACGGCGCGTACGGTCAGCGGGGACCTGGCGGCCGACGGTTCACTGCACCAGCTCTCGGCCGTGCCGAGCTGCCGCGACCTGGCCTTCCTGCTCGACCACCCCGGTGTGTTCGGGCACGTGTGGTCGGTGCTCGGCTGGAACATCCACGTCTATCACTCCCATGTGGACATTCACCCGCCGATGTCGGCACCGAAGCCGGCCTGGTGGCACTGGCACCAGGATGGTGGCCGACAGAACCGGGAGCTCGAAACGGACCCCCGTCCGCGGATGTCGGTCAAGGTGGCGTACTGGCTCTCCGACGTGTCCGTGCCCGGGCGCGGGAACCTGACTCTGATCCCGGGCAGCCACACCACCAACTGGCTGCCCGGACCACCACGGCGCGACCAGCCGTGGCCGGCACCCGCCGGGGCCATCCAGGTGACCGCGGACCCCGGCGACGCCGTGTTCTTCGACCGTCGCATCTGGCACGCCCGCTCCGACAACCGGTCCGAACTCACCCGGATGGCTGTGTTCTTCGGGTATACGTACCGGTGGGTGGCCATCCGCGACGACGTGGCCGATCTGGTGCACCGGTGCGACTGGGCCGACTTCACGCCGGTCCAGCGCCAACTGCTCGGCGGTGTGGGCGACGGCTCCGGCGATGACCTGTGGGGCCACCACCCCCAGAAGACGCCGCTGTACAACGAGCTCACCGCCCGTGGACTCCTCGACCCCACCAACCCGCCCCTCACCCCTTGACCCACGCCTGGCGCCCAACCGAGATCCCGGACGGGCTGGCACATGCGGGGGTGCGGACGCACGGGCAATGCGACGGCGGGAGCGGCGGTCTGGAGCACGACGGAGGTCGCGCGACATGCTATTCGGTGGCCGGCAGCCGAATGGTGAAGACGGAGCCCACGCCGTGTTCACTGTGGACGGTGATGGTTCCGCCCTGGGCCTCGACCAGGTGGCGGGTGATCGCCAGGCCCAGACCGCTGCCGCCGCTGGCCCGGCTGCGGGACTGTTCGGCCCGCCAGAAGCGGTCGAAGACGCGCGGCAGGTCCTGGGCAAGGATGCCGATACCGGTATCGGAGACCTCGATGGCGAGGGTGTCCCCGGTGCGTTCGGCACGCAGGGTGACCCGGCCGCCATCGGCGGTGTAGCGCACGGCGTTGGTGACCAGGTTGCCCAGCGCCTGGCGGAGCCGGCTCACGTCCGCCGTCAGCTGGATCGACTGTGGACAGTCGACGCGTGATGGTGATACCGGCCGCCTCCGCCTTGGCCAGGTGGGCCGCCGCGACCTGGCGCACCATGGCGGCGGCGTCGATCGGCTCGGGATGGAAGACGAGTTCCCCCGCCTCGGCCAGGGCCAGGTCCTGGAGGTCGTCGATGACGTGTTGGAGCAGCATGCTCTCGTCGAGGAGGGACTGGGCCAGTTCGGTGTTGAACGGGGCCACGCCGTCCTGGGCCGCCTCCAGCCAGCCGCGGATGTTGCCCAGCGGGGTCCGCAGCTCGTGGGCGATATCACTGACCATCTGCTTGCGTTGCCGTTCCGCCGTTTCGAGGTCTCGGGCCATCCGGTTGAACGCCCCGGTGAGGGCACCGATCTGGCCGGTGTCGCGGGTACGCACGCGGGCGGTACGGTCGCCGGCGCCGACCCGGACAGCGGCCACCGTCAGCGAGTGCAGCGGGCGGACCAGGGGTACCGCGGCCACGGCGGCCGCCCCGACCGCGACGACCAGGATGGCCAGCGCGCTGAGGATGATGCGCTCCTTGACCTGGTCCGACGGGCCGCTGCCGAGGGTGGCCGTGACCGACCCGGTCAGGAACAGCACCGCCGGTGGGGCCACGTAGGACGCGAGTTGCTGCCGCCGGGCGCTGTCCAGGCAGGGGCGGGCGGCCGGGTTGGTCGGGGTGATCGGGGTCTCGGAGGTGTAGTCGATCCGTAGGTACCGGGGGTCGCTCTCGGTGTCCAGGACGACTTCGGCGAGCCCGGCGGTCCGCAGACACCCCAGGAACAGATCAGCCAGCTGCGCTCGCGCCATCGCCTCGGTAGCGGTCTCCACATACAACGCGGGCGGCGCACAGGCAGCCGGGACCCGCTCCTTGACCACCTCGCTGAACGGTTCGATCGGCGTGACCGACGCCGCTGGCGAGGCGGTCGGCGGTAGGGCCACCGTCGGCCCGGGAGAGATGACGTCCACGATGGATCGTCCACTGGGGAGCGTGCGGATGCTCGCCGCGATGCCGTACCGGCTCAGACAGGCGACGGCGGCATCGGCCGCCGTCCGGGTGCGCGCTGCCTCCGAACCGTTGAGCTGGAACGGGCCGACCGCCCGCGGATCGATGCCGCCGGCCGACGCGAGACCGGGGAACGCGCTCACCGACAACGGGTTGACCACCGCCGTCGGCGCGCCGGTCGGTGCCCCCTGACCCGAGTTGTAGAGCACTTCGTTGGTTTCGCTCAGAATGGCGATCTGCCGCCCGGTCGCCGCCGCCAGCGGCGCCAGGGTCGCGCCAGCCCCATCCCAGGAACTGTGGGTGGCGGCATACCCGAGCACGGTGTCGTAGATCCGCGTACCCGTGGCCAGATCGTCGCTGTACTGCTGCTGGATCGACTGGGAGGTGTTGGCAGCCGCGATCCACGCGGTCGCTCCGATCGAACAGCCGGCGATCGCCATCGCCATCGCGACCAGCCGGACAAGCACGCTGTGCCGACCCCACCACCGCCCGAGCTTCGCCGGCCGGGTGTGTGCCCCGCTAGGCCGCCGGAACATCGTCATCGGCCAGCTTGTAGCCCACGCCGTACACGGTCAGTAGCCGGGTCGGCTGGCGCGGGTCGCGTTCGATCTTGCGACGCAGGTTCATCACATGCGCGTCGATGGTGCGTTCAGTGATGAACTCGGTCGTGCCGTGCACCCGTTCGAGCAGCTGCCGGCGGGTGAACACCCGACCCGGACTGCTCACCAGGGTCAGCAGCACCTCGAACTCGACCGGCGTCACGTCGACCGGCTTCCCGCGCAGGGTCACCTCGTGCCGATCGGGGGCCACGACCAGATCACCGAAGCGGACCGCCTCTCCCCCGTGCCCGGCCGTACTCTGCTCGCCGCTGGCCTTGCTGCGCCGCAGCACCGCCCGGACCCGGGCTACCAGCTCCCGCGGGCTGAACGGTTTCGTGATGTAGTCGTCAGCGCCGAGGTACAGGCCCAGGAGGACGTCGTTCTCGGTCGACCGCGCGGTGAGCAGTACCACGGGCACCGTCGGCTCATCGCCCAACTGGCGCAGTACGTCCAGCCCGTCCAGTCGTGGCATCATCACGTCCAGCACGAGCAGGTCGGGCCGGTGGGCCCGCAGGTGGTCCACTGCGGACCGTCCGTCCCCGACGACCGAAACGTCGAAACCGTCCCGCTCCAGGTAAAGGCGGACCAGGTCGGCCTGTTTCGGGTCGTCCTCGGCGACGAGGATGTGGTTCGTCATAGACACCCCCCCGTCCGGAATACTATGGTCCCGCCACGGCCGCCCGCCCACCCGCCGATGTGCGAACGTCCACCACTCCGGTGCCACCGCGCCCGGCGTCGCCACCCACGCTGATGCCGGCGTCGCCGCCCACGCTGATGACGGCGTCGCCGCCCACGCTGATGACGGCGTGGCCGCCCACGCTGATGAGGGCCAGGAACCCGCACATCACCCGATGCTCACTCACAGGTGTGCGGAACCTGTGAGGGTGCGGTGAACGCCGGATGTGCAGGAAGGGCACCTGCTATCGGATTCGCGATAGCAAGGTGCCCTTCCTGACTCTCGGCCCTCGGATCCCGGCGCGGGTCAGATCGGGTAGTCGGCGGCCCATTCGCTTCCGGTCCGCGGCGCGCGCCCGATGATCCGCTCCACGGTGTCGGCGACCGGTGCCGGCACCCCCCGGTACTGCTGCCAGGTGTCGAACAGCAGCTCGGCCGGCGCGAACGGGCTGATCGCGGCACGCGCCGCCGCCTCGTCCAGCTCTTCGAAGCGCAGGCTCCGTCCGTGCGCCCGGCCGATCAACTCGATCTGTTCGGCATGGGTGAGCGATTGCGGACCGGTGAGTCGGTAGACCTGCCCGTCGTGCTCCGGGCTCATCAGCGCGGCGACCGCGACCGCCGCCAGGTCGGCCGCGTGCAACGGGGAACCGGCCGCGTCGGCGTAGGGCCCGCGGACGGTGTCGCCAACCCGTAGCTGACCCGGCACGTCGAAGGCCCACTGCAACGCGTCCGCCGATGCCACGTCCAGGCGCAGGAACGTCCACCGCAGACCGGACGCCCGGATCGCCTGCTCGATGTCGTGGTGCAATGCGGCGATGTCATTGGGCTGCCGGTCAACCCCGTCGGCGACCGCGCCCGACGACTGGAACACGATCCGTCGTACCCCGGCCGCCCGGGCCGCGTCCAGGAACGCTTCGATGAATCCCGGTACAACGGCCAGCAGGAAGACCGACTCGACACCCGCGAATGCGCGGGCGAGGCTTGCCGGCTCGGCGAGGTCGCCTTCGGCGATCTCCGTTGCGGCTGGTAGACCGGCAGCGTTCTGGCTGCCGCCGCCCCTGGTCAGCGCGCGGACGGGTTGGCTCAGCTCGACGAGCTGCTCGACAATGGACCGACCAACGGGGGCGGTCGCGGCGGTGACGAGAATCATGACGTTCTCCCTACTCAGGCGTGGATCAGCTCGGCCGTGACGGCGGCGCCCTCGTCGACCGCCTCCGTCGACGCGGCATTCGTTGACGCGACATTCGTACGGGCCCGGCGCGGCAGCAGGAACGCCAGCACGAACCCGACCGCGATCAGGCCGAGGGTGATCACGGCGATTGACCGGCCGGCGTCCAGGAAGTCACCGACCAGCGGCCGGAGACCGGCGGTGGAGAAGAAGACCGTGCCGAGGACGGCAACACCGAGGCTCGCCCCCATCTGCTGCAACGACTCCAGCAGACCGGACGCGGAGCCCACCTCGTGGTCCCGGATCTCGCCCATGATGATGTCGAACAGCGGCACGAAGATCATGCCCATTCCGAAACCGTACAGTCCGAGGGCAGGGGTCAGGCTCCAGCCGTTGGTGCTGTGGCCGGCGAAGACCAGTACAGTGCCGCCGAGCCCGGCCGCCATCAGCGCGAGTCCGATGTGGAGGATGCGGCGGCCGAGGCGGCCCATCATGCCGGCGGCGAATCCCGAGCCGAGGAAGGCGCCGACCGCCCAGCCGCTCATCGTGAGGCTGGCCCGCACAGGGCTGAGCCCGAGACCGAGTTGCAGGAACAGGCTGACACAGAGACTGAACCCGACGATCGCGCCGAAGAACACGATCACGAAGACGACCCCGGCCGCGTACGACCGCCTGGCGAGTACGCTCATCTCGACCAGCGGCGTACGACCGGCCTGCCGCCGCCGCACCTGGTAGAGCGCGAACCCCGCCAGTACCACCACCGAGCCGGCCAGCATCACGAACACCCAGGCGGGCCAGCCGAGATCCCGGCCCTGCACCAGCGGATACACCAGCAGGAACATGCCGGCTCCGGCGAGTACGGCACCCGGCAGGTCCAGCCGCATGCCGGGCGCCGGCTTGGCCGAGGGGAGAGCGCGGGCACCGGCGACCAGTGCGAACAGGGCTACCGGCAGGTTGATGGCGAACACCGCGCGCCAGCCCAGCCCGACGATATCCGCGTCGATGAGCAGGCCGGCAACGACCGGGCCGAGGATGGTGGACAACCCGATCACGGGCCCAAGCGCACCGAAGGCCTTGCCGATCTGCTCGGGCGGGAACAGGTCACGGATCAGGCCGAACGCTTGAGGCACCATCACCGCCCCGAACAGGCCCTGAAGGGTGCGAGCGCCGACAAGCCCGGCGGGTGACATGGCCGCCGCACACAGCAGTGACGAGGTGAGGAATCCGGCGACGCCGACGAGGAGCATCCGCTTGCGGCCGAACATGTCCCCCAATCGGCCGCCCGTGAGCAGCCCGACCGCGAGGGCGAGCGTGTAGGAGGCGGCGATCCATTGCAGAGTCGCGTACGAGCCGCCCAGGTCGGCCCGGATCGACGGACCGCCGACAGTCACGATGGTCGAGTCAAGGAGGTTCAGGATCATTGCGGACAGGACGGCGAAGAGACCGAGCCAGCGCCGGTCCTTGGTTTCAGTCGTGTTCTCCATGACGACCAGGCTGCCAGGCCATTAGGAACACTTCGTTCCTAATGACATGCCATCCTGGAGGAATGTTGGAGACATCCGCCCGGCTTCTCAAGCTGCTCTCACTTCTGCAGACCCCACGCGAATGGACCGGTACCGAGCTTGCCGAGCGGCTCGAACGTCACCACGCGCACTGTTCGCAATGACATCGAGCGCCTGCGCGATCTCGGGTACCCGGTACACGCGACCCGAGGTGCTGTCGGCGGCTACCGACTCGGCGCCGGAGCCGCTCTTCCGCCACTCCTGCTCGACGACGAGGAAGCCGTGGCGGTCGCGGTCGGACTGCGTTCCGGGGCGAGCGGCTCGATCGTGGGCATCGAGGAATCGTCGTTGAGGGCGTTGGCCAAAGTGGAACAGGTGCTGCCGTCCCGCCTCCGGCACCGGCTCAACGCGCTCCAGTCGTTCACCCTGGCCGTACCGACCGCCGCGAACGGTCCCCGGGTCGCGGCCGACGTATTGACGGCACTCGTCGCGGCCTGTCGCGATCGTGAGCGGCTGCGTTTCGACTACCGGTCACACAGCGGGTCGGCGAGCCGCCGGGAGGCGGAGCCGTACCGGCTGGTCAACTGGGGCCGCCGTTGGTATCTCGTCGCCTGGGACATCGAACGTGCCGACTGGCGCACTTACCGGGTCGACCGTATCCAACCCCGCACGCCGACCGGTCCGCGCTTCACCCCCCGGCCGCTCCCCGATGAGGACCTCGCCCGTTACGTGTCCCGCGGAGTCGGCGCCGCAACATGGCGATATCGTGCTCGGGTCATCGTGCATGCGCCGGCGGAGGTCGTGGCGGAGCGGCTGCCAATCTCGGTCGGGCCCGTCGCCGCGATCGATGAGCACTCGTGCGAACTGCAAACAGGGTCAGACAGCGCCGAAATGGTGGCTGTCTGGCTGGGCATGCTCGGAGCCGACTTCGAAGTACCAGACTCCGACGAGCTCCGCGAGCAGTTCCGCATCCTAGCTGAGCGCTACGCCCGTGCCGCCGGGCGGTCGTGATCAATGCCGGCGTCCCGAGCGGCCGTCCGCGCGCCGGCCAGCACGGCTGGCCTGGAGCGGCAATCCTGGTCGGCTCGTGAGCCCGCGACTCGTGCCAACGGTGTTGGAGAGTCGGCCTCAGGGAGGGGCGTCGAACCGCTCGGCCTGTAGGTCGAGTTGGCGCTGCAGACGGCGGCGCGCCCGGTCGGTCACCTCGCCGTCACGGTATAGACGGCCGAGCTCTGCCTGTTGGCATGAGATCACCTCCAGCCTGAGTCGACGGTATACGTGACCTGGTGCGTCATTGTCGGCCGTCGCCATCGCCGCGCCCGCCCGGACACTGCGGCGCGCCTGCTCGACCACGTCGTCGTCGACCTGACCCACCCGGGCGACTCCGTCCAAATAGGACAAGGCCGCATCACTCATCCTCTGCCACGCCTGCACCGCTTCGTCGCGTCGCTCGGCATGGGGAATGGCGAGCCTGGCCCGGCGGACCAGCGGGGCCAGCGTGAATCCCTGCGCAACCAATGAGATGACGATGACGCCAATTGCGATCACGATGATCAGGTTTCGATAGGGGATCGGGGCGCCCGCATTGTCAACGAAAGGGATCGACAGCGCGGCCGCGAGCGGCACGACGCCCCGGGCGCCGGCCCACGATACGACCGCCGTCACCTGCCACGATCCCGGCCCGCGCCATGGTCGGCGCGTCGCCAGGGGATACACCCACGCAACCCGGACCGCGAGCATGGCGACCGCGACGGCCAGCGTCGGTACGATCCAGCTCTGCTTCTCCTCGCGCAGCAGTCCAGGTAGCTCCAGGCCGATCACGCCGAACACGACACTCTCCAGAACGAACACCGTCGTCTGGTGTACCGCCTGCGACTGCAACCGGGTCGCCGAGGTGGTCAGCCGAGGCGCGAGCGTACCGATGATCACGCTCGCGACCACGACCGCCGTCACCCCCGACGCGTGCACCTGTTCGGCCACGACAAACGCGACGTACGGAGTGATCAGGGATATCACGGTCTCGACGACGGGGTCCACGGTGCGCCGACGCAGAACGGCGACCAGGCCGGCCAACACCGCACCGACCGCAGTTCCGCCGACCGCTAGCACGAGGAACTGACTGATCGTGCCGCCGACGCTCACTGCCCCACCCGCCACCGCGATACCCACCGCGATGCGAAACAGGATCAGGCTCGTGGCATCGTTGAAGAGGCTCTCCGCCTGCACGAGCGCCTGGACCCGTGGCGGCAGGGCGAGCCGCCGCCCAAGTGCGGTGACCGCGACCGGATCGGTACTGGCCAGCACAGCCCCCAGGATGAACGCTTCGGGCAGCGCGAGCGGGGTGAGTGCATGGGCGACGAACGCGACCACAATCGCCGACGCCCCGACCAGACCTACCGCCAGAATCGTGACAGGTCGCCAGACCTGCCGTAGGTCCCGGAACGCGAGATCCTCTCCCGCGGCGTACAGCAGCGGCGGCAGCACGACCAGGCTCACGATGTCGGGATCGACGTGCACCGCCGGGACGGCCGGGATCAGTCCGACGACGACACCCACGACCACGAGCAAGGACGGCGCCGGCACGCTCAGTTTGCCGGCGGTGACCGCGACGACCGTCGCGACAGCTACCAGGAGCAGGCAGATCTCGACGGTCTCCACGGCACCCCCTCTGAGTGCCGACCAGACTTCCCGGCGCGCCTGTCGAGAACTATAGCGGCGTAGGCTGGCCGCTGTGCGAATCATCGATCTAGGCCTGGAGACCGGGAAGTCAGTGCCGGAGTACGGCAGTGTGGGACTACGGGCGCTCGGAGTGGTCCGCTCCGAGTCGGTCGCCGTGACCGTGCTGGGTATCCCGGCCGGTGGCGAGATCGGTCGACATCCCACCGTGGTGGACCAGCTGTTGCTGGTGGTCGACGGCGCCGGGGAGGTCTGCGGGGCTGACGGAGTCTGGCACTCTGTCCACAGTGGGCATGGGGTGCTATGGGGTGCGGGCGAACTCCACACGACCCGTACTGCGACCGGGCTGGCCGCGATCGCCGTGGAGATGGATCAACTCGCGAGATTCCTCACACGGTAGAAGCGCCGTGTCCCTCGTTGACTCCGACGCCGGTGCTGCCCATGCGGGGCTCCGCCTGGTGGTCACCAGCCGGCGGTTGGCCCGATGCTCGTCAGCGGCGCAGATGGCGCTGACAGCCCACCTCGTACGCCTCGGCCAGCCAGGCGCGGAACTCGTCGTCGACCTCGTCAGGTTGGGTCAACCGGAAGGCATGTAACACATTACTGGATGAGAACACCTCGACTCTCCGGAAGCGCCGGCTGTCGATCGAGCGAGCGAGTACGAGATGACCGTCGAGCCACGCCCGCCGAGGCATCAGGGCCGCGAAGCTCATCCGCACATGAAGCGCGACCCTGGTCTTCTCGGCCAGCACGTCGACAGGCCCGAGCGTCCGCACCGCGGCGATGATCCGGTTGAACGTCTCTCGCACGGGAGCGCCGACACCATTCAGGTGACGCTCGAGGTCGCCAAGTGCCGCACAGGTGTGAGTCTGCTTCCGGTTGGCGAACGTCCTCCCGCACCGCGGACAGGTCCACAGTGGTCGGTCCATGGACATCACCGTACGCGATCGACTGCCGGATCGTCCGATGGGCGGCACCCGCACTCGTGGTCAGCGGGACGGCTGCGTCACGGACCGTGACCATGACGCCGCCACCGGATGGCGCCCGCCGGTCAACACGCTCGCGACCGGCCCCACCGTAATGACCCACTCGCCCCCAACGCCCGCGCCACCGTTGGACCGATGAGGTCGCGCCCTGAGCGCGCCCACCCACATGCATCAGCCGCTCTCAGGAGCTTCGGCGATGCCGCGCGTGCCGCCTCGGTCGGTGCGCACGGCCCGCAACCCCTCCGGCCCGGCCCTGCTTCCTCCGTCGGCCCGGCTGGCGGGCTGACGTGGATCGGCTGCCCTGGCCCGCGCTCGTCCGACGTTGAGCGACTGGCGGTTCTCCCGCCTCCCGGCCTGCGGCCGGCGCGGCAGGATCCGTGTCCGCGCCGAAAGCGGGACGTTTCCGTTGATTCATACGCCCGCTATCGGGTGTGCTCGTCAGCAACGCTTGACGTGCGAGCTCGGTAAGCGCGTCCGCGCGGCGCTGCCCGGATGTGCGCGGGTCCTCCTCCGCCGAGGGACGGTCGAACCTGTCCAGCGCCGACACAACCATTGCCCCCGCGTCCGCGTCGAGCTGGCCACGAACCTGAAACGCCCCGCCGCTGCGGGTGATGCTGAGATCTCTCCGCACACCCGGCGGAGCAGGCGGGCGTGGGGCGGGCTCGATGCGGTCACGCACCAGCCGACAGGCCTTCTCGAGGTCCGCCGGTGTGCTGGATGTCGCCACCACGGCGAGCATCTCGTCGACTTCAGTGACCGCATCGGCGCCGACTCGCTTGACCAGCTCCGCGACCTTGGAGACGTGCTCTGCCGACACGGTACCGCTGGTCATCGCCGCGGAGAGCGCCGGCAGGTCGCGTAACACTCGTGCGCGCGCGACGACACCAGTGGCGGCGTACGGACTCAACCGTGCTGCCGACGACAGCCACGCCCGCGTGGTGCGTGGTCCATCCACTTCGGACAAATCGCGGGATTCGAAGGCTGATACACGTGCGTACACCGCCGCCTGTACGAGGTTCGCCACCACGAGCAGTTCGCGCAGCTCGTGCCGAACCGTTGTGTCGGGCAGGTTGCGGACATCGGCTTCCAACAACAACGTGAGACCGGCGCGAATCCGAGCTACCGGATCCTGCGCCAAAGCGTTCGTACACATGTCAGTATGTTAACAGGGTCGGTGAGGGCGAACGACCCGTTGAACAAGATTCTTTGGAATGTCCATAGTGGACTGACAGGCATCCGGCTTGAGCTGCGATGTTGCCTTCGCGCGTAACGGGAGAGCGTCCAATGAGCGCGCACGCCCATACTCTGCGTCGTCGAACCATGACACAGACCAATGCGCCGGACGTCGTCACCCGATGCCCCGGCCGGGCAGCCCGGCAGCCCGGCAGTCCGGCAGTCCGGCAGTCCGGCGCTCCGGCGGTCCGGCAGTCCGCACCTAAGCCGTGACAGGCCGGTTCAGGCGCCCTGGACCAGTCCAAGGATCGCTCCGGCCCGTGCGCGGTTGCGGCGTTCAGACATTTTCTCTGCCGGCTGTCTGCTAGGAACATGGCATGAGCACCACTGTTGCCACCGCGTCGGACACCAAGGGCATGCTGTGGATCGACGGCGGCACCTTCCGGATGGGGTCGGACGACTTCTATCCCGAGGAGCGACCAGTCCACAACGTCGTGGTCGGCGGCTTCTGGATCGACGAACAGCCCGTGACGGTTGCCGCATTCCGCCGGTTCGTCAAGGCGACGGGCTACACGACGACGGCTGAGATCGCGCCCACCGCAGAGGACTATCCGGATGCCGACCCGGACCGTCTCGTGCCCGGCTCGCTCGTATTCCGCGGCGCTTCCCGTCCCGTTCCGCTCGATGACGTGCGCAACTGGTGGTCCTGGGTGCCCGGAGCCGACTGGCGACATCCCGAGGGACCAGACAGCAACACGGGTGGCCGCGAGCGGCACCCGGTGACACACGTGGCCCTCGCGGACGCGGTTGCCTACGCCGAATGGGCAGGCAAGCGACTGCCGACGGAGCGGGAGTGGGAATTCGCCGCCCGTGGCGGCCTCGACGGCGCCGTCTACGCCTGGGGCGATGAGTTCGCGCCCCGCGGACGGATGATGGCGAACACCTGGCAGGGCGAGTTTCCATGGCAGAACCTCTGCCTCGATCGCTACGAAGGGACCAGCCCGGTTCGCGCCTTTCCTCCGAACGGGTACGGTCTGTTCGACATGGTTGGCAACGTGTGGGAGTGGACGAGCGACCTCTTTACGAACTCCCACGACCGCGCCGATTCATGTTGCTCGCCCGCGCAGCCGCATACGTCGACAGGCACGATCGCGCGCCACGTCATCAAGGGCGGTTCGCATCTGTGCGCACCCAACTACTGCCTCCGGTACCGGCCGGCCGCTCGCCAAGGGGAAGCAGTCGACACATCGACCGCACATCTGGGCTTCCGCTGCGCGGCAGACGCGAGGCCCGGGCGAACTCGATCATTGCGTTGAGGGCGGGGCGATGCCGCGACCGCCATCGTCGGGCCGAACACGACGCGCCGTGGACGTTTACCGCTGACCGTCGCGTGCGACCCACGAAACCGATCCGATGCGCACCGTTGCTGTCCATTGTGGGCGGTTGCGCGCGTCGCGACCGCTCCTCTTATCGCGGCGTCCAGTGTGGACGAGTGACATAGCGGTGACCGTCGGCGACAATGGCGACATGAATGTAGTTGCGGCTGGTCCGGCATACCAGCCGGACGCATGGCAGAGCTTCGCCGTCGCCGAGGTGGGCGCGTCGGCCGCGCTGGCCGGCCTGTTGGTTGTGGCGTGCTCCATCAACATCGGGCAGATCCTCAAGCTTCCGGCGATCGTGTCCCGTCTGGCCGGCACTCTGGCCATCTTCACCGCCGTCCTGCTGATCGGGTCGCTGCTGCTCGTGCCCGGTCAGAGCAGGGTGGTCGCCGGCATTGAGATAGCTGTAGTCGGTGCCGCTCTGGCCGCTGCCGTATTCCGGGTTGCGAGGCCGGGGCGGCGAGCAACAGTACCGCCGAAACTCCATCGTCGCCGCGACCATCGGCATCGTTTCGTCGCTACTGTTCGCTACCGCCGGCGTGACCTGCGCGACGGGCACCCTTGGCGGCCTCTACTGGCTCGTCCCTGGCGTCGCTATCGCTTTCATGATCGGGCTCGCGAATGCCTGGATAGCGCTCGTCGAGATCCTTCGTTAGTTGTCCTGACCCAGGACAACTACCGATACGCCGACCACACCGCGGATGGCCGACGAGCCATGTTGGGCCGGGGTGGCGCGGTTGGCCGACACATCATGTAGTGCCGACGCGGCGCGGCCGGCGGACACGTCATGTGGGCCGACTCAGATGTGTCCGCACGTCGCTACAGATGTGCCCGCACGTCGTGAGCGGCCGCGACCGCAAGATCGAGGTCGTCCCGGAGACGCTCGAGCTGTGCCAGGTCCGCGTGCCCGTCGCGAGCGGCGTCTGAGATCTCAGCGGAGCTCTCGGCGAGTTCGTTCGCCCCGAGATTGCCGGCCATGCCCTGCAACTTGTGTGCGTGGACGCCGGCGGCCGCCCCGTCGCCCGACCGCATCTCCACTTCGATCGCCGAAACCGCGGCTGGCGCTCGCTCGAGGAACGAGTCGACGAGCCCGCGTACGAGATTGTCGCCCGAGACGGGGTCGAAGCTGCGAATCTCGTCGATGCGCTCGGCGATCTGTGCCCGTACGCGGGGATCAGGTGGTGACTCCGAGCTGGACACCCAACGCTTCATGATGGCCGACATCTGCTCGTGCCGGATCGGCTTGGCCAGATAGTCGTCCATCCCGGCGGCCAGGCAACGCTCCCTGTCTTGTGCCCGGGCACTCGCGGTGAGCGCGATGACCGGAGTATGGCGTTGCTCCCCTTCTAACCGCCGAAGCTCCGCGGTCGCGGTGTACCCGTCCATCACCGGCATCTGGCAGTCCATGAGAATTGCGTCGTATTGATGCTCCCGCGCCAGCTCGATGGCCGCTTCACCGTCGGCGGCGGTGTCGACGTTGTAGCGGAGCTGCTGCAGCATCGCCAGGGCAACCTGCTGATTGATGTCGTTGTCCTCGGCGAGCAGGACTCTTCCTCGGGACCGTTCCGAAGGCACGGCTGCTTCATTCACGGTGGGCTGCTCCCTTTTTCGACCGTGGCCGAGCACACGGGCCAGACTGTCGAACAGCTCGGACTGGTGCACCGGCTTGGTGAGGCAGGCAGATATCCCCGCCGCCTGGGATCCGGGCACGTCCGACGAGGGCCCGGACGTGAGCAGAATGAGGTAGACAGCCGGAATGTTCGGATCGGCGTTGATGCGGTGGGCCAGTGCGATGCCGTCCATGCCCGGCATGTACATGTCGAGGACGGCCAGGTCGTACCCGCGCCCGGCACGGGCCGCCTCGCGCAGCTCGGTGAGCGCCGCGGTACCGGAGTCCACCGCGTTCGGCGACATCCGCCACGCCCGCATCTGATCGGCCAGGATCAAACGGTTCGTCGCGTTGTTGTCGACGATCAGTACCCGCAGACCGACGAGATCATGATGGCGCGATGCGGTGGGCGTCCCGACAGACTCCTGGCGATGCAAGGGGATCTCGGTCCAGAAGGTGCTTCCTTCGCCGAGTTCGCTGATGACTCCGATGCGGCCCTTCATCAGCTCGACCAGACGGCGGCAGATCGCCAACCCGAGGCCTGTTCCGCCGAAGCGCCGGGTAGTCGACGCGTCTGCCTGTGAAAACGCGTCGAACATCCGGTCCCGTTGATCCGGCGCGATGCCGATTCCTGTGTCACGGACTTCGAACCGGATCACCACACCGGCGTGCGAATGATCGTCGGCCAGCTCCGCCCGAACCACCACCTCGCCGTGCTCGGTGAACTTCACAGCGTTGCTGGCCAGGTTGAGCAGGACCTGCCGAAGTCGCCCCGAGTCTCCGCGCAGAGCAACCGGTACGCCCGGACGCACGTACCCCAGCAGTTCCAGACCCTTGGCCCGTGCTGGCTCGGCCACCACTTCGACCACGTCCTCGACCATCTCGCGCAGGTCGAAGTCGACCTCGACGAGGGTGAGCTTGCCGGCCTCGACCTTGGAGAAGTCGAGCACGTCGTTGATGACGCTGAGCAGAGCGTCACCGGCGGTCCGGATGCCTTCGACGTAGCGACGCTGCGACTGGCTGAGGTCAGTTTCGAGGAGGAGACCGGAGAGTCCGATCACGCCGTTCATCGGGGTACGGATCTCATGGCTCATGGTCGCGAGAAACTCCGACTTGAGCCGTGAAGCGTCAAGGGCCCGCTCTCTCGCCTCTCGCAGCGCCTGCTCGACCTGCTTCCGCTCGGTCATGTCACGAATGAGCAGATTCAGCTGCCGCATCCGACCCACCTGGACGGTCCAAGCCGTCACCTCGACCGGCAGTTCGCTCCCGTCCCGACGCAGAACGACGGCCTCCGTCGGCTCGTCCACCCGGAACGCTCGTCCCTGCCACAGCTCACGAACCCGGTCGCGATACGACGTTCGGCGGTCCGGCGGCACCAGAAGGTCGACAGCACTGCGGCCCACCACCTCGTCGCGGGCCCAGCCGAGCACCGTCTGTGCGGCCCGGTTCCAGTCGACCACTGTTCCGCGCTCATCAGTCGCCACATAGGCATCGCTCGCCATGGTGAGTACGACATCGGCCAAGGTCCGCTGGGCGGCGAGCCATTCCTCGGCACGTACCCGCTCCGGCACCTCCCTGGGGTACAGCTCGACGGAGCCCGGACGGCCATGACGGGTCGCATCGTGCGCCAGCAGCCACACCCAGCTGCCGTCGTGGTGGCGCAGCCGCACCGGCACCGACCCGCCATGAGCGGTCGGGTCCTCGGAAAGAACAGACAACTCGGCGACATCATCTGGATGGACCAAGCGGGTGAGCGGATTTCCGCGCAACAGTTCGGGCCGGTAGCCGAGCAACGGAAGGGTCGCCGGTGACACATCGTCGGCGATGAGGCCGGGACCGCAGACCATCGTGATGTCGCCTTCGCGCGGCGGGTGGGCCTTCGCCTCGGCCGCCACCGTCAAGGCTTCCGCATTGCGTCGCCGCCGATCGCGCGCCTGGCTCAGGACGACGACGCCCAGCACTGCTACCAACGCCAGCAGGACGACGACCACAGTCCCGACCAGCCCGACGCCGATCTCCTCGTCACCCACCCGTGCCACCACAGCCCGTAACAGGCCCAGGTGGGAGGCCCCCGCCATGCCTCCACGGTAGGTGGCGGAGCGTCACATCGGGACCGCCTTTGACCACTTCGGTTGCCGCCGGCATTTGCCTCACGTGGCGGGCCCGCCTCAGACGGCGCTCACTGCGCGGACAGGGCAGCGTCAGGTTTCGACCAGCGACCGGGTCAGGTAGACGAGCGTGATGAAGGTCCGGTGCAGCCTGAGCGGTTCGTCGTCGGCGATCGCGACCGTACGGGAGTCCACTCTGGACACGCTTCGTACCCAGGTGGCCTGCTCGGCCATGTCCGGGCTGAGGAACTCAACCTCGATGGTGGCCGGAAGCTCGAGAGCGGGCGGGGCGACCGGACGCTCGAGCGCGCCGCGGACGGTGGCCGCGATCAGCTCGCGGGCAGCGTCAGGGTGCAGATGCTCGGCCGCGAACCGGCTGACGGATCGTTTGACCTGCGCGACGGCGATGTCCCGGCAGAATGGCGACGCCTCAGGTCCGACGTACTGGTCGCCCGTGATGACCGCGACCGGTACGGCGAAGTGCTGCGCGACCAGTGCGTTGATGCCTGCCTCGCCGGTGACCACGCCGTTGAGTCTGACGTTGGCGATGGCGCGCGGGTTGTACGTGTGCGACAGCACGCCTGGCGTGGCCATCGCGGCGTGGTAGCCCAGAAACACACACGCGTCGTATGTGGCGTCGAGGCCCTGCATCATGTACCAGGGCTTGAAGCGACCGGAGAGATAGCTGGCCCGACCGTGCAGTACCTCGGGCGGCAGGTTGCGCATGACCGAGTGGGCATCGTTGACCAGGATCCGCTCGCTACCGGCCCCGGATGCGCCGTCGATCGCCGCGTTGACCTCGCCGACGAGCAGATCGCGCCCCAACGCATAGTCGTCGCCGCCGGGGATGCACTGCGACCAGTCGACGATGCCGGCCACGCCTTCCATGTCCACCGAGATGAAGACGTTCACGCGGCCAGCGTGCCACATCGGATTGCGGCACGCGACGGCGTCGGCCGGGCGTTGCCGCGCGCACGCGGCCACACCCGACCGGCACGTCCTGGGAGCGCACTGTCCGATCGCGGCGTGATGTGAGCCGCGAGCCGGGCGAACGTGGGCCGGCCGTGCTCATCGGACCGGCACGCGGCGTCGGCATGCCCCTTGCATTGCCGCCGTCGGTCACACCGCAGCCGACGCACGCCATCCAGCGGCGGCGATTCCCGGTGACCGTTGAGTCGCCGGTGTCCGAAGTGGAATCTGTTGGATTCCTCGCCAACGTGGTCGAGCTATGGTAGGGCGATGATGGTCGGCTTCGGGCACAAGACGGCTTGGCTGGCGATCCGTGACGGCGCACCCGACAGCGTGCTCGTCGCACTGGGTGCCCGTCCTGAAAAGGACGTCACATGGCGTAGCGGGTTGGACCGGGCCTACGTGTCCGACGACTGCCTGGTCGCGACTCCGCCGCTACCGGGCGCTCACGACTCCGCCTGGATGCTGGTGACCGGCCGACGGCTCTTGCTGCGGGAACATGTGGTCGACCCGGTCGGTCTCTCCGAACAGCTCGGCACAGAGGTGCAGTGTTTCGCCAGCGACCGGGTGTCCGAGTACCACCGCTGGACCAGGGCGGTGAAAGGAATTCTGGTGCGCTCCTTCGCGTACCTCGGAGCAAGCGGCGAGATCCTCGGATGGTTCGGTGACCCGGACGGCATCGAACAGTCGATCGGGCTGCGCGATACAGCCCCGGATGACGAGCGCACCGTGCTGATCGGCCAGGACGACGTGATGCGAGTGGCCGCCTCCTGGAGCATCGACCCCACGAGCCTCGACGGCCTTCCAGCCCCCGGCCCGCTGCGGCTGGGCAGGGTGGTCACGCAGTGATTCACATCTCAGCGGCCTGACACTGGACTACCACCGGCCACCGATCTGCGGTCTCATGGAGCTGACGACGCTACAAACGCCGCGGATCTTGGGGGCCACACGATGGACATCACGCTCGACTACCCGGGCGGCCACCTGCCGCTCCACGTCCACGACACGGTCGTCGGTCCGCCCGGGATCGACGTGGGCACACTCCCCAAGAGTGGCTACGTCAGCTATGACCCCGGCTTCGTCAACACCGCGTCCTGCACGTCGGCGATCACCTATATCGATGGCGATGCCGGCATCCTCCGTTATCGCGGCTACCCTATTGAGCAGCTCGCCCAGGGCGCGTCGTTTCTCGAGGCGTCGTATCTGCTCATCTATGGGGAACTACCGACCGCGGCGCAGCTGGCCGACTTCAGCGAAATGATCAGCGTCCACACGCTGCTGCATGAGGACCTGCGCCGATTCTTCGACGGTTTCCCCGCGGACGCGCACCCGATGCCCGTGCTGTCATCTGCCGTCAATGCCCTGTCGACCTTCTATCAGGACAGCCTGGACCCGTTCGACCCCGAACAGGTGGAGATCTCCACTGTCCGGTTGCTGGCGAAGCTGCCCACTATCGCCTCGTACGCCTACAAGAAATCGATCGGACAACCGTTCCTCTATCCGGACAACAGTTTGTCCTACGTGGAGAACTTCCTGCGCATGACGTTCGGGGTGCCCCCGACGACGTACAACGTCGACCCGGTGGCGGCGAAGGTGCTGGACATGCTCTTCCTGCTGCACGCTGATCATGAGCAGAACTGCTCGACCTCGACTGTCAGGCTGGTCGGTTCGGCTCATGCGAACCTGTTCGCCTCGATATCAGCGGGTATCAGTGCCCTGTCCGGTCCACTGCATGGCGGCGCCAACGAGGCTGTCCTGCAGATGCTCACCGAGATCCGAGCCGAAGGTGGCGACGCGTCGGCGTTCGTCAGGCGGGTCAAGAACAAGGAAGGCAATGTCCGGCTGATGGGGTTCGGACACCGGGTCTACAAGAACTATGACCCCCGCGCGGCGCTGGTCAAGAAGGCGGCGCAGGACGTGCTGGCGCGGATGCACAAGCCCGATCCGCTACTCGATATCGCGATGGAGCTCGAAGAGATCGCGCTCGCTGACGACTTCTTCGTCTCCCGCAAGCTCTACCCGAACGTCGACTTCTACACCGGACTGATTTACAAGGCGCTCGGGTTCCCGCCTCGCATGTTCACGGTTCTGTTCGCATTGGGGCGTCTGCCCGGATGGATCGCCCAATGGCGTGAAATGATCACCGACCCGGCCAACAAGATCGGTCGCCCCCGGCAGCTGTACACGGGCGTTGACGCTCGCGACTTCGTCCCGCTCAAGGCCCGCTGACCGCCGGTTCCAGCAGCCCTGGCCGCGATCGCGCGCCCAGGATGCGGGAGGGCGGGGTCCCTTGTGGACCCCGCCCTCACCGTCTGGACGGACTGTGCGACCCGTTCATCACACGGACAGTGTGATGCCAGCGCTCGTGTCGGTCGTGGTCATCGCGATGGTCACCGTCGTACCGGTCGGCACCGTCGTACCGGTCGGCACCGTCGTACCGGTCGGCACCGTCGTACCGGTCGGCACAGTGGGATCAGTCGTACCGGTCGGGTCGGTCGTACCGGTCGGGTCGGTCGTACCGGTCGGGTCGGTCGTACCGGTCGGGTCGGTCGTACCGGTCGGGTCAGTGGTACCGGTCGGGTCAGTGGTACCGGTTGGATTGGTTGTCGGATCCACGGTGGGCGTGGGAGTTGGCACGGGCGCGCTGGGCGCCACGGGTGGGGTCGTGGTCGGCGCGACTGCCGCGGCTTTGTTGGTCGTGGAGGTCGTCGAGTTCGACCTCGTCGTCGTGCTGGTACCGCCATTGCGGTTCGCCTGGGCGATCTGGGTCCCACCACCGCCGACGGATCCCCCGGTGCCTGCGGCATCGGAGTCGTTGGCGGTCGGAGTGGTCGCGTCGAGGTTCGGGTCGATCCGGTCGTTGCCACGCGACACACTTCCGGTGTCGGTGCGAGCGGCGCCGGCCTCGTGGTGGGGCACCGGCGTGTCACCGTTAGTAGCGGCCACCCCGAGCGTGGTCCCAGCCGCGATCGCGGCGATCGCGAAGGTGATCATCGCGCGGTGCTCTTCCTTGCGATGAACGGCGCGATATTTGTTGGGCCGGCGTGGTCGTCGGTGGGAATGCACGGGCACGAGGGGACTCCCTGCGGTCGGTCGGTACGCATCGGGTTCCGCGTACGACTTGCTGACCCTCACTCAGCGCAATCACGCTCGGCAAGCTGAGGGCCGCTGATCGTGGCTCACGTCACACCGAAACATTCTCGACCAGGCGACAACCGCACGGCGTGTCCGCCACGCCCCTCGGGCCACAAACTGTCGTGGGTGGAGGTGATGATGGCCTCACACGCTTTGTGGAGGTTATCCGTCATGCCAGGAAATGTCCGGCCAGTAACCGACGAACGCGATGGTCTGCTGAGCTTCCTCGCCCAACAGCGGCTCGTGCTTCGTATCGCCGCCCACGGGCTGTCCGAGCAGCAGGCGCGAGCCACGCCGACGCCGAGCACACTCAGCGTCGGCGGGCTCATCAAGCACGTCACTCAGGTCGAGCGAAGCTGGCTCGACATCACCCTGCAACGGCCGCCGATGCCCGTCGACCAGGGCGAGGCCGACTACGGTGCCGGATTCGCACTGTCCCCCACCGAGACATTGGCTGCAGCGCTCGCCGCCTACGCCGAGGCCGCGGCCGAGACTGAAGCGGCGATCGCCGGCATTTCCGATCTCGGCCACCCGGTTCCCGTACCCAAGGGAGTCCCGTGGTTCCCGGATGACGTGGACGCGTGGTCTGTGCGGTGGGTGCTGCTTCACCTGATCCAGGAGACTGCCCGGCACGCTGGTCACGCCGACATCGTCCGCGAGGCGATTGACGGCGCCTCCGCTTATCCCTTGATGGCCGCGGTCGAGGGCTGGCCTGAGACCTCCTGGCTCAAGCCGTGGCGACCGCCCGGGTCATGACGTCCCTACCCAGGTACGGTTGCGCAGTGAGCACCGGGAGCGATGCCGCACCGGTGGGTCGGCCCGCAGGATGGATACGTGACCTGGCCGACCGACCCCTGACGGAG
The DNA here is from genome assembly GCA_963803345.1 of uncultured Actinomycetota bacterium. GTDB lineage: Bacteria > Actinomycetota > Actinomycetes > Mycobacteriales > Micromonosporaceae > CAWDLX01. The sequence goes on from CAWDLX010000004.1 coordinate 1,188,402, forward strand.
CCCCATCCATCACGGCTCCCTCTCGATCATCCTGGCCGGGACCGGATTCTCGCCGCCCACGCGATGGCACTCGAGGCCGGGCAACCCGGCTACCCCGACCCGGCTACCGGGTTGTTGGTGCTCACGGCGGGGTTCCTCGCCGCGCGTGGTACCTGCTGCGGGCGTGGGTGCCGGCACTGTCCCTATACGGATGGACCGCTGTCCGATCCGTGGCGGTAATGATCGGCCCGTCGACTGGCCACGGCAGCTCGGGCCGGACGGCCGCGCAACCAGTCGGCAATCCCGAGAGCAGCACAAACTACGGCAATTCCAGTGGCGACGAGTAGTTGGCTCAGCACGACCGCATCCCCCTTCTGTGATCCGACTTGGTTGGCTAACACGCCAATCGACCTGCCACAAAGTTAGCTGTACCGATCGGAGTGGTCACCAAACGTTCGGTTGGCACCATCAACCGTTCGGACCGGCGGCTCGTACACGTCCGGCCATTGGCGCGCCATGCTGACGGACGACTACGATTGGCTCGTGAGCCAAACCCCGATCGGCTTCGGTATATACCTTCGCGACGCCATCCACGCTGCTGGCTTCACCACCCCGACGCACTTCGCGCGCGTGGTAGGCACGGATCCATCCGTGGTCCTGCGCTGGATCAGTGAGGAACAGCGTCCCACCATCCGGTCGATCGAACGGATCGCTCCAGTTCTCGGGAAAACCATCAACAACGTCGTCCGCGCCGCGTATCCGGACCGGCTCGGCGTGAACGACCATTCGCCCGCCAACAAGCTGCATCCGATCGCCTACGAGATAGGCCGCATTCTGGCGGACGACTCGCCGGTCTCGTCTGACGACCGACTCGCGTTGGAGACCGTGCTCGATCGGATGCTCGAGCCTTACCGCCGGGAGTTACGGCGCCGCCGGGCGGTCGGAGACACCGGCATCGCCTGACCTCGGCCGAGGTTCCGCCCACTTTCCCGAGCCTCGCCGGCCAACCGATCGCAGTTCGGCGCCGCACCAAAGGCACCACGAGCAGCCGGCCGCGATCGACCCCGACCCACGGTCGCGAACCCGGGCACCACGACCAAAGGCCCGCCGGGCGGTGTGCGAAGCGACGGTCGCGATCCAAGGACCCGGTCAACCAGCCGGCCGCCGATCGACCCGATCATTTCCGCGATCTTAGGCATCACGACCAGCCCGCCCGCCGCACTCGAGGTCGCGGTCGGCCACCGCACTCGAGGTCGCGGTCGGCCACCGCGCTCGACGTCACGGTCGGCCACCGCAGCCAACCGGACCGCGGCCGTCGACCGAACCGATATGGTCGCGATCATCCACCTCGCCGTCCCTACCGGCCAACAGGCCAACGGGAAACAATCCTGGCCGGATTGATGAGCGGTCATGCGGGGCCTACCCTGGGTGCCGGTGCGCTACGCGGACAGTTGTCGACTCGGCGCTGTTCACGTCGGATCACGGATTTGCATTTGATCACGCGCTCTGAGCTGAAAGGAGCGGCTACGGTGGCTGACCTCCCGCTGACCTCTTCATCGGACCGGGCCCCGAAGGGTGCTCCCCGACGCGGCGATCGCGACCACGTGCAGTTCCAGCTCAGTCCGCTGCTGCTGATCGGCATTGTCGCGGCCGTGATCAGTACGGTGGCGGTGGTGATCTCCGCGGTGAGCGCCAACCACGGGGGGCCCGGTCCGGTCCAAGGGCAGCAGCTGCCGCCTCCGCCACCCACGCCTGTCGCCCTGTACATCTCGCTCGCCCTCTTCGTGATCTCCTGGGTCACTGTGGCCGTAGCCGTCGCCCGCGACCAGGTCGTCATGCGCATCGCGAGTGCCGCCGCCCACCGCGACGCCCACCTCGACGACCTCCGGGCGATTCTCGACGCGGACCACCATGAGCTCCGTGCTCAACTCGGCCCCGTTCTCCTGGAATACGGGGAGCTCAAACACACTGAGGGCTACTTCACGGCGATCCGCCATACCGCGCACACCCCTGGGCCGAACGGCGACATCCCCCGTCTGCGTCCTGTTCCCCCGCCCGAGCGATTCCCTTCGTCCGAGCGATGACGGCCTGCCCGCCCGGCCGCCGGCCGACCGGGGTGAGATGATCCATGTCTCAATCACCGGTGGAGGGGGCGGGCAGTGCTCGACCATTTGTCTATTCAGGTCGCTGACGTGGCCTCGAGCGCGGCATTCTATGACCGGGTCCTCGCGCCGGTGGGCGGTCACCGCATGATGGACTTCGGTCAGGTCATCGGCTACGGCACCGACCGACCCTCGTTCTGGCTGGGCCCGGTGAGTACGCCGGGTACCGCGCGGGAGGCGCACATCGCGTTCGTTGCTCCCAACCGGGACGCCGTGGTCGAGTTCTACAACGCGGCGTTGGCCGCCGGGGTCGAGATCCTGCACGCACCGCGCGTATGGCCCGAGTACCACGCGAACTACTTTGGCGCCTTCGTCCGTGACCCGGACGGCAACAACGTCGAGGCGGTGTGTCACTCCCCGGTCGACTAATGGTGCACAATCGGATTGCCCACAATCCAAGTCTGGCGCTAGGTTGTGCGCCATGGGCGGTGAACTCGAGCTGCGGCATCAGGTCTGCTTCGCGCTGCACGCCGCCGCCCGGGCCACGGGCGCCCTCTACCGTCCGATGCTCGACGAGCTGGGCCTGACCTACCCGCAGTACCTCGTACTGCTCGTGCTGTGGGAGCGCGACGGACGGACCGTGTCCGAGCTGGGCGAGGCACTGATGCTCGACTCGGGCACGCTCTCCCCCATGCTCAAGCGTCTCGACGCCGCCGGCCTGCTCACGCGTACCCGCGCCCCGCACGACGAACGCGTTGTCCACATCGGACTGACGCCGGCCGGTCGGGCGCTGCGCACCCGGGCTCGGTCTATGCCAGCCTCCCTGGCCGCGGCCAGCGGCCTCAACCGTCGAGAGCTGGCCGACCTGCACCGCACGCTCGCCACCCTCACCGACTCCCTGCTCGCGGCAGCCGCCCAACCCGCCGCCCGCGAGCAACCCTGACCGTACGATATGGAAGGACGCCCCCTCATGCAGGTCCTCTACACAGCGGAAGCGTTGTCCACGGGAAATGGTCGCAACGGCCACGTCCGAAGCTCTGACGGGATCCTCGACTTCGACCTGGCCTCACCCGTGGAGCTGGGCGGCAAGGGCGGTGCGACCAATCCCGAGCAACTCTTCGCCGCCGGATACTCCGCCTGTTTCCACAACGCTCTCATCCGCGCCGCCCGCGAAGCCAGGGCGGACAACGAGGGTTCGAGCGTCACCGCCCGTGTCGGTCTCGGCCCGACGGGCCGCGGCACCTTCGGGATCACCGTCAGCCTCGCGGTCGACCTGCCCAAGGTCGACCAGGCCACAGCGGAGGAGGTACTGGCCCGCGCGCATGACATCTGCCCGTACTCGAACGCCACCCGGGGCAACGTCGAGGTCGACCTGAGTGTGCGGGGTGGCGCGTGACCACCACCGCTCGCGAGATCCACCTTGCCGCCCGCCCCGACGGCTGGCCGACCCTGGACTGCTTCTCCTTCCAGCAGACCGAGCTGCCCGACCTCGGCGAAGGCCAGGTTCTCATCCGCAACCAGTTCGTGTCGGTCGACCCGTACATGCGCGGCCGGATGAACGATGCTCCGTCCTACGTGCCACCGTTCGAGCTGAACCGGTGCCTCGAGGGTGGGGCGGTGGGTGAGGTGCTCGCCTCCCGGTCGCCGGAGGTGAAGGTCGGCGACATCGTGCTGAGCAACCACGGGTGGCGCGATGTCGCCATGGTGGACGCCCGGCACGTCCGGGTGGTGGACACCTCGATGGTCGATGCCTCGCACTACCTCGGCGCCCTGGGCACGACCGGCATGACCGCATACGTCGGTCTGGTGGAGATCGCGGCGCTGCGCCCGGGAGATGACGTCTTCGTCTCCGGAGCGGCCGGTGCGGTCGGCAGCCTGGCCGGTCAGATGGCCAAGCTGCTGGGCGCGTCCCGGGTGGTCGGCAGCGCTGGCTCAGCGTCCAAGGTGGACTACGTACGGAGTCTCGGCTTCGATGCGGCGTTCGACTACCACGACGCTCCGGTTCACCGCGGCCTGCGGAATGCGGCGCCGGACGGGATCAACGTCTACTTCGACAACGTCGGGGGCGACCACCTCGAGGCGGCCCTCTTCTCGCTCAAACGTGGTGGCCGTGTCGCCCTGTGTGGCGCCATCTCGCAGTACAACGTCGACCAGCCCACCGGACCACGCAATCTGGCTCTGGCCATCGGCAAGCAGCTCACCCTGCGCGGTTTCATCGTGAGCTTCTGGCCACAGCTTCGGCCCGCTTTCGAGCAGCAGATGGCCGCGTGGATCCGCGACGGCGCCATCCGGTTCGATGAGACGGTGGTCGACGGACTCGACAACGCGCCGGCCGCGTTCCTCGGCCTGCTCCGGGGCGAGAACACCGGCAAGATGATCGTCCGCCTGACCTGACGACACGCAACGGTGTCACATTGTCCACGGTGGACAGTGGAGACGCCCGGTGCCACCACACCGGCACCGGACTACTGATGCCGCCACACGACCCAGGTGAGATACCTCGACTCCTGGTAGGTGTAGGACGCGACGTACCCGTACTTGCGGCCATTCCAGTCGGTACCGATGACGTACCGGGGCTGGTCGGCCGGCGCGCCCTTGGTTGGGTCGAAGGCAGCCAATGCAGCCCAGTAGACCTCCCGCTGATGGCGTTGGTTGATGTTCCACGGCAGGTTCGTCGCTTCGGCGATCGTGCTCCCGGGTGCGACGTGGGCATCGCGGACCAGCTGCGCCGGACCGGGATGGTACTGGTCATCGCCCCAGGCGGCGCTGATCCCGTTGGTGATCGAGACCATGGCCACCAGGTTGAGGATGAGTGTCCCGCTCAGGGCGGCGAACGCCCACCAGCGGCGCCCCTTGGCCGCGCTCGGATCCCAGGCGCGGGCGGCCCGCCACCCGGTCAGGCAGAGGGCGAACAGAATCATGAACCCGATGGCGTACGCGGTCATGCGGTAGATGTGCAGGTGGTTGAAGTCCCCGCTCAGGAAGGAGAGCTCGGGGGCGTCGAAGTTCACGTACCGCTCGTGCAGCATCTTGTGCCGCGCGTACAGCTCGACGATGGCGAAGGTGGCGAACACGATGGCCGACGCGCCGGCCACCAGGAGCGCCGAACGCCGCCACGAGGCGCGGGCCAACGCGACCACGGCGACCAGGGCCCACACTCCGGCGAACATGGCCACGTAGCGGCCGTACACGTGGTTGTTCACGCGCCCCTCGTCCGGAATGCCGGCCGCCGTGGCCAGGGCGACACCGGCGTTCATCACCAGCGCCGTCCCGAGCACGATGCGGGTCGGCCGCGGGCCTTCCCGGCGCACGAGCATGACGACGGTGGCGGCGAGCCCGATCCCGGCCAGCCCGTATGTGCTGGCGCACAGATGCCAGATCTGGCCCGACCCGTCAGCCAGCACCCGGAACAGTCCGCCGAGCGTGGTGAGCCGCTGCAACACGCGATCGTCGACCACGACGGCACCGGTCGGGAACAGCTGCTTCTCCAGCCAACTGTTGATGGCGTGACCGATGAGGTACACCACGACGGCCGCGATGCCCGTGGCCAGCGCGGCCGAGCGGGGCAGCCAGCGGCGCCACAGTCCCAGCACCACGACGAGCGCGAGCACCACGAGCATCACCAGGCCCCGGACGTGGGTGTTGGCCGCGTACCCGACGACCGCCCCGCCGGCCACGCCGTACCCGACCGCCCGGCGCCCCGTGACCATGGCGTGCACGGCCAACAGGACGACCATGAGCAGCTCCGGCATCAGGGCGTCGGTCAACGCGAACTGGCTGAAGAAGACCAGGCTCGGCAGCGTCGCCAGGACGAACGCGACCGCCGCCGACCACACCTGGCCGCAGCCGAACAGCCGCCGCCCGAGCAGGTAGAGCAGCGGGAAATTGGCCGCCATCAGCAGGGCGTTGACGACGTGGACCCCGACGTAGACCTGTTCGGGTTGCTGGACGAACCAGTAGACGGGGGCGAGCAGCAGCGGGTACCCCATCGGCCGCATGATGCTCCAGGCGGGCAGCGTGGCCGCCGGTCCGCCGGCCAGCACCCGGGCGCCGAGCAGGTAGCCGTCCTCGTCGCCGTGGGCGATCGGACCGGTCAACGGCAGGGACAGATGCAGCCGCCACGCCACCTGCAGGGCGAACCCGAGGCTGAGGACGAGAAACCACAGCAGTGGCCGGTCGTGCGCCGGTCGGCCGGTGCCGCGCGTCACCGTGTCGGGCTGGGTGACCGACGGTTGCGCCGTCATCCTTCGTACCGTCCTTGTCGCAATCCGATGCTCACGGGCGGATCGAGCCACTCGCAGGTGGGCCGGACGCAGCCCTGCGGCAGTGGGCGCAGGTCACGACAGGGCACCCGGACGATCGACCACCACGGCTGAGGGGCGCCGCGGACGATCACCTCGTCCAGGCTCCGGTCAGCGTGACAGAGCTGGGACGCCTGCCGGACCTGATTGGTCCACAATGGAGCGTGGGCCCGGTAGGTGTCGGTCCAGCGGTAGTTGAACGCGGCCGCGAGCAGCAGCGCCGCCGCGAGCATGACCAGCGGCACTCTCCGCACCCAGGTAGGCATGGAGAACCGGGACACCGTCCCACTACCCGGTCCGGCCACCCCGGCCCCGCCAGACCCGGCCCCGCCAGACCCGGCCCCGCCAGACCCGGCCCCGCCAGACCCCGGCCCCGCCAGACCCGGCCCCGCCAGACCCGGTGGGCTCGACCCGGCCTGGGCGGAGCAGTGCGACCGCGGCCGCGACGAACAGCAGCTGCACCGGAACCAGGTACCGGTAGGCGATCGCCCCGTTGGCCACGGCCGTCAAGGCGTAGAGCCATACGCCGCTGACCGCCGCCGCTGTCGCGAGCGTCCACCGCGGGCGCAGGAAGCCCCGGCGAGCTCCAACCACCGAGACGAGGATGACCGCCGCCACCATCAGCCAGGCGAGGATGACCACGCCCCAGTTGTGCGCCAGGCCGGGCGCGAGGAACGCGCCGCCGAGGCCGCTGGTAGCGCGGAAGCCGAACACCGAGGTAGGCAGCCCCCAGCCGGCGAACGTGCGTAGCAGCCAGTAGAGGTCGGGATGTCCAACGGCGCTGCCCTGGCGAGAGGTGAGCCCGGTCCACAGCCCGAGCAGCTGCAGCAGCGAGCCGGCGGCGACGGTGGCGAACAGCCAGCCACTCCAACGGTCGCGCCGGGCGGTGAGCCGGAACGCGGCCAGCGGGAGGAAGCCGACTACCAGGATCGTACTGACGCCGGTGAGCCCCGCCGTAGTCATCGCGGCGACGCGACCACGGGTGGTGGCGGGCGTCCACAGCAGCGCCCAGAACAGCGCGTACGCCGCGAAGAAATGCAGGCACACCGGGCGGTTGTAGACCTCGGTGAACCTGTTCTCGGCGACCGACGCGACGAGTACGGGCACGCTGAGCGCGCCGCGGGCCAGCCGGCCCCAGCCGGGCGACCGGAAGAACGGCTCGCTGGCACAGTAGACCAGCAGCGCCAGGAGGGCTGTGATCAGTGCGGCGGAGACGGACAGGACGGCCGCCGCCCACGAGAGTGGAAACAGCGTGGCCAGCTCTCCCAGCAGACGCGGGCCGACCACGAAGTATCCCGAGACCGGCTTGACGACGGCGCCCCAGCCCGCAGTGTTGAGCGCGCCGTCGAGCACGTCGCGGGCGTCCTCCTCCCAGATGCTCTGCAGGGCGCCGGTACCCGTCGTGCGGAGCAGGCTGATGACGGTGCCTGCCGCGATGGCGGCGCCAGCCAGCAGCCCGGCCGAGGGCGTGAGACGGCGGTACGCCGCCGCCGGAAACAGAGACGCGAAGCGACCGGGGCGTGCCTCAATCGCGGGCCGCCCGGCCTGACTGGGGACGTGAACGGTGACAGACACGATCAGGATCTGCCGTCCGCCAGCCGCAGTACACGCCAATGAAGATCCGGAGAGTCCATTGTGCTCCGCGAGACGGTCCGCGCCGGCGAGTTCCGACCGCGCTCACGCTAACACCCAAAATGTGGGCGTATCCCCGCAAAAGCCAACTGCGGCCCGACCGCGTGAGCCGGCGGTATCCTGCCCTCATCCCAGCCCGACATGTGCCCCCACGATCGTCCGCCCAGGCCGACCGGACCGCCCGCGGATCAGCCAACCGGACCGCCCGCGGAGCAGCCAACCGGACCGCCCGCGGATCGGCCAGCCCGACCGCCCGCGGAGCAGCTGAGCTTCCGGCTGCCTTCGTCGCGCGGATGGCCGAACTGCTCGGACCGGAGGTGGAGGCGTTCTCGGCCGCGATGGCTGGCGAACGGGTACGGGGACTGCGGCTCAATCCAGTCAAGATCGACCCGACGCGACTCGCCCAGGCGATCCGATCACCCGACGCGGACGCCACATCCGCCGCTGGAGCCCCGCTGCTTGCGCCGATCCCGTGGTGCCCCACCGGTTTCAGCTTCGATCACGGGCCTCTCGGCGGGCACCCGGCTCACCTGGCCGGATTGTTCTACCTGCAGGAGCCCTCGGCGATGCTGGCGGCCGAGGCGCTGGGCCCCCGGCCGGGCTGGCGGGTTGCGGACCTCGCCGCGGCACCGGGGGGCAAGACGACCCACCTGGCCGGCCTGGTGGGTCCGGACGGATGCGTGGTGGCCAACGAGCTCTCCGCCAGCCGGCTCGGCGGCCTGCACGCGAGCCTCGACCTGTGGGGTGGGCGGGTGGTCACGACGAGCCAGCCGCTACGCCGGCTGGCCGGCGCGGTGGAGCCGTTCGACGGGGTGATCCTCGACGCGCCATGTACCGGCGAAGGGCTGTTCCGGCGCCGCCCGGCCGCCGTACGGGACTGGAGTCCGGCCGCGGTGGCCGGCTCGGCCCGGCGTCAGGCTCAACTGCTCGATGACGCGGCTGCCCTGCTCCGGCCGGGCGGCGTGCTCGTGTACAGCACCTGCACGTTCAACCGGGAGGAGAACGAGGATCGTGTCGCCGCCTTCCTCGATGATCATCCCGAGTGGACACTCGATCCCATCGAGGCCGACGCGACCAGCCCCGGGATCGGGGGGGTCGGTCGCCGGATCTGGCCACATCGGACGGTCGGCGAGGGCCAGTACGTGGCCCGCCTGCGAGCACCCGAGGACTGGCAACCGGCGCCGCGCTCCGCCCCCCGACCGCCGGGAACGGCGTCGGAGCTGGGAGCGGACGCGCCGGTACGGTCGGCGTGGGCTGACTTCCAGCACCGGCAGCTGGCCACCGAGCTCGACGGTGACCTGGTCGTGCGGGGCGATACGGTCTACCTGGCGCCACCGCGCACCGGAGTACCGGGCGGCATCGCCGCGCGGGCGGGACTGCCACTCGGACGCGCCCGGCCGGGGCGGTTCGAGCCGGCACCGGCCCTGGCCACGTCCCTGCGTGCCGGCGAGGCCCGGCAACGGGTACAGTGGGACGACGATGATGGTCCACTGTGGACATATCTGACCGGCAACGTTGTCGAGGACGGCGGACCCGACGGGTGGGTCCTCGTGTGCTGGCGGGACTGGCCGATCGGCTGGGCACGGCGCTCGGGCGGCGTGCTCAAGAACCATCTGCCCGAGCACGTCCGCCGGATGGTCACCCCGCGGTGACGATCAGAGTGCCCCGCATTCCGCTGCTCTCGTGGTAGACGCACGGGAACGGGTACTGGCCCGGCCGGTCGACGGTGACGCGTACCGTACCGGCGGCCCCGCCGTTGAGATTTCCGGTACCGCCGGAGACCGTGCTGAACTCGATGTCGTGCGGCGTCGCCCCGGTATTGCGGAAGCTGAACTCGATCACGCCAAGCCGGGCCCGGACCACCGCCGGGTGCAGCTTCAGGTCATCGCCCATCTCGATCCCAATGCGCTGCACGCCGTCCGGGCCGGCGACGGCGTCCACCGGCGACGCCAGGGTTGACGCGGTCGGCAGCGCCGCCCCCGCTCCGGACGGTCCGCCCTCCATACCCCACAGCGCGCAGGCGCCCAGTGGCAGGACCAGCACGACCACCAGCAGCACCTTGATCCGCATCACGGCTCCAGCAACCGCTGTCCGATGTACTCATTCGGACCGATGCCGCCCGGCGCCGCGAACAGCGCGCTGGTCTCGTGCCGGATGAAGGGGTGCAGTGCGTCCGATGCGACCAACCTGCGCTGCACCGGGATGAAACCGTGCCGCGGGTCGGCCTGCCAGGCCATGAACAGCAGGCCGTACTCGTCGTCGTCGGCGTAGGAGAATCCGCGGCGAAGCATCGCCGCCCCGTCGTTGAAGGCGGGAGTGGCCAGCCGGATGTGGGCGCTGGTCGCGATGGCCGGCTCCCCCGATGAGGTGGCGGCGCCGTAGTCGGCCGGGGTGAACTCAGTGCCGCCGGACAGTGGGGCCCCGTTGTCGCGGCGCCGGCCGATGACCGCCTCCTGGTTGCGCCGGCCGATACGGTCCCATTCGTCGAGGAGCATGCGGATGCGCCGCACGACCAGATAGGAGCCGCCACGCAGCCAGGCCGCCGGCTCGTCGGATCCGACGAACACGCGTTTGTCGAAGTCGGGGTCGGTCGGCTTGGGATTGTTGGAGCCGTCGATCTGGCCCATCAGGTTGCGCGGCGTCGCCCCGTCGGGACCGACCCCCCGGGCGGCGTTGAACCCCGACATCTGCCAGCGCAGGGTGGCCAGCCCATTGGCGTGCCGGCTGAGGCTGCGGGCGGTGTGCGCCACCAGAACGGGGTCGTCGGCCGCGACCACCAGCCCGAGGTCGCCGTCGCTTCGGGCGGGGTCGAGCCGCTCACCGGCGAACGCCGGCAGCGGGGTCAGGGCGGCCGGCCGGGCGGAGGCCGGTATCCCGGCCTGGCCGAACAGCGACGGGCCGAAGCCGACCGTCACGGTCAGTCCGGCCGGACCTGAGCCGGCCACGACCGCGTCGTCGCTGTCACCGAGGGGCTGGCCCAGGGTCAACGCCTCCGCCACGCGGGTCCAGCCGCCGAGCAGCGTGACCAGGTCGGTCGCGGCCAGCCCGGGCGTCAGGTCGAACGCGGCGATCCACACCTGGGCCTGTGGCCGGACCGGGTTGGCGATGCCGCCTTGACGGGTGCCCCGGAAGGCGATGACCCGGCCGCCGACCTCGCTCAGCCTGGGTTCGGTCGCGGCCACGGCCGGCGGCACCGAGGGCGCGGCGCCGATGGCCCCGCCCAGCGCGCCGCCCGCGACCGCGCCCAGCGCACCGGCGGCCAGGTACCCCGCCAGCTGGCGCCGCCCGATCCCGCCCGGCGCCGCATCGGGCACATCGACACGCTTGTCCACTATGGACTCCTCCGGCTCAGGATCGCGGCCAGACGCGGCAACGCGGTCGGGCCCGGGAACGCGGTTCGACGCGACAACGGAGTCAGACGCGACAACGCGATCAGAGGCGACAACGCGGTCAGGCCCGGCATCAGGGTCAGGATGGCGGTCGCCGTCGACGGCGGCTTCCCACGACGGGGCGGCCGGGGCATGCCGGTGGATCATCGGCCAAGCTGCGGCGACGACGCCGAGGCCGGCCCCGACCGCGACGGCCAGGCTGAGCCGGTTCACCGTCGCCGGCAGGCCGGAGGGAGCCGACGATCGCCACCACAGCGGCGCGTCGTCGACGATGAGGCTGATCGCGACGAACAGCCCGGCACCGGCGGCCAGCCAGGCGGCCCGGGCGTGCCCGCGCCACAGCAGCCAGGTCGCCAGCAGGGCCAGCGGCCAGATGAGCACGGCGTCATAGCCGAACACCGCGCCGAGCTTCTGCGCCGCACTGCCCACGATGGCCTGGCTGATCCCCACCCCGTGGACCAGCTGGCCGACCACGACGGCCACGGTCGCGCCGGCCAGGATCCGGTGCGGATGCGCCAGTAAGGTCACCGCGACCAGTCCGAGCGTCAGGAGGGCCACCAGGATGAACCACGGCCAGGGCGACGGTCCCGGTACCCAATCGAGCGACCCGGCCGCGGTCAGCTTTCCACCACCGTCGGCCAGGGTCAGCGTCACCGTCCAGGACGAGATGTGGTGGGGCGTGCTCTGGTCGGCCGCGACGATGGGCGGCAGGGTGGCCAGCATCCAGTGGGTCCGGTGGTCGTGCCACCGGAAGACCGGTTGGGTGTCGACCTGCCGCCATACCGGAGGGTTGGCGGCCAGGGCGTTCGGCGGCACGACGGAGGCGGAGAAGCGGTCGGCGTTGAGGTAGGTCGCCGGGGAGTTGTCGTTCACGAACACTCCGGCCGGACCAACCCGGGCATACGGTTCGCCGGAGTAGCCGGCGACGGTGACCTCGGTCGGGGTGTCGTCGCGTAGCTCGAGCCGGCTGCCGTTCTCAATCACGCGCAGGGTGATCCCCGGTACGGTCGGGCTGATCCCGGTGAGGGTGGTGCGGAAGTTGGTCGCGCCCACGCCACCGACGTCATGGGCCGCGGCCGGGGCAGCGGGCACCAGGGCGAGGATCGCGCCCGCGACGGCCACCGTGAGCCACCGCCTCACCACACCCGCCCTCCGCCTTCGCCGGCTTTCAGTCGGGCAACCCTACCGGGCGCGCCTGGGAGAGTCCGGCCAGCGTGTGCAGGTCGAGGTCGAGCACCCGGGCCACGGCGGCGACGGTGAAGAACGCCGGTGTGGCGATGGCCCCGCGCTCGATCTTGCGCAGGGTGTCCAGCGCGATGCCGGCACTCGCGGCGACGTCGGCCGCGCTGCGTTCTCCGCGTGCCCGCTGCAGCGCCCGGCCCAGGGCGAGGCCGCGGTCCCGCTCGTCGCGCGTCAATGGCGTCCGAACCACGCCACGATAGTAATCCTGGTATTAGTATCTGAGAATGGTCGTGCTGAAGTCCGCCGCCGAGATCGACACCATGCGTGCCGCCGGCCGCGTCGTGGCCCGTGTCCTGGCCGCCACCGCCAGCTCGGCCAGGGCCGGCGTACGCCTGCGCGACCTCGATGAGCAGGCGGCCGATCTGATCGCGACCGCGGGCGCCAAGCCGTCGTTTCTCGGCTACCACCCGACCTGGGCGCCGATTCCGTACCCGGGGGTGCTGTGCCTGTCCGTCAACGATGCGATCGTCCACGGCATCCCCGGCGGGTACGTGCTGCGCGACGGCGACCTCCTCTCGATCGACTGCGGGGCATACGTCGACGGGATGCACGGCGACGCCGCGCTGACGGTCGCCATCGGCTCGACCGACGCCGAAGGTCAGCGGCTGATGGACACCACCGAAGTTGCCCTGGCCGCCGGCATCGACGCCGCGCGTCCCGGCAACCGCATCGGCGACATCTCCGCCGCGGTCGAGGCGGTCGCCCGCGCCGGACGGTACGGGCTGCCGGCCGGCCTGGGCGGACACGGCATCGGCACCGCCATGCACGAGGATCCGCACATCCCCAACACCGGCCGGGCGGGCAAGGGTATGGCGCTGCGCGCCGGCCTGGTCATCGCGATCGAGCCGATGCTCATCGAGGGCGGCCGGGACCGCGGCCGCACCCTTCCCGACGGCTGGACGGTCGCCACCACCGACGGGTCACGGGCGGCCCACTTCGAGCACACCCTGGCCATCACCGACGATGGGCCCGTGATCCTCACCACGCTCTGACGGGCATGTTCGGCAACGCGCGTCGTGTCCGTGCTCCCGCACGCCTCAGCCGTCGGCGGGTACCCGGAAACAGGGCTGACAGCATCTGCATCCGGAGTTATCGTCCGGATGTCAGGCGTTGTCGGAAGGGGTTCACCACCCATGAGTGGGCGTCGGTTCAGCCGGTATGTGGCGATCGGAGACAGTACGACGGAGGGGCTGCGCGACCCCGACGACAACGGGGGCTACCGGGGTTGGGCCGACCGGCTCGCCGGCCACCTCGCTGTCGCCCAGGGTGGCCTCGAGTACGCGAACCTGGCGGTCCGCGGCCGGTACACCGCCCAGATCCGCGACGAGCAGGTCAGCGCCGCCCTGGCCCTCAAACCCGACCTCGTCACGGTGGTGGCCGGCATGAACGACGTGCTGCGCCCCCTGTTCGACGCGACGGTGGTGGCCCGCCAGGTCGAGGAGATGTTCCGTACCTTCACCGATGCCGGCGTGACCGTACTCTCGTTCAGCCTGCCCGACCCGACTCCGAACCTGCCCCTGCGTAACCAGTTCCAACCGCGGCTGCACGCACTCAACGCCGCCCTGACCGGCGCCGCCGGGCGGACCGGGGTGATCTGGGTCGATGTGGCGTCGTACGAGCACGGGTCAGATCCGCGTTTCTGGAGCGAGGACCGGTTGCACGGCAACAGCGTCGGCCACGCCCGGGTCGCGCACGCCCTGGCCGCCGGTCTGGATCTGGCCGGCTTCGACGACTCATGGCGGGCCCCGTTGCCTCCCGCGGTGCCCACGCCTCGCGCGTCCGCGCTCAAGGCGGACGTGGCCTGGACCCGCCAGCACGCGCTGCCCTGGCTCTGGCGTACCGCGACCGGGCGCTCAGCCGGCGACGGCATGGCGCCCAAGCGCCCTATTCCGCGACAGGTCCCGGCGGCCTGACCGGTCCGGCCATGTTCCGGTCCCGGCCTACCGCCATCGCGGCCAGGGCAAAGGCGAACGCACCCCAGGCGCCCAGCGGGAGCACCACCAGCAGCGTGGCAGCCAGGGCGATGGCGACATCGAGCACGCCGAACGGCTGGCGCTCGGACCGGGTCCGCTCGTAGGCGGCCAGCAGGATGGCCGCGGCCAGACTCACCGCGATGAAGCCGACCACCAGCCCGATCGCCCCCCGCACGATGATCCGCACCGGTTGATGTTACGAGGGCCGGCCGGCTACCGCGTCCTCCACCTTGTTGCGGGCACGCACCCAGCGTTGGCGGGTCCGGTGGTCGCGACGGATGGCCCGGCCGAGCTTGCGACTGTCCGGCTTGTAGCGCCAACGGGCCCACGGTGATCCCGGTCGGGCCAGCCGGATCGCGCCGATCAGGGCCAGCAACGGCACCAGGATGCCGATGAGTCCCGTCCACACCTTGCCCTTGAGCAGCGTGAGCAGGACCAGCAGTCCATTGAGGACGACCGCGGTGGCGTACCCCCAGGCCGATCTCTCCTGATCGACTCCGAACGGTGCCACCCCGACCAGGACCAGCCCGACCACCGCCCCGGCCAGGAACACCGCGTCAACCGAGGCGCGCCCCTGTTCGGACCAGTACACGTCGCGTAGGTGCAGGATCAGTGCGAACTCGTCGAGGATGAGGGCGGACCCGATCCCGAACAGGCCGGCGAAGATCTCCGCCCATGGTCGGACGTTTCCGATCGACGAGAAGCCGCCGATGCCGGCGAGCAGCACGAAGACCGTCCCGAAGACCACGTGGTGCAGGTGCATGCCGCCCGGCGTGACGTTACCCGGCCACCAGGTGACCTGGGCTCGGATCATCCGGGTGGAGAACCGGATGAACAGGAAGGTGATGACGAACGCCACGAACAGCACGGCCAGCGGTTGCTTGCCCGGCAGGAGGATCTCGCTCCGGTACCAGCCGCTCATCCTGGCAGCTCCGCCGGGACGTGGCCTCGTCCGGGCCGAGGGTGCCGTTCGTTACCCGTTCTCCCCCGCATACCTCACTGTCGCAGCTGCGCCGCTCACGCCGGTGCGGTTGCGACAGATCCGGGGCCGCCGGACGCTCAGACCTGCCGCGCGTCGACGCAGTCCACTGTGGACCTCAGCCGCCGCTGCGCCGGTTCGACCACATCCGGTGGGTGTGGGCCGGGCCCTTGCTGCCCGCCACCCGCCCCGGACCATAGGCCTTGCTCGGCTGGCCAGCCTTTCCCTTGGCGCGCCGGGCGGCCCGGTTGAGCGGTGCCTCCTCGGCCGGCCCGGCCTCGGCCGTGGTCGCCCCGGGCTCGGCGTTCGGGGCCTGAGCCTCGGCGGCGGTCGCCCCGGGCTCGGCGTTCGGGGCCTGAGCCTCGGCCGCGTCAGCCTCCGCGGCCTCACCTTTGGTGGTGCTGGCGTCGGCGGGGCCGGGTGGCTCAGCCGGGCTGGCCGGCGCGGTCGCGGGGTCGGCCTCTTCTGCTGCGGCCGGCTTGGCTCTGCGTGCTGCGGGCATGATCATCCTCCTGTTATGACGAGCCCGTCGCAGGCTGCGGGGGCTCGCTGACGCTCGCCTCCTCGCGCTCAGGAGGCCAGGGCACACGGTATCCGGAAAAGGGACCCGCACGACGGGGGTCCACACACCAAGGGTCCAGGCAGGGCGCGTCGGCCTCAGGGGATCATGGCTGGACCGTACCAGGTCACCGGTCACGATCGCACGTCCGAAGTGGCCGGCGCAGGCGCCCGGCGACCGGTCAGCCGGGCCAGGATCGTGGCCAGCAGCGCGGCCAGGAAGGAGGCGATGAAGACGCCCACCTTGGCCTCGGCGATCAGCAGCGGGTCGGTGAAGGCCAGGTCGGCGATGAAAATGGCTACCGTGAATCCGATCCCGCCCAGCGCGGCCACCGGCCACACCCCGCGAGGGGACAGGCCGGCCGGCAGCACACCGATGCCGCGCCGACGGGCCAGCCGTGCGACGCCGGCGATCCCGATCGTCTTGCCGACGACCAGCCCGATCACCACTGCCCAGGTGAGCCGCTCTCCGATCGCGATACCGAGCACCCCGCCGCGCAGGTCGACGCCGGCGTTGGCCAGGGCGAACACCGGGACCACCAGAAACGCGCTGACCGGGTGCAGCAGGCGCTCCAGCCGCTCGCCGACCGCCCGCCCGCGCACCGGCTCGACCGGCGTGAGCAGTCCCAGCACCACACCGGCCAGGGTGGCGTGGATGCCCGATTCGAGCACCGCGTACCAGAACACCAGCGCCGGCAGCACGTACCACCACGGCGAGACCACGACCAGACGCATCAGCCCGATGAGGACCAACAGCGCCAGCGCCCCGGCCAGGTAGCGCCAGCCGATCGCGCCGGAGTAGAACGCCGCGATCACCACGATCGCCAGGATGTCGTCGACGATCGCGATGGACAGCAGCAGCAGCTTGGCCGCCGGCCCGGCCCGGGAGCCGATGATGGCGAGCAACCCGACCGCGAACGCGATGTCGGTGGCCATCGGTACTCCCCAGCCGCGGGTCGCCTCGCCAGCCGGAGCGATCACCAGGTAGATGAGCGCCGGCAGGACCACTCCGCCGACCGCGGCCAGCACCGGCAGCGCGGCGGCTCGGGGCGCACGGAGCTCACCGGTCACGAGCTCCCGTTTGATCTCCAGGCCGACCACGAAGAAGAAGATCGCCATCAGTGCCTCGTTGACCCAGCCGATCAGGTCCTCGTGCACGTGCCCGATGGTCAACTCGAGGTGCCAGAACGTGGCGTACGAGTCACCGGCGGGTGAGTTCGCCCAGATCAGGGCGGCCAGGGTGGCAGCCAGGAGAACGGTGCTGGCCACCGCCTCCTGGTGCAGGAACTCGCGCAGGGCGGACAGCCGGGACCGGGTCATCGGCTCCAGGCTAGGAGTCCGATCACCACGAAGGGGGCGCCGGTGTGATCGCCACACCCCTGGGTGAGGTAGGAAGGAAGGGGAACTTTCGCCGTCGCCTGTCCTGGACGCAACCGAGGAGCCACCGTGCTCGACCCGAAGGAATTGTACGACCTCGCCGAGGACGTTCCCGACCTCGGTCGCCCGGTGCTGATCCAGGCACTGACCGGCTTCGTCGACGCCGGGTCGGCCGGCCGGCTGGCCCGTGAGCAGCTGCTGACCGCCCTCGATGGCCGGGTGATCGCCACCTTCGACATCGACGCACTGCTTGACTACCGCTCGCGCCGGCCCACGATGATGTTCGTCGAGGACCACTGGGAGAGCTACGAGGAGCCGGTCCTGGCCCTGCACCTGCTGCACGACCGGTCCAACACCCCGTTCCTGCTGCTCACCGGACCTGAGCCGGACCTGTTGTGGGAGCGCTTCGTGGCCGCCGTGATCGACCTCATGGACCACTTCGGCGCGCGGCTCAGCGTCGGGTTCAACGCCATCCCGATGGCCGTCCCACACACCCGTCCGACCGGGATCACCGCCCACGCCTCCCGACCGGAGCTCATCGCCGGCTACGAGCCCTGGTTGCGCCGGGTCCAGGTGCCGGGCAGCGCGGGTCACCTGCTCGAGTTCCGGCTCGCCCAGATGGGGCGGGACGCGATGGGCTTCGCCGTCCACGTGCCGCACTATCTGGCCCAGACCGACTACCCCGCGGCGGCCGAGCGCCTGCTGACCGCCGTGTCGAAGGCGACCGGTCTGCTACTGCCGGCCGAGGAGCTGCGGGCGGCGGCCGAGGTGGCGCGGGCCGAGATCGACCAGCAGATCAGCCAGGCCGAGGAGGCGGCGTCGGTGGTGCGCGGCCTGGAGCGCCAGTACGACGAGTTCGTTCGCGGCCAGGAGCAGACGAATCTGCTGGCCGAGCGATCGGGGCCGCTGCCGACGGCGGAGGAGCTTGGGGCCGAGCTCGAACGGTTCCTGGCCGAGCAGACCAAGCCGAACGACCCGCCCGCCGCGTGAATCTACTATGGACAGTCCATACTGGACTGCCCGGCGACTGATGATCGGCGACTGATGATCGGCTTCCGATGATCTCCGCATCGGCTATGGCGAAACGCCCGTCAGGCTGGTAGACCGACGTTTGGCATCTCCGCCAACGGTGGGAGGACAGTGTCCGCACGCACGATGACGACGACGTACTGGGCTGTGATGGTGGCCGCCGGCACCTTCGCTGTCGTCGTCCCGCCGTCGGACTCCGCGGCCGGCACGTTCGCCGCGCTGTTGCCCGGCCTGGTCGCGGCTGGCGCGGTCGTCCTGGGCGTGTGGCGGTGGCGGCCGCCCGACGCGCGGCCGTGGCTGCTGGTGGCTGTCGCCCTGGTGCTCAACGCCGCCGGGGACGCCCTGTTCGCGCTGACCAGCGTCGTTGCGGGTACTCCGATCTCCTGGGTCGACCTGCTCTACGTGGCCACCATCCCGTGCGTCCTGGCCGCGATGGTCTCCTTAGGACGGTCGGAGAGCCGCCACCAGAGCCGGTCGAGCGCGGTCGACGCGCTCACGGTGACGATCGCGCTGCTGGTAGCCGCCTGGGCGATCGTGGTCCACCCGTTGCTCCGGCCGGTCGGTGCGGCCGACCAGGCCGCGCTGGTCGTCTATCCACTCTTCGACGCCCTGCTCATCGCCGGGGTGGTGCGGCTGTACACGTCGCGGCGGCGCAGCCTGGTCGTTGACCTGCTGGCGATCGGGGCGTTGGGGACGTTCGCCTCCGACATCGGGTACGCCACCGCCGTCGCGGCCGGCACCTGGCACAGCGGTACCGTCATCGATCTCGGGTGGTTGGTCTTCTACGCCGCCTGGGGGGCGGCCGCTCTGCAACCGGGGATGGCCCGGCTCGCCGAACCCGAGCGGCTCTCCGATCGGGACGCTCCCGCATACCGCCTGGCCGTCCTGGTGCTGACCTCGCTCACCGCGCCCGCCGTCCTGCTGGTGGAGGGGCTCACGGGTACGGTCCGCGACGGCGTGACCCTGGCCATCGCGTCAGCCGGCATCTTCCTGCTGAACCTCTTCCGGGTCACGGATGCCCTGAACACGCACCGCCGGTGGCTGCGCTATACCGAGCACCACGACGGGCTGACCGGGCTGGCCAACCGGGGCCGGTTCGCCTCCCGACTGGCCGACGCAGTCGCGCAGGGCACGGCGGTGGGCGTCCTGGTCCTCGACCTGGACGAGTTCCAGGTGCTCAACGACACTCTTGGACCGGCCGTCGGCGACGAGATCCTGATCGTCACCGGCCGCCGGCTGGCCCGGCAGGCCCGTCAGCTCGGCCGGCACGATCTTGTGGCCCGGCTGGGCGGGGACGAGTTCGGCCTGCTCATCCTCGAACCGGCCGACGGGTCCGCGGAGCTTGCGGCTGAACGGCTCGACGGCCGCGCTGGCCGAACCGATCCGGGTCGGTGACCGGATCGTATCGGTGCCGGTGAGTATCGGAGTCACCACCCACCCGGAGCCAGGACGGCAGTCGCCGATCGTCCACGTAGGCGGCGAGCTGGACCTCCTGGCCCAGGCCGGCCTGGCGCTGCGCGCCGCCCGGGCCGGGGGGCGCGGCCGGTGGGCCTCCTACCGGTACGAGCGGCACGAGCCGATGGCTGAGCGGATGCGGCTGCGGGCGGCGCTGGATTCCGCGGTCGCCGGCGAGGAGTTCACCGTCCGCTACCAACCGATCGTCGCGCTGACCGGGGGCCACACGGTCGGTCTGGAGGCGCTGGTGCGCTGGCGCCACCCCACCCGCGGGTTGCTGTCGCCCTCGGATTTCATCGAGCAGGCCGAGGAGACCGGTCGCATCGGACCGATCGGGGACTGGATTCTGCGCCGGGCGATCGCCGTCGCGGCCACCTGGCACCGGGCCGACCCCGAGAACAGTCCGTACCTGAGCGTGAACGTCTCGGCCCGCCAGTTCCAGCCCGACGGATTCGCCGCCCAGGTGACCGCCATCCTCGACGAGGCCGGCCTGCCGCCGCGCAAGCTCATGCTCGAACTCACCGAGAGCGCGTTGATGCGCGACGACGACGTGTGGGCCGAGCTGACCGGGCTGCACGAGGTCGGGGTGCGTCTGGCCATCGACGACTTCGGCACCGGCTTCTCCTCGCTGGACTACCTACAGCAGGCACCGTTCGAACGTCATCAAGATCGACAAATCGTTCGTCGAGTCGCTGGCCACCTCCCCCCGGCGGCGGGCGCTGGTGGACGGCATCGTCCACCTGGCCATCCGGCTGGACCTGGCAGTGGTCGCCGAAGGTATCGAGAACGACGCAGACCGGACCCTGCTGGCCGCCATGGGCTGCCCGTACGGACAGGGCTACCTCTTCGCCGAGCCGCTGACCAGCAGCGCGGTCAGCACGTGGCTGCGGGGGACGCGTGCGCCGGCTCAGCGGGAGCCCGACGGTACCTCATTGCGGGCATGAGTGCGCCACATCGCCGGACGTGACGGGGAGCCGGTACATCCGAACCTGATCACGTCGACCTCACCCGCCGGACTCCTGGGCCGGCGACACTGAACCCATGGCGACGTGGCTGCGCCAGCAGATCGCGCTGACGACCGATCACGAACGTCAGGCGGAGGACGCGGAGATCGAACGGGATCTGTACCCCGTCCGCGCCCAGCGCGCCGAGCCGCGGCTCCAGTTCACCGGGCCCACCGATGGGTCGGGCGGGAAGGAGGGGTCAGACGGGGCAGGACCGGAGCAACCGTCCTTCGCCGGTACCGGTGACGGAGCGGGCCGACCGGTCCCGAAGACCTCGACCCGGACGGTCCAGGCCGTGCTGTTCGTCCTCGGCGGCGTGTTGCTCGGCACGGCCGCGATCGCGCTCGCGTGGCCCATATTCGGTCCGGCTGCAGCCGTCCTCGTCGCCGCCCTGGTCCTGGTCGGCGGATCGGTCGTCAGTGGCAGCGCGACCCTGCGGCGCATTTCCGGTGGCGCCACCGTCGTGGCGCTGGCGGTCGCGGGCGGATTCGTTCTCGTCACGGCGCAGCCCGATCATGGGCTGCTACTGGTCGCCGCGTTGACCGCCGTACTCAGCCTGCTGACCGTGTTGATCTCGCCGATCGTGCCGGCGCGGGTACGCCCGGGGCCCCGAGGTGGCGCGCTGCTGGTCGCGGGCGGCGTGACCCTGGCCGTGGGAGCGGTCGCGGCCACCGCGGCCAGCGCGACCATGTCCGCCGCGCTGCCGATGTGGACGGCCGCCCTGACGCCGACCGGCCCGCGCCCTCCGGCCGGGACCTGGGAACTACCGCTGGCCGGCCTGCTCGTCGGTGTCGCGCTGGCCGCTGCCGGCCATCCCCGTAGCCGGGTCACCCTGGCCGGAGTCGGCGCCGTGCTCGTAGTGCTCGCTCTGCCCGGATCCGTCGCGCTGCTGTGGTGGGCACCCGCGCCGATCGCCCTGGCCGCCGCGGCGCTGGCTCTGGCCGCGTCGCTGGCCGGCCGGACCGAGCGGGCCACCTACGGCGCGGCCGCCTGCGCCGCAGTCCTGCTGACGTTCGCCGTCGCCACCAGCCTCATCCGGCCCGGCCTGACCGCGGCGGTCCTCGGCGGCGTGAGCCTCATCGGCACCGGCGCCGCCGTCGCGGCGTCACGCCGGCCACACGGTGGCGCGGACCGGCTCGCGGTCGGCGGGGCCGCCCTGACGCTCGCCCTGCTGAGCCTCCCGCCAGCCATCGGTTGCCTGCTGGTGGCGGCCGGAGCCCCGCCCTGGTGGGCCGCCCGGGCCATCGTCATCAGCCTGACCGCGGTGGTGGCCCTGGTCGCCCTGGCCGCCCGGTCGCGGATGTCCACTCTGGACAATCACGTCGGCTGGTACGCGTTCGCCGGCGCTGCTGTCGGGGCGGTCGCCTGGCCGGCGGTTGCCGCGTCCGTCGGGCATGAGCCGCGCGCTGTCTACGCGGCCGTGTCCGTACTCACCGTCGCGGGCGCCTACGCCGCGTTGCCGAGGGAAGTGAGAACGGTGATCCACACGACCACCGCGCAGGACGGGCACGGCGGGCACGCCGCGGCCGGCCGGACGGGTGGGCAGGCCGCGCTGAGCGCCGCACTCCCCGGACTGGCCGCACTGGCCATCACCGTGGCGATCCCGCTGCTCACCGTGGTCGGCGGGCCATACGCCTGGCTCGGCTCCATCTGGTCGGGGCGGCCGGACGGCGTCGGCCTGTACCCGCCCGGCGCGCCACTGTCCACATCGGTCGCCGCCACCGACGCGGTCGCCCTGGCCGTGTTCGCTCTGGCCTGCGCGGTCGCGACGTTCGCCGTGACCGGGCGCATCCGGGCCGGCTCGGGTGCGCTCGCCATTGGTGGGACCTCGGCCGTCATCCTCGGCGTCACCGCGACCGGGGCGCCCTGGCCCGCGGTACCGGCGATCACTCTCCTGATTGGACTGTCCATGCTGCTGATCGCCGCCAGGAGTCGACCCGACTCGCCCCGCACCGCGATCACCACGTTCCTGGGCGCTGTCTACAGTGGAGCCGGTCTGGCCGGCGCGCTGAGCGTGCGCTGGTCGACGCTCACCGCGCTCGGTCTGGTGCTCATCGTGACGGCGGTCATCGGCGTAGTCAGTCGGACCCGACCCTGGCGCCTGGCCGGCTGGCTGGCCGCCGCCGTCACCGCCGCCGCCACCATTGCCGCCGCCACCATCGCCGCCGCCACCATCGCCGCCGCCACCATCGCCGCGGCCACCATCGCCGCGGCCAGCGGCTTCGCCTCCGGTCTGGCCTAGGTTCGAGGGTTCGCGGGTTCGCGGGTTTGCGCGGACAGTTGGCTAACCCATTTCGTATAGTGCGGCGTCCCTGCAAACACAGGGGCGGGCTGGCGGGGGCGCGGGGGACAGCGCCGGGTGGTGCGGGCGCGAGGTCAGCGGCGGAACTGGTCGACCCCGTCGATGAGGATGGCCACCGCTTCCGAGGTCGTGGGATCGGGTAGGCCGATGATGTGGGCCACCCCGGCGTCGCGCCACTGGCCGAGCGCCTCGGCGATCGCGTCCGGGTTGAGCGGGCAGCGGGGCTCCCGGTCGCCGAGGATCATGCCGACGGTCACTTCGATGGTGGCCGGATCACGACCGGCCGCCTCGCATGCGGCGTACAGCCGGTCCCGCCGCTCGAGGAACACCGGACCCGGGCGGGCGTACCAGGCTGTATTCCAGGCGTCGGCCCACTGGGCGGCCAGAGCCGCCATCCGCGGGCCGGCGCTGCCGATCAGGATGGGTACCCGTGCGCCGGCGGTTCGCTCCGGCAGCAGCGGGGCGTCGCTGACCTGGTAGTACGAGCCCTCGAAGGTGGCCCGCCCCTCGCGCAGCATGGTCGCGGTGATCTCCAGCGATTCGGCGAACCGGTCCACCCGGTGGTCGAACGGAAACCCGAAGGCCGCGTACTCGGGCTCATGCCAGCCGGCGCCCAGTCCGAGGATCAAGCGGTCTGCGCTGATATCGGCCACGGTGTGGGCCATCTTGGCCAGCAGTCCCGGATGCCGGAACGTCGTGCAGCTGACCAGTGTGCCGAGCCGGACCCGGGTCGTCGCCACGGCCAGCGCGGAGAGCACCGTCCACGCCTCCCAGGTCCCCTGCACCGGGCCATCGTCGGACTCGGCGCTGAGGAGGTGGTCGTACACCCACACCGAGTCAAGGCCGCCCGCCTCGGCGTCGCGGGCCATGGCCATCACGTCGGCGACGCTCGCGGGTACCCCGGGGCCGGGCTCGTCACCCAGCGGCAGGATCAGTCCGACCTCCATGCCGGGCACACTATCGTGATCTCGTGAGCGTCGCCGTCGACAAGGTTCGCGCGATCTGCATGGGGCTGCCCGAGGTGACCGAGCGGCCCAGTCACGGCGCGCCGACCTGGTTCGTACGCGACCGGAAGTCGTTCGTGACCGGCTGGTTCGACGGGCATCACGACCTGGAGTTCCCCCACCTGTGGTGCGCCGCCCCACCCGGCGGGCAGGCGGAGCTGATCGCCGCCGATCCGGACCAGTTCTTCCGGCCGCCGTATGTGGGTCATCGCGGGTGGGTCGGGGTACGGCTG
This sequence comes from uncultured Actinomycetota bacterium, assembly GCA_963803345.1. GTDB lineage: Bacteria > Actinomycetota > Actinomycetes > Mycobacteriales > Micromonosporaceae > CAWDLX01. Next base: position 1,212,961 of record CAWDLX010000004.1, read on the forward strand.
GATCGCCGGCCCAACTGGGCGGAGGTCGCCGAGGTGTGCCAGGAGGCCTACCGCACGATCGCCCCGGCCAGCCTGGTCAAGCTGCTCGACAACCAGTAGCTCTGCCAACACGGCCCGTGTCGGCCCGTAACCCGGACGGGCATTCGGTCGTTAAGGTGGCCCGTCCCTGGCTACCCTCGCGCTGTGACGCGTTACCCCCGGGAGTTGTCGGGTCGCCGGATCAGCGCGGTACTGGCCGCGTTGGCCGCCGCGGCCGGGCTGACCCTGCTCGCGGTGAGCCCGTCCGCCGCCGGTGCGGCGGCGACCGCGATCAGCCGGGCCGGCGTGCCGTGCCCGACCTTCAAGGCGAAACCCGATCCGCCGGCCCCGACCCACTCCCCGCTGCCCACCCGTGACCCGGATGCGCCGGTCGTCGGGGGATCCGACATGGACACCGGGGGCCTGTTGGTACCGGCCGGTTCTCCGGCGGTGCCGCGCGACGTGTCGGCGACCTCGTGGGTCGTGGCGGACCTTGACACCGGGGAAGTGATCGGAGCCTGCGCCCCCCACGCCTACTACGCCCCGGCGAGCCTGCAGAAGCTGCTCCTGGCCGCCACGGTGATGCCCAAGCTCAACCCCAGGGACGTCACGACGATCACGGTCGAGGACATGAACTTCGAGGTCGGCAGCTCGGCCGTCGGACTGATCCAAGGTGGACAGTACTCAGTGGAGACACTCTGGCTCGGTCTGATGCTCAACTCGGGCAACGACGCGGCGAACGTGCTGGCCCGCCTGGGCAGCAACGGTCGCGGAGTGCGGGGTACGGTCGATGACATGAACGCCGAGGCCCGACGGCTCGGCGCTCTGGACACGCACGCCGAGACACCGTCCGGATTGGACGGACCGGGCCAGGTGACCAGCACCTACGATCTGGCGCTGATCGCGCGGGCCGACTTCGCCCGGCCCGACTTCTGCCGCTACACGGCGACGAAGACGGCGATGATGCCGCCGGAGCCGCCCAAGGACAAGAAGGGCTTCCAGATCCAGAACGACAACACACTGCTCTTCGAGTACCCCGGCGCGATCGGCGGCAAGACCGGCTTCACCGACATCGCACGGCACACGTACGTCGGGGCCGCCCAGCGCAACGGCCGGCGGCTGGTCGTCACCATGCTCAACGGCGAACACCAACCCGTCCGTCTGTGGCAGCAAGGTTCGTACCTGCTCGACTGGGGCTTCGCGGTGGCCGCCGGCTCTTCGGTCGGCCGGCTGGTCAACCCGGGTGAGGTGCAGCCGAAGACAACTGCGACCCCGAGCGCGTCCGCGGTGGCGTCACTGGCCGCCGCCGGCGCCGCCGCCGGAGGTGGATCCGGCGTGTCGGTACTCGACGTGGGCGCCGCGGCCGGTCTGGTGGTCCTGGTCGGCGGCCTGACGTACGGCCTGACCCGGCGCCGGCGGACCGGCCGCCATGCCGGTTCCGGCGACTCAGGTCTTGATTGACTCGGGCGCGGCCGGCTTCTCCGCATCCTCCTTGCGCATCGGCCCGTCCGCCGTCTTCGGCAGGTCCCGCAGCGGCAGGTAGGGCTCGGAGTCCGGTGGCAGGCCGGCCGCGATGGCGCGGGCCCGACCGAGTTCGGCGTCGAACTCCGCCCCGACCAGAATGGCGACGTTGCACAGCCAGAGCCAGACAAGGAAGATGACCACCGCGGCCAACGTGCCGTAGGTCCGGTTGTACGAGTTGAACTTCGAGATGTACACGGCCAGGCCGGCGGAGACCAGGGCGAGCCCGACCACCGCGATCACCGTGCCCGGCGTGATCCAGCGGAAACCCGCCTGACGCGCGTTCGGCGCCACCCAGAACAGCATGGCGAGCAGAATGCCGGCCAGGATCACCAGAATCGGCCACTTGAGGATCTCGAACACGTCGACGGTGGCGCTCTCGATGCCCAGGGCGTGGCCCGCCCAATGCGCAAGGCGGCCGGTGAAGACGACGGCCAGCGCGCTGACCGCGAACAGCAGACCGGTCACCGCCGTGACCAGCAGCTGGAGGGGGATGGTCTTCCACATCGGCCGGGCCTCGGGTACGTCGTAGATCCTGTTGGCCGCGCGCATGAACGCACCGATGTACCCGGTGGCCGACCAGATCGCCACCGCCAACGACACGATCGCGACCACGGCCGAGGTACCCGGTCGATGCTGCAGGTCGCTGATCGCGGTCAGCATGATGTCCCGGGCCGGGCCCGGGGCCAGCTGGCGGACGTTCGCGATGACCCCGTCGGTGACCGACGTGTCGAGCAGTCCCATGCCGGCCACCAGGACCAGCAGCCCCGGGAAGATCGACATGATGCCGTAGTACGTGAGGGAGGCGGCCCGGTCGTTCAGATCGTCGTCGATGAACTCAACCACGGTACGGCGCAGTACCCCCAGCCAGCTGCGCCAGCCCAGTTGGCTCGGCCGGGCGGGCGCGCCCGCCAGCAGCTGGACCAGCCGGTCCCGGTACACCCGAGCTCGCCGCACCGACCGCGCCATCGCCGCCCCTCCGGTTTTTGGCGCGTGTGTACCCCGAACGTCGGCTTCTCAATCCTGCAGTCCCGCCCCGATTTCGCGGACAACGTCCACCAGCAGGTCAAGGTCCTCGGCGGTGGTCATCCAGTTCGTGATGGCCGGGCGGAGCGCGACCCGTCCACGGTAGACGGTCGTACCGGCGAAGACGCGGCCGTCGGCCAGCAGGGCCGCCCCGAGTCGCTGGTTGAGCCGATCCAACCGCGCGTCATCGCCGCCCGGGTTGTACCGGAAGGTCACCACATTGAGCGGTACTTCGGCCAACCGCTCCAGATCGGCGGCGGCGTCGACCCGGTCGGCCAGGTGCCGGGCCAGCGCGCAGTGCCGCTCGATCATCGCCCGGTACCCGTCACGCCCGTACGCCGCCAGCGTTGCCCAGATGGGCAGCGCCCGAGCGCGCCGCGACGACTCGGGCCCGAGCAGCATGTACCCGCTTCCCGGATCCTCCGGTCCGGGCAGGTAGGGGGCGCCCGGCATCCCGAACGCGCGCCCCAGCCGGGCCGGCTCCCGGAGGAGGACGAACCCGCTCTCGTACGGGACGTTGAGCCACTTGTGCCCGTCCGCCGCCACGGAGTCGGCTCTGTCCACACCGGACACCAGGTGAGCCGTGGTCGGGCTGAGAGCGGCGAACAACCCGAACGCACCGTCCACATGCAACCATGCCCCGAACTCGGCGGCCAGATCGGCCAGGGTGTCGAGCGGGTCGAACTCGCCCGCGTTCGGCTCGCCGGCCGTGGCCAGGATGACGGCCGGCCCGCCGATCTCGACCAGCCGGCGGCGCAGGCCCTCGTCGCGGTACACCTCGACGGTGTGGCCGTGGCCGAGCATCTGCAACGCCTTGCGCGGGCTCGGATGCACCAGACCGGTCGCCAGCACCGGCATCCGTGGCAGCCCGGCCAACCCGTCGGCCGCCACGTCCACTCCGTGCCGTTCACCCCACCAGTGGGTGGCGCAGCCGAGTCCGGTCAGGTTGCCGAACGTGGCGCTCGTGGTGAGCGCGCCACCCCAGGTCGGCGGCAGGCCGAACAGTTCGACCAGCCACCGGATCGCGGTCGTCTCCACCGCGTGGGCGAACTCGGACGACGCCCGCATCCCGGCCATCTGGTCGAGCAACAACGTCGTCCAGTCGGCGGCCAGCGCGGCCGGCGTCGCCCCACCGATCACGAAGTGGAAGAACCGTGGCCCTGACGAGGCGGTCGCCGTAGCTCTCCCAACGTCGAGAAGCCGCTGGATCGCGGCCGTGGTACCGGATCCGTGCTCAGGCAGCGGGCCACCGAGGCTAGCGAGCAGCGCGGCGCTCTGCGCGTCGAACACCAGCCGCCCGGGCAGCGTGCGCAGGTACGGCTCGGCCGCGTCGAGCACCTGCTGGAGCGCCGGGAAGGCCTGGTCCTGTTCCTCGATTGGGTCACCCATACCCCTGAGTGTGCCCTACCGCCTGTCGCGGCTCCACAGTAGACACGTGGACCCCGTACTTCTCCGGTAACGAGTGGACCCGCTCATGATTGGGCCCCCCGGGGGGCTCAACCATGCGCCAGTCCCGCACCGTCCCGCGCCGTAAGCGCCGTCCATGGATGTCTACTGTGGACCTCAAGCGCACTGGATGTGCCCAGTGACCATTGTGAACTGTGGCAGGTGGACGGTCGCGGCACGAACGGCCGCCGAGCGCAATCCCCCACCACTGTGAACCACGTCATCCCCGACGGTCCTGTCAGAAACAGGCCGTTTACGCCTGATATGCCCGGCAGAAGCTCACGCCGTGCGCTGGTGGACCGCACGTGCAGTGATACCGACATACACCACATCCCTCCGGCCATCGGATGCTTCGCCCATTGTGGCCTTGCCAAGAGGCGTTGACGGCTGGATATGGTGGCTCCGCCTGGTTGGAAGTAGTCCCCGGACCCCCGGTGGCCCGACCGGCGCCGCCGAATCACCGTCACCGGCCGGACGCGTCCAGCGATCGCCGTGGCAGTGAACCGGGGACCCACCCGGATTCCGTGACAAGGGATCCAGGGGCGACATGGTCCCTTGGGGTGAATCCGCCATCGCAGAGGCCACCTGGCGCGCGGTGCGGTAGGGCGCCCGTTCCCCCGCCCGAACCCGACAGCTAACCCGGTAGGCGGCCGCGGGAGATGGAGTCGCATTGTCAGCGCAACACTCGTGGAAGCCGCTGCTGCTCAGCGTGGGCGTGGGGATGGTCGCCTTCGGGGTGCTCGTCCCGGCCACCGCGGCGCAGGCTGCCCCTACCCGGGGTCAGATCGAGGCTCAGATATCACAGCAGGAGAAGCAGCTCGAGAAGGTGGTCGAGCAGTACAACCTGCTCGGCGAACAGCTCAGGCAGGCGCAGGCGCAGGCAGCCGTCCTGCAGCGCGGGCTCGCCCCACTCCAAGCCAAGATGGACGCCGCCAGCAAGCGGATCGACGGCATCGCCGCCGCCGCGTACAAGGGCGCGTCGCTCAACGAGTTCTCGGCCGTGGTCGGCGCGCCCGACACCAGGACCGTCATGGACCGGCTGGTCACCATCGCCCAGCTGGGCAGGTACGAGGACGAGCAGCTCGACGCGTTGCACGATGACCAGACGGCACATCAGGGGCAGCTGGACGCGCTCAACGCGAGCATCGCCGACCAGAAGGCCAAGCAGAAGCAGATGGCCGACCAGAAGAAGAAGATCGAGGCAGGCCTCACCAAGCTGTACTCGATGCGCGCCCAGGCGCCGATCACCACGACCTACTCCGGAGCCGGGAGCAAGCCGCCGAGCGTGTCCGGCAAGGCGGGCGTCGCGGTCAGCTTCGCCTACGACGCGATCGGCAAGCCGTACGTGTACGCGGCCGCCGGACCGAACTCGTACGACTGCTCGGGTCTGACCATGGCCGCCTGGCGGGCCGCCGGGGAAGTCGCTGCCGCACAACGCGGCCGATGCAGTGGAACGCAGGTCGCGCACATCGCGCGCGGCACGCTGCGCCCGGCGACCTGGTGTTCTACGACGGGCTCGGGCACGTGGCGATCTACGTGGGCAGGCAGTCAGGTGATCCACGCCCCGACGCCCGGGCGACGTGCGTCAGCATCGCCAGCGTGGACATGCATAGCGCCTACGGCTACGGCCGTCTGCGCTGACCGTTCCGGCCCGCCAAAAAGATCGCCGGCTCACCTCGTTGTGAGTCGGATCTTTGGTCGTCCGGGGATCGCTACGAGGTCACGCCGCCTGCAGCCCCTCGGCCCGGGCCAGCTCACGCAGCCGGCCGAGCGCCTGGATCTCCAGCTGGCGGATCCGCTCGCGGGAGAGCGAGAACCGCGAGGCGACCTCGGTCAGCGAGTGCTCCCGCCCGTCCTCCAGGCCGTACCGGGCCCGCATGATGCCGGCCGACCGGTCGTCGAGGTGGTTGAGCAGACCCTCGATCCGCTGCCGCTCCAGTGCGGTCAGCACGATCTCCTCCGGCGACGGCGCGTCGCTGTCGGCGACCAGGTCGCCGAGGTTGGTGTCGCCGTCGTCGCCGACCGGGGTGTCCAGCGAAACGGTGTCCTGCGACCAGCGGATCAGCTCGTTGACCCGCTCGACGGTGACGCCGAGCGCCGCCGCGATCTGCTCCGGCTCCGGGTCGCTGCCCAGCTCACGGGTGAGCTGCCGGGCCACGTTGCGCATCCGGTTGACGTCCTCGACCAGGTGCACCGGCAGCCGCACGGTGCGCTCCTGCTGGGCGATCGCCCGGCTGATCGCCTGGCGGATCCACCAGGTCGCGTAGGTCGAGAACTTGTAGCCGCGCTCGTAGTCGAACTTCTCGACCGCCCGGACCAGGCCGGTGTTGCCCTCCTGGATCAGGTCGAGCATCGGCATGCCGGACCGCACGTAGCGGCGGGCGATCGAGACGACCAGTCGCAGGTTGGCCCGGATGAACAGGTCCTTCGCGCCGCTCCCCCTCGACGACCAGCCGCTCCAGCTCCTCCGCGGTCGACGCCGGCGGGGATCTGGCCCTCGTCGAGCAGGTGCTCCGCGTAGAGGCCCGCCTCGATCGCCTTGGAGAGGTCGACCTCCTGGGCGGCGTCCAGCAGCGGCGTCCGGGAGATCTCGTGCAGGTAGACGCCGACCAGGTCGCGCTCCTCGGCGACCTCGTCGGTCCGCATCACCCTCGTCGTCTTCTCCACAGTCGCGACCCCTCCGTAGTGCACCGCCCCCCGGCTGTGCTACTTACACAACAGACGCTTGAACCCGGTGATTCCGTTTCCGCCTCGGAAAACGGTCACAACTTCGTGATGAGCGCTACACTGCGCCGCGACCCTCGCCGCCACCATCCTGGTACAGGGATTCGGCGCCCACCCAGCGCGTGGCTTGGTCATCTGGCACCGTCCGCTCAACGAGCACAACCAACCGGCCCGTCCCGATATGCCTTAGCCAACGAGCCTCCCCGCCAAACGGTTCAACGATGGCACTCCATTGTGGAGGCCGGACGGTGGATGGCCCGCGGTGCGGCTCAGCGCGGTCACAGCGAGCGCCGGGGTGAGGTTTGGACAAACCGGCATCAACCGGTGCTTGGAGCTTCTAGCATCAGCACTCGAGGACAGAGCCGGCGCTGCGACGGGGGCGAGCGCCGGCTCTCTCCCGCGCTCCCAGCGCGGCCGTTCAGGCTCTACGGCGTCGCCAACCACCGACCACGCCGGCCACCACCGACACCAGGTACAGCTGGCCGGTGAGCGCCTCGAGAACGGTCACGGCTCGCGCCGCCTCACTCGCCGGTGTGATGTCGCCGAAACCGACGGTAGTGATCGTGATTACGCTGAAGTACAGCAGGTCAGACGCCGAGGGTGGTTCGGGCGCGCCGTTCAGGTACAGCTGACTGAACGCCGACAGCACCTGGTGGATCGAGGCGAAGGACAACGCGAGCAGCAGGTAGATGCACAGGACACCGAGGACGGCCGCGGTGTCGATCTCGCCGATCCTGATCACCGACGACGCGATGGCGGAGATCAAAGCCAAGATCAGCACGAATGTCCCGCCGCCGACGACCGCCGACGCGACCCGGGTCGAGCCGAACTGGTTCGCCAGCACGGCGGCCACCAGGAGCAGGCCGGTACTGCCCAACGCCCACCACCGGTACCGGCCGAGCCCGCGCAACTGGATCGCCAGCCACAGCAGGAATCCATAGAGGACGATCCGGATCGAGTCGCCGACATCGGTACCACCGAAGCCGATGACGAGCCCGTAGGAGATCAGGATGCCGGCCAGCAGCCGGAAGAACATGGGCCGCTGCTGGTCAGACCGCAGCATCGGACCTCGCACCACGATCTCCTTCCGGCCACGTGTGGTGGCCCACCGCAATGATCGTCGCGCGATCGGGTGGGTCTCGCACCAAAGTTCCTGATTTGCCACCATCGGCCGCACGGCCGGGCAGACCATGGGATACCGCGCAACCTCGGGGGAGGTGGTGGCCCAGATGGGGTTTCTGATCCGGACGCTGGTCACCGCCGTCGCGCTGTGGGTGGCGACCGCGCTGGTCGGCGGGATCTATTTGACACCCGGCAGCAGCACCACGAGCAAGGCGCTCACCCTGCTGGTGGTCGCCGTGATCTTCGGGCTCGTGAACGCCGTCCTCAAGCCGATCATCAAGATCTTCGGCTGCCTCTTCTACATCCTCACGCTCGGTCTGTTCGCCCTGGTGGTCAACGCCCTGCTGTTCCTCCTCGTCAACTGGATCAGCGGACTGCTCGACCTCCGTTCCATGTGGACGGTTTCTGGTCCGCGTTCTGGGGCGCGATCATCGTCGGCGTCGTGAGTTGGCTGATCAACCTCGTCATCCCGGACAAGCAGTCCCGGGTCGCCTGACCCCATCCCTTGGAGGACACCATGACCAGCCCGACGACCAGGACCCCGGTACGGGTCGCGTGGTGGCTCTACCTTGTCAGTGGAGCCCTGTGGTTCATCATCGCGTGGGTCGTACTCCGGTTCGATCTGCGTTCGGTGACCGCGGTCAGCGTGCTGGCCGGAATCGTCATCGTGCTGGCCGGCGTGGCCGAACTGTTCAACGCCGTGGTCGCCCCGGGCTGGCGCTGGCTGCACGCCATCCTCGGCGTGGTCTTCGTGGCCACCGGGATCGTGGCGTTCTTCCACCCGGGCAACACGTTCGCGATGCTGGCCGCGTTCGTGGGCTGGTACCTGCTCTTCAAGGGGCTGCTCGACATCGTCCTGGCCTTCGCCGACCAAGGACGTCAACGACGCGTGGTGGCTCGGACTCATCATGGGCATCATCGAGATCAGCCTCGGGTTCTGGGCCGCCGGCAGCTTCGGCCGCTCGGCCGCCCTCCTGATCGTGTTCGTCGGAGCCATCGCGCTCACCCGGGGCATCACCGACATCGTGCTCGCCTTCCGGCTCCGCAAGCTGGGCCATGACGTGTCGGACGTGCTCCGGACGCCTCCGAGCGGGATGGTGCCCGCCTGACCCGACGCCGGCCGACCTCCACCGTTGCGGGCCGGATCATCCTTGGCGTCCGAAGAGGTCCCCATCGTTGTCGAGGGCCTGAGGAGGCACCAGCCGGTAGCCGACACCTCGTACCGCCAAGATCATCTGCGGGTCGTCGCGGTCGTCGCCCAGTCTTTGACGGAGTCGCTGCACGTGGACGGTGACCGTGTTCGACCCCGGCTTACCGCCCCATACCGTCTCGATGATCTGCTCCCTGGTGACCACCCTCCCGGCGTTCGCCATGAACATGTGCAGGAGCTTCAGTTCCCGCATCGGCATGCGAATCGGGCGGCCGCCGAGGGTCACCTCGAGCAGACCCGGATCGAGACGTAGGGCACCACATTCCAGCACCGGCTGCAGAGCGGTGACGCCGTCGTGTCGGATCGAGCGCAGGATGGGCAGAAGCTCGCGTAAACGGTACGGGTAGGCGACGCACGCGGTCGCGCCCGCGGCCAGAGCGGCGGCGGCGGCCGGCCCGTCATCACCGCCCACTCCGACCAGAACGGCGATGTCGGTGCGCGCGGACAGAGCACGCGCGACCGCCGCACCACCGAGCACGGGCAGAGCGGCCGATGCCAGGACGGCGTCCGGGTGCTGCGCGCCGGCCGCGATCAGGGTCTCGGCGCCGTCGGTACAGACCAGCGCGGTGATGCGGTGCTCCGCGAGTTGATCCGCGAGGGCGAGCGCCTTGTCCTCATCCCGGTCCGCCACGACCAGGAGGAAGCCAACGCGCTGGTCGGGCGGCGGAACCTCCCACGCCCGCCGCACCTGCGACGACTGGGGCGCGAAAGTGGAGGGCAAGGGCGCATGTGACTTTCGGCTCTCCGACATTTACCCAAAGCGACCGGTGATGTAGTCCTCGGTGCGCTTCTCCCGCGGGTTCGTGAACATCTTCGGAGTGTTGTCGTACTCGATCAGTCGACCATGACGGACGCCCTGCTCGTCGACCTCGGCGGTGAAGAAGGCGGTCCGGTTGCTGACCCGGGCGGCCTGCTGCATGTTGTGGGTGACGATCACGATCGTGTAGTCGAACGCCAGCTCGTACATGAGGTCCTCGATCGCCGCGGTGGCGATCGGGTCGAGCGCGGAGCATGGCTCGTCCATCAGGATCACCTCAGGTCGGACCGCGATCGTCACGCGCGATGCACAGCCGCTGCTGTTGTCCACCAGACAGCGCGAGCCCGCTCTGCTTGAGCTTGCCTTTGACCTCGTCCCACAGCGCAGCACCGCGCAGGGCCTGCTCGACCATGTCGTCCATGTTGCCCTTGATGCCATTGATCTTGAGGCCGTACGCGACGTTGTCGTAGATGGACTTGGGGAACGGGTTCGGCTTCTGGAAGACCATGCCGATGCGGCGGCGCACCTGGATCGGGTCCACCTCCGGGGCGTACAGGTCCGTCCCGTGGAACGTGATCCTGCCGCGCACCCGCGCGCCCGGGATCAGGTCGTTCATCCGGTTCAGCGAACGCAGCACGGTGGACTTGCCGCACCCGGACGGCCCGATGAGCGCCGTGATCTGGTTCTTGCCGATGGTCATCGTCGTACCCCGCACAGCCTCATAGTTGCCGTAGTAGACGCTGACGTCGGTCAGTTCGAAGACGGTCTTGGCCGGTGACGGTGCCGGCGGCCCCGCGCCCGCACTACCGCGGCCGACGATCGGCGCTGCCGTGTTGACGGGTCGGCGCGAGGCTCAGGTCAGCCATGCTCACCTCGGTGTGTCTGCGATCGTCGGACATGGGCCTCAGCGTTCCTTGATGGCGAAACGGGCGGCGATGAACCGACCGATCAGCGTGATGATCAGGACGATGATGACCAGGGTCAGGGCGGCGCCCCACGCCCGCGCCACCGCCGTGTCGTACGGCTGCGCCGCGTTCTGAAGATCTGGGCCGGCAGCGACGTGTTGGGGCCCGAAAGGCTCCAGTTCGGACGGATGGTCGTGCCCGACCACCAGGAAGATCGGCGCCGTCTCGCCGGCGGCGCGGGCGATGGCGAGCAGCGCACCGCTCATGATGCCGGAGATCGCCGCCGGCAGGACCACGGTGAGCGTGGTGCGCCATCGCCGGGCGCCAAGTGCGAGGCTCGCCTGCCGCAGCTCGTCCGGCACGAGCCGCAGCATCTCCTCACTGGTGCGGATGACCACCGGCAGCATCAGGCAGGCCAGGGCCAGCGCGCCCGCGAGGCCGTTCTGCTCCTGGGTGACGAGCACCACCGCGATGTAGATGAACAGGCCCATGACGATCGACGGCACGCCCGTCATGACGTCGGCCATCGTGCGGATCGTCCGGGCCAGGGAGCTGTTCTTGCCGTACTCGTTGAGGTAGATCGCGCCCAGCACGCCCAGCGGGATCGCGATCAGCGCGGCCAGGCCGGTGATGAGCAGCGTGCCGACGATGGCCGGCCCCATGCCGCCGACCCGCGGTCTGAGCCTGTCGCGGGATCCGCTCCGTGAGGAAGCCCCAGCTCATGACCTGCGACGCCTTTGATGATCACGTAGTAGATCACGAGGCCCAGCGGCACGACGGCGACCAGCAGGGAGCCAGATGACCGCACGAGCGAGTCCGATCGGTGACCCGACGCCGACGTGACAGTCGGCCCCGGCGGAGCTCCATCGGGACGGCTGGCGGCGCTGTGCTGGGCGACGGCGGTCATGCGGCCGCTCCCTTCAGCCGGATCTCCGCCCGACGGACGACGATCCGTGCGCCGTAATTGATCACGATCGTGATGGCGAACAGCACCACGCCGCAGGCGATGAGCGCCGAACGGCCCGGACGTCAGCCCGGGGTCGCCGAAGTTCTGGACGATGACCGCCGGCAGCGCATTGCCGCTGGCGAACAGGTTGGGCACGATCTGGGTCGGCGGCGCCAATGGTGAGCGCCACCGCGATCGTCTCGCCCATGGCCCGGCCGAGGCCCAGCATCACCGCGCCGACCATGCCACCGAAGCTGTGCGGGAACACCGCATCCTTTGATCATCTCCCATCGGGTCGCGCCGAGCGCGAGCGCCGCTTGCTTGTCGGCCGTCGGCACCGTCGCGAACACCTCGCGGGTGATCGACGTGATGATCGGAATGATCATGATGGCGACGATGAGGCCAGCGGTCATGAAGGTCCGCCCGCTGCTGACCGGTTCACCGAAGACGAGCCGACCACTGGTACGCCACCGAACACGCTGTGGATCCAGCTGTAGATCTTCACCAGGAATGGGGCGACCACGATGATGCCCCACAGGCCGAACACGACCGACGGCACCGCGGCGAGCAGGTCGATCACGGTGACGACCGCGGACCGCAGCCTGCGCGGGGCCAGCTCGGTCAGGAACAGCGCGATGCCGATCGAGACCGGAACCGCGAAGAGGAGCGCTGATCAGAGCCACGATCGAGCGTGCCGTAGATGAACGCCAGACGCACCGAACTGAGGGCCGAGCGGGCCATCCCCGTCCGGGTCGTTCGGAACCCAGCTGGGGCTGGTGAAGAACTCGAGGCCCGAGTACCGCAGGGCGGGCAACGACTCGTTCAGGGTGGTTACCAGGATCAGCGCGAGGACCGCCAGGACCAGCAGGCCGGCAATGAGAGTCACGAGCCAGAACGCGCGATCCGAGAGCCTGCCCGCGCCCGGCTGGGTCAGACTCGTGTTGACCGACGGCTCAGAGGTCTGTGTGGTCACTTCGGCTCCCAGAAGTCACGGATCGCCCAAGGGCGGGACCGGTCAGGTCCCGCCCTTGGGCGGCGTCAGGAGGGATCAAGGCCGGGCTAGCCCTGCACCTTGTCGAGCTGGGCCAGGGCCTTGGTCTGAAGTTCGGACGGCAGCTTGGAGTAGCCGACCTCAGCCGCGAACTGCTGGCCGTCGGTGAGGAGCCACCTGCACGAAACCCTTGACCGCCTTCGCCTTGGCGGCGTCGGTGTAGCTCGGCCGGAGCAGGAGGTAGGTCGGTGACGGTGATCGGGTAGGCTGGACGCACCCGCCGCGTTGAGCGGGTTGTAGCGTGCACGTTGTCGGCGACGCTGAGCACCGGCCAGAGCCGCCGTGGCACCCGTCCAGCGTCGCGTCGACGAACTGCCCGTCCTTGTTCTTGATCATCGCCGTGACGAGTCCTGACGCCTTGGCGTCGCCGAAGTCGACGTAGCCGATGGCGCCGTCGCTCTGCTTCACCAGCTGAGCGACACCGGCGTTCTGTGCGCCGGCCTGGGTGTCGGCCGGCCACGCGACGGTGTCACCCGCGCCGAGCGTCCACGACGAGCCGCCAGCGGCCACGAGGTACTTGGTGAAGTTGCTGGTGGTGCCGGAGCCATCGGAGCGGTGTACGACCACAATCGGCTTGCTGGGCAACGTGACGCCCTGGTTGTCAGCCGCGATCGCCGGATCGTTCCAGGTCTTGATGCTGCGCGAGAAGATCTTGCCGAGGGTCTCGCCGCTCAGCTTGAGCTGGCTGACGCCGGCGAGGTTGTAGGACACGGTGATCGGAGCTGCCACCGTCGGGACGTACACATAGCTCCCGTCAGCCGGGCCGTCGCCCGCCTTCACGAGGCTGTCGGTGCCGGCGAAGTCGGTGATGCCGGAGCCGAACTCCTTCTTGCCGGTGCCCGAGCCGGTCGAGTTGTACGTGATGTCGACGTTCGGCGCGACCTTCGCGAACTCGTCGAGCGCCTTCTGGTACATGTTGTTGGCGAAGCTGGACCCGGACGCCTTGAGCGTGCCGGCCAGGTCCTGGTACGCGTTCGCGCTGGACGTCGAGCCCGGTGAGTTCGGAGTGTCCGAGCCGGAGGAGCAGGCCGTCACGGCCAATGCGGCAAGCGCGACGCCGGCGACGCCGACGACGATGCGGCGTGGAAGCGCGGTGCGAGTCACCTCGGAATGCCTCTCTGATAGGGAGCCAGAGCCTGTACGCCACTGACAATGCGAAAGTTGCCAGGCACAGGTAGCCAGATCACTGGCGAGACATGAACGGACGGTGAACACCCGAGGCCAGCAAGGAGACCAACCATTGGTGCCGAAGGTCCGATGTGTGAACGGATCCTCCTGTATGGAAGACGATGCGTGGGTGTACACAATTGCCGGCAAGGGTCCGTCAGCCCGATACCCTCCCGCCGGCGGCCCGGGCGGCGATGAGCCTGCGGCCGCCAGGTCGAAGCCTTCGACCGGTCACTCGTACCGCTGCGCCAGCACCACATCGGCGTACTGACGGGTCGCCTCGACGACGCGGGCATTCGCCTCGTCGCTGCGATGCACCCAGTTGTGGGCGTCCGGCTCGCTGAGCCCGAACCCGCGCTGGCGCCGGATGAGCCCGCCGATCCGCTCACCGGGCCCGGCGTCCAGGTAGATGGCCAGATCGAGCAGCCCCCGGACCGCAGACCACGGCGGCTCGGGTACGAGAAGGTAGTTCCCCTCGACGACAACCACCTTGACTCCACTGTGGACGGGGATAACGCCGCCGACGGACTCGTGCACGATGCGGCTGTAGGCCGGCGCGTAGACCAGCTCCTCCCGCGCCCGGATGCGCCTGAGGAGGGCGATGAAGCCGGCCGCGTCGAACGTCTCCGGAGCTCCCTTGCGGTTGGCCAGCCCGAGCCGATTGAGCTCCACATTGGACAGATGGAACCCGTCCATGGGCAGCGCCACCGCGTCGGGTAGGTCGGCCGCCAACTCCTCGGCCAGGGTGGACTTGCCGGCCCCGGGCGGGCCGGCGATTCCCACGAGCACCCGACCGGGCCCGGTCAGCAGAGGCTCGACCAGGCGGCGGGCGGCGGGCAACAGGCTCAGGCGTCGTCCCACTTGAACAGGAGGGCCGCGATGCCGGTCACCACGACAGCGAACGCGAGCAACAGCCCCATCTGTGGCAGCACGCTGGCCGGCCCTTCGCCCCGGACCATCACCGCCTGCATGCCGTCGTTGAGATGCCGCAGCGGAAGCAGGTTGGAGACGGCCTGCAGCCAGCCCGGCGCCCCCTGCAGCGGGAAGAACGAGCCGGACAGGAACGCCATCGGGAGCACGACCAGGTTGGCCACCGCGCTGGCCGCCTCGGGCGTCTTGGCGAACGAACCGGCCAGCAGGCCGATCGCCAGGAAGGCCAGCGTGCCGACGATGATCAGCGGGATCGCCATCCACCAGTACGCCGAGAGCTTGAGCCCGAAGAACGGGACGGACGCGACGGCCAGGAAGATGGCCGTCTGCACGAGCGCGATGACCACGCTGACCCCGACCCGGGCGCCGACGATGGACGGGAGCCGACCGGGGACAGCCGCAGCCGCCGCAGGATCTTCTTCTGCCGCCAGGTGACCAGCGTGAGCGCCGCTCCGAACGTGGCGCCGGTGGCGATCGCCCAGCCGAGCAGTCCGGGCGTGATGTACTGGATCGTCTTGAGCGACTCGTCCTCGACCTGCTGCGCGTTGAGGGCGAAGGCCGGTGGCGACACCCGGCCGCGGCCAGGTTGCCACTATCCACAATGGAGCTGAACAGGCCCTGGACGGTGGCCGCCTTGACCTGGTCGGCGGCCGAGAAGTGCAGCACGATGTCGTGCCCGACCTGCTCGACGGCCGCGTCGACATCGCCCTTGCGAACCTGGTCGAGCGCGTCGTCCCGGTTGTCGTTCCGGGTCAGCTTCAGGGCCTGGTCGAGCTGGGCCCGGCCGTCGGCCGGGATCTTGTCGAGCAGGGTCACCGGGCCGACCTCGAGCACGTGCACCCGGGGCGCGGTCTGGTTGGCGAAGATGCCGCCGAACAGAACCAGGAACATCAGCGGGAACAGCACGGTGAAGAACAGCGCGGTCCGGTCCCGGAAGAAGCCGAGCGCCATCGCCTGGGAGAGGCTCTTCGAAGCCGGTCACGCGCGGTACTCCCGTCCGGTCAGGTTGAGGAACACGTCCTCCAGGGTGGCGCCGCGCACGGCCAGCCCGCGCAGGGCGTTGCGATCGGCCAGTTCTGAGAGCACCGTGGCCGGTGACCGGGTCGCGATGGTCAGCGAGACCCCGTCGTCGGCTCACGTCGTCCCCGGCGAACAGCGCCCGGGCCTCGGACTCGGCGATCGCTCCACTCTCGACGGAGATGCGGGTCGGCGCGTCCAGCCCCCGGACCAGGGAGGCCGGCGGCCCGTTCTCCAGGATCTTGCCGTCGTCCATGATGGCGACCCGGTCGCACAGGATCTCAGCCTCGTCCAGGTAGTGCGTGGTGAGCATCACCGTGCGGCCCTGGGCGTTGATGTCGCGCAACAGATCCCACAGGTTGCGCCGGGCCTGCGGGTCCAGCCCGGAGGTCGGCTCGTCGAGGAACACCACGTCCGGGTTGTGGGCCAGGGCGCAGGCGATCGACAAGCCGCTGGGCCTGGCCGCCGGAGAGCTTCTCGGTGCGGGTGTCGGCCTTGTCGGCCAGGCCGACGACATCGAGCATCTCGTCGGCCTTCCGCGGCCGATACCCCGTAGAGCGAGGCCCAGGTCCGGATCTGCTCCCGGGCGGTCAGCCGCTCGAAGAAGCTGGACGCCTGCAGCTGCACGCCGATGCGCGGCAGCATCTTCGGGTTGCGCGGCCACGGCGACTCGCCGAGCAGGCGTGACCTCGCCGCCGTCGGGCTCACGCAGACCCTCGATGATCTCGAGAGTGGTGGTCTTGCCGGCCCCGTTGGGTCCGAGGATGCCGAAGAACTCGCCCTCCGCCACCTCGAACGACACCCCGTCCACCGCTTGGGTGTCGCCATAGGACTTCCGCACGTCGGATACTTCGATGATCGCGGACATAGCTGGCACCATACCGGGCGCCGGCAAGGCAGTTCCGGGTCAGGCCTTGCTCGGTGACTGGCCCCACGTCTGCACCGGGGTCATCTGGTCGGGTGCCGGTTCGGACCGGTCCATCCAGCCGTCACCGTTGTCGTCGTACATGCGGGTCTCGAACGTGCCGTCGCCGTCGTTGTCGTAATCAGCCGTGTCGACCAGGCCGTCCCGGTTAACGTCGTGGCCGACGAAGTCGACCCTTCCGTCGTGGTTCATATCGACCTCGATGTCCACTCCGCCGTCCGGCCGCTCGTAGTCGATGTGGCGGTCCCATGCGACCGTCGCCGTCGGCGTCGACCCGGGTGTGGTAGTCGGCCGCGACCTGGTGGTCACCGGGCGACGGCGGCGGCGCCTCACCCATCGACTCGACCGGGGAGCTGCCCAACGACTCGGTGACGTGATGCTGCGGCGCGGCGCCCAACGTCTCGATCGGGCCAGCGCCCGGGCCGTGTCCGCCGCCCGGGCCGAAGCCGCCATGGCCGTCGGTGGGAGCGGATCCGAGCGACTCCACCGGTCCGCCCGTACCCGGGCCGCCGCCGGCCGCCATGCCCAGGGCCGACAGCACCGGGCCGATCATCCCCACCACGCCGGACTTGCTGGTGCGCAGCTCGACCGTACGGTCCTGCTCGTCGCCGCCGACCAGGTGGGCGCCCAGCAGATCCCGCTCCTCGGCGTCGAGGTGGTAGCCGGCCAGCGCGCCCCGTGGGTCGGCGGCCAGCCGGGCCTGGAACGTGGGATCGGTGAGCAGCCGCTCGAGCACGTCGTCGAAGTCGCTCATCGGGTCCTCCCGGGTTGGTTGTGGCTAGTCGAGTTCAGGCATCGGGACGGGTTGGGGGCGGGGGCGGCAGGTTCCACAATGGACAGCGTCCTCGACCACGAGGGCCTCGGTGCGGTTGCGGGTGGTACTGCGGTGGACCTCCAGGACGAACGGGCCGAAGCGGCTGTGGTCCTCGCAGGTACCGCGACCGCAGAACCGGCACGACCCCCGCGCCGCCTTGGCGCAGAACCAACACAACACGTAATGCTCCTCTATTTGAGAGTGATGCATGGAGCCACGGCGATCTTGGTGCCGTTGATCCTCGAGGTCTTGCCACCAGAGTCAGTTGCCGTGACCCAGACCTGGTCGATCGTGCCACCTCGATTGTCGCTGTCCGGGTATGGCACCGAGATGCTCGCGATGAAGTCCGACGTGCCCTTCGGCGTCATTCTCGCCGATCCGCTCGCGAATCCGCTCCAATGCAGAGTCACAACGAGCTTGTCGGCTGAGTCGTGATCATCAGTAACAACGACGTGCCCTTGGACCGAGGTCACATTGTCGCTGCACGGACCACCATCCGGGAGAATCTGGGCCAGCGTTTGCTGCAGCGTGCCTGGGTCGCCCCTCAGCGCCCACGTCAATCCTGGAGGGTTGTTCGGCGGTGGGGGTGGCTGCGTGGTCGTTGTCGTTGTGGTGGTTGGGGGCTTGGTTGTGGTCTTGGGGGGCTTCGGCGTCGTCCTGGTCGGCGTGGGCGTTGTAGTCGGCGACGGCGTCGGGGTGAGGCTGGGGGTCGGGGTCAGCGACGGCGTGGTGGGCTCGTCGGTCGGCGTGGTCGTCGGGGTACCGGCCGGTCGTGGGACCACCCCGTCGCCGTCGCCGCAGCCGAGCTGCTCGTGCGTGGGCGTCTGCGCGACCCCGGCATAGGTCACGTGACCCTCGGACACGAGGACACCGACCGTGGACGTGGCGAACCAGGACGGTCCGCGGTTGGTGGCGGAGACACCGGTCACGTTGATCGTGGCCTTCAGCGCGTCGAACTCGGGCGAGGTGGACGCGGTGTCCGTGAGTACCAGCCCGTCATCGAGGAACAGGTTGGCGACCGGCGCCACCGGACGCACCCCGGTACTCACCAACGGCCCCATGGCCAGCCGGGTACCGGCGCACAGCACGGACACCGCTCCGCCCCGGTAGGTCAGCGTCGCCCGCGAACGCCGTGGCACGCTCACCGTGTCCGACTCTCCCACGTAGACATCCTGGTTCTGTTTCAAGGCGACCGTCTGTCCATTCACGACAGCCGTGGTGGGGCCACGGTCGGCGTGCAGGAGCGCCTTGTCACTGGGCATCTCCGCCCACGCCGGACCACCGATTACGAAGTTGGCGCCGGTGAACAGCAGAGCCAGCAGCAGGACCAGGATCAGCAACCAGCGAAGCTTGCGCTCGAACCGCCCGTCCTGCTCATCGTCCACATTCGACGGTGGCGGGCCGGGTGGGCTGGCCAGGGGCGGGTACCCGCTCGGCGGGTGCACCCCGGTCACCGGTGCCCGGCCACCGGTCAGCGCCGGAGCGTCCGAACCACCGCCGCCGGCGCGGCCGCCGACCAGCAGCGGCAGGCCGCTCACCGCCGGCACCCGGAACAGCCGCACGGGCGTGCGGGCAACGGCCACCGGCGACGGACGCTCCATACCGGACGGACCGACCATCGTGCCCCGGCCGAGCTCCTGACCGTCCGGGGTGGCGATCACCCCGGAGGCGACCACGAGCACGTCATCCGGGCCGTCCAGGGCGACGCTGGCGCCGGGGGCGAGGGAGATCGGAATCGCCACGGTGGCCAGGCCGAGAGTGTCCTCGGTGGACAGTCCGGACAGGCCCGGCGACGCGGTCAGGGCCGCTTCGGCCTCAGCCGTGGAGCCGAACTGGTTGACCAGCCCGCCGGCGGCCGGCCCGAGGGCGGCGGCGACCGCGGTCGACGGTACAGCCAGCAGCGTGGTCCCAGCCGTGTACCAGGCCAACGGGGAGGGCCCCCCGGTCAGGGCCGGAGCCAGGCCGACCACACCGCCGGCGCCGACCCGTTCGCGCACCGTGCCGGTCGGATCACCCGGTGCCCGGCCTTCCAGTGCGCCGTCGACGACGGCGAACACGTCAGGCTGGGCGGCGTCAGCGAAGACAAGTTGCTCACCGGTACGGGGATGGACCCAGCGCGCCTGCTCGGCCAGGGTGGTGATGACCGGTACGGGCAGATCCCGCAGCGTCGACGCGCGCAACGCGTCCACGCGCCGTGGCAGGTCGCGTTCGGTCCGCCGCTCCGCGAACCGCTGCCGGAGCCGGCGCCAGCGTTTCCCGATCCAGCCCGCGACCAGGTACACCACCGGCGACAGCAGCGCGGCCACCACCACGACCAGCAGTGCCCGGGCCGTCCAGCCCGACCGCCACAGCCCGGTGGTCAGCCCGGCCACCCGGTCCACGTATACGCGGTACCCGATATTGAGCGCGATCACGAGCCAGCCGACCGCCAGCATCCCGTACAGCGCGATCAGACGACCCTCGCGGTCGAGCATCCGCCACGCCGGCGGCCGGCGGCGGATCCGGGCGACCACCCAGGACAGCCCCCGGGCGCGCAGGTTCGGTACCTCCAGCCAGTCCATCAGCACGTAGTAGCCGTCCAGTGCGAGGAACGGGTTCAGGTTGAACAGCGCGTTGATGTACCAGGCGAACGAGAGCTTGAAGCACCAGGGCGCGGCCTCGGGCACGATGAAGCCGACCAGAGCCGAGGCGCCGGCCAGAACCAGCCCGGCGGCTGGCCCGGAGATGGTCGTCAGCAGCCGGGCGCGCCGGCCGGCCATCCAGACATCGGTGGTGTCGACGAACACCGACGGGATGCCGAAATAGACGAGGAAGCCGGCTGAGGGTACCCGCCGACCGGCGTGCTTGGCCGCGAGCGCGTGTCCGAGTTCGTGACAGGCCAGGGCCACGATGTTGAGGCCAAGGAGAACGGCCGCTCCGGTCGCGTACGAGTCGGAGGTGAGGAACACCGACTGCGCGCCGGTCCACCACTGCCATCCGAACGCGACCAGGCCGACCACCGCGACCGCCGCCAGCAGGCACGCCGCGACCCGGGTGAACAGTAGTCGACCGCCCGCCCGGTAAAGGAAGCCGACCAACGGGTCGATGTTGGCCAGTACGACCCGGCGGCCCTGGACGAAGGCGAGCAGCGCTCGGCCGACCCGCAGCGGCCAGGGCCGGCGATGGATCCGCTGGAGTGGACGGAAGGCATCGAGCGGGAGCTCTTCGAGCATCCGGTTGCCGGCCAGGTCGGCCACGATCCGGCGTACCTGATCGGGCGCAAGCCGTCCGGAGATGCGCGCGAACTCGGCGACCAGCCGGGCCAGGGTACGGCTGCCGTCCATCAGCCGCGTCAGCGCCACCTCGTCCGGGGTCAGCCGCAGGTAACAGGCCTGCCGGGTGTCCGGCGAGCGCAGCATCGTATAGGGAACGCCACGGGCACTGACGAGGTTGGACTCTTCGATGCCGGCCCGTAGCACCGGACGGGCCTTGGCCGGGTTGACCCGCTCGGCGACCGCGGTCCACAGTCCGGGGTCGGCTGGGCCCAGCGGGACACCGGGAGCGCGCCCGGCCAGCGCCTCCCACAGACTGATCCGGGTCTCCACGATCGACACGGCGCGCCCTTCGCCCACGAATTGGACTTCGCAGGCACTGTATGAGGCGCGTGCCACAACGGTCGAGTCAGGCGTCCGAAATCTTGCCCCAATTGGGTGCGCTTCGGGCGTGCCCCGCCGCCACCGCCCCGCTCGCCCCGTGCGCGCCCCGCCGGGTCACGCTGTTAGTAGGGACGCCGTACTCGACAAAAACGGTGAGTAAGCTGCCCGGGCAAACACATCCGCGGGCGGTCGGGTCAGCCGAGCAGCTTGGCCTTGGCGGCGGCGAACTCCTCGTCGGACAATGCGCCGGACGCGTTCAGGTCGGCCAGCTGCTTGAGCTTGGCGGTCAGGTCGGCCCCGCCTGAGCTGGGTGCCGCGGCCGGGTCGGGGGCGGCGTACTGCTGTTGGCGCTGGTACTCGGCTGCTTCGGCGGCCTGCTGCGCCCGCCCCTGCTGCCGGCGCATCACGCCGCCTGAGACGGCGGTGGCCGTGCCGGCCACCACGGCGGTGCGTGCCATCGTGCCCAGTAGCCCGGGACCTCGTCGCGCGATCATTGCCCTACCTTTCCGTCACGGGGGCCGGGGCCGCCTCGGCGACCGCGTCGACCACTTCACCCGGGATGCGCTCGGCCAACAGGACCCGACCGCCACTCGCCTCGATGCCAGCCCGCAGTTGGCGCAGCCAGACGTGCTCAAAGAGGACGATCATGGCGCTGGCTCCGGGCGCGAGGTCCTCCGCTATCTCGAGCACGTCGGCGCCAGCGATCAGTCCGTCAACCGACTGGGCCACGCCGCCGAAGCCCGCATAGCTCTGGTCGGACATCACCTCCTCGAGCTCGGTACTGCGGACGCTGCCGTCCATGCCCTTCTCGAGGAACAGCAGGTCGATCACGCGGATGGTCCCGCGCTCCACCTGCTCCCGCATCGCGTCAGCCAAGCTCGGGTCGATCCGGTTACCCGGAAACCCGACGACCACGAACTCCACCGCACCGTGCCCCATGAGATCAGGCTAGCCCCAAATCCCCACAGGCTGGGCAAAACGTCAGGCGTGACAGGTGGTCATGGCCGGCCGAGACTGGTCCGGTGACCTTCATCGCCGCCATCGACCAGGGCACGACCTCGTCCCGTTGCATCGTCTTCGACCCCTCCGGCCGGATCATCGCGGTCGACCAGCGCGAGCACCGGCAGATCTTCCCCCGCCCAGGCTGGGTCGAGCACGACCCGGCCGAGATCTGGCTCAACGTGCAGTCGTGCGTGTCCGGCGCCCTCTCCCGGGCCGGCCTCGCCCCGGCCGACCTGGCCGCCATCGGTATCACGAACCAGCGCGAGACGACGGTGCTGTGGGATCGCCGTACCGGTGAGCCGGTGCACAACGCGGTCGTGTGGCAGGACACCCGTACCGACGCGATGGTGGCCGAGCTGGGACGCGAGGCCGGGCAGGACCGGTTCCGCGGACAGACCGGGCTGCCGCTGGCGACCTACTTCTCGGGTCCCAAGATCGCCTGGCTGCTCGACGCCGATCCCGAGCTGCGCCGGCGGGCCGAGGCGGGCCAGCTGCTGTTCGGCACAATCGACACCTGGCTGATCTGGAACCTCACCGGCGAGCATGTCACCGATGTCACCAACGCCAGCAGGACCATGCTCATGAACCTGTCCACTGTAGACTGGGATGACCAGCTCCTGGAGGCGCTGCGGGTACCACGGTCGCTGCTGCCCGCCATCCGCCCGTCGTCACAGGTGTACGGCGCGGCCCGCGGCCCTCTGCACGGCGTCCCGGTAGCCGGCGCCCTCGGCGACCAGCAGGCCGCTCTGTTCGGTCAGATCTGCTTCGACCCCGGTGATGCCAAGTGCACTTACGGTACCGGCGCCTTTCTGCTCACCAACACCGGAACCACCCCGACGCTGTCGAAGGCCGGCCTGATCACCACTGTCGCCTATCAGCTCGACGGACAGGCTCCGGCGTACGCCCTCGAAGGTTCGATCGCGGTCGCCGGCTCACTCGTACAGTGGCTGCGGGACAACCTCGAGCTGATCCGGGTGGCGTCCGAAGTGGACAGTCTGGCCGCCTCGGTACCGGACAGCGGCGGCGCGGTCATCGTGCCAGCCTTCTCGGGCCTGTTCGCTCCACACTGGCGCGCCGATGCCCGCGGCATCATCGCCGGCCTCACCGCCTATGTAACCCGCGCCCACCTGGCCCGGGCCGCCCTGGAAGCGACCGCGTGGCAGGTTCGGGAGGTCGCCGACGCCATGCGCGAGGACTCCGGACTTGCCCCAGCGGCGCTCAAAGTGGACGGTGGCATGACAGCCAGCGAGATGCTCCTGCGCATCCAGGCCGACGTCCTCGACCGGCCGGTCATCCGACCCCAGGTGACCGAGACCACCTGCCTCGGCGCGGCATACGCGGCTGGCCTCGCGGTCGGCTTCTGGCCCACCCTCGACTCCCTGCGAGCCAACTGGAGTGCCGACCTGACCTTCGAGCCCACAATGTCCGCACAGGACCGCGACGCCGGTTACGCCCGCTGGCGCAAAGCGGTCTCCCGCACCCTCGACTGGGCCTGACCGCCGGCCGGTTCGAGCCTGGGTTCGGGCCACCTGCTTGCCCGGACAGTCTGCTAACCCATTCTGTAGAGCCCGGCGTCCCTACTAACAGTCGGGGCCGGCGGCACCGTCGCGGCGCGGCGATCGCAGGCGATTGGTCGCGCGGCTTAACCGCTTGCCCGGACAGTCTGCTAACCCATTCTGTAGAGCCCGGCGTCCCTACTAACAGTCGGGCGGGCGGCACCGTCGCGGCGCGGCGATCGCAGGCGATTGGTCGCGCGGCTTAACCGCTTGCCCGGACAGTCTGCTAACCCATTCTGTAGAGCCCGGCGTCCCTACTAACAGTCGGGGGCGAACCACAAGCCAGGGCGGGACACAAGCCGGAGCGCGCCACAAGCCAGGGCGGGGCGGCACACATACCAGGGGACGGGCCGCACCGCGACGAGGCTCACGGGACGAACATGGTGATGGGCGGCGCCTCAGTCGCGCCGCCCATCGACCACTGGGTGGAGGAGTTACCCAAGCCCGTTACGGAGTCTCGCCGACCGTGACGGTGACCGTCTGCTCGGAGCCGTTGCGGCTGAGTGTGAGCGTGAGATGGCTGCCAACCGAGCTGCTCTGCACCGCTCCGATCAGGTCCTCACTGTTGGCGATGGCCTTGTCGTTGACCTTGGTGACCACGTCACCCTGCTGCAGGCCGGCCTTGGCCGCCGGGCTGCCGGCCACCACCTGCTGCACCTGAGCGCCGCCGTTGGTGCTCTCGCCAACCGAGATGCCGAGGTAGGGGTGGCTGACCTTCTGGCCGGCGATGAGCTGCGCAGCCACCGCCTTGGCCTTGTTGGCCGAGATCGCGAACCCGACGCCGATGTTGCCGCTCGAGCCGGAGCTGCCGGTCGCGATCGCGCTGTTGATACCGATGACCTGTCCGCTGGTGTTCACCAGCGCACCGCCGGAGTTGCCCGGGTTGATGGGCGCGTCGGTCTGGATCGCGTCACCGATCGTGGTGGTCGCGCTCGGCGCCTGGAGCGGGCTGTCCTGCTCGCCGCCGACCTGGATGGTCCGGTGCAGCGCACTGACGATGCCGGCGGTCACCGAACCCTGCAGCCCCAGCGGGGAGCCGATGGCCAGCACGGTGTCGCCGACGTTGACGTTGTCGCTGTCGCCCCATGACGCGGCGGCCAGACCGGTGACGTCCGCCTTGACGACGGCCAGGTCGGTCTTGGGGTCGGTGCCGACGACCTTCGCCGTGAGCTTCTTCCCACTGTTGAACGTCACCTGCACCGCCGATCCGTTGCCGGCCGCGACGACGTGGTTGTTGGTGACGATGTACCCGTCGGAGGAGATGACGACGCCCGAGCCCTCGGCGTTTCCAGTCTCGATCACGACCACCATCGGCTGGACGCTCGCCGCGATCTTCGCGAGCGACGACCGGTCGACGACCGGTGCGTTGCCGCTGGCGTTCACGGCCGACTGGTACGGGTTGCCGTGATCGCTGACCGAGTACCCGACGATGCCACCGACACCACCGGCCACACCGGCCAGCAGCAGTGCCGCCACGCCCCCGATGGCCCACTTGCGCCAACCTCTGGGACCGGTGGACTGCGGCGACTGGGAGCCTATCGGCTGGGTCGGGTGCCAGGCCGGAGATCCGGGCGGGTAGGCGCCGCTGGGTGCCCAGGGCGAAGGCTGACCAGGGACCGGCGGTTGGAGCGTGGGCGGCCCGTACGGCGGGAGCGGAGTCGCGACCGGCCCCCACGCCGGCGGCGGGCCGAGGTAAGGCGGCTGCGCCGTAGGAGGCTGCGGGCCGAGGTAAGGCGGCTCCGCCGTAGGAGGCTGCGCCCCCAGGTGAGGCGGCTCCGCCGTAGGGAGGCTGCGCCCCGACGGGAGGCTGCGCCCTGACGGGAGGCTGCGCCCTGACGGGAGGCTGCCCGACGGGAGGCTGCCCGACGGGAGGCTGGGTGGCGGTGGGGTCCACAGTGGACGTTGGCCCGTCGGCGGGAGTTGGTACGGTGGGTGGGCCAGCAGAGTCCACAGTGGAGTCTTGTGGCGGCAGAGGCTGCTGCGGCTGAGGGTGCCCCGGTGGCTCCGCGTCTGGATGCGGGCGGGGGCCCTGGTACTCGGGGCCGGACTGGTTCTCGCTCATGCCACCACGTTCCCCCCGTGGACTTCGTCGAGCCTGAAAACGGCCTGGAGCTTTTCTGTGAGAAGCTGATCTTGGACCGGGCAGGGGCGATCAGGCGGTCAGCATGGGCAGGCGCACCCGGAAGGTAGCTCCATGACCGGCCGCCGTCTCCACCTCGACCCGGCCACGATGGGCCGAGACGAGAGCGGCCACAATGGCCAGCCCGAGCCCAGATCCGTTGTGGGGAACGGTAAGTGGCGATGACGGGGCCGGCGTGACCGAGCTACGGGTACGTGCCTTGTCCACGCGGTAGAACCGCTCGAAGACCCGGCGGGCCTGCTCCTCGGTCAGGCCCGGGCCCTCATCACTGACCTCCATCACGGCAACGTTAGGTTCCTCGACCCGCAGGCGAAGGCTGATCGGCGTACCCGGAGGCGTATGGGTGAGCGCGTTGGTGACGAGATTGCCCACCACCTGGCGCAGCCGCCCCTCGTCACCGGAGACGACGACATCCTCCTCAGTGGACTCGAACGTGATCGGACGCTCAGGGGCGACGGCGCGGGCCGCGTCGGCCGAGTCGCTGACCACCTCGACGAGGTGTACCGGCTCGAAGCGCATCGGCCGTTCCTCGTCGAGGCGGGCCAGCAGCAGCAGGTCTTCGACCAGCAGCCCCATCCGGGCCGCCTCGTCCTCGATCCGGCGCAGCACGTCGGCCGGATCGGGGGCGGCGCCCTGCCGGTAGAGCTCGGCGAAGCCGCGGATGGTGGTCAGCGGTGTGCGCAGTTCGTGGGAGGCGTCCGCGACGAACTGGCGCATCCGCTCCTCCGAGCCGAGCGCCCGCGCCTCCGACGCCGCCCGGGCCCGGAAGGCCGACTCGATCTGGGTCAGCATGATGTTCAGCGACGAGGAGAGCTGACCGAGCTCGGTCCGCGGGTCCAGCGGCGGTACCCGCTGGGTGAGGTCACCGCGCGCGATCGCCGCCGCCGTCCGCTCGATGGCGGCCAACGGGCGCAGACTGCTCCGCACGATCCACGCGCCGAGCAGGGCGAGTGCGATCAGAACGGCCGAGCCGAAGATGAGCTCCACCGCGACCAGCCGGTCAACGGCACTGTCCGCGGTGGCCAGGTTGTGCGCCCAGACGAGCGTGTACCCGCCGGTCTGGGTGATCAGGACCCGCCAGCGGTACCGGTTGTCCTGGGCGTTCGCGGTGAACGGGGTGTCGAGGTGCTCGGCGATCGAGGCGGGGTCGGTCGACACCCGCGGCAGGTCCTGCGCGGTCAGGGTGCGATCGGCGAGCGGCGGGCCCCATGTGCCGGCTGCGTCCTTGACGCCCCAGCCGCCCTTGCCGTCGGCCAGCCCGAACGCGAAGTCGCTGGGCAGCGCCAGGCTGAACTGGGTACTGCCGCCGAGGCGGGCGATCTCGATCGTTTTCGCCGCGCTGTCGAGCTGGGCATCGGTACGGTCGAGCAGGTACTGCCGCAGCACGTACGCGCTGGCCGTACCGATGACGACGAGGGCCAGCGCGACCAGGCCGAGGATTGCCGCCAGCAGCTTGATGCGCAGCGGGTTGCGGGTGAACCAGCCAGCCGAGGGTGAGGGCGGGAAGGGCGGACCGGTCAGCGGAGCGACCAGACCGTGTCCGGGCGCGGACATCGGTGACTCACGCTGGCAGGCGCAGGACGTACCCGACGCCCCGCAGGGTGTGGATCAGCCGCGGCTCGGCCGAGTCGACCTTGCGGCGCAGGTACGAGATGTAGGACTCAACGATGCTGTCGTCGCCGCGGAAGTCGTACTGCCATACGTGATCGAGGATCTGCGCCTTCGACAGCACCCGCCCCGCGTTGAGGAGGAGATAGCGCAGCAGCTTGAACTCGGTCGGCGAAAGCGAGACCAGCATGCCGCCCCGGCGTACCTCGTGCGATTCCTCGTCCAGTTCGAGGTCGGCGAAGCTCAGCGTCGACCGGTCGTCGAGCTCGCCGCTGGTGCGGCGTAGCACCGCCCGGATGCGGGCGGTCAGCTCTTCGAGGCTGAACGGCTTCGTGACGTAGTCATCGCCACCCAGCGTCAGACCCCGGATCTTGTCATCGGTGGCGTCGCGGGCGGTCAGGAAGACGACGGGGGTACGCACGCCGCCGTCGCGCATGCGCCGGATCACCTCGAAGCCGTCGAGGTCGGGCAGCATCACGTCGAGAACGACGAGGTCGGGGTGGGCCTCCCGGGCCGAGGCGATGGCCTCCGCCCCGTTCGTCGCGGCCGACACATCGAAACCGGCAAAGCGCAGACTCGCCGACAGCAGCTCAACGATGTTTGGATCGTCCTCAACCACGAGCAGCCGCGGACGAGCCTGCGCCCCTTCGTGCCGGGCGTCGGCAGGCACGGTGACCCCGGAATGCACCGCACCTGACCGAACTGCCATGCCAACCATCCTCCGCGCCGGTGCTGAGGCAGCGCTGACGTTTTCCTGAAAGTTACCTGTGAGCCGTCATCCGTGCAGGATATGCCGGAGCTGATCGCGGACCGAGTCGAGGACGGTCCCGGCGACCCGGAGATCCTCCGGCGTCGCTCGACCGGTGGCCACCAGCCGGCGGACCTCCGCGGCCAGGTCGTCGGCTTTGCGCTCCACGTCGATCGGAGTACGCATCGGTGTGTCGGGACCTCGGGGCGGGGTGAACATCTCCGCCGCCGCGCGCCAGTTCTCGCGCATCTGACGCCACTCGTCGCCGCGCGGACTGCGGGCCTGCTGCTTGGCGTTGCGCAACTCGCGCTTGAGGTCCCGCACGCTACCGCGTACGCCTTCCTCCACCTCCTCGGCCAGAGCGGCCAGGTCGGCGACAGAGTCGTGGATCTCGCCCTCCAGCGTGGCCAGCTCGTCGGCCCGCGCCGCCAGCTCGGCCCGGCCGGCGTCGGTGATCTCGTAGGTCTTGCGACCGCCGGTGGCCGTGTGGGTGATCAGCCGGTCGGCCTCCATCCTGGCCAGCCGGGGATAGATCGTGCCGGCCGACGGCGCGTACAGGCCGTGGAACCGGTTCTCGAGCAACCGGATCAGCTCGTACCCGTGCTTCGGCCCCTCCTGCAGGAGCTTGAGGAGGTACAGCCGCAGCCGACCATGACTGAACACCGCACTCATTCCGCCGGCCCGTCCACCGGTACGTCCCGCTCGACCGGACTGGCCAGCAGCGACACCGAACCCGACACGGCATGGGCATGCAGCGTGCCATGGCCGGCGCCGAGCCGACCCCGAGCTGACCGGGCCCCCGGCGAACCGCTGTTGACCACCTGCGGGAAGGCGCTGGTGACGCGACCACTGGTCGCGTTGAGGCTCACGTCGAGGTCGGCGTCGGCGGGTACCCGGACGGTGATCTCGCCGGAGGTGGTGTTGATCTGCACGTCGCGGGCGTCGGGGTTGTCCAGGTCGCAGGTGACCGACCCGGAGATCGTCCGGGCGTACACCCGCTCGGCCGACGACTCGGCCAGGCTGATCTCGCCCGACACCGTCTCCATGCCCAGGTCGCCGGCCGACCCCCATCGCCTCGATCGAGCCCGAGATCGTCTTGGCCCGCACGACCCCGCCGAGCCCCATCAACGTGATCGAGCCGCTGGTCACGTCGACCGTGGCCCCCTGACGCAGGCCCGAGGGCCACGATGTCGCCCGAGATCAGGGTCAGGCCGGCCAGCGTCGTTCCCGGCACGGCGACCGTGATCTGGGCGTTGTAGTTGTGCCGACCGGCGCCGAACCACCAGAACGGGCCGGCCCACTTGCGCCAGCCCTCATGCTTGAGCACGTGGCGGATGTGAGGACGCCTTCGTCGAGGGTGACGGTGATCCCTTTACGACCGACCTGGCGGACGTCGAGTCGGGCCGGGCCGTCGGTGCCGACGACACGCAGCTTGCCGTGGGCGAGCCATACGTCGAGTTGTGTGACGTCGCCGTGGCAGCGTCAACTGCTGCGGCGTGTCGATCTGCCAGGCGGACATTTCGCTCTTCCTCTCCAGCGCCCAATCCTATCGCGATACATCGTAACACCAAACGCGATACATCGCGATACCCAACCCGTGCCCTTCGAAACCGTGCCCTTCGAAACCGTGCCCTTCGAACCAGTAGTCCACAGTAGACGAACCAGGCCGCGTGCGAGCATGGTCGACATGGCCGGATACTCGGGTACACCGCTGGCGCGCAAGTTGGGCATCACCGCCGGTTCGCGGGTGCTCCTCGACGGCGCGCCAGCCGACTTCAGCCTGGGCGAACTGCCCGACCAGGTCGCCGTGGCCAGGCGCCCGGGCCCGGATCCCTACGACGTGATCGTCTGCTTCTGCCCGTCCACCGACCGGCTCACCAGGCGCTGGCCGGTACTGCACCCGCGTACGACCTCGGCCGGCTCGCTCTGGATCGTCTGGCCGAAGCGGGCCGCCGGAGTCCCGACCGATCTCGACGAGAACGTTGTCCGCGGCTTCGCGTTGAGCCATGGTCGCGTGGATGTCAAGGTGTGCGCGGTCGACGACACCTGGTCCGGCCTCAAACATGTGATCCGGAAGGCGGACAGATGATCGAGAGCATCGTCATCGGGCACCGGTACAACGGACCACCGGCCAGCGGGAACGGCGGGTACTCGGCCGGCCTCGTGGCCGCCCTGCTCGAGCCGGGTGTTGGCGCGGCGACCCAGGTCACGCTGCGCCAGCCACCACCCCTGGACACCGAGCTCGCGGTGCGGCACGAGGCGTCCGGGTTGACGGTCCGCCACGGCGACGCGGTGGTGGCCGAAGCGGAGCCGGCCACACTCGAGCCGGCCGATCTGGTTGAACCGGTCAGCTACCCCGAGGCTCTGGCCATCTCGGCCAGGTACCCGGGCTTCACCGAGCACCCGTTCCCGACCTGCTTCGTCTGTGGCCCGGGACGTGAGCTGGGTGACGGCCTGCGCGTGTTCCCCGGCCGGCTGACCGGAGACCGCACGGCCGCGCCGTTCGTGGTCCCGGTCGACATCAGGCCGGTACTCATGTGGGCGGTGCTCGAC
Source organism: uncultured Actinomycetota bacterium (assembly GCA_963803345.1). Lineage (GTDB taxonomy): Bacteria > Actinomycetota > Actinomycetes > Mycobacteriales > Micromonosporaceae > CAWDLX01. Next base: position 1,243,782 of record CAWDLX010000004.1, read on the forward strand.
TGCCCCGGCGGGTGGGCGGTACCACAAGAGGCCCGGCCCTATGTGCTGGGCCGCATCACCGCCCGGGTGATGGCTCTGCCCGAGCCGGGCGACGAGTGCGTCGTGATGGGGCAGATGCTCGGCGAGCAGGGACGGCGGGCATTCGTCCGGAGCACGGTGTACTCGGCCACCGGCGGGGCACTGGCCCACGCCCGGGCGACCTGGGTGGCGCTGCCCCAGCGGTGACCGGCGGCCGGACCGCTGGGACGGCGTCGGGCTGCCCGAACCGGTAGGGTCCCGGCCATGACGGGACAGATCGTCGCATCCGGGCTCACCAAGGTCTATCCCAGGGTCACCGCTGTCAACGACCTGTCGTTCACTGTGGAGCCAGGCCAGGTGACCGGATTCCTCGGCCCGAACGGCTCGGGCAAGACGACCACCATGCGGATGATCCTCGGACTGGTCAACCCGACCCGGGGCTCAGCTGCCCTGGGCGGCGTCCGGTACCGGGACCTCGCCCACCCCCTGTCGTCGGTCGGCTGCCTGCTCGAGGCATCGAGCGCACACCGGGCCCGCACCGCCCGCAACCATCTGCGCATCCTGTGCGCGGCCGGCGGGTACCCGGTGAGCCGGGCCGACGAGGTCCTCGAGATGGTCGGGCTCACCCCCGCCGGGCGCCGCAAGTTCGGCGGCTTCTCGCTCGGTATGAAACAGCGCATCGGCATCGCCGTGGCCATGCTGGGCGATCCGCAGTACCTGGTCCTCGACGAACCGGCCAACGGGCTCGACCCGGAGGGCATCCGATGGATGCGGACGTTCCTGCGCGCCCTGGCCGCCCAGGGGCGCACGGTCTTCGTCTCCAGTCACCTGCTCTCCGAGATGGAACAGATGGCCGACGAGGTCATCATCATCGCCAACGGCCATCTGGTCGCCCGGGGCCGCACCGACCAGATCGTGGCCGGCAACACCACGGCGACGGTACGGGTACGTACCCCGCAGGCAGAGGCGCTGGTCAACGCGGTACGGCCGCTCGGCGCGACGGTGCAGATGGATCCGACCGGGGCCCTGCGGGTCAGCGGGCTCGACGCCGCGGTGGTGGGCAGGGCAGCCCTGACCGCCCAGATCGAGCTGCACGAGCTGGTCACCGAACGGCCGGACCTGGAGCAGGTGTTCCTTTCGTTGACACAGGGAATGGCAGGCATCCGGTGAGCGAGGTGATCCAGACCGCGCCGGTCCAGGGCTTCCGGGCCACGACCGGCGGTCGGGCCCGCACCGTCCAGTCGGAGCTGCTCAAGATCTGGACCACCAAGACGTGGTGGGTGCTCGGGATCTTCGCCCTACTGGGCGAACTGCTGGCGGAGCTGTTTCTCGGGATCGACACGCACGACCGGCTGGCGCGCGCCCACATGGCCATCGACACCAACGGGCTCAACCCGGATCAGCAGGCCGCGATCGCGGCCGCCCAGGACATCGACCGGGTGGTCGCCACGGCCGCGGCCAACCTCTACACCGGCGGCCAGTACATCGGTCTGCTCATCGTGATGATCCTGGGTGTGCTGATCGTCACCAACGAGTTCGCCCACCAGACGGCCACCGCCACGTTCCTGGCCACCCCGAAGCGCGAACACGTGATATTCGCCAAGATCGCTGCCGTGGGCATCATGGCGGCCGGACTCTGGCTGGTCACGACGCTGCTCAACCTCATCGTCGGATCCCGGATCCTCGCGTCGGAGAACGTCGCGGCCAGCCTCGGCGTCGGCTCGGTCGACCGGGCGATCGCCGTCAACCTGCTGGCCTATGTGCTCTGGGGCGCTCTCGGGATCGGCTTCGGGCTGCTGCTGCGCAACCAGACGGCTGCCGTGATCACCACGTTGCTGCTGTACCTCATCGGCTCGTTGCTCGGACGGCTGCTCTTCGCTCTGCTGTACCTCGCGGTGAAGGCCGACTGGGCGATCCAGGCGCAGGTCCTGCTGCCCACCACCGCGTCGGCCATCATGGTCAGCGCCGACCCCGAACTACCGACCACCGGTACCGCTCTGTTCAGCCAGCCGGCGTGGTGGGTCGGGGCACTGATCCTGGTCGGCTGGGGCCTCGCGGCCGCGTTCTTCGGCACCCTGGTGACCAGGAACCGCGACATCTCGTGACGCGGCGCCCGGCACTCCGGGCGGCGGCGTTGGGGGAAGGGAACCGGACTGGCGTAGCCTTAATCCGCACTCAGCGGCAAGCGGGTGGCGCAGACCCGCGCGGCACCCGGAACCAGTCATCCGCGGCGTGGCGCCGCGTGCAGGAAAGGCAATGGCCGTGACCAGCCAAGCCACAGACCCGTCGGACAACCAACTGACGGACTTCGGCCCCAACGAGTGGCTCGTCGAGGACATGTACCAGCAGTACCTCGCTGACCCCTCGAGTGTGGCGCCCGCCTGGCATGACTTCTTCGTCGGCTACCGGCCGTTCGGCGGCGGTGGCGACAACGCCGCTGCGCCCGGGGATTCCCCCGCGCCCCAGTCCGGTAATGGCGGCGCCACCGCCCCAGTGGCCACAGCCGCGTCAGCCTCCGCGACGCCCGTTGCCGCTCCCACCGCGCCGGCGGCGGCACCGAAGGTCGCCGAGCCGGGAATCGCCGAGTCGCGGCCGGCTGAGCCGAGCAGGGCTGAGCCGGGCCGGGTCGAGCCGAGCCGGGTCGAGCCGGGCCGGGTCGAGCCGAGCCGGGTCGAGCCGAGCCGGGTCGAGCCGAAGGCGGGTCGAGCCGAAGGCCGCGAAAGCCGCCAAGGCCACCGAAGGGTCACTGGCCGGCGCGCACACGGCGCCCATCCGCGGCGTGGCCGCCAAGATCGTGTCCAACATGGACGCCTCGCTCACGCTGCCCACCGCGACCAGCGTGCGGGCCGTCCCGTCCAAGCTGCTCGCCGACAACCGCATCGTCATCAACAACCACCTCGCCCGCGGGCGGGGCGGCAAGGTGAGCTTCACCCACCTGATCGGGTACGCGATGGTGCAGGCGCTGGTCAGCCATCCGGAGATGAACAACTCGTTCGACACGGTCGGCGGGAAGCCGGTCACGGTCATCCCCGATCAGGTCAATCTCGGTATCGCGATCGACCTGGTCAAGGGCGACGGTTCCCGTACCCTCGTCGTGCCCAGCGTCAAGAACGTCGGCACCATGGACTTCCGGCAGTTCTGGCAGTCCTATGAGGACATCGTGCGGCGGGCCCGGCGAAACGAGCTCACCATCGACGACTACAACGCGACCACGATCTCGCTGACCAACCCGGGCGGCATCGGTACCGTGCACTCGATGCCGCGCCTGCTGCCCGGGCAGGGCACCATCCTGGGCGTCGGCGCGATGGAGTACCCGGCCGAGTTCGCCGGCATGAGCGACGACGAGATCGCCAAGCTCGCGGTCAGCAAGATCATCACGCTGACCTCCACCTACGACCACCGCATCATCCAGGGCGCGCAGTCGGGCGAGTTCCTCAAGGTGATCAACGAACTGCTGCTCGGCCAGCACGACTTCTACGACCACATCTTCACCTCGCTGCGCATCCCGTACGAGCCGGTGCGCTGGACCCGGGACGTTGCGCACACCTCCGAGGGCCAGATCGACAAGGCCGCCCGGGTGGTCGAGCTGATCCACTCGTACCGGGTGCGTGGTCACCTGATGGCCGACACCGACCCGCTGGAATTCGAGATCCGCCGCCACCCCGATCTGGATGTGCGCGAGCACGGGCTCACCCTGTGGGACCTCGACCGTTCGTTCCCGGTCGGCGGGTTCGCCGGCCAGCAACGGATGAAGCTGCGCGACATCCTCGGTGTGCTCCGCGACTCGTACTGCCGCCGGGTCGGCATCGAGTACATGCACATCCAGGACCCCGAGGAGCGCCGCTGGATCCAGGACCGGGTGGAGCGGCGCTACACCAAGCCGAGCTCGCCGGAGCAGCTGCACATCCTGGCCCGGCTCAACGCGGCCGAGGCGTTCGAGACGTTCCTGCAGACCAAGTACGTCGGGCAGCGCCGCTTCTCGCTCGAGGGTGCCGAGAGTGTGATCCCGCTGCTCGACGAGATCCTGGCCACCTCGGCCAAGGCCGGCATGGACGAGGTCGTCATCGGCATGGCCCACCGGGGACGGCTCAACGTGCTGGCCAACATCGTCGGCAAGCCGTACGAGAAGATCTTCAACGAGTTCGAGGGTCACCTCGACCCGAAGTCGACGATGGGCTCGGGCGACGTGAAGTACCACCTCGGCCAGACCGGCAAGTTCGCCACTCCCGACGGCCAGTACGCGACCACGGTCAGCGTGGTGGCCAACCCGTCCCATCTCGAGGCGGTCGACCCCGTCGTCGAAGGCATCGTGCGGGCCAAGCAGGACCGGCTCGACCTACGGCTCGAGGGCTACACCGTGCTGCCGCTGCTGGTGCACGGGGACGCCGCCTTCGCCGGCCAGGGAGTGGTCGCCGAGACGCTCAACCTGTCCCAGCTGCGGGGTTACCGGACCGGGGGCACCATCCACGTGGTCATCAACAACCAGGTGGGCTTCACCACCGCCCCCGAGTACTCGCGCTCCTCCCTCTACTCGACCGACGTGGCCCGGATGATCCAGGCCCCGATCTTCCATGTGAACGGGGACGATCCCGAGGCGGTCGTGCGGGTGGCCCGGCTGGCCTTCGAGTACCGGCAGGCGTTCAACAAGGACGTGGTGGTGGACATGCTCTGCTACCGCCGCCGAGGTCACAACGAGGGCGACGACCCGTCGATGACCAACCCGATCATGTACCAGATCATCGACACCAAGCGGTCGGTCCGCAAGATCTACACCGAGGAGCTGATCGGTCGGGGCGACATCACGCTCGATCAGGCCGAGGAGTTGCTCAGCGACTACCACACCCAACTGGAGCAGGTGTTCAAGGCGACCCGCGATGCCAATGGATCCAGCTCGGCCCGGCCCGCGGGAAGCCGGACGGCCGAGCCGGAGCCCACAGTGGACACCGGCGTCACGGCCGAGGATCTGGCCCGGGTCGGCGACTCGCACGTGCGGCTGCCCGATGGGTTCACCCCGCACAAGCGGGTGCAGCAGCTGCTCACCCGTCGGGCCCAGATGGCCCGGGCCGGAGACATCGACTGGGGCTTCGCCGAGATCCTCGCCTTCGGCACACTGGTGCAGCAGGGCGTCACGGTACGCCTGTCCGGACAGGACTCGCGGCGGGGCACGTTCGTGCAGCGCCACGCGTCCCTGGTCGACTCAGTTACCGGTGACGACTACCTCCCGGTGAAGTCGCTCGAGGGCGCCAACGGTGGCCGGTTCTTCGCCCACGACTCGCTGCTGTCCGAGTTCGCGGTGATGGGCTTCGAGTACGGGTACTCGGTCGAGGCGCCCGACGCGCTGGTCATGTGGGAGGCTCAGTTCGGCGACTTCGCCAACGGGGCACAGTCCATTGTGGACGAGTTCGTGTCGTCCGGCGAGGTGAAGTGGGGCCAGCGGTCCTCCTTGACATTACTGCTGCCGCACTCGCACGAGGGCCAGGGCCCGGACCACACCTCCGGACGCATCGAGCGCTACCTGCAGCTGTGCGCCGAGGACAACATGCGGGTGGCGGTGCCGTCGACACCGGCCAGCTACTTCCATCTGCTGCGCCGGCAGGCCCTCTCGCCCAAGAAGAAGCCGCTGGTCGTGTTCACGCCGAAGTCCCTGCTGCGACACCGGTCGGCCGTGTCCTCGGTGGCCGACTTCGCCGACGCGACATTCCGTCCGGTGCTACCCGACCCTGGCCAGCTGGATCCGTCGGCGGTCACGCGGGTGCTGCTCTGCTCGGGCAGGCTGTTCTACGACCTGGTCCATGCCCGCACCGACCGGGGCATCACCGACACCGCGATCATCCGGCTCGAGCAGCTGTACCCGCTGCCGATCGACGAGGTGAAGGCCGCCCTCGCCGCATACCCGAACGCGAACGACTTCGTCTGGGTCCAGGACGAGCCGGCCAACCAGGGTGCGTGGTCGTTCATCGCGCTCAACCTGCTCGAGGGTCTGGACGGGGTACCGCTGCGACGGATCTCCCGGCCCGCCGCGGCCGCTCCGGCGGTCGGCTCGATCAAGGTGCACGAGGCGCAGCAGGCGGCCATTCTCGACGCCGCCCTCCCCCGCCGCTGACCCGCATTCGCGTGGCTGCTTGTTTGCCCGGACAGTCTACTAACGCGTCGGCGTTGGTAGGGCGCCCGTCCACACGCCCCGGCGGTTGCAGGGCGCCCCTGCTAACGCGCCGCCCAGGGCGGGCGGGCATTTCCCCGGAGTCGGCGGGCGCCCCGGCTGACCAGCCGCCGACGCTCGCGGCGTGTCCTTACCAACAGAAACCGGCCCGCCGGCGCGGGTAGGGTGTCCCAGTTAGCAGGGACGCCGGCCTATACAGAATGCGTTAGTAAGCTGTCCGGGCAAACCCCTCGGTCGGAGCCCACACCCGCAGCCGACCCCACCAGCCCGACGCGGCCGTGGCTCGGCGACACGTGAGAGGAGGAGCGCACCGTGTACTTTACCGACCGCGGCATCGAGGAACTGAACGAGCGGCGCGGCACCGAGACGGTGACCATCGAGTGGCTCTCGGCGCGGTTGCGTGACTTCATCGACGACAACCCGGACTTCGAGACCCCGATCGAGCGGTTCGCCACCTGGCTGGCCCGCCTCGACGATGACGACGAGTGAGGAGCCGGGCCCACCGCGACCGGGGGCGGCGCCCGGTCCGGCGGATCGAGGAGAATCCGGCCAGCCCGGCTGACCGCTCCACCTGGTGGGCCCGCATTCCCGCCGTCGCCGCCGTGCTGGACTCCGGACTCGAACTACCGGCCGGGGTCACATTCCTCGTCGGGGAGAACGGATCCGGGAAGTCGACGCTGACCGAGGCGCTGGCGATGGCGTACGGGTTGAACCCTGAGGGCGGCTCCCGCTCGGCCCGGCACCGCACCCGGGGGAGCGAGTCGGCGCTGGCGGAGTGCCTGCGGCTGGTCCGCTCGCCTGACGCCACCGGCGCCCACGCGTACTTCCTGCGGGCCGAGACCACGCATGGGCTCTACACGTACCTGGAAACCCATCTCGGTGTTGACAACCGCGACGCCATGCTGCACCAGCGCAGCCACGGCGAAGGAATCCTCGACCTGATCGGGCGCAAGTTCGACGGGTTCGGCTTCTATGTGATGGACGAGCCGGAGGCGGCCCTGTCGTTCGCGTCGACACTGAGCCTGGTGGCCACATTGGACGAGATGCGCCGCGAAGGTTCCCAGGTGGTCGTGGCAACCCACTCACCACTGTTGACCGCCCTGCCCGGAGCGACCATCCTCGAACTGGACGGGCGCGGGATCCGACCGACCGGCTGGGCGGAGCTCGACCTGGTCCGCAACTGGCGCGACTACCTCGGCGACCCTGCCCGCTATCTCGATCGGCTGCTGCGATGATCCTCCTCCGACCGGCCACAGTGGACGATGCCGCCGAACTGGCCGCGGTCCAGGTGCGTACCTGGCAGGCCGCCTACGCGCACGCGCTGCCCGCGGCCTACCTCGACAGTCTGGACCTACCGTCGCGCGTCGAGCGCTGGCGCGACATCCTCCGCTCACGGATCCACCCGGTCCAGACGTACGTCGCCGAACTGGACGGCGGGTTCGCCGGCTTCACCTCGGTCGGCCCGTACCGGTCGGACCCGGCCGTCGGCGAGGTCTACGCCATCTACGTAAATCCGCGCAGCTGGTCGACCGGCGTCGGGCGGGCGCTCATGGACACCGGCGTGACGCACCTGGTCGCGGCCCATTTCACCGAGATCCGGCTGTGGGTGCTGGAAGACAACCCGCGCGCCCGCGGGTTCTACGAGCGTCGCGGATTCGCCACCGACGGCAGCGCGACGACCGACACCATCGGCGAGGGTCCACATGCGACGGACATCCGCGAGGTACGATACGCACGCACATTCCGGCGGCGGTAACGCTACTGTCGATTCACCCGATCGTGGACTGTGCCGGACCGGTCCTTTCCGGCTGAATCGAACACACGACGATCAAGCGCCTCCATGATGGACGCATGGCGGACAAGGGGGTACGCCGGAGAGTCATCGTGATCGCCAGTGCGGCCGCGCTCGGTGGCTTCCTCTTCGGGTTCGACACGTCGGTCATCAACGGCGCCGTCGACGCGATCCAGAGCATTCGGACTGTCCGACCTCGTCCTCGGATTCGTTGTCTCGTCCGCTCTGCTCGGCTGCGCCGTCGGCGCCTGGTTCGCCGGCCGTCTGGCGACCGGTATCGGCCGGATCAGGGTCATGTTGTTCGCCGCGATCATGTTCCTCATCAGCGCGGTCGGCTCCGCACTGTCGTTCTCCGGCTGCGGTAGCTGCGATCTGGCGGGTCTTGGGCGGTCTGGCCGTCGGCGCGGCGCAGCGTGATCGCTCCCGCCTACATCGCCGAGATCGCGCCGCCCGAGATCCGGGGCCGGCTCGGCTCGTTGCAGCAGCTGGCCATCACGTCGGCATCTTCGCTCGCTGCTCGTCGACTACGCGCTCGCCACGGCGGCCGGCGGGGCGCTCGGGAAGCGTGCCGTGGGGCGGTACGGCCTGGCGCTGGATGTTCGCCGGCGGCCTGTTGCCGCGCTGGTTACGGGGTGCTGTCCTGCGAATCCCGGAATCGCCCCGGTACCGGTCGTCAAGCGCGAGGTACGGGCCGAAGGCACGCGATGTGCTGACCCGCTACGTGGGCGGCGACGTGGACACCGGATCGGCCGAGATCCGGCGGTCGTGGATGGCGCGACGACAGGTGACAGCTGCGTGACCTGCGCGGCCACGGTACTCGGCCTGCTCGGCATCGTCTGGGTCGGCATCCTGCTGTCGGTGTTCCAGCAGTTCGTCGGCATCAACGTGATCTTCTACTACTCGTCCACGCTGTGGCAGGCGGTCGGGTTCTCCGAGAGCAGTTCGCTGCATCACCTGCGTGATCACCTCCGTCACCAATATGCTGACCACGCTTCGTCGCGATCGCCCTGGTCGACCAGGTCGGCCGCAAGCCGCTGCTGCTGGTCGGCGCCGCCGGAATGACTGATCACCCTGGCCGTGATGGCGTTCTGCTTCTCGACCGCCACCGGGACGGCGGGCAAGGACTGCACCTGGCGGGCGACGCCGCCCCGATCGCGCTGGTCGCGGCCAACCTGTACGTGGTGTCGTTCGGGATGAGCTGGGGACCGTCGTCTGGGTGCTGCTCGGCGAGATGTTCAACAACCGATCCGGGCGACCGCGCTGGCGGTGGCCGCCGCCGCGCAGTGGCTGGCCAACTGGCGATCTCCACACGTTCCCGTCGCTGTCGGGGATCAGCCTGACCCTCGCCTACGGGCTGTACGCCACGTTCGCCGCGCTGGCCTTCGTCTTCGTGTACCGAGCCGTCCAGGAGACCCGCGGCCGCACGCTCGAGGAGATGTGAAGGCTACCGGGTGTGGTCGAGGACGATCTTGCCGAAGACGTCGCCCTCGTACAGCCGGGTGAACGCCGACCGCACGTCGGAGAACGGGAACACACTGTCCACAATGGGCTTCACCCCGCTCGCGACCAGGTCCAGGAGGGCGCCGAGCTCAGCCGCGGTACCCATCGAGGTACCGAGGATCTCCAACTGCAAAGCGAACACCCGCCGCAGGTCCACAGTGGCCAGATTGCCCGAGGTGGTTCCGGACACGACGATGCGGCCGCCCGGCTTGGCGCACTTGAGCGAATGTTCGAACGTGGCGGCCCCGACAGTCTCGATGACCACGTCGACCCGCTCGGGCAACCGCGCCCCAGGCTCGACGGCAACGGCACCGACAGCGGCGATGCGTTCCCGTTTCTGCCGATCCCGGCTGGTCGCGTAGACGCGCTTGCCCATCCCGACCGCCAGCACCACCGCCGCCGTGGCCACACCGCCACCGGCCCCCTGCACCAGGACCGCCTCGCCCTCGTCGACCCGCCCCTTCGCCCGCAACATCCGGTACGCCGTCAGCCAGGCCGTCGGCAGGCAGGCGGCCTCCACAAAGGACACCTCCGCCGGCTTGGCCACCAGATTGGCGCGCGGTACGGCCACCCGCTCGGCCAGCGTCCCGGGCAGCCGCTCGGACAGCATCGAGAATCCTCTGGGGTCGCCCGGGTCAGGCACGACCGGGAAGACCACCACCTCGTTACCCCGCTCGTCCACCCCCGCCGCGTCGCACCCGAGAATCATCGGCAGCCGGTCCTCGGCCAGCCCGACTCCCCGCAGCGACCACAGGTCGTGGTGGTTGAGCGAACTCGTCCGCACAGACACGGTCGCCCAGTCGTCTTCGTCCTTGACCGGCTCGGGGGCATCGCCGACCGCCAACGCGGACAGCGGGTCATCAGCATCGATGGCCGACGCGAAGGCAGCTCTCACCAGGGCAACCTAACCCACCGCGACACTGGCGGCGCGTCATGGCCGTGTGACATTTCCTGGCGTGCCCGCGTCGTGGTCCCGGCCGTCCCTCCCGGCGCCTCACCACCCGTGCGCCCGCACCCTCCCGGCGCCCCGCGTGAGCAAGGACCCCCTCCCCCTCCCGGCGCGCCGAGTGAGCAAGGACGCCCTCCAAACATCGGTGTGCCACGCTGCGGCAAGTTCGCGCCCGTATAGGGGCCGAGAATGACGCAAACCCCGCTCCTCGAGTTAGCACGGACGCCCTGCAAACATCTCGGGTGGCGGCGACGCCGAGCCGATGGTGGTTCGGGCAACTCCGCTCGCGTGGTGGCACAGTCGCCCGGGTGGGTCAGGAGGATCGGGCGGCCCAGGCGGTGGCCACGGCGGCGGCGACGGCCGGCGCGACCCTGGGGTCCAGGGGCGACGGCACGATGGCGTCGGCGGTGAGCGACATCGGCGACGACGGCGGCGATGGCCTCGAGCCGCGGCGATCTTCATCGGCTCGGTGATATGGGTGGCACCGGCGTCGAGGGCGCCCCGGAAGACGCCGGGGAAGGCGAGTACGTTGTTGATCTGGTTGGGGAAGTCACTGCGACCGGTCGCCACCACGGCTGCGTAGTGCGACGCGATGGTCGGGTGGACCTCGGGGTCGGGGTTGGCCAGGGCGAAGATGGCGCCGCCCGGAGCCATCTGGGCCACGGCCGCCTCCTCGATCGTGCCGCCGGACACTCCGATGGGGACGTCCGCGCCGAGCAGGGCATCGGCGATCGCGCCGGTCACGCGGCGGGGGTTGGTCACCTCGGCCAGCGACGCCTTCTCGGAGTTCAGGTCGGCCCGTCCGAGGTGGACGACGCCGCGCGAATCGCAGACGACGATGTCGTGCGCTCCCCCGGCGAGCAGCATGCGGGTGACGGCTACGCCGGCCGCGCCGGCACCGCTGATGACCACGCGCAGATCCTCCACCTTGCGGTCGAGCAGCGTGGCCGCGTTGCGCAGGGCGGCCAGTACCACGATCGCGGTGCCGTGCTGGTCGTCGTGGAATACCGGAATCGGCAGGGCCTCGTCCAGCCGTCGCTCGATCTCGAAGCACCGGGGGGCGGCGATGTCCTCCAGGTTGATTCCCCCGAAGCTGGGTGCCAGAGCGGTGACGATGCGGATGATCTCCTCGGTGTCCTGCGTATCCAGGCAGACGGGTACCGCGTCGACGCCGCCGAACTGCTTGAAGAGGACGGCCTTGCCCTCCATGACGGGCATCGCCGCCCGCGGGCCGATGTTGCCCAGGCCGAGGACGGCCGAGCCGTCCGTCACCACCGCGACGGTATGGCCGGTCCAGGTGTACTCGCGGGCCAGGCTCGGGTCGGCAGCGATCGCCTCGCATACCCTGGCCACTCCCGGGGTGTAGGCCATCGACAGGTCTTCCCGGCTGGACAGCGGCACCGTTGACTGGACGGCCATCTTCCCGCCCCGGTGCAGCTCGAACACCGGATCTTGTTCCACCATTGCGCGATGATAACCACACCTGGTGGCGCGGTTCACAGCCGGCGCGGGTGTGGCCAGTAGCGTAGGACGATGCGGGCCTGCACATCGGCCACGCCGTACGCCCGGGAATCGTCGGCGACCAACTCGTTGTCGCCCTCTATCCACCAGCCGGTGCCCACGCGCCTGATACGCGCTTGACCACCAGCAGGTCCGGCCGGGAGCGGAACCGGGCGAGCACCACGTCGCCCGGACCCGGGCACGCCCGCCGCGTACCGCGAGGACGCGGTCGCCGTCCCGAAGGGTGGGCACCATCGACGGACCCCGGACGAGGACAGGTACGAGGCGCGCCATCATCGGCAGGCTCCCGGGAGTAGGGTCGACCAGAGGATCATCGCAAACGTCACGCCATGCGAAGAAAGAGGAGCCGACGATGCGACTGCCGCGCCTGCTGACCCCGCGAACGGTTGCCAGCGCGCACTGCGACCTGCCGTGCGGTGTCTACGACCCGGCCCAGGCCCGGATCGAAGCCGAGTCGGTGAAGGCCATCGTGCGAGAAGTTCCAGGCCAACTCGGACCCGGAGTTCCGCACCCGGGCACTCATCATCAAGGAGCAGCGCTCCGAACTGGTGAAGCATCACCTGTGGGTGCTGTGGACCGACTACTTCAAGGCCCCGCACTTCGAGAAGTACCCCAACCTGCACCAGCTCTTCAACGAGGCCACCAAGCTCGCCGGCGCCTCCGGTGCCAAGGGCTCGGCCGACCCGGCCATGGCCGAGCAGCTGCTGGCGAAGATCGAGGAGATCGCGAAGATCTTCTGGGAGACCAAGCAGGCGTGAGCCTGCTCGCACGACTCACGCGTGCGGCCGGTACGTCCCTCGGACGTGCCGGCCGTTGTCTCGATGGTGCACGAGCTGGCCGACTTCGAGCGGGCGCCGACCAGTGCCACCTGACCGAGTCGCGCAGCTGCACGCGGCGCTGTTCGGTGACCAGCCCGCGCTGTTCGGGCAGGTGGCGGCGGACGAGTCCGGACAGCCGGTCGGGTTCGCGCTGTGGTTCCTCAACTTCTCGACCTGGGAGGGCGTACACGGCATCTACCTCGAGGACCTGTACGTACGGCCCGGGCGCGCGCGGCCCGGGTCGGGCGGCGCCTGCTGGCCGCGCTGGCCGGCTCTGCGTCGAGCGCGGGCTACCGGCGACTGGAGTGGTGGGTGCTGGACTGGAACCCGGCCCGCCGAGTTCTACGCCGCGATCGGCGCCCGGCCGATGGACCGAGTGGATCCGTACCGCGACTCGTCGGTCGCGGCGCTGCACCGGCTGGCCGGTAGCGCGGCCTCCCCGATGAGTCGCGTCGGCGGCGACACGCCGGTGAGCCATCATGCCGGCGTTGGCGTCCAAGGCCCAGAGTCGGCCATCGTGGCCGACGACGAGCTGGCCCGATCGGCGGACGGGTACCTCGGCGGCGACATCATCGAACTCACGGTGCCGGCCCTCACCGGCTACCTGGGCGTGGTCCGCACCGCCACCGCGGGCCTGGCCGCCCGCCTCAGCTTCACCCTCGACGAGATCGAGGACCTGCGCATCGCCGTCGACGAGGCGTGCGTGATGCTGCTGTCGCCTGCCCGGGCCGATCGGGCGGAGCAGGCCACGTTGACCTGCCGGTTCCGGGTGAGCTCCGAAGCGCTCGCGGTGACCGTGTCGGCTCAGGTGGCGGACAAGGCGACCCTGCCGGGTGAGCAGTCCTTCGCCTGGCAGGTGCTGACCGCCCACGCCGCCGACGTGACCGGCCGGTCAGACGCCGGACTGGCCGCCATCGATCTGCGGAAACGCCGGCGTCGGCGGTGATGACCGGCCGGGCCGGCTCGTCCGTCCGTCGATGACCGTCTCCCGGACGACCGCCCGCAGCTCCGCGTCGCCGTCGCCGGATCCGGTGTCCCGGCCGAGCAGTGCGCCGAGGAACTCCAGGTGCCGGCGGCCGCCTCCGCGGCGGCCGGGGCGTCACGGCCGGCGACCGCGCCCAGGATGGCCCGATGATCGGCGTCGACCCGGACCCAGTCGGCCCGGGTCAGCGTGTCCGGCAGCCGCAGCCGTTCGACACCGCGTGCAGCGGATGGGCGATCAGCTCGAGCAGCGGGTTGCCGCAGGCGACGCGAGCGCCCGTGGAACAGCGTGGTGCACCGCGACCATCGTCTCGAAGCGTCGGCCGTCTGGGGATCGAACAGGGTCGCCTCGCAGCGCGGCCAGCTGCTCCTCGGTGCGCCGTTCGGCGGCGAGCCCGGCGGCCGGTACCTCGACGATCGCCCGCACCTCGAGCAATGCTCGGCGACTGACCACCGAACTCGCCTGCAGCAGCGCGACGCCGGTCTGGATGCCTCGGAGAGCTGCGCCGGGCTCGGGTGCGCGACGAAGCTGCCGCCGGCCACCCCGCGCGTGGTGATGATGAGGTGTCTGGCTGGCCAGCAGCCGCAGCGCCTCGCGCACGGTACTTCGGCTGACCCCGCGGTCTGCGGCACAGCTGGGGCTCCGTCGGCAGCCGGTCACCCGGACGCAGCCGCCCCGAGGTGATCTGTGCCCGCAGATCGTCAGCCAGCACCTGGTAGCGCGCGGTCGCACGGATCGTCAACACTCACGGTGAGCAACTGTATGCGTCAAGTGCGACGATGACTCCAAGCGCCGCGCGGGTCGGCGGGGGCAAGCAGTGTTCCGGCGCCGGCGAGTCCGATCACGATCAGCGCGATCCCGAGCCATGGCGACGCCGTTGGTCACCATCGAGAAGCCGATCGGCAGCAGCAGCAGCTGCAGCACGATCGCCGGGCCGCGGGCCCAGCCGCGGCGCCGGGACAGGGCGAGCCGAGCAGGCCGAGCAGGATGGCCGCGAGCAGAGCCGTGAAGCACGATCAACGCGACGGCGCTGATACCGCTCTGCGACGGAGCCGGTGGCGGCGTCGTAGGTCAGCACACCGGCCACCGCGAGCAGGCCGACCGCCTCGGCGAGCAGAAGCCATACCGCCCACCGCAGCGACGAAGGCAGCGCATCGAGCCGGATACGGGCAGCACCCGCCGGATCGGGACCCGCTCGGGGTCGCCCGGTGGCTCCTGCTGGGCATGACCTCACCATACCGTCGGCCGGAGGTGGCACCCCGACGGTATACAGTCCGCCCATGCGGGCGCTCCTGGTGGTCAATCCGAAGGCCACGACGACCAGTGAACGCGGCCGGGACGTGCTGGTCCGGGCACTGCGGTCACGAGGTCGACCTGACCGTCGAGTACACCCGCCGTCGCGGCCACGCGGCCGAGCTTGCCCGTCGGGCGGCGGAGGAGCGGCTCGATGTCGTGGTACTCTGGGTGGGGACGGCACGGTGAACGAGGTGGTCAACGGCCTGCTGCCGCGGCGGGCCGTGGCCACGAGCAAGGTGCCGGCGCTCGCCGTGGTACCGGGCGGATCGACCAACGTCTTCGCCCGCGCACTCGGCCTGCCGGGTGACTGGATCGACGGTACCGGCGTGATCCTCGAGGCACTGCACCGTGGCCGGACCCGGACGGTCGGGTCTGGGCCGGGCCGACAACCGGTACTTCACCTTCTGCGCCGGCTTCGGGCTCGACGCGGAGGTCGTCCGTCGGGTGGAGCGGGCCCGGCTGCGCGGCAAGGCGTCGACGCCCGGGCTGTACGTCCGCTCGACCGTCGCGCAGTTCCTGTTGGGCACCGACCGGCGGAACGCGATGATCACGCTCGAACGCCCGGGCGAGCGATCCGAGGCCGAGTCTGGCAATGGCGATCGTGCAGAACACCGCGCCGTGGACGTTCCTCGGCGACCGGGCGATCAACGCCGTGCCCGGAGGCGTCCTTCGACACGCGGGCTGGACCTGATGGCCATGCGGCGCTGCACCTGGTCGCCACCGCGCGTGCTGCGACCCAGATCCTGTCCGCGGCGTCCCAATCCGCACGGTCAACACATGCTGACACTCCACGACCTGTCGGAGTTCACCCTGCGGTCGGTGCAGCCGCTCGCGTTCCAGCTGGACGGCGACTACCTCGGCGAGAAGGAAAAGGTGACGTTCTCGGCCGTACCGGAGGCGCTGCGCGTATTCTGCTGACGCGTCACCCGGTTTGTCGCTCGTTGTGCGCGGCAAACGACGTTCGGCTGATGTCAGCCAATCGGGTGTTCAGGATCACTCCGTGCGTTACGTCACGAGGTAATTCCGATGCGCGACACGACGGGTGAAGTGGTAGCGGGACACTACGGACAGTACTACCCTGATAACGCATTGTTGCAGTGCTAAGTGTGGAGATACGGGCTTAAACCGGATGAAACATGCGTGACGTCCATCACGCGGATGGATTTTTGCCCGGGCTCCCCTTGACATTGCGATAGTTCGTGAAAGCATTCACAAGCGAACCGAGTACGAGGCGAGCTACTTGCCTGCTCACGCGCGCGCCGGAGCCGCAGCAGCGTTGCACCGACACCGCGATCAGCGTTAACAATTGAGCTGCGCAAGCACCGCCACCAAGCCACGAATCAAAGCAAGGAGTGTTGCCGCCATGGACTGGCGTCACCGTGCCGCCTGCCGAGACGAGGACCCGGAGCTGTTCTTCCCGATCGGGACGTCCGGCCCGGCTCTGCTCCAAGTGGAGCAGGCCAAGTCCGTCTGCAGGCGCTGTACGGCCACCGACGAGTGCCTGCAGTGGGCGCTCGAGACTGGCCAGGACGCCGGAGTCTGGGGCGGGATGAGCGAAGACGAGCGGCGTGCCGTCAAGCGGCGCGGAGGTCTGCGAGTTCGCGCTCACTCGCTGTAGGCCCGGCACCACCGGCCCGCCACCTGGGCCGACATCGAGAACGCCCCGATCGGATCCCGGTTCCGACGGGGCTTTTTCGTGCACGACCTGAGCGCGAGGAGGCGAGCGCCAGCGAGCCCCCGCAGCTTGCGAAGGGTTCTTGGCGGACGACCTGAGCGCGAGGAGGCGAGCGCCAGCGAGCCCCCGCAGCTTGCGAAGGGTTCTTGGCGGACGACCTGAGCGCGAGGAGGCGAGCGCCAGCGAGCCCCCGCAGCTTGCGAAGGGTTCTTGGCGGACGACCTGAGCGCGAGGAGGCGAGCGCCAGCTCAGCAGACGGCAGCCGCTCGGCGGACGATCAGGTCGACCAGCTCCGGTGCCCCGCCCAGCGGCTCGGCCGTCGTGATCGCTCCATTCTCGACTGCCGCGGCGACGGCCACGTCGTAGAGCCGGCCCGGCGCGAGGAAGTATGCGGCCATCGCAACTCGTTGCGCACCACCGGCACGCAGAGACGCGACAGCCTCACCCACCGTCGGCCCCGACGTCGTTGCGTAGCCGACCTTGCACGCAGTGTCCAGGGTGGACGCCAGCGCGTGGGCCACACTCTCCACAGTGGATCTAGCCGCGACGTGCGAGGTGCCGGCGGCGGCCAGGACGACGGCATCGACCTTAACGTCCACTTCGGACAGCCTGCCGGCCAGCGCGGCGATCAACAGCGGGTCGGGCTGGTCCAGCTCACCGGCGGGGCCCAGTACCGGAGTGACCACGCTCGGTACGACGCTGGCCGATACGACCTCGGGCACGTCGACCCGACTGTGGTACGCGCGGGTCAGGAGGGCCGGCACGACGATGGCCGGTCCGGCCGGGCCCCACGCACCACCCGACACGGCCTCCCGCAGCGCCAGCGGGACGCTGGGCGGGTTGAAGTCGAGGAACGCGGCCCGGGCACCGCCGGGCCAACGCCGGTCCACCGCGGCCGCGAGGGCGTGTATGGACCTGGCCGACCGGGGATCGCGGCTGCCGTGCGCGACGAGCACGATCGGGGGACGGTCCACCCGGGCGGGCGGTGCCGTCGTCACCTTGATCGCGGCGGTGGTCACAGGTTCAGGCCGCACTCGGTCTTGTCGAAGGCGGCCCAGCGCCCGGCCCGGGGATCCTCGCCGGGCTTGACCTTGTTGGTGCACGGCCAGCAGCCGATCGAGCGGTACCCCTGGCCGAACAGTTCGTTGACCGGCACGTCGTAGCGCTCGATGTAGGCGGCCACGTCGGCGTCGGTCCAGCGGGCCAGCGGGGCGAGCTTCACCTTGCCGCGGCCGGCGTCGTAGTCGACCTCACGCACGTCGGCGCGGGCGGCCGTCTCGCTCCGCCGTACCCCGGCACCCCAGGCGTCGTAGTCCACCAGCGCGCGCTCCAGCGGCTCGACCTTTCGCAGGGCGCAGCAGGAGTCGGGCTCGCGGGCGAACAGGCGCGGCCCGTACTCGCCGTCCTGCTGGCCGACTGTCCGCTGAGGACGGATTGAGAGCAGGCGTACCGGCATCGTCCCGGCCACCGTGTCGCGCACCCGCAGGGTCTGCGGGAAATGCAGTCCGGTGTCCAGGAAGATCACATCGATGCCGGGCGCCACCCGGGAAGCGAGATGGGCGAGCACGCCGTCGGCCATCGAGCTGGTGACGCAGAACCGGTCGCCGAACCGCTCGACCGCCCACTCGATGACCGCCTCGGCCGGTGCCCCGTCCAGCGTGGGCTGGGCCCCCCGGGCGATCTCGGCGAGCTCACTCGTCGCCGCGACCAGGTTGACCGCGGCCCGCAGCAGCGTAGCCATGACTCACCTACCCTTCGGAGCGTGATGCGTTGACGCGGAGACCGAGCAGCTTGACCGAGAAGACCCGGGTGCATTCCCGGCACTCCCAGGCGCCGTGCTGGTCCTCGTACGGTCGGAGATCCTCGCCGCCGCAGTACGGGCAGTAGAACGGCACACTGCGCGAGACCGAATCCGAGCTCATCGCAGGCTCGCCTCCTCCGCTCGGACCACCCACTGGGCGAAGGACTCGCCCTCGCCGCGGGCATCGAGGAAGTTGCGGGTCACCCGCTCGACATAGGCCGGCAGCTCCTCGGCGGTCGTCTTGAGGCCGCGCATCTTGCGACCGAAGCCGGGCACCTGTCCGTGGGCCATGGTGAGTCCACCACCGAGGTGGATCTGGAAACCCTCGACCATCTCGCCGCCGGGCCCGGGTACCAGCTGGCCCTTGAGCCCGATGTCGGCCACCTGGGTCCGGGCGCATGCGTTCGGGCAGCCGTTGACGTTGATCGTGATGGGTAGGTCGACATCGCCGAGTGTCTTCTCGAGGTGCTCGACCACCTGGGCCGCCCGGGCCTTCGTCTCGACGATCGCGAGCTTGCAGAACTCGATGCCCGTGCAGGCCATCGTGCCCCGCCGCCAGACCGACGGGGTCGGGTCCAGACCGATCCCGCGGAGCGCGGCCACCACACCGGGCACCGCCGCCTCATCCAGGTCGAGCACGAGCAGCTTCTGGTACGGCGTGAGTCGCACCCGTGCGCTGCCGTGCGCCTCGGCGATATCGGCCACCTCGGCCAGGATCTTCCCGCTGACCCGCCCCGCGACCGCGGCCACCCCGACGAAGAACCGACCGTCGCGTTGCCGGTGCACGCCGATGTGGTCGATCGGCTGGTCGGGCAGGGCCGGCGCGGGCCCGTCAATCAGCCTGCGGCCCAGGTACTCGCCTTCGAGGACGTCGCGCACGCGCGCCACGCCCCAGTCCGCCACCAGGAACTTGAGCCGGGCCCGGGCGCGCAGGCGCCGGTACCCGTAATCCCGGAAGATGCCGACCACGCCGGCCCAGACCTCCGGTATCTCGTCGACCGGCACCCACACGCCGAGCCGCTGAGCCAGCATCGGATTGGTCGACAGGCCGCCGCCGACCCACAGGTCGAAGCCGGGCCCGTGCTCAGGGTGGTTCACCCCGAGGAACGCGATGTCGTTGGCCTGGTACGGCACGTCGGCCAGCCAGGACACGACCGACTTGAACTTGCGCGGCAGGTTGGAGAACGCCTCGTCTCCCACATACCGGTCCACGATCGCCCGGATGGCCGGGGTGGCGTCGATCTCCTCGTCGGCGCTGATGCCGGCCACGGGGCTGCCGAGCACGACCCGCGGGGTGTCCCCACACGCCTCGGCGGTGGACAGCCCGACTGGTTCCAGCTCGCGCCAGATCGCCGGTACGTCCTCGATCCGGACCCAGTGCAACTGCACATTCTGGCGGTCGGTCAGGTCGGCCGTCCCGCGACCGTACAATGTGGATACTCGGGCGACCGCGCGCAGCTGGTCGAGGTCGAGTTGACCGCCGTCGATGCGAATGCGGAGCATGAAGTACTCGTCGTCAAGCTCGTGCGGCTCGAGCACCGCCGTACGGCCGCCGTCGATCCCCGGTCGGCGCTGGGTGTACAGGCCCCACCAGCGCATCCGGCCGCGCAGGTCGGCCGGGTCGATGCTGGCGAATCCCCACTGGGCGTAGATCGACTCGATCCGGGCGCGCACATGCAGCCCGTCGTCGTCCTTCTTCGTACGCTCGTTGGGATTGAGCGGTTCCCGGTGCCCCATCGCCCACTGACCTTCGCCCCGCGGGCGCTTCTCGGAGCTCGCGGGTCTGGCCTGGCTACCGGGCTGAGTGCTGGTGACCGACATCGTCGGCGTCCTCCTGGACGGCGGACACGGCCGCAGGGTCGGCCGACGACGGTGTCAGACAGATCCGGCTGGGGTCGCGCCGCGAAGTTGGGAAAACCTACGGGCGGGGCGTCAGCATCGCCGGACAGATCGCGCTGCGCACGCGGCCGTAGTCGACGTGGCGGCGAGCCACGAGGCGGCGCACGACAGCGGAGGTCACGCTCCACATCGTCCCACGTCGAACCCGGTCCGTGCCATGGGCCGCGGATCCGATCCCACGTGACGGGAGTGACACTGGCCACGCTGCTGTCTGGCTCGCTAGCGGCGCCCGTTGAGAGGGACGACGATGACGGCCTCGGTACCGCCACCGGCGCGGCCCCGCATCTCGATCGAGCCCCGCAACTCCCCGCGGGCGAGGGTACGCACGATCTGCAATCCCAGCCGGTCGGCCGCGTCCAGGTCGAAGTGGGCCGGCAGCCCGCGTCCGTTGTCGGCCACGCTCACGTGCAGCTGCCGCCGGAACCGGTGCGCGGTGAGCACCACCTCGCCGTCACTGCCACTGGCGAAGCCGTGCTCGACCGCGTTGAGCAGCAGCTCGTTGAGCACCATGGCCAGCGGGGTGGCGATCTCGGCCGGCAGCACGCCGAATGAGCTCTCCCGGCGCAGGTGCACCTTGGTCTCCGGCGCGGCCACCTCGACCGCGGCCGCGCATACCCGGTCGACGATCGTGTCGAACTCGACCGACTCGTCGACCGACATCGACAGCGTCTCGTGCACGATAGCGATCGAGGCGACCCGACGCACCGACTCCTCGAGCGCGGTCCGGGCATCGGCCGAGCTGACCCGCCGGGCCTGCAGCCGCAGCAACGCCGCCACCGTCTGCAGGTTGTTCTTCACCCGGTGATGGATCTCCCGGATGGTGGCGTCCTTCGTGATGAGCTCACGGTCGCGACGCCGCACCTCGGTGATGTCCCGGACCAGGACCAGCGCCCCGATCGGTACGCCGGCTGGGAGCAGCGGCAGGGCACGTTGCAGGACCACGGCGCCGCGCGCCTCGATCTCCTTGCGGGCCGGCGCTTCGCCGCTGAGCGAGGCGTGGATCCGCTCGGCCGCGTCATTGCCCTCGAGCGGATCGTCGGTCAGGCGGCTGGTCACGGCGGCCAGGTCCTCCCCGAACAAGTGCCCGGAGAGCCCGAGCCGGCGGTAGGCCGACTGGGCGTTGGGGCTGGCGTAGGACACCCGTCCCGATCCGTCGATGCGGATGAGCCCGTCGCCGACCCGGGGCGCCGAGGTCGTCTCGCCGGACAGCCGCGGCGTCGGGAACGTACCGTCGGCCACCATCTGGGCGAGGTCATCGGCTGTGGTCAGGTAGTTCATCTCCAGCTGGCTCGGCGTACGGGCGGTGGACAGGTTGGTGTCCCGGCCAACCACGGCGATCACCTCGACCCCGTCGGGTTGACGGACCGGGATCGCCTCGTGCCGGGCCGGCGTGTCGCCGTACCAGACGGGATCGCCCTCCCGCCAGATCCGGCCCTGGGTGAACGCGATGGCCAGGTGCGCCACCTCCTGACCGGTGACGAACCGCCCGACGCTGTCGTCCGGGTTGGCCGTGGGGCCAGTGGTGGGGCGGACCTGCGCGACGCACAGGAACTCGGGCTCGGCCGGTGGCGTCAGGTCGTGCGGGTGGTCGGGGTGGTGATGGCGGGCCCGGTCGACGACCACCCAGAGCAGCAGATCGGCGAAGGAGAGATCGGCGATGAGTTGCCAGTCACCGGCCAACCGCTGCAGGTGCTCGATCTCACGCGACCCGAGGGACGTGTGCTCGTCGAGCAGATCGCGCAGGGTGGACACGAGGCAAGAGTGTCACAACCGGCGGGCTCAGAGTGTCGAGGTCACCTTGTGCAGCCCTCGGGGGGCGTCCGGGTCCTCGCCCCGGGCCAGGGCCAGGGCCGACGCGAGTCGCTGCAGCGGCAGGATGTCCAGCATGGGCGCGATCCGCTCGTCGACGTCGGGGGTCGGGATCATGAGGACCGCGGCTCCGGTGTCAGGTCGCTCGTAGGCGTTCTCCGGGCCCACCACGACCAGGTCGGCTCCCCGCTCGTGCAGTCGCGTCAACACACCACTCATACTCCGCCCGGCCGGCCCGGTCCCCACCACGGCCAGCACCGGTACATCCGGGTCGGCCATCGCGAGCGGGCCGTGCAACAGATCGGCACCGGAGAAGGCCAGCCCGGCCAGGTACGAGGTCTCCATCAGCTTGAGCGCACACTCGCGGGCGGTCGGGTAGGCGTACCCGCGGCCGGTGGTGATGACCCGGTTGGCGAACCGGTACTGGCCGGCGATCTGGCGGGCGCTGTCGTCGGACAGTGTCCGCTCGGCCGCGGCCGGCAGACCGGCGACCGCCGCGCGCGCCGCGACCGGGTCCAGGACCGACTCGACCAGCAGGAACAGGGTGAGCAGTTCGGCCGTGTAGGTCTTGGTCGCCGCGACCGCGCGCTCCGGCCCGGCGGACACATCGACGTGCAGGTCGGCCGTCGCGGCCAGCGGCGAGTCGGGGGCGTTGGTCACGGCCAGGGTCAGGGCGCCCTGCTCGCGGGCGACCCGGAGTACCTCGGCCAGATCCGGCGATCCGCCACTCTGCGACACCCCGACGACGAGGCAGTCGCGTAGGTCGGGCCGGGCTCCGTAGACCGTGATGGCGGACGGCGACGCCAGCCCGGCCGGCACCCCCAGCCGGATCTCGGTCAGGTAGGCGGCGTAGAGGGCCGCGTGGTCCGACGTACCCCTCGCGGTGAAGATCACCTGTCGCGGGCGGCGCTCGGCGACGGTCCGGGCGATGTCGGCGATCGGGCCGGTCCGGGTGTCGAGGATCCGGGCGAACATGTCCGGCTGCTCCGCGATGTCCGCGGCTATGCCCTGCCCTGCCGTCACCGGTCAGCTCCCGTCTTCGCGCACCTTCTGCTCACTGCATGCTCACTGTTGCACGAAACTCCCCTGATTCACAACCTACCGATCATCCATTCCCCTCACAAGATCGCGATTTCGGCGTCGCCGGCGCCCTGGGCGGGTGCCCATGACGCGCACCTCGCGATCTCCCGATGGGCGGGTACCGGGTGCGGGTTACTCCATGGCCGCTACGAGCGCACCCGGGGCCTCGTCCGACTCCCTCGCGCTCTCGCCGATCGGGGCGGGTGCTCCGCCCCGCAGCGGGATCTCCTTGATCAGCACGGCCAGCACCGCGATCACGGCCGCGAACGGGATGGCCCACACGAACACGTGCGAAAGCGCCGTCGAGATTCCGTGGAACAGCGCTTCACTCACGGAGGGCGGCAGCAGCTTGAGTCCGGCCGGGTCGACGTGACCGCCGCCGCCGGTGAACTGGGCGGCACCGGCCGGTCCGAGCGCCGAGGACGACAGGTCGTCGTGCAGCCGGCGGACGAAGATCGCCCCGAACAGGGAGACCCCGAACGAGCCACCGATGGACCGGAAGAAGGCGGCCGAGCTGGAGGCAACTCCGATGTCCTTCTGCTCCACACTGTTCTGCGCGATCAGCATGGTGGTCTGCATCAGAAAGCCCATGCCCAGGCCGAGGACCGACATGAAGACGGCCAGCATGAACTTGCTGGTAGTCATGTCCAATGTGGACAGCATCACCATACCGGCGGTCATGCCGACGCCGCCGACGACCGGGAACATCTTGTACCGGCCGGTGCGGGTGATGACCTGGCCAACGAAGATCGACACCACCATCATGCTGAACATCATCGGCAGCAGCAGCAGGCCACTGTTCGTGGCCGACGAGCCCTGGACGGTCTGCTGGTACAGCGGAAGGAAGTTGATCGCCCCGAACATGGCGAACCCGAGCAGGAAGCCGATCGCCGAGACCACGGCGAAGTTCCGGTTGCGGAACAGGTCCAATGACAGGATCGGCTCGGCCACCCGGCGCTCGACCAGAGCGAACGCGAGCAGGGTGACCACGGCCAACCCGGCCAGCGCGAGGATCTGCCAGGAACCCCACGCGTACTGCCCGCCGCCCCAGGTCGTGATCAGGACGAGCGCGGTGATGCCGACCGACAGGAGCGCGGCACCCAGCCAGTCGATGCGGTGCTCGGTGCGATATTTGGGCAGGTGCAGGCGCAGCCACAGCCAGGCCAGGGCGACCCCGCCCAGCGGCAGGTTCACGTAGAAGGCCCAGCGCCAGTTGAGGTTGTCTGTGATGAACCCGCCAGCCAGCGGGCCAGCGATCATGGCCAGTGCCATCACGCCGGCCATCAGGCCCTGGTAGCGGCCACGCTCGCGGGGCGGCACCAGGTCGCCGATGATCGCCATCGCGCCGACCATGAGACCGCCGGCGCCCAGGCCCTGCAGCGCGCGGAACCCGATCAGCTGGTCCATATTCTGCGACATGCCGGACAGCGCGGAGCCGATCAGGAAGATCACGATGGACGTGAGAAAGATGTTCTTGCGGCCGTACAGGTCACCGATCTTCCCCCACAGTGGGGTGGAGACGGTGGTACCGAGGACGTAGGCGGTGACCACCCAGGACAGGCGGCTGAGGCCACCGAGCTCGCCGACGATGTGGGGCATCGCGGTGCCGACGATCATGTTGTCGAGCATCGCGAGCATGATCGCCAGGAGCAGTGGCGGCAGAATGATCATGACTTCGCGGCGCCGCCCGGGCACAAAGTCGATGTCCGGCGATGGGACAGTGGCAGCAGACATGGTACGAAACCCCTCGGACCCCTCGAGTGACTTACTTGCCGACCGGCTAGCTATCAAACGCTGTTCAGGCTATGCTCGCACTAGCCGGCCGTCAAGTAAGTTTCAGGCCGGTGATCGAGAGCACAGGAGCCTCACATGTCTGATCATGACGGTCCCGAGCTGAGTGCCGCGGAGCGTCAGGCGCTGGCCGCCGGTCGCCACGTGCTGCAACAGGTTCGTGAGTCCGGGCGGGAGGCTGTCCGGGAGGCACGCCGAGCGGCGCGGGAGACGAACCGGGAGGCCCGCGAGAACGTGATGGCCACGGTAAGGCAGGCGCGGGAGGCCGCCCGAGCCGCCAGCCTCGCGGCCCGCGGCACCGCGACCGCGGCGGGCCCCGGATCCGGCGTGGGCTCCGGCGAGGCCGACACGCGCACCAGGATCCAGCAGGTCGGCCTTAAGCTGTTCACCGAACACGGGTACGAGGCAACCTCGCTACGGGAGATCGCCGAACACCTCGGGGTGACCAAGGCCGCGCTGTACTACCACTTCCGTAGCAAGGACGAGATCATCCGCAGCCTGGTCGACGACCGGATGGCCCGGGTGGACGAGCTGATCACGTGGGGACAGACGCAGCCCAGGGGCGTCGAGATGCGCCGCGAGCTGCTCCGCCGGTACTCGGACATGCTCTACGAGCAGGACCACCATTCGCTCATCCAGTTCCTCGAGCGCAACCAGTCGTCCATGGCCCAGCATCCGGCCGGGGCGAAGATGCGCGAGCAGATGTTCCGGCTGCTCGACCTGTTCATCGAGCGGGACGCGCCGTTGACCGATCAGATCCGCGCGTCGATGGCGATCTTCGTGCTGCACTCGGTCTGGTTCACCATGCGCGATCCGGGGATCAGCGAGGACGAGCGGAGCGTGGCCGCGCTACAGGTCGCGCTCGAGCTGGTCGAGTAGCTCCCGTCGCAGGGCGAGCAGCCGGACCCCCGGGTGCGGCTGCCAGTCCAGGCCGGGCGTGCGGACGAAACCCAAGCGCTCATAGAGGCGCCGCGCCCGTACCGAGAAGTCACGCACACAGATGACCACGGCGCTCGCGGCCGCGGCCTCGGCCCGTTCGAGACACGCGCGGACCAGAGCATCGCCCACTCCGCGGCCCTGGACGGCCGGGTCGACCGCGAGCATGCGGAATTCGACCTCATCGGCGGCCGAGATCTCGGCATACCGGGATCCCGGCCGGACCAGGAGCACCGAGCCGAGCACGGTGCCCGTCGCGTCGACCGCGACGAGAATTTCGCCAGCGTCCTGGCGGCCGGCGACATCGGCCAGGGTGTTCTCGTAGCCGTGGTCGCCGCCGAGCTGGCCGTCGGCCCGGTACGCGGCGACGGTCAGCCGGCCGATGGCGGGGAAGTCAGCCGGCAGCGCCGCGCGCACGACCAGCGGGAGTTGGTCAGCGCTCACGCGATCGGTACCCATTCGGTCGGGGCTCACTCGATGACGGCGATCAGGTCGCCCTCCTGGACCACGTCACCCTCGTTCACGGCCAGCTTGGCGATCGTGCCGTCAGATTCGGCCAGGACCGGGATCTCCATCTTCATCGACTCGAGGATGACCAGCGTGTCCCCCTCGGCGACCTCGTCGCCGGAGATCTTCACAACCTTCCACACGTTGGCCACCATCTCGGCGCGGATCTCCTCGGCCATCGCGCTCCTCCTGTCGGCAACCAAGATCTGCCAGCAGTGTACGGGCCGGCACCGCTGATCCGCCGATCACACCAGGGTCCTAGGATCGACGGGTTACCCACCTGAGCAGGAGCGGAGGACACGTGGCCAAGAAGTCACGCAAGAAGAAGGCACGCAAGAAGAGCGCCGCCAACCACGGCAAGCGCCCGAACAGCTAACCGAGTTCGCGGGAGGGCGTCTCCACCAGGGCAGCGATCTTCGCCCGGAGGCGCTCGCGCAGCTCACTGGGCGCCCGCTCGGCGCCACAGCAGCGGGCCACCAGTATCTTGACCTCCTGCTCGATGCCGAACTCGCGCAGGCACGGTGAGCACTCGTCAAGATGCGTCTGGATCACCGCGCGGCGGTCGTCGGCGCACTCGAGATCGAGGAATAGGTAGACCTCGGTCAGGATGTCGCCACACTCGATCCTGGGGGCTTCGCCGGTCACCGGATCACACCTCCTGGCCAGCTGGGGTGGCCGTCTGTTCGGTATCGGTCGGGGGTACCACCACACCGCGCGAGAGGCCCCGCTCGTTGGCGTAGTCCTCGAGCAGGTGACGCAGGTTGCGCCGACCACGGTGCAGCCGTGACATCACGGTCCCGATGGGTGTCGCCATGATGTCCGCGATCTCCTTGTAGGAGAAGCCCTCCACGTCGGCCAGGTAGACCGCGAGACGGAACTCCTCCGGCAGGGACTGCAGGGCTTCCTTGACATCACTGTCCGGCAGCTTGTCCAGCGCCTCGGTCTCGGCCGAGCGCAGGCCGCTGGAGGTGTGCGATTCCGCCTCCGCCAGCTGCCAGTCGGTGATCTCGTCGGTGGGCGCCTGTACCGGCTGGCGCTGGCGCCGCCGGTAGGAGTTGATGTACGTGTTGGTCAGGATCCGGTACAGCCAGGCCTTGAGATTCGTACCGTCCTCGAACTGGTGGAACGCCGCGAACGCCTTCAGGAAGGTCTCCTGGACCAGATCCTCGGCGTCGGCCGGGTTACGGGTCATCCGCATCGCCGCGGCATAGAGCTGATCGAGGAACGGGAGCGCGTCACGCTCGAATCGAGCTTGCTGCTCCGCCAGGTCGTCGGCCACCGGGTTGATCCTCCCAAGTCCCGACGAGAATACGTCGGCCGGGGACGACCGGTCGCCACCGCGGTACCGGTTCACTCCGGTAGCCGGGAACTTCGGCGCGTTGATCAGGTGCTCCAGCCGCACGGGCGCCACGCCCGCCGAGCCGCCCGGCATCTCCTGCCGCGCCAGCACCACCGCCACCAGAGCACCCCTCACCAGATTCGACCGTGTCGGGACTGTTCCCTACCGGTGTCGTAACACTGTTGGGCGCTGGGCGATTCCCGGTCCGATCCGCCCGGTCCCGGCGGTGACGACGCTGGCAACGCCGGCGCCACCGGGAACCAGGAAGGACCTGGGAAGTAGATCCGGAGCGAATTCTCCGTGGGTGTTTTGCCCTATACCGGGTTCGTGGGATTCAACGACCTGATGCCGGGCAGGTCACGGAGCCAGTCCAGGCAGAGGGCCGCGGTCGCGCGGGGATCACGGCGCAGGTCATGCCGGTCACCGGGGCGTACCTCGACCCGCACGAGTCCCACGGGTCCGGGCACGCCGAACGGGTCCCGGTCGCCGTTGACCACGAGCGTCGGTATGTCGGGATCGAGTTCTCCAGCCCGGCTCTTGGCCGGCTGGCCGGGCGGGTGCAGCGGGAACGCCAGCGCCAGCACGCCGGCCGCGCCGAGCGCGCGACCGGTGCGGCAGGCGACGCGCGCCCCGGACGACCGACCGCCCACCACGAACGGGACCTCCGTACCGACGCGGGCGCGGATTCTGGTCACCACCGCGGTGAACGCCTCGTCGAGTGCCGCGGGCGCCGGGGGCACCCGGCGCCCGGCGACCCGGTAGGGCTGGGTCACGCGGGCGACCGCGACGTGAACACCGAGCGCGGCATCACGCACCGCCACGAGGTCCGCGGCGTCCACGCCGCCCGATGCGCCGTGACCCAGGAACAGCAGGGCGGCCGGACCGCCAGCCGGACGGTCGAGGGCGACCTGGGCCGTACCCTGCGGGGTCGTCACGTCGAGGGTCGTGCGGGAAGCGCGTACAGGCATGAGCTCATCCTCGCGCACGCTCAGGCGGAGGTGAGCTCCAGACCGGCCTCGCGCCCGTATCCGATGGAGCGCAGCCCGGCGGCCTCCGCGAACACGTCGCGCAGCGACGCGGGCATCCCCAGGTCGAACTCGTCGCTCCGCCAGGCGACCAGCATCGCCCGCCGTTCGCGGGGAGTCGTGGCGCCCCACACGCCGTGACAGTCACCGACCTCGAGCGCCCACGCGAGGCAGGCGCCCTGCACGTCGCAGGTACGGCAGAGCGCGACCGCCGCGTCCGCGGGCTCGCTCGGGGCAGGAAAGAAGACTTCCGGGTCGACGCTGCGGCACAGTCCCCGGGCACGCCAACTGAGGTCCTGGTCGCGCTCCTGAATGGCACGCAACAACCGGGGATCCCGGCGTGCGGCCGCGACCTCGTGCGGGCGAGGCATACGCGCCCGTGTCATGTCCCCACCTCCCCCGTGGGTTGTTCCGCGGCTGCCCGCGGAGAACATCCGTGGCCAGCGGCCAACGCGCACGGATCAGGCAACCCAACAGTCTCGCCGGATGACAATGGCGTAACGGGAGGTGGTACCACCCGTCGCCCAGCGAAACCGGAGTCACAACCGTCGCGGTGACAAGCCGGCGTTGAGTTCTACCAAACCCGCGGACCCAAGGACAAGAGGTGGGCACTCATTACGGCAAAAGTCGCGCGCACCAATCGCTCATAAGGTTCAAAAGAGTGTCGGGGCGCGACCCTCCACAGTGGAACTGACGGGTGCTTCCCGGATGAGCTCCGGACCGTCGTTTCGGACGTCACCGACCGCGCTGGAGACGGGACGCAACTGGATGCCGGCAGCGTACGCCGGATCGGGTGCCCGCAGCAGCCCCGTGGCTTCCTGCGCAGTCAACCATTCGTCCCAGTCGTCCGGTGCGAGTACGAGCGGCATGCGATCGTGCACAAAGGCGAGATGACCGTCGGCCGGAAGGGTCACCACACTGAACGTCAGTGTGCGCGTACCGTACGCGTCGCCAGCGGTCCAGATACCGCCGAATGCCAGGGATCGGCCGTCCACGCGGGTCATGTAGTAAGGCTGTTTCACCCCGGCCGCGCGACGCCATTCATACCAACCGTCGGCCGGCACCAGACACCGCCGCTCGGCGAAGGAACGGGCGAACGCCTTCGACGAGGCGACGGTCTCGGCCCGTGCGTTGATCATGCGGGCGGCGCCTGACACGTCACGGGCCCAGGCCGGGACGAGCCCCCACCGGGCCACGGACAGGATCCGCCGCGGAGTACGTGCGCTGTGCCGGACGATCGGCACCGGATCGGTCGGGGCGACGTTGTAGTCGGGTGTGGGGTACCCGTCCCCGGTCTCGTCCAGTGCCTCGAAGAGTGACGCCAGATCAGTCGACGAGCGCGTCGAGGCGTAGCGTCCGCACATGGGGGCAACCGTACCCGGCAGAATAGGCACCATGTCCGTTGCCGCACCACCGGCCCGCTCCTGGGCCGCGCCAACCGCCCGGGGGGCGCTGTACGCGTCCGTCCGGTTGCCCGGCTCGAAGTCGATGACCGCCCGCGCTCTCGTCCTGGCCGCGATCTCGACGGGTCCCAGCACCATCGTCGCCCCGTTGCGGGCGCGTGACACCGAGCTGATGGCCCGGGGACTGCGCGCGCTCGGCACGGATGTATCCACTGTGGACGACGACCGCTGGCCGATCCAGCCGGGCGCTCTGCGCGGGCCGGCCCAGATCGACGTCGGCCTGGCCGGTACGGTCATGCGCTTCCTCCCCCCGGTCGCCGCCCTGGCGACCGGGGACGTGACGTTCGACGGTGACGAGCGGGCCCGCGAGCGTCCCCTGGTGCCCCTGCTGATGGGGCTGGCCGACCTGGGCGTGCGGATGGACACCGCACCGGGCGGCGGCGGGCTGCCGGCCACCATCCACGGGGTCGGCCGGGTCCGGGGTGGCCTGGTCAGTATCGACGCGTCGAGCTCCAGCCAGTTCGTGTCCGGACTGATGCTCGGCGCGCCCCGGTTCGAGCGGGGGGCCCGGATCCACCACGTCGGCCCACCGGTGCCGAGCGCCCCACACCTGGCCATGACCGTGCAGATGCTGCGCGCGGCGGGAGCCACTGTGGACGATTCCGTCCCTGACCTGTGGACGGTCGAGCGGGGCAACCTCGCCGGTCGCATGTGGACGGTCGAGCCGGACCTGTCAGGAGCGGCTCCGTTCCTGGCCGCCGCTGTCGTGACCGGCGGCCGGGTGAGCGTACCGGACTGGCCGGCGGAGACCACGCAGCCCGGCGACCAGCTGCGTGACCTGCTGGCCGCGATGGGGGCCGCGGTCAGCCTCGGGCCGGACGGCCTGACCGTGCAGGGTACCGGAGACATCCACGGCCTCGAGGCTGACCTGTCGCAGGTGGCGGAGCTGACCCCGGTGCTGGCTGCCCTGGCGGCGCTGGGCGACCGGCCGTCCCGGCTGCGCGGGGTGGCCCACATCCGCACCCACGAGACCGACCGGATCGCCGCGCTCGCCACCGAGCTCGGCAAACTGGGCGCCGAGGTGGTGGAACTGCGCGACGGACTGGAGATCCGGCCCCGCCCGATGCGGGGGGCGGTGGTCGAGACGTACGCCGATCACCGGATGGCCCACGCCGCCGCCGTGATCGGCCTCTCCGTCCCCGGTGTGGTGCTGACCGATGTCGCCTGCACCTCGAAGACGATGCCCGAGTTCCCCGAGCTGTGGCAGCACATTGTCAACAGCCAGGCGGGCGGCGGGAACTGAAACGCCAGCGGGACTACGACGAGGAGGACGTGCGCGTCCGCCCGGGCCGTTCGTCCCGCCCGCGGACCCGTAACCGGCCGCGCCACGACGAGGCCGACGACGGCTTCGTCGTCGCGGTCGACCGGGGTCGCTACACGTGCGCCGTCGGGGGCCGGATGGTGACCGCGATGCGGGCCCGCGAGCTGGGGCGCCGTGGCGTGGTCGTCGGCGACCGGGTCGGTATCGTCGGTGACACGTCGGGTGAGGAGGGGGCGCTCGCCCGGATCGTCCGCATCGACGAGCGTACGTCGGTGCTGCGCCGCTCGGCCGATGACGACGACACCGGCGAGGGCCAGGAGCGGGTGATCGTGGCCAACGCCGACCAGATGGTGATCGTATCGGCGCTGGCTGACCCGCCACCCCGGACCGGCTTCATCGACCGGGCCCTCGTCGCGGCGTACGACGCCGAGATCGAGCCGCTGCTCTGTCTGACCAAGGCCGACCTGGCCGACCCGGCCGAGGTGCTCGCGTACTACGCCGAACTCGACCTGCCCCACGTCCTGTGCCGCCCCGACCGGCCGCTCACCGACCTCGAGGCCGCACTGCACAACCAGATCTCGGTCTTCGTCGGGCATTCGGGTGTCGGCAAGTCCACGCTGGTGAACCGCCTCGTACCGGAGGCCGCCCGCGCGGTCGGCGTGGTGAGCGCGATCGGCAAGGGCCGGCACACGTCAACCAGCGCGGTCGCGCTCGCCCTGCCCGGTGGTGGCTGGATCGTGGACACGCCCGGCGTGCGCTCGTTCGGCATCGCCCACGTCGATCCGGACAACGTCCTGCACGGCTTCCCCGAACTCGTCGAGGCCTCGGCCAACTGCCCGCCCAACTGTGACCACACCGGAGCGTCGGGCGATTGCGGACTCGATGCCCTGGTCGCCGCGGGCGGCGGGGACGCCGGCCGGCTGGCCTCGTTCCGCCGCCTGCTCGCCTCCCGCACCACGGCGACGCCGCGTGGTCGGCCGGGCGAGGACAGCTGAGCGCGGTCTATTCGACCGGTCCGCCGATGCGCCAGTACACCGTCCCGTCGGGGTCACGGGCCAACAGGGCGTGGTCGATGAGGAGACGACGCAGCGCGGCGTGATCGGGGTGGAACGTGGTCAGGATCGCCGTCACCTCCCGCTCGTGGTAGCGCACCCCCGGCTTGAAGCGGGTGACGATGTACTCGAGCACCACCTGTCGCCGGGCGTGCTTGGCCGGGATGGACACCAGCCGGCCGTCCACAATGAACGCTCGCAGCACGGCGGAGCGGAACCGGTCCGGGGTCGGCCCGGTCGCGGTGAGCGTGGTCCGGCCGGCCGCCTGCTGGAGGGCGCCGATCTGCACGACCAGCCCACCGTCGACGTTGGTCACCACCCCGCCGTCCATCAGGCGACGTACGGCGAGCATGACATCACCCTCAGCAAGTCCGGTCATCGACTGGATCTGTCCGGCGCTGATCCCACCGAGCGCGATCGCCGCGAAGACCCTGAGCCGGACGTAGTCGGCGAGGAGTCCGACGATAGCTTCGGCGCTCATACCGGCGAACGTAACTCGAAAGAGGCCCGGAAGTCCTATAGGTTTCCGCTCGTGACCCGCTACGCCGACGACCTGGCACTCGCGCACGTGCTGGCCGACACGGCTGACTCCATCGCCATGGCGCGTTTCCGCGCCCAGGACCTGCGCGTGACCTCCAAGCCTGATCTGACGCCGGTGTCCGACGCCGACACGGCGGTGGAGAAGGCGCTCCGCGCGACGCTCTCGCGCACCCGGCCGCGCGATGGCGTGCTCGGCGAAGAGTACGGGGCCAGCATCGCCGCCGCCGGACCGAGCCAGCGGCAGTGGGTGATCGACCCGATCGACGGGACGAAGAACTTCGTCCGCGGCGTACCCATCTGGGCCACCCTGATCGCGCTCATGGACGGCAGCGAGCCGGTGGTCGGGCTGGTCTCGGCGCCAGGGCTGAGCCGCCGGTGGTGGGCGGCCAAGGGCCTCGGCGCCTACGCCGGGAGGCACACCGCGCAGGCCACGCCGATCCATGTGTCGGGTGTCGGACGGTTGGCCGACGCCTCGTTCTGTTACTCCTCGTTGAGCGGCTGGGAGGAGGCCGGGCGGCTCGGCGCCATCCTCGACATCACCCGCCGCGTGTGGCGCAGTCGGGCCTACGGGGATTTCTATGGACATATGCTGGTCGCCGAGGGCGCGGTCGACATCATGGTCGAGCCGGAGCTGTCCTTGTGGGATCTGGCCGCGCTGGTGCCCATCGTGACGGAAGCTGGGGGTACCTTCACCGACCTGGGCGGCCGGCCGGGACCCGGTGGAGGGAGTGCGATCGCCACCAACGGCAAACTGCACGCGGAGATCCTGGATCGGCTGAGTGCCTGAGATGGACAGTTTGTCAGGAAACGCTCCCCTACCGGACGCTGTGAGCGCGCGCGGTGCGCTCCCGCCGTCTACCCTCGCAGCGTGATGTCCGCGGGCTGGCTCTTCCTCGCCGCCATGATCGGCGCGTACGGGGTGGCCAACCTGTTGCAGTCGTTCGCGGCGGCGAAGACCACCGCCGGGGAGACGCTCGACCCCAAGCTCCTGGTTCGTCTGGTCAAACACCGCACCTATGTCTTCGGGCTCGGGTGCCAGATCGTGGGGTTCGTGCTGGCCGTCCTCGCCCGGCGCGACCTGCCCCTGTTCCTCGTCCAGGCCGCGGTGGCGGCCGGCCTGGGCGTGACCGCCGTACTCGGCGTGGTCCTGCTCAAGTGGCGCCTGCCCAAGGCTGAGATCGGCCTCCTCGCCCTGCTCTGTGTCGGCCTGGCCGCGCTGGTCATCGCGGCCGAGCCCCACCCGTCCCGCCAGCTCGGGATCGCCGGCATCGTCGGCCTGCTGATCGTGCTCGGGATGCTGGCGGTGGCCGCCTTCTTCGCCGCCCGGCTGCCAGGGGTGCTCGGCTCGGTCGTGCTCGGGTCGCTGGCCGGGGTGGCTTTTGGTGCCGCCGCGGTGGCCTCCCGCCCGCTGGCCAACATCACCCACCTCGACCGGTTCGTCACCGACCCGCTGCTGTACCTGGTCATCGTCAACTCGGTCGTCGGCCAGTTGCTGCTCGGTCTGGCCATGCAGCGCGGCTCGACCACGGCCTCCGTGGCGGCCATGGACGCGGCCGCGGCCGTCCCCGCCGCCATCGTGGGGCTGCTCTTCCTCGGAGACAAGATCGCGGCCGGGCTGTACTGGCTGGCCGCGCTGGGCTTCCTGGTCACACTCGGCTCGGTCATCGGGTTGTCATTCTTCGCCGAGCCGCAACACCACCACCAGATAGCCGGCCGGCACCGACCGGCCGACCCGGTGCCGGGGGGCGTCCACCCGGCCCGGACCGTCCGGCGCCCCGCCCCCGGCCTGCGCGACGACCGGATGACCCGGGTCAACCAACGGGCCCGGCGTTCCCGGGCCAGCTGAGCCCGAGCTGGGCGGCCGCGAAGGCGAGCTGATCGGCGAGCAGCCGCACACTGCGCGACACCGACCGTCCGCCGTGGCCGACCTCGGCCTCCCGACGCAGCAGGATCGGCCCGTCGCCCCGGCTCGCGTGCTGCAGGGCCGCGGTCATCTTCCGCGCGTGCAGCGGGTCGACCCGGGTGTCCCCGTCGAACACGGTGAACATGACAGCGGGGTAGACCGTGCCCTCCTCGACGTGGTGGTACGGGGAGTACCCGTACAGCCACTCGAACTCTTCGGGATCCTCGGCGCCGCCGTACTCGCCGGCCCAGGTCGACCCGAGCCCGAACCGCTCGTAGCGGACCATGTCGAGCAGCGGCGCCGAGCACACGACGGCCCCGCATGACGCGGGATACCGGGTCAGGGCGACCCCGACGAGCAGTCCCCCGTTCGAGCCGCCCCACAGCGCCAGCTTGGCAGGCTCGGTGATCCCCTCGGCGATCAGCCACTGCGCGCACGCGTGGTAGTCGTCGAACACGTTCTGCTTGGCGCCGAGCATGCCGGCCCGGTGCCACTGCTCCCCCTCCTCGGCGCCGCCGCGCAGGTTGGCCACGGCATAGACGCCACCGGTCCTGACCCAGGCCGCGATACCGGCGCTGAACACGGGGGTGAGCGAGTGGCTGAAGCCGCCGTACCCGAAGAGCACGGTCGGTGCCGGGCCACCGCCCCGATCGCGGTCACCGATCACGAACAGGTTCACCGGGGTGCCGTCCAGCGAGGTACAGGACTGCTGCCGGGTGACCAGATCGAACGGGTCGGCCGAGCGTCTCCAGACGCCGACCTCGCCGGTCCGGCCGTCGAGTTGGTACACAGTGGACGGTGTCGCGTAGTCGGTGTAGCTGAACCAGGCCTCCCGGCCGCCGACCGGGCGGGCGGACAGATCGGAAACGGTGCCCGGGCCGGGCAGGTCGACCGGGCCGAGCCTGGCTCCGGTGGCCAGGTCGTGCCGGGTCAGCTCGCTCACCGCGTGCCGGGTGCGGGCGACCACCATCATCGGGCGGGAGATCTCGGCGCCATCCAGGATCACGAACTGCTCCAGCACGGCCACCGGGTCCTCGGTGACCAGTTCGCGCCACGACGGATACCCGAGCGCGTCGGGCAGGCAGGCGCAGACCCGGCCACGGGGGGCGTCCCGATCGGTGCGCAGGTATACCACGCCGCCCCGCACATACGGATACAGCCGGGCGTCGACGCCAACCTGCAACTCCCGCAGCAGCGGGGTCTCGGGCTCGGACGCGGCGAGGTCGGCCAGCCACGCGTCGTTGCGCGGGTCGGTACCGACGCTCGAGGTGATGGTCAGGTACCGGCCGTCGGAGCTCACGTCGAGGCTGAAGTAGGTCCCGCCGGCGGAGCCGTCGCCGAACACGATCGGGTCCGACGCCGGGTCAGTACCGAGCCGGTGCAGGTATACCCGGCGCTGCAGGGTGGCGTCGGGTACCGAGCCGCGAGGCAGGTGCCGCTGATAGTAGAACGCGGTACCGCCGGGCAGCCACGCCACATCGGCGTAGCGGACCCGGTCGATGGGGCCGTCCACCACCGCCGTGCTGGCCACGTCGAGCACGAAGAGCTGCGACATCTCGGTACCACCGGCGGATACCTGATATGCGACGAGGTCACCCTCGTGGGACGGCTGCCAGCGGTCGAGGGTCGTGGTGCCCGACCGGTCGAGGTCCATCGGGTCGACCAGTACCCGCTCGGTCCCGTCCGGGTCGGTCGTCATCAGTACGCCCAGCTCGGCCCCGGCCGGGCGGATCCATTCGAAGCACCGGGTACGCCTCCACCGGGGTACGGCGACGTCCCCGCCTCGCAGCAGGCGGGTGAGCTCGGCGGCGAAGGCGTCGCGGGCAGGCCAGCTCTCGCGGGCGACCACCACGAGTGCGTCCTGCGCCTTGAGCCAGTCGACGGTGGCCGGGTCATCGGGATCCTCGAGCCAGCGGTACGGGTCGGGCACGAGGTGACCGTGCAGCTCGTCGACGAGATCGAGGCGCTCCGCACGAGGGTACATCGCTCGATGATGCATCAGTCTCGATGGACCGCGACAGGTGGTGGCCGCCCTGGTTACCCGTTCGCGATCAACTCGGCGATCTGGACGGCGTTGAGGGCGGCGCCCTTGCGCAGGTTGTCACTGGAGCAGAAGAACGCGAGGCCGTGCTCGACCGTCTCGTCGACCCGGATCCGCCCGACGTAGGTGGGATCGTTGCCGGCCGCCCCAAGGGGCGTCGGGACCTCCTCGAGCACGACGCCCGCCGCGCCGGCCAGCACCTCGCGGGCCTGCTCGGGCGTGAGCGGCCGGGCGAACCGGGCGTTGACCTGCAAGGAGTGCCCGGTGAACACAGGTACCCGGACGCAGGTGGCGGAGACCAACAGGTCAGGGATCTCGAGAATCCTGCGGCTCTCGTGCCGCAGCTTCTGCTCCTCGTCCGTCTCGTTCAGCCCGTCGTCCACAATGGACCCAGCCAGCGGCAGGACGTTGAACGCGATCGGTCGCGCGTACTTGCGGGGCTCCGGCATCGGCACAGCCTCGCCGTGGAAGGTGAGCTCGTGAGCCCGGTCAGCCGTCTTGTCCAGCTGTTCGCGCAGCTCATCCACGCCTGCCCCGCCGGAGCCGGAGACTGCCTGATAGGTCGCGGTCACCAGGCCGATCAGGCCGGCTTCGACGTGCAACGGCTTGAGTACCGGCATCGCGGCCATGGTGGTGCAGTTGGGGTTGGCCACGATCCCCTTGGGCCGGCGGGCCAGGGCGTGCGGGTTGACCTCGGACACGACCAGCGGCACGTCCGGGTCCATCCGCCACGCCGACGAGTTGTCGATGACCACCGCGCCGGCCGCGGCGACCCGCGGCGCCAGCTGCCGGGACGCGGCCTTTCCGGCGGAGAACAGGACGATGTCGAGCCCCGCGTAGTCGGCCGTGTCGGCATCCTCGACGGTGACCGTGCCGCCCCGCCAGGGCAGTGTCCGCCCGGCCGAGCGGGCCGACGCGAACAACCGCAGCTCGTCGGCCGGGAACCCGCGCTCGGCGAGCACCTGCCGCATGACGCCCCCGACCTGTCCGGTCGCGCCGACAATGCCGATCTTCATAGTCCCCGAACCTACCAAGCGCTCGACGGCGCTCCTACCGCATTCCCAGTTGCGCGCCCCACGCGGATGATGCAACATGAGTGTTGCGTACGCGTAATGCTCTCGTCGCTTCGGGCTCTGGGAGGGCGCCATCACTCCGTCGGTTGTTCCACTATGGACAGTCATCGGGCAGTGGACCCGCATCGGAGCCGTCGGCTTCGGTGGCCCCCCGGCGCATATCGCGCTGCTCCGCGACCTCTGCGTGCGTCGGCGGGGCTGGCTGACCGAGGAGGAGTTCGAGGACGGCGTGGCGGCCACCGCGCTGCTGCCCGGGCCGGCCTCGACCCAGCTGGCCATCTACTGCGCGTGGCGGCTACGGCGGTCGGTCGGCGCGCTGGCCGGCGGGGTGTGCTTCATCGCTCCCGGGCTCCTCGCCACCATCGCGCTGTCCGCGGTCGTCCTCGCCAGCCAACCACCCCGCCTGGTCCTCGGCGCGGCCGCCGGAGCCGGGTCCGCGGTCGCGGCGGTGGCCGTGCGCGCCGGCTCCGACCTGGTCCCGGCCAGCTGGCGGCGGGCCGCGACACCTGGCTCGACCACCGTCCTGGCGGCCCGTTGCCGATGGTTGGGCTACCTGGTGCTGGCCGCCACGGCCACCATCATCGTCGGTGCCTGGGTCGCCCTGATCATCGTGCTGGCCGGCCTGCTCGAGGCCGGCGCCCGGCGGACGGTCCAGCGCCCGGGCAACCGTGGGCGGCGCTCGGGTGGGTCGGGCTGGCGGCCTGGTGGGGCGGGAGTGCCGCTCGGGGTCGCGACGGTTGGCGCCGGCGGGCTGGCAGCACTGATCTGGACCGCGTTCAAGGTGGGCGCGCTCTCCTACGGCGGCGGCTTCGTGATCATCCCGCTCATGCAGTCCGACGCGGTCGACCGCTACCACTGGATGACCGGCGGCCAGTTCCTCTCGGCGGTCGTCCTGGGCCAGCTCACCCCCGGCCCGGTCGTCCACACCGTGGCCGTCGTCGGTTTCGCCGCGGCCGGCGTGCTCGGTGCGCTGCTGGCGGCGGTAGTCGCCTTCGCGCCATCATTCGCGTTCGTGATGGCCGGTGCCGGGCGATTGCAGCAGTGGCGGGACAACGCATTCGCCCAGGCCTTCCTGACCGGCGCCGGAGCGGCCGCGATCGGGGCGATCGAAGGGTCCGCCGTACGGCTCGCCCTGGAGCTCCAGTACATCTGGCAGCTGGTCGTACTCGCGCTGGCCGCCGGCTGGCTGTTCGGCCTGCGCCGGGGTGTCGTAAGCGCACTTCTCGCCTGCGCCGCACTGGGCATCATCGCCGCCGTTGTCGGCCTGCCCGTATGACCTCGATCTCGTGGGCGCGCGGGTCGGGGTTGGGGGTTTGGGGTTTGGGGTTTGGGGTTTGGGGTTGGGGGTTTGGGGTTTGGGGTTTGGGGCTTGGGGTTTGGGGTTTGGGTTTGGGGTTTGCCCGGACAGTTGGCTAACCGATTCTGTATAGCGCGGCGTCCCTGCTAACACGCGTGCGCGACGGGACCCCGGGCGCGACGGGACCCCGGGGCGCGCCGGAACCCCGGGCGCGACGGGACGCGCTACACCGGAGGACAAGGGGGCTTGGGCGGGATGATGGGGCGGCACGTGCGGGTGGGACCGGCCTGACCCGTACGCGTCGGGGTAGGCGTTCGCATGGCGATCGTGGGCGGGGTCGGTCAGTGTGGACGGTATGGCTACGCCGAGGATCGTCATCATCGGGGCGGGGTTCGCGGGCTACCACTGCGCGGCGAGGCTGCGCCGACTCGCTCACGGTCGGGCCGAGATCATCATTGTGAACCCGACCGACTACTTCCTCTACCTGCCGTTGTTGCCCGAAGTGGCGGTGGGACTGGTCGACCCGCGTCGGGTAACCGTCTCGCTGCCGGCGACACTTCCCGACGTACGGCTCGTGCTCGGCGAGGTGGATGCGATCGACCTCGACGGGCACCGGGTGCATTACCACGACGCCGAGGGCGGGGGCGGCATGGTCGACTACGACCGGCTCGTTCTCGCGGCCGGCAGCGTCAACAAGCTGCTGCCGGTACCCGGGATCTGCGAGTGGGCCCATGGATTCCGGGGCATCCCGGAGGCGCTGTACCTCCGAGATCACATGACCCGGCAGATCGAGCTGGCCGATGTCACCGACGACATCCGGGAGCGGCAGGCCCGGTCGACCTTCGTCGTGGTGGGGGCCGGCTACACCGGTACCGAGGTGGCCGCCCACGGTGTGCTCTATACGGACGTCCTGTACCGGCGCCACCCGCGCCTCGGGCCGGACCGTCCACGATGGATACTGGTGGACGTGGCCGACCGGGTGCTGCCCGGGCTGTCACCCCGGCTGTCGCAGACCGCGGCCGATGTCCTCCGTGAGCGCGGCGTCGACATCCGCCTGGGTACGCATGTGACCGAGGCCGACGCGATCGGGGTGCGGCTGAGCGACGGCAGCCACGTGGCCACCCGCTCGCTGATCTGGTGCGTGGGGGTACGCCCGGATCCTCTCGTGGCCGATCTCGGCCTGGCGACCCAGCAGGGCCGGCTCACTGTCGATGAGTACCTGCGGGTGCCGGGGCACCCTGAGGTGTACGCGTGCGGCGACGCCGCGGCGGTGCCGGACCTGACCCGCCCCGGAGAGATCACCGCGATGACGGCCCAGCATGCCGAGCGGCAGGGTCGCCGGGTGGCCCACAACGTCGCCGCCTCGTACGGCCAGGGCCGGGCGCGCAGGTACAAGCATCACGACCTCGGCTTCGTGGTCGACCTGGGCGGGCCGCGAGCGGCCGCTGATCCCCTGCGTATACCGCTGTCCGGGCTGCCGGCCAAGGCGGTCACGCGGGCGTACCACCTGTACTCGCTGCCGGGCAACCGGATCCGTGTCGCCACTGACTGGCTCTTCGACGCGGTCGGCGAGCGCCAGACCGTCCAGTTGGGACTCGTCCGGTCGCCGGCCGTACCGCTGGACACGGGTACGCCCGAGCTGCCGGCCCGGCTGTCCCGCTGAGCCGAGGAGGCTTCACCGGACAGCCGGCAACCGCGGCCAGAACCGTCCGATGTGGACGCCTGGGTGACGGCGCCGACCCGGCCCGGGGCTGTCAGGCGGAGTCGCGCACGACGAGTTCGGTGCGGAGGATGACCGACCGCTCGACCCGCTCGCCCCGCACCAGCCGGACCACCTGCCGGGCCAGCAGCCGCCCGAGTTCGAGTACTGGCTGGCGGACGGTGGTCAGCGGCGGATCGGTGTACTGGGCCAGCTCGAAGTCGTCGAATCCGACCACCGCGACGTCGTCGGGGACCCGGCGGCCGGCCTGTCGCAGGGTACGCAGAGCACCATGGGCCATGAGGTCGGAGGCGACGAAGACGGCGTCCAGGTTGGGTGCGGTTTCGAGAAGTTCGGTCATGGCCGCCTCGCCTGACTGCCGGGTGAAGTCGCCGGCGACCACGATGCCCTCACCGGGGACGGCCGACCAGTAGCCGGCCAGCCGGTCGATGCCGGCCGGCATGTCCTGCGGACCGGCGATGGTGGCGATCCGCCGCCGGCCAGCCTCGACCAGGTACCGTACGGCGTTCGCGGCTCCGTTGCGGGCGTCGACGCCGACGATCGGCACCGCCGACCGCTTGCCCAGGGGTCGTTCGTTCGCGACCACCGGGATGTTCATCCGGCGCAGGGCGGCCGGCAAGGGGTCGGCCCCGTGCATGGAGGCCAGCATCACGCCGTCGACGTGCCCGCCCAGCGCGTACCGCTCGACCCGCTCGTGGCTCTCGGCCGAGTTGGCCATCATCAGGATGAGCTGGAAACCCGACTCGTCGAGGACCTGACTCACGCCCCGCACGATGCTGGGGAAGAACGGGTCGTCGGAGAACACCCGCGCGGCTGGCTCCGGAAAGACGAGGGCCACGGTGTTCGTCTTGGCGGTGACGAGGCTGCGGGCGGCGTGGTTGGGTACGTAGCCGAGCTCCTTGACCGCTCGCTGTACGGCGATGCGGACATCGGGGGTCACTTTGGGCGAGCCGTTGACGACCCGGGACACGGTCGCCCGGGAGACACCAGCCCGCGCGGCCACCCCCTCCAGGGTCGGGCGTGCTTCCGGCATGGCTCACGCTAACCCGTACCCGCGCCCGGGCATACCCTGCCGCCCCGCTCCGGCGCGAATCCCCCCGGCGGGTCTGAGTCCGGATTTGTCCGATGTGGACGATCCCGCGAGATCATCACAGTTGCGATACATCGGCAACTATCGGTAGGTTGAACGCACACGCTGGGTCGACAGTGACCTGCGACTCTGCGCCGGGGGACGTACCGCTGATGATCGGTGGCCGCCGCGTGAGGGCCGCCCGCCGCTGGGTGGTCCAGATTCTGCGTCCCAAGATCGTGCTCGCGGCCGGCATCATCGCCGCCTTGGCCACGCTCCTGCTCTGGCAGGCCCGCGGGATCAGCGAGTACGGGCAGAACCTGGCCCTCAACCTCGGCGCCGACCTGGTCGGGGCGATCGTCACCATCTTCGTGATCAGCCCGCTCATCACGCGCGGGCAGCAGGGACGCGTCCGGGAGCATTCCCGGCTGGACTACGACTGGTTCACCGACCAGGTATTCCACGCCACGTCCGATGTCCGGGTGCTCGACACCTTCTCGGGGTTGTTCGACCGGCCCGGAACGCAGCGCTTCTTCCGGGTGGTGCGCGACAGCATGGCGCGCCACGCCATCACCCGGGTCCTGCTGCTCAACCCCGACTCGCTCGCCGCCGAGCAGCGCGCGTCCGAGCTGAGCGGCGTCAGCCGCGACGACATCCGGCGCGAGATCCTCCGCAACATCCACACCCTGGACCGGTTCCAGCGCGGACTCGAGGAGCCGCTGAAACAACGGTTCGAGGTACGGCTGTACAACGCGTCCGCCTCGGTCACGTTCTACCGGTGGGACGACCGGGCACTCGTCTCGTTCCTGCCCATCGGCCGGCTCTCCGGCGACGGTGTCCAGCTCGAGATCACGGTGAGCTCGCCGCTCGGAATGTTCGTCAGCGAGCGATTCGACGAGCTCTGGGACCATGGCACCAAGCTGGCCGAGTTCATGATGATGGACCTCGCCCTGCGCGACCGGACCGGCGTGCACCGGTACGAGTGCCCGTTCATCGCGGTGGCCGGCGCGTTGTACCTCAGCGACTCCCGGGTGCTCGCCCGTATCGCCGGGGCAAGGGATGCGCATCTGCGTGCTAGCGTGAATGCGGAGATGACCTTCACCTATGGGCTGGATGTCATCGCCAGCGAGTCCGACGTACACACCACGTTGGTCGCGCACCATATGGAGAAGTACGGACGACCCGCCGACGTTTTCATCTACCTGCGGCCACAGGCGGAGAGCTGAACATCTGCTCAACCGGGAGCAATCATCACCACGACGCTTCGCGCCCTCAGTGGGCGCTCACTCGACGCACTCCTGGTCCGCGCCGGATTGGCGGCGAGCGACCGGATCGCGATGCGCGCCGTGGCCGCCGTGCTCCCGTTCCGGGTGAACGACTATGTGACCGAGGAGCTGATCGACTGGTCGGCCGCTCCCGACGACCCGATCTTCCGGATGACGTTCCCACAGCCCGGCATGCTCGCGCCGGCCGATCTCCAGCGGATGATCGTACTGGTCCGGGACGGGTCGCCGGCCGCGGTCCGGGCCGCCGCCAACGAGATCCGGCTGCGCCTCAACCCGCACCCGGCCGGCCAGCTCGACCTCAACCAGCCGCGGCTCGGCGAGCGCGCCCTGCCCGGGATGCAGCACAAGTACGGGGAGACCCTGCTCGTCTTCCCCCGTCCCGGCCAGACGTGTCACGCCT
Source organism: uncultured Actinomycetota bacterium (assembly GCA_963803345.1). Taxonomy (GTDB): domain Bacteria; phylum Actinomycetota; class Actinomycetes; order Mycobacteriales; family Micromonosporaceae; genus CAWDLX01. The sequence goes on from CAWDLX010000004.1 coordinate 1,287,785, forward strand.
ACTGCCAGTACTGCTTCCGCTGGCCCCAGTTCGTCGGCGAGCCCGGCATGAAGATCGCCACCGACAACGTCACGGCCATGCGCGACTACCTGATGGCTCACCCGGAGATCACGGACGTGCTGTTCACCGGAGGCGACCCGATGGTGATGAGTGCGGACGTACTCGCCCGGTACGTGACCCCGCTGCTGTCGGTGCCCACGGTGCGAGCCGTCCGGATCGGCACCAAGGCGCTGTCGTACTGGCCCGCCCGGTTCGTCAGCGACGCGGATGCCGACGATGTCCTACGGCTGTTCGAGTCGGTCGTCGCATCGGGCCGGCATCTGGCCGTCATGGCGCATATCACCCATCCGGCCGAGCGTGGTCCCGACCTCGCGCGCCGGGCCGGCCAGCGCATCCTGTCGACCGGGGCGGTCATACGCTGCCAGGCCCCGCTGATCCGCGGGATCAACGACGACCCGATCGTCCTGGCCGAACTGTGGCGCGGGCTGACCTACGCCGGGCTGATCCCCTACTACTTGTTCGTCGATCGCGACACCGGCCCGCATGACTTCTTCGCCGTACCGCTCCAGCGGGCCTACGGCGTCTTCCGGGATGCCTACGCACAGGTATCCGGACTGGCTCGGACGGTGCGGGGACCGGTCATGTCGACCACCGACGGCAAAGTGATCATCGACGGCCTGGCCGACCTCGGTGGCGAGCGGGTGTTCGTGCTCCGCTATCTCCAGGCTCGCGACGCCGCCATGGTCGGCCGGCCGTTCTTCGCCACGGCCGATCCGGCCGCGACGTGGTTCGCCGACCTGAAACCGGCCCTGGGGTACCCCGATCTGGCGCCCTTGTTCTAGGCCCCGGTCACTGGGCCGGGCCCTCGTCGGCGACGGTCTCCTCGTGGATGTAGATGCGCCCGCGCAACAGCGAGACCACCGCCCCGGCGGCCGCCAGCGCGGCGGCCAACACGAACACGACAATCAGTCCACTGTGGAAAAGGTGCGGGCAGCAGCGCGGGCAGGAACTCTCGGCTGGTCAGCACCGCCGTCACCCGCCGGTAGCCCAACAGCAGCCACAGCAGGCGGCCGATGTTGCCGGGCGCCAGTGGGTCGAGCGCGGTCCCCCGTGGCCCGGCCGCCACCTCCCCTCGAACGCGCTTTGACAGGATGGATCGACCATAGCCGTCGGCGGCATCTGCCTTGTTAAGGTCGATCAGTGCGGGACGAGGGTTACATTCCTGGACTGGATGGCGTCCGTGCCGTGGCAGTTCTTCTGGTGCTCGGCCAGCACGCCCCGACCAGACCGCTCATCGACGGCTTCGTCGGCGTGACTGTGTTCTTCTGCCTGTCGGGGTATCTCATCACCACCCTGTTGGTCCGCGAACTCCAAACCGGCGCCATCGATGTGGTCGCGTTCTATCGCCGACGAGCGGCACGCCTCGGCCCGGGGTTGGTGGCGGTCGTAGCGGCGACCACCCTGGTGCTCCTCATAGGTCGACAAGCATTCCCCGCCCCGCTGCACCTCAGTGTCGGGCAGATTCTCGCACCCGTTGGGGCAGCTCTTACATATACGACAAACCTCTTTGACTGGGCCGGCCACCCTTTCGCTACTCAGGACTACCTCAACTACACATGGTCGCTCTCAATCGAAGAGCAGTTCTACTTGCTCTGGCCGTTCGCACTGCTCTGGGGCTATCGTCGCAACCCTCGGCTGTTCGCCGTGCTCACCGGGTCGTTCATCGGGATCACCCTGGTACTTGACCTCTACGTCGGCTTGAGTCGAGAGGTGAAATACGATCCGCATCAGTATTCAGGGAGCGATACAAATGTACTGCCTATTCTTGTCGGCGCATTGCTAGCGATTGTTGTTCACAACGGTTGGCTGGCCCGGACGCTCCGGTATCTGGCTCCCTGCGCGCTGTCAGCCGTCGCCCTCCTACCCGTACTGGCATATCGAGACGACACCTATCGTTGTTCCCTCGTGACCGTCGCGGGGACCGGACTGACGCTCGTGGTGTTGACTGGTGTCGTGACCCGGCCGCGATCGGCCGTTGGATCGCTGCTGGCAAGCCGCCCAATGCGGTGGTTGGGCGAGCGATCGTATTCGATCTACCTCTGGAATGACCTGGCGCGGATCGCGATACTCACAACACTCGGACATACAGTAGTCGGTGATATCGCCTGGACTGCCATGTTCATCGTACTGGCTGTGGCGAGTTTCCGGTTCGTTGAGCGCCCGCTGCGGGCGAGATTCGCGCGGAGATCTGGCGTGTCCGCCCCCCCGGATTTCGGTCAGGTCGGTGTGGGAGTGCCGCGCGCGTCGTGACCCGCTGCGGGAGTGAGGATCCCCGGCGAGTGACGAAGCTGCGGAACGGTTTGCCGACCGGTCACGGGGCGGCGAAGCTGGAGTGATGGACTGCCGCGATCTTCTCACCGACGGGTTCGGACGACTGCCCGGACTGGTACATCGGGCCGTCGATGGACTGACCACAGAGCAACTCGCCTGGGCGCCGGCTGATGGCGCCAACACCGTCGGGTGGCTGGTCTGGCACCTGACGCGAATTCAGGACCACCACGTCAGCGAGCTGCTCGACACCGACCAGGTGTGGCTCGATGGTGACCGGGCCGCCCGGTTCGGGCTCGAACCCGACTCCCAGAACACCGGCTACGGCCACGACCGGGATGACATCGCGACCGTGCGCCCCGAATCAACGCAGGCACTCGTGGAGTACTACGGCCGGGTGTCCGAGCGGACCATGGCGTTCGTTTCCGGCGTGACCGGTGAGGAACTCGATCGCGTCGTCGATCGTCGGTGGGACCCGCCGGTCACCCTGGGCGTGCGGCTGATGAGCGTGCTCGGCGATGACCTGCAGCACGTCGGACAGGCCGCGTATCTGCGCGGCCTGCTCCGGTGACCTGGTCCCTTCCACGAACCTGGTGCCGCTGCCGGCTACGGTTGCGTCGGCGCCGTCGTGTAGGCGGTAGTCGTGCGGTCGGCCGCGCACCGTCAGCGTCGACGGCTGGCGTGTTGCGAACCGTTGCCCACCGCGCGGCTGGCTGTACACAGCACCGGACGAGGATCCGGCAGACCGCCGTGACTGCACGTACGACCACGCGTCGGGTCTGCGACTCTGTCGAACCCGCGGCGAATGTGCACAATGAGTCGATGGGGAGTGACCGGGTGGCCGGGGAGATCGTCCTGAGACATCGTGGCAAGCCCGTTGGACCGTCGGTACGAAAGATTGTCGGTGGCTCGGTGGCCATCGTCGGTGCGGCCGGCATCTTGGCCCTGGATACCATGATCGATCTCGGCTACGCCGAAGTGCTCGGCGCTGTCCTCGGCGTGGCGCTCTTCATCGGTGGCTGCGTGGTCCTCGTTGACGGCACCACTGACGTCATCGCATGGCGGCGAGTGTATCGAGGACCGGGGCCTGTCATGCGCCTGACCGGCCAGGGTGTGGAGTACAGCAAGGCCTTCAGTGGCTCCTACGACGTTTGCGTGCCATGGGACAAGGTTGTCGGGTCCGCGTTCAGGCCGGGATTCGGTGGCGGGCCAGTCTACTGTCTCGACGTTGATTCGAGTGTCTCTCCGTCCCCACCGGCCGAGTACGGCTGCGAACCTGGTGTCGATCCGATGGCTATGACCGCTCGGGCGCTCATGTGGGTGATGCTTGTCGCACCACGAGCGACCGGCATCGAGCAGGCGATGTTGGTCGACGTGTATATGTTTGGTACTCCACTGGTGATGAACCTCGAGCTCTGTCTCGGCCTGGATCCCGCTGACCTCGACCGCGCGCTGGTCGCGTGGACCGGCGGCCGCTGCCGCTGTGACCCGCCCCCCCGCGAGGAGTAGTCGGGGCACTTGAGGACACCAGATAGTGGAAGGGGACCCGCCCTCAGGCGAGTCGCCCTTCCATGATTCACAGGCAGGCGACCGGCACTCAGCCAGAGTGGCGGCGCTGCACCAGCCAGAGCGTCACAACACCGACGAGGATGCCGCCCACCGCTGCCCCTATCCAGGCGGTGGCTTCATATCCGTGCAGGCTGCCGATACTGAACGAGGTGAACCAGTTGCCGCCGATGTTGGCGCCGGTGATGAACCCGGCGATCGCGCCGACGAGCATCCCGATGGTGCCGTATGCGGCGCCCCGAGCGGCCACCGCGCCACGGTCGATCTGGCTGGCGGCTGCCCACCATGGACTGTTGTGCTCCGCGTCGCTGCTTTTCTGGTGCGACATAGCCATTCCCTTCGACATGTGCGTGCCCTTTTCTTGGGTGTGGTGCCAATCGATCGAATTGCTACCCATGCTGGATCACCTGGCTTACATCTCCGGCCGGGGTAGCCGCGGTCACCTGTGTTGCGTCGGCCAGCCGATTGTTGTCGGGACCGGGCAGCGCGAAGTACGCAAACCACTCACCATTGATGGTGGCCACGACGTTCCGGACCTGACGGAAACGAGATCGTGACCTTTGTCGTGCCCGCCGGTGCGCGACCGAAGGCGACCCCGCCCCACTCATGCCCGGAGTCCTCGGAGCTGTAGCTCAACTGTCCGGCCGGGTACGCGTTCGCGTTGACCGCGGTGGGGCTGCCCTGGACGGCGAACGTGTCGCCGGAGAGCCAGCAGGTGATCGCAACGCGGTCGTCGGCGAAGATGAGCAGGCGGGTCTGACCCTCGCCGAGAGTCAACCGCAACGGCGGAACTGCCTGACCGTCACGGTGCGCGGCATTCAGCTCGGCCCGGACATAGTCCATACACCTGCCGGCGTCGGTCGTCGACGACGAGCTTGGCCGGGGTGGCTTGCCCGGCGCCTGCTCCGATGTGGACGGCAACGGACTGGCCGGCATCGGGCCGCCGCCGCCGGCAGTCCGGCCGATCAGCAGCCAGGAGCCGACGGTAACAACCGTCACCGCCACCGTGGCGGCGAACACGAGCCGCATCCGGCCCGGCAACAGTATCCATTGTGAGGCGCGGCGATGGCGCCTTTGGATGTCCGCCAACGGAACCTGCAGGTGAACATCGCGATACGCGCCGCGAACTACCTCGAACAGCTGCTCGTCGAGGATGTCGTTGGTGCCAGTACCAGTCATGGCCCCCCCTTTTCGGCCCCGGACTTGTCAACGGCGATGACACCTTGCGGTGGCGGCATGTGCTGCCGTAGCGCATCCAACGCCCGGTGCAGGTGGACATGTACAGTCGCGGGCTCGATGCCCAGCACCGCGCCGACCTCCTGGGCCGATAGGTCGGCTAGGACGCGCAGTGCCAATACCTCGCGCTGCCTGCTCGGCAGGTTCGCTACCAGCCGACGTATGTCGAGATCGATGCCGCACTCGCCGTGCCCGTCGGCCCCGTGCCCGCCGGGTTCGGCCGCGGCCGCCATCTGATCGCTGGGACGCTCGCGCCGCAACCGACGCCACCAGGACCGGTATGCGTTGAGCGCCGTGCGTATGACCCACGCCGTCGGCGCGGGATGCTCGGCTACCCGCGCCCACCGCGCGTACGCCCTGGTGAACGCCTCGGCAACCGCATCTTCAGCGCCGGTACGGTCACCGGTCGCTGCCACCACGGCCCGCAGTACCGCATCCTTACGCGTCGCATAGAACTCCGCGAAGTCGCCCATCGCCACCACCGGCCGTTCCGCCAGGTACGCCATGTTGTCGCGTCCTCGGCCCACAAACGCCTGGCAAGGCTCGAACCTTTACCGACCGGGGTAACGAATAGATAACAAGAGCCTGGCTGCCGCAGAGCGTTTCATCAGCATATCCACAGGCCGCAGGTCGCACCCGTGAATCGGGCACCTGCAGGAAGTACTGCTCCGAGGCCTCGTCGGCCAACGCGTTGTCGGTGCAGGCGCGCAGGTCGGTAATGACGTTGCGGATCTCCCGAGCGAGACACGGATGGACTCGTCGACTAGGTCAGTACCGCCGAACGCGGTAATGCCTGCGGGGGGAGGGGCCAGGCGGTCGCCCCGGAACGCAGGTCGAAACCAGGTGGTCGGGTCACCGGCGGGTACCGGTATGCTGAGGGCACAGGCGTCGACCCGGCCATCACCGGTGAGCCTCCGGAAGAACGGCGTCGTCCACCCCGATCAGGACGACACCTCAGTAGAACCGGACGGATTCGGCCCGTCACAGCCGACGAACGAGGGGGTCAGGGCCCCGGCCCCGACCAAGCGAGGTGGTACCGCGGGATCGAGTGATCTCGTCCTTGCGCCGGCACACAGTGACGAGCGCGAGGAGGTTCCATGGCACGGCAGAGTCCGGCCGGACGCAAGCGGTACCGCGCGGTGCCCGCCCAGGTCGACCTGCCCGCCCTCGACCACGAGGTGCTGCGCTTCTGGCGCGCCAACCGGATCTTCGCGCGCAGCCTCGAGCAGTCGCAGGGGCCGCCCCGAGTGGGTGTTCTACGAGGGCCCGCCGACCGCCAACGGGATGCCCGGCGCGCACCACATCGAGGCCCGCGTCTTCAAGGACGTCTTCCCCCGCTACCGGACCATGAAGGGCTTCCACGTCGCCCGCAAGGCCGGCTGGGACTGCCACGGCCTGCCGGTCGAGCTCGCCGTCGAGAAGGAGCTCGGCTTCACCGGCAAGCAGGACATCGAGGCGTACGGCATCGCCGAGTTCAACGCCAGGTGCCGCGAGTCGGTGACCCGGCACACCGACGCGTTCGCCGAGCTGACCGAGCGGATGGGCTACTGGGTCGACCTGGACGACGCCTACCGGACCATGGACCCCGACTACATCGAGTCGGTCTGGTGGTCGCTGAAGCAGATCTTCGACAAGGGCCTGCTGGTCGAGGACTTCCGGGTCGCGCCGTGGTGCCCGCGCTGACCAGACCGGCGCTGTCCGACCACGAGCTGGCGCAGGGCTACGAGACGGTCGTCGACCCGTCGGTCTACGTCCGCTTCCCGCTCACCTCCGGCCCGCTGGCCGGCACGGCCGCGCTGCTGGTCTGGACGACCACCCCGTGGACGCTGGTGTCCAACACCGCCGTCGCCGTGCACCCGGACGTCACCTACGTGGTGGCCACCGACGGCAACGAGCAGCTCGTCGTCGCCGAGCCGCTGCTGGCCCAGGTGCTCGGCGAGGGCTGGACGCCGACCGGCGAGACGTTCACCGGGCGGAGATGGAGCGCTGGACCTACCAGCGCCCGTTCGACCTGGTCGAGCGTGCCGAACGCGCACTTCGTCGTCCTCGCCGACGTACGTGACCACCGAGGACGGCACCGGCCTGGTCCACCAGTCGCCCGCGTTCGGCGCGGACGACCTCGCCAGCTGCCGGGCGTACGGCCTGCCGATGGTCAACCCGGTGCCGCCGGACGGCACCTTCGAGCCCGACGCTCCCGCTGGTCGGCGGCGTGTTCTTCAAGGAGGCCGACGAGCCGCTGGTCGCCGACCTCGGCGGCCCGCGGCCTGCTGTTCCGGCACCTGCCCGTACGAGCACAGCTACCCGCACTGCTGGCGCTGCCACACCGCGCTGCTCTACTACGCGCAGCCGTCCTGGTACATCCGCACCACCGCGGTCCGGGACGCGCTGCTGCGGGAGAACGAGCGGACCAACTGGCACCCGGAGACGGTCAAGCACGGCCGCTACGGCGACTGGCTCAACAACAACGTCGACTGGGCGCTGTCGCCGCAGCCGCTACTGGGGCACCCCGCTGCCGATCTGGCGCTGCGCCGAGAGGCCACCTGACCTGCGTCGGCTCGCTGGCCGAGCTCGGCGAGCTGGCCGGCCGGGACCTGTCCGGCCTCGACCCGCACCGGCCGTTCATCGACGAGGTCACCTTCGCCTGCCACTGCGGCGGCGACCGCACGCCGGGTCCCGGAGGTCATCGACGCCTGGTACGACTCGGGCTCGATGCCGTTCGCCCAGTGCGGCTACCCGTACCAGAACAAGGAGCTGTTCGAGAAGCGCTACCCGGCGCAGTTCATCTCCGAGGCGATCGACCAGACCCGCGGCTGGTTCTACACGCTGATGGCCGTCGGCACGCTGGTCTTCGACCGGTCCTCCTACGAGAACGTCGTCTGCCTCGGCCACATCCTCGCCGAGGACGGCCGCAAGATGTCCAAGCACCTGGGCAACATCCTCGAGCCGATCCCGCTGATGGACCAGCACGGCGCCGACGCGGTGCGCTGGTTCATGGCGGCCGTCGGCTCGCCCTGGTCGGCCCGCCGGGTCGGGCACAGCACCATCCAGGAGGTCGTCCGCAAGACCCTGCTGACGTACTGGAACACCGTCGCCTTCCAGGCGCTGTACGGCCGCACCGCGCGGCTGGGCGCCGTCGGCCGACGACCCGGCGCCGGCCGACCGGCCGGTGCTGGACCGGTGGCTGCTCTCCGAGCTGAACCCGCTGGTCGGCAACGGTCGACGCGGCGATGGAGCGTTCGACACCCAGGAGGCCGGCAAGCTGCTCTCGGCGTTCGTCGACGACCTGTCCAACTGGTACGTCCGCCGCAGCCGCCGCCGCTTCTGGCGGGGCGACCCGGCCGCGCTGGCCACCCTGCACGAGGTGCTGACGACCGTCACCCTGCTGATGGCGCCGCTCACGCCGTTCATCACCGAGCGGGTCTGGCAGGACCTGGTCGTGCCGGTCGACCCGGACGGCGCCGCCGTCGGTGCACCTGGCCGCCTAGCCGGAGGCCGACGCGTCGCTGATCGACCCGGCGCTGTCCGCCGCAGATGGCGCTGGTGCGCCGGCTGGTCGAGCTGGGCCGCGCGGCCCGCGCCGAGTCCGGCGTGAAGACCCGCCAGCCGCTGGCCGCGGGCGCTGCGTCGCCGGCCCGGGCTTCGAGGACCTGCCCGCGGACCTGCTCGCCGAGATCGCCGCCGAGCTGAACGTCCGCCTGGTCGCGTGCGGGGCAGGTCGGTGGTCGCTGGTGGACACCACCGCCAAGGCGAACTTCCGCGCCCTGGGCAAGCGGTTCGGCAAGGGCGTGCAGGAGGTCGCCGAGGCGATCGCCGCGGCCGACGCCGCGGCGCTGGCGACCGCCCTGCGGGAGGGCACGGCGACCGTCGAGGTGGACGGCGAGGCGGTCGAGCTCGGCCCCGACGAGGTGATCATCACCGAGACGCCCCGCGGGGCTGGGCCGTTCGCCCAGGACGCCGGGGCCACGGTCGCGCTCGACCTGGAGATCACGCCCGAGCTGCGCCGGGCCGGGCTGGCCCGCGACGCGATCCGGCTGATCCAGGAGGCCCGCAAGACCAGCGGTCTGGAGGTAGCCGATCGCATCGTCCTGCGCTACGAGGCGACCGACGAGGACATGGCCGCTGCCCTGGCCGAGCACGCCGACCTGGTCGCCGACGAGGTACTGGCCACCGACTTTGCGGCGGGTCCGCCACCCAGCCGACGCAACGGGTTCGGCGGCCCGGACCTGGGTGTGGCCTTCTGGCTCCGCAGGGCGCGGCCGGGGACCCGCCCATCTTCGAAAGATCCCCTTTGAAAGCGTGGTATGCCGGCCATTGCGTTCCAAAAGATGGCCGAGACGCCTCGGCAATGTCCTGGACTCCTGATGCAGGAGATCTACAGGATCGTCCAGAAGCGGTTGCCCCAGTAGGGGGCGGGCCGGGCCGCGGCGAGTTTGTCGACGAGCCGCACGCAGTTGCGTTGCACGGCCGGCTGCAGCGCGGGCAGCGACGACACGTCGGAGGGGCTCGCCCTGCAGCCCACGACGGCGTTGTCGTCGACGATCAGGCTGCCACCCTCGGCCACACCCTGCCAACGGCAGACGGAGTACCGGCCGACCGGGATCGTCTCGACCTTCTCGCCCGGGTTGTCGGGGGTGCAGGTAACGTTCTGCCTCATCGCGGCGTCGGGGTAGACCCCGGCAGTGAAGGTGAAGACCACATCCTTGTTCTGGAACTGGCATTCCTCGACGACGTGGTCCGTGGTGGCCTCGAACACGGTGGTGGTGCCGTCCAGCTGATCGCCGTCGCGAATAGCGTCCTGAAGCGCGCCTGGATCCAGCACCGAACAGATCTTGTCGACCGGGTAGTAGCGGCCGCGGCTTGTGAACCCGTGGAGGAAGTCCGGGGACAAGCTGCCCGAGTTGGACACCAGCACACCAACCCCGCGTAGGGCCAGGATCGCGGCGAGGCTCGCGAGCAGCACGAACACGAGCCGGACGGGCCGAGGAACGTACCCATTCGAGCCGGTGATGGCGACCCCCGTGGTGGTCGGCGGATGTTGTCCGGTACTGTACCGGCAAACATCGAGATTGGCCACTATGGACACGTCGCCGACGCCTCCCGAAGAGCCCGCCGCGCCCGCCGGCGCGGTTCCCGTCCCGGGGCCGATACCGGCCTGGATACGCGCGCTTCGGATTGTCCTGTGGTGGCAGGCCGGCGCCTGGGCAGTCGGTGCCTTGATCGGCCTCATCGCCTACTTCCTCGGCCCCGGCGATCCGAGCCTCGGCTGGTACGCCCGGCTCCGTACGCACCCCGCCGTCGCGGTCGTCCTCGCCACGGCCGTCACGGTCGTGCTGGTCCGGTTCACCCGCCAGTTGGCGGCGCCGCAGTACGGGCTGCGACGGCAGATCCGCGGCGTTGAGGTCCTCCTGCTGCTCGACGCCGCCATCAGCTTGGTCGCTGGCGTCTTCAACCTCTGGCTCGTGATCGGCGTGCTCGCCGCCGTCGTTGCCCTGGTGTACCTGCACACCGAGGACACCAAAGCATTCCTGGTCTGACCGGCAAGGCATTCGCCCGGGTGTGTGAGACTTGCTCAATGGAGCCGAGGGGCCGGCCGGCAGGGCTTAGCCTTCCCGTCGCGCGGATCGCCGTCGCGGCTGCGGTCGCCGTGACGGTGGCCTGCGTCGTGGTCGTGTGGGCCGTCCCGCGGCCGTCGACGGGCGGAATCCTGCTGGGATTGTGCCTGCCGGCATCCGTCGGAGTAGTTCTGCTCTGGCGGGCGTCGGTCTACACCTGGCAGCGCGGCGCCGCGGGCGCGCGGGCGTTCGTTGTCGACGAGGGGCGCGCGTTCCTCCTGCTACCCGACCGTGCGACGATGCGTGCCGTTGGCTTTGTGCTGATGTGCTCCTTCCCGGTGGGCTACCCAGTCATCCAGGCACGCGACGGCACCCTTGGAGTGATCGACTGGGCGACCCTCGGCCTGGGCGTCGTCATCGTTCCCGCAGCTGCCTTGCACGCGGTGTTTCTCTGCCGAGGCGCTCCCCGTCCCCTCGTGGAAGTCGTGCCCGAAGGTGTCACCGCTCGGGGGTTCTTCGGGCAGGTGCATGTGCCCTGGGGTGCGTTCAAGCCCGACTACGCGATCGTACCCAACGAGGAACTGCGCCTCTGCCTGCCGGTCTACACGCGTCTGGCCGTACGAGGGCGCGGGCTTCCGCCCCACAGTGTCCGACTGCCGGCGAAGCGGGAGCCGTTCTACCAGCCATTCTCGCTTTCCGCGGCGTGGTCTACGAACCCCTGGTGGGCTGGCTGGGCGCTCGCGCTGTACTACAACCGCACCATGCCTCAGAGCGCCATCGGCACCCGCGCCGAGCACGCCCTCCTCGTCCGCAGGCTACGCGCGTATGAGCGTGAGATCGATAAGGAGCTGAGCAGGTACCGAGACGCCAACTGAGCCTGGACGCCGCCACCGCACCCCCACCATGAACATCTGGGCCTGCGTTTTGATCTCGTAGACGGGGCGGGATCGTCCGGCTCGGCAGAGGTACTGCCGGCGAAACAGAGTGGTCAGTCAAGTGGCGGGCGGCCATCCGGCACGGGCAGGGGTCGAGGTGATCGCCGCGGGCGGCGAAGCCACTCTCGCGCAGCACCTTGAGGTGCTGGAACACCGCTGGCTGGGAGATCCCGAATTCGCCGCGGATCACCTCGCAGAGGTTTCCGGCTCATGCGGGCCAAACCCTGCACGAAAGGCGGTGTCCTGGCCGGCATCATCCGGGGATCGCATGCCCAACGCCGACTCAGCCGAGGGCAGGCACCCGGGCCAGGAGGGAGCGGGCCGCCGCCACGACGAGGTCGCGGTCATGGGTGATGATGGCCTCGAACTTCCCGGGGCCGGTCGGCGGGGAGTTGTCGACGCGGCGGGCGATCAGCGCGGCGGCGAGTTGGCTGCCGAGGGCGATGACTGTCCACCCGCGACACAGCGGGTCGTCAGGGTCGAGATCGGCACCCCGTATCCCGACACCGGGTGCGGCTGGCATGTCCTGGCCCAGCGCGGCGGTGAGAACGGTGCGCGGGGCGAGCCGCTCGTAGCGGCGGCGGATGTCGGGCGTGAAGTTCCCCGCGACCTGGAAGCTGCTCAGCAGCACGGCTTTGCCCGACGTGTGCAGGATCTCGTTCTCCAGGTGCCGGCTGGTCGCGGCCAGCAGCTCCCGGCTCGACGCGACCGGAGCGCGGACCCGCGAGACGATCTCGAACGGTGTGCCGGCCACCACGTTGGTCGCTGAGCGCAACCGCATCGGGTGTGGTGGTACCGGCACACTGTCGGGTAGCGGTGCCGGTGGTCCGAAACGCCAGCCCTGGCCCAGCGTCGCGCCCATCGAGCGGGCCACCGCCAGATGCCGGTCGGACTCGACGCCCTCCGCGAGGATGACCGCCCCGGTCCGTTCGGACTCGGCCAGCACCGCGTTGACGATCCGGGCGATCTCCGGATTGGGTCGGGTCTGGATCAGGCTCAGGTCGAGCTTGACGACATCCGGGGCGACCAGTGGCATCAACGCGAGGCTGGCCGGGTCGGCGCCGACATCGTCCAGGGCGACGCCGATGGATACGTCACGGGTCCGGTCGACGGCGGCCAGTAGCTCGGCCGGATCGGTGGCCAGCGACCGCTCCGTCACCTCGACCACGAACTGGCACTGATGGGTCGCCGCGGCGAACAAGCCGATGATGTCGGCCGGGCATGGCGCGTTCATGGCGGCCGGCTCGACGTTGACGAACAGCGGCACCTCCGGCGGGACCTTGCTGTCCAGCGCGGCCCGGAACACGGCGGCCCGGCACACCCAGTCGACTTCGCCCACCCGGCCACGGCGGTACGCCTCGGCGAACAGCTCGGCTGGATCGGCGAACGAGGATCCAGCCGGTGTCCGGGCCAGCGCCTCGTACCCGACCACCTCCCCGCTGCTGAGGTCGGCGATGGGCTGAAACGCCACACCGACCCCGCGAGACTGGATCAGCACGTCGAACTCGTCGAGCCCCTTGGACCGCGAACGTACCATCCTGCGCATCACTCACCCGTTCTTGGCAGGCCATGCCCGACAAGGCTCACCGTGCATCCTTGCACGCATCGCCACGGTGATCGGGGCTAATCAACCGGAGCCGTTACGGGGCCGGCTCCGTGGGTGAGTCCAACCAGGTATTGATCAACGTCGTGAAATCCCGACCCGTATGACGGTTGACGAAGGCGACGAACATGTTCCGGTCCACCGGCATGTCGCGCTGGGTCTGCACCCAGTCGCGGGCCATGGCGAAGAACTCCTTGTCGCCCACCGCGTGGTGGATCTCCCGCAGCATGAGTGCCGGGCCGAGATAGACGTTGTTCTCGGCGAAGTGGTTGACCTTCGGATGTCCGGCCGGGCCGGCGACGGCACGGGAACGGGCGTCGGCGGCCCGGGCATCGGACACCCATTCGGCGTCGGTCTGCATTCCCTGGTCGACGGTCCACAGCCACTCGGCGTACATCGCCCAGCCCTCGTTGAGCCACAGCCCGGTCCAGTCGGTGGGTGTGACGCAGTCACCGAACCACTGATGGCTCAGCTCGTGCAGGAGGACCTCGTCCGTGTCGGCCGTCGACGCGCGAAGCTGGCCGCCGTAGGTCACCATCTGCTGCGTCTCCATCGCCGAGTTGGAGTCGACGAAGACGACGCCCGCGGTGGGGAACGGGTACGGGCCGAACCGGTCAGTGAGCCACTTGAGCAGTTCGGGCATCCGGTTCACGGCCGGCTTGAAACTCTCGTCAACACCCGTGCGCAGCCAGGAGGTGATCGGCACACCGTCGGGCGAGGTCGCGCTGACCTTCGTGTAATGGCCTATCGCCAGCGTTGTCAGGTAGCTCGCGACGGGATCCTTCGACGTGTAGTGGAACGTCGAGCCGTCGGCCGAGTTGACAACGTCGCCCGGAGTGCCGCTGGCGATCGCGGTCCAGCCCGCCGGCACGGTGACCGCGATGTCGTACGTCGCCTCGTCGGAAGGGTGGTCGTTGACCGGATACCAGGTCGACGCGCCGTAGGGCTCCTGCATCGTCCACGCCTCGCCCGAGGCCGTGGGGCGCAGGCCGAGCCCCTCCGCCGCGTCTGATCGGGTGGACGGGAACGGGATCTCCGCGGGCACTCCGTGATACGTCACGACCAGGGTCGTGCGACTGTCCCTGGCCATCGTGCGCCCCGTCGGTACGACGAGGTCGTTGTCCTTCCGGCTGGCCGTCTGCGCGGTTCCGTCGACCGTCGAACTGTCCACTGTGTACGAGTTGGTGAAGTCCAGGACGAGGCTGGTCACATCCGTCGTCGGGCGGATCACCAGCGTCGCGGTCGCCGTGAGCACCTTCGATGACGGCGCCCAGGCCAGCGCGAGTTGATAGGACAGCACATCCAGGTCGGGATTGCCGAAAGCCGGGTACAGCGGATCGGCCCGCGGATGCGACAAGCCGGCCTCACCGGGCGGCGGCGCGGTGGTCGACGCGGACGTCGGCGTGGTGGTGGCGGTGGCTGGAGTACCCTGCTGGGCCTTTGTGGTGCAGGCGCCAAGCCCGATCGCCAGGACCACGCCGAGCCCGGCCGTGAGTATTCTCCGTCGGCCGGCAGGCGTCCGCCGGCACCGTCCGCCCGGTGTGGCCGTCATGCCGACACCCTAGCCGGCGGTGCACCGCCCAACGGTCCGTCCATTGTGGTGACCAGGGCATCGATACCAATTCGACACTACGGCCTCAGAGCTGCCGAACCGTCGGCGTCACGTGGCCCGATGCGCGGGGCGCCTCCGGCGCGACCGGACCAGCACCAGGACGACGACGCCGGTGGCCAGGACGGCCGAGCCGATCAGCGCCAGCCACAGGGCCGTGCCGCTCTGTCCCGTCACCGGCAGAGCCGAGCCAGGCTGAAGATCATGCACGACCACCGAGGCGCTCACCCCGGACGGGTCACCGATGGCCGTGACGATGGCGATGCCGGCCTCGGTGAGCAGGATGGTCGTCCTGAAATCGCCGCTGGCGTCCGCCCGCACGGTCTGCGCCCGGGCCAGAAACTCGTCGTACTGGATGGTGATCCTGATGGTGTCGTTAGCGCCGAAGCCCGATCCGACGAGTACGTCCGTCGACCCGACCGTGACAGTCTCGCTGCTGACGCCGAGGTCGGGCGTGTCGGCGGGGTACGGGTCGGCGGACGCGGCGGTCGGGAGGATGAGGCCCATCACTGCCGCGGCAAGCGGAAGAAAGATCCGGATGGTGCGCATTGTTCTCCTTAACCTACGCATCTCCGATGACCGGCCAGTCATGGACAATACCGACTTTATACGTTATTCGCATAAAACGGGAGTAGGCGACACTAACGGCCACGGGTTCACTCCTGGGGTGACCCACAGTGACGGTGACAGGCGCCCCCGCTCGTCGGCCGTGAGCGCGGCGGTAAGGAGCCGGACGCGCAAGCTGCTGGTCTGGCCCGGCTTCAGGAGCACGGTCGTGATCCCGACTGTGCGGCCCCGCTCCATGCCGGTACCGAGCGTGATGGGCGAGCCGTCCTTATCGGCGGTGAGAATGGAGCCTCCGGCAGGGCTGAAGAACATGACATTGGTTCGGATTGTGTAGGGCGAACCACCGAGCGCCAGTCCGAGAACATAGGGCGGCAGTCCCGTGGACGGAGCTCTCGATCCGAGTGACACGCCAACCGTGAGTTCGACCCGGCCGTCCGGGCGGCAGCCGGTGACCTGGAGCGCGGCGCTGTGGGTGAGATAGACGTCGAGCTTGGCGCCGGTGCCGTCATTGAGGAAGATGCCGACCTGCGGGGCCGCCCCGTCGCTCAGGGGCATCGCGCCTTCGAGGACGGTGCCGGCGATCGACTCCTGGTCATCTGGATGCGCGCTCCAGACGAGCAGGCGTCGCTCCCCGGCCGCCCGCGCCAGCGCGGCGACAGCTCCGGCGGGGTTCGCCGCCCCTCGACTGAGCGTCTCGAACACCGCGCGGGCGGCGGCCGCGAAGTACGCGTCCTTCTGCGGTGTCGTGGACATCCGTCGGTAGGCGTCAACGAGCAGGACCTGGACGGCATTGTCAGCGGTCAGCGTGGCCCCAGCCGCCGTCACGACGGGCCCGGTCGCCCGCAGCAGGTAGGACAGCGCGATCGGATCGGTCGCCAGTACGCCATCCACGGTCCGGCCGGTTCGCCGCCGGTACATCTCACGGGCCAACCGGGCGGCGGTCGGAAAGTGCGGAGTCAGGTTGACATCGCCCGGGAAGATGCCCAGCCGGTCGGTGTAGAGCGAGCGCGTCCACGCGTCGAGCGGCAGTACCGGAGTCGTGAACGTGCCCAGCGCCGAGGCTGAGGAGCCCTGGTCGACGATGCTGATGGCGCCCCGGTCAGCCCGGACGACCACGAACGCTCCTGGCATGCCGCCGGTCGCCCTGACCTCGGCGGAGTTCTGGAACAGGACGAGGTAGGTCCGCGGCCCATCCAGCCCGAGCATGGCCGGCAGCAGGGCCGCCGCGCGAGCCGCCGTGGCCGAGAGCGCCGCGAGCCGGTCGAGCCCGGCCCGTACCTGATCAACGGCCTCGCTGACCTGATGGGTGAGGCCAGCGGTGGCGACGTTGTCCACGCGGTCGCGGAGGATGGAGATACGGCCGGCGACAGCCTCGATGTCGGGCGCCACCGCCCGCAGCGGTCCAAGCTCGACCCGCCCGTCGCGAGGGACCAGGTCGGGCAGGCTCAGAGTTCCAGCCAGCCGGACCACGCTGGGCAGGGCGCCCGTGGCGAGATCGTCGAGCACCTCGGCGATGGTACGGACCGCGTCGACATCGTCCCCGACCAACGGAAGCGCGCCGGCCAGCCACCAGTCCAGCGATCGGGTACCGGCCCGGGCGGCCGCCGTCCGGGCCCGCAGGCTGTCCAATGTAGACTGCGACGGCCCGGTCCGCCCCGACTCGACCTGCTGCTCGAGCTGGCGGAGCAGCGCGCCGGCGCCGATGAGGTCCTCGCGAACCGGCACGGCGCGCAGCTCGAACCAGGCGACCCCGCCCACGGTGGCGAGCAGGCACAGCACGACCACGATCACGACGACCCGGATGATCCGAGCGCGGGCACCCATCGGGGCGGCCACCTCAGTCGCCTCGATCTCACCGTGGGAGGCGACTGGCGTTGAGCGCGACATGATGCGTACGATACGTCTGTTTTGAGGTGTTTGTACCGCTATCGGAGAGACGAGAGGAGGCGGCCGCGCTGACCTGGGTCCGTGATCCTCGGCCGTCGGGCTCTGCCCGCCCGGGTGCGTCTACTGTGGATAGTGGCCGGCCCGGGTGAACGCCGACGAGTTGTTGCGCCGGATTCCCGGTCCCTGGCGATCCGGGCTCGGATCCGTCCTCGTGTCGGCCCGCCGGGGCGAGCGGTGCCTGGTCAGGCCGGCCGGCCCAGGTTGGGCCCACCAGTACCGGGACGGGATCACCGTGCACCCCCGGCTCGGCGGCCCGTCGGCCCGGCTGCAGGACGCGGCGGCCCGGGACATGTTCCTGCACGACTACGAGCCGCGCCCCGGTGATGTCGTGTTCGATGTCGGGGCGGGTGTGGGCGGGGAGGTCCGCCTGATGTCGCGACTCGTCGGACCGACCGGACAGGTCGTGAGCGTCGAGGCGCATCCGCGCACGTTCGGCTTCCTTCGACGGACCATTGACCTGAACGGTCTGACCAATGTGACGGCGCTACCTGTCGCACTGGCCGGCCGGTCCGGCCCCGTCCACCTCGCCGACGACGAGATCAACCACTTCGCGAACGGACTCATGCCCTCGGGCGGCATCGTCGTGCCCGGGCAGACCCTGCCCGAGCTGATGGCGTTGACCGGGGTCGACCGGATCGACCTGCTCACCATGAATATCGAGGGCGCCGAACTCGAGGCGCTCCGGGCGGCCGGCGACCATCTGGACAGGGTGTGCCACATCGCCGTGTCATGTCATGACTTCATCGCCGCCGGGGGGCCGGAGGACCCGAGGCGCACCTACGCCCCCGTCCGCGAGCTGCTGCGGCGCGCCGGATTTCTGATCCGCACCCGTGAATTCGACCCGCGCCCCTGGGCGCGTTGGTACCTGTACGCCCGCCGCTGAGTGCCGGTCGCGCAACGGGCGCCGACCTCAGCGCGTGGCGAACCAGTCGGCCGTCTCGCGCAGCCCCTGCCGCAGAGGCACCGCGGAGATCTCCGGAAACAGGTGGCGCAGCAGCGAGGAGTCGGCCCGGGAGTGGCGTACGTCGCCGGTACGGGCCGGGCGATGGCGCGCCTCGATCGTGCACCCGAGCACCTCACCCATCATCGCGATCAGGTCGAGGATGCTGGTTCGTTCGCCGAAGGCGAGGTTGACCGGTGAGTCGCACCGCACCCCCCGGAGCACGGCCGCGAGCAGCACCTGGCACGTCGTGCCGACGAAGGTGAAGTCGCGGGACTGGCGCCCGTCCCCGAACACCTCGACCGGCCGTCCGTGCACCGCGGCGTCCATGAACCGGGGCACCACGGCGGCGTACGGGTGGCCGGCGGTCTGTCGGGGGCCGTACACGTTGAAGAACCGCAGCACCAGCGCCGGCACGCCGTAGCAGACCTGGTAGGCCAGCGCGTAGGCCTCGGCGGCGAGCTTGCTCGCCGCGTACGGGCTCATCGGGCGCGTCCAGGCCTCCTCGTTCTTCGGCAGGGACGGGTTGGGCCCGTAGACCGAGCTCGATGACGCGACCACGACGTGGGGTACACCGTGGCGCCGGACACCCTCGAGGAGCCTGACCGTACCGGTGGCGTTGGCCTCGTGTGCCGTCCACGGGTCGGAGATCGACCGCGGCACACTGGGTACGGCGGCCAGGTGCACCACCGCGTCGGCACCGGCACAGGCCTTGTCGAGCACGGCGTCGTGAAGGACGGAGCCGTGCACGAACTCCACGTCGAGGCCGGCCAGGTTCCGCGCGCTGCCGGTACTGAGGTCGTCGAGGACGACCACCCGGTCGACCTCGGCCGACCCGAGCGCGGCCCGACACAGGTTGGCTCCGATGAACCCGGCGCCGCCGGTGATGACCAGCCTCACGGCAATGCCACCGTGGACAACGGCCGGGCCGGCACCCCGACCACTGTCGTATCCGCCGCCACCGGCCGGGTGACGACAGCGGCGGCCCCGACAGTCGCCCGGTCGCCGACCGTGACGCCTCGCAGGACGGTCGCCCGGGCGGCGATCCATACGTCGCGGCCGATCACGACGGGCGCGGTGACGTGGTACTGAGCCCGCAACGGCGAGCCGTCCGGGCGATCGTGGTCGGCGTCGCGGACCACCACCATCTCGGCCAGCATCGAGCCTTGGCCGATCATGATGGCCTCGCGGGCCACGACCACCGAGTGGGGTCCGATCGAGGACCCGACCACGTGCAGGACGGCGCCCGGCGCGGCGATGATCTGGCAGCCTCGTCCGATCGAGGCTCCCCGCAGGACCATACTGCTGCCCCGACCGGCCGAGATCTCGCATCCCGGCCCGATGCGGGTGTCGAAGCCGACCTGGATCTCGCGGTACGCCAGCCGCAGGTAGAGCACCCGGGCGAGCGAGCCGCCGGCCATCAGGCGGTGGCGCGCCATCCGGAGCAGGCGCCGCATCACGACGACCCCACGGCAACCGGTACCGGGTCGCCGGTCCGTGGCGCGGCCATCCCCAGGCGTCGTACCAGCATCCTCCAGGCGATCACCGAGAGTGCCAGATACAACACCAGGCTGGCCACTCCTGCTCCCACCATCGTCCACAGTGGAACCGCGATCGCGAACAGCGCGACCGCGGCGAGCCCGCCGGCACCACCCAGGCGTCCGGCGGCGCCGGTCCAGCCGCCACCGATGAGCCCCCGCGTGGCCAGCCCGTACGGCACGAAGCAGACCTCGGCCGCGAGGAGGAGTACGAGAACAGGTCGCGCCGGCCCGAACTCGGACCCGAACACCGGGACGATCAGCAGCCATCCGACGGCGGCGACGACCACGCTGGCGGCCGTGGTGAGTCCGAACGCGACGACGCGGGCCCGCCGCACCGGCGCCGCCGATCCGACGAGGGCCACGTCGCGCAGCAGAACCTGGCCGACCGACCCCGGGAGCAGGCGCGGCATCTCGCCGAGGGTGGCGGCGAGCGAGTAGAGACTGACCGCCGTGGTGCCGGCCACGACGCCGAGAACCAGCCGGTCGGCCCGTAGCGCGACAACGAACCCGAGGGTCGTACCGAGAACCGGCGCGCCCACCCGGACGATCCGCCACAGTTCAGCCAGGGTCCGGCGGGGGCTGCACCGCAGCGCCGCCAGGCCGGACCGGCGCAGCCGGTGCTGCGCCAGCGCGGCGACAACCGCGGTACCGGCGGCCTGGCCGACCAGCAGGGGCACCAGTCCACGGTGGACGAATGCCGCCGTGACGAGGCCGGCCAGCGCCGACAGCGAGGCCGCCGCCGCCCACGCGCTCCCGGCCGCGAAGCGCCCGGCCGCGAACCAGGCGTCATTCTGCTGTGCGACCGCGGTCTGGGCGGCGGTCGCCAGGGCGATGCCGCCCAGCGGTGCGACGCGGCCGAGGGCAGGATCGATGACGATCGCGGCCGAAGCTGAGGCGAGGACGGCGAGGACGGCGCTCAGTGCGGTGGCGGCGACCGACCACCACGTGTAGGCGACGATCAGAGCCCGGCGCTCGTCAACGTCGGCGGCGCCGGGGAGCCGGGACCGCAGTGCCGCCCCGGTACCCAGTCCAGCCAGCACCGCGGCGATGCCACCGATCGTCAGCCCGACCACCATGACCCCCCGGGACTGTGGTCCGAGCAGCACGGTGGCGAGCAACGCCGACAATGCGGCGCCGGCGGCCTGCACCGCGCTCGATCCGGTCATCAGCGCGATGTCGGTGCGGCGCCGACCGTTCATCGGAGGCCACCGGTCAGTGCCCACCGGCTCCGCGGCAGCCGTCGGCCGGCCAGCAGCCGGGCCGCCAGGACCAGCGCCAGCCCGAGCGCGACCTGCGGGATCACCACGGCCGAACTGTTGCGGATGTCGGTGAACAGAGGTACCAGGACGACTCCGAGGACGGCGTCACTGTACAGAGTGGACGTTCGGCGGGACAGGAACCCGATCACGATACCGATCACCATCATGACCCCGACCACTCCCGCCAGCCCGAAGTTGTGGTATCCCTCGGCGATCGGTGAGCCGCCGATCGGTCCCACGCGGGTGAGCACCTCCTGGTTGAACAGCCGGTCGTCGACGGCCGGCGGGCCGCCGTGCCAGCCGGTGAACCGTTCGATGAGCCGGAGCACGACGGCGACGAACGTGACGCCGTCGCGTGGTGGCTCGCCCTGGTAGGCCCAGCCGAGTACCTCGACCGACGGGCGCAGCGAGTAGCCCATCTCGGCCACCGCGTCGAGCGGCGACGCGGCCCACGGACTCTGCAGCAGCGTCCCGACGCCGGACTGCCGGGTGGTGCGTACGACCGAGATCAGAGCGAACAGGACGACGGTCGCACCGATGGCGACGGGCAGGCGCAGCCAACGTCCCCGCCGGGCCTCGACAGCCACGAGAGCGGCCAGCGGAAACAGCACCGACCCACGCGTCCCGAGCGGGAACGCCACCAGTGCGTAGCCGGTGAACGTAGCCCAGGCCAGAACCCGCCACCGGCCACCGGCGACGACGCCGAGAACCGCTCCGATGCCGATGAGCAGCGTGCCGTAGGCGATGGCCCAGGAGCCTTCGAGACCGTCGAGAAACGCGCCGTACCCGTCAGCCAGCACCGCGATTCCGCCAGCCTGCTCGATAGCGGCGGCGAAGAGCAGCACCCCGAACAGCTCGACCGCCAGCCCGATCCGCCCGGCCGCCCGCGCAGGCCGGGACACCCGGCCAGCCGCCGGCTCCGAGGATTCGGGCGACTCCGATCCGGTGGCCGACAGCGGGCCGCTCAGGGCCAGCGCGAGCGTGAACGCGAGCATGCCGGCCACCACCATGGTGGTCGCCTCAGGCAGGTACGGACTGTAGAGCCACATCGCGAGCGGGAGACGGTCCACCACGTCGGGCGAGATCGACACCGCGAACAGCAGGCCGCCGTGGAAGAGCCCGAAGATGACCAGGTACAGGGTGCCGCTGCCGTACGCGCCCTCACCCCGCGACAGGGCAAGCCCGACCAGGCACGCGGCCCAGGTGACGGCGACCACGATCGCCTGCTCGGGAACCGTCTCGCGGGCGGTCAGTCCGGGATAGAGGATGACCAGGATAAGGGCGGCCGCCACCGGCAGCGCGAGCCGGACCCGCGCGGTCAGCCACGTGGCCGGCACAGGCGCTCCCATTCACGGACCGACCGCTCGAACGCGAATGGTGAATCCCGCATGCCCCGGCGGATCGCCGCCCGCTCCTCGCTGCTGGTGGCGGCCAGGCCGATCGCGCTCACCGCCCACCGGTAGGGCCCGAGGTCGAGGTCGAGCAGGTGTAGCCCGACCACCTCCTGCGCCACCTCCCGAAGTCCGGCCAGATCGGTGGCGAGCACCGGTAGCCCGCAGGCCAACGCCTCCAGGACGACGCCCGGCAGCCCTTCCCAGTGTGACGGCAGCAGCAGTACGTCGGCCGCGGCCATGACGGCACCGACATCGGGCCGTTCGCCGAGCAGCGTCACAGACCGGTCGGCGGCCAGGTGGGGATCGGCGTCCAGCAGGTCCTCGATGCCGCCGGGGCCGACCACGAGCAGGTGGGTGTCCGACCGGAGCCGGCGGGCGGCGTAGTGGACCCGGACCAGGAACCCGCGATTCTTCTCGGGCGCGCATCGTCCGATGTGGACCATCAGCAGCGCGTCCGCCGGCAGCCCGAGATCCGCCCGGGCGCCGACCCGGTCCGGGGCGCGCAACCGGTCCAAATTGACTCCATTGTGGATTACCTGGTGCCGGGCGTCACCGCCGCGCGGGGCGGCGAAGCGGAGGGCGGCCTCGGTCACCGCCACCACGTCGGTCGCGGCAACGTTGACCACGCCGCGCAGGATCTCGCGGCGGAGCCGGACGCCGCGGCTGGCTGGCCGGCCGTCGCTCTCGCTGTGCACCCGCGCCACCCGCCGCCGCACTCCGGCCAGCGCGGCCACCAGCAGGATCGGGCCGCTGGCCAGGCTCACGTGCGAGACGACGACATCTGGCCGGAGCGCCCGCAGGTACCGCCACAGCCGGAGCGGGAATGTCGAGACGGGGGCGAGTGGGCACTCGCCGACCTGCGCCCCGGCGGCCCGGAAGTCATCGGCCAGCCGGCCCTCGCGCCCGCCGAGGGTGACGAACGTCTGTCGGAGCCGGGCGGTCGGGATGGCCCGGCACAGGTCGAGGGCCACGGTCTCGGCACCCCCCCGGTCGAGCGAGCCGATCACGTGCACGACCCTGGATGGCGCGCGGGGCACCGATCGGGCCGCCGCGGCCTCGCGGATGGTGGTGTACCAGGCGGTGCGGACCGGCCCGAGTCGCCACGAGGCGAAGTGCTCGGCCCGGTCCCGGTTGCGCGCCGAAGCCTTCGCGAGCGCGTCCGGGTCGGTCAGCATCGCCGTGATGGCATCGGCGAGCGCGGCCGGATCGTCCGGGGGCACGAGGTACTCGGGGTCGAGCAGCTCCGGGATACCACCGGCCGTCGTCCCGATCGCCGGCAGGCCCCGGGCCATCGCCTCGATCAGCGCCCGCGGCAGCCCCTCCGTGCGGGACGGCATGACGAACAGATCGGCCCGGTCGAGGTGCTGCCGTACCCGGCGACCCGCGGGTACCGCGCCGGCCAGGGTGACCCGGTCGGTCAGGCCGAGGCGGGCCACCTGTGCCTCGATCTCGGTCCGGTACCGTCCGTCCCCGACGTGGGTCAGGTGCACCGGCTGGCCGGCCGCGCCCAACCGCGCGACCGCCTCGATCAGCACGTCGACGCCCTTGTACCGCTGCTCCAGGCTTCCCACCGAGACCAGCCGGTAGGCCGCCTTCCGGCTCCACGACCGCGGGTTGTCTACAAAGGAGTCGTTGTCGAGCTCGATGCAGGAGTACGTGGTGGTGATCGTGTCCGCCCCGACCGGGTACCTGGCCTGCAGGGTGCGTTCGGTGACAAACGCCACCTCGGACGCGTGCGCACACAGCTCGCGCAGCGCGGCGACCGACCGACGCCGGATGATAGGACGCAGCGGGTGGTCGACCACGCCCGGCGCGAACACCGCGTCCGGATCGCCCACCACCTCCACCGCGTACGGCAGCCCACGACGGTGACGGGCCTGCGCCAGCAACGAACCCAGGGGCGAAGGGACGCGCAGGATCACCGCGTCGCCCGGTTGGGCGGCGGCACGGACAGCGGTCCGCACGGCCGTGAACCGGCGCACATACTGGACCAGACCCACGTAGTAGGGCACCGGCCACACCTCGACCGCCTCGGCGTTCACCCGGATGGCCGCCGGCGGCGTCTCGTCGACGTCGAGGACGCGGGCCACCACGCGCACAGCGTCGAACGCGGTCAGGTAACGCTCCCAGAACGACGCCCCGCCGGCCGTCGTCGTCCACACGCCTCCGTCCGGCGTTCGCAGGTAGCGGGCCTCAGTGGTGACGACGGCCCTCATACCGTCTCCTCCTTGTCGTTTCGCGGCGCGCCACCGGGCCGGATGTCCGGGACAACCGCCGAATCGGCATCCCACCGCGGCCGCACCGTGAGCCGGCGGACCGCTACGGCCTGCTCGATCTCATCGACGACCCGCGTCGTGCAGTCGCGCTGGTCGAACTGGGCCACCACCCACTCGCGGGCGCGAGCTCCCCGCTGGGCCAGCCGCCCCCGTTGGTACTCGTCATAGGCGCATTCCAGCGCGGCGAGCAGGGCCGGCACGTCGTCGCGGGGAACGACCCAGCCGGACGAGATGTCGACCGCCTCGGGCAGGCCGCCGGCATCGCTGACGATCGACGGCAGCCCCATGCCGCCGGCCTCCAGCGCGGCGCCGTGATTGTCCGACAGCGACGGGCTCACGCTCACGTCAGCGGCGGCGTAGTACCCGCGAACATCGTCCACTGTGGCCAGCCACCTGACGGTAGGATCGGTCAACACTCCATACCGCGTGATGAGTTGCGACCGGTACGCTTCGGCGGCGGTGCCGAAGCCGCCGCCGACCATCAGCAGCTGCGCACCGGGGTGACTCGGAACGAAGGCGCGCCACGCCTGCAGGAGCAGGTCGTGACCCTTGATACCCCGTCCCTTGTGGACACTGCGCCGGGGCGCGTACACGTAGGCGACCATGATGGCCACGAACGTCGTGTCCTCGAAGCCGAGGGCGGCCCGCGCCCGGCTCCGCTGGTCGGCGGTCGGAACGTAGAGCCGGTCGGTGTCGGCGCCGTACGGGATGACTGGCGTGCGTCGGCCGGACCGTCCCAGGGCCCGGTAGCGTCGCGCGGTGTGGGCACTGCCGGCGATGAGGGTGTGGTCCAGCCGGCATAGCAGCCGCTCGACGGCCCGTATCCGCCGCGAGTCCAGGTAGAGCGGTCCGGCCACCATGTGTACCCGGGTGATCCCGGTGCCGATGGTGGCGAGCCGGACGGCGAGGGCTGAGGCGTACAGATGGTAGTTGACAACGTCGGGCCGGAGCCGTCTGATCTGGCGGCGCAGCCGCCACAACCCGCGCAGCGGTCCGAAACCAGGCCGGAAGCGGAAGTCGAACCCCGCGTCCAGTACCGGCACACCCCGGTCGACGAGCGTGTCGCGCAGCCGCCCCTCTCGTGGCAGGACGGCCACGACGCGGTGGCCACGACGCCGAAGCTCATCGACGTGCGGGACCAGCCACAGGCCGCCAACGGCCGTCTTGAGGACGATGACGACCGTCAAGGGGCTGCTCATCGGGCCGGCACCCCTTTCACGATGGTGTGCGCCGGCACATCGCGGACCACACACGCGCCGGCGCCGACGGTCGACTCGTCACCGACGGTCAGCCCTTGCAGCACCGCCGCCGTCGTACCGATCAGGACGCCTGCGCCGACGCGGCACTCGCCGGAGATCGCGGCCAGCGGGTTCACCGTCACGAAGTCGCCGAGCACGCAGTCGTGCCCGATGGTCGAGTTGTGGTTGACATGCACCTGCCGGCCGATCACGACGTTGGTGGTGACCCGGGTGCCGGCGAAGAGCAGCAGTCCGTCACCGCATACGGTGTCGCGACCCACCATCGACCACGGATGGACGATGCTGGCCAGGCGCAGCCCGAACTCGCGGACCCGGCGGTCGAGGTCGCGGCGGCTACCCGGATCGCCGACCCCGACCACGACGTAGGTCTGGTCGCCGACCTCACCGAGCCAGTCGACCGGGCCGAGACAGGCGACTCCGAGCCGGTCGACCCGGTCCCGGTTGGCCGCGGACGGTTTGTCGTCGACGAACCCGAGGACGTCCCAGACCATCCGGCCGGTGGCCTCGTTGATCGCCCGTATGATGCTGAGCGCCTCCCGCCCGTGCCCACCGCATCCCACGATCACCACGCGCCCGGTCACGACCCGACCTCGCTGACCACGGGTTCAGGGAGGCGACGGATGAACTCGGGGGCGGTCACGGTGCCGGGGCTGTGGACACCGCGCCGGCGCAGCACCGTCCACGCCGTCGCCAGCAGGATCCGCAGGTCGAGTCCGAGCCCCCGGTGCTCGACGTACCACAGGTCGCAGGCGAACTTCTCCTCCCAGGTGAGCGCGTTGCGCCCGCGCACCTGGGCCAGCCCGGTGATGCCGGGACGCACCTCATGCCGCCGGGCCTGCTCGGGGGTATACCGGTCGAGGTACTCGACGAGCAGCGGGCGCGGTCCGACCAGGCTCATGTCACCGCGCAGGACGTTGTACAGCGTCGGGATCTCGTCCAGGCTCCAGGCCCGCAGCCGGCGGCCGAGGCGGGTGAGCCGGTCGGCGTCGGTGGCCCGAGCCTGCAGGGCCGTCAGCCCAGGTCGGGCCGTCCGCATCGAGCGGAACTTGACCAGCTCGAAGATGTGCCCGTGCCGGCCGGGCCGGGCCTGGCGGAACAACACCGGCCGGCCCAGTCCCATGAGGACGGTCAACGCGACGAGCGCGGCCACCGGTGCCAGCGCGATCAGAGCGAAGCCGGCACCGACGATGTCCACGCTACGCTTCACCATCCCGCCCGGTCCCCATCCAGGAAACTGGCCACAGTGGACAGGACCCGGTCGACCTGGAGGTCGGACAGTGCTGATCCACTCGGCAAGGTGAGCCCGGTCGAGAAGAGCCGTTCGGCCGCCCCGGTCAGCACCGACCGTGCCCGCGCGAAGACCGGCTGCAGGTGCATCGGCTTCCAGACCGGGCGGCTTTCGATGCCGCGGTCGGCCAGGTAGGCGCTCAGCTCGGCCGCGCTCCAACCCGCCCACTCCGGCTCGACCACGACGGTGGTGAGCCAGCAGTTCGCGCCGGGGTCGTCGGCGCCGAGCAGCCGTACCCCGTCCCGCCCGCCGAACAGTTTGGCGTAGAGATCACGAAGCCGTCGCCGGCGCGACATCATCTCGTCGAGCCGGCGCAGCTGCGCTCGGCCGAGGGCCGCGAGCACGTTGCTCAGGCGGTAGTTGTACCCGATCTCGAGGTGCTCGTAGTGCGCGACCGGCTGCCTGGCCTGGGTGGACAGGTACCGGCAGTACGCGATCAGGTCGGCGTCGTCGGAGACGAGCATGCCGCCGCCCGAGGTCGTCATGATCTTGTTGCCGTTGAAGGAGAACGCGGCCGCCCGTCCGAACGAACCGGCGGCCGCCCCGCGCAGGGTGGCGCCCATCGCCTCGGCCGCGTCCGCCACCAACGGCACCGCGTGCTGCTCGCACACCTCGAGCAGGCGCGGGTAGTCGGCACACGCTCCGAACAGATCGACCGGCAGGACCGCGGCGACGCGGGCACCCCGCGCGGTGAGCTGGCGCAGCGCCCGGTCGAGCAGCTCCGGATCGAGATTTCCGGTGGCCGGGTCACAGTCGACGAAGACCGGCTCCGCCCCCTGGTACATCACGGCGTTGGCGGTCGCCGCGAAGGTCAGCGTCGGCACGACGACCGGCTGGCCGGCCCGCACGCCCAACGCGATCAGGGCGAGGTGCAGCGCGGCGGTACCCGAGCTGACCGCCAGAGCGTGGCCGACTCCGACCCGCCCGGCGACCTCCCGTTCGAAGGCCTCCAGATCCGGCCCGGCCGGGGCAGCCCAGCCCGACCGCAGCGCGGCCAGGACGAACTCCTCCTCCAGCGCGCCGACGTCGGGCGGTGAGAGGCGGATCATCGCCGCGACCTCCTACACTGTGGACTCTCGGACCGGGGACTCTCGGACCAGGGACTCTCGGACCAGGGACTCTCGGACCAGGGACTCTCGGACCGGGGACTCTCGGACCGGGGACTCCCGGAGGGGGACGGTGTGCCCGAACTGCCCCGCGTGCTGTTCGTCTGCCACGCCAACGTGTGCCGGTCGCCGATGGCCGAGCGGCTGGCCCGCCGGCC
The DNA here is from genome assembly GCA_963803345.1 of uncultured Actinomycetota bacterium. Classification (GTDB taxonomy): domain Bacteria; phylum Actinomycetota; class Actinomycetes; order Mycobacteriales; family Micromonosporaceae; genus CAWDLX01. Next base: position 1,316,349 of record CAWDLX010000004.1, read on the forward strand.
GCAGTGGTGCACGCCCGCGGCCGGCGAGGCCCTCGCACCCCGCCTGTTCAGCCACAGCGCGGGCACCCACGCGTACCCGGGACGGCCGATGCATCCGGCGGCGCGGCGCGCCCTGCTCGACGCCGGGGCCGACCCGACCGGCTTCCGGAGCCGGTCGCTGACCAGGGAGCAGATCGCGTCCTCCGACCTCGTCCTCGCCGCCTCCCGGGCCGAGCGGAGCGCCTGTGCTGCCCTGGTCCCGGCCGCACTCGGGCGCATGTTCACCCTGCGCCAGTTCGGACGACTGAGCCGGTGCGTCGAAACGACCGGGACGGCGGGCGCGGCCGATCCGTCGTGTCCGGTCGATGCGGGTGGTGACCGCCTGGCCGCGCTCCTGGATGCGATGCGCCGGGTGCGAGGCACGCTGCAGCCGGTGGCGCTCGCCGATGACGACCTGGCCGACCCCGTGGATGGGACGCCCGAGGACATGGTCGCCTGCGTCCGGCAGATCCAATGGGCGTTGGCGCCGCTACTGATGCTGTTCGCCCCGGCCTGACCGTCGCTTGTGGAGTGTCCTCGGGGAATGGTCACGTCCGAGCCTCGATCTTGTCCGGGATGCGGCCCTCCGGCACGGTGACCGGCCGGACGCGCCGCAGCGGTCCGCGCCGCAGCGGTCCGCGCCGCCGCGGCGTCCGGCGGCCGGCGTCGTACGGGTAGTTGTGATACTCCGCGCCGCTCTTACCACGCTGCTTGTTCAGGACGCAGCCGAGCAGCCGGGAGTCGACCGCGCGCAGGCTGGCCACCGCGGTGCGGATCCGCTGCTGAGGGGTACGCCCGGAGCCGGCCACCAGAACCGCGCCGTCCGCGCGGGCCGCCACCACCGCCGCGTCGGTCACCGGCAGGAGGGGCGGAGTGTCGATGATGATCAGGTCGTACTCGTCGCGCTGCTCCATCAGCAGAATGGCCATATGACGCGAGCCGAGCAGCTCGCTGGGGTTGGGTGGCACGGACCCACTGGGCAGGACCCAGAGCGGGTGACTGCCCCACTGCTGGAGCACATCGCCGATCGGGAACTGCCCCGCCAGCACGTTGGACAGCCCGACCGCGCCCTCGATGCCCAGGTAGTCGGCCACTCTGGGGCGGCGCAGGTCGGCTTCGATGAGCAGGACGCTCCGGCCGGCCTCGGCGAACGCGATGGCCAGGTTCACCGCCGTGGTGGATTTCCCCTCGTCGGGTACCGAGCTCGTCACCACGATGACCTTGACCGGGTTGTCGACGTCGACGAACTGCAGGTTGGTCCGCAGATGTCGCATCGACTCCGCCCGGGCCGACGGGGTCCGGGTGTCCATGACGAGTGGGGAATGCCTGGCCGCCGCGTCGAACGGGACTACCGCGAGCACCGGCGCGCTGGCGACCTCCCGGAGCGTGTCGGCGGTCTTCACGGTGACATCGAGCAGGTCGCGCAGCACGGCGGCGGCCAGGCCGAGTAACAGGCCGAGCAGCAGGCCGACCACGGTGTCGCGCACCGGGTCAGGAGAGACCGGAATCGGGTTGAGAACCGGGCCCGACACCACTTCGACCTTGACCGATGGCACCTTGGCACCGGCCGGAGTCTCGAGCTTGGCCACCAGGGCCACGAATCGTCGGGACAGCTCGTCGGCGATCGTGGTAGCGCGGGCTGGATCCGAGTCGGTCACCCAGACCTGCAGCAACACGGTGTCCGGGATCGCCCGGGCGCTGATGCGGGCCCGCACCTGCTCCGGGGTGAGATCGACGCCCGTCGCCCTGGCCACGTCGCGGGCCAGCTGGTCGCCGGTGAGCAGATCGGCGTAGGACTTGACCCGTTGCTGCGAGAACAGACCTCCCTGGTAGGAGTCGGTCACACCCTGGCTCGGCGTGGTGACGAAGAAGGTCACCGTCGTGGCGTACTGGTCGACCGAGAGGGCGGTGACCGCCCTCGCGCCGGCGAGGCCGAAGATCACACAGGCTCCGACGAGCCACCAATGCCGGCGCACCGCACGCAGGGAAACACGCAGATCCACGACGCGACCTCCGGCCATTGCTTATGGTGACGAAACCGATACTAAGGGATAAACATCCTGTATTGGGCTATTTTGGTCGAACGGCCCGATTGCCTCAAGCGGGCACAAACGTGATCACGGGAGCTCGATGCGCACGACGGCCAACTCCACGCCGACGGTGTCCGCGGCGGCGCTGCTCCTCGATGCCGCGGCCTGGCTGATCGGCATGATCGTGGCGGTCTGGACCCGGTACGAGTTCGGCCTGACCCGGGCCAACCTCAGCGGAGCCGTCACGGCGGGCATGCTCGCGATCTGCCTGCACGCGGCGCTGGGGCACCGCCGGTACCTCTACCGAGGACGGCACCCGTCCGGAACCGTCGACGAGATGCGGGCGCTCTTCTCGATCGTGGTCGGCACGGTCGTGGTCCTGGTCGCTCTGGATCTGGCCGCGCCGATGCGGCTCGTACCAGCCAGCAGTCCCATCGTCGGCGGCCTGTTCGCGCTCGGGCTGATGCTGACCGGCCGCTACGTGCACCGGGAAACCCACGAGCGACGGCTACGGCCGGACCGGCACCGGGCCGCGCCCGCCCTGCTGTTCGGCGCCGGCTCGGCCGGCCATCACCTGACCCGGGCCATGCTGCGTGACCCGAACAGCCCCTACCGACCGGTGGGCGTCCTGGACGACGATCCCGACAAGTGCCACCTGCGGGTGCACGGTGTTCCGGTACTCGGCCGGCGCGGCGATATCCCGACCGCCGTCCGCGGGACCGGCGCCACCACGGTGATCTTCTCGGTCGCCAATGCCGACGCCGACCTGATCCGCGACGTGCAACGCATCTGCGTCGCGGCCGGAACGGCATTCAAGATCGTCCCGTCGGTGACTGAGCTGCTGGGCGGCCAGGCCTCGGTCGCCGACGTGCGGGACCTGCGGGTGGCCGACCTGCTGGGTCGCCGCCAGATCGACACCGACATGGAGTCGGTCGCCGGATACCTGACCGGCAAGCGGGTCCTGGTCACCGGGGCCGGCGGCTCGATCGGGTCTGAACTGTGCCGCCAGATCCACCAGTTCCAGCCCAGTGAACTGATGATGCTCGATCGGGACGAGTCGGCCCTACACGCGGTACAGCTCTCGGTGCACGGGCGGGCTCTGCTCGACAGTGCCGAGGTGATCCTGGCCGACCTCCGCGATCCGGTCACCATCGCTGACATCTTCGCCACCCGGTCCCCGCAGGTGGTGTTCCACGCCGCCGCGCTCAAACACCTGCCGCTGCTCGAGCAGTATCCGGGCGAGGCCGTGCAGACCAACGTCTGGGGGACCCTGAACGTCCTGGCCGCGGCGGACACGGCGGCGGGGTCGGTGGAGAGGTTCGTGAACATCTCCACCGACAAGGCGGCCAACCCGATCAGCGTTCTCGGCTATTCGAAGCGGATCAGCGAACGGCTCACGGCCCACGCGGCCACCACCACGGCCGGCGCCTTTCTCAACGTGCGGTTCGGCAACGTCCTGGGCAGCCGCGGCTCAGTGCTGACGACATTCCACGCCCAGGTGGCGGCCGGCGGCCCGATCACCGTCACCCATCCCGATGTGACCCGGTACTTCATGACGGTCAAGGAGGCGGTGCAGTTGGTGGTCCAGGCCGCCGCCATCGGGCGGCCCGGTGAGGCGCTGGTGCTGGACATGGGCCGACCGGTACGCATCGCCGATGTGGCCCAGCAGGTGGCACGCCTGGCCGGGCGGGAGGCCACCATCGTCTACACCGGGCTGCGCCCGGGCGAGAAGCTGGCCGAGGACCTGTTCGCCGACGGCGAGGTGGACGTCCGGCCACTGCACCCACTCATCTCGCACGTGAACGTGCCGGCGTTGCCGCCCCATCTGGCCCGCGCGCTCGACCCGGCCGCGCCGCCGGCCGAGCTGGTCGCTGACCTGGCCCGACTGTGCGCCGTACCCGTCACACCGCGCCAGCTCACCGCGCCCGGTTGATCCGCTCCTCGATCCCGCGCAGTCCACTGTGGAAGGCTGGCCTCGTGGCCGACCACCGCTGTGCCACGGTCTCATGGGCCAGGGCGTCGGAGAAGTCGACTGTGGACAGTGCGGCGCGCACAGTGGCGGTGAAACGCTCCACGTACGCTCTGTCCTGCCCCTCCAGGACCCGGCCCAGAGCCACGGCGGTGTCGACCAACGCGTCCGCCTCGACGACCTCGGCCACCAGCCCGGCGGCGAGAGCCTGTGGGCCGGACCAGACCTGGCCGAACAACGCGGCCAACATGGCCCGCTGCGGTCCGACCGCCCGGGCCAGCATCCAGGCATGGCCACCACCGGGATGCAGCCGCAGCGCCGCGAACCGGGTGTCGAACACGGCGGCCGGGCTGGCCAGCCGGACATCGCAGGCCAGCGCCAGATTGAATCCCGCACCGACCGCGGGCCCGTTCACCGCCGCGATCGTCGGCAGCGGTGACTCCCGCACCCGCAGGAATCCCAGGTAGACGTGCTCCACGGCCTCGAAGTCACCGGAACCGGCGGCCCGCAGCGCGTTCAGGTCGGCTCCGGCGCAGAAGGCGGATCCGGCGCCGGTGAGCACCACACAGCGCACCTCCTCGGACTGCTCGGCCCGCCGCATCGCGGCCGCGATCGCGTCAACCAGCGGTGCGGTAAGGACGTTACGGCGGCGTGGGTCGTTGAGCGTCACCAGCGCGACGCCGCCGATGCGTTCGAAGCTGACCAGATCGTCTGTCATGAGACCTCCTCCGGTCGCCGAGCATGCCAGGTCGGCGGTGACGGTGCGGCGGGCTCAGCGCACCGGTACGGTGAGGTTCACCGTCAGCCCTGTCGCGACGCTGCCGGTGACCGTTCCCAGCTCGTCGTCCCAGCCGTCGCGGAAGACCATGTCCCGGTCGAGCGAGACCTGCGACAGGTTAGACACACTCTGGCGGTACCCGTCGGTGGCGTAGACGGCGTCACACACATCCTTGGGCAGGGCGATCTGTGAGGTGGCGATCCGGTTACCGGCGCTGGTGGCCGAGGCCAGGCTCTGGTACACCTCGAAGTGGATGTGCGGCCACCGACCGCTGTAGCACGCGGGGAAGATGCTGGTGAAGCTGACCCGTCCCGAGCTGTCGACCTCCTGCACCCCGCGCAGGTAGTTCTCGGTGGTGACACCGGGTGAGTACATCGAGTACCTGCCCTCACGGTCGCAGTGCCACACGTAGACCGCGCCTCCGGCCAGCGCGGCCGACGACGCGGCCAGGTCGAGCACCGTGAACGTGATCGTCAGGGGCGCTCCGGCGGCGGTGGCCGACCCGGTCTCGAAGCTGGTCCTGATGTCGCGCCGGACGATGCCGCTGCGGGTGAGGATGTTGGGGCCGTTCGATCCGTCACCGGGGTACGGGCCGGCCGTCTCCTCGGGGATCTGGTTGCCGCTGGCCTGAGTACCGGTTGAGCCGCCGCTCGTGGGTGTCGAAGAACTGCCGCCAGGGCTGCCGGTACCGCCGCCGTCGGTCGAGCAGCCGACCAGAGTGGCGAGGCTCGCCCCCGCCAACAGCCCCAGCACCCGACGCCGGGCCAGCAGAGTGGAGAGGTCGAACTGCAGCCCTCGATCGAAGATCTCGGTGTGGTCGTGCTCGTCCATCGTCGCCTCCCAGGGCCCGGTCCGTCGATGCCCATGAGCGTCGCCGTCGCCTCCGTGGCCCGGCCATGAGCGTGCTGTGAGCTGTCTGTGCGTGCCCGAACGGCTTGTGTCCACCCGAACCCTCATGTGCGGCAGGACCCCACCCGGGCCGGGCGTTCGGATGAGGTAGATGCGCCGGTACGCGTGCGAGCATGTCAATCGGATGATTGTGCGCACAGAGGGGGCGGCCGTGGACCAGCGGGTCTTCATCAGCTACAGCCGGGTCGACCGCCCGTATGTGGAACGTCTCGCGGCACACTTGGCCACGGCCGGTGTCGAGAGCTGGTATGACGCCGACATCATGTCGGGCGAGCGGTTCGACATGCTCATCGCCCAGCAGGTCGACAAGTGCGGCGCCTTTCTCGTGATCATGTCGCCGGACTCGTTCAACTCCGAGTGGGTCAACAACGAGCTGGCCTACGCCAAGGCGCGGGGTAAGCCGATCCTCCCTCTCCTGCTGCGCGGCGAGGTGTTCATCACTCTGCGGGTCCTCGACTACCACGACGTCAGCGGCGGCGACATGCCGACCGACCAGTTCGTCACCCACGTGAAGGCGATCATCGCCGCCGACCCGGCCCGATCGCCGTCAGCCCCGGCCGCGGCTCCCGCCCTGCCGTACCCGGAATCGGCCCCCACGACTCAGATGCATCTGCCGCCACCGGCCGCACCGGTCTCGTCGGCACCGGTCTCGTCGGCACCGATCTCGTCGGCACCGATCTCGTCGGCACCGGTCTCGTCGGCACCGGTCTCATCGGCACCGATCTCATCCGCTCCGATATCGGCCGCGCCCACGTACCAGCCCGCGCCGGCCGCGCCGGTGTACCAGGCCCCGCCGCCCGCGCCCACGTACCAACCCGCCCCGGCCGCGCCGGCCTACCAGCCAGCGCCGGTCGCGCCCGCCTACCCACCGGCAGCCTCGTACCCACCGCCAGCGTCGTACCCACCGGCACCGTCGCATCAGCCGGCACCGTCGTACCCACCGGCACCGTCGCATCAGCCGGCACCGTCGCATCAGCCGGGATCGTCCTATTCGCCGGGCTACGCCGGTGCGGCCGCGCCGCCGCCCGGGATGCCGCCGACGGGGATGCCGGCCGGTTACCACCCGCCGCCGCCGCCGAAGAAACGCACCGGGCTGATCGTCGGACTGGTCGGCGGACTGGTCGCGTTGATCGTCGTGGTCGTGGTGGCGATCGTGGTCACGACCGGCGGCTCTGACCCGAAGGACGCGATCAACGCGTTCTTCACCGCCGCCAGCTCCGGAGACGTGCAGGGTGTGAAGGACAACGTCTGTGCCGAGTTCAGGGACCAGTTCGACGCCGACGCTCTCAATCAGGACCAGGTCAGATCGGTCCAGTGGAACGTCACCGACGTCACCGAAAGCGGCGACACGGCGACCGCGACCATCACGCTGACGTATACCGAGAGCGGCGAGTCCAAGACCGAGACCGTGCGATACCGGGTCGTCAAAGAAGACGACGCCTGGAAGATGTGCGGTCCCGCCGACGGTGGGTGAGACAACCCGTCAGCGCACATGAGGGGATCGACGCCGGTGCCGGGCGACTCGCGAGGGTGCCACGTTCGCGGCCACTCAGTCGAGACAGAACTCGTTGCCCTCGATGTCCTGCATCACGAGGCACGACTCGTTGTGGCCATCCGCGAGCAGTAGTCGCACGCGAGCCGCGCCGAGCGCGATCAGCCGTGCGCATTCGGCCTCCAGTGCGGCCAGGCGCTCTTCACCGACGAGACCGGTGCCGACCCGCACGTCAAGGTGCAGCCGATTCTTCACGACCTTGCCTTCGGGAACGCGCTGGAAGAACAGGCGCGGGCCCACGCCTGAGGGATCAACGCACGCGAACGCTGAACCCTGATGCTCAGGCGGCCGCGCGCGATCGACGTCGTCCCAGCTGGCAAACCCATCCGGTGGCGGCGGCACGACGTACCCCAACACCTCGCACCAGAAACGAGCGACGCGCTCAGGTTCTGCGCAGTCGAAGGTGACCTGGAACTGCTTGACCGACGCCATCGGTCCACCATAGAGGCGCGATCTTTCCCCGTGCCACTGGCCCAGCCCGGTTCGTCACGGCGTCCGCGCTGGTGCGCAGGCGGCCCTTCGCTGCTGATGAGTCGGTGCCGTACAGTGAGCGGCTCTCAGCCACTCATCGGCGATCATGGACCAGACCTCCATGTCGCTGCGTACGCCGCCGATCTGCCAGGCGGATCGCAGGACGCCCTCGCGGGTCATGCCGAGCCGCCGGGCGACGGCCACGCTGGCCGTGTTGGCGGGGTCGGCGATCCACTGCACTCGGCTCATCCCGCGCACGCTGATCGCCCAGCCGAGCACGTAGTGGCATGCGCGGGTCATGAGCCCACGACCCTGGGCCTCCGGCACCAGCCACACGCCCATCTCGCAGGTGCCCTTCTTCACGTCGAAGTCGAACAACTGCACGCATCCCACGTACACGGCGTCGAGCCAGATGCCAGTGATGTGCTGCGCGTCGTTGGCGTGTCCCTCGGCCCACCGCCGGAGGTACTCCCGCGCGTCGTCGATCGTGTGGACGCTGTGGGCAGCGGGGATTGTACGCCTCAGGTAGTCGCGATGGCGTGCGAGTGCGGCCAGGAACTGCGAGGCGTGCCAGGGTTCGAGCAATGACAGCTCGGCGCCGCCGCCAAGCGAGTATGAGAACACGTGGACACGCACCCTTCCGGACCGCCGGGACCATCGGACCAACTACCGTCCCCAATGGACGAAACGCTCCTGCCGGCCGACGTCGCGCATGTCACCACGGACCGACGTTGGGCATCGGCGTGGCGACAAGTTCCAGCTCCGAGCTCATCGCAGAGCTCAGTTCCTGCAGGTAGCTCTGCAGTTGAGCGAGATCCCAGCCATAGCCGGCGACACGGTCCACCACGTCGAACGTGGCGCTGATCACGCGGGCGCGGGTGCTGACGAACTCGTTGAGGTCGTCGAAGGTTCCGGTTCGCTTGAGACATCGGGCGAGGATCTCGGCGTCACGCAGGGCGTCGGTGATCCCGTGGGTGCTCAGTGGATCGAGGAACGAGCCGGCGTCGCCGACCAGCGCCCAGCCGGCGCCGTAGGCGTGGCGCACGTAGCCCGGCCGGCCGATCCAGGTGCGCAACCGGCCCGGCGGCGGGCCCGCGCCAGACCCCGCCGGCGCGGTCGGTCGCCGCGGCGAGCAGGCGGTGGTACGTGCCGCGGAGGTCGCCTGCCGGGTGGCGTTCGGCCGGCGCGCCCGGCGAACACGCAAACCTCGCCCAGCGTTGGTCGGGAACATGCCGGCGCTGTACGCCGGGCCGGTAGTACCATTCGTAGCCGTCGACGCGGAGCCCGGTCCAGTAGCCGTAGATGAACGCGCTCGCAGCCGGTGCCGATCCGAGCGTGGCGGCGCGCTGCCTGCGGGCGACGATGGATCGCATTCCGTCGGCGCCGACGGTCAGGCGGGCGCGGGCGGTCGAACCGGATGCGGCACGGTCGCGGCCGTGCATCGCCGACGACCGCGCCGACCGGCGTCACGGAGCAGGCCGGTGACGGTGACCCGAACCGGAGGGTCCGCGCCGGCGGCCCCGGCCGCGTCGACCAGCACCCGGTCGAGCACGGTGCGTCGCGGCGCGTAGAACGCGTCGACGCCGGGCGTCGGCTTGATGCTGACCGTCACCGTGTCCGTCGCCGTAGTCGAAGCGGGTCTGCCGTACCGGGGCGTGCCGGCCTCGATGACCGGTCGAGCACACCCCAGCGGGAAGCTGGAACACGCTGCCGCGCATGAGCGCGTGGGTAGGACAGCGTGTCGCTGCCGTACCGGTCGCGGTCGACCAGGAGTACCCGCAGTCCGTGCCGGGCGAGCAGCATCGCGGTCGCGGCGCCGGCGACGCGGGCGCCGACGACGATGACGTCGCATGGGTCGGTCATCATCGTTCACCCCGCGGAGCGCAGAGCGTGGTGGGCGGTGATGCGGTCGGCGAGGTAGGCGGCATCGTGGCGGGCGCCGTCGATGAACGTCGAGTTGCGCCGGCTCTGGAAGCGCAAGCCGATCGCGTAAAGTCCCGGTAGCGTCGTCACGCCGCGGCGGTGGCGGATCGGCGGTCCGGTCGGGACGGCGGTGCGCGCAGCGCGGCGGTGGGACCGGTGGTCCCGGTCGAGGACGAGCCACGGAGCACGACGCGGCTGGAAGCCGGTCGCCCAGACCACCGTCGAGATACCGGCCCGCCGGAGGTCCACTATGGATAGTGTAGTCGGGGCCTCGATGACGGGCGGCGGATCGGGCGCTCCGGCCGCCGAGCCCGGGGTGGTGGCCGCGTACCGGTCGATCTCGCCGAGCACGCGGGTCAGTCGCTCCTGCGCGGCGGCCATGGTGCCGGCAAGGTCGTCGGCGAAACCCGCGACGGTGCCGTCCACGGCGCGCAGCCGGCCGGCGAATCGCACGCCCGCAGCCCCCAGCACGCCGAGGTCGACTCCCCGGGTGTCGCAGGTGCCGACAAGCTGCAGCGAGGGCTCCGCTCGGGCTGCCGCGCCAACGGGCATGTGGTCGATGTCCCGGTCCAGCGCGCCGGTCCGGTCGAGCCACCAGAGGATGTCACGGCCGCGGTACCGGCGGGGCAGCCGGGTATGGCCGCCGACCGCCAGCACCACCCGCCGGCCGGCGAGGGCCAGCTCGTACGCGATCTGAACCCCGGAGGCCGAAGCGCCGACGACGAGTACCCCGCCGTCGGGCAGGCTCGATGGCGACCGGTAGCGCGCGGCGGGGACCTGGGCAATACCGGTTGCGAGCCCCGCCGCGAGGTCGGGCACCTTCGCGCGACTGTGATATCCAGTGGCCACGACCACGGTTCGCGCCGACCAGTCGCCCCCGTCGGTATGGACCCGGAACCCGGTCGACGCCCGCTCGACCCGGGTGACCCGCGTGTGCGGCCGGATTGGGGCGTCGAACGAGCGGGCGTACCCGCACAGGTGGTCGGCGAACTGGTCGGCGGTCATGAAACCGTGTGGCTCCGGGCCGGCATACACCCAGCCCGGCAGCCGGGACAGCCAGTTCGGGGTCAGAAGTCGGAAGCTGTCCCATCGGCAGGTGCGCCAGCGTTCACCGACCGAGCCGCGTTCCAGGACGACGTGATCCAGGTCGCGGTCGGCCAGACAGCGGCTCATCGCGAGGCCCGCGTGGCCGGCACCGATGATCACCGTATCCGTGTGGGGCATGGCTGGTCTCCCTCCGATCTCGAGGTTGGGGTACTGGCACGGCGCGGTGGGCGTGTCGGCGTTGTGCGCACGCCCCCGCACGCCGGTGGGTCAGCACCGGTCAGTCGGTGCTGACCTGGATGGACACAGGTACGCCGTTGGTGAGGACGTCGAACACGGCCGAACGGCGACGTGACTGCTCGACGACGGCGCGCAGTTTCTCCGGGTCGTCACCCCGGAGCTTGAAGCTGACTTTGATCTGCTGATAGCCGTTGCGGACCTCGTCCGACAACCCGAGGATGCCCAGGAGATCGATGTCGCCCTCGACGGTCGAGGAGACCTCGGTGAGGTTGACGCCGCGGGCCGCCGCGACGTTGGCGATGCCCGCGGTCAGGCATGCCGCGAGCGCGTGGAGCAGGAACTCGACCGGCGTCGGACCGATGTCGGATCCGACCAGCACCGGCGGATGGTCGGCGTCGAAGGTGAACGGTTGCCGGTGGGTCATCTCCTGCTTCGCGCCGTGGAATCCGTGGATCGTCGATTCGTTGTGGGTCCCGGTGAGCCAGCGGTTGGTGGCTCGAAACTGGAACTTGGCGATCTCGGTGTCGGCCTTCACGGCGTCGAGTGTGGCGAACAGGGTCGCGGTGTCGACTCCGTTTCGGACGGAGTTCTCGGTGGTGGTCATGAATGTGCTCCTTAGCTGTGGTTGATCCGCCGGCGGCGGGACTCGCTCCCCAACGAGGTTCGCCATGCGGGGCCGCAGGCACATCCGTACTGGATACGGATCTGCGACACCGGTGCTCGGCACGGACGGCAAGGGGGCGACACTGAACAGCGTGACGACGGTGGATCCGGCCAGGGGCGCGGAGGTTACGGCGCGGGAGGCGGAGATCCTTGCCCTGATCGCGCGGCACCTGACCAACGCGCAGATCGCGGATGCGCTGTTCATCTCCACGCGCACCGTGGAGAGCCACGTGTCCGCGATGCTACGTAAGCTGCAACTGGCTGATCGCCGCAGCCTGGCCCGCCACGCCGAGTCCATACCTGGCCTTCTGGTCAGGTCCGGCCGTCGCGGTCCGCCCATGCCCGTCACGTCGTTCATCGGCCGTACCGGCGAACGCGCAGCACTGACCGCGGCGCTCACCGGCAACCGCCTGGTGACGGCGACCGGCCCGGGTGGCATCGGCAAGACCCGACTTGCGCTCAGCGTCGCCGGCGAGGTCGCCCCGGCCCGCCGCGACGGCGTGTGGTTCGTCGATCTGGTCCACGTGACGCGACCCGGCATTGGTCACCGCGGCGGTCGCCGAGACCGTCGGCGTCCCTGAGCAGCGAACCGTCTCGGTCGACCGCGCGCTGCTCGCCTCGCTCGCGCGACAGCGACGCGCTGCTGGTCATCGACAACTGCGAGCACGTGCTCGGCGGCGCCCGGGACTGCGTCGAGCGGATCATCGCCGGGTGTCCGGAGATCACCGTGCTGGCGACGAGCCGGACCCGGCTGCTCCTTCCGTTCGAGCGCGTGTACGTGGTACCGGGACTGTCGGTCCCACGGCGGCGGCGGCGACGCCGTCGACCTGTTCGCCGCGCGCGTGGCCGCTGCGACAGGCGACGCGACGCCACCGGACACCGGCCCGGGTTGCCGCATTGTGCCGGGCGCTGGACGGCATGGCGCTGGCCATCGAGCTGGCCGCGGCCAGGTACGCGACACTCGGGCTCGACGGGCTGGAATCCGGCCTTGATCAGCGGCTGCGGTTCCTCACCGCCGGCCCACGCGTCGCCGATCGTCACGGCTCGCTGCGCGACGCGATCGGCTGGAGCTACGACCTGCTCTCGCCCCACCGAACGCGCGCTGCTGCGCGGCGTCGCGGTGTTCGCCTCCTGGTTCGACGTCGACGCGGCCCGCGCGGTCGCGGGCGCCGGCCGCGAGCGTGCCGGAGATCGCCGACGGGTTGGCCCGACTCGCCGAGCACAGCCTGCTCGTCGTCGACCGGGGCGAGCCGACCAGGTACCGGGCGCTGGAGACGATCCGCCAGTACGGCGTCGAGCGGCTGGACCAGGCCGGTGAGCTGGAGCAGATCCGGGCCGGCCACGAGCGGTGGTGCCGCGAGGTACTCGCCGCGCTGCGCGGACCGCCATCGCCGACATCGACGAGGCCTGGTGCACCCGGTTCGACCGGGTCGTCGACGACGCCGGTGCTGCGCTCGCCTGGTCCGCGTACGAGGACGGACGGCGGGCGCAGGCGGCGGACGTTGGCCGCCGAGCTGGCCGGTCTGCTGTTCCTGCGCGGCCGGCAGGCGCAGGCGCAACGACGGTACGAGCAGGCCGCCGACCTCGCCGCCACGGTGACCGAGCGGGCGGCCATACTGCGGCTGGCCGCCGGCGCGGCCGCGCAGCCGCTTCGTCGGGCGACGATGCGCTGCGGCTGCTGCGGATGGCGGCCGATGCTGCCGCGTCGGCCGGCGACCGGGGCGGTGCCGCGCAGGACCTGGCCATGATGGCGATGTACATCAACCGGGCGCCGGGAATCATGGCGACGACGCACTCGCGAGTGGAAGCCGACGCGTTGGTCGCCGAAGCCCGAGCCCTGTCGGACGGCTCGCCGGTAGCCCAGGCGGCGATCGCGGTGGCGACAGCGTGGGTCGACCCGGCCCGCCGCTGGCGACGCGTGCCGAGCCGTCGAGCGTCGCCGAGCGGGCCGGAGACGCCATCGTGCACAGCATCGCCCTGGACCTGTTGACCATCGCCAACCTCATGGACGACGACATCGCCGAGGCGGCGCGGATCGCTCGCAGGCGGCTCGACGTGCTCGACACGCTCGTGGTCGGCCCGCTGAGCGGCTTCGAGTTCGGGGACGGCCATCTCATGGCGGTCGAGACCGACCTGGCCGCCGGCAACCTGGCCGGTGCCGCCGCGCACGCCGAGACGCTCGCCGGCCTGCCCTTCTACCGCGACGAGGATCACCTGGCGACGTGCCGGCGCCTGCTCGTCGACGCGCTGGCCGGTCATTTCGACGACGTGGTCCGGACTGGGGAGCGATTCCGCACCGGGTGGGAGCGTGCGGGGCGGCCGGCCGCGAACAACCTGGCCCGGGGTGCCTACGCCGTCGCGATGGTGCACGGCATGCGCGGCGACGACGAACGCCGGGCGGCCTGGGTCCGGCTGACGATCGACCTCGGCATCGACCCCGAGTTGCTCGCCGGATGCCGACTGGGTTGGCCCGCGGTTTTCGACGGCCTGCTCGCGCTGCATCGCGGCGACGCCGGTGCAGCCGTACGGCGACTCGCGGCCGACATCGACGACCCCCGAACTGTTCCAGGACAATGGTGCCGGGCCATGGCGGACGTGGTATGCCGCGCTGTGGGCGGAGGCGGCCGTGCTCGACCACCGCGACGACGCGGCAGCCCGCATCGAGCGAAGCCGTCACGCCACCCGGGACAACCCGATCGCAGCCGCCATGGTCGAACGCGCCGCCGCGATCGCCAACGGCGACCGTGACACACTCGCCCGTCTCGCGATCACCTTCGCCCGACTCGGTTGCCCCTATCAGGAAGCAAGAACCGCACAGATGGCGCTTTCCCGCCATCCGCCGAGGCGTTAATAAGGGCACCTTCCTATACCGGAGGCGTTAACGCGGTGCCCTTCCTTCGGTCCGGGCGGGCCGTGCCGGGCCCGCCGCGCGCGTGATGCGGCGCCATTCGGCCTGGGCGGCGGCGGTCCATCTGGCGTGCTGGCGGTGGAACAGAGCGGCCGCTCGAGCGCCGCTCCAGCGGGCCGGCAGCAGGACGGCCGGCAGTGCGGGGTCGATCTGCGGGAACCGGCGCCATGCGTGGACGAGCTGCACCACCCGGCGCAGGGGGTCACTCGACGGCTGGCGGGAGAACTCGGCGATGAACGCCTCATAGTTGTCCTCGATGGCGTCGAGATCCCAGGCCTGGCGCACCATGGCCGCGAGTTCACCACCGCCATGTTGCTGCGCGAGGAAGATCTGCGCGTCCTTGGTCAGCCCGGCCTCGTCGAGCACCCGTTCCGCCTCGGCCGCCCGGTCGCTGTGGGAGCTGATCCACACTCCCGGGGCCGGGCTGCCGAAGCCGGCCCAGGTCAACCGGGTACGTATCAGGTGTCGCGCTGACCGTCCGGTCTCGGGCACCCGGACCAGCAGCAGCAGCCACCGACCGTCCCACCCGTGCTGGGTGCCGTGGAAGCCGTAGATGCGCTGGGCGCCGTCGGTGAGCAATCGGGTGCCGTTGCCGCTCAGTGACCACAGGGTACGCCGTCCCTGACGCTGCGCGATCAGCCAGCCGTCGGCGGCGGTGCGCATCAGCGCCTGGCGGCTGGCCTTCTCCTCGACGCCGAGGCGACCGAGCACGTCGATGAAGGCGGCGGTCGAGGTCGCTGTGCCGGCCGGCCGCGCGAACTCGCCGAGCACCGTGAACAACAGGCCGCGAGCGCTCTCCGCCCCAGCGGCATGCCGGCGCGACAAGGTGAGGAGACCCTCGGCGGTCTGTGGCATACCGACATGCTACGAGCCAGCGCCGCGACGTGCTACAGACTGTTGACGGCACACCGTGCGTCAGTAGAGTATCGATGGACGGCGACCGTCCGCGCCGGAGAAGCCGACCCGCAGGAAGGCTGAGCATGAAAGGCCTGGCCGCCGCGCCCGAACGGCCCGACGAGTCCGACGTCCATGTCGAGTTCCGTACCGAACCGTCCCGCTACCGGCACTGGCGGCTGAGCGTCGACGGGCCGGTCGCGACCCTGGCTATGGACGTGGACGAGCGCGGTGGTCTGGTCGATGGATATGAGCTCAAGCTCAACTCGTACGACCTGGGCGTGGACATCGAGTTGTACGACGCCGTGCAGCGGCTGCGGTTCGAACATCCGGAGGTCCGGGCGGTGGTGCTGACCAGCGCCAAGGACCGGATCTTCTGTGCCGGCGCCAACATCCGGATGCTGGCGGCTGCTCCGCACGCGTGGAAGGTGAACTTCTGCAAGTTCACCAACGAGACCCGCAACGGGATCGAGGACGCGACCATCCACTCCGGACAGACGTGGATCGCGGCGCTGAACGCGACCGCGTCGGGCGGAGGGTACGAGCTTGCGCTGGCGTGCGAGCACATCATGCTCATCGACGACCGCTCGTCGACGGTGTCCCTGCCGGAGCTGCCTCTGCTCGGTGTACTGCCCGGCACCGGTGGCCTGACGCGACTGGTGGACAAGCGGCACGTGCGGCGGGACCGGGCCGACTACTTCGCCACCCGGCCCGAGGGAGTCGGGGGACGCCGGGCAGCGGCCTGGCGACTCGTCGACGAGACTGTCTCACGTCCACTGTGGACTGAAACGGTCGTGGCCCGGGCCAACGACATCGCCGCCCGCTCCACCCGTCCATCCGACTCGGTCGGCGTAGCGTTGGCGCCGCTGGACAAGTCGCGCGGCGGCGACACCATCGCGTACCGGTTCGTCCGCGCCGGACTGGACCGGGCCCACGGCTGTGTGGACATCACCGTGCTGGGCCCCGATCGCGACGCGCCCGTGGACATGGACGAGGTCCACCGGCTGGGCGCGGATTTCTGGACCCTGGCGGTCACCCGCGAGCTCGACGATCTGATCCTCGATCTGCGTACCAACGAACTCGAGCTGGGCACCTGGGTGCTGCGTACCGAGGGTGACCCGCGACGGGTTCTGGCCTACGACGAGCTGATCGTGAACAGCGGCAACGACTGGCTGGCCAACGAGATCATCCTGTACCTCAAACGTACCCTCAAGCGTCTCGACGTGACCAGCCGTAGCCTCATCGCGCTGGTCGAGCCGGACAGCTGCTTCGCCGGTTCGCTGTTCGAGCTGGCGCTCGCCGCCGACCGGTCCTATCACCTGTCCGGAATCTTCGCCGACGGCCCGCCCGATGCCGGGACCGGCGCCGCCGCCACCGTGACGGTCGGCGCGATGAACCTCGGCCCGCTGCCGATGGCCAACGGGCTCACCCGGCTGCAGACGCGGTTCATCGGCGACCCCGACACGCTCGCCGCCGTCGAGGCCGGCGCGGGCGAACCGCTGGAGGCCGACGAGGCGGAGCAGCTCGGTCTGGTCACGTTCGCGCCGGACGACATCGACTGGGCCGACGAGGTCCGCATCGCCATCGAGGAACGGACCAGCTTCAGCCCGGACGCCCTGACCGGCCTGGAGGCGAACTTCCGCTTCGCCGGCCCGGAGACGATCGAGACGAAGATCTTCGGCCGGCTCGCGGCCTGGCAGAACTGGATCTTCTACCGGCCCAACGCGTCCGGACCGGACGGCGCGTTGCGCAGGTTCGGCACCGGCCAGCGCGCCGACTTCGATCGAAAGCGGGTGTGAGTGATGACGTCGGCCGACTACACCGAGAAGATCCCCAACAACGTCGACCTGCACGAGGACCGCCGGCTGCAGCGCGCGCTGGAGTCATGGCAGCCGAACTTCCTGAACTGGTGGGAGTCCATGGGACCCACTCTGCCCACGGAGGACGTGTACCTGCGTACCGCGATCAACGTCGGCCGCGAAGGCTGGGCCCACTTCGGTCACGTGGCGATGCGCGACTACCGGTGGGGCATCTTCCTGGCTGAGCGCGATCGCGACCGCCGCGTCGGCTTCGGACAGCACAAGGATGAGCCGGTGTGGCAGCAGGTGCCCGGCGAGTACCGGGCCGACCTGCAGCGCCTGATCGTGATCCAGGGCGACACCGAACCCGCCTCGGTGGAGCAGCAACGCAACCTGGGCGCCATCGCGCCCAGCCTGTACGACCTGCGCAACCTGTTCCAGGTCAACGTCGAGGAGGGCCGCCACCTCTGGGCGATGGTGTACCTGCTGCACGCCTACTTCGGCCGCGATGGCCGGGAGGAGGCCGAGGAGCTGCTGCACCGCAACTCGGGCAGCGTCGAGTCGCCGCGCATCCTCGGCGCTTTCAACGAGGAGACGCCCGACTGGCTGTCCTTCTTCATGTTCACCTACTTCACCGACCGCGACGGCAAGTACCAGCTCGGCACGTTGAAGGAGTCGGCCTTCGATCCACTGTCGCGGACCTGTGAGTTCATGCTCAAGGAAGAGTCACACCACATGTTCGTCGGCACCACCGGCATCGACCGGGTCGTCGAGCGCGCCGTACAACTGATGGTCGAGCACGAGACCGACGACATCGGTCCGTACGGCGCCATCCCGCTGCACGTCATCCAGAAGTACCTGAACTTCCACTACTCCGTTTCGCTCGATCTCTTCGGTGGCGAGACGTTGACCAACGTCGCCAACTACTTCACCTCCGGCCTGAAGGGCCGCTGGTCGGAAGAGCGGCGCACGGACGACCACCGGCTCACCGATGACTCCATGCTCGTGGACACCGTGACCGACGACGGCGAGATCGGGCAGATCGAGGTCGCCGCGTTGCTCGGACTGAACAGCGACCTGCGCCGCGAGTACATCAGCGACTGCCAGAACGGCGTCAACCGGTGGAACAAGACTCTGGAGCGCGCCGGCATGCCGCAACGGCTGCGGCTGCCCCACGTCGCGTTCAACCGCAAGGTCGGCACGTTCGCCCGCATCGAAGCCACCCCCGACGGAGAACGGATCTCCGCCGACGAGTGGCGCCACCGTCAAGGCCAGTGGCTGCCCACCGATCTGGACAAGACCCATGTCCGATCGCTGATGCAGCCCGTGCACGAACGCGGCAAGATCGCCGGCTGGATCGCCCCGCCGCGACAGGGCATCAACGGCAAACCGTTCGACTACGAATACGTCCATCTCTGCTGACCCGGGACAGGTGCGTCATGACCGAACCGTTCAACGCCAGCACCTACCTCCTCGACCGGCACCTTCACGGCGGCGGAGCCGACCGGCTCGCCCTCACCGGCCCGTCCGGCGACCTGACCTACCACCAGTTGTACGACCGGGTCCGGCGCACCGCCGGCGGCCTGCGCCGGGCCGGGCTGCAACCCGAACAGCGCCTGGTCATGGTGATGGCCGACGCACCGGACTTCGTCACCGTCTTCCTGGCCGCGTTGCGTATCGGCGCCATACCCGTCCCGGTCTCCACGATGCTGCGCACCGACGGGCTGATCGAGCTGCTCCGGGACTCCCGGGCCCGGTTCCTGGTCTCCAGCACGGAGTTCGCCGACCTCGCCGCGGCCGCCGCCGCCGAAGCTCCCGAACTGACCAGGGTGTTGAGTCCGGCCCAGTTCGACGACCTCGCAAGCGGCGAACCCGACGACGAGGTGTACCCGACCGTCGAAGACTCGCCCGCCTTCTGGCTCTACACCTCCGGCACCACCGGGAAACCCAAGGCCGCCATGCACCGGCACGGCTCGGTCCGCGTCGTGTGTGAGACCTACGGCGCCCAGGTGCTCGGCATCCGCCCGCACGACCGGTGCCTGTCGGCCGCCAAGGCCTTCTTCGCCTACGGCCTGGGTAACTCGCTGCTGTTCCCGCTGTCCGTCGGCGCGGCGGCGATCCTCGAGCCATCACCGTCCAAACCAGACACTGTCCTGGAACGGGCCCAGAAGTACGGCGCCACCCTGTTCTTCGCCGGCCCGACCTTCTTCGCCAACATGCTGCGGGCCGGCCTGCCGGCCGACGCGCTCACCGGGGTGCGGCTGGCCGCGTCCGCCGGTGAGCCGTTGCCGGCCGAGTTGTACCGCCGGTGGACGTTGCACTTCGGCGTCGACATCATCGACGGCATCGGCATGACGGAGATGCTGCACATCTTCCTGTCCAACCGGCCCGGCGCCGTCCGCCCCGGCACAACCGGCGTCGCCGTGCCCGGCTACAACCTGCTCATCCTCGACGACCAGGGCCGCGAGGTGCCCGTGGACACCCCCGGCACCCTGTTCGTCCGCGGCGAGTCCACCGCCACCGGCTACTGGGCCCGCTACGCCGCGTCCCGGCAGGTCTTCCAGGGCGACTGGCTACGCACCGGCGACACCTACGTACGGGACTCCGACGGCTACTACACCTGCCTCGGACGGACCGGCGACATGCTCAAGGTCAGCGGGATCTGGGTATCGCCGGCCGAAGTGGAGAACCAGCTCCTCGCCCACCCCGCCGTGGCCCAGGCGGTGGTGGTCGGTGCGCCCGACATCGAGGGTCTGGACAAGCCGGTCGCGTTCGTCCTACCCCGGCCCGATCAGATGGTGACCGAGGACGAGCTCATCGAGTTCTGCCGCGGGCGGATCGAGTCGTTCAAGCGCCCGCGCAAGGTCGTGTTCGTCGATGCGTACCCCACCACGGCCACCGGCAAGATCCGTCGGGTCGAACTGCGCGCGGCGGCGCGGACAATGCTGCAGCCGTCGGGCAGCAGTCCCGAGGTGGTCAGCCGGTAGTTCTCGGGCAAAGCTGCTGGTTGGAATCGCGGGTACTTTCTGTCCACTGTGGGCAGAGCACGGAACGGGTCACTCGGTGTGCCCGCGCATGGTCAACCCTCCTGCGCGGCCTTCAGCGGAGAGCGGTCGCCGCCACCGAGGTACGCGGCGACGACCCGCTCGTCGCGGCGGACGGACTCCGGCGGGCCGTCGGCGATCACGGTCCCGAACTCCAGCACGACGATGCGGTCGCAGATGCTCAGGACGAGGCCCATGTCGTGGTCGATCAGCAGGATCGACTGGCCGTCGTCGGCCAGCCCGCGCAGGCACCGGCCGAGCTCCTGGCTCTCCCGCCGGTCCAGCCCGGCCGCGGGCTCGTCCAGGCAGATCAGGCGGTGGTTGCCGACGACCGCGCGGGCGACGCCGACCAACTTGCGCTCGCTCTCGGAAAGGTCGTCGGGCATCGCGTCGGCGGCCCATTCCATGCCGACGATCTTGAGTGCCTCCTCGGCCTCCTGTCCCGCAGAGTGGTCGGGGTTGAGCACGGACCCCAGCCGGCGCAGCACGGACCCCAGCCGGCGCAGCACGGCTGCCCCTGACAGCCTGCTCGCCGATCCGTCGGCGGCGTGTTCCGCCGCCACCAGCAGGTTCTCGCGTACGTCGAGATCATGGAACAGCTCGGTACTCTGCCAGGTGCGGCCAAGCCCGCGCCGTGCCCGTTCGTACGCCGGCAACCGCCCGATGTCGTGCCCGTCCAGCTCGACCCGTCCATCGCTGGCCACGAAGCCGCCGACGGCGTCCAGGAATGTCGACTTGCCGGCGCCGTTGGGGCCGATCAGACCGACCAGTTCGCCGACGCGCACCTCGAACGTGACATCGCGCAACGCATGAACACCACCGAAGTCGACCGAGAGTCTGCTGACGCTCAGCACGGTGCCCTCGCGTGCGCCGTCCACCTTCTGCCGCGGCACCGGGAGCGGTGCGGGCGCGTCCGGCGCGCGCTCCGGCCTGCGAAGCGGGGACCGCTTGTGGGTGCGCTTGTAGAAGTCCCCCGCGACGCCCTCCGGGTTCTGGATCAGAGTGAAGAGCAGGAGCGCGCCGCCGAAGAGCAGGAACCAGTTCCCGTTGAGCCCGAACCATTTGTCCAGCGCGTACGGGAACAGCGCCTGTGCCGAGATCAGTCCCGCGAACACGGCGCCGGATATCTGCGTAATGCCGCCGGCGTAGGCGAACGCGATCAGGCCAAGGGCGGTGAACGCGTTGAAGCGTTCCGGACTCACCGAGCCGAAGTTGTACGCGTACAGGCAGCCCGCCACGCCCGCGATGAAGGCGCTGATGCCGAATCCTGTCAGCTTGACGGCGCGAGGGTTGATCGCGGCGGCCTCGGCAGCGCGCTCGTTGGAGCGCACCGCGAGCATGCGCTGACCGAGCGTCCCTCGCCGCAGGTACCCGACGAGCACGCACAGGCCAACCATCGCGATCAGCGTGACCCAGCCGAACACAGGGCTCGGCTGGTTGCCGTCGAGGCCGCGGTAGGCCGCCCGGGGACTGAGGTCAATGCCGGCCAGGGTGAGGTTGGGCACCGGCGAGCCGTTCGGCCCGACGCCCCAGGTGGTGTTGGAGAAGCCGAAGTTCGCGATCGCCACGGCGCCGGCGAGGGTGACCACGGTCAGGCTCACGCCCCGCACCCGCAGGGCCGACACCGCGGTGATCAGACCGAGCACGACCGCGACCGCGACGCCGGCCAGCGCGGCGAGCGGGAAGCCGATGCCCGCGTCGGCGGCGAAGTGGAAGATCGTAAAGCCGGTCGCACCGGCCAGGGCGAGTTGGGCCACCGAGACCTGGCCGACGAAGCCGGCGATCACGACCAGCGACAAGGCCATCAACGCACCGATCAGCGACACGACGAGCGCCTGGCGGAAGTCGAACGGCAGGACGACCAGCGCGACGGCACCGACGGCGGCGAGCGGCAGGGCCACCACAAGCAGCCGCTGCGGCCGCGGCGCCGCCGGCAGCCGGTGCTCGACCAGCTCACCGCGAGAGGGGATCCGGGCGCCGCGTAGGAACATCGCCACAATGATGATCACGAATGCGAGCAGTTCCTGGACGCCCGGAATCGCGGTGCCGTCGGTGGTCGGGAACCAGGGTTGAGCCGACGCGTAGTTGATCAGCGAGTTCAGGATGCCGATACCGAGCCCGGCGCCGCAGGCGATGCCGAACGAAGTGAAGCGCGCCAGCAGCGCGGCGGCGAGCGCGGGCACGATCTGCAGCGGCAGGGTGGCCGAGTCGAGTTGGGTGACCGAGGCGGCCAGGATCCCGAAGGCGCCAGCGATCAGTGAGGTGATCAGGGTGTTCACCATCGAGATCAGGTTCGGCGACTGTCCGGACAGGATGGCGGCGACCTCGTTCTCGGAGGCGGCTCGGGTGGCCAGCCCGAACTTGGTCCACCGATACAGCGCCCAGAGCCCCGCCGCCACGATAACCACCAGGCCGGCGAGGATGAACCTGTCCACCGGGATGACCACGGTGTCGCTCAGCCGGACGAGGTTCTGCGGCAGTATCTGCCGCGATGGTTTCTGGGCGGTGCCGAAGGCGAGCAGCATCGACGCCTGGGCGATGAGCAGCACGGCGAGTGAGGAGACGAGCTTCGCCAGTGGCGCGGCGGTGCGCAGCGGCCGGAACGCGAACAGCTCGATCAGCGCGCCCACGACAGACACGAAGATCAGGCTGATGGCCAGCGCCGATACGTTGTCCAGGGAAGCGAACTCGCCGCTCGTGAGCGACCAGAAAGCGTACCCGGCGACCATGGCCACCCCGCCGACGGACAGGTTGATGATGCCCGAGCCGCGGTAGGTCGCCACTACGCCGAGGGCGATGGCGGCGATCAGCGCGCCGGAGCCAAGGCCGAGCAGGATGAACAGCAGGATCAGCACAGTCTTTCTCCGGCGGCTCAGGGGCGAGGGTTTGACGATCAGGAGGCGGAACTCGCCCAGGTCCCTACGTGCGGGGCCCGGGCGGGTTCGGCGATCCAACTCACGAGGAAGGCGGCCTCAGCCAGCCAGCCACCTTCGTGAACTTCCTCTGCCCGGCGTAGTTGAAGAACTGCACCTGGTCGTTGCAGACGGCCGGCGCGTCCGAGTACTTGCCGCACTGCAGTGACGGAGCCCCGAGCGCGAGCGGGCCCGTGAACGCCTTGGCCTTCGCCAACACCGCCTGCGGGGTGATGTTGTCGTACCCGACCTCGTTCAGGAACTTGATGATGGTCAGCACCTGCGCGAACGAGACGATGTTCCACGGGTCGGGCGCCGTTTCGGGGGTGCCGTACCGCTGCGTGACCGCCGTGTACGCCGGCATCCCGGGGTCGGTCGTGTCACCGAACAACGAGCTCGCGATCGCGAACGTCCAGATCGGGAAGTCACCGAGACCCGCGATCACCTGGCCGTTGAGGCACAGCGGTGCCGAGACGATCTTCTTCGAGTCAGTGATCCCGAGCTGCTGGAGGCCCTTGGCGAGGTTCACACAGCCCGACGCGCTGCTGTACGGGATGACCATGTCCGCCGTCTGCGCGCCCGCGCCGGTGAGCGGGCCGATCAGGTCGGTCTGGCCCGAGCTGTACCCGACCGACTTGACCTGCACGCCGGCCGCCTCGAGGCCCTTCTGGATCGCCTTCGCGCCCTCGATGATGCCTGGCTCGTTGGGGTAGACCAGCGCCGCGGTCTTCGCCTTCAGCACGTCCTTGGCGTAGGTCCCGAACGGGCCCAGCACATGGGTGGCGTCGCCGAAGAGCACCACCGCATTCGGCTGCACGGCGTCGATCGGCGTGACGGCCACGCCGGTGATGACCGGCTTGTTGCCGCCGATCGTGGAGTAGAACGACTGGGTGCCGATGGCCACGCCGCCCATGCCGATGACTGCGACGTCCTTGTCCGCGGCCAGCTTCTGGCCGCAGGTCGTGCCCTCTTCCTCGGCCGAGGCGATGAAGCACGTCTTGAGCTGGACCGGGTGCCCCCCGATTCCGCCCAGTTCTTCGTTGACGTACTTGACCGCGAGTTGGGCACCATCAGTGGCGAACTTGCCGATCTCCACCTGGCCGCCCTGCTGGTTGACCCAGCCGATGGAGACCGGCGGGAGGCTCTGGTCGGCCTTGCCGGCCTTGCCGCCGATGTATGTGGCGTAGTCGGTGACCGACTGCGCGCCGAGGCCACCCGGTCCGGACACCGCGGTCAAGGGGGCACTGGTCGGGCTGCCCGTACCGTTCCCGCTGGCGCACCCGGCGGCGGCAAGGGCCACAACGAATGCGATCGGGATTGTGCGCAATCCTCTGGGAGCATGCCTGCTCACTTTACGTCCTCCTCTGCACAGCGTCGTCGCGTTGGGACGGAGGAATCCCGTCCCCGAGGATCCCGTGTCCCACCCTTTGACGGCACCAGCTTCGGGGCAAAGGCGGAGCGCTGCGGGTGTGAGCAGGTTGGCGGCACAAGGATCCGGTCCACGGCTGCCCGCCTCGGTGAGACACCCTCATTCAAGGGCCCAGTTAACGATGTTGTCAACGATCTCGGCGAGTATCATGTGAGCAGATTCGCCGGTCGACGGGACTCTATATCCAAATAGGACATTTAGATGGCGCTCAACGCGACAACACTTGAGATCGACGGCCTGACCGCCGGCTACGACCGCGCGGCGGTCGTACGTGATCTGAGCCTGATGGTGGCGCCCGGCGAGGTCGTCGCACTGCTGGGCGCCAATGGTGCCGGCAAGACCACGACGTTGCGGGCGATCTCGGGTCTTCTCAAGCCCATGGCGGGGAAGATCCGTCTGGATGGCGCCGAGCTCGGGGCGGTCTCCGCGACCGCTCGGGTTCGTCGCGGCATCGTGCACGTGCCGCACGATCGCGGGATCTTCTTCGGGCTCACCGTGGCCGAGCACTTCCGTCTGGACGGCGTGACCCAGGCCGACGAGCAGGCGGCGGCGTTCGAGCACTTCCCGGTTCTGCACACGTTGCGTAGTCGCCGAGCGGGGCTGTTGTCCGGCGGCGAGCAGCAGATGCTCGCACTGGCCCGCGCGCTGGCCCGCAAGCCGAGGCTGCTGCTTCTCGACGAGCTCAGTCTCGGTCTCGCCCCGATCATCGTCGAGCGCCTGCTCCCCGTCGTGCGGGAGTTCGCGGCCGGGACCGCCACCGCGGTCCTGCTGGTCGAGCAGCACGTGCACCTTGCTCTTGAGATCGCGGATCGCGGCTATGTGCTCTCCCACGGAGAGCTCGTGGCGACCGACACCGCCGCGCGGCTGCGCGAGGACAGCGCGCGGCTGGCCATCAGCTACCTGGGCGAGCAGGCGCGCTGAGCCGGACGCCGGACTTGCCCTGGGCTCGCTAGGCACCAAGGCCCGTGGCAGAGCAGTCGAAGGGTGCCGGAGGGTGGCGACTGTCGATGGCCAACGATCAACGGGTGCGGGAAGGCGACCTGCTGTGGACTCCAAGCCCGGATCGGATCGAGCGCACCAACATCGTCGCGTTCACGCGCTGGCTCAGCGACCAGCGTGGCCATGACTTCGACGTCACTGATCATCATGGCTACGACGAGTTCTGGCGCTGGTCGGTGACCGACCTCGAGGGTTTCTGGGGAGCCATCTGGGACTACTTCGAGATCCAGGCGTCGGCCCCGCCCAGCCGGGTGCTCGGGCGCCGTGAGATGCCGGGTGCGCAATGGTTCCCAGGCGCACGGCTCAACTACGGCGAGCACATCCTCCGGCAGGAGCGGGCCGGTGCCGCCGCGCTGCTGTATCTCAGCGAGGACCAGGCTCTCACGGAGCTGTCCTGGGAGTCATACGCAGGACAGGTGCGTACCGTCGCGACCAGGCTCCGGGAGCTGGGAGTACGGCCGGGGCAACGGGTCGTCGGCTACCTGCCGAACATCCCCGAGGCCATGGTGGCGATGGTCGCAACGGCCAGCATCGGAGCGGTCTGGGCCGGTTGTTCCCCCGAGTTCGGCTGGCGCGGCGCCGGCGACCGCCTCGGCCAGCTCGAGCCGGCGGTACTCTTCGCGGTCGACGGTTACCGCTACGGCGGGGAGACCTACGACCGCCGCGAGGAGGTGCGCAAGCTGGTGCGCGAGCTCGACACCCTCGAGCACGTCGTGCATCTGCCGCGGACGTTTCCTGCCGAGCCGGTGGTGGTTGATGCCGCGGCCACCACGGTGGCCTGGGACGACGTGGTCGCCGGTCCGTTGGTGGGGGCGGACGAGTTCGAGTGCCAGCAGGTTCCGTTCGACCACCCCCTGTGGGTGTTGTTCAGCTCCGGCACCACCGGCTTGCCGAAGGCGATCACACACAGCCACGGCGGGATCCTCATCGAACAGCTCAAGCTCCAACACCTCGTCATGGATCTCAGCCGGGGCGACCGGCTGTTCTTCTTCACCACCACGAGCTGGATGATGTGGAACTTCATCGCCAGTGCGCCGCTACTCGGTGTGGCGCCGATTCTCTACGACGGCAACCCCACCCACCCGGAACCGGACGTGCTGTGGCGGATGGCGCAGGACAGCCGGGCGAACCTGTTCGGTGCCAGCCCCGCGTACTTCGAGCTCATGTCGCGGCACCGGATCGTCCCGCGCGAGCGCTACCAGTACCCCGAGCTGCGCCAGTTGATGCCCGGAGGCGCGCCGGTCTCCGCGCGGCACACCGCTTGGTTGTACCGCAACGTCAAGCGGGACGTCTGGGTCTCCACGGGCAGCGGCGGGACGGACTGCTGCACGGGATTCGTCGGCGGAATGCCGACGTTGCCGGTCCGGGCCGGAGAGATGCAGGTTCGCTCGCCCGGTGTCTCCGCCCACGCGTACAACGACCAGGGCAAGCCCGTCGTCGACGAGGTCGGTGAGCTCGTCATCACCGCACCCATGCCGTCGATGCCGGTGTTCTTCTGGGGTGACGACACCGGCGAGCGCTACCACGAGACGTACTTCTCGCACTTCCCGGGTGTCTGGCGGCACGGTGACTTCTTCCGCGTCAACGAGCGCGGCGGCTGCTTCGTGCTCGGCCGCTCCGACGCGGTGCTGAACCGGGCCGGTGTGCGGATCGGGACCGCCGAGATCTACCGGGTCCTCCAAGAGATCGACGGGATCGCCGACGCCATCGTGATCAACATCGACCAACCCGGCGGCAGCGGCTTCATTCCGCTGTTCGTGGCCCTCACCGAGGGGTACCGGCTCGATGAGGAACTCCGGCGGCGGATCCGGACTCAGCTTCGCCTCGAGTACAGCCCACGGCATGTGCCGGACGAGATCGTCGAGGTCCCTGGCATTCCGGTGACGGTCACCGGCAAGAAGTTGGAAGTGCCGATCCGCCGGATCCTCACTGGTACGCCGGTCGACACGGCGGTGGACCGCGAGTCGATGGCGAACCCCGAGGTGCTGGAGGCGTTCGTCGCCTACGCGGCGAGGAGGCGCCCGCTCCCAGGCTCGACGAGGACGGCCGATCCCTGACGTGTCTTCTGCCAGATGTACGCCAACCAGCAAAGGAGCGCACCACATGAAAGCTGTCCGGCTGCACGCCTTCAACGAGCTTCCCAAGGTCGAGGACGTTCCCGAGCCGGAGGTCACCGGTCCGTTCGACGTGATCGTGCGCATCGGGGGCGCCGGGCTGTGCCGTACCGACGTGCACTTCATGAAAATGGATCTGGGCGACCGGTCCCACCTGCTTCCCATGACTCTCGGGCACGAGAACGCCGGATGGGTCCAGGAGGTGGGCTCCGCGGTCACCAACGTCGCGCCGGGAGACGCGGTGATCTGTCACCCGGTCATCCCGTGTGGCCTGTGCCGTCCGTGCCGTGACGGCGACGACGTACACTGCACCGACCGTCGCTCCACCGGCCTGGACCACGACGGCGGTTTCGCCGAACTGCTCAAGACCTACGCCCGGTCGGTGATCAAGCTGCCGGACGGGGTGGAGCCCGCGGAGGTGGCCGGCCACGCCGACGGCGGACTGACCGCCTACCACGCGGCCAAGAAGGCGAACACCATGGGCCTGCTCTATCCGGGCAGCCGCACGGTCGTGATCGGCGTAGGCGGGCTCGGGCACGTCGGCATCCAGGTGCTCAAGGCGATCAGCGCCACCGAGGTGATCGCGATCAACGTCGTCGAAGAGGCGCTGGAGCTGGCCAAGGAGTGCGGCGCGGACCACACCGTGCTCGCCAACGGCCATCAGGTCGACACGGTGCTTCAGATCACCGAGGGACGCGGTGCCCAAGTCGTCCTCGACTACGTGGGTGACGGCGGCTCCACGGGCGCCGGCTTCAAGATGCTGGCCCGGGCTGGCAGCTACTTCGTCGTCGGATACGGCGAGATGATCACGGTGTCCACAATGGACCTTATCCGTACTGAGCGCAGCTTCGTCGGCAACTTCATCGGGCGCTACAACGAGCTCGCCGAGTTGATGGCTCTGGCCAAGCAGGGCAAGGCGAAGATGCACTCGCGGATGTACGACCTGCAAGCCGGTCCGGAGGCGTTCTCCGACCTCATCGAGGGGCGCATCCGCGGCCGCGGCATCCTCGTCCCGCGTTGACGTGAACGGCACCACAGATGTACCGGAATAGGCGAGGCAACCCCGTGACCATCCGCCGTCTACTGATCGCCAACCGGGGAGACATCGCCGCCCGGATCATCCGCACCTGCCAGCGGCTGGGCATCGAGGCGGTGTTGGGCGCCTCCGAGGCGGATCTCGGGGGCGTGCCGGCGCGACTGGCCGATCAGGTGGTCCGCCTCGGGCCGCCACCGGCGGCTGCGAGCTACCTCAACGTGGACGCGGTCGTAGCCGCCGCCCGAGCCGTCGGGGCGGACGCGGTCCATCCGGGCTACGGGTTCCTGTCCGAGAGCGCGCGTCTGGCCGAGGCGTGCGAGCGGGCCGGGATCGTGTTCATCGGCCCTACCGCCGAACAGCTCGCGGTGGTCGGCGACAAGCTCGCCGCTCGCCAGCTCGCCGAGGAGGCCGGCCTCCCGGTCGTCCCCGGCGGCGGGGTCGGCGGGACGGCCGAGGCCCGGGCGCTTGCCGAGCAGTTGGGCTGGCCGGTGCTCGTCAAGGCGGCCGGCGGTGGCGGTGGCCGGGGAATGCGTCTGGTAACCGAGCCGGCGGAGCTCGAGGCGGCCATCGAACGAGCGGCTTTCGAGGCCGGCGCCGTATTCGGAGACGCTCGGCTCTATCTCGAGCGGTACGTGACATCCGGCCGCCATGTGGAAGTACAGCTCCTCGCAGACGGGGCGGACGCCGTGCATCTCGGCGACCGGGACTGCTCGATCCAGCGGCGCTACCAGAAGCTGGTCGAGGAGGCTCCCGCTCCCGGTCTCGACGACGAGCTACGGTCGCGCCTGCACCAGGCCGCGGTCGCCTATGCCCGCCGGCTGGGCTACCGCGGCGTCGGGACGGTGGAGTTCCTCGTCAGTCCCGAGCGCGGCTCGTTCTATTTCCTCGAGATGAACGCCCGCATCCAGGTGGAGCACCCGGTGACCGAGGCGATCACCGGGGTGGACCTCGTGGCCGAGCAGGTCGCCGTCGCCGAAGGCCTTCCGTTGCGGATCACCCAGGACGCGGTGGCGCTGCGCGGGCACGCGATCGAGTGCCGCGTCAACTGCGAGGACTGGCTGCAAGACTTCCGGCCCACTCCCGGGACGGTCACGCGGATCGCTCTCCCGGTCGGGCCGGGCCTGCGGGTCGACACCCATGTGCAGGCCGGCGACGAGATCCCGCCCTACTACGACTCCTTGGTCGCCAAGCTCATCGCGTGGGGCGTCGACCGGGCCGAGGCGCTCGAGCGGCTCCGCGGCGCCCTGAGGCGTTTCACGGTGGAAGGCGTGGCCACAACCGTGCCGATGCACCTCGCGTTGACCGAGGAGCCGGAGTTCGTGGCGGGCGGCGTGGACACGACGTGGTTCGACCGCTTCCTGCTGCGCCGGGGGGCGACGGCGGCCGCGGTGGCCGGGCAATGAGCGTGACCGGCGGCACGGCGGACTCGGTCGACCTGCTCGCCTCGTACTGGACTCTCGCCGGCCCGGTGGAGTTGCATACCGGGCGCGAGTGGAGTCTGTTCGACGTGGTGGACCGGGTAACGGCGGCGGCGAATGCCGGCTTCCGCGGCCTCGGGCTGTGGCACGCCGACCTGCTCCACATTCGCGAGAAGCGCGGCCTGCATGAACTACGCACGATCATCGACGACGGCGGGATATCGCACGTCGAGCTCGAGTTCCTGTGGGACTGGTTCCTCGACCCCGGCACCGAAGAGCGCCGGCGCTCCGACCAGCGCCGCCGGGCGCTCCTGGACGCCGCCGGGGTCCTCGGTGCCCGGCACGTGAAGGTAGGCAACTTCACCGGGCGACAGGTGCCCGTCGGGCTGCTGACCGAGCGGTTCGCCGAACTCTGCGTTGAGGCCGCCCAGCACGGGACGTCCGTCGCCTATGAGCTCATGTACCGCGACGCGACGGCGGGCAGCCTCGAGGCTGCCCGGTCAGTGGTGCAGGGCGCCGGCGCCGCCAACGGTGGCCTCGCCCTCGACCTGTGGCACATGGTCGACCTCGGCGTCAGCACGACCGCGATCCGCGAGCTTCCCGCCGGCACCGTGGTCGCTGCCGAGCTGAGTGACGGCGCGCGAAGTCTCGAGCCCGGTGCGCGTCGTACGATGCGTGACCGGCGACTGCCCGGGGACGGGGACTTCGACATCGCCGGGTTCGTCGCGGCTGTCCGCGCCACCGGCTTCCAGGGGCCGTGGGGTGTCGAGCTGCTGTCCGCCGCCATCGGCGACGTGGGACCGGGCGAGCTCGCACGGCGGGCGTACCAATCGGCGATCGAGCAGGTCGGGCAACGTCGCACCGCGGACGAAACGGAGGCCTGATGAGAGCAGTTGTCACACACCGAGCCGGCACGATGGGGCTGGTGGACGTACCCGAGCCCGCCGAGCCCGGGCCGGGGCAGGTACTCGTCCGGCCGGAGGCGGTCGGGATCTGCGGGTCGGACTATCATTTCCTGACCGGCGAGCTCGTGACCCCGCCCGAGTTCGGTCCCCAGTTTCCGCGCGTCCAGGGTCACGAGGTGGCGGCCCGGGTAGTGGCGCAGGGACCCGGCTGTCCACCGGGACTTCGGGTCGGCCAGCGGGTCGCACTGTTCCCCATGTCGTGGTGCGGCGAGTGCTACGCGTGCACCCACGGCCGGCGGAACGCGTGCCCGAACTTCCGGCTCATCGGCGTGCACGTCGAGGGCGGGCTCGCCGACTACCTGACGATCGCTGCCGAGCAGGTCTTCCCCGTTGCCGGCCTGGACGCTGCGCTGGCCGCCTTCTGCGAACCGATGTCCATAGCCGTGCATGCCGTCGAGCGGGGCGACGTGGGCGAGGGCGAGCCCGTGGTCGTCATTGGCGGAGGGCCCATCGGCCAGTCGGTCGCCCTGTGCGCGCTCGACCGGGGCGCACGGGTCATGATGACCGACCTCGTCGCCAGCCGACTCGAGCTCGCACGGGCGAACGGGGTCGAGGTCGTGAACGCCGCCAAGTCCGACGCCGTCGCGACCGCGCGCAGCTGGGCCGGGACCGCCGGCCCACCAGCGGTCTTCGAGTGCGTGGGTGTGCCGGGAACGGTCCGACAGGCCGTGGACATGGTGTCCTCGGCCGGGCGGGTCGTCATCGTCGGCATCGGCCACGAGGAGGTGAGCCTGCCGATCAACGCGTTCACCGAGCGTGAACTCAGCATCCTCGGCTCGACGGTCTGTACGCGCGAGGACTTCGCCGAGGCGATCCGTATCGTCGGGGCACACCGGGAAGCGGTGGCTCGCCTGATCACGCACGAACGCCCGCTGGACGACGCGGTGGATGCGATCGCACACGCGATGGCCAACCCCGAGGAGGTGATGAAGCTGGTCATCCGCGGGTAAGCGTAAGGGCCCTTCGCCACCGGACCGACCGCCCCGTCACACGGTGGCTTTCCGCCGTCTCATTCGTCCGGTTCGATGTGGCCGATCACTGTGCCGACCGCGTAGACCTGGCCCGCCTCGCCGACGTGGTGCAGGATTCCGGTCGCGGGCACCGCCACCTCCATCTCGACCTTGTCGGTCGCGAGCACGTAGACGCTCTGCCCTTCCTCGACCCGTGATCCGGACGGAACGAGCCATTCGGCCAGCTCACCCTCCTCCATCTCTGATCCTGCCTGGGGGATGCGCAGTTCCACCATCATGAATGCTCGCCTCCGCGCTCGGTCCGCTCCTCGCTCGCAAGCTCGCTGCGATGCTCCCTCGCTGTCGGCTCGGTCATGATTGCTCGCCTCCGCGCTCGGTCACGTCACGACCTCGCGGACTGACGCGGCGATCGTCGACGCGTCCGGCGTGTGGATCTGCGCCAGCGACTGGGCGAAGGGAACGGGGGTGAAAGCGCTGGCCACGCGGCGCACCGGGCGTTCGAGCTGCTCGAACAGCTCCTCGTGGATCATCGCCGATATCTCGGCTCCCGGCCCGGCGAAGCGTGCCGCGGCATGCGTCACCACTGCCCGGCGCGTCTTGGCCACCGACGTCAACACCGTGTGGTGATCGAGGGGGACGAGGCTACGCAGATCAACCACCTCGGCCGAGATGCCCTCGTCGGCGAGCGTCGCAGCCGCGTCGAGCGCCGCCGGGGTCATCTGGCCGTAGGTGATGATGGACACGTGGGTCCCCGCAACCGGGACCGCGGCCTGCCCGATGGGCACGCGGTAGTCGCCCGCCGGGACCTGGCTACGGCGGCGGCTGCGCACCATCGGCGTGGGTTCGAGAAACAGGCACGGGTCGTCGTCGGCGATGCAGGACAGCAGCAGGCCTTTTGCATCCTGGGCTGTCGCCGGAGCACACACCTTGATCCCAGGCGCGTGCATGAACCACGCCTCGTAGCTGCTGCTGTGCTGGGCGCCCCGGCGGTGCCCGATCCGGGTACGCACCGTGAGCGGCAGGTGGCTGGTGCCTCCGGACATGTACCTGTGCTTGGCGGCGTGGTTGATGAGCTGATCCATGACCAGGGTCATGAAGTCCATCAGCATGATTTCCGCGACCGGGCGCAGCCCGGCCAGCGCGGCGCCGATGGCCGCCCCGGCGATCGCTTGTTCGGAGATCGGCGTGGCCCGGACCCGGTCCGTGCCGTACTTGGTGGACAGGCCCTGTGTCAGGCGCACCACGCCTCCGGGCGGGTCCGCGATGTCCTCACCGAGCAGGAACACCCGTGGGTCGCTGCCGAGCGCGAAGTCCAGGGCATCGTTGATCGCCTCGCCGAATGTCATCTCGCGGGCGGTCGGTGTCGCTGTCATGGTCGGACCTCAACTCAACGGGGCGTGTCGACGCCGGGTGCGAACACATCGGTGTGCAGCTCATCGGCGGGCAACATGTCGCTGTTCACCGCAGCGGTCAACGCATACTCCACCTCGTCGGTGAGCTGCCGGGTCATGGCCTCGAGCTGGTCGCGGCCAAGGTGCCCCAGCGCGACCAGCCACTCGCCAAACTTCGGCACCGGATCGTTCGCGCGCGCCTGCTCGACGGCTGCCTCGTCCATGTAGTCGCCGACGTCGCCGAAGTAGTGCCCAAGGATCCGGGGCGCCACGACCTCGAGGAATGTGGGACCGTCACCACTCCTGGCCCGGTCGGCCGCCTGCGCGGCGGCGTCGTAGACCTCGAGCACGTCGGTGCCGTCCACCGTCACCCCAGGGATCCCGAACGGGCCGGCCCGCTCGGCGAGCCGTGCGGTCTTGGTGTACGCGTCGAGCGGAGTGCATTCTCCCCAGAGGTTGTTGTGGCAGACGAAGATGACCGGAAGGTTCCACAACGATGCCAGGTTCAGCGCCTCGTGCAGCGCGCCGATGCTCGTGGCACCGTCGCCGAAGCTCACGCCCGTGACGCGGTCGTCACCCTGCAGTTGCGCGGCCAGCCCCAGCCCGTTGGCGATCGGCGTGCCGGACCCGACGATGCCTGTCGTGAGCATCATGCCCCGCTCGGGGTCGGCCATGTGCATGGTGCCGCCCTTGCCACGCGACATACCCGTCACCCGGCCGAGCAGCTCTCCGAAGACCGCCTCCAGTGACGCGCCTTTCGCGATCACGTCGGCGATACCGCGGTAGGTGGTGATGTAGTAGTCATCCGGTCGCAGCGCCGCGATCACCCCGACCGCGGCGGCCTCCATGCCTCGCACGGGGAAATAGAAGCCGGGGAACTCACCTCTACTGAGTCCGCGCATGAAACGTTCCTCCGCGAGCCGCACGGTGAGCATCGTCCGGTAGATGCTCAACAGATCACTCACCGACAGGCTGCGAGCGCCGACATCCGCATCAGCGGTATTCATCTGTTGCCTCCGTTGATCGTCGCCGGTCAGACGATGATGACGCCGCGCACAGGCGTCCGCCCGACGTGTGTTCGTAGGCGGCCGCCAGCCCCAGCACCAGCTCGTCCCTGCCTGGCGCGGAAGCGATCTGTAGCCCGGCGGGCATCCCATCTGGGGTCAGGCCACAAGGAACCGAGATCGCCGGCCCGCCCGAGAGGTTGAATGGAGCGGTGAGCCGGGTGAATACGCCACCGCCCGTCGTCGGCAGCCATTGCCCGCCAAAGTTGACCTCCTTCTGTCCCACCAGCTGCGGGGTCAACGATGCGGTGGGCGTCACGATCGCGTCGACCTCCTCCAATGCGGCCGCGAGCGCCTCGACGATCTGCGCACGCACTCGTTGAGCCTGGACGTAGTCGTCGGCGGACTGGCGCCCCGCCGCCTCCAACTTGCCCCGTACGTCCGCGCCGTAGTCGTCGACACGCTCCGGCCACCAGCGCGAGTGGTAGGCACCGGCCTCACCGGCGATGATCGTGTACGCCGTAGCCGTCGACAGCTCAAGCCCGGGTACGTCGACCTCCTCGACCATCACGCCCAGCGACGTGAGCGCGGCGACCGCATCCCGGACGCGGTCCGCGATGCCCGGGTCAACCCCCTCGAAGGCGTACCGGCGCGGCAGGCCGACCCGCAGGCCCTCGACGCGTGGTGGCGCAGAGTTGGCCGAGGCGGCGGCGCCGAGGTGACCAGGACGCTGTCGACGATGGCCACTCATGGCGTTCTGCAGCAGCTCGGCGTCCCAGACGGTCCGCGTGATCGCACCGACATGGTCGAGGGACCAGCCGAGCGGGATCAGCCCCGCCGTTTGGACGCGCCCGTAGGTGGGCTTGAACCCCACCGTGCCGCACTGGCACGCTGGGATGCGGACCGAGCCGGCCGAATCCGTTCCGACGGCCGCGGCGGCGAGCCCCGCCGCCACCGCGGCGGCTGAGCCCCCGCTCGATCCTCCGGCCACGCGGCGCGGATCCCACGGGTTGCGTACTGGGCCGAAGCGCTCGTTCTCCGACGTCCCGCCATAGCCGAACTCGTGCAGGTTCGTCTTCCCGATGACGACCGCCCCGCACGACCGTAGCCGTTGCACGACGGGCGGGTCGGCGTCCGGAACCCAGTCGTCGAGGACCCGGGAGCCCGCCGTCGTGCGCAGGCCGGCTGTGGGGATGGTGTCCTTCAGCGCCACCGGGATGCCGGTCAGCGGATGGTGCTGGTCTCCCGCTGCCAGCCAGCGATCCGCCTCCCTGGCCTGGGCGAGCGAGTAGTCCGCGTCGACGGTGATGAACGCGTTCAACTCGGCGTTGTGCTCGTCGATCCGTTGGAGGTAGCGCTGCGTCAGCTCGACCGCGGACAGCTCGCGAGCGGCCAACCGCTGGCCCAGCTCCCGGACGCTCAGGTGGGCGAGATCGTCGGTGCCGGTCATGCTGCTGGTGGCAGATGTCATCGTAGGCTCGCTCCATGTTCCCCCTGCTGCCCAGCGTCCAGAACTGCTTCCACGTCGGGTACGTCGTGCCCGATCTGGATGAGGCGATGCGACGGTTGACCGCGAGCGCCGGGTTGCGCTGGGCTGCCGCCCGGAGGCTTCCGGTAACGCTGCGAACCCCGGCAGGTGAGATCTCGACGGAGGTCAACCTGACCTACTCGGTGCAGGGACCGCCCCATCTCGAGCTGATCGCGGAGCAGCCCGGAACCATCTGGGGCAGCGAGCACCCACGATTGCACCACCTGGGGTACTGGAGTGGCCGGTTCGCCGACGACATCGCCGCGCTGACCCGCGCCGGGTTCGAGTTCGAGGCGGGCGCGGTGGACGAGCACGGCGCGCTGACCCGGTTCGCCTACTTGCGCGAGCCGCACACCCGCCTGCGGGTGGAGCTGCGAGACGAGGCGCGTAGGCCGGCGACTGAGCAGTGGCTGCGCGGGGAGTGCCCGTAGGCGGATGGCCGACCCCATGGCGCTAACCGACGCCCTGCCCGACGGCCAGCCGGAAGCCGTCTCTCTCCACGACCAGCTGGGACAGCTTCGGCCGGGTCTTGAGCTCTCGTAGCAGCTCCTTGACCGGCTCGAGGTCCGGGTTGTAGTAGTTCGCGGCGGGCCCTGCGGCCAGCATGGCGTCGACCTGCTGCTCCGGCATCGTCGCGCGCAGCAGAAACTCCTCGTCGGAGATCCCGCGACGGAACCTCTTGCGCTGCTCCTCGGGCGGCACCGGTCCCGGCTCGCGCTCAATCTCCTTGGCTCGCCGCTGCGCCAGGATGCGGTCCTGCACCTGCGGTTCGAGCCGGCTCGCGGGTCTGCCGAAGCTGCCGAGGACGTAGCGGATGAGCTGATCGGACACGGTCTCGTAGCGTTCCCCGCCGAGGATGTTCGACAGCGCCTGCTGGACGACGATCTGCGGGAACGGGGTCACCATGATCGGGTAGCCGAGCTCGGCCCGAACCTTGGTCACCTCGTCGATCAACTCGTCGTACCGCTCTTCGAGGCCGAGCTCGGTGAGCTGCCGCATGGTGGTGGTCAGCGTCCCACCGGCGAGCTGATGCTGCAGGAAGGCGGCGTCGAACTCCTGCGGAGTCCCGAAGGGCAGTCGCTCCGCGAGCGCGATGCGGGTGAAGTACCCGGCGACGACGCCCAGGAGCCGATCGTCGACATCGACGGTGTGACCCATTGCCCGCAGGTTCGACACGACGCGATGAGCGTCCGGCAGCGACGAGCCGTTCGACAGTGGACCGCACGCCGTCTGTACCACCTCGATACCGAGGTCGGGCACGAGCACATAGGTCCGCGCAGACAGCCCGACGGTCGTGTGCGAGTGCAGCTCGAGAGGCTTGCCGTCGAGCACGGCCAGGAGCGCCGGAACCAGCGTACGAGCACGTTGCGGGGTCAGCAGGCCGGCGGGGTCCTTGATGTAGACCCGATCGATGGATGGACACTGCGCCATCTGCTTGGCGAGGCCGGCGTAGAGGGCGTCGTCGTGTACCTCGCTGAGCGTGTAGATCAACGCCGCCACCACCTCGCCGCCTGCCTCCTTGATGGCCTTCGCGGAGGAAAGCAGGTTCGTCATCTCGTGCATCGGGTCGAGCAGGGCGAACCGCGAGATCCCGTTCGCGACGAGACGCTCGTAGACGAGCTTCATGAAGTCGGGATGTGCCATCTCCCACGAGATGAAACGGAAGCCGGTAATGAACTGCAGCGGTGTGTGCGGCATGGCCGCGTGGGTCCGCCGGATTCGTTCCCATGGATTCTCGCGATGGTTACGGACGGCTATGCCCATGTGGGTGCTGCTGGTGAAGTCGACCGCACGTAGACCGACCCGGTCAAGTACCGGTGCTATCTGCAGAATCTGCCGGGTCGGGAACCTCGTCGCACCCCACAGACTCTGGTTGCCGTCCCGGATCGACACGTCCACCAGCTCAATGGTCGCCACGATGATCAGCCCTCCGGGCGCACCAGGATGAGGACGGCATCCTGGTCGGCGGGGTCGGCGTCGTCGATGAGGAACTCGACCACTTCGCCGCGCACATTGGCATGCACGGAGTTGAACAGCTTCATCGTCTCAAGAAGGCCGACGACCGTGTCCTCCTCCACGCGGCTTCCGACCTCGACGTATGGATCGGCTCCGGGCTTGGGGCCGCGGTAGAAGGTGCCCGGCAGGGTAGCCCGGATCCCCACCAGTCCGGACCACACGGGGTCATCCTGCCCGGTCCGGCGTGGGGTCTGCCTCGCGGAGTCGATCGGCGCGGTCTCGGCCCCGACGATGTCGGTCGCCACGACGTTCGGCGCGGAAAGCACGCGGGACTCCTGCGTCCACCCGTCGCGGCCGGCACGGCGCACCGTGATGTGAAGCTCGCTCGTTCGTAGCTCGAACTCGTCCTGCGACAGCGAATCCAGCAGGCTCACGATGTCCTGAACATCCTCCGGGCGTAGGTGCATGAACGTCGACTCCAACCTCACCGGGTACCAACGGCCAGGGCAGGCAGTACCGAGAACAGATGCCCGACATCGGGGATCACGAGGTCCGGACGCCGGTCGCCGTCCAGCCGATCGATCTCCTCCCTGGGCTTCTCGCCGGTCGTCCCCGACAGGACGAGTGCGGTCGGAGCACCAGCCGCACGACCCATGACGATCTCAACGTCAACGTCGTCACCGACCACGAGGATCCCCGGGATGTCGACGCCGGTGCGTGCGGCGATCGCCTCCATGGAGACCACGGAGGGCTTACCGATGACGGTGGGGGATGTCTCGGTGATGTGCGCGACCCCGGCACCGACGGCGCCCGAGAGCGACACACCGCGCGAGCCCTTGCGGAAGTAGTACCGGGCCATGGACGTGGCCAGGAACGGCGCCCCGGCCCAGATGGCGTGGCAGGCAGCCTCGATCTTCTGGCCGTTGATCTGCTCGTCATGGGCGACCAGAACGACGTCGATCTCGTCCGCGTCCGCTCCGACGACCTTGATCCCGCTACGCAGCAGCGGCTCGTATGCGCCCGGTCCGCCCAACACGAGCACGTGCGCTCCCGGATGGCGCTGCTCCAGGTAGGTGGCGGCAACCAGCGCCGGCGTGATGAGGTCGCCGTCGTCGATGGGCAGGCCGTGCTTGCGGAGCTCGTGGGCGTAGTGCTCGGGCGGGTGGGTGGTGCCGTTGGTGTAGACGACCACGCGGATGCCGCACTCACGCAGCCGGCGGATCACCTCGCCCGCGCGAGGCATCAGATCCCCGCCGGCGCCACCGGGCCCGACTGGAACGACGAGCGTGCCGTCCACGTCCAGCATCACCGCCCGGACAGCGGCGAGCCGTTCTGCCATGGAGCGACTGTCCACGTCGATCACAGCTCTATCTTCTTCTTGCTGGTGGCGAGCAGTTGCTGGACCACGTAGTCGGTCTGGGACGGCAGCGGGGTCGCGACGGGTTCTTGCGTCCGTCCGGTGGTGATCGGTCGTGACTGCAATAGCACGATCGTCGGCGTGCCGTCGGCGCCGCGGGTCAGCGCCCACTCGATGTCCTGCGCCACGCCGTAGTGGCGCTCGAGCCGGATGCCGTACTCGGCCAACTGCTTGGCTGTCTCGTCGTCGAGGCACGGCCGCGTCGCCTCGTCCTCCGGCACGTCCACACACGTTGTCCCCCCGGCGTCCCGGTTGGGCACATAACGCACCTGCTTGTAGCCAGGCTGGCGCTTCACGATCGCCCGGGTGACCTTGTTCACCCAGACCTGGTCGGGGGTGATCTCGCCGGCCACCACGGCGACCCCGAGCCCGAGTCCGGCCTCGATGGCGACGATCGAGCGGTCGTTCGTCGTGGGGCTACGGGTGAACATCACCCCGGCGACATCCGCGTCGGCCATCTGCTGGACGCCGACACTCATCCCGACCGTCCCGACACCGCGTCCGCCGGCCAACCATGCTCGGTACGACAGCGCCTGCGGTGAGAAGTAGCTCGCCCAACATCGCCGCACCGCCAGTTCGAGCTCGGTCAGCCCGCGCACCCAGAGATAGGTCTCCTGCTGGCCGGCGAAACTGGCGTCGGCGGAGTCCTCACCCACGGCACTGGAACGCACGGCCACCGCGGGTTCGTCCTCGCCGGTTTCCTGCGCCAGGCGCCGGTAGGCGCTCTCGACCAGGGCCAGCAGACCGGCCGGCAGCCGCACGTCCGCGGCGAGCGCCTCGATCTGTTCGCTCGCCGCACGCAACGAGTCCGTCGAGTCCGGGTCGGCCATCGCGACGAGCCGTTCGACCTTGGCGGTGACCCCGGTCTCCTCGCCGAACCGCTCGAACGCCGCGACTGTGATCGCGAATCCGGGTGGCACCGGGAATCCGGCTCGACGCATCTCGACCAGCGACGCGCTCTTTCCGCCTGCCACGGCGCGCACGTCGCCCTCGAGCTCGTCGAACCACACCACGGGCACCAGTTCTGCGCTCATGAGCTTCACTCGGTTCGGCCGGTGAGCCGGGACCACAGGCCCGGGCTGCGTCGACCGCGATCGTCGGGTGCGCTTGGGCCACGGTCGAGTCGGTCCTCGAGGATCGTCACGATGCCGGTGTTGCCGTCCACCCGGATACGCTGACCGGTCTTGATCGCCCGGGTGGCCCGTCCGGTCCCCACGACGGCGGGCACCCCGTGCTCGCGGCAGACGATCGCGGCGTGCGACATCATGCCGCCGCCGTCGGCGACGCAGGCCGAGATCCGGCTGAACACCGGTGTCCAGCTCGGGTTGGTCGTCGGTGCGACCAGGATCTCACCCTGCTGCACCGTGTCCATCTGATCGATGCCGTGGACGACCCGGGCCGGGCCCTCGACCACCCCCGACGACGCCGGGGTGCCCCGCAGTTGCGTCGTGTCCGCGTCCACGGGCCTGGCCCACTCCCGCAGCGTATTGCCATCGATACCCCAGAGCATGGACAGGACCGGGTCGCCGACGACCTCCGGCACCGGCCCCAGCGCGGGGGGCGGCGTCCAGTCCTTGAGCCGCTCCAGGATCTCCCGGCGGTGCTGGATCTTCGGCGGCCAGTACTTCGGCCCCCGAGCGGGCCAGTCGCCGGCCCAGCCCAGCAGCATGTCGATGAGCGCCTCGAGAACCTCGGCCTGGTGTAGATAGAAGATGTCCTCGGTGTCGTCCCAGAACCCGTACTTGACGAAGACCCGGCTCAGGTCCCGCACCTTGTTGTAGAACAGCCCGTGCCACCAGTGCTCGATATAGAACTTGTGGCCTTCGATGTGCACGGAGACCAGCCGGGCCAGGCCGAGCGTGGCGTCGAATGCCTGGCGGTCCTCGTCCGACTCGAGCAGGTCCCGGTATCCGTGCGCGATCCGGTCGCCCTCGGCGCGCTGGTCCCGCGGCCGCGACAGGTCCTTGCCCGCCCGTAGCTGTGTGATGTAGCCCTGGATGCCGGTGACGATCATCCGGGGGTCGTCGATCCAGGCCCGGTGGTGCGAGTACATCCCGTCGCCGGTGTTGACCATGAACCACGGGTACTTGCTCTTGTCGTACTCCGCGAGCCACTGCCGACCGGCGTCCGAGTCGGCGAACCGCTTGAAGATCTCCTCCGCGGAGCCCGCGTGGAACGCGTCGTCCAGGTCGAGGTCGACCGCCACCCGCGCGAGCCGTCTGAGCTCCTCATCGGCCCGGTCGAAGGGGGTGCCTCCCAGGCCCGTGATCATGTTGGCGATGGACTGCTTGTCGATCTCGGGAAACGCTTGCTGGCAGAACTCGAAGAACGTGTTGTACGCGCCGAACCCGATGAGGATCATCTCCATGTGGAAGTGCCAGGCCAGGTGCTTGGCCTCCATCAGGCGGTTGAAGAACTGATGCATCTCGAAGCCCGTGCCGTGCGCCTGGTGGTTCGTCACCACCGACATGTCCTCGAGCTCGGGCAGATCCGGGATCTGGAGCGCCTCGAGCTTGGCGATCTCGGCGTTGGTCCGGTCCTGCCAGTCCTTCTCGATCTCGGCCCAGTTCTCGAAGTAGTGACCGGCCCGCTGTCCGAACGTCACGGCTCGGGCCGCGACCCGCTCCTCATCGAGGACGGGACTCCCGCTCAGGTATCCGTAGCCGTTGACGATGCGGAAGTCCACGCCGGTGGCCGGCGGCAGCTGGAAGATCCGGTTGTTGCGGTTGGCGATCGCGATATAGCAGAACTCTGGCGTCACCAGATCGAACGGCTTGAGCGGATCCATCAAGTGGTAGCGATTCTGGAACCAGAACTTGCTGCGTTCGTACTCCGCGCGGTCCTCGCTGAACAGCGCGTAGTACGGGTACATCTCCTCCCAGCCTTCACATCCCTCGGGGGTGGGGACGGACAGCGGATCCGGAAACGTGTTGGCCTGCGTGTTCGCCATCACTGGTCCCTCTCTACATAGCAACTGACCCTGCCGGGTCATCTCGGCAGGTACGCGGAGCGCAGCAGTTCCGGTGCCGACCTCAACTCGCTCGCCGAGCCGGAGAAACGGATGCGCCCGCGGTCGATGACGTACACGTGCGAGGCGAGGCCAAGCGCTACCGCGGCGAACTGCTCAATCAGCAGCACGCCCACGCCGGACTCCGCGACCATACGGACGGTCGGGACGAGGCGCTGCACGATCAGCGGCGCCAGGCCGAGCGACAGCTCGTCGATGAGCACGAACCGCGGCTGCGAGACCAGAGCCTGGGCGAGCGCGAGCATCTGCTGTTCGCCACCGGACAGCGCATGCGCCGGGACCTCCAGCCGCCTCTCGAGCTCTGGAAACAGCGTGCGTGTGTAGGCGCGTCCAGCCTGCGCCGCGGCGGGCGCGAGGGAGAACGTGGCGACGCGAAGGTTGTCCTCCACCGTGAGCTCCGAAAGCACCCGGCGGCCCTCCGGCACCACCGCGATGCCGGCCTGGCGGATGCGTTCCGGCCGGTGGCCGGTGAGGTCGCGCTCGTCCAACGTCACCGTGCCGCCTGTCGGGCGCAACACTCCGCCGACGGCGAGCACCAGGCTCGACTTGCCGGCACCATTGGGCCCGAGCAGAGCCGTCACCTGGCCCGGCGGGATGTCCAGCGAAACGCCATGCACGACCGGTCGACCGCCGCGGTGGACGGTGAGGCTGTCGAGGGCCAGTACGCTCACGATACCGGCTCCGTACCAAGGTAGGCGCGCACGACGTTGTCATCGCGCAGCACCTCGGCGGTAGGCCCGGCTGCGATCAGCTTGCCGAAGTCGAGCACCGCAGTCGTGGCGCAGCAGGCGGAAACCAGGCTCATGTCGTGGTCGACCAGCACTGCCAGCGCACCGGTGTGTTCCGGGATGCGGCGGATGACGCGGCCGAGATGTTCGGTCTCCTCGTCGGGCAGGCCGGCCGCCGGTTCGTCGAGCAACACCACGCGTGGACGGCCCACGACCGCACGCGCGATCTCCACCAGGCGCCGGTCACGCGCGCCCAGGGTTTCCACCTTGACGTGCGGCGCGACCTCCAGGCCAACAAACGTCAGCGCGCTCTGCACGTCCGCGCGCCGGGACGCCCGGCTGCCTTGGCGGGAGTGCTCGTGCGCCAACGCGACGTTGTCAGCGACCGACAGCTCCTCGATCGCCTGCTCCGTCTGGAATGTACGCCGCAAGCCCCAACGCGCACGCTTGTAGTGCGCCATGGCGAGCAGGTCGTCGCCGAGCGCGTGTACGTTGCCGCTCAGTGGCCGCACGAACCCGCTCAGCACATTGAAGAATGTCGTCTTACCGGCGCCATTCGGCCCGATCAACCCGCACGTACCAGAGTCGAAGGTTACCGTCATGCCATCCAGTGGCGTGACACCACCGAAGCGTACGGTGAGACCGACAATCTCCATCATCG
Source organism: uncultured Actinomycetota bacterium (assembly GCA_963803345.1). Classification (GTDB taxonomy): domain Bacteria; phylum Actinomycetota; class Actinomycetes; order Mycobacteriales; family Micromonosporaceae; genus CAWDLX01. The sequence goes on from CAWDLX010000004.1 coordinate 1,360,148, forward strand.
CGGTTCGCCCTCCGGAGCCTGGCGTCCCGAAAGCGCCACCAGCCTCTGTCCCAGGCGCGCAAGGTCCTTGGGCACCTGCGCGGCAAGGCCACCTGGCGCCGTCAGCAACACCTGCAGTACGCCGGCACCGAAGAGGATGACCAGCAGATCTGGTGGCAGTCCCCAGTCGTCGAGCAACGCCGGCAGCAGCTTCATCAGCGCCCCGGCTACGACGGCGCCCCAGAGGTTGTAGATCCCACCCATCAACACCACCGCGAGCAGGATGATCGAGTCGCGGGTAGGGAACTGGTAGGTGTACAGCTTGCCGACGCTCCCGGCCAGCAGGCCCCCGGCCACGCCAGTCACGAACGACGCCAGCGCCCAGGCCCATAGCTTGTAGGTCGTGATGTTCACCCCGGCGGCGAGTGCGGCCGGCTCGCTCTGGCGGATCGCCGCCCAAGCGCGACCGGGACGCGAACCAAGGTGCCAGAACACCAGCGCGAACATCAACGCGGCCACGATCACCGCGTACCGGAAGTAGGCCGCATCGGTGGTGGCGATGTCCGGGCGGCGCACCGCCGGATTGCCGAATGACGACTCCGTGTGGCCGAGGAATCCCGGACCGCCGTTCGGGAAGTTCGTGGCCGTCAGGACGACGGTGATCGCGCCGGCGAGCATCAACGTGATCAGCGCCAGGTACAGCCCACTGAGGCGCAGCGCCGGCAGGCCGACAAGCGTGCCGAGCACCATCGTGATCGTGCCGGAGATGAGCAGTACCAGCGGGAATGGGATCGACGTGGCGAAGGCGAGCCTGGCGGCTACCCACGCGCCCAGCGCGAGCACCGCGATCTGTCCGAGCGAGACGAGCCCGACGCGGCCCATGAGGAGCCCAAGCCCGAGCGCGACGACCGAGTAGATCGTTACCGCGGTGAGCACGTCCACCCAGTAGGTGCTCAGCGCCGGTGGCACTGCGAGCAGGACGACGAGCAGCAGCGCTGCCGCGGTGGCAGGATGTCGCAACCGCATCCCCGGGCGCCTCACCTGTTCCTCCGCGCGAACGAGATCTGCTGGTGGCGTGCGAGGAACAGCAATGCCACGGCCGCGAGCACGAACGGTGTCATGTCGCGGTAGGACGAGATGGACAGGATCGGTGTAACCATGGCGTTGACCAGACCGATCACCACCCCCGCCACCAGCGTCACGACCAACGAGCGCAAACGCGCGATCAGCGCCGCAGCCAGCGACGAAATGACGAGGAAGGTGAGTGTGGCCGCGTCCAGCCCGACGAGGTTGGACAGGAGCAGACCCGCCGCGCCCGCCAGCGCGCCGGAGACCAGCCAGGTGGTGGCCTCGACGCGCCGCACCGGCACACCCAACGCCGCCGTGATCTCCCGATCGTTGGCCATCGCGCGCATCGCCGTACCCAGGCCTGTTCGCCGCAGGAACGCGGCGGTGGCCAGGGTGATGAGCACGCCGAGCGCGAGCGCGATGATCTGTGTCCAGTTGATCAGCACCTCGCCGACGGAGTACCGCCAGTTGGTCGTCGGCAGCACCATCGAGCGCGCCTTGTCGCTCCAGATCCACGACATCGCGCCGAGCAGCATCAACGCGAGTCCGATCGTCGCCGCGGCTTTGACCAACGGGTCACGACCGGCCAGAGGTGGCCCGGCCAACATGCCGTAGACCAACGAGATGGCGGCGCCGAAGCCGACGCAGGCGAGATAGGCGAGCGCCTCCGGCCAAGCGAACGTGTTGATGAGCGACCAGGCGATGAACGCTCCCATGGCCCCCACCGCGCCGAACGCGAGATTCAGTACGCCGGTCGTGCGGTACAGCACGACCATCCCGACCCCGGACAGGCTGTACACCCCGCCCAGGGCCAGGCCGGAGACGATGAAAGGCTGGAAGTTCTGCCAGTCGGGCACCCGGTACTCACCTCCTCATTCCGACCGCTCGACCGAGGCACCTCCAACTCGGCACCGCTGGCCGGTTACCCGCCGTTCTCGATCTTGCGGACCTGCGCGATCGCCGGGTCCACTTCGGAGATGGCGAAGCACCCCTCCTTCTCGACCATCTTGCCGTCTTGCGGTACGACGGTCCGGTCCGTGTTGTTGGGAATGTGCAACGAGGCGGTGCCGTAGTACCAAGGCTTGCAGAGGATGTCGGTCTTGAAGTCCTTAACGTTCTTGATCGCGTCGTTGACGGTCTTGGCAGTGAACTCGCCGGACACCCTCATCAAGGCCTTGACGGCGATGCTGGCCTCGACGAAGCCCATCTGGCTGAAGCTACCCAGAGGGATGTTCGGTGCATAGCGCTTCTGTACGGCTCGATACAGCTCGCTGTCCGGGCCGGCGGCGGTGGTGAGGTTCAGCTCCGCGTTGACGCCGAGCTTGCCGTTCCATTGGGGGCCGAGCGCGTTGGCCAGGAAGTCGGTGTTACACGGCGTCGAGCACGCCCATTTCACGCGGTCCTGCAGACCCTGCTGTTGGGCGGCTTGGAGGATCTTCAACGCCTCCGGCGGCGTGAAGTTCAGCACCACCCCGCCATCCTGTCCGGCCGCCTGTACCGCCTTCAGCGCGACCGAGTTCGCGTCCTGGATCGGCACGTTGTCCTTCAGCGACTCCGTCGGAATCCCCGCATCGTTGGCGATCAGCAGGAAGCCGCCTTCGATGTACCCCGTGCCGGGCACGTTGGACTGGTCGAGCACCAGCTTCTTCACGCCCTGACGGATCAGATACTGGGCGGCGCCGTCCACGCTGTAGCGCGGGCCCATGTTCACCGGCGCGCTGTTGGAGGTCGAGTAACACTCCGGTGCGATGCCCGAATCGATGATGTAGAACCCTTGCTGCTCGTAGTAGCCGTGGTTGACCGCACACTCGATGATGCTGGTGTTGCCGACGATGCCGAGGACCTTGTCGCTCTCGACGAGCTTCTTGGCCAGCGAGGCGACCTGACCCGGGTCGGTCTGCTCGGTTTCGATGAGGTACTGGATGGGCCGGCCGTTGATGCCTCCGTTGTCGTTGACGCAGTCGAAGAAGGCCTTGGCCATGTTCGGGATGTCGGTGAAGTCTGTACCGGGCTGCTTTGTCGCGATGGCCCCGAGCTTGATCGGCTCGCCGGTGGCCTTCTGGCCGGTGCCGGCGCCGCATTTGGGACTCGACGTCGTGTCCGTGGTGGAACCTGGGCTGTTGTTCGAGTTGCAGGCGGCGAGCGCAATCGAAGCCACGAGCACGAGTGTGAGCCGAGCAGATACGCCGTTCCTAGGCATATGCCTTCCCCCCTCCATCGAAAATCAATCAGCGGCTCGAGCCGGAGCAGCGTGAGTGCTCCCGGGGTGCGACTAAACGCCGGCGGTCCGTGTTGCGGGCCGCTGACGGCGGGTCTCGCGCCTGGCCCGGGGTCCCATGGTCGACCCGCTCGGCGTTGTGTGACACAACCTCCTGCCACCGATCGCGCGCTCGGCGCACAGCGCTCACTTCTCGCTTCCTCGCGGTTACGTTGGTCACGAGGTGACCTGGCTCACCTCACGTGATCCAGGTTCGCGACCCGTGCCGATCTGGATACAGGCACCTTCCGTCCGGCGGAAGAGAACTTCGGCGGCTGAGCCGTCGGACAGATGAACCGGCTCCGGGGCCGACGCGACGGTGGTGGTGGGCGCGTGTCACCGGGTAGGCGGCAGACGCCGCGTTCGACCGCGGTACCGACCGGCCCCAGTCCGGCGACGGCTATATTCCGGCGATATGCCGCAGCATTCGAACGACACGTCGGTGCGACGAGGAGGACGCGATGGGCGAGTTGATGACCGGCAAAGCGGGGCTGGTGACCGGCGCGGCGAGTGGGATCGGGCGCGCCTGCGCCGTCCGGTTCGCGGCCGAGGGCGCCGCGGTGGTCGTCGCCGACCTGGCGTCGGCCCGGCGGGGCGGCGAGCAAACCGTCCAGACGATCAACGACGCGGGTGGCCGGGCGGAGTACCTCGCTTGTGACGTTTCGCGCGCCGAGGACAACCAGGCGCTGGTGGCACACGTCGTAGCGCGCTTCGGCAGGCTGGACTTCGCGCACAACAACGCCGGCATCGGCGTGCACGCCCTATTGGCCGACACCGAGGACGAGGACTTCGACCGAGTGGTCGCGGTCAACTTGCGCGGCACGTTCCTCGGGATGAAACACCAGATCCGCCAGATGCTGCGCAACGGCGGCGGCGCGATCGTCAACACCGCGTCCAATGCCGGGCTGCGAGGTGTCAAAGGCATCGGCGCGTATGCCGCGACCAAGCACGGGATCCTGGGACTGACCAAGAACGGCGCGATCGAGTACGCGAATGACGGCATCCGTGTCAACGCGGTGTGCCCGGGTGCGATCATGACGCCGTTGATGACGAGCGTCCCGCCCGAGCGCCAGCAGGAGATCCTGCGTCCCCAAGCCCTGAGCCGCGTCGGCGAGCCCGAGGAGGTCGCCGCCGCGGTCGTCTGGCTCTGCTCGGACGAGGCATCCTTCGTCACAGGCATCGCGATGCCGGTCGACGCTGGCTCGGTGGCCGGCTGGTAGCAGCGCGGCACACCGGGCCCAGCGGCGATGACCTGGTACTTCTTTGTAGCGGATACTTCTTTGTAGCGGGTACTTCTTTGTAGCGGGGCCAGGATTTGAACCTGGGACCTCTGGGTTATGAGCCCAGCGAGCTACCGAGCTGCTCCACCCCGCGTCGCCTTTGCGTTGGCAAGATTAGCCTACCGGACGCAATGCCGCCAAATCGGTTCGGCCGGGTGTGCCGTCAGCGGATTCTCCGCACATTCGGCCAGTCCGATTTTGCGGATACGCACGGAAACCGGGAGCGGCGTACCAGCCCCGAGGGCCGGTACGCCGCGTCGGCGGCTCCGTCAACCTGGTGGCGACGGTGATGTGGTGGGTGACGGCGGGGTGGCATCGGGTATGCCGGCCGCGGTCGCGGCGGCCTGGAATTCCTTCATCGCGGTGTCCAGCTCGGCCAGGGCCTCACCTTGAGCCTTGAAGTCGCCCGCCCTCTGCGCGGTCTGCAGCTTGGTGATCGCGGCGTCGACCTTGGCCGCCGCCGCCTGCAGGGCTGGCGTCAGCTGTGGCGTGCCGCCGGCATTGTTCCCCGGTGGCGTACCCGTGTTGCCGTTGTTGTTGCCCGTGTTGCCCTGGGCCGGCGTCTTGTCGACCATCACCTTGATGGCGGCCTGCAAGGTCGGGGCGTAGCCCACCTGTGTGCCGTAGGACACCAGCACCAGCTTCATCAGCGGGAACGGGTTGGCCTGTTGCAGCTTGATGTAGACGGGTTGCACGTAGAGCAGACCATTGCCGTACGGCAGGGACAGTAGGTTGCCGAACACGATCGAGGTCGCCGAACCCTGCCCTTGGAGCAGGGTGATGCTATTTCGGACCCCGGTATCGCTGGTCATGGTCTGTTGCGCCTGGCCCGGACCCGGTACCCGGGTCTCGCGAGGTAGCTCGAGCAGCTCCAGGCTCAGCTTCCCGGCCGGGGTGATGACCCCGGTCAGCAGCGCGGCCAGGTTCTGCCGGTTGAGCGGGGTGAGCGCCGCTGTCAGCTGGAACCGCTCGGTCGTCTCGCCCGGGAACTGGGTCAGCAGGTAGTACGGGCGGCTGGGGTCCGGCGGCGGCGCCTCCGGAGGAAGCCGTCTTGGCCGGGTCGTCCGGTACCGACCAGAAGTCCTGCGCCGAGTTGAACTGCCGCGGGTCGTCCACGTGGAACTTGGCCAACAGGTCCCGCTGCACCTTGAACAGGTCCTCCGGGTAGCGGAAGTGCGCCGCCAGCTCCGGCGGGATGGCCGACGCCGGCTTGATCAGGTTGCCGCCGAAGGCCCTGTTCCAGGCCGCGAGGATCGGGTCGTTCGGGTCGAAGTTGTACAGCGTGACCTTGCCGTCGTAGGCGTCGACCGTGGCCTTCACCGAGTTGCGGATGTAGTTGATGTTCTGCTTCTGCCAGCGGGGTGGTGCCGGTGCCCGAGGTGGTGTCGGTCGAGGCGTCGCGCAGGTCGACGCGTCTGCGAGTACGGGTACGTCGCCGAGGTGGTGTAGCCGTCGAGGATCCACACGACCTTGCCGCCGACCACGGCCGGGTACGGGTCGCCGTCGAAGGTGAGGAACGGCGCGACCCGTTCGGCCCGCTCGCGCGGGTTGCGGATGTAGATGAGCTTCGAGTTGTCGTTGAAGACATCCGAGAGGATGAAGTTGGCCTCCCGGAAGTGCAGCCCGTAGAGCACCCGGCGGAACAACGAGCTGATCGGCACTCCGCCGGTGCCGGCGTAGGTGAACTGGGACGCGTCCTGGCCGGCCGGCTGGTCGAACTCGTTGTCGGACGCGCTCGGCGCCTTCCCGACGATGCTGTAGTCGTCGTCTTCGGCCAGTTCGCCGTAGTAGATCCGGGGCTGGGCGACCTGGATGGTGTCCTTGGGCGCCGCACTCGAGTCCGGTCGCTGGCGTTGCCGCTCGGCCCGATCAGCCCGGAGACGAAGAACGGCGCGCCGTTGTCGCGCAGGTCTGGTTGGCCGGCGCGCGCGACGAAGCCGTAGCCGTGGGTGTACACCGTGTGCCGGTTCTGCCAGTTGGTCTGCGAGCCGGTGAGCTTGGTGTAGTTGATCTCCCGGACGCCGACGACGAAGTCCTGCTGCCGACCGTCGATCAATAGCGGTCGATATCCAGCTTCGAGTTGAAGTCGTAGAACGAACGGATCTGCTGGTACTGCTCGAACGTCTCGTTGACCACGGCCGGGTCGAGCAGCCGGATGGTCGGCACGATCGTGTTGTCGGTGGTCAGGACTGGCCGGCGGCGTGACGTTGTCGGCCGTGTACGGAGCCGCGGCGACGTTGGTCAGCCCGTATGCCTGCCGGGTGTACTGGATCGTCTTGGCGATGTAGGGCGCTTCCTTGTCCCGCACGTTCGGCTTGACCGTGAACTGCTGGACGACGTCGGGTAGATGCCGCCGATGGCGACCGCGGCGATGCCCAGCAGGGCCAGCGACGCGCCGCCCCAGATCAGGCTGCGCGGGCCGAAGTTGGACGTGATGATGATGGCGAACGCGACGAGGATCGACACCCAGATCAGGATCTGCTTGGCCGGCAGCACCGCGTTGATGTCGGTGTATCCGGCCCCGTACAGGCCGGTACCGGAGTTGTAGTCGAGCAGCAGCGCCCGCTGGTCGAGGAAGTACGCGACCGCCTTGAGCAGGACGAAGAACGCCGACCAGGGAGGTCAGGTGGGCCCGGGCCCCGACGCTCATCCGGTCGCCGACGCCCTGCAGCCGCACCCCGCCGTAGAGGTAGTGGATGGCCAGCGAGCCGAGCACGGTCAGCGCGGTGATCGTGAAGCCGACGTCGAGCAGGTACCGCCAGAACGGGTAGTCGAACACGTAGAAGCCGATGTCCGACCCGAACTGCGGATCGGTGACTCCGAAGTCTGCTGCCGCTGCGGAACAGCATCCACTGCTGCCAATGCCCCTGCGCGGAGAGGCCGGCGAAGAGGCCGATCAGGCCGGCGAGGATCGCCGATCCACAGACCGATCCGGGGCGACAGCAGCATCCGGTACCGCTCGAGCGCGTGCTGCTCGGGCGAGCCGGACCGCATCATCGGCCGCAGCCGGAACGCCAGGTAGAGGTTCCGCCGATGACCGCGGCCACGACGACTCCGAAGATCAGGAACAGGGCGATCTTCGTTCGGAGGACGCCGCCGTACACGTTCGTGTAGCCGACCTCGCTGTACCAGAGCCAGTCGGTCCAGATGTCGACGATCTGGTCCAGGAATATCAGCAGGACCAGGGCGGCGCCAGACCACTGCGATCGTGACTTTGCCGCGCCGGCTGACCCGGGGAAGGGGGCTTCGCATCACCACGACGGCCAGCCTACGGGTTGATGGCTGAGAAGACCCGACTCGCATGGGCGCGTCGAGCTCGCATCAGGCGTCGGTGCCCCACGCGAGCGGTGCAGCGCCGGCTGTCGGCCGAGCGGCGAGGCTCCCAGCTCGGATGTCAGCTAGCGCGGTGAGGGCGTCCGGCAGCGTCGCGACCTTGACCAGCGGCAGGCCCGTCCGGTTGGCCGCCACCGCCTCGGCGCAGTTGGCGGCCGGCGTGAGGAAGTACTGGGCTCCGGCTTCCTTGGCCGCGACCAGCTTCTGCGGCGATGCCGCCGATCGGGCCGACGTTGCCGAGCGCGTCGATCGTGCCCGTGCCAGCGATGATCTTGCCGCCGGTCAGGTCCTCGGGTTTGATCTTGTCGATCATCCCCAGGGCGAGCATCAGGCCGGCCGACGGCCCGCCGACGTTCTCGATCGGGACCGTGAACGTGAACGGCGCGGTCGGAGTCGCTGTGGCGGTGAACGCCGGCCCGGGGTTGATCCTGGTCCCGTCAGCCATGGTCGTGATCTGAACGGTGAGTTGCTGGCCGCCCCGCTTGACCGTGAACTGTCAGCGTCGTTGCCGACCGGTTTGGACCGGATGAGCTGCACAGCCGGTCGGCCGAGTCGACCTGCTGCCCGTCGACTGCGACACGATCACGTCGTTGACCTGGAGCTTCCCGTCGGCTGGCAGGCCCCTTCACCACGCTGCCGACGGTGACCTTGAGCGGATAGTCCGAGCGCGATGTCGGCCGCCGTCTGAGGCGGCTGACTGCGAGTTGGCGAAGTCGTCCGCGTTCTCCTTGTTGACCTGGTCCTGGGTCTGGCCCGGCGGGATGACGAGCTCGATCGGGATGACCGCGTCGTCGTCGCTGAGCCAGCCGGCCAAGGCCTCGCAGCATGGTCAGCTGTGGCTGCACGCCGACGGTGAGGAAGCGCAGCTGCCCCGTGGACGTGGTCGCCTGGCGCGCCGCTCACCTCGATCACGTCCTTGCCGCTGGCGTCCTTGCCCAGCGTGTCGAAGGTCGGGCCGGGCACGTATTCGGCATACGGGCACCGGGGCGATCGTCACCAGCCGGAACAGCCCGACGACGACCAGAACGCCCCGACCAGCGACGGTGATCCCGCGCCGCTTCACCTACGCCTCCCCATCTCCGTGCATGCGTCGCAGCGTAGCCAGTCGGGCTCGCGGAGGTGGCGGCGGCGGGTACCGTTGAGCTCATGACCAACCCCCCGTTCGGCTTCGCGCTGCCCGGCGCCGGGCGGACCCGACCCGAACGATCCGGCGCAGCTGCAGGCGATGCTGGCCCAGCTGCAGCAGCTGCTGGCCAACCCGAGCTCCGGTCCGGTGAACTGGGACCTCGCCAAGCAGGTGGCGCAGTCGCAGCTGACGACGACCCGGCGGTCGGCCACCCCGCAGCGAGGCCGCGGTCGTCGAGGCGCTGCGCCTGGCCGACCTGTGGCTCGACCCCGAGTCGTCGCTGCCGTCGGGCATCCAGACCGCCGAGGCGTGGCGCCGGGGCGACTGGCTGGCCAAGACCCTCGACGTGTGGACCAAGCTCTGCGACCCGGTGGCCGCCCGCATGACCGGCGCCATGGGTGATCTCGTCCCGGAGCAGATGCGCACCCAGCTCGGCCCGATGGCGGCCATGATCACCTCGATGGGCGGCGCGGTCTTCGGGGGCCAGCTGGGCAGCGCGCTCGGCTCCCTGGCCGCCGAGGTGCTCTCGCGCCGGCGACATCGGCCTGCCGCTCGGCCCGGCCGGCGTCGGCCGCCCTGGTCCCGGCCAACATCACCGCGTACGGCGAGGGCCTGGAGATCCCCGAGGACGAGCTGCGCCTCTACGTGGCCCTGCGCGAAGCCGCCCACCAGCGCCTGTTCGGCCACGTGCCCGTGGCTGCGGGCGCACGTCCTCAACGCGGTGGAGTCCTACGCCCGCGGCATCACGGTCGACCGGGAGGCGGTCGAGAACGCGATCGGCCGGATCGACCCGACCGACCCCGAGTCGATGCGCGAACTGTCCATCGAAGGGCATCTTCAACGAGGCCGAGACGCCCGAGCAGAAGAGCGCACTGAGCCGCCTCGAGTCCGCGCTCGCCCTGGTCGAAGGCTGGGTCAGCCACGTCGTCGAGCGCGCGTCGGCGGCACCGCCTGCCCGACGCCGACCGGCTGGCCGAGACCTTCCGCCGCCGCCGCGCCGCCGGCGGCCCGGCCGAGCAGACCTTCTCCGCGCTGGTCGGGCTCGAACTGCGCCCGCGCCGCCTGCGCGAGGCCGACCGCGGTCTGGGCCGCGCTCACCGAGCACCGCGGGCATCGCCGGCCGGGACGCGATCTGGGGCCACCCGGACCTGCTGCCCGACCGACGACGATTTCGCCAACCCTGAGGCCTTCGCCACGACCTCCGCGGAAGACCTCGACTTCCCGGAGCTCGGGCGAATAAAACCCGATCCTGGCGTAGGATCTTCGCGGGCTGCCGCAGGCCCGCCACCCCCGCTGCGGGCCGATATTCCGGTAAATACGGTCGGTTGGGCTGAGCATGCTTGGCCACCGCCACGATCACCCGGACGTGAGTAGGGCGCGGGTGGCCTCCCAGCCTTCCAGGCGCGGATCCAGCCGGGTGAGGTCATCCGGGACCCTGCAGACGGTGCCAGCCGGTCGCCGGCGGCCACGTCGGAGGCCTGCGGGGCCTGCCGGCGCAGCGTCTGCGGGGTGAGGTCGTCCGAGCCCGGCGGCCGGCAGCCAGTCCGGCGCCGGGAGCACGGCCGAGACGCCCAGCAGGCCCGGGCCGCCCGACGGCGCCGGGCCGCGGCGACCGGATGGCTGGTCAGCGGCCGGAGCAGCTTGGCGATCAGCATGCCGGGCAGGTCAGGCGCGTCGGCCGCGACCAGGGCGGCCTGTTCGTAGCCGTCTGCGGCCGGCGGCCCGAACACGAGTCGCCAGGTCCAGCGTCAGGCAGCGCGTAGCTCCGCAGACCCGGCCAACCGACCTCATGCCTAGCGAATGGTCGATCGTCGCGGCGACAGCGACAGCGCGGCTCGACCTCGACCATCAGCGCCAGCACGTCGAGAAGTCCTCGGCCAGCGCGATCCGCCAAGCGGCCGGGGCGACGCCGGGCGGGCGTCCAGCGTGGGCGGCTGCAGCACGGCGACAGCGACGCGTCGGGGCACGGCTCCCATCTGCTACGCCCCGAACAAGCGATCTTGGTCCCGCCCTCGGGGTTGAGTCACACCTGGGGATGACGCCCGAACGGGTGAACCGTCAGTCCTCGACCAGACCGCGCCGGCCGAGATGCCCTCGAGGTACCCGCGGGCCCGCTCCGCCTTCGGGTAGCGGGCGACCAGCGCCCAGAAGGCGGAGTTGTGGTTGGCCACGACCAGGTGGGCCAGCTCGTGCAGGATGCACGTAGTCGAATCACCCAGTCGGGAAAGCCCTGGATCCGGTCGGAGATCCGGATGCTGCGGTCGGCCGGCGTACACGAGCCCCAGCGGCCGTTCTGGTTGCGTACCCACTTACGCTGGCAGGGGCACGTTGGCCTGCGGATACTCGGCTAGATAGCGATCCGCCAGTTGTTTGGCGCGATCGTACAGGGCTTCGTCGGTATGCCCGCGCGTTCTCGCGGGCCGCCAGCCGGGCGACCATCCGGTCGACCCATTCGCGCTCCTCAGCGCCGGAGAACTGGGCGGGTATGAGCACGACGACCCGTTCACCGTCGCGGTATGCGGACACGGTGCGTCGTCGACGTGGGCTGCGCCGCACCTCGACCACCGGTTTACGCGCGCCAGCGGTTTGACTACCGCGTGGACCGGGAACCAGGGGGAACGCGCCCACGTCCGGAACCTAGCCGGCCCGGCCCCACCCTCCGCAAGGGCCAATTTCGCGATGACGGAGCACACCTAGGTAGTTTGATGGTGATTTGCGTAGAAGATTTGACAGGTGACGCGAGAGACGATCTTGCCCGGCTGTCGGCGTGTCACCGGCGCGTACGCTGTGACGGGCGCGGCACACTCGCGGAGAAGTGAATCATCAAGAGGAGGACACCGTGGCCACAAAGGCCCAGACGTACAACGGTTACTGCGTCAAGTGCAAGGAGAAGCGGGACTTCGAGGGCACCGTCGAGGTCAGCAAGACCGGCATGAACATGGCGAAGGGCAAGTGCCCGGTCTGCGGTACGACGGTCAACCGGATCCTGGGCAAGGCGGCCTCCTAGGCCTCGGCCAGTTCGGCGGCACGCCGCAAGCGCCCAGGATGTACGACATCCTGTGGACAGACCGGCGTGTCGCTGTGGATAAGGCAGCGACAACCGCGACGCGGCTGTGGATAACGTCGACCCGGTGGGCGGCCGGAGTGCCACCATGGGCGACCATGAGCCGACCGCCTGCCCGCCGCCCCACCTTGCTGCCGGCACTGCGCCGAGCATGGCGTGACACGCACCGCCTGCAACTCGGTACCGATCCGGCTCGCGCGGTGCTGCTGGAGCTGTCCGACCCGGGCTGTGCCCGCCTGCTCGATCTGCTCGACGGAACGCGTACCGACGCCGGTCTGCTCCGGGCGGCCGCCCGGCGCGTGGGTGAGCCCGACCACGCAGCCGCCCTCCTGCGGACTCTGCGTGGAGCCGGTCTCGTGATCGACGCCCACGCGATCCGGCCGGCCGACCCGGCCGCGATCGCCCCGGAAGCCCGGGTCCGCCTCGAAGCGGAGGCCGCGGCGCTCGTCCTGGCTGAATCGGGTTCCGCCGACGGTCGCTCGCCGGCCAACCGGGTACGGCGACGCCACGCCGCCCGGGTGATTGTCAGCGGCTCGAGCCAACTCGCCGTACCCATAGCCGCCACCTTGGCCGCCGCCGGAATCGGACACTTGAACACGGACGTGTCCGGCACCGCCCACCTGGCTGACGCCGCGCCGGCTGGTCTGCTCCCATCCGATGCCCAGCGCCCCCGCGACGAGGCAGCGGCCGACGCCGTGCGGCGCGCCGCGCCTGACGTACGGATCGGGCCCATGCGCCCCGACCGGGCCACCTTCGCGGTCCTGGTCGGATTCAACGCCCCGGCCGAGCTGACCGCCCTCGCGTACGGCCGTCGCCGGCTCGCCCACCTCGCGGTCGCGGTGCGCGATGCGACGGTGGTGGTGGGTCCCCTGGTACGGCCGGGGCTGAGCCCTTGTCTGAACTGCCTCGACCTGCACCGTCTGGACCGGGATCCGGCCTGGCGGGTGGTCGCCGCGCAACTGGCCGACCAGTGGGGCCAGGCGGAGCCGCTCGGGGCCACGACGGCCATGGCGGCCACCGCGTTCGCGGCGAACGAGGTGCTGACCCACATCGACGGTGGCACCCCGTCGACAGTCGGCGCCACGGTCGAGATCAACCGACCTGGCTCGACCCGCCGGCGACCGTGGACGGTGCATCCGCAGTGTGGCTGCCGGCGCCGGCGCCGGCGCTGATCGCATCCAGTTCGCGGTACGCCCGAGTTTCGCCGTACGCCGAAAAGGATGAACCGTGACGGCCCTACCCAGCGCTGCCGGCTCCCCGACAAAGCTCTCGCCAGCAGCGGCCACCCGAGTGCGCTGACCTGGTGTTCAATTAGTCGCGTGACCGACATCCCGCGTGGCGCGTTCGGCCGCACGGCCAGACTCGCGTCGCTGCCGCTGGGCTTCGCCGGCCGGGCGGCGGTCGGGTTCGGCAAGCGGGTAACCGGCATCGCGACTGAGGTCATCTCCGCCGACGTCCAGCAGCGCACGGCCGAACACCTGTTCAAGGTGCTCGGTCAGCTCAAGGGCGGCGCGATGAAGATGGGCCAGGCGATGTCCGTGTTCGAGGCCGCCCTGCCCGAGGAGCTCGCTGGCCCGTACCGGGCTGCGCTGACCAAGCTCCAGGAGGCGGCGCCGGCCCTGCCCGCGGCGACCGTGCACAAAGTACTGGCCGAAGAGCTCGGTCCGCGCTGGCGGCAACGTTTCCGCGAGTTCGACGACAGTCCGGCGGCGGCGGCCAGCATCGGCCAGGTGCACCGGGCGGTATGGCGGGACGGGCGGGCGGTTGCTGTCAAGATCCAATACCCCGGGGCGGGCGACGCGCTGACTGGCCGACCTCAACCAGCTCGGCCGTCTGGCCTCATTGTTCCGGGTGGTACAGCCCGGGCTTGACGTGAAGCCACTCGTGTCCGAGCTGCGCGAACGCGTCACCGAAGAGCTCGACTACGAGCTGGAGGCCAGCTCTCAGAAGGCATTCGCGAGGGCATACATCGACGATGACGCGGTCGTGGTGCCCAGGGTGGTCGCCTCGTCCAGCCGTGTCCTGGTCTCCGAATGGCTTGACGGCACCCCGCTGTCGCAGATCATCGCGTCCGGCTCGGCGCCCGAGCGTGACCTCGCCGGGCTCCGCCTGGCCACACTGCATTTCTCCGCGCCGACCCGGGCCGGGCTGCTGCACGCCGACCCGCACCCGGGCAACTTCCGACTGCTTCCGGACGGACGGCTCGGGGTACTCGACTTCGGCGCGGTCGCCCGCATGCCCGGCGGACATCCCGAGCCGGTCGGCCGGCTCACCCGGCTGGCGATCGAAGGGCGGGCCGACGACGTACTCGCCGGGCTTCGCGAGGAAGGGCTTCATCCGCGGTGGGTTCGACGTGGACGCCCAGGCTGTGTTGGAGTTCCTGGCTCCGATGCTGGAGCCACTGGTCGTGGACGAGTTCAGGTTCAGCCGGGCCTGGCTGCGTTCGGAGGCAGCCCGGCTGACCAACCCGCGCGGACCGGCGTTCCAGTTCAGCCGCAACCTGAACCTACCGCCGTCGTACATGATGATCCACCGGGTGACCCTGGGCTCGGTCGGCGTGCTGTGCCAGCTCGAGGCTCAGGCGCCGTACCGGGCCGTGGTGCAGCGCTGGCTGCCGGGCTTCGCCGAACCCACGCCGGTCGCCTGACGGAGCCTGAAACCCTTACGGCACAAGACGAGCAGCGCCCGCCCGGGTGTTCCCGGACGGGCGCTGGTTCTTACGGGTATCGGTCGGTGTCAGCGGACGCCGTAGACGGAGAGGTTGCCCAGCTCCCTGGCCTGCTGATGACGGGCCTGCATCGCGACGCGACGGGCCGGACGGCGAGCCTCAGAGTTGGAGGTCTGAGGCGATCGCATTCGGGATCGGGACAAGGCTTCTTTGATGAGATTCATTGCAGTGCTCCTGGACGTAACGGTGGTGGCTGACTTCGCGGAGGTCGGCATCGGGGTCTTCTTCATCTGTGTCGTCGGGGTGTGTGTGGTCATGGCTCAGGCCACCAGCCGCGTCGCGCGCAACGAGTGCGCTGGTCCGGTCGGCAACCTCGACGCGCAGAAGGGCGTCCCGCGCGAGGTCCTCCTTGCGTGGCCGGCCACGAGGCCGCTTGCGCGGAACGACCGCACCACGCTCGAAGATCTCGCCACCCCACACGCCCCACGGCTCGGCCCGCTCGATCGCGCCGGTGAGGCACTCGACCTTCAGCGGGCAGTCCCCGCAGAGGGCCTTCGCGACCTCGAGCTCGGCCGGCGTGTCGGCGAACCACAGGTCCGGGTCGTACTGGCGGCACGGCAGCTCCGTGTCAAGCCCGACCGTGAGCACGTTGCCCTGCAGGGCGGTCTCCTGGTCGAGCGGAGCAAACGCCAGAGTCATTCCCGGTTCACCTCTTTCCTTCGCTCGTTGTTTCCCTTAGTGATCTTGTGAATCGGTCGGGTAAAACACTGAGGCCGCGGATCCCGGTGTCGGGTTCCGCGGCCTCGAGGTGAGCCGGAGGTCTAGTTGTTCTAGACCGGCCTTCCTCGAGGTGGGATCCCGCGAGCGTTTCCGCCCATAGCCTTGGCGACCTGGACCTGGTGGTCCCGCTGAACGAGAACCGCAACGGCTCCCGTGGTCGTGTCGGCCATACCCTCGCCCATGGCGCTGGTGTAACCCATGTAGTTGATCTTGACGGACGCACCGGTACCCGCGCGGAGCCCGAAGACGGGCGCAGTGCGGGCCTGAATCTCCACAGCCGACAGGCCCGAGACATTCGCCCGGGCTTGTGCGACGGTCGCCAGCCACGAGGCAGCGGGCGCGCACGCGGAGGCCAGCGCCGACGGTCGCTTCGTGATCTCCACCGTCGCCACCTCCTCACTCGGTTGGGCCCGTCGCCGTCCTGACGACACGCAGTAGGTTGTCCCGCGGTTTCCGCTGGCTTACGCAGGCTAAGCCCCGACCCCGGCCGAGGGCAAACCTATTTACGGAGTCGTTGCGGAAGATTCCTCGGTGGCGGTCGGAACGAGGTCGGCCGGGCGCGCGCCCGCGACCAGCGCGAGCACCGCACGCCCGTACAGGCCCAGCTTCCGGGGCCCGATACCGGCAATGTCGACGAGCTGGTCGACCGACGTCGGCCGGCGCTCGGCCACCGCCAGCATCGTCGCGTCGGTGAACACGACGTATGCCGGCACCTTCTGGACGCCGGCCATCCCGAGCCGCCACTCCCGGAGCCGAGCCAGCAGATCTTCGTCCATATTGGACGGACAAGTGGAGCATCGGCCCAGCTTGCGGTCGACCGCATCGGTCAGGGTGGCGCCGCACACCCGGCACGGCACGGCGATCATGCGTCGCCGGGTACCGTCGAGCTCGCGGGCATCCCGACGGCCGGGCCGACGCCGGATCGGCCAGCGGCAGGAAGCGCGACGGGCGCCGTTGCCGCCCCCCAGGTGACCGGGCTGCGGCATACGAGAGGGTCAGCCACTGCCGCGCGCGGGTGATCCCGACGTAGAGCAGGCGCCGCTCCTCCTCGATCGCGTCGTCGGTTCTGGCGTACGCCGTGGGCAGCACGCCGTCGACCAGCCCGACCAGGAAGACGGCGTCCCACTCGAGTCCCTTCGCCGCGTGGAGGCTGGCCAGGGTGACCCCGGCCATAGTCGGCGCGTGCTGAGCGGCGGAGCGACGGGCCAGCTCCTCGGCGAACTCGGGGCAACGCCTGGTTGTCACCGAACTCCTCCGCCAGCCCGACCAGTGCGGCCAGCGCCTCCCACCGCTCGCGGGCCGCTCCACCAGGGGGTGGCTCACCGGGCCGCCAACCGACCGCCTCCAGCGCCTCGACGACGGCGGCCCGCAGCGACGGCGGCGGACTCGGCCCGGGACGCCGCCCGGATCGCCACCATCGCCTGGCGCACCTCGGGCCGTTCGAAGAACCGCTCCGCGCCCTGGACGACGTACGGGACGCCCGACCTCGGCCATGCGCCGCCTCGTACGCCTCGGACTGGGCATTGGTACGGAACAGCACGGCGATCTCCTGCGGCGCGGTGCCACCGGCGATCAGCTCGGCACACCGGGCCGCGACGCCAGCCGCCTCGGCTGGTTCGTCGGCGTAACCGCGCAGCACCGGTTCCGGCCCGGCGGGTCGCTGCCCGACCAGCTCCAGCCGCAGCTTCGCCTCGTCGCCCCGGGCCAGGCGGATGATCTGGTTGGCCAGTGACACCACCTGCGGAGTCGACCGGTAGTCGCGGACGAGCCGCACCAGGGTTCCCCGCCCCGGGCGGCAGTCCCGCGCGAACGAAACCAGGTAACTCGAGGTCGCTCCGGTGAATGAGTAGATGGTCTGACTCGCGTCTCCGACCACCGTCAGGTCGTCCCGGTCGCCCAGCCACGCGTGGAGGAGCCGCTGCTGGGCCGGGTTCACGTCCTGATACTCGTCGACCACGAAGTGGCGGTACTGCGCGCGCACCTGATCGGCCACGTCCGGGTGCTCCTCGATTGCCCATACGGCGGCCCGCAGCAGGTCTTCGAAGTCGATCACACCGCGGACCGCTTGACCTGCTCATACGCCGAGTAGACAGCGGCCATCGTGGTCGGGTCCTGCGGCGGCTCGCGGCCGGCCCGGGCGGCCGCGACGGGGTAGTCGGACGGCTCGACGAGGCTCGACTTGGCCCACTCGATCTCGCTGGCCAGGTCACGGGCACCGGTACGGTCGATTCGCACGCCGGCCCGGGCCGCGGCCAGCGACACCAGGCGGGCCTTGCTCTCGACCACCTCGGGCAACGGCCGTCCATTCAACAGCCGCTCGGCGAAGTAACGCAGCTGGCGCAGCGCCGCGGCGTGGAACGTACGAGCCTGGATCCGCAGCCACGCCCAGGTCGGCCAGCCTGCTCCGCATCTGAGCCGCCGCCCGGGCGGTGAACGTCACCGCCAGCACGTGACGGGCCTCGATCTCGCCGGTCAGCACCCGGTAGGCGATGCGGTGGGTGATAGCACGTGTCTTCCCCGTGCCGGCGCCGGCGAGTATGCATACCCGGCCGGCCTGAGCGGTCACCGCTGACCGCTGCTCCTCATCGAGGCCGGCCAGGACCGCATCCGCTGAGGTTCCCGCCACAGTCAGGCATCATTCCAGCCGGGTACGACGTTACGGCGAATGGTCCGCGCCCCTCGGATCGCGCGTCACCCGTCCCCCGGATCCTTGGCCCACCGGATCCTTGGCACCTCGGAGGAGCGTCCCGTGCTGACGATGTACTCGACGACCTGGTGTGGTTACTGTCACCGGCTCAAGTCCCAGCTCGAGCGGGAAGGCATCCGGTACGAGGTCGTCGACATCGAACGGGATCCCCGGGCCGCGGCGTATGTCGAGAGCGTCAACGGCGGCAACCAGACCGTACCCACGCTGCGCTTCGCCGACGGTTCGGCGCTGATCAACCCGTCCATCATCGATGTGAAGCGCCACCTGGCTACGCTCGGCGTCCGGGTACCTGCTCAGGCGACCGGTTCGCCCGACAGCGTGGCGCCGTCCACCACCGGCTGAGCCGCGATCACCGAATTGACCGCCGCGGCCGGGATCCCCGCCGGTGCGACCTCGGCGGCGGTCGGTGGCGTCAGGGTCCGGCCACGCCACAGGTACGCCGCCGAGAGAGCCATTCCGGCAGCCATGATCAGGAAGATCAGCCGGTAGTCGAGGACCAGCGCCAGCGCCGCTCCGCCCGCGATGGACAGCGCCTGCGGCGTACCCACCACGGCATCGGCGGCCGCGCCGACCCGACCCATCACGGCCGCCGGGGTCACCCGCTGCATGAGCGTGTTCGCGCCGACCAGCGTGATCGGAATGCCCAGCCCGAGCACGACCGCCCCGACCAGTCCAAGGACCAGGTTCGGGTAGAGGAAGAACGCCACGCCGGCCGCCAGCGACGCGATCCCGGCGGCGGCCGCTCCGAGCTCGCCCAGCCGGCGCACGAGCCGGGCCGCGATGAGGCCGCCGGTCAGCCCGCCGATACCCTGCAGGCACACGATCACGCTGACGAATGTCGGTGAACGGTGCAGACCCTGGTCGACATAGGTGAACACGACGGTCTCGCTGAAGCCGAGCACCGTGATCACGATGATCATGCCGATGATCGCGCGCCGGAGAGCGGCCGGCCCGAACAGGTACCGCACACCGGCCGTCACCTCGCCGATCCAGTGCAGCTCGGCCGGCGCCGGACCGGCCTCGCGCACCTTGACAGCGGCGATGGCCGCGGCGCCGATGAGCAGGCAGATGATCGTCAGCCCGGCCACCGCCCCGCCGCCGAGCGCCGCGAACAGGCCGGCGCCCCCGATCGGCGCCACCAGCCGCAGGCCCTGCCGGACCGTCTGGAACGCGCCGTTCGCCTCGGCCAGCAGCTCGTCCGGCAACAACTCCTTGATCATGCCCTGCGTCGCCGCCGAGGTGAGCAGCGCAGAAAAGCCGTAGGCGACCGCGACCGCGTAGATGATCCAGACATCCCCTCGATCGCGGACGCGGAGCAGCGGCAGCAGGGCGAACACGGTGACCACGAGGGCAAGGGCCAGGAACGGCTTGCGGCGGAAGCGATCCACGACCCAGCCCAGTACCGGCGCGAACACCGCCGGCGCGGCCAGTGCGAACAGGGTCGTGCCGGCCAGGCTGGATCGAGCCGGTCAGCGACTTCACCCAGATGGCCAGAACCAGCAGCAGGGCCGACTCCCCGACAATCGTCGCGACCACACCGATGAAGAAGAGTCGGAAGTCGGGGCGCCGCAGGACTGCTCGCATGGGGTCCTCCTCAGTGGCCGTGGTCAATCGCGATGGTCAGGGGGTGGTGGGAGGTGTCAGCGGGAACGACTGGCCTGGTTCGGTGGGAACGCTGGCCCCCGCCGGGACCCTGGCTCCGGCGTCGGCCCGTTCGCTCGCTCCGGCGTCGACCGGTTCGCTCGCTCCGGCGTCGACCGGTTCGCTCGCTCCGGCGTCGACCTGTTCGCTCGCTCCGCCGTCGGCCGGAAATCCCCAGGAGACCGCGCGGACCGGGCGTGATCCCGACGGCCGGAGGGCCGGATCGCCGATGCGGGCCGCATACGGTTCGAGCAGCCGGTAGATCGCCTGGCCCGTCTCTCGCAGCTCGTCCAACGTGAACCAGCCCATCGAGAGTCCGAGGTAGGCGGCCCGGGCCCACTCGCCCTCGCCGGCTTCCCGGCGCTGCCATGCACGCAGCGCCTCGACCTCCCGGGTGATCCAGAGGTCCACCGTGGCCTGAGCGGCGGCCGCGGTCTCGGTGTCGACCGCGTGCTCCCCGAAGTCGTTGCTCTGCACGATGACCCGCCACGGGCGCTGCCGACCGGTACCGCCACCCGCCTCCTCAATGAAGCCGTAGCGGGCGAGCTGGCGCAGATGCCAGGACGTGTTGGCCGGACTCTCCCCCACCCGCTCGGCCAGCTCCGTGGCGGTCATCGGACCACGGAACACGAGCTCCTCGACCAGGCGGATGCGCACCGGGTGGGACATCGCACGGGCCGTCTGGGCGTCCCGGATCTCCCGGCGCGGCAGACCCGCTCCAGCTACAACGGCGGCCTCGAGAGCGGGGGCGGGCGCGTTGGTGTCGGAGGCGGGGGCCTCGGAGGCTTCGGAGGCGGGAGCCTTGGAGGCTTCGGAGGCGAGAGCCTTGGAGACCTCCGCCGCCCCACCGTGCTTGGAGGCCCCGGTGGAGTCGGAGGCCCCGCCGGACTCGCGGGTCCCGGCGGGCACGCGGCCCCCGGCGGGCCCGTCGGAGCGAGCGTCTGACACGCGTGGAAGCATACCTTTCGAAAGGCGCCTTTGGAAAGACTCCTTTCGCAGCGTCACGCCCGGCCGCGAAGTCGGCCGTTAACAAGGTGCCCCGCCTATACCGCAGGCGTTAACAAGGTGCCCTTCCTTCCGCGAGCCCCGTACGCGCGCCCGTGCCGTGAGCCTTGCCGCGAGCCCTTCCTTGCGCGCCCTCTCATCGGTGAGCGCTCGATGAGCGTCAGCCCTCGTCGACCCACTTCATGATCAGGAAGTGGGCGATGGAGGACGGGTTGGCAACACCGAAGCCCGCGTCCGGGTCGCCGCGCTCGGCCGCCCGGACCTGCGCCCGGGTGAACCAGCGGGCGTCGGCGATCTCGGTCGGGTCGGGGTTGAGCTGATCGTCCGGGTCGCCGAGAGCGTGGAAGCCCAGCATCAGCGAGCCCGGGTACGGCCAGGGCTGGCTGGCGATGTACTGCAGGTGGTGGACCCGGATGCCGACCTCCTCGGCGACCTCGCGCAGCACGGTCTGCTCGGCCGACTCGCCCGGCTCGACGAAGCCGGCCAGGCAGGAGTAGCGCGGGCAGCGCCCGATCCGTCCCCGGCTCCAGGCGGCGTTGCTGCCGAGCAGGCACAGCCCGTCCTCGCCGGGCTCGCCGTCGTGGACCAGCACGATCACGGCCGGGTCGGTGCGCGGCCACATCTCGACCCCGGCGTCGTCGGTCCGTACCCAGCCGCCCTGGCGGACCGTGGTCGGCTGCCGGCTGAGCGGCGAGTACGCGTGGCGGGCGTGCCAGTTGGCCAGCGCGACCGCGGTCATGAGCAGGCCCGGCCTCGAAGTCGGACAGGATGTGGCCGACCTCGCGGATGCCGTACGGCCGGGCGAAGTCGTCGGCGCGCGCCGGCGGCAGCGGTGGCCACGACGGCGAAGTACGGCGTCCCGGACTGGTCGACGCCGAGGAACAGCCGCTCGCCGTCCGGGCGCCTCCTCGGCGCGCAGCAGCACCAGGTGCTCTCCGGCGACCAGCGCCCGGCCGTCGTCGATGACGAGCACCTTGGCCCGTGCCACGCCTCGGCCAGCCAGATCGGGTCGGTACGCAGCTGGCCCGGCCCGGTCCAGATGTGGACCGGGCCAGGGCTGGGATGCCGCCGCCGCCACTCTGGTCAGGCACCGTCGGCCGCCAACTCCGTGCGACGGCGTCATGCTCCACAGTGGATACCGAGGTCAGCGACGGCTCGACCAGCGCCGGCGTCGCCGAGCACCACGGTGATGCGCGCGAGCGGGGCCAGGTAGCGGGCCGCAGCCGCCGCGACGTCGTCCCGGGTCGCCGCGGCCAAGCCGGGCCGCGTGCTCGGCCAGGAAGTCCAGCCGCAGCCCGTACGCCGGCGTAGGTGCTGGCCAGGCTGGCCAGTCCGGACTGGGTCGACATGCCCAGCAGCAGGGAGCCCAGCGCGTACTGGCGGGCCTGCTCGAGCTCGTCCTCCGCCGGCACGACGGTGGCCAGCCGGCCCAGCTCGTACCAGGTCTCGACCAGCGCCGGCGCGGTCACCTCGGTAGCCACATCGGCCGACAGGATCACCGACGACCCGGCGATGGAGTGGTCCACAGAGGAGTGTGGGCTGTAGGTGTAGCCCTTGTCCTCACGGATGTTCTCCACCCAGCGGGAGGAGAAGTAGCCGCCGAAGACCAGGTTGGCCAGCTGCAGCGCGGCGTGGTCGGGGTGGGTCCGGCCGACGCCGGGCAGGGCCAGGCGCAGCGAGGACTGCACCGAGCCGGGCCGGTCGGCCAGCAGCAGCGGGCCGGGGACCAGGGCGGGGACCGGCGGGAGCGCCGGTCCGGCGCTCGGCCGCCCCCGACCAGCCGCCGAGGGCCGCCTCGAGCCAGATCCAGGCGTCGCCTGCGCGTCGATGTCGCCGACCACGACGAGGGTGGCCCCGGCCGGGTGCATACCGCTGCGCGTGCAGGCGAGCGAGGTCGCCGGTCACCAGCGGCGTGACGTCGTCGATGGCGGGGTCTGGATGGCGTACGGGTGCGTGCCGTACATCCGCCGCAGCAGCGCGACCCGGGCCAGGTGCGCCGGCTGGCTCTGGCGCCACCTGGATGCGGTCGATCAGGCGGGCCCGCTCGGTGGTGACCTCCTCCTCGGGGTAGGTCGCGCCGGTCAGCACGTCGGCCAGGATCTCCAGCATCCGGCCCAACCCACTGGCCAGGCCGTTGCCGGAGACGAGCAGCCGGTCGGGGTCGAACGCTGGCGGACAGCGCGCCGCCGACGCTCTGCAGGGCGGCGGCGATGTCCACAGTGGACATGGTTGCCGTGCCCGAGAAGAGGGTCTGGCTCAGCAGCGAGGCGGTCGGCCACGAACGGCGGGTCGAGCGATCGACCGCTCGAACGGCAGCCGCAGCCGCACCTCGACCAGCGGCACCGTACGCCGTTCGATCGCGATGACCGTCAGCCCATTGGTCGAGGCGTCCGCTCCTGCGCTGGTCGGCAGGACCAGCTCGCGGTTGGGCTCCAGCGCCGGGACCTCCCGCGGCCCGGCCGGGGCGAGCATCGTCGAAATGTCCGTCACTGCGCACCTCCGCCGGGGATGACCTCGACCGTCGCCCGCTGCGCCGGCGCCAACGCGGCCGCGGCCGCGCGAACCTGTTCCTCGGTGACCTCGGCCAGCATCCGCGGGATCTCCTCGGCGAACGCCGCGTCACCCCGCTGCTGCTCGAGCACGGCGTGGTGCAGGGCCCGGTTGAGCACGGTGTCGTTGTCGCGCAGCAGGTGGGTCTGGATGCGGGCGACCGTGCGGGCCAGCTCGCCCTCGGCCAGCCCGTCCTGGGCGAGCCGGTCGGTCTCCTCGGCGATCACGCGCGAGCACCGGCAGCGACCTGCGCCGCCCGGGGGCAGGTGCGCCTGCAGCAGCAGCGCGGTCGGGTCGCGCACGTCGAACGGGTCGCCCATGAAGCTCACGTACCCGCCGACGTTGGTCACGCTGCGGTCGCGCAGCACCAGCCGGTGGACCAGCCGGGACGCGTCGCCGTCAGTGAGCACCTCGGCCAGCACGACGTACGGCAGGTAGGCCGGCGAAATCGGTGATCGGGTTGGGCACCCGCCACGCGGCCGCGACCGCGGGCAGCGGGGCCAGCCGGTCGGTGTAAGACTCGGCCGCGCTCGGCGCGTCAGGGCCGGCTCGGCGAAGTCGGGGCGCTCGGGCGCCGGACCGGGCCGGCACGTCGCCGAAATGCCGCTCGACCAGGCGGGCCGCCGCGTCGGGATCGAGGTCGCCGGCGACCGAGAGCACCGCGTTGCCGGCCGCGTAGTAGCGCTCGAAGAAGCCGGCGGCGTCGGCGACGGTGGCCGACTCGAGGTCGACGAAGGAGCCGTAGCCGTCGTGCGCGTTGGGGAACGTGTCGAACATGACCGGCGGCAGCTTGCAGCCAGGGGAACCCGCCGTACGGCCGGTTGAGCACATTGACCCGGATCTCCTCCTTGACCACGTTGACCTGGTTGCGCAGGTTCTCCTCGGTCAGCCGGGGGCCGCGCATGCGGTCGGCCTCGAGGAACAGCGCCCGCTCGAGGGCGTTGCTCGGCAGCATCTCGAAGTAGTCGGTGTAGTCCAGGTGGGTGGAGCCGTTGAACGTGCCGCCGGAGCCCTGGACATAGCGGAAGTGGGCCAGCTTCTCCAGGTTCTCCGAGCCCTGGAACATCAGGTGCTCGAACAGGTGGGCGAAACCGGTCCGCCCCTCGGGCTCGGACCGGATGCCCACGTCGTAGACGACCGCGACGCCGACCACCGGGCGCGGAGCGGTCGGGGGCCAGCACGACGCGCAGACCGTTGGGGAGGGTGAAGCGTTCGACCGTGGCGGTGGCCGTTGCGGCCGACTCATGACCCGACACGCCATGAAGGCTAACCGGTCGGTCCGACGCAACGGGACGGGGTCGCTGAGCTGGCGGCGAAAACTAGACCGGGCGAACCGAGTCGAGCACCTCGTCGACGACGTGGTCCCACTGCGTGATGGGTACCGGGGATGGAGATGTAGAGCACCGCCGCGGTCGGTCGTCCCACGTCGATGAGAGCCACCGCCACCAGCTCGTCGGTGGCCTTCAGCTCCACCTCGTGGAAGTGCAGCCGGAACACGGTCACCCAGGCCGGCCGTCCGCCCAGCGTGGTCTGCCCGGCCCGGAGCACGTCCATCGTGTTGGGCTGCGGGTAGTAGGACAGCCGCACGTCGGCGGCCACCTGCGTGCCGGTGCACTCGATGTCGATGGCCGTGCTGTCGTTCACCGTGGCCGGGACCGCCGCGGACAGGATCGAGGCGAGATAGTCCCCGCCCGGGTAGGGCGGACTCGGTGACGAAGTACTGCCCGATCTCGAACGGGACCTGGAGCGTGCCCGCCGACCAGTGCGAAGGTCCAGGGCTGCCACGGTGCGCCGTACGCCCGGTACGAGATGCCAGCCTGTCGGTCGACGGTGCGCGGCGCCGGCGGGTATGGTGCCGTCGCCCGGGTCCGGCGCGGCCGCGGCCGCGCGGTGGCGGGCAGAGTCTGGCCAGCGGCGGTGCGGCGTCGGCCGGGTGCGTCGGCCCGGGTCGACAGCGGTCCCTGGCCGGAGCCGAGCTGCCCCCGAGGACCAGGACGAGCACGACGATCAGCCCGACGACGAGCACCGCCACGGCCGCGCCGCCGTACCAGAACATCGGCCGCCGTGAGGAACCTGGCCGCTGGCGCGGCGTCGGTGCGGACACCGGGACCGGCGTGGAAGCGTCCGCGTCGATGATGCTGACGTGGCCGGCCGCGAACGGATCTTTCGGCGTGCTCATCGCCTCCGAGGCTACGGCTCGGCTGCGCGTCGCGCGACGCCCGAACGTTCAGTCCACAGTGGACCCAGGCTGGTGTCATAGGATGGCCGACCGAGAGGTGGTCAACCGTCCGGTGTGGGGATGCCGGCGACCAGCGCGACCAGCGCGGCGGCGTCGAGCAGGTCGGCCGGCCGCACCGTGCTGTTGTCGCGCACGTAGTGGAACCCGGCGGTGACCTCCTCGACCGGAACGCCGGCCAGTTCAGCCCAGGCCAGCCGGTAGGCGGCCAGCTGGACCGCGGCCGCGGTGGCGTCGGCCCCGGTCGGGCGCTGTCCGGTCTTCCAGTCGATCACGTCGTAGTGGCGGGCTGCCGGTCACGCGAAGACGGCGTCCATCCGGCCGCGGACCACGACGCCGGCCACCACGGTGGCGAACGGCACCTCGACCTGGTAGCGGCACCCGGTCGGCCCACTCGCTGGCCAGGAACGCCCGCTGCAGCTCCTCGAGCTCGTCGTCAGTGGCGGCCTCGGCGTCGCCCGAGCCGGGCAGGTCGTCCAGGTCGAGCAGCGGTGCCGCCCCGAACCGGCGCTCCAGCCACAGGTGGAACGCGGTGCCCCGGCGGGCGTGCGGATCCGGCGCCTCGGGCAGCGGCCGGCGCAGCCGGCGGGCCAGCCGCTGCGGGTCGCGCTGCAGCGCGACCAACTGCGACACCGACAGGTGGTCGGGCAGGGCCACGTCAACCGTGCCGACCGCCCGCTCGCGGTCCCGCTCGGCCAGCAGCAGGTCGGCCTCGATCGCCCACTGCTCGGCCTGGCCGCCAGCGGACAGCGTCTCCGCGGGCGGCGGCGTTGCCGTGCATCGCCGCGCCGGACCAGCTCGGCGCCCTCGTCGACCGCCGGCGCGCCGCGGGCCGAGCGGGTCGAGCGGCCACCGCGCGGCGACCTCCTCGGCCAGCGTCGGGTTGGTCTCGCCCTCGACCGGAGCGTCGGCCCAGCAGCTCGATCGTGCCCGCGCCGGCCAGGCAGGCTGTCAGCGATCTCCTCCAGGAAGGTCGACGGTCCGCGCGGCTCGGAGAGCCCGTTGCCCCACTGGAAGCCGCTGCACAGCAAGCAGGTGACGCGGGCGGGTGACGGCGACATAGGCCAGCCGACGCTCCTCCCGCTCCTGGTGGGCGCGCCAGGCGTCGTCGAACTCCTCGATCGCGGTCCGCACGGCCCGGCCGTCGGCGGCGCCCATGCAGGTGGAGGCTGGGCAGGCCATCGCGGTCGCCACGCAGCGGGAACGGCAGCACGCCCATGCCTTTGAGCCAGTGGTCGCTGCCCTTCGGCTTGGCCGGGAACGCGTCCTCGCAGAAGCCGGCCACGCGCCACGATGTCCCACTCCAGACCCTTGGCGGCGTGCACGGTGAGGATCTGCACCGCGCCGTCGACGACCTCGACCTCGCCCGGCTGCAGACCCCGCTCCTCCTCCTCGGCCGCGGCGAGGTAGGCCAGGAAGCGCCGAGAGCGTGCCGCCCTCGGTCTCGGCCGCGAACCGGGCAGCCACGTCGCCGAGCGCGTCGAGGTGGGCCCGGGCCAGGCCGGCTGTGGTCGCCGCGGCGCCCCGCACGGCGACCTCCACATCGAGGCCGATGGTCTGGGCCACGTCGGCGACCAGGTCGGGCAGGCTCTGGTCGAGCCGGTCCCGCAGCGAGCGCAGCTCGTCCCGGAACAGGCCCAGCCGGCGGTACCCCTCGACCGAGTACAGGCTGGGCGGACCCAGGTCGTCGAGCGCCTCGGCGAGCACCGCGTCGTCCAGCCGCTCGCCGCCCAGGTCGGGCTCTTCGTCGACCGGTACCGGCCCGGCGCAGGGCCATCACGATGGATACGGTCGAGGCGGGCTCGCTGGCCGGGCGATCAGGTACCCGCCGGGCGGAGCGATCCTGCGGGCGCGCCGGTAGAGCGCAACAACATCGCGCGGGCCGATCCGCCAGCGGGCGCCGGTGAGCAGCCGCAGCAGCGCCGCACCCTCGGTCGGGTCGGCCAACACCTGCATCGTGCAGACAACGTCGCGGACCTCGGGCGTGTCGAGCAGGCCGCCAAGGCCGACGACCTCGACCGGCAGCCCCCGCTCGCGCAGGGCCAGTTCGAGCGTGGCGATCTGCGACCGGGCCCGGACCAGGACCGCGCTGGTCGGCGTCGTCTGGTAGCGGTGCTGCCACTCCTGCCAGGCGGCGACGATCTGGTCGCCGATCCAGGCGGCCTCGTCGAGATAGGTCCGGGTGAAGGCGGCCCGCACGATCGAACCGGCGAGCTTCGGGGTGTACGTGGCGGCCGCCCGCAACGGCTTCACCGGCGCGCCTTGGCCGCGCAGCGGATCGGAGACCCGGTTGGCCACCGCGAGGATGTCCGGCGCGTTGCGCCAGCTGACGGTGAGCCAGCGCAGGTCGGCGTCGGCCCCGCTCGGCGGGGAAAGGCGGCCGGGAACCGGTCGAGCGTGCCGGCGCTGGCGCCGCGCCAGCCGTAGATCGACTGGCACGGGTCGCCGACCGCGGTCACCGGATGGCCGACGCCGAACAGCGACTGCAGCAGCACGACCTGGGCCTGGGACGTGTCCTGGTACTCGTCGAGCAGCACGACCCGGAACCGGCTCCGCTCGGCCTGCGGCGACCTCGGGGTGGTCGCGGGCCACGATCGCCGCCCGGCGCAGCTGGTCGCCGAAGTCCATCGCCTCCATGCGCCGCCTTGCGCTGCGCGTACAGGTCGACCAGCGGCAGCAGCGCGAGCCGGCCCTGCTGGCGGTCGAGCACGTCCTGCACCGGCTTGAGGATCCGGTCCGCGCAGGCGCCCTCGACCGAAGCCCGCAGGCCGACCGTGAACCGGGCGATGTCCTCGGTGTCGCGCAGGTGCTCGGCCAGCTCGCCGGCCAGGTCGAGCACGCCGCGGTCGCGCTGGCCTGGCCGAACGGGTAGGCGCGCATGCCGGGACTGTCGTGCTGCCGGACGGCGGCGTCGGCCAGCTGCCAGCAGGCGGCCTCGGTGAGCAGCCGCATGTTCGGCTCGTAGCCGGCCCGCATGCCGTGCTCGCGGACGATCCGGGCCGCGAACGAGTGGTACGTCGAGACGGTCGGCTCGCCCATCAGCTGGCCGTCGTGGCCGAGCAGCGCCTTGGCCCGGCCCAGGTACAGCCGGATGCGGTGGGACAGCTCGCCGGCCGCCTTGCGGGTGAAGGTCAGGCCGAGCACCTGGTCGGGGCGCACGTGCGCGTTGGCGATGAGCCACACCACCCGCAGCGCCATCAGCTCGGTCTTGCCGGAGCCGGCGCCGGCCACGACGAGCAGCGGCTCGTCCGGCGGGGCGCTGATGACCTCGAGCTGCTCGTCGCTGAACTGGTACGTCAGCCCGAGCCGGCTGGCGCAGCTCGTCGGCGGTGAACCTCGGTCCGATGCAGGACGGTCATGCTCATCGGTCACCTGCCTTCCCTTGCCGGAGATCGGGCAGGCCGTGCGGACGGCGCAGTACGCGCACGAGTCGTTGACCACGGCCCGGAACGTCGAGCCGCGGCCATCGCCGTCGGCCGCGTGCTCCACCAGTGCCGGCGGCCCAGCCCGGATCGGTCGCTGTCGCGACAGCGGCGGCTGGACCCGGACCGCCGCCTTGGCATGACTTGGTGCCGACGGCGACGATCTCGGCACCGCCGGACACGATCCCCTCCGGGAACGCGCCGGCCTCGACGGCCACCTGGTACGCGGCGAGCTGCGGATGCTCGGCGGCGTCGTCGGCGCTGGGCGCGCCCGCCCCGGTCTTGAGGTCGACCACGACCAGCCGGCCGCTGCTCGTCGCGTTCGAGCCGGTCGACCCGGCCACGCAGCCGGACGGTCGGCGAACCGTCCTCCGCGCCGCGGCAGCATCTGGTCGAACTCGCGCTCGATGGCGATCTGCTCGCGTGGGTTGGCGGCCAGCCAGCCGAGCAGCTTGTCGACCATCCGCTCGGCCCGCTCGCGTTCCCGCGCACCGAGCCACAGCGCCGGCAGCTCGATCTGGTCGAGCCGGTCCCGCACGTACGACGCGCACGGCCGGTTCGTCGAGACGTTCCTCGACCAGCATGGCGGCGGCGTGCACGAGGTTGCCGATGCCCTGCTTGGCCGAGGGTGGATCGCTGCCGCCGTTGCGCTCGAGCAGCCAGCGCAGTCCGCACCGCAGCACACTCTCCACTGTGGATGGTGATACCCGCACCGGCTCGTCCGGGCCGACGAGCGGGCCGTCGTCGGAGAGCGGGCGCAGGCCCCACCAGCTCGTCCGGGTCGGCGCCCGCCACGCCGGCCGCGGCCAGCCGGGCGAGCTGGCCGGCCGCACCCTGCCGCACGCCGATCGGCTGAGTCCGCGTCGGTGACGTTGGTGCGCAGCTCGGCCACGAGCGCCGGCAGCGTGAGCGGTCGGCGGAGAACTCCGCGGATCGACCCCCGACTCGACATCGGCGTCGTCGTCGATCAGGTCACCGTCGGCCACCGCATGGGGCGTCGCCCAGCTCGGCGAGGAACCGGCTGGGCTGCTCCTCACCGCCACTGCCGGTCGTGCTCGGGTCGACCGCGGTGACGAGCAGCGTGCGCCGGGCCCGGGTGACCGCGACGTAGAACAGCCGACGCTCCTCATCCAGCAGAGCGGTGACCTGCGCGGCAGCCGCCTCACGGGGCTGGCTGGCCCGCCCGGCCGCGACGTCGACCAGCAGCTCGGAGCCCAGGACGCTACCGCGCAGCCGCAGGTCGGGCCAGGCGCCCTCCTGCACCCCGGCCACCGCGACGACGTCCCATTCGAGCCCCTTGGCCGCGTGCGCGGTCAGGATCCGCACCGCCTCGCCCCGGTCCGCCGTAGCCGCGAGGGTGTCGGCCGGCAACTGCTGGTCGAGCAGGTGGTCGAGGAACGCCTCGATACGCGGCACCGGGCAGCCGATCGGTGAACCGTGCCGCCGCGTCGAACAGCACCAGCACCGCGTCGAGGTCGCGGTCGGCGGTGGCCCCACGGCGGCCGCCGCGGGCACTGAGGCCGGCCCACCGCTCGGACAGGCCGGTCGCCCGCCAGACCTGCCAGAGCACGTCCTCGGCGGTCGTCGTCGGGTTGGCCGCGGCGCTGGCGCGCGAGTGCCATGCAGGCTGGCGATGGTCCGGGCCGGCCTCGCCCAGCGATCGTCCACAGTGGCCAGTTCGGCCGCGTCGAGCAGCGCCTCGACCAGCAGCTCGCCGGAGGGGCGGTGGTCGCCGACCGCCGCCGCGATGTCCCGCAGGCCCTGGCGGAGCCGGCGTTCGGTGAACGGGTCGGCGCCGCCCAGCGATGAGTGCAGCAGCGTGACGGCCGTCTCTTCGTCCAATGTGGACCCGCTGAGCGCGCAGCGGAGCAGCAGAAGCAGCGGAGCCACCGCCGGCTGGGTCGCCAGCGCGGTGTCCTCGGCGCCGGTCGTCACCGGTACTCCGGCCTGGGTCAGCGCCCGGCGCAGGGCGGCATGGTGGTGCTGCATCGATCGGACGATCACCGCCATGCGCGACCAGGGGACCCCCTGTCGCAGATGTACCTCGCGCAGCCGCTGGGCCACGTAGGCGGACTCGCTGGTCGCTCGAGCGGAGCGTGACCACCTCGAGCGTCACGGCGTCGGCCGGCGAGGTCTGCGGCTGCGATCGTGCGGTGCCGCACCGGTCCTCGCAGCCGGGCCGCCACCCGGCGGGTCGCGGCGACCAGTTCCGGCACCGACCGGTACCCGTTGGCGCAGCGACGATCTGCGGCGCGTCGGCTCCGGTACCGGTCGGGAATCGTTCGGTGAAGTCGCGTACGCCGGTCGGATCGGCACCCGCGGAAGGCGAAGGTCGACGAGTCCGGATCGGCGAAGCCGACCACATGGCCGCCAGCCGCCGGCGACCAGCCCGAGCAGGTCGATCTGGGCCGGGTCGGTGTCGGCCAGCTCGTCGACGTAGACATGGCGGCAGCCGCTCCCGTTCGGCGGCCAGCAGACCCGGCTCGTCAACCAGCAGAGCCGCGGCCGACCGCACCAGCTCGGCCTGGTCGTAGGCGACGCTGTCCCGGGTACCCACGTCGCGCAGCGACAGGACCTCGACATACTCGGCCAGGAAGTCGGCCGCCGCGACCCAGTCGTCGCGGCCGTGCGAGCGGCCGAGGTCGGCGAGCATGCGCGGACCGATGCCCCGTTCGGCCGCACGCAGCAGCAGGTCGCGCAACTCGGCCGCGAAGGCACGGGTACGGACAGCTTGGCGAAGGCCCGGCCGGCCACCGGTCGGCGGCGTCCGGCGCGGCCAGCATGTCGCGGATGACCGCGTCCTGTTCGGGGCCGGTCAGCAGCCGCGGGGCCGGCTCGCCACGCTCGGCCGCGGCCAGCCGGAGCAGCCCGAAGGCGTACGCCGGAAAGGTTCGGACCACCGGTTCGGACATGGTCGCGTGATCGCGGGTGCCCCGACCCAGGCGCGCCTCGATGCGATCGCGCAACGCGTTGGCCGCCCTGCGACCGAAGGTCAGGATGAGGATGTGGTCAGGTGGTGACCCTTCCCCGACCCGGGCCGCCACCGCCTCGACCAGCGCCGTGGTCTTGCCTGTGCCGGGACCGCCCAGAACCAGCAGGGGGCCGGACGCATGGGCGGCCACGGCCTGCTGAGCCGAGTCCAGGGCGACCGGCTCCACGGTCGGCGCGGACCGGCGGACCAACCGGTACCGCGGCGCCGGCGGTCTCGCTCCGATCGCTTCCCGCGTGCCTCCCACGTTCGCTATGCAACCACGCCGGTCCGACATAAGCCCGCACCGACGCGACGCTTTCGGGCCCGCGCAGGTCAACACCGGTAGGCTCGCCGCGTTGGCAGGTGACGAAAGGAGCCGCGATGCTCGGCGATGATCCGATCATGACGTTCATACCGTCGGTCGATCTCGAGCGGGCCCGCGACTTCTACGAGGGCACGCTGGGGCTGACCGTGGAGGAGGTGAACGGGTTCGCCTGCGTCCTGCGTGGAGCCGGCACGATGGTACGCGTCACCAGGGTCGAAACCTTGACACCGCAGCCGTTCACCGTCCTGGGCTGGCAGGTCGACGACATCGCGGAGCCGCTCGCCCAGCTCCGTGGCAAAGGTGTCGAACCGTTGCGATTCGACGGCATGGCACAGGACGCCGACGGGGTCTGGACGGCTCCCGGCGGTGCCCGGATCGCCTGGTTCCACGATCCTGACGGCAACACGCTGTCGTTGACCCAGTTCTGAGAGTCAGGGAATCAACAACGTTTTTCCGATCGTCGCCCGGGCCTCGATGGCGGCGTGGGCGGCGGCCGCCTGATCGAGCGGGAAGGTCTGCCCGATCACCACGCTCAGTTGTCCGGCCGCGGCGGCCGCCAGCGCCCGGGTGGTCAGTTCGGTCGCCCGCTCGCCGAGCATCCGCAGGTTGGCGAACCCGAGCAGGGTGATGTCCTCGCGGTCCACTGTGGTCGGTCGCCCGCTGGCCAGCCCGTACTGCACGAACCGCCCACCGGGACGCAGGAGTCCGAGGGCGGCGTGCCCGATGTCGCCGCCGACACCGTCGAAGACCACGTCGACCGGGTCGAGACCGTCCGACCAGCCCGGGTTTGTGTAGTCGACCGCGACGGCGCCCTTCGCGGTGATGACGGCGAGCTTGTCCGGCTCACCCGCGCCCCCCGCGGCGCCGATCACCGTCGCGCCGGCCGCGCGGGCCAGTTGGATGAGGAGGGAGCCGACCCCACCGGCGGCGGCCAGTACCAGGATTCGTTCCCCCGCTTGTACCGCGGCCGTCTCGGCCAGGCCGGTCGCTGTCCGGCCGTCGGCCAGCAGCGCCGTCGCGTCGGCGACACCGAGCCCGGCCGGCACCGGGATCAGCCCGGCCGCCGGTACGGCCACCGCACTGGCGTACCCGCCGGTGCCGCCGGTCGTGGTGACCACAGTCTGTCCGAGCAACAACGGGTCAACGCCCTCGCCCACCGCCGCCACCGAGCCGCCCACACCGTTGCCGGGAATGAACGGCGGCTGCGGACCCTGGTTCGCCTGGGGCGACCGGCCGGCCCGGGTCAGCGTCTCGATGAACGTGATCGAGGCCGCCGCCACGCGGACCACCACCTGACCTGCTCCCGCCACGGGATCCGGCGCTTGCCTGACCACGAGGACCTCCGGTCCCCCGAACGCCGTCTGCCATACCGCCCGCATGCCCCCAGCCTCGCACACGCCGCTCCGCACACGCCGCTCCGCACACGCCGCTCCGCACACGCCGCTCCGCACACGCCGCTCCGCACACGCCGCTCCGCACACGCCGCTCCGCACACGCCGCTCCGCACACGCCGCACCGCACACGCCGCACCGCACACGCCGCACCGCACACGCCGCACCCGCCGAGCCGGCGTTAACAAGGGCACCCTCCTATACCAGAACGGTTAACAAGGTGCCCTTCCTTCACCACGTGGGCCGCTGGAGCAGCGATAGGAAGCTGATGAAGAGGGCTTCGCGCAGGGCCGGTGGTGCGATGTCGAGCAGGGCGTTGAGGTCGGCCTGACGCGACGGCATCGGGGAGCCACGGCCGGCCAGGGACAGCCCGAGCCCGGCCGCCAGCGACTCCACTGTGGATGGTGTGAGATCGGCCGGGTTCAGTGAACCCACCAGCGACCGCATGGCGTCATCGACGACGACCGCCCCGTGGGCGCGGGCGGCGGCCGCGGCGTCACGCAGGTCGGCTGCGAACTCGGCCACCTGGGGCGCGACCGATGCCGTCACGGTGAGATGGATCGAGCGGGGCAGGGCGCCCGAGCGCAGCTGTGGTTGGGTGTGCCAGCCGCGCAGGGTCAGTTCGTCGGCGAGAACGAACAGGTCGAGATCGGCGTCGGTAGACGTGAACACGACCACGGACGACGACTGTGGCGTATCCGGCATCAGCCGCAGACCGGGCACGCCGGCCACCGCGGCCGACAACCCCCGAACGGCGTCCAATGTGGACCGGGCCAGGGTCAGGTACCCGTCCTCGCCGAGGAACCGCATGGTGGCGTAGGCGGCGGCGATCGGTCCGCCCGATCGGGTGGACGCGATGGTCGCGTTGACCATCGTGTACCCGGGCCAGTCGGCCCAGGCGAAGTACTGCGGCATACGCAGCAGCTCATCGCGGTGCAACAGGACGGACACGCCCTTCGGGCAGTAGCCGTACTTGTGCAGGTCGATCGAGAGGGAGCTGACGCCCGGCACGGAGAAGTCGAACGCCGGTACCGGCTCGCCGAGGCGGCGCAGGAACGGCAGGATCCAGCCGCCGAAGCACGCGTCGACATGGCACCGGACCCCTCGGGCGAGGGCGGCCTCGGCGATCTCGCTCACCGGGTCGACCACTCCGTACGGGTAGGCCGGAGCTGAGCAGGCGACCAGGACGGTCGATGGCCCGATCGCCTCGGTCAGTTCTGTCGTATCCGGCCGCAGGGTGATCGGCGACACGGGTACGGTCACGAGTCGGACGCGCAGGTACGACGCCGCCTTCGCGAACGCGGCGTGTGCGGTCTCGGGCACAACGAGTGTCGGTTCGGCGATGTCCGGGCGGGCGTCGCGGGCCGCCTTCACGGCCAGGATGAGCGACTCCGTGCCTCCGCTCGTCAGGTTTCCGACAACACCCGACACGCCAGACGGTCCACCACCGAGGACCGCGGCGACCGCGCCCACAATGGCGTTCTCCATCGCCAACAGCGACGGGAACGCGGTCGGGTCCAGGCCGTTGACGTGCGCAGACAGGCCATAAGCCGCGAGCGCGAGATCGTCAAGGCCGTCCACCGCGGGGTCGTAGACATAGGCGAAAAGGCGCCCTCCATGTGTTGGTAGGTCGTCGTGACGCAACCCGTGGATCTCGTTGAGTATCTTCCCCGCCGGCACTGCGCGGACAGGGAGCGCGTGAAGGGCGTCACGATCAGACATGAATGATCCTCGCTTTCTATCGCTACGCAGCGTCATCGCGTACCCAAGACCAACTCAAGGGCACGTTCAGTCTGGCTTGCTCATCCATACGGAGGACAAGACTGTCCGAACGCCTCCTGAACGAAGGCGGAGGGCGGGCTCGTAATGGAGATGAGGGTCCCTGAAACACCCCGCGGCCGGCGCTGTCCGCTCGCCTGCGCCGCATCTCTCCCGGTTGAGGAGTCAACCCCGTGACCGACCTGCACCATCAGCCGACCGCGTTCACCCGTACCGCGCGGTCCATGCCCGTGGATCCGGACTGGTACCAGCGGGCTGTGTTCTACGAGGTTCTCGTCCAGGCGTTCTTCGACTCGAATGATGATGGCCATGGCGACCTGCGTGGCCTGACGTCGAAGCTGGACTATCTGCAGTGGTTGGGGGTGGACTGCCTGTGGTTGCCCCCGTTTTATGACTCACCCCGCCGTGATGGCGGCTACGACATCCGCGACTACTACGCGATCGCGCCGGAGTACGGCACGGTGGATGACTTCGTGACGTTGCTGGACGAGGCCCACGCCCGGGGCATCCGGGTGGTGATCGACCTGGTCCTCAACCACACCTCGGACACCCACCGCTGGTTCCAGGAGTCACGCTATGACCCGGCCGGCCCCTACGGCGAGCACTACGTGTGGCGCGACACCGACACCGACTACCCCGGGGTGCGGGTCATCTTCTCCGACACCGAACCGTCGAACTGGACCTTCGACCCGGTCCGCCAGCAGTTCTACTGGCACCGCTTCTTCCACCACCAACCCGACCTCAACTACGACAACCCGGCCGTCCAGGAGGCCATGCTCGACGTGGTCCGGTTCTGGCTGGGTCTGGGCATCGACGGGTTCCGCCTCGACGCGGTCACCTACCTGTTCGAACGCGAAGGCACCGACTGCGCCAACCTGCCCGAAACCCACGCCTACCTCAAACGCATCCGAACCATGATCGACGACGAGTTCCCCGGCCGGGTCCTGCTCGCCGAAGCCAACCTGTGGCCCACCGAACTGATCGACTACTTCGGCGATGACACCACCGGCGGCGACGAATGCCACATGGCCTTCCACTTCCCCCTCATGCCCCGCATCTTCATGGCCGTACGCCGCGAGTCACGCACCCCCATCTCCGAGATCATGGCCGACACCCCGGCCATCCCCGCCCACTGCCAATGGGGCACCTTCCTACGCAACCACGACGAACTCACCCTCGAAATGGTCACCGGCGAAGAACGCGACTACATGTACCAGCACTACGCCGAAGACCCCCGCGCCCGCATCAACGCCGGCATCCGCCGCCGCCTGGCCCCCCTGCTGTCCAGCGACCGCGGCCAGATCAAACTCTTCACCGCCCTGCTACTGTCCCTACCCGGCTCACCCATGCTCTACTACGGCGACGAAATCGGCATGGGCGACAACATCTGGCTCGGCGACCGCGACGGCGTCCGCACCCCCATGCAATGGTCGGTCGACCGCAACGGCGGCTTCTCCCGCGCCGACCCGAACAAGCTCTACCTGCCCGCCAACTCCGGCTGGGTCTACGGCTACCAGGCCGTCAACGTCGAGCGCCAGATCGACCAACCCGACTCACTCCTGCAATGGACCCGAAGCATGGTCGAGATCCGCAAACGCTTCCGCGCCCTCGCCCAAGGCACCTTCGAAGACCTCAACGGCTCCAACCCCTCCGTCCTGTCCTTCCTCCGCGAATACACCGACCCCGACGGCAACATCGAAACCGTCCTCTGCGTCCACAACCTCTCCCGCCACCCCCAACCCGTCCAACTCAACCTGTCCCGACGCTTCCACACCAACGTCCCCGTCGAACTCACCGGCGGCACCTCATTCCCCAACATCGGACTCCGCCCCTACCTGCTCACCCTGCCCGGATACGGCTCCTACTGGTTCAGCATCACGCCGGCGCGGCACACGCTGCCCCGTAGCCGCCGCCGCCCGGTCGAGGCCGAGCTGCCGGCTCCGGTATCGCCGGCTCCCGCCCGGGCTGCCGCCGCCGTGCCCGCCAAGCCGACGGCCCGCACGTCGGTCCACCACGCCCTGCCGATGTCCTAGCGCCGTCCTCCGGTGTCAGCCCCCCCGGGTGTTTGTCCCTCCCCGGGGCGTGAGCCCCTCCCCGGATGTGAGCCCCTCCCCGGGTGTTAGCCCCTGCCCGGGTGTTAGCCCCTGCCCGGGTGTTAGCCCCTGCCCGGGTGTTAGCCCCTGCCCGGGTGTTAGCCCCTGCCCGGGTGTTAGCCCCTGCCCGGGTGTTAGCCCGGACGCCATACAACACAAAAAGCGTGAGCAAGGTGTCCGGGCAAGCGGTCCAGCAGGGGCCAGGCCAAGCTCGCCAGCCCGGGCAGCCGCCGCCGTGCCCGCCAAGCCGGCGGCCCGCACACTGGTTAGCCCCTCCCCGGGTGTTAGCCCGGACGCCATACAACACAAAAAGCGTGAGCAAGGTGTCCGGGCAAGCGCGCGCCCCAAGGCGGGACCCCCCAGCGGGGCGCCAAGGCAAGCGCCCCAGCGGCCCCCGGGCCAGGGCAAGCGCCCCAGCGGCCCCCGGGCCAGGGCAAGCGCCCCAGCGGCCCCCCGGGCCAGGGCAAGCGCCCCAGTCGCCGCCGGGGCGGCGGACCAGGGAAAGCGCCCAGCCGGGGCCGGGCCAAGCTCGCCAGCGCTCAGGCGGCAGGGAGCGAGTCGGCGGGCAGGTCGTAGGCGCGCAGGAAGAGCAGGGCGAGCCCGACGATGACGCCGGGCACGACCGTGAATCCGAGCAGCACCCCGAGCTCCGCCTCCGAGGTCTGCGGGGCGGCCGTGCCGGTGTTGCTCGAGACGTAGCCGAACAGCTGGATCGTCTGGCCGAACAGATACGGGCCTAGTGCGAGGCCGAGGGTCTCGCCAGCGGTCCACAGCCCGGTGAACACGCCGGCCTGGCGGCGCCCGGTTCGGATGGTGTCGAAAGCGATCGTGTCGGGCAGCATGGCCAGCCCGAATACCTGCTGGCCGGCGTAACCGACGCCGATCACGCCGACAATGAGGTACACGGCGAAGGTCGGCAGCAGTGGGGCGGCCACCAGCGCGAGCGTCGCCAGCGTGATGAGCAGTGACGCGAACACGAGGCCGCGCAGCTTGCCCAACCGGGCACCGATGCGGTTCCAGGCCGGCATGACCAGGATGGCCGGCCCGACGACGCAGGCGAAGAGCAGGGTGACCGCGTTGCTGTCGTGAAGCACCTGGCCGGCGAAGTACTGCACCCCGGCCAGCATCGCGGCGACACCGGCCGCCTGGACGACGAAGCAGGCGACCAGGACCCGGAACGGCCTGTTGTTGGCGGCCACCCGCAGCTGTGCCCGCAGTGAGGGCTCGCTGGCCACCACCGAGCCGCGGGGCGCGTCCCGGGTCAGCGTGAACACGAGCACCGTTCCGATGATCATGATAACGGCGATGAAGACCCCCATGGCCCGGTAGCCGACGAGGCCGCCACCGAACGCGCGGACCACCTGGGGCGCGACCGCCCCCGAGACGAGAATGGTGAGCGCGAGCCCGGCCACCCGCCACGTCATCATGCGGGTGCGCTCACCGTAGGGATCGTGCAGGCCGGCCGCCTCGGTCATGTCGGCCGGCATGGCCACGTAGGGCACCTGGAAGAACGCGAACGCGGTCGCCGTGGCGAGGAACGACACACACACCCAGAACGCTCCCGGGCCGCCGGTGAAGACGCCGGCGAACATGGACGCGAACAGCACCGCCAACGCCAGCCCGCCCACCAGCAGGTACGGCCGCCGGGCCCCCCACCGGCCGCGGGTGCGGTCAGACGCACGACCGGCCAACGGGTTGACCACCACATCCCACGCCTTGGGCAACAGGACCAGCAGGCCGGCCAGGCCGGCGGCGACGCCGAGCGTGTCGGTCAGGTACGGCAGCAGGAGCAGTCCCGGTACCGTGCCGAAGGCTCCCGTGACGAGTGATCCGGTGGCGTAGCCGATCCGAACCCGCGCGGAGATATGCCCGACAACGCCACTGCCGGTGGATGTGCCGGGCTCGGCGGCGGACGAAATGGCGGCCATATACGCGGATGCTATCGGCAACACCACTGGTCACGGCGGCGTGGTACGCCGTGATCTCAGTTTCTTCGCCGGCGGGGGCCACCACGCGTAGTCGGTCATGCGGATCCGCGGGCCGCGGAAGGTCACGCCCTCGTCCTCCAGCCGACGCCGCGCCTCGTTCTCGTGACCGGGCGGCAACCGACCGCCGCCACTGACGACCCGGTGCCACGGGACGGCCGAGCCATAGGTGGCCATGATCGTGCCGACGCGCCGGGCCGAGCCGCGGTCGAACCGGTCGTAGAGGTACTCCGCGATCGCGCCATAGGACATGACCCGGCCGGGCGGTATCCGCTCGACCGTGCTGAGCACGGCCTCGACGTACTCCGCCGGGTCGTAGGGCTCCCGGGTTGTGGGCACCACCGAAGCGTAGATCCAGCCACCGACATAATGACGGTGTGTCCACGCAGGAGGAGATCGTCGTCGCCGCCCGTCGGGTGGTGGTCAAGGTCGGGTCCTCGTCATTGACGACGGCACACGGTGGGCTCGACGCCGCACGCGTGGACGCCCTGGTCGACGCGATCGCCGGCGCGGCCCGCGAGATCGTCCTCGTCTCGTCGGGCGCGATCGCGGCCGGGCTGGCCCCGCTCGGGTTGAGGTCCCGGCCACGCGATCTGGCCACCCAGCAGGCGGCGGCCAGCGTGGGTCAGGGACTGCTGATGCGGGCGTACACGGAGTCCTTCGGCCGGCACGGGCGGACGGTCGGGCAGGTCCTGCTCACAGTGGACGATGTCGTGCGCCGGGCCCACTACCGCAACGCCTACCGCACGCTGCGTCGGCTGCTCGACCTGGGTACCGTGCCGATCGTGAACGAGAACGACACCGTCGCCACCGAGGAGATCCGCTTCGGCGACAACGACCGTATCGCCGCGCTGGTGGCGGCCCTCGTCCATGCCGACCTGCTGATTCTTCTGTCCGATGTGGACGCCCTCTACACCGGCGATCCGGCCCGGGCGACCTCCCGCCGCATCAGTGAGGTCCGGGGCGAGGACGATCTGGCTGGTGTCGCGATTGGACGGACCGGGCGGGCACGCCTGGGTACCGGCGGCATGGTGACCAAAGTGGAGGCTGCCCGCATCGCCACCGGAGCCGGCATCCCGGTACTGCTGACCTCGGCCGCCCATGCGGCTGACGCCTTGGCAGGCACGCCGGTCGGCACGCTGTTCCACCGCGTCCGCGAACGGCCGGCCGCCCGCCTGTTCTGGCTGGCCCACGCCACCACCGCCCGGGGGCGGCTGCACCTCGACCACGGCGCGGTGCAGGCCGTCGTGGCCCGCCGCGCCTCACTCCTCCCGGCCGGTGTGACCGGAGTGGACGGTCGGTTCGCCGCCGGTGACCCGGTCGATCTCGTCGACCCGGCCGGCCGACCGGTGGCCCGCGGTCTGGTCAACTACGACAGTGTCGAGCTCCCCGGACTGCTGGGACGCTCCACTGTGGACCTCGCCGCCGAGCTCGGTCCGGGCTACGAGAAGGAGCTCGTCCACCGCGACGACATGGTCCTTCTCTAGGTATCCGGTTCCCTGCCTTCATGGCGTGCGTCCGTCGGGGTCCGGGCCGTCCCTCCCGGCGACCTGGTGTCCGTGCGACCGCACCGTCGTGACGATCCGGTTGCCTGCGCGAGCCGGCGCGCGCCGCGCGGCCCGAAACTGTCAGGCCGCACCGACGAATTCCGCGGCCGAGGCCCGCACCGCCGCGACGCAGGCGGCCACGGCGGGATGGCGGGCCGCGCCGCGCCGGTATGCGACCCGGGTCCGGCGCCGCATGCTCAGGGATACCAGCCGAACCCCGGCGGGGGCGTGCCGCGCGCCCAGCCGCGGGACAAGCGCCACGCCCTGACCGGCCGCCACCAGGGCCAGCACCGCGGTGAAGTCGTCCGCGTGATGGCGTACCCGTGGCGCGTACCCGGCCGCATGGCAGGCGCGCACGGCCACCGTGTGGCACAGGGTGCCCGGACTGCCGACCACCCAGTCGGCCCGCCGCGCGCCACGGACCGGGTCGCGCCCGGTCGACATTCCGACCGGTACGGCCAGGTAAACCTCCTCGTCCAAGAGCGCGACTGAGTCCACTGTGGAGTCCGGTTCGCTCGGCGCCAGGTCGTAGTCGTGCGTGAGCGCCACGTCGACCC
This sequence comes from uncultured Actinomycetota bacterium, assembly GCA_963803345.1. Classification (GTDB taxonomy): domain Bacteria; phylum Actinomycetota; class Actinomycetes; order Mycobacteriales; family Micromonosporaceae; genus CAWDLX01. The sequence continues at coordinate 1,401,912 of CAWDLX010000004.1, forward strand.
GACGCTCACGTAGGGCATCGGGGACGGCGACCGGGTCGAGCTCGCACACCATCAGCTCCAGCCGAGGGTGCTCCTGACCCAGCGCCACCAGGGCGCTGGGCAGCAGGGTCGGCACGGCAGTCGGGTACGCGCCGATCCGGACCAGGCCGGACAGTCCCGTGTGGACGGATGCCAGCGCGGCCGATGCGGCCTCCAGGGCGGCCAGCACGTTCTCGGCGTGCTCCGCCAGGGCCGTGCCGGCCGGCGTCAGGCGGACCGTCCGGCCGCTGCGTTCGAGCAGGGCCACCCCGGCCTCCCGCTGCAGAGCAGCCAGTTGCTGGGACACGGCCGACGCGGTGTACGCGTGGGCCCGCGCCACGGCGGCGATGGTGCCGAGCCGGGCCAGGTCGCGGAGCAGGCGCAGCCGTCGAACGTCGAGCATCAGTACAGCTTAGGTGTCTATGAAGGAATGTGAACTGGACCTTCATCGCCAGTTCGCCGAGGCTGCAGGTATGACGCTCACCGGACTGTATGTGCCCCTGATCACGCCGTTCGACGACGACGGGACGGTCGCCCGGTCGGCGCTGGAGGATCTGGCGCACCAGGTGCTCAGCGCCGGCGCGACGGGCCTGGTCGCGCTCGGCACGACAGCCGAACCCGGCTCGCTCAACCCGGACGAGCAGCGCCGCGTCCTCGACGTTGTCGGGCAAGTCTGCGCTGATCGCCGGGCGCCGCTCGTCGTCGGCGCGAACTCGACCGCGGCCCTGGCCGACCTGCGTGGCCGGCCGGGCGTCGTGGCGGCGCTCAGCGTCGTGCCGCCGTTCGTCCGACCCGGCGAGGACGGGGTGGTCGCGTATTTCGACCAGCTCGCCGCGGCGAGCCCGGTGCCGGTGCTGGTGTACCACGTGCCCCACCGGACCGCCCAGGAGCTGTCACCAGGCGCGGTGCACCGGCTGGCAGGTCTGCCCCAGGTGATCGGCATGAAGTACGCGCCCTCGGTGATCGGGCCAGACGCGCTGGCCCTGTTCGCCGACCCGCCGGACGGCTTCACCATCCTCGGCGGGGACGATCCGCTGCTGGGCTCTCTGCTGGCTCTGGGCGCGCACGGGGCGATCGCCGCATCCGCTCACGTGGCCACCGCCGAGTTCGTCGAACTGGTCGCCGGGACGAGGATCGGGCGCCTCGGTCACCGCCTGAGCAGGCTGGCCACCGCCCTGTTCGCCGAGCCGAACCCCACCGTCATCAAGGCGGTCCTGCACGCCCACGGCCGGATCCCGACGCCATCGGTACGGTTGCCGCTGCTGGCCGCCCGATCCGAGACGGTCGACGCCGCGCTACGCCAGCTCGAGCGGTCCGAGGCGGGACTGGTCAGCGCAGAGCCCGCAGCGCGGTGAGGGTCGTGTGCACGTCGAAGGCGGCCGCGTCATCGCTGGGCCACGAGCCATCGGGGCGCTGGGTCTCGTCCAACCGCCCGCGGGCCAGAGTCAGTACTCTGTCCTCAGTGGACACACCTGCCCGCCGGAGAGCCAGGGTCAGCCAAGCGGCGTCGGCGGCGGACATCGACGGCACGCGGTCGGCCAGCAACACCAGTATCCGAGCCGCCTCGTAGAACCAGTCGTTGCGGTGCAGCACCGCCGCCGCGAGCCAGCCGGAGACCAGGAAGCCAGGCCAGCTGCCGTCCTCGCCGAGCGCGTCCCGGATGGCCTGCCCGGCCCGGGTCAGCGCCACCTCGTAGGGTCGCTCGTTCACGGGTACACCCCGGTCGGCGGCGTCGCCCGCCACGACCGCGAGCCAGAACGCGGCGTTGGTGGTGAGGTAGAAGCGGGCCTCCTCGTCGCCCGGCCGGGCCCAGGGTGGCGCCGCATCGGCCAGCTGGGTGTCCTCTTCCCACCAGCCGGCCAGACTCTGGCGCGCGGCCAGCCAGTCCAGCGCCCGGACCGCGGCCGGGCGACCCAGGCCGTCAAGATCGTCGAGCTCGGCCAACCGGAAGCAGGTGGCGTCGACCGAGGCGACATCGGCCGCCCATTGGGCCGGCCAGCCGCCCGTCGGTGTCTGCCCACGCTCGACGTGTTCGAACACGTCGGCCGACGCGGCCGCTCCGGTGCGCAGCCGGGCCAACCGGGCCCGGTCCACCGCGTCACCCCGCGCCACGATGAAACCCACCGCCGCGTCGATATCGACCATGCTGAGTACGCTACCTTCCGCCCCCGTGCCCACACCCGATCTGGGTCAGTCGGTCCGCCAAGGACCCCTCGCAAGCTGCGGGGGCTCGCTCCGCTCGCCTCCTCGCGCTCAGTCGGTCCGCCAAGGACCCCTCGCAAGCTGCGGGGGCTCGCTCCGCTCGCCTCCTCGCGCTCAGTCGGTCCGCCAAGAACCCCTCGCAAGCTGCGGGGGCTCGCTCCGCTCGCCTCCTCGCGCTCAGTCGGTCCGCCAAGAACCCCTCGCAAGCTGCGGGGGCTCGCTCCGCTCGCCTCCTCGCGCTCAGTCGGTCCGCCAAGAACCCCTCGCAAGCTGCGGGGGCTCGCTTCGCTCGCCTCCTCGCGCTCGGTCGGTCAGATCCGGCGATCAGTATGCCGGTAGGGACGGATCGATCTGGCGTACCCAGGCGGCCACCCCGCCGTGCACGTGCACGGCGTCCTTGAACCCGGCCCCCTTGAGTGCGGCCAGGGCCTCGGCGCTGCGCACGCCGGTCTTGCAGTACAGCACGATCTGCTTGTCCTGTGGCATCGACGCCAGCGCCTGCCCGCTGAGGATATCGCCCTTCGGGACCAGGACCGATCCCGGGATCTTGACGATCTCGTACTCGGCCGGCTCGCGCACGTCGACCAGGTGGATCGACTTACCCGAGGTGAGCCAGTCGTTGAGCTCGTTGACGGTGATCGTCGACCCGACGACCGCCTCGGCCGCCTCGTCGGAGACCGCGCCGCAGAAGTCCTCGTAGTCGATCAGGGAGGTCACGGTCGGGTTCTCCCCGCAGACCGCGCAGTTGGGATCCTTGCGTACCTTGATCTTCCGGTACGACATCTCGAGGGCGTCGTAGACCATCAGCCCGCCGACCAGGGGTTCGCCGATGCCGGTGATGAGCTTGATCGCCTCGGTGACCTGGATCGAGCCCACCGAGGCGCACAGGACGCCGAGAACGCCGCCCTCGGCGCACGAGGGCACCATGCCGGGCGGTGGCGGCTCGGGGTACAGGCAGCGGTAGCACGGCCCGTGCTCGGCCCAGAACACTGATGCCTGGCCGTCGAAGCGGTAGATCGATCCCCACACGTACGGCTTGCCGAGCAGGACACACGCGTCGTTGACCATGTACCGGGTGGCGAAGTTGTCGGTGCCGTCCACGATGAGGTCGTACTGTTCGAAGATCTCGAACACGTTGTCGTTCGACAGCGCCGTGTCGTGGACGACCACGTTCACGTACGGGTTGATCTCGCGCACCGAGGCGGCCGCTGACTCGGCCTTGGGCCGGCCGATGTCGCTCTGGCCGTGGATGATCTGGCGCTGGAGGTTGGACTCGTCGACGGTATCGAAGTCGACGACGCCGAGCGTGCCGACACCCGCCGCGGCCAGGTACATCAGCGCGGGCGAGCCGAGACCGCCGGCGCCGACACAGAGCACCCTGGCGTTCTTGAGCCGCTTCTGACCGGTGACCGCGACATCCGGGATGATCAGATGGCGCGAGTAGCGGCGGATCTCGTCGACCGTGAGGTCGGCGGCCGGCTCAACCAGCGGTGGCAACGACACAACAGCCTCCTGTGAGTGAACCCCACCATTGTCGCTCGGGGGGCCGACGGTCAGCGGTGACGTGCAACACCAACGCCGGCCGGCGGCGATTTAGTCCGGTGGCACGATCCGGCCGGGTGGGCCCGCATACCGCTTGCCATTGATGTAGGGCCAACTATTGGCCACACATCCTTGCAGGCTGAACGTCTGCTGCTGCATGACCGGGGCCGGCTTGCCCGGACCGGGGCACAACTCGTGGTCGTGCCCGAGCGCGTGGCCCACCTCGTGGTTGATGGCGTACTGCTGGTACTGCGACAGCGGTGTGCCGTAATCCGGCACGGACCTGAGGTACCGGCTGATGTTGATGACCACCTGTGAGCCGGCCTGGCATGAGGTGTAAGGCTCACCGTGCCAGAAGATGTCGTAACCGGCCGCCAGGCACACCTTCTGGGCCGTACCGGGCGTCATCAGGAACACCGTGAAGTTCGCCCCGGTCGACTGCGCTACCCGCTGCAGCCGTACGTCCTTGCCGGCGATCCAACTGCGCGGGTCGGACAGCGTGAGATCGACCATGTCGGCGAACCCGGCAACCGGCACCGGGGTGCCGGTCTCGATGGCGACGTGGTAGCGGCGCAGCGTGCCCGCCGTGCCGAAGACCGCGCTCTGGCCGGGGGCGTACACGAAGGTACCCGGTCCGGTCCTGGCGTATGACGGGACCGGAGCTGGCGTGGGCGACGGGGTCGGCGTCGGCGTGGCCGGGCTGGGAGTGGCCGTCGCGGACGGCGCCGCCGTGGCACCGGGGAGGACGAGAGCCGCCTGCGGCCGGGCCGGCTTGACAGCGAGGTACACGCCCACACCGGACACCGCGGCCAGCACGATGAGGACCAGCACGACCCACCCGATCAACGCGGACCGCGCCCGGCGGGGTGGCGTGGAGTCAGTCGGCACGCCGCATAGCGTGGCACGGCTGCCCGCTCGTCTGCCAACCGTTGCCCGCCTGGTCACCAGCGCGGGGCCCGGTCCGGCTGGCTCACGCTCCGAACGGGTCGGCCGCCAGCGGACTGCTCGACAGCGGCGCGTCGACGACGGCCCGGGTGGCATCGATCTCAACCGCCGGAGCAGCTCGCCCGCGCACCTCGTCAAGAAGGGCCCGGATGGCGCGGGCGACCATCCGCGGCTGCTCCATCTGGGCCACATGCCCCACCCCGTCGAGCATGATCAGACGGCTGTCCGGCACGACGCGGGCCACGATCGGGGCCACCCGCGTATCGACCAGCCGGTCCTGCCGGCCGGCGATGACCAGGGTCGGTGCCGTGATCCGGCCGGCCAGCCGCCACAGCGAGTTGCCGCCGGGCAGGTACGCCCGTACGAAACTGGTCACGATCCCGCGCAGCGTGCGCAGGTAGGCGGAGACGTACCAGGGCGCCTCGTAGCGCCGCCGGACCTCATCGACCGCCTCAGCCAGTCGCTGGGCCGAGACCGCGCCCGGGTCCGCGAAACACGCGGTCGATGACCTGCTGAGCCAGTGATTCGGGCGGGATCGCGGCCAGCCGGCGCGCGACCAGCCGCTCATGCCCGGGTATCAGGAGCACCGGCAGCATGCGGGACTGCAACGACCGGCGGGGATTCATGAACGGCATCGCGGGCGAGACGAGGGTCAGCGTCCTCACCAGGTCGGGCCGGGTACCGGCCACCTGTACCGCGATGGCACCGCCGAGTGAGTTGCCGACCAGGTGGACCGGTCCGCGGCCGCCCTCCTCGATCCAGCGCACGACCCGCACTGCCGCGTCGGCCATCCGGTACCGGCGCCCGGGATCGCTGAACCCGAAGCCCGGCAGGTCGATCGCCTCGGCGTCGAACTGATCTGCCAGCAGGTACGCCATGTCGGTCCAGTTCGAGCGACGAACCACCGAGCCCGTGCACGTACAGCGCTGGTTCGGTGCCCTCCCGCCGCGGCGGGATGCGCCGCACGAACGTCGCGGTGCCATCCAGCACCTGCGGTCCGCCCGGCCACGAGGGCACCTCGCCCGGTAGTGCGGGGAGATCGTCATCCGGGGCGAGGGCGGCGCGCTTCATCCACCAATCCTGCTACGAAAGCAGCGACTCGAGCCGCCGGTTGACGGCGGAAAGTGTGGCGCGCACCACGGTCTGGACCGGGTCGCCGGTCACGATCGTCGAACCGCTGAGCTGCTCGGGGACGGGGCCGCCCATCAGCAGCAGGACCACGACCGCCACCTCACACCGGCCGAACGGCACGACCGCCGCGTGCTCGATGAACACCCGGCCCCTGCCCTGACCGGTGCGGGGATCGATCAGCAGGCGGTCGATCGCGTCGCCGGCGGCCTGCGCCGCCAACCGCAGGAGGTACGCGTCGACGGCCGGACCACGGCACGAGCCGACCGCCATGGCCTCGGCCCGCCGGCCGCCGCGCGACACCGCCAGCCGTACCTCGACCGTGGCGTCCTGCCCGAGCGTGGTGACCTGAACGTGGTCGAGGACGAGCCGCGGTAGATCGGCCAGGCTCCCGTCGCTGCGACGAGCTGGCGGAAGCGGATGGGCCGGGCGGGCGTCGCCCGAGTCGGCGAGCCTGACCTGGGCGCCCGCCTGGGCACTGGCCGACATGGGGCCGCGGGCGGCCACCACCGGTGCGCTCGAGTGGCAGTCGCCGGCCAACGGGTGCGGTTCGGCCCACAGGCCCATCGACTCCCGGAGCAACCGGACCACCTGGCGGGTGACCTCGCCTTCGTCCACGCCGTCCTTGAATTCGATGCGCAGGGTGTGCCCGGAGTCAGGCGTTCCACCGCAGCTGGGCATCGCTGACATCCCGAACGCTGCGCACCGCCGTCGAGTACCGCGGCCAGGTCGAACCCCTCTGGCCGCCGGCCGGCCAGCCCGGTCTCGTCATCACGCAGGAACGTCGCGATCCGGGACAGCTGCCGCGGCTCGGCCATGGACGCCGTGGCCGGATCACGGAGCGGGTCGTTGGGCAGCAGCGACCAACTCGGGTACGTCGGGTTCGGCCGGCACCCGCTGGGGCAACATCGGCTCGGTATCGATATCCAGTGGGTCAGGGGTCGGGCGGGTCCCCCCTGACCGGGTCTGGGCTCGTACGGGTCGTAGGGCTCGTAGGGCTCGGGTTCGAACGGGGCCGGGAACGCCAGATCGGCGATCACCGAGTGGCCGAAGTCGGCATCGCGGCCGGCCTCGGGTGACGGCCGCTGGACCGGCACAGTCGCGGCGGGCGGCGACGAAGGCAGCGGGGCAGCCGACGCGGCCGCGGGCGGCGGCGGTGACCCGGGCAGTGGGACTGTGCGCCGGGACCCGGGCTCCGGGGGATACGGGTTGGGGACATAGGCGCCGTCGACCGGCGGCTCGTACACCGGGGCTGATACGTAACCGGTCGGCTCATACCGGGCCGGCTGCTCGAACGGAGACGCCGCGCCGTACGGGCCGGGTGCCTCGTACGGAGCCTGCGCGTCGTACGCAGCCGTGGCCTCGTACGATGCCCGCGCGTCGTACGGGGCCGAGCTGCTCGTAGGGGGCCGACTGCTCGTAGGGGACCGACTGCTCGTAGGGGGCCGACTGCTCGTAGGGCGCCGACTGCTCGTAGGGGGCCGGCGCGTCGTACCGCGGCTCGTCGCGGGCGGGCTGTTCGTACGCCGGCGACTGCTGATACCCCGCAGTGCCAGGTCCCGGTGCGGGCTCGAACATGGACGGCGCGGGGTCGAACAGCGATGGCCCGCTCGGCCGTACCGCCTCGAACATCGACGCCCCGGCGTCCGGCGCCGGTGCGGGCAGGTTCACCGCCGCGCTGCCCCGGATCCGCTGCGGCAGGACGTCGGGGTCGGGCTCGGGCGGGTAGGTGGCGCCGTCCGGGTGGACATGGCCGTTGGCGTGGTTCGCCTGCCTGGTGTAACCGTTGCCGGAGTACTCGCTCCATCCCGAGGAGGCGGCCCGACCGTTAGGGTCGTGGCCGTTGGGTGCGCGGCCGGCCGGCACGGCGTCCACAGGTTCGGGGCCCGCCGCCGCATGGCCGTTGGACCGGGGGGCCCCGCCCGAGGACGGCCGGGAGGCCGCGCCCGAGGGCGGCCGGGGGGCCCATCGGGCCGTGATGATCTCCGCGGCGGCCGCCGCCAGGGTGGTCACGGTGCCGGCGGCGGGGTCGTCGCCACTCGGGTACCCGCTGGACGGGTCCCGGTAGCCCGTGCTGGTGTCCTCCACCGCCGCTCCTCGTTCGCCTGCCGTGAGGTTACCGTGTTCGGGGAGTGAACGGCGTCGCACAAATCGGTGAGAATGGACGAAGTCGGAAGAGGTCGACAATGGGCGGCTGCCGATGAGGTCGGCGCCGCGTGCTGGGTTCGGCGAGTCACGATCCGACCGGGTCGCGGCACAGCCACGTCAGCTGGCCGGCGCATGCTGTAATGCGTCAGCAGGTGTCACGAGAGTCGCAGACACAGGAGGTGCGAATGGCTCCGGTGAGTGGAGCGCAGACGGCAACCGGTCGGCCGGCGCGCCTGCCCCGGTCGGCCCGGCGCAAGCAGCTGCTCGCCGCGGCTCAGGAGGTCTTCGTCGCGCAGGGCTACCACGCCGCCGCGATGGACGACATCGCCGAGCGGGCCGGCGTCTCCAAACCGGTGCTGTACCAGCACTTCCCCGGCAAGCTCGACCTGTACCTGGCGCTGCTGGACACCCACTGCGACGCCATCGTCGAGCGGGTGCGCGACGCGATGAAGGCGACCACGGACAACAAGGAGCGGGTCGACGGGTGCGGTCGGCGGCGTACTTCGACTTCGTCGACCACGAGAGCGAGGCTTTCCGGCTGGTCTTCGAGTCCGACCTGCGCAACGAACCGGCGGTCCGGGAGCGGGTGGTCAGGGTCGAGCGGGGCTGCGCCGAGGCGATCACCGAGACGATCATCGTCGGACACCGGGGTCAGCCGGTCGCGCGCCGAACTGCTCGCCGCCGGCCTGTGCGGCGCGTCGGAGATCGCCGCCCGGTTCTGGCTGGCCAGCGGGCGCAAGGTCCCCAAGCCGGAGGCCGTCAGCCTGGTGGCCGCGCTGAACTGGCGGGGCATCGCCGGGCTTCCCGCTGCAGAACGGCGAGCCTGGCACCGAGGGTCGCTGAGGCGGCCGCTGCGCCCAGAGCTGAACCGCGCCGCTCGCGCGCTTGCGGTCCGGCCCGATCGGCTAGCCTTTGCGTGGTCACCCGCGAGTGTCGCGGATGCGTCGGCAAGGAGGGACACCGTGGAGGTCAAGATCGGCGTGCAGTACGCGCCCCGCGAGCTGGTGATCGAGAGCGCGCAGGCGCCGGCGGACATCGCGGCGGCCAGGTGACCAAGGCACTCGCCGACGACGACGGCGTGCTGACCCTGGCGGACGAGAAGGGCAAGCAGGTCATCATGCCGGTGGCCAAGCTGGCCTACGTCGAGATCGACGAGCCGTCCGCCCGCAAGGTCGGCTTCACCGCTGGCTGACCGGCCGCGGCGCCTGGTTCCCGTGTGACCTGCGGCACGGCGCGAGCGCTGGCCGGGACACGACCTCGCGGTGCCCGGCGTCACAACCTGCTTCGCGGTCGCCGTCACCACGCCGTACGATGAGATCACAGCCCGTGGAGGAGTGTCGACACCGCTGAGGGTGCGTATCTGCCCGGGATCCGCGCGCGGCCCGCGACGGCCGAGACCTCCCTGTCGTCGTCGTGAGCGTGCCCGCGCCGAAGAATGAGCGCACCCGCGATCCTCCGGGGCGCTCCCGACAAGCAGGGACACCCCGTTGACACAGATCGAAGAAATTCCGGGTACGCCGCTGGCCGCCCGGGCCCCCGTCCGACCCGACTCACCCACCTTCGAGGAACTGGGCGCCCGCCCGGAGACCGTGGCCGCGCTGGCCGCCGCCGGCATCACCCGGGCATTCGCCATCCAGGAGTACGCGCTACCGATCGGGCTGCGCGGCACCGACATGATCGGCCAGGCGCCGACCGGTACCGGCAAGACCCTCGGCTTCGGCGTCCCGCTGCTCGACCGGCTCATCTCTCCGGAGGAGGGCGCCGACGGACTGCCGCAGGCGCTGGTCGTCGTACCCACCCGCGAGCTGGGCCTGCAGGTGGCCCGCGACATCGCCGCCGCGGGCAGTACCCGGGGCGTGCGCGTGCTGCCGGTCTACGGCGGCGTGGCCTACGAGCCACAGGTCGAGGCGCTCAAGCGCGGCGTGGAGATCATCGTCGGTACCCCCGGCCGCCTGCTCGACCTGGCCCGGCCGGCCAAGGGCAGGAAGGAGCCGAGCTGCGCCTGGACCGGTTGCGGCGCTGGTGCTCGACGAGGCCGACCGGATGCTCGACCTCGGCTTCCTCGACGACGTCGAGAAGATCCTGGCGATGCTGCCGGAGGACCGGCAGACCATGCTCTTCTCGGCCACCATGCCGGACCCGATCGTCACGCTGGCCCGGCGGTTCCTGCGCCAGCCGGTGACCGTCCACGCCCGGCACGACGTCGGCCGCCTCGCCGCTGACCAAGCAGGTCGTCTACCGCACCCACCCGCTGAACAAGGTGGAGATGGTGGCCCGCATCCTGCAGGCCGAGGGGCGCGGCCTGACGATGATCTTCACCCGGACCAAGCGGGCGGCCGACCGGGCCGCCGAGGACCTCGACTTCCGCGGCTTCGCGGTCGCGGCGGTGCACGGCGACCTCGGGCCAGGGAGCCCGCGAGCGGGCGCTGCGGGCGTTCCGCAGCGGCAAGGTCGACGTGCTGGTCGCCACCGACGTCGCCGCCCGGGGCCTGGACGTCTCCGGCGTGACCCACGTCATCAACTACGACTGTCCCGAGGACCCGGACACCTACACCCACCGCATCGGCCGCACCGGTCGGGCCGGCGCCACCGGGGTCGCGGTCACGTTCGTGGACTGGGAGGACATGCCGCGCTGGCGGATCATCGACAAGACGCTCGGCCTGGACATGGCCGAGCCACCGGAGACCTACCACACGTCGGCCCACCTGTACCAGGACCTGTCGATCCCGGCCAGCGTGACCAGCACGCTGCCGACGGCCGACCGCACCCGGGCCGGCCTGGGCGCCGAGGTCGAGGAGGACCTCGGCGGTGGTCGCCGTCGCGGCCGGAGCACCCGCGGTGGCCCGGACCCGGTGGCTCCAGCCGATCGGCTCCCCGCCAGCGCCGGCGCAAGCGCGCCGGCGAAGTGGTCAAGGGCGGGGCCGCGGCGAAAATTGGCGTTGCGGCGAAGGGTGACGCCGCGCCCGCTGGCCGCCCGGAACTGGATGAGTCCACAGAGGACAGTCCAGTGAGGACTGCGCGGAACCGCCGCCGGCGGCGTGCCGACACGCAGGTACCTGGCGCATCGGCGGAGGCCACCACGCGGGCGCGGGCCGACCTGGACACGGATACCGGCGGCGACACCACCAGCGATGGCGCGCCCCGTGCGCGCCGCCGTCGCCGCGGGGGTCGGGGCCGTACCTCCGACGTGGCACCTCAGGGAGTAACACCGGCGGGCCGCGGGCTGCGTTCGGGTAACGTCTGGCCCGTGCAAGCGGACGATTCGTACTGGCGCCATCCGCCGGACGGCTCGGGGGCCGGCGAACCCGCCTCCGACGTGCCGGCGGCGCCGGCTCAGCGCGCGGAGCCCGGCTACACGGGTCCTCCGCCGATGGTGCCGCCAGCTGCCGCGTGGCAGCCGCAACGCATCGTCGTACCGGCCCCGCCGCGCCGGCTGCCCGGACAGGACCATGCGGCGATCGACGCCGACGAGGCCCGGGCTCGCACGCTCACGTACGGGATGGGGGTCGTCGCCGGCGCCGTGCTCGTCGATTCTGCTGTGCGCGATCTGCGGTCGCCTGATCCTAGTTCTCGGGCGACGCCGGCTGGACCGAGGAGCGAGGCAACAGCTCAGAATCTGCTCCAGACAATGTGGGCGCCGGTGTCGCCGGTCCTGAAGATGTAGTACCCGGTGACCCCGGCCAGCCCGATCGACACGACCACGCAGCACCGACGACACGATCATCAGCCCGCCGGGCGTGCGATGATCGCGGCCGCGTCCGGGGTGATCTCCTCGCTCTGCCCGGCGACCGGAGCGGCCGCGCGGGAACGGTCGGGTGACGATTACAAGATCAGCATGGCGGCCGACAAGCCGAGGCTCAGGTACGCCGTGACGGCGGCGTAAGGACGCGTGCTGGTTGATTAGCGGGAGACGGGCCGCTGATCAGGTGATTGCGGAGCAGGCGTTGCTGGAACGCCTCCCCGGAAAGTTTGGCCGCCCACGCGGCGGCCGGCCCGACGATGATGAGGGCGAGGGCCGCCCAGGTCATGTACCGACGCCAGGCGGGCACCACGGCGTACACGATGGCGGCCGCTATCTGCAACGGTACGAAGACCACCGCGGCGTGCACGATCAAGCGGGTGAGCCGGGAAACCCAGGATCTGTTCAAACACGGGTTGGCCTCCTCGGGCCGCTCGTGCATCGTTGGCCAAGATTACTGACCAGACACGGCCCGCGTGGCCGAGTGGTTCAACGAGGTAGGGGGCGGTGCCTCGGACGGCTGACGACTCCGGACCGCCGCGGCAGGAGCCGTATTGACAGCGATAAATCCTATTCCATCACAGCTCCGCTTGAATCGTTGACCTGTCACATGATGTGATGTTCAGATCATGTCCCCGGAGCACCTCTTGCGCACCCACGGCCTACGCGTGACGCGGCCGCGGACGACCGTCCTCGAGGTTCTCGCCGAGGGCGGCCACCTGGAGGTTGACGAGATCGCCACGCGCGGTGCGGGCGCGGCTTGACTCGGTCTCGACCCAGGCCATCTACGACGTGCTCGGGGCGCTTGCCCGGGTCGGACTGGCCCGTCGGATCGAACCGGCCGGCATCCCCGCCCTCTATGAGAACCGGGTCGGGGACAACCACCACCACGTGGTGTGCCGCGGCTGTGGCGCGATCGCCGACGTGGACTGCGTGACCGGTTCCGCTCCGTGCCTGGAACCGTCTGCCGCACTGGGCTTCGTCGTCGACGAGGCTGAGGTGACCTTCTGGGGCCTCTGCCCGGCCTGCCAGGCCCGCCCGGAGAGCTGAGCGTCTCCCGCCGAGCGTGGCACGCTGGTGGCATGGGAGCCGACGAACCGGATGTCGGTCTGTTCGGCCCCGACAGCGTCACCTGGCGGCTGCACGCCGAGCCGATCATGTGGCTGGCCGGCTTCCGGGCGCTGTTGCTGCAAACGCTGCACCCGCGTCGCGCTGGCCGGCGTGCTGCAGAACTCCCGGTTCCGCGAGGATCCCGTGGGGTCGGCTGGTCCGTACCGCCCGGTTCTCGGGCAGGTCATCTACGGCACCACCGAGCAGGCCCGCGGCGGCCGCCCGGGTCCGGCGGCATCCACGCGCGGCTGTCTGGCTACTGATCCGGACACCGGCGTGAGCGTTCCGGGTGGACGAACCCGACCTGCTCGGCTGGATCCACGTGACCGCGACCGAGTCGTTCTGCGACACGGTGGCCCGCGCGGGTGTCCGACTCAGCGCGGCGGACATCGACCGGTACTACACCGAGCAACTCGTGGTGGCCGAGCTGGTGGGTCTGGATCCGGCCACGGTGCCGGCGTACCGCGGCTGAGGTCGCGGCCTACTACGCGGCCATGCGGCCCCGAGCTGGCGGCCGGCGCTGATGCCCGCGCCACGGCACGCTATCTGGCTCTGCCGTCCTTCCCGTGGGGGCTGGGCTGGACCCCGGTACGGCCCTTGTGGGTCGGGGTGGCCATGTACGCGATGAGCCTGCTGCCGCCCTGGGCCCGGCGCCTGTACGGGCTGCCGGGTCTGCCCACGACCGATCTCACGGCGAGCCTGACGACTCGACGCGCGCTCCACCTTGCGGGCGACGCTGCAGCGTGATCCCGGCCAGAGACCGAGGGGCCGCTCTACCGGGCGGCGATGGAGCGGGTGCGGGCGTCGTCGGCCAGCCGGAACGAGGGCGCCACCGCGCAGATGAGCAGCACCAGTGCGGCCGGGATGGCGAACGCGAGCCGGTAGTTTGCCGACGTGCCGACCACGCCGACCAGGGCGGCGCCGACCACGACCCCGGCGTAGTTGAAGAGGTTGACCTTGGCGACGACGATGCCGGTGCCGGCCGGATCGAGAGCGTCCGCGGCGGAGAACGCGAGCGGCACCACCACCGACAGGCCCGGCGCCGACCAGCGCGAAGCCAGCGATCGCCAGCGCAGGGTACCTGGGCGGCGCGACCACGCCGAACCCGACGCGCGGCGATCGGGCCTCCGACGATCAGGGTGGCGATCGCGCCGATCCGGCTGATGATCCGGTCGGCGCCGGTCCGGCCGAGGAGCTGGAAGGCCAGATACGCGCCGAGCCCGAGCGGGTATCAGGGTGTCCGGCGCGCGTGAGCTGGTTCTTCAGATAGACCGAGCTCCAGGCCGTCGCCGCCGAGTCGCCGATGAACATGATCATCACGGCGCCGCCGATGAGCAGGATGATCCTGCCCGCGTGCCGGACCACGGCGTCGGCCGGCGGGGAGATGACCGGGTTGGGCGCTCGTCGGCGACATCCTCGGCCACCCGCGGCAGCAGCGACGGGCCGGCGGAAGAGGGCCAGAATCAGCGCCAAGCCCACCGGCGCAGCCAGGAAGTGGTCACCGACACCGCATGCGCGGCTGCGAGGCGCGCCGACGGCGCCGGTGATGCCGGCGATACTCCACCAGGCATGGCAGGAGGCCAGGATGCTCCGCCCGTACCGCCGCTGGATGGCGACGCCCTGCATGTTCATCGAAGCGTCGACGCCTCCGACGAAGAACCCGAAGACGCGCGGTCGCGGCGTAGAGCAGCGGTGTGCTGTTGGCCAGACCGATGGCGATGGCGGACAGGGAAACGCCGACGCCTACCATCCGCAGGACCGCGCCGCTGCCGGCCGCGGCGCGAGCATCCCGGCCGATGATGCTGCCGATGCCGGCGATCAGCGGTACCGAGGCGAGCACGATCGTCAGCTGTGTGTCGCTGAGAGTGGAACTTGTCCTGCAGCGCCGGCACCTTCGCGATCACGGTGGCGAAGCACAGGCCCTGGACGGCGAAGAACGCGGAGGCGCCGAATGCGGGCCCGCCGGTCGCGCGCGGCCACCGGAAGCCGCGGCGCTGCCGCGGCGCCGGTCGACGCTCCGAGTGCCACGTCAGCCTCCGAGATGAGTAGCTTTCATGTTTGCCGGAGTCCTCCCTCCGCCGTGGGCCCGGCGCAACCCTGATGCACCCGACGTGCCGGTCGGGCGATCGGCCGTTCCACCGTCCATGCCTCGGGCTCGTCCACTATCCCGCACTGCCCGTCCGGTCAAGACCCGCCCACGGTTCGTGCCCGGGACGCTGCGCGCCGGCCGGGCAGGAGCGGCGGAAGTCGCACCATCCGCAGAGCGAGCCGGGCGTCGCCGGGAACGCCTCGTCGGGATCGGTCCCGCGCCTCCATCCGCCGCTGGGCCGCCACGATATCGGCCGCCGTCTGCTCCGCCCGACGGACGTGGCGGGCCAGCGACTCGTCAGTGTGCTCGTGCGCCGCCACGAGCCCGTCGGCAGGTGGTGCAGCTCGACCCGGTGGCACGCGCGCCGGAACAGCCGGCCGGCCGCGTACGCGTAGAGCGCCAGTGCCCGGGAGCCCCGGGCGTCGTCCGGCCCCAGGCCGGTCCGGCCGGTCTTGTAATCCACGATCACCAGCTCGCCGCCCACGTCGTCGATCCGATCGACCCGCCCGGACAGGGCCAGCGTGGCGGTCTTCGCCCCGACGGTCCGCTCGACCGCCAGCGGCTCGAATCCAGGGGGCAGGGAGTCCACGTAGGTACCCAGCCAACCCAGCGCCCGCTCGTACGCCTCCTGCTCCTGCGCCCCGTCCCGGTAGCCCTCCCGTACCCAGGTCGCCCGCAGCAGGGTGGCCAGGGCGCCCGTGGTGCGCTTGGGGGACGGCAGGTCGAACCACGCCCGCAGCGCCGTGTGCACGCTGGCCCCGAGTGAGTTGTGCGCCCACGGTGCACCACGGGACGGCGTGGGCCGGTCGAGGTAGGAGTACCGGTACCGGCGGGGGCAGTCCTCGTACGAGGCGAGCCGGCTGGGCGTGCACACGAACAGCCTCGGGGGCTCACCGAACAAGCCCATCTGCTGGGGAATGTCGGATTTGGTTACCTCGGTCACCCCCTGGCCCGGATCGCGCACGTGCCGATCCTGCCACCCGCGTGCGACAGTGGATCGGTACAACACCCTGGAGGATTTCTGTGGGCCTGCTCAAGTGGATCCGAGGCGACGACGAGAACGCGACGTCGACCGCCATGATGTCGGCCGGGCTCGCCGAGGTCGCCGGGCTGTTCCAGCCCACCCGGCACAAGCAGACCGAGCATGTCGAGGAGACCAACCGCCGCCGCGTCGACGTGGCCAACGGGACCGGTATCGACCTGGAGCGCGGCGTGATCATCGTGCGCCGGCCCCGGACCAGCGAGGCTCCCGCCGCCGCGGACGCAGCCGTGGACGCAGCCGCGGACGGTGCCGCCGACGCCGAGGACTCCCCCACCGCGTAGGCCCCGCGCTCGTGACCGGAGTCAGAGCTGGCGGGCGGCGGCCCGGATCGCGGCCAGCGCCTCGGGTGCGGTGAGGTTCGCGCCGATGACGACCGTCTTGTTGGCGCCGTGGAAATCGCTCGACCCGGTCACCACCAGGCCGAGACGCCCAGCCAGATCGCGGATGGCCTGCCGCTGCGCCGGCGTGTGGTCCTCATGGTCGGCCTCGAGCCCGAACAGTCCCAGCCCGGCCATCTCGACGATGAGCCCGTCGGGCACGACCCGGCCCCGCACGATGGCTCGGGGATGGGCGAACACCGGCACGCCACCAGCGTCGCGCACCAATCGGAGAGCGACGAACACGTCGGTGTCCGGCTTGGGTGCGCGCCACCGCTCGCCCAGCATCGACGGGGCGAACGCCTCGCTGACGGTGGACACCAGGCGCCGGCGGATCAGTGCCTGGGCCAGGTGCGGGCGACCGATGGTCGCGCCCCGCGCGTACGAGCGGACCTCGTCGAAGCTGACGTCGATGCCGTCGGCCCGCATCAGCTCGATGATGGCCTCAGCCCGGTGCTCCCGACCCTGCCGTACCCGGGTCATCTCGGTGGCAAGTGCGGTGTTGCCCGGATCCGGGTAGTAGGCCAGCAGGTGCAGCGAGATCGCCGGATCAGTGCCGTACCAACGGCAGGACAGTTCGACGCCGGGGACGAAGTCGATCCCGAGCCGGGCGGCTTCGGCCCGCGCCGGGTCGTGGCCGGCGAACGAGTCGTGGTCAGTGAGGGCGACCACGTCGAGGCGCGCGTCGGCGGCGGCCCCCATGACCTCAGCCGGGGTGAGCGTGCCGTCCGATACGGACGAGTGGGTGTGCAGGTCGATGCGCATCGTCCGCCGACGCTACCAGGTGACCGGAGCGCGCCGACCTTCGTCCACTGTAGAGCGGCGTCAGATGCCGTCGTCGATCTGGGCCGGACGGCGCCGCGCCTCGGAGGCCTCGGGCTCGTACATTTCCTCGACGACCTGCAGATAAAGGTCAGTCGGATTCGGCAGGTTTGGCACATTGCGCAGCGCCTGCTCCTGGCCGGCCGACTCGATTTCGAATGTGCCGTACCCCAACACGCGACCAAGGGCCGACTGCGTGTACTTCATATCCGTCACCCGTGACAGCGGCATCATCGCCACGTTCCGGGCGATGATGCCGGTTACCAGCATGACCCGTTTATTGGTCAGGATGAACCGGTCGTAGTACCACTCCGCTACGTCCCAGAGCACCCAGCCGATCACCAGCAGCCAGACGATCACCAGGATCGTGAGCACCATCGGCTGCTGCCTGCTGGCGAAGTACCCGGCGAGGTAGCCGAGGATCAGGGTCGCGACGACGCCGATGCTCAGACGTTTCACCAGTTGGATCCAGTGCCGGCGCCACTCGCCCCGGAACTTCTCGGTCGGGAACAGGTAGCGCCGCACCAGATCGCTCGGCTCGCGGGTGGCGATGAGGTCGACACGGTCGAACCCCACGCCGGCCTGGGCGGCCGCGCTCGCCTCGGGCAGATCGTCGAACCCGTACGGATCGTCGAGCACCGGCTCGATCTGCTCGGTGGGATGCTCCGACGGCGGACGTCCGCCCTCATCCTCCGGGCGGGGATCGTCGGTTGCCATGGAACCCTGCTAGGCGACGAGATTGCTGAAGAAGTCGCCGAACCCTGAGGCGATATCGAGAATGCCGTGACCGATGGAGGTGAAGACATTGGCAGCTTCGGTGGGCCGGTAGGCCACAAAAAAGATGATGAACGCTACGAAGCTCCAGGTTAGGACCTTCTTGACCATCCCGGGCTATCCTCTCTCCCACGGAGTGCGCACATTTACCGCAGGTCTCCTGGTCAGAACCTTCACACACCGTAGCAGTTGGCTGGCGGCTGGTTAATCGATTCGGGCAACACGGCTGCCCTCGCGCCGTCCATGAAGACTACTCCCCCGCTCGATGGGGAGACAGACGCCGCGTCGGTGCGCCGAACACCAGCTCGGTCGGTATCCGGTCGGCCAGGTCGCACAACCAAACGTCTTCTGCGAGCACGTAACCGGCGTGCGCCGGCCACGCGATCGCATAGAGCCACATCGCGCGTGCCTCCCCGACGTAGACGCTGCGGTCGGCCGGCGAAGCGACCGGCCACAGTGGAGTCGGATGTCCGTCTACCCGCACCTTCGCCGACGGTCCCGCCTCGGCCAGCTGAGGACCAGGATCTAGTCCGACGATTCCCGCCAGGGCGTTGCCGAGCCCCACTCCCGGCTCCTCAGCAACGAGAACGGCGTCCGCCGGACCGTCCGCCAATGGCGCCGGGCCCGACATCGCGACGGCTGTCGCACGTGGACCGTCGCGATCGTCACCGGCCCAGGCGACGCCGGTGACCGTCCAACCGGGCAGCGACGGCCAAGCGCACCACATCGGCGTCGGCCTACCTCTGCCGGTGCGGATCCGCGTCCGGACACTGTCGAGGACATCGGCGGAGATCGAACCGGCCACGTGCAGCGGGGCGACCGGTCCGCAGCTGTCGCAGCGCCACTCGGAGTGGATGAGGTCCGGCTCCCGGACCAGCCCACCACACCGAGCGCAGCTCTGCTTCACTCCGTCATTGTGCGCGCTGAGAAGGCGCGCCGCGGGTGTTGTGCGCACCCCTGAACGTCACTCAGAGTGATGGCGGCTCGGCGTGCTGGCGGATCCACGTGTGCATGGCGATGCCGCTGGCCACGCCCGCGTTGATCGACCGCGTCGAGCCGTACTGGGCGATCGAGCAGACCAGAGCCGCGCAGGCCCGGGCCGGGGCCGAGAGCCCCGGGCCTTCCTGGCCGAACAGGAGCAGGCAGCGACGCGGCAGGTGGACCGTCTCGATCGGCGCCGAGCCGGGCAGGTTGTCCACGCCGACAACGACCAGATCTTCGGCGGCCGCCCAGCCGGCCAGCGCCGGGCGGTGTCGTGGTAGCGGAGGTGCTGGTACCGGTCGGTCACCATGGCACCACGCCGGTTCCACCGCCGCCGGCCGACGATGTGGACCTCGCGGGCGAGGAAGGCGTTGGCGGTGCGCACCACGGTGCCGATGTTCAGATCGTGCCGCCAGTTCTCGATGGCGACGTGGAAATCATGCCGGCGAGCGTCCAGGTCGGCCACGACGGCCTCGTGGCGCCAGTACCGGTACCGGTCGACGACGTTGCGGCGGTCGCCGGTCGGCGAGCAGCTCAGGATCGTACTGGGCGCCGGCGGGCCACGGGCCCGCCCACGGCCCGACACCGACCTCGAGGTCGGGCTCGTCCTCGCTCACGTGGGCAGCCTAAGCCCACCCGTCACGCCTTAGGACGCCGCCGAGCGCGTAGCAGGAACCGGCTCTCGGACAGCGCGCCCGGCCGGACGCTCCGGCGCCCGACATGCCCTGGGCGACTCCGGAGACCACAGCCGCGATGTGGCGCAGCCACCCGCGGTAGGCGTCGGCGTCCCGCGGGTCGCAGCGCCGCGGCCAGCAGCTCCGAGGCGTAGCGGCAGGCGGCCAGCGTCTGCAGCACGTCACCCGTCGCCGAGCAGCTCGACCGGCTCGGAGTGCGTTTCGGAGTAGATGGACGCGACCACCTCCCGCACCAGCGGGCTGGGCGAGGCGAGTCCGGCGGCGATCGCCTCGATCCCGGCGATCCCTTCGGCGGCGCCGTGACCATCGGCTGCCTCGGCGGCCGCGGCGGCCATCAGCACCCGACGTGGGAGCGTCACGAGCAGCTCCCATTCATCGCGATCGAATGCGGCGAGGGACAGGGTGCTCTGCCGGGCACGGGGCTGGTTCGACATGGTGGCGACCTCCCGAGGCCAGCATATGCCCAGACCTGGCGCGTGGGCGCGCCGGACCCGCACGGGTCGCCTGGTCAGGCCGCGTCAGCCGATTCGCAGTTCCATCCGTCGTAGGTGCCGCCGTGCCGCTCCACCGTTTCTTTGACCGCCCAGCGTCAGCTCGTGCACGTGCGGCGGCTGCACCGGATCGCGGCGCAGGGCGGTGAGGCGAAGTCGCCCTCGTCGTCGCGCTCGACCACCGCCGTCGAAACCGTCGGCCCGCAGATCGGCCGCAGCCTCCTCGGCCGGTGCCTGGGCGGCGAAGTAGGCGAGGTGCGCGACATCGCGCGGCGTCGCCAGCGGATCACCGTGCCCGGTGAGGACATCCGACGACGGCCAGGTCGGTAAGCAGCTGGTACTGCCGCTCGTCGGGGGCGAGCGTGTCGCGCACGTAGGCCCAGTGCGGGTCGTAGGCGGTGGCGACGCGCGCCCCTGCGATGCCCACCGGTCGGTCCGGCTCGGCCGGCAGGTGCGCGGTCAGCCGGGCCCGTCCGCCGCCGACCACCCGACCCACGTACCCGCCTCCAGCTCCTCCGCCGCGGCGCGTACCGCGTCCTCGAGCTGGGCCACGACCGCCGCGTCGAGCGGCACCCGTGGTCGGCCGGAAACCGGCGACCACGTCCAATCGCACCGGCAGTCGGTGACCGGCGCGGCCTCGACCGCGCCGAGATCGACTGTCCACTGTGCTGGGTCGTCCCCGAGGACACCCGGGAACATCTGCCACGCCTCGTCCCATCGCGGTGCGCGGCCGGCCGAGCAGCCGTCCGAAGAGGCCCATGCGTACTCCTCCAGCATCGGAAGACCAGGCGAGTCTGGCAGACGACGCCGCGAACGGCAGGTCGAACCGCCTACGTCGTGGTATCGACGACCGGGAAGCTCGGGTACTCGGGCCCGGCGAACTCCTTCTTCGGCACCATCACCCGGCGGCGGAACACACAGACCAGCGTGCCGTCCTGCTTGTAGCCTCGGGTCTCGCACCGTCACCACGCCGCGGTCGGGTTTGGAGCCGGACTCCTTCTTGTCCAGCACGGTCGTCTCGCCGTAGATCGTGTCGCCGTGGAAGGTCGGCGCGACGTGGCGCAGCGACTCGACCTCGAGGTTGGCGATCGCCCGGCCGGAGACGTCCGGCACCGACATGCCCAGCAGCAGGGAGTAGATCGAGGTTGCCGACCACGACGTTGCGCCCGAACTGGGTAGAGGTCTCGCGCGTAGTGAGCGTCCAGATGCAGCGGGTGGTGGTTCATCGTGATCAGGCAGAACAGATGGTCGTCGCTCTCCGTCACCGTCTTGCCCGGCCAGTGCCGGTAGACCGCGCCCGACCTCGAACTCCTCGAAATATCGACCGAACTGCATGTCGCCTCCGCTGGCTGACGGACGTTTCTCCTCGTCACAGGCGCATTTGGCGGGCTCGTCGAGGAGCCTGACTGTGTTTGACCCCGGACGCAATGAACGGCGGGGCCCTCCCCGGCACCCGCCGCCCACGCTCGTGAGGTGAAGTGTGCGGCCTGGACAGAGTGGCTGCAACGACCTGGCCCGAGACCTCGATCACAGTTACCGAATCGTGAACATCGATGACCACCGACCATGGTCGACGCTACTCATCGTAGTGGATTTCCGGATGCGGGACGGGATCTCCGGAGCATGATGATGTCCACGTCGAGGCGGACCGCGGCGACCGGTGAGGCGGCCCACAGCCGACCGGGGACGGCCCGGGAATGGCGAGGCGAGGCGGTCCGTTGTGGGAAGCGTGGGCGGATGGATGACAGCAGATGGAGCCCACCCAGGAATGGAGCCGGTGCCATGCCGACGAGGAATCTGACCGCGGCCGAGTTCGACGAGGTCACCCAGGCCGACGGGATCGTGCTGGTGGACTTCTGGGCGGACTGGTGCGGTCCGTGTCACCGCTTTGCCCCGACCTACGAGAAGGCCTCGCAGTCGCACGAGGACATCGTGTTCGCCAAGGTCGACACCGAGGCCGAGCAGTCCCTGGCCGTCGAGTACGGGATCATGTCGATCCCGACCATCATGGCGATCCGGGACGGCGTGGTGGTGTACCAGCAGGCCGGCGCGCTGCCCGAGCAGGCGCTCGAGTCGCTGATCAGCCAGGTCCGCGCGCTCGACATGGACGAGGTCAGGGCCAAAGCCGCCTGAGGGCTTTACAAGCTGGGCGTACGCGTGTTCGTATTAGAACATGCGTTGGAACAATCTCGCCGCAAGTTCTCCCGATGCGGGCCCGCAGGGGATGCTTCCCCTAGGGCCCGATGTCGTCGTCCGCACCTTCGACACCCCGGCTTTCGCCGGCATGACGTTCTACGAGGTGCGTTCCCGCTCGATCATCAGCCGGGTGCCAGCCACGTCGCGGATGTCGTTCCAGTACACGATCAACCCCTACCGTGGCTGTTCACACGCCTGCGTGTACTGCTTCGCCCGCAACACCCACACCTACCTCGACCTCGACGCCGGGCACGACTTCGACAGCCGGATCGTGGTGAAGGTCAACGCACCCGAGCTGCTGCGCAAGGAGCTGTCGTCATCGCGGTGGTCCGGCGACCTCATCGCGATGGGGACCAACGTCGACTGTTACCAGCGGGCCGAGGGGCGGTACCGGCTGATGCGGGGCATCCTCAGTGCGCTGCGCGACCACGCGAACCCGTTCTCGATCCTCACCAAGGGCACGCTCATCACCCGAGACCTCGAACTGCTGCGGCAGGCGGCCGGGATGACCAGCGTCGGGGTCAGCTTCTCGGTCGGGTTCGTCGACGAGTCGGTGTGGCGCTCGGTCGAGCCGGGCACGCCGAGTCCGCGCCGCCGGCTCGACGCGGTCAGCCAGTTCGCCGACGCCGGTTTCGAGGTGACCGTCCTGATGGCGCCGATCCTGCCGGGTCTCACCGACACCGACGCGTCCATTGAGGCCACAGTGGACGCCATCGCCGCTGCCGGAGCGGTGTCCGTGGTGCCGCTGACGCTGCACCTGCGGCCCGGCACCCGGGAGTGGTACTCAGCCTGGCTCGCCCGCGAGCATCCCGAGCTGGTGCAGCGGTACCGGGAGCTGTACGGGCGCGGCTCCTACGCCCCCACGGTCTATCAGCGCGAGGTGTCCGCGCGGGTGCACACGGTGGCTCGCCGGCGCGGGCTCAACCGCCCGGAGATGGCCGAGCACCGCCGGCCGGCCGGGCTGCCCGAGCAGCCGGTCACCCAGCCGCCCGAACAGCTCACCCTGCTGTGACACCCCTCGTCGCGATACCGTCGGAGGGTGCGAAGCCCGCGACAGATTCTCGACGAGGCCACCACGATCGCGGTCGTCGGCGCCTCCCGGGACCCGGACAAGGCCGCCTACACGGTCGGCCTCCAGCTCAAGCGCCACGGCTGGCGGATGATCCCGGTCAACCCGTACGCCGACGAGATCTGGGGCGAACGCTGCTACCGGACGCTGGCCGAGATCGGCGAGCCGATCGACATGGTCAACGTATTCCGCCCCTCCGATCAGGCACTGGCGATCGTGGAGCAGGCCGTCGCCGTCGGGACCACGGCGATCTGGCTGCAGCTGGGCATCGTGTCGGCCGAAGGCCGTCGGCTGGCCGAGACGGCCGGCATCGACTACGTCGAGGACCGCTGCACGGCCGTCGAGCGGGCCCTCGGCCAGCTCTCCAAGCGGTCGTAGGCCAGCGACCCTCCACAGTAGACAAGAGTGGGGGCGCACGGACGCCGGGTCGCCGGGAGGGACGGCCAGGACCACGACGGACCGACGCCGGTGAGGTTCAGATCCTGTACTCCTTGAGCAGGCCACGGGAGATGATCGTCTTCTGGATCTCCGACGTACCCTCGCCGATCAGCAGGAACGGTGCCTCCCGCATCAGGCGCTCGATCTCGTACTCCTTGGAGAACCCGTAACCGCCGTGGATACGGAACGACTCCTGGACGACCTCGACGCAGTACTCGGAGGCGAGCAGCTTGGCCATGCCGGCCTCGACGTCGTTGCGCTGCCCGGAGTCCTTGAGTCTGGCGGCGTTGACCATCAGCGCGTGGGCCGCTTCGATCTTGGTGCCCATCTCGGCCAGCTTGAACGCGATCGCCTGGTGCCGGGCGATCGGCTGGCCGAAGGTCGAGCGTTGCTGCGCGTAGGCGATGCCCAGTTCGAACGCCCGGATGGCGATGCCGCAGGCCCGGGCGGCCACGTTGACCCGCCCGACCTCGATCCCGTCCATCATCTGGTAGAAGCCGCGGCCCAGGCCTGCCTGCACGCCGCCCAGCACCGCCGTCTCGGGCACCGCGTGGCCGTCGAGCACCATCTCGGTCGTCTCGACGCCCTTGTAGCCCATCTTGTCGATCTTGCCGGGAATGGTCAGCCCGGGCATGGTCTCGCCGAATCCGGGCTCCTTCTCGAGCAGGAACGTGGTCATGTTGCCGTACACCGAGTCAGCGCCGAGATCGGACCTGACCAGCGTGGCCACGATCGACGAGTACGCCCCGTTGGTCAGCCACATCTTCTGTCCATTGAGGACGAAGGTGTCGCCGGTCCGGTCGGCCCGGGTGCGGATGGCTGCCACGTCGGAACCCAGGGCCGGCTCGGACATGGAGAACGCCCCCCGCATCTCACCGGTGGCCAACTTCGGCAGCAGGCGCGCCTTCTGCTCATCCGAGCCGTGCTGGTTGACCAGGTAGGCGACGATGAAATGGGTGTTGACGATGCCCGACACCGACATCCAGCCGCGGGACAGCTCCTCGACGACCAGGGCGTAGGTCAGCAGGGACTCCCCCAGCCCGCCGAACTCCTCCGGAATGGTCAGTCCGAACAGGCCCATCTCTCGCATACCGTTGACGATGGTCTGCGGGTACTCGTCGGCGTGCTCCAGCCGCTGCGCGTTGGGCAGGATCTCTTTCTCCACAAAGGACCGGACCGCGGCGAGGATGTCGCGCTGGACCTCGGTGAGGCCGGGCGTCTGGGCGAGACGGGCCATGAGAGCCTCCCTGGCGGCAGGTCGGTTACCGTTGAGTAGAGCCTGCCAGAAAGTATCGCCGGCCCGCTGTCAGGCCACCACCGCGCGGTGCTGACGTACTCCTGTGCGATTTGTCACCGGTACTGGACCGCCCGAACGCTGTTACCGCCGTCGATGATCAGCATCTGGCCGGTGATGTAGGAGGCGGCCGGCGTGCACAGGAACGCGACGGCCGCCGCCACCTCATCGGGCGTGCCCGGGCGGCCCATCGGTGTCTCGAGCCCGCTGCGGAGCTCGGCCAGCGTACTGCTGCCGGTGTGGATGATCCCGGGCGCGACCGCGTTCACCGTGACGCCGTCCGCCACCACCTCCATCGCCAGCGCCCGGGTCAGGCCGAGCACGCCGGCCTTGGCCGCGGCGTAGGCCGCCTCGGTCGGCAGAGCGTTCACCGGCCCGGCGGTGGCGGCGAGGTTGACGATGCGCCCCCAGCCCCGCTCGGCCATGCCGGCCACCACGGCCCGGCTGGTCAGGAAGGCGGTGGTCAGGTTCCGGTCGATCTCGTTGCGCCACTCGTCCATTGCCAGCTGCGCCACCGGACGCAGGACCTCGGGGCTCGCCTTGCTGGCCAGGCCGGCGTTGTTGACCAGGACGTTGAGCTCACCCAGTTGCTCGTGGATGGCGTCGGCCAGCGCGCCGACCTCGGCCTCGTCGGTGAGGTCGGCCACGAAGCCGGTGACGCCCAGCTCAGCCGCTCGTTCGTGGATGCGCCGGGTGGTGGAGACGATCGCCACCTGGGCGCCGAGGTCGGCCAGCCGGGCGGCGGTGGCATAGCCGATGCCGTCGGAGCTGCCGGCGCCGGTGACGAGAGCGACCCGGCCGTCGAGACGGTCAGTGTCCATGCCCATACAGTGATCCTGCCGTACAGGCACGACAGAATCACCCCTCCGGCGGGGTGAAGCTCGGTGGTCCGGGTCATACCGGCGGCCCGGCCCTTGCCGGCGATCACGAGCGCCATCTTGCGCGACGCCTCGTCGATCATCTCGTCGCCCAGCATCACCGCACCGAGCCGTGCCGCCCGCCTCGGAGGTGTAGTACTCGTACGCGTCGAGGATCAGCTCGGCGTGGTCGTAGTCGGACTGCGACGGCGAGTAGATCTCGTTGGCCGCGTCGATCTGGCCCGGATGCAGCACCCACTTGCCGTCGTAGCCCAGCGCGGCCGACCGCTTGGCCACCTCGCGGTAGGCGTCGACATCCCGGATCTGCAGGAACGGGCCGTCGATGGCCTGCAGGTCGTGCATCCGGGCCGCCATGAGGATCCGCATCAGGATGTAGTGGTACGGGTCGCCCGGGTAGTCCGGGTTGAGCGCGCCGACCACCAGCGACTTCATGTTGATCGATGCCATGAAGTCGGCCGGGCCGAAGATGATCGTCTCCGTGCGGGGCGAGGCGGCCGCGATGGCGTCCACATTGACCAGTCCGCGAGCGTTCTCGATCTGCGCCTCGATGCCGATCGCGGCCGACCTCGAGACCGAGGGTCTTCTCGATCTGGGTCAGCAGCAGGTCGAGCCAGGCGACCTGCTCGGCGGTCTGCACCTTCGGCAGCATGATGCAGTCGAGGTCGGGCGCCGGCGCCCTCGACCACCTCGATCACGTCCCGGTAGGTCCACGAGCGTGGTGAGGTCGTTGACCCGGACCACCATCGTCTTGCCCGCCAGTCGCCCTCGTTGAGCGCGGCGACGATGTTCTTGCGCGCGTCCGGCTTGGCCAGCGGGGCCACCGCGTCCTCGAGGTCGATGAAGACCTGGTCGGCCGGGAGCCCTCGGGCCTTCTCGAGCATCTTCACGCTGGAGCCGGGAACCGACAGGCAGGAGCGGCGGGGACGCGATGGCTCCCATGACGGGCTCCTCGGCTTGTGATCGAGCGTTAGGTTGACGACACGGTAACCTCGCGCCATGACCGGGGTGAACGATCCTGTGGAAGATCTCACTGGCGCCGGCCCGTCGGTGGCATCGTCACCGGAGCGAGTTCCGGCATCGGCCTGGCCGCCGCCAGGAACTGGCCCGACAAGGCTGGGCGGTCACCCTGGTCGGCCGCGACCGCAGCGGCTCGAGTCGGCCGTACGCGCAGGTCGCAGGCGGCACGCGCGGCAGCCGGTCTCCGTGCATCGCTGCCGACTTGCGCCGCTCGACGTCCGTCCGCGAGCTCGCCGCGACGCTGAAGAGGCCCATCCCCGCATCGACGTGCTGGCCAACAACGCCGGCGGCCGTGCTGCCGCGCCGGCCGATCACGGTGGACGGGTTCGAGGCGACCATCCAGACCAACCACCTGGCCGGGTTCCTGCTCAGCCTCGAGCTGCGGGACAACCTGCGCGGCGGGCGGATCGTCAATACCGCCTCGGCCGCCCACACGCAGGGGCGGCTCGACCCGGACGACCTCAACGGCGACAGGCCAGCGCTACCGTGCCGCTGACCCGCTACGGCGCGGCCAAGCAGGCCAACATCCTGTTCGCCGCCGAAGCGGCCCGGCGCTGGCCGGAGATCCAGTCGACCTCCTACCACCCCGGCGTGGTGCGGACCCGGTTCGGCTCCGGCAACCCGCTGTACCGGGTCTTCTACACGTTCGCGCCCGGGCTGCGCACGCCGACCAAGGGCGCCGCAGACCCTGGTCTGGCTGGCCACCGCCGAACCCGACTCGGTGGCCAACGGCGGCTACTACCATGGACTGCAAGCCGACCCCGCCTCTCGCCGCGCCCTGGACCCGACGACCGCCGCCCGGCTCTGGGAGGTTTCTCTCACCGCGGTGGGGGTGACATGAGTCTCGTTTCCTAGTCAATGGCGGCCGGGACGGTCTCGGTGCCCCGGTTGCGACGGCCGGCCAGCACCACGATCACCACACCCGCGATGAGCAGGGCGAGCCCGGGCAGGGTAGCTGCGGCGCGGTCGCTGGCCCAGCCAGACCCAGCCGAGCAACGCCGCCCCGGGCACCTCGAGCAGGATGAGCACCGAAATCGTGGTGGCCGACACCCGGCGGAGCCCGAAGTTGATCATCGAGTGCCCGAGCAGTTGGGGGCCGACCGTCAGTCCGACCAGCGCCAGCCAGGTCGTGGCCGGGTAGCCGGTGATCGGGGTTCCCAGCACCAGGCATGCGCTGAGAAGAAGTACGGCGCAGACTCCGTAGCACAGCGCGGTGTACGTCGTCGTACTGATCACGGTGCGGGCCTGCTCGCCGAATGCGGTGTAGACGGCCGCGGCCATCCCGCCGGCCAGCGCCATCAGGTCGCCGACCAGGGCGGTACCCGACCCCCCGAGGTCGGCGCCGGTGGCCAGCGCCACGCCGACCACGGCCACCGCGATACCGACCCAGGTCGGGCCGGGCAGCCGGCGTCCCTGACCGACCGCGATCAACGCCTGCCAGATCGGTTGGGTGGCGACCAGCGCGGTCGACATCGCGACCGTGGTCAGCTTGATGCTCGGCACCCAGAGCGCGAAGTGCGCAGCCAGAGCGACTCCGGCCAGTGCGCAGAACAGGCCCTCGCGCCGCCGCTCCCCCGCGATCACCGCCCGCAGTTCGCCCCGGCGCCGGATCACCGCAGCCGGCACCAGGACCGCGCTGGCCAGGCCGTTGCGCCAGAACGCGATCGCCAGCCCGGGGGCGGCCGCGTACGCGATCAGGGGG
Source organism: uncultured Actinomycetota bacterium (assembly GCA_963803345.1). Lineage (GTDB taxonomy): Bacteria > Actinomycetota > Actinomycetes > Mycobacteriales > Micromonosporaceae > CAWDLX01. Next base: position 1,430,609 of record CAWDLX010000004.1, read on the forward strand.
GCGGAGGAGGAGAAGGCGAACACCGAAACGGTCAGCGCGGCGATGGTGACCGGGTCGGCCTGCGAGCGGGGTGGCATCGGTGACATCCTCGCAGGTCAGCGTGTTCGTCCTGCGGCAGGATGTGAGGCATGCAGCCGCTGGTCGCCGAAGCGATGAGGAAAGCCGCCGTGGCGTGGCTGAGCGTGGACGGGCAGCCCGGGTACGCCGTCTGGTGCGCCTGGGCCGAGGGCGGCCTGCAGGTCGTCAGCGGCCCGGGCGAGCAACCCGCGCCCGGTCTGGCGGCGGCCGGCACGGCTATCGTCCTGGCCCGCGGCGACCACGGCGGGCTCATCGTCGCCTGGCCGGCCCGGGTGGAGCAGGTCGTGCCCGGTACGCCCGAATGGGAGCGACTGGTGCCGCCGCTGGCCGCCAAGCGGCTCAACTCCGATCCCACCCCCGACCTGCTCGACCGATGGGCGGCATCCTGCGTGGTCAGCCGGCTCACACCGGCCGATCATTGATCACCCGACGAACGGGGGCACCGCGATCCGCCCCGAGGCCACCGGTACGACCGAGCCCGAGACGGTGACCGAGACGGCGGCACCGTCCACAGCGGACACCACGCAGTCCAGAATGGACGGACGGTGCAGCTCAACCCCTTGTCTGACCACATAGGACGATTCGTCGTCGCCGGGCAGCAGGCCGCTGGCCACCAGCCACACGCCCAGGCCGAGCGCGGCCGACCCGGTGGCGGGATCCTCGGGTACTCCGGCACCGGGGGCGAACACCCGGGTGTGCGAGGTCCGATGCACCGGATCCCACGCGAACACGCTGATATCGGTCGAGCCGGCGGCCAGTGTGATGCCGGCCTGAGCCACCGCCTCGGGGCGCACGGAGAGGTAGCTGAACTCGAGCCCGCAGCTGGCCACCCGGGGCGCCGGCCCCACGTGGTCCTTCTCGGTCAGACCGACCGCCTCGAGCAGCGGCGCCGGGTCGAGCGGCCCGCCCACCATCGGGGTACCGCCGGTCAGGGTTGCCTGACCGGAACCGTCGACCCGGACCGGCAGCACGCCGGCGCCACACTCCTGGTAGACCACTCCGGGCTCGAACAGCCCCCGGCGCATCTGGACCACCGCCACACCCACGCTCGGATGGCCGGCGAAGGGCAGTTCGGCCTCCGGAGTGAAGATGCGGGCGCGATAGGTGGCATCCGGAGTGGTCGGTGGCAGCACGAACACCGTCTCGGACAGGTGGAATTCGCGGGCCAGCGCCTGCATCTGGTCGCGGTCCAGCGCCTGAGCCCCGAACACGACCGCGAGCGGGTTACCGGTGAACGGGCGATCGGTGAACACGTCCACAATCTCGTACTCAAGGCTGCTGCTCACAACCACCACCCTAGTGAACCCCTGACCCCTTCCAGCAGGCCAATTACGCTTGGATCGTGACGGGAACCAGTCGGGTGTACCTCGCGCGGATCTCCGCGGTGGCCATCTTCGATCCCAACGGGGACCAGGTGGGCCGGGTCCGTGACGCGGTCGCGCGCCCGGGACGGGGGACGTCACCGCCGCATGTCATCGGCCTGGTCGCCGAGGTACCCATGCGCCGGCGGATCTTCGTCCCCATGGGTCGGGTGGTCTCCATCGACGCCGACGCGATCGTCCTCGGCACCGGCACTCTGAGTCTGCGCCGGTTCTCCCAGCGCGCCGGCGAGATTCTCGTCCTCGCTGAACTGCTCGACCGGCACGTGACGATCCTGGATTCCAGCCGCACCGCGGTGGTGGTCGACATCGCCATGGAGTCCGACCGGGCCGGCGGGTGGACGCTGAGTCGCGTCGCCGTGCGCGAACAGACCGGCCGGCTCACCCGTCGCGGCCACCTGCACCAGCTCGAATGGGACGAGGTGCATGGACTGATGGGCGCGCCGGCGGCCCAGGGTACGGCGTCGATCCTGGCCATGCTCGAGGACATGCGACCGGCCGACATCGCCAACGCGCTGCAGGACATGCCCGACGCCCGTCGCATCGAGGTCGCCTCGGCGCTGGACGACGAACGGCTGGCCGACGTGCTGGGCGAGCTGCCCGAGCACGATCAGGTGGAGATCCTCGCCGCTCTCGACCGCGACCGGGCCGCGGACGTACTCGAGGAGATGGACCCCGACGACGCCGCCGACCTGCTGGCCGAACTGCCCGAGCTCGACCAGCAGGAGCTGCTCGACCTGATGGAGCCGGACGAGGCGTCGCCGGTGCGGGCGCTGCTCGCCTACCAGCCGGGCACTGCGGGCAGCCTGATGACCTCTGAGCCGGTCGTGCTCACCCCGGACGCCACCGTGGCCGAGGCGCTGGCCCGGATCCGGGAACAGCAGCTCTCACCGGCCGTCGCCGCCCAGGTGTTCGTGGCGCGCGCGCCCAGCGCCACCCCGACCGGGATGTACCTCGGCGTGGTCCACTTCCAGCGTCTGCTGCGCGAACCACCGGCGGCCCTGGTCGGCGGCGTCATCGACAAGGGCATCGACCCGCTCGACCCGGCCACCCCGGTCGTCGAGATCACCCAGCGGATGGCCACCTACAACCTGGTCGCCATCGCCGTTGTGGACGACCGCGACCGGTTGGTCGGCGCGGTCACCGTCGACGACCTGCTCGACCACCTGCTCCCGCGGGACTGGCGCGACCGGGACGCCGACGACCTCGGCACACTCCGGCCGCTCCCCGGCTCTCTTGGGTCGGGCGCTACGGTGAGGCCGCGATGACGGAACCGCGCTGGACCGACGGCTCGCGGTGGACCGATGACCCGCGGCCACGCGACGATGAACTCCGCGATCGCGCCGCCGCCGATCGGTGGCGCGGTGCCGAGCGATCCGGTGGCGCGGGCCGCTCGCGTGGCCAGATCGACGAGCGGCCGGATAGCGGCCGGTCGCGCCGCACGACCCGGGAGAGCCGCCGCGATCCAGGTCGGTCGGCTGCGGCGCGGGCGGAGCGGCGCCGTGTGGACCAGCCGAGCGAGCGGATCTACCTGAGGCTGCCCCGGTTGGATCCCGAGGCGTTCGGGCGCTGGTCCGAGGCCATCGCCCGCCAGATGGGAACCGCGCGGTTCCTCGTCTACATGACCGCCGTGATCCTGGTCTGGTTCGGGTGGAACACACTCGCGCCGCCGTCGGTGCGGTTCGACCCGTACACATTCACGTTCCTCACGCTCGTCCTTTCCCTGCAGGCCTCGTACGCGGCGCCACTGATCCTGCTCGCCCAGAACCGCCAGGCCGACCGGGACCGGCTCGCCCTCGAAGAGGATCGTCGGCGGGCCGCGATGCAGAAGGCCGACACCGAGTACCTGGCCCGCGAGATCGCCTCACTGCGGATCGCTCTCGGTGAGGTGGCGACCCGGGACTTCATCCGGTCCGAGCTCAACCGGCTCTCCGAGGACCTCGGCGAGGCGGCCGACCGGCGATCCAGGCTCGAACGCAAGGAGAATCGACGGCTCGCCCGGCGCCAGGCTCACCTGACCGACAGTGACGACCAGAGCTCCGAACCGGACCCGCTCTCGGCGGTACCCCGAGAGCACAGCATGGCGGACGAGCCGGTGGGTGATGAGCAGCGTGGGGCCGCTGGTGGGCCGACCGGCCCGGGCACGAGCGACAACGGGCGTCCACCCAAGCACAACCGCGCGACGCCCAGATCGACGGACGCCGGTGCCGGACCGAATGAAGAGCGTCGCGCGCCTCAAGGGGCCAGGCGCGCGACACCGATGTCCTGATCGTCCCACCTCGCCGGGGCCGAGTCCAGGCCACAACCTGAACCGCGCCCCTGATGAGCGATCCGGGTGAGGTGGGCAACCCCGCCACCCTCCGCCGCGCATGGCCCTCCGCACTCGCAACTAGCATGGGATACATGTCCGCTCCAGCGACGACGCTCGACGAAGCGATCAGGGCCGCTCTGGCCACAGTTGACGACCCGGAAATCCGCCGACCTATCACCGACCTCGGGATGGTCCGGTCCGTCGATATCGGCGCTGACGGGGTCGTCGGGATCGGCATCCTGCTCACCGTCGCCGGCTGCCCGCTCAAGGACAAACTGACAGGCGACATCACCGCCGCCGTCGGAGCCCTCGAGGGTGTGCGATCGGTCCAGGTGGAGTTCGGCGTCATGAGCGCCGAGCAGCGCAAGGAGCTCCAGTCCTCGTTGCGGGGCGGGGCCACCGCCGAACCCGTGATCCCGTTCGCTCAGCCTGGCTCGCGGACCCGCGTGTACGCCGTGGCCAGCGGTAAGGGTGGAGTGGGGAAGTCGTCGGTGACGGTGAACCTGGCCGCCGCCCTGGCCGCGCGGGGCCTCACGGTGGGGGTGGTCGACGCGGACATCTACGGCCATTCGGTACCGCGCATGCTCGGCACTGAGGACCGCCCGACCCAGGTCGAGGACATGATCATGCCGCCGCAGGCGCACGGCGTGAAGGTCATCTCGATCGGCATGTTCACGCCGGGCAACGCGGCTGTCGTGTGGCGCGGGCCGATGCTGCACCGCGCATTGCAGCAGTTCCTGGCCGACGTGTACTGGGGCGATCTCGACATCCTGCTACTGGACCTGCCGCCGGGCACCGGTGATGTGGCCATTTCGTTGGCGCAACTGCTGCCCAACGCGGAGATCCTCGTCGTGACCACCCCACAGACGGCGGCGGCCGAGGTGGCCGAGCGCGCCGGCGCGATCACCCTGCAGACCCATCAGCGCCTGGCCGGCGTGGTGGAGAACATGTCCTGGCTGGAGCTTCCGACCGGCGAGCGGATGGAGATCTTCGGCTCCGGTGGCGGTGCCGTTGTGGCTGAGTCGCTCAGCCGCATGGTCGGAGCGCCCGTGCCCCTACTGGGCCAGATTCCACTCGACACACGGGTCCGGGAGGCCGGCGACGCCGGGAGCCCCATCGTCCTGACGAACCCCGAAGCCCCGGCCTCCGTCGCCCTGTCGGCCATCGCCGATCGGCTGGCCGTGCGCCGGGAGAGCCTGATCGGCAAACCCCTCGGTCTGCGACCGGCAGGCCGCTAGCACCCCCGGGTCGGTCAGGTCACGTCGGTCGGACTCCGCCCCGTCGGTCAGGGTGGCGTGGTCGCGTGGGTCGGCAGCGTGGTGGCAACGTCAGCTGGCGTCGGCACGGTGGCGACGGTCACGCGGTGGCGACGGTCACGCGGTGGCGACGGTCACGCGGTCACGCGGTGGCGACGGTCACGCGGTCACGCGGTGGCGACGGTCACGCGGTCACGCGGTGGCGACGGTCACGCGGTCATGCGGTGGCGACGGTCACGCGGTGGCGACGGTCACGTGGCGTCAGCGTCGTACCGGTGCGCGCCCGGTCGATTCCCGCCGTCGCTCGACTCGACCTCGCGGTGCGCTCCCGACGGGCGGTCGTAGCCGGACTCCTCGCGGGCTCGCGGGGCGGAGCTGGCCGAGATGTCACCGCCCGACGCGCCACCCGCCGAGGTGGCGCCGGCCGACGTGCCGCTCGCCGACGTGCCGCTCGCCGACGTGCCGCTCGCCGAGGTGGTCGAGGCAGCCGAGTTGGCGACATCGGTCACGTCGGACGAGATACGGCGCACGTCCTGGTACATGTCGTCGAAGGGCCGGCGCAGGTCGCGCTCGTCCTCTTCGGAGAGGAGGTGCTTGCGGATGAAGGTCTTCGGGTGCAGGTCCTCGAGTCGTACCTCGGTCCCGATCTCCCGGCTCAGGTCGTTAGTGGCGTTGCGGGCCATGTCCCGGAGATTCCGGATCGTCCTCATGGCGTCGCCGATGACCTTGGGTAGCCGCTCGGGGCCAAAGATGAAGAGCCCGAGCAGAGCCAGAACGATGACTTCCCACCCGTTCAGGTTCTCTAGCATCCCGACCTCCAACTCATCACCGCAAGAGTACGCAGACCGGACCCATGGTGGGAGGGCGGCCAGTTCTCGACCTGATAAACGGCGTCAGTTCGCGTCGGCGACCAGAGTCACGCTGGCCGTCTTAGTGGCCGGGCCCCGGCGGTACGTGATGGACACCACCGTCCCCGGGTCGTAGCGCCGGACAAGGGCGATCACGTCAGTTGAGTCCGTGATCGGGTGGGAGCCGATCCGGACGATGACGTCGCCGACCTGGAGGCCGCCGAGCGCCGCCGGCCCACCACTGTCGACCCGGCTGATGCGCACGCCACCACCGGACGCGGCCGCATTTCCCAGCTCGGCGCCGATGACCGTCCGCCGCGCCTTACCGGTGTCGATGATCTCGTTCGCCACACGCGCCGCCTGGTTGATCGGGATGGCGAAGGCGATACCGATGTTGCCGCCCTCGTCGCCACTTTCGACCAGCGACTTGATCACGCTGTTCATGCCGATCACCCGGCCCGACAAGTCGAACAGCGGGCCGCCCGAGTTGCCCCGATTCACCGCGGCGTCGGTCTGGATTGCCGCGTAGTAGCGGCTCTCGCCCCCGACATCGTGGGTCTCGATCGTGCGGTCGAGCGCGCTGACGATTCCGGCCGTCACTGTTCCGGACAGTGCCAGCGGGGATCCGACCGCGATGACCCCGTCTCCGACCGCTACCGAGTCCGAGTCGGCGAGCTCCGCCGGGGTGAGGTTCGGCCGGTCAACCTTGATCACGGCAACGTCGGACTCGGTATCGCGCCCGACAACCTGACCGGCCACAGTGCTCGAATCGGAGAAGACCACAGTGACCGAGCGGTCCGGAACGTCGGTTACCACATGCTCATTGGTCAGGATGTAGCCGAGCTCGGAGATGACAAACCCGGACCCGAGGCTCTCACCCTGGGAGGTCGCACCTTCGACCGTGACGACACTGGGCATGACCCTGGACACCACTCCGGCCAAGGAATCGGTGGGCCTGGACGGCGGGGTGGAAGCCGCGCCGATCACCACACGGGGGGTAGTGCGGGTCGCGGCGGCCACATAGCCGAGCGCACCTCCGAGCACCCCGGCCAGCAGCGCCGTGACCGCCGCGACGGTCACGACCAGCCTGAGTCCGGGCGCGGGCTTCTCGGCCACACTCTCGAGGACCGGCTCCTCAGGAGGCGACGGATCTGCGCGGCTGACGATCACAGTGTGCGCGGTCGGGTCGCGCCACGGATCGTTCGAGCCGTCGGACCACCAGGGGTTCGTCGATGAACCGAGGTCCGCCCCGCCTGCCACCGCGCGATCACCTCCCAGCCATATGGACTCCAGAATGACACGACCCGCCGGCAGCGCGGGTGGCCATTGGTTGCATAGGCTCTGGGCACCACCCCCGGGGTACTTCGGTTCTGCTTTGTTTGGCAACGTCGTGCCTTGTCGGCGAAGAAGGTCCTCGGCAGTATGTCGGCCGTCGTCACAGGAGGAGCGCCATCGACACTCCACCCCTCGATCTGCGGGCTGCTCCGACCGCCGGCGGCGTGATCGACCCCGTCATCCTCCACGCGATGAGCTGGGCCGCCGAGCTGGGTGTCGTAGCGGTGCACCCAGATGCGGGGGCCGTGCTCCGGCTGCTCGCCGCCACTGCCCGGGCACGGGCAGTGGTCGAGGTCGGAACGGGGACCGGTGTGAGCGGCTTGTGGTTGCTGCGCGGGATGTGCGATGACGGGATCCTGACTTCGATCGACATCGAACCCGAGCACCAAGCCATGGCGCGACAGTCGTTCGCCGCGGCCGGCTTCGCCCCCGGGCGCGTCCGACTGATCGCGGGATCAGCCCGCGAGGTTCTACCGAGGCTTGCCGACCGCATGTACGACGTAGTCTTCATCGACGGGAACATCCATGATTACGATCTCGGCGTGACCGCGGCCGGTCGACTACTCCGTGACGGCGGCGTTCTGGTGTTGAACAACGCACTCATCGGCGGCTGGTCCACCGCAACGCCATCGAACGATCTGCCCGCCAGGCCCCGGCCGGTTGTCAGCCTCCCATTTCCACGCGACGGCGTCTTTGATTCGACGTTCGACTGATTCGATATCGACGAATGGTAGGGCCGCCCCCAATTCTGTGGTCCGGCACCTGCGCCCAACCAATGCGGTCGACGAAATGCGATCCGCGGACCACGGCCGCGCCGGCCACGATCTCGTCGTGGAAGAACGCGAGCGTCTGATCCTGTTTAAGCTCATGGCGTACCTCCTCGAGAGCCCGGACTGGTCCGCGACTGTCCTCAATGTCGGGACCGGGCTCCTCTGCGCGAACAGGATCTGACCCCTGCGGAATGCGTGCATCAGCGTCGGAGCTGAGTCGGCGCACGCCGACGCGCGCTCGTCGGGCCCAGCCGACCGGCCGGAGCCGGAGCGCCGGCGGGCAGTACGAGGTACCGCCGGCCGAACGGTGTGGTCCATTCAATCCCTCGAGGGACTCGACGGATGCGGAAGCCCCCGGCGTGTTTCGCCTGATGGTGAAGCTCACAGAGGCTGCAGAGATTGCCGACAGTGGTGATTCCGGCCTTCGCTCGGTCGATGACATGGTCGATCTGGCAGCGCAGCGCGGGCCGTCGACATCCGGGCGCTCGGCACGTCCCGTCTCGGGTCGCGACGAAGGCCCGCTGAGTCGGAGTGGGGCGATAGCGAAGCCGGCCCTCCGCGATCGTGACGCCATCAGCGGTCACAGCGAACCGCCATTGCGCTGCCTCTCCTATCTGGCGCACCGTCTGCCGGGCGATGTCAGCGAGCACTGGACCGAAGCCCGGCACCAGTCCGGGGTCGTCGTTGAGGCATGCCAGCGTCGTCAGGTCGATCCCGAGATTGACGGTGCCGCGGACCTGGCTGAGTGCCGAAACACCGCTGGGATCGACACCTGCGAGCAGATCAGCGCACACATCTGCCCGTATCTGATCCAGTGACCGTCGGTCGGGGTCGCCTGCCGCTTTGGTCGCGTGAGCGATCCGATCGACGTTGTTCCAGGCTGCGGCCGCCCGGACAGCAGGAACATAGCTCAAGGTCAGCGCCGCCGTACCGCCCGCGAATTCCGAGTGGCGCAGCCGACGCCTTGCCACCGACACATCATGACGTTTCTGCGCCGCCTCAGGATCCACTTGCAGGATCAGGTAACGGAGGCGTTCGCGGAGTTGTCCAGCGGTACACCGACCGAACTCGGGTCTCAGGGCGTCCACGACGGCTGGAACTAGTCCCGGGTCGACCCCGTCGAGTTCCTGCCTCAGCATCTTGAGCTTCGCCAAGTCGAGCGTCCCCTCGCTGAGGTCTCTCATCAGCGCCGGGCAGGTTTCGACGGCCAGATCGGCAACCTCGACGAGTTGCTCCGCGGCGTACTGCGACAGAGTCAAGGCCGAGGCTATCTCGACGGCGCAGAACCCGTGCGGCACGATCCGGCCCGCCCTGGTCCGGCAGGGCGAGTAGGTGCCCGATGTGCTCAACCGTCGAACCGCGCTGAGCAGGCCGGCCTGTGCTCGACAGAGCAGCCGCTGCGCGGCGAGCAGCTCATCGACCTCGTCGGCCCCGCCGCGAGACCGTGTTCGGATCTGCGGTGCAGGCGGATCCGCCTGATCCTTTCCCGCCATGGCTTCCGACATGTGTGCTAGACTAGACAGGCGTTCGATAGGAAGTCAACAGGTGAACATCGAGGAGTCGCGACATGCGCACGGCGTTGAAGGGCCTGTCCACAGACCATCACGCAGCGGTAGGAGCCGTATGGGCAAACGAACATCGCCCAGGTGGTGCGGTACACCTTCACGGCCGCCGAGCTGGTCCGGTGACGGCGTGTCGGCCCGACACGAAAGCCCTGCTCAACGCATTTCACAACAGTCTACAGTGGATCAGAAGGCGGATGCGTTGGAAGGCGGCGAACTCAGAGGGTGCTCAACCACCGCACGAGCGTCCGCACGCCCCAACCTGTCGCGCCACGGGTGAGAATCCCGTCATTGGAGTCACTCCACGCTGGCGAGGACATGTCGACGTGGACCCACCGATCCCGGAGGTCACCGGTGAACTCGCGCAAGAACAGAGCTGCGGTGATGGCGCCGGCGCCACCTACGGGCGCGTTGGTCATATCAGCGATGTCGCTGGCCAGCGCACCGACGTAGTCGTCGGTCAGTGGCAGTCGCCACATTCGCTCGCCCACTGCCTCGCCAGCGGCCATCAGGGCTCGACCCAGCTCGTCGTTGTGTGTCAGCAGGGCCGCCGTGCGTCTGCCGAGGGCAACCCTGGAGGCGCCGGTGAGAGTTGCCAAGTCGATGATCATGTCCGGCGCGAGTCGCCGAACGGCGTAGGCCAGGGCATCGGCCAGGACCACCCGGCCTTCCGCGTCCGTGTTCTGTACCTCAGTCGTGGTGCCGCCGTAGTGCCTGACGACATCACCGGGCCGGTACGAGGCTCCGCTGACGAGGTTCTCCGCCATCGGGGCAAGCGCCGTCACGCGGACGGGCAGCTCGAGATCGGCCGCGGCGAGGACGGTCGCGCAGGCCGCGGCGGCACCCGCCATGTCCTTGCGCATCAATGTCATGCCGTCGAGCGGCTTGAGCGAGATGCCACCTGTGTCGAATGTGATCCCCTTGCCTGCGAGCACCACGTGCAGTGGCCGCGGGCGACCCCGCCTGGCTCGCGGCCGCCACGACAGTTCGACGAGCCTAGGCTTGCGTGGGGAGCCGCCTCCGACGGCGAGGATGCCGCCGAATCCGCACTCGGCCAGCCCCGAATCGTCAAGAACCTTGAGTTGAAGTCCGGTCCGCCTGATCGCCGCGGCCGAGATCCGGTCAGCGAACCACTGCGGCGACTTCTGTGTGCTCGGGGCGTTCGTAAGATCCCGAGCGAGTACGACGGCGTCGGTCAGCGATGTCGTTCGCGACAGTGCGAGCTCCGCCGGGCCGCCTGCGACCTCGGTTTCCACCACCATGCGGCGAAGCTTCGGCGCAGAGTTCCCGGACTCGGCGCCCAGGCGGTAGCGGTAGGACGCCAGGAGGGCGGCCTCGGCAACCGCACTGAGTTCAGGCTCACCCGCGGTCGGCGGCATCCGGAGGTGCACGACGGCCCACCGCTTGGACGCCGCACGAACAGTGGCCGCGCCAACGGAGCGCCATCCAGATTCGTCACCGACGCCCGCTCCGACGAGTATCACGGCGGACGGGCGGCTACCCGGCCGGTCGAGCACGTGGACAACACCTGCCGCGCCGTCGTGCTCGACCTCGGCGATGTACCGCGTCAACTCCTTCCGAAGATCCTCGTCGGACACAACGGCCGGATCGATCCCGGGAAGGCCGCCCTTGGCCGTGGTGAGACCGATCGCCAGGGCGCCGCGAACGGCCGATGGCAAGCCGGAGCGGATCTCGATCATCGAATTGCCGTTCCAACGGCGCACCGGGTGTCGCGTCCGGCAGCGGCGCGCGCGGTACCCGCGCTGCGAGACGATCTCCAGCGCTGGCCTGTACCCACCGAGGTCCTGATCAGGCTGATGTGTCCCACCCAGCTGATGTCAGCCGACCGCGGCCTTGAGGGCCTCGCCAAGAGCGGTCGCCTCATCCGGCGTCATCTCCACGACCAGCCGGCCGCCACCCTCCAAGGGAACCCGCATCACGATGCCGCGGCCCTCTTTGGTGACCTCCAACGGTCCGTCGCCGGTCCGCGGCTTCATCGCCGCCATCTCGTCTCCCCTCGCGTGGTTTGCCTGGTCGTGCTCGCCGGGACCTACCCCGACGGTCGTGCGGGTGCGGTGCGAGCCGCCGTGACGCGCTGGTTGTTGATTTTCCCTGATGGACACCGCTGGCCCCAAACGGGGCCGGCCATGTTGTGACAGAAGTTGTCATTTGTGACCGCGCACTGTCACAATGACACCTCCTATGCAGGCTCGCTCCGCGCTCTTCGACCTATACGGCGATCATCTTCGACCACGCGGTGGTCGGGCACCGGTCGCCGCTCTGGTGCGGCTTCTTTCCCCGCTCGGGATCGCTGCCCCGGCTGTGCGCACGGCGGTCTCGAGGATGGTCCGGCAGGGCTGGCTCACCCCCGTCCGGTCGCACGGGGGCGCGGGATACCAGCTCACCGTCCGGGCGGTCCACCGGCTGGACGAGGCCGCGACCCGGATCTACCGGACCGGGCGAGCCGACTGGTCCGGCTCGTTCGACCTGCTCCTGCTCTCGCCTTCGACCCGGCAGGCAGGGTGGACGAAGGTCGCCAACACGCTCACGTACCTGGGGTACGGGTGCCTCGATCCGCACACCTGGGTAGCGCCACGGCCGGCCGAGGAGGTCGACGCCGTACTTGCCGAAGCTGGCATCCCCTACGAACGGTTCGACGCGCGACATGCTGCCGGCGGCGAAGGGATGGCCGGGCTCGTCCGGAGAGCATGGGACCTGGATACGCTCGCCGCGGCCTACCGCCAGTTCGTCATGGAGCAGCGGGAACCCATGCAGGTGTCCAAGAACGAGCCTGACGAACTCGCCTACGCAGCTCGGTTCCGGCTCGTCCACGCGTGGCGCGGATTCCTCTTCCGGGATCCGCAGCTACCGCCGGATCTGCTTCCGAACCCGTGGCCCGGAGACGCGGCCGCGGCATTCTTTGATCATCACGAGATAAGGCTGCGCCCGGCCGCAGACCGCTTCGTTGAGGCCTGTCTCTCGTCGTGAAACTCGACCATGTCGTCATCGAACACCCGCCGAGCCGACCAGCCCAGCCGACCAGCCCAGCCGACCAGCCCAGCCGACCAGCCCAGCCGACCTCGATTGAGAACACTGCCGAGAGGACCGCATCAGCCATGACCGACGCACTGCTCACCGACCGCACCGCCGGAGTCCTCACGCTCACGTTGAACCGCCCGGAGAGCCTCAACTCGCTCGATGTCGAGCTCAAGATCGCACTGCGGCGGGCGGCCGAGGAGGCGGCGGCGGATCCCACGTGCCGGGCAGTGGTACTCACCGGAGCGGGACGCGCGTTCTGCGTCGGCCAGGATCTTAAGGAGCACGTCGCGATCCTCGAGTCCGATGCGCCGCCGCTGGAGACCGTGGCCGAGCACTACAACCCGATGGTCAAGGCACTCGCCACCATGCCGAAGCCGGTGGTGGCCGCGGTGCGGGGTGCGGCCGCCGGTGCCGGAGCGTCACTGGCGATGCTGGCCGACTTCAGGATCGGCGGTCCAGGAACGACGTTCCTCATGGCCTTCGCCAATGTCGGCCTGGCCGCCGACTCGGGTGCGTCGTGGACGCTGCCCCGTCTGGTCGGATACGCGAAAGCCACCGAGCTGCTCATGCTGGCGCAGCCGGTTAAGGGCCAGGAGGCTCAGCGGATCGGGCTCCTGACCACTCTCGTCGACGATGACGGCGACATCCTCGGGGCCGCCCAGGAGCTGGCCGCGCGGCTGGCGGCCGGGCCGACGGTCGCCTACGGGCAGATCAAGCGTGAGCTCATGGTCGCCTCGGCTGGTTCGCTGGACGAGGCCCTCGCCACCGAGGCGGACGCGCAGAAGATCGCCGGCTCGACAACGGACCACCGGGCATCTACCGCGGCCTTTGTCGCTAAGGAGAAGGTGACGTTCATCGGCGGCTGAGGTGGGATGCTATCCCTCTTCCGGGTCGAAGTTGGCCGGCTCATCGAGCACGTACGCCTGGAGGTCGAGCTCATTGCCGCGGGGCCACACGAATACCGGTAGTTCGGCCGGGCCAAGGTCGCGCAGGTACGCCCAGAACTCACGGACAGCGTCGGCCCGGCTTGCTGCCTCGATGGGCAGGGCCACGCTCACCAGCCACTCCGGCAGCGCCGACCCGGCCGACTGCCCCGAGCCTGACCGCGGCCCAGATCCCGACGCCGGCCCCGAGCCCGACGCCGGCCCAGAGCCCGACGCCGGCCCAGATCCCGACGCCGGCCCAGATCCCGACGCCGGCCCAGATCCCGACGCCGGCCCCGAGCCCGGCAGCGGCCCCGAGCCCGGCAGCGGCAGCGATGCAGGCGGCCGCCCTGATCCGATCGGCCGCTCAGGTTCGCTTTGGCGCCCGCCATCGGTCGGCCCGCGCGCACCACCGGTGTTGAGCTGGGCGAAGCTGGCCCGGCTCACCGCGTGGAGGCCGGAATGACCGCGGGCGAGCTCGCCCGCGAGGAGAGCGTCCGGAAGCACCTCGACAGGCAGTTGCCCGCGGAACGCGACCGTCACCGTCGCGGTGCCGTCGGCGGACCAGTGGACGACCTCCCCCACCCCGACCACAAGAACCCGGGCCGGAGCCTTGTCCGTGGAGCTCCCATCGGCCCAAGGCGCGTCAGCGGGTAGGGCCAGCAGAGCAACCGGGTCCGACCGGCTGATCGCCTGGGTCAGCCGGACATCGTCGAAGGTGACGGACGCGCGTTCTTCCTGCTGAGCCGCCAGCCCGGACACGATGCCGATCCAGTACCCCATGGGGCACATCAGATCACGGGCCGGTCATCCGATCCGCACATGGCAGCCGGCCAGGTGATCGTCGACCATTCCGGTCGCCTGCATCAGCGCGTATGCCGTGGTCGGGCCGACGAAGCGGAAACCGCGACGCTTGAGATCCTTGGCCATCGCGGTGGATTCAGTGGTTGTGGCCGGGACGTCGGCTCGGGTGTCCGGCCGGCGGGGACGCGCCGTCGGCGCGAATGACCACAGCAACGCGGCCAGGCCGTCCGGAAGTTCGGCCGCGGCCTGGGCATTCGCGATGGCGGCCAGGATCTTCGAGCGGTTACGGACGATGCCGGCATCCGCCAGCAGGCGCTGGATATGGGCCGTCCCGAACTGGGCCACCTCGTCGATGGCGAATCCGGCGAATGCCGCCCGGAAGGCCTCGCGCTTGCGCAGGATCGTCAGCCATGAAAGGCCGGACTGGAAGGCCTCGAGCGTCATGCGCTCATAGAGCCCTGAATCGGTTCGTACCGGCCGGCCCCACTCGGTGTCGTGATAGGCGAGATAGTCAGGTGTACTCGCACTCCATGGGCAGCGGGCGAGCCCGTCAGGCCCGACAACGAGGTCAGACATGCGGCCCCCCGATCATGGCAGGGCGCCGGTTTCGACCAGTCGGGCGAAGCGTCGCAGCGCGTACGTGAGACTCAGTTTGGAACCGGGCCACATGACCGGCCATGCCACGCGACCCGCCAGCCCCGCTGGTAACTGGAACCACTCGTGCCACACCAACTGGGTACGATCGCCGGCCAGCGGAGTGCAACGGAGCACGCCGGGGCCCCGGAGCAACGTCCCGCAGTGCACGACCCGCACCTCGTACGGGAAATCGATCTTGTCTACGCGCATCTCGTCGCGCAACACCGCCGGTCCGATGGCGGTGACCGCCTCGATAAGGCTGCCCTCGCCGCCGTCGCCGGATGCGATCCGCACCTTGGTCAGCGGGATCCAGTCGCTTTGCCGCTCCCAGGCCAGGAACGCGGCGAACACCTGCTTCTGGGGCGCGGCCACGATCACGGTCGCGGTGACCTCGCCCGAGCCGGGCTGGGCCGGATCCCGGTCAGCCACGAGGCGACTCATGCCGCGATCGCTCCGCCGGACTTCCACCGATCGGCCCGTCCGTCGGCTCGTCGATCGACTCGTCGGTGCTGCCCTCGACAGGTTGGTCGAGGGCCGCGTCGCCGGCGACACCCTGGGTCACCGCGTCCCCGGTCACCGCATCCCCGGTCAGCGCATCGCCGGTCACCGCATCCCCGGTCACCGCATCGCCGGTCACCGCATCGCCGGTCACCGCATCCCCGGTCAGCGCATCGCCGGTCACCGCATCGCCGGGGGTGACGTAATCCGCGCCGGCACCGTTGGGGGCGGCGGCGCCGGTGTCCGGCCCGGCGACCAGATCCACCCGATCGAGCAGCGGTCGACGGGCTAGTCGGCCCGGGCCGGTGTAGGTCGCCGGGTCGTCCTCGCCGGGCAACGATTCTGATGTCACAGAACCCGCCGCCAACGAACCCGCCGCCGCGGAACCCGCCGCCACAGAACCCGCCGCCACAGAACCCGCCGCCAGCGGAACCGAGGACGCGGAACCCGCCGCCACGGAATCCGCCGCCAGCGGAACCGAGGACGCGGAATCCGAATCATCCGTCGCCCCGGGCTCGACATTCGCCCCCGACTCGACATGCGTCTCTGCGAGATGGGACCGGGGGGAGTCCGCCGGCGACGAGCCGACGGAGCCGGGCGGCGGGTCGCCCGGTATCAGGGTCGCCGCTGGCGCTGCCTCGGCCGGGCTGGCAGCTGCTTCACGGGCTTTGCGGAGCAGGTCGGCGTCCTCACGCCGGCCCTGGCGCAGCGCTGTGACCTCGGCCTCCAGGACGGCGATCATCTCGTCTTTGTAGCCCACGTCGTAGGCCGTGCGCCGCAGGACGCGGTCGACCTGAGCCATCCGGTAGCCGCGCACGGCCAGGTCGAAGCGGACCGACTTGAGATCCTGCTCGGTCAACGAGCGGTTGTTGGGCAGCGGACGGGCTCGTTTGTCGGGATCCACCGCGCCGAGGCCCGGATCGTCGCCGCTGATGAGCGTGATGATGCCGAACACCAGTCCACCGGCGACCAGCACGACGACGAGAACCAGAAGGATCGTTGCTGCCATCACGCGATCGTGACACGCAGTGGTGATCGAGGCGAACCTGGCACCCCTCAAAGCACCGACCCGGCACCGGTCGGATGGCTCATCCGGTGGACGTGATGGACAGCTCCACCAGGCGGGCGTCCGCCCAGCGCAGGAACATCCGCCCGGTACCGCCGGCATCCCATTCGAAGGCGGCCTCGACCGCGTCTGTCCCGATCTCCTGCATGTCGATCAACGCCATCGTGTCCGTCGGCGGCCGGATCTCGTAGGCATCGGTGATCTCGGCTCTGCCGCGGAACGGGCCGACCGGCAGATCATCGAAGTGCATCACCGCGTTGTCCGCGAATGTGCGCAGGTAGGGAGCGTAGTCACCGGTGCGTACCGCTTCATTGAAGAGTTCGACGTGCTCTTCCAGCAATGCCCGAAGGCCAGGCTCCGCCACGATCGGCAGGCTATCCGAACCGTTGCACCACGTCGAGTACTTCGTCCACAGTTCCGACGACGTGCACCTTGGCCAACGCCGTCTCGGCGAGGAACCCCTGTGCTGCCAACGTGTCCAGCCACGACAACAATCCGGAGAAGAATCCGTCGAAATCGACCAGGATGACTGGCTTGTCATGCAGTCCCAGGGTGCCTGTCGTCCAGACCTCGAACAACTCGTCGAGCGTTCCGAGCCCGCCGGGGAGGATCACGAAGACGTCCGAACGCTCCATCATGACGATCTTGCGAGCGGCCATGCCGTCGGTAACCACGAGTTCGTCCGCACCGGTGTCGGCTATCTCAAGATCGACCAGGCTCTGCGGGATGACCCCGACGGTGTATCCGCCGGCGGAGCGGGCACCGGAGACGAGCGTGCCCATCATGCCGACCCTCCCGCCGCCGGAGACCACCTCATGACCGGTGCGGGCCAGCGCCGACCCGACCGCCTGCCCGAGTTCGAGGTACTCCGGCGCGACCTTGGTCGACGAGGCGCAGAACACGCAGACCCGAGCCATTCAGCCCGCCGGGTCGTCAAGGGCGGCGGACGGATCCCGCGGGGGTCCGGGAGTCGGCGCCGAGTCCGCCGCCTCGAGAATGTGCCGGACCGCGTCATCGGGGTCGTCGGTCACGCACAGCAGGTCCAGGTCCTCCGGGCTGATCCTGTTCTCGCCGACCATCACGGTGCGCATCCAGTCGATCAGGCCCTGCCAGTACGCCGAACCCAGCAGCACCACCGGGAACCGGGTCACCTTGCCGGTCTGGACCAGGGTCAGCGCCTCGAACAGCTCGTCCATCGTGCCGAAGCCACCGGGCAGCACACAGAACGCCTGGGCGTACTTGACGAACATCGTCTTGCGGGCGAAGAAGTAGCGGAAGTCGATGCCGATCTCGACCCAGTCGTTCATGCCCTGCTCGTACGGCAGCTCGATCCCGAGTCCGACGGAGAGCCCGCCCGCCTCCCGAGCGCCTTTGTTGGCCGACTCCATCACGCCGGGGCCACCGCCGGTGATCACCGCATAGCCGGCCCGGGCCAGGGTGCTGGCCAGCCGTTCGGCCAGTTCACACTCCGGACTGCCGGCCTTGCTGCGGGCGGAGCCGAAGATGCTCACCGCCGGTGGCAGATCCGACAGCGTGTCGAAGCCTTCGACGAACTCGGACAGGATGCGCAGCGCCCGCCAGGCGTCCTTCTGCTTCCAGTCGGCCCGGGCCCGGGAGTCGAGCAGATGCTGGTCCGCGGTGGTCGGCGGGATCGCCTCACCGCGCAGAGTCACCGCCCCCCGGTGTCGCTCGGACGTGTCACGGTTCTTTCGCACCATGCGACCCACCGTAGCCACCGCCGAGCAACCAGCGCCGCAGCACGTCGGCGCCGGCCACGATCCGGGGCAGTTCGACCCGCTCATCGCGCGAGTGGGCGACGTTGGGATCGCCCGGCCCGAAATTGAGCGCCGGGACGCCGAGGGCGGAGAACCGGGCCACGTCGGTCCACCCGAGCTTGCCCACGGGCTCACCGCCGACCTCGGCCAGGAACGCGCGGGCGGGAGCGGTGGTCAGCCCGGGTAGAGCCCCGGGCGCCGAGTCGGTCACCTCGATCGCGTACCCCGCGAACACGTCGGCGAGGTGATCCGCTGCCTCAGCCTCCGTGCGATCCGGGGCGAACCGGTAATTGACCTCGATCTCGCACAGGTCGGGGATGACGTTGCCGGCCACCCCGCCGTCGATGCGGACGGCGTTGAGCCCTTCGCGGTACTCGCAGCCGTCGATGACGACGCGGCGCGCTTCATAGCGTCCCAGCCGCTCCAGAACGCCGGCCGCACCATGGATCGCGTTGACCCCGTGCCACGAACGCGCCGAATGGGCGCGGATCCCGTCCACCCGTACCGTGACGCGCATGGTGCCCTGGCAACCGGCCTCGACCAGCCCGTAGGTGGGCTCGAGCAGCACGGCGAAGTCGGCCTCGAGCCAGGCCGGATCAGAGGCGCTGATCCGCTGCAGCCCGTTGCGCGCCGACTCCACCTCCTCGCAGTCGTAGAACAGGTACGTCACCTCGAACGCGGGCTCCGGCACGCTGACAGCCGCGTGCAGGGCCAGCGCGACACCGGACTTCATGTCCGACGTGCCGCAGCCCCACATCACGTCGCCCTCGATCCGGGCCGGCAGATTGTCGTGGACCGGGACCGTGTCCAGGTGGCCGGCGAGGATCACCCGCGAGCCACGGCCCGGGTGGCAGCGGGCCCGCACGACGTTGCCGACCCGGTCGACGCTCAGGTGCGGCGCCGAGCGCAGCGCCAGTTCGACCAGATCGGTGATCGCAGTCTCGTTCCCGGAGACCGACTCGACATCGACCAGCACGCGGGTCAACCCGACCGGATCGGCCAGCACCCCAGGAGTCAGTGCGAGCGACATGACCGTGAGCGTAGTGGCGCGCCTGATAGCGTCGTCGAACGTGACGATCACTCAACCCGCCTGGGGTCTGGGGCTGGCCACGCAGACCGAGGACGGCCAGGTCCTCGACATCTGGTTCCCGGCCGGCAAGCTCGGCCTGGGCGGGCCGGATCCGGTTGCCGCCCACCCCTCCGGCGTGGCGCTGCGCCCGGCCGAGGGTGAGGCTCTGCTCGGGCTTGTGCCCGGCACGCTGGGTCCGCGCCCGCTACGGGGTCTGGTCACCACCGCTGTGCCGGTGGCCATCGGGTCATTGGCCGACCCGCCCAAGGACACCTACGACGTGTGGCTGCGGCTGCACCTGCTCTCCCACCGGATCATCCGTCCCCACGACGCGAACCTGGACGGCGTGTTCGGCCTGCTGACCAACGTCGCCTGGACCTCGGCCGGACCGTGCCCGCCGGAGCGGATCGACGAGCTGCGCGTCATCGAGCGGGGCGCCGGCCGGGTGCTGGCCGTATACGGGGTCGACAAGTTCCCCCGGATGACCGACTACGTCGTGCCATCGGGAGTCCGCATCGCCGACGGCGACCGGGTCCGGTTGGGCGCCCACCTGGCCGTCGGTACCACGGTGATGCACGAGGGATTCGTGAACTTCAATGCCGGCACCCTGGGGACGTCCATGGTGGAGGGTCGCGTCGTGGCCGGCGTGGTCGTGGGCGACGGCTCTGACATCGGCGGCGGGTCGTCCATCATGGGCACCTTGTCGGGCGGCGGCCGGCAGGTGGTCCGCATCGGGGAGCGGTGCCTGCTCGGCGCGAACGCCGGTATCGGCATCTCGCTCGGAGATGACAGCGTGGTCGAGGCGGGATGCTACATCACGGCCGGATCGAAGATCGCGCTGCCGGACGGTCGGGTGGTCAAGGCACGCGAGCTGTCCGGCGTGCCGAACCTGCTGTTCTGGCGGAACTCGCGGACCGGAGCGCTGGAAGCCCGCAACCGGGCCGGGTCGGGCATCGAACTCAACGCCGCTCTCCATGCGAACTGACGCGGGCCCACTCAGATCAGAAGAGCGCGGCACTGTCCACGGTGGAGTGTCTGCGGCCGGGGCGGTATCGAGCCGAGCCGGTCAGCTGGCGGCCGCTGGCGGATCCTGCAGAAGGCAGCCGTAGTGCTGGGTCAGGCGGACAGCCTGTTCATGCTCCTCGCAGGGGAAGACCCGCCCACAGTCACGGCAGCAGCCGGTCAGCTCCGGCGCGTGTCGGGCCAGGAGTTCCACTCCGAGGTCGTGCTGACTGCGTGCGTACGCGAGAAAGCCATCCGAGCGGGAGTCCCAGACCGACATCTCACACCCCTGACGAGCCGTCGGCCAGGTCGGGGTTGATGCCGGTGACAGCCCAGCCGTACCTGACCTCCACACATGGCCAGGGTTCGCCACAGCCGGAGCAGATCCGTGCGACGACGGCGCGCGGCTGATGCATGGCGAGCAGCCCCCGGGCCTGCTCCTTGTCACTCAGCGAGGCGAGCGCGGCGAGCGGCACCGCCAGCTCGCGCTTGACCCGGCTCGTGTGGAAGCCCCCATCAGCGTCGCCTGCCGTCGGCATAACGCAAACCTCCTCACCGCGGGGGATCCACGCATTGAGCTGTCCATCAGAGTTCCAGCCCAGGAGGCGCCCGTCAATCTTATGCCGTAACTTTTCTGCCGACGCATTGTGACAGCAGAGTAACTCTGCGGCTTGCCAAGCCTACTAGCAGCAGTAACACTGAACGCCGGACGGAGGCAGCGGTGACCAGACCGATCGGACCGACGATCCCGCGCTGGCAGTTGGGCGAGCAGCTGACCCATCTGCGCGAGAGCGCCGGCCGGACCCAGGCCGAGGTGGCCGAGACGCTCGGCTGCTCGGTGAGCAAGGTGCAGAAGATCGAGGCGGGCGACGTGGGTGTCGTCCGCGGTGAACTGCTGCTGATGCTCGATCTGTACGGCGTCTCCGACGAGGGTCTGCGTGACGAGTTGACCGAGCTGTCCAAACTCGGCAAGCAGCGGGGATGGTGGTCGAAGTTCGGTCAGGTACCGGCGCCGTTCGCCACCTTTCTCGGGCTCGAGAGCGCGGCCCGGGAGATCCACATCTTCGAGCCCCTGATGGTGACCGGCCTGCTCCAGACCGAGGAGTACGCCCGCGCGATCGCCGAGACATGTGACCCGGGGCTCACGCCGGAGCAGGTCGAGAAGCAGGTCAAGCTCCGTATCGAGCGGCAGCAGCGGGTACTCGATACCGATCCGCCGCAGACATGGGTGATTCTCGATGAAGCGGCGATCCGGCGGGTGGTCGGCGGCCCGGCGGTCATGGCAGCACAGCTGCGCAAGCTCCAGGCGCTCGCGAAGAGCATCACCATTCAGATCGTCCCGTTCACTCAGGGTAGTTACCCGGGAGTCCGCGGCGGCCTGACGATATTCGAGTTCGATGAGCGGATGCACTCACCAGTCGCTTACGTAGAAAGCCACGCCGGCAATCTCTATATGGAACGGCCGGAGGAACTTCACTGGTGTAACGTAACCTTCCGTCACATGACGGCGATCGCCCTCAGCAAGCAGGACTCCCTGAGAATGATCGCGGAAGCCGCCAAGAAAGATCTGGAAGCCGAAGGGAGCAAGCGTTGAAGCCAGACCTAACCGGCGCCAAGTGGTTCAAGAGTACGAAGTCAGCCAACAACGGACAGTGCGTAGAGGTTGCGTTCGTGGACGGGCAAGTGGCTGTCCGCGACTCCAAGAACCCATCTGGCCCGGCGTTGGTGTTCTCCGTGGCCGAGTGGAGTGCCTTCGTCGGTGGTGTCGCCGCCGGCGAGTTCGGACAGTCCTGACGGGGCCAGCGGAGACCTTTCTCCCACACGGGGAAATCGACTGAGGGGCGGCCCGGTGGTCGCCCTTCAGCGTCTCGACCCGCAGCTGTCTACAGTGGAGCGCCCACGCCGTCAGGCGCACTCGGTGATGCTGGCCGCGGCACCCGGATTGCACCACGCCGGCAGCCCCACCAGCAGGTTGTGGTCGTATATATAGACGATCTCTGTGTCGCTCACCTGTACCCGTTCGGCCGGCGGGCCGAACGAGGCGAGCGTGCCAGCCTCGGTCGCGAACTGCGGGTTGGCGGTACGGATGACCACGAACCGCGCGTCGTGCCGGCTGGCGTCGTACCAGTCAGGCTTGGACAGCCACCGGAACGCGTACACCTTGTCCGATCCCCAGACGGGTCGTACCTGGATCCGGCCACCCGTCTGCAGGGTGATGTTGTTCGCCGACCAGTACCCGCCCAGACCGTAGGTCAGGTTGCGCTCGACCAGGAACCGGGCCACCAGGTAGTTCTCATGCGGTACCGCCGGGCTGCTCACCCCGACCACGAGCTCCCCTACGACGGCCAGCGTCACCGCGGCGGCGAGCACCGGTTGCCACAGCCGACGCCGGAGCCCGGGCGTCCGGCGCCAGCCCCCGGCCGGGCGCCAATCGCGCGCAGCGCGGCTGACCCGTGGGCCAAGTACCCGGCCGGCCAGCGCCGCGGCGAGGAAGGTGACCGGAGCGATCTGGCGGGCACTGCCGACGTCCACCGGGATGGTGGAGAAGACGAACGCGCCCAGATTCACCAGCACCCCGTAGACGAGCAGCTCATCGACGAGGGTACTGTCCGATGTGGACCGTCGCCGGAAGAGGCCGACCGCGGTCGCCGCGACCACCGCCAGAGTGACGACCAGCAGGGCCAGCCGGACCACCCCGACCGCGGTGTCCAGGCCTGGGTCGCGGTCGTGGAAGTAGGCACCGAAGTTGGCTGCCAGCGACTGGGCGGCGATCCACACGTTCTTCGCCATCCCGATCGGGCTGGCGATGTGCACCTGGACGACCTGCAAGGACACGCCGCTGATCCGGCCGAAGACCAGCAGCACCACGCGGGTCGCCACGACCGACGCGATGGCGACGACGATCAGTCGCGCGTGGAGTCCGCGCCAGCGCCACGGCCGCCATTGCCCGGCCCGGACGAGCCGCAGGGCGCAGACCAGGATCAACGGGACGGCGCCGACGTAGAAGATCAGCGGATCGGAGAGCTGGCCGAGGACGAGCACCGCGGCCACTGCGTACGGCAGCCAGCGGGGGATGGTCTCCCGGGTCAGCGCGCGGTCGAGCACGAGCAGCGTGGCCACCAGGTACACCGTCGATCCGGTGTGGTCGGGCGAGAGCAGCAGCACGGAGACGCCCAGACCGTGCTGCGGCACGAGCATCACGGACAGCGCGACGCCGACCCGGACGATCGCCGTCAACCCGCGCGCCCGGCTCTTGGCCAGCCAGCCGACCGCGAACGTGAGCAGGGTGTACTCGATCGCCGCGCAGATGTGCACCACGTCGCCGTCAAGACCCTTCACGAGGAGGGCCCCGGCCAGTACGAGCAGCTCATTCGTGTAGAACGGAATGTCGGTGATCCAGCCGCCGAGCAGCACGTTGCCGTGCAGGAGGTCCCACGCCTGCAGCGCGATGCTGGCCCCGTCCGCGTTCATCGTCTGCGTCCTCGAGATGGCGAGGTAGACGAAGAACAGGCCGACGAACGCGAGCAGCAGGCCCAGGCCGGTCAGCGGCCGCCGCCACCACGGGCGGGTGGAGCTCGTGGTGGACGCGGCGTCGACCGGCGACAGGAGAGTGCTCATGAGTGTGTGGTACCCCGTTCAGGCGGCAAGACGCTCGACCGCGGCACCGACCCGTTCGTCGGTGGCGGTCAGCGCGACCCGGACGTGACGGCGCCCCGCCGGTCCGTAGAACTCGCCTGGCGCGACGAGGATGCCCCGCGCGGCCAGGTGGTCCACTGTAGACCAGCACGGCTCGTCGCGGGTGGCCCACAGATACAGACCCGCGGATGAGTGGTCGATCGTGAAGCCGGCCCGGACGAGCGCGGCCCGCAGCGTCTCCCGCCGGGCCCGGTAGCGCTCCCGCTGTTCGTGGACGTGCTTCTCATCGGCCAGCGCGGCCACCATGGCCGCCTGGACCGGGTCGGGAACGATCATTCCGGCATGCTTGCGCACCGCCAGCAGCTCCCGCACGAGGGCGGGGTCTCCGGCCACGAAGCCGGCCCGGTAGCCGGCCAGGTTCGACCGCTTGGACAGCGAGTGGACCGCGAGCAGGCCGTCGACGGTGTCCCCTCCGGCGGCCAAAACCGAGCTGGGCTCCTCCTCCCAGCCCAGTTCGAGGTAGCACTCGTCGCTGACCAGCACCGCCCCCCGCGCGCGGGCCCAGGCGACCGCGGCGGCCAGCTCGGCCGGGCTGAGCACGCGGCCATTCGGATTGCCGGGCGAATTCAGCCAGACCAGGCCGACTCCGCGCGCCGGGTCCAGATCGACGAGCGTGTCCGACCGTACGACCGGGCAGCCGGCCAGTCGGGCGCCGACCTCGTACGTCGGATAGCACACGGACGGGATCACCACGGTGTCGTCGGGACCGAGTCCGAGCAGGAAGGGCAGCCAGCCCACCAGCTCCTTCGAACCGATGGTCGGCAGGACCGCGTCCGGGCCCACCTCGACCCCGCAGCGCTGGGCCACGTACCTGGTCAGCGCCCCCCTCAGCTCGGTCGTCCCCGCGGTCCAGGGGTACCCGGGGGCATCCGCCGCCGTGGCCAGGGCGCGCTGGATCACGTCGGGAACGGGGTCGACCGGGGTTCCGATCGACAGGTCCACGATCCCGTCCGGGTGAGCCTGGGCCCGCTGCTTGGCCGGCTCCAGCACATCCCACGG
This sequence comes from uncultured Actinomycetota bacterium, assembly GCA_963803345.1. Lineage (GTDB taxonomy): Bacteria > Actinomycetota > Actinomycetes > Mycobacteriales > Micromonosporaceae > CAWDLX01. Next base: position 1,455,655 of record CAWDLX010000004.1, read on the forward strand.
GAAGTCCGGGAGCGCGGCCGAGCGGGCCCGCACCTAGTGCTCGGTTTCCCGTGGCGGCTGTGCGGCCACGAATGACGCGTCCTTGGCGACCTTGCCGACCTTGGAGGCGCCGCCGGGCGAGCCCAGATCCTCGAAGAACTCGTAGTTGGCGTTGGTGTAGTCGCGCCACTGTTCCGGCACGTCGTCCTCGTAGAAGATCGCCTCGACCGGGCAGACCGGCTCACAGGCGCCACAGTCGACGCACTCATCGGGGTGGATGTAAAGCATCCGGTTGCCCTCGTAGATGCAGTCGACGGGGCATTCCTCGATGCACGCCTTGTCGAGCAGATCGACGCACGGCTCGGCGATGATGTATGTCACCGGTGGTCCTCTCCCAATGAACCGCAGGCCACGATCTCCGTAGCCAGCGTCAGCCTAATATCCCCCTGGGTCGACCCGACACAAGGGCTTACTCAGATGGGATGTGCCGCGTGCTGCAGGCGTGTGATCTCGGCCACCGCGTGGTCGTCCGGTACCGGGTGGGTACCACCGACGCCGGCCATGCCCTGCTCACCGACGTGCTCGGTGAGCTCGTCGGGTTGACCGGGGCCACCCTGGTCGTGCGACCGGACGCCGGCGAGGAGCAGGTGGTCGCCCGGTCCTCCGTGTTCGCCGCCAAGCGGGTGCCGCCCCGCCCGCCGCGCTGGTCAGAGATGCTCGAGCTCGAGCGGGTGGCCGACCGGGCCTGGCCGGCGCCCATCCATGAGCAGCTGGGCGAGTGGTATCTGCGGGCCGCCCAGGGCTGGACCAACCGGGCGAACTCCGCCCTGCCGTTGGGCGACCCCGGCCGAGCACTGGGTGAGGCGATCGACGCCTGCCGAACGTGGTACGCCGCCCTCGGTCTCAGGCCGCGCATCACGGTCCCACTGCCGGTCCGCCGGGACATCGCCGACGCGCTCACAGCCCTCGGTTGGTACCCGCAACCGCGGGTGCTGGTCCAGGTCGCACCGCTGCGGGCCATCATCGCGGCCGTACCTGAGCCGCCGTCACCCGTTCGGGTCGAGCTGACCGGCACACCGTCACCGCAGTTCCTGGGTCGTCTGGCCCGGTGGAAGAGCGAGCCGCCGGACTCCGCGCACCACATCCTGGCCGGGAACGGGCCGGTCGCGTTCGCCGAAATCCGGGACGAGGACGGCTCAGTCGTGGCGACCGGGCGGGGGGCGGTGGTGGCCGACTGGCAACACCTCGGGCTGGTCGAGGTCGCTCCGCTGGCCCGACGCCGCGGACTGGCCCGGGCCGTGACCCGGGCGCTGGCGTCGTGGGCGGTGCAGCGCGGTGCCCGGCGCGCGGTGCTGCAGGTCGAGCACGACAGTACGGCCGCGATCGCGCTCTACGCCAGCCTCGGCTTCACCACCCACCACTCGTACGTCACGTTCGCCGGCCCGCCGGGCTGACATCCGGGCGGACCTCCGTCCGATCAGCCGCGGGCGGTGCGATGCGGCTTGCGCGCGTAGTGCTGCTCGTACCGCTTGAGCCCCCGGCTGCGCCAGTCCTTGCCCAGAGCAACCGCGACCACGAAACCGAGCAGGATCGCGGCGGCCCCGATGCCCAGGAAGAGCAGGACCTCGTAGACGAAGAACTCAAGGCCCTCAGCGAACGGCCTGGAGCCACCGAGGAACGGCCCGATGACGACGGCCAGCACAGTGCCGGCGAGGATCGCGAGCCCGACATCGGCGATGAGCCGCTGGAACGGGTACTTGATCGCCCACCAGATCGCGACCGCGAACAGCAGGACCCCGATCACGATGACCCCGATCCGCCCGAGCGTGGCCTGGGCCGCGTCATCGTTGATCTCGAACTTGTGGGAAATGAGGCGGGACGCGCCGTTGACCACGAAGATCGCCAACGCGATCAGGCCCACTGGCAGCCAGCGCTGCTTCACCTGTTCACCTCCGCAGGTCCGTGCCCGCGATGCTAGAGCACCCGGCACACCGTCGTCACCCCCCGTGACGGCATGCTGCGCCGGTAGCTTGCTGGGAGCTCACCGACCCGGTCTGAACAGCCGGTACGCACACACCGCGATGGCCGCGGGTCCCACCAGCAGATAGCTCGAGGCGACCCAGTTGTCGCTGGTCAGGATGAGGTCACCGTCGTGGGTTCTGATCGCGGCCGGGAAGGACGCCGCGACCCACACCACGCACGGCAGCATCGCCAGGACGCGATGATTGGTCACCTGGTAGGTGAACCAGACGACGCCGACGATCCCGCCGGCGGCGATGAGCAGCGCGATCGGAACCAGCGTGGTACCGATCCGGAACGGAGTCAGGAAGGCCCCGTAGAGCGCCACGAGGAAGGCCATTGCCAACGCCACCACGAACCCGGCCGTGCGCAACGACCGATCGAGCCAGCGCGCGGGCACGGAGCCGGCCGGCTCCGTCATGACCTCGCTGGTGGTCCGGCTCGTGGCGGCCCCGCCAGCGGTGGAGGATGTGGCACCTTTAGAGGCTTTTGACGTGCTTGCCGAGATCTTCTGGCCTGAGCCGCGACGAGCCGAGCCGCCGCCGGACCGGCGCGCGCCCGTCCGCCGCCCCCGTGACCCGCTCACGATCGTGCGGCGGAGACCGCCACCGGCGCGGCCACGGCCAGACCGGCGAACAGGTCGTCCACGACCTCCACGACCGCCGAATCGCCGGTCGGCGCGGTCGCCAGCCGGAAATGCTCGATACCCAGATAGTCGGTACCGAAGGTATTGGCGATCACCCAGAGCCACGAGTCCTGCGGGATCTGCGTCGCGTGGGCCCGCACGGCGGCCAACTTGTGCTCCGCGTAGGCGCTCGCGTCGATACGGGCGGCGATCAGCTCATCCGGAGTGACGAAGGGTAGGTCGTCGATGTTGGTGAAGCCCGCGAACGGATTCTCGGTGCTGTTCGCGAACGCCTTCATCCCGGCCTCGGCCACACTGCGCGGGTTGGCCGACCAGTAGACCCGCTGCGGCCCGATTCCCTCGGCGGCGGCGAGTTCGGTCCCCCGCATCGCGACCCGATGGGCCTGGATGTGGTCGGGATGGCCGTAACCGCCCTTCTCGTCATAGGTGAGGACGACCTGCGGCTGGATCTCCCGGAACACCTCGAGCAGTTGCGCCGCTGCCTCGTCGACGTCGGCCCGCCAGAAACAGCGCGGGTGCTCGTTGGTCGGTAGGCCCATCATCCCCGAGTCGCGGTAACGGCCGGCCCCGCCGAGATACCGATGGTCGGTCACGCCGAGGGCCGCGCAGGCGCGGTCGAGTTCGACCAGGCGGTACCCGCCCAGCTGGTCGGCCTCCGACGCGGCCAACCGGGCCAGAGCCGGCACGTGTACCTCGCCTTCCTCACCGAGCGTGCAGGTCACGAGCGTGACATGGGTACCCTCCGCCGCGCAGCGCGCCATCGTCGCCCCGGTGGTGATCGTCTCGTCGTCCGGATGGGCGTGGACGAGCAGCAGGCGACGGCGAGGAAGATATCCCGCTTTCGGGGGTCGTCACCCGCCCCACTCTACGCGGCGGCACATGCGACGATCGCGTAGTGGAGTATCCGGAACTGGCCGCCCGCACCAGGAATTTCACCACTGGCGCGCCACGCGCGGTCACCGTCGGCGGCGATGGCCAACGGGTGGTCTTCCTCCGCTCGAACGGGCCGGACGATGCGGTCGACGCGCTGTGGGTCTTCGATGTGGCCACCGGTACCGAACGGCTTGTCTTCGACCCCGGGGCCGAGCCGGATGACCTCTCCGCGGCCGAGCGGGCACTTCGGGAACGAAAGCGACTGAGCGCGTCCGGCATCGGCTCGTACGCGACCGACCCGCTGGCGCGGCTGGCCTGCTTCACCACCGGCGGTGAGCTGGTGGTCGTCCGCCTCGACGCGCCCGAGCCGGGCCAGGTCGACGACGGCGACACCGAGGTAGCTGACCACGGCGACACCGAGGTCGCTCAGGTGCGGCGCTACGCCACCGCCGGGCCGCCGGTAGATCCGCGCCCCGACCCCACCGGCCGGCGGGTGGCCTACGTCCACGCCGGGACCCTGCGCGTGCTGGATCTCGCCACCGGTGGGGACGCCGTGCTGGCTGCCGAGGCCGGCACCGACGAGGTGTCCTGGGGACTGGCCGACTTCATCGCGGCCGAGGAGTTTCGCCGGTTCCGCGGCTACTGGTGGTCCCCCGACGGCGAATCGATCCTGGCCGCCCGGGTCGACGAGACCAGGGTCCAGCGCTGGCATCTGCACGATCCGGCCGAGCCGGGAGAACCGCCGCGCGCGATCGCCTACCCGTCCGCCGGTACGCCCAACGCCGAGATCTCGCTGCACCTGCTCGACCTGGACGGCGGCTGGGTCGACGTGCACTGGGACCGCGAGACCTACCCCTATCTGGTGTCCGTGTCGTGGAGCGATGTGGGCGGGCCGCTGGTGACGGTCCTGCGCCGGCTGCAGCAGCATGGGCTGGTCCTGGCCATCGAGCCCCGTACGGGAGAGACGCAGGTCCACGCCGAGCTGGCCGATCCCCGCTGGGTCGAGCCGGTCGAAGGTACCCCGGCCTACCTGCCCGACGGCCGCGTCCTCATCGGCGGGGAGCTGGCCCATGACGGTTTCGACGCCCGCTGCCTGTTCGCCGATGGCAGTCTGGTCACCCCGACCAACCTGTACGTGCGGCGGGTGTGTGGCACCGTAGGCCCGGATCTTCTCGTCGAGGGCAGCGACGGCGAGCCGAGCGAGCAGCACATCTACCGGGTAAGTACCCGCTCCGCGCCGACGGCCGAGGTGCGCCGGCTGACGCCGGCGCCCGGATGGCATGTCGGGTTCTGCGGTGGCGACACCGTGGTCATCGGCAGCGCGTCGCTCGACCACAGCGGCGCCCAGTGGACTGTCTACTCTGGAGAGTCAGCGGCCGGCCGGATCCGTTCGCTCGCGCCAACCCCGCCGTACCAGCCGCGACCGGCTCTGGAGCGGGTGACCGACCGCCGCCTACCGGCCGCCGTGCTCTACCCACGCACCCATGTCGCGGGACACCGGCTGCCGGTACTGGTGGACATCTACGGCGGTCCGGGCCACCAGGAGGTGGTGGCCACCCGGTCGCGATGGCAGGAACGGCAATGGTGGGCCGACGCCGGGTTCGCGGTCGTCGTCATCGACAACCGGGGCACGCCGGGGGTGGCGCCCTCGTTCGAGAAGGTGATCCACCGCCGGCTGGCCGACGTGATCCTGACCGACCAGGTCGACGCGCTGGCTGCGCTGGCCGAGAAGCACTCCGACCTCGACCTCGGCCGGGTCGCGATCCGTGGCTGGTCCTTCGGCGGGTGGCTGGCCGGTCTCGGCGTGCTCCGGCGCCCGGACGTGTACCGCTGCGGCGTGGTCGGTGCGCCGGTGTCCGATTGGACGCTGTACGACACCGCCTACACCGAGCGTTACCTTGGGCTGCCGGCTGACACCGGCGACGTGTATTCCCACTGCTCCCTGGTCGAGTTGGCCGACGAACCGGTCATCCGGCGCGAGGACGCCCGCCCACTCCTGCTCGTGCACGGGATGGTCGACGACAACGTGGTCGCCGCGCACACGCTCCGGCTGTCAGCCGCTCTGCTGCGCACCGGCCGGCCGCATTCGATGATCCCGCTGCCGGGTGCCACCCACATGGCTGCCGGTGGTCTGGCCCAGCGCCTGCTCAGGCTGGAGCTGGACTTCATCCGCGCCAGCCTCGGCCCGTAGCCGGGCCCCGCAGCCGCAGACCCGCGTCTTGGGGCGGCGTGGGTCAGATCTCCGGGAAGTGGCACGCCGCCATCGAGCCGTTCGGCTTGATGGTCAGTGCTGGCTCCTCCTGCGCGCAGAGATCCTGCGCCTTCCAGCACCGGGTCCGGAAGCGGCATCCTGACGGCGGGTTGATCGGGCTCGGCACGTCGCCTTCGAGCCGGATGCGGGTGGTCGACTTGCCGAGCTTCGTCACGTCCGGGACCGCCGAGAGCAGTGCCCGGGTGTACGGGTGGGCTGGCTTGCTCGTAGATCTGCGCCCGGCTAGCCGATCTCGACCATCTTGCCGAGGTACATGACCGCGACCCGCTCGCAGAAGTGCCGGACCACGGCCAGGTCGTGGGCGATGAACACGAACGCCAGGTTGAACTCGCGCTGCAGATCGCGGAGCAGGTTGATCACCTGTGCCTGGATCGACACGTCGAGGGCGGACACCGGCTCGTCGGCGACGATCAGCTTCGGCTTGAGGGCCAGCGCCCGGGCGATGCCGATGCGCTGGCGCTGCCCGCCGGAGAACTCGTGCGGGTAGCGGTTGTAGTGCTCGGGGTTGAGGCCGACCAGCTCCAGCAGCTCCTGCACCCGCTTCTTGGTCCCGCCCGGCGGCTTGATGCCGCCCACATTCATCGGCATGGCGACGATGTCGCCGACCGTGTGTCGGGGGTTCAGCGACGAGTACGGATCCTGGAAGATGATCTGGATGTCGCGCCGCAGCGGCTGCATCTCGTGCCGGTTCGACTGCGTGATGTCCCGGCCCTCGAAGACGATCGGGCCGTCGGTCGGCTCGATCAGTCGTGACCAACATGCGCCCGGTCGTCGTCTTGCCACAGCCGGACTCACCGACGAGGCCGAGGGTCTCGCCCGGCGCGCGACCGTCGAAGTCGACCCGTCGACCGCCCGCACGAACTGCTTCGCCCCGAAGAACCCGCCGCGCACCGGGAAGTGCTTCGTGAGGCCCGTCGACCTCGAAGCAGCGGTTCCTGCGTTGCCCTGGTCGGCGCCGTTGCCGCGGCCGCCTGGGTCGTCACCAACTCCGTCACTGTGCCACTCCCACCGATGCGATGTCCTGCTCGTAGATCGCCTTGCGCTGCCGCTCCGGAAGGTGGCAGGCGACCACATGACCTGGCTCGTCGGCGGTCATCAGCGGCAGCAGCTGCGGCACCTCGATGTCGCACGGACCGCCGTTGAGCATCGCGTACCGGCACCGCGGGTGGAAGGCGCAACCGGACGGCACGTGGATCAGGCTGGGCGGGTTGCCCTTGATCGGCATGAGGTCGCTCGTCCGGCGTCGCCGTGCAGCGACGGCACGCTGGAGCAGGCCCCAGGCGTAGGGATGCTGCGGGCTGCGCAGCACCTGCTCCCGCTGCCGTACTCGGCCACCCGGCCGGCGTACATGACCAGCACGTCGTCGGCGACCGCGCTGACCACGCCGAGGTCGTGGGTGATGATGATGACCGCCGAGTTGAACTCCTGCTGCAGGTCCTCCAGCAGGTCGAGGATCTGTGCCTGCACGGTCACGTCGAGCGCGGTGGTCGGCTCGTCGGCGATCAGCAGCTGCGGGTCGTTGACCAGTGACATCGCGATCATCGCGCGCTGGCGCATGCCGCCGGAGAACTCGTGCGGGTATGCGTCGACCCGCTGCCCGGCTGCGGGATGCCCACCCGGTCGAGCATGTCGACGGCCCGCTTGCTGGCCTCGGCCTTGCTGCGCCCGGGTGGTGGACCCGGTACGCCTCGATGATCTGCTGGCCGATCGTGTAGAACGGGTGCAGCGCCGAGAGCGGGTCCTGGAAGATCATCGCCATGTCGCTGGCCGCGCAGCGCTCGGACCTGCTCGTCCTCCATCCGACGAGATCCTCGCCGCCGAGCAGGATCTGCCCGGACATGCGGGTGTGCTTGCGGTTGTGCAGGCCGAGGATGGCCATGCTGGTCACGCTCTTGCCCGAGCCGGACTCGCCGACGATGCCGAGCGTGCGTCCCTGCTCGACGCTGAACGAGACGCCGTCGACCGCGCGGACAACACCGTCCTCGGTGGAGAACTGGACGCGCAGATCCTTGACCTGCAGGTACGGCCCCGACGTGGCGCTGTGACGCCCGGTGGACACCGCTGGAGCTGACACGTTCTGAGGTTCCCTTCTGACAGACCAGCTATACCGTGCCGAGCCGTACCCGTGGGTCGATGCTGGCGTAGAGCGCGTCGACGACGATGTTCGCGACCACGATGAACACCGCCGCGAGGAGGATGGTCGCCAACACCACGGGCAGGTTGAGCTGGAACGACGCGTTCACCGCGGTCTTGCCGAGACCGTTGAGACTGAACACCGTCTCGGTGATCACGGTGCCACCCAGGGCGAGACCGATGTCCAGACCGGCGATGGTGACGATCGGATTGATCGCGGCCCGCAGCGCGTGTTTGAGGTACACCGAGCGCTTCCGTGCGCCCTTGGCGCGGGCGGTCCGGACGAAGTCCTCAGACAGGGTTTCCAGCATCTGCGCCCGGGCCAGCCGGGCATACAGGGCGGAGTTGTACAACGTCAGGGTCAGCCACGGCAGGATCATCGCGGCCAACCATCCGCCGGGATCCGGCAGAGCGACACGTAACTTGGGTACGGCAAGATCTTCAGGCCGTACACGAAGATGAAGAGCAGGATCAGGCCGAGGAACTGTACCTGGAACGACGCGCCGACCAGAGAGACACCGATCGATACCTTGTCGAATACGGTCCCGCGTCTCAAGGCGGATATGACACCCAGTGTGATTCCGAAGAGGATCCAGAGGATGCCGGCGCCGATGACGATGCTCAGCGTGACCGGAAGTGTCCGGGCGAGCGTGGTGGTGACCAGCTCATTGCCGCGGTACGAGTAGCCCAGGCACGGCGCCGGGCAGTGCCGGAAGAACTCGCCCGAACCGTAGTCGCGGCCGACGAAGATGCCCTTGACGAACTGGGTGTACTGGGTGAGCACCGGGACGTCGAGTCCCAGGCTGTGCTCGATGGAGGCAACCGTCTTCGCGTCGCAGTTGCGGCCGCACATCAGCTGCGCCGGGCTGGCCGGGATGATGAAGAACAGGGCGAACGTGACGATGCTGATGGCGAACATGGTCACGATGGCGCGCAGTGTGCGCTGGACGAGAAAGCGGAACATGGCAGACCTTCACGGCAGCAGGAGGACTCTGTGCGTTCGGGGGTGGCCACGGATACTCCGTGACCACCCCCGATGAGCACTACGTCAGGACTTGACGTAGATCGTGTTCAGGCTGGTCACGCCGTAGGCGGAGGACAGGAACGCCCCGCCGATCTTCGACCCGTCCAGCGTGTAGTTGCGGTTGTTGAACACGGGGATCAGCGGAGCGTCGTCCGTCATGATCTTCTTGTCCAGAGCGGCCCAGTCCTTCGAGGCCTGCGTAGCGTCGGTCAACCCGGAGATCCGGTCGATCTCAGCGTTGGTGGACGCGCTGTTGTAGTAGGACAGGTTCTGGTTGCCGGCCGGAGCGATCGTGCGGCCATCCAGCAGCGGCGGGATGATCGTCGAACCCGACGGCCAGTCCGAACCCCAGCCTGCGCGGTAGATGTCGCAGGTGTTGTCCTTCTTGCCGATGATGGTGTAGTACTGCGCGGCGTCCAGCGGCTTCAACGTGATGGTGAAGCCACCCTTCTGCAGCGAGTCCTGGATCGCCAGGGCCTGGTTGTGACGACGCGTGGCGTCGGCGTAGCAGAGGACGAGGTTGCGGCTTGGCCCCGTTCAGCATCTGCTGAGCCTTGGCACTGTCGCCCGACGGGCCAACGCCGAAGATGTTGTAGTCGGTCCAACCAGCGGTGGTCGGCGACTCGATGGTGTTCAGCACCGTGCCGGCGATGTCACCACCGATGGACTTGAGCACAGCGGTCTTGTCCAGCGCCACGTTCAGCGCCTTGCGGATGTTCGCGTCCGTGACGCGCTGGGTGTTGATGTTGATGTAGTCGGCGAACTGCGTCGCACCGTCGACGAGCCGGGGCTTCATCGCGTCGGTGACCTGGCCGGCGGTGGTCTGGGTCACGTTGACCCAGGTGATCGCGGTCTGGTCCTCACCCTGGTCGGCGATCAGGCGCTGGTTGATGGCGTCCGAGTCGACGTTGAGGGCGAACTTGATCTGCTCCGGGTAGGCGTTGTGCGCCGCGTCGGTGTTCGGGTCCCAGTTGGTGTTACGCGCGAGCGTCATGGACGTGTCCTTGACGTAATCGGCGATCTTGTACGGACCGTCCGACCACGGGTGCCGGTCGTAGTCCTGCTGGGTGTCCTTGGCCTTCGGCACGGCTGCCGTCATCGGCAGGGCGGCCGCGTACGGCATGTCGCAGTGCGGCTTCGGGAAGGTGAAGGTGATGGTGTTGTGCCCGGCACCTGCACGCCCGGCGGCGATGTCAGCGCCACCGTTGTAGGGGCCCTTGTAGGTGCTGTTGTAGCCGGCTCGTCGGTGAGCCACTGCTGGACGTAGTGCGGGCCCTCGGGGAGGTCCGGGCAGAAGGAACGGGCAACGCCGTAGGCGACGTCGGCCGCGGTGATCGGCCGCCGTCCTCGTACTTCAGGCCGTCCTTCAGGGTGTACTTCCACATCTTGCAGTCGTTGTTGACGTCGGTGCCGGTGTCGGTCGCCATGTCGCCGACGACCGTCATCTTCACCGTGCCGTCGGCCTGCAGCGTCTCCTTGTAGGTCGTGAGGCTCCGGGTCATGAGCGTGCCGACGACCTGCTGGATGTTGACGTAGCTGCAGCCGGGTCCAGGTGCTCGAAGTCGGCGGGGTGCAGAACCGTGAGCGTGCCGCCCTTGGTCGCGCCGGGAACCGCCGCCGCCGGGCCCTTGGAGTCGTTCGGGTCCTTGGAAATGACGCCCTGCTGCTTCGCAGCGGGATCTGTCCCCCGCCGCCACCAGCAGTGGTGCTGGTGCAGCCGGAAGCCGCGAGGGCGATCCCGAGGGCGCCGATCGACAGCATGGCCAATTTGCGTCGCACAGTTACTCTCTCTCCTTCCACGCCCGACCAGGGTGCAAGCCACCCTTGCCATGCCGAGCGATGTGCGTTCTCATTCAATCTCTTCTTCTGCGCGCGGTCGTCTTCGTTCAGCGCGATGACTTTGGATCGAGCGCGTCCCGCACCGAGTCGCCGAGCAGGTTGAAGGCGAGCACCAACAACAAGATCGTTGTGCCGGGAAGGAGCGTGAACCAAGGATCCGAGGCCAAATACGGCACACTCGGGCATTGATCATGCGCCCCAGGTCGGGCGTCGGTTCGAGCACGCCGATCTGGAGGAAGGACAGCGCAGCCTCCGCCGTGATGACTGACGGAACACTGAGCGAGAAGACCACGAGGATCGGCGCCCAGAGATTCGGCAGCAGCTGGCGGAAGAGCATATGGTTGACACCCGCGCCAGCGGCCCGGGCCGCCTCGACGAACTCGCGCTCCCGCAGGGACAGCACCTGTCCACGGACGATGCGTGCCGTGTACGGCCAACCGAACACGGACAGCACGATGATCAGGACGAAGATGCGGAACGACGGAGGCTGCGTGGGTGAGTTGCCATAGACGGCGTTGACGATCACCGGGATGGCCGCCAACGAGAAGATCAGGAAGGGGAAGGCGAGGACGAAGTCGGTGAACCAGTTGATCAGCGCGGCGAGCCAGCCCTGCGCGTAACCGGACACGATTCCGACCAGTACGCCGAGGATCGTTGTCAGCAGGGCTGCCGCGAACGAGATGCCCAGCGACGTTGCGCAGGCCGTATACCAACTGCATCATGATGTCGCGGCCAAGCCCGGGCTCGACACCGAACCAGTGCACTCCACTCATGCCGCCGTTAACTCCGATCGGCAGGCCGCCGTGCAGCGACAGCAGCTCGGAGTGGTTGGCCAGCGCGTCCTGCCCGTAGAGCGCCGACCACAAGGGCGCTCCGACAGCCAGCACGGCGAAGAAGACCAGAACGGCCGAGGTGAATACGACGCTGCGGTCACGCCGCAGACGCAGCCAGGCCAGCTGCCCGGGAGAGCGTCCAATGATGGCGGACGCGGAGACCCCGGTCGGGACGACGACATCGGGAGCGTTGACCGCGACGGCGAGGATCTCGTCGTGGTCCTCGGTAGTTTCGGCGGCCACGAAACGATCTCCACTCGTGGTGGTATCGCTCATGTATGCGGCTCCTTCCACCGGATCGGGCGGTGTCCGGCTCGACCCCACGGAGGAAACGTAGCCGCGTTCCGCCTAATGAGAAACCCCCCCAAGCATCGGTCCGATAACAGCTCGATCACATCTGTCTGACCTGCGGGAAGTCGCTTGCCACCCCCGCAGGCGACTCTTAAAGCCGGTGCGACGATGCGTAGTGCAATCCGCGAAACTGCGGGATCGGCACGGAGCCGTCACGATTCCGCCCCGACCTGGTCGGACACACGCCGCCAGGAAGCCCGTGCTGCGGTTGAGGACCTTGACCAGAGCCATTACGTTCAGACCACAGTGGCCGGTAGGAGTGAGCATGAGGAAGACGCCAGAACCGCCGTCCGAGTCCCGCCCGTCCAGCCCCGCCGCCGCGTCGCCACCCACCGGTTCCCTACCCGCGCCGACTGCCTCCACGCCAGCGCCCGCGGGCTCGGCGCCGGCACCGGGGGACCCCCCGGCGAAGGCCGTCTCCGCCTATCCCGGCGGGTCGCCCGGCGCCACGACGCCGCCCGCTCTGCCCGCTTCGTCCGGATACTGCCGGCACGACCACGGCCACCCCGACGACGGGTACGCCGGTCAAGGCTCCCGCGCCCCGCCCGGTCGTCAACGCCGCTCTGAGAAGCGACCGCTCGAGGCGCCGACGCCCGGCCGCGGCGCGGTGGTGGTCGCCGCGATGGCCCTGATCATCGCGGCGGGCGCGGTCCTGGTTGCGCTGTACTCGCTCAACGTCGCCCGCGAGGCCAAGAGCAACGCGGCCGCCGCGGCCAGCGACGCCGACCGGCTGGCGAATCCTCCGCGATCGTCCGCCGCCCCGGCGCCGACGGTCACCGTGACGGTGACGCCTCGGCCGTCACCGACCCCGACCTTCCTGGCCGACCTCCGCGCGGTCGAGTTGATCATTCCGCCGACGCAGGGCTGCCAGGCGGGTTATGTCGACGTGGACACCGGCCAGGTGGGCAACTTCACCGGCCACGACTTCTACTTCAGCGCTTGCCTTGGCCCCCTCACGGTCCAGCTCGACAACGTGGACGCGGGCGCCGCGACCGGCGGGGTCATCTCGCCCAACGGGTGCGCGGCCCTGCTCACCGGCGTGCCTCCGACGCCCGAGCTGCAGCTACCGGTGGCGTCCGGAACGACCTTCTGCCTGCTCACGTCGAAGGAGGCCGCCACCCGGGCCGGCATACCGCAACATATGGCCGTGGTCCAGGTCCGTCAGGTCGCCTCGGACCGCACCGTCAGCGTGACTCTCGACACCTACCGGCTGGCCGCCTGAACGTAGGGGATGAGGTCGGTCACCGAGGGCACCACAGTGGACGGTAGGTAGGGGTACCGGTCGACCTCGTCGGCGCGGGTCACGCCCGGTCAGCACCAGGAAGGTCTCGCATGCCGGCCTCCAGTCCGGCGAGGACGTCCGTGTCCATCCGGTCGCCGATCATCGCGCTGGTCTCGGAGTGGGCGCCGATCGCGTTGAGCGCCCTCCCGCATCATCAGCGGGTTGGGCTTGCCGACGAAGTACGGCTCCATGCCGGTCGCCTTCGTGATCAGCGCGGCGACCGAGCCGGTGGCGGGCAGCGCGCCCTCGGGCGACGGCCCGGTGTCGTCGGGGTTGGTGCCGATGAAGCGGGCGCCGTCGTTGATCAGCCGGATCGCCTTGGTCATCGCCTCGAAGGAGTAGGTGCGGGTCTCGCCGAGCACCACGTAGTCCGGCTGCGTTGTCGGTGAGCACGTATCCGGTGTCGTGCAGGGCGGTGGTCAGTCCCGCCTCGCCGATGACGTACGCCGTGCCGCCGGGCCGCTGGTCGTCGAGGAACTGGGCGGTGGCCAGGGCCGAGGTCCAGATGGTCTCGCTCCGGCACGTCGAGGCCGGTATGCGCGAGCCGGGCCTGCAGGTCGCGCGGCGTGTAGATCGAGTTGTTGGTGAGGACCAGGAAGGGCCGCCCGGACTCGCGCAGCCGCTTGATGAAGGCGTCCGCGCCCGGGGATCGGCTGCCCTCGTGGATCAGGACACCGTCCATGTCGGTGAGCCATGACACGATCGGCTTCCGCTCGGCGGTCACGCCCCGCTCCTTCCATCCGACGGGTGGATCTTACCGGGGCACGATTGGCGATCTTGGACCGTCGAGTGAACTTGTCCACAGTTGACCCGCGGATCGGTACCCGTGCACCCGGCGTAACGTGTGCATCGACAAACCCGACCGGCGCGGCGGACTTTACCGGCCTGACCAGCGCGGACGGCGCAGTCCACCGACATAGTCCGCCCGTCAGGGAGCGATTCGACGATGACGACCACGGCAACGAGGCCGGCCCGGGGCGCCCGCGCCGCGATCTCGGAAAAGACCCTGCGCACCGACCGGTGGTGGCTCGCCCCGGTGCTGACAGTCTCCGGGCTCACCGCCTGGCTGATCTATGGCCTGGTGCACATCCTGCTGCAGAACTGGTACTTCGCCGAGGGTCCCGGCTATCACTACCTGACCCCGTTCTACTCACCGTGTGTGAACAACGGGTGCATCCCGGCCTCGGCCGAGTTCGGCCGGTTCGTGCCGGACTGGCCGCTGGTCCCGTACGCGCTGCTGACCCTGCCGTTCCTGCTCTTGTTCCGGCTGACCTGTTACTACTACCGGCGGGCGTACTACCGCTCGTTCTGGCTCTCGCCGCCGGCGTGTGCCGTACCGGACGGGCACGCGAGGTACACCGGCGAAACCCGGTTCCCGCTGGTCTTCCAGAACGCCCACCGGTACGCGTTCTACGCGGCGCTGATCATCTCGGTGGTGAACACCTGGGACGCGATCCGTGCCTTCTGGGGTACCGACGGCTTCGGCTTCGGGCTGGGCAACCTGATCCTGGTCGGCAACGTCGTCCTGCTCTGGGCCTACACCTTGTCGTGCCATTCATGCCGGCACATCGTCGGGGGCCGGCTCAGGCACTTCTCCCAGCACCCGATCCGGTACCAGGCCTGGACGTTCGTGTCCAGACTGAACACCCGGCACATGCAGCTGGCCTGGATCACCCTCGGCACGCTGGCGCTGACCGACCTCTACATCTGGCTAGTGTCGGCCCAGGTGTTCGCCGACCTCCGCTTCATCAACTGAGGATCTGACCGATGACTGAGAACATCGAAAGGCATCGTTACGACGTGGTTGTCGTCGGCGCCGGTGGGGCCGGTCTGCGGGCGGCCATCGAGGCCCGGCTGGCCGGCAAGCGGGTGGCCGTCATCTCCAAGTCGTTGTTCGGCAAGGCACACACCGTGATGGCCGAGGGCGGCGCGGCGGCGGCCATGGGGAACATGAACGCCAAGGACAACTGGATGGTGCACTTCCGTGACACCATGCGGGGCGGCAAGTTCCTCAACAACTACCGGATGGCTGAGCTGCACGCGAAGGAGGCGCCCGAGCGGGTCTGGGAGCTCGAGACCTACGGGGCGCTGTTCGACCGGACCAAGGACGGCAAGATCTCGCAGCGCAACTTCGGCGGACACGAGTACCCCCGGCTCGCCCACGTCGGCGACCGTACCGGCCTGGAGATGATCCGGACACTGCAGCAGAAGATCGTCTCCCTGCAGCAGGAGGACCTGCGGACGCACGGCGACTACGAGGCCCGGCTCAAGGTGTTCGCCGAGTGCACCATCACCGAGCTGATCCTCGACGGCGAGCGGCTCGCCGGCGCCTTCGGCTACTACCGCGAATCGGGACGGTTCGTGCTGTTCGAGACGCCGGCTGTCATCCTGGCCACCGGTGGGGTCGGCAAGTTCTACAAGGTGACCTCGAACTCGTGGGAGTACACCGGTGATGGCCACGCGCTCGCGCTCCGAGCCGGTGCGCCACTGATCAACATGGAGTTCCTGCAGTTCCACCCGACCGGCATGGTGTGGCCACCGTCCGTGCGCGGCATCCTGGTCACCGAGTCGGTCCGCGGAGACGGCGGCGTCCTGAAGAACTCCGAGGGCAAGCGGTTCATGTTCGACTACGTGCCCGACGTGTTCCGGCACCAGTACGCCGAGACCGAGGCCGAGGCGGACCGCTGGTACAACGATCCCGACCACAACAAGCGACCGCCGGAGCTGCTTCCCCGGGACGAGGTCGCCCGGGCCATCAACAACGAGGTCAAGGCCGGCCGAGGCACTCCAGCTGGGGGCGTCTACCTGGACATCGCCTCCCGGCGCTCGGCCGAGTTCATCCTCAAGCGCCTGCCGTCCATGTACCACCAGTTCAAGGAACTGGCCGATGTGGACATCACCGCGCAGCCGATGGAGATTGGCCCGACGTGCCATTACGTGATGGGCGGGGTCGAGGTCGACGCGGACAGCGCCGCCACGCCGAACGTGTCGGGCCTGTTCGCGGCGGGAGAGGTGTCGGGCGGTATGCACGGCTCGAACCGCCTCGGCGGCAACTCGCTGTCCGACCTACTGGTCTTCGGTAAGCGGGCCGGGGAGTACGCCGCCCGGTATGTCGACGAGCTGGGTACCAACCGTCCCGCGGTGGCGAAGAGGGCGGTCGAGTCCGCTGTGGACACCGCGCTGGCCCCGTTGGAGCGCTCCGACGGTGAGAACCCGTACGATCTCTGGCACGAGCTGCAGCAGGTGATGCAGGATCTGGTCGGCATCATCCGGCGCAAGCACGAGCTCGAGGAGTCGCTCAAGCGGCTGGTCGACCTGCGCCAGCGCATCGCCACCGTCAAGGCGACCGGTACCCGCAAGTACAACCCCGGCTGGCACCTGGCCCTCGACCTGCGCAACATGGTGGTGGTCTCGGAGTGCACGGCCAAGGCCGCGCTCGTCCGGGAGGAGTCCCGCGGCGGACATACCCGCGAGGACTTCCCCGCCATGGATGCGAACTGGCGCATGGTCAACCTGGTGTGCACATTGGACAGAGGCGAGGTCAGGCTGACCGACCAGCCACTGCCGGAGATGCGGCAGGACCTGTTCGACCTGTTCGACACGTCCGAGATGAGCAAGTACATGACAGCCGAGGAGCTGGCGTCCTTCGGCGCCGAGTTGACCGGGAAGGCAGAGCACTGATGGGCGCCGTACGCAGCTTCAAGGTGTGGCGGGGTGACGAGAACGGCGGCAAGCTCGAGGACTTCCGGGTGGAGGTCAACGAGGGGGAGGTCGTCCTGGACGTCATCCATCGGCTCCAGGCCACGCAGACCCCTGATCTGGCGGTGCGGTGGAACTGCAAGGCCGGCAAGTGCGGCTCCTGTTCGATGGAGATCAACGGAAAGCCGCGGCTGAGCTGCATGACCCGGATGTCGACGTTCGAGGAGGACGAGACGGTCACCGTCACTCCACTTCGGACGTTCCCGGTGATCCGCGACCTGGTGACCGACGTGTCGTTCAACTACCAGAAGGCGCGCGAGATGCCGGCCTTCGCCCCGCCGGCCGGACTGGCCCCGGGTGACTACCGGATGAAGCAGGTCGATGTCGACCGCTCGCAGGAGTTCCGCAAGTGTATCGAGTGCTTCCTCTGCCAGAACACCTGCCACGTCGTGCGAGACCACGAGGAGAACAAGTACGCGTTCTCCGGACCTCGCCTGTTCATCCGGGCGGCCGAACTCGACATGCACCCGCTGGACGCGAAGTCCGACCGGAAGAACTTCGCGCAGGAGGAACAGGGCCTCGGCTACTGCAACATCACCAAGTGCTGCAGCGAGGTGTGCCCCGAGCACATCAAGATCACGGACAACGGGATCATTCCGATGAAGGAGCGCGTGGTCGACAACAGGTACGACCCACTGGTCTGGCTCGGTCGCAAGATCCTCCGTCGCGACCAACTGCCGGCCCAGGGCACCGGCGTCGCCGGTCATGGCCACGGTGCCGAGTCCCGACCGGCCCGGCCGACCGCCGGCTACGTGCCCGCCGGCGTCATCTGGGCCGCTCCTGATCCGCATGCTCGGGAGCCGGAGCTGATGGCCAACGGCAAGATGGCGGTCACCGAAGTGACGTTCGACCGCCCCGGCGCCGCGTCACCGTTCGGCGAGGACCGGGAGTTCCCGCTGCCACCGGAGTCGGTCAACTACCAGCACCCCACCGGCGACGCCTGAGCGCCGGCTCGGGGGGCGGCCGCCTGGTCATGACCTCGGGCGCGGCCGGGCGAGGATCAGCATCGCGATGCCGAGCAGGACCACGGTGCCGCCCGTCCCGACAAGGCCGGCCAGCTTCACACCCGTCACCGGCAGCACCTTGAGCCGGTCCTGGAACGTGCAGGTGATGTCCTGCCCCGCTGCCGGGACAACCACCCGGTTCACGACCGGCGCGGCCGTGGTGGTGCCGGTGAGCACACACGTGGGGCCGCTCGCCTCTTCGTATGCTGTTGGACCGTCCGATTCCGACAGCGTGTAGCCCACACCGGCACGCACGAGCGCGTTCGTCACCGGCGGACTGCCCGACGCACCTGTGACAATGGTGCCCTCACTCGGGGTGGCCGTCAGGTTCCACTCGGTGGGTCGCGCCGAGCCGTCCACCACGTGCTTGACGAGGGTGAGCCGAGGCTCGATGTCCTCGTTGGCAAAGGTGCAGGTGATGTCCTGGCCGATCGTCGCGACGAGCACCTGATCGGGCGTAGGGACGACAGCGTCCGTGCCGGTCAGCACGCACGCGACGTGGTCGACCTCCTGGTATCCGCTCGGTCCCTGGGTTTCGCTCAGGTGGTAGGGCACACCGGGAATCTGGGCGGCACCGGTCACTGATGGTTCTCCGTCGCGGCCCGATATCGGTGTCGCCACCGGTGCGCCGGTCGGCAAGGGTACGGCGTTGAGGACCCAGTCGGCGCTCACCGCGGTGCCGCCGAACCGGTTGTGGACCGTCTTTCGAAGCGTGAGTTTCGCGGCTTGGGCCTGATTGGTCGCCGTGCACTGAGCGGTCTGCCCCAGCTCCACCTCGACCAGCCCGTTGGTGCCGTCGAACGCGGTCTTGCCCGCCATATTGGAGTGCAGCAGAACCGAACAGCGCCAACTCCCGGTGGCCGGCGACACGATCACCGCACCCTCGGCGACGGTCTGCGCGTATCCGGCGACGGTGGTCTCGGTCATGGCGTAGGGCACGTCGGGTGTGACCTCGCCGATCACACCAGTGGTTCCCGTGATGACCGGGTCGGGCGCGTCGGGTGCGAACGCTGAGAGCGTCCACGCGTCGGCCGCCGCTGCGCTCCCGTACGGGTTGTCCACGGTCTTGAGCAGCCGCAGCCGCGTGACGCAGCTGACGGTGTTGGTGACGGTGAACGTGTTGGGGCCGGCGACCAGCATGTGCTCGCCGATATCGCCGCTGGCCACGTTGGAGCAGCCGGGCGGGAGCTGCGCGACTTCGAGGGCCTCGCCGACGGTCACCGGCTGACCCGCGGTGAAGCCCTGGTACGGCACGCCCCAGCTGGGGTCGGTCAGGCCGGTGAGCTGAAGATCCGACTGGAACTGGGTGGGCTGGTCAGGGTCGTCGAACTCGTCGCCGTTGATCACCCAATGCTTGTCGACGACCACCGACGCGAGCCGGTCCGGGGCCTGGTTGAGAACGACGCAGCTCACTATGGCAGTGGCTGTCGCGTCGACGGTGAAGCCGAGCGGGCCGCTGTCGATGACGGGCACGCTCGTTCCATCGGCGGCGCAGGCGGCGTTGAAGCCAGCCTGCTCCACCAGCGCGAACCCGGGCTTCAACGTCTCCGCGATCGTGACCGATCTCGATGGCCGCCCGTGCAGCCCGGCATCGAAGTTGACAGCGCCGGTGCCGTCGGCGGTGACCGCACTGACCGGGGTCACGTCGACTGTGCTGGTCGTCATGGTCCAGCCGCCGTCGGGAACGGCATCCGCCGCGCTGCCGCCGGGCGGGATGACTTTCTTGACCACGCTGATCGTGCCCGCGCAGGATCTCAGCGCCAGCGCGCGGAACACCTCGGCCAGCTCGGCGTAGTCGGTCTGGACGAAGTCCTCCCCGCGCACCGGGCCCGAGATCGCCTGCAGGTTCTCGGCCGAGCCGGTCACCCCGGAGCCCACCCCGACCGCGACCACCTTCGTGTCGAGCGCCTTGACCTCGTTGGCCGAAAACACCCCGTTCTCCACCTCGGTGAACCGGGTGAAGTTGCCCGGACCCTGGGCCGGCGGTGGGCCGTACAGGGTCGGGTTGCCGTCGGTGAGCATGACCAGCGTGTCGAAGTGCGAGGGTGCGACGGCCACCTCGTGCAGGCCGGCGTCCCAGTTGGTTCCGCCGCCCGCGGCCAGCGAGTTGATCGCCGCCTTCACCGTGTCGGCTCCAGCCGTGTCGGAGACCGGCGTGGGATTGAGCACCGTGTGGGCGTCACTGCTGAAGGCGTAGAGCGCGATCGTGGACGGCGTACCGGTCAACGCATCGACGAAGCCGTTGGCGGCGGCCTTGACCGCCGGAAGCGACGAAGAGATCGAGCCCGACACGTCGATCAGGAGCGCGATGTCGAGCCCGCACTTGGTCGGGAAGGACGGGTTCACCCGGGCGTCGGCCCACTGCGAACCGCGCGCGGTGCGGTTGGTGTTGCCCGTGGTGACGACCGGGAAGTCATAGCTCTGGTTGTTGCGCACGATACCGGTGAAGATGCCGTTGTAGATCGTGGGTGTCGTCGTCGAGCCGCCGGTGTCCATGGTCTGGATGACGGTGTAGCCGCTGGGCGCGCTCCGCTCGATGATCCAGTAGCCCTGGTTGGTGCCGGTACGGCCCGGCACGTCGACACTGCAGACGCCGGCCACACTGGTGACGCACGAGGCCGCCGGCACATCACCTGGCCCGGGCCGGGTCCCGCTCACCCCGGCGAAGAAGTCGAAGGTCGCGCCGGCCAGATCGCCGACCGTTTGAGCACCCGTCCGATCACCGCCCTTGGTCACGGACAGCGTCGCGGTGGTCGGGGTCGCCGCGACCGCTGGATCGGCCACGATGAGCGGGAGCGTACCCAGCGCCAGCCCCACCGCCAGCAAGCTCAAGCCGCGCCGCGACCAACCAGCCATGAGACGTACCTCGAATCCGTAGCCGAACGGGACCAGTGATACCGATTCGATCCGTTCCTACCGTCTTGCCTTGTTTGTTAACAGTGATACCAGAGATGCGTATATCCGGAGATGCGCCCGGAGTGCGGAGTCACACCCGAACGGGTGACCCTGTTCCCCGACGCCTATCGGTAGGTGACTTGCTCAGGACACGGCTGCGCGGACCATGACTCTGGCGGTGCGGCGCCCGGCTCGTGGCGGCGCTCGACGTGGTGCCGGAGTGCCGGCGCTCAAGGGTGCCGGCGTGCCGGCGCTCAAGGGTGCCGGAGTGCCGGCGCTCAAGGGTGCCGGAGTGCCGGCGTGACCGAGGATCCAGCGCGTCGACTCCGCGAGCAGGTCTGAGCCGGCGGCTCAGCGGATGTCGTGGCCGAGGCGGCGGGCGAGCTCGGCCACGATAGGCGCGTCGGCCGGCAGCCACGGGACCGAATCCAGCTCGTCCGCGGTGAGCCAACGCAGTGAGGCATGCTCAATGGCCTGGGGCTCACCGTCGAGCAGGTCGGCCAGCCAGACGCGCAACACCGCCCGGCCGTGGGCCAGCGGCACGTCGGTCCCGATCCGTTCCCGGATCCCGATGTGGACGCCGAGCTCCTCCTCGCATTCACGAATGAGCGCGGCCTCGTCCGATTCGCCCGATTCGACCTTGCCACCGGGGAACTCCCATCGGCCCGCCGCCTCGGGAGGCTCGGCCCGTTCACAGCCGAGAAGCCGGCCGTCGACGACGATGGCCGCGCCGACGATGATCAAGGGAGTGGTCCGTTCGTTGTGCACGGGCCCTTAGCGTGCCAGATCTGACCAGTGCCCTGATGACCGCCCTGCCCCGGACCGCGTAAGAAGGGAGATATGTGGGCGTGGACGTCCGCTCAAGAAAAGGTAACACTAGGGTCACGACGTAACGGGTCCGTAAAAAGATGGCCACAAGCTGTCACAGCCAGTCCTGGAGGTGCGACATTGCCCCCTCTCGGCCGCGACGATCTACGTGACGCCCTTGGACAACTCAGGGAGTGGATCGGAGACAACCGGGAAATCCGGCGCACGATGCTCCTGGACGACAGCGAGCATGCCGCCTTGACGGAACGTATCAAGGTGGTCTCCGACGCGATGCAGGTGCATCCACTTGTCCGCCGCCTGGACGGCTACACCCAGGTCTGCCTACGGACGGCCGACGGGGGCACGTTGACGGCCGGCGAGGTCCGCCTCGCGGCCAGGATCGAGGACGTGTACCGCTCGGTCACCAACCACCCCTGACCGGATTCAGCCGATCGCCATCTCCCCGAGCAGGGACCAGTCGTCCTGCGCGATGGTGGTGTTGATGATCCGCGGGGTCTCCGCCAGGTGCGGCGGCAGCGTCCGCTGAGCCTGCTTGAAGTGGTCCGACGAGACGTGGGCGCCACCCGCCTCGCCATCGCGGAACGCCTCGACCAGCACGTACTCGGTCGCGTCGGCCAAGCTGCGGGACCAGTCGAACCACAGGCAGCCCGGCTCGGCCCGGGTGGCCGCGGTGAAGTCGGCGACGATGTCGGGCCACCGGTCGGCATCCTCCGCCCTGACCCGGAACTTGGCCACAATGAAGATCATGTAATCTCCGCATGGTTGATGTTGGTAGGCCATACCAACGAACGAATCTGACGCCGATGTGGCCCGGGTCCTGGCCACTCGCTCGTGAACATGGCCGGGACGTACCGAAGAGTCCGGTTTAGAGTCGACCCATGCCTGAACTGCTGATCGACTTCATCACGTCGCTCGACGGCTATGGAGCCGCCGATGGCTGGCCCGGCTGGTGGGGCCTGGAGGGTCCCGAGTACCTCGCCTGGCTCGAAGACCAGCCCGAAGCGGACTACACGGTCCTGATGGGCGCGAACACCTATCGGCTCATGTCAGGGTTCGCCGCCGAGGGCGAGCCGGGTACGGAGTCCCTGGCGAACATGTCGAAGGTCGTGTTTTCGACCAGCCTGAAGGCGCCACTGTCGTGGCCGAACACCCAACTGGTCGCCGAGGATGCCGTCGAGGCCGTGCGCGCGATGAAGGACAACGGCACCACGGCCATGCGCACCATCGGCAGCCTCGCACTCTGCCGCACCCTGCTGGGCGCCGGTCTCGTGGACCGTTTCCGGGTGGTCGTCTTCCCCGTCATCACCGGAAGCACCGGTCGGGAGCGGATCTACGACGGCTGGCCCGATGTCTCCCTCGACATGGTGAGCAGCCGTACCTTCGATGGCCGGCTCCAGCTGCTCGAGTACGTCCCCACGATTCTGACCGGACCGCCCGGCACCACCAAGCCCTAGGCAGACCGCCCGGCGGCTCCGTCACCGATGTGCACCAGGTCGACGGGCCGGACGCACCACCACCGCAACGACGTCACCTTCGTTGACGCCTTCGGCGTTCCGGACGGCGTCCTTGAGCGGGACCAGATACCGGCCGTCCTTGGGAAACAATGCCGTGCTGAACTCCGTGTCCCCGATGACCACGTGCACCGGGACCTGGCCCCAGTAGATCAGTGATCGCGCCTCCTCCTTGAGCTCGGCGCTGTCGGACTCGGACATGGCCACGAAGAAGTACGGTGCCGGTCCGCGCCACTCGATGATCTCGCCGTTGAACACCCACTCCACGGTGAACCATTGAATCATCCGGCCCCGACAACCACTCGGTCCTCAGTCTCGGCGGCAACGTCGAGCCAGGGGAGGACGTCCTCACCTGCGCACGGAGGGAGGTCCTCGAAGAGCCCGGGCTCACCGTCACCGATCTGGCGCTCTGTGGAACTGTCATGTGGACGGGCTTCGGGACCAAGCAGTGTGATTACCTGTGTTTCGTGTTCCGCGCCGACACACCTTCAGGGGCGCGGACCATGATGGCAACGAAGACCACGTCCCGGCACCGGACAACCTCACCCTCGAAGCCGAACCTCGGGCCCGGACCACTTCAGTATGATGAGCACAATCCACAAGCACTCGTGACCGGGGCACTGATGGCAGTACGCGTAGACCTCAACATCTCGCTCGACGGATTCGCGACCACGACAGATCAGACCCCCGAGAACCCGTTCGGCGAGGACTGGTCTCGCCTGGTCGGCGCGTACGTCGCGACCAGGACCTTCCGTGAACGCGTCTTGCACGACGCCTCGGGCGAGGGCACCACCGGCGTGGACGACGAGTACGCGAGGTCATACTTCGCTGAGGTCGGCGCGGAGATCATGGGTGCGGGGATGTTCGGCCTGCACAACTTTCCTGACGACCCCGACTGGCGAGGCTGGTGGGGCGACGAACCCCCGTTCCGAGTCCCGGTGTTCGTTCTCACGCACAGTGTTCCACGGCCGTCGATCGAGATGTCCGGCGGCACGACGTTCCATTTCCTCTCGGCAACGCCACCGGATGCGCTCGACCGCGCGCTGGAAGCCGCTGCGGGCAAGGACGTCCGCGTGGGCGGTGGAGCCACCGTCGTGCGCGACTTCCTCAAGGCAGGGCTCGTCGACCAGCTCCACGTCGCGATCGCACCGATACTCCTCGGTCGTGGTATCCGCCTCTGGGACGACCTGCGCGGTCTGGAATCCGGCTACAACGTCGCCACTGAATCGGCCGGGAGCGGCACAATCCACCTGACATTCCGACGGTAGGACACAGCCTGCCGCTTCGGTGATGCCTGAGACGTTAGACCGGAACTCGGCTACACATTGAACCGGAACTCGACTACGTCGCCGTCCTGCATGACGTAGTCCTTGCCTTCGATACGCACCTTGCCGGCCGCCTTGGCCGCCGCCATGGAGCCGGCCGCCATCAGGTCGCCGTATCCCACGATCTCGGCCTTGATGAATCCACGCTGGAAATCGGAGTGGATGACGCCGGCCGCCTCGGGCGCGGTCGCCCCGACCGGAATGGTCCAGGCCCGCGACTCCTTGGGACCGGCGGTGAGATAGGTCTGCAGACCTAGGGTGCGAAAGCCCACCCGGATGAGCTGGCTCAGCCCCGGCTCGGGCTGGCCGATCGCCTCGAGCAGCTCGAGCGCCTCGTCGTCGGGCAGGTCGATCAGCTCGGATTCGATCTTGGCGTCCATGAACACGGCCTCGGCCGGCGCGACCAGGGCGCGCAGCTCGGCCAGGAAATCGGCGTTGGCCAGCTCGGCTTCGTCCACATTGAACACGTACAGGAACGGCTTGGCCGTGAGCAGGTGCAGTTCGCGCAGCGGGTCCATGTCGATGCCGCTGGCGTACACCGTCGTTCCGTTGTCCAGCAGGGCCCGGGCCTGCGCCGCCGCGGCGGCCATCGGCGCGCGGTCCTTGCGGACCCTGGCCTCCTTCTCCAGCCGGGGCAGCGCCTTGTCGATGGTCTGGATGTCGGCCAGGATGAGCTCGGTGTTGATGGTCTGGATGTCATCGGCCGGAGATATCTTGCCGTCGACGTGCACGACGTTCGGGTCGGAGAAGGCCCGGACCACCTGACAGATGGCGGTCGCCTCGCGGATGTTGGCCAGGAACGCATTGCCCCGACCCTGCCCCTTGGACGCGCCCCGCACGAGGCCGGCGATGTCGACGAAGGACACGGGAGCAGGGACGGTCTTAGCCGAATGGAACATCTCGGTCAGCTTGTCCAGCCGCGGGTCGGGGAGCCCGACCACACCCACGTTCGGCTCGATGGTGGCGAACGGGTAGTTGGCGGCGAGGACGTCGTTCTTGGTCAGAGCGTTGAACAGAGTGCTCTTCCCGACGTTGGGCAGGCCGACGATGCCGATGGTGAGAGTAGACATGACGCCCGCCAGTGTACGGCGGGTCACCGCGCTACCCTCGAGCACATGACCGGGGTCCTGATCGCCGTGGCCGCGCTCGCGCTGGCTGGCATGGTCGGGCTCGCCGTCCGCCGGTTGAACGGCCGGTTCACGGCACGTGCCGAACACCCGGTAACCCGCAACCCCGTGCTGGCCGAGCTTGGTGTGACTCCCGGCGCCGCACTCACCATGCTGCAGTTCTCGTCGGCCTTCTGCGCACCCTGCCGGGCGACCCGGGTCCTCTGCGCCGAACTGGCCGCCCGCACGCCCGGCGTCCGGCACGTCGAGGTCGACGCCGAGTCGCATCTGGAGGCCGTGCGGGCGCTGGATATCTGGCGTACCCCGACGGTGCTGCTCGTCGACTCCGCGGGCGAGATCCGCCGCCGGGCGTCGGGTCTGCCGACGCGTGAACAGCTGCGAGCGGCGGTGGCCGGGATAATCGGCGGGCCCAGCGATCTGGGCAGCGCGAGCGCCGCCGGGTAACGTTCCCGTCGTGAGCACCTGGCTGACGAAGCGCCGCACGGTGGACCTGTGCCGCGTGTGCGCCAGCCTGTGTCGCGCCTCCTGACACCGACGACCCCCCATCTTTCCGTACGCCATCAGGAGGCGTTCCCTGTGCAGCTCGACATCCGCGGACCCCGTTTCGCCGCCGCCGTCACATCCGTCGTCCTCGTCCTGGTCCTCGTCACCGCCGACCCGTGGCTGGCGTTGGCCCAGACGCTCGTGTTCGCCGCCGGGGCGGTCAGCGCCCGTCACGCGCCCTACGGCGTGCTGTTCCGGACGGCGGTCCGCCCGTTCGTCGGGCCCGCCACCCGGTTCGAGCCGGCCGAGCCGGTGCGCTTCGCACAGGCGGTCGGCTTCGTGTTCCTGGCCGTGGCGAGCATCTGCCTGTTCGCCGGCGCCACCACGACCGGTCTGGTGGCCGCCGGCTTCGCGCTGGTCGCCGCGTTCCTCAACGCCGCGTTCGGGCTGTGCCTGGGCTGCGAGATGTACATCCTGTTGCGGCGGGCCAGCGCGCGCTCAGCCGCCTGACCCGCCCGCGACAGCGGCACCCCGACGTCCGAAACCCGCCAGCCGCAGCCGTGCCGGCGGGGGAGGATCAGTACATGGACGCGCGACTGGACCCGGAGTTCGAATGGCGGTACCGGGCCGTGGCGAGCCGGGATGCCCGCTTCGACGGCTGGTTCGTCACGGCGGTCA
This sequence comes from uncultured Actinomycetota bacterium, assembly GCA_963803345.1. Taxonomy (GTDB): domain Bacteria; phylum Actinomycetota; class Actinomycetes; order Mycobacteriales; family Micromonosporaceae; genus CAWDLX01. The sequence goes on from CAWDLX010000004.1 coordinate 1,482,516, forward strand.
CGACGACCCACATCTACTGCCGCCCATCCTGCCCGGCACTGACCCCGAAGCGGGAGAACGTCCGCTTCCTCCCGTCAGCCGCCGCCGCTCAACGCGAGGGCTTCAGGGCGTGCCTGCGCTGCCGGCCGGACGCCGCACCCGGCTCACCGGAGTGGAACTACCGGGCCGACGTCGTTGGGCGCGCGATGCGACTCATCGCCGACGGCGTGGTCGACCGGGACGGCGTACCGGGACTCGCGTCGCGGGTCGGGTACACCGAGCGCCACCTCGGCCGGCTGCTGCAGGCCGAGCTCGGTGCCGGACCGCTCGCGCTGGCCCGCGCCCAACGGGCCCAGACCGCCCGCATCCTGATCGAGACGACCCAGATCGGGTTGGCCGAGATCGCGTTCGCGTCCGGCTTCGGCAGCGTGCGCCAGTTCAACGACACGATCCGGGAGGTGTACGCGCGCTCCCCGTCCCAGCTGCGCGAGAACGGCCGCGAACCGGCACCCGACCTGGGCGCGGTCACGCTCCGGCTGCCGTACCGCGAGCCGTTGCACGCCGCGTCCCTGCTCGAGTTCCTGGCCCTACGGGCCGTCCCGGGCGTCGATGAGGTCGTCGACGGCGTCTACCACCGCGGACTGCGCCTGCCGAACGGCGCCGGTACCGCTGAGCTCGAGATCCTGCCCGGGTACGTGCGGACCACCCTGCGCCTCAGCGACGTGCGCGACCTCGCCCCGGCGGTGGCCCGCTGCCGCCGACTGCTCGACCTCGATGCCGATCCCGTGGCCGTCGACACCGTCCTGGCGGCCGACCCGGCCCTGGCACCCGACGTGGCCAAGGAGCCCGGCGTCCGGGTACCGGGCGCGGTCGACGGGTTCGAGATGGCCGTGCGCGCGATCATCGGCCAGCAGATCTCGGTGACCGGCGCCCGCCGCATCCTGGCCCGTCTGGTCGCCGGATCGACCCAGGTCACCGGATTCCCGACCGCGGCCGAGGTGGCCGCGGCCCCGGATGAGGCATTCGGAATGCCGGCCGCCCGGCGTGAGAGCCTGCGCACGCTGGCCCGGGCGGTCGCCGGTGGTGAGCTCCGCCTCGACCCGGGAGCCGACCGCACCCAGACGTACCAGAGCCTGCTTGCCCTATCGGGGATCGGGCCGTGGACCGCTCAGTACGTCGCGATGCGCGCGCTGGGTGACCCCGATGTCCTGCTCCCCACCGACCTGGGCGTACGCCGTGGCGCGGCCGCCCTCGGTCTGGACCACTCACCGGCTGCTCTGGCCGGCCACGCCACCGCGGCGTGGGCACCCTGGCGTTCCTACGCCACGATCCGCCTGTGGAGGCACGCATGACCAGCTACATGTCCACAATCGACACCGCGCCCGGACCGTTCACCATCGTGGTGGACGACGACGGCGCCGTCCTCGCCTCGGGCTGGACCGACGACGTGAACGCCCTGTTGCCCCAGGTGCACGCCTCGCTACGCTCGGCGCCGGTGCCGCGCCGGGATCTCGGCGCGGCCACGAAGGCGGCACTGGCCTACCATCGGGCGGGAGCTCGAGGCGCCAGCCAGCATCCCGGTCAGCCAGCTCAGCGACGGCGCGTTCCTGCCGATCGGCGTGGAAGACGCTGCGCGAGGTCGTGCCGGGCGAGACCGGTCACCTACACCGAGCTGGCCAGCCGAACGGGCAACCCGGCGGCGGTCCGGGCGGCCGCCCAGGCCTGCGCCCGCAACGCCGTCGCGTTGTTCGTACCGTGCCACCGGGTGATCCGCACCGACGGTACGCTCGGCGGCTTCCGCTGGGGCCTGGACGTGAAGCGGTGTCTCATCGCCCATGAGCGGGGCGGCTGAGAAACTCGCGAGAAACTGTCGTAGCGTCGAGCTACCTTCGAGGACGTGCCCCCCGGAGAACATCAGCACGCGGCTGACCAACCTGTGGCGATTACGACGTTACCTCCGGCCATACATGTGGCAGACCTTCTGGTCGATCCTCGCCGGCCTCGCGGCGACCGGAGTCAGCATCGCGATCCCGCTGCTGGCCCAGCGGGTCGTCGACGGGCCGGTTCGACACCGGGACACCGCCGGGCTCTGGGAGCTCGGCGGCCTGGCCCTGGCATTCGGTGTACTCGAGGCCCTGCTCAACTTCTACCGCAGGTGGACCCAGTCGTCCTACGCACTGGGCATGGAGACGGCGCTGCGCAACGACCTCTACGCACACCTGCAGCGACTGCCGGTCGCCTTCCACGACGGCTGGCAGTCCGGCCAGTTGCTCTCCCGGGTCACCACCGACCTCTCGGTGATCCGCCGGTTCCTCTCGTTCGGCCTGGTGTTCCTGGTGATCAACTTCGCCACGTTCGTCACGGTCGTGGTCCTGCTGCTGCACCTGTACTGGCCGCTCGGCGCTGCTGGTCGGCGCGACCGCGCTGCCGCTGTTCGTGATCAGCCGCGGTTCACCACGCCGGTACAACGCGGCCTCCCGGCGGATGCAGGACCAGCAGGGCGACCTGGCCACCCTGGTCGAGGAGACCGCCGGGGCATCCGCATCATCAAGGCGTTCGGGCGCCGCCGGCACATGACGAGCCAGTTCGACGACCGGGCCCGCCGGGTCTGCACGACACCGCGGTCGGCAAGACACGGACTGGTCGCGACCACCTGGCCGACCTTCGACGTGGTGCCCAACGTGACGCTCGCCGTGGTCCTGCTGGGCGGCGCGGTCGGCGGTCGCCACCGGCCGGATGACCATCGGCGAACTGGTGGCGTTCGTCGCTCTGCAGCTGATGCTGGTCTGGCCGATCGACGTCGCTGGGCTAGATCATCGCCAACGCGCAGGAGGCGATGACCGCCGCCGACCGGGTACGGAGGTGCATGGACATCGAGCCGACGATCGTCGACCGGCCGGACGCGACGACGCTGCGGCGCGCCGCCGTGCGTCGGCGAGCTGCGCGTTCGAGGGCGTGCGGTTCAGCTACCCGGGCGCGCCGACGCCGGTGCTGCGCGGCATCGACCTGACGTCCGGCCCGGCGAGACGCTGGCCATCGTCGGCGCCACCGGCAGCGGCAAGACCACCCTGCGTCCGCTGGTGCCCCGGCTCACGACGTGACCGCCGGCCGGATCACCCTGGACGGGCGCGACATCCGGGACTCCACGCTGGACTCGCTGCGCGTCAGGTGGTCGGCGTCGCGTTCGAGGAGCCGACGCTGTTCTCGATGAGCGTGCGGGAGAACCTCACCCTCGGCCGCCCGGACGCGACCGAGCGACGAGGTCGCCGAGGCGCTCGCGGTGGCCCAGGCCGACTTCGTCTACGACCTGCCGTGGGGCCTGGACACCCGGGTCGGCGAGCAGGGCCTGTCGCTCTCCGGCGGGCAGCGGCAGCGGCTCGCGCTGGCCCGGGCCGTGCTCGGCCGGCCGCGCGTGCTGGTGCTCGACGACCCGCTGTCCGCGCTCGACGTGCACACCGAGGCGCTGGTCGAGGAGGCGCTGCGGCGGGTGCTGGCCGGCACGACGGCGCTCCTGGTCGTGCACCGGCCGTCGACGGTGCGCGCTGGCCGACCGGGTGGCGCTGCTGGCCGGCGGGCGGATCGCCGCCGTCGGCACCCACTCGGAGCTGCTGGCCACGGTGCCGGCCTACCGCGATGTCCGCTCGGCCGCGCCGGACGAGCCGACGAGCTGGGAGCCGGTAGCGAGCGCGGGAGCGAGCGTCGCGAGCCCGAGCTTGCAGGGCTCGTGGCGTGACCGGACGCGAGGACGAGCGTCAGCGACCCCCGCCGCGAGCGAGCGCCGACCGCGGCGACGAGCGTGCCGGCATGCGTCGACGTCGACCAGTGGCGCGGGGTCGCGGCCGACGCCGATGCCGAGCGACCGACGCCGAGCGGCCCGACGGCGGGCGAGCTCCGGCTGCGCGCGCCCAGCCGCGCCCTGCTCGGCTCGCTGCTGCGCCCGCACCGCGGCGCTGACCGTGATCATCGGGCTGCTGCTGCTGCAGAACGCGGCCGCGATGGCCGGCCCGTACCTGGTGATGCTCGGCATCGACGAGGGCATCGCCGCCGCTGGGCCACGGCGACTGGTCGGTGCTCGGCGTGGTCGCCGTCGCCTTCCTGGTCGCGGCCGCGGCCGAGTACCTGGGCAAGCGCGGCTTCCTGACCCTGTCCGGCCGGATCGGCCAGGCCGTCCTGCTCGATCTGCGGCAACGGGTGTACGGCCACTTCCAGCGACTGTCGATCGGCTTCCACGAGCGGTACACCTCCGGCCGGATGGTGGCCCGGCTGACCTCCGACATGGACACGATCGCCGAGCTGGTCGACGGCGGCATCGACGGATCTGGTGCTGGCCGCGCTGTCGGTCGTCTCGATCGCCGGCATGCTGCTGATGCCTCGACGCTCCGCTGGCCGCGGTGACGCTGCTGGCGTTCCCGTTCCTGCTGTGGCTGTCCACGCTGGTTCGCCGCGCGCCTCGGCCGGCGCCTACCGGCGCACCCGCGAGGCGGTGGCGCTGGTCATCGTCCACTTCGTCGAGTCGCTGGGCGGGATCCGCGCCGTGCAGGCGTTCCGCCGCGAGCCGCGCAACCAGGAGATCTTCGAGGCGGTCAACGACGACTACCGGCGAGGCCAACCTGCCGCTTCCGGCTGATCGCGACGTTCGCGCCCGGCGATCAAGCTGATCGGCAACATCACCATCGCGGTCGTGCTGACGTACGGCGGCGTGGCGGGTGCTCGCACGGCGCAGATCGGCGGTCGGGTGCTGGCCGCGTTCCTGCTCTACCTGCGGCGCTTCTTCGAGCCGATGCAGGAGCTCAGCCAGTTCTACAACGCCCTCCAGTCGGCAACCGCCGCACTGGAGAAGCTGTCCGGAGTGCTGGAGGAGACGCCCGGCGGTGCCCGAGCCCGACCGACCCGCGTGCCGCTGCCGGCGGCGCGGCCGAGGGCGCGGTCGACCTTCGAGGCGGTCACGTTCGGCTACCGCACTGCCGCGTCGTCCTGCACCGGCTCGACCTGAGCATCCCGGCCGGCCAGACCGTCGCGCTGGTCGGGCGCGACCGGCGCCGGCAAGTCGACCGTGGCGAAGCTGGTCGCCCGCTTCTACGACCCGGCCACCGGGGCGGTCCGGCTGGACGGCGTGGACCTGCGCGAGCTGTCCGACGACGACCTGCGCCGCGCCGTCGTCATGGTGACCCAGGAGAACTTCCTGTTCTCCGGCACCGTCGCCGACAACATCGCGTTCGGCCGGCCGGGCGCGAGCGAGACCGACGTACGGGCGGCGGCCCGGGCGATCGGCGCGCACGAGTTCATCGCGCGGCCTGCCCGACGGGCTACGACACCGACGTGCGCAAGCGCGGCGGCCGGCTCTCGGCCGGGCAGCGGCAGCTGGTCGCGTTCGCCCGGGCGTTCCTGGCCGACCCGGCCGTGCTGATCCTCGACGAGGCGACGTCGTCACTGGACATGCCGAGCGAGCGGCTGGTCCAGCGGGCGCTGCGGACGATCCTGCGCGAGCGTACCGCTTTGGTGATCGCCCACCGGCTGTCCACGGTGGAGATCGCCGACCGGGTCCTGGTGATCGACGGCGGCCGGGTCGTCGAGGACGGGTCTCCCGACACGACTCATCACCGGCGGCGGCCGCTACGCCACCCTGCACCAGCAGTGGCACGACAGCCTCCTCTGACCCTGCCCTTGCCCGGGGCCGGGGGTCGGGGCCGGGGCCGGGTGAAGGAAGGGCACCTTACTAACGCGTGGGGTATAGGCAGGTGCCCTTGTTAACTGCGAGCGGACGGGTGGGCGATGGTCCAGGTTGGACCGGGTCATAGGCTGGGTCGGTGATCGAAAGGTACCAGCCGCAGGATGCCACCGAGGCGGACGATCTCGCCCGGATCACCGCCATGGTGGCGGGCACCGCGGATCCCTGGACGCGAGCCGGTTCTCTGCACCTGACAGCGTCTGCGCTGATCGTCCACCCGCCGACCGGCCGGATCCTGCTTCGCTGGCACGAACGTCAACAGGCTTGGCTGCAGGTCGGCGGGCATGCCGACCCAGGGGAGGTGGACCCCCTGACGATCGCTCTGCGGGAGGGCCGCGAAGAGACCGGCCTCACCGATCTCGTCGGGTGGCCGGCGCCGAAGCTGGTTCACGTGGTTGTTGTTCCGGTCGCATCGTGGGCTGACGAGCCCGCCCACGAGCATGCCGACCTGAGGTTTGTGCTGGCCACCGACGACCCGGGCGCCGTCCGTCCCGAAGGTCCGACCGCGCCGGTCCGCTGGTTCACCCCTGCCGAGGCGGCCGAGATGACGAGTGAGCCCAACCTCCGCGAGAGCATCCACCGCGTCTCAAGACTGCTCGCCGCCCCACACTCCACGTAGGACTCCCTCACCGCGCGCCAGCGAGCCGCCCCGCTCAACCGCCCCCCAACCTCGCGGTGCCCCCAACCCGGCGGTGCCCCCAACCCCGCGGTACGCCCACTCAACTGCGCGGTGCCCCCAACCCCGCGGTGCGCCCAACCTCGCGGTGCCCCTCACACCAGCGCGCGGTGTCCCCCACCTCGCGGTGCCCCCCACCGCGCGGTGCGCTCACCCCAACCCCGCGGTGCGCCCACCCCACCGCGCGGTGCGCCACTCCACCGCGCGGTGTCCCCCACCTCGCGGTGCCCCCACTTCACCGCGCGGTGTCCCCCACCTCGTGGTTAATAAGGGCACCTTGCTATACCGCAGGCGTTAATAGGGTGCCCTTCCTTCCCCGCGGGTCAGGGCACAAAAAAGGCCGCCAATGGGGGCGGCCGGAGAGCGGAGAATCCGCTACTCAGCCCACCGGCGTACGCGTACGACCGGGGGTACCTGAGAGGTGCGCCATGGGTTCACGTTCGCCTCCTGTCGTTGTGATGGACTGGATGTGAGCGTAGAACCATGCCGCCACGCCGGCAAGGACCTTTCCACGAAAGGGCTCGCCCAAACCCTCTCGGCATGCCTACCCTGTGCGCCATGACGGATATCGCGAGCGACCCCCGCCGCGTGCCCGAGAAGCCTTCACTGGAGGGTCTCGAGCCGCGCTGGTCGCAGAAGTGGCAGGAGGAGGGCACGTACGCGTTTGACCGGTCCAAGGAGCGGGCGGACGTATACGCGATCGACACGCCTCCCCCCACGGTATCCGGCAATCTCCACATTGGACACGTGTACTCGTTCACCCATACCGACACGATCGCCCGGTTCCAGCGGATGCGGGGCAAGGCCGTGTTCTACCCGATCGGATGGGATGACAACGGCCTGCCGACCGAGCGCCGGGTGCAGCGACTGTTCGGGGTGAAATGTGATCCGTCGCTGCCATACGATCCGGAATACGCCCTACAGTCCACACCGGACAGTGCCAACCCGGTACCGATCCCACGGCGCAACTTCATCGGTTTGTGCGCCCGGCAGACCCGCGTCGACGAGGAGGCGTACGAGAGACTCTGGCGGCGCCTCGGGCTCAGCTATGACTGGAGTTACCACTACACGACCGTGTCGCCGGCGTCCCAACGGGTGGCCCAGGTGGCCTTCCTGCGCAATCTGGCCCGCGGCGAGGCGTACACCGCCGAGGCGCCGTCGCTGTGGGACGTGTCGTTCGGCACCGCGGTCGCTCAGGCCGAACTCGAGTTCCGCGACACCCGGGGGGCCTACCATCGGCTCCGCTTCGACGGTCCCGACGGTCCACTGGAGATCGACACGACCCGGCCGGAGCTGCTCGCCGCGTGCGTCGCCCTGATCTGCCACCCGGACGACGAACGATTCTCCGGTCTGGTCGGCCGGATGGCCCGCACCCCGGTGTTCGGCGCTGAGGTGCCGATCCTGGCCCACCCGACGGCCGATCCGGAGAAGGGCACGGGACTGGTGATGGTGTGCACCTTCGGCGACCTGACCGACGTGACCTGGTGGCGCGACCTCAGCCTCGACACCCGGGTGATCGTCGGCCGCGACGGCCGGCTGCTGGCCACCGGTCCAACCACTGTGGACGCTCACGCGTACGCGCAGATCGCCGGACTGACCGTAGAGCAGGCCCGCAGACAGATGGTGGGACTGCTCCGTGAACGCGGCGCCCTCGTCGGCGACCCCCGGCCCATCACCCACCCGGTGAGCTTCTACGAGAAGGGCGATCGTCCACTGGAGATAGTGAGCAGCCGGCAGTGGTACATCCGCAACGGCGGCCGCGACCCGGGGCTCCGCGCCGAACTGATCCAGCTGGGCCGGCAGTTGCGCTGGGTGCCCGACCACATGCGACACCGGTACGAGAGCTGGGTGAACGGGCTCACCGGTGACTGGATCATCAGCCGCCAGCGGTACCTCGGGCCGCCGTTCCCGGTCTGGTACCGGCTGGACGGACACGGCGTGCCGGACTACGACCACCCGCTCACCCCGGACGAGTCACGGCTGCCGATCGACCCGTGGGTGGACCGGCCGGACGGGTACGACGAAGGGCAGCGCGGGCAGCCCAACGGCTTCATCGGTGATCCGGACGTGATGGACACATGGGCCACCTCTTCGATGTCGCCCCAGATCGCCGGTGGTTGGCTGACCGACCCGGACCTGTTCGCACGGGTCTTCCCGTTCGACCTGCGGGCCCAGGCCCACGAGATCATCCGGACCTGGCTGTTCAGTACGGTGGTGCGCTCGCGGGCCGAGCACGGGGTTTTGCCCTGGCACACCGCCGACATCTCGGGCTGGATCGTGGAGAACCGTCTCAGCCTGCAGAAGATCAGCAAGTCACTGGGGGCCGGTGGCCCGGAGGACCTGCTCGACCGGTACGGATCGGACGCGGTGCGGTACTGGGCGGCGACGGGCCGACCGGGCGTGGACACGACCTTCGACGAGGCCGAGGTGAAGGTCGGCCGTCGGTTGGCGGTCAAGCTGTTGAACGCGGCCCGGTTCGTACTCGGCCTCGCCGCCCCCGATCCATCACTGAACGGGCCGGCCGCGGTGACCGAGCCGCTCGATCTGGCGCTGCTCGCCCGGCTTGAGCGGGTCGTGCGGACGACCACGGCGGCCCTCGAGGGGTATGACCACACCGGCGCCCTCGAGGCGACTGAGGCGTTCTTCTGGGAGTTCTGCGACGACTACGTGGAGCTGGTGAAAGAACGGGCCTATGGGGACGGGCCGCTCGCTCGATCGGCCCGGGCCACCCTCAGCCTGGCCCTCGATGTCCAGGCGCGCCTGCTCGCCCCGTTCCTGCCCTACGTCACCGAGGAGGTGTGGTCCTGGTTCCGCGCGGGTTCGGTGCACCGGGCCGCCTGGCCGCGGCGGGAGGAGTTCCCCACCGGCGGCGACGAGGCGGTATTGACTGCTATCAGTGCCGCCCTTACCCAGATCCGACGGGCGAAGTCCGACCGGCACCTGTCCATGCGGGCCAGTTTCGCCTCGGCTCAGGTTCGTGGTCCGTCACCGGAACTCGAATTGATCAGGGCAGCGGCCGATGACCTACGCGCCGCGGGTCGGATAGGAAAATTCGAGCTACATCAAGATGCCGCTCCACTTGCGATCGTGTGCTCCGATTGAGCACTCTATGGAGTCGACAGCAGTGAAATGAGTCACGGGTTCACACGTTTACCCGCGTGAATGATCCCTTTAGGGTGGGTGGTCGTGCTGATGCGGAGGCGACGGAGCCTGCGCTCCTTGACGAGACATCGCGGCCGTCGTCCACCCAGGAGGCAGTTATGACCGCGACTTTCCGCGCGCCGCGAGCGCGTCCCCCAGCGTCGGCACCCGGGCGGCCGGCCAACCGGCCGCCCGGCCCGCGGCCAGCGCCGCCGTTCGAGCCGGACGAGCTGCGGCGCCCCGCGCCGACCCCGGCAGAGGTGAGGTACCCGTCCGAGTCGGCGATCTGCCCGGAGCCGTTGGCCGGGAGGGCCATGGCCGCCCCGGAGGTCACGGTCTCGATCACGGTGCGGGGCGAGGATGCGATCTCGGCGATCGCGCCGCTGGTCGCCGCGGTGAAGGCGATCGGGTCGGCGGAGGTGATCGTCGACGCGGCCAGTCCGGGTGAATGGGGCCGGCGGCGGGGTGCCGAACTGAGTACCAACGCCACGGCGGCGGCCGACGCGGCGGCCCTTCATATCGTGGTCGACGAGTACAACGCGATGCTCGACGGGGCGCCGCTCAACCTGACCCGGCGGGAGTTCGACCTGCTCTGCTTCCTGGCCCGGCACCCGCGAAGGGTGTTCAGCCGCAGTCAGTTGCTGCAGACCGTATGGGGGTACGAATTCAGCGGCGGCGGGCGAACGGTCGATGTCCACGTCCGGCGGCTCCGGCAGAAGCTCGGTGGCCGGGGTCCGGCCATCTCGACAATACGGGGGGTCGGCTACCGGCTGGATGAACCTGAACGGGTGGCACTGGTCGACCGCTGACCCCGGGCGGAGCGCCGCGCGCAACCACGGCGCCCACAACCACGGCGTCCAGAACGGCGGCACCCAGACCGGCCGGCGTCCAGACCTGTGGCGTCCAGACCTGCGGCGGCCAGACTGGCGGCGTCCGTAACGGCGGCATCCAGACCGGCGGCTCTAGAAGTCGCCGCCGAAGTCCCCTCCGCCGTCGAAGCCACCGCCGTCAAAGCCACCGGCGTCGTAGCCACCGCCGTCATAGCCGCCGTCGTCCCCGGTGTTGCCGTTGTCCCCTTGGCTGCCATCGCCGCCGGGGTCCCATCCGTGCTGGTCGGCGTAGTCGAGACCCTGCTCGTAGCCCTGGTCGTACCCGTAGTCGTTGAACCCGCCAGCCAGCGCGTCGAAGAGCAGCATGCCGCCGAACACTCCAGCCCCGGTGGCCAACGCCGTCTTCCACCACGGCTCGGAGTACCAACCAGCCGGTACCGGCCGGCCCTGCACGCGCCCGCCCGGATAGTAGTACGGCGTGTCGCCCGCCGGGCGTGGCGAGGCCCGGAACTCCCGCCCGCCGACATCCAGCCGGCGCTCCTCGGTGATCGTGCCGACGCCGCGCTGGGCAGCCAGCGGCGGCACCTCCGGTCCCGGATCAAGACCCATGGCGGTACGGGCGGCGCGGATGTAGGCCAGCCCCTCCAGCGCCGTCTCGCGGGCCAGCTCGTACTGCTTCGGGGAGTTCGCCCGGTCCAGTTGCGCGCCGGCCGCGTTGTACCGCTCACCCGCGTCGACGAGGGCCTGCTTGACGGCCTGGTCGTTGCCGCCGGAGAGGTTGGTGATCTGCCCGCCCAGCCGCTCGTACCAGCGCAGCGCCTCCTCCCGAGCGTCAGCGAGCTCCTGTTCCCTGCGTCTACGCCAGAACATGATTCGACGGTACACAGACCAGGCCAACGACCGCTCTCAGAAGTCGCCCGGAGCCACCTGGAACACCGTGAGCCCCATCGCCCGCCAGGCGTCGACGACCTGTTGCCGGTCGTCGAAGACCGCCACAACGTGCCACCTGTCCCGGATGTGCCGGTCGAAGATCTCCTGCTTGACGATCGAGTCCCGGCGCTGGTCGCCCGCCCGGCGCAGGAACAGGTCCGCGTGGGCCACGCGCACGTGCTGAGCCAGCCACGTCTCGGTCGCCTGGCGGGAGCGCTCGGTCCGGCCTGAGCAGAAGATGATCTCGTGCCCGGCGGCGTGCAGCGCCCGGACGGCTGTGATAACCGAGACATTCGGCCGGTCGAGGTGGACCTGGCTTTCGTCGTACGGCGACCGCTGGCCCATCAGCGCGACGGTGCCGTCGATGTCGACGAGCACCGCGGACGGCGCGTCCTCGGGCGGCTCGTACGGCAATGCCCGCACCAGCTCGGCCGGGGTCAGCTCCGCCACCGGTACCGGCAGCGGGTACGTCCGGCCGGCCAGGTACCGGCGGTGCAGGTCGCGGATCACGTCCTCGCCGATGGGGCGCTCGCGCACTCGGTCGCGTTCGACGCAGAGGTCGAGCGCAACATCGGTGAGGTCCCACACCTCGATCTCGGCCCGGCTGACCGCGGCAACGCGGGCGAGGTCGCGAACTGAGCGCTGGGCCAGGTTGGTGTCATCGCACACGACGTTGATGCCGCGCCGCAGCAGCGTGGTGATCAGCGCGTCGCGGGCGCCGACAGTCTGGCTCTCGGTGTCGTGCCCGCGCCATACCCCGTCGTGCAGCATCGAGCGCAGGTCGTCCCGGTTGACCCGGGCCCGCCCGGCCGGATCCTCGGCCACCCAGGCCCGGGCCCGGGTCGACTTGCCCGACGCGGGCAGGCCGCGGGTGATGATGAGCGTGGGCATCAGGCGTCATCCTCGCTGAACGTGCGCCCCGACGGTCCGAGCGGCCCGGGCTTGGCCGCGGAGCGCAGCTTGGGCCGGATGTCCTTGCCGTCGAGCAGAGCGAACAACGCCCACGCGTGCGGCCGCCCGGTTACCGCGATGGCGAAGTCCTTACGCCCGGAGCCTTGCGGCAGCCCGGCCCGGACCGCGTCGAACTCCTGCCTCCGCCGCCCGGCTTCGGCGTCCACTGTGGACTCGATCCGCTCGGCCACCGCCCGGACCCAATCGTGGAACTCGTCGGGCAGCGGGGCGACGAGGTCCTCGAGCGGCTTGCCGTCAACCAGGTGCTGCCACACCGTTCGTTCGGTCAGTCCGGTCACGATGCGGTGCAGAGCGACGTAGTCGTCCTGCTTGATCTTCACCATCGCGTCCGTACGCAGGCAGCGGACGACCATGCCCTCGGCATTGGACCGGGGCGGCAGAGCCAGCGCCTCGGCGAAGCTGCGGGCCCGCAGGGTCGGTACAACCGGTCCCGGCCAGCCGGAGACGGAGGCCGCCTCGACGATCCGGCCGTCGGCCAGCCGGACGGCGCCGAGCAGCATGAGGTCGTCCACGTCGCCGTAGTCGACGACGATCCGGTTCGCCGGGTACACGATCTCGACCAGGATCGTGAGCCCCTCAGCCGGGACGAAGCCGGCGTAGCGCTGCCTCAGTACCTCGGTCGCGTGCAGCGCCTGGTCGGACGCGAACGAGCCGCGGGTCGCCACCGCGTACCCGCCGGAGGGCAGCGGGTAGAGCACTCCGAGCGACCCGTCCAGCTTGTCGGTCACGTGGACCGGGGCGGTCAACTCGATCACGGCCGCGCCGGACTGCCCATGGTTGAAGAACTTCGGGAACGGGCGGGCCAGAACCCGGCCGGTCGGGCGGTGGTACACGAGTCCGCGGCAGGCGAGGGTGACCGGGTTCCACGCGTTCCCATAGGCCGCCCGCTCGGTGTAGTTCAGGATCGCCAGCGGCTCATCGGGGTGCTCCTGCTGCCGGACCAGCCCCTCGTCGAGGGCGGCCCGCAGCTCCGCTGGGCTGAACAGGTCGTGCAGGGTAAGGCTCACGCGGCCAGTGTGACCGCACCGGACCAGTGCCGGCGACCGGGTTCCGGGCGGTGGGAACCGGTCAGTCGCGCACGCTCGCGGCCAGCTCGGCGGCTGCCTGGGCGCGGTCGGCGGCGGCCGCCCGGATGTCGCGTTTGAGCTCCTGCGGCAGCGAGAAGACCAGCTTCTCGTTGGCCGTGGTGACCTCGGCGACCTCGTCGAACCCGCGCCCGGCCAGGTAGTCGAGCACCTGGGTCACGAGCTCGTCCGGCACGCTGGCACCCGAGGTCAGGCCGACCGTCGTCACGTCGGTCAGCCATCCGTCGTCGATCTCAGCCGCGTCGTCGATCAGATGCGAGGCACCCGCCCCGGCGGCCAGTGCGACCTCGGCCAGCCGGACCGAGTTCGAGGAGTTGCGCGAGCCGACCACCAGTACCACGTCACACTGCGGCGCGATCTCCTTGACCACCTGCTGGCGGTTCGAGGTGGCGTAGCAGATGTCATCGCTGGGAGGCGACTGGAGCAGCGGGAGACGTTCCTTGAGCCGGGCCACGGTCTGCATGGTCTCGTCCACCGAGAGCGTGGTCTGTGACAGCCAGACCACCTTGGCCGGGTCTCGCACGGTGACCGCGTCGGCAGCGTCCGGCCCGTCGACGAGCTGGACATGGCCGGGCGCCTCACCGGCCGTCCCGATCACCTCTTCGTGACCCTCGTGCCCGATCAGCAGGATGTCGTAGTCGTCGGTGGCGAACCGTTTGGCCTCCTGGTGCACCTTGGTGACCAGCGGGCACGTCGCGTCGATCGCCTTGAGATTGCGCGCCCGGGCCGAGTCGTACACCTCCGGCGCCACACCGTGGGCGGAGAACACCACGATGGCGCCCTCGGGCACCTCCTCGTTCTCCTCCACGAAGACCGCGCCGCGCTGCTGCAGCGTGGCCACGACGTGCTTGTTGTGCACGATCTGCTTGCGCACGTAGACGGGCGGCCCGTAGAGCTTGAGCGCCTCCTCGACTGTCTGTACCGCGCGGTCCACGCCGGCGCAGTACCCACGTGGCCTGGCCAGCAGCACTCTTTTCCCGCTCACGGCTCAATCGTACGGCCGGGCTTAGGCTGGGCGTCGTGGCCGATGAGCCAGCGAGCGGCGCGGAGCGCCAGAGCACGGCCGAGGCGCCGTGGCCGGTCCGGGTGGTCAGCCAGAAGCTCGGCGCCTGGGTGGCCCGGCTGGGCTGGGTCTGGATCGACGGCCAGGTCGCTCAGGTCAGTCGCCGCCCCGGCACGCATGTGGTATTCCTCACCCTGCGCGATCCGGCCGCCGACATCAGCCTGACGGTGACCGCTCATCGCGACGTCCTCGACTCCGGGGCACCCGAGCTGGCCGAGGGCGCCCGGATCGTCGCCCACGCCCGACCGGAGTTCTTCGCCGCCCGCGGCACCCTGTCCCTGAGGGCGGACGAGATCCGCCAGGTCGGGCTGGGAGAGCTGCTGGCCCGGCTGGAACGGCTGAAGAGGCAGCTCGCGGCCGACGGACTGTTCGATCCGGCCCGCAAGCGTCGGCCGCCGTTCCTGCCGGCCGGCGTCGGTCTGATCACTGGTCGCGCCAGCGCGGCCGAACGCGATGTGCTCACCAACGCGCGCCGGCGCTGGCCAGCCGTCCGGTTCCGGGTCATCAACGTGGCCGTACAAGGACCTTCGGCGGTGTCCCAGGTGGTCGACGCGCTCGCCATCCTCGACCAGGATCCGGCGGTCGATGTGATCGTGCTCGCCCGGGGCGGCGGCAGCACCGAGGACCTGCTGCCCTTCTCGGACGAGGCGCTGTGCCGGGCGGTCTTCGCCTGCCGGACCCCGGTGATCTCGGCGATCGGCCACGAGACGGACACCCCGCTGGTCGACTTCGTCGCCGACGTACGGGCGTCGACGCCCACAGACGCGGCCAAACGGGCCGTTCCCGACCTGGCCGACGAAATGCACCGGATCGCCACCGCCCGTGGTCGGCTCAACCGGGCGGTCCGGCACCATGTCGACCGGGAACAGCAACGACTGGACGCGCTGCGCAGCCGCCCGGTAATGGCCCGCCCGGTCACGATGATCGACAGCCGGTCGGAGCAGGTGTCGATGCTGCGTGGGAGGGCTGCCCGGACACTGGGGCATCGCATCGACCGGGCCGAGGGCGACCTTCACCACACGCTGGCCCGCCTGCGGGCGCTCTCGCCGCTCAAGACCCTCGAGCGCGGGTACGCGATCGTTGCGCGGGCGGCCGACAACGTCGTACTTCTCGACCCGGCCGACGTGGCTCCCGGCGACGCGCTGCGGATCCGGCTGGCAGGCGGCGAGCTCCCGGCTAAGGTGAGCGAACCATGACCACCGACGCTTCCGCGCCCCCCGACGACGGCCTGTCCTACGAGGAGGCCCGTGCCGAACTGGCCCGGGTCGTCGAGCGGCTCGAGTCCGGCGGCGGCACTCTGGAGGAGTCGTTGATCCTCTGGGAGCGCGGCGAGTACCTGGCCGCCGTGTGCCAGCGTTGGCTCGACGGCGTCCGGGCGCGCCTGGACGCTGCCGCAAGGCCCGAGTAGTGCCTCCCTACTGCAGGAACGTGTAGACCAACGCGGGCGCCTCGACGGTCTGGTTGGCCGGCGGCGCGGTCGCGTCGACCTTGGTGCCCCAGTTGGAGTACGTGGTGGTCAGATCGGCCGCCGGAACCACTCCCAGGGCGGGGATCTTCACGACGATCTTGGTGATCCGGCCCTGGCCATCGAGCGTGGCCACGAACGGCAGGACCTTCTGGGCGCGCCGGGATCGACGCGGTCGCGACCCCCGGCAGGCTGGTCTTCGTCACGTCGAGCGTGCCGCTGATCTGGGTCGCGCTGTCCATCGTCGCCGTCTGCGCGGCCGTCAGGTAGGTGCCGGGGCCGAAGATGTCCTTGCCCGGGCTGACCCCGAGCCGGATCGCGCCCGGCGCCTTGGCCGGGTCGATGTGCACCCAGGTGGTCGGCGAGATACCCAGCAGCGCACCGCCGGCCGCACCCAGGTCGATCTTGGCGTACGCGGCGGACGCCAGCACGAGCGCGTCGATCTTCACCACGACCCCGGTACCGGCATCCGCAAAGGTGATCTTCATTGACGTGGCCGACCCGTCACCGGTGGCCACGCCCTCGCCGGTCAGGGACTGGCCGTAGGCGACCGAGAACTGGTAGCTCTGGCCCTTGGTCTTCGCGGCTGCCGCGGCCAGCGCGTCCACCCCGGACGGTGTGGTCGCCGAGGCTGCACCCGAGCCCGCGCCCGATGTACAACCGGTGGTGAGGGCGAGAGCGGCCACCGTGCCCATGACCGCCACGGCCCAACGATGTCTCATCACACGATCCTCCGCATCCGGCTCCGTTCTGGCGCCTGAGCGTATGTTCCCCTGGCAAGGCCCCGTCATGCGCGAACGGGCCGGTCAACTCACCGACGCGGCCAGGGCCCGCAGCTCCGGGGGCTCGGCGCTGCCGATGACGATGATGGTCCGGCCGCTGCCCGGTAGCACGAGGGCTCGCTCACCGTTGCGAACCTGATACGAGTTCCACTGCTGGCCCCCGACCGCCATCACCCCGTCCGGCGTGACGGCGTCGCCCAGCTCGCGGATCAACAGCCCGGCCTGGGGGGAGGCTGACTCGATCAGCTGCAGTCCGTGACCGGCCGGGGTGACGTACCCGATCCGGAGCGTGGTGTCATCCGGCGTGTACTGGGCGCTCACAGAGGTCCAGCCCGCCGCCATCGGCCGCGGAGCGAGCACCGGGAAGGCGGCCGCGCGTCGGGCGTCCGCGATCGCCGTGCCAGGATCGACCGGCACCACGTCATTGCCGCCACGGCCCCACACGAACGCGACGATGATGGCCACCGGGATCAGCAGCACGACAAGCGAGATCGCCATGTCGCGGGCGGTCCGCCCGTGCCGTGCCGGCGGCGGCTCGTCGACGTCTCCGGTCTCGGCGGGAGGCGAGGTCACCCCCCTATCCTGACGCACCCTACGGGGGACCTCCGCACACGGGGTCAGGCCATGGATGCGCGGTGGCGGCGCGTCTGACACGATTTCTCTTCAGGCAACGATGCCCGCGAGGAGGCCGCACATGACCACACCCCGCCGGACCGAGGAACTCGACCGGAACCTCGCACTGGAGCTCGTGAGAGTCACTGAGGCGGCGGCGATGGCGGCCGGCCGCTGGGTCGGGCGGGGCGACAAGGAGGGTGGTGACGGGGCCGCTGTCGACGCGATGCGGCGCCTGATCAACTCGTTGCCGATGCGTGGGGTCGTCGTGATCGGGGAGGGCGAGAAGGACAACGCTCCGATGCTGTTCAACGGTGAGCACGTCGGGGACTGGAAGGGCGGACCCGAGGTCGATGTCGCGGTCGATCCGATCGACGGGACGACCCTGATGAGCAAAGGCATGCCCAACGCGATCGCCGTTCTCGCGGTGGCCGAGCGTGGTGCCATGTTCGATCCCTCCGCCGTCTTCTACATGGAGAAGATCGCTGTCGGGCCGGAGTGCGCGGACGTGATCGAGCTCGAGGCCGGCATCGCCGACAACCTGCGCCGCATCGCCAAGGTCAAGCGGTCCAGCGTCTCCGAACTCACGGTCTGCATCCTCGACCGGCCCCGCCACGCGGACCTGGTGCGCGAGGTCCGCGATACCGGGGCCCGCGTCCGGTTCATCAGTGACGGTGACATCGCTGGCGCGATCTACGCCGCCCGGGAACAGTCCGATGTGGACGTTCTCGTCGGTATCGGCGGTACGCCGGAGGGCATCGTCGCGGCCTGCGCGCTCAAGTGCATCGGTGGTGCGATCCAGGCCAAGTTGTGGCCCCAGGACGACGCCGAGCGGGAGAGGGCCGTCGCGGCCGGGCACGACCTGGACCGGGTGTTGTTCACCAACGACCTCGTCCGCGGCGACAACGCCTTCTTCGCCGCGACCGGTGTCACGACCGGTGACCTGCTGCGCGGCGTCCGCTACCGCGGCGGCGGCGCCTACACCCAGTCCATCGTGATGCGCTCCAAGAGCGGGACCATCCGCGTCATCGACTCCTTCCACCGCTTGGAGAAGCTGCGCGGTTACTCCCTTGTGGACTTCGGGGGCGGCACCCTCGAAGTGGGCTAGGCCATCGCCTTCAGCGCGTCGTTTAGGCTGGTCGGCGCGAGCCCAAAGGTGTGCTCCGTGAGCGTGGAGTCCAGGATGAACGGCCGCTCGAACTGGTACCGCATCTCGGCGAACTCGCGGGCGGCCGGCAGGAACAGGCCACCGGCGCGGAGCACCACTGTGGACATTCGACGCAGCCGCGGTGGCGGGGCACCGACGAGCGTTGGCGTACGCCGCCGCCGCCTCGCGCAGCGTGCCCGGCTTGTCGGTCGGTACGTGCCAGGCCCGCCCCCAGGCCGCCTCCTGAGTACCCAGGACGGCCAGCAGCCGGCCGGCGTCCACCGTGTAGGTGAGACTATGCGGAACGTCCACATTGGCCGGTACCGTCGCCACCCGTCCGGCCCGGACCTTCGGCGCGATCATGTCGGTGAACAGTGACTTGGCGTCCCGTCCGACATAGTCGCTGGCCCGGGCCTCCGTCACCCGGACCCGGCCGGCCTCATGGGCGGCCAGCATCTGGCGCCACATGCGAGCCCGGACGCGACCCTTCACAGTGGACGCTGCCAGCGGCAGGTCCTCGGTCATCGGCCGGTTGACCGGTCCGTACCCGTACAGGTTGCTCATCGCGACCAGGACGGCGCCGGTACGCTCGGCCGTCGCGAGCAGGGCGTCGGCCAGCGGCGGCCAGTCGACCGGCCAGCGGTGGTACTGCGGGTTGGCGCAGTTGTAGAGGGCGGCCGCGCCCCGGGTCAGTACGGTCAGGCGCTCGCCGTCCGCGGCGTCGGCGGCGACCCGCTCGACCCCGTCAGGACCGCTACCCGACCTGGTCACCACACGGACATCATGGCCGCCGGCGATCAGGTGCTCGGCCGTGGCGGAGCCGATCGGGCCGGCGCCGACGATCACGTGCAGGGCCATCTCTGCCTCCTTGGGATGATGCTCCGTTTCGAGAGCGGCGCTCTCGACGACTGGGTCCAGCATCGCCGAGAGCTGCGCTGCGTGTCAAGAGCAGTGCTCTCGAATGTGTGGCAGACTGGGCGACATGGTCGAGAATTCGAGGGCATCGTCGCTGCGCGCGCGCGTACGGGCCGAGATGACGGATGAGATCAAGGAGACCGCCCGGAGGCAGGTGGCCTCCGAGGGAGCGGCCAACCTGTCACTGCGGGCCGTCGCCCGTGAGCTCGGTCTCGTGTCATCGGCGGTCTACCGCTACTTCGCCAGCCGGGACGAGTTGCTCACCGCGCTGATCGTGGACGCCTACAACGCCCTCGGTGACGCCGCCGAACGCGGGGATGCCGCGGTCCAACGGGCCGACCTGCTCGGCCGGCTCGAAGGCATCTGCCGTGCCATCCGCGAGTGGGCCCGCGAGCACCCGCACGAGTACGCGCTCACCTACGGCACCCCGGTGCCCGGCTACGCCGCCCCACAGGACACCATCGAACCGGCCAACCGGGTACCGATCGTGCTCGGACGGATCCTGGTCGACGGGCACGGCGCCGGGATCATCCGCACGCAGCCCGGCGACTGGCTGCCCGCACCCGTGCAGGCCGACATGGCCCGGATCGTGTCCCGGTGTTCCCCGGCCTGCCCCGGCCGTGCTGGCCCGCGGCATGATCGTCTACACCCACCTGTTCGGGGCGGTCAGCTTCGAACTGTTCGGCCGGCTGAACAACACCATCGAGAACCTCGACGCCTGGTTCGAGCATCAGGTGCAGGCGATGGGCCGTCTTGTCGGACTGCGCCCCTAAGCTGCCCGCCATGACTGTGGATGTGCACCCGGTGACCGGGAAACGCCTCGATGACCTCGCCACCCTGTTCGGCGCCAACAAGACCACGTCCGGCTGCTACTGCATGTGGAACATCCTTCCGGCCAAGCAGTGCCAGGCCGGCTGGTCCGGGGGAAACCGGCTCGCCTTCGAGGAGCTGGCGGCCACGGAGCCGGAGCCGGTCGGGCTCATCGCCTACCGCGACGGCGAACCGGTCGGCTGGATCGCCGTCGGGCCGCGGGCGCGTTACGACCGCATGCTGCGTACGCCGACCCTGGCCGGCCACGACCCGGTAGAGGACCCGGTCGTGTGGTTGGTCACCTGTTTCTTCGTCCGGCGTGAGGCCCGGCGCACCGGTGTCACCCGCGCTCTGCTCGAGGCCGCGGTCGAGCTGGCCCGTGAGCACAGGGCCGTCGCCATCGAGGGGTACCCACTGGCCGGGGACTCGCGCCATGCGGCGGCGGAGGCATTCGTCGGGGTGGAGCCGCTGTACGCGGGTACCGGATTCGCCGTGGTCGACCGCCCGTCCGCGGCGCGCGTCATCATGCGCCTCGAACTCAACCCGGCAGTCAGCCGTCGGACCGCTGTCCGCTGAGGTCGTAGCTCAGCCGTTGTCGCTGGAGTGTCCGGGGAACAGGTGCGCTGACGGGTCGATCGCGACCGCGGCGTTGTTGACGGCGACCGCCGCCTCCCCGAACCCGGTCGCGATCAGGCGGACCTTGCCCGGGTACTCGGAGATGTCGCCGGCCGCGAACACCCGCGGCAGGTTGGTCGCGGTCGTCGAGTCGACGAGGATGTGGCGTTTGTCGAGGTTGAGGCCCCACTCCGCCAGGGGACCGAGGTCGGCTGTGAAGCCGAGAGCGGCGACGACCGTGTCGGCCGGCAGCTCGCGCGGCTCAGCGCCCTTGACCACGACCTCGCAACCGGTCACCTTTCCGTCGCCGAGGAGGCGGGTGACCTCGGCGTTCACGATGATCTCGACCGGCAGCTGCGCCACCTTGGCCACGGTCGACGCGTGAGCGCGGAACTTGTCCCGGCGATGGATGAGCGTCACCGACTTCGCCAGCGGCGACAGCGCGAGCGCCCAGTCGAAGGCCGAGTCGCCGCCGCCGACGATCACCACGTCGTGCCCGGTCAGCTCATGCAGATGCTTGACGAAGAAGCGCACACCCTCTCCGGTGAACGCGTCCGCCGCCGGCAGCGGGCGTGAGGTGAAGCTGCCCAGACCGCCCGTGATGAGGATCGCCCGGCAGCGCAGTGACGAGCCGTCGGAGAGGGTGAGGTTGGGCAGGCCCTCGCCGTCGTAGGCGAGCTTCTCGGCCCGGATGCCGAGCCTGTAGTCCGGGCTGAACTGGGCCGCCTGTTCGACCAGGTTCGCGATCAGGTCGCGCCCCTTGATGGTCGTGAACCCGGCCACATCGAAGATCGCCTTCTCCGGGTACATCGCCGTGACCTGGCCGCCCGGCTCCGGCAACGCGTCGATGACCGCCGTGGACAGACCCCGGAAACCGGCGTAATAGGCCGCAAAGAGCCCGGTCGGACCGGCCCCCACGATGGCCAGGTCAACGTCGGCCATGGACGCTCCTCAATCGTTGTCGGGAACTGCGCTGCCAGCCCTCGTGCGAACGTTACGGGCGGACCGCAGACCCGGCAAGAAGCCTAGGCCTGAGGACTTGCCCACACCGGATCATCCTCCGGCGTGGGTACATCCTGCGCCGCGGGTCGGCGACGACGCAGCAGAACCGCGGCGAGCGCTCCCCCGACGAAGCCGAACAGGTGCCCCTGCCACGAGACATCCTCCTGGGTGGGTAGCAGCAGGTACACCTGCCAGCCGTAGAGCAGGCCGGCGACCAGCACCACCGCGAAGTTCCACAGGCTGCTCTCGACGATGCCCCGCATCACGAGAAAGCCGAGCCATCCGAAGATCACACCGCTGGCCCCGACCACGATGAACCGATCCGGCGTGAGCAACCAGACGCCGAGGCCGCTCACCACCACGATGATGAGTGTGGCGAGCAGGAAGCGTCGGGTGCCCGACGCCAGCACGAACGTGCCGAGAATGATCAGTGGTGCGCTGTTGGCGAGCAGATGGTCGATCCCCGAATGCGCGAACGGCGCGAGCAGGATGCCCTTGAGTCCCGCTATCTGATGCGGCCGGATACCGGCGAACGCGTCGACCGCACCGTTCGTGTGCTGGTCGATGAAGACGATCGCCTCGAGGACCGGTACCACCGCGCACATGACGAGGAACGCCCGGCCCAGGGCGGCGAAGAAGGGCTGGCTACCGAAGCGCTCGGCCTCGTCCAGGTTGGCCCGTCGGAGAAACCGGGTACGCCGGGGGGGAACAGCCGGCTCCGCCACAGTGGACACCCCTCGTCGATCACGGTCGGTTGGTGTCCACTGTGGCGTATCCCGCCAGCAGCGACAAGCTCAGTACCAACCGGTGGCCTGGGAGTGGTCCCAGGCCGCGCATGGGCTGCCGTACCGGCCCTTGATGTAGCTCAGCCCCCACTTGATCTGGGGTACCGGGTTGGTCCGCCAGTCCGAGCCGTATGCCGCCATCTTGTCCCCCGGCAGTGCCTGGGGGATCCCGTACGCGCCCGAGGAAGCGTTCGAGGCCTTCGTGTTCCAGTGGCTCTCCTTGGTCCAGAGCTTGTCCAGACAGGGGAACTGGTCGATGTTGAATCCGGCGTCCAGGAGCAGACCGCAGCCGAGTTGGCGGTTACCGGTGAACTCCTTGCATGAGGTCGGCACCGGGTACGTGGGGCGGGGACTGGACCGGCTTGCCTGCTGCTGGCGACCCGCGACCTGGTCGGCCTTGCTGGCCTGGGCGGCAGCCGACTTGGCGGCCGCGGCCGCCTTCTGCTGAGCCAGGACGGCCGCCTGGTCGCTCAGTGGTGTGCCGGTGGGCGTCGGGATCCCCGTCGTCGACACCGCGAGCCCGGTTACCGCGTCGGCGATCGTCGGGTGGTCGGCCCGGCCGAATCCGAGGTACCCGCCGGCCAGCGCGCCGACGACGAGCACGAAGACGCCGACGACCCGGAAGGTGTGGTTCGGCTTGCGATGCGCCGGCTTGCCAGCACCCGGCCGCTCACCGACGCGGATGTCGATCGGTCGGCGCGGCGCGGGCGGCGCCGTGACCGGGCGGCCGACGGCGGGACCGACCGGCTCGAAGCCGCGGAAGGCGTCGCCGGGTCCGCGGTCGCCCGGCCGGGGTACCTCGACGGCTGGCGCGGCGGTGGCGGGGATGTCGGCTGGAGCGGGGGCGCCCCGCCGTCCGCGGGAACGCGGCGAGGGGGCGACGTGCTCGGACGGGCTGCCGTGGCGCGGTGCCGGCGGCGTGCGGACCACCTCGATGGTGTCGTCAGACCTGGGTCGGCGCGGACGCTCAGCCGGTTCCTGGCGAGGTCGCGGAGGTCGACGGTGCTGCGATGGGGCGTCGTCGGATAAGTGTCCGGTGCGTGGCTCGGTGGCGCGTCGTGGGCGACCCACGAACTCTTCCCTTCGCCGGGGGCAAGGACGCGACGCCACCGAGATTGCGGAAAGTAACCGTGATCTCACCGGTATCGCAAGCGGGCACCGGTTCACCTGGCACCGTGCTCGGAGCCCACCTTTGCTTAACGAGGTGGGCCCCGGCATCCTCAAGGCCGTGCGTTGTGACGCAGCCCACAGTGTAAATGTGGGCATAAACGGACTAGACGGTCTACGTTGGCAGGTCCTCGAGGAGATCGGTCACCATCGCCGCGATGGGCGAACGCTCCGATCGGGTCAACGTGACGTGCGCGAAGAGCGGGTGGCCGGTCAACGCTTCGATCACCGCCGCTATCCCGTCGTGGCGACCGACCCGCAGGTTGTCACGTTGAGCGACGTCGTGCGTGAGGACGACCCGCGAGCCCTGCCCGATGCGGGACAGCACCGTGAGCAGAACGCCGCGCTCCAGCGACTGCGCTTCATCGACGATGACGAAGGAGTCGTGCAGGCTGCGACCGCGGATGTGGGTCAGCGGCAGCACCTCGAGCATCCCGCGGACCGAGATCTCCTCGATCACGTTCTCGTGCACCACCGACCCGAGTGTGTCGAAGACAGCCTGCGCCCATGGCGACATCTTCTCGGCCTCGCTGCCCGGCAGGTACCCCAGTTCCTGGCCACCGACGGCGTAGAGCGGCCGGAACACGACCACCTTGCGATGCTTGCGCCGCTCCATGACCGCTTCGAGCCCCGCGCACAGGGCCAAGGCCGACTTCCCCGTACCGGCCCGCCCGCCGAGTGACACGATGCCGACCGAGTCATCGAGCAGCATGTCCAGGGCGATGCGTTGCTCAGCCGATCGTCCGCGCAGCCCGAACGCCTCCCGATCGCCTCGGACCAGCCGGACGCTCTTGTCCGGATGTACCCGACCCAGGGCCGACCCGTTCGCCGAGTGCAGCACGAGACCGGTGTGGCACGGCATCTCGGCCGCCTCCGGGTGGTCCAGCGCCTCGCCGCCGTAGAGCCGCTTCACCTCGTCCTCGGTCAGGGCCAGCTCGGCCATCCCGGTCCACGTAGGGTCCATGGCCTGGCCGTGCCGGTACTCGTCGGCGACGAGGCCGACCGCGGCCGCCTTGACCCGCAACGGGATGTCCTTCGTGACCAGGGTGACGTGGTTGCCTTCGGCGGCCAGCCCGAGCGCCACGGCGAGGATCCGGGCGTCGTTGGTGTCGGTCCGGAAGCCCGGCGGCAGGATCGCCGGGTCGCTGTGATTGAGCTCGACCCGCAGCGTGCCGCCGTCTTCGTTGATGGCCAGCGCCACATCCAGCCGACCGTGCCGTACCCGCAGTTCGTCGAGGGTCCGCAGCGCCTGCCGGGCGAACACCCCGAGCTCGGGATGGTGCCGCTTGCCCTCCAGCTCCGAGATGACCACCAGCGGCAGCACGACCTCCTGTTCCTCGAAACGAAGAATCGCCCGTGGATCCGCCAGGAGCACCGAGGTGTCCAGAACATAGATCCGACGGGCGATTGGTTGGGGGACAACGGGTCGCGGGGTTCGCACCGGGGTTTTGCGGGCCGTCTGTTTCCGGGGCGGGGGTGGTACCGGGTCTTGCGGTGGTGACGCGCCGCGACGGGATCTGGGGCTCGGGGCCCTGGTGCTGGCCGACTGCTGCGCGGGTGGTCTGCTCTTGGTCACAGGCTGCTCCGGCGGACTGCACCTCGCCGTCCGCGGTTCGCACCGTCCCGACGCCCGGTACGGGGCTGGGTGCGGGCCCCGTGCTCGTTCGGGCCTCGTGTGGTCGGGAAGCCCCCGGCCACATGCAGACGCTAACCGCACAGACCGGTTCTAAACCAGATCAGACCGCCGCGCGTGTCGGATCTGCGACCAAACGGTGATGGCGGCCAGCTGTCGCGCCCACCGGTCCGGTGCTCTCGCCATCGTCCTCGCCGGTCGCCTCACTGGCGTACATGGTGCCGCCGGAGGCGTCGCTGGCGAAGGTGGTCCCGCCCTCCTCGGTCTGGGTGGTGAGGACTGAGGCGACCACGGCCTGCATCTCCCGGCGACGGCGGCTCCAGCTGGCCCGGTCGCCGTCGAAGTAGCCCTGCCGGTACCCGTACCGGTACCCCAGGCGGTAGCTGAACTGTCCGTGCATCCGCCCCGCTGCATACCCGGACGTGGCGAGCAGCAGGACGAGCACCAGCGCGACGACCTCGTTCACGTGCGCCTCCTCGTTGTGGTGGTCAACGAAGAGGCGGCGACAAGGGCGCGCCGCCGACCAGTCCTTACTGACCGAACCGGCGCTGTCGCATCGCGTAGCTCCGCAGCGCCCGTAGAAAGTCGACCTTGCGGAAGTCGGGCCAGTTCATATCGGCGAAGTAGAACTCGGAATGCGCGCTCTGCCAGAGCAGGAAGCCGGAGAGCCGCTGCTCACCGCTGGTGCGGATGACGAGGTCGGGGTCGGGCAGCCCCTTGGTGTACAGGTGTTCGGCGATGTGGTCCACATCGAGAACCTCGGCCAGCTCCTCGATGGTGCCGCCGTTCTTGGCGTGCTCGTACAGCAGCGACCGGACCGCGTCGGCGATCTCGCGGCGGCCACCGTACCCGACCGCGATGTTGACCTGGGCCCCGCCGGTGCGCCCCTCGGTACGCTCCTGTGCGGCCTTGAGTGACAGGGCCAGCGGCCCCGGCAGCACGTCGAGGGCGCCGACCATCCGCAGGCTCCACGGCTGACCCTCGGCGGCGAGCTCGGTGACCAGATCGTCGATGATCCGCAGCAGCGGGTCGAGCTCGGCCGCTGGGCGGCTCAGATTGTCGGTGGACAGCAGCCACAGCGTCACGTGCCCGATGCCGGCCTCGTCGCACCAGCGGACGATCTCCTTGATCCGCTCGGCGCCGACCCGGTGCCCGTCGTTGGGATCGACGTAGCCCATCTCCCGGGCCCACCGTCGGTTGCCGTCACACATCACGCCGACGTGCTTCGGGTGCGGCTTGCCGGCGAGCCGGGCGGCGAGGTGGCGCTCGTACGCCGCGTACACCAGGTCGCGAAGCTTCATTCCCCTGAGCCTAGCCACCCGGCCAGGCTTGGGAAGTGTCGGTTACCAGGCTCGACCGGTTCAGTCGGTGAACCCCAGGCGTGCCTTGAGTGCGTCGAGTTCCGCCCACAACACGCCGGGTAGCTTCTCACCGAACGTGTTGAACCATTCCGTGATCTGAGGGATCTCGGCGCGCCACTCGTCCGGATCCACCGCCAGCGCCGCCAGCACATCCTCGCGCGGGGTGTCCAGGCCCGAGAGGTCCAGCGCGTCGACCGGCGGCACATAGCCGACCGGGGTATCGATCGCCGCCGCGCGGCCCTCGAGCCGCTCGACGACCCACTTGAGCACTCGTGAGTTCTCGCCGAAGCCGGGCCAGAGGAACCGGCCGTCGTCGCCCCGGCGGAACCAGTTGACATAGAAGATCTTGGGCAGCAGGGCGGCATCCCCGGCTCCGGCGCCGGCACCCTTGCCCATGTCGATCCAGTGGGAGAAGTAGTCGCCCCCGTGGTAGCCGATGAACGGCAGCATCGCCATGGGGTCGCGCCGGACCACGCCGACCTGGCCGACCGCCGCCGCCGTCGTCTCAGACGACAGGGTGGCGCCCTGGTAGACCCCGTGCACCCAGTCCCTGGCCTCGCTGACCAGCGGGACAGTCGTCTTGCGCCGCCCGCCGAACAGGATCGCCGAGATCGGCACGCCCTGTGGGTCCTCGTACTCATCGGCCAGGATCGGGCACTGCCGGATCGGCGTGCAGAAGCGCGAGTTCGGGTGGCTCGACAGCTCTCCGGAGTCGGGGGTCCAGTCGTTGCCGTGCCAGTCGACCAGGTGGGCCGGCGGCTCGCCCATGCCCTCCCACCAGATGTCGCCGTCATCGGTCCGGGCGACGTTGGTGAAGATCGAGTTTCCTCGCGCGAGCGTGCGCATAGCGTTGGGGTTGGTCTTCCAGTCGGTCCCCGGCGCCACGCCGAACAGGCCGTACTCCGGGTTCACCGCGTAGAGCCGGCCGTCGCGACCGAACCGCATCCACGCGATGTCATCGCCGAGCGTCTCCACCGTCCAGCCGGGGATGGTCGGCTCGAGCATGGCCAGGTTGGTCTTGCCGCACGCCGACGGGAACGCCGCCGCGATGTAGTGCACGGCGCCCTCGGGCGAGGTCAGCTTCATGATCAGCATGTGCTCGGCCAGCCAGCCCTCGTCCCGGGCCATCACGCTCGCGATGCGCAGCGAGTAGCACTTCTTGCCGAGCAACGAGTTGCCGCCGTACCCGGATCCGTAGGACCAGATCTCCCGGGTGGCCGGGAAGTGCGAGATGTACTTGGTCCGGCTGCACGGCCACGGCACGTCCGCCTGGCCCGGCTCGAGGGGTGCGCCGATGGAGTGCAGGGCCGGCACGAAGGCCGCGTGCTGCCCCATCGCCTCGAGCACCGCGGCGCCCATGCGGGTCATGATGTGCATGGAGACGACGACGTACGCGCTGTCGGTGATCTCCACCCCGAACATCGGACTGGTCGCGTTGAGCGGTCCCATGCAGAACGGGATGACGTACATGGTCCGGCCACGCATGCAACCCCGGTAGAGATCAGTCATGATCTCCTTCATCTGGCCGGGGTCCATCCAGTTGTTGGTGGGTCCGGCGTCGGCTTCGTCGACCGAGCAGATGAAGGTGCGCTCCTCCACCCGGGCCACGTCCGACGGGTCGGTGCGGGCCCAGAAGGAGTTGGGCCGCAGCGTCGGGTCGAGGGGTACGAGTGTCCCGGAAGTGACCAGTCCAGTGGTCAGAGTCCGCCACTCCTGCGCCGACCCGTCGCACCAGACTACCTGTTCCGGCGTGGTCAGCTCGGCCACCTCACGCACCCAACTCACAAGAGCGGCGTGGCGGGTGGGGGCGTCTCGGTCGATATCGCTGGCCGTTGTGGTCATGACTGCTCCCTCGAAGGTCGACGTTGACCAATGCCCCAGGCCGCTGCCTTGCTGGCAGCAGCGCACGTGCGGGATTGAAACTCAGCGTAAACCGGTGTCCTGGTCGGAGCAGCATGGTCGCTTGTGAAGAAATGCACAAGGAAAATCGTGGATATGTCCGTGACGCCCGCACGCGCCCACGAGAACAGCGTTTCGTGCAGCATCGAGCATGGGAGCGTTTCCACGCCCGATGGCCACCACGATGGCCGGAAATCCATCGGCTCGACCTGATCGGGTAACCGGGACCCGTGTCGGTGCCGGTAGCATCGCGGCGTGCAGTCCTTCGAGGTGCCCGCCCAGCTCGGGCAGGCCACCGCCGCGCCCGCGCGGGGGCTGCGCGCCCTCTACGAGCGGTTCGCGCACCTGGCCCACGAGTTCGGCAAGTTCGGGGTCATCGGAGGCATCTGCTACTTCATCAACCTGTCCGTGTTCAACGTGGCCGAGATCAAGTTCGGCTGGGGCTGGTTTCCAGCGATCGTCCTGTCCACCGTCGTGAGCGCCACGGCCGCCTTCATCGGCAACCGGTACTGGACCTGGCGCCACGCGAGCCGGACCACGCTGCACCGCGAGTACGGTCTGTTCTTCCTGTTCAACCTGGTCGGCCTCGCCATCAGTAGCGGACTGCTCCTGCTCAGCCACGACGTCCTCGGCAGTATGTGGCCGAGCTTCCAGAGCCGGCTGGCCGACAACATCTCGGGAAACGTGATCGGCGTCGGCTTCGCCTCCCTGTTCCGGTTCTGGGCGTACCGGCGCTACGTGTTCCGGCCCGCGGCGCCGCCGTCCTGACGTACGCTCACGGCAGGCTTCAAACAGGTGACGTTGGGTACAGAAGAGCTGTGTATTGGCTGACCTCCTGCCGGTTGGTTCCCCGAGGATTGGATGCACCACGTAAGGTAGCCGGGTGCGCCTAGTCGAGATCGTGCCCGCACGGTTCCACGGGATCACCAGGGAACTCGCGAAATTCGGCACCATCGGCGTCGTGAACGTCGTGGTCAACATCGGCGTCGCCAACATCCTTGTACACACGCTGTTCCAGGGCGGCGAAGTCAAGGCCAAGGCCGCGGCCGCGGTGGTCGCCACCACGTCGGCCTACTTCATGAACCGCCACTGGACGTACCGGGACCGCCCGAAGTCCACGCTACGGCGCGAGTACTCGCTGTTCTTCTTCTTCAACATGATCGGCCTGCTGGTCGAATCCGGTTCGGTGGCCTTCACCAAGTACGTACTGCACCAGACGGGCGGTCTGGCGTTCAACATCGCCAGCGGTTTCGGTATCGCACTCGGCACGTTGTTCAGGTTCTGGGCCTACCGGACGCATGTGTTCAAGCTCGGATCCGACGAGGAGCCGGCGACATCGGTGGCGCTCGCGGCCGCACTGGCCGAGGCGCCCGACCTTCCGGCCGATGACGGTGAACGGCGCGAGGCGGACGACCTGATCGAGGCGGCGCCGGCACCGGTCCGATCCCCCCGGTTGGTGATCACGTCCTCCCCCGACGGTGCGATCGTCATCAAGGTACTCGACGCCAGTCACGAACTCGACGAGATCGAACTCGACGAGTCCGTCGCCGCCAGCTCCTGAACGCTCGACGTCGCCGAGGGGCGGGCCCTGATCGGGCCCGCCCCTCGCCTGTTGTTCCGGAACTCGCCGGCTCTACCCAGCCGGGGCCGCTCTACTCAGCCGGCGCCGGCGGGGTTGCGTCGCGGTCGTGGCTGCCGCCCGCGACCTCACGCAGCGCCTGGCGCAAATCGTGATCGTCGAGCGTTCGCCGCTCGTGGTCGGCTTCGACCAGCTCGTAGACCACCTTCTGGACCCGGACGACCTTGGGGATGTTCTCCAGGATCGACTGGCCGCGCTCGCCGGCCGACTCGACCGTGAGCTGGCCGGCGGCGAGCAGTCGCTGCCACAGCTTCTGATGCGAGGACACGTCGTTCACCCGGGTCAGCGGGATGTCACGCTGCTGGCGGTTGAAGACACCCTCGCGCAGCAGAACGCGCTCGTTGGTGAAAACGAAATGGGTGCTTCGCCAGATGATGAACCGCCACAACGCGAACCGGAGGAACACGAACAGCGCGACCGCGCCGACCGCGATCAGCGCCCAGCTGGCCCACCCCAGCGCCGAGGCCGTGATGACCACCCCAACGGCGAGGATGGTCCAGACGGTCGGGAGGATCATCGCGCTCCAGTGTGGATGCAGGTGCAGGACGACATGTTCGTCGTCGGTGAGCGAATCATCGGGAAAAGCCACACGAACCTCCCTGGGCACCATCGTTGTCCGGCGCCGACCTTAGTGGGTCCGTGCCAACCTTGTCTGTCACCCGAACGCACACGGGCGCGCCGCGGATCATGATCACCGTACGCGGAGCACGTCACCAGCGGCAAGCGGCCGCGCGCCCTGCGCCGTGTCGACGACCAGCCGCCCGTCGATGTCCACATCGGTCGCGACGCCCCGGACCAGCTCGCCACCGGGCAGCGCGACCACCAGCGGCCGGCTCACGGTATGGCTGCGTTCCCGGTACGCCGCGCGCAGGCCGGACCCGTCCGGGTCTCCGCCGGCCGTCACGAACCCGTCGTACCACTCGGCCAGCCGGCGGAGCAGCGCCCGCAGCAACGGATCCCGGTCGGTGCAGGCGGCGGCCACCAGGGCCAGCGAGGTCGGCGGATACGCGCCGGCACCGGTGGGCGCTGGGAGCTCGTCCGCCCGCTGAGCCACGTTGAGCCCGACGCCGATCACGACCGCGTCGCCGGACACCTCGGCCAGCACGCCGGCGCACTTGCCGAAATCGTCCTCGCCACCGTCGGTGCGTACGAGCAGATCGTTCGGCCACTTCAGGACCGCGCCGACCTCGCCCAGCCGGCTGATGGTCTCGGCCAGGGCGACCCCGGCCAGCAGCGGCAGCCAGCCCAGCCGTGCCGGCGGTACCTGCTCTCCCGGGCGCAGCAGCACGCTCATCGTGATCGCCGCCTGCGCCGGGGCCAGCCAGGGCCGGTCCAGCCGGCCGCGGCCGGCCGTCTGCCGCTCAGCCACCAGGACCGAACCGTGGGGCTCGCCGTGGCGTGCGGCGGCGATCAGGTCAGCGTTGGTCGAACCGGTCTCCGGTACCACGTGGATCGCCGACCACAGCTCCCCCGGCCGGACCAACGCCCGGCGCAGGCTCTCCTCGTGCAGCGGTGGGCGGGACAGGTCCGCGTACGGTGAGCTGCGCATACCACCATGCTGCCGCACTTGTGGTCTCGCCCGGGCATGGACCCGGCCACCGGCCGGCCAGGCAGAGCCACGCCACCGGCCCGGCGGGCTGAGCCGCGCTACCGACCGGCCAGGCTGAGCCCCTCCACCGCCCGGGCGGGCTGAGCCGCCTCAGCGGCCGCGGCGGCGGCGTGCACCGGACTCCGGCTGGTTTCCCACCGGGTTGCCCCGGCGCTGCCGGTACGAACGGTCGCCACCCTGCTTGCGCCGGTTGCCCTCGCCCGGCTCGCCCCGACCCGGATCGGCGCGCGACGGGTTCGGGCGTGGCGCGTCCGGATCCGGGGTCACCCAGGCCGGACCGGCCGGCCGGTTCGGGTACGGCTGCCCTTGGTAGCGAGGGCTGCGGTGGGGCTCGTTGCGGTGGGGTTGGTTGGGTGGCTCGGCGGCGCTGGTCGGCCGGGTCTCCACGTAAGGGCGGGCCAGTGCCGGAGCGGCGGCGGACGCGGCCGGCACCGTGGCGGGCGGCGGCCCGGTGTGGGCAGGGCCGGCTCCAGCCGCTGGCGGCGGTTGCGGCGGCCCGGTGTTGGCAGGGCCGGCTCCAGCCGCCGGTTGCGGCGGCGCGGGCGCGACGGCCGCCCCCGGAACCGGGGTCGCCCAGGCCGGCGCGACCTCGTCCAGCAGGACGGTCTCGGCCAGCAGGGCGCTGCGGCGGACGTTCCGGCCGGGGTGATGGCGGAGGTCCGGGACGCACCGGGCGTCCCCGCACGGGCGGGACCGGGCGGGTCCGGAACCGCTGCCGGCGGTTGCGGCGGACTCGGCGTGCGGTCACCACGGCGCCACCGATGAGACCGATGCCGCCCACGATCAGGCCGAGCCCGAACAGCGTCATCCAGTTCAGCAAGTCAGCCACACGTGGGTAACGACCGGCGCGCACGCGGCGACACGGAGCCCGGACGCGCCACATCGACGCGGACCGGAAGGGGTCGCGGGATGGGTGCTGGTTACCATCGCGAACGTGACCGCTACCGTGCCGCAATCGGCCAGCCCCGACATCCATACGACCCCCGGAAAGATCGCCGATCTCCGGCACCGCATCGACGAGGCTGTCCATGCCGGATCGGCCAACGCCACGGACAAGCAGCACGCACGGGGCAAGAAGACCGCGCGGGAGCGGGTCGAGATGCTGCTCGACCCAGGTTCGTTCGTGGAGCTGGACGAGTTCGCCCGGCACCGGTCGACCAACTTCGGTCAGGAGCGCAACCGCCCGTACGGCGACGGCGTGGTCACCGGGTACGGCACCGTCGACGGTCGGCAGATCTGCGTCTTCGCCCAGGACTTCACCGTGTTCGGCGGCTCATTGGGTGAGGTGTTCGGCGAGAAGATCGTCAAGGTGATGGACCTGGCGATGAAGATCGGATGCCCGGTCGTCGGGATCAACGACTCCGGCGGCGCCCGTATCCAGGAAGGCGTCGTGTCCCTGGGCCTCTACGGCGAGATCTTCTTTCGCAACGTGCGGGCCAGCGGGGTCATTCCGCAGGTATCCCTGATCATGGGACCGTGCGCGGGCGGGGCGGTCTACTCGCCGGCCGTCACCGACTTCACCATCATGGTCGATCAGACCAGCCACATGTTCATCACTGGACCTGACGTCATCAAGACGGTCACCGGCGAGGACGTGGCGATGGAGGATCTCGGCGGCGCCCGCACGCACAACACCAGGAGCGGCAACGCCCACTACCTCGCCCACGACGAGGACGACGCCATCGGGTACGTGAAGGCGCTGCTGGCCTACCTTCCGGCTAACAACCTCGACGACCCGCCAACCTATGACACGACCGGCACGCTCGACATCACGGCGGGCGACGAGGAGCTGGACTCGCTCATTCCCGACTCGGCCAACCAGCCCTACGACATGCACCGGGTGATCGAGGCGGTCGTCGACGACGGCGAGTTCCTCGAGGTCATGTCGCTCTACGCGCAGAACATCATCATCGGGTTCGGTCGTGTCGAGGGCCGGCCGGTCGGCGTGGTGGCCAACCAACCGATGCGTTTCGCCGGCTGTCTGGACATCGCCGCCAGCGAGAAGGCCGCCCGGTTCGTGCGTACCTGCGACGCGTTCAACATCCCGGTGCTGACCTTTGTGGACGTTCCCGGTTTCCTGCCCGGTACCGGCCAGGAGTGGGAGGGCATCATCCGGCGCGGCGCGAAGCTCATCTACGCCTATGCCGAGGCCACCGTACCCAAGTTGACCGTCATCACGCGAAAGGCGTACGGCGGGGCATATGACGTCATGGGCTCCAAGCACCTCGGCGCCGACCTCAACTTCGCCTGGCCGACGGCTCAGATCGCGGTGATGGGGGCGCAGGGCGCGGTGAACATCCTCTACCGGCAGGAGCTGCGCGACGCCGAGGATCCGGCCGTCGAACGGACCAAGCTGATCGGCGAGTACGAGGACGCGCTGGCCCACCCGTACGTCGCGGCTGAGCGCGGCTACGTGGACTCCGTCATCCGCCCGGCCGCCACCCGGGCCCAGATCGTGCGTGGGCTGCGCGCTCTGCGGACGAAGCGGGAGACGCTGCCACCCAAGAAACATGGAAACATCCCGCTCTGAGTGGTCCCGGCAAGGGCTGAGGGATCGCGCCCGTGTCACGGTTCGTGGAAGGCTCTGATTTTCGTGGAAGGCTCTGATGGAGGAGGTGAGCGCGATGAACACGGCCGTCGGGCTGGACGTCTTCCAGGCGCTACCGGGGCGGCGTTCCCGGTGAATGACGAGATCCGGATCGTGCGCGGGACGCCGACCGACGAGGAGCTGGCCGCGATCGTCAGTGTCCTCGTCGCCGCTCGGTCCGGCGCCGTGGCCGCTGCGCCGCCACCGATCTCGCGTTGGGCCCGCTCGGCCCGTCCGGCGCCGGACGGACACGGCCGCCCGGGTCGCGACGCCTGGCGGACGGGTAGCCTGCCGCGGTAGTCCACAATAGAAGTTCGAGTACAAGACCGGCCGGCAGCGCTGTCCACAGTAGACGGCGAAAAACAAGCTTGTCGGCGACTTGGCGGACTGCTCTAATGGAGCTCAGTCCCGGCCGGGTCCAGAAGCCTGGGTCATAAGGCGCAGTGCACAAGGATGACTCATCCCGTGCTGGCAGGCGTCCCATCCTGACCACCGGTCCTTCCGATCGGATCCCCGGCCGGGACCCCAGTCCATCCCTCGGAGTGTCCACAATGGCCAAGCGCGATCTGATCATCAAGAGCACCCACCGCGGCCTGCGGTACGTCGACGGTCGGCTGACCGACGTGCTCGAGGCCGGCCGCTACGAGCTGCCCGAAGGCCACACCCGGTGGGGTAGACGGGCGGTGGTCGAGGTCGTCGTGGTCGACGTGCGCGAACGCGAACAGACCATCAAGGGCCAGGAGGTCCTGACGTCGGACAAGGTGGCGGTCCGGGTGAGCATCCTGACCCAGTTCCGGGTGGTCGATCCGGTCGCGGCGATCGAGAAGGTCGCGGCGTACGAGGACCGGCTCTACAGCGACGTGCAACTCGCCGCGCGGCGCTCCCTCGCCTCGATGACGCTCGAGGCGATCCTGACCAACCGCAACCAGCTCAGCGAGGACATTCTGCGCGATCTGCAGGGCGTGGCCGCCGGGTACGGAGTGGAGATCGTGCGGGCCGACGTGAAGGACATCGTCTTCCCGGGCAACCTCCAGGACATCATGAACCGCGTACTGGCCACCGAGCGGCTGAGCGAGGCTCAGCTGGTCGAGGCCCGGACCCAGGCCGAGAAGCAGACCCTGGAGGCGCAGACGCGGGCCGAGACCGAGCGGGTGGCCGCGGCGGCACGGGCTGAGGCCACCCGTCTCGCGGCCGAGGCCGACGCCGAGGCGCTGCGCATCCGTACCGCCGCCGAGGTGGAGGCGTTGCGCGTGCGCACCGGCAATGCCGAGGCCTACGTGAACCACCCGGCCCTGCTCCGGCTCCGTGAGCTTGAGGCGCTGGGTCAGCTGGCCGGCAACACCGAGGCGCGGATCAAGTTCAGCCTGTGAATATGAGCGCGGCGGAGCTCTCCCGCCGTGCTGACGCTACTGTGAGCCGGTGCAGCGTGACTTCGTCCTCGCCTCGGCCAGCCCGGCCCGGCTCAAGGCCCTCCGGGCGGCCGGGTTCGACCCGCGCGTGATCGTCAGCTATGTCGACGAGTCGGGCACCCAGGCGCCACCTGACGCCGGGACACACTGCCTGCGGCTGGCCCGGCTCAAGGCGGAGACCGTGGCGGCCGGACTCGATGACAGCCTTGTGCTGGGCTGCGACTCGGTGCTGGCCTTCAACGGGGCGACCCTCGGCAAGCCGTCCAGCGGCGACGAGGCGCGCCGACGCTGGCGGGATATGCGAGGAAAGTCGGGCATCCTCCACACCGGACACTGCCTGATCGACCTGACGACCGGCCGCCAGGCGGAGGCGGTCGCCGCCACGACCGTCCATTTCGGAGACGTTTCCGACGCGGAGATCGACGCATACGTCCGTACCGGTGAGCCGCTGCAGGTAGCCGGCGCGTTCACCATCGACGGGTTCGGGGGATGGTTCATCGACTCGATCGACGGTGACCCCGGTACGGTCATCGGCGTTTCACTGCCGATGTTGCGCCGTTTGCTGAACGAACTCGGCGCGGGTGTGCCCGACTTCTGGGCTGTGCACTAGCTGTACTGCCCACAGAGGTTGGTGACGCGGGTGACCGGCGGTTTGCCGCCGAGTGCGGTGTGGGGCCGGTGGTAATTGTAGATGTGCTGCCAGCGTGCGAAGGCGCGGCGGCGGGCGGTCTCGCTGGTGTACGGACGGGCGTACGCCCATTCGACGATCATGGTGCGGTTGTAGCGTTCGACCTTCCCGTTCGTCTGAGGCCGATAGGGGCGGGTCCGCTTGTGGGTGATGCCGGCGTCAGCCAGGCAGCGACGCCAGACCTGGGAGCGGTAGCAGGAGCCGTTGTCGGTGAGCACACGTCGCACGGTGACACCGTGGGCGGTGAAGAACGCTTGGGCGCGTTGCCAGAACGCAACGGCAGTCGGCCCCTGCTCATCGCCGAGGATCTCGCTGTAGGCCAGTCGGGAGTGATCGTCAACGGCGCTGTGGATGTAGCCGTAGCCGCGGGCACTACGCCCGCTGGCGCGGCTGTTGCGGCGTCCGGCGGCTCGGCCGTGCACCCGCCACCCGCCGCCGTCGGGGATGCGGCCCAGCTTCTTAATGTCGACGTGCACCAGGTCGCCTGGGTGGGGGTGCTCGTAGCGCAGCGGCTTCTCCTTGCGGATCGGCTGCCCGGTGGCCAGGTCCACACAGGCGAGCTTCGGCACGCCGTGGCGGACCAGCACCTTGTGTACCGTCGACCCGTGCATGCCCAGCCGGCCGCCGATCGCCACGGGGCCGAGACCCTTGCTACGGCGCAGATGCAGGATCTTCCGCTCGACCTTCGGGCGGGTGCGGTGCGGGCTGCGGTGCGGCCGGCTGGACCGGTCGACCATCCCAGCCTCGCCAAGCTGGCGGTACCGTTCGGCCCAGCGCGTGGCGGTGTTCACGCTGACCTGGAAGCGTTCCGCGGCACGGCGCAACGGCCAACCATCGTCCACGACACACCGGGCCAGCTTCAGCCGGCCGCGTTCGGTCAGGGTTGCGTTAGCGTGGGGCACGAGGACCTCCGGGGTTGGAGTGCGGTGACTTAGCAGCTCCACACTTCACCCGGAGGTCTTCCCTATCCGTGGATCTTCACAGTCGTGTCCCCGTCACCAACCTCTGTGGGCAGGACAACTAGCGTTTCCCTCATGAGCTTCAAGTCGATCGGTCTCAGCGACGAGCTGCACCAGTACCTCCTGGCCCACAATCCGCCGCGGGACCCCGTGGTCGCGGAACTTGTCGCCCGTACCCATGAGCTGTTCGCAAACGTCGCCAGCTTCCAGATCGCCCCGGAGCAGGCGCCGTTCCTCACCTTCCTCACCCGTACCCTCGGGGTGCGGCGGGCGGTGGAGGTCGGCACCTTCACCGGCTTGTCGGCGCTGTCGATTGCGCGCGGCCTGCCCGCGCAAGGGCGGCTGACCTGCTTCGACATGTCGACCGAGTTCACCACGATCGCGCGCGAGTACTGGGCCCGGGCCGGCGTCGACGACCGGATCGAGCTGCGGATCGGCCCGGCCGCGCAGACCCTGGCCGGCCTGCCCGAGGAACCGCACCTCGATCTCGCTTTCATCGACGCCGACAAGCTGGGCTACCCGGTCTACTGGGATGAGCTGGTGCCTCGCATGCGTACCGGGGGCCTGCTCGTCGTCGACAACGTGCTCCGTGGCGGCCGCGTCCTCGCCCCGGACGACGACGAGTCCGCGGC
Source organism: uncultured Actinomycetota bacterium (assembly GCA_963803345.1). Classification (GTDB taxonomy): domain Bacteria; phylum Actinomycetota; class Actinomycetes; order Mycobacteriales; family Micromonosporaceae; genus CAWDLX01. Next base: position 1,520,636 of record CAWDLX010000004.1, read on the forward strand.
GATCGTGCGCTTCAACGACATGGTTCTGGCCGACACCCGGGTCGAGGCGGTCATGGTCCCGATCGCCGACGGCCTCACCCTCGCCCGCCGCCTCTGACGCCTCCGCCTCGCTCGCGTCGCCCGGCCCGCCCCGCGTGCGCCCCGCCCCGCGTGCGCCCCGCCCCGCGTGCGCCCCGCCCCGCGTGCGCCCCGCCCCGCGTGCGGCCCCGCCCCGCGTGCGGCCCCGCCCCGCGTGCGGCCCCGCCCCGCGTGCGGCCCCGCCCCGCGTGCGCCGCGCCCCGCGTGCGCCGCGTTAAGAAGGGCACCTTCCTATACCGAAACGGTTAACAAGGTGCCCTTCCTTCCACAACCCCTAGCGGACGCTGGTAGCGAACTTGCGGGCTGCCCAGATCACCGACAGCACGGTCAGGGCGCTGATGATGAGTAGCGACTGCCACACCCTCGGGTTGCCGAGATTGCCGGCGAACAGGGCGCGGGTACCGTCGACCGCCCACGAGAACGGGTTCCACCTGGACACGTTGAGCAGCCACTTCGGGGCGAAGCTGAGCGGCAGCAGGATGCCGGACAGCAGCAGCACCGGCTGGGCCACGGTGTTCATCAGCGGCGCCAGGGCATCCTCGCTCTTCACGACGAGCGCGATCCCGTAGGACAGCGACGAGGTCATCATCGCGATCAGGGCCAGCAGCAGGTACGCCAGCAGGATGTCACCCAGCTGCACGCGCAGTCCGAACACCAGGGCCAGCACCGTGATGATCACGGCCTGCGCGATGAGCGACACGACATCACGCAGGGACCGGCCCAACAACAGGGCCAACCGGCTGATCGGGGTGACCCGGGACCGTTCGATGACACCGGCTCGCAGCTCGGCGATCAGCCCGAACCCCTGGAACAGGCCACCGAAGATCGCCAGCAGCACCAGCAGCCCAGGCACGAAGATACGGTACGTGTCCGAGTTGGTGGTCGCGCCGAGCGGCGCCAGCGCCGGTTTGAGCAGGGGCGCGAACAGAAGAAGGTACATCACCGGCTGGAAGATGCCGACGAAGATCCAGACCGGATTGCGCAGGAGCAGTTGGAACTGGCGCTGGAAGATGAGCCAGCTGTCACGAGCGAGCTTCATGGGGTCCTCAGCTTTCAGCTCTCGCGGAGCGAGCGGCCGGTCTTGGTCAGGAAGACATCGTCGAGGCTGGGCCGGTGCAGCTCGATCGAGCGGAGCGGCAGCCCGCAGTTGTCGACCGCCCGGATGACGATCGGGATCGCGGTCGCGCCGTCGGCGACCTTGAGCCGGAGCTGTCCGTCCTCAGTGGACTCCACCGAATCCACGACGGCCTCGTTGCACAGCACCTTGGCCGCCTGGTCGGCCTGTCCTTCGAAGCCGATCAGGATCGTGTCGCCGGAGATCTCGCGTTTGAGCTCATCGGGTGTACCTTCGGCCACGACCAGCCCATTGTCCATAATGGAGATCCGGTCGCACAGGGCGTCGGCCTCCTCCAGGTAATGGGTCGTGAGGAACACCGTCATCCCCTCGTCACGCAACCGTCGGATCTCGTCCCACATGTGGGCCCGGCTCTGCGGGTCGAGCCCGGTCGTCGGCTCGTCCAGGAAGACGACCCTGGGCTCGTGGATGATGCCGAGCGCGATGTCGACCCGGCGACGCTGGCCGCCCGAGTACGTCTTGCAGGCGCGGTCGGCGAACTCGGTCAGCTGGAACGAGTCGAGCGCACGGCGGGCCAGTTGCTGGGCCCTGGCCTTGCCGATGCCGTACATGCGGGCCTGCTGGACCAGTTCCTCGCGCGCGGTCGACTCCTCCCAGCTGCTGCCGCCCTGCGCGACGTACCCGATCCGCTTGCGGACCTCGCCGGGCTGTTTGAGCAGGTCGACTCCGGCAATGGTGGCCGCGCCGCCGTCCGGCTCGATGAGTGTCGCAAGCATGCGCAGTGTCGTGGTCTTGCCGGCGCCGTTCGGGCCCAGGAACCCGAAGATCTCCCCCTCGACCACGCTCAGGTCGACCCCGCGGACCGCTTCGACGGTCTTGTTCTTCTGACCCCGCGCGCGAAAGGACTTACGCAGCCCCTTCGTCTCGATGATCATATCGATCCCCCTCGGCAAACGTTCGAGCGTTCGTCAACGGACGAGACACTATCGCGATATGGCTGCCATAGTCAAGTTTGTTTATTCCGCGTTGGGCCGCCCGCGATCCGGCTGGCCAACGAAACTGTCCCTGAAGCCGGGCGGGAACAGCTCGGCACCGCTGTCGATCCGGTCGGCTACCCGCCCGCACCAGACGATCTCCGTCTCTAGCCGGTCGATCGTGAGCTCAAACATCCATCCGACGTGGGCCGGCTTGGTCTGCCGCATGATGTCGGTACCGGTCGCGAAGCGCAGCGACTCGGCCTCGGCCCGCAACAGCCTGGCCCGGTTGCGCAGGGCTGCGCTGGCTTCCCGTGGCGGGAGTGCCGGAAGGAACGAGAATGCTGCCTGGAAAGGGTCCGTCGGCGCGGCATACTGCCACCAGTACCGGCGGAGCAGCTCCTCGAACTCCAGCTGACCGCGCTCGGTGATCTGGTAGGTGGTCCGGGCCGGGCGCGTACCGACCTGCTCGGTGGCCACCTCCTCCAGCAGCCCCTCGTCGGCCAGCTTGCGCAGCGCGTGGTAGATCGACCCCGGCGCGATGCTCGCCCACTCGTCGGCCCGCCAGCTCTCCAGCTCACGGCGCACGTCGTACCCGTGCACCGGCTGCATCCACCGGACGACGCCCAGGATCATGAGTCGAGTGGTCGACATGAACCAAGCGTAATAGCCAAAATTGACTAATTCGCGGCGCCCTGCGGGCGTGAGGATCACGACAACCACCCGTTGACGGCTCCCACATGATCAACTCGATCGATAGACTCCGGCGAAGGCTAACCGCTGGTAACTTGCGGGTCAGCCAGAGCGTGTGTCGAGGGGAGCGCGGCGTGCGTAAGGTTCTCATCGCCAACCGCGGCGAGATCGCGGTACGCGTCATCCGGGCCTGCCGCGACGCGGGGCTACGAAGCGTTGCCGTATACGCCGACTCCGACCGGGATGGCATGCACGTACGGCTGGCCGATGAGGCCTACGCCCTGGGCGGGGACACCGCCGCTGAGACGTACCTGCGTATCGACAAGTTGATCGACGTGGCCGGACGGTCTGGCGCCGACGGTATCCACCCCGGTTACGGGTTCCTTGCCGAGAACGCTGAGTTCGCCCAGGCCGTCATCGATGCCGGCGTCACCTGGATCGGACCGACTCCCCAGGCCATCCGGGACCTCGGCGACAAGGTCACCGCCCGGCACATCGCCCAGCGCGCCGGTGCGCCCCTGGTGCCCGGCACCGCGGAGCCGGTCAGCGGACCGGAAGAGGTGATCGCTTTCGCGCAGCAGTACGGCCTTCCCGTCGCCATCAAGGCGGCCTTCGGCGGCGGCGGCCGAGGGCTCAAGGTAGCCCGTACCGTCGACGAGATCCCCGCCCTGCTGGAATCGGCCACCCGGGAGGCGGTCGCCGCGTTCGGTCGCGGCGAGTGCTTCGTCGAGCGGTATCTCGACCGCCCCCGCCACGTCGAGGCTCAGGTCATCGCCGACCAGCACGGCAACGTCATCGTGGTCGGTACGCGTGACTGCTCAGTGCAGCGCCGGCACCAGAAGCTCGTCGAGGAGGCGCCGGCACCATTCCTCACACCGGACCAGCGGACCGCCATTCACGAATCGGCCAAAGCCATCTGCCGCGAGGCCGGCTACTACGGCGCCGGCACGGTGGAGTACCTGGTCGGGGTGGACGGGACACTGTCCTTCCTCGAGGTCAACACCCGGCTCCAGGTCGAGCACCCGGTGACCGAGGAGACCTCTGGCATCGACCTCGTTCGCGAGCAGTTCCGCGTCGCCGAGGGCGAGAAGCTGCGGCTCGTCGAGGATCCCACCCCCCGCGGTCACTCGATCGAGTTCCGGATCAACGGCGAGGACCCTGGACGCAACTTCCTGCCGGCCCCGGGCGCGGTCACCGCCTGGCGGCTGCCCGAGGGTCCGGGCGTGCGGGTCGACACCGGCGTCGAGGCGGGCACCGTCGTCGGTGGCAACTTCGACTCCCTCCTCGCCAAGGTGATCGTGACCGGCGAGACGCGCGTCGAGGCACTCGAACGGGCCCGACGTGCCCTGGACGAGATGGTCGTCGAGGGGATGGCCACCGCCCTGCCGTTTCACCGGCTCATCGTGCGCGACGAGGCCTTCGTGGCCGAGCCGTTCCGGGTGCACACGCGGTGGATCGAGACCGAGTGGGAGAACACCGTCACGCCCTTCGACGCGTCCGCCGCCGGCGCCGTGGACCCGCCGGCCGACCGCACGACCCTGGTCGTCGAGGTGAGCGGCAAGCGCCTCGAGGTGTCCCTGCCCGCCGGCTTCGGCGCGATCGCCGCCGGCCCCGCCGCGCGGACCGAAGGACCCCGGCGCCCGTCCAAACGGGGTACCACTGCCCACGCCTCCGGTGACTCTCTGACGTCTCCGATGCAGGGCACCATCGTCAAGGTGGCGGTGTCCGAAGGGGACGCTGTCGCCGCGGGCGACCTTGTTGTCGTACTCGAGGCGATGAAGATGGAGCAGCCCCTCAACGCCCACAAGGACGGGGTGATCACGGGGCTGGCGGCCCAGGTCGGCGCCACGGTCACCGCCGGCGCTGTCATCGCCACCATCGCCTGACAACCGGGCACGCCGCCGGGCACCGTCCCGCCGGGCACCGTCCCGCCGGGCACCGTCCCGCCGGGCACCGTCCCGCCGGGCACCGTCCCGCCGGGCACCGTCCCGCCGGGGGGAGGGCGTTAACAAGGGCACCTTCCTATACCGCAGGCGTTAACAAGGTGCCCCTCCTACCCTGACAACCGGGCCGGGCGCGGTCAGGACGACTCGTCGGGTGCGGCGCACCGGCGGCGCAGGTCGGCGAGCGCCACGGCGTACGGCTGGGGCTCCTGCTTGCCCTCCTCCCGGATCCGGAGCGAGACCTGGCCGTCACGAGCCTCCCGGGCTCCGATGACGGCCTGGAACGGGACCTTGCGACCGGCCGCCGCCCGCACCCGTGAGCCGAGCGACCCGCCCTCCACGACCTCGACCCGCAGCCCGGCGGCCCGCGCTGACGCGGCGAATGCGTGCGCCGCGCTGCGCCTGCTCGTCATGGACCGGCAGCACGAGCAGCTGGACCGGGGCGAACCAGGCCGGGAACGCCCCCTCGTGCACCTCGATCAGGTGCGCGAAGAGCCGCTCCAGACTACCGACGAGGCTGCGGTGGACCATCACCGGCCGCCGCCGTGACCCGTCGCCGTCGACATAGGACAGATCGAACTGGGCCGGTTGGTGGAAGTCGACCTGGACGGTGGTCAGGCTCGAACTCCCGGCCGGCGGGTCGACGCATCTGCACGTCGATCTTCGGTCCGTAGAACGCCGCCTCGCCGGGCGCCTCTACATAGGACAGTCCGATGCGCCTCGAGCGCGCAGGCGCAGCAGCGCCTCGGCCCGCTCCCACACCTCGGCATCGCCGGCGTACTTGCCGCCCTCGCCGCGCAGCGACAGCCGGTAGACGGCGCCGCGGCGATGCCGAGCGCCGCGTGCGCCCGCTCGATCAGCCGCAGCACCCGGCCGACCTCGTCGCCGACCTGCTCGTCGGCGCAGAAGATGTGCGCGTCGTTGAGCGAGATGGCCCGCACCCGGGACAGTCCACTGAGGACGCCCGGAGCGCTCCGCCCGGTACATCGGCCGCCGATCTCGGCGATCCGCAGCGGCAGCTCCCGATAGGACCGGCCCGCGGGCCGCGAAGACCATGCGCGTGGTGCGGGCACAGGCTGGGCCGCAGCACCAACTCGTCGTCCGCCGACGGTCCATCGGCGGGAACATGTCGTCGGCGAAGTCGGCCAGGTGCCCGGACAGCTCGTACATCTCCCGCTTGCCCATCGGCGGGGAGTAGACGTGCTGGTAGCCGGCGCGGCGCTCCTCTCGACGGAGGTAGGACTCCACGGCGTGCCGGGCCGCGGCGCCGGCCGGCAGCCAGATCGGCAGGCCGGCGCCGACGAGCGGGTCGGAGTGGAACAGGTCGAGCTCACGTCCGAGCTTGCGATGGTCGATCATGTCGTACTCCTGGAAGGTGAGGGCGAACCGCCGGACGCTCGACACACGGGACAGACGAGCCCCGGGCGATCGCCCGGGGCCTGTCGATGACTGACACGCGTCAGCGCGTCAGCACGCCGGGGTCTCCCGGCGTCGTCGTGCTCACGAATCGTTGACTCAGCGTATCGGCCGTGGTCGCACAACCGGAGCGCGCCCGGAACAACTGCGACGTACCGTCGAGCAAGCTGCGGCGGCTCGCCGGCACGCTACGCCTCCTCGCGCTTCACCGCGCCGCCAGGAACCGCGAGCAAGCTGCCGGGGGCTCGCCAGGACGCTCGCCTCCTCGGTTCACTCGCACCGCCAAGAACCGGAGCAAGCCTGCGGGGGCTCGGTGACACTCGCCTCCTCGCGCTCACTCGAACTCGTGCGCATGAGTTGACGGGCCGCTTCGGCGATCGAGCCGGACAGGGACGGATAGATGGTGATGGTATGGGCGAGCTGGTCCACGGTCAGGTGATTCTCCACCGCCAGCGCGATCGGCAGGATCAGCTCACTCGCCTTGGGTGCCACCACGACGCCGCCGATGACGAGGCCCGACGCTGGGCGGCAGAACAGCTTGACGAAGCCGTCCTCGATGTCGGCCATCTTTGCCCGCGCGTTGCCGGACAGCGGCAGCAGTACCGACCGGGCCGGGACGGCACCGGAGTCCATGTCGTTCTGGGTGACTCCCACACTGGCCAGTTCAGGGTCGGTGAACACGTTGGCCGCGACCGTCTTGAGCCGTAGCGGAGTGACCGCCTCACCCAGCGCGTGCCACATGGCGATGCGCCCTTGCATGGCCGCGACACTGGCCAACGCCAGCACGCCGGTGCAGTCGCCGGCGGCGTAGAGGCCGGGGACGTTCGTACGCGACACCCGGTCGACCATCACGTGCCCGGACGGGTTCACCGCCACCCCGTACTCGGCCAGCCCGAGACCGCTCGTGTTGGGTACCGACCCGACGGCTATCAGGATGTGCGACCCCTCCACGCGAGAACCGTCGGCCAGTTCCACCACCGCGCCACCCGGTACCGCGTGGGCGGCCGCCGCCCGTGCGTTGGCCAGGATCCGCATACCGCGGCCGCGGAACACCGCCTCGACCGCGGCGGCGGCGTCGGGGTCTTCGTGCGGCATGACCCGGTCCCGGCTGGAGACCAGGCTCACCTCTACCCCGGTGGCCAGGTAGGCGCTGGCGAACTCGGCTCCGGTCACCCCCGATCCGACCACGATGAGCTTGTCAGGCAGCTCCGGCAGGTCGTAGACATCCCGCCAGGTCAGGATCCGCTCGCCGTCGGGAACCGCGGTCGGCAGTACCCGTGGCGTGGCCCCGGTCGCGATCAGTACCGCCGACGCGCGCATCTCGAACGGGTCCCCATCGTCCGGGGTGACCAGCACCTGGTGCAGATGGCCGAGTGAGTCCGCGCCGAGCCGGGCCCGACCGGCGACCAGGTTCACGCCGGCCTTGGCCAGCTTGGCGGCGATGTCGGCCGATTGCGCGCGGGCGAGGCGCTTGACCCGGGCGTGCACGGCCGCCGCGTCGAGCGTCACCGCGTCCGGACCGGCCGCCCGCACGCCGAGGTTTTCGCCGTGGTGGAAGGCGGTGACCACATCGGACGACGCGATGAACGTCTTGGACGGCACGCAGTCCGACAGCACACACGCCCCACCGGCGCCGTCCGCCTCGACAACGGTCACCTCCGACCCGAGCTGGGCCGCGACGAGTGCGGCTTCATATCCAGCGGGACCCCCGCCGATGATGACCACCTGTCCCATGGCACGCTCCAGCCGAACCCCCGACGACGATTACGGACCGTTGCATTCTCCCTCACGACGGAAGGGTCTATCGTCATCGCGTGCGCCTCTACGCCGCGTACGGGTCAAATCTCGATCCCGGACGGATGCGGGCATACTGCCCTCGCTCGCCGATGGTGGGTACCGGCTGGCTCGAGGGTTGGCGGCTCACGTTCGCCGGTGAGGATCTACTGGGCTACGAGGGCGCGGTGTGCACAGTCGTCGAGTCCGAGACCGAGGGTGACCGGGTATTCGTGGCGCTGTACGACGTGGACGAACACGACGAAGCCCTGCTCGAAGAGGTCGAGGGAATCGTCGCCGGGACCTACCACAAGATCCACATTCGCGCGGTCACTCTGGACGGGGAGGTCACGGCCTGGCTGTCGGTGTTCGCCGGCTACGAGGGCGGGCTGCCGACGGCTTGGTACCTGTCTGAGATCTCGGCCGCGGCCCGAAAGGCCGGCGCGCCCGACGACTACGTCGAGGCGTTGCGGTCACGCCCCACTCGGACCGCGACCACCTGATCGGATCAGCTCCGCCGCCCGCTTGAGCAGGGCCAACAGCTCGGTCCGCTCCCGGACCGGCAGCGGGGCGAGCGCCTGGCCGACGATCCGGTCAGCCACGGCCTCCGCGTACACGTGCCGTCGGACGAGCGGGATCCGGGCCGGGAACGGCGGTCGCCACCCGAACGCGAGGGCCTCCTCCTCTCCCTCCGGGCCGGCGATGACCGCTTCCACCGGGGTCATGCCACACGCTCGGGCGGCCACCAGTTGGGCGCCCGCTCGGTGCTCCCACATCAGGTGGACGAAGACCGCGGACTGGGCACCGAGCCCGCCATCCGGGGCCGGCATCGCCCGGCAGGCCGAGAACAACGGCAGGCCGGCACCGTCCACCGCCTCCACCACCGTCGCCGACAGCTTGACCAGTCGGTCCAGGTCAGGCAGGGCGGACAGATGCTCATCCCCCCAGCGGGCGCACTCGGCCAACCGGCACGCGGCCACCTCGGTCGGGCCGACCTTGCGGGCGGCGTCCCACCCGGTCCGCACCGCTTCGGGGGAGATGACTCCAATAGCTGCCGCCACGGTCTCGGCACGGGTGTCGTCGCCCAGTACGCCGCCGCGGCCGGCGACGTAGAACGCCCATCCCGACAGCTCGAGCAGCCGAGCCCGACGCAGTGTCTTGGGGCTCGTACTCCAGGCACTGTCGATCTCGGCCACTGCTCGCTTCATCGCCGCGGCGACCAGCTCAGGGGTCACACCCCAGATTGTGCCGGTCACAGTACGTAATGCCTATCCGACGAACGCATAGGTGGGCGACCAGGTATGTATGAATGGGTGGCTAATGTGCGCACGGACATGTACTTTTCGGTGGACGTTGAGGCCTGATGGCCCGATCCCCGGACGGTACTCCATGGTGTCCATACGAATCCGCATTGCCGCCTTCCGCGCTACAGATTCGTTAGAACTGATCGTGACGCTCACACCTTTTGTCGGGAAATTCCACCAATCACTGACGAATGGGTACGCGAAGCTATCGCCGTCGCCCGCCCCGAGCGGGAAATCTCCCGCGTGACAGAGCAGACGCCGGCTGGGTAATGGCCGAACTCGCAGCCTGGGAAAAGGGGCAGCGAGGTGGCGCCATGCCGATAGTCGTGGCATAGCCTGCCGGGTTCGGCGGTTGCCCGATTCGATTCGCGGCAAAGAACTCCTGATCTGCGGCCGACCTGCCTATGCCACAGAGATCGCGCTGCTTATGGCACAGAGATCGAGGTGCCCGGAGCGAGACGCTGGTAGGGCGCGCCGCCCAGGCCCTCCATGATCCCGGCGACGATGCCGAGCCCAGCGTCGTTGCAGATCGCGTCGTGCAGCGCGAACGCCCGGCGGGGCGCGACGGCGCGGATGAAGTCCACCGAATCGGACGCCTTGAGCCACGGCGCGGTGACCGGGACGAACAGCGCGTCCACGCTCACCCCGGCCGGCACGTCGAACGAGTCGCCCGGGTGGTACAGCGAGTTGGCCACCAGGAAACCCAGATTGACGATGCGGGGCAGGTCCGGGTGGATCACGGCGTGCCAGCCGCCGTAGGCCCGCACCGGGAGTCCGGCCGCCTCAAACTCGTCCCCGCTGCTGACCGTGGTGATGGCGCCGTCGAGCGCGCCGAGCTTCTCGGCCACCGCGGGGTGCGTGAACACCCGTACCGACGGGCGCTTGCTCAGCTCATCGGCCAGCGTCTCGACCACCATGTGGTCGGCGTGCTCATGGGTGATGAGAACCGCGTCGGCCCCGTCGAGGGCCTCCCGCTCGGTGAACACACCCGGATCGATCACCAGCACCGCGCTGTCGGACTCGATCCGCAGGCAGGCGTGGGCGTACTTCGTGACATTCATGGGCGCGAGTCTAGGTGACAGCAGCCCAGATACGGGCAACATCGGGGAGCTCCCCGGAACTGCTCAGGCTACTGCCGCAGCAGCCCTACCAGGTCGTCCATGGCCTGGTTGAATCCGGTGACCAACTGGTACCCCGAATGAGCCTGGACCTTGGGAGCAACCTGGTCACCTGGGCGTGGATCGAAGGCCAGCGGGTCGGCCAGGCGGCGATCGCCGATGCCGACCTGACCCCCGATCGGGTCGGTCCGCCGCCACAGGTTGACCCACCGCTCCTGCCCGCGCGGGCCGGCGACCGCGGCGCCGATGTCGTTGAGCACCGCGTCGTTGAAGTAGTTCGGGAAGGCCCGCTGGTAGAGCCGGCAGATCGGGGAGCCGTACGTGAGCACGGCGGTGCGTTGGCGCGCGTCGAACGGCATCTGCAACACCGTGGCCGCCACGAGCACCGAGCCCTGGCTGTGGCCGGAGAGCACCACGCCACCCTGGTCCCGGGCCAGCCAGTTCGCCCGGTGCACCAGCTCGGGCACGACCCGTTCGGCGTAGCAGGGCGGCCCCAGTGGATGCCCGGCGCGCGGCCAGAACGTCGCGAGGTCCCAGATCACCCCGACCGTGCGGCGCAGCCGTGGCCGCCGGTACGTCTGGATGCCGAGCAGCACGAGCAGCACGACGGACAGGCTGATCAGCCAGGTGCCGACGTTCGCGAGGTAGACGGTGACCCGCCCGGCCGCCGACAGCGACGGGAACACCTGCAACGGTCCTATCTGGAGATACCCGAACACGGTGGCGACTACGCCCAGCGCTGCCACCACCAGCCAGCCGGTACCGAAGACCCGCGGCATGTGATCGGTGAGCTGCGCGTTGGCGATGCTGCGGTCGATCGCCCCGGCCCGCTGCGGGTCGCGCTGCCGCCCGCCCGGGAAGTCCTCGTCGGTGGCAGGCCTCGCCCGGCGGACCAGGATCGGGCGGCTGAGCAGGCGCACCCACAGGAAAGCCAGCACCACCACCACGACGAGCAGCACGAACCCTACCGCCGCCCACTGGAACGACGCCGGCGGCTGCACCCCGGCGTTCACCTTGGCAGTGGTGAACGGGTTGCCGTGGGGCAGGATCGGGGAGTTCGAGCCGCCACCGAGGTAATCAGCCGCCTGATAGGCGAGTCCGGCCGAGAAGGCGGCTCCCAGGCCGAGGCCGAGTGAGGCGACGATCGGTGAGCCGAAGCCGCCGAACAGGGCGCCCTTGGCCCGGTGCCGCTGGACCAACACGACCAGCAGCAGCAGCCCGAGCAGCCCGCCCTGAGCGGCGAACAGGCTGGTCACCGTCTGGGCGTACCCGGGAAGCGCGCCGGTGGTCGTCCACGATGGACGGGGAAGGCTGGCGTAGGCGAGGGCCAGGGCCAGTACCGCCAGCGAGGCCCACAGCAACGTGTCGCAGACGATCGCGGCGAAACGGTTCTGCGAGACCCGCTCGAACACGGCCGGGACGAACATGGCGAGGATGGCCAGTGCGATGACGACGCAGGCGATGGCGAACAGGATCCGGCCGATCGACGCGATCACGCCGGCGTCGATGTCCAGCTGGTACGCCGGTGCCGGCTGGTCGTGGCGCACGAGGACGAACAGCAGGGCCGCCGAGATGACCGAGAACATCGTGGCGATGTGCAGGCTGCGTAGTCGGCTCACCTGGCGCTTGCCGTCCCAGAACGTGGGGGTGGCCAGCCCGTCGCCCTCAGGGGCTGAGCGCTCCAGCTGGAACGACTCGTACTTGCCCCACGTCCTCCGGGCCAGGAACCACAGCAGGGCGACCAGCAGGATCGGACCGATCGCGGCGATGGCGAGCCGGCGCCCGGTCGGGGCGAGCGGGCCGGAGAACAGCCCGTTGATCCAGCCATGCCGACTCATGCAGGCGTCGGCGTACTCGGGGCACTGCCAGGCGACCAGGTCGAGGCAGACGCCCACCATCGCCAGCGTGATGGTCGCCGAGAGCGTGAGCGCGAACACCCGGCACACCACGTGCACGATCGCGCGGCCGAAGCCGGTCGCCGGCGGCCGCAGCCACAGCGAGACGTTGACCAGCGTAAAGGGAAGGAGAAGCAGCCAGAACGCCCGGGCCGCCGCGCCGGCGGTGAGGTTGCCCCAGCGGTACGCCTCGAGCCGTGCGCCTCCGGGGCCGAGGGTCGCGCCGTACTCGGTACGGGGTCGGAAGAAGCCGGCATCGGAGTCACCGGCCACCTGCCCGATGATGGCGCGGTCGAGAATTTCCTCGGCCGGCGTACCGGAGACGCCGTGCACCCGTAGCTCGGTCGGTGGCGTGTCGGGCGACGCCTGGACGGTGAGGCGATCGGTCGCCGGCTCGGGGCGGGGCGGGGCGAACCGTGGTGGCTCGGCCCGAACCTGCAACCGCTCGGTCGGTGGCTCCTGGGGCGGATTGTCGGGGTCGACGATGGCCGGCGGCTCGATGGGCGGCGCCGTTGGCACGGGCTCGGGGTACCTGGGAGTGGTGACAGGCCGCTCTGTGGACATGGTCGGACAGGGACGCGGAGTCCCCTCCCCCTCTCGGTGGGCTGCGTCGAGGACGTGCCAGGTGGGAATGGACGCTAGACCTGGCCAAGCAGCCGGGCAACTATCCGGACGGGATCAGACAGTTCCGGGTCACGCGGCGGCGCACAGGGCGCGGAGCGCACTCTGGACGAACACCCGGGCGCCAATGCCGATGGCCGCTTCATCCACATCGAAGCGGGGGTGGTGGATGTCCACGATCTCGGCCTGGTCCTTGGGCCGGGTACCGAGCCGGAACATGGCTCCCGGCGCCCGGTCGAGGTAGAACGAGAAGTCCTCGGCCCCCATGCTCAACTCGGCCTGGACCACGTTGGCCTGGCCGAGGACGAGGGAACCGGCCGCCGCGACGAGGGCCGTCGCGGCGGCGTCATTGATCACGGCCGGCACGCCGCGGACATAGTCCACCGAGGCGGCGGCGCCGGTCCCCTGGACCGCCGCGAACACGATCTCCTCGATGATCCCGGGCAACGAGTCGGACTGCGGCCCGAGCGAGCGCACCGTGGCACTCGCGGTGCCGACCGACGGGATGGCGTTGGCCGCCACGCCGGCGTTGACGGTCCCGAACACCATGCTCACGTGGTACCGCGGGTCGATGCGGTGCGCGAGCACGGCCGGCACGTCCGCGACGACCTTGCCCAGGGCGTGTACCAGGTCGACCGTGAGGTGCGGTCGGGCCGTATGGCCGCCGGGGCCGGTCAGCACCACGTCGACCTGGTCGGCGGCCGCGGTGAAGGCGCCTTCGCGCACCCCGATCGTCCCGACTTCGAGTTGCGGGTTGCAGTGCAGCGCGAAGATGGCGTCCACATTGTCCAGTCCACCGGCCGCGATGATCTGGAGCGAACCGAAGGGCGCCTTCTCCTCGCTGGGCTGGAACACGAGCCGCACGCGGCCGGGCAGCAGCTCGCGCCGGTCGAGCTCAGCCAGGACCAGGCCCGCTCCGAGCACGGCGGTGGTGTGCACGTCATGCCCGCAGGCGTGACACACGTTGTCCACAGTGGAGCGGTAGGGCACGTCTTTGAGGTCGGCCAACGGCAGCGCGTCGAGGTCGGCCCGCAGCGCGATCGTCCGCTTGCCCCGACCGATGTCACAGATGACACCGTTGCGGTTGGGCAGCAGCCGGGGCTTCAGCCCGGCCGCACGTAGCCGGCCGGCCACGAAGGCAGCGGTCCGCACCTCGCCACCGGAGAGCTCGGGATGGGCGTGCAGGTGCCGGCGGGCGCGGATCAGCTCGGGCTGGAACGTGGTCAGCAGCCGGTCGATCCTCGCGTTACGTTCGGCGTCATCCGCCGCGCTCGCCGCGTCCTCATTCGACATCAGCACACTCGTCACGGTGCGTCCGATCCCATTGGTTGAATGAGCTCTATTCCAGGGCAGCTTAGCCCCACAGTGGTCACTGAGGGCAACATTATTGACCGTCGACATGGCGGACACGGAGTGTGTTCTCCGAGCACGGCCGGGGTCTGTCCGGTTTTCGGACGCAGTTGACCAGCCATCCGATCATTGCGGACTTACAGAGAGTCAACATCACTGCGACGCCACCGCCTCTACGCAGCGTGAACCTACCCCGCTGAGCTGCGGGGGTTGCCCGCCGTCAGAAACGGTCCGTCGGACGGTACAACCCCCATACCCCTCGCAAGGTGTCGCAAACCTCGCCAACCGTCGCCCGGGCCCGGAGCGCCGCGCGCATGGGGAAGAGCACATTCGCCGTACCCTCGGCCGCCTCGCGAAGGTCCTTGAGCGCCGCGTCGACCGCGCTCGAGTCGCGCTCCGACCGCAGGGTGGCCAGCCGGGCCGCCTGCTCGGCCTCGATCGCCGGATCGACCCGCAACGGCTCGTACGGCTCGCCCTCGGCCGCCGTGAAACGGTTGAGTCCGACCACGATCCGCTCGCCGGAGTCGATCTCCTGCGCGATCCGGTAGGCCGAGTTCTCAATCTCGCGCTTCTGGAACCCGGCCTCGATCGCGTCGACAGCCGAACCGAACTCGGCCACCCGGGCCATCAGGGTCACCGCGGCCGCCTCGACCTCGTCCGTCATCGCCTCGACCGCGTACGAGCCGGCAAAGGGGTCCACAGTGGACGTCAGGTCGGTCTCGTAGGCCAGTACCTGCTGGGTGCGCAGGGCCAACCGGGCCGCCTTCTCGGTCGGCAGCGCGATCGCCTCGTCATAGGAGTTGGTGTGCAGCGACTGGGTACCGCCGAGGATCGCGCCGATCGCCTGCGCGCTGACCCGGATCAGGTTCACCTCCGGTTGCTGCGCGGTCAGCTGGACCCCGGCCGTCTGGGTGTGGAACCGCAGCATCAACGACCGCGGATCCCTGGCGCCGAACTCCTCCTTCATCAGCCGGGCCCAGATCCGCCGGGCGGCCCGGAACTTGGCCACCTCCTCGAGCAGGGTGGTACGGGCGACGAAGAAGAACGAGATCCGGGGCGCGAAGTCGTCGATGGCCAGGCCGGCGTCGATCGCCGTTCGGACGTAGGCCAGCCCGTTGGCCAGGGTGAAGGCGACCTCCTGCGCGGGCGTGGCTCCCGCCTCGGCCATGTGGTACCCGGAGATCGAGATGGTGTTCCACCTCGGGATCTCCTGCCGGCAGTACGCGAACGTGTCGGCCACCAGGCGAAGCGACGGCTTGGGCGGGAAGATGTACGTGCCGCGGGCGATGTACTCCTTGAGGATGTCGTTCTGGATCGTACCGTTCAGCGCCGTCCCCGGTACGCCCTGTTCCTCGGCGACGAGCTGGTACAGCAGCAGCAGCACCGACGCCGGCGCGTTGATCGTCATCGAGGTGGACACCTTGTCCAGCGGGATGCCGTCGAACAGGATCCGCATGTCATCGAGCGAGTCGATCGCCACCCCGACCTTGCCGACCTCGCCGCTGGCCACGATGGCGTCGGAGTCGTAGCCCATCTGGGTCGGCAGGTCGAACGCGACCGACAGGCCAGCCGTACCCGCATCCAGCAGCGCGTGGTAACGCCGGTTGGACTCCAGCGCGGTACCGAAGCCGGCGTACTGGCGCATCGTCCACGGCCGGGTGGTGTACATCGTCGGGTAGACACCGCGGGTGTACGGGTACTCGCCGGGCGCGCCCAGGCGTTCGGCGAGCTCCAGTGGAGTCGCGCGGTACACGGGCTCGATCGGGAATCCGGACTCGCTGCGGTGCTCGCTGCTCATACCTCGCGATCGTAGGAGCCTTGCCGGGTGTTCACCCGGTTCGTCCCGTGAGGAATTGCGCACAGCGTCCTCCGTCCCGCAGCGTTGTCGCAGGTCCAACTGAGGGTGATCGTCCGGCGACGGATAGCCGACGTTGACGGAGGGTCGGGCGGCACCGGCTTTTCCCCGGCCCCGTCGTCACGCAAGATAGAGTCGACCCACCCCGGACCCTTTGGGAGCGACGCGACCGTCATGCCTGCTCGAGCGATGGCCTGCTGTCCATGACGACGCAGAGCGGTACCTGGCGCGACCAGTCGTCGGCCGGTAGCTCCAGCGGCGACCGGGCCACCCCCGGCGCGATCATCGGCGGCCGGTATGAGCTGCGCACACCGGTCGGAAACGGCGGCATGGGCACCGTCTGGCGGGCCACCGACACGCTGCTGCACCGGGACGTCGCGGTCAAAGAGGTGATCCTCCCGCCCACGATGCCGCGCAGCGAGAAGGACGCCCTGTGTGAGCGGACGCTGCGCGAGGCGCGGGCCGCCGCCGCGCTGTCCCACCCGAGTGTGGTGCAGGTGTACGACGTGGTCACTGACGGCGGCCGGCCGTGGATCGTGATGGAGCTGCTCGAGGCGCGCAGCCTGGCCGACATGGTGATCGACGATGGACCTTTGTCGGGCCGGGCGGTCGCCAAGATCGGCATTGCCATGTTGGGCGCGCTCGAGGTGGCGCACGCGGCCGGGGTGCTCCACCGCGACGTGAAGCCGGCCAACGTCCTCATCTGCGCGGACGGCCGGTGTGTGCTGACCGACTTCGGGGTCGCCCGGCTGCCGACCGAAAGCAAGCTGACGACTCCGGGAATGGTGCTGGGCTCGCCGCATTTCATCTCGCCGGAGCGGGCCGTGGGGGGCAGCTTCGGACCCCCGAGCGACCTCTTCTCGCTTGGCGTGACGCTCTACACGGCCGTCGAGGGTGGCCCCCCCTTCGACCGCGGCGACCCGTTCGAGACCATGCGGGCGGTGGTCGAGGAAAGCCCGCGCCCACCGAAGCTGGCCGGTCCGCTGCAGCCGGTGCTGATGGGGCTGCTCGAGAAGGAGCCGTCCCGGCGCTGGGGCGTCGACCAGGCCCGCGCGGTGCTTCGTGAACTGCTCAGCGGCGCGCTCGGCCGTACCGGTCGGGCCCGCCACGACACGGACCCGACCGCTGCCGTCCGGCCGCCCACGGGAGCACCGCCGGCCATCCGGGAGCCCCGTGGCCAGGTGGGCGGGCGGGCGATGCTCGACCCGGACGAGCCGTTGTCGGGCAGCTGGCCCGGCTGCGAGCTGAGCGGGGACTCGCCCCGGTTGCCCCGACAGACCCGACCGGCCCGCAGGCGACGTTCGCCCCCAGCGCCCCCGGCTGGACGAGCCCCGGACCGGTACCGCTGCCGGGCACCGACGACTGGGGTCCAGCGCCGGCCCGCCGGGAGGCTGGTCGCCGCCGCGCGCCCTCGGCCAGCTCGGTCATGGCCGGGCAGGTCCGCGGCCGGATGCGGGAACTCGGCCGGCAGGCCAAGCGCCCGGCCAACCGTTCCCGGGTCATCGTCGGAGCCGGCCTGGCCATGCTGCTCGTGCTGGCCGCAGTGGCCGCGCTGACCGGGATCTTCTCGAGCGGCGACCACCCAGGTACGACCACGCCGCCGGCGGCTACCACGCCACCGTCCAACACGCCGCTGATCCCGGTGCAGGAGTACAAGGACAAGCGCGGCATCGTGGTCAACGTGCCCAAGGGCTGGACCAAGGCGGCCTCCAGCACCTACGTCGATTTCAACGACCCCGCGGGGGGCCGGAAGATCCGCATCAACGTCGAGAATGCCAGCGGTACGGTGCAGAAGTTCTTCACCACCGCCGAAACCGGCCTCAAGAAGCCGAGCATCTGCCCTCAGCCGTACAAGCGGGTGGCGCTCACCGATGCCACCTTGAGCGGACAGCAGGGGGCCGAGCTGGAGTACACCTGCGGCAGCGGTGCGGAGATGCGCCACGGCATCTGGGGCGCGGTCGTGGTCGACGGCAAGGCATACCACTTCTACCTGACCGTGCCGGACTCCCAGTTCGCTGAGAGCAAGGTCATCTTCGACGAGATGGTGCGTTCGTTCCACCTGACCTGAGATCACCTCGGCGCTAACCTCAGCCGTACGACCCGGGGAAGGGGTGGCACGGTGGAGCTGAGGGACGAGGCAGAGCGCTGGCTCGAGGATGACCCTGATCCCGACTCCCGGGCCGAACTGCGGGCGGTCCTGGACGGTCTGCCCGCCACCAGCGGCGACCTCGCCGACCGGTTCAGCGGACCGCTGACCTTCGGGACGGCCGGCCTGCGCGGGCCGATGCGGGCCGGCCCGAACGGGATGAACCTGGCCGTCGTGCGGCGGGCGGCGGCCGGCCTGGTCGCGTGGTTGGCCGCGAGCGGCGCCACCGGTCCGATCGTGATCGGCTACGACGGCCGGCACGGATCCCGCCGGTTCGCCGAGGAGACGGCCCGGGTGGCGACCGGGGACGGCCGACCGGCGCTGATCCTGCCGCGGGAGCTGCCGACGCCGGTGCTGGCCCACGCGGTACGGGCCTTGGGCGCCTGCGCGGGGGTGATGGTCACCGCGAGCCATAACCCGCCGCAGGACAACGGATACAAGGTCTACCTCGGCGCCGGGCTCGGCGGCGTCGGCGGCGACGGAGCCCAGATCGTGCCGCCGGCCGACGCCGGGATCGAGGCGGCCATCCGGGCGGTCGGAGCGCTGTCCGCGGTACCGCTGGGCGATCCGGGGCGGGTCCTGGACGAGTCCATTGTGGACTCATATCTGGACGGAGCCGCCGGCGTCCTCGACCCCGGTGCTGCCGGCGACCGCGAGTCCCTGGTGGTGGCGTACACCGCCATGCACGGCGTCGGCGCGCCGGTGCTGATGGCCGCGTTCGAACGGGGCGGATTCGCCCGGCCGTTCTCGGTGGCCGCTCAGGAGAAGCCTGACCCGGCCTTTCCGACCGTCGCCTTCCCCAACCCGGAGGAGCCCGGCGCGATGGATCTGCTCCTGCGCACGGCGACCGAACACGGTGCCGACATCGCGATCGCCAACGACCCGGACGCCGACCGGTGTGCGGTGGCGGTCCCGGTCGGCGCCGGGTGGCGGGCGCTACGCGGAGATGAGGTCGGCGTCCTGCTCGCCGACCACCTGATGCGCCGGGGCACCACCGGCCTCTACGCCACCACGATCGTCTCGTCCAGCCTGCTCGGCGTCCTGGCCGACGCGCGGGGCCAGTTGTACGCCGAGACACTGACCGGGTTCAAGTGGATCGTGCGGGCCGGTGGAGAGCGGGCACCGCGGCTGGTGTACGGGTACGAGGAGGCGCTGGGCTACTGTGTGGCCCCGAACCACGTCCGGGACAAGGACGGCATCACCGCCGCTCTGCTCGTGGCCGAGCTGGCCGCCAACCTCAAGAGCGTCGGCCGGACGCTGTTCGACCGGCTCGACGAGCTGGCCACCGAGTTCGGCGTGTACGTCACCGATCAGCTTTCGATCCGGGTGGCCGAACTGTCGGCCATCGACTCGGCGATGGCCGGGCTACGGGCCCGGCCGCCCGGACTGCTGCGCGGCGAAATCGTGCACACAGTGGAAGATCTCGCTCCCGAAGCCAACGTCGTCATACTACGAACGGCAACCGGTCGGGTGGTGGTTCGTCCTTCCGGCACCGAACCCAAGCTCAAGGCATATCTTGAGATCGTGGAGCCGGTCGGCGAGGCCGGCGTATCGGCGGCCCGCACACGTGCCGGGTCGGCCGTGGCGGCTCTGCGCACAGAGATGGCGGCGGCCCTCGGCCTGTGAGGAGGCTCGTCGCCGGTCGGGACCAACGGGGAGGTCTGGCGCGCCATGCCCTTGCTCAGTTTTGTCATCCCGGTGCACGGCGTTCAGGGGTATCTGCGCGAGTGCCTCGACTCGATCCTGGGACAGAGTTTCACCGACTTCGAACTCATCGCGGTCGACGACGCTTCAACTGACCACTGTGGACAGATCCTCGACTCGTATGGCGAGCGGGACGCGCGGATACGGGTGATGCATCTCGAGTCCAATGTGGGGCTCGGGGAGGCCCGGAACATCGGGTTGGCCGAGGCGGTCGGCGAGTACGTGTGGTTCGTCGACAGCGACGACTGGATCGCGCCCGGCTGCCTGCGGGCCATCGCCGCCCGGCTGCGGGCTGAGCAGCCTGACGTGCTCCTGCTCAACCACACGCGGGTCAGCTGGATGGGCCAGCATTCCCCCAGCGACGGCGGCGAGACACTCGGCCGGGTCGAGTCGACCGGCCCGGTCAGCCTGGCCGACGAGCCGGCGCTGCTGAACCTGTTCACGGTCGCCTGGAACAAGGTGCTGCGTCGGGAGTTCCTCGAGCGCACGAGCATCCGGTTCGACGACGGCTGGTATGAGGATCTGCCCTTCACGTTCCCGGCCCTGGTAGCGGCCGACCGGATCAGCGCGACCGGTCGGGTCTGCTACCACTACCGCAAGCGGCGCACCGCCGGCATCACCTCGACCAGCAGCGACCGCCACTTCGAGGTGTTCGACCAGTGGGGCCGCGTGTTCCAACGGCTCGACGCGTTGGGCGAGCGGGCCGAGCCGTACCGGTCGGCGATCTTCGACCGGATGGTGTGGCACCTGCTGGTCGTCCACTCGCGACCGGACCGGTTGCCCAGACACCAGCGGCGTACGTTCTTCGGCGAGGTGGCCCGGTTCTATCAGCGCTATCAGGTCGACGACACGCCACCGGCCGACCGCCTCGACCGCGTCCGGCACTCTCTCGTGGCGACCAACGGTTACCACCGGTTCCGCGGTCTCAAGCTCGCCCGCGGGGTCCTGGGCCGGGCCGACCATGTCGCCCGTACCGGATTCGAGGTCGGCCGGGTGACCGCCGGCCACCTGGCCCGGGGCGCACTGGCCACCGTCGGCCACGCCTACTACCACCTGCAGCGACGCCTTCCGCTCGAGGACGATCTCGCCCTGTACGCGTCGTACTGGTACCGCGGTATGTCCTGCAACCCGGCCGCCATCTACGGTTCAGCCCGCGACCTCGCTCCGCGCGTCCGAGGGTTGTGGGTGGTCGCCCGCGAGAACCGGGCCGACATGCCGCCCGGGGTTCCCCACGTCGTCGCCGGCACGCCGTCGTACTACCGGGCGCTGGCCCGGGCCAAGTATCTGATCAACAACGTCAACTACCCGGACTTCGTCCGCAAGCGGCGCGGATCGGTCCACCTGCAGACCCACCACGGCACCCCGGTGAAGGTGATGGGGCTCGACCAGGGCGCCTTCCCCATCGGCGCCAAGGGCATGGACCTGCCGGCGCTGGTCAAGCGGTGCGATCGTTGGGACTACAGCCTCTCCTCGAACGCCCACAGCACCGAGATGTGGTCGCGCTCCTATCCGGCCCGCTATGAGACCCTCGAGTACGGGTACCCGCGCAACGACCGCCTCGCGCTGGCCGAGCCCGACGAGATCGTCGCGGCCCGGGACGAACTCGGCGCCGACGGGCGCACCGTCGTGCTCTACGCGCCGACGCACCGCGAGTACGCCGAGGACCAGCAGCCGGTCCTGCTCGACGCGGAGCACCTGGCTGAGGCGCTCGGGCGCAACTATCTGGTGCTGGTCCGGTCCCACTACTTCCACCCGGACGGTCCGGTACCGCAGCATCCGCGGGTCCGAGACGTGACTGCGCACCCGCGCATCGAGGATCTTCTGTTGGCCACCGACATCCTCGTCACCGACTATTCGTCCGTGATGTTCGACTTCGCCGTGCTGGACCGGCCGATCATCGTGTACGCGCCGGACTGGGACACCTACAAGCGGACCCGGGGCGTCACCTTCGACCTGCTGGCCGAACCACCCGGCGCCGTGGCCATGACCCAGGCCGACCTGATCGACACGTTCATCACCGGTGAGGTCTACGGCGAGCTGGCCACGAAGGCGCGGGCCCAGTTCCGGGAACGCTTCTGCTATCTGGACGACGGCCGGGCGGCCGACCGGGTCGTGCGACGGGTGTTCGCCGACATGCTCGGCTGAGACGGGGGTGCGCACCACGTACGCTCCGGCTCTGCACTCCAGACTGTCCGGCCTGCGCTCGGACCGGCTGGGCCGGCGCCGTCTGGGTGCGCTCACCTTCGCCCTCACACAGCTCGTGCTCCTGTTCTGGTGGACCTCCTACTACCCGGGACTGATGAGCTACGACTCGGTCATGTACGTGTGGCAGGCGACCACCAGCCACTGGTCGACCAGCCACTCGGTGGTCTACAACGCCGCCCTCTGGCTGTCCCTACAGACCACCGGCGAGGTGGCTCTGCTCACTCTCGCCCAGACGGTCCTCATGGCGGGCGGCCTCACCTACGCGGTGACCGGTCTGCGGCGGCTCGGGGTACCCGGCAAGTGGCTCGCCACCGCGGCCGTGGCCGCCGTCTGCCTTCCGGTCATCGGCACCTTCACCATCTACGTATCCAAGGACACCGCCTTCGTCCTCTGCCAGGTCTACCTCCTCGGCACCGTGGTCCGCCTGCTCGGCCGCCAGCCCGGTCCAGCCGATCGCCCGGACCCCCGCCCAGCTGATCGCCCGGATCCCCGCCCAGCTGATCGCCCGGATCCCCGCCCAGCTGATTGCCCGGACAGTTTGCTAACGGATTCTGTCGAGTACGGCGTCCGTGCTAACACTCGGGCGGGGCGCGACGGGGCAGGGCGGACGGGCGAGGGGCACAAGTGGGCGGGGCGCGACGGGGCAGGGCGGACGGGCGGGGGGCACAAGTGGGCGGGGCGCGATGGGGCAGGGTGGTGGCACCGGTTGGTGGGGTCAGGGCGCCACGGCGGCGGCCGCGGATTGTGGTGGGGACTGTTCGTCGAGCTGGCGCTGATCTCGTTGTTGCGGCCCAACGGATTCCTCGTGACCATTGTGGCGATCGCGGTCATGGCGATTGTCCTCAGTGGACTACGGTGGCGGCTGGCCGGCGTCGGAGCGGCCGCGATCGCGACCGGGTTGCTGTTCACGAGTGTGGTGTTCCCGGCCATAGGCGTACAGCGGGCCGGCTCCGAGCTGGTGCTCGGCCCGGCCTACGCCGACCTGGCGGTGGCGTATCACGACCGGCCGGCGGTGTTCGATGCGCACGACCTGGCGTTACTGTCCACTGTGGCCCCACTTGGGTACTGGCGGGACACCGCGAACTGTTACAGCGCCGACTCGACCGTCGCCTTCAACCGACCGCTGTTCTCGATCGACGCGGCCCGGGCGCACCAGGCCCAGCTGTTCGATCTGTGGCTCAAGGTCGTCAAACGGGCGCCGGATGTGGTGACCCAGGCCCGGATCTGTCGCGGCTCGATCGCCTGGAATCCGTTCCCCGGGCCGGCCCAGGGCTGGACGGTGAAGATCCCGATCGCCGGCTTCTCGAACTACTTCGACTTCCCGGCCGCCCAGATCGCCCAGAGCCCGTACCGGTCGGCCATCCACCTGGCGCCGCTCAGCCGGACGGCCAACAAGCTGGCCACCTTCGCCCGCCGGCTCTCCGACACGCGCTCGTTCGAATGGTTCGCGTGGCGCGGGGCGACCTGGTCCTATGTGGCCTATCTGGCCGTCGGCCTGCTCGCCTGGCGGCGACGGCGGGCCGCCCTGCTCGCCCTCGTGGCCATCGTCGTGGCCAACCAGCTCACGGTCGCCGTCAACAATCCCAGCCAGCTGGTGCGCTACATGGCCGGCCCGCTGGTGCTGGGCATCCTGCTCCTGCCGCTGGCCTTCGTGAGAAGGCCCGTGGCGCACGGACCTCAGGCCGGCGGGAGCGACGGTCTCGCGGTCGACGGACGCACGACATCAGATATTCAGAACCGCGGCATACCGCCGAACTGACGGTCTCCCGCGTCGCCCAGGCCGGGCACGATGAACGCCCTGTCGTTGAGCCGCTCGTCGATGGCCGCCATCACCAGCCGCATCGGCAGCCCGGACGCGTCGAGGCGGGCGATGCCCTCCGGGGCGGCCAGCACGCAGATCACGGTGATGTCGGTGCAGCCCCGCTCAGCGATGAGCCGCACGCAGTGCTCCAGCAAACCGCCGGTGGCCAGCATCGGATCGAGCACGATCACCGGTACGTCGGCCAACGCCGTCGGCAGCGATTCGAGATAGGCACGGGGGGCGAAGGTCTCCTCGTCGCGAGCCAGGCCGACGAAGCCCATCGAGGACTCCGGGAGCAGTGCGAGCGCCGCGTCGGACATGCCCAGACCGGCCCGCAGGACCGGCACGAGCAGCGGCGGGTTGGCCACCCGGTGGCCGTCGGCCGGACCGACCGGGGTGCGGATCGCGTAGGAGTCGACCGCCGTCGTGCGGGTCGCCTCGTACACCAGCATGGTCGTGAGTTCGTGCAGGGCGGCCCGGAATGCGCCCGAATCGGTGCGCTCGTCCCGCATCGCGGTGAGGCGGGTCCGGGCGAGCGGGTGGTCAACGACGAGTACGTCCACGGATGTTGAACCTACCGGCCCGCGCGCACGCGAAGCGGTACACCTCGCTGATGGCGTCGCGATAGTCCGCCGGAGTGTGGCGGCCGGCCCACTCGGCGCTGGCCGCGCCGACGCGCCCGGCCCGGACCGGATCGTCGAGCAGGCCGCTGATGGCCGCGGCGAACGAGGCCGGATCCGGGCCGGCGAGCACGCCGCGCTGGCCGAGCGGGCCGTGCCGGTGCAGTTGGGGGTCGGCCAGCACGCACGGGAGTCCAGCCAGCGCCGCTTCCTGCAGGACGAGCGCCTGGGTGTCGGTCAGCGAGGGAAAGGCGAAGATCTCCGCGCCGCCGTACGCCGCGGCCACGGTCTCCGGGGGTTGCTGGCCGACCAGCACGACCCGGTCGGCGGCCGGGCCGACACCGCGCAGCAGCCCGGCCAGCCAGCGCGACTCGTACACCGCCCCGACCAGCATCAGTACCGCGTCGGAGTGCGCGGCCAGGACCCGCTCGAACGCCGAGATGAGCAGCTCGACACCCTTCTCCCGGTTCACCCGGCCGACGAAGAGCACCACCCGGTCGCCCGCGGCCAGCCCGTGCTGGTCCCGCAGCGCGGCGACCTCGGCCAGGGTCGTGGCCCGCGCCGCCACCCCGGTCGGCACAACGAAGATCCTCTCGTCGGGTACCGGCAGCGTGATGCGCTGCAGCACGGCTGGCGTCGGTACCACCACCGCCTCGGCGTCACTGAGCAGAAGTCGGTTGCACGCGTCCATGGCAGCGTGCCGGTACCCGACCACCCGGCGTTGGGACAGGGTGTGACGATGCTGCACGGTCGGCGGCCGCATCGCCGGCCGGGGCACGTCGAGACGGTGCGCATAGAGCCGTACCCCGGCCCGCAGCGCCCGGACCGGGAACCGGTACGCCTCGGCGTAGGCGTGCAGATCCGTGTGGTACGTCTGCACCAGCGGCAGCCCGAGTCGACGCGCGGCGAGCACCCCGAGCAGGCCGACCGGGCCGGGTGTGTGTACGTGGATCACGTCAGGCTCGTGGTCGGCGACCCGGCGCAGGGTGCCGTCGGCCGCCGCCGCGCGGAGCAGCCAGGGCGAGACGCGCAGATCGGCCAGTCCGAGCGGTACCGCCCGCAGCCGGTGCACGTCCGGCTCGACGGGCTGGCCGGGGTGGCGCGGTACCACCGTCAGCGGTACCCAGCCGGCGGACCGTTGAGCGGCGACCAGTGTGCGCACCGAGGTGATCACCCCGTCTCGCCGCGGCAGGTAGGTATCGGTGAAATGCACGATCCGCACACGGGTCACGCTCGCAAGCCAGCCCCGACCGGCGGGTGGCCGGCACCCGTCGTGTCGATGAACCCTGGCCGACCATCCGCCCCGCCCCCGCCCCCGCCCCCGCCCCCGCTGGCCAACGACCGGGCCTGCCGTTAAGAAGGGCACCTTGTACAACGGAATCCGGTAATAAGGTGCCCCTCCTAACGGCGAAACCAACCCAAGATCAGCCCGGGGGAGCCGGCGTAAGCTGGGTGCGTGACCCTGACTGCACAGCCCACGGGTGCGCTGGCGGACATCGGGCGGTCTGAGACGGCGCTGCGCACGTTCCTGCACGGGCTCCCCGGGGTGGACCAGGTCGGCGCCGACGCCCGGGCTGCCATGCTCGGCACCCGCTCGATCAGAGACGTCGTCCAAACAGTGGGCCATCGACCTCGCGATCACGATGGTCGACCTGACCACGCTGGAGGGCGCCGACACGCCCGGCAAGGTGCGCTCCTTGTGCGCCAAGGCCCGCCGGCCCGACCCGACCGACCTGTCATGCCCGTCGGTGGCGGCGGTCTGCGTGTACCCGTCGATGGTTGCGACCGCGGCCGAGGAGCTGCGCGGCAGCGGCGTGCACCTGGCCAGCGTGGCCACCGCGTTCCCGTCCGGGCAGGCTCCGCTGGATGTCAAACTGGCCGACACCCGGGCGGCCGTCGCTGCCGGCGCCGACGAGATCGACATGGTGATCAACCGGGGCGCTTTCCTGGCCGGGGAGTACCTGCGGGTCTTCGAGGAGATCGTCGCGGTCAAGGAGGCGTGCGGTGACGCCCATCTGAAGGTGATCCTGGAGACCGGCGAGCTCGTGACGTACGACAACGTGCGGCGGGCCAGTTGGCTGGCCATGCTGGCCGGGGGCCACTTCATCAAGACCTCCACCGGCAAGGTGATCCCCGCCGCCACGCTGCCGGTGACGCTGGTGATGGTTGAGGCGGTCCGCGACTTCCGGGATGCCACCGGGCGCCAGGTGGGTGTCAAGCCAGCCGGCGGAATCCGTACCAGTAAGGACGCCATCAAGTACCTGGTGATGGTCAACGAGACGGCCGGCGAGGACTGGCTCAGCCCGGACTGGTTCCGCTTCGGCGCCTCGACCCTGCTCAACGACCTGCTCATGCAGCGTTCCCGGATGCTCACCGGACGCTACTCGGGGCCCGACTACGTCACGGTGGACTGAGATGCCAACCTTCGAGTACGCCCCAGCACCGGAGTCACGCTCCATTGTGGACATCCGGTCGTCCTACGGACTGTTCATCGACGGGTCGTTTGTGGACGCCGGCTCGGGCGACTGCCGCAAGACGGTCAACCCGGCCACCGAGGAGGTGCTGGCCGAGGTGGCCGAGGCGGGAGCGTCCGATGTAGACGCGGCGGTGGCGGCCGCGCGGCAGGCGTACGAAACGACCTGGGGCCCGATGCGAGGCACCGACCGGGCCAAGTACCTCTACCGCATCGCCCGCATCATCCAGGAGCGGGCCCGCGAGCTGGCCGTTCTGGAGACGATCGACAACGGCAAGCCGATTCGCGAGTCACGGGACGTGGACATCCCGCTGGTCGCGGCCCACTTCTTCTACTACGCGGGCTGGGCCGACAAGCTGCCCTATGCCGGGTTCGGGCCCGACCCGCGGCCGCTCGGCGTGGCCGGCCAGGTCATCCCGTGGAACTTCCCGATGCTGATGCTCGCGTGGAAGATCGCGCCAGCACTGGCGGCCGGGAATACCGTCGTGCTCAAACCCGCCGAAACCACCCCGCTGACCGCCCTCGCCTTCGCCGAGATCTGCCAGCAGGCCGACCTGCCGCCGGGCGTGGTGAACATTGTCACCGGGGGTGGCGCGACGGGCCAGCTCCTGGTCGAGCACCCGGGCGTCGACAAGGTCGCCTTCACCGGGTCGACGGAGGTTGGCCGGGCCATCGCCCGGTCGGTGGCCGGCACGGACAAGAAGCTCACGCTCGAACTCGGTGGCAAGGCCGCCAATATCGTGTTCGAGGACGCGGCACTGGACCAGGCCGTCGAGGGCATCGTCAACGGCATCTTCTTCAACCAGGGCCACGTCTGCTGCGCTGGCTCCCGCCTGCTCGTCCAGGAATCGATTGCCGAGCCGCTGCTGGGCGCCCTCAAGCGGCGCATGGCCCAGCTGCGCGTGGGTGACCCGCTGGACAAGAACACCGACGTCGGGGCGATCAACTCGGCCGCCCAACTCGAGCGCATCCGCGAACTGTCGGCCACCGGCGAAGGCGAGGGGGCGCAGCGCTGGTCGCCGCCCTGCGAGCTGCCCGAGCGGGGATTCTGGTTCGCTCCGACCCTGTTCACCGGGGTCAGCCAGGCCCATCGCATCGCCCGGGAGGAGATCTTCGGCCCGGTGTTGTCGGTGCTGACCTTCCGTACCCCGGCCGAAGCGGTCGAGAAGGCGAACAACACGCCCTACGGACTCTCGGCCGGCATCTGGACCGAGAAGGGCTCCCTTATCCTGTCCATCGCCGACAGGCTACGGGCCGGGGTGGTGTGGGCCAACACCTTCAACAAGTTCGACCCGACCAGCCCGTTCGGCGGCTACAAGGAGTCCGGGTACGGGCGCGAGGGTGGACGGCACGGGCTGGAGGCATACCTTGCCCACTAAGGACAAGAAGATCGACGATCCGCCGGCACGGGTGGGTGTCCGCAAGACGTACAAGCTGTTCATCGGGGGAGCCTTCCCCCGCAGTGAGTCGGGACGGTCCTACGTGGTGAGTGCCGCCGATGGCTCCTTCCTGGCCAATGCGGCCCTGGCTTCCCGCAAGGACGCCCGTGATGCCGTGCGGGCGGCCCGGGCGGCCGTCCCCGGCTGGTCTGGGGCGACGGCCTACAACCGGGGGCAGATCCTCTACCGGATCGCCGAGATGCTCGAGGGACGACGGGCCCAGTTCGTCGAGGAGGTGTCCGCGTCCGAAGGGATCGGCCGGGCCGGCACGGCCGAGTCCACTGTGGATGCCGCGATTGACCGGTGGGTGTGGTACGCCGGCTGGTCGGACAAGATCACGCAGATCTACGGCAACGCCAACCCGGTCGCCGGACCGTACTTCAACCTGACCGTACCCGAGCCGACCGGTGTCGTGGCCGTCGTCGCGCCCCAGGACTCGTCCCTGCTCGGACTGGTCAGCGTGCTCGCGCCGGTCATCGTCACCGGGAACACGTGTGTGGTCCTGGCCAGCGACGAACGCCCCCTTCCGGCGATCTCGCTGGCCGAGGTGCTCGCTACGTCGGACCTGCCCGGCGGGGTGGTCAACCTCTTGACCGGCCACGTCGCCGAGGTGGCGCCATGGCTGGCCGGGCACCTTGATGTCAACGCCGTCGACCTCACCGGGGTGACCGAACCAGGTCTGGCGGTCGAACTCGAGAAGGCCGCCGCCGAGAACCTCAAGCGGGTCGTCCGCCCCCGGCCGGGTGAGGGCTGGAAGGCGGATCCAGGGGTCGACCGGCTCCTTGCCTTCCTCGAGTCCAAGACCGTCTGGCACCCCAAAGGGCTGTGAGCGGCGGCGGCGCGGCACGGGCCGGGTGCGCCCACGACTGACAGACCGACGGACTAAGGTGTGCGCTGAGTCGCCGGTACGATACTGGTCGAATCGGGGGTTCGCCGTGCCCCGCGCACAAGCCAGGCCCGCGCACAAGCCAGGCCCTCGCACAAAGCCGTGCCCCTAGCAGAGGCAGAGCAGTCAGGAGTCCCGCCGTGGCGGCAGACGAGCCGGAGGACGAGCCGGAGAGCGGTCGCGCCGAGGAGACCGAGCAGCTCTGGGCCGACCTGCGCATCGACCCGATCGAGATCGCCCTGCCGGGCGGGGTCGGCTACACGCTACGTGCCTACCGGCCGATCGTCACCGCGGACGCGGACGAGGAGGCCCCCGACCAGGACGGGTCCGAGCCGGAACTGGACGACTATGACGCCGCGGCCGCGGCGGTGCTGCGCCGCCGTCGGGTTGAGACTCCCGAGGACGAGACGGCCGACGAGGAGCTACCGGTCCCGGACACGCTGGAGCCGGCCGACGAGGACCTCGAGCTCGACGAGGAGTCGGCCGAGGACGAGGACGAGGAGGACGAGGAGGACGAGGAGGACGAGGAGGACGAGGAGGACGAGGAGGACGAGGAGGACGAGGAGGAGGAAGAAGACGACGACGAGGAGCCTGAGACCGTCGAGGAGGAGCTACCCGTCTTCCTCGGTCGCCGGGGCAAGCTCTACCTGTTCCACAATCCGGAGAAGCTCGTCGAATTCGTCAAGTCGTCCACCGAACACGACATGAGTGGCCTGGACACCTGGTCCGAGCTGGTGGACCGGGTCAGCGCCGACGACGTGGTGGCCGTGCCCGAGGACACCTACGAACTGGATCTTGTGGTGGCGAACCTCCGGGGCGGAGCCGATGCCTGGGACCCACCCCTCATCCTGCGCGCCGGTGAGCTCGCGCGTGATCTCGGTTACGCGCTGCGCATGCCGGCGGTCCTGGCCGCGCTGGGCAGCGGATCGCCGCTCGACGATCTCGATGAAGCCCTTCGGGCCGCCGAGAACGGCGGCATCTCGGGCTTCCTCGCCAAACGCCGATTGCGCAAAATCCCTGGTCAGCAGAGTGCACTGGCGTGGCGCACGGTCATCGGAAAAATCTCGGCCGCCGCCGATTGGCGTGATTAGGAACGTTGCAGTAGCGGGAAACACCAGGGAACATCGGTGTGACACGCGAGCGGCCCCGGTTGGGGCGGCCGTGGGTCCGGGGAGGAGGACGACGCCTTGACGCTGGCGCGGGTGTTCTGTGGGATCGCCGCCGCCGACGTGGCGCCGTGGCTGACCGTCGCGGTCGTGGATGACGCCGGTCGGCTGCTCGACCTTCGGCACCTCTCGGACGATCCGGCGGGCTACGCCCAACTCGGCGGCCTGCTCGCCGACCGGTCCAGCAGCGTCACCCCGGTGGCCCTCGACCGGGGCGACCACCTGATCGGCCAGCTCCTGGCGGCCGCGCGGCAGCCCCTGACCGTGGCCGAACTGTCCGCGGCCAACGACTTCGCCGAGCGCTTCTCCGACGACACGTCCTATGACGAGAACCGGGCGCCGATCGACCAGCGGCGGGCCGTCGGGCTCGCACGTGCCCTGCAGGCCGGGGCGCTGTACGCCAGCATCCAGCATCCCTCGATCGACCTGGACGAGCTCAAGCCCGTGTTGGGCGCCCACGCCGCCATCGCCGCCGGCCGCCAGGCCGCCGCCACCGCCCTGCGGGAGGTGCTCCGCGAGCTGTATCCGGCCGCGCTGCGGGCCTACCCCGACCCGGCCGAGTTCATCCCGCTCAAGGTGCTCGACGCACTTCCCGAACCGGGTTTGCTCACGGCCTCGCCGTCAAGCCGCCAGCGCGAGTCGGCCCTGGTCGCTGAACTGGCCGCGACCGGTGTGACCGATGCTCAGACGGCCGTCAACGCCATCTCCGCCCTGCGGGCCTCGGTCGAGGAGTCACCCCGCTGGGGCAGCGTCCGACAGCTCGCCCCGATCGTCGCGGAGACCGTACGCCAGGCCGTCGCGGCGGTCCGCGCCGCCGATGCCGCCTCGGCAGCTCTCGTCTCCGCCCTGGTCGAACGGTTGGGCCAGCTCCGGTCGGGCGAATCCGGCACCACCCGCCCCTACCTCGCCTCGAGCGCCCCGGTCTCCCCGGCTCCGCGGCGGATGCCTGGTCCGGCCGCCGAGGTGCCCCCTGGCCGGCTCGCCCAGCGGACCAGTACCGCCAGTGCCGCCGCCGCCGGGGTACCCGCACCCGCCGCGTCCGGTATCGCCGGCTCGCCGGGTTTCGCGGCATCTATCCCAGCTCCTCGGTCGGCCCCGGGCTCCGGAGGCTGGTCGCAGTGGCCGACCAACGCGCCACGCGAGAGCGAGTACGCCCCAGCGTCGGCGGCTTCGGCGTATGGGAGTGCGACCCCGTACGAGACGCCAGCCCAGCACGACGCCGCCTCCCAGTACGACGCCGCCTCCCAGTACGACGCCGCCTCCCAGTACGACGCTGGGCCGGGCTATGGCGGTGCGGCGGGCTATGGCGGTGCGGCGGGCTATGGCGGTGCGGCGGGCTACGGCGGTGCGGCGGGTTACGGCGGCGGGTACGGCTCGGCGCAGCCAGCTGCCTATGCCGGCGGTTACAGCCCGCCCGGGCACCGCCACGTCGGATACCCGGAGCCCGGACACCCGGAGCCCGGATACAGCTCGGGCCCTCACGGCACGCACAGCGCCTATCCCGGCGGCGCGGGTGGTGGCCACCAGGCCGGGGCCGCGTCGCCCACCACGGTCGCGCACGAGGCTCCACCGCCACCCCCGCCGATGTCGTTCGACGATATGGTCACCACGCTGTCTTTCAGCCGTGATCCGCTGACCGCGCCGCTCAGCCCGGCCGCTCCGCCGACGGCGTACCCGGCGCCGCCACCATCGCCACCCGCCCAGGGCGGCGGTTGGCACGACCCGCGGTTCCCGGCCGAGCCTCCGGGCAACTGGGCCCAGCCCAGCCGGCCAGATCCGCTGACCGACCCGCTCCCCGGACCGAGCGGCCCGACGACCACCGGACCGGCGACGAACGGCTCAGGTGGGTACGGGAACGCCCGGAACGGCACCGGCGCCCCCACGAACGGCTCCGTACACGCCGTGTACAGCGGAGTTGACAGCACGCCCGGACCCGGCAGCCGGATGCCCACGGACAGCCCGACCGGTGGCGGGGCCCGCGGTGGTCAGCCGCCGGCCGACGACGACCTGCTGATCTTCTCGCAGACCCAGTCGGCATGGTTCACCTACGTCCCCGAGGACGATCTGATGGAGCCCCCGGCCTGGGATCCGCTGCCGGGGGATGACGGCTGGCGGGCGGCTGAGCAACTGACCCATCCGACCGTAGGAGCCGCCACCACAGCTGGGCTGCCCCGCCGGGTGCCGCAGGCCAACCTGGTTCCGGGCTCGGCCGGCAGCCAACGGCGCGAGCTGCGCATCGTCCGGGACGCCCAGAGTATCGCCGCCCACACTGACGGCTACTTCCGCGGTTGGCGTCGGGGACAGGAGATCGGCGGGTATGCGGTGGGCCAACGCGACCGAGCCGCCTGGGAGTTCAACCGGGACCAGAGGGCGCGGCTGTCCTGATGACCAGTGTCGCGACGACGTACTCGAGCAGCCTCAACTCATTGCTGGCCGGGATGCTCGCTCGTACTCCAGGATCGGTCCACGCCGTGCTGGCCACGGTTGACGGCGTGAGCGTCGCCGTATCAGCCGGGCTACCGGCCGAGCGGGCAGAGCAACTCGCCACCATCGGAGCCGGCCTGCTCAGCATCGCGGATGGTGCCGGCGTGATGATGAACACCGGTGCGCCCCGACACGTGATCGTCGAGATGTACGGCGGCCTGCTGCTGTCGGCGCCGGTCGCCCCCCGGATCGTCCTGAGCCTGCTCGCGGCGTCAGACGCCGACCGGGAACGGCTCGGCTTCGAACTGGCGCAGTTCGCCGGCCAGCTCGCGCCGTTGGTCGAGCACATCCGCTAGCCCGTTCCGGGCCCGGGACCCCCGCCTCGGACACCCGGAAACAACCCCTTCCCCGGGTGCCTCCGTGATGTCTAGGCCGGTGCGGGCGACCGGGTACGGCGGAGCGAGAGTACGTGCTCTACCAGCGCGATCAGGATGTTCTTGGTCGACTCCCGGGAGCGGGCGTCGCAGCTGAGCACGGGTATGTCGTGCGGGATGGCCAGGGCCTCCCGTACGTCGTTTGCCTCGTGGTACTGCACACCGTCGAAGCAGTTGATCGCCACCAGGTACGGCAGCCGCCGGTGCTCGAAGAAGTCGATCGCGGCGAAGCAGTCGGCCAGCCGGCGGGTGTCGACCATCACCACCGCGCCGATGGCGCCGCGGACGAGTTCGTCCCACATGAACCAGAACCGCGTCTGCCCGGGTGTGCCGAACAGATACAGAATCAGATCGTGGTCAATGGAGATCCGGCCGAAGTCCATGGCCACCGTGGTCGTGGTCTTGCCTGGCACCTGCCGGGTGTCGTCAACTCCCACCCCGGCCGACGTCATGATCGCCTCGGTGGTCAGCGGGGTGATCTCCGAGACCGACCCGACCAGCGTCGTCTTGCCGACGCCGAAACCACCGGCAATGACGATCTTCGCCAACGTCACCCGACCGGACGACGGACGGTGCATCATGTCAGAGCTTCCGTAGTCCACTCAGCACCCTCTCAAGCAGTTCTGTGCCCACCGCGTCGTTTCCGTCGAGCGAGGTCGGCTCATATACAGCGACCAGGCCATCCGCGGCCATGTCCGCTACCAGGACCCGTGCGACCCCCAAGGGCAGCTGCATCCGGGCCGATATCTCGGCCAGCGACTGTAGCCTTCCGTCACACAGAGTCACGATGTAATTCTGTTCCCTGCCACCGGTCATACCGTCCCGGCTGCCGACACTGCGACCGCGCTGTGTCGTCTCTATCAAGGCTTCGATGGCGATTTCCAGGCGGGGTCGGGTGCGGCCGCCGGTGACCGCGTACGGCCGTACCAGTGCACCGGTTGGTTCATCCCCGGGCGCCGTCACCGCTGTCACCTCCTCCCCACTCGACCTTGCCGTTGGCAAGGTTCCCCGTCGCTTACGCACCGTCACCGGCACGTAGGCGCTCTCCCGCCGACAGGCTCACCAGAGCCGGCGACTGGACGATCAGCCGAATACCGAGGCCGCCGAGCGCGGCTGTGGCGTGAGTGCCTCGCCGACGCGGTCGACCAGCAGCGCCATCTCGTACCCGACCTGACCGACGTCGCACGAGCGAGCGGCCAGCACGGCGAACGATGAACCGTCCGAAATGGACATCAGGAAGAGAAACCCGTTGTCCATCTCCACCACGGTCTGGAGTACGGCACCGCCCTCGAAGCAACGCGCCGCGCCCTGGGTCAGGCTCACGAGCCCGGAGGCGATGGCGGCCAGCTGATCGGCACGGTCGCGCGGGAGATCGCGGGACGCCGCAAGCAGCAACCCGTCGGCCGAGACCGCGATCGCGTGGGCGACGCCCGGAACGCGGTCGGCGAAGTTGGCGAGAAGCCAGCTCAGATCCTGCGTACTTGTCATGCCCCCTGCTCCCTGCCACTGGACTGCGGATCAGATTCCGCATCCCCTGCACCATGGGCGTTGCGCCCACGCTGTACTCCGCGGTGATAAGCCGAAAGCAGACCCCGCACAGAGTCGGGCGAGCGCCGCTCCGATCCACCGACGGGTGTCTCCACGCCGCCCGGCACGAGTTGAGCCATCGGTACCCGGCGCGGAAGTCCCATCTCGGTGTTGCCGCCGTCGTGAGGCTGCATGGCCGCCTGCGCGGCCCGCCAACCCTCGTCGGCAGCGGATCGCCACGATACCTCGGACGCGACTCCCGACGCACCCTCAGTTCTACGCCGGGCTCCTGCCCCGGCACCGGACATGGCCGAGTCGGTCATCGACGGGCCAGCTGACATTCCACCAGGCGTCGCGCCAGCCGACTCGGACCACAGGTCCCCGGTCCGCGCGCGCACGCCGGATCCGGACTCGCTGGGCGGCCAACTGGGTGCCGGGCTCGATGGAGCGTCCGCCGGGCTGGTGATAAACCACGCCGACTCGAGCTCGCGGAAGATGGGCAGCTCCATCGTCATGTCATCGCTGTCGTACCGGGCCGGCGGCTGACCACCCGATGGCGTGCCGTATCCCGGCTGGGCGGCACCGGAGCGCATCCGGGGGAGCTCAGAGGTCATGTCCAGCGATGCGGACAGGCTCTCCGGCAGGGACGGGACACCCTCGGGCTCGTCGGCGACGGGCGGCCAGGCCGGCGGTCTTCCAGCACCCGGCGGGGGTGTGGCCGTGGCCCACGACTCCTGCCGCGGTCCGCCCTGGCGCGGGACACCCATGCCAGGCTCCTCCGACCACTGCGACCGGCGGTGGGGCAGCGGCGTTTCCGATCCACCGCTGCCGAGTGGAGTCTCCGGTCCGGCTCCGGTCAGGTCGTGCCAGGCGGGCAAGGGCCGGTTCGCCGGCCGGGGCGGCTGGTACCCGCTGGCCAGACCACCGCTGACCAGGGCCGCACCGAGTCCACCACCGGGTCCACCAGCGGTGCCGGGTCCGCCAGCGGTGCCGAGTCCACCAGCGGTGCCGAGTCCACCAGCGGTGCCGATGCCACGGTGCTGCCATGCCGGGACCGCCACCAGCGGGGGTCGGCGGCGCGGCGTAGCCGCCCACCGGCGCGCCGTTGGCCGGCGCGGGTGCCGGATCCCACAACGAAGGGGCAGGACTGCTGTTCCAGGCCGGGGCCGGCGGACCGGCGTTCCAGGCCGGTGCCGGTTGGGGGCTGTTGGGCGGCGGCGCACCCCAGGGCGCGGCCGAACCGTTGCTCGGGCCGGCCCAGGCCGGGCCACTCTCGAGGGCCAACGGGGCCGGGAAGGAGGGTCGGGGCGGCGGTGCGGAGTGCGGCGGCGCGAGCGCCGGGCCGGCCAACGGCGAGTGGACGGCCGGGAAGCCCGCCGGCATCTGGCCGCGACCGGCCAGCGACCGCGGTACCAGCGCACCGCTGGGCATCAGCACATCGGCAATGGTGCCGCGGTCCTGCCCGGAGCGGAGCTCGGTCTTCACGCCATGCCGGGCAGCCAGCCGGGCGACCACGACGAGACCCATCATCCGGGAGACGGCCACGTCGACCATGGGTGGCGTCGCCAACCGTTCGTTCAGTTCGGCGTACTGGTCCGGCGACATGCCGATGCCCCGGTCCTCGACCTGCAACACGGCCCGGTCGCCGAGGCGGCGGGCCTCCACCGTGACCGTGGTGTCCGGCGGCGAGAACGCGGTCGCGTTGTCGAACAGCTCAGCTACCAGGTGCACGAGGTCGTTGACCGCGTGGGCCGCGATCTCGATGTCCTGATCGATGACCCCGAACTCGATCCGGGTGTAGTGCTCGACCTCGGACTGGGCGGCCCGCAGCACGTCCATCAGAGCAGCCGGCTCGCGCTGGATACGGGTGGAGTCGGCACCGGCGAGGACCAGTAGGTTCTCGTCGTTACGACGCATCCGGGTGGCCAGGTGGTCGAGCTGGAACAGCTCACCCAGGCGATCCGGGTCCTGCTCGCCGCGCTCCAGGCGGTCCAGGTGACCGATCAGCCGGTCGACCAGGATCTGGCTCCGGCGGGCCAGGTTGACGAACATCGTCGCGACCGAGGAGCGCAGAGCGGCCTGCTCGGCGGCGGTGCGGACAGCTTCCAGGTGGACCGCGTTGAACGCCTCGGTCACCTGTCCGAATTCGTCCTTGCTGCGGACCGGCAACGGTTCGGCGATCTGCAACGCCACCCCGGCCGGAGACAGATGGGACGACAGGGCCGGATCCCGGAGTCGGGCCACCGCTTGCGGCAGACCGTACTGAGCCACGGCGAGTGCGCCCTGGCGCAGGTCGCGCAGCGAGCGGGCCATCGACCGGGCCACCATCCAGGCGAAGAGCACGCCCAGCAGCAGAGTCAGCAGCAGCAGACCGGTCTCGAGGAGCACCTGGCGTTGTACGCGCGAGCCGAGCTCGACGGCGGCATCCTGTGCCTGGGTGTTGAGGTCACCCTCGACCGTCTTCATGAGGTCGGCGCGCCCGCTCATGGCCTTGTCCCACGCGGCCGCGGTGACGCCCTTGTCGGCGGGATTCTCGCCGTCGCGCAGGCTGTCCAGCCGACCCTCCAGCTGCAGGGTGTCCCGAACGTCCTGGCCGGTGAGGGTACGCAGGTAGAGCTGCTGCTGGTCGGGGGTGGCCGAGTTGTTGAACTGGATGAGGGCGAGCTCCTGCCCGGTACGGGCGTTGACGAAGTCCTTGCGGTTTGCCTGGGTCAGCTGGCCGTCAGCCAGCGCCTGCAGCACGACCACCCGCTCCTGGGAGAGGTATTCCTTGGCCGAGGCGACCGCGCCGGCGGCTCGTAGCCGCTCGGTCAGCGTGGTGTCCCCGGTGAGCTGGCCGGCCACGTCACGGATCGACAGCAGGTCCGAGATCAGCACGCCGTAACGCTGCTGGGCCACCGACCGGGGCATCTTGGTGCGGTCGGTGATCTGGGCTCGCATCTCCGGCAGCTCGGCCAGCTGCACCTCGATCTGGTCGAGCAGTGATCGCAGGTTCTCCGGTATATCGGCCAGGGTGGACCGGCTCTGGTGGTACTTGCCGTTGGCGAGGTCGGTGGCGCCCTGCAGCTTCTTGAAGTCGGCCGTGACGCTGGTGACAGACGCATTGTCGGCCGTCGTGTCGAGCAGCTGGTCGGCCTTGGATCGCTCATCCTGGAGGGCGTGTACGAGGCTGCCGGCATCGCCCGAGAGGACCACGAGAGTGCGGGCGCGATCGGCGTTGTTGGCCGCCGCGACGTGGTCGAGCAGGCCCGTCGTGCCGACGATGATGGTCGCGAGGGTGGGCACGATCATGATCAGACCGAGCTTGGTCCAGATCGGAAGATCGCGTAGCCAGCTGACCGGCCTGGTGATCCGCGAAGGCACCGCGCCCGGCGCGCTCTGCTGTCTGCTCACCTCACCACCCTCCGAGCCGGCGCTGCCGGAGACGGCGGCACCAGTCACTCACCGCGCCCGATTGGGAACGGGTCGGCCTGGAAGATTCCATCACGACGGGTGCCAAAGAGAAAGTCCACGGGCGAGCGGAACATGTCTGTGACGCTCCCGTAACAGTCGGCTCAACTAATCGACGACTACCCACCGTACGGGCGTCGCGTCAGGCCGCCAGCAACGCCGCGTAAGCCGGCTTGATCACGTCGTTGATCAGCACGAGGCGCTCGTCGAACGGGATGAACGAACTCTTCATGGCATTGATGGTGAACCATTGCAGGTCGGCCCAGCCATATCCGAAGGCCTGCACGAGCAGCGCCATTTCCCGCGACATCGAGGTACCGCTCATCAGCCGGTTGTCAGTGTTCACGGTGACCCGGAAACGCAGGTCACGCAGGAGTCCGATCGGGTGCTCGGAGATCGACGTGGCCGCGCCGGTCTGCACGTTCGAGGACGGGCACAGCTCCAACGGAACGCGCTTGTCCCGGACGTACGCGGCCAGGCGGCCGAGTTCGGCGCCCCCGCCGGCGATGTCGTCGATGATCCGTACCCCGTGGCCGAGCCGGTCGGCGCCGCACCACTGCAGCGCCTGCCAGATGGAGGGCAGCCCGAATCCCTCACCGGCGTGGATCGTGAAGTGGAAGTTCTCCCGCTGCAGGTACTCGAACGCGTCCAGATGCCGGGTCGGCGGGTACCCGGCCTCGGCGCCGGCGATGTCGAACCCGACCACGCCCACGTCCCGGAAGCGGACGGCCAGTTCGGCGATCTCGGTCGAGCGGGCCGCGTGACGCATCGCGGTGAGCAGCGTGCCAATCCGTATCCGGTACCCACGGGCCCGCGCCTCGACCGAGCCGGCCTCGAAACCGGCCAGTACCGCCTCGACCACCTCGGGCAGGATGAGTCCGCGCTCCAGATGCTGCTCCGGGGCGAACCGCACCTCGGCGTAGACCACCCCGTCGCCAGCCAGGTCGATGGCGCACTCGCGGGCCACCCGGTAGAGGGCGTCGGAGGTCTGCATGACTCCGACGGTGTGCACGAACGTCTCCAGGTACTGCTCGAGCGAGCCGGAGTTGGCCGCCGCCGCGAACCACTTGCCGAGATCCTCGGCGTTGTCGGCGGGCAGCCTGTGGCCGATCGCGTCGGCCAGCTCGACGATCGTGGCGGGTCGCAGCCCGCCGTCAAGATGGTCGTGCAGGAGTGCCTTCGGTGCGCTGCGGATCTCCTCCAGGCTCGGACCACTCGATGCGACCATGAGCAGACATTAGTGGCCCT
Source organism: uncultured Actinomycetota bacterium (assembly GCA_963803345.1). Taxonomy (GTDB): domain Bacteria; phylum Actinomycetota; class Actinomycetes; order Mycobacteriales; family Micromonosporaceae; genus CAWDLX01. The sequence continues at coordinate 1,560,254 of CAWDLX010000004.1, forward strand.
CCGTCCCGCCGGTGGCGTATGACGCCAGATGGCGCACCGTGCTACCGATCACGTACTGGAGTCTGATGCTCGCCGACGTGCTGCCCTGGCTGCGCTGCCCGCTGTGCACGGGTGACCTTGCTGCCCACGCAACGGCGCTGACCTGCCCGAACGGGCATACCTTCGACGTGGCCCGACAGGGGTACGTCAATCTCCTGACCGCGGCGGCGCCGGCCGGGGCGGACACGCCGGCAATGGTGGCGGCCCGGGACGAGGTACTCCGTAGTGGGCTGTTCGACCAGCTCACGGCGGCCGTCACCGCGACCGCGACCGGCGGCGGCGGCCGCGGGGGGCCGGGCCCTGCCGCCGGTGCTCTGGTGGTGGACGTGGGAGCGGGCACCGGGCACTACCTGGCGGCGGTGCTCGACCGTACCCGTGGGCCGGGTCTCGCCCTCGACATCGCGAAGGCGGCGGTACGTCGTGCCGCCCGTGCCCACCCGCGCATCGGTGCGGCCGTGTGCGACATCTGGCGCGGACTCCCGGTCGCCGACGGCGGTGCCGGCCTGGTCCTGGACGTGTTCGCGCCGCGCAACCCGGCCGAGTTCGCCCGGGTCCTGCGGCCCGATGGTCGCCTGGTGGTGGTCACGCCGGAGCCGGACCACCTGGGCGAGTTGGTCGAGCCGCTCGGCCTGCTCGGCGTGCACCCCGGCAAGCAGGCGCGGCTCGACCGCGGACTCGCCGACCTGTTCCACCTCGAACATCAGGCCGACCATCGCGGCGAGCTGCGTGTCGACCACGCCGGCACCGGCCGTCTGGTGGCGATGGGCCCGAGCGCGTTCCACATCGCCCCAGCCGACCTGGCCGACCGGATGACCCGGCTCCCAGATCCCGTCAGCATCACCGTGCATGTACGCCTGGGCGTGTACCGCCCACGGACCGGTTGAACCGTCGCCGCGATCATCCGTCACCATGGGCGGGGCCAGGAAGAGGTGTGGGATGCCGAGAAGCGTGGTGGGGCGGATCGGTCGTTGGTGCTTCCGGCGCTGGTGGTGGGTGCTGGCCGCCTGGTTGGTGGCGGTGGTCGCCGGCGTGCTGGCCACCGGCCCCCTGTTCTCGAGGCTCTCCGACGGTGGCGCGCCCAACACGGTCGAGTCGGTCGCGGTCAACTCGGTACTCAATCAGGGCGCCTCCAACGGCGCCATGGTGTACGGCGTCGTGTCGCGTGTGGACCTCGCCGACCCGCTGGTGCGGGCGGCGACGGCGGACGCGGCCGACCGGGTGGCCGCGATCCCGAATGTGGCCAAGGTGGACACGCCCTTCGCCGCCGGACTGCCCCAGGCCGCCGCGGCCAAGCTCATGGGTACGGACGCCCGCTCGTACCTGATCGTGGTGACCCTCGCCAACGTCGACCGGCCGACCCGCGATGTCGCCGTCACGGCGATCACCACCCAGCTGCGCGCACTCGCGCCGGCACTGCCGGCCGGTGCGACGGTGGCGGTCGGCGGCAATCCGGTCGTGAACCTGGTGAACCGCCAGATGGTACGGCAGGACCTGCAGCGGGCCGAGTACTCGTCGTTGCCGATCACACTCGTCGTGCTGGTCGTTGTGTTCGGAGGACTGGTGGCGGCCGGTCTGCCGGTGCTGGCGGCCGCGGTCTCGGTGGTTGCCGCGATGGTGGTGCTGCTCGGGTTCTCCACCTTCACCAACGTCGACCAGAACGGCGTCACGGTGGTGACCCTGCTCGGGCTCGGCCTCTCGATCGACTACGGACTGCTGTTGATCGCCCGGTACCGGGAGGAGCTGGTGGCGGGGTGGCAGCCGGATGTGGCGGTGGCCCGCGCCTGGGCGACGGCCGGACGCACGATCCTGTTCAGCGCACTCACCGTTGCCGCCTCGCTGAGCGGGCTGCTGCTCTTCCCTGTCTCCACCCTGCAGGCCCTGGGCGCGGCCGGAGTCTCCATCGCGGTGGTCGCCATGCTGGCCGCCTTGACATTCACCGCGGCGCTGCTCGGGCTGTTCCAGCGCCGCATCCGCCCCCCCAGACGGCGCCGCGCGGCCGATGACGACACGGGATTCTTCGCCCGGCTCTCGGCCCTGGTCCAGCGCCGACCCGTCCTCGTCGTCATCGGCACGGCGGCCCTACTGCTGGCAGCCGGCTCACCACTGCTGACCGCGGGCATGGGCCTGCCCGGGCCCAACGGACTGCCGGCCTCGGTCGAGTCGATCCGGGTCAACAACGAACTGAGCAGCCAGTTCGCCCGCAAACCGGCGGCTGCGATCACGGTGGTGGCCCGCACCGATCCGGGCACCCTGGACCAGTGGGCGACGCGCTGGCTCGCTGACCCGGAGGTCAGCGGAGTGCGGCCGGCTCAGAAGGCGGGCGACGGTTCAGTGTCGTCGGTCGGCATCGACGTGAACGGGGACCCGCAAGGCACCGCCGCCCGGGACCTGGTCGACCGCATCCGCGCCGACCGCCCGCCGACCGGCCAGTCCTGGGTGACGGGCAACGCAGCCACCCTGTCCGATCTGTTGGGCCTGATCGGGAACAGCTTGCCGGCGGCGGTCGGCGTCACCCTGGCCGCGATGATCCTGCTGCTGTTCGCCATGACCGGCTCGCTCGTCATACCCGTCAAAGCGGTGCTGGCCAATCTGATCTCGTTGGGCGCCACCTTCGGCGTCCTGACGGCGGTCTTCGGCAAGGGCATCGGAGCCGGCGTGCTCGACACCATCACGGTCGGCGCGCTGAACCCGTTCGTCGTCGTGCTCGTGTTCGCGTTCGCGTTCGGGCTCTCGATGGACTACGAGGTCTTCCTGCTCGGTCGCATCAAGGAGGAGGTGGATGCGGGCCTGCCCACCGACTCCGCCGTCCGGCGCGGTCTGCAACACACCGGTCGCGTGATCACCTCAGCCGCGCTGCTGATGATCATTGTGTTCGCGAGCTTCGCGGCCGCCCGGGTCGGCAACATCGAGGAGATCGGCCTGGGCCTGACCGTCGCGGTACTCATCGACGCGACCGTGGTCCGCTGCCTGCTCGTCCCGGCCACCATGACCCTGCTCGGTCGCTGGAACTGGTGGGCCCCAGCCTGGCTCAAGCGGGTCCACCGCCGCGTCGGCCTCGGTGAACACCGACTGCCCCCGCTGCCGGCTGCGGAACCCGCCCCTGCCTCCGGGTTTGCCCGGACAGTTTACTAACGGATTCTGTATAGCCCGGCGCCCGCATTAACAGGGGTGGCGACGCGCGACAGGGCGAGTTGTAGGCAAGACCCGTCAGGTGGACAGGTCGACTTCTTCCCACCCGACCGGGGGCGCCTGGTATGGCCCACGCATGACGACCGCCCACTCGAGGGCCCACCGGCGCTGGCCGATGGCGTTGGAATCGATAAGTCCGGGTAGCCGGATCTGGCGCCGCTCCGCCTCGAGGTAGGCCCAGTCGAGGCAGTAGAGCAGGTCGAGCACGATGGCCGCCTCGGGTGGCTGTCGCAGGCTGGGGATGGTCCGGGCCCGCCAGGCCTCGAAGGTCTCCTTCGACGGCAGGTGCGGTAGCTGGGCTACCAGCCCGTCGGGCGCCGGCTCCTTCGGGTCGAGGTGGGGTACCAGTCCGATCAACCAGGCCAACGCGTAGATCGCCTCGAGGTGCAGCGCGAACGACCGGTGGTCTCCCTCGTTGGAGGCGACGAAGCTCCACTCCGGCTTGGTCAGGCTCTCCAGCAGATGTGCTTCGAGCAGCCACGCCATCGCCGCCTCGCTGGGCATCCCGAAACAGCGGGCGAGTACGACGTTGAGGATGGCTGTGCGGCCGGCCAACTCTTCCAGGGGGCGCAGCTCGACGGTGTCGCCCGGCTCCCACACGAGAGGGTAGGTCGGAGGCGGCGCCGGCAGTTCCAATCGGCGCAGCTGCTCGATGCTGGCGGCGCGGACCCGATGCGGGTCGGGCGCGGGTACGGTCACGGAAACGGTCCATCCAATGGGCTAGGCTGCTCCGGCCTCGCGAACTCTAGCGCGGTCGGGCCAGCGCGGGCGAGTTCGGACGGGCCCGGCAACGGTCAAACCGGGTCGCGTCCGGCACCCTCCGGGCTGAACGCCGGCCGACAAACGGCGACATACTCCGCGCCGTCGGCGTCGGGGGTCGTATAACGGACGGTCTCCCCCGCCCTGGTCACGATCGCCTGGCCGGCCCGCACGTCGATCACCCCACCGTCGTGCTCGACCCGGACCATTCCGCGCAGGACGAGGGTGTACTCGTCGAAGTCCGGCGTCTGCGGCGGTTCGGTCCAGCCACCCGGGGCAATCATGTGGGCGACGGACACAGCTGCCTCTCCCGTGTTCGCCCGTCCCACGTACTCGTCGATGACCTTGCCACCGGGTACCGGGATCCGCATCGGCTGGTGGATGAGCTCAGCCACCACAGTCCTCCATCTCATTCATCGGCGCGCCGGTCGGGCGCCGCGACGGGCTTTCGCGGTGATCCGCTCGAGGACGAGCGGGGTCGCGGCGGGGGCAGTCCGGGCGATCTTCACCGCCCCGTCGGCCGCGGCCAACGCCGACGGGATCCGACCGGCGTCCTCGGCCCGCAACTCGTACAGCACGTCGCCCTTGCGGACCTTGTCGCCCGGCCGGCGGTGCAGTACCACGCCGGCGGCGGCGCTGACCGGGTCCTCTTTGCGCGCCCGTCCGGCGCCCAGCCGCCAAGCGGCCAACCCGATCCGCAGAGCGTCCACAGTAGATACGTATCCGGTCGAGACCGCCCGTACCTGCTCCCGCTCCCGGGCCTGGGCGAGCGGCGCCGACGGATCACCACCCTGAGCTCGGATCATCGCCCGCCACGAGTCCATCGCCTTCCCGCTGGCCAGGACGGCGGTCGGGTCCACATTGGACAGCCCGGCCGCCGCCACCATCTCGCGGGCCAGGGCCAGGGTCAACTCGACCACGTCGGGTGGGCCGCCGCCAGCCAGTACCTCGACCGACTCCTCGACCTCGACCGCGTTGCCCACGGTCAGCCCGAGCGGAGTCGACATGTCCGTCAGCAGCGCGATGGTATGAACCCCTTGGGCGTGGCCGAGCTCGACCATGGTCCGGGCAAGCTCGCGCGCGTCCGATGTGGACTTCATGAACGCGCCGGAGCCGACCTTGACGTCCAGCACGAGGGCAGCGGTACCTTCGGCGATCTTCTTGCTCATGATCGAGCTGGCGATGAGCGGGATGGCCTCGACCGTGGCGGTGACATCGCGCAGCGCGTATAGCTTGCGATCCGCCGGCGCCAGCTCGTCGCCGGCCGCGCAGACCACGGCACCGACCTTGCGGAGCTGGCTGAGAAACTCCCGGTTGGTCAGGGCGGCCCGCCAGCCCGGCACCGACTCGAGCTTGTCCAGGGTGCCTCCGGTATGGCCCAGTCCGCGGCCGGACAGCTGCGGTACGGCCGCTCCGCATGCCGCGACCAACGGGGTCAGCGGGAGCGTGATCTTGTCACCCACCCCACCAGTCGAGTGTTTGTCCACAGTGGGCCGCTTGACCGAGGACAGGTCGAGCCGCTTGCCCGAGGCGATCATCGCGGTGGTCCAGCGGGAGATCTCCCCTGGCTGCATGCCGCGCAGCAGGATCGCCATGGCCAGGGCCGACATCTGCTCGTCGGCCACCGCGCCGCGGGTGTAGGCGTCGAGGACCCAGTCGATCTGGGCATCACTGAGCCGGCCACCGTCACGCTTGGTCCGGATCACGTCGACCGCGGCGAACGCCTCAGGCATCATCACTCCAGCGGATCGGCACCTGGGCCGGCGGTTCATCCGGTCCGGCCCACGACAGTCCACCGTCGGCGTCGACCACGATGATCCGATCGGTCCGCAGCAGCCCCCAGGCGACGGCCCCGCGGGCCTGCGGCCACACGCCACCCTCCTCGAGGATGCCGCGCTCGACCGCCGGGTCGTCGGAGAAGCCGCTCGATCGTTCCCAGTAAGCGGTCCAGACCTGCTGGCCGTCCGCCACATCCGGGTGCACGAACACGCTTCCCTGCCCGCGCCAACGCTTGAGCCGGTCCGGCACCTGGCCGGTGGTGCCGTCGGACTCGTGGTAGCTGTCAAGCTCGCTCTCGTCGAAGGCATGGGGCAGCAGCTCAACCATCCGAAGTGGACCGTTGGCCGCGTCGACCAGCAGGTTGGCCCCGCCGTGCTCCCACAGCAGCTGCCGGCAGCGCCCACATGGCATCAGTGGCGCACCATGGCCGTCCACACAGGATAGTGCTACGAGCCGGCCGCCGCCGGTGGCGTGCAGCGACGACACGACTCCGCACTCGGCGCACAGCGTCAGCCCGTACGACGCGTTCTCCACGTTGCAGCCCACAACGACCCGGCCGTCATCCACCAGGGCGGCCGCCCCGACCGGAAACTCCGAATACCTGGCGTACGCGTGCCACATGGCCTCGGTGGCGGCCGCGCGAAGGCGCGACCAGTCCACTGTGGTGCTCACCGGTCAACCCTTCTCGTACGGCTTGCCGTCCGCCGCCGGCGCGCGTACCCGACCGACCAGGCCGGCCACGGCGAAGATCGTGGCGATGTAGGGCAGCATGGCCAGGAAGTCGCCTGGGATGGGGCTGCGGATACTGGTCAGGAAGCCGGCGAGCTTGCCGGCGAACCCGAACAGGAGGGCTGCGAACATCGCCCCGACCGGGCTCCAGCGACCGAATATCAGTGCGGCCAGCGCGATGAAGCCCTGCCCCGCGATCATGTTCTTCGAGAACGCGCCGACCAGGTCGAGGGTGAAGAACGCGCCGCCCAGGCCGGCCACCGCGCCGGCGGTGAGCACGTTACGCCAGCGGACCCGCCGGACGTTGATGCCGACGGTGTCGGCCGCGGTCGGGTGCTCGCCGACCGCGCGGGTCCGCAGCCCCCACCGGGTCCGGAACAGGGCCACAGTGATCAGCACAACCAGCAGCAGGGCGATGTACAGGAAGATCGTGCTACTGAAGATCGCCGGACCGAGTACCGGGAGCTTGTCCAGCAGCGGGATCGGCCAAGTCGGCGCCCGGGGCGGATTGTTGAACTGCTCCGAGTCCAGTTGCATGACCCGCTCGTAGAGGAAGCCGGTCAGTCCCAGCGCGAGCAGGTTCAGCACGATCCCGACCACGACCTGGTCGACCGAGTACCGGATGCAGAACCAGGCCAGCAGCACCGAGATGAGCACGCCGCCGAGCATCCCGCCGAGCATGCCGACCCAGACGTTGCTGGCGATGGTTCCGACCAGGGCACCCATGAACGCTCCGGTCAGCAGCTGGCCTTCGATGGCCACGTTGACCACGCCGGAGCGCTCGCAGAGCACGCCGGAGAGCGACCCGAAGATCAGCGGCAGGGCGAGCAGGAAGCTGCCGCGCACGATGTCGACCAGGGGCAGGAACGTGCCCGGGTTGGCCAGCGAGATCTGCCAGTACAACGAGGACAGGACGATGCCGACGATGCCCAGTCCGAGGAGCCACGGGTACCAGCGGCTCGCTCCGGGCGCCCACATCGCGGCGCCGCAGGCGACGGCGATCAGGCCGAACAGCACGGCGCCGAACACGCCGGTCATGCTGAACGACGCCCCGGCCGGGTCGTCGGTGAGGGTGAACTTCACCTCCTGGCTGGTGGCCAGCAACCCGAAGGCCAGCGTGGCTGCGATGCCGATGACGCCGAGGATCGCTCCAGCCCGGCGTTCCCGGGTCCAGAACCGGACCGGCTCGGCAACGAGGACATCGTCGTAGGTCAGGGCGCTCACCCGACTCACCAGCCCTTCGCGAGGGTCGTCTCGACCTTGGCGCCCTTGGCATCGCGCAATCGGAAGATCGCCTTCACCACCGCCGGGGCCGCCACGAACAGCACGATCAGGGCCTCCAGCACGAATGACAGCTCGAGCGACACCCCGGAGTAGCTCTGCATCCGCTGCCCGCCCGCTTGCAGGCCGCCGAAGAGCAGGGCGGCCAGTACGACGCCCCACGGCTTCACCCGGCCCAGCAGCGCGACCAGAATGCCGTCGAACCCCACCGTCCCGGTGACCGATCCGGTCAGTGCGTTGGCCTGGGTGCCGAGGACCTCGATGCTGCCGCCGAGTCCGGCCATGCCACCGGCGATCACCATCACCAGCACCGTCGTACGGGTCACGCTCATGCCGGCGGTACGGGCGGCGTGGGGGTTGGCTCCGACCGCCCGCAGCTCGAACCCGAAAGTCGACCGGTTGAGTAGCCAGGCCACGCTGGCCGCGGCGAGCAGGGCCAGGATGATGCTCACGTCGACCCGGAGGTTTCCACCGAGTGGGGCCGGGAACTTCGCCGACGAATCCAGCTCCTTGCTGATCGCCTGTTCACGCGGGCCCTTGATGCCCTTCTGGATGATCAACCAGTTGAGGAAGATCTGGGCGATGTAGTTGAGCATGATGGTCACGATGACCTCGTGGGCACCGGTACGGGCCTTGAGGAAGCCGGGGATGAACCCCCACGCGGCGCCGCCGACGAACCCAGCGATGATGGCCAGGATCAGATGCAGCCCGACCGGCAGGTCCAGGGCGAAGCCGACAACACCGGCCAGGATCACACCCATGATCGCCTGGCCCTGACCACCGATGTTGAACAGCCCGCCCCGGAAGGCGAGCGCGACGCCGAGTCCGGTGAAGATCAGCGGTGTCGCATAGGTGAGCGTCTCCGAGATCGGGTAGAGCACTGCCCGCCAGTTGCCCGTTCCGTCGGCCAGCGCGGTGATCGCGGCCGGGTCGATGATGGCGCCTTTCAGCAGATTCGCGTACGCGTCACTGACCAGCGTCCAGCTCGCGTTCAGAGCGTCGGCGGGTCGGGCGAAGAAGTACACGAAGGTCGACCGGACGGCGGCATCGGACAGGACCATGAGAATGCCACCGATCACCACCGCCAGCAGGATGGCCAGGACGATCACGGTCGGCGTGTTGGCCCGCCACAGTTGATCCTGCAGCTGGCTGGCGAACGACGGCTTCTCCCCGCCCGCCGCTTTGCGGTCGCCGTTGTCGGCGGCGGTGGGTCCCGGGGTGGCCGGCGCGTCCGGATCCTCCGGCGAGGACGCCGCGGGCTCGGTGCTCATGAGGTGGCCCCTTCGGAGCTGGACGGATTGACGCCGGCCATCAGCAGGCCGATCTCCTCACGCGGAACGTCAGGGGTTACGGTCGCGATGACCCGGCCCCGGTACATGACCGCGATCCGGTCGGCCAGCGCGATTACCTCGTCAAGCTCGCTGGATACGACCAGCACAGCGGTGCCGGCGTCGCGCTCGTGGATGATCCGGTTGTGGATGAACTCGATCGACCCGACGTCGACACCCCGGGTCGGTTGGGCCGCGACGAAGAGCTTGAGTGGCCGCGACATCTCGCGGGCCACGATGAGCTTCTGCTGGTTGCCGCCGGACAGTGACGAGGCCATCGCTTGCGACGAGGTGGTCCGGATGTCGAACTGGCCGATGCGCGCCCCAGCCGATTCGTTGATGGCGGCCGCGTTCAGCGCGAACCGGCTGCCGAAGGGCTCGGCGTGGTACATGTCGAGCACCAGGTTCTCCGCGACGGAGAACTCCATGACGAGCCCGTCCTCGGTGCGGTCCTCCGGCACGTAGCCGACACCGGATCGCAGGATGTCCCTTGTGGACAGCCCGTGCACCGTTCGCCCTTCCAGCCTGATCTCACCGGTCAGCACCGGGCGCAGGCCCATGATGGCCTCGACCAGTTCGGTCTGTCCGTTGCCCTGCACGCCCGCGATGCCCAGCACCTCGCCTTCGCGTACGACCAGGTCGACCCCGTCCACGGCGCGGTGGCCGCGCTCGTCATTGACAGCCAGCCCGGACACCTCCAGCACAGCCGCGCCGGGCTTCCGCTTGGTCTTGGCGACCGTCAGGGACACCGACCGGCCGACCATCAACGAGGCCAGCTCGTCCTCACCGGTGTCCGGCGATGTGGTGGCCACGGTCCGGCCGCGACGGACCACAGTGATCCGGTCGGCGATCGCCTTGACCTCGCGCAGCTTGTGGGTGATGAACACGATCGACTTACCGGACGCCTTGAGCGAGCGCATGTTCTCCAGCAGGTCGTCTGTCTCCTGTGGAGTCAACACGGCTGTCGGTTCATCCAGGATCAACAGGTCGACGTCGCGGGTCAGGGCCTTGATGATCTCGACCCGCTGCTGTACCCCGACCGGGATGTCCTCGACGACCGCGTCGGGGTCGACGGCCATCCCGTACCGGTTGGAGACCTCGATGACCTCCTCGCGGGCTCGACGCCGGTCGAGCAGCCCGGCCGCTCCCACCCGTTCGGCCCCGAGGACGACGTTCTCGGCCACCGTGAAGACGGGTACCAGCATGAAATGTTGGTGGACCATCCCGATGCCGGCGTTGATGGCATCGCTCGGACTCTTGATGTGCAGCGGGGTGCCGTCGACCAGGATCTCGCCCTCGTCGGGCTGGAGCAGTCCATAGAGGACGTTCATCAGGGTGGACTTGCCCGCCCCGTTCTCGCCCAGCAGGGCATGGATCTCGCCCGGCTCGACGACAAGATCGATGTGATCGTTCGCCACCAGGTCGCCGAAGCGCTTGGTGATGCCGCGCAGTTCGAGTCTCAGCGGAACCTCCTCAGCCGACGCGCTTCACTCACGCTGCCGTACAACAGATCCGCGCGCACGCGCGACCGGTCCAATGGAGCCGGCCCCCACGGCGATGATCTCACCATGGGGGCCGGCACCTTGTCACCCAGTAGGGCGGGTCTGATCAGTTGTTGGTCGGCTGAGCGCTCGACGTGACCTTGATCTTTCCGCTCTTGATGTCGGTCTTGACCTGCTCGACGTCCGCCTTCAGGCCCGCGTCGATCTTGCTGTCGAAGTCGTGGTACGGGGCAACCCCGACACCGTTGTTCGCCAGCGTGCCGATGGTGCCGTCGGCCACGGCCAGGCTCTGGCCCTTGGCGCCACGCAGCACCGCATCCCGGACCGCGTCCGCGATGTTCTTCTGCACCGAGGTCACCAGGCCGGCGCAGTACGAGGTGCTGACGCACCCGTCCGTGTCGACCCAGATCGCCTTGAACTTGCCCGCCGCCGCGTCCTGCAGCGTGCCCAGACCCGTACCGCCGGCGACCGGCATGATCACGTCAGCGCCCTGGGCCTTGAGCGTGTCGGACAGGCTCTTGCCCTTGGCCGAGTCGGTGAAGCTGTTGGCGAACACGCCGTCCTGCTTCGCCTTGTCCCAGCCCAGCACCTGGACGTTCTTGCTCTTCTGCTGGTTGTAGTAAGCCACACCGTCGGCGAAGCCATCCATGAAGATGGTCACCGGCGGGATCTTGAGGCCGCCGTAGGTGCCGACCTTGCCGCTGGTCGACGAGCCCGCGGCCAGGTAGCCCGCGACGAACGCGGCCTGCGCGGTGTCGAACTGCATCGGGTAGACGTTGGCTACCTTCGGGTTGGCGTCGACGATGGCGAACTGCTGATTCGGGTTCGCCTTGGCCACCTTCGTGGTGGCGTCACCCATGAGACCGCCCACCGCGAGGATGAAGTTGCACTTCTGGTTGACGAACAACGTCAGGTTCGGCTCGTAGTTCGCCTCAGAGGTCGACGGCACGTTCTTGATGACGACGTTCGTGGTCGGGTCGTCCCGGGCCGCCTCCATGCCCTTCCAGGCCGAGGCGTTGAACGACTTGTCGTCCAGACCGCCCTGGTCGGTGACCATGCAGGCGGTGTACGTCGGAGCGGCGCTGGTGGTGCCAGGGCCGGGTGTGTTTGTACTGGGAGCGTTGCCACAGGCAGCCGCGGCTAGAGTAAGACCGCCAACCGCGACGACCGCAACAATTCTCATCCCACGCACTGGGCGCAAGACGTTCTCCTTCCCCATCAGTCACCGCAACACCTGCGGCGATGCCACGTCCGGAGCCTACGCTGCGACGTGATCGAGGCCCCGAATGCACATCCCGGCTCTGCCGCGGCGTTACCTCGTCGTGACCTTTCCGTGTCCCGGATCGTGGACGTGGATCACCAAGACAGGATACGCGGGATATGTCGGTAAAAGGCCTGGTCAGTGGGAAAAAGGCGGGGCGCGAGGATCGAGCGTGATCATCCCGCCTGGGTAGGGTCGGGCGTATGAGCAGCGGTGACGCGTGGCGGGACCAGCTGAGCGCCTGGGCCATCCCGGACCGCATCCTCGCCGCGGTGCCGGATTCGCCCTGGACCATCCCGGCCGGCGTGTTCACTCGGCGTACCCGACACCAGCTGGCCGAGCCGTCCGGCCGGTCGTGGGAACGGGCCACGCAGGCGTTGCCGCCCGCCGGTTCAGTGCTCGACATCGGCGCCGGGGCCGGTGCCGCCAGCCTGCCCCTCGCCCCCGCCGACCTGACCGCCGTCGACACCAGCGCGCCCATGCTCGAGGCGCTGACCGGGGAGGCGGCCAGCCTGGGCATCCCCGTCCGGACCGTCCTCGGACGCTGGCCCGACGTGGCGGCGCAGGTCGAACCAGCCGACATCGTCGTATGCCACCACGTCGTCTACAACGTGCCGGACCTGGCCGACTTCGTCCGCGCCCTGGACGACCACGCGCGCTGCCGCGTAGTGATCGAGCTGACCGCCCAGCACCCACTGGCTCCGCTCAATCCACTGTGGAGACTCATGCATGACCTCGACCGGCCGGACGGCCCGAACGCCCAGGACGCCGCCGCCGTCCTCCGCGAAGCCGGGCTCACCCCGACACTCGAAATCTCCGCTCGCCCCGGGCGACCCGAGTACGCGAGCTTCGACGAGCTGGTCGCCGTCACCCGCCGGCGCCTGTGCCTGACCCCGGAGCGGGACAGCGAACTGAGCGCGGCCCTGATCCACCTGGGCGTCGACCCGGACCACCCGCGCGACCTCCCCCCACCCGACGACCACGTAGTCACCCTGTGGTGGAACCGCCGCTGAGGTCACCGCTGCCCGGGGGGCTGCTTGGGGGTGGGGGTCTTGTGCTTGCCCGGACAGTTTGCTAACGCCTTTCGTATAGCGCGGCGTCCGTGCAAACACCTGGGGGATAGCGCGGCGTCCCTGCAAACACCTGGGGGATAGCGCGGCGTCCGTGCAAACACCTGGGGGATAGCGCGGCGTCCGTGCAAACACCTGGGGCGGCACGGGGGGGGTGATCAGGAGCGCGGGTGCCACCAGGCGGCGGTGTCGGGGGGCAGGACGCCGCTGACGGTGCCACTGGAGAGGAGCAGTTCGCCCATGTCCACAGTGGATGGTCGGGTGCCGAGGTTGATGGCGCACACCAACTCACCGCGGCCGAGTACGAGCACGTCGGCCTCGGGTTCGCTGAGCCAGTGTACGGAGCCGTCGCCCAGCAGGTACTCGCGCCGTAGCCGGAGCGCCCGGCGATACAGGTTGAGGGTCGAGTCGGGGTCGTCGCGCTGGGCGGCCACGGTCAGCCGGGCCCAGTCGTCGGGCTGGGGCAGCCAGGAACCGTCGGTACCGAAGCCGTACGAAGGGCTCGTATCCGACCAGGGCAGCGGCACCCGGCAGCCGTCCCGGCCGAGCTCAGCCCCACCGGTACGGGTGAAGATCGGATCCTCGCGGGCCTGTGGTGGAAGGTCGAACACCTCGGGCAGGCCCAGTTCCTCGCCCTGGTAGAGGTACGCCGAGCCGGGCAGCGCCAACAGCAGGAGGATGGCCGCGCGGGCGCGGCGCCGTCCGAGCTCCTCGTCCACCCGCAGGACCGCGGCCGATCCGCCGCCGGTACCGCCGGAGCCGGTGGCCAGCCGGGTGACGTGGCGCGTCGTGTCGTGATTGGACAGTACCCAGGTGGTCGGGGCACCGACAGCGTCCATCATGGACAGCGATCGCTCGATGGCGCGGCGGTACCGGGGGCCGGACCACGGGGTCTCGAGGAACTCGAAGTTGAACGCCTGGTGCAGCTCGTCGGGGCGCACGTACCGCGCGGTCCGGCCGGCGTCGGGCAGCCAGGCCTCCCCGACGGCGATACGCTCCGGGCGGTAGCTCTCCAAAATGGAACGCCAGTGCCGGTAGATGTCGTGCACGCCCTCCTGATCGTAGTAGGGGGCGGCGGTCGACTCGAGCAGGCCGGTGCCCGTCTCGACGGTGTCCGGTAGGCCGGCCGCCTTGACCAGCCCGTGCGCCACGTCGATGCGGACCCCGTCCACGCCCCGGTCGAGCCAGAACCGTAGGACGTCGGCGTACTCGGCCCGCACCTCGGGGTTGTCCCAGTTAAGGTCGGGCTGCTCGGGCGCGAACAGGTGCAGGTACCACTCCCCATCGGGCACCTGGGTCCAGGCCGGCCCGCGGAAGATGGACTGCCAGTTGTTCGGTGGTTGCGCCCCGGCCCGGAAGTGGTACCGGGCCCGCTCGGGCGATCCGGGTCCGGCGGCCAACGCGGCCTGGAACCAGGGGTGCTGGTCGGAGGTGTGGTTGGGCACGAGGTCCACGATCACCCGCAGCCCCTTGGCGTGCGCCTCGACGAGGAGCTTGTCGAAGTCCTCCAGCGTCCCCAGCGACGGGTCGACATCACGGGGATCGGCCACGTCGTAGCCGCCGTCGGCCATGGGCGACCGGTAGAACGGGGTGAGCCAGACCGCGTCGACACCCAGCTCGGCCAGGTAGTCCAACCGGCTGGTCACCCCGGCCAGATCGCCGACGCCATCGGAGTCGGAGTCGGCGAAGCTGCGGACGTACACCTCGTAGATCACGGCGTCGCGAGACCAGCTGCTGGTAGCCATGGGTGACTCACCTTTCCACGTGCGTTCAGCCAAGGCGCCACACCTGGACCGTCGGTCCATCCCCCGGCAGGGTCCAGGTTGAGTGCTCGTCGATGTCGGGCGACGCGCCGCCGTACAGGTTGTCCGCGCATCGGGATCCAAAGCCGGCCAGCACCACCGGCTCGCCGCTCGCGCGCCGGGCGTAGACCAGCAGTCGGTCCTCGACACCCTCCCGGACGTATGCCATCGAGTCGTCGTCGACGTGGGCCCACCTCAGGCCGCCCGACCGTAGGGCCGGGTGCGCGCGTCGCAGGGCGATCAGCGCCCGGTGCTGAGCCAGGGCGGTCCGGTCCCAGGTCTCGGGCCGGTGCCAGGGCATCGGACGGCGGGCGTCCTCGCCGTTGGCACCAGGCAGCCCCAGCTCCGCGCCGGCGAAGATCATGGGTACGCCCGGATAGGTCAGTTGGAGGCCGAGCGCCACCTCGATGTGAGCCGGGTCACCGACGACGTTGCGCAGCCGGGCGGTGTCGTGGGAGTCGAGCATCGTCCAGGACTGGCGCAGCGATCGCCACGATATATTGGCGGCGAAGGCCCGCATGCTCGCCACCACCTGGCGACCGGTCTGCTCGGGGACTCCGCCTGGTACGCCCAGAAAATCGGGCAACCGGGACTCGCCGGGAGACAGCCACGTCCACAGTGGACGCGTGAAGCCGCCGTAGTTCATCGTGCCCTGCCACCCGTCCCGGTCGAGGTCGCCGCTGGCGTCATGACCGTGCTCGGCGATCAGGACCGCGTCGGGCCGGGCCGCGCTGACCGTCCGTCGCAGCAGCCGGGCCACGTCGTGGGTCAGATCGTCCCGTTGGTACCGCCCGGTCATGTTGGCCACGTCGACCCGCCAGCCGTCGAGTCCGTACGGCGGGCGCAGCCACCTGGTCGCGATCGCGTCCGGATCGAGGACGAGTCGCTGTCGCAACAGGTCACTGTTCCAGTTCAGCTTGGGTAGGGTGGCCACGTCGAGCCAGCAGGCGTACTGCTCGCCGTCGATATAGAACATGTCCCGTTCGGGGGCGGCGGGGTCGGTCCAGGCGGCCTCGAACCACGGATGGGTCTGTCCACAGTGGTTGGTGGTGAGGTCACCGACCAACCGCAGCCCGCGTTCGTGGGCGGCACCGGCGAGGCGCACGAGCGCTTCGTCGCCGCCCAGCAGCGGATCCACCTGGTCGAACGCGGCCGCGTCGTAGCGATGGTTGGACCGGGCCGGAAAGATCGGGGTCAGGTAGATGGTGTCCGCCCCGAGCGACTGGATGTGGTCGAGATGATGGACGACGCCGTCCAGGTCGCCGCCGTAGATCTGGTACGGCGTCTCGGGTCCGCGTCCCACGACCGGGTCATCCCAGTCGCACGGCACCGCCCAGTCGGGCGGCTTCCGCTCGATCGACCGGGCGAACCGGTCCGGGAAGATCTGGTAGACGACCGCGTCGTTGGCCCAGTCGGGACCGGCGTCCCAGGTGACCAGGCGGAAGTCCGTACCGTCGGGCACGTCGTGATCGACCACCCCGGCGGCGGTCAGCCAGCGCCGGCCCCCCCGGCCGAGCAGGAGGAACCGGTACCGCACCACGGCCGAGCCGGACACGATCCCGGCCCGCCACCACGTCCCGCCCGCGTCGACCCGGTCGACCACGCCGGCCGTGAAGACCGGCTCTCCGTCCACGATGGACCGCGCGTAGACCCGGTCGACCCCCGAGCCGAGCGGTGCCAGGACGAATACGGCGACCCGTTCACCGAGCCCGGGCTGCGGCGTCGAGACATACCGCGGCGACCCGTCGTGGTGCGGGCTCGACCAGAGACTCATCATCCTTTGACGGCACCAGCGGTCAGGCCACCGACGATGTATCGCTGGAGGAACTGGAACACCGCCACCGTCGGTATGGCCGTGAGCAGCGAGCCGGCGCAGAACATGCCGAAGTTGTTGTTCCGCTCGCCCGAGACCAGGCCGAACATGCCCACCGCCAGGGTCTTGGAGGTGTCGTCGCGAAGGAACACGCTGGCCATCAGGAACTCGTTGACCGTACCGATGAACGCGAGCAGCCCGGCCACAGCGAGAATCGGGGCGACCAACGGCAGGATGATCCGGAAGAACGTCTGCACGTGGCTGGCCCCGTCCATCCGGGCCGACTCGTCGAGCTCCTTCGGCAGGGTGTCGAGGAAGCCCTTCATCAGCCAGGTGTTCACCCCGAGCGCACCGCCCAGATACAGCAGAAGCAGACCCCAGGGTGTGTTGAATCCGATCGGCGGCCAGAGCTCGGTCACCGTCGAGAAGATCAGGAAGATCGTCACGATGGCCAGGAACTGCGGGAACATCTGGATGAGCAGCAGCGAGAGCAGCCCGACCCGGCGACCGCGGAAGCGCATCCGGCTGAACGCGTAGGCGGCGAGCACGGAGAGGAACACCGAGGCGCCGGCGGAGACAAGCGCGATCAGCATGCTATTGCCGAACCAGTGCGCGAACGGGTGCTGGGTGAACAGGTTCGTGAAATTGACCGCCGATGCCCCGGTCGGCACCAGCGTGGTCGAGGACAGCGTCCCCAGAGGGTTGATGGCGGCCGAGATGACGAAGACGATCGGGAACAGCGAGAACAACACGGCCATGACGGCCACGACGTGCCGCCAACCCACCTGGCGCAGCCATCGACGACCATCCCGACGGCGAGGGATGACCGCTATGTCGGTTGCCATCAGTACACCTCTTCCATTGCCCGGGTCCGCCGGAAGCTGACGCTCGAGATGACGGCCACGATGATGAAGATGAAGACCGAGATGGCGGCGGCGAAACCGTACTGCGCACCGGCGGCGCCGAACGCCAGCCGGTAGGAGTAGGTGATCAGCAGGTCGGTCGCCCCGACGGTCGTGTTGTCGGCCGCGAACGGCCCACCCTCGGTCGTGAGGTAGATCGCGTTGAAGTTGTTGAAGTTGAACGCGAACGACGCGATGAGCAACGGGGTGAGCGAGACCATCAGCAGCGGCAGCGTGACCCGGCGTAGCCGCTGGGCCGCGGTGGCACCGTCCACATAGGCCGCTTCCTGCAACTCGGCCGGGACGGCCTGCAACGCCCCCGTCGCGACCAGGAACATGTAGGGGTACCCGAGCCATAGCTGGACCAGGATGACGGCCAGGCGGGCGGTCCATGGATTGCCGAACCAGTCGACGTTCAACCCGAACAGGCTGTTGACCAGGCCGAAATCGGTGTTGAACATATCCCGCCAGACCAGGAGCATCGCGAACGACGGCATGGCGTAGGGCAGGACGAGCAGGATGCGGTAGAAGCGCAGCCCGCGCAGCCGGGGCGAGTTGAGCGCGAGCGCGAAGGCTACCCCGAGAGAGAACGTGACCAGCACGGAGAGCACAGCGAACGCGACGTTCCAGATGAACGTGGTGAGGAACGGCCTGGCGACGCTGGGATCGGTGATGACCCGGGTGAAGTTGCGCAGTCCGACGTTGACCCGCCAGCCCTGGGCGAGCTTCTGCCCGGCATTGTCGACAAACACGCCGTCGGTCTCGTCAGCGTTCCACTCGTGGCCGTTGGTGGAGTCACGGATGCAGTCGCAGCCGGCATCGAACCGCTGGGTGGCCTGGCCGAGGTAGGCCCGGGACAGCCCGACCGAGCGGATCGCTCCGGTGTCGGTTGGGACCGCGAACGCCGTGACCTCGGCGCTGCGTTGGCTGACTTCGCCGACCGTGAGCACGGTGAAGCCCTTGGCTCCGACGATCCGGCCGAGCCTGACCGTCACGTCGTCGGGAGCCAGCGCGGCCAGGCCCTTCTGGTCGCCGACCGAAGCCTGGCCGGTGCCCGGGTCCACGATGAGGAACACGAGCGGGCCGTCCGGCGAATCGCCGCGTGCCGCCACGGTCAGCGCGAAGTCCGCCGAACCGGGCACCCGGACAACCGATGCCGTCTGGATCGCCACGATGGCGTCCTGCTTGCTGCCCCGGTGGCCGTCGCCGAAGTTCGAGAACGCGGTGTTGACGGTGTACAGCACCGGGAAGACCTGGAACGCCAGCAGGAACAGGGTGCCCGGCACCAGGTACTTGAGCGGCACGGCCCGGGGGCTGAGGTAGAGGAGGAGACAGCCCCACCGTGGCGACGACCAGGATGCCGAGTCCGACCCAGGCCCCGCGGTCGATCAGCGGGAAGGCGGCCCAGATCGCGATGCCCGCCACCAGTCCGAGCAGGACTATCTTGACCGCCAGGCCGGCGAGGCTGTCACGCCACGAGCCTCCGGCCGGCACCACGATCGCGGTCGTGGTGCCGGCCGGCGCGTCGTCGGGCAGCCGCGCGGGCGGGATCGACGAGGTTGTCGACTCGTCTACGCGCCGCGTGGACATCCCGGGCTACTTGATCTGACCCGAGATGGCCTTGGCCGCTGCGTCCACAGTGGACTGTACCGGTGCTCCACCGATGATGGCCGCCTCCGCCTTGCCGAACGGGTCCCAGACGGTCGCCATCTCGGGGATGGCCGGCAGGACGAGGCCGTTCTTGCCGGCGTCGAGGAACTTCTGCAGGTCCGGGTCGGTCGCCTGTACCTGTTGCAGCGCCGCCGTCAGCGCCGGCGGACGCGGCTCGGCCTGGTACAGCGCCACCGCGAGGTCCGGGCTGAGTCAGGTAGTTGGTCACGAACTCCTGGGCCAGCGCCTTGTTCTTGCCCTTGGCGGCGACGTAGAACGCCTGCACACCGATGAACGGCTGGGCCGGCTTGCCACCGGCGAACGGCGGGATGGCGGTGATGTCGTACTTGATCGACGCCTTCTTCACGTCGGTGATGGCCCACGGCCCGGAGACCAGGAATGCGCACTTCTTGCTGGTGAACGTGGCGATCGAGTTGTCTCCTGTGATGGAACGCTTGAGTGCCCCCGAGCCCTTCTCGCCCAGGGCGGCGATCTTGTTGAAGGCCGCCACCGACTCGGGCTTGCCGACGCCGAGGTCCTTGGGGTCGTAGTCACCGTTGGCCTTGGTACCGAACAGGTAACCGCCGGCCGAGGTGTAGAGCGGGTAGATGTGGTACGCGTCGCCGTTCTGGCCGGACTGCAGGCAGAGGATCTCGCTGGCCTTCTTCTGCGTCTTGAGCTGCTGGCCCATGCTGACCAGCTCCTCGATGGTGGTCGGTGCGGTCGGCGCGAGATCGGTGTTGCGGATCAGGGCCAGGTTCTCCACGGCGTACGGCACGCCGTAGACCTGCCCGTTGAACGTGACCGCCTTGACCGCGTTCGAGGCGAAGGCCGCCTTCTGCGCATCGGTCATCTGAACCGGATCGATCGCGCCGTTCTGGACGAGATTGCCGATCCAGTCGTGGGCGCCGACCATGATGTCCGGGCCGCTGCCCTGTTGGGATGCGGTGACGAAGGTGGTCTGCTGGTCCTTCGAGATCGCCTGGATGTCCACCGTGACGCCGGTGTCCTGCTCGAACTTCGCCTTGAACGTCTTCAGTACGGCGGCCCGCTTGTCGTCCGCCCAGATCACGAGCTTGCCGGTCTTCGTCGGGGTCGAACTCGGTGTGTTGCTGCTGCTGCAACCGCTGGCGATCAACGCCAACCCGAGCAGCGCGAGCACGCCGAAAGTCCGCATGCGCATCTGGGAGCTCCTGTCACTGAAAGATCACGGCAGTGGTTTCCTAGGGTTCCAGCCATGCCGTCGTTGAGGGGATGAGCGTTCACACCTGCGCGGCACGGCGGAGCCGGCCCGCTCGCGTAAACGGGGAGGTACGTCGTACGTTGCAGCCGAGTTGCCAAATATTCACCGCGATGCAGCGGAGGCTAGCAAGAGATTTCATCGATTGGAAGACCTTGCAGCCCCATGCGGCAGGGATTGCAGAGCTTGCCGATGGGTTACAGTCGCGTCATGCGCGCGCGGCTGTCGGATATCGCGGCCCAGGCAGAGGTCAGCGAGGCGACGGTCTCCCGCGTGCTCAACGCCAAGCCCGGCGTGTCGCCCGAGACACGCGAAGCGGTGCTCACCGCGCTCGACGTTCTCGGCTATGAGCGACCGATCCGGCTGCGCAAGCGCAGCGCGGGCCTGGTCGGGCTGGTCGTGCCCGAGCTGGACAATCCCATCTTCCCGGCGTTCGCGCAGGTCATCGAATCGGTACTGGCCCAGCAGGGGTATACGCCGGTGCTGTGCACCCAGACCGCCGGCGGGGTCACCGAGGACGAGTACGTCGAGATGCTGCTCGACCGCCAGGTCAGCGGGATCGTCTTCGTGTCCGGGATGCACGCCGATACCAACACCTCACGCGACCGCTACCACAGGCTCGTCGGCCGTCGGCTGCCGATCGTGCTGGTCAACGGGTACATCGACGACGTCGACGCGCCGTTCGTCTCCTGCGACGACGGCCAGGCCAGCCAACTGGCGGTGGCCCACCTGGTGGCCCTCGGCCACCGGCGCATCGGGCTCATTTCGGGGCCGATGCGCTACGTGCCGGTCCAGCGCAAGGTGGCGAGCTTCCGTGCGACAATGGCCAACCTGTTGGGCCTCGACGCCGCCGAGATCGGCTCGCTCATCTCGCTCGCGCTGTTCGGCGTCGAGGGAGGCGCGGCCGCGGCCCGGCGGCTGCTCGACGACGGGGTCACCGGCCTGGTGTGCGCCTCCGACCTGATGGCTCTGGGCGCGATCCGGGAGGCCCACGCCCGCGGCCTGGGGGTACCCGGGGACGTATCGGTGATCGGGTACGACGACTCGACGTTGATGGCGTTCACCAATCCGCCGCTCACCACCGTCCGCCAGCCGGTCATCGCGATGGCAGTGGCCGCCGTGCGGGCGCTGGTCGACGAGATCAACGGTCATCCGACGCCGCACTCGGAGTATGTCTTCCCTCCCGAGCTGGTCGTCCGTGGCTCCACGGGTGCGGTGACCGCCAGCGAGGCGACCAGGGCCATCCCGCGCCGGCGGCGGGCGTCGGCAGTCCATACCGGACGCTGACCGGCCCCGTCCTCTGGACACGGCCGGCGTGACAGTCAGCCCTGGGACAGCTTGGCGGCGATGCGCGCGAAGCCGGCCCGTACCTCTTCCGGCGACGGCGGCGGCGTGGGCTCGACCTCCTCGTAGGCGTCCTCGACCTCGTCGGTCTCGAAGTCGTCGGCGTCATCGCCGTCGAAGTCCTCGTCGACCGACACCTCCAGATCCTCGAGATCGTCGTCGTAGTCTTCGTCGTCCTCGGCGGCGGCCGACCTCGCGGTCTCGATCTCGGCGCGGATCTCCTCGACGGAGGCGTGCGGCAGGACCGGCTCCACGACGGCCATCAGCTCCTCGTCGGCGACGACGGTCTCCGCCAGGGCGAGTGCGTGCGCCCGCTCGTACGGTCCGCAGACCACGGGCTCCCACTCGTCGTTGTCGTCGATGGGGCCGAACGTGATGATCCAAGGCAGCGTCAGCACCGGCGAGTCGTCCGGCAGATCCAGGGTTACGAGGGCTCCCACGTGCGTACCTTCCATCAGAGGTGACCATCGGCCGTGAGCGAGGCTCACGGCGCCCATCATCGCGGGTCGCGGCCCTGCCCGGGGCGCGGCTCGCCGAGGTTCTCCGCAGCCTCGCTCTCCGTGTCCACGGGTGTCCCAGGCGTCACCGCGGCCCCGTTGAGTGGCCGCACGCGGCCGCCCGCGAGGTCGGCCGCAGACCCTTTCGGAGAGGTCGCGGCGACCGCCGACCCGAACAGGATGAGCTGGTTGAGCAGGTAGAGGTAGACGAGCAGACCCACCGCCCCGATCACCAGGCTGTACGCCGGGCGCTCGGCGGTCCGGTTGATGTAGAGCCGGCCGATCGTATTGAGCAGCTGGATTCCGATGCCGACAAAGAGCGCGGCCGGGATCAGCCGGCGCGGGCTCAACCGCAGCCGGGGCACCACCACCAGGATCGCCGACGCCAGCACCAGGTTGACCACGAACTCCAGCAACGGCCCGGAAGCGCGGAGCAGCACCACCCCGAAGGTTCCGCTGTGCGGAGCGGCGTAGTGGTCGAGCACGAAGTCGATTCCGGCCGAGATAGCCAGCGACAGCGCCAGCAGCACACCAAGTGCGGCGAGCATGCCCAGGTCGACCAGGCGTCGAAGGATCCAGTTGCCCGGGTGCTGGTCCAGCCGCCACACAGCGCGGGTGGACGAGCGCAGGGCGTCGACCCAGGCCACGCCAGTGACGACCAGACCGATGGCGCCGAACACGGTCACCTGGCCCGTACCCACCCGTTCGGTCGTCGAACGGACCCATGGCAGCGACTGGGTCAGGTAGTTGTTGATGGTCCCGATGATGGCGCCGTTGGCGTTGTTGAGAAACTGACCGAGAATCGAGTACGCCACCACGGCCAGTGAGAACGCCGCGAAGAACCCGTAGTAGGAGATGGCCGCGGCGAGCCGGCCGCCGAGGACCTCTTCGAATCTGTCCCAGGCCATCCAGATGTGATCCGCGACCGCCCACCGCTTGCGCGCCCGGACCACAGCACGGTCGAATGCGGCCTCAGCCCGGTCGAAGATGTTCACGGCCCCGATGCTGTCATATCGTGCGAAGCCGGCGGGTCGGGTGGCACCACCCCCAGGTGGAACCGGTGTTGCGGATGCCAGCGACCATCCGGGCCGTGCTCATAGAGGGTGAAACCGTCCACCGGGAACTCGGCCGCGAAGTCGGCCAGCCGGTCGTACACCTCGTCCAACGCCTCCGCCGGGACATCGTGCGCCACCGTGATGTGTGGATGGTACGGGTACGCGAGCGTCCGCTCGAGCGGGCCGGACCGGATGTCGGCCGCCAGCACCTCGCATTCGGCCGTCCCGTCGGCGACCGCGACGAACACGACCTGGGTGATCGGCCGGAACGTACCGGTGCCGGCGAGCCGGACCGCGAAGGGGCGATGTCCGGCCGCCACCGCCGCCAGGTGACGCCTCGATCGTCGGCCGTCGTGTCGGGCGACGGGTCGACCTCGACCGGGCCGAGCAGGGTGAGGTGCGCGGGGATGTGCGGGGCCATCGGGTCGCCGGAGGCCAGCCGGTGCTGATCGAGGAGCGACCCCCACGGCTCGGGGATCCCGACCACGACGCCGACGGTCCGGACCAAGCCGTGCCTCCTATGACTCCCGTAGCGGGCCGGCCAGAAAGCCCACCCGGTCGTACACAGTACGCAGGGTGACCGAAGCCACGGAACGAGCCTTTTCCGCGCCGACGGCGAGCAGCTTATCGAGTTGGGCCGGATCGTCCAGGTACGTCCGGGTGCGCTCCTGGATCGGTGTGACGAAGTCGGCCACCACCCGCCGAGGTCCTTCTTGAGATCGCCGTATCCCTTGCCGTCGTACGACGTCGACCAGCTCCTCGATCGCCGGTACCGGTGAGCGCGGAGTAGATCGTCAGCAGGTTGGACACGCCGGGCTTGTGCCCTCGGGTCGAAGGTGATCTCCCGACCGGTGTCGGTGACGGCCGACCGGATCTTCTTGGCCGACCGGGCCGGGTCGTCCAGCAGCTCGACGATGCCGTTCGGCGACGAGGCCGACTTGGACATCTTGGCGGTCGGGTCCTGCAGGTCGGTGATCTTGGCCGTGCCCTTGATGATGTACGGCTCCGGCACCGTGAACGTCTCGCCGAACGGCGTGTTGAACCGCTGGGCCAGGTCGCGGGTCAGCTCGAGGTGCTGGCGCTGGTCCTCGCCGACCGGCACCTCGTCGGCCTGGTAGAGCAGGATGTCGGCGGCCTGCAGGACCGGGTAGGTGAACAGCCCGACCGACGAGCGGTCGGCGCCCTGCTTGGCCGACTTGTCCTTGAACTGGGTCATCCGGCTGGCCTCGCCGAAGCCGGTGATGCAGCTCAGCACCCAGGCCAGCTGGGCGTGCTCGGGCACCTGGGACTGCACGAACAGCGTGCAGCGCTCCGGGTCGAGGCCGACGCGAGCAGCTGGGCGGCGCTGACCCGGGTCCGCTGGCGCAGCCAGCCGGGTCGTGCGCCGGCGGTGATCGCGTGCAGGTCGACCACGCAGTAGAACGCGTCGTGCGTGTCCTGCAGCGCCACCCAGTTGCGCAGGGCGCCCAGGTAGTTGCCGAGGTGGAACGAGTCGGCGGTGGGCTGGATGCCGGACAGCACGCGGGGACGATCGGGCATGCCCTGTTCTCTCAGGCCATAACCGCGGGTTCCGGCTCCGGGGTCAGGGGCGCCGGTTGCGGCACCGGTTCGAACGGCACGGGACGTACCGGGGGAGTCAGGCTGACCCGGTCGACCCGTCGCCCGTCCATTATCAGCACCACCAGCTGCCAGCCGTCGGCGCTGACCTGATCGCCCACGGTGGGCAGTCGTCCCAGTCGGGCCATGATGAAGCCACCGACGGTGTCGTAAGGGCCGCTCGGCAGTACCACGCCCACCCGGGTGGCGAAGTCCGACAGGTTGAGCAGACCGTCCACATCGGACGGCACGGCGTCGTCGAGCGTCTCCGGGGCGACGTCGTACTCATCGTGGATCTCTCCGACGAGCTCCTCGATGAGGTCCTCGAGGGTGACGATGCCGGCCGTACCGCCGTACTCGTCGACCACGACCGCGAAATGGTCGCCAGCCCGGCGCATCTCCGACAGAGCGGCCAGGGCTGGCTTGGCCCCGGGCAACTGGCGGACCGGTCGGGCGATCTCCCCCACCGTCCCGGACAGGTCATCGGCCGGCCGCAGCAGGAGGTCGCGCAGGTGCACGAAGCCGGTGATATCGTCCTGCGAGTCGCGCA
Organism: uncultured Actinomycetota bacterium; assembly: GCA_963803345.1. Classification (GTDB taxonomy): domain Bacteria; phylum Actinomycetota; class Actinomycetes; order Mycobacteriales; family Micromonosporaceae; genus CAWDLX01. The sequence goes on from CAWDLX010000004.1 coordinate 1,585,640, forward strand.
CGACGGGGAACCGCGAATGGGGCGTCGCGCGGGCCACCAGGACGGCCGCGCCGATGGTCATGGTCGCGTCGAGGAAGACCGCCTCGGTACGGGGCACCATGAGCTCGCGGACATGGCGGTCCCTGGCCGCGAGCACGTCATCGATGAGACGCCGCTCCTCACGGTCGAGCACCCGGCTGTGGGCGACCAGGTGACGCAGCTCGGCGCCGGACAGATCGTCGCGCCCCACCCGGCGGGTGATCCACCGGGACACCGTGTCACTGGCCCGGATCAGCATCCTGGCCACGGCCCGCAGGATCCGGACCGCTAGGTCGGTCGTATCGTCGTCCCGCCCGGAGTCGCGGCGCATACCGCGTCCGGGCCCAGGACTGCCATCGCCCATGGCGGTGATTTTAGGGTCCGCCGAACGGGGCGTCGAGCGATAGCGGTCACCACGCGGCGGACTCGCAGCTCAACCTGCCCGTACGGGTGAAGCGCCCGGCGTGGCGCCGGGTGGTGCCTGAGGCACATGCGTCGGAGCTGTCGTCAGCGCGGCGCTCGTCGCTGACCTCGCAACCTCCAAGATCGCCGTACCATGCGTGCTGTGACAGCGCGTGAAGGGCCGACCGGCCTACGGGACTGCGTGCGGCGCCTGCCCGCGCAGCCCGGGGTGTACCGGTTCCGCGACGCCAACGGTCGCGCCCTCTACGTCGGTCGGGCGGTCGATCTCCGCCGGCGGGTCGACTCCTACTGGGGGGCGCTGCGCGACCGGCGGCACCTGCGCCGGATGGTCCCCCGCATCGCCCGGGTCGAGGCGGTGGTGTGCGACTCCGGGCACGAGGCGGCCTGGCTGGAACGCAACCTGCTCGAGCACCGCAAGCCGTACTGGAATCGCAGCCGGGGCGGCGAGGAGGTACCCGTGTGGGTGCGGCTGGACCCGGCGGCCCGATCGGGCGGACTCACCATCGTGCACGAGCACGAGACGGCCGCCCAGGCCCGGCTCTTCGGGCCCTACCTCGGCGGCGCCAAGGTCCGGCTGGCCGTCTCGGCACTGGACCGGGTGCTCCCGCTGGCTTACACCGGCGACGGGCTGGGCGGATTCGCCCGTGACATGGCCCGCGTCCTCGGACTCGGCGCCACCCCCCGTACCGTGCTCGTCGCGGCCATCACCGCGACTCTGGACCGCACCCCGTCCATTGTGGACGTTGTCCGGGCCGAACTGCTCCGCCGGCGCGACGTGGCCGCCGCCGCCCTCGCCTTCGAACTGGCCGCCCGCGTCCACGACGAGCTGGAAGCGCTCAACTGGATCACCTCCGAGCAGAAGGTGACATCGTCCACAGCGGACGATGCGGACGCGTGCGGCTGGGCCGACGGGATCCTGGTCCGGTTCGAGATCCGCGGCGGCCGCCTGCGGACCTGGACCCAGTCGGAGTGCGCCGGGCCGGCCGCCGCCCGACATCTGGCCGGTACCCCGCCGGCCTGGCGCCCCTTCGTCCAGCGCGCCGCCACCCTCGCCGCCCAACTCCACGCCCGACTCCCGCACCGCCCCCGCCCCCGCCGCCCCGCCCCTGCCCCGCCCCCGCCCCGCTCCTGCCCCGCCCCTGCCCCGCCTGCGCCGCCACCCCTGTTAGCCCGGACGCCGCGCTATACAGAAACCGTTAGCAAACTGTCCGGGCAAACACCAGGGGCGAGATCAGCGGACGGCGCCAGCGACTGCCCAGGCGCCGCCGCGGAGGCGGACGAGCAGCCCGACCAGTCGGACGACGACGAACAGGGTGAGCCCGGCCCAGACGCCGCCGATGCCGAGCCGCAGACCGTAGGCCAGCCAGATCGCGGGGAGGAAGAACCCTAGCCCGGCCAGCAGTGTGAGGTTGCGCATGAACCGGGCGTCCCCTGCTCCGATCAGTACGCCGTCCAGGGCGAAGACCACCCCGGCCAGTGGCTGCATGACGGCGAACCAGGGCCAGGCGATGAGGGCCTGGGCCCGTACGTCCGGGTCGGCTGAGAACACGGCGGGCAGGATGACCGAGCCGGCCGCGATGACGATGCCGAGGATCGTCCCGTAGCCGCCGCCGAGCTGGGCGATGCGGTTCGCGGTACGTCGGGCGCCCGACTCGTCGCCAGCACCGAGGGCGGCGCCGACGAGCGACTGGGCGGCGATGGCCACCGCATCCAGCGCCAGAGCGCAGAACATCCACAACTGGAGTGTGATCTGGTGGGCGGCCAGCGTGGCCGGGCCGAAGCGGGCGCACACGGCGGCCGCCGACAGGAAGCAGGCCTGGAACGCGGCCCCGCGTACGAACAGGTCCCGGCCGACCGTGACCTGGCGGCGCAGCCCGGCCACGTGGGGAGCCAAAGACACCCTCTCGACCAGGATCGCGCCCACGAACATCAGGCCAGCCAGGCCCTGGGCGGTCAGGTTGGCGATGGCCGACCCGATCAGCCCGAGGCCGGCGCCGTACACGAGGACGGGGCACAGCGCGGCCGATACCACATTGGCCGCCAGGACTATCCACATCGGACGGCGGGTGTTCTGCACACCGCGCATCCAGCCGTTGCCGGCCATGGTGAGCAGGATGAACGGCGCGCCCCAGATGGCGATTCGCAGCCATTGGACGGCGCCGGCAGCCACCCGGGGATCGGCCGAGCCGGCCAGCAGCCGGATCAGGGGTACCGCGAGGGCCTGTACCAGCGCCACCGCGACCAGGCCGGCCCCGACGGCCAGCCACGACGCCTGCACTCCCTCGCCGACCGCGGCGGCCCGGTCACCGGCGCCGAAGCGGCGGGCGGCGCTCCCCGTGGTCCCGTAGGCCAGCACGTTGCCCAGCCAGGCGACCAGCGCCAGCACACCGCCGCCCAGGGCCAGCGAGGCCAGCGGCAGCGGGCCGAGGTGGCCGACCACGGCGGTGTCGACCAGAAGGTAGACCGGTTCGGCGGCCAGGACGACCAGCGCCGGCAGCGCCAACGCGGTGACGCGCCGGATCGAGGGGGTGACCCGACCGGGCGCGAGGAGGCGGGCTTGCGAGTCCCCGCAGCTTGCGAGGGGTTCGTGGCGGGACGACGTGGCTCAGCCCGCCTCGAGGATCATCGCCGCCCCGACCGTCCGGTTGGTCGACTCGTCGACCACGATGAACCCGCCGGTCGTGCGGTTACGCCGGTACTCGTCGGCGAGCAGGGGCACGGTCGTGCGCAGCCGTACCCGCCCGATCTCGTTGAGCGTCAACGTGGTGGCGGTCTCATCCCGGTGCAGGCTGTTGACGTCGAGCCGGTACTGCAACTCCTTCACCACCGCCCGGGCGCTACGGGTGGTGTGCTTCACCGCGTACTTGCGGCCCGGCTGCAGTGGTGCGGTCTCGTCCATCCAGCAGATCAGCACGTCGATGTCCTGGGCGGCGCGGGGGGCGTTGTGCGGCCGGCAGATCAGATCGCCGCGCGCGATGTCGATCTCATCGGTGAGCCGGACGGTCACCGACATCGGCGGGTACGCCTCGTCGACCGGTCCATCGGCGGTCTCGATGGCGGCGATCCGGCTCGTGAAGCCCGACGGCAGCACCATGATCTCGTCACCGGGCTTCAGGACCCCCGACGCGACCTGCCCGGCATACCCCCGGTAATCGAGATACTTCGTCGACTGTGGACGGATGACGTACTGCACCGGGAAGCGCACGTCGACCAGGTTCCGGTCGGAGGCGATGTGTACGTTCTCGAGGTGGTGCAGCAGGGCCGGCCCGTCGTACCAGGGCATGTTCGCCGACCGGGTCACGATGTTGTCGCCGTGCAGCGCGGAGATCGGCACCACGGTCAGGTCAGGCGCCTCGAGCTTGGCCGCGAAGTCGGTGAACTCGTCCCGGATGGACTCGAACACGTCCTCCGACCAGTCGACCAGATCCATCTTGTTGACGCAGAGCACGAGGTGGGGTACCCGCAGCAGGGAGCACAGGAACGCGTGCCGGCGGGACTGCTCGACCAGCCCCTTACGGGCGTCGACCAGGATCAGCGCGAGGTCGGCCGTGGAGGCGCCGGTCACCATGTTGCGGGTGTACTGGATGTGACCGGGAGTGTCGGCGATGACGAAGGTCCGGCGTGGGGTGGCGAAGTAGCGGTAGGCCACGTCGATGGTGATGCCCTGCTCCCGCTCGGCCCGCAGTCCGTCGGTGAGCAGCGCCAGGTTGGTGTACTCGTCACCCCGCGCGGCGCTGACCGCCTCGACCGCGGCCAGCTGGTCCTGGAAGATCGACTTGGTGTCGTACAGCAGCCGGCCGATGAGGGTGGACTTGCCGTCGTCCACGGAGCCGGCGGTGGCGAAGCGCAGGAGATCCACGGGACGGGCGGAGGCGGCCCTGGCGGTACGCCGGACATCATCGGTCATCCCTAGAAATACCCCTCGCGTTTGCGGTCCTCCATCGCCGCCTCGCTCACCCGGTCGTCACCGCGGGTGGCGCCCCGCTCGGTGATGCGGGTGGCGGCGATCTCCTCGATGACCTTCTCGACGGTATCGGCCTCGGAGCGCACAGCGGCGGTGTAGCTGGCGTCCCCGACGGTGCGGTAGCGGACCCGGGCGGTGAACGGCACGTCGCCGGCCCGTGGCGGTAGGAACCGGTGCACCCCGTAGAGCATGCCGTCGCGCTCGACCACGTCACGCTCGTGGGCGTAGTAGATCGCCGGCAACGCGATACGCTCCCGAGCGATGTAGTGCCACACGTCGAGTTCGGTCCAGTTGCTCAGCGGGAACACCCGGATCGACTCACCGGGATGGACGCGGGCGTTGTAGATCGACCACAGCTCAGGCCGCTGGTTGCGCGGATCCCACTGCCCGAACTCGTCCCGGAAGCTGAACACCCGCTCCTTGGCCCGCGACTTCTCCTCGTCGCGCCGGGCGCCACCGAACAACGCGTCGAAGCGGTGCTTCTCCACCGCCTCCAGCAGCACGGGGGTCTGGATCCGGTTGCGTGAGCCGTCCACCGACTCCCGGACCAGACCACTCACAAGCGCCTCCGGCACCGATGCGACGACCAGGTTGAGCCCCAGCTCATCGACCCGCCGGTCCCGGTAGTGCAGCACCTCGTCGAAGTTGTGCCCGGTGTCCACGTGCATCACCGGGAACGGGATGGGCGCCGGCCAGAACGCCTTCTCGGCCAGCCGGAGCATGACGATCGAGTCCTTGCCGCCGGAGAAGAGCAGGACCGGGCGCTCGAACTCGGCCACCACCTCGCGCATGATGAAGACGCTCTCCGCCTCCAACGCGTCGAGGTGGGAGAACCGGTACGCGGCCACGCCACTCATGCCGGCCATTCAAACCCATACCGGCATAGTGGTGAAACCAGGCGTGTCCCGCGCCACACCGTGGGACGGCGTCTCATGACGTGCCGTGAAAGGCGTTCTGGGTCGGCTCGAGGCCCTGGACCACCAGCGACTCGACGATGTCGGCCGCCCGGTCGACCAGGAAGTCGAGATCCTTCCGCTCGGTGGCGGAGAAATCCGACAGCACGTAGTCGGCCGGATCCTGCCGTCCCGGGGGGGCGCGAGATGCCGACCCGTACCCGCAGATAATCCTTCGTGGACAGCGAGCGGGAGATCGACCGCAAGCCGTTGTGGCCGCCCTCGCCGCCGCCGAACTTGGCCCGTACCACACCGTAGGGCAGGTCCAGCTCGTCATGCACGGCGACCAGTTGAGCCGGGTCGATCTTGTAGAACTGGCACAGCGCCGTCACCGGTCCACCGACCAGATTCATGTACGTGAGCGGCTTGGCGATGATCAGCTGTGGCGCGTACACCCCGACGCCGAGTCGGGCCTGCGCCACATCGGCCACCGCGCGACGGTGCCGGCCGAACCGCACACCGGTACGGGCGGCCAACAGGTCAGCGACCAGGAACCCGACGTTGTGGCGGTTCCGCTCGTACTCGCGTCCGGGGTTGCCGAGGCCCGCGACCAACCACATCGAGGACCTCCCTGCTCAGGACGCGAAAGCGCGTGCGCTACCAAAGGTATACGCACGCGCCTCTCGAACCACGCGGACAACGTCAGGCGCTCGGCTCGGCCGCCTGCTCGGCCGGAGCCTCGGCCGGCTCCTCGCCCGCCTCCTCGGCTTCGGCGGCCGCGGGAGCCTCGGTGACCTCGCCGGCGCCCTCGCCCTCGAGCTGTTCGGCGGAGGGGGCGACCGAGATCACGGCGACGACGGTGTCAGGCTCGACGGCGAGGTCGACACCGCTGGGGAGCTTGATGTCGCCGGCGACCACGTGCGAGCCGGCCTCCATGCCCTCGACGGACGCTTCGAGGAACTCGGGCAGGGCGAGCGCGTCGGCCGTGATCGACAGCCGGTCGCGCTCGGTGATGAGCAGGGTGCCCCGGGCGGCCTCGCCGACCAGGTGCACGGGTACGTCGACGGTGACCTTCTCGCCCCGGCGGACGATCAGCAGATCGACATGCTCGAAGGTGTCCTTGAGCGGGTCGCGTTGGATCGCCTTCGGCAGCGCGAGCGCCTCAGTGCCGTCGGCCAGGGTGATGTTGAAGATCTGGTTGACGCCGCCATGACGGATGGCGGCGGCGAACTCGCGCGCGGGCAGCGCGATGTGCTTGGGTGCCTCGCCGTGGCCGTACAGGACGGCGGGCACCTTACCGGCGCGTCGGGTCCGGCGCGCACCACCCTTACCGAACTCGGTACGGGCCTCGGCGGTGATCTTTACCTCGGACACGGGAGAACTCCTGATGTGGTCGGCGTGCGTGTGTGGCGTGGGTCGGCGGTGCGCGGGCGAGGGGGTGCTTTGGGCATGACCCGAGCACCGCGCCGATCACGGCACCGAACCTGGGTTGTAATGGCCCATCAGGATTGGTGCCCTCGCCGTGGCAACGAGAACAGCTTACCCGAGCGCTCGACCGCTCAGCGCGCTCCCCTCCAGCGCGGCGGTTTGCGGCGATTCATCCGGAGTTTGCGCGACAATGGGTCGAACAACCAGGCAGGAGGAGCCCGAAGTGAGTCGCCTGCTCGTCGTGGAGGACGACGAGGACCTGACCTCGACGCTGATTGGTGTGCTCGGTGGCTCCGGTTACCAGGTGATCGCGGCCGCCGACGGGCGGGTGGCGATGCGGGCGTTCCATCGCGACCGCCCCGATCTCGTGGTACTCGACATCGGCCTGCCCGAAATCGACGGCTGGGAGGTGCTGCGGCGCATCCGGGACGCGAGCGAGGTGCCGATCCTCCTGCTCTCGTCACGGCGGGACGAGTCCGACAAGGTGCGTGGGCTGCGCGGCGGAGCGGACGACTACCTGACCAAGCCGTTCAGCCCACGCGAGTTGGTCGCCCGGGTCCAGGCCCTGCTGCGGCGCAGCGCCACCCCGGAGGTGTCCGCCACCGGGTTCGTCGACGACGGGACGGTGTGGCTCGACGAGTCGACACACGAGGTACGCGTCGGCGATGTGCACGCGGTCCTGACCCCGATCGAGTTCCGGCTGCTGAGCCTGCTCGTGCGTCACCCCCGCCAGGTATTCGGAATCACCCAGTTGCTGTCACGGGTGTGGGAGGACGGTACGGGGCTGGCGCCGCAGCGGGTCAAGTACGCGGTGCGCCGGCTGCGGCAGAAGCTCGGCTGGGATACGGCCGGCTCGCCTTTGGAATCCGTGCGCGGGTCCGGCTACCGCTACCGGCCGGCCGAGCGTCGTTCGGCCGCCGTCCACGGATGACCATCGCATCTGCGAGGCTGTTTCGATCACAACGGTGCGGTTGAGAAGGGCCTGGCCGGCCCGTGCCACCGCCACCATGTCGCCACCGTGGGGCGACTGGGGACGCCACTCCCGGCGACGACTGTCGGGTCATGGCATTCACGACCAACCGCAGGCCGCAGGCGATCGAGGCCCGGCTGAGCGCAGAGACAATCGCCCGCCCGACCGCGACCGACGACCTGCGGATCACCGGTCAGGTCGACCACCGCACGGCGGTGCGCCAGCGGGCTCCCATCTCGCCGGCCGGCCCGATCGAAGGCGTCCGCCGGGACACCATCAGCATCGTGGTGCCCACCCTCAACGAGGAGCGGAACCTGCCGGCCGTCTTCGCCGCCCTGCCCGAGCACGCGGAGGTCATCGTCGTCGACGGCGGCTCGACCGACCGCACCGTCGAGGTCGTCCGTGCGCTGCGCCCCTCGACCACCGTGCTGCACCAGACCCGGTCGGGCAAGGGCAACGCCCTCGCGTGCGGGTTCGCCGCCGCCACCGGCGACATCATCGTGATGATCGACGCGGACGGCTCGACCGACCCGTTCGAGATCCCACGGTTCGTCGACGCGATCGACGGCGGCGCCGACTTCGCCAAGGGATCACGGTTCCGCCCGGGCGGTGACAGCGACGACATCACGCCGCTGCGCCGGCTCGGTAACATGGGACTCAACGGCCTGGTCAACGTGCTCATTGGTACCCGCTTCACCGATATGTGCTATGGGTACAACGCGTTCCGCAAGTCGGTCCTGGGCGATCTCGACCTGCCGGCGCTGGAGCTGCCCGCCGACCAGACGCCGGACGGCCGGGTGTGGGGTGACGGCTTCGAGATCGAGACCCTGATCAACATGCGGGTCGCCGCCGCCGGGCGTCAGATCACCGAGGTACCCAGCGTGGAGGCGCCGAGGCAGTTCGGGGAGAGCAAGCTGCACGCGGTCAGGGACGGCTTGCGGGTACTGCGCACGATCGTGGTCGAGTTCGCGGCCCAACGGCGCGGTCGCTCGCGTCGGGCCACACCGACGGCCCAGGAGGTGGCCGCCTGACCTGGCGTCGCCGACACGACGGCCTGAAGGGGTGTCCACTATGGACGTCAGCCTGGTGGTTCCGAGCCATGACGACAAGCGCTTCGAGACACTGGCCAGCGTGGTTCGGGCGGCCCAACGGCAGACTGTCGCCCCGACCGAGATCGTCGTCGTCGTCGACCACAACGAGACCCTGTACCAGCTCGCCAGCCGCGAACTGGACGCGGTCACGGTGCTGCGCAACCGGTACGACCGTGGGGTCTCCGGAAACCGGAACACCGGCGCCGAGCACACCGCTACCGAACTGGTTGCCTTTCTCGACGACGACGTGGTCGTGCCGCCGGACTGGCTGTCGCGCCTGATCGAACCGTTCGACGACCCGACTGTGGTGGGTACCGGTGGGGCCATCGAGCCCATCTGGAACGCCCCGTCCTGGTGGGTCCCGAAAGAGTTCCTGTGGGCCTTCGGTGCGTCCTATGTAGGCATGCCCACGACCACGGCCACCGTACGCAACGTGTGGTCGGCCAGCATGGTGGTACGTCGGACGGCCTTCGAAGCGGTCGGCGGATTCCGCACCGACTTTGGCAAGATCGGCGACCGGTCCCGGCCCGAGGACACCGAGCTGTGCATCCGGATGGCCCAGACCTCCGGGGGGGTCTGGCGCTACGTACCCGACGCGGTGATCGGCCATCACGTCCCGGAAACCCCGCATCGCATGCGCTACTTCCTGACCCGGTGCTACAACGAGGGGAGGGGAAAGGTGGCGATGGCCCGGCTGCCGAGGCGGTCGGCCACGGACCGGCGGGATCTGCGGAGCGAGAAGCGCTACCTGACCCATGTCCTGCCGCGAGCGGTCTGGCGGGGCATCGCGGACACGGCGACCGGGCGTGACCGGCACGGCGCCGCCCGAGCGGGCGCGGTCCTGATCGGGGTGGCAGCCGCCGCTCTGGGAGGAGTGGCGGAACTTCTCCACAGCTGAGGGAGAGCCCGGTGACGCCAACTGCGGACGCGGTTCCGGCCGTTGTGCGCGAGGTCGAGCTGACCCGGCCGGTACCGGCCATCGCGGCCACCCGGGACGGCCGCCGGGTGCGGCGGGCCTGGCTGTTGGTGCGCCTGTTCGACGAGCCCCTCGGGCTGTCCACTATGGATCTACCTGAGCGTGGCCTGACGCCGGACGAGGTGTCGGCCGCGTTGAGCGCCGAGTACGGGCCGCGGGTGCGCGACCGCCGCCGCGCGGCGGGTGACCCGCAGGCCGGTCCGACCATTCCGACCGACGGGATCCCGCCCCTCGCCGATCCCCCGTTCCTGGCCTCCCGGGCCGCGGTCCTGGCCGACGCGCCAGCCATTACCGCGGTGGTGTGTACCCGTGACCGGCCCGAGGGCCTGCGGCGCACGGTGGCCAGCCTGGTCGGCCAGCACTACCCCCGCCATCGCGTCCTGGTTGTCGACAACGCCCCGAGTGACGACGCCACCCGGACGGTGGTGGCCGGGTTCGACGGGGTGGAGTACCTGCGCGAGCCGCGTCCGGGCCTGTCCCACGCCCGCAACACCGCGGTAGCGGCCGCGCCGGGAGAGGTCCTCGCCTTCACCGATGACGACGTGGTCGCCGACCCGAGCTGGTTGGCCGAGATCGCCCGGGCCCTGCGGGATCATCCGGATGCCGCCGCGGTCTCGGGCATCATCGTCCCGGGTGAGCTCGAAAGTGACGCCCAGGTCTGGTTCGAGCAGTTCGGCGGACACAGCAAGGGCCGGGGCTTCACCGCGGAGGTGTTCTCGCCCGCCACCGCCCACCGGCAGAACCCGCTCTACCCGCTGCCGCCATTCGGCACCGGGGCCAACATGGCCTTCCGCCCGGGAGTGATCGAAGCTTCGGCGGCTTCGACCCCGCGCTCGGTGCCGGTACCCCGGCCATGGGTTCCGAGGACACCGCCGCCTTCATGCGCATCCTGTACCACGGCGGCACCGTGGTGTACCAGCCGACCGCGCTGGTGTGGCACTACCACCGACCCGATCTGGCCGGTCTCGAGCGGCAGCTCGTCGGCTACGGCACCGGACTGACCGCCGCATACACCAGCCTGGTCCTCGCCGACCCGCGCATCCTGCTGCCGCTGGCCCGGTTGGCGCCCAGCGCCCTGCGCGACCTGTACGGCGGATCGAGCCAGCGGGTGGCCGGCCTGGACCGCGATTTCCCGACCGAACTGCTCGGTCGCAACCGTCAGGGCATGCTGCGGGGGCCATTCGCGTACGTCAAGGGCAGGATCGCCAACCGACGCAGGGAGGGGCGATGACAACCGTCACCGAGCGGGCACGGGCCGCCGCTCCCGCGGTTGTGACCCGCCAGGCGTCGGCTCTGATGGTGTCCACAGTGGCCAGTGCCGCCCTCGGCTTCCTGTTCTGGGTCGTGGCCGCGCGATGGTTCCCGCCTGAAACGGTCGGACAGGCCTCGGCCGCCGTCTCCGCCATGACGTTGCTGGCCGGGATCGCCCAGCTGAACCTGGCCACCCTGTACGCCCGGTACGTGCCCACCGCCGGCCGGCGTACGCGCTCGGTCCTGCTCGGCGGGGCGGCGGCCAGCGTCGCCATGGCCGTCGCGGCCAGCGCCATCTACCTGTGGATCGCGCCCGGCCACCCGTCGGCCACGGCCGGCGTGGCCCGGGGTGCGCTCTTCGGCATCGCGGTCATCGCCTCCGCGCTCTACTTCATCGCCGACGGCGCCTTCACCGCACTGGGACGGGCGGCCCGGGTACCGGTGAAGAACGTGGTCACCTCGGGCGCCAAACTGGCCCTGGTGGTCGCCCTCGGCATCGTCGTCGGGTCGGGTGCCGGCCCGTTCGGGCTCCTGCTGGCCTGGACCGTTCCGATCATCCTGGCCGTCCTCGTGGTCGGCTGGATCACCTTCCGCCGGTACGTGCCCGGCCACGTGGACACCTCGGGCCACCTCGAACGCCGGCTGCCCCGCGGGGAGATCGCCCGGTTCGCCGGCGCCGAGTACGTCAACGCCATAGTGTCGAACACGGTCGCGTTCGCGCCGCCCGTCCTCGTCTCGGCCGTGGTCGGCGCGACCCGTGGCGCGTACTTCTATCTGCCCTGGCTCGTGGGAGTGGCCGCCACCACCATGCTCTGGAACATCGTCACACCATTCGTCGCGGCCGCCTCCGGTGACGCCGCGTCAGGGCGTCGGCACATGCTCCGCAGTGTCCGGTTGGGTGCGCTGGTGTCGATCGGAGGGGCCGTGGTCCTGGCCGCCGGCGCGACACCACTGCTGAGTCTGCTCGGCGGATCATATGCGGCCGAAGGTTCCACCCCGCTGCGACTGGTCGGGCTCGCTCTCCCATTCACCGCGGTGGTGCTGCTGTTCGGCGCGTTCTGCGTGATGCGGCGCCGGATGTGGGGGCTCACCGCGGTGCAGGCGACCGCGGCGGTGGCGTTCTTCGCCGGCACCTGGCTCAGCCTGAGCCACCTCGGGCTGGTCGGGCCGGCCCTGGCCTACCTGATCGCCCAGGCCGCGGTGGCGCTGGCCGTCCTGCCGACCGTGATCAGCCGGTTCCGTACGTTCGGGCGCACACCCTAGACCTCGGGCACCCTGAACCTGAGGAACCTGGACCTCGGGCTCTGGGGGCTCACGTCCACGAGGAGACCATTGGCCGCGCCGACCCTGGGCCGCACAGCGCTGGTCGTGCCGGAGCCGGCGACCCCGGCCCCGCTACGGCCAGCCGCGGTGCGCCCGGCCACGCTGCTCGCCTGCGTTGGTCTGATCGTCAGCGTGGCCGCGATCGTGGCCACCACGGTGTCGGCCCTGTCGCCGCCGGTACGCCTGATCGCGGTGCTCCTGTTCGCTTTCGCCGGCCCCGGCGCGGCGATCCTGGCTCATGTCCGGCTACGGGAGCGGACGACAGCCGCCGCCCTGGCGCTGGTGCTCAGCCTGGCCGTGTTCGCCACCGTTCCCACGGTCTTCGCCTGGCTCGACCGGTGGGCACCGGTACCCGCCGTCGTGGTTCTGGCCGCCCTGAGCGCTGTGTCCTGCGCGGTCGCTCTGGTCCGCGCCGGTTCCGGCGTCGGCCGGCTCGCGCCGCTGCCGCGACCGGCGTGGCGCGTCTGGTGGCGCCGGAGCCTGGTCGACGCCGCCGTGCTGGTCGTCGCCGTGGTCGCCTGGCAGGTGGCCCTGACCCGCACCAACGTCGCTGATGTCGGCCAGTTCGGACTCAGCGGCGTGCTGTACCCGCTCTACTGGGTCGCGCCGGTACTCTGCGTGGCCGGTGTGGTCGTCGAGCTGGCCCGCGGTGCCCGCCGGGGCGGTGTCCTCATGGCGTACCTGGTGGTGCTCATCCTGGTCCTGCACGCGACCACGCCGACCCTGCTGACCTTCCCCGAGTACGCCTGGACGTACAAGCACATCGGCGTCGTCGACTTCTTCGCCTCGGGCCAACACATCGTGGCCCGGGACGACATCTACCAGCAGTGGCCGGCGTTCTTCACCGCGGCCGCCCAGCTCACCGGGGCCTCCGGGGCCAACCCGCTGAGCTACGCCGGCTGGGCGCCGGTGGTGTTCAACCTGGCCGGCTCGTTCGTGCTGTTCGCCGTCGCCCGCACGATCACGACCGACCGCCGCGTCGCCTTCGGCACCGTGCTGGTGTTCCAGTGCATCAACTGGATCGAGGAGGACTACCTGTCCCCGCAGGGCGTCACCTTCATCCTGAGCCTCGGGGTGTTCCTGGTGCTGCTGCGTTGGCTGCGGGCCACGCCCGAGGTGGGGCAACGGCGCGGCTTCGTGAACTGGCTGCGCCGCGGGGCGCCACAGGTGCCGCCGGTGTCCGGCCGGACCCGGACCTGGGCCATCGCGGCCGTGCTGTTCCTGACGTTCGTGATCACCGCCGCCCACCAACTCTCGCCCTACCTGGTGGCCGCAAGCGTCATCGTGCTCGTGCTGTTCGGACTGGTGCGGCCATGGTGGCTCGCGCTCGCCGTGCCGGCCGTGCCGATCCTGTACCTCATCCCTCGCTTCGGCACCGTGTCCGGCGCGTTCAGCATCTTCGACGGGTTCAACGTCTTCGGCAACGCAAGCGGCACCGCGACGACGTGGGGCAGCGTCGGGCAGGCCTTCTCGGCGCTGACCGTTCGCGGGCTGAGCCTGGCCGTCTGGCTGCTCGTGGCCCTGGTGCTCTGGCGGAAGCGGCACGCCCTCGGCACGGTCGTGACGCCCCTGCTGCTGGCAATCGTCCCCTTTGGACTGCTGTTCGCCCAGAACTACGGCGGCGAGGCGATCTACCGCGTCTTCCTGTTCTCCGCACCCTGGTGCGCGTACCTCATCGCCGGGTTGGCCACCGAATGGTCCGACCGGTGGCGGCCCCCCCGGTGGGTCGGCGTGGTCGTAGCCACGTTCGCTCTCACTATCGGTCTGGCCGGTACCATCCAGGGTCGGCACGGTCAGCTCGAAGTGGACCAGCAACACGCGGCCGACATCGCCGCCGCCCAGTACCTGTACTCGCATGCCGAACCCGGAGCCACCATCGTGCTGGCCACCACGGACTTCCCGAGCCGGCTGACCGCCAACTACGGGCAGTTCAACCGGAGTGTGCCGGTCGGGGAGCCCGACCTTGCCACCGGAGCCAAACTCACCGGCGTGCTCGACGGAGACGCCATACCAGCGATCGAGAGCTTCGCCGGTACCTTCGAGGGCTCCACCACCTACCTGGTGATCAGTGGGCAGATGCGCCAGCAGGCGCAATACTTCGGCTATCTTCCCGACGGATCCCTCGACGCGCTCCAGGCCGCACTGGCCCAAGCTCCACAATGGACAGTTTTCTACCGCAACTCCGACGTAACCATCTACCAGCTCCGCCCCTGACCCCCGCCCCCTGGAAGCGGCCCCGTGGAAGCAAGGGCCCGTGGAAGGAAGGGCCCGTGGAAGGAAGGGCACCCTGTTAACGCTTGCGGTATAGGAAGGTGCCCTTCTTAACATCGGGGTGCGGGCGCACGGGCGCGGCGCGGGGGCGCGGGCACGCGGGGGTGCGGGCACACGGGCGCGGCGCGGGGGCGCGGGCACGCGGGGGTGCGGGCGCACGGGGGCGACGTGGGGGCGCGGGGTGTGCGGGCGCACGGGCGCGACGCGGGGGCACGGGGCACGGGCGCGGGCGCGGCGCGGGGCACGGGGCGCGGGGGTGCGGGGGTGCGGGGGTGCGGCGCGCGGCGCGGGGCACGGCGCGGGGCACGGGGCACGGGGGGCCCGGGGGCGCGGGCACGCGGGGTGCGGGCGCACGGGCGCGACGCGGGGGCGCGGGGGTGCGGGCGCGACGCGGGGGCGCGGGGGTGCGGGCGCACGGGCGCGACGCGGGGGCGCGGGGGTGCGGGCGCACGGGCGCGACGCGGGGGTGCGGGCGCACGGGCGCGACGCGGGGGCGCGGGGGTGCGGGCGCACGGGCGCGACGCGGGGGCGCGGGCGCGGCGCGGGGCACGGGGCGCGGGGGTGCGGGCGCGGGGGCGAGGCGCGGGCCGGCGGGCGTCAGGTGAGGCGGATACCCAGGGCCGAATTGGCGACCCGGCGCACGACGCGCCAGCCGGGCTGGGCCAGCTCCTTGAGCCGCGGCACCAGCCGGGGACCACCGGTGCGGACGAGTTCGACCAGATCGGTGCCGCTGTGGTCCTGGGTCACCTGCAACCGTGGGATCGCCAGTGGCGGGCCGTCCACAGTGGCCAGGCGGTGGCCCACCTCGCAGGCCGTCAGGTGGCCGTTGCGGGCGACCACGTCACGTACCAGCTCCGTGTTGTACCCGTGCGGATACGCGAACGAGACGACATCGGTCTGCGTGTGCTGGCGCAGCCGCTCGCGCGACGCCCGGACCTGAACCTCGACCACCCGCTCGGGCAGTACGTCGAGGGGGGTGTGGACCAGTCCGTGGTTGCCGATCTCGACTCCGGCCGCCACCACCTCGCCCAGCTCGTCCCAGGTGAGCAGCGGGGCGAAGTCGGCCGCGTGCTTGCCCAGCCAGACGGCCGGGCGGCCGACATGGCCGACCGCCACATACAGCGTGGCCCGGGCGCCGACCGAGGACAGGACACCCAATCCGCTCGTGAGGAAGTCACGGAAACCGTCGTCGAAAGTGACCGCGACCACGTCCGCGTCGGGCTCCTTCTCCCGCCGGGCCAGCGCCTCCGTGAGCCCGGCCAGCTCGTATCCGGCGTCCCGCAGCGCGCTGAGTTGCTCGGACAGGCGTACCGCGGGCACGGCCAACGCCCGCATCGGCCCCCGCACGATGTAGGACACCGAGTGGTACATGAGGACCGGCAGCGGCGCCGGCTTCACCGCGTCCAATGGGGTCAGCCAGTCCATGCGTACTGCACCGCCCAGTCGATCTGCAGGTCCACCCGGGGCGGGGTGGACGCGTCCGGACACGCCTCCCAGCCGTGCCCGCAGAACCACGACTGGCTCTGCAGGGCCAGGTCCATCGGTTCGGACGGTACGACGGCGCCCGTCATCCGGGTCCACTCCCGTCCGTCCAGCGTGAAGATCAGCAGCCCCGGCGTCCACTGTAGACCGACTGTGTGCCACTCGGTGAAGTCACCGGCCACGCTGCGCCCGAGCGCCTTCCCGCCGATCGTCGGGTGCAGAGTGGCGTAGGTGGCGTCGCGGAGCCGGCCGTTGTCCTCGGCAATATCGATCTCCGGCGGCGAGTCGTTGGACTTCGGCCACAGCAGCAGCGCGTACGAGATTCCCTGGCCCCGCTGCATCCGGAACCGGATCTCGTACCGTCCGTATGTCTGGGCGTGGTCGTCGGTCAGGGCGGCGCCGCCTGTCACGTACCGGTTGCCCTGCTCCGGCTCCTTCCAGGCGCCGATGGTCAGCATGTCGTGCCCGACCGAGACGTGGTTGGGCGAGAAGTAACCGCCGGGATCGCCCTCGGGCTGGCCGGAGTAAGCGAACCACTCGGAGCCCAGCCGGGTACCGCCGAAGTCGTCGGCGTGCGACACCCGCCAGCCGGGCATGTCCCGGTCCGGCATGGCGACCCCGGACGGGCCGCGGGCCGCGCCCGAGTACCCCGCGGGCGGTGCTGACGCGGAAGCCGTTGGCGGCCCGATCGACTCGACCGGTGCCCGGTTCGGAGCCTCGTTGCTCGAAGGGCCGGCTTTTGCGACCCCACGGACAGCCGCCTTGAGCGGGGATCCGAGGGCTACATAGCCAATAGCGACAGCGACAACGACCACCCCCGCGATCAGAGTGGCACGCCACCACCGGGGTGTCGGCCGCACGCTGCCAGTCTAGGTCAGCTCAGGCCCCCGAAGAGCGTGGTCACCGACCCGTCGTCGAACACCTCACGGATGGCCCGGGCCAGCAGCGGCGCGATCGACAGTACCGTGATCTTGTCCAGCTGTTTGTCGGCCGGAATCTGCAGGGTGTTGGTCACAACAACCTCACTGATCTTGCTGTTGCGCAGTCGCTCGGTGGCCGGATCCGAGAGCACCGGATGGGTCGCCGCGACCAGAACATCGGCCGCCCCCTCAGCCTCAAGGATCTCGGCCGCCCGGCAGATGGTCGATCCCGTATCGATCATGTCGTCCACGATGAGGCAGACCCGCCCCTCGACCTCGCCGACCACCCGGTTGGCCACCACGGCGTTGGGCTTGAGCGGATCTCGCGTCTTGTGGATGAACGCCAGCGGGCACCCGCCCAGGCGGTCGGTCCAGCGCTCGGCCACTCGTACCCGCCCCGAATCGGGGGCCACGACCGCCATGGGCCGCTCGCCGTAGCGGTCCTGGATGTACTCGGCCAGGATGTCCATGGCGAACAGGTGGTCCACCGGCCCGTCGAAGAAGCCCTGGATCTGGGCGGTGTGCAGATCCACCGTCAGGATCCGGTTGGCGCCGGCCGTCTTGAACAGGTCAGCCGTCAACCGGGCCGAGATGGGTTCGCGGCCGCGGTGCTTCTTGTCCTGGCGGGCGTACGGGTAGAACGGCAGGACCACGGTGATCCGCTTGGCCGAGCCGCGCTTGAGCGCGTCCACCATGATCAGCGTTTCCACGAGCCAGGTGTTGATCGGGGTACCCATGGACTGCACCACGAAGGCGTCCGAACCCCGGACCGATTCCTTGTACCGGACGAACACCTCACCCGAGGCGAACTCGAAGATGTCGGTCGGCGTGGGTGCCACGCCGAGTACCGTCCCGATCTCCTCGGCCAGCCCGGGGTAGGACCGGCCGGAGAAGAGCATCAGGGTCTTCCGGTTCTCCGCGCTGATGCTGTTCATCCGGCGTCGGCCTCCCCATCTGCGGCCCCACAGGTGGGCTACTCAGGTGAAGTATCACCCGCCGTCTGTTCACCTTCACCGCTAACCCGCCCGGATGTGACCTGTTGCGCCGCCTGCGCCGCATCGGCCGACCGGCTCCCGGCCCGGCGGCGGGTCACCCAGCCTTCGACGTTGCGCTGCGTTGCCCTGCTCACACCGAGGGCGCCCGGAGGTACGTCCTTGGTGATGACGCTACCGGCAGCCGTATACGCCCCGTCGCCCACCGTCACCGGAGCCACCAGCATCGTGTCGGAGCCGGTGCGCACGAACGAGCCGATGACGGTGCGGTGCTTGGCCACTCCGTCGTAGTTGACCACCACGTTGGCCGCGCCGATGTTCGTCTGCTCACCGATTTCGGCATCGCCCACATAGGACAGATGCGGAATCTTCGTACCCGGACCGACCTGGGAGTTCTTGACCTCGACGAATGTGCCCACTTTGGACTCCTGGTGCAGCACCGTCCCGGGACGCAGGTATGCGTACGGGCCCACCAGGACCCGGGTCCCGATGCTCGCGCCGACGGCGTGCGCCCGGACCACCTCCGCGCACTCGCCCACCCGTACGTCGATCAGCGTGGTGTCGGGCCCGATCACCGCCCCCGGTCCGATCTCGGTGTCCCCGCGAAGATGGGTGTTCGGTTCGATGACGGCGTCACACGACAACCGGGCGGTCACGTCGATCCAGGTGGTGGCGGGGTCCACAATGGTGACTCCCTCGCGCATCCAGCCCTCGTTCACCCGGTCGCGCAGCTTGGACCGTAGGACGGCCAGCTCGACCCTGTCGTTACAGCCCAGTACCTCGGTCGAGTCCTCGGCCACGAACGCGTGCACGGCCAGGCCCGAGTCGACCAGCAGGCCGACCACGTCGGTCAGGTACTCCTCGCCCTGTTCGTTGTGCGTGGTCAGCTTGCCCAGAGCGTCACGCAGGACGGCCGCGTCGAAGGCGTACAACCCCGCGTTGATCTCCTTGATGGCCCGCTGAGCGGTGGTGGCGTCGCGCTCCTCGACGATGGCGTCGATGGCCCGGGTTCCGTGGTGGCGGATGATGCGCCCCAGCCCGAACGGATTGCGGACCTCGGCCGTGAGGATGGTCGCCGCGGCTCGGGCCGCCTCGTGCGCCCGCACCAGCTCGACCAGTGTCTCGGCCCGCAGCAGTGGGATGTCGCCGTTGACGATGACCACCGTACCGGTGGCGCTCATGTCCTCCAGGCCGATGCGGGCCGCGTGGCCGGTACCCCGCTGCTCCAGTTGCAGAGCGGTGGTGGCGTTCGGGGCCACGCTGCGTACGTGCGCCGACACCTGCTCCGCGGAGTGTCCGACAACCACGACCGTGCGCTGCGGCGCCAGCGCCCCGGTCGCCGCCAGCACATGGCCGACCATCGTGCGGCCGAGTACCGGATGGAGAATCTTGGGCAATGCGGACTTCATCCGCTTGCCCTCACCGGCGGCCAGCACGATCACGGTACGTCCGTCAGCCACGTTCACACTCCCTTTATTACCCACGTGTCAACCCCACACCCCCGGGCGAACCGGACGCGCTCATGCTAATCAGAGTGCCGGCAGGCGGACTTCGCCACGCAGGGTTTAGCCTCTCGCGATGGCCATCTCCCGACGGACCTTCATCATCGGCTCGAGCGTTCTTGGCGCCGCCGTGGGCGTGGGCGGCTGGGGCTTGCTGGCCGACGCCCGTCTCGTACCGGGACGGGGCGTCCTCGACACCGTACTGGACCGCTGCGACATCGACACTCCACCACCGGCCGAAGCGACGCCCGGTCGGACCATTCACAGTTCGTTCTACTCCAAGAAGCGCGCCCGAAGTGTCAACTACATGCTCGCCTACCCACCGGGAGCGGCCGCCGGGGCGAAACTTCCGGTCTGTCTGTGCCTGCACGCTTTCGGAGCCGACGAGCGGACGCCGTTCGACGAGATGGGTTACCACAAACTGCTGGCGGCCGCGGTGGCGGCGAAGGTACCGCCATTCGTCCTCGCCTCGGTCAATGGCGGTCCGGGATACTGGCATCCGCACCCTGACGATGATCCACTCGGCATGCTGGTGACCGAGTTCCCCGCCATCCTGAGCCAGCACGGGCTGCCGGTGGACAAGTTCGGGCTGCTCGGCTGGTCGATGGGCGGATACGGGGCACTCCTGGCCGCCACCGAACAGCCGCCCAGGTTTCCGGTGGTGGTGGCGAACTCGCCAGCGTTCTGGGAGTCCTATGACGACGCCCAGTCGGTCAACGCGGAGGCCTTCTCCTCGGCACAGGAGTGGGACACCTGGGGGGATCTTCCTAAGCGGGTGGAGCGCCTGCGGTACCTCGCGATACGCATCGACTGCGGGGAGTCGGACCCGTTCGAGCCGCAGCTCTCGGATCTGCGCGATTCGCTGCCCGATCCCGGCGTGGTCACCATCGCACCTGGCTGCCACGACGCCACCTTCTGGCGCTCCAACGCTGCCGCTCAGCTCAAGCTCATCGGTGAAACGCTCACCCCACCGGCCAAGAAAGCCTGACGGCGGGCTGAGCGGGGGAAACGGATCTACGCGTCAGCCCGAGCGTCCAGCTCGGCCGCCAGGACTCGAACCTGGAACATTTGCTCCAAAGGCAAAGGTGTTGCCGATTACACCACGGCCGATCGCGCGAACCAGCGTAACCCAGCGCGGCCGGTACCCGTCGAGTCCATTCCGGGCGCAGGTCCCCTACCCGGGAGATTGCGAAGAGTACGGGAACGCACACGCAATCACCCCTGTCCGCGCTAGCCTTACCTAAGTTACGGTGACGTAGGCGTAACCACCAACGTCCGAAGAGGGTGCCATGTCCACTGCCGTGCTGCCGCCGCCCACCGATTCCGGCTCGACCGCCCCCCGGCCGCTGACGACCGGCAAGCAACCGCCCGGCGTTCTGATCGCCTTGTGGGCCTTCGTCACGATCCCCTTCGCGGCGCTCATCGCGGCCGTGCCCGTGGTATGGGGCTGGGGGCTGAGCTGGACCGACGTGGTGCTCTTCGTGATCTTCTACGCGATCGGCGGCTTCGGTATCGGGTGCGGCTTCCACCGGCACCTCACGCACAGCTCGTTCAAGGCGAACCGCCCGCTGCACATCGCCCTCACGGTGGCCGGATCGATGGCGATCGAGGGCGCCCCGATCCAGTGGGTGGCCGACCACCGCCGGCACCACCAGTTCAGCGACGCCGAGGGTGATCCGCACTCCCCGTGGCGGTACGGGGAGACGCTGTGGGGGCTGACCAAGGGCCTCTGGTACTCGCACATGGGCTGGCTGTTCTACCGGGAGATGTCCAACCAGGCGCGGTTCGCCCCCGACCTGCTGGCGGACAAGGACATCCGCCGGCTGAACAAGATGTTCGGCCTGTTCGTCGCGGTGTCGGTACTGCTGCCAGGCATCCTGGGCGGGTTGATCACCTGGTCCTGGACCGGTGCGCTGTCAGCCTTCTTCTGGGCCGGACTGGTCCGCATCGCGCTTCTGCACCACGTGACGTGGTCGATCAACTCGGTGTGCCATGTGTACGGCGAGCGCCCGTTCGACAGCCGGGACAAGGCGACCAACTTCTGGCCGCTGGCCCTGCTGAGCTTCGGCGAGAACTGGCACAACCTGCATCACGCCGACCCGACGTGCGCCCGCCACGGGGTACTGCGGGGGCAGATCGACATGAACGCCCGCATGATCTGGTTCTTCGAGAAGTTCGGCTGGGCCACGAACGTCCGCTGGCCCAAGCAGGACCGGCTGCAGGCGAAGATGCTCATACCGGAGAAGGCGACACTGCGTAACGGTGCCTGAGCCATCCGCCGACCGGCCTGAAACGATGGCACGGTGACGGCCAACGATGTGTCAACCGACGACGCCCGCGGTACGGGCGAGGCCGGTGCCGACGGCGACGCCGAGCCGGTCGGGGAACCGCGCAACGGCCGGACCCCGGCCGTCCGTCGACCTCCCCGCCCCTCCGACCGGGTCCGGATGTCCTCGGCCCAACGGCGGGAGCAGCTGATCGCGGTCGGCCGGCACATTTTCGCCGAGAAGGGGCTCGACGCCACCTCGGTCGAGGAGGTCGCCGCCCGGGCCAAGGTCTCCAAGCCGGTGATCTACGAGCACTTCGGCGGCAAGGAAGGCTTGTACGCCGTCGTCGTCGACCGTGAGGTGCTCGGCCTGCTCGACCGGATCACCAACGCGCTGACCGCCGGCCACCCGCGCGAGCTGCTCGAACAGGCGGCGCTGGCGCTGCTGGACTACATCGAGCAGGAGACGGACGGATTCCGGGTGTTGGTACGGGAGTCGCCGGTGGGCTCCTCGACCGGGAACTTCTCGTCCGTGCTCAACGACGTGGCCCACCAGGTCGAGCACATCCTGGCCCGCGAGTTCAAGTACCGCGGCTTTGATGGCAAGCTCTCCGAGCTGTACTCGCAGGCTCTGGTCGGCATGGTCGCCCTGACCGGACGCTGGTGGCTCGAGGTTCGCAAGCCGCGCAAGGAGACGGTCGCGGCGCACCTGGTGAACCTGGCCTGGAACGGCCTGTCGAACCTGGAGAACAAGCCCGAACTGACCGTCCGCAAAGGACGCTGAGGCACTAGACCTCAGCGGGAGCGGCGGCCGCCCACTTCGTGTACATCCCCGCGGTGAACAGCACCGAACCGATCACGAACGACACCACGACGGTACTCATCGAGTAGTTGAGCACGTTGAGGCCGGTGTTGAGCACGGCCATCATCGCGGTGCCGGCCAGCATGAACACCACCCCGGCCCAGAACGTCACGGTCGCCACGAGGTTGCGCCCGACCAGCACGGCGGCCAGGACCACCACGGCCGCGACCACCGAGACGATGGAGAACGCCAGGTTGGTGCGCAGCCCGAGGACCGAGACGGAGCCGCGGCCGAACAGGTCGCCGTCGCCGGTCCGGAACACACCGACGAGTCCGAAGGCCAGCACGTAGGCACCGGTCAGAGCGGCCAGGAAACGGTAGAAGGGCCGCAGGTGGTGGTTGACCGGCAGGTGCGACAGCATGGTCGTGCTCCTTCACGAGTGGGATCCCGCCGGCGATGATCCCGCACTGTCCACGTGGGACACTCACCGGGTCGGCTGAGTGTGATCAGGATCCCACCTGGTCGGCCAGCAGCAGCCACTCCTCCTCGATCCGCGCCCGCTCGTCGTGCAGGGCGCGCAGGTCAGCGTCGAGTGAGGCGACCTTCTCGTAATCGGTGGCGTGCTGGGCCAGCTGGTCATGCAGGCTCGTTTCCCGCTGATCGAGCCGGCCGAGCTGGCGCTCCAGACGCTCCAGCTCCTTACGGGCGGCGCGCAGCTCGGCCGCCGACGACACGACCCGGACCAGGCTGGCCGTTGGGGGCGAGCCGCCCGGCTCCACATGGGACAGGTATTCGTCGACCCCGCCGGGCAGATGGGTCAGCCGGGCGTCGCCGTACATCGCGTAGACGGTGTCACATACCCGCTCGACCAGGTACCGGTCGTGGGAGGCGATCACCATGGTACCGGGCCAGGTGTCGAGCAGGTCCTCGAGTGAGGCCAGGGTATCGGTGTCGAGGTCGTTGGTCGGTTCGTCGAGCAGCAGGACATTGGGTTCGCCGGCCAGCAGGCGCAGCAACTGCAGCCGGCGCCGCTCACCGCCGGACAGGTCCGACACGGGACTCCACAGTCGACGCTCGGTGAATCCGAACACCTCCGCCAGCTGCGCGGCGGACATGTCACGTCCGCCCAGATTGACCCGACGGGCCACTTCTTCGACCGCTTCGAGCACCCGGGGCGAACCGGGTAGCTCGGACAGCTCCTGCGACAGGAATGCCGACCGCACCGTGGAACCGGTCAGCACCTCGCCGCAGTCGACCGGTCGGCTACCGGCCAGTACCCGCAGCAGGGTGGACTTGCCGGCGCCGTTGGCCCCGACGATGCCGATGCGGTCGCCCGGGCCGACCAGCCAGTCCACCCGGTCGAGCAGCGAGCGGTCGCCGACCCGCACGGTCGCCCGGCGCAGCTCGAACACCTGCTTGCCGAGCCGGGCGGTGGCCAGCCGGCGCAGGCTCACCTGGTCACGGGGCTCCGGCACATCGGCGATGAGCGTGTTCGCCGCGTCGATGCGGAACTTCGGCTTCGAGGTACGGGCCGGTGGTCCGCGGCGCAGCCAGGCGATCTCCTTACGCAACAGGTTCTGGCGGCGGGACTCGGCCGCGGCGGCGAGCCGGAGGCGTTCGGCGCGGGCCAGGATCCACGCGGCGTACCCGCCCTCATAGGCCCGTACCGTCTGGTCGGCGACCTCCCAGGTACGTTGGCACACCGCGTCGAGGAACCAGCGGTCGTGGGTGACGACGACCAGCGCTCCCCGCCGGCCGAGCAGGTGGTGGGCCAGCCAGTTGATGCCGGCGATGTCGAGATGGTTCGTCGGCTCGTCGAGGACCAGCACATCGGTCGCCCGGACCAACAGCGCCGCCAACGCCACCCGGCGCCGCTCGCCACCGGACATGGGCCCGACCGGTGTGTCCAGTCCCAGGTCCGGCATGCCGAGTCCGGAGAGGACCGTCCGCACCCCGGTGTCGCCGGCCCACTCATGCTCGGCCGCGAACGCGTCGGGCAGCCAGGCCGATCCGACCACGACGTCGCGCACGGTCGCCGTCGCGGCCAGGTCGAGACTCTGCGGCAGACTGAGCACGCGCAGGTCACGCCGGTGGGTGACGCGGCCCGAATCCGGCTCCTCAGCCTTCATGAGCAGGCGGAGCAGCGTCGACTTGCCCGCGCCGTTCAGGCCGACGACGCCGACGCGGTCGCTGTCGTCCAGACCGAGCGACACGTCGGTGAGGAGCTGCCCGGCGGCGCCGTACGCCCTTGCTGACCCGGTCCAGGCTGATGATGTTGGCCATCGCTCAGACCAGGCGCGCGCCCGGCACCGGGCCCAGGGCCGGCCGGGCCTGCCGGCAGACGCCGGCCGCCTCGAGCTCCTCGGCGACGGCCGACGCCTGGGCTGCGTCGCGGCCAGGAAGACGCAGGTCGGTCCGGAGCCGGAGACGATGCCGGCCAGCGCGCCCGCGGCCGACGCCGGCCTCCAGCGTCCGGCCAGCGCGGGGCGCAGCGACACGGCCGCCGCCTGGAGATCGTTGCCGAGCACCTTGGCCAGAACCCCCGGCGTCGCGCTGTCGCAGCGCGGCCAGGATCGCATCGGGGGTGCCCAGCGGACGCCGGCGCGGCGCCGATGCCGCGCAGCCGGTCGAGCTCCCGGTAGACCTCGGGCGTGGACAGTCCCGCCTCGGCGACGCTACGACCCAGTGCCACGCGTGCCCGGGCGCGAGCACCGGGCTGACCGTCTCGCCCCGGCCGGTGCCCAGCGCCGTACCGCCGTGCACCAGGAACGGCACGTCGGATCCGATCCGCGCGGCCATGGCGGCCAGATCGTCGCGGCTGAACCCGGTGCCCCACAGCGCGTCACAGGCGACCAGGGCGGCGGCGGCGTCGGCGCTGCCGCCGGCCAGCCCGGCGGCGAGCGGGATCTGCTTGCGCAGGTGCAGCCGGGCGTGGGCCGGGCGGCCGGCAGCCCGGCCAGCGCGCGTGCGGCCCGGATGACCAGGTTGCTGTCGTCCAGCGGCAGCTTGCCGGCGCCCTCGCCCTCCATGGTCAGCGCGAGGGTGTCGCCGCGCCGGGCGGTCAGCTCATCGTGCATTGAGATCGCGTGGTAGACGTGTTCAGCTCGTGGTAGCCGTCGGGGCGCAGGCGGACCCACCCCGAGGTGCAGGTTGATCTTCGCCGGCACCCGGACCTTCACCGGCCCGGCGCCGGCCGCCCGCGGGCGCTCCTCCTCCCGCAACGGCTCGGTCACGTCCATCTCCCCGGGGCAGGTCATGCCCAGTACCTTACCGGCGACCACCGACGGTCGGGCGCGCCGCCGCGATCATGGCGAACTGCTCGACGGTCAGCGACTCGCCCCGCGCGCCGGGGTCCACCCCGGCCGCGGTCGAGCACCGCGGCGGCCCGTCTCGGCCCCGCCGGCCCAGCCGGCCAGCGCCGCGCGCAGCGTCTTGCGGCGCTGCGCGAACGCCGCGTCCACCACCGCGAAGACCTCTGCCCGCGTGGCCGCGACCGCCGGGGCGGCTCGCGGCGGGTGAAGGCGACCAGCCCGGAGTCGACGTTGGGCACCGGCCAGAACACGCTGGGCGGCACCTTGCCGGCGCTGCCGGGCGGCCGGCGTACCAGGCGAGTTTCACCGACGGGATGCCGTACACCTTGGAGCCCGGCCCGGCGGTGCAGCCGGTCGGCGACCTCCTTCTGCACCATCACCAGCCCGTGCCGCAGTGTCGGCAGCTCGGCGAGCAGGTGCAGGACGACCGGTACGGCCACGTTGTAGGGCAGGTTGGCGACCAGCGCGGTCGGCGCCGGGTCGGAAGCTCGGCGGCGTCGACCGCAGCGCGTCGCGGGGTGCACGGTGAGCCGGGCGGCCAGCTCGGCCGCCGCCCGTCGGCCACGGTGATCGGCAGCGCGCCGGCCAGCACCGGGTCGATCTCCACGGCGTGCACGTGGGCGGCCGCCGGCAGCAGCGCCAGGGTCAGCGAGCCGAGCCCGGGCCCGACCTCCACGCCACGTCGTCGGGCGTCGAGCCCGGCGGCGGTGACGATCCGGCGGACGGTGTTCGGGTCGTGGACGAAGTTCTGGCCGAGCTTCTTGGTCGGGTGCACGCCCAGGCCGGCGGCGAGCTGGCGGATCTCCGCCGGCCCGAGCAGGTGGCTCACGCGTGCCACGGGCCGAAGACGCGGTCGCCGGTGGCGGAGATGGCCGCGCACAAGGTGTCCAGGTCGGCGCCGGTCGTCTCGGCCAGCGCCCGCACGGTCAGCGGGATCAGGTACGAGGCGTTGGGCCGGCCCCGGTACGGCATCGGGGTCAGGTACGGCGCGTCGGTCTCCACCAGCAGCTGGTCCGAGCGGGGTGACCGCGGCCGCCTCGCGCAGCGGCGCCGCGCTGGCGAAGGTGACCGTGCCGGCGAAGCTGAGCAGGAAGCCGCGGCGGACGCACTCGGCGGCGAACTCGGCGTCGCCGGAGAAGCAGTGCAGCACCACCTGCGTCCGGGGCGCCCTCGTCGTCGAGGATCCGCAGCACGTCCGCGTGCGCGTCCCGGTCGTGGATGACCAGCGCCTTGCCGTACCGCTTGGCGATGGCGATGTGCGCCCGGAAGCTCGCCTCCTGCGCGGCCCGCCCTCTCGCCGGTGCGGAAGAAGTCCATCCCGGTCTCGCCGACGCCGCGGACCCGCGGCTGCGCGGCGAGCGCCTCGATCTCGCGCAGCGCCTCGTCGAGGTCGGCCAGCCGGGGCGCCTCGTTCGGGTGCAGGGCCACGGTGGCCAGCACGGCTTCGTGCGTGTCGGCCAGCGCGGCGCCCCACCGGGAGGAGTCGACGTCGACGCCGACCTGCACCAGCCGGTCGACCCCCGCCCTCGTGGCGGCGGCGATGTGGGCCGCGGGATCGCCGCCGACGATGTCGAGGTGGGTGTGGCTGTCCAGTACCGCGACGGGCAACGGCGCCGGGGCGGGCGGCGGGTCACCGTGACGACCGCCGCCCCGCTCCTGCTTCGCTTCTCGGACATCAGGTCCAGGATCTCACACCCAGTCAGTCCCCGGTCACGCCGTCAATCCGCTCCCGGATGAGATCCGCGTGCCCGTTGTGACGGGCGTACTCCTCGATCATGTGGAGAAGACCCAGCGCAGGCTGATCTCAGCCTGGTGCCGAGCTGTGGTGGAAGGTCTGCGTCCAGCGGCTGGCCGGCCGCCGCGGCCCGGGCAGCTCGACCTCGGCGGTGAACGCGGCGAAGTCTCGGCCGCGTCGGCGTCGGCGACGTCGTCCAGATCGCCGTCGGGGCTCTCATCCGTGCAGTACCGCGGGGCGATGTCCTCGCCGGCGAACCGACGCCGGAACCAGCTGCGTTCGACCTCGGTCATGTGGCGGACCAGTCCGAGCAGGGTCAGGTTGGACGGCTCGACGGCCGCCGTCCTCAGCTGCTCGGCGGTGAGCCCCTGGCATTTCCACAGTAGGGTCTGCCGGTGCCAGTCCAGCCAGCCGTTGAGCATGGTGATCTCGTCGCCGACGAAGGGTTCGCTCGTCCGGGTGATCTCCGGCGCCATCCAGGTCATGCCGACCATCCTCGCTGATGCGGTTGCGCGGCGTTCACCCGCCCGGCAATCCCTGATCGTTGAAGCCGAGCCGGGCCAGCTCTTCGTCCACGATGGACGGATCGAGCTTGCGGAACACCGGCTTGGGCGCGGCCAGCGGGCGCCCGGCCTCGATCGGCGCGGACGCCCAGCGGGCACCGGCGTGTAGTCACCGGTCAGACCGGGTAGCCGGGACCGCCGTCCAGATCGTCGACCTCCTGGATCGACGGGCATCGGGGCGTGCACCCCGGTACCGCCGAGCAGCTCGTGGATCTGCTGCGCGGAGTGCGGCAGGAACGGCGTGAGCAGCGTGTTGCAGTCGCTGACCACCTGCAGCGCGACGTGCAGGATGGTGCCCAGCCGCTGCCGGGTCGTCCTTGAGCTTCCACGGCGCCTGGTCGGACAGGTACTTGTTGGCCTCGCCGACCACCCGCATCGCCTCGCTCGATCGCCGGCTTCTGCCGGTGCCGCTCGATCAGCGCGCCGACGGTGTCGAAGCCGTGCCGGGCGGGTCGAGCAGCGCCCGGTCGGCGCGGTCAGGTCGACCGGCGCGGCGGGATCGCGCCGAAGTTCTTCGCCGCCATCGAGATGGACCGGTTGACCAGGTTGCCCCAGCCGGCGACCAGTTCGTCGTTGTTGCGGCGCAGGAACTCGGCCCAGGTGAAGTCGGTGTCCGTGGTCTCCGGCCCGGCCACCGCGATGAAGTAGCGCAGCGCGTCCGGCGTCGTAGCGGGCCAGGAAGTCGCGCACGTAGATGACGACCTTGCGCGACGACGAGAACTTGCGCCCCTCCATGGTCAGGAACTCGCTCGAGACCACCTCGGTCGGCAGGTTAGCTGCCCGTACTCGCCGGGCTCGCCGCCCCTTGTCGCCCTCGACCGGCGTAGCCGAGCAGCTCCGCCGGCCAGATCTGGGAGTGGAAGGTGATGTTGTCCTTGCCCATGAAGTAGTAGGACTGCGGCGTCTTGCGCGTCGGCCGCCCACCAGGTGCGCCACGCCTCCGGGTCGCCGGCCCGCCGGGCCCATTCGATGGAGGCCGACAGGTAGCCGATGACGGCGTCGAACCAGACGTAGATCCGCTTGTTCGGGTTGTCCCGCCAGCCCGGCAGGGGCACCGGGATGCCCCAGTCGATGTCCCGGGTCATCGCCCGCGGGCGGATGTCGTCGAGCAGGTTGAGCGAGAACTTGAGCACGTTGGGCCGCCAGCCCGACCGCGACTTGAGCCAGTCCCCGAGCGCGTCGGCCAGTGCCGGCAGGTCGAGGAAGAAGTGCTCGGTCTCGACGAACTTCGGCGTCTCGCCGTTGATCCGACTGCGGGGGTTGATCAGGTCGACCGGGTCGAGCTGGTTGCCGCAGTTGTCGCACTGGTCGCCGCGGGCGCTCTCGTACCCGCAGATCGGGCAGGTGCCCTCGATGTAGCGGTCGGGCAGGGTCCGCCCGGTCGACGGCGAGATCGCGCCCCGGGTCGTCTGCTCGATCATGTAGCCGTTGCGGTGCACCGTCGAGAACAGCTCCTGCGCCACCGCGTAGTGGTTGCGCGTGGTCGTGCGGGTGAACAGGTCGTAGCACAGGCCGAGCGCGGTGCAGGTCCTCCGACGATCAGCCGGTTGTACCGGTCGGCCAGCTCGCGCGGCGAGGACCCCCGCCTTCTCCGCCTGGACGAGGATCGGGGTGCCGTGCTCGTCGGTGCCGGACACCATCAGCACCTCGTGCCCGGCCATCCGCATGTACCGGGCGAAGACATCGGAGGGGATGCCGAAGCCGGACACATGGCCGATGTGGCGCGGGCCGTTGGCATACGGCCAGGCCACCGCCGCGAGGTAGCGAGTCATGAATGCCAGCGTAGTGAGTGCCGCAGTCGCGGTGCGACCAGATAACTCGCTACCCTTTCGCCGGGATTGTCACCGACACGCGCCCGGGGTCCGACTCCTCACCCGCAGGGAGGTGTGCAATGGCGGATATGACGAAAGCGGAGGCGGGCGACGGCCGCTCGGACGAGGACTGGTGGACGACACCCGCCGCTGAGGCCACGGCTGATCCGGCGCCGCCCGGCGAGCCGTCCACCAGCCCCGATACCGATGCCACGGCGGGTGGCGACCCGGCCGCGGCCGCCGGGACGTCCGGCCGTACCGGGGAGCCGGACTCCGAGCCGACGTTGCCGTCTCCCCCGGGCCGGCCCTGGGCCGACGTCGCCGCGGCGGCCGCGACGCGGGACGAGCACACCGGAGCACCCGACCCGACCCGACCGGGCGACGTGATCGAGCCGGCTGAGGCGGTCGAACCCGTCGGGCGGGCCCGCCCGTACGACGAACCACCCCGCACCCGCAGCGCTCCGCCGGGCCGGCCGGTGCCGCCGCGAGCCGAGACGCCCGCTCCCATGCTGCGCCGTGACCCGCTGCCTGCCCCGGTAGCGGCCCCGAACCTGGCCGCCGTCGACACCGCCCAGCTGCCTCTGGCCACCGGGGAGCACGGCGAGTCGGACGCCGACACATTCGACGGGAACGACCTCGGACTGCTCGGGCTCGGGCCGATCGAGCTACCCGCCGCGCATGGACACGTACCGCACCAGCAGCGCCGCTACCCGGGCCCGCCGGGACGAACTATCCGCAGCCCCCGACCGCCACGGCAGCCCCGCAGTCCATGGGTCGCCCTCCCCGGGCTGCTCGTGTTGGCAGTCCTGGCCGCCTTCTTCGGTTGGGTCAGCGCGGAGCCGCTGTGGCTCACGGTCGGCCACGGCCACACCGGTACGGTGACGGTCCAGGCCGCCGGCGTGGACTGCCGGGGCGCCTTCGTCGCCGACGGTGGCGCGTTCACAGTGTCCTCAGTGGACGTTGCCGGGCTCGCGCCGGCCGACTGCCGGCCGGGCGCCGCCCACGTCGCGCGGATGGTGTCGGCGGACGCCAACTACGCGTACGCCGTGAGCAGCCACGGCCTGATCATGCGCTGGGCGGTCGGGCTGATCCTGGTGCTCCTGTGCGGACTGCTGATCGCCTGGATCACCGGGGCGTTCCGGTTCACCGGCTGGCGCCGGCCGGCGGCCGCACTGTTGAGTGTCGGCGTTCCCGTCGGCCTGCTCGGGATCATGCTCGCCCTGGCCTACTGACCCGCCTCAGGCGCGGCCCCGTTGCCGTAGCACGGCGTCGTACACCTCCCGCCGGGGCAGGCCGAAGCGCCGGGCCACCGTGACGATCGCGTCGTTGCGGGCGGCACCACCGGTCTGTGCCCGGGCCACCTCGTCGGCGAGCCGCTCGTCGTCGGGAGCCTCGGGCGGGGTGACCGGAGCACCGCCCAGGACGAGCGTGATCTCACCCCGGACCTCGCTGTCGGCCGCCCACCGGGCCAGCTCGCCCAGCGGAGCCCGGCGGACCTCCTCGTAGGTCTTCGTGAGTTCCCGGCACATGGCTGCCGGCCGGTCCGGCCCGAACACCTCAGCCGCCTCAGCCAGGGCGGCGGCCAACCTGTGCGGTGACTCGAACAGGACGAGCGTGCGCGCCTCGGTCGCGAGCTCGGCCAGCCGGGCCCGCCGCTCGGCCGGCCGGCGGGGCAGGAAACCCTCGAAGCAGAACCGGTCGCACGGGAGTCCGGAGACGGCCAGGGCGGTGGTGACGGCGGAAGGCCCGGGCGCCGCGGTCACCGGTACACCCGCGTCGAGGGCGGCCCGGACCAACCGGTACCCCGGGTCCGACACGCTCGGCATTCCACCGTCGGTGACCAGGGCCACCGTCGCGCCGGACCGGGCCGCGTCCACCAGCTCCGGGGTACGCCGGACCTCGTTGCCCTCAAAATACGAGACGATCCGTCCGCGCGGCTCGATACCAAGATCCCGGGCCAACCGGCGCAGCCGGCGGGTGTCCTCAGCGGCGATCACGTCGGCCCCGGACAGCGTGGCGCCCAGCCGGGCAGAGGCGTCGGTGTAGTTGCCCAGAGGTGCCCCAACCAGGATGATCCGGCCCTCGCTCGCTGCCGGCACCGGCGCCTCCTTCCAGCTGTGAAATCTCGGCGCAACCAGCCGCTCGCCGCCAGCGTCAGAAAAAATGACCGCGGCGGACCGCACGTCCTGCGTTCCGCATGAGCAGCCTACGATCGCGAGGTGAGCGTGGACGTTACCGTCGTCGCCGAGCCGGCCATCAACCAGTCCGCGGCGGGTAGCGCCCCGCGGGCACGGGTGCCGGACAGCGTCCGCCGCCGGTTGGAGTCCATGCCCGCCTGGACCTGGCAGTCGTGGGCGGCGGCACTGTGGGTCACGGTCATCGCCGGCGTCCTCCGCTTCATCAACCTCGGCCAGCCCGACCAGTTGGTCTTCGACGAGGTCTACTACGCCAACGAGGGCCAGCAGCTCCTTGACCACCACGTGGAGTGGCGCTACGCGACCGATTCGGCCGGCCAGACGACCGGTTCGTTCCCGGACTTCGTGGTCCACCCGCCACTCGGCAAGTGGATCATCGCCGGCGGGATCAAGCTGTTCGACGGCTCGACCGCGGTCACCCACGCCTTCGCCTACCGCTTCACCGCCGCCGTCTGTGGCACCCTCGCCGTCCTGATCATCACGCGCCTTGCCCGCCGGCTGTTCCGCTCGACGGTGCTCGGCTGCGCGGCCGGCCTGCTGATGGCCCTGGACGGCATGGAGTTCGTCCTCTCCCGTACCGCCATCCTGGACATTTTCCTGATGTTCTTCGTCCTGCTCGCCCTGGCCTGTCTCGTGCTCGACCGGGACGAACGGCGGCGGCGCTGGCTGCGCGAGATGGAGGCGGGACTCGACCCGTCGGCCCCCGGCCGCGGGGGGCGCCCGCGGATCTCCTGGCGCAGCGTCCCGTGGTGGCGCCTGGCCGCCGGCGTCAGTCTGGGCGCCGCCTGTGGCGTGAAATGGAGCGGCGTCTGGTTCCTACCGCTCTTCGCGATCCTGATCATCTGGTGGGGGGTGAGCCTGCGCAAGACGGTCGGCTCGGCCACCCCGTGGCGGGACGCACTGCTTGACGAGACGGGCTGGATCTTCGCGCTGGTCGGCTTGGCCGTCGTGACCTACCTGTCCACCTGGACCGGCTGGTTCCTCAGCGACGACGGGTGGAAGCGGCATTTCCTCCTCGACGCCTCGGGCCAGCCGCTGACCGGGCCGATCGCCGCGCTGCGCAACCTCTGGGAGTACCACAAGGAGATCCTGCACTTCCACGACAACCTGAGTACGCCTCACCCGTACCAGTCGTGGCCATGGCAGTGGCTCATCCTCGGCCGCCCGGTGGCCTTCTACTGGAGCAGTGCCGCCGGCTGCGGCACCAACAACTGCGCGGCCGAGATACTGCTCCTGGGCACGCCGGCGCTGTGGTGGGCCTTCATTCCGGCCCTGTTGGCGACCGCCTGGTTCGGCGTCAGCCGGCGGGACTGGCGGGCCGGCCTCATCATCCTCGGGGTGGTGGCGGGGATCGTGCCCTGGTTCCCGTACGAGTTGGGCGACCGCACGATGTTCTACTTCTACGCGCTGCCGGCCGAACCGTTGCTCATCCTGGCGGTCGTGTACGCGTTGGGCTGCCTGATCAACGCTCCCGCCGTCGTCGGCGTGACCGGCCGGTTCCGGCTCCCCCGGATACCGGCGTCGGACCGCCGGCTGTACGCAACGATCTTCGCCGGCGCGTTCGTGCTGCTCGTCGCGGTGTGTTTCTGGTGGTACTACCCGCTCTACGTGGGTACGTCGATCCCGTACGACAGCTGGCTGCGGCACATGTTGCTGGGTAACCGCTGGATCTGACCCGGGCGGCGCAGGCCGGCCAGGAACCGCCCCCGGCCGGCGTGAACCCGCCCATGCCGCCCGAGATCGCGGCGGGTGCCGGGCTACTTGGCCCGTTCCGCCAGGTCGACCAGCGCGGCCGCGGCGCGGAAGTACTTGTTGCGCCCGAGGTCACCGATCGTCTTGATGTTGAACGCCTGCTTGAGCAGCTCGGCGTCGCCCGCGCTGACGCCGGCCAGGGCGTCCACGGGAGCGTCGACGAGTTCGTTGAGCGGCTTCTCCTCGTACGCCTTGTCGAGGATCTTGTCGAGATTGGCGCTTACTGCCATGACTCCTCCTGTCTTGGGGCGCACCCATGGGAACGCCGTCGTGATGATCTCACCACACCGGCCGGACAACCTGCCGTGAAGCCGACTCAGGACGCGCCGGCCGCCCGGTCGGCGGCCTGCGCCCGGATGGCCCGGACCACGTCGTCACGGGCCTCGACAAGGGTGCGCCGGAGTCCGCCGGGGAGATCGGTAGCGAGCAGGACATCGGTACGGGCGAGCGTGTCGTCGTTGGCCCGCCAGCGCGGGTACAGGCCGTGGACGATGTTGCGGGCGATCTCGAGGGTCCGGGTGGACCAGACCCGCGGGACCGCCTCGAAGTACCGGTCCACGTACGGCTCGAGCAGCTCCGGCCGGTCGGGCTGGACGAACCCGGCACCGACCCGGCTCAGTGGTCCGCCGATGATGGCGTCCTGGGTCCGGTTCGGCAGGTTGGACCGGTCGACCACGGCGGCCCAGGCCTCCGCCTTGGCGGCCGGGTCGGGGCGGGCGGCCAGCAACCCGGCGGCGTGCTCCTGGCCGGCGGTCGTGTGGTCGCTGGCCAGTTCGGCCTCGATCCGCGCCGCCCCGGCCCGTCCGGCCCGGACGAGCGGTACCAGCAGTGCCCAGCGCAGCTCGGTGTCGACGTCAAGTCCGTCCAGGCTGCGGGCACCGGTGAGCAGGTCCTCGAGGAAGGCCAGGTCGTCCTCGGTCGAGGCGAGCAGGGCCAGCTGGCGTAGCCAGGCCAGCTGCAGGTCGCTGCCCACGGCGGCGATGTTCGCGGCCCGCCGGGCGGCCCCGGTCACCCGGGCGGCCACCGCCGACCGGTGGGCGGGGTCCACATAGGATTGCACCGCCTGGGTCAGGTTGCCGTGCAGCACCTGCACGACCGTGATGTCGGATTCCCGGTCGATGCCGCCGAGCACGAGCTCGACGAACTGGCGCGCGGACATCTCCCCGGATCGCACCATGTCCCACGTGGCGGCCCAGCACAAGGCGCGCGCCAACGGATCGGCGATGCGGCCGACCTCGCCGACCACGGTGGACAACGAGTGCTCGTCGAGCCGGATGGCGGCGAAGGTCAGGTCATCGTCGTTGAGCAGCACCAGATCGGGGCGGGCCACGCCGATCAGCTCGGGCACCTCGGTGCTGGCCCCGGCGATGTCCACCTCTACCCGAAGGGTCCGGCGCAGCTCGTCGCCGACCCGGTTGTAGAGCCCGATGGCGATGCGGTGCGAGCGCAGGGTCGGCTGGGACACCGGCGCCTCCTGCCGCACCGAGAATGCGGTGAACATGTCGGCGTCATCGACCTGACCGGCCGGTCGGAGCGTGTTGGGGCCGGCCGTGCGCAGCCACTGGGCTGCCCAGGTGCTCAGATCCCGCCCGGACGCGGCTTCCAGCTCGGCCAGCAGGTCGTCCAATGTGGTCGTTCCCCATGCGTACCGGTCGATGTAGGTCCTCATTCCGGCGAAGAAGGCTTTGCTGCCGACCCACGCGACGAGCTGCTTGAGCACGGCCGCGCCCTTGGCATAGGTGATGCCGTCGAAGTTGAGGGCCACGTCGTCCAGGTCACTGATGGTGGCCACGATCGGGTGGGTCGACGGCCGCTGGTCCTGTCGCATACCCGAGGCCTTGTCGGCATTGGCGAACGCGGTCCAGCCGTGCGGCCATCGGGTCGCCTCGACCAGGCATCGCAGCGACACGTACGTGGCGACCGACTCCTTGAGCCACAGGTCGTCCCACCAGCGCATGGTGACCAGATCCCCGAACCACATGTGGGCCAGCTCGTGCAGGATCGTCTCGGCCCGGGCCTGGTGCATGGCGTCGGTGACCTTGGACCGGAACAGGTAGGGGTCCTCGGCGATGGTGACACAGCCGACGTTCTCCATCGCTCCGATGTTGTACTCAGGCACGAAGATCTGGTCGTACTTGTCGAACGGGTACGGATGGTCGAACAGCGGCAGGTAGTAGTCGAAACCCTGCTTGGTGATCTCGAGTACCTCGTCGGCGTCCAGGTGACCGGCCAGCGACTGTCGACACAGGACGGACATCGGGATGACCTGACCGGACGGTGCGGCGTAGATGTCCTTTACCTGGTGGTACTCGCCGGCGATGACGGCCGTGATGTAGGTGGAGATCCGCGGAGTCGGCTCGAACCGCCACACGCAGACCCCTTCGGTCACCGGTTCCGGCGTGGGGGTGGCCGAGTTCGACAGCACGGTCCAGCCGCTGGGGGCGGTGACGGTGAACGTGAAGCTGGCCTTGAGGTCTGGCTGTTCGAAGGTGGTGAATACCCGCCGCGCCTCGGGGATCTCGAAATGGGTGTAGAGATAGGTGCGCCCGTCGGCCGCGTCGATGCTGCGGTGAAGGCCCTCGCCCGTGTTCATGTACGCGCAGTCGGCGACCACCCGCAGCTCGTTGTCCGCCGCGAGCCGGTCCAGCACTATGCGACCGTCCTGATAGGACGCCAGGTCGAGGGGGCGACCGTTCAGGGTGATCTCGCGGACCGCCGGGGCGACGAGGTCGGCGAAGCTGTCGGCGCCTGGCTGGGTACAGGCGAACCGGATGACGGTCGTCGACCCGAAGGTGTCACCCGCGGTCGACAGGTCGAGTTCGATGGCGTACGACTCGACGCGCAGCAGCGCGCCGCGGGTGGCGGCTTCGAGGTAGGTCAGGTTGGTTCCGGGCACCACAGCTCCCTGCTAGATGTCGGATCAGGCTCCGGTACCGTATCCGCTCTGGCCCGGCGCTTGAAACGGTGTCAGGCCAGCCTGGCCGCTCGTCCGTCCAGGTACCGCCGCTCGGGCGTGCTCAGGGTGAGCCGGGCGGCCCGCTGGTACTCGGTCCGCGCACCGGCCCGATCGCCGGCCAGCTCGAGCAGATGGGCCCGTACCGCGGCCAGCCGGTGATGGTTCTTCATCCGGTCGTCGTCGTCGAGCGGGGAGAGCAGGTCGAGCCCGGCGCGCGGGCCGTGTACCATCGCCCGGGCCACCGCCTCGTTCAACGTCACCATCGGGTTGGGGGCGATCCGGCCGAGGATCTGGTACAGCATCACGATCTGCTTCCAGTCGGTCTCCTCGGCTCGCGGGGCTTCGTCGTGGATGGCGGCGATCGCGGCCTGCAACTGGTACGGGCCGGGCCGGGCCGACGGCAGGGCCGAGCCGATCAGGTCCACCCCTTCCCGGATCGCCACCTGGTCCCAGCGTCGGCGGTCCTGCTCGGACAGCGGGATCAGCCGCCCGTCGGGCCCGCTGCGAGCCGCTCGACGGGCCTCGGTCAGCAGCATCAACGCCAGCAGGCCGGTGACCTCGCCGTTGTCGGGCAGCGCGCGGTGGGCCATCCGCGCGAGCCGGACCGCCTCGGCGGTCAGGTCGGCCCGCTGCAGGTCGGGTCCGGAGCTGCTGGTGTACCCCTCGTTGAAGATGAGGTACAGCACATGCAGGACCGCCGGAAGACGCTGGGCCACGTCGTCCGGGCCGGGCCGGCGAAACGGCTCATGATCAGCCTTGATGCGCTGCTTGGCGCGGCTGATCCGCTGGGCCATGGTGGTCTCGGGGACGAGGAACGCACGGGCGACCTCCACCGTGGTGAGACCGCCGACTGCCCGCAGTGTGAGCGCGACCTGCGACGCCGCCGACAGACCCGGGTGGCAACACAGGAACAGCAAGGTCAGCGTGTCGTCGTGGCCGGAAGTCTCTACAGTGGACACCTCCCGGGCGAAGACGGCCTCCTCGCGGCGTCGGCGGGCGTCATCGCTTCGCCAGAGGTCGGTGAGCCGGCGCGAGGCGACGGTCACGAGCCAGGCTCGCGGGTTGTCCGGTACGCCGTCGGTCGGCCACTGGGTGGCGGCCGCCAGCAGCGCCTCCTGGACCGCGTCCTCACCCTCGTCGAAGTGTCCGTACCGGCGGACGAGGGCCGCGAGGACCTGCGGTGCGCACTCGCGTAGCAGGTCCTCGACGGCACGACTCACATCTCGCTCCCAGCCTCATGCATCAGCGGGCGCACCTCGATCATGTGGAATCCGGCGTCCGGGATCATCGCGGCCAGTTCGATGGCCCGATCGCGAGACTCGACATCGAACAGGTAGTAGCCGGCCAGGAACTCCTTGGACTCGATGTACGGGCCGTCCGTCACCGCGACGGCGCCGTCGCGCACCCGGACGACCGCGCTCTGGGCCGGGTCTGCCAGCGCGTCGCCTCGGATGAACTCGCCGGTCGATGTAGTCAGCTTGATCAACTCGTCGTGCCCGTTGAAGACAGCCTGGTGGTCCTCCTCGGACAACGACTCCCACAGCTGCGGGTTCATGTAGATCATCAGCAGGTACTTCACGGTGTACTCCTCTCGGGATGAGCTTCTACCCCGTGGTCGGAGCCGGCTGGCGATGCTCGACACCTCCGCCCTGAAAGTTATCGCGGACCTCATGTCGAGCCGGCAGCCCCCGCTCCGACGTCCCCGGTGACGGTGCCACGAGGGCGCCCGGGTGCCCGGAGGTAGTCATGACCGCATCACGCAGAGCCTGGATCGGACTTGCTGTACTGGCCCTGCCGACGTTGCTCGTCTCGATCGACGTGTTCGTCATGCTGCTGGCCCTGCCGCACCTGAGCGTGGATCTCGGGGCGAGCGGTACCCAGCAGCTGTGGATCACCGACGGGTACGGGTTCATGGTCGCGGCGTGGCTGATCCCGATGGGCACTCTGGCCGACCGGATCGGGCGGCGGCGCCTGCTCCTGATCGGCGCGGCGGTGTTCGGAGTCGCGTCCGTCGGGGCGGCACTGGCGCCCAACCCGGTCGTGCTCATCGGCGCCCGTGGCGTGCTGGGCATCGCCGGGGCCACGCTGACGCCGTCGACGCTGGCCCTTATCGCCACCCTTTTCCCTGATCCGCGGCGCCGAGCGGTGGCGATCGGCGTCTGGATGGCGTGCTTCATGGGCGGCGCCGTGATCGGCCCGACGGTCGGCGGCGTGATGCTCGACCACTTCTGGTGGGGATCGGTGTTCCTGCTCGGCGTCCCGGCCATGGTGCTGCTGCTCATCCTCGGTCCGGTGTTCCTGCCGCGTCCGGCCGCGTCCGGGATGGGCTCGGTGGACCTCACCAGCGTCCTACTCTGCCTGGGCACGATCCTGCCGGCCGTGTACGGGCTCAAGGAGCTGGCCCGCGGCGGAGGGGGTGCGGTTCCGTTGCTGGCCATCGCGGCCGGAATCGCCGTGGGCAGCCGGTTCATCGCCCGTCAGCGCACGCTGGACCACCCGCTGCTCGACCTTCGCCTGTTCCACAACCGGGCCTTCAGCACGGCACTGGGCGCGATGTTCACCGGTACCCTGCTCACCGGCGCCATGATGCTGTTCAACTCTCAGCAGCTACAGCTGGTGGACGGCCTGTCATCGGTGCGGGCCGGCCTGTGCATGCTCCCGCCGGCGGGCGCGTCGACGGTCAGCTTCCTGCTCTCGCCCCACCTCGCCCGGCGGATCCGCCCGGCCACCCTCATCGCCGGCGGCCTCGCAATCGCCGTGCTCGGGCTGGTCGTCCTGATGCTCGCGGGCACGACCATCCCCGGCCCGGCGGCCATCATGCTGGGCTTCGCGTTGGTCAGCCTGGGCAGCGGACCCTTGGTCACGCTGAGTACCGACATCGTGGTGGGTAGCGCCGCGCCGGAGCGCGCCGGCTCAGCCGCCGCGGCCAATGAGGCCAGCGGCGAACTCGGGTTCGCCCTCGGCA
This sequence comes from uncultured Actinomycetota bacterium, assembly GCA_963803345.1. Lineage (GTDB taxonomy): Bacteria > Actinomycetota > Actinomycetes > Mycobacteriales > Micromonosporaceae > CAWDLX01. The sequence continues at coordinate 1,625,500 of CAWDLX010000004.1, forward strand.
TCGCCCTCTTGGGTAGCCTCGGCACGCTGGTCTACCGGGCCACCCTTCCGGCCGGTGCACCCGGGCGGGCCTACGACTCGCTGGCCGAGGCCGCCGCTCTGGGCGACCCGTCGGTGCTGGTCGCGGCCCGGGACGCCTACCTGACCGGGTACCACGTCGTGGCCGCCGTCAGTGCGGTCCTGCTCGCCGTGGTCGCGGTGCTCGTCGCCCTACGCCTGCGCCACCTGCCCGCCCGCACCGGGCAGGCCGCGGCCGACGCGCACCGCGAGCCGGCGCTCATGACCTGAGCGCGAGGAGGCGAGCGCCAGCGAGCCCCCGCAGCTTGCGAAGGGCTCGTGGCGGAATGACCTGAGCGCGAGGAGGCGAGCGCCAGCGAGCCCCCGCAGCTTGCGAAGGGCTCGTGGCGGAATGACCTGAGCGCGAGGAGGCGAGCGCCAGCGAGCCCCTTCACCGCCCACCGGTGAAGGGCGGCTCGCCCTCTTTGAGCGCCCGGAACCGCAGCGCCGACCACACGTCGTCAATGGCGACCTGGCTGTTGGGGCGCATGCCGTACTCGGACAGGATCGGCCACAGGCTGTCCCGGTTGATGTCGGTCCGGTTCGCCTTGGGGTAGGCAACCCAGAACACCGCAGGAGCAGCCAGCCCGCTCCGGTGGCGGTCCAGCACCGCCCGGACATCCTTCTCGTCCGCGCCGAACAGCACCGCGACCGCGGCCCTCGCCACATCCGTCACATAGCTCGCGCCGTCGGGCAATGGGCCAACCAGCGCCCGTCGTTCCCGGTCGGACAACCACACCGTCGTGCCCGGCTTGATGAGCAGTTTCTCGGCCACACTCTTCGGCACCCTGACCACCTCCGTCTACTGTGGAGCGTTCGGCCCCCGCCAGCGGGCCCATGCCTCGGGATCAGCCTTCAGCTCCGCCCACGGGTCGTAGTCGACCTCCAGCTCGCCCTGGGCCGGCCGTTCGTCCTCGGGAATGTTGCGCAGGTTCAGCCGGATGCGGTACCAGGCGCTGCTGCGTCCACGCATCGCGTCCACCAGCACATCGGCCGGGGCGAGCCGTTCGAAGACACCGGGGTGTCGGTCGCGCCAACGGTGGAGCCCGGCCATCGCCTCGTCCCTGCTCGCCGCGCGGGCGATCTCGATGAGCGGCATGCTGGTACGCCGGCGCCCGCTCGCCCCGCTGGACTTGCCCGGCGCCGCCTGGGCCACCGAACCCGACGGTGGCGCCTGGACCCCGGCCTTCTTCTGGGCCGCGGCCAGTTCGAGCAGCGACTCCAGCGAGCCGGCCGCGTCGTCGATACCGGCCGCCGGGTCGCCCAGCTCGTCCAGCCGCGCCGGCACGCTGTCGAGGGTGTACCACTCGGGCTCGCAGGTGGGCACTTCGTCCCAGTACAGCGGGGTGGACACCCGGGCGTCGGCGGTCGGGCGGACCGAGTAGGCGGCGGCGGTGGTGCGGTCCTTGGCGTTCTGGTTGTAGTCGACGAACACCCCTTCCCGCTCCTCCTTCCACCAGCGGCTGGTGGCCAGTCCTGGCACCCGCTCCTCGACCTCCACCGCGACCGCGTAGGCCGCCCGGCGCAGCTGAGTGAAAGTCCACTGTGGATGAATTCGGCAGTAGATGTGCATCCCCCGCGAGCCGGTCGTCTTGGGCCAGCCGACCAGTCCGTGGTCGGTCAGCACCTCCCGCACCACCAGGGCCACTTCCCGTACCTGTGGCCACGTGACGCCTGGGATGGGGTCCAGATCGATCCGCAGCTCGTCGGGGTGCTCGAGGTCGGTCGCCCGCACCGGATGCGGGTGCATGTCCACGCAGCCCAGGTTGACCAGCCAGGCCAGGTCGGCCGGGTGCTCCACCACGATTTCGTGGGCACTGCGCCCGGACGGGTACCTGAGCTCGACGGTGCGGATCCACTCGGGACGGTTGTCGGGCGCCCGCTTCTGGTAGAACGCCTCGCCCTCGACGCCGTTGACGTAACGCTTCATGGCCATCGGACGGGCCCGAACTCCGCGCAGCGCCGCCTCGCCACAGGCCAGGTAGTAGCGGACGAGGTCGAGCTTGGTATGCCCGGCGCGGGGAAAGAACACCTTGTCCGGGTTGGTGATGGTGACCTCCCGGCCGTCGATCTCCAGCACTTCCCTGCGGGCCGCCATGAGCCCACCCTACCGAGGCCGGCCGACAGTCCCGCCGCCACGGCGGGACTGCGGAACCACGGCGCGGGGTGGTACGTCTAAACAGCCCACCGTGCCCACGAGGAGGCCCGATGAGCCGCCGCATTCTCCGTACCCTGGTCGCCGCCGGCCTCCTGCTGGTCACGGCCGCCGGTTGCGCCAGGCCGGTCGCATCGGGCGGGGGCGGCATCGCCGACCCGCGCGTCGCCACCGACCTGCCCGCCTCGACCAGCGTAGGCATGGAGTGCGACTCGAACGGCATTCCCAACCCGTCCAGCGCCCAGCTGACGCCCCTGCCGGCTGACTTCATCATCATCCGGGCGACCCGGTGCGTCTTCGAGAACCGGACGGTGAGCGGCGACGGCGAGTGGATGTTCCGAGTGGACCAGCGTGCCGACTCGGGCCTGGACGCCCTCACGGCCGCGCTGCGGCTACCCTCGCAAACCTCGGGCGGCCAGGGAGGCTGTGCCGCGATCGGGTACCTCCCGATCGTGATCACGGTGTCCGACCAGCAGGGCCACTCGCTGAGCCCGGCCATCCCGACCACCGACTGCGGCGCGCCGCTCAAGGCCACTGTCGACACCATCGAGGCGTTGCCGTGGCGCACGACCACGTCGACCAAGGTGCGCCAGACCCGGACCCAGTTGGAGATCGACTCGGGCTGTCCGGGCCACTTCAAGCAGACGACGGCCCTGATCGATCCGGCCGCCGCCGGGACCACGCCGCTGGGCCGCCCGCAGTACCTGCCGTCCGTGCCACTGTCGGTCTGCCGCTACGACCTCGACGACGACCCGGCCTATTACCTGTCCACCGACACGTCGGGACCGGTCAAGGGTGGCAGGCTGGCCGGGGCGTCCACATTGGACGGAAAGAGGGCGACCGACTTCCTGGCCGCCGTGGTGTCGGCTCCATCAGTGCGTGGAGACTGCCGGCAGCGGCAGTCGGTCTTCGCGGTCGTCACCGCGAAGAGCCGCGACAGTGACTACCTGACCGTCGAGCTGGAAGGCTGCTACCGGGCCCAGTTCGGCGGCGACGGTAGCCGGCTGCGCCAGCTCGACGCGGCGACGGTCGCCGTACTCGGGTCGTAGCAGGCGACCGTACCCGTGAGGCACCGACCGACGCGCGGGCGCCCGACCCGGCATCCGCGCGCGGCCGTACCAGCTCAGCGCCGCGGCCCCCAGACATCCGCCTAAGGGACGGCCCGCCGGAGCAGACCGTAGGAGCCGAATCCGAGCAGTGTCAAGGGCAGCAGCGTCCAGCCGAGGGTCAACCCGAGGCCGCTCTGGGCGATCAGCCAGTGCCAGACCGCGGTCCAGCTCTGGGTCCAGGTGACCAGCACGGCCAGCCCACCCAATACGATCCCGACGATCAGGAACATGGCCAGTACCCCGTTGCCGCCCCACCGCTTGGCCACGATGCCGGAGAAGAGACCGGCGACGCTGCACAGGATCATGGGTACGCCATAGACCAGGATCTGCACCGGGTTCTCGCTGCGGGTGAAGGAGCCGACGTCGAAGAAGCCCAGATCCACGCCCCAGCCGTTGGTCGCATGCTCGATGAGCTTGAGCCCGTAGAGCATGACGCCGTAGGCCAGCGACTGGCCCGCCATCACCAGTGCCGTTCCCAGATAGAAGGCCCGCCGGGTCGCGTTGAGCCCGACCGCGAAGCTGAAGGTCTGGGTCATCGCCTGCGCGCAGACGATGAACTGCACCACATAGATGCTGGCCAGTCCACCGGTGATGTGCGGGCTCGGGATCTTGTCCCCGATCGACCCGAACAGGGCGACGTTGATGGCGAACGAGGTGAACATGATGGCGACCGGCCAGAGCAGGGCCTGCCACATCACCTGGATCCGGGCCACGCTCAGGACGCGGTTCATCGGGACATCTCCTTTCCGGCCATGGCCGCGGGCGTACCCGTGAGGCGGACAACCAGCTCCTGCAACGAGACCGGCTCGACGTCCAGGCCCAGCTCGCCGGCCCGGGTCCGGTCCCCGTCGTTGAGCGGGCCGCGCACCGTGGCCCGGGCGACCGCGCCCATCCGGTCGCGGTGCAGCTCCTGATGGGTCGAGGCGACCGAGTCCACCGCTGACGCGGGTCCGGTGAGGGTGACCATCTGCCCACGTAGCGCCTCGACCTCTTCGTCGACTATCAAGCGGCCGTGGTCCAGCACGAGCGCGTGCTCGACCAGGTCGCTGACCTCGTCGATGAGATGGGTCGACAGCACGATCGTGCGGGGATGCTCGGCATAGTCGGACAGGAGACGGTCGTAGAACATCCGGCGGGCCACCGCGTCGAGTCCGAGGTAGGGCTCGTCGAAGAAGGTCAGTGGCGCCCGCGAGGCGAGTCCGATGATGACCCCGACGGCCGACAGCATCCCGCGCGAGAGCTTCCTCACCCGACGCCGCCGGGGGAGCTGGAAATCGTCCACAAGGGACTGCGCGTACTGCTCGTCCCAGTTCGGAAACAGCTGGGCCGCGGCGCGCAGCGCCCGCGCCACCGAGTACGCGTCGGGGTAGCGCAGGTTCTCCTTCACGACACAGACCCGGGCGAGGACCCGGTCGTTCTCGTACGGGTGGCCGCCGAAGATCTCGACGGACCCACTGGTCGCGACGACCTGCCCGGTCAGCACCTGCATCAGGGTGGTCTTGCCGGCGCCGTTGCGGCCGAGCAGCCCGTAGATAGTGTTCTCCCGCAAGGAGAACGTGACGTTGTCGAGGGCCGTGGACTGGTGGTACCGCTTACCCACGCCACGCGCGACGACGACCGTACTCATTGTGTCTTCTCCCAGGAATCGATCATGTCTTTGACCTCGGCGGAACTGAGCCCGAGCTTCTGAGCCTCCAGCAACAGTGGACGCAGGAACTGGTCGGTGAACTGCTCGCGTCGACGGTGGCGCAGAGTGGCGCGCGAGCCGGACGAAACGAACATCCCGATACCCCGTTTCTTGTAGAGGATCCCATCGTCGACCAGCTGGTTGACGCCCTTGGCCGCGGTGGCCGGATTGATCCGGTGGAAGGCGGCAAGCTCGTTGGTCGAGGGCACCTGCGCCTCCTCGGGCAGTGAGCCGTCGATGATCGAGTTCTCGATCTCCTCCGCGATCTGGACGAAGATCGGCCGGCCCTCGTCCATCACGGGCCTGACGCGCCGCGGTTCGTTGGTTCGTTACTCATGTAATGAACCATGGCACCTCGGCGGGAGGGTGTCAAGCGAGCTGCGTCACAGCCGGCCCGGTCGGCAGCAGATCGGCCAACGCTGTGTGATCCGTCCACCGTGGATGGTCAGACGACGAGCAGCACGATGCCCAGCGCGAGAAGGGCCGCGGCGGCCGCGAAGCCGGCCACCATGGCGGTCCGCGCGCGGCGGACCAGCTGGGCCGCGCCGCGGGTCGAGATGAGGTGCAGGCCCCTGGCCGGTCGGCGGATCGCCACCCGGCTCCCCCGCCCGGAAACCTCACCCAGAACGTACAGCGGCGTTCCGGCCCTGATGATCCATTCGCGATGGTGGTACGTGTTCTGGATCATCCCGCCGCTGAACAGCTCGGCCGATTCGGGAATGGGCTTGGACGCGATGCCCGGCAGGATGCGGTTGGCGCGCCGTTCGGCACGATGAACGCGCATGGCGGTCGGCAACACGTCGACCCGGCCGGCCTGGTCGGTGACGGTGAATGCCGAATCGCTTCGAACGTCGGCCACCCGCCTGGTACGCGACGACCGTCGCGACCGGCCCTGGCGGTCGGTCCGGTGGCGGACCTGCTGGTGCCGCACGGTGTGCCGGTGCCACACGCACGGTTCACCGTTCACAGTGGACCGGACCGCCTCCGGGCCCGGCCCGGCGAGACCGACCACCGCGCGGACCCGCCGTTCGAGCCGTCCGTTCCGGGCCGATTCGAGCAGCTGCTCCGGGGTGGTGACCTCGGCGCGGCGCAGTACCCGCCACCACAGCCGCTGGCGCAGGCCGAGCACGGCGGCACCACCGGCCAGGACGATCAGCGACAGACCCAGGTAGATCCGCACAACGCCAAACGTAACGCGGCTGACAACCTGACGAGGCTAGGGCCAGGTCCTCGCGTTCGACGCGTCGAGGGTGGGGTCGGGTACGACGCACAACACGAGTCCCGCGGGGTCGCGCAGGATGCTCCAGTGTTCGCCGTCCTCGACGATGGTCGCGCCGAGCCCGTACAGGCGGGCGACCTCGGCCGCCCGGTCACTGGTGTGGATATCGAGATGGATGCGCCCCGGACCGTCGCCCAGTCGCTGGACCAGCAGGCCAAGGCCCTCCGGAGCGAGCTCGCCGCCGTGGTACTCGGGGAATCGTTCGTACCGGCGCAAGGGTACACCGAGCGCCTCCCGCCAGAAGTCCACCTCGGCGTCGTGGGTCTCAGCCGGCGCGTCGAGCACGACCCGGGCCAGTCGACTGTAGTGCGTCATGGGCGCAGCCTATCGCGTCCACTATGGACTGAAGGCGAGCAGGATCCCCAGTCCGATCAGGAGCACCGCGGCCAGTCTCTCAATCCGTTCACGGAGGCGCTCACGGATGTGGCCGCCGAGGAACAGGCCGAGCTGAACGGCCACGAAGGCCTGCGCGGCGATGGCGACCACGACCACCACAATGGACAGTCGAGCGAGCCCTAGGCTGAACCCGATGGCCAGCTCGTCGAAGCTGATCGCGATGCCCAGGCCGGTCACGGCGAGCCCGTGGGTCGAACGGAGCCGGCGGATCCGCTCCTCTTCGGCACTCTCGTCCCGCCACAACAGCATCCAACCACCGACCGCGATCAGCGCCGCCGCCGCCAGGTAGTCCGCGATGCCGGCAACGGACCCGGCCAACGGTGCGCCCAGGGCCAGTCCGACCAGTGGCATACCGCCCTCGAAGGCCACGAAGAGCGCCGAGATCCGCCAACGCTCCCGCCGCGACGGGCGCAGCGCCCCCAGCGCCGCGGCGACGGCGAACGAGTCCAGCGCGAGCGGTACCACGAACAACAGGCTGGCCACCATGATCACATCATCGTGGAACTTTTCCGTACCGTCCTACGACTGAGGTGGATATCGCGACTCACGGGTGGAGGTTCACGGTGCGGATGAGGCTTGGTGTCCGGTTGGGCGTCGTAACGATCGCGGCATCGGTGGCAGCGGCGGCGACGTTCAGCACGCCGGCGTTCGCCCACGTCGAGGTCAGCGCGGACAAGCCGCAGGCCGGGGCGACGAACGTGACGGTCACCTTCAACGGCGAAGCGGAGTCCACCACCGGCGGCATCCAGTCCGAACAGGTCTTCCTTCCGGCCGGTATCACACCCGAGCAGGTGCAGCCGGGCAAGGTGCCCGCCGGTTGGACCATGACCAGGGCGGTTGACAACGTGACCGTATCCGGCAAGGCGCTGCCCATCGGTACCGACGCCGAATGGTCGTTCGTCGTCGCCCAGCTCCCGTTCAACGCCACCGAGCTGGTGTTCAAGACGCTCGAGACGTACAGCGACGGCGAGGTCGTCCGGTGGATCGATCCGCAGGCACCCGGTCAGGCCGAGCCGGAGCACCCCGCGCCGACCCTCAAGCTCACCGCAGCCGTGGCCAGTGCCACCCACCCGTCGACCGGGTCGCCGGCGGGCACGCCATCCTCAGCCTCCGCCGCACCGGGTACTGACAGCGCCAGCAAGACCGGGCTGATCATCGCGATCGTGGTGATCGTGCTGCTTGCCCTGGCCGTGATCGTGGCCGCCCTCCGGCGCCGCCGGCGCGGTGGAGTTGACCGCACCTGAGACGATCACGGTGAGAGGCTAGGAGGTACCGATGACCGTCAGTGGCATCATTTCCGCGCTCATCGTGGGCCTGATCATCGGCGCGCTGGGACGCCTGGTCGTGCCCGGCAAACAGAGGATCCCGATCTGGCTGACCATCGTCATCGGCATAGTGGCGGCCCTCATCGGCACCGCGGTCGCACGGGTGTTCGGCTGGGCCGACACGCCCGGCATCGACTGGCTCGAGCTGTTCATCCAGATCGCGCTGGCCGCGGTCGGCGTCGTCGCCCTGACCGGGGTCTACGGCAAGCGGACGCCCTGAACGCAACGTCGGTTGGACCCGCTTTCCGAGCCGCCCTCAGGTGCCCTTCGGGAGGGTGTCGGTAGCGAAGCGGCTGGCCAGCCCGGCCCGGGACCGCACGCCGACCTTGCGATATATCCGGGTGAGGTTGGCTTCGACCGTCTTCGGGCTGAGAAACGTCCGGTCGGCGATATCCCGGTTGGTCAGGCCGGCACCGACCAGCCTGGCGATCGTCTCCTCGGTCGCGGTCAGGCCGCCGCTCGGCTGGCCGTGCGGGATGCGGGCCAGTTCGGCCCGGGTCCGCTCTGCCCAGAACGGGGTCCCGAGCTGCGTAAACGTGGTTAGCGCCTCGGCCAGCAGCGTGCGGGCGACCCGCTTCTCCTTCCGGCGACGGTGCAGCTGTCCCAGGACGAAGAGGGTGCGGGCGCGCTCGAACGGCATCGGCAGATCGTCCAGGGCGGAGAGCGCGCGTTCGGCGGCCACCAGAGCGTCGTCGAGCTGGCCGTTCGCCGCCAGCAGCAGCGCCCGGCAGCGGGCTGAGGCCGCCAACGACCACGTCCCGGCGGAGGTCGCGGCCTCTTGCTCGAAACGGGCCAGCACGTCGGCCGCCTCGGCCAGATTGCCGGTCGCGATGAGTGCCTCGATCAGCTCGCTCGCGTGGGCGCAGATGCGCGGCTCGCGGATGCCCGCCGACCGCTTCGTCGTGTCGAGGCGGCGCAGGTGCAGGACTGCCTGGTCGGATCGGCCGCGAGCCGTCGCGGTGAGGCCCTGCGCCAGCAGCGCCGGCGCCTCATCCAGGCTGATCGACGGATCGGCCTGCGCGAGGCGCGTGACCTGCGCCGCGGTCGCGTCGGCCTCGTCCAGTTGGCCCAACATGGCCAGCGCCACCGCGTGGAAGCCCAGCTCCCAGGGATACCCGCCCTTGTGCCCGGTCTCCTCCGCCCGTTCGATCGCCTCCCGGGTGAGCTCCGCGGCGATCGCGAACCGGCCGGCCATGAGCTGCGCCTCGGCCATCCACCCGAGGGTCGCCGGCAGGATCGATCGGCCCTCCACCGCCGCACGGTCATAGACCCCCTGAAGGACCGCCAGCCCCTCGTCGATCCGGCCGTCGTAGGCCAGCAGGCGGCCGATGAGGTCATCGCCACGGGACGCGGCCCGGATCGGTGGGAACCGCCGCCGGTGGCCGGCCTCGGTACCGTCGAGCCGGTCGAGGTGGATCCCCAGACCGGCGTAGAACTCAGCCTCCACCATGGCCGCCCGGACGAAGAAAACCACGTCCGGTTCGGGAGCGATGACGCCCGCGATCGCGTCGAGCCCCTTTCGGGCGGTCTCGAGTTTGCGTTCGATGTCGTCGTCGGACAGGCGCGACAGCAGTTCGTACACCTCACCCTGGAACAGCGGATCGGCGGCCGCCTCGGCGGCGGCCTGAACGCCGTGCTCGATGGCCCGCCCGAGCGAGCCGGACAGTCGCAGGACGTACATCTGGTGGTACAGCGCCCGGGCCCGGAGCAGACCCGGTGGCAGGGTCGTCACCAGCGACTCCAGCTCCGCGATCGAGCCGGGGACATCGCCGGCGCTGTTCAGCAGGCGACCGTAGGCGATGCGGCGCAGGGCGAGCGCCTCGGCGTCGGCCGGCGGGGTAAGCCGGCAGGCCAGCCGCAACAGGTCCGCGGCGGCGTCCGGCGCACCTCGCCGCCAGGCCTGCTCGGCCGCTCCATGCAGGGCCAGCGCGACATGCGGGTCGGGGCCGTCGGCGGCGATGGCAAGATGCCGGGCGCGCTCCTCGAGGTCGTCGGAGAGCATCGCCACCGCCCGGTGCAGCTGCCGTCGGCGGTCGACCGGGATCGACCCGTACGCGGCCGCGGCGAGAATCGGGTGTACGAACCGGATCCGCTCCCCGTCGACGGTCAGGACGCCGCCGCGCGTTGCCACCGCCAACGACTCACGCAGATCGATGACTGCCGGTTGGAGGCGCCGTAGCAGATCCACCGTGGGGGCGCGCGGCACCGCCGCCAGCTCGACTGCTTCGCGGACCGGGTCGGGCAGCCTGGCGATCCGGGACCGGGCGAGCTCGGCGGCGCTGTCCGGCGGGGAAGCCGTCCAGGTCCTCATCGGAGCGGGCGCCGCCGAAGGCCCGGGTGAGCTCGATCGCGTACAGCGGGTTGCCCGCCGACAGCTCGGCGATCCGCATCACCCGCGGCCAGGCCGGCACCCAGCCGAGCACCCGGCGCAGGATCCGGGACAGCTCGCTCGGTCCGATCGGGCCGAGCCGGATCGGTGTCGAGCCGGCCTTCGGGCATCGCGCGGGCCAGCTCCTCGAGCCAGTCCACCTGCGTCCTCGCCGACGCTGTCCGGACCGGTCCGGGCCGACCAGCCACCGACACTGCGCACCAGGGCGATCCGGGTCGGCGTGCCGCCAAGCCGTCGCACGACGAAGGCGAGAGCGCGGGCGGTCGGGTGATCAAGCCATTGAACGTCATCGACCGCGATCAGCACCGGCCGGCTCGAGGCGAGCGCCCGCAGCGCCGCGACCACCGCGACGCTCAGGGACAGCCGGTCGAAGATCTCGTCCGGCTCCTCCCGGCGAAGCACCATCCGGAGCACGCGCGCCTGCGGTGCGGGCAGACCGTTGACAACCTCGTCGTCGACCGCGCCGATCAGCTCGACCAGGCCGACGTACGACAGATCCATCTCGGACCGGGTCGGGTCGGTGCGACAGGATCGCGTACCCGCGCTCCGCGGCCGTCGCGTGGAGCTGTTGCAGCAACGTCGTCTTGCCGATGCCGGGCTCGCCATCGATGAGCAGGGCGCGTGGCTGGTGCTGTGGATCGGCCACGAAGCCGTCCAGAATATCGACCTCTTCGGTCCGGCCGACGATTGCCTGCACCTGGCTGCCCTCATCTCGGGCCGGCGGCCCGGTCATTCACCGTCCCAGCATGCACCACGACAAGGGAGCTGGGCCATCCCGTGTGGGGGAATCCCGGATTCCTCAGCCGTGCGGCGTCCCTACCGTTCGGACATGGCCAACCGGGTGCGGACCAGTTACGTCGCCGAGTGCTTCTCGGCCGGCGTGCGGCCCGACGACCTGCGCGACATCGATCGGCGGATCAACGCCGCCGTGGTCGCGCTGGCCGCCGGTGACCTGCCGGTCCGCTACCTGGGCTGGCTGCTCGTCGTCGATGACGAGGTTGTGCTGCATCTGTTTGAAGGACCCCGTGGACAGGGTGGCGCAGGTGGCCGACCACGCCGGGGTCTCGTTCGGGCGGCTCCTCCAGGTCGCCCATTCGCCATGGCTCCCAGCCGACGAGGAGGTACCGGAATGAGAAAAGGATCGATGGCATGCGCCGCAGTGGCGGGTGGCGTCGCGGCGATCATGTTCCTGGGCGGGTGCGGTCCGACCGACGCCCCGTCGACCGGAGCAACGAGCAGCGGGTCGGCACCGGCGGGGGCGCCGACTCCGTCAGCGCCCCCGACCGTGGCCGTCAAGGACCTCACCCCTGGCAACTGCACCCTCTACCCGAAGACCTCCGCCATCAAGCTCATCGGTGGGGTCAACATGAACAACAAGGCCCTCGACATCGGCACCGACGGTGGTACGAAGATCGACGTGTGCTCGTACCTCGACCTCAAAGGCCAGACGGATCTTCAGGGCGTGAGCTATGCGGTGGTCCGGTACGACAGCGCCGCCGCCGCCTTCGCCAAGGCGCAGAAGGTTCGGACCGAGATGCTCGGCGACGCCGCCGACAACAACTGGCCGGTGCAGGCACTGACCACGCCCGCTCCGGGCGCGGGTCAGGTACTCGGGTGGCTTCGGCACCAAGACAGACGAGGACATCCCATACACCATGGCGGTCGTCGGCACCAATGTCGGCCCATATCTGGTCGTCGCTCTCGGCGCCAGCACGGAAAGTGCGGACAACGCGAAGAAGTTCGCGCTCACCACCTTCCAGGCGCTCTCCGAGGCCGTCGGCTGACGGCGGCGTAGATCTCCACGTGCCGGGCCACGTTCGATCGCCGGCCAAGTGCGACCGGGGCTAGCTTGCCGCCCCGGTCGGCGTGGTCGTTACGCCGGGCGACGGCGGGCCGGTCGGCGTGGCGGTCGGCGACCCCGGGGCGGCCGGGACCGGTGTGGTCCGCGGGATGGAGATCGGCTGGCGGGACGGGCCGCACCCGGCCGAGGCCGAGGCGATCCCCCGGGTGCCGCAGCCGTGCAGGGCGCCGTAGGTCGAGCACCGACCATTGGCCGGCTTCGTCTGCGCGATCCAGGCGAGCCAGCCGAAGCTGTCGCGGTACGCATCGGGCAGGTACTTGTCGACCGTGGCCGAACCAGCCGAGGCGACGATGAACAGCAGCGGGATCAACAGCAGCCCGAGCGGGGCCGAGGTGAGCCGGCTGGTATGGCCCAGCCGCCTGGCCACCGCACCGAAGGTGTAGAAGATGCCGAAGCCAGCCAGGATCAACAGGCAGTAGAGGATCGCCTGCAGCGTACGCGGATAGAGGCGCACCGTGCCGGTCGCGTACATCTGCGAGGCGAGGTACATGCGCACCAGCCATGCGCCGACGATGCCGAGGCCGGCCACGATGACCGGCGAGCGCCGCCAGCCCAGGGCGATGGCGAGCCCGGCGCCGGCCGCCAGCAGCAGCGTGAACACTCCCACGCCAGCGAATTCCCCCAGCGGCGGCCAGACCGTCCCGAACGTGAACGGCCGGTCGTTTGCCCACATGGCGATATATGTCGGGTCGGTACAGGTGTCGAAGTAGAAGAAATTGTCCGACGTACCTCCGGAGCTGGCGAAGAGCCCGCGCAGATGGATCCAGCTCACAACCAGGAAGGCCAGGCTGGCCGTACCGAGCAGGATTCCGGCCCGGCCGGCGGCGGTACGCCACGGCAGGACCACGGCGACGGCGGCGATGACGCCGAGGGCGAACCAGACGAACCAACCGGAATACAGCAGGAAGATCAAGCCCAGACCCGCGCCGTACGCCAATCCGAGCAGAGCGGCCCGCTTCGGCGCGAGCCGGGCACTGTCGCGGACCAGCCGGATCAGCGCGATGAGGACCGGAACCAGCACGACCAGGGCGATGTTCTCGTAAGGCTTGACCGGCTCGACGAACGGGAGCATCGCCAGCACGCCGATGGCCAGCGCCCAGACCGGCCGCAGCAGCATCCGCCAGAACAGGTAGGCCGCCGGACCGAACAACGCGGTGAACAGCAGCTGCAGGTCCTGCAGGCCGAACGCGAGCGGCTTGCCGCTGAACGTCGCTCCAGGCCAGCATCAGGTAGGGGAAGAGCGGCGGGTAGTGGGACAGGAACGAGCCGCCGGCCCGGACCTGCTGGAGGCTGGCGATGATCGGGGCGTAGTCCGCCTCACCGGCCCACAACGCCCATGGGGTGCCCCGCAGCGCCACCACCATGCCGCCGGCGATCAGGCCGGTGGCCAGCCCGGCCACCGCGGCGCAGCCCAGCCGCCTCGCCAGTTCCCGCGCGGTCGCCGACCCCCAGCGATGCACGCAGACCAGCGCGACCACCAGCACGATGGCCACGATCGCGAACCGGAACTGCAGCGCGGCCAGCCCGCTGACCTGCCCGGTCCGGTCGATCGGGTCGACCGCGATGGTCCTGCACCAGGCCGCGAACAGCAGAGCCGTCGCGACCGCGGTCAGCGCCTCCAGGCCGATCCAACCACGCCGGCGACGGTGTGCCCGCCGCCGGTCGGCGTCGGGTCGACTCCCCCGATCGGCCCGGTGGGCGCCACCCTTCGACGCTGTGTCATCGGGTACCGGTTCGGTGCTGGGAGCGCCGCCGGCGGCGCTTTCGGCCATGGGCTTCCAGTCTCTGCGGATGCACGGGGACACCGGATCTTAGCCGACCGCCACGGCCGGGGACGGCCCGCCACAGCCGTCGGCCGCGACCCCGCCGCCCGGGCCATTGCGTCCACAATAGACAATCAGCCGCCGATGTAACGGGCAGGCAGCGCTCAGCTTGGCGTCCTGGCGGTGAGCAGGTAGTCGTCGGCGTCGGCACTCCACTGCAGGTCGACAGCTCCGGCGGTCGCCGCCGCCTTGCAGAACTGGAGGAAGCTGCGGTAGCCGAGCTTCTTCTCGCTGAAGTCGGGCCGTACCTTGCGCAGCTGATTCTTGAGACCGGACAGCGCGCACCGAGCCCTCATCGCCGGCCAGGTCCACGACCACCGAGCGCAGCAGGCTGAACGCCGCCTCCCGGTCGCCGTGCTCTGGCAGCGTGACCTCAGGGTCGCCCTTGGCGGGGCCCTCGGTCAGCTCGACCACGATTGTGCTCGGCGAGGTGGCGCAGGAGTTCGCCAAAGGCGCGGAACCCGTAGTCGGCCTCGTTGAAGGTTGGGTCCTTCCTGAGCAGGGTGCGCTTGAGCGTCGAGGCGGTTACCGCGCCGTCGGAACTGCGCTGAAGACCGGCCACGGTCTGGGCGACCAGGGCGGCGAGCGTGTCGAGATCGCGTGCGGATGCGTCCGCGGTCGGCTGCGGTTCGGGTTCCTGCTCCATCTGCTGCGGCTGCGTCTCCGCGGGTCTGGCCGGACGGCTGCGCCGGGTCCGCGCCGGCGGGATCTCGACACCCTCCAGGCGGTCGTAGTAGAGGAACTCGTCGCATGCCGGCGGTAGCAGCGCCGAGGTTGTCTTTTCGACTCCGACGCCGATGACGCGCTTGTTGAGCTCGCGAAGCTTGTGGACCAGTGGAGTGAAGTCGCTGTCGCCGGTGCACAACACGAACGTCGATATGTAGTCGCGCTCGAAGGCCAGCTCCAGGGCGTCCACGGCCATCTTGATGTCGGCGGCGTTCTTGCGCGAGGCGCCCATGCGCTGCGGTATGTCGATGAGCTCGACGTGCGATCGGGTGAGCATCCGGCGGTCCTCATCGAAGTACGACCAGTCGGCGTACGCCCGACGTACCACCACCCGCCCCCGCTCGGCGAGCGCATCGGCGACCGGCCGCAGCTCGAACGTCATGCCGCCAAGGTGGTCGCGCGCTCCCAGCGCAAGATTCTCGTAGTCAAGGAACAGGGCGATGCGCTCTTCTTGATCCACGCAGGCAGCCTACGCCCTCCGACCGGCTCGACATTCGCGGTGTACCACGTGATCGCCGCGCCGAAGGCCGGGTACTCGCGGAACTCCTCGGGGGTCGCGGGACGGGCGCCGCTCACCGTCGAACGGACGGATCCGCACCGCGCAGCGATGACGGGGTGCTTGCCGGCGGTCGGGTCCGTCGACAGGATGATCTCATGGACACCGCCGCGGAGCTGCTGCGCCTCATCTTCGGTTACCGGATCTCGCAGGCGATCCATGTCGCCGCGGTTCTTGGCCTGTCTGACCATCTGTTCGGCGGGCCGCGGACGGTGGCTGAACTCGCCGAGGACACGGGCTGTGACAGCCGGTCGCTGTACCGGCTGTTGCGGGCGCTGGCGGCCATTGGCGTGTATGAGGAGTTGCCCGACGGCCGGTTCGCATCCACCCCGATGGGCGACGAGCTGCGTCGCGACTCCGACTCGCAGCTGGGCAGCTTGGCGGAATTCGTCGGCGTGCCCTCGTTCTGGCAAGCCTGGGGAGTGCTGGAGCACAGCGTGCGTACCGGCGACAGCGCGTACACCTTGCTGCTCGGTCAGGACGTCTGGGCGTATCGGGCCCAGCACCCCGAGGAGAGTGCGATCTTCGACGCCGCCATGACAGCCCAGTCGCGGCGGGTCGCCGGTGCGGTGGTGGCTGCCTACGACTTCGGCGGATTCGCCACGATCGCCGACATCGGCGGCGGCCGGGGGGCGATGCTCGCGGCGGTCCTTAGCCGCAACCCGGACGTGCGTGGCGTTCTTCTCGACCAGCCGCACGTCGTGGCCGGTGCGCCGGCTCTGTTGGCGCGGGCCGGCGTCGCCGAGCGGTGTCAGATCGTGGCCGGGGACATGTTCGACGCGGTGCCCGCGGCCGACGCCTACCTGTTGAAGGCGATCGTGCACGACTGGAACGACGAACAGGCGGTCGCCATTCTCAGCACCTGCCGGCGGGCCATGTCGGCCGCGGCGACCCTGCTCATCATCGAACGGGTTCTGGGCGCGACCGACCACGGCGCCGGCGCCGCCTCCGCCGCGTTCTCCGACCTCAACATGCTCGTCGCCCCCGGCGGGATGGAGCGCACACAACCCGAATTCGAAGCCCTTCTCAGCAGGGCCGGCATGCGCCTGACCCGGGTGGTACCAACGTCGAGCGACGTAGCGGTGATCGAAGCCCGCGTACACCCACCGGCCGGGGACACGATCCGGCCCGGTGCTTGACGGACGTCAACCGTGCCGCGCCCGCGGTTGGTCAACCCTGCCGCAGTCGCGCGTGGCCCATCGCCCACTCGAGCGCGTAGTCGGCAACGTGCTCCCAGCCGGGCAGGCCACAGGTGAAGTGCGGGCGGTCCGGAAACTCGTAGGTCTCAGTCGTCGCCTCGGAGTTGCGGTACTTCTTCGCGTTCGAGCGGTTCACCGAGGGCGGCATCAGGTGGTCTTTGCCGCCCATGATGAACAGCAGCGGCGCACGGTCGTCCAGGTCATAGTCCACCCAGGTCTCCTGGTGGCCCGGCTTCCAGTTGGCTATCAGTCCGTACGCCCACACCCAGTTGCCAGGTGCCGGGATGTGGAAGCGGTCGTACGCCGCGTCGGACTCCTCCCGGCTGCGTGTATTGGCGAAGACATAGTGGAACTGCTCCTTGGTGAAGCCCACCGCGCGGTGCCGGTTGGCCGGGTTCACGAGGAACGGGAACAGCGACCTGATCTGCGACGGCGGGTTCACCCGCACGCCCTCGGGCGGCGCCGAATCGATCACCACTGCGGCGGCGCCCAACCCGCGGTTGACCAGGAGTTGGGTGAGGGTCCCGCCGAAGGAGTGGGCCATGATGATCGGTGGACGGTCCAGGCGCTCGACCACGCCGCTGAGATGGTCGACCGTGGCGGGGACGGACGCCTCGGCGATGACCTCGGGCTTCTCACGCAGCGCCTCGACCTCGATCTCGAATCCCGGGTACGTCGGCACGATGACCTCATGCCCCTTCGCCCGGTAGTACTCCGCCCAGCCGTCCCAACTTCGGGCGGTCATCCAAAGCCCGTGGATCAGCACGATCGGCGGGGCGTTGGTCGTCGGCTCGCTCATGGTGCTCCCTCCGATGAGGCTGATGTCCGCTCCGCCGACGAGTTCGCCGCGGCCGACCGCGTAGACGGGCTCCCGCCACAGCAGCGTCCGGAATCAGTTGTTGGGCGGCGCCGAGTAGATCGACGCGGCGAACCCGGCGACCTCGCCAGGGGCGAGGCCGGTGGCGAGGCTTGCCTCGCTGATGATGCCGACCAACTTCCGGTTGTCCACTACCATCACCCGGCGCACCTTGTTCTGCTCCATGGTGGTGAGGACATCGGTGATGTCGGAGCTTGCCTCGACTGACACCGGTGGGTAGTGGACGAGCGTGGCCGTGGTGGTCGTCTCGGGATCGTTCCCCTCGGCCAGGCCACGCACGACGATGTCGCGATCGGTGATGATTCCCTGGACCTCGTCGTCGGCCGACACGACCGGCAACGCACCCACGTGCGCGTCGCGCATCTTCGTCGCGGCGGCCGCGAGCGTCTCGTCGTGGCGGATGCTGTGCACCTGCGCGTGCATGATCTCCCTGGCGATGACCATGTCATACCCCCGTGATCGGTGTGGTGGTCAGGACCGCGGCCACGCGTCACCGCCGCGGCCACGGGTCATCAACCGTCCACCGTAGCCGAGCATCCTCCGGGCGGCGGGCGATCGGCTGGATTGCTCTGCGCTTCGGGTCCAGGAGTCGTCCCGAGTGCACCCGGCCGGGGTGGCGGTGGCGTTAGCATTGGTGATCGATGCAGCACCGTCGGGGGCGAGGCGAGCACGACATGGTCCAGATCCGCACGCCCGACCAACGGCTCCGGGTATTCGTCAGCTCCACTCTCAACGAGCTGGCGGACGAGCGAGCCGCGGCCAAACGAGCGATCCAACGGCTGCATCTCACGCCCGTCATGTTCGAGCTGGGCGCCCGGCCGTACCCGCCGCGGGATCTCTACCTGGCCTACCTGCGGCAGAGCGACGTGTTCATCGCTATCTACGGGTCTCAGTACGGCTGGATCGCGCCGGGCCGGCAGGTGTCCGGACTGGAAGACGAGTACCTCGCGGCGACCCACATGCCAAGGCTCGTGTACGTGGCTTCCCCGGCCCCTGATCGGGATCCCCGCCTGACCGCGATGCTCGACCGGGTCCAGCAAGGTGGACTGTCCTATCGCAGGTTCGGGCGCGCCCGCGACCTGGTAGGGATCATCTCCGACGATCTGGCGGTTCTCCTGAGCGAACGGTTCGCCACCGGCGAACCCTCCGGAGCCCCCCCGCGGGCGCCGTCACCGACCGAGCCGGCGGCTCCGGCCGCGCCAACGTCAGCGGCCGCGCCAACGCCGGATACCGCGCCGGCACCGCCGCCGAAGCACCAGGTCGGTCGCGACGAACCTGGTGCGGCGAACCGGTTCATCGGTCGCCGGCACGAGTTGGCGGAGTTGGGCGGGCTCATCACCGACCCCCGGGTCCGCCTCATCACTTTGACCGGACCGGGTGGGATCGGCAAGACCAGGCTCGCCATGCAGGCCGCTGCCGCGGCCGCGGCCGACTTCGACGTGCTCGCCGTCGCAGAGCTCGACCAGGTACCGCCGGCCCGGCCGCTGCTGGTATCGGCGCTCGCGTCCGCCCTCGGCGTCCCCGACACCACCGGCACGACGCTGCTCGCGTCGGTGGCGACATACGTTGGCTCGCGTCACGTGCTCCTCGTACTCGACGGCTTCGAGCACATGCTCGACGAGGCTCCGCTGGTCGCCGAACTGATCGCAACCACAGCCCAGCTGGCAGTGCTGGTGACCAGCCGGGAACCGCTGCGCCTGACCGGCGAGCGCGTCATCGACGTACCACCGCTTGCCGTGCCGGCCTGGTCCGACGGCGTGGAAACAGCCCGCCGGGCCGACGCCGTCCAGCTGTTCGCCGACCGGGCCGTCGCCGCCGGTGCCACCGTGCGGCTCGACGATGGCACGCTGCAAACGATCATCCAGATCTGCCAGCGCCTTGATGGCCTTCCGCTCGCGATCGAGCTGGCCGCATCCCGCATCCGCACCCTCGGACTGGACGAACTCAGCCACCTGCTCGACCGCAGCCTGGCCGTCCTCACCGGCGGGCCGCGTGATCTGCCGCCGCGGCAGCAGACACTGCGGGCGACGATTGCCTGGAGCGATGACCTGCTCGACGAAGCGGTCCGCCACCTCTTCGCCCGGCTCGGTGTCTTCGCCGGCGGGTTCAGCCTCGACGCGGCCCAGGCCGTCTGCGCCGACGAGCGGGTACCGGACGTGCTCGACGGCCTGTCGTCCCTTGTGGACAAAGCCCTGCTGCATCCCGACCACACCCTGCCCGGGCAGCCGCGCTTCAGCATGCTCCAGGTCATCCAGGAATACGCCGACGACCGGCTGGCCAGCCTCGGCGAACGCGACCGGCTGCGCGAGGCGCACGGCGCGTACTACCGGCAGTTCGCCGTGGACAATGAGCGCAGACTGCGCGCGGGCGACATGCGATCCGCGATCGAGCAGCACCGGGCCGACGAGGCCAACGTCGCCGCCGCCCTGCAATGGGCCATCGACACGCGCAACGGCGACGCCGCCGCGCAGCTGGGGGCGGCGATCTGGCCGCTGTGGTTCACCCTCGGACGCTATACCGAGGGCGCGGACGCGATGCAGCGCGTGCTCGACACCGACCTTGGCCTGACCGACGACAGCCGGGCCAACGTCATGCTCTCGCTCGGCATGATGACATTCGAGTATGGCGACTACACGCGGGCGGCCATCGTCCTGGGGCCCGCGATCGACCGGTACATCCAGCGAGGTGACGCCCGCGGCGAGGCGACCGCGTCGATTGCCCTCGGCGTGATCGCGGGGCTGGGCCACCGGGGGGACGGGGATGCCGAGCTGGTCCGCGCGGTGCAGATGTTCCGCCAGCTCGACGACCGCTGGGGGCTGGCTTTCGCCCTGCTCGCTCTCGGCACGATGCACCTCATCGACCACCGCGAGCCCGACGCCATCGCGCCGCTGGCCGAGGGCACCGAGATCGCCCGGGCCGGCCGGGAGGACACGTTGCTGTGCAACGGGCTGATCGGGCTTTCCCGGGCCCACATGGGCCAGTACGACGTCGATGACGCGCGGGCGCCGCTGGGTGAATCGCTCGCAGTATCCATCGGGCTGGCCAACCGCGAGACGACGGCGCGTTCACTCGACACATTCGCCGCTCTGGCCGAGCAGAACGGCGACGCCAGCCAGGCGGCGACGTTGCTCGGCGCGGCGGACGGGATCCGCCACTCGATCGGCGCCGAGGTGTGGGCGGTCGATCGGCGCGGCTACGCCGAGACCGCGGCGCACCTTCGGGACCGGCTGGGAGACGAGACGTACGAGCGGCTGTCGAGCGCGGGCGCGGCACTCGGGCTGGACGATGTCCTCGAACGTCGCAGCCCGCGTGGCGTCGATCCCCCGCCCGGTCACGACGACCTGAGCCCGCCCGGCCGAGGCTCCCGCGCGTGATCCCGACCAGGATGCAACGTACAGTCGACGCCTCGATCGGCGGGAGGGCGGCGGCAGGACATGCGGGTGAGGATGACGAGCGCCGCGGCACGGACCGGCCGGGCGAACGAGGACTTCACTGGCGCCATACCGACGGCAGCGGTGCTGATCGACGGCGCCGGCATCTCCGGCACCGAATCGATCTGCCGCCACGGCGTGGCCTGGTATGCCAGCCGCCTGGGAGGCAGCCTTCTCAGCCTCTTGTCACTCGTACGGGACCGCAGCCTTTCGGCGCTGCTCGCCGATGCCATCGAGCAGGTGACCGACGATCACCGGGACACCTGCGACGTGGCAAACCCCATCAGTCCGTCGGCGACGGTAGCCATCCTGCGCTCGTCGGACGGCCTCACCGAACACCTGGTGCTCGGCGACTCAGTCCTCGTGCTCGACCGAGCAGATGGTGCGCCGCTCGTCGTCTCCGATCCCCGAGAAGTGATCATCAGCCGGTCGTACGAGTCCGCCCTCGAGAGCGTCGCCGAGGGTAGCGACGAGTACCGGAGAATCCTCCGCGACCTGCGCGCCAACCGGAACCAGCCGGGCGGCTTCTGGCTGGCCAAGGACGACCCGCGGGCGGCAGACGAGGCGATCACCGGAAGGTGTCCGATCTCTCAGCTGACCGGTGCCGTCCTGCTGAGCAATGGAGCCAGCCGCATGGTGGACCGGTTCCGCCTCGCCGACTGGCGGGGGTTCATGGCAGTCCTGACATCGCGCGGACCTACCGAAATCATCCGCCAGGTCCGGCAGGCGGAGGCGCGCCACGCGGTGGCGGCCGACGACGCGACGATCGCGCACTGTACCCACCTCGGCGAGGCATGACGGTCGAACCGGATCACGACACAACAGCCGCGACCTCCTTGACACTCCTCGCCGTGGGCGCGACTATATTCAGAATGATATACCGGCGGTCGATAGCATTCGCCACGCTCGGGTTGGTTCTGGCGTTGGGCGGCTGCGGGACATCGGGGGCCAACGCCACCCCTCGACCGAGCGGGCCAGTGCCGGCTGGCCGGTGCGGTCCGCCCGCGGCCAGCTTCACCGGGCTGCGGATCGCCTCAACCGAGGGTGCCGTGCTCGACGCCGAGGAGTTGGGCAGCGGCCCGCGTGGAATCGTGCTGGTGCCCGAACTGGGAGCGCGCAACCTGTGCGGCTGGTGGGCCTACGGGGTCGACCTGGCCCGGTCCGGCTACCACGTGCTGCTGTTCGACCACCGGTGTGCCGGCCACAGCACCTGCCCGACCACCCGCGACCCGAACGGGCAACTCTCCGACATCGCCTCGGTGACCGGCCAGCTGCGGCAGGACGGCGCGACGCGGATCGTCCTCATCGGAGCGTCCCGGGGCGGCGCCGAAGTGGTCATCGCCGGCGCCCGTCCTCCGGTCGGGGTAGTCGGCATCGTGGCCCTGAGCGCCGATGAGCTGACCGACCAGCTGGCCGTCGCGCCCTACCCCTCCAGCGCCCGGGTGGCCGCCTCCTCGGTAGCTGTACCGAGCCTGTTCGCGGTCACGACCGACGACCCATATGTGTCTGTTGTGGACACTCGACAGCTGGTGGCGAGCGTAACCGGCACGGACAAACGCCTGATCGAACTGCCACCCGGCCGCGGCCACGGCTGGGATCTGCTCACTCCCGGTCCGGACGGGACGTGGCCGCCGCCTGATCCGGAGCTGCGGGCGTTCCTGGGCGCCCAACTGCCCCCGACCACGCCGACCGCCTGCGCCGGCGAGCCGGTCGCCCGGCCGCTTACCACGCAGGCCGGACCGGCCGAGGTGATCGGGAACGGCCGAGTGGCGGTCATCGCCGCCAACCAGAGCGATGAAGACCGGTGCTCGTGGCTGTCGCTGGTCCCGACCCTGGTTGGGCGCGGATTCCGGGTCGTGCTCTGGGACTATCACGGTGGGGAGCCGCCGGCGGAGCTGGCCGCGGTGACCCGGGCGGCACACGCCGACGGCGCGAGCCGGGTCGTCCTGCTCGGCGCGTCCAAGGGTGCCAAGACCGCACTGGTGGCGGCCCGCCGGATGAACGCGCCGTACCTGTCCGGGGTGATCTCGTTGTCGGCCGAGGCGAACCTCTCCCCGGACATCGACGTGGCCGCCGCCTGCGCCGGCCTCGCCGTGCCGGTCCTGCTCGTGACGGCCACCAAGGACCCGTACGGTTCGGCCGATGCCCTCGGTGCGATCCGGCGCGGGCTACCCCACGCCCAGGTGCTCACCGTGCCGGGCCAGGACCACGGCACCGCCCTGCTGCCCGACGCCGGAGTGACGCCGGCCATCCTGTCGTTCCTGGCGCAGGCGGTCAGTGGATCCTCGTGACGCTCCGCGGGCGGCCAGCAGTGGCGTAAGGACAACATCGCCTAGCCCCGGCCGATCAGGTGCGTTTGCGCAGTGTCGGTACGGCCAGGGCACCGGCGACGACCAGGATTCCAGCGCTGATCCCGAGTTCGGCCCAGTTGGTGCCCCGCCCGAGCCAAGGGTCCTGCACCGCGATGATCAGGTGCTTCAACGGTGTGAACGCGGCGACCGCGCGTAGTGCGCCGCCCAGGACCTCTGGCGGTGGTCCACCGCCGCTGACCATCAGCATGAGGAACCAGAGCAGGACGCCCAGTCCTTGGGCGGCCCGGGCGGTGGGCAGCGCCGCGCCCAGCAGTACTCCGATCGCGGCGAAGGCCAGGGCTCCTACCAGGACCGCGAGAAGCACGCCCGGCCAGGAGACGGGCCAGGCCACGTGATACGTAACCTTGGCCAGCGTCACGACGATGACAGCACCGGCGATGACCGCGGCGAACAGGACCGTCAGCTGGGAGACCACGATCGTCCGCACCGGCATGCGTGCGGCCTGGAACCGGCGCAGCACGCCGCGTTCCCGGTAGGAGGCCACATGGACCGGGAGCCCGATCAGGCCAAAGGAGCCGATGATGAGCGCGATGTAGGCGGGGGTGTAGTAATCCATCGCGCCGACGCCGCGGTACACGTGGCCCTGTGGATCCGGCGTGTTACCGAACACTTCGGCCAACACGTAGAGCACCAGTGGCGGCAGCGCGAGAGTGAACACCACGGTGACCGGCTCGCGCAGGAACAGCTTCAGCTCGGTCCATGACATGGTCAGCGTGACGGGCATCAGGTCTCCGTCGTCTGGCTGGTCAGCTGCAGGTACACGTCTTCGAGGTGGGGCTGCTGGACGGACAGTTCGGTATCGCCGAGACCCGCGGCCGTCAGGGCTGCGCCCAGTGCGGTGAGAAACGGCCCCGAGCCGCGCAGCTCGACCGCCGGCCCGAGCCGGTGAGCCTTCCGCAGTCCTGGCAGGCGGTCCCAGTCGGGCAACGCGACATCATCGGGCACGTGGAAACGCACCCGGATGCCGCCGCCGTAGGTCGAGATCAGGTGGGCCGGCGTGTCCTGCGCCACCAGCCGGCCGTGCGAGAGCACGCAGATCCGGTCGCAGAGTTGTTCCGCCTCGTCCATGAAGTGGGTCACCAGAACCACCGTGGTGCCGGCTTGCCGGGCTTGCTGAATGACGCGCCATGCGTCGCGCCGCGCAGCCGGATCCAGGCCGGTGGTCATCTCGTCGAGGAAGACGAGCCGGGGCCGGTTGACCAGAGCGAGCGCCACCAGCAGCCGCTGCCGTTGGCCACCCGACAGGCTGCCGAACGCCGCGTTGCGCTTCTCCGCCAGTCCCCACTGCTCAAGCACGTCCCGCTCGTTGGTGGCCCGCTGCACGGCGGTCGCTTCGGGGTCACGACGCCGGAGCGCGCCGAACAGGCGCAGCGCCTCCCAGGTCCTGATCCGGTCGGGCAGCGCCGAATCCTGAAGCTGGATGCCGATCAGGGCCGCGGCCCGATCCGGCTGCTCCTGCGGATCGATGCCGAAGATGCGTATCCGGCCCGCGTCCGCTCTGCGCAGGCCGTAAGCGCATTCGACTGTCGTGGTCTTCCCGGAACCGTTCGGTCCGAGAATGCCGAAGATCTCCCCTTCGGCCACGGCAAGGTCGACGCCGTCCACCGCCGCAACCGTGCCGTACACCTTGCGCAGATCCTCCACCACCAACGCCGACGGCACGTCCCCACGATCCACGTGCGGCCACCGACGCCATAGGGGCGAAGGTCCCTATCGACGACGGCCAGGTCGTGGCGCGACGGCGGACCGGGCAGGGTGCTCGCCGACGCCGACGCCGTCTGGGAACTGGATTCGTGACGTCACAGCGGAAGGTCGTACAGACGCTCCTCGCCGTACGCCTGGAATCCAATCCTGCGAAGGATCGGACCAGATGTCTCCACCCTGCCCTTAACCAGGCCCAGCGTTGCCCCGTGTTCACGGGCGATCGCCAACCGCTTCAGCAACACGGCTCGGTAGGCACCCTGTCCTCGCAGCTCACGGCGGGTCGCGGCACCCCACAAGCGGGCGACACCGTCGGCCTGGGTACACCCACCCGTGGCGGCTGGCATGTCACCGATGTAGGCGACAACACGAAACCCAGCCCGTCGGTTGATCGGTTGGCTCAACTCGGCCAGTTCACCAGCTACGGCCTCATCAGTAGGTGTTTCGCCGCCCCAGACTTCCTGCGACACGGCGTTGGCCGCCCGCAAGGTCGCCTCATCCTCGACCAGAGCACAGCGGACGGCAGCGGTACGGCCGACCTCGGGCAGCCCAGCCGTCATGTCGAGTGCCAACACATCCACCGTCTCGCAATGGTCCGCGCCCAGAGCCCGCAGCCGGGATTCCAGATCTCCGGGCTGGCTGTTGTCGGTCAGCCACCAACTGACTCGATCTCTTCCCCATCGCCGAACCTGGGCCGCCACATCGCCAATCACATCGTTGGCAGAACGTACCGATCGACACCACGCCACCTGAGTGGGGTGGGGGTAGGACTCCGGGTAGGCGATGACGTGGTATTCGGCGGTCGCCAGCTGCTTGGCGTTCTCGGGAACCCACACCCATTCGGCCGCCGCCGCGAGCACACGTGTGGGCGTCCACCCGTCCGCTCCGACTCCGATACGCGGGCCCACGAATGCCACTGTGCCATATACGCCCGAAGCGCGCTCACCCGCCGGGCTCAGCGATCTGTGCGGCGGCCGTCGACTGTTGATGCGGTGGCCGCACCGGTGGTGATCCGTAGGCCGGTTCCGCCTGGTCGACCTCGCCGTCATGCCGTGAGGCCGTGACCCCGGACCACCGATCGACGCATCAGCTGCAGACAAGGCGTCCCGAGGGCTTGACGCCGAAGGTGAAGTTGACTGCGGTTCCGATGAGAGCGAGCGATCCAGCGGCCGGAGTCTGGCTCAGCACCTGTCCGACGCCGTCCGAACAGTCAGTGATGACCCGGTCCCGCTCATAGCCCAACATCAGGCCCGCGGCCGACAGAGCACCCGCGGCGCTCACGCGGTTCAGGCCGACGATGTCCGGTACCACCGCGAGGTTCGGCGCGATGGTGACCGAAGCCGCGGTCGCACTGGTTGAGTTGACCGTGATCCGCAGCATGCCGAGCGGGTCGACCCAGCTGGTGCCGGCGAGCATGGCCGCATCGCGGAAGCCGTTGGAGGAGGTGGGGGTCATGTCCATCAGGAACGAACCCAGCCCGACGTTCGGTATCTGCTCGTAGACGAGGATCCCGAAGTCCCAGTCGCTGCCCCATTGGCCGTCGAGGCCGATCGGTTGGCGGTACTCCAGCCACAGCGTGGTCGAGCCGTCCGTGACCCGCAGCGCCTGTGCCCCCGGCGTCGAGACCTCCAGGGGCTCAAGCGTGAAGCTGCCGCCCGCCTGGGACACATCGACGATCCGGCCGTTCATCCAACCGACATCGAACCTCATGATGGCCGACAGGCCACCGATGCCGCTGCCCATGATGTTGTGCGGATCTCCCTGGCTGATGACTTCGCAGTTGCCGCTCAACGCCACCGCGTGCCCGGCCTCGTCCCAGCAGGCGAGGGCCTGGCCATGGGAGAGCGCCAGAGTGTGACCCAACTCGTGGAACACGCCCATCTCCGAGGCGTTGTTGAGCCAGACGCTGTGACCGCTGGACAAACCGCCCCACGGGCATTGCGGCACAGCTGAGAAGTAGTAGAGGACAGCGTCGAACTGGCTCAGGACGAGCCCTGAGTTCTGGGCAATGGCATCGGCCCCGTTCTTGACATCGGTCTCGAACAGGCTGCCGCAGACGTTACCCGCGTCCATCCGGGGTGGGCTGATGGTGAGCCCTTCCGGGCCGCCGAGCCCCGTCACATGCCAGCCGGGAAACTGCCCGTACGACACCTCGGTGTAGTACGCGCGGTTGTGGTCCACCAGCGCGAAGATCTCGTTTGCGGTTCTCGTCTGGGGTGCCGCCGGTGATCCGTTGCCCGCGGCCCAGTTGACCGGCAGCACCAGCAGGTGGCGCAGCGCGGTTCCGGATGGCACCGCGCTGGCTGGACCGATGCCCAGGCCCGCGACAACGACCAGCACCGCAGCTGACAACACGGCTATCCCAAGCGCCGGGCGGGAGCGTAACCGGTCCACCATGTCCTCCAGTCGGCACAGGCGCCCGCGGCGGGCGCCTCGGCTACGGTTCACGGTGTACCCGACGGGCCGCCTGCGCCATTCGCCGTTCTACTAATGGCGGCGCGAACGCGGTCAGCGCTCATCCGGGCGGAGCCGACCCGCCCCGGGTCTGTCACGCCGACGGTTCCTTTCCGGTCGACCCGGGGCGGCGGCACGGAGGCCTCCAACGTGTTCCATCGCGCGACGGAACTTTGGATCTGCTACCGAGGGCAGGCTCCGACATGCGTGGTGCCACTTTGCAGCAGCAGCTTCTTCGCGAGTACCTCTGTCGCCACAGCGCGGCCGAGCCCGAGCCCGGCCTGGTTGCTGAACTCGAAGTGCTGGCCACCGAAGATCCGCGAGCGACCGGCTTCGGCCGCGGCCGCGGAGAAGCTCTGGTAGCTACGCTTCTCACCGCCCGGCGCGGTGTCGGTAACCAGATCGAACGGGATGTCGTCGGTGCAGAAGAAACCTGCCAGAACCGAGGCCCCCGCGGCACTGTACGAGCTGTGGCCCGACACCCACTCCGGTGTGGAGCCGGTGCTGCCCGCACGTGGGCGCCAGGTCGGATCGGCCACAGTGAGCGGGTTGCCGTCGAGGTCGGCCTGAGTAATGGCCTGCGCCGGGCGCCAGTGCTGGTGAGCGAATTTGGTGGCGACCGTGGCCACGGTGGTATCCGCCAGGGCCATCGTCAACAGCGCGAACAGCCGGGTGGCGTCGTCGAGGGACAGGTCACGAGCCGCCGAGACGATCAGGGCGATCTTGAGCCACTCGCCGGGTGGCTGATCGCTGCCGGCCGGCAGGGACCAGTACTGGAACGTGGCCAGCTTGTCCGGCGCCGGGATGTTCGCATTGCCGAGCAGAGCGATCTCGGCGAACGCCGCGGCGTAGTCGAGCGAATCCAGTGCGGGCGGCGGGCCAAGGGTGTATCTGGTCGCATCGGCGACCGCGAATGGGCGCACGTTGCGGTACTGCACCCCGGACCATGCCGAAGGGAATACTCCCGGCCCAGTGCCGCCCGGTTGGGTCTCTACCGGCGTGGAGCCATCGTTCGCGCGAGCGGCCAGGACGAGCTGGCCGACATGCTGGCCCCAGCCCGCTCCGGCATCGCGGTGACGACCTGGGTGGATGTCGGCGAGATCGGCGGCGAGCCGTTCGTCGTAGAGGCTGGTGCGGCCGGGGTCGAGCCCGACGAGTACCGCGTGCGCCGCTGACACCGCGGCTGCCTGCGGATCGCCGTCGCGAGGGCCGAGCTCCGACACCAGGGCCTGCGCGCGCGCGGGATGCTCGCTCCTGCTTTCGATGCCGTTCACGGCGTCGTACACGGCGACATTGAGGATCGCGTAGATGCGCGCGGCGTCGGCGTCGCTCGCGCGCTGCAGGCGTACCGAATCCAGCGCGAGGTCGTTCCACTCCCTGACGCTGTCCGCCCGCGGCTGCACCTGTTGCGCCTGTGCCGGCACCGCCAGCACGGCGCCGACGGCACCGACCATGGCCAATACCACCGGGAAGATGACTTTCTTCACTTGACCTCCAGGCACGTGACTGCGATCCGGCACCCGGCCGCGAAGGTATCGCGGCAGCTCATTGTGGGTAGCCTCACCGGTGGCCGGTTGACATACCGGTAGGCGTTCCACGCCGTTCCATGGCGGTTCCGCCTCGCCGGGACCGCCATGGTCTTGTTGGCGCGGGTACCGATGGCCATGATGGGCGGCGACGCCGGACGGAGGGACGCGATGCACGCGGTCGATGGTTATCTGGACTACTCCGGTCGCGATGACCGCCTCAGCGGTGGGGCTCGCCGCATTCGCGTCGACACGCCCGGTGGCCAGTTCAGCGTGTGGACCAAGCGGTTTGGCAACAACCCCGAGCTCAAGGTGTTGCTGCTGCACGGTGGTCCGGGGTCGACGCACGAGTACCTGGAGGCCTTTGACAGCTACTTTCCGGCCGCGGGCATCGAGTACTATTACTACGATCAGCTCGGCTCGGGGTTTAGCGACCAACCCGATGACCCGTCGCTGTGGGATCTGGACCGGTTCGTCGATGAGGTGGAGCAGGTCCGCGGGGCCCTTGGCCTGAATCGGGAGAACTTCGTCCTGTACGGCCAGTCGTGGGGTGGGCTACTCGCCATCGAGTACGCCCTGGCGCACCAGGACCAGCTACGCGCTCTGGTGATCTCGAACATGATGGCCAGCGCCCCCGCCTACACGCGCTACGCGGAGCAGGTGCTCATGCCCGCGATGGACCAGGACGCGCTCGCTGAGATCAGGGCGCTCGAGGCGGCCCACGACACCGACAATCCGCGCTACATGCGACTGTTGATGCCGCACTACTACGAACGCCACCTTTTGCGTATGCCCGAAGCGGACTGGCCGGAGCCGGCGCAGCGCGGTCTCGCTCACATCAACCCGAAGATCTACCTGCCGATGCAGGGTCCAAGCGAGCTCGGGATGAGCGCCGAAGCCAAGCTCGCCCGCTGGGACCGGGTCGGCGACCTGCACCGGATCGAGGTACCGACGCTGGTCATCGGTGCCCGGTACGACACCATGGACCCGGCGCACATGGAAATGATGGCCGGGCTCCTGCCCCACGGTCGCTATCTGTACTGCCCCGAGGGAAGCCACCTGGCCATCTACGACGATCAGCAGACCTACTTCAGCGGCCTGATCGACTTCCTCCGGCGCCTGCCGGTGGCTTGACGCTATGGTGCCGGACCGGGAAGCGTGAGCGTGGACAGATGCGACGGGTCGTGGAGAACCTCTTGTTCGGCGGTGCGGAGGTGCGTGGCGCTGGCCAGCGGTTCATCAGTTCCGGTGTTACGGATCAGGCGTGGGTGGGCCCCGCTACTCACCTGTAGCCGGATCCGGTGCCCGGCCCGGAACCTGTGCCCGACGGCCACCAGGTCCAGCTCGACAACGCGGGTACCTTCGGCCGCCGTCGGTTGCTCTGGCCCGAGCCGTCGGGCTCCGTCGCACAGGTTCACCGAGCGGCCGTCGGGATGCACGTCACACAACCGCGCATGGACATCGGTACGCTCGACCGTGGAACGGAACGCGATGCTCGCCCGGACGGGCCCGATCACCTCGACGTCGTCGGCGAGGACGTCGCTGGTATAGGTCAGCACGTCCGCACGTTGTTCAAGCTTGCGGTTGTCCTTCGCACCGGCGGTGCCGTCGAAGTTCTCCACTGCTCCACCGACGGCCGGGGTCGGATCGGCGGGGTCGTAGCGGTAGCGGTCCGGTGGTGACAGCGGCGGACGGTCGGTTGCGAGTGCGCCCCCCGGATGTAGGTACCACACGCTGGCTTGATGCTGTGGCGGCGGCCAGTCGGTCAGATCGCGCCACTCGTCGGCCCCGCCGAGGTAGATCCGCACCGGCGTACCTGCCGGCGCACTGTCGCGTTGAGCGGTCGCGAGCCACCGGTCGCGGTCGGCCCGGTAGTCCCGGTCGATGACGCCCCGGCCGTGATACCACGGCCCGATCATCAGCCGTACTGTCCGGCCAGCCTTCCGCAGTGCCTCGTAGTCGGCCAGCGTGGAGGCGAGAAAGATGTCGTACCAGCCGGTCGCGAGGTGCACCTTCGCCGGCATGTACGGTGCGTTGCGGCGGCGGTCGAGCGTCTTCCAGTACCCGTCGTCGTGCTCATGGGCGAGCCAGTCCCTGAAAGTACCCGACGCGGTGGCCGACGAGCCGTTCATCGGCGGTGCCCAACGGAAGCTCAGCAAGGACCTTGTTGGTCCGGCGGGCCGCGCGCATCGACGCGAGAATGGTGCGCGGCAGGGATGCCCGCCAGTGATCGCGCTGCCATTCCACGCCGCCGGTGAAGCCGAGCAACACCTTGCCGGCGAAGATCCCACCTGGGTAGACCAGGCCGTCGCGTGGTTCGGACGGTGCGTCCTGGAGGATCGCCAGTCGCCACTCCGGAATGTCGATCTCGGTCAGTGCCCAGGAGGCGTAGCCGATCGCGGAGAGTCCCCACGAAACGATCACGCCCGGGAACCACGGCCGACTGCGCAGCCACGCGAGTACCGCCGCCGCGTCCTGCGGGGTGACGTTGAACGGGTCCCACTCACCGTCGCAACCGTCTGTGCCGCGAAGCGCCTCCACAACGACGTGTGCCCCTACCTTGGCAAACCGCCGGGCGATGGAGGCGATGCCCTTGCGACCGTACGGGGTACGGATCCACACGAGCGTGCCGGCACCCGCCTGCCCGGCACGCGCCGCTCGGCGTGGGCGGTGGTGGTCCAGCAGGAGCCGAGTTCCATCGGCTGCCATCACCACGAGATCGCGTCGCACCGACATGGTGATCAACCCATCCGGGCCGCCGCGTACGCGACCATGCCGTCGCGCATGTACTCCGCCAGTCGCGGGTCCCGCGCATCCAGGTGTGCCCGCAGTTCCGGTGCGGCGGCGAACGCCTGGCCAAGCTTGGCGTAGCCTTCGCCGTCAAGCGGCATCAGTCGACGCTGATTGGTCACGTCGTCGTCGAGCACCGCGAACACCGCTGGATCGTCGGCCTCGACGCCATCGCGCAACAGCTCCAGAAGCCGGCGCTCGATGTCATCGCCATCTCGCTCCACCCGCCGGAACTCTTCGTCACTCCAGTTCGCTGTCCGCCGCTTCAGCTCATCGAAGTGGGGCTGCTCGGCACCACCAGAGCGCTGGAACGCCAATGCCTCGAGCTCAACGATCGTCTCCCGGGTGAACCGGAAGCCGTGGAACATCTCCTCAGGCGGCACAGCAGTTCCCTCCTCAAGGTGCGAGATCGTGGCGGCAACGGTCCGCGCCAGTCTGTTGAGCCGTTGGCCCTCGGTGAGCAACCGCTCCCGATGGGCGCGCAGGGCCTCCACCTGGTCGCGTACGCCGTTGACCACCGCGGCGATGGCGGTAAGGTCCATGTCCAGTTCGCGGAACAGCAGGATCTGCTGGAGCCGCAGCAGCTGCTCCTGCTCGTAGTAGCGGTAGCCGTTGGCGCCGATCCGAGCCGGGCGGAGCAGGCCGATCTCGTCGTAGTACCGCAGAGTCCGCGCGGTGACACCGGACAAGCGCGCCACGTGTTGAATCGACCAACTCACCGGAGCTCACCCCCCACCGCTCGCCCGCCAGACCAACGATAAAGGCTGACGTAACGGCAAGGTCAAGCCACGCGTCACCGACCCGCGGGCCAACGCATCCCTACCTGGATTCGAGTACCGCCAGGTCGCGCATCGCGAACCGGTAGTGCTCGATCTCCTCGTCCATCACCACGGCGACGCAGTCGGCGACGGCGCGCTCTTCTTCCGGATAACCCGGTGCGGGGGATCGCCGGCACAGCCGGCCGAGGCCGCCATCGGTCAGCCCGGTCACGATCCGCCGAATCACGGCCATCCGGTCCGCGCGGGCGGCCAGGATGTCGTCGTAGCCGGGCTCAACGGCCGGGTCGATGCCGAGCCCGGCCGCGTCCACCGCCGGGTACCAACTCTGCGGCAGTCCGATCGGGTGGTACGGCATCTGCTCGTCCAGCACCGTGCGGCTCGCCCAGGCGTCGGTGATGAAGACCAGATGGCGCAGCGTCTGCGCGAACGACCATTCCTCGTTGACCTGCTGAGTCAGGGCTGCGGCCGGCAGCCGCCCGGCCCGTTCGGTTGCCTGCGCCCACAGCTGCTCGATGGTGTCCCACATCGCCCGGAAACCGTCGGCCGTCCGGACCTCGCGCAACTGCACACGCTCGGGATGCCGGCGGTCCAGTTCGGCACTGACGAAGTCGCTCACCTCGACGCCGTTGACGCTGACGTTACTGAGGTAGCCAGAGATGTCGACGTTGACCAGCCAGCCGTCCCGGATCGTCGTGCCGGTCAGGTCACAGTCGGTGAACCGGGCACCGCGCAGGTCGGCCACGTCGAACCTGGCGGCCCGGAACTCCTCACTGCCGCCGCCCTCGCCGGCGTAGAACCGGTGCGGTCCGAACTGCGCCGTCGTCGGGCCATCGGGCGAGGTCGCGTGCGGTACCGCCGGCTGCGTCGGCTGCTGTCATGGAGCCGATGCTAGCGCCGGTCCCGGACGTTCTCCTTCCTGGAACGTGAGGTATCCGCGTCGGCGCTCGGCGAGCCTCCGGCGCAGTTTGCCGACTACGCCTGGTCCGCACCGCCGGACCCGGGCGGGGCCGGCCGGACCAGCGACCGCCGCCGACGCCGTAGGTAGTAGACGATGAGCCCGCCGGAACGCCGACGATGACGAGCCAGGGCGCCAGCCAACCGGCCACGGTCAGGAGTGCCTTGGCCGCGACCAGAAAGGCCGACCAACCCGATCGGAGGCCGTACAGCAGCCCGCCGTGTGACGGCGCTGCGGCGGGGCTGGTTGCCTTCGCGCGCAGGGTCAGCGTGATCGTGGAGAGCGCTACCTGACCCGAGAGCGTCGCCTGGCGTTGCTCCAGCGAGTCCAGATCCGCCTCCCGTTTGGTCAGCTCCGACTCGATCGTCACGATGTCGGTGATCGTCGTCGCCCTGGCGAACAACGCCCGGACCCGGTTGACGCTGGCCCGTTGGGTGGCCAGCCGGGCATCCAAGTCGACGATCAGGTCGGTCACGTCCTGGGTCGTAACCGCTCGCGACTGCTCGGTGCCGAGGTGGGCAAGTTTGTCCATAGTGGAGGAGAAGTCGGTGGTCGGCACCCGCAGGGTGAGGTGGGCCTCCGAGTTGTCGCCATCGAGCGTACGCCGATCGGCGGCGACATCGCCGCTCGTGGCGACCGTCAGCTCGCCCGCCGCGTCGGCCGCTCTCACCACGTCCGCGACGGTGACGACCATCGAGCCGGTGTAGATGATGGACCGCTGTTGGGGTGCGAGAGCGGGCGAGCCCTGGCCGCCGGCCGCCCCGCCCGAGTGCCGCCGGCACCGGGCGGGGAGGGCTCTGCGCCGCCGCCTGCCCCTCCTGCACCGTGCCGGAGCCCGACGAGCCGGTGCTGGTGCAACCGGCCAAGGCGATGGCAGCCAGAACCAGGATGGCCAGCATCATCCCGAGCGTGGTGCGTCCGCTACCCGGTCCGCGCAAACGTTCTGTCATCGAAGCCCTCCGTGATTGATGAGGTGCCGGTTAGACGCGGCGGCCCACCGGCGGTTCCATCAGGATCGAGGGACCTGGTCACGATGTGATTCCGGCCAGATAGCGAGGCAGTGCCGGCCGGCGTCGTCGGCGACGTGGAGATGATCTGGCGCGCCGAACGGATCGTCCGGGATGCGGGCCAGGTTGGTCGCCACGAGCCCGCGTACCCGCCACTCAGCGCCGGCCCACTCATCAGCGTCCACACTGGACCATTGCTCAGCGGCATGGGCCAGCAGGTCAACGATCAGAGCCCCCTCAGCGGCGGCGAGGGTTGGCGAGGGCCGCGTCGATCTCGTCGCGCCGTCCGGCCACGAGCGCGTCGAACGCCTTGTTGGGCAGGTGGCGCTTGTCGGTGAACTTGATGCCTCCCTTGGTTGCCGCAAAGTCGTCGAACTCCGTGATCACGTTCTTGACGACCGCGGAGCTGAACGGGTACACCGAGTAGCCCTGCCTGGTCGAGACCACGCTGACCAGCGGCCGGCCACGATAGCGCAGCGCCGCCATGCCGTAGCTCGTGCCCTCCTCGGCCTCCGGCACAACCGCAACCGCGCGTGCCCGGTACCGCTCGAGCACCGAGCGCGCCGGCTCCTCGTGGCTGGCGATGTAGTCGATCACGTTACCCATACCGACATCGTGACATCCCACAACGTCGTGCTCGACTCACAGCGCTCGCGCGTGCCGCGTGATCACCCGCTCACGATCCACGCTGCCCGCGCAGCGGGGCGGGCAGCGGCTCGCGATGCAGCACCACCAAGGACGCGACGGCGCGCGTGAGGACCACGTACAGCCGGCTGTAGCCGCGGGGTTCGGCGCCGGTGATCTCGCCCGGCTCGACCACGATGACGTGGTCGTACTCGAGGCCCTTGACCAGGCTGGCCGGGACGGACGGACACGTCGGACCGGTCGATCAGCGGCGCGAGGTGTCCGATCGCGCGATCGGCCGCGATGACAGCGGTGGTTGCGTCGTGGGGGGCTTCGCGCACGGCCTGCCGGAGGGCGGCGTCGGATGTCGTCGACCGGCCGCACCGAGAGCGTGCCGCCGCGCCGGTAGGAGTGCGTCGCCGTGAACGCCGGGGGCGAGGAACCGGGCGGCGTAGTTGGCGATGGCCTGCGGTACCCGGTATCCGGTGCGAAGCTCGAGCGTACGGGCGTCGCGCCGGCCGAGCCGGGCCAGCAGGTCCGGCCACGAGCGCGGCGGCCAGCGGATGCGTCGCCTGGCCGAGGTCACCGACGATCGTCATGGAGGCGTACTGGGCGCGCCGTGCGATCATCCGGCACTCCATCGGCGACAGATCCTGGGCCTCATCGAGGATGACATGCGCGTAGTCGTCCGCGTCCGCGGTCGCCTCGTCGGGCTCGGTGACCGGTAACGGCTCGGCGAGCACGGGAACGTAGGCGTCCTCGCCGTACGGGTCATAGCCGTCGGTCCAGCCCACCACCCGGTGTCCTTCGCGGAGGATGACGGCTTCCGCCCAGCGCTGCGCGGCGATGACGGCGTCGTTGTCGATGGTCGGGCCGGCGACCGCGAACGGCGTGGGGTGCCCCGGCGCGTAGAGGTTCCACCCGTCGTAGAGACCGCAGCTGAGCGCGAAGGTGTCGATGCGCCGCGGGCCGGTGGTGAGCTCACGCAGCCGTGAGCTGGGCTCGGCTGCGGTCGCCGCCGGTGCCCTCGGTGGCTCGCCGAGCAGTTCGTCCAGTTCGTCGAGGAGGGGCACGTCGTCCACGGACCAGTCCGTCTGCTGCTCGGTAGGACGCGGCCAGGATCGTCGGCCGCCTCGGCGCCGAGGACCGGACACCCGGGCGGGGTCGGCGAGCCACGACAGCACCTGCGTCGGAGTCAGCCGTGGGCCACCAGGCGCCGAGGAAGCGCCGGAACTCGGAGCGGTCACCGACCTCCTCGACGAACAGCTCGCGGTCGAGATCGCGCACCGTCCACTTTGGTCCACAGCGCGTCCAGCAGGACGGCTGACGCGATGCGGCCGCGCGGCGTTGGGCTGGGTGGCCGTCGCCTCGGCCCGCGTCCGGACCCGACTGCGTACCCGCGCCAGCTCGCGACGCCGCGCAGCGTCAGCACCTGGCCCGCGTACACCAGCCGCAGCCGGTCGGGCGCGGTCGGCGGCGTCTGCCACGATCAGCTCGGCCAGCACCTCCCGCATGCGGTCGCTGCCCTTGATCTCGGCCACCGGCGGGGCGTCGCGGCGGGTGGCGGTCACCCCGTCCACGAGTTCGCCGAGCGCGCGCAGATGCACGCTGTCCTCGCCCAGCGCGGGCAGCACCCGGCTGATGTAGGCGGTGAACACGGTCGAGGGGCCGACCACCAGGACCCCGCCGTCGGCGAACCGGCCCCGGTCGGTGTAGAGCAGGTACGCGGCGCGGTGCAGCGCGACCTGTGTCTTGCCGGTGCCGGGTCCGCCGGTGATGAGCGTGACGCCCCGGGCCGGCGCGCGGATCGCCTCGTCCTGCTCCCGCTGGATGGTGGTGACGATGTCGCGCATGCGTGGGCCCCGGGACCGCCGCAGCGCGGCCAACAGCGCCCCCTCACCCAGCACACGCAACTCACCGGCCCCGTCCGGCGCCAGCAGGTCGTCGTCGAGGTCGACGACGTTCGGCCCGCGGCAGATGATGACGCCGTCGGCGCACCACGCCCATCGGCTCGCCCGGCGTGGCCCGGTAGAACGCGGCCGCGGCCGGAGCCCGCCAGTCGATCAGTAGCGGCTCACGGTCATCGCCGCGCAGGCCCAGCCGCCCGATGTGATAGGTCTCGCCGTCGTCGAAATCCAACCGGCCGAAGACGAGTCCCTCCGCCTCGGCGTCCAGCGCGCGCAGCTGCGCGGCCGCGTGGTGGACCATGGCGTCGCGCTCGACCAGGCCGCTGCTCGGGCCGGCGGCCGCGCGCCGGTGACCCTCGCGGGCCAGCTCCTTCGACTCCGCGCGCACGGTATTCGACCCGCTCGTAGACCCGGTCCACGAACCTCTGCTCGCTGGCGATCTCCTGCGTTCGGCGTCGTCCGGCACAGTGCTCCTCCGGTCGGAGTGGAATTGGGCGGCCTGACGAGCATACGTGCGGCTCAGGGCAGAAAAATCATCATTGCGACCGATTCGACGAGGGCGATCTCGCAGGCATAATTGAGTTGGCGACGGGTTGCGGTGCCGCGGCGAATGCCGGTAACTGTCCCATGTGGACCGTCGGGTACCGCCGTGGGTCAACGTCACGGGTCGCCGTCGACGGCTTGGGGGAAAACCACCACCTGAAGCTGGTTGCTGTCCACGTTCCGGGACCGGGTCGCGCTGCCTAGCGTTGGTCGCGGTACGGATGGAGGACACGATGATCAACGTCGACGGCGTGACCAAGCGGTACGGATCGACGCTCGCCGTCGACGGGCTGAGCGTCCCGGTGCAGCCCGGCGTGGTGACCGGCTTCCTCGGCCCGAACGGATCCGGCAAGTCGACCACGATGCGGATGATCCTCGGCTTGGACGCGCCGGATGGCGGCAACGCACTGATCGGTGGTCCGGTACCCGGACCTGAAGTGGCCGCTGCGTGAGGTCGGCGCGCTGCTGGAGACGGGGCGTTCCATCCCGGCCGCAGCGCCCGCGCGCACCTGGCGGCGCTGGCCGCGAGCAACGACATCCCCGGTCCCGGGTCGAGCAGGTGCTGCGGATCGTCGGGCTGTCCGACGCGGCGAGGCGGCGGGCCGGAACGTACTCGCTCGGCATGCGCCAGCGGCTCGGCGTCGCCGTGGCCCTGCTCGGCGACCCGGGCGTCCTCCTGCTCGACGAGCCGGTCAACGGACTGGATCCGGAGGGCATCCGCTGGATCCGGGA
This sequence comes from uncultured Actinomycetota bacterium, assembly GCA_963803345.1. Classification (GTDB taxonomy): domain Bacteria; phylum Actinomycetota; class Actinomycetes; order Mycobacteriales; family Micromonosporaceae; genus CAWDLX01. The sequence continues at coordinate 1,663,759 of CAWDLX010000004.1, forward strand.
CCTGCTGCGGGCTCGCCGCCGAGGGCCGGACCGTGTTCGTGTCCAGCCACTGATCGCCGAGATGGCGCTGACCGCCGACCGGCTGGTGGTCATCGGCCGCGGCCGGCTGCTGGCCGAGACGACCGTCGCCGAGCTGGCCGCCGGACGGACGCTGGAGGACGCGTTCTTCCTGACGCCACCCGCAGACTCCGGGGCCACCGACATGGACAACAAGAAGGCGAGGAGACGATGAGTCGTCGACGGGCGCCGGCGGCATACCGGTTCAGGGCCGTCGGCGGATGGAGTGGATCAAACTCGGAGCGTACGGTCAGACGTGGTGGCTGGCGGGCGCCTCGTCGCGATGGCGGCGGCGGGCGTCGGGGTCGGACTCGGATACCGAACGCACACCCCGGTCGCGACCGCCGCCCAGATCCTGAACAACAGCCTGGGCGGCGCCATCGTGGCCCAGTTGCTCCTCGGGGCGCTCGGCGTCCTGATGGTGACCGGCGAGTATACGACCGGGATGATCCGCGCGACGTTCGCCGCCGTCCCGCGGCGCGGGATCGTCCTGGCCGCGAAGCCGGCGGTGGCCGGCTCCAGTGTCCTGGTCGGCCTGGCTGGCAGCTTCGCCGGCTATCTGAGCGGGCAGGTCGCGATCGCGGCACCGCCATCCCGCGCGCATCCCTGGCAGACCCGGCGATCCTGCGGGCGGTTCTGCTGACCGGCGTGTATCTTGGCGTTACCGCGCTGATCGGGGTGGGCATCGGCTGATCGTGCGGCACTCCGGTGCCGCGATCGGCACGCTGTTCGGGCTGATGTTCGTCCCGATGATCGTGGCCGGCATGTTCGGCGAGAGCGGAATCGCGGTCGGCCGTTTCGTCCCGCTGCTGATGCTGCTCAACTCGATCGCGGTGACCTCGCCGGTGCCCGGGCTGTTCGCCGTGGGCAGCGATCGCGCTGATGTGCGGGTACGCGGCGGTGGCGATCGTCGCCGGCGCTGTGCTGCTCCGCCGGGATGCCTGAAACCGCGTGCCGAACGCAGGTACGAGCGGCGCAGGACAATGTGCTCGTGAAGAATGCGGACCGGGAAGCGGCTGTCTCCCGCGCGACGGATCGGGTCCGTCGTCGCCCGGTGATGGCCGTGCTGCGCGATTTCCGCGCACCCCGTTCACCGGGCGGACGGCCGGGAGTGTGTTCTGCGTGGTCGGCGTGGGTTCGCGCTGATGGTGTTCGCCGTACCGGCCGCGCTGTTCGGCCTTGCCTATCTGGTCCGCGGCGGGGCGCAGAACACGACAGGCACGCTCACCGGCCGTGGCCCGGTGTTTCTTGTCCGTTCCGTCACCATCGCGCTGTCCTGGTCGTGCTGGCCGACCCCGATCGGGCGCGCGATGGGCGCCGTGCATCGCTCGCTCGCGGACCGGCTGCTCGGTGAGCGTGGACGCCGGCCGCCGCCCCGGCGTGCGCGGCGGTCCGATCCGTCGCCTCGCGGGTCCTGCCGACGGACCGGGCTGGCGCGCCGTCGGGTACGGCCTGCTCAAGGTGCCACTGGCCATCCCCGAGGGCTACGGCGCGTTCTGCTACGTGTTCGGCCTGGTCAACCTCAGCTACCCGGTGTGGTGGCCGCTGTTTCGCAACCACCCGGCCGGAACGCGCCTCGGGCCGGTGTGGGCGCTGACGCCGTTCGGCACCATCGGCACGCGGACGTTCGCCGGAACGTTCCTCATCGCCGCGGCCGGCCTCGCCATGCTGCTGGTCGCGCCGTGGTTGATGCGGGCCGGTACGACGCTGGACCTTGCCGCGATGCGGCGGCTGCTCGGTCCGCGTCGGCTCGCCGAGCGGGTACGCGAACTGCAGGTCACGCCGGGCCCGCGCGATCGACGACGCGGCCGCGATGATGCGCCGGCTGGAACGGGACCTGCACGACGGCGCGCAGATCCGGCTGGCCACGCTGGCGATGAACCTCGGCATGGCGACCGAGAAGCTCGGTGTCGACGGCCCGCCGCCCGACCTCGCCCAGGCCCGCGAACTGGTCGCGCTCGCCCACCGCGGCGCGAAGGACGCCCTCGCCGACCTGCGCGACCTGGTGCGCGGGATCCACCCGCCGGTCCTCGACAACGGTCTCGGCGACGCGCTGGCGACGCTCGCGACGAGCAGCGCCATCCCGGTCGCGGTGACGGTCGAGCTGCCCGACCGCCCGGCGCCCGCGATCGAGACCATCGCCTACTTCTGCGCCGCCGAGCTGCTCGCGAACGCGGCCAAACACAGCCGGGCGACCCGGATCGGGCTCGGCGTCGTCCGATCCGGCGAGCGCCTGACGTTGACCGTCGAGGACGACGGCGTCGGCGGGGCGAACCCGGACGGTCCCGGCCTGTCCGGCCTGGCCCGCCGCATCGCCGTCGTGGACGGCCGGATGCGCGTGCACAGCCCGGCCGGCGGTCCGACCCGGGTCGAGATCGAGCTGCCCACACGCGTGTGAACGGAGGCGACGACATGCGGGTGGTGATCGCGGAGGATGCCGCGATGATGCGCGAAGGGCTGGTCCGGCTGCTCACCGACCGCGGTTTCGAGGTGTGCGCGGCGGTGGCCGACGCGGATGCGTTGCGGTCCGCGGTCGCCGCCACCGTGCCGGATGTGGCCATCATCGACATCCGGATGCCACCGACGCACACCGACGAGGGACTGCGCGCCGCGATCGACATCCGGCGCGACCATCCCGACGTCGGTGTGCTGGTGTTCTCGCAGTACGTGGAGACCCGCTACGCGACCCGCCTGCTCGCCGACCGGCCGACCGGCGTCGGATACCTGCTCAAGGACCGCGTCGCCGACGTCGCCGATTTCGTGGACGCGCTGACCCGGGTGGCATCCGGTGGCACCGCGCTGGATCCGGAGGTGGTCGGCCACCTGATGCGGGCCGGGCAGGGCAACGACCGGGCTGGCGTCGCTGACCCCGCGGGAGCGCGAGGTGCTCTCGCTGATGGCCGAGGGACGATCCAACGCCGGGATCGCGGCGGCTCTCGTCATCACCGCCGGAGTCGTGGAGAAGCACGTGGCGAACATCTTCGCGAAACTCGGCCTGCCGTCCTCGGACAGCGACAACCGCCGGGTCCTGGCCGTCCTCCGCTATCTCAACAGTTGACCCGGCCGCGGCCTGCCTCACCAAACGTCACGGCCAGAGGCTGAGCTCCTCGTCCCGGGGACGGCGGACCACGGCCGGCTGCGGCAGTCCGAACCGCATGACCGGGCGGGACCGGTCAAAAGGTGTCCAGCCCGGGTTCCCGGTCTTGGCGAAGGCAACCCATGCCCGGTGCATCGCGTCCGCGAGCGGCTGCGGGGCGTCGGCGCCGGTGAGAGCCATGGTCTCGGGGCGGTCGAGCGTATCGAAGACGAAGCCGAGCTCGAGCCCGTGGCAGGCGCCCAGATTCTCCACCGGCGTGGGCCAGGCGAACTCGTACATGAACGTGTTCGCTCCGGTCCGGCCTTCGGCGACGCGATGCGCCGGCACCCGGATGAGCATGTCAGTCGCGATGCACCCGAGGATCTCGCCGGGCTTGGCCTTCGGGCGGCCGGCCCGGTACACCTTCGCGATCCGACCCTTGAGGTGGAACTTCGCGAGCGCGAGGCGCAGCGTGACTCGGTTGATCCGGTCGACCAGGCCGCTCGGGACGAACCAGAGCCGGTACTCGTCGCTGTTGTATCCGATCAGCAGGTCGACGTCGCCGCCGCCCCCCGAGCGCAGCGCGTTCATGGGGTCGGTGGGAACGACGTCACCGTCGACGACGACGGCGAAGCCGGCGCCGCCGAGCAGCGGGTTGCCCCGGCGCGTCTCCTCCGTCTGCGCGGCGAGGAGCAGGTCGCGATCCACGCCGGCGAAGGCGGCCGCCGTCGGCGCGACGCCCAGCCGCTTGGCGATCAGCTCGGAGATCTGGGCTCCGGCGTCGGGAGCCAGCGCCATCGGTGGTCCGCTCTGCATTACCGCACGTCGGAACAGACCCTTGGCGTGCGGGCTCACCAGCAGAGCTCCGATACAGATGGCGCCGGCCGACTCGCCGAAGACGGTGACGTTGTTCGGATCGCCCCCGAAGGCCGAGATGTTGTCTCTGATCCAGGTCAACGCGGCGATCTGGTCGAGCAGCCCCCGGTTCGCGGGCGCGTCGGGGAAGACGGCGAAACCCTCGACGCCCAGCCGGTAGTTCACCGACACCAGGACCACACCGTCCCGCGCGAAGGCGTGCCCGTCGTAGGTCGGAACGGCTGACGAGCCGTTGCGCAACGATCCACCGTGGATGAAGACCATGACGGGTAGTCCGGGCCCGGCCAGCGGCGGCGCCCAGACGTTGAGGTTCAGACAGTCGTCGCCCGCAATGGCCGGATCCGGTAGCAGGCGGTCCAGCGGCGGGGCGAAGCCGCCCTTGGGAGCGGTGGGCCCGAAGTCATCCGCGTCCCGGACGCCGTCCCAGGTGGGAGCGGGGGCGGGCGCCCGGAAGCGGTTCTCCGCGAACGGTGCCGCCGCATACGGTATGCCAAGGAACCGGGCCACACCGCGCTCCACCCGCCCTCGGATCTTGCCTGACCGGACCTCAACGATCACGTCCGCCGACCCCGTGTCCCGGCCCTGCGGTGCCGCCGGCGATGGCGGCGGGTGGACCTCGCGGCGCAGGATCTTGCCGGTGGCGGTCTTCGGAAGAGTGTCGACGATCCAGATCTCGCGTGGGTATTTGTAGGCGGCCAGGCGCTGCTTGACGAACTCGATCAGCTCCGCCGGCGCCGCCGTCGCGCCGGGGATCAGTGCGACGGCGGCGACCACCTCCTCGCCGAGTTCGGCGTGGGGCCGACCGATCACCGCGGCCTCGGCCACCGCCGTGTGCTCATACAGGACGTCCTCCACTTCCCGGGGGTAGACGTTGAAGCCGCCGCGGATGATCATGTCCTTCTTGCGGTCGACGATATAGAAGTATCCATCCTCGTCCATGCGGGCCAGGTCGCCCGTGCGGAACCAGCCGTCCGGGATGGCCTCCGCCGTCGCCGCGGGGTTCCGCCAGTACCCGGTCATGACGTTGTGGCCGCGGATGGCGATCTCGCCGACCTCGCCCGTAGCCACGTCCTGCCCCAGCGGGTCCACCACCCGCATCTCGACCCCCTCTATCGGGGTGCCGATCGAGCCGACCTTGCGCGGGCGATCGGGATGGTTGAAGGATGCCACCGGTGATGTCTCGGAGAGCCCGTAGCCCTCCAGGATCATGGTGCCGAATGCCGTTTCGAAGGAACGCAGAATCTCCACCGGCAGGGCAGCGCCGCCCGAGACGCAACACCGCACCGAGGTGGTCGTCGCGGGTGCGCGGTCCGGATGCTGGAGCAGGGCGGAGTACATCGTCGGCACGCCCTCGAACACGGTGACCCCGTCGCGCTTGATCACCTCGAGCACCTTGCCGGCATCGAAACGAGTCACCATGGTGAGACACGCTCCACTGTGGACAGCGGCGTTGAGACCCAGAACCTGTCCGAAGGAATGGAACAGCGGCAGGCAGCCCATGATGACGTCCTCAGCGGTCAGCCTGAGCAGAGTCCTGCTCGTGATCTCGACGTTCGTCATCAGGTTGGCGTGGGAGAGCTGTGCGCCTTTCGGCTTGCCTGTAGTGCCAGAGGTGTACAGGATGACCGCGGTGTCCGAGTCGGACCTCGGCACCAGGTCAGCGCGCGGCTGATGGCGGGCCACGACTGCCGGCCAGTCGTCACCCACCTCGATGAGCGAGGTACCCGCGGAGGGGGCGCCCTTGCCCACTTCCGGCACGGCGTCGCGCCAGGCGAAGACCATCGAGGCGCCGGAATCGCCGAGATAGTGCTCGACCTCCCGCGCCTTCAGCAACGGATTCATCGGAACCACGACCGCGCCCACCCGCAGGATCCCATAGTAGATGGTCGGGAATGGCATGATATTCGGCAGCATCAACCCGATGCGATCGCCCGGTTCTACCCCGCGCGCCGTCAACAGTCCGGCGACCATTCGGGACTGCTCATCGAGCTCGGCGTAGGTGAGCACCGCCTCGTCCAGGCGGATCGCCGGTCGACCGCCGTGACGCTGGGCGGTGGCGGCGAGAATCGTAGCGAGGTTGGCCATCATGCCTCCTTGTCAACGTGAGACGGTGCCCCGACGATGCGTCGGGCGAAAGTGACATGGGCCCCGGCGACCTGCTCCCGGGTGAACGGTTGGTCAGGCCCGAACCAGTTGGCGATGCGTATGCCCATGCTGCCAATGGCGATCGAGGCGAGGGCAACGTCGTCAACGTCGAAGTCGCCTTCCGCCTTGCCATGCGTGAGTACCCGCAGCAGCAGTTGCCGCGACTGCTCGCGCAGCATGAGCGCGGGTGCCGCAACATCCGGGGACAGCGCGTGCATCTCGCTGTTCGCCACGAGCGCGAGCAGCGGGTAATCCGTGTGAATCAGGGCATGTGCGCGGACCAGGGCCGAGAGCTGCTCGACTGGTCCGCCGATGGCGGTGACCAGGGCCTCCTGCAGCCGTTCATGCAGCTCCCGGTGGCCGAGCAGGACGAGCTCGGCCAGGATCCGTTCTTTCGAGGCGTAGTGCGCATACAGCGTCGCCGAATTGATCTCGGCTCCCTCGCCGATGTCGCGGATCGACGTACCCGCGTAGCCGAACTCGGCGAACAGGCTCAGCGCGGAGCGCAGGATCCGCCCACGCGTTCCTTCGGGCGTGACGCCCTCCGGCAGGTCCGCTGCCACGGCGTTCAGGCGCCTGGGATCCCATCGAAGTTCGGTCACCCGTACGTTCTTCCCCATCATTCGATTGGCGGAATCTGATCCAGAGGGCTCCTATCATCAGCGCACTTGGAGCGGCGTGTCAATCATTCGATTGGCGCGGTCCATCGCAGTGTGAGGCGCGCCTGGCCACGTCGGGCGGTGCTGGTCCGCGGCTCGGGTCGTTCGTCGGGTCTGCACCCGGGGGCTGGTCCATGGGTGTGGCGTCGCTCGACCGCACGGATCGGCCGGTCCGCAGCGGCGGCGCGGTCAGCCGAGGCGCGCGGCCGCCGGCGTGCCGTAGCGAGCCGACATCGCCGCCTTGAGCCCGCGCGGGAAGCGGTCCCGGCAGGTGAGGTGCGTGCTGAGCAGCCGGCGTTGGGCTGTGATGTCACCGGCCCACGCCGCGACGCAGTCTTCGGGGGCGAGGTTGGCCGCGGCCAGGATGGCCCCGGTCGCGCCCAGTGCGGCCGCGTACGCGGTCAACGGCGCGGCGCCGACATAGACCGACCACCCGTCATGTCGAGTTCGAGCTCGCGCAGTAGCCGCTCCGGGTCGCCACTGGAGTCCTTGATGCCCTGAACGGGCAGCGACGGTAACGCCTCGATGGGCAGCGGGCTGCCGGCTGTCGGCGGAAAGTGGTATGCCAGCACCTGAGCGGAGCTGGCGGCGTCCACAACCCGGCCGAAGTACTCGCCGAGGTCGGTACCACCGCGAGGCGGGGCGACGAGCACCGCGTCCGCGCCCGCCTTGACCGCGCGGCCGTCCGCTCGATCGCCTGCTGCCACCACTCCCCGGAGGTGCCCGCCATGATGGGAACGTCCGGACATGCCCGGCGGACCGCCCGGACTAGCTCCACGCGCTCATCGTCGGTGAGCGCCGAGGCCTCGCCGGTGCTACCGCTGACCAAGACGGCGCGGACGCCGGCGGCGACCAGCCGGGAGGCGTGTTGCCCGGTCGCGTCCGCGGCGAGGTCGCCCGCATCATCGAAGAGAGTCACCAGGGCGACGGCGACTCCGGACCACAGTGCTGTCATTGGTCGATCCTACGCGTCCTCGGGCGAGGGCCGGTGTCTGTGATGTAGGGCCGAGCGGAGCGCCGGTGCCGGCGCCGACGCGCGAGATGGACGGTGATGTCGGCGGCAATCTCGACCGTCTCCGGCAGGACCCGCTGGATCCGGCTGTATACCTGCTCCTGCACCGAGGACGGCAATTCGAGATAGGCCGAGACGGTCGAGAGATGGCCAACGTAGTCGCGGCCACTCATCGTCAGGTGCCGCTCGATCACGGACTGCTGAACATCGGCGAACCACTCAGACCGTTGGAGCTCCGTACCGGGCCACTGCATGTCCTGCCCTGGCAGGGTCCCATCTGGGGACGCAACGTCGTCGCACTCCAGGAACGGTGCCCGGGCCGCCCGGACAGCCTCCGCCACCGCCTGGTCAGCCAGCTGGACCGGTCCACCGAACGAGGCAAACACGCCACCGGGCTCCAGCAGCTCGGCCATGCGCGGCCATCGACCCACCGGGTTCGTCCAGTGCAGCGCCGCCGCGGCGTAAACCAGCCCGTAGCTCTGGCCCGGCCGCAGGTCCTCGAACGCGGCGTGGACGGTCTTGACGTCTGCTGGCACGTGCTTACGCAGCTCGGCGAGCATGGCCCCGTCCGGCTCGGTGGCGGTGACCGCGACCCCCCGTTGAGCGAATACACGGGTTGCTTTGCCCGTCCCAGCGCCGATCTCGAGGGCAGTCCGAATTGGCTGAGCCGCGTACGTCATCACCACGTCGAAGAGCCCGCCGGGATACTCCGGCCGGAATCGTTCGTATGCTTCGGCCATCACTCCGAAGCTCAGTGCCCGACCAGACATGCCGAGTATCCTGACCCGACCTGTGCCGTCAATGCCAGGACTTTTCGCGCGGCGCCGGGAGTGCGTCACCGGCCGCAGCCGCACGGGCGAGCCGCCGCACCGCAAGCTCCGCGAGCAGCGTCGCACCGTCGGCCAGCACGCCGTCGTCGAACCGGGCCTGCGGCGCGTGGTTGACCGGCGAGGTTGCCGGGTCCAGCTCCGGCGGGCACGCGCCGAGGAACACGAACGCACCGGGTACCGCCGCCAGCACGAAGGAGAAGTCCTCCGAACCGGGCTCGGGGTTGGCCATCCATCGGTACCGTTCGGCGCCGTACAGGTCAGTGATCGTGGTTGCGACGAACTCGGCCTCCGCGTCGTCGTTGACGGTGACCGGGTACCCGTCATGGTGATCGATCTCGACCTCGAGACCATGGGCGTGCGCGATGCCGGTGAGCACCTCGGTGATGCCCTGGCGCACCTTTGCCCTGGCATCAGGTGAGAAGGAACGCACCGTGGCCTCGAAGTGGGCTGACGCGGGAATGATGTTCTCCGCGGTGCCGGCGTGGAAGCTGCCCACGGTGACCACCACCGGGTCGAAGATGTCGTGGGCTCGCGTCACACGGGTCGACAGTGCGGTGACCATCTCGCACGCGGCCGGGATCGGGTCCTTGGCCTGGTGCGGCCGAGAGCCGTGGCCGCCCCGGCCCATTACCGTGACCCGGACCTGGTCGGCGGCGGACATCAGCGACCCACGACGACCACTGAACACGCCGTGCCGCTCGTGGGCCGAGCTGACGTGCAGCCCGTAGGCGGCGATCGCGCGGGTACCGGCGGCGTCAAGCACCCCTTCGCGGATCATCGGCTCGGCGCCGCCCGGGCCCTCCTCCGCCGGCTGGAACATGAAGACCACGCTGCCGGGCAGTTCGCCGCGCCGGGCCGACAGCACTCGTGCGACGCCGACCAGGATCGCCATGTGCAGGTCGTGCCCGCAGGCGTGCATCGCCCCGTCGATCTGGGACGCGAATGGCTCTCCGGTCAACTCGTTGACGGGCAGCGCATCCATGTCGGAGCGCAGCAGCACGGCCGGGCCGGGCCGACCGCCGCGCAGGACGGCGGTCACCGAGCTCAGTGCGGTACCAGTGGTGATCTCAAGCGGCAGGCCATCGAGCGCGGCGAGCAGCTTGGCCTGGGTCAGCGGTACGTCGCTGCCGATCTCCGGCTCGCGATGCAGCGCGCGGCGCAGCTGCACCAGGTCGGCCTGAATGGCCTGGGCATCCTCCCACAACGTCATGCGCTGTCCTCCTTCCCGGACATGTCGGCCGCGGCTGCTGCAATGCGACCGACGCCGCCCTGGGAGGCTAACTCATCCAAGCGCGGGGCGTTGACGGCGCGAGCTCCACCGCGTAAGTCGGTGGCGCGGTGGCGGGATCAGTTCCTACGGTATGTCGATGACGCCGCAGGAGAAGAAGCGCTTGAGCTACGAGCGGGATCGCCGCAACACGTACGGCGAGAACGACAAGAGCTCGCGCAAGAACATCGCGCGCGGCAAACGGCGGGCCGTCCGTAGCGCGCGCCGCTCGGTATCCGTGGCCCTGGTCGACATGCGGGGCAACGTTGATGCCCTCGGCGTCGTTACGGTGTCTTCCGATCCCGACCGGTACAACGTCGTCGACGGCGGACCGGCGGACACGGTCGGGCCGCGCATTGCCGGCCGGCGGCCAGCGCGGTTCCGCAAGTGGAGGGACGAACCGCTCGGCGACGTCGTCGCGGACCAACTCGGCCGCCGGGCTGGAGCCGACCCGGCTGGCGCGGGATCAGCCGACGCACGCATCCGACGCGTCGAGCAGCGGCTCGGCCAGCGACTGCGCCCTGATGAGCAAGACATCGCACTGTGGATCGGCGGCCTGGCGATGATCGACCGGCAGATCCGGCTGCACGACGGCGACCGTAAACGTCGATGGGTCGATTGGCGCCTGGCCGAGGTACGCCGAGCGGAGCGCGTCGGCGCGTTCACGCCTTACGACGTGGCATTGCAGGACGCACGCTTCGTCGCCCGACTGCGCCGCGACAGCCTCGCCACCGCGGTGGCCGACCTGCTGCCGGAGGTGGATGAGTTGGTGCGCGAGTGCCTCACCCGCATCCCGGTAACCAAGCGCGAAGCGCGGACCGCCCACCCGGTCGACACCCACCGGATCCGCGACGCGCGACGCCTGCTGGAGGCCGCCGGACAGCTCGGGCCCTATGTCGTCGATGCAGAGCTCGCCGCCGAGTTGTGGGCCTGGCGGCGGCAGCTGAGGCGCCTGCGTTGAACCCGCCTGGTCTCCAGGACCAGGCCGTGCGGCGGCCCGGGGACCGGCGCCCGCGGCTGGCGCGAGGAGGACGCCGCTCGGCGCCAGTGTCGCCCAGGCTGGATGGGCACGGCCGCCGTCGCGGCAACATCCGCGGGACCGGCTTCGGCGGCCGGCTGGTAGCACACGCTCGCGCTGCGAAGCGACGGTGTGGAGCGACGGTGTGGAGCGACGGTGTGGAGCGATACTTGTGTCCAATGTGGAGGTGTCGAGGTGACGGCATGGACCCTCACGTCCTGAGCGTCGCCGTTGCGACACAACAGCCCGCAACGCCGCTACCGTAGCCGCCCGTGTCCACGGTATGACAAGTCACCGCATCGGCGCTGCCACGACCCTCGGTCTGCCCCTGCTCCTGCTCACCACCGCCTGCGCTCTGCCTAACCAGACCGGAATCGGCGCCCGCTCCAGGGAGCAGACCGCGATGAGCCTTCCTCCGCGAACCCGCACCGACCCCTCGACCGGCGGCGGCGCCGTATCAGACTCACGCGATTTCGCCCTAGATCGGCGGCCGCCTTAAGAAAGTTAAGATCGACTTCTTGAAAGTTGAGACCGTACCGAGTACAACTTGAGATATGACAGAGCAGGCGATGGACTGGCAGGACCTCACGAATCTGACCCGGGGCGAGCCGTTCGTCGTCGAGCGGGTGCGCCTGGCAGGCAGCGGCGTCGCGATCGAGGGTGAGTTCGAGCTCCCGCAACTAGCTCAGCTCAACGTCGAGGATCAGGTCTTCGTCACGGCGTTCGTGCGGTGCCACGGTTCCATCAAGGAGATGGAACGGATCTTCGGGGTGAGCTACCCGACGATCAAGTCACGACTGAACCGGATCACGCAGATGCTCGACTTCGTCGAGACCGATCCGGCGCCATCGCCAGCCGACATCATCGATCGGTTGCGCCGCAGCGAGATCACCGCACAGCAGGCATTGTCCGAATTGGAGGGTCGCACGTGATGCCGCAGTTGTTGACCGTACGGGTCAAACGCCCGGACGGTCGCCCGATCCGGATCTGGGTCCCGGTACTCCCCGTAGTGCTCGTGTTCTCACCCGTCGTGGTCCTGGCCGTACTGGTGGCGGCCGTGGCCTGCCTCGTGTACCGCGTCAGTGTGGTGCGGACACTCGGCACCGGTTGGCGCATCGTCTCCGCGTTGCCCGGCACCCGGGTCGACATCGAGCAGGGCCGCACGGCTGTGCTCGTAATCATCCGATAGGAGAGGTTCCGATGAACGAACAGCGCAAGGACATCCTCGACATGCTGGCCGAGGGAAAGATCACCGCAGAGGAGGCGGAGCAACTCATCGCCGCACTCGACCGCGACCAGCCGTCGGCGGCGTCGAGTCTCGACGCCCGGCCCAAGGGCAAGGCGAAGTACCTGCGGGTGGTGGTGGACACGCTTGAGAACGGCGAGCCGGGACGGGTGAACGTGCGGATACCGCTGCAGCTGCTGCGGGCCGGCGTACGGCTGGCGGCCCTCATCCCGGCACAGGCACTGGGTCAGGCCAATGCCGAACTGACCAAGTCGGGCGTGCCCTTCGACCTGACGCAGCTCAAGCCCGAACAGCTCGAGGCACTCGTGGAGCACCTCGACGAGATGACCGTGGAGGTCGACCAGCCGGATGCCAAAGTGCGTGTCTTCTGCGAGTAGGCGTTGTCCCGTTGGACGGACCCCCGAGAGGGTGCTGGAACACCCTCCCGAGGCCGCGCCCACTACAGCAGAGCACGGTTGAAGTGCCACATGAAGTCTAGCCGCACATCGGCGCGTAGCGGAGGGACCACTCGGACGAGTGGTCCCTCCCTCCGACGCGTGCGTCCCGGTCCGACGATGTCAACGCTCGTCATCGCGACCTGGCCACAGGAGGTGCACCGCTTCCGCATCGAATAGGGCTGAGCGCTGACACGCAGTCTGCAGCCCTGTCCTGACCGCGATGTTCTGATGGGCAGCTTGCCTCGTGCCGACCTGGCGGGCGTACGATCCTTGGTCTATCCGCCGCGTCGACGAGGTTGGATGCATGGCCAAGGACCCCACCGATACCGATACCGGACCCGTCGTCACGGGCACCCTCACCCAGCTGTACGTCGGGCTCGTCTGGCTCGGCGCCACGATGTACACCGTCCACGCCACGATCGCCGGCAGCGGGGAGAACGTTTCCGGGGCACTCGGCGCCGCGGTCGCGGCCCTGCCCGGCGTCGTCGCCGCGACGCTGGTCACCGGCGCGTCCATCGGCGCGGCGGCCGGACCGCGCTTCCGGAGCGCGGTCGGGCGGCTGCTCGCCGGCCTCGCCCTGGGTACCCTCTTCGGCCTGGCCGCCGCGGCCGGCATCCGGCTCGCGTACGGCGGTGGGGCGCCCATCATGATGCTCGCGATCACCGTCGGCGCGGCGAGCATCGTCGGCGGTGCGTTGGCCGTGCTGCCCGGCGAGGTGCTGCACGCGGGGCTGTGGGGCACCACGTGGGTGTTCTTGGCTGGCGTGGTATTCGGTGTGTTGCAGCCCAACCTGGTGAGGCACCTCGGCAGCGGCGAGGCCGCGAACAACCGGTTCGTCGTGGGTCAGTCGCTGGTGACCGGCCTGGCCGCCGCGTTCTGCACGCTGCAGTTCCTGCGAGTGGAGCGCAACCGCGTGCTGTGGTACCTCGTCGGCGGCGCGCTGCCAGGCCTGGTGCTGCTCGGCGCCGAGCGGCTCACCCGCGCTGGCGGATCCGCGGTGGCCCAGCTGGTTCACGGCTTTCGCACCGAATCGCCGGCGCTGGTCGAACTCTCCGACTCGGCCCGGCTGCGCCAGGCTCTCGTCGTGCTCGCGGTGGGTGGGCTGATCGCGATGCTCGTGGGTGCGCGGAAGAGCCTTCGGAGCAGGCCCCGCCGCGGGCACAAGCGGGCCAGCGTGGACGCCTTCCACCAAGGTCTCATCCGAATCGGCCTCGACGCCGGGGAGCGGTACGGGTTTGCCCTGGCCGGCGGTTACGCGGTGCAGGCCGCAGGCTTGCTGAAACGACCCACTGAGGACATCGATCTCTTCACGGCCTGGGAGCGGCGGGGCGACTTCGAAACCGCGGCCCGGGCAATCGTCGACGCATACCTCACCGCCGGTCTGAGCGTGCAGGCCGAACGCCGCCACGACACGTTCACCCGGCTGACCGTCTCCGATGGCGTGCAGATCGCGAAGGTCGAGCTCGGCGTGGACCCACGCGCCAACGCACCGGTCCAGGCTTCGATCGGGCCGGTCCTGCACCCGGACGACGCGGTCGCCAACAAGATGCGCGCGCTCTACGAGCGCGCCCACGCGTGTGACTTCATCGACATCGGCGCGGCGCTCCGATCGGGTCGCTACGACCGGTCGACGCTACTGCGGCTCGCCGAGCGCTCGGACATCACCTTCGACAGAAGTGTTTTCGCCGACGCGCTCGCGCAGGCGCAGCTGCTTGACGCCGGCGAATTTTCGAAGTACGGCCTCGTAGGCAAGGATCTCGACGGTCTGCGTCACCAGTTCGCCCTTTGGCGCGCGGAGCTCCTTGACGCCGCCGGATCGGCTCGGTGATTCGTCGCGCGACATGTGCAGACGGCTGCGTCAAACGGGCCATCCACGTCACAGTCGTTCACGAGTTAGCCCAGCCGGCCGCGCCGCGTTCAATGGGCGGGCTGGAACAGCTCGACCGCGTTGCCGGCGGGGTCATCCAGCACGATCTGCCGTCCGCCGGGGCCCTTGACGATGTCGCTGCGGAACGTCAGTCCGGCCGTGCGAAGCTGGCTCACCGCCTCGTCGATGTCGGTCACGATGAGGTGGATCCGGTTCCATCCCCCGGGCCCGGGAACCCGTCCGTCCGGCATGGGCCGGCCGGCCGAGCTGGCGGGGCCTGACAACAGGAGGCGCAGATTGCCTCGCTGGACGTTGGCAAAGGCGGGCAGGTAGGCGGTGTTGAGGGAGAAACCAAGGTGTGTGGTGTAGAAGTCGATCGCCGCCTGTACGTCGTTGACGAGGTACCGGACGTGGACGGTCGTGTCGGCTGGGCTGCTCATGACACCTCCATCGGATGGTTGGACGCGAAAGTGTGCTGGAGGAACCCGATCCGTTCGGCCAGTTCGGCCGCCACCCGCTGGAAGGCCGGATAGCCGTCCGGGTCTCTGGCGGGGTCGGGGATGCTCCAGTGGGCTGTCCGCGGGCGGGCTGGGAACTCCGGACAGACCTCCCGAAGCCGGTCGCACAGACTGATGACGTAGTCGAACTCGTCGCCGATGAACCGGTCGAGATGCTTGGGCCGGGCCCCGACCAGGTCGATCCCGTATTCGGCCATGACCGCGACCGCGAGCGGGTGTACCGGCTTCGGCTGGCTGCCCGCGCTCTTCACCGTGACGGCGCCACCGGCCCGTTGCCGCAACAGCGCCTCAGCCATCTGCGACCGGGAGCTGTTCCCCGTGCACAGGAACAGCACCCGCACCCGCCGGCGCGGGCGCGCGACGGTGGCTGGCGAAGCAGCGGTCAGTCGAAGCGCGGGATGCAGCGCACCGCCTGCATCGGCCAGCATCGCGGCGCAGCGGGCCAGGTCGAGGCGGTAGTACACGTCCCGGCGGTCCGCGCTACTGCGGCGGGCCGCAACCATGCCCGCGTGGCGGAGCTGGCCCAGGTGGTAAGACACAAGGTTCTGAGCCGCACCCAGTTGGGTGGTCAACTCGTGCACCCTTCGGTCGCTGACGGCGAGCTCGCCGAGCAGGCGCCAGCGCACCGTGTGGCCCGCTGCTCGCAGGAGCATCGGCATCGCGCGGTCGGTCATCGCCTGAGCCACCCGACAGACAATACATCAAATCAGCTTGATGGAACTAGCGCGACTCGGGCTGGCGCGCGCGGCCGCTACGCCCTCCACTTCAGACGACTGACATTCGGGTCCCGCCGGTCTCCCCGCCGCGCCGGCTACGCTCAGCGGATGCATGGCGCACCCCCCACCATCCGACCTCCTCGATGGCGCCCGGCACACCAGGGCCGTAGTCACGTCGGGGACCAACGCCTTGAACGCCCGACACAAACAGCGGGCCTTCTCGCCAACGACGATGATTCGTAAGCCAGACGTCGACGCCGCCGCCGTCAACGCCCTACTGCAGAAAGTGTTCGGCACCTCGGCCCCGGTAACCTACCAACGCACCCCCGACGGCGCGTCCACCCAGGTCTACCGACTTCGGCGAGGATCCGAAGCCTTTTACCTGCGCATTGCCGAGGAACCCGACGAGAACCTCGAAGCCGACGCCGAGCTGCACCAGCGGCTCTGCAAGGCCGGTGTCAAGGTTGCCGCCGTCATCCATGTCGAACCTTTCAACGCCGACATCTGCCGGTCCACCATGATCACCACCGAGGTTCCCGGCACCCCACTGGCCGAGATCTCCTCACAGGCGCTCCCCTCGTCCGTCGTCGAGGAAGCCGGAGCCGACCTCGCAGTGCTGAACCAAATGCCGGTGAACGGATTCGGTTGGGTGCAACGGCGCGGGCGCCGATGGCCCCTTCAAGGCCAACATCTCACCTACGCGCCGTTCGTTACCTCCCACCTCCCAACACCGTGGCCCGGTCCGCTGACATCGCTCATCGCCACCCCGATCCTCGACATCATCGAAGACCTCATCGAACACGAGCAGGGCCGGCCACTCGAACAAGCCGCACTCGCCCACGGCGACTTCAACGTCACCCAGATCTTCTGCGACGACGGCCGGTACACGGGCCTCATCGACTTCGGAGAGATCCGAGGAACCGAACCGCTCTTTGACCTGGGCCACTTCCATCTACACGACCACGACATCGTCCCCATTGGCCTCATGCCCGCCCTACTGACCGGCTTCCAGCGGGTCCAGCCCCTACCCGTTGACCACAAACAGTCCATCCGGCGCAGCGCGATCCTGCTCGGCCTGCGCCAACTCTGCCGCTGGCTCGGCCCGCCACGCCGCTACCCGCTCGACCATCCCGCCGCCGCCCACCGCGCGCGGCGAATCACCCAACTCGTCGCACAACCATGACCACGGCACTGCCGGCTCAAGCCGTCCGTATGGGCTGGCCAAGGATGAAGATGGCGCCGCCAAGGTCACGGTGGCGCCCTCGGAACCAACTAATCCTCCATGAGGGTGTCGATGGCGACCCCGCGCGAACCACGGCTCCTGATCGCCGGGTGCGGTAACGCCGGCATCGACGTCAGGCAACGAGGGTCGGCCGGCTCGCCGTTTACGGACCAACGGCCCTGCGATACCCGGATGGGTTCGGCCAGGCTGAGGGTGTCGCCTCCCGGCGGCGAACAGGGAGGTACGCAAACGGAGGACGGTGCCTCAGATGCTTGTAGCAAACGTCATGAGTCGGCCGGTGCTCACCATCCGCGCCGACGACACCGCAGAGCAGGCGACTGCGTTGCTCTCCCACGAGAACGTGACAGCCGCGCCGGTCATCGATGACGCCGGTGACCTGGTTGGGATCGTGAGCGAAGGGGACCTGCTCCGCGCCCGGGTCGCGACGGCCCACGGCGAACAGGCTGAGACTCGACCGGCGATCGTGGCTGATGTGATGACCCGGAACCCGGTCGTACTCTCGCCCGAGGCTGACCTCTCCGAGGCCGCCGAGGCCATGCTGCGCTACAAGGGATAGTGCCCCGTGGAGTGGTGGGCTTTGAGGGTTGATCCTCGGTGCCTACGCGCCGCTGTCGATTGCGGCGATGGTGTCAGTATCGCTGGTCGGTTTCAGTTGGGCCATCGAGCCCTCGGAGAGGTAGCGGCGTTCGCCGGATTGCCACTCGTCGTGCATGTCGGCCAGGATCGCGCCGACGAGGCGGATGACGGCGGCGTCGTTGGGGAAGATACCCACCACGCGGGCCCGCCGCTTGATCTCCTTGTTGACCCGTTCCAAGGGGTTGGTGCTCCAGATCTTGGGCCAGTGGGGTCGGGGGAAGGCGGTGAACGCCAGCACTTCGGCCTTCGCAGCGTCCATGAGCGGGCCGATCTTGCGGGAACCGGCCGGCGAGCTGGTCGCGGACCTCGTCCCAGGTTGCGGCGACCGCTTTCGGGTCCGGTTGGGCGAAGATGGTGCGGAACACGGCGGCGACCATGTCGGTGTGCGTCTTGGGCACCAGGGCGAGGAGATTCCTGGCGAAGTGCACCCGACAGCGTTGATGCGCCGTGCCCTGGAAGGCGCGCTTGAGGGCGGCGACGAGACCGGAGTGCTGGTCGGAGATGACCAGGCGCACCCCCGAGAGGCCGCGGCGCTTGAGCGCGGTCAGGAAGCCGCGCCAGAACACCTCATCCTCGCTGTCACCCACGTCCAGGCCGAGGACCTCGCGGCCGCCGTCGGCGGTGATGCCGGTGGCCACGACGACGGCCATGGACACCACCTGGGAGGCGGGGTTGCGCACGTGTAGGTAGGTCGCGTCCAGGTAGACATACGGGAAGGCGGTGTGGTCCAGCCGGCGGGTGCGAAAGGCGGTGACGACCTCGTCCAAGCCGGCGCAGATACGTGACACTTCGGACTTGGAGATGCCCGAGTCGATCCCGAGGGCGGCAACCAGATCGTCGACCGAGCGGGTCGACACGCCGAGCGACGTAGGCCTCCATCACCACCGCGTACAACGCCTGGTCGATGCGCCGGCGGGGCTCGAGGATCAGCGGGAAGAACGAGCCCTTACGCAGCTTCGGGATACGCAGGTCGATGTCACCGGCCTTGGTGGACAGGGTCCGCGGCCGCGCCCCGTTGCGCTCGTTGACACGCGACTCGCTGCGCTCATACCGGGCCGCACCGATCACCTCGCCGGCTTCGACCTCGATGAGCTCCTGCAGCACCATGCGGACCGACTCGCGGATCAGATCGACCGCTTCGCCGGTGCGGAGTACCTCCAACAGGTCGGATACGGCAGACTGGGGCAAGGCCATCGGTGGAGTTCCCTTCGGTGAGTGCTTGGCCGTACACACCGAAGATCTCGCCGATGGCTTCCACATCTACGGAGCCGCGCCGGTCACCCCCAAACCCCACCACTCGGCGGGACGCTCACCTACAAGGTCCACAGCGTGCCCATCGTGGACGATCTGGGGGAGCTGGCGGGCATCATATGTCGACACGACCTCCTGCGAGCGTACGTGCGAACTGACGACACGGTCCAGTGGGACGTACAGCAT
The DNA here is from genome assembly GCA_963803345.1 of uncultured Actinomycetota bacterium. GTDB lineage: Bacteria > Actinomycetota > Actinomycetes > Mycobacteriales > Micromonosporaceae > CAWDLX01. Next base: position 1,682,799 of record CAWDLX010000004.1, read on the forward strand.
CGCCTGGATCAGTACGCGGCCGGATCGCGCCGGTGGAGCGTCACCGTCGATCAGGGCGTCGTCGAGATCCACGGCACGTACGTCGACGAGGTCGAGCGCAGGGTCGTGGAAGCGCTCGCCCATACGGCCGGGGGCGTCCGTGATGTCCATCGAGCGGCTAGATTGGAGCTGTGACCGGCAGACCCGGCGAGTCTCAGCTCGTTGGCCGGCACACCCGCGCCGGGTCGGACGGGCGCACAGCCAGCGTAACGAAGGTGCCGCTCAGCCCTGCGGGGTAATCCTCGAGTTGACGTCCTCGAAGGATCCGGCGGGGCACGCCAACTCGTGACCTGTCACGTCGCGCTTCTCCCGATGCTGTGGGGTGGATCCAGCTCCTACCGACCGGGTCCAAGACACGCCGCCTCGGTGGTCGACCGCCCTTCTGCGTCGGCGACGGTTCGGCGCCCTGGCCAGACTTCGCCGCCGAGCCCGCGACGACCCGGTCCTCCGCGGTTCGCGAGATGTTCAGGGAGCCCGTCACGAGATGCGTGCTCAGGGATCATTGTGGGTGGACGCGTCACCGCGCGAACCGCATCTGGTGGTAGCCGGCGCCCCGCTCCGTTGCGTTCAGCCACGTCGCGGGCCGACGCACCGCGGACGCTTTGAACGGAACCGTGATCTCGCGACGCTCAGGGCCCAAACGCCCACGCAACCATGAGCGGGAACTCCTCCATCCAGAACGCGTCACCGTGCGACCCGAACCGCTCGGTCATGACAACGTCCGCACCCGCGTCGCGCAGCGCGACAGCCCAGCGCGTAGCGTTCTCGAGGAAGAACGGCTCCAGCGTGCCGGCGACGAGGTACACGCGCGGAAGCGAACTCGACATCGTGGCGGGCGGCCGGTAGCCCGCGCCCGGCGAGGCGGAGAAGACCGCGCCGTAGATGTCCGGATGCCGCAACCCCATGGCGAGTGCGAGTTCTCCGCCGACCGAGGCGCCCCACACCGCGCTGCGCCCGGCCGGCAACGCTAGCGGCCTCGAGGACTTCAACCAACCGCGAAATGTGCCACCCACCGTCACCCGCGAAGACCACAGACTCGGGGCGGCCCGGCGGAAGGTACACCGTGACCTGGCGTCCGCCGTCGTAGGTGAGCGTCTCGGTGACCAGATGTCCCGCCGCTGACGACATTGGCGTCGGCTCCGTTTGGTAGGGGCAGCGGCGGCCGTACCCAGTGCGGGCGCGTGGACCGATTGCCAGCGTTGCTGAGCAGACTCGTCGAGCTTGAGCGCCGTGGCAAATCGGCGGCTCCGCTGCCCCGGGCACAGGAGGATTGTCGAGATCTTGGATACGGTGACACCGCCCGCGGCACAGAAGCGTCCATGCAGCGTCAGCTCGAGAACCGGGCCCGGTTGTGTCGTCGCACGGGAACGCCGGTGGCCCGGACGAGGATGGCATCAACTGCGATAGGTTTCAGACGTGATCGACCTGGGTGATGAGCTGCTGGCTGGCCTGCCCGACGAGGTCTGCGCTTGGCTGGCCGCGGCACCAGTCGCCGAGAAGAAGCTGCTCGAGTTGGGTGTCTCGCTGGACGGGCTGCCCGCAGGCCAAGCTCGGATGGTCGATGCGGTGCGGCTGTTCGTGATCACGTGGGATCCGCTCGAGATCTTCGCCGGACGGCCAACTGCGTTCGCCACCATCAACGGTCCTGCCGACCTCGAACTCGTCATCTACGCACCCCTCTGGTCGTTGGCCGAGCAGGCCACCGCACGGGACACCACAATCGTGGCGGTGCTGAGTGCCATGACCCGTTCAGCAGTAGTCGTCGCGGCCGAACACGGGGAGGCGGTGGCCTCCGGCCAGTACCCGGCGATGGCGGCGCGGCGCGGCGGGCCCGAGCTGCTCAGCTTGACAACCGCCGGTTTGGCGCTCGGGCCCGCAGCCGTCCGGCTCGTGTCGGCCGGCTGGGAGGACATCGGGCTCGGCGCGATAACTGACATCGTCCAGCACGCCTTCGGCCCAGTCGACCTCGACCGCTCACTGGTGGAGCTCTCGGCGACCACCAAGCCAACGCTCGGGTGCCCGGCCTGCGCGGGGCGGCGGTTCGGCTTCCCGGCGGGATTGGCCGAGGCGCAGGCCGCGATGTGCCCGATCCACCACGCTGAGGCCCAGGCCGTCATCAACCGGCGCTTTGCCCGAGCAAATGCCAGCAACCCGGATGGGTATGGGGCACTCACCGATGCGTGCGTACGGCTCGAACGGCCCCATCTGCCCAACGGGCTGGCCGGCAAGCTGCCCGCTGCCGACGAAGCGATGTACCATCTCTCAGACCCCGGGGCGCTGGCTGAACAAGCCCGCCTGGTCATCGAGGCCGCCGGCTGGTTCGAAGGTCGGCCTGCCGACCTTACGCTGGGGCTCGGACAAGATCCCTCCCTCGCGGGCACACTGCCCGACTGGCTCAGGAGCCTGGTCTTTGACCTGGGCAGGGCAGGCCTGGCGGCCGAGGCCGTCGAGGTTGGCGAGGCCATCTCCCGCGTGGATCCCGATCTGCGCGCCTCCCTCGCCGCCGATGTCGCGGTCGCACTGGCCCAAGCCGGTCTCGCCGCCGAGGCCCACAAACGGATCGCGATCAATCTGACCACCTGGCCGGACGACGTATGGGTGCGCCTGCACGCCGGCGACGCGTTGGCCGAACTCGGCGATCTCGATGGCGCAGCGGCGCACTTCACCGAGGCCGTGATGATGGCCGACGACGCCGACGACTTTGAGGCTCGGGCAGACGCGGCAGACCGGCTCAGACGGCTCGACCGAGCCCGCCGCGGCGACCCGCCCCGCCGAACCAACGGCCAGCGGAAACAGCCCCGAAGGGTCAGCCGGGCCCAACGCAAACGCAGGCGCTAACCAGGGGCGGAAAGTCGCGCCGCTCGGACAGCCCCCACTGAACGCGAGCCTCACCTACGCCAATCATGAAGCAGTAGTCGCCGCGGCCAAGGTTACGGCTATGCCGGTTCGCGCAATGTCCAGCACGGACGAAACAAGTGCCTGGCCACGGCGGGTTCCACCTGGCTGTCGACTCCTCATCAACGAAGCCCAGGTCACCGCGATGGTGAGCCGGACGCGTCGCCGCGTGAACCGCCACTCCTGATCACCGGCGACCCACTGCCGGCACCTTTGCGCAGGTCAGGGACTACGAGACAGCTCCACAAGCCGTCCCGACCGTGCGCCTCGTCCTCAGGCGGTCCCCTCTTGGACGACGGTCGTCCGTCCTGATACCGCTGCACAGTGACTATTCTCGCGGCCGAACGATCCCGAACGTGGCCACCGCTGGTGCGGATCCGGTCAGACCGGTTCGACGGCCTGGACGCGCAGGGCGAGTCGCAGCCGGCCACCGCTCAGCTCGCCGGCGAGTTGCTTCGCCTCCGTCTCGCTGCCGCCCGTCATCTCGGCCGGGCCCGTGATGACCGCTTGAATTGCTGGCGCCGAAAGGACCATGTTGTCGACCACGAAGGCGACCTGGCAGACACCGTCTCCGCCGGCCGCCCGGGGTGCGGTCGCGACGCAGGCTCCGCCGGTGTTCTCGTACGCTTCCGCGGTCAGCGCGGTCCACTGGGGCTGGCCCTGGAGGTTGAACGTCAGCTCGACCCGCCACACCAGGTCGAGATGTTTGGCGACCGCCGAGGCCAGACCGGCATTGGTCACCTTGGCGCTGTCCAGCAGGAACTTGGTCCCGGTCGTGTCGCATGCGACGACCGGTCCCGGCTCGGCCGCGACGGCGTCGATCGGACGGGCATCGAGGGTCGAACAACTGATCTGGGGCACCCGTAGCTGCATGTCCAATGGCAGGGTGGCGGCTTCGGCCGGGGTCAGGTGCCGAAACGGCTCGAGAGCGGGGTCGGTCTGGGCCTGCGTCTGATCGGTGATCGCCTCGGCCGCTGTCGCCGCCGGCTCACCAACCTTGGCCAGCACCTCGGCTCGATTGGGTGGCTGGCCCTCCCGCAACGGCGGCGTGGCCGCCCGCCACGGAGGAACCGATGCCTGGTTGGTCAGCGACGGCACCACGTCGATCACCTTACGCACGGTCAGAGCGCCGGGGGCGAGATCGGCCGCGATCTCGTCGGTCGCGGGTCGACCCCGGACGACGGCGATAAGCTGACCGTCCACAACGGACACTGTCGCGTCAAGAAAACCGCTGGCCCGCAATCGGTCCTGTACCGTTGTCGCCGCTGAGCTCAGCCCATCGGCGCTGGGCGGTCCTCCGTCCGCGCCGGTGGCGGAGATGGTGATCTGCGTCCGGTCACCAGCCGCCGTCCCGTCGCCACGGGCCACCGGGAACGCCGCGAAGGCACCGACAGCGATGACCCCGACGAGGGCCAATCCGGTGAGCCCGATACGCGTGCGCTGACGACGCCGCCCGGCCCGAATGGCCCGGTCCACGCTGACCCGGGACGGTGGCAGCGGCGCTTCGACGAAGGCTTGCAGCACGTCATCGTCGTTCATGGCTTGACTCCAATGCCGGGATCGGCGGGGCGGTCGGCGAGCATGCGTCGCAGCGCCCCGAGGCCAGCGGAGGTCTGGCTCTTGATCGTGCCGGGCGAGACCCGCAGGATCTCCGCGACCTCGTCCACGGAGTGGTCGGCCAGGTAGCGCAGCACGACCGCGGCGCGCTGCCGGCGTGGCAGCTTGGCCAACGCGGCGTGCAGGACAATCCGGTCTTCCACCGCGCTGCCGGCGGCCGGCGCGCCGCGGCCCGGCTCGGTCACCTCGGACCAGGTGTGGCCCAGCCGCACCCCGGCCCAGCTGAGCCGACGCTCATCGAGGAACGCCCGGACCAGGATCCGGTGCACGTACGCGTCGATGTTGCGCGCCGCGACCGCCCTCGACCAATGCAGGTAGAGCCTGGTGATCGTCTGTTGCACGAGGTCGTCGCCCCGGTGCGAGTCGCCCACGAGCTGCGCGGCGAGGCGGCGCAGGATGGGCATCCGCATCGTGACGTAGTCCACGTAGTCGCTTTCCCGCTGCAGCTTCACCAACACCTCCGTCGTTCACACCTATGACGGGTCACCCGGCCCGTCCGGTTGGGCGCCGGTGCGGGATGCTCTGACGCGGCTCGCGAAGGCGGTCGAACTGTTATGGCGGGCGTGTTGATGATCTGCACCCAATGATCTGGTGGATCGTCGTAGGGCCACTGGCGCGGCAGCGGCACGAGGAGTTCGCGGCTCCAACCCGGGCTTACCCAACAGCCGACCAGTTCGTCCGATCCGGCGCGCTGGACGGCCAAGTCCGCAACCAAGCCTCGCCACGACCGGCACGGGAACGCCGAGTCGGCGAGCGATCCGCTTAGGCGTCTTCCAGTGCATCTGAGCAGGTCACGCGCTGCGCAGCCAACGTGAAGACAGATCAACCAGCTCACGTACGCCACCCACCCCCGCGCAGCGTTCCCTTCGGAGAAGCCCAGGTCAACCCAAGGAGCAGATGCGGGCGGCGATGTCGGCCACCGGTCCCGCCCAGGTGGTCGATCGGCGGCTCGAACGGATGGAACGTCGTGGAGTCGGCGGACACCGCTATTGCGGAGTACCGCATAACAGGCACCCTGGTGTCGACCGGCGAGCGGGTGTCGCTAGCCGGAGCGATGGCGGTGACCTCGAAGGACGAGCTGATCCTGATCAGCCGGTACCGGGACGCGCGAAACCCGCACCCCTCGCGCCGAGGCGTCGCGAGCGTCAGTGCCGGTGACTGAGATGCCCGCCCGTGTCTCCGATGGGATGGCTGGACGTGTCGCTCAGCCGGCGAGCTCTTGGCGGCGACGGGTGAGGTAGGCCCGCTGCGCGGGGTTGCCGGCGAGTCCGATGGCCCGATCGTACGCCGCCCGGGACTCCCTGTGGCGCCCGAGTCGCCGCAGCAGGTCGGCCCGCGCGGCGTGGAATGCGTAGTAGCCGTGGAGAACCTCGGCGAGTTGGTCGATCTCGACGAGCGCGGCCCTGGGACCGTCCACCTCGGCGACCGCGACCGCGCGGTTGAGCCGAACGATCGGCGAGGGGTCGAGCAGCACCAGATGGCCGTAGAGGGCGACGATCGCGGACCAGTCGGTTTCTCGGACAGACGATGCCGCCGTATGTACCGCGTTGATCGCGGCCTGCAACTGGTATCGCCCGGGTGGGCCACCGCCGGCGGCCATCGCCTCGATCCGCTCCCGAACCAGGGCGTTGCCCTCGGCGATGAGGACGCGGTCCCATGCGCCGCGGTCCTGCTCGTCGAGGGTCACCAGTTCTCCGGTGCCAGACACTCGTGCCGGCCGCCGGGCGTCAGTGAGGAGCATCAAGGCAAGCAGTCCGGCTACCTCGCCGTCGTCCGGCAGGAGAGCCCGGAGCAGGCGGCCGAGGTGGATCGCCTGATCCGTGAGGTCGACTCGCATCGGCTCGTCCCCGTCACCGGCCAGATAGCCCTCGTTGAAGATGAGGTAGACGACCGCGAGCACTCCGGCGAGCCGCTCGCGGATGTCGTCGGCCGAGGGCACCCGGTAGGGAATGTGTGCCGCCTTGATCTTCGCCTTGGCGCGCGTGATCCGTCGCGCCATCGTGGTCTCCTGCACCAGGAACGCGCGGGCGATTTCGGCAACGGTGAGGCCGCCGAGCAGGCGCAGGGTGAGCGCCACCCGAGCCTCCACCGCAAGGGCAGGGTGGCAGCAGGTGAAGACAAGTCTGAGCCGATCGTCTTCGACCGGGCCGGTCGATTCGGGCGGGGTGTCGTCGTACACCATTCGGGCGGCCTGGTGCTTGGCGTGGCGCTGCGATTCGCGACGAAGCCAGTCGATCGCCTTGCGCATCGCGGTGGTGGCAAGCCACCCGCCAGGATTGGGCGGTACGCCATCCCGCGGCCAACGCCCGGTGGGGCCAGTCACGGCTCTGGCAGCGGTCGTACCGGTGCCACGGTTTGGAAGGGTCGCACCTCGACCGCGCCGCCGCACGCTTTCGACGCCTCGACGGCGAGCGCCAGGGCCACGTCGAGGTCGGCCGCCTCGATGACCCACAAGCCACCGAGGCAGTCCTGCGTCCCCTGGTAAGGCCCATCGGTAAAGGCTGGCTTCTCGCCCAGCCCGTCAACGGTGGTGGCGGTCGTCGCGGACTCCAGGCCGCCGGCGAAGACGAGATGACCGTCCTTCTGAAGCCTCTCGTTGAAGGCGCCGGTGTCGGCGAATGCGTGCAGTGTTACCTCTACGGCGTCGGTACCCCACTCGGGACGCTCGGCCGGCCCGTGAACGGACAGCAGGTACCTGGGCACCCGGCTCACTCCTCGCCGGAGCCGTGACGCCGGGGATACCCTGCACCTCGAAAGCGGTGTACCTCTTGCGGCCAATCGAGCGCGGTCGCAAGCCGGCCAGCCCAGTACCGCGCCACTTCGTCGTCGGGCACGTCCACGACGGCGAAGCCGCCGAGGTGCTCCTTGGTCTCGACATAGGGCCCGTCGGTGAAGACGGGCTTGCCGTCGACCGCCTCGACACTGCACACCGCGGTGGACCGGTCCAGCCCGCCGTTCGTGAAGATCAGAACGTCTGCTGCCAGCATCTCGTCGAGGACTACCCGGGCAGCCGTAGCCTTCTCGCCCAGCTCTTCCGCCGTATGCTCGCGCACCCACTCATCGTTGAAGGTGATCAGGTACTGCGTCATGGTCGTCTCCTCCTGGTCCTAGGGCGAGGGGCCTATCCCACATGTCTGGCGGCCCAACTGTTGAGTGACATTCCGCGTGAGGCCGTGGGGTAGGCCGGCGTCATCGGCGGTGAGTGCGATCTTGGGGCGGCCCGGTTGGCTTGCCCTTCTTCGTGTGCGACGCCAACGTGAGCACGTCCGGTTGGGGTACGGCCCTCCCGGTCTATCTCTTGGCGGAGCGTCCGGGAGGGCCGTGAGTGCTGCTTGGAGGCAGCTTGCTCACGGTAAGTGGAGACGCTGACGGCGTCGAGGCGTCGCTGCGCGCTGGCCGACTGGTGTGCCCGTCGTGTACGGGTTCGTTGAGTCCGTGGGGGTTCGCCCGGGGCCGGTGGCTGCGCACGGCGGACGGGCCGGTTCGGCTTCGACCACGTCGCTCGATGTGTGCCGGTTGCGGCCGGACCCATGTGCTGCTGTCCGTGGTCAGCTTCCTGCGCAGGGCCGATAGCGCCGCGGTGATCGGGGCCGCGCTGATGGGTAAGGCGGCGGGTCTGGGGCATCGGCGGATCGCCACCGGGTTGGCGGTGGCGTCGTCGACGGTGCGCGGGTGGCTGCGGCGCTTCGACGCGCAGGCCGAGCCGATCCGGGCCGCGTTCACGGTCCTGGCCCGGGATCTGGCCCCAGATCCGCCACCGATCGAGGCGACGAGTTCGGCGTTCGCCGACGCGGCCAGCGCGGTGCTGTCGGCTGCCGCGGCGGCCAGTGTGCGGTGGCCGTTCGTGTTCACGGTGTCGGCATGGGAGTTCGCCGGCGCGGTCACCGGCGGACGGCTGTTGGCCCCGGGTGGACCGGCGATGTTGACCAACACGACTCGCCCCTGGGCGGGGCATCGATGATCCGGAAGCCTCGGCGCCGACCTATGTGGACGGTGTCGAGGAAGGGTGTGGATGAACGCGCGAGAGCAGGAGGCCCGGCTGAGGGCCGAGCGGGCCCGCCGGGTGGCGTTGTTTCGGTACGAGCTGATCCAGGAGGTGATCGACCCGGCGTTGTCGACCCGCCAGCGTGGGCCGATGGTTCGGGCGTTGGCCGAACGCGAACACGACGGCCCGTTCGGGGAGAAGGTTCGGGTGGCCCGCAACACGATCGACCGGTGGTGTCGGTGGTGGCGCACCGGCGGGTTCGCCGCCTTGGTACCGAAGCCGGCGCGGGTGCCGCCGCGCACCCCGGCCGAGGTGCTGGATCTTGCGGCGGCGGTGAAGAAGGAGAACCTGGGCCGCACGGCGACGCAGGTGGCCCGGATCCTGCGGGCGCAGTCGGGCTGGTCGCCGTCGGAACGGACCCTGCAACGCCACTTCGAACGCCTCGAGCTGCACGCTGCGCCGCCGAGTCCGGTGGAGGTGTTCGGCCGGTTCGAGGCGGCCCGGCCCAACGAGATCTGGACCGGCGACGCGTTGCACGGCCCACAGATCGCCGGCCGGAAGACGTATCTGTTCGCTTTTCTGGACGACCATTCGCGGGCGGTGATGGCGGCCCGGTTCGGTTTCGCCGAGGACACCGTGCGGCTGGCCGCAGCGCTGCGCCCAGCCTTGGCCACCCGCGGCGTTCCGCAGGCCGTCTACGTCGACAACGGATCCGCGTTCGTGGACTCGTGGCTGCTACGCGGGTGCGCCACCCTGGGCATCAAACTGATCCATTCCACCCCCGGTCGACCGCAGGGACGCGGGAAGATTGAACGGTTCTTCCGGACCGTGCGGGAACAGTTCCTGGTCGAACTGTCCACACCAGACACTGACGGAGCAGCGGTCGCGGATCTCGCCACGTTGAACCGGCTGTTCGTGGCGTGGGTAGAAACCGTCTACCACCCCCGCATCCACACCAGCACTGGGGCGGCGCCACTGGCCCGGTGGCGCGACGGACTGACCCACCCGGTGGCGCTGCCGACCCCGGCCCGGCTACGGGAGGCGTTCCTGTGGTCAGCTCAGCGCACCGTCACCAAGACCGCCACGGTGTCGTTGCACGGCAACATCTACCAGGTCGACCCGGTCCTGGTCGGCCGGGCAGTCGAGCTGGTCTTCGACCCGTTCGACCTCGCCGACGTCGAGGTCCGCCACCGGGACCGGTCCTACGGCGCCGCGACCGTGTTCCGCATCGGACGCCACTCGCACCCCAAAGCCCGACCTGAACTCCCCGAACCGCCGCCGGTCGCGTCGGGGATCGACTACCTGCGCCTGGTCGGCACCGCCCACGACACCCAACTGGGCGAGCGGGTCAACTACCACGCCCTCGCCGCCACATCATCCGGAGACGTTGGCACCGAACCTGTCAAACCCGCCGACTCCGTCGAGCTGGGCGGTGAGCACGCCACCACCACTCAATCCACAAAGGACACCCCGTGACCATCGAGCGCCTGCAAGTCCACTATGGCCTGTCGAGGATGCCATTCGGTCGCAACCTCGCCCCCGGCATGCTGCACCGCCACCACGCCCACAACGAAGCCGTCGCCCGCATCACCTGGTGCGTGGCCGAACCCGGCCTCGGCGTCATCACCGGCGAAGTCGGCGCCGGCAAAACCGTCGCCGTCCGCGCCGCACTCGCCGCCCTCGACCCAGCCCGGCACACCGTCATCTACCTCGGCAACCCGACCATCGGCGCCCGCGGCATCCACCACGCCATCGTCACGGCCCTGGGCGGCCTGCCCAAAACGCACATGGCGACCCTCGTCCCGCAAGCCGGCGACGCCCTCGCGATCGAGGCCGTCGAACGCGGCCGCACCCCCGTGCTCGTGCTCGACGAGGCCCACCTGCTCGACCACGCCCAACTCGAAGGCATCCGCATGCTCACCAACTACGACATGGACAGCCAATCACCCTTCGCCTGCCTCCTCGTCGGGCAACCCAGCCTCCGCCGAAAGATCAAACTCGGGATCCTCGCCGCCCTGGACCAGCGCATCGCCCTGCGCTACGCGCTCGCGCCGATGACCGCCACCGAGACCGCCGGCTACGTCAAACGCCACCTCGCCCTCGCCGGGCGCACCGACACCCTGTTCTCCGACGACGCCACCGCCCTCATCCACCAGACCAGCCGAGGCCTACCCCGCGCGGTGAACAACCTCGCCGTCCAAGCCCTCGTCGCGGCATTCGGCGCTGACAAGACCATCGTGGACGAATCCGCCGCCCGCGCCGCCGTCACCGAAGTCACGACAGAATGAACACCACCGCGACACCGTGAACACCAAGCCCCGCCAGCAGCCAGCCGGGCGGGGCCTTCTCAACCACGAACACGGCCACCAGCAGCGACGCCTACGTACTCACGCCGAACGT
>CAWDLX010000005.1:0-788543 GCA_963803345.1 uncultured Actinomycetota bacterium
GGCCATCGGCGTGCCCGCCTGGCTCGACGCCGACGGGGACACCCGTCGCGGGGTCGCCGGGGGGCTGGCGTCCGACGCGTACTGGTTCGAGCAGGCAGCGTGCGCCTCGCCGCGCACGGTCTTCCTGGTCGGACCGGAGCGCCAGGCCGCAACGGTGCGCTCGGAGCTGCTGGACCTGCTGGTCGAGGCGGCGGCCACGCGGGGGTGGGGCGCCGACCCGGCGATGGCCGTCCAGCGGCGCGTCGACACCTACGGGCTGGCCGCGACCGGTGAGGCGTCCACAATAGACCTTTCCGGCCCGGCCACCACGGGCGTCACCCTGACCCGGACCGCTCCGCTGCCCCGCCGCTGGCTCGCCGCCGGTACGTTCCCGTTCGCCACCGTTGCGACTCTGCTGGACCTGGCCACCATGCTGACGCCACGCGACCAGACCCTGGCCCACTTCGGGTTCCCGGAGGCTGCCCTGGTGGAGCTGGCGCGGGCCCTCGGCGGGCGGGGCATCGACCGCATGGTGCCCATCGGCGAGGCCCTGACGTTTACCGCCGTGTGGGACGGCTACGACCTCATGCGCGAGCTGACCAGGCTGACCCTCATCAGTCAGTCCGGCCGTTTTGGAAGCTCGGTGGACCGGGGTACCACCAGGAAGTCGGTGACGAAGGAGGCCACCCGCCCGTCGGCGGTGTAGCCGACGAAGGTCGGATAGAAGCCGTCGCCGTACCCGGCCTGCACGATGAAAGCGTTCGCGCCCGTCTCGTCGTCCGGCACGACGATCGTCGGCACGGCCGGATCCTCTGGAAAGAGCGGCAGCAGCTGCTCATTGGTCCACTCGCCGATCGCCGTCGCGGCGCGCATGTCGGCCAGGATCGCGGTACCCGAATCCACGCCGTAGCCGACGAAGCTGTCGGCGTCGAGCTCCCCTGGCCGTTGCCCCGCCGCCACCGCCATCTCCCACCGGACCACCGGCTCATTCACGATGAGCAGCTGGACAGCCGCCGATCCGGCGGTCCGGGTCGAAGTCGGCCATCCGCATCACCGCGATCCAGGCGACCAGCGGGTAGGAGCCCGCCGGCACCACCACCGTGAAGGGCGGCTGGCTGCTGGCGAAGACGATGTCGCAAGCCACGATGTGGCCGCTCGGCAGCACCAGGTCACCGAGCACCTCACGTTCGATGACGTACCCGTAATCCTCGTCCTCGTATGTGGCGCCCGGAGTGAGCAGCCGGTCCAGATCCGGGGTGAACGGCATGGGGTCGAAGTCTAGAGGAGATCCCAGGTGAGCGCAGAACCGCGATCCACGTCGCAGCGGTAGACCCGGCCGAGGACCAGGTCGATGCGCGTCAGGCGGTAGGCCGCCGGCCGGGCGGATCGAGCGGACGTTGTTCCGGCTCACCATGTCGCCGGCCTGGACGTCGGCCACCACGTAGAGCGAGCGGCGGAACCGCAGCCCTTCCCGCTCGGGCTCGGTCGGGCCGATCAGCGTGCTGCCCAGCGCCTGCCAGGCCCGGTTCGATCTCGGTCACCAGTGCCGCCAGCTCGGCCGGGTTGAGCGAGAACGCCGAGTCGACGCCGCCGTCGGCCCGGTCCAGCGTCACGTGCTTCTCGATACAGCAGGCGCCGAAGGCCACCGAAGCCGCGACCGGCACGCCGATGCCCAGCGTGTGGTCGGACAGCCCGACCGGCACGCCGAACGCATCGGCCAGCACCGGGATGCGGCGCAGGTTGCTGTCCGCGGGCGGGGCCGGGTAGGAGGCGGTGCAGGCGAGCAGGACGAGCTCGCCGGCGCCGGCGCCCCGGGCGGCCGTGACCGCGGCGTCGATCTCGGCCAGGCTCGCCATGCCGGTGGAGATGATCAGCGGCTTGCCGGTGGCGGCCACCAGCCGGATCAGCGGCAGGTCGACCAGCTCCGAGGACGCGATCTTGTACGCCGGCGCGTCGAGCTTCTCGAGCAGTTCGACCGCGGTCGGGTCGAACGGCGCGGAGAACACGGTCAGCCCACGCTCCCGGGCCCGGTCGAAGATCGGCTCGTGCCACTCGTACGGCGTGTGCGCCCGCTCGTAGAGGCGGTAGAGGTTCTGCCCGCCCCACAGCTCATGGCCGATCGAGAGCCGGAACGCCGGGGTGTCAACGTCGATCGTCAGGGTGTCCGGCGTGTACGTCTGGAGCTTGAGCGCGTGCGCGCCGGCGTCGGCCACCGCGTCGACAATGGACAGCGCCCGGTCAAGGGAGCCGTTGTGGTTGCCGGACATCTCCGCGACGATGTACGGGCGATGCCCCGGGCCGACCATGGTGCCGGCGATGCTCAACGGGTCGGCCACAGCTGTACCTCCACCACCGGCTGCCGGGCACCGTCCACGTCCCGGTCATATCCCGCTGTCCGGGTGAACCCGAACCGCTGGTGCAGGGCGAGTACCGGCGCGTTGCGGGCCAACACCTCACCGACGAGCCGACACGCCCCGAGCTCATCGAACGCGTACGCGATCGTTTCCCGCTCGAGCCCGATCCAGGCCGGCAGCAGGCTCCCCCGTCCGGTGAGCCCGTCCACGTCCAGGTAGAACCCCCACGTCGCGGCCCCGTCGTCCTCGAGCCGGAAGGTGACCACACCGGCCGGGGCGCCGTCGTGACAGTAGACCAGCACACGGCGACGAGGATCGGCCCGGACCGCGGCCCACCAGCGGGCGTGTTCAGACGGGGTGATCTCGCCGGTCGAGAAGCTCGCCTGGCGCACCCGCGGGTGGTTGCGCCACCCCAGGACGAGGTCCCGGTCACCATCTCGGGCCAACCGCAGCACGCGCAGAGCCTAACCGGACCTCGCGTGGCGGGCCGTGCCGCCACGGCGAAGTGGCCAGATCCACTGTGGATCAGCCACGCCGCGCCCGCAGCCAGCGGTACCCGCGCCGGCCCACCACCACCAGCTTGCCGGTCAACCGGCGCCGGGCCAGCTGCGTCTCCAGGTCCAGGTGACTGAGCTGGCGATCACGGCTGCGGATCATCTGCTCGGTCAGCGCCAGCTTGGCCCGCAGGTGACTCACCTCGTGCCGCTGGCGCCACAGCGCCTCGGCCAGTTCGCGGAAGCCGGCGAGGTCGGCGGTGACACTTCCCGGTCCGGCCGACTCCAGCTCGCGCCGGCGCTCGGCCAGTTCGGTCAGGCCCAGCCCGTACTCGGCCGCGGCGACGGCCAGTTCGAGGTCGACCGCCGCCCGCCGGTCCGCCGGCCCGTAGTCCCAGCCGAGCATTCCGAACAGGACGGTCGCGATGTCGTCCACTGTGGAGGCCGCCTGCCACGGATGTGGATCGGTTCCGCAGACCAGGTCGGCGGCGAAGCCACGCACGGCTCGCGCCATCACCAGCCGCGCCGGTACCCCGGCGGCCGGCTCCCATCGGGGCAGCGCGAGCCCGAACCGTCCCCCGTCGACGAGCACCGTCGCCAGGGTGGCCAGCGCCTCCGGGCCGCTGACAACGCCACCCGTGGCCAGACTGTCGATCCAGTCCGCGAACCGGCCGAGCTCGCGGCGCAGGCCGACGCTGTCGGCGCGCCGGCACAGCTCGCGCAGGCGCTCGTCGACACGATCCCCGGTCCAGAAGGCGGACCGGAGCGGGTCACACACCCGGCGTAGCCCGGCCACCTCAGCGAACTGCACCGGCTGCGCCACCGCCGTCATGCCGGCCCCGTCGACCGCGTAGGTGAAGCCGTCCGGCGTGCACGCGACCAGGCCGTCGTACGCGACGGTGACCGGCCCGCGCCGGGCCAGCATGAGCCAGGCCGGCGCCAGTGCGCTCTCCGCCCCCGCCCGCAGGGCCGCCTCGAGCAGCCGGCGCGGGTCGGTCAGGACGCTCACGCCCCGGTACGCGTGGGTCAGGGCCTGCTCGATGACGATCCGCAGTGGTCCCCGCCAGGACCGGTCGACCGCGCCGACGATCACCTCCGGCCGGTGCGGCGTCGGAAAGCACGCGAACGTCTGCGATGGTCGCAGCCCGGCGGCGACCAGCCGGTGCCGCAGGTCAGCGGCCGGAACGGGTCGACGTGGCGACCACGCGCTGTCGAAACCGTCACGGCGTGCCGGGTCCAGGTCGACCAGCCGGTGCAGGCCGAGGTCGTTCTCGGCCAGCAGGGCCAGCACCCCACCCGGGCGGACCAGGCCGGCCAGCATATCGAGGCTGGCTGCCCAGTCCGGCTGATGTCCTTCGGGCGAGTACAACCGGTCCAGCCCGTCGGCGGCCATCACGACGTCGAACCCGTCGAGCCCGGTCAGGGCATCCGGACCGCCGGTGACGATCCGGACGGTCGGTACGGCGCCGCCCAACCGTTCGCCATCCACAATGGAGCGAACGCACCAGGTCACGTCGATACCCTGGGCGGCCAGTCCGGCCGCGAGCTTCTCGTCGTGCGGTCCGGCGAGCAGCACTCGATCGCCCGGGTGGGCCAGACTCCACAGCAGCCACCGGAGGGCACCGGTACGGGCGATCGCCGGTCCACGGTCCGGATCCCAGTCGCTCCAGGCGACCGCCGGCGCGCCGAGCTGGCGCGGCGGCCCGACCAGGATCACGCGACCCAACCCAGGTGGGCTCGCAGCTCGGCCGGACTGGACAGCTCGTCGGCCCCGAGCTCGGCCCGCGCCAGCGCCCACGTGGTGTCCGCATCGGTCACCGGACCGAACAGCTCCGGCCATTGCGAGCGCAGGCGTCGATCCCCGCCGAAGGTCTCGTCGGCCCGCTCGAGCAGCATCGGATCCCCGTACACCGCGGCCTCACACCCAGCCAGCAGCCCGTACCAGATCGCGCTGCTGAGCCGGTTCGACACGACCCGGCGGTGCGCGCGCAGCTCGGAGAGCTGGTCGTCCAGAAAACGGGGATTCTGCTCCCGCCACCAGTACCCGCGCAGGCCGTGTGAGATCACCCGGAATCCGGCCCGCCGGTACGCCCGCCGGATCCCGGGGTTGCGCAGGTCGTGCCAGTACAGGCAGGCCGTGAGCGGGCCGGTCTCGGTATCCCGTACCTGGGCCGCCAGCCGCTCATGATCCCCGATCACGCGCTGGCCCTCCCAGCCGTGGAACGGGTAGAAGATGGCCCCGGCCCGGGTACTGTCCTCACGCGACGGTTGCATGCTGACCAGATAGGCGAACGGCGAGCCGGTGACGATGGCATCACGACGCCCCTGTGACCAGGCCCGCCGGCGGGTCTGGTCCGACCACACGAACAGCTTGCTGCCGAACGCGAACGGGGTACCCGGCGCGAGACCGTCGCCGACGTTCCAGCCGTGCTGGAGGTAGCCGTGCAGGCGTGGTGGGTGGCGTGCGTCATCGAGGCCGCAGTAGCGCGCCAACACGTGCGCGTGGCCGTAGAAGTAGTTCG
This sequence comes from uncultured Actinomycetota bacterium, assembly GCA_963803345.1. Taxonomy (GTDB): domain Bacteria; phylum Actinomycetota; class Actinomycetes; order Mycobacteriales; family Micromonosporaceae; genus CAWDLX01. The sequence goes on from CAWDLX010000005.1 coordinate 5,350, forward strand.
CGTGGTGCATCCACCGCCCCGCTCGCTCTTTACAGCGGTCAACGCGTCGCCCGCGACCGTCGTTACGGTCGGGATCGGCCCAGGTCGGCCGGAATCAGCGGGAGCGGGCGGCGGCCAGAAGGCTGGGGTCGACGTTGCCGCCGGAGATGACGAGGGCCACGGTGGCGCCGGCGGGGACCGGGACGGCACCGGTGAGCAGCGCGGCCAACCCGGCGGCGGCGGCCGGTTCGGCGGGTACGTCCTCCTCCCGGACCAGGATGCCGAGCGCGTCCAGGATGGCGGCGTCCGGTACCCGGACAACCTCGTCGACGTAGGACCGGATATGGGCGAGCGGGATGTCGCCGGTGATCGGGGCCGTCAGTCCGTCCGCGACGGACCGGGGCGCGGCCAGTACCTGCGGCGCTCCGGCGGCCAGGCTGCGGGACACGACATCGGAGTCGTCCGGTTCGACCCCGACGATCCGGGCGGCCGGGGCCAGGCGTCTGACCCCGGCCGCCACGCCGCTGATGAGCCCGCCGCCGCCGACCGGCACCACCACCAGGTCGACATCGGGTAGATCGGCCACGAGTTCGAGGCCGACCCCGGCGTGCCCAGCCACCACGGCGGCGTCGTCGAAGGGGTGCAGGAGAGTGAGGCCACGCTCGTCCATCAACCGGTGCGCCGTGCCGACGAGGTCTGACTCGACCAGGATCACGTCGGCGCCCAGCGCCCGGGTCGCCTCCACCTTGCGGGCAACGGCGTGGGCCGGCATGCACACGGTCACCGGTACCCCGAGGATCCCCCCGACGTGGGCGACCGCGGCGGCGTGGTTGCCGGCCGAGAAGGCGATCAGGCCTCGGCGCAGCGTCTTGTCCGGCATGGACAGGGCCGCGTTGAACACTCCGCGCACCTTGAAGCTGCCGGTTGGTTGGTCGAGCTCCCGTTTGAGCCAGACCCGGGCGCCGAGACGCTCGCTCAACGCGGGGGCGGTGGCCAGTCGGGTGCGCACGACCCGGTCGCCGATCCGGCTGGCGGCCGCCATGGCCTCGTCCAGTGATATCACGGCCCAGACGCTAGCGCGGGGAGCGAGCGCCAGCGAGCCCCGCCGCCTGCGGCGCGGCCTGTCGGTGTGGCGCTAGCGTGGCGTCATGACCACTCATGCCTGGCACCGTCCGCTGGCCCACATCCGCGGCGACGGGCTGACCACGGACACCGCCCAGACGAGCGGCATGACCCGGTTCGAGGCCGTGTCGGGCCGGAGCGTGGGCTCCGAGCGGCTGTGGATGGGCCGCACCCACGTGGCGCCCCACGCCAACTCGGGCAACCATCACCACGGCGATACCGAGACCGCGATCTATGTCGTCTCCGGCCATCCCGTCTTCGTGTTCGCCGAGAACGGATCCGAGGTCCGGCTGGAGACGAAGCCCGGTGACTACATCTTCGTGCCGCCCCTGGTACCCCATCGCGAGGAGAACCCGGCCGACGAGGAGGCCGTCGTGGTCATCGCGCGCAGCAGCCAGGAGGCCGTGGTGGTGAATCTGTCATCCCTCTGAGCGGTTCTCGCGGGTCACCTTCCCGCCCGGATGCAGCAACCCGAGCACGAACGCGATGACCAGCGCACCCGCCATGCCGTAGAAGACGACCTGGCTCGCTTCGGCGAAGTCGACCCGCACGAACTGCGGGATCGCGCCCGCGCCGCCGCTGCCCCCGGCCCGACCGGCCTGCGACATCGACTCGGCCGTGACCTGCGCCCGCCCGCTGGGTACGCCCATGCTCACCAGCGAGTTGGCGATCTTGTCGACGTTCACGTTGAGGAGGATCGTGCCCAGCACCGCCAGACCCAGGCTCGAGCCGTAGTTGCGCAGTGTCTGGGTGATCCCGGTGACCTCGCCGTAGGAGGCGTTGATGGCCCGGTTGACCGCGTCAGTGCTCGCCGGACCGAGCAGAAACCCGATGCCCGCGCCGGCCAGCACGATGTAGGGCCACTGGCTGCCCTCGCTCAGTGTGGTCAGCTTCCAGCCCCACAGCGCGTAGCCGACCGCTCCGATCGCGCAGCCCAGCAGCACCGGCAGCTTGGCCCCCCGCGAGTCGAGCATGCGACCACCGATCTGGGCCGCGGTGGCGAAGCCGCCGAAGTAGATGAACAGGTAAAGCCCGGCGCCGTTGGCGGTGAAGCCCAATGAGAGCTGGGTGTAGACGCTGGCGAAGAAGAACACCGGAACGAAGGCCATCATCCCGAAGAACAGCACGCCGTTGTCGACCGAGAAGGCGCGGTCACGGAAGATGCGCACCTTGATCAGCGGTATCTCGGTGCGCGCCTCGACGGCGACGAACGCGGCCAGCACGATCAGCCCGCCGACGATGCAGGCCCACGTCTTCCAGTTGCCCCAGCCCCAGCTGCTGGCCTGTTGCAGCCCGAGAACGGACAGCCCCATCCCGACCGCGACCAGCACCGCGCCACGGTAGTCCAGCGGCTCCTTGCGGCTGCGGGTCTGCACATGGGCCACATAGGTGAGCACGATGGCGATGATGGCGACCGGGATGTTGATCCAGAAGATCGCGCGCCAGGTGTACTGGGTGAGCCAGCCACCCAGGATCGGCCCGATCGCGGTGAGACCCCCGCTGACACCGAAGAAGATGGCCAGCGCCTTGCCCCGCTCGCGGAGGTCGAACGCGGAGACCACGATGGCCAGGGCGGCCGGGAACATGATGGCCGCACCGATGCCCTGCACGACCCGCCAGAACACGATCCACGCCTCGGCCCACGACCCGCTCGGAGTGGCGCCGCACAATCCCGACGACACGGCGAAGACGACGATACCCACCAGTACCATGCGCCGGTGCCCGACGATGTCGCTGATGCGCCCGCCGAGGGCGAACGTCGCGGCCAGCGCGAGCAGGTAGCCGTTGATGACCCATTGGACGCCACCCGCCGACAGGTGCAGCTCGTCCTGGATCTGCGGAACCGCGATCGAGACGATGGTCTGGTCGATGAACGTCATCGCCACCGCGAAGACCATCGCGGTCAACGCGATGTACTTCGATCCCGATCCGCGCGACGCTTCGGACTCGGCCACCCCAGCCTGTGCCATGCCGCCTCCTCAGCGATCCCACCGTCAACAGTGATCACGTTAACGCCCCCGACCGACAAGGTCGCTCCGTGGCTGGTTACCGTGGGGTAGGCAAGCTTTGGCGGTTCCGGTACCGTGCGTGACACGCCACCAGGAGGACGGGATGTTCGACTACGTGATTGTTGGCGCCGGCTCGGCCGGCTGCGTCCTGGCCAACCGGCTCTCCGCCGCCGCCGGGGTGAAGGTCGCCCTGGTCGAGGCGGGCGGATCCGACCGGAAACAGGAGATCCACATCCCGGCCGCGTTCAGCAAGCTGTTCAAGACGCCCTATGACTGGAACTTCACCACCACGCCGCAGAAACACCTGACCGACCGCGAGCTGTACTGGCCGCGGGGCAAGGTGATCGGCGGCAGTTCCTCGATCAACGCCATGATGTGGGTCCGCGGGCACCGGGCCGACTACGACGGCTGGCAGGTGCCCGGGTGGAGCTACGACGAGGTGCTGCCGTACTTCCATCGGATCGAACGCCGCGTCGGCAGCAACCACGACCACACCTATGGCACCGACGGTCCACTGTGGATCGAGGAGCTCCGTGACCCCAACCCGCTGACCGCCGCCTTCCTGGGCGCCTGCGCCGAGTCGGGGATGACCAGGCTGCACGAGCTGAACGAACCGGACAACACGGGGTACTCGCCTACGCCGGTCACGATGCACCGGGGCCGGCGCTTCAGCGCAGCCGACGCCTACCTGCACCCGGCCCGCCGCCGCTCCAATCTCACCGTGATCCCGGACGCGCTGGTCGAGCGGGTCCTGATCTCCGACGGCCGGGCGACCGGCATCGCCTACCGCGACCAGTCCGGCCAGTCCCAGCGGCTCACCGCGACCCGCGAAGTGATCCTCTCGGCCGGCGCCATCGGATCGCCGCACCTGCTCATGCTCTCCGGAGTCGGCGACGCGGACCAGCTCACCGCGGCCGGGGTACCGGTGGTCCACGACAGTCCCGGCGTCGGGGCCAACCTGCAGGACCATCTCTCGGCGGGCTGGATCCTGCACACCCCGACCGCCGTGACCATGGTCGACGCCGAGAAGCCGAAGCAGCTGGCCAAGTACCTGCTCGCCCGCCGCGGCATGCTGTCGTCCAACGTGGCCGAGGCGGTCGCGTTCATCCACACCCGTCCCGGGCTGGACGGTCCCGACATCGAGCTGATCTTCGCGCCGGTCCCGTTCCTCGATCATGGGTTCACCGCACCGCCGGGACACGGGTTCACCCTGGGCATCGTGCTGCTCCAGCCGGCGAGTACCGGCAGTGTCCGGCTGGGCAGCGCCGACCCGACCGTGCCGGCCGAGATCGATCCCAACTACCTGGACGATCCGGATGACGTGCAGCGCCTGATCGCGGCGGCCGGCGTGACCCGCACGATGCTGGAGACGCCGTCACTGGCCCCGCACGTCGGGGGCCCGATGCGACCGGACCACTGGCCCGCCGACGATGTCGAGCAGGAGCAGCTTCTGCGCTCGAATGCCGAGACGCTCTACCACCCGGTCGGCACGGCCCGCATGGGCACCGATGACGACTCGGTCGTGGATGAGAACCTTCGCGTCCGGGGAGTCTCGGGCCTGCGGGTGGTCGACGCATCGGTCATGCCCCAGATCATCCGCGGCCATACCAACGCGCCGACCATCATGATCGCCGAACGGGCGGCCGACCTCATCCGGGCCTGACCTGGCCCGCCGCGATCAGGGCGAGGCCCGGCAGGTCCAGCCGGCCGTCAGGCGTCGTGAATGGAGCGACAGCCGACCGTACCCGGGCCGCCAGTTGCGACCTCGCCCCGTCCGACAGGCCGGCCAGGACGTGCACCAGTGGCCCGGCCAGCGCTGGCGTGCGCTCCCACCACTCGTCCACTGAGGCGGTCCGCATCGGTACCGCCAGCTCGGTCACGCTCACCGCGGACAGTCCGGCTGAGACCAGCATCGCCGCGAGCGCCTCCGCGTCGTCGAGCGCGAACGGGCCCGGCCGCCCCGGCGGTGGCAGCTGCAGCCCGGTCTGGGCGCTGACGGCGTCGAGTACCACACCCAGCCAAGGGTTGGCCGACCGCTGCCCCCAGGTCGCCAGCGCGACGCGGCCGCCCGTGATCCGCGACGGCGCGACGCAGGACATCGACGTGGCGGCTCTGTGGGAACTGATCCAGACGGACTTCCACGCCAACCAGAGGATCGTCGTGGAGTCACTGGACCAGAAGGACTCGCTGCGCCCGGGCCTGACGATCGCCACCGCGACCGACATCTTGTGGACACTCAACCATCCCGACCTGTGGCACCTGCTGGTGACCCGCCGCGGCTGGACACCCGACCAGTACCAGGCGTGGTTCGCCGACATCACATGCGCGCAGCTCCTCGCGCCCGCGCACCCCCCGCGAGGAAGGAAGGGCACCCTATTAACGTCTGCGGTATAGCAAGGTGCCCTTATTAACCGCGTGGACAACGTCCACTGTGGAGCTACCTTAGCCGGAGGTTAGGGCTAATCGTCACCTAAGGCAAGCGACGCCTTACCGTGCGCGAGCAGTGACAGCGTGTTCAAATCGGGTCATTACTTGCACTCCACCTATTGACTTCCATTCGAACACAGGGCCACGATGCGCAATACGCATAGACGAGCATCAGAGCGCACGGAAGGCTAGCGACCTCGTCGCCCTGTCCCGCAACATCCGTCTGTCCACATGAGACAGCCAGCTGCATGAGGCACCCGGATGGCGCTCCCCGATGTCGCGTGACATCCCCCCAGGGAGGATCGAATGCCCAGCACGACGTCCCGTTCGGCACGGCGCCGAAGAACCCGTCGATGGTTGCTTCCACTGGCCGCCGTCCTTGCCGCCGCGGCCGGCGGCACCGTGATCATCGTGGCCCCCACCGCCCAGGCTTCCGCACCGTTCGCGGTCGAGAGCCTCGACGGGGCGGGTAACAACGTCGCCCACCCCACCTGGGGTCAGGCCGGGCGGCCCTACGCGCGGATCGGGACGGCTCACTTCGCCGACGGTGTCGGGCAACCGTTCAGCGGGCCGAACGCCCGCCAGATCAGCAACCGGATCATCAACGACACGAGCCAGAACCTGTTCTCCGAGCGCCGGGTCACGCAGTGGGGCTGGGCCTGGGGGCAGTTCCTGGACCACACCTTCGGTCACCGGCAGGAGACGGGCGACACGGCGACGCCGGCGAACATCACGATTGACGCCAACGACCCGATGGAGACGTTCACCAGCAGCGTGGGTGTGATCCCGTTCAACCGGTCAGCCGCGGCCCCGGGCACGGGTACCAGCCGGGCCAACCCGCGTCAACAGACCAACGACATCCCGAGCTACATCGCGGCAAACACGGTGTACGGGGCCACCGACCAGCGGCTGGACTGGTTGCGTAACGGGCCGGTTGACGGAGATCCCACGAACAATGACGCGACGCTGCTCCTGCCCGACAACTACCTCCCGCGACGCGGCGCGCGTGGCGATGCCGCCACCGCGCCGTCGATGGACGCCGACGGGCGGCTGCTGGCCAACCCGGACGAGGCGATCGTCGCCGGCGACGGGCGGGCCAACGAGAACATCGCATTGACTGCCGTCCACACGCTGTTCGCCCGGGAGCACAACCGCATCGTCGCCATGCTCCCGAACACGCTGTCCGCGGAGGACAAGTTCCAGATCGCCCGCCGGGTGGTGATCGCCGAAGAGCAGTACATCACCTACCAGGAGTTCCTCCCGGCCATGGGGGTGGCGCTGCCCGCGTACACCGGGTACCGGCCGAACGTCGACACCACGTTGAGCACCGAGTTCGCGACAATAGGGTTCCGGGCGCACAGCCTGGTGCACGGTGACGGGTTCGAGATCGAGTCCGAAACAGCCCGCTACACGCAGGACCAGCTCGACTCGTTCGAGAAGGCGGGGCTCGAGGTCACCGTCGACGGCGCGCAGGTCGGCATCGACGTACCGCTCGGAGTTTCCTTCTTCAACCCGTCCCTGCTCAGGTCGCTCCAGCTCGGCCCGGTCCTCGAGTCGCTGGGGGCCGAGTCGCAGTACAACAACGACGAGCAGATCGACAACCAGCTGCGCTCGACGCTGTTCCAGGTACCCACCTCGTCGGACACGACGTGCCTCAACGGCCCGACGATGCCCGACTGCTTCGGTGCGGTCAACGACCTCGGCGCACTGGACATCGAACGCGGGCGTGATCACGGCATTGGTACCTACAACCAGCTCCGGGCGGCGTACGGACTGGCGCCGATGCGGTCATTCACCGCGATCACCGGCGAGCGAACGTCGGACTTCCCCCGCGACCGCACGCTGTCCCGGGGCAACGAGGTCAACGACCCCAACAGTCTGGACATTCTGCGGCTGACCGACATCGACGGCAACACGATCAAAGCCGGGGATCCCGACGCCGACGAGACCGCGGTCGGCGAGGTGCGGCGCACGACCCTGGCCGCCCGGTTGCGAGCCATCTACGGGTCGGTCGACCGCGTCGACGCCTTCACCGGGGTCATCGCGGAACAGCACGTCAAGGGTACCGAGATGGGCCAGACCCAGCTGGCCATCTGGACCCGGGAGTTCACCCGGCTGCGCGACGGCGACCGTTTCTTCTACGGCAACGACCAGGGCCTGTCCTACATCAAGCGGACGTACGGGATCGACTTCCGTAGCAGCCTGGCCACGATCATCGCGGCGAACACGGACATCGCGAAGGCGGACCTCAATCCGGGTGCCAGTGTGTTCCTCACCGCGGATGATGACCTGCCGGCGACAACCTGCACGATCAGCTACGCGGTGACGCCCCTGGGCACCAACGCGTTCCGGGCCGACCTGACCATCAAGAACAGCGGCACCCGACCGATGGATGGCTGGATCGTCCGGTTCGAACTGGCCAACGGGCAGGTGATCCGCGGCGACCGCGGCGCCCAGGTGCGCCAGGACCGGTCGGCCAACGGCCGCGACGTGACGGTCACCAGTGAGCGTTCCAACTGGCGCATCGGCGCCGGGGCGAGCGCGACCGGCATCAGTTTCACCGCCTCATTCGACGGCACGGCCAACGCCAAGCCACCGAACTTCAGCCTGAACGGTCGGCGCTGCGCCAGCGGCTGACAGTCCGCCGACAACCGAAGACGCCCGCGGCTGTGTCGCTCGCCCCGTCCCCCCGGCGCGCCGGACAGTGACACAGCCCGCGGGTCAGTCCCTGAGGAAGTCCAGCAGCAGCGGGTTGAACCGGGCGGGATCCTCCAGGCTCGGCAGATGCGCCGCCCAGTCGAGGTGGACCCGGTCGGCGCCGGGAATGGTGGCGGCCAGGTGGTCGCCGATGCGTTCGAAGAATGTCAGGTCGTGCGCGCCGGTGACGACCAGGGTGCGGGCGGTGATGGCGGCCGGGTCGTACTCGACCTCGAGCGCATCGACATCGGGACCTGCTACCTGGACCTCGAAGGCGTGCAGCTGCATGACCGCGACCTGTTGGCGGGTAGCGTCGTCGGCGGACGGGCCGACCCAGGTGCGCACGTTGAGCTCGGTCGCGTCCTGGAGCTTGCCCGCCTGGATCAGCTCGTCCTCGAGCTCCCAGAACTCCTCCACGTCAGGAGTGGGCGACACGCCCCGCCCCGCGGCGCAGACCAGGACGAGCCGGCTGACGCGGCTGGGCCATCGGGCGGCGAACTCGGTGGCGACGCGGCCGCCGAATGAAGACCCGACGATGCTCACCCGGGACAGGCCGTGCTGGTCGAGCACATCCCGCACGTCGTCGGCGTGGTTGTGCGGCCCGGTCGGGGCGGGCGTGTCACCGTAGCCGCGGAAGTCGACCCTTACCACCTGATGACCATCATCGGTGAGCGGCTGCCACTGTGGTGTGAACATCCGGCGGTCGCCGACGGCGGAGTGCAGCAGGGCGACCGGTTCGCCGGTCCCGGCGATGTCGTGGGCTAGCAGCATGCCGGCAGCGTATCCACCGGCTGGCGAGGCGACGACGGCTTTATCGGCGCGGGCGGCGCTAGCCGCGCGTTCCCCGGATGCCGTGGCGCACCATGGCCGCCTGGCGACGGGTGGCCCGCGCCCTGGCCGTATGCCGGCGGCTGCGCACGATCGTCCGGATGACCAGCAGGCCGATGACCGCCACGACCTGCGCTCCGAGCACGACGCGGTTCACGTCCACCGCCGGCTGCCAGCGCACCGAGCCGTCCCGGATGACGAAGGCCCCGGCCGGCTTGGCCCGCAGGCCGAAACCGCCACCTTCGCCCGAACCGGTTCCGGCCCCCTTCCCGTTGGCCCCGGAACCGCCACCACCGCCGCCACCCGCGTCCACGGCCGCGGCCGGGATCACGGTCACCCCGTCCTGAGTGATCGGTGATACGAAGACGCGCTCGGCCGTGGTCGCCACAGCGGAGCGGATGACCTCGAGCGGACTCGTTGTCGTCATGCCAGCCATTCTCCGACCCGCCGTGTCAGCGGTCAGCCGGTTGGGCAAGCCCGCCGGACGCGTGCCTCCCGCAACGGACACGCGTCCATAAAGGCCCACAAGCGTGACGAAGCCCGCCAGCCGTCGGGCTGGCGGGCTCGCGTCCCGATCGAGGCGGTACCCGGGTCAGTGGCAGTCGTTGGCCAGGGTGACCAGGGCGTTCTGAGCACCCACGGCGTCGTTGGCGCTGAGCTTCTGCAGGAAGTTGTTGACGTCCGTCTTGCATTTGTCGAGGTCGGTCGAGGCCTTGCTGCCTGACGCCTGCGCCGATGACAGGTCCGACTTGGCCTGGGTCAGCTGGTCGTTGAGCTTCTTGAGGTCACCGTTCTGGCTCGTGATCCGGTCGTTCGCCTTGGTCGTCTCGTCCCGCTGGAGCTTGTACAGGTAGCCGAGGCCGCCGGCGCCGAGCAGGGCCAGCACCAGCAGGATCGCCAGCGCGATCACCCCGCCGCGGCGCTTCCTGGCCGGTGGCGCTACGGGCGCCGGCAGGTATCCGCCGGGCGCGGCGCTGACCGGTGGTTGCGCCGGGTAGGCGGCCGTCGGCGGAGCCGACGTGACTGGAGCCGGCGGTACCGGAGCCCCGGCGGCGGGCGGAGCGTACGGGGCCGGTGGCGAGTAGCTGCTCGGCGGCTCGGGAGCCGGCGCCGGCGGGGTGTACGCGACCGGGGCGGGGGCGGTCGGCGGCTCCGTGGCCGGCGGTGAGTACGCCGGAGCGGGTTCGGCGGCCGGCGGGGTGTAGGCCGGTGGGGGCGGCGCGGCGGGCGGGGTGTAGGCCGGTGGCGGCGGCGCGGCCGGCGGCTGTGGTACCGGCATCTCCGTCGTCGGCGGGGCGTACGCCGGCTGCGACTGGAAGGCCGGCGTCGGGCTCACGTTGTGCTCCACGTACGCGGGCGGCGGGGCCTGCGGCGGCACCGGGGCGCCCGCGGGCGAGGTGGGCTCATGGTTCGGCGGCCCGCCTGAGGTCGGCGTGCCGTCTCCGGGGTTGGTCATCGGTCTCCTTAACATGACCTGTCAGATCCGATGGGGGACGATAACGGCACACCGGCCGGCTGGCGACCCCCTGTTCGGCTGTTCATGGTGGACCACGCCGGCAAACCTCCGCCATGTCAGGACATGTCGCCCGAGGGATCCTGCCGCCTTTGGACGTCTACTGTGGACACCATCGGGCCGCGGCGGCCGGTCGGGCAGGAGGACGACCACGGCGCCGATCATGCGGGCGGCGACCGCTTCCCCGCGAGTCGGCCAGCGGCACACCAGCCAACGTCGGCGATGACGTAGGTCACATTCGGTACGGCGCGCAGCCTTGCGCCGCTGCACCGTATCCGTTCCACTATTCGCATGAGGCGCCTGTCCTGGTCGCGCGGTGGCTCAGTGGTCCTCGTCGCCGCGCTGCTCCTACTCGCCGGTTGCGGTTCGGACACTCCGGCCGCAACGTCGCCGACGGGCGGGACCGGGACCACGCCCTCCAGCCCGGGCTCAGGGTCACCGTCGAGTTCGGTGTCCCCGTCGTCCACCGCCCCGCCCGGCGATGTCGTCGAGTTCAGTGTGGACGGTGCCGGACCCTACGAGCTGGGCGCGAAGGTCTCCGACCTGCAAGCGGCCGGCAAGCTCGACGCGGTCACCCCCGGCGCACCCGGCTGCCCCGACAGCACCAGCGCCCGGGGCACGGGCCCGTTCAGCGACGTGCACCTCTTCTTCCAGAAGGACGGCACGCTGTACCTGCTGGTCAACCAGTCCGCGTCCGTCCCGACGCCGTCCGGGGTGTATCTCGGCACGTCGTTGGCCGACCTCACCAAGATCTACGCGACCGTCACCAAGGAGAACCTCAACCACGGGACCAACACGGCATTCCTGGTCATCACGGTGTCCGGGCGAGGCATCCTGTTCGACCTCAGCTCTGCCAAGACGGTGACCGCGATGACCGCCGGTGACGCGAACTACCTGAGGCTGCACTTCGTCAACGGCAGCCCGTACTGCTGATCTTCATCCACTGTAGATAGCCCTCGGCTGGGTCGCCTCGACTACTGTGTCGGGATGGGCGATCGCCGGCGCACGCGCTCCGGCCGGGCCCGTACCCGGGCGGTACGGGAGCACGCCGCCGCGGCCGGCGTGCCGTACTCGGTGGCCGCCCGCCAGCTCGGCAGCGGACCGGGCGAGGTGCTGGCCAGCCGCGGGCGGACCGTCTACCCCGCGGGCGGTGACGACGACCGGCGGGCGTGGGTCCTGGAACGGTCCGAGCGGAGCTTCGCGGAGTGTGTCCGTGATGCCCGCCTCGCCGCCGACATACCGGTTGGCCGGGCTGTGCACCTGGTGAGGCGCTTTCCGCCCACCCGTGGCCGTCCCGGAACCGGCGTCGGGCCGCTGTACCACGGCGAGGGCCGGGCCGACCTGCTGGCGATGGTCCTCAGTGCGGTGTGCCACGAAGCCCCCGGGTTCCGGCCGAGCACGGGCGAGCTGGCCTGGACGGCCGAACTCGGCGAGGAGACAGTGGTCGACATGGCCTGCTCCGATCTCGACCGGGCGGCCCGACTCCTGCTGGACGCCGACCACGCCACGATCTGGCGGCGCCTCGAATCGGCCCTGCTCGCGAGTGGGCAGCGGCGGCTGCACCGGCTGTTCGAGCACATGTTGTCCTCAGTGGACGATGGGCCGCCGCTGACCGGGGCCCGCCAGATCCTCGACGCGACGCTGGTGGTCGCCGAGGACGGCCACGCGCCAGGTACCCGGGTGCGAATGCTGACGGCGCCGTACACCGACTTGCCCGGGACGATCGTCGGCGTGCACTGGGCCGCCTGCGGGCCACCGCTCTGCTATCAGGTGCGCCCTGACGGCGGCCACGCGGTGCTGCGGTTCGACCCCCGCGTCCTCATGGTGCTGCCCCACCAGGAGGCACTGCCCGGGGCCGAACCGCACGCCGACGCGCCCCGCTAGACCGGTACGTCCTCCCGCTTGGTGTGGATGACGACCTCGGTGTCGACCACATCGACGACCACCGTCTGGCCGGGTCGCACCTCGTCGAAGAGGATCCGCTCGGCCAGCGCGTCGGACACCTCCCGCTGGATGCAGCGGCGCAGCGGCCGCGCCCCGAGGGCCGGCTCCCATCCCTTGTCGGCCAGCCACAGTTTCGTGGCGTTGGTCAGCTCGAGGGTGATGCCCTTGTCCAGCAACCGCGCGGCGATCGGCGCGGTCATCAGGTCGACCATGAGCAGGATCTGCTCCCGACTGTGCCGATGGAACACGATCGTGTGGTCGATGCGGTTGAGGAACTCGGGCCGAAGATGCCGCTTCAACTCGTCGATCACCCTGCCCATCATCTGGTCGTACCCCGAATCCGGTCCGGACTGGAAGCCGATGCTCGTCGCCGAGGCCGCGGTACCCAGGTTGGTGGTCAGGATGATCACCGTGTTCGTGAAGTCGACGAGGCGACCCTGACCATCGGTGAGACGCCCGTCCTCCAGGATCTGCAGGAGCGTGTTGAACACGTCCGGGTGGGCCTTCTCGATCTCGTCGAACAGGACCACCGAGAACGGCCGACGCCGCACCTTCTCGGTCAGCTGACCACCCTCGTCGTAGCCGACGTAGCCGGGCGGAGCGCCGACCAGCCGCGACACCGTGTACCGGTCGTGGAACTCGGACATGTCCAGCTGGATCAGCGCATCCTCGCTGCCGAACAGGAACTCGGCCAGCGCCTTGGACAGCTCCGACTTACCCACGCCGGACGGCCCGGCGAAGATGAACGAGCCGGACGGCCGCTTCGGGTCCTTGAGGCCGGCCCTGGTACGCCGGATGGCGGATGAGACGGCATTGACGGCGTCCTCCTGGCCGATGATCCGCTTGTGCAGCTCGTCCTCCATGCGGAGCAGACGCGCCGTCTCCTCCTCGGTGAGCTTGTACACCGGGATACCGGTCCAGGTCGCGAGCACCTCGGCGATCTGGTCTTCGTCCACTTCGGACCGATTGGTCATCAGCCGGGCCCGGGCACCGGCCTCGTCGATCAGGTCGATCGCCTTGTCCGGCAGGTACCGGTCGCAGATGTACCGGTCAGCCAGGTTGGCCGCCGCGCTGAGGGCGGCGTCGGTGATGGATACCTGGTGGTGCGCCTCGTACCGTTCCCGTAGCCCCTTGAGCATCTCGATGGTGTGGGCGACCGACGGCTCGCCCACCGGCACCGCCTGGAAGCGCCGCTCCAGCGGCTTGTCCTTCTGCAGGATGCGGCGGAATTCGTCCACAGTGGTCGCGCCGATCGTCCGCAGGTCGCCCCGGGCGAGCATCGGCTTGAGGATGCTGGCCGCGTCGATCGCACCCTCGGCCGCTCCGGCGCCGACCAGCGTATGAATCTCGTCAATGAACAGGATGATGTCGCCCCGGCTGCGGATCTCCTTCACCACCTTGGTCAGCCGGTCCTCGAAGTCGCCGCGGTAGCGCGATCCGGCCACGAGGGAGGCCAGGTCGAGGGTGTAGATCTGCTTGCCTTTGAGCGTCTCGGGCACCTGCCCGTTGACGATCAGCGCAGCCAGCCCGTCGACGACCGTGGTCTTGCCCACCCCCGGCTCCCCGATGAGGATCGGGTTGTTCTTGGTCCGGCGGGACAGTACCTGCATCACCCGCTCGATCTCCTTCTCCCGGCCGATGACCGGGTCGAGCCCGCCCTCGCGCCCCCGGCGGGTCAGGTTCTGTCCGAACTGGTCGAGGATGGTCGACGCCGGTGGTTCCGCCGGTGCGGTGTCGGCGCCCGCACTGAGCAGCACCATGACCCGCTGCCGGACCCGGCTCAGGTCGACCCCGAGGCTGGCCAGCACCTGGGTGGCGACACCGTCACCACCCCGGATCAGGCCGAGCAGCACATGCTCCGGCTCGACCGTGTTGTGGCCGAGCTGCAACGCCTCCCGCAGGGCCAGTTCGAGCACCTTCTTGGCCCGTGGCGTGAACAGCAGCTGACCCCCCGCCGGCTGCAGCCCATGGCCCACCGCCTCCTCGACCTGGAGCCGGACCGCCTCAAGTTCGACGCCGAGACTGTCCAGCGCCTTCGCGGCCAGGCTCTCCTCCTCGCGGATCAGCCCGAGCAGCATGTGCTCGGTCCCGATCGACGCGTGGTTGAGCATCCTGGCCTCTTCCTGAGCCAGGACAACCACCCGCCGGGATGCGTCAGTGAATCTCTCGAACATGCCCATCACGTCCCCAACCGGGCCCACGCACCCGAAGGATCGGACGGCACAGCACGCACCGAACACCTGACAACTGCGCTGAGTCGAAGCCTCTTGGCCTGGCACAACCTGCGTGGGGGTGTCATACCGGCACGGGCAGGCGCTCTGCCCGTGCATACCCTAACCCGGCCCGGGTCGGCTCCACCACGATGATTCGCCCACAGCGTAGAGCGGCTGGCTAGTAGGGGTCGGTACCGCTCGCGATACCGGTGAGGAGCTGCTCCAGGTGTGCCACGGTCGCCCGGTGCAGGCCGGAGCCGAAGCTGATCCGGGCCACACCCAGCTCGGCCAGCGCGGCCAGGCTCGGCGCGCCCGGCCGGTAGAGGATGTTGACCGGGCCACCGGCTCCCTCCACCATCGCCCGGATGTCGTCCGGATCGGCCGCCGTGATCGGGTACACGCAGTCGGCTCCGGCCGCCAGATACCGCTGGGCCCTCCGCAACCCCTCCTCGACCGCCCGCTCGTGCCCTCGGGCGAACGTATCCACGCGGGCGTTGATGACCAGGTCGACTCCACTGTGGAGGGCCGCCGACCGGACGGCGGCCAGGAAGTCGGCCTGCTCCTCGAGTTCGATCAGGCGCTTGGTGGCCGGATCCGAGTCCTCCAGATTGCACCCCACCGCCCCGGCCTCGGCCAGCCGCTCCACCAGCTCAGCCGGCACCAACCGGTATCCGCGCTCGACGTCGGCCGTCACCGGAATGTCGACGGCGCCGGCGATACGAGCCACCGCGGCCATCATCTCGGCCACCGGAGTCGCCTCACCGTCGGCGTACCCGAGGGCGCCGGCCACCGCCGCACTGCTGGTGGCCACCGCCGGGAAGCCCTTGTCCCGCACCGCGCGGGCCGAACTGGCGTCCCAGGCGTTGGGCAGCACGACCGGCGAGCCCGGCACCTGCAGAGCCCGCAGCGCCACCGCCGTCACGACAGCGGCCAAGCGTGCGTGGTGGCCCCGAGCCGGTTCCACGCGTTGATAACAGTGATCGTCCAGACCAGTTCGGCCAGCTCAACCTCACCGAACTCGGCCGCCGCCCGGGCGAACACGTCGTCGCTCACCGGTGCCTCGCTGAGCCGGGTAGCCGCCTCGGTCAGTTCCAGAGCCGCCCGCTCCCGGGCGGTGAAGAACGGGGTCTCCCGCCACACCGCGAGCGCGTACAGCCGCCGTTCGCTCTCCCCACCTTCCCGGGCGTCCCGGGTGTGCATGTCCACACAGTAGGCGCAGCCGTTCAGCTGCGAGGCCCGGGTCCGTACCAGCTCCAGCAGCGGCGCCTCGAGGCTGGTCTTCCTGGAAGCGGCGTCGAGCGCATTCATCGCCTTCATCATGTGAGGTGCCAGAGTGTCCACCGCGAGCCGGACCGCCGGCGCCAACATCATCGAACTCATACCGCCGACACTAGCCGCCCCATTGGCCCTCCCCCAGTACCACTTCCCGCCCACCCAATTGGGCCAATCGCGGGGGGCCGCCGGACGGGCCGGGTTGGAAGGAAGGGCACCTTGTTAACGTCTCCGGTATAGAAAGGGCCCCTTGTTAACGGCCCCGGTCACCCGCGGGCGGCCGGGCGGGCGCGACACTCCTGGCAGAGTCACGGGACCCGTTTGGCGCGGGCGCGGCGCTTGCCTTCGTGCATGGCCTGGACGCGGGCGATCGGTATTTCGTGGCCCTCGGCGACTAGGTCGTCCGGGAGGATCTGCGGCTTGGGCATCAGGCGCGCCCACGGGTCACCGCGTCCGATCAGCGACGCTACATTGTGGATGGTGAAGTCGGCCGGGGTGACGCCGGGCAGGTCGTCCCAGGCGAGCGGGTACGACACCGGGGTACCGGGTCGGATCCGTGGACTGTAGGCGGACACCACCGTGGCCCCGCCGGCCCGGGTGGAGTCGAGGAACACCTTGCCGCCCCGCCCCTCCTTCATGAACGCCGTCGTGGTGATGGCCGGGCCGAGCCGTTCCGCCCGCATCGCGACGGCCCGGGTGGCGGCGGCGACATCCTCCATGTCCGCCGGGGCGAGCGGGACGAATACGTGCAGGCCCTTGGCGCCGCTCGTCTTGACGGCCGCCGCCAGCTTCGCCTCGGTCAGGGCCTGCCGTACCAGCAGAGCGGCCCGTACGGCGAGGTCGAAGGCGCCGCCCGCAGGCGGGTCGATATCGAGGATCAGGTGGGTCGGATGGGCCCAGTCATCGGCCCGGACCAGCGTCGGGTGGTATTCGACCGCCCGTTGGTTGGCGAACCACAGCAGGGTACGGCGCTCGTCGCACAGGGCGTAGGCGACGTCCCGCTTGGACGACTCGGCCCACAAGGTCACCGTGCGGATCCACTCGGGCGCGTACGTGGGCAGGTTCTTCTGCATGAACGGCGGCTGGCCCGGCCGTACCCGGATCACCGACAACGGCCGATCCTGGAGGGCCTTCAGGATCGGCTGCCGCACCGCGTCCAGATAGTCGACGAGATCCCGTTTCGTCGCGCCGGACCCGTCGAAGAGTGGTTGGTCGAGGTTGGTGAGGCGCACACCTTCGCGTTCCTCGTCGGCCTCCTTCTTCGCCACCCTCACGCCTCCCGGGCCGACCAGGCCTGGAAGATGCGGGGGCCGCCCACGATGGTGGACGGGTCGGCGCTGAAGGCGGTCAGGCTGGCCAGGGCCTCATCGGCATCCACTGTGGACACGAGACGCTCGGTCACCATCGCGTCCTTTGTGGCCGCCAGCGTCATCGCGAACAGTAGCTTCGACTCGCCCTCGCTATGCACCACCTCGACCACGCCCAGATGCGGTCGCGCGACACCGGCCCGGTTGAGGTACCCGAACAGCCGGCGGCCGATGGTCGCGTCGCCGCCCCGACGCGCCAGCAGCTGCGAGTAGACCCGCAGGAACAACTGCATGCCCGGGTTGACCGGGTCGCTGTAGCAACCGTCGAAGTCGGCGTCCTCGATGATCAGCCGCCCGCCGGGCCGTACCGCCGCCCACATCCGGGTCAGCTGGTCGACGGGATCGGACAGGTGCTGGAGCAGGAAGCGCGCGTAGACCACATCGTAGGAGGCGGGTTGGTCGAATCGGGTCACGTCGGCCCGGGCGAAGCTGACATTGGCGATACCCCGGTCGGCCGCCTGCTTGCGGGCCAGGTTCAACGTCACATCGTCGAGGTCGAGGGCGGTCACCGAACCCGTATCGCCGACCAGGTGGGCGAGTTCGAAGCTCACGGCCCCGCCACCGCAGCCAAGATCAACGCAGTGCAGCCCCGGTCCGACGCCGGCCCGGGCCAGCAGCCGGACGGTGTTGTCACGGTATGTCTGGGCGAGCACCCTCAGCCGGTCGTACCCGGCCTGCCCATCACGGATCGCGTACCCGCCCACACGCCGCAGCCTAGCGCCGGATCACCGTTCACGCCGGAGTAGATCGCGATCGACCGCGCCGCACCGTTACCGCCATGATGGCACCGTTCACGCCGGTCGGCGCGTGGTTCGTCATCTGAGCACCTCGTGCCGTGAGGCCGGTGCAACCTTTTGTGGTCCCGAGCCCGTGGTAAGGGCGTGAACGCGACGGGGGGACGGCCATGAAGGTCGACGCCGAGCAGGAGTACAGCGCATACGTGGCGGCCCGGTCCACCGGGCTGATCCGGTTCGCGTTCCTGGTCTGCGGCGACTGGCATCGGGCCGAGGACGCGGTGCAGACCGCGCTCACCAAGCTGTACCTGGCCTGGCCACGGCTGCACGATCGCGGTGCCGTGGATGCCTACGCCCGCCGGGTCGTCCTGCGCGTGCTCATCGACGAACGACGGCTGGGCTGGTTCCGGCGCGAGCGTTCGACCCAGGCACCACCTGACCGGGCCGATGAGGACCCGGTCGCGACGACCGGCGACCGGATGGCCTTGCTGGCTGCCCTGTCCCGACTACCACCCCGCCAGCGAGCTGTGCTGGTGCTCCGGTTCTGGGAGGACCAGTCCATCGAGCAGGTCAGTGGGTTGCTCGGCTGCTCGGAGGGGACGGTGAAAAGTCAGTCCACGCGTGGCCTGCAGACGCTTCGTGGGCTCCTCCGCGATTTTGCCCCGACAACAGTCCAAGGAGCGTCATGAACGACATCCGCACGATCTTCGAAGAGGTCTCACGGGACCAGCCGCCGTCCTCCATCACCTCGGCCGGGGCGGTCCGCACGGGCCGCCGGGCCCGCCGCCACCGCTCATTGCTGGCCGCCTGCGGGGTGGCCGTCGCTGTGGCCGGCCTGACGGTCGGGATCGCCGTACTGCCCGGACAGCTCCGGGCCATCACGCCGGCGCCCGGTTTCGCCGCCGGCAGCGAGCTGCCGAGTGCCGCCCCGACCGGCGAACCACCCGCGCAGGCCGCGGCCCGGCTGACGAGCATCGTCCAGACGGCGGCCTCCCACATCCGCCCGGACGCCCAGTTCCTGCCGAACCCGTACTTCCGTGAGGGGTCGACACCGGGTGCGCTGGTGATGGTTACACCCGGCACCTCACCCGACCTGCAGTGGTACGAGGGCTTCGCGGAGGTGGTCGACGGCCACGGCGCCGGCCAGCTGTCGATACGTGTGACCGCCGCCGCCGACCGGGACCAGATGGGCTACAGCGACAAGCCGTGCACCGCGTTCAGTAATCCCCGTTCCTCCTGTACCCCGCGCACCGGGCCCGACGGTGAACGCCTGTCGGTCGGAACGAACGGAAAGGACGACGGTACACAGGAAGTCATGGTGACCCTGTACAACCCGGACGGTTCCATTGTGGACGCTGTCGCCAGCAACTTCATCTGGAACCCGCGGGATCTGTTCACCCTCCGGGCGGGCACGGTGTTCACCATCGACCAGCTGATCGCCCTGGTGACCACCCCGGGACTGACCGTCTCCCGGTAGGCGCCGACCGGCCCGCGATAATGGTCGGGTGAGCGTGACCAACCGCACCGAGGCGTTCAGCGACGGCGTGTTCGCCATCGCCATCACCCTGCTCGTGCTGGATCTGCGGGTACCGGTATCGACCGCGCTGGGGGACGAGTCGCTCGCCCGCGCACTGGGCCACGAGTGGCCGAGCTACGCCGCGTACGTCACCAGCTTCCTGGTGATCGGCATCATCTGGGTCAACCATCACGGGGTGTTCGAGCTGCTCGGCCGGATCGACCGGGTGGCACTGTTCCTGAACCTGATGCTGCTGATGGCGGTGGTGGCGATCCCGTTCACCACGTCGCTGCTGGCCGAGTACCTGACCGTCGGCGGCACCAACGCCCGGGTCGCGGCCGTGGTGTACTCGCTGGTCATGCTCGCGATGTCATTCGGGTTCGCCGGGCTGTACACGTACGTCGCCCGTCGGCCGGCACTGCTGGCCGACGGGGTCGACGTGTCGACGGTACGGTCGTCGATCGTGCGGTTCAGTGCGATCGGCATCGGGCTGTACGTGCTGACCGTGGTCGTGGCGCTGTTCAGCGCCCCGCTGTGCCTGCTCGCCCATCTGCTGATCGCGCTGTACTACTGCTTCCAGCAGATCCGCTAGGACCCCGCCGCCAGCAAAGCCGGCAGGCCGAAGGCGTCGAAGAGCTCGGGCCCGAACGTCGTGATCTCCGCGATGCGCCCGTCCACGACTCGCAGCACATCGAGCTTGAACGGACGGTAGGCATTCGCACCGGGCTCGCGCAGGTACGACGCGGCCGCGGGCAGCCGGTTGGCCGCGGTCGGCAGCAGCCGCCACGATCCCGCGGCGACTCCGGGCCGAACGCCTGCTCCATCAAGGGTCGCAGCGCGTCGACGCCGTGAAGACACACGGGTGGGGCGGCATCGTGACCCTGATGTCGGCGGCGGCGAGCGCGATCGAGGCTCCGGCGTCGGCCCGCTCATGCGCGTCGATGAACATCAGCGCCAGCTCGCGCTCCTGCGCGTGGGCTCCACGATGGACCACTCGGAGCGGCGCGCCGGCAACTGGTCCCGCATGGTCGCCCGGGCCCGCTGCAGCGCGCTGTTGGCCGCCGCGACGCTCAGTTCCAGCGCCTGCGCCGTCTCCGCGGCCGACCAGCCCAGCACGTCGCGCAGCAGCAGCACCGCCCGCTGCCGCGCCGGCAGGAGCTGGACCGCGACCAGGAACGCCAGCTCGATAGTCTCCCGGGCCACCACCACCGTCTCCGGCTCGTCCTCGGTCGGCGCGATCTCGTCGAGCAGGCGGTCCGGGTAGGGCTGGAGCCAGCTGACTTCGACCAGCGCTGGTCGGCCGGCGGGCTGAGCGCCGCAGCTCGTCCAGGCAGGCATTGGTGGCGATGCGGTAGAGCCAGGCCCGCGCCTGCGTCCCGTCGAAGCTGTCGCGGCCGCGCCAGGCCCGTAGGAACGTCTCCTGCACCAGGTCCTGGGCCGCCTCGAACGAGCCCAGCATCCGGTAGCAATGCACGTGCAGCTCCCGCTCATGCTGGCGGACGAGCTCTGTCGAACCGGGCGTCCACCGGCTCCACCGTAACCCTCGCGTCATCGCACGACCAGTCCGGACTGTCACGTTGACGATCGTCGCCGTAATGGCCTTGGCGTGGTCGGATGCGAGGAACGTCGCTGTCGTCGGCCAGCTCGGCCAGATGGGTGGCCCGGCGCAGCGTTGACATCTGGGACATCGGCGCGTCGATGGCCGATCGGTCCAGCCCACCGTAGGCGCGGTCGGCGCCTCCGGGAACGACTCCGGGATCCCGGCCGCCCACAGCCCGACCACCCGTACGCCGCGCGGCCCGACCTCGGCCGCCAGGTAGCGCATCAGCGTCTCGACCGCCGCGTCAGCCGGGCCCGTGCCGCCCATATCCGGCGCCAGGCCGGCCGAGGAGGCGCTGGTGAGCGTGAGGATGACTCCGCTGCCCTGCTCGACCATGCGCCGGGCCGCCGCCCGGGCGGTGATGAATGCGGTCCGGAGGCCCGTGAGTCACCGGGGCCAGCAGGTCGTCGGTGGCCAGGTCGAGGAAGGGGATGCCCTGCACGTCGCCGCGGTGGACAGGTTGAACGAGATGTCGACCCGGCGGGACACCAGCTGGTCAGGTGGGCGCGACCGCCTGCCTCGTCGAGCGCGTCGAGCACGGCCGACCTCGACCTTGCCGCGGTCGACCGACGCTTTGGCCGGCCTCGGCAGGGGCTCCGCCGTACGCCTGACCAGATGGACTCGGGCGCCTTCCTTGGCGAAGTTGCCGCGCACGCCCCGCCCCGATCCCGCCGCCGGCGCCGTAGATGACCGCTGTCTTGCCATGCAGAAGAGTGGTCATGCAGGTGTAACGCCGGCCGGCCGGGAACTCATCGCCGGCTGCGGGGCCGGCACTGGACTGAGGAGTCAGCGACGTGCTGCGGGCGGTGCCCACGAGGCCCGCGCCCGCGCAGCGGAGCGGGCGCAATTGTCGCTGGCGGGGGCGCTTATTCCTGGCGGTTGCGTGCGGTGCCGGTGGCCTGTCGGCTGGTCGTCCTGCTCGGGTCGCCGCGCGAGTCGGGGCGTCGACCGAGGAGATCAAAGCTACGACACCAGGTCGAGGTGAACGCGGACGGCGCGATGCGGGTCACCGAGACCATCACGTACGACTTCGGCCCGCGGCCCAACGGCACGGCATCGTCCGCGATATCCCGACACCTTCCGGTACGACGACCTGCACAACCGGGTCTATCCGATCGACGAGGTCGGCGTCACCATGGACGGCCCCGCCGGTACCGGTGGATCGGTCCACCTCGGACGGGCGGCGAGCTTGAAGATCGGCGACCCCGACCGCACCTCACCGGCCGTGCACACGTATGTCATCGGGTACACCGTGCAGGGCGCGCTCAACCACTTCGCCGACCACGAGGAGCTGTTCTGGAACGTCGTCGGCACCGAGTGGGACGTGCCGATCGCCCGGGCCGCGGCCAGCCGTCATCCGGTCCGGCGCCGTGCACCAGGGTCGGCTGCTTCAGCGGGCCGGAGGGCAGCCAGCTCGGCTGCGGCCAGAGCGCACTGTTATCAACGGCCCGGCGAGTTCAGCCGACCAACATCGGCAACGGAGCCGCGATGACGGCGGTCGTCGCGTTCCCGGTCGGCAGCGTGTCCAATGCGGGCCGATCCTGGTCGACCGGCGCGACCTCGGCCGCCTTCCACGTCAGCCGGGCGACGGTCGGTGCCGCGTTCGGCCTGGCCCTGCTGGGCGTCGCCGTCGCGCTCATGCTGGCCTGGCGGCACGGGCGGGACCGCCGCTACGTTGGGTTGCTGCCCGGGCTGCACCCCGGAGCAGGGGGAGTCGGCGGTGCAGGAACGCAAGCCATTGACGGGCGCTCCACCGGTGTCGGTCGAGTTCGGCCCGCCCGACAAGCTCCGGCCCGGCCAGGTCGGCACGCTCGATCGACGAGACGGCCAACGTGGTCGACGTGACCGCCACCATCGTCGACCTCGCCGTCCGCAAGTACGTGGTCATCCAGGAGCTGCCGGCATCGTCCACACCGGACTGGGAACTGGAGAAGCTCCGCGACCCCGGCAAGGAGTTTCTGTCGTACGAACGGGAACTGTTCGGCGCCCTGTTCGACGGGCGGGACCTGGTGCGGCTGTCCGAGTTGCGGGGGCACGTTCGCCGGCGACCTGGCCCGCACCCGGCGTCAACTGTACGAGGACATGGTCGACGCATGGCTGGTACGCCCGCAGCCCCGAGAAGCACCCGGCGCGCCGCCCGAGCCGTCGGCATCCTCGCGCTGGTCGGCTCGATCGTGGTCACGGTCATGCTGGCCCTCACCACGCAATGTGGCCCTGATCGGGCTGGTCTGGTGGCCGCGGCCATCGCGTTGGTGGTGGTGGCCGGACGGTTCCCGGCCCGGACCGGGACGGGGCAGCGCGGCGCTGGAACGGGTACGCGGGTTCCGGCTCTACATCGCGACCGCCGAGAAGGACCAGATCGCGTTCCAGGAGCGGGTGAAGATCTTCTCCGAGTTCCTGCCCTACGCCATGGTGTTCGGGCTGGTGGAGCGGTGGGCCCACATCCTTGACGGGCTGAGCGCACCCGACCTGCAGGGCATCGGCTGGTACTCCGGTGCCAACGCCTTCACGGTCGGCGCGTTCACCGGCTCACTGCTCAGCTTCCAGCACATGACCACCGGCACGATCGCGACGACCGCGGTACACGCGGCCACCACCTCCTCGTCCGGATTCTCCGGCTTCTCGGGTGGCGGTTTCTCCGGCGGCGGAGGCGGAGGAGGAGGAGGCGGTTCCTGGTGAGCCGTCCGGCCGACGACGCGACCGGGCGTCGTCCACTGTAGACGGAGGCGTACGTCACGTCTACAGTGGACGCTCAGCCCGGACGGTCGGCCCGCTCGACCGACCGTCCGGAGCCTCAACCCGCGTGTCGCAGCCAGGCCGCGGTGTCCGGGGGCAGTCCGTCGCCGTCGAGCGGCCCACTGGCGAGGATCAGCTCCTCGTAGCGGCGGCAGCCGGGCCGTCGCGGCGGACAGGTTGACCACGCAGACGAAGCCGTCGCCGCGGCCGAACGCCAGCACATCGGGCTGGGAACTGAGCCAGGTCAGCGGGCCGTCGCCCAGCGCCGGGATGGCCCGACGGCGGTGCAGCGCCTACCGGTACAGCTCGAGCATCGAGGCCGGGTCGCCCTGCTGGGCGGCCACGGTGTAGGAGCGCCACCGCTCCGGCTGGGGCAGCCACGGGGCGGCCGAGGCGTCGTCCGGGCTGAACGCGAACGGCGGCTCGTCACCCGACCAGGGCAGCGGTACCCGGCACCCGTCGCGACCCGGGTTGGCTCCGTTGGTCTGCCAGAACATCGGGTCCTGGCGCAGCTCGTCGGGAATGTCCTCGACCTCGTACAGGCCGAGCTCCTCGCCCTGGTACAGGTAGACCGATCCCGGGCAGCGCGAGCAGCAGCAGCACGGCGGCCCGGGACCGGCGGGTGCCCAGGGCCAGGTCGCTGTACGACGCCGAGCTGGCGGTAGTCGAGGGTGAACCGGGTGTCGGCCCGGCCGTACCGGGTCACGTGCCGGACAACGTCGTGATTGGACAGTACCCAGGTCGCCGGGGCGCCGACCGGGGCGTGCAGAGCGATCCCGTCGTCGATGACCTTGCGCATGGCGCGTCGCCTCCCACGGGCAGCCAAGGAAATCGAAGTTGAACGAGGTGTGCAGCTCGTCCGGGCGAAGGTACAGCGCGAACCGGTCGGGGCGTCGGGCAGCCACACCTCACCGATCAGCGCCCGTGGCTGGGTCGTAGCTCTCGGCGATCGGCGCCAGGCCCGGTACACCTCGTGCACCTCATCCCGGTCGGCGAACGGGTGCGGCACCGGCGGGTTGGCCTCGTCGAAGTCGGCCAAGCCGCGGGTCCTTGATGAGCAGCGCGGCCGAGTCGATGCGTACGCCGTCGGCGCCCGCGGTCGAACCAGAACCGCAGGACATCCTCGAACTCCTGGTGCACCACGGGGTTCTCCCAGTTGAGGTCGGGCTGGCCGGGCGCGAACAGGTGCAGGTACCACTCCCCGTCGGTGCCATCGGGGTTCTTCGTGCGGGTCCAGGCCGGGCCGCCGAAAATGGAGGACCAGTTGTTCGGGGGGAGTCTCGCCGTTGTCGCCCCGGCCGGTGCGGAACCAGAACAGGTCCCGAGCCGGCGTCCCCGGGCCGGCGTCGATCGCCTGCTTGAACCAGGGGTGCGCGTCGGAGCAGTGGTTCGGCACGATGTCGACGATGATGCGGATGCCCAGCGCGTGCGCCTCCTGGATGAGCGCCTCGGCTTCGGCCAGCGTCCCGAAGAGCGGGTCGATCGCGCGGTAGTCGGCCACGTCGTAGCCGGCGTCGGCCATCGGCGAGGCGTACCACGGGTTGAACCACACCGCGTCGACCCCAGCGCCGCCAGGTAGCTCAGGTGAGCCCGGACTCCGGCGAGATCGCCGACGCCGTCACCGTTGCCGTCGGCGAAACTGCGCGGATAGATCTGGTAGATGGCGGCGGAGCGCCACCACGGCCCGGGCAGCGGCGCCCCGTCGAGCGGGGTGGCTACGGTGTCGCGCACAGGTTACCTGCTTCCGGTTGGGTCGGGGGCCGGAGAGTGATCGGGGTCGGAGCGAGCCTCAGCCCTTGAGGCTGCCCGCGGTAAGACCGGACATGATGTTCTTCTGGAAGATGAGGAAGAAGAGGACGGCCGGCATGGCGGCGATGACGGCGGCCGCGATGACGACGTTCTGTCCGACCCCGGTGCCGAACGCGTAGATGCCGACATTGACGGTCTTCGAGTGGGCGGCCATGGCTCCACCAGCAGCGGCCAGAGGAAGTCCTTCCAGGTGGCCGTGACCGAGAAGATGGAGACCACTCCGATGATCGGGCGCGACATCGGTAGGACGATCGACCAGAGTGTCCTCAGTGGACCCGCACCGTCGACGGCGGCCGCCTGCAGCAGCTCCTCCGGGATGGAGTCGAAGAACCGCTTGAGCAGGAAGACGTTGAACGCGGTGGTGACCGCCGGCAGCCAGATCGCCCACGGCGTGTCCAGCAGGTTCCAGCCGAAGATCGGCATCTCTTTCGACCGTGACGTACTGCGGGATGACCAGCACGGTCGAGGGGATCATCAGCGTGGCCAGCATCAGGCCGAGCGCGACGTTGCCGAACCGTGGGCGCAGCTTGGAGAACGCGTACGCGGCGGCGACCTGGAAGACGAGCTGGAAGGCGAGCGCGCCGAACGCGTAGATAGAAGGTGTTGAGCAGCAGACCGTCCGAGCCGATCGTCGGTCCAGGCGTCCTTGTAGTTGCCGAGGTTCGGGTTGGCCGGGAAGGCCGTCGGCGGGATCTGCGCGATCTCCTTGCCCGACTTCAGGCCGCCGGTCACCATCCAGTAGAGCGGGCCGAGGAAGACCAGCCGAGAACACGATGACGACGAGGGTGAGGACAAGCCAGTACATCCGCTGCCCACCGGGGCGGTTCAGCCGGGCCGGGAGATCAGGGTGCGGCTGGAGTGACTCGAGTGCGGCCATGGCTGCGTAACCCTTCTAGTCTCCTGCTTCGGGCTTAGCCACGTGTACAGGGCCGAGAAGACGATCAGCACGAGCAGGAGCATCACGCCCAGCGCGGCGGCGCCGTTCAGGTCGTTCTCGCTGAACGCCGTGCTGGTACATCAGGTAGACCAGCCCGGTCGCGTGGTCCTCGACCCCGTTGCCGCCGGCCAGGATCAGGGGCTCGATAAAGAACTGCATGGTCGCCACGATCTGCAGCAGGAACATCAGCGAGAGGATCAGCCGCGTCTGCGGGATCGTCACGTGCCAGATCCGCCGCAGCACCCCGGCGCCTTCGAGCTCGGCCGCCTCATACAGCTCGCCCGGGATGTTCTGCAGGGCGGCCAGGTAAATCAGCGACGTGCTGCCCATGTTCAGCCAGGTCGAGGCGAGCACCAGCGAGGGCATCGTCATCGGCGGTCGACTGCATCCACTGCGATGCGGCAGCCCGAGCGCATGCAGGATCGCGTTGAGCAGGCCGGCTTCGCTCGGGTCGTACAGGTACTTGAACAGCAACAGGCCGGCGGCCGGGGGAAGGATCACCGGCAGGTAGACCAGCGCCCGCAGGTAGCCTTGCGCGTGGCGGAACTCGTTGAGCACGACCGCGACGAGAAACGGCAGGGCGAAGCCGAGCACGAGGGCCAGCAGGGTGAAGTAGAGGGTGTTACTTCCAGGCGGACGACGAACGCCGGGTCGTGCCAGATCGCGGATCGTAGTTGGCCCAGCCGACCCAGGTGGTGACGCCGCGCCGGGTGCGCTGGAAGCTCATGAGGACTTCGCGGACCATCGGGAACCAGGAGAAGAACCCGAAGCACGAGCACCGCGCCGAGCAGGAACGCCCAGCCGACGAGGTTGTCGGTCAGCTTGCGTTGGCGCCGGCCCCGCCGCGGCCGTGTCCGAGGCGCCCGAGGCCGTCGCCGGCTGCGTTGCGTTGGGGATGACTGACGTGACCGCCATGTGGCTGCTCCTCGTTGCGCGGTCTTGCCAGGTGGGCATGGTGCGGGGGCCGGTGGCCCGACCCCCGCACCGTGGGTGGCTCAGGAACCGTGTTGACAGGATCGCCTGGATCTTCGTGTTCGCGTCGGCGAGCAGCGCGGCCGGGTCCGCGTTGGGCTGGGTCAGCACCGCGGACATCGCGCTGTCGAGGACGGCGTAGATGTCCTGGGCGTTCGGCGGCTCGGTCACGGTCGCACCGGGGTTGTTCTCGAAGGCGGCGTAGTCGGCCAGGTTCAGCGTGCAGTTGGCCTGCTTGAGCGCTGGTCCTTCTTCTGCTGGTCGCTGCCCGGGGTCCAGATCATCGGCTCGGGCAGGCCGACCGGCAGGCCCAGCGACTTCTGCGAACACGTAGTCGAAATGGCCCTGACCCGGCGTGAGGATACTCGTACGCGAGCCACTCGAGACCGGCCTTGACCTGGTCGGCGGACAGGCCCTTCTTGAAGAAGTAGCCGCTGCCGCCACCGAGCGTGCCCTTGGCGGGGCCGTTGTCGCCGGGCATCGGGGCCATCGCCCAGTCGGCGTACGAGCCCTTGAACTGGGTCACGATCGCGGTGATGGTGTCGGGCGCGCCGACGTACATGCCGACCTTGCCGGCGCCGGCATTGGTCAGCAGGTCCGGCCAGGTGAGCAGCTGCTTGGCGCCCATGCTGTTGTCGGTGAACCGCATGTTCTTGAGGTTCTGCCAGCACGGCCTGGGCCTCAGGGCGTGTTGACGGTCGCGGTCTTGCCGTCAGCTCGAGACAGGACCCGCCCACCGCGCGAGTAGAGCGCAGCGGTGAAGTGCCAGCCACCGGTGTTGCCGGCGCTGTACTCCGAGTAGCCGGCGATGCCGTTACCGAGCGCCGCGATCTTCTTCGCGGCGGCCGCCGACGTCCTGCCAGGTGGCCGGCGGTTGTCGATGCCGGCCTGCGGCGAAGAGCTTCTTGTTGTAGACCAGACCCATCGTGTAGCCGGCATAGCCGATGCCGTACGTCTTGCCGCCGTCCTGGAACGGCGACTTGATGGCCGGCAGGACGCTGTCCCAGGTCGGGCACGGTGTCCTTGGTGACGTACTGCGTGATGTCCATCGCGCCGTCGGCGTCGAGCACCTGGCTCAGGTCGGTCATGTACGCGTAGAACACGTCAGCCTGGGTGCCGCCCTGCAGGCGGGCGGTGAAGTCCGGCGGGTTGTCACACTGGGCGCCGACGGAGACCGTCTTGATGACGATGTCCGGGTGCAGCCTCTGGAACGCGGTGACGTCGGCGTTCCACTGTGCCAGCGACTTGCCACCGTTATCCGTCTTGAGCGGTGGGCAGTCGACCACGATCGTCGTTTTGCCCGAGGCGGTGTCGCCGGACTTGTCACTGCTGCACGCGGCAGCGGTAAGCCCTACGGAGGCCACGAGCGCGATCGCCGCGACCTTCCGGTAGTGCCTTGCGGACATGTCGTCCATCCTTTCCGGAACGGAATTAGCTGTATCCGCGGCGGACCCGCGGCGATGCCTGTTACTGACCCGTAGCGTCTGCGAAACCCGGCCGTGGTATGGCGGGCCCGGCTGAGTGGGGTCACCGTAACATCGACGACAACGATCTCCGCAAGATATCGGGGGAACATTTGAAAAGACACGACTTGGTCACGGCATTCTCGACCTGCAGGGGAGCCATAAATCAGCTCACATCGGTCATGGGGCTGCCTCGCCGGCAGACCCCGATCTGCTCCGCCCGCCGGTAGGTACCGGGCGAAGTGCCGGGAATCCTTTGCCTCTGTCGTACGGGCATCCTGCCGCAGGCGCTGCTCGCCCGACCGCGCCGGTACCCGGCAGGCAAACCGCTCGCGAGTGCCCGGGCAGCCATGTGGCCGGCGTGTTTGTGCAAGCGCTTGCATTGACGGGCCTGGAGGTCGGGCCGGGCGTGTCACCAGCGCCCTCCTGCCTGCCGTACCCGCGCGCGTGGACACCTCCGGACGCGCCCGGCCATACTACGGCTCTGACCTGCGCAAACGCCCTCCCGGTAACGGCCTGACGCGGCCGCCGCGCCGTCGCCCAGCACCGGCCCGCGTCCCGCGCGCTGCCCGCCTGCGGGTGTGGGCCGGCACAGTCAGCCGGAGCGGCGGGTGAAGCGGTGGTACTCGGTCAGTACATCCTCGGTCGGGCCGTCCGCCCGGACGAGGCCGGACTCGAGCCAGATGGTCCGCTCGCAGGTTTCACGGATCGTGCTCAACTGATGACTGACCAGCAACACGGTGCCGGCCTCGGCGCTCATCCGCCGTACCCGCTCACCGCTCCGTTCCCGGAAGGCGGCATCACCCGTGGCCAGGGCCTCGTCGACAAGGAGGACGTCGTGCGGCTTGGCTGACGCGATGGCGAACCGGAGGCGGGCCGCCATACCTGAGGAGTACGTGCTCATCGGCAGCGAGGCGAAGTCACCACGCTCGTTGATACCGGAGAACTCCACGATCGTGGGTAGCATCCGTCGAGCGTCCGATTTGGACATACCCATCGCGAGGCAGCCCAGCATGACGTTGAGCTCGCCGGAGACCTCGGTCAGCAGGGCCGCGTTGACGCCGAGCAGGGCCGGCTGACCGCGGGTGTAGACCCGGCCACCGTAGGGCGGCAGCAGCCCGGCGATGGCCTGGAGCAGGGTCGACTTGCCCGACCCGTTGCTACCGACGAGTCCGATCGCCTCGCCCTCGTGCGCGACCAGGCTGACCCCCCGGACGGCGTGCACGTCGCGGGTGGCCGGCGAGCGGGTACCGGTGAGGATGCGGCGCAGGGCGGCCGCCGGACTCGCGGCGCCGCCACCAGCCCCGTGCACCCGGTACACAACATGCAGATCGTTGACCACCACGGTCGGCCCGGGCTGACTGTCCACTGTGTCACCCACGGCCGTACTCGTGCTCGGCGCGCCAGAAGTAGAGCAGGCCGACCGCGCTGGCCACGACCGCCCACAAGGCTCCGGCCGACCACAGCTGCCAGGGGCTGCTCGTGGCCGGCTCGCCGGTGAGCAGAGCCGAGCGGGCAAGTTCGACGTAGACGAGCATCGGGTTGCCCTCCATGACGGCGGCGACCGCGTGCGGCAGGTGGGCCTCGAAGTTGGCCACGCTGTAGAGCACCCCGGACCCGTACATCCACGCCCGCAGCACGAACGGCACGATGTGCGGCAGGTCGGTCATGGTGGCCCCGAGCCGGGCCACCACGAGGGCCAGGCCGAGATTGAAGCCGCTCAGCAGGACCATCACCGGCACCAGCAGCGTCCAGCGCGCAGTGACCGGTTCACCGCTGATCACGACGATGGCCGCGAGGACCACCAGCGCCGTGACCATCAACTTGAGCTGGGTGACGACGACGGCGACCGGCAGGCAGGCCCGCGGGAAACGCAGGACCCGGATGAGCCCGAGATTGCCGCTGATCGCTTTGGCCGCGTGCTGGACCACGGCCTGGGTGAAGCCGAACACGAACAGCCCGACGAAGAGGTACGCGAGGAAGTTGGGTACCGGCCGCCGGGTGTCGAGCACGATGCCGAAGACCAGGTAGTACACCCCGGCGTTGAGGACCGGCGTCAGCACCTGCCAGAGCTGGCCCAGCCGGGCGCTGTTGAACGACGCCACCAGCTTGGCGTCGGCGTACCCGGAGATGAAATGTCGGAAGCGCCAGACCTGCCGCACATACGCCGGCAGGGTCGGCCTGGCTCCGGCGGGCCGGAGGCCGGACCGGACGGCCAATCTGTCCAGATCCCCCTGGTCGGTGAGGGCGGTATCGACCATGGTCCCACTCCTCGCGGACGTAGCTTGCCCACGATCGGGTGACCGTGACGCCGAGGGCGAGGAGTGGGGTGCCCGCGCTCACCGTAGCGGCAAGCACGTCGCGACGCAACCGTAGCGTCGCTACGAAGGCGTAGCGTCGACTGACTAGGAGCCGCCACCGGCACCGCCCACCGGGGCCAACGAGGTGACCGCGCTCCCGTTCGGGCCGATCAGGTACCAGAGTCCACCGTTGGCGGTGACGGCCTGGCCTCTGGTGTCGCCGGAGCCGGCGTCCTTTGTGGAGTAGTAGAGTGGGTGTCCGTTGTAGGTTGCCTGCGTGGTGCCGTCGTCGCGGGTGATGGTGGTCAATGGACCGGTGAGACCCGTACCCGCGGCCGCGCTGCCGGACAACGGGGGCCACGCGGCCGAGCAGGTGCCGTTGCACAGCGAGCGCCCGGCTGTGTCCCGCATGGACAGGTACAACGCCCGTCCGGAGGCGTCAGCCAGGTACTGGACTCCCCCCGGCGCGGTCGCGACCGTCACGCGCAGGCTGGTCGCCGCCCCGGTACCGCCCGGGCCACCGCCCGCAACGCCACCGCCCGAAGTGCCACCACCCGGGGCACCCCCGCCTGGGCCTGCGCCGCCCGGACCAGCAGCCGTGGTGGCGCCGCCATTCGCCGGCGGGCCATCACCCGCCGGGTCGTGGCTGCATCCGGCCAAGGCGACGACAGCGATCACCAGCGCCGCCAGCGCCGTGCCGCGCACCCATGTGGTGCTCCTTATCATCACATGTGTCCTTTCGCCAGCGCGCATTGACAGATGCGACTGTCGCACGCGTGGGTGACAGTCGACAAAAGATCTTGAGGCTGGGTGTCGAAACCCGCCCGCCCGATCGAGGCACGGGTAACGGGCCCGAAGGTGGCCCACCGGATGGAAGGAACCCACCATGACCGCGCCGCAGCCGCCCCGCCTGCGCCCCCACGACCCGGGTGACCCGGTCACTACTGGGTTACGGCGTGATCGCCGGTCGCTTCTACGTCATCGTGTCGCTGACCCAGGCGCTGACCCGGCCCGGCTTCGACCTGACCCGCCACGAGTGGAGCCTGCTCAGCAACGGCGACCTCGGCTGGATCCAGATCACCAACTTCGTGCTGACCGGCCGATGGTCGTCGCCGCCGCGGTCGGCCTGCGCCGCGCTGCGCCCCGGTACCGGGGCGGTCTGGGCGCCCGCGCCTGCTCGCGACGTACGGGCTGAGCCTGATGGCGGCCGGCGCTGTTGCGGGCCGACCCGGCCTGGGCTTCCCGGCCGGGACCCCCGACGGCCCGGGCCGGTGAGCTGGCACGGCGTCGGGCACCTGGTCGCCGGCTCGATCGGCTTCGCCTGCCTGATCGCCGCCTGCTTCGTGCTGGCGGCCGGTTCGCGGCCCAGGGCTGCGGGGCTGGCCGGCCTGTCCCGGGTGACCGGGGTCGTGTTCCTGGCCGGCTTCGCCGGTATCGCCGCCGGCCACGGCCCGGCCGGCACGTCGTCATCCTCGCGTTCGTCGGGGCCGTCGTGCTCGCCTGAGCTGGCTGGCCGCCGTCCGCGCCCACCTGTACCGCCACGCGCGATCCACTGTCCACCATCGGAGAATAAGGAGAACGCCATGCGTTACATCGTTCTGCTCCAGGGCCAGCAGCCCACCACTCCGCCGCCGGCCGAGCTGATGGACGCGATCATGCGGCTGGGCGACGAGGCCACCCAGGCCGGCGCCCTGCTCGACACCGCCGGGCTCGCCCCCAGCGCCGCCGGGCGCCCGGGTCCAGCTGGCCGGCGGCGAGCTGACCGTCACCGACGGCCCGTTCGCCGAGGCCAAGGAGATGATCAGCTACGCGCTCTACCAGGTGCGGTCGAAGGAGGAGGCGGTCGAATGGGCCTACCGGTTCATGCGGCTGCACCGTGACCTGTGGGCCGGCTGGGAGGGCGAGGCCGACGTACTGCAGGTCTTCGGCCCGGAGGACTTCGCGCCGCCCGCGTGCAGCCGGATGGTTGGATCGGTAGCCGTGGCGGCTACCGATCCAACCCGTGCGACCACCGCGCGCGTCGAGGCGGTCTGGCGGATCGAGTCGGGCCGGGTGATCGCCGGGCTGGCCCGGCTGGTCGGCGACGTCGGCGTAGCCGAGGAACTGGCGCAGGACGCGCTGGTCATCGCGCTCGAGCAGTGGCCGACGCGAGGGGTGCCGGACAACCCGGGCGCCTGGCTGATGGCGACCGCCAAGCACCACGCCGTCGACCTGCGTCCGCCGGCGCACCGACTACCAGCGCAAGCTCGCAGCTGATCGGCCGTGACCTGGAGCACGATCAGTGGAGCCCGACCTCGACGACGCGCTCGACGACCACGTCGGCGACGACCTGCTCCGGCTGATCTTCACCGCCTGCCATCCGGTGCTGTCGCCGAGGCCCGGGTGGCGCTGGTCCTGCGGGTGCTCGGCGGCCTGCGCACCGACGAGATCGCCCGGGCCTTGCTGGTGCCGGAGTCCACAGTGGCCCAACGCATCGTCCGGGCCAAGCGTACGCCTGACCGGCGGTACGCCGTTCGAACTGCCGCCGCCGGCCGAGCTGGCCGCCCGGCTCGAGGCGGTACTCGAGGTCGTCTACCTCATCTTCAACGAGGGGTACTCGGCCACCGCCGGCGACGACTGGATGCGCCCGGCGCTGTGCGAGGAGGCGCTACGGCTCGGCCGTGTCCTGGGTGGACTGATGCCGCGACAGTGCCGAGGTGCACGGCCTGACCGCGCTGATGGAGCTGCAGGCCTCCCGGCTTGCCGGCCCGCACGGGCCCGGACGGCGAGCCGGTCCTGCTGCCGGACCAGGACCGCCGCCGATGGGACCGGCTGCTCATCCGGCGCGGCCTGGCCGCGCTGGCCGCGGGCCGAGGAGCTCGGCGGCGCCTACCGCCCGTACCCGCTGCAGGCCGCGATCGCCGCCTGCCACGCCCGGGCGCCACGCCGCCGAGGAGACCGACTGGGCCCGGATCGCCGCGCTCTACCGGTGCTCGGGCACATCTCGCCGTCGCCGGTCGTGGAGCTCAACCGGGCGGTGGCGGTCGGCCACGCCGACGGCGCCGCCGCCGGGTTGGCTATTGTGGACGGTCTGGCCGGCGAGCGGGTGTTGGCCGGCTATCCGTTCCTGCCGGCCGTACGCGGTGACCTGCTCGCCCAGCTCGGCCGGCACGACGAGGCGCGGGCGGAGTTCGAGCGGGCGGCGGAGCTGACCCGCAACGCGAGGCAACGACGCTCTTCCTGGCCCGAGCCGCCAGCGCTGGACAGAGATGACCGGCGCGTTCCACCTGCCCCAGGCCCTCATGATCGGCCACCGCTGAGGGTGCCCGTTCGACCCGCCGGACCGGCGGCTCGGCGGGGCGGGGGGCAAGGAGCGCGCGGACGCCCTGCAGGTATGCCTCAGGTGACGGGTCACCGGTGAGCAGCCTCTGCAGCCCGTACCCGACGACCAGGGAGAACAGCGCCGCTGCGGCGGCCTCGGGTCGGCCGGCGGCGGCAGCTCGCCCCGGGCGATCGCATGCCGGGCGACCCGGATGAAGAGTCTCGGAACCGCTGGATGAACCGGCTGGCGATCTCGGCCACCCGCTCGTCCCGGACCGCCTCGGCCCACACCTGTACCGCGATGCGCAGCGCCCCGTCCGGCCCCACGTTCGTCGGCCATGACCTCGAACGCGGCCCCATCACGTCGATCAGCGGACGGCTCCGGGTCGGCCACCACCGTCTCGAGGATGGCCCCGATCTGGTGCGAGTATCCTCGGCGATGGCCTCGATGATCTCGTTCTTGCTCTTGAAGTACCGGTAGACGGCTCCGACCGACAGCCCCGCTTCGATGATGACATCCTGCATCGAGGTGGTGTGGAAGCCGTTGCGGACAAAGCACGCCCGGGCCGCGTCGAGGATCTGCTGGCGGCGGGCGGCGAGGTGCTGTTCAGAGACACGGGGCACAGGTCAAAACTAAAACGAACGATCGTTCTTGACAACCGGCCGCTCTCGCGGGATGCTGGGACTTCGTCACAAGGAGAACGATCGTTCGTTTTAGACGGAGGCTTGATATGGCCACCCGGCCCACCCCGCCGCCGCTGGCCCGCGCCGCGCTCATCGCCGCCGGCGTCGTGGCCCTGCAGGCTCTGCTCATGCTCTGGTTCGCG
Source organism: uncultured Actinomycetota bacterium (assembly GCA_963803345.1). Classification (GTDB taxonomy): domain Bacteria; phylum Actinomycetota; class Actinomycetes; order Mycobacteriales; family Micromonosporaceae; genus CAWDLX01. Next base: position 40,915 of record CAWDLX010000005.1, read on the forward strand.
TGGCCGGCCGAGAAGACCGCACCGCGCGACGTTCCCGTGGTGATCGCCGGCCCCGCGCCAGCCGTCACCGCCCTGTCCGGCAAGCTCTCGGCCGAGGGCGCGTTCCAGGTGACCTCCGTGCCCGATGCCGCCAGCGCCGACGCCGCCCTGCGCGCCCGCAGCGCGTACGCGGCCTTCGTCGTCGGCCCGTCCGGGCTGTCATTGCATGTCGCGTCGGCGGCCAGCCCGACGGTCGCTGTCGCTGCTCGGCCAGGCCGTCCAGCAGTTGGGCTCCGGCACCCCGGTCCCGGTCGTCGACGTCGTCGCGTCCCCAGTGGACGATCCCCGCGGCGCCGGGTTCGCCTCCGGTTTCCTCCCGTTGCTGCTGACCAGTGTCGCGGCTGGGGTCGCGCTGCTGTTCGTGGTGCGGTCGCATGCCGTGCGCTTGGTCGGGGTGATCGGCTTCGCCGTGCTGGCCGGCCTGATGGCGGCCGGCGTGATGCACGGTCTCGGCCTGCTCACCGGCTCCTACTGGGCGCCGCCGGCGCGATCACGCTGCTCGCGCTCGCCGTCACCGGCTCGGTCAGTGGGCTCGGCGCGCTGCTCGGCAACGCCGGCATCGGGCTCGGCGTGCTGCTCGTGTTCCTACTCGGCAACCCGATCTCGGGGCTGGCCAGCGCTCCGGAGCTGCTCCCCCAGCCTTGGGGGGCGATCGGCCAGTACCTGCCACCCGGCGCGGGTGCGACTCTGCTGCGCAGCGCGGCATTCTTCGGCGGCGCCGGGTCGGCCGCCGCATTGTGGGTGCTGCTCAGTCTGGGCGATCGTCGGGCTCGGCCTTACCGCCGTCGGCCACTTCCGCGACCGGCGCCCGTCGACCGAGCCGGCGCAGCCGCGGAGGCTCGTCACCGCCTGAGCCACATCTCACGAACGCCCGGCCGCCGCCCGGCCGAGGGTGCAGCGGTTGACCGGACTGCGACGGTAGCGCGGGCGGGGACGCCCGATGGGAGGTCCCACGCCCGCACACCTAGAGGTCGGCCGGGTCGGTGTTAGCTCCACATAGGACGATCGCGACCCGCTCTCTGGGTGTAGGAACATAGGCGTGGACACGAGCGCGGCCATCGCCGCCGCCGCGCCCGTACTCGACCACAATGTGGTACTGGGCCCACAGATCCGCCGGGCGGCGAGGATGTCGTCATCGGATACCAGGTCGCCCGTACCCCTGTGCGCACGGCCACGGCGTAGGCGATTTCCCCAGCCGGCGGGCGCCGAGCGAGTCGGCGGCGATGCCGGAGACCGGCACGTCGAGCGGTCGACCTGGACCATTGCCGCATGCAGGTGGGGCAGCTGTCCGGCTCGACCGCGACGATCCGAGCGACTCCTTCGAGGGCCGCCGCCACGCCCGGCCATGAGACCGCCGCCGCCGACGGCGAGCATGACGTGTCGACGGTCCGTGCAGCTGGCGACTAGCTCGGTGCCAGAGTGCCGGCGCCGGCGACCACCGCCGGCTGGTCGTACGCATGGCAGAGCGCCGCGCCCCTTTGCCGATGCGAACTCCGCCGCCGCTTCGCTGGCGACGGCGTACTCGGCCCCCCGTGGACGACGGTCGCGCCCAACGCGCGCAGCCGGGCCACCTTGACCGGCGGCGCGGTCTCGCGGTACGAAGACGTCGCCGGCACCGACACGCGGCGGCCGCGTAGGCGTAGGCGATGCCGGCGTTGCCTCCGGAGGCGACGACGACGCCGGTGGAAGCCTCGCCCGACTCCTGGGCCGACAGCACCCGGTTGAACGCTCCACGCGCCTTGAACGACCGGCGTGCTGCAGGAACTCGCATTTGAACCAGCGTCCCGGCAGGGTGTCGACGGCCAACACCGGAGTCCGGCGGACCCGGCCGGCGATCCGCCGTTCGGCGGCGTCCACATCGGAGCGGGTGATCACCCCACCTACGATAACTTGGCGTCCGGATCCCCACCGGCCGGGCGCTCGGGTGGCCGACCACAGGGTCTCGTACAAGGATGAACAGATGACGATGATCGCCGGATCCGCCGATGCCGAGCCCGGAGCCGCGGCCTTCATCCCGGCCGGGAGCTACATTGTCCGACTTGGCCGAGCGGCCGAGCGACTGCCAGGGCTGCGACCTCTACCGGCACGCTCGCAGACGGTCTTCGGCCGCGGGCCGGCCAGCGCGACCGTCATGCTGGTCGGCGAGCAGCCCGGAGACCAGGAGGACCGGGCGGGCAAACCGTTCGTCGGGCCGGCCGGAAAGATCCTGGACGATGCGCTCGAGGCGGCCGGGTCGACCGGGCCCGAAACCTATGTCACCAATGCGGTGAAGCACTTCAAGTTCATCCCGGCCGAGCGCGGCCACGGCGTATCCACAAGACGCCGAGGTCGAGCGAGATCGTCGCCTGCCGGCCATGGCTGCTGGCCGAGATGGCGATCGTGCGCCAAGGTACTGGTGATGCTGGGCGCGACAGCCGGAAAGCGCTGCTCGGTAGCACCTTCACCGTCAATCGTAACCGTGGCGTACCGGTCGCCTGGCCGACCAACGCTCCGCCCGAGGTCGCGGCGATCCGACTGCTGGTGACCATCCACCCGTCCGCGGTACTCCGCGCCGAGGACCGTGACGCGATGTACGACGGGCTGGTGCGCGACCTGGCCCGGGTACCGAAACTCCTGACTTAGGACGGGCGGGCGATCAGCAGGCTCACCGCCACGCCGGTGAGCAGCGCCGCGCCGTGATGGTCCTGGTACCCGAGCAGCGCCACGGCCTCCGCGATGATGAGTACGCCCAGCCCGATCACGACCGGCCGGATGAGGCCCTGTCCCGTCGAGCGGCGCCGGCTCACCACGATTCCGGCACCGAGCACCGCCGCGGTGGCGACGACAGCCACCAGCTGACCGTGGCGCTCGTCGATGTCCAGGCCGAGCAGGGACGCCGGGTAGTACGGCGTCAGCAGGTACACCGGGCCGGGAAGTTCCGGGCGGCCCCGCAGCAGGATGACGACCACGGCGCCGATCAGTCCGCACACGGCGACCGAGTTCCCGCCACCAGGTGGCTCCCACAGGTACCCGAGCAACTGTCCCACGATCCCGGCCGTGAGGTACAAGCTGATCCAGACCCAGCGGGGCAGCACCCATTCCACCACGATGCCGAAGAACAGCAGCGTGACGAGGTTGAACACGCCCTGACCGATCCCGTCGGACTGGATCAGCAGCGGCGACACGACCCGCCACAGGCCGCCAGAGTGCAGCCCGCTGGGATCACGTTGCAGGGCCGTCACCACGCGGTCGTCGACCAGTTGCGCGATGAAGCAACCGGCGGTGACCGCGAATACGGCGATCGTGAGCCAGGGCACCCGGCGCGGGGTCATGGGGACATCGTCACCTGTTGCCGGTCCGGACGGCAGGTCCGCCTGTCCGGTACCGGGCGTGACATCCGTCCTAACCGTCGATGAGCGCGCGGGCATAGTTCGCCATCGACCGCTGGTACCGCGGTAGGTGGGGGGCGAGCGCTCGCACCGCGACGCAGACCGCCTCCCGCTCGCGCCCGACACCGGTCAGGGCGAGCGCGAGGTACGGCGGACACGGCGTCGTCGAGTGCGCGGGCGGCATCGTCCAGTTTGGACGCGTCGACGTCCCGCTCTGCCTCGAGCAGCCGTACACTCTCCTGCGGTCGGCCGAGGTTGCGCAGCGAACTGGCCATCTGGATCACCGCCCGCCGGCGACGCAGGCCCACCAGCCCACCCGACAGGGCCGCCTGGTACAGCGGCACCGCCTGATCCGAATGGCCGGTGGAGTCCCAGGCGCAGGCCCGCTCGAACGCCGCGATCGGGCTGTCAGCCGGCAGCTCATGGGCGAGCCGGTCGATCCTTGCCCGGAACTCCGCCTCGGCGGCCTCGTCATCGGGCACGCTGTCCACGCCGGCCCAGGCCTCCGCCAACCGCAACTCCCAGTCAGTCCCCACCCGGGCAGCCTAACTGTTGCGATTGCGCCCCTTGTTGCGGTTCGATCCGGTGGTCGAGGGCTTGCCGAGCTCGCGCCAGTTGGACTCGCTCATGTCGACGCCGTAGTGCTCGGCCGCCTTCTTGAGGTTCGCGAACGCCTGTTCCCGTTCCCCGTCGCTCACGCCGTCGACCTGGTCGAACCGGGCGATCGCGTTACGCACGTGCGAGGCGTCGGTGAGCGGTTCCTTGCGCTTGTCCGGGAACGCGTACACGCTGTCGGGGAGGTCGTTGCGGTCCTCGGTGTCCAGTTCACCTTGCTTCTCGTGTGGTTTCCAGGTTGTCTTCGCCATACCCTCCTGGATACCCGACCCGGCGCCGGTTACACGGCGGTTCCGGTCAGCTGGGACTCGACCTCGGCGATGGCGCCCGCGTTGTCGCGGAACAGGATCCCCCGCATCCCGTACGCCCGCGCGCCCCCGACGCACACCGGCACGTCATCAACCAACACCACCTGCTCGGGCGCGACACCCAGCCGGGCACTCATCAGCTCGTAGCCTCCACTGTTAGCAGGGACGCCCTACAATCGCCTCCGGTATTGCAGGGCGTCCCTACTAACGCGCGAGCGGGCATGAGGCCAGGCGGACAGGGTCCACTGTGGACGAACGGGGGGTAGCGGCGACTTTGAGCCCCTATAGGGGCCTGGAATCACCACAGTCCCGCATTCTCCCTCCCCCGGACTGTTAGCAGGGACGCCGGGCAAACCTGTGGACGGCGGGCGGTCAGGCGGCGGGGCGGTGGCGGCCACGGCGGGCCTTGATGTAGTCGGAGACGACGTATCGGCCGAGGTCCTCAGCCGACGGCGTGAACACCCGGCCACCGTGCGCCGGGCCACCGCGTCGACGAAGCGCTGCAGGCCGGGGTCCTCACCGAGCATGAACATGTTGAGCGTGGCCCCGTACCGGCTGAGATGGTCCACCTCGACGACGGTGGCTTCGATGGTCTCCCGCGGCGGGGGCCACCAGAAGACGCGGGCCGTGGGCCGTGTTGTGCGCGGTCGGCTCACCGTCGGTGACTACCAGGACGACCGGCTCGGCGTCGGAGTGCTTGCGCAGGTGACGGCCGGCCAGCCGCAGCGCGTACTGCAGGTTGGTGCCCTTCTCCAGGTCGGGCTCGGCCGCGGCCAGCTCGGCCTGCGGTCAGCACCGCCGCGGACAGCCCGAAGCCGATGATCTGCAGCGCGTCCTGCGGGAACCGGGTGGCGACCAGGTGTGACAGGGCGAGCGCCGTCTGCTTCATCGGGCCCCAGCAGTCCCGCAGGATCATCGAGAAGGACAGGTCGACGCAGAGTGCTACCGCCGCCGACGCCCGACGCTCGGTCTCCACCACCTCGAAGTCGTCGACCTGCAGCCGTACCGGCGTGCCGGCGCCCGACCGCTGCACAGCCCGCGACACCGTGCGGACGACGTCCAGGGGCTGCTCGTCGCCGAACTCCCAGGCCCGCGAGGCACCGGTGATCTCGCCGGCCGCGCCGGCGTCGTGCAGGTCGTGCTGCCCCCGCCGGCCGGCCTCGAGGTCGGAGAAGATGGTCCGCAGGGCGGTACCGCCGAGGCGGCGCAGCGCTTTCGGGCTCAGCGTGAGCGACTCGGACGGTCCGGAGACCCAGCCCTGCTGGCGCAGCTCCTTCTCCAGCTCCTGCAGCCGCCGTACGTCGTCGGCCGCGTCCCGGCCGAGGTTGCGTTCGACCGAGTCCACGTCGACGTCGTCGAGGGTGGCGCCAGGATGGTCCTGGGCCAGCTGGTCCATCAGGTCGTCGAGGTCGCCGATCTCCTCCAGGGCGCTGGTCGCCTGCGCCGTAGCCGAGCGGCTGGTCGCCCCGCATCCGCTCGCGGCGGTCCCAGGCCAGGTCGGGCCGCAGCGCGCGCAGGTTGTCGCCGAGCGCCGCCATCTGCGCGGCCAGCGCGCCGTTGCCCATTGCCTGGGCCATGAGCCGGCCAGTTCGTCCTGCTGCTCGGCCGAGAGTGATCGCATCAGCCGCTCGCCGGCGGCCGCCCGCCGGGCCAGCGCGTCGATGAGCTCGTCCACATTGGACGGGTTCTCGGGGAAGTAGTCGCCGTGCTTGGCCATGAACTCGTTGAACTGGTCGGTCGTGTCCTCGCCCCGGGCGTGCCGCTCGAGCAGCGCGTTCAGGTCGGCCATCATCTCGGCCATCGCCTGCTGGGCGGCCGGGTCGGACAGCGCCTGGCTGCAGCCCGCGGAAGCGCTGCTCCACGATCTCCTGCCGCAGGCTCGTCGAGGATCTGCTGGTACAGCCGCCGGGCCTCGTCGCTGGCCCAGTCGTAGTCGGCCAGCTCCTCGACCGCCCGCGAGGTCGACCGGGGCAGATTGTCCAATGTGGACTCAGCGAACCGGGACGCTTCGTCATCGCGGCGGCCCAGCTCCTCCCGCTCGGCGGCGATGGCCTGGTCGAGCAGCTGCTGGGCGCGGGTCACGGCACCGTCGAGCTGACCGCGGCGCATGGCATCGCGGCGCATCCGGCGGGCCCGGGCGAGCAGGTCGTCCAGGCCCCGTTGTCCGGACGGCCCCCGCCGGAACAGGTTGCGCAGCGCTTCACGCAGGCTGCCCCCGCCGAGCACCTCGCGGCCGACCGAGTCGACGGCCCCCCGCACGTCGTAGGGCGGGGCGAGCGGGTCCGGGCCGCCCTGCCATTCGCCGTACCGGTTGCGCCGGACCCCGGTCACTCGCGGCTCCCGTAGAGGGTCCTGCCCTCGGCGGTGAGCGCCTTGGACATCCGCCGGGTCAGGTGCAGGCCCTCGAGCACGAACTCGACTCCGGCGGCCGCCTCTCCCCGGCTGGGCGCGTCGCCCAGCTCGAGCCGGTCAAGTACCTTGGCCAGGCCGGGCAGGGTGCCCAACCTGGCGCAGGATCTCATCAGCCGGGACGAGTTCCCCGGTCTCGATGATGTTGCCGTCGGCGACCAGGTTGGTGAAGCTGGACAGGTCGATGCCGGCCAGCCGGGCCCGGAAGGTCTCGGCCGTCGCGGTGCGTAGCAGGTGGGACAGTACTTCGATCTCGCGCCCCTCCTCGCCGCTCTCGAACTCCACCTTGCCGCGCAGGGTGCTGGTGACCGATACGGCGTCACCGATGCGGGCCACCGCCTCGGGCTCGTTGAGCAGACCCGACCGGCGCAGAGCCGACGCGCTGACCGTCTCGGCGGCCGCGATCGCGAAGCGGGCCGACACGCCGGTACGGGAGTCAACCGCCGGCGACGAACGCACCGCGCGCGCGAACCGGGCCAACACTTCGATCACATGCTCGGGCACCGCGGAGACCAGCCCGGCCTCCTGCCGCACCAGCTCGATCTCGAGATCGAGGTCGAGCGGGTAGTGGGTACGGATCTCGGCCCCGAACCGGTCCTTGAGCGGGGTGATGATCCGACCACGGTTGGTGTAGTCCTCGGGGTTCGCGCTGGCCACCAGCAGCAGGTCCAGGGGCAGCCGGAGCTGGTACCCGCGGACCTGGATGTCGCGCTCCTCGAGCACGTTGAGCAGGCTGACCTGGATGCGTTCGGCCAGGTCAGGCAGCTCGTTGACGGAGAAGATACCCCGGTTGGTGCGGGGCACCAGACCGAAATGGATCGTCTCGGGGTCACCGAGCGTGCGCCCCTGGGCGACCCGGATCGGGTCGACGTCTCCGATCAGGTCGCCCACACTCGTGTCCGGCGTGGCCAGCTTCTCGCCGTACCGGTGTGAGCGGTGCAGCCAGGTCACCAGCGCGTCGCCGCCGGCCTCGGCCATCTGGCGCTGTGCGGTCGGGCGTGATCGGGTTCATCGGGTGCTCGTTGAGCTCGGAGCCGGGAATCGACCGGCGTCCATTCATCCAGCAGCGAAATCAGCGACCGGATCAGCCGGGTCTTGCCCTGGCCGCGCTCACCCAGCAGCACCATGTCGTGGCCGGCCAGGATGGCCCGCTCGACCTCTGGCAGCACGGTGTCGTCGTACCCGACGATGCCGGGAAACCGGGTTTCACCCGAGCGCATCTGCGCCAGCAGGTTCTCCCGCAGTTCCTCTTTGACGGTGCGGTAACGGTGGCCGGCGGCACGCAGCTCACCCACTGTGCGGGGTAGACCCGCGGGCATCAATGGCACCTGTTCACGCTAGCTCGCCTCACGTCCCATCGGCACCGCCCCGGTGCGAGGGGCGGAAAACGTGACACGAGCGGTGACTACGCAGCGTCATGTGCGGCCGGGCGCCGGGTCGGGATCCGTCGGCCAGCCATGGAGACGGAGGATCGCGGCATGCGCAAGATGCATCAGCTCCACGATCATCGCGGTCGACCGGTCGGCCACAGCCGACCCCTGACCCGGCTCGCGGGCGAGGGCCAGCCCGGTCGAGTGCGGCTGTGTCGCATGTGGGATAGTCGCCGCTGACGCGACACGACGCGATCGCGCTCAGAGCGTAGCCGGACGGTCCGGGTGGTCGTACGGTGACCACCATGGACAAGTCCTCCGCCATCGACATCGCCGACCCAGGTCCGAGCGGGCCGGCGCACCCCCCGCGAGGTCGTCGACGAGAGCCTGGCCCGGATCGCGGCGGTCGATCCGGGTATCGGCGCGTTCCAGGTCGTCGACTGGCCGAGCGGGCCCGCCGCGACGCCGACGAGCTGGCCGGCCGGCCCGACCTCGCCACCTTGCCGCTGGCCGGCGTACCGGTCGCCATCAAGGACAACGTGGACGTGGCCGGGGTGCCGACCCGGCACGGTTCGGGCGCCACCTCGGCGGCCCGGCCGCCCAGCCGACGACCTGCTGGTCCGCCGGCTACGCGAGGCCGGAGCGATCGTGGTGGGCAAGACGAAGTTGCCCGAACTGGCCATCTGGGGATTCACCGAGTCGGTCGCCCACGGCGGTACCCGCAATCCCGCGCAACCTGGCCGCAACGCCGGCGGGTCGACCGGGGGCGGCGCGGCCGCGGTCGCCGCCGGCATGGTCCCGCATCGCGCTGGGCTCCGACGGCGGCGGGTCGTTGCGTATCCCGCCGGCCAACTGCGGGGTGGTCGGTTTCAAGCCGGCGCGCGGAACGGTGCCGCTGCCAGGTGGCCTCGACGTCGCACTGGTACGGCTGCAGCGCCAGCGGTCCGGTCGCGACCACCGTGGCCGACGCGACGCTGGTCGCTGGACATCCTGGCCGCCGAGCACCGACTGGCGTGGCGGCTGGATCCGGCGACGAGCCGTTGCGGGTGAGCGTCTCCAGCCGCTCGCCCTCGCCCGATCGGCCCGCCCGGCCAGCGTCGCCCGGGTCGTCGGTGGAGACGGGCGGCCGAGCGTGGCCGCGCGGGCCGGCCACACGGGTGGTCCGGGGCAACCCGCCGTACCCCCTGCTGCTGGCCAACATCTGGGTCGAGTGCTGGCTGGCCGGCATCGCCGAGGAGGTCAGCGGCTGGGGCTGGACCTGGCCGCGCTGGAGCCCCGCACGAAGGGGATGGCGATCGGGCGGGCAGCGGCTGCGCCGCCGGGGTCGGCCGACCGGGACTGCGATGCGCGGCGGTGGCAGCGGGCGGCCGAGCACTGGTTCTCCACTGTGGACGTTCTCGTCAGCCCGGTCATCGCCCACCCGGCGCCGCCGTTCGGCTGGGGCGCACGTACTGGGTACTGGCGCTCCTACCTCAACGGCGCCCGGACGACGCCGTACACGCAGGCCTGGAACCTGACCGGGTTCCCCGCGATGAGTCTGCCCTTCGGCGGCACCGACAACGAGCCCGGCTCCGTCCAACTGGTCACGCTGCCCGGACGTGAAGCGGCCCTGCTGCGGTTGGCGGGTGAGCTCGAAGCGGCGGCTGACACGTGACCGACACGGCGACGCGGCCGGCAACGCTTCCTGTCGCAAGTGGACGGTCACCCGGCCGGGTACGCTGGCCGGGTGGAACAGCTGCGAGCCGACTGCGCCAACTGTGTCGGTCTGTGCTGCGTCGTCCCGGCCTTCTCCGCATCGGCCGACTTCGCCATCGACAAGCCGGCCGGCGCACCCTGTCCCCACCTGCGTGAGGACTTCGCCTGCGGTATTCATGCGACTCTGCGCGACAGGGGCTTCCCGGGCTGCACGGTGTTCGACTGCTTCGGTGCCGGTCAGCAGGTGACCCAGGTGACTTTCGGCGGCCGGGACTGGCGCCATGAGCCGGACATCGCCGGCCAGATGTTCGGAGTATTCGCGGTCATGCGCCAGCTGCACGAGCTGCTGTGGTACCTGACGCAGGCGGTCGACCTGGCCGGGGACAGCTCACTACGCACGGACCTGCGGCGCTCACTCGCCCGGGCGCGGGGCCTGACCGGGGCCGGACCAGCCGAGTTGCTGGCGGCTGATGTGCCGTTGTTCCGCGACTCTGTCAACACCCTGCTCAACCGTACCAGCGAGGAGGTGCGCGCCGGCGGCGCCGACCACCGGGGCAGCGACCTGGCCGGGGCCAACCTGGCCGGGGCTGACCTGGCGCGGGCCTGCCTGCGCGGAGCGCTTCTGATCGGGGCCGACCTGCGGGGAGCCGACCTTGCCCTGGCCGACGTGACCGGGGCCGACCTGCGCGGGGCCGATCTGAGCGGAGCCGACCTGGGCCGGACCATCTTCCTGACCCAGCCGCAACTCGACTCGGCCCGCGGTGACGCCGGCACCCGTCTGCCACGCGGATTCCGCCGCCCCGGTCACTGCGGAGGGTCATAGGGTGTGACGGTGGACAGCGCCGAGCTACGGCCGCTCACGCCGTGTGTGATGTGCCGGCGCGACCTGCCGTCCGGTGCACCGGACTGTAGCGCCTGCGTGACCTGGATCGACGACGATCTCGACGCGGCCTGGATGGCGCAGATCGACGAACTCGCTCAGGTCGGCGGACTCGAGTCCCAGGTGGCCGAAGCGGTGCTGGCCGACCCGCGCGGCGTGCCCTGGCGGGTGGTGGACGCGGCGATGATGCGGATTGCCTGCTACGCCTGCGGCTCCCCGACCGGGGTCGGCCCGGTGCAGTGCGAGCCGTGCCGGTTCGCCCATGGCACCCGGTTCCTGGCCGCCGAGCCGGACCGGCCGCACGTCCCGGCCGGCAACGAGCACGCGATCCGGGTCGTCCACCGCCGTCGCGCGATGGCCGCAGTGGTTTCCGGCCCACCTGGTGTCGCTCTACGCCAGCACGCTGCCGCTGCTCTACGCGGGCGACCTGCCGACGACGCCACAGGCGCAGGCCATCAAGGCGTGGGCCGATCAGGGTGGCGACCTCAGCATCTTCATCGGCGCCTCCAGCTTCACCGACGTGCTGTCGCGGCTGCGGTGACCATGCGACCGGCAAGCTCCTATGGGATCATGGCGACGTGCTCGTCAACGGGGTGGATCTGAACGTCGAGACGTTCGGAGACCCGGCCGACCCGGCCATCGTTCTCGTCGGCGGGGACGGCGGCTCGACGCGCGCCTGGGCAGAGGCGTTCTGCCGTCGGCTCGCCCGGTCCCGGTTCGTCCTGCGCTACCACCGGCGTGATGCGAACCAGTCCACAATAGACAGTCCTGACACAGCCGCCGACCCGGTGACTGATGTCGCCGGTCTGCTCGACGCGTACGGGGTACGCCAGGGGAATCTCGTCGCCGCGCCGGCCGGCGCGGCCATCGCTCGGGCTGCGGCGGTGCGGTACCCGACCGGGTGGCTTCGCTGACCCTGCTTTCGCCGTCGAGCGACCCGGACGAGGATCTGTCCGCCGACATACCCGACGCTCGGGTGCTCGTCGTGCCCGGCGTGGGTCAGCAGACAGCACCCGAGTCCACCTGGGACGCTGTCATTCCGGCGATCCTGTCCGCCACGTCGGGCGGCTGGCCCAATGAAGCCGACCGGTTGGCGGCCCGGTCGCTGGCCGTGGGCGATCCGACCGGATGGTTCGAGCGGCTGTACGCGCGCGGCGCGGCGGGCGAGGTCGGACTGCCCTGGGACACCGACGCTCCCCGGGGTCAGCTCGTCGAGTGGGGCCGGACCGTCACCGGTCACGGTCGCCGGGCGCTGGTGGTCGGGGCCGGCCTCGGCCAGAACTCGGAGTTCATCTCCGGGCTCGGGTTCTCGACGGTCTCCTTCGACGTCTCGCCGACCGCGATCGACATCGTCCGGTCCCGCTTCCCGGACTCCACTGTGGAGTATCTGGTGGCCGACCTGCTCGATCCGCCGGAGTACTGGTCCGGGGCCTTCGACCTGGTGGTCGAGGTCTTCACGGTGCAGGCGCTACCCGTGCGGCTGCGGGCCCGGGCGACGGCGAATGTGGCGCGGTTCACCGCGCCGGGCGGGACACTGCTCGTGATCGCGTCGGCCCGGCAAGCGACCGACCCCGCGCCGTCGGGGCCACCCTGGCCGCTGACCCGTGAGGAGATCGAAGCCTTCACCGCAGATGGGCTGCTACCGGTACGGGTGGAGAGCCTCGACGACGGAGGAAACCGTTGGTGGCGCGCTGAGTTTCGCCGACGTTTGGCCGGTACGGCGATCAACATCACGGCCGGGTCGATGGTGGACTGACCAGGACCCCCGGGTTCAACATGCCGGTCGGGTCCAGCGCCGACTTGGCCGCGCTCAGCGCGACCGCGAACGGCTCCGGGCGCTCTCGGTCGTACCAGCGGCGGTGGTCTCGCCCCACCGCGTGGTGATGGGTGATCGTGCCGCCGTGGCCGACGATCGCGTCGCTCGCCCGCGCCTTGATCCCGTCCCAGATCTCCACCTCGGCGCCGCGCCGCCCGGGCGCGAGACGGTGAAGTACGGCGCGGGGCCGTCCGGGTAGACATGCGTGAACCGGCAGTCCACCACCGCGCCGGCGGCTCCGCTGCCGCCCACTGCGTCGGCCACGGCCGCGTGCAAGGTGGGGAAGGCCGACCAGGTGCAGGCCGTCTCGAATGTCTCGACCACCAGGCCGAGCCGGGCCAGGGCGTCGCGCAGATAAGGTGCACGGATGAAGCTGCCCCGCCAACGCGGTCTGCGGCCGGAACTGTCCACAGTGGCGTCCGTCGCCGCGCGCCGATCTCGACCGTCCGCGACAAGACGCCGCGTCGACCGGTGCGTCGGCCGATTCGAAGCCCAGCAGCAGGCGACACGACCCGTCGCCGACGCCCGCGCCGAGCATCGCCTCGATCGGATCCAGCAGCCGGCAGTTGGACGGCCGCAGGCCCGACTGGGCGATCAACCGGGTGGCCTCGACCCCTTGGTCGAACGCGTCGAAACGCAGAGCGGAGGAGGCGGTGTACGCGGGCCGGGCGCTGCACCCGTACCCACGCGGCCGTGATCACACCGAGCGTGCCCTCGGACCCCAGCCACAGCCGGTCCGGCGCTGGACCCGCCCCGGACGCGGGCAGCCGGGGGGACGCGGCGAACCCGACCGGGGTGACCACCTCGACCGCCTCGACGAGATCGTCGATGTGGGTGTAGCCGGTCGCGTAGTGCCCGCCGGCCCGGGTGGCGATCCAACCGCCGAGCGTGGAAAACTCGAAGCTCTGCGGGAAGTGCCGCAGCGTCAGCCCGTACGGCCGCAGCGCCTCCTCAATGGACGGACCCAGCGTGCCGGCCCGGATGCGGGTGGCCCGGCTGACTTCGTCGACCTCGACCAGGCCGTCCATGCGGGCCAGATCCAGGCTCACCACCGGGCGGGACCGGTCCCGGCACTCGACTCCGCCGACGACCGAGGTCCCACCGCCGAACGGGACGACGAAACAGTCGGCCGCCCAGTCGAGCAGGTCGGCGACATCGGCCTCGTCGCGACGGGAAGGCCACCACGTCGGGAGCCGGGCCACAGGTCGCCGCGCAAGCGCTCGGATGACGTCGCGGTACGCCTTTCCGTATGTGTGGGCCGCCCGCGCATCGGGTCGACTGAGCACAGTGGAGCCAGCCAGTCGGATGGCAGTGATGCGGGGCGCGGCCAGACTCGGGGATCGCCGGGATCGGGGTCAGCTCGCCGTCGAGGGCGACCAGCGGACGGATCCGTTCGGCCAGTTCGGTGGCACTCGGCATCGGAGAGCGCCTGGTCGGCCCGGCCCCAGCCCCACCAGGACCGCGTCATCGCGACAGCTTGGCACACCACCGGCCCAGCGCTACCTGACAGGTACCGTGCCGGAAGCGCCGGCGGTCACGGTGGTCGCCGACCACGCCCGGCTCAGCTGTGATGTCGGTCGACGACCAGGGCACTGGCGTCGGCGTACGCCGCCCGGACGCGCCGGAGTGGCATCGGCCTCGAAGGTCACCGCCGCGCCGACCGTCCACTGTGGAGGCTCGGGGTCGCCGCTCAGCGCCCAGGCGGCCTGCCGGGCGGCGCCGTCGGCGACGTACTCGCCCGGCGGCGGCACCAGCACCGGGCACGCCGAAGACCGCCGGCGCGATCCGGCGGACCGCCTCGGACCGGGCGCCGCCGCCGATCAGGATCACCCGGTGGACCGCGGCGCCCTGGGCCGACGAGCGCGTCGAGGCCGTCGGCGAGGGCGCACAGCATGCCCTCGACGGCGGCCCGGGCCAGGTGGGCCGGGGTCGACGTTGGCGCAGGCGCAGGCCGTGCACCGCGCCGGTGGCGTGCGGCCGGTTCGGGGTCCGCTCGCCCTCCAGGTAGGGCACCAGGACCAGCCCGTCGGCGCCGGGCGGCGCGCGACAGGGCCAGCGCGGCGAGCTCGTCGTGGTCGACGCCGAGCAGGTCCGGCCGCGGCGTCGAGCACCCGGGCGGCGTTGAGCGTGCGACCAGCGGCAGGAACCGGCCGGTCGCGTCGGCGAACCCGGCCACCGTGCCGGTCGGGTCGGCCGCCGGCAGCGTCCGCGACGCTGAACACCGTGCCGGAGGTGCCGATCGAGACGACCACGTCGCCCGGGCCGGCGCCCGACGCCGAGCGCGGCGGCGGCGTTGTCGCCGGTGCCCGGCCGCCGAGCGGCGCCCCGGTCGCGGTCGACCGGCCGACCGTCGGTCGGGCCGAGCACCGTCGGGACGGCCAGCGGCGCGGCCGAACGCCCGGTCCAGCAGGTCGGGCCGGTAGCGCCGGTCGGCCGGGGACCAGTAGCCGGTGCCGCTGGCGTCGCCGCGGTCGGTACGTCAGCGTCGTCGAGGTCGGTACGGCTCCGGCGAGCCGCCAGGTCAGCCAGTCGTGCGGCAGGGCAGACCGCGGCGGTCCGGGCGGCCGCGGCCGGCTCGTGCCGGCCAGCCAGCGCAGCTTGGTGACGGTGAAGCGGCCACCGGCACGCTGCCGACCGCGCCCGCGCCCGACGCCGCTGGGCCGCCGAGCTCGGCGATCAGGTCGGCCGCGCCTGCGCCGAGCGGGTGTCGTTCCACAGCAGGGCCGGCCGGACGACCCGCCGCCGGCTCGTCCAGGCAGACCATGCCGTGCTGCTGGCCGGCGACCGAGAGCGGCCGCGACGTCGTCCAGCCCGCCGGCCTCGGCGACGGCGGCGCTCAGCGCGCGTCCACCAGGCCTCCGGGTCGACCTCGGTGCCGTCCGGGTGCGCGCGCGCGGCCCTGCCGCACCAGCGCGCCGGTCTCGGCGTCGCGGATCACCACCTTGCACGACTGGGTCGACGAGTCGACCCCGGCGACGAGCGTCATCGGTCGGCCAGCTCAGCGCGGCGCCGAGCAGGTGCTCGACGGCGAGCTGGTTGAGCGCGGACGAAGCCGAAGCCGCGGGCGGCGGCCGCGTCGACGTCGAAGCTCCTCGAACGCGCGACCGGTCGGCGAGCAGGTCGGCGTAGGACTCGCCGGCGGCCAGGGTCGGCACGCGACAGCTCGGCGACCCGGCTCGCGGCCAGCGCCTCGGCCACCTCCGGGTCGGCCCGGAAGGCCGCCGCCCGCTCCTTGAGCAGCAGGTAGGTGCGCATGTTCGCCGCGGCCGAGGCCCACACGCCGGCCATGTCCTCGGTGCGCGAGGGCTTGTAGTCGAAGTGCCGCGGCCCGTCGTAGCCGGGCCGCCGCCGGGCCGCCGTTCTCCAGCAGGTCGACCAGGGCGAACGCGTTGAGCAGGTCGCCGTGGCCGAAGACCAGGTCCTGGTCGTACTTGATGCCGCGCTGGCCGTTGAGGTCGATGTGGAACAGCTTGCCCTGCCACAGCGCCTGGGCGATGCCGTGGGCGAAGTTCAGCCCGGCCATCTGCTCGTGGCCGACCTCGGGGTTGAGCCCGACCATCTCGGGGTGCGTCCAGGGTGGAGATGAAGGCGAGCGCGTGGCCCGACGGTCGGGCAGCAGGATGTCGCCGCGCGGCTCGTTCGGCTTGGGCTCGATGGCGAAGCGCAGATGCCGTAGCCGCGGTCGACGGACGTACTGGGCGAGCAGGTCGAGCGCCTCGCGGTAGCGGTCCAGCGCGGCCCGGACGTCCTTGGCCGCGTCGTACTCGGAGCCCTCCCGGCCGCCCCACATCACGAAGGTCCGCGCGCCCAGCTCGGCGGCCAGGTCGAGGTTGCGCAGCACCTTGCGCAGCGCGTACCGGCGGACGTCGCGGTCGTTGCTGGTGAACCCGCCGTCCTTGAACACCGGGTGGGTGAACAGGTTGGTGGTCACCATCGGCACGACCAGGCCGGTCTCGTCGAGCGCCTTGCGGAACCGGCCGATGTGGTCGGTCGGGTGCGCGTCGTCGCTGCCGAACGGGATCAGGTCGTCGTCGTGGAAGGTGACCCCGTAGGCGCCGAGCTCGGCCAGCCGGTGCACCGCCTCGACCGGGTCGAGCGGCGGGCCGGGTGGCGTCGCCGAACGGGTCGCGGGCCTGCCAGCCCACGGTCCAGAGGCCGAAGGAGAACTTGTCGGCCTTGGTGGGAACGGCTGCCACGGGACACCTCCGGTGACCCGCTGATTTGTTTATCGGTTGAATTATTGGCGCGGTGTGGCATTGTCAAGGGCGATGGCCCGTCGGACCGATCGAGCTCCGGTCCGCCAGCGCAGCCTGCGCGAACACAACCTCGCGCTGGTGCTGCGGCAGGTCGCCGCAGCCGACCGGCCGCCGTCCCGGGCCGACGTGGCCGCCGCCACCGGACTGACCCGGGCCACCGTCTCCGCCCTGGTCGACGACCTGATCGGCGGCCGGCTGCTGGCCGAGGTCGAACCGGCGCCGCGGACCGGCGCCGGGCGGCCGGCCGTCGGCCTGCTGCTGTCGGCCGCGGGCCCGGCCGGGCTCGGCCTGGAGATCAACGTCGACTACCTGGCCGCCTGCGTGGTCGACCTCACCGGTGCGGTCCGCCGGCACGAGACCCGCCCGGGCGACCAGCGCGGCCGCGGCCGTGAACGCTGATCTTCGCCGACCTGGCGAGCCTCGCGCCGGCGCTGACGACCGGGGTACCCGTGGCCGGCGCGGCGCTCGCCGTGCCCGGGCTGGTCGGCCGACGGCGTGGTCCGGCTGGCGCCCAACCTGGGCTGGCGGGACGTCGACGTCGCGGGCCGCCCTGCCCGGCACTCGACCACTCGCCGACTGCTGCTCACTGTGGACAACGAGGCCAACCTGGCCGCCCTCGGCGAACTGCACGCCGGCCGGCAGCATCGGCGCCGACCCAGCTTCCTCTACGTCTCCGGCGAGATCGGCATCGGCGCCGGCATCGTCCTGGACGGAGAGCTGTTCCGCGGCGCCCGCGGCTGGAGCGGCGAAATGGGTCACATCACGGTCCGCCCCGACGGGCCGGCGTGCCGCTGCGGCGCGCGGGGCTGCCTGGAGCAGTACGCCGGCCAGGAGGCCATCCTGCGCGACGCCGGCGAGGAGTCCGCTGCCCCGGCTCGTGGCCGTCGCCCGGGCCGGCGCCCCGGCGGCGCTCATGGCCCTGGAACAGGCCGGCACCGCCCTCGGGGTGGCCGCCTCGACCGTGGTCAACCTGCTCGACCTGGAGACCGTGGTGCTCGGCGGCGGCTACGCCCCGCTCGCCCCGTGGCTGGTGCCGGCGGTCGAACGGGAGATCGCCGAGCGGGTGCTGACCGCCGCCTGGGCTCCGGTGACGGTCCGCGGCTCAGCCCTGGACGGCACCGCCACCGTCATCGGCGCGGCCGGCTCGATCGTCCAGGCGGTTCTCGCCTCCCCCGCCACGTGGCTCCCCTGACCGTCTCCATTCCGTGGACCACCACGCCACTGTCCTGTGTCCCGATGGCGCAGCGCCGATCACCCCGGCGGGCCCGGGCCGAGAACGTTGAGGTGGCGCAGCTTGTCGGGATTGATGACATTGAACACGGCGCCGATCTCGCCGTCGGTGATGTCGAGCGAGAACACCGCCACCGTCTGCCCCTCCGGAGCGACCGCCCGCCCGCCCGGGCGAGCGTTGACGCGTACCGGCTCCACCCGAAGGCCCATGGCCGCCACCTGCCGGAACAGGCCGAGGATGAACCGGGCCACCCGGCGCCGCCCGACTGCCGGGCCGGCGAGTGCCGGTACCTTCCCGCCGCCGTCGCCGGTGAACGCTATGTCCGCGGCCAGCAGAGCCTCCAGGGCGGCCAGGTCTCCGTTCTCGGCGGCGGCGAAGAACCGCTCGGACAGGCTGTCCCGGTGCTGTCGGGAGGCTTCGAAGCGGGGACGTTCCTGGCGGACATGCTGGCGCGCCCGGACCAGGATCTGCCGGCAGTTCGCCTCCGACCGCCGCACGATCTCGGCGACGCGGTCGTAGTCGTACTCGAACACGTCCCGTAACAGCAGCACCGCCCGCTCCACAGGCGACAGTCGCTCCAGGAGTACCAGAAACGCCACCGACAGCTGGTCGAGCGCCTCCACCCGGACCGCCGGTTCGCCGGCCGGATCGGTGCTCACCAGCGGCTCGGGCAGCCATGATCCGACATAGACCTCGCGGCGGGCCCGGGCCGAGCGCAGCTCGTCGATCGCGAGCCGGGTCGTGATGGTCACCGCATAGGCGGACGGTGAGCGGAGCGGCTCGGACTCCCGATGCAGCCGGAGCATCGCCTCCTGGGTGATGTCCTCGGCCGACGCGACGCTCCCGAGCATCCCGTAAGCGACCGAGAACATCAGCGGTCGCAGCTCCTCGGTGACATCGGTCACGTGCCCATCTAAGCACCGAGGTGTCACGGCGGCAGAAGCTGTCCCGTCGTGGGGTCATGCGAATCTTCATAGCTGGAGCGAGCGGGGCGATCGGCCAACGCCTCGTCCCGATTCTCGTCGAACGTGGACATGACGTGACCGGAACGACCCGCAGTGCGGGCAAGGCTGACGCATTGGTCAGCCTGGGCGCGCACCCGGCGGTGGTCGACGCGCTCAACCCCGATCAGGTGATGCGCGCCGTCACCGAGGCCAAGCCCGAGGTGGTGATCCACCAGCTCACCGCGATCAGCGGCCCGCTGAACATGCGGGACCTCGACGCGAGCTTCGCCGCCACCAACCAGTTGCGCACCACCGGTCTGGACCTCCTGCTCGCCGCGGCCGAGGCCGCCGGTGCCCGGCGCTTCGTGGCGCAGAGCTTCACCGGATGGCCCAACGCCCGGGTCGGCGGACCGGTCAAGACGGAAGAGGATCCGCTTGACGAACAGCCGGCCGCCCACTCGGCGGCGACGCTGGCCGCCATCAAACATGTCGAATCCACCGTGCTCGCGGCCCCGATGGAGTCGGTCGTGCTCCGCTACGGCGGGTTCTACGGACCCGGTAACACCCTCGGCCGGGATGGCGAGGTGCTCGAGATGATCCGCAAGCGCCGGCTTCCGTTGGTCGGCGGCGGTGCCGGGATCTGGTCCTTCGTCCACATCGACGACGCCGCGGCGGCCACCGCGGTCGCCGCCGAGGGTGGGCCGGTCGGGTTGTTCAACATCGTCGACGACGAGCCGGCGCCGGTGCGCGAGTGGCTGCCCTATCTGGCCTCCGTGGTGGGAGCCGGGGCCCCGCTGCGCCTGCCGACCTGGCTGGCCCGACCGCTCATCGGCGAGTACGGCGTCAACGCGATGACCGCCAACCGGGGCTCGTCGAACACCAAGGCTCGCCGGGACCTGGGCTGGGCGCCGTCCTACGCCAGCTGGCGCGACGGCTTCCGCCGCGGCCTCGGCTGACCTGAACGCGCGGCTCTCGTGCTCGGTTAGGTTAAGAAGGGCACCTTCCTATACCGCAGGGGTTAACAAGGTGCCCTTCCTTCACGGGGCGAGCCGTTCACGGGCCCTTCCGTTCACGGGGCCTTTCACGGGGCGAGGATGGTGGCGGCCGGTAGGAGGGTGCACTCGGCGGCCGTGCGGCCGGTGCGGGCCAGGTGGGCGTCGACCAACCGGAGGCCGGCCACGTACCCGGCTCCGGTGGGCAGTCCGACCGGCTCGCCGCCCATCCGCCGGGCGATCTCGTCGCCGTGCACGTACGGCCCGAGGTTGCGCATTCCGACGATGGACAAGCCGCCAAGCACCTTCTGGTACGCCGCTTCGTCGCCGACGGCCGGGTCGCCCCAGGGCCCCATCGCGTCGACTCCGTACAACTCGCGGACGAATGCCTCGGCCAGCCCTTCACTGACGACCTGGTCGCCGACGGTCACCGTCATCGGGTTCCAGACGACATTGGCGAAGCGCAGGTTGTGGTTCAGCTCGTGCAACGCGCAGAACCCGATCTTGTGTTCGTTGGCGTCGGTCGGCCATGCGGTCACGGTCAGGTAGCCAGGGAATGCCGCCGATTCCGAAGTAACCGCCGGTCGTGTTGATGAAGAACTCGTCGGACGGGTCGCCGAGCACCAGGAGAACGTGGAGTTCATCGGGAGTCCGCAGCTGTGCAGTGGCCTCCCGCTGCCGGGCCAGTCCGGCCTGCAGGCAGCGCTCGACCTGTCCCCACGCGTCGACCGATTCGAGCCGGTCGAGCGCCTCGCGGTACAGCTCGCCCTTGTCGGTGTCGACCCGGAACCCGTTGCCGAGGTGGTGCGAGTCGACCGGACCGGCCGGGGCATAGGCATACATCGGCAGCACCGGCGCGAGCATGTCGGTCAGCCGTTGTGAGCGTTCGGTCAGAGGTGCGTCGAGCAGGGCCCGGGTCTGGGTGAGCGTGTCGTGGACGGTGATGCGCATGACCCGAACCGTACGGGCTGACGCAGGGTCAACGGCAAGCCGGTTACCGCTCGGCCCGGTCCAGCACGCCGGGTGCCTGTGCCGGCACAGTGGTCGGAGGTTGCCGTGCTCGGTCCAGGTCTATGTGATGCCGCGGACGAGGGTGATGACGGCTGTGCTGCCGGCGTGCCGGTCGCCCACGATCGCCTGGTACTCGGGCGAACTGGCCCAGGCCTGGAAGGTGTCCCGGTCGTCGAAGCGGAGCAGGACCACCCGGTCGCCCGACCATTCGCCCTCGAGCACCCGGGGGCCGTCGTCGGCCGCGAGCAGAGTGCCGTGATACTGCTTGAGCACGGGCATGAAAGCGCCCGCGTACTGGTCATAGCGGGTACGGTCGTGGATGGACAACTGCACGATGACATAGACACTCACGACGACACCGTACAGGCTCGTCGAAACCGTTCACAGGGAACGTGATCGTGATGCCGATCGGACCGCAACCGAACCGGGCCCGGGGCACCGTGGGCCATCCGTACTCGGCCCTCAATCTGCGGCTGGCACTGGCCACGTTCGGCCTCGTCGCCTTCACCGCGCTGGCCGTGCTGTTGTTCGTGATCCACCTGACCGTGGCCGGGGTAGCGGCGGCCATCGTCGCGGCCACCGCCGTGGTGGACATCGTCGTGATCCAGCTCCGTCGCCGACAACGGGCCCGCGACGAGGGCGGCCGCGACCACTCGCTGTTCGAGTAGGTGGCCGACGGCTACTCGAGTAGGTCGAGGACCCCCTGCTCGGCGGCCGGTCCCGGGCGGGCGGCGTCGATCGTCCGGCCACGCAGGTACGCTTCGACGACATCGGGGTCTACATAGGACGATCGGGCCACCGTGGCAGTGTTGCCCAGCTGCTCAGCGACCGCGCGCATCACCCGGGCCACCGTGCGCTTGGCGGCGGTGGTCGGGCTCGGCACCCCTTCGCGCGACAGTTCGACCGCGGCCACCACCGTGGCGTGCCAGGTCCGCAGGTCCTTGGCGGTCATCTCGATACCGGACGCCTCCCGCAGGTACGCGTTGATGTCTGCCGCGTGAATGTCGTGCCACCCGTCATCCGCCCGGTAGGCGAGCAGGCGGTCGGAGCCCGAGCGATGCCGGCGCAGCGCGGTGATGGCGGCTACCGCGGACCGGTCGGAGATGTGGCACTCCCGCTCGATGCCACCCTTGGCCGCGAAACGGAACCGGATGGCTTGCCCGTCGCGGCGGACATGGGATGCGCGCAGTGTAGCCACGCCGTAGGTCGGGTACTGGTCACCGCCGACCCGGAACAAGCCGAGGTCGATCAGTCGGGCGGCCAGTGCCAGTACGCGGCGTCGGCTCAACTCCGGATCGGCGAGGTCGGAGCGGATGTGCCGGCGCAGGTCCGGCAGCCGGTGCGCGACATCACGGATATGCCCGAACTTACGGCGATCCCGCCGCTGTCTCCACAGTGGATGGTAAAGATACTGGCGCCGGCCAGCCGCGTCGACGCCGGTCGCCTGCAGGTGCCCGCACGGGTCGGGGCAGATCCACACGTCGGTCCAAGCGGGTGGGATCACCAGCTCCCGGCAGCGGGAAACCTCGTCCGGGTCGGCCAGCGGCCGACCCGTCGTACCCAGGTAGCCGAATCCTCGACCGCGGCGACGCCGGCCATACCCTGGTCCACTGGGGTCACTGCGGCGCAGGCGCACGTCAGCGGCCGATGGCTCGCTCGAGCTCGGCCTTGGTCATGCTCGACCGGCCCCTTATGTTGCGGCGCTTGGCTTCCTGGTAGAGCTGGTCGCGGGTGCGACCGCCTGGTCCGGAATGCGAGCGGAGCCCGCCCCGCCGCCCGGACGAGATGTCGGTTCTGGAGAGGTCGCTCGACTGGCGCGCCTCGCCCGCCCGGGCCCGCTCCTTGTTCACGGTTCGGGCCGCGATCTCCTCGGCGGTGCCGGTCGACACGCCCCGCTTCTTGGCGCTGTCTTTGATGTGTTCGTACTGGCGCTCGCGCTCGGCACTCCAGGCCCGCTGCGGCATGATCCACCTCCTGCGTCTGCAGGCAGGAGCATTCCCCGGGCCGGACCCCGGCAAACTCAGTGCGGCGGCCGACGGATGCCGGCGGCCCGATGGATGTGGCACGATCCGCTACATGCTCGATCGGCTGAGCGAGGAGAGCAGGCCCTGCCTGAGATACGCCCAGGCGACGGCGCTGCGGCTCGGTCGTGACGATATCGACGACGTGTCGCTGGTCTCGGGCATGTTCGCCGACCGATCCTGTACCGCCGGCCTCGCGCTGGTCGATCTCGGCGTGTCCGAGCAGATCTTCCTCGCGGCCGCCGGAACCCACGTTCCGACGACGGCTCCCGGGCCGGATCGGCACCTGCCGTTCGCCGAACCGGTGCGGGCCGCCCTGACCGCGGCCGTGACCGAAGCCCTCCGCCGGGGCGATCTGCAGATCAGCTCCGGTCACCTACTGCTGGGCGTGCTGGCCCAGCGTGGACCGGCCGCAACGGCTCTGACCGGCCTGGACCTGACACCCGAGCGGATCCGGGCCGCGGTGCTCGAGCGGCTGAGCACCACCGCCCCACTGCCGCCGATTGACAGCCGGATCACGCTCCCCGAGCCACCGACCGCCGCTCTGCCGCCGCGTCGGAGCGCCCGGCTCGCCATCGTGGCGCTGCTCGTCGCCTACGTGGTCGCGGCAATACTGGTCAGCCTCACCCTCGCCACCGAGGACCGTTGGGTCGTGGTGGCGTTCCTGGCGGTCGTGGTCATCGACACCCCGTTGCTGTTCCTCCTGCGCGGCCGGTTCCAGCGGCGGTTGGTCAACCGGATCGACGCGGTCGCTCCGACTGCCATGACCGTGCCACCCGTGATCGCGCCCCTCGTCCAGCGCTACGGCGTGACCCGGCTCGGCGTGCGGGTGCAGGGCGGGCTCAAGCAGCGCGATCGGGCCGTCCGCATCGCTGGGGAAGCGTGGATCATTCTCTCGCAGGTCACCCTGGACCGCCCACGGCCGGCCGGCTTCGTGATGTGTCACGAGGTCGCCCATATTCTGCGCTACGACACCCTGCGGCGGCGGGCGGGCTTCATCTGGACTCTCGGGCTCATCTCGCTTCCGATCCTCGCCGGCACGTGGCTCACCTGGGTGGCGACAATGGGAGCCCTGCTCGTGCTCGTCACCGGCGAGCGGTGGCTCGCCGAGTTGGCGTGCGATGCGGTGGCGGTGCGGTGGGTCGGGCTCGAGCCGATGCTGGAGTTCCTCACCGGGTACCGGCACCGCCTCACCGAGCGGCCGAACCGGACCCTACGCCGTCGGGCGCGCCGGACGCTCGGGGTGCTCCGCCATCCACCGCTGGGACTGAGGGAGCGGCGAGCCCGGGCGGTGGCGCGCAGAGTGTCCACAGTAGAGGGGTAGGCCTCAGACCGGCGTCGATGTGTCGCGCAGTCCGTACTCGACCACGCGGTCGGTCTCCCGCTTCACGACAATGCCCTGTGCCGTCAGCAGGTCGAGGTGAAGGGCGGTCTCGAACACGGCCAACATCTGGTTGACCAGATCGAGTTCGCCGAAACTGCGGTTGCGCCGGGTCCACCCGACCCGCAGGGCAACCTCATACGCCGTGCGCCAACCCGCCCGGAGCTTCTCCGCCATGTCGTCCAGCCGCGCGGCGTGGTGGGCCAGCAGGGCGTCCACCCGGGCATGGACCCGATCGCCGGCTGGCCCGTGCGCCGGGAGCAGCAGCATGTCCGGCATCGACCGGACCAGACGCAGCGAGGCCAGATAGTCGCGCAGGGCCAGCGGCGGCGGCGCGGGTTCGAAGCCGACCGATGGGGTGATGTGTGGCAGCACGTGGTCGCCGGCGAACATCACGCCGGCCGCCCGGTCGACGAAGACCACGTGGCCGCGGGTGTGCCCGGGCGTCGAGATCGCATCCAGATTCCGGTCACCGACCAGGAACCGCTGCCCGTCGGTGATCCACTCGTCGGGCGGCTCGTACCCCTGCCCCTCCTCGTGCAGGTGCGCCGCCCGCTCCCGCAGGGCCCGTGCCAGCTGGGCGGCGCCATGGCGGTCGAGCCGGTCGAACTGGCGGGGCAGCCGCGGCGTGGTCGCTGTCACCTGGTCGAGAGACGGCTTCTCGCCCAGCCCGAGCAGTACCCGGGAACCGAACTCCCGCCGGACGGACAGGGCGTTCGTGTAGTGGTCCCGGTGGACGTGGGTGACCAGGAACCGACGGATGTCGGACAGCTTCGCGCCGATCCCGGCGAGTCCGCCGACCAGCGCCTGCCGGGCAGCGTCAAGGGCCCAACCACCGTCGACGAAGGTCAGTCCATCGCCGTCCTGTACGGCGTAGACGTTGACCGCCCGGAGGGCGTCGTTGGGCAGCGGCAGCGGGATGCGCCACACTCCCGGCACGACCTGCTCGGTCGCCGGCTCGGTCCAGGCTGATCTGGCGGCGTCGGTGCCCGTGCGTTCACCCTGGTCTGCCGTCACGCGGCCACTCCCGTCCCTGCGATGGCGCTGTTGCGAACGCGAGGATAGTCCGCCGCCGGACCGGGTCTCCGCCGCGATCGATGTGGTGTGACATCCGAGCCTGGACCCGACCGTCCACAAGGGAATTCGCCCGACCTGTCATATCCGGCGAAACGGCACCTAGGTCCCAAACCGCCGCGGCAGAGATGCACGGCCGGCCGACCGGAAAGTGGCCTCTCGGCGGGCCGGCCGCGTTGCCCGACTCCGCTATCCTGCGGGGATCTGACAACGCGCTGTGCGCTGACTAGGAGAAGGCTGAATGACCGGACCTCAACCCGGACCGCCGCAGCCAGGCGGACCGTACGGCGGGGGGTACAACCCGCCGCCGCAGCAACCCACGCCGCCGCCGTACGGAGCGCCTCCCCCGGGCCAGCCGCCGCAGTACGGAGCGCCTCCCCCGGGCCAGCCACCCCAGTACGGAGCGCCTCCCCCAGGCCAGCCGCCGCAGTACGGAGCGCCTCCCCCAGGTCAGCCACCCCAGTACGGAGCGCCTCCCCCGGGCCAGCCACCCCAGTACGCAACCCCGACGGGAATGCCCGGCGCGCCCGGAGCGCCGCCTCCCTACGGTGCGCCGCCGCCGTACGCCCAGGCGCCGTACGGCGCCCCACCGCCGCCGGCACCGAACCGCAAGCCGCTGATCATCGGCATCGCGGCCGCGGTCGTGGTGATCATCGCCACGGTCATCACCGTCGTCCTGGTCACCGGCGGTGGCTCGGGCTCGGCAAAGGGCGTGGCCGAGGCATACCTCTCCGCGGCGAAGAACAACGACAAGAATGCCGCCAAGGACCTGGTGTGCAGCAAGGACCTGGCCGACCTGAACAGCTCCGACGACGACGGATCCGGCCTGGACTCGCTGCCGGGCGAGGTCTCCTTCGAAGTCACCGACGTACAGGAGACCGGTGACACGGCCACGGCGCACATCAAGGTGACCGTGACGTCCTCGGCCGGGGTCTCCGGCAGCCAGACCATCCCGCTGCCGATGGTCAAGGAGAACGGCTCATGGAAGGTCTGCTACTGATCGCATGACAGAGGCTGCGACGCGTTGCGGCCCCGGCGCGGGCACCGACTCGTCGCAGGCTCGTCATGTCCGCGGGTACCCGAGGTCATGGCGGCCTGCGTCTGTGAGGTGCTCTGCTGCTGAGCTACGCCGGTTCGCGTACCGGCGGCGGGACTCGCACCCGCGTCCACCACCCGCTCTCGAGGCGAAGAACTCCAAACCTTCGCGCCGGGAACCCGTACCGCTGACCTTAGGTGCTCCGACCGGGTCCGTCACGCCCGCCTCCGTCCACAGTGGTCAGCTGACGCCCTCGGGCCGGAACTGCACGCTCACTCGCGGGCCGACCGGGCGGGTGGTCTTCGGCACCGCGTGCTCCCAGCTGCGTTGGCAGGAGCCACCCATCACCAGCAGGTCACCATGCCCGACCGCGAACCGCAGACTACGGCCACCGCCGCGCGGGCGCAGCAGCAACGCGCGGGGGGAACCGAACGAGACGATCGCCACCACGGTGTCCTGGTGCGACGATCGTCCGTTGGTGTCGCCGTGCCAGGCCACGCTGTCGCGACCATCGCGGTAGAGGCACATCCCCGCGGTCACGAATGGCTCGCCCAACTCATCGGCGTAGTACGAGCTCAGCTGGGCCCGGGCCGCGTGGAGCACCTCGTGTGGCAGCCGCTCGTCGCCGTGGTACCACCGCAGCAGCCGCGGCACGTCGACCTCACGCTCGTACATCTCCCGCCGCTCGGCCCGCCAGTCGACCCGCGCCAGCAGGGTGTCGAACACGGCGTCCGATCCGCTCACCCAGCCGGGCAGGTAATCGATCCAGGCCCCCCGGGTGAGCGGCCTGCGCCGGATGGAGCCGGCCAGGGAGCCGAGTCGGGGCTCGTCGGCCAGGTCGAACATGGATGGCTGCAGTGCCGCGGTCATTCGATCAGCCTAGCCTGGTACGAACAGACGTGCTAGAGCTGGCGACAAGTCCATACTGGAAGCATGGGCACTGATCCCCGGACCCTGATGGACGGCGGG
Source organism: uncultured Actinomycetota bacterium (assembly GCA_963803345.1). GTDB lineage: Bacteria > Actinomycetota > Actinomycetes > Mycobacteriales > Micromonosporaceae > CAWDLX01. The sequence continues at coordinate 68,330 of CAWDLX010000005.1, forward strand.
ACCGTGACGGGCTGGGGCGGCCGCGCAACGCGCGACCCCGCGATAAGCTGGGCCGGCCATTGCCCCGTGGGGCCACGGGTGTCGAGCGGGTTCCCGACGACTTCGTCCTGCCGCCCAGCGAGGCGCTGATCGAAGCCCAGCGGCTGCTCGATGACGGCCGCTCCTTCCAGGCGCACGAGGTGCTCGAAGGAACCTGGAAGGCGTCGCCACCCGGCGAACGTGAGCTGTGGCGCGGTCTGGCCCAGCTGGCGGTCGGCCTGACCCACCTGCAGCGCGGCAACGCGGCCGGCGCGATGGCCCTGCTGCGGCGGGCCGGTGAACGCATCGGCGGGTACGCGGCTGACCCTCCGTACGGGGTGGCCGCCGCCCAGTTGGCCAGCTGGTCCCGGGATGCCGCCGACCGGCTCGAACAGGGCGACACCACCCGGCGCGACCTCCCGCGACTGTGTGCCTGAGCAGGACAGACACGCCCGAACGGGGAGCGGCGTTGCCGTCCAGGTCAATCGTGGGTTACCGTGATCGTGCGACGACCGTGGAACAGATTCGTTCCTCGTGGTGTTGTACCGGTCGTCGAGGAGTCCGCCGGGTCCGGGCGTCAAGCCCCAGGTAGCGGATCAGCGTAAGCCCATTCCGTCGATTCGGCCGCCATTCGGGTCCGTCGCCGGCATCCTCAGATCGTCGAAGAACCGCCCGATTCCGCTCCCCGATTTTGTCGGTGGCGGCGGGCAGGATACCAACCGACGAGGGCTTGCGGACCACACGCATATCCACAACACCCTCGATATCAGGAGTAGGCATGACCGAATCCGTGACGCTCGACGAGCGCATCACGACCGACGAGGCGCGCACCACGAACACCGCCCGTCGAGCCGGGGCGAAGCGTCGCCCCGCCAAGCAGCAGCCCGACGCCGAGTCGCAGCGACCGGCGCCCGAGCGATCGACTGCCCAGCCGCAGCAGCGTGGCTCAGGCCAGCGCACCGCGCAGCCGTCGCAGCGCCATGCGAGCACCCGACGGTCCGGGCGTTTCCCGGATGGAGACCCGACCGTCAACGAGAACGATGTCCTCGTCGACGTCAGCGGCATCGTCGAGGTGCTCGATTCGTACGGCTTCATCCGTACCTCCGGCTACTTGCCCGGCCCGCGCGACGTGTACGTCTCCATGTCGCAGATCAAGAAGTACGGGCTACGTCCCGGCGACGCCGTCACCGGCGCCGCCCGCGAACGCCCCGAGGACGCGCAGCCCGAGCAGCGGCGGGACAAGTACAACCCGTTGGTCCGGCTGGACACGATCAACGGAATGGATCCCGAGGAGGCCCGTCGCCGCCCCGAGTTCTACAAGCTGACCCCGCTCTACCCGCAGGAGCGGCTGCGGCTGGAGACCGAGCCGCACATCCTGACCACCCGGGTCATCGACCTGGTCATGCCGATCGGTAAGGGCCAGCGGGCGCTGATCGTCTCGCCGCCCAAGGCCGGCAAGACCATGATCCAGCAGGCGATCGCCAACGCGATCAGCCAGAACAACCCGGAGTGCCATCTGATGGTGGTGCTCGTGGACGAGCGGCCCGAAGAGGTCACCGACATGCAGCGCTCGGTCAAGGGTGAGGTCATCGCCTCCACCTTCGACCGGCCGCCGCAGGACCACACGACGGTGGCGGAGCTGGCCATCGAGCGGGCCAAGCGGCTGGTCGAACTCGGCCACGACGTGGTGGTGCTGCTCGACTCGATCACCCGACTGGGCCGGGCCTACAACCTGGCCGCACCGGCGTCGGGACGCATCCTGTCCGGCGGTATCGACTCGGCCGCCCTGTACCCGCCCAAGCGGTTCCTCGGCGCGGCCCGCAACATCGAGAACGGCGGCTCGTTGACGATCATCGCCAACGCCCTCGTCGAGACGGGCTCCATGATGGACACCGTCATCTTCGAGGAGTTCAAGAGCACCGGTAACGCCGAGCTCAAGCTCGACCGCAAGATCGCCGACAAGCGCGTCTACCCGGCCATCGACATCCTGGAGTCGTCGACCAGGCGGGAGGAGATCCTGCTCGCGCCGGACGAGTCAGCCATCACCATCAAGCTGCGCAAGGTGCTGCACTCACTGGACGACCAGGCGGCGATCGACCTGCTGCTCGACCGGCTCAAGAAGACCCGCACCAACATCGAGTTCCTCATGCAGATCGCCAAGTCCACCCCGGGCGAATGACCGCGCCCGAAGAGGAATCTCCGCCCGTAGACCTGTCACCGCCAGCACGAACGGGTAACGTCCGTACCGTGAGGTACCAGGAGCACGACGAAGCCGTCGAGGCTCTGCTTGCCGCGTACGCCGACGTGGCGGCCGGGACCCCGGTCGCCCTTGGCAAGCGAACCTCGAATCTGTTCCGATTCCCGGCCCGTACCGGGTGGAGGCTCGACGTCAGCCGGTTCGATCGTGTCCTCGCGGTCGACCCGGCCAACCGGACGGCCGAGGTTCAGGGGATGGTCACCTACGAGCGGCTGGTCGACGCGACCCTGCCGTACGGACTGATGCCGCTCGTCGTTCCGCAGCTCAAGACGATCACCATCGGCGGCGCCGTGGCCGGACTCGGTATCGAGTCGAGCTCGTTCCGCAACGGACTCCCGCACGAGTCCGTGCTCGAGATGGAGGTCCTGACCGGTGACGGCCGGATCGTCGTAGCCCGACCCGACAACGAGCACGCCGATCTGTTCGCGGCTGTCCCCAACTCCTACGGCACCCTCGGCTACATCCTGCGCTTGCGGATCGAGCTCGAGCCGGTGCGCCCCTATGTGCGCCTGCGCCACGTCCCGTTCGGATCAGCCGACGACTGTGTCGCGACGTTGGCGCGTGTCTGCGCCGACCGGGCCTACCAGGGTGAGCCGGTGGACTTCGTCGACGGCACCGTCTTCTCCGCGGGCGAGCAGTACCTCACCCTCGCCTCCTTTGTGGACAGTGCGCCGTCCGTCAGCGACTACACCGGTATGGCGATCTACTACCGGTCCATCCAGTCGCGGCGGGAGGACCATCTGAGCATCCACGACTACCTGTGGCGCTGGGACACCGACTGGTTCTGGTGTTCGCGCGCCTTCGGGGTCCAGCAGCGGGTCGTGCGCCAGCTGTGGCCGAAACGGTACCGGCGATCCGACGTGTACCGGCGGCTGGTCGCCCTGGACCGGCGCCACCAGGTCAGCGCCCGGATCGACCGCCTACGCGGGCTGCCCCAGCAGGAGGCCGTCGTCCAGGACGTGGAGATCCCGGTCGCCCAGACGCCGAAGTTCCTCGACGTGTTCCACCGGGACGTGGGTATCAGCCCGATCTGGCTGTGCCCGCTGCGGTTGCGCGCCGACCACAGCTGGCCGCTGTACCCGCTGGACCCCGGCGAGCTGTACGTGAACGTCGGCTTCTGGTCGACCGCGCCGCTCGCCGCGGGCCAGCCGGGGGACTACCACAACCGGCTCGTGGAGGACACCGTGAGCGCGCTTGGGCGGCCACAAGTCGTTGTACTCGACGGTGCATTATCCGGCCGAGGAGTTCTGGCGACGGTACAACGGCCCCGGGTACGACGCGGTGAAGGCGACCTACGACCCACATGGGCGGCTGCCGGATCTGTACGACAAGGTGAGCGCGGAGGAGTTAGACGGTGGGACGGGCGGCAGCACTGGCGAAGATACTGGCCACCGGCGGGGACGCCGCGATCGGCATCCGCATGTTCGACGGCAGCGTGGCCGGTCCACCGGACGCCGACGACCATCATCGACGTCCGGTCGCCGGCGGCGCTCGCCTACATCGCGACCGCCCGGGGCGACCTCGGGCTCGCCCGGGCGTACATCACCGGCCAGATCGAGGTCGAGGGTGACCTGTACACCGCACTGGGCCACCTCATGAAGGTGGACATTCAACTCTGCCGCTGGTCGAACGTCTGCGGGTCTCCGCGAGCTCGGCGGGGTCGCGCTGCTGCGCCGGCCGCCGTTGCCGCCGCAGGAGGTGCGCCTGCGGGGACGGATGCACTCGCGCGAGCGGGACCAGGCGGCCATCTCCCACCACTACGACGTGTCCAACCGCTTCTACGAGTGGCTGCTCGGCCCTCGATGGCCTACACCTGCGCGGTCTACCCGACGCCGGAGTCCACATTGGAGGAGGCCCAGTTCGCCAAGCACGACCTCGTCGCCCGCAAGCTCGACCTGCGGCCGGGGATGCGGCTGCTCGACGTGGGCTGCGGGTGGGGTGGCATGGTCATGCACGCGGCCCGCGAGTACGGCGTCCGGGCGCTCGGCGTGACCCTGTCCCGGCGGCAGGCCGAGTGGGCACAGAAGGCGATCGCCGAGGCCGGGCCTGACGGAACTGGCCGAGGTGCGCCACCTCGACTACCGCGACGTGGCCGAACGGAGTTCGACGCGGTCAGCTCGATCGGCCTGACCGAGCACATCGGACTCAAGGGCCTGCGTCGTTACTTCGACTTCCTCTACAGCCGGCTGCGCCCGGGCGGCCGACTGCTCAACCACTGCATCACCGAGCCGACTGACGGCGAATCCGTCCAGAAGGGATGGTTCATCAACCGGTACGTCTTCCCCGACGGGGATCTCACCGGAGTCGGGCGGATGATCGGCCACATGCAGGACAGCGGGTTCGAGGTACATCACGAGGAGAACCTGCGTCGAGCACTACGCCCTGACGACGGCCGCCTGGTCAGCCAACCTCGACGCCGCACTGGGACGAGGCGGTGGCCGAGGTCGGGCACGGCACGGCCCGGGTGTGGCGGCTGTACCTGGTCGGCGTCCGGCTGGGCTTCGAGCGCAACCGCATCCAGCTGCATCAGGTGTTGGGCGTGCGCCCGGGCGGCAACGGCTTTCCCTGCTGCGGCCCGAGGGTCGGCGGACCGTGGCGGCCTCGAGGGTCGGCGGCTTGGCCGGGGCTCGGCGGGCCGCCACCGTCTGGGCCGTCTCGGCGTCGGTGAGGGTTGCGGGTTGAACGCGATGGTCCGGCTCGGCGTCGGGGAAGTCTGGCCGGGCAGGCCCGTCAACGCGGCGACCATGGTCTTGCGCGACCGCGATATCCACCGAGGCCGAGACAACCGGACCCGACGGAGTCCTTGGGATTGTCCGGGTTGCACGGCGATGGCGGCCGCCGCGATCTGGGGGGTGAAGCCGACGAACGTCTCGGTGGAGTTGCTCTTCGGAGCTGCCGGTCTTGCCCCGGCCGGCCGGCCGCCCGAGCGATGCCCGCCACCATCGGTCGCCGTCCCCCCGTCGCACTGGCTGATAGGCCGACTGCTGGCCGACCGGGCAGCGGGCGGCATCGGCGGCGGCGGCCGCAACGTCGGGGTCGACGACCTGCTTGCAGCGTCGGGTTCGGCCGCGGCCAGCTTGTGTCCGCTGGAGGTCGGTGATGGACAGCACTGGCAGCGGCGCGCAGTAGACTGCCGCCGGTGCCCACGGTGGCGTAGGCGTTGGCCAGGTCGAGCGGCGTGGTTCGCGACCACGCCGAGCGTGAAGGCGCCCCAGCCGTCCGGGTCGCTTCTTGGCCAGCGTCCGCGTCGCTGTGCGCCCGGAAGTTGATGCCGAGCCGCTGGGCCATCGCCACCGCTCTGGCCGAGCCGATCTGCTCCTCCAGCCAGACGAAGTACGTGTTGACGGAGCGGCCGAACCCGGTCCACATGGTCCGGTGCCCGTCCATCCACGGTCGGGTTGTCGTTGACCGGGCACCAGTAGCTGCCGCAGGTCCGGGCCGCCGGTGATCGGGTAGTGGTGACCGCAGCGGTGACGGAGCGTTGAACGCGGTGTCGAGCGTCTTGCCCCAACTCGAGCGCGGCCAGCATGGTGAAGATCTTGAAGGTCGAGCCGGACTGGTACCCGTTGACGCTGCCACCGCCGGCGATCAGCTGGTTGACCGTGTTCGGGTACTTCGGGGTGCGGCCGGGTTCGCGGCCAGGCTGTAGTGCCGGTTGACCGCCATCGCCAGTGATCCGCCCGGTGCCGGGCTGGACGACCGCCATCGGTAGCGACCTCGGCGTCGTGGTAGCCGTAGACGACGAGCGACTGCGCCAGGGCGGTCGCCTGGATCGTCGGGTCGAGCGAGGTGACGATAGTGTACCCGCCGTCCTTGAGCGCCTCGTCGCGCTGCTCCACTGTGGAGCCGAACGCCGGGTTGGCGTCCCACCACTGGCGCAGGTAGTCGCAGAAGAAGCCCCAGTCATTGTGCTGGGTGGCACCGCGGCGCAGTCGTTGGGCTGGTGGTGCGGGTTGAGCTTGAGCGGGCTCGGCGTCGGCGGCGCTCGCCTGGGCGGCAGTGATGTATCCGGCTTGGCCATGGCGGCGAGCACGTAGGATCGCCGCGTCCAGCGCCGCCTGCTGGTCACCGCCGGCCGGGTTGTCGGTGTCGGGCGACTGGACGATGCCGGCCAGCAACGCCGCCTCGGGCAGCGTCAGATCAGTGGCCGGAACTTGCCGAAGTACGTCTGCGGCGGCGGCGAAGATGCCGTACGCCCCGTCGCCGAAGTACGTGATGTTCAGATACCGGTTGAGGATGTCCTGTTTGGACATCGTCTTCTCGAGGGCGATCGCGTAGCGGGCCTCCTGCAGCTTGCGGCGCCGGGGTGTCGGCGGTCGCGTCGATGCGTTGCCTGCGGGGTCAGGCTCGGGTCGTTCTTGAGCACGTTGCGGACGTACTGCATGGTCAGCGTCGACGCGCCCTGCTCGGGCGACGCCGCTGCTGGCGTCGGAGACCAGCGCGCGGAGGACGGCTTTGAGATCGACGCCGCCGTGCTGGTAGAAGCGGACATCCTCGGCGGCCACGATCGCCTGCTGCATGACCGGAGCGACCTGATCGAGCGGTACGTCGCGGCGGTTCTCGTCATAGAACGACGTGATCAGCGTCTTGCCGTCGTCTGGCGTACACATTGGTCGTCTGGGCGAGTCGGCGGCGTCTGACAGGATGGACGGCAGACGCAATGTAGGCCTCGCTCGCCGGCCTTGGCGGCCAGCCCGAAGATCGACGCCACCGGGAACGCCGCCGCGGCCACGATCAGGCCGGCCATCAGGCGCATAACTGAGCAACGACGCCAATCGCCCGCGCCCGCATGTCGTTTGCTCCTCGCCCCGCTGGGAGCCGCTCGCCCCTGCTGCCCGAGTCACCGTCAGAACCGGTGTCGCCCGTCAGAAGCAGTCTGGCCCCATTGACATCGATTGCCTACACTAGCCGGGTAATTTCCAGCCATCTACCGGCTGGCACAGATATGACATCCAGGCTCAGCCGCCCGGCTGCTTCCCGGCTGCGATGCGTAGCGAAGAAGGCCGCGATATCGGCGGCGACCAGCCCCGGCTGCTTCGACGGCGCGAAATGGCCACCCCGTGGCATCGGGGTGAATCGGCGTATGTCGTACAGCCGCTCGAACCACTCTCGCGGCGGCTCGCCCTCGGGGGCGAACTGGTGGTCGAACCCGGCGATCGCAGTCGGCACGCGCACGTGATCGTCCGGCGTCAACGGCTCGCCGTGGAAGCGGTTGTCGTAGTAGTCGCGCATTGACGGTCGTGATGCTGCCGGTCACCCAGTAGATCGTGAGCATGGTCAGCAGGAAGTCGCGGCCCAGGTGTCGTGTCGAGGTCTCCGCCACTATCGGTCCACGACGCGCCACTTCTCGACCAGCCAGGCGGCCAGCCCGGCCGGGGAGTCGGTCAGGCCGTAACCGACGCGTCTGCGGCCTGGTCGACTGGATCGAGCTGTAGCCACGCTCCACATCGGACCACCGCTGGTTCGCTTCGACGAACCGCTGCTCGGCCGCGGAGAGCGGGGCCGAACCCGGGCCGAGGTACGGGCTCCATCTCGGGAGTGGTGAGGTGGATTCCGATCAGCGCGTCCGGCTCGTCGAGTGCCATGTGGGTGGCGACCCCGGCCCCGAAGTCGCCACCGCCCGCGCCGTAGCGATGGTAGCCGAGGGCCCGCATGAGCGCGTGCCAGAGCCGAGCCGTGTACCGGTAGTTGATCCCCGTAGCGAGCGGTCGCGGGGTGAACCCGTACCCCGGCAGGGACGGGATCACGACGTCGAAGGACGGACCGTCGATGCCGTGCGCGGCCGGGTCGGTCAGCAGCGGTACGAGCGGGAGGAGCTCGACGAAGCAGCTCGGCCAGCCATGGGTGAGCACGAGTGGGACTGCCGGCCGGCCGCGCTACGGGCCGGCTCGTGTATACAGTGGACGATCACTCCGTCGAGATTGACCAGGAACTGACGGTAGCCGTTGAGCTGTGCTCTCGTGCACTCGCCAGTCGTAACCGTCCGCCCAGTACGTCAACAGGTCACGCAGGTACCCCAGCTCGGTCCCCTGCCCCCAGCCGATTCCGGGGATCTGATCGGGCCACCGGGTCGCCCGGATGCGCCGCCGGCAGGTCGGCGAGGACATCCTCGTCGACACCGATCGTGAAGGGCTCGGGGCCGGCCATCCGTGCAGTCTAGGATGTCTCGGCATGCGGAGGACACCGGAACGGCGCGCCCGATCAGCGTGTACGGCGAGCCGGTGCTGCATGCCCGCTGCGCCGAGGTGGTCGTCTTCGACGAGGGCTGGCCACGTTGATCGCTGACATGTTCGCCTCCATGTACGCCGCCGACGGGATCGGACTCGCGGCCAACCAGATCGGCATTGGACTCCGCGGGTCTTCGTGTACGACTGCCCGGGCGACGACGGAGGATGAGCGCTTAGTCGGTCACGTGGTCAACCCGGTGCTGGCGGCGCCGAAGGGCCGCGCTCACCGGCAGGTCGACAGCGAGGGCTGCCTATCGGTGCCCGGGCCGTACGCCGACCTGGGCCGGGCTGATATCGCCACGATCACCGGACTGCGACTGACCGGGGCCGCGCGCTCGCCGTCCGCGGCACCGGCCTGCTGGCCCGCTGCTTCCAACACGAGGTCGACCACCTGGACGGGGTCGTCTACGTTGACCACCTGCCCCCGCAAACGCCGCAAGGCCGTCCTCGCCGCCGCCGGCCTCTGACGTAGTGCCGCTGCGGTCAGTCTCACCCCGTCTGGGGGGTACACTCACCGACGCTCCAGGGCGCTGCCCTTCTGCCACTGGGCCCAGCTCAGCACCCAGTCGCCCAGGCCGTTGCGCAGGGCGAGGTGCCGGTTCGTGCTGGTCACGTCGACGATGTCCCCGGCGCCGAAGTGTTGTAGATCCAGTAGATGAAGTTCGGTCCGACATTGATGCAGCCGTGCGACGTGTTGACTTGCCATCTGGTGGATGTTCCAGTCGGCGCAGATGGACGAACTCGCCGTCGCCGGAGATCTGCAGCGCCTTGGCGATGTGGCGTCGAGTAGTAGTTCGGGTCGTTCGGGTTGGTGATCCCGAAGCTGGCCGAACGCATGAGGATCGTACTCGAACTTCTGCGTGATCACATGCGGGCCGCTGTTGGTGGTGAAGTCGACGATGACGCCCGTTGGCGCCGGACCGTGTTCCGCCCTTACCCATGCTGATCGGAACGCCGGCGGAGATGTCCTTGCCGTTGATCTTCATGAGCTGCTTGCCGTCGATGTAGACCTTCATCCGGTGTGTCTTGGAGTCGGCCACCATGATCTTCGACTGGCCGATGGTGAAGGACGCGGAGCCGGTTGGCCTGGCCGTAGAGCCCGTTGCCAAGGTTGTGGCCGTAGACGTTGGCCGTAGACGGTGACCTTCGTGCCGGCGGGCCAGTAGTCCTTCGGCCGGTAGTGCACCTCGTGGTCGCTGATCCAGTACCAGCCGCCGACGATCCCGGGCGGGTCGGTGAACAACTCAGCGAGCGCTCGGCCGCCGCCTTGTCCTTGATCGGCTCGTCGAAGTCGACCACGATCGGCTGCCCGACTCCGAAGGTGCCGTTGTCGAGCAGCATGCCGCCGTTGGCCCGCAGGTAGGGCATGGTCAGGTTGCTGGGCTTGACCGTCGTGAACGTCCGCGTCTCGTGGTAATGCTTGCCGTCCTCGCCGCGCCGGTGACGGTGAGCGTGTAGGTGGTGCCGTAGGCCAGCAGCTGGGCGTTGTGCCAGACCCGCCTGCGCCTCGTCGTAGGTGCCCTTGATCGTCTGGCCGGTCGAGACTTGAGCGTGACGTCGGAGAGCTCTCCGTTGACCAGCAGCGGCCGAGACACCAGTCGGCCGGCGAGACGTTCTTGGCGTTGTGTCCCGGTACCAGGTCGAGCGACGAGACCAGCGGCACGGTCGAGGTGCCGGCGACCGGGCGGGGTTGCGCCGGCCCGCGACCGGTCGGAGTCAGGCTGCTCGTCCCGGAACAAGCCGCCATCGCGAACAGCGTGAGCGCGCTGGCCATACGACCGACCGCCCGCCACACGTACTCGACGCATGCAAGCTCCTCCCCAAGAACACGACACCCGTGGCCGCGACCCTGGTACCGCAACGGCTCGTTGTTCAGTTGGCCACTCTGCTATGGACGACGCTGAGATGGCCGAAACGGTTGCATCGTCAAGCGGTGAACCGCGACACTGTGGCCCGGTCTGGCCGAGCCAGCCGAGCCTGGGCAGCACAGAACAAAGATCATCATTTCAGACGAGTCGCAGACGGACAGCCCTGTGTCACGCAGCCGACAGCGGCTTCCAGCTGACCTTGAGCTGAAGGTTAGCGTGCTCCCATGGCGGAGCGACGGCTCATCTCCACCGGCTCCACGTTCGAGGAGACCATCGGCTACTCGCGGGCCGTGGTCGACGGCGACTGGGTGCACATCTCCGGCACGACCGGCTTCGACTACGCGACGATGACGATCTCTGACGACGTGGTCGCCCAGGCCGAACGGGCCTGCCGCACGATCGACGGGGTGCTCCGCGATGCGGGCTGCCACGTTCGCCGACATCGTCCGGGTGCGTTACCTGCTGCCCGATCGGGAGGACTTCGAGCCCTGCTGGCCGACGCTGCGGCGCTGGTTCGCCGATACCCGACCGGCGGCCACCATGCAGGTATGCGGACTGTCCGACCCACGCATGCGGATCGAGATCGAGGTCACCGCCCATCGCGCCCGCGCCACGGACTGAGCGTCGCCCGGGCCCCGATGGCGGCGTGGGCGGCGGCCGCTCAGCGCCGGACAGCCGCGACCAGCCGGCGCATCCCTTCGCCCACCCGGTCGCGAGGGATCGCCCCGAAGCCAAGCACGAGTCCATTGTGGATACTTGTCCCGGCGTAGAAGCCGGCCAGAGATCTGGCGACCACTCCGTCGGCCCGCACCCGCTCGACCACGCGCGACCACGCGACCGTGGCACCAGGGACCGCGCGGGCGCACAGATGCATCCCGGCGGCCGAGGGTACGACCTCGAGGAGTCCGACCAGATCCCGCCCGATCGTCGCGATGATCTCGTCCCGGCGCACGGCGTACTCGCGGATGGTCCGGCGGATGTGGCGGGCCAGCATGCCCTCGTCGAGGAACCGGGCCAGCGCGGCCTGCGTTGTCACGTCACCGGCCCAGTCGCTGAGCTGCTTGGCCGTGCGCAACGCCGCCTGCAGGGACGACGGCGCGACCAGGAAACCGACCCGCAACAAGGGCAGCATCGTCTTGGAGAACGAGCCGACGTAGATGACCCGGCCGCCGCGGTCCAGGCTCTGCAACGGGTCGAGCGGCACGATCGGAGTAGCGGAACTCGCTGTCGTAGTCGTCCTCGACGATGACAGCGTCGTTGCGGGTCGGCCCAGTCGAGCAACGCGGTCCGTCTGGTCAATGACATCGCCGTACCCGTCGGGTAGTGATGTGATGGCGTCACGTACACCAGACGGACCGATACGCGGGATGGCGGCGGCATCAAGGCCCTCGTCATCGACCGGGACGCTGACCACTTTCGCTCCGAGTGAGGCGAACAATGCCCGAGCCGGACGGTAACCGGGCTCCTCCACACCGACATTCATGCCCGGTTCGATCAGCACGCGGCCAATCAGGTCCAGCGCCTGCTGCGCCCCGTGGGTGACCAGAACATCGTCCGGGGCTGCCCGGACCGACCGGGAGATCCCGATGTGACGTGCGACGGCGGCGCGCAGACCCGCGTGGCCTGCCGGATCCCCGTAGTCTCCACTGTGGACAGATGTGAGGCGCAGCTCATGCGAGATGAGCCGTCGCCACGTTTCCCACGGGAACAGGCGCAGGTCGGGTACACCGACGCTGAAGTCGTACGGCGCCGTTTCGGCCGGCAACGGTACCGGTTCAGGGAGCTGTTTCCATATCCGGCGCGGGTTCACCCCGCGACCTCCGGGTGCCCGCCGGCCGCGAACCCGGGTCAGCGGCTCGGTTGACACGTACGTACCCGCGCCGACCCGGCCGACCAGGAAGCCCTCGGCGCCGAGCCGCTCGTACGCCACGCCGACCGTGTTCCGTGACACCGCCAGTTGCCTGGCCAGTTCCCGGCTCGGCGGTAACCGCTCGCCCGACCGGAGCCGCCCGTCCACAATGGCCTCAAGCAGCTGCCGGTATATCCGGGCCGACAGATCCCCCCGCCCGGCCAGGCTCACGTGGATATCCATTGCCCTGTTCGGCTCCATTGTGTGTTTGCCCGGACAGTTTACTAACCGAATCTGTATAGCGCGGCGTCCGTGCTAACGCTCGGGCTGGAGGGCGGGCGGGGCGGGGCCGGGGGGCGGGGCGGGGCGGGGCAGGGCGGGCGCGGGGCGGGGCGGGGCGGGGCCGAGCAGCGGGAACCTTGGCTCCGCGGGCCCGGGGGCCGGGCCGGGCGGGCGCGGGTCAGGGCGGGGCGGGGCAGGCGGGGCCGAGCAGCGGGAACCTTGGCCCCGGTGGCCCCGGGCCGGGCCGGGCGGGCGCGGGGCAGGGCGGGGCGCGGGGCGGGTCAGGGCAGCGGGAACCTTGGCCCCGGTGGCCCCGGGCCGGGCCGGGCGGGCGCGGGGCAGGGCGGGGCGCGGGGCGGGTCAGGGCAGGCGGGGCCGAGCAGCGGGGGGGGAGGGTGCGGGCCTGGGTGCGTACCGGCCAGGGACGAGCCAGCCGATCTTGCCCGGCGGGCTCGACGATCGGGAGTTTCCGAACGGGAAGGGCCTCGCAGGGCGCATCTGGTGGGAGCCGGCGTGTCCACGGTCGGCGCGGTAGCGGGGAGGGGCGGTAGGGTCGGGCTCTGTGCGACAGATCGTGGTGACCGGGGGCGGCACAGGCATCGGGCGGGCGGTGGCGGCCGCGTTCGTCGCGGCGGGCGACCAGGTCGTGATCACTGGACGGCGGGCGGCGCTGCTCGACGCGACGGCGGCTGAGATCGGAGCGCGAGGGGTCGCGTTCGACGCGTCGGATCCGGCGCAGATCGAGGTGGCCCTGCCGACTCTGCCCGACCGGGTCGACGTGCTCGTCAACAACGCGGGCGGGAACACCGACATCGTCTCAACGGCGCCCGAGGGGCTGGCCGGTCTGGCCGAAGGGTGGCTGGCCAACTACACCGCGAACGTCCTCACCGCCGTGCTGGTCACCGAGGCCCTCGCGCCCCGGTTCAATCCGGGCGGCAGCGTGATAACTCTGAGCTCCATCGCCGCTCATCGGGGCGGCTCGGGATCCTACGGGGCGGCCAAGGCGGCGGCCGAACTGTGGAACCTGACGGTGGCCCAGGAACTGGGACCGCGCGGCGTCACCGCCAATATGGTCGCTCCGGGCTTCATCGAGGGTACCGAGTTCTTCGGCGACCGGATGACCGGCCAGCGCCGGGCCAACCTGATCGGGCAGACGCTGGACGGCCGGCCGGGTGCGCCGGACAACGTCGCCGCGGCGGTGCTGTTCCTGGCGTCTGCGGCGGCGCGTCATATCACGGCGCAGACGCTGCACGTCAACGGCGGGGCCTACGCCGGCCGCTGACCGACGGCGGCAATCGTCGCTGGACCCGACCGGACACCGATCCCATGCGACCTTTCGGGTACGGGCTGCCGCTGGCCGCGATCGTGGCGGGGGGCGCGTGCTACCCGGCTGAGACCACCCCGGCGTCGGGGAAGAACCGGTCGGCCGCCCGGGTCATCCCCCACGTGGCCAGCGGGATGGCCACCCAGCAGGCGTAGGCCCAGTGGGTGACGAAGCAGACCGGGATCGACACGACGAACATGCTCGCCATGCCGAGCAGCTGCACCGAACTGTCCCGGACGAGGCGGCGGGGACTGCCGGGCCGGAGCAGCCGGTACCGGCCGACCGCGCGCAGCACCATGACGAAGCTCAGACCAGTCATCGCCTGTACGACCGCGTAGAACGTGAACCGGACCTGGAAGCCCTCATCGCCGGTCAGCACCCGGGTGGCGAACGGTGTGATGACGATCCCGAACAGCCAGACCAGGTTCCAGCCGACGACGTGGGTCGCCTGCTTGACGTAGCGGAAGACGCGGTGGTGGCCGCGCCAGTGGGACGCGATCACCAGAAAGCTGATGATGAAGGCGAAGTACTCACCCAGGTGGTCGGCGGCCGAGGAGAGCACCTCGCGGTTGCCCGCCCCGGTTGGTACCGGAAGGTCCAGGGCGAGCAGCGTGATCGCGATCGCCACCACCGCGTCGGAGAAGAAGATGAGCCGCTCCGCTGAGAGCTGCTCGACCTCGGCCCGCAACTCCGGCGACTCGGTGGCGTCGTCGGGTCGGACTCGTCCCACCCGGCGAGTCTATCGGGTCAGATCACCACGTACCGCGTAGTCGACGATCTCAGAGTCTGGACGGTGGAGTTGACGTGGCCGCTGCGGGGCGTCAGCATTCCCTACTAAGCACATAGAGATAATGGAGAGCAGGATGGCCTGGAGAACCACTGCCCTGGCGGCTGTCGCAGGATTGGCGCTGCTGCTTCCGGCGCTCACCGGCTGCATCAGTACCAGTGGTGACGGCGCCGGAAAGGTCGAGCTGTCGCTCGTGGCGTACTCCATCCCGCAGCCCGCCTATGAGAAGGTCATTGCGGCATTCCAGGCTACTGAAGCCGGGAAGAACGTGACCTTCACTCAGTCGTACGGCGCGTCCGGTGACCAGAGCCGCGCTGTCGAGAGTGGACTCACGGCGGACATCGTGGCCTTCTCCCTCGAGACCGATATGACCCGCCTGGTCAAGGACGGCATCGTTGCTCCGGACTGGAACGCCGGCCCGACCAAGGGTCTGGTCACCAAGTCGGTCGTGGTCATCGCGACCCGTAAGGGCAATCCGAAGAACCTTCGGAGCTGGGCGACCTGACCAGGCCGGGCGTCGAGGTCATCACGCCCAACCCGTTCACCTCGGGCAGCGCCCGCTGGAACATCCTGGCCGGATATGGTGCGCAGTCCAATAAGGACAGCGACCGGGCTGCGGGCATCTCCTATCTCAAGGCGCTGTTCGCCAATGTGGCGGTGCAGGACGACAGTGGACGCAAGGCGACCCAGACGTTCACCGGCGGCAAGGGCGACGCGCTTGTGTCGTACGAGAACGAAGCCGTCTTCGCCCAGCAGAACAACCAGGCCATCGACTACACGATCCCGGACCAGACCATCCTCATCGAGAACCCGGTCGCCGTGACGAAGGAGAGCGCCCACCCGGTCCAGGGGAAGGCCTTCCTCGACTTTCTACACTCGCCGGCCGCGCAGAAGATCTTCGTCGACAACGGGTACCGACCCACGCTCGACGGCGTGCCGGGGGCGCAGATGTTCCCGACGCCGCCCGGGCTGTTCACCATCGAGGATCTCGGCGGCTGGGAGAAGGTTACAGCGGACTTCTTCGACACGACCACCGGCATCGTGGCCGTCATCGAGAAATCCAATGGTGTCTCCATCGTGAAGCCGGCGGCGACCGCGACGTCCACGGCGAAGTAGGTTCGTTGTCGACCGTGGTCACCTCTCGCCCGCTGCGGTCGAGCCGGGCTGGTACCGGGCTCGGCCTGGGTTCGGCGCTCGTCTTCCTGAGCCTGGTCGTCCTCATCCCGCTCGGTGCGATCGTCTGGCGCGCCAGCACCGACGGGCCCCGGGCCTTCTGGGACGCGATCACCGCTGCGGACGCGCTCGCCGCGCTCGGCCTCACCCTGGGGGCCGCGCTGGTGATCGCCCTGATCAACCTGGTCATGGGTACCCTCATCGCCTGGACGCTGGTGCGCGACCCCTTTCCGGGCGGTCCATTATGGACGCTCTCATCGACCTGCCGTTCGCGCTGCCCACGATCGTGGCCGGGCTGGTGCTCCTCACGCTGTACGGGACCAACAGTCCACTGGGGATCAACATCGCCTACACCCGGGCGGGCGTCGTGGTCGCTCTGCTCTTCGTCACGCTTCCTTTCGTGGTCCGAACCGTCCAGCCTGTCCTGCAGACCCTCGACCGGGACATCACGGTCTTCGTCACCCATGACCAGGAGGAGGCGATCGATGTCGCCGATTCGATCGTCGTCCTGGCCGGTGGGGTGATCGAGCAGGTCGGGAGTCCCCGCGACGTCTACGACAACCCCTCCAGCCCGTTCGTCATGCGCTTCCTCGGACCGGTGACCCAGGTCGGTGACCGGCTCGTCCGTCCGCATGACATCGAAGTGTCCGTGTCACCCGGGCCGGACAGCGTGCCGGCGGTGGTGACCCGGGTGGTGCGGTTGGGCTTCGAGGTCCGGTTGGAGATGAAGGCTCGCGGCGAGCCGACCTGGGCCCAGGTCACCCGAGATGTCGCCGACCGGCTGGGCGTGGTGGCCGGCACCACTGTCCACATCCGACCTACCGCCGGCGCCCGGAGCATGCCGGCCGGACCCGCTCAGATGCGGCCTTCGACGTGATCGACGAGGTTGGCCGACGACGGCGGCCGGCAGCCGTTCGACCGTGGACAGGCGTAGGGGCTCAGTCGTCGGTTTCTCCCTTGGGATAGCAGGCAACGGCCACCTTGAACGCATCGCCCTCCGCCCCGCCGTAGCGGGTGAACAGGGCCCGCAACGCGAGCCGCAGGTCGGCGGTGAACTCGGCGCGTCGCTCAACGGGGATCCGGATCTCACCGGACACCCCGATCGACGGCAGCTCCGCAGCGGTCCGGTCCAGCTGGGCGATGTCGTGCTGGACCTCCTCCATCAGGTCGAGCAGGTGGCCCAGACTCAACTCGTCGCGCGCTGTGCGCATCCCGATACGTCCCACCAGCCGCGGCGAGAGCCAGTACGACTGGGCGATGGCCTGGTAGATGCCCTCGACGATGCCGCGCACCCGCCGTTCGGACACCTGGGTCACCAGGCCGGCCTCGACCAACCGCTTGACGTGGTAGTAGACCCGCTGCGGAGTCTGGTCGAGCCGGGTCGCCACCTCGGTGCACGAGCGCGGGTCGGCCAGCTGCCGTAGCACCTCGATGCGGTGCGGCTTGAGCAGCGCTTCGGCCTGCTCGATGTGGTCCAGGTAGACGACCTCCCTCATGGCAAACAAGTCTTGTACATACAAAGAAGTTTTGTAAGTACCGGACCGCCGGCTGTGCACACGCGGGTCGATGATGCTGGAGGGGCGACAGGGCGAGGAGAGCACACATGGCCAGTGAAGCGTTCCAGGCGGCACGGGAGTTCCTGCTCTCACATCCGGAGGAGTACGAGCGGGTGTACACCGGGTTCAGGTGGCCTGAGCTGGACACCTTCAACTGGGCGCTGGACTGGTTCGACGAGTACGCCGACGACAACGACCACCCCGCGCTGTGGATCGTCGAGGAGGACGGGTCGGAGCGGAAGCTCTCCTATCGACAGATGTCGCTCCGGTCGAACCAGGTGGCCAACTGGCTGCGCGAGCAGGGGGTGAACCGCAACGACCGGCTCATCCTGATGCTGGGCAACCAGGTCGAACTCTGGGAGACCATCCTGGCCGCCATGAAACTGGGGGCGGTCATCATTCCCGCCAGCACCCTGCTGGGCCCGGCCGACCTGCGCGACCGGATCACCCGCGGGAGCGCCCGGCATGTGGTCACGGGATCCGTTGACTCAGTCAAGTACTCCGATGTCGCGGGCCGGTACACCCGGATCGCGGTCGGGACACCGGTGGACGGGTGGCTCGATTACAGCCAGGCGTACCAGGCCGCGTCGACGTTCGAGCCGGACGGACCGACCCGGGCCGGTGACACGCTGTTGCTGTACTTCACGTCAGGTACCACAGCTCAGCCGAAACTGGTCGAGCACACGCACGCGTCGTACCCGGTCGGTCATCTGTCCACAATGTACTGGATCGGCCTGCGCCCGAATGACGTGCACCTCAACATCTCGTCCCCGGGCTGGGCCAAACACGCCTGGAGCAACGTGTTCGCGCCGTGGAACGCGGGCGCCTGCGTATTTGTGTACAACTATGCCCGCTTCGACGCTGGACGGCTGATGGCGCAGATGGACCGCTGCGCCGTCACCAGCTTCTGCGCCCCGCCAACAGTGTGGCGCATGCTCATCCAGGCCGACCTGACCGCGCTGGCCGCGCCGCCCCGGGAGGTGGTCGGGGCCGGCGAGCCGCTCAACCCCGAGGTCATCGAGCGGGTCCGGCGGGCGTGGGGGGTGACCATCCGCGACGGGTTCGGCCAGACCGAGACCACCGTGCAGGTGGCCAACTCGCCCGGTCAGGTCGTGAAACCGGGCTCGATGGGCCGGCCGACGCCCGGCTACACGGTGGTCCTGGTCGATCCGGTGAGCGGCCTACCGGCCGACGAAGGCGAGATCTGCCTCGACCTGGCCCAGCGCCCGCTCGGGCTGATGGTGGGCTATCACGGCGAGCCCGAGCGGACCGCGCAGGCGATGGCCGGTGGCTACTACCATACCGGCGACATCGGCGCGCGGGACGAGGACGGGTACATCACCTACGTCGGTCGTACCGATGACGTGTTCAAAGCGTCTGACTACCGGATCTCCCCGTTCGAGCTGGAGAGCGTGCTGATCGAGCACGAGGCGGTGGCCGAAGCCGCGGTGGTTCCCGCTCCGGATCCGGTCCGGCTGGCGGTACCGAAGGCGTATATCGTGCTGGCCGCGGGCTGGGAGCCGACGGCCGAGACGGCGGCTGTGATATTCGCCCACTGCCGGGCCAACCTGGCACCGTTCCAGCGGATCCGGCGTATCGAGTTCGCCGAGCTACCCAAGACGATCTCGGGCAAGATACGGCGGGTGGAACTGCGGGCCGGCGAGCGCGACCGGCACGCTGATCCGCAGGCTCAGCCGGCCGCGGAGTTCCGTGAGGACGGGGTCGGCGCCTGACGGGAGCGGCCCGGACGACAACCGCCGCCTGACGGGACCGGCAGCACTTCCGCGACGCCCGACCAGGCGCACATCCGGGCATAGACGGCGGCAAGACCGTACCGAACGCCGCGAGCCCCTAGACTGCATGTTACCGGGGAGTCGCTTACGGACGCTCCTGGACCGGAGCGGAGGACATTCTTGGCCGAGGAACCACTGCGGGTTGCCCTGCTCACGTACAAGGGCAACCCGTTCTGTGGCGGACAAGGCGTGTACGTGCGCCACCTGAGCCGGGAGCTGGTACGGCTGGGGCATCACGTGGACGTGTTCGCGGGCCAGCCGTTCCCGGTGCTGGACCCGGGTGTCGGCCTGGTCGAGGTGCCCAGTCTGGATCTCTACCGTGAGCCCGACCCGTTCCGGATGCCACGCCGACACGAGTACCGGGACTGGATCGACGTGCTCGAGGTCGCCACCATGATGACGGCCGGGTTCCCCGAGCCGATGACGTTCAGCCTGCGGGCGCGTCGGCTCCTGCGCTCGATGCCCGGGCGCTACGACGTCGCGCACGACAACCAGTCGCTCGGGTACGGGCTGCTCGGCCTCGGGCTGCCACTGGTCACGACGGTGCACCACCCGATCCAGATCGACCGGGAACTCGACCTGGCGGCAGCGTCGGGCTGGCGGCGGGCGTCCCTGCGGCGCTGGTACGGGTTCACCAGGATGCAGCGCCGGGTGGCCCGGAGGCTCGAACACATCCTGACCGTGTCGTCGTCGTCCCGGGAACAGATCATCGAGCACCTCGACGTGCCGGCCGATCGCATCAACGTGGTGCCGATCGGCACCGACATCGACCGGTTCTCGCCGGACTCCACTGTGGAGCGTGTACCGGGGCGAGTGGTGACGACCGCGAGCGCCGATGTGCCCCTCAAGGGCCTCCTGCCCCTGGTCGAGGCGATCGCCAAGCTGCGCACCGAACGCGCGGTCGAGCTCGTGGTCGTCGGCTCGGCCCGGACCGGTGGCCCGGTGGCCGAGGCGATCGAGCGGTACAACCTGCACGACGCGGTCCGGTTCGTGGGACGGGTCAGCGATGACGCTCTGGTGCGCCAGCTCCGCAGCGCCGAGCTGGCCGTGGTGCCGTCACTGTTCGAAGGGTTCTCGCTGCCACTGGTCGAGGCGATGGCCTGCGCGACCGCCGTGGTGGCGACGACCGGCGGCGCGTTGCCGGAGGTGGCCGGTGACGCGGCCGTCCTGGTACCTCCGGGCGACGTCCAGGCGCTGGCGACTGCCATCGGCACCGCTCTGGACTCACCCGGGCTGAGAGTTCAGTTGGGATCGGCTGGGCGGGCGCGGGTGCTGGAGCGCTTCACTTGGCGAGCGGCCGCCGCCCAGACCGCGGATGTCTACCGCAAGGCGCTCGGCCGGTGCTGACCGTCGACTTCGGACGGTTGGGTCTGCGGCCCGGCGATCGCGTACTCGACCTCGGCTGCGGCGCCGGGCGGCACGCCTTCGAGTGCTACCGGCGCGGCGCCCGGGTGGTCGCGCTCGATCTGAACGCCGCCGACCTGGCCCGGGTGTCGGGCATGTTCGTAGCTATGCGCGAGGCGGGCGAGGCACCGGCTGGCGCGGTGGCCACGGCGGTACGGGGCGATGCCTACCACCTGCCGTTCGCCGACGGTGCGTTCGATGTCGTGATCGCGTCGGAGATCCTGGAGCACATCCCGAGCGACGCGGACGCCATCGCCGAAGCGGTCCGGGTGCTGCGGCCGGGTGGTCGGCTCGCGGTCACCGTGCCCCGATGGTGGCCAGAGCGGGTCTGCTGGGCCTTGTCGGACTCCTACCACCAGGTGGAGGGCGGGCACGTGCGCATCTACCGGGCCAGCGACCTCGTCTCACGACTGCGGGCGGCCCGGCTCGTCACGATCGGGTCGCACCACGCTCATGCCCTGCACTCGCCGTACTGGTGGCTCAGATGCGTGGTTGGCGATGCGTCCATTTCCAGGCTGTACCACCGCTTTCTCGTCTACGATCTGATGCGGCGTCCATGGTGGACACAAGTGACGGAGAGGCTGCTGAATCCGGTGCTCGGTAAGTCCTTCGTCGTCTACCTGGACAAGCCGTGACGGTCCTGGACGCGGGCTGCGTGGCGTCGACGGCTGACACGATCGTGGCCGCCCAGGCCGAGTCCGGCCAGATCGCCTGGTTCCCCGGCGGGCAGACCGATCCTTGGGACCACGTCGAGGCGGCGATGGCGCTGACGGTGGCCGGACGGACCGAGCAGGCCTGGACCGCCTACGAGTGGCTGCGGCGAACCCAGAACCCTGACGGCTCGTGGTTCCGCGGTTACCAGGGCACCGAGGCGGTCGACCGGACCCGCGAATCGAACTTTGCCGCCTACCTGGCCGTCGGGCTGCTGCACTACGTGCGCGCCACCGACGAGCGGGACCACATCGACCGGTTCTGGCCGACGCTGACCCGGGCGATCGAGTTCGTCCTGGACCTGCAGCGTCCCGGTGGCGAGATCGCGTGGGCCAAGGGCACGACCGAGGCCCTGCTGACCGGGTGCTCGAGCATGTACCACAGCCTGCGTTGCGCCCTCGAGCTCGCCCGGTTGCGGGGTGAGCCCCAGCCTGACTGGGAGCTGGCCGCCGGTACCCTGGGGCACGCGGTGGCCGCTCATCCCGAACGGTTCAGTGCCCGCGACCGCTACTCGATGGACTGGTACTACCCGATCCTCGGCGGAGCGCTGCGGGGTGAGCCGGCGCTGGCCCGACTGGACGCGGGCTGGGACCGGTTCGTGGTGCCACAGTTGGGAATACGATGCGTCGCGGACCGGCCGTGGGTGACCGGCGCCGAGACGTGCGAGTTGGTGCTCGCGCTGTGTGCGGCCGGTGATCCGGCCCGAGCGGCCGAGCTGTTCGAGTGGGTCCAGCACCTGCGCGACCCGGACGGCTCGTACTGGACGGGCTATGTCTATCCCGATGACGCCCGCTGGCCGGAGGAGCGCACCAGCTGGACGTCCGGGGCGGCGCTGCTGGCGTCGGCCATGCTGGCCGGAGAGTCGGCGACGACGGCGGTCTTCGGTGGAGTGGATCTGCCGATGGGTCCGGCCGACATCCTCGATGCCTGCGACCTGGACGTCTCGGCGGCCTGATCGGACGAGGACAGCAGGCGCCGGACAGCTACAACCGGCGAAGGACGCGCAGTGATCCGGTCACCGACTCCTCGTGGAACAGTCCACTGTGGATAGCACGCAGATAGATGTGGAACGGGGCCTGGCCACCGTCGGCCGGGTCAGGGAAGACATCGTGGATGGCCAGGAGGCCGCCCGTCATCACGTGCGGGGCCCAGCCGTCGTAGTCGGCCTGCGCCGCCTGCTCGGTGTGGCCACCGTCGATGAACACGAGGGCGACCGGAGTCGACCAGACATCGGCGACCACTGTGGACCGTCCCACCACCGCCACGACATGGTCCTCGAGGCCGGCCGCGTGCAATGTGTGGCGCAAGCGTGGCAGCGTGTCGAGGTGACCGACGGCCGGGTCGACGAGTCCCGGATCGTGGTACTCCCAACCGGGCTGGTGCTCCTCGGATCCCCGGTGGTGGTCGATGGTGACGACCACCGTGCCGTGCTCGAGGGCGGCCGCGGCGAGGTAGATCGTCGACTTTCCGCAGTAGGTACCGATCTCGACGATCGGCCCGAGACCCGCCGAACCCCGGGCCGCCGCGTAGAGGGCGAGTCCCTCATCGGGCGGCATGAATCCGGGCGCCGCCTC
The DNA here is from genome assembly GCA_963803345.1 of uncultured Actinomycetota bacterium. Taxonomy (GTDB): domain Bacteria; phylum Actinomycetota; class Actinomycetes; order Mycobacteriales; family Micromonosporaceae; genus CAWDLX01. The sequence continues at coordinate 91,153 of CAWDLX010000005.1, forward strand.
TGCCGCGGCCCGCAGCGCCTCGTCCATGACGACCGGTCAGCGTGGCAGCTTGGCCGCGAGCAGGTCGACCGGCTTGATGTCGGGCGCCTCGCGCAGCAGCTCGTCGGCCCTGCCCAGCAGAGCCGACGCGATCGGACCGGCCAGGTGTGCCCGGCGGCCGTCGTCGGTTGGGAACACATCGAAGATGCCGAACGTCGAGTCGTCGATCCTGATCGCGAACCAGGCGGTCGTGTCTGGCTCGTCCTCGGCCAGCGGCAGCGCACTGCTGAGGAAATCCGCCAGCTCGCTCTCCTTGCCGGGCTTGGCCTTCAGAGTCGCGAGGATGCCTACGGTGACCATCGTCCACTTCCTTCCCTGCCGTGGTGGCCGGCCGACGATGATTATCCTCACCCCGGCCGGTGGGAGGTTCCCGGATACCGATTCCCGGGTCATGATAATGACGTGGGAAGACTCCGGCCCGAGGACAACCCGCCGGGAAGGGTCGCCGTCCGGGTCAAGCCGGGAGCCGCACGTACCCGGGCGGGCGGGCGCCACGACGGTGCCGGCGGCGCCGCCCTCGTGGTGGCGGTGACCGCGCCCGCGGTCGACGGCCGGGCCACCGAGGCGGCCCGTCGGGCTGTGGCCGAGGCGCTCGGGCTGCCGCCGGCCACGGTACGCCTGCGCCATGGGGCGACCAGCCGGGACAAGCTGTTCGAGGTGACCGCGCCACCACCCGACCTGGCCGCCCGGGTCGCCCGGCTCCGCGACGGTCACGAGGCGGGATAGGTACGGATCTCGGTGGCCTTCACCGCGGCCCACACCTGCACGCCGGCATCGAGTCCGAGCTGCACGGCGGCGGCCGGCGTGACATCGGCCGCCGTCGGCAGCGGTCCGGACAGCTGAATCCGCAGGCTGTCGCCGTGCCGCTGGATGCCAGTCACCCGGGCCGGCCAGAGGTTGCGCGGACTGCCCACCGGGGGATCCCGGAACAGAGCGACGGCGGAGGGCGGGAACGCGGCGAACACATCGCCGTCGACCAGCTCGCTGACGGTGAACCCGAAGCCCGAGGCGAGCTCGACCATGGTGCCGCTGCCCTTGCCGCGGTAGAGGTTGAGCCCGACCAGCCGGGCCACGTAGTCGGTACGTGGCTGGGCGGTGACGCTGGCCGCATCGCCCTCCTGGACCACCCGGCCACCCTCCACAATGATCAGTCGATCGGCCAGCACCAGAGCGTCGAGCGGGTCATGCGTGACGATGAGGGTGGCACCCGGGTTGTCGGCCAGGTGCCGGTGCAGCTCGGCGCGGGTGTCCATGCGGGTGCGGGCGTCGAGCGCGGACAGGGGTTCGTCCAGCAGCAGCAGGTCGGGCGCCACGGCGAGCGCGCGGGCGAGGGCGACCCGTTGGGCCTGCCCGCCGGACAGGCCGCGGGGCTTGCGGTCGGCGAACTCTGACAGACCGACCCGGTCGAGCCAGCCCGCGGCCTGCCGCCTGGCCTGCCGGCGGTCCAGCCCCCGGCTGCGCAGGCCGAAGGCGACGTTCTCCACCGCGCTCAGGTGCGGGAAGAGCAGGTAGTCCTGGAACACCACACCGATGTTGCGGGCCTCGGGCCGGACGAATACCGGCTGGGCCGGGTCGTCGAGCACCCGGTCGGCCAGTGTGATCCGTCCGTCACTGAGCGGCAACAGGCCGGCGAGAGCCCGCAGTGCGGTCGTCTTGCCGGCACCGTTGGGGCCGAGAATCGCCACCACCTCACCGTCGGCGATGCGCACCGGTAGGTCGAGCGTGAACTCGCCACGGCGCACGACCAGTCGCGCCTCCAGCGACGTCTCTGCGGTCATGGCGTGGTCAACCAGCGGTCACGCAGGCTGACCAGGATGGCCACCGAGACGAACAGCAGGATGAGGCTCAGCACGATGGCGGCGTTCAGGTCGTTCTCCAGCGCGAGATAGACGGCGATCGGCATGGTCTGGGTGCGGCCGGGATAGTTGCCGGCGAAGGTGATCGTGGCTCCGAACTCGCCCAGCGCGCGCGCCCAGCACAGCACCGCGCCAGCGGCCACACCGGGCGCCACCAGGGGTAGCGTGACCCGCCGGAACACGGTCCACCGGCGGGCGCCGAGCGTGGCCGCCGCTTCCTCGTACCGGACGTCGGCCCCGCGCAGCGCACCCTCGACCGCGATCACGAGGAATGGCATCGCCACGAACGACTCGGCCACGACCACCGCGGCGGTGGTGAACGGCAGGCTGAACCCGGTCCACTCGTAGATCCACGCGCCGACGATGCCGCGGCGTCCGAACACCAGCAGCAGCGCCACGCCACCGACGACCGGCGGCAGGACCAGCGGGACGGTGACGAGGGCCCGGATGAACCGCCGCCCGGGCACCTCGACCCGGGCGAGCAGCCATGCCAGCGGTACGCCGAGGACGACGCACGCGACCGTCGCCATGGTCGCGGTCTCGAGCGACAAACGGAGCGCGGCCAGTACCCCCGGGGCGGCCAAGCGCCGCGGCAGGGTGGACCACGGTGCCCGGATCAGCAATCCGAGCAGCGGCAGCACCAGGAACGCGAGCCCGAGAGCGGCCGGCAGGAGCAGCACCACCGGTACGGTGTCCCGGATCCGCCGCGGCTGGGAAAGGGTCGCGGGCGTGGGGGTCCGCACATCGACCGCCATCGTCAACCGCTTCCGCGCTCGTCCACAGTGGACAATCTCACGGCGTGCCCACCCGCTCGACCACCACCGTGGTGGACTTGATGACGGCCACCGCCACCGAGCCCACCTCGAGGTCGAGTTGGTCGACCGCCTCCCGGCTCATCAGCGACACGAGCCGGTACGGGCCGGCCTGGATGTCGACCTGGGCCATCACCGTGTCCTTGAGAATGTTGGTGACGATCCCACGCAGCCGGTTGCGGGCCGAGGACTGGTCGCTACGCTCGTCGGCCTCGCCGGCCAGCGCCCGCGCGAACGCGGCCAGATCGGCGCCCTCGATCTCCCGGTGACCGTGCTCGTCCCGGCGGGCCGGCAGCCGGCCGGCATCGATCCAGCGCCGGACCGTATCGCCGCTGACACCGAGCAGCTCAGCGGCCTCACCAATGCGGAAGACACCCACGCCGCCAGCGTAGTCTGTCGCAGTTGCCCGGCGACAGTCGCCGCTAACCTCGCGCCTGCCCGGGTCAGGGCACCCGGATGCTCACCAGAAACGCCTGCATACCCATGCATGCGGCGTCGCCGGGGGTGGGCGGCGGGCAGAGGCTGCGGGACGAGGCCAGTTTCGCCGTCCCCGCCCGCACCGCCAGGTAGGTGTCGACAACCGTGGCCGGTTCCGGCACCCCCGTCCCGTGTGCCGGTTCGAGGGCCGAACCACTGAGGGTGACCGGCTGCCAGAGCTGCCCGGCCACCCCGTGCAGCGTCACTGTGACCATGCCACCCCGGCTCAGGCAGTACGCCTGGCCGGAGTTGGACTCGGTGAGCCGCAGGCTCGAGTGGCACCCCGAGGCGTCGACCGCGTCCGGACTCTCACCGACCGGCGAGGACTGCGAGGGCAGCGGCTGGGTTGGTGTGACGACGACCGTGCCGGCCGGCGTGGGAGCACCCGTACCGGCTGTGGCGCCCCGGCCGCCCGGCTGAGCGCAGGCGGCGGCCGCGGTCACCACCAGGAGTGCCGATCCCATCAGGGCTGCTCGCGTGCGCGTCGTCATCTCCTTTCGACGTTGGCTGACCGGGGCCGGTTTCGCAAGGGATCCGGCGGGCCCGGTCGGGTGGGTCCAGGTCGGGTGGATCCGGGTCCGGTGAGCGCGTGTTCGATGTATGCCCGCCGCCTATGGGGCGATCACCGCATCGACGACAGCCGACCATTGACATCTTTCGTCGGGCCGGCCTACGTTCGGGTGGCTACTGCCAGGTACGCGCCACCCCGCCCTCCCCACCATCTGGCGCGCTGCCCCCGTCCAAGGAGATGACCATGCGAAAGCGGTATCTGCTGCGCGCTCTGAGTATCGCCGGCGGCCTCGCGCTGACCTTGTCGGTCGCCGGGGTGGCCGTGGCCAACCCGATCATGACATCGAGCAGGATCACGTCCTCCGTACCCGGCGACCAACCGCTCCCGCCCTACACGATCAGCAATCCGCCGCTGGCTCCGATCGTGAGCAACGGCGCCCTGAGCACCGTCCTGCAAGGTACCCACGCCCACGCCGCGTACTCGGTGGAGCTGCCGGCCCAGTGGAACGGCGACCTGGTCATCTGGGCGCACGGGTACCGCGGCAACGGTACCGTCCTCACCGTCGACCCGCCCGCGTTCAACCTGCGTCAGAAGTTCCTCGACGAGGGGTACGCCTGGGCCGCGTCCTCCTACACCGACAACGGATACGACATCCGTGCCGGCGTACTCAGCAGCAAGGATCTGGCCGACTTCTTCCACCAGCTGACCCACAGGCGTCCACATAAGACGTTCATCACCGGGGTGTCTATGGGCGGGCACGTCATCGGCCGGTCGGTCGAGCAGTACCCCGGCTTCTACGCCGGCGCCGTGCCGATGTGCGGGGTACTTGGTGACCAGGCACTGTTCGACTACTTCCTCGACTACAACCTGGTCGCGCAGGACCTGGCCGGGGTCAACCCGGCCGTGTACCCGTTCCCGGCCGACTACGCTACGGCCACCGTGCCCGGGGTCGAGGCGGCGCTCGGTCTGATCGGGCTCACCCCGACCGGGCCGGACACGACCAACGACCTGGGCAAGCAGCTGCGGGCCATCACCATCAACCGGACCGGCGGCGACCGCCCAGGCGCGACGGCGTCGTTCGCGTTCTGGAAGGACTTCCTCTTCGGCATCGCGGTGCCGACCACGACCGACACGTCGCTGTCCGCCATGCCCGGACAGATCGCCCAGAACATCTTCACCAACTACCAGCCGAACTCGCCGGTGGACGTGAACCGGACGGTGCTGCGGGTACGTCCGCAGAACCTGCCGGCCCGGCTGTCGCCGGCGCTGACCGCGGTGCCGAAGATCTTCGGGCTGCCGGTCACCCCGGTACTGTCCCTCCACGGCCTGGGTGACCTGTTCGTGCCGTTCTTCAACGAGCAGTTGTACCGCCTCGATGTGAACCGCAACGGCCGCGGTGGCCTGGTCGTCCAGCGGGCCATCAGGACCACCAACCACTGCGAGTTCTCGCCGACCGAGGCCGGCCAGGCCTGGGACGATCTCGTCACATGGACGAAGACCGGCAAGCGTCCGGCCGGCGACGATGTGCTCAGCCCGCACACCGTGGCCAACCCCGACTACGGGTGCCAGTTCAGCGACAAGGCCGCCTTCGCGGCGGGTACCGGCACCCGCCGGCTCTACGCCGCCTGCCCGTAGACCGAGCGCGAGGAGGCGAGCGACGCGAGCCTCCGCAGCTTGCGAGGGGTCCTTGGCTCGAAGTCACTTTCGACAGTGCGGCCCCCGTCCACAATGGACGGGGGCCGTACCGCGGGTCAGTCGACCGGGGCCATGGCGTCGGCGAACTGGGCGGAGTAGAGGCGGGTGTAGGCTCCACCCGCGTCGACCAGTTGCTCGTGGGTGCCCTGCTCGACGATGCGACCGTCCTCCATCACCAGGATGACATCGGCGTCACGGATCGTGGAGAGCCGGTGTGCGATCACGAAGCTGGTCCGGCCGGTTCGCAGGGTACTCATGGCCCGCTGGATCAGCACCTCGGTGCGCGTGTCCACCGAGCTGGTCGCCTCGTCGAGGATGAGGATCACCGGCTCGGCCAGGAAGGCCCGCGCTATGGTCATCAGCTGCTTCTCACCGGCGCTGAGGTTGGATCCCTCCTCGTCGAGGACCGTCTCATACCCGTCGGGCAGGGTGCGGACGAACCGGTCGACGTGCGCCGCCTGAGCCGCTTCGACGATCTGCTCCCGGGTCGGGTTGTCCGCTCCGTAGGCGATGTTGTCGGCGATGGTGCCGCCGAACAGCCACGTGTCCTGGAGCACCATGCCGAGCTTCTCGCGCAGCTCATCGCGGGCCATGGTGGCGATGTCGACTCCGTCCAGGGTGATGCGGCCGCGGTTGACCTCGTAGAAGCGCATCAGCAGGTTGACCAGCGTCGTCTTTCCGGCACCGGTCGGCCCGACGATGGCCACGGTGTGTCCAGGTTGGACAGACAAGCTGAGGTCCTCGATGAGCGGGCGGTCCTCGGCGTACCGGAACGACACATCCTCGAACCTGACCGCACCCCGCACCGGTTCGGGCCGGGCCGGCTCCACCGGCTCGGGCGACTGCTCGTCCTCGTCGAGAAGCTGGAACACCCGCTCGGCCGAGGCGATGCCCGACTGTAGCAGGTTCGCCATGGCGGCGACCTGGGTGATCGGCTGGCTGAACTGGCGTGAGTACTGGATGAAGGCCTGGACATCGCCGAGCGAGATGGCGCCCGAGGCCACCCGCAGCCCACCGACCACCGCCACCAGCACGTAGTTGAGGTTGCCGATGAACATCATGGCCGGCTGGATGATGCCGGATATGAACTGTGCCCGGTAGGCCGCGCCGAAGAGCCGGTCGTTGTGCTGGTCGAAGGTCTCGACGGCCTCCTGCTGGCGGCCGAATACCTTGACCACGGAGTGGCCGGTGAACATCTCCTCGATATGCCCGTTGAGCTTGCCGGTCGTCCCCCATTGGCGGATGAACTGGGGCTGGGCCTTCTTGCCGATCCGGGCGGCCACGAACACCGAGGCTGGAACCGAGACCAGGGCGATCACCGCGAGCAGCGGCGAGATCCAGAACATCATGGCCAACACGCCGATGACGGTCAGCAACGAGGTCACCAACTGGGACAGGGTCTGCTGCAGGGTCATCGCGATGTTGTCGGTGTCGTTGGTGGCCCGGCTGAGCACCTCGCCCCGCTGCTGCTTGTCGAAGTAGCTCAGTGGCAGCCGGGAGAGCTTGTGCTCCACCTGCTCGCGCAGCCGGTAGACCACCCGCTGCACGATCACGGTGGTCAGCCGGCCCTGGAACAGGGCCAGCACGGATGCGATCACGTACAGCACGAGCACCCACAGGAGCACGGTTCCGATCGCCGTGAAGTCGATCCCGTGGCCGGGTACGGCGCTCGTGGTCGACACGACATCGGCGAAGGTGTTCTCCCCGCGGGCCCGGAGTACCTCGACGGCCTGGTCCCGGGTGAGGTTCGCCGGCAGCAGCTTGCCGACGACCCCGGAGAAGATGAGGTCGGTGGCGTGCCCGAGGATCTTCGGACCGATGACCGAGAATGTCACGCTGGCCACACCGAACAGGATCGCGGCGAAAACCAGTGGCCGCTCGGGCGTGAGCATACGCAACAGCCGGAGCATGGAGCCGCGGAAGTTGAGCGCCTTCTCCCCCGGTTGGCCGGCCATCATCCACCGGCCCGGCCCGCTGGCCGCTCCGGCGTTGAGGTTGCGGGCCGGTGCGGCTGTCTGCCGTGGGGTGGTCATGCCGCGGCCTCCTGCTCGGTCAGCTGCGAGAGCACGATCTCGCGGTACGTCTCGTTGTCGCTCATCAGTTCGGTGTGGGTACCGGTGCCGACGACCCGCCCTTCGTCGAGGACCACGATGCGGTCGGCGTCGCGGATGGTGCCCACCCGTTGGGCGACGATGACGACGGTCGCATCCCCGGTCTCGTGGGCCAGCGCCGCCCGCAGGGCCGCGTCGGTCGAGTAGTCCAGGGCCGAGAACGAGTCGTCGAACAGGTAGACCTCGGGCTTGCGGACCAGAACCCGGGCGATGGCGAGCCGCTGGCGCTGTCCACCGGAGACATTGCTGCCACCCTGGGCGATCGGTGACTCGAGCCCTTCGGGCATCGCCGCCACGAAGTCACGCGCCTGTGCCACCTCGAGTGCGTGCCAGAGCTCCTCATCGGTGGCCTCCGGCCGCCCGTAGCGCAGGTTGCTGGCCACCGTACCGGAGAACAGGTACGGCTTCTGGGGCACCAGGCCGACCGCTTGGGACAGCACCGTCGGGTCGAGCTTCCGCACGTCAACGCCGTCCACGCGGACCTCGCCGCCGGTCACGTCGTACAGGCGCGGGATCAGGTTGATCATGGTGGACTTGCCGCTGCCCGTACTGCCGATGACCGCGGTCGTCTGGCCGGGTCGGGCGATCAGTTCAACCCCGCGCAGCACCGGTTCTTCGGCGCCGGGATAGCGGAACTCCACCCCGCTGAGGTCGAGCTGGCCGTGACCGCGCAGGGTCGTCACCGGTGCGGCGGGAATCTCCACACTGGACGATGTATCGAGGACCTCCTGGATGCGCTCGGCGCAGACCTCGGCCCGCGGCAGCATGACGAACATGAAGGTCGCCATCATCACCGACATCAGGATCTGCATGAGGTAGCTCAGGAATGCGGTCAGCGCGCCGATCTGGAGGGGGCCGCTGTCGATACGCTGTGCCCCGAACCAGAGCACCGCCACGCTGGTGACGTTGATGATGAGCATGACCGTCGGGAACATGAACGCCATCAGCTTGCCGACCCGCACCGACACGTTCTGCAGACTCTCGTTGGCCCCGGCGAAGCGGACCTGCTCGCGCGGATCGCGGACGAACGCGCGGATGACCCGGATACCGGTGATCTGCTCGCGCAGCACGCGGTTCACCGTGTCGATGCGCTCCTGCATGGATCGGAACTGCGGCCGCATCCGGGTGATGATGATGGTCACCGAGCCGATCAGCACCGGCAGTACCACCAGTAGTAGCCCCGACAGCGGCACATCCTGACGCAGCGCGAGGACGATGCCGCCCACACACATGATCGGTGCGGCCACCATCAAGGTGAACGTCATCAGCACGAGCATCTGGATCTGCTGCACATCGTTGGTGGTGCGCGTGATCAGCGACGGCGCGCCGAAGTGGCCGACCTCCCGGGCCGAGAAGGTCTGGACCTGGACGAAGATGGACCGACGGACATCTCGGCCCAGCGCCATGGCGGTACGGGCACCGAAGAAGACGGCGATGCCGGAGCACACGATCTGGCCCAGGGTGACCAACAGCATCATGCCGCCGGTGTGCCAGATGTAGGACGTGTTGCCCTTCACGACGCCCTGATCGATGATGTCCGCGTTGAGGGTCGGCAGGTAGAGGGTGGCGATCGTCTGCAGGAACTGGAACACGACGATAAGCCAGATCTCACGTTTGTAGGGCCCGAGATGGGCCCGGAGGAGCTTGATCAGCATTACGCGACTCCGGGGAGCGTGGTAGCGGCGGTATCACGGACGAGGGCGCCGTCGAGCAGGAGGGACACGAGCTCGGCGGCGTCGAGCGCCTCCAGCTGACCGAAGCCGCTGCGGGACGCGAAGAGCATGAACATGATCATCTGAGCGATGGTGGTGGGGGGTCGACGCAGCCGGGCCGCGTCAGGTGCGACTGCCGCGACGACCGCGGCCGTGACGGCGTCGCGCGAGCGGGCCAGCTCGGTCATCATCTCGTCGTCGGCCACCGCCGCCCCGGCTGAGCCGCGGACGGCCGCCATCAGCGGGGCGTTCATCGCCATGCCCCGGCTGAGCATCTCGACGATGCGGACCAGGCGGGTCCTCAGGTCTCTGATACCTCGGGTGTCCTCGATGATCTCGACGGCCGTCGCCGGGTCGAACGCCTTGATGACAGCCGCCCGGATCAGGGACGCCTTGTCGGCGAAGACGCCGAAGATGGTGCCCTCGGCGACGCCGGCCGCTTCGGCGATCTGCCGGGTGGTGACCAGCAACCCGTGCTCGCGCAGGAGCGGGATGGTGGCCTCGACGATGGCGGCCCGCCGGTGGTCCGGAGGCAGGGCTGCGACCCGCTGCCGCCGAGGCGGCTCCGGGTCGGCGAGAGCGGTGTTCACCGCGGTATCGTAACTGAGCGAGCACTCACTCATGCAGTGTACCCTAGCTGAGCGAGTACTCACTCATCCACCGATTATCCGCGGCGCCAGTGACGATATCGACGGCACCCTGGATCGCGGCCGTCCGGGCCCAGGGCGGGCCAACTACGGCCGGTTGCCCGTCCTGCCGGTGGGCGCCTGGTCGGGACACATCCACCTGGTGCTGGCACGCCTGTCCACTCGCGACAGTGGATGATCGGCGAGGGGTCGCCCGTACACTGGGGTACTGGTAGACGGACAGCCCGGAGGAGCCCTACGTGACCCAGAGCACGGGCGTCACCCGCAACACCCGCCAGCGTGGCGAGGTGCTCGCACTGCTGGAGGAGACGGACGACTTCCGGACCCCGCAGCAGCTGCACGACGGGCTGCGCGAACGCGGGGCCAAGGTGGGGTTGACCACCGTCTACCGCACCCTGCAGATGCTGGTCGACGCGGGCGAGATCGACACGATGCGGCTGCCGACCGGCGAGCAGCTCTACCGCCGCTGCGGCCGGTCGCACCACCACCATCTGATCTGCCGGGTCTGCGGGACCACGGTCGAGGTCGAAGGCCCGGCCGTCGAACGGTGGGCCGACCGGCTGGCCGCCGAGCACGGCTTCACCGAGGTCAGCCATACCCTGGAGATCTTCGGCACCTGCCCGCGCTGCGGGCGCTAGTCACCGTTCGCCGACCACGATCACGCTGTCCTCAGCGGCCAGCGTGAGAGCCTCGTTCCGGGGCGGGTTGAGCACGACGCCGTACGAGGGTGCCTGGTCCTTCTGACTCCACCGTCGGTACCCGATCGCCGACTGACCCCGCCCGCGCGCCGATGCCACCACGGTCGCGAAGTTCACCGGCGTCCTCGGCTGGACGTAGTCGACCGCCGCCTGGAGGTGGATCTCGGAGCCGGCCGGGTCGAACAGCTCGCGGAAAACGCCCCGCAGGTGCTTGTTCTCGGCCAGCTGGGTCAGCAGCAGACTGATCATCCGGTTGCTGACGATGAAGTCGTCGGCCGCCGCCACCTGGGCCACCTCCCGATTGGCGTCGTCGTTCATCTCGGTGACGATCGAGTACCCGCCGGGCAGCGAGGCCTCGACATCGCGCAGGTGGAGCAGGGTCACCAGAGCCCGGTCGTCGGCGTGGCCCGGGTCGAAGGAGTCGTCGGAGAGGACCACGATGTGCTGGTAGGCGGCCAGTCCGAGCGACTCGAGCGACGGCCGGCTGGTCGCGTCGCACGACTTGTAGCCCACCGTCACGTTGGTGCGCTGGCCCAGTGGGAAGTCGGGTCGGGGGTTCGCCGCGATGTCCACCTGGGAACCCGGCCCGACCAGGTTGTCCAGCAGATCGATGATCTTCGGCGCGCGGGTGTTCCAGCCCACCAGCAGGGTGCGGTCGGGCCCGGGCAGGTGCTCGTCGGCGCTGACGATGGCGGTGTGGTGCACCGACAGCGGGGCGTGCTCGACGTGGCGGGCGCCGGCCCGGTTCTCGGCGATCACAATCAGCTCGTCGCGGGCTTCGAGGATCCGCTGCATCGGCGGGTTGATGGCGATGGCGTCGCCGGCCCCCGAGTAGATCCCGATCGGGCAGGCCCGGTCGAAGCGGATCAGCGCCTCCCCGAACGTCGTCCCGGCCAGCGTCCGGACCGGTGTCATGTAGATCTCGTTGCCCGAGAAGTCCAGCAGGTCGGTACAGACGGTCGAGAGGCCGGACTGGCGATGTGACTGGACGACCAGCCGCACCGCGATGTCATCGGCGTCGATGATCTGGGCGTTGTCGCCGCCGGCCAGTACCGCCGCGGCGTAGTTGTCCGAATCCTGGACAGCGGCCACCACGTGCGGCCGGCGCGGTCCGGTCCAGGGCCGGTACCGCAGCAGGAGCAGCGTCTTGATCACCTGGATGTCGGCGCCCGGATCGGCGGGCGAGATCACCATGATCGAGCGGGCGGTGTCCGGGCTGGCCAGCTCGAGATCGGCTGGCTTGAGAGGGCTACCGGTGCGGCAGATGACCCGGGTCGCACCGAGGCGGGGCACGCGAGCCCTGACCGCGTCCTCCATGCCCACCTTGTCCTCGTTGGCCAGGACCACCACGTACGAGCGCTTCCCGTCGTAGGCCTTGGCCAGCTCCCCGATCACCGTGAACACCTGCTCGCTCCAGCCCAGGATGACGGCGTGCCCCTTCACGAGCACCGGCGATCGGCCTTTGCGCAGCTCCTCGACCCGGTTGTTGACACCGGCCGTCAGCAGACCGATGAGCGTGCTGACCACGAAGATGCCGGCGATGGTCGCCGCGAACATGATGATGGTGAAGGCGTGGCTGCCGGTGACGCTGCCGATCTGGCCGGAGTCGATCGTGTTCAGGAAGGTCTGCCAGAGCGCGTGCAGCCAGCTGCCCGAGCGGCCCCGGTCGACCAGCTCGACGACCGCCGTGATCAGCACGATCAGAGCGGCCGACACGAGCATCAGCCAACCCACCAGAGCCGGCGTACCCCGGTCCATGGTCCGGTCGAAGCGGGACCGCAATCGGGTCCGAACGGTCATTCTCGGCATGGTCGCTCCGTCCCGCGCAGGGCCCCCGACCTGCGCACACCCCTCCCCAGGGAACCGACGCAGAGGAACGTAGCAGGTAGCTCGGACGGCGTGTGGTCGTCGACCGCGCGGCGTGGATCGCGGACCCCCCGTGTCCGGACATATCCACCCAGCTGGCGAGCGTGTCCTATGTGGACTGAGATGACCACCCGTCGGACCGGACGGACGAGCCGGCCCGCGGCCGGCCCCATCCGTCGGGCAGGTCACGGGGGTACGACCAGGGCGGCGCGTGGAAGTCCTGCCAGGTCCCGTCAAAGGGGAACTCGCCGGCTTCGATGAGCCGCACCATGCGCTCGCCCTCGGCCCGTACCCGCTCGGGTTCGCGCACCCAGTAGTGCTCGACGAACGCCTGCCGCTCGAGGAACTCGTCCTCGTCCTTCCAGGCCCACGCCCGGTCGGGGCGGACCCAGATGTCGAGGTCATGATCAGTGGTGTCGACGCCGGCAAGCCGCACGTCGTCCCAGATGACCGACGGCTCCTCCAGGTTCACGTACCAGCCGACGAATGTGCCGGCCGGGTTCCAGAACCACCACACGGAGTGCCGCGAATCCGGCGGGATGAACATGAAGATGTTCGGGCCGAACCAGGTGCGCGACTGGAGCACCTCACGCTGACCGATCCATTCGTCGAACGGCATGTCCCGCAGCCCGCGCCCATCCTCAGCCACGCTGACGATCATCGGCGTCCCGTGTGGTATCCACAGCCGAAGGCCCCGCTCGTCGTGCTCCACCACCCGGCCGGTCCGGACGAAAACCAGCCGCTCGTCAACGAAACTGCGGTGCAAGGCGAGCTGGCCCGACTCCAGCCGCACCTCCGACCACGCCATCCCCCAATCTTGACACTCGCGGCCATCCACGGCGTGGGCGCCCGCTTGCGGCCCGCTGGCGCCCGCTTGGGGGGAAGGAAGGGCACCTTGTTAACCGATTGGGTATAGGCGGGGCCCCTTCTTAACATCGGCGGCGACCCGGCGGGCCGTCGAGCGGCGGCACAGTGGCCGGTACGTCGGGGCGGTGGGCACGGTCGCCGTCAGGCTAGAAGTTGATCATATGGCCGGCCAGGCCGTGGAGGGCCTCCTTGACAGCCTCACTCAGCGTCGGGTGGGCGTGTACGTTGCGGGCAAGCTCGGTGACCGTCAGATCCCACTGCTGGGCCAGGGTCAGCTCAGGCAGCAGCTCCGTCACGTCCGGGCCGATCATGTGGGCGCCCAGCAACTCGCCGTACCGGGCATCGCTGAGGATCTTGACGAATCCAGCCGTGTCGCCGAGCCCGTTGGACTTCCCGTTCGCGGTGAACGGGAACTTGGCCACTTTGACGTCGTGACCGAGCTCGCGGGCCTGCGCCTCGGTCCAGCCGAAGCTGGCGATCTGGGGTTGGCAGAACGTCGCCCGCGGCATCATGACGTAGTCGAGCTCCATCGTCTCGGCTCCGGCGATGGTCTCGGCCGCGATGATGCCCATCGCTTCGGCCACGTGGGCCAGCATCAGCTTGGCGGTCACGTCCCCGATGGCGAAGATGTTGCCGACGTTGGTCCGGCCCCGCCCGTCGATCGCTATGGCCTGGTTGGCGGTGAGGGCGACGCCGGTACGCTCCAGTCCGTAGCCGGTGACCCGGGGTTGGAAGCCGATCGACTGCAGGACCTTCTCCGCCTCGAGCACCCGTTGCTGACCACCTTTGCTCACGGTCACCCGTACCCCGGCTGGACCATCCTCAACGGACTCCACCCGGGTACCGGTGAACACCTGGACACCCAGTCGCCGGTACCAGCGGGCCAGCTCGGTCGAGACCTCGGCGTCCTCGGCCGGCACCATCCGGTCGAGGAACTCTACAATGGACACCTCCACGCCATAGTTGCGCATCACGTAGGCGAACTCGACGCCGATGGCGCCAGCCCCGGCGATGACGATGCTCTTCGGCAGGTCAGCCGCGAGGATCTGCTCCTCGTAGGTGACGACCCGGTCGGACAGACTCGTACCGGGCAGGAGCTTCGTCGTGGCACCGGCGGCGATGATCGCGTACCGGAAGGTGAGGTTCTGCGCGGTACCGTCCGGGTGGTCGATCCGCATCGTGGTCGGGTCGACGAACGTGCCGTGTCCGTCGTACTCGGTGATGTTGTTCTTGCGCATCAGAAAGTGCACGCCTTTGACCCGACCGTCGGCGACCAACCGGCTGCGTTGGTGGGCGACGCCGTAGTCGAACCGGACCGTACCGTCGATCTGGATGCCGAATGTGTTGGCCTGCTCAGTCACGATGTGGGCGAGCTCGGCGTTGCGCAGCAGGGCCTTCGACGGGATGCAGCCGACGTTCAGGCACACCCCGCCCCAGTACTTCTCCTCGACCACCGCGGTACGCAGCCCGAGCTGCGCCGCCCGGATCGCCGCCACGTACCCGCCCGGACCGGAGCCGAGGACCACCACGTCGACATCAGCCATGCCAATCACCGTACGGCGTGGGCAGTCAGGACAGGGTCGTGGTAGCCAGCTTCACCCCGAAACCGATGAACACGGCCGCCACCCCGGTCGACAGGGCGGAGGACAGCCGGCGGCGCTGGCGGAACTGCCGGGCCAGGTAGCTGCCGCCCAGGATCAGGCCGGTCAGGTACACGAAGCTGCACACCTGCATGATCAGTGCCAGGATCGTGAACGACAGCAGGGGATGCGGGTAGACCGGGTCGACGAACTGGATGAAGAACGACAGGTAGAACAGGATCGCCTTCGGGTTGACCAGGCTGACCACGAGCGCCCGGCGGAACGGGCGGCGCACGGCGGCGCCGGCCTGCAGGACGTCACCGGACGGGCCGGAGCGCCACCGCTTCACGGCCCCGCGGACGAGGCCGACACCGATGTAGAGCAGGTACGCGGCACCGACGTACTTGATGGCCGCGAAGACCGGCGGATAGGCCTTGAGCAGGGACGCGACTCCGAACGCGGCGGCCATCATGAGTACCCAGTCGCCCAGGAAGACACCACAGGCGGCGCGGTACCCGACCTTGACGCCGTCCCGCGCCGCGGTGGTCAGGACGAAGATCGAATTCGGTCCGGGCAGCAGGACGATCGCGATGGTACCGAGCAGGTAGGTCAACGGGTCGGTGATGCCGAGCATGCGCCCATCGTGCCGGCTCCTGGGCGGGGAAAGAAGGGGTTATCGTGTGCGACGATGACCACTCTGCATGTGACCAACGGCGACAGCACCGCGATGACCATGCGTGCGGCGGGCGTCTCGGGCGAGGTCCTGGTCTGGCGGGACATCCTTCACGCGGGCCCCGTACCGCTGGCCGACCCGGCCGACCTGCGGACGGTCCGGGCCGGGTACCTCGCGGGCCAGGGTTACGCCGACCACGCGGCCGTACTGGCCGACATGACCGAGCGGGACCGCGTCCTCGACGGGCACGGCGGCGACGTCGAGCTGTGGTTCGAGGCGGACCTCTACGACCAGCTGCAGCTGATCGAGATCCTGTCGCGACTGGACAGTCGCGGTGCCGACCCGGCCCACGTCCGGCTGGTGTGTGTCGGCGAGTTCCCCGGGCACGCGCACTTCGGCGGGCTGGGCGAACTCACCCCGACCGAGTTGGCAACGCTCGGCCCGGGACGGCCGTTGACGGCGGCGGCGTTGACCCTGGCCACCCGGGCCTGGCAGGCGCTGCGCTCGCCGGAACCGACCGGGCTGGCCGCCATCGACTCGAGCGACGACCTGCGTTTCCTCGGCGAGGCGTTCGACCGCCTGGCGCGGGAGTATCCGTCCACACGCGACGGTCTGTCGCTGACCGAGCGGCGCATCCTCGCCGGCGTGGCCTCCGGCCCGCGGGCTGTCTTCGAGCTGTTCCGGCAGGTGTGGCTGCGTGAGCGTCATCCGTTCCTGGGCGACACCACCTTCATCGCCATCGTCGGGGAGCTGGCCCCGCTGGTCATCGTGGACGATGGTTGGGTGTCCATCTCGGACGATGGCCGACGGGTACTCGACGGTCAGGCTGACCGGGTCGAGCTGGTCGGCATCGACCGTTGGATCGGCGGAGTGCATCTGACCGACGGGCGGTGGCGGTTCGACGAGGGCCGCGAAACGGTGGTCGGCACCCTGGCGCGCTGAACGACGCCGGCACTGGCCCGGGCACGCGGCGCTCACCAGACCGGGCGTAGCGGCGGGATGTCGGCCCCGGCCACCTGCCGGGATCACCTGGGCCAGGCGCACATCGTCGATCGCGAGCAGGTGTGGATGCCGCTGACCGGCGACCTCAGCGCGCCGGACGCCAGCCGCCGGTCACGCTCCCATGGGCGCGCCAGGTCCGGCTACAGCTCGGTACTTTCCCCGATGGCGAGCCGGGCGTACTCGGTGCCGGCCTTCCTGTGCATCCAGTTGTCGAATCCCCGCAGACCGACGGCACTCAGCGTCGCGTCGTGGATCGGAAAGGCGCGGCGCGGGGCGATGGCTCGAACGAAGTCCAGCGCCTCAGCCAGCTTGAGCCAGGGTGCGGCGGCGGGAACGAGCACGGTGGACACCGCCTTGCGCGGTACATGAAGGGCATCACCCGGGTGATACACCGATGCGTCCACGATGTAGCCGATGTTGGCGCAGCCGGGCAGTCCCTCATAGATCTCGGCATGGGTTCCACCGACCGCCGTCACCGCGAATCCGTTGGCGCTGAACTCGTCACCGACGTTGACGGTCACCACCGACTCGCCGAGGGCGGACAGTTCCGCGGCCACCGACGCCGGTGAATAGACCGTCAGCCTCGGGTTGAGCGTATGCACCGTGGCCAGCCGCTCGGTGTCGACATGGTCGAGGTGCTCATGTGTGATGAGGATACTGTCGATACCGTCGTACGCGTCGGACTCGGTCCAGATGCCCGGATCGATGAGAAGGGATCGGCCGTCCTGGTCGAGGCGCACGCAGGCATGGGTGAACTTCGTCAGACGCATGGGTCCAGCCTAGTCATCCGGCGACGCGCGTGACTCCCCCGGCACCGGATCTCCGGTCAGGATTGGAGCACCGTCCACGCCCGGCAGCACCGGCTCTCGTCGGGCACTTCGACCAGGTCCCGTCGTGCGAGACTGTCCGGCGTGCGCGTTCTGACGTGGAACCTGTGGTGGCGCTTCGGCGATTGGCGGGCCCGGCGGCCGGCGATCCGCGCCGTACTGCGGGAGGTGCAGCCGGACATCTGTTGCCTGCAGGAGGTATGGGCCGACGCCGACGAGAACCTGGCCGATGACCTCGGCCTGTCCTGGTCCTGGGGTCCCGCCGGCGACCAGGCCCGCTGGCAGAACCGGATCGGTGACCCGACCGTCCAATTCGGAGTCGCCCTGCTGAGCCGTTGGCCGATCGTCGATCCGCGCTACGAGGATCTCCCGGCCGACACCGGCCGTCCGATGCTCAGTGCCGTCGTCGACGATGCGTGGGCCTTCGCTGAGCCGGCGGAGCGGGGTTTCACCTGGGACCGCCGCAATCCTTATGTCGCCCTGGCTCCCGACCCGAGCGGACGGATCGACTACCTCACGGTCGGGCAGCGCTACGACCTGACGGTGGGCCGGGTCCGGTCGGTACGTCTGGTCGCCACCGGCCCGGTGCAGGGCGTGTGGGCGTCTGACCATGCCGCGATCGCCGCCGAACTGAGCGATTCGTGACCGAGACCATCCGGACGCCCATCCCGGTCCGCCGGGCCCGCATCAGCGTATCCGTCATCTTCGGCGTCCACGGAGCGGTCTACGGTACGTTCGCCACCCGAGTGCCGTGGATCGCCGAGCATGTCCATGCCAGCCCGGGCCTGCTCGGTACGGCCCTGGTCGCTCCGGCCATCGGGGCGATCGTGACGATGCCCCTGGGTGCCCGATTCATCCACCGTTACGGCGGCCGGATCGTGATGCGGGTCCTGATCGTCGCCTGGAGCCTCTCGCTGATCCTGCCCGCCATCGCTCCCACGGTACCGCTGCTGTTCGCCGCCCTGCTGGTCTATGGTGCCGCGTCTGGACTGTCCGATGTGGCCATGAACGCGCAGGGCGTGCATGTGGAGGGGGAGTATGGGCGTTCCATCATGTCGGGCCTACACGGCCTGTGGAGCGCCGGTGGACTGATCGCGTCAGCGGTGGGGGCGGCGGTGGCACGATCCGATGTGGACGCTCGCGTGCACTTCACGGTGGCCGCGGTGGTCCTGTCGGTCGTGGGTTGGTTCGCCTGTCGAGGGCTCGAATCCCAGCGGCTGCCCGGCATAGACTCGCCGGTCTTTGCCCTGCCGTCGCGGCCTATCCTCCTCATTGGACTGATCGGATTCTGCGCTGTCTTCGCCGAAGGCGGCAGCGGTGACTGGGCCGCGGTGTACCTGCAGACAGTCGTCGGCGCCGGTCCCGGCTCAGCGGCTGCCGCGTTCACCGCGTTCGCCCTGGCCATGACGGCCGGCCGACTCAGCGGAGACCGGGTGGTCCGCCGCTTCGGACCGGTCCGCACCGTACGCCTCGGTGGAGCCATCGCCGCCGTCGGCGGGCTGGCTGTCGTGCTGGGCCGACTGACGGTACCCGTGATGATCGGCTTCGCGTTCATCGGGCTCGGGGTATCGGTCGTCGTACCGCTCGCCTTCGCCGCCGCCGGGAGAGCCGGATCCAATCCGGCTCAAGCGATCGCCGGGGTCGCGACGATCGCCTACGGGTCGGGCCTCGCCGCACCGGGCCTCATCGGCGGGATCGCCCAGCTGTCCTCACTCCGCGTGTCGTTCACGGTGGCCACCGTTCTCTGCGTCGCCATGGCACTCGGTGCCGGAGCCCTGCGGCCACGAGAGGCGGACGCTCGCGGCGGGTGAGCGTGTGACCACTGTTTGGTGGCGGTTGAGCCGTTCCGGTTGACGCGGGCAGCGGTACGCGCAACGGTGGAGACAGGAGGCCGTCGGACCGCCCAAGCGGGAGGCTCGGGGCCATTTTCGCCGCAGTGCGGCGAGTGGGGATGGCTGTCCAGACGGACGCGCACGTCCGCCATCACGGTCCAATGTCGACCTGACAATTCCTGGAAAGGACGAGGAGTTCAATGCTTGCTGTGACAGACAACGCTGCCACCGCGATCCGGGACATCACCGCCGCGCAGGAAGTGCCCGCCGGCGCCGGTCTACGGATCGCTGCCGATGACGCTTCGACGGGAGCGCTCACGCTCAGCGTCGTCGCGGAGCCGGCCATGGGCGACCAGGTCGTGGACACTTCCGGGGCACGGGTCTTCCTCGACTCGCAGGCCGCGGAGCTCCTCGACGACAAGGAACTCGACGCTGGGGTCGACGCGAGCGGCGCCGTGCAGTTCGCCGTGGCCGAGCAGTTCGAGTAGTGCGTTGACGTGGAACAGGGGCCGCCAGCTGCCCCTGTTCCACTGCGCCAGCTGCCACAATTCCACTATGCGGGAGCGCGCTCCCGGTATCTGGGCGATGGGCGTTAGCCTGCCGGCATGGTCGTCTATACGCACGGACAGCACGAGTCCGTGTTCCGTTCGCATCGGTGGCGTACGGCCACGAACTCGGCCGGGTACCTTCTCCCCCATATCCGGTCGACCGACTCGCTGCTCGACATCGGCTGTGGCACCGGCACGATCACGGCGGGACTGGCCGACGCAGCCTCAGCCGGGCGGGTGTCCGCTGTGGACAGTTCGGTCGACGCGCTGGACCAGGCGCGGGGTACGCTGGCTGGCCGGGACAACATCGACTTCGCGGTGGCCGACGTCCAACAGCTGCACTTCGCCGACCACTCGTTCGACGTGGTCCACGCGCACCAGGTGCTCCAGCACGTGGCGGACCCCGTGCGCGCCCTGGCTGAGATGCGGCGGGTGTGCCGGCCCGGCGGTGTCGTCGCCGTGCGTGACGCCGACTACGCGGCCATGACCTGGTACCCCGAGGCGCCGGAGCTGGCTGACTGGCTCGACCTCTACCGGCGGATCGCCCGGGCCAACGGTGGCGAACCAGACGCCGGGCGGCGCCTGCTGGCCTGGGCCCATGCCGCCGGGTTCACCGACGTCACCGCGTCCGCCTCGACGTGGTGCTACGCGGATCCCGAGGACCGGGCCACCTGGGGCGGCACCTGGTCCGACCGGATGCTCACGTCGCCGCTCGGCCGACAGGCGGTGCGGGACGGGTACGCCACCCGGGCCGACATCGAACGGATCGCCCGGGCGTGGCGAGACTGGGCCAGCTCACCGGACGGGTGGTTCGTGGTTGTGCATGGCGAGATCCTTGCCCACCCGTAGGTGGGCCCCCCGTCGCGCTGCGCGGGGCTACGGGCGCGGACGGCTGAGAACGGCCGAGTCGACCCGGCGGCCCACGGTCCACTGCACGATCGTGTCGCGAACGGCCGCCTTCGCCGCCGACGACGCGACAGCCAGTCCCAGCTCCCGGGCCAGCGTCCGCAGCTGGGCGGCCGACAGGCCGAGGTCGTCCAGGAAGCGGGCGGCCGATGCCCGGTCGGTCAACGCGCCAAGCTGTTCCCGTAGCTCGGCCGGGTCGATCGGCAACGCCGCCTTCACCGTTCTCGGCGTGGCCGCCGGCTTGCCCGGTTGGGTGGCCGAGACCGTGATGGCGGTGACGCTCAGGGTGGCCTCACCATCAGCGAGCGCCCGCAGCTGGTCCGGCGGCAGGTCCCGAAGGAAGGCGGCCACCTTCACCAGGACCGCATGGGTCAGCTCGCCGGGACCGGTCATGCCGCCGTACCGTGAGCGGCTTCGAGAACGCCGATACGATCGAGGAACTCCGAAGCGAAGGCCCGGAGTTCGCCGATCACGTTGGGATTGCCGACCCCGAGCAGTACCGCCGGGACACCCCGCTCGCCCGCGGTGGCGAAGAGGGTCTTACTCTCGCGGATCATCTGACGGAAGATCGGTACCGCGTACTGTTCTGTCTGGTTCACGTAGTTGCGCACAGCGATGATCGGAGCCTCGCCGGCATACTGGATCATCGTGAAGACAACTCCCAATATGGACGGTCGGATCTCCTCGTACCCGGCGGCGAGGTTGTAGTCCCGTACCAGCTCGGCCAGTTTCCGACGCAGGTAGTCAATGCCCAATGTGGACAGATAGTCGGCCTTGGCCGGTATGACGACGTGGTCGCTGGCGACCACCGCCGTGCGGGTGACCATGTTGAAGTTCGGCGCGCAGTCGATGAGGACAATGTCGTACCCGGCGAACGCGTCGCCCTGTAGCGCGTCGGCCAAGAGCCGGTGTACCCACAGGTAGCCGGGGTTGGACACCTGGAACCGGGAGCCTCCGACATACGCGGCCAGGTCGAGGTCAACGTCAATGAGCCCGAGATGGGACGGCACCAGGTCGAGCCGACCTCCGCCCCCGGCCCGGATGAGCCGGTTCACCCTGGGTGGGGTGACCACGAAATCGGCCAGGTCAGCGGGATCCTGGCTGTCGATGAACGACTGGAACCAGTGCAGGATCGTGCCCTCGTCGGCGAAGTCGCGGTCCAGCTCGTCCGACCCGTAGAACGACAACGTCAGGCTGGCCTGGGGGTCCATGTCGATGAGCAGCACCCGGCGCCCACGGTGGGCCAGCTCGGCGCCCAGGTTGGCGGCGACTGTCGTCTTGCCCACGCCACCCTTGTAGTTGAGCACGGAGACCACGTTCACTGACGACCCCACGCTCTCACGTCGCGACCGTACCCAGCGGTGGCACCGGAAGCGAGCACCCGCCGGGCCATCCGCGAGCCGTCCCTAAATGCGTCTTATGTCCGATCCCGCAGTCGGGCGAGGCAGTGGGCGGGACGAACCGGTCCGGCGGCCCGGTCGGGCCCCGCAGCACGGTCGGGCCCAGCAGCACGGTCGGGCCCAGCAGCACGGTCGGGCTGGATTCCTGGCCGGGGGGCTGGCCGGGGGGAAGGAGCGGGAACAACGCCGACCGTACCGAGGTTGTGCACACTGTCGGTGTGCTACGGGTCCCCGGGCCGCATCAATAATTGCCTTCGCGGAATACCGTCCGGCTGGAGCCGCGTTGCGCCACTCGCCGCGAGGCGACCGGCACACCGGCGCTACGTGAGCACTGTCGGTTCAGTGCTGTGATGACCCGGCCGCCAGGCGAACCGCCTCGCCGGCCGGGTCTTCTCCGCCCGGGCCTCGCCGGCCGGGTCTTCTCCGCCCGGGCCTCGCCGGCCGGGTCTTCTCCGCCCGGGCCTCGCCGGCCGGGTCGTCTCCGCCCGGGCCTCGCCGGCCGGGTCGTCTCCGCCCGGGTCGGCGACGAGCACCTGCTCGCCAGTCGACTCGGGCGGCCCACCTCGAGGTCACCGAGCTGGATCTGCGGCTAGGCCAGTGTCGACGAGGTATTCCCGCCTCCACGTCAGACCCGGAGGAGCTGTGACATGTGTCCACTGCGGACTGTCCGGCATGGACTGACGTTGGCCTGGCGCGACGATTCCACCATTGGGCCCCGCGTGTTACCGGTTAGTAGGGTGCCCTTCCTATACCGCAGGCGTTAACAAGGTGCCCTTCCTTCCCCCACACCCGACGGTCACGAGATGTCGAGGTTGCTGCCATCGACCTTGACCGTCTTGGCGGTCAGTGGGGTGGTGGCGGGCCCGTTCTTGACGCTGCCGTCGGTGGCGGAGAACGCGGAGTTGTGGCACGGGCACGTGATGGTGCCGTTCGCGACGCTCCCGACCAGACAGCCCTGGTGGGTACAGATGGCGCTGAACGCCTTGAACGTGCCGGCCTCGGGCTGGGTGACGACGAGCTGGCTGTCCTGCAGAATCGTCCCCCCACCCACCGGTACCTGGGCGGTCGGGACGGTCACTGGGCCGGAGACCGCCGCGGGAGTGCTGGGTGCGGACGGGCCACAGCCAACCAGCGCGCCGGCCGCCCCGAGTGCGGCCGCGCTCGCGAGCACGGTGCGCCGGGACACCGGGGTGGAGGAGCTTGAGTCCGTCATGTCATGCAGGATCGTAGTTGGTTCTGACGGGGTGCTGGAGCCAGCCTGTGTCCGGGCTGTGAAAGGCTCACAGTCGGTTCACAGAATTCGCCCAGCGCGGCCATAGCCGCCCAGATCAGGATAGGGGTCATGGCGGTCACGGATTCTCGAACTGTGCAACTTCGCCGGCCCGATGGCGAGGCGGTCCGGGTGCTCGTCGTCGACGACGAGCCTACGCTGACCGACCTGCTCGTCGATGGCGCTGCGCTACGAGGGCTGCGACGTGCGCTCCGCCGGCCACCGGGACGGCGGCCGTCCGGCAGGCCAAGGAGTTCCGCCCGGACGCCGTCGTCCTCGACGTCATGCTGCCCGACCTGGACGGGTTCGAGGTGCTGCGGCGGCTGCGCGGGCACTTCCCCGACGTGCCGGTGCTGTTCCTGACCGCCAAGGACGCGGTGGAGGACCGTATCGCCGGGCTCACCGCCGGCGGCGACGACTACGTCACCAAGCCGTTCTAGCCTCGAGGAGGTGATCGCCCGGCTGCGGGCGCTGCTGCGCCGGTCCGGACTGGCCGCGGCGCGCCCGGGAGGACGCGACGCTGGTCGTCGGCGACCTGACGCATGGACGAGGACAGCCACGAGGTGCGCCGGGCCGGCGGACCGGTCGTCGCTGACCGCCACCGAGTTCGAGCTGCTGCGCTTCCTGATGCGCAACCCGCGCCGGGTGCTGAGCAAGGCCCAGATCCTCGACCGGGTGTGGAACTACGACTTCGGCGGCCAGGCCAACGTGGTCGAGCTCTACATCTCGTACCTGCGCAAGAAGATCGACGCCGGCCGGCAGCCGATGATCCACACTCTGCGTGGAGCCGGCTATGTCCTCAAACCCGCCGACTGAAGCCCGTCGCGACGCTGGCCGGTCTGACGCTTGCGCGACCCGGCTGATCGCCGCCATCCTGGCCCTGATGGCGGTGGTGCTGACCGTCATCGGCGTCGTCACGGTGGTGATCATGCAGAGCCGGCTCGTCGGCCAGCTCGACGCTCGGTTGGTCAAGGCGCGACGTGCGCGGCCACGGCCCCGCGGTCCAGCTCAACCCGGACGGCAGACTTCGGCCCGGCGCGAGCATCCGCCGCCGGCAGCCGACGGGCAGATCGCCTATGTGCCTCGGCGACGCGACAGCGGGGACGGTCTATCCTGTCGAACGGGTCAACTCAGAACCGCTCACCGCCGACCAGCTGGCCGCCGTCGCCGCGGCTGCAGGCCGACGGCAGACCTCACACCGGTTCCGTACCTCGGGCTGGGCGACTACCGGCTCGTCGCCAGCCAGTCGCCGGGCGGCGACGTTCACGCGTCACCGGGCTGCCGCTGACCGATGTGCAGGACGCCGTCACGTCGCTGGTCATCGTGGAGGTCGGGGTGGCCGCGGCCGGGCTGCTGATCGCCGGTGCCGCCGGCACCGCTGATCGTCCGGCTCAGCCTTCGTCCACTGCGGAGGGTGGCGGCCACCGCCGGCCGGGTGGCCGAGCTGCCGCTGGCCCAGGGTGAGGTGGACCTGTCGGTGCGGGTGCCCGATGTGGACACCGACCCGCGCACCGAGGTGGGGCAGGTCGGATCGGCGCTCAACCGGATGCTCGGTCACGTCGGCGACGCGCTGGCGGCCCGGCACGCGAGCGAGACCCGGGTCCGCCAGTTCGTCGCCGACGCCAGCCACGAGCTGCGCACACCTCTGGCCGCGATCCGCGGGCTACGCCGAGCTGACCCGGCGCAGCCGGGCCACGATGTAGCCGCCGACGTGGCCCACGCGCTGCGACCGGGTCGAGTCGGCCAGCACCCGGATGACCACGCTCGTCGACGACCTGCTGCTGCTGGCCCGGCTGGACTCGGGCCGGCCGCTCGGCCGGAGCCGGTCGACCTGTCCGGCTCGCGGTCGACGCGCGTCAGCGACGCCCACGCGGCCGGGCCCGACCACCGCTGGCTGCTCGACCTGCCCGACGAGGCGGTGACCGTGCCCGGGCGACGCGGCCCGCGCTGCACCAGGTGGTCGCCAACCTGCTGGCCAACGCGCGGACGCACACCCCGCCCGGCACCACCGTCACCAGCTGCTCTGTCCACTGACGACGGTCGGGCGGTGTTCACGGTCACCGACGACGGGCCGGGCATCCCGGCCGCAGCTGCAGCCGGAGGTCTTCGAGCGGTTCGCCCGGGGGGACACGCTCCCGGTCCCGCGCGGCCGGCAGCACCGGCCTCGGCCTGGCCATCGTGGCGGCGGTGGTCGAGGCGCACCGCGGGCGGGTCACCGTCGACAGCCGGCCGGGCCATACCGCTTTCGTCGTGCGGCTGCCCGGCAGATCATAAGATCCTTCTGGAAATGGCGCGGTCGATGTTGTTCAGTGCGGTCTCCATGTCGCCGATCTTGGCGTCGCCTGCTCCGGCACGGTCGCTGAAGCCGTTCCAGGCGTACTCCGCGACGACGGCCGGTGCCCCGCACGACCGGTACAGCCCGCCCGCGATGGTGGTAGCGGCGAACACCACCGTCACTTTGTCGACGCGAGAGCCCGGCAGCGTTGGCGAGGTTGCGCCGCGCGGTCGTGGCCAACGCAGCCCACAACGCACCGCCGTGAGCGATGAACAGCACCTGGCCGCGTAGTCGTAGCGGGACGGGTCCAGCGCGATCGCGACCGCCCGGTCTGCCGACAGATTCCACTGGCCGCAGCCGCAGCCCGGGTGACAGACGCGAGGCACACCGATCCTCGTCGATTCCCCGGCCAGGGCGTCCAGGCGGCGGGACTCGGCGGCGCTGCCCTTCGTCTCGTTGCGTAAGGTGTTAGGCCCCGTCAATGATCACTACGAGGAGAGGCCAGCCGACGTTCTGGCCGACGTGCCACATGTTCTTCACCCCGAGCACGTCGCGGATGTGGCGCTGGCGGGCAGTCATCAACACCAGCACCGTGGTCAAATGGTCACGCCCCTGTTGTTCCACCCGCACCTGTGGCACCCGCCAGGCGTCGGCGAGGTGGTCGGCGGCGTCCTGGAACTGTGTCAACCCCAGCCGCCCCAGAGTGCCCGGACCGCGTGCACCGTGGCCCAGACGACTGCAAGGACAGCCGCGGCGAAAGGCCACCGCGCCACGACGGTCAGCTGATGGGGTTCGTTCGCTGACCAAGTCGACCATCGGCCACCCGGCCTTCGCCAGGGTCAGCGCCTCAGCCCAAGACACCTGCAACGCCTGGCCGTTGGTCACCTCTGCGATGAACGTCAACCCGGTCGCCTTGACCAGCTGACCATTCGTCAAGTCCTTCGGCCCCCTGGCTGGGGCACCGATACCCGCAACACCTGCGGGCCACCCGTGTCAGAGGTCAGCGACACCGCCACCTCCACGAACGCCGCACCGGTCTCACGGTCAGTCGCTGGCTCCTTGCGTTCGCCGCGCCAGCAGCCGCCATCAGGCACATCGCAAAGTAAAGTGTCTGCTATACCTGCTTGGTGGCCGAGGCCGAGTGGGATGTTAACTGGTCAACGGAGTCCGCGACTGGATCGAGTCTCTCGACGAAGCGGCCTAGGCCAGAGTGATCGCAGCTATCGATCTGCTCGCCGAGCACGGCCCGAGACTGGGTCGGCCGCTCGTCGACACGATCCATGGATCCGCGATCGCCAACCTCAAAGAGCTGCGGCCCGGGACGGTGAGAGTGCTGCTCGCGTTTGACCCCTGGCGGTCGTCCATCCTGCTCGTGGCTGGCGACAAAGACGGCCGATGGAACGAGTGGTACCGCCAGGCCATCCCCATGGCCGAGCAACGCTACGAGACCTACCTGAAGGCACGCGCACAGGAGCAACAGGGAGGACAGCCATGAGCGGACACGTACGATCGCGCGACATCCGCCCCAACCATGTCAACCGGGCCGGTGGCGAGGACGCCGTCCAGGAGGCCAAGGACGAACTGCAGGCCGAGATGATCGGCCACCGGCTGGCCGAGGTACGCAAGGCCCGCGGCCTGACCCAGCAGCAGGTCGCCAACCACATGGGCGTCACCAAGGGCCGGATCTCCCAGATCGAGCAAGGCAAGGTCTCCGGCCACGAGATTGTCGCCCGCTTCGCAGCCGCCCTCGGCGGCCGACTCCACCAAGCCATCTACTTCAATGACGGCGACATCGCAGCTATCGCCTGATCATCGACCGTGATCGGAAGCTGGCTCAAACTTGCTCTACGAGTACTAATCAAGAGCGCCCGGCTACGCCGGACGCACGCGCACGCGCTACATCTACGGCCCGCGCACACGCGCCCACGCAACGGAACACACCTGATCAACATGTCGACCGGCCAGCGGCCAATCAGTGGCCGTGACGATCGCCTCACGGGTCAGCCAAATCGGCGGCAACCGGCGATCGACGCTACACCACTTCGCGGCGCGCCACCGGATATCCATCGACGCGTGTCGAGTCCCAGTGCACGCCGGTTGATGCCGAATCCAACCACTCGCATATCTTGTGATCGTTTGACATCAACCCTGACATCAACCCCCACGCGCCACTACGCCGACCAATGTACGGCGGAGCCAAGAAAGCCCTCGGTGAGTGCGTCCGCGCCACCAAAACAAGCGGAAGATACGGCGACCCGCTCGGCGGCAGGTGCGTCGGTAGCGAGTTCGTAGTGACCGCGGCGGAGGTTCTGCATGAACGCGTGCCCTGCGATGATTACCTGGGCGGTCCGGTCGGTTCGAAGTCCGCGTATCGGTCTGAGCCGGCGCTTGAGCTGGCTATGATCGGCCTCTATCGGATTTTCGCATGCCGCTCAACGTGATGCCATGCAGCGGGGATCAGCTCCTCCTGACGGCGGGGTAGATCGGGGCGGCGTCGGTGACCACCTCGCTTGGCGCCACCTTCAACATGGTGAGCGCTCGTTGGAAGAACCGGCGAGCGGTGGCGGCGTCACGGTGAACGGAGACGAGGACGTCGAAAACCTGCCCGTCCTGGTCGATGGCCCGGTACACGTACCGCCAGACACCATTGACCGTGACGTGGGTCTCGTCCACGAACCACCTATCGCTCCGTGCGTGGCGAGCGAATCTGGCAGCGTCGGCGAGCGGCGGCGTGAACCGCTGCACCCATCGGCACACGGTGACATGGTCAACCTCTGCCCCACGTTCGACCAGCAGTTCTTCAATACGGCGGTAGGACAGGCAGTAGCGTAGGTACCAGCGCACCGCAACTATGATCACCTCGGGCGGGAAAACGGAACCCGGCAAATACCGACGTTAGCGGCGACCAAGACCAAGAACGAGTCCAAGAGGTCACAGCACAAGCCTGCCTTGATCATGCGATCGGTCAGTGCAACAGCACCTATTGACGCCTGTTTAGAACCTCTCCCCACAGGTCCAGAGTGAGGTCATCGGCTGTGTACTCTTCCTGCTCAAGCTTCGAGTCATCCTTGACTCGGTATACGAGAACGCTCTTGGCGTCCTCCGTCATTTCGCCGGCAAGAATGTCGTCAATCGTGCCGGAGGTTCTCCGCGGAATAAGCACTGCAAACCGCAGCGGGCCACTGCCGAGCTCCAGATCAAGCTCGGGCTCGATCTTCACAAACGCTCCGTGCCGATCGGCAATCTTGACCCGACGGACAATTGTGATTCGTCGCGGTTTGAAGTTGCCCGGACTGTCATCATCGCGCAGCACCATCTCCGACATTATCGACCCCTTCTAGAATTCTGGGTTAAGACCTTCAACTCCTTCAAGCTTAACGGTAATGCCCGGCCATTCCAACTCGAGCTCGTCGATGCCGCCCGAATGCCCCTCGAGTGGAACTGCGCCTTCTTCAGTAAGCGTCACGCCCTTGGTCGTGCGGAGCCGCCCAATGCTAAGGAATCGACCGGGGTTGCGATTCGGAAGTGCCGCGGCCGCCCGGTAGTCCTCAACAGTTCGCGGATCCACACGGGTCCAGTACTTTCCGAACGGACGAGCGCCACCCCCCGACCGGCCGCCCCACACGCGGTACACCGTCTGGCCAACCTTCGGTGCCGTGGCTGACGCGACACTAGCCGGCGTGCTTTGGCTGGTATCGTCACCTGCCTTGCTACGGCCCGTTCCGTCTGAGCGGCCGGTCGGACTCGTACGTGTGCCGCCTGCGCGAGGCGTCGGCCCCTTTACGAGCGGTGTCTTTGTCGGCGGGGCCGCGGTTGGTTGTTTGATGCCAACCCGGGCGTCTGAAGCCCGCCCTTGACGCAGCTCGTTCTGGGTGTTGCCCCGTTCAAGGGCTGCCTGTTCCTCCGCCCCGAGTTCTTCGAATGGGGTTGCTGCGGGTTCTGGCGGGGCAGTGACTCGAACCGGTTCCTCGGTTGCGGTGACCGCTCTTATGTCCGCTATCTCTTCGGCTTCCTCATCGAAGCCCATCGAGCCGACGATGTCTGAGCCGCTTCCGTACGGGAGAAGCCCGCTCCAGTCGGAAAGAGTAGTTGGTGCATTGTCGGCGTACGCGTACGCGTTCCACTGTTGAGGATCAGCCAGGTTGATGAATTGGTCGACGCTGGCGAATCGGCCGGTAGTGGTGTCGTAGTCACGGGCGCCCAGGTGGGTCAGTCCAGTTGGGTCGGTGTTGCCGTCGACATAGCCGTGGGTAGTGGGCCACGTATTGGCATCGCGCGGAACGCCGAAGGGGTCGGTGCGCAGCCGCTGCCCGACCGTGTTGGTGGCGGCGTTGATGCTCAGTTCGGTGGTGCCATGGTGATCCTGGGAGAGGTAGGTGAGGGTACCGTTGTCGGACCGGGTGGCGAAGTTCCAGTCATCGAATCGGTAGTAGCGGGCGCAGGTGACCTGCCCGCTACCGGTCTTGTGGACATCGAAATCGCCGACGTACAGGGTGGAACCATCGGCGTCTTTAGCCAGCAGCCGGTTACCGAACGCGTCGTAGACGTAGGTGGTGGTCTGGCCCGACCGGGTCACGGTGGCGAGGTGGCCTTCGGGATCCCAGGTCAGGGTCTGGCCAGGTTGGCCGGCCAGGCTGCGCACCGTGGTATCGCCGGCCGCATCAGGTGCATAGGTTGATGTGCCGGTGCTGGCGCCGGTGGCGACCACGCCGGTAGCGAAGTGGGGTTGAGTGTGGGTGGTGGGGTAGTTGTAGGTGTAGGTCGTGTCGCCCGCCGCGTTGTGCACGACCTGACTGGCCCGGTCACCGATCGTGTCGTAGGTGTAGCTCTGCCAATACGGATCAGCACCGCCCACCACTGCCTGGGTGGGCGTGGCCTGGCATATCGACGCGGTGGTGGTCCACGCCTGGCTGAGTTGACCGAGTCCGTCATGTTGGAAACATTCGGTGCTGGTGGAGGAGTCAGCCTCGGTGTAGGACTTCGCGATGGTGCTGCCAGCGTCGTCGTAGGCGTAATTGACCACGAGTTGGTCAGACCAGCTCGACCAGGTGCCAGCGGTGCCTCCAGTGCCGGCGATGGTGTAATCCAGGCGCCCGGTCGCCTCGTCGTAGGCGTGCACGAGATGGGTGCCGTTGTCACCGCCCAGATCGATGTGGTCGAGCCGACCCATGGTGTCGTAGCCGGCGTCGGTGACGTAGGGGCTGGCGCCGGTAATGCTGCGCAACGATCCGCTGTCCCAGTACGCGTACGAGACGGTCTCGGCCGGCAGGGCGCCGGCGGCGGGCAGCCCGGTCGTGGCCAGTGAGCCGTCGACCTTGTAACTGGCGGTGGTGGTCCAACTGGTCTGGCCGAAACCTTCGCTCGCCGGGATGGTGACCGTGGTACCGAGCGGCCGGTACGCGTCGTCGTAGCCGGTGACGGCAGTGGTGTACGTGTTGGCGCCGCTGTAGCGGCGGGCGGAGGTGAGTTGAGCCTTGGCGAGGGTGTCGTAGGTGAAGTCGACCAGCTTGGTGCCGGTGCCGCTGGCACCCTGCCATTCGGCGGTGGTCCGGCCCAGGGTGTCGTGATCGTAGGACAAGACGATGCCGCGGGCGTCGGTGGCGCTCAACAGTTGCCCGGCGTCGTCATAGGTCATCGTGGTCGTGCCCGTATCCGGGTCGACCTGAGCGGTCACCCGCCCACGCAGATCGATGGTGCTGCTCCAGGTGTTCGCGCCCGGGTCGGACATGGAGGTGAGTTGGCCGAGCCGGTCGTAGCCATAATGAGTGGCCTGGAACGCTCCGGTAGGGCTCCCGCCCAGATACTGGTCAAGCTCAACGGTCTGACCGTGGGCGTCGTACAGGGTTCGAGTCGCGGTGCCGCCGTCGGGGGGTGTGATGGTGGTGCGGTCGCCGTCGTAGGCGGCACTGGCTTGCCACTGGTGGAGGTTGAGTGTCCACAATGCATCAGTCGTGGGGCGGCTGAGGTTGTCGTAGGTGTAGCGGTGCTGGTTGGCGATGTCGGAGTCGGCGAAGGCCAGCAGCGTCGATGACGGTACGGCCGAGTTGTAGAACGTCGACTGCTTGGTGGGTAGACCGCGGTTGTCGTAGGCGGTGTCGGTGACGATCCGGCCGCCGGTGCTGCCGAGCAAGCCGGGAGTCTGGCTCTGGCGGGGGCGCAGCCGGCCGTCGTAAATCTGATACGACGCGACGGTGTTTCCGTTCGGCTGCAGGACGTCCGTCTTGACGGTGGGTGGTGCGGTCGGGCCCAACGTGTAGATGTAATGGCGGTCCGGGGTGGCCGTGGTCGGCCGGTTGTCCAACCACACCGCGGACACTCTGGCCAGATCGTCGTAACTGGCGTTGGTGGTCTTCCCATTCGCGTCGACGATGCGGGTCGGTACGCCCTGTACCGGTTCGATCGTCGTGGTCGTCGTCCACCCCGCGGCGTTCGTCATCGCGACGGCCGTCACTGGGCCGCCGGTAGCCGGCGTGAACGCGGTGTGGGTGTTGTGGTCCAAGGCGTCCCACGCATCGACAACTCGGCCGTAGCTGTCGTAGCCGGCGCGAGAGGCCTGCTTCCACGTGATCGTGCCGCCCGTGGTCGCCGCCGCAACGTTCGATCTTGTGGGTAGGCCCTGGGTGGGTGCCGCTCCGACGGTACCGCTGCCGTCGTAGACGGTCTGGCTGCCCGCCAGATAGGTGGTGGATCCGGAGTTGTAGGCGGGTGCGGTGGTGCTGCCAGTGTTGGGGTAGAGCTTGACGGTGCCGGTCCCGTCGGCCACGAGCAGGTCGATCGTCCCGTCGCCGGTGAGGTCACCCGAGGGCAGCATGGTGCTGGTGGCCGGGTTGGCCAGCTGACCGACCACCGGCCCGGAGCCCACATCACTCGGGTAGTACTTCAGGTCGCCGCTACCCTCCAGCGCCAGCACATCGGTGTGCGCATCGGCGTTGTAGTCCGGACCGACGAGCAGCCCGTTCATCCCCTGATAGCCGTGGCCCACCTTGGTACCACCGTCGAACGTGCCCGTCCCCGTACCACCGGTACCGGCGTAGCGGTACAGATCGCCGCTGGAGTCCTGCCGGGCAATGACGTCGACCCTCCCGTCGCTGTTCTCATCGCCGAGAGTGATCAGCCCGTAGCCGCTATATTGGGTGCCGACCACACCGGTATTGGTGAAGATCCACGCACCGTTGCTCTTGTTGTTGGTGTACTGGATCAGGTCACCGTTGCCGTTGCGGCCAACCAGGTCGGTGTACCCGTCGCCGTTGACATCGCCCGCCGCGATCCAGGTGAACCCCTGCCAACCGACATCAACCTACGTCGGGGCGCCAAACATCGACCCTCCATCGATGGTCTGCAAGGTCTTGACGGATCGGGAGACCGGGAGTACAAACTCCCGCCATTCCAGGCCGCGCGCCGGCAACGGGCCGCATCGGGGCCACACTCCGCCGGCCCTCGTGTTTGCCCGGACAGTTTGCTCACGCTTCTTGTCGCGTAGGGTGTCCGGGCTAACAGGGACGGGCCGACGCGTGGCTCCCATGGTCGCGGTCTCGTTCGGGGCGCGCGCATCACAGGTGGAGCACAGGCTGGGCAAGGCTTTCGCCCACGTGCGATTGCCACGCTGTCGGGGCACGCTCATCCGACAGGAGACACGATGACCGCCACCTACACGCCCACGGTCCGGCCCCAGCTCGCCCAGCCGGCCAGCCCGGTGCTGCCCTGGCATCAGCGCCTGCTCCGGCCGGCCGACCAGCCGGCCTGGGCCCGGCCCGGCCCTGGTCGGTCCTGCTCGCGGCGACCGGCGCGCTGTACCTGTGGGGGCTGGGCGCCTCCGGCTGGGCCAACTCGTTCTACTCGGCCGCGGCCCAGGCCGGCTCGCAGAGCTGGAAGGCGTTCTTCTTCGGCTCGTCCGACGCCGGCAACTCGATCACCGTCGACAAGACGCCGGCCTCGCTGTGGCTGATGGCGCTGTCGGTGCGGATCTTCGGGCTGAGCTCGTGGTCGATCCTGGTGCCCGAGGCGCTCATGGGCGTGGCCGCGGTCGGGCTGCTCTACGCCACCGTGCGGCGCTGGTTCGGGCCGGCCGCCGGGCTGCTGGCCGGCGCGGTGCATGGCGCTGACCCCGGTGGCCGTGCTGATGTTCCGGTTCAACAACCCGGACGCGCTGCTGGTGCTGCTGCTGGTCGCCGGCGCGTACGCCACGGTCCGGGCGATCGAGACGGCGAGCACCCGGTGGCTCGTGCTTCGCCGGCGCGCTGGTCGGGTTCGGCTTCCTGACCAAGATGCTGCAGGCGCTCCTGGTCGTGCCGGCGTTCGCCCTGGCCTACCTGGTGGCGGCGCCGACCGGGCTCGGCCGGCGGGTCCGGCAACTGCTGCTCGGCGGGGCTCGCGATGCTGGTCGTCGGCCGGCTGGTGGGTGGCGATCGTCGAGCTGATCCCGGCCTCGGCCCGCCCGTACATCGGCGGCTCGCAGACCAACAGCATCCTCGAACTGACCTTGGGCTACAACGGCTTCGGCCGGCTCACCGGCGACGAGGTGGGCAGCGTCGGCGGCGGGGCCTGGCGCGGCCGGCGGCCGGCGGCGATCTGGGGCCAGACCGGCGCTGACCCGGCTGTTCGACGCCGAGAACGGCGGCCAGATCTCCTGGCTGCTGCCGGCCGCGCTGATCCTGCTGGTCGCCGGCCTGGTCGCTGACCGGGCGCGGCGGCCCGGACCGACCGGGCCCGGGCCGCGCTGCTGCTGTGGGGCGGCTGGCTGCTGGTCACCGGGCTCACCTTCAGCCTCATGGCCGGGCATCTTCCACCCGTACTACACCGTCGCGCTGGCGCCGGCGATCGGCGCGCTGGTCGGCATCGGCGCGGCGATGCTGTGGCGCCGCCGCGACACGTGCCGGCCGCGTGATCCTGGCTGGCGGCCGTCGGCGGTCGCGACCGCGGTCTGGTCCTTCGTCCTGCTCGGCCGCAGTCCCGACTCGTACCCGTGGCTGCGCCACGGTCTCGTGCTGGTCTGGGCCTGCTGGCCGCGGTCGCCCTGCATGGTCTCCGGCCGCCTGCCCCGGGCGGCCGGCGCGGCGATCGTCGGCCGTCGCCGTCGGCGGCCGGCGCTCGGCCGGGCCGGCGGCGTACGCGGTCGACACCGCTCGACCGTCCACACCGGAGCGATCCCGTCGGCCGGGCCAGCGGTGCCGGTGCCGCGAGGTCGGCCCGGGCGGCTTCGGCGCCCCGGGGCGGCGTCGGCGGCGCGGCGGCCGGCCCGGACCCGGCGGCGGCGCCGGCGGCTTGGCCAGCGGGCTGGCGGCGCCCGGTCGGGCAGGTGCCGGCCCCGGTCGAGCGGGCACCGGCCGGGTCAAGGCGGACCGCACCCGGTCGGCTGGCGGCGGTCAGTCCGGCGCGGCAGGCGGCGGTGGCGGGCCGGGCGGCGGCGGCTCCGGTGGCCGGGCGCGGTGGGGCGGGCGGGCTGCTGGACGCCGGCACGCCGAGCGCCGAGGTGGTCGCGGCGCTGCAAGGCCGACGCCGAGCGTACACCTGGGTCGCGGCGGCGATCGGCTCCAACAGCGCGGCCGGGTTCCAGCTGGCCACCGGCGAGCCGGTGATGCCGATCGGCGGGTTCAACGGCAGCGACCCGTCGCCGACGCTGGCCCAGTTCCAGCAGTACGTCCAAAGTGGACAGATCCACTACTTCATCGGCGGCGGCAGCTTCCGGGCCAACGGCGGCAGCCAGGCCAGCCAGGAGATCGCCAGCTGGGTCGAGCAGAACTTCACCGCGATCACGGTCGGCGGCGTGACGTTGTACGACCTGACCCGGAGCGCGTCGTGACGGCGGCACTCACAGGCCGGGCACAGGGGCACCACACGGGTGGTCGAACCGGGCTGGTCACCGTGGTGCCCATCACCCTCACAACCCTGACGCCGGCCCAGCCCGAACCCGCCCATGCCGCGGCTGGGCCGGCCCCGGTCCTCGACGTGGTGATCCCGGTCTACAACGAGGAGGGCGATCTGGAGCGCTGCGTCCGGCGGCTGCACGACCACCTGGCCGCCACATTCCCGTACCCCTTCCAGATCACCATCGCCGACAACGCCAGCACGGACGCGACGCTGACGGTGGCCCGTTCGGTCGCCTCCGAGCTGCCCGGCGTCCAGGTCGTCCACCTGAACGAGAAGGGGCGGGGGCTGGCGCTGCGGACGGTCTGGTCGCCGGTCCAGGTCGCCGATACTGTCCTATATGGACGTCGACCTGTCTACCGATCTGGCCGCGCTGCTGCCGCTGGTGGCTCCGCTGATCTCCGGGTCACTCCGACCTGGCCATCGGCACCCGGTTCGGCCGGGGAGCCCGGGTGGTCCGCGGGATCAAGCGGGAGACCATCTCGCGCGGCTACAACCTGCTCCTCAAGGGCACGCTGGCCGCCCGCTTCTCGGACGCCCAATGCGGGTTCAAGGCGATCCGGGCCGACGTGGCCAGCGAGCTGCTGCCGCTGGTCGGCCGACACGGGGTGGTTCTTCGACACCGAGCTGCTCGTGCTGGCCCAGCGGGCCGGCCTGCGCATCCACGAGGTGCCCGTGGACTGGGTCGACGACCCCGACAGCCGGGTGCACATCCTGGCGACCGCCATC
This sequence comes from uncultured Actinomycetota bacterium, assembly GCA_963803345.1. Taxonomy (GTDB): domain Bacteria; phylum Actinomycetota; class Actinomycetes; order Mycobacteriales; family Micromonosporaceae; genus CAWDLX01. The sequence goes on from CAWDLX010000005.1 coordinate 127,350, forward strand.
GCGGATCTGAAGGGGATCGCCCGGGTCGGCCGGGCACTGGCCACCGGGCACTGCCGTGTGCAACAGCTACGGGGTCAGCTCGGCCGGAGCCCACTGCGCCGCGCGGCCGCCGGGTCCACTGTGGAGTCAGACGTGCGGGCCGGACTGCCACGTCAACTGGTCCGCTTCGCCGCCATCGGCGTGGTGAGTACGCTCGCCTACCTGCTTCTGTTCGGAGCACTCAGAACAGGGATGGACGCCCAGGCGGCGAACGCCATCGCCCTGCTGGCGACGACCGTGGCGAATACGGCGGCCAACCGGCGGCTCACCTTCGGCATCTCCGGCCCACGGCACGCTGCCCGGCATCAACTGCAGGGGCTCTTCGTGTTCGGGTTGGGGCTGGCTCTCACCAGCGGCTCGCTCTCCGCCCTGCACGCGGCCACCCCCCAACCCGCCCGGGCAGCCGAACTGGCGGTCGTGGTCGTGGCCAATCTGGCCGCGACCATCCTGCGCTTCGTCCTGCTCCGTCTGTGGATGTTCCACCGGCGGAGCGCGACCTGACGGGGCGCCGTCCACACTGGACGGCGCCCCGATGTTCCCCACTCAGAGGGCGAGGACCTTGTCAAGGAACGTGCGGTAACGCCGCACCGCCACCCTCAGGTGCTCGGTGTCCTCGTCGCCCGATTCCCGTCGCCAGCCGGCGAGGTCGGTGCGTTGCTCGTCCAGCGCCGCCGTGAGGGTCTGGATCGCCTCAACCACCAGCGAGTCAGCCTCGGCCGCCGCCGACCGTGGATCGTCGACGAAGTGCAGCTGCACCTCCCGCCACCGCTCCCGCAACGCCTCGATCTTCTCGCCCGGCCACAGGTCGGCCACCGGCGCCACATCGACATCGCCCGGCGCGGCCTCGGTCGCGGTGGTGTCCGGCTCGACCGTCATGGGCCGGTCATCGACCATCCCGGCATCTTCGGTCGGCACTGCCTCAACCGGTTCGTCCTCGGCCCGGTCAGCATCGGTACGGGCGGCATCGGTACGGGCGGCATCGGCCCTGTCGGCATCGGTGCGGGCGGCATCGGTGCGGGCGGCATCGGTACGGGCGTCCATGGCCGCGGCGGCGGCGCGGGTCTCGGCCGTCTCGGAACCGTCGACGGTGGCGTCGCCGTGAGATGGCCCCGGATCGGGAAGTGGCGCTGGGTCGACCATCTCGACATCGGGCGACTCCCGGTCGGGCGCCTCCTCGGCGGCCCGCTCGGCCATCTGGCGGCGGGCTTCCTCGTGATCGAGCTCCGCCTCGTGGGCCATCTCCCGCTCGGCCGCTTCTCGATCCTCGTCGGACTCCGGAGCCCGGAAGCTCGGGCCCGCCCGGCGGAAGGACCGGAACACTGTCCACGGGGGTGTAGCGGGGATCGGCTCGTGTGTCGCCCCGATCCTCGTCGATGTCAGGCATGCCTGATCTCCTCAGCGTCGGTGGGAGTGGTGGTCGCGGGTGCGGTCGGCTCACTGTCCACTATGGTCTGTGGCGCCTCGTCAAGCAGGTCGGCCACGAGTTCGCGGTAGTGCACGAGGGCCTGCCGCAGCTCCTCGGTGCTGGCCTCGTTCCGTTGGCCGCGCAGGTAGATATCGTGCGCGTCCCGGTAGTGGCCAAGTGTCCGGGCATGTTCGACCGACAGGTACGAGAGCTGGTCCTCGTAGTCGGTTGTCGGATATCCCCGCGCGACGGCGAGCTGGGTCACGAGGTCGTCACCGGCGACCACGGCAGCGGCCGGGTCGAGGACGAACTGGGACTGGACCGCCCGCCACCGCTCGGCGAACCCGGCCCGGGTCGCGTCGTCCAGCGGCCGGGTTTCGAGTTGCGCGTGCCGGCGTTCGCGAGCGCGGAGCTCCTTCTCGGCCGTTGTCCGGCCTTCGCTGTCGGCCACCGCCCGGTCGTACTCGGGACCGAACCGGCGCCGCAGTGCGGCTCGCCGGGCCATGTATACCACCACGGCCGCCGCGCACAGCACCACGAGCACCACAAGAATGAGAATGACAGTCTGGGTCGTGCTCATCGGGGCACCTCCTGTCTCAGGAGTTGCCCCGATCCACTGCGGTAAAACGCCGTAGCTCAGTTCAATCGGTTGACCAGTGCTCCCATGGCCGCCACGGCGGCCCCGCGCGCGCCGGCCATGTCGAGGTCGGGCACGAGTGAGAACGCGGCTACCCGCTCCTGCTCCTCGCGGAGCTGGGTGTTGGCCCGGACGGTGGCCAGGAACCAGTCCCGGAACTCGGGCGCCGCCTCGACGACGCCGCCGCCAACGAAGTACACGCCGGGATCGGTGAAGTTGGCCGCGATAGTGAACAGCCGGCCGAGTGCGATCGCCTGCTGCTCGAAGATTTTCAGCGCCATCGGGTCGCCCTTCTCGCCGTACCCGCGAACCAGCTTGGCGGCTTTGGTCGAGCGATTCGACCCGTGCAGTTCGTGGTCGGGGAACTGGGTGAGCCAGAACGGCAGAAGGTTGCGTTCGATGCCGGTGAGGGAGGCCACGCTCTCGGCATCCGCTGTGAAGCCGCAGCCGCACAACGGTTCCGGCTGCCCGTCAACCAGCAGGCCGCGCATGGGGATGAAGACGTGGCCGAGCTCGCCGGCCATACCGGCCGCGCCCTTGACGACAACGCCCGACTCGACGACACCCCCACCGAGTCCGGTACCGACAATGGCCGAGACCGACGAATGGTAGGGCGCATCGGCGCCGTAGCGGGCGAAGTGGGCGTACAGCGCGGCCGCGTTGCCGTCGTTGTTGTAGACCACCGGGAGACCGAGGCGGGCCTCCAGCGCCCCTCGGAAGTCGAACCCGGACCACTCGGGAGAGTTGAAGTTGGTCGCGCCCTTGGAGGAGATGACACCGTCCGCACTGGACGGTCCCGGTGTGTCCAGGCCAACACCCCGCACGCGGCCGACGTCGGTGCCGGTGACCTCGAGCACCTTGTCCATCGCCTCGACGAGTGCCTCGACGGCCACCGCCGGCCCAGCCTTCACCCGGCTGGGCACCTCGACCAGTCGGTCGACCAGGAAGCGCCCTGAACCGTCGAGCACGGTCGCGTTGTTGGCCGTGCCTCCGTTGTCGAGTCCGACCACCACACCGTTGCCCGCCATGCCCGCTCCCTCCGCCACGTGACGCGTCGCATCCTATCCGCGGCGGTGGCAGGCTGGGCAAGATCCACCGCGCACCGGTCAGAGTTCGGCGGCCCGGTCGGCCGGCACCACCACGTACTGGCGCAGGTACAGATCCCGGAATGTCACCGGGCCACGCGGCCCGGGTACCCGGTCGATGTTGATCCCGGTCTCGGGTACCGACAGCAGCTTGAACCCGTCCAGCAGGCGCGACGGTGCGTTCCAGAAACCACCCGTACCGGTGTATGTGGCGAGGAACTCGGCGGCGGCCGAGGCGTCCTCGGCGACGATTCCGGCCGCCAGTCCGGAAGTCTGCTCATTGGCGAGCCAGGCGGCAGCGGCCGGGCCGGCGATCGGGGCGATCGTGACGGTGGCCTCCCGGCCGGACACGAGTGCCCACTCCTGCCCGATCGGGTGCTCGTGCGGTGGCAGGGACGCCACGATCGGCGGGTCGAGTCGACCGAGTCGGGCCACCACATCGGGGACCACGTCGTCCCAGGTGGACTGATCCACGAGGAGCAGGTTCAACCGGTTGCACACTCCGAGGCGGTCAAGGCTCCGCTCGATCACCTCGGCCGCGACATCGCGGTCGGCGGTGCGGTCCAGGTAGAGCACGCCGCCACCGTCGGCGTGAGCCAACGTCCGTACCCCGTGAAGCGCGCCCTGCTCGGCCAGACGTCGGGTCGAATCGCCACTGCCGCGCAGGATCACCAAGGGGATGAGGCCCGGCTGGCGCACCAGTGCCGCCGCCCCCTCGTGCCCGGCGAACCGGACCAGTTGGATGGCGTCGGGGTCGAGCCCCACGTCGGCCAGCGCCGGCCCGACCACGTGGTCCAGCAGCGCCTCGGCCGAGCCGAGCGCGGCCGATCCGGTACGCAGGACTCCGGCGTTGCGGGACTTGATCAGCTGCGAGGCCACGTCGACGACCACGTTGGGCCGGGCCTCGAAGTTGGCCCCGATGACCCCGACCGGCCGCCGCCATTCCTCCAGCGCGAGGCCGCCCGGCAGCTCCCGTACGGCCACCCGGGTTGGACCGGTCGGCACATCGGCCAGGCTGAGCAGCTGCTCGGCGATACCGGTCAGCCGGCCCGCGTCCAACCGGAGGCGGTCGAGCAGGCCGACGCCGAGTCCCGCTTGCTCGCCGGCCCGCACGTCGGCCGCGTTGGCCGCCAGCACGGGCCCGGCAGCGTCGGCCAGCCGGGCCGCCATGGCCCGCAGGGCGTCATCGACGGCTTCGGCCGGGGCGGCGGCCAACCCCCCGGCGGCCTGCCGCGCCGCCCGGCCCGCCCGGGCGACAACCTCGTCGGCGGTCACGACCTTCGTCATAGGCCACGAGTCTAGGCGCGCGGCTAGAGCGTCGATTCCCATGTCGTGGCGCCCGGGTCGCGGGCGTCGCCGGCCAGCCTTCCGCGCGCCGCGCGGTCGTTGTAGAGCGTCCACCGGAGGAAGTCGATCATCGTCTTGGCATCGACATCGGTGATGCCGTTCGAGCCGAACACGCTCGAGATGTGGTCGCCGTTCACGATCGTCAGGAACGCCTTGGGCCATGTCATGGCGGTGTAGACCGACCGTCCGGTGGCATAGGGTACGGTCGCGTCCTTATCGCCGTGGATGAACAGGGTCGGGGTGGCCGGTCCACCGAGCCGCCCGCCGAGGCTGCCGCCGGACAGCACGATCGCACCCTTGAGGCGACTGTCGCGGGTATTGCCGGAGAGCATGCCGACCGTGGTGTAGCCACCGGCCGAGTGTCCGCCGGCCGCGACATGGGCGGTATCGATGTGACCACGGAGCAGGTCACCGGCCCGACTGTTCAGGGCCAGCACCTGGGTGATCACATACGAGCCGTCGGCCGGCTGGTTGACCAGGTCGGCCGGGTCGACTGAGGCCGCGTCGCTACTGGTGAACGGGTACGCCGGCGCGGCGACGATGAAACCGGCGGCGGCGATGCGGGTGGTCAGCGGGGCGTAGGCCTCCGGTGAGGCCGTCAGCCCGTGGCTGAACAGGACGAGCGGGAACCGTCCGGACGCGGGGGCGGCGTCCTTTGTGGGCGTCCCGCCCGCCGATCCCGCCCGCGGATACCACACCACCGTCCGCAGTGGACGGCTCGACCCCCGGCTCAGGTTGAGCGTGCGGATTCCGAGGGCGTAGGTGCCCGTCGGGGACCGGCCGGCAGTGCTCGTGGTCGATGTCGGCGTTGCCTTTGGCGGCGCCGGAGCGGCCGCGGTCCGGGACGGGGTCGGTACCGGGCTGCCGGAGGCCGGGCCGCCGCTGACCGGTACCGCTGTCGTCGCGTCGACGCCCGGTGCCGCGACGGTGCCGGGAGACGCCGAGCAACCCACGGCCGTCGCGGCGGCCAGCAGGGCGGTGACGGTGGCCAGAACGGATCGACGGATCGCCACGACGCTCAACCTATGCGCGGACGGCGCGGCTCGGGGTTAGCCGCGAGTTAAGTCTCGAGTACCGGCACCACCGCGCCCCCGCCCTGGCCACAGCGTGCCGGTCTACAGTGCGAGCGTGGACGCGACTGTTTCACCCCTCACCGACACCGAGGCCGCATTCATCGAGGCGCAGCTCGCCGCGGCCGCCCAGTTCCTGGCCGACTACGGGTCCTCTCACAACGGCACCGGTCTGGAAGGGCTGGACCACGCCTGGGCGTCGTGGCTCGACCGGCAGCAGGTCGATCCGTCCGATCCGGAGCCCGTGATCAACGCCGTCGGGGTGTACCTCGGCCAGAGTCTGGTCGAGGCGCTCACGGACTTCACCTGGGTGGTAGCCATTGACCCGGAGGGCCGGACGCTGGCCGTGCATGGCCTCCCCGGTACGGCTGACCTGCTCATCTACCCCGCCGACGTGGTCGGGCGGCGCTACTTCGACCGGACCGCGTTCTTCCTCCGGGCCGTCCATGACGAGATCGTTGCCGAGGCGGCCCGGCTTCGCGGCTGAACCGAGGGCGACACGCCGCCTCTGAGAATGATCTGAGATGAATCGAAATACCCGAACAGATGGTTGGCGCCGGTCGGTGCCCGGCAGGATCCTGAGCGGCGGGCGACACAACTGTCCGGTATCAGGGGCACCCTACGGTATAAATACGACACATCGCGCCACATCAAGCCGGAGGTTCAGCCATGGGTGGCAGTCCAACCACCGAGCCGAGGTTGCACCGGCCCGGTGCGATCAGCGCCTTCTTCGTGTACAAAGCGGGCCTGTTCGCGGCCGGGTTCTGGGTCTGGCTCGCCATCCTGGCCTTCCGGCACATTCCCGTCTCCGGATGGCACATCCTCGCCGCCTCCGGCGCCATCACCACCACCCTCGTCGGCGTGGTGCTCGGGGCGCGTTACGCCATCGACTGGGCGGCGGCCCAGCGCCACGAGGCGGTGATGCGGTCCATCGTGGAGCTCTCGTGGTACTCGTTCGCCCCGCCGGCCGCCCAGACGCCGCCTGCCCGGCCGGCAGAAAAGCAGGCGGCCGATGAGACGGACAGCGCGTCCGGCATGAGCGCCGACGTGATCCCGCTCTCTCAGGAGTCGCGACCGCGCCAGCGCCGCTGACGACACGTTCGCCACGCCGGGAGGTTACTGTCGATTCGCCGGCAGTAAGTCCCGGAGGTGGGACCGATCCGTCGCCGCATCCTGTTTCTACTGCTAGAGTTTGGGCACGTCGGTGATGCGGTCCATGATGAATGGTCCAACCGGCGGGACCAGGCCGCACCCTTGATCGGATGCCCGTACCAGGTGTCGTGAGACGATGCCCGTGGGGCGCCGGGCTGGTAACGGCCTCGCGTCACAGGTACAGGTCGACGACAGAGGGATGGATGGATCAGCAGGCATTCGCACGTTTTGTGCGACGAGCCGTTGACGAGGCCAAGAACCGTCGCGGATGGACAGTCACCCGCTTGGCGACCGAAACCGGGGTGGGCCGGTCGACCTTGTTCCGCTGGCTCGCCGGCGACTGCCAGGAGTTTCCGGAGCTGGCCAACGTGCACAGCTTCTGCAACGCCCTCGACATTCCCGTCGCCGCCGCGTTCGCCGCGCTCGGCATGCCGGGCGAGGCCGACGCTGACCCCGACGCCCGGGCCGATGTCCAGAAGATCCTCACCCGGCTGGCCGACCCCGGTGTGCCGGCGGCTGACAAGCGGGTCATCCGGGACATGCTCCGTTACCTGGCGCAGGGCAACGCCGTCGTCCGGGCCGACGCCAGCTGAGGACCGGCCGGGCCGGCCCCGGAGCGCGCGGACACCGTGAAACGCAGACGGGTATGGGAAACGCAGAGGGGCATCAGACCTCCGCCTGGCGCGGAGGCTGACACCCCTCAGGTGCGAAACGTCAGATGACTCGGACGGACTCCGCCTGCGGGCCCTTCGGGCCACGGGCGACCTCGAACTCGACCCGCTGGTTCTCCTCGAGCGAGCGGTAGCCGTCTGCCTGGATCGCGCTGAAGTGGACGAAGACGTTGCCGCCTCCGTTGTCCGTGCTGATGAAGCCGTAGCCCTTCTCAGCGTTGAACCACTTCACGGTCCCCTGCGCCATGATCTCTCCTCGTTGGTCCACACGCGAACACGCACCCTGCGCGTCCGGGGGCATGTTTCGTAGCGCCCCCGGTCCACCCCTGATGGGAGAGGAACACGGACTGCGGAGAGCGGTTCTCCCCGCAACAGGTCACACACATGCACCAAACCGCCGAGAAGTATACACGTGAGCGTCATCAGTCCAAGCCGAAAGTGGGCTGGAAAACGTCTCGCAAGTGGCTGTCGGACGTCCATGCGTACTCGGGTCCCAGCCAGCAGAGAAGGAACACCTGTCCGGTATGCGTACGGACGAGGAGGTTGTCGCCGTGCATCGGGCCGGCCGGACTGTCGTAGGTGTACTCCAGCTCCGTCGAGGGGCTGTCGGCATACGTGTGTTGGCGCCTGGCCACCTGCGTGTAGTCGTTGAGAGCGGCGGCCGCCCGCCAGACCGGGATGTCGGTCTCCATCAGGTCGGCGGTCGCGCCGGACCGGGCGCCCTGGGCGATGACGGCCGCCACATGGTCGCCCTTGTTCTGCCGGAAGCACACCATGGTGCCCATCCGCCATACCCGCCACACCTGCGGCACCGAGATATGGAAGCCACTGCGATCCTGGTAGTAGACCCACTCGGGATACGCCTCGAAATGCTCATTCGGCAACTGCGAGACGCCCGTCACCGGTACCCCGCTGTCCTCCGGTGCGGCCGCGCAGGCCTGGACCCCCGCCGCGGCGCTCAGAGCCGGAGTCGTCGCGGTGACGACGCCCGGTCCGCCAGCCGGCCGCTGGGTCAGCAGGACAGCCCCGCCGGCCACCGCGGCCGTCAGGACGACGCCCATGACCAGCCACGGCCAGCGCCGCCGAGGGTGCGCCTCGTACTGGTAGGTGTCCTGGGTGCTGGTACCGGCTTCGGCCGGCGCTGCCGCCAACGCCATCGCCGGTGCCACCGCGCCGGGCGCGGCGACCGCCTCGCCGGCGACCGGCAGTTCGGCCGGGGGCGGGCTGTCCGAGCGCTGGCGGGGCAGTTTGGCCCGCCCCTTCATCTCACCGCTGACCACCGCCCGTAGCAGCTTCTCGGTCTCGGTCGCGGTGAGGCGGTGCCGGGGGTTCTTGCGCAGCAGTCCGAGCAGGACCGGGCGCAACGGGCCGGCCCGGCGAGGAGTGTCGGGTGGGACCGTGGCCAGCGCGGTCAAGGTGGCCATCGACGACTCGCGGGCGTACGGGGAGCGGCCCTCGACCGCCGCGTAGAGGGTGGCGCCGAGCGACCACATGTCCGCCTCCGGGCCGGATACCCCGTCGCGGGCCCGTTCGGGCGAGATGTACTGCGCCGAGCCGAGGATCAGTCCCGACCGGGTGACGCCGCCGTCGCCGTCGTACGTGGCCAGCCCGAAGTCGGTGAGTACGACCCGCCCGTCCTTGGCCAGCAGGACGTTGCCGGGCTTCACGTCGCGATGCCACACCTTGGCGCGGTGGGCCGCCTGCAGACCGGCCAGTACACTGAGCCCGATCTCGGCCACCCGCCGGGGCGGCAGTGGACCATCTGCCCGGATGGTCTGGTAGAGCGAACGCGACGGCACGTACTCCATCACGATCCACGGCCGCTCCTCGAACATGACGACGTCATAGACCTGGATCACGTTGGGGTGGCTCAACCGACCGGCGGCCCGGGCTTCCCGGAGCGTGCCTTCCATGAGCTCCGCCCGCTCGGCGCCGGTAAGGCCGGCGGGGAGCACCACCTCTTTCACCGCGACATCGCGGCGCAGCACCTCGTCGCGGGCGAGCCAGACCATGCCCATCCCACCGGTACCGATCTGGCCAGCCAACCGGTAACGACCCGCGACCAGCCGTTGTGTATCGGGCATCGACCCCCCAGTTGCAGCCCTGCACACAAGATAGTCGAGAGTCCCATTAACAGGACAGTCTTGCCCGCCGACCGGGATCGGTCACGGACGGCGAGGCCGCGGGTAGTTTCCCCGAGTCGTGGCGCTGGGTACCCTTCTTCCGGTTCGGGAGGGAAGGATGAGCGGGTGGATCTCGACAAGAAGTCGCAGCTCGTAGAGATCGTTGCCACGTTGAAGGAGGTCACCGCGCTCATCGCGGCTGCCACGGCGCTCGACGACGCCGCCGTCGGTCTGGCCAAGGCCGTCGGCGCGGTCCTGCCGTCGCACATCCGGTGCGGCGTCACGCTGGTCAGCGAAGGTACCCCGGCCGTCCTGGCCTCCCCTGAGGTGCCCGACGAGGTGCTCGACGAGATCCTCTACTGCGACGGTGACGGGCCGTGCATGGCCGCGATCCGCGCCCGCGACATCGTGGTCAGCCCCGATCTCGCCGCGGAGAGCCGGTGGCCGGTCTGGACCGGGCTGGCCCGACGCCACGGGATCGAGGGCGTGATCTCCTACCCGTTCGATGTCGACACGTTGACCCTCGGTGCGATCAACCTGTACGCCGACCGTTCACACGGACTGGCCGATGATGTGCCGATGATCGCGATGCTCGTCGCCGACCACGCCAGCCTGATGCTGCGCGTGCGCCGGCAGCAGTTCCAACAGGACGACCAGCTGACCCGTTCGCTGGAGGCGCCGGTGGGCGAAGCAGTCGTCGAACGGGCCATCGGCATCGTCATGGCCCAGCGGGGCTGCCCACCCGAGCAGGCTCTGCGCCATCTGCATGAGGCGGCCACCCACCTGGGCGTCGGCCTGGTCGTCGTGGCCGAACGACTCGTGCAGACGGTGTCCGAGCGCTCGGGCTAGTCCCGGACGGCGACCGCGTCGACCGTGCCCCATCGACCGGGCAGTCCCCGGACCACGAGGCGGTTGACCTGTGCCGGCAGGTGCGGTCGCACCGTGAGCCCGTTGGCGGTCGGCTCCAGGCCGAGCATGAGGCGGATCAGCAACAGCGGAGCCGCGGTCGCCCAGGCCTGTGGGGAACAGGCCGTCGGATAGGGCACCGGTACCCGGGTGAGGTTGCGGTCGTATCCGGCGAACGCCTCGGGCAGCCGGTACGCGAAATGCCCGGCGGCCAGCATGAGTGCCTCGACCAGGCGGTTGGCGTCCTTCCGGCGGCCGTAGCGGGTCAGCCCGGCCGCGATGAGCGCGGTGTCGTGCGGCCAGACGGTCCCGTTGTGGTACTCGATCGGGTTGTAGGCCGGCTGTTCGTCGGCGAGGGTACGGATGCCCCAACCCGAGTACATGCGGTCGCTGGCCAGATGGCCGACGACCGCCTCGACCCGCTCGTCGGCGACGATGCCGCTCCACAGCAGGTGGCCGATGTTCGACGTGAGGGTGGGTACCGGTTTCTTGTCCCCGTCCAGCGCGAGCGCATAGAAGTCCACATCGGAGAGCCAGAAGTCGCGGTCGAAGTTCGCCTTCAACACCGCGGCGTCGCGCTCCAGCCGGTCGGCGAACGTCGGGGTCGCCCCACACCTCGCGGGCCAGCCGGGCAGTCCGGACCCGGGCATCGTAGGCGTACCCCTGAATCTCACAGGTCGCGCGCGGCAGCGACGCCAGCCGCCCGTCCGGGTGGACGATCGAGTTGTGTGAGTCCTTCCAGCACTGGTTGACCTGCCCGGTCTTCGGGTTGCGGGTCTGGTACTCGATGTAGCCGTCGCCGTCGGAGTCGCCGTAGCGCTCCATCCACGCCACCGCTGCCCGGGCAGGCGGCTCCAGCCGGCGGACCGTTCCGGCATCCCCGGTCCAGCGCTCGTACTCCTCCAGCACGACGAGGAACAAGGGCGTCGAGTCGGCTGAGCCGAAGTACGGCGAGTGGGGGCGTTCGCCGAAGTAGGCCAGCTCGCCATGGCGCAGCTCGTGCAGGATCTTCCCCGGCTCGGCGTCACGGAAGTCGTCGAACCCGGTGGCCTGGTGGGCGCCGAGGGCGAGCAAGCGTGGTCCGCGCCAGCTCGGGTACGAACGGGATCGCCTGGTAGCTGGTGATGAGACTGTCCCGCCCGAACAGTGCCATGAACCATGGCAGCCCGGCCGCCGGCAGCGACGAGTCCGGCACGCTCTCCGGGTAGAAGCGCAGCGCGGCCAGGTCCACGATCGAGCGCCGGTAGATCTGGCGCAGTTCGTGCCAGTCAGTGTCCACTTTGGGCGCCGCCGCCGAGCCAGTCGTCGAGGCTGGCCGGCATCTCCGGGCGGTGGATGCGCTGCGGTACCGGCTCGTCCCGCGCGGTGCCCACCGTGACCACGATGGTCGAGCGCCAGACCTCGCGCGGCTCCAGGGTGACGCGGAAGGTCAGCGACTGTTCGGTGAAGTATGCGTCGCGGGCGTGGATATACGTCTCCCGGCGGAAGTCCTCGCGTTGGTAGCCGAGCGTGCACCACTGTGGTCCCGGTGCGCGGTAGAGCTCGCCGGTCTTGGCCAGGTCGTCCTTGACCTCGAACAGGTCGGCGAAGTCGGCGTCGAAAAGGATCGACAGCTCGACCTCGATCCGGCGCTGGCTGTGGTTGTGCAGCTCGAGATGCTCACGCAGGCCGTCGGCCACCTCGCGCCGGCGTACCACCGACATCGCCGGGTTGCGGTAGATCGTGCCGGTCGGTTCGACCAGGAAGAAGACGGCCTCGTCGTACTCAAGCGTCTCGGCCGACAGAGTGTCGAGCTCGCGACCGTTGAGGCGCAGTTGCCACCGGGACAGGTGTCTCATGTCGCGGTAGAAGAGGCCATTGGGATTGCCGATGGCCGCGGTGATGTCGCCCAGGCGGTCGCTGACCACGAAGGCCGAGCCGCTCAGGATGCTGATCTGTCGGATCGGGCACGACCCACCCCCTTCTCCCACGGGCGATCTCCACCTGTATGGGAACACAGGGAGATGGCCGGCCCCTTCATCGGGCTCCGGCCTCCGCCAATTGGCGTAATCACACGCTATATCAGGATCAAATTGGGTCATCATGATTCCGACGGACCGGACCACCGGTCCGCCGGCCTGCAGAGGTGAAGCATGGAGTCCAGCAACGGGCATCACTCGGCAAGCGACCATCTCGCGCGTACCGTGCCAACCCGACCGCTGCGTATCGCCATGATCATGCCGCCGTGGTACGAGGTACCGCCGGCGGGATACGGAGGTCTGGAGCGGGTCTGCGCCAGCCTCATCGACGGCCTGATCGGCCGAGGCCACGACGTCACACTGTTCGGCACGGGAGGACACACCGGCACCAAGGCACGCTTCGTCAGCACGAACCCGCGAGCTGCAGTATCCGCGGCTGCTCGAGGCGATGCCAGAACTCGTCCACGTCACCGAGGTCAACGAGATGATCGGACGGGGGAGATTCGACATCGTCCACGACCACACGACGGTCGGGCCGGTCACGGCCAGCAAGCGGAGGGTCCCCTCCGTGGTAACGGTCCACAGTCGACCGGTCGGCGAACTGAACGAGTATCTGTCCCGTGTGGGCGATAGCATCTCGCTCGTCGCCATCTCGCACTCGCAGCGCCGGATCGGGCCGAACCTGAACTGGGCGGCGACCGATCCACCACGGCATCGAGTCGGCGGGAAGCGTGAAGACCGAACCGACGACCGACGGTCCGGTGCTGTGGCTGGGCCGGTTCGACCCGGACAAGGGCCCGGACCTCGCCATCGAGGCCTGCCGTAAGGCGGACCTGCCCCTCGTCCTGGCCGGCAAGGCCAATCAGCGCGACGAGTGGCGCTACCTCGACGAGGTCATCAAGCCGATGCTCGGTCCGGACGTGGAACTCGTCCTCAACGCGGACCGGGTCCGCACCGACGCGCTGCTCGCGTCGGCCCGGGCTCCTGCTCATGCCCATCCGGTGGGAGGAGCCGTTCGGGATGGTCATGATCGAGGCGATGCGGATGGGCACGCCGGTGGTGGCCCTGCGCCAAGGTTCGGTACCGGAGGTGGTCCTGCACGGGCGCACCGGTTTCATCTGCGTCGACGAGACCGAACTGCCCGACGCCCTGCACGAGGCTGTCGACCTCGATCCGGCCGACTGCGTGGCCCACGTGCACACGTCGTTCTCGGTCGAGCTGATGGCCCACCGGTACGAGCGCGTGTACCACAAGCTCATCGTCGACCGGCAGGAGCGCACCCGGGCGTTGGCCGGCGCCGACCGTCGCCTGTAGACAGTCAGCGCCGGGCGGGATACGGGAGCTGACGGGGACCGACCACTTTCGCGCCCAGGGCGGTCACCCGGTCCCGTAGCCCACGGTCGGCGGTCACCACGACCACATCGGCCGCCGACCCGAACTCCGCGACCAGGCGCACCATGGCGTCGTCGCCGGACCCAGAGGCCGGTACCACGCGGACGGTCGGCGAAGACTCAACACCCTTCGCGGCGCCCTCGACCACGAGAACGACCTCGAGCGGGCCGGGCAGATCGGCCAGCCCGTGCTCGGCCACTGCCGCCAGCGCGTCACGCAACCGCCGCGCCGCCCCGGCCCGGTCGCGCCACCAACCGTCCGGAACCGAGCCCATCACGTTCGCCGCGTCGATGATCAGTACGCGTGGCGCCGGCCTGGGGTTCTGGGTTTGCCCGGACACTTTGCTCACCCCTTTTGTATAGCGCGGCGTCCGTGCTAACAGCTGGGTGGGCCACCGAGTGGCACCAGGGGAACCGTCGGGGGCGGTCCAGCCGTGGGTCAGGCGCGGGCCCCGACGGGTTCGTCGACGGGCTCGGACGGCTGCGCGGGGACGCCGGCGCGGCGGGCCCGGCGACGCTCCCGCCGATCCTCGACCATGGTGTAGAGGGTTGGTACGAGGACGAGCGTCAGCGCGGTCGAGCTGAGCAGCCCGCCGATCACCACGATCGCCAGCGGTTTGGAGATGAAGCCACCGCTACCGGTGAACCCGAGCGCCATCGGCAGCAGCGCGAAGATGGTCGCGATGGCTGTCATCAGGATCGGGCGCAGGCGGCGGCGACCACCTTCGATCACCGCCTCCCGGACCGGGAGCCCGGCCGAGCGGTACTGGTTGATCAGGTCCATCAACACGATCGCGTTGGTGACCACGATGCCGACCAGCATGAGCATGCCGATCAGGGACGGCACACCGAGGGCGGTACCGGTGATCAGCAGCAGGATGATGGCGCCGGTCGCCGCGAACGGGATCGAGACGAGCAGGATCAGCGGCTGGATCAGGCTCTGGAAGGTGGCCGCCATGACCAGGAACACGATGGCGATCGCGGCCAGCAGGGCCAGCCCGAGGTCGCCGAACGCGTCGGACTGGTCCGCGCTCACCCCGCCCAACTGGTACGTCGCCCCGGCCGGGAGGGTCAGCGCGTCCAGCCGCTTCTGCATCTCCTGGGTCGTCTTACCCACGTTGTCGCTTGTCGCGGTACCGGTGATGGTGGCCGTCCGGTTGCCATCGAGCCGAGAAACCTGGACCGGTCCGTCCACTTGGGACACCGTTGCTACCGCGTCGAGGCGGACCACCCCGGCCGCCGTCGGCAGTGGCAGTGCCTTCACCTGGTCGAGGCTGGTCGGCGCGAACCCGAAGCGCAGCACGACCGTCTGGCTGGCTCCGTTGATGCTGACCTGGCCCAGCGGCGCGCCGTGGAAGGCGGCCGACACGGCCTGCGCGATGCTCGCCTCGGTCAGCCCGTAGCCGGGCGGCGGCCGCACGGTCCACCGTCACGTCGATGCGGGGCGAGCTGTCGGCCAGGTCGCTGGACACGTCGACGATGTCCGGGGTACCGGCGACCGCGGCCCGCACCTGCTCGGCCGCGGCCTTGAGCGTACCGCCGCGATCGTCGGCCTTCACGATGACCTGAACCTGGCTGGCCGAGAAGCCACCGCCTCCGCCGCCGGGTTCGACCTTGATCACGCCCGCGTTGGGCAGTGCCCCCAGCCGGTCGCGCAGTGTGTCCTGCAGGTCGAGAACGTTCACCCCGTCGTCGATCGTCACCGAGAACGTGGCCACGTTGGTCGCCGCGCCCCCGATGCCGAACAGCGCCGCCGCCGCTGCCCATGGTGACCTGGTAGGTCTGCACGCCGTCGGTGCCGGCCAGCACCTTCTCCACCTTCTTGGCGGCGGCGTCGGTGGTGGCCAGGCTGGCTGCCGACCGGCATGGTCTGGGTGATGCTGAGCGCGGTCTGGCCCGACTGGTCGAAGAAGTTCGTCTTCAGCAGGCCGCCGAGGCCGACCGTGCCGAGGAAGATGAGCAGCCGCGATCAGCAGGGTGAGCACGGCGCCGGCGGGTCGCGAACCGGATGATCGGGATGTAGGCGCGCTGCAGCGGGCTGGTGCAGCTCCTTCTCCTCGGCCGCCCGCCGGTACCTCGGCCTCGTCGGATCCCGGCCGTGGCCGGCTTGAGGAACCAGTACGCCAGAACCGGGATCACGGTCAGCGATACCAGCAGCGAGGCGAGCAGCGCGACCGTGACGGTGACCGCGAACGGAGCGAAGATCTGGCCGACCAGTCCACCGACGAGGGCGATCGGCGAGAACACGGCGACCGTGGTCAGGGTCGACGCGGTCACCGCGCCGGCCACCTCCTTCACCGCGCTGAGAATGGCGGCCCGCCGCTGCTCGCCGTACCCGAGGTGGCGTTTGATGTTCTCGAGTACGACGATCGAGTCGTCGACAACCCGGCCGATCGCGATGGTGAGCGCGCCGAGCGTGAGCACGTTGAGCGAGTAGTCGAAGACCCGCAGCGCGATCAGGGCGACGATCACCGAGAGCGGGATCGAGACCGCGGTGACCAGGGTGGAGCGGATCGAGAGCAGGAAGAACAGGATCACCAGGACGGCCATCAGCAGGCCGAGCAGGCCCTCGGTGGTGAGGCCGTCGATCGACTTCTCCACGAACGGTGCCTGGTCGAAGACCGCGGTGAGCGCCGCGTCGCCGCCGAGCGCGCTGACCAGCATCGGGGATCTTGTTCTTGATCTCGTTGGAGATGCCGACCGCGTTGCCATCCGGAGCGGCGGTCACGAGATGCCCAGGCTGGGCTTGCCGTTGGTACGGGTGAGGGAGGTGACCTCAGCGTCCTGCAGGGCGACCGTCGGCGACGTCACCGAGCTTCACCGGGGCGTGACCGGGCGCCGCGTCAGGTAGAGGCCCCTCACATCGTCCACACTGGACAGTGGAGTGCCGACCTGGACGCGTGAGCGAGCTGACTGCCGTTGGTCAGGGTGCCGACCGGAAGGGCGACGCCGTTGCTGCGCAGGGCGGTCGTCAGAGGCGGTCAGGTCGACCCCGGCGGCGGCCAGCTTGGCCGGGTTGGGGGTGATGACGAGCTGTTGGTCGCGGGTCGCCGGTGATGGTCGCGTCCCGGACGCCCGCGATGTCCAGGATCTCCGGGTAGCACGGTGGTGCGGAGCTTGTCGGCGAAGGCACGCTGGTCGCCCGAGGAGCTGGCGGCCAGGACGACGACCGGGAAGTCGTCGGTGCTGCCGGCGACCACCTGCGGATCGACGCCCGGGGGTAGCTGGGCGTTGATGCGGTTGAGAGCGATGACTGGATCTTCGAGACGGTGGCGTCGAGGTCGGTACCGAAACGGAAGGCGAGCTGGACCGTCGCCAGCCCTGCGCGGGAGGTCGAATTGACCGTCTCAAGCCCGTCGATGCCCTTCACCGCGTTCTCGATCGGGATCGTGACCTGGCGTTCCACGATCTCCGGTGCCGCGCCCGGTGAACGGCGCCACCACGAACGCCGCCGGGAAGTCCAGCGACGGGAACAGCTGCTGCTTGAGGTTGGGGATGGTGAGCAGCCCGAAGGCGGTGACGATGACCGCGATCAGCGCGACGAGCCCGCGGTTGGCGAGGCTGAGCCTGCGACAGCCTGGACATCAGCGCGCACTCCCCGGCGGTGTGGTTAGCTTTACCCGAACAGTTTGCCTCATGCGAAGTATTGGCCACCGATCGGGGGTGCCATGAGGACCACCAAGAGCTCGGGTCGATCGAGCGGATCATGGAGATCCAGCGCGGCATCGCGCACACATTCGCTTTCTGCCCGGTCCGGTCCTCTGCTCGCCGCGAACCTCACGATGTCGCAGCTCAAGGTGCTCGCTCGTGCTGGCCCAGTCACGAGCGCGCGGCCGGTCCTGCCGGCGCCGGCGGCCAGGACGGGGCGTCGGGGCACGAACTGACCCGAGCGTTGGGCGTGGGCCTGGCCACCCTGACCGGCATCGTCGACCGGCTCGTCGGCGCAAGATCTCGTCGTCCGGCGCGAGGACCCGGCCGACCGGCGGATACGCAGAGTAGTGCTCACGCGAGCCGGGCGCGAGCTCGTGGAGGGCATCATCATGGCTGGCGAAGAACACCAGCGCCGGCTGCTGGAGCGGCTCGGTACCGACCGAACTGGCGATCGGTCGAGCGGGCCTACCGGCTGATGCTCGACGCGGCGGCGGCCAAGGCCGCGTCGACCGCGGGCGATGCGGCGGTGGCGCGGCCCGCTGCGGTCGAGCACATGTGCGTGACCACACCGCAACCAGGACAAAGCAGCTCGTGACATCGAGCTTGTCGGTACCGGGCATTACAATCCTCGGGTCCGTCGGCGTGCTCGACCCCCCTTGGACGAGGCTGTGATGCGTACCCGGAACTGGTCGATTCGAGCGAAGATCATTTCGCTCCTGCTGGTCCCCCTGGTCACGCTGGTGGTGATGTGGGTCGTCGCCACGGCGGTGACGATCGGGCCGGGCCTGGATCTTCTGCACGCGCAGAGCAACCTGAACACGATCGGTCAGCCGCTGCGCCGATGGTCAGCCGAGGTGCAGACCGAGCGAACACTCAGCGTTACATACCTCGACACGGACCGCGCGGACGTCGACGCGCTGGCGATCCAGCGGGCGCGAGACTGACGCCGCCGTCCGGTCCCTACGCAAGCGCCGTCGCCGCCGCCGGCAACCCGACCGATCTCATCCGCCAGCGCGCCGCCGACCTGGGCGGACCAGCTCGACGGGCTCGGGCGCGCTGCGGTCCCGGGTCGACCGCGGCGCGGTCAACGCGGCGCAGGCGGTCACCTCTACGCCGGCATCGTCGACGCCGGCTTCCTGGTCTACGACTCACTGGTTCGCGTCGGCGACGACGAGATATCGCGCCAGGCCATCGCGCTGGTCGGCCTGGGCCGGGCGCGCGACCTGCTGGCCCAGGAGAACGCGCTGGTGACCGGAGCGATGGCCGCGGGCCAGGTTCACCGCGTCGGACCTCGGCCAGACCGTTCAGACCATCGGCGCCCAGCGGTACCAGTTCTCGCGCCACGATCCCTCGCCTGGGCGACCCGGAGCAGACCGCGATACGCCCAGCTGCTACGGCGCGGCGACTCGATGACCCGCCTGGTCTCGCTCGAGAACTCGATCGTCGCCAGCGCCCGTGCCGGCTCCGAGCCGCCGGTGACCGCCGCCGCCTGGCGGGCGGCCTACGACAGCGTCGCCGGCCAGCTGCGACCAGTTCGAAACGGCAGCGCGACCGGCCGGCTGGTGGACCTGGGCACGCCGTCCACGCTGGCGATCTTCGGCAATATCGCGCTGACCGGGTCTGCTCGGCCTGGTCACCGTCGCCATCACGATGTACCTGTCCGTTCCGGATCGCCCGCAGCCTGATCCGGCGGCTGGCCGGGCTGCGCCAGGCCGCGCAGGAGCTGGCCGTGGACCGGCTGCCACGGGTGGTCGCCCGGCTGCGCCAGGGCGAGCAGGTCGACGTCGAGAACGAGGCGCCGGCCCTGCCGTACGGCGACGACGAGATCGGCCAGGTCGGGCACGCCTTCAACGAGCTGCAGCGCACCGCGGTGCAACTCGGCCGTCGAGGAGGCCAACGTCCGGCGCGGCCTCAACGAGGTGTTCCTCAACATCGCCCGGCGCAGCCAGACCCTGCTGCACCGGCAGCTGTCCATTTTGGACAGGATGGAGCGCCGGGCCGACGACCCGACCGAGCTGGAGGACCTGTTCCGGGTCGACCACCTGGCCACCCGCATGCGCCGCCACGCCGAGGATCTGGTCATCCTGGCCGGCGCGGCGCCCGGGCGGGGCTGGCGCAACCCGGTGCCCGGTGGTCGACGTGGTGCGCGGCGCGGTCTCCGAGGTCGAGGACTACGCCCGGGTCAGCATCCGGCCGATGGCCGACCTGGCCATCGTCGGCCGCGCCGTCGGCGACGTCATCCACCTGCTGGCCGAGCTGCTCGAGAACGCGACCTCGTTCTCGCCGCCGCACACCCGGGTCAACGTCGGCGGCGAGGTGGTGGCGCACGGGTTCGCCATCGAGATCGAGGACCGCGGACTGGGCATGAGCCCGGAGGCGCTCGACGCGTGCAACCACCGGCTGGCCGAGCCGCCCGACTTCGACCCGGCCAACAGCGCCCAGCTCGGCCTGTTCGTGGTGGCCCGGCTGGCCGCCCGGCACGGCGTACGGGTGCAGCTGCGCTCTTCGGCGTATGGCGGGGTCACCGCGGTCGCCCTGCTGCCGGCCGACCTGATCGCCCAGGACGGGGACGGACCGCGCGAGCTGCTCGCAGCCGTCGCCGACGACGTCGTCGGCAACGGTCGCCCACGGTACCGCGAGATCGCGACCGCCGCCCGGCCGGCCATCGCCGCCCCACCCGCGGCCGGTACCAGCTCTTCCGACCTGCCGAGCCGCGCGACGACCGCTCCGGCCCAACGCCAGCCGGACCTACCGCCACGCCCGGTGATCACCGACCTGCCGAGACCGGTCCCCCCTGACCTACCCAACCGGACCAGCGACGTGCAGGGGCGTACGAATGATTTGCCCAGCCGCACCGCCAGCGTGACCGAACTGACACCGCGGCCCCGGACCGCGCCCGACCTCACCCGCTACGCCGCCCCGGCATTCGCGGGCCGAGGTGATCGAACCGGCCAGCAGCGACGGGTTGCCCCGCCGGGTCCGGCAGACCAACCT
The DNA here is from genome assembly GCA_963803345.1 of uncultured Actinomycetota bacterium. GTDB lineage: Bacteria > Actinomycetota > Actinomycetes > Mycobacteriales > Micromonosporaceae > CAWDLX01. Next base: position 147,779 of record CAWDLX010000005.1, read on the forward strand.
CGCGCCACAGCTGCGCGAGCCGGTGCCGATCGGATGACGGGAACCCGACAGAGCCGGCCACGACACGCTCACCCGAGCAGTTGCGGGCGATGATGACCTCGTTCCAATCAGGCATGAACCGAGGTCGACAGATGGCCGAGCCGAGCGGCTCCGACCACGGGAATGGCGGCACACCTGAGGGAGACCCAGCAGTGACACAGACCAGCGACGGACTCGGCTGGCTCCTCGACGACCTCGTCGAGCGGGTGCCGTCCGCCAGCAAGGCGGTTGTCCTGTCCGTGGACGGTCTGCTGATGGGCTCCAGTCGTGGGCTTCCCCGGGACGAGGCCGAGCACATGGCGGCCATCGCCGCCGGGTTCCAGAGCTTGGCCCGCGGGACGACCCGCCACTTCAACGCCGGGCCGGTCCGCCAGACGATCGTCGAGATGGAGTCGGCGTTCCTGTTCGTCAGCGCTGCCGGCCACGGCGCCTGCCTGGCCGTGTACGCCGACGCGCAACTCCGACATCGGGCTGATCGCCTACGAGATGGCCATGCTGGTCAAGCGGGTCGGTCAGACGCTCTCCTCGCCGCTCCGGCCGGCTGCCGCGCCCACCGATGCGGGATGACCAGCCGGCCCGCGTCGAGCACGACGACGGCCCGAGACGAGCACCGACCGGGTGCCCGGTGCGCCGCCACCGGTACCGGACGACCGGTTCGCTCGAACCTGAACGTCGTTCGCTGAACCGGAACGCTTCGCTGAACCAGAACGCTTCGCTGACTCTGAACGGCGCGAGGTCGCCGGCGCGGCGGTGCGCCAGCGTCATCGAGCCGGCAGCCGGCGCCGGTCCAGCACGACTGCCCGTGACGCAGTGGCGGGCACGACGCGGCCGGTACAGATGATGCGGGGGTGGACCGGCCCGACTGGCGCCGCGAGGCCCGTTGACGGAACGGCGAGGCAGGTACCTCGCGCGCGGCACCCCCAGCGCCAGCCTCGGCGACGGCACGCGGTGCCCGCGACACTGGCTCGGCCGCGAGCATGGGGCGGGCCACGACTGGCTCGACGAGGAGGCCGGGCCGGTCGTGCGGCCCTACACGGTCACCGGTGGGCGGGCCCGTCCGGTCACCGGGAGCCTCGACCTGCTCAGCTACGTCGAGGCGCTGTACGCCCCTGAGGCCGACCTGGTCAATCTGCAGCCGGAGCACCGGAGCATCCTGTCGCTGACCCGGACTGCGCTCTCGCTCGCCGAGATCGCCGCCCACGTGGACCTGCCGGTGGGGGTGGTGCGGGTGCTGATCGGCGACCTGGTGCAGGCCAACCTCGTATCGACGTTCAGCTCCGGCACGGCAGTCAACCCACCCGACGAGAGCACTCTGCAGGCGGTGATCGATGGGCTCCGCGCACTCTGATCAGTACGGTCGAACACTACCCAACCTCTCCCCCGGACGGCGATTGCCCACCGCGCTCAAGGTGCTGGTGGCGGGCGGCTTCGGCGTCGGCAAGACCACGCTGGTCAGCTCGGTCAGCGAGATCATGCCGCTGCAGACCGAGGAGTCCTCACCGATGCGAGCATCGCCACGACGACCTGGCCGGCGTCGAAGGCAAGACGCACGACGACCGTGGCCATGGACTTCGGCCGAATCAGCATCAGCGACGACGTGGTGCTGTACCTGTTCGGTACGCCCGGCCAGGACCGGTTCTGGTTCCTCTGGGACGAACTGGCTCTGGGCGCGTTGGGCGCGGTCGGTGGTGGCCGACACCCGGCGGCTGGCCGACTGCTTCCCGTCGGTGGACTACTTCGAGCGCCGTGGCACGCCGTTCCTGGTCGCGGTGAACTGCTTCTACGGCGAACAGCGACACACCGTCCAGCGGGTCCGCGAGGCGCTCGACCTGGACCCGGACGTGCCGGTCGTTCTCTGCGACGCCCGGGACCGCGAGTCGGGCAAGAACGTGTTCATCACCCTGATCGAGCACGTGATGACCCGGTCCCGCCGGCGCGCCCCGATCGTCGGGTAGGCCCACGGACCTGGACATTCCGTCGCGACGCGGGCCAGGATGCGCAGATGGGAATGGACGCGAGCGCGACGCTGGCCGTGGCCGCTCTCGTCGCCGCGCTCGGGATCAGCGTCTTCCTCGTCGTTGGTGCTCGCGGTCGTCGGGCCATCGCCACCGAGGGCCAGCGGGCCACCTACGACGTGCTGCACCGGGCCGGACTGGCCGCCGAACCGCTCCGCGGCGGCCTCGACCAGACCAGCGCGACCAAGGCCGTCCAGCACCTGCGCGCCCTGGTCGACGGCATCGCCTTGGGCATCGCCGACACCCACCGGCTGCTCGCCCTCGAAGGCCCGGGCGAGCATCACCGCGAACAGCTGGCCGCCGCCGCCCGCGAAAGCGGCGAGCACGGGCCGTACCGCCATCCTGCGCTCCCGTGACCTGCCCTGCGACGAGGTGGACTGCCCGGTCCGCGGGGCCGTCGTCGCCCCGCTCATGGCGGCTGACCCGGACGGTGCCGCCATCGGCGCCCTGGTCGCGGTGGCCGCCGGGGGCCGCCGGCGCCCGGGCTGGTCCAGGCGACCCTGGAGACCGCCCGGTTCGTCTCCACCCAGCTCGCCCTGGCCGAGCTGGACTCGTCCCGGGCCCGGCTGGCCCGGGCCGAGGTCCGGGCGCTGCGGGCGCAGATCAGCCCGCACTTCGTCTACAACGCGCTGACCGCGATCGCGTCGTTCGTCCGTACCGATCCGGAGCGGGCCCGGGAGCTGATCCTCGAGTTCGCCGAGTTCACCCGGTACTCGTTCCGGGCCCACGGCGAGTACACCACGCTGGCCGAGGAGCTGCGCTCGATCGACCGGTACCTGACCATCGAGCGGGCCCGGTTCGGCGACCGGCTGCAGGTGCGGCTGCAGATCGCCCCCGAGGTGCTGCCGGTCGGCCTGCCGTTCCTGTGCGTGCAGCCGCTGGTGGAGAACGCGGTGCGGCACGGCCTGTCCCGCAAGCCGGGGCTGGGTACGGTCGCCATCGTCGCCCGCGACGCCGGCGCCGAGTGCCTGATCACGGTGGAGGATGACGGCGTCGGAATGGACCCGGCCCAGCTGGCCCAGGTCGGTCGACGACGCCGCCGAGGCGGGCAGCCCACGTTGGACTGGCCAATGTGGACGAACGGCTGCGGGCCGCGTTCGGCGACGGGTTCGGGCTGGTGGTGGACACGGCACTGGGCGAGGGGACGAAGGTCAGCATGCGGGTGCCGAAGTTCCGGCCCGAGGTACGGGTGGAGCGCGAGGACACGCTGGTGACGCGGGTTTCTGCGGGTGCTGGCGGTGGACGACGAGCCGCCGGCACTGGACGAGCTGGCCTACCTGCTGCGGGCCGATCCCCGGGTCGGCACGGTGAACACAGCCGGCGACGTGGCCGACGCGTTCCGGGTGCTGCGCGACAACGACGTGGACGCGGTCTTCCTCGACATCCGCATGCCGGGCCTCGACGGGATGGAGCTGGCCCGGGTGCTGGGCCGATTCGTGCGCCCGCCGGCGGTGGTGTTCGTGACCGCATACGACGACCGGGCGGCCGAGGCGTTCGACCTCGGTGTGGCCGACTACGTCCGCAAGCCGGTACAGGCCGACCGGATCGCCGAGTCGCTGCGGCGGGTGCTGGCTGCTCGGCTGGTGCCTGCCCACCCGGCGGTGGCGGCGCGGCGCGAGCGCGAGGACGACCTGACGATCCCGGTCGAGCTGGCTGGTACGACGCGGATGCTGCCGCGCTCGACGGTGCAGTGGGTGGAGGCACAGGGCGACTACGCCCGGCTGCACACCGCGGACGGCTCCCACCTGGTCCGGGTGTCGCTGGCGTCGCTGGCCGAGCGGTGGGCCGACGCTGGCTTCGTGCGCATCCACCGCTCCTACCTGGTGCAGCTGCGGCTGATCGCCGAGCTGCGGCTGACCGGCAACGGGTATGTGGTGGTCATCGGTGGTCGCGAGCTGCCAGTGTCGCGGCGGCACACCCGCGAGCTCAAGGATCGGCTGGTCCGGGCGGCCAAGCAGCAGTGGTCCCGATGAATCCCCGGCTTCGTCGTCGGCTGTTAGTGCGGCGTCCCTGCGCTACAAGAACCGTGAGTATGGCGTCCCTGCAAACATCGGGGCGGGTGCAAACATCGGGGCGGGTGCAAACAGCGGGGCGGGCGCAGGCAGCGGGGCGGGCGCAGGCATCGGGGCGGGCGCAGGCATCGGGGCGGGCGTGCGGGGGATGGTGGCGGCGATGAGTCGGCGGACCACGATCGTTCTGGGCGAGCTGGCCCGCAGCCGGTCGACCCGCCGCACCACGGCCGAACTGGCCGAGCAGAGTCCGGTCGGCGAGGCGTTGCTGCGCGGCCTGATCCGAGCGCAGCTGGCGCACGCGCTGCGGCTGGCCGCGGTGGTCGTGGTCGGGCTGGGTGGGCTGCCACTGCTGTTCGCGGTGGCTCCGGAGGTCGCCGCCAGCCGCCCGCTCGGCGTGGCTCTGCCGTGGCTGCTGCTGGGCATCGCCGCCTACCCGTTCCTGTTCGCGGTCGGGGTGGCGTACGTCCGCCTGGCCGAGCGGACCGAGGCCGAGTTCACCGACCTGGTCGAACGGCCCGACCGGTGAGCCTGACCAGTCCGTACGCTGTGCCGGCCATCGTCGCGGTGACGCTGGTCACGCTGGTCATCGGCGCGTACGGTCTGCGGCTGGCCCGCACCACGTCGGACTTCCTGGTGGCCTCCCGAGCGGTCGTCGCCGGCCTGGAACGCGGCGGCGATCAGCGGCGAGTACCTGTCGGCCGCGTCGTTTCTGGGCGTGGCCGGGCTGATCCTCAAGAACGGCGTCGACATGCTCTGGTACCCGGTCGGCTTCGCCGCCGGGTACCTGGCCCTGCTGCTGTTCGTGGCCGCGCCGCTGCGCCGCTCGCGGGCGTTCACCCTGCCCGACTTCTGCCAGCTGCGGCTCGGCTCGGCTCGGCTGCGCAAGCTGTCGGCGCTGTTCGTGGTGTTCATCGGCTGGCTGTACCTGGTGCCGCAGTTGCAGGGGGCCGGGCCTCACCCTGCAGACCGTGACCGGCGGCCCGTACGTCTGGGGGGCGCTGCTGGTCGCGGTGGTGGTCACCGGAAACGTGGCGCTGGGCGGTATGCGGTCGATCACGTTCGTGCAGGCCTTCCAGTACTGGCTCAAGCTCACCGCGCTGGCCGTACCGGTGGTGTTCCTGATGCTGCACTGGCAGGCGGACGGCCGGCCCGAGCTGGCCGAGCCGACCGGATCGACGTTCGCGGTGGCGACCCACGTAACGATCAAGGAAGACGTCACGGTGACCGTGGACCGGTCCACAGTGCTCGAGCTCGCGGCGGGATCGACGGGTCCACCGTGGACGGCGAGGTGACCCTGGCGCCCGGGCGCGCCACCAGATCGCCGGCGGCACCGGTCGCCACGTTCCCGGCCGGGGCGGACGTACCCGACGTGGCCGGCGCGACCCACGGCTCACGCTGGCTGCTGCCGGGCCGGGGCGGACTGTTCGCCGCGTACTCGCTGATCCTGGCCACGTTCCTGGGCACCATGGGACTGCCGCATGTGCTGGTCCGCTTCTACACCAACCCCGACGGCGCGGCCGCCCGCCGGACCACCCTGGTCGTGCTCGGCCTGGTCGGACTGTTCTATCTGTTCCCCACGCTGTACGGCGTGCTGGGCCGGGTGTACACGCCCCAGTTGGTGCTGACCGGCGACACCGACGCGGTGGTGCTGGTGCTGCCGTCGGCCGCGCTGGGCCCCGGGGTGGCCGGGCAGCTGCTCGGCGCGCTGGTCGCGGCCGGCGCCTTCGCCGCGTTCCTGTCCAGCGCGTCGGGCCTGCTGACCGCGGTGGCCGGCGTGCTGTCGACCGACGTCATCGGGCGCGGCTCGGTGCGCGACTTCCGGCTGGCCGCGGTGGTGGCCGGCCTCGTGCCGCTCGTACTGGCGCTGCGGGTGTCCAGTCTGGACGTTTCCCTGGTGGTCGGTCTGGCGTTCGCGGTCGCCGCGTCATCGTTCTGCCCGCTGCTGGTGCTGGGCATCTGGTGGCGCGGGCTGACCGACATCGGGGCCGCGGCCGGCATCCTCGTCGGCGGGGGCACGCGGCCGCAGCCGTCCTGTTGACCGTCCTCGGCCGGACCGGGTCCGGCTGGGCGGGCACGATGCTGAGCTACCCGGCGGCGTGGACGGTGCCGCTGGCCTTCGTCGTGATGGTGGTCGTGTCGCTGGCCACCCGCCGGCGGATCCCCGAGGACGTGGGTCGGATCATGCTCCGCCTGCACGCCCCGGACGCTCTGCGCCTCTAGGCCGATCGACACCGGTGAGCGGTCACCGACCCTCCGTTCGGCGCAGGGCGGGCCCGTTGGGCGCAGGCGCGCCGCGTGAGCGCGGGCGAGGCTTCTCGCCCGGCGGCAGCCGTTCCTACCGTGCGGGAATCATGACCCGTCCACCGGAACAGGTGGTGAGCACCACATGAGTACCCAGGTGTCGCCCACGACGCCTGCCGACCCCGAGAGCTATGTCGAGGTACAGCAGTCGCCAGACTTCGCCCAGCTGCGCCGAACGCTGCGGGGCTTCGTCTTCCCCATGACCATCGCGTTCCTGCTCTGGTACGCGCTCTACGTCATCCTGTCCGCCTACGCCCGCGGATTCATGGGCACCAAGGTCGTCGGCAACATCAACGTCGCCCTGATCTTCGGGCTGCTCCAGTTCGTGACGACGTTCCTCATCGCGTGGCTCTACTCCCGGTTCGCCAACAAGCGTCTGGACCCGCTGGCCGACAAGATCCGCAATCGAGGTCAACGCCCGCGGCGGTGCGTCATGATGTACGTCGCCGCGGTCGCCGCCGGTACCAAGCAGTCCATCACGCTCACGCTGTTCGTCGTATTCGTTCTCATCACGCTGGGCATCACGGCCTGGGCCAGCCGGCAGACCCGTAGCGCCACCGACTTCTACGCCGGCGGCCGGACGTTCTCGGGCTTCCAGAACGGGTTGGCCATCGGCGGTGACTACATGTCGGCCGCCTCGTTCCTCGGCATCGCCGGCATCATCGCGCTCAACGGGTACGACGGCTTCCTCTACTCGATCGGGTTCCTCGTCGCGTGGCTGGTAGCTCTGCTGCTGATCGCCGAGCTGATGCGCAACTCGGGCAAGTACACGATGGCCGACGTGTTGGCGTTCCGGATGCGCCAGGCCCCGGTCCGCACCGCCGCCTCGATCTCGACCGTGGTCGTGTCGATCTTCTACCTGCTGGCCCAGATGGTCGGCGCCGGCGCGGTGGTGGCGCTGCTGCTCGGCATCAAGAAGGGGACCACATTCCTCGGCATGGATGCGAAGCAGTCGCCACGGTCATCGTCATCGGGATCCTGATGGTCATCTACGTGACGGTCGGCGGTATGAAGGGCACGACGTACGTCCAGATCATCAAGGCGTTCATGCTGATGATCGGCGCGCTGATCATGACCCTGCTGGTGCTCTGGCACTACAAGTTCAACCTGTCCTCCCTGCTCGGCGACGCGGCCGCCCAGAGCGGCAAGCCCGGTGACTCGTTCCTGCAGCCGGGCCTCGTGTACGGCAAGGAGGTCGCGTCCGGGCTGCAGACCTTCTACAACAAGATGGACCTGCTCTCGCTCGGCCTCGCCCTGGTGCTGGGTACCGCCGGTCTGCCGCACATCCTGATCCGCTTCTACACCGTGCCGACCGCCCGTAGCGCCCGGCGCAGCGTGCTCTGGGCGATCGGCATCATCGGCGTGTTCTACCTGTTCACGCTGGCTCTGGGCTTCGGCGCGGCGGCCCTGGTCGGCAGCAAGGCGATCAGCGACCAGTCCGGCACCAGCGGCAACACGGCCGCGCCGCAGCTGGCGCAGGCGCTGGGCAACCAGTACTTCGGCGGTGAGATCGGCGGCGTCACATTCCTGGCCATCATCGCGGCGGTGGCGTTCGCCACGATCCTGGCCGTCGTGGCCGGCCTGACGCTGGCCTCGTCGTCCAGCCTGTCACACGACCTCTACGCCAACGTCATCAAGAAGGGCCAGACCTCGGAGCGTCAGGAGGTCGTGGTCGCCCGGGTCTCGGCGTTCGTCATCGGCGCCATCGCGATCGCACTCGGCGTATTGGCGGTTGACCTCAACGTCGCCTTCCTGGTGGCCCTCGCATTCGCGGTGGCCGCGTCGGGTAACGTGCCGGCGATCCTCTACTCGCTCTTCTGGAAGCGGTTCAACACTGTCGGTGCGGTGAGTGCCATCTACGGCGGCCTGATCTCGGCCGTCGTGCTGGTGTTCTTCTCACCGGTGGTGTCGGGAGCGGCCACGTCGATGTTCCCGCACGAGAACTGGAAGTGGTTCCCGCTGTCGAACCCGGGGATCATCTCGATCCCGATCGGGTTCCTGTGCGGCTGGATCGGCACCATGCTCTCGTCCGAGCGAAACCCGGCCAAGTACGCGGAGCTCGAGGTCCGGTCGCTGACCGGCATCGGCGCCCACTGACCGTAGGAATGCCCGTTGCGAGGGGCATCCTGTTCGCCGTGGCGGCGAGCAGGATGCCTCTCAGGGTAAGCAGGATGCCCATCGGGGTAAGGACGTTCCGGGCGGTCAGAAGTGCTCGAAGGGGTTGATGTCGAGGACGTCGTTGAGCGTGCTGGTGGCCAACAGGCAGGCGATCACTGACACCACCACCACCCCGAGGAAGACCAGTACCGTGATCACTTTGGCCCGGTTGGTCTGACCAGGAGGAGAGTCGGGCGGCTCAGTCACCGACGCCTCTCAGGTCACTGGTCAGGTGTCCGAACGCGGTGAAGAAGACGACGAAGAACACCACCAGCGTGATGACCCCAATGGCGATCATCACTATCTTCCACCGCAGACTCGGGTGCGGCGGCGGCGAGTCGTCAAAGCCGCTCTCGATATCGCCCACGGGCCCACGTTACACGCGGTCAGGCGAGCCTGGTGATCTCGACGGTCACGCCCAACCCGGTTGAGGGTGCGCCGTGGTAGAACCCTTTGAGCGGGGCAACGTCGTCGTAGTCGCGGCCGTGGGCGACCAGCCGCGCGGTTCGGCTGCGTGTCCAGATTGGACAGTACATGATGGAGCACGTCGGGGTCGTCGGGCCGGTGGGTCTCCACATTGGATACGACCAGCTCTTCATGCAGGTAGGACCGGATCAGGTCGGGCACGTACGGGTAGGGCAGCTTGTCGTCGGCTGCTTCGTTGCCGATCGCGCTGGCCAGCGTCACGGTGCCGGCCCCGCCGCGTTGACGATGCCCGGGCAGCCGATGAACGAGTCCGGCCGGCATCGGCCGGTCCTCGCCGGCATCTGAGAACCTGACCCCACGATCGGTGAACACCCGGGCCACGGCGTCCCGCCCGCGACCGCAGATCGGACACCGACAGCGGTTGCGGGGTGGCGAACAACGACCTGGACGCCGGCCGCGGCTGGCCCGCATTACCTGAGTGAGGAGCGCGCCGGTGCGGCGATTACGCTGCATTCCGTGAGGAGGCTGCTGACCTGGCGGTGGATCCTGATCCACCTGGGCATGGTCGTGCTCGTGGTCGGCTTCGTGTTGCTGGGCTGGTGGCAGATCACCCGGGCCCGGGGCGGCAACGCGCTGTCCTTCGGCTACGCGGTCGAGTGGCCGGTATTCGCCGCCTTCGTTGTCTATGTGTGGGCCAAGGAAGTTCGCGCCGCCCGGCGCACGGCAGAGCCGACGGCGACCGGACCCACCACCCGGCCCGAGCCGGTGGCCCGGCCGGTCATCCGGGCGTCGGCGCAGCGGGCGCGGCGGGTCGAGGCGGCCTACGACGACAGCGGCGACGACGAACTCGCGGCGTACAACCGTTATCTGGCTTGGCTCAGCACCAACCCGGGCGCCTCACCCTCCCAGTACCCCGGCCGGACCTGAAGGAGAAGACATGGGCGGTGCCCTGCTGCGGTTCCGGGTGATGGCCTGGACCGTCGGTGTGTTCCTGTTGCTGCTGGTGTTCGTGGGTGTTCCGCTCAAGTACCTGGCCGACTCGTCGACCCTGGTGGCGATCCTCGGCCCGGTGCACGGATTCCTGTACATCCTCTACGTCATCGTCGCCTTCGACCTCACCGCGGTACGGCTGCGGTGGCCGTTCCTGCGCTGGGTTCTCGTTCTGCTCGCCGGGACCATCCCGTTGATGTCCTTCGTGGCGGAGCACAGGGTGACCGCCCGCGTACGCGAACGCACGAACGAGGTCGCCCCCGCCCGTACCTAGCCAAGCTGGGGCAAATACCCGCGAAAGCGGTGCTCGGTGCGACACGATGAGGTGTCGGACACTGACGCATCCGGAGGTGGGCTGGATATGCGACGGCAACGGGGGGCTCTGCTGGGCGTGGTGACACTCGCCACCGGACTGGCGCTGGTCGCGTGCACGTCAGACCCGGTGAACCCGGCACCCGCTCCGACCGCCACCCATCCGCCGCTGTCATTGTCGATCACGCCGGCCGGTGGCGCGACCAAGGTGCCCATCTCGACCGAGATCGGCCTGACCGTCGCCAACGGCTCCGTGTCAGCGGTCACGTTGACCAAGGCCGGCGGAGCGGCGGTAACCGGCGGATTCCGTGACGACAACAGCACCTGGATCCCGGGTCAGCCGCTGGACTACTCGTCGACCTACACCGCGGTGGTGATGGCCAGGAGCGGTGACGGCCAGCAGGTGCTGACCCGGTCGACCACCTTCACGACGATGGGCAAGCCCGGCAACGAAGCCGACTACGGCATGTACATGCAGCAGGGACAGACGTACGGCGTGGGCATGCCGGTGGTGCTCGAGTTCGACCCGCCCGTCCCGGCCTCGGCCCGGGCGGGAATCCAGAGCCGGCTGCTCGTCACGAGCAACCCGCCGCAGCCCGGCGTCTGGCACTGGGCCAGCGGACAGCAGGCCTGGTACCGACCGCCGATGTACTGGCAACCGGGAACCACCATCACCGTCCGGGCCGCGCTGCGCGGCGTGCCGTTCGGCGACGGCTCGTACGGCGCCGAGGACCGCACGGCCACAGTGAGCATCGGATCCAAGGTCACCATGATGGTCGACAACGCGACCAAGCAGATGTACGGTGTACCAGAACGACAAGCTCACCCGGACGATCCCGGTCAGCCTCGGCAAGCCGAGCACGCCGTCGTCGAGCGGCACGATGGTCACGATGAGCCACGACTACACGACGATCTTCGACACCACCCGCGGAGGGCCCGGCGGATACCGGGTGCAGGTCTACTACGCCATGCGCCTCACCTGGGGTGGCGAGTTCATCCACGCCGCGCCATGGTCAGTCGGCGACCAGGGCCACACCAACGTCTCCCACGGCTGCGTGAACATGTCCGACGGGAACTCCCGGTGGCTGTTCGGGATCACCCACATCGGCGACCCGGTGACCGTCAAGGGCACCGAGGTGAAACTGGTCGACGGCAACGGCTGGACGGCGTGGAACGAGTCGTGGCCCGAGTTCGTCAAGGGCTCCGCCCTGCCGGTACCGGCGGCTCTGGCGAACTGGACGCCGCCCCCGCCTCCGTCCGCCTCGCCCAAGCCAGGGGCATCGGGTGTGCCCGCCTCGGGAGCGGCGGGCGCTCCGATCGCCCAGCCACAGCCGACCAGATGAGGCGACCCGCCGCACACGATGTGGGGTGACCGAAGTGCGGTGACTGAAGGTGGGGTGACTGAAGGTGGGGTGACTGAAGGGACTCGAACCCTCGACACCCGGGACCACAACCCGGTGCTCTACCAGCTGAGCTACAGCCACCATCGCGACGTACGCCCGACCATGATAGCCACACGCTCCCGGGTGGACGAGCGGGTTACGGCTCCCGGTTCAGGTGATCGGGAAGTCCGGCGCCACGTCGGCGGCGATCGCCTTCGCGGCGTCGATGTCCGGCCCGGGCTTCGGGCACGAAGACGGTGCGCCGGTAGTACTCCAGCTCGCGGATGCTCTCCCGGATGTCGGCCAGCGCCCGGTGGGCCAGGCCCTTGGCCGGCTGGCCGAAGTACGTGCGCGGGTACCAGCGCCGGCACAGCTCCTTGATCGAGGACACGTCGATCATCCGGTAGTGCAGGTAGGAGTCGAAAGTCGGCATGTCCCGGGCCAGGAAGCCCCGGTCGGTGGCGATCGAGTTGCCGCACAGCGGGGCGGTCCGCGGCTCGGTGCACGTGGGCCGTGAGGTATGTCCATGATCATGTCTTCGGCTTCGGCCAGGGTGACCGTGGAGGCGCGGACGGCATCGGTGAGGCCGGACTTGTCGTGCATCTCGCGGACGATCTCCACCATGCCGCCGAGCAGCGGTGTCGTCGGCGTGGATCACCACGTCGACGCCCTCTCCCAGCACGTTCAGGTCTGGGTCGGTGACGAGAGCGGCCACCTCGACCAGCGCGTCCTTGCCGAGGTCGAGCCCGGTCATCTCGCAGTCGACCCAGACCAGAAGGTCCCCCATGCCACACCTCCGCAAGATCCACTCGTGATGGCTTCCACCAGCCTAGTGGCCGAGGGTCCCGATCAGAGGATGCGTTGATCGACAGGCACCAGCCCGGGTGCGCCAGCCTGCGCCGCCCCGCTGTTGCCATTAAGGTCGATCCGCGCGCCCGGGACGCGAGGAGGCATGAGTGAGTTCGGAGGCTGCCGCCCCGACCCGGCACCATTCGGCGGGTGGCCGTGCTGGCCGTGGTCACCGTCGTGGTGGCGGCCGGCCAGATCTGGTACGGCAACCGGCACCAGTTCTTCGATCTACGCATCTACTACGAGGCGATGCGGTGGTGGAGCGACGGCCATCCGCTCTACGACTTCGCCCGCCCGACGCCACCATGGGCTCGCTCGGATTCACCTACCCCGTCTTCGGCGGCCTCGTCCTACGCCCGATCGCCTGGTTCGACCTGGGCCTGGTGCAGGTGGGGTACTCGATCATCGCCACGTTGTTGTTCGCCGCCGTGATCTGGTGGCTGGTCCGGCCGATCGCCCGGCGGCACGGCTGGCCGGCGTGGTTCACGTTCGGGCTGGCGTTCGTGCTCGGCAGCGCACTCGAACCGATCCGTGAGGCGTTCACGTTCGGCCAGATCAACTTCCTGCTCTGGGCGCTGATCGCCTTCGATCTGCTGGTCCTGTTCCCCCGGGGTAGCCGGTTCGTCGGGATCGGGATCGGTCTGGCCACCGCGATCAAACTGGTACCGGGGATCTTCATCGGGTACCTGTTGGTGTGCCGGCGTTGGCGGGCGGCCGGAGTGGCGGCCGGCACGACGGCGCTGGCGACCCTGCTCGGGTTCGCGGTCGACGCGCACGACTCCTGGCGCTACTTCACTTCGCAGATGCTGGGGGCCCAGGGCGTCGGCCAGTTCGAGTACACGTTCAATCAATCGGTCATGGGCATGCTGGCCCGGCTCGGACATACCGGCCATCCGCAGATGCTGGTCTGGTTGATCTTCGTGCTGCCGGTCCTCGGGTACGGGCTGTGGCGAGCCGGCCGGGCGGCCACCGCCGGCGACGAAGTGGCTGGGATGGCCCTGGCTGGACTGGTCGGCAGCCTCGTCAGTCCGCTCACCTGGGCCCATCACATCTTCTGGTTCGTGCCGGCCCTCCTCGTGCTGATCGACTCGGCCCTCCCGCCCGCCGGGGCCAGCGGCCCGGTGATCGACGGAATCCGTGGCCGACGCGGCATGCTCCTGTTCGCCGCGGTGATCTACGCGACGGTGACGTTCAGTGTGCTGTCCTGGTTCGAGTTCACCTTGGGCAAGCCGGGTGGCGTGGCCTCGTTCGTGCTCAGCAACTGGTTCATGTGGATCATGGTCGCCCTGCTGCCGCTGCTCCCGCTCCGACGGCTGCCGGTCGACAGCGTGCTGCTGCGCCCCGATCAGGTTGCGGTGTAGACGTACGGCGATTCATCGTCACCGTCGCCGTCCGTCTGGCCGCTGGGCTCCTGCTCGCCGGCCCAGCGGTCGGCCAGCTCAGGCGGCGTGTGGCCGCGCCAGCGCCGGCGCGCCCCAGCCGCCCGGCCCGGCGGCGCGTTGGACGCCCGTCCCGTCGATCCTGAGCGCACCACGACCGAAGCGGCGGCATGCCGGCCCGACGGATCGGGTTCGCCCACCCGGCCCGGCGGCGGCGACCAGGGTCGATCCTGTTTGACCGTCACCAGTTCCCCGGTGAGATCGAGTCCTCGGGTCCTCCGCACGACAGCCAGGGACTCGCCCGGCGCGATCTCCTCCAACCGGTCGGCGATCCGGTCGGCGAACTCGACCATGCGGTGGGCCTCCACCACGAGGACGGGATCGGCGGCCACAAAGAGCAGCACGATTCCGCCGATGAGCCCGGCGAGCCCGGCGAGCAGCAACCCGATCGTCGCCGGCTTGATCCAGGTGGGATAACGGGACACGGACATGATCACGTCGAAGCCGGGTCTGCCGTCGGCGCGTAGCAGAACCAGACTCAGCGGCTGGCCGGGCCCGGGTTGCCAACTCAGAGAGTCGGTAGCGGTGAGACCCCAGAACGTCTGCTCGGCGGGAGGGTCGGGCATCCGGTCGCCGGCGATCCGGCCGGCCGTGACCGGGGCATCGCCTCGGGCGAAGCCGACCGACGTGACCTCGGTATGCGGTACCCCGCTCAGGTAGCGTGTCACGTCGGCCCGTGGTGCGATCGCCAGCATGACCGGGGCGTTCGCGGCCCGCAGATCGACCTTCACACCGCCGTCCCCCAGCAACGCACTGACGCCGAACCGGGACATCGTGGCGGACACGTCCGCCACGACGATCGCGTACCCGTCGGCATGGATGGGCGCCAACTGGGTGGTGAACCCGCCGTCGTCGTCCGCGTCGTGCATGGCGAGCAGGCCAGCCGCTCCGGCCAGCAGGGATGGAAACCCGATCAGGACCAGGACCAGACCGGCGAGCGTCCGCAGTGCGCGCACGACAACCCCCGACGAAGAGACGTTCGATGTGGGGTGGTGTGTCCTAGCTTCTCCCATCCCGGTCCTGCTGGACGGCCGACACGCCCAGTCAGTTCGAGATCGTGAAGCTGGTCGAGACGCTGTCTTCGTCGATCTCGCTGGTCCGCAGCGTGAATGTGAAAGCCCACGCGCCCGCGGTGGGCAGGCTGATCTGACCGATGCCGTGCCCCGCGCCGGCGTTGAGGACCGGCACCTCCATCGGCTCGATGCCGTGCGAGGGCAGCGCGGCGGTGACTGTCCACTCCTCGATGTCGATGGAGACACCCTTGGCGTCCGTGGCGTACATGTGCAGCTGGACCGCCCCGACATTGGCGGGCGAGGCGTCCACCGTGAGCAGGAACAGCCCGCTCGGAGCGGCCAGCGAGGCCGACTGGATGGTGGGCGCGGAGCTGGCCGGGGCCGAGCGGGCCGGGGTCACCTGCACGAGGACGGATGCCACTCCGATGACGACGATCGCGCCGATCGCCTCAGCCGCGACCAGGGACCGCAACCGGCCGGCCGCCCCTCTGGCACGCTGCATGATCGCGGGCACCTGGCGGCGGGAAAAGCTGGCCACGATCAGGACAAGCCCGAGCAGCACCACCTTCGTCAGGACGAGCAGACCGTACGTCGTGGTGAACAGCGCCGGCACGCTCCCGATCTCGACCAGTGCCTGGGCGACGCCGGTGAACAGTAGCGTCGATACCGCGTAGGCCGCCCAGCGCGACCAGACGGGCACGATCGCCGCGAGTTCGGTCGCGCTGGCTCTCGGCAGCAGGAACACGGCGAGCATGAACAGGCCGCCCAGCCAGACCGCCATGGAGGCAATGTGGATCATGTCGGCGACCACGGTCACGGTGGGGATGGGTGATGCGTACGGGTGGCCGGAGACCGACCAGGTCGCGACGGCGATCGCGCCAAGGACGGCGAGCAGCACCCGGTCGGCGCCCCAGCCCTTGCCGCGCACGATCGGGCGGAGCAGGAACAACGCGGCTCCCAACACGCCGAGGCGGATCAGGTGGGCCGCGCCGAACTGGCTCGAGAGAACCTCTTGGACATCGGCCGATCTGATCTGGCCGAAGCCGCCCGCGACGTACGGGATCTGGACCAGTAGCTCACCGATCGCCGCCGCCGCCACCAGCCCGGCTCCGATCCAGATCACGCGGATCGGCCCGGCGCGGTCGAGCCGTTGCGGCCACAGCAGGGCCAGGACGAGCACCGATCCGACCAGGAGCACAAGGCCGACGTAGCCGATCCAGCGCACGATCGGGAAGAGCACCGACACCACGGGGCTGGACGCCGCCGCCACATCACTGTCAACCGGCGCGGTCGAGGTCCGGCCCACCGAGTACGTGTACGACCCGGCCACCGGGTGACTGTCGGCCGAGATCACCCGGTACGACACCAGATAGGTCCCCTGCGCGGCACCCGGCTTGAGCGGGATGATCACCTGATCGCCCGATGTCCGTGTCTGGTCGGTGTCGGCGCGGGTACCGTCCGGGGCGATGACGCGGACCTTGCCCGCGATGAGCGTGACCGACTCGGAGAACTGCAGGGTGACCTGGCCGGGCGCGGTCGGCAGGATCGAGTTCTGCACCGGGTTCGCCGTCACCAGCACGGCGTGGGCGCTCGCGGCCGGGGCCAGGCCGAAGCTGCCCGCGAGCCCGCCGATCAGGATGGCCACGAACAGGGCGAAGGCGGCCGGTGGCCGGCGTCGTGGCGAACTCACGCCGGCAATCATGCCCACGCCGCCTCCCACGCCTCCCGCCGGCCCGCGGTTCATCGGGATGACCGATCTTGCATGCCTGCTCACAACTCGGGACAACCGGCTGGTCAGGCCGCGGCCAGGCGGCGGTTGACCCCCCGGGCCAGGCGCCACACGAGTGCGGCTTGAGCCACGGTGAGCAGGTGGACCGCCACCCGGGCCGGGCTCACCGCCCCCTCGATCATGTCCAGCAGGCTGATCGCGGCGAAGCAGACGACCAGCGTTACCGCGACGGGTTCGAACACCCGGGCGTACTCGGGATAGCACGCCGCGACCAGCAACCCGACCGACAGCGCGATCTCGAGCGCGGCCACCTCCCGCCCCGAGTGGGCGTCGTGGCCGGCCGCGCCGAGCAACTCGGGCACGGCGAGCACGAACTGCACCACGGCGAGCAGCCCGAGCCCCCAGCGCAGGCGACCTGCCCACCCGGCGGCCACGGACGCCGCCGCGCGGGGAACGGCTCCGCGTACCGTACCGTCGGCCTGCAGCCGGGCCAGAATGCGCGCGGTGAGGTCGGGCACCTCGACCGGCTGGACCCGCGCCAGGCGGGTGACCCGCTCGGCCCCGTCCAGCCACGCCCGGCACGTGCCGCACTTGTCCACGTGGGCATCGACGGCGTCCGCGGCCAGCGGCATGGTCTCCCCGTCGAGGCGGGCAGAGAGGCTGATCCGGACGTCGTGGCAGTGCATGTCGTCGCGGTGTGCGCTGGTGTGGGCTCGCATGCCGTCATAGTCGATTTCTGGACGGCTCGAGTTCCACGTGCCCACTCTCACGGCGCTCTCATCGGCACCGGCTAGGCTCGGTCGCCGTGGGCAGCGAGCGTGACGCGGCGGACGAGGTCACCACATGGGCGCTGGCGGCCGCGACCGGAGACCCGACCGCCGCCGCCGCCTTCATCCGGGCCACGCAGGCGGAGGTGTGGCGCTGCGCCGCCGCCCTGGTCGACCCGGGTTCGGCCGATGACCTGACCCAGGAGACGTACCTGCGCGCGTTCCGGGCGCTGCCCGCGTTCGAGGCCCGGGCCAGCGCCCGCACGTGGTTGCTCGGCATCGCCCGGCGGGCCTGCGCCGACCACATCCGGTCGGCGGTGAGGGTGCGCAGGCTTGAGCGCCGGGTGGCCGTGGTGGGGCCGAGGGCGGACACGGAGCCGTCCGACCTGGCCGGGACGATCGCCGCCACCCAGCTGCTCCATGGGCTGGTGCCAGCCCAGCGGGAGGCATTCGTCCTCACTCAGCTGCTGGGCCTGTCCTATGACGAGGCAGCCGAGTCGCTGGGCGTGCCGATCGGTACCATCCGCTCGCGCGTTGCCCGGGCTCGCAGCGAACTGCTAGCCGAGGTACAGCGAACTCTCGCCGTCTGAGCCCGCCGGAGTGTGAGGCTTGACCCCGTGACGTGGCTCAGGGTGCGACCCTGGCTGGGCACCCTGGCCCGGCTGGTGGTCGGCGGCGTCTGGCTCGCCGCCGGTGCGCTCAAGGTGGACGATCTGACCGCCAGTGGACGCTCCGTCGTCGCGTACCGCCTGCTGCCCTACGACGCATCGATTCTCCTCGGCGCGATACTGCCGTTCCTCGAGATCGCGCTGGGAGCGCTGCTCGTGATCGGTCTGGCCACCCGGGTGGCGGCGATCGCGTCGGTGCTGCTCTTCGCCGTGTACATCGCGGCGATCGCGTCGGTGTGGGCCCGGGGGCTGCGCATCGACTGCGGCTGCTTCGGCACCGGCGGTGCCCTTACGAGTGATCAGTCCCCGCAGTACGCATTAGAGACGATCCGTGACATAGCGTTGATGATCGTGGCGGGCTATCTGGTGGTGTTTCCGCGCACCCGGCTCTCGCTCGACTCTGCGCTGCTCGACGGGGAATCGGCTGCTCGACGGAGATGAGGTTGCGGCGTGAGTAAGCGAGGGGCGGAGGCGAACAGGGCGGCCCGGGTGGTGCGGGACCAACTCGCCAAGGAGCAGCGCCAGCGCCGCAACCGGTGGATCACGGTCGGGGCGATCGTCCTGCTCGTCGTGGCCGGCCTGATCGGCTACTACGTCTACCAGTCCCAGCAGACGAGCACGGTCGGCACCGCCCCAGCTCACACGATCAACGTCGGTGGCGACAAAGCCGGCCTCGTCGTCGCGGGCGATGGCCCGGTGACCGTCGAGGTGTACCTCGACTTCATCTGCCCGGTGTGCAAGAACTTCGAGGCCACGGTCACCCCGACCCTGGATCAGCTCGTCGCCCAGCACAAGATCACGCTGGTCTGGCATCCGCTCAACTTCCTCGACCCGAATTCGACCACCCGGTACTCCACCCGGGCGGCGTCGTCCGCGGGATGCGCGTCCGACGCGCCCGCAGACAAGACCAAGGCGTACGGGCAGGCTCTGTTCGCGAGCCAGCCGGCCGAGGGCAGCGCCGGGCTCACCGACGACCAGCTCATCGAGATCGCCGGCAACGCTGGGATCAACACCCCCGAGTTCGCCCAGTGCGTCCGGGCGGTGAAGTACGCCGACTGGGTCAACCAGGTCACCGCTGATGCCCTGCAGCACGGGGTACAGGGCACGCCGACGGTTGTGGTCGGCGGCAAGGTGGTGACCAACCCCACCGCGGCGAACGTGCAGGCCGCGGTCGCCGCGGCTTCCTGACGGGTACGGGCGATAGGGTCGACGCATGGTAGGGACGCGGCGACTTGAGCCAGGCGATCGGGCCCCGGACTTCACGCTCACGACCGACGCCGGGCAGACCCTGAGCCTGTCCGACTTCAAGGGCAAGCGGGTCGTCCTGTACGCGTATCCCGCGGCGATGACGCCCGGCTGCACGACGCAGGCGTGTGACTTCCGGGACTCGCTGTCGTCCCTGCACGCCCAGGGCATCGAGGTGGTCGGCATCTCCCCCGACCGGCCAGCCAGACTGGCTCAGTTCCGCGAACGCGACGGGCTCACCTTCGCGCTGGTCAGCGACCCCGACAAGACGATCCTGACGGCGTACGGAGCTTACGGCGAGAAGCAGAACTACGGCCGTACCGTGATGGGAGTCATCCGCTCGACCTGGGTGATCGGACCGGACGGGCGGATCGAGCAGGCCATGTACAACGTGAAGGCCACCGGCCATGTCGCCAAGCTCCGCCGGGAACTGGGGATCGACTGATCCCGACGAACGGCTAGAGTGGCGCGTGCGGGGCCGTAGCCCAACTGGCAGGAGGCCCGCGGTTTAGGTCCGCGACAGTGTGAGTTCGAGTCTCACCGGCCCCACAACCACGCTGCCCTTACGCCTTGACGCGATCGCCGATTGTTTTTTTGCCGTCGACAGGCGTCCGCCCGATTGTTTGACTGAGGCAACGATCTGCTAGACTCAGTCCATGAATTCGGTGACCGACCGCATCGCGGCGCTGCGACGCTTCGACCGGTTCTACACCGACACGGTGGGAGCCCTGCGCAGCGGGCTGCTCGACAGCGACTACAACCTGACCGAGGCCCGCATCCTCTACGAGTTGGCCAGCCGCGGTACGGCGGCCATCGGTGAGCTGCGACACGACCTGGATATCGACGGTGGCTACCTCAGTCGGATCCTGCGCTCGTTCGAGTCCGGCGGCCTGGCTGTCGCGAGGACGTCCGAAGTGGACGCTCGCCGGCGCGAGGTGAGCCTGACCGAGACGGGCCGACGACAGTTCGCCGAACTCAACCGGCTGGCCGATGAGCGGGCGAAGGCCTTCCTGGGTGGCCTCAGCGAGTCCGACCAGGATCGGCTGCTGGCGGCTATGGAGACGATCCAGCAGGTGCTGGCCGGACGGCCTCGAACCGACCTGGTCGTGTTGCGGCCACCGCGCCCCGGAGATCTCGGCTGGGTCATCCAGGCCAACGCGGTCGGCTACGCCCAGGAGTTCGGCTGGGACGAGACGTACGAGGCTCTGGTGACCACCATCGTGGCCGACTTCGCCCGCCAGCACGATCCGAAGCGGGAGGCGGCCTGGATCGCCGAGGTGGACGGTGCCCCGGTGGGCTGCGTCTTCTGCGTCCGCTACGACGACGACACAGCCCAGCTACGCCTGCTCCTGGTCGACCCGGCCGCCCGCGGGCTGGGAATAGGCGGTCGGCTGGTCGAGGAGTGCCTCCGGTTCGCCCGGGCAGCGCGCTACCAACGGATCCGGCTATGGACCAACAGCGTGCTCCAGGATGCCCGGCGCCTGTATGAGAAAGCCGGCTTCACGCTCGTCAGCTCCGAGCGGCACCACTCGTTCGGGCATGATCTCGAAGGCCAGATCTGGGCACGCGACCTGTAGCGTCAGGACGGCTCGGCCGCGTCATGCCTGCCGGTAACCCTCGCACATCGTCGGGCGCCACGGCACCATGATTCAGTGGGTTCCGACGAGCACAGCCGTGAGCATGATCACGACCATGGACACCGGCACGACAACGCCGGGCGCGCCCATCCCCGTGTCGATGCTCCCGGGCACGATCACGATCGGCCCGCGGCCCACGAGAGCCAGGTCCACGGCGATGATCACGAACACGGCCATGGGCACGAGGACCACGGGAGGGACCGGCATGGCCTGCTCGACCGCGTGCGACACCTCGTCACACCTCACAGCCACGATTCGGCGGCCACTGTGGACAGTGAGCTCGAGACCAGCCGCGACGGGGTACGGGCATTGTGGATGTCCCTGCTCGTCCTGGGCGTCACGGCTCTGCTGCAGGCGGCGGTCGTGCTGGTATCCGGCTCGGTCGCGCTGCTGGGCGACACCTTGCACAACGTCGCTGACGCACTCACGGCCGTACCCCTGGGCATCGCGTTCTTCGTCGGACGGCGCGCTGCGACCCGGCGCTACACCTACGGATTCGGGCGGGCCGAAGACCTGGCCGGCATCGTCATCGTCCTCGTGATCGCCGTGTCGGCTGTCGCGGCCGGCTGGGCTGCCATCGAGCGGCTGGTCCACCCGGCCACGGTGTCCTACCTGCCGGCTGTCGCGGGCGCCGCTGTCCTCGGCTTCGCCGGCAACGAGGCCGTGGCCCAGCTGCGCATCCGGGTCGGCCGTCGCATCGGGTCGGCCGCCCTCGTGGCCGACGGCCTGCACGCGCGAACCGACGGATACACATCACTGGCCGTTCTGATCGGGGCCGGCGGCGTCGCACTGGGCTGGGGCTGGGCCGACCCGGTGGTCGGGCTGATCATCACGGTCGCGATCCTGTACGTGCTGCGCGACGCCGCCCGAGAAGTCTACCGACGGCTGATGGACGCTGTTGATCCATCCATTGTGGACTCAGTTGAGGCCACTCTCCGGACAACTGGTGGCGTGGTTGACGTGGGTGCGGTGCGGCTGCGCTGGATCGGGCACAAGCTGCGGGCGGAGTGCGACATCGTCGTCGATGACCACCTGGGCATCGTCGAGGCGCACGCGATCGCAGTCGACGCCGAGCACCGGTTGATCCACGCCGTCCCCCGACTCACAGCCGCGATCGTCCACGCCGACCCGGTGTCCGATGACGCCACCGACCACCACGCCCCCCTGACCGACCACCGCTGACCTGCCCACCCCCACGCCCACCCCCCACGCCCACGCCCACGCCCAGTGTTAGCAGGGACGCCGCGCTATACAAAAAGGGTGAGTAAGCTGCCCGGGCAAACACAGGAGCCGCGCAGCCTGCCAGGTCACGAGGCGGTGAGGATGTCCTCGGCTGAGAGGGTTCCGGTGATGCTGCCGTCAGGGGCTCGGACGGCGACCAGGGTGGCGCCGGAGGCGAGGATGGCGGCCAGCGCGTCGCGCAGAGTGGCACCGGCGGGGACGGTCGGAGCATTGTCCACTCCGGACAGTGGAACGGGTCGCAGGGTCGCGGGCAGCGGGGTCACCGACAGCCGCTTGATGCCGCGGTCCTGCCCGACGAACTCGGCCACGAACTCGTTGGCCGGCTTGGCCAGCAGCTCCGCCGGGGGGGCGTACTGCTCGAGCTTGCCGCCGTCGGAGAAGATGGCGATACGGTCGCCCAGCCGGACCGCCTCGTCGACGTCGTGGGTGACGAAGATGATGGTCTTCTCGACGGCGACCTGGAGCCGGAGGAACTCCTCCTGCAGCCGGCCCCGGGCGATCGGGTCGACGGCGGAGAAGGGCTCGTCCATCAGCAGCACGACCGGGTCACCGGCGAGCGCCCGGGCCACCCCGACCCGTTGGCGCTGACCGCCGGAGAGTTCGTGCGGGTAGCGCCTGGCGTACCGGGCCGGTTCGAGCCCGACCAGGTCGAGTAGCTCATCCACTCTGGACTCCACCCGGGCGCGTGGCCAGCCCAGCAGGCGCGGCACTGTGGCGACGTTGTCGCGGACGGTCAGGTGCGGGAACAGCCCGACGTTCTGGATGACGTATCCCATCCGACGGCGCAGCGCGACCGGGTCGGCGTGGGTGACGTCCTCGTCGCCGACCAGGATGCGACCCCCGGTCGGCTCGATCAGGCGGTTGACCATGCGCAGGATGGTGGACTTGCCGCAGCCCGACGGTCCGACGAGGACGACGAGCTCGCCGGCCGGTACGTCGAGCGACAGCTCCTCGACGGCAACGGTGCCGTCCGGGTACACCTTGCGGACCCGGTCGAGCCGGATGGCGGCCGCCCGGCGGCGGGAGCGTCGGGGTCGGCGGCCTGCGAGCCGTCTGAGCCGGAGGTAGCGTGCACCTGTGCCCCCTGTGGTCGGCTGGTTGTCCGCGTCCCGCCTCGACGACGACCCCGAAGGATCCGTGGTTCTCGTGGCAGTACGTCGTACACAACATCGACTCTCTCACCACCGCGCTGCACCAGCACGTGGAGCTGACCCTATCGACCGTGGGCATCGCGGCGCTGATCGGTATTCCGCTGGCCGTCGCGGCATACAGGCTGCGCTGGCTGACCGGTCCGATCCTGGCCGTCATCGGGCATCCTCTACACGATCCCGTCGCTGGCGCTGTTCGCCCTGCTCGGGCCGCTGGCTCGGGCTGACGCTTCACCACCGCGCTGGTCGGCGCTGACCCTCTACGCACTGCTGGCCATCGTCCGCAACGCCTCACCGGGCTGCGCCAGGTGCCGGCCGAGGTGCCGGGAGGCCGCCCAGGGCATGGGGTACGGCCGGGCCGGCGCTGCTGTGGCGGATGGAGTTGCCGCTGGCGCTGCCCGGGCATCCTGACCGGCCTGCGCATCGCGACGGTCTCCACGGTGGCCCTGGTCACGGTGGGCACCATGGTCGGCTACGGCGGCTTCGGCAGCATCATCCTCAACGGGTTCAACAACAACTTCTACGGCCGCCGATCATGGCCGGCACCAGTCGGCTGCCTGGCGCTCGCCCTCGTGTTCGACCTGGTGCTGGTCGGGCTTGGCCGGCTGGCCATGCCGTGGGCCCGGCGGAGGGCCGCCGCATGAACATCCTCGAGCAGGCCTATATCTGGCTCAACGACCCGCTCAACTGGACCAATCCGGACGGCATCCTGACCCGTACGGGTGAGCACCTGTACTTCTCGGCGCATGGCCGTCCTGTTGGGCATCGCCCTGTCGTGGCCGCTGGGCATCTGGCTCGGCCACATCCGCCGTGGCGGCGCGTTCGTCGTCGCGGTGGCCAACATGACCCGGGGCATCCCGACAGTGTCGCTACTGACAATCCTGCCACTGACGTTCATCGGTTCGGGCACCCTGCCGATCGTGCTCGCGCTGGCCGTGTTCGCCGTGCCACCGCTGCTGGCCAACGCCTACCTCGGCCTGCGCGAGGTGGACCCCGAGGCGCGTGATGCCGCCCGAGGCATGGGCATGTCCGGATGGCAGATCGTGACCCAGGTGGAACTCCCGCTGGCCGTTGCCTACCTGGCCGCGGGGTTGCGTACCGCGGTGGTCCAGGTGGTCGCCACCGGTACCTTGGCCACCCTTGTCGGCGGCGGCGGGCTCGGCTGATCATCAGCCTCGGGTTCGGGCTCGGGCTGGCCGCCGGCGGCGGCCAGGTGGTGGCCGGCGGTCTCATCGTCATCGTGTTCTGCCTGGTCGCCGAAGGCCTGCTCGCGCTCCTGCAGCGGGGGGTCACACCACGGGCGCTGCGCAGGACCGGCCGCGGACCACAGTCTCGGCGGCTGACGCGGCGCTGCCCACCGGGGATCGATCTATGGCAAACCGGGAAACGTAACGACCGACGCCGCCAATGCGTAACCAGACAGTAATCCTGCGAGCCCGTGCTGCGGTTGTCATCATCTGAGTGACGAGGTTGAGTGGACGCTGCGGGCATGTCTCTCCGGCCCGTCGGACACGCGGCGTACCAACACGCCGGGACACGAAAGGCGGGCAGACGGATGTTTGCGCGTACCCAGAGGTTTTCAGTCTTTCTCCTTGCCGGCATGACGGTGGCCGCCGTCGGGCTCGACCGCCTGCGGGTCGGCCGGTTCGTCCGGCACCCAGCCGCCGCCGACCACGTCAGCCGGCGGCGGGGCCGGATGCGCGCCCAAAGCGGGCGACACGCTGGTCCTGCTGACCGATGACAAGCACCTGCAGAACTCCGACAACATCATCGCGGTGGCCAACAAGAGGCCGCCAGCCCGGCCGCCATCACCGCCGCCGACAAGGTCGGCGGCCGCGCTCGACCAGCCGAAGCTGCTGGCGCTCAACAAGGCGATCGACATCGACCGCAAGACGCCGCAGGAGGCGGCGGCCAGGCGTTCGCGGCCGCGAACGGCCTGACCACCGGCCTGGCTCGGGCGGCAGCGGCCCGATCGTCGTCGGCGCGGCCGGGTTCCCCGAGAGCCAGACGCTGGCCGAGCTGTACAAGATCGCGCTGAACGCGGCCGGATTCCAGGCCAGTGTCAAGCAGAGCACCAACCGCGAGGTGTACGAGCCGGCCCTGGAGCGCGGGCGAGATCCAGATCTTCCCCGAGTACGCGGCCACGATGACCGAGTTCCTCAACACGAAGGCCAACGGCAAGAACGCGCCGGCCAAGGCCA
This sequence comes from uncultured Actinomycetota bacterium, assembly GCA_963803345.1. Taxonomy (GTDB): domain Bacteria; phylum Actinomycetota; class Actinomycetes; order Mycobacteriales; family Micromonosporaceae; genus CAWDLX01. The sequence continues at coordinate 173,351 of CAWDLX010000005.1, forward strand.
GCGGTGACATCAACGCCACCGTCGCGGCGCTGAAGCCCCTCGGCCACCAAGTACGGGCTGCACGTCGGCACGCCGTCGCCAGGCCTCGGACCAGAACGCGTTCGCGGTGACCAAGCCGGTGTCGCCGACCAGTACGGGCTCAAGACGCTGTCCGACTTCGCGCGCCAAGTGCAGCGGTCCAGCCTCGGTGCTGGCCGGCCCGGCCGAGTGCCCGGAGCGGCCGTACTGCCAGATCGGTCTGCAGCAGACCTACGGGATCACGTTCGGCAAGTTCTTCGCAGGCCGACGCGGGCGGCCCGCGGACCAAGACCGCGCTGAAGACCGGTAAGGCCACGCTCGGCCTGGTCTTCTCCTCGGACAGCTCGCTGACTCCGGCGTAACCAGCTCCAGGGTCCGCTGGACCCCACCGACGGCCTCGTCGGCAGCCGAAAGCTGCTGGCGAGGCCGTCTCACGTCGGGCGAACACCGTGGGCCGGTTCGGACATTGGCCAGTCAAAGGAGACAGCCCGTGGCAGACCGTCCGCGCACCGCGGGGCACCACGCTCACCGCAGCGGCGCTGGCCTCAGGAGGCCGCCCTGCGCATGCTCATGAACAACCTCGACCCCGAGGTGGCCGAGCGGCCGGAGGATCTGGTCGTCTACGGCGGCACCGGCAAGGCGGCCCGCGACTGGCCGTCCTACCACGCGCTCGTGCGCACCCTGACCACGCTGGGCGACGACGAGACCATGCTGGTCCAGTCGGGCCGCCCGGTCGGGGTGTTCCGCACCCACGAGTGGGCACCCCGGGTGCTGCTGGCCAACTCCAACCTCGTCGGCGACTGGGCGACCTGGCCGGAGTTCCGGCGGCTGGAGGCGCTCGGGCCTCACCATGTACGGCCAGATGACGGCCGGCTCGTGGATCTACATCGGCACCCAGGGCATCCTGCAGGGCACCTACGAGACGTTCGCCGCGGTCGCCGCCAAGCGGTTCAACGGCACGCCTGGCCGGCACGCTGACCCTGACCGCCGGCTGCGGCGGCATGGGCGGCGCGCAGCCGCTGGCGGTCACCATGAACGGCGGCGTGTGCCTGGTCATCGACGTCGACCCGCACCGGCTGCAGCGCCGGGTCCAGACCCGCTACCTGGACACGGTCGCGTCCACTGTGGACGAAGCCGTCGAGCGCGCGCTCCGGGCCAAGCGGGACCGGCGAGGCGCTGCAGCGTCGGCGTCGTCGGCAACGCGGCCACCCTGGTTCCCGAGCTGCTGCGCCGCGGGCGTACCGGTCGACATCGTCACCGACCAGACCTCGGCCCACGACCCGCTGTCCTACATGCCCGAGGGGGTCGACCCGGGCGACGCGCCTGACTACGCGGCGAAGAAGCCGGAGGAGTTCACCGACCGGGCCCGGGCCTCCATGGCCAAGCACGTCGAGGCGCATGGTCGGCTTCCTCGACGCCGGCGCCGAGGTGTTCGACTACGGCAACTCGATCCGCGGCGAGGCGCAGCTCGGCGGTTACGAACGGGCGTTCGCGTTCCCCGGCTTCGTGCCGGCCTACATCCGGCCGCTGTTCTGCGAGGGCAAGGGCCCGTTCCGCTGGGCCGCGCTGTCCGGCGACCCGGCCGACATCGCCGCCACCGACCGGGCCATCCTCGACCTGTTCCCGGAGAACGAGCTCGCTGGCCCGGTGGATCCGCCTGGCCGGCGAGCGGGTCGCGTTCCAGGGCCTGCCCGCGCGCATCTGCTGGCTCGGCTACGGCGAACGGGACAGGGCCGGCCTGCGGTTCAACGAGATGGTCGCCACGGGCGAGGTGCAGGCTCCGATCGTGATCGGCCGCGACCACCTCGACTGCGGCTCCGTCGCCTCGCCGTACCGCGAGACCGAGGCGATGCGGGACGGCTCCGACGCGATCGCCGACTGGCCGCTGCTCAACGCGCTGGTGAACACCGCCTCCGGCGCCTCCTGGGTGTCGCATCCACCACGGTGGCGGGGTCGGCATCGGCCGCTCCATCCACGCCGGCCAGGTCAGCGTGGCGGACGGTACCCCGCTGGCCGCGCAGAAGCTCGAACGCGTGCTGACCAACGATCCCGGCATGGGCGTGATCCGTCACGTGGACGCCGGTTACGAGCTGGCCGAGCACGTGGCGCAGGAGCAGGACGTCCGCATACCCATGATGGAGACCGCCTGATTCCGCTCCCCGTCCCGCGCGAGCGGATGCGGGCCGAACAGAGAGAGTCGTGAGTGGACAGTCAACGGTTCGCCGCGTTGTGGGGTTCACTGGCCGACATCGGCCGGACCGACAACGGTTACCTGCGGTACGCGTTCAGTGCGGCCGATTTCGCCTGCCGGGAGTGGTTCACCGAGGAGGCTATCGACCGCGACCTGATGGTCGAGACCGACCGCAACGGCAACCTCTGGGCATGGTGGGGTTCACCGGCCGGCGGCCACGCCGTCGTGACCGGCAGCCATTTCGACTCGGTGCCGCACGGAGGCGGGTACGACGGTCCACTGGGGATCGTCTCCGCCTTCCTGGCGGTCGACCTGCTCCGCGAGCGCGGCCAGACGCCCGATCGTCCACTGGGGATCGTCGCCTTCGCCGAAGAGGAGGGTTCCCGCTTCGGTCTGGCCTGCCTCGGCTCCCGGCTGATGACCGGAGCCGTCCCAGCCGACCGGGCCCTTTCCCTGCGGGACCGGGACGGGGTGAGCCTGCGTGACGCCCTGATCGCCGCCGAGCTCGACCCGCTGTCCGTCGGCTCTGACCCGCAGCGGCTGTCCCGCATCGGAACCTTCGTCGAGCTGCACATCGAACAGGGACGGACCCTGGTCGGCGCCGGTCGGGGTGGCCTCGGCGATCTGGCCGCACGGCCGGTGGCGACTCGACATCACCGGCGAGGCCAACCATGCCGGCACCACCGCGATGGCCGATCGTCACGATCCGGTGCTCACCCTCGCTACGCGGTGGTCCTCGCCGCGCATGAGGAGGCCCGTACCGCCGGGGCGCGGGCGACCATCGGTCGGGTTACGGTCGAGCCCAACGCCACCAACGCGATCGCGGCGCGGGTCAGCGCATGGATCGATGTACGGGCGCCGGAGCAGTCCACTCTGGACAAGCTCGTCGAGGTGATCGGAGCGGCCGCCGCCGGCGACGAGCAGACCACGGCCGCCCTGATCGCCGAGTCGTTGTCGCCGGTGACCGAGTTCGACTCCCGGCTGCGCGATCGTCTGGTCGGAGTACTCGGGGGGGCCCCGGTGCTGCCGACCGGGGCCGGGCACGACGCCGCAATCCTCTCCGCCCACGTATCGACGGCGATGTTGTTCGTCCGCAACCCGACCGGAGTGTCGCACGCACCGGCCGAGTACGCGACCGACGAGGACTGTACCGCCGGGGTCGTGGCGCTGGCCGATGTCCTGGCTGAGCTGGCGTGCCATTGAGGTACTGGGCCGAATACGCGTGGACCGGCGGCACGACCGTCCACGGTGTACTGATCACCGTCGAGGATGGGCGTATCAGTTCGGTGACGCCGGCCAGCGAGCCCGGGCCGGGAGTCGAGCGTCTCGACGGGCTGACCCTGCCCGGACTGGCCAACGCCCACTCGCACGCCTTCCACCGGGCGCTGCGCGCACGTACGCACACCGGCCGGGGGACGTTCTGGACCTGGCGTGAGCGGATGTACGAGCTGGCTTCACGGCTCGACCCGGACACCTACCAGCGGCTGGCCCGGGCCGCGTACGCCGAGATGGCTCTGGCTGGCATCACCGTGGTCGGCGAGTTCCACTACCTGCACCATGGGCCAGGTGGCCAGACCTACGCCGACCCGAACGAGATGGGGCACCGCCTGATAGCGGCGGCGGCCGAGGCCGGCATCCGGATCACCCTGCTCGATACGCTCTACCTGTCCTCCACGGTCGACGGCGGCCCGCTGGACGGGGTACCGCGGCGATTCTCCGACGGCGACGTGGACCGGTGGTCACAGCGGGCGGCTGGGATCCGGTCCGGTCCGCACGCGCGGGTCGGCGCGGCGGCGCACTCGGTCCGCGCGGTTCCGGCCGCCGCCCTGGCCCAGTTCGCCGAATGGACCCGGGACAAGGTCGTGCACGTGCACCTGTCCGAGCAGCGGGCCGAGAACGAAGCCTGCCAGGCGCTGCACGGCTGCACCCCGACCGGTCTGCTCGACCGGTGCGGGCTGCTGAGCCCCCAGCTGACCGCGGTCCACGCGACGCACCTCGACGACGAGGACCGGGCGTTGCTGGGTGACCACGCGGCTCGGATCTGCCTCTGCCCGACCACCGAGCGCGATCTGGCCGACGGGCTGCCGACCGCGCGGGCGTTGGCCGACGCGGGCTCGCCACTGTGCCTCGGCTCGGACAGCCACGCCGTGATCGACCTGCTCGAGGAGGCCCGCGCGGTCGAGCTCGACGAGCGATTGCGCGACGAGCACCGGGGACACTTCACGGTCGACGAACTGCTGTCCGCGGCCACCGTGGACGGTCACGCGTCGCTCGGCTGGGACGACGCCGGCGTCATCCGACCGGGCGCGCGGGCCGATCTTGTCACGGTGGCCCTGGACACGGTCCGCACCGCCGGCTTCGACGACCCAGCGGCCGCCGTCGTGTTCGCGGCCACCGCGAGCGACATCCGGCACGTGATCGTCGACGGCCGGCCGGTCGTCCGGGACCGCCGGCACCTGATCGTCGAGGACCCGGCCCGTGCCCTGGCCGACTCCGTCGCCGCGGCATGGCGGTCACGAGGGTGACGACGGTGACGCGATGACGCTGCTGGTGCGGGGGATCGGGGAACTGGTCACCAACGACCCGACCGTCGGCGACGGTTCACCGCTGGGGATCCTCCGCGATGTCGCACTGGCCATCGAGGGCGGTCGGGTGGTGTGGATCGGACCAGCCGATGAGGCGCCGCCGGCCGAGCGGATGCTCGACGCCGAGGACGGCTCGGTGATACCCGGATTCGTCGACAGCCATGCCCATCTGGTGTTCGCCGGCGACCGCGCCGCCGAGTTCAGCGCCCGGATGGTCGGCCAGCCGTACACCGGCGGAGGCATCCGGACCACCGTGGCCGCGACCCGCGCGGCCAGCGACGGCGAGCTGCAGGCCAACCTGAGCCGCTTGCGGGAGGAGGCGCTGCGGCAGGGTACGACGACCATCGAGGTCAAGAGCGGCTATGGACTGTCGACCGCGCACGAGGTTCGCAGCCTGCGGTTGGCCCGTCAGGTGAGCGCCGAGACCACCTTCCTGGGCGCCCACGTCGTTCCCGAGGAGTTCGCCGGGCGGCCGGACGAATACGTGGACCTGGTCCGGGGCGAGATGCTCGCCGCCGCCGCCCCGTTCGCCCGCTGGGTCGACGTGTTCTGCGAGCGCGGCGCCTTCGACGTGGACCAGTCGCGGGCGGTGCTGACCGCCGGGGCGGCGGCCGGACTCGGCCTACGGATCCACGCGAACCAGCTCGGCCCCGGTGGCGGCGTGCGGTTGGCCGTCGAGCTGGGCGCGGCCAGCGCCGACCACTGCACCCACCTCGACGAGACCGACGTCGACGCGCTCGCCGGCTCAGGCACCGTGGCGACCCTGCTGCCCGGGGCCGAGTTCTCCACCCGCTCCCCCTATCCGGATGCCCGCCGCCTGCTCGCCGCCGGGGTCACCGTGGCTCTCGCCACCGACTGCAATCCCGGCTCGTCGTACACGACCTCGATGGCCCTGTGCATGGCCCTGGCGGTACGGGAGATGAAGATGACCCCGGCCGAGGCGCTGTGGGCGGCGACGGCGGGTGGAGCGCGGGCCCTGCGGCGTACCGACATCGGGCATCTCGGTGTGGGTGCGGTGGCCGACCTGGCCGTGCTGGCGGCGCCGTCCTATCTTCACCTGGCCTACCGGCCGGGCGTTCCCCTCGTCCAACACGTTCTGCTCAATGGAGAGCCGACATGAGAAGTGACACGGCCACCGTCACCGTTGGCCCCACGGGAGTCACCCCGGCCCACGTCCTCGCCGTCGCCCGCGCCGGCGCCTTGGTCGAGTTGTCGCCGGCCGCGCTCGACGCGATGGTCACCTCTCGTTCCATTGTGGACAATATTGAGGCCGCCGGCCGGCCGGTCTACGGGGTGTCCACCGGATTCGGCGCGCTGGCCGGTACGTTCGTCGAGCCTTCACGCCGGGCCGAACTGCAGCACGCGCTGATCCGTTCTCATTCGGCGGGTATCGGCGCACCCATGCCGGTCGAGGTCGTGCGGGCGATGATGCTGCTGCGGGTGCGCTCGCTGGCGATGGGCCGATCGGGCGTCCGCCCGGTCGTGGCTCAGTCGCTTGTGGACCTTCTCAACCATGCCATCGCCCCATGGGTGCCCGAACATGGGTCGCTGGGCGCGTCAGGGGACCTGGCACCGCTGGCCCACTGCGCGCTGGTGCTCCTCGGCGAAGGCTGGGTGCGCGGCGGCGACGGCAGCCGGATACCGGCCCGAGCCGCCCTCGACGCCGCCGGGCTGAGGCCGATCGAGCTCGCCGCCAAGGAAGGGCTCGCGCTCATCAACGGCACCGACGGTATGCTCGGCATGCTCCTGCTGGCGCTGGCCGACGCCCGGCATCTGTTCACAATGGCCGACCTGACGGCCGCGCTCTCGATCGAGGCGATGCTCGGCTCCGATCGCCCGTTCCTGCCCGAGCTGCACGAGATCCGGCCGCACCCGGGTCAGGCGGCGTCGGCGGCCAACATCCTCCGCCTGTTGCAGGACTCGGCGATCATGGACTCGCACCGCGACGACCTCACCCACGCCGTCCAGGACGCGTACTCGATGCGGTGCGCGCCCCAGGTGGCCGGGGCCGCGCGCGATACCCTCGAGTTCGCGTCCACAGTGGCCGATCGCGAGCTTCTGTCCATCGTGGACAATCCTGTGGTCCTGGCCGACGGCCGGGTGCTCTCGACCGGCAACTTCCACGGTGCCCCTCTCGGCTTCGCGGCCGACTTCCTGGCCATCGCGGCCGCCGAGGTGGGCGCGATCGCCGAGCGCCGGGTGGACCGGCTGCTCGACGTGTGCCGCTCGCGTGACCTGCCGGCGTTTCTCACCCCGGACCCAGGGGTCAACTCCGGCCTGATGATCGCCCAGTACACGGCGGCCGGCATCGTGGCCGAGAACCGGCGGCTGGCCGCCCCGGCCTCGGTCGACTCCGTGCCGACCTCAGGCATGCAGGAGGACCACGTGTCGATGGGCTGGGCGGCCGCGGTCAAGCTGCGCCGGGTGCTGGACAACCTGACCAGCCTGCTGGCGGTGGAGCTGCTGGCGGCGGTGCGCGGAATCCAGCTGCGCCGGCCGGCCGGCCCGTCACCGGCCGGCCGGCTGGCGGTAGCTGCCCTGGAAGGCGCCGCCGGTGAGCCCGGACCGGACGTTTTCCTTGCCCCGGTGCTGGAGGCGGCGCGCACCACCGTGGCCGGCCCCGACCTGCGGGCGGCGGTCGAGGCGGTCATCGGCCCGCTGGCCTAGTCACGCGAACGCTGGAACAGGGACGCTAACCTGATCTGCGGCCCACCCCTCGGGCCCGCGAGGAGGTTACGGTGAACCTGAGTCCGGATGCGGTAGTCGGCCTCGGCTCGGCGGCGCTGGCCATCTTGAGCGCCATCGTCTCCGGCATCGGTGCCGGGCGGGCCAACAAGCAGGCCGCCAGGCTGGAGCGCCAGCTGCGCAAGGAGACCGCGGCCGAGGCGGCCCGGCGCATCCTGAACCAGTACCGCGATCCGCTGCTCGACGCCGCCCAGACCCTGCAGGCGCGCCTGTACAACATCGTGCGCAAGGACTACTTCGGCAGGTACCTGCACTGCGGTGACCCGGACGAGGAGCAGTACGCCCGGGACTACACGGTGTACGCCGTCGCCGAGTACCTGTGCTGGGCCGAGATCGTCCGGCGCGAACTGCGCTTCCTCGACGACGAGGTGGACGAGGCGAACCCCCGACTGCTCAGCTACCTGGCCAACATCCAGCTGACCATCCAGACGGACACGATACCGTCGCCGTTCCGGCTCTTCCGCGGTCCGCAGCGGGCCATCGCAGAGCTGATGATGGTGCCGACCAACGCTCCGGAGGGTCCGCGCTCGGAGGCCATGGGGTACGCGAGCTTCTGCCACCGGCTGCGCGACGACGAGGAGTTCGCCGGCTGGTTCGCGCGGCTGCGCGGCCCTGATATCGACATCACCGCCGCCCAGGGGCCGGCGGTGAACCAGCGACTGGTCATGCTGTCGCACGACCTGCTCGACCTGATCGACTTCCTCGATCCCAAGAAGGTCCGCATCCCTGAGCAGCTACGCGAGCGGGTGAGCCCCGATCGCCCGGCGATACCCGGTCGGCAGCCCATCCGCTGACCCGGACCACCGCCGCCCTCAGGTGGGCAGGTTATTGCCGATGACCTCGGCCAGCGCACGCAAGGCCCGGCCCCGATGGCTGATGGCGTCCTTCTCGGCCGGGTCCAGCTCGGCGTTGGTCCGGGTGTGCCCGTCGGCTACGAAGATGGGGTCGTACCCGAATCCGCCGTCCCCGCGCGGTGCCCGGACGACGCGTCCGGGCATGCGCCCCTCGACGGTGAACTCGCGCCCATCCGGGAGAACCAACGCGGCGGCGCAGACGAAGGCGGCACCCCGCAACTCGTCGGCGACGTCGGAGATCTGGGCGAGCACCAGTTCCAGGTTGGCCTGATCCTTATCCGCGCCCTCGGTACCGGACCAGCGAGCGCTGAACACTCCGGGCATGCCGTTGAGGGCGTCCACGGCGAGGCCGGAGTCATCCGCCACGGTGGGCAGGGCGGTGTGGCTTGCCCCTTCACGGGCCTTGATGAGGGCGTTGGCGGCGAAGGTCAGCCCGGTCTCGGGTACCTCGTCGAACGGTTCGACGTCGTCGAGGTCGACCAGGCTGAGCGAGCCCGCACCGAGCGCCCCGTCCATGATCCGCTGGAGTTCGACGAGCTTCTTGGCGTTACGGGTGGCCAGCAACAGCCGCCTCACGACAGGGCTTCCTGCTGGATCGCGGCCAGTTCGACGCAGCCGCCCAGGCCCAGGTCGAGCAACGCGTTGAGTTCGTCCCGGCTGAACACGCCCGCCTCGCCGGTACCCTGGACCTCGACGAAGTCGCCGGCGCCGGTACACACGATGTTCATGTCGACCTCGGCCTTGACATCCTCGTCATAGCACAGGTCGAGCCTGGCCTCGCCCTCGATGACGCCGACGCTCACCGCCGCGACCGACCGGTGTACCGCCGCCGCGGGCTTTCCGGCCAGCATCTTCTTCGACGCCATCCACTCCACCGCGTCCCGCAGCGCGACGTAGGCCCCGGTGATCGAGGCGGTGCGGGTACCGCCGTCGGCCTGGAGCACATCGCAGTCGAGCATGATCGAGTTCTCGCCGAGCGCCTTGAGGTCGATGCAGGCTCGCAGGCTGCGCCCGATCAGACGCGAGATCTCATGGGTACGCCCGCCGATGCGGCCCTTGACCGACTCCCGGTCGGAGCGGGTGTTGGTCGAGCGTGGCAGCATCGAGTACTCACAGGTCACCCAGCCCAGCCCGGAGCCCTTGCGCCACCGTGGCACGCCGTCGGTCACGCTGGCGGTGCACAGCACCCGGGTGTTGCCGAACTCGATCAGCACCGAGCCTTCGGGGTGGATGCTCCAGTTCCGGGTGATCGTTACCGGTCGGAGCTGGTCGGGCGCACGGCCATCGGGTCGGGACATGTGACAAGCGTATGGCCGGACGGCGGGCCGATCGCCGCCGGGGCCGGCGGGTCCACAATGGACCGCTCAGATGTCGTAGCGCACGCCGGACCGGGCGATCTCGACCGGCCCGGAGAAGATGGAGGCCGCGGACTCGTAGGCGTTGGCTTCGCTCCCCCAGGCTGAGACGAGGTGGGTGAGGACCAGTCGGGAGGCGCCCGCCTTCATGGCCGCCTCCCCGGCTTCCCGGCCGGTAAGGTGCAGGTCGGGTGGGTTGTCCTCGCCGTGCACGTAGCTCGCCTCGCAGAGGAACAGGTCGGCGTTCTGAGCCAGCCTGGTGAGTGCCTCACACGGCGCGGTGTCGCCCGAGTAGGCCAGGACCCGGCCGCCGTGTTCGATCCGTACCCCGTAGGTCTCGACCGGATGGTTGACCCGGTCGGCGGTGACCAAGAACGGACCGATGCCGAACGTCCCCGGCTTGAGGTCAGCGAACGTGTACACGTCATCCAGCGGCCCCTCGCCGGCCGCGCCGTACGCTCCGGCCAACCGCTCGCGGGCACCAGAAGGCGCGTAGAGCGGGATCGGCGGGTAAGGACCGTCGGGGGCGTACCTGCGCACCACTACGTAGCTGCACGCGTCGAGGATATGGTCGGCATGCAGATGGCTGAGCAGGATCGCGTCGACCGAGGTCAGGGTGGCGTGTCGCTGCAGGGCCGACAGCGAGCCGGTACCGAAGTCGAGCAGCAGCCGGAAACCTTCGGCCTCGACCAGGTAAGAGGAGCACGGCGAATCGGGTCCCGGGAAGCTGCCGGCGCACCCGAGAACAGTCAGCTTCATCGGGCGGCTCCCGCGACGACCCGCGCCGCGACGGCCCGCCCGGTCGGTACCGGCCGACCCAGGAACCGCTCGGCGAGCCGGGCGAACGGAGCCTCGTCGCCGGTGGCCAGGAAGCGGTGCCGCGGAGCCGGAGCCCCGGGTTCACGAAGTTGGTCACACTCAGTGAGCAACCGATATACATCTCTGGCGCTTTCGTCAGCGCTGGAGACCAGGGTCACGCCATCGCCCATGACCAACCCGATCAGGCCGGCCAGCATCGGGTAATGCGTGCACCCGAGCACCAGCGTATCTACGTCAGCTTGCTGGAGCGGCTCCAGATATGCCTGAGCGATCCCCATCAGAGCCCGACCGGAGGTGATGCCGCGCTCGACGAAGTCGACGAACTGCGGGCACGCCACACCGGTGACCTGGACCTGGGGAGCGGCCGCGAACGCGTCGACGTAGGCCTGGCTGGCGATGGTCGCGGTCGTACCGATGACGCCGACGCGGCCGTTGCGGGTGGCCGCCGCCGCCCGGCGTACCGCGGGCCGGATCACCTCGACGACAGGCACGTCATAGCGCTCGCGAGCGTCGTGCAGGCAAGCCGCCGAGGCGCTGTTGCACGCGATCACGAGCAACTTGACGCCCTCGGAGACGATCTGGTCCAGACAGTCGAGTGCGTACCGGCGAACCTCCGCGATCGGCCTCGGCCCGTACGGCACATGGGCGGTGTCGCCGACGTACACGATCTCCTCGTGCGGAAGTTGATCGAGAATCACACGCGCGACCGTCAAACCACCGACCCCAGAGTCGAAGATCCCGATAGGCGCGTCCGTCACTCTGCGGAGCCTACGCCGGGGGCCGTCCTTACAAGGACCAGCGCACCAGAAGATGTCGCCAAGGTGACACCGGTCGTTGCTCACGAATATGCAGTCGTTTTGCCCGAAAGAGGGGGCTCGGTGACGGTCCGTAACTTCGTGCGTTGCGCGTACGGACAGGACTGCATATTCTCGGCCCTCGGCAGGCGTTTGTCTGTCGACGGGCTCCGCGGTTGCCGCGGCGGGGCCGCGTGCTCATGGCGCCACGACCCACAGCGACAGGAGACGATGTGAGCACCGACACGTACGCCACACCGACCTCGGGCGGCGCGGCCGCCGTCGGCAGCACCCCCACCATCGCCAACAGCCCGACCCGGCGAACCGTACCAGCGCCGCCGCGCCCGCGCCGTCCCCGGGGCCTGGTGCCGACCGTTTCCCCCAGCACCCCGCGCGTCGACGTCGGCCCGCAACCTCGGCTGCGTCAGCTCGTCGGCGTGTGCCTGTGGGCCGCCCTCATCGGCGGTGTCGCGCTGGTCACCGCCGTCCGGGCGCTGATCGGCTCGCTCGGCGCCGATCCGCCTTCGTGGTACCTGCCGTGGGTGAGCGCCGTCGGCACCGCCGGTCTGGGCAGCACCATCGCCGCATTTGTGACGGTCAACCGCAAGTGGGTGCCGTTCGCGTTGCTGGGCGTGTCCACCGTCCTGGTCATCGTCGCGCTCAACTTCACCGCCCACGCCTTCTGACCACCGGGTGCTCGGAAGGAAGGGCACCTTGTTAACGGATTCCGTTGTACAAGGTGCCCTTCCTAACAGGGCACGGGCACGCGGGCACGGGCACGCGGGCACGGGCACGCGGGCGAGGGCACGCGGGCGAGGGCACGCGGGCGAGGGCACGCGGGCGAGGGCACGGCGGGCCGGCGGGCACGGCGGGCAGGCGGGCGGCGGGGTCAGGCCCAGAGCTGGCCCTCGAGGGCGCCTTCGGCGTCGGCCAGGGTGCCGGAGTACCCACCCGTCGACAGGTACTTCCAGCCGCCATCGGCCACGACAAAGGCCACATCCGCGCTCCGGCCGGCCTTGGCCGCCTCGTGGGCCATGGCGAGCGCGGCGTGCAGGATCGCCCCGGTTGAGAAACCGGCGAAGATCCCCTCGACCTCGACCAGCTGACGGGTCCGCAGGACGGCGTCGCGCGTACCGACACTGAACCGGCGGGACAGCACGGTGGCGTCGTACAGCTCCGGCACGTACCCCTCGTCGATGTTGCGCAGGCCGTAGACGAGCTCGCCGTACCGGGGCTCGGCGGCGATGATCTCGATGCCGTCGACCTTCTCCCGCAGGTACCGGCCGACGCCCATCAGTGTTCCGGTGGTGCCCAGGCCGGCCACGAAGTGGGTGATCGTGGGTAGGTCGCGCAGCAGCTCGGGTCCGGTGGTCTCGTAGTGGGCCCGGGCGTTCGCGTCGTTCGCGTACTGGTTGAGCATGACCCAGTCCGGGTGGTCCACGGCGACCTGGCGGGCCATCGCGACGGCGGCGTTGGAGCCACCGGCGGCCGGCGAGAACAGGATCTCCGCGCCGTACATCCGCAGCAACTGCACCCGCTCGGTCGACACGTTCTCGGGCATCACGCAGACCAACCGGTACCCGCGCAGCTTGGCCACCATGGCCAGCGCGATACCGGTGTTCCCGCTGGTCGGTTCGAGGATGGTGTCACCGGGGCGGAGATCGCCGGCCGCCTCGGCGGCGCGGATCATCCACACCGCCGGGCGGTCCTTGATCGAGCCGGTCGGGTTGCGGTCCTCGAGCTTGGCCCACAGCCGGACGTCCTGCGATGGCGAGAGCCGCGGCAGGCCAACCAGCGGCGTGTCGCCGGCCGCCTCGAGCAGGCTGTCGTACCTGGCCATGGCTAGTGGGCGCCACCGGCGACAGCGGGCAGGATCGTCACCGTGTCGCCGTCGTTGAGCTTCGCGTCGAGCGCGCCGAGGAAGCGCACGTCCTCGTCGTTGATGTACACGTTGACGAAGCGGTGCAGCGCACCCTCGTCGGTGATGAGCCGACCGCGCAGCCCCGGGTGCCGGGTATCCAGGTCGGCCAGCAGGTCGGCGATGGTGTCGCCGGAGCCCTGCACGGACTTCTGTCCGTCGGTGTAGGTGCGCAGGATGGTCGGAACACGAACGTCGATTGACATGTGGTTCTCCTTGATGCGGGCTGGTGTCGGGTCGGGTGGGTGGGGCGCGGTCAGGCGCGACACTCGTAGTCGACCGACGACGGGCTCTGCCCGAACATGTAGGACTGCACCGCCATGGAGTCCACCGTCGCATTCACCAGTCGCACCGGCTCTTCGGTGATGATGGCGTCCACGATGCGGAACGAGCGGATCTCGGTCGTGTCCGGGTCACGGGTGGAGACGAGCAGATAATGCGCCTCGGGCCAGCCGGCGAAGGAGGCGTCGGTACGCGACGGGTACGCCTCGGTCGCGGTGTGTGAGTGGTAGATGATCAGGGGCTCCTCGTCCCGGTCGTCCAGCTCCCGCCAGACCCGCAGGTACTCCTGCGAGTCGAACTCGTAGAACGTCATCGACCGGGCCGCGTTCACCATGGGGATGTGCCGCTGGGGTTCCTGCGCGCCGGCGGGGGCGGCGACCACCCCGCACGCCTCGTCGGGGTGGTCCCGTCGGGCATGCGCGACGATGGCCGCCAGGATCCCGGCGTCGATCGTGAGCACGCCCCAAGAATAACCGGTCAGGACGTTCCGCCGGCCACGCTGAACGACCGCAGCCGGTCGATGGCGAGCAGGGTCGCCCCCACCGCGACGATGAAGGAGAGGGACAGCGCGACCGCGAGCGACACATGGGCGGTGATCAGGTCAGAACTCGACACCCGTTCGACGACGGTGTTGACGTACTGCCGGACCGACAGCTGGCGGGTGCCCTCAAGGATCTGCCCAAGCAGGCTCTCCCAGACGACGATGTAGATGAGCCCGACCAGGACGGGCAGCCGGGTCAGCAGGCTGAGCAGCATGAACAGCGTGGTGTAGACCACCGAGCCGAGCAGGCCGCCGACCAGCAGACCGATCGCGAACGACGTTGAGCCGGCGACGAGGCCGGTGATGAACAGCGGCACGGCTGTGGTGACGGCCGTCACGCCGATGGCCACCACCAGTTTGGAGAAGATGATCTCGCTGCGCGGCAGCGGTTTGGCCAGGATGTGGGTGAGGGTGCCGTCGTCGATCTCGGAGCCGAGCACGCCCGTACCCACGATGAGCGCGACAACCGGGAGCATGATGCCGATGCCGAGCGCCTCGATCACCGGCTCGCTCCACGCGCTGGGATCGGCTCCCAGGCCCTCGGCCAGGAAGGCGATCACGACCACCAGGACGGGCAGCGGCAGGAGCATGAGGAATCGGCGCCGACCGAACAGGGCGCGGGCCGTGATGCGGGCGATGGTCACGTTCATCGGGGAAGCCTTCCGGGGATGTCTGTTAAGCCATGTACCCCTCGCAAGCTGCGGGGCTCGCTGGCGCTCGCTCCTCGCGCTCGGGTCGTTAAGCCATGTACCCCTCGCAAGCTGCGGGGCTCGCTGGCGCTCGCTCCTCGCGCTCGGGTCGTTAAGCCATGTACCCCTCGCAAGCTGCGGGGCTCGCTGGCGCTCGCTCCTCGCGCTCGGGTCGTTAAGCCATGTACCCCTCGCAAGCTGCGGGGCTCGCTGGCGCTCGCTCCTCGCGCTCGGGTCATGACGCCACCAGGTAGGAGAAGACGCTCTCGAGGGACTCGTCGGTGGGCAGCAGCTGTTCGATCCGGATGCCTTCGGCGCGCGCGATACGGGGCAGCGCCCGGGTGAAGCTGCCGTAGTCGCTCGCCCGGACCGTGAGCCCCGCCTTCTGGTCGATCTCGACGCCGGCCACCGACTCGTTGCCCACCAGGGCGACGGCCAACCGCCGGTCGTCGGCCGACCGGATGGTGAACACGTGCGGCCGGTTGGTCATGAGCCGCCGGATCGTCCGGTAGTCGCCTGACGCCGCCAGCCGGCCGGCCACGATGACCTGCACGGTGCCGGAGACCTGTTCGACCTCCTCCAGGATGTGCGAACTGAACAGCACCGTGCGTCCGTTGGCGCCCATGGCGTGCAGCAGCGTCATCATCTGCATCCGCTGGCGGGGGTCCATGCCGTTGAACGGTTCGTCGAGAAGCAGGACGGTGGGGTCGTGCACCAGGGCGGCCGCGACCCGCGTCCGCTGACGCATGCCCTTCGAGTAGGTGCCGAGTCGACGGTTCTGGGCATCGGTCATCTCGACCATCTCGACGGCCCGCCGGGCGGCTGACACCGGGTCGGGCAGCCGGTGCAGTTTGGCGCTGGCCAGCACGAACTCCCAACCGGTGAGGAAGTTGTGCACCGACTCCCGCTCGCTGACGATGCCGAGTCCACTGTAGACAGACGGGTTGCGCCAGGCCGGCTGGCCGAGCACGGTCAGCTCACCCTTCGACGGGGCGAGGAATCCGGCCATCATGTGCAGCACGGTGGTCTTGCCGGCGCCGTTCGGACCGAGCAGGCCGGTCACCCCAGGCCCGAGCGACATCGAGATGTCGTTGACGGCCACGACATTGCCGTACCATTTGGACACCGCTTTCATTTCCACAGTGGATCCCACGTGGACGGACGGTTCGGAGATGAGGGCGGTCATCGGGCGACCTTCCGGTAGCGGAGCAGGAGCAGGCCGACACAGACGAGAACGAGCGGGATGGCGACGGCGGTGTAGAGCAGGCCGTAGCCGCCGATGCTGGCCACGTCGCGCGGGCCGCCGAAGCTGTCACCGGCGCTCGGCGGTGGCGCGAACCACCACGTGGACAGCCCGAACGCGAGGGTCTCGGGGCTGACCACGCCGGCCCAGTGCGACGCCGCGATGAAGTCCTGCTCGCTACCGCCCGCCCGGGCGGCCGCGATGGCGAGGACGATCCCGTAGACGGCCGAGGTGATGAGGAATGTGGCCGCGATGAGGGCCGACGCCACGCCACGCCGTCCGGCCAGTGAGGCGACCAGGAGCGACAGTGAGCCGAAGATGATCGCGTACACCAGGGCCACGACCAGACCCTGTCCCCAGTGCCCGACCTCGGTCCAGACGGCCGACATACCGTCCACTGTGAACACTCCACCGAGGAGCATCAGTGTCTGCGGCCCGGCCAGCAACAGGAACACCGCGGTCACCATCGCGCCCAGCTTGGCCAACGCGTAGTCGCTGCGGGTCAGGGGGCGCGAGAAGTAGAGCGGGAGCACATTGGAGCGCAGGTCACGGGAGACCAGCTCGGGCGCGACGACCGCACAGAACAGGGCAAGCAACAGCCATACCGCGTTGGCGAAGTTCCAGTAGCTCAACGGTACGGGAATGCCCTGGGACCGGAGCGCGACCATCACCACGGCGACCAGGAACACGATGCCGCCGACCGCCCACGGAAAGATCTTGGCCTTGGCGCCACGGCCCAGGCCGAACACGGAGCGCAGTCCGGCGCTGTAGAGCGACCGTACCGCGTACCGGCGACCCAGGCGCGGACCGGTGTAACGCTGGTACCCGATGTCATGGATGACGCTCTCAGCCGACATGGCTGGTCTCCTGGGGGGTCGCGGGCGCGCTGAACAGCTCAGCCACCCGGTGCCGGCGCTGGTCCAGCCGGTGCAGGGGGAGGTCCAGGTCGGCCACCGTGCCGATGATCAGGTCGTACGTGGTGTCGTTGGCCAGCGGTACCAGCAGCGTGGCGCCGTCGCGGCCGACGACCGAGTCCCTGGGCGGTGAGCCGGGCGGCGAGCTCGTCGGTACCCTCGCTCACCTCGACCAGCAGGTCGGCCCGCGCCTCGGTCATGGTGGAGATCCGGTCGGCCCGCAGCAGGCGGCCGCCGTCGATCGCCACCAGCGAGTCGCAGATCCGTTCAACCTCGCCGAGCAGGTGCGAGCAGACCACCACCGAGATGCCGAACTCGGTCCCGATGCGGTAGATCAGGGCGAGCATGCCCTCCCGGCCGGCCGGGTCGAGGCCGTTCGTCGGTTCGTCGAGCAGGAGCAGGTCGGGGTCGTGCACCAGCGCCTGGGCCAGTTTCACCCGCTGCTTCATGCCGGTCGAGTAGCCACCGATCTGGCGGTATCGCTCCTCGTACAGCCCGACGTGGCGCAGAGTCTCGGAGGCCCGCTCGCGCGCTGCTGCGCGGGGCAAGCCGCTGATGCGGGCCATGTGGGTGACGAACTCCGAGGCGGTCACCTCACCGGGCAGGCTGTCGTGCTCGGGCATGTAACCGACCTTCGCCCGTACGGCGGCGGCGTCGGTCACCGGGTCGAGGCCGAGCACGAAGGCCCGCCCGACGTGGGCGCGAGCAACCCCAGCAGGATTTTGATCAGGGTGGACTTGCCTGCGCCGTTGGCTCCGACGAGCCCGATGATGCCTGGTTCGACGGTCACCGTGAGGTCCGACAGGGCCACGACCCCGTTCGGATAGCGCTTCGTCAGCGACTCGGTGGCGATGATGGTCACGTGCTCACCGTACGGACTCGCGGCAAGCGACTCCATCCGGGCATGCCCCGAGAGCACCCCGAGACCGGCTCGGGGGTCAAGGCGCGACCGCGCCGACCAGGGATTCGAGCAGAATCCCCAGGTAGGCGTACACCGAAAGCTGGTCGACCCGGGGGGAACTGGGATTCTTGCCGACGGCCGCGTCCAGCTCGGCCTCGATGTCGGTCTCATCCTCGACCCCGAGGCGGGTGCCGAGGACCAGGCGCACATCGGTGAGTGCCCGCATCCACATGTCCGCCGACGCGTCGTCCAGGCGTATTTCACCGCCACCAGGGTTCAGACTCTCCAGGACGAGCCGCGCCTGGTCGAGTTTGGAGGTCTTGAGGTCGGACTCGGTCAACCGGCGGAACTCGGCTGCTTCGACCGGGTCTTCGGGGTAGACGTCCGGGAAGAGGCGCTCGACCGCCGGGTCGTCCCGGTCGGGATCCTCCCCCAGTAGTGAGGCCATCTCGGTGACACACTGGCGGAGGACCTGGACCTCCTGGCGCTGGAACCGGGCGACGATCTGGCCGCCCTTGCGCCGGAACATCGTCATGGTTGGTCGACCGTCGCCCACAACCCGTAACCGTGCAGCCGGGTCGCGTCGTACTCCATCCGCTCGCGGGCCCCGCTCGAGACGATCGCCTTTCCCTTGTGATGCACGTCGAGCATCAACTGCTCCGCGCGTTCCCGGCTGTAGCCGAACAGCTTCTGGAACACCAGGGTCACGTACGACATGAGGTTGACCGGATCGTTCCAGACGACGGTCACCCAGGCGCGATCAACCCCCGGCACCTCGTCGACATCGGGAACCTCGACCGGGACGGTCTGCGGCGAAGCCATGCTCCCCATCGTGCCACCGACCTCGCTCAACCGGCATCCCCGGCTGGGCGATTGTCCCCGGAACCATCGACGAGCATTCTCACGCGACCCCCCGAACGGGTGATCATCAGCTCACCCGGGGCGGCTCGAACCGCAGCCACCGCCGGCCGAGCGTCACCACGGTCCCGGGGCGCACGACGATTGGCGTGTGCGGGGTCAACTGTTGCCGCTCGGGTGCCCCGGGCAGCTGGATGAAGGTGCCGTTGGACGAGCCGAGGTCGATGATCTGCACATCCCACCCGACCAGGGCGATGCGCGCGTGCCGGCGTGACACGACGCCCTCCGCATCCACGATCTTCAGCGGCCTGGCCTTGCCGGCTAGCGCGTCGGGATCCTGCCGGGGGTCGCGGCCGATGATGTAGTCGATGTCCAGCAGCACCGCCTCGCCGTCGTCGAGGACGAGAGAGCCCAGCGGTGGTCGCGGTCCCTCCTTGGCCACCACCGTCTGCTGGGCCAGTGAGATGCCGCAGACCGGGCAGTAGGGATGGCGGGGATCGATGAAGTGGCCCTTCGGGCAGAAAACCCCAATGACGTGGAAAGGCTCGATCGGCCCGGCCGGAGCCACCGCCGGGTCCGGTACGGCCGCGCTCTCCGGTCCGGCAACGCCCTCCGGCGCGACAGCAACGTCGGGTACGGCATGGATATCGGGTACGACCGCCCGCTCAGGTGCCGCAGCGCCCTCGGATGCCACCGCGGCCCCAGCTGCCGCGTCCGGCTCTGGTACCACAACCGCGTCCACAGCCCCATCCGCCGCCACAGCGGTCTCGGGCCGACGTGCGACATCGGTCTCAGCGCGGGCGGACCACGGCGTGGAGACGTCGTCCGGCGGGATCTCGTCCGCAACTGCCGCTTCGTGCATCCGGAACGGCGCCGGGGCCGTCGGCGGCATCATGGTCACCGGGGGCATGGGCAGCGGCGGCGAGGCCGCCTCCCCGTCCGGGGGTACCTCGGCGGCTGGGTATGAGACGTCGACGGCCGGGCCGGGCCCGGCGGTGGGTGGTGGCGGTGCCGTGACCGGCGCCGCGAACGGGGACACGGCCACCCCACGCGGCGGGGTCGGCCGGGTCCAGGTGGCCGCCGAGGTCACCTGGGCCGGTACCGGCGGGCGACCGCGGGCCGGGTCCACAGTGGAGGTATCAGCGGCGAACTCGACTCCGCCGCCCGCCACGACGCCGCCATCGAGTCGGGTCCGGTTGTCCGGTTCCCCCGCGGTCGGCAGCCACAGCCGGATCCGTTCGATCGGGCCGGCCACGAGCTGGTCGACCGATGTGACGGCGTCGACGCCGGAGAGCGTCATCGTGTTGACGTTGGTGGTGACCTCGGCCATGGCGGCGCCGTACACCAACAGCGCCAGCCGACCGTCGGAGACCGGGCCGCTCAGCGCGCACGCCGGGAACCTCTCGTCACTGTCGCTCGCCAGGAGGGCGGCGACCCGCCGGACCAGGGTGGCACCGCCACCACCGGAGCGCGAGACCTCAGCCACGACGCTGAGCAACTCGTCCACTCCGCTTCCTCCGCTGGCGCAGACCAGCAGCAAGTCACCATCCCGAACGACCACGCCAGAACCAGGCATGGGCCGCACCAGACCGTCCACGCGATCGCCTCCCATCCATGCCGGAGCCTGCGGTTGAAGGGTACTTCCTCGGGACCTTTCCGGCCGGATCGTCTCGCCGCCATGACCGGATGTCCCGCGTCAGTCGTGTTGCCGTACCGGTCCTGACCGCAATCCGACCCGTACGCTGGAGGTTGTGAACACGGCCCTCATGACCGACCACTACGAGCTCACGATGCTGTCGGCGGCGCTCAGGGACGGTACCGGCGGGCGTGACTGCGTGTTCGAGGTCTTCGCCCGCCGCCTGCCGCCGGGCCGGCGCTACGGCGTGGTCGCCGGCACGGCCCGGCTGGTCGAGGCGCTCGCCTCGTTCCGATTCGGCGATGCCGAGCTCGGGTTCCTGCTCGACCGGGGCGTGGTCGACGAGGAGACGGCGTTGTGGCTGGCCAACTACCGGTTCCGGGGGGACATCGACGGGTACGCCGAGGGCGAGCTGTTCTTTCCCGGCTCACCGATCCTGACCGTGTCCGGCACATTCGCCGAGTGCGTGATCCTGGAGACGCTGGTGCTCTCGGTGCTCAACCACGACTCCGCGGTGGCCGCCGCGGCCGCCCGAATGGTCACCGCCGCCCGGGGCCGTCCGGTCATCGAGATGGGCGGCCGCCGTACCCATGAGGAGGCGGCGGTCGCGGCGGCCCGGGCCGCCTTTCTCGCCGGTTTCGCGTTCACGTCCAATCTGGAGGCGGGCCGCCGGTTCGGGGTGCCGACCACCGGCACGGCCGCCCACGCGTTCACCCTGGTGCACGACGACGAGTCGGCCGCCTTCGCCTCGCAGCTGGAGACCCTGGGCAAGCAGACCACCCTGCTCGTCGACACCTATGACATCAGTCAGGGCATCCGCAACGCCGTCGCCGCCGCCGGGCCCAGGGCTCGGCGCGATCCGGCTGGACTCGGGTGACCTCTCGGCCCTGGCGGTCCACTCACGACAGCTGCTCGATTCCCTCGGCGCCGTCGATACCAAGATCATCGTGTCCGGCGACCTGGACGAGTTCGCCATCGCCGCCCTGGCCGCGGAGCCGGTCGACGCCTACGGCGCGGGTACGGCGGTGGTGATCGGGTCCGGAGCGCCGACCGCCGGGCTGGTCTACAAGCTGGTTGAGGTGGACGGCCGCCCGGTGGTGAAGCGATCGGAGCACAAGGCGACCATCGGCGGCCGGAAGACCGCCGTCCGCCGGCACAAGCCGACCGGTACGGCCACCGAGGAGGTCGTGGTCTCGCAGAGCGCCCCAACGAGCCAGGCGCATGACCGGCTGCTGCAGCGACCGTTCGTCCGCGCCGGTGAGCCGGTGGCCGACCGCCCGACGCTGGCCGACTCCCGCACCCACCTGCGCGAGTGCCTCATCTCGATCCCGTGGGAGGGGCTCAAGCTCTCCGCCGGGGATCCGGCCGTACCCGTGATCATGCAGGGGGGATCGCCATGAGCCGGGCGCTCATCATCGTCGACGTCCAGCGCGACTTCTGCGAAGGCGGCTCACTCGCGGTACCCGGCGGCGCCGCCGTGGCCGCGGCCGTGTCCCGAATGCTGCGCGATGAGCCCGGCCGCTGGGACCACGTGGTGGCGACCCAGGACCATCACATCGACCCGGGCGGGCACTTCGGCAATCCGCCCGACTTCGTCACCTCCTGGCCGGCGCACTGTGTTGCCGGTACCCCCGGCGCCGACTTCCACCCCGACCTGGACACGGGACGGGTGGAGGCCGTGTTCACCAAGGGTGAGCACGCCGCGGCGTACTCCGGCTTCGAGGGACTGGCCGGCGGTGATGGCCTCGCGGGCTGGCTGCGCGCCCGAGGAGTGTCCGAAGTGGACATCGTCGGGATCGCGACCGATCACTGTGTCCGGGCCACCGCGGTCGACGCTGCGGCCGCGGGGTTCACCACGACCGTGCTGCTGGACCTCACCGCGGGCGTGGCCGGGGCGAGCACCGATGCCGCGCTCGACGCGATGGACAAGGCCGGCGTGAGCCTTACCGGTACCCCGGTCGTGCGGGCCTGACGGTCGGCTCGGCGAACCGGCCGGGCCCTGGTCGGGTCAATGACGACCGGCGCCGACCGCGGTCCGGGAGGTGTCCGTCGCGAGTTCGGGGAACTTCGCGTCGAAGGCCGGCCGCTCGGATCTGATGCGCGGCATGCGGTCGAAGTTGCGCAGCGGCGGCGGGCAACTGGTCGCCCACTCGAGCGAGTTGCCGTGTCCCCATGGGTCGTCGACCTCGACGATCGGCCCGGCCCGGTAGGACTTCCACACGTTGTAGAGGAACGGCAACGTCGAGATACCGATGATGAAGGCGCCCACCGTGGAGATCTGGTTGAGCAGGGTCCACCCGTCGGAGGCCTGATAGTCGAAGTACCGGCGGGGCATGCCCTCGGCGCCGAGCCAGTGCTGCACCAGGAACGTGGTGTGGAAGCCGATGGTGGTCAGCCAGAAGTGGATCTTGCCCAGGCGCTCGTCCATCATGCGCCCGGTCATCTTCGGGAACCAGAAGTAGATCCCGCCGTACACGGCGAACACGATCGTGCCGAACAGCACGTAGTGGAAGTGGGCCACCACGAAGTACGAGTCGGACACGTGGAAGTCGATCGGCGGTGAGGCCAGCAACACGCCGGAGAGCCCACCGAGCAGGAAGGTCACCAGGAAGCCGATGGCGAACAGCATCGGGGTCTCGAACGTGATCTGTCCGCGCCACATCGTGCCGATCCAGTTGAAGAACTTCATCCCGGTCGGCACCGCGATGAGGAACGACAGGAACGAGAAGAACGGCAGCAGCACCTGGCCGGTGGCGAACATGTGGTGTGCCCACACGCTCATCGACAGAGCGGCGATGCCAATGGTGGCACCGACGAGGCCCTTGTACCCGAAGACCGGCTTGCGACTGAAGACCGGGATGATCTCCGAGATGATGCCGAAGAACGGCAGCGCGACGATGTACACCTCGGGATGGCCGAAGAACCAGAACAGGTGCTGCCACAGCATCGCACCGCCGGTAGCGCTGTCGAACACGTGCGCGCCGAGGTGCCGGTCGGCCAGGACAGCCAGCAGGGCCGCGGCCAGGATCGGGAACACCATCAGCACGAGCAGTGACGTCACCATGATGTTCCAGGTGAAGATCGGCATACGGAACATCGTCATGCCCGGCGCCCGCAGGGTCAGCACGGTCGTGATCATGTTGACCGCGCCGAGGATCGTTCCCAGACCCGAGATGACCAGGCCGACGATCCACATGTCGGCACCGACGCCCGGCGAGTTCGAGACGTTCGCGAGCGGCTGGTAGGCGAACCAGCCGAAGTCAGCCGCCCCGCCCGGGGTGATGAAGCCGGCCACCACCATCGTCCCGCCGAACGCGTACAGCCAGTAGGCGAGCGCGTTCAACCGGGGAAAGCTCACGTCCGGAGCGCCGATCTGCAGCGGCACGATGTAGTTCGCGAACGCGAACAGGATCGGGGTGGCGAACAGCAACAGCATGATCGTGCCGTGCATGGTGAACAGCTGGTTGTACTGCTCGGCCGAGAGGAACTGAGGTCCCGGCTGCGCCAGCTCGGCCCGCATGAGCAGCGCCATGAGGCCGCCGACCAGGAAGAACACGAAGGACGTGACCAGGTACATGAGCCCGATCTGCTTCGCGTCCGTGGTGCGCAGCAGTCGCCCGATGGCCGAGCCTCTGGTCTGCTGACGCACCGGCCATGGCCGGGTGACGATCGGCTTCGGTGCGACGGTGGTCACTAGGCCTCCAGAAGCAGCAGGATCGGGCAGCCGTGATCTTCGGCCAAACTCCGATGGCAGAATAATCCCTGCCCGTCCCACCGATCCCGCCGGGGCGCGAACACACCACCCTCGATCCGGCCCGCTTACTGGTTACCGGCGGTCGCCGACGCGGATACCTGGATCGCGCCGGCGGCGACCGCGGCCAGCGCGAGCAGGATGACGCCCCAGATGATGAGCCGCTCCGCGTTGGGTATCCGGCTCACTGTGTCCACGGCCCGCCCGGTCCGCCCGTAGGTGAGGCCAAGCCCGCCCGGAGCAGGCGTCGAGCCGGTCGACGACGTCCCGGTGGTACCCGGCCTCGGCGCGTCGGGCGTGTCGGCGGCCCGCGGCTTGACCAACGCCGAGGCCCACAGCGCGGCGGCGCCGGAGAGCACGAGAACCACGCCAAGAATCGCCATGATCACCGCGATAGCACTACGCAATGTGTCACTTCCTCCCCATCAGTGAACGGCGATCAGGCTAGACCTCGATCGTCCCGATGGGAAAGCGGGCGCGTGTGCGTGAACCGGTCAGAGCGAGCGCCCACGCACGGATCCGCACCATGAGCACACTGCGCGTCACGGCCACGTCCTCGTCCTGGCGGAGCTCACGAAGGAGGGCGAGATGGAGGGAAGGTCCGGGTCAGCCACTGCCGCAGCGCGACCAGCCCCTGCGGTGCCAGGGCGTAGAGATTGCGGGTACCGACGCTGCGGTGCTCGACCAGACCGGCATCCTCGAGTACCCGCAGGTGCTTGCTGACCGCCGGGCGACCGACGGGTAGGGCCGCCGCCAACTCGCCCACCGGAAGCGGGCCGTCCCGCAGCCGGGCGACGATCTCCCGGCGGGTGCGCTCGCCCAGCGCGTCGAGTACCTCATCGACCCGTTCGTCAGGCTCTGCTTGGTTACTCATGAGCAACGGTTACTCTACAGCAACCAATACCGCCGTCAACCTTCGTGCCAGGCATGCTGTACCCGTGCGCGAGGACCTGCGGCTGACTGCGACCATCACGATTCCGGCAACCGAGCTGGCCTGGCAGTTCAGCCGGTCGGGTGGACCCGGCGGGCAGGGCGTCAACACGGCGGACTCCAAGGCCGAGCTGCGATTCGACCTCGCCACGTCCGCCGCCATCCCGCCGCACCTGAAGGCACGGGCGCTGGACCGGCTGGGCGCACGACTGACCGACGGGGTCCTCATCATCACCGCGTCCGAGCACCGGTCGCAACTGGCCAACCGGAGAGCCGCGATGGCGCGATTGACCATGCTGCTCGCGGACGGCATCGCGCCGCCGGCCGGACCCCGCCGGCCGACCCGGCCCTCGAAGTCGAGCCATCCAGGCACGACTTGACGACAAACACCGTCGCGGCGAGGTCAAACGCCCGCGGCGCCGGCCCCCCGATGCGGATCGAGCGTCACCGGCCCCTCCCGGGCGTTGTCCTCGTCGATACCCTCTTGGCGTGCAGCCTGACGCGACCGCGCCCGAGGCGGCCCTGACCGAGCCGACGAGACGAACGACCCTCGCCGGTTCATCGTGTGCGGATCGAACCCGATGGCCTTCCGGCTGGTCGAGGAGCTCACCACCCGGTACGACATCCGCGTCACCGCGATCGTCCCCGCACCCGGGCGACAGCCTGGGGCGACCGCATCCGCCGCCTCGCCGGCATCGAGCTGGTCGAGTCCGAGCAACTGGACGCCGGACGCTCGCACGGGCCGGCATCCGGACGCCGCGGCCATCGGCCTGATCGAACAGGATGACAGCGGCAACATCGATGCCGCGCTGCTCGCGCAGGAGCTCAATCCCGAGGTCCGCATCGTCGTCCGGATGTTCAACGTCAGCCTCGGCTACCGCATCGCCGGCCTGCTCAACGACTGCGTCGTGCTGTCGGCGGCCGAGATCGCCGCGCCGGTGTTCGTGGCCGCCGCGCTGGACGAATCGGCGACTCCCGATCACAATCGCCGACCGGACGTTCGTCGCGACCCGTCGCGACCGGGTGCGGCCCGAGGACGTTGTCCTGGGGCTGGCCGTCTCGCATGCCGGCGGACCGGTCGATCCCGAGCTGCTGCCGGCGCCCGAGTCCGAGGGCCTGACCGACATCGTGCTGAGCCGCGGGCGGCCGCCCGCGCCGACGCCGAAGCCGCGCCGCCGGACCCGGCCGCGATCCACCGCCATGGCGGTACTTCTCGGAGCCCGGATCCGACTCGTTGTGGGCGTCCTGCTGGTCATCTTCCTGGCCGGCACGGCGGTGCTGACCTGGGTGACCGGCAACGTGGTCCAGTCGGCCTACGTCACCATCCTCAGCGAGCTCACCGGCGCGAACGCCGACCCGACTGCGGCCCCGACCGCAGAAGATCGCGCTGACCGTGCTGACGATCGTGAGCATCGCGCTCATTCCGGCGATCACGGCGGCGATCGTCGACTCGGCGGTGAAGGCGCGGCTGCGCAGCGAGCGGCGTGGCGTGCCGCACGGCATCACCGACCACGTGGTGGTCGTCGGCCTGGGTCACGTCGGCGAGCCGGGTCGTCCGCGACCTCGTCGACCAAGGGCATCGAGGTGGTGGCGATCGAGCGGGAAACGTCGGCCCTCGGTATCCAGGTCGGCCCGGGACCTCGATATTCCCGATCATCATCGGTGATGCCAGTCAGGCCGAGATCCTCAACTCAGCGCAGGTGGCGACCTGCCGTGCGCTGGTCGTGGTCTCGACCGATGACGTGGTGAACCTGGAGATCTCGCTGCTCGGCCGGGCCGCCCAGCCGAACCTGCGGGTCGTGCTTGCGCCTGTTCGACGGCGGGTTCGCCCGCCGGGTGCAGCGCGCTTTCGCAATCAACATCTCGCGGAGCGTGACCTTCCTGGCCGCGCCGGCGTTCGCCGCGGCGATGCTCGGCCGCCATGTCATGGCCACCGATCCCGTCCGCCGCCAGGTCCTGATCGTGGCCGAGCTGCCGGTCCGGGCCGGCTCGCGGCTGGAACACCACACCGTCGGCGAGGTGAACCGGCCGGCCGAAGTCCGCCTGCTGGCGATCCGAACCGGCCGGGAGGGCCAGATTCTGTGGTTTCCGACCGGTGGCCGGCGGCTGCGTCCGCACCGACAGCCTGGTCGTGGTCGCGACCCGGCCCGGCTTCGGCCGCCTGCTGGTGGACACCCGCACCCAGCGTGCACTCGCGCCGCCGGAGTCCGACGCGCTGCTCGTACCGTGGGAGACGCCGCACCAACGCCCGCCGGCAGGTCGCCCGCGCCACGCCACCGACAGTGTCGCTGAGCGACCCGGGGCCGATCCGGCGCCTGTCGACTATCGGGCCCCCGGGCCGGGCGACAACGACTCGACGCGACCGGCATGATGATGCCCGTGGGGATGAACGATCAACCTGGTGCGGGCACCGCGACAGACCCGCGGCGCCGGTGGCGTCCTTCGACTCGACCGGCACCATCCGGATCGGGCGGGACCCGAGCAACGACATCGTGCTGAACGACCTCTGGGTGTCGAGCCAGCACGCCGAGATCCGCAAGGTCGGGTCCGAGCACCACCTGGTCGACCTCGGGAGCACGAACGGCCTGCACCACAACGGCCGCCGCGTGCCGCGGGCGGTGCTGGCCGCCGGCGACACCTTCACGATCGGCCGCCACGAGTTCCTGTTCGACGGCACCGCGCATCTACCAGCACGACGACCAGGGCCCGACCTCGATGATCGCGGACGACATCACCGTCGCAGATCAAGAAGGCGACCCTGCTCGACGACGTGAGCTTCGCGCTACGCCACGGCACGCTGCTCGGCATCATCGGACCGAGCGGCTGCGGTAAGTCCACGCTGCTCAAGGCGATGACCGGCATCCAGCCGGCGACGATGGGCAAGATGCTCTACGACAGCAGGGACCTATACGAGCACTACGATGAGCTGCGAACGCGCATCGGCATGGTGCCGCAGGACGACGTGCTGCACCGGCAGCTCACGGTCCGGCGGGCACTGCGGTTCGCGGCGTCGCTGCGGTTCTCCGACGACGTACCCCGCAAGCAGCGATGGAAGCGGGTCGACGAGGTGATCGAGCTGCTCGGCCTCACCGCCCGGGCCAAGCAGCGCATCGACACCCTCTCCGGTGGTCAGCGCAAGCGCACCTCGGTCGCGCTCGAGCTGCTGACCGAGCCGTCGTTGCTGGCCCTCGACGAGCCGACCTCCGGCCTCGATCCGGCCCTGGACAAAGAGGTCATGCGGGAGCTGCGGCTGCTGGCCGACCGCGGCCGGACGGTCGTCGTGGTGACCCACAGCGTGCTCCACCTCGGCCTGTGCGACCACGTCCTCGTGATGTGCCTGGGCGGGCGGATGGGCTACTTCGGTCCGCCGGACGAGCTGCTCGGCTTCTTCGGCTCCGAGGACTACGCGGACGTCTTCGACAAGGTCACCAACGACCCGGACCGATGGGCGCAGATCTACCGGAACTCCGAGCAGTACCGCAAGTACGTCGGCGAGGTCGCACTCGAGCTCGCGCCAGCGCGACGCTCGTCCGGTCATCCCGACCGCCGTACCGACCCCCCGTCCAGCCCCGGAACCGACCGTTCCAGCGCCCCTTCCCTCGCCGACCGCGCCGGCGCCCGGATTCGCGGCCCCCGCTCCGGCCCCGGCGCCCGTGGCGGTCATCGCTGCGCCGCGGCCGGTCAAGAAGCCCGACCTGCTGCAACGGGCCGCCGACCGGATATTCGCCGACGCCAAGCACAAACCGCCACGGGATACCCGGGGCGTGCAGAGCATGTCGATGACCCAGCGGGCACTGCACCCGATCGTCCCGCTCCGGCAGTTTCTGACCCTGTGTATGCGCATGATCACGGTGATCGTTTCGGACCGCGGTTACGCTGTCTTCCTGATCGGGCTGCCACTTGCCCTGGCGGTGCTGAGCCGGGCGGTCCCGGGCGACAAGGGGTTGACCCCCGACCCGATCGGGCTGAGCCTGCAGGCCGATCGGCTGCTGGTGGTGTTCGTCATCGGGGCTGCGTTCATGGGCATGGCCGTGGCGATCCGGGAGATCATCAACGAGTCGACCATCTACAAGCGGGAACGGGCGATCGGGCTGTCCCCGACCGCCTATCTTGCCTCCAAGCTCATGGTCTTCATCATCATCGACATCTTCCAGGTGATCATCTTCGTCAACCTGGCCCTGTGGGGGCAGGGCGGCCCGAAGAACCCGCTGATCTTCCACGGCGGCACCGAAGAGGTCATCTTCGCGGTGAGCCTGGTAGCGATCGCGTCCACCGCGCTCGGTCTGCTGGCCAGCGCGCTCGTGCGTACCTCCGACCAGACCACGCCGATCCTCGTCGTGAGCGTCATGGCTCAGCTCGTCCTGTGTGGAGGGTTGTTCCAGATCGCCGGACAGCAGACACTCGAGATCATCTCGTGGATCGATCCGGGCCGGTGGGGTTTCGCAGCCAGCGCGGCCACCACCAACCTGGTCAACTTCCCCCTGCAGGACCCCATCTGGTCCCACACCGCATTCAACTGGTGGCGGGCGGTGCTGGTCATGTTCTTCCAGATCGCGTTGCTGGTGGTCGGGACCCGGTTCGCGCTCAAACGGTACGAGCCGGGCCGGGGCTGAGCACCGGACGGGTCAGGCCTAACCCGGGCGGCCGCCGCCGTCGGCTGGCCACGGCGGCCACGGGTCGCCCCAGCTGACATCGCGCGCGGACCGGTAGTGCGTGCCCTGCCGCTTCGACACGACCGTTCGGGCCAGGCCGTCGGCCGGGGTGCAAACGTACAGCGACACCACCCCTCTGCCCAGGTTCGGACGGCGAAGCACTCGCCCCGGTCGCCACGGCGCGCCCGACCGGATGCCGGCCACATAGCTGAACTTCTCGTCCTCGAACCCGAGTTCGGCCGCCTTGAGTCGCCTGTGCACCGACGACCGGTTGACCCGGACCGAGAAATGGCACCAGTCGTGTCCAAGGACCATCGGGCAGCCGGCATTGTGCGGGCAGGGGGCGACGAGCGTCATGCCGTCGGAGACCATGGCCCGCCGGACGGCCAGGATCCGCTCGTACCCGGCCGGCGTGCCCGGCTCGACGACGACCAGCGCGCCGGCCACCGTCAGGGCCCTGCCGATGAGGGTGAGCTGGGCCGAAGGGTCCAGCTCGCCGAGGACGTACGAGACCGTGACCAGGTCGGCCGGCTCCAGGTCGGCGTCGTCCAGCCGGGCGGTGCGCCACCGGGCCCGGTCCAGCCGCGAGCCGGCGGCCAGCTCCCGACCGAGGTCGAGGGCCAGCTGTACCTGGTCGACCACGGTCACGCCGGACAGCGTCGCAAACTGCTCCACCGCCGCCCAGGCCGCCGCCCCGGTACCACCACCGAGATCGAGCTGAGTCAGCGGGGCGAACGACGGCGCGGCGGCCGACACCTGCCGCAGCGCGGCCAGGACGGCGCTACAGGTCGCCGGCATCCGGTACCCGGCATAGGCCAGTACGTCATCCATAGTGGACAGAATGGGGCGGCTGGCCGGACGGCCGGACCGGTACGCGCCGATCAGGCGCTCGACGGTGGACGCACCGTCGCGCGTGGCGAGTCTGGACAGCGCGGCATCGAGCGCGGCGCGCAGTTCGGCCGGAATCTCCACCGGCCGAGGGTACCCGGGGGCTCAGGCCAGAAAGACGGCCAACACCCACACGACAGCCACCCCGAACGCGGCCGCGATCTCGATCATGACGGCCAGTCCGACCGCCTTGAGCGCGGCGACGGTCGAGTCCCAGGCCTGCCCACCGCTGGGCTGACGCGCGAGCTCGGAAAGAAGCACCCCGAGCACGAACCCGATGGGGAGTCCGATCACGGGAATGACGAAGAAGCCGATGATGCCGAGGATGCCACCGACCACTATGGACAGCGTGTTGACTCCGCTGGCTTTCATGTTCCGGCCGGGCACGGCGTACTTGATGGCGCCGCCGAGCAAAGCCACGATCGTCGCGATCACCAGGAACACGTACTTGGCTGAGCCACCACCGCCGATGAACGTCCACAGCAGCATGCCGAGCCAGCTCAGCAGCAGACCGGGGATCACCGGGATGAGCACACCGACGACGCCGGCCGCGATGATGAGACCGCACAGGACGGTCGCACCGATATGTGTGATCGAGGAGAACACGGGGGGTCGCCTTTCGCCGGGGGCACCCTCATTGGTACCAACCCGTCGCCACTTCCGCTCACCCGGTACGCGCTGCGAAGCGCACCGTAGCGCCGGCCGGGAACTCGCGCCGCCTGCCCTCCCCGAGCAGCCAGGCCGACGCCACCCCCCGGACGGTGAAGTCTTCCGGTCCACCGACCAGGGCGGTGTTCTCGTCCACGCCGACCAGGCTCACCCCGGCCGGAGGGTGCAGGAACGGTCGGGTCAGGAGGTCCGGGACGCGTCCGAGCATCGCGTCGAAATGCGGCAGCACCTGCAGGTGCGGAAGGAGTCCGAGGCCCTTGCGCTCCCCGCCCGAGCGGCGGAACAGATCGGGCACCCGGTCGGCGAACGCCATGGCGCCGGCGCTGCATCCGGCCAACGCCGCTCCAGCCTCCCACGCGGAGAGGATCGCGTGCCAGAGCGCTGTGTCGCGCAGCGTATCGGCCAGGTAGGACGGGCTGCCGCCAGAGAGGTAGATCAGGCCGGCGCCCTCGACCTGGGCCGCCACGGCCGGATCCTGCGCCTGCTCCCGATTGGTCACCACCAGTGGTACCGCCGTGACCCCGATCCGCTGGGCCTGCTTGACGCCGAGATCGACCCAGTACGAGATGCGTTTCTCACCCTCCTGGGCGGCCGCCGTCGGGATCTGCACGTACCGGGGCGCCCTCCCGGCGATGAGGTCGCGCTCGACCTCGAACATGGCGCGCGTGTACTCGCCCGACCCCACCAGCGCGACCGGTCCCGGCACTGCCACCTCCTAGAGCTGTCCCACCTCTGTGATGCGTACCACGGCCGCTCCTGCCTCGTCCGAGGCGGGCAGGTCGATCTCGGCCGAGATGCCCCAGTCGTGGTCGCCGGCCGGGTCGTCCAGGATCTGCCGTACGGTCCACCGGTCGCGCCCGGCGTCGATGATGAGCATGGCCGGCCCGCGGGCGTCCGGGCCGGTACCGATGTCATGGTGCTGTTCGAAATACGGCGTGAGCGCGTCCTCCCATGCCGGTGCGGTCCAGCCGTCCTCGCCGTCGAGCTCACCCAGCTCGTCCCAGTGACGCAGCGCGGCCAGCCCGACCCGGCGGAACATGGCGTTACGCACCAGCACCCGGAAGGCGCGCGGATTACGGGTGACCGCCGGCGGAGTGTCGGCGACCGCCGTGGACTCCGGATCCGGGTTGGCCAGGCGCTCCCACTCCTCGAGCAGGCTCGAGTCGACCTGGCGTACCAGCTCGCCCAGCCACTCGATCAGGTCGGCCAGGTCCTCCGTTCGCGCCTGGTCGGGCACGGTCTGCCGCAACGCCTTGTACGCGTCGGCCAGGTACCGCAGTACCAGCCCCTCAGAGCGCGACAGTCCGTAGAAGGAGACATATTCGACGAACGTCATCGCCCGCTCGGACATGTCCCGGGCCACCGACTTCGGAGCGAGTTGATGGTCGGCCACC
Source organism: uncultured Actinomycetota bacterium (assembly GCA_963803345.1). GTDB lineage: Bacteria > Actinomycetota > Actinomycetes > Mycobacteriales > Micromonosporaceae > CAWDLX01. The sequence continues at coordinate 205,978 of CAWDLX010000005.1, forward strand.
CAGGGGTGCCCGCGCCGGTACATCTCATACGCGGCGTCGAGCATCTCGGCCAGCGGCTGCGGATAGGTGACCGTCTCGAGCAGGTCCATCCGGGCCTCGTACTCGATGCCGTCCGCCTTCATCTGGGCGACCGCCTCGCCCCGGGCCTTGAACTGCTGGGCGGCCAGCACCTGACGCGGATTGTCCAGTGTGGACTCGATTACCGACAGGACGTCCAGGGCGTAGGTCGGTGACTCGCGGTCGAGCAGCTCCAACGCCGCCAGGGCGAACGGCGACAGGGGCTGATTGAGCGCGAAATCGGTCTGCAGGTCGATCATGAGCCGGACCGTCCGCCCGTCCGCGTCCGGCTGGTCGAGTCGCTCGACCACCCCTCCGGCGACGAGCGCGCGGTAGTTCGCGATGGCGCGGCGGATGTGGCGGCGCTGGGCCGGCCGGTCCTCGTGGTTGTCCGTCAGCAGATGGCGCATGGCGGCGAACGCGTCCCCCGGCCGCGAGATCACGTTGAGCAGCATGGCGTGGCTGACCGCGAAGCTCGACGTGAGCGGCTCCGGTTCGGCACCCACGAGGCGCTCGAAGGTCGGCTGGCCCCAACCGATGGAGCCCTCGGGCGGCTTGCGGCGCACCACCTTGCGGCGTTTGCGCGGGTCGTCGCCGGCCTTGGCCAGGGCCCGCTCGTTCTCGATGACATGCTCAGGTGCCTGGACGACGACCGTGCCGAGGGTATCGAAGCCGGCCCGCCCGGCCCGCCCGGCGATCTGGTGGAACTCGCGGGCCTTGAGCAGCCGGGTCCTGACACCGTCGTACTTGGACAGTCCGGTGAACAGCACCGTCCTGATAGGAACGTTGATACCGACGCCGAGGGTGTCCGTACCGCAGATCACCTTCAACAGCCCGGCCTGCGCGAGCGTCTCGACCAGCCGCCGGTAGCGGGGCAGCATGCCGGCGTGGTGAACTCCGATGCCATGTCGGACCAGCCGGGACAGCGTCCTACCGAATCCGGCGGTGAACCGGAAGTTCCCGATCATGCCCGCGATGGCATCCTTCTCCGCCCGGGTGCACACGTTGACGCTCGTCAGCGCCTGCGCCCGCTCCAGGGCCTCGGCCTGGGTGAAGTGGACGATGTAGACCGGAGTCTGGCGGGTACTCAACAGCTCCTCGATCGTCTCGTGCAGAGGTGTCATCGCGTACGTGAACAGCAGTGGCACCGGGCGCTCGGCGCTCGCCACGACGGCCGTCGGCCGACCGGTCCGCCGGGTCAGGTCGTCGGCGAACCGGGTCACGTCGCCGAGCGTGGCCGACATCAGCACGAACTGCGCCTGGGGCAACTCGATCAGCGGTACCTGCCAGGCCCAGCCGCGGTCGGGTTCGGCGTAGAAGTGGAACTCGTCCATGACGACCTGGCCCACGTCAGCCCGGGTACCCTCGCGCAACGCGATGTTGGCCAGGATCTCCGCCGTACAGCAGATCACGGGCGCGTCGGGGTTGACGCTGGCGTCGCCGGTCAGCATGCCGACGTTCTCCGGGCCGAACATGTCGCACAGGGCGAAGAACTTCTCCGACACCAGGGCCTTGATGGGAGCGGTGTAGAACGTGGTGTCGTCGCGGGCCAGGGCGGCGAAATGCGCGCCGGCGGCGACGAGACTCTTGCCCGAGCCGGTCGGCGTGCCGAGGATGACGTTCGCCCCCGACACCACCTCGATCAGGGCCTCCTCCTGGTGCGGGTACAGGATGAGCCCGCGCGACCGGGTCCACCGTTCGAAGGCGTCGAACACCTCGCCCGCGTCGTCCCCGGCGGGCAGCTCGTCGAGCAGTGTCATGTCCGGCTCGTACGGGTGAAGACCAGATCCCGGATCGTCCGGCCCTCGGCCAGCCCACGCCGCTCGAACTTGGTGACCGGACGGGATCCGGGCCGCGGCGCGAAGCGTTCGTACACATTGGACAGCCGCCGGTCGGCCGACAGCACCTGGAGCATCCAGTCGGCGTACCCGGAGTTGTCGGTGGCCAGGTGCAGCGTCGCGTCCGGGGCGAGTCGGGTGGCCAGCTCCGACAAGCGCTCGGGCGTCACCAGCCGCCGCTTGTGGTGTCGCGCCTTGGGCCACGGGTCGGGGAAGAACGCGTGCACGGCGGCCAGGGTGGCCGGCGCCAGCCGGTGGCGGACGAAGTCCAGCGCGTCGCCCTCAACCACCCGGACATTGGTCAGCCCGATCTGGTCGGTGAGGGCGAGCAGGTTGGCCACGCCCGGCCGGTGCACCTCCACCGCAAGGTAGTCACGGCCAGGATCGGCCGCCGCCATCGCCGCTGTCGCCTCACCCATCCCGGACCCGATCTCCAGCACGACCGGGGCCACCCGGCCGAACGCCGCGGCCAGATCCAGTGCGCCCCCGTGCGCCGGGACCGTCAACCGCGGGCCGAGGTCCCGCAAGGCCGTGAGGTGCCGACCACTGAGGCGCCCCTGGCGCGGGTGGTATGTCCGGATCGGCGCGGTGATCGTCACAACGCGACAAGGCTACTGCGTTCAGCCGGGGCGGATTTTGCGGGCTCTGCCACACTTGGGCCCGTTCGCCGAAGACCTGGGGGGCCGACCATGGACCTGACGACGCTACGGAACATCCAGACGCTGATCGTGAAGCAGCAGTTCACGCTCATGATCAACCGGTACGAGGTCTGGGCGGCCGACGCTGCCGGCACGCCATCAGCTCTGGTGGGGTTCGCGGAGCAGAAGCGCATGACGCTGCGGGAGGAGGTCACCCTCTTCACCGACCGGTCGAAGTCGGCGGTACTTGCCCGCTTCAAGGCGCGCAACGTGATCGACCTGGGCGGCGCCTATGACGTGACCGACGGCTACGGTGCCGCGATCGGACTGTTCCGCAAGGATTTCGCCGCCTCGCTGTTGCGTTCGACCTGGCGTATCGAGCAGCCCGGCCTACCCGTCGTCGTGACCGGATCCGAACGCAGTCCCTTCATGGCCTTGATCCGCCGCTTCACCGACGTGTCCTTCCTGCCCTACCACTTCGACTTCGCCGCGGACGGCGTGCCGGCGTTCTCGGTGGACCGCACGTGGGCCGTCCGGGACACCTACCTCGTCCGGATCGCCGACCCCCGCATCGACCGCCGGCTGGTCATCGCCATGTCGGTCGCCCTCGACGCCCTCCAGTCCCGCTGACCTGTCGCCCGTGGCTCGCCAGCCGCCGGCTGATGCTGACATAGCGCCCGGTACGGTCACGACACGCCGACGTTGAGCACGTCCGAAACTCGCGAAGGCCGAGGTGACCTCGATGGATGCCCGGGTAAAGCCGCGTCGACGGACAAACCGTGCGACCCACCGCTGTTACCGTCGGTGACATGACCGAGGAGCATGTGGCGGGACTCCGCGACAAGTTGACCCGGGCCTATCTGGCCGGCGACGGCGCCGAGGTGGTGCGGCTGATGGAGCTCATCGCCCGGGCCGAGCAGGGGGAGCGGGCCCAGCGCAAGGCCGCCTGACAAGATCACGTACCCGTTCCGTAATCTCTGCCTGAGAATCCCGCGCGCGTGGGCCCGCCACCGCGCTCACGACTCGAAGGGCAGACCAGTGGCCAGTGTGGAACGGACTCTCGTCGTACTGAAGCCGGACGCGGTGGCGCGCGGCCTCGTCGGGCGGCTGATCCAACGCTTCGAGGACGCGGGGTTCAAGATCGTCGGCGCCAAAATGGCCCGCATGGATGCCGAGTTCACCCGCAGGCACTACTTCGACCTCGAAGAACGGCTGGGCAAGGCGGTCTACGACGCCAACGCCGCCGCCATGCGACGCGGGCCTGTGCTCGCGATGGTCATCGAAGGCGTCGAAGCCGTAGCCAACATCCGCCGGCTGGTCGGCGGCACGTACCCGAACGAGGCGCCCCCCGGCACGATCCGGGGCGACTTCGCCCACCAGTCGAAGGCCTACTGCATCGAGCAGGACAAGGCAGTCGCCAACCTCGTCCACGCCTCCGGCAATCCGGCCGAGGCCAAGCAGGAGCTGGACCTGTGGTTCACGGCCGAGGAGCTCTTCGAGTACCACACCCTGGCCGAGACCTACACCTTCTAGCGCTCCGACCACGGGTCACGTAAGCCCGCCCGTTCGCCCTGGCCCGCCGCCGTCAGGGGGCTTGTTCGCGCCGCCCGCCCGGCCCGCCCGCCCGTTAATAGGGGCACCTTCCTATACAGAGAGCGTTAGGAAGGTGCCCCTCCAAACACCCGACGCGAGCAAGGCCCCGCGAACACGCCTCGCGAGCACCCCAATCGGGCCGGCCAGCGGTCAGAACCCGTTAATAGGGGCACCTTCCTATACCGAGAGCGTTAGGAAGGTGCCCCTCCAAACACCCGACGCGAGCAAGGCCCCGCGAGCACCCCACGCGCGCCAGCCCCGCGAGCACCCCACGCGCGCCAGCCCCGCGAGCCCCCACGCGAGCACGGCCCCGCGAGCCCCCACGCGAGCACTGCCCCGCGAGCCCCCACGCGCGCCAGCCCCGCGAGCACCCCACGCGAGCACGGCCCCGCGAGCCCCCACGCGCGCGCAAGGCCCCGCGAGCACCCACGCGCACCAGCCCCGCGAGCACCCGACGCGAGCACCCCACGCGCCAGCCCCGCGGGCCCACAATGGGCGCATGACTGAACGCATCGAGTTCCGCCCGACCGCCGACCAACTGTCGTACACGTTCGGCGGCCGGGCACCGGTCGCCACGGTGCGGCCGGGTGACACGCTGGTGGTGTCCACGGAGGACTGCTTCGGCGGGGCGGTCAGGTCGGTCAACGACCTGCCGTCACAGGTATGCGAGTTCCCGTACCTGAACCCCGTGACCGGGCCGTTCCACGTCGAGGGCGCCGAGCCCGGCGACACGCTTGCCCTGCATTTCGCCTCCATCACACCCGCCCGCGACCACGCGTTCTCCTCGACGTTCCCGCTCTTCGGCGCGCTCACCAGCACACATGCCACGGCCACGTTGCAGCCCCCGCTGGAGGAGCGGGTATGGCGTTACGACATCGACCTCGCGGCCGGGGTGGTCCGGTTCCAGGCGCGCGCGAGCGACCACACGATCGAACTACCGCTGGATCCGATGCACGGAACGGTCGGCCTGGCGCCGGCCGCGTTCGAGGTCCGCTCGACGCTGGTCCCCGACGCCCACGGCGGAAACATGGACACCCCGGAGCTGCGGACCGGTACCACCCTGTACCTCGGCGTCAATGTCCCCGGTGCCCTCTTCGCGCTCGGCGACGGGCACGCACGGCAAGGCGAGGGAGAGGTGTGCGGGGTGGCCGTCGAGGCGGCCATGGAGACGGTGCTCGTGGTCGATCTGATCAAGGGTGTTCCGACACCGTGGCCCCGGATCGAGTCGGACACCCATCTGATGAGTACCGGATCGGCCCGCCCCCTGGAGGACGCCTACCGGATCAGCCAGCACGACCTGGTGACGTGGACGGCAGAGCTGTCCGGACTCGACACTCTGGACGCATACCAACTGTTGTCGCAGGCCGGGCAGGCCCCGATCGGCAACGTGTGTGATCCCAGCTACACGGTGCTCGCCAAGGTCGACAAGCGCTGGCTTCCCCGGGTCACCGCATACGACGGAGTTCACGCCCGGCTACGCGACGGGCTGACCCGGTAGCGGGGGGCTGACCGATAGTGGGGCTGACCCGGAAGGGCGGTGCCCTCGGTCCTGCCTGCACCGGATACTCCAGTATTCTCTGGTCACTGAGGGTGACGGCAATTGGAGATATTCGTGGCGATAAGCACCATTCACGTTGATGAACCGGTAGCAGATCATGAGCCCGGGGCGCGCTCCACGATCGTCGCCGACCTCTTCCCGGACCCCGCACCGGTTCGCCCGATCACAATCCGTGCGCTGGCGATCACCGCCGCCGCCATCGTGGTCGGGACGATCATCAGCCTGCTCCGCACCACCGGTACCGGCCCCCTGCAGAGCATCTGGCAGGAGGACGCCAAGAACCTTCTCAACGACGCGTACAACATGACCGGGCTGAGCGCGATCTTCAAGCCGGTCAACGGGTACATGGTGATCGGGCCACGGCTGTTCACCGAGCTGGCGACGCTGTTTCCGGTGCGCTACGCGGCTGCCGTCCTGTCAGTCTCGGCTGCCGTCATCACGGCCGCCCTGGTGGTGCAGGTGTACGTGGCCAGCGGGGCGCATCTGCGCAGCCGACTGCTGAGGGTGGCGGTCGCGGCGCCGATGCTGTTCGCCGCGGTGGCCGAGAACAATATGTCCGAGATCTACAACCGGCCGGTGTGCCTGCACTTCTTCACCGCGTACGCGATGTTCTGGGTCCTGCTGTGGACACCGGCATCCAGGCTCGGAAAGGTCGGTGCGGTGGCCACCGTGGCCTTCGCGGCCAGCGCATCGGTCATCTGCATCGCGTTCATCCCACTGGCCGCGCTGCGCATGTACCAGCGCCGCACCGGCTTCAGCCTGCTCATGCTGGCCGCCCTGGTCGCCTGCGCCGCGGTCAACCTCGGTGCCCCGTTGCTCGGCTTCAACCTCGGCCCGCGCCCGGGTCATATCACCGCCAACCCGGTGCCGGCGCTGGCCAACTTCGTCGTCTGGGCGGTCCCGCAGTCCCTGCTCGGGTTCCGGGCCACCCACCTGCTGCCGGGCTACCCGACCGTGGTCCGTACCGGCGCCCAGGTCGGCCTCATCGTGACCGCCTGGGCCATCGTCGCTGCCGTGGTGACCGTGGCGGTGGTCGGCGGCCGGCGTGGCTGGCTCCGTCCACGGTGGACGCTGTCCGGGCTGGCCGCGCTGCACGCGCTGGGATTCTTCTGCTTCCTGGTGATGGCCAACGGCTCCATCCAGCAGCGCTATCTCTACGCCGCCGAGTTGCTGATCTTCGCCGCACTGCTGGTTCTGCTCGAACCGCGCCAGCTGGCCGGACGCCTGAGCCTGGCCCGGTTGGCCCCGCTGGGCGCGGTGGCGCTGCTCACCGTCGCCATCGGCGCGGTCAACTTCCGCTTCGACAACACCTTCCGCGGCCACGCTCCCGTGTGGACACAGCAGGTGGCGGCCGGTACCCGACTGTGCCGCGCCGACCCGAATCTCGGACACGTGAACCTGCGCGGCGCACCCCAGCCGTGGGCCTCGATCGTCAGCGTGCCGTGCAGCCTCCTGCGCGGCGGCAAGTCGATCTCGTGCGACCCGCCGGAATGCCAGTGGGTGGAGCCACCGGCCACGCCGCGACCCACACCATCAAAGTGATCATGGAGCCGGTCGCACCGACTGTGGGGTGAGCGACGCCGGCGTACGGTAGCCGGACAGCCCGAGGGTCAGGTCGAAATCGGCGAGGATGGTGCGGAGCACGTGGCGCACGCCCGCCTCACCGTCGTGGGCCAGCCCGTAGGCGACCGGACGGCCGAGCAGCACCGCCCGGGCGCCGAGCGCGATCGCCTTGACGATGTCGGCGCCGCCGCGTACGCCCGAGTCGAACAGCACCTCGATCCGGTCGGCGACGGCCGCCGCCACCTCGGGCAGGGCGTCGAGGGCGGCGACGGCCCCGTCGACCTGACGGCCGCCGTGGTTGGACACGACGATGCCGTCGATGCCGGCGTCAGCTGCCCGGCGGGCATCATCGGCGTGCAGGATGCCCTTGAGCACGATCGGTCCCGACCATCGCTCGCGCAGGAATGGCAGCCGGTCCCAGCTCTTGTCCGTACCCGTGAAGGTCGGCACCCACAGGCGTACCGCGGAGAGAAGGTCGTCCTCCGGTGGCGCGGCCAGTTTGGCCCGGAAGGCAGGGTCGGAGAACGGGATGGCACACCCGATGCCCCGCATGAACGGCAGGTAGGCGGTGTTGAGGTCGTTCGGGCGCCAGGCGAGCGTCCAGGTGTCCAGGGTGACCACCAGCGTGGAGAAGCCCGCCTTCTCAGCCCGACTGAGGATGCTCGTACAGATGTCGTCGTCGTTGGGCCAGTAGAGCTGGTACCACCGCGGCCCGTCACCGCTGGCTCCGGCCACCTCCTCGATGCTGTACGACGACGCGGTGGACAGGATCATGGGTACCCCGAGTGCCGCCGCGGCCCGGGCCACCGCGAGCTCGCCGTCGGGATGAAGGATCGACTGCACTCCGACCGGCGCGATGAACACCGGTGCGGGCATCTCGGTGCCGAGCACGGTCGTGCTGAGGTCCCGCTGTGTCGCGTCACGCAGCATCCGCGGGACGATCCGCCAGCGGTCGAAGGCGGCCCGGTTCGCCCGCGCGGTCGCGCCGGTACCGGCCGCGCCGGCGACGTACCAGAACGGCCCGGGCTCCATCCGGGAACGGGCCGAGTCCTCGAGTTCGTCCGGGTTGGTGGTGAAGGGTGGCACAGCGTCGGCCAGCATCCCATTGAGGTAGATCTCGGCCTGGTATGAACCAAATGACTGAGCCATGTGTACTGCTCCCTTGACGACGGTGTCGAGGCCCGGCGTCCAGTCTCCTGGCCGGCGATGGCCGGAGTCGAGAGATAACCCACTACACAGTCAGCCTTGCCGATGGCGGCGCAGACTACGGCCACCAACCCTAGTGCAAATCATGCGTCTATGAACATATGAGCAGAGAAAAACGCGTGACCGTGCGAAAACATCCACCGTCTACGTGACACCGCCGGGCCGATTTGACAGCGTGACCCGGACTCGTCCCCCGGTGACGTGGGGAGAGTCGCTGCTCAGCCAGGCGCCGGGGCCTGAACGCCACGAGTGTGGTGTGCCGGTCGACCCTGCCCGCCGACTGGGCTGTACTGCGCCGGCAACGCTCACCCCAGCGGAGCCGGCCTCCCCCCAAACCCGGAGGTTAGACAGTGCGCAAAGGACTCGTGGGGCTGCTAGGGCTGGCGGTGGTCGGACTCGGCGTCGCCGTGATCCCGTCCACGTTCGCGAACGCGCAGGCGATCGCCAAGGCCGCTTCGGTGGCTGAGCCGATGCCAGCCGATGATCTGCCCAACGCCCTGGAGAGCAAGCGGCGGGAGCTGCGTCAGCAGGCCGTCAGCGGCGTCCTCAGTGGACGCGTCAAGACCGAGGTACGCAACGGCAGTCTGGTGGCCAAGCTCGGCCAGGCCGGACAGGGCAACACGAACAACAGGAAGAGCGGCAAGGACCAGTACGTCGAGCTGGCGCGGGAGAAGACCGACCGGATCTTCGTCATCCTGGTCGAGTTCGGTGACCAGCGCAGCCCGAACTACCCGGACCAGGACACCGACCCGGACACGCCGGGCCCGGTCCGGTTCGACGGCCCGTTGCACAACCAGATCCCGCAGCCCAACCGCGCCGTCGACAACTCGACGGTCTGGCAGGCGGACTACAACCGTCAGCACTTCCAGGACCTGTACTTCGGCACCGGTGAGTCCCTCAAGAACTACTACGAGGCGCAGTCGTCCGGCCGTTACAGCGTCGGCGGCACGGTCACCGACTGGGTCAAGGTGCCCCTCAATGAGGCCCGCTACGGCCGCTCTGACGGCTTCCCCTGCGCGTCCAACGTCTGCAGCAACACGTGGGCGCTGATCCGGGACGCCGCCAACCAGTGGGTGAACGACCAGGTCGCCCAGGGCCGGTCACTGGCCGACGTGACCGCCGAGCTCAAGACGTTCGACCAGTGGGACCGGTACGACTTCGACTCGGACGGCGACTTCAACGAGCCCGACGGATACCTCGACCACTTCCAGATCGTGCACGCCGGTGGCGACCAGGCCGACGGCGACCCGATCTACGGTGAGGACGCGATCTGGAGCCACCGTTGGTACGCCTTCCAGAGCGTCGGGGTCACCGGACCGCCGAACAACCTCCTCGGCGGCACGCAGCTCGGTACCACCGGCATGTGGATCGGTGACTACACCATCCAGCCCGAGAACGGTGGCCGCAGCGTCTTCTACCACGAGTACGGCCACGACCTCGGTCTGCCGGACGATTACAACATCATCAACGGTGGCGACAACAACAACGAGCACTGGACGCTGATGGCCCAGAGCCGGCTCGGCGCCAAGAACGACGAAGGCATCGGCGAGCGCGGTGGCGACATCGGCGCCTGGAACAAGCTGCAGCTCGGTTGGCTGGACTACGAGACCGTCGTAGCTGGCCAGACGAAGACGATCGACCTCGGTCCACAGGAGTACAACTCCGCCAAGGCTCAGGGCATCGTGGTCGTCCTACCCAAGAAGGCCGTCGTCACCGACCTGGGGCCGCCGGCGACAGGCAGCGGGCAGTGGTACAGCGGTACCGGCAACAACATGACCAGTACCCTCACGCGTCAGGTCAGGCTGCCGGCCGGCGCCGCCGCGCTGACGTTCAAGGCCCGGTGGGACATCGAGGACTGCGGTCCCGACCCGTGTGACTACGCCTACGTCGAGGTCGACTCCGGCAGCGGCACGTGGACCCCGATCGCGGGCAACATCGCCAACGCCGCCGAGGGCAACGGCATCGACGGTACCCAGGCCGGCTACACCGACGCCTCGTTCGACCTGTCGGCCTACGCCGGCACGACGATCGGGCTGCGGATCCGGTACGCCACCGACCCGGCGGTAGCCGGAAACGACCCGGACGTACCGAACGGCATCTTCCTCGACGACATCGCCATCACAGCCGGTGGATCCACCGTGTTCAGTGACGGTGCCGAGGCGGGCGCCAATGGTTGGACCGCGACCGGATTCTCGATCGTCGGAGCCAGCGTCACCAACTTCTTCGACAACTACTACATCGCCGGCAACCGGTCGTACGTGTCGTACGACCAGTACCTCAAGACCGGACCATACTTCTTCGGGTACGGTACGGCCCTGCCGGACAAGGTGGACCACTACGCGTACCAGCAGGGTCTGCTGATCTCGTACTGGGATCTGTCCTATGCGGACAATGACACCTTCGAACACCCGGGCAGCGGTCGCAACCTGTACATCGACTCGCACCCGCAGCCTTTCTACGGCCTGAACGGCCTGCCGTTCCGGTCGCGGGTGCAGGTCTACGACGCACCGTTCAGCCTGACCAAGGCCGACTCGTTCACGCTGCACATCAACGGCCAGCCCAGCTACATCCGGGGCCAGAACGCCCAGCCGCTCTTCGATGACACGAAGACGTACTGGTACGCCGCGGTACCCAACCAGGGTGTGAAACTGCCGGCCGCGGGGGTGAAGATCCGCGTGCTCGACCAGAACGGCACGTCCATGAGAGTCCGCATCAGCTAAGTTCCCACGCAGGTCGGACGGCGCCCGGAGGGTCATCTCTCCGGGCGCCGTTCGCGTTTGACCGGAACCACGGCACGGGTACGGTCGTCCAAAGGAGATGGTGGCGATGCGACGGACGTTGACCATGACCGCGATGGCTCTGCTCGGGCTGGCCGCGTGCGCGACGCCCGACGGCTCCCCCTCACCGTCCGGACCCCCGACGACTCCCGGCGCGACCGGCTCGCCCCCGGCGGCCACTGCCGGACCGACATCGACCGGGCCCGGGCTGTCCAACTCCGTCCCTCCTGCGATGGGCTCTGCGACCGCGCCGCCGAAGTCGCCGACCGATCCGATGCCAGCTGACATCGTGGTCGGAACGGTCGTGGCGGACGCGTCCGGGCCGTGCTATGAGATCCAGACCGACGGGGGGACCGCCTACCGGCTGTACGGTCCGGGCGTGGGCACCCTCCGCAAGGGAGATGTCATCCGTGCGACGGTGACCCCGATGCCGGCCGGTGTGAGCTGCGGCGCCGGCCGGGCGGGTTCGATCGTGACCTGGAACAAGGTCGGCTAGCGCTCGCACAGGTGGTTGACGGCGCCCTATGTCTTGATCCTGCCGTCGGCGACGGTGATGTGTTCGGCATGGCGTGTGTCCTGGCCGACGTGCTGTACCGTCGCACACCCTCACCGCCGTACGCGTTCGATGATCACGGCGACGAGGTATGCGACGCCGGCGACGGCGGCCAGCCAGGTGAACGGTTCACCGGATCGCCCTCGCCAGAGTTCAACCGCGGCGGCGAGGATGATGACGGCGATGAGCACGAGGCCTGTGCTCGCGGTCGCGGCCAGGTCGATGCCGCGGATGCGCTCGTCGCGCCGGTCGAGAATACCCTGCACGGTCTCGGACCACCGCGCGGCCAGAATCACGACGACGGCGAAGGCGAGTGCGACGGCGAGGGCCAGGACGCCGAGGCCGGAGTGGCCACCTGTCCAGGCGGCCACGAACAGGATCACACCGGCGAGGGCCGAGGTGATGAACAAAGGCGTCAACGCTTCGATGCAGTGAACCGGACCCGGATACGTCGGGGGGTTTGCGTTCCGGGTCCGGGGTCCACTGTGGTGGGTCAGCCTACCGGTTGGCCGACCCGGGCCGCACGCTCGGCGATCTCAGGTCGCAGCAGGGCCGGTGGCGGGTCGATGAGCGCCATGACCCTGATGAACGCCTTGGCCAGCTCCGGGTCCTCGGCTCCGCCCAGCTGGATGCCGCGGATGTACTCGGGGGTCAGCGGGCTTGGCGGCATCGCCGGGCCGGTGACCCCGGGAGTCGCCAGGTCGGCCCCGACACCGATGCCCCACGGAGCGTCGAGCAGCGCCGAGACCGCCTTGTAGTAGCGCCGCGGGTCGGGGTCGCCCGGGTGGGTGAGCTCCTCGCGCAGCACCATCATCGTCGCGGCGGCCACACTCATCCCCTGCCCATAGACCGGGTTGAAGTTGCAGACGGCATCACCGCCGGCCAGGAGCCCGGCCGGCAGCGCGGTCAACTGCTCGTAGCGCCGGCGCATGTAGGTCGGCACCCGATACGGCGTACCGTCGTCGATCGGCCGACCGGCGCGGATGGCGTCATATGTGTCCGATGTGGGCAGTGACCGCGCGTACTCGGTGAACGCGCCGAGTTCCAGCGGCGGACGTTCTCCGACCACGCCGGCCAGAGTGACGAGCATCCGGCCGCCCTCGAGCCGCTGCATGACGGCGCCGCGTCGCTGGACCGGGGTGCGGGCGGTCGAGACGACAACGTCGCCGCCGAACACGTCGGCTGGGGCCTCGAACATCCGCGACGCGTAGGTGAGGTCGATACCGACCACGTCCTCGGTCGGCGCCAGGAACCCCAACTCGTTCAGCCATCGGGGAGTACGCGACCCGCGGCCGGTGCAGTCGAGCACGAGGTCGGCCGTCAGCACCCGCGAGCCTTCACCGTACAGGCTGGTGATCCTGGCGCCGGTGACGCGTTGACCGTCTACAGTGGAGGACAGACCGACGATGTCGTAGCCGTCGAGGACCTCGACGTTGGGCAACGCCAGGACGCGGCGCCGGATGCTGCCTTCGATGAGCGGACGGCTGGCTGACACCGCGATCAGGTCCGACTGGGCCTTGCGCAGATGCCGCCCGTTCATTATCCAGCCGACGTTGGCCAGGATGTCGCCCGGGATGCCGCCTGCGTCGACCAGGTCGTCGGTCAGGCCGGGGAACAGCTCCTCGGCGGCGTGCCGTCCGCGCGGCAGCAGGCCGTGGACATGATGGGCCTGCGGAACACCGCGGCGATGGTCGTAGGCCACCGGCAGCCGGTCGCGCTCGACGATGACCACCGACTCGAACTCGTCGGCGAGCACACGGGCGGCGAAGAGTCCGGCAATGCTGCCGCCCAGAACGACGGCTCGGCTTCGAGTGGTTGACATTGGGAATACCACCTCCTTGCCGACCGAGGATGGCGGCAATGACGGCGGGCTTCCCCGTACAAATCCACACACCGGGGCGAAGCCGCCGTGGCCGGATCAGGTGGCGACGCCGACCGTCCGCCCGATCGACTCCCGGTCGGTGACCAATCGCAGCATGGCATGGGCCACGTCGGCCCGGGGGACGATCCAGCCGCCACGCAGGTTCTGCCCGTACGCCATCCGGTACGTACCCGTGAGCGGCTTGTCGTTGAGCCGCGGCGGCCGGACCGCGCTCCAGTCCAGTCCACTGTGGCGAAGTTCGTCCTCCATCAGAGCCAGGTCGAGATAGTGCTCCCGGAACATCGCCCGGGCCAGGTGGCTGAACAGGTGCCGCATGAAGAATCCGTCGCCCGGATCGAACCGGGGTGGCGTCGGCCCACCCGGTACGGCGACCGGGGCGAGCGGGGCCGCGCTGACGACGATGATGCGACGGGCGTCGGCCGCCTTCATCGCCTCGATGATGGCCAGGGTACCGGGTGCGGCGATGCCGGCATCCGCCCTCGTGCGGGGGCCGAGTCCACTGAGGACGGCGTCGGCGCCGTGCACCGCTGAACGCAGCCGGTCCGGGTCCGGCCGGCTCAGGTCGCCGGCCACCACCCGTACCGGCGATGTGATCTTCGACGGATCGCGCACCACCACGGTCACGTCGTGTCCCGCGGCGACCGACTGGTCGAGCAGATGACGACCGATGCCCCCGGTCGCGGCGAAGATGGTGAGCTTCATGGGTTCCTCCCCGGTATGCTGTCTACGTACGTACACCATATAACACGAGGATCGTATCATATGAGTTCCGTAGTACTTCCGGACGACCGGCGCCACCGACGACGGCTGACGACCGCGGTCAAGGACGCGATGCGTGAGCTGACGAACCAGGTGTCTCTGCTGAACCATCAGGTCGGCGCCCGCTTGGAGCTGCGCGATGTCGACCTCGACTGCCTCGACCTGATCTCGCGGACCGGCCCGCTCAGCCCGAGCGCGCTGGCCCGGCGGGCCGGGCTGCACCCGGCGACCATGACCGGCGTCCTCGACCGGCTGCAACGAGCGGGCTGGATCACCCGCTCCCGCGACCCCGACACGGCGGATCGGCGGGCCGTCAGCATCAGCGCCGTGCGGGAGCGCGGCGCCGAGATCTTCCACTTGTACGCGGGCATGAATGGTGCCATGGACACCATCTGTGCCGACTACACCGCGGCCGAGCTGGAGCTGCTGGCCGGCTTCCTGCATCGGGCGACCGTGGCCGGCCGGAAGGCCACCGAGGAACTGGACTGACCCGGACCGTCTCCTGTGGACGGTCCGGGTCGCCCGTCGGCCTCACGCGGCCATGAGCTCCTTCTGCTCCTCGGCGTGAGCCTGGACGGCCGATCGGGGCGGCAGTCCGAGCGTGGTCAGAGCGCACAGCGCGAACCCGGCCACGGACACCCACGCTCCGGCGGTGAGCGCGTCCTCAAGCCCGGCGGCGGTGAAGTTCGCACCCGCCACGCCGAAGAAAACGACGCCGATGACCGCCACCCCGATCGCGGCGCCGACCTGTTGGACCGTCCCGTAGGTTCCCGACGCGGCTCCGGCGTCCGCCGGCGCGACGGTGGCCAGGGCCACGTCGACCAGAGGGACCACCAGCAGGCCCAGACCGATGCCACCCAGCGCGAGGGCCGGCGTCATGTCCCATGTGGACAGGCCGCCACCCTGGGCATGGACCACGACGATCAGCCACCACACCGCCACCGCCTGGAACAGCGCCCCGGCGAACATGACCACCTTGCCGAGCCGGGTTCCCAGCGGTACCGAGACCGCGGTGCCGACGAAGGCGCCGATGCTGAACGGCAGCAGCGTGACTCCGGCGTGCAGTGCGGTGTATCCGAGCCCGGTCTGCAGGTAGATGGTCAGGGTCAGGAAGAAGCCGACCATCGAGCCCTGGAACACACCCTGGGTGATCAGGCCGGACGAGAACCCCCGGTTGGCGAACAGATGCATCGGCAGAAGGGACGACCCGTCCCGGCGCTCGCGACCCAGCTGGTACATGACGAACCCGGCCAGCACGAGCGCCGCTGCCGCGAGCATCGCCCAGATCCAGGCCGGCCAGCCCTGCTGGCGACCCTCCACGAGCGGGAAGGTGAGCAGGAAGAGCCCGGTCGTGGCCAGTACGACGCCGGGCAGGTCGAGCCGGGGTGGACGGGGCGAGGTGGTATTCGGCACCCACCGCAGCGCGGCCGCGATGATGACCACGCCCACCGGTACGTTGATCAGGAAGATCGTCCGCCAACCGAGGCCGTGGATGTCCGCCGTCACCAACCAGCCGCCCAGCAGCGGGCCGATGACCGCGGCCAGGCCACTGACCGCGCCGACAACCCCGAAGATGGGTGCGCGTTCCTTGGGCGAGAACAACACCTGGATGCTCGAGAGCAGCTGCGGCGCCATCAGGGCGGCGCCCGCGCCTTGGCCCAGTCGGGCGCCGATCAGCACCCCGGCCGTGGGCGCCAACGCGGCCACGAGCGAGAACACGGTGAATCCCAGCACGCCGATCATGAAGACGCGCTGGCGGCCGAAGATGTCTCCGAGCCGCCCCCCGGTGATCAGGAGAACGGCGAAGGCGAGCAGGTAGGCGCTCACCACCCACTCCAGCTGAGCCGGCGAGGCCCCCAGGTCGGAGCGCATGGATGGCAGGGCGACATTGACGATCGTCCCGTCAATGAGGTCCATGAAGGAAGCGAAGATCAGCACGACCGTGGCCAGGCCACGATGACGGGCGGACATGGGTATTCCTTTCGGCCCGGACACGGCCGGGCGGATCAGGCCGCGTGGAATACCCTGGTGTGTGCGGGCCACGGAATTCCGCGCGTGCGTGGTGTTCTGCGGTAGCTGGTCCCCGGTCGATGGCAGTCGGCCGGGGGCCGTACTCGACTACTCGTGCTTCGGACCCCATTCGTGCTCGGGGTCGAACTCCTGGCGCAGCTCCTCGACGAGGTCGTGCTCGCCGCCGGCGCGCTTGAGCTCGTGCAGGCGCCGCCAGATCGGAATTCCGCCGAGAGAGCCGCTCGCGATCTGGTCGACCAGATCCCGGACGAACCGCGTTTCAGCTTCGCGCAAGGCCGCCCGGTAATCTCCCTCCACGATGAAGATGGCCGGCATGTGCGCGCTGGCGTCCCGGATGGTCGCGTACTGCTCGGTCTCCGCCGCCAGTGCCGTGAGCCGCTGTTCGAGCAGGTCCTGGACGATCTCGGGCGGGAGCACCGGGAGCAGGGACATCGCCGCTTCGAAGTCGGTGTACTGCCGCGACGGCTGGGCCAGCAGTTCGGACAGCCAGCTGAGCAACAGCTCCTCGCCCGGCGGCGTCAGCACGTACACAGTCCGCTCGGGCCGCCGGCCGTCCCGGATCCGCTCGACCGCCTTGATCAGGCCCCGCTTGTCCAACGACTCCACCACGGCGTAGAGGGAGCCGTAGTTGATCTTGATGCTCTCCTCCTTCTGGCGGAACTTGAGCGTGCTGGACATCTCGTACGGGTGCATCGGCTTCTCGTAGAGGAGTGCCAGCACGGCCAGCGCGAGCGGATTGCTCGGACGGCGCATCGCGTACCTCCCTCACCTCTGAAAATATTGCGCCCAGGTACTACGGCCCGGATACTCGAGTCAGAGTATCCGATCCAGAGCGCCAATGACAAGGGCGTGCGCTCTGAAATCGTCGGGGGACGCCGAACCGGTCGGCGGGTGCCCGTCCGGACCCGGCGGTGGCGTATGCGAGGCTCACGATGCCTTTCGACGACGACAGGAGTGTGCGGATGGACGTGTCCCGGACCACTGCGTTGATCACCGGCGGCGCGTCGGGACTGGGCCTGGCCACGGCCGAGCGGCTCACCGGCGCCGGCGCCTCGTTGGTGATCGTCGACCTGCCGACCTCGGCCGGCGCGCAGGTCGCCACCCGGCTGGGAAAGGGCGCCCGGTTCGCCGCCGGTGACGTGACCGACCCCGAGGCAGTGACGGCCGCCCTGGACACCGCGGCCCACCTGGGTAAGCCGCTGCGGGTGGTGGTCAACTGCGCCGGCATCGGACCAGCGTCCAAAGTGGTCGGACGAAACGGGCCGTTTCCACTGGACCTGTTCCGCCGGACGATCGAGGTCAACCTGATCGGAACGTTCAACGTGCTGCGACTGGCCGCCGAGCGGATCCTGGCCGAGGAGCTGGACGGCGAGGAGCGGGGGGTGATCGTCAACACCGCGTCGGTGGCGGCGTTCGAGGGACAGATCGGGCAGGCCGCCTACTCGGCCTCCAAGGGCGGCATCATCGGCATGACGCTGCCCATCGCCCGTGAGCTGGCCGAGCGCCAGGTCCGGGTGATGACGATCGCCCCGGGGTTGTTCGAGACTCCGCTGCTGGCCGGCCTGCCCGACGATGCCAAGGAGTCGCTCGGCAAGCAGGTGCCGCACCCGGCCCGGCTCGGGCGGCCGACCGAGTTCGCGGCGCTGGTTGAGCACATCGTGGCCAACCCCATGTTGAACGGCGAGACCATCCGCCTGGACGGCGCAATCCGGATGGCTCCCCGCTGAATCGGGGTCGGCGGCAGCAGCGGCCGCCGGCTGTGCGTCGTGACGACCGTCCCACCGACCGACCTTCCCGCCCACTGACGCGAGTGAACCTACGTGCCCGGCGGTCGGCGAGCTACCCCGTGACCGTCCGGAGATCACCTGTAACACTCATGGCTGTCCGCGCGTGTACAAACAGGCGGTCGTCAGCGTTGACGACACCGGGACCCGGACTTCACGGACAAGGCGGATAGACGTGGTTGCCCATCGCGATCCACCGCTCGACGCCAGCGTCCGGCTGTCCGAGCCGGCACCGCCCGATGCGGCCGTGGACATCGAAGAGGTGTACGCGACACAGGTCCGCCCGCTGACGCTGCAGGTCTACGCCTACACGGGTGATCTCGGAGCGGCGCAGGACATCGTGCAGGAGGCCTTCTGCCGGGCACTGCCCCGGTGGTCGCGGATCAGCCGGTACGACGATCCGGTCGCCTGGCTGCGGCGGGTCGCCTGGAACCTCGCTACGAGCCGGTGGCGGCGGCTGCGCCACGGTGCCGCGGTGGCCTGGCCGGTCCGGGAGGAGTCGGTACCGGGTCCGACGGCCGACCGGGTCGCGTTGACCACCGCCCTGGCCCGGTTGCCTGAGGCGCAACGGCGGGCGGTGGTGCTGCACTACCTGGGCGACCTGACCACGCGCGAGATCGCCGAGCAGGAGGGGGTGGCCGAGAGCACGGTGCGGGTGTGGCTGCACCGCGGGCGCTCGGCCCTGCACTGGTTGCTCGCCGACCGGGGAACGGAGGACGTACGTGCCTGAGCAGCACGACGACGGCCTGGTTGCCGTGTTCGCCGCCTTTCGGGCCGATGAGCTTCCCCGCATCCGGCCGGCCGGACTGGCCCCGGTCCGGATCCGTGCCCGCCAGCGGCGCGCTGTCCGGGTGGCCGGTGCCTGCCTGCTGGCCATCGCCGTGGTGGCCGTACTCGTTCCGGCGCTGAGCCGGTGGCAGCTGCTCGGGGCGCCGACAGCCTTCGGGCCGGGGGCCGGGGCGACGACCGCTCACTACGTGGCCCCGTGCCGGCACAGCGACATCGTGGTCCAGCTCACCGGCAACAGCGCGACCGTCGGCGAACCGTGGGTGGTCGTGTCGTTCATCAACACCTACGCGGAGCCGTGCGAGTTGATCGGGTACCCGGCACTGGTCAAGCTGTGGGGGGTGCAGGACGGCGCGAGCCAGAACGGCAGCCAGGCGCTGGCGATCGAGGTCGTCCACGGACCGGTCTACGGGCGGTCCGACCCGGGTGAGGTTCCGGTGGTCCTGCCGGCCCAGGGCGCGGCGTCGTTCGCCCTCGGAACCGAGCCCAACCTGGCGGACGCTTTCGCGGTGGACCGCATCCAGGTGTCCCTGCCCGGCACCCAGGACTCGTTCGACATCGGGCTGTCGACCCCGATACGGGCCAGCTCCTCTCGCGGCCAACCGGTCACGGTAACCGTGACCGCCCTGGCGGTCGGGAAGAATGGCCTTCCACAGTAGACGGAGGCGGGGCGGCGGAGGGGCCACGGGGCGCTCCGCCGCTCCGGATCAGCGGTGCGAGGCCCAGATGGCGGTCGACCCCGATGGTGATGGTGTCCACATAGCCCGTACCCGCGCCGATGAGTTCGACCAACCGGGCCGTGTCGACCACCTCGCCGTCCAGAATGGACACCGGTACGCCGGCCCGCATCGGCTCGGCCGCGAACAGTCCGACGCCTTCGATGGTCGAGGACCGGACCCTGGCCGCCGGATGCAGCCAGCATCCGCTCATCCGAGCTGGGCGCGCAGCTGTTCCGCACTGGCCGGCGTCGGGGTCTCCCAACCCCCGTACGGCAGACCGTAGAGCGGGGTGTCCGGCTGGTACCGCGCGCCCTGAGCCAGGGGCCCGGTGTCGACCGCGTCGTACCCGATCGCGTCGAGGAAGTCGGAGACCTGCCGCTTGGCGTCGGTGCTGTCCCCCGCGACGAGCAGGGCACTGCGGTCCGGCGCGCCGGCCGGGCGGGCCAGCGCCAGCAGGATCGGGGAGGCGATGTTGTTGAACACCTTCACGACGTGGGACTCGGGGAGGTGGCGCTGCAACAGCTCGCTGCTCGTCGATGAGCCGTCGTCGAGCTCGGCGATGTGCCCGTCGCGCTGCGGATAGTAGTTGTTGGTATCCATGACGACCTTGCCCCGCAACGGTTCCACCGGCACCGTCTGGTACGCCCCCAGGGGGATGGTCACCACGACCAGGTCCCCGGCGGCGGCCGCGGCGGCGGCGGTCGCCGCGCTGGCCCGGGGACCGATCCGGGCCACCAGGTCGGCCAGTGTGTCAGGTCCGCGTGAATTGCTCAGCACGACGTCGTAACCGGCGGCCGTCGCGAGCTCGGCCAGCGTGCTGCCGATGCGTCCGGCGCCGATCAGCCCCAGCGTTGTCATGACCCCGACGGTACCCGTCGTCTCGGGGCTGGCCGACCTGGCATCGCGAAGGCCGGGGCGAGATCGTGCGCAATGCCGCCCGGCCAGGCGAACAGCGGCTGGCTAGGCGTACGCGCGGTGGGCTAGACGCGTACGCGCGGCTGGCTAGACGCGTACGGGCGGCTGGCGAGACGCGTGCGGGCCGCTGGCTAGGCGTACGGGCGGCTGGCTGGTCGGCCGAGGTCGCGCACCAGGGCGTCATAGCGGCGCCGGGCCTCGACCACGGCCGGCCAGGCGGTCGCGCACGCGCGCATGACCACGACATGCTCATGGGTCCAGGGCGACAGGCGGCCCCGTTCGTCAGGATCGAGGGGCACCGTGGCGTCGTGGAACGCGGTCATCGCGTTGGCCAACCGCCGCAGTGCCCCGAGATAGGCCGACCGGGCTCGGGTCACCTCTCGTTCCAGGTTCGGGTTGCCCACGAATCCATCGTACATTCGTACGACCGAGATCGGAAGCCCTCAGACCCGGGCCGCGAGCGCCCGCGCGGCCCGCACATAGCCGGTGGTGGCCAGCTCCTGGAGCAACACCCCGACCGGGCCGGCCAGTCGCACGAACCAGCGCTGCGGGCGGCTGAACGCCACGATCTCCAACCACACCCCGCCGTACCGGTCCCGGCTGACCACGAACGCCTCCTCGCCCGACTCGGGGTGTCCGGCCATGGTGCCGTACCCGAATCCGATCCGGTCGGCCTCCTCGACCACCCACACCACCTGGCAGGGCAGGCGCAGGACGAGTCGTCCGATGCCCAAGCGGCCGGTCACCTCGACCCCGACCGCCACCCGTGGCGCTGTCGGTCGCGGACGCTGGCCGGTCCGCCGCTGCAGTTCGAAGGTCATGATGCCCTCACCCACTGCCCGCAGCACCGCGTCGCCCTGACCGACCCTGACCCGCCGGCGCACGTGCCGGTAACCGGGCGGCAGTTCATCGAGCCGGGTCGCGCCGACCTCAACGTACGACGTCCGTCCCTTGTGGTCAGTCACCGATCCGAGTGTACCCGTAGGCGCAGCGTAGTCACCCGTTCACCCTCAGTTCGCTCAATCCGTCGGGTGAGCGGGTGCGCGGTACGATCGTCACTGTCCACGACCGC
Source organism: uncultured Actinomycetota bacterium (assembly GCA_963803345.1). GTDB lineage: Bacteria > Actinomycetota > Actinomycetes > Mycobacteriales > Micromonosporaceae > CAWDLX01. Next base: position 227,709 of record CAWDLX010000005.1, read on the forward strand.
GGGGAGGGTCAGGCATGGCGGAGACGGTTTTCGGACGGCGCAGATTGCTCGCCCTGGCCGGGCTGGGCGCTGCCGGGGCGGTCCTCGGCGCCTGCAGCAAGAGCCCCTCAGCATCCTGGAACGCCGGCGCCGGTTCGACCCCGGGAAGTGCCAGCCCGTCGCCATCGCCCACCGGTACGCCGACCCCGTCTGGCGCTCCGGTACACATCCGGCTCTACGAGGCCGACGGGTCGACCTACGGCGTCGGCATGCCGATCATCGCCTATCTTTCCGCGAAGATCACCGACAGCCGGGCCTTCAGCGAGGCCACCAAGGTGACGGTCAACGGCCAGGCGGCCCAGGGTGCGTGGTACTTCCAGAACTCCACCATCTACAAGGACGCCCCGATCGAGGCACACTACCGTCTGCAGGACTACTGGCCCGGGCATGCGCAGATCCACATGGACCTGCCGGTGCAGGGGTTGTCGGCCGGGCCGGGTTTCGTGTTCGACAACAGCCTGACCCTGGACATGAACACCGGACCGAAGCAGATCGTGCAGGTGGACGGCAAGGCCGAGCGGATGGTCGTCACCGCGGACGACAAGAACGTCTTCACCTTCCCCGTCTCACTCGGAGCGGCCAAGACGCCCACGTTCAGCGGGGTCAAAGTCGTGATGGAGAAGAACAAGCTCCAGCGGATGGTCAACACGACCCCGGGCCAGCAGTACGACCTGAAGGTTCCTTGGTCGGTACGCCTGACGAACTCGGGCGAGTTCATCCATTCGGCGAGCTGGAACGGCGGCAACATCGGCCAGCGGAGCACGTCGCACGGCTGCACCAACCTGCGTGACGCCGACGCGAAGAAGTACTTCGACTTCGCTCAGATCGGGGACGTGGCCATCTACTCGAACACCGGCGGCCCCGCCATGCCGAGCTGGGACGGTTACGGCGACTGGAACGTGTCCTGGCCGACCTGGCAGCAGGGCGGCATCGTCCCCGCCAAGTGAGCGGCGGCGCACCCTGTCCATGGATGCTCCTATGGATGTCAAGCGGGTGATGGCGCTGGTTGGGGCGGGTTGAGCAGCTCGTAGACCTCGCGGGCGATGTAGCGCTTGAGGCAGCGGATGATCTCTTTCTTCGACTTGCCTTCCTTGGTGCGGCGTTCGACGTAGGCGCGGGTGCGTGGGTCCCAGCGCAGTCGGCTGAGGACGACGCGGTAGAGGGCGGCGTTGGCCTGGCGGTCGCCGCCGCGGTTGAGGCGGTGTCGGTCGGTCTTGCCGGAGCTGGCCGGCAGCGGAGATGCTCCGCAGAGCATGGCGAACGCTGCCTCCGAGCGGAGCCGGTTGGAGTTAGCGCCCGCTGTGACGAGCAGCTGGCCGGCGACGTCGGGGCCGACACCGTTGAGTTCCAACAGTTTCGGGTTGATCGCCTCGATGAGTGGTGTGATCAACTCGTCGAGGTCGGCGATCTCGGTGGTGAGTTGCTGGTGGCGTCGGGCCAGGCTGCGTAGCGCGACCATGACGGCGACGGCCGGGTCGGCAACGTCATCGAGGTTCGGGTCGGCGGCCGCGCAGTGGTTGATCAACGCGATGGCGGTGAGGCCGCGGATCTGGTCGCGGATCTCGTCCACGGCTGTGATGACCAGGGTGTGCATCTGGCGCCGCACGTCGGCACGGTCCCTGATGGCGCTGCGGCGGGCGACCCGCAGGTTGCGGAGTGCTTCGACGCGGCTGTCGCGTTGCTTGGGAGTACCGGTGCGGGTTCCGGCCAGTGCGGCCCGGGCGGCGCACACAGCGTCGATCGGGTCGGACTTTCCCTGCCAACGGCGGGTCTTACGGTCGGGCCGGTCGACCTCGATCACGGTGATGTTGGCCTCGGCGAGGAACCGGGCCAACCCGGCGCCGTACGCGCCGGTGCCCTCGACACCGACCTTCTTGACCGTGCCGAGGCCGCGCATCCACTTCAGCAGCGCTATGAACCCGGTACGGGTGGTCGGGAACTGCTCGGTGCCCAACACCCGGCCGGCACTGTCCAGCGCCGCCGCGGTGTGGGTGTCCTTGTGCGTATCGACTCCGCCGGTGACTTCCACGCGCCGTCGTACCATCAGGGTGACCGTCCTTGCTCTCGACTGGGAAGGGCGGCACGCACCAGCCGGGCGGAACGGACACAACAGTGACGGGGCGCCTCTAGCCAGGCTCCTATCAGGTCACAGCCACGTCCGGTGAGTGCACGAGGAGTCCTCCCAGCCACGGCGACAGATCCCGTTAAAGACCCGAAGTCAGTTAAAGAGTGGGTCAGTCCGGGGCCGGGAGGACTCTCTCGTACATCCTCACTGTTAATAAGGGGCCGCTCCTATACCGGAGACGTTAACAAGGTGCCCTTCCTTCCACCCGGACACCTGGACGCCAGTGTCAGGGCAGGCGGGCCACTGGTACCGGCTGCCCGCGATTCGTCTCGAGTACCGCGCGTTCAGCCAGCGGCCGGCTCAACGCTACGACCGCCGTCCGGACTGCGCCAACCATCGTGCAGACGATCCCGTTCGCGTCCACTCCGGCGTAGGGATTGGGATGTTCGTGGATGATGACCGCCACGCCGGCAGCCGACTCGACCGCCTCCGCCGTGTAGTCGGCCCCGCAGGCATTGGCGGCCCCAAGTACTCTTCCCGTGAAGAACACCGTCAGCGACTGCCCACTGGCCGAACCACGGGCCGCGTCGATGTGCATGTTCAGCGGCGGATGATCCATGTCGTACGATGGCTACACCACGCTCGGCTGCGGTAGCGCGACCGCCGGGCGGGTGAGTCGTACGGCCGAACCGTCCACGGTGTACTCCCAGACCGGCATCGCGACCGGCCCCCGCGTGGTCGGTACAACCGCTTCGCCCAATACCGCTCCCGTGACATGCACGATCGGGCAACCGTCACAGGGCGTATGCACGGGCCAACCTGCCGCGTCCCACGCCTCACCGGCGGAGAGCGCCGGCAACCGATGTGTCGTCCCGTCATACCAGCGGACATCCCCGTTGGCTGCGGGCACCCCGAGCGGGGCATCGACGCTGAGCCACCGGGCGAGCACCGCTTCCCGGAAGCGGGCATTCGCCGGCTCCCAGTCGCCCATCTGTCCGAACGCCTCGCCCAGCGGGTAAAGGCGCAGACCCGAATACGCGGCCGACGCGGCGTCCCATCGGGCCAACGCGTCCACCGCCTCCTGGTGGCGGATGGCGTCCAACCCGCCCGTGGGCAGCGGCTCCGCCAACCGTGGCGGAGGTTGGTAGGTGCATCCGGACAGTACGACGGCGAGGACGGCGAACATGACCAACAATGATCCGTATTGACCCATCATGCCTCCCCCGATGTCACCACATCGTACGAGGCGGCCGGGTTTCGTTCGAGCCCGCCGGGGAATTAGGCCCATGTGGAGGCAGGGCAACTGCTCGGTGACCGCTACGAACTGGTCGCCCAGCTTGGAGCAGGGGGTATGTCCGTCGTGTGGCGCGGGCACGACGTGATCCTCGATCGCGATGTCGCGGTCAAGGTGTTGGCCACCCGCGGTGACGACCGGACGGTTCTCGGCGCCATCCTGACCGAAGCCAAGGCGACTGCGCGGCTCTCCCATCCCCACGTGGCCAACGTGTTCGACTATGGCGAAGCGCCCGACGGCGTCGCCAGCCGGACACCGTACGTTGTCATGGAACTGCTGGTCGGCGACTCCCTGGCCGACGCCATCGCGACGCATCCGGTGGAGCCGGCCACCATGCTCACCGCCTGCGCCCAGGTCGCCGACGCCCTCGCGGCGGCCCACGCCCAGGGTCTTGTGCATCGTGACGTCAAGCCCAGCAACGTGATCCTGACCGCCAGCGGCGCCAAGGTCTTCGACTTCGGCATCGCCGCCGCGATCGGCGCCGACGATGGCGCACGGCCTGACCGGCCGGTGCTCGGCACCGTGGGCTACCTGGCGCCGGAACGGTTGGCCGGAGCGCCCGTCTCGACCGCGGTCGACGTGTACGCGCTCGGCATGATGCTGTACCGCGTACTCACCCATGAACGGCCGTGGGACGCGACAACGCCGGCGGAGCTGATGAGCGCCCACCTGTTCCTTGACCCGGCCGACCTGCCACCCGTCGACGGCGTCCCCGCCGAGGTGGGCGACCTGTACCGGCGCTGCGTCGCCAAGGACCCCGCCGACCGGCCCAGCGCTCGAGAGGCGGCGACCGTGCTGGCCCGGGCGGTCAATGCCGTGAGCGACGCGGCCGGCGCCGTGAGCGACCTGGATGCCTGGGCCGAGCCGAGCTCACCCACCCATCCGCCGCCGCGTCGCGCACTCACCCGGTTCGAGCCGACCGTCGCGATGATGCTCGCCTCACCGCTCCCCGCATGGGAACCACACCCGGGCCGGCGGCCGATCGTGGTCGGTACCGTCATCGCCGTCATGTTCGTCCTGGCCGTCGCGACGTTCGCGCTCGGTCTGCGGTCGGGGTCGGAAGCCGGCACGGCCAAGGGATCCTTCGGGGCCGCGCATCCGACCACCGCCCCGGTTCCCGAACCCACCCGCGAGGTCGCCGACACCTCGAAGTCGTTCAGCTCGTCCGGCGGCACGGTCGTGGCGACGTGTACCGGCTCGAGCGCGCGCCTGCGGTCCTGGCAACCAGCCTCCGGCTTCCGCGCCCGCGACATCGACGCCGGCCCCGGTATCCGCGCGAGCCTGGTGTTCAAGCTGCACGGCACCGAGATCACCATGACGGCCAGCTGCGCGAACGGGGTGCCGACGGTGGCGACCAGCATCAAGCGCTGACCGTTGCCCGTCGCATGTGGACGCCTCACGCCGCCTCGCTCGGCATCCGCTCCAGTTCGAGCACCGCCCGCCCGCAGCGCAGGAACGTCCGGGCGCCTGCGTCGGCGCTCCCGAGCGCCTCGACGGTGATGTCGGCGTCGGCGATCGGCACCGAGCTGGACCGCCCGTCGGGGGTCTCGTCGATGCGGCGCAGGCCGTTGCCGACAGCGACCCGGCGGACCTGGTTGCGGCTGGACACCAGCCCGGTCACGCCAGCGAACAGCTCGGCCACAGTCGACAGACGGACGGCCTGGGCGTCGACCGCCGGGATGCCGGCACGGTCGGACAGCCGGCGCCGGGAGAACTGGGCCACGAAGCCGTCCCGGCTGGCGGCGGCGGCATCGCGCCCATGCACCGTAGCGGTGACATCCGACGCCAGCAGGGTCTTCACGTCCATCGGGTGCAGCTGTTCCAGCAGGTCGATCTCGGGGTCGAGCAGCTCGGTCAGGTCCCGGAGGTAGTCGGGCAGCATCCGGTCGGCGAGTGCCATCAACCGGCCGAATACGTCCGCCGGAGCGAACCTGAGCCCGACGTAGTTACCCCTGCTCTTACTCATCTTGGCTCCGGTACCGTCCGTACCCTCGAGCAGCGCGGTGGTCACGACAACCTCCGGTGGCTGACCCGCGTTCTCCATCACCCGCCGGCACATCCGCAGATTGAGCAGCTGGTCGTGGCCGCCGATCTCGACATCGGCCCCGATCTGCACCGAATCGAGGGCCATCACGACCGCGTAGGTCAGCTCGGCCATCGTCAGTCCACTGTGGGCGGCCAGGCGCCGGCGGAAGTCATCTCGCTGGAGAGCGGCCGACAGGGGCAGCCGTTCGAGCACGCTGAGGAACGCCGGCAGGCTCACCCGGGACAGCCACTCGCTGTTGAAATGGAACCGGGCCCGGTCGAAGTCGAAGAACGGGGTCACCTGCTCCCGGTAGGTCGCCACGTTGTGGCGGATGTCCGCGTCGGTCAGCGCTGGACGGTCGGCGGTACGCCCCGAGGGATCACCGATCCGGCCCGTCACGTCGCCGACGATGAACACGACCCGATGGCCCATCCGTTGGAACCGACTGGCCACGATCATCGGTACCGCGTGTCCGATGTGGACATCTTCTGCGGTGGGGTCGATACCGAACTTGACAACGAGCGGCCGCCCGGCGGCCAGGAGGGAGTCCAGCCGGCCCGCACCGGGCAGCAGTTCGGCCGATCGGCTGGCGATGAGGCCGCACTGCTCAGCCGATGAGAGATCGGACAGGTCGAGCGAGCGGCGCCGGGCCAGCAGGTCAAGGCACCGGTCGAGGCCCGGGCCGTCACGCAGGTCAGGTCGGGTTCTCAGGAGATCCATGAGCGCGCGGTGCGAGGCGCCCAGGCGGGTAGCGGCGGAGAACATCGATGCGTCCTTCGGCGGAGGGGTGAAGCATGACGGCGAACAGCTGGCCGCGCCCCGATCGGGCAATCACGGCGATCGTCACCATCAATATCGCTTCACGTCTGCATCCTCCATGTACCCATGGTAGTCGTCCCGTCGACCGGGTTTGATCCTGACTTGTGTACCCGAGCAGGTCCGACCTGTCTCACTGAGCCGGCCCGGCCGGTACGATCTGGGCGATCCGAGGTGCCGGCTGTTCACTACCAACAGGAGTTGACCGTGGACGTGACGATCGATTTCGACGCCACCATGAGTACCACCACGATCGTGGTGGAACTGCAGGACGACGGCAGCTTCCGGATCCGGTGCTCCCGAGCCGTCGATATCGAAACGCTGCTCGCGCTCGACCGCGGTATCGCCCACCAGATTGCTGACGCCGCCAGGTCGTGATGAGGTTTCGCGCCCAGGTCCACACGCGCCGCGGGCGCCCACGACCGGGGCGGTCGTGGGCGCCTTCGGGGGCACCGTCGCTCAGAGCAGGTAGGAGACCTGGTCCTGACTGTCATCGGTCTGGTCGCCGATGGAGCAGATCGTCCTGTACTTGGACAGGACGAGCTTGCCGTTGCGGGCATCGTCGCCGTTGTCGAACAGCTGCAGCACGTGATCGTGATCCTTGACGCGCCAGCCGTTGCCGTCGCCCATGTCCTCGACGGTGAGGTTGCCGCGGTTGTAGTCCGAGCAGTCATCGTCCTGACCGGGAATGCTCGGCGTCCGTCCGGACGCGTCGCGCCAGTAGTCGAAGGTGTAGGTGGCCCGGTCAGGCCGGCTGTTCTGGCGTCCGATGAAGCAGTGCCGGTGGTACCGCTGAGCCAGCGCGAGTCCCTTCGCACCGGTGTCGCTACCCTGCTGACCGTTCAGCCTCATGATCACTGTCCCGCCGTCGTTGACGCTGAAGACACCGGACTGGTAGACGACGGTCACGTTGTCCGGGTTGTAGGTGATGCAATCCTCCGGGTTCGGCCAGGACGAGCCGCCTGACGAACCACCCGATCCGCCCGACGACCCGCCGGACGAGTTCCCCGAGGAGGTCTTGACCGGCGCGGGCACGCTCGGAGTCGGAGTCGATCCGATCGAAGCGTCGGCTGGGTTCGAGGCGGCGGCCGCGGGGCCCTGCGGCTGCGCGGCCGTGCCCGAGGACGGTCCGCACGCAACCGCCCCACCGAAAGTCAATGCCGCCGCGACCAGCAGGCCGCCCAGCCGTATGCAACGCATTCCAGACATCTGTCACTCCTTGGACGCCGGGGTCCGTCCTCGGTCCCACTGACCATCACTGTGCGGCCTGACCACCACCGCGAACATCGGGGAAGCCCCCAGGCACGCGGCTCGCCGTTAGGGGCTGAGAACTTTGCCAGCGAAATGCAGATACCAGTGATACCACCCGTCCACCATCGCAGATGCAAGAATGCGGAGGCATTTGAACCGGTACGTGCCGAATCCTCGGCGCACTGTGGACGGTGGACAGTGCTGGTCGTCCGTTGTCGAATGTGGTCGACCTCGTTCGTCGTACCAGCGGACGACCGATGATTCTTGCGGTCATCGACGGTCCAAGAGAGCAGGTCACCGAACTGAGCGGAGGGATCGCGGCATGAGTGGTGTACGGGTACTCGTCGGTACGCGCAAGGGCGCGTTCACGTTGACGTCGGACGGCCGGCGCGGCGACTGGACGGTCGACGGGCCGCACTTCGGCGGGCTGGGAGATCTACCACCTCAACGGGTCTCCGGCCGACCCGGACCGGCTCTACGCGTCCGAGTCCGGCGGCTGGTTCGGTCAGCTGATCCAGCGCTCGGACGACGGCGGCCGGAACTGGACCACGGTCGGCAACGACTTCACCTACTAGGGCGAGGTCGGCGAGCACCTGTGGTACGACGGCACGCCGCGGCCGTGGGAGTTCAAGCGGATCTGGCACCTCGAGCCGTCGCGCGACGACCCGGACACGGTCTACGCCGGCGCCGAGGACGCCGCCCTCTACGTATCCAACGACGGCGGCCAGAAATGGACGGAGCTCACCGCGCTCCGCCAGCACCCGACCGGGCCGACCTGGCAGCCCGGCGCCGGCGGCATGTGCCTGCATACGATCATCCTCGATCCGGTCCACAAGGACCGCATCTACGTCGCCATCTCGGCGGCGGGCGCGTTCCGCAGCGACGACGCCGGCGCCAGCTGGCTGCCGATCAACAAGGGTCTGCGCTCGGGTGAGATCCCGGACGAGGACGCCGAGGTCGGCCACTGCGTCCACCACATCACCCAGCACCCGGCCCGGCCGGACACCCTGTTCATGCAAAAGCACTGGGACGTGCTCCGCACCGACGACGCCGGTGGCCGACTGGCGCGAGATCAGTGGCGAGCTGCCGTCGGACTTCGGGTTCCCGATCGCGGTCCACGCGCACGAGCCGGAGACCATCTACGTCGTGCCGATCAAGAGCGACTCCGAGCATTTCCCGCCGGAGGGCAAGCTGCGCGTGTACCGCAGCCGCACCGGCGGCGACAACTGGGAGCCGCTCACGAACGGCCTGCCGCAGTCGGACTGCTACGTCAACGTGTACCGCGACGCGATGGCGGTCGACACGCTGGACCCGTGCGGCATCTACTTCGGCACCACCGGTGGTCAGGTCTACCACTCCGCCGACGGCGGCGACAGCTGGTCGCCGATCGTGCGGGACCTGCCGGCCGTGCTCTCCGTGGAAGTCCAGGTGCTGCCGTGATCCGGGTCGTCCTGCCGGCCCACCTCAAGAACCTGGCGCACGTCACCGGCGAGGTGCGACTCGAGGTGCCGGAGCCGGTGACCCAGCGGGCATACTGGACGCACTCGAGCCGCGTTATCCGGTGCTGCTCGGCACGATCCGGGACCGGCACCAGCGGTCGACGGCGAGCGTTCGTGCGTTTCTACGCGTGCGAGGAGGACCTGTCCAACGAGCCGCCCGACACGGCGCTGCCGCAGCGGGTCGTCGCCGGGGAGGAACCGTTCATCATCCTGGGCGCGATGGCCGGCGGATAGCCCAGTCGGCGCTCTGAAAGGAAGGGCACCTTGTTAACGCTTGCGGTATAGGAAGGTGCCCTTCCTAACGGCTCCTGGGCGTCGAGCACCGGGTAGTGGCGGGCCCGTAGCGCGCGCCGGAGCCGCGGCTCATCGTCGACGATGAGGACCCTGGTCACTGGTGGTCCATGGGGCGGAAGGTCTCCAGCTGGCGGAGTAGGGCGGGATCGGCTACGTCCTGCGGATCAACGGGCGCCCGCACACTGTCCACAGTAGGCAGTGATACGGCCATGGTCAGCCCGCCGCCCGGGGTACTCTCCGGTTCGAGCGATCCGCCCATGGCCTCGGCCAGGCCACGGGACAGGGCGAGGCCGAGGCCGACCCCGGTCGTGTTGTCACGATCGCCGAGCCGCTGGAAGGGCATGAAGATTCGGTCGCGGTCGGCCGCTGGCACCCCCGGGCCGTGGTCGATGACGCGGATCTCCACGTGCCCGGCGTGCTCGCTGACCGTCACGGTGGGCGGGCGGTCGGGAGGGCTGTGCCGCAGCGCGTTGCCGAGCAGGTTGACCAGGATCCGTTCGAGCAGCGCGGCGTCGGCGTAGACCTCGGACGTCTCGTCCGGGATGACCGCGCCGACGGCCTCGGCGGGCTCACCGAGGTCGTAGATCGCCCGTGGGATCGCCTCGGCGACACTGAGGGCCTGCGGATGCATGCCGAGCGCGCCCGCCTGCAAGCGGCTCATGTCCAGCAGGTTCTCGACCAGCCGGGTCAGCTTGTCGATCGACTCCTCGGCCGTCGCCAGCAACTCGGCCCGGTCGTGTTCGGAGAACGCGACGTCGCTGCTGCGCAAGCTGCTCACCGCGGCCTTCGCCGAAGCGAGGGGGGTACGCAGATCGTGACTGACCGCCGAGAGTAGGGCGGTGCGGAGCCGGTCGGCGTCGGCCAGCGTCTCAGCGGTCGCCGCCTGTTCGGCCAGGCGCTGTTGGCGCAGCGCGACCGCGGCCTGGGCGGCGAACGCCTCGACCACCCGCCGGTCGGCCGCCGCCAGTGCAGGTCCACATAGGACCAACGACAGCCTGTCGCCGATGGCAACCTGGGTGTCACCCTCGCCCGGCGTGTGACACGGTTGGCCACCCTCGGTGGCGGCGATCTGCCAGTCCGCGTCCTCATCGGTCCGCTCCAGCAGCGTGACGCTGACCAACCCGAACGTCTCCCGGACCCGGCTCAGCAGGGCCGGCAGCGGGCGCTCGCCCCGCAGCACGCCACCCGCCAGTGTGGACAGTGTCTCTGCCTCGGCCCGTGCCCGCGCCGCGTCACGGGTACGACGGGCGGCGAGGTCGACCACTGTGGACACCGCTACCGCCACCACGACGAACGCGATCAGAGCGAGCACGTTTTCGCGTTCGGCCACCGTGAATCTGTAGAAGGGTAGCGTGAAGTAGTAGTTGAGCAGGAGGAAGCCGGCCACCGCCGTCAGGACGGCCGGATAGAGCCCGCCGATCAGGGCCACCCCGACGACCACCACCAGGAACAGCAGGATGTCACTGGGCAACGAGAGCTCCGCCCGCCAGGACGCCAGGCCGATGGTCAGCGCCGGTAGGCCCACGGCGGCCACCAGCAGACCGACGACCCGTCGTTGCCAGGTCAGCCCCCGGGTCAGGACAGGCCGGCGCCGCCCTCGGGCGACCTCCTCATGGGTGACCAGGTGCACGTCGATCGTGCCCGATCCGGCCGTCGTCGTGACGCCGACACCGCGCGAGAACAGCTGGGCCATCCGGCCCCGACGGCTGGCTCCAAGAACCAGCTGGGTCGCGTTCACACCGCGGGCGAAGTCGAGCAGGGCAGCCGGGATGTCAATGCCGACGACCTGGTGATAGGTCCCGCCCAGACTCTCGACCAGGACCCGCTGCCTGGCGAGCAGCGACGGGTCCCCCCCGGCCAGCCCGTCGCTGCGGGCCACGTGAACGGCCATCAGGTCGGCGCCCTTCGTCCGGGCGGCGACCCGGGCGGCCCGCCGGATGAGGGTGTCACCCTCGGGCCCGCCGGTGAGGGCGACGACGACCCGCTCCCGGGTCTCCCACGTGCTTTCGATGCCGTGCTCGGCCCGGTACCGGTCGAGCTGCTCGTCGACCTTGTCGGCCAGCCAGAGCAGGGCCAGCTCGCGCAGCGCGGTGAGGTTGCCGAGCCGGAAGTAGTTGCTCAGGGCGGCGTCGACCTTCTCGGCCTGGTAGATGTTGCCGTGAGCCATCCGGCGGCGCAGCGCCTCCGGGGTCATGTCGACCAGTTCCACCTGCTCGGCCCGGCGCACCACCTCGTCGGGTACGGTCTCACGCTGGGGCACCCGGGTGATCTGCTCGACGACGTCGTTGAGCGACTCGAGGTGCTGGATGTTGACGGTCGTCAGGACGGTGATGCCGGCGTCGAGCAGGATCTCGACATCCTGCCACCGCTTGAGGTTGCCGCTGCCCGGTACGTTGGTGTGGGCCAACTCGTCGACCAGGACGACCTCCGGGTGGCGGGCCAGGACGGCGGCCACGTCCATCTCGGTGAAATGGGCGCCCCGGTAGATGACCTCCTGGCGGGGCACCACTTCCAGACCGTCGAGCATGGCCGCTGTTTGGCGCCGGCCATGGGTCTCCACGAAGCCGACCACCACGTCGGTGCCACGGTCCTTGCGGCGCCTGCCCTCCTCGAGCATGCGGTAGGTCTTCCCGACGCCGGGGGCCGCCCCGAGGTAGACCCGCAGCAGCCCCCGGCCCACGTCAGCCCCGAACCGGGTAGTGCTGGTCGAGGTCGATGTTGAGCTCCAACACATTCACTCCCGGTTCGCCCATGAACCCCAGTGCCCGTCCGGTGGTGTGGGCGTCGATCAACGCCGCCACCTGGCCGATCGGGATGCCCCGGGCACTGGCCACCCGGGGCGCCTGGAGACGAGCGTAGGCGACGCTGATCTGGGGGTCGAGGCCACTACCACTGGCGGTGACGGCATCGGCCGGAACAACCGGGTCGGCCGGAGCGGTGCCCCGGATCGGGGTCACGACACCGGTGGAGTAGTCCTCGCCAGGATGCGAGCACTCGACGTTGACACCCTGATAGGTGGTGATGAACGGGGTGGCCGGGCAGGGTTCGTTCAGGCTGACCGCCCGGGTCACCGGACCGCTCGCGCCGTTGGTGTGGTAGACCACCAGTACGGCACCGACCCCGTCGGGCGTGCAGTAGGGGCGCGAGCCGTCCACGCTCTCGAGCGTTCCCACGTCCTTGCTGCGGGTGCAGACCTGAGTGAGCAGGCTCGGCTTGTCGGGCGCGTCGACCACGTTCTCCGGACCGAGGTTGCTGGCCGATGTCGACGTGGGGTCATAGCCGTCGCCGGCGGCCGAGGGTCGGGACTGGAAGTACTGTTTGAGGGGCTTGCCGTCACCATCCACAAACAACTGTCCAATGAGGTGGCTCCCGACAGTTCGGCCGTCCAAGGTGACAAGTGATCCGTCGGCCCGGCCAGCGAGCCCGGGAATGCGGGCCACCCCGACCAGGACGAGCGGATAGGCGATCCCGATGAGCACGGTCAGGACGAGCAGCGCCCGCAGCGCCGCGAGATGCTGGGCGACCCAGCCGGGAAGACGCATCACGAGATCCCTGGAATATTCATGACAATAAGGTCGATGATCTTGATGCCGATGAACGGGGCCACGATCCCGCCGATGCCGTACACGAGCAGGTTGCGCCGCAGCATCGAGGCCGCGTCACCGGGCCGGTACCGCACGCCTCGCAGGGCGAGCGGGATCAACATCACGATGATGACGGCGTTGAAGATGACGGCGGACAGGATGGCCGAGGTCGGGCTGTGCAGCCGCATGATGTTCAGCGCGTCCAGGCCGGGGTAGATCGCGGCGAACATGGCCGGGATGATGGCGAAGTACTTGGCGATGTCGTTGGCGATGGAGAACGTGGTCAACGCACCCCGGGTGATGAGCAACTGCTTGCCGATCTCGACGATCTCGATGAGCTTGGTCGGGTCGGAGTCGAGGTCGACCATGTTGCCGGCCTCTTTCGCCGCCGACGTACCGGTGTTCATGGCCACCCCGACGTCCGCCTGGGCCAGCGCCGGTGCGTCGTTGGTGCCGTCACCGGTCATCGCGACCAGCTTGCCACCCTCCTGTTCCCGTTTGATGAGCGCCATCTTGTCCTCGGGCGTCGCCTCGGCCAGGAAGTCGTCCACTCCCGCCTCGTCGGCGATCGCCTCGGCCGTCCGAGGATTGTCGCCCGTGATCATCACGGTGCGGATGCCCATGCGACGCATCTCGTCGAAGCGTTGCCGCATGCCCTGCTTCACGATGTCCTTGAGATGGATCACCCCCATGGTGCGGGCGGGCCCGTCGCCGATCCGCTCGGCCACGACCAACGGCGTACCACCTTGACCGGAGATGGCGTCCACAATGGACCCGACGTCGTCGCTAGGTTGGCCGCCGTTGGCCCGGACCCATTCCATGACCGCGGTGGCCGCGCCCTTGCGGACCTGCCGGCGCTGTCCGTCCTCGGTCACGTCCACCCCGGACATCCGTGTCTGGGCGGTGAACGGTACCCACGTGGCCGTGGCCAGTTCGCCGGCTGTCCGCTCCCTCAGCCCGTGGTGCTGCTTGGCGAACACTACGACCGAGCGCCCCTCGGGAGTCTCGTCGGCCAGGCTGGACAGCTGGGCGGCGTTGGCCATGTCGGCGGCGGCGACCCCGTCGACGGTGAGGAACTCGCTGGCCTGCCGGTTGCCCAGAGTGATCGTGCCGGTCTTGTCGAGCAGGAGCGTGCCCACGTCTCCGGCCGCCTCAACCGCCCGGCCACTCGTGGCAAGTACGTTGCGCTGGACCAGGCGGTCCATGCCGGCGATGCCGATGGCCGACAGCAGCGCTCCGATCGTGGTCGGGATGAGGCAGACCAGCAGCGACACGAGGACGATCCCGGTCACGCCGCCGGCGTTGAGGGCCAGGCTGTCGAGCGCGAAAGCCTGAACCGACCTGGAGAAGATGGCCAACGGCTGCAGGGTCGCCACGGCCAGCAGGAAGATGATGGTGAGTGCGGCCAGCAGGATGTTGAGCGCGATCTCGTTCGGCGTCTTCTGCCGGTTGGCTCCTTCGACCAGGGCGATCATCCGGTCGATGAAACTCTGGCCCGGCTTCTGGGTGATCCGCACGACGATCCGGTCCGAGAGCACCTTCGTGCCGCCGGTCACCGCGGACCGGTCGCCACCCGACTCGCGGATGACCGGGGCTGACTCGCCGGTGATGGCCGACTCGTCGACGCTGGCGATGCCCTCGATCACGTCGCCGTCGCCAGGGATGATCTCCCCGGCCTCCACCACGACGATGTCGTCCATGCGCAGCAGCGGCGCCGGCACCGCCTCTTCCGCAACGTTGGTCGCGCCGGCCGTCCAGCCCACGAGCCGACGCGCGACAGTGTCCGTCTTGGCGCGGCGCAGGGCCTCAGCCTGGGCCTTGCCACGGCCTTCGGCCACCGCCTCGGCGAGGTTGGCGAACAGTACGGTCAGCCACAGCCACACCGTGACGAGCCAGGCGAACAGTGACGGCCGGGCGATGGCCAGGACGGTCGTGAACACCGAACCGATCTCGACGATGAACATGACCGGATTGCGCCACAACGTCATCGGGTTGAGTTTGCGCAGCGCGTTCGGCGTGGACTTCCACAGCTGCTTCGGGTCGAGCAGACCGCCGGCCACCCGACGCGCCGAAGGGGAGGTCATCTTCTTTCCGTGCGAGTTCGAGACGGCTTGCGTGGTCATCGGATCCCCTCCGCCAACGGGCCGAGCGCGAGTGCGGGCAGGTACGTGAGGGCTACCAGGATCAGCGTGACGCCAACCACCATGCCGACGAACAGCCCGCGGTGGGTCGGCAACGTGCCCTCGGTCGCGGGTACCGGCTTCTGCCGGGCCAAGGATCCGGCCAGGCCGAGCACGAACACCATCGGCAGGAACCGGCCGAGCAGCATGCACATGCCCAGGGCCGTGTTGTAGAACGTCGTGTTGACGCTGATACCGGCGAACGCCGAGCCGTTGTTGTTGGACGCCGACGTAAAGGCGTAGAGCACTTCGGACAGGCCGTGCGCCCCCGGGTTGGCCATGCTGGCCCGGGCCGAGCTCAGACTCATCGCCACCCCGGTACCGATCAGCACGAGCGCAGGCGTGGTCAGGAAGTACAGCGACGCGAACTTGACCTCCCGGGAACCTATCTTCTTGCCCAGGTACTCCGGTGTCCGTCCGACCATGAGTCCGGCGACGAAGACAGTGATCACCGCCAGGACCAGCAGGCCGTAGAGACCCGAACCGGTGCCGCCCGGAGCCACCTCGCCGAGCATCATGTTGAACAGCGGCACGGCGCCGCCGAGCGCCGTATATGAGTCGTGGAAGGAGTCGACCGCACCGGTCGAGGTCAACGTGGTGGCTGAGGCGAAGGTCGCCGAGTCGGACACCCCGAAACGGGTTTCAATACCCTCGGTCGCCCCACCGACGGACTGGGGCACGGTGCCGGCGTGGCTGAGTTGGAAGGCGTTGATCGCGATCACACTGCCGATGGCCAGGATCGCCATGACGGCCACGATCGCGTACCCCTGGCGGTTGTCCTTGACCATGCGGCCGAACACCCGCGGCAGGCTGAACGAGATGACCAGCAGCAGGAAGATCTCCAGCCAGTTGGTCCAGGTGGTCGGGTTCTCGAACGGGTGGGCGCTGTTCACGTTGTAGAAGCCGCCACCGTTGGTACCGAGCTCCTTGATGACCTCCTGGCTCGCCACCGGGCCACCGGTGATGTGCTGGGCCGCGCCGGCGAGCGTGGTCGCGTCGGTGCCGGCCGACAGGTTCTGCACCATCCCGCCGGCGATGAATACGACCGCGAATACGGCGGCGATCGGCAGCAGGATCCGCACGCAGATGCGGACCAGGTCGACCCAGAAGTTGCCCAGCTGGTCGGTCTTCGACCGGGCGAAGCCGCGCACGAGCGCGACCGCAACGGCGATGCCCACCGCGGCCGACACGAAGTTCTGCACGGCCAGTCCTGACATCTGCACCAGGTGGCCCATCGTCGACTCACCCGAGTAGGACTGCCAGTTGGTGTTGGTGGCGAAGCTGACCGCGGTGTTCCAGGCCTGGTCAGGCTGGACCGGCGCGAAGCCGAGGCTGAGCCACAGCTTGTCCTGAACCCGCTCGAACAGGTATAGGAACAGGATCGACATGACCGAGAACGCGAGCACGCCGCGTGCGTACACGCACCACGATTGCTCCGCGGCCGGGTTCACCCCGACGGCCCGGTACACGATCCGCTCGAACCCGGTGTGCCGGGTACCCGTGATCGCGCGGTACATGTAGTCACCGAAGAAGCGGTACGCGACCGCCAGGGCCAGCACGATCGTCGCGATGAAGATGATGCCGGCCCAGGTGGTGCTCATCAGAAACGCTCCGGGAAGAGAAGTGCCACGACCAGGAACACGGTCAGGGCGGCGGCCAGGATGAGACCGGCCAGGTTCTCGGCGTTCACAGCCGTTCGACCGCCCGCACGACGAGGCCGAGGATAGCGAACAACGCGATCGTCAGCGCGACGAACATCAGATCAGCCACGTTTCGACCTCCAACATGGGGACAGGTACGGGGGGACTCGACAGACAGCCACGCTGCTCGGCGCCGGACGATCCGGGCGGTCGTGCCCGCCAGCCGACCGCAACACACGCCACCACCCGCCAGTCTTGTCCACATCGGACATACCATGCGGGCTCGGCTCGCTGAGGCGATTCACGATGAATCCATCCGTCCGAGCGAACGGCGGCCCCGCGGGTGGATGGTGATGGCGCGGCCGCTGAGGAGCGCCAGCCCGGCCGCGTTGATTGCCCGGACAGCTTACTCACGCTTTCTGTCGAGTACGGCGTCCGGGCAAACAGGGTAGGGTCGCCGGACCCGGACGGAGAACTCCGCCAAGGAAGCGTGAAGGTCATCGGTCACGCCGTTAAGAAACTGTCAAGATCACGTTTGTCGCGGCCGGCCCCCGGTTGACTCGGACCGGTGTTTGATCCCCTCAAGCGCGTGCTGGTCGGCCGGCCGCTGCGTAGTGACCGGCTGGGCGAACAACTGCTGTCGAAACGCATCGCGCTGCCGGTGTTCGCCAGCGACCCGCTCTCCTCGGTGGCCTACGCCACCCAGGAGATCATGGTGGTGCTGACCCTGGGCGGGCTCGCCTATCTCTACCTGGCCCCGTGGATCGGGTTGGCGGTCGTCGTACTGCTGGCCGTCGTCGTCCTGTCCTACCGCCAGGTGGTGCGGGCCTACCCGAGCGGTGGCGGCTCCTATGAGGCGGCCACCACGAACCTGGGCGCCTCGGCCGGTCTCGTGGTCGCGGCCGCCCTGCTGGTCGACTACATCATGACGGTCGCCGTATCGGTAGCGGCCGGAGTGGACAATATCATCTCAGCCATTCCGGGTCTGAATCCCTTCCGGGTCGCGATCAATCTTGGGTTCGTCGCGTTGCTGACCGCGATGAACCTGCGCGGTGTACGGGAGTCCGGGCGTGTGTTCGCGGTACCGACGTACCTGTTCGTGGTCGGGGTCCTGGTCATGGTCGGGGCCGGGTTCGTCGAGCTGGTCGTCGGCCATACCCCGGTTTCTGATAGTGCACAGTGGACGGTGAGACCGGACCCGGGCCACCTGGGCCTCACCGGGTTCGCCCTGCTCTTCCTCGGACTGCGGGCGTTCTCGTCGGGCTGCACCGCGCTGACCGGAGCCGAGGCGATCTCCAACGGAGTGCCGGCGTTCAAGCCGCCCAAGGGCGAGAACGCGGCCCGGACCCTCGCCGCCATGGGCTTCCTGTCGATTACGATGTTCGCCGGCATCACCGCGCTCGCGCTGATCGCCAAGGTCCGCTACGCCGAGAACGCCTGCGATCTGGTCGGCTTCCCCGGCAACTGCGCGACCGACGCCCAGCGGACTGTGATCGCCCAGATCGCGGCCGCCGTCTTCGGCGGTACGGATTCGCCGATGTTCTTCTTCATCCAGGCCGCCACGGCGCTGATCCTGATCCTCGCGGCCAACACGGCGTTCAATGGCTTCCCGCTGCTGGGTTCGGTTCTGGCCGAACACCGGTGCCTGCCGCGTCAGCTCCACACCCGCGGCGACCGGCTGGCGTTCTCCAACGGGATCCTCGTGCTCGCCATCATCGCCGGCGTCCTGATCTATGTCTACAAAGGATCCGTCACCAGCCTGATCCAGCTGTACATCCTCGGCGTGTTCACCTCGTTCACCTTGTCGCAGACCGGGATGGTGCGGCACTGGAACCGGCTGCTGCGCGCCGAGCGCGACCCCCAGGCCCGGCGGCGGATACACCGGTCCCGGGCAATCAACGCCTTTGGAGCCTGCTTCACCGGCCTCGTCCTCGTGATCGTCACCATCACCAAGTTCACCCACGGCGCCTACCTCGTGGTCATCGCGATCCCTCTGCTGTTCCTGATGATGCGGGGCATCCGCCGCCACTACGACCGGATCGCCACCGAGCTCGTGCCCGATCCCGGCGGCATGGTGTTGCCCAGCCGCATCCGCGCCGTCGTGCTGGTCTCGCGGCTGCACCGCCCGACGATCCAGGCGTTGGCCTATGCGCGGGCCACCCGGCCGGACACGCTGACGGCGCTGACCGTCGCGATCAGCCCCGAGGAGGTGCGTCACCTCCAGGGTGAGTGGGACACCCACGGCATTCCCGTGCCGCTGACCATCCTCGACTCGCCCTACCGTGACATCACCGGCTCGGTCCTGACCTACGTGGCCTCGGTCCACGAGGAACATCCGCGGGACCTGGTCGTCGTGTACATCCCGGAGTATGTCGTCGGCCGGTGGTGGGAGCACCTGCTGCACAACCAGTCGGCTCTGAGACTCAAGGCGCGCCTGCTGTTCCAACGTGGGGTCATGGTCACCAGTGTGCCGTGGCAACTCGAGTCCACGGCTGGCGAAAGGGGCCCGGCCGGGGAGGCGCCGGTGCCGGCCGGCAGCACCCGCTAGGTTGACCATGTGAAGCTCCCGCTTGTCAGCGCCGGCGCGGGCCGTTGGCGGGCCCGGCGCGCGGTGGTCGGCGTGGCTACCGCCGCTCT
This sequence comes from uncultured Actinomycetota bacterium, assembly GCA_963803345.1. Lineage (GTDB taxonomy): Bacteria > Actinomycetota > Actinomycetes > Mycobacteriales > Micromonosporaceae > CAWDLX01. The sequence continues at coordinate 247,034 of CAWDLX010000005.1, forward strand.
GGGACTGGCTGTGCTGACCAGTCTGCTGCTGTGGTTGCGGACCAACCTCTCGCTGGCCAGCGTCGTCCTGCTCTACCTGGTGGTGGTCGTCTCGGCGGCGCTTGTCGGTGGTCTGGCCACATCGCTGGTCACCGCGGTCGCCTCCGATCTCGTGGTGAACTTCTTCTTCATCGCGCCGTTTCACACCCTGTCCGTCGAAAGTCGCGACCAGTTGATCACGCTGGTCGTGTATGTCGCGGTGGCTGTCACGGTCAGCGTCGCCGTGGACCTCGCCGCCCGGCAGCGCGCGGCCGCCACCCGTACCGGGATCGAGGCCGAGCTGCTGGCGCGCATCAGCGCCGAGCCGGTGCGGGAGGGTTCGAGCCGGGTGCTGCTCGAACATGTCCGGGAGACGCTGCACATGGACACCGCCGCGCTGGTCGAGTCGGGTCCCGGCGCGGCGGTGGTGGCGCTGGCCGGCCGGGACCTGTCCGGGCGACCGACCCTGGCCATCCCGGCCGGCGACGGTCTCACGCTGGTCACCGAGGGACCACCGATCTTCGCCCCCGATCCCCGGTTCCTGTCCCGGCTGGCCGCGGCGGCTGCCCGCACTCTGCAGGCCGAGCGGCTGGCCGGTCAGGCGGCCCGGGCCCGCGAGTTGGCCGAGATCGACCGGCTGCGGTCGGCCCTGCTGGCCGCGGTCGGCCACGACCTCCGTACTCCGCTGGCCGGCATCAAGGCCGGCGCGTCCAGCCTGCGCGACAGCGAGCTGCAGCTCTCCGACGAACAGCAGGCCGAGCTGCTGGCGACCATTGACGAGTCGGCCGACCGGATGGCCGACCTGGTCGAGAACCTGCTCGCCATGAGCCGCCTGCAGGCTGGTGCGCTCAGCGTGCACGCCCGACCGGTCGCACTCGACGACGTGGTCGCCGGCTCGCTGCTGCACCAGTCCGACGAGTTCTGCCCGGTCGTCGACGTCCCGGACGACCTGCCCCTCAGCCTGGCCGACCCGGGCCTGCTCGAGCGGGTCGTCGCCAACCTGCTCAGCAACGCCCAGCAGGCCAGCCCAGCCACCGGCTCGGTGCACATCATCGGACGGGAGCGCGACGGCCGGCTCGAGCTGAGCATCGTCGACAATGGACCCGGCGTCCCCGAAACCGAACGTGAGCGCATGTTCGCCCCGTTCGAGCGCCTGGGTGACCGCACGACCACCGGTGGGCTCGGCCTCGGACTGGCCATCGCCCGCGGCTTCACCGAAGCGATGGCCGGCTCACTCGCGGCGAGTGAAACCCCGGGCGGCGGCCTGACCATGACCATCACCCTGCCGGCCGCACCATGACCCGGATCCTCGTCATCGACGACGACATCCAGCTTCTGCGGGCGATGCGTATCGCACTCACCGCCCGGGGGTATGACGTGTCGGTCGCTCATGACGGGACCAGCGGTCTGGTCGCCGCCCAGCAGACTCCGCCCGACCTGCTCATCCTCGACCTCGGCCTGCCCGGCCTCGACGGCGTCAGCATCGTGCAGGCCCTGCGCGGCTGGTCGGGAGCGCCGATCATCGTCCTGTCGGCCCGGCTGACCGAGCAGTCCAAAATAGAGGCACTCGACGCCGGTGCCGACGACTACGTGACCAAGCCGTTCGCCATGGGCGAGCTGCTGGCCCGGATCAGAGCCGCGCTGCGCCGGGCCACCCCGGCCGACCAGTCGCCCACTGTCACCACCGACGCCTTCACCGTCGACCTGTCGGCAAAGCTCATCACCGCCAGCTCGGGGGCCGAGATCAGGCTCACCCCGACCGAGTGGCACCTGCTGGAGATCCTCGTGCGCCACCCCGACCGTCTGGTCACCCAGCAGCAGCTCCTGCACGAGGTGTGGGGGCCACGGTACGAGTCGGAGACCAACTACCTGCGGGTCCACATGGCCAATCTGCGGCGCAAGCTGGAGCCCGACCCGAGCCGGCCCCGTTACCTGCGTACCGACCCGGGGCTGGGTTACCGTTTCATGCCCGACCGTTAGCCGCCGATCCCGGGGCAGGACACGACCGGCCTCGATGCGATACGGTGCGTGGCGTGCGGCCATCGAGCTGTGTCGCGTGTGGACTGCCGGTACTGGAACTGGTCGGGCAGTCCGCCATCCTGCAGCCGTACCTGAGCGTCGCCGGTTCGCCACCGGCGGACTCCGCGGGATCGTGGCATCTCAGTTGCCTGCAGCCGGCGTCCGTCGCCCCCGAGTGGGGGCGTGCCCACATCCGCTCGTACCTCGACGTTCCGCCGAGTATGCGCTGGTCGGCAGCGCACCGCAGTGGACGGTTGTCCGCAATCCGCGTACCGGTGAGGTAGTGGCGCTGGGGCTGGGCGGCGCGGTGCTCCCGTTGTCAGGCCGCACGGTCACCGCGGCCCCGGGTACGGGCTCATATCGGGTGTTTGAGTCGGAATACTGGCTCGAGTGGGACGAGCCGGTCATCTTCGGGATCCAGCAGCAGTTGCGCGCGGCCCGGACGATGTCTGTTCGCGCCATGGCTGAACGGCTCGGCATGGCGAGCCGGCTCATCCATCCGGAGCTCCTCGACGACCGTGGTTTCGGGCTGGAGGAGGAGCTGGTGCCCGAGTGGCGCCCATCCGTCGTCGGCGCGTCGGTGGACTACGCCGTGCACCTCCCGCCGGAGCTCGAGCCCTATCTGGCCTGAGACCCGGCCGGCGCCGGCGCGTCCGATGTGGATGGTGGCCCGGTCCGCTCACCAACGCTCAGTGGCCGGGGAGCACGAACGGCGAGGCTTTGTCAGCCTTCTTCGTCTTCTTCGCCGTCCGCTTTTCCTTGAGCGTTCGGCCCGCCGGCTTCTTGCTCACGGCCTTGCGGGGAGACTTGTCCGACATGAGACACCCTCGTTCAGATCGTTGATCTCGTGCAGGCGTCGGGTTTCCGCGTCCGCCAATCAGCAGCCGCGCGACCACGCGCGTCACGGATCTGGTTGTAGTGTACCGGACTTCCGGCGCCGGCCACCGTACCCGTTTCGCACCGCTACCGACGATCCAGGAGCTGGTGATAGACCGCCAGATACGCCTCGACCATACGATCGGCCGAGAAGTGGCTCCGGGCCGTCGCGGCGACGGTCGACCGGTCGAGTGCGAGTGCGGCCGGCACCGCGGCCACGGCGGCGTCCACATCGTCGACCAGGAACCCGGTCCGGCCGTTTTCAACCAGTTCCGGCAGGGCACCCCGCCGATAGGCCACGACAGGGGTACCGCACATCATCGCCTCGACCACGCTGAGCCCGAACGGCTCGTCGAAGCCCAGCGGATGCAGCAACGCGCCGGCGTCGCCGAGAACCGCCGCACGCGTAGCGCCGCCGACATTGCCGAGGTAGCGCACACCGTCATCGTCGATGTGCGGCTCGACCCGCTCCCGGAAGTACGCCTCATCCTGGACCGGCCCGCAGATGATCAGCCGGCGACCACAACGGCGAGCGATCTCGACCGCGTCGGCGGTGGCCTTGTCCGGATGGATCCGGCCGAAGATCACGAGACCCTCGCCTCGGCCCGCCGCCGGTGATGTCACCGGCCACTGGGTGGGATCCACCCCATGATGAACCGTGGCGACGTAATCGAGCGACGGCGACCGGTCAGCGTCCGAAATGGACACGTAGGACGAGCGGCTCCCCACGTACGCCGGCATGATCCGTGGATCGCCGAACCCGTGGATCGTGGTCAGCATCGGACAGGCGCTGAAACGGCTCATGGTCAGCGGCAGCCAGTCGAGGTGATTGTGCACGAGGTCGAACTCGTCGCTTCGCGCGAGGCAGTGCGCGACGTGCAGTGCCTCGCACACACGCCCGTCAAGGCCGATGTCCTCATTGTACGGTCGTGCGCACACACCATCGAGCTTCGCCGACGTGACGGAGTCGAGGGTGGCGAACAGGGTCACCTCCACACCGCGAGCAGCCAGTCCATCCGCCAGCAGTGAGACGACCGTCTCCCACGGACCGTAGGCCCGCGGAGGGGTTCGCCAGGCGACCGGTCCGAGCAGAGCGATCCTCATCGTGGCTCGGTGACCATCCGGCTCAACAGCTCATCGACATCGACCTGCGCGAAGCTGATGGCGGCGTCACTGATGCCGTACGGAATGGTCAGGCAGCGGCCATGCAGGACGGCCCCGCACGTGTAGACCACATTGGGAACGTAGCCGTCGCGTTCATCCGCCTGCGGGGTCATCAGGGGGACGGGAAGCCGGGCGAGTACCACGGATGGGTCGGCCAGGTCGAGCAGGCTGGCGCCAAGGGCGTAGCTCCTCATTGGACCGACGCCGTGGGTGAGGACGAGCCAGCCCTGCGCCAGCTCGACCGGCGAGCCACCATTGCCGACCTGGATGAGATCCCAGCCCGATTGGGGAGTCTGCAGGATCGTCGACTCCTCCCAGACCTGGCCGTCGTCGGAGTAGGCCAGCGAAAGGTTCTCCCGGTCCCACCGCGACAGCGCGGCATACCGGCCGTGGATGCGTCGAGGGAAGATGGCGAGCCCCTTGTTGCGGGCGGCCCGTCCCGACATCGGCGCTACGCGGAACCGCCGGAAATCGTCCGTCGACAACAGATGCGACGAGATCCGGGCGCCGTCATAGGCGGTGTAAGGGGCGAGATAGGTGGTCGAGCCGTCATCCTCCTCGACGCGGACGAACCGGGCGTCTTCCATACCGTTGCGCTCAGCCGGAGCGGACGGCCACAGCAGGCGGCTGGTCAGCCCGGTGGTCTCGGGAAACTCGATGTGGTAGCTGGCGAATGCCACCTGGTGGACGTGCTCGATGGCCACCTGTACCTGTTCACGATGCAGGCTGTGCTCATGTACTCCCGTGAGAGCGGCGGTGAGCTCGTCCGGCGTGAACGTTTCAGCCAGCCCACCGAGGAGCAGCTGGGCGGTCTGGCGCTCGACACCGAGATCGGCCAGCCGGCTGAGGAAGTTGCTGAGCCGGTATGGCCCGGGTCGGCTTGTTCCCATGACCAGCAACTGTTCGGGTTCGTCCACGATCACCGAAGGACCTGGACCGAGCACACCGGTGCGGAACCCGATGGAGGAGAGATGACCCTCGCCGACGCAGCGCACAGACATGACGAACCTGAGCTGTCCAGGGTCCAGGTCCGACTGGTCCGGGTGGAGGACCATGGACGGGTTGAACAGCGCCGCACCCTCAGGTGAGTACTCGTGAGTGAAGTACGCACCCACCAAGGTACGGCGATCGACGGTCAGCTCCCCGTCGACCGGAATCTCCTGCGTGACGATCTCGAAGTGCCTCAGGAGGATATCCCTGAGATCGTGGTGTCGACCGCCGAAATCGTCCGTCACCGCCTGCACCAGGCCCGCGACCTCGGATTCGTCGAGTCCCACGACGCGGGCCATCACGGCACCTGCGCGTGAGGTGCCGTGGCGGGTCTCCTCGCCGGGCACGAAGAGTGTGGCTACCACCCGGCGCAGATCCGGGGTCAACCGGTGGTGGGTGCGCCTGGCCAGGTCTGATGACAACAGCTGCCCCGTCATGGTCGGGTCGATGGTACTGACGACAGACTCCGTTCAGCTCAGGACCGCGGTCGGCTCTGCGAGCAGAGTCGCCGCCAGCGTACGGTACTGATCCGCCACCGCTGACCAGCTCAGTACCGGGGCGATCCGGGTCGCCTCCGCCCGCATCCGCTGCGCCTGGCCGGGTTCGGTGATCACGCGGTAGAGCGCCTCCCCGATGGCCCGGGCATCCTGGTGTGGCACCAACAGACCCGCGCCGCTGCTCAGGAGTTCGACGGCGTGCGGGAATGCCGTGGCGACCACCGGTTTGCCAGCGGCGATGGCCTCGACCAGCACCCCTGAGGTGACCTGCTCCCGGGAGTCGTACGGCAGCACCACGACGTCAGCCTGGGCGATCAGCCGACCGAGCACGCCTTCGTCCACATAGGAGTCATCGAATCGCAGCATGTCGGCCACCCCCGCGTCGACCGCCCGACGCTCGAGCAGACGGCGGTACGCCTCCCCCTGGTGTTCGCGCACTCGCGGATGGATCTGGCCAACGACGACGTAGGACGGTCGTGGGCTCAGCCGCCGCAGCCGCGGCAGTCCGTCGATCGCCCATTCGATGCCCTTGCCCGGCCCCAGGAGTCCCCAGGTCAGAATCAACGGGCTGCGCATCGCGGGCGGATCGGGGACCACGCGCACATTCGCGCCATGGCGGATCACGCTCACCCGGCGGGGGTCGGCGCCGTAGAGCGCGATCAGCCGATCCCGAGCGGCGTCGGTCATGACAACGACCGCGTCGCTGGCCTCGACGATCCGTGTGAGTACCGTGGCCTGTCGGGGTGTGGGGCGAGCCAACACCGTGTGCGCGACCACGACCACGGGTACCCGCATATGTTCGAGGACGGATATCAGCTGATCACCATTGCGGCCACCGTAAATGCCGTACTCGTGCTGAATGATCGCGATATCGAAGTTGTTCAACGCTTCCGCGGCCGCCAGCTCGGTGTCGGAGCGGTCAGTTCGCAGGCATCCGATCACCCCGGCGACGGGGAGGCCCTGAGCGTCCATGACGCGGACAACGCCCGTCCGGGTATTCACCCCCGCCTTGGCGATGTTGCGCACCAAGGACTGGGTGAATGTGGCGATACCGCATTGGGTCGGTGGATAGGTACCGAGAAGACCGAACGAGTGGGGCACAAGGCCGCCTTCCGATGGGGGGCGTGCTCCGGCGGAGGTCAAACGGACAAGCACGCGTCAGGCCGATCACGTCGACGGCCGAAGATCGGGCCGCGCTCACGGACGGCGGACGTATCACCACCAAACACCCGTGAACTGCACAGAGTTCCTCTCACCCAGCCAAGGGGGCGAGGCATCAAGCTCAGTGTACTCGTCGCCCGTGTTGAAACGTCGAGATCATGGCCAGCGTCGATTCGGCTCCTTGATTGGTATTGCGACCGTCGGGTGTCAGAGCGTCGAACCCGCCGCCCGTGACCGCGTCGTGGAGCTCGGCTCCGTTGTCGTTGTGGCCGAGGAACCACCCGATCGCCATTTGCAACCCGTCGGCCCAGCGCCGCTCGCCGGTGAGCGCCCACGCCCGAGCGCAGGCATCGGCGAGCGCGGCGGCCTCGATGGGCTGTTGATCGAAGAGTGAGCGCTGCTCCCCCGGTCCCCAGCCGCCCACCGGAGTGACCGACAGGTGGCCGGCGTCGGCGGTTTCGACGGCGAGCAGCCATTCGAGCAGGCCCAGCCCATGGTTGACAACCGCCGGGTCAGCCAGAGCAGCCCCCGCTGCGATGAACGCTTCGGGAATGGCCGCGTTGGCGTACGTCAGCCGCGGCTGCGGCCAGGGCCAATCGCGGCTGCTCGACCGTGGCCCGACCTGGTTCACGAAATCGGCCAGCAGGCGCAGCGCCCCGGGATGGCGCCGGCCGTCGACGAGAACCTCAGCGGCCCCGAGCGCGGCAAATGCCATCGCCCGCATATGGGGACTGCGTCGCGAAACGCTACGGTCGAAGCACCGGGCGGCAAGGGGCCGCAAGGACCTGGGCCCCCGCGCGGCCGCCGTACCGAGACCCCACAGAGCCCGCCCCCACCAGTCTCCGACATCTGGCTGGTCCTCCCACCGACCCAGCCGGTCGAGCCGGTTGCGGCATCGGCCATCGCTGTCCTGGGCCCGGCCGATGAAGTCGAGGTAGCCCGCCGCGAGATGGTCGTGCGTGGCCGACCGCGGCCATTGGCGACACACCACGACCAAGGCCCTCGCGACGTTGTCGAGGCAGTATCCGCCCTGGTGGCGCGGCACCGTGCCGTCAGCATGCTCGACAAGACCGTACTGGTCCGTCATTCGCAGCAGGTGCTCGAAGCTGGGCGCGGGAACGATCGGCCGCGCGCGTGGATGAACGGTCAACTTGGGCATCTGTGTCGTCCTCGTCCTTTGCCGTGCCGGTTGGGCGGCACTGATCGGACCGACTGCGATGACCGCCGCTCGCGATCCCCACGATGGGGGTTCCATCTCATCCGGTTAGCACTCATGATCTGAGAGTGCCAAGGCAGGTATAGCACTTCACGTCCCTGAGATGCAACCTACGGGGCGTGATCGGCAACTATCGGGCGACGCACCGCCGCATCGCGCCGGCACCGTCTGGTGCGTCCGTACAATGTGGACAGCTGCGGAGCGATTCTGGTTGCCGGTCACGGCTGGCGAGGACATCCCGGCGCTGTACCCACCGACGGCGCGAGATCGCCCCCGACATCTGGCCATCACGGCCAGGAAGTCTTCGCGGTACCTTCCGCGTGGCGCCGTCGCGTGGTTCGCTGATACAGGCGGAACTGAGGCCGCAGCGCCGGTCGTGTGGCCGTCAAGGCCAGGAAGTGATCGCGGAGCGTGCCTACACAGGAGGAATGGCAGCTGCGGGGCGGCGCGGCGCAGCTGTACCAGCGTTACCTGGTGCCGGCCATGACAGCGCTGTGGGCGGCCGACCTCGTCGAGCACGCCGCGCTCCAGCCGGGCGAACGCGCGGTCGATGTCGCGTGCGGTACCGGCGTCGTGGCCCGCATCGTGGCCCAGCGGGTCGGCGGCGGCGGACGAGTGGCCGGCGTGGACATCAACGAGGCGATGCTGAGCGTCGCCCGCTGCCTGCCGGCCGTAGCGGGGGCCGCGCCCGGCTGGTGCCTGGGAAGCGCCGAGCACCTGCCCTTCCCTGATGCGGCGTTCGATGTCGGATTCTGCCAGCTCGGGCTTCAAGTTCTTTCCCCAACGCGAGTGGGCGCTGGAGGAGATCCACCGCGTGCTCGCGCGCCACGGCCGGCTGGCGTTGAACGTCTTCGGACCGATCGAACACAACCCCGCCACCCACGCGTTGGCCACCGCGTTGGAGCGACACGCCCGTCCTGGCGCGTCGGTGGCCAAACGGACCGAACACGCGCTCGGAGATGTCGGGCAGCTGCGGGCGTTGTGTACGGGGGCCGGCTTTCACGAGGTTCAGATCACGACCAGGACGAAGCAGGTACGGTTCCCATCGGCCGCCGACTATGTCCGGATTCAGTTCTCGGCCACCCCGCTGGCCACGGTCATCGGCGAGCTCCCCTTGGCCGCGCGGGAGGAGCTCATCACGGCTGTGATCGCCGACGTCGCCGGGGCGTTGGCCCGGTACCAGACCGACGAGGGGCTGGCGTTCCCCCAGGAGGTCCACCGCGTACTCGCGACCGCTTAGTCCACTATGGACTTCGGGGGCCGGATCGAACCCGGGTCCGCGCCCGTACCGTCCTATTGCTCATCGCCGGCCTGCCGGGCACTACCCGGGTCAGGATCGGAGGCGGGCTTGAGCCGCTGCCGCCACCCGCGACGGGTCTGCGGGTCTCGGTGGAAGCGGATCACCTCGACATCGTCGAGCAGCACAACTCCTTTGTGGACAATGTCGTCCAGGGTGTCGAGGAAGTGCTGAATGCGGGCGTGGTCGTCGATGATCGTGATCAGAATGGGAAGGTGGTCCCCGAGGCGGAACAGGTGGGTGGTGTGGATGTCGGAGACCCCGGCATACCCTTCGATACCACGCAGCACGGTCGCACCGGCGAGACCCTGGCTGTGTGCCCGGTGCACGACTTCAACGTAGACCGGCCGGTGATGCCACTGGTCGTTCTCGTCGACAAGAATGGTCAGCCGGGCGGCGGTTCCTTCGATGCGCATCAGTGTCGTCCTCGCCGGTGAGGCCCTCCGCACCAATCGATACGGGTGGTGTTCGACCGCCGGGAGCAGTGTACTCCTCGGCGCCATCCACGCCGGCTGTCGCCGGGCGCGCGGCATGACACCCACCACATGCTCGCACCGCCGCGAAAACATCCGATAGACTGCTCGCAGGGCAGCAGCCCGGCGGTGGTGGGGCCCACCGCGCCCGACGGTCAGGTCGGGGCAACCGCGTCGAGGCCAACGGTCCCTATCAGCGATCACCACTGGTAGGAGTGCAGCCTGTGCCGAAGTCGGACACTAAGAACCTGCCCACCGATTCCGATGTCGACCTGCACGTCGCCGCTCAGCGCGCCGAACTGCGCCGTGCGCCCTGGCCCGTCCTGGCCGCGATATCGTCCGGTGGCGCCATCGGGTCCTTGGCCCGCTGGGCTCTCGACGCTGCCCTGCCCACCCCCGCCGGCGGCTTTCCGTGGTCGACATTCCTGATCAACGTGTCGGGATGTCTCCTCATCGGCGTGCTGATGGTGTTCGTCAGCGAGGTGTTCACGCAACGAAGACTACTGCGGCCATTCCTCGGTGTCGGCGTCCTCGGCGGCTTCACCACCTTCTCGGCCTACATCGTCGACATCCAACAGCTGATCAATGGCAGGGCTGACGGGCGCGCGCTGCTCTACCTGTCCGCGACGGCGGTCGCCGCGCTCGGTGCGACGGCGGCCGGCCTCACCCTGACCCGATCGGGTCTGCGCGCCTACCGCGCGGCGACCGGGAACGCGAAATGACGACCGTCGCGCCCGGACCCGCCACCCGGATGACCATCTACATCAACATCGACGACCGGTGGGAACACACGTCGTTGGTGACCGAGGTCGTCCGCCGGGCCCACCGGGCCGGACTCGCCGGGGCCAGTGTGCTGCAAGGCATCGAGGGCTTCGGCGCCGGATCGTTCGTGCACACCGACCGGCTCCTCGATGTTTCCGACGGCCTCCCCGCCGTCATCGTCATCGTCGACCGCGATGAGAACATCCGAGCCTTCCTGGCGCAGCTCGACGACGTTATCCCCGAAGGACTCGTGACACTCGACCCCGTGAATGTCGTCCATGTCGCCCCGGGCGGCGATCAGCCATGACCCCGCTGCTCGTGATACTCGGTGCCATGATCGGTGCTCCCGCCCGCTACCTCACCGACCGACTCATCCAGTCCCGACACGAGTCCGCCTTCCCGTGGGGAACGTTCACCGTCAACATCACCGGATCGTTCATCCTCGGCTGCCTCACCGCGCTCGCACAACGCCACGGTCTGCCCGACTCGGTACTCGCGTTCGCCGGCGTCGGCTTCTGTGGCGCCCTGACCACCTACTCCACCTTCGGGTACGAGACCGTCCGGCTCATCCAGGAGCGGTCGCGGTTCTACGCCGCGGCCAACGTCGTGGCCAGCGTCGTCGCGGGCCTTGGCGCGGCATTGTGCGGAGCAGCCCTGGCATCGGCCCTGTAGCCCTCGTACCAACAGACCTCGTACCAACAGACCTCGTCCCTACAGAACTCGTACCTGCAGACCTCGTCGCGCGGGCGTGGAACTGAAAGCGCTGCCGCCATCGCCTCACCGTCCACTGTCGACTGTCCGACCCGGCGCGATCCTGGAACAGTGGGCGGTCAGCACCCGTACGGTCAGCTCCGCCGGCGGCCCGTAGTGCGGTCGGTGGTGGCCCCTTTTCCGCGACCGTCCCACATCGACCGGCCGGCGGCTGGCCGGGTACGCTATGCCAGGAAACCGGTCAATAGGTGGCAAAGAAGGAGCGCCATGGTGCACACGGCTCGGATCGTCCAACACCTGGGCGAGCTCGGCATGTCCACCTATGAAGCGAAGGCGTACCTGGCGCTGGTCACCGCGGGTCGACCGCTCAACGGCTATGAGGTCGCGAAGAACTCGGGGGTCCCCCGCTCCACGGTCTACGAGACGCTCGGCAAGCTGGTCACCCGGGGCGCGGCCTTCGAGGCCAGGACCGCCCAGGACTCGACCTGCTACCTGGCGCTTCCGCCGAAGGCGCTACTGGGCCGGATCAGTCGGGAATTCGAGGAGTCACTGCAGGCCCTCCAAGCCGACCTGCCCCTCCTGGCCGCGCCCCAGGAAGCCCACCTGATCCACAACATCGTGTCGTACGAGTCGCTGCTCGAGCGGTGCGAGGACGTGATCCGCGATGCCCGCAGAGAGCTGTTCGTGTCGATCTGGCCGGAGGAGCTGGACCGCCTCCGGCCCCTCATCAACCAGGCCAGCGATCGTGGCGTGGACGTGACGATGCTGGTCTTCGGCGAGGATCCCGAGCCGATCGGCCACACCTACCGGCACCGGTTCTCACCACCCGACTTCGTCCTCAACTATCTCGGCTACCGCCTGTTCGTCGTGGTGAGCGACGACTGCCAGTCGGTCGTCGGCGGCTCCCGCGGGGCGGACGCGTGGGGCGTCTACACCGACAATCCGGCGGTGGTCATGCTGTCGATGGAGTATGTCCGGCACGACATCGCGATGCAGCTGCTGGGCAGCCAGTTCGGCGCTCAGCAGGTCACCGACTACGTTCGGTCCAACCCCGACTTCGTCCACCTGCGCGAGGCCCGTTCGTCGCTCACCCCGGAGAGCGCGAAGAAGTCGGCTCGCCCGACGAAGCGCACCGGCTCCAACCGCGCCGCGAGCTGAGGTGCTCAGCCTGGCCGCCGGCACGGTCCTCGACGCCGGCCCGGTCGAGCTGGTCGAGTCCGCGGCGGCGGCGGGCTTCGACGCCTGCGGCCTGCGGCTCGATCCGAGCTCGAACGTCAAGGGCAGCGATCGCCGCGGTCGCGCGGTCGCTCGCCCGTACCGGGGTGCGCCTGCTCGACCTCGAGGTGATCCGCATGCGTCCCGGCGAGCCGGTGGCCGCGCACCGCCCGATCGTCGACCTGGCCGCTCAGCTCGGTGCGGCCTGGGTGCTCACCGTCACCGAGATCATCGACGAGCGCGAGCGGATCGATCGGCTGGCCGAGCTGACCGATATCGCGACCGCGGCTGGAGTCGGCGTCTCGCTCGAGTTCATGGCGTTCACGGCCGTGCGCACGCTGGCCGACGCGGTAGCCGCCGCCGTGGTCGCGGGACCACACATCCTGGTCGACGCGCTGCACCTGGCCCGCACCGGCGGCACGGCCGCGGACGTGGCTCCGTACACCGAACGACTGTCCTATGTGCAGCTCTGCGACGCCCCGAGCGCCGCGCCCTCCGGCGGCCTCGACGCGCTGGCCGCCGAGGCGCGGCACAACCGGTTGCTCCCAGGGGCGGGTCAACTCGACCTGACCGGGCTCGTCGCGGCGGTTCCACCGGACCTGCCCTTCTCGGTAGAGGTCCAGTCGGACCGCCTCACGGCGCAGCTCCCGGTGCGGCAACGGGCTGAGGCCGCGTTCCGCGCGGGCGCCGCCGTACTGGCGGCGCGCTGATCACTGGCGGCGCGCTGATCACTCGGGCCGCTGGCGGGGCACATAGTTCCATTCGACGCCGGGGAACCCGACGATGCCCGACGCCACGACGTCACGGCGCAGGATCCGCCACCGGCCGTCGTCGTCACGGCGCAGGTCATCGAGGTAGCGGAGCCGGACCTCGGAGACGCCACCCTCCCAGTCCTCGTGCCAGGCGGTGACATAGGTGATCGCATGGGCGAGATCGCCGTCGAGGTCGACCACGCTCTGCCCGAGCTGATGGTGGGTACGCCGGAACTCGGCCTGCCCGCGGGCGATCCGGGCCACCACGGCCGCCCGACCGGCCAGCGGGCCGCCCCGGCCGGGGCCGTAGTCCACCCGACAGTCCACGGTGAACACATCGGCCAGCCCGGGCATGTCGTACTCGTCGACCCGTAGGCAGAATGTGGCCACGGTGCGCCGGACCGCCTCGACCGCCGGGAGATCGGTATCGCTCACGACTCCCCTTCCGGTGCCAACCTGAGCAGGCGTCGCGCGTTGGTCGCCAGGTCGGCCCCCTTCGCGTCGGGTCGCTCCCCCGGCCCGTCCGCGTCCCACCCGGCGAAGTTGGTCCCGAGCACCAGGCGTTGCGTCCCGACCCGGTCGATCAGGCCGGCCAGAGCGACATCGCTGTGCAGATGGGTGTCGAACCACAACCGGCTCAGGTACGCATCGAACCCGGCCTCCCGCACCGTCTCCGGCGACCAGGAGCGCAGCCGCGCCGCCCGCCCGAACCTCCCGGCCAGGGTCTGGATCGCGCCACCACCATGGCTCACGCACACATCCAGCCGCGGATGCCGGTCGAGCACGCCACCGAAGATCAACGCGGCGACGGCGAGCGTCTCGCCGTACGCGAAGCCGAGCAGCAGGTCGAGATCCCAGCGTCGTAGCCGCGGATCGGCCGGCGGCCCGCCGGGCCCGATCGAGGTCGGGTGGACGAACAGCGGGACGTCCAGCCCGACCGCGGCCTCGTAGAAGGCATCCAGCTCCGGCGCGTCGAGTGTGCGGGCCGGGTCGGTGTCGATGTAGGCGGCCCTCAGGCCGAGGTCGCGGACCGCCCGCTCCAGCTCCGCGATCGAGGCGTCCACATCCTGGACCGGCAGCTGGGCTGCCCCGAGCAGTCGATCAGGGTGTCCGCGCACGAGCTCGGCCAAGTCGTCGTTGTGCGTCCGGGCGTAGGCGGTCGCCGTGGCGAGGTCGAGATCGGTGAAGTACGTCAAGGGATTGGGCGACAACATCTGCAGGTCGATGCCGTGCTCGTCCATCAGCTCGAGCCGCCGGCCCACGTCCATGAAGGGACTGCCCTCGTAGCGCACCCCGCGCAGGACGTAGCCACCGACCCGGAACCACGGCGTGCCGTCGGTGTAGCCGATCTCCGGACCAGCCGCGCCGGCCGCGCCGATCGCGGCGGGCACCACCACGTGGGCGTGCAGGTCGATGGTCGCGGCGTGCTCGTGCATGGGTGTGCGCCTCCCGAGTGTGCCGGCCGAGGTTCCTGGACGATCGCGATCACCCCCGGTAGGCTCCGCGATGAGTCGTTAGTGTACGCACGTCGTGCCGTTGCGTCCCGCCGGTGAGGACACTGGTCGCATGAGGAACATCGCAGGGAAGTCGGTGCTCATCACGGGCGGCGGATCCGGCCTCGGGGCGGCCATCGCCCGTCATTTCATGGCGGGCGGCGCCCGGGTGACCATCGCCGGCCGCCGGCCGGACAAGCTGGCCACGGTCGTGGCCCAGCTGGGTCCGGCCGGGCGGGCGGTCACCGCTGACGTGTCGGTGGCCGACGACCGGCAAGCCATGCTCGCGGCCGCGCTGGAGCACGGCGGCCAGCTGGACACCGTGATCAACTGCGCTGGCAACATGTACCGCGGCGCCATCGACCAACTGGACGAGCAGGCCCTGCTGGACGTGTTCCACGGCAACGTGGTCGGCCCGATGATGCTCACCGGACTCGCCCTGCCGGCACTTCGTGATACGAGGGGCAGCGTGATCGTCTTCGGCTCGGTGCACACCCAGCGCGCCTTTCCGGGTGCCTCGCCCTACGCCGCGACCAAGGGCGCCCTGGAGACCCTCACCGGCGTGCTCGCGGCCGAACTCGGCCCACAGGGGGTACGCGTCAACGCAATCCGCCCGGGTGCGGTGCCGACCGAGCTCAACCAGCGAGCCGGGCTGGCCACCGACGAGGAGAGCCTGGCCCGGCTCAACGCCCTCGCCCCGGCGCATGCGCTGGGCCGGATCGGCTCCGGGCCGGACGTGGCCGAGGCGGCCGAGTACCTGGCCGTGGCCGACTGGGTGACCGGCACCGTGCTCACCGTCGACGGCGGGCTCTCACTCGGCGTCACCCAGGCCTGAGCCCGGCTGTTGCTCATCGATCTGACCGACGTTAGTGTCGTACCGACTAGCACGGAAGGCCTGGGCATGACAGACATCCTGGTGACGTCGCTGGCCGAGGCGCGCGAGATCTACCGGCAGCGCGACCTCCGGCAGGGGCTGTACGACGCCGGTGCGGTGGTCATGTCCGGGGTGCTGGTGAACCTGCACGGCGATGAGCACCGCCGGCGCCGCCGGATCGAGAACCGTACGTTCCGCCGAGAAACGTTCGACCACTACGAGAAGGACCTGTTCCCTGGCATCGTGGACCAGACGCTGGCTCCGCACGTGGCGGCCGGACACACCGACCTGGTCGACTTCGGACACGAGCTGATGCTCAACCTCGCCGCCGTCACGTCCGGTATCGACCGGCCGGGCAGCGACGCCGAAGAGACCCGCCGGCTGCACGGGTACGTGCGGTACTTCATCGAGGGCGCCACACTCGCCCACTCCACACTGGACCGCGATGAGCGGTCGGCCGCGATCGCCGAGCAGCTGGCCCGGTGGCGGGTCGACTTCCTGGATCCGTCCATCGCCCGGCGGCGTGAGCTTTTGGCCCGCATCGACGCCGGGACAGCCACTGAGAGCGACCTGCCGCGGGACATCCTGACCGCCCTGCTGCGCCATCAGGATGAGCTCGGCATCGATGCGGACACGCTGGCCCGCGAGGTCGCCTTCTTCCTGTTGGCCGGAGCTCACACCAGCGCCACCGCGTTCGTGCGTACCATCGACCACGTCCTCACCTGGGCCGGGGCCGACGCGGTGGATCCGGTCGGGGCGACCCGGGACCTACTGTTCGTCCAGCGCTGCGTGCACGAGACGATCCGGCTCAATCCGTCCAGCCCGACCGGGGTGCGGCGGGCGCTGGCCGACATCACGCTCCTGTCCGGCCGCGAGATCCCGGAGGGTTCGCTGGTCACGATCGATCTCGAGCGGGTGAACAGGGATGAGAGTGTGTTCGGCGCGGACGCCGCCCGGTTCGACCCCCACCGGGTGGTACCGGACGGCGTGGCTCCATTCGGGATGTCGTTCGCGGCCGGCATGCACGTGTGCATCGGGCAGGATCTCGCCGGTGGTGTGGTCGCCCACCGGGAGGCGGTCGGTCATCCGGAGCACCACCTGTTCGGCCTGGTCGCGGTCGCGGTCCAGCGCGTCTTCGCGGCCGGGGTGCGCCACGACCCGGCCAACCCGCCGAAGGTCGACACCACGACCAGGCGCCCCTACTGGTCCACGTATCCGGTCCTGTTCACCACCGACGAGACAGGAGGTGCCGACGCATGACCTTGCGCGCGGAGGTCGACGAGTCGGTCTGCATCAGTTCCGGCAAGTGCGTCGCCGACGCGCCGACCGCGTTCCGCTTCGACGACGAGGAGATCTCCGGGGCGATCGACGGGGCGAGCGCGCTCGATGAGCGCACGCTCGTCGCGGTGGCCCGCAACTGTCCGTCGGGCGCGATCCGGGTGCTCGACGGCGACACCGTGGTACCGGTGGACTGACATGTTCCGGCATGTGGTGATGTTCCGCTGGCAGGCCGGGAGTACGGCTGAGCAGCGCGCGGCGGCGGTGGCGGCGCTGCACGAGTTCGCCGCGGCGGTGGTCGACCTCGGCGTGGTCTCGGTCGGGGCGGACGCCGGCCTGGCCGAGGGCAACTTCGACTGCGTCGTCATCGCCGAGTTCGCCGATCAGGACGGCTACCTGGCGTACGCGGCCGATCCGCGCCACCGCGATCTGGTGGCCAACCACATCGGGCCGATCCTCGGCTCCCGGGCGGCGGTGCAGAGCGCGTTCCACCCCACCCGATGAGTGGCGTGGCCGCGGGCAACCTTCATCCGGTGGTCGCCGCGTTCATCGCCGCGGTCGAGCGGCGCGACATCGACGGGGTATGCGACTGCTTGACCGCGGACCTCCGGTACGCGAACGTGCCGCACGCACCGGTGGTCGGGCGGGACGGGGTGCGCGGACTGCTCGGCCCGTTCCTGGAACGGTGTGAAGCGGCCCGGTGGGACGTGGTCAGCGCCGGGGTCGCCGGCGACACCGCGTTCGCCGAGCGGGTGGACCGGTTCTGGATCGACGGACAGGAGTACCGGATCGAATGCGCCGGCGTGTACCGGATCGCCGGCGACCGGATCGCCGAGGTGCGCGACTACGTCGACCTCGGGGTATGGCGGGAGCGCCTCGGCGCAGTGATGTCGGGGCCGACGGAAGGGCGCGGTATAAGCTGATGGATCTGGGTCTGGCCGGGAAGCGGGCAGTCGTCGCGGCGTCCAGCGCCGGCCTCGGGTACGCCTGCGCGCAGGCACTGGTCGCCGAGGGCGCGCGGGTGGTCATCTCCGGACACGATCCGAAGCGACTGGCCGGCGCGGCCCGCCAGCTCGGCCCGGACACGGTCACGCTGCTGGTCGACCTGACCACGCCGGCGAACTGCGGACGCTTCGTCCAGGAGGCGGCCGACCGGCTGGGCGGGCTGGACATCCTTGTCACCAACGGACCGGGGCCTCGGCCGGGCGACTTCGCGGCCACCGCTCCCGGGCACTACCAGGCCGCGCTGGAGACGAGCCTGCTCGCTGTGGTGGAGATGGTGTACGCCGGCATCGAGCTGATGAGGCCCCGGCGCTGGGGTCGGGTGGTAGCGATCACCTCGCTCGCGGTGCGGCAGCCGATCCCCGGCCTGATCCTGTCCAACACCGCCCGGGCCGGCGTGACCGGCTTCCTCAAGACCGTGGCCCGGGAGGTGGCCGGTGACGGGATCACCGTGAACTCGGTCCTGCCCGGGCTGCACGGCACCGCCCGGGTGGGCGCGGTGTTCGGCGACCGGCTGGCCGACGAGGTCGCGCGGATCCCGGCCGGCGCCGTCGGCCGGCCGGAGGATCTCGGCGCCGTGGTCGCCTTCCTCTGCTCGGATCAGGCCCGGTTCGTCACCGGCACCGCCCTGGCCGTGGACGGCGGCGCCGATCAGGCCCTGATCTGATCCGCCACCCGAACCGCTAGACGTGCGACAGCCGCTCCAGGTCGGTGGCCGACAGCGCGAGGCCCTGGGTGAGCGGGCAGCTGGCCAGGAACCGCACCTGCTCGGTCGAGGACACCTTCCGCTCCGGGATCGGCGTCACGAGGTCGACGCGCCGGCCACGCGAGATGACCTCACTGATCCGGCGGCGGTCCTGCAGGATGCGGATGTCGGCCAACGGGTCGCCGTCGATGACCAGCACGTCGGCCAGCTGGCCTTCGACGACCGAGCCGAGCTCGCCCTCCATCCGCATGGCCAGCGCGCCGTTGCTGGTGGCGCAGGTGATCGCCTCGAGCGGGGACATACCGACGTAGTGGACCAGCATCTCCAGCTCGCGGGCGTGCCACTCTCCCACCGGAGTGACCGCGAAACCGGTCTCCGATCCGGTCAGGATCTTCACGCCGGCCGCATGCGCCTTGGCCAGCATGCTGGCGGTCACCTCGATCTCGGCCCGGAACACCTCGAGCAGCTCCGGCGCGGTGCCCATCTTCTCGCCGTAGTCGGCCAGGTTACCCAGCAGGGTGAACGTCGGGCACAGGGCTGCCCCCGACTCGACCACCGCCGCCAGCGCCTCTTCGTCCAAATAGGACGAATGGTAGATGAGGTCCATCCCGGCTCGCGCCGCGTCCCGGGTGCTGGCCGCGTTGCGGCAATGCCCGACCACCTTGGTGTTCAGCTCGTGAGCGGTGTCGCAGACGGTGCGGATCTCCTCGTAGGACCACACCTTGACTTCGGGGCCCTTCATGCTCGGGATCAGCCCGGTGATCATGACCTTGATCCAGTCGACCCCGTACTTGATCTGCCGGCGGATCTCGCGGACCATCATGTCCCGGTCGTGCACCACGGTGGCGTAGCCGGTGGTGCCGTCATCGGAGATCATGCGCCCGGCCGTACCGCCGAGCATCGTCATCAGGGCCTGCCCACCGGCTCGCATACGTGGGCCCTCGACGATGCCGTTCTCGATGGCGTCGCGCAGCTCCACTCCGATGTTCCACAGGCAGTCGGCATCGAGCACGCTGGTCACGCCGGCCCGCAGTACCTTGCGCGCGTTGTAGGCCGAGAGCATCGAACTGTAGCCCTCGGTCCGGTGGTGGAACAGCTCGTCGTTGCCGGTCGGTTCGCCGAAGGACAGGTGGGTGTGGGCGTCGATGAGCCCCGGCATCACGGTCCGGCCGGCCGCGTCGATGCGCTCCACCATCTCACCGAGCTCGGCGGCGCGGGTCGCGGCGGCCGCTCCGAGGGCGGTGATGACCCCGTCCTCGATCAGCACGTCGCACCGGGCCACGGGCTCGGCGCCGGTGCCGTCGATCAGAGTTCCACCGCTGATGTGGATGCTGCCGGACATCGCTGTCTCCGATCAGTCGGCCGCGCAGGTCGGTGATGGCTGGAACGGACGACCTTCCGTAGCTAAGATACCAACGACTAGTGCGACTGCAAACCCACGGAGGTGAGCCGAGCGTGACCCGCCCGTTCCGGTTCGGACAGCTGATGATGCTGCCGACCCTGAGCCGCGCCGCCTGGCTCGACGAAGTCCGCCGGGTCGAGGCGACTGGTTACGCCAGCGTGCAGGTGACCGACCACACCGATCGCACTCCGATGGCGCCACTGGTCGCGCTCAGTGCCGCCGCCCAGGTCAGCTCGGCGCTGCGCCTGGGCACCCTGGTGCTGGCCAACGACTTCCGCCGCCCGGCGGTACTCGCCAAGGAGATCGCCACCCTCGACCTGCTCAGTGACGGCCGGGCCGAGATCGGTCTCGGGGCGGGCTGGCTGCGCACCGACTACGACCAGGCCGGTGTCGAGCTGGTACGGCCTGGGCTACGGATCGCCCGGCTGGCCGAGACCGTCGACATCCTGCGCGGCTTCTCCTCCGGCGAGGCGACGACATACCAGGGCGTGCACTACACCGTCACCGGCCTGCCATCCGTCCCACCACCGGTCCAGCGGCCACACGTTCCGCTCCTGCTTGGCGGCGGCGGCCGGCGCATCCTCACCCTGGCCGCGCAGCGGGCCGACATCGTCAGCGTCAACTTCATGATCTCCGAGGGCTACACCGGACCGCGGGCGGCGCAGTCCGCCCTCGATACCGCGACCGACGAGAAGATCGCGCTGATCCGCGAGGTGGCCGCCGCCACCGGCCGCGATCCTGAGCTGCACCTGGTGGCGTACTGGGCCGAGGTGAGCGAGGACCGGGAGGCCGCGATCGCGCGGCAGATCGCCAGGACCGGGATCCCGATCTCGCCGGAGGATGTGGTCACGTCCCCACACTGCCTGGTCGGGCCGCTGGCGTACCTCAAGGATCGGCTGGCCGAACTGCGTGAGCGCTGGGGCTTCTCGTACGTGTCGATACACGACCGCAACGCGAAGGGCTGCGCCGAGTTGGTGGCGGCTATGGCCGGCGGGTGAGGCTCACTGCGGGGCGCGGGGCCGGATCCCGACGCCGTCGACCGACGCCGGCCGGGACAGCGATCCGAGGGTGGCTGTGGTGAGGCCACCGTCGACGACGATCGTCTGCCCGGTGAGGTAGCCCGCGGCGTCGCTGATCAGATACATCACCGCGGCCGCGATGTCCTCGGGATTGCCGAGCCGCTGCAGCGGCACCCGGCTGGTCCGCTGCCGCCGTACCACCGGGTCAGCGTAGATCGGCTCGGACATGCCGGCGTCGATCAGACCGGGCGCGACGGCGTTGACCCGAACGCCGTACCCCGCCCATTCCAGAGCCATCTGCTGGGTGAGCATGAGCAGGCCGGCCTTGGCCGAGCTGTACGAGCCGACCATCGGCGCCGCCGCGACACCGTTGATCGAGGAGATGTTGACCACGCAGCCGCCGCCGCGGTCGATCATCATGCGCGCGACCGCCCGGCCGACGATGAACGATCCGGTGAGATTGACCCGTACCGCCCGGTCCCAGTCCTCCAGCGGCAGGTCGAGCAACGCTCCGAAAAGGACGGTGCCGGCGTTGTTCACCAGGGCGTCCGGCACCGCGGGCAGGGCGTCAACCGCGGCCAGCACGGCGGGCTCGTCGGTAACGTCGAGCTGGGTGACGTCGGTCGGCGTGGCCAGCTCGGCCGCGACGGCGCGGGCGGCGTCGCCGTCGCGGTCCCAGATGGCGACGGCATAGCCGGCGCCGGCGGCCTGCCGCGCGATCTCCCGGCCGATACCGTGCCCGCCACCGGTCACGAGGAGCCACTTCATCTGAGCACCACCTTCTTGTCAGCCGGGCTTCGCTTGTCCACAATGGACATCGGCCGGCACCAGCAGCCAGCGGATCGCGGCGCTGACGATGTCGCGATGGGCTGGGGTCCGGTACCCCTGGACGGCGTGGCCGAGCGCGTCGTGCACGACCCGACCCCGGCCGACCGAGCGGGCCCAGATCAGCGGGTGGGTCGCGCCACCATGCGTCGCCGTGGCGAGCGGCACGATGTCGTCGGTCAGGTCGAGGAAGCCGTACGCCTCGTCCTCGATCCGGAACGAGCGCGGCGCGCCAGCGACGATGTCGTGCCGGTCGGAGTGGACAGTGACGTCGAACGGCCCGAACGGTGGATGCCGGGAGGTGCCCCAGACCCAGCGCCCGCCGACCAGGTCCTTCCACTCAGGCCAGTCGTCAAAGCAGATGGTCGCCGCGTGGAGAGCGAGCATGCCCTTGCCGCCGGCGACGAAGTCGGTGAGCGCGGTCCTGCTCCCGGCTCCGAGCGAGAGTCCCCACCGCTCCCGCTGCGCCACGTACGGCCCGCTGTCCATCCGCCAGCGCAGCAGGTTCACCACGAGAAGGTCGTAGTCCGCGCTCTGAGCCAGCGCATCCTCCACGTCCTCACGAACGTCGGCGCTCACCGCGTTGTCGTCGAGCAGCGCGGTGAGCTCGGTGGCTAGAGCGGGAAAGTCGTGCGTCACACCGCCGGACAGGACCAACGCCCGCGTCACGGCGGATCCCCCCCGACCGCGGACCGGATGGCCGGCAGGACCTGCTCGCCGAGGCGTTCGACCCGGGCGACCTGCCGGGCCAGGTCGGGCTCCGGGAACAGCGCCCGGAGCACGACGTGGACGCTGGCCCAGTCCGCGATCGGCCCGAGCTTGCCGGCCAGCCGGGTGGCGATCGCGGCCGGGTCCCCGGCCGCGTGCAGGTACGGGTCGACCGTGTCGGCCGAGATGGGGGCGGTCGCGGTGGTCACCCGGCCCGCGTGGGCGATGCCGCCGACCTGTACGGCTTCGTAGGCCGACTGCTGATAGGCGAGCCCGGTCCGGGCCGCCCTGAGGTCGTCCGGGTCATCGGCGAACGCGGTGAGCACGTTGAGCCCGAACGTGAACCCGGTCGCGGCCGGGTCCCGCCGCGCCGCCAGCAGATCGTGCACGGCCGCGACGATGTGGTCGTCGGCCCGACCCAGCAGGTAGCCGTCGCCGATCCTGGCCGCCCGCCGGACCGCCGTATCGGCGTACCCACCCAGCCAGATCGGGACTGGATCCTGGACCGGTCTGGGCGTCACCCGCAGCCCGGTGCCCCGCCAGCATGGGCCGTCCCAGTCGAACTCCGCTCCCCGCCAGGCGGTGCGGAGAAACGCCACCAGATCGGCCAGCACCGCGCCCCGGGCAGCCTGGTCGACTCCGAATGCCCGGTACTCGTGCTCGGCGTAGCCCAGCCCCAACCCGAGCAGCAGCCGGCCGCCGCACAGCTGGTCGACCACCGCGGCGTCCTCGGCCAGGTGCACGGGATGGGCGAACGGGGCCACCACCACGCCGGTGGCCAGCCGGATCCGGTCCGTACGGGCCGCGATCGCCGCCAGCAGGGTCAGCGGCGACGGTAGGTAGGAGTCGGCGAAACCATGGTGCTCGCTGACCCAGAACGCGTCGAATCCGGCCGACTCGGCCGCCTGGGCGAGGGTGATCGCGTCCCGGTAGAGCGGGCCGCCGCCCGCACCGGGCGGGCGCTGGCCGGTGTAGAGGCCGAGCCCGAAGGTCAGCCTCATCGCAGCCTCCCCTGTGGACGGTGGTGGAACTGGGCATGGACCGGGGGCCCGTGCCGGGCCGGGCAGGCGGCCCGGCACTCCCCCCGGCAGGTCAGGACGACTTGACCGTGATGAAGTCGGTCTTCGTCGTCCAGGTGCCGCCGCTGTA
This sequence comes from uncultured Actinomycetota bacterium, assembly GCA_963803345.1. Lineage (GTDB taxonomy): Bacteria > Actinomycetota > Actinomycetes > Mycobacteriales > Micromonosporaceae > CAWDLX01. Next base: position 270,641 of record CAWDLX010000005.1, read on the forward strand.
CTGCGCGAACAGCACGCCGTGCGAGCCGGTGTGACCGCCGGGCAGCGCGCCGAACGTGACCGGAGGCAGCAGGCCGGTCTCGTAACCCTGCACAGCTTCGGCCGTCTTCTGGAAGTTCGCCCACGTGAGGTCGCTGCCCATCCGCTTGAGGATCTCGAACAGCACCTGGTTGGTCGCGTACGCGATGAGCGAGTACAGGTCGGGCGTGGTGCTCGGCGAGGACGCCTTGAGCGCGTTGCGGAACTTGTCGATCTGCGGACTGCTACCGGTGGGCAGCGCGGCCACCGCCGCGCCGTAGAGACCGTTGGCCGCGTCGCCGGCCGCCGCCACCGCGCCACTGGTACCGGTGTTCGCGGCTGACGAGTCGCCCACCAGGAGCACCTTCCAGCCGAGGCTGGCCGCCTGCTTCAGCACGAGCGCGGTCTGGGTGTTGTCGGTACCGAGGACGACCGCCTCTGGGCCCTGGTTCTTCACGCTGAGCACGGCGGGGCTCACGTTGGTGCTGTTGGTCTGGGTCAGTCCGGGGTCACCGACGGTCTGGCCGTTGGCCGCGGCGCCCTTCTTGAGACCATCGAGGACGGCGCGGCCGTACTCGTTGTCCTGGCCGATGTAGCCGATCTTCTTGATGTTCTGGGTCGCCAGCCACTGGGCGATGATCTGGCCCTGCTCGTTGTGCGGGGTGGCCAGCTGGAAAACGGACGGCAGGTTCGGATCCGGCGGCAGGTACGGTCCGAACATCGGGATGCCGGTGCGCTGCACCAGCGGGTAGCTGCCCGGGATCCCGGCCGACCCGACCGGCATGTCGAGGGCGAAGACCTTCGACTGGGACTGCAGCCGCAGGATGTTGGCCACCGACCGGGCCGAGTCGAACCCGTCGTCGAGGATCTGCAGGTCGATCTTGCGACCATTGATGCCGCCGGCGTCGTTGATCTCCTTGACCGAGGCCTCCAGGCCGGCCTTGAACGCGGCCCCGGCGCTGGCGGCGCCACCGGTGAGCGGCAGCGACGTACCGAGGCTGATCGTCGTCGCGGTGATGCCCTGGCTGGTCGCACCAGCCTGGCCACCCGACGGGGTGTTGTTCTTCGTCGTGCTACATCCGCTGACGACTAGGGCTGCGGCAAGGAACACGCCGCAGAGCAGACGACCGCGCATCTCTCCTCCTTCACATGCAACCGGGGTGGGGTGCCGCCGGCGGCGTGCTGTTGTTGGGCGCGTGCCAGATGGCTACGCGGTCTCGCCGCCCATGTAGGAACGCACGAGACGGTCACTTCCCACGATGTTGGAACTCGCTTCGGCCAGGGTCACCCGGCCGCGGGCCAGGACATAGGTCCGGTCCGACAGCAGCAGGACATTCGCGTTCTGCTCGACGAGCAGGAAGGTCGTTCCCTGCTCACGAAGGTCACGGATCAACCCGAACAGCTCGCTGACGATGACCGGTGCCAGGCCGAAGGACAGCTCGTCGATGATGAGCAGCCGCGGCCGGCCGAGCAGGGCACGGGCCAACGCGAGCATCTGCTGCTGGCCGCCGGACAGCGCCGACGCCCGGATCTTCGGGCGCTCGCGCAGGGCTGGGAACATGTCGTAGATGCTGTCGAGGTGCTTGGCGAACGCGGCGCTGCCGTCGGTACGCAGCGAGCGGGCCAGCCCGAGGTTCTCCTCGACGCTGAGCGTGCCGAGAATGCCGCGCCCCTCGGGCACGTGACCCAGGCGGGCCCTGGCACGGACCTCCGGCGGCTCGGACCGCCACCGTCGCCCGTCGAACTCGATCCAGCCACCCTTCAACGGGATGAGCCCCGAGATCGCGCGCAGGGTGGTCGTCTTGCCGGCCCCGTTCGCGCCGAGGACGGAGACGATCTCGCCCTCCTCGACTTCGAGGCTGGTTCCGCGCAGCACCACCGCCCGGCCGTACCCCGCGTAGATGTCACACACTTTCAGCAGCAAAGCTCGCCCCCAGGTATGCGGTGATCACGTCGGGGTGGTTGGTGACCTCGTGTGGCGTGCCCTTCGCTATCACCCGGCCGAAGTCCAGCACAGTCACCGTCTGGCACAGCCGCGATACCAGCTCGAGGTCGTGCTCGATGATGACCAGGCAGAGCTTGGTCCGGGTGACCCAGCGGGCCAGCGGATCGGTCATCCGCTGAACGTCCTCGACGCTCACTCCGGCCGCCGGCTCGTCGAGGAGCAGCAGCCGGGGGTTGGCCAGTAGGGCGCGCACGACCTCGACCACCTTCTGGCTGCCCAGGGGCAGCGCGGATACCGCACCGGTGGCGTACTCCTCGAGGCCGAACTCGCTGAGCAGGTCCAGCGCCTGGGCCCGGGCCGCCCGCTCGCTGCGGGGCAGCCCGAGCACCGCGTCCCAGTCGCGCAGCCGCCGCTGGCCGTCCAGCCCGAGCATCACGTTCTCCAGCACACTCATCTCCTGGATGAGCTTGGGTGTCTGGAAGGTCCGGGCGACGCCCATCCGGGCGATCGTCGAGCGCCGTTGTCCAGTCAGCTCGGTGTCGCCGAGATACACCTGACCCGCGCTGGCCCGCACGTAGCCGGTGATGACGTTGAACAGGGTCGTCTTGCCCGCCCCGTTGGGACCGATCAACCCGTTGAAGCCGGGACTTGCGTCAACGTCGATCTCGGTGAGCACCCGGTTACCGCCGAACGACACGGTCAATGCGCGGCAGCGCAGGCCCTCGCCGTTCATCGGGTCACCGCCGCCGCGGCCGGAGTGTCCTGGCCCACGTCAGCGTCCACTGTGGACTTTGGTCGGTCGAGCCCGAGCGCCCGCCGGCCGAACGAGTAGATCAGCGGCATGATGCCCTGCGGCAGGAACCGGACCATCACGACGAGCGCGGCCCCGAATGCGAGCCGCTGGTAGGCCCCGACACTCTGCAGCTGTTCCTGGATGAGGACCAGGAACGCCGCCCCCACGATAGCGCCGGCGATCCGGTCGGCCCCGCCGACCAGGATCACGATGAGGAACTCGATGACCAAAGTGGACGTGAACACGCTCGGGTTGATGTAGGTGAGCGCCTGGCCGAACAGGGAGCCGGCGATCGAGCCGAGAATCGCGCTGACCGCGAACGCCTCGACCTTGTACTTCATCGCCGACATGCCGAGTGATCCGGTGGCGATCTCCATGTCCCGCACCGCCCGCAGGCACCGGCCCCAGCGGGTGCGACTGAGGTGCCACAGGATCACCATGCTGAGGCCGAGGATGATGGCCGACATGTACCACAGGCTGGTATTGGGGCTGAGCGAGCCAAGGATCAGCAGGTCGACCGGCATTCCGACCGGGCCGCCGGTGACCGGGGTCCACTCGTTGAAGATCTGCGTCATCAGCTCACCGAAGGCGAGCGTCGCGATAGCGAAGTAGAAGCCCTTGAGCCGGGTGGTGGGGATCCCGATCAACACCCCGATGATGGCGGCCAGCGCGGCCGCGATGACCACACCGAGGAACCACGGAAGGCCCTGCGAGACCAGGTACGCGGTGCCGTACGCCCCGACGCCGAAGAAGCCGGCCTGCGCCAGCGCGGTCTGTCCCGACCATCCGATCACCACGGTCAGGCCGAGGCAGGCGATCGCGTAGATGACGATCTCGGTGAGGATGTACAGCGAGTACGCGGTCAGGAGGTTCGGGATCACGACCGCGAACGCGATGACGATCGCGGCCAGCACCCCACCCGCCGACCGGCGTACCGTGGCGCCGCGCAACCCGGTCATACCTCGCGCACTCCCGTCTGCCCGAACAGGCCCTCTGGTCTCAGCATGAGGACGACCACCACCACGAGCAGCGACACCGCCGACGCGCTCGACGTGGAGACGTACGTGCCGGCGAGGTTCTCCACCACGCCGAGGGCGAGGCCGCCCACGAAAGCGCCGATGACGGAGGAGAACCCGCCCAGGGTCGCCGCGACGAACCCGGTCAGGATGAGGGTCTGCCCGGTCTGGTCGTTCAGCACGTTGCCCTGCGCGGCCAGCAGCACCGCGATGGCCGCGATCGCGCCCGCCAGCCCCCAGGCGATCCGGAACACGCGGGGCAGCCGCACGCCGAGCAGTCGCGGCGTGACCCGGTCCTCGGCGATGGCCCGCATCTGGACACCGGTCCGACTCCGGAAGAAGACCTGCAGCCCGAGCATGATGGCGAACCCGACGATGATGGCGACCACCGGCTGCCACGACACGATGGTCGACCCGACGCTGAACGTGCCGCTGAACGGTGAGTCGATGGACCGTGGGGTCGACCCCCACTCGAGCGCGATGAACGCGTTCAGTACGAAGAAGAGTCCGATCGTCATGAACACCACCGAGAAGTGCGAGTGGCGGATGACCGGTCGGATGAAGAGCCGCTCGATGATCACCGAGAGGAGGACGCCGGAGACCACCCCGGCGAGCACCGCGAGGAAGTAGTTGACGTGAACGTCGGCGATGAGGATCCAGACCACGAACGCTGGCAGCAGACCCATCTCGGCGGTCGCGAAGTTCGGCACGTCGGTCGCCTTGAGCACGAGAACGAGCGCCAGCGCCATGAGGGCGTAGGTGCTGCCGACCTGCAGTCCGCTGATCACGACCTGCGCCACTGCGACACACCTCCGTATTCAGGCCGGCATTGTCGACGGGCCTCCCAGCGTAGTTAGCCTAGTGACGACGCTTGGCTGGCGAGCATAGCCGGTGTTCGAAGACGACGGAAGGCTTCATGCGATCGTTACACACCCGCAACGTCGGGCGTGCTGGTACGGGTCCGGGTCGAGGCCGCCACCGCGGCCCAATGTTCGTCGGCGACCCACGACCGCGCGAACGATCCGATCGCCATCTCACGCGTATCCGGTGAGACCGCTGGGGCGACGGTCTGCACCAGTTCCTTGATACCCAGCCGCGGAATCGTTGGCACATCGGCGATTGTCGCCAGTAGCTCGGTGCACCGCCGATCGAAGCCAGCACCTGGCACGACCTCCTCCACCAGACCGATCGCGAGCGCGGTGTACGCGTCGACCGCGTGTCCACCGAGGAGCAGGTACAGCGCACGACTCCGGCCGACCAGCTGCACGAGTCGCTCGATCCCGCCCCACGCCGGCATGATCGCGAGCTGTGACTGGGTGAACCCGATCCGTGCGGTGTCCACGCAGACGCGCATGTCGCACGCGACCGCGATCTCCGCGCCGCCCCCGATCGCCGCCCCGTTGACGAGCGCGACGGTCGGCATCGGCAGCCCGGCGATGCGGTCGAGAACCGTACGCATCGCCTCGGCCATCGCCCCGGCCTCATCGGTGGTGCGCAGCGTCGACAACTCCTTGAGGTCACCGCCGGACACGAAGACCCGCTCACCGGCACCCCGGATCGCGAACAGCCGCACGGCATCGCCCTGCGCCCCGACCTCGTCCAGCATCTCCTCCAGCCGGGCGATCACCGCTGAGCTGACAGCGTTGCGGGTCTCCGGCCGATCGATGGTCACGAGCGCGATGCCGTCGGCAACGCGTAGGTGCACCCCGGTCATTGATCTAGTATATTGCGATCAGATATCTAGTCCAGCTGGTGAGGCGAGGCGCCCGTGTCGCAAACGTCCGAGCACTCCAACACCGACGGCGGTCTTCCCGTCAAGGCGTTCTACGGACCCGACGACCGGACCGACGACTACGCCGGACGCATCGCCGACCCCGGACAGTTTCCGTTCACCCGCGGCAACTTCAGCGGTGGCTACCGGGACCGGCTGTGGACCCGCCGGCAGTACTCCGGGTTCGGCACACCGGAGGCGTCCAACGAGCGGTACCGGACCCTGCTTGCCCGCGGCGGCACCGGCCTGAGCGTCGCTCTGGACCTACCCACGCAGATCGGCTACGACTCCGACAACCCGGATGTCGCCGACGAGGTGGGCCGGGTCGGCGTCGCCCTGGACACGCTGGCCGATGTCGAGGTGCTCTTCCGCGATATCGCGCTGGACCGGATCAGCACCTCGTTCACCATCAACGGCACGGCCGCGATCCTGCTCGCGATGTACGTGGCCCTGGCCGACCGCAACGGCGTGAGCCGGGCCGCGCTGCGCGGCACGATCCAGAACGACATCCTCAAGGAGTACGTGGCCCGCGGCACCTGGATCTGGCCGGCCCGCCCGTCGATGCGCCTCATCGCCGACACGATCGAGTTCTGCGCCGACGACGTACCGAAGTTCAACGCGATCAGCGTGGCCGGGGCGCACTTCCGCGATGCCGGGGCGAACGCGGCGCAGGAGATGGCCTTCACGCTGGCCGACGCGATCGCGTACTGCGACGAGGTCATCGAGCGGGGTCGGATCGACATTGACCGCTTCGCGCGGGTGATCTCCTTCTTCTTCTATACGCACAACGACTTCTTCGAGGAGATCGCGAAGTACCGGGCCGGCCGGCGGCGGTGGGCCACCATCGTGCGGGACCGGTACGGCGCCAAGGATCCGCGCTCGGCCATGTTCCGGTTCGGCGTCGTCTGTGGTGGCTCAACCCTGCACGCCCAACAGCCCCTCAACAACGCGGTGCGGGTCGCGTACCAGGCGATGGCCTCCGTGCTGGGCGGAGTGCAGTCCATGTTCACCGCCGCCTGGGACGAGCCGTTCGCGCTGCCGACCGAGGAGACCACGACGTTCGCGCTACGCACGCAGCAGGTGCTCGCCTATGAGACCGGGGTCGCCCGCACGGTCGACCCGCTCGGCGGCTCCTATTTCGTCGAGGCGCTCACCGACGAGATGGAGGGACGGATCGTCGCGATCCTGGCCGACGTCGAGGCGCACGGCGGGATGGTCGACGCGATCGAGAACGGATACGTGCAGCGGATCATCGCCGACGAGGCGTTCCGGCAGTCGGTGGAGATCGCCAACGGCGAGCGGCCGGTGGTCGGGGTCAACCTGTTCGCCGACGACGAGCCGATGCCAGACGTGCAGTGCTACGCGCTGGACGAAGTGGGCCGCGAGCGTCAGTTGGCTCGGCTCGCGGAGGTCAAAGCGACACGCAGCGCCCTGGGGGTGAAGGCGGCCCTGGACGAGCTGCGCCGCGGCGCGGAAGGGGACGTGAACCTCATGCCGGTGCTGGTCGACTGCGTCGGGTCCATGTGCACAGTCGGCGAAATCGTCGACGCCCTGCGCGATGTCTGGGGCGAGTACCAGCAACCGAAGGTCTTCTGATGCCGGCCCGCATTCTCGTGGCCAAGCCCGGCCTGGATGGCCATGACCGGGGCGTCAAGCTGATCGCACGGGTGTTGCGCGACGCCGGCTTCGAAGTCATCTACACCGGACTGCGGCAGCGACCGGCGAGCATCGCGGCGACCGCGGTCGCCGAAGACGTGGCCGTGGTGGGGCTCAGCATTCTCAGCGGCGCGCACCTGAGTCTGGTCCGCAGGACCATGGACGAGCTGGCTCACCGGGATGCTGGCGATATCCTTGTCGTGGTTGGTGGAACCGTCCCAGCCCGGGATGTGGCCGCGCTGAAGGAGATGGGCGTGGCCGACGTGTTCCCCACCGGCACCGGCGTTGCCGACGTGGTATCCCGCATGACGGCACTGGTCGACCCGCAGCGGGTCGGACCCTAGCTCCGGCCGAGGACGCTGTCGGCCTCCAGCTCGGCCACTCGCTCGGCTGGGTAGCCGAGCTCACCGAGCACGGTGGCGTTGTCGGCCCCGAGGGTGGGCGCCGGGCGGGGGTCGGCACTCGACAGCGACAGCACCGGGCCCCGGACGTGCCGGAAACCAACGTCGCCGGCGACCAGACCGCGGGCGGCGAGGTGCGGGTCGGCCAGAGCCGAGGTCAGGTCGTTGACCGCGCCACAGGCCACACCGGCCGAGGAGAGCCGGTGGGTCCACGCCGCCGAGGTATCGGTGAGCAGCAGCGCCCCCAGCCGGTCGAGTACCTCCGCCCGATGGGCCAGCCGCCCAGCCTGGGTGGCGAACCGCGCATCGCGCAACACCCCGTCGCCGACCACCTCGACCAGCCGGGCCCACATGCCGTCGTTGCCGACGAACAGGGACACGTAGCCGTCCGAGGTGGCGAAGTTCTGGGCCGGTACCAGAGACGGGTGGGCCGAGTTGGCGTACCGGCTGGGTTGGACGCCGGCGTTGAGGTTCCACGCGGCCAGGTAGGTGAGCATCGAGGTCTGCACGTCGATCAGGCCGAGATCGATGTGGCGGCCAACTCCCGTGCGCGCCCGCTCGAGCAGGGCGGCGCAGACGGCGAGCGCGGCGGCCAGGCCACCGGCGTGGTCGAGATAGGAGATGCCAGCCTTGGTCGGTGGCCCGTCCGGCTCGCCGGCCAGACCCATCACGCCAGCCTGCGCCTGGATCGTGTAGTCGTACCCCGGCCACTGGGCGTAGGGGCCGGTCTCACCGAACCCGGTCAGCGAGCACGTGATGATCCGCGGATTCAGCTCGGCCAGGTGCTCGTGGGACAACCTGAGCTTGGCCAGTACCCGCGGGCGGAAGTTGTCCACGACCGCATCCGCCGAGGCGATCAGGTCACGCAGCACGGGCCCGGCCCGCGGGTCGGTCAACGCGAGCCCGATCGACCGCTTTCCCCAGTTGAGCGACCGGAAGTAGATCGACTCGCCGTCGGCGTCCAGCGGGGCGAGATTGCGCACCTCGTCGGGGTGCCGCGGATCCTCGAGCTTGATCACATCGGCCCCGAGGTCGGCCAGGACGAGCCCGGCGTACGGTCCGGCCAGGAAGTGGGTGAGCTCCAGCACCCGGACCCCGTCGAGTGCGCTCACCGGTTGCCGTTCGGGTTGTCCCAGTAGCCCTGCTCGTTGAAGTACTCAATGAGCATCTTGCCGGCCTGCTGGACATGGCCGCTGCTCGCCTTGCGTACCGCCTCAGCGTCCCGTTTGCGCAGGGCACGGAGGATCCGCTCGTGATCCCGGGTCGAGGTGGTTGCCCAGTCCTGCAGCAGCGAGTAGAAGTGCTCGGGAATCAGGCGCAGCGTGTTGCGCAGCAACATGAGCAGCTTGGGCGACTGAGCCGCCTTGTTGATCAGGCGGTGGAACTCGAAATTCTCCCGCTCGAGCCCGCTCACGTTGCCGGCCGAGACCGCGGCGAGCCACCGGTCGTGCACCCGGCTCAGTTGCTCCAGGTCATCCGCGCTCATCCGGTCACAGGCTCGTGCGGTCAGCTCACCGGCCAGCATGGCATGGACCCAGTAGATGTCCTGGATGTCCTCCCGGGTGGTCGGGGCGATCCGGAACGACCGGCCGCGTCCACCTTGGACAAAGCCTTCGTGGGCCAGCCGGAGCAACGCCTCGCGGACCGGCATCGTGCTCACACCGAGGTCCTCGGCCAGCTTCTCCTGCGTCACCTGGTCGCCTGAGCGCAGATCACCGACCAGGATCATGGAGCGTAGCGACTCGGTGACCTGGTCGCTCATGGAGCGCACCCGGGGCGGCGAGATGCTCAGCCGACGGGCCGGGCGCTGGTCCGCCCCGGTCATGTCGCCCACAGCTGCCAGTCGGGGCCCGAGTCGATGGCCCGGATCCGGTCGAACTCAGTGCCCAGATCCCGTGTCATCGCCGGCTCTCTACTGACGCACTCACGGAACTTGTCGCGCAGGGCCGCCGCCGGGATGGACCCGCTGCCCCGGTTGTGCAGGCGGTGCACACGGTGTTCGAACACACCCTTGCTGGTGTGCAGCCGTACATCCGTGAACTCCTTTTCGAAGAATGTCTCACCATCGCTGAGTTGGGGATGGACCGCGAACGTCACCCGCTCGCCGATCTGGACCAGCTCGGGGTCCACCGTATCGAACGCCGCCAGCCCGGCCCGCCCGTCCCGGACCGCGGCGGCGACGCAGTATGGGATGCAGAACTTCGCCGCGTACCCGGTGGTCGGGTGTCGCACGTGCATCACCTTCGGCACGAACGCGTGCAGCCGCAGCTCGACCCGCTCGATGTCGTCGGCGGACAGCCCCTGAGCTGCGCGGATCTCAGCAACCGCGTCAACGCCGGAGTGGATGAGCCCGCAGCATGCGTGCACCTTCCACACCGGACCGGGGTCGATGAGGTCCCACTGGGCACCGACGCTGGCCAGGGCGCGCTCGGTCCGCGGGCCGGACGGGCCGGCATAGAGAGCGAGGAAGCCCTGGCTGGCGTCGAGCGGGTGGGCATGGCCGACGAAGCCGGCCTCGGCGAGGCGGACGGCGCTCACCGCGTTCCGGGCGGCCTTGCCCACGTGGTACGCGTTCAGCGCGTTGCCGATCATGATCTTGACGCCGGACGCCTCGGATACGGCGACCGACAGCGCGGCCCGGGTCTGATCGTGATCGAGGCCGACCAGTCGGGCCAGCCCCATGGTCGCCGACATCGAGGCCAGTGTCGCCGTAGGGTGCCAGCCGAGGTCGTAGTGCTCAGGATTCAACGCCCGGCCGAGGACGGCACCGACCTCCCAGCCGAGGCAGTACGCGGTGACCACAGCCGGCGCGGCCAGCCCCCGCTCCTCGGCCACCGCCGACAGGGCGGCGATGGTGGCCGAGCCGACGAAGCCGCTCACCGCGAAGTTGATCGAGTCGTAGTCCAACGCGTGGGCGGCCGCGGCGTTGCACAGCGCGGCCGACGCGGCCTCGACGGTACCGGTCCGACCGACCACCCGGGCCGGACCGGGCGCCGCCATGGCCAGCGTCGCGTCCCGGATGACAGTGGCGCCGGGCTCGCTGATCCCGGCCCACGTGGTGGCCACCGTGTCGACGATCGTGTCGACCGCGTTGCGCCGGGCCAGCGCAGGGATCGCGGTGGCGGGGGTGTCCACAATGTACTCGACCAGCGCGTCGTCCAGGCTCGTCATGACGCGTTGCCCAGGTTCTCGCCGGAGGCCGCCAGCTGGTCGTCGGAGAGTCCGTAGACCTCGCGGGCCGTGGTCACGCTGATCTTCCCGTCCGCCAGGTCGGCCAGTATGTCCACAGTGGACCTTCCGGCCGGGTCGCCCCAACCGCCGCCGCTGGCCGTATGGTGCTCGATCACGTCGCCGCGACGTACCGGCACGGTCACCTTGGCCGGCAGCACGGATCGCTGTCCATCCCGGATCAGCCAGGTCCGGGAGACCCGGCCCGGTCGACCGCCGCCGAGCCCGTACGGCGGCGTGACGTTGCGATGGGTGCGCAGGTTCAACATCGCCTCGTCCGCCGTCACCTCGAGGACGCGGCGCACTGCCAGCCCACCCCGGAACTGTCCGGCCCCACCCGAGTCGGACACGAAACCGTAGGCCCGCACCCGCAGCGGATCGTCCCGCTCGATCTGTTCGGCCGACCGGTTGGACACGTTGGCCGCCATGTTGGCCGCCCCGTCCACTCCGTCCCCGTGCGGGCGGGCGCCCCAGGCCCCACACACGAGGTCGTTGGCCTGGAACAGCCGGCCGCCGCGCACCCCACCGAAGCGGATGCCCGACGTACCACCGTCGCCGGCCGCCGGCACCCGGTCGGGCAGCGCCTGCGCCAGGGCGCCGTACACGACCTCGATCACCCGGTAGCCGAGTACACCCCGGGCCGCGACCCCGGCCGGGAACGCCGCGTTGAGCACGCAGCCCTCCGGCGCGATCACCTCGATCCGCTCGAGGAACCCGGCGTTGACCGGGATCTCGCCGGCGACCAGGGAGCGGACGGCCGCATACGAGGCGCTCTCGGTGAACGACAGGGTAGCGTTGATCGAGCCGGCGACCTGCGCGGCCGAGCCCGTGAAGTCGAGCTTGATCCGTCCATCCTGGACGGTTGCCCGGACTCTGATCCGGACCGGGTTGTCGCCGAAACCGTCGTGGTCCTCTACATCCTCGAACTCGTACTCTCCCTCAGGCCAGCCGCGAAGCTCGCTCTCCAGGCTGCGTCGACCGTGGTCGAGGATGCGCTCGAGCGCCACCCGGTAGCCGTCCAGACCGTGCCGGGTCACCAGGTCGGCCAGGGCCTGGCCGCCCATGGTGCAGCCGGCGGCCTGGGCCCGCAGGTCGGACAGGAAGACGTCCGGGATCCTGACGTTGGCCCGCAGCACGTGTTCGAGCTCGGTGTCGGGCACTCCGCCGGCCTGCAGCAGCAGCGGAGGCAGGCGCAGCCCTTCCTCGAAGATCGAGCGGGAATCGGCCGCCGAGCCACCGGCGACCCGACCGCCGATGTCGATGTGATGCGCCACCACGACCACGTATCCGACCAGCTCGCCCAACGCGTGCGCGGGCGCGACGGTGAAGATGTCGGGCAGGTGCATGCCGCCGTGGTACGGGTCGTTGACGATGGCCAGGTCGCCCGGGCGCAGCCCCGCCGGGAACCGTCCCAACACCGCGGCGACCGCTCTGGGTATCGCCCCGAGGTGCAGTGGCAGCGAGAAGCCCTGGGCCGCGATCCGCCCATCCGGCAGGCAGATCGCGGTGGAGAAGTCGAGGTACTCGCGGATCACCGGGCTGCGGGAGCTGCGAGCGAACCGGATCGCCATGTCGTCGGCGATCGCCTGCAGTTCGGTGCGCAGCTCCTCGAACCGGAGCACGTCCCGCAGCGCCGTCATGGCGCACGCTCCAGCCGCAGGTTGCCGTCGGCATCGGCCGACGCGGTCCAGCCGGGCGGCACGACGGTGGTGGTGTCGGGGTCGTCGACCAGGATCGGCCCGGGGGTCGCGCCCGCCAGGGCGGACCGCGTCAGGACGGGCACCGCCGAGATGTCGTCGAAGTACGCCGGCCGCACCCCGTGCTCGGCCGCGGCGGTCCGGACGCCGCCCCGGATGGTGTCGGTCGGCGGCGCGGTCGCGGTCACCCGCACCCGGACCACCTCGATCTCGTCGTCGATGACGTGACCGTACGCGCGCCGGTGCCGCTCGGTGAAGAGCTCCGCGAGCGCGGCGATCGCCGCCTCGTCGACCACATCAGGGCCGGGCAGGGTGAGTTCCGTGCCCTGGCCGCGGTACCGCAGGTCCAGCATCCGGGTCAGTTCGGCATCGGCCACCTCCAGGCCGGCGGCGGTGAACCGTTGTGCGGTCCCGGCGGCGGCGTCGGCCAGGGCCAGCCGCAGCGGCTGCACCGACCTGGCGGCCAGCGGCAGGCCCACCGCGAATGACCGGGCCAGCTCCAGCGGAGTGTCCAACAGGCCGACCGAGCTGTAGACGCCGGCCAGCGGGGGCACGACAACCCGGCGGATCCCGACCACGTCGGCCAGCGTGGCGGCGTGCAGGGGGCCGCTCCCGCCGAACGCGATCAATGTCTGCTCGGTGATGTCGTGCCCGCGCTCGGTGGTCACCGCCCGCAGCGCCCGGGCCATCTGCCGGTCGGCGACGGCATGCACCGCGGCGGCGGCCTGCTCGACCGTCAGTCCGAGCGGCCGCCCGATCTGCTGATCGATGGCGGCCCGGGCCCGGTCGTGATCGACGGCGACGCCACCGGCGCGCAGCCCGGCCGGATTGAGGTAGCCGAGGACGAGGTTGGCGTCGGTGATCGTCGCCAGCACCCCGCCGCGGCCGTAGCAGGCGGGTCCGGGGTCGGCGCCGGCGCTGCGCGGGCCGACCGCCAGCCCGCCCGCCGCGTCCACCGTGGCGATGCTGCCGCCACCCGCCCCTACCTCGGCCAGATCGACCACCGGCAACCGCACCAGATAGCCGCCGCTGCGCAGCAGCTGGGTCGCGCTCGACACGTCCGACCCGACCGAGAACTCGGTCGCGTAGGCCACCGCGTACTCCTGCAACAGCGCGGCCTTGGCCGTTGTCCCGCCCATGTCGAAGCTGATCGCGTGGGGCAGCCCCGCGGCCCGGGCGAGGGCGGCGGCGGCCAGCACACCGGCGGCCGGCCCGGACTCGAGGATGTGGGCCGGGAACCGCTCGGCGTCGAGCACCGGCGTCATCCCGCCGCTGGACTGCATCACCAGGACCGGTGCGGTACACCCGGCGTCGAACAGGCCCTCGGACAGCCGGCGCAGGTAGCGGGCCGCCACCGGCTGCAGGTAGGCGTTGAGCACCGCCGTGCTGGTGCGCTCGTACTCACCCAACTCGCGCACCACATGGGTGGCCACCGTGACGTGCAGTCCCGGGTACTCCCGGCTGATCCACTCCGCCACGAGCTCCTCATGCTCGGGGTTGACATACGCGTTGAGCAACGACACAGCCAGGCCCGTCACCTGCTGGCCGACCAACTCGTCGAGCCGCGGCCGCAGGGACTCCAGGTCGGGCTTGACCAATGCGGTGCCGTCAACCAGCATGCGCTCGGCGATCTCCACCCGGAACCGGCGCGGGGCGAGCGCGGGCGGCTTTCGCCAGCCGAGGTCGTACAAGGAGGGCGTGCGAAGCCGCCCGAGCTCGAGCACATCGCGGAACCCCTCGGTCGTCACCAGCCCGGTCCGCGGGCCCTGCCGCTCCAGCACGGCGTTGGTCGCCACCGTCGTCGCGTGCCGGAACGCGACCACGTCGGCCAGCGCCCCCTGCCCGTCGGTCACGCCGGCCAGCGCTGCGTCGATGACCCCGCGCTCGAACGCGTCGGGCGTGCTGGGCACCTTGCGGGCGAAGCGGCCGACCGCCGTCTGGACGACGATGTCGGTGAATGTCCCGCCGACGTCGGCCGCGATCCTCACGGCCGTCCGCCGACCTTGGCCACGACCGCGGTCTCGTACTGCACCGCGGCCGCCCAACCGGCCAGGTCCATGTAGTCCTGGAACCCGACCAGCTCAGGGCACGGGCCGCGGCCCCCGATGCTGGCCAGATAGGCGTTCACGGCGTACGCGGCCGCTCGCGCCGCCTGGATCGGATAGATCACCACAGCCACTCCGAGCCGGCGCGCCGTCTCCAGGTCGAGATCGGGCGAGCGGTCGCTGCCCGACACGTTGTACAGCAACGGTTTCCGCACCGCCGCGGCGACCCGCTCCAGCTCGTCGATGGACGTGATCCCGTTGACCATCACCAGATCCACCCCGACCGCCGCGTAGGCCCGCGCCCGCTCGATCGCGCTGGTCAGTCCCTCGGTGAGGAGGGCGTCGGTACGGGCGATGAGGACGAGGCCCGCGTCCGCCGCCCGCGCGGCCTCGAGCCGGTTGAGCATATCCGGCACCGGCACGCACGGCTCGCTGGTCAGGTAGCCGCACTGACGCGGGACCCGCTGGTCCTCGATGTGCACCGCGGCGGCCCCGGCCGCGCGCAGCTCCAGCATTGTCCGGCGCAGCGCGTACCCCTCACCGAAGCCGGTGTCGGCGTCGACCACGACCGGCAGGCCGGACGCGGTGGCCACCACGTGCACGCTGGCGCACAGCTCGGTGAGGCTCAACAGCCCCATGTCTGGCAGGCCGTGGGCGGCGGCGGTACCGGCTCCGCTGACGTACAGCGCTTCGAAGCCCTGCCCGGCGGCCAGCCGGGCCGCGATGCCACCATCGATCCCCGGGCACCGGACCGGGTACCCGGCGGCCAGCAGGGCCCGCAGCACGGCGGATGGATCGAGGTGGCTCAACACTTCACCCTGCTCCACGGAACTCCCGACTGCGGTCAGCCGTTGCGATATCTGATACTCGATCATACTGTTACCACCACACCCCGACAACACCGGCGACGGCAGCAACCGCCGTCCCTCACCGTGGATGGAGCTGGACATGCTGACCGCCGAACGCCTGCGTGAGATCGTCGAAGAGCACTTCGCCGCCGAAAACAGCCGCGACGTACAAGCCATCATCGACACCGTGGACGACCACGTCGAGTACCACGTCAAGTCGCCGAGCTATCCCGACGACCACTCGCCGTTCGGCGTTACCAGTGGCTCGGACGGCGTCCGCCGGCTGTGGGAGAACATGTACGAGACGTTCACCGACTACCAGATCGTCCTCGACGACGTGCTCACCTACCCCGACCGGAACCAGGCCTTCGCTCTCGTCACCATCACGGCGACCCCGAAGGAGGAGTTCGAGGGGCTTCCGGCCGGCAGAGCGTTCCGGTACTCGGTTGCCGCTCTGTGCGACTACAACGACGAGGGCCTGATGACGCGGGAGACCGTGTACGGGAACATGCCGATCGTGATCTGGGGCCTGCGCCGGATGCGCGCGTTCCTGGACAGCGAAGAGCAAGCCACCTCCTGACCGATGACCGACTTTCTCCAGCAGGCGCAGGCCGCCGTCGACGCCGGCGTCGCCACCGCCCGCCAGCGCGGCATCCGGGTGAGCGTGGTCGTGCTCGACGCGACGTTCACCCTCTCCGCCGCCCAGCGGCTCGACGGCGCATACCGGTCGACCGTGGCGGTGGCCCAGGCCAAGGCCCACACGGCCCTCAACTTCGGCCAGCCGACCAGCGTCATGGCCGAACGGATCAAACCGGAGAACAAGCAGGCGCTGCAGGCGGTCGCGCCCGAGCTGATGTTCGTCGGCGGCGGCGTGCCGATCGTCGTCGACGGCATGACGATCGGCGCGGTCGGGGTCAGCGGCGGCTCGGAGTCGGACGACCATGCCTGCGCCAGCGCTGGCGCGGCCGCGGCTCAGCACGTGTCGTCAGGAGACTAGCGACGGGTGGGCCGCACAGCGTAGTCTGTCGGCGGCTCCGACGCGGGAGGTCGCAGCGATGGGTGAACGCGTAAGGGTGTCCTCGTTCGATGACGTCAAGGATGCTTTCCGCCAGCGCGAGCTCCGGCAGGCGCTCTACGACGACGGCGAATCGCTGATGAAACACGTCATCGTCAACCTCCACGCCGACGAGCACCGGACCCGCCGGCGGGTGGAGAACCGCTTGTTCCGACGCGATGTGTTCCACCTCTACGAACACGAGCTGATCCCGGCCGCTGTCAACGAACTGCTCGAGCCACACCTGCGGGACGGCTGGGTCGAGCTGCAGGCCCTGACCCGGCGCACCATGCTGCACGTCGGCCTGCTGGTCGCCGGGATCGACCGGCCGGCCGGCACGACCGAGGAGTCCACCCGGCTGGCCGCCCTGCTCGTGCGGCTCAGTCGCGCGTCCGTGGTGGCCCAGTCGACCCTGCCGAAGCAGGACGTCATCGACGATGGTCAGGTCGCATTGGCCGAGCTGCAACGGGAGTTCATCACCCCCTCGGCCGAGCGCCGGCAGGAGCTGGTGGCAGCCCACGAGCGGGGCGAGCTGGCCGAAGGGGACCTGCCGCGGGACGTTCCTCACCACGTTGCTGCGCTACCAGAGCGAGCTCGACCTGACCTGGGAGCAGATCGTCAGGGAGGTCGCCTACTTCCCGTGGGTGTCCTCGCACAGCACCGCGAACGCACTCTCCCACACGATGGAAGAGCTGTTCGCATGGCTGGCGCGTCACCCCGAGGACCGGGCGCGCGCGGTTGAGGACAGTGTGTTCCTGCAGCGGTGCGTACACGAGACCATCCGGCTGCACCCGGCCAGCCCCGAGGCCTGGCGCCACTGCCTGGCCGACATCACCCTGCGCAGCGGGCTGCTGCTGCCACAGGGCAGCTTCGTCGTACTCGACCTGATGGCAGCCAACCGGGACGAGTCCACCTTCGGTCCTGACGCTGCCTCGTTCAACCCGCAGCGGCCGCTCCCGAGCGGGGTTCCGGCCTGGGGCCACAGCTTCGGTGGCGGCGTGCACGCGTGCATCGGGCAGGAGCTGGCCGGCGGACTGTCCTATGCGGAGGGTGTCAATGACCGGACCCACCTGTTCGGCACGATCGTCGTCATGGTGAGCACGCTGCTCCGCCACGGCGCCGAGCCGGACCCGGACCGGGCGCCCACGCCCGACGTAACGTCCGGCCGACCGCACTTCGCGACATTCCCGGTCCGGTTCACCCATCCCACGCTGGTGAGCTGACCGCTGTACGGTCAGCCGGGCGGCCGACCGCGTGGATGAGCAGGCAGAGCATCGTCGCGGTGGCGAGCAGGGCCAGGCATGCCAGCCAGGGCAGCGTGTAGCCGCCGGAACGGTCGGCCAGCGCGCCGAACCCCACCGGCGAGGCGAGCGCGCCGAAAAAGTACCCGGTCATGGCAACGCCGGTGCCGCGCTCGAGCGCGTGCGGCGCACACTCGACGACGAGCGCCGGGAACAGCCCGGCCAGGGCGAGGTTGACCGAGACACCCACGACCAGCCCGACCACGGCGGTTGCGACACCGACCGAGCGCGCCAGCAGAATGAGCACCATGGCCGTCGCCGTCGCCGCGCACAGCCCACCGAGAAACTGCGCCCGGTGTGCCCCACCGACCCGGTCGGCGAGCCGGGCGATGCCGATCATCGCGGGGATCCCGATCGCGGTGGCCAGCCCGATCAGCAGGGACGCCGTTGCCACGGTCACGCCCAACGACTCGTGCAGGTAGCTGGGCACCCAGTTGTAGAGGGGCTGCGATCCGGCGATGAAGCAGAAGCCGACAACGGGAAGCAGGAGAAACCCAGGTCCGAGGCGATCGGCGCCCGGGCGGGACGGCTGCGGACGAGCCGGTCCGGGCTGGTCGAGCCGGGCCAGGCTGCGCACTGCCGCGACCGCGACCAGGCCGGCGCAGACGCCGAGGCCGGCCACCACCGGCTGCCAGCCCCAGCGCGTGGTCAACCCGCCCACGACGGCCACAGTGGTGGTCGCCACCGGAACGCCGGCGGTCTTCACCGTCATCGAGCGGCCCAGGCGGCCGTCACCGGCCAATGAGCGAACCACCCGGTTGCTGGCCACGTTCACCACCGCGTAAGCGGCACCCGCCAGCAACGCGGCGACGAGCAGCGGCAGGTATCCACCGGCCAGACCAGCGATGACACACACCAGGGATTCGACGGCCAGTGCGTACCCCACGCTCGGGCGTGGCCCGATCGCGCGGACGAGCCGGCCGGCCGCCATCGACGTGGCGCCGGTGGCTGCGAAGAACGCCGAGGCGAGGACGCCCAGCGCGGTGCGGCTCACGCCGAGGTCGGCCCGCAGCTCGGGGGCCCAGGACGCCGAGCGCGAATCCGACGTTGCTCGACACTGAGGTGGCCAGCATGACCACGAGGAGTCCGCGCGACGGCCTTTCCTCACCGGAGATCGGCACGCACGCCTCCTCGGGAGCTTGGCAGCGACGTTAGTCGTTGGTATGTTAGCGACGTTCGACTCCGGTGGGCGGCGGGTGGGCCCGCGCCGGAGCAGACGGCCCCGCGCAGCGACGGAGAAATGCCATGCCGAGCGGTCTCCTGGGTCGCGATGCCGACGCATTCGACCCATTCGATGCCACGCCGGACCGCGACCCGTGGTCCCGCTACGCGGTACTGCGCGCCGAGGAGCCGGTGTGGGAGTTCACCTCCGGCGTACATCTCGTCACGCGATACTCCGACGTTCGGCGCTGTCTGCAGGACAGCGTGGCACTGTCCAACCGGTCGAACTTCTTCCTCGGTGAACTGAGCGAGTTCCAGGAGCCGACCAACATCACGATGATGGATCCCCCGCAACACACGCAGTTGCGCAAGGTCGAGTTGGGCGGGTTCAGCCGGGGGCCGATCCGGCAGGCGGCGCCGTGGATCCGCGACATCGCCGACGGTCTGGTGGACGCGATGCTCGCGGCCGGCCGGGCCGACCTGTCCACCGATTTCGGGCTGCTGCTCACCACTCAGGTCATCGCCCGGCTGGTCGGTGTGCCGGCCGAAGACGCGCCGCGGGTGGTGCGTCGGGCCCGACGACGTCACCAGGGTGCGGCCGGGCCCGGTGGAGAACCTGCCGAGCTTCACCAGGCTCTTCGACTACCTCTCCCGTCTGGTCACGGACCGACTGCGGGCGAGCGCCCGACCAGACGACATGCTCACCCTTTTGATCGACTGGTGCGCCGCGACCGGCACGCCGAGCGAGCAGCTGCCGACTCACGTGTACCAGCTCATGGCGGCCGGCTTCCCGACCACGGCGTACACGTTGGAGCTGCTCATGTACGAGCTGCTCCGGCGCGACCTGTGGCGGGTGCTGGCGACTCGTGGGGCGAACGTGGAAACCGCGCGGGACGAGGGACTGCGGCACGGTTCGGCCATCCGGGCGGTGTTCCGGCTGGCGGTGCGGGAGGTCGAGGTGGGCGGGCGCACGATCCCGGCCGGTGACCGGGTGGTCCTCGCGCTCGAATCGGCCAACCGCGACGAGCGGGTGTTCGACGATCCGGACGACTTCCGCCTGACCAGGCCGAACTCGGCCAGCCACCTCGCGTTCGGGTCGGGCATCCATCTGTGCCTGGGTGCCCCGCTGGCGCGACTCGAGATCGACACCGCACTCAGGCTGCTGCTCGAGCGACTGCCGAGCCTGCGGCTGGCCGACGGCTTCGTTCCGCAGCGCAGAGCCGTGAGCATCCTCAATGGACTCGAACACCTCCCGGTGCAGTGGTAGCGACAGACGCGCCGACGGCCGGCTGGCGAGGCCATCCGGGACGGTTGGCGGATCGGGGTGGTGCGGTCACGGCCGAACCGGTCAGGCGCCGATCGAGTCGACTGAGGCCGGCCGGGACAGGGCACGCAGCGCGGCGATGCTGATGCCGCCGTCCACGGCCAGGGTCTGCCCGGTGATGTACGCCGCCTTCTCGCTGATGAAATACAGCACCGCCACGGCGACGTCGTCGGCGCTGCCCAGCTTCTCCAGCGGCACCCGCTGCTGGCGCAGCTCGCGCACGTGCGGGTCGTCGTAGATCGGCTCCGACATGCCGGCGTCGATGAGGCCGGGGGCGACGCTGTTGACCCGGATGCCAAAACCGGCCCACTCGAGCGCCATTTGCTGGCTGAGCATGACGATCGCGGCCTTCGACGAGCTGTACGAGCCGGAGAACGGCGCCGCCGCGAGGCCGTTGACCGAGGCGATGTTCACGATTGACCCGCCTCCGCCGCCGGCCATGAGCCGGGCCGCGCCGCGGGCCACGACGAACGCGCCGGTCAGGTTGACCCGCAGCGCCTGCTCCCAGTGGTCCAGCGACAGGTCGAGCAGCGGACCGAACCGGACGATGCCCGCGTTGTTGATGACAGCCGTGGGCACTTCGGGCAGGCCGTCGAAGCCGCGCCGGACGGCATCCTCGTCGGTGACGTCGACCTCGTTCGCGATCGCGCTGTCGCCGAGCTGGGCGGCCACCGCCCGGGCCGCCGGCAGGTCCACGTCCCAGAGCGCGACGCAGTGCCCGGCCCGCGCGACGTGCTCAGCTATGGTCGCGCCGATCCCACGGCCGGCCCCCGTGATCACCACCCACGATCCCACGCCCGACTCCTCGCGTCATCCTCCACGCCATTCGGCGTTGTGAGCCTAACTACGGTCGAACAGTAGCGATCACCGATCGGTACGTCCATAGACAGTTACTACCGCTGGGCGCTACGATCTCGTGGTCGCTAGTCGACTAGCGCCGGATAACCGCCGCTGGACTGAGGGCCGGATGTCGATTGTCGTGGGGTTCGGGACCGCGCGGGCGGCCGCGTCCTATCTGGACACCCGCGCCAGCGGTATGGCGGTGACGGCATGACCGGTGGTCGGGTTCTGGTGGCCGGTGGCGGCTCCGGTATCGGCGCCGCGACGGCCGAGTACCTGGCTTGCCTGGGCTGGACCGCGATCGTGGCGGACGTGCATCCGCCGCGCGGTGGGCTGCGCCTCGACGTGGCCGAGGAGAAGGACTGGGTCGCCACGGTCGAGGCCGTGTGGCCGCTGGACGCGTTGGTGAACTGCGCCGGTATCCGCGACATCGCGTCCCTGACCGAGTTGACCGGAGACCAGATCGACCGGATGCTCGGCATCCACGTCCGCGGCGAGCTGATCGGGATCCGCGAGGTGTCCCGGCGCTGGATCGCCGACCAGCGTGCCGGGGCGGTGGTCAACATCGCTTCGGTCAACGCGACCCACGCGGTCCCCGGCCAGGCCCACTACGTGGCGGCCAAGGCGGCCGTTTCCGGGCTGACCCGCGCGGCCGCGATGGAGCTGGCCCCCCACCAGGTGCGCGTGAACGCGGTCGCGCCGGGCCTTATCCGTACCCCGATGACCGAGATCCGATTCCAGGACCCCGCTCAGCTGAACCGGATGCTGGCCCGCATCCCGATGGGCCGCCACGGCGAACCGCGCGAGATCGCGGCCGCCATCGCCTTCCTCCTCTCCGATGACGCGGCCTACATCACCGGCGTGACCCTTCCGGTCGACGGCGGCTGGACCGCCTGCTGACCTGGTCGGGTCGCGGAAGCGATCACCCGGCGGCGATCACCTCGATCTCGACCAGCCAGTCGCTGACGAGGGTTTCGGCCACGATGGCTGTGGTCGGGACGACCCGGTCACCGAGCGCCGCCAACCGCGCGGCCGCGTTCGCCTCGGCATAGGAGGCATCGCGTAAGTAGCTGGTCAGCCGCACGATGTTGTCCACCGTCATGCCGGCGGAGGCGAGGATGGCGCGGATGTTCGACCAGACCAGGTCAACCTGCTCGGCGAGCGTCGTGCCGGGTGTCCCGCTGGGGTCCAGGCCCATTGTTCCGGCCACGAACAGCAACCGCTCGGCGCCGCGCACCTCCATCGCGTGGACGTAGTCGTCGGTGGCCGGGTAGACGCCTCCGGTCGGGCTGTGTGGTACGAGCTGCATGTGATCATCCTAGTTGGCGCCACGAGTGCGCGGACCCGTCGGCGGGTTCAGGCCGCCATCGGGACACGGGTCGTGGCCACGGCCTCGAACGTCCGGCGCGGGCTCGATCGACGGCATCAGCGGTTGGTCCTCGACCTGGCTCGCCTGGACCAGAAGGCGCCGGACCTCTCGCGCGCCCAAGCGGCTCCGTGGCTCGGCGACGAGCATGCCCAGCAGGACCGGCTCGAGGGCGCCGGCCCGCCGCGGCGGGTCGGGCCAGCCATCCATCAACGCCGACAAGGTCTCCGCGACGGACGGGCGGCCGAAGGGCGAGTGCCCTTCGACCGCGGCGTAAAGGGTGGCCCCGAGCGACCACAGGTCACCCTCCACAGTGGATGTTCCGTGACGGGCTCGTTCCGGAGCGATGTAGCCGGCGGTACCGAGGACCTCACCGGCCACCCGGCGCTGAACCGCCGGCCCCGTGGCCAGACCGAAATCGGAGAGCACGATCCGTCCGTCGGCTCCGACCAGGATGTTGCGCGGCGTAACGTCACGGTGAAGGATGCCGACCTGGTGGGCAGCGGTGAGTCCATCGAGCACGGCCACGCCGATCGAGGCGACGTACGCCGACCCGAGGCAGCCGTTGTCGGCGATGAGCGCGTGCAGCGACCGCGAAGCGACGTACTCCATGACGATCCACGGCCGGCCGTCCCACTCGACGAGATCGTGCACGCGGACCACGTTCGGATGGGCAAGCTGCCCTGCGGCCTGGGCTTCGATGACGAGGTGGCGGCAGAGTTCGGCTTGTTCCGCCGGCGACGCCTGAGGCGACAACTGGACTTCCTTGATCGCGACATCGCGCTGCAGGCGCTCGTCCCGGGCCAGCCAGACCCGGCCCATGCCACCCTGCCCGAGCACGCGCCGCAGCCGATACCGTCGTGCGACCACTAGCTGCAAACCCTTCACCACGTGCCCCCCGGCGTTGGTCGATGCCGCTGGTGAGGGTATTCGGTCGTGGTGGCGCCGAGCAGGGTCGAACGGCCCTTCTGTTCGGGACTGGTCGGTCTAAGGTTCCTACCCGTTGGACGTGGTCCGAATCTTGATTCGCCCGCCTTCGCCACCCGGTGAAGATCGGTTCAGCCGAGCCCTTGAAGACGAGGTCAGGCCACAATGGGTATCCGCTTGGGAGGTTGACTGGGCGAGCTGAAGGGGAAGTGGACCTGCAGGACGCCGTCGCGGTAGATCGCCGTGGTGCGGTCCAAGTCAACGCCCGGGGGCAGGTTCACCATTCGCCGCACCGGCCCGGATCGCAACTCCGAATGCCGTGCGTCCCGGTCGTATTCCGGGCTTCGCGCCTCGACGGTGAGCCAGCCGTCGTGCACGGACAACCGCATGTCCTGCTCGCCGTGAAGCCCCGGCAGCTCCGCCTCCAGCACGTACTCGTCGTCGGTGAGGTGGTCCTCGATCCGGAACGGCCAGACCGATCGGACGAGTGGATCCACGTCGAACTGGTTTGACTGGTCTGACGCGTGGGTCGGTAGGTGCGAGGTCATCGTGTCTCCTTTCCCCGTCTCCAGTGGACCGCGACACCATTCACGGGCGCAGGTGAACCGGCCTCGCAGCGTTCACCGTTTCAAGGAGGCGCTCGACCAACGGCCCCACCGCAGCCGCGACATCAGCACTCAGGCCCACGCCGAAGTCGAAGTCATGACACGCGACAGCGAGAATCACCAGCCGCGCCGGCAGGCGACCCAGCGCCTGGGCCAACGCGACCGTGTCGCCGATGTTGATGGCATGCGAGCTGGCAGGGGGTGCCACCGCCCCGGCGAGCGCGTCGATGCAGAGTTCATAGCGGTGGCCCGCCGGCACACCGGTGGCGTGTACCGCGTCGACAACCACGGCCATGTCCGCACCGGACCATAGTTCGATCATCCTGCTCGGCTCGCCGTCGCAGAGCGCCAGGGTCACTCCCGAAAGGTCGGCATCCGCCGGCAGCCGGTCTCGCAGCCGGGAGAGTACGGCTGGTCCGACTCCATCGTCGCGGCGAAACTCGTTGCCGACGCCGATCACGACGGCGCGCCAGCCGGCCGTCGCCTCCGGGTCGACCGCGGGTCGTCTCATGCGCGATCCACAGTCAGGTCCAGGAAGTGGGTCGCACAGGAGATGCACGGGTCGTAGTTGCGGATGGCCTGCTCGCACTGGGCGGTGAGCGTGTCGTCGTCGAGATCCAGCCGGTCGGCCACGAACCGGCGCAGGTCGTCTTCGATGCTTGCCTGGTTCTGCGATGTGGGTGGCACGATCCGGGCCGAGGTGATGAGCCCGTCCGCGTCGAGGGCGTACCGGTGGAACAGCACCCCCCGCGGTGCCTCGGTCGCTCCGTGACCGACGGCCGCGCGAGGTGGTACGTCCACATAGGGCTGAGCCGGTGGCTCGTACTGCTCGATCAGGCGTAACGCCTCGTCGACCGCGTACACGACCTCGACGGCGCGGACCAGGATGCTGCGGTACGGGTTACGGCACTCCGCCCCGAGCCCGGCGGCGTCGGCGGCCTGCCGAGCGACCGGCGAAAGCCACTGCCCGCTCAGGTTGTACCGGGCGGCCGGCCCCGTCATGTAGCGGCCCCCACCGGCCAGCCGCGCGTGCAGTGCCGTCGAGTGCGGCACATGTTCTTCGATGATGTGATCCTCGAACTCGGCCGGCGTGAAGGTGAGCCCGCCGGTGGTTGCCACGGTGCCACCCTCGATGGCGTAGCTGCCGGGCGTGATCAGCGCCATCATCTCGTGGTCGTGGTGGAAGTCGGGGAAGTCGAACCCGGCCGCCCACGTCACCGTGTCCAGCGCCTGATCCAGAGCGACTCGGAGCTTCCCGGCGAGCACCGCCAGCTCGGGCCTGGTCGGCGCGCGGTAGAAGCCGCCTACCCGTACGTTGATCGGATGGATCGCGCGGCCGCCGATCAGCTCCATGATGTCGTTGCCGGCCTTCTTCAGAGCCAGACCGCGCTCCACCAGATCCCGCCGGTCACGAGCGAGTTCCAACGCACTCGGATATCCGAGGAAGTCCGGCGCATGCAGCAGATACATGTGCAGCGTGTGGCTCTCGATCCATTCTCCACAGTAGATGAGGCGGCGCAGATCGGCGATCGGACCGGTCACCTCAACGCCACAGGCCGCCTCCACGGCCAGGCACGCGCTCATCTGGTACGCCACCGGGCAGATCCCGCAGATCCGGGCCGTGATGTCGGGGGGTTCGGTGTGTCGCCGACCGCGGAGGAACGCCTCGAAGAAACGGGGTGGTTCGTAGATCCGTAGCCGAACCTCCTCGACGGCGCCGGCGCGCGCCCGTATGTACATCGCGCCCTCACCCTCGATCCGGGCCAGCGCGCTGACAACGAGGGTCCGATCGGAACGGTGGCTCACGTGATCTTCTCCCCCACGTCGCGTGGTCCGCTGGCCGGCGGCGGTCCCACGGTGACGCGGGACAGCTCTATGAAGACTGGTGAGCCGGTGTTGAACGTGCGGAACGCCCGAAGGACATCGGCCTCACTCATGCCGGTCGCGCGCAGCAGCCCGACTTGAGCGCCCGCGTTGGGAGATTCCATCGGGCCGAAGCAGCCGTAGCACCCGCGGTTGTGGGCCGGGCAGAGAGCGCCGCACCCGGCATGTGTGACCGGGCCGAGGCACGGCGTGCCGTGCGCTACGACTACGCATACGTTGCCGCGCTGCTTGCACTCGAAACACACGCTGTGCGACGGGACGTTCGGTTTGCGTCCGATCAGCAGGGCGGAGATGACCTCGAGCAGCTGTCTCCGGTCGATCGGGCAGCCGTGAAGCTCGTAGTCGACATTGACGTGCGCCGCGATCGGGGTCGACGTGGCCAATGTGGACACGTAGTCGGGTCGCGCGTACACCAACGAGGTGAACTCCTTGACGTCGGCGAAATTCCGCAGCGCCTGTACGCCGCCGGCCGTCGCGCACGCTCCGATCGTCACCAATGTATGTGACATGTCGCGAATCCGGTGGATCCGCTCGACATCGTCGGCCGTGGTGATGGAACCCTCCACAAGGGACACATCGTACGGTCCGGGCCGCACCTCACTGGTGGCCTCCAGGAAATGAGCGATCTTGACCCTCCCGGCAATGGTCAACAGTTCGTCCTCGCAGTCCAGCAACGTGAGTTGGCAGCCGTCGCAGGAGGCGAACTTCCACACCGCCAACGTGGGTACGCTCATCACAGTTCCCGTACTGTCATCAGGGCCATCGCCCGTTCGTAGCCCACGATCGGGCCGTCTCGGCAGATCAGCAGCGGTCCGAACTGGCAGTGCCCGCACCAGCCGACGCCACAACGCATGTTCCGCTCCAGCGACACGTGTACCCGGTCGGCGGGAATGCCCCACGCGCACAGCGCGTCGGCGGTGACCCGCATCATGACATCGGGACCGCACAGGAACGCGTCGCTGTTTGCGGGGTCGATGCCGGCCGGGCTGATGAGCGCGGTGACCAGTCCGACCTCGCCGTGCCAGTCGCCATCGGGCCGGTCGACCGTGACCGATACCTCGACCCCGTCGCGACGCCACGACTCCATCTCGTCCTGGTAGAGCATGTCGCTGCCGGTCCGCGCACCCACCAGCAACACGATCCGGCCATGCCGGGCCCGGTCCGCGAGCGCGGCGAGCAGCAGCGGGCGCAACGGGGCGAGGCCGATTCCGCCGGCGACTATCACAATGTCGCGTCCGGCCGTCGATGGCAGCTCCCACCTGGTACCGAACGGCCCCCGCACGCCCACGCGATGACCCGGCCGGGCCGCGTGCAGGGCCCGGGTGACGGCGCCCACCCGGCGCAGCGTGTGCTGGAGCTGGCCGGCGCGGCCGTCACCAGTGTCGCCAAGACCGCTCACCGAGATCGGTACCTCGCCGACACCGAACGCGGTCAGCATGGCGAACTGCCCGGGAGCGAAGGCCGGAACCGGGCGCCCCACCTCGGCAAGCACCAGAGTGACCGTGTCATGCGTGTCTTCCCGCCGGGAGATCACCTGGTACGGACGCGGTAGTGCGGGATCGATGCTCACCGGAGCCGCCACCGTCGTCATGCCGCCACACCCCCCTCGCAAGCTCGCCTCCTCGCGCTCGGTCATCCCGCCACACACCCCTTGCAAGCTGCGGGGGCTCGCAAGCTCGCCTCCTCGCGCTCGGTCATGTCTCCCCGCGAACGGTATCGGCCTGCTTGTCCCTGGCCGCCTGGGCCTGCGCCGGTGTCGCGTACAGATCGAGCAGGCGCAGACGGGTCGCCCGCAGCCGGTCGGTGATGACCGGCGTGAACGAGCGCAGGATGGCGTAGCCGAAGACCGGGTCGGCGTCGCAGCCGCGCCGCACCGAGGCACCGTCGATCTCGATCGCGGTGGTGGCGATCCGTGTCACCGCACCGAACTGCCAGCGATAAGGCGGGATCAGCCACGACCAGCCGAGCACCGTCCCGCCGGCCAGGGTCTCGACGATCTGGTCGCCGCGGCCAGGAACCCGTAGGTCCAGCGCGACGCTGCCGTCCTCGATGAGCCAGAAGCGGTCGGCGGACCCACCCTCCGCGAACAGACGCTGGCCGGGTGGGAAGGTCACCAGCGAGCCGGCTTGGGCCAGCGCTTCGACCTGCCCGGCGGACATTCCCGTAACGAACGGGTGCGCGGACAACCGGGCGAGCAGTGGGCCCGTCACGACGGCTCCTCCTCGTCCTGCGTCCGGGCAGCCGTTCCCTCATGTCGCAGGGTAGCCAGGGCGGACACCTCCTGGGTGATGTCGATTCCGGTCGGGCACCAGGCAATGCAACGCCCGCAGCCGACGCAACCCGACGAGCCGAACTGGTCGTACCAGGTGCCCAACTTGTGTGTGATCCATTGCCGGTACCGGCTCTGGCCGCTGGTCCGCACGCTGCCACCGTGCAGGTACGAGAAGTCGAGCGAGAAGCAGGAGTCCCATACCTGCCACCGCTCGGCGTGGTCGCCGGTGAGGTCGGTGACATCCTCCGTGGTCGTGCAGAAGCAGGTCGGGCACACCATGGTGCAGTTGCCGCACGTGAGACAGCGTGAAGCGACATCGTCCCAGTGCGGGGATCCCCGACTGTCGGCCAGCAACATCGGCAGGCCCCGCGTCGGCATCGTGCGACCCATCCTTCCGGCCGCATCAGCCACCGCGGTACGCGCATCGTGGACCGTCGTCTCGTCCGCCAGACGACTGGGGACATCCGCCAACACGTCCGCGCCCGCGTCGGTGCCGACCCTGACCAGGAAGCGGTGTCCCCGCGTGTCGACGATTTCGGTCATCGCCAGGTCGAACCCGGAGTCGGCGCCAGGACCGCACTCCATCGAGGCGCAGAAGCAGGTCGCTCCGGGCTCCGTGCACTCGACCGCGATGATGAACGCACCGTCGCGCCGTCCACTGTAGACAGGATTGCGATGCTGCCCGCCGCTGAGCACCCGGTCCAGCATGCCTACCGCGCGCACGTCGCACGGGCGAACGCCGAGCAGCGCGAATCGCGGGTTCTCGGAGTCATCCGGCTCCACCTCGCCGGTCGCCAGGTCAGCCGACCACAGCCGGGATCGGGCCGGGTGCAGTACCGACTTCCACGATTGGGGGCCGGCCGAATGACCGAACGCGGCTGTGTCGTCCCGAGCCCGCAGCCGGTACCTGCCCGCCTCGGTATCAACCCCCCAACCGAACGGCAGGTCGGCGACCGAAGCCAGCTCGCCAATCATGATCGCCCCGTCCCGCACGGTCGGGCCGACCACGGTGTAGCCGCGGCCACGCAGGGCGTCGAGCAGTGCGGGGAGGCTGTCCGCCTCGACGATCACGGCCGGCGAGCCCGCTCGAGCGGAGCCCTCATCGGAGTCCATCAAACCGTCCTTTCGCTGGCTCGCCGGGACGCTCCGCGCCCACGCTCTCCGTACGGTCGACCCACGCCCCATCAGTATTCACGCACGAGGCATGGCAAGCACCGATTTGGCCGGCCACAACCCGTGCCGAACGCCGACGTACCACGCACGGCGAACGGCCCGTGGGGCAGCTCACGAGGCGTCGCCTCGGGCGGCTTCAACGTCCTCGGCGTCCAGGAACGCGGCATCCAAGAGACTCACGTGCTCCATGGCATCCTCCTGGCGACCGGTCCGCGGCACTCGCGGAGACGATCTCCACCGTCCCGCTCATGGAATCGTCGGGATAGGGCACAACGGCCTCTTCTGGCCGTCACGCATGCCCGAGGGCGCCACCCTGAGCGACCACGCGCCGCTGACGGGGCGGCGTCCACCTCAGGGGCAGCTGGCCAGCGGCGGCAGCAGGCTCGGCCTGATCAGCGTCGAGTCGAGGATGCCATGGCTGCTCTTGCCACTGGGCGCATAGGTGACTACCAGCGCATCCCTGGAGAGCAGGGTGACACCACCTTCAGGGGTGATCTGCGCGTACGAACCGGAACGCAGATCCGCCACATACTGTGCCAATCCATTGTCCCAGGTCACCAACGGGCCGCCCACGCGCGGCCACTGCAGGTACTGCCCGGTCGGCGCCCGGGCGATGATGGTGAGCGGGCTGGCGGCGCCGGACCGCCACGCGCGGAGCGTGGCGAGGTCATCCGTGGACCAGACATAAGTGTCGGCGTCGCCGTTCTGGAACAACGGACGCGTGAGCGGATCGCTCAGCTCGGTCGGCAGGGCGGCCGGGTCGCCGGTACGTATGGAGGCCGCCCTCACCTCGATCGCCATCGACTGAGTCGCCATCTCGGGCCACACGGCCAACGAGCCGAAACGGAACGGGTAGCCGGCCCACCCTGATCCGATCACCCGGTCGCTACCGGTGGCCAGGTCGGTGGTGTGTACCTCGGCCGCCTGTTCACCCACCGGCAACGTCCAGAAGGCGCGTCCATTGTAGACAATCGGATAGGGGAATGCTCCGGGAACCGTGGCCCGGCCCAATACCCGCGGTGCCCTACCGGCTGACGAGTCCCACGCGTACATCGTCCACGACGTTCTCAGCTCCGGCCGATCCCAGATCGAGTAGACCAGCCAACGACCGTCGAACGCGGCACCGAACACCTGCTGGTCAGGATCTCCCATCCGCATCACCGTCGTACGCCGATCGCCGCGCAACCAGACGAGCTCGCGTACACCAGCGCGATAGGAGTCCGCGAACGCCGAGCTACCATCCTCGGCGACCGCGTTGATCACGAGCGACTCGTCCGCGGCGTGGGCGATGCGGCCGGCCGTCAGCGCGGCACTCCATGCGGCGGGCAACACCACCAGGCAGAAGGCGCGCCCGTCAGGGCCGGCCGTGGAACTCGACGTGGGCGAGCCCCCGGAGGAAGGCGGCCCAGATGGTGTCGCTCCGGGCGTGCCGGAGCATCCGGTCAGACCCGCGGCCATCGCGATCACGCACATCAACCGCCCGCGCATACCGACGCCTCCGAAGTCATCGTGGGTCGACTCTCGCCCGGCCTGCGTCGACCAGGCGGTCACCGATCGGCGTCTCGAGCCGGTGACGGCTGGCTGGCCTTCAGGGCCGCCCGACGGACACTCACGATCCCGGTGGCGATGCCGACCTCCAGTAGGCCCAGTGCCGCCCAGGGGATACGGCGGCCGCCCCTCGCCCCCGATGCGCGGGCGGCGGCGTACCCGGCGGTGCCGATCGCGCCGGCCAGCGACAACTGGTAGACGGCGGGGTGTTCGGCGAAGAACCGACCCGGCCCGCGCTTGGCGGCGCGGGCGTCATTCGAACCTGTGGTGTCCTCGCTCGCGATCGGGCGCTCACGATGACGTAACCTCTCCATGCCGCGATCGTCTCGCCCGGGCGGTGTGACCGGTAGGACCGAACGGCCTTCGCCGTGGGCCGTTCGCCATCGACTCGAGACCATTGCGGCGTCCATGTGAGCGTCATCGCGCGAGCGAGCGCTTGGCGACCTTTCCGGTCTCGCCGTGCGGCAGCTCGTGGTGGAAGATGACGTCCCGGGGAATCTGGAACGGGGCGAGCCGGCCGCGGCACCAGTCGCGAATGGACCTGGATGTGGCGGAGCTGCCGTGCCGCAGTACCACGTGGGCGATGAGGATCTGGCCGAGGACGTGGTCAGTTACGCCGATGACCGCCGCCTCGCGAATGTCCGGGTGCTCCTCCAGAGCGTGTTCGACCAGGATCGGGTAGACGTTCTCACCGCCGACGATGACCATGTCGTCTTCACGCGCCGCGACGAACAGGCGACCCTGGTTGTCGAGCCACCCGAGATCGCCTGTGCGTACGGTCGGCGTTCCGGTCCTGGCGTGATCGTCGGAGATGGTGTCGCGACTACTGACGACGATGGAGCCGCAGTGTCCTGACGGGGCGTCCCGATCCTTGTCGTCGACGACCCGCACCCGTACCAGCGCCAACGGACGCCCGGCCGTCCCGGGGGCCGTCCGGAGATCGGCCGGACCGGCTACCGTCGCGAACGCCGCCTCGGTGGAGCCGTACAAGCTGAACAGGACATCCCCGAAGTCATCCATGAACTGCCCGGCCAGGCTCGCCGACAGCGCTGAGCCGCTGACCGCGACGATCCGGAGGCAGGCTGTGTCATATCGCCGCCGCACCCTCGGTGGCAGGTCCATGATCCGCCGGAGCATGGCCGGCACGGCGACCAGCACCTGACAGCGCTCCCGCTCGATGAGAGCCAACGTCGTTTCGGGGTCGAAACGGCGGGTGAGCACGACGGTTCCACTGAGCAGCATGGTCAGAACCATGTTGAGCCAGCCCCAACCATGAAACAGTGGCGCGGCGATGAAATGGTTCTCGCGCGCCCGAAACGGAATGCCCGACAGGATCGCGATGACCGAGTCGAGACCGCCGCCGGTGCGGGCGATGTCCTTCGGGTGTCCCGTCGTCCCCGACGTGAGGATGACGTGTCGGCTGGGTCGGCCCGATGACCACGCCTTGCGTGGCATGGTTGAGCCCATCTCCTCCACCGTGCTGACACCGGTGTCAGGTTCGCCTGTCGTTGCGACCCGCAGCAACGAGGCGGGCACGCGATCGGCGAACTCGGGGTCGTAGATGAGCCCGCGCAGGCGACGCCCGGCGCTCAGCACGGCGATATCGTCGGTGACGAAACCGGTGTTGAGATAGGTGACATCGAGTCCCAGTCGCGACGCGCCCACGACGGCCTCGTAGAAGAAGGAGGAGTTGCGAGCCAGTAAGCCGACCGCGTCGCCGGACCTGAATCCGGCGGCCCACAATCCGTCTGCGACTGCCGTACATCGCTGGTCGAGCTGCCGCATGGTCCAGGAGCAGGAATCGTCGACGATCGCCAACGCATCCGGGTAGGCACTGGCACCGACCATCGGTCCGGCCGCCGGGCCCATCTTGTACCGGGCCAGCCCCAGCCCGATCTGGAGCAGATGATCGGGCCGGTAGGGCCGCACCAGCCCGGAGCTCACCAGCGACCTGGCGGCGATGAACGCATCCCGTGGTGTCGGCAACATGACCGCGTTTCCCCATTGTCAGCTCTGCCGGTCGCAAGGCCGCGCCGGGATCTACCGCTCGCGCGGTACCCGCGGGTCAAGCGGCGTCGGCCATCTCCCGCCGCGCGGGTGAGGGCTCGGGAGACTGGGTACCCGGCACCGTCGCGGCGGCGTGGGCCGCGATGAGCGGCTCCGGGGTCTCCGGAAGCGGGGCACCGCCGGCACCCAGCTGCGGCCGGGGCCGCGATCGCGTGAGCATGCCGGCCGACCCACCGCGACCCGGGAATACAAACAGACCGCGCACCGGGTCGGGAACCGCGTCGAGCGCGGCCTGCACTCCGGGCAGTTGCCGAAAGATCGACCATGCTTCGGAATCCGGGAACTCGACCTCGAGGACCAGACCCCACTCGGTCGGCTGCCAGGACCAGTCGAGGGCGCCATGGGTCACGGCCGCCTCGAACAACGCACGGCCGTGCGCGTCGCGCCACCGGTCTGCGGAGAATGGGCCGTTGAGAACTTCGATGGACCACCAAAGTCCCGGATCACGGCCGGTCGTGCCTTGCGGAGGAGTCTCAGACATAGCCGTTACAACGTACGTCGGCCGGCTGATCGATGTCCACCCTGCTCCAGACTCTTGTCCCGCCCACCGATATCGCGATCAGGTACGCCTACCATTGAGGGATCGACTGCAGGTCAACACGGTGTGCTCGGTGCGGAATCCAACCCGCTCGTACACGCCGACGGCTCCGGTGGGGCTGGCCGCATCGACATCGAGCGCGGCCTGGCTCCTCCCGGCGTCGGCCGCGACCCGCAGGACGCGGGCGAGCATGGCTGCTGCGAGACCCCGACGGCGCCATGGCCGACGCACGCCCACCTGGCCGATGTAGACCTGGTCCGCGATCGCGTCGTCGTAGGCGAGGATGTACCCGGCGATCTCTGTGCCGGCGGTCGCGACCACGGACAGAACCGGATTGAAGTTCGCCGAGTTCACCGTCACCGAGGACCACGCCTCGAACGGCCGGTACTGGTAGCCCCAGTGATCAGCGAAGGCGTCCATGTGCGCCTCGTGCACCATGTGCGACCGGTCGGTGCGGTAGGCAGTGATGGTCACACCTGCCGGCGGCGGACGGTCCTCGACGTTCGTCGTCGACGCGAGCATGTCGAACGCATAGCGGACCGGGGTGAGGCCGAAGCGAGTCAGCAGGGCGAGCGCGGAGGTATCGAGCTGGGCCACGTCCGCGTGTGCCTCCCATGACGAGTCGGCCGCGATCGCGGCGTGGATCTCCTCGGCCCGACTGAGCTGCCATCCGAGCATGGTGCGCCCGATTCCCTGCCCCCGCGCCCCGGGCAGAACGCCGCCGATCAGGTCGACCCGGTAACCACCCTCCGGCGGCGTGGTGACGAAACCCGCCGCGACAACACCGGCATCGGCGAGCACCACCCGGCTGTCCGTCGCCATGGTGGCGACCAACCCGCCGACGAAATCGTCCACCAGGGAGCCGGTGAGAACCGGCGGACGACCGACGGCGACATCGATACCGTTGAGCATCGCCGCCACGTCGTCGGCATCCGTCGGCTGGTAGGGCCGGGTCCGCATCTGGGTCACGCATGGACACTACGAACTCAGGCGGATCCGATCCACCGGATTCCCCGGGACGGAACGGGGATCAGGTCCTGGCGCGCCAACTGCCCGCGCGCCAGTGCGGGTCACGGGCAGTTCGCGTCGCCGATCCCCTGCGGATGCCAGTGGACCTTCATGGCGCCCTTGAGATGCAGTACGGCACTGTCGTTTGTGCCTGCCAGATCGGTGTCGACCGAAAACGCACAGACGAACCGGTTGGTGGCGTCCATAGTGGCGGTCGCGCCGCTACCCTTGAACGTCAGGTTCGGCGAGAGCTCGGCCGCGCCACTGCCGAAGGTCACCGTGCCGTCTGGCTGCACGGTGACGGTGCCGAACGTCTGGTGGTCCGACGTGAGCGTGATCGAGCTGAGGCTGTTGAACACGTCGGCCTTCAAGTCCGGGCTCGCGGTCCAGGTGGCCGGGTACTTCCCCGACGTGGCGAGGCTGCCCTCGAAGCCCTCGGCGCTGTCCGCCGGCGGGTTCCCCCCGCCGTTGGAGCCGCCACCGTTGGAGCCGCCGGACCCTCCACCAGAGCAGGCGGACACCGCGAAGCTGGCGGACAGCGCGAAGGCCAGGATCAGGGCCAGCACGGCATGACGACGAATACGCATGGCGGTCGGTTCTCCTTTTCTCGTGGGTGCCGGATGGCGGCGCGGTCGCCTACTTGTCGAAGGTCAGGCCGCAGGCGGAGACCTGGTACTGGTTGACCAGCTCGTTCGCGGCGGCGAACCCGGGCGGCGGCGGCGTGGTGCCGGCGAAGTTGCTGTCCTTGAGCGCCTGGAAATACTGCTTCACCACCACGAGGGCAGCCCGGACATCGTCCGGTACCCCGGTCAGCAGCTTGTCCCCGGCCGCCAGGGACGCGTTGACCAGCGCCTTGAGCTGGTCGAGCGTCTCCTGCTGCGGCGAGACGTAGTGCTTGTTCACCAGCATTCCGGAGTCGGTGCCAATCTGGATCACCAGTGCGCACCAGTCGCCCGCGGCCGCGACCGGGGCGGGCGGCGTGGTCGGGGCTGGCGGCGACCCAGCCTCGGATGCGGAGCCACCCGGCGTCGGCCCGGCCGACGGGGTGCTCTTTCCACAGCCGGCGACGCCGGTCGCGGCCAGGGCCGCGAGCAGTGCGACGGCGACCAGCGTTCGCCCGGTGGACACCCGGGAACGGTTCATGGTGAACTCCTCTCATATCCGCCGCGGCGGGCGGCTCAGCCCGGTGAGCCGGGGAACCACTCGGCCTCGACGATCCGGTCCAGCGGCAGCCCGGCCGCCGCCGTTGCCGCGACCACCTCGGCCGCGTCGTCCGCCTCGAACACGGACAGGCAGGTCTGTTCCGCGGCGACGACCACCGTGCCGAGGTGGCGGGGGCCGCCGCCCGGGCGGTCGTGGCCCTGGGTGGCCAGGGCTACCGCACGCGGGTCGCCGTCGGGGATGTAGCACTCGACGAGGAAGACGCCGCGGCGGGCACCGGTCACAGTGGACGACGCTAGGCGGCGGGGTACCGGCCCGGCATCGGTGGAAACACGGTTGTCTACCCGTCCGCCACCGACGGCCGCGGCACCGCATCGCCCAGAGTCATCAGGGTCGTGGCGAGCTGGCCGCGGGAGCGCACCGCGAGTTTGCGATATACCGCCGACAACTGGCTCTCCACGGTGCGGACGGAGACCACGAGCTCCGCCGCGATCTCCCGGTTGGAGCGGCCGGACGCGGCCAGCTCGGCCACCCGACGCTCCGATGTGGTCAGTGCCGGTCCGATCGTCGGGCGGCCGCCGATCCGGGCCAGCTCCAGCGTGGCACGGCGGAGCCAGGCCCGGGCACCGAGGTGTTCGAAGATCCCGGCAGCGGCGCTGAGGTCGGCCCGGGCCGCGCGCCGGTGGCCGGCGCGGCGGTGCGCCTGCCCTCGGGCGTGCAGGGTCCGGCCCCGCTCGAACGGCATGGCCAGAGTCGTGTCGTAGACGTCGACCGCCCGGTCGAACGCGACCAGGGCGTCGGAGAGGTCGCCTCGGGCTGTGTCGAGCAGCCCCCGACCGCGGTACGCCATCGCCTGCGTCCACGGCAGCGGCTGGCGTCGCGCCACGGTCTCGAGGCGGTCCGCGAGCACCCGTTCGGCGAGGTCGAGCTCACCGGCGAGGACGGCCGCCTCCACCAGGTCGCCTAGGAAGCGGAACTGGGTCGGCAGCCGTACCTCGATCGCGTCGGCGTGCTCGAGCGCCCGGCTCAGGTATCGCAGCGCGGCCGGCGGGTCGGGTGCGGACAGCTCGACAAAGCCCAGCAACGCGCAGAAGATGACCGCCTCCCACCGGTCGCCGGCCGCCTCCTGCCGGGCCAGTGCCGGTACCGCGTCCCGCCGGGCCGCGTCCAGGTCGCCGTCGCTGGCGTGGATCCGGCTGGTCGCGAGCATGGCCCGCTCCCGCCACGCGTGCGCCCCCTGCGCCACCAGATCCTGGCACTCGGCCGCGTACCGGCGTGCCGCGACCCAGTCACCGGCGAGCAGGGCCAGCACGGACAGGGTCTGCGCCATCGGCGGCAGCAGGCCGAACTCGCCGCGATCGGTCAGCCGGCGGTACTCCGCCTCGTCGAGTTCGCGTGCCTCGTCGAGCCGGCCGTGGTGGAACAGGCAGCGCTCGGCGACTTCCTGAGCCCGGCGGGCGACGAACGTGTCGCCGCAACCGCCGGCCGCGCGCAGGCGCAGGCCGCGATCGAGATCCTCGGCCGACGCCGGCTCGCCGCGGAGCAGGCAGTGAAACGCTCGCTCGAGGAGGGCGCAGCCCAGGTGTTCAGGATCGGGCCGCAGCTCCGCCCGGTCGAGGATCCGGGCCGCTTCCTCAGCGCTGTGGTTGGCCTCGCCCGGGTCCATGTCGGCCATGCCCGCGATATAGGAGTGTGCGGTGGCCTCGAGGATGGGATCGCCGCCGGTGTGATCCAGCGCCGACGCCAGCAGCGGCAGCGCCTCGGCCGGCCGCTCGACGTAGACCAGCTCGCCCAGTGCGAGCAGTGCCCGCGCCCGGACCTGACCGTCGGCGACCAGCGCGAGCGCGGCCCGTAGCACCGCCTCCCCCCGTTCCGGGTCGCCGGCCGCGGCCGCCGCGCCGCCCGTCTCGACCAGCAGCGACGCCTCCCGCTCGACCCCGACCGCGCATCGGGCCGCGTGCTCCAGCAGTTCGGCGGCGACGGCCGGCGCACCCCGGGCCAGCGCGACCCGGCCGGCTCCGGCCAGTGCGTCGGCGACCTCGTCGTCTCTTCCGTGAACGGTGGCCGCGAGATGGACCGCCCGCTCCACCGGGTCCTCGGCCAGTCCGGCCAGCACTCTTCGCAGCCGGCGCCGCTCCCCGGGCGGCGCGTCAGCGTAGGCCGTGGACGCGAACAGCGGGTGTGACGGGCGCAGCCGGCCGCCCTCGGCCGTGAGTATGCCGGCACGGCACGCCTCGTCCACGGCGGCGCCACCGCGCGGGCCGATCGCCCGGGAGATCAGGTCGAGCCGCGGATCAGGCGACATCGCGACCGCGACGACGCCGCGCCGGGCCGCCGGGGAAAGGAGGGACAGATGGTCGCGCACCAGCGGCCCGGCCTCGGGCGGCACCGGGAACGGCTCGCCGGGCCCCGGGGTGGCCGAGCGGGCCAACAGCGATCGGCCCATCTCCAGGGCGAGGAAGGGGTTGCCGGAGCAGGCGCTGTGCATCCTCACCAGGAGTGGCCGGGGCAGCGCGACCTCGAGCCGGTCCCGGAGCAGGCGGCCCAGCGCACCCACGGTCAGCCCGCCCACTTCGAGGCGCACCTTCCGGTCCAGTGCGCAGGCCAGCCCGACGCCGCGGTCGTCGTCATCCGCCGGCCGGCCGAGGTCGGTCGCCTGCCGGGTCCTTCGGGCCAGCGCAAGGCCGACCGCTGCCGGGCCGAGCCGCCGCACGGCAAAGGTGAGGGCGTCTTCGCTCGCCCGATCCATCCACTGAATATCATCGATGGCCAGCAGGACCGGCCCGGTGCTGGCCAGCGACCGAAGCACATCGGCCACCGCGAGTCCGACCAGGCTCCGCTCCTCCGCGCGGGTCGCCGGTTCGGCTCGCCCCAACGCGACCGCGAGAGCCCGCCGGCGCGGCTCGGGCAGGCCATCCAGGGCCGCGACCGCCGCGGGCGCGTCAAACAGCGCGGTGAGCACGGCGAACGCGAGGTCCCGCTCGGCGGTGCTGGCCCGCCACACCATCGGCCGGTCCCCGCGTGCCATCGCGAGGTCCACCGCGTATGACCACAACGTGCTCTTGCCGATCCCGGCTACGCCCTCGACCCGCAGCGTGCCGGGCCGATCCGCGTCGAGCCACTGCGCGATGGTGTCCCGCTCGGCTTCCCGGCCGACCACCGATACCGCCACCATCGCCCGATCCTCCCGGCCGCATGCTATCCGGCCGGACGAACAGTGCGCTGTCTGCTGCTTGTCCGGTAGGTGGGTGGATCGATACCGTATCCGGACCGCTCCCCTGGAGGGCTCAGAGCAGTTCGGCGATGCGCGCGGCGGCCCGGCGTGCACCGTCGGTCTCGACCGGCCGGTAGGTCACCGGCCGGTCGATCTCCGCCGCGATCGCGGCGGCGAGTTGCTCCGGTACCGTCTCGTCGTACTCGACGCGGCGCCCGGCACCGTAGCGGTCGAGCCGGTGCCGGACGTGGATGTTCTGCTCGAAATGGTGCCGGAGCGGCACGTACAGGAACGGGCGCTGGTTGGCCGTCAGCTCCATCGTGGTTGTCAGTCCACCGTGGACGATCGCGAGGTCGCACGCGGCCAGGTGGCGGTACAGCTTCGGCATGTACTCGTGCACCTCGACGCCGGCCGGAGCGGCCAGGCTCGCCGCGTCGATGCGCGGGCCGGCCACGACTACCATGCGGAGCCCAGGGACGAGAGCACGGGCGGCCGGGTACGCGGCGACGGCCCGGCGGAGCAGGTGGCTGCCGACGCCGGAGCCGCCGACGGTGACGAGGCAGATCCGTTCGTCGTCGCGGTAGCCCAGGCACGCGCGCAGGCCCGCCCGGTCCGACAGCTCGGCGGGGTCGAACCCGGACACGTAGCCGACAAAGTCGAAGTTCTGCTCGGTCCACTCGCGGATCCCGGGCAGCGCGGGGCCGAGCGATTCCGGGACCACGTCCTCGGGGTTGCCGACGAACAGGGCGCGGTCGCGCAGCGCGGGCAGGCGGGCGATCTGTTCGACCATCTCCGCGTTGTAGTCGGCGGCGAGGTCGGCCTCAGTGGCACCCCCGTCCGGCATCGGCAGCCACCCGACGAAGTCCGTGAGCCAGGTGTACGGCGCGCGCTTGAGCCGTGGGTTCTCGTGCAGGAAGTAGTCCAGTTCCCAAGCCTCGTCGCCGATCCAGGCGTCGTAGTCCTCATCCTCGACGAGGTCAGCGAAGACCATGAAGTTGCTGACAAGTATCTCGTCCATACGCCGGATCGCCTGGAACGCGTGGAGGTCGTGCTCGGCCGATTCAGCGTCGATGTGCGCCGCCTCACTGGCCAGGTGCCGCGATGCCGGGTGGATCCGCTCGGCGCGCTCGTCCAGCAGCCGGGTCAGCGGGTGTTGGGCGAGCCAGTCCACCTGCAGCCCGGGGCGCAGAGCGCGCAGCTCGTCCGCTATCGCGATGTCGCGCCGGGAATGGCCCAGGCCGATCGGCGAGGACAGGAACAGCACGCGACGCGGGCGGTTCAGCGGCCGGGTCCACCGCCGGGCCACGGGCGGCGGGAACTGCCTCACGAACGCCTTGATGGCCTGGTTGACCACGACCGGGTGCCGTGCCTGAGGCAGGTGTCCCGCCCCCTCGAGCACGAGCAGGTCGCCGCCGGTGAGGTCGGCCACGAGCTCACTGCGCCGCGGCGACTGGCACTGGTCCTGATCGCCGTGGATGGCCAGGACAGGACAGCTGATCCGGCGCAGCATCGCCTCGGTCTCCTCGCGGCCGGACGTGAGCAGCGGCCCGTCGTCGGCCAGGATCATCGTGTCCGGGTGGATGTCCAGCGCCCACCCGACGCAGTCCTCCCACTGCTTGGTGGAGTGCGGTTCGGGTAGGAGCTGCTGGAAGAAGAACCTGGCAAAGCCGGGCCAGTCCTGACGCCAGTAGTGTCGGTTCGTCATCGCCCAGCCGGCATAACTGTCCCGCGGTGTGTCGAAATCGTAGTGGCGGATCGGCGGGGTGAGGTACGGCGCCTGGGTCGAGATGCTGATCACGCCGAGGACCCGGTCTGGATGCAGCGCCGCGGTCAGGAGCGCGCGCCACGCGGACGAACACAGTCCAATGACGACCGCACGTTCGATACCCGTCGCGTCCATGACCGCGATGGTGTCGGCGATGTCCACCGCGTCTCCGTACGCCGCGGGATCGGTCGGCCGGTCCGAGCGCCCGTTGCCGCGCGGATCGATGGTCACCACGCGGTGGGCCCGCGCGAGGTACGGTACCTGCGCCTTCCAGGCCGACGACTGCACGATGGCATCAATCGGCGCGAACACGATGGCCGGCTCGCCGTCACCGAACACCTCGTACCCGATCTTCACGCCGCCCTGGTTCACGTACCCGGCCAGGTCGGGGGTGCGTGCGCGCATGTCCGAGGACCTCCGATCATCCTGTCGGGCCAGCGATCGGCCCGATTCCGAACGCGCCCAGGCCGATCACGACGGCGGCGACGAGCAGCGTCACGCCCACGGGGACCCGCATTCGCGCGCCCCACCGTGTTGTCTTCTCCGCCACCATGACGGCGGTCAGCGCGAGCATCCAGACCAGGCTCGCCACCCCGGTCCCGAACAGCAACAGCATCAACGCCCAGCAGCAGCCCAGGCAACTCAGCGCGTGCCGGATGCCGAGCCGCCACGCGCCGACCGGCCCGCGCCGGTAGTGCTGCCACAACATGCTCATCGGATCCCGGCAGGCGGTGAGGCAGCGGTCCTTGAGGCGACTGAACTGGAACCCACCCGCGAGCCCGACGACACCCGCGAGCACGAGTCCGGGATGCGCGCCCAGCCAAGGCCAGCGGTCCGCGGCCACGCGCACGCCGACCTCACCGGCCAGCGCGAGGAGGCCGAAGGCGCCCCAGATCGCGACGTACGACGCGTAGAACACGGACAGCACGGGACCCGCACCGGCGACACGCGCGCTGACCGCGGCGACCAGCCGCGCCATCGGGACCGTGGTGGGCAGCATCATCGCCCCGACCATCACCACCCAGATCGCCGCATACACGGCGATCCGCGCCGGCCCCGACAGCGTCGACCCGCCCGCGCCGTGGTGAAGTTCGTGTCCGTCGCCGACGGCCAGCACGAGGCTGGCCGTCCAGCACAGGATGGCCACCGCCCACAGCATCGGCGCGGGGTCGCGCGCTTGCAGCGCCGTTGGCTGGCTGGCCACTTCAGGCCGCGAACCGGAACAAGCCCTGGACCGCGTTGCGGCCGGTGACATCCACGTCGGCCAGGCCGTGGTGTGACTCGGTGCGGCGGAACAGACTGGCCGTTCCCGGGTACGCCGGAGCGCCGGGGATGGTGCTGAACACCGAGTCGAGCAGCGTGGTGGCCGCACCGGTGGCGCCCTTGAATCCGGTCATCCGCGCCTCGGCGACAGTCCCCAACGTCAACACGCCCTGACCCTCCTGCACCGTGCAGGTGATCGGTACCCGCTCCACCGCGACGACCTCGCCGATGAGCGCGGCCAGGTCGGCGATCGCGCCTCCGAGCTTGCCGGTGAACACGCTCAGCAGGGCCTCCTGTTGCTCATCCGAGCACCGGTCGTCGACGTACACGACAGCTTTCCAGTTGCCGGCCAACACGTTGCCGGGAATGTGGATGGACAGTCCGATGACCCGGTCGGACACGTCCACGCCCTGCACCGCGCCCCGGTCCACCGCCCAGGCCAGGATCGAGTCGCAGGTGCCCTGATCGGGATCGAGCCCGACCCAGCACGGGCAGATCGCATTGCAGTTGCACACCTCGAGCAGCCGCCCCTCCACCTCGTAGGTGGTGCTCCGCGTCGCCGTCGTCATGGCCGGTCCCCTTCGTCCGCCGGCGCCGAGTGGCCGGGTACGTCGTGTGTACCCGGACGGGTGGGCCCGGCGGTATTGGGGGAATCCCGTACCCGCGTCATGCCCGACCGCCTCCCCGGTCGCCGAGGCCCTGGCGGACCGCCCAGGCCGCGACCTCAGCCCGGTTCTGGGCGCCCACCTTGGCCATCGCGTGCTGGACGTGAACCTCCGCCGTCTTCTCCGCGATGCCCAGGACGGTACCGATCTGCCGGTTGGTCCGCCCCGAGGCCACCAGTTCGACCACCTGAACCTCCCGCCGAGTGAGCACAGTGGACGGCACCGCCGGATCGGCGACAACCACACGGTTCGCCACCGAATGCCCCAACTCGTAGGCGTTGGCGGCGCTCATGAGCCGCCCGTCCTGCCGGCCCCGTTCGG
The DNA here is from genome assembly GCA_963803345.1 of uncultured Actinomycetota bacterium. Lineage (GTDB taxonomy): Bacteria > Actinomycetota > Actinomycetes > Mycobacteriales > Micromonosporaceae > CAWDLX01. The sequence continues at coordinate 313,515 of CAWDLX010000005.1, forward strand.
CCGCGGCGGGTCCGAGCGCGCGGATCAGCACGGCCTCCACCGCGGCCGTCCGCGACTGGTCCGCCTCCGGCAGGGGGGCCGCGAGGTGCCGGCGTAGGGCGGACGCGTACCCGAGCAGGCGGGCGGCGGCCGCGTGCCGGGCCCGTTCGCAAGCCACGAAGGCCAACGCCTCCAGGCACTGCGCCACCCCGCGCGGGTCGTACAGCTCGCGGTAGCCGGCCAGGGCCTCGCTCAGCAGGCTTGCCGCCTCATCGACTGCCCCGCGGGCGCACAGCACCACGGCCAGCCCCCATGCCGCGAACGACACCGCCCAGGGGTACTCCAGCTCGCGGAACTCGCGCAGGCTCTTCCGCAGCAACTGCTCGGCCACGCCCAGGTCGCCGCGGTCGCGCGCGAGCAGGCCCAGGTCGTAACGGACCCAGGCCGAGCCCTGCGGATTGTGCAGCCGCCGGTACCCGAGCTCGGCACGCTGATGCCAACGCGCGGCCTCGCCGTACCGGCCGCCGGCCCGGGCCACGTGCCCGAGAAACGCCGACGCTATCGTCTCGCGGCGCAGGTCGTCGGCGCGGGTGGAGCGCTCGAGCGTCTCGGTGAGCTGTACCGCGGCCCGCTCGAGCTCGTCACCGCCCCAGGCCAGGATGCCGGCGACAAGCAGTGCGGCGGTGTACGCGTCGCCAGACTGGTCCACATTGGACATCTCCAGCACCTGGTCGACCAGGTGCCGGCCGTCCGCGAAGGCGCCGCGGGTGTAGCAGTACCACCCGAGGGCAGCGGCCAACGGCAGCCCGGCCTCGGCTGAGCCGGAGGTCAGAGACCGGTCCAGGGCGGTGCGAAGGTTCGCCTGGTGATGACCGAGCGCGGCCCACGACTCCCGTTCGGCGGACAGCCCGATCGCCGCCTCGAACCGCCCCGCCAGTCCGGCGTAGTACGCCGTGTGACCCGCCGTCGCCGCCGGCGCCGTGCCGCTGCCGGTCAGGCGGTGGGCAGCGTACTCGCGGAGGCTGTCCAGCAACCGGAACCGCGCTGGGCCTTCCATCCCGACCCGGTCGATGAGGCTCTTGTCGAGCAACGACTCGATGAGGAGCAGCGCCTCCTCGGCTGGCAGGTCGCACACCCCGGCCACGTCGTCGATGGTCCAGCCGCCAGCGAATACCGACAACCGCTCGAACAGCGCGCGCTCGGCCGGACCGAGCAGATCGTAGCTCCACGCGATGGCGGCGCCCAACGCGCGATGACGCGTTGCCACGTTACGGTCCCGGCTCTGCAGCAGCCACATCCGTCCGCTGAGCCGGGACACCAGCTCACTCGGGCTCAGTGCCTTGAGCCGGGTCGCGGCCAGTTCCAGCGCCAGCGGAATGCCGTCCAGACGGACGCAGGCGGCGACCACCGCCGACGCGTTCGCCGCGGTCAGGGCGAACGGCGGGCGTACCATCCGGGCCCGGTCCAGCAGTAGCGCCACGCAGGGGTTCGCGGCGACGGCCGCCAGATCGGCGGCATCGGCCGGCGACGGGATGGTCAGCGGTGGCACCGGGATCTCCCGCTCCCCGACCAGCCGCAAACGTTCCCTGCTCGTGACGAGCACGCGTAGCTCTGGGCAGCCAGCCAGCAGCGACGCGAGACTTTGTGCGGCGGCCAGCACGTGCTCGAAGTTGTCCAGCACCACGAGCGCACCGGAGCCTGCCACCCGGTCGGCGATGATGAGCGGATCAGGGCGATCCAGGCCGAACGCACCGGCGAGTGTGGAATGCACCGCGCCCGGATCCCGGATCTCCGCCAGCTCGACGAGGATCACCGGGCGTTTGCTGCCGCTGGCCCATGCTGTGGCCGCCTCGATGGCCAGACGGGTCTTGCCGATCCCGGGCGGACCGGTGAGCGTAATCAGCCGAGCGCCAGGATCGGCGAGGAGCCGGTCCAGCGCCGCGAGCTCATCGGCCCGGCCGACGAACAAGTCGCCCGGCACCGGTAGGCCCCCAGGCGACGATCCCGGAAGCGGCCGGCGCGGCAAGTCCGGCTGCGCACCTCCGGCAGCCATGCTCAGAGGATACGGACGCCGCCTGGCCCGGGCATCCGCCGTCTGGCCAGGGCATCCGCCGTGTAGGCGACGCATCGGGGGACGACACCGTCGTGGAACCACCGGGCCGTTCTCTCCACAGCGGATGCGGATCTCGGCTCGGCGCGGGACCTGGGCCGCGGTGGGCGGCGCGGATCCGACATGCTCAGTCGTCGCCTTCGGGACAGCGATCCACCGACTGATGTGCCACCGTCGGGCCCCCACGGCACGTTCAGGGACGAGGTGGCCATGAGGACGGTCCGGCACGCGGCACTGTGCGGCTTGATCCTGCTGGCGATGATCGGCTGCGGTTCGAATCAGCCGAGCGGTTCGACGCCGGCGACAGGTACTCCGACGGCCACGACGCCGGCTGCTGACGACGGCGCGTCCTCGGCGTCCGTCGTCAAGGCGAGGGCGACCATCAGCGCTGACGGACTGGAGTTCGTCGGAGCCGACGCGGCCAGGATCGGCGACACGGTCCAGGTCTCCGTCACGAATCAAGAGTCCGGTCCGGTGCAGGTGAGGATACTGAACCCCGCCGGCACCGCGGTCAGGCAGGTCGAGGTCAACGGCGGCAGTACCGGCCAGATCTCAACCACCGTCGACGTGGCGGGCACGTGGACGGTTGCGTTTGATGACCACGTCGGCAGTGGTGGCTTGACCGGAACCATCTCCGTCCGCTGACCCGGGTGTCTGGCGATCGAAGCGGCGCTTCGGCAATGAGGCTGGCGGGCGCACCCGGTCGCTGATGATCGTGGCGGCGGTGCGGTTTGGGTCGTTCTGTTCGGCCACGGCCGTGCGACGATGTCCGTCTCGTCGTGGCGGATGCTGTGGACGCGGCGCTCGGCAGGCGCCGGGCGCCGCGGCCAGCCACGTTACGGCGCCACAGGGCGATCCGCTCCGACTATGGGATGGTTTGTCCGGATACACTGGCGGCCGTGCCCGGTCACGTCTTCATCAGCTACGCCCGAACCGATCAGCACTACGTTGATCGGCTCGTACGCTTTCTGGCCTCGGAAGGTTTGTCGCCGTGGGTGGACCATGACCTCGACGCGGGCGACCACTGGACAGATGTCATCCGCGAGCAGGTTGACGCCTGCGCGGCGTTCATCCCGATCATGTCGCCGGGTGCGGAGCACTCGCCCTGGGTAAACCGCGAGATCATGCACGCCGAAGGTCTGGGCAAGCCGATCCTGCCCATCCTGCTGGCCGGGCGGGTCTTCTTCCGGCTGGCCGATATCCAGTACGAGGACGCCGCCGGTGGACGCATGCCAGGGCCCGACTTCATCGACGACCTGCGCCGCTTGTCCGGCGTCGGCCGCTCGACTGGCACCGCCAGCACCAAGCCCGATGCCAGCTTCCCCGAGCAACCTTCCGCCCACGAACCCGGCGACGAGGTGACGATCGCGGCCGACTCCCGTGATCGTTCGTCGGTCTACGCGACGCCCGGCGACGTTCATGTGCGACGGGAACCGGCCCTCCGACCTTCCTCTGTTTCGTTGGTTTGGTCGGAACGCCGCCACGGTCCGTCGCCGGCCGGCGAGAATGCTTCAGCTCTGGCCCGACCGTCGGGCACGCGGGTGATCTCCCGACGCACCAACATGCCGCTCGCCCTTATCGCCTGGCCAACGCTGGTCCTGTTCGGAACCACGTTGATCTACGCATTGTCGACCGGCTTCAGCGCAGACCCGGCTCAGAGATACTCAGTCGGTGGAACTGTCTTCGCGTATGTCATGCTGTTCCTGATCACCATTGCCGCCAGCTGGGCCGTATATGTGAGTCATCGCCCCGGTCGCCTCGAGCTGAGGCCGGAAGCGCTCGTGTGGAGGTCCTGGCGCGGAGCGACCAGTTATGCATGGTCGAATCTCGCCGGCGTGTCCGTCCACGATGGCAATCTGGTGATCACGCCCAGCCCCGGCTCAACTCTGGCCGAACAACTACGCGTCGACGGGGCGGTTCAACGGGGCGATGACGGCGTCCTGATCTGCCGGATCACGCAACTGCGCCACTCGCCGATGCAGACGTTGCAGGCGATTCGTGGCTACTTCCCGGGAGCCACCAGCTAGGCGTGTCACCTGCTGCGCGGTCCCGGTGAGACGTTCGATGATACGGATCCAGGGTGCACCTGTTGCCGGTACCTCACAGGTCCAGCAGGCGGGCCAGCAAGTAGGGCTCGGTGCCGGCCAGGCCGACGGACGCGTAGAGCGTGACATCCTCGGCCCCCGCGCGACCCGCGTGATCGCCGGCGATGATGGCACCGAGGTGGATGGCCGGGGTCCCGGCGAGCAGGGCTGGCGGATCGTAACTGCCCAGTTGGGCGGGAGAATCTGTGACGACCAACGCCGACCGCCCGGGCAGGTCGAGGGCGAACTCCGCCCGACCCACCTGCTTGGGGCCAACGGTGGTGACCGCGGTGCCCGGGGAGAGCCACCCGGCGTCGACAACCGGCGTCGCCGACGAGGTGGCCAACACCACGATGTCGCGCTCCTCCACCGCGGCCCGGGCGGTCTCGACGGCCCGCACCCGCACTCCGAACTCCGCGGTGGCGCGGGCCGCGAACGCCGTCGCGGGGCGACGGCTGGACACGGCGACATCGGAGAGGGACCGCACGGACGCGATCGCCCACAGCTGTGCCCACGCCTGGCGCCCCGCGCCGACGATTCCCACGCTGCTCGCGTCGGGCCTGGCCAGGGCGTCCACCGCGGCCCCTCCGAGTGCGCCGGTGCGCAACATGCCCAGCGCTGAGCCGACGGCGATGCCGGCCACCTCGCCGGTCGGCTCGGCGTGCACCACGACAAGCTGCTGGCCGCCCATATGCGTGTCATAGGAGCGGTACCCGTACCAGCGCCCGGCCACCCGACCGCAGGTGAAGGTCAGCACGCCGGCCCGCACCCGGGGCGGCGCCTGCAGGTCGCCCCGGTAGGCGGCCACCAACGCCTCGCGCATCGCCACCACGGCGAAATGGGCGTCCACGCGGGCGGCCACGTCCCGGTCGTCAAGCACGACGGTCATAGACGCATCGTCGCCCCTCAAGCCCGCTTGAGGTCAAGGGCAACCGCCAGGTGGTAGCCGACGAGTTCGACCCATGCGCGGCTGACCGTCGCGTGATACTTCTGCGGCGCACCGGCATATCGCGCGGTGCGCCGTATGCCGTCGCTGACCAACGCGATCGCCGCGCCGACGCTGTAGCGGCGTATCGCAAGCCAGGTCAGGTGGACATGCTGGCGGTGGCCGAAGCGGTCCGCGTCCGCCATGACCTCGGCCAGCAGCGCGTCGAAGGCGTAGCTGGCACCCCGGTTGGGGCCCGGTGGTGGAGGGTGACTCATCGCACGGCCTCCGTCAAGGCACGCAGAACAGCGCGAGCCCCACGGACAGCACTGGCCGGCTGGCCGGCGAGTACGCGCTTCTCCACCGCGCTCAGGGCCTGGCGGACCCGAGCGGCGGCCAGCTCGCCGTCCGCCGTGAGCTCGATCAGGACGGCACGGCGGTCACCCGGCCTCGCGGTGCGGGTAATCAGACCACGGCTCTCCAGGCGATCGAGGATCCCGGTCAGCGTTGCGGAACGCGCACCCACGGCAGTCCCGAGCTCGGAGACCGTACGGCCCACGCCGTCCGCGAGGTTGCCCAGGGCATTGATCTCTGATGCCGTCATGGCGAGATCCACCAGCTCTGTGGTGAGCAGCTGAAGCGTCGCATGCGTCGCGCGCTGCAATTCAAGTATTACAGACTCGTACTTCACGATCTCGTACTATACGGTTCCGTACTAGCGACCTACCAGCCCGGGCGTCAAACGCGGATGACGTCAGAGCAGGCGCGAACGTGCGGACCTTTCCCGTCCACGAAATCCTCCGATGTGGACGATGGCGCTGAGCTCAGCTGGGATCCTCGAGCTTGAAGGAGATCTGTACCCGGGCCCGGTACATGCGCACCCGCCCGTCTTCGAGTTCCATGTCGAGCTTCACGACCTCGGCGACGCGGAGGTCACGTAGCGTCTTCGACGCCCGCTCGACGGCGGTGGCCGCGGCCTGCTCCCATGATTCGGTGCTGGTTCCAACCACCTCGGTGAATGTGTACACGTTGTCAGCCATGACGAACCTCCGTTGACGTATCCAGGCCCTGCTCCAGACCTCTATTGCCCTGAACGTACACTGCAAGGCTCCAAGCCTGGCTGCTAGATCGTTACTGGACACTTATGTGGCAATCGTCCTCAGGGAAGATCGCTCCGCGAGCCGATGCCCAGGACGGGCAGGCACTCCTCGACGCCGGTCAGCTCGATGTCCTGCCGGCGGACCCGTTCCCACGCGTCCCGAGTGAGCCGCCACTGCTGGATCCGCGCGGGCTCGCCGCGGCGGGTGTCCCAGTCCTCGCCGTTCGGTTCGTAGCCCAGGCCACGGGACACGCGGTTGGACGCTTCGTTGTCGATGAAGGCGTCGCTGCCAGCTTCGCGTGCGCCCAGCCCGGCGAAGGCCAGCTGCAGGATCGCCGCCCGCATCTCCTTGCCGAGCCCCTGTCCGCGGCTGCCGGGCGCCAGCCACGAGAAGCTGGACACCGTGCCGAACCGCGCGAAGTTCCTGCCGATGAGGTCCTGCATGCCGACCGGTTCGCCGTCGACGAGCACGGCGAAGTAGAGCCGCCACGAATCCGGGCTCACGCGGGCGCGGCCGGCCCAGATGCCGCGCAGCCATTGCCATTCGCGTTCGGGGCTGTCGGCGTAGAACGAGATCGGGTCGTCGAACGGCCACGGCTCGGCGTCGGCGACCCCGGCCCGCACGAGCGGCACGAGACGTTCCAGCAGTTCGTCGGACGCGCCGGACAGCGTCAGGCGCGGCGTGCGGACTTCGACGTTCAGCGGGGGATAGGTGTGGGCCACGCCCGGACGGTAGCCAGCCCGCCCCGGCCGCCGCATCCGTTTTCCCCACGCCCGATCGGTCAGCTCACCACGGCCAACCGCAAACACAACCCGACCGGACCCACAGCTAGGTCACGTGCAGGACACGTCCTAGTCGGCGGGGGCGGTCAGTTCGCGGCGGCTGGCGAGGACCGCGAGAGCGGTGGCGGCTGCCATGATTACCGTGATAGCGATCCAGCTGCCGGACATCGAAGTGGCGAGCAGGCCGTCGTCGGAGTTGAACTCGGCCGGGTCCCCGGCGCGCAACGCGATACCCCAGACCGTGCAGGCGATCGTGGCCGCGGCCATGGCACCAGCGACGACGGTCAGGGTAGCTACGCGGAGTCGTCGCAACGGATATTGAGGGACCCGGCGCAGGATGGATGTGGCGGTCCACGCGGTCGCGGCCACCACGCCGATCCCGGTCACGACGACGACGGCGACCGCGCCGATGTTCGCCGCGGAATGCACACCGTGGTCGCGGGCCAGCAGGTAGGCCAGCGGCAACACCCCGATCCACACCGCCATCGCCGCCAGCGGCACGGCCAGGAACTTCACCACGCCCACCGACCGACCCCGGACCAGCGCCACCGTGACCGGCACGAGCGCCAGGACCAAGGCGATCAGGGCGACGACGGCGGCACCGAGCAACAGGTTGAACGACCAGCCCACGGCGGCATGCTGGGCGGCCGCCGCCTTCAGGTCCGGATACTCGGTGATCTTCTGAAAGCCGAATCCCGCCACCGCGAACAGCCCGGCCGCCCACACGACCGTCGCCATCGGGACCCGGACGCGCTCGCTCATGTGGACGCCCTTCGAGTTCAGGCGGGCATCGAGAGCACCGCGCAGGACATTCGCCAGCATCACCGGGCGGCGAGAGCGGGGGGCGGCCATCATCGACTCCGACAAGAGCGCCGCGAACTCCTCGCCGTAGCGTCGTCTCCAGCCAGCCGGGTAGCAGGCCAGAAGGGATCGCACCAGGATCGGGTCGCCGCTCATGCTGTACCCAGCCGGAGCCGCGTCAGGCTCAGACTCGCCAGATCCCGCATCCGGGCCGCCTGCACAGCCAGCGCCCGGGCGCCCGCCACCGTCAGCCGGTACGGGCGACGCCGCCCCTCGGCCGGCAGCGCCTCGACCAGACCGCGGGCCTCCAGCCGGACGATCACCGCGTACAGCGTTCCCGGACCGAGCTTCACACCGACCTGCGCCTCGACGTCCTGGATGATCGCGTACCCGTGCTTGTCGCCCTCGGCCAGGCTCGCCAACACCAGCAAACCCGGCTCGGCCCACCGGCCCAGTTCATCGCTCACAATTCCCCCGCTGGTACGTCGCCCGCTATATCGCTGAACATACTACGCGCCGCGCTATATCCGCAAGGCCTCGGGCAGGACCGATGAGGGATTCGCGCCCTGGACCACTCGACCGTAGGCAGCAATCTCCACCGCCTCGTCGGGGTCGAACGGCGGCGTCCGAGTTCTCGACCTCACGCCTCGCTGGTGGTCGCACGTCGGGTGATGTAGGCGAACACGAAGCGCCCTTGGTCGGTCATGACCCGCCGCAGGCCGATGGACACCGGTACTTCGGTGCCGGTGGAGTTGACCAGGCGCAGGTTGAGGTGGCGGTCCTCGCCCATCCAGCGCACCGGCAGCCTGTTGCCACTGGTGAAGGTGGAGCACAGCGCTGCGTGTCCCGCGCGTATCGACGGTGGCACCAGCTCGTCGACCGTCTCCCCGGTGAGGGGGTGACCGGCCAGGTCCTCCGCAAGTTCGTTCGCGTAGCGGATGACGCCCTCCTCGTCGACGACGAGGATGCCGACCAGCGCCTGGTCGAGCATCTTCGGCGCGAGCTGGCCGACCAGGAGGTAGTCGCTGAATCTCGTGTTGGTCATTGCCGTTACCCCGTTCTGTCTTGTCGTGGTCGAACCCGCTGATTGATCCGGTTCGGCGCGACGGTTGCGGCGGCGAGGTGGTCCGTCCCGGGTGGTCCGACGATGTGGCGGCGGTCATCGTTCACATGCCGACTGTCCAGGACGCCACCTCGACGTAGAAGGCCGCTCACGAACATCCATACGAGGTGGCTTCTGTGCCGAAACGACATCTCGCTGTACCGTCGGCGCTGGCGACGGCGACATTCGCGAGTACGAAGAGGAACAGGAGGAACGGATGCTCGCTGTCTCATCTGGTCACCGTCTTGTAGATGGAGCAGTCCACGGCCACCTTCGCCAGTGCATCCGCCGACTCCCGATGGATCGCTGCAACGGTCGGGTTGGTGGACTCGTACGCCGCGGCGAGAGCCAGTTCCCGTCGCCGGGGAATGAACACGTTGGCTTCGTTGCGTAACTGGCAGGACGCGGTCAGGTCGTCCTGTTGCTTGGCGAATTGCTGGTCCACCTGAACGGCCAGCGACCAGTAGGCGAGGAGGGAGACGGCGGGAACGGCGACGGCGACGGCGATGGCGGTGAGACGCTGCACCATGTTGATCCGCTTGTAGCGGGCAAGCGCCAGGGCCTGGGCATTCTCGGCTTCGTCCTCGGTGACCGCCTGACGGACGGCCTGTTCCTGCTGGGCCGCGGTAAGGGCGCCGACCACCCGGAGGGCCTCGACGAGGCTGTGCACATTGACTGTCAACTCCATCACCGCTGCCTCCAGGGTCCGGAAGCGCAGTTCGGCTGGTCGGTCATCGGTCGGCACGGTCGGCCTCCGTATCTTCACGCTGAACCGAGACATTCTCGGAATGGAACTGGCTGATCGCCAGGGCCAATCGCTCGGTCTGGATCCGTAGTTGGTTGGCGACCTGAACCGCCTCGGCCAGCAGCATCTCCGTCCGGGCCCGCAACTGCGCGTCGGTCATGGTCGGTTGATCTGTCATCGCTGGCCGCCGCTTCGTGTGCGTTGAAGGTCCAGGTACTTGGCGTTGATCTCTGTCGATCGGGTGAGCGCCGGGATGATCAGTTCCTGGTACGCGCTCTGCAACCGTCCGACCTGTTCCTGCAACTCGACCACTCGGGCGGCCAGGTCAGCCTTCTCCACCGCGGCGTGCGTCTCGGCGGCCGTCAACGTCCACTCGGGGACGACGAACTTGCGGAACAGCACGCAGACAAAGATCAGTCCGAGCAGACCGAATTGGAGAATCGACGTGATGTCGAATGACGAGCTGCTGGCGGCGGCATCGGCGAGGATCACGGAACCCACCGCGCTCCGCGCTGGCTGTCAATGGCTCGTTCTGGTGTCATGGACCCGCCTCTTTACATTCTTTGTGTGGCGTCGTCTGCCCGCTGATGTCGCGCCGCGTAGCGGGATTCGGGCGGCCCCTCCGGATGCGTGTGGCTGACGCGCACCTCCGGACGTGGGTCGCGCCAGAGACGTCGTTGGGCCGGGGCCGCCGGCGGACTGCGGGTCGGTCGTGCTGAGGGTTCTGCCGGGCCTGCCTTGTCGATCAACGCCTCGAGGGCGAAGGTCTTGTGCAGGACGGTGGCGAGTTGTGCCCGCTCCTCGTCGTCGAGCTTCGGGGACACCTTGGCCACGAAGTCCGCCAGCACGTGCGAAAGATCGGGATCGCCGTGGGTCCCGGGGACACCCGCGGCAGTGGCAGGGCTGGTCATGGTCTCTCCCTTGGTCATTCGAGCGGACCAGAATGGCACCGGCATGTGGGGGTCTACCGATGGCTTCACGTCATCGGTTCGGTCCCGGCCGCAGTAGGTCCGGAAAGGCGCCGCGGGTCGATCGAGAACAGCGATCCGCGTCGCACCCGAAGCGTCTGCTCCAGCCGTTGGGCGATGTCTGCTCGGACGCTCAACCTGCCACCGGTCCGCAGTTGGGACACCGTCTGCGGAGAGGTCTGAGCAGTGCGGGCCAGCTCGCGTCCGTTGAGGTCCCGCGCCCTCATCGCGCGCTCCAGCAATGGAATGCTCCGCAGGCGCGCCATGCCCCGTCGACCGGAACTTGGTATGTATGTCATGGCGCGGATCCCCCGAGCTCCCGTTGGTACGTTGACCCCTGGGTCCGGGAGGCGTGTGCGGCCGGGCCGTTCGGCAAAGCGGTTCGGACATTCGGAGCATAAGCGACATATATCTGCCTGTCTAGAGACCTCCGGCCCCGGTCCGTGACGACGTGACGAAGGCCGGCGAACTCTCAAAGGCCGTCCCCGTTCCGGGCAGCGCTACGGCAAGATCCGCGAGGGCACGACGCCGTGACACGAGATCCGTGTGGCGGCCTTCGCCAATGCAACCGGGAGCCGTGCGACCGGGATCGAGGTCTGGTGCGGCCCGCATGCCACCGGGGCACCGCGATCTTCGATGACACCGGGCCGGTGTGCCTCCCGCGACGGCGTATGACAGCCCAGTGAGACTCGCCGATGTTCGCGGACGACTTTCGTGTCACGGCCTCCCACAACCGCGTATTCACCGGAACGGCGACGGAATACGCGCGCTACGCGAACGCGCCCGGAGGGCATGTCTCGTTGTCACGGGCAGGCGTGAATGCCTATGGACCGGCCGCTGGATTGCTGTCTAGGCTCCGGACATTCTCGAATCGGTCGCGATAGCGGAGCTCATCGTTCGCGTTGTCACCAATCATCAGGTCGCATTCGCGACCACAAGGGAGCCACAATGACCACTATCACTCCGGCAACCCCGGATGTCGGGGCTCAGTTCCACGCGATGTGGACCAGCTACACCGACGCCCAGCGCATCGACGTACTCAACAAGCTGCAGGCTTGCGGCATGACCACGGTCCGCATCGACGTGTCGTGGGCGATGCTCCAGCCACCAACGCCGCGACCTACGACCCTGGGGAACCTCCTTTGTGGACAGGGTGATCGCGTTGTGCAACGCACGCGGCATCACCCCGCTGATCACGTTGTGGCTGACGCCCGGCTGGGCGAACGCAACGCCGGCGAACACGTTCTGCCCACGAACGCGGCCGACTACGCCCGGGTCGCGCAAGTGGGCCGCGGCGCGCTGGACCAACAAGGTCGCCGGATGGGAGGTGTGGAACGAGCAGAACAGCCCCGACTTCCTGGTCGGCGCGGACCCGGTCGCCTACACCAACCTGCTCAAGGCCGCCTACCCGGCCTTCCACGCCGGCTACGCCGCCGACGACCGTCGTGTTCGGCGGCGTGCAGTACAACGACGACGACTGGATCGCCCGGGCCTACGCCGCCGGCGCGAAGGGCTACTTCGACGTGATGGCGACCCACCCGTACATGGGCATGGCCAACCTCTCGCCGAACACGGCCGACGACGGCACGAAGTGGACGTTCAGGCACGCCGCCGCGGTTCGCAAACTGATGGTGGCCAACGGTGACGGCGCGAAGTCGCTCTGGTTCACCGAGTTCGGCTGGAGCACCCACACCAACCCGCCCGACACCCCGAACTACGGCCTCGGGGTCACCGAAGCGATCCAGTCTCAGTACTTCACCGCCGCGATCACCCTGATCCGCACCACGATGCCATGGGTCGGCAAGGTGTACTGGTACACCGAGCGCGACTCAGCCGCCGAAGGGCAGTCTGCAGAACTGCCAACTACGGCCTGCTCCGCCAGGACCACAGCCTCAAGCCGATCATGGCCGCGGTCAAGGCCGCGACCGCCATCCCCAGCTGAACGCGCCGGCACCGGCGGCGACCCCGCCGGTGCCGGTGTTCACGTCGCGCTCGCGCGCCGCGCGGCGGCCCGGCACATCAGGCTGTGGCGCGTTCCGAGGTCGGGCGTGCGGTCAGGTCAGTTCGCCCGCGATGACTTTGAAGGATCTGGTCCAGATGAGAATTCTCCGCTACGCCAAGGCGATTGTCGCCGCCGTCTCGGCCGGCTTGTTGGCCGCTCAGACAGCAATCCCCATGTCCGACCGGACGCGCGGGTGGGTGACCGTAAGCGTGGCCGTCCTGGCGACCGTCGCCGTTTACGCCGTTCCCAACACGCCGGCCGCGACAACCCGGCTGGCAACGACCGGCGTCGACCACAGCGCGCCGACCGCATGAGCCCGTTACCGGTACGCCAGGTCCCCAGTCACCTGGACGCGACCAGCGCGGCGAGCACGCGACGATTGTGGCTCTCGTAGATGTCGTTTACTGCCGTCGCCCGCGTCAGTGCACCGTCGGGCACAGGTACATGCCCGTCGCCGGTACCCGAGCATGCGTGGGCGCCGCCATCCTGGTCGGCCGCTCGCCGCAGCGCGATGTCGTCGATCCAGGCGCGCACATCCGTGTCCGGTGCCGTGTGGAAGCGCGCCAGCATCCAGACCTCGGCGAACGTGGCGGAGGCGAGCGCCGCGGCATGTCCGCGTGCCCGAACGGCTGATCGGAGTTCATGGAGAACGGCCGCCACGAGCCGGCCGTACAGGTCGGCGAACGCGTCGCGGTCCCCGTCCGAAACGCGACGTACCAGTGACAGCAGATGCACGCGATCGTCGGGCTGCGGCGAGCCCTCCGTGCCATGGCGTTGACCAAGTAGCCGGCGCGATGCCGGCTGGGCGGGTGACATTCGATCCCTCCAGTGGCGTGCCCGTTGGGCGGGTGCCGCCGGGGACCGGAGCGACCGAGCCACCTGGCCTTGCCGTGTTCCCACGTGGTGGCTCTAGCGACACCGTACGCGTCCCGACAGCGATGTCAACGACGCGGTGTGCGATCGCCGAGGTTGATCACTGCCGGCCCGGCGGCCAATGCCAACCCGGCGGTCACGCCCGGCGCCGCCACCTGACGCCCCGAATCGACCGTGCTGCGCGAGCACCGCTGTTCCACTTCGGGGTATCAACTTAGCTCAGGTCGCGTCGGCGGAACTGCCACACGCCAAGTGCCGCGAATGCCAGCGCGACCGCCAGCAACAGTCCACAGTAGACCCAGTTGATGCCGTTGAGCAGTGGCTGGCCGTCCAGGTACCAGGCGAAGGGCGAGAAGTGCCTCACCCAGTCGAGACCGCGGATCTGGGGAAGGAAGCTGGAGCACAGGTACGTGACGACGGCGAGGTAGGCGGCGGCGCCGATGGAGATCGCCCGCCGGCCGGTGTACGCGCCGATGCCGTACGCGATCGAGGCGAAGCAGACCCCGAACAGCATCAGCATGAATACGGTGGCGGCGATATTCCCGATCGGCAGCTCGGTGAACTTCGCCGGGAACCGGATCAGCACGATAGCCACGAACAGCAGGACACCGGAACCGCCCAGCGCGGCGACGGTCGCCGCGTACCGAGCGAGCGCGAGCCGGGCACGGGTGACCGGATGGGCCATGACGAGCTCCAGTGTGTCCGCTTCCTCGTCGCCGGCGATCGCGCGCACGCCGGCCGCGATGGCGAAGACCGCGACGAGGATCGGGACCAGCAGGCCGAAGACGGTGGAGCCGAAGTAGCCGGCCGGTGTCGAGTAGTCCGTCATGTGGAACGCGTCCTTCATCGCCTGGGGGAACGCGTCGATGGCGCCGGTAAGGCTTGCGTTGTGACCGAAGACCGGCCAGAAGGCCGAGTACATCGCGGCCACCGCGGTGATCGCGACCGCCCAACCCGCGAAGCCGCGTCGGTTCTCGCGTAGGTACTGCACGAACACGGTCATGGCCGGCTCTCCCGGTCGTAGAAGGTGAAGAACAGCTCCTCCAGCTCGGGCTCCTCGGCGAGCAGTCCGACCACCTCGTGCCGCGCCGCGGTCTTGACCAACCCGTCCGGGCTACCCGCGAGCAGCGCCCGCAGTACGGTGCCGCCCGGGCCGGCGGTGACGGTGACCTCGCGCAGCTCGGGCAGTGCCTCGAACTCGGTCGCGGCGACCGGTCCGGCGAAGGTGATCTGGACCAGGCGCTGCGCCTGTTCGCGCAGCTCGTCGACGTTGGCCACGGTGACCAGCCGGCCCTCGCGGATGATGCCGACCCGCTGGCAGGTGGCCTGCACCTCGCTCAGCACGTGCGAGGACATGAACACCGTCTGCCCGTTCGCGCTCGCGTCCCGGACCAGCTCGATGAACCGCTGCTGCAGGAACGGATCCAACCCGCTGGACGGTTCGTCGAGCACCAGCAGTGGCGGTCGGTGCATGAACGCCTGAACGAGGCCGACCTTCTGCCGGTTCCCTTTGGACAGGGTGCCGATCCGCCGCGTCAGGTCCAGGTCGAAGCGCTGGGCCAGCTCGTCGAAACTGGCCGCCGGCACGCCGCCGCGCAGGGCTCCGAGGTAGCTGAGCAGCTCCCGGCTGGTGAGCCGGGGATTGACCACGAAGTCCCCGGGCAGGTAGCCGACCCGCCGCCGGATGTCAGCGTTGTCACGCGGGCTGGCGCCGAAGACCCGGATCTCCCCGGCGCTGGGCCGGATGAAGTCCAACATGAGCCGGATCGTCGTGGTCTTGCCGGCGCCATTGGGTCCGAGGTAGCCGTACACCTCGCCCTCGTCGACGCTCAGCTCCAGTCCGGCCAGCGCGGTCTTGGCATCCCGGCCGCGGCCGAAGCGTTTCACCAGCCCGCTGGCCTGGATGACGGGACCTGCCATCTGTGTGCCTCCTCGGGTTCGCCCCCGAACGCTAGTACACAGCAACGGATTCGCGCAGTTGGGCCGAGCACTCGTTCTGGCCTCCACGCGCGCAGCCCCCGGGTTTGGTTAGGAAGGGCACCTTCCTATACCGCAGGAGTTAACAAGGTGCCCTTGCTTCCGATTCAGCCGCCTGGTATTCCCTTGGGGTATACCTCAAGCGTATAGTCGCCGGCGTGGCCAGTACCCCGATCCCCACCACGCTGCTTGGCCTGCTCGAACCGGCACCGAGTCACGGGTACGAACTCAAGCGCGAGTACGACCAACTGTTCGGCGACGGCAGGCCTTTGTCGTTCGGCCAGCTCTACGGCACGCTCGCCCGGCTCGAACGCGACGGGCACATCGAGGTGCACGGCGCCGAACAGGGCGACGGGCCGGAACGGAAGCGGTACGTGATCACTGCCAATGGCGTCGCGCACCTGGAGGCCTGGCTGACCCAACCGGAGAAGCCAGACCCGACGCTGCATGCGGTGCTGTTCGTCAAGGTCGTCCTCGCGCTCTTGTCCGATCGGCCAGCCGCGGAGTACCTCGACCGGCAACGCTCCGCCCACCTCGACCGCATGCGTGAACTGACCACGATGCGCAAGGCCGGACCGCTACCGCGCACGCTGCTCGCCGACTTCGGTCTGTACCACCTGGAAGCCGACATGCGCTGGATCGACGCCACGGCGGCCCGCCTCGACCAACTCCGGAAGGAGATTGTCCGATGACCCCTGTGCTCGCCGCCCGCGAGGTGACCAAATCATTCGGCGCGACGCCGGCGTTGCGCGGCTCCACCATCGAGATCGCGCCTGATGAGATCGTGGCCGTACTCGGACCCAGCGGCTCCGGCAAGTCCACGCTGTTGCACTGCCTGGCCGGAATCTTTCCGCCGGACTCCGGCTCTGTCACGTTCGAGGGTTCGCGGCTCGACCAGATGAGTGACGCGGCGCGTACCCAGCTGCGGCGTACCGTCTTCGGGTTCATCTTCCAGTTCGGCCAACTGGTGCCGGAGCTGACCGCGATCGACAACATCGCGCTCCCGCTGCTCCTGGACGGCGTACCCCGCCGGTCGGCGTACGCGCGGGCCGGCGCGTGGTTCCCGCGGCTGGAGCTCGACGGCCTGGAACGGCGGCGGACCGGTGAGCTGTCCGGCGGCCAGGCGCAGCGGGTCGCGGTCGGCCGGGCGCTGGTGACCACGCCCAAGGTCCTGTTCGCCGACGAGCCGACCGGGTCGCTCGACTCACTCACCGGCGAGAAGGTGATGGACCTGATGGTCGGCATGGCACGTGCTGAAGGCAGCGCGGTGGTGCTGGTGACGCACGACGCGCGGGTGGCCGCGCACGCCGACCGCGAGGTGATGGTCCGCGACGGCCTGGTCACCGCGATGGGTGTGGGGGTCTGATGGTCCGGCTCGGGATACTGCTCACGGTCCGCAGCGGCCGCGAGGCGCTGGTCCGGCTCGCGGTCATCACCGCGGCCGTCGGTATCGGCGTCGGCCTGCTGCTCAGCGTGCTCGCGATTTACCAGGGGTACCAGGCGTCGGTGGCCAAGGCGTGTTGGCAGTGCACCGACCCGGATCCGGGTGCCACCAGCGGCCCGCTGCTGTGGAACTACCGCCAGGACATGTACCAGGGCCGCAGCATCGACCGGCTCGACGTGGCCACACTGGCACCCGGCGCGCCGGTGGTGCCGGGTCTCACCGCGATGCCCACGACCGGCCAGTACTACGCCTCGCCCGCGCTCGCGACGCTGCTGGCCACCGTGCCGGCCGACGAACTCGGCGAACGTTACCCGGGCACGCTCGCCGGTACGATCGCCCCGGCCGGCCTGCAGAGCCCGGACACACTCGCCATCGTCATCGGGTATGCGCCGGACACGCTGCGCGCCATACCCGGCACCGGATACGTGTCCGCCATCGACCACGCGCCGCACGGGTTGTCAACGTCGCAGTTCTACAAGTTCGGGTTCGCGCTCGGCGCGGTCGCGCTGCTGGTACCCATGGTCGTGCTGATCGGTACCGCGACGCGGATGGCGGCGGCTCGCCGTGAGGAACGGTACGCCGCGATGCGCCTGGTCGGCGCGACCAGCCGGCAGATCAGCGTGGTCGCGAGCGTGGACGCGGTGCTCGGCGCGCTGCTCGGGGCCGCGGTCGGCATCGGCGTGTACGCCACGCTGCACCCGGCGCTGTCCGACCTGAAACTGCTCGGCTACCGGTTCTTCGGGGCCGACATCACGCCGACGCCGGCCGGGTACGCGCTCATGCTGATCGGGGTACCCGCGATGGCCGCGATCGCCTGCCTCGGCTCGCTGCGACGGGTACGCATCTCCCCACTGGGCGTCAGCCGGCGCGTCACCCCACCGGCGCCGCGGTTCTGGCGCGCGATCCCGCTCGCGGCCGGGCTGGTGCTGTTCGTGGTGCCGCTGCGGCAGAACGCCCAGGCCACCCGGAACAGCCCCGGCCTCGCGGTACTCAGCCTGGCCCTGGTCATGATCGGCTTGATCATCGCCGGGCCATGGCTGACGACAGTGGCGACAAGACTCTTCCACCGGTACGCGCACGGCGGCTCCTCGCTGCTGGCGGCGGGCCGGCTATCGGACAACCCGCGTGCCGCGTTCCGGGCAGTCAGCGGCGTCGTGCTGGCCGTACTGATCGGCACCACGCTCGCCGCGATCGTGCCGGCCGCGATCGCCGCCCAATCCACCACCGCCGACACATCCATTGCGGGTGCGCTACGGGTCGGCTTCCTGACCGGCGGCAAATGCCCGGGCGGCCACTGCGGTTCGGACACGCCGTCTCGCGGGCTACCACCGGTAAAGGCCGCGACGCTGCTCGCCAATGTCACCGCGGCCGGTGGCGCGGCGCTTGTACCGCTGTACCGCAACACGCACAGCGGCCCGTTCGACGTGCAGACCGTCGTGTCGTGCGCCGACCTCGCGAAGATCCCCGCCTTCGGCAGCTGCCCGGCCGGCGCCACCGCGGCGTCCGGTTACACCGACGCCATGTTCACCGACAACATCGCGGTGATGAACCTGCCGTTCTTCGGGACCGACAGCGAGCCGATCAGCGGCGACATCACGCGCAACGATCTGATGGCGCTGGTCGTATCGACCGGCTCACCGGCCGCGCTGGAACGGGTGCGCACCGTGCTGTCCGGGTACGCCGGCGACATCAACAACTTCGAGTCTCCGCAGACCTTCGGCGAGGTCGCGCAGACCCGGGCCGAACTCTACCTGGAGCTGCAGCGCGTGGTGGTCCTCATCGCCGCGATCACGCTGCTCATCGCCGGCATCGGCCTCGCGGTGGCGATCTCCGGAAGCCTGATCGAGCGGCGACGAGCGTTCACCCTGCTGCGCGTGTCCGGTACCCCGCTCCGGGCGCTGTACCGCACGGTGCTGCTGGAGACGATCCTGCCGCTGGTGGCCGCGACGCTGGTGGCGGCCGGGGTGGGGCTGCTGGTCGCGTACCCGGTCGCCCGGGCGTTCGCGCCGCAGCGGCACGCGCCCACGATCCCGGCCGGGTCGTACTACGTCACGCTGGGCGCCAGCCTCGCGATCGCGCTCGCCATCATCGTCGCCTGCCTGCCCATCCTCGGCCGGATCACCCGTACCGAGCAGGCACGGTTCGAGTAGCGGAGCGGAACAGAAGGGGAGCAGCAATGACGGCAATCGAGGACCTGAGGGATGACCGGTACAGTGTGCGCCGATGGCGCGTGCACCTCGGTCTGATCCTCTCGTTCGGCCTTGCCCTGTTGTTGTTCGTCGCGCGGACGGGCCTGACCCTGCACATCGTCGCCGGGTTGTGCTTCGCCGGTCTTGTCGGCGCGCACCTCGCCCAACGCCAACGCACCGTGCGAACACTGGCGCCAGATCTGGTGAGACCAGTGAGGTGGCGGACACGCCGCGGCCGACTCGCACTCTCGGGTGGGGTCCTGGCGTTCCTGGCCGCCAACGTGATCGTGTCCGGTGTCGTCGACTGGATCGGTGGGCACAGTGTGATGCTGCCGGCGCGGGACGTCGGCATACCGCTGCCGGCGATCAACTGGCACACCACCACGAGCCTGCTCCTGGTGGTCTACCTGGTAGTCCACGTGCTACGCCGCTCTTCACGGCTGAGGCATTCACATGTCCGCTAGCCTGACTGTCTGCCTCGATGTCGACTCCTAGAACTGCCCGGCCGCCAACGCCTTTCGTAGCTCCCGGCTCTGGATCCGGTCGACCACAGCGATGCCCTTGCGGTCCACGTCGGTCATGGTCGCGCCAGCGGCGAGAAGCATCCGGACGATCTGTATCTGAAGTCCCGCGGTCTTGGCCGTTCCGCTCGCTCCGGTGGGTGCGACCGCGAGGTGCAGCGCGGTCGAGCCCGCCTTCCTGGTCGCGGCGCGCGGATCGGCGCCAGCGGACAGCAGCGCGGCAACCGCTGCCGGGCTTCGCGCGCGGACCGCGCGGTGTAAGGCCGTCACCCCACCGCGATCCGGCCGGTCGACCGCCGCTGCACAAGAGACCAACAGCTCGATGATTCGCCGCTGAGCGTCCGGGTCCCACGTTGCCGAAGACGGCCGCGGATCGCAGGCGTAGTGCAGAACGGTCGCGCCGTGCCGATTGACAGCGTCGACGGGGGTACCGGCGGCCAGCAGCGCACGGGCGGCGTCATACCGCAAACCTGCCGCTGCGAGGTGCAAGGGTGTGTCGCCCCGGTAGAGCATGTGCGGCAGCTCCGTAACGAGGACGTCCTGTTCCATGCGCTGTGCGATCGCGCTGGGCGTTCTGAGAGCAATCGCCGCGATCTCGGACGAGTCGTTCGCGAGTACTGCCAGGAAGATGGGCTCCACGGGGTCAGCATGCACGATGTGGCCGGCTCCCGCACGGGCCGGATCAATGGGTGGCCAACCCCAACTGTGCTTGTGGTCGCGCACTGTATGTGTGCGTACGAAAGACAACCCCAGCGATGTGAGTCTGTCCACATTAGAGGAGGCCGTATGTCCGTGGCGCGGTACCGGCGACGACCCGGCGGATGACATCGACCAGGTCGGCCCGCTCGGTGTCCTTGACGACGACACCGCTCGCGCCGGCGCAGCGACTCTTGAAATGGTCGGAGATGTCGGACGTGGCACAGTAGTCGCTGACCCATAGCGGGCGGCGGGAGGCCAGCACCTTGCCGCCCAGGCCCGCGCCCATTGGCACGACGAGCCCGTCAATGAGGCCGGCCGTGGAGTTGACCGTATGGCCAAGGACGATCCGGTCCCCACCGCCGGGATCGCCGACCCACGCCATGTCCACCCCGACGAGATCCGGCACCCGCGTCACGATGCGCCGGACAGCCTCGGCCCGGTCGAGCATCCCGAGGATGTCCGCGAACTGGGCGTCCAATCCGAGCAACACGTCAGGCAACGGCGTGCCGGGTCGCCGGCGCACGACGGGGCGCACCGCGGGACTCGACGACCGGCGGTCGAGCGGAGTACGGGTCGGGTCTCGGGCATCCACCCCCCCATCCTCCTGCGCACAGGCGGCTTCGCACACCTCCAGATGGAGACCCCCGAAACAGGATCTCCACCTGCAGCTACCAGCTCGGAACGCGCGCACGCAGGATTCCCCCGGTCCGCGGTTTCGGGGAAGCCCGCCACCACCGGACGTGGGTCTTCCCGGGGCCTGACGCGGCCGCAGCGCAGCAGGCGCACCCGGTCGTAACACGTGCGCAATCACAACGTCTGGAGGACAGAAATGGCTCGGGACAACGCCGCCCAACCGGAAGGCGGCCCCTGCGTAGCCGTATCGCGGTCGACACCGGATGTCGTCTGTCTGCATGCCAGCGCCAGTTCGTCGCGGCAATGGCGTGCACTCACCGACCGCCTCAGCGGCCGCTTCCGCGTGTTCGCCCCTGACCTGTACGGGTCCGGTCAAAGTCCACAGTGGACTAGCCGGCATCCGTTCACGCTGGCCGACGAGGTCGCAGCCCTGGAACCGGTTTTCCGCGCGGCCGAGGAGCCGTTCCATCTCGTCGGCCACTCCTACGGCGCGGCGGTTGCTCTACACGCGGCTCTGGCCAATCCGGGTCGGATCAGGTCGCTGGTACTCTTCGACCCCACGCTGTTCGCGTTGTTGGTCACCGAGGATCCCGGCCAGCCGGGCGTACGGGAGATTCCGGGGTCCGCCAGGACTCGCTCGCCGCGCTCGAACGCGGGGCGGCGGATGCGTCGGCCGAACGGTTCGTTGACTACTGGATGGGTCCGGGAAGTTGGACGAACATGCGCCCGGCCCGGCAAGCGACTACCGCGCAGGCGATGCATGGTGTGCGTTGGCAGTTTCACTCGATCTTCACCGAGCCCACCCCACTGTCGGCGTTCTCGTCGCTCGACCTGCCGACGACGTTGTTGGTCGGCGAACGGACGCCGGAGTCCTCGCGCGGCGTTTCCCGACTGCTCTCGACGACTCTGCCGAACGTGACGACGGTCGAGCTGCAGGGGATGGCTCACATGGCTCCGGTCACCCATCCGGACGTGGTCAAGGCGATCATCGAGGAGCATCTGGCCCGACTCGGTTGACCGGTCCCCCAAATCCCGATCCCACGGGCGGTCATCCTGAACGTGGCCCAGACGGCGCAAGCGCGAGTCGGGGTAGATGATGGGGACGTGGAGGTCGAGGTATTGGTCGTGCCCGACTGTGCGAGCGAGTTGGCGATGCTGCGGTTGGTCCGCGGTGTACTCGATGAACTGGGCTTGGCCGACACTGTGGTGAAGACAACAGTGATCGTCAACGAGGAC
Organism: uncultured Actinomycetota bacterium; assembly: GCA_963803345.1. Taxonomy (GTDB): domain Bacteria; phylum Actinomycetota; class Actinomycetes; order Mycobacteriales; family Micromonosporaceae; genus CAWDLX01. The sequence goes on from CAWDLX010000005.1 coordinate 335,685, forward strand.
GACGCCCGGCGACGAAGCTTCGTGGGTTCGCCGACGGTTCTTGTCAACGGCGCGGACCCGTTCGCCGAGCCGGGTCGGGAGTCGGCGCTTGCATGTCGGGTGTACCAGGCGGGGTCGCGCCTGGCTGGTGTCCCGGACCGTGACGCGTTACGTCGCGCGATCGGCGATGCTATGGATGCCGGGTAGTCAACGCACGGCCGGGTGTCCGTCCCGGGTCGGGTACCCGGGGACGCGGTCCCGGCGGCCGGACAATCATCCACTGTGGACCAGGCTGGAGCGGGGCCGGTCCGTCTCTCGGCAGCAGCGGCAGCGGCGTACGGATGACCCGCCGCGCTCAAACCCATCCACACAATCGAACGCTTCTAAAAGACAGATCGTTTGACGAAAGGGCCGAGCGGCTCTAACGTCTAGATTGACTTCTGTTAGAAGTCGTGCGCGACGACCGGCCGGTCCCGTCATCTAGCCAGCTCGCCCCAGCAACGGGAGGGATCATGCCAGCACTACGCCTCATCCGCGCCGCGACCGTCGCGACGGTCGCGTGCCTCACCGTCCTGACGATGAGTACCGGCGCCTCGGCCGCGAGTGCGGATCGGACTCCGCCGACTACTCCGGTCCTCGCCTACTACCAGGGGTACTCCTGCCTCACGCTCATCGTCGGGGTCTACCGGTCCACCGACAACGTGACGCCGCAGGACCAGCTCACCTATGTCGTCTACGACAATGGCGTAGCCATCGGCACGCTCGTCGACCGGGACCAGCCGCCGGGACCATGGGGGATTCTGCAGCTCAGGCAGCCTGGCAACAACACAGTGACCGTCCAGACCATCGACGCGGCCGGCAACCGGTCGGCGCTCAGCCCCCCGCAGACCGCGTTCGGGTACTACACCTCCGGCTGCACATCCGGGACCCTCTGATCCACGCTCCGACCCGCCGGTAACCGGTCACCGGCCCGACCGCCGAGAACCGCCCGCGGAACCCCTATCGTGAAACCGGCCGAGCGTATCAACGGAGTTGGTAACGGCCTGCTGTGCGGGTGTGCAGGGCGGGCCAGGCAAGCGAACCACGAGCCCGCCGGCTGCGCTGGCCACCGATGTCGGGATCCACCTGACTCGGTTTGCCCAGCCAAAACCGGCGGGCCGGCTCTACGTCATCCGCAGGGCGGCATCCTCGCCACTCAATGCCTTCCTGGCTGTCATCGTGATCGACTGCGCTTCAGAGATCATCGATGTGATCTCGACCACGACGGCGTAGCGGTCGCCGACCTCGGGCACGACGTGCAGAACCTGAACGGAGGATGCGATGCACTGCGTCGGCCAGTACGGTGTTGGTCGCACGGCCATCGACTGTGCACTGAGGGGGACGGGTTGTCTGGCGACGGCGCGGATCGCATCGACGGGCACGCGTGGACCATCCGCCAGATCTTCAGCGGCCGCCGGTACGGGGTTGATACCTACCAACGCGAATTCGTTTGGGAGACCAAGCACGTCGAAGAGCTGCTCACGGACCTGTCGGAGCGGTTCCTCAGCGGCTGGCAGGCGGGGCACGAGACCTCCGCAGCTATGACGTACCCGCCGTACTTCCTCGGTCCGATCGTTACCCACCACGGGCAACGTAATCCGTTGATCGTTGATGGCCAGCAGCGTCTGACGGTTCTGATGCTGCTGCTGGTATGGCTGCACCGCGTTCAGCGAGAGCGCGACGATGCTGTGGCCGGTCTCGAGCCGCTGATCGTGTTCGACCAGTTCGGTCAGCGACGCTTTGCCATCGAAGATGAGGACAACTCCGACGAGCGCAGACGGTGCCTGTCCGCTCTGCTCGCCGGCGAACAGGTTGATGCCAGTCAGGACATGTCTGCCTCGATCAGAACCATGACTGCCCGGTACGAGGAGCTCGACGACCTGTTTCCCGAGCCACTGCGCGGTGACGCCCTACCGGCCTTCATCTACTGGTTACTCGACCGGGTGTTTCTCGTTGAGATCTCGACCACCGACAGCGCGCTCGCGCTGGAGACCTTCGAGACGATGAATGACCGAGGGTTGCGCCTCAGCGGCCTGGACCTGTTAAAGAGCTTTGTGTTGGGCAAGGTCGGGCCGGCCGACCAGGCTCGGATTAACCACACCTGGCGGGCGCGCATGACCATGCTCACAGATGCTGACAGCAATGCCAATGTCGGTTTCGTCAAGAACTGGCTGCGCGCCAAGTACTCTCGAAGCCCGGCCGACGACAGCGACATCAGCCGATCATTCGACAAGTGGCTCAGACGCGAACACGACAACCTTGGCATCCAGTACCCTGGCGACTTCGATACCTTCGTCGGCCACATGGATGGGCTCTCACGCCGTTATGTCGATCTGCTTATTGCATCGAAGCAGCCCCAGCCGGGCCTGGACGTTGTCTATACCAACGCGATCAACTCCGTCACGCTGCAGCTTCCGTTAATCCTCGCGGCGGTTACGGCAGACGACGACCGAGCGACCTTCGTTCGCAAGACCACGATGGTGGCCGGCTATCTTGACATCGTCGTGGCCCGACGCATGGTGAACTGGCGCGACTTCGGCTACGACGCGATGGCCAACGCGGTCTTCGCCCTAGCCCGGGAGATCCGCAATCTCGACGTTGACACGTTGGGAAAGCGGCTCGGCGATGAGGTCGCCGCATTGTCGGACACCTTTGACGGCGTCGCGACCTATGGCCTCCGTGCCCGTAATCGCACCCGGATGCGCTATCTGCTTGCCCGCATAACCGCATGGCTGGAGATCCAGAGCCAAGGACTCACCCCTACGCCCGCTATTGCCGGCGAGGTTCAGCGGCTGATGTCGTTCGAGATCGAGCACATCTGGGCCAATGTGCCTGATCTCCAGCCGCAGGTACAGTTGCGCAGGTTTGACCAGATCCGCAATGGCTTCGGCGGGCTGCTCCTCCTGCCCAAGTCCTTCAATGCGGCATATGGTGCACGCCCGTATACGAAGAAGATAGATCAGTACTGGGGCCAGGGCACTATGCTCGCCAAATCACTGCACCCGTCGTGCTACCAGCTCAACCCGGGGTTTCGCAGGGTTGTCGAGCATTACCGTCTCGACTTCCGGGCATACGGGTCGACCTTCGATGAGCATGCGATTGCGGACCGACAAGCGCTGTACCGACGACTCTGTGAGCTGGTGTGGGACCCGCACCAGTACGGCCTCGTCGTCCCGGCCGAGGGTGCGGGCCGTCGACCTACGGCCGAACGCAGCCGGGCGCATTTCGGTGTTTCCGTCGCACGCCTCGTCGAGCGAGGGTTCGTACCGATCGAAGCCCGGCTCATCGGGACGTTCCAGAATGTCGAGTGCAACGCACAGGTGACGGCGGATGGCCAGATCCGCATCGATTCCGGCGAGGTGTTCGAGTCCCCGTCGCCCGCCGCGGGCGCCGCGCTGAACCGCGGGTCGTGGAACGGATGGACATTCTGGCGCGTGGTCATGCCAGACGGCTCGACCCCGACGCTAGACGCAATCCGAGCGGCCGCGTTAAAGACCGGAATCACTGCGGGGAGCTAGGTACAGGTCATGCCGCGTTCGATACGGACGTGTCGTGGTCGCTCGCCTGGCCGGTCCGCACGCAGCAGACCGAGTAAGAGCGGTTGCCCTAAACGCTCCCGGCGCCGCCGGTACCTCCGAACTGGCCGAAGCGCCTGCGGAACAGGCCGTTTCGGTCGATCGCTTCGAGTGCCCACCTTACATCGAGCGAATAGCCGCAGCGCTTAGTCGTGCCCCGACGGTGAACTCCACGATCTGCTGGATGAGCGGCGCCTTTGTCATTTTGGCTAAGCCACCCATGCCGAAGCTCGCTGCGACCGCCCGGAGATCACCGACGGTATGCGGCGCCAGCATCGACATCGCTTCCTCGCGCGAGTTGGCGTTATCGAGCGCCACCCGAATCACGGATGTGTCGACAGCAGACGGCGCTCGCGGCGGCCTGGGCGCCTTGGCCGGCTTCACCTGTGCTGGCACGAGCGGGCCCTTGGCACCCCATGGGATGAGCGTAAGCCGGGCCCTTCCGTCGGCCAGATCGTCGACCTGTTCCGGTGGCAAGAACTCCAGGAACTCGGCGATCCGCCGCAAGACTGCCAGAGACTGCTTCGGCTCGTCGCTCATGCCACTGCCCTCGCTTCTGAACTCATCGCCGTCAGGAACTCCGTCGCCAACTCCATCAGTTCTACATAAACCTTCTCGGACCGTTTAACGCGAAGAATCACGGGCACGCCGTCCGGGTTCTCGGAGCCGAACACGACGTTCTCTCGGATGCTTGCCGCGAAAATCGGTAGGTCAGGGCTACGCCTTCGAGTGATGTCCATGTAGTACTGATGGGCGTTGATTGGATGTACGGATCTATACTGCACCATGGTAAAGACGACGCCGAGGGTGCGCGGCGAGATCAGCGCGCCCGAATGGTCGGGTGCATATTCGCCCGCTTGGTTATTGTAGGTCTCCGTGAGCTTGCGGACGTTTGCAAACAACGCCTCGATGCCGAGCGTAGACAGGTAGTCCGGTCGGGAAGGTACGAGGATGCCATCGCACGCAACGATCGCGCTCTGCGTGACGATATTGAAGTTTGGGGCACAGTCGATCAGCGCGATGTCGTACGAAGCAGCAAACTGCGGACCCCGCAAGGCGTCCGACAGCGCACGCCGCAATCGGTACAGTTCCAGATCGGCGCGGACGCCGCTTAGGCCAACGTTGGCAAGCATCGACAGTTCATGATCGATGAGGTGCAAAGTGGAAGGGATAAGTCCGATGTGGCCGTGCTCTCCCTCGACGGCACGGTTGACAGCATCGGGCACGACAACACAATCTGCCAGGCGCCGATGCGGTACACCCCTGTCGAAGCTGTCATACCAGCCCTTCACCGAGCGATCCAGCGGGAGACGGCCAGCGGCAATGTCCGGGGAGTAGAAGCTGAAGGTCAGGCTGCTCTGCGGATCTAGGTCCACGAGCAGGACCCGTCGACCTCGGCGAGCCAACTCCGCGCCCAGATTGGCGGTGAGCGTAGTCTTCCCAACGCCCCCCTTGAAGTTGATCACCGATACGATACGCATGCCCCGCCTCGCGATGTTCAAACCCGAACCGCTGCAGCGTATGTGCGTGCGTTCCTCACCACACTCCGCGTATCGGTCAAACCTCGCGCCGCCAAGGGTGCTGAAGCGGTCTGGACGTGCCCGCGCACCACGGCGACTCTGCCCGCCTGCGGGTCCGGGCCGAACCGTCCCAGCCCTACGATCGAGGACCCGGACCGGGCAGTTGAGAGGAGCCGACAGATGAGCGACGACACCCCCACCACCGATGACCGCCACCCAGCACAGGTCATCGGGGACGCTGTTGTACACGCCCTGCGACTGGCGCAGACCTGGCCGGCGTGGGACGGACGGCCCGTTGCCGTCGCAGACCGGGTTTACACCCCGCACAAGGCGATTCGTCGCCTCGCCGACCACCTGGTGGATCACCTCGCCGAACTTGAAGCACGCCTCGCAGGGGTATCTCCGATGCCCGACCACTGGCACGCCTCCGCTATCACCACCCCGGCCGACCTCGCTGCGTTCACCTCCGAGGACTTGTACGAGGCGCGCAACCGCCTGACCCGGTTGGCGCAGATCTGGTCGCTGCGCCTGCGGGCGCTCGACGACGAGCGCCTCGACCGGATCGAAGGCAACGCCTGGACGTTGCGCCAGGTCGCCTTCCACCTCGGCGATAGCACCTTCTACGCCGAGGCTGTCGGCGAACTCGCCGCACAACGCGAAGCGTGAACACTGGACATACTGGCCGATGCTGCCTGCTCCGCGCGAACGGGTGGCTCAGAGGGCGTCGAGAACGGCGAACTCGTCGTCGGTGAGGCGTAGCGCGCCGGCCGCGATGTTGGCATGGAGGTGCTCGGGGTTGCCGGTACCCGGGATCGCGAGGACGTGCGGTCCCTTGTGGAGGGTCCAGGCGATACGGATCTGCGCCGGCGAGACGCCGTGGGCCTGGGCGACCTCGACCACGGCCGGCTCGTCCGGCTCGCTGCGCCCGGCTCCGCCGCCGGTCGCGGCAATGGAGAAGAACGGCACGAAGGCGATTCCGTCCCGCCCGCACCGGGCAAGGATCGCTTCCTGGGAGGGCGAACGAGCACCGATGCCGTAACGGTTCTGCACGCCGACGACGGGTGCGATCGCCTGCGCCTGGGCGATGTGTTCGAGCAGGATGTTGGAGATACCGAGGTGCCGGATGAGGCCGGCCTCGCGCAATTCGGCGAGGGCGCCGAAGTGCTCCTCGATGGAGTTCAGTCCGTGCTGCCGGAAGTTGACGACGTCGAGGTGGTCGCGGCCGAGCTGGCGGATGTTCTCCTCGACCTGCCCGCGCAACTGGTCGGGGCGGGCAAGCGGCAGCCACGCACCCGACGGGTCGCGGCCGGGACCCACCTTCGTCACAATCACGAGGTCATCTGCGTAGGGGGCGAGCGCCGAGTTGATCAGCTCGTTCGCCGAGCGCGTCGACGAGAAGTAGAACGCGGCGGTGTCGATATGGTTCACGCCGAGTTCGACAGCGCGACGCAGGACAGTGCGAGAGCGGTCGCGGTCGCTGGGCCGGCCGGCGTCGAACGCGGCACCGCCGGTCAGGCGCATCGCCCCAAACCCCATCCGGTGAACCGTCCGGTCCCCGAGCCGCCAGGAACCCGCGGCGGCAGCGTTGATCATGGCAACCGATCCTGCCACCTCGGGCGACCGCAGTCAGGTCCGTTGATCGTCGACCTGGCACCGGCGCCGCTGCCGACCCGAACCGCAGGATCAGACCGTGGCGCGCATGATCCACCGCCACTTCGCGATCTTCCGTACCCGCGTGAAGCCGTATCGCGCATACAACTCCTCCGGTCCGGTGTGCAGAAAGGCGCCGCGCTGGGGTGGCCGCTCCTCGGTCTGCTCCGGATAGGCCTCAACGACGCCGCCGCCGGCCCGCCTGATCTCGTTGAGCGCCTCCGCGACCGCCGCGGCAGCGACGCCGTTGCCGCGGTCCCTCGCGTTGGTGAAGACACAGCCGATCCGCCAGTCCGGCGGATCGTCGGCTCCTTGGTCATAGGTGCGCCGGTTCTTGATGTTGGGGAGCTCCAGCGGCGGGCCGAACTGGCACCAGCCGACGCAGCGATCACCGTCGTAGACGAGCACCTGATGGACCGTTCCGCGCGTCACGTGCCGGCGCTTCGCTTCCCGGTTTCCTTCCCGGGTGTGCCCATCGCCGACGCCCTCGGGGTGGAATCCCATGCACCAGCATCCACCCCACACTCCGTTGTTGGCCTCGACGAGCATGGCGAAGTCGTCCCAGGTCTCCGGTGTGAGCATCCGCGTCGTCAACGTCATGCCCGTAGTGTGACCGAGTGGTCTGACACAAGACATCCCGCCGGTAGGTCATCCGATGCCGAGCTGCGGGTCAGGTGTCCACCGGTAGTGCTTCCAGGCGCGGACAATGAGGCTACGGACGGTGATCAGGATGCGGGCTGCGGCGAGGTAGAAGTCGAACGGCGTGGTCCTTCGCCGAACTCGCCCGCGTGCTCTAACCCAGCGCCCGTGACGGCAGGGAGCATCTTCGTGCGGCGGGTGCGGCACTCGAGGTCACGCTGCCCTGACCGGCACATCCGCGTGTGGCGCGACCCGTGCGACGTTTCAGAAGCGATGCCCGGAACCGAGACCCAGGACGTCCCACAACTCGACCATATTCGCCAACGTGTCGTCGGGATCAAGGCCCCTGAGCGCCCTGAGCACCTCGTCGGGTGCGTCGCCGTCCTCGGCCGCGCTGATCAACGCCCGAGCCGTGGTGGGGAACTGCACCAGTGAAGCGTACGCGCCGATGGCCGAGCGAAGGTCGGTCCGATCCGGGTCGCCGTCGGCATCGCTCACGACGCCGTCGCGCCCGGGTGTGTCCCACAGTTGGGTGTCGGCTGTCTCATCCACGTCGCCGGGGTCGCGCGCCAGCTCGTCGTCCAGCCGCCGGCTGTACCGCTCGCCGCTGCGAGGTGACTCCGCCATATCACCAACGTAGTCCTCGCGACCCGACCACGGCACCGGATGCGGGGCATCGCCGCGGGCGGGATCGCATCGAGCTCGGCGAAGGCGGACGCAACGTCCCGGTCGGGGCCGGTTCGTCGACCGAACCCGGGCGGCCGGTCGGGGCTGACCCGGCTCACCAGAACGCGGCCCTGCCCGCCGATTCGTACGCCGCTCTCGGACCACGCCGGCATCAGTCAGTTGACGCAACCGCCTAGTTGCGATACGGTTATCGCAACTGAAAGGTTGCTACGATCTCCACGGGAGACAGACATGGACTTCACGACATCCTTCACCGTCGAGCAGGCACCCGACGTGGTGTTCCAGTCGATCATCAACGTCAGCGGCTGGTGGACCGGGGACATCGAGGGCAGTGCCGCCGCCAAAGGTGACGAGTTCACCTACCGCTACCCCAACGTCCACAACTCCACGCAGCGGGTCACCGAGCTCGTCCCGAACGAGAGAATCACGTGGAACGTTATCGAGGCGCAGCTCACCTTCGTCGAGGATCCGCGCGAGTGGGCCGGCACCGACCTCGTCTTCGAGCTCTCGCCGGCCGAGGGCGGAACCGAGGTCCGCTTCACCCACCGCGGGCTGACGCCCGGCCTGGAGTGCTACGACCAGTGCTCCAACGCCTGGGGCTTCTTCCTCAAGACCAGTCTGCGCCGGTTCATCACGACCGGCGAGGGCCCGACCCCACCGCCCTGGGCTGAGGCCTGAGCATCGGCGACGGGCGCGGGTAGTGGTCACGCCGCCAGGCGGTCTTCCGGGCGCAGCTCTCGATCGCGAGCTACCGCTGCTGGAGAAGCCGCTTTGCGAGGGTCTGGCGTAGATCGTCGGGCAGCCCGTCGATCTCGACCAGCTCGGGCAGCAGCTGCGGCTCGGTCATGTACGCGCGGAACGCCCGCGCGATCGTCACCCCGTGCGCTGGCCTGTCCTCCACGGTCACCGGATCGCCGGCCCACACCTCGCCTGGCTCCAGCACACGCAGGTACCCGCCCGGGCGGTTCGCCCGGGCGAAGGTCTTCACCCAGCGCGGCTCGCCCATCTTGCTCTGGAACGTGACGCACGGGATGCGGCCGAATGTCGGCTGGAGGACCAACCGTGGACCGATGCGCCACCGCTCGCCGATGACCGCGCCGTTGACGTCGACCCCCTCGGTCGTCAGGTTCTCGCCGAAGAGTCCGTTGGCCAGCCGGCGGCTCAGTCGCGCCTGCCACCAGTCGTAGTCTTCCCGCGCGTACGCGTAAACGGCCTGGTCGTCGCCGCCGTGGTGCTCGATGTCGAAGATCTGGTCACCGACCAGGCCGCTGTGCAGCCCGATCGTCCTGGGCCCCGGAGCGCGTACGGTGACGAGGTGATCAACCGGCCGCTTGTTGATGCCCGTGAGACCAACGCCCTTGGCCGGGTTGGGCTCCGGCACCGCCAGGTTGACCGAGACAATCCTGCTCACGCCCGGCAACCTAACCGCTCTGGCCACCGTACGCCGCACAATTTCCCACCATCCGCCCAGGCACTTTCCTGATGCTGGTACGCACGCGGTCGCACTGATCGGCTCCGAAGGAAAACGGACATATCAGCCATCCTTCACACGCGGGGCGCAACACCGTTGGGTCCGGCGAGCAGCCGGTCATCGTGTCAGCTGTCGTGTCAGGAGCGTGTCAGGTGGGTGGCGGGCTGGCCGCCGATGGTTGTCGCATGACTAGTTCAGCGATCGTGGCCTCGGGGCTGCGGAAGGCGTACAAGGACAAGATCGTTCTCGACGGCATCGATCTCGACGTTGCCACCGGCACGATCTTCTCCCTGCTCGGCCCGAACGGGGCGGGCAAGACGACGACGGTCAACGTGCTTTCCACGTTGATGAAGGCCGACGCCGGCACGGTACGCGTCGCCGGCCATGACGTGGCGACCGAGACTCAGGCGGTTCGCGCGGCCATAGGGGTCACCGGTCAGTTCGCTGCGGTGGACGAGCTGCTGACCGGCCAGGAGAACCTGCAGTTGATGGCGGATCTCAAGCGCTTGAGCTTGGGCGAGAGCAAGCGGATTGTCACCGACCTGCTCGAGCGATTCGACCTGACGGAGTCGGCGCAGAAGATGGCGGCGACCTATTCCGGGGGCATGCGCCGGAAGCTGGATCTGGCGATGACCCTGGTCGGCAAGCCTCGGATCATCTTCCTCGACGAGCCGACGACAGGCTTGGATCCGCGCAGCCGCCGGACGATGTGGGACATCATCCGCGAACTGGTGGCCGATGGCGCTACGATCTTCCTGACCACCCAGTACCTGGATGAAGCCGATCGGCTCGCGGACCGGATCGCGGTGCTCGATCAGGGCAAGCTGGTCGCCCAGGGCACTCCCAATGAGCTCAAGCGTCAGATCTCCGGCAGTCATGTCCGGCTCCGGTTCGCAGGCGACCTCGAACTCGACGCCGCGATGCGGGTCCTGACCGACTCCACGCGAGACGACGAGGGGGACCTGACCTTGCGGGTTCCCAGCGATGGCGGGGCGAAATCGGTTCGAAACCTGCTGGCACAACTCGACGCGCACTCCATCGAGGTCGAGGAATTCTCGGTGCACACGCCGGACCTCGATGATGTCTTCCTTGCCCTGACCGGCCGTACTAGCACGAAGGTGAATGCATCATGAGCAACGCGATGACCATGCTGGGTCGCAACGTCAAGCACACCATCCGGAACCCAACTGCCGTATTCAACGCCGTCTTGTTCCCGATCGTGCTCCTACTGATGTTCGTCTACGTGATCGGCGGCGCATTCGACAAGGTCGAGATTGGTGGCAACTACATCGACTACATCACGCCGGGCATGATCGTGTTGACGATCTGCTACGGGCTGAGCGCGACCGCACTGTCGGTGAATTCTGACATGACAAAGGGCATCATCAACCGGTTCAAGGTGATGGATGTCTCCCGCAGTGCCGTGCTGAGCGGTCATGTCATCGCCACCATGCTCCGCAGTCTGATCGCCATTGCGGCCATCATCGCAGTGGCGTTCGCGATGGGATTCCGCCCAGCCGCGAGCTTCGCAGAATCGCTCGGTGCGATCGGTTTCATCGTGCTGGTCTCCTTCGCGACCAGCTGGATCACCGTCGCTCTGGGGTTGGCGGCGAAATCCCCGGAATCGGCGGGGTTCGTCACCGTGCCGCTGATCCTGCTGCCCTTCCTGAGCAGTGCGATCTCCCCAGCCGACACGATGGGACCGGGCATACGTCAGTTCGCGGAGTATCAGCCCTTCACTCCCATCATCGAAACACTTCGCGGGCTGCTGACCGGTGAGCCCTCTGCAAGCAGCGGGATCGTTGCCGTCGCCTGGTGCGTCGGGATCGCCCTCGTCGGATATGCGTGGTCGCTCTCCACTTTCAAGAAACGAGCCTGACCGAACCGCCACAGTTCACGTACTGAACAAGAGGAGAAGTCGTCATGCCTACATTCGCCACGCCAATGCCTATCGCCGCGACTGTGCAGGTCGCCGGGGCCCACGTGCGGGTCACCGCGAGCGACCGGACCGACACCGCGGTGCTGGTCGAACCCATGAACAAGGCGAGCAAGTCGGACATCAGGGTGGCCAACAAGACCAAGGTCGACTTCGCCGGCGGTCGGCTATCGGTCAAGACGACGGTCTCAGGCGACAAGGACGGCTCGGTGGCCATCAACATCGACCTGCCCGCTGGCTCCAGCCTGGTCGCCTACCTGGCGAACTCGGGTGTTCACGCTGAGGGCCCGTTTGGCGAGTGCGAGCTGCACATGGCATCGGGACAGGTCCAGGTGGATCGCATCGACGCCCTGCAGGCGAACATCTCGGCTGGCGAAGTGGCGATCGGCCACATCGCCGGGCGCGCCAACATTGACGGCCGAGCGTTCGATATGCGCATCGGTGAGGTCGAGGGCACGGCCAGGGTCGCAAGCTCGGGCGGGCGGACCTGGATCGGCCGCGCTTCGGCCGATCTCGATCTCAGCAGTGGCAGCGGCGGTTTCGACATCGACCGGGCCGACGGCAGTATCACCGCCACGACCGCCAGCGGTGCCATTCGGATCGGCCGGATGACGCACGGTCAGGCGAAGTTGATGAACGGCTCGGGAAACATCGAGGTCGGCATCAGCGAGGGCACCGCCGCCGCCATCGATGTCGACAGCGAGCGAGGGGCGGTGTACAACTTCGTTTCGTCGCAGGGGGACGCTGACCCGTCGGACCGCAAGGTCATGGTTCACGCCCGTACGCGTCACGGCGACATCGTCATTCAACGCGCAGCAGGCTGACGGTCAAGCAGCGAGCGTGACCTCGACAAGCTGAGCCGGGCTCGTCTGCATACCCTCCCTTGTCACCTCGGCGAACCGTGCTTCGCCGAGGTGACGCCGCGCGTCCCGCTCGATCCTGGCGGCGTCCGGGTCGGCACGGTCCGGCAGTCCGCGCACGCCGACGCTGGCCGCGAGCAGCCGCGCCGCCTGCTCATACTGGTCGCGGCGTAGGGCAAGGTCGGCGACCCCGACGAGGACCTGGGCGATGAGGAGAGCGTGGCCCGCCTCGGATGCCGCCTGCCAGGCCGCCACGCGCTGGGAACGAGCCTCACGGAGATCGTCGGCCAGGTAGCCGAGCACGTCGTGTATGCCCGCGCGGATGTTCGCCGCCTCCGCGTCGTCACCCATCAGAGCGGTCGCGATGCCAAGTTGATGGCGTGCCTGCGCGGAATTGCCGCCCCAGCGCGCGAGCTCCGCCTTGGCCAACGCCAGTTCAACCAGCGCATGCGGCCACGTAACCCCTTCGGCGCGCCGCTCGGCCTCCGCGATGGCGGCGGCACTGGAGTCCCGATCGCCGTCAAGCCAGTACAGCATGGCCTGGTGGGTCCGTAGCCGGATGACGTCCTCGACGGCGCCGACCTCGGCGACGACCGCGATCGCCTGTTCGTCGAGTTCACACGCACGGGCGAACTCACCGCGCATGGCGAGTCGGTTCGCCACCTCGGACAGGGCAAAGGAGATCCCGAATCGTTCGCCGAGCGCCTGGAACTCAGCGAGTGCCAACTCCAGGATGGTCTCCGCATCCCGGCCACCCTGGCCGAGCACGATCCGCATCTTGCCGAGCTGCAGCCGGGCCAGGGCGCGCACCCAGGGGTCTTCGTTGTCCAGCAACAACTCGAACGCGGGCACTGCGGCTTCCGGTGCCTCCACCATGCGCTCCAGTGGGGTGACCAGATCCAGCAGTGGGTTGTGGTGCTGACTCTGCTGGCTGAACCGATATGCCTTGTGGATCCATTCCGCGCCCTGGTGTTCGTCGCCCCGCCCGGAGCTCACGAAGTGCACCACCAGCGCGTACGTCATGGCCCGGACCTCGTCGGTCACCTCGCCGGGGATGTTGGTGGCCGCGATCATCAGCTCGATGCCTTCGGCCCGGCGCCCGCCGAGCCACCAGTACCAGCCGGCGGCCGCCGCGAGCCGCATCGCCGCCTGGGCGTCACCGGCCGCGATCGCCCCCCGCATCGCGGAACCGATGTTGTCGTGTTCGGCTTCGAGCGTAGCGAGCCAGGCCAGTTGCTCGGCGCGGCGCAGATGCGGCTCCGCCGTCTCAGCGAGCTCGGTGAAGTAGGCGAGGTGCGCGCGGCGAGCGAGGTCGGCTTCGCCCGCTTCGGCGAGCCGGTCCGCGGCGTACTCCTTGATCGTACTGATCATCCGATAGCGGGGAGCGCCGTCGGACTCCGTGACCAGCAGCGACTTCTCAGCCAGCGAGGTGAGTAGTTCCAGCACATCCTCCCGCTCGACGACATCGCCGGCGCATACCACCTCGGCCGCCTCCAGGCTCGCCCCGCCCGAGAACACCGAGAGCCGGCGCAGGACCGTCCGCTCGGCATCGGTGAGCAACTCCCAGCTCCAGTCGACCACCGCGCGCAGCGTCTTGTGTCGCGGCAATGCGGTGCGGCTCCCGGTGGTCAGAAGCCGGAACCGGTCATCAAGCCGGTTGGCGAGCTGATCGATGGACATGGTGCGTAACCGCGCCGCGGCCAGTTCGATCGCCAGCGGCATCCCGTCCAGCGCCCGGCAGACGCGCACCATCATCGACAAGGTGTGTTCGTCTACTCCGAGGTCCTTGCGCACGGCCCCGGCCCGGTCGCGCAGCAACTGGACGGCCGGCGAAGATGCGATCTCGGCCTGGCTGTTGTCAGTTGGGACGGCCAACGGCTCGACCAGCCACAGGGCCTCACCGGTGATGCCGAGCGGTTCCCGGCTCGTCGCCAGGATCCGCAGCCGTCGGCACTCCCCGAGCACCCGATCGGCGAACTTCGCCGCTGACTCGATCACATGCTCACAGTTGTCCAGGATGAGCAGCGCCTCCCGCTCGCGGATCGCGGCGATGAGCCCGTCAGTCACCTCGGCGCTGGGTGCCGCACCGAGCAGAGCATCCCGCAGCCCGAGCGCGGTGAGCGTCGCCCGCGCCACGTCACCGTCGGCGCCGATGGCGGCAAGTTCCACCAACCAGACCCCGTCCGACAGGTCGCCGACCAGCGTGCGTGCGGTTTCCGTGGCCAGCCTGGTCTTGCCCGAACCGCCTGGCCCGACCAAGGTGGTCAGACGATGCTCCGCGATGAGCTCGCGGACGGCAGCGACATCAGCGTCCCGGCCCACGAAACTTGTGAGCTCGGCCCGAACGTTGGTCTTCCGGTTCTCGTCCCGCCGCCCCAACTCGCCCCGCAGCAACGCGACGTGCACGGCCGACAACTCCGCCGAGGGATCGACGCCCAGTGCGTCGGCCAGGGCGTCCCTCGTGCGTTCGTAGAGGAGCAGGGCGTCGGAGTCGCGGCCGCTGGCCACCAGGGCGCGCATCAGCGCGGCCACCAGCCGTTCCCGCAGCGGATGCGCGGTCGCCGCATCGGTCAGTTCCGAGACCACCTCCGCACCGTGGCCGAGACTGACCTCCGCTTCGAAGCGATCCTCCATCGCCAACAGCCGCAGCCCCTCGAGCCGCGTCACCGCCGCGTCGAACGCTTCACTGTCGTCCAACCCGACATCTTGCATGGCCGCACCACGCCACAAGGCGAGCGCTTCGCGCAACAGCCGAACTCGCGGCAGACCCTCCTCCTGGCGAGCCTGAGCGGCAAGGCGTTCGAACCGCAGGGCGTCGACAGCGTCGGGTTCCACCATCAACCGGTAGCCGCCCGGCTGCCCCTCGATCACACCGCCGGGCAGCGCCTTGCGCAGCCGGGAAGCCAAGCGTTGCAGGGCATTCGCCTCATCGGCCGGCGGGTTCGCACCCCAGATCCAGTCGATGAGTATCGACTTCGGGACTGCGCGGCCGGATTCGAGGGCGAGAGCGATCAACAGCGCGCGCAACCGGGCGCCTGGCACGTCAGCCACGATGCCGTCGTCCGTGCGAACCTCGAATGATCCAAGCATCCCGACCTGCACTGGCTGATTCTCCCACGGCGGCTCGCCCCAGCCGGTACAGGCTCCGGACTTCCAGCTTGCGAAGCGGGTGGACCCGGGTCGGTGGACGGTAGCTTGCTGTCCTGGGCCGGCGGCGCGGCACGGCTCGCCCCGCTCACCCGCGGCTCAGCGGCGTATGCTGGCCAACCTGCTCCGCACGATGGTCATGCCATCGAATCCGGTACCAGTCCGCAAGCCGGCCAGAAACCTGTCACGCCCTCCGCAGGCGATTGAACGGACGGCCCCGGCCCGGCTGCCTGTTTCGCACATCATCCGCCGTACGGCCGCGTGATGATCTCGAGGTTGTGACCGTCCGGGTCGGACCAGTACACGCCGCGGCCTCCATCGTTGGTGTTGATCCGGTCCGGCTGCCGATGAAATGGATCCGCCCAGTAGGTCAGGCCACGAGCCTTGACGCGATCGAAGATCTGATCGAACTCTTCCTCGGTGACAAGGAACGCGTAGTGTTGCGGATGGATCGGTCCCGCGTCATCTACCACGTCGAGTGACACGCCGTTGGCGAGCGACACCACGAGGAATGGACCGAACCGGGCGGCCGGTGGCAGTCCGAGTATGTCGGACAAGAAGTCCGCAGTCTGTTGCCTGTCGCGGGCGTGCAGAATCGTGTGGTTGAGTGCGACGGCCACTGCCCTCCCCTTTCCGGTGCGCGGTCCGGTCGGGATTGATCGTTGCATGGCACCCTGCGGCCGGCGACGTAACGCCAACACGCGGTGGCCGCGTTGGAACTGTACGCCGACGCTGATCTGCTCATGGCGTGGTTCTCGGGCGGCAATGTCCGCGTCTACGTCCTCCGAACCAGCGGGGACGGCTACCAGCGTCCACGGTGGACGACCTCGTCGAAGGGCCGACGGTCCGGACGCTGGATCACGCGGATCGGCCGGTCGGCCGGGTGTCCTACCGAGAGCAGGTAGGCGAGAAAGCGGTCGTCGGGGAAGCCCAGCACGTCCCGGGCGAGCTCCTGGTCCTCGGCTGCCGCGTGGCCGGTACCCAGTCCCAGGTCGGCGGCCGCGATCGCGAGCGCCATGGTCACCTGACCAAGGTC
The DNA here is from genome assembly GCA_963803345.1 of uncultured Actinomycetota bacterium. Lineage (GTDB taxonomy): Bacteria > Actinomycetota > Actinomycetes > Mycobacteriales > Micromonosporaceae > CAWDLX01. The sequence continues at coordinate 352,224 of CAWDLX010000005.1, forward strand.
GTACTGCAGCAGCCGCGACTGGCGCTCGTCGTCGAGTTGCGGGGCGACCAGTGCGATCGCCGCCGCCGCTCCGGCCACGTGGAAGGCGCCACGCCAGACGCCCGACAGGCGCTGCAACTCGGTGCGGTCAGTGACAACGACGAAGTCCCAGGGCTGCCAGTTGCCGGCCGAGGGTGCCCGCCGGCCGGCTTCGAGGATCTGCTCGAGGTCATGCGCCTCGACGGGCTGTGCGGTGAACGCCCGTACGTTGCGGCGGGCCCGCAGTGCATCCCATGTCTCCATGGCCACATCCTCCTCCTCCAACCTGAATGACCCAGCGCCGCCGACCGTGCCGCGTCGACGGCGCGCGCGTGCGGGACGGTGGCCGCGGAGTTCGTTGCGTTCGCCGGTACCCGCGGGCTGGCTGCGCTGAAGCGCGGGTGCTGGCCGGTTCGCCGCGTTCTGCCGCAGCGAGTTCCCCGCGGATCGCGGCCAGATGCGGGCGTTGCGAGGCTCAGCCGATGCGCTCGGCCAGCGAGACGATGATCCCTTCCGGCCCCCGCACGTAGGCCATCCGCCAAACGCCCTCGTACTCGCCGATGCCACCGACCAGTCCGTAGCCCTCGGTAGCTGCCCAATCGACAGCTGCCTGCAGGTCGTTGACCTCGAAGGCCACGTTGCGCAACCCCAGCTCGTTGGCCATGGCGGCTGGTGAGCCCGGCACGGAGTCGGGTCGCACGAAGCTCGAGAGCTCCAGGCGGGTGCCCTCGTCGGGCGGCCTCAGCATGACGATCTCGGTGCGGGAGTCGGGAATGCCGCAGACCGTGTCCAGGAACTCGCCCTCGACGAACGTCCTGCCCTCGACCTCCAGGCCCAGCGCCACGAAGAAGGCGGTCGCGGCGTCGAGATCTGCCACCGTGAGGCCGACGTGGTCGAAGCGTCGTACGTGTGACATAGGCCCGTCCTCCCGTCGTCGTATCGACCGTGAATCCCGCCACGGTAGGGGTTCGCGGTACCTCTCGTTGCGGGACCTCCGCAAACGCACACTACCAGCGGCTACTTGCGACTTTGGTCGCATCCGCGCGTGGGGCCCTTCGTCCTTTGACCGGTCAGGAGCGCGCGGGGTCGACCGACCTGGTTCCCGGTACGTCAGTCGTGCACGGTCCGTGGCCGGCGGAGATCTGCGCGCTGCTGCTGAACATCTGGTACGGCCAGGCTTTGCTGGAGCGCCCAGAACGATGGTTGGTCGGGCAGGCAGACGGGCATGCGTGTCTGTACCGCACGGAAAGCGGCGAAGCCACGCGGTGGCAGCTCTGGCACGACCACCTGCCGGAGACGGCCGAACGCCTTCCAATTGTCTAGCGGAGGGGTTGGGGTCCGTTGCTGTGTCAGGTGCCGTTGGCAGCACGACCCGGATGCCGGCCGGCGTGTTCATCGCGGTTCGGCAGTGCTGGATCCGCGGCAGGAGCGGTCGACGGACGGCGCCCCGCCTGGTCGCCGGATGACAGCGCGATCTTGGTGGGCGCCGGCAGAGCGCATCGGGCCAGCTGCGGCAACCAGCAGAGTTATTCAGCAGCTCACACACCGTGAGGAACGACGATCGATCCAGGTTCGCGCGTGGCCCGGTCGCGTGTTGGCGTTGCTCGCGAATGTTCCATCCGCTCAGGACGTGACGGTGGTTGGCCGTCTCGGAACTCAGCCCACGGTCCACTCGCCGGTTTGGTCCGCGAAGCCACTGTTCAGCCCGAACTGCACCTTGGCAATCTTCGATGTCATAGGTACCTCGAAGTTGATGTAGCCGAGTGCACTCGATCCGGGTGCAATCTTCGTCGCGGAGGGAAGGCTTGGCCCTGCAGCGGAGTCGTCGATTGTCGCTTCGAACTGCTGGCCCTGCGAGTCAAGGACCTTTGCACCGTTGGAGGGTGAGTCGTCGTACGCCACGGTACCGGTGTTGGAGAGCCTGAATTGTGCCGCGAAGAACTTGTTACCCGGCGATGGTGCCGAAAAGGAGTCCGCGGGGCCTGCTTGGTCGAGAACCTTGACCACGGTCACGACGACTTGTTCCCCATCTGCAATGCCTTTCAGGGTGATCGAGCTACCGATGCGGGCGGCACCGGGCGGAGCGCCGGTCGTTTCGGATCGCGGTGCAGGCTGTGAAGAGTTGGACTGACCAGATGTCTGGGTCACATATGGCCTGCCGCAGGCAGCAAGGCCAAACACTGCTGTCGCGGCAATCGTCAGTACTGTCGGTGTCTTGTGCATGGGCTGAACCCTTCGGGTGAGTTTTATCGACTTTCCAGCTGGCTGGATTCCCATGGAGGGCATTGTTGTGGGCAACGAGGTATGCCTGGCCATAGAGGGATGCGGCTTAGGTTCATGGCATCTCGAAGAGGTGCTCGCGGCCCCACCGTTGATCGCTCGCCCGTCGCGATGACGGATGTTCTTTGTCCAGCACGCCAGTCTGAATCGCGATGTTGCCCACGGCAAGGGAGTCTTGGTGGATGACTCGCACGGCACGAAGAACCTAGTCGGTTCCACGCAGCATGTAACGGCCTACGGCCGCTTGGCCAGACGGTAGATGACATAGGTGACGCCCAGCAGAAAGTCGATGATCAGCCAGAAAATGACGATTCCGAACACGCCGATGCCGGTCCCAACGTCCTTCGCATCGTTGCACTCCTGCTGGGTCAATGTGCCGCAGTCTGTTGCGTCGCCGGAACTTCGAGCGATCGCGGTGATGATCCAGACGAGGAAGATCGCCTGAATCACCAGGAAGACCCATAGAAAGATCCGGTGCTTCTTCTTCGGGGGCGGTGCGGTCGGCGATCGCCAAGGCGCGGTCCCGCCCGGCGCGGACGGCGCTGTCTGGCCCTGCTGGAACGTCTCCGAGTTCTCGACCCACGCGGTCGCGCCGGTCTGAGGGTCGACGGTGTACTCGCGCCCGGTTGCGGGATCTATACGCCGTTCAGTCATTCGCAAGCTCCTCCAGATGGCATCAGCTGCTTGCGGCACCTTCCCGCCCGAGACGAGCCATGGGGCCGAAGGTTCCTGGATACTCGGTGCTGCGTCCTGTGTGGACTGAAAGACAACCACGATCAGACTTGACGCCAGAAGGTTCGCACCAGCGCGGTTTTCCGCTCTCGTCCCACCGCAGATCGGCCCGCTCGCGCAGCTCGTCGGGGCGCTCCCGCAGCGATCGTAAGCTCCCAGACCGCCATTCGGCGTGGATTCAGCCGCTCGCCGTTCGTCAGACATTGCTGGACGGCGACCAAGCCCTGGCCGAGCCGAACAAGCTACGGCATCGGCGCGGGCGACCACAGCCCGACCACCACTTGGCTCAGTCCCGCCATCGCCATCGTCGCGACCACAAGGCCGCAGAGTCCAAGATTCACATCTTTGGGACGACGGACGCTCGCAGACCACCGTTGCGACGGCGTCTCGTCAGCTGACGTATGGCCGCGGGTTTGCTGTCCTTCACGGGTTCGGACACGATGTCAGGGTGCGTGCGCTGCTAGCGGCCGTCCGATGCGAGAAGGGGGATATCAGGGGCAACCTGACCTCCCACTTACGGCTGCTGGGCACGGCCGCCTCGGCGGGCTGTGACATCGCCTTGTTCCCCGAGATGTCACTGACCGGATCCGTTGATCCGGCGGCCCATTATCGTCGGCTGGCGAGCCTGGACCACCCGGCTGTTGTCGCGCTGGTCAGGGCGTCGGGTGAGGCCGGAGTCGGTGTCTGCTTCGGCATCGCGGAGCGCTCGCCAGCGGGCGACCCGTACATTACTCAGATCTTCGCGGCCAACGGAAGCGTGGCAGGAGTACAGCGCAAACGGCACCTTGGCGAGGGAGAAGAGCCGTTTCTCGCCGCTACCGAGTCGCACGTCTTCGAGCGCACGGGCACCAGGTTCGGGGTCGCTATCTGTGCCGAGGCCGGATTCGACGCGCCGTTCGACGCGGCCGCCGCGGGCGGTGCCCAACTCGTTCTTTTCCCAGCGGCGCCGGGTCTTTACGGCCGCCGTACCGACGAAGCGTCCTGGCGAGCCGGATTCGCCTGGTGGGAAGGATGTGCTCTGGGCGACGCACGCCGCCACGCGAAGCGCTTGAAGCTGTGGATCGCGCTGGCGGGACAAGCCGGTTCAACCGTGGACGAGGACTTCCCCGGCCTGGCCGCGTTGGTCGGGCCTGATGGCAGCGTCACTGCCCGCCTACCCGACTGGCGGGAGGGGATGCTCACCGTCGAGATCCCTATCTGACCAGACACAAGCCCAACCCAGACCACGCCATGAACCGCAGGCACATGCCGCTTGTAGTGCGCCGGGCAGATAGGAAACGATCGGCAGGTAGCCATCCCACGTCAACCGGTCATTGCTCGATATCAACGCCGGATCGAACTGATTACCGGACAGGCTTCAGATCGTTCGGATGGGGCCGACCGCTGGCACTGCTGCGCGAGTGTCGCCAGGACCTCCCGGCCGGGCTGGACGGCTACGAGGATCATCCGTGAGCCTTTCCGCGTCGGTCGGGTCGGTTCCACCGAGGACGGCGGACATGCCTCGGGCCGTTTCATGGGACTGTTCCGTGGCGATCGCGGCGTTGAGGGCGGCGCGCACGGGGACGCTCGAGTGGCCAGGCCCACCCGGCCACCAGCCGGCGGTCTCCAGGACGACGAGCCCGTCGACTGGAAAGAGCGGTACGTCCCGCGTGTTTCTCCGCGCACCGCTCAGCCTCGACCTTCGGCAGCGAGCCGGTCGGCCAGAAAGGCCGTGGGTCGCGCCACTGTGACCGCGGGCGGACGGGGGATGCTACGGACTGCGCAGTCGCTCCCCCTGGAGGGCTTTCGACGCCGGGTTGCGGGCGAATGGCCCGCTACCGAGCTTTCCGGCAGCGGGCCACTCGTACGGGGTCGGTCCGCCCATCTCGTGACGTTAAACCGGCCGGCGCCCCGTCAGTTGTTCCAATTCGACGGCCCCTGGTAGTAGTACCGCCCGAAGCCACGAACCGCTACGTAGTACCCTGCGGCGAGATCGTCGCACCACCCCTGGCGCGGGTCCCACCAGCCATAGTGCGAGTGGCAAGCATTGACCATCTCGGTGTAGAAGATCCAGTCACATGTCGCGCGATCGTGCGTGGTACCCCAGCTGTAGCAGCGGTCGTGGTGGTAGCACGGCGTACCGAACATTCCCTCCGGGCCATCGTTGACCGGGGTGTCAGGCACGGGTGGTTCTCCACACTGCGACGTGTAGTTGGCGCTCACCGTCGTCGCGGGGGCACCCGCGAAGGCTGGTGACGCGGACGCGACCGAGATCGCTGTTGCCGCGAGCGCGATTCCGGCCACCACTGCCAAGAGCCGGCGAATCGGTTGAATGTTTCGCATCTGAGCCTCCTAGTCGGTTGGGTCATCCGGCTCGGCCAGGCTCCCCTTGCCTCCCAGCCGGAACCGCACCCAGTCACCCTCCCGTCAGTCGGTATGCGATTGGTATATTCGACCGTTAGCCCCGGAGAGGCGCGTGACCTCTGTGTCCCGTGAACCCATACTGTTGCGGCTGCTTGGGCCCGTGGAAGTCAACCTGACCAGCCGATGGTTCGCGCCGGGTCCGCCCAAGCAACGCGCGGTCCTCGCGGCGCTGGCCCTCAAGGCCGGGCGATGCGTCTCAATGCGCTCGCTCATCGAGACACTGTGGGGGGAGGACCCGCCGCCGAGCGCGGTAAAGAACATCCAGTTATACGTGTGGAAGCTTCGCCACCTCCTGGGCGACGTAGTACTGCATCGGCCGGCGGGCTACAGCATGCCCGCACATTCCGTCATGCTGGACATCGACCAATTCAGGTCCGAGACAGCGATGGCCCGCGAAGCATGCCGCGAAGGCGACATGATCACGGCCAGTCGCGGGTACCGTCGAGCGCTACAAGAATGGCGTGGTCCCGCAATGGCGGATCTGGTCACCGCGGGCATGGCGGTCCACCTCGCCCAACCGTTGGCCGCAGAACGCTGCCAGGTCATCTACGAACTCGTCGAACTCGAGCTCGCCGAAGGAAGCGGAGCCAAGCTGGTTCCGCAACTGGCGATGTGGGTGGCCGAGGAGCCCCACGACGAGCGGCTCCGCGAGTGGCAGGTCCGGGCGTTGTTGGACGCGGGCCAACCAGCGCGGGCACTGGCCGCCTACCGCGCAGCCGAGTCGGCCTTGGCCAACGATCTGGGTGTCGGCACCAGTGCAGCGCTTCGAATCCTCGCAGAGTCGGCTCACGAGGCGATGGGGCAAGTGGTTGGCCCGGCGAGAAACACCGCGGCTCCCCACCAGCTTCCCGCAGCTGTCACCATGTTCGTCGGACGACGCGACGAGACTCATGCCATCGTCGAACTCTTGTGGCCACGGGTCAGGTCCGTCCCGATCGTCACTATTGTCGGCCCCGGCGGCATCGGCAAATCGGCCCTCGGCCTCCGCGTGGCTCACCGGGCGGCCAGCCGCTTCCCCGATGGCCAGCTCTACCTCGATCTGCAGGGAGCGACGCCAGGTCTCGACCCGGTCAGCGTGGATGACGCACTGTCGACCTTGCTGCGCAGCCTTGGCGTTGCCGCAGAAGAAGTTCCGCGCCGGCTGGCCGATGCGGTGCGCCTGTTCCGGAGCCGGACCGCGGGACGATGCCTGCTGATCGTGCTCGACAACGCCGCAAACCCCGACCAGGTCCGGCACCTGATTCCGGGCACGGGCGGCTCGGCCGTACTCATCACAGCTCGCCCGACGATGACCGAACTGGACTGCGCAGCGCAGGTGCTGCTCGACACGCTACCTGCAGCTGACGCGATCGAACTGCTCACCAGTGCACTGGGCCGAACACGGGTATTCGTCGAGCCGGAAGCGCAACTGAACAGGCTGGTGCACATATGCGGCGGACTCCCGCTCGCGCTGCGGCTGGCCGCAGCGCGCCTAGTCTCCCGCCCCACGTGGCCGCTGGCGGCGTTCAACGAGATGCTGGCGAATGAGCACGACCGGCTCAACGAGCTGCGCCAGGCTAACGTGGCCCTGCGGTCGAGCTTCGCGGTCAGCTACCAGAATCTGTCGCCACAAGGACAGTGTGTTTTCCGGTGTTGCGGACTATTCCCGGGATCCGATTTCTCCGTCGCCGCAATTGCCGCTCTCGCCGAACTCGACGAGGCCCGTGTATCCGAACTGCTCGAGGCGCTGGTCGACACCTCGTTACTCTACACCCGGACAGCCGGCCGTTACCAGTTCCACGACCTCATACGGATATATGCCGCCGAATGTGCGCGGGCGCAGGATCCTGAAACGGTTGGCGACCACCGGCTCGCGCGGCTCGCTGCGTGGTATCTCGTGTCGGCCGATGTTGCCGACCGAATCCTCATGCCCGGCCGAGGCCGCGTCACCATCAGCCACGACTTCACCGACCTTCCAATGCCGCCTCTGGTGGGCGACCGGAGCCAGGCACTGGCCTGGTTCGAAACGGAACGATGTAACCTACGGGAATTGATCCGCGCATCCGCCCAGCGGAAACTTCATTCGCTGGCGTGGCAACTACCAATGGTCATGAAGGGCTTCCTTGAACTGCGCCGGTACACGAATGACTGGATCACCACCCATCAGATCGGCTTGGTATCGGTCCAGGCGATAGGCGACCCGTATTCACACGCGCGAGTCCTCAACGGCCTGGGCAGCGCGTACTGGCGCGGGGAACGCCTCAGCGACGCCATCGAATGCTATACCATGGCACTCACCATCATCCGGGCACTCGCCGATCGACGCACCGAGGCAATCCTGCTAACGAACCTCGGCGGAATTCACAGCGAACGTGGCGACTACGAACTGGCCCTCGGCGCGTTGCGTCTCGCTCTGCGCATCGCCGAAGAGGTGGGCGATTTCGACGAAAGCTTCGCACTCAACAATCTGGGTCACGCCTACCACGAGTGCGGACGCTTCCACGAGGCGCTTGTGCTCTTACAGGACGCACTACGCATTCGCCGGGAACAGGGAAACCGCCACGGCGAGGGAGTGACGCTGCACTGCGTCGCCGACACACTGCTTGGTCTCGAACGAATCGCCGAGGCCGACGACGCAGCCACGCAGTCACTGAGCATCTGCGTGGAACAGCACAACCGGTACGGGCATGCGGCCGCCCTCCACACACTCGGCACCATACGCATCGCCCAACAGCGGCACGACGAAGCCATCGCACACCTGCATGAAGCGATCGGGATATACGGCCAAGCCGGAACTACCCGCGAACAAGCCAGCGCCATAGCCGACCTGCTGCGGGCCGGCGGCAAACCGGTCGAGTCCATCGACCCGATCGAGTATCGCCACTGACGGCCGTGCCGGTCGTCCCACTCCTCCATCGGCTCGGGTAACCGGGTGAAGCTCCGCCGAACCAACCGGCGCCGACCCGATGCGTCCACAGTGGAGGGCGCCGGGCGGCGCCCTCCACTGTGGACCTTAGTTGCTCCGTCAGGCGGGGCAGGGATTCGAGACGAGTACGTTGCGGAAGTTGTTGAAGCGGCTCACGGGCCCACCCACGGCGGGGTAGTCGGACAGGAGCAGCGGCCCGTACTCAGCGGTCGACGTGCCGCCGAAGGTGTTCGTCGTGTGCGGGATGAACGGGCCACCCAGGTGCCAGACGCACTGGTGGCCGCGCCCACCACCGCCCGTGCCGAGATCCTCGTGTGACCCGAGCGTTGCCGTCGAGTAGATCGGATAGAAGCTGGCTCCGTTGGGCGGATTCACGCACCCGGCCCCGGTGGAGCGGTCGCAGTTGTTGTTCGGTGAGATCGCGGAGACCTCGATCCGCGGCAGGTCGGCCTCGAAGGCGACGCGATCGTAGTTGCGCCCCCCGTTGAAGACGGGGCTCGTGAACTGGATCGGCGCCGGGTGGACGGCGGCGTCCTGAGCGGCATTGGCAAGCGTCCCGGGCCACGAGTTCTGGTAGCTGACGCCATCGAAGTCGCCGTCCGTGGCCAGGCAACCGCCTACTTTGATCTTAGTCTTGTTGAAGGGTGCCGAGAACGGCGGGGAGAAGCAGGAACTGTCGTCACCGTCGACGCCGCCCGGGTCGTTGACACCGCTTTGGGTGCAGTTCCCGCCCTGCGCGTCGACAGCGTTGCAGTACTCGAAGTGGCCGATCTCGTCGGACGCCGCAACATTGTAACTGTGCGCGGCCCAGACGACGCGGGTGTTCTCGCTCGAGGTCGAGTACATGGGATGGAAGTTCACCGGGCTCTCGGTGCACTCGGTCGCGCCCGGCGCGAAGTCAACCGTCTTGAAGCCGTTGGCGGCACTCGCCGTCATCGAGCCCGACTCGCCCGAAGAGCGGTCGTTGAGCTCGATCCTCAGCCCGGAGGACGTGTCTCGGATATTGACGGCAACTGTGTCGCCACCACGCATGAACAGATCCTTCGCCTTGTCGATCCGGAAATTGACGCTGAGCGGATCGGGCGCGTCGGTCGGTGTCCCGTGCTTGGTGATGAACGCGTAGTTAGCGGGCTCAACGCCGACCCTGTTCAAGCAGTCCGCGTTATTGACGACACCCGTGTTCTGGTTCTGGTTGAGCGAGAAGATCGCCATCGCCGCGCACCATCTCTCGCCGTCGCAGCTGAACCCGACCGGCTGCTCGATCCAGCCCGGCGGATAGAACTGCAGCTCGAGGAACGCCGCCCCGGGATGTTTGCCGATGTAGTTCGGGCTGGTGGGGTCTGTCGACGTGAATATGTTGGTGTCGCTGTCAGGAGTGCAGGGGATGTTGGGGCCGGCCAGCGCACTGCCACCGGGGTTCGGGCCGGACTGGTCGTCACAGAGGGCGAGACCGAACCAGAATGCCGGATGCAACTGGAAGTTGAACGTACCGCCGCTGCCGTCCTGCTTGGGCTTCGTGGGCGGCTCGGTTGGAAGAGTCAATTGGTAGCGTTGGTTTGTCCCAGAGCCGGGTGTGTTCGAGTAGAACAACACGGAGGGCTCGTCGTGACCGATGTAGTTGCCCTCGTAGTTCAGCGGTTCCGCCGGCTCCGCGCAGAGCGGCCCGTTGTCGCCGCAGTAGAACAGGCGGCTGCCCGAATTCTGTGAGGCGACCGCCGGCGCACTGGATGCCAGGAGAATGATGGTTGCGCCTATGAAAGGCAGCGCAAAAGAACGCCTCATCGCGATCCTCTTTCGCTCGAACTCTGCCTCCGGCCGGCGAGACACAGGTCGGCAGAGCGTGCCGTCAGGCCCGGGTCTCCCGCTGGGCGGCGAGAACTCGACGGCTCCCTCCCTCCTGTGCGAACTCCCGGGCCGTTGATCCACAGTGGACGCTGTGGATCATCGATCGATGCCCGAAAGGACTCTACGCCGCTGATTAGATGATCGACAGTGGCGAGTGCCCGAGTCTTTGACAGCGTGGCGTGCGGCGAACCCGTGGCGGCTCCCACGCGGGTACGCGAGCGACGGCGCTGAGCAGCGCCGACGCCGCGACCTGGCACGCTGTGTCGTGTCGCCGGCCCCTCAGGATCTCCACGCCCAGCTTGGTGTGGGCGTAAGCCCAGCCCGGCTCACCGCCTCGGCGAGCTCGCCTCGACAACGGCAAACCAGCGCCCACTTGTGCGCGCGCTGTCCAGTGCGAACGGAACAGATCATCAGTCGAGCCCGGCACGCCCCGGACCCCTCGCCAGGTTGACATATCCAGCCCCGCAGAGCGCCGACTCCGCCACACCATCAACGGTCCTCTCCTAGCCACTTGACGATCGACGCGGCCACCCCCGGCCGCACACAAGAGCTGACGTGTGCACGAAACCCGGGATGCCTCAGCGCCTCCGTTTGTCCCTCCTGGGAAGCGGTGATATGGCGCCGAGGCTCCGCGATCGGCACACGTCCGGCTCTTGACTTGGTGCTCACCATGGGGGCGGCATCGTCGCTCGGACCTCTTCGTCCCGAACGATCCTCACGAAGTCTGTGATCAGTTCAGGGCGAGTGTCTGACGCTCAAAGTGTCTTGGGCTGGATGGGTTGAACAGTCGTCGGCCGTTGCTGTCATTACGCACTTCCGTCTCTTCAGGGGCAGTTGAGCACGCGTTCGGCCTGGCAGAGGTCGCCTCCGGCGCCGCCGTCGGCGAAGTCGGTGCCGGTGTCTCCGATGAGCAGGTCGTTTCCGGCGAGTCCCCGCAGCTGGTCGTTGCCGCCGAGGCCGCGAATGAAGTTAGGCCCCGCGCTTCCGGTCAAGGTGTCGTTGCCGCCGCCACCGATCAGGTTTTCGGTGTTGATGACATTGTCCAGCTCGCCCGCGGTGCCGTCGTTGGCCAGGCCGTCGAGGCTGACGGCCACGGCGGTTGGGTGGTCGGCGTAGGTGGCGGTGTCGGTTCCGCCGCCGCCGTCGATGATGTCGCGGCCCGCGCCGCCGGCGATTGTGTCGTCACCGCCGACGCCACGAATGACGTTGCCTGCCGCATTGCCGGTCAGGGTGTCGTCGCCGTTGCCACCGATGATGTTTTCGGTATTGATGGCATTATCTGCCTCGCCCGGAGCGCCATCGTTGGCCACGCCGTCGAGGCTGACGTTCACCGGTGCGCTGCGGTCGTCGTAGCTGACGGTGTCGGTCCCGCCGGCGCCATCGATCACGTCGGCACCGCCCAGGCCAGAAATGACGTTGCCCGCCGCGTTGCCGGTCAAAGTGTCGTTGCCGCCGCCACCGATGATGTTTTCGGTATTGATGGCATTATCTGCCTCGCCCGGAGCGCCGTCGTTGGCCACGCCGTCAAGGCTGACATTCACCGGGGCGCTGCGTTCGTCGTAGCTGACGGTGTCGGTTCCGTCGCCGCCGTCGATGAGGTCGGTGTTACTGGAGTCGCCGTCGCCGTTCATGGTGTCATCGCCGCCGAGCCCACGGATCGTGTCAGTGTCGCCCCCGCCGATGATCAGGTTGTTGCTGTCTGATCCGATCAGGATGTCGGCAGCAGCTCCACCAGTGATGTCCTCAACGTCGGAGCGGATGTTGTCGTTCAGAATTGCCGGCCGCGGGCCCTGCTCGTCCAACGGGCCGTCGTTGGCGAGGTCATCGAGCGATATCGATACGCTTAGGGCATTGCCGTATTCCACCTCGTCGCGGCCTGGTCCGCCGAAAACGTCGTTAGCCACCCCTGTCGAATTCCCGAACCCCGCTCTGTCGTCGCCGTCGCCGAGCAGGAAGAGGTCATGAAGCACGGTGTTGAAGTTCAACGAGTTGTCGATGACAATGTCGTTCCCGTCACCGGTGATCACGGTTACCGGCTGCACCTCCAAAAACGTTTGGACCACGTCGTCGCCCGCGGAGGTGAGGACCAGGACCGATTTCACCTGATCAAAGGGGCAGACGACCGTATACGGATTGGCCGCCTGCGCGACGCACGGTGCGGTGGCGATGGTCGGACGGTTGGATTGGACAAACACGTGAGAGAATTGACCGTTGACGTAGATCTCTGTACCGTCATCGGGCGAGGTGACCTGCATTTCTCCGTCACCAATCAGCTTCACGATCACGGAATGGGTAGGGTCGGCTTCCGACAAGGCCGTGTGCACGTGAATGGCCCCGACGCCGGAGGCGGCCGCGAGTGCCGGGCGGGCATACAACGTCGTTGACGCGAGAACCGCGACCAACGCCGCAAGCGCGGCGGTCGCTAGTCGCCGGTCGAGCCGGATCATATTCATGGCGCGCTCCTTGGTTGGGCCTGCCGTTGACGCAGGCGGATGCCGGCAGGGTGGCGCTGCGAACGATTGCCCACCGCGTACAAATGCACAGTTCCTCAACTTGTGCCGGTGTGGCGCCGTCGCGGATGCCGACGCCGCGGCGACAAGGAGCGAATCCTTGCCGCGACCGGACGGGCCGGCCAAACCCTTGCGAGGTCGTCGAAGGCGACCGGCGCGGCCGGGAAGAACTCCCGAAGCGCGTGGCGAAGGCGTAGCAGGTGACGGGTGCGTTTCCCGACACCACATCGCCTGCCCGTTGCGCAGTTGGATGACACGCTTGTTCCTCCTCACAGTGAGAAGTCGCAGGGCGGCCACCGGCACGGTCAACCCGGCGGTATGGCCGCCGTGCCAGCCTCTTCATCCGGGCTGATGACCTTGGTCGGTGGCGTCGTGTTGCTCCTCCACCACAGCAGTCGGCCCCACGAGAAGATGATCACGAGGATCGCGCCGACGATGGCATAGATGCTCAGCACGATGATGGGCACCGTGATGGCGTTCCCGCCGAAGTAGAGCGTGTTGCGGATCAGGTAGAGCCCGTTGCGGGGCGGTAGCCCCACACCCTGGGCCAGGATCCGAACCTCAGGACGATCCCCCGTACCAGCGCAAGACACGCAATGCCCGAAGCGTGTTCCACCGGCTCGACAGGCCGTCGCCGTCCTCCAGTGCGAAGTGGACATCACCGGGGTGGGTGTTCTCCAGCAGCCAGGTGCCGTCGGGCTGTCGTTTCGATCGGAGCACCTGCACGGCTTCGTCCATCCGCTGGTCCGGCGGATCCCCGGCCATCCGGAAGTAGTCCAGGGCGCGCAGCACGTCGTAGTGCCATCGGGTCGGGAACGAGAACCGCAGCCAGTCCTGGTTGACCACCTCGCCGGTACTCTTACGCCGGAACAGGTTCCGTTCGAGGAGGTACTCCTCACCCCGGCGCCGGGCCGCGATGGACTCCGTCGAGCCGCCGGTCGCGCGTTCATAGGCCGACAATCCTTCAAGGACATTGATGGTCGAGTGATAGGACGAGTGAAGTGAGCCTGAGCCGTACTGCGCCCAGCAGTTCCACCCACCATCCTCGAACTGGCCGCCGAGCAGCCGTTCCACGATGCCGTCGATGTCCTGACCAAAGTAGACACCGAGCGCGACTGTCCTGCCGTTGATGCACGGGTCCTCCTCGCCGTTGAAGAACGGCAGATCGTCGCACTCCCAGCGGCAGTGGTCCGCGACCCGCGCGACCGCTCGACGCACCTGTTCAGAGGTTGGGTCGACTCCGAGTTCGCGCAGCAGATGCAGAGTCGGCAGCGTGGCTGTCCACGGTTGGCCCTGCTTCTCGTCGGGCGGTCCGAGCCATCCGGTCGGGAAGCAGGCGCCACCCGCCCACTGACCGTCTTCGCCCTGCAAGGCCAGCAGCCGCGCACCCCACCCCTCGGTGGCCACCCTCGCCCGCTCCGCCGCCACCTCGTCGGCGGAGGCGTCGGTGATGTCCTGCATCGCCTGCCACCGGATCGCAGGATCGGAGTCCAACAACCAATCGACTACGGTCATGGGTTGCTCCTATGTCGATGCGCGGCGGCGAGTGCCGCCGGTTTACCGGTCGGTCGGGGCGTCACCGAGGCTACGGGCCAGATCACTGTCCACGGCACGCTCGCCGGATAGCACGTCGCGTGCACGATGGAGGTCGCGACATGGATACCCCAACGCACCCTATGTCAACGTCGGCACAAGGTCCACCCGAACGGCGCCTCGATGCGGCTGGTGTCCTACCGCGGGCAAACGCATGCCTAACGCCCTTCAACCCGTGACCACTGTGGACACCGCCGAGCGGCTCTGTCATCAATCGACACACTCACACATCGCGAACGGCCGTTGGAGTACCAGGAACACGTGACAAACTCCCTCGCAAACCGGCGCCCGTCCAGCGCCGGCGCGACAAGCTGGCCATGATTTCGCGGCTGGAGGTGGGCGTGAGCGAGCAGGGATGGCAGGGGTTCCTCGCCGCGGAGGGTGTCGGCGACTGGGTGGTGTGCTGAACGCCGGCCCGACGGCAGTCTTCCGCGTCGCCTCCTTGTCCGACGCGGCCCGGTTGGCTGAGGCGGTGGCGCAGATCTCAGTCCTGGACGATGCGCTGATGACGCTTGCCGATGGCCAAGGGGGGCGGGCGTGCCGGGGACCCAGGGGTGGAGCCGGATGGGCTCCGGGCTGCGTATGGCGTGCCGCACCTTGCCCTAGTACGTCAGACGGTATAACGTAACACGTACGAGTGAAGGGACAGACATGAACCTGGCCGGCCTTGGGCGCTTCTCCGACCCCGCTGTGTTGATCCTGAGCAGTCTGGCCGGTGGAGACAAGCACGGGTATGCCCTGATCAAGGACGTTGAGTCGTTCGCCGGTGTCACCCTCGGGCCGGGCACTGTCTACGGCGCGATCGCGCGGCTCGAGGAAGGCGCACTGGTGGAAGCGCTGCCCCGGATGACCGGCGCCGCCCATACCGGCTCACCGCTCACGGCGCTTCCACCCTTCGGGAGTACCTGGAGCACGCTCGCAGGGTGGCCAACGTCGGACTACGTCGGCTGGCGCTGTCGTGAACAGGGCGCTGCTGTTGCTGTATCCGCGATGGTGGCGTCAGCGCTACGGCGACGAGTTCATGGCGCTGTTGACGGACATGTCCGGTGACGGGCGGCGACTGAAGGTAGTCGTCGATGTGGCTCGCAATGCATTGGCAGTTCGGATCGGAAGGAGAACCGGCATGCGCCCGCTCGGTGACGCGGCGGTACGTCGTGGTGTCTACGATGGACTGATCATCTCTTGTCTGCTCGCCGTCAACATCGTGCTGACCAACGTGGTCTTTCCCCAGGGACCGACCGAATCCGACAGCGATCCCGAGTACGTGCTCGGACTGCTCGTCACTGTCGGTGTCGTCGCGGCTCTCCTCGTGGCAGTGGGCATCCGCGGTCGGCTCCGGCTGAACCAGGCAGCGTCCGGAGTCAAGGCCGGAGTCGCCGCCGGCGTGGTGATCGCCGTCATGGTGACATTCGTCTTCCTCGCGATGAACAACGCGTTCCTCGACATCGTCAGCCAACAGCACGACAAGCGGGTCGCCTTCGCGGCCAGCGGATGGAGTTCGATGCGCGCCTACCTATCCGTGACCCAGCTGGGAGGTCTGGTGATCCTTGTGCCGCTGCTGGGCATTCTCGGCGGCGCACTCGGCTTCCTGGGCGGGCTTATCGTCCGGCGGCCACAGCCGGCTTAGGCCCGGCCGGTCGCCACGCTGCTGGAAGCAGCCAGATCCGGGCGGCGACCGGAGTCTCAGGCGGCGCGGACAGGGACAAGGTCATCAGGGTTGCTCCGCCGTACGTCGCTCAGAGCTAGCGGTTCGGTTCGTTCGAGTCCCAATTGACGGCCGTACGACGGATGGCCCGCGTTGCCGGGATCGAGATGTCATAAGCGTAGGAAGGAGTGCATGGACACGCCGCGTCGTACCCGCACCTACCGCAGCCATCACCTCGACAGCGAGCGGTGGGACCATGTCACGCTGCGGCCGGGCGACGTCGTCATCTCGACCTCGATGAAGGCGGGTACCACCTGGATGCAACGCATCATGAGCCTGCTGGTCTTCGGCGCGGGCCCCTTGCCGGCACCGCTCGTCGCGTTGTCTCCGTGGATCGACGCGGCCTTCCTGGGCGACGTGGATGGCGTCGTGGCGAGCATCGAGGCCCAGGAGCACCAGCGGTTCCTGAAGAGCCACTTGCCGTTCGACGCTCTGCCGTACGACCCGGCGGTCCGTTACGTGTACGTCGGCCGCGACACGCGGGACGTGTTCATGTCGGCCTTCAACCACTACAGCGCCTACACCGAGTTCACCTACTCGCTGCTGGACGCCGCGGGTGGCGCGGCTGGCCCGATGCCCCGGTGCCCGGCCACTGAGCGAGAGCTGTGGGCCGATTGGATGACCCGCAGCCTGTTCGATTGGGAGGCGGACGGCTGGCCGTTCTGGTCTCACCATCACCACGCCGCGACCTTCTGGCCGCATCGGGACCTGTCCAACGTGCTGATGGTCCACTACGCCGATCTGCTCGCCGACCTCGAGGCGCAGATGCGCCGCGTCGCCGCCTTCACCCACATCGAGGTGGCCGAGGATGCTTGGCCCGAGCTCGTGGCGGCCGCCCGGTTCGACGCCATGAAGCAGGACGCGACCCGCAACGAGGAGTCCATCAGGCCGCTCTTCTTCGAGGGCGGCGCCCGTCGCTTCTTCTACAAGGGCACCAACGGACGTTGGCGCGATGTCCTCACCGAGGAAGACCTGGCCCTCTACGAGACAGCAGCCGCTCAGCTCGACCCGGGGCTGCGCTCATGGCTCGAAGCCGATTCAGCGCCAACGCTTGACTCCGGCGTTTGACGCGAGCGGCCCTCGCACACCCTGATCTTCGGGGCAGGTCCGACTTCCGTCGCGGTTGTTCACCTCCTTGCCAGCTTGGTGCGTCCTCGCCAGCTCGGTACGTCGTCCAGTCCAGCCTGCTGCCTCGTGCGTCCGGGCGCGCAGGGCTTGGCGTCCCTCCCCAACCGCCACACGGGTCCGGTCCGCCAGCAGACGCGTACCGCCCGCCTCGGCGCAGACTTCGGCCGGTCGACGTGATACACCCACCGGCGGGCTCGACTAGCACCGATAACGGATACTCCATCTTGACGATGGTGAGCCGCACGGCCCGTCGGCCGCCGAACCTTCCCCGCCATCGATGTCTCGCGTCTACGCCGGTGGGCGCACTTGTCATAGTCGCTCTCGCTCACGACCCCGGGCAGGGCCGAAAGTCCCGTCTTCTGAAGAGAGGCAAGGTCTTTCGGCCCTGACCATCCGTCACGTCGTGGCGGTCGGATGGGAGGAACACGTCAGCGCGACCTACCGAGACGGGATATTCGAGGTGACGGCGCCATTGACCCTGTTTCTGTGTGGCGATGTCATGCTCGGCCGCGGCATCGACCAGATCCTGCCGCACCCCGGAGATCCGGCGCTGCGGGAGAGCTACATACGGGACGCCTGCGGTTACGTCGAGCTCGCGGCGGCATGCAACGGCCCGATCGATCGTCCGGTCGACCCCACCTGGCCCTGGGGCGATGCGCTGCAGGTGCTCGACGAGGCGTCGCCAGACGCGAGGGTGGTCAATCTGGAGACCAGCGTTACCGGAAGCGACGACTTCGCCCCCGGCAAGGCGGTGCACTACCGGATGAGCCCGGCCAACATCGCCGGCCTGAGCGTGGCCCGGCCCGATGTCTGCGTGCTGGCCAACAACCACGTCATGGACTTCGGCAGCCGAGGTCTGGAAGAGACCCTCGACGTGCTCGCCGGCGCGGGCGTGCGTGCCGGCGGCGCGGGACGGAACTCGCAGCAGGCCTGGCGGCCAGCCGTCGTCAGCCTGGCCGATGGGCGGCGCGTGCTGGTGCTGTCCTTCGGGACGGCGTCCAGCGGCGTTCCGGCGTCGTGGGCCGCCGGCCGGGATCGACCGGGCGTCGCGTTCGTGCCCGACCTGTCCGAGGCCTGGGCCGCCCGGATCATTGAGCGCGTACGGCAGGTGAAGCGGCCCGGCGACATCATCATCGCGTCCGTCCACTGGGGATCGAACTGGGGCTACGAACTCCCGAAGAACCAGATCCGCTTCGCACATTCCATGATCGATGGCGGCGTGGATGTGGTGCACGGACACTCGTCCCACCATCCCCGTCCGGTCGAGGTGTATCACGGCAAGCTGATCCTGTACGGCTGCGGCGATTTCATCGATGATTACGAAGGCATCAGCGGCTACCACGCGTACCGCGACGACCTACGCCTGATGTACTTCGTCGCGGTGCGGCCGCACACCAACGAGCTCGCCGCCACACGCATGGTCCCGATGCAGGCGCGGCGGATGAGGCTGTGGCGCGCCTGCGACCAGGACTCGCGGTGGCTGCGGGACGTGCTCGACCGGGTCAGCCGCGGCTTCGGAGTACGCGTCGACCTCGAGCCCGACGGCGCGCTTGTGCTCCGGCGGACATGACCGTCACGTGGCGGCGCAGCCTGTCGAGCGGCCGACGTGGACTCCCGCGCCTGGGGCTTTCGCCTCTGCCCTCCGGCCGGGTGACACACGAGCATGGTGATGGGAGAGAGGGTCGTCGCACTCACGAACGACGAGGACTGAGGTGGACAAGAGCCGGCTGACTGAGCTGGAGCCGGACAGCCCGAGCACATGGCGGAGCTGGCTGGCCGCGCATCATGCCGACTCGCCCGGAGTCTGGCTGATCTGGCACAAGAAAGGCACCGGGTGCCAGCCGATCAGTCTCGACCAGGCGATTCGCGAGGCGCCTTCGCGCCGTCGGCCAGAAAGCTCATGTTGTGGTGGATCGAGAGCGCCAGACGACCGCAGACCCGCGCTCGCCGGGTCGCCGAGACAGTGCAGCTCGCTGCAACCGCACCCTCGCAGACCGACCACGGCCAGCACGGTAGGCGCCCGCGTCACGGGACGGGAGCGTGCCCTCGCGACCGCACGACATCGGTGATGTCGATCAGGCCGGTTTCCGGAGGCGGCCGACGGCGCCGTATTCGCCCGGCCGTGGCTCGCGCCGCGTAGGCGCCGAGCGTCGCGGCGACGCCCATGCGCACGACTTCAGCCGGTCCAGTCGACCGGGGCCGGTACCTCGACCGTGCGCACGACGGTTCCGGTCGTCGGCACCGGCGGATCTGGGTGCCTTGCCGCGGCCGGGGCTGGTCCCATGAGCGCAGCGACCACGGCAGTGGCTGCCAACAGGCCGACGATGCCTGCCGTACGGGTCATGGCGCCTCCTCGGTGGCCTGACCGGAACGGTACGAACTGACCGGGTACGCACACATCGGCCACCGGTCCCATGTTCCGGGCCGGCAAGCCGGCGGCATACGGCACGGATACCAGTGCTATCGCCTATGTTGCGCGGGAGGGCTCGCCGCCCGCCACCTGGCCGCGTGTCGGCTGGTCACGTCAGATACCGGATATGGACTCGGCCCGGGCGCCCTGTCAGGGTGAGGTGATGGGTGTCGATCGGACCCGCGACGCCGCTTCACACAGCGACATGCTCGAACGCGCACAGCACCTGTCGGCGTTGCGTGAGGCGCTGGCCGCAACCGTGAGCACACGCCGCGGCATTCTCGTACTCCTCGGTGGCGAGGCGGGCGCTGGGAAGACGACGGTGCTGCGGAATTTCGCCGCGAGCACCGAGCCGACGCAGCGCGAGCTGTGGGGCTCCTGCGACCCGCTGTTCACCCCACGTCCACTGGGCCCGTTCATCGACATCGCCCGCGTAGCCGGCGGCGCATTGCGCGACCTGGTGGCGGCTGGCGCCAAGCCGTACCAGATCGCCGCGGGGCTCGTCGGCATGGCGGAGGAGAGTCGGGGCACCATCATCATGATCGAGGATCTGCATTGGGCGGACGAGGCCACGCTCGACGTGCTGAGTCTGCTAGGTCGGCGGATCGAGTCGATTCCGGCGCTCGTCATAGCCACCTACCGCGACGACGAACTCGATCGAACGCATCCGCTGCGTCGGCTCCTTGGCGAACTACGGAGCACAACGTCGATCCGCAGGCTCACGGCGCAACCGCTGTCACCGGAGGCGGTCGCCACGCTCGCGGCGCCGTACGGCGTCGACCCGGACGCGTTGTACCGCGCCACGGCCGGAAACCCGTTCTTCGTCACCGAGGTCATCGCAGCGCCCGGCTCCGACATTCCGTCGACCGTCCGCGACGCGGTCATGGCTCGTGCCGCACGGCTCAGCGGTGCCGCGACGACCGTCGTCGAAGCGGTCTCGATCGCGCTCCCCCAGGCCGAACCGTGGCTGCTCGACGCGCTCGTCGCCGATGCGGCCGCCGCCCTGGACCAGTGCCTGAGCTCCGGCATCCTCCACGAAGTCCCGGGCGGGATCGCGTTCCGGCACGAACTGGCCCGGGCGGCCATCGAGGAGTCGCTGTCGCCGCACCGCCGGATCGCGCTGCATCGACGGGCGCTTCTGTCTCTCGCGGCGCCGCCGGCCGGCGCAGCGGATCCCGCCCGGCTGGCCTACCACGCTGAGGCGGCCGGCGACACCGAGGCCGTGCTGCGCTTCGCGCCGGCGGCCGCGCGGTACGCCGCCTCGATCGGCGCACACCGCGAGGCGGGCGCCCAGTACGCACGGGCCCTGCGGTTCGGCGGCGGGCTTTCGCCGGGTGCGCGCGCCGCGTTGCTCGAGTGCCGCTCGCACGAGTGCTACCTGACCGACGACATGGACGCCTCCATCGACGCTCTGGAGCAGGCCATCGCGCAGTGGCGGATGTCCGGGGACCAGCTTCGGGAGGGAGCGGCGCTGACGCAGCTCGTCCGCCGGTTGTGGTGCGGCGGGCGCAGCGTCGATTCCGCGACCGCCGAAGAACACGCGCTACAGCTTCTCGAAGCGCAACCGCCGGGCCGGGAACTCGCACTCGCGTACAGCGTCCGCGCCGCGATGTATCTGAACGACGAGCGGTACGACGAGACGCTCTCGTGGGAGACGCGGGCGCTCGACCTCGCCGAGTCGTGTGGCGACCCTGCGGTGATCGCGTACAGCCTCAACAACCTGGGCACGATGCAGCTCCTCGCCGGAATGCCGGAGGGCAGGGAGAAGCTTGAGCGCAGCCTCGCGTTGGCGGGGTCGCCCGGACTGGAAGAACACGTGGGCCGCGTGTTCATCCATCTCGGTTGGGCGATGACCCGCACCCGTGCCTACGAGCTCGAGCCCTGGCTCGACCGCGGCGTGACGGCGTGCGACGAGCTTGGGCTCGAACTCTTCAAGCTGTACGTCCTGGCCTACCGGGCCCGCCTCCACCTCGACCTCGGGCGCTGGAACGACGCCGCGGCCGACGCCGTGTTCGTGCTCCGGTCCGCGCGATCCGTGCCACTGCTGCGGCTGCTCGCCCTCAGCGTCCTCGGGCTCCTCCGGGCTCGCCGGGGCGACCCGCAAGAATGGCCCCTGCTTGACGAAGCACTCACGCTCGTGGATGGGCTGACAGAGGAGCTCCAGTATCGCGTCCCCGTGGTGGCGGCGAGGGCCGAAGCCGCGTGGCTCAGCGGGCGCTGCTCGGCCGTAAACGCGGACACCCGCGACACTCTCGATGCCGCGGTGGACCGGGGCTCCTCCTGGGTGGTCGGCGAACTGGCCTGGTTGCGCCGGCTGGCGGGGGTGCACGAGACCGTGTCCGGAGCGAGCGAGCCGTACGCGGCTCAACTGGCCGGCGACGCGGCCGCGGCCGCGGCACGCTGGACCGAGCTCGGCTGCCCGTACGACGCCGCCCTCGCTCTCGTCCAATCGGACGACGAATGCAGCCTGCGCCTCGCGTTGGCGGAGTTTCAGCGGCTCGGTGCCCGCCCCGCGGCCGGGATCGTGGCCCGCCGCCTGCGCGAGCACGGGGTACGCAACCTTCCGCGAGGGCCTCGCCCGGACACGGAGCACCATCCAGCCCGGCTGACGCCTCGGGAGGCCGAGATTCTGGACCATGTCCGGCAGGGCGCATCGAACGCCGAGATCGCCACCCGGCTGTACCTGTCGGAGAAGACCGTGCAACACCACGTCTCGGCCATCCTCCGCAAGCTCGGCGTCGCCAGCCGCGGGCAGGCAGTCTTCGAGGCCGCCCGCCGAGGACTGACAGCCGCCAACAGGTGACCGCTCCAACGACGGAACCCGTCGCCGCGGACGACTGTTCGCTGAGCGAGGGTGCCCACCGGGTCGGTGTGGCCTCCTCCCGCCGAAGCGGGCGCCGCCCTGCCACCTCTCAATGAGACCGCAACGAGCCTCCGCCGCTACCGCTAGGAGCTCGTGGGAGCCTCGTGTACATACGCCCCGGGCGGAGCAGGTACGGCCGTATCGGTGCGGTCGTCGCAATCGTGATCGGCGACTAGCGTCGGGCCGTCCCGTCCGTTCGTGGACTGACGGCTCGAATTCGCCCAGGGCCCGAGCGCGTTCCGCAACCGCAGAGGCGCGGGGTCCGTGGTCGGTGGGTTGGGCCCGTCCGTCCAGCATCCTGATCCGGGTGCTGGCCCGGTCCATCGTTCGCTACTTCGAGGCTGGGCGAACGGTGTCGCCCCTCTGTGTGTCGGCTGCGCTGGGGTCTGCGGAACCAGGCGACGCTGTTCGCGGCCTGAGCAGTATGAAGGTGCCTGCGGCCAGGAAGATGATCAATGAGGTCCATAGGTTGAGTCGCAGCCCGAGGATGTGGTTGGCGTGGTCGACCCGAAGTGCCTCGACCCATGCTCGACCCACGGTGTAGGCGGCGACGTATAGTGCGAACAGCCGTCCCTGGGTGAAGCTGAATCGCCTCTCCGCCCAGATCAGAAGAACGTACACGCCTACGCACCACAATGATTCGTAGAGGAACGTCGGGTGGTAGAGGGCGACGTCGGGGGTGTCGGCCGGCCGGTGGGCGGGGTCGATTAGCAGTGCCCACGGCAGGTTGGTCGGTGCGCCGTACAACTCCTGGTTGAAGTAGTTACCGAAGCGGCCGATCGCCTGGGCGAGTACGAGCCCGGGCGCGAGGGCGTCGGCGAAGGCGGAGAGTTTGATGCCGTGGCGGCGGCAGCCGATCCAGGCGCCGAGGGCACCGAGCGCGACCGCGCCCCAGATCCCGAGACCGCCATCCCAGATGTAGAGGGCTCGGATCGGTTGCTTGCCGGCGGCGAAGTAGAGCTCGGGATCGGTGATGACGTGATACAGCCGCCCGCCGGCGATCCCGAACGGAACTGCCCAGATGGCCACGTCGAGTACGTCTCCGGAGCGCCCGCCGCGTGCGGTCCAGCGTCGCTGTGTGATCAGGACGGCGACGATGATCCCGGCCAGGATGCACAGGGCGTACGCGCGGATCGGCACTGGCCCTACGTGCCAGACACCCTGAGACGGACTGGGCAGGTAGCTCAGCACGAGGCTCCTCCAACGGCGTGCGGTGGACTGGTGGCCAGCATCGCAGGCCACTGATCGTCGCGTTGAGGCAGGTCACCCGGCGAGTGTCGGACGTCGTCGCCCTGCCGGTCCGAGACGGCTCGACCGGGCGGGCCTGTGTTCTGATTTGCGTCAGAGTTGTCGGCCCGGTCCGCCTGCGGGACGGTCGATGCTACCCAGTCCGCATGTCGCGCTGCGGTTGCAGGGCAGCATTGCCAGCAGTGCACGCCAGTACGCTGCGACCTCTTGGCGCAGGACGTTGGCCGCGTTCGGCCTACGGCCGGCCTTCCGGCCCGTTTGGATGCTCATACTCCGTCTCCCTTTCGTCGGTGCCCCGTGGGAGTTCGTCGGGACGACCCCAACCTCCACCATATACCCCGGAGGGTATGCGACGGTCGAGGCCCGGAACCGATGACGGCGTCGAGCGTCCATTCGGAGGCGACTCAAGGGGCGCCGTCAGGCAGGTACGCCGGAACGCCACGCGGCCCGCCAGGCAGCGAGCGTGCCCCAGCCAACGGGCTTGCCTGATGACCCGATTGTCCGAAGTGGATGGTTGTCCGGCACCCCGCAGTGTTCTCGCCCGACCCCGCCGGCGTGATGCTGACGGGCGGGCTGAGTCTGCTGCGTTCTGGGTCGTATGGCGCGGACGTATCCCCTCGGCAGGCAGGTCATCGCGTGGAGCCTGGTGTGCGTTCAGGTGCCGCTGCTCGTCGGCCTGGTTTGGCTGCCGGGTGACCCCCGGTGGTCGGTGCCGGTGTGGCTGGCCGTGTTGAGCGTGGCGATGGTGGTGGTCGCTGTCGTTGTCGCCGTCGCGGCGGCGGCAGGTCTCGGCGCCGGCCTTACGGCGTCGCCTTTGCCCGCGCGGGCGGCGCAGTTGCGTACGATCGGCATGTACGCGTGTGTGCGCCATCCGATCTACAGTGCAATGTTGCTGGGCGGCGCTGGCGTGGTGGTTCTTGGCGGCCGGGTGGAGCGGATCTGGCTGTGGCTGGCCCTGTTGGCCGTACTGCTGGTGAAGACCCGGCTGGAAGAGGCGGCGCTGGCGGCCCGCTTCCCGGACTACCCAACGTATGCCGCGACGACGCCCAGGCTCGTGCCGAACCCGCTGCGTTGCTTGCCGCGCAAATGACCCAGGCACTGGCGGGCGCCCGCCTCATTGTTTGCCGGTGCGGCTCAGGCGGCGGTCTTGTCCGCGACCTGGCGCCGGACCTCGTCGATGTCCAGTTCCCGGACCGCCGTGATGACCTGCTCCAGCGAGGCCGCCGGTAGCGCGCCGGGCTGGGAGAAGACGAGAACGCCATCGCGGAACACCATCAGGGTCGGGATGGAGCTGATCCGGGCGGCGCCGGCGAGCGCCGGCTCGGCCTCGGTGTCCACCTTCGCGAAGACGAGATCGGTGTGTTTGTCGCTGGCGCGCTCGAAGACCGGCGCGAACGCGCGGCAGGGCCCGCACCAGGCGGCCCACCAGTCGACCAGCACGATGCCATCGCGGGTGACGGCGTCGGTGAATGTGTCCTTCGTCAGCGCTACGGTGGCCATCCGGATCCTCCATATGAGTACTGGGCTACCGTTCTCAACATACGCCAGGGGGTATCCATTCCCGGCTTCGGGGTGACGGCTCTGGAACGCTCTGCACGCGGGACGGTATACCCTGGGGGGTATAGCCTCGGTGATGGGCCGTGCGGCGCGCCACCGGTTCGAGTAGGGAAGGTGAGCCTGTCATGCGCAAGCCGATCGATCCGACCGTGGGCCAGCGGCTCCGGCGTCCGGTGCTGACCCGTGACGTACGCCGGCTATTGGTGGTCGTGGCCCATCCGGACGACGAGTCGTTTGGCCTTGGCGCGTTGGTGGACCGGTTCACGGCGTGTGGCATCGAGGTCGGCGTGCTGTGCTTCACCCATGGCGAGGCGTCCACGCTCGGTGGCCAGACGGGTGATCTGGCCAGTGTGCGGGCGGCCGAGCTCCGTATCGCCGCCGGTGTGCTGGGCGTCGACCGGGTGGAGCTGCTCGACTATGCCGATGGGCACCTCGGGGGCATTGGCGTCGATGAGCTGGCCGGCCGCGTGCGGGCGATGATCGCCGAGGTCCAGCCAAGCCACGTGCTTGTCTTCGACGACACGGGCATCACCGGCCATCCCGACCATCGACAGGCGACGGCGGCGGCAGTGGTGGCCGCCCGCGCGAGCGGGTTGCCGGTGCTGGCCTGGGTGATCCCCGAGCGGGTCGCCGACCTGCTCAACGAGCGTCATCACACCAGCTTCGTCGGCCAGCCGCCCTTGCGCGTTGATGCCCGGTTGAGCGTGTCCCGGGTGCGCCAACGGCTGGCCATCGCGGCCCACGCCAGCCAGTCGACGGGCAACGCGGTGCTGCGGCATCGCCTTCGCCTACTCGGCGACAGCGAGTATCTGCGGCTGCTCTATGTCCCGCCAGTGAGCGGCGCTGCGGATCACGAGGACGCGGGGTCGTCGCCGGTTCCGTTGCGGGCGCCGCGGCGTAGTGCCGCGTCGGCTGAGTAAGGCGACTGCCTGGTCTCACATGATGCATGACATGATCACGAAGACTCGCACCTTACGACAGAGCCACCCCGCGAGCCGTGACGGCACGTCCGCTCATGCTTGAAAGTCGGTCGGGAGCTCCCATCCACGGTTGCCAGATGACGCATGGTCGCGGTGACCGGCCAAGGCCGACGAGGTCAGCACTGTCCGAGGCGATCCTGTGACACCGGGCGATCGTCCAAGACGCTGGTTCGGCCGCCGCCCGGCTACCCTTGCCTGACGACATCGACCGAGATCTCCACCGCCGGAACCGACCCCCTGTTCTCCAGCCAGTGGAGCGTGTTGCGGTCCTCGGGCCAACCCACGCCCGGCCCGTAGTCCGTGGCGATCCCATCTCGATGGTCGGTGATCGTTCCCTGCAGCACGTAGACGGTCCCCGGTCTGCCCGCATGGTCGTGAACCGGGCCGAAGACGCCTCCCGGCTCGATGGTCACCATTCGCATCCGAAGCTGGCGCCCTTGCATGCCTTCGATCTCGGGGCCGAGATCAACCGCGGCCAACAGCTCCACCGCGACACCTCTCGTCTCCGGAGCCACCTGTTCATCGGCCATCGTGCTGTCCTCTCTGTGAGTCCGGCCCGCCGCCGCTCGCCGAGTCTCCCCGAGTTCGCTCATCGAGGTTGCCCAAGCTGGCGGGCGTCGATCGATTGTCCAGCCTCGCGGAAGCCCTCGTCCGACCACCCGCAGTCCGATCGCAGGTCACAGAGTTGGGTGTGCTCAGGCGTACGACCGGATGTATGCCGCGAGTCGCGCGGTCGGCGCGATCAAATCACCAACATCAGCCGGGTCCACGTTCACTTCGGTACGAGTCAGGCAAGGGAGAGGAAGAGCTTCTCCATCTGTTCGAGGTCGACGCTGCGGTCGTCGCCTTCGGCCTGGGCGGTCACGCACTGCTGGAGACCGCTAGCGATGATTTTGAAGCCGGCCCGGTCCAGCGCGCGGGAGACGGCGGCGAGCTGGGTCACGACGTCCGCGCAGTCGCGTCCGTCCTGCAGCATGGCGATGACGCCCCGGATCTGTCCTTCGGCGCGGCGCAGTCGCTTGACGACATCGTTGACGGCCTGGTCGTCGACTTTCATCTGATGGCTCCTCTTGTCCCGGCTGGTGACGATGGTACGCCAGGGGGTATGGCGTCCCGGCCGATCCGCTGCCGGCTGTCCGCCCCGGCGTGGCGGTGTCGCCGGCCGACGACGAGGGTGGCTGCGGTCATGATGGCCACGGCCACGGTGGTCCACCCGACGGCGTGGAGCTGCTGGCCGAGCACGAGGGTGGCCATGGCGACGAGGAGCCAGCCGAACCAGCGGCGCAACCGGTCGGGCCATATCCGGTCGACGAGCCGGGCGCCGAGGAGGCCCCCGCCGACTGCGGCCGCGGTGACGGCCGCGGTGAGTCCCCAGTGGACGGTGGTGGTGGCGAGGTGTCCGGCGAAGCCGGCCAGGGACTGCAGGGCGATGACGAGCAGGGAGGTGCCGACGGCGGCCGGCATGGCCAGGCCGCCGAGCAGGACGAGCGCTGGGACGACGAGAAACCCGCCGCCGGCTCCGACCAGCCCGGCTACGAGGCCGACGGCGGCGCCGTACGGGGCGACCCGGACGGCCGAGCGCTCCGGTGGCTGCGGATGGTGCGGGGCGTCGCGGCGGCCGCGGATCATCATGACCGCGGTGCCGAACATCATGAGGGCAAAGCCCGTGAGCAGTACCGTGGCTGGGATGACGGCGGCGATCCGGCCGCCCGCGTAGGCGCCGGCCATGGCGGCCGCGCCGAACAGCAGCCCGCTGCGCCAGCGGACCCGGCCCGCGCGGGCGTGCGGGATCAGGCCGACGCCGCTGGTGATGCCGACCACGAGCAGTGACATCGCGATGGCCTCGGTGGCCGGGAGTCCGGCCACGTACACCAGCAGCGGCACGGCCAGGATCGACCCGCCGCCGCCGATCAGGCCGAGGCTGACCCCGATGCCCACGGCCAGGGCGATGGTCAACGCGAAGGCGAAGCTCATGGCGCGAGCAGGCCCGACAGATGTCCGTCTGCGCGGGCCTCGTCGAAGTCGTCGTCGACCGCGACGATGCGCCGCCCGACCGCAGCCAGCATGGACGCCGCGATGGAGGCCCGGTAGCCGGCGGCGCAATGGACCCAGACCTCCCCGTCGGGAACCTCGTCGAGGCGGTGCCGCAGTTCGTGCAGCGGGATGTGCGTCGCGCCGTCGAGGTGGGCCTGCGCCCATTCCAGGTCTCGGCGGACGTCGAGCACGACAACCGGCCGGTGGTGGCGTACCTGGGCCAGGTCGGCGAACGTGGCCCGGGGCAGCGTGCTCCGCTCGCCGGGCTGCGCCCAGTCGGCCGGGCCGCCGACGGCATGGGCGGCGGGCCGGTCGATGCCGATGCGCACCAACTCCCGTTGAGCCTCGGCGACCTGCTCGCCGGTTTCGCCCAGCAGGGTCAGCGGGGTGCCCCAGGGGATGAGCCAGCCCAGGTAGGTGGCGAAGGAGCCGTCGAGGCCGAAGTTCAGCGTGCCGGACACATGATCGGCGGCGAAGGCCACCCGGCTGCGCAGGTCGACCACCCACTCGCCGTCGGCGAGGCGCTTGCGGATCTCGTCGGCGTCGGCCCGCCGCGGTGCTGACAGGTCCGGCGCGGACGGCCCGGCGGCGTTGGCCGGCGCCATGTGCGCGTAGTAGGCCGGCCACGCGTCCAGCCCGGCCAACAGGTCGTCCACAAAGGACTTCTCGTCGCGGGTCAGCACAGGGTTGCCCCGCTTCTCGTCGGCCAGGGTGGAGGCGCTGGCTTCGCTCTGGGTGGCCGAGCAGAAGCTGCCGAAGCCGTGGGTCGGGTAGACACCCGCTGCGGCGGGCAGCTCGGCGGCCAGTCGCTGCGCGGAGGCGTACTGATGGTGCACGAGGGCATGGGTGTGGGCGGGGCCGAGCAGGTCGGGCCGGCCGACCGACCCGTACAGCAGCGAGCCGCCGGTGAACACGCCAACCGGACGCCCGTCCTCGTCGAGGGCGTAGGCCAGGTGGGTGAACGTGTGGCCCGGGGTGGCGAGCACCCGTACCCGCATCGCCGCACCGACCTCGACGACGTCGCCGTCGCGCACCGGCACGCGGTCGAAGGTCACCGGGTCGTCGGCGTTGACGTGGTACGCGGCCCCGGTCGCGACGGCCAGCGCGTGGCCGCCGGTGACGTAGTCGTTGTGGATATGGGTCTCGAAGATGTGCGTGATGCGCACGCCTTCGGCGGCGGCGAGGTCGAGGACGCGGTCGATGTCGCGCTGCGGGTCGACCACGAACGCGACCCGCCCGTCGTGGACCAGGTAGCTGCGGTCGCCCAGGGTCGGCGTGTCGATGGGCAGGATGCGGGCCATGGTGGACTCCTCACTCACACGTTGGCGCGGGTTACGGCTGGTGCGTGGACCACCGGGTGGCCGGCCCGCTGCCAGGCCCCCGTCCCGCCGGCGACCGACCACGCGTCGATGCCGGCCCGGGCGAGGAAGTCGGCCGCGGCCAGGCTCCGGTTGCCGCTGGCACAGATCACGTACACCGGCACCCCACGCGGAAGCTCCGCCACGGACGAGCCCAGCCGGCTCAGCGGCACCAGGTCCGCACCGGGCACGTGACCGGCCACGTACTCGTACGGCTCGCGTACGTCGATCACCACCGCACCGTCTCGATGAGCGGCCACGAACACGGTCTGGTCAACCTCACGCATCGGCGAACACCTCTCTCTTGTATACCCCCTGGGGTATCGTCTTCGCCTACGATAGCGCGGTCGGGCGGCGGGTCGTCAACCACGGGCCTGGTCGAACGAGGACTTTCGGCCCCGTCCGCGCGTTACCCCCGGGGGTACCCTCGGACAGGAGAGGGGGTCCGGGTGTCGGGAGCCGTGCTGGTAGTCGAGGACGACCGGGAGCTGCGCGATGTGGTGCGCCGGTACCTGGAACGGGCCGGGCACGCGGTGCGCACGACCGGTTCCGGGGCGGAGGCGTTGGGTGCGCTGGCCGCCGGCGCCGTCGACTTGGTGGTGCTCGACCTGGGCCTGCCGGACGTCGACGGGCTCGAGGTACTCGCCGCTGCCCGGGACGGCTGCGCCGTACCGGTCGTCGTGTTGACCGCGCGCAGCCAGGTCGAGGACCGCATCGACGGGCTGCGCCGCGGCGCCGATGACTATGTGACGAAACCGTTCAGCCCGACCGAGCTGGTCCTTCGGGTCGAGGCCGTGCTGGCCCGCACCCGGGGTGCGGCCGCCCATGACGAGCCGATGGTGACGTTCGGCGCAGGTCGCCTGAACATCGACGAGGCCCGCCACCAGGCCGGCCTGGACGGCCGGACGGTGGAGCTGACCCCGACCGAGTGGGGCATTCTGACCACGCTGGCCGGCACGCCGGGGCGGGTCTTCTCCCGCTACGAGCTGGTCAACCGGGTGCGGGGCTACGAGTTCGCCGGCTACGAGCGCACCATCGACTCGCACGTGAAGAACCTGCGCCACAAGCTCGGCTCCGACGGCGCGTCCATCGTGGAGACCGTGCTGGGCGTGGGCTACCGGCTGGGGTGGTCACGTGATCGGTGAGTCGGTGCACAGCCCATTAGGCCGGCGGCTGCTCGCGGCGTTCCTGGTCGTCGCGCTGTCCTCGGTGGCGGTGCTCACCCTCGCCGCGCTGGTCGCCACCAACCAGGGCCTGGCCAGCGCGCAGCGCAGCGACCGCCAGCAGGCCGCCGACCGTACCGCCGCCGCGGCGGCGACCGCCTACACCCAGGCCGGCGGCTGGTCCGGCGCGGATCTGAGCGAGGCCTCCGCCATCGCCGACGCGGCCGGAGCCCGCCTCGTGGTCGAGAACGCCAGCTCCGTGATGATGTCACCCGGGCACGGCATGGGTCCCGGCGCCGGCGGCATGCAGGCCGCGGCCGCCGTCGTCGAGGCGCCGGTCATCGCCTCCGGTGAACAGGTCGGGACCGTCCGGCTCGGCTTCTCCACCGCGACCAGCAGCGGCCGCACAGTGGCCTGGTCGTGGGTCATCGGCGCCGCCGCGGTCGCCCTGGCGGCCGCACTGCTCGTCTCCGCCTACGTGGTGCGCCGCCTCACCCGCCCGCTCGCCGCGATGACCCGGGCCGCCCACCGCTTCGCCGCCGGTGACCGGACCGCGCGGGCCGCGCTCAACGCCCCGGGCGAGCTCGGCGACATGGCCGGCGCCTTCGACCGCATGGCCGACGAAGTGGTCCGGACCGAAGGGGTCCGCCGCCAGCTCGCCGCCGACGTCGCCCACGAGATCCGCACGCCCTTGGCCGCGCTGCAGGCCGGCCTGGAGGAGTTGCGCGACGGGCTGCGCCAGGCCGACTCGCAGCGGTTGGGCGCCCTGCACGACCAGACGCTGCGGCTCGGTCGCGTCGTGCAGGATCTGGCCGACCTGTCCGCCGCCGAGTCGGCGGCCCTGTCGCTGCATCCGACCGACACCGACCTCGCCGGCATCGCCGCCACCGCGCTGGCCGCCCAGCAGGCCCAGCTCGACGCCGCCGGCCTGCGGGTCCGCGCCGACCTCGCCACATCAACCCCGGTCCACGCCGACGCCGACCGATTGCATCAGGCGGTGGCCAATCTCCTCAGCAACGCCGCCCGCTACTGCCGCCCCGGCGACCAGGTCAGCCTCAGCTCGTCCATCGACGGCCGCACCGCGGTCCTGGACATCGCCGACACCGGACCCGGCATCCCCGCCGACGAACTGCCGCACGTGTTCGACCGGCTTTGGCGCGGGCAGCACGCCCACGCCGTCGCCGGCTCCGGCATCGGCCTGGCCGTGGTCCGCGAACTCATCACCGCCCACGGCGGAACGGTCACCGCACGCTCCCCAGCCGGCAGCGGCACCACCATCACCGTCCGCCTGCCCCTCACCGGAGCACCGGCCAACGTCAGGCGCTGAGCGCGTCCAGCGCCGCCCGCAACCGCGCCGTCGCCTCGTCGGCCACGTCTTTGAGCTCCGGCCGACCCGTCACCGACACCATCACCTGCGGGTCCAGCGCCTGCACCAGCACGTCATCCGGCCCGTCGGCCCGCACCACGACGTTGCACGGCAACAGCAGGCCGATGTCCCGGTCGGCATCCAGCGCTCGCTTGGCCAACGGTGGGTTACAGGCACCCAGGATCACGTACGGTTCCAGCTCGGCGTCCAGCTTCTGCCGCAACGTCGCCTGTACATCGATTTCGGTCAGTACGCCAAAACCTTGCTCCTTCAATGCCGCTCGGACCCGGTCCACCGTTGACTCGAACGGGCCTAGCACCCGGATCGTCATGCCGTACGACATGGTGGCCTCCTTCGTGACTTCGCTTCGAGCATACCCCTACGGGTATGTGGAGCGGTGGCGGCGCAGGGGCCGCCGCCGCCGCTCGCGGTGGGGTTACGACCAGCGCTGGAACGCGGCCAGATGACCCTGGGAGACCTCCAGCAGGTTCGCGTAGACCCGGCTCACGTCCGGAGCGGTCAGCCCGTTCTGCGCGGCCCGCAGGTCCTCGATGTCGGTCTGCTCGACCGTCTGACCCACCCGCAGCGCCGCGGCCAGGTCGGCCTGACCCTCGGCGAGCAGACGGTCATAGGTCGCCTGGACCGCCGGATCGCTGAACCGACCATCCGCCACCCCGGCCGTCGGATCGGCCAGACCATAGCGGTCCAGCAACGCCCGCACGATCGTGAGGTGCTGCGTCTCCGACCCGGCGATCCGATCGAAGATCGCCGCGTCGTACCGGTCGCTGAACGCCACGTACAGGTCGTGGGCCAGCTTCTCCTCCTGGGCCATCGCGGCCAGCGTGGACTGCTGCTCCGCGGTCAATGTTCCCTGGGCCGCGAAGTCACCGACGCCGAGCCGACCGCCCTGCGCCGTACCGGTGCCGTCGGCGTTCATGCCGCGCCCGGCCATCCCGGCCCCCGCCCATGCCCATGCCCATGCCCATGCCATTGCGATTGCCGTTGCCGGAACCGTTGCCCGGGCCCGGGCTGGCCGTGGCCACACTCGCGGTGCCCAGTGCCCCTACGCCCGCAACGGCCGGCACCGCCACCGCGACGACACCCAGGCCGATCGCCCCCGCCGCTGCCAGAACCACCATCCGACGCTTCGTCACATTCATCGCTCCTCCAATCCTCGGACTCACACGCCCACCGTCGCGCCCCGGCGCGCAGGCCGGATGGATGTGGCGTGGCGCCGGCATGGAGACTTCGGCCGCGGCCCCGGCCGCACGATCACATCGACCGCGCGGCCGGCGAGCCGCTGGGTCTAGCGACGTCGTAGCCAGGCCAGCAGACCGCCCGACGATGAGGTCTGGGTGCGGTCACAGCTGCACCGCTGGGACTTCGGGACGCCGGCGAGCACCTGGTCGACGTGCATACCGCAACCGCGGTAGGTCGCCTTCTTGCAGGTGCGGCACGTGGCGGGCTGACACATACGCAGATCTCCTTCTCACGTCTCACGGCAACGGTCCCACCATACCCCCAGGGGTATATGGCGCAAAGGGGGATGGTGGTCAGCCTCACCCCGTCAGGTCGGAACCAGATACCGTCGGCAGCAGGTCGAACGGCCCGGTTGGCCAGGACCGTGGCCCCTGCCGCGGGTACCCCGGTGGGTATTTGATCAGAGTGATCGCATTGCCGCCGCTGAGGAGCGTTGCCATGCAGACGCAGACGACGGTGCATACTGGCGCCGAGTTGATGGATGTCCGGTTCGTGTCCGGTGAGGCCTACGAGGTGGCGGTGCGCGGACACCGTGTGTTGGTGGACCAGCCCGCGGACGCCGGCGGCGACGACAACGCGCCGACCCCGACCGAGTTGTTCGTGGCGTCGTTAGCCACCTGCGTCGCGTTTTACGCCGGCCGGTACCTGACCCGGCACGGGTTCAACCGCGAAGGGCTCGGCGTGTCGGTCGGCTACGTCACGGCCGATGACCGTCCGGCGCGGGTGGCGGCGGTCCGCCTGACCGTACGGGTTCCCGCCGACCTCCCGGCCGAGCGGAGGCCGGCGCTGCAAGCCGTGGTGTCGCACTGCACCGTGCACAACAGCCTGACCAACCCACCCGACGTCGTCATCGATCTGATCTGACCCGAGGTCGGACGCGATGACGACGTCGGTGACACGGCCGCAGACCGAAGCCGGGGCGGCGCTGATCGAGCGGATCCGGGCCGGGATCATCGGCGAGGGCGAGATCCTCGACGGGCCGTACGGCCTGCGGCGCATCACCTACGCCGACTACACCGCCTCTGGCCGGTCGCTGGACTTCATCGAAGACGCCGTCCGCGAGCATGTGCTGCCCCGCTACGCCAACACCCACACCGAGTCCTCCGGCACCGGCCTGGCCACCGGCCGGCTCCGCGAGGACGCGCGGCAGATCATCCACGCCGCCGTCGGTGGCACCGACGAGCACGTGGTCATCTTCTGCGGCTCCGGCGCCACCGCCGCGGTCAACAAGCTCGTCGGCATCCTCGAACTGCGGCTGCCCGACGGCCCCACCCGCCGGTACGCACTGCTGGACCAGATCCCGGCCGGGGAACGGCCGGTGGTGTTCGTCGGCCCGTACGAACATCACTCCAACGAACTGCCATGGCGGGAGACCTACCCGTCCAGTGGCGATCCGCATGGCGGAGTCCGCGCCGGGCGCGGGTGACGGGAAGGACGCGGTGTTCCTGTCCCCGACCTGATTGTGCGCCGCGATCTGGTCCGCAACCGGGTACCGACCGCTCCGGGTGGCGGGACGGTCGCGTTCGTCGACCCGGTCGGGCACCGCTACCTCGATGACCCGGTCGCCCGGGAAGAGGGCGGCACCCCGGCCATCGTCGAGTCGATCCGCGCCGGCCTCGTCGTCACCCTCAAACAGGCGGGCCCGTCGGTTGTCGAGTACTTCGATGTGGGCGTTGGCCGGCCAGCGGCTGCAGGCCCGCCGCCACAGCCGTTCCGCGCGGGCATGGATGAGGTCTGCGCCACCGTCGCGGACTACCTCATCGACGCCGTGGACCTCATCGCTACCGGCGGACACCGGCTACTCGGCGACTACCACTTCGACCCGCACACCGGCCTGTGGCGACACCGGCACGCGGCGCAGACACCGCTACGCCTGGCCGACCTGCACTACACGGCCGACGGAACCCTGGTCGGCCCCGCACGGCAGCCCAGTGCGGGCGAGGACGTCCTCGGTGGCTACCTGCACCAGTCTGCGGATGTGATCAGCCGCCGCCCCGATGCCATCGACGACGGTCCGACCGGCCTCCCAGCGGAGTTCGAGGCCCTGCGCTGGTTCCACCTACCACCGGCCTGCCTCACCCACCCCGACCGCGCCACCATCGGCTGACGCACGTTTGCCCGACGCGGTCTTGGTCGGAACCGCCCGACCAAGACCGCTGGAGACAACGTATGCGGGCCGATCAGTGGCCCATCGGGCCGCCACGGCCAGGCATCCCGGACTCGCCGAACCAGTCGGCGAGCCAGCCGTGCATCTGCATGATCTCGGCTCGCTGGGTGTCGCGGATGTTGCGTGCGAACGGCTCGAGCTCCGGGTGTGCCGCCAGGTTTCTGGTGAGCAACTGCTGCGACATCATCACCGCGGCCATGTGGTGCGGGATCATGTCCTGCAGGAACGCCCGGTCCAGCGCGTCGCCGCGC
Source organism: uncultured Actinomycetota bacterium (assembly GCA_963803345.1). Classification (GTDB taxonomy): domain Bacteria; phylum Actinomycetota; class Actinomycetes; order Mycobacteriales; family Micromonosporaceae; genus CAWDLX01. The sequence continues at coordinate 388,000 of CAWDLX010000005.1, forward strand.
AGCCCGGTCAGGTCGCGCATCATCGGCGTGTAGTCGACGGTGGTGTCGCGGCCGGGATACCACGCCGCCAACCAGGCCCGCATCTGGTTCACTTCCCGGGTCTGGGTGTCGATGATGCTCTGGGCGAATGCCCGCATCTCTGGACGGTCGGTTCCGGCCTGCAACACCCGCGCCGATGCGATCGCCTCTTCGTGATGCGGGATCATCATGGTCAGATAGCCGAACTCGTCGCTCACCTACATGTCCGCCATCCCAGCCATCCCTGTCATGGCGCCCAAGCCCGCTCCCGCCGTCCCGTCGGCGGCAGGGCCCGGACGCGTGTGCTGCGCCGCGGCGGCCACGGCGATGCCGCCGACCCCCACACCGGCCAACACGGCAGCAACGACGGCGATCGCGATCAGTGTTCGTGGCCTTGTCATGGCGTCCTCCTGTTGTTTCGGGCTCCGGGCCAGAAAACAACCGCGGCACGTGGGCCGTGTGCAGGCGGCATGGAGACGGCGTGGAGGCGTTCGCTCGAGATTGACTGACTGAGTCGGTCGGTTATAGTTGTCGTATGGCAAGGACGATTCCGGCGGATCGGTTCGCTGCGGTGGTCGCCGCGGCGGCTCGGGTGTTCATCACACATGGCTATCAGCGGTCCCAGGTTCAGGACGTGGCGGACGCGCTCGGTCTGGCGAAGGGCACGCTGTATGGGTATGCCGACGGCAAGGCGGCGTTGTTCGCCGCGGCGGTGCGGTACGCCGACGGTCACGAGGCGATGCCCGAGGTTGCCGAGTTGCCCGTGCGGGCCCAGGACGAGCGGGAGATCGCGGCAGTCGTGGCCGGTCGGTTGTCCGGCGAGATCGCCGACCTGAAGCTGGTGCGGGCGCTGGCCGAGCCGCTCCCGTCCGGCGCGACGCCGGCCGACGTTCGCGCGGAGCTCACCGGCATCATCACCGACCTGTACGCCCGGCTGGCCAGACACCGGATCGCCATCAAACTGGTCGACCGGTGCGCGCCAGAGTTGCCCGAACTGGCCGCGGTGTGGTTCGGCGCCGGTCGGCAGGCCAATGTCAGCGGCATCGAGGAGTACCTCGTCCGGCATGAGCGGGCCGGCATCATCAGCCTGCCCGGCCCGGCCCCACTCGTGGCCCGCACCATCGTCGAACTGTGCGCGCTATGGGCCGTGCACTGCCACTTCGACCCCGCACCGGGTGTGCCAGCGCAGGCCGAGGCGATCGACGACACAGTGGTCGCCGCGATGGTCGCCGAGCTTGTCGTCCGGGCCACCACCGCACCCCTGACCTGACTGGAGGCCACGCCATGCTGCTACGCCGCCGTTCCTGTCCCGTCCCCGCCGCCCGCCGGCCGCCCTGGCCACGCCGGGCCCATACCGCCGTCATGGCGCCGGTCGGTCGATACCTATCCCGGCAGGCGTCCGCGCCGCACGGTGCGGTCGGCCGGCTGATGGGTCGGATCTGGGTCAACGAGACCGCCGCGGTCAACGGCATCGCGATCGACCTGCTCAACGCGGCACCGGGCGAACGGATCTGCGAGATCGGGTTCGGCCCAGGCCGGACTATCGAGCGCCTCTCAGCCGCCGGCGCTGAGGTCGTGGGCGTCGACGTGTCGCCTGCGATGGTGGCAACGGCCGCCCGCCGAAACGCGTCGCTCATCGCGGCCGGCCGGGTGCAACTGGTGCAGGGCAATGGAATCACGGTCCCGGTGGCCGACAACAGTCTCGACAGCGCGATCGGTGTGCACACCATCTACTTCTGGCCCGAGCCGGCCGCGACCCTCAACGACCTCGCCCGAGCGTTGCGCCCGGGTGGCCGGCTGGTCCTCGCGTTCCGGGCCGGCGAACACCCGTTGCCCGCCCGCTTCGACCCGGACGTCTACCACGTTCCCACCTCCGCCGAGATGACCACGTGGTTGCATGTGGCCGGTTTCACCGACGTCGTCGTGCAGCGTCGACCGCGTGTGCCCTTCACCGTCTGGGTGACCGCCCGAGCCGCCTGACCCTCACCCAGGCACCACAGTCCACCGATTGAGCCGGCCGGTATCCGCCGCCGGCGTCGCCGGGCGCTTCGCGCTCCCCATATGCCGCCGTCGCACCGCGGGCAGGGCCTTTTGTCCAATGGGGACAGTTGATGGTACGGGCGTGGTGGAGAGTCCTATCGGCCGCGGTCGTGTTCCTCAGCTTCGGCGCGACCTGGGGCACCGGAGTAACGCCAGCGGCGTTGACCATCCGACAACAACACCGCGGTCGCGTGGTGCCTGCAACACCGGGCGGATCGTCACCACTGGCCAGATCGGCCTCATCGGCGTCGGCATGATCGTCGCCGTTGTCGTCGACTCCGGCGAGGGCTTACACCTAGTGACCCATTCCCATACCGGGCATGCTGTGGTCGCTGTTCTGGGCATCAAACCAGGCATGCAACGCGGCGACGAGGACCGGATCCGCGGAGCTGTACGTGATGCGGGCGCCGGAGGCGACGTCTTCGTAGCGGATCTGGACCCGGTCGGCACCGGCTTGTAGCTCCTGCAGGCCCGGCATGTGACCGCCGTGGATGGCGGCCGGGTCGGTGTAGACGCCGTGAGTGAACTGCTCGGCCTCCATGCGCAGGTGCTGGCGGATGAGGTCGATATTGTGCTGGTCGGCTGGGTCGTTCGCCACGACCTGCTCGATCCCGCCGCTGTCGGTCTTGGTGAAACTGTGGGTGGCGGCACTGAGGTCGAAGGGCATCACGGAGGCGGCGCGGTCCGCCATCGCCTGGGCGTCGGCTTCGGCGCTGTCGTGCTGGCGGGCATTGGCGATCGCATAGCCTCCGCCGACGGCGACTGCCAATACAAGGATGCCGGCTGCGGCGGCAAGCAACCAGCGGGTGCGACGGCTTGCCCCTGGATCAGCGTTGCCGAGCGATGGCGTGGTCATGAGATGCCTCCACGAGAAGTGCTAGCGCGTCCAGAATGGACTGTCGCTGATGGACGGGGATCGCCTCCAACAAACGGGTGAACCGTTGCGCCCGCGCGGCCGCCAGGTCGGTCGCCGCGACGTGCCCGGCATCGGTAAGCTCCAGCCAGACCAACCGCCCGTCACCCTCGCGCTTGGTGCGGCGTAGCCAGTCCCGACCCTCAAGTTGGGTAACGATCCGGCTGATCGTGCTCTTCTCCAGCCGCAGCCGCCGAGCCAGGTCATGCTGGGTCACCGGTCCGGCCTCCTGCAGCTCAGCCACCGTGTACGCCTCCGACACCGGCACCAGCCGCCCGCACGGAGTCTGGTCAGGTTGATGAAGTCCGAACGCGCGGACGAACGCGCTGATTCGTGCCTGCAACGCCACCGCGTCCTGGGGTAGCGAGTCGTCCAACATGGTTCGACCGTACAACTAGTTGGTTCGAAGACACAACTACCTACTGGAACCCCGAGCGCCGGTGCCGGGTGTCGGGGCGCGTGGACTGCCGTGGTCCCGGGGTGTTGTTCATTCGCAACGATCCGCCCTACGGCACTGAACGCACCGTCAACGGGCTGCGGCTGGCGGGCGCCCTAGCGAAGCGGGATGGCGTCGAGGTGCCGGCACGTGCATGGACGCCCGGGCGAAGGACATGCTGACCAAGGGTGCCCGGCGGTCCACGCTGGACGAACTGGCCGACTGGGCGCTGTGGGCCGAGAAGGTCGTCAACTTCTGAGTCGCTGCTGCCCCGCTGCCGCGAACGGCAAAATTGTTGACCTCGAGGTACACCGGGTCCATCATGCCTCCACCGCTACTGGCGGGCCGGGGTGGTGGGTCTCGTACATGCGCACCGCGACAATGAGCCCGGAGGCGGCGGTGATGGCGGCCACGAGCCAGATGGCGGCGCGGATGCCGAGCAGGTCGGCGGTGACGCCGGCGATCAGGGCGCCGATGGCGTAGCCGGAGTCGCGCCAGAGGCGGTAGACGCCGACGGCGCGGGCCCGCCAGGTGGGGTGGGCGACGTCGCCGATGACGGCGAGCAGGGTCGGGTACACCATGGCGGTGCCGGCGCCCATCAGGACGGCGGCGACGGCCCACACGGTGAAGCCGGTGCCGGCGGCGACCATGGCGATGCCGACGGCCTGCAGCAGCATGCCGGAGGCGATGAGCCACTTGCGGCCCCACCGGTCTGACAGCGCGCCGGTGAGCAGCTGCCCGACGCTCCACACGGCCGGGTAGAGCGCGACGAGGACGCCGATGCGGGCCACGCCGAGCCCGGAGGTGGCGAACAGGATCGGGTACAGGCCCCAGGCGAGCCCGTCGTTGAGGTTGTTCACGAGACCGGCCTGGCTGGCCGCGGACAGGGCCTTCTCGCGGAAGCTGGTGAGGGTGAAGATCTGCCGGCCGGTGAGCCCGTCGTGGTGCTCGCCATCGTGCGGGACGTGGGAGCGGGCCTCGTGCCGGGCGTGATGATGGGTTTCCTTGACGAACACAGTGGACAGTCCGAGGCCGAGCGCGGCGAACGCGATCCCGAGCAGGAACGGCGCGGGCCGCAGCCCGTACTCGGCGGCCAGCCAGCCGGTGGCCAGCGCCGTGGCGGCCAAGGCAAGGTAGCCGGCGGCCTCGTTGAAGCCCATGGCCAGACCGCGCCGGGCCGGCCCGACCAGGTCGATCTTCATGACGATGGTGGTGGACCAGGTCAGGCCCTGGTTGATGCCGAGCAGGATGTTGGCGGCGATGATCCACCCCACGACGGGTGCCCAGATCAGCAGCAGCGGTACGGGCAGGCCGATCAGCCACCCGGCGACGAGGACGGGTTTGCGGCCGTAGCGGTCCGACAGGGTGCCGGCGGCGAGGTTGGTCAGGGCCTTGGTGATGCCGAACGCGACGATGAAGGTCAGCGAGGCGGTGTACGCGCCGACGGCGAACACCTGGCCGGCCAGCAGCGGCAGCACGGTGCGTTCCTGGCCGATCATGCCGCCGACGAGGGCGTTGACCGCGACGAGCAGGCTGAACTGGGCCAGGTTGGCCCGCATCCCCAGCCGGACGGGGTCCGTGGTGGGCGCGGTCACGAGCGGGCCTGCAGGGATCGGCCGGTGGCCGGCGGCCCAGTCCTCGGGTCCGCCGTCCAGGATGGACAGTTGGCGGTGGCCGGCCCGTTCGAGCAGGCTCGCGGCGGTGGCGGCCCGCTCGCCGTGCCCGCACATGACGGTCGTCGCCTGTGTCGGGCAGGTCGGCGGCCTGCTCGGTGAGGCGGCCCAGCTCGATCAGCCGCGCGCCGGGAAGGTGCCCGCCTGCGTGCTCGCTGGCCTGGCGTACGTCCACCACCAGCGATGTCCACATCGGATGGACCGACCAGGCGGGTCGTGGCCAGCTGTCCGCCGTCGGCGGCCCAGGCGGCGACGCCGCCGGCCAGCTCGCCGGCGATGGCGTACCCGACGTTCAGCGCGGGCCACAGGATCTCGGCCGGATCCTGATCGGGGTTGCGCAGTACGACGATCGGGACATCCGGGGGCAGCAGCCAGCCCAGCCAGGTGGCGTACTGGGGGCGCAGCGGGATCGACACGGAGCCGGGGAGGTGGCCGGCGGCGTAGTCGGCGACCGGCCGTACGTCCACGATGGACCCACCGTCGGCCAGCAGCCGCCGCACGGTAGGCGGCATCCAGCGGCACCAGGACCGGTGTGGTCGGGACGAGTGGTCCGTGGCGGTTGAGCTCGCCGAGCCGCGTGAAGTAGGTCGGGTAGCTCCCCAGCCCGCCGAGCAGCCGCGTGACGAACGCGTCCTCGTCGGGAGCGGCCAGCAGCGGGTTGCTGGACTTCTCCGCGCCGATCGTGGAGGTGCGTGCGGCGCCGGGCGGTGCGGAGCAGAACGAGCCGGCGCCGTGGGTCGGCCACACCGCGGTCGCGTCGGGCAGAGTCGCGAGCCGGCGCAGCGATGGTACTGGGCGCGGGCCAACTCCTCGGTGCGCTCCGGGCTGATCAGGTCGGTGCGGGCGGCGGCGCCGACGATCAGCGACCCGCCGGTGAACACTCCGATCTCGCGTCGCGCCGTCCAGCAGCAGGAAGGACAGGTGCTCGGGGGTGTGGCCGGGGGTCGCCAGAGCGCGCAGGGTCAGCCCACCCAGGTCGACCTCGTCACCATCACGCAGCCGGACATGGTCGAAGGTCCGATCGCCGGCCGCGCTGGCGAGGATCTGGGTGCCGTGATCCGCCGAGAGCTGGCGGGCGCCGGACAGGAAGTCGGCGTGCAGATGGGTCTCGGCCGCGTACGCGATGCGCAGCCCCCGCGTGGCGGCGGCCCGGTCGACCGCGCGCAGATCGAGGGACGGGTCGACGGCCAGGGCCCGGCCATCGCCGAGGTCGAGCAGGTAGGCGCTGTTGCCCAACCCCTCGTCGACCAGCGGAATCAACTGGTCTCATCAAGGCCCTCCCCGGTGGCGGTCCGCGCGCCGCGGCCTCCTACACTATTCCATAGAACTTTGGAGGATGACGAGTTGGGTAACCGCGACCACAAGAACGCCCTGTTCGACCAGTTCGCCCGCGTGGGCAAGGCCCTGGCGTCGGGCAAGCGGTTGGAGCTGCTCGACCTGCTCGCCCAGGGCGAACGGGACGTCGCGTCGCTGGCCGCCGCCGCCGACCTCGGCCTCACCACGGCGTCGGCGCACCTGCAGACGCTGCGGCAGGCCAACCTGGTCACCACCCGCCGGGACGGTACGAGGATCCTGTACCGGCTGGCCGGGACGGATGTGGCGGATCTGTTCGCGCGGCTGCGCGAGGTGGCCCAGTCGCACCTCCCCGACGTTGAAGCGGCCCGTGTCACCTACCTCGGTGTCGACGGCGGCGAGCCGGTCACCCGCGACGAACTGCGACGCCTGGCCAAGACGACCAACGTCACCGTGCTGGATGTGCGCCCGGCCGAGGAGTACGCGGCCGGGCACATCCGGGGCGCGGTCAGCATCCCCCTCGACGAGTTGGCCGACCGGCTGGCCGAGCTGCCCGACGACGGGCAGATCGTCGCCTACTGCCGCGGCGCCTACTGCGTGCTCGCCCACGACGCCGTACGGCTGCTGCGCGCCCACGGCCGCGACGCCGTACGGCTCGCCGACGGAATGCTCGAATGGCGCCTGGCCGGCCTTCCGGTTCACGCCTGACCGACGGACTGATTAGTAGCTGAACGTCACCGCGGCGTCGCGTCCGGCGGTCAGTCATGGTTGTTGGCGTTGTTGCGGGCGTGCCCGTTCGGGTCGGGGCCAGGGTTGGGATGTATGCGGACTCTGGTGATCGATGACCGGCAACGTCGATCACCTCGGCGGTGTGCCGGCCGAGGTCGACGCGTTCGCCGGGGCGAGTGGGGATGTGGCCGAGTCGGGCGAGGATCAGTCCGGCGAGCGTGACGAAGCCGCCGTGGTGTTGATCGCCCGGGTCGTCGAGGTCGACGCCAATGTCGGGGAGGTCATGGATAGGGAAGGCTCCGGAGACCAGCATCGTGTTGTTCGGTTCGTGGACGCCCTCGAAGCCGACATCCGCACCTGGATCGCCGCCTGGAACGAAGACCGACACCGTCGTCGATACTGGACGGGTGGAACTGATGCAGAACAGGTCGGCGAGCTTCGGGCGGCCTCTGGGTTATGAGGACAGCTCGACGCAACGGCACCGCGGCCAACATTGTACGGGCCGGCGGCGTGCGGGGGCGCCGCCGAAGGCCAGGCGTTCGTCGGCGGGCCGGCCCCTGAGAGCTCACCGTCTCTGTATCGTCCGAACTGGACAGTCGTGAGTGGACAGACCGGGACGGACCGTCCAGCACCTGATCCGCCTCGCTCCCATCTCCGTGGCCATCGGGACGATCGCCCCCGAATGACAACGTCCGCCCAACAGCCCGGCGGGCCATCGCCGAAGGTCGCGGCCGGCGTCCAGAAGATCGCGATGATCGCACGCGACCCCGGGCTCGTCGTAACGCGGTCGTCGAGGCCCTCCTGGTCGACGAGGACCGGGCGGGGCCGGCCTCAACCAACGAGCGGGCCTGGAGACGGCCGCGCCGAAGCGGGCTTCGTGTGCGCCAAACGCTGCTGGTGTTGTCAGGTGGTGTTCGATCCTGATGACAGACCGCTGACAAATGATCAACGCCTTGATCACCAACTTCAGCGATCAAGGCGCTCACCTGCGGATGCGGGTGGAGCCGAGGGGACTCGAACCCCTGACCCCCACACTGCCAGTGTGGTGCGCTACCAGCTGCGCCACGGCCCCGCGCGCCCTCCCGGAGGCGGGCACTCGAACGATATTACACACCGCGCAACCGGGGGTCACACGCGAATCCCCCCAGGTGGTCAGTTGAGGGTCGGGTCCGCCGGGTACTGGGCGATCGCCGCGTACAGGCCTCCCTGCCGGCGGAGCACCATGGACCAGAGGTCGTCCGGCCGGTCGGTGAAGGCGTCGCTGGGGAGGGCCTTGAACGTGAGCCAGGAGCCGGTCGAGATCTCGTCCTCGATCTGCCCGGAGCCCCATCCGGCGTAGCCCGCGAAGACCCGCACCTCCACGATGTCGTCGCGCATCGCCTCGGGGTCGCTGGACAGGTCCACGGTACCGAGGGTGCCCTCGACCCGGCTGAAGCCGCGGGTGTCACCGGTCTGGGAGCGGACCCGGGCCAGGCAGATGGCGGCCTCGGGCTGGACCGGGCCGCCCTCGAAGACGACGCCGGGTTCGCAGGCCATTCCGCCCCAGGCGCCGAGCACTTCGGCCACCGGTACCTCGGTCGCCCGGTTGAGGACGACGCCGAGCGCGCCGCCGTCCTCGTGGGCGACCAGCAGCACGACGGTTCGCTCGAAGTTGGGGTCACGGAGCGCCGGGGTCGCCACGAGCAGATGCCCGACCAGCGACTCCATCGACTGCCCTTTCCTCACCTCTGGCTCATGCGCCATGCCCGGATCCGGATGCACGCTCACCCGCCCTCACCCGTAGGGTCCCGCCGACGCCCACCGCCACGCTGGCGCGCCACAGCCGATCGTCATGACTCGCACCATAGCTTGCGTCCCGTCCCACGGTTAGAGTCTGCGCGTGACGGTGCTGGCCGATGTCGGCGTTATCGGTGGATCGGGACTTTATTCGCTGCTTGACAATCCCCAGGAGCACATCCTGGATACGCCGTACGGACCACCGTCGGACGCCGTGACTGTCGCCGATGTCGGTGGCCGCCGGGTCGCGTTTCTGCCGCGGCACGGGCGGGATCACCGGTATCCGCCGCACCGGATCCCTTATCGCGCGAACGCGTGGGCGCTGCGGGAGATCGGGGTACGGCAGATCATCGCCCCGTGTGCGGTCGGCGGCCTGCGACCTGAGTTCGGGCCGGGTACGTTCGTGCTCCCTGACCAGCTGATCGACCGTACGGCCGGCCGGGTGCAGACGTTCTACGACAGTGGCGCTGTCCATGTCGCGTTCGCCGACCCGTACTGCCCGACCGGCCGCTCGACGGTACGCGAGATCGCCGGCGCCACCGGGTTCGACCTGGTCGACGGGGGCACGATGGTCGTGATCGAGGGTCCGCGGTTCTCGACCCGGGCCGAGTCGCGGTGGTACGCGGGCATCGGCGGCACGGTCGTGAACATGACCGGCCACCCGGAGGCCGTCCTGGCCCGCGAGCTGGCCCTCTGCTACACGGCGATCGCGTTGGTCACGGATCTGGACGCCGGAGTCGAGGGGGATCACGGCGTCACCCAGGAGGAGGTGTTCCGGGTGTTCGGCGAGAACACCAACCGCCTGCGCGGGCTCCTGCTGGCCGCCTGCCAGGCTCTTCCGGTCGACACCGACTGCTCCTGCCACCACGCCCTCGACGGTATCGAGGTGCACTAGGCCGGAAGGGGTAGCCGCACAACGAACTGGCAGCCGTCGCCCACGTTGGTGACTGCCACCTCGCCGCGGTGAGCATCGACCAGCCCACGCACGATAGCCAGCCCGAGCCCACCTCCGCCGCCGTCGCCTTCCCGCTGTGACTCCGGGGTACGGGCGGAACCGCCACGGAACGCCACGTCGAAGACCCGCGGCAGGTCGGCCTCCGGGATGCCGCCACAGGCGTCGGTGACGGCGAACCAGCCGTCCTCTCCGTCCCGCCCGCCGCTGACCACGACGGTACCGTCGGGCGGGGTATGCCGGATCGCGTTGCGCAGCAGGTTCGCCACGATGCGCGACAGCTCGGGCACGCTCCCCCGTACGGTCGGCCATCCGCTCTCGGCGGCCTCCAGCCGTACCCCGTGGGCGGCCGCAACCGGCGCCGCCGAGGCAACCGCGTCGGACACAACGTCACCCAGGGATACCGAATCGAGGGTGAGTCGCAGCGCGCCGGCGGTGATACGGGACAACTCGAACAGGTCGTCGACCAGGCTGGCCATCCGGTCGGCCTCCGTCCTGATACGGGCGTGGTACGCGGCGACTGTTTCGGGGTCGACGACCACGCCGTCCTCCAGCGCCTCGGCCATCGCCCGCAGGCCGGCCAGAGGTGTCCGCAGGTCGTGCGACACCCAGGCCACCAGTTCCCGCCGGTTGGCCTCCATCTGCCGCTCCCGGGCCCGTACCTCGTCGGCCCACATCGCCTCGGCGGCGAGCCGTCGACCGAGCCAGATGCCCACACCGAGGCTGACCGCGCCGGCCAGGGGCACCACGATCAGCAGTACATCGACATCGTGCGGCGCGATGAACATGCCCTGGGCGACGCCGATGACCCCGGCCAGGACCGACAGCACGGTCACCGCGACGACCACGCAGATGTGCACAGTGATGGACCGACCCCGTAGCGCCCGTAGCACAAGCCAGCCCGGGATGACCACGATCACGGCGCCGACCAGGGCGACGAGCAGGATCAACAGGATGCCGCGCACGTCAGCCGGCCGGCTCGTACCGGTACCCGACGCCCCACACGGTGAGGATCCGCGCCGGCGCGGCCGGATCAGCCTCGATCTTCTCCCGCAACCGTCGCACGTGGACGGTCACAGTGGACTGATCGCCGAAAGTCCAGCCCCACACTGCTTCGAGCAACTCGCCCCGTCGGAACGCCCGCCCAGGATGGTGCATGAAATACACCAGGAGGTCGAACTCCCGTACCGTGAGCGCGAGATCGACGCCGTCGAGCCGGGCGGCACGACGGGCCACGTCGACCACCAGTCCGCCGTCCTCGAGTACCTCGGGGGCCGCCGGCGGAGCGGCAGGCCGGGTGGCGCGCCGCAGGACCGACTGCACCCGCAGCACAAGCTCCCTGGGTGAGAACGGCTTGGTGATGTAGTCGTCGGCGCCCAGGGAGAGCCCGACGACCCGGTCACCCTCGTCGCCCAACGCGGTGAGCATCACGATCGGGAGGTTCGGATCGGTCGCCCGCAGTCGGCGGCACACTTCGAGGCCGTCGATGCCGGGCAGCATCAGGTCGAGCACGACCAGGTCCGGCCGGTGCCCGGAGGCCGCGTCGAGGGCTGACTGCCCGTCGGCGGCCAGGGTCACCTCGTAGTCCGCCCGCTGCAGGTACCGGCGGACCACGTCGCTCACCGTCGGGTCATCGTCGACGACCAGCACCCGCTGCCCCATGCTCCGAGCCTACGGCGGAGGTGGCGGGCTGATCACTGACCCAACGTCGTCGTCCGTGGACCGTAAGGAGGCGGCGCCCCCCGGGATGGGGAGCGCCGCCGTGTTGGTGGAGGTGCCGGGAATCGAACCCGGGTCCTCCGGAGCTTCGCCAGGGCTTCTCCGAGCGCAGCTCGCTATGCCTCTACTCGGCCCCTCCGATCACGCGAGCGAGTCGGTGTGACGGGCCCAGTCGCGATTGATCTCACCGCATCAGCCCCGCGACGGGACTGAATTGGCCAGCCTACTAGCTGATGCCGGAAATCCGGGCCGTAGGCCCTCCCGGTCCGACAACTTCACTACCCGCCTCAGGCGGCGAGTGCGAAGTGCGCGCGCTTAGCGTTGGCGCTTGTAGTTTTCCGACGACGATTCACGAGACGACGTCGGCTTCCTCGGCTCGCTTCCCCTGCCTCAACATCCGCAGTCGAAACCTGTCACCCCCAAGTCACGCCACCACCTGTGGCGCTCATCAAGGATAACGCCTGCGGCAAGTGCTTTCATCCCGCTCGTGATCAGCAGGGCATCTCGTCCAGAGTCACGTCCTTGACGGGGTCGCTGAGGAGCCCACCGACCGCCAACGTGATCTTGAAGCTGAACGCCTCCGAGAGACCGGGCTCGAGTGGGGCCGCCGTTTGGGGGCGGTAGAAGCAGTGCACCGGCGAATGCGCTACGTGACTGTAGCCCGGCGTCAGATCGGCGATGATCAGGTTCGCCGCGCCCAGCCGCACGGTCACGGCCCGCCACCCGCCGGCGCCGTCGCCGTTGTTCGTGACGGTCACCGTGACCGTCGAGGTCACCAGTCCCGAGAAGGCGTACGCCACGGTCATACTTGGCTTCCCATTGACCGGCCCGCCGGTGGTCGCCGTACTCGGGCCGACAGACGCAGTCGGGGCCGCGCCGGCGCCCGGTCCGGTGGACGTACTTTGGCCCGGTCCACGACCAGGGTCCCCATTGCCGGAGCCGGCGGGGCCGCCCCCCGTCGAGCCGATACCCGGCGCGGTGCCCAGGTCGCCACGGCCCGGATCAGCCGGATCTCCGCCCTTGACCGGGGTCAGTGGCAGGGCAAGCCACACAGCCAGCCCGGCCAACACGAGCAACGCGACCAGGCCGAACCAGAATGCCCGCCGTCGACGCGAGCCCGCGGCCTGCTCATCCGGGGCCGCCGGATAGGACCGTGCGGCTCTGGCCGGCGTGTCGGCCCCCGACAGTGCCGGCTTCTCCGCCAGGTAGACCACGCCTGAGCCGGCCGAGGTTGCGGCGGCCGGCGTAGCGGCGGGCACAGTCGCCTGGCGCTGGACGAGCGCGACCAGATCGACCCCGAACAGCCGGCTCAGCGTCCGTTCGCGGGACACCTCGTCGGCGCCGAAGTGACCCCATTCGGTCACCCGTAACCGGGTACCGTCCCGGTGGCCCTGCAAGGTCCAGGTCATGGATGTCTGGCTGCGGGGGCCCTGCCAGCCCATCATGATCTTGTGCGGCTCGGCCAGCTCGAGCAGGACGGCGCTGATCGGACCGTCGATACCCGGTAGCTCCCCCGGCCAGAGCATGAACCGGCGACCCCGGTCCGGCACGAAGTCGTTCTCCATGAACCACGTGGCGAGCTGGGTCCGGTCGGTGAGCAGGGGCCACACGCGCTCGGGCGGCGCCGGAAGCTCGAACTCAAGCCGGATGCCGCCCATGAGGTCCTATCCCATGCCCTTGTTGCGTCGGCCCAGCGCCCGGTGGATCTCCCGGTCAGCGTCGCGCTTGGCGAGGTCCTGACGCTTGTCGTACGCCTTCTTGCCGCGAGCAAGGCCAAGCTCCACTTTGGCCCAACCGTCAGCGAAGTACAACGACAAAGGGACGAGGGTGAGGCCGTCCTCCCGGATCTTCGTAATCAGCCGATTGATTTCGACGCGGTTCAGCAGCAGCTTGCGGACCCGTCGAGGCTCATGGTTGGTCCAGGTGCCCATGGCGTACTCCGCCACGTGCATGCCGTGCAGATAGAGCTCACCGTCGCGCTCCTGGGCGAATGCGTCCACAAGGGACGCTCGGCCGGCTCGCAGCGACTTGACCTCTGTGCCGAACAGGGCGATGCCCGCCTCGACCGTGTCGAGAATGGCGTAGTCGTGGCGCGCCTTCCGGTTGGACGCAACGACCTTGCGCCCCTTCTCCCGCGGCACCGCGCTCACCTCTCCACGCTCGACGCCCGTCCGGGCGATCCATCGAGGCCGGGCGGCAATGCTACCTGAGTCCGGTCTGGACCGTCGATTCGGTTGTCAGCCGGCGCACGCGGTCAGCACAGGCATGCCGGCAGCCACGGCAACGGGTTGACCGGATCGCCATTCAGCCGTACCTCGAAATGAAGATGATCACCGGTCGACGCGCCGGTAGTCCCGACCCGACCGATCACCTGTCCCTGCTGCACCTGTTGTCCCACGTGCACCAGAATCTGCGACTGGTGGGCATAGCAGGTGGCGAATGCTTTGCCCTGGTACGTCCCGTGGTAGATGCACGTGTAATTGCCGTATCCGCCGTTCCACCCCGCCTGGATGACCCTGCCTGACGCGGCCGCCCGGATCGGGGTACCGCCCGGTGCCGCCAGGTCGACGCCGGCGTGCAGCTGCCACACCTTGTAGAACGGGTCGTAGCGCATGCCGAAGTCACTCGACTTCCATCCGTTCACCGGCATCGGCAGCCGGATCCCCGGCCGGATCGCCTGACTCGTCCCGGTGCGAGCCAAGGCACGGAGCTGGGCGGCAATCCGTTGGCTCTCGGCCTGCAGCGCCTTGTACCGGGCCAAGGTGGTAGCCCGCTCCGACGCGGCGACCTTGAGCGCCGCCTGCTTGGCCGCGATGAGGTCGGCCACCCGCGTGGCCGCCTGGGCGGCAGCGGTCTCGGCAGTCTGCGCCTTCGCCAGCGCGTCCGCCGCCGCCTGGTTGGTGGCATCGGCGGTGCGTGCCCGCGCGGCCCGTACGTTCTGGCCGTTCCGCTCGACCATCCGGGCCCGGGTGGTGGCGTCCAGATCGGCCTGCTGCACCTGCGCGACGTGGCCGATATAGGTCAGCCCGGCCACGAAGTCGGCTGGGCTGGTCACACTCAACAGCGCGCTCACGCCGGCGACATCACCACCTTCATAGGCCTCGACGACGTACTGGTCGATCGTTCTCCTGGTCTCGGCCACCCGCCGCTGGGCCACGCCCAACGCCTGGTTGGCCACCGCCAGGTCGGTGTCGGCCGCCTTGGCGGCCCGGGCTGCGGCAGCCGCGTGGGCCTTGGCTCCGGCCACCACGCCACGGGCGTCGGCCAGGTGCTGCTGGGCGGACGGAAGCTGTGCCGTGGCCGCGGTGTATGCCTCTGCCGCCGCCTCCACCCGCTCGGAGACGGCCTCGAGCTGGGCTCTCGTCCGGGCCAGCTGGCGGTCGACCTGCTGCTGGTCGCCGCCCGGATCAGCTCCCGCTGATCCTGAGGCCGCCAGGACACACACCAGTACGGCCAGCATCGCCATCACCCAGGACCAGGTCCGTCTCACCGTTCACGACCTTCCGCCGCGCACCTCGGGTACGAGATGTCCACCGAAGTATTACGCCGCAGAATGGTCGGAATCTGGATAAACGCGCTAATAATGTACTTAACATGACAGGGCGACCGTATTCCTACGGCCGCCCTGATCAGTGCGGAATGCTCGCCCGTACGGGCGAAATGGTCAGACCTTGATGTAGAAGCGCAGCGCGATCCAGCCCGTGACCGAGCTGACCAGCGCGCCGGCTCCAGCGAGCAGAGGCAGCATCCAGTTCACGTGCGCCCATGACACCGGCGTCAGGACGGACGCGAGCGGAGCCAGGGTGCCGTCGAACACGTAGATCTTCGCGATCACGAGTGTGCCGTAGGCGAGGATCGCGCCGATCAGCCCGGCCGCCACCGCCTCGAGGACGAACGGTGCCTGGATGAACCAGTTCGATGCGCCGACCAGCTTCATCACCGCCACTTCTCGGCGCTTGCTGTACGCCGCGACCTGGATCGTATTGATCACAAGCATGAGCGCCGCGACACCCTGCACGATGGCGATGATGAGTGCGAGCGTCTGGAGCGATCCGAGGACCTTGAACACCTTCTCGACCAACTCCTTCTGGTCGATGATCGTGTCCACGCCATCCTTGGTGACGTACTTGTCCTTGAATTCGTTGAACGTGTTCGGATCCTTGAGCTTGACCCGGAAGGACTCGGGGAGTGAATCCGGTCTGGTCTGGTTCACCAGATCCGGCGCGTTGGCGTAGATCTCCCGGAACCGGTCGTACGCCTGCTGCTTGTTCTCGAAGATCACCTGTTGGACGAGCGGGTCGACCTTGAGCTCAGAGTCGAGGGCGTCCTTCTGATCCTGCGTGGTACCGGTGGTCTTGAGGAAGACGGTCACCTCTACCTGCTGGTAGTAGATCTCTTTCATCTGGTTGACCTGCAGGTACAGCAGGACGCTTGCGCCCAGAAGTGTGAGCGAGACCGTCATCGTGATGATCATGGCGATCGTCATGGTGACGTTTCGCCAGAGGCCGACAGCGACCTCCGAGAGTACGTACTTCAGACGCATCGAGCTGGGTTCCTTCCCCGGGGGATTCGCGACGCGGTGGACGGCCAGGCGTCAGCCGTAGACGCCACGCGGTTGGTCGCGGACGATCTTGCCGGCCTCGATCTCAACCACGCGCCGGCGCATCTGGTTCACGATGTTGGAGTCGTGGGTGACCATCACGACCGTGGTACCGGTCCGGTTGATCCGGTCCAGCAGCCGCATGATCTCGATTGAGGTGTCCGGGTCGAGGTTCCCGGTGGGCTCGTCCGCGAGCAGGATCAGCGGACGGTTGACGAACGCACGGGCCACGGCGACGCGCTGCTGCTCCCCGCCGGACAGCTCCTGCGGGTACCGGTGCTCCTTACCCCCCAGGCCGACCAGCTCGAGCACCTCGGGCACCACCCGGCGGGCCACCGCCTGGGTCTTGCCGATGACCTCAAGGGCGAACGCCACGTTCTCGTACGCCGTCCGGTTGGGCAGGAGCCGGAAGTCCTGGAAGACGCAGCCGATCGAGCGCCGGAAGTTCGGGATGCGCCAGTGCCGCATGTTCCCGACCTCACGCCCGTTGACGATGACCTTGCCCTTCGTCGGCTGGATCTCGCGGAGGAGCAGCTTCACGATCGTAGACTTGCCGGAGCCCGATGGGCCGATGAAGAAGACGAACTCACCCTTGTCGATCGAGACAGACACGTCGTTGAGCGAAGGCCGCTGGGCTTTGGGGTAGGTCTTCGTCGCATGCTCGAGCGCAATCACGGGTCGGAAGTCTACGCGGTGTCACTGGAACGCCAAGTCCACCACGTGTTGGTGACGCGTTTCTCCTGAAAAAGACAGGTGTCTGAGCCACACGATCGGTGGACGAAGCGTTCCAATCTGCCTACTTTGCGTTATCTGCTCCGTTGGTGCCGGCGCCGAGCTGGCGCTGCTTGCGCCAGCGGATACCCGCCTCGATGAACGCGTCGATGTCGCCGTCGAACACCGCCGACGGGTTGCCGGTCTCGAACTCGGTCCGCAGATCCTTGACCATCTGGTACGGGTGCAGGACGTACGAGCGCATCTGGTCGCCCCACGAGCCGGCTACATCGCCTCGCAGCGCGTCCATCTTGGCCGCCTCCTCCTCGCGCCGCCGAGCCAGCAGCTTCGCCTTGAGGACGGTCAATGCGGTCGCCTTGTTCTGGAGCTGGGAGCGCTCGTTCTGGCAGCTCACGACGATGCCAGTGGGCAGGTGGGTCAGCCGCACGGCTGAGTCGGTGGTGTTGACGCCCTGGCCGCCGGGGCCGGAGGACCGGTACACATCGACCCGCAGATCGTCGTCGGGGATCTCGATCTCGTCGGTCTGCTCGACGACCGGGACGACCTCGACCGCCGCGAACGAGGTCTGCCGGCGGCCCTGATTGTCGAACGGGCTGATCCGGACCAGCCGGTGGGTGCCCGACTCGACCGAGAGTGTGCCGTACGCGTATGGCGCCTCGACCGCGAACGTGGCCGACTTGAGACCGGCCTCCTCGGCGTAGGAGGTGTCGTAGACCTCGGTGCGGTACCCGTGTCGTTCGGCCCACCGCAGGTACATCCGCATGAGCATCTCGGCGAAGTCGGCGGCGTCGACCCCGCCCGCGCCTGACCGGATTGTCAGCAGGGCCGCACGGGAGTCGTACTCGCCGGAGAGAAGGGTGCGGACCTCGAGCTCGTCGATGGCGGTGTGCAGCGCGGCGATCTCGGCCGTCACCTCGGCCAGCGCGGACGCGTCGGACTCGCCCTGCGCCAATTCGAGCATCAGAGCGGCGTCGTCGAGCCGGGAGCGCAGCCGCTCCACCTTGTTGATCTCGCCCTGGACGTGCGACAGCTTCGAGGTGATCTTCTGGGCCGCGGCCGGATCGTCCCACAGGTTGGGCACCGACGCCTGAGCCTCGAGGTCATCCTTCTCCCGGCGCATCCGATCGAGATCCAGGACGGTCTCGATGTTGTGCAGGGTGGCGTCCAGGACCTTGAGTTGTTCGGCGAGATCGGCGGTTGTCACAACAGTCAAGACTAGCCGACGGCAGGAGCCGCGCCCCCGCCCTGGGACGGGTGGTGCGGCTCCTCATGACGCGTACGGCCGGGTGACGCCCCGGCTATCTGACCGGAGCGGCCTTGAGCCAGGCGAGAGCGGCCTTGTGGTATCCGACCGCGAACTCCAACGCCGCGGCGCCGTAGTTGTCGCCTTCAGCCTTGACCTGCTTCGCCTGTTCGCGGATCTCGTTCAGCGCGTTGTTGTGCGCGTCGGTCGCCTGGGCGTAGAGATCCTTCAGCGCGCTGGCGCCGTGGTGGGCACCGAACGCGACCCGAAGTGCGACCGGGTTGCGCAGGGACTCGGTACCGGGGTCCTCGGACAGCCACCGCGCGAAGGCGCGCTTGCCGGCCGGGGTGATCGAGTAAGGCTGGCTGGCCCGGGGGCCCGGCTTGCCCAACTTCACGAAGCCCATCTCAGCCAATGCCGGCAGCTCGCGGTACACCTGGCTGCGAGTCATCGACCAGTATGGACCGAGCCGCTTCTCGGCGGCAGCCATCAGCTGACCGCCCGTCATCGGGGTGTCATGCAGCAGCCCGAGCAGGGCTGCGGCCGTCGCGTTCACTCCTTCTGCCATGCGTCCACGCTGCCACTTTCCCGCGCCGCTGTCCAGGATTTCCGCAAATCTATTCCACAGTGCACTGTCCCGTCAGGACCGTCCAGCAGCGACGGTCCCTTGTGATCACTCAATTCCGTGGCAATGTCCGCAGTGGACCGTCGCAGTGAGTGAAGTTGATCATGTCGCGGGCCGTCGATTGTGGACACATGTTCACGGCGACAGTCCGTGATGGACGGTCGTACCACCTCAGCGGCCTCCGGGTCCACCCCGCCACCCCGCTGCGGCCCCGGCCCCGCCACCCGTTTCCTCGCCCGGCCCCCGGCCCCGGCCCCGGCCCCTGCCCAGCCACCCGTTCCGGCCCGGCCCCGGCCCCGCCACCCGTTGCGGCCCCGGCCCCCGCCCCGGCCGAGTTTTGTGCAAGATCGACCTCCGGCTCGGGGCGCACCGACTTTTTCGCTCACCCAGCCGTGCGGGCAAGGCCCCCTGGCGGTCGTCGCAGGTCGCCGGTTTTCCGGGGAGGATCGTCCGAAAGAGGGCAATCCATCCTCGGACCTGACGATCTTGGGCGAACCCGAGGCGGCCAGGTACACGAGCGGCCCGGCGTCGACGCTCGAGGGTTGACAGGGCCATTCGCTGGACCTACGGTGCCGTCCAATAGTTAGTTAACCTGTCTTACTGAGTCAGGGCGCGTGAACGACGATCCATCCACCGGCTGACGCAGCCGCCGGATCGACGGACGAAGCCGGCGAGGAGGGGCGATGACGCGGCCATCCGGTTCGGCGAAGCTGCTCCGGGCCATCAACACCTCGGCGACGCTGTCGCATCTGCTCGCCAACGGCCGGCTCACCCGAGCCGAGCTCCGCGACCTGACCGGACTGTCCAAGCCGACCAGTAGCGAGATGCTGCGCCTGCTCACCGACGCCGGGCTGGCGGTGGTTGCCGGGCGGACAGCCGGCGGGCTCGGGCCGACCGCCGAGATCTACGCGCCCAATCCCGAGGCCGGTTACGTGGTGGCCATCTCGGTGCGCGACACCTCCGGCGACGACCGGCCCTCCCTTACGTACGCGGTGGCCGATCTGGCCGGCGAGGTACGTCACCGCAACGAGGAGTGGCTCGACTTCGCCGCGCTCGATCCGGCCAGTGTCGTCGAGCGGACCGTCCACACCGCGTGCGCCGGGGGTGGGCTTGCCACCGGTCGGGTCCGGCGGGTCCAGGTCGGCGTGGCCGGGTCGTATGACCGGCGGACCGACACCGTGCACCAGATCGACGTTCCGGGTTGGGGTCGGCCGGGGGTGGCCGGCGCGATCGCCGCCCGGTTGGGCAGCACCGTCGATGTGGCGGTCGAGAACGACGTGAACCTCGCCGCTATCGCCGAGCGTAGCCATGGGGTCGCGGCCGGCGTGGAGAGCTTCGCCATGCTGTGGCTCGACCACGGCCTCGGCCTGGCGATGGATCTCGGCGGGACACTCCTGCGGGGGGCGCGGGGCAGCGCGGGTGAGATCGGATATCTGCCGGTCTATGCCGATCGCCGGCCACCGGGTGGAGCAGTCGACCTGCAGGACCTGGTCGGCGGGCCGGCAGTGATCGAACTCGCCCGCCGGTACGGAGCCAGCGGGTCGACGGTCGGCGCCGCGGTCTCAGCGGTCATCGACGTTGACGAGTTCTTGGAGGAGCTCGCCCACCGGGTCGCGTACGGGTTGGCCACCGTCGTGGCCGTACTCGACCCGCCGCTGGTCGTGC
The DNA here is from genome assembly GCA_963803345.1 of uncultured Actinomycetota bacterium. Classification (GTDB taxonomy): domain Bacteria; phylum Actinomycetota; class Actinomycetes; order Mycobacteriales; family Micromonosporaceae; genus CAWDLX01. Next base: position 408,414 of record CAWDLX010000005.1, read on the forward strand.
TGGGTGGCTCGATGGCCCAGGCCGGCGGCGCCGCCCTGCGTGACGCCGTGGTGGCCGAACTGGCCCGCGTCAGTCCACATGAGAAACCCGAAGTCGAGGTCGCGGTAACCGCGGTCAACGACGACGCCGTTCTGCTCGGCGGCCTTGACGCCGGGCAGGCCGCGCTGCGCGAGTCATTGATCAGCTCGCTCGCGCAACCCGAGTAGAGCCAGCCCAACCCCAGCAGCTGGTCCAAGTCGAGCAGGCAGGGCCAATCCCGACCGAGCCCAACCCGACATGGACCGGCCCGGTCCCACCAGCAAGGCCGGCCCAACCCGAGCAGGGCAAGCCCGCCGAACCTCCGAACGATGCCACCCTTGGAAGGAGCAGACAATGGTTCGCCGTACGCGCGTGACCACCCTGGCAGGGGTCGCGCTCCTCGCGACCGCCATGGCCGCGGGATGTACCCCCGGTAGCGCACCCGCACCACTCGCATCCCCGACGGCGGAGCCCGAGGGGACCATCGAGTTCTGGCATTTCTTCACCGACCGCGAGGCGGCCGCCATCGCTGAGGTCGTCCACGACTTCGAGGTGGCGCATCCGAAGATCCACGTGGTGATCAAGGACGGCCAGGACGACACCAAGATGACCCAGGCCATCTCGGCCGGTCAGGGTCCGGACCTCGGGCTGTCGTACTCGACCGACATCGTGGGCAAGTTCTGCCACTCCGGCGCCTGGGTCGACCTGAACCCGTACATCAGCCGCGACCACGTCGACATGACGAAGATCCCGGCCAGCGTTCAGGCGTACACCAAGTTCGAGAACAAGCAGTGCACGATGCCGTTCCTGGCTGACACATACGGCCTGTACTACAACAAGGACATGTTCACGGCAGCCGGTATCGCGGGCCGCCGAAGACCCTGGCCGAGCTGACCGACGACGCGAAGAGGCTGACCAAGCGCAAGGCGGACGGGACCATCGAGGTCGCGCGGATTCCTTCCGCTGTTCGGGTACTACGAGAACTCGCCCGCCCATATCGGCTCCGGCGATCGGGGCCAAGTGGCTCACCGCCGACGGCAAGTCGGCGATCGGCACCGATCCGGCATGGAAGGCCTACCTGCAATGGCAGAAGCAGCTGGTCGACTAGTTCGGTTACAACAAGCTGGCCAAGTTCCAGTCCAGCCTCGGTGAGGAGTTCTCGGCCGACAACGCCTTCCAGAAGGGCAAGGTCGCGATGAACATCGACGGCGAGTACCGGATCGCGTTCATCAAGGACCAGGCGTCCAGCATGAACTACGGCACCGCGCCGATGCCCGACGACCGACGGCCGCGCTACGGGCGGCTACGTCACCGGCAACATGGCCGGCATCTCGCGCAACTCCAAGAACCCCGAGGCGGCGTGGGCGCTGCTGCGCTACCTGACGACCGACACCGAGGCGATCGTCAAGCTGGCCAACGGTATCAAGAACGTGCCGACCACATTGGACGCCCTGCACTCGCCCGATCTGCAGCTCGACCCGCAGTTCCAGGTGTTCCTGGACATCTTCAACAACCCGGCCAGCGCGACCACGCCGGCCTCGCCGGCCGGCGCCGGCCTACCAGGAAACGTTCCAGCAGTTCCTGACCGCCTGGCAGTCGGGCAAGGTCACGGACCTCGACGCCGGACTGGCCGATGTGGACAAACAGGTCAACGGCGTACTCGAGCTGGCTGGCTAGTTCGATGGCCGTCGCTGTGGTGGACGCGGCCACCAGGCCACGGCGCCACAGGTGCGGAGCCGGCGGGCCAACCGCCGGCTCCGGCGCCGCCTGACTGTGCTGTCCTTCATGTTCCCGGCGTTCGTCGGCATCGCGGTGTTCTTCGTCTACCCACTGCTGGCGGCTCTGTACTTCTCGTTCACGAGTTCGACCTGCTCTCACCCGCCGCGGTGGGTCGGGCTGGCGAACTACGCGGTACCTGCTCCACGACGCCAACCTGTTGCACGGCGGCCGAGAACACGCTGTGGTTCGTGGTGGTGCTGGTGCCGGCGCGGATCGTCGGCGCCATGGGCACCGGCGTGCTGCTCAGCCAGATCGAAGCGGGGCCGGGCGTCTACCGCACGATGTTCTACCTGCCGGCCCTGGTCCCCCCGGTAGCGGCGACGATCGCGTTCGTCTTCCTGTTCAAGCCGGGCACCGGGCCGGTGAACACGATGCTCGGCTAAGTTCGGCATCGACGGTCCACTGTGGTTCAACTCGCCGACCTGGGCCAAGCCGTCGCTGGTACTGCTCGCGCTGTGGGGGATCGGGGACCTGATGGTCATCTTCCTGGCCGCACTGCTCGACGTACCGACCGAACTGCACGAGGCGGCCCAGCTCGACGGCGCCGGGCGCGTGGCAGCAGTTCCGCAACGTCACTCTGCCGAGCATCTCGCCGGTGATGCTGTTCGCGTGCGGTCACCGGCGTCATCTGCACCCTGCAGTACTTCACCCAGGCCGCGGTGGCGCGAGCGTGGCCTCGGGTCAGGCGACCACCGGGGCGGGATCTCGTCCACCTTCGGATATCCGGAGGGGTCGACATTCACGTACCCGCTGTGGCTCTACGTGGTCGGCTTCCGCTACAACGCGCATGGGCTACGCCAACACGCTGGCCGTGGTGTTGTTCGTGGTCGTCGTTCGTCGTGACGCTGCGTCCTGCTGCGCCGGTTCAGGCATTCACCGGGGACGGCCGATGACGGCGACACGCCGGCCACGCTGGGCGTCGGCCGGCGTCGCGCCGTCACTGGTCTGGATCGCCGAGCACAGCCTGGCGATCGCCCTGTGCGCCATGTTCCTGGCCCCGGTGGTGTTCCTGCTCCTGACCTCGTTCATGTCCAGCAACCAGGCGCTGACGGCCGACATGATGGCCGCAGACGCTGGCATCCGGAGAACTACGTCCGCGTGTTCTCGACCACCCCGCTGGCCCGCTACCTGGTCAACACCGTGCTCTACGCCGGGCTGGCCACGGCATTCATGCTGCTGTCGAGCGTTCCGGCCGCGTACGCGCTGGCCAAGCTCAGGTGGCGTGGCCGCAACACGATCTTCGCTCGTGATCATCTGCGTGATGATGCTGCCGCCGCAGGTGACCACGGTGCCGCTGTACCTGATGTGGGCCAACCTCGGCTTGACCGGTACGCTGGTGCCGCTCATCCTGCCATGCTGCTCGGCGACGCGTTCTCGATCTTCCTGCTCCGCCAGTTCCTGGTCACCATCCCGGACGAGTACCTCGACGCGGCCCGGGTGGACGGCTGCGGGGAGTGGCGCACGCTGCTGCGGGTGGTGCTGCCGATGGCCCGGCCCGGCATCGCCGCGACCGCGATGTTCCAGTTCTTCTTCTGCTGGAACGACTACTACGGCCCGCTGCTCTACACCAGCGAGAACGAGAAGGCGTGGACACTGTCGCTCGGGCTGGCCTCGTTCCGCAGCCTGCACCACGTGGACTGGAACCTCGTCACGCCGCGACGATGCTGTCGCTGATCCCGGTCGTCGTCATCTTCTTCTTCGCCCAGAAGGCGTTCGTCCAGGGCGTGACGCTGACCGGAGTCAAGGGGTAACCGCCCATGAAGATCGCCGTGGTCGGCGGCGGCTCGACGTACACGCCCGAGCTGGTCGACGGTTTCGCCCGGCTGCATGCGGTCCTTCCGGTGGACGAGCTCGTGCTGGTCGATCCGGCCGCCGAGCGCCTCGCGATGGTCGGCGCATTCTCGGCCCGCCTGTTCGCCAGCCACGGCCATCCCGGGCGGGTCCGGTGGACCTCCTGTGGACCGATGGTCTGGACGGCGCCGACGTGGTACTGATCCAACTGCGCGTCGGCGGGCAGGCGGCGCGGATCTCGCGACGAGACGTTCCCGCTCGAGTGCGGCTGCGTCGGCCAGGAGACCACCGGGGCGGGCGGGCTCGCCAAGGCCCTGCGGACGGTGCCGGTCGTGCTGGACGATCGCGGCGACCGCCGGCGGCCCCTCCGGGCGCGTTGATCGTCGACTTCACCAACCCGGTCGGCATCGTCACCCGGGCGCTGCTCGACGCCGGCCATCGGGCGGTCGGGCTGTGCAACGTGGCCATCGGTTTCCAGCGCCGCATCGCCGGCTGGCTCGGGGTCGAGCCGGACCGCGGTCGTGCTCGACCACGTCGGCCTCAACCACCTCACCTGGGAGCGGGCGGCCTATGTGGACGGTGTCGACGTGCTGCCGAGGCTGCTCGAGACCGCGGCGGCTGCGGAGGTCGAGCTGCCAGCCGAGCTGGTGACCGCTCTCGGGTGCGTCCCCTCGTACTACCTGCGCTACTACTACCGCACGACGCCGTGGTCGAGCACGAGCGGTCCCGGCCGACCCGGGGCCAGCAGGTCGCCGAGATCGAGGCGGAACTGCTTCGGGCGTACGCCGATCCGAAGCTGACCACAAGCCCGAACTGCTCGCCCGCCGGGGCGGCGCGTACTACTCCGAAGCGGCCATCGGGCTGGTCGCCGCGCTGCTGGGCGACTCGCCAGGTCGTCCACGTCGGCCAATGTCCACAACAGAGGGCTCGTGCCGTTCCTGGCCGACGACGACGTGATCGAGGTGAGCCTGCGACGTGTCCGCGGACGGGCTCGGTGCCACGGCCCGCTCCGCCGCTCGCGCCCGACCTGGCCGGGCTCGTCGCGCACGTCTCGGCCTACGAACGGCTGGCCGTCGACGCCGCCCTGCGCGGTGGACGCGGCCGGGTCTACCGCGGCCCTGCTCGCTCACCCGCTGGTCGGCCAGCACGAGCTCGCCGAGCGCCTGACCGATCGGCTACTGGCCGGAAACGCCCAGTACCTGGCCTGGACCCGATGACAGCCTTCCTGGCGATCGACGGCGGTAACTCGAAGACCGATGCGTCGTGGCCACGACCGACGGGCGCGTCCTCGCCAGCGCCCGCGGGCCCGGCACATGCCATCAGAACATCGGGCTCGACGAAACGATGCGCCGGCTGCCGCGACCTGGTCGGGCGAGCGTACGAGCAGGCCGGCCTGGACCGCGTCGAGCATGCCGAGATCTTCCTGGCCGGGGCGGACCTGCCGGTCGAGGTGGGTCTCCTGACCCAGGCGATTCGGGCGGAGCGTTGGGCGGCGGGCATGCGGCTGGACAACGACACGTTCGCGTTGCTGCGGGCCGGTACCGACGCGCCGGACGCGGTGGCGGTGGTCTGCGGAGCTGGCATCAACTGTGCGGGGCGGGCGGCCGATGGTCGCACCGCGCGTTTCCCGGCGCTCGGGTTCACCAGCGGGGACTGGGGTGGCGGCGGCCATCTGGCCACGCTGGCCCTGTGGCATGCGGTTCGAGGCGAGGACGGCCGTGGCCCGATCACGGCATTGTCGCGCGCGGTAGCCGACCACTTCGGACTGTCCACTGCGGAGGATGTCGGAGCCGCCGTCCACCTCGGATCGATCGACCGGGGCCGACTCAGCGAGTTGTCGGCCGTACTGTTCGCGGTGGCCGCCACCGGGGACGCGGTCGCGGCCTCGGTCGTCGCCCGCCAAGCCGAAGAGATCGTCTCCATGGCCACGGTGGCGGCGCGGCGGCTCGACCTGCTCGACTCGCCGTTCACCGTGATACTCGGCGGCGGAGTCCTGCGGGCGCGGCACCCGTTGCTGCTTACTCCGGTCAGCGAAGGGATCCGGTCCGCCGCGCCGAAGGCCACGATCACGATCGTGCAGGCTCCGCCGGTACTCGGGGCGGCACTGTCCGCATTGGACTACCTCGGCGCGGCCGCCGAGGTCCACGAGGCAATGCGCTCAGCTTTCGCCGCGCGGACTTTCCTGCGTCAGGACAGTTAACAAGGGCACCCTGCTATCGCGTGGGCGATAACAAGGTGCCCTTCCTTCCAGTCAGGCCGGTCAGACGGAGGCGGCAGGTCCCCGGCGGCGCAGCTCGTCGACCGCACCCATGGCCGAGCGCAGGTCAGCCAGCCAGGTGTCCGCGTGCTCACCGACGAGCCGGACGCACCAGGCGAGCGCCTCCGAGCGGGACCGGGCCACACCGGCGTCCACCAGCGTGTCCAGGATCTGCCGCTCCGGTTGGCGCAGCCGGGTCATGACCGGCGCCGCCAGCGACGTGAACAGCTCGCGGGTCGAGCCGCATACCACTGCCCACGCGACCTTGCGGCGGTACCGGTGTTCGATCTGCTGCGCGATACGGATCCGGCGGTCCCGGGTCTCCTCGCGGAACGAGGAGATCCGTCCCTGCTCGGCGGTGGACTGCTCCGCGTCGTCGGCCCCTGCCAGCGTCGGAGCCGGCAGGGTGCCGACGATCAGGATCTCGTCCCGGTCCACCACCACCTCGGCCGGCCCGGTGAACCAGTCGTCGGGCAGCGCACCAACGACCCAGGCGTTCACGTCATCCGCGGGTGGCGGCTCGGCACGACCGCCCCATTGGCCCCTTCTGCTATCAAACATTCCCTTACCCCCTTGCTTCTGTAACACTGATTACAGCATTACACCGCTACAGAGCCGTGCCTATCCGCTCTCGGCGAACACGCCAGACCCCAAGATCAGCATTTCAACGTCGCCAGCGCCGCGCACGGGCGCCCGTGATGACGCAACAGCGATCTCGGGCGGCCGGGGCGGCCAGAGGGGGCGGGGCGGGCTGGAGCTATAGGAGCGAGCGCAGCTCCCACAGTTCCGGGTAGAAGCGCAGCTCGATGCGCGAGCGCAGGTAGGCGCCGCCGGCTGACCCCCCGGTACCCGGTTTCGTGCCGATCTGGCGCTCCGCCATCAGCACGTGCCGGGCCCGCCACAACGCCCAGGCCTGATCATGGGCGACCAGCGCCTCGGCCAGGTCCCACAGCGCCCCGTACGACTCCCGGTCGTGGGCGATGCTCCGGTAGGCGGCAAACCGGTCGTCCAGAGTGGACACGTTGAAGCCGGCCCGGTCGAGCAGAGTGAGGTAGCCATCCCACAGGCTCGGCTCGTCCAGTCGCTGGCGCAGCCGGTCCCGCTCGTCCGGGGTCAGGCCGCGGAACCGGTCCAGGTAGCCCTTGTCCTTGAGCCCGGACAGGAACTCGATCTCGCGGAACTGCGCCGACTGGAATCCCGACGCCGGAGCGAGCTTGGTCCGGAAGGCGAGGAAGTCCTGAGGGGTCATGGTGTCGATCACGTCGACCTGCCCGACCAGTACCCGTTCGATGGTGTGGCACCGCTCGAGCCGTACCCGTGGCGTGTAGACCTCGCCGGCCAGCATCCGGTCCCGGGCGTCGCTCAGCTCGGACAGCAGCAGCTGGAACCACAGCTCGTATACCTGGTGGATGGTGATGAAGAGCAGCTCGTCATGGGCCGGTGGATCGGACTCAGGCACCTGCTGCGAGAGCAGCTCGGGTACCCGCAGATACGTGCCGTAGGTCAGCAGGCCACCCTGCTCGCCGAAGGACGCGGAACCGGCGCCGTTGCCGGACTCGATCTTCAGTCACGCCCCCACCGTACCGCTGCCCGGCTCACCCGAGCCGCACGTCGTCCAGCTCCTCCGCCGCCTCGCCGTCCAAGCCATCGAGGCCCTCCACTGTGGACAGCGTGGCCGGCTGCCAGACGGTGGCGGTCGAGGCGGACGCGGCCAGCTCAGCGGCGTCGTAGGGCCGGATGTCGAGCCGGTCGAGCGTCTGCCACAGCGTGGCCAGGGCGGCGTCGGGGTCGTAGCCGAACTCGCTCTCCCGTACCCGCCAGAACCGCCACCCGGCCCGTTTGAGCTCCCGCTCGCGGTCGAGGTCGGCCTCCCGCTGCTGCTCGGTCCCCGGCCAGTCCTGTCCGTCGCACCCGATCGCCAGACGGCCCTTCGCCCCGGTGATGACCAGGTCGATGCTGCGGCCGTTGACCTCGACGCCCGGCGTCACATGGAAGCCGCGCTCGCGGACCTGTAGGAAGACCCGTTGGTCGAACAGCGCTTTGAACGCGGGGTGCGGCTCGTCGGCCGTCACGTCGTCAGGTACCTTGGCGGCCAGCGCCGGGGGCGGATTGAGCACATAGGACAGCAGCGACGCCCGCAGGTCGGTCACGGTGAGCTGCTCCGGCCCGACCGAATGGAACAGCCAGAGCTGGTCCTTGGCCCGGGAGGCGGCGACGTTGAACCGGCGCTGCCACTCGGTGCCGGTCACCGCCGCGCGCTTCTCGGCTATCACCAGCGACACGAACACCACATCCCGTTCGTCCCCTTGGAAATCCGGCGGGGTGCCGACCCGCAGCCGGCGCCGCTCCCATTCCTTCGGCTCAACCCGCTCCAGCAACATCTGGTGGATGAGCTGGACCTGACCAGTACCCTGCAGCACCACGACGCCGAACGTGCGGCCCTGGTAGGCCGGGTCGGCGACGCACTGCTCGATCTGGCTGACGATCGCCTCGGCCTCGACCGGGTTGCGCAGCCTGGTCGAGCTGCCCTCGGTGGCCCCTCCCCGCACCCGGACCGCCCGCAGCGGGGGCAGCCGGTCGCCGCCGAACTGACGCAGCGGCACGAGCGGCTCATCGGCGTAGAACTGCCGCGACGAGTACTCGATGATCTCCGGCATGCACCGGAAGTGCTCGCGCAGCGGGATGACCGCGCCGAACCGGGTCCGGAGCAGGTCGAACAGGCTCGACTTCGGGGTGTAGGCGTCGCGGAGGTAGGCCGGCAGCTCGGGCAGGTAGGAGGAGAGCTTGGCGAAGATCGGCTCCAGCTCGCCGAGGCGTACCTGCGACGGCGCACACTGCTTGTCGTCGCCGACCACGATCACCCGCGGAGCCAGCCACAGCAGGAACAGGTCTTCCAGGCTGGCCTGGCTGGCCTCGTCGACGATCACCACGTCGAACGAGTCACGCGCCGGCGCCAGGGTCTCGAGCACCACGCCCAGCGGCATGATCCAGGCCGGCACGGCGTCGCGGGCCTCCCGCATCGCTTCCCGGGCCAGGCTGCGGAACCGGCTCGCGTAGCGTCCGGTCCCCTTGCCGACGCTGCGCATGTGCTGCTCGTACGCTTGCAGAGCTTGGGCCTGCGGGGCGGTCATCCGGCGAAGACAGTGACCCCAGGCCTGCAGCGCGGCCAGCTGGGCGGTCTCCTGGCGCAGCCGGGCGATGGTATCGGCCAGCTCCGCCTCGAGCTGCTGTTCCCGGCCGGGCTGGCGTTGGTGGACGAAGAACGTGTTGGCCCGACCCCAGGCCCAGGCACTGTCCCAGACGGAGAGACGAGTCGGCCATTGCGGTGCGCCGGCCGAATCCTCCATCAGCGCGGCCAGCCCTGGGTGCGCGGCCCGAAGGCGGTCGAGCAGAGCGTCGCAGGCCAGCTGCTCGGCCCGCTCCCGCCCGGCCTCGGCCAGCTCGGCCACGGCCTGCGCGTAGCCGTCAGCGTCCCGAGCGGTGACGGCCGAGGCGGCCCGGTTCAATTCGGGCGGGGCGTCGGGGACACCGGCGTCGATACGGAGCCGCTCCGCCGTACCGATCAGGGCGGCGGTCGCCTCCTCGGCGTCCACCCGGAGGCGTACCGCGTCGAGCGCGTCCACGAACTCCTGCCAACCTTCGAGGTCGGTGAGCGGCAGGTAGGAGCGGGCCGCGGCCAGCGCCGCCCGGATGTCCGCGATGGCGTGGAGGAGGTTGTTGACCAGTCCGAGCCGGCGGTAGGCGTCCACCACCCGGGCGACAGACTGCTGTACCGGTTCACCGGCCGCCCCGCTCAATATGACCCCTACCATCGCCCAGCCGCGGCTGAGAGTCTCCACACAGGACTGTGCCTCGAGGGCGGCCGTCACCAGACCGACGTGGTCGGCCGTGGTGACTGCGGCGCCATCTACGGTGGACGCCTCCAGGACCGGCTCGGCCGCACGCTGCTCACCCGACTTGAACATGCCGCTGCGCAGCTTTCCGCCCTCGGCCAGATGGTCGCGCAGGGGTCGCACCGCGTCCAGCCGGGCCATAGCCGAGCCGTCGGGCAGCTGCACCTGGCGGAAGCCGAGTACCGCCACCGCCCGCTCGGCCGCGTCAACCTGTGACCGGCCGGCCTCGATCTGGGTCCACAGCGTCGTGTTGCGCTGGGCCAGGGCATCGGTGACCGCGGTGACCGCCCAGTCGGACAGTGGCCACTTGGACACGTCGCTGTCCAGCCCGAGCTGCGCGGTCACCTGGCGGGCCAGGTCGACCCGGTCCCGAAGTCCACGAAGGACGGTGGCGTCACACCCGTCGAGCTGGCGGGACACCTCGGTCGAGCCACGGGCAGCCGCCTCCATGGCCGCCTGCTCGGCCGCGATCATCGCTCTGATGTCGGCCGCACCGGCGTAGCCCGACACCTCGACCTGGGCCTGGTGGAGCCGGGCCGCCCGCTCCGGCGAGCCCTCCTCCAGCAGGCGCAGCAGTTCGCCCGCCTCGGCCGCTGACAGGGGAAGGTCGACCGAGCCCTCAGGCAGCGGGACCGGCATCCAACCCAACCGGGGCGCGGCTGAGCGGAGCCCTCGCGAGATCTCAGCCAGGGTGCCCGAGTACCCGGGCGCGATATCCGGGTGCGCGGCGGTCTCGGCCTCGCGGAGCGCGCGGACCTGATCGGTAAGAGCGTCCACTTTGGACATCAGCTCGGCCCGGCGCTGGGACGATCGCGCGACCTCGTCGTCGTGGGCGGCCGCGTCGAACGCCGAGTACCGGTTGGACATCGCCTTGACGCTGCCCTCGAGCTCGGCCGACCCGGAACGCTCGAGGTCGGTGACCGACACGCACAACTTGGCCACCTCGGCCGGCAGCTTGTCCCGCAGGACCCGCAACGCCTGCGCCTTCTGGCTCGTCACCAGTACCCGCTGGCCCTGCGCCAGCAGCGCCGACATCAGGTTGGCGATGGTGTGCGTCTTCCCGGTACCGGGCGGCCCCTGGACCACGACGCCGTTGTTGAACCGCAACCGCTGCATGATGCGCATCTGTTCGGGGTTGGCCGGCAGCGGGAACAGTGGGTCGGAGCCGAGCAGCTCGCCGGAGGCGGCGCCCTCCTGGTCCAGCCAGGCCAGCCGCTCGTCCGCCTCCATCGCGGTGACCAGCTGGGCCAGTCCGAGCGGCGCCCGGGCGGTGGGGCCGTGCAGCGACCGCAGCATGGCGTCGTAATAGCCGATCAGGCTGGCCCGTTCGCGCCGCCGGAGCACGACCGCCGGGGCGAGCCGCATCTCAGCGCTCGCCCGGACAACCGGCATCGGGCTGTTGGACACGATGAACGGCGTCTCCACGTCGAGCGCCCGCTGGGCCCAGGCGGTCGCCAGCGGCTCACAGTCGATCAGCGGCGCGACGACCGCGCCGTCGCGGACCTGGTCGTGCACCGTCTCGACCCGGGTCGGGTCGTAGCCGGGCTCCCCGTCGAGCAGTTCGCGGTCCTGGACCCGGGTATGGCCCTCGGGGTCGACGACCACCCGGACCTCGTCCCGCTCACCGTCCACAATGGCCAGTAGCCGGGTGGTGAAGACGTGGTTGCGGATGTCCGTGCCGTCGGCTGTGCGCCAGGCCAGCAGGCCGGTGCCGAGCACGACCTCGTACTGGTCCTCCTGCTGGGCGACCAGATGGGCCACGCCGGCCAGGGCGGAGTACCACCGGCGAAACGGCAGCGCTTTGCGGTCCCTACCGGCCCAGGCGTTCCACAGCGGCAGCCAGCTCTCGAACGCCCGGCCGACATCGGGCGCCTCCTCAAGCGGGAGCACCTTGGCCGCCACACCCGTCGTACCGTCGGGCTGTTCGACCACGACCCAGGCCGGTCCGCGCTCCTTGAGTACCGGCGACGGAGCGCTCGAGTCGGTGACGGCCGACCGGTCGAGCCAGTTGGTCAGGGCGGCTGGCGGTTCGGGCGGCGCCTCGGCCCGGATGCGGGGTACAGCGAAGATCGTCTCGCCCGGACCGGCCTCGGTGTTGACCACGATCTCGGCCGGCAGGTCGTCGAGCCAGAGCACGGTGTCGTACCGGCCGACCTCCACGATGCGGCGCCGTCGGGCCAGCGCGATGTCGCGCAGGAACTCGACCAGGCTGCTGGTCGTGCCGATCAGCTCGCGGTCCTTCGACCGGGTCGACATCCGTTCTCCCCTCTCAACGGGGTGCTGTGGGCGCGGTCCTTGTCAGGCACGCGGGCTTCGCGGGGTTTCGCGGTGCGCCGTGGACAGTGCGGCCTTCGACGGTAACGTCTTCGGGCGACGTTTTCCGTTCGGGACGAATGCGGCGATTCACCGCTAAATGGCACACGTGCACCAGGGCCACCGTAGGTCACCATACCATCGCGACCACCCCACTGTCCACGTCGGACACCCGAAAAACGTTGGCATCACTGGCTTTCAGCTCCATGGATTCTCCCACTGGCCGCACTGGTCACGCTGGCCAATGGTCGGACCGTCACCTTTTGAGGTATCCGGCCGGCTTGTCAGCTTCGCCAGCTTATGGTGCTGAAGTTCTCCCAGATCACCGGTACGTGAGGTGCACATGCTGCTGGCCAGGGCCCGAGTCGTCGTACCGGTGATCGCCGCCATGATCGGCCTGAGTCAGCCGGGTCCGAGTACGCCCGCGGGGCCGGCCGGCCAGATGGCGCTGCGGCTCGAGCCGTCCGGTGGCGGCGTACCGACCGACCCCCGCGAACGGATCTCGATCGTCGCGTCCCTGCGACCAGGGGCGGCGCTCACCCGTACGGTGACGGTGGTCAACGGCACCGCCCGGGGCCAGCACGTCGAGCTGTACCCCGCCGCCGCCACCATCGTGTCCGGCACGTTCCTCGGCTCCCCCGAGCGCACCCCGAACGATGTGACCACCTGGACGACCCTATCGCCGTCCACAGTGGACCTCGGCCCCGGCGCGAGCCGGCCCGTCCAGGTCACGATCCGGCCACCGGTACGGGCGGCCGAGGGCGAGCAGTACGCGATGGTCTGGGCCGACACCACCGCACCGGGCAGCGATGAGCTGACCCGGGCCGGCGTCCGGATGTACCTCGACATCGGGCACACCCCGACGCCGGCGTCGGACTTCGCCATCGGCAGGATCGCGCCCGGACCGTACGTCGCCGGGCGCCCCACGGTCGTCGTCGACGTGACCGACACCGGCGACCGCGCGGTCGACATCGACGGTACCGTCAAGCTCACCGAAGGCCCGGACGGGTTGTCCACCGCCGCCATCCCGATCAGCAGGCCCGTCACGCTGGCTCCGCATGGTGCGGGGCAGGTGACCGCTGTCCTCGACCCGTACCCCCCCAACGGTGACTGGACTGCCGTCGTGTCGCTCAACCGTGGCCTGGTCGGGCACGAACAGACGGCGCCGGTGACCATCACAGGCTCGCCGGCCATCGGGCAGCGGTTGCCGCTGACCGTCCCCGCCCTGATCGCGTGGGTCGGTGCCACCGTGCTCGTCCTTGCGTTCGTCGCCCTGGTCCTGCGCCGCGCCCGGCGTCGCTTCGTGTGACCGCTCGTTCTCAGCGAGGGGCGATCGGCCGTCCCGGCTTACCGATTCCGCGCACGAGAGGATCCACCATGGCGTGGCCACGACGCACGGCGCTCGCGCTGATGCTCCTGGCACTGACGATCGCCCCTCCATCCGGTCCGGCGTCCGGCCACGGCCCGGCGGCGGGCCCGATCGGGATCACCCTGCGGCCCGAGCCGGCCGGGTCACCCCCATCGACGGACGCTCGCGAACGCGGCAGCGTGATCGCCTTCGTCGCGCCGGGCTCGTCGCTCACCCGTACCGTCACCGTGGTCAACAGCGGCCCTGACCGCGAGCGGATCGACCTCTATCCGGCCGGCGCCTCGATCCGGACCGACACGTTCACACCGTCGGCCACCCGGTCCGGCAATGATCTCTCATCCTGGACGAACGTCTATCCATCCACAGTAGACGTTCCCGCCCACGGGAGCCGCGCCGTCAAGGTCACGGTGTCGCCGCCCGGCGGCACCCGCTCGGGTGAGCGCTTCGCCATGGTCTGGGCCCAGCCGAGGGACGGGGACGTCGCCGACCGGGTCGGGCTGCGTATGTATGTGGCCATCGGTCGGGGCACCGCGCCGGCCAGCGACTTCTCGATCGAGACCGTCGCCGTGGGTACCGACGACGCCGGCCGTCCCGTGATCAGCGCCAACGTCACCAATACCGGCGGGCGGGCGGTCGACATCACCGGCGTCACGACGCTCACGACCGGTCCGGATGGTCAGTCGCGCGCGCCAATCGCGATCGCGCGCACGATCACGCTGGCCCGCGGCGGGCGCGGCCAGGTGACCGCGGTACTGGATCCGCCACCGCCGTCGGGTCGGTGGCTGGTCAACGTCACGCTGTCCAGCGGAACGGTGAACCGGCAGCGCGCGGCCACGGTGACGGTGCCATCCGCGAGCCCGGACGATCGCTCGCCGGCCATGTTCGGCTGGGTGGCGCTCGGTCTGCTCATCATGGCCGTCGCCGGCTCGGTCGCCTGGACGAGCCGGCGTCGTGCGGCGGTGGCCGGACCTTAGCCCATGTGCGGGTATGTGTGATCCGTCGGTGGCGCGAACGTCTCCTTGATGGATCGGGGTGAGGTCCAGCGGATCAGGTTGTGCCACGAGCCGGCCTTGTCGTTCGTGCCGCTGGCCCGCGCCCCTCCGAAGGGTTGCTGGCCGACGACGGCGCCGGTGGGCTTGTCGTTGATGTAGAAGTTGCCCGCCGCGTAGCGCAGCGTCCGCGCGGCCCAGTCGACCACCTGCCGGTCGGTGGCGAAGATCGCCCCGGTCAGCCCGTACGACGCCGCGCCCTCGGCCTGGCCGACCGTCGCCTCGAACTCGCTGTCGTCGAACACGTACACGCCGAGGATCGGTCCGAAGTACTCGGTGGTGAACACCTCATGGGTCGGGTCGGTGCACTCGACGACGGTGGGCCGGACGAAGAAGCCCTCGCTGTCATCGGTCGTACCGCCGGCGATCACGGTGCACGAGCCCGAGTTCTTGATCCGGTCGAGCGCCGCCGCCAGCTTGTCGAAGGAGCGACGGTCGATGACGGCACCGCCGAAGTTGGCGAAGTCGGCCACGTCGCCGTACCGGAGCTCGTCCGTGGTGGCGGCCAGCCGGTCGCGCAGGCCGCCGTCCCAGATCGAGCGGGGCACATACGCCCGCGACGCGGCGGAGCACTTCTGCCCCTGGTACTCGAAGGCCCCCCGGACCAGGCCGGTGTGCAGGGCATCGACATCGGCGCTGCTGTGCGCGATGACGAAGTCCTTACCGCCCGTCTCGCCCACGATGCGGGGGTACGACCGGTATGTGTCTAGATTGGCAGCAATTGTCCGCCACAGCTGGCGGAAGATGGCGGTCGAACCGGTGAAGTGCAGGCCGGCGAAGTCGGGATCGGCCAGCGCCACCGCGCTGACCGGTCCGCCGTGGCCGGTGAGCATGTTGATGACGCCGGGCGGCAATCCGGCCCGCTCGAGCAGGGCCATCGTGTGGTAGGCGGCCAACTGCTGGGTGACCGCCGGCTTCCACACCACGGTGTTGCCCATCATCGCCGGTGCGGTTGGCAGGTTCCCCGCGATCGCGCTGAAGTTGAACGGAGTGATCGCCACCACGAACCCTTCCAGCGGCCGGTGGTCGAACCGGTTCCACACCCCGGGCGACGAGATCGGCTGGTCCTCGAGGAGCTTTCGTCCAAAGTGGACATTGAAGCGGAGGAAGTCGATGAGCTCACAGGCCGAGTCGATCTCAGCTTGCTGAACCGTCTTGGACTGGCCGAGCATCGTCGCCGCGTTCAGGGTGTCGCGCAGGCCACCGGCCAGTAGTTCAGCCGCGCGCAGGAAGATCGCCGCGCGCTCCTCGAACGGCAGGGCGCGCCACGCCGGCGCGGCGCGCCTGGCGGCCGACACCGCGGCCGCGACATCGTCGTTGGTCGCATTGTGGGTGACACCGAGCACATGCGAGTGCCGGTGCGGCGCGACAACGTCGATCGCGTCGCCACCGCCCATCCGGCGTTGGCCGTCAATGGTCATCGTCAGCTCCGCGCTCTCGCCGGCCAGGCCGGCGAGGCGCTGCTGCAGACTGGCCCGCTCCCCGCTGTTCGGGGCATAGGTGTGAACCGGCTCGTTGTGCGGTTCCGGCACGGTGAAAACGGCGTCCATGTCCAGCTCCTGCCTGTCTCAACGTCATCGGCGAGTCCGGCTCTCATCCTTCCACGACCGGGCGGCCCGCAGCGGGGCCGCTACTCCCGCGTACGCTTGGGACCGCTCCGACTGGTGCGGTCCCGGGTTGGCGGGTGACCACGCCAGCAGTCTGGAGCCCCCCGCATGACCGACCACGACCTCGCCACCGATCCGCCCAACGAGCCCCGTGGCCTGCTGCCCGCACCGACGCAGCGCACCCCGACGAGATGGACGCACACTGTGGCCCAGAAATCCACCACCCCGGTGAAGCGGACCGAGCCTCAGGCTGAACCGGTGCCGGCCGGTCCCTCCGGCATCGAGGTGATGATCCTCCTGGTACTCGGCGCCGTCTGGCTGGTCGCCATGCTGCGCCTGGCCGACAACCTGATCATGAGCAATCGGGCTGATGCCGGTCAGCTGGCCAGTGCCATCTCGATCGCGCTGCCGACCGTGATCAGCGCCACGCTGCTCGCCGGGGTTGCCCTCGGGTTGGCCGTCAGCCTGCTCCGTCTGGCCGACCCGCACCGCGCGGCCGGGCGTCTCGAGATCGTCTCGGGCCCCATCGACCAACGACCGGGTCGCCTGCGTCGGGCACTGTTCGGCGCGGCTGGCGGCACCGTCCTCGGCCTGCTCCTGGTACTGCTGATCGTGCTCCGGTACGGCGGCGGCTCCATCGCCGTGGTGCTCGCCACCATGGTCGCGGTGGCCGCCGTGCTGGGCGGCGCGAGCGCCTTCCTTCCGCGGGCCACACTGGCCGCGGCGGTCACCGGCACCCTGGCCGTGTTCGTCGTGAGCGTCGTCGGCGGCCTGTTCCAGAGCCCGCTCAAAGCCGCATTCGGGGCGACGACCGACCCCGCCTCGCAGCTGCGCTCCTCGTCCTGGGTACTCATGCTGACCGCCGTCCTGCAGGGCGCGATCGTCGGGCTGTCGGTGTACTTCTACCTGCGCCGGCGGGTCGAGAACCCGCGCTGGCCGGTATTCGCCCTGACCGGCGCGATGCCCGGTCTCGTTCTGCTGGTCGGACTCGCGTTGACCGTCATCGGTGGCTCAGGCCTGTCCGGGCTGAGCGGGCAGCTCTCCGACGCCGACCGGCTGGTCCGCGACCTGACCACGCAGGACAGCCTCAACCAGGCGCTCACGGTGGCATTCGTCGGCGCCATCGTCGCCATGATCATGATTGGCCGTACCCTGCGGCACCCGGCCGACGAGGACGACTGATACGCCTGCGTCCGGGGCGTCCGGGGCGTCCGGGGCGTCCGGGGCGTCTCAGGCTCGGGTCGTCCCGTCTCAGGCTCGGGTCGTCCCGTCTCAGGTTCGTCTCGTCTCGTCTCGTCTCGTCTCGTCTCGTCTCGTCTCGTCTCGTCTCGTCTCAGGCGAGTATCGCGTCGACCTCACTCGGGTCGTACCACTCGAGTTCGTGATCCTCGGTGGTGTCGACGGTGAACTGCGCGTCGTTGTCGCCGACGGCCGCCAACTCGACCACCGCGACCGCGGACATCACGTCGGCCTCGGCCGCCTTTCCGTCGACGTGGACGGCCGCGAGGTCAGCCAGCGTGATCGAGCCGGTCAGCTGTACAGCACTCTGCCCGAGCCCCGGATCGAGGGGCGTCAGCCCGGATCGGTCCAGTGACAGGACCACCCGCCGGGGCATGGCGTGCGGGTCGTACCGGAGCAGGCGCAGGCAATCCTGGGCCGCCCGGGTGAAGGCCACGTACTCGAGCTCCTCCTCGTCGCCGTCGGCGTACCACTCGCGCAGGCCCGCCGTCACCGCGTGCCCGGCGGTTCCGGGCGGGAGATCCAGCCGGCCATCGGTGCGCAGCTTCGCCAGCAACGGCAGGGTGGCCGGTAGGTAGACCCTGTTCACGTCGTCTTCTTCCTGTGCGCTGTTCCCGCAGGCTATCGGGGTCAAACCAAAGAACTGGGGTATCGTCGCGCCATGACCGCGCGCTTCCTCACCATGCAGGAAGTGGCCGACGAGCTGGCGGTGACCGCCTCGCAGGTTTATCACATGGTACGCAGCGGCGAACTGCCGGCCATCAAGATAGGTGGCCGTGGTCAGTGGCGCATCGAGCGCTCCCGCTTGGAGCAGTACATCTCCGACAGGTACTCCGAGACCGCCGAGTTCGTACGGTCGAACCCGCTGATCGACCACTCGGACGACTGAGGCGTCGCCGTTCCGGTCAGGGCGTGCGGGCCGGTCCCATGATCGGCTCAACCGATCCCACCGCAGGCAAACGAAATCAAACGTCGAAGTATTGCGATCATCACTGCCGATCGCGTACAACTTCAGTCGGAGGCAAACGAAGGCAAACGCAACGATCTGGAGGCGCCAGATGTCCACGCCAGGCGGGCAAGGTACGGCCGTGCTCGACCGCTCCGCAGCCGGGATCGTCCGCGTCGTACCGCTGCCCCGGGTCGAGCCCCCGATTGAAGACGAGCAGGCCGCTCACGACCGGCCGGACATGGCAGCCCCGACGCTGCCGCTGCGGCTGCCCCGGGCCAACCTCGAAGCGGCCCGGCCGACCATCCCCAACCGGGCGTCCGGGCTCTACAGTCCGGTCACCGCGGTCCGCGGCGGACGACCCAGGACACCGCGCCGGCGCACGGCGAGCGCGGATCGGCCGCCGGTCGACCGCCGCGGACACGGGGGAACCGGGGCGACCGGGCTCGGCGGGCGACCTGCCGGCGAGGAGCCCGAGCCGGCACCGGCGGCGCTGCCCGAGGTGCGGGTCGCCACGATGCGCTTTATATCCACGTTCCTCGAGGTGACCGCCGGCTTCCGGCCCCTGTCCCACCTGCGCCAACACTGCCGCCCCGACCGCTTCGAGCGGATCGCCGACCACCTGCGCGGGCGCCCGACGGGCCGTACAACGCCCGGATCGCGTGGCGCGGCCGCACTTTCCGGACGGGTACTCATCGTCGGGGGTACACCTGCGGCGGCGTCTCCCCTCACGGGACGCGTGGCTCCCCGTCCGAATGGTGACCGCCTGACCCTGCGACGCGTACAGATCTGCCAGGTCAGCCAGACAGTGGCCGAGGTCGTCGCGGTGCTCGGCCGCCGCACCGCGAGCGCCGCGATGGCGCTACGGATGGAGAAGGTCCACGACCGTTGGCTGTGCGTCCACCTCGAGATCGTGTAACCACCTCGACTCCCGGAGCGTCCATTGTGGATGGTGGACCGGTGGACGCTCTGGGCTCCAACGTTCGACGCCACCCGCACAGCGTCGAGCGGTCCCGCCTCGAATCCCCCGCGTGTATCCCGTGAGGCGGGCGGGCCGACCGCCCCGCGTAAGCGGACCGGCCCGACAACCGGTGGGGGCCGCCCTCATTCCCCCGAGGGCGGCCCTCACCGGGTAAACGTCCCCGACTCGCGGGCACCGACTCCACGTCCGGTGTCTGGTGTGCGGGCCCCCGCAGCCGGGCCTGCGCATCACCAGATCTCCACCCGTCGAGCCCTGCGAAGCCCGCGTCGCGGGTCCCGACGCACACCGCGGAGCGCCCCACAGCTCCGCGTGCTGCCGCCGTCACCCGATTCTCCACAGCCCCCCACGGCCGCCGCCCGCCGCACCCGCACCCCGCCACCCGCGCCGCCGTTAGCGGGGACACCATACAAACACCCAGCCGCGTCAACAGGGCACCCCGCCCACCCGCCGCCGTTAGCAGGGACACCATACAAACACCCAGCCGCGTCAGGAGCACCCTGCCCACCGGCCGCCGTTAGTTAGCAGGGACACCATACAAACACCCAGCCGCGTCAGGAGCACCCTGCCCACCGGCCGCCGTTAGCAGGGACACCATACAAACACCCAGCCGCGTCAGGAGCACCCCACCCACCCCGCCGCCGTTAGCGGGGACACCATGCAAACAGTCCTCCGGCACCGGACACCCTCTGGCGCGGCGGCAACGCCGAGTCGCGGCCGCACGCGACAACGGCCGGGTCAGCATCCATTGTGGACGCTGGCCCGGCCGTTGGCCGGCAGATCAGGCGCCAGGGGCACCGTGGCAGCGCTTGTACTTCTTGCCGGAGCCGCAGGGGCAGGGGCCGTTGCGAGACGGTCCGCCGCTGCCGATGACCTGGCCGGGAGCCGGCAGCCGGTTCGCGGCCTGAGCACCGGGTGACGATCCGGCGGCGGAGATCCCGGAGGCACTGCCGAGCGAGGAGCGCTTGGCGGCGGCCACCGGCCCGGCCACCCCCGACGCCGGAGCGGAGCCCGACGCCGAGCCCGAGCCTGACGCCGAGCCCGAGCCTGACGCCGAAGCCGAACCTGACGCCGAGCCCGAACCTGACGCCGAAGCCGAACCTGACGCCGAGTCGGAACTCGATGTCGGACGGGAGCCTGCGGCTTTGGCCGCCGGGCGGGTGCCCCCGCCGGTCCCAGCGGCCGAGCGGGTGGTCGGGGCGTCGGTACCGGTCGCTGAGGCGGCGCGGGCGGTCGAGCCGCCGGTGCCACCCGCGCGACCGCCGGTCTTGGCCGGCCCGCGGCGGCGACCGTTGCGGTTGTTGCCGTTGCCGGAGCCGATGCCGAGGGCTGGAGCCTCCTGCATCACCACGGCGCCACCGCTTCCGGCTTCGCCATCGATCGACGGGGCCGAGTAGAGCAGCTGCTGCTGGGCCCGCTGGGCTCGAGGGCTGAGGCTGTTCTGGCGCAGGGACACCGGGGCGTCACCGACACCCGCGACGTCCTCCGCCTCCTGGTACTGGACCTGGAAGTTGAACAGGAAGCCGACCGCCTCCTCCTTCACACCCTCCAGCATCTGGTTGAACATGTCGAAGCCCTCGCGCTGGTACTCGACCAGCGGGTCGCGTTGCGCATAGGCCCGCAGTCCGACGCCGTCCTTGAGGTAGTCCATCTCGTAGAGGTGCTCGCGCCACTTGCGGTCGATCACCTCGAGGAGGACACCCCGCTCGAGCTGGCGCATCATGTCGGCGCCGAGCTGCTCTTCGCGGGCTTCGTAGGCGGAGTGGGCGTCTTCGATCAGCCGCGTCCTGAGGAAGTCCGCGTCGATCGCGTTGAGGCCGCCGGCCTCCTCCTCGAGCTCGTCGACTGTGACACCGACCGGGTAGAGCAGCTTGAGACCGGTCCAGAGCTGCTCGAGGTCCCAGTCCTCGGCGTACCCGGCACTGGTCGCACCGTCCACATAGGCCGTCACCACGTCGTCGATCATGTGGCTGATCTGCTCGTGCAGGTCTTCGCCGTCGAGAACCCGGTGCCGCTCGGCGTAGATGACCTGGCGCTGCTTGTTGAGGACCTCGTCGTACTTGAGGACGTCCTTGCGGATCTCGGCGTTCTGGGCCTCGATCTGGGTCTGGGCGCTCTTGATCTGCCGGGTGACGAGCTTCGACTCGATCGGCACGTCCTCGGGGATGTTCAGCCGGTCCATCAGCGCCTCAACGGCGGTGGCCCGGAAGCGGCGCATCAGCTCGTCCTGCAGGGACAGGTAGAACCGGGACTCGCCGGGGTCGCCCTGGCGGCCTGAGCGACCGCGCAGCTGGTTGTCGATGCGCCGCGAGTCGTGCCGCTCGGTACCGAGGACATACAGCCCGCCGGCGTCGATGACCTCCTCGGCCTCCTCGTCGCACTGCTTCTTCCACCGCGGAATCGCGTCGACCAGGGCGACTTCGTACTCCTCGGCCGCCTCGGCCGGGTCGAGTCCGCGGTTGCGCAGCTCCGACGCGGCCAGGAACTCGGGGTTACCGCCCAGCAGGATGTCGGTACCGCGGCCGGCCATGTTGGTGGCGACGGTGACCCCACCGCGCCGCCCGGCCTGGGCCACGATCTCGGCCTCCTTGGCGTGGTACTTCGCGTTCAGGACCGAGTGGGCGATGCCTCGGCGCCGCAGCATCTGCGACAGGATCTCGGAGTTCTCGACGCTGACCGTACCCACCAGGACGGGCTGGCCCTTCTGGTGCCGCTCGACGATGTCCTCGACGACCGCGTTGAACTTGGCCTTCTCGGTCTTGTAGATCACGTCGGACTTGTCGGCCCGGATCATCGGCCGGTGCGTCGGGATGGTGACGACGCCGACGTTGTAGACCTTGTTGAACTCCGCCGCCTCGGTCTGCGCCGTACCGGTCATGCCGGAGAGCTTCTCGTAGAGGCGGAAGTAGTTCTGCAACGTGATCGTGGCGAGGGTCTGGTTCTCCTGCTTGATCTCGACGCCTTCCTTGGCCTCGATCGCCTGGTGCATACCCTCGTTGTAGCGGCGGCCGTAGAGGATGCGGCCGGTGAACTCGTCGACGATGAGGACCTCGCCGTCGTGGACGATGTAGTCCTTGTCCCGCTTGTACAGCTCCTTGGCCTTGAGCGCGTTGTTGAGGTAGCCGACCAGCGGTGTGTTCAGCGACTCGTACAGGTTGTCGATGCCGAGCCAGTCCTCGACCCGGGCCACGCCCCGCTCCGTCGGCGCGACGGTGCGTTTGGCGATGTCGACTTCGTAGTCCTCGCCCTCGCCGGCGGCGAGCTTGTTGACCACCCGGGCGAACTCGGCGTACCAGCGGGCAGACTGCTCGGCCGGACCCGAGATGATCAAAGGGGTACGGGCCTCGTCGATGAGGATGGAGTCGACCTCGTCGACGACGGCGAAGAAGTGGCCGCGCTGGACCAGATCCTCGACGCTGATCGCCATGTTGTCGCGCAGGTAGTCGAAGCCGAACTCGTTGTTCGTACCGTATGTGATGTCGGCCGCGTAGGCCGTCACGGTGCTCGGCCGAGGGCCGGTTGGGCAGGATGACCCCGACAGACATGCCGAGGAACTGGTGCACCTGGCCCATCCACTCGGCGTCGCGCCGGGCCAGGTAGTCGTTGACCGTGACCACGTGTACGCCCTTGCCGGCGATGGCGTTCAGGTAGGCCGGCAGCACACAGGTGAGCGTCTTTCCCTCGCCGGTCTTCATCTCGGCGATGTTGCCGAAATGCAACGCGGCGCCGCCCTGGACCTGGACGTCGTAGTGACGCTGGCCGAGCACCCGGTTGGCCGCCTCGCGGGCGGTGGCGAACGCCTCCGGCAGCAGGTCGTCGAGGGTCTCCCCGTCGGCGTAGCGCTCCCGGTAGGTGTCCGTCAGCTCGCGTAGTTCGGCGTCGGACAGGTCCGTGTAGTTCTCCTCGATGGAGTTCACGGCGTCCGAGATCGCCTTCAGCCGGCGAAGGGTCCGGCCCTCGCCGGCGCGGAGAATTCTCTCGAAGATCGACACTGGTCAGCGCTCCCTTTATTCCTGCCGCGACCCATGGTAGGCGCTCTCGGCGGGTGGCTGCCCGCCGCGGCCGTCACCGGTCGCTGGAACAGGACGAGCGTCCATACTACGTGGCCGGGCACGCTCGGCCGAATTCCGAAGATCGCGAAACGGGCTGGGCGGGCGCCGAGAGGTCAGGCAGGATCGGCCGTGATGGACGAGGTCGAGATTCACGCCAACGGTCTCCTGCTACGGCCCTGGCTCCCCGCCGACGCCACGGAGGTCCTGCGGGCCTGCCAGGACCCGCAGATCCAGCGCTGGACCACGCTGCCGAGCCCCTACCTGCCCGAACACGCCACCGGGTTCGTGACCACGCACACCCGGCATGCCTGGACGAACGGGACGGCCGCTCCGTTCGGCGTGTTCGACCCGGCCAGCGGCGAGATGTTGGGCGCCGACGGCCTGATCAGCATCCGCCGCGGCGCCGGCGAGGTCGGCTACTGGGTGGCGCCATGGGCCCGTGCCGGGGATGGCGACCCGCGTCCACGCACGCCGTGGCCACCTGGGCCCTGCGGCACGCTCGGGCTGACCCGGCTCGCTGGCGGGCCGAGGTGGGCAACCACGCGTCCCGCCTGGTCGCTGAGCGGCTCGGGTTCCGCGTGGAGGGCATCCTGCGAGCGGCCGGGCATCGGGCCACGGTCGGTCCGGTCGACTCTGGGGCGGCCTCGTTGCTGCCTGGCCAGCTGCGCCCGGCCGACGCTCCGGTCGATCCCGTGCTCCGCCGGCAGGCGCACACCTTCGGTCACCCGCCAGCCGCGGCTGCGCACGCTCGACCAGGCGGCGGCGAGGCGGTCAGCGCTGCGGCCGCTCGGAGCTGGGCGATATCGAAGGCGGTCGTGGCCGCCGCGGCGGATCCGGAATCGGTGCGCTGGACCACCGTGCCCGACCCGTACACGCCGACCGATGCGGTGGTCGTTCGTCACGATCCACTGTCCCGGCGCGGTGGGCTCGCGGCGACGGGGCCGTGTTCGCCATCGCGGGGCGGACGACGCTTACGCCGGCTCGATGGAGCTGCGCCTGACCGGCGCCGACGTGGCCGAGGTGGGCTTCCTGGTGGCGCCGTGGGCGCGCGGTCGTGGGCTAGCCACGGCCGCGCTGACCGAGGTGTGCCGGTGGGGCATTCGCCGACCTCGGGCTGCGGCGCATCGAATGGCGGGCGTACGTGGGGAATGAGGCGTCCCGCCGGGTAGCCCAGGGTGCGGGGTTCACGATGGAGGGCATGGCCGCGCGCGCAGCGTGCGGCACCGCGCGTCAGTACCGGGACGCCTGGACCGGGGCGACCTCGGCCACGGACGGGGGAACAGCGGCCGGGCAGGACAGCGGTCGGAGGGGAGGCGCGGGCGATGGACGACCGGGTGGACCGGCGGACGGTGGTGCTGCGGCGGTTCCGGGCCGACGATGTGGACGACCTGGCCGGTGCCGGCAACGACGAACTGATCCAGCGGCACCTGCCGCATCTGCCCCGTCCCTACACGGTGGACGACGCGAACTTCTGGATCCACCAGGGCAGCGTGGCCGCCTTCACCTCCGGCGGGGCCGCGTACGCCGTCGCCGATCCGGCCACTGACCGGCTGCTCGGCGCGGCCGGACTGTCCCGGCCGCACGAAGGGGCGGGCGAGATCGGGTACTGGGTGGCCCCGTGGGCGCGCGGCAGTGCAGTCGCGAGCGCCGCCGCCCGGGCGCTGGCGACACACGCGTTCGCCAGCGGCTTCGCCCGGCTCGAACTGCGCACCGAGCGGGAGAACACCCCGAGCCAGCGGGTGGCCCTGGCGGCGGGGTTCGGTCGGGAGAGCCTGGAACGGGGCGGTCACCGCGGCCGGGACGGCAGCCGGACCGACGTGATCGTCTGGGCCAGGCTGGCTGACGACCCCGCCGGACCGACGCCGCGGGTACTCCCGGACCTACCCGGGTACGACGGCGCCCGCGCCAGCGGGAAGCTCACCGACGACGTGGTGACGCTTCGCCCACTCGCGCCAGCCGACGCCGAGGACACGTTCCTGTTGCGCGGGCTCGACGAGGTCGTCCGCACGTCGGTACCTCCGCTGTCGCCCCCGTTCGAACAGATCCGAACGCAATGCGAGCAGGCCGAGTCACTCTGGCTGGCCGGGATCCGGGCGGATCTGACCATCCGCGACACCGCGTCGGGCAACTATGCGGGCGAGATCGGCGTGTACTACATGGAGCCGCGGCTGCAGCAGGCCCTGCTCGGCTACAGCGTGGCCCCGTCGTGGCGGCGACGTGGCTACGCGACCCGGGCGGTACGGCTCGTGAGCGAGTGGGTGTTCGCGAACACCGACATCGTGCGGCTGACCGCGGGCGCGGCGCCTGACAACGAGGGGTCACAGCGGGTCCTGGCGAGCGCCGGATTCGCGCGGGAGGGCATCCAGCGGATGCGGCTGCCGGGGCCGGACGGGACCCGGATCGACGACGTTGTCCACGTGCTGATCGCCCCGACCGCGAAGTCCAGCTGACCACTCGGGCGCGGCCCGCGATGCCGCCGCCGAGTCGTTACCGGTGGGTCAGTCGGCGAGCCAGATGACCCCGTAGTCGTAGGCCCTTCGGCGATAGACCACACTCGGGCGGCCCGAGTCCTTGTCGTGGAACAGATAGAAGTCATGCCCGACCAGTTCCATCTGGAACAGGGCATCCTCCACCGTCATAGGTTCGCCCGGGTGCTCCTTCATCCGCGCGAGGTGCCACGGCTGATCTTCGTCCTCACGCAGCTCGTCGGCGTCCTCGTCGCGTTCGGCGACCGCCACGGCTGAGCGGGCCGGGCGGGCGGCGTCGAGGTCGGCGAGGGCAGCGGTGGCCTCGGCGACAGATACCGGAACATGCCGGCCACGGTGAATCCGCCGCCGGTCAGCGGCGCGCCGTAGTCGGGTTTCGAGCTTCGCGATGGCGAGATCGAGGGCACTGTAGAAGTCCGCCGAGCACGCTTCGCCCCGTACCACCGGGCCGCGGGAGACGACAGTGATCTCCACGCGCTGGCAACGGTCGGACTGTCGCCGGTTGCGCTCGTGGGAGAGCTCAACGTTCACTTCGATGATCTTGTGGTCGTACCGCTCCATCTTCTGGAGCTTCTCTGCGACGTGCGCTCGGTAGTGATCGGGAACTTCGACGTTTCGGCCCTTGACAACTATGTCCACGCCTGCCTCCCGGTATGGAACTGTGCGGGCAGGTGAACGCCTTTCGCTTACGGGTGAACAACTGCCCGTGGACATCGACGGTAACCCGAAAGCGGCGTCCGGTCACCCCCATCCCTCGATCTGGGCATACCGGAACGGGGCAACTGTGTCGACACCTCGCAGGCGGGTCGCCGCGAGCGTGGCGGCGAACGCCACCGGTGCTCCGGCCCGGGCGAGCTGGCGGGCGACGGCGGCCACCGTGGCCCCGGTGGTGAGCACATCGTCCAGCACCACCACGAGACCGTCATCGCACCCCTCCAGCAGCGCACCCGCATTCGGGCGTGGCGCGAAGGCCGACCATGCGGCGTCGGCCCGGGACTGGCGGTCCAGCCCGGCCGAGTCCTGCCGCGGCAGGGCCCGCAACGGTGCGCGTACCGCCACCCGGCGACCGGACCGGGTCAGCCAACCGGCCGCGTCAACGGCCAGCCGGAGCATGTGGTCGCCGTGGCGGGCGCGGATGCCGGCCGCGGTGGACGGCACCGGGACGAGCGTCAGCGACCAGTCGGCCGGCGTCGCGCCCAGCCCGGCGAGCACCACCCGGGCCAGCGCCTCACCCAGCACCGGGGCGAGCACCCGCACGCCGCGCTCCTTGTAGGCGAGGATGATCTCGCGGACCGGCCCGTCGTACACGGCGGCGGCCAGGCACACCGGCAGCTCAGCCGGAGCGCCGCGCGGCCGTACCGGGGTCGCCTCCCGCAGCAGCGCGTCGCGGCAGGCCCCACACAGGGCACGCCGCGCTCCGCCAGCACCGCACCCGGCACATTCGGCCGGCAGGATCAGGTCGGCCAGTGCGCGGCCGGTACCGCTCCACCATCCCATGGGTTCAGCGTGTCGGACCCTGCGACCCGGTCACCATCCCCTGTGGACAACTTCGCCACCTGTGGACAACTCAGTCGACGTAGAACGGGTTGGTGGTCGGGTCAGAGGTGGCCGACAGCTCAGAGATCCGGTATATGTCGCACGTGCGCGACGGGGTCGGTACGGGACACTTGTCGGGGGGAGGCGCCCCGATGATGTGCATCACCGCCTCCCCGGTCGGTGAGAAGACCGTCTGCGGGTACGAGACGACGTCGTCGGGAATCTTGCCGTGAAGTGATTCGGACTTGTTGGTCGCGACGACGCCGTCGATCGTCACCTGCCACAGTGCACCCCTGTCACCGGACCGGCCCACCACGTACAAGCGGCTCGGGTTCTGCCAGGCCACGCCGGACGCCACCAGAGCGGGATCGACCATAATGGACGGTGTCGGGCCCTGGATGGCGACCGTCGTGTCGTTGACCGTCAGCTGGGCCACACGGACCAGGCCGCCGGCGACGAGGGCGACCCGGCGACCGTCAGGCGCGATGGCCGCGGTGGTGACATCGGACAGCCCGCCCGACACCGGCGTGGCCCGCAGGGTGCCTGAGGTCGGGTTGGTGTCGACCTGGTACAGCGTGCCGGCCCAGGGGATCAGCAGGATCCGGGTACCCGGCACCCAGGCCGGCCGGGGGCGACCGACATCGGCGGTCTTAGCCAGGCCCTGCACCACCCGACTGGCGACACCGTCTCGGACGATGGTCAGGGTGGGGTAGGTACCGGTCTGGCGGACCAGGGCCGCGGTGTCGTTCTCCCGGTTGATGGCGGCGTAGAGAACGTTCCGGTTCTCATTGGCCTTGAGGATGGCCAGCTCGGGGGAGGGCGTCGCGCTCGCCTCGCTCGCGATCTGCTTCACCTGCTGGTCGACGATCTCGAACTTGGTGATGGTGGTCCGCAGCTGCGAGGAGAGCTCGTACTGCATGTAGGTCGACGGTCCGGCCGGAAGCACCTGTGTGGTGCCCACGGTGAGCTGCAGATCGAGGATGGTGGACGGCAGGAGGGACGCCTGCAACTGGTAGTAGAGCCGCTGCAGACCGGCCGGGCCGAGGGCGCCCGCCTGCGGGGACAGATTGAGCTGCAGCGTCGAGTCGTGCAGGGTCGCACCGGCGCTCATCGAGGTGTTGGCCGGCAGGACGTTGACCGACCCGAGCAGCGGCGACGGCCCGTGCAGGAGCCAGCCGACGATCGCGTTCGCGCGCTGCAGAGTGGTGATGGTCAGCGGTACGTAGCGCAGGTCCGGCACGAGCACCTTGTTGGCCCGGTCCCAGAAGTAGATCGGCTGCTGCCGGTAGTAGGTGTTGTCGAGAGCGTCCTGGGAGAGGACGAGACCCCGGGGCATGCCCTCGACGCGGTCGATGCGCAGCTGGCTCGACCGGTCCGGGGCCTGCACCACGAAGAAGTGCATGGTGCCCTGCCCCGGGGTCGCGGCCGGCACGACACGCCCCTCGTCGGTGAGCGTACCGATGACCGTGTAACCGACGTTGACCGAGAGCACGCCGGGTTGCTGGCTGAGCTGGGGACTCACGACATCCTTGATGATGGTGATGCCGGGAGCGTCCGTATTGGACGGCAGCCGCTTGCGGGCGTTGGGTGTCAGGAAGCTGGATACACTCTCGCCACCGCCGACGGCCGCCACGAGGAAGTCGCGGACGAGTCCCTCGGCGCTGCTGGCCGTCGGCTGGGGCGGCGGCTTGGCGTTGGGCAGCTGGGCCGGCGCGTACGCGTCGCCGAGGTCGGCCGGCCCGTCGGAGACGGAGACTCCGCAACCGGTGAGGGCGACGACAACGGCCATGGCGGCGGCGGCGAGAAGCGCACGGACGGAGATCGGCACCGCCTAGTCCCCCTCTCCAGGGCCGGGCGCACCGGAACGTGCCCGGGGAGCCGGCCGGATCGGGCGGCGACCGGCGATCGCCCGGGCCCGCCGGCGCAGCAGCACACCGATCCCCGCGTGGCTGGCCTGCTCGGCCGTCAGCGGATCGGCGGCGGCCCCCGCCTCGATGTCCTCGGGCCCGGGCTCGGCGTCGACCGGGGGCCTGAAGTCGGTCGGGACCAGCCGCAGCGGTGAGGACACCAGGCGGTCACCGGCACGGGCCGGCAGGGTGAGCCGGAACTGCGCGCCCTGCCCGGGAGCACCCCAGGCCTCGAGCCAGCCCCCGTGCAGCCGGGCGTCCTCAGCGCTGATCGACAGGCCCAGGCCGGTGCCTCCGGTGTGCCGGGCCCGGGACGGGTCAGCTCGCCAGAACCGGTTGAAGACGAGCTTCTCCTCGCCCTGCCTGAGCCCGACGCCCTGGTCCCGCACGGTCACCGCGACCGATCCCTCGCGCGCGGCCAGCCGTACCTTGACCGGCTTGCCCTCGCTGTGCTCGATGGCGTTGCCGATCAGGTTGCGCAGGACGCGCTCGACCCGGCGGACGTCGACCTCGGCCACCACCGGCTCGCCAGGTAGGTCCATCTCCACCTCGGTGCCGGCCCGTCCGGCCAGCGGGCCGAGCCGGTTCACCACCCGCTCGACGAGCGGACCCAGGTTGGTCGCTTCGGAGTCCAGAGCGGCGAACCCGGCGTCGAAACGGCTGATCTCGAGCAGCTCGGCCAGCAGCCCTTCGAACCGGTCGAGCTCGGCCTGCAGCAGTTCGGCGCTACGGGCGACCGGTGCCTCGAACTCGTCGCGTTCGCTGAAGATGAGGTCGGCCGCCATCCGTACCGTGGTCAACGGGGTACGCAACTCATGGGAGACGTTGGAGGTGAACCGCCGCTGCAACCGGGACATCTCCTCCAGGCGCAGGATGTGGCGTTGCAGGTTCTCGGCCATCTGGTTGAACGAGGCGGCCAGCGCGGCCAGGTCATCCTCGCCGGTTACCTCCATGCGCTGGTCGAGCAGGCCGTTCGACAACCGCTGAGCCGTCCGGGCCGCCACCCGTACCGGAGTCACCACCATACGGGTGACCAGGTAGGCCAGGACCGCCAGCATGATCACCAGCGCCACGCCGGTGGCCATGATGATGTTGCCGAAGTCGCCGGCCAGGGCCGACTCGCTCTCGAGCGGGAAGAAGTAGAAGATCTGGACGTTGCCCCACTTCTGCTCCAGCTCCCGGCCGACCACCAGGTAGAGCTGTGGCCCGCCACCCAGATCGAGCGAGAGCCGCTGGCTCACGAATTCGTCGCGACGAACGGCGTCATTGACCGTGCCGGGCAGAAGGGCCGTCGACGCTGTAGTCAGTTGGCGGGTATGGATGTCGTCCCCGTACAGCTCCACCTGGACCCCGCTGCTGTTCTTCTGGGTGAGCAGGACCGCGGCGACGTTGGCCGGGGCGGTGGTGTCGCTCGGGTCGGAGATGAGGCTGTCCAGCTGGTTGCCCGCGTCGTCGCTGTCGCGCCGCACGGACGCGACGGCGGCTTTCTCCTTGGCCTGCACCAGACCATCGGTGATCCGCTTGCTCAGGAACAGCCCGAACGTGCCGACCAGCAGACCTGTCGTGACCAAGGTGATGGTGACCACGCGTACCTGCAGCGAACGTCGCCACGCGCGACGGGCGCTGGCGATGAGCGATGCTGGCCGGGGAGGTCGGAGCATGTCAGGCCGGTCAGGCCGTGCCGGCCTTGTAGCCGACCCCTCGGACGGTGAGGATCACCTCGGGTCGTTCCGGATCGGGCTCGATCTTGGCCCGGAGCCGTTGCACGTGGACGTTCACCAGGCGCGTGTCGGCCGCGTGCCGGTACCCCCAGACCTGCTCGAGCAGAACCTCGCGCGTGAACACCTGGCGCGGCTTGCGGGCCAGCGCGACCAGCAGGTCGAACTCGAGTGGGGTCAGCTTGACTTCGTCGCCGTTGCGCAACACGGTATGGGCCGGCACGTCGATGGTGATCTGGTTGCCGCCCGGGCCGATGCTGAGCAGCTCGGGCGCGACGTCCTCGCCCCGGCGCAGCCGGGCCCGCATCCGGGCGACCAGCTCCTTGGGCTTGAACGGCTTCACGACATAGTCGTCCGCCCCGGATTCGAGCCCGAGCACCACGTCGACGGTGTCGCTCTTGGCGGTGAGCATGACGATCGGCACACCGGCCTCGGCCCGGATGGCCCGGCACACGTCGATCCCACTCATACCGGGCAGCATGAGGTCGAGCAGGACTATATCGGGGCGCGCCTCACGGAACGCCGCCAACGCCCGCTCGCCGTCGGCGACGAACGAGGGCAGGAATCCTTCGCTACGCAGGACGATGCCGAGCATCTCGGCCAGCGCCGGATCATCGTCGACCACCAGGACTCGGGCTCTCATGGCGTCAATCTTCCATCTCGGGGGCCAGATGTGGGAGTGCGTGTCACGGTACGCGGTCCGCCGGGTGTGTCGCCGGTGACAGGTAGGCGGATCGCGAACTTTGCCCAGTTCATCAGCAAGTGCGGAGAGATACCACAAAAGCGTACCCGCATTCGCGTGGATCACCGATGCGACGAGCGACACACCCCGGTGGCCGATCACCCGAACAGCGCGCGACCCCAGAAGTCGTCCGGTCCGGCGACTCCGGGCGGACAGGCGAACAGTCCACTGGAGACATGCCGGATGTACTCGTTGAGCGCGTCCGAGGACGCCAACTGGCGCTGCACGGTGACGAAATGGGTCCGCGGGTCACGCTGGTAGGCCATGAAGAACAAGCCGGCGTTGAGGCGGCCGAACCCGTCCGAGCCGTCGACGAAGTTGTACCCACGACGCAGCAGCTGGGCGCCGTTGTTGCGGTCGGGGTGGGCCAGCCGGACATGGGCGTCCAGTGGGATGGCCGGTTCGCCGTCGTCGGCCGGGTCGAGGTCGAGGTCGATCGGATCGAACTCGCCCGCCTGGCCGAGCGGGGCACCCTCCCCTTTGGACCTGCCGATGATGGTCTCCTGCTCCCGGAGCGACGTCCGGTCCCAGGTCTCGATCATCATGCGGATCTTCCGGGTCACCAGGTAGGCGCCACCGTCCATCCAGGACGGTCCATCCCCCGGTGCCGCCCACAGATGCCGCCCGAGCGCGGCGGTGTCCTCGGCCTTGAGATTGAGCGTGCCGTCCTTGAACCCCATCAGGTTGCGCGGCGTCGACTGAGCCTGCGACGTCGACGACGTCCGCCCGTAGCCGAGCTGCGACCAGCGGACGCTGACCACACCGAACCCGATGCGGGCCAGGTTACGGACCGCGTGGACGGCCACCTGGGGATCGTTCGCGCACGCCTGCACGCAGATGTCGCCACCGGAGATCTCGTCCTGCAATGCCTCGCCGCGGAACCGTGGTAGCGGGGCGAGCGCGGCGGGTATCCGGTCGGCCAGCCCGAACCGGTCAGCTCCGTCGGCGTCGCGAAACAACGTCGGCCCCGAACCCGATCGTCAACGTGAGCTGGGAGGGCGGCAGTCCGATCGCCTCGCCGGTGTCGTCGGGTGGCGCCTGCGGTATTCCGCCTACGGCGCCGACCTGGCCCGCGTCGCGCCCGGCGGCCATCCGCGCGGCGGCATCCGTCCAGTCGCGCAGCATCCGGACCAGCGCGTCGCGCCGTGTGGTGATGACATCGAATGAGACGAAGTGCAACCGGTCCTGAGCCGGTGTGATGATGCCGGCCTGATGGGCGCCGTAGAAGGCGACCGCGTCGACGGCCGTGTTCATACCCGGCTCGGCGGCGGCCCCGCGCAGCGCGGCGCCGACCGCTCCGGCCGTGGCCAACCCGGCCGCCCCCGCGCCGGCCACGCCGAGCAGCGCGCGCCTGGACACCCGGTACGTCATCATCATCTCCTCGGTTCTCGAGAGCGCCGGACCTCGGGGAGCGGCCATCCGTCCGCCACCGGCTCGGCCGGCCAGGGCAGTGTCAACTCGAGCTCGGCGCCGGCCCCGCGATGGCGGCCGCCACCTTGCTGATCGGCTCGGCCAGACCGCTGATGGCGTCGGCCAGTTTGCGGGTGTCGGCCCGGGACAGCTCGGTGTACAGCTTCCAGCCGTCGCCCGCCTTGTACGGGGCGAGCGCGTTCTGCACGGTCGTGTAGGCGGCGTCCACATCGGACAGAAGCTGCGGGTCCCGGTCGGTCAGGGCCGGGCGCAGCGCGTTGACGGCCGCCTTCGAGCCGGCCACGTTGGCGTCGAAGTCCCACAGATCGGTGTGCGAGTAGCGGTCCTCCTCGCCCGTGATCTTGCTCGTAGCCACCTCGTCGAGCAGCTCCTTGGCGCCGTTGGCGATCTCCAGCGGTTTGAGCTTGACCGACTTCACGAGCGTGGCGAGCTGGGTAACGTCGGCGTCGAGCTGGTCGGCCAGAGCCTTGTCCTCGCTGACGTCGCCGTCCACCCACAGGTGTTTCTCCAGCGCGTGGAACCCGGTCCACGGGGTACCCGGCTCACCATCGCCGTCACGGGCGTCGATCTTCGCATCGAGATCGCCGAAGCTCTCCGCGACCGGCTCGATCGCCTCGTAGTAGCCGCGGGCCACCGGGTACAGCGTCTTGGCGGCGGCGATGTCGCCGCCCCGGATGGCGTCGGTGAACTCCCTGGTCTTCGGTACCAGCAGGGCGACCTGACCCTGGACGTAGGAGGTGTAGTCGGCGACGGCCCGGGCCAGCGTCTGGTCGCCACTGAGCGCGGCGGCGTTCCCGGTGACGGTGAACCTGGCGTGGATGCCGTCACCCACCATCCCCGGCTTGCACACCCCCTCGTACTCGCCGGAGGCCAACTCCACCGTCAGGTTGCGGGAGGTCTGCGGGCTGATGTTCTCCACCTCGCCGATGGCCTTGGTGCCCTGGAACACATAGAACTCAGTGATCTTGGTGCCGGCATTGGTGATCACGAACCTGGTCACGCCCGCCGCGGTTTCGGTACGGGCCAACTGGCAGGCGGTGTCCGTGGCCGTCACGGCGATATCGCCGCCAGCCGCGACGGACGCACCGCCACCGCCCTGGTCACAGGCCGCCATCGCGACCAGGCCGGCCGCCGCGACGGCAACACCGAACAGACGCGCACGGCGCATCGACAGTTCTCCTTACCAGAGGGTTCCAGATGACGCTGGTGGCGGGAAGCTCAGGCGTTGGCCTCGGTCCCCTTCGGCGCTCCCCCGACGGCCGCGGGCTCGGGCCGCGGTGCGACGGGCGCGGGGCGGGCCGGCAGCAGGAACAGGACCAGCACCGGCACAAGGTAGGCGAGCCAGGCGAGTGTCTCCAGCACAGTGGGAGTGGCGGTGAAGTTGAACATCCCGCTGAGCACAGCGCCGTACCAGGTGCTGCCGTCAAAGTGGGCGCTCAGGTCGAATGCGTACGTGGTGAGCCCACCGACCAGGCCGGACTCCTGCAGATCGTGCACGCCATACTTGAAGATCCCGGCCGCGACGAAGATCAGCAGCAGGCCGGTCCAGCGGAAGAACGTGGTGAGGTTGACCCGGATCGCGCCGGCGTAGATGAACCAGCCCAGCGCGACGGCGGTCACGACCCCCAGCGAGATGCCCAGCAGCTGGCTGGTGGCGGTGGTGGCACCCTGAGCGGCCGCGTAGAACAGCAGAGAGGTCTCCAGGCCCTCCCGGGCCACCGCGAGGAACGCCATCACGACGACGGCGAACGTACCCATGCCGATGGCCTGGTCCAACCTGCCGCGCAGGTCACCGGAGAGCCGCCGGGCGAAGCGACGCATCCAGAAGATCATCCAGGTGACGAAGACGACGGCCAGGATCGAGGTGATCGCGTCGAAGAGCTCCTGCCCCTCGTGATCGAGCAGGTCCTCGGCGACATACGTGAGCACGAACCCGAAGCCGATCGAGAGCACGACGGCCGCCACCACACCCAGCCACACCTGGGCGAGTCGTTCCCCCCGGCCCGACTTCACCAGGAAGGCGATGAGGATCGTCACCACCAGGGTGGCTTCAAGACCTTCCCGCAGCCCGATCAGGTACTGGCCGAGGAACGCGCCCACGTCCGCCTCCGGTTGTTTTGGTGAGCCAACCCTAACTTAGGGCATGCTCACCTTATCGCCAGAGGGTCGGTTCGCGTCAAGCTTCCGATTCCTCCGCCCCTCCTCCGCCCCATCTCCTCCGCCGCCTTTTCCTCCGCCGCCTTCTCCTCCGGCGCGTTTTCCTCCGCCGCCTTCTCCTCCGGCGCGTTTTCCTCCGCCGCCTTCTCCTCCGGCGCGTTTTCCTCCGCCGCCTTCTCCTCCGGCGCCTTTTCCTCCGCCGCCTTCTCCTCCGGCGCGTTTTCCTCCGGCCGCAACCGCGGACGGGGACCGGATCCACCATGCCGAAGGGCACCCCACGGTGGTGGGGTGCCCCTGCGGAGTGGTGGACTCAGTACCGGTAGTGGTCCGGCTTGTACGGGCCCTCGACCGGGACGCCCAGGTACGAGGCCTGCTCCTTCGTCAGCTCGGTCAGTCTCACACCGAGCGCGGCCAGGTGCAGCCGAGCCACCTTCTCGTCCAGGTGCTTGGGCAGGGTGTAGACGCCGGTCAGATACTGGTCGGTCTTGGTGAACAGCTCGACCTGCGCGATCACCTGGTTGCTGAACGAGTTCGACATCACGAAGCTCGGATGCCCGGTCGCGTTGCCAAGGTTCAGCAGCCTGCCCTCGGACAGCACGATGATCGAGTGCCCGTCGGCGAAGACCCACTCGTCGACCTGCGGCTTGATGTTCACCTTGCGCACATCCGTACGGCGGGCCAGCCCGGCCATATCGATCTCGTTGTCGAAGTGGCCGATGTTGCCGACGATCGCCTGGTGCTTCATCCGCCTCATGTGCTCAGCCGTGATCACGTTGAAGCAGCCGGTGGCGGTGATGAAGATGTCGGCCGTCGCGACGACATCGTCGATAGTGGACACCTGATAGCCGTCCATGGCTGCCTGGAGCGCGCAGATCGGGTCGACCTCGGCCACGATGACCCGGGCACCCTGGCCGCGCAGCGACTCCGCACAGCCCTTGCCGACATCGCCGTACCCGAAGACCACGGCGACCTTGCCGCCGATGAGGACGTCGGTCGCCCGGTTGATACCGTCCACAAGGGAGTGACGGCAGCCGTACTTGTTGTCGAACTTGGACTTGGTGACGGAGTCGTTCACGTTGATGGCCGGGAAGAGCAGGGTGCCACTGTTGTGCATCTCGTAGAGCCGGTGCACTCCGGTGGTGGTCTCCTCGGTCACGCCCTTGATGCCGGCGGCCACCCGGGTCCAGCGCTGGGGATCCTCGCTCAGCGTCCGGCGCAGCAGGTCGAGGATCACGCCGTACTCTTCGGAATCACTCTCCGAAGTAGACGGTACCGCCCCCGCGGTCTCGAACTCCCTGCCCTTGTGGACAAGCAGAGTGGCGTCGCCGCCGTCGTCGAGGATCATGTTCGGTCCGGCGCCATCCGGCCACACGAGCACCTGCTCGGTGCACCACCAGTACTCGGGCAGCGTCTCGCCCTTCCAGGCGTATACCGGCACACCCGACGGCTTGTCGACCGTCCCTTTCGGACCGACGGCGATCGCGGCCGCGGCGTGATCCTGGGTCGAAAAGATGTTGCAGGACGCCCACCGTACCCGCGCGCCCAGGGCGACCAGGGTTTCGATCAGCACCGCGGTCTGGATGGTCATGTGCAGCGAGCCGGTGATCCGCGCGCCGCGTAACGGCTGCGACTCGGCGTACTCGCGCCGCAGCGACATCAGGCCCGGCATCTCGTGCTCGGCGAGTTGGATCTCTTTGCGGCCGAATGCGGCCAACGAAAGGTCGGCGACCTTGAAGTCGCCGTCGGCAACGGTCTGCGGTCGGGCCGCGCTGGTGGACGCGGGCAGCGTGCTGGTCATGAAGCTAACTCCTGTGAGATCCGTCGGACGGTACGAAGCGACGCTTTACCTTACGCACATACCGTCGGCCGTTCATGAACCGGACCATGCCGTCCGGATCCAGTGTCAGATCATGGCCAATGCACAGACAGCGCACCGAGTGCACAAATAGCGCACGGGGTGGTGGCGCTGAACGGACTATCCGCTCAGGGCCCACCACCCCGTGCTTCCCCCCGGTTTGGTTCCCCCGCGCGAAGCTCGGACCAATGTCTCAGCGACGCTGCGTAGTTGAAGCATCACAGCCAGCAACCCATCCGTCAAGGCAAACGGTGAAAAACTCCTGCGAATACCTACAAATGCCCTTGAGGCGTGCCTCGTTGGGGTGGGTGTCCGGTTCGGACCAGCCGCCCAGCGCGACTCAACCCGGCCCCGGCTCGGGCTGCCGCGCCCGCGTCCCAGCGCGGGCCAGCTCGTCGCGCGTCAGCACGTGATCACCACACTCCGGGGTATTTCACCGCGCCTCCGGCAACCACCGCCCGGTTTGTAGGGCGTCCCTGCAAACAGCCCCGGCAACCACCAGCGCCGCGCCCGCCAGCGCCGCCTCCGCAGCGCCCCACCAGCCCGTTCAACCACCAGCCCAGTTAGCAGGGCGTCCCTGCAAACATTCCCGGCAACGACCAGCCCCGCTGGACCACCAACCCAGTTAGTAGGGCGTCCCTGCAAACAGCCCCGCCAACCACCAGCCCTGCTCGACCACCAACCCAGTTAGCAGGGCGTCCCTGCAAACATTCCCGGCAACGACCAGCCCCGCTGGACCACCAACCCAGTTAGCAGGGCGTCCCTGCAAACATTCCCGGCAACGACCAGCCCCGCTGGACCACCAACCCAGTTAGTAGGGCGTCCCTGCAAACAGCCCCGCCAACAAACAGCCCCGCCAACCACCAGCCCGGCGACCACCAGCCCGGCAACCACCAGCCCCGCAATCACCAGCCGGCAACCCACCCGCGCGCGCCACCTTGGTGCAGACCACCAGCCCAGTTAGTTAGTAGGGCGTCCCTGCAAACAGCCACGGCAGGAGCAGCGGACCAGCGGACCGCCCGGCCGGACGGGCGGGTGGGGTCAGGTGCGGTCCTCGGATTCGGCGCGCGAGCGGGCCACGGCGGCGGAGCGGTAGATGTCCGGCTCGACATAGATCACCCGCGCGATCGGTACCGCCTCACGAATCCGGGCTTCAGCGGCGTCGATGGCCTCGGCGACCTCGGCCGCGGTCGATGCCTTCGGTACCCCGATCTTGGCCGCCACCAGCAGCTCCTCCGGACCCAGGTGCAGTGTGCGCATGTGGATGATCCGCTCGATGTCGTCGCCGGACAGCAATGCGCGTTCGATCGATTCCACGTGCTCACGGGTGGCCGACTCTCCGATCAGCAGACTCTTCATCTCGGTGGACAGGATGATCGCGACCACGACCAGCAGTACGCCGATCGCGATGGTGCCGACGCCGTCCCACACGCCGTCGTCGGTGAGCAGGGTGAGCCCGACGCCGAACAGCGCGAACACGAGACCGATCAGGGCGGCGGTGTCCTCGAGCAGGACGACTGGAAGCTCGGGCACCCGGGCATGTCGGATGAAGCCGACCCATGACATGGTGCCCCGGATCTTCGAGGTCTCCACCATCGCGGTACGGAACGAGTAGCTCTCCAGTCCGATCGCGACGACCAGGACAACGATCGGTACCCATTGCCAGGCATGGATCGGCTCGGGGTGCTGCACCTTGTGGACGCCCTCGTAGACGGCGAACAGCCCACCCACCGAGAAGAGGACGATCGACACCACGAAGGCGTAGAAGTACCGCTCCCGTCCGTAGCCGAACGGATGCCGGGCATCCGCCTCGCGACGCGCCCGCCTGGCCCCGACGAGCAGGAGTACCTGGTTGCCCGAGTCGGCAAGTGAGTGGATCGACTCGGCCAGCATCGACGACGAGCCGGTGAGCAGGAATGCCGCCAGCTTTGTCACGGCGATGCCGAGGTTGGCACCGAGGGCGGCCAGAATCGCCTTGGTACCACCAGCAGCACTCATCGCGTCGGCCCGACGGGGTGGGTCATCTGCGGGTGAACTCCTTCATCTCCTCGACGGCGGGTACCGCGGTCGGGTCGAGCCCGTGGGCCATGGCCAGGTAGACCGAGGCGAAGTCGGGGACCGAGATGAGCGAGGCGAGCCGCTCCAGCGGTGAGGCACCCTCGGCCCGGAACTCGGTGCAGCGCACACCACGGCGAGCGGCCAGCTCGACCACGGCGTCGGCCCGGCGCTCCTCGAGCGCGGATGGCTCGCCGGCCTGGGCCTCCTCGTCGGCGAGCCCGCCGTCGCGCAGCACCACCACGCGGAGCCGGGTCGACTCCGCCCTCGCGTCGGGGTCGGCGAAGATATCGCGGTCCGACTCGGCCAGACCGCCGTAGACACCGTCGATGAGGCCGACCCGCCCGCGTCCGGCCTCGCCCAGGGAGCCGGCCACCACGGGGTACCGGGCGTTGGCCGACAGCATGTCGCCGACCCGGCGTGCGGCCACCGTGGCCAGCGGCGACGAGCCCCAGACGATGGGTATCGAGTTGGCCAGTTCCAGGGCCAGTGCCTTGCCGGGGTTGACGAACGAGTCGGCGTCGGGCCGGCAGCGCTCGGCGTCGGCGTCCAGCCGGACCGCCGTCTCGGCGAAGTCGGCCTCCGCGATCCGGAGCAGTCCCAGCGCCCGGCCGGCCAGCAGGACCGGCACCGTCAGCGCCCACAGGCTCACCCGTGCCGGAGCGCGACGTGGGACTGCCACGTACGGCGCACGGTACCGCTCAGCCAGTGCCTGCAGGTCGGAGTTGGGCGGCCCGATGGCCACCAGTCGGGCGCCACGCCGGCCGGCCGCCTCGGTGGCGGCCATCGCCTCGGGGCTGCGCCCGGATGCGGACACGGCGATGACGGCGTCGGCCGCGCCGACCCAGCCTGGGATGCCGGCGCTGCGGTGCCCCACCACCGGCACCGGGCAGCGGGGTCCGGCCACCGTCTCCAGCAGGTCACCGGTGCGGGCCGCCGTGCCCACGCCGGCGACGACGACCGCCCGGGGGCGACCTTCGTCGGTCAGCGGGTCGAGGTCGACCTCCGCGGTCAACGCCGCCGACTCGCGCACCTGGGCACCGGCCGAGGCGAGCGCGCGAAGCATCTGTGAGGGATCGGCGGCCCGGAGTCGTTCGACGTCGTTGAGCAGCGCCTCGTCCACGTGCCGGTGCCCACGCAGGCCGGCCGTCCCGTCCAGGGGAATCACGATTCGCCGACCGGTCCCGACCGCGCCTCATCGAGCAGCAGCACCGGCAGCCCGTCGCGTATCTCGAAGACGCGCCCGCATTCGGTGCAGGTCAGCGTCTGGCCGGCCTCGTCGTAGGTGAGCGGCGCGTGATGCGTGTCCGGACAGGCGAGGATCTCCAACAACTGCGGGTCCAGGGACACCGGTTCACCTCCAGGCTGGGTCGACGTTCGCAGTTTAGGGCCTGGACCGGCGGCTTCCCGCGCTCACCGGGTACGTGCACCCGCGATCTCACTCGCGCTGCGGCCCGCCGGCTCGGCCAGCAGGGCGTCGAGGAAGTCGGCCGTCTCCTCCCAGCGGGTCACCGCCACGCAGGGCACGCCCATGGCCCGTACCGGATAGTCGTTGCCCCCTTCATCCAGCCGGTCGCCGACGAACAGCACGTCATCGATGGTCAGGCCGAGCACTTCGAGCAGTTTGGCCATGCCGTAGGCCTTGTCGACGCCCTTACGGGTAACGTCAACCGAGGTTGACCCACCGCTGCGCACCTCGAGGTCGGGCAGCCGGTCGGCGGCGTACTCGCGCAGTGCCCGCTTCCGCCTTCCATCCGGATCCCAGGCGTACTTGGCATCGGGAGGGGCGGCCTGACCGAGCGCGGAGAAAGTGATCTGGCTGCCCCGGTCTTCGATGATGTCGCCCCACGGCTGGCTCTCCCACAGCCCGAGTTCCTTGGCACCCTGGGTCAGCACGTTGATGACACGCTGCCGGTCCTGCTCGGACAGGTTCTCGGCGTACACCTCTCCCCAGCCCTCGCCCGTCCACCGGTAGTACCGCGTGCCGCACGTCGGCATGAGGTGCAGGCGGTCCCGCTGGCCGTCGGTGAGTTCGAGGTGACTCAGGACCTGGGCGTCGAACTGCTCGAACCGTCCACCGGAGATCACGCAGACCTCGACCCGGTCGAGCAAACGGGCCAACAGGCCGGCCATCCGCCGGTCGATCGGGGACTTCGAGACCGCGAGGGTGTCGTCCAGGTCGAAGGCCAGGACGCGCACAGCGCCGGTCACGGGCGGTACCTCCACGGTCAGGTTGCGGACCCGGCCAGGCTACCGGGCCGGCCGACCCGGCCCCGTGAACTTCCCCGCCCGCACGCCGGATCCGTCCATTACTGTCGGGATCGTGGCCGACACCACCCGCGGGCCGGGCAGCCCGCCCAGCCCGGGGACCTGATCGACGTCGCCGCGCCTGGTCACCGCCTACTACACCGAGCACCCGGACGCGGTCGGTCGCGGCGCAGCGGGTGGCGTTCGGCACCTCCGGCCACCGCGGCTCCAGCCTGCAGCGAGGCGTTCAACGAGGACCACATCGTCGGCGACCAGCCAGGCGATCTGCGAGTACCGCGCGGCCAGGGCATCGACGGGCCGCTGTTCCTCGGCCCGGGACACCCACGCCTGTCCGAGCCGGCGAGGGTCACCGCGCTCGAGGTGTTCGCCGGCCAACGGGGTCACCGTGCTGATCGACAGCCGCGACGGGTACACGCCGACGCCGGCGGTCTCGCACGCGATCCTCACCCACAACCGGCGGCCGGACGCACCGGGCTCGCCGACGGCGTCGTGGTCACCCCGTCGCACAACCCGCCGCCGACGGCGGCTTCAAGTACAACCCGCCGCACGGCGGCCCGGCCGACTCCGACGTCACGAGCGCGATCCAGGACCGGGCCAACGAGCTGCTCGCGCGACGGGCTCTCAGGGGTACGCCGGATCCCGCTGGCGCGCGCGCCGCGCCGCCGACACGACCGGGCGGCTACGACTTCCTCGGCACGCTACGTCGACGACCTGGCCGGCGTCGTCGACCTGGACGCGATCCGGCGCGCCGGGGTGCGGATCGGCGCCGACCCGCTGGGCGGCGCGAGCGTCGCGTACTGGGCCGAGATCGCCGAGCCGCACGGGCTCGACCTGACCGTGGTCAACCCGCTGGTCGACCCGA
The DNA here is from genome assembly GCA_963803345.1 of uncultured Actinomycetota bacterium. Taxonomy (GTDB): domain Bacteria; phylum Actinomycetota; class Actinomycetes; order Mycobacteriales; family Micromonosporaceae; genus CAWDLX01. The sequence goes on from CAWDLX010000005.1 coordinate 450,723, forward strand.
CCTGGCGGTTCATGACGCTGGACTGGGACGGCAAGATCCGGATGGACTGCTCGTCGCCGTACGCGATGGCGTCGCTGATCGCGCAGCGCGACCGAGTACCAGGTCGCCACCGGCAACGACGCGGACGCCGACCGGCACGGCATCGTCACGCCCGACGCCGGGCTGATGAACCCCAACCACTACCTCGCCGTCGCGATCGACTACCTGTTCCGGCACCGGCCGGACTGGCCGGCCGGCGCCGCCGTCGGCAAGACGCTGGTCTCCTCGTCGATGATCGACCGGGTCGCCGCGCGACCTGGGCCGGCCGCCTGCTGGAGGTGCCGGTCGGCTTCAAGTGGTTCGTGCCCGGCCTGCTCGACGGCTCGATCGGCTTCGGCGGCGAGGAGAGCGCCGGCGCGTCCTTCCTGCGCCGCGACGGCGGCGTGTGGACCACCGACAAGGACGGCATCATGCTCTGCCTGCTCGCCTCCGAGATCACCGCCGTCACCGGGCGAACGCCGAGCGAGCACTACGCCGACCTGGCCGAGCGGTTCGGCGAGCCCGGCCTACGCCCGGATCGACGCGCCGGCCACCCGCGAGCAGAAGGCCGTCCTGGGCAAGCTGTCGCCGGACGCAGGTGACCGCGACCGAGCTGGCCGGCGAGCCGATCACCGCGATGCTGACCGCGGCGCCCGGCAACGGCGCGCGCGATCGGCGGGCTCAAGGTGGCCACCGAGACCGGCTGGTTCGCCGCCCGGCCCGTCCGGCACCGAGGACGTCTACAAGATCTACGCCGAGTCGTTCCAGGGCCCGGACCACCTGGCCCGGATCCAGGAGGAGGCGACCGGAATCGTCGGCGCGGCGCTCAAGGCCTGACATCCGGCCCACGGGTGCGGAAACAGTTGCCGCGGGGGTTGCTCGCGACGGAATCAGTCGCAAGGATGGCAGCTAACTACCGACCCTCGGGGAGTCCTCGACATGACCGACAAGCTGATCCTGCGCAACTTCGTAAACGGCTCCTCCCTCGAGCCGAGCGACGGCGGGTATGCCGACCTCATCGACCCGAGCACGGGCGAGGTGTTCGCCGCGGCCGCGGTGTCGGGCGCGGGCCGACGTTGACGCGGCGATGACCGCCGCCGCCAACGCGTTCGAGACCTGGCGTGACACCACGCCAGCCGAGCGTCAACGCGCGCTGCTGAAGATCGCCGACGCCCTCGAGGCCCGGGCCGACGACCTGCTCGATGCCGAGTGCCGCAACACCGGCAAGCCGCGGGAGCTCACCGCCAGCGAAGAGATCCCGCCGATGGTGGACCAGCTGCGGTTCTTCGCCGGTGCCGCCCGGGTCCTGGAGGGCAGGTCGGCCGGCGAGTACCTGGCCGGCCACACCTCCTATGTCCGGCGCGAGCCGATCGGAGTGTGCGCCGGCATCACCCCGTGGAACTACCCGATGATGATGGCGGTCTGGAAGTTCGCCCCGGCACTGGCGGCCGGCAACACGGTGGTACTCAAGCCGTCGGACACCACGCCGGTCTCGACGCTGCTGATGGCCGAGATCGCGGCTGAGTTCCTACCACCCGGCGTCCTCAACGTCGTCACCGGCGACCGTGACACTGGCCGCGCGCGTGGCCGGCCACCCCACACCCCGGCTGGTGTCCATCACCGGCTCGACCCGGGCCGGGGCCGAGGTCGCGGCCGCCGTCGCCCCCGACCTGAAGCGGGCCCACCTCGAACTCGGCGGCAAGGCCCCGGTCATCGTCTTCGACGACGCCGACATCGCCGCGGCGGCCGAGGCGATCGCCGTCGCGGGCTACTTCAACGCCGGCCAGGACTGCACCGCGGCCACCCGGGTGCTGGCCGGTCGGGGCGCGTACGACGACTTCGTGGCCGCCCTGGCCGAGCAGGCCCGCAACACCAGGACGGGCGGTCCCGACGACGGTGATGTCCTCTATGGACCGTTGAACAACGCCAACCAGCTCGGCCGGGTCACCGGGTTCATCGACCGGCTGCCCGATCACGCCGGCCTGGTGACCGGCGGCACCCGGGTCGGCGCCCGCGGGCTACTTCTACGCCCCGACCGTGGTCTCCGGCCTGCACCAGGACGACGAGATCATCCAGGACGAGGTCTTCGGCCCGGTCATCACGGTGCAGCATTTCAGCGACGAGGACGAGGCCGTCCGGTGGGCCAACGGCGTCCAATATGGACTAGCGTCGTCGGTGTGGACCCGCGACCACGGCCGGGCCATGCGGGTGTCCCGCCGGCTCGACTTCGGCTGCGTCTGGGTCAACACCCACATCCCCCTGGTGGCCGAGATGCCACACGGCGGGTTCAAGCACTCGGGGTATGGCAAGGACCTGTCCATGTACGGTCTGGAGGACTACACCCGGGTCAAGCACGTCATGCACAACCTGGGAGCGTGAACAATGACCTCGTCAGAGGAACTCGGTAAGCGGCGCAGCCGCGCCGTGTCCAAGGGTGTGAGCAGCCTGATGTCGTCCTTTGTGGACCAGGCCGGCAGCGGCTCATTGACCGATGTGGACGGTCGCGAGTGGATAGACTTCGGCTCCGGCATCGCGGTCACGTCGGTCGGCAACGCCGCGCCCAAGGTGGTCGAGGCGGTCCGGGCCCAGGTCGAACGGTTCACCCACACCTGCTTCATGATCACGCCATACGAGTCGTACGTGGCGGTGTGCGAACAGCTCAACGCGCTGACCCCGGGTGAGCATGACAAGCGGTCGGCGCTGTTCAACTCGGGCGCCGAGGCAGTCGAGAACGCCGTCAAGATCGCCCGCCACGCGACCGGGCGGCAGGCGATCGTGGTGTTCGACCACGCCTACCATGGCCGGACCAACCTCACGATGGCGCTGACCGCGAAGAACATGCCGTACAAGCACCGCTTCGGGCCTTTCGCCGGCGAGATCTACCGGGTACCCATGTCATACCCGTTCCGCGACGGCGGGCTGTCCGGAGCCGACGCGGCCGCCCGCGCGATCGACCTGATCGAGAAGCAGGTCGGCGCGGCCAACGTGGCCGCGCGTGCTGATCGAGCCGATCCAGGGCGAGGGCGGCTTCGTCGTACCCGCGTCCGGATTCCTGCCGGCACTGGCCGACTGGGCGCCGCCAGCACGGCGTGCTCTTCGTCGCCGACGAGATCCAGACCGGCTTCTGCCGCACCGGGGACTGGTTCGCCGTCCACGTACGAGTGCGTCGTAGCCCGACCTGGTCACCACGGCCAAGGGCATCGCCGGCGGCCTGCCGCTGGCCGGCGTCACCGGACGTGCCGACATCATGGACGCCGTCCACCCGGGCGGGCTCGGCGGCACCTACGGCGGCAACCCGATCGCCTGCGCCGCCGCCCTGGCCGCCATCGAGACCATGCGCGAGCTGGACCTCGCGGCGGCCGCCCGGCGGATCGGATCCGTCATGCTGCCCCGGCTGCGGGACCTCGCCTCGCAGCATCCCTTCATCGGCGACGTTCGCGGCCGCGGCGCCATGCTGGCGATCGAACTGGTCGAACCGGGCAGCACCACGCCTGATTCCGCGCGCGCCTCGGCCATCGCGCAGGCGTGCCACCGGGCCGGCCTGCTCGTGCTCACCTGCGGCACCTACGGCAACGTGCTGCGCTTCCTCCCGCCGCTGGTCATACCGACCGCCGCCCTCGACGCCGGCCTCGACATCCTCACCCGTTGCGTCTCTGGCGCCTCGGACTAGTCCGGAAGGAAGGGCACCTTGTTAACGCAATCGGTAGAGGAAGGTGCCCTTCCTAACATTCGACGGCGGACAGTCGGCCCGTCACTACCGGCCGTCGAGTAGGGGCTGGCGCGGGTCCCAACGGGTTCCGACGGCGTCGTCGCGGCGGCGGCGGGCGATGGCGGAGAGGACCTCGAGGATGACCCGGTTGCCGAGATACGCCGTGATCTCGGCGTGGTCGTACGGCGGCGATACCTCGACCACGTCGAGCCCGACGATCGGGAGCTCGTATCCGCAGCGGCGTACGGCGTCGAGGAGCTCACGGGCGGTCAGGCCGCCGGGCTCAGGGGTACCGGTGCCGGGAGCCATACCGGGGTCGACGACGTCCACGTCGACGGAGAGGAAGACGCCGTCGCAGTCGTCGACCGCGATGGCGAACGCCTCGGTCAGGCAGTCATCCAGCCCGCGGGCCACGATCTCGGTCATCTCGTAGGAGCGCATCCGCTGGCCGGCCATCCAGTCCAATGTGTCCGGTCCAGGCCAGTAGCCGCGCAGTCCGATCTGGAGGAACCGGTCGCCCCGTACCGCCCCGGACTCGATGAGCCGGCGCATCGGCTGGCCATGCCCGTAGAGCGTGCCGTGCGTGGTGTTGCCGGTATCAGCGTGCGCGTCGAAGTGGACCATCGACACCCGCCCGTAGCCGAGTTCGCGGGCCACCCCGGTCGCATCGGGTAGCGCGATCGAGTGGTCGCCGCCCAGCACGACCGGGATCGCTCCAGCGGTGGCAACCTGGAAGACCGCCTCCTCCAGGTTCTGCAGTGACGCCACGATGTCGCCGCCGAACATCTCCACGTCACCGGCGTCGAGTACCCGCAGGTCCTGTAACGGGTCGACCCGAGCGCCAGGGATGGGCGGGATCCGTCGAAGGCGAGATAGCACGCCTGCCGGATGGCCGACGGTCCGAACCGGGGGCCGGGCCGGTGTGACGTGCCGCCGTCGAAAGGCGCCCCGACGATCACCACGTCGGCGCCGGCATAACTGTCCACATCGGATAGATCGCATCGATCGACACCAAGGAACGTGAGATCCGGGCCATACATGGCGCCGTAGCGGGTCACTGCTCCCTCATTCCCCACGGTGAGCCGTACCCGGTGAGAGTCCGCAGGAACGCAGCGGCCGGGAAAGCCTCGGGTCCGAGCACTCCGGCGCCGGACCACACGCCGGCCGCCAACAGCTCGAGGGCGACGACCGGGTTCACCGCCGTCTGCCAGACCACGGCCTGCGATCCGTACTCGGGCCATGGACCAATCGTTGTCGACCACGTGGTAGAGGTACACCTCGCGCGGGGCGCCGTCCTTGCCGGTGCCGCGTACCCAGGTGCCGGCGCACGTCCTGCCCGTCATCCGGTCGCCGAGACCGGCCGGGTCGGGCAGGCACGCGGCCACCACGTCGCGCGGAGCCACTTCCACTCCGCCCACCCGTACCTTGGCCGTGGCGTCCAGGCCCAGCTTGTGCAGCGTCTGCAGCACCTCGATGAACTCGGCTCCCAGCCCGTACTTGAACGTCACCCGCTCCGCCCGCACCCAGCGCGGGATCAGTACGACCTCCTCGTGCTCCACGTTCACGCACTCGACCGGCCCGATGCCCTCGGGGAACTCGAACACCTCGGGTTCGGAGAACGGCGCGGTCGTGTACCAGCCTCGTTCACGCTCCCAGATCAGCGGCGGGTTCAGGCACTCCTCGATCGTGGTCCAGATGCTGAACGTCGGCGCGAAGTCGTACCCGTCGACGACCAGGTTCGCGCCGTCACGGATACCGATCTCGTCGATGTCGGCGAACAGTTCGTCGGCCGCGTACCGGGCGAACACGTCCGAGAGTCCAGGCTCGACGCCCATGCCGACCAGAGCCAGCCGCCCGGCCGCCTCCCACCGGTCGGCCTCGGCGAACTGATCGTCGCCCAACATCACCCCCACCCGGTCGTGCGGACGGTCGGGGTGCGGGCGCGACAGCGACATGGCCAGGTCGAGGTAGTGCGCCCCGGCGGCGTAGGTACCGGTGAACACCGGCATGACGAAGCGGGGGTCGACCGCGTTGAGCACGTGGGTGATCTCGTGCTCGCGGCACAGGCTGGTCACGGCGGCCGCGGAGGACGCGTCGAGTGCCGCGGCGGAGAACCGGGCCCGCTGGTTGGCTGGGAGTGCCCCGATCGCGCGTGCCGCCCGGGCGACGTCGTAGTCCGCGAGAACGCAATGGTCGAAGAAGGTGCGCCGCGCGGCTATGGCGACCACTGCGCCGCCGACACCACCCGCTCCGATCACGAGTACGCGCATGGGGTGGCAGCCTCCTGGAGGTGGTCAGGGAAACCTCGCGCCTGACACGCTACAACGGCGGAAAGCGTCGCAGAATAGCTCCCTGACAACGGTTTCCGTGGTTACTCCGTGATCACGCTGGACCTACCCAGTGTGGCACCACCGGAATGTCGACACCGTGGCAACGCTCGAGTGGCCGTAGGATGCCCGTGCGCCCGAGCCAGCAGATCGCGTAAGCCGTAGCGGCGAGGCATCGGAAGTTCGGAATCCGCCGTTCACGGGTTGTCACTCAACGGATTCTGTTGCCAAACACCCGCCAATGAGACAGGATCCCTAGCGTGACCGATCCGATCCTGGATGACGTGAACAAGCAGATCATCGAGCTCCTGCAGCGCGATGGTCGCATGTCCTACGCCGGTCTGGCCAAGGTCGTCGGACTCTCCGAGGCCGCTGTCCGCCAACGGGTGCAGCGGCTGCTGGACGGCGGCGTGATGCAGATCGTGGCGGTCACCGATCCGCTCACGCTCGGCTTCGCCCGCCAGGTCATGGTGGGGCTCAAGGTCGAGGGCGACATGCGCTCGGTCGCGTCCGCCCTGGCCGGCATTCCCGAGGTCGACTACGTCGTCATCTGTGCCGGCGCGTACGACCTACTGGTGGAGCTCGTGTGCACCGACGACGACCACCTGCTGACCCTGCTCAACGACAAGATCCGCGCAGTTCCGGGTGTGACCGGGACCGAGACATTCGTCTATCTCAAACTGGCGAAGCAGACATACGCATGGGGAACCCGATGAACAAGAAGGAACTCAACACCGCCGCCCGCGACCACCTGTGGATGCACTTCACCCGGCTGTCGGCGTACGCGAAGGCGCCGGTACCGATGATCGTGCGCGGCGACGGGCCGTACATCTTCGATGTCAACGGAAAGCGGTACCTCGACGGGCTGTCCGGGCTGTTCGTCGTCCAGGCCGGCCACGGCCGGCACGAGCTGGCCGACGCCGCCGGCAAGCAGGCCTCTGAACTCGCGTACTTCCCCCTGTGGTCCTACGCCCATCCGAAGGCGGTCGAGCTGGCCGACCGGATGGCCGACCTCGCTCCGGGCGACCTCAACCGGATCTTCTTCACCACTGGCGGCTCCGAAGCGGTCGAGTCGGCATGGAAGCTGGCCCGGTCCTATTTCAAGCGGGTCGGCAAACCGGGCAAGCACAAGGTGATCTCGCGCCACATCGCCTACCACGGCACCTCGATGGGCGCGCTGTCCATCACCGGGCTGCCGGGCATCAAGGCCGACTTCGAGCCGCTGGTGCCCTCGGCCGTGCGGGTACCCAACACGAACCTCTACCGCGCTCCGGCCGGTACCGCCGGACCCGACGGTTGCGACGCCGAGGCGTTCGGGCGCTGGGCGGCCGACCGCATCGAAGAAGCCGTCGAGTTCGAGGGCCCGGACACCGTGGCCGCGGTGTTCCTCGAGCCGGTCCAGAACTCGGGCGGCTGCTTCCCGCCCCCACCGGGCTACTTCCAGCGGGTCCGCGAGATCTGTGACGAGCACGACGTGCTGCTCGTCTCGGACGAGGTGATCTGCGCCTGGGGACGGCTGGGCGAGTACTTCGGCGCCCAGCGCTACGGGTACCAGCCCGACATCATCACCGTCGCGAAAGGACTGACCAGTGGCTACATGCCGCTGGGAGCGATGATCGCCTCGGACCGGCTGGCCGCCCCGTTCCTCAAGGACACCAACTGGTTCGCCCACGGCGTGACGTTCGGCGGCCACCCGGTGGCCAGCGCGGTCGCCCTGACCAACCTCGACATCTTCGCCCGCGAGGACCTCAACGGGCACGTGCGGGCCAACGAGGGAACATTCCGGTCCTACCTGGAACGCCTGCGGGATCTGCCCATCGTCGGCGACGTGCGGGGCGACGGGTACTTCTACGGGATCGAGCTGGTCAAGGACAGGGCGACCCGGGAGACGTTCAACGACGACGAGTCCGAGCGGCTGCTGCGTGGCTTCCTGTCCAAGGCGCTGTTCGACGCCGGGCTCTACTGCCGGGCCGACGACCGGGGTGACCCGGTGGTGCAGCTCGCCCCGCCGTTGATCTGCGACGAGACCCACTTCGCCGAGATGGAGCAGATCCTGCGCAGCGTCCTCACCGAGGCGTACCAGCACATCTGACATGCCCTCGCTTTGGATGTCCACTGTGGAGGACGATCTCACTCCACGGCCGGGCCCGCCTGGCGACCTCGAGGTCGACGTCGCCATCGTCGGGCGCCGGCTACACCGGGCTGTGGACCGCCTACTACCTGGCGGCGGCCGACCCCGGCCTGCGGATCGCCGTCCTCGAGGCGGAGATCGCCGGATTCGGCGCGTCCGGCCGCAACGGCGGATGGTGCTCGGCCCTGTTCCCGCAGTCGGTGTCGGCGCTGGCCCGCCGGCACGGGCGCGAGCGGGCGATCGCCCTGTACCGGGCGATGCGGTCCACAGTGGACGAGGTCGGCGGGGTCGCGACCGCCGAGGGCATCGACTGCCACTACCGCAAGGGCGGCACCGTCGATCTGGCCCGCAACCGCGCGCAGTGGCAGCGGGCCCGGGCCGAGGTTGAGGAGGCGCGACGCGTACGGGCTCGGACCGTCCGAACTGCTCGGCCCGGACGAGGCCCGCGGCCCGCTGCGGCGCCACGCGATGTGCTCGGGGCGATGTACACGCCCCACTGCGCCGCGCATCCATCCGGCCCGGCTGGTCCGCGGGACTGGCCCGAGCGGTCGAGCGGCGCGGGCGTGCGCGATCTACGAAGGTACGCCGGCCACCGCGCTCGGCCCAGGAGCCGTCCACACTGGACACGCGGTGGTGCGGGCCGAGGTCGTGGTCCGGGCCACCGAGGGGTACACCCCGCGACTGGCCGGGGACGGACGCACGCGTCGCCCCCGTGTACTCGCTGATGATCGCCACCGAGCCACTGCCGCCTGCGTTCTGGGACGCCGCCGGACTGGCCCAGCGGGAGACATTCACCGACGGCCGACACCTGATCATCTACGGGCAGCGAACGGCCGACGACCGGTTCGCCTTCGGCGGTCGGGGCGCGCCCTACCACTTCGGCTCGGCTGTGCGGCCAGTCGTTCGACCAGGAACCCCGCGTCCACGCCGAACTGGCCCACGCCCTGCGGGCGCTGTTCCCGGCCATCGGCACGGTCCGGATCACCCATACCTGGGGCGGCCCTCTCGGCGTCGCCCGGGACTGGTCGGCGTCCGTCGGGCTGGACCGCGCCACCGGTATCGGCTGGGCCGGCGGGTACGTCGGCGACGGCGTCGCCACCACCAACCTGGCCGGCCGTACCCTCGCCGACCTGATCCGGGGCGTCGACAGCGACCTGACCCGGCTGCCCGTGGGTCAACCACCACTCCCCCCGCTGGACTCCCGAGCCACTGCGTTGGCTCGGCATCAACGCCGGCCTGCGCGTCATGAACTCCGCCGACGCTGCGGAAGCCCGGACCGGCCGCCCATCCCGCCGAGCCGCCGTGTTCGGCCGCCTGCTCGGCCAATGATCGCCGACCCGCGTGCAGCGTGCGCGGCGAAGCAGACGCGCTCGCGATTTGCGGGCCGTCGCGGGCGCGCTCGCGATTTGCGGGCCGTCGCGGGCGCGCTCGCGATTGGCGCGCTCGCGATTGGAGGGGCGCCGTGTTAACGCTTGCGGTATAGGAGGGGCCCCCTACCAACCGGTAGGCCGGACCGACCCACGCCAAAGCCGCGATCTTGGACAGTATGTCCGCGTCGGCACCCGGCAGGGAACCGGGTGCCGACGGCGAACACGATCAGCGGGCTGGTGGGGGGATCACCCGCAGATGGCCACGCCGTCCGAGCTGGGTCGGGGGGCGGCCGGGCATGCGTCCCGTGGGCTCGTCATGTCGGGGAATGGTGCGGGGATTGGGGCGGGCGGCTTCGCGGACAGCTTCGGCCAGCGCCACCAGGTCGTCGGGGGTGGGTGGGGGCGCCTCGAATTCGCCCTCGTGGCGTACGAGATCCCAGCCGCGGGGGGCGGTGAGTCCGCGGGCGTGACGCTCGCACAGGTCGTAGGAGTGCGGTTCGGCGTACGCGGCAAGGGGGCCGACGACGGCGGTCGAGTCCGCATAGACGTACGTCAGCGTGGCAACGGCCGTCCTAGGGCAACCGTTACGGGAACAGCGGCGGGGTGACCTCACTGAGTCTGCCTTTCCATCGCGACGGCGGGGGGGTCTCACCCTCACGAAGGATTAACGTATCGCCATCGCCGACAGCGGGCTGCGCGGCGCGCCGCATTGACGATCACGGTCGGGGCGCCGCCAATCACGCACCGCCGTGATCCGGACGCGGCGGGTTGCCGATCGACACGCGCGGCTTGTCGTAGTACGGCGCTACGCTGACGGCGTGACACAGGAGTCGGAGGCCCGCCGCCGCCGGGAACGGAGCACCCCATCGTCGGGTTCGTCCCGAGATGTGCGCCGGCCCAGCCGGCGCCCCCGGCGCGACCGTCACGGCCGCGGCCTGCGTGGACGACTCGTACCGGCGTCGCTGCCGCTCGCCCGGACACGGGCGGAGATCTTCGACGACCTGGTCCTCGACACAGTTGAGACACTCGAACTGCGCTATGCCCGGGAACTGGCCGGGGTCGAGTTCGCGGTTGAAGAGGTGCCGCCGGACCTCAACGTCTACGACACCGACGTACTCGAGGACGGCGATGTGCCGTTGGCCCGGCTGCTGCCGGGGCGTCCGGGGCGGGCCGACATACCGCCGAGGATCGTGCTCTACCGCCGGCCTCTGGAGTTCCGGGCCGTCGACCGGGACGACCTGGCCGATCTGGTACACGATGTGATCGTGGAGCAGGTGGCCAACCTGCTCGGCCTCGACCCGGACGACATCGAAGAGGATTGACCCCGGGCGGGCCGGGCGTTGGGGCACCCGCGAAAGGTGCCCCGCATCCCGCTAGCCGTTCAGGCGACGCGCCGCTTGAGCCGGCGCCGTTCCCGCTCGGACAGTCCTCCCCAGATACCGAACCGCTCGTCGTGGCCCAGGGCGTACTCCAGGCACTCGCCCTTCACCTCGCACCGCGAGCAGATGCGCTTGGCCTCGCGGGTCGAGCCGCCCTTCTCCGGGAAGAACGCCTCGGGGTCGGTCTGCGAGCACAATGCCCGCTCCTGCCACTCCGGGGCGGTCCCCAGCAGATCAACAACGACCACTCGGTCGCTCTCCATCTTTGCCTCCTTGCTCTGCACCGGCGGTGCCGGCACAACCCCCCACGCGAAGACGCACGTGTCCTAACCTTGCGCGGAGCCGGATACCGGATCCGCTGGAACTTCCCCCGTTGGAATTACACGCGTGTAATGAGCGCTCCGTCAAGCCGAACCTGGTAAATGCACCCCTTTGATCGGCGTGGCGTCACCAGCCCGGCGGCAAAGGTGGTACACACTGGACAAACCTCCGGGTTGCGCTCTGGTGCGTGTTTGCTGCCTGCATACCGAGCGACCGCTGCGCTGGGTAACGGGCGAAACGGGCGCGACACGCCGAAACATGTCGGTGTCATTCCTACCGGTACGCCTGAGCCACCGCTGCTCCGATCGCACGAGCCGTCCGATGAGCGCGAAGTGTGTGAATCTTCGGGTGCCGCCAATTCGACCCGGCTCAAACCCGGCTCCGTCGGCTATGAGCAGGCGTTATGCGTCGGCAACGGGTGGTCGTGCTGGGCGATGGTCGGCGATCCAGGCATCGATGCGCTCCCACCAGTCGTACAGCCAGCGCACCACCTCGTCGCGTTCGCGGGGCACCTCGGCCGCGGGTACCCGCCACCACCTGGCCCGGATCATCTGCTCCATGGGGAGGGCTCGCCAGACATCACCCACTGTGATCAGGTCGTCCAATCCGGTATGCGCCACGAAGATCACGTCGGCGCTGGGGGCGGCGTCGATCGCGGCGAACACCCCACCCGATCGGGGCGGTAGCAGGTTGGCCAGGCCACGGGCGCGCCGGGCCAGCGTGAACCGGCGGTTCTCCTCGAGTCGCCGGATGCCGCGGCGGCGCCGGGCTGGCGTGAAGTTGCCGCCCTCGGGGAAGATCACCAACGCGCCGGTCGGGCCTAAACCAGTGGCCAACCGCCGGATCTCCTCGATGACGACGCTGTCGACCACGGACGACGGCGCCCCGCCCGACCCGGCCCCGGCCACCATCTCCGCCTCTGTCACGGCGGCCGTCGCACCTTCTGCCGCCGCGGCAGCCTCGGCGACGGCGGCCGTTCGTGGGGACGGTGGCGCGGGGCGAGCCAGGTCGGCCTCAGCGGCGGCGTGGGCAACGGCATGGGGCCGGACGAACGCGTGCGGCAGACGGTTGATCACCACGTCGATGCTCGGGTCGAGCTGCAGCGCCGCTTTCATGACGATGCATGGCCGCCGACCGTACCGCGTGAGCAGCTGGTGGACGAGCAGGAATGAGTCGCCCGGGCCGGCATGGCGGCTGAGCACGATAACCGGGCGGGTCAGCCGGACAGCCAGCTCCGCCGCGGTAGCGTCCGGCTCGTCGACCTCGACCGTCAGCCGGAACACGGAGAGGGCCCGCCGGTACAGGTTGTCCAGGAACCAGCGGATCAGCGCATAGTGACGCTCCATCGACTCCTCGGAGCGCAGGCGGCCCCCGAACCCGCTGGCCACCCATAGGAACAGGCTGACGAACAGCGCGGCCGACTCCATCAGCAACCAGGTCAGGCCGAACCGGAGCAGCCGCAGCGCCCGGCGGCGGGTCGGTCGCGACGGCACCACGACCAGGGCGAGCAGAGCCAGCAGCGGCGACACGACGATCATGGCAACCGTGATCAGGACGGCCAGCGGCGCGAAGACCAAACGACGCACGATACGCGGTGGCAGCACGGCGGCCCCCTCAGTCGGAGACGTTCTTGGCCAGGTAGGCGGCGCTGGCCCGGCGGGCCTGGTCCAGGTGCAGCTGCACCCGGGAGTGGTCGCGGTAGCGTAGCTGGGACAGGTCGGCCCGCCGTCCATCCGAACCGTTGCCACCAGCTGGCAGAACGTGCACAGTGACCTCGGCCGGAAGGCTGGCCATCTCCTCCATGAACCGGTGCCGGCGGGCGATTTCGAACGCCACCAGGCCGACCTCCCACGGAAGGCGGGGTGGTCGTAGCGGTTGTTCGATGCGCCCGACGTGCAGGACGAAGATCCGCTTCGCGCCGAGCCGGACGGCCCGTCCGACCGGGATGCTGTGCACCAGGCCGCCGTCGAAGTAATGGCTTCCATCGATGCGGACCGGAGGAAGGAGCCCGGGCACCGCGGCCGAGGCGAGGACGGCCGGCACGATCGGTCCACTGTGGAACCAATGGGCCGAGGCCCGCTCGACGTTAGCCGCGACGCACTGGAACGGCACCGCCAGTTCGGTGAAGTCCCGCTCGGTCAGGTACCGCTCGATGAGCCGGCGCAGCGGCAGGTTGTCATGCAGATGGGTACCAGACCGGGCGAGCGTGTTGAGCCGCCCGATCAGGGAGCCGCGGAACGCCGTGCGCACCTCCGGTGATCGCCACACCTGTTCGAGCCGGGTCGCCGCGTTCTTGGGATCGGCGGCCACGAACACGCCGTTGATGGCTCCGATCGAGGTACCGAGCACGATGTCCGGCACGATGCCGGCGTCGGCCAACGCGGCCAGCATGCCTACCTCGGTCGAGCCCAGCAGACCCCCACCTCCGAGAACAAAGGCGGTAGTCACACCTTCACCCTACGGGGTCGAATAGGTTGTGCTCCGCTGCCGAGCGGGCCGGCCGGCCGACGCGGCCAGAGCCTCCAGTTCGGCGACGGTACGGGCGGAACCATGCTCCGAGCCGGCCATCCGGGAGATCGTCTCCTCCATCAGGGTTCCGCCCAGGTCGTTGCAGCCGCCGTTGAGCATGGCCAGCGTGCCCTCGTCGCCCAGCTTCACCCACGAGCACTGGATGTTCGGGACACGACCATGCAGGAGCAGCCGGGCCATCGCGTGCACGACGCGGTTCTCCCGCCAGGTCGGCCCGGGCCTGGCGATCCCGGCCAGGTAGATCGGCGCATTGTGGTGCACGAAGGGCAGCGCGACGAACTCGGTGAATCCGCCGGTGCGGTCCTGGATGCCGGCCAGCACCCGGAAGTGGGTCAGCCATTGCCGCGGATGGTCGACGTGGCCGTACATCATGGTCGAGCTGGACCGGATGCCCAACTCGTGGGCGGTGCTGACGACCTCGATCCAGGTCGCTGCCGGCAGCTTGCCCTTGGTCAGTACCCACCGGACATCATCGTCGAGGATCTCGGCCGCCGTACCCGGGATCGTGTCGAGTCCGGCCGCGCGCAACTCGGTCAGGAAGTCGCGAACGGACACTCCGGCCTTCGACGCGCCCGTCACGATCTCCATCGGCGAGAAAGCGTGCACGTGCATGCCCGGCACCCGCTTCTTGACCGCGCGGACCAGATCGGCGTATCCGGTCGCCGGCATGGCCGGGTCGATGCCGCCCTGCATACAGACCTCGGTCGCGCCGTCCTGCCAGGCCAGTTCGGCCCGATCAGCCACCTGGTCGAGCGAGAGACGATAGGCATCGGCATCCCGTTCCCGCTGGGCGAAGGCACAGAACCGGCAGCCGACGTAGCAGACGTTGGTGAAGTTGATGTTGCGGTTGACGACGTACGTGATGTCGTCGCCGACGGTGTCCCGGCGCGCGTCATCGGCCAGCCGTACCAGTGAGTCCAGCACCGGACCGTCCGCGGCGAACAATGCCAGGGCCTCCGCCTCCCGGGCCGGATCGAGCAGGGCGGCCGGATCGGTGCCGGCCAGGCGGAGTCCGGCCAGCACATCACCGTTGACAGATGTGCCCGGCGTACCGGTCCGGGTGGCATGGGCGGCCACTTCGGCCCAGTCTCCGTAGACGCTGTCGAAATCGTCGCGGCGGTCGCTGGTCCGGCCGGTGGTGTCGATCGTGGCGTGCAGGTCGGTACGCCCCGAGTCGGTCAGGCCGCCGTCGGGCTCCTGCCACGGCTGCCCGACCGGAGCGGCGTCCTCGCGCGCCAGTCCGGTTGACGGGTCGGCCAGGGCCCGCACATGCGGGCCGACGCGTGGGTCGACCCAGGGGACCCCGTCGGTCAGCCATCGGCGCACGTACTCGGGGTAGATCGTGAGCCGTTCGCGCAAGGTGAAGCCTGACCCGGCCGACAAACGGGCGAGCGTGGCGATCTGTGGCCACGGTCGTTCGGGGTTCACATGGTCGGGCGTGACCGGGGAGACCCCGCCCCAGTCGTCGATGCCGGCGGCGAGCAGAAGTCCGATCTCGGCTGTGCCAACGTCCCCTGTGGACGACAGAAGGTTGGGCGGTGCCTGGATACGCGACTTCGGACCGAGGACGAGTCGGGCCACCGCGACCGTGGCAGCCAGGTCGTCGAGCTCGGCGTCCGGGGTGGACCGCATGGCCGTATCCGGCTTGGCGCGGAAGTTCTGGATGATGACTTCCTGGATGTGCCCGTACTCGCGGGCGATGCGTCGCAGCTCGTGCAAGGACGCGGCCCGCTCCTGCAGCGTCTCCCCGATGCCGATCAGGATGCCGGTGGTGAACGGTACGCCGACCCGGCCGGCGTCCTCGAGCACCCGCAGGCGGACGGCCGGCTCCTTGTCGGGTGAGCCGTAATGCGCCTCCCCGGGGGTCTCGAACAGCCGCCGCGAGGTGGTCTCCAGCATCATCCCCATGCTCGGGGCGACCGGACGCAGGCGCTGCAGGTCGGCCCAACTGAGCACGCCCGGGTTGAGGTGCGGAAGCAGGCCGGTCTCCTCCAGTACCGCGATGGCCATCGCCCGAACGTAGTCCAATGTGGACGAATAACCCCGTTGGTCCAGCCACTGGCGGGCCGCGCTCCACCGTTGCTCCGGCCGGTCGCCCAGGGTGAACAGAGCCTCCTTGCACCCTTGCGCCGCCCCGGCCCGGGCGATGGCCAGCACCTCGTCACGCTCCAGGTACGCCGCGGCGAGGCGGTGCGGGACAGTGGCGAAGGTGCAGTAGTGGCAGCGGTCCCGGCACAGCCGGGTCAGCGGGATGAACACCTTGCGGGAATAGGTCACCACTGCGGGACGGCCCGCGGAGGCGAGCCCGGCGTCGCGGACCGCGGCAGCCGCCCGTAGCAGATCGGTCAGCGCCTCACCGCGCGCCGTGAGCAGGACTGCCGATTCGGCGGCGTCCAGCGTCCGGCCATCGGTCGCACGTCGAAGCGCTCGGCGGATCGCGCTGGAGGTGGAAGCAACCTCTGACACCACCGAAGCCTACGCGCCGCTCAGTCGTGCGCCCCGGTGACATGGGTCTCCGCGGTCGACGGCTCGGGCGCCTTCACCACCTGGGTGGCCTCGTCGGCCGGCTCGCCGGTCGCCGGTACCGGCAGCGCGATGCGCGTCGTCGGGTCGGGATCGACCGTCGGCGGGTCGATGACCAGGGGGTCGACCACAAGGGGGGCCGGCATGGGCGGCGGCGGCACGGCCGGCCAGCCGGACCCCGAGGTGGCCCGGGCCGCGGTGTTCTGGGCCGCCACGGTCTGGGGCACGGTGGCCTGGGGCACGGTGGTCTGGGGCACGGAGGTCTGGGGCACGGAGGTCTGGGGCACGGTGGTCTGGGTCGCGTACGGGTCGCCCGAGGTCGACGCCGGCGAACCGCCACCGGCCGGCCGCTGCGGCGGGTAGGTCTGCGGGAACATGGGCTGGCCGGGATACGGCTGGCCATAACTGGTCGGCAGGTACCCGGCGGCGTACGGCGCCGGCTTCGGCCGGGGGAACAGGCGCAGCTGGATCCGGACGGCGACGACGCACACGAGGATGAGGAAGGCGAGCCAGACGCCTCTCTGCAGGATGCCCTCGATGGTGGCCCGGGCCGAATTGAGGCCGTGGGCGAATGCACCGAGGAAGGTGACGGCGCCGAACACCGCGCTCACGGCGTACTCGATCAGCACGGTGAGCAGGATCTGCCGGCTGCGGAGCACCATGGGCTTGATATGGGTCGCCACGAGAAGGGAGGCCATCGGCAGACCGAGCGAGAGCAGGCCGACGAAGGTCGGGAAGGCGTCGGTACACCGTTGGCCGAAAGAGCTCGACCAGCCGTCGAGCACGAACAGCAGGCGGCTCACCCCGAGCAGGAGGAACACCGCGTTGCCGGCGAGCAGCGCCAGCGCGGATACCTCGCGAATGGGCTCGGTGACCTGACGGGCGGGGGTCCCGCCGGGCTTGCCTGCGGCGGTGACGGGGCTCGTCCGTTCCGACAAGGAGGGGGGTTGGAGCGTCACGGTGCAGAGCCTAGTGGCAACCCCGCGATCGCGCCCTGTGGGAGGGACGTAAGGATGGTGGTCATGCGGATCGTCGTGCTCGCCGGAGGTATCGGCGGTGCTCGTTTTCTCACCGGCGTTCGAGCGTGGGCCGGCCGGCATGACGCGACAGTGACGGCCGTGGTCAACATCGGTGACGACGTAACCCTGCACGGGCTGCGGATCTGCCCCGACCTGGACAGTGTCATGTACACCCTGGGCGGTGGAGCCGATCCGGAACGCGGCTGGGGCCGGTCCGGCGAGACCTGGACGGTGAAGGCCGAACTGGCCGCCTACGGGGCCGAGCCGACGTGGTTCGGGCTTGGCGACAAGGATGTCGCCACCCACCTGGTCCGCACCCGGATGCTCGACGCCGGCTATCCTCTCTCGGCGGTCACTGAGGCCCTGTGCGCCCGGTGGCAGCCGGGGATCCGCCTGCTACCGGCCAGCGACGACCGGGTCGAGACCCACGTCGTGGTCCCCTCCCCCGACGGGGGCGAACGGGCTGTCCATTTCCAGGAGTGGTGGGTGCGGTACCGGGGTGAGCTGGCCGCCCGGCGGTTCGTCTGTGTCGGCGCTGAGACCGCCAAGCCGGCGGCCGGCGTGCTCGACGCCCTCGGCGAGGCGGACGTGGTGCTGCTCGGGCCGAGCAACCCGGTGGTGAGCATCGCCCCGATCCTGGCCATCCCCGCGCTTCGGGCCGCGGTTACGGCCGGATCAGCGCCGGTCGTCGGCTACTCCCCGATCATCAGTGGATCGCCGGTACGCGGGATGGCCGACACCTGCCTGCAGGCGATCGGGGTCGACTGCAGCGCGGCCGGTGTGGGAGGAATGTACGGAGCACGGGCGGACGGCGGTCTGCTCGATGCGTGGCTCGTCGACGAAGCGGACGCGCAGACCGAGGTGCCCGGCGTCCGGGTCCGGCCGACTCCACTGTGGATGACCGACGAGGAGGCGACCGTGGCGATGACAGCGGCCGGCCTGCGGGAGGTGGGGTATGGCTGACGGGCTGGAGATCGTGCCAGTGCGCGGCATGGGCGAAGTCAGCCCTGGGGCGGATCTCGCGGCGATGATCGTGACGGCGGCTCCGTGGCTGCGCGACGGGGACATCCTCGTGGTCACCAGCAAGATCGTATCCAAGGCGGAGGGTCAGCTGATCGAGGTACCGGTCGACGGTCCCGAGCGGGAGGCGCTTCGGGAGGAGGTGTTGCAGGCTCAGACGGCCCGGACGATCGCCCGCCGCGGGCACACCCGGATCGTGCAGACCCACCACGGGTTCGTCCTCGCCTCGGCCGGGATAGATGCCTCCAATGTGGACAGAACGCATCTCGTCCTGCTGCCCAAGGACCCGGACGCCTCGGCACGCGCGTTGCGCTCCACCCTCCAGGAACGTCACGGGTTGGACGTCGCGGTGATCATCTCGGACACGATGGGCCGGCCCTGGCGCAACGGGCTCACCGATGTGGCCCTCGGGGTGGCCGGGATCGACGCCGTCATCGACTACCGGGGCGAACTCGACGCCTACGGCAACGAGCTGCACATCACCCAGATGGCCGTCGTGGACGAGCTGGCCGGCGCGGCCGACCTGGTCAAGGGCAAGCGGGAGCAGATCCCGGTGGCCGTCGTGCGGGGGTATCCGCGCCCGGCCCAGGCGGATGCCGGCGCGCGCGACCGGTCGGCGGTTCCGGATGGCTCCGGGGCGGCGGTGCTGGTACGGGCGGCCGACCAGGATCTGTTCTCCATGGGTACGGCAGAAGCCCGCGCGGCCGGGCTGCGCGCGGCGGCGGAGCTGACCGACGCGCCCGGGTTCACGGCCGGCGCGGCCCAGGTCGACGTTGACCGCATCGTCGCCGGTACCCGGATTCCGGTCAGCCTGGCCGAGGTGACCGGCCTGCCCGAGCACACCCTCGCCGCGCTGCGTCCGGATCCCCCGGCCGACGCCGCTGATGTCCACCGGCTGCGCTGTCTGTTCGCCGCCGAAGGGTTGGCGACAATCTGGCTGCCCGGGCCGGGCGTCCTGGCGGTGGGCCACCCGTGAGTGTGTACGCCGACACCCGCCGGATCCTCGACGCCTACCAACCACCCGACGAGGAAGAGGCGCGGACGCTGCGACGCTTCCGGGCGCTGTTCGCCGACCATGCCGATCCGACCCGGCGGACCAATCCTGGCGCCCACATCACCGCGTCGACGATGATCGTATCGTCCGACGGCGCGATGGTACTGCTCTGCCTGCACGGGCGGGTGCATCACTGGCTGCAGGTCGGTGGGCACTGCGAGGACGCCGACGACAGTCTGACCGCGGCCGCCCTGCGTGAGGCGACCGAGGAGTCAGGTATCGCGGGGCTCATGCTGGACCCGGTACCGATCGATCTCGACATCCATCCGGTGCAGTGCCGAATCGGACCCGCTCTGCACTACGACGTGCGGTTCGCCGCCGTCGCCCCGGCCGGGGCGGTACCGGTGGTCAGTGACGAGTCGCACGACGTGGCGTGGTTCGCCCCTGACGCGCTGCCCGAGCCGCTCGGGCACGAGACCGCGAGCCTCATCGAACCGGCGCTCCTCCGGTTCCGCCCGGGCTGATCGGAACGCGCGTCACAGGTACCGCCCGTCGCCACGGCTCTTGAGTTCGTCCACAACGGACTTCAACTTCTGTGCCCGGTCCCGCCCGCAGACCAGTACCGCGTCGGGCGTGTCGACAACCACCACGTCGCGGACGCCGAGGGTGGCGACCAGCCGGCGCGAATGGGCGACGATGACCGAGTTCTGCGTTTCGAGGAGCACGACCGGCGCCTGGTCGGAATCGTTCACGACGACGTTGCCGTCCGCGTCGGCCCCCTCGTTGCCCCAGCCGGACAGCGCCGTCCCGAGTGTGTCGAAGTCGCCCACATCGGTCCAGCCAAAGGCGGCGGGCACGGTGGCGACCAGGCCGGCGTCGGCCGCCCCCTCCATGACGGCATGGTCGACCGAGATCTTCGGCAGCAGCGGCCATACCTCGCCCAGCACCCGGTCCTGCGCGTCGGTGCCCCATGCCTCGGCTATCACGCACAGCCCCTCGTACATGGCCGGCTGCTGGCGCTCCAGTTCGGCCAGGAAGGTCGCCGCCCGCCAGACGAACATGCCCGCGTTCCAGACGTACCGGCCGGAGGCGACGTATGCGGCGGCCACCTCAGCCGACGGCTTCTCCTTGAACTCGAGGACGGTCCGGATGTCACCGGTATCGCCGCCGCACTGCTGGTAGCCGTACCCCGTTTCGGGGTGCGTCGGAGTGATCCCGATCGTCATCAGGCGCCCCTGCCGGGCCCCCTTGACCGCCGTCCGGATCGCCCGCACGAACCCGTCCTGGTCCTGCACCAGGTGGTCAGCCGCGAACGAGCCCATGACGGCGTCGGCGTCGTGACGGGCGATCACCGCCGCCGCCAGTCCGATCGCCGCGCAGGAGTCGCGGGGAGACGGCTCGACCAGCAGGTTCGCCTCGGGCAGATCGGGCAGCTGCCGGGCCACCGCGGCCGCGTGCGCCACCCCGGTCACCACGAAGGTGCGCTCCGGCGGCGAGAGCGGACGCAGCCGGGCCATGGTCGCTTGCAGCAGCGACGACGGCGACCCGGTGAGCATGTGAAGGAACTTGGGATGGCCGGCTCGGGACAGCG
This sequence comes from uncultured Actinomycetota bacterium, assembly GCA_963803345.1. Lineage (GTDB taxonomy): Bacteria > Actinomycetota > Actinomycetes > Mycobacteriales > Micromonosporaceae > CAWDLX01. Next base: position 471,654 of record CAWDLX010000005.1, read on the forward strand.
GCCACAAGCGGGTGCCGCTGCCGCCGGCATGGATCTCCGAGTACAGCTCGCCACCTGCCATGCGCCCATCATGCCCGACCGTGCATCACCCGGTGTAATCAACCCTTGCCGGGCCGCTCGCCGGCGCGCCGCGAAGCTGACGGCGGTGCCGGCACGCAGTGCGCAGCTACGGCGACCCGGGCCGGGCGGCGGCCGCTCAGGCGTGAGCGGCGACCCGGGCCGGGCGGCGGCCGCTCAGGCGTGAGCGGCGACCCGGGCCGGGCGGCGGCCGCTCAGGCGTGAGCGGCGACGGCCCTCGCCCACGAGGCCAGATGCACCTCGGCGCTGGAGTCCCAACTGAACTCCTTGGCCCGGGCCAGCCCGGCTGACGCCAGCGCCAGCCGGCGCGGCTCGTCGTCAAGAAGGTTGCCCAGCTCGCGGGCGATGTCCTCCGGGTCGGGGCCGGTGTACGCGACGGCCTCGCCGCCGACCTCGGGAAGGGACAAGCGGGGCGTGGTGAGGACCGGCGCCCCGCAGGCCATCGCTTCGAGAACCGGCAGGCCGAACCCCTCACCGTAGGAGGGGTAGGCGGCGACCAGGGCACCGCCGAGGAAGCCCGGCAGGTCCGCGAAGCGAAGGTAGCCCGGTCGGAGCAGGCGCAGGTGCGAGGGCACGCTCGCCACCGCCTGGTCGATCTCGTCGTCGTGCCCCTGACCGCCGGCCACCACGAGCGCCGGTGGGTTGGCCCGGTCCGTCACCGCCGCCGCCCAGGCCCGGATCAGGTTGGGTACGTTCTTGCGCGGCTCCTTCGCCCCGAGGAAGGCGATGTAAGACTGTTCGCCCAGGCCGAGCCGGGCCCGCACCCGGGCCTTCTCATCGCTCGTGGGTGCGTGGAAGGCGGCCGGATCCACACCGTGGTAGGCCACGTCGAGGCGCGTCGGGTCGGCGTCGAGAAGGCGTATCAGTTCATCCCGGGTCGCCTTGCTCGGCACGATGACCCGCTCGGCCCGGCGTAGCGACGTCTTGATGGCCGACCGGAAGAAGGTACGGCGGGACTTGTCGTAGTGCTCGGGCTCGGTGAAGAAGGTCGCGTCATGCACGGTCACCGTCACGGGGCAGGAGGCCCGCAGCGGACAGGTGTAGAAGGGCGAGTGGAGGACCCCGGCGCCCACCTGCTGGGCCAGCAGCGGCAGGCCGGTCTGCTCCCAGGCCAGCCGAGCCGGCCGGTGGCTCACCGCGGCCGGAGCGGCGATGACCTGAGCGTGGGGCAGCTGATGCTCATAGCGCTCACTGTCGGTGCGCTGGCAAACCACCACGAGGTCGACATCGCTGCGACGGCCCAACGCACCGAGCAGCCCGTCCACGTACCGACCGACCCCACCCCGGTCGGCCGGGACACTCGTGGCATCAACCAGCACCCGGGGCATCTCACCGGTGGTCACAGTGATCTCCTCATGCGACACGTTGTCAACGCCACGTAGGGCAACCAGTCTGGAGCCTACGCCCGCCCGGAGTCGGCGGGGCGCCCACGGCGCGCGCCGATCGGACTCTTCGCTGTCCCGTTGCCCGGTAGTGATTATCGTGGTGTCGTCATGACACCCGCACCGTCGACCATCGTCGCCGCATTCGCCGCGATGACCAGCGCCGACGCAACCCGACCCTTGATCACTTACTACGACGACGGCACCGGTGAACGGCTCGATCTGTCGGGTGCCACCCTCGGCAACTGGGTGGCCAAGACAGCGAACCTGCTGGTCGACGGGCATGGGCTCGGCACCGGTGACGTGGCCACCGTGCGGCTCCCGCCGCACTGGCTGTCCGCCGCCGTGCTGCTCGGCTGCTGGTCGGCCGGGCTGGCTGTCGGCTCCGGTACGGCAGACGTGGGTTTCACGACAGCTCACGAGCCGGTCGACGCGGCCGACGTGTACGCGCTGTCTCTCGCCCCGCTCGGCGCCCCGTTCCGGCCCGGTCCACCGCCCGCCACGCTGGACTACGTGATGGAGGTTCGCCAGTACGGCGACCACTTCACCCCCCGGATCCTGCCGACCGATCGGGCGCTGGCCGACGGCACCACCCACGGCTCGTTGCTGACCCCGCCCGCTGCCGCGGTCGCTGGGCATCGGGTGCTGATCGACGCCGCCCGGACCCCGGACCCGCGCTCCTGGTTGGTGTCCCCGCTCGGCGCCGGCTGCACCATCGTCCTGTGCGCCAACCTCGACCCGGCGCGCCTGGATGCCCGGCTGTCCGCGGAGCGGGCGGTGTTCTGGGGTTGACCTGTTTGCCCGGACAGTCTGCTAACGCGTTTTGTATAGCGCGGCGTCCATGCAAACAGGGGCTGGGTGCGCGGGGTGAGGGTGGGGTGGGTGCGGGGGGTCATCAAGGGGTGGGGTTGGGTGCGGGGTCATCAAGGGGCGGCGGGTCAGGGGGCGGGGCGGGTGTGGGCGAGGGACTCGAAGGCGGCCAGTGACTCCGGGTTCGCCAGGGCGCCCTTCGCGGCCGCCGACTCGACCGGGATACCGGAGAGGATCCGCTTCACGGGTACCTCGAGCTTCTTGTTGGACAGGGTCCGGGGTACGGCCGCGACCTGATAGATCTCGTCGGGCACATGCCGGGGTGACAGGTTCGTCCGAAGTGCCCGGGCGATTGTGGCACGGAGCCCGTCGTCGAGGGTCACGCCATCGGCCAGCACGACGAACAGCAGCAGCTCGCCAGCGCCGCCGTCGGGGTCCTCGAGGTGCACCACGACCGAGTCGAGTATCTCGTCCAGTCCCTCCACGACCGAGTAGAACTCGCTGGTACCCAGGCGCACGCCGCCCCGGTTCAGGGTGGCGTCGGATCGGCCGGTGATGACGCACGAGCCGCGGTCGGTGATCGTGATCCAGTCGCCGTGCCGCCAGATGCCGGGGAACACGTCGAAGTAGGCCTCGCGGTACCGGGAGCCGTCCGGATCCCCCCAGAAGCCGACCGGCATCGACGGCATCGGTGCCGTGATGACCAGTTCGCCGACCTCGCCGATGACCGGGTGGCCGGCCGGGTCGTATGCCTCGACCTTTGCCCCGAGGCACCGGCAGGCGATCTCGCCCGCATACACCGGCAGCAGCGGCGACGCCCCGACGAACCCGGTACAAACGTCGGTGCCGCCCGAGACCGACTGCAGCTGCACCGTGCCGCTGACCGCCTGGTACACCCAGGCGAAGCCCTCGGCCGGCAGCGGCGCCCCGGTCGACCCGACCGCCCGCAGCCGGGACAGATCGGCGATCTGCCCGGGTGCGATCCCGGCTTTGCGGCAGGCCAGCAGGAACGGGGCCGACGTGCCGAAGTATGTCATTGCGGAGCGCTCGGCCAGACGCCACAGGTCGCCCAGATCGGGGTAACCGGGATTCCCGTCGTACAGGATGATCGCGGCGCCCACGGCCGGTCCGGAGACCAGGAAGTTCCACATCATCCAGCCGGTCGTACTGAACCAGAAGAAGCGGTCACCTGGGCCGAGGTCACTCTGCAGGGCCAGCGTCTTGAGGTGTTCGAGCAGGATGCCGCCGTGGCCGTGAACGATCGGCTTGGGCAATCCGGTGGTACCGGACGAGTACAGGATGTAGAGCGGATGGTCGAACGGGACGCGCTCGAACGCGAGCGGCTCGTCCGTCGGCGCGGCCAGCTCGGACCAGTCGACAGTGTCCTCTGTGGAGCGATGGGAGTCCAGATAGGACAGTGAGATGACGTGCCGGAGTGAGGGCAGTGCGGCCCTGATCTGGGCCACCTCGGTCCGCCGGTCGACCGGCTTGTCGCCGTACTGGTACCCGTCCACGGCGATCAGTAGGGCCGGCTCGATCTGCTGCCACCGGTCCACCACCGACCGCGTCCCGAACTCCGGCGCGCAGCTCGAGAACACAGCGCCGAGGCTCGTCGTGGCGAGCATGAGGACGAACGTCTCCGGGATGTTGGGCGCGTAGGCGGCCACCCGGTCGCCCGGTCCGATGCCGAGCCGGCGCAGCCCGGCCCGTACCCGGCGAACCTGCTCGCGCAGCTGCGCCGCGGTGAGCGTGACATCGGGTCGGCTCTGCGAATAGGCCAGCACGACCGGTTGGTCCTCGGCGATCCCGGGCATCCGCAGGACCTGTTCGGCATAGTTGAGCCGGGCCTCGGGAAACCAGCGCGCGCCCGGCATCCGCTGGTCGGCCAGCACCGCGCCCGGGGTGTGTGACCCAGGAAGTACTCCCAGACTGCTCCCCAGAATCCCGGCAGGTCGTCGACCGACCACTGCCAGAGGTCGGCGTACCGGGTGAAGGTATGCCCACGGGTACGTGCGACAAAAGCCATGAAATCGCCCACTCGTGACCGCTCGAGCACGTCGGACGGCGGGGTCCACAACAGTTCACCAGCAGTACTCATCGACCTCTCCCGACCTCCCGTTGCGACCCACCGCCCACCTTGGCAGGTCGCGTCCGAACGGCAAGCACGCTACGGTGCCATTCGACGCCACACCATCGCTCGGAAAGTGAGCTTCCATGCGCCATCTCCTGAGTGTTGTGCTCTCGATCATCCTGGCGCCCCTGATCTACGTCGCCGCCGGGTTCGCCGCCATCAAACTGGGCGAAGCGCACCTCGGGGTCGACATCGACTGGACCGCGGCAGAGATCGGACTCGCGGCCGGCGTGGTCGCCGGCGCGCTCTATGCCGTCCTCGTCATGGCCCGGATCTCGCCGGCCGGCCCGCTGATCGCCGGACTGCTCTACCTCGGCGTGACGCTGTGGGCGTTCCTGGACCAGGCCTCATTCGTCAAGGCCTTCGATCTCAACCTGATCGGCGAGCACCACGTGCTGCTCCAGCCGGTGGGCGCGGGCACCCTCCTTCTTGCCGTACCGCTCATCGCCACCGTGTTCAGCCGGCGGCGGTGGGCCACCGCCAGCACACCGGGCCTGCCCTACGACGCGGCTCCGGCATACGCCCCGGCCCCGCTCTCGGCCGCCCCGAGCTACGGCGAACCCGAGGTGGCCACGCCCGCCTACGGAGCGCCGTACCCCGGCGAGCCCGCGGTCACCTACCCGCCGACCTCTCCCGGCCCGACCTCGGCCGAGCCCACGACGGCGTATCAGCCCGCTGTCTCCAGCGAGCCTCAGGCGCAGCCTTACGCGGCATCGCCGTACGTGCCGCCGCAGTACCAGACAGGCACCGGCTCGGCTCCGCCGGCCGCGCCGGCCGTCGACGAGGCCCGGTTCGAGTCGTGGACGCCGTATACGCCCGAGGAGCGCACCAGCAGCGAATGAACCGGCGGTACCCCCGTGCGCTGTCCCGGCATGCCTCTCAGCGGTCCCGCTTGAGGATGTGGCGGGCCATCACGATCCGCTGCACCTGGTTCGTACCTTCGTAGATCTGGGTGATCTTCGCGTCGCGCATCATGCGCTCGACCGGATAGTCGCGGGTGTACCCGTATCCACCGAGGAGCTGGACCGCGTCGGTGGTGACCTGCATCGCGGTATCCGAGGCAAAGCACTTGGCCGCCGCGCCGAAGAAGCCGAGATCGGCATCGGAGCGCTCCGACCGGGCCGCCGCCGCGTAGGTCAGTTGCCGGGCGGCTTCGATCCTCATACCCATGTCGGCCAGCATGAACTGGACGCCCTGGAAGTCAGCCACCGCCCGGCCGAACTGGCGCCGCTCCTGCACGTAGGCGGCCGAGAAGTCCAGTGCGCCCTGAGCGATGCCGATCGCCTGGGCGGCGATGGTGACCCGGGTGTGGTCGAGGGTGCGCAGGGCGGTGGTGAACCCGGTGCCCTCGGCCCCGATCAAGCGGTCGTCGCCGACCCGCACGTTGTCGAGGTACACCTCACGGGTCGGTGAGCCCTTGATCCCGAGCTTCTTCTCCGGTGCGCCGAAGCTCACGCCAGGGTCGGTGCGCTCGATCACGAAGGCCGAGATCGCCCGCGGATTCGCCTCGGTCGGGGTGATGGCGAACACGGTGTAGAAGTCCGACACGCCGGCGTTGGTGATCCAACGCTTGGCGCCGTTGAGGACGTACCCGTCGCCGTCACGGATGGCCCGGGTCGTCATGGACGCCGCGTCGCTGCCCGCCTCGGACTCGGACAGGCAGTACGAGAACATCGCCTCACCGCGGGCCACCGGCTCCAGGTAGCGGCGCTTGAGCTCGGCCGAGCCGGCCAGCAGCAGGGGCACCGTGCCGAGCTTGTTGACCGCCGGAATCAATGACGACGACGCGCATACCCGGGCCACCTCTTCGATGACGATGGCCGTGGCGAGCGCGTCCGCGCCGGCTCCGCCGTACTCGGTCGGGATGTGCGGGGCGTGGAAGTCCGACGAGCGCAACGCGTTGTAGGACTCCTGGGGAAACTCGCTGTTCTCGTCGGCCGCCGCCGCGTGCGGGGCGACCTTGTCCTCGCACAGAGCCCGTACCGCGGCGCGGATCTCGCGGTGCTCCTCCGGCAGTTGGTACACGTCAAACGCCATGCCAGCCCTTTCAGCGTGTTACCGGAGAGTAGCTCTGTTGTGCCGGCGAGCCACACGCGGGGCCCTTACCGTTGTCTCGTAGCGGCTACTATCCTCGCCGGGTACGGTCAACCCCCCGGCGTACGGAACCGATGCGTAGCCCCTGGCGCGCGACGAGCGGAGACACGCGTGAGCTTCCCCTACTCCCCCACGCAGGCATACCCCCCGCCCCAGGCTCAGCAGCCCACCCCCGTGACGATCCCGTCCGGTGCCCAGCGCCCCCGGCTGGCCTTCCTCGGCACGGGGTACCTCGGCGCCACATACGCGATCTGCTTCGCCGAGCTGGGATACGAGGTGCTCGGGTTCGACGTGGACGAGACCAAGATCACAAAGCTCTCGGCCGGACAGGTGCCCATCCACGAGCCGGGGCTGGACGAGATGCTGCGCCGCAACGTCGCCTCGGGCCGGCTGCGCTTCACCACGTCCTACCGCGAGGTCGCCGACTTCGGTGACGTGCATTTCATCTGCGTCGGTACCCCGCAGCGCCACGACGGGATGGGCGCGGACCTGTCCTACGTGGAGACCGCGGTCACATCGCTGGCCCCGCTCCTGACCCGCAAGGCCCTCATCGTCGGCAAGTCGACGGTCCCGGTGGGCACTGCCGAATGGGTGGAGCAGCTGGTCAGCAAGCACGCCCCGGCGGAGCTCGGCATCGAGGTCGCGTGGAGTCCGGAGTTCCTCCAGGAGGGCTACGCGGTCGAGGACGTGCTCCGGCCCAACCGGCTCGTGCTCGGCGTGAAGACCGCCTGGGCCCACTCGATGCTGTTCGCGGCGCACAAGGGTGTCTTCGATCTCGCCCTGAACGAGGACCGCGAGGTTCCGGTAGTCGTGACCGATTTCGCCACCGCCGAGCTGGTCAAGGCGGCGGCCAACGCGTTCCTTGCCACCAAGATCTCCTTCATCAACGCGATGGCGGAGGTGTGCGAGGCGTCGGGCGCCGACGTGAGCCAGCTCGCCCGGGCCATCGGCTACGACGAGCGCATCGGCAAGAAGTTCCTCCGGGCCGGCATCGGCTTCGGCGGCGCCTGCCTGCCCAAGGACATCCGCGCGTTCCAGGCGCGGGCCCAGGAGATCGGCGCGGGGGAGGCACTGCGCTTCCTGCACGAGGTGGACCTGATCAATCAGCGCCGCCGCGGCCGGGTGGTCCAGCTCGCCGCCGATCTGCTCGGCCGCCCGTACGGTCCGGCCGGCCCGGACCTGTCCGGCCTGCGCATCGGCGTGCTCGGCGCGACCTTCAAGCCGGGCACCGACGACGTGCGCGACTCGCCGGCGCTGGCGGTAGCCCGCATGCTGGCCCGCACCGGCGCGACCGTGGGCGTCTACGACCCGCAAGGTATGGACAACGCCCGCCTGGCACTGCCCGATGTGGACTATGGCGACAGCATGAAGGAGGTTGTCGCCGGAGCCGACCTCGTGTGTGTGCTGACCGCGTGGGAGGAGTTCCGCTACGCCGACCCGCACATGCTGGGCGAACTGGTGGCCGGTAAGCGGGTCATCGACGGGCTGAACTGCCTCGACCAGCCCTTGTGGACAGCCGCCGGCTGGGAGTACCGCGGAATGGGCCGCTGACCTCGCTTTCCTGTTTGCCCGGACAGTCTACTCACCATTTCTGTATAGCCCGGCGTCCCTCCTAACAGCCCCGACCCAGCACACCTGACACATGTGAGAGCAGCCCATCAACACATGTGAGAGCGGCCCACGTGTGACAGGGGCATCTTGTCGGTCGGGTGTGGGAGAGTGTCTGTCGTGGACACGTACCCCTGCCCGAACTGCGGGGGCGTCGCCGATGAGATAGCGGGCTGCCACCGGTGCGGTCGGGCGCACGACCGGGCCGCGGCCCAGCTGGCCGAGCTGCGTCAGGTCATGGCCGGGCTCGACGATGATGCCAAGCGCCTCGACTCCAACCGGCAGGCCATCGAGCAGCGTCGCCGTCAACTGCAGGCGCGACGACGGGACCTGACGGTCGAGATCGCCCAGCGGCTGGCCATCGAGAAGTCGACCGGGTCCGGCAGAACCGCCGGCACGGTGCCTGGTCCGCCACGCACCTCCGGCCTGCCGTCGCCGGCCGCCACGCCTGATCCGGGCACCACACCCACGACCAGCGGCCCGGCCACCACCGCACCGAAGACCGGAACGACACCGAGCACCGGAACGACACCGAGCACCGGAACGACACCGAGCACCGGAACGACACCGAGCACCGGAACGACACCGACCACCGGAACGACACCGACCACCGGAACGACACCGACGACCGGTACCTCCGCGAGGACGGGCATGCCCCCGAGCCCGAGGACGGGCACGAGGGTGACGGGTACATCAGCGACGAGCGCGGCGGGCGCGGTTGGCGGACGCACCGGAGCGACCGTGCCGACCCAGGCCCGGGGAGGCACCGACACGATCCTCCGGCAGCGGCCAACCATGCCGGTGCCGGGACTGCCCATCGAGAACGTCGGCCCGCTCGGCCCAGAACACCCAGTTGACCCTGGGCGGGATCCTGCTCGCCCTGGCCGCCATCGTCATCGCCGGGGTCTACTACACGACCACGGCGTCGGGTGGTCGAGCGGCGGTACTGGCCATCGCCACCACGGTCTTCCTCGGCGTACCGGTGCTGCTCACCCGCAACACGCTGACCGCGACAGCCGAGACGATCGCCAGCATCGCTCTGTTGCTCGTGCTGCTCGACGGGTACACCGCCTACAAGGCCAATCTGGCCGGCATCGGTGCCGTCCGGCCAGCCCTCTACGCGGCGATCCTGTTCACCCTGGTCACCGGGGTCGCCGGCGCGTACCGGTTCGCCACCCATCTGCGGGCGCCCCAGTTCGCCGCCCTGCTCACGGTGCAGCCGTTGCTGCCGCTGCTGGCCGTGAGCTTCCACTTTGGAGCGACCGGGTTCGCCATGATCTTCGCGGTGGTGGCCGGATTCAACCTCGCCGCCGTGGTCGTCTTCGGTCTCGAGTTGCGCATCCTGGCCGCCGGCCGGCTCCGCCGGCGCGGGTACACTGTGGACACTGCCACCGGCTGGCCACGCATGCTACGTGAGCTGGCGTGGGCCATGTTCGGGCTCACTCTGGCGACATCGGTGGGTCTGGCCGTCACCGGTCTGCTGCGGGCCACGACGCCCGCTCAGGCGGTGTCGGCCGCATTCGCCATGCTGCTCGCCGGGGTGGCCGGGATCGCCGCCGGCCAGATCCAGTCCGACGACCGGCTGCGGATGATCGCCGGTGGCGCGTCCACGCTGGCCATCATCGCCGCGGTGACCCGGGTCGACTACCTCGCCCTGCCCGACTACACGCTGGTGCTGACGGCCGCGCTGGCCGCCGCGGTGGCGGTCGCCTGCGGAGTGCTGCCGGTCGAGGTCCGGCGGGGACCGCAGCTGGGCGCGCTGGTCGGCGCGGCGTTCGCCGGTGTCGTGGTCGCGGCGGCCACCATCCGTACCACTGCCGCCGTCATCGCCGCCGAGGCCGACCCGCGGGTGTGGCACGCCGACCTGGGCCGGTACGCCGCGCTGACCGCGACCACCACCTGGCAGGTACCCCTGGCGGCCGTCCTGCTCGCGGTGTTCGCCGTGCTGGTCGTCCCGCGCGACTGGCGGGCCGACGCCGGTGTCATCGGGGCCCTGGTCGTGCTGCTGGCGGCGCCGGGTACGGGCACGCTCGCCTGGTGGGCTCCCTCGCTGCTCGCCGTAGCGGTCTCCACGACGGCCACCACATCCTCGCTGTACTCCCGGCGTGGGCGCGATGCCCTCATCCGGTCGGGTACGGCGACCCTGCTCGGGCTGTACGCGATCGGGTCGAGTCTGGCCCGGCCGGGGCTGACCGCGGCCGTCTGCACGGCGCTCGCCCTGACCGCGGCGGCCACGGTGGTCATCGTGGCCGGCTGGCCGCAACGGTTCGGGCCGTACCGGGACCGGGTGGCCGACTCGGCGTTCGGAGGAGCCGCGTTCACACTGCCGATCGCGGTCGGCACGTTCGCCTGGCTCACGCGGGCGCCGGCCGGCGTGATCCTGCCCATGACCCTGGTGACCACCGCCCTCGGAGTCGTCGGAGCGGCAGTCTCACAGACGGTCGCGCGGGTACCGCGAACGGCCAGTGCTGGCGGAGCGCTCGCCGCGGCGGTGGGCGGCCTGTTGTTCAGCTTCGTGCTGCCAGGGGCGGAACTGGTCGACATCGCGGTGGCCGCTCTGGTCCTGGCGGCAGCGGTGGCGACCGCGGCGTCCCGGGCCTTCGAGGTCACCCCCGGTGACGGGGTACTCGAAGCGGTACGCAGACTCCCGGCCGCAGTGAGCGCGCTGGAGGACGCATTCGACGGCACCGTCGACCGGCCCGACCCGAAGCCACGGCGTCGGCTGATCGACTCGAGCACCGTCAGCGCCGGCCTCGCGACCGCGGCCCTCATCGTCGCGTTGGCCCGCCTGGCCGCCGTCGCCGTGCCCGGCATCGGCCTGGTCACCACCGAGGCGATGGTGCTGCTGGCCGCACTCGCGGTACGGCTGCTGCCCGGCGCGTGGCGACGCGGTCCCCGCCTGGGCGGGGTCGCTGTCGGCGGCGCCATCGGGCTCGTCCTGGCCGGCGTAGCCATCACCGAGGCGGCCCACGCCGTAGCGGCCAGCACGCCGTTCTGGGGGGCCGATCTGGCCGGTTGGACGGGCCGGGTCGCCCAGTGGGCGCCCTACGGGTACCAGGTACCGCTCGGGCTCACGCTGGCCGCGGCGGCGGCCTGGGCGCTGCTGCCGGCGCCGGCTGGCGGGGACCTCGGCTTCGTCACCTTCTGTCTCGCCGCGCTGAGCCTGCCGGCGACGTTCGGCCTGCTGTGGTGGGTGCCGGTACTGATCGCCGGCGGCCTCGCCATTGTGGCCGGGCTTGGTGCCGCGCTGGTGCCCCCGGAAACACACGATGAGGACAGCGCCGGCCCCGCTGGCCGGCGGCTCGGTTTAGCCTTCGTTCTCGGGATGTACGGCCTATCTGTGGCCGCGGCCACCTCGACCTCGACGGCACTCCTGCTCAGCGCGTTCGTGGCGGCCGGGGTACTCGTCGCCGTGGTGGCGCAGGCGCGCCGGGTCAGCCCCATCGTCGCCGGAGCCGCGATCGCCGTGAGCCTGGCCGCGGCGCCCGGGGCCGCGGCCACCATCGCCGCCGCGGCCGGGGCTGGCGCCGCGGGGATCATCGGCTCGGCGTTGGCCCTCGCGGCGGTCGGCGTCCCCGTCGCGTGGATCATCCGGGCCGCCGGGTTCAGGTGGGGCGGCACGCCGGCCATCGGAGTTGGCGTGGCCGCCGTGATCGTCGCCGTCGCGGCCGCCCTCGCCCTGCCCATGTTCCGCGACGCCCAGACCTGGGCCGGCGCATCCGCTCTGGTCGCGATGCTCGCGGTGGCCGCCAACGCCATCCCCGGAGCGGGAACCCGCCGTACCCCTGCCGCCGGGCCCCCGATTGATACCGTGCTCAACCCGACGGCACCCGAGCCGGAGCCTCGACGACCCCGACGGGCCGTGGCTCTGGCCATCGTGATCACGGTGGTCCCGTCCGTGGTGATCGCCTCGCTGGCCAGCGCGCCGGCCTGGTTGACCGCGCTCGCCGGACCGTACCGCACGCTGCAGAACGTCTGGCACGGATACGGCTCGGCACCGGTTCCCCAGGGTGCCGGCGGGGCGCTGGTGACACTGCTGCTGCTGGCGGGAGTCACGGCTGTATGCGCGCTCGCCCTCGGCGGCGGCCGTTACGTACTGGCCGCCGTCCTCCCGCCGCTGGCCGCGATGGCGGTCGTCGCCCCGGCCGGGATCGGAGCTCCGGCCGGGACCACGTCGTGGGTGGCTCTGATCGTGGCCGTGGTGACCGGCCTCGGCGCGGCGCTGTCTCCCCCCGTGCTGCCCGCCGCCGCGTCCCTGCTGCGCGGAACGGCGGGCATTGTGTGCGCGGTCACCGGCGGCGCCGGACTGGCTGGAAGCCTCGCCACCCCCGCCGGAACGCTGGTGGCGCTGGGCATCGTCACGGCGGCGGCCGGCACCTCGGCGGTCGTCGGTCGCGATCCCAGCGCCCGCATGGTGGCCTGGTTCATCGCGTCCGCCGGTGCCTTCGCATTCCCGGTCACCGCGCTGGCGGCCGCCCACGGTCAGCTGCGCACGGCCGCGTTCTACGTGTTGGCCGTCTGCGGTGTGCTCTCCGGCGTCGCCTGGCAGCTGGCGCGGGTCGCGCTACGGCGCGGTGAAGCAGCGGTGGTCGAGCTGGCGGTCGCCCTCGGAGCCACTTTCGCGCTGCTGCTGACCCTCGGTTCACCCCGGCACGCCGCCGCCGTGCTGACGATCTGGGGACTGCTGCTCGGGGTGGCGGCGCTGCGCCGCGACCGCCCCGCTCACCTGCGCCGATGGCTCGTCCGGTCCGCGCTCGTGGCCGAGTTGTTCGCCTCCTGGCTGCTGCTCTACTCGGTCAAGGTCGGGCTGCCTGAGGCCTACACGCTGCCGTTCGCCGCAGTCGCTCTGCTCGTCGGCGCGCTCGAACTGCGCCACAACGCGCAGCTCTCCTCCTGGCTGGCCTATGGGCCCGCACTGGTCGGCGGCTTCGGGCCGAGCGTCGTGCTGGTCCTGGTCGGTGACGACCCGGTCTGGCGCTGGGTCACGCTGCTCGCCGCCGCCGTGCTCACGGTGATCGTCGGCTCGTCCCGGCAACGCAGCGCTCCCGTGCTGACCGGAAGCGCGGTCGCCGTCATCGTCGCGCTGGTCGAGATGATCCGGCTGCTGGCCCGCGGCCAGATCGCCGGTGCGCTCCTCGTCGCGCTGGCCGGCGGCATCCTGGTGGCTTTCGGCGCTATGTCCGAGCGCCGCCGGCGGGTGCGCCGCGACATCCTCTGAATACGAGCGGCCAGACCCGGGGCCGGCCCGATACCACCAACGGCCACGTCACTAAGCTGGCCGCGATGGACTCACGGACCGGTCTGCCAGTCGTCGGCATGGTGGGGGGCGGACAGCTCGCCCGCATGACCCATCAGGCTGCCATCACCCTCGGCCAGTCACTGCGGGTGCTCGCCGCGGCCAGTGATGACGGAGCTGCCCTGGTCGCGGCCGACACGGTGATCGGCCATCACGCCGACCTCGACGCGTTACGCGCCTTCGCCAAGGGCTGCGACGTGGTCACATTCGACCATGAGCATGTGCCACCCGCGCACCTGGCCGCCCTCGCCGCCGACGGTGTCGTGCTGCACCCGTCACCCGCGGCGCTGCGGCACGCCCAGAACAAGCGGGTGATGCGCGACCGGCTCGGCGCGCTCGGGCTCCCGATGCCGGTGTGGCGCCCGGTGACCAGCGTGGGCGAAGTGGCGGTCTTCGCGGCCGAGTTCACCGACGGCGTGATCGCCAAGGCGTCGACCGGCGGCTACGACGGGCGGGGCGTCTGGCCACTTCGGACACCCCAGGACGCGCAACCGCTGCTGGACCAGGGTGTCGAGCTCCTGATCGAGGAGCGGGTGCCGTTGCGCCGCGAGCTGGCGGCGATGGTGGTGCGGTCGCCGTGGGGCCAGCTGGCCACCTACCCGGTGGTGGAGACGGTACAGCGGGACGGGATCTGCGTGGAGGTGCTGGCTCCGGCGCCCGGCCTCGAAGAAGATCTCGCGGTACGGGCGCAACAGATCGCCACCCGGATCGCGGTCGAGCTCGATGTGGTCGGTGTGCTGGCGGTCGAACTGTTCGAAGTGGACAGTGAGCCCCGCCTGCTCATCAACGAACTCGCGATGCGCCCGCACAACTCGGGCCACTGGAGCATCGAAGGGGCACGTACCTCGCAGTTCGAGCAGCACCTGCGGGCGGTGCTCGACTATCCCCTGGGCGACACGACGATGACCGCTCCGGTGGCCGTGATGGCCAATGTCCTCGGTGGACCGATGGGTGGGCCGAGCCTGGACGAACGGCTGCACCACCTCTTCGCGGACGACCCGGGAGCCCGGGTCCACCTGTACGGCAAGCAGACCCGGCCGGAGCGCAAGATCGGGCATGTGACGGTGTTGGGCGACGATTTCAGGACGGTTCGGGCCCGGGCAGCCGCCGCGGCCCGGTGGCTCAGGGAGGGTACAGGTGACTGACGTCGGCGTCGTCATGGGCAGCGACTCGGACTGGGCGACGATGAGCGCGGCCGCTGATGCGCTGGCCGAGTTCGAGGTGTCGCACGAGGTACGGGTCATCTCGGCCCACCGCACACCCGAGGCGATGCTGGCCTACGGGCGGGCGGCCGCCGGCCGCGGGCTCAAGGCGATCATCGCCGGTGCCGGTGGGGCGGCCGCCCTGCCGGGCATGCTCGCCAGCGTCACCCCACTGCCCGTGATCGGCGTTCCGGTACCACTCAAGCATCTGGATGGCCTGGACTCACTCATGTCGATCGTACAGATGCCGGCCGGGGTGCCGGTGGCGACCGTATCCGTCGGTGGCGCCCGCAACGCCGGCCTGCTTGCCGTACGGATCCTGGCCGCCAGCGATGACCGGCTGCGCCGGCGGATGGAGTCCTTTCAGGACGGTCTGCGGGCCATGGTCGAGCAGAAGGACGCCACCCTGCGAGAGTCCCTTTAGGACTTCACCACTGACCCCGGAGCCGGCCGGATCCGGTCAAGTTTCACATCGAGCAGCCGAGGGTCACGCCCGGTCCGGTCGCGGCGTCCGGGTGTCGGTGCTTCGAAGAGCAGTACCAGTGGCGTCAGTTCCCGGCCCTGACCGGCCGGGTTGTCCGCACAGGCCCGTTCGACCAGTTCCTCCGCTCGGGGGATCGCGTCGGCGAACGGTCCCGGGGCGAAGCCCAGTACCCGGGCGCTGGTCCGGTCAGCCCGGACCACGGCACAGCCGGCCAGTGTGTCGAACACCTCGGCCGGCAATGCGTACCGCAGCGCCACGACCAGAGTGCTGGCGGCGGCTTCGGCATCCAGCGGGGTCAGGACGACGGCGCTGTCGGCCGGCGCCACGGCATCAGGTCGGGGCGCGAAGACCGGTGGCCCATCGGGCAGCAGCCGGTCGAGCCTGTGCTGCCACCCGAACAGGGCAGCCAGCACCACCCGTACCGCCAACAGCGGACCGAGCTCGTCGATGGCCGCCTGCATGGTCCATGCCTCGGCCAGCAGCGGGAGCCGACGCCCGATCAGTCGGGCGGACAACCGGGCCATCCGCCCCGGCTGGACGCTCCACAAGGGACTCACCCGTTGCTGGGCGACCGCGACCGGTTTGGCGGCCAGGACGGCCAGCCACGGCCCGCGCAGCGCCTCCCGGTACGCCCGCTGCGAACGAAGCTCGGCCAGCGCCGCCTCCGCGTACCACGCGATCGTCGGCGATATGTGCGACCCGGGCTCGATGACCTGGGTGCGTACCGGCCAGCGTTGCCAGTCGGCCCGCTCCGACGCCAGGTCGCCGAGGGAGACCGGCTCGGGCGGCTCACCGCCTGCCTCGGCGGACAGGGCGTTGGTGCCCGGATCGAGTTCGAGCGTGCCGAGCCAGCGCTCGACCAGGTAGGCCCGCAGGAGCGGCTCCGCGTCGACCGCCTCGCCCGCCGCCAGACGACGCAGACTCTCCACGGAGGACACCGCCATGGCCCACGGCCGCGGGACCGCCAAGGCCGCCGCCACCTCGTCGCGCATCCTGAGCACGATCTCGGCCGCGGTGGCCGATCGCGCCGAGTCCCGCGACGCGTATCGCACGACGGCCGGCGGCAGTGTCCGGTTCAGCAGTGCGGCCAGATCGTCATCGTCGGCGACGCCGGCCGACTCACGCAGTGGACAGCGCACGCTCACCCCGTACCGGGCGGTGATCCTGTCGTTGACCCGGGCGACGCCGTCGGGCCGGCCGGTGCCCGAGTCGACCAGCACGTCCACGCCACCGGCGATGTCGCGGGCCACCGCCCACAGCAGGTACAGGTCGAGATCGCCGACCGGCTCACCCATCTCCCTCAGGAAGCCGTCGAGGTCCAGTGTGGACAGATTGAATTCGTGTGGGGCATGCCGGATCGTTCCGTGCGGCAGGGGTACCAGCACGGCTGGCGTATGCGACGCCGGCGCGGCCAGATCGGCGAACACGGCGGTGTGCACCGTCATCGGATGCGGCCGGTCGGGCCGGGCCAACGCCGCGCCCAGCACCGCCGCCCCGGCCTGGCCGGGCCTGAGCAGGACGGCCAGCCGCCCGTTGCCGATGGCCCGCTCGAGCGCCGAACTGACGGCCGGCCGACGCTGGTCGGGTGTCGCCTGGTGCCGGTCGGCCACCCCTTTCGCGTCGAGGACGACGACCTCGTCCGGCCGGACCTGGGCGATGCCATCGAGAAAGGTGGCCGGTGCGCCGTCGCAGGCACCCGTGGCCACGAACCGGGCGACCACGTCGGGTTCCGGGCGGGTGCGAACCCCGGCCGACAGCAGCGCGCCCGGCTCGGACGCGACCACCCAGCCACCACGCAGCCGGGCATAGTACAAGCCAGCCGAGGCCCCGTTGCGGCCAAGCACAAGAGCATCCCGTTCGGCGTCGGCGATGACCACGGCGTACGGGTCACGTCCGTGCAGCAGCCCGGCCGGACCGGCGGTGGCGTACGCGGCGTCGAGCTCGGTCATCGACACCACACCGTCGACGGCGATGGCGGCGACGACGGGCGTGATGTCCGATCCGGTCGCGGTTCCCACCACGCGCGCGATCGACGGGATGACCGCGCGGACGACGACATCGAGTCGGGTGCCGGCGGCGCCGTCGACCCGGCAGACGGCACCGTCGGAGCCGCGGGCGGCCAACGCGACGGCAAGGGATTCGACAGCGTCGGGGACGTTGAGGGTGGCGGCGATACCGGCCATGAGAGGTACCTTCCCCCGCTCGGAGGGCGCGCGAGGGCGCCACCCGGGCGGCGATGGGCGGCGGGCGAGTCATCATGGCCAACGAGCGGAGGGCGTCGGGGGAACCCTCAGCCGGTACTCAGCTGGGCGGCCAGCTCATCGACGCTGGTCACCGGTCGGTCGCAGACAAACCCCCGACACACGTACGCCGTGGGCCGGCCACCCACCGTCGGGCGGCCGGCCAGCAACGGGACACCCGGTGCGTCGCTCGCCCCGACCACGACAACCGCGCCCGGCGGGGCGAGCAGGTGTGCGGTGTGTGCGAGGTCGGGGGCCGGCTCGGGGGTGACGATCGCGATCTCGTACGGTCCGCTGCGCAGCGCCTCGGCCGTCGCTCCGGCATACCCGGCGAAGCGTGGATGCCGGGCGAGCAACGCCGCCACCGACTCGACGGCGGCCCGCGCGGCGTCACGGTAGCTCGGCACGCCGGTGAGGGCGGCGTAGCCCACCAGGGCGGCGGCCATCGACGACAGCCCGGACGGAGTGGCGTTGTCGGTCGGGTCGGCCGGCCGCGCGACCAGGACCTCCGCGTCATCGGCCGTGTCGTGGAACCCGCCAGCACCGTCGCCGAAGCGGGCCAGGGCGGTGTCGAGCAGCGCGCCGGCCAGGTCGAGCCATCGGCCCGCGCCCGTCAACTGGTGCATGGCGGTGAACGCCTCGGCCACGCATCCGTAGTCATCGAGTACCCCGGCCGGCTCGCCCACCACGCCGTCGCGCGACACCCGGCGGAGGCGACCGTCGACCAGATGCCGGTCGGCCAGCAGGGCGGCAGTGGCCCGGGTCGCGCCGGCGATGTGGTCGGGAACATCGTCCACAAGCGACTCGTACTCGGCCAGGGCCGTGACGGCCAGTCCGTTCCACGCGGCCACGATCTTCGCGTCCAGGGTCGGCTGCGGACGACGGGATCGCGCGGTCAGCAGCCGTTGCCGTACCGTCGACCACCGGAGTACGACCGCCGGGTCGGCGTCATCGACGTCCCGGGCCAGCCTCAGCACCGACATGCCGTGCTCGAATGTCCCGGTCCGGGTCACGTCGAACAGATCGGCCGCGAAGGCCCCGTCCTCAGCACCCAGCTCATCGGTCAGCTGCGTGGGCGTCCAGACATAGGTCGCCCCCTCGACCCCGCCGGTGTCAGCGTCCAATGAGGACGCGAACCCCCCGGTTGGCTGGAACAGGTCACGGGCCAGGAAGCCGGCCGTCTCGGCGGCGACCCGTTTCGCCACCGGATCCCCGGTCAGCCGCCACAGCTGGGTATAGACCCGCAGGAGGAGCGCGTTGTCGTACAACATCTTCTCGAAATGCGGCACCACCCAGCGACTGTCCACACTGTACCGGGCGAAGCCGCCGGCCAGCTGGTCATAGATTCCGCCCCGGGCCATCGCCTCAGCGGTGTGCCGGACGACCTCGAGCGATGCGGCGTCACCGGTGCGTTGGTGATGGCGCAGCAGGAACAGCATGGCCAGGTGCGGGGGGAACTTGGGTGCGCCACCGAAGCCCCCGTACGTGGTGTCGTGTTCGCGCACCAGTACCGCCGCCGCCTCGGCCAGCAGCTCGTCGGTCACGGCACCGGGTACCGGCTCGAGGCCGCCACCCTGGGAGTTGGCCACCGCCTCGACCACGGCCGCCCCCTGCTGGACGACCGCCTCACGCTGATCCCGCCACGCTTCGGCGACCGCCTCGACCAGGCGCACGAACGTCGCCCTTGGGTAGTAGGTACCGGCGAGGAACGGTTGGCCGTCCGGGGTGGCGAAGACCGTCATCGGCCAGCCGCCCTGACCGGTCATGGCCTGGGTGGCGGTCATGTAGACCGCGTCGACGTCCGGGCGCTCCTCCCGGTCCACCTTGACCGGGACCAGGTTGGCATTGACCACCGCGGCCACCTCGTCGTCGGCGAACGACTCGTGAGCCATCACGTGGCACCAGTGGCAGGCGGCGTACCCGACCGAGATCATCACGGGGACATCGCGCCGCTGGGCTTCCGCGAACGCGTCTTCTCCCCAGGGCCACCAGTCCACCGGGTTGGTCGCGTGCTGAAGGAGGTAGGGCGAGGTCGCGTTACCCAGCCGGTTCACTCAGCCACTCTCGCATACGGGACGGGGGGAGAGTTCCCTGGTCCGGATTCCGCGCCCGGGTACGGTTCCGGGTCACAGCGGCCGGGTCCACGTCCCCGCGACTGCGGACGCACGCCGAGGTCAGCGATGTGCCCGACCATCCCTTGTAGACGGTAAGGACGCCGGCCGCCCAGGCCAACGGTTCGGTACCGACGCCGCGCCCGATGTGGTCGACCCGGAGGGAAACGAGTCCCGCCTCGCGCGTTGGTCGCTGTCAACGTATCGTTGACGCATGCCATCCGGGCTCGACGCATACGGCCGGATCGTCGCGGCCCTGGCCGATGACCAACCGGACGGTGCCGTGGCTCTGTCCGCACTATCGCATGTTGAGGCTGTCCGGCGGGCGCTGGACAGCGCGGAGCGGGATCTCATCCAGGCGGCGCGGACAGCGGGTGCCGGCTGGGCCCCGATCGCCGCCGCGCTCGGACTGCGGTCCCGGCAGGCGGCCGAGCAGCGCTGGCTGCGGCTGTCGGGCGACTCGAGCCGCGCCCCGGAGCGGGCGAGGTCGGCGCGAGCGCGTCAACGAATCGTTGACGCCGAAGCAGGTGAGCCAATAAGACGGCTCCGCGCCGCAGTGATCGCCACCGCGCGACACATCCACCGGGAGGACGGCTGGGACGCCCGGCATCCGCGCGCGGCCCTGATCCGGTCCAGCTTGGAGCTGGCCGGTGACGCCCCGGCGAGCGCGCTGTATGCGTTGACTGACAAGGCTTTCGCTGACCTGGAGGTGATGGCCGCCGAGGATCGCTCGGATAGTGTCCGCCGCGTACTCGAAACCGTGCGCGACGCGCTGGCGGCAGTTCGGCCCGGCTGAGGGCCTTGACAACGCTCGAGGTGCGCCCGCAGGATCTGAGTCTGTGCGACGCAACTCTTCGGCACTGGCGACCCGTAGCGGCGGACTCCTGGTCGGGGTGACGTTCGTCGCCGGCTTCGGCAACACCGCGATGTCGCTGGTCGCCTCGATCTGGGTGCTCAGCCTGACCGGGTCGGCCGGCATGGCGGCGCTGTGCGGGTTGTGCGTATATGCCCCGAGCCTGGCCGGTCCTGTCCTGGGCGCGTTCGTGGACCGGCTCCCCCGCCGGGGGTTGCTGGTCTGGACCTGCGCGAGCATGGCCGGGCTGCTCCTGAGCCTCATCACTGTCCGGTCGGCGGCCCAGGTGTGGGTCATCCTGGCGGTGATGACCGGGTACGGCACGAGCCTCGTCCTGATCGACGCCGGCGAATCGGCCATCGTGCAGGCCGTCATTCCGGTCGATCTGCTCGCCGGGCTCAACAGTCTGCGCATGAGCGTGCAGGAGGGCATGAAGCTGGTCGCTCCGCTGGCCGGCAGCCTGCTGTTCGTGGCCTATGGTGGCCAGTCGGTGGCTGTCCTGGCGGCGGTCGCCCTGCTGATCGCGGCCGGCCTCTACCTGTCCCTGCACATCGGACCGACGGACGTACCGGCCAGCCGGCGCTCCCCGGTACTGCGGGAAGCGGTCGAAGGCCTGCGCCAGTTGTTCGGCTCGGACGTGCTCCGCCCGGTGGTCCTGCTGTCGTCGGCCGCGGTCGGCGCGTCCGGACTGGCCACGGCAGCCTCGTTCGCCGTCATCATCGACGACCTGCACCGGCCGCCCGCCTTCGCCGGCATCCTGGGCGCGGCCCAGGGCGCTGGATCGGTACTCGGCGGACTGGCCTGTGCGCGGCTGCTACCCCGCTTGGGCGAGCGCACCACGGCGGTGGTCGGCGCGGTGGTGTTCGCTGTCGGTACCGCCGGGCTCTGTCTACCGTGGACACCGCTCGTCGTGGCGGCCCGGGTCCTGACCGGCATCGGTCTACCGTGGACGGTCATCGCCGCGTTCACCGCCGTCCAGCGACTGACCAGTCCCGCGCTGATCGGCCGGGTCGCCGCCAGCGCCGGCACTCTCGTCTTCGGCCCGGTCGCCCTGACCACCGCCGCTGGCGCCGGCCTGGAATCCTTTGTCCATCACCGGGTCACCCTCCTGCTGGCCGCCAGCCTCACGGTGGCCGCGGCCGCCGCCGTCGCCCGCGCCCGCCGCTGTCCCCCTTGCTCAGGTGCTCAGTCGGGCGATGAGGTCGGTGGCGTGGGCGGGTCCCAACGGCGGGTAGAAGAGGTGACCCTGGGCGAAGCGGATCCCGAGACTGTTCAAGGCATCGCGCTGTTCGGGCAGCTCGACCGCCTCGGCCACGACCCGGATGTCGAGCGCGTCGGCGATCTTCGTGGTGGCCGTGACGATCGCGGCGATCTCCGGTGACGTGGTCATGGCGGCGACGAAGGTACGGTCGATCTTGACCTCATCGACGCGGCAACGGGTGAGCAGTTCCAGGGAGGCCGACGCGGCGCCGAAGTCGCCCACCGACACCTGCACCCCGACCGCGCGCAGCGCCGCGACTGAGTACTCCACCTTCTCGGGATCGGTGACCATGACGCCTTCGGTGATCTCGAGGATGAGCCGTCCCGGCGAGACCGCGTGGGCGGTGAGCCGGTCGACCACCATCGCCGGCAGTTGCGGGTCGAGGGTGCAGCGCGGGCAGAGGTTGACCGTCACCGGCAGGTCGATGCCCCGGCGCCCCCAGTCGGCGGCCATGGCCAGGGCGAGGTCGATCACGTGGCGGGTGAACCCACCGGCCAGTTCGCTGTTCTCCACCGCGGGCAGGAAGTCCGAGGGCAGCAGCAGTCCCCGGGTCGGATGGTGCCAGCGGGCGAGAACCTCGGCGCCGACCGGTACGCCCGATTCGAGACTGACCACCGGCTGCACCACCACACGCAGCTGGCCGGTCGTGGCCAGAGCGTCGCGAAGGTCAGCGAGCACGGTGTGCCGATCACCTCGCGGCAGCCGGGGCAGGTCGATGTCGGCGTACCTTCCGATCGGTACCCCTTCACGACGCGCCTGGCGCATCGCCACCCCGGCCCGCCGGATCAGCTCTGTGGTGTCGACGCCTCGGACTCGGCCGATGCCCTCGCCACCGTGGCCGCCGACCCGCCCGAACGCCATGCCGATGGTCGCGGTGATGGCGATGGTCACCCCAGCCACGTCGACCGGGGCGGCGACCACCTCGGCCACCGCTCTGGCCCGGTCGAGGGCGGCGTCGGGGAGCCCGCTGTCGCGGGTGAGCAGCAGCGCGAACTCGTCCCCACCGAGGCGGGCGAGGACTTCGCCGTCACGGACGTCGGCGGCCAAACGGGCCGCGATCGTCTGCAGCAGCTCGTCGCCGGCCGACGGGCTGAGGGTGTCGTTGACCTCTCGGAACGAGTCCACATCGAGCAGGATCAGTGCGACCGGCGACCCGATCGGCCGCTGGATGAGCTCACCGTCACCCCGGGCGAGCAGCATCGACCGGTTGATCAGCCCGGTCAGCGGATCGTGGACAGCGTCGAATGCCGTACGGGCGGCCATGACCTCGAGGTTGTGCCGGGTCGCCGCGTCACTGAGGGCGTTGGCCACGGCGTACGCGTAGGTCGAGAACACCAGATCGGTGTCGGCGTCGAAGTGACGCCGGCTCAGCCGCAGCCGCATCTCGCCCAGCGTCGTATCGCCCACGGTGAGTGGTCGTGTGATGACACGACGACCGTGCACCGGCGTCGCGACGGGTACGACCGCCCCGTTGTCGTGCCGGCCGGCGCCGTACCACACCTGCGGCTCATGACCGGCGGTGGTGGACTCCCGGCGGAGCGCGATCTGGACCTCGGTGGCTCCGAAGAGGCGGCCGGCGCCCCGGATGGCAGCCGCGGCGACATCACGCGGGTCGGAGTGGTTGAGTTCGCGGGTCGTCGCGATCAGGTTGTCCTCCCAGCGCTCCCAACGTTCGTCGGCTCGGGCCCGGTACGCGTACCCGCGGTGCAGGATCGCGAAGACCGGCACCAGCGCGACCAGCCAGCGGGGGTCGAACTGGAACACCATGGCGGCGGCGGTCCCCACCGCGAGGTTGCCCGGCAACATGACGCCCTTACCGGTGGCGACCCGTCGCCAGGTGTCGGTGAGCCCACGACTGTCGGCCACCCATGCGGCGGCCAGCAGGCTGGAGACGGCGAAGTAGATCAGGCCGCACAGAACGAGCAGGCCGAGAATCGGAAGGTGATCCGGTTTGAGCTGATGAGTGGCACCGCCGCTGAGCAGCGACGCCGCGGCCGCGGCGGCGGTCGCGGCGATCGTGAGAGCACACATGGCGTACGGCACGCGAAGTCGCTGCCCGGGCCGCGCGCTGACGAGCCGATCCAGGTGAGCGAGCAGGGCGCCGATGCCGGCCGCGAGCGGTACCCAGGCCGGCGGGACCAGGCACAGAGCGATGATCGTCGCCACCTCGCCCCACCCGACCATCACGTAGTCGGCGCGGCCACCGGCGTCGTCCGCGGGGAGATGGACCTTCACCCGGGCCAGCTGGGCCAACGCGATCACGGCGACCGCGAACCAGAACGGGGTTCGGGGTTCGAACCCGCCGTCGGATCGGATCACGGCCAGGCAGGTCATCGTCGACGCCACGGCGGTGATCACGGCCAGCCCCAGCAGGAACCGCCGGGTCAGGTCGAGGCCAGGGACGGCCACCCCGACCGACGGGGCATCCGCAGGAGTGCGCAGGTCAAGGCCCGACCCGACGCCGGAGCCGCCCATGTCCCCTCCGCGCGTCTAGCTGGCGACGTGAATTCCCCGCGTCGGGAGGTTAATACGAAAAGAGGATCGATGGAAATGATCTGGTACCGAATTTCCATCTGTTACACGCGAATCTAGTTCGCTTTTTCGTCAGGAAGGGCGGGCTCGTCGCCGGATGGCGCGGATTCGGGATGTCCGGCTATCGGGCCATCGTCGAATCGCTCAGGCAGCCGGCGCAGGCGGGCATTCATGCTCCGGATGAGAAAGATCGTCGCCACCACGAGCAGCAGGATGATCACCAGTCCGGTCGGGCCGGCCAGGCCACCTCCCCGGGTGTCCCCGAAGCTGTTATCGGCCAGAATCCAGGTCACGAACGACACGCTACCCCCGTCGGATCAGCTTCCCCGCACCGGCTCCGCCCGGCCGCGCATCTCCCGGACACCAGCGAACAGGTCATCTTCGGGCAGAGGTGTGTCAACGAAGGACCGGGCGAGTTCGAAATCCTCGGTCGGCCAGACCCGCCGCTGGATCTCCTGCGGCACCTTGAACCACCAGCCCTCGGGATCGACCTGGGTCGCGTGGGCCCGCAGCGCGTCGTCGCGCACCGGAAAGTAGTCTGCGCACGGCACCCGGGTCGTGACCCGCTTGGCGTTGTCGTCCACGTCATCGGTGGGCTCCTTCGCCTCCCACTCCTTGATCCAGTCGGCGTACGGGGACTGCATGCCGGCGGCCAGCATGGCCTCGTGGATGGCGAACACCCGTTCGCGGGAGAAGCCCATGTTGTAGTAGAGCTTCAACGGCTGCCATGGCTCACCGGTTCCGGGGAACCGATCCGGGTCACCCGCCGCGTCGAACGCCACCACGCTCACGTTGTGGCACATGATGTGGTCGGGATGAGGGTAACCACCCCTCTCGTCGTAGGTGGTGACGACATGCGGCCGGAAGGAGCGCATCAACCGCACCAGTGGCTCCGCGCCGGTCTGCGGGTCGACCAGGCCGAAGCAGCCCTCCGGCAGCGGTGGGAGGGGATCGCCCTCGGGCAGGCCGGAATCGACGAAGCCCAGCCATTCCTGCCGAACGCCGAGAATCTCGCGGGCACGGGCCATCTCGTCGCGCCGGATCTCGCTGATGTTCTCCAGCACCTCGGGCAGGTCCATCTTCGGGTTCAGCACGCTGCCACGCTCGCCTCCGGTGCAGGTGACCACCATCACGTCGACGCCTTCGGCCACGTAGCGGGCCATCGTGGCCGCGCCCTTGCTCGACTCGTCATCAGGGTGGGCGTGCACGGCCATCAGGCGCAGGCCTTCAGTCACGGTAGGTCTCCTCGAAGTCTCAGCCGGGGTGCTGGGAGAATGACAACGCTAACCCACCCCTCCGACGAAAGGCTCCCGCTGTGGCCTCGACGAGGTCAGCCACCACGCCGGTGTTCCCGCCGGGGCGGTACGGGCGGCGCCGGGATCCGGTCCGCCGGCGGCGTCGCCGGCTCGCCACCGGACTGGTCGCGCTCGTGGTCGGGCTCGCCGGCGTCGCCATCGCGGTGAAGCTCTACACCCAGTACAACGAGGTCCCGTACGAGGTCAGCGATGTCCAGACGACCGCCATCACCGACACTTCGGTCACGGTGTCGTTCACTCTGACGTTACCGGCGGGTTCGGGCGCATCGTGCACCGTCATCGCGCAGACCCACGATGGCGCGCAGATCGCTACCGAGGAGTTCGCCGTTACCGGCGCGGCCGACGGTGGTACCACGGTCCAGGTGACTCACACGCTCACCACCAGCAAGCGGGCTTTCGCGGGAAGTGTGCCGGGGTGCGGTCCACCGCGCTGACCCTCATTTCGGTCGTGAACTGACCTGCCCCCCTTTGGTACCTTGGAAAGTCCGACGCATGTCGGAGGAGCACGTCCCGCCCCCGGGAAAGTACGTGTCGCACCACCGAGGAGATCCTGTGTCCACGACTGGCTCTGACGCATCCGCCACCTGGCTGTCCCAGGACGCACACGACCGCCTCCAGGCCGAACTCGAGGAGCTCATCGCCGCCCGCCCGGTCATCGCGGCCGAGATCAACGCCCGGCGGGAAGAGGGCGACCTGCGGGAGAACGGTGGATATCACGCGGCCCGGGAAGAGCAGGGCAAGATGGAGGGCCGTATCCGGCAGCTGCAGGAGCTGCTCCGCACCGCGCAGGTGGGCGAGGCCCCGAGCAGCAAGACTGTCGCTCCGGGCATGGTCGTCACGATCTACTTCGACGACGACGAGGGCGACGTCGAGATGTTCCTGCTCGGATCCCGGGAGATCGCCGCGACCACCGACCTCACCGTCTACAGCCCGGAGTCGGCCCTGGGGCAGGCGATTCTGGGCACCAGCCCCGGCCAGACAGTGACCTACATCGCACCTAGTGGCTCTGATATCAAGGTCACGGTGATCAAGTTCGAGGCGTTCGGCAGCTAGTACCCGTCACGGGCGCTGAAGGTGACCTCGTAGCCGGCGGCCCGCAGCGCCTGGACCAGCCGGTCGGAGTGCTCCGCACCCCTGGTCTCCACGGAGAGCTCGACCGCGACCTCGCCCAGCCGGAGCCGCGGATCATGCCGCCGGTGGCCGACGTCGTCGATGTTGGCGCCGTAATGGCCGATCAGGGAGAGCACCTCGGCCAGTTGCCCGGGGCGGTCGGCGCAGCGCACCGTGAAGCGCAGGTACCGTCCGGCGGCGGCGAGTCCTCGCTCGATCACACGCATCATCAGCAACGGGTCGATGTTGCCGCCGGAGAGCACCGCGACGGCCGGTGTCGCGGCGTCCACCACGCCGGCCAGCAGGGCGGCGACGCCGACCGCACCGGCCGGCTCGACGACGAGCTTGCCCCGCTCGATCAGCAGGACCATCGCCCGGCCGATGTCCTCCTCGGTGACCGTGACGACATCGTCGACCAGCGAGCTGACGTGGGCGAAGGTGAGGTCACCCGGCCGGCCGACCGCGATGCCGTCAGCGATCGTCGCGTAGGACGCCAACCGGGTCGGCTGCCCGGCTGCCAGGGACACGTGCATCGAGGC
This sequence comes from uncultured Actinomycetota bacterium, assembly GCA_963803345.1. Taxonomy (GTDB): domain Bacteria; phylum Actinomycetota; class Actinomycetes; order Mycobacteriales; family Micromonosporaceae; genus CAWDLX01. The sequence continues at coordinate 498,701 of CAWDLX010000005.1, forward strand.
CGCGCCGGCCGCCTCGACGCCGATCACCGTGATCCGCGGGTCGAGCGCCTTCGCCGCCACGGCGATGCCTGACACCAGGCCGCCACCGCCCACTCCGGACACGATCGTGCGTACCCCTGGGCACTGCTCGAGGATCTCCAGCCCGACCGTGGCCTGCCCGGCGATGACGTCCGGGTGGTCGAACGGATGGATGAACACCGCTCCGACCTGGTCGGCGTACGCCCGGGCCGCGTTGAGCGAGTCGTCGACAGTGGTCCCGACGAGCTCGACCCGCGCCCCGTACCCCCTGGTCGCGGCCACCTTCGGCAGCGGTGCGCTCGTAGGCATGAACACGGTCGCCACCGCGCCGAGCATGCTGGCGGCCAGCGCGACCCCCTGGGCGTGGTTGCCGGCACTGGCGGCGACAACGCCGCGAGCCCGCTCCTCGTCGGACAACCGCGAGATCCGCACGTAGGCACCACGCACCTTGTAGGAGCCGGCCCGCTGGAGGTTCTCGCACTTGAGCCAGGCCGGACCGCCGAGCAGGGCGGTGAGGGGCCGACTCGGCTCCAACGGAGTGGTGCGCACCACGTCATCGAGTAGCTTCCTGGCAGCCTCGACATCCGACAGCGACACCAACTCGGCCATGCCCCGCATAGTCGCACGGCTGTGAGCCGACTGGCGCAACCGGTTGTGCGACGTGAACGGGCGACGCTCAGCGGGCGGCGTCGAGTCCACATTGGACCGGGCCCGGAACAGCCGCACGAGCAAAACGACGAAGCAGAGCAATGAGAGCAGCGACGCGCCGACCGTCACTCCCCATACGCGTTCGGCCAGCTCACGCTACCCCTGCGACGGTGCCGGGAATGCCCCCGTCGATGCGGGGCCAGGTGGGGGCGTGAGGCGACCACGGCACCGCCGCCTCGACCTGGGCGGCCACGGCCAGCAGAGTGTCCTCGGCCCCGGGTGGTCCGACAAGTTGGACCGAGGAGGGCAGCCCGTCAGCTCGCTGACCTGCCGGGAGCACGAGCGCGGGCAGGCCGGCCAGGTTCCAGGGGGCCGTATAGGGGGCGTAGCGCAATGCCGACGTGACGTTGACGCGCCATGGTCTGGCTGACCAGTCGGCCGCGCCCGGTGCGGGACCACTCAGCGCCGGCATCAGCAGCATGTCGAACCCGCCGTCGGCGAACCACCGCACACAGCGATCGCGCCAGTCGGCTCGTTCACCGTCGCGCACCAGGTGCCGGCGGAGCGCGCGGGCGCCGAGGGCGGCGTGCCGTCGCGTCCGGGCTGAAGATCGTCCATATTGGACGCCTGCGACTCCTGGTAGGCGACCGCGAACCACGCCGCCGTGGTCATCACGGCCAACCGGGCGGGGTGGGGCGGCTCGGCCCGGACGGCGTCGTGGCCAGCACCGACCAGCACTCGGGCCATCTGGGCGACGCTGCCGCGCGTCTCGGCGTCAGGCGGGTTGCCGTGGGTCGGGTTACGCACGGACACCGCGACCCGCAGCCGTCCGAGCACGGTGTCCGGCGTCGCCGGGCGCCCGGTCAGGGCGGCGAAACCGGCTGCGGCATCGGCGGCCGTGGCGGCCAGGATCCCGTGTTCGGCCAGTCCGAACCACTCACTCGCGCCGAGGTCGTAATGGATGACTCCGTGGCCGGGCTTGAAGCCGATGACGCCGCAGCACGCGGCCGGTATCCGGATCCCGCCCAGCCCGTCGGTGCCGTGCGCGATCGGAACCATCCCGGCCGCCACCGCGGCTGCGGCGCCGCCACACGCCCCGCCCGACGTCCGGTCGCTGCGCCACGGGTTACGTGTCAGTCCGGTCGCGTCGTCGGTGGTCGGCCACAACCCGAGTTCGGACATGCGGGCCAGCCCGAGTACGACCGCCCCGCAACCGCGCAGCCGGCGGACCACTTCGTGATCGTTCTCGGCCATCGGGGTGCGAGCGGCCGCCGAGCCGTTCCAGGTCGGCAGTCCGGCCACCGGGGTGTTCTCGCTGACCAGCACCGGAACCCCGGCCAGCCTCAGATTGGCCAGGTCAGGTAGCTCATCGACCTGTTCAGCCTCGGCCAGCGCCGCCCCGTCACGAAGGATCCGGAGGGCGGTGAGGACCCGGTCGCCCAGATGGGCATGGTCCACGTGATCGGCCAGTACGCCGGTCGCGGTGGCGTCCCCGCGTTGCACGGCCCGCGCGATCCGCACCGCCGGTACCCCGACCCACGTCTTGTGCACAGGCGTGGCCCTCCTCCCCTGTGTCGTCTAACGACGCACCCGCGAGTAAGGGGCCCGACCGGCCGGTACCGTCAGCTGAGCGCCTGCTCCAGGTCCGCCACCAGATCGTCCACCGTCTCGATGCCGACGGAGAGGCGCACCAGGTCGCCCGGCACCTCGAGCGCCGAACCGGCCACGCTCGCGTGGGTCATCCGGTGCGGGTGCTCGATCAGTGACTCGACTCCACCCAGTGACTCGGCCAGTACGAACAGCCTCGCCCGGTTGCAGACGTCGATGGCGTGCTCCTCGCCGCCGGTGACCCGGAAGCTGACCATGCCACCGAAGCGGCGCATCTGTTTGGCCGCCGTCTCATGTCCCGGGTGCTCGGGCAGACCCGGGTAGAGCACCTTGGCCACCGCCCGGTGCGAGCTGAGGTACTCCACCACGCGCTCGGCGTTGTCGCAGTGGCGGTCCATGCGGACACCGAGCGTCTTGATCCCGCGCAGCGTGAGCCAGGAGTCGAACGGCCCGCTGACAGCCCCCATCGCGTTCTGGTGGTACGCCAGCTCCTGCCCGAGCGCGTCCTCCCGCACGATCAGTGCGCCGCCGACCACATCGGAGTGTCCACCCATGTACTTGGTGGTCGAGTGGACGACAATGTCGGCACCGTGGGCCAGCGGCTGCTGCAGGTACGGACTGGCGAAGGTGTTGTCCACCACCAGGTGCGCTCCGCGGTCATGGGCCAGCCCGGCCAGTGCGCCGATGTCGGCGATCCCGAGCAGCGGGTTGGTCGGTGTCTCGACCCAGATGAGCCGCGTCTGCGCCCGCGTGGCCATGCGGACGGCGTCCACATCGGACACCCGCGCGGCCGTCCATTCCAGACCCCAGCGCTGGAGCACCTTGGCGAAGAGTCGGTACGTCCCGCCGTACGCGTCATCGGGGATGACCACATGATCACCAGGTCGGCATATCGTACGGACCAGGGTGTCCTCGGCCGCCAGCCCGCTGGCGAAGGCGAGCCCGCGCCGGCCACCCTCGAGCGCCGCCAGGCACTCCTGCAACGAGTCACGGGTCGGGTTGGCGCTACGGGAGTACTCGTAGCCCTGCCGCGGCTGTCCCACCGCGTCCTGAGCGTAGGTGGACGTCTGGTAGATCGGCGGAACCACGGACCCGGTGCGCGGCTCGGGCTGCTGGCCCGCGTGGATCGCCACCGTGTCGAAGCCGAAGGTCATCATGTGAGGCTAGTCCGTTGTACGGTCGGGTCCGTGGCGGAGTGCCAGTTCTGCGAGGCGGTGTCGGGCTCGCTCGGGGTGGTCGAGGTGTGGTCCGGTCCGGACGTGGTCGCTTTCCTCGATCACCGGCCCGTGTTCAAGGGCCATGTACTCGTGGTGCCGCGTACCCATATCGCCGTGCTGGCCGATCTTGCGCCGGCGGCGGTCGGGCCCTACTTCCTGGCAGTCCAGCGGATCGCGGTCGCGGTCGAGGCGGGCCTGGGGGCCGGGGGTACCTTCGTCGCCCTCAACAACAAGGTCAGCCAGTCCGTGGCCCATCTGCACACCCACGTGGTACCCCGGACGAAGGGCGACGGCCTGCGCGGGTTCTTCTGGCCGCGGACGAAGTACACCTCCGACGAGGAGGCCGCCGAGTACGCCGAGAAGATCCGTGCGGCACTTTGATGGTCTTTGTTCGGTTTCGGCGTTCGCCGGACGTAATGGTCGCGCGCCGGTACGCGCGTCAGGCTTGAGGGGTACCAGGGTGGGCTTCACCCCCGACCCCACCTACAAGGAGACCTGCACCGGGCGTACCGGCCACACCGAGGCGGTCCAGGTCGTCTACGACCCAGCCGTCGTCTCCTACGGCGACCTGCTCAAGGTGTTCTGGGATATTCAAGCTAGAAGAACCCCACCGGATGGTGTGGCATGAGGCCCACGTCTGACCCGCCGCCATTGGCGTTGTCAGGACATCGTCAGCGGCCCGCTAGCTCGGACGAGAAGGTGAGAGGATCTGTTGTGCGTGTGGAGGTGAGTCGTCGATGAGCGTGGCAGTGCTTGACCATGTGGGGCCGTGGAACGAGTCCGACTACTTCGCCCTCGGCGAGACCGCGGACCGTATCGAGTTGATCGACGGGAGCCTGTGGGTGAGTCCGGCGCCGGCCAAGCGTCATCAGCACATCGCACGACGGCTTGCCAACGCCATCGAGGCAGGCGCCTCGGCCGCTGGTCTGTGGACCTTTGAAGCGGTCAACGTCCGACTGCGCGAAGGCATCCCCGTTATCCCAGATCTTGTCGTCGCTGACACCGACGACGCCGACGGCGTCCTGACCGAAGCACACGAGGTCGTCCTGGTCGGCGAAGTCGTCTCGCCGGGTAACGCGGGCACGGACCGCTTGCTCACGATGAGGCTCTACGCCGACGCGGGAATCGCGTGGTACCTGCTTGTCGAACCCGGTGCCGCCGCAGGTGTCACCATCCGGCTGTTCCACCTCGACGGCGAGCACTACACCGAGCACACGTCCGCCGGTAGCGGCGAGGCGCTGACATCCGATCATCCGTTCACCATCAGCATTCAGCCAGGATCGCTGCTCCGCCGGTAACGCCACTGCGCACTAGCCTCAGGCAGGCTGACGACCTCTGCGACACCGTAACGGTGTTGAAGTCGTACCGTTTCAGTGTGAGCGTCCTATCACGCCAAGGACGCGACGCCGACCTCGGCCTCGTCGCTCGTCGGTTCGCCGACGATGCCCTCGCGCGCGAGGAATCGTTCGGCCATGCGGACCGACGGGTGCATCCCCGCCACGGCCAGAAGCGAGATGGCGGCGATCACCAACCACCCGGCGCCGGGTAGGCCCGCGGGATGCCACGACATGGCGAGGAACGTGTAGACGGCCGGGGCCCAGCGCCCGCCCAGCGTGCTGAACACCTCGGCAACCCCGCCGTACTCACCCCGTCGCGCCGGGTCCATGAGCTTGGCCTGCAACGCCCAGCCGGCCCCCGAGAAGTACAGTTCGGCCCCGGTCACCGCCACGTGGCCCAGCCAGACCAGGAAGATCGTCACGAACCCGGCCGTGCTGTGGGTGGCCATGGTGATCAGGCACGAGGCGACGAAGAAGGCGCCAGAGATGCGCACCGAGCGAAGTGCGTCCGAGGTCGTCCTGACGCCACGTGAGGTGTAGGCCGGCAAGAAGATGCACAGCACCGTGTTGGTACCGAACAACCACGCCAGCACCCAGTGCGGGGCGTCGGTCGCCTGCACCAGCCACAGCGGGATCACGATGTTCAGGAGAACCTGGTTCGTCCACATCGAACCGCTGAAGAAGCTACCCAGCATCCATCCGACGTTGTGCAGCGGCCCTCGACCCTTCGGCTGGACCGCCGGCTTCCTGCGGTCAGATGACGACCGCACGGCGTCGTGCGGCGCCCGCGGCAGTCGCGCGATGAAGACGGCGTTGACCATGCCGACGGCCAGCGTGAACACGGGCATCCATCGCATCACCGTGAGGTCGTCGAAGGCCAGCGCGATGCCGCCGATGATCGCGCCGAGCGTGAAGCCGACGTTGAGCGCGGAGTACATATAGGCCTGCGTCGCCACCCGCTCCTCCTCGGGCATCACGTCGAGGATGTAGGCGTTCCGACCGGCGCCGCCGGCGTTCTCGATGATCTCGAAGCAGACGACCATCGCGAGGTAGCCCGCGAAGCTAGCTATGAACGGCCAGGCGCCGAACATCATGGCCGCCACGAACGCGCCGGCCGCCCACATCCGCTTCGGCCCGATCCGGTCGGTGAGCTTGCCGGCGGGGTAGGCCACGAGGAACGACACGATGCCGGCCACGGTAAGGCCGAGACCGACTTGCGCGGCCCGCAGGCCGACCACCTCGGTGAAGAAAACGGCCGAACCGGTGAGGAACGTGCCCTCCGCGGTCGCGAACAGCAGGGACTGCATCGCCAGACGCCGCGACAATGCCGTCGGGGGGATCAGTCGACCGAGGGAGGGTGCGAGTCGAGACACGGTCCTATCCGACCAGGAACGACCTCAGTCTTCATCTGATTTCTCTGCGGCCGGGTCACGTGATCGTTGATCAGGGCATGAAGCTGGATCGGGCCGGCGCCACGGCACACCAGCTCAAATCAGACCCTGATCGCGCGGTAGACCGTGGTCAGGTAGGGCAGGTCGAAGGCGTCCCGGCCGGCAAGTTCCGGGTGGGTGGCGCAGAGTTCGGTGATCTGGTCAAGGATCAGGCGCTGCTTGTCGGGCGTCGCGGTCAGGTAGTTGGACCGGGAGGCGACCAGGTCGGCGATGCCCTGCGGACTCTGTGGCACGACGTGCGGGAACTGTTGCCTGGTCACGTCGCCGAAGAGCGGACCGAAGCTCCGCGACTCGTCCAGCTCGGCGCGCCGGCCGGACACGTACTGGTGGGCCCCGATGAGCCGGGTCAGCTCCGCGACCCACGCCGTGGCCTTGTCCCGGTCGTTCCAGATCGCGGCCAGCACGCCGCCGGGCCGCAGCACCCTGGCCATCTCCGGGTGGGCCAACTCCGCATCGAACCAGTGGTAGGCCGTCCCCGCGAGCACCGCATCCACGCTGGCATCGGGCACCGGGATGGCCTCGGCGGACCCGGCGAGCGCGCGGACGCCCGGCATGACGGCGTCGAGCTGCGTGCGCATGCCCGGATCGGGCTCGACGGGAATCACCTCATGCCCCGCGGCGGCCACCACCCGGCTCAGCAGCCCCGTACCCGCGCCCAGGTCCACGACGCGCAGCCGCCCGGCGCCCAGTGGGGCGAATGTCCAGTTCAACGCGGACCGCGGGTAGGTCGGCCGGGCCCGGTCGTAGTGCGCGGCGGAGGAGCCAAAGGATAGGCGCCGGGCGTCAAGGGTCACGGTCAACACCCTAGTGTCGCGTGGCGCCGGCGCTCCTTCATGTCGGTGTCGACGAGCTGCTTGATGTTGGCCTGGACGGAGCGGACCTTGGTGGCGAGGATCTCATCGGCGGTCGCGGTCCAGACGAATGGCTTGGCGTGCGTGTTCGCTGCCGATCGCGGCGGAGATCCAACGCTCGTCGACGGGAGACCGCCAAGCGTGGAGCTCAGCCGAACGCGAGCTCATGTCCCACTGACGATCACCATTTCGTTGCCTTCGGGGTCGGCGACCCGCCAGCGACCCTTCGACTCGTCGAGGAGCCGGCCACCGGCTGCGACGGTCGTGGCGAGGCGCGTCTGCGCGACGTCCGACGGCACAGCGAGCTCGAAGTAGATGCGGTTGCGCTGCCGGCGCCGCTCCGTCTCCGAAGCGTCGAGCTCTTGGAACACCAGCACCGGGTTCAGCCGCCGCGGATCGTGGATGTCGCTGACCCCGGCTCGCCGGTCGTCGGTGTATCCGAGTGCGGCGACCCAGAACGCGCGGACCGCGGCAACGTCGGCGGCGTCGAGGAGAAGTTGAGCGAAGCGCGGCAGCCCCGGATCCGCGGCGGCCCCGAGTTCGCGGGCAGCGGTCTGGAGGTTTCCGGCGAGGTCGGTGAAGTCGAGCTCGAGGCCGTGGGCTTCGTCCTCCCACTGGTCCTTACCGCTGTCGATGATCATGAGCCCGGGGCGCAGGTCGACCAGCAGCGGGAAGCCGGTGTCGTCGGCCAGCGCCGCCGCTGCGGCGACCAGGTCACGCTGCTGCGTCGGCGAGGTGATGCGGTAGCACGCCATCGCGCTGAACACCGCCTGCCAGTCGGTTGTCCCGATCCTCTCGCCGAGCGCCGCGCCCGGCACCAGGTCGACCTCGTTGCCGTCCGGGTCGCTGTGACAGACCCCGAACGGTCCCGATGCTTCACCAAGGCCCGCCTGCTCGACCGCCGCGGCCGGCCGCACCACGTCGAGGTGGATGCGGTTTCGCAACGGCCGTGGCTCGGTCGACTGCCGGATCCGTATCGCGGGGTCGCGCCGCAACGGATCCGCCAAACCGCCGTCCTCCCCAGGCACGTAGTCGAGCACGCGCTGCCAGAACCGTCTCACCACAGACGGGTTCGCGGATTCGAACACGACGCTCAGGTGCTGCGGCACGGCAGGGTTGGCGGCCAGCCCGAGATCCCGTGCGGCCGCCGACACCGCCTCGGCGTGCTCGTCTGAGTCGAGGCGCACCCGCATGCCTGTCGCGCGCAGGTCGACCACGATCTCGGCCGACAGCTCCACGATGCGCCCGGCCAGCGCCGCCCCCTCGATCAGCGAAGGCGCGTCGAACCATGCCGTCGCAACGCCATCGACCACCCGCCAATCCGTTCCGATCTCTGTCATGCCCGGCACGGTAGAGCCCATTCCGGACGATCTCCTTCCGATAGTGATCATTTCCGGGCGGGCATTGATGGACGCCGTTGCTCGTGTCCCGACGATCCGCGTTCGTTGCATCGCAACTGTTCATCAGCAGGCAGCGAGCAGCACTGTCCATTGCTGGCAAGATAGCTCCATGGAACGTGTGCTTGGAATTGGTGGATACTTCGTGCGCGCCGCCGACCCGGTGGCCCTGGGCGCGTGGTATCGCGATTGCCTAGTGTCCCGCGCCTGAAATAAGTGTGATAAGTGTTAGGATGTCGGGCATGCCGAGGACTGGTCGCCCGAAAGCCGAGTTGACGCTTACCGATGACGAGCGTCGCGAGTTGGTTCGTTGGTCGCGGCGGGCGAAGTCGGCTCAGGCGTTGGCGTTGCGGGCGCGGATCGTATTGGCGTGCGCGGAGGCTGGCGCGACGAACAAGGATGTCGCAGCGTGTCTTGGGGTTGTGCCTAACACGGTTACCAAGTGGCGGCGCCGGTTCGTGGAGTCTCGCCTTGACGGGTTGATGGACGAGGACCGACCCGGACGCCCGCCGTCGATCACGTTGGACAAGGTCGAGGAGGTGCTGGTGGCGACGTTGGAGTCCAAGCCCGCCAATGCCACCCACTGGTCTCGGGCATCGATGGCCAAGCGATCGGGGCTGTCGCGCTCGACGATCGGGCGGATCTGGCGTGACTTCGAGCTCAAGCCGCATCTGACCGACGGGTTCAAGCTGTCCACCGACCCTTTGTTCGTGGAGAAGGTCGTCGATGTGGTCGGGCTGTACCACAACCCGCCCGAGAACGCGGTCGTGTTCTGCGTCGATGAGAAGTCCCAGATCCAGGCTTATCCGGGGTAGAGATCAGGCCGACCGCAACGACAGATAGCAGTGTCCATAATGCCCGGAGTGTCGCTTCCGGAATAGCTATCTGTGGTGGTTACGCTGCGGCACGTGACAGACGTAAGGGAAGGGGTCGTGCCCTGCCGGGTGCAGCGGGTCGCGCTGCCCGGCGGCGAGGTGACCTGGACGGTGCTCGGCGCTGACCACTGCCCGGTCGGTCCGGCCGAGCAGTATCTGGAGTTCCTTCGATCGCAGTCCGTCTCGCCGAACACGGTCAAGTCGTACGCGCGCGGGCTGGCGTTGTGGTGGCAGTACCTTGCCGTGTTCGACCTGAGGTGGGATCGGCTGACGGTGCAGGACGTGGGCGGATTCCTGTCGTGGCTACGAACCGGAGACTCGCCCGGAGTGGTGTCGATCCAGCCACGGGCAGCGCGGTTCAGCGAGTCAACGATCGAGTTGCGGCTGCGGGCGGTGATGTCCTGCTACGACTTCCACGTGCTCAACGGCGTACCGCTGGGGGCCGACCTGACCAGGGTGGTGCAGCGCCGTGGTGGCAGGTACCTGCCGATGCTGGAGCACGTGGCGCGGCGCCGCGGCCGTCGCGAGGCGGTCGTGCGGGTGCGCCGGCCGCGGCGGGCAGTGCCGCCGGTGTTGACACCGACCCAGATCGAGCTGATCTGCGATGCCTGCGCGGTCTGGGACGCCGATGCGCGCCAGTGGCGCGGCACGGTACGGGACCGTCTATTGTGGTCAGTTCTGGCGGAGACAGGGATGCGCTTGGGCGAAGCGTTGGGACTTCAGCATCGCGATTGGCACACCGGCCGCGGCGACACCCCGTTCATCGAGGTGGTTCCGCGCGACGATCCGCACTGGGCCCGCGTGAAGGGAGGCGGTTCCCGGCGGGTCTACGTCTCCGACGAGCTGGACCGCCTCTACGGGGAGTACCTGTGGCAGCTGTGCGCGCAGGGCGCCGACCTCGCGGTGGCGGATCTGGACGCGGCGCCGGTGTTCGTGAACCTGGCCCGCGAGCCCCGGTTCGCCCGGTGGCGACCAGAAAGCGTCTACGATCTGGTGGACCGGCTTCGCCGCCAGCTGGCCGCTCGCGTGCCGCGGGCGTGGACACCTCATTGGCTTCGCCACTCGCATGCCACAGCGATGCTGCTGTCGGGGGTGCCGGTGCATGTGGTCAGCCGTCGGCTTGGTCACGCCGACGTGCAGACAACGCTGAACCTGTATGCGCATGTGACCGAGGACGCCGAGATGCGTTCGGCCGCGCAGTGGAAAGCGTTCACCGCCGGCTGGCGCACCGCGGGCGAGGCTGCCGAGACCGGAGCCGGGTCGTGAACCGCCAGCGGTCGGCCGCGAAGCCCGCCGGCGTCGCCGTCGGCCATCGTGCAACGCTGTCCGGGTTGTGGGAGACGGTCCCGGACGATTTGCGGCTGACCTACATCAGCCGGGACACCGTGCCGGTGCGGTACCACGGCGGATTGGGGCAGCGACGTGCTCGACCTCTGGGGGTGGACCTGTCCGGACTGCCCGAGCCGCTGCGCAAGGAACTGGTGTGGTGCATCTGGCGCATCATCGAGCAGGGCGGCAAGGTCGACATCACCCACACGCGGATGCTCGCCCGGCGGATCGCCGATACCGTCGGCGACTTGGGCTCGCGGGCACCGCAGTCGCTGACCGAACTGTCCACACTGGACTGGCAGCATCAGATGGCGTTGTCGGTGCGGCGACGCACAGGGGCGTTGCCCGGCGTGGCTACGGCCAAGGACCTGAGCCAGCAGATGGGCCGCTGCCTCCGGCTGCTCACCGCGGCCTACGACACCCGCCTGTGGTGGCAGCGCGAGCTGTGGGATCCCAGCCTCGAGCCGGGGATCCCGCAACGCGAGCACGAGCCGCGCGGCCGACACAGCATCCACTTCGATCGCATCACATCCGAGTGGCTGCGGGGCGGCGCGCAGTGGTACTGCAAACTCGGGCTGGAAACCGGTGCCCTGGCATGGGGAACAGCGCAGCAGCGGGTTGACACGCTGGTGGAGTTCGACACCTTCCTCGCCGGACGAGGCGTGCCCGGCCCGTGCCTGGCCGACAACCCGACCGAGGTCCGGCTACTGATGCTGGACTACCTCTCCTACATCCGCGCCCGCCGCATAGAGCGGCCCGGACCCCGCCACGGCCAGCCGCTATCCCGCTCGCGGGTCAGCGCACTGCTCTGCGGTGTCGAACAGTTCTACGCGGTCATGCACGACAACCAGGACACCGCCGCCGCGGCCTTGTCGGAGCCGGGCTGGCGGCGCCTGGGACCGCACCACTCCGTGTTCTTCCGCCGCGGGGAGAAGCCCGGCCGGCTGCGAGGCACACGCGAAGCCAACGTCATCGACCCCGACGCGCTCACCCAGATCATGGCCGGCATCGGTGTGCTCGCGGCGCCCGCCGAGCAGGGCGGGCTCGGCGACGAGCAGGCCATGCGCATCCTCATGCTGTTGGCCCGTACTGGGCGACGCGTCAGCGAGATCTGCCTGCTAGACCGGGATCCGTTACTGCCGCTGGCCATGCCGCCGAGCGCGACCGACGCGGACGGGTTCGTAGCTCGCCTGCACTATCAGCAGACGAAGATTCACGGCGCTCCTGACACCATCTTGGTCGACCACGAGACAGTCGCGATCATCCGGGCGCAGCAGCTGTGGGCCGACAGTGCTCTGGCCGGCCGTGGGACGGTCACGGCGCCGAAGTACCTGTTCCTTGCCGCTCGGAAGAACCGCAACGGCGACCGGCCCTACTCCAGCGCGCGCCTACGCCACGTGCTGACCGGACTGGCCCGGCGCTTGGACGTGCGCGACAGCACAGGATCCTTTGTGGACTTTCAACGCACTCACCGTTTCCGGCACACCAAGGCAACCAGCCTTCTCAACGCCGGCGTCCCGCTGCACGTCGTGCAGCGCTACCTCGGCCATCTCACCCCAGAGATGACCATGAGGTATGCGCATACCCTGGCCAGCACTCAGGAGGCCGAGTTCCTGCGCTACCGGAAGCTCACCGCCGACGCACGCGAACTGACCATCGACCCGCGCGACCTCTACGACATGCTCGCCCTCGACGAGCGCACCGACCGGATCCTGCCCAATGGCTGGTGTCTGTTGCCGCCGCGGCAGGTCTGCACCAAAGGCAACGCCTGTTTGACCTGCGACAAGTTCACCACCGACGCTACATTCCTGCCCGAGCTGACCACGCAACGCGACCGCACGCTGCAGCTCGTCGACCAGCGCCAAGCTACTTTCCGCGCCCGCACCGGACAGGACATGGGCGAGGACAACGTGTGGCTCGCCGGGCGACGTCAGGAACAGCAGGCCCTCGACACGATCATAACCACCCTGCAGCAGACGACGCCCGTCGACGGCAGCCCAGCCGTCCGCGGCGCGGGCACCGCAGCCCGAACCACCGCCGAGATCAACCACAGTGGACAGGAGAGCGCCAGTGCGGGGTAACCCCGACAATCTCCGGCAGGCTGCCGCTCGAAAGAGTGCTGCCGCACAGGAGCGAGCCGAGACAGCACTGCGCGACATGATTCGTCGTCACCAGTCCATCACCTTCCGCGGGCTGGCCCACAACGCCGGCGTCTCCCTCGACTTCCTCTACCGTCACCGCGACCTGCGACGTTGGGTCGAGCACCTACGCGCGCAGCAGGACCGGCCCAGCAGACCGACACCCGTTGCGGCGCCCGACGAGCCGAGCAGCGTCGTGCGCACTCTCACCGCCCAGATGAGCGAGCTCAAGCGTCAGCACCGTGCCGACGTTGACGCCCTCAACCAGGCGCTGCAGGCCGCCCACGGTGAGAACCTCGCTCTTCGCCGACAGCTCGGCCATCGGGCCGGCAGTGAACCGTCCGCTACGCTTACGGACGCGTCCGCAAGCGTTCTACCTGCACAAACGCGGCGATCATGACTAACTACCCCGGATAAGCAGGCTCTCGATCGATCTTCGCCGGTGTTACCGATGATGCCCGGCATGCCTGAGCGGCGCACCCACGACTATGTGCGCAATGGCATCACCAGCCTGTTCGCCGCGTTCAACGTCGTCGACGGCACCGTGATCACCGAGATCCGCCGCCGGCACCGAGCCGTGGAGTACCGCCAGTTCCTGACCGCGATCGACAAGGCCGTACCCGCTGAACTCGACGTGCACATCGTGTGCGACAACCTGTCCACCCACAAGACTCCCGCGATCAAGGCCTGGCTGACCCGCCATCCGCGCTTCCACATCCACTTCACCCCGACCGGAAGTTCCTGGATCAACCAGGTCGAACGCTGGTTCTCTTACCTGACAACGGATCTGCTCCAACGTGGGGTCTACAAGAACGTCCAGACCCTGGAACGCGACATCCGCCAGTGGATCCAGTCATGGAACGCCGACCCCAAGCCCTTCATCTGGAAGAAGACCGCCGAGGAGATCCTGAACTCACTCAGTAGATATATCTCACGAATTTCAGGCGCGGGACACTAGGCATGGACGCCGATGAGAACGGTTTGTGGCGCCAGGACGCCGGGCTGACGGTGTTCGCGACGTTTGAGTCCGAGACCGACTACTTCGGGTCCCGCGCCCAGCAGACTATGATCAACTTCCGGGTCCGCGACCTGGATGCGATGCTCGCACAACTGCGCACCAAAGGTGCGGACGTGGCCGGGGAGACGCAGGACATGGAGGGCGTCGGTCGATTCGGCTGGGTCACCGATCCCGATGGCAACCGGATCGAGCTGTGGCAGCCCGCCTGACCGTGTCTTCACGCAGGCGGTGACGGCTCAGCCAGGTCCCCGCTCGTCGATGCGTCCCGGACAGCGCTCACGACGCATCCGCGAGGCACGATCCAAACTTCGCAAGATCATCCGAAAGCACACCAGCGGGGTACCAGCGGTACCGCCTTGGGTCCCGTCCTGGTACCATTCTGGTATGACGATACAGATCGCGGTTCGCCTGCCCGACGACATCGTCGCCTTTGTCGACGAACAGGTCAGCTCCGGTGCCGCCCCCAGCCGCGCGGCGGTAGTCGCGCGCGCCCTCGAACGTGAGCGGCGCCGGGAAGCAGCCGAGCGCGACGCGGCCATCTACGCCGCCGCTGCGCCGAGTGACCTTGACGATCTCGCCACCTGGGCCGTGTCGCGACCGCTGGACATCGACTGATGCGCCCTATCCACCTGGCGACGCTCGACAAGACCCGGCCGGTCCTCATCCTCACTCGAGAACACGTTCGTCCGTTCCTCACGTCCATCACCATCGCGCCGATCACGAGCACAATCCGTGGGCTGTCGACCGAGGTGCCCGTGGGACGGGCCAACGGTATCGACCACGACAGTGTGGTCTCGTGCGACACCATCACGACCGTCCCCAGAAACGCGATCGGACGACTCCTCGGCTACCTGCACCCCTCGCAGGAGCCAGCGCTCAGCCACGCTATTGCCAGTGCCTACGATCTGGACGTGTAGGCCACCCGCCGGACTGCCCTGCGCCGAGAACGACCACCAGCGGCGCCTTCCGCGACGCTGCGGCCGCCCTGACCTGTCCCACCAGTGGATCGAGCAACTGGTGTCCGTGCCGCCTCAACTCCGCGCGTGCACACCACCAAGCGCGCACCGAGCGGCCGAAGCGCGGCCTGACCGCCGGCAAGAGTGAACACCGGCGACTACCACCGGCGGGACGTGTACTTGGCGGAACCCTCATGGCCATTGCCCTGGACGAGCGGTCAGTCCCCGAGTCACGCTTGCGGAGACACACTCGGACCCGGGCGTAGGCCAACAAAATCGGGGGAAGTCGGCAATGGGAGCCAGCGAGATCACACGGGAGAAACGACTGCGGCGCTCAGCGGCACGACAAGGACTGCGCTTGTCGAAGTCCGCGCGCCGTGACCGGTACGCCAACGACTACGGCAAGTACAGGATCGAGAACCCTCACCAGGGCGGCGTGATCGTGGCCGGCGGGTCGCCGTTCGAATACAGCCTCGACCTCGACGCGGTCGAAGATGTCCTGTTCCCGGACCGCTACCGGGGCCACGGCCACCCGCTGCGCCGCGACGAGGACTACGAGAACGCGATCACTCCGCACGCTCCGCATGATGGCAGATGGGTGCGGGGCGACGAAGGCGGGTGATATGCCCACTGCGCGAGTCGTCAGCAGCCGCCGGCTCGTCGCGTGCGCGACCGCCGCTGCGCCTTAGCTGGGTGGCTGCGCCTGTCTGCTCGCGCACCATGAATTCGGCGTACCAGTCGGGCCAGGCTGCCGGCCCGTGCATTGCCTTTGCGGCCACGGCTCGATCATGTGAAACACCGACGGGTCGCCCGAACCAGGACTGCGAACCGCTAGCATGGACTGCTCACAAATCTGGGCTGCCACAGGCGGACCTACGCGGTACCGGCCACCTGTTGCTCTGAATGTCACGCGATACGTCACCTCACCTCGCGGAGTACACGTGTCCACGATCCATCTCAACCTGACGACCACCGCAACGCCCGAGCAGGTCGTCGCCGGGCTCACCGACTTCGGCCCGGGCCGCTCGAAGCTCTTCGGGAACAGCGCCGACGCCTACCTCAAGGTGCATGACCTCGTTCCCGGTCACGCCGATGTGACGGAGGGCTCGTTCCGCATCTGGGAACGTCTGAACTACGACTGGGCCGATCCCAACCGGGTCGTCATGACCACCATCGACTCCAACGTGTGGGGCGGTGGCTCGGGCCACACGTATACCTTCACGCGGCAGCCTGACCGGACGACCAACGTGGACGTTGTCGTGGTGCGCGAAGGCAGGAACATCAGGGGGCGGCTGCTCGCGATCGTGGTCGGGACCGTCGGCAAGCGCCTATTGGGAAGAGAGCTGGCAAAGACCATCAAGGCCATCGAAGCCAGGGACTACGGCTCGACAACGGCGTAGCACGCGCTGGACGATCTCCGACATCCGACACCCGACCCTCGGCGGGAGTCGATCCGTCGGTTGGTCCGGTCGAAACTTTCGGTCTAGACTCACCTCGATTCGGGGAGGAGTGACATGGCCAAGCGCGGCGGGCCGACGATGTCCCAGATCGCGGCGGCGGCTGGCGTGTCGGTGCCAACCGTTTCGAAGGTGGTCAATCGGCGCCCCGATGTGGCGCCCCGGACCCGGCAGGTGGTCGAGAAGCTCCTGCGGGAGCACAAGTACGAGTCGAACCGGACGAAAGCCCAGGACCCGACCCGCCGCAGCGACCCGACCGGCCGGATCGATCTCGTCTTCGTCGACCTCGGCAGCCCGTGGGCGATGGCTATCCTGGCCGGCGTTGAGGAGGTCGCTTATCGGGCGGGCACCGCGGTCGTCGTGTCCGCCGTCCACGGACGCCATCGCACCCGGCCCGACGATCGCTGGCTGGAGAACCTGACCGCCCGGGGCTCCGACGGCGTGCTCCTCATCCTCTCGGAGCTGACCGGACGACAGCAGCGGCGACTCAACGAGCTGGGCATCGCGGTCGTCATCGTGGATCCGGCGGGCGCGCCGTCACCCGGCATCCCATCGGTCGGAGCGGCCAACTGGGCTGGTGGCCTCGGCGCGGTCGAGCATCTCATCACGCTCGGCCATTCGAGGATCGCGGTCATCGGCGGCCCCAACGACGTGCTGTGCAGCCGTGCCCGGGTCGCTGGGTACCGGGCCGCGATGGCGGCGGCCGGGGTCGACATTCCCAAGGGCTACGTGCGCACCGGGGACTTCATGAGCGGGACGGGCTACAGCGAGACGATGGCCCTGCTCGATCTGGACCAGCCACCGACCGCGATGTTCGTCTCCTCCGACCAGATGGCGCTCGGTGCGTACGAAGCGCTCTACGAGCGCGGCATGCGCGTGCCTGACGATATGAGCGTCGTCGGGTTTGACGACCTCGACGAGGCGAAGTGGGCCGCTCCGCCGCTCACAACGATGCGCCAGCCGTTGGCGGAGATGGCGGGGATGGCGACCCGCATGCTGCTTGCCCTGATCGCTGGCGAGCGCCTGGAGACGGAGCGGGTCGAACTCGCGACTCCGCTGGTCGTCCGCAGCAGCACCCGGCCGCTCGACTGATCGGTAGTCGATCGCAGGCCCCACCCCTTGTCGTCCAGCACGCCTTGACGCGGCTCTATCCGCGGCGTACGGTCGCGACGCAAGTGCTCCGAAACTATCGATAGTTCTATCCGCGCGCATCCATCGTTGTCATCACCGGTCAGATCCGGAGAGGAACCGTTTCCCATGAAGCGCAGACATTGGATCGTCGTCGGTCTATCGACTGTTGTCGCGGCGGCTACGGCCGTCACCCTGAGTGTGTTGCCCGCTGGCGCGGACGCATCCTCGAGCCAGGACCCGGCCAACCAGAGCCTGCGCCAGCTCGGCGCTCGCCACGGCTCTACATCGGCACGGCCGTCGACATGGCCGCCCTGGACGACCCCGCCGACCCGCAGTACCGCGCGATCGTCGCGTCGCAGTTCTCCACAGTCACCGCGGAGAACGTGATGAAGTGGGAGACCCTCGAACCCACCCGTGGCATGTACAACTGGGGCCCGGCCGACGAACTGGTCGCCTTCGCCAAGCGCGAACAACCAACGCGTCCGCGGCCACGTGCTGGTCTGGCAGAACCAGCTGCCGGCGTGGCTGACCAGGGCGTCAGCGACGGCACGATCAGCACCGACGAGCTACGGCCATCCTGCGCAAGCACATCACCGACGTGGTCACGCACTTCAAGGGCAAGATCTGGCAGTGGGACGTCGTCAACGAGGCGGTCAGCGACCCGTGGGACAGCCCGCCCGACCATCCACTCAAGGGCTTCTGGGCCGACCACCTCGGCCCGGGCTACATCGCCGACGCGTTCCGCTGGGCCCGCGCCGCCGACCCCGACGCGCTGCTGTTCTACAACGACTACAACATCGAGGCGTTCGGCTCCGGCGACCCGGCTCACGACAAGACCCAGTTCGTCTACGACATGGTCAAGCAGCTGCGCGCGACCGGCGTGCCGATCGACGGCGTCGGCAGCCAGGGCCACCTCGGCACCGCAGTACGGCAACTACGACCCTTCGCAGGTCGCCGACGCGCTCGACGCGCTTCGCCGGGCTCGGGCCTGGCCACCGCGTTCACCGAGGTCGACGTGCGCAGCCAGATGACCGCCGGCGTGCAGGCCGGCGACTCCAACGAGATCAACCCGCGGCTGCAGGCGTCGGCGGCCAACTACAGCGTGCTGATGCAGGCCTGCCTGTCCAACCGGCACTGCCTGTCGTTCACCGTCTGGGGCTTCACCGACCAGCACTCCTGGGTGCCCGGCTGGTTCACCAACCCGCCGGAGGGCATGGCCACCCTCTACGACGAGAACTACCAGCCCAAGCGGGCCTACAACGTGCTGCGGGCGGACCTGGCGTTCGCCGGTCCGCCCGCTGTGCTACCCCGGGTCCCGCAACGGCCGCGGGGGTAGACGCGATCGCGTCAGGCATTCACAGCCTCAGATACATGATGTGCAATCCAACGTACCCCAGGCGCGGGTGGTCGAACGCCTCCGGCACGGTGGCCAGGATGGTGAAGCCCATCGACCGGTACAGGTGGACCGCGTTCGCGTTGGTTTCCACGACGGCGTTGAACACCATCGCGCGGTAGCCCCGGCGGCGGGCCTCGTCCAGGGTGAACTGGACCAGCTGGCGTCCAATCCCGCGGCCGGAGCACCGCGGGTCCACGATGTAGGACGCGTTGGCGATACGGCTGGCCGGCCCGTAGTTGGGGTGCAGCTGGGCCGACCCGACCAGCGTGCCGCCTTCGTCGGCCACGAACAC
This sequence comes from uncultured Actinomycetota bacterium, assembly GCA_963803345.1. Classification (GTDB taxonomy): domain Bacteria; phylum Actinomycetota; class Actinomycetes; order Mycobacteriales; family Micromonosporaceae; genus CAWDLX01. Next base: position 517,820 of record CAWDLX010000005.1, read on the forward strand.
CTGGCCCGGCGGCTCCTCCATCCAGACCGCCCGACCGTCCGCACAGGTCGACGACGGGTCCCACGAGTAGGTGTCGCCGGCCATGGCGATCTCTCGCCAGAAAGGCCATATCCTGGACCAGTCGGCCTCCGACGCGAGTCTGATCTCCACCCGCTCAGCCTGTCACGCTCCCGCCGGCGGTCGCACACCCGGTGTTCCTGAACTGCCGTGCGTTGACCGGCGTGCACGCCTGCGACGAGGAGAGGTGGTCGCATTGACCTCGCGAGCGCTGATGGCACTCGTGGCTGTGGCCGTGCTGTCCGTGACGGCCTGCAGCTCGCCTGATCCGGCCGGCCAGACGACCCCCGCCACCACGCCTCGAACCGGGACGACCACGGTCAAGCTGGGTGACCGCTCGTTCACACTGCACGTGCCGTCCGCGTACACGGCCGGCAGGGCGATGCCCCTGCTCATCCTGTTGCACGGATATACGGCGACCGGGCAGAACCAGGAGTCATACATGAAGTTCACTCCAGAGTCTGACGCGCGCGGATTCCTGTACGCGTACCCGGACGGGCTGGTCGACTCGCGGAGCAACAACTACTGGAACGCCACCGACGCATGCTGCGACCTGTATGGCTCCAAAGTGGACGACTCAGCGTACCTGAGCAACGTCATCACGGCGATCGAACGTGCGTACACAGTGGACACCAAGCGGGTCTACCTGGCCGGACACTCCAACGGCGCCTTCATGTCGTTCCGGATGGCCTGTGACCACGCGGACCAGGTCACGGCGATCGCCACCCTCAACGGGGCGATGTGGCAGGACGCGTCCCGGTGCACGCCGACCCAACCGGTCAGCGTGCTCGACATCCGCAGCACCAGCGACGAGACGATCGCCTACCAGGGCGGCAGCATCGCCGGCAACGCGTACCCGTCGGCGGCGAAGACCGACGCCGACTGGCTGGCCTTCGACCACTGCTCCAGCAAGGGAAGCAGGGCGCCCTCGCTCGACTTGGTGACCAACCTGACCGGCGCGGAGACGACTGTGACACGCTATACGGACGGCTGCCGAGGTGGGTCCACTGTGGAGACATGGACCATCGACGGCGGCATGCACGTACCGGCGTTCTCGGCCTCGTTCGCGTCCATGGTGATGGGATTCCTGCTGGCGAGAGCCAAGACATGACCACCCTGGTTTGACCGACCGGACGGGCGGGCCTACGGTCGTGCCGTGACGCGGATCAATGGACGTTTGCTGACCGTGGTGGCGGTGATGCTGGCACTGCTCGGCGCGTGTTCGACCGACGCCGGCCCGTCCGGCCCGAACGGGGCCGGCGCGGCGGGAGCGAGCCCGTCGGCAGCCGGACCGACCGCGCCGACGGGTACGCCCAGGGCCAGTGGCACCGGGTCGGCGACGCCGACCAGCGGCGCCCCGAAGCCGCCTGCCCCGACGAAGACCACGGGCGGCGGATCGGGCCCGGCCGCACCGGCCCATTTCACCACCAAGCCGCCCGGCTCAGCTCTCCCGTCCGGCGCTCAGTGCGCGACCTGGGTGCGTAAGACCACGTACCCCGAGAACAAGGGCGTCAACAAGCAGGCGAACAACACCACCGGCCATCACGTCGCCAGCAACTTCTTCAATGGCGACGACAACCGGGCCAACACGGTGATCGGGCCACGGGTCGACGGCCAGTTCACCGGTACCACGCATCAGATCCTGCGCTGGGCGGCCTGCAAATGGGGCATCGACGAGGACATCGTGTACGCCCAGGCGGCGATCGAGAGCTGGTGGCGGCAGACGACGTTGGGTGACTTCGGCAGCGGTGATCCGAGCCGGCTGCGCGCCCGGCCGCGGCTTCGGCGTCGACGGCAAGCCGGGTCAGTGTCCGGAGAGCTTCGGTATCCTGCAGAACCGTTACCCGTACGAGCACTCCGGCTGGCCGGGCATCGCCACCTCCACCGCCATGAACGCGGATCTGGCCTACGGGATATTCCGGGCCTGCTTCGAAGGCTATGAGGGCTGGCTCAACACCGTCGAGCAGGGCCAGCACTACGCGGCTGGAGACGCGTGGGGCTGCATCGGGCGCTGGTTCGCCGGCCGTTGGCACACCCAGCTGGCCAACGACTACACCGCCCGGGTCAAGGACTATCTGAGCCAACGCATCTGGGAGACCGCGAACTTCCAGGAGCCCTGACCGCACCCGCGGCACCGAGCGCCCTGCCGGGCAGCAGCACCGAGCGCCCTGCCGGGCAGCGGGGGCAGCGCCTGCCGGGCAGCGGGGGCCGCGTTAAGAAGGTGCCCCTGCTATACCGCAGGCGTTAAGAAGGTGCCCCTGCTTTCAGGATCTCGTCGATGCGGTGGGCCAGGGTCACATCGAGCGCGGTGACGCCGCCGGCGGAGTGGGTGGCACAGGTGAAGGTGACGTTGCGCCAGCGGATGTCGATGTCCGGGTGGTGGTCCATCTCCTCGGCCGTCTCGGCTACCCGGTCGACCACGGCGATCGCGTCCGGGAAGGTGGGCAACGCGGCCGTACGGGTGATGGCGGACGTATCGCCTGACCAGTCGTCGAGCGTGCCGATCGCGGTCGCCACCTCGTCGGCGGAGAGCAGCTCAGCCATGCCTCCACGGTACCGGCTCGCGGGGGAGAGGGTACGCGACCGCGATCCATGCGGGGACAATTTGCGTCCGCGTACCCTCACCCTCGAGGCCCGCTCGACCGACTGGCCGGAGGCGACAGCCGGCACAGACGGGGCGGGTCGGGCGGCACGGATCCGTTGGCGTGACGGGTAAGCACCGTGGCCGCGAGGAACGTCGCGCCGGCAGGTCAGGGACGGGGCCGCCGGTACCGGTTGCGCCCGGCGCGTACCAGCCGTGACTCGGCCGTGAGCAGCGGGAGCATCCGGGTGATGTCGTTGCGGGCGGACACCGTCTCCCGGTATGGCAACCGGGACACCATGTCCGCGCGCTCGGCCAGGCGACGCGGGGAGCACGGGGCCCGATGACCACACCATTGACAGGTGCCGTCCAGCCGTACCAGGTGGCGACGCAGGATCGCCTGCGCGTTGCGCCACAGCAGTCGGTCCACGACATCACCCGGACAATCGTGTTGTATGTGGTCAAGTATGCTCAAAGCCCTCCCCCTACTTCGGAGCATCACGGCTCGACAAAATTACGAGCGGCGACTGCGGGACCGACGGACAGCCTGTGTGGAGCCCGGATTTTCGCTGGCCAACGCGTGTGGCCACATAATGGGCCATGGCCGTCGACCCGACCGAGAGCCCGCTGCTGCGGCGCATCCGCGAATCCGTGATCGGCGACGACCAGCTGATGTGGGGGCCGTACGGACCGCGCTGTGTGACCTACGCCGATTACACCGCGTCCGGGCGGAGCGCTCGGCTTCATCGAGGACTTCATCCGCGACGAGGTGCTGCCCCGCTACGCCAACACCCACACCGAGTCCTCGGGTACCGGCCTGCAGACCACGCGGCTGCGCGAGGACGCCCGCCAGATCATCCGGGACGCGGTCGGCGGCGACGAGAACACCGTCGTGATCTTCACCGGCTCCGGCTACCACCGGGGCGGTCGACAAGCTGATCCGCATCCTCGGCATCCGGCATCCCGGCCGAGCTGGACGAGGCGTACGGGCTGAGCGACGCAGATCCCGGCCGACCGCGCGGCCGGTCGTGTTCATCGGACCGTTCGAGCACCACTCGAACGAGCTGCCGTGGCGCGAGTCGATCGCCGACATCGTGGTCGATCCCCGAGGACCCGGACGGGCACATCGACGCCGCCCGGCTCGAGGCGGAGCTGATCCGCTACCACGACCGTCCACTGCGGATCGGCTCGTTCTCGGCGGCGTCCAACGTGACCGGAATCGTCACCGACACCCACGCCATCTCGGATCTGCTGCACCGCCACGGCGCGCTGTCGTTCTGGGACTTCGCGGCCGCCGGCGCCGTACGTTGAGATCGAGATGTACGGCCGATGTACGCCAGCACCCGCAGGCGTACAAGGACGCGATATTCCTCTCCCCGCACAAGTTCGTCGGCGGGCCCGGCACGCCCGGCGTCCTCGTGGTGCGGCGGGACCTGCTCCGCAACCGGGTGCCCGACCGTCCCCGGCGGCGGCACCGTCGACTACGTCAACCGAGCTCGATCACCGCTACCTGTCGACCCGGCGCACCGCGAGGAGGGCGGCACGCCGGCCATCATCGAGTCCATCCGGGCCGGACTGGTGTTCCATCTCAAGCAGGCGGTCGGCACCGACGTCATCCGGGCCCAGGAGGAGCGATTCCTGCAACGGGCCGTGCGGGCCTGGCAGGCCAACCCGAACATCCAGATCCTCGGCAACACCTCGGCCGAACGGCTGTCCATCCTGTCCTTCGTGGTGCGTCGACCGGGCGGGCGCGTACCTGCACCACAACTTCGTCGTGTCGCGTCCTCAACGACCTGTTCGGCATCCAGTCGCGGGGCGGGTGCTCGTGCGCCGGTCCGTATGGACATCGCCTGCTCGGCATCGACCTCGACCAGTCGCACCGGTTCGAGCAGGAGATCGTCGCCGGGTGCGAAGGGATCAAGCCCGGCTGGGTCCGGGTCAGCTTCAACTACTTCATCGCCGAGGCGACGTTCGCCTACATCGTGGACGCGGTCGACCTCGTCGCCCGCGACGGCTGGCTGCTGCTGCCCGACTACCGCTTCGACCCGTACCGCGGACTCTGGCGCACCACCGCGATGGCATCGTCGAGCCGCCGCTGCGCCTGTCCCACCTGCGCTACGACGCCGACGGGTCGGCTGCGGTACCCGTCCCGTCACGAGCGGGCCGGCGCCGAACGCGTTGGCCGAGTATCTGACCTAGGCCCGCGAGTTGTTCGCGAAACTGGAGGTCCGGTCGGACGAAGCGTTGTCGGAGAACGGCTCCCGTCCGCAGCTGACCGCCGGCTTCGAGGAGCTCCGCTGGTTCGACCTGCCCGACGTCTGTCTGCCGGCCGCCCGCTTTCGTCAGCGATAGGCGAACAACTGCGGTGAGCATGCGCGGCCGCAACGCGGGTGCGCGTGTTATGTCGGCATGGACAACGAGAACAGGACGCGCTACGAACCGCCGCGCTCGACGCGTACTCCGGTCGTCGACGGTCGCCGCCAGACTCCTGCCCAGTGTGGCGAGCCTGACCGTACGGACCGGCCGCGGTGACGGCGGCGGATCCGGTGTCGCCTTCACCACCGACGGCTTCATGCTGACCAGCGCCCATGTCGTCGCCGGGTCCAGCAGCGGGCTGGCCGAGTTCACCGACGGAACCGAGGCCCGGTTCGACGTGGTCGGTGCCGATCCGCTGGCCGACCTGGCCGTCCTGCGGGTCCGCGACGGCGGCGCGCCCCGGCCACCCTCGGCGACGCCGACACGCCTGCGTATCGGCCAACTCGTGGTCGCGGTCGGCAACCCGCTGGGTCTGGCCGGATCGGTCACGGCCGGCGTCATCAGCGCACTGGGCCGCTCGCTGCCGGTGCGCGACGGGCGGCGGACCCGGCTGATCGACGACGTGATCCAGACCGACGCCGCGCTGAATCCCGGCAACTCCGGCGGCGCCCTGGCCGACTCGACCGGCAGGGTGGTCGGCGATCAACACAGCCGTCGCCGGCATCGGCCTGGGCCTGGCCGTACCGATCAACAGCACGACCCGGTCGATCATCTCGGAGCTGATCTCGGCCGGGCGGGTCCGCCGGGCCTGGCTCGGCGTCGCCGGCGCGCCCGCGCCGCTGCCGCCGCCAGGTCGCCGAGCGGACTGGGCCAGCGCCGCGGGCTGCGCCTGATCGAGGTCGTGCCCGGGCAGCCCGGCCGCCAAGGCGGGCCTCTACCTCGGCGACATCATCATCAGCGGCCGGGGGCAAGGCGGTTCAGGGCGTCCAGGACATCCAGCGGCTGATGCTCGGCTCGGCCATCGGCAGCCCGGCTGCCGATCACCGTGCTGCGCCGCGGCGCCTTCGTCGACGTGGTCGCGGTCCCAACCCCCTGCCTGACCCCGCCGTCCTGCACTGCGCATCCTGCCCGCCGCTCCTGCCCCCGTCGCCCCTTCCGCGTTACGCGCAGCGGCGCCCCTGTTTGCATGGACGCCGCGCTAACAGAATGCGCTGCACTGCCCGGGCAAACAGAGGGCGACCAGGCGGGGCAAACAGCCAGGGCGGTCGCCCAGGTGGGCGAGCAGGTCCTGGCGGGTCAGGACGCCGGCCGGCTTGCCGTCGACAGGACCATGGCGGCGTCGGACTTCTCCAGCAGCGCCACCGCCTCGCTCACCGGCTGGCCGCCGCCGATCATCGGCAGCGGCGGCCATGTGCCGCTCGACCGGTGTCGTGCAGGTGCGCCTGGCCGGTGAACAGCGCGTCGAGCAGGTCCCGCTCCGCGATCGAGCCGGCGATCTCGCCGGTCACGACCGGGCGGCTCCGCCTTGCAGGACCGGCAGCTGGGAGACGCCGTACTCGCGCATGTAGTCGATCGCGTCCCGGACCGTCTCGGTCGGGTGCACGTGCACCAGCTCGGGCATCCGCCCGGTCTTGCCGGCCAGCACGTCGGCCACCGTGGGCTCCGCTGCCGCCGGCGCGAGGAAGCCGTACCGGGCCATCCAGCTCGTCATTGAAGATCTTCGAGAGGTAGCCCCGGCCGCCGTCGGGCAGCAGCACCACGATCACGTCGTCGGGCTGGCCGCGCCGGGCCACCTCGAGGGCGGCCACCACGGCCATCCCGCACGAGCCGCCGACCAGCAGGCCCTCCTCCCGGGCCAGCCGCCGGGTCAGCTCGAACGACGCCTTGTCGGAGACCTCGACGATCTCGTCGCAGACCGCCGGTCGTACGTCTCCGGCCAGAAGTCCTCGCCGACGCCCTCGACAAGGTACGGCCGGCCGCGTCCCGCCGGAGTAGACCGAGCCCTCCGGGTCGGCGCCGATGACCCGCACCCGGCCGTCGGAGACCTCCTTGAGGTAGCGGCCGGTGCCCGAGATGGTGCCGCCGGTGCCGACGCCGGCCACGAAGTGGGTGATCCGGCCGCTCGGTCTGCTCCCACAGCTCCGGGCCCGGTCGTCTCGTAGTGCGAGCGCGGGTTGTCCGGGTTCGCGTACTGGTCCGGCTTCCAGGCGCCCGGGATCTCCCGAGCCAGCCGGTCAGAGACCTGGTAGTACGAACGCGGGATCCTCCGGCAGCACCGCGGTCGGGCAGACCACCACCTCGGCGCCGTACGCCCGGAGCACGTCGCTGCTTGTCCTCGCTGACCTTGTCGGGGCAGACGAATACGCAGTGGTAGCCCTTCGTCTGGGCGACCAGGGCCAGCCCGACGCCGGTGTTGCCGCTGGTCGGCTCGACGATGGTGCCGCCTGGACGGAGCGGCCCGGACTTCTCGGCGCCTCCGATCATCCGCACGCGCGATGCGGTCCTTCACCTGCCGCCCGGGTTGAAGTACTCGACCTTGGCCAGCACGGTCGCGGCCAGCCCGGCGGTGACGTTGCGGAGCCGCACGAGCGGGGTGTTCCCGATCAGTTCGACGACGTTGTCGACATAGCGCATTCCGGCAGCCTAGCGCCGCCGCGGTCAGCGCTTGACACGCACCCGTTTGACCACCTGGACCACCTTCGGCGGGCGGTTGCCGGGGGCCGCCTCCCAGTCGAGGAAGCGCTCGGTCTCCGAGAACATGGCGCCAGCCAGCCAGGTGGCGACGAACGCGTCGTCGATGATGCCGATGAACGGGATGAACAGCTCCGGGATGAGGTCGATCGGCGACAGGATGTACAGCACCGCCAGCAACATCAGGAACAGCCGACCTTTGCCGTCGTACTGACCGGTCAGCGACGCCTTCATCAGGCGGGGCAGTGCGGAGATGCGACGCCCGACACCGGGCGTACCAGGTCTGAACGCACGCGCGAAGGCGATCAGGGCGTTGCGTCGGCGCAAGGGGCCAGCCATGACATCACGATAGCCACTCGACACCATAGCCAAACCAACCCAACAGGTTGGATCGGTGACGCGCGGCACGCATTGTCGGCTACCTCCAGGGGTAGCCTTGATACACGGGAGCACGTGGAGGTGTGGTTTGGCAGAGGAACTGAGCCAGACCGTGCGCCGTGAACCCCGGCGCCGCTTCGTCGCGGCCACCGCCTATACCGGTGGCGCCGTCACCGTGGCCGGCGCGCTCGGTATGGGTGTGCTGCTCGGTCAGGTCCTGTTGGCCCGGTTGACCATCCCCGGTGCGGAGGCGCCAGCCCCGCGCAGCACCGGCGACTACGGCCGGCAGTACGGCGACGCTCCGCTGCTGCGGCTTGCGGTGCTGGGCGACTCGACCGCCGCCGGGTACGGCACCCGCAGCCGCGAGGAGACGCCCGGCGCCCTGCTCGCGACCTGGATCGCGGACGCCGCCCGGCGGCCGGTCCGGCTCATCTGCCCGGCCATTGTCGGAGCCGTGTCCGCCTGGCTGCCCATCCAGGTGGAGAAGGTCCTCGAGACCGGTGTCGACCTCGCGATCATCTTCATCGGCGCCAACGATGTGACCACTGGCGGTGGTGGGTCGGCGGCGGTCCGCCATCTGTACGACAGCGTGCTGAGCCTGCGCGAGGCCGGCGCTGAGGTGGTCGTCGCGACCTGTCCCGACCTCGGCACGATCCGGCCGATCCGCCGCCCGCTGCGTTGGCTCGCGCGGCGCTGGAGCCGGCAACTGGCCGCCGCTCAGACGGTCGCGGCTGTACGGGCCGGGGGACGTACCGTGTCGCTCGGAGACCTGCTGGCGCCCCAGTTCTACGCCGCGCCGGAGCGGATGTTCGGAGCCGACCGCTACCACCCTTCCGCCGAGGGCTACCGGGCGGCGTCAGCGGTCGTGCTCCCGTCCGCCCTGGCGGCGCTGGGGCTGTCGGCCGGCGCCCAGCCGGTCGGGGCGGTTCGCTCGCTCGTCGACGCGGCGGTATCGGCCGCCGCCCGCCCCGGTACCGAGGTCAGCTCGGACGATGTCGAGACGGCCAGCCGGGCCCGGTCACGCCGACGGTTCACCCTGCCCTGGTCGAACACGCGCACGGAGGAGTCCGCGCCGGCCCCGGTTGCGGGTGCCGCCGGCGACACGAACGACGTACCCTCGCTGGCGGGGGCTCACCGCCCCCCAGCGCAGCAGTTGGAGTCGACGTGAACACCGCCCGGATCGTCAAGCGGGCCGCCAAGGCGGCCGGCGTCATGCTGATCGCCGGCACCGTCGGCGGTGCCGCCCTGCTCGCCGCCGAAGCCATGGCGGCCCGGTCGCGGCGGTACGTCGAACCTGATCTTGGATTGGCGGTACGGGCAAGCCTGGGTGAGGACGGCAAGCCGCCCCTGCGGGTACTGCTGCTCGGCGACTCGACCGCGCTCGGCGTCGGCGTCGACACGGTGGAGCAGACCGTTGGTGGCCAGCTCGCCTGGATGCTCGCCGACGCCGGTACCCGGGTCACACTCTCCACAGTGGCCGTCGCCGGGGCCCGCTGCTCCGATCTGGCCACCCAGGTCGCCCGGGCCCACGTGGGCCAGCGTCCGGATGTGGCTCTGATCCTGGTCGGTACCAACGACGCCACCCACCTCGTGCGTCCGGGTGAGGCCGCGGCTGGCCTGGCCACGGCCGTGCGCCGGCTGCGCGATTCGGGTACCGCGGTTGTCGTGGGCACCTGCCCTGACCTGGGCGCGGTCCGGGCGATCGCGCCGCCGCTGCGTCAACTGGCCGGTTGGTACGGCCGCCGGGTGGCTCGGGCCCAGGCCAACGCCGCCCGTTCGGCCGGTGCCTCGGTGGTCCACCTGGCCGCGATGGTCGGACCGGTGTTCCGGGCCGACAAGGGCATGTACTGCGAGGACGGCTTCCATCCCTCCGCCGACGGGTACCGGGTCATCGCGTACGCGCTCTACCCCGAGCTGGCTGCCGCGGCCAACCTGCCGTCGTCGATAACCGACTGAGGCGACCTTCTAAACTGGGGCCCATGGCTGAGCTGGTGGGTCCGGTCGACGGCGACTGGGTGTCGCAGTACGCCGACGAGGTTCTCGCCGAGGCCAAGCGCCGCGGCGCGGAGCGCATCGTGGTCGCCTCCGGCTTGAGTCCGTCCGGGCCTATCCACCTGGGTAACCTTCGCGAGCTGATCACCCCGCACCTGGTGGCCGACGAGATCCGCCGACGCGCGATGGCGTGTGTGCACGTGCTCAGCTGGGACGACTACGACCGCTTCCGCAAGGTACCGGCGGGCGTCGACCCGTCCTGGTCCGAGCACATCGGCAAGCCGCTGACCGAGGTACCGCCACCACCGGGCAGTACGTACGACTCGTGGGCGGCGCACTTCATCGCTCCAATGATCGCGGCCATGGCCGAACTGGGCATCCAGGTACATCCGGTCAGCCAGACGGCGCAGTACACCTCGGGCGCGTACCGGGACCAGATCCTGCTGGCCATGCGCGAACGTGGTCGCATCGACGCGATCCTCGACACGTACCGCACGAAGCGGCGGACGCCGGTGCCGGCCAAGGGACTGAGCGAGCAGGACGCCGCCGCGGCTGAACTGGCGGCTGAGGGATCCGGCGCGGCTGGCGAGGACGACGGCGCCTCGTCCACCGGGTACTACCCCTACAAGCCGTACTGCACCGCGTGCGGCAAGGACACCACCACCATCACCGCCTACGATGACGACACCACCGAGATGTCGTTCACCTGCGCGTGCGGGCACAGCGAGACGGTGCGGCTGCGAGAGTTCAACCACGGCAAGCTGGTGTGGAAGGTCGACTGGCCGATGCGCTGGGCTTACGAGGGGGTCCTCTTTGAACCATCCGGTGTGGACCATTCGTCGCCCGGTTCGTCCTTTGTGGTCGGCTCACGGATCTGTCCGGAGATCTTCGACGCCCAGCCGCCGATCGGACCGATGTACGCGTTCGTCGGCATCTCGGGCATGGCCAAGATGTCCAGTTCCCGGGGCGCGGTACCGACCCCGTCGGACGCCCTCGAGCTGATGGAGGCGCCGCCGCTTCGTTGGCTGTACGCGCGGCGCACCCCCAACCAGGCCTTCGATATCGCCTTCGACCAGCAGCTGCAGCGGCTCTACGACGAGTGGGACGCGCTCGGTCGCCGGATGGCCGCCGGCACGGCCGGTGCGCAGGAGTCGGCCGCGTACCGCCGGGCCGCCGCCACCGCCGCCGGCGCGCTGCCGACCACCCCGCGCCCGTTGCCGTTCGGCACACTTGCGTCCATTGTGGACGTAACCACGAATGACCCGGACCAGACCCTGCGGATCCTGCGTGAGCTCGACCCGACCGACCCGGTGTCCACACTCGATGATTGTCGGCCGCGCCTCGATCGGGCCCAGCACTGGGTCGCCACCCAGGTCCCGCCCGAGCAACGCACGAGGGTCCTGGCATCACCCGACGCCGAACTGCTGGCCCGCCTGGACGAGGATCAGCGGGACGCCCTCCGGCTGCTGCGTGACGGGTTGGCCGAGCACTGGTCGCTCGAGCGGCTCACCACGCTGGTGTACGCCGTCCCGAAGATCCAGCTCGGTCTGCCGCTCGAGGTCAAGCCGACGCCGGAGCTCAGGGTCGCCCAGCGCGCCTTCTTCGCCCTGGTCTACCGGCTGCTCGTCGGGCGGGATACCGGTCCCCGCCTGCCTACGCTGCTGCTGGTCGTCGGGGCCGAGCGGGCCCGCCGCCTGCTCGGCGGGTGAGCCCGCGCGCACCAGCCCCGCCGGTGAGCCGAACTTCACCGACCAACACCGCTGACTAGGGACCCTACCGGGCGGTAGCGTTGTGGAATGGCTGCTCTCAATCCGTCCGACGCCGTCATCGTCGCCACCGCGCGGTCCCCTATCGGCCGCGCCTTCAAGGGTTCGCTCGGCGCGCTGCGCCCGGATGACCTCGCCACCACGATCGTGCGCGCCGCCCTCGACAAGGTGCCCCAGCTCGACCCGACCGACATCGCCGATCTGTACCTCGGCTGTGGCCTGCCCGGCGGCGAGCAGGGCTTCAACATGGCCCGGGTGGTGAGCATCCTGCTCGGGTACGACCATCTTCCGGGAGCCACACTCACCCGCTACTGCGCGTCGTCACTGCAAACCACCCGGATGGCCTTCCACGCCATCAAGGCCGGTGAGGGCGACGTGTTCATCTCGGCCGGGGTCGAGACGGTGTCGCGCTACGTCCGCGGCAACTCCGACGGACTGCCGGCCGAGGCGCAGGCCATGGTCGGCGGGGCGTGGCACAACCCGCTACTCGGCGAGGCCGAAGCGCGTTCGACCGCCCGGGCAGCCGGCGGTGCGCCCGTGTGGACAGACCCCCGCGCGACGGGCGACCTGCCCGATGTGTACCTGGCCATGGGGCAGACGGCCGAGAACCTGGCCCAGGTGTACAACATCAGCCGAGAGGAGATGGACGAGTTCGGTGTACGGTCACAGAACCTGGCCGAGAAGGCGATCGCCAACGGCTTCTGGGCGCGGGAGATCACCGCGGTGACCCTGCCCGACGGCACCATCGTCTCCGCGGACGACGGACCCCGCCCCGGCGTGAGCCTGGAGGCCGTGGCCGCCCTCAAGCCGGTGTTCCGCCCCGATGGTCGCATCACCGCCGGCAACTGCTGCCCGCTCAACGACGGCGCGGCCGCCGTGATCGTGATGAGCGCGGCCAAGGCGGAGCGGCTCGGCGTCACCCCGCTGGCCCGGATCCTCGCCACCGGGGTCACCGCCCTGTCCCCCGAGATCATGGGCCTGGGACCGGTGGAAGCCTCCAAGCAGGCGCTCGGCCGGGCGGGCATGACCATCGATGATGTCGACCTGGTGGAGATCAACGAGGCCTTCGCCGCGCAGGTCATTCCCTCGTACCAGCAGCTCGGGGTACCGCTGGACAAACTGAACGTGATGGGTGGGGCGATCGCGGTCGGTCACCCGTTCGGCATGAGCGGGGCCCGGATCACCGGAACCCTGCTGAACGCGCTGAGCTGGCACGACAAGACCATCGGCCTGGAGACCATGTGCGTCGGTGGCGGCCAGGGCATGGCCATGGTCATCGAACGCCTCGCCTGAACGACCCACCCCGAGATCGCGAACTCGGCGTCACGGGTGCCCGCCGCGGGCGCCCGTGACGCCCAAACGGCGATCTCCGCGGCCAGTCGCAGCGCCGCGCCAGCCGTCGGGGGGCGGCGGTCAGAGGAGGGCGGCGGTGTGGGACACCTGGCGGGCGGCGGCGTCGAGGACGGCATCGCCGGGGTCAGCGCTGGCCAGGTCGGCGGCGACCACCCGGAGCTGATCCGGCAGCGCGAGGTCGTTGTCCAGCCGGGGTACCGTCCGGCGGGTCCGGCCCTCGGCGTCGGCCCCAACGTCGGCCAGCTGCTGGATCAGCGCGTGCAGCACATCGCTCCGGCGTGCACCGCCGGGCTCGGTGGCCGCGTGCCAACGGCGCGGCTCCCACGGGCCGACCCGGCGCACCAGACGGTCGACGGCCGCACGAAGGGCGGCCGCCGACCGGGGTGTAGGCGTGGTCAGTTGCGGGCATCGCGATCAACCGCAGCACGTAGATGTAAACGAAGATCAAGCCGACCAGCAGACCGAACGCGCAGGTCCAGGCGACGTTCTTGGGGGCGCCGGCGGCCACGCTGCGCTCGATCAGGTCGAAGTCGGTCACGAAGCTCAGCGCGCCGAGGACGATCATGGCGATCGAGAAGATCAGGCCGATCGGGCCGTTGTTCCAGATCGGAGCGTTGAAGCCGAGCAGCGCGATGAACAGGTTCACCATGATGATCACTGCCGCGCCGGCCAGGCAGCCGATCACGATCTTGTTGAACCGCGGCGTGGCCCGGATCGCCTTGGACTTGTAGAGCAGGGCCATGGCGAAGAAGACGCCGGCCGTGGCCAGCACCGCCTGCAGCACGATGCCGGCGTAGGCGAACTCGTACGCCTTGCTGACCATGCCGAGGAAGACGCCCTCGACCACCGCGTACGTGGCCAACAGGACCGGGTTGGTGATCTGCGACAGGGCGATGACGAAGCCGAGGACAAGGCCGATCAGCATCGCCCCGATCCACACCATGCTCAGGTACTGGAACGGAACAATCGCCCACGCCACGGCCGCGCTGGCCACGGTCAGGGCGAGCAGTCCGACGGTACGGATCACCACGTCGTCGACGGTCATCCGGTCGGTGACGGTGGGCACCACCGGCGACGGATAGCTGCCGCCTGGACTGGGGGCGGGCGCGTACCCGCCGGGAGCGGCGTACCCACGAGGCGAAAGCCTGGTGAGCACCGGGTTGGAACTGCGCACGGCGGGCCTCCTGAGGTCGCTCGTCACTCGACAGAGCAAGCGTACCGCCGTGCGTCGAGAGTGCAGGCATGGCACCGTGTGATCCTCAGCCGACCCGCAGCCAGGGTGAGCCGGTTGTCTCACACCGTGCCCGGGGCGGGGCTCGAACCCGCATGCCTCGCGGCAGCCGCTTTTAAGGCGGCCGTGTATGCCTATTCCACCACCCGGACAGCAATGACCACGTTAGCCCGTGGTGGCCGCCGTTGTACCGCCCGTATCGGTATGCGTCGCTTCGGACGGCCGCCGGTGGCGGTCCCTGTCCCGATTCCGGGGCCCAGGCGATACGGTAGCTGCCGTGACCAGCCCCGCCAGCCAGCCGATCGCTGACGACCTCGAGGACGGCGAGCAGCCCGAGGGCCAGGGCGAGCAGGAACGGGGACGGCGGGTTCTCCGGGCACCCGGCCGGCTGGCCGCCTGGTGGGGTTCGGCCTCCTCGATCGACCTCGGCATTTGTCTGATCTTCGTGCTGATGGCCGCCTGGATCACCCGTGGGCTATGGCCGCACCCGGCTACCAGTGCGATCGCCGACAACGCCAACGATCAGGCCCTCATCGAATGGTTCCTGGCTCAGGGCGTCCTGGTCTGGCGCGGGCAGTTCTCGTTCGTCACCGACCGGCTGAACTCCCCGGACGGCGTCAACCTCATGAGCAACGCCTCACACATCCTGCACGGCGTGATCATGGCACCGTTCACCGCGCTGTTCGGGGCGCCGGTCTCGTTCGCGCTGCTGGTCGCGCTCAACCTGGCCGGCACCGCAGCCGCCTGGTATCTCCTGTTCGTGCGCTGCCTCAACCTGCGCCGCTTCCCGGCGGCCGTAGGTGGCGCGTTCGCCGGCTTCGCCCCAGGAATGATCTCGCAGTCGCACAGCCACCTCCATATGACCGCCCAGTGGCTGGTGCCGCTGATGGTCTATCTGGTCATCCGGCTGACCCGGGTAAGTTCGGCCAGGAGCGCCATCGTCACCGGGGTCGGCCTCGGCGTGACGGTGTTCGCCCAGGTGATGCTGGGCGAGGAGGTACTCTTCCTCACCGCCACGACGCTCGGGCTGTTCAGCGTCGTGTACGCCGTGCGGCGCTGGCGGTGGACGACGCAGGTGCTGCCCCGGTTCCTGGCTGGCGGCCTGGTAGCGGCGGGGGTGGCCGCGATCCTGCTCGCCTATCCGCTCTGGGTCCAGTTCAGAGGCCCCCAGCACACGCCGAACGCGGCCTTCCAGCCGATGTACTTCTTCGCCGACGTGGCCAGCTATCCGTTGTTCTCACCGCTGTCGATCGCCGGCACGCCAGAGGCCGGCAAGTTGGCCACCAGCTCGGCCGAGCTCAACAGCTACCTCGGGCTGCCGATCATCCTGGTCGTCATCGGCCTGCTCGTGTGGCGCTGGCGCGCCCCGACGACGCCGGCCATCGGTGTCACCTCAGTGATCATGGTGTTGTTCTCGTTCGGTCCGTTCATCACGGTGAACCAGCACCGGATCTACTGGCCCAGCCTGTACAACAAGATCTCGCACATCCCCCTCGTCGACGGTGGACTGCCCACCCGGTATTCGCTCGCCCTCATTCCACTCATCGCCGTCCTGGTGGCGTACGGGATGAACAGCGCTCTCGGTTCGCCGGGCGTGGCCCGGGTGGTGGTACCGGTCGCGGTGATCGCGGCGATGGTGCCGACGCTGCCCCGCACGATGGACACCACCACCCGGGCCCCGGTCCCGGACTTCATCGCCAGTGGCGCCTGGCGCCAGTGCACCCCTGACGGCGGCGTCCTGGTGCCGGTGCCCCTGCCCACGCCGCAGCAGCCCGACCTGATGCGCTGGCCGGCCGCCGCCGACGACGCGTTCGGCATCCCGGAGGGATTCTTCATCGGCCCGTACGCCGAGGACCACAAGTCATCGATCGGCCGGTACCCGGCGCCCACGTCACAGCTGTTGGCCAAGGTGGCCCGCGACGGGGCGGTACCGCAGACCGACGCCGGTACCCGGGCCCAGGCCCGCGCCGACCTCACCTACTGGAAGGCCGACTGCGTGGCCCTGGCCCACGTGCCCAACGAGAGCGCACTGCACTCCACATTGGACCAGCTCCTCGGCCCGGGTACGCTCGTCGACGACGTCTGGGCCTGGAAGATCAACCGCTGAGCATCTCCGGGGCGCGGACCGGTACGTGCGGAGTCACCTCGATGAAGGGCGCCCGCGGGGCGTGCAGCTCGCCCAGGGCCACCGCCTCCCGCCGCAGCACCAGAGCCAGCGTCCAGTCGATCAGCACCCTGATCTTGCGATTGAGACTGGGGATGCGGCTCAGGTGGTATGTGCGGTGCATGAACCAGGCGGCGAATCCGCGCACCTTTATGCCATAGACCTGGGCCACCCCCTTGTACAGGCCGAGGCTGGCCACGGATCCGACGTGCTGATGTTTGTAGGCCGTGGGCGAGGCCCCGCGCAGGACGGCCCGGACGTTGTCAGCCAGACGGCGGGCCTGGCGGACAGCGTGCTGGGCGCTCGGGGAGCACAGGGCGCCCGGCGTCTTCGCGGTGAGATCGGGAACGGCCGCGCAGTCACCGGCGCTCCAGGCACCATCCACAATGGATCCCATCGCGTCCACCACCTGCAGGGTCGGCAGGCACGTGATGCGCCCTTTGTCGTCGCGCGGCAGGTCGGTCTGGTCGAGCATGGGCGACGCCTTGACACCAGCCGTCCACACGATCGTGTCGGCGTCGAACTCGTCGCCATCGGACAGGACGACGTGTCCGTCCACGCAGGACTCCAGTCGGGTGCCGAGGCGGATGTCCATGTTGCGACGGATGAGCTGCTCCACTGTGTACGCGCCCATGTCGCGGTCGACCTCGGGCAGCACCCGGTGGGTCGCCTCGACCAGCACCCAGCGCATCTCCGCCACGTCGAGCTCATCGTAGTAGCGCAGAGCGTCGCGAGCCATGTCCTCCATCTCGGCCAGCGCCTCGATGCCGGCGTACCCGCCACCCACGAACACGAACGTCAACGCCCGGCGGCGGGTCTCGGGGTCCACTGTGGTCGCCGCCACATCGAGCCGGCCGAGTACGTGGTTGCGCAGCCAGATGGCCTCACCGATCGTCTTGAAACCGACCGCGTTCTCGGCCAGTCCCGGGATGGGCAGTGTGCGCGACACCGACCCGGGAGCGGCCACGATGTGGTCGTACTCGACCGTGACCGGCGGTCCGACGATCGGCTGCACAGTGGCGACCTTGCGCGCATGCTCGATCTTCGTGACTTCGCCCGAGAGGATCCGGCAGTGCCGCAGCTCCCGGCGCAGCGGCACCACGCTGTGGCGCGGCGAGATGCTGCCGGCCGCCGCCTCCGGGAGGAACGGTTGGTAGGTCATGTGCGGTTGCGGGTCCACGACCAGGACCTGCGCCTGGGTCGACCGCAGCTTGCGGGACAAGCGCAGGGCGGCGTACAGACCCACGTGACCGGCGCCGACGACGAGAATCCGTTGAGGTCTCACGATCTTAACGCTACCCGGATCATCGACTCCGGCGTAGCTGGAGCGCCAGGACACCGACCAGCAGGACCGCGATGCCCGAGCCCACCACCGGGCCGACAATGCTGCGCTGGGCGGTCAGTAGACCGGCAAGTGCCATGCCCC
Source organism: uncultured Actinomycetota bacterium (assembly GCA_963803345.1). Classification (GTDB taxonomy): domain Bacteria; phylum Actinomycetota; class Actinomycetes; order Mycobacteriales; family Micromonosporaceae; genus CAWDLX01. Next base: position 535,715 of record CAWDLX010000005.1, read on the forward strand.
CGAGGCCCACACCGACCCCGGTCACCGTGACCAGGCTCACCCGGGCCGCCCACCTGAGCAGGACCGGCCGGGCGACGCTGGCGTCGTAGGGCAGCACCGCGGCGAGAGCCGCCGATGAGTGCATGAGATACAGCCCGGCGGCGAGCAGACCGACCCGGGCGAGGCTGGGCGGATCGTCGCGAGTGATCGTGGTGAGCAACCACAGCAGCACCGCGACGACGGCGGTGGCCGAGACGAACCGGGTACGCGGGTAGAGCGCCACCCCGAGCGCGAACGGCACCAGCAGGCCGGCCTGCGACGAGACGAGCACGTTGTCGGGAGCGGCGGTGAGCAGGGCCACCAGGGCCGTCAGCCCGGCGATCAGTCGCATCAGGGCCGGCACCGGCTGGGTGCGCCGCACTTTGCGGATCAGGTTCGTCAGCAGGGTGTGCAGACTGAGCCGGGCTTCCCGCAGCGTCTCGAGCATCAGCGCACCCCGACCCGGGGCGCCTTGGCGATCTGGGTCATGTCGCGCAGCATCGCGTCGAGCGTGCCCGCCCCAGCCCACGGCGCCACCGGCACGCCGGCCTCCCGGAGCTGACCGATGAGCATGGCCCGCTCCACCCACCACAACTGGTGGGCGACGATCGTCCACTGTGTACTGCGAGGAGCCGCCCGGCCGAGCTGGCCGAGAGTGTCCACCACCAGCACCGTCCGACCGGCCTGGGCCAGGGTGGCGATCATCTCGGCGCTGCGGGGGGAGAGCAAAGGGCTCAGCACGACCACCAGGGCCGCGCTGGGCACGAGATGTGGGCTGATCCCGAAGGCGGGTGGATCCCCGGCCCCCTCGGTGGCGCGGGTGGCCAGCAGCCACTCCACCATGAGCTGCAGGTGCTTGCGTCCGCTCGAAGCTGGTAGGTGCCGCGGATGGCCGGAGTACTCCAGCAGGGACACCCGGTCACCCTGGCGCATGTAGTGCTCGGCGATGCCGGCCGCCGCCCGGACGCAGGTGTCCACAACGGACGCTGTGCCGTGGATGCCGCCGGACCGGCCCGCCTCGCGCAGGACGTCGAGCAGGACAACCACTTCGGCGTCCCGGTCGGACAGCGTCTGTACGACGTACGGCTCGTTGGTGCGCAACGTGATGCGCCAGTCGACCCGCCGCAGCCGGTCACCGGGGCTGTAGCGGCGGACTCCGTCGAGCTCACCGCCCTGCCCGGGCCGGCGGGAGCGGTGCACCCCGACCAGGGCCGACGACACCGGCATCTCGTCGTCGGCCCGGAACGCCGGCCGCTGTGGATGCACCCGAAGGCTGACCGATTCGGCCACGTCGCGTCCGCTGAGCAGCAGACCGTCGCAGGCGACCGCGTAGACCGAGGCCGGGCCCACGCCCTGGTGTCCCCAACGCAGGGCGGTGCCGGTCAGCTCCACCTGGGTCGGCTGGCCCGGAGCGAGGTCTGTCGCATAGGGACGGTCGCCGTGCCGGATCGTCAGCCACGGTGAGACGTCGAGCCGGGCCACCGCCACGTCCAGGCGTATCGGGTTGGGGTTGCTGACGGTCACCACCACGCCGAACTCGTCGCCTTCGGCGGCCGCCTCGTCGGTCAGGTCCACCCGCACGGTAGGGGCGATCGTGGGTCGCCGCCGCAACGACCATGCCGTGCCGATCGCGAACGGCGCGGCCAGCGCGATCAGGTCCAGCCGCCCGATCACCACAGCGACCATGACGCAGACCCCGATGACCAGGACAGCCCGGCCGAGCGCCCTGGTCGGCGCCCACGCACCCTCCTTGAACAGCCCGGCCGACCAGGAGCCTTCGGCGGTGGGGAACATGGTCGAACCGAGCGACATGATCAGACCTGGGCCGGGATGAATGCCGCCCCGTGCTGCGGGAGGGCTCCGCTGGCTGGCGTCGGCACCTGGGCCAGCACCGTCTCGACGACATGGGCCGAGCCGACCCGTCGCAGCCACATCTCCGGCCGCAGGGTGATGCGATGGGCCAGCGCGGACACCGCGACCGCCTTCACGTCCTCGGGCACCACGAAGTCACGGCCGCTGATCGCGGCGTGCGCCCGGCCGAGCAGGAGCAGCGCGAGCGAACCGCGCGGTGACGCACCGACGAGCACCTGCGGATGGACCCGGGTTGCTGTGGTGAGCTCGACGATGTAGCGGCCGATAGAGTCCTCGACGGTCACGTCCTCCAGCGAGCGCTGCATGTCGACCAGGATGTCGGCGTCCACGACCGGGGGGATCACGGCTTCTTCGCGCCGCCGCTCGATGCGCCGCTGCAACACGTTCCACTCCTCGTCGGCATCCGGATAGCCGAACGAGACCCGGAGCAGGAACCGGTCCAGCTGTGCCTCCGGTAGCGGGTAGGTGCCCTCGTGCTCGATCGGATTGGCGGTGGCCAGTACGTGGAAGGGGGCCTGCAGGGCGTACGTCGTGCCCTCGACCGAGACCTGGCGCTCCTGCATGGCTTCCAGCAGTGCGGCCTGGGTCTTCGGCGGGGTGCGGTTGATCTCGTCGGCCAGCAGGAAGTTGGTGAAGATCGGGCCCGGCCGGAAGGTGAAATCATGGGTGCGCTGGTCGTACAGGAACGACCCGGTCACGTCGGCCGGCAGCAGGTCGGGCGTGAACTGGAGCCGACGGAAGTCCAGCCCAAGGGCCTGGGCGAAGCAGCGGGCGGCCAGCGTCTTGCCCAGACCGGGCAGGTCTTCGAGCAGCACGTGGCCGCCGGCCAGGATCCCGGCGAACACAAGCCGGAGGGCGGCATGTTTGCCGACCACGACCGTACCGACGGCGTCGAGCACGGTGGCGGCCAGCCGCCCGGTCTCTGCCGGCGTCAGTCTCAGCTGCGCATCCTCAACCACTATCGGCTCCTCACGGTTTGTCGAATCGGCGCAGTGCCATGCTCAGCTGGACGACGTTGGGGGACGTACCGGCCGGCGGATCCAGTGCCGCCCACACCTGCTCGCCGAGGATTGCCCGGGCCCGGTCCGGATGGGTGGCGCGGGTGATTCCGTGGTGCTGGCGCAGCCACTCGTCGGCCACCTCGCCGAGATGCGGGATCACCGAGTGCTCGTACCGCTGGGGTGAGGTCGCTCCCCATTCGAGTCGGCGGTCCCAGCGCCGGATGGCGTCCCGCATACCGTCGCCGCCCTGATACCAGCCGCCGGGAGGGATCGCCTTCACCCCGGACGCTCGCTTGACCAGGTCGCCGACCCGGCGCCAGGGCTGCTCGGAGACCGATTGGACGAGCAGCCTGACGCCGACCGAACCGGCGCAGACCGCCGTCACGGCCAGCCAGGACGGCGCGAACCCGGCTACGTGGGCGAAGACCTCGACCGAGACGACGAGCACCACCGTGACCAAGACCGGCCGCCAGGCCCACCCCAACGACCGGCGATCCTGGATCGGCGAGAGTCGATCGTCGAACCGCAGCAGATCCTCGAGCCGACCGAACTCGCCGCTGAACGTACCGACGGCACTGCGCCGGTTCAGCTTGGCCCGCCTCCGTTGTGGGCTCACGACGACCCCCCGGTGAGCGGACGCAGCAACGGCCGGGACAGCTCAGCCCGCAACTCGAGCATGGCCTCCCGGGCCTGTTCGCGCATCGACGCGTCCACCACATGCGGGGCGTACCGTGCCTCGCGGTACAGCTCGGCCAGCCCGGCCAGCACCTCGGCCCGGACGACGAGATGGTTCTCGAGCAGCCGGCCGACCAGGTCGGTCGAGGTCTCGGCGGCCATCCTGGGCATTCCGGCCGCGGCCGCCGCCCGCTCGAGTCCGAGCCAGCAGGCGATCACGGCCCGGCGGGGGTCACCGTCGTCGTCCAGCTCGGCCAGTCCAGCCTCGACCGCGTTCCGCACGCTGTCCCGGGTCTCCTCCAGAGTCGGTGGCGGGCCTATCGGCAGATCCGCCTCCGCGCGCAGGCCGGCGATGCGGGTGCGGATGGCGAGCCAGGCCAGGTACAGCAGGAGCGCCCCGACCACCCCGAGACAGATGCCACTGATCAGGTAGGTGACCCAGGTGGGGATGTCGAAGGCGCTGCCGCCGCCGGGAGGGGCTGTGGTCCTCGCCGCCCCGCCATCACCGAAGGTGCTTGGTATTTGACTCCGGGTCCCGGATTCGACCCGGGGCGGTGCAAGTTCGACGACCGGGTTGGCGAACACCGAGGCGAGCATGGCCGCGCCGAGCAGGGCCACGACGGCCAGGAGCGGCGCCCACCTCCTCACCCCGGTCACACCGCAACCCCCATGTCAGTCCGATCAGCCGGCCAGCGCGATCGCCGCCGCCAGCACATCGTCCAGCATTGCCGGGGTGAGCCGGCCGGTAAAGGTGTTCTGCTGGCTGACGTGGTAACAACCCAGTAGCGCTGGTGCATCGGCCAGGTCAACACGTACACCGTGGCCGAACGCCGGTCGCGGCACCGGTGGCCGCACACCGTACACCGTTTCGAGGGCCGGCCAGAACGCCGCCCACGCGAACGCCCCCAACGCGAGCACCACCCGTGTTGAACCGCGCAGCAGTGCCAGCTCCCGATGCAGCCAGGGGGCGCACGTATCCCGCTCGGTCGGGGTCGGCTTGTTGTCCGGCGGCGCGCACCGTACAGCGGCCATGACACGGGTCCGGTACAGCGTGAGCCCGTCGTCGGCCGAGACGCTCGTCGGCTGGCTGGCCAGCCCGGCGCGGTGCAGCGCGGCGAACAGGACGTCTCCGGAGCGGTCGCCGGTGAACACCCGGCCGGTACGGTTGCCGCCGTGGGCCGCCGGGGCCAGACCGAGGACCACGATGCTCGCGTCGGTCGGCCCGAAGCCGGGTACCGGGCGGCCCCAGTACTCCTGGTCGGCGAACGCGGCCCGTCGGGTGGCGGCGACCTCCTCCCGCCAGCTCACCAGGCGTGGGCAAGCGCGGCAGTCGGCGACCGCCCGGTCGAGCGCGGCCAACCCGGACGCGCCGGCGGCGCCACGCACGACCTCATCGGCCGTGCGGGCGCCGCCGGAATCGACCTGTCTCACGCCAGGTGGGAGCGGAGGAACTCCAGCGTCCGGTTCCATGCCAGCTCGGACGCCTCGGGCGCGTGCACCTCAGGGCGGTCGTTGTTGAAGAAGGCGTGATCGGTACCCGGATAGTCGAAGAGACTCACGTCTCCACCCGCGGCTTCGATGGCCGCCTTCGCCTGCTGGATCCCCGGGGCGGCCGACGTACCGTCGTGCTCGGACGCGTGGATCTGCGCGGACTTGCCCGAGTAGTTGGACCACTCCGGGCTCATCCGCTCCCACGGCACCGGGGGATAGAACCCGACCGCCGCCGTGATGTGGTCGGACAGGGTGGCCGACCAGAGGGCCAGACTGCCACCCATGCAGAAGCCGACGGTACCGACCTTGCCGGCGCTCACCTCGTCGCGGCCGGCCAGATACGCCGCCGCCCCCGCGATGTCCTTGGCCGCCCGGTCCATCGCCAATCCCATCATCAGCTTGCCGGCCTCGTCGGGCTCCGAGGTCTTCACGCCGTGGTAGAGGTCGGGGGCGAGGGTCACATAGCCTTCGGCGGCGAACCGGTCGGCGAGATCGGTGATGTGTCCGACGAGGCCCCACCACTCCTGGATCACGACCACGCCGGAACCGTTGGGCTTGTCGGGCAGGGCCAGGTAGCCCTCACTCGTACCGCCGTTGCTGCGGTAGCTGACGATCTCACCCATGGATGCTCCCTTGTCTGCCGGACTACGGGTTCAACTTCAACAGGCACAGGACGGTGCCGAGCTCGCCTTCCGATCCGTACCAGTAGATGTCATCGTGGTCGGCGCCGTCACAGACGTTGTCGTTGGCCTTCTGCGGCTGGTTGTCGACCTTCTTGGTCACCCGGAAGCTCGCCGTGCTGTCGCCGCAGTCGACGAGCTTGATGCTCTTCACTTCGGACGGGTTCTCGCTGCCGGACAGGCAGTCGCCCACGCCGGCCCGGGCCGGGCTGGTGCGGAACACCAGGAAGTAGTACCCGCCGGCGGCGATCAGGATCAGCACCACGACGCCGATCATGATCAGGAGGCCCCGGCCGGCGGCTGAGCGTTTCCTGGTCGGCGCCACCTCGGTCTCCGCCGGAGCCGGTTCCCCGCCGACGGTCGCGAGCGGAGCCGGCTCCGCGCCGACGGTCGCGACGGGCGCAGGGGCCTCGCCGGTGCTCTGGACCGGTGCAGCGTCGCCGATGGACTCCCTCGGTGCGGGAGCATCCCCGATGGACTCCCTCGGTGCGGGAGCATCCCCGATGGTCTCCCTCGGTGCGGGGGCATCCCCGATGGACTCCCGTGGTGCCGGGGCCACAGCAGGGGCGGCGGCCGCCGTCTCGGTCGCTGGTGCGTTGCCCATCGACTCTTTCGTCGTCCCGGGCTGTGGTGCCGAGGGAACCTCAGGCACCGGGGCGGCGGATGGGTTCTGTTCGGACACGTGCGTTCCTTTCCAGGGTGGTGGGACGGCGACTTACGCTAACGCGCGGTCGGGGCGGCGCGGATCACGCCACACGGCGTACGCGGGACAGGGGTTCAGCGGGTGACGCCGATGATGATCGCGATGATGGCCAGGACGGCGACGCCGATCCCGACCAGCAGCGGCATGTTGCGCCCGCCCCCTCGCGAGGCGGGCGTCGGGCTGCCTCCGGTCGTGCCGACCGGAGGAATCGAGGACGCCGGGGTCGGCGAGCCGCCCGTGGTCGATACCGGCGGGGGGCCTGGGTCCGGGCCGTTCGAGGGCGCGTTGCCCAGAGTCTCGTGTGGCTGACTCTGCGTGCCGCCAACGTCCGGATCGTCATCTTTCGCCACGATAAATTCCTCTCGAACGGCTCAGCGATGCACAGGCTGGACCACGACCCATGGCCTGACCCGACCACATCCATGCGCGTCGCACCGTAGTACCCCAGGAGCCGTCGCGCCAGATCTGCACCGGTTACGGCACGTGCCCGCCCGCGAGGACGTAGACGACGAGCGCCGAGCCGGCGGCCAGGACGAGCAGGCCGACCAGAATCATCAGGAGTACCAACGGGCGGCGCAGCGGCGAGCGCTCGGCCGCGCGGCCGACCGCCGGCAGCGGGCGCCGCGGCGGATGCGGCCGGGACGGGTGCGGCGGGCCCGCCGGCGCACGCCGTTGCGTGCCCGAGGGTGGATGCGCGGGCGCAGCCGCATGCGGGGGCGGGGGTGGACCGGAATGAGGAGGCAGCGGCTGCGGGGCGGGATGCGGGGGGCCGGCGTACGGGGGCGGCAGGAGGTCCGGCCACGGATGCCGGTACAACGGGCCAGGGCGCTCCGCCGATCGCGGCCCAACCGGCTCCACCGGCGCACGGGGTGGCGGCGGCGGGACCCCGGACGCCGCTACGGCGAGGTCTCGCAGCCGCTCGACGAACGGAGCCGAAGGCGGGCGCCGACCGGCGACGTGGTCGAGTTCGACCTGTCCGAGCCAGCCGGGCACGGTCCCGTCTACCCACAGGGCGAGCACGGGCTTGCCCTGCTCGCGGGCGTACTCCACCTCCAGCCGTACCCTCGCGGAGGCCTCGGTGGCCGCCATGATGACCGGCACGAGCACCCCGCAGGCGTCCACCAGCTTCCGGGTCGCCGCGCTCACCGTGTGAGCGTTGGTGTCCTGTTGGGCGTGCACGGAGAGTCCGGCCGCGGTCAACCGACCGATGACGGCCTGCACATACGGATCGGTCGCATCGGACGCGCTGTAGGTGAGGAAGACGTGTCCGGCCACGCACGCATCATGCCAAGCCCGGTACCAGGTCAGACAGTCCTCTGGTGCGATCAGCGCAGGCTGTGGCAGATGCCGTCGAGGATGTCATGTTCGCTGGCCACCACCGAGTCGGCGCCCGACCGGTCCAGGATCGTGTGCAGGATGAGCGCGCCGGCCCCGATAACGTCGGCTCGTCCCGGGTGCATCACCGGCAGCGCCAGGCGCTGCTCGCGGGTCATCTCGAGCAACATCCGGGTCACCGACGCCACGTCGGCGGCACTCACCCGTGCGTGATGGATCCGCTCCGGACGGTAAGCGTCGAGGCCGAGAGCCAGGGCGGTCACGGTGGTGACCGAGCCGGCCAGGCCGACGACCGTCCCGGCCCGACCACCACCGTCCACCTCGGACAGTGCCCGGTCCACCATGGACTCGATATCGGTTCTGGCCGCCGACACCTGACCCGTGGTCGGCGGGTCGTCGTGGAGGTGCCGTTCGGTCATCCGAACGCACCCGATGTCTACGCTGATCGATTTATCCACTGTGGACGATCCGAGGACGAATTCGGTCGACCCGCCGCCGATGTCGACCACCAGGTACGGCGGGGGCAGCTCGGACGACAATCCCCCCACGGCGCCACGAAACGACAGGGCGGCCTCGGTCGCTCCGGTGACGACCTCCGGTGGTGAGCCCAGCGTCGCCAGCACCATGGCCCGGAAGTCCTCGGCGTTGGACGCGTCCCGGGTGGCGCTGGTGGCCACCATCCGCACCCGTTCGACGCCGGCGGCCTCGATCTGGGCCGCGTAGTCCGCCAAGGCGACCCGGGTGCGCTCGATCGCCTCGGGAGCGAGAGCTCCGGTCCGGTCGACCCCCTGGCCCAGCCGCACGATCTCCATCCGTCGGACCACGTCACGAAGCTCACGCGCCGCGTCCTCAGGGAGATCGGCGATGAGCAGGCGGATCGAGTTCGTTCCACAGTCGATGCCGGCCACCCTCGTCACGGCGTCCAGCCTAGAGGTGCAGCAGCATCCGGGTGTTGCCCAGGGTGTTGGGTTTCACCCGCTCCAGCCCGAGGAACTCGGCCACGCCCTCGTCGTAGGACTGCAGCAGCTGCTCGTAGACATCGGGGCGGACCGGAGTGCCGTCGATTGCCTGGAACCCCAGCGACCCGAAGAACCCGGTTTCGAAGGTGAGCACGAAGACCCGGCGTACGCCCAGCTCACGGGCCTCGTCGAGCAGGGCCGAGACGAGCCGGTGGCCGAGCTTGCGACCCCGCCAGCCGGGATCGACCGCGACCGTGCGGACCTCGGCCAGGTCCTCCCACATCACGTGCACGGCCCCGCACCCCACCACCTCGCCATCCGCGTCGGCCACCCAGAACTCGGGCACGTCCTCGTAGAGCGCCACCGTCGCCTTCGACAGCAGCAGCCGGCCAGCCGAGTAGAGATCGATGAGCCGCCGGATGCCGCGCACGTCCCGGGTACGGGCCCGACGGATCGCGATGTCCATGCGCTCAGGGTACGCACGGACCGTCTGTCCACCAGGGACTGATCCGCTCCAAGGTCTCGTCGCCGAACGGGTTCACTCCCGGGCCGTCGGCCAGCGCCTGGGCGACGTGGACGTGCAGGCACTTGACCCGGCTCGGCATCCCCCCGGCCGATACGGCCTCGATCTCGGGCACGTGCCCGATGTCCTCCCGGCGTCTCAGATAGCGTTCATGGGCTTGCTGGTACCGGGCGGCCAGGTCCAGATCCTGCGCCAGCCGGGCGTTCATCTCCCGCATGAGTCCGGTCGACTCCAGTGTGGACACGGCCGCGGTCGCCCTCGGGCAGGTGAGGTAGTACAGGGTGGGGAACGGGGTGCCGTCAGCCAGCCGCGGCGTTGTCTCCACCACGTCTGGCCGGCCGCACGGGCACCGGTGTGCGACCGCCCGCGCCCCGCGCGGAGTCCGACCGAGCTGCGCCGTCACCACCGTGAGGTCGGCCCCGCTCAGGGCGTCCGTCACGACGGGTCGGGATCGTCGGCGCCCTGCACGTTCGACCACATGCGCGACACCCACGACTGGTCGGTCGGGGTGGACGGCACGGCCGAGGGCTGCGGATCGGCCTGCACGACGAAGAGCAGCTCACCCCGGCGGACCAACTGGAGGCGGGTGCGAGCCTGGGTGATGATGAAGTCGGGGTCGTTCCACTGCTGGATCCGGGTCTTGAGGTCGTCGATCCGGTCACGCTGCTGCGCCTGGGCCGTCCGCAGCTGATTGATCTCGGCCTGCTGGGCCAGGTAGACCCGGACCGGGTAGGCGTAGGCCAGGGTGAGGGCGACCAGGAGCAGCCCCAGGGCCGCCGCCCGACCGGAGATGGGGCGCGCGGCCCGCGGGGCCTTTGTCCGCCGCGCCGGCGTACGGCTCTGAGTGGTGCGGCGCTGGCCGTCGACCCGGGTGGTGGTCGGGTGGTGCGCCGAGGACGTCCGGGTCACGCCGGCATGGGTACGGGAAGTATCAGGGCGAGCGGGACGGCCTGGACCGTGACCGCGTCCTGCCGGACGGGTCGGGCCCCGCTGAGCCATGTCGCACTCCGTCCACGCTGGACACCGCCCGAGTGGGCCGACCCCATCGCCAGGGTCGGCTCGCACAGATCAGGACTTACGGTACCGGGGAAACGCGCCCGCCCCCGCGTAACGCGCCGCGTCGTCGAGCTCGTCCTCGATCCGCAGCAGCTGGTTGAACTTGGCCACCCGCTCGGATCGGGCCGGTGCGCCCGTCTTGATCTGGCCACACCCGGTCGCCACAGCCAGGTCGGCGATGGTCGTGTCCTCGGTCTCGCCCGAGCGGTGGCTCATCACGCACCGCAAGCCCGCCCGGTGGGACAGCTCGACGGCGTCGAACGTCTCGGTGAGTGAACCGATCTGGTTCACCTTGATCAGTACCGCGTTGGCCGTCTTCTCAGCGATGCCCCGAGCTATGCGCTGAGGGTTCGTCACGAACACATCGTCCCCGACGACCTGGATGCGGTCGCCCAACGCCAAGGTCAGCGACCGCCAGCCGGCCCAATCCTCTTCGGACAGTGGGTCCTCGATCGAGGCGATCGGGTAGGCGTCGATCAGCGACCGGTAGTACGCGATCATCTCGTCGGACGACTTGGTGCCCTCAAAGGCGTAGGCGCCATCGGAGAAGAACTCGTTCGCCGCCACGTCCAGAGCCAGCACGATGTCGGTGCCCAGGTTGTAGCCGGCCGCCTGTACCGCCTCGGCGATCAGGTCAAGGGCCGCCACGTTGGCCGGCAGGCTGGGCGCGAAGCCGCCCTCGTCGCCCAGTCCGGTCGCGAGCCCCTTCTTCTTCAACACGCCCTTGAGCGCGTGGTACACCTCGACCCCGGACCGCAGCGCATCACGGTAGGTCGGGGCGCCGATCGGGGCGACCATGAACTCCTGTATGTCCACATTGGAGTCCGCGTGCGCTCCGCCGTTGAGGATGTTCATCATCGGCACCGGCAGCAGATGGGCGTTGGGGCCACCCAGGTACCGGAACAGGCTGAGCTCGGCTGACGCGGCGGCGGCTTTCGCCACCGCGAGTGAGACACCGAGAATCGCGTTGGCGCCGAGGCTGGACTTGTCCGGGGTGCCGTCCAGGTCGATCATGCGCTGGTCGATCGCCCGCTGGTCGCTGGCCTCGTATCCGACCAGCTCCTCGACGATGCGGTCGCCGACGTTGGCGACCGCGTTGAGCACCCCCTTGCCGCCGTAGCGCTTCGGGTCCCCGTCACGCAGCTCGACCGCCTCGAACGCGCCGGTCGACGCGCCCGACGGCACCGCGGCCCGGGCGATCGTCCCGTCGTCCAGACCGATCTCGACTTCGACGGTCGGGTTGCCGCGCGAGTCGAGGATCTCCCGGGCGACGATTCCTTCGATGGTGGCCACGTGTGCACTCCTCGGGTCGGTCACGGGTGCGTTCTTCCGCTGCGCTGCGGACGTTCGTCATGTGTGTCGGCCCGAGCCTATCGGCTTGTCGGGATGGGCGGGTGAGCCCCTCCGGAATCATCTATCCGCTCGCCTGCTCGACGAGCTGGTCGCCGACCGCCGGCTGGTCGTCCGGCACGATGTCGGTCACCTCGCGGACGTGGCGGATCGGGGACGCGATCAGCCAGATCGCGCTCAGCGCACCGCCGACGCCAGCCACGACCAGGCTGTGCCGGACCCCGATCCCGGTTCCGAGCAGACCGCCGACGATCGCCCCCAACGGCCGGACCCCGTAGTTGACCGCACTGTAGGCCCCGGCCCTCCGGCCGCGACTGCCCTCCGGCGTGGCCCGGGTCAGCAGGGCATTGAGGTTGATGTCCATCATCATCACGCCGACGCCCGAGACGAACTCGATGCCGGCCAGCCAGGCGACCTTCGCCCAGGTCGGCCCGCCGATGAACAGGCACGCCGCGTACGGCAGCGGGAATACGGCCGCACCGATGATGGCAGTGCGGCCGGCTCCGATGAACCTCGTGACGAACGGGGTCAGCGCCGCCCCCAGCACCGATCCGACCGCGCCGACCCCGAAAGCGAGGCCGATCACGCCCGCCGGCAGACCGAGCTCGCGGCTGGCGAACAGGATGAGAAGGGCGGCGGCGATGAAGGTGAAGAAGTTGACGGTGGCCGTGCAGCCCAGGCTGGCCCGCAGCAGCGGCTTGCGGAAGACCATGGCCAGACCCTCCATGGCCAGCCGGAGGGTGGACGGACCGGCCGGAGCGGGCGGCGGCTCAACCGTGTGGATGCGGCTGACCAGGAGGGCTGAGCCGAGGAACGACAGCACGTCGGCCACCACCGCGAACGGAGCGGTGAGCGCTTGTACCAGCCCGCCGCCGAGGGCGGGACCGGCCACAAAGGACACCCCGCGGGTCATACTCAGCTTGCTGTTGGCATCTACATAGGACTCTGTCGGGACCAGGCTGACGTAGAACGTCTGGTAGGCCATGCTGAACAACACCTGTCCCACACCGGTGAGCAGGCCCACCGTGATCAGCTGGGCGAGCGTGAGCAGGTCCAGCGCGTACGCGATCGGGATGCTGACCAGGGCCACCGCCCGCAGCACGTCGGCCACGATCATCAGCCTCCGCTTGAACGAACGCTGGTCGACCCACGCGCCGATCAGGATGGCCAGCAGGTTCGGCGTCCAGATCGCCGCCGTCAGCACACCGACTTCGGTGGCCGTCGCGCCGAGCAACACCACCGCGATGAACGGCAGCGCGAGTTCACTGACCCGGTCCCCGAGCTGGGAGATCGTGTCCCCGACCCAGAACGTCCGGAACTGCCGGTTGCGCCAGAGCGACGGTCTGTCCGCCGGCGCGGCGACCGCCCTGGGCGTGGTGGCTCCGATCGTCATGTCAGCTCCTCGGTCGGGCCGGACGGGCGCGGCCGGCTCGGGGCTTGGCCCGTTCGGGCGGGGCGTGTTCGGGCGGGGTGTGACTGGCTCCGGGCTTGAGGGATTCGGGTTGGGCACCGGTCGGCTCGGGTTGGGCACCGGGCGGCTCGGGTTGGGCACCGGGCGGCTCGGGCAGAGCGCCGGTCGCCTCGGGCAGAGCGCCGGTCGCCTCGGGCAGAGCGCCGGTCGCCTCGGGCAGAGCGCCGGTCGCCTCGGGCAGAGCGCCGGTCGCCTCGGGCAGAGCGCCGGTCGCCTCGGGCAGCACGTAGCGGAGCATCCGGACATCCCGGGCGCCTTCGGGCTGGTCTTCGTCCCGGCGCCGCACATACGGAGCGAGGAGCTCCTCGATCGCGGACTCGACCTGGATCAGCTCGTCGAGAGTGAGCCGTACCCGCGTGTTCGCCAGGCCGGCGTTCTCGCGCCACTGGACCGGTAGCGCGGGTTCGTCGGCGTCCAGCCACTCGAACGGGATCGCGTTGGCCCGGATCAGGCGCTCCCGTTCGAGCTGGCGGGCCGCCTCGTGCGCCTCGAGATCGCCCTCCCGGGGGACGAACCGGTAGCCCCGCGACACCGCCTGCCAACCCCGCTCCCGCTTCGTGCCGGCGCCATCCCAGTCCCTGACGAACCCGAACCGCGCCAGGTGCCGCAGGTGCCAGCTGACCACCGACGGCGTCGCCCCCACGTGCGGGGCGAGTTGGGTCGCCGTAGACGGTCCATACCGTTGCAGCCGCTCCAGGATCGCCAGCCGTGTCGGATGGGCCAACGCCCGCAGCGCCTGCGGCTCGGAGATCTCCATGTCGCCGTACGGGTTCGTGAGAGGCATGTTTCGAGAGTACACTCTCACATCAGGCGATGTCGAGCCCCCGTGATCGAACGGTGGGCCCGCCCGGCGGCATGTGTTAACAGGGGCACCTTCCTATACCGCAACGGTTAACAGGGGCACCTTCCTATACCGCAACGGTTAACAAGGTGCCCTTCCTTCGCGGCCCGGCGGGCGGGTCGGCGAGGCGCGGCTGGCGGGTCAGTCGGGCAGGAGGAGGGAGCGCAGGTGGCGGGGCGAGGGGGCGCCGTTGGCCAGCATGCTGTCGTGCCAGTCGCCGAGCGGGACGGTACCGGGGCGGGCGGCCGCGATGGCCGCGACCTCGGTGTGGCCGACGAAGTAGGTGGACAGCTGGGTCGAGGTGAGCAGTGCGCGGCGCCATTTGCCGGCTGCCTCGCCCTCCTCCTGGAATCCCCGCTGGGTCATCAGGGCCATCGCCTCACCCTCGGTGAGATCTTCGCAGTGGACCAGCTGGTCGAGGATGGCATTGATGATCGACCGTAGCTGCATCTTGAGCTGTTGCAGCTTGATCGGCAGGCCGCCGAAGCCCTGCTCGATCATCACGTCCTCCGCGTACACAGCCCACCCCTCGATGAACGGACCGGACCGGGCCACCGCCCGAACGCGGGTACTCCCGCGGTACCGGCGGGCGTGCGCGCTCTGCAGGTAATGGCCCGGCATGGCCTCGTGCACGGTGAGATTGCGGACCAGGTGGTCGTTGTACTCGCGGTAGAACGACTCCACTCTGGACGGTGGCCAATCGGCCGGGGCGGGCGCGATGTTGAAGAAGGTCGGCATGTCGGGCGGATCGAAATGGCCGGCCGGCTCGCAGTTGGCCACCGCCACGCCCCGCATGAACTCGGGCATCTCCTGGATGACGCACGGATCGTCCACCAGGGTGGCCAGCCGGTGGTCGCGCACGAACGCTGTCGTCTCGTCCAGCGTAACCCGGGCGAGTTCTACAATGGAGTCATTTGTCGGGTGCTCGTCGGCGAGACGGTTGAGGGCGGCCCGGACGGTGTCGTCGTCGGCCCGACCGCCGACCAGTTCGGCCGCCGCCTCGCGGAGCTGCCCGGTCACCCGCTCCAGCGCGGCCCGCGCCAGCCGCAGTATGTCGGAGGCCTTCAGCTCCGTGTCGAGCGTGTGCCAGAGCTTGGCTTCCCACAGGCGCCGACCGAGCCTCGGGTCACGGCCATCCACAGTGGAGGCGAGCTGGTCCTGGGCCCAGTGCGCGAAATCCTCCAGCGCCCGGGTAGCGGCCCGCGCCGCCGGCTCGACCTCATCGGCGAGCTCGGGCGCCTGGACCAGCAACGGCGGCAGCTGGGAGCGAACCACCGCCGCGGCTCCCCGGAACTGGCCGACCGCCGTTTCCAGGTGGATGCGCGGGCAGTCGCCGAGAACGGCCCGGGCGGTGGCCAGCGCGTCGGGCACCGCTCGCAGCCGGGCCGCCAGGGTCTCGAGGCGCTGCGGCACCGGCGCGAACGGACGGGCCAGCAACGCGTACAGCAGGCTGCCGGGGTTGTGGGCCAGCGGGTTCCACTCGTGCTCGCGGATCTCGGTCAGCCCGAACAGCGACCGCTCGACCAGGGCCAGCAACTGTTCCTGGTCGACCCGTTCGGCCAGGTCGAGGGCGTCGGTGTCCACACCGGACAGTTCCCCCGACGCCGCCCGCAGCATCGACACCCGCTCGCCCACCGCATCGGTCGACAGGTCGGGCAGGCGGTCGTCGAACCGGTGGTCGCCGACCCCTCCGGCCAGTGCCGGCTCAGCGGCGAACAGCTCCTCGATGATGCGCTCGGCGAGGGGTACGAAGTCCGATGTCGACATAGGCGACAACGTACTCCGTCAGCCGGCCTCCGCGGCCCGGACCGCCTCGGCCTGGGCCAGCGCGGCCCGGCGCAGTGCGGCCTCGGGGTCGAGCCCTTGGCGCCGCGCGTCGGCGACGATCGCCAGCAGAGCCGCGCCGAGTGGATCCGCCTCGACGATGGGTAGGTCGAGTCCCTCCCGGCGGGCGCGGTCGAAGACCTTGGCCGCCAGCGCGAGCGCCGGCTGGCTACGGGCGATACCGTCCATGGCCGAGTCGCGGGCCTTCTCCTCCCGCTTGATCCGCTCCCAGTTCTCGGTGATCTCCGCGACATCGTGGACCTCGGCCGACCCGAACACGTGGGGGTTGCGGCGCACCAGCTTGTCGACCAGCACCCCGGCCAGGTCATCGATCGACCACGGCGGGTCAGCCTCCTCGGCCATCCGGGCATGCAGGACGACCTGGAGCAGGACGTTGCCGAGCTCCTCGCGCAGGGCGGCCAGGTCGTGCTCTTCGATCGCGTCGTACGCCTCGTACGCCTCCTCGATGAGGTAGCGGGCCAGCGTCTGATGGGTCTGCTGCCGCTTCCACGGGTCGCCGCCCGGGGAGACGAGCCGGTCCATCACGGCCACCACGTCGAGCAGGCGCGCCCCGACCGGGTCCCAGGCGCCGTACATCAGCTCGAGTTCGACGCCTCCGGATGCCCGGGTGATCCGCAGACCGAGGTCACGGGCCAGTTCGGCATCACCGGTAGGGCCGGTCAGCCATACCACGGTTGCGTCGGCGGAGGCCCGGCGCAGCAGGTCGTCCGGGTCGGGCGGTTCGACCGTCACCGACGCTCCGGCCGAGCGCAGCGCCGCCACGGTGGGGTTGTCGGCGGCGGCGTACACCGGGTGCGCGCGGACCAGATCCCACGCCTGTGCGGTCAGCAGACCGGCCGGCAGGCGGGGTGATGTGACCAGGAGGACGACGCGACCCACCGTCAGATGTCGCTGACGGCCGGCGACCCACCGCCGATCTGCCCGACCGGCAGGCTCACGAGGGCGTACGACTTGCCGAGGTTCACCGAGGTCAGGGGCAGCTCCAGTGGCTGGTACCGCGGGCTCACCCCGACGGCGTACCGGTCCGCCGTCTGGGCCAGGGCTGCCTTGAGGGTCAGGCCGCCGGGGAACGAGGAGAGCTTAGCGATCTCGGGCCCGACCTGGGCGTACGGCGCGAGATCGGCACCGTCGTGGACCAGCTTGTCGTAGGCCGCCCGCACGTCCGGCTCCGCCGGCTGGACCGGCGGCACGCTGGCCAGCAGGGCGGTGCGGTACGCGTCCTCATCGGCGCTCAGGCGCACCAGCGGGTCATCGGGAGGCAGCCCGATGTCGGCTGACGCCGCGTTGTAGTCGGCCGGTGGGACTGTGATGCCATGATCGGCCGCGTACCGCTTGGCCAGCTCGTTGAACACGACCAGCTGGACGACCACGACCCGCAGGTCGCCCTGGGGGAAGGACTGGCCGGGCGCGGCTTTGTCGACATTCCCCTGGATCGTGCGGACCATCGAGTCGATCTGGTCATCGGTGTACCGGGTGTCACCGACGTACAACGCCGTACCCGGCTGCGACTGGCACCCGACCAGGCTGAGCCCGGCCACCAGGGCCAGCACCACGACCGACACGACGCGGTGAAAGCGGACACCTTGCATGGGCGCCACTCTCTCACCCCCGACGGCTCCGGCCGGCGCCGGGGCCACACCCGACGCGACGGGGTAGCTCGCCGGCTGCGAGGCGGGTCTTTGACGCAGGGGTGGACTCGGGGTGGTCTGAGCAGGCACCATGATCCGACCGCAAATCGGACTGGATGGACGGGGGGTGCTCGATGACCGCCACGGTGATCGATCGTCTCGGCCTGAGCGCGACCGGGCTCCCCTCGCTTCACCCGCGCGAGATCAGGGCCTGGCTCGACAAGGTACGGGCGGGCGGGCTGGACGACGCCGAGTCCCGGGCCACCCTGCTGGTGGTCTACCGGGTCTGGCTGGTCGCCTTCCTCTTCAAG
The DNA here is from genome assembly GCA_963803345.1 of uncultured Actinomycetota bacterium. Lineage (GTDB taxonomy): Bacteria > Actinomycetota > Actinomycetes > Mycobacteriales > Micromonosporaceae > CAWDLX01. Next base: position 553,474 of record CAWDLX010000005.1, read on the forward strand.
GCGATCGGCTCCGGCTGGGACGTGGCCTGGCACTTCCGGTGGCTGCGGGACGACTTCGCGCCACCGCACAACGTGAACCTCGTCGGCGACGGCATCGCCATCGTGCTGGTCATCTGCCACTGGTACACCCGCTTCGCGGTGGACAAGATCGCTCTGCGGCTCATGGTCGGCGGGGCGGTCCTGTTCGTCGGGTCGGCCCCGGTTGACGTGATCAACCACCGGATCAACGGGCTGGACATCACGTCCTGGAGTGTCACCCACTTCGGCCTCTACACCGGCACGGCCATCCTCATCGCCGGGGTGATCCGGGGCTGGCGCCTGCACTCGCGGGCAGTGTCGAGCCGGGACTTCATGCTCGGGGCATTCTGGTTCTTCTTCCTGGAGAACATGTTCTTCCCCAATCAGCAGCAGGAGTACGGCACCCTGGCCATCGCCGCCTACAACAGCGGGCACCCGACAGCCGAGCCCATCCTGCTCGATCTGGCCCGCTCCCAGGCCAAAGTGACCGAGCTGACGCCAGCGATCTTCCATCACTTCGCGCTTCCCATCCCCAACTGGGTGTATCCACTGTGGATAACCACGGCGATCGTCCTCACGCTCGTGGTGGCCCGCCGCAGTGTCGGCCTTCGCTGGACAGCCACCACCCTCGCGGCCGCCTACGTCGCCTGGCGCTGCGTCATGTGGCCTCTGTTGGCTGTCACCAGGTTCCCGCACTCGACGGTGCCGTTCCTGCTCCTGCTCGTCGGACTGGCGATCGACCTTGTCATGCTGGCCGACCTGCCCTGGCTCACCGAGGCACTACTGGGAGCGGTGGTGGTCACCGGCGTCGTGTATGTGGCCGCTTTCGTGCAGGGCTACGTGCTGGCCGCGCCGCCGATCTCGTACTGGTCCGCCCCGGTCAGCGCGGCCGTCCTCGCCGTGCTGTGGGGCACCTTCGCCTACCTGCGCAGGTCCCGGAACCTGACCCTCTTCTAGCGCCGCGGGTTGTCCACAGGCGAAAAGTGAAGGGCGGCAACAGCCGCGCGCGACGGCAGACTCAGCTACGTGGATGCCGCATTGTCCAGGCTGTTGCGCCGGCAGGCCAACGTGATCACACGGCGGCAGGCACTGCGCTACATGTCGGTCAAGGCGCTGCGCCATCTCGTCGAGTCCGGGCGTTGGCAGCGGGTACGGCCTGGTGTCTTCGTCGCCCACACCGCCGCCCTCTCGGACGCCGAGCGGCACTGGGTGGCGGTGCTGGGTGCCGGCGGGGACCGCTTGCCGGGCAGCGTCTGCCTTGCCGGACTCACGGCCCTTCGCGCCTGGGGCCTACGCGGAGTCGAGGCGCGACTGATCCACGTGCTCGTTCCGATCGGCGCGCGGGCGCCTGCGCTGCGTGGAGTGCGCGTGCACCGAACCCGGGTGCCGCCGCACGTCGTCAACCACCCACCCACGGCGCCGGCGACCAGCCCACCGGGCCGGTCGGTGGTCGACGCCGCGCAATGGGCCCGCTCAGAACGGGAGGCCCGGCTCATCGTCGCCGCCAGCTTCCAGCAGAGCCTCGTCCGCTTGCCCGACATCAACCGCGCGGTCAGCGACCAGCCGCACGCATTCCGGCGGGCCCTTGTCCTGCGGACGGCGACGGACTGCGCCGGCGGTTCGCACAGCCTCGGTGAGCTCGACCTGCTCGCACTCTGCCGGCGGGCCAGGTTGCCGTTACCGATCAGGCAAGCCCCGCGCCGCGACCGGGACGGCCGGCTCCGCTTCCTCGACGTGGTGTTCGACCCGTGGAGGGTCGCAGTAGAGATCGACGGCGCCCACCACCTGGAGGTCGCCCAGATGTGGGACGACGCGGTCCGCGCCAACGCTCTTGAACTCGACGGATACGTCCTGCTCCGGTACCCGGCCCACGCTCTGCGCACGCAACCGCAACGGATCGCGGCCGAGATTCGCGAGGCGCTCCTCACCAACGGTTGGCGACGGGGTTCGCGGTAGATCTGGCCCCCCATGAGGGCGCGGATCTACCGCGGAACCACGGGTGCGGTGTCGAGGAGGGTGGTGAGGAGCTCCTCGCACCAGGCGAGCAGTTCGAGGTCGCGTAGCGGTTCGCCGCCGACCTTGCGGGTCATCGGACGGTTCACCGAGATCTGCTCGGCGACTGCCTTGTACACGGCGTCGGGGTAGTAGCGCTTGAGCCGCAGCTGCTTCGAGTCGGGCAGCGGTACCGGCGCGAACCGGATGTGCCGACCCTGCAGGGACACGTCGGTCAGGCCCCGCGACCGGGCCGTCTGGCGGAAGCGGGCCACCGCGAACAGGTTCCGTACCGGCTCCGGCGGGTTGCCGTACCGGTCGCGCATCTCCGCCTCGACCTCGTCCAGCCGCTCGACCGAACGGGCCTCGGCCACCTTGCGGTACATCTCCAGCCGCAGGCGCTCCACGCCGACGTAGTCCAGCGGGAGGTGCGCGTCCACCGGGAGGTCGACCTTCACGTCGGCCACCTCTTCGGGTGCCTCACCCTTGAAGTACTGCACGGCCTCGCCGACCATCCGCACGTACAGGTCGAAGCCGACGCCTTCGATGTGTCCACTCTGCTCACCGCCGAGCAGGTTGCCGGCGCCGCGGATCTCCAGATCCTTCATGGCCACGTACATGCCGGCTCCGAGCTCGGTGTGCTGGGCGATGGTGGCCAGCCGCTCGTGGGCCTGCTCGGTCATCGGCCGGTCCGGCGGGAACAGGAAGTACGCGTAGGCCCGCTCGCGTCCGCGGCCCACACGTCCGCGGATCTGGTGCAGCTGCGCGAGTCCGAGCAGATCGGCCCGCTCGACGATGAGCGTATTGGCGTTCGGGATGTCGATACCACTCTCCACAATGGTGGTACAGACGAGCACGTCGTACTCCTTCTCCCAGAAGGAGATCATCACCTTCTCCAGCGACTCTTCGCCCATCTGTCCATGCGCGACACCCACCCGCGCCTCCGGCACCAGTTCGCGCAACCTGCGGGCCGCCCGTTCGATCGACTCGACCCGGTTGTGCAGGTAGAACACCTGGCCATCGCGGAGCAGTTCGCGGTGGATGGCCGCCGCCACCTGGCGGTCGTCCTGCGCTCCGACGAATGTGAGCACCGGGTGCCGCTCCTCCGGCGGGGTGGCGATGGTCGACATCTCCCGGATACCGGTGATCGCCATCTCCAAGGTCCTGGGAATCGGTGTGGCCGACATGCTCAACACATCGACCTGAGCCCGCAGCGCCTTGAGGTACTCCTTGTGCTCGACCCCGAACCGCTGCTCCTCATCGACGATGATCAGCCCCAGGTCCTTGAACCGGGTGGAGGCCTGCAACAGCCGGTGCGTACCGATGACGATGTCGGCCGTACCGTCGCCGATCTTCTGCAGTGCCAGCTCGCTCTCCTTCGGCGTCTGGAACCTGGACAGCTGCTTGATGTCGATCGGGAACTGGTTCATCCGGTCCGAGAAGGTGTTGTAGTGCTGCTGCGCCAGCAGCGTGGTCGGCACGAGCACGGCGACCTGCTTGCCGTCCTGGACCGCCTTGAACGCCGCCCGTACGGCGATCTCCGTCTTCCCGTAACCCACGTCACCACAGATGAGCCGGTCCATGGGCACCGGCTTCTCCATATCGGACTTCACCTCGACGATGGCCGAGAGCTGGTCCGGGGTCTCGGTGAACGGGAACGCGTCCTCGAGCTCGCGCTGCCATGGCGTGTCGGGCCCGAACGCATATCCCTGCGAGTGCTGCCGGGCGGCGTAGAGCTGGATCAGCTGAGCGGCGATCTCCCGTACCGCCTTGCGCGCTCGCGCCTTGGCGTTCTTCCACTCCGAGCCGCCCATCTTGTGCAGGGTCGGCGCCTCGCCACCGACGTAGCGGGACAGCTGGTCGAGCGAGTCGGTCGGCACGAACAGGCGGTCGCCCGGCTGGCCACGCTTGCTCGGCGCGTACTCGATGACGAGGTACTCCCGTTCGGCCCCGTTGACCGTCCGCTGTACCAACTCGACGTACCGGCCGATGCCGTGCTGCTCGTGGACGACGTAGTCGCCGGCGCGCAGTTCGAGCGGGTCGATCGTGTTGCGACGCCGGCTCGGCATCTTACGCATGTCCTTTGTGGACGCACCTCGCCCGCCGCTGATGTCGCTGCCGGTGACAACCACCAGCCGGGACGCCTCGTCGAGGAAGCCGTGCTCCAGCCCACCGGTGGTGATGACGATCTCACCGCCGAGCGGGGCACTGTCCACTGTGTCCACCACCCGGACCCCGAGGCCCGCATCGCGAAGCACCTCGGCCGCCCGCTTGGCTGGCCCGTGCCCCTCGAACACGAGCACAGTCCGCCATCGGTCACCCGACCAGCGCTTGAGGTCATCCACGACCCGGCCGGTCTCGCCGTGATAGAGCGGGATCGGCTGGGCGGCCAGGGTGAGACTACGGCCGATATCCGGCGTGACCGCCTCGCTCTCCACCTCGCCCTCAGTCCACGGTTCGTCCTCATAGGATGGTCGGCGCTCCGGCTCGGCCACCCCGAACGGGCTGACCGCCCACCAGGGCTGGCCGAGCCGGTCGGCGGCGTGACGCACCTCGGCCAGGCTCTTGAAGGCGGCCGAGCCGAGGTCGACCGGCGCCTTGCCGCCGCCGGCCGCGGCCGCCCAGCTCGCCTGCAGGAACTCCTCGGACGTACGGACGAGGTCGTGGGCCCGCGTCCGGATGCGCTCGGGGTCGCACAGCAGCACCACGGTGCCGGAGGGCATCGTGTCCAGCACCAGCTCCAGCGAGTCAGGCCCGTCGAGCAGGGCCGGGGCCAGCGACTCCATGCCCTCGACCGGGATTCCGGCGCCCAGCTTGTCCAGCATCTCGGCCAGCTCCGGATGCTGGCGCGACAGCTCGCGGGCACGGGTGCGCACGTCGTCGGTGAGCAGCAGCTCCCGGCAGGGCGGCGCCCACAGCCGGTCGACCCGTTCCAGGGTCCGCTGGTCGGCCACGGCGAAGGTACGGATCTCCTCGATCTCGTCGCCCCAGAACTCGGCCCGCAGGGGGTGCTCCTCGGTTGGCGGGAACACGTCGAGGATGCCGCCGCGTACCGCGAACTCGCCCCGCTTGAGGACGAGATCGGTCCGCGCGTACGCGATGTCGGTCAACCGGCGGACCACGGTCTCCAGATCGGCCGTCTGGCCGGTGCGCAGCTCGATCGGCTCCAGGTCACCGAGCCCCTTGAGCTGCGGCTGCAACACCGAGCGCACCGGAGCCACGACCACCCGTACCGGCGCCGCCTCCTCGGGGTGGGCCAACCGGCGCAGCACCGCCAGCCGCCGACCCACCGTGTCGCTGCGTGGGGACAGGCGTTCGTGTGGCAGCGTCTCCCACGGCGGATACACGGCCACCCCGTCGGCGGGTACCAGGTCGGCCAGCGCCGCGGCCAGATCCTCGGCTTCGCGAGTGGTGGCGGTCACTGCCAGGACCGGGCGCCCGGCGCCACCGCGTTCGGTCGATGCCGACAGCGCGGCGGCCACGACCGGACGTAGCGAGACCGGCGCGGTGATGTCGACCTGTTCGGCGTCGGGGCGGGTCGCCAGATCGCGGGCAGCGGCCAGGGCGCGGTCGTCGAGCGCGGCGGTGAGCAGGCCGGCGAGTTTCACTGCGGCTCCTTCGGGGCACGCACTACTGCCCCCTGCCGGGTTCGACAGGGGGTGTGCACGTACCTCATCAACAGTAACGCGGCGGCGAGGGTGACGCAGACGGGCCCGCGATGATCGCTCAGGGTAGGCGGCCAGCAGCGATGCGTCGATCTAGTCGATCGATCGCGCTCACCATCGACCTCAACAAATGCGGCGTGTAACGTCGGCGTGACCGCACCTTCAGGGTGTCTGCGACCTCCGGGAGGACGGGTCATGGCGACGGAACTCGACGAACGAAAGGCCGCCGGGTCCGATGCCGGACCGCCCCCGGGTCCGGCCCGCCGACGTTGGCTGTGGCCGCTCGGCGTCATGGCCGCCTTCCTGCTCCTGGGGGCACCCGTCATGGCCGCCGGGGCCAAGCTCGACACGATCCAGCGCAACGATGCCGAGGTCTACCTGCCCGGCAACTCCGAGACGACCCGGGTCATCGAGGACAACAAGCGCTTCGCGCCGCTCGACTCCACCACCGCCGTACTCGTCTACACCCGACCGGACGGCGGACTGATCACCCAGGAGGACCGCCGCCAGGTCTTCGTGACCGCGTTGAGCGTCCACACGATGTTCCCGTCCGACCTGGCCGCGCCGGCCGCCGGTCCCATCGTGTCCGAGCACGACGGTCGGGCGGCCGAGATCGTGCTGCAGTTCATCGGTACCAGCAACGACATCGTCGGTCCCAAGGTGGCCCTGCTGCGAAGCTCGGTCTTCGACGCCCCCGGCCTGGTCAAGCAGGTGGCCGGCCCGGCCGCCGCCAACGCCGACCTGCTGCTGGTCTACGGCCGCATCGATGTCGTCCTGCTGCTCGTCACCGGCATCGCCGTCCTGCTGATCCTGATCCTGGTGTACCGCAGCCCGATCCTGCCGTTCGTGGTGCTGGGCGTCGCCGTGATCGCGCTCGAGCTGGCCAACGGGGCCGCCTACCTGCTCGGCGGTACCGGCGTGATCCCGATCTCGGGTGAGGTCCAGGGGATCCTCGATGTCCTCGTCCTCGGCGCGGGTACGGACTACGCGCTCCTGCTCGCCTCCCGGTACCGGGAGGAACTGCGCCGGCACGAGAGCAGGTACCACGCCATGCGGGTGGCGCTGCGGGCAGCCGGCCCGCCGATGGCGGCCAGCGCCGGCACGGTCATCCTCGGCCTGCTCTGCCTGCTCGTCTCCGACCTGCCCGCGACCAGGGGGCTGGGGCCGGTGGCGGCGGCCGGGATCCTGTTCGCGCTGCTGTCCATGCTGGTCCTCCTGCCGTGCGCGCTGCTGCTGTTGGGGCGCCGGGCGTTCTGGCCGGTCCGGCCGGCTTACCGGTCCACGGCGGCCCGGCCCAGGACCGACGTCTGGTCGCGCGTGGCTGGCGCCGTCGGGCGGCGACCACGCCGGGTCTGGGTGCTGAGCACACTCGCACTGGTGGCGCTCGCCCTCGGCATGCTGCAGCTCAGGGCGGGCGGGGTGCCCAACACGGCCGAGTTCCGCACACCGGTCGAGTCCATCGCCGCCCAGAAGACCCTCGACGAGCACTTCGCCGGCAGGGCCGGTGGCCCGATCCAGGTCCTGATGAACGCCGACCACCTGACCCCGGTGCGGTCCGCCGCCGCAGCCGTGCCCGGCATCACGGAAGTGAGGGCCTACGTCGACCCGCTGGCCCAGTTCGACCACCAGACCAAGGGGACCCCGGCGCCCGGGCCAGCCGTGATCGAGGGCATCAGCCGGCTCGACGTCACCATGGACGCCTCACCCGACACGCCCGACGGACAGCGGATCGTGCGTGACCTGCGCGCCGCCGTCCACGCGGTCCCGGGGGCCGACGCCCACGTCGGCGGCGAGACGGCGGGCATCATCGACGGCCAGGACGCGGCCCGGGCCGACCGGCTCGTCGTGCTGCCGTTGGTCCTCCTGGTCGTGTTCGTCGTCCTCGCGTCGCTGCTGCGGGCCGTCGTCGCACCGCTGCTTCTGATCGCCACCGTGGTCCTGTCGTTCCTGGCCACCATGGGCGTGTGTGGGCTCGTCTTCACCGATCTGTTCGGCTTCCCCGGCGCTCAGACGTCGTTTCCCATGTTCGCGTTCGTATTCCTGGTCGCGCTGGGGGTCGACTACAACATCTTCCTCATAACCCGGGTCAGGGAGGAGACCGTCCGAAAAGGACACCGGGCCGGCACGCTGCGGGCGCTCGTCCTGACCGGTGGCGTGATCACCTCAGCCGGCGTCGTGCTGGCTGCCACCTTCGCGTCCCTGTCGGTCATACCGCTGGTCTACCTGGCCGAGCTCTCGTTCGCGGTCTCCTTCGGCGTGCTGCTCGACACCTTCATCGTCCGGTCGCTCCTGGTACCGGCGCTCGCCCTCGACGTAGGGCGAATGCTCTGGTGGCCCGGACCGCTGTACCGCTCCGCCCGACCGTGACCGGGTGAGTGCGGGGGCGCCCTGTTAACGGATTCGGATGTAGCGGGGCCCCTTACCAACCGGTAACCCGGGCGTCGAGGTGACCCGGTCACGGTGTCAGTAGCGCACGGAGATCAGTAGCGCACGGAGATACGTCGGGCGGGTCCGTCGACCCGGATGGTCCCTCCATAAGGGATGATCAACTGGGGGTCGGCGTGGCCGAGGTCCACCCCGAGGACCATGAGGGCATCCGGGTGGTACTCCGCCATGGCCTGCCGAACAGCCGCGTACTGATCGTCGACGTAGGCCCGCTTCTGCTCCGGCGAGTTCTGGCGGCCCCGCTCCCACGCCTTGGGCCGGGACCAGATGAGCGCGGGGAACCGCTGCAGCAGCCCGCGCTCCCCCATGTTGCGCAGGATCCGGTACACCTCCACGGCCGGCGGCAACTCCTCCGATGTCTCCAGAAACAGCACGCCGCCGTCGAAGCCCTCGCTGGGCCCGACCCGGCCGGCCTGGAGCAGCCAGGAGATGATCTCCATGTTGCCGCCCCAGCGGGCCCTTCGACGACGGGTGATCGGCGTTGCTGCCAGTGCCAGCGGTCGTGCGGCCACATCGGCGGCTCGGATCGAAGCGTCCGGCGGGTCCTGCCAGTCGACCGGCTCGTCGCCCCAGTCGGCCGGCGGCATCAGGTCGTACCAGTCCGACGGTGAACAGCGCCGCCCGCAAGGAGCTCGTGCGGCCGGGTGCAGCCGACCGCGCCGTCCGAGGTGGACCATCACCGAGCCGCCGTGGTAGCCGACGATGCCCAGGCCCGTAGAGGTAGTGGAGCAGGTTGGTGTTGTCGCTGTACCCGAAGAACGGCTTCGGGTTGGCGCGCAGCAGATCCCGGTCGAGGTGGGCGAGGACGGTGATCTGGTCGTCGCCGCCGATGTGGCCAGCACGGCGCGTGATGGTCGGGTCGGCGAATGCGGCGTGCAGGTCGGCCGCCCGTTCGGCTGGGGAGGAACCCATGCCGCCGGGTCGTCGGGTACTCGACCGGGATCAGCCCGAACGTCTCCCGCAGCCGGCGCAGCCCCAGCTCGTACACGTCCGGGAAGATCCCGGGCAGCCCGCTCGAGGGTGACACGACGGCGACCCGGTCGCCCTGCTGCGGCTTCCTCGGATAGCGCATGCCGCACGCTAGCCCCATCCGAGCGCGAGTCGGGACGCCGTCGCGGGCAGGGGGTCAGCTGCAGGATTAACCGATGGGCGCGAACGCCCGCGTCCCGATACGATCTCGGTGTCCGGACGACGCAGTCCCTCGCATCGGTGAAGGAAGGACCCGCGGGTGACCGACGACAGTGATCTGCGCGCCGACATCCGCCGGCTGGGTGTGCTGCTCGGCCAGACACTCGCCCGCCAGGAGGGCCGACCCCTGCTGGACCTGGTCGAGGAGGTCCGGGGGCTGGTCCGTACCGACGGCGCGGCCGCCGCGCGCCGGCTGGCCGAGGTCGACCTCGAGCACCGCCACCCAGCTGGCCCGTGCCTTCTCCACCTACTTCCATCTGGCCAACATCACCGAGCAGGTGCACCGGGCCCGGGAACTGCGCCGGCTGCGCGGCCGACCGAGGGCGGCTGGCTGGACCGGGCGGCCGAGCTGATCCGCGAACGCGGGCGTCGAGCCGGCCGAGGTCGCCGCGGCCGCGCACCGGCTCGCCGTCCGGCCGGTGTTCACCGCCCACCCGACCGAGGCGGCCCGCCGGTCGATCCTGGCCAAGCTGCGCGCGATCGCCGACGAGCTCGACGCGCGAGGCCGCCCGGGCCGCGTCTCTACGGGGCCGACGCGGCGGACGCGGCCCGGCCGACCGGCCGGCTGGCCGAGCTGATCGACATGCTGTGGCAGACCGACGAGCTGCGGCTGACCCGGCCGGACCCGCGCGACGAGGCCCGCAACGCGGTCTACTACCTGACGCGAGCTGGACGCGGAGGCCGCCCCGCAGGTGCTCGACCGACCTGGACCGAGATACTGCGCCGACCTCGGCGTCGAGCCCGACCATGCCGACCGGCCGCTCACCTTCGGTACCTGGATCGGCGGCGACCGGGACGGCAACCCGTTCGTGACGCCGCCGGTGACCCGCGATGTGCTGCTGATCCAGCACGAGTACGGCATCCGCGGCGGTCGAGGCGGTGGTGGAGACGCTGATCACCGAGCTGTCGGTGTCCCGCGGCTGCGTCCGCTCTCGCTCGACCTGGCGGCCAGCGTGGCCGCCGACCTCGACGCCCTCGGTCCGGCCGTGGCCGAACGGTTCCGCCGGGTCAACGCCGAGGAGACCGTACCGGCTCAAGGTGCGGTGCATGCAGGCGAAGCTGCGCCAACACCCGGACGCGGCTGGCCGCCGGAGCGCCCCACCGGGCCGGGCACGACTACCACGGCGCGGCCGACCTGCTCGCCGATCTCGAACTGATGCGCGCGTCGCTGGCCCGCAACGGCGGCGGACTCTCCGCGCACGGCCAGGTCGCCGAGGCCGTCCGGGTGGTGTCGGCGTTCGGGCTGCATCTGGCCACAATGGACATTCGCGAGCACGCCGACGCTCATCATGCGCGTGCTGGCCCAGCTCTACGCCCGGGTCGGCGAGGTGGGCGACTACGCGTCGCTGGACCGGGCGGCCCGCACCGAGCTGTTCAGCGCCGAGCTGGCCGGCCGCCGGCCGCTGTCCGGCCCGGCGACCACGCTGAGCGAGCCGCCCGCCAGACGTTCGACGTGTTCGGCACCATCCGCGAGGCGCAGGACCGGTTCGGCCCCGACACCGTCGAGATCGTACATCATCTCGATGACCCAGGGCATCGACGACGTACTGGCCGCGGTGATGCTGGCCCGGGAGGCCGGGCTGGTCGACGTCCACAGTGGACGTAGCCCGGATCGGCTTCGTGCCGCTGCTCGAGTCCGGGGCCGAGCTCGACGCCGGCGGTGAGCTGCTCGACGCCCTGCTGCGGATCGAGCCGTACCGGCGACTGGTGGCCGCCCGCGGCGACGTCCAGGAGGTCATGCTCGGCTACTCCGACTCCAACAAGGAGGCCGGGATCACCACCTCCCAGTGGTCGATCCACCGGGCCCAGCGGGCGCTGCGGGACGTGGCAGCCAAGCACGGGGTACGCCTGCGGCTGTTCCACGGCCGGGGCGGCACCATCGGCCGCGGTGGTGGGCCGACCCACGAGGCGATCCTGGCCCAGCCCTACGGCACCCTCGACGGCGCCATCAAGGTGACCGAGCAGGGCGAGGTCATCTCGGACAAGTACACGCTGCCCGTCCTGGCCCGGGAGAACCTCGAACTCACCGTGGCCGCGGTGCTGCAGAGCGCCCTGCTGCACACCACGGCCCCGGTGGCACCGGGCGATCTGGCCCGGTGGGACCGTGTCATGGACGGCGTGTCGGCCGCCGCCAGGGAGGCGTACCGGTCTCTTGTGGACGATCCCGACCTGCCGGCCTACTACTGGGCGGCCACGCCGACCGAACTGCTCGTCCGCGCTGAACATCGGCTCCCGGCCGGCTCGGCGCCCGGACACCGGCGCCGGGCTGGGCGGGCTGCGGGCCATCCCGTGGGTGTTCGGCTGGACCCAGACCCGCCAGATCGTGCCCGGGCTGGTTCGGCGTCGGCGCCGGGCTGGCCGCTGCCCGGCGAGGCCGGCCACGGCGAGGAACTGCGGGCCATGTACGAGCGGTGGCACTTCTTCCGGACGTTCGTGTCCAATGTGGAGATGACGCTGGCGAAGACGGACCTGACGATCGCGGCCCGTACGTCAGGCGCTGGTACCCGAGCCGCTGCGCCGCATTTTCGACAAGATCCGTACCGAGTACGACCGCACGGTGACGCAACTGCTGGCGATCACCGGCGACGACGACCCTGCTCGAGGCCCAGCCCGGGCTGGCCCGCACGCTGGCCATCCGCGACACCTACCTGGAACCGCTGCACCACGTCCAGGTGGCCCTGCTCGCCCAACGCCGTGCCCGGCCCGCCGGGCGGCCGGATGAGAAGCTGGAACGGGCCCTGCTGGTCACGGTCAACGGTATCGCGGCCGGACTGCGCAACACCGGGTGAGTCGACCCGCGCCGGCGCACAACGGTGCGGGCGCACGCGCACCAGCACGCCGGGAGGGACGGTCTCGCGCCCGGCGGACCTTCGCCATCCATCACCCGGGGACGGACCTCAGCCGCAACCGCAGGCACCGCCGCAGCACCCGCCGCCGGCGGCCCGGGGCGCCGCGACCGGGGCAGGTCCGCCACGGCCGGTGAGCGACACGGTGGACAACAACTTGACGGTGTCGTCGTGGCCCTGGGGGCAGGTGACGGCTGCGCCTGGCGCCATCATCGGCCGGGTCACCTCGAAGGTGTCGCCGCAGGCGCGGCAGCGGTAGTCGTAGCGCGGCATGACGCCAGCCTACACATCTACGTTTTGTAGTGGTGATGTCGCCGAGAGTAGTCGGCCGTGTCCCTCTCGCCGCCGCGTGCGGCATCCTGGGAGACTGGGCAGCGGTTCTCGAGGGGGTGATGATGAACGGCTGGGTGCTGCCGGACGGGCTTCTGCGCGACGCGCCGACGTACGCACCGCGCCCACGGGAGCTCGCCGACCTCGAACTGCTGCTCTCCGGCGCCCTGACGCCGCTCACCGGCTTCCACACCCTGGCCGATCTGGACGGGATCGCCCGCTCCGGCCGGATGGCCGACGGCACCTCGTGGGCCGTGCCGATCACACTCGAGGTCCCGTCGAGCGTCGTCGCCGACCTCGACACCAGCAACCCGCTCAAGCGGGTGCTGGTGCTGACCGACCCCGAAGGCGCCCCGCTGGCGGCGCTCGACACGGTTGACGTACGACCGGGGCGGGAGGGCCGGGCCGGCGTGGGCGGGCCGGTGCGCCGCATCGGCGAGACGGTGCACGGGTCGTTCCGCCGACTGCGGCTGCCGCCCTCCGAGATCACCCCGCTGCTGCCGCCCGGCCGGGTGCTGGCGGTCATCGCCGACCGCCCGCTGCACCGTCCCCAGCTGGCCCAGATCGCCTACGCCGCCCGCACGATCGCCGGGCACGTGCTGATCCTCGTACCGGTGGCCGCCCCCGGCCCGGACGGACTCTCGCCCGAGGCGTTGGTACGCAGCATCTTCGCCGCCCGCGACCGGATGCCGCCGGCCACCCTCGTCGCGGTCCCGCTGGTCCGACGAGGTGACGAGGTGGCCGACGCCGTCCTGCGTTCGAGGGTCGCCGAGGCCTACGGCGCCACCCATCTGCTGGCCGCCGGCCACGAGATGTCCGGTGGCGGCCCGCGCGCCCTCCTCCCGCGCGAACTGGCCTATGACGGGCGGGACGGACAGTGGCGCGGAGCCGACGACATCCCGCCCCGGCACCGCCGGGTGGCCCTGACCACGCGAGAAATCGACGATCTTCTTGATCGTGGCGTACCGCTGCCCGAGTGGCACACCCCACCCGCGGTCGCCCGGGAGCTCGCCCGGGCCAGGCCACCACGCCGGGTGCGTGGCCTGGTCGTGTTCTTCACCGGGCTCTCCGGCTCGGGAAAGTCCACCATCGCCCGTGGCCTGGCCGACGAGCTGGCCGAGACCGGCGAGCGATCGGTGACCCTGATCGACGGCGATGTGGCGCGCCGGTTCCTGACCGCCGGACTCGGATTCTCGAAGGAGGACCGGGACGAGAACGTCCGACGGATCGGCTTCGTCGCGGCCGAGGCGGCCCGGCACGGCGGGCTCGCGCTGTGCTGCCCGATCGCGCCATTCGCCGGTGCTCGGGCCACCGCCCGGCAGCTGGCCCGGATGGCCGGTGCCGGATTCATGCTCGTCTACGTCGCGACCCCACTCGAGGTGTGCGAGGAGCGCGACCGTAAGGGCCACTACGCCAGGGCCCGGGCTGGCCAGATCACCGGCATGACCGGCGTCGATGACCCCTACGAGGTGCCCACCGACGCCGATCTGGTCATCGACACGGCGGACCGGACCATCGACGAAGCGGTCGACACGGTGGTCGAGTATCTCGTCGTCGAAGGCTGGCTCGACCGTCCATAAAGGTCAGTCACCGGACTGTCCGCGTCACCCAGGCGGCAAGCCGGACGTTGTGGTCAGTGAGCGGGAACCCACCCCTTACCGTGCGTCCGGAGGCAATTACAGATATGGATGCAGAACACACCGGGCACGGCACGCTCCTTCGGGGGACGCGCCGGCACTGGTGGCTGCCGCTGATCACCGCCGTCGCCGGTCTCGGTGTCGGAGCCGGCCTCCTCCTGACTCAGCCTATTCACTACTCGGCCAGCACATCTGTGCTGGTCCAGCCTGTTCCGGCCGCACCGACGAGCACCTCCTCGGCCACCGACGCCAACACCGGCGCCAGCCTCGCCCCGGTCAACCTCGGCACCGAGGCCCAGCTCGTCCGCTCGACGGAGACGGCCCGCCGCGCCGCCGCGCTCCTACAGACCGCCACACCCCCGGCGGACCTGGTCGATTCGGTCACGGTTGACCCGATCGCCGACACGTCTGTCCTGATCGTCCACTTCGAGGCTGACAGTCCGGCATCCGCGCAGGCGGGCGCGAAGGCGTTCGCCACGGCCTACCTGGGTACCCGGGCCGACGCGGCCAGCGCCGCCCTGGCCGACCGGAAGGGGGTCCTGGCCAGCAGCCTGGCCGACGCGAACAGCCAGCTGACCGCGCTCGACGCGACGATAGGCAGGCTTCCGCTCACCTCCGCCCAACTGCCCACCCTGCGCAGCAACCGGACCACCCTCGCCGGCCAGATCACCACTCTCACCGCGCGGATCAGCGACCTCACCACGACGGTCGTCAACGCTGGCCAGGTGATCCGCGACGCGGACCTGCCGACCTCGCCGATGTCGCGGCTGGCTTGGCTGTTCCTGGCCGGCGGGCTGGCGGGTGGCCTGATGGTCGGATTGAGCGGCGCCCAGTTGTGGGAGCGAGTGGCCGTACGGGTGCGGGACGGCACCGACGTCATCGAGCGGGCCGGTGTCGAGCTGCTGGCCGAACTGGACTTCGGCGAGGCCGCCCTGCATGCCACCTCGGACGCGGCCAGCCGTGACTATCACCGGCTGCGCAACGAGGTGGTGGCCTCCCTCGGCTCCGCCGACCGGGTGCTGCTGCTGACATCGGCCAGCCCTGGCCCGGCCTCCACCGTGGTGGCCGCCAACCTGGCCGCCGCGCTGGCCCGGGTGGGTCACGAGGTGGTGCTGCTCGGTGCGAACGCGCCCGCCATCGGCACGACTCCGGTGCTGCTCTCCACCCTGTTCGACATCTCCGACATTCCCGGCCTGACCAACGTCCTCAGTGGACGGACGGACCTCGGCGTGGCTCTGCAGGTACCGCCGCGCGAACCGCGGATGCGGGTGGTCTCGCCCGGCGGGGCGGCCAGCGCCAGCCGGCTGCTGCAATCGTCCTCGGCCCGGGCGACCGTGGTCGCCCTGCGCCAGCTGGCCCGCTTCGTGCTCATCGACTCACCATCGGCTGCCTCGGGCGCCGACGCGCAGAGCCTGGCCGGGCTGGCCGACGCCGCCATCGTCGTGGTCGAGACCGGACAGTCGCGGCACAGCGAGGTCGCCGACGCCGTCGCCCAGCTGCGTCTGGTCGGCGCCCGTGTCCTCGGGGCGGTGCTGGTACCCAAGCTGGTCAGCCCACCGGAGCCGGAGGAGTCAGAGCCGGTGCCGACGCACCGGTGGACGATCCGGGCCGACAGCCCGTTCGGCCCGATCAGTCAGGAGATCCCGAGGGAGCCGATCCCCGGCGCGCGTCCCGCGGTCCCGTAGCCCGCGCGACGCGCGCCGCCGCGGCGCGGGCCAGCAGTCGCGCGGCGTAGGACACGTGCACCCGGCGTCCACCGCGGTGGTGGCCCGGGTCTCCGGCGAGCTCGCGGACCAGCCCGGTCCAGCCGAAGAGCCAGCTCGTGGGTGCGTCACCGCGGACCGCCCGCACGAGCGCCTCCTCGGCCGCGACGTGGTCGGCGCCGATCAGGACGAGGTCGGGTTTGGCCTCGACGATGTCGGCCACCACGTCAGCCAGGGCCCGGCGATCGGTGGCCACCGTGGCGGTCGGCGACACGCATCCGGCCACCCGCAGGCCCTGATGGCGGATACCGAGCACGGCCGCCGCGCGCTGAGCGGCGCTCGGGACGCCACCGCGGCCGGGCGCGCCGCCGACCAGGTAGACCCGGCGGCCGTCGCTGTTGCAGGCGGCGCACAGTGCGTCGGCCAGCGCGGGCCCGGTGATCCGCTCGGGCAGGGGTGTGCCGGCGACCCGGCTGGCCCAGACGGCCGTGGCCGACCCCGCCAGTACCAGCTCCGCGTCGGCGAGCGCGGGGCGCAGCGCAGGCGCGTCGTCGACGTGACGCAGCTGCTCATGCGTGAGCACCATTACGCGTCCGCCCCGCCCGCGCACCATCTCGTCCCGGACGTGGTTGGCCGCCTCCCACCGGGTCAGCGGGTGGAACCGGACGGTGCCGACAACCGGTTGTGTCTGGTGAGCATTGTCGGTTAATGGCGGCATTCGACGCCTCCGTCCCGTTGAGTCCGTCTCCGACCGATTAGGCAGTCGTTATGAGAGTGAAACGACCGTGGGGGTGTCTGTGGTACGCGTGCTCTCCGCGGCCCGGCGCATCCCGGCACCGCGGCGAACCGAGTGGCCCAGCGTCGGTGTCGTGATCGCCACCAGAGACCGCCCCAACCTGCTCCGGCGCGCCCTCGACTCGGTGTCACAACAGGACTACGCCGGCCCGCTCCGGGTCGTTGTCGTGTACGACAACATCCGGCCCGACTGGCGGGTCGGCCGCGGCGGTGAGCGCCCTGTGCTGGTTCTCGAGAACTGGCGCACCCCCGGCCCGGCCGGCGCCCGCAATACCGGCGTCCTGGCCGTCGGTGACTGTGACCTGGTCGCCTTCTGCGACGACGACGACACCTGGAACCCGGGCAAGCTGACCACCCAGGTCGGTGCGCTGCGCCAACATCCCGGTGCCCTGTTCGCCACCTGCGCGGCCGAGGTGGAGTACGCCGGCCGCCGCATCCCCCGGCTGGCCCGCCGGTTCGAGATGTGGCCAGAGGATCTGACCCGTACCCGGGCCGGAGCGCTGAGCCCGTCCGGATTCGTGGCCTCCCAGAACGCCCTGGCCACCTCCTACGAGCGTGGTGGCATCGGGCTGCTGGCCGAGGACGCCCCGGGCGACGCCGACTCGTGGGATCTGCTGGTGCGGGCGGCTCAACGGGCTCCGATCCGGCACGTCGACCAACCCAACGTCCGGGTGCTGTGGCGCCGGGACACCCGGGACTCCCGGGCGCTGGCCGACGAGGTGCAGGTGCTGCGTTGGATGCTCGTCCAGCACCCCGAACTCGTCGAGCAGCCATCCTCGTACGCCCGTATCCACGCCGAGATCGCCTGCTGGGAGGCGATCCGGGGCCGCCGGCGCTCAGCCCGGATCTCCGTGCGTACCGCCGTGCGGGCCTGCTGGTACCAGCCGCTGGCGCTGGTCTCGGTGCTCGCCGGAGTGGGCGCGGTGCCGGGGCGGCCACTGCTCGCGTTCCTGCGCCGGCGGCGGTTGCCCTGATCTGAGGCGGGCGCCGGCCCTGGCGGTGTGCCCCTCGGGGGGCGGGCGTCGGGCGGGCCAGGTTGTCGGAGGCGCGAGCTAGATTCGGGCCCATGAAGTCGACGGTCGTGCGCGTCGAAGTCGCTCCCGGCGTCCAGCTGAGCGTGCGGTGCTCGCCGCCCGGCCCGGCCGTGCCGTTCCTGCTCGTGCACGGGCTGTCCTCCAACGCCCGGCTGTGGGACGCGGTCGCCGCGGTCCTGGCCGACGCCGGGCATCCGAGCTACGCGGTCGACCTGCGCTCGCACGGCGAGTCCGACTCACCGCCCGACGGGTACGACACCGCCACGGCGGCGGCCGACCTCGCCGTGGTCTGCCGACGGCTCGATCTCGACCGTCCGGTCGTGGCCGGCCAGTCGTGGGGCGGCAACGTCGTGGTGCGGCTCGCGGCCCGCGCATCCCGAGCTCGTCCGCCGCGCTCGCCCTGGTCGACGGCGGCTGGATCGACCTGACGCCAGTTCGATTCCTGGGAGGCGGCCGAGGAGGCCTTGCGTCCGCCCGACATCGACGGCCGTCCGGCCGAGCGAGATCCGCGGGTTCCTGGTCCGCGAGCATGCGGACTGGTCCGCTCGACGCGATCGAGGCCACGCTGGCCAACCTGCGGGTGCGCGCCGACGGCACGCGTGAGCCGGCGGCTGCCCATCGACGAGCACATGCGCATCGTGCGGAGCATGTGGGACGACCCGCCCTGGCCCGACTATCCCGCTCATCACCGTTCCGGTGCTGCTGCTGCCCGCTGTCCCCGACGACTGCCGGACAGCCAGTCGACCCAGCGGCGAGCGGTGATGGACAAAGCGGTCGCCGCGCTGGCCCGGGCCCGGGTCAGGGAGTACCCGGGCGCTGACCACGACCTGCACGCGCAGCACCCCGGGCGAGCTGGCAGCCGACCTGCTGACGTTGGCGGCGGAGGCTGATGTCCGGCCTGCTGGTCATCATGGGCTCCGGCGAGACCGCGCCGACCATGGTGCAAGCCGCACCGGGCCATCTTCGAGCGGGTCGGTGACCGGCCGGCGGTCCTGCTCGACACCCCGTACGGCTTCCAGTCCAACGCCGACGACATCTCCGCGCCGGGCGGTGGCTACTTCGCCGCCAGCGTCGGGCGGGCGGTCGAGTGGTGTCCTGGCGCACCGCGCCCGCCGCCCGGGCTGGCTCGCGAGCGGGCGCTGCGCCGCCCTGCGCGCGGCCGGGTGGATCTTCGCCGGCCCGGGCTCGCCCACGTATGCGCTGCGGCACTGGCGTGACACCGCGGTCCCGACGGCCGCTCGTCGACGTGCTCGCCCGCGGACGGCGTGGTCGTGCTGGCCAGCGCCGCCGCGCTGACGCTCGGCTCGCACACCGTGCCGGTGTACGAGATCTACAAGGCCGGCATCGATCCGCACTGGGTGCCGGGGCTCGAACCTGGTCGAGCGGTCAGCGGCCTGCCGGCGGTGGTGATCCCGCACTACGACAACGCCGAGGGCGGCCACCACGACACCCGCTTCTGCTACCTCGGCGAGCAGCGGCTGGCCCGCATGGAAGCGGAGCTGCCCGACCGGACTCGTTCGTGCTCGGGGTCGACGAGCACACCGCCGTGCTGCTGGACTCCGACGCCCGGACGGCGACCGTGGTCGGCAACGGCACGATGACGGTCCGCCGCGCGGGCGCAGCGCGTGCACCCGACCGGCACGGTGGTCGACTTCGACCGGCTCCGCGAGGCGTGCCGACGTCGGCATCGGGCACCGCTCGCGCCGCGGCCGGGACTTCGGACGCCGGCAGCCGACCGGTTGGCCGCCACAGCGCCGGCCTCGTCGTCGCGGGCGCCGGTCCCGTCGACGCGGGCGCCGGCCCCGTCGCCGCCGGCGCCGGCCCCGTCGTTGCGGGCGGCGGCCGGCGAGATCGCCGCCGGTTCGACACCGCGCTCGCCGCCCGCGATGTCGACGGCTGTGTCGAGGCTGTGCTCGCCCTGGAGCAGGCCCTGCTCGACTGGTCGGCCGACACGCTCACCTCCGACGAGGGCGACCATGCGCGGTCCCGGCTGCGGACAATGGTCGTCCGCCTCGGCGAGCTCGCCGACGGTCGGCGCCCGCGATCCCCGTGCGGTGGTCGGCCCGTTCGTCGAGGCACTGCTCGACATGCGCGGCCAGGGCACGGGCGACCGTGACTTCGCCACCTCGGACCGGGTGCGCGACCGCGCTCACCACGGCCGGGATCGAGGTCCGCGACACCGCCGACGGCGTGGAGTGGCACCTCACCGGCTGACGCGCCGGGCTCGTATCAGCAGCCGGCTGCGACCGATGTGGCCGGCCGCGTGATGGCCGTGTGCCGGACATACGCTGCCGTCCAGACGCATGCCGGACAGAAGGGTGGCCGGACAGACGCATGCCGGACAGACGGGTGGCCGGAAGACGTGTGGCCGGGCCGCGTCATTGCGGCCCGGCCACACCGGGAAGGGACGGCAGGCTGGTCAGCCGTTGCCGAATGACCCCGGGGAGCCGCATGGGCCCGATCCGGAGATCACGTGAACGCCACAGATGCGGCATCACGTATCGACCAACGCCCCGGTCATCACCGAGTAACGCCGGTGCGGAAAAGTCCGACAGCATCCGGGTGGTGTGTCAACGGTCAGCCGGTGAGCGCTCTGGCCAGGTTCTCGTCGAGCGCGTTCATGAACTCGTCGGTGGTCAGCCACGGGGCGTCCCGCGAGATGAGCAGCGCGAGGTCCTTGGTCATCTGGCCGCCCTCGACGGTGTCGACGCAGACCTGCTCCAGCGTGTTGGCGAACTCGGTGACCGCCGGGCGTGCCGTCCAGCTTGCCCCGGTGGGCCAGGCCCCGGGTCCAGGCGAAGATCGACGCGATCGGGTTGGTCGAGGTCTTCTCGCCCTTCTGCCACTGCCGGTAGTGCCGGGTGACCGTGCCGTGCGCGGCCTCGGCCTCGACGGTACGGCCGTCCGGGGTCATCAGCACCGAGGTCATCAGGCCCGAGCGAGCCGAAGCCCTGCGCGACGGTGTCGGACTGCACGTCACCGTCGTAGTTCTTGCAGGCCCAGACGTAGCCGCCCTCCCACTTGAGCGCGGCGGCGACCATGTCGTCGATGAGCCGGTGCTCGTAGGTGATGCCGGCGGCGTCGAACTCGTCGGCGAACTCGTCTCGAACACCTCGGCGAAGATGTCCTTGAACCGGCCGTCGTACGCCTTGAGGATGGTGTTCTTGGTGGACAGGTAGACCGGGTAGTTGCGGTCCAGGCCGTAGCGGAGCGAGGCGCCGGGCGAAGTCGCGGATCGACTCGTCGAAGTTGTACATGCCCATGGCGACGCCGCCGCCGGGGAAGTTGGCGACCTCCATCTCCATCGGCGCGCTGCCGTCGGCCGGGGTGTAGGTGATGGTCACCGTGCCCGGGCCGGGGACGACGAAGTCGGTGGCCTTGTACTGGTCGCCGTGCGCGTGCCGGCCGATGATGATCGGCTTGGTCCAGCCGGGGACCAGCCGCGGCACGTTGGACATGATGATCGGCTCGCGGAAGACGACGCCGCCGAGGATGTTGCGGATCGTGCCGTTCGGGGAACCGCCACATCTTCTTCAGGCCGAACTCCTCGACCCGGGCCTCGTCGGGGGTGATGGTCGCGCACTTGACGCCGACGCCGTGCTGCTTGATGGCGTTGGCGGCAGTCGACGGTGACCTGGTCGTCGGTCGCGTCGCGGTGCTCGATGCCCAGGTCGTAGTAGTGCAGGTCGACGTCGAGGTAGGGCAGGATCAGCTGCTCCCGGATCTGCTTCCAGATGATCCGGGTCATCTCGTCGCCGTCGAGCTCGACGACCGGGTTGTTACCTTGATCTTCGCCATCGGCCCGGCGCTCCTCTCGGTGACACGTTGTAACAGTACGAGCGTACTGCACGACCTGTCCGCGTCGGACCGTCAGGAGGGCGCGACCTTCCTATCGCGCAGGCGTTACTAGACGGTGCCCTGGTCACTGCCGGTTCACGCAGTCAGAGGGTGGCGACGTCGGCCTGCTTGGCGCGGACCGGCCTCGGCGGCCTCCTTGAGGCGGCCAGCTCGCTGTCGGTCAGCTCGGTCTCGACGACCCGCCGGACGCCCGTCGGCGCCGAGCTCGGCCTGGACACCCAGGTAGACGCCGGAGATGCCGTACTCGCCGTCGACCCAGGCGCACACCGGCAGGACCTCGCCGGAGTCCTCGGCGACCGCCTTGGCCATCCGGGCGGCCGCGGCGGACGGGGCGTAGTACGCCGAGCCGGTCTTGAGCAGCGCGACGACCTCGGCGCCGCCGTTGCGGGTCCGGGCGACCAGCTCCTCGATCTTCTCGGCCGGCATCACCTCGGCGCAGCGGCTTGCCGTCCACAGTGCACTGTGACGGCACCGGGACCATGGTGTCGCCGTGCGAGCCCAGGGTCAGCGTCTTCACCGACGCCGACCGGTACGCCGAGCTCCTCGGCCACGAAGTTGGTGAACCGGGCGGTGTCCAGCATGCCGGCCTGGCCGAGCACCCGGTTGTGCGGGAACCCGGTCGCCAGCTGGGCCAGCGCGGTCATCTCGTCGAGCGGGTTGGACACCACGATGACGACGGCGTTCGGGCGCGTACTTGGCGACGTTCTCGGCGACCTGCGCGGACGATCTTGCGCGTTGGTCTCGCAGCAGGTCCATCCGGCTCATGCCCGGCTTGCGGGGCAGGCCGGCGGTGATGACGACGACGTCGGAGCCCTCGATGGCCTCGTAGCCCTCGCCGTTCGGGCCGGTGGTCGGCGCCGACGACCTTGGTCTCGAAGCCCTCGATCGGGCGGGACTGGTTGAGGTCCAGCGCCAGCCCCTCGGGCTTGCCCTCGACGATGTCGGTGATCACGACGGTGTCGAAGACGTCGTACTCGGCCAGGCGCTGCGCGGTGGTCGAGCCGTAGAAGCCGGCGCCGACGACAGTGACCTTCTTACCCATGGTGTCCCACTCCCCGGACGTGAACGGGCGGATACTGGGCACCCTAGTCCGCCGCTCGACCCGGCCGGCGCCCGTCAGCCGTCGTCTCACACCCGTGAGAACTCGTCGCTCGGCCCGCTCCACCACGTTGGTGAGCAGCATGCGCCCGGGTCATCGGGCCGACGCCGCCGGGCATCGGGGCCAGGACACCGGCGACGTCCGCCACCTCCGGGTGCGACGTCGCCGGTGAGCGGCCCTTGCCGTCCGCGCCGACCACCCGGGTGATGCCGACGTCGACCACGGCCGCGCCCGGCGTGACCATGTCGGCGGTGAGCAGGCCCGGCGACGCCGGCCGCGGCGATCACGATGTCGGCGGCCCGGGTGTGCGCGGCCAGGTCCAGGGTGCCGGTGTGGCACAGGGTCACGGTGGCGTTCTCGCTGCGCCGGGTGAGCAGCAGGCCCGAGCGGCCGGCCGACGGTGTTGCCCCGGCCGACCACGGCGACCTCGGCGCCGCGCAGCGGCACGTCGTAGCGGCGGAGCAGCTCGACGATGCCGCGCGGGGTGCACGGCAGCGGGCCGTCGTAGCCGAGGACGAGCCGGCCCAGGTTACCGGGTGCAGCCCGTCGGCGTCCTTGTCCGGGTCGATCAGCTCCAGCGCCCGCTGGGTGTCGAGCTGGTCGCGGCAGCGGCAGCTGGACGATGTAGCCGTGTGCAGGCCGGGTCGGCGTTCAGCTCGGCCACCACCGCGTCGACCTGCTCCTGGGTGGCGTGGCCGGCAGATCCCGGCGGATCGAGGCGATGCCCACCTCGGCGCAGTCCCGGTGCTTGCCGTTGACGTACGCCTGCGAGCCCGGATCGTCACCGACCAGGACCGTGCCCAGCCCGGGCGTATGACCCGCGTCGGCCAGCGCCTTGACCCGTATCCGCAGCTCGTCCTTGATCGCCGCCGCGTCGCCTTGCCGTCCAGAATCGTCGCGGTCACGGCCCGATCGTCTCACGGCCACCGCTACCGCTCCCGCCTCCCGGCCGCCCTCCGCCCCCTCGCCCCTCGCCCCCCCGCCGCCTCGCCGTCCCCCTGGCCCTCGCCGCCTCGCCCCTCGCCGCCCTCCTCGCCCTCGCCCCTCGCCACCCCCCTCGCCCCCCTTCGCCCTCGCCCCTCGCCCCTCGCCGCCTCGCCGCCCCCCTGGCCCTCGCCGCCTCGCCGCCTCGTTGATGTGTTAGCACGGACGCCCTACTCGACAAGAATGGTGAGTAAACTGCCCGAGCAAACACACCAGCGGCCAGTCCGTCCACACAGGATCGGAACCGTGGCACCGGCGGACCGGCCGGGACCGGGCTGGCGGCCACCGGCAGCCTGAAAGACTCCCATGCCACTGGCGAGCGTCCCGGCTGCCCGGGGCATCCCGCACTGACCCCTCTGACCATTCTCCATCGCAAGTCCGACTAGTGGGGCGACCCATATCGGATGATCTGCGCGGTGCAGGACCCGCCGCTGGTGGTACGGGAAGCGGACCCGCATCCGTCGGCCTGCCACTTCGCCGAGCAGCGGCACGTCGTGGCGTGGCGGCGGCTCGGGGGTGGCTCTTGTTTGCCCGGACAGTCTGCTAACACATTCTGTATAGCGCGGCGTCCGTACTAACCAAATGAGCGGGACGGGGCTGATCACCTGAGCGGGACGGGGGCTGACCAGCTGAGGGGCCCCGGGGTCAGGCCACGTGCACGACGACGCCCCTGGAGAAGGCGGAGTCGTGCAGGATCAGCTGGACGATGGTCGCGGTGATCGGGATGTCATAGACCACCTTCGCCGAGAGGGTGATCCCGGGGTTGACCACATTCCACACCGCGTCGCCGTTACCGTTGGCGACTACGCCCGCTCCGGTATCGGCCTCGTACCGGTTGCCTTCGGACCCGATCGCCTGCTGGACACCGTCGGCGAACCGGCGGGCGTCGGTTCCGACATTCGTCACGGACATGGCGACCACACAGAAGCCGCCCTTGGCATCGGCGTGCAGCCAACCGTTCTGGAGCGACCGGTGTCCGCAGCTGACACTGTGGACACTGAACTCGAACTGCCCGTCCCGGGCTGGTTGATTCAGACCGGTCCCAGTGGCGGTGGCCGCGGCGGCGGCTGTGCCGGTCCCGCCGGAACCGAGCGACCGGCCCACCGCCAAGCGAGTGACATTGGCGATCCCGCATACCGCGGTCACCACGCCGACGACTATCAGGGTGATCCGACCTGCCCGGGGCACACCGTCACCGTAAGGCCGTACGCCACCCAGGTCCCACGCCAGGCTCCAACCCTCATCGAACTCTCACCGAGCAGCGGCGTTCGCCCGGACAGCTTGCTAACGCTTTCTGTCGAGCGCGGCGTCCGTACAAACACCGGACACCGGGGAATGACGACCGCGGACGGGCCGGTCGACAGGGCTGTTCGGCTGCCTGGGGTCTGGACGTGACTTATCCACCGGTCTGCCGGTTGTCCACAGGTACGGAAGAGCCGCTTGCCCGAGCGTTCGCCGGTTCACATGCTCGCCGGCATGCAATCGCACGTTCACCGGACGGGTCTCGCCGCGACACGGCGGCGGCAGCAGGACGTGGTCAGCCGGGCACAGTTGCTCGCCGCTGGTATCGGCGATATGACGATCAGTCGCCGAGTCCGTTCGGGTCGATGGAGACGGCTGCTGCCTGGGGTCTACCTGCTCTCGTCCGGACGGCCATCAACCGAGCAGCGCCGGATCGCGGCAACGCTCTACGGTGGCGTCGAGTCGCAGATCACCGGAGCGTCCGCCTTGGCGTGGTACGGCTTCCGCAGCGTCCCGTCGACCGACAAGGTGCATGTGCTCGTACCGCACGGTACGCACAAGAGATCGGCCGGGTTCGTGGTCATCATGCGCACGGAGTCGCTCGATCCCGAGTACCGTGACGCGGGTTGCTTCCGGGTGGTATCCCGCGCCCGCGCCGTCATCGACGCCGGCCGGATGACCGACGATCGTCGATCCATCGAAGCTTTCATGGCCGAGGCGGTGCAGAGCCAATCGGTACCGGTCGGTGCTATGGACGCGGAGCTGCGTCGCGCCAACCGGAGCCGGACTGCCGTGGTACGCAGTGTGCTCAGAGACATCCATCAAGGGGTGCGGTCGGCACCCGAGGCGGAGCTGCGTCGGATTCTCGCCCGGAGCCGCAAGCTTTCGGAGATGGTGTGCAACCCCGAGCTGTTCCTGCCCGACGGCACCCGACTCCCCACGCCCGACTGCTACTTCCCGGATGCGCGGCTGGCTGTCGAAGTCGACTCACGCGAGCATCACTCCGCGGGCGAGGACTGGGAGCGCACCATGCGCCGACACAACATCCTGAGCCAACATGGAATCCTATCGTTGCATTTCAGTCCGGCCCAGATCTACACCGACCCGGATCACGTCCGCTCGGTGGTCGAACGAACCCATAGCCATCGCAGGAGTGTTAGCAGGGACGCCGCGCTATACAGAATGGGTTAGTAGACTGTCCGGGCAAACAAGCAACCCCCAACCCCACCCCCGACCCCACCCCGCCGGAGCAACCTCGCAGGTGGTCAGTGGTAGAAGTGGCGGGTACCGGTGAGGTACAGGGTGACGCCGGCGGCCGATGCGGCGGCGATGACCTCTTCGTCGCGGATGGAGCCGCCCGGCTCGACGATGGCGGTCACCCCGGCGTCGGTGAGGATCTGGAGGCCGTCGGCGAAGGGGAAGTAGGCGTCGGAGGCGGCCACGCAGCCCTTGGCCCGGTCGCCGGCTCGGGCGACCGCCAACCGGGCTGAGTCGACCCGGTTGACCTGGCCCATTCCAACTCCGACCGCCGCGCCGTCCGAGGCGAGCAGGATCGCGTTGGACTTGGCCGATCGGACGGCCCGCCAGGCGAAGGTGAGGTCGGCCAGGACGGTGTCAGATGACGGCTCCCCGGCGGCGAGGCGCCAGTTCGCCGGGTCGTCGCCCTCGGCGTCGATGCGGTCGGTCATCTGGACGAGCGCGCCACCAGAGAGCTGGCGCACCTCCGCCCGAGTCGGAGTCCACTGTGGAGCTCGGAGCACCCGCAGGGTCTTCTTCGATGTGAGCACCTCCAGGGCATCGTCCTCATAGGAGGGTGCCACGATCACCTCGGTGAAGACGCCGTCGAGCTGGCGGGCCATGGCCAGCGTCACCGGGCGGTTGGCGGCGATCACACCGCCGTAGGCCGATACCGGGTCGCAGGCGTGCGCGCGCCGGTGCGCCTCGGCGATGTCGGTACCGACAGCGATGCCACACGGGTTGGCGTGCTTGATGATGGCCACGGTCGGCTCGGTGAAGTCGTGGCACGAGCGCCAGGCCGCGTCGGCGTCAACGTAATTGTTGTAGGACATCTCCTTGCCGCTGTACTGGTGGGCCTGGGCCAGTCCGGGCGGGGATGCCGGATCGAGGTAGAGAGCCGCCCTCTGATGCGGGTTCTCTCCGTACCTCAGAGGGCTGGCCTTGTGCATGACGGTGGCCGTGGTCCCGGGCCAACCGTCCTCGGCCGGCGAGAGGACCCGGGCACACCAGCCGGCCACCGCAACGTCGTATTCGGCGATGTCCGCGAACGCCCGGGCGGCCAGGGCCCTGCGCTGGGCCAGCGTCGTACCGCCGGCGGCCAGCGCCTCGGTGACCAGCCCGTACTGGGCCGGCGAGCTGATCACCGCGACCGACGCGTGGTTCTTGGCCGCCGCACGGACCATCGTCGGACCGCCGATGTCGATCTTCTCGACGCACTCGTCCACGTCCGCGCCGGACCCGACAGTTTCGCTGAACGGGTAAAGGTTGCTCACCAGAAGGTCGAACGGCTCGATCCCGAGGTCGGCCAATTGGCGTACGTGCGCGTCGAGCGACCGGTCGGCCAACAGTCCAGCGTGGACATTCGGGTGCAGGGTCTTGACCCGGCCGTCCAGGAACTCGGGGAACCCGGTCAACGCCTCCACCCGGGTCACCGGGTAGCCCATCGACTCGACCAGATTGGCGGTGTTGCCGGTCGACACGATCTCGACGCCGGCCGCGCCGAGAACCCGGATCAGATGATCCAGCCCGCTCTTGTCGTACACGCTGACCAGCGCCCGTCGGATCGGGCGGCGCCCCACATCGGTCATGGGATAGTGACCTTCCTTCCGGTGACCGTCCAGCCCTCCCGGACCAGTCGGCCGACATACTCCACAAGCTGCCGGCGCTCGGCGTCTTTGATGCGCTCGGCCAGGCTGTCCTCGGTGTCATCGTCGAGCACCGCAACGGCGACCTGGGCCACGATCGGACCGGTGTCCACCCCGGCGTCCACGATGAACAGGGTGGCGCCGCTCAGCTTGACCCCGTAGGTCAACGCGTCCCGCGGCCCACGCATACCAGGAAACGCGGGCAGGAGCGCGTTGTGTGTGTTCAGGTACCGGCCGCCGAAGCGGGCCAGGAAACGGGCACCGACGAGCTTCAGGAAGCCGGCCGAGATCACCAGGTCGGGGCGGTGGGCGGCCACGGCGTTGGTCAGGGACTCGTCCCAGGCGTCGCGGTCGGGGAAGTCGGCGACGCGACGGACGAAGGTCGGCACAGTCATCGCCTCGGCCCGCTTGGCCCCACCGGTACCGTCCCGGTCCGCCCCGACGGCGACCACCTCGGCGCCGAAACCCGGGTCGGCACAGGCGTCGAGCAGGGCCTGCAGGTTGCTTCCCGTACCGGAGACCAGCACGACCAGACGCGCGGTCCTGTCTGTCACCCGTCGACCCTAACCGGCCCGGTCGGGTCGGCGGGCGGGCGGTGCATCGCCCGTACCGCTGACGCGCCGACCACCGCCCCGACGGTGACCACCAGACCACCCCACAGTCCGACGCTCCAGCCACTGGGACCGATCGTCGTCAGTCGCCCAGAGCCGAGCGCGCCTCCCGCGACGACGCCGGCCAGACCGAGCAGCACCGCCGCCACCGGTCCGGACAAGGCGGCGCCGGCCAGCAACCGCGGCCAGCCCGCCGCCACCCGGGCGCGTGCGAACAGGGCGCCGGCGACCATCGCCGCGAGCAGCGGCACCCCGAGCATGGTCGTGCCCGGTCCGGACACCGCGGTCAGCGGCAGGCTGGCGAGGACCGGGATGGTGGGGATCGGCCCGACCGCGACCAACCCGGGACTCACCACCGTTCCCAGCCCGACGGCGAAG
This sequence comes from uncultured Actinomycetota bacterium, assembly GCA_963803345.1. Classification (GTDB taxonomy): domain Bacteria; phylum Actinomycetota; class Actinomycetes; order Mycobacteriales; family Micromonosporaceae; genus CAWDLX01. The sequence continues at coordinate 582,181 of CAWDLX010000005.1, forward strand.
CCGGGACCGAGCAGGTAGGCCGCCCCCCAGACCGCGAGGTTCGGGGCGTACGCCAGGCACAGCAGCGTGATGCCGGCCTGGCCGGCCAGGCCCGTGCGGTAGGACGACAGCATCTGTGTCGCATCACTGCCGTGCAGGGCAAGTGAAGCACCGACGGCGGCGGCGCCGACCCCGATTACCAGAGCGCCCGCGCTGACCCCGGTTCGCAGGCCGTCGCGGACGACGATCGGCAGCCGCCGCACCAGGGCCCGGCCGGCGCGGCTGTACCCGAGCGCACCGACGCCGGCTGCCAACGCGGCCAGGAGGCCGAGCGTGGCCGACGCCCGCCGCACCGACGTGTCCACCCAGATCGCCACGATCGCGCCCACGGCCGCATAGGCCAGTCCGACGCAAACCGCGGCGACAACCGCACCGCGCACCGACCGGGCCTGGTAACCGCTCACCGCCCGACTCGTATGCACGCCGGCCCGGATCAGCCGCCACACTGCCAACGCGGTCACCAACAGCGGCACCAGGCTGATCGTGTCCGGACCGATCGTGACCGGTACCCCGTGACCGAGAAGCCAGCCGCTCGCGGCGAACCGCAGCACCGCGCCGGCGCTCGAACCGGTGCCGGCCTGAGCCAGCAGCGCCAGCACCAGGACGGGTAGGAAGGACGCGACGGCCGCCCAGAGCGCCGCGAATCCCGCCGCGACCGGCACTGGTGCCCGCCGTGGACCCGACCGGATGGCGGCGCTGACCGGCGACCCGTCAGACACGGACGGGACTCGGGCGGCGGCATCCGGGGTGGCCATCGCCGTCCACTGTGCCAAAGGAATGGGCAGCCAGTCGGGATGACCGGCCGCCCAGCCAGTGCGTGTCGCGCTCAGCCCATCCGCCACGGGCCGCTTCGCAAGCGCTGACGCTCGCTCCTCGCGATCAGCCCTTCATGATGTCGCGCATGAGGCGGGCGGTCTCGCTCGGCGTCTTGCCGACCTTGACACCGGCCGCTTCGAGCGCCACCTTCTTCGCCTCGGCCGTACCGGACGAGCCCGAGATGATGGCGCCCGCGTGGCCCATCGTCTTTCCGGACGGCGCGGTGAAACCGGCGATGTAGCCGACCACCGGCTTGGTCACGCTGGCCCTGATGAAGTCGGCTGCCCGCTCCTCGGCGTCGCCACCGATCTCACCGATCACCACGATCGCGTCGGTATCCGGGTCGTCCTGGAAGGCGGCGAGCGCGTCGATGTGGGTCGTGCCGATGATCGGGTCGCCGCCGATCCCCACCGCGGTCGAGAACCCAACGTCGCGCAGCTCGTACATCATCTGGTAGGTGAGCGTCCCCGACTTCGACACCAGCCCGATGCGGCCCGCGTCGGCGATGTCGGCCGGAATGATGCCGGCGTTGGACTGGCCGGGACTGGCGATGCCGGGACAGTTCGGTCCGACGATGCGGGTCTTCTGTCCACGTGCGACATTGTGGGCCCAGAACGAGGCCGTGTCGTGCACCGGAATCCCCTCGGTGATGACCACCGCGAGCGGGATGCCGGCGTCGATCGCCTCGAGCACAGCGCCCTTGGCGAACCTGGGCGGCACGAAGATCACCGTCGCGTCCGCTCCGGTCGCCGACATCGCGTCGCCCACCGAGTCGAACACCGGCAGCGAGGTGCCGTCGCCGGAGCCTGCTTGACCCACCCCGTCGAAGCGCACCGACTGCCCGCCCTTGCCGGGGGTGACACCGCCGACGACGACCGTGCCGGCCCGCAGCATGCGGCGGGTGTGCTTGGAGCCTTCGGAGCCGGTCATGCCCTGGACGATGACCTTGGAATCCTTGGTGAGCCAGATCGCCATGTCGTCAGACCCCCGCCGCCGCGAGCTCGGCCGCGCGGTCCGCGGCGCCGTCCATTGTGTCCACACGTGTCACCAGAGGGTTGGCCGCGGAGTCGAGGATCCGCCGCCCCTCCTCCGCGTTGTTGCCATCCAGCCGGACGACGAGCGGCTTGCTGATGGCCTCGCCGCGCTGGCCGAGCAGTTCCAGGGCGGTGAGGATGCCGGTGGCCACCGCGTCGCAGGCGGTGATGCCGCCGAACACGTTCACGAAGACGCTGCGGACCGACGGGTCGGAGAGCACGATCTCCAGGCCGTTGGCCATCACCTCGGCCGAAGCCCCGCCCCCGATGTCGAGGAAGTTGGCCGGCTTGACGCCGCCGTGCTTCTCGCCGGCGTACGCGACAACGTCCAGAGTGGACATGACCAGGCCGGCTCCGTTGCCGATGATGCCGACCTCGCCGTCGAGCTTCACATAGTTGAGATGCTTGGCCTTCGCCGCCTGCTCGAGCGGATCGGTCGCCTCGGTGTCCTCCCACGCCGCGTTCTCCGGGTGACGGAAGCCGGCGTTGGCGTCCAGCGTGACTTTGGCGTCCAGGCAGAGGACCCGACCTTCGGGGGTACGGGCGAGTGGGTTGACCTCGACCAGGGTGGCGTCCTCGGCCACGAAGGCCAGCCAGAGCTTCACCGCGATGTCGGTGATCTGGTCGGCCACCTCGGCCGGGAACCCGGCCCGGGTCACGATGTCGCGCGCGATCGCCTCGTCGACACCCTTGACCGCGTCGATCTCGGCCCGGACCACCTTCTCCGGAGCCTCATGGGCGACCTGCTCGATCTCCATCCCGCCGGCCACGCTCGCGATGCACAGGAAGGTGCGGTTCGCGCGGTCGAGCAGGTATGAGAAGTAGTACTCCTCGGCGATGTCGGCCGTCGTGGTGACCATGACCTTGTGGACCGTGTGGCCCTTGATGTCCATGCCGAGGATGTCGGTCGCGCGGGCCACCGCCTCGTCCACGGTGTCGGCCAGCCTCACGCCGCCCGCCTTGCCGCGACCGCCCACCTTGACCTGGGCCTTGACCACGACCCGGCCGCCGTGCTCCGCGGCGATCTCGCGGGCTTCCTCAGGGGTTTGCGCGACGCCTCCGCCCAGCACCGGCAGCCCGTGCCGGGCGAACAGCTCGCGACCCTGGTACTCGTACAGGTCCACTACTACCTCTTCGCTCACGGCCGTCCGGCACGCGGTAGCCGTCGGATTGGTGTCTGTGCCCGCAGCCTAGCGATTGCCCGGGGGGACGTGTGCGGCCGGGCACGTGCTGTGCCCAAGTCCACAACGTGGTCCGCACCGGCGGCCCCGTGTCGCGTAACCCGTCCTGTACGCCGTCGTTTATTGAGATGTCGGCGCCGTGAAACCGGTGCAGACCACAACAAAAGACGGCCGATGCCCTGTCGGTCGAGGGGTGGCGGCGGGGCATCGTGCATAGAGGGGCCGGGCGTGTGAGGGGTGCGTCCGGCCTCTCACTCTGCCCCCTTCGGCCACTCGCCGACGGTCCGGAGGGCACCCGGACCCACTCCACAATGGACTGCGTAGTCGCCCCAGGAGTGAAGATCTTCGCCACCCCCAGCCGCCGTAGCTCCGGGATGTCGGCCTCCGGGATGATCCCGCCCCCGAAAACCACCACGTCAGACGCGCCTCGTTCGGCCAGCAGGTCGATGACCTTCGTGAACAGGGTCATGTGCGCGCCGGAGAGTACCGACAGGCCGACCGCGTCGGCATCCTCCTGGATCACCGTCTCGACGATCTGCTCCGGCGTCTGATGGAGTCCGGTGTAGACGACCTCCATGCCGCCGTCGCGCAGAGCGCGGGCGACCACCTTCGCTCCGCGATCGTGGCCGTCCAGACCAGGTTTGGCGACCACCACACGGATCCGTGAGCTCATCAGTGTTCGGCCCTTCTCGCTGCCTGAACGAGTATTCAGGTCCGAAACGTACCCCGGCACGGGTACCCGAGAAAGTCGAACCAGTGTGGAGTTGCGCATCTATGCGATTACACAGTGCCAATACAGGACTACCCGTGACGGCTTGTGGTGCTCGGGACCGATTCGCTACCGTGTCGTCCAGTGTCCGGCCAGGTCACCTGGCGCTCGACGGATCGACGGACACGAGACCCGCAGCCCTCGCCTGCGCCGGGTACCCATCCCGGTGGCCCAGGCGCACTCCCCGGGTGCGGGACGCTCTACTGGCGGAGGGTTGTGCGTGCCCAAGCAGCAGGAACCGGGGAAGTACCGGGGTCGCCGCCGCTTGCCGAAACTCCCAGGAGCCAGATATTTCGGGGTCGTCCTGACCGCCGTAGTCGGGGCCGCCATCGTGGCGCTGGGTGCGGGCGCGGTGCTGCCCGACGGCAACCACAGCGGCCTGGGTAGCCAGCTGTCCATGAGCGTCGAGGACCGGCTGAGCGCGGTCGACAAGGCCAACCGCTCGGTGGATCGGCCGCAGGCCGGCCTCGGTCGACCAGGGCGCGCCCGACCTGTGGCTGCTGCCGCTGCACTGCAGCTACGAGATCACCACGCTCTACGCGATGCGGTGGGGCGAGTTCCACTACGGAGTTGACCTGGCCTGCCCGCTCGGTACCCCGTACTACGCCACCCACACCGGGACCGTGGTGCTGGCGGCCTGGGACGGCGGGTACGGCAACTGCATCATGATCGATAATGGCAACGGGATCGAGACGATCTACGGGCATGCCTCGAAGCTTCTGGTCACCGAGGGTCAGCACGTTGACGCGGGCCAGCTGCTCGGGCTGGTCGGGAGTACCGGGTTCTCCACCGGTGACCACCTGCACTACGAGGTGCACGTCAACGGACTGCCGACTGACCCGATTCCGTTCATGAAAGCCCGTGGCGTCGATATTGTCCGGCACCTCGAGGCGGCCAGCGGAGCCACCATCGTGATGTGACCCCGATCGCCACCGGCGACAGCGGTATCGGGATGTCTGTGACGGTCTGAGCCGTCTGGCAGTGATATGTCTTTCGTGGTGTGAACGGTGTCACCGCGGAGCGGGAGAGAAGACCCACAATCATCGTCCCGCACGAACCGCGCATGGCCTCCACTAACTGACACAACGGGCGAAGACGACACCAGAGGTCAATGTTCGGTGACTCTGCGTGGTATTCCCGGGAAGCTGGGGCCGGCAGGATGGCCAGGTTCGTGCCAACGGAGCCCGCGGAGGACCCCCCCGATGCGAAGCAAGCCCCACGACGCCGACGACGTGCGGCGCCACCGCCCCGCCGTGGGCTCTTGGAGATCGCGAAGTCGTCATCACGCACGCCCGCCAGCGGCGTCGCTGACGCCGGATGCGCGATCTTCCGAGGTCGCGACGGAGGCGGGGTCGAAAGCCGGGCGACGCGGCCGGCGCCCGCGGGTCGACGCGGCGGGCGGCGGGCCGGCGTGGCGGCGGCGCAGCTGGTCGGGTTGGCCGGCCTGGTGGTCCGCAGTGTCATACGACCGCAGGCCGCCGGACGGCACGGGCCGGTCGTCCGGCGGCGGACGGCGGTCGGCGCCGTGACCGTCGCGGCCGCGCTCATCGTGCTGGCCGCGACCGGCGTAGCCGCCCTGGCCGACGGCTCCGGCGGGCGATCACGCTGACGAACCTGGCCGATCCGGCCGCCCGCCAGCGGCCGCCGACCGGGCCGACCGGGCAGCGCGGGTCGGCTCCCCGGCCGCCGCGCTGGTCGCGCCCACGCCCAGCACCAGCCCGAGCACCGGTCCCTCAGCCGGCCGGTCGGCCGCCACGGCGAAGCCGGCCTGGGTCGACCCGATGCCCGGGCGCACCGGTCACCTCCTGCTTCGGCCCGCGCTGGGGCGCCGTGCACCAGGGCATCGACTTCGCCTGCTACGCAGGCGCGACCGATCCGCGCCGCCGCCGCCGGGACGGTCGTCGCGGCGGGCTGGCTGTACGCCGGCTACGGGATGTCCGTCATGATCGACAATGGGAACGGCTATCTACACCCACTACGCGCACGCTGACGCAGGCTGCTGGTCAGCGCCGGGCAGCGGGTGACCGCCGGGCAGCCGATCGGCCTCGAAGGCGCGACCGGCGACGTCACCGGGCCGCACCTGCACTTCGAGGTACACCAGGGCCTGTGGAACCAGATCGACCCCGGCCCCGTGGCTGCGCGCGCGGGGTCGTCGCAGGTCGCCGGATGCTGACCGCGGTACGGCTAGATCTTCTCGATCGGGGCGTGCCGGAGCACGATCCACATGATCTGATCGCCGAAGTCGATCTGGGCCTGGCGCGCGGACGCCGTTACCTTCGACGGCCATGACCCGGCCCATGCCCCAGCGCTGGTGGTTGACCCGGTCGCCCGGCTCGACGTGCGGCACGTCGCTTGGGCAGCTCGCTGGCGGTGGTCAGCCGGGACGGGTCCAGGCCGAGCTTCGAGGCGAGCTGCGGCCGCCTTCGGGCGTGCCGCCGACGAACGCGTGACTCGCCGCCGTGCCCGGTCCGACGCCGCCGCCGCCGCCGACCCCGACCGCTGCCCGACCAGCTCGTGTACGCCGCCTCGGTCCGCTCCCAGCGGATCGCGTCGGGCGGGACCTCCTCCAGGAACCGGGACGGCGGGTTGTACGACGGCCGCGCCCCACGCCGACCGGGTGACCGCGCGGGACAGGTAGAGCCGCTGCCGGGCCCGGGTGATGCCGACGTAGGCCAGCCGGCGCTCCTCCTCCAGCTCGCGCCTGTCGCCGAGCGAGCGCAGGTGCGGGAAGACGCCGTCCTCCAGGCCGGTCAGGAACACCACCGGGAACTCCAGGCCCTTGGCGGTGTGCAGCGTCATCAGGGTGACCACGCCGGCGTGGTCCGGGTCGTCGGAGGGCATCTGGTCGGCGTCGGCGACCAGCGCGACCTGCTCCAGGAAGCCGGCCAGGGACGGCCGGCGCGCTCCGTCGGCCGCCTCGCCCGTCTCCTCCTCGGCCTGTCCGGCCGCGCGGCCGAGCTCGACCCGCTCGGTGTACTCCCGGGCCACGCTGACGAGCTCCTGCAGGTTCTCGACCCGGCCCTCGTCCTGCGGGTCGGTGCTCTCCTCGAGCTCGTCGAGGTAGCCGGACCGGCGCAGCACCGCCTCCAGGACCTCCTCCGGGCGGCGCGACGACGCTCATCTCGCGAAGCTCGTCGAGCAGCGCCACGAAGTCGGCGATCGCGCCGGCCGCCCGGGCGGCATGCCGGGCGCGTCGTCGGCCCGCCGCAGCGCGGCCCCGAACGAGATCCGCTCCCGGGACGACAGCGCCTCGACGCTGGCCACGGCCCGGTCGCCGATGCCGCGCCGGGGCGTGTTGAGGATCCGCCGGACGCTGACCGTGTCGTCGGGGTTGGCGATCGCCCGCAGGTAGGCCAGCGCGTCGCGGACCTCCTTGCGCTCGTAGAAGCGGACCCCGCCGACGACCTTGTACGGCAGCCCGAGCCGGATGAAGATCTCCTCGAAGACCCGGGACTGGGCGTTGGTCCGGTAGAAGACGGCCACGTCGCCGGGGCGGGCCCGGCCGGCGTCGGTCGAGCCGGTCGATCTCGCGGGCGACCCAGTCGGCCTCGGCGTGCTCGTTGTCGGCGACGTACCCGACGATCTGCTCGCCCGCGCCCTGGTCGCTCCACAGGTTCTTGGGCTTGCGCTCGGTGTTGCGGTTGATCACCGCGTTGGCCGCGTTCAGGATCGTCTGGGTCGAGCGGTAGTTCTGCTCGAGCAGGATCGTGCGGGCGTCGCGGGTAGTCCCGCTCGAACTCGAGGATGTTGCGGATCGTCGCGCCGCGGAACGCGTAGATCGACTGGTCGGCGTCGCCGACCACGCACAGCTCGCCGGTGCTGCCGACCAGCTCCTTGACCAGCGCGTACTGCGCGTGGTTGGTGTCCTGGTACTCGTCGACCAGCACGTGCCGGAAGCGGCGGCGGTAGTGCTCGGCGACGTCGGGTGGGACTGGAACAGGTGGACCGTCGGTCATGATCAGGTCGTCGAAGTCGAGCGCGTGCGCCTCCCGGAGGCGGCGCTGGTAGAGCGCGTAGGCCTCGGCGACGGTCCGCTGCGTCCGGGCCCTTGGCCTCGGTCGGTCGCGCGTCTCGGCGTCGATCAGCTCGTTCTTGAGGTTGGACACCTGGGCGGCCAGCTTGCGGGCCGGGTGCCGCTTCGGGTCGAGGTCCAGCTCGCGCGCCGACCAGCTGCATGAGCCGCCGCGAGTCGTCCGCGTCGTAGATCGAGAAGGTCGACTTGAGCCCGGCGTGCTCGTGCTCGGCCCGCAGGATGCGCACGCAGGCCGAGTGGAAGGTGCTCACCCACATCAGCCGGGCCCGGCTGCCGACCAGCGCCGCGACCCGCTCCTTCATCTCGCCGGCGGCCTTGTTGGTGAAGGTGATCGCGATGATCTCGCCCGGGTGCACCTCGCGGGCGGCCAGCAGGTAGGCGATCCGGTTGGTGAGCACCCGGGTCTTGCCCGAGCCGGCGCCGGCCACGATCAGCAGCGGTGTGCCGAAATGGGTCACCGCCGCCCGCTGGGCATCGTTCAGACCGTCGAGCAAGCGCGGTGGCATCACACGGCCGGCAGCGGTGCCTTGGGCGACGTGACCGGCACGGCGGGGAACTCGAACAGGGCGTGCATCGCCTCGCGAGTCTATGCCGGCCCACCGACAAGCCCCGGTCCGACGCTCGGTCCGGGACATGCGCGCCCTCGGTGCGTCAAACGACTGTACGCCCGGCCGGTCATATGGCTGTCACTACTTGATATCGCCATTCACGCATCACACGGCAGGCTGGGTCGGTATCTCGCCTGACCGAGACATCTCAATGTCGAGGAGGATTGGTGAACATACTGGCCACAACCGCGTGGCGGCGGCTCGTACGTAGCGCTGGCCGTCCCGACCATCGCCGCTCACCGCGATCGCGTTGACTGCGCTTGCGCCCGATCCGCTGGGGCCACTGCCGGCATCAGCAACGACACGACCCGTACCGTTACAGCGGGAACCTGCTCGCGATCAACGACTTCCACGGCAATATCGAACCTCCGCCCGGCAGCGGCGGCCTGGTCAACGGGACACCGGCCGGCGGCGTCGAGTACCTCGCCTACTGGCTGAAGCAGCTGCGGGCCGAGGAGAGCAGCACACCCCGTCGGTGTACACGGTCGCGGCCGGCGACAACATCGGCGCGTCTCCGCTGGTCAGCGCCGCGTTCCACGACGAGCCGGCGATCGAGGAACTCGAACGCGCATGGGCGTGGACCTCAGCTCGGTCGGTAACCACGAGTTCGACGAGGGCATCACGGAGCTCAAGCGGATGCAGTTCGGTGGCTGCCACCCGGTGGACGGATGCCAGGACGGCGACGGCTTCGCCGGAGCGAACTTCCCGTACCTGGCCGCCAACGTGATCGACAAGAAGACCCACCTGCCGATCCTGCTGCCGGTGGATCATCAAGTTCGTCGGCACGGTGCCGGTCGCCTTCGTCGGCATGACCCTCGAGGCCACCCCGACCATCGTCAACCCGGCCGGCATCACCACCGTTGACTTCAAGGACGAGGTCGAGACGGCCAACCAGTACGCGAAGCTGCTGGGCAAGTTCGGCATCCGGTCGCTGGTGCTGGTGATCCACGAGGGCGGCGTCCAGAACCCGGTCGCGCCGGCACTCCCCCAGCCGGACGGATGCGCGAACTTCTCCGGCGACATCGCGCCGATCGTGGCGAACCTCGACCCGGCGTACGGAATCGTCGTATCCGGGCACACGCACGCCTGGTACAACTGCCGCTGCCCAACTCCTCCGGAGCCACGTCCCTGGTGACCAGTGCCGGGTCGTTCGGGCGCCTCATCACCGACATCTCGTTCAGCGTCGACGCCCGTACGCACGAGTTCGTCTCGGCGTCGGCCCACAACGTGATCGTCGAGAACGGCATCCGGAACCCGGACGGCACCTGGCAGAAGGATGCTTCGGGCAACTTCATCCGGGACCCGGCCAAGGTCGACCAAACGGCCAAGACGATCGCCGACAAGTACCGCGTGGCGGTGGCGCCCCTGGCCAACCGGGTGGTCGGCACGATCACCGGCGATGTCACCAATGCCAACGGCGCCAACGGCGAGAGCGGCCTCGGTGACGTGATCGCCGACGGCGAGCTCGCCTACACCCAGGACCTCGGGGCGCAGATCGCGTTCATGAACCCGGGCGGGATCCGGGCCTCGCTGGTCTTCTCCGCGTCGGTCGGCGGTGAGGCCCCGGGCCAGGTGACCTACGGCGAATGCTTCACGGTCCAGCCGTTCAACAACCTGGTGGTCACCCAGACGCTCACCGGTGCCCAGATCAAGGCCACCCTCGAGCAGCAGTTCCCGGGTACCCAGACACCACCGCAGACATCCACCCGGATCCTGCAGGTGTCGTCCGGCTTCACGTACTCGTACGACACCACCCTGCCGCTGGGCAGCCGCATCTCGAACATGAAGCTCAACGGGGTCGACATCGACCTGGCCGCCACCTACCGCGTCACCACGAACGACTTCATGGCCAACGGCGGCGACGGCTTCACCACCCTGACCGGGGGTACGAACCGGCAGACCGCGCCCGGGTTCGACATCGACGCACTGGTGTCCTACCTGACCGCCCAATCTCCTGTTTCCCCAGGTCCGGGCAACCGGATCACCAAACTGGCGTGATCTCGCCCGTCTGGTAGTGCCACCGGCGCGAGTCGTGGCATACTCGACGACGTGATCAACCAGGCGCGATTTTTCTATGGCACCGGGAGTCCGGCTGCCGTGGGTCGCGCCTGAACGAGGACCTACGAAACGCCCCGGGCTCCACGAGCCCGGGGCGTTTGCATGCCCGGGCCGACGGGAGACCCACGATGAGACCCGAGGACGAGGACATGGACACGACCACCGACGACACGCCGGCCCCCGCGACGGCGGACGGGCACATCGCCGACCTGCGCGGCCGGCTGGACGAGATCGACGCCGCCATCATCCGGCTCTGGCTCGAGCGGGCCGCCATCTCCAGGGAGGTTGGCGCGACCCGGGTCGCGGCCGGCGGTACCCGCCTGGTGCTCTCGCGGGAGCAGGAGATTCTCGCCCGCTACCGGGACGCCCTCGGCGCCGACGGCACCGAACTGGCGATGCTCGTCCTGCGGGCCGGCCGCGGCCCTCTGCTCTGAGCACTGATCCACCGTCGCCGGGCAGGCGGGGCGGCCCGGCAACACGCGGGTAGCATCGGCCGACGTGACCTTTCCTGCTTCCGCTGTGCCCTTCGACGATGTCGAAAGGGTGCTGGCCGTATTCGCCCACCCCGATGACGTGGACTTCGGAGCCGCCGCAACGGTCGCCAGCTGGGTGGCCGACGGGCTCGAGGTCGGGTATGTGATCATCACTCGCGGCGATGCCGGTGGCTTCGACCAGACCCCGCGCGAGCAGATGCCTCAGCTCCGGGAGGCCGAGCAGCGGGCGGCCGCCGCGGCGCTCGGGGTCAAGGACGTCACCTTTCTCGACGGGTACTGCGACGGCGTGCTGATCCCGACGATCGAGCTTCGCCGCGACATCACCAGGGAGATCCGGCGGTTCCGGCCGGACCGGGTACTGACCAGCTCACCGCTTCGCCGGTGGGAGCGGATGGCCGGCCCCAGCCACCCCGATCATCTGGCCGCCGGCGAGGCCACGACCTGCGCCATCTACCCCGACGCGCGCAACCCGTTCACCTTCCCTGACCTGCTGGAGGACGGGCTCGACCCGTGGGTGGTACGCGAGGTCTGGTACCAGGCGGGCCCCGCGCCCGACCATGTCGTCGACGTGACCGACCACGCCGAGGCCAAGTTCGCCGCCCTCGCCGCACACGTGACCCAGACCAGCCACACCAACGTCCGCCCGTTCGTGCTCGAGCGGATGACCCAGGCCGCGGCCACGGGCGGCCTGCCGGCGGGCCGGCTGGCCGAGTCGTTCAGCGTGTTCCGGACCGCCTGAGGCGCCGCTCGACTCAGACCAGACGCCGGTCGGCCGCCCACCGGGACAGCTCGTACCGGTTGGACACCTGCAGCTTGCGCAGGACGTTGGAGACGTGGGTCTCGACCGTCTTGATCGAGATGTACAGCTCCTTGGCGATCTCCTTGTAGGCGTAACCGCGGGCCAGCAAGCGGAGCACCTCGCGCTCCCGGTTGGTGAGCTGATCCAGCTCCGGATCCACGACCGGCGCGTCAGGACGGGCGGCGAACGCGTCCAGCACGAAGCCGGCCAGCCGCGGGCTGAACACGGCATCGCCGTCGGCCACCCGACGGACCGCGTCGGCCAGTTGCTCCGGCGAAATCGTCTTCGTCACGTACCCGCGGGCACCCGCGCGGATCAGTCCGATCACATCCTCGGCCGCGTCCGACACCGACAGCGCCAGGAACTTCACGTTCGGCTGCGATTTGCGCAGCGCGTCGAGGACCGCGCGGCCGCCACCGTCGGGCATGTGGACGTCGAGCAGCACGACGTCGGGCTGGATCGCCATGATCGCGGAGATGGCCTCGGGTACGGTGCTCGCCTCGCCCACGACATCGACGTACGCCCCGAGCTCCGAGCGCACCCCGGCGCGGAACATGGCGTGGTCGTCGACGAGGAAGACCCGCAGGTTGCTGGCCGGTTCAGTCATGGCTCTTCTCCCTTGCTCGTCCGCGCGGCATGGTCAGCTCGACCTCGGTCCCCTCGCCCGGCGCGGTCCTGATCTCAGCCTGGCCACCGTGACGGCGCATCCGCCCGATGATCGAACCCCGTACGCCGTGCCGATCCTCGTCCACAGTGGACAACTCAAACCCCGGGCCACGGTCGCGGATGTACACGCTGAGCTTTTCGTCCTCCGCCTCAGCGTAGAGCGAGACGGTCGCCACCTTCGCATGCCGGGCCGCGTTGACCATGGCCTCGCGGGCCGCGGCGACCAGCGCCTGCACCTGCTCGTCGGTATCCGAGTCGCCCACGATCACGGTCTCGACGGTGATGCCGTAGGTGTCCTCGACCTCGGCGGCCACCTCCTCCAGCGCCGCCGCGAAGCGCTCGGTGGCCGAGCCGGTCGGCTTGTATAGCCAGTTGCGCAGGCTGCGCTCCTGACCTCTGGCCAGCCGCAGCACGGAGGCCGGGTCGCCGGAGCGGCGCTGGATCAGGGCCAGCGTGTGCAGCACCTGGTCGTGCACCATGGCCGCGACCTCGGCCCGTTCCTGCTCCCGGATGCGGGCGACGCGCTCCTCCCGCAGCTGACCGAAGATTCGGTACAGCAGGGGCGCCAGCGCGAGCGCCAGGCCGGCCACCGCCAGCAGGGCGAACAGCAGGCCGGTAACGGTGGCCCCGAACCCGGTGACGCCGTTGTGCGGGGTGACGAAGGCGAGGACGCCGATGATCCCGATCACGACGAGGACCGCGCCGCCGATGAGCCGGAGCAGGAACCACGCCCGCTCACCGAGCCCGCCGCCGCTCTCGATGTCCGAGGCCCGCCGCAGCGCGGTGACCACCGGCCCCTCGGGAAACTCCTCGGTGAGCCGGCGGCGGCGCTCCGGGTCGGCCTGGTGCCAGATGATCCCGGCTCCCAGTCCGATCACCGCGACGAGAGCGACCAGCGTCGAGTCCAGGCCGAAGCCACCCACCTGGTACTGCACGACCAGGATCCCGGCGGCCAGCGCGACCAGCCCCAGCCCCTGCAGCACGACAGCCGTCGTACGCCGGCGGGCCCGGGGGGCGCCCGGCTGCGTCGGCAGCACACCCCAGAACGCGACGTAGAGCAGCGCGCCGAGACCGTTCACGGCCAGCAGCAGCACGAAGACCACCCGGACCGCCACCACCGGGACGCGCAGATGCTCCGCGACGCCCGCAGCCACCCCGCCGAGTACACGGTTGGCCGGATCACGGTAGAGCTTGCGGGTGGTGCTGGTGCTCTGCATGGCTCCGCTCTCGTGTGGTCTACCGATCGTCACACGCGCCGCCCCCGGGCAACCAGGGGATCTCCCCCGATCATCGGGGCCGGCAAACCCAGGGTCGGCTCAGGGTGTACGCCTGAGGTAAGTCGGGTCACGTCGGCCGCACGATCGGTACATGGACGAAGACCGCCCCACCTCACCGGGCGACGAGCCGGTCGACACGCCAGCCGCGGAGACCGCCGCCGAGCCCACCGACACCGGCACCGCCGGCGGGCCGACCTGGACCGGACCAGGACCGTCGGACACCACCACCCAGGCCGGGCCGGCATTCGGGCACGGGCCCCGGGCCGCGACCGACGAGCCACCGCCCGTCACCGCCTTCGCCTGGCGGCACGGGCTGGTCCGCCCGGCCCAGGGGCGCGGGCGGGTGTTCGCCGGCGTGTGCGGCGCGATCGCCCGAGCCACCAACACCGACCCCGTGCTCTGGCGGGTGATCCTCGTCGTGCTGAGCCTGTTCGGCGGCGTCGGGGTCCTGCTCTACCTGCTCGGCTGGATCCTGCTGCCGGCCGACGGGGACACCGCCGCACCGGTCGAGGCGCTGATCTGGCGGGGCAGGTCGAGCACCTCGACCACCTTGACCGTGATCGTCGCCATCATCGTGCTGATCGCCCTCGGGGTCAGCTTCAGCGAACGGTTCAGCCCCGGCGTGCCGGGCGTGATCCTGATCGTCGTGGCCGCGATCCTGCTCCTGCAGGACCGTCGCCGGCCCCGTCCGGTCGAGTCCGCGCCGGCGCCGCCGCCCACCATCAGTTCTGTCGACACACCCTCCGGAGGAGCCATGTCCACGCCCACGGCGTTTGCGCCGTACGGGCCGTTCTCGCCCACGCCACCGTCGTCACCGGCACCGCCGGAGCCGGCGCAGCGGCCGGCCCGCCGCCCGCGTTCGCGCCTGGGCCGGCTGACCTTCTCGATCGCGCTGCTCGTCGTGGGCGTGATCGCGCTGGCCGACCTATCCGGCCTGTCCGTACCAACGGCCACCTACCTGGCCGCCGCTCTGGCGGTGATCGGGCTGGGTATGGTGGTCGGGGCCTGGTACGGGCGCGGCCGGGGTCTGATCGGGCTCGGCATCATCGTCTCGCTGCTCCTGGGCGCGTTCGGCACCCTGTCGCTGGGCCGGGGCTTCCACGGCGGCGACATCACCTGGCGCCCGACATCAGTGTCGCAAGTGGAGAGTTCGTACGACAACCAGTTCGGCGACGGCACTCTCGATCTGTCCGCTGTGGACTTCGCCCAGGCCGGTGGCCCGGTGAACGTTCACGTGGGCGTGCACTTCGGAAACCTGACCGTGATCCTACCGCCCAATGTGGACACTGATGTCACCGTGAAGGTCCAGGCCGGTAACGCCGATGTGTTCGACCAGCAATGGAGCGGGGTCAACTCCGGAGCTCAGCACGCGAGCAGCCTCGGCGCCGACGGCGTCGGCGGCGGCCAGCTGAACCTGGACGGCTCGGTCAACTTCGGAAACCTGGAGGTGCGGCGATGAAGCGGCACGACATCGACCTGGTATCGCTCATCTTCGGCATCGTGTTCGTGGCGGCCGCCGGCTGGTACTTCCTGGCCCGGTACCTCTCGATCCAGATCAGTCTGCCCAATGGGGGCTGGTTCATCGCCGGCGCGCTGATCGTGCTCGGGCTGCTCGGCGTGGCCGCGAGCCTGCGCCAGAACCGGGACGACCACTCGTCGATCGAAGACGACACGAACACCTGATCTTCACCATGGGTAGGCCGCGCCCGGTCCGGAGGGGGGACCGGGCGCGGCCGTGTGTTCTGCGGCACCGTGGGGCGTCACGGCTATGCTGACCCTTGCTGTCGGGAAGGGAGATCGCCCATCATGGCCGGTACCGACCGTTTCCACACCCGGATCGGATCAGTCGCCGCACACGCGCTGACCGCTGACTTCGCCCGCCACCCGGGCCCGAAGCATGGCATGCTGGTGGGCCCCGGTCACGGATCGCTCGTGCTGGCCGCCGCCGTGGACGGGCTCAAGCCGGAAGACACGTTGACCGTGGTCGCCGGGCCCGACCTCGATCAGGTTCAGACCAACGTGACGATGTCCGGATCATGGGTCGAGCAACGGGTCAGTGTGGTGGAGACGATGGCCGAGTCCGAGCCAGCCGACGCGATCATCGTCTCCGAGCCGGTGACCGGCGATTCTGACACGGTCCGCGGCGAGCTCGAGGCGTGGGCCAAGCATCTCAACCCGGGCGGCGTGCTGAGTCTGGCCGTAGCGGCCGCGCCCTTCCTCACCGGCGGCGCGGATGATGAGCTGACCCGCCAGTCGGTGCTGCACGGCGTCGGCGCCGATCTCGTCCTGCGCAACGCGCCGCCGGTCCGGGTACACCGCCTCCGCTTCACCGCCGCCGACACCGCCCTGGCGGACCGGCTGGCGCCGCTGCGCCGCACCAGCAGTGTCCGCCTGACCAGCCATATGCACCTCGATTCCAACGGCGTCGCAGCGGCCGCCATCGCCTTCGGGGTCGCTGGACTGCTCCGTCGCCGAAAGCCGGGCCGGCTCTGGCTCGGACCGGCCCTGGCCGCCCTACCGGTGGCCGCCTTCTTCCGGGATCCCGAACGTGCGGTCCCGGCCGATCCCGGCGCCGTCGTGGCCGCCTCGGACGGCAAGGTCCTCGGGGTCGAGCACGTCCGCGATCCGCGTCTGGGCGAGGACGAGTTCCTGCGGATCGCGGTCTTCCTGTCCGTGCTCGACGTGCACGTGAACCGGGCACCGGTCGCCGGCCGCGTGGTCGACCAGTTCGTCGTGGACGGCGGCTTCGCGGCGGCCATGAAGCCCGAGGCCGAACACAACGTGGCCGCGTACACGGTGCTGGAGACCAGTCACGGGACCGTGGTGGTCGCGCAGCGCACCGGGCTCCTCGCCCGCCGAATAGTGCACCGCTCTCCGGTTGGATCACTGCTCGCGAAGGGCGAGCGATTCGGCCTCATCCGGTTCGGCTCCCGAACCGACGTGTACCTGCCGCCGGGAGCGGCCATGGCCACGGTCGCCCCGGGCGACAAGGTGCGCGGCGGCGAAACCGTCATCGCCCGCTGGTCCTGACCGGCCTGGCCCGCCCGGCCAGGGACGAGACACCCAGGGCGGGGCAGGGTGGGAGTGGCGCAGTGATGCTCAGGCGGCGGGCAGGAGCCGGCGGCCGCGGGTGTGGTACAGCCACAGCAGTGGCCCGCTGAGCAGGTACCCGCCGACCACCGCCGCGAAGGTACCAGGCAGGCTGATCATGGCGCAGATGGCCGGGAGCACCCACACCCACAGTGGCAGGCGGAGGACGCGCACCAGCTTGGCGTACGGGAACGACGTGACCATCGCCAGCGCGTACACGGTGATGGCGAGCACCTGCGTACCGGCCGGCAGCTTCGGCCCGATCAGGATATCCAGGGCCAGTACCGCCGCGACCATGGTCGTCGGCACACCGCAGAAGAACCGGCCGTCCTTGGGCGACACATTGAACCGGGCGAGCCGGATGGCGGCGCACACAGCGATCAGAGCGCATGCGGGCCCGGCCAGCAGCGGGGAGGTCCCGTCGGCGATCAGCCACTGGAAGACGACGATGCCGGTGGCGACGCCGAACGAGCCGAGGTCGGCCAGCGAGTCCATCTGGGCGCCGAACGGGCTGGCCACCCCGAACCGGCGGGCGAGGCCACCGTCGCAGCCATCGAATACGACGCAGAACAGCAGCGCCAGAGCGGCGAAGCGGAAATCCCCGTCGATGGCCAGGAACACCGCGGTCATGCCCATGAGCAGGCTGGCCACGGTGCACCCGTTGGCGATGGCGAACTTGAGGCGCCGGGCGGGGGTCCGCTCCCCTGGCAGCAGCGGGATCGTGGTCGGGGTCGAGCTCTCGTCGGCGGTCACCGGCGCCGGCCGCGGACCGGTCAGGTCAGCGTGGACCACCGCAGCCGCGATCACGTCCGCCGAGACCAGGTCAGCCGCGGTCCGGCCGGTGGAAATCATCTCGGCGGGTGCGCCGACCCGGGCCGGCCACGACGTGGTGCCCGCCTGCCGCTCGGGTCGACGGTTGCCGAGCCGCCGCCAGGAGCGCTCCTGCTGCGGATACACGACCTGGGTCATGGCGCGGGAGCTGTCGCGTCGACGGCCGCCACGGGTCACCCTGGCGATGACGCTCGTCGCGCGGGAACCGCTTTGGCGCAACCGGGCCCAGCGCCTCCCGGCGGGGCGGGGCATGTCCAGACTCCGGCGACGCCGCCAGACTCTCGGCACGGGTTGACCTCCTGTGAAAACACCGGCTCGGCGACCTTACCGTCAGGTGGAGCCGCCATGGCTCTCCACGTAACGGCTCGGCGCATTTCACGATCGCACACCTGCGCCATCTTGGCGATGGCCCACACTGCTCAATCTTCGGGCATTCCCAGAAGTTACGGGGCAAATGACCACTCGAGCGGCGCTACAATCCGTAGCCGTATTGGTACGACAGCACCCATTGTTGCCGAGGTAACCACCATTCGGCACACTCTGTGGCTGAGGACACAGTTACGGAACGTGATTATCGGGCGGCGAGGGCGCGGAGCAGGGCCGCCCGCGCGAGAGGCGTGAGCTCGAGCGTCAGCGCCTCGTCGGGCGCGAACCAGCCGGCCGACGCGGTCGATCCGCCCGCGTCCGTCACGGTCGCCGCCGTGGGCTTCGACACTCGCACCCGGTACACCACGGATACCGAGTGGAAGTCCACCGGATGCCCCTCCGGGCCGAGCGCCCGCGCGTCGTAGAAGGCGTCGACATGCAGGACGGACTCCACCCGACCCGTCTGCCCGGTCTCCTCGGCCAGCTCCCGCAGCATCCCGACGACCGCCGGCTCGCCGGGATGTGTCCCACCGCCGGGCAGATGCCACCTTCCCGCCATCGGATAGCCGGGTGAAATGAGAGCCAGCAGGACGTTGCCCTTCGGATCGGTGGCCAGCGCGTACGCGGCGAACCGCTGGCGGCGTACCGCCGAGGGCCCGTCGGGCACGCTCCACTCGTCAGATTCGTCGACCCGCTCGGCCCGGCCGAGCAGACGGGCCGCCCGCGCGGTCAACGGCAGCGTGTCCAGGTCGGCCGGACCCGCCCAGCGGGCGCTGTCCGCCGTCACGGTCTCTGACGTGCGCACGTCGAACACGAGCCACTCGTCATGGCGTACCGGCGAACCGTCGACGATCTCAGAGAGCACGTCACGCGCGCTGTCGACCCGAACCGACACCCCGACCTGGGCCGCGAACGCCTCCCGCACCGTCGACCGGGGATCCGCGCCATGGTCGACCACGCCGCCCGGCACCGTCCACCGACCGTCACCGGTACGGGCGAGCAGTACCCGACCTTCCTCGTCCAGGCACACTCCGTACGCCGAGATCCGCCGCACGTCACACCTCCTCCGCGGGAGGCTACCCGGTCGATATGACGCAACCCGACCGAGGACACCGTGCCCAGGCGTCCGGTTCCCCGCCGGACGCGACGCGTCATCGGCCGGCGAAGACCTTCAGAATGTTGATCATTCCGGGGCCGAGGATGACGATGAACAGCGCCGGGAACAAGCAGAAGATCAGCGGGAAGAGGATCTTCACGGGTACCTTCTGGGCCAGCTCCTCGGCCCGCTGCCGGCGGCGGATGCGCATCTCCTTCGACTGTTCGCGCATCACGTTCGCGATCGGCACACCAAGCTCGCTGGCCTGCACGACGATCGCGCAGAACGACTTGAGTTCGATCACGTTCGACCGCTGACCGAGCGCACGCAGCGCGTCGACCCGGGACCGGCCGATCTGCATCTCCTGGAGTACCCGGGCCAACTCCCCGGCCACCGGTCCACGACCGTACCGCGTGATCTGGGCCAGTGCGGCGTCGAAGCCCAGCCCAGCCTCCACACTGACCGTGAGCATGTCGAGGATGTCCGGCATGGTCTGGCGGATCTTCTCCTGCCGGTTGTGCGAGAGCTGGTAGATCACCAGGTCCGGGATCACGAACCCGACCACCGCTCCGACCAGTCCGCCGATCACGGCGCCCAGACCGCCGCCGATGGCCAGGCCGATCGGGGTACCGACGATGCCCAGCGCGACCAGTCCAAGGCCCTTGATCTCGAAGACCCGCTCAACTGTCCAGTATGGAGGGTTGCCGGCGTAGTCCAGCCACCGACGCAGCCGCGCCAGCGCGGTACCCGAGGTGGCCACCCGGCCGAGCTGGGTCATCCGGTTGCTCACCTGGACCGGCGTGTACCGGTCCGCCGGATCGACCGGGACCGCGGCGGCGGACCGCCGCGCGCCGTACACGCTGTCGATGGCCGACAGGCCCTTGGAGACCCCGGCCCGGCCGAAATTCGCGGTCGCGAGGTTCACGACGACGATGGCGATGCCGACGAAGAAGGCGACCACCGCCGCGATGGTGAGTCCCATGTAGACGGTGTCCACGTCAAGCCTCCACCTTGATCACGCGGGTCATCCAGAAGATCCCCAGAACGAACAGCAGCCCACCGAGGCTCAGCAGGATCACGCCGAGCGGATCGGTGAACAGCGGTGCCATGTAGTCGCGCCGGTACAGGAACATGAAGAAGCCGAGCACGAGCGGCAGTCCGATGAGGACATAGGCCGAGATGCGGCCTTCGGCCGAGAGCGACCGGACATGCCGGCGTAGCCGGCCCCGCTCGCGCATGGTGTCGACCGTGGTCTGCAGGACCTCGGCCAGGTTGCCGCCAACCTCGCGCTGGATCCGCACCGACATGACGGTCCAGCCGAGGTCCTCGCTCTGCGAGCGCTGGGCCACCCGCTCCAGAGCGTCGGAGATGTCCGCACCCAGGCGATGCTCGGACAGGGCCCGGCCGAACTCGGACGCGACCGGTTCCTGCGACTCGCGGACCAGCGAGTCGAACGCCTGCGGCAACGAGAACCCGGACTTGAGTGAGCCGATCACCAGTTGCAGCGCGTCCGGCAGCTGTTCGGAGAACTGGTTGGACCGGCGGTCGATCCGGACCGACTGGAAGAGCAGCGTGCTCACCCAGCCGATGGCCACGCCGATGAGGCCGCCGACCGGCCCGGCGACGGCGAAGAGCAGGGCGCCGCAGGCGACGACGACGCACGCCCGGAGCAGTACCCACTCGTGGGCCCGCATCCTCATCCCGGCCCGTTCGAGGCGGCGGGCGATCCGCTCCTCCATCTTTCCGGTCCGCACCACCGAGGCGGTGGCGGCCAGAGCGGTCCGCGCGATGACGCTGCTGACCGGCACGTCAGGACTGGTCTTCGGCGCGGCCTGGGCCTTCGCGCCCGGCCCGAAGTTGCCGATCTGGCGGATGCGTTCGTGCTTGAGACTGCGTGGCCAGGCCACCCCGAGGATGGCGATGACCAGAGCGAGGAACAGGACACCGCCGAGCGCCCAACCGAGCCAGCCGGGCACCCAGCTGTAGGACGACGGCTGCGTGGCCGAAGCGGCCACGGGCGGGGTACCGGCGAACGTGACGCTGACCGTCGTGGCCAGCTTGGTGCCGTCGACGGTGACGGCAATCGTCGATGTGCTGCCGGCCAACGCCGGCGGGACGGTGGCCGTCACGGCCTGCGCGGGCTGGAATACGCCAACCTCGGCCCGCGCCGCGTTCGCGGCCGCGCCGTCGTCGGTGACCGTGTGCATCGTGCCCCCGCTGGCCCGCACTGGACCGTCGAGGTTCGTGGGATCGCCGACCATGGCGTCGGTGACGACTTCGTCGCTGCTGAGTTCGGCGCTCAGGTCTGCCCCGGTCACTGTCGACCCGGTGTCGACGCCGGTACCGATGATCACGATCCGCCGCTCGCTGTCCCCCAGCTCACCGCTCAACAAAGAGTCCGCCAGGCTCACCGCGTCATAGAGCGCCCGCGTTCCGGCGGGCTTCAGACCGGCCAGCGCGTCGGTGAACGCCGCCCGTGACTGGGTCGGGGGCACCTTCAGGTCGGGCGAGCCGACGACCACCAGGCCCAGCTTGACATCCGGCGGCAGACCGCTCGCGATGGTCGTGGCCGCGCCGCGCTCCCAGGCCAGCTGGGCGGGTGTCACGTTCAGGGTCGAGTCGAAGACGACGATCATGGCGCGCGGCGGAATGCCGGTCACCTGACCGGACGGCGGGTTCACCGTGGTGGCCAGGCTGACCCCGCCCACCCGTACCTTGATCGCCGCGGGTGGGACGGGTTTGGTGTAGTACCGCGCGGTCAGCACGAACGAGACGCTGCCGTCGGTCACCGTCGGTGGACTCGCGACGAGGGACGCGGCGGGGACCTCAGCGACCGCGGGGTCGGCCGGCACCAGGACGAGGGCACCGACGATCCCCACCAGCGGCAGCACCGCGGCGCGCATTGCAGCTCTCACGACTCCCCCCACTGCGGAGCCGCCTCGGCCCGCCGTTCGTACTCAGGCCGGGGTACCTGGGCCCGGCCGTCGGCGCTCGCGCCGAACCAGGCCGGCATGGCCTCGGGGTCGGCCGCGCCATGACCCCCGGCGCCGTTCGAGCTCGCGCCATTCGGGCTCCAAGCACTCGGAGCCGCACCCATGAACCCCGGCGGAGCGTCGGGCGCCGGGGCCGGCTGGCCGTACACATTCCCGGGCGGCGGCGGCGGAGCCGGCGCGAACACCTCGACCGGGACGATGATGCCGGCGTCGCTGAGCCGCTCCAGGAACGCCGGCCGCAGGCCGGTGGGCTGCAGGGTGCCGCGGTAGCGGCCGTACGAGTCGAGTCCGGCCCGGAAGTCGAACAGGAACAGGTCCTGCAGCGCGATGACGTCACCCTCGAGCCCGATCACCTCGGTGATGTGCGTGATCCGCCGGCTGCCGTCCTTGAGTCGCGTCTGGTGAATGATCAGGTCGATGGCGGCCGCGGTCTGCTCGCGGATCGCCCGCACCGGCAGCTCGATGCCGGCCATGAGAACCATGGTCTCGATGCGGGCGAGTGAGTCGCGGGGAGAGTTGGCGTGCACCGTGGTCATCGAGCCGTCGTGGCCGGTGTTCATGGCCTGCAGCATGTCGAGCGCCGCGCCGTCCCGGACCTCGCCGATGACGATGCGGTCGGGACGCATGCGCAGCGAGTTGCGGACCAGATCGCGTACGGTGACCTGGCCGCGGCCCTCGATGTTGGGTGGCCGTGACTCCAGCCGCAGCACGTGCTCCTGGTGCAGCTGGAGCTCGGCCGCGTCCTCGATGGTGACGATGCGCTCGTCGCTGGGCAGGAACTGGGACAGCACGTTGAGCGTGGTCGTCTTGCCGGTACCGGTACCGCCGGTGATGAGCATGTCGAGGCGGCCACGGATGCAGGCGCCGAGGAAGTCGGCCACCGGCTTGGTCAGCGTGCCGAAGCCGATCAGGTCGTCCATGCTGTACGGGTCGGCGGCGAACTTGCGGATCGTGAGTACGGCGCCGTCGATGGCGATGGGCGGGAGCACCGCGTTGATACGGCTGCCGTCGGGAAGCCGGGCATCGACCATCGGACTGCCCTCGTCGACCCGCCGACCCACCCGGGCCACGATCTTGTCGATGATCCGGCGCAGATGCTCTTCGTCCACAAAGGACGCATCCACCGGTACGATCCGGCCGAACCGCTCGACGTAGATCCGTTCCGGCCCGTTGACCATGATTTCACTGACATCCGGGTCCCGGAGGAGCGGCTCGAGCGGACCGTGGCCGAGGATCTCATCGCAGATCTCGGCGATGATGCGGGTTCGGTCACCCGAGGTGAGCGGTGTCTCCTCCTTGTTGAGGACATCGACGAGGGTGTCACGCACGCGCTGTTCGAGTACCTCGGCCGAGCGCTCGTTGTAGAGCTGCGGACCGAGGATGTCCTGCAGTTCGCGGTGCACCCGCCGTCGGATCTCCCCCAGCGGCCCGCTGACCCGCGCGACGACGCCCGACGAGCCGCGGCTCGCCGGTGGCGGCTCCACACCACGGCGCTGGGCAAGACGTTCAGCCAGACTCATCCCACCCACCGTCCGCAAGCTGCGGTGCTCACTTCGTTCCGCTCCTCGCGCTGCCTCATCTCACCACACACCGTCCGCAAGCTGCGGTGCTCACTTCGTTCCGCTCCTCGCGCTGCCTCATGCTCACCTCATCGGTTGCGGTTCAACAGGCCGCGCAGGCCACGGGCGGCCGGTTCGCCCACGGCCGGGCTGGTGAGCCGACCGGTGGCGAAGTCCCGGATCGCCTTGCTCACCGGGTGCTGGGGGTTGTCCACCACGATCGGTACGCCCCGGTTGATGGACACCGGAACGTCGCGGCTGGACGGTACGTGCGCGACGATGGGGACGCGGATCACCCGCTCGATGTCGGTCGCGGTCAGCCCGACCTTGGCGTCGGACCGGTTGAGCACCACCAGCCGGTTTTCCTTCGGCAGGTCGAGCAGATCGAACGTGTCCAGGGTGATGCGCAGGTTCTTGAGGGCCGGGATGTCAGGTGTGGTCAGCAGGACGTGCACGTGGGAAGCGTCGAGGGCGGTGAGGACGTGGTCGGTGAACTGGGGTGGGGTGTCCACCACGAGGAAGTCGAACATGCCACGGGCCAGCCGCAGGATGTCCGACACGAGTCCCTGGGAGACGCGCTCCGCCTCGGCCGGGCCGGCCGGCGCCAGCAGTGTGTCGAGCCCTGGAGCGTAGGGCGTCAACAGGGCCCGTACCGCGGTCTCGTCCAGCTGGTCGCCCAGCCCGACCCCATCAGCGATGCTGCGCTCCGGGACGAGCTGGAGCATGATCGCCACGTCCCCGAACGCGAGGTCGAGGTCGATCAAGCCGACCTTGCGGGCGCCACCGGCAGCCAGGGCACAGGCGATGTTGGTGGCCAGGGTGGTCTTCCCGCACCCACCCTTGGCCGCGAACACCGTGACGACCCGGGCGTCGAACTCCTGGCCGCCGCCCGGTATCGCCGTCCGCCGGGGCACCACCGGGCCCATCTGCCGTGATACCTCGACCGACCGGGCGCAGGCGGCGAGTAGGCCGGCCGGGTCGTTGGCCGCGACCACTTCCCGGACGCCGGACCGGATCGCCTCGCCGAGCAGGCCGACATCGAGCCGGTCCCGGATCAGGATCACACCGAGGCTCGGCCGGTTCACCCGGTACTCGGCGGCGATGGCGAGCGCATCGCCCAGCTCGACGCCCGGGCCGAGCACGGCCAGCGTCTCGCCAGCGAACTGGTCCAGCAACGCGGCCAGGTCCGGGGCCGCGGCGGCGGTGTGGACGTCACTGCCGAGCAGCACGGCGAACTGTTGCGCGTCGCGCCGATGTGGCTCGAACAGGATCGTCATGTCACTCTCCGTCAGGTGTTGCTCTGGCCGTCATTCCACATTGTCCACTCCGTTGTCCGGCTTCACTGCGCCAGAGTCGCCGAGTAGACCCAGATAGAGTGATCCCTGGGTCGTCGCCAAGATCAGCTTTTCTGCCTCTGTCTGCGTCACGGCGATCGTCACCACGCTCGAGGTGACCGCGATCACCTGGACGGGCGCCAGGAGGGTCTTGGTTGTCATGCGCTTGACGCCGCCCGCCGTTGCCGAGTAAGTGAGGAACACAGCGACCTCGTTGCCCGGCTTGATGTAGCCGCCCACCTGCTGGGCGCCTCCGGCCTGGAGCGACAGGGCGAGCTTGCCGTCCGGGAGCGGCAGCGCGTTCCCGACCTTGGCCACCTCGCCGAAGCTGGTCTTGAGCAGGAGCTGGTTGGCGGCGACGTTCGCGGTCAGCACCAGCCTGTCGTAACCGGTGTTGGTGGCGAAGTCGGTGAGGGCGTCGGCCGGCACGTTGGCCCGGGGGAACCGCACCATCCGGATCAGGTTGTCGGCCCTCGCCTTGGCGCCGGAGGTACCGACGCTCATCGCCCCGTTCGCGACGGCCACCGTGACACCGTCCTGCAGCCGGTCCTGGGCCCGCTTGTCGGCGGTCAGGATGAGGAACAGGCCGCCGGCGGCCCCAAGGGCGGCGAGCGCGATCGCGACGGTGATGGCGACGATGCGACGAGTCATGGCGAGGGGTCCCGGTCTTTCAGAGATGGGATGTACAGGTGAGGGGCGAGGGTCAACCGATGAGCTTCACAATCGAGTCGTTCGTGGGTACGGCGCTGGTCAGCGGTAGCAGCGGCCCGGTGAAGAAGCCGGACACGCAGCGCTCGTAGAACTGGATGCAGGGAACATTCCCGGTCAGCCGGGAGGCCTCGTCGTGGTCGCCGTCCTCCGGCGTGTCCGGCGGACCCCACTCGAAGCCGGTCACGGTGAACCGGACCAGCCAGCCGATGTGGAACAGGGCCTCCCCCCCGGGGAGCGTCTGTTCGTCGTACACGGGCAGGTAGACGCTGGTCTGTGTCGCGATCAGCTGCCGCATCGTGGTCTCGCACGACTGCGGCAGGACCGTGAGGATGCGGTGCTCCCAGAACTGGCCGTCGACGTTCCCGTCATCCGGGATCGGCCGGGTGCACGAGTCGTCGGTGTTGATGAAGCCGAGCTGCCCGTCCCCCCATCCGGGTGGCGGGCTGTAGTTGTCCTCGAGGTCGATGTCGCTGCAGTCGAACGGGTCCTGCCAGATCATGATGTTGTACTCGTCGTTGGCATCCGCGCTCGCGGGAGCCACGTCCTTGTGCGGCACCGCGTCGTACTCGCAGCGCGAGATCGTCATGGACAGTACGTTGACCGAGGACTCCCACCCGGCCCGGCCGCACGCGCCGACCGACGTGCCGGCGTAGTGCTCGTTCCCGGCCACCGCCTGGGCGAACACCGGCGGCAGGACGAAGCTGCCGTCACCCATCTCCGTGGTCAGCCGGACCTCGACGTAGGAGTCGGTGGCCGGCGCGTCCTTGATGCAGGCGGTCAGGTTGGTGGCCGGCGGGCTGCAGTCCGGCAGCTTGTTCCCGGGTACCCGACCGCAGACCTCGGCCACATGCGAGTGCTTGTCGTCGGCGTTGGCGTCGGCGTAGTGCTCGGCCAGAGCGATCGCCGCACCGGAGTTCGCGCAGTCGGCCGTGTCGATGGAGCACGCCTTGGCCACGGCGATGGCGGCATTGTCGGCCCCGCTCTGCAGCTGCTGCCGCTCGACGTAGAGCTGCCCGACGTCGATGACCAGGGCCAGGAAACCGAGCAGCACACCACCGGCGAGGAGCATCGCGACGATGACGGCGACCGCCCCGCGGTCGTCCCGCCGCCCCGGCCGCCGGCCGGCCAACCGGTCGAGCAGGCCTGACCAGGTCAATCCAGGCATGGCGACTGGCTCGAGGAGGCGAGGTCGATGTTGTTACCGCCGAAATTGGCCAGTACCGCGAGCGGCGTCACGAACTTGAAGTGGTACGTCAGCGTGGCAGTCGCGTCGGAGCCGTGCGGGGCCGGATCCGGGCACGGGGTGACCGCTACATTCAGCGCGGTCTGGTCAAGTCCAGCCGATGCCTTGTGAGCCTGGCTCTCGCCGTCGGACTGACCACCGATGGCGGCGGCCCGGGCGGCTGCCGCGGCGGCCTGGGTCAGCGTGATCTTCGTGTAGAGCATCCGGCCCATGTCGACGATGCCAAAGATGATCAGCAGAAGCACCGGAAGGACGAGCGCGAACTCAACCGCCGCGGCTCCCCGGTCCCTGCGTGTCCTTCGCCGTCCCCCCATCGGCACCTACTCACCGGCCCCCGGAATCACACTGTCCCCCAGCTTGAAGAGATGATCCACCGCGCCGCCGAGCAGCGTGATCCCGACGACCGCGGCTACCGCGATGAAGATCGCCAGGAGAGCGTACTCGACCGACACCGCGCCGCGGTCCGAGCGCACCCACAGCAGCAAGCGGTGCCTACGCATGGTGTCCTCTCGATGGATCAGCATCCACGGACCATGCCCGCCGGCTCACTGCGTGGCCGGCGGGCATGGCGAAACCGGTTGAGGCGTCAGGGAGACGGTGCGACGCAGGTCTCACTGCTGGCCTGGCCGGATACCGCGTCACAGGCCGAGTTGAGCCGGCTCTTGAGAGCGCCACCGAGGATGACGATCGTGCCGGCGATGACTACCGCGATCAGTGCGACCAGCAGCCCGTACTCGACGGCAGATGCACCGTCGTCACGACGCGTGAGACCACGCAACTTGCCGAGGAGCTTGAACACGAGTGCTTTTCCCTTCGTTGGCCCGTCGTCCACCTGAGCAGTCGACTGGAATCCGGTGTGCTCCGCGCGAACTCGCGCAACACTTCCGTAGGCGTGTCTATCTCGCTGTCGGCATATCGACAAAGGGACCGTTCGGCCATTTCATCCGGGCCGACCGATCACGTCCACCCAACCTGATACGGCAATAGCCAGCAACGCACCGGTGAGCATAGCTGGACCAAACGGCACAGACCCTCGCCGACCGACGCGCCGCGCCACCAGAAGGACGATCACGACAGGTGCGTTGAGCAGGGGCGGAAACAGTCCGCCGAGCAGGACAGTCCCCCAGCTGAGGTAGCCGAGCAACAGCCCGAGCAGCACGGCCAACTTCACATCCCCGAAGCCGAACGAGCCCCGACCGACGACGAACAACATCAGGTACACCGCACCCAGCACGGCCGCGGCCAGGAACGCGCGGAGCAACGCGCTCCACTGCCCGGTAGTGAGCGCGACGATCGTGAACGCAAGGGTGCTGACCCCGATGGCCGGCATCACGAGCGCGTGCGGCAGCCGCTTGCACGCGATGTCGATCGCACCCAACAACGTGCCGAACACGCACAGGGCCAGGTACAGCGGCAGGATCGCCCGGGCCCCGAGCACGAGCGACACCACCGCGCACGAGCCACCAGCCACCAGCGCGGTGGACCAGGCCGGTGGACCCCACCTGACGCTACACTGTGGACAGTGGCTGGCCGGGCGCAGCGAACCACCGCAGGACGCGCACTGGCGCCGTGCCGGCTCGTCCGCCGGCACCGAGAACCGGTAGGCGATCACCGGCAGGAACCATCCGGAGACCAGGCCGGCCGCGCCGCTGAGTCCCACCACGAGTGGCGTCACCGGGGCAGCTTAGAGCCCCGCGGCCTCACTCCCACTCGATGGTGCCAGGAGGCTTGCTCGTCACGTCGAGCACGACCCGGTTGACCTCGGGTACCTCGTTGGTGATGCGGGTGGAGATCCGGGCGATCAACTCGTGTGGCAGGCGCGACCAGTCGGCCGTCATGGCGTCCTCGCTGGACACCGGTCGGAGCACGACCGGGTGTCCGTAGGTACGCCCGTCGCCCTGCACACCGACGCTGCGGACATCGGCCAGCAGGACCACCG
Source organism: uncultured Actinomycetota bacterium (assembly GCA_963803345.1). Classification (GTDB taxonomy): domain Bacteria; phylum Actinomycetota; class Actinomycetes; order Mycobacteriales; family Micromonosporaceae; genus CAWDLX01. The sequence continues at coordinate 611,117 of CAWDLX010000005.1, forward strand.
GAAACTGCCACACCGTGCGGTCCAGACCGGACGCGGTCAGCTCGTCGCGGGCGATCGTGTCGGCCGCCCGCAGCAGCTTCAGCCGGTCCCGGGTGACCTCGCCGATGATGCGGATGGCCAGTCCCGGCCCGGGGAAGGGATGCCGGTACACCATGGCCTCGGGCAGTCCGAGTGCGAGCCCGAGTGCGCGCACCTCGTCCTTGAACAACGTCCGCAACGGCTCGACGAGCGTGAACGACAGATCCTCGGGCAGGCCGCCGACGTTGTGATGGGACTTGATGTTCGCCGTACCACTGCCACCCCCGGACTCGACGACATCCGGGTACAGCGTGCCCTGGACCAGGAACTCGACGTGGCTCTCGGCGTCGAGATCGCGGGCGGCCGCCTCGAAGGCGCGGATGAACTCACGCCCGATGATCTTCCTCTTGCGCTCGGGATCGGTGACTGCGCGCAGCGCGTCCAGGAACCGGTCCGCCGCGTCGACCACCCGCAGCCGGATACCGGTGGCGGCGACGTAGTCCTTCTCGACCTGCTCGGCCTCGCCGGCCCGCAGCAGACCGTGGTCGACGAGGACGCAGGTGAGCTGATCGCCGACCGCGCGGTGCACCAGCGCCGCCGCGACCGCCGAGTCGACCCCGCCGGACAGCGCGCACAACACGCGACGGTCGCCGACCTGGGCCCGGATCGCCGCCACCTGATCGTCGATGATCCCGGCCGCGGTCCACGTCGGTGCCAGCCCGGCGATCTCGTAGAGGAACCGTTCCAGGATCTTCTGTCCGTACGCGGTGTGGGCGACCTCGGGGTGGAACTGCACCCCCGCATGCCGGCTGGCCAGGTTCTCGAACGCGGCCACCGGGGCACGCGGGCTGCTCGCGGTCACCGTGAAGCCCGCCGGTGCCACCGTCACGCAATCGCCGTGGCTCATCCACACGGTCTGCTCGGCCGGCAGATCGCGCAGCAGCACCCCCGGCTCGCCGGTGGCCACCGACAGCGGCGTACCGCCGAACTCACGCTGGCCGGTGTGCTCCACCCCGCCACCGAGTGCGCTGGCCATCGCCTGGAATCCATAGCAAATGCCGAATACGGGTACATCACCGGCGAACAGGGCCGGCTCGACCTGCGGAGCACCCGGCTCGTACACGCTGGCCGGCCCACCGGACAGGATGATCGCGGCCGGATCGCGGCCCAGCAGCTCGGCCACCGGCGTGCTGTGCGGCACGATCTCGGAGTAGATGTTCGCCTCGCGGACCCGCCTGGCGATGAGCTGTGCGTACTGCGCCCCGTAGTCGATCACCAGCACGGGCCTGGGGGTCGCCGTCATGGGAACCAGCCTACCGACGCGAGTAGGCCATCCCGTGCTCCGCGTGGTAGGCCCGCACCCACGTGTCGTCGAGATCGTCGGCGAACGCGCCCTTCGGGTTGTCCACCACCCAGACGTGCATCATCTCGGGCGTGGTGATGTTCACCGCCAGCGCGGTACAGCCGCCGAACGGCGTCACCACCCCGAACCCGACCGGCAAGCCTGTCACGCACAGGTTGTGCGCGTGCCAGTGGGTGATCGGGCCGCCCACCGCCGGTCCCGGCCGGCCCGCGAGTTCCATGACGAACAGCGCGCCGAGCAGCGTCGCCCGGCCCGCTGAGATCGCGTAGACCAGAGTCTCCGGGCGCTGCGGGTCGAGCACCCGCCCATCGGACTTGTAGGTCTTGTTGTCGAGGTGCACCGCCATCCCCTCACGCACGGCCGGCAGCTCGTACCCGGCCGCGAGCGCGGCGTCCAGATCGGCGAACCTGGCCGTGCCCTGCCGGACCTGGGCGGCCAGCTGGGCCGCCGCCTGCTGCTGTGCCGGCGTGGCGTCCGTAGCGTCGGGCTCCCGCACCACGATGCCGGCCTGGGACCGTGACGCCAGCGCGTGGGTGTGCACGTGGACGCTGGCGGCGGCGTTGGTACCTCCCACCGTCACGTCGTCGTTGCCCGCGTGGGCGGCAAAGGTCCCGATCCAGGCCATGATGCCGACAAGTAGCGCCGCGACGACGGTACCGGTGGACCCGGCGAACCGGGCGAACCGCCGGGGCCGGCCAGGCTCGCGCGACGGGACCAGACTCAGGCCCAACCCAGCCAGCTCGACCATGACCGTGACCAGCCCGACCTGGTCCGGCGGCTCCACCCCGGACACGCTCACCAGTCCGTAGGCGAGCAGCGCCGTGGTGAACAGCAGGGCGGACCACAGCCGCCACGGCCGGCCTTCGACCACCCGCATGGCCACCCAGGCGAACGCCACCCCGATGGCCAGGAAGCCGATCACAAGGACCGGACGGTCATGCTCGCCCAGCGGGAGCCCGATGTGCACCGCCGCCGAGAGTCCGAGCGCCCAGGCGGCGCAGCGGGTCACCAGCGTCAACGCGGGCCGGTGCGACCGGGTGGCTCCGCCCAGTCCGGTGGTGCCGGTGCCGGTTGGTCCCGGCAGGCCGGCGCCGGTCGGTCCCGGGGTGCCGGTGGCGGTTGGCTGGGCCATGCCGAGGTCGGCGGGCAGCGGGGTCCGCAGCCGCCGCGAGAGCATCACCATGACCGGTAGCAGGATCACCGCCAGCAGGGCGGGAATGTGCTCGGGGGCGATGCCGACCTCGAACGTCTCGACCGGGTTCATGCCCCATACTCCACAGTGGACTGAGTCCCGGTCGGGCGGGACAGGACGTGCAGGGTCGCCGACTCGTCGACCAAGGGCGCCGGAGCGTACGGGTCCTGCGGCACCGCGTACTGCTCGGTGGGCGGCGGTACGTCCTTCACCGGCATCGACCGGACACTCAGGACGATCATCACGATGGGGAGCAACACGTTGCTGACCAGCCCGGTCAGGTTGACCGTGAGCCCCACCGCCGGTACGACCGAGAGGAGCACCTGCAGCGCGAACCCGGCCAACGTGATGCTCTGTAACACGATCATCGTGATCATCGCCCAGCGACGGCCCGAGACGATCTTCGCGGCGAGCCAGAGGAGCACGCCCAACTTGGCCACCGGTACCACCAGGTACGCCCCGTTGCCGCCCATCAACAGCACCTCGCCGGCCGCCCCGAGCAGTACGAAGGCCGCCTGGAGCAGGCACAGCACGTACACCACGTCGCGCGGTGGCGCCTCTGCGTTCGTCACGTTCACACACTGACGCCGGCCGATGAGGCCCCCATGAGGCCCCCATGAGAACCCCATGAGAACCCGAAGATCCGTTTTCGCCGCCCAGATGTACAGCCAACTCCACTCTTGAGCGGGAGAAACAGATCTCGGGCGCTTCGAAGGCGCGGACCGCCCCGGCGGGTGTGTTAGCACGGACGCCGCACTATACAAAAAGGGTGAGTAAGCTGTCCGGGCAATCAGCGGGGCGGCCGCGACGTCCCGTCCAGCCAGGCGGCGAACAGGGAGTCGAGGTTCCGGCCGGAGATCTGTTCAGCCAGGTCGATGAACTGCTGGGTGGTACCGGTACTGTTGGCCCGCTGGCTGGCCCAGGTACGCAGGATCTGGAAGAAGGCGGGATCCCCGACGGCGAGCCGGAGCTCGTGCAGCGTCATCGCACCGCGGGTGTAGACCGAGTTGCCGGTCCGTTCGCTGAACAGGTCGTCGATCGGGGGGTCGCCCGGCGGGGTACGCCACATGATGTCGGCGCTCTGGGCATAGTCCTGGTCGAACTGCTGCTGCGCGGTCGGGCCGCCGTGGTCGGCCGCCCACAGCCATTCGGCGTAGGTGGCGAAGCCCTCGTTCAGCCAGACGTCCTGCCACCGCTGGACGGACACACTGTCGCCGTACCACTGGTGGGCCAGCTCGTGGGCGATGACGGCGATGGCCTGGTCCGGCTGGGTGAAGAAGCTGGCCGCGTAGATCGGGCGGGTCTGGTTCTCCAGGGCGTAGCGGATCCGGCTGTCGGCGATCGCGATGCCACCCATGGCGTCGAACGGGTACGGCCCGAACTTGGTGGCCAGATAGTCCACCACCTCCGGCGTCCGGGCCAGGTAGGCGTCCACTGTGGTCGGCAGCGACGGGTCGACCGCGGTCACGACCGGTTTACCGTCGTGGGTGGATTCGTGCACCCGGTAGCGGCCGATGACGACGGTGGCCAGGTAGGGCGCCATCGGTGCGGCCTCGGCCCAGGTCCAGGTGGTGTAGCCGTCGGCGGACACCTTGCTCTGGAGCACGCCGTTGGAGAGCGCGGCCAGTCCGTCCGGGGCGGCGATGGCGATCCGGTAGGTCGCCTTGTCGCTCGGATGGTCGTTCACCGGGAACCATGATGCGGCGACCTGGGGCTCCCCGATCGCCACCGCCCCGTTCGGCCCGGCCAGGAAGCCGTTGGCTCCGGCGTAGGGCCGGGGTACTCCGCCGTAGCTGATCACGACGACGAACGGGTGGTTGATGGGCAGCGGTGTCTTCGGCGTGATGACGAGCTCGTCCCCGTCGGCCCGGGTCGTGGCGGTCGCTGCGTCCACCGTCACGGCTGACGTGGTGAGCCCGTGCAGATCGAGGTCGAACCTGGTCAGGCCGGCGGTCGCGGTGGCGGTGATGGTGGCCGTCCCGGTGAGGCGCTGGCTCGTCGGGTCGTAGCGCAGGTTGAGGTCGTAGCTCGACACGTCGTACCCGCCGTTGCCGGCTCCCGGCACATACTGGTCGTCCAGACCCGCCGTACCGGCACCGCCCGTGACGGTGGGCCCCGGCGTGGGCACCGGCGGCAGGGTGGGCGCCGGCGCAGCGGCCGTCGTACAGCCACCCAGCGCCAGGCCAGCGACCAGGACCAGGGCCGCCAGCCGCCGCCGGCATACCTCACCGGTCAAGGACGAGGCCGACCTTCTGGAACTCCTTCAGATCGCGGTAACCGCACTTCGCCATGGCCCGGCGCAGGCCGCCGAAGAGGTTGAGGCTGCCGCCGGGGTCGTCACTCGGCCCGTAGAGCAGCCGCTCGAGTGTCCCCAGTGGAGGCTGGGCGGCCCGCATCGATCCGCGCGGCAGGTTGGGGTGGCTGGCCGCGGAGTGCCACCACGCACCGGCGGCCGGCGCCTCGTCGCTGCGGGAGAGCGCCTCGCCGAGCATCACCGCGTCGGCTCCGCAGCCGAGTGCCTTGGCGATGTCCCCGCTGGTCTGCAGGTCGCCGTCGGCGATCAGGTGCACGTACCGGCCGCCGGTCTCGTCCAGGTAGTCGCGCCGGGCGGCTGCCGCGTCAGCGATCGCCGTGGCCATCGGAACCCGGATGCCCAGCACAGTGTCCGTTGTGGACCAGTCGTCCGCCCCGACTCCGACGATGACGCCGGCCGCCCCGGTCCGCATCAGGTGCAGCGCGGTCTTGTAGTCGGTGCAGCCTCCGACAATGACCGGCAGGTCAAGGTCGGCGATGAACTCCTTGAGGTTGAGCGGCTCGTCGTTGTTGGAGACATGCTCGGCCGAGACCAGGGTGCCCTGGATGACGAGGATGTCCACGCCGGCGTCGAGGATGACTGGAGCGAGCGCGAGGGTGTGCTGCGGCGAGACCCGGACGGCGACGGTGACCCCGCCGTCGCGCATCACCTTGACCCGGTCGGCGATCAGGTCCGGCCTGATCGGCTCGGCGTAGGCCCGTTGCAGCTGGCGGGTCACCGAGTAGAACGACTCGTTCTCCAGCGAGGCCAGCTGGTGCAGCTTCTTCTCCGGATCCTCGTAGCGGCACCACAGGCCTTCGACATTGAGGACTCCCAGGCCGCCGAGCCTGCCCAGCGCGACCGCCGCGGCTGGACTCATCACGGCGTCGCTCGGATGCGCCACGCACGGGATGCGCAACGGGTAGGCGTCCAGCTGCCAGGCGGTGGACACATCGTCGACGTCGCGGGTGCGGCGGCTGGGTATCAGCGCGATGTCGTCGAGGTGGTAGCCCCGCTGGGCGGTCTTGCCGATGCCGATCTCGACCACGTCGCGCACGGCCGCGCTCCTCTGTCTAGCGGGAGTGGTAGTTGGGGGCCTCGACGGTCATCTGGATGTCGTGCGGATGTGACTCCTTCAGGCCGGAGGCGGTGATCCGCATCAGCGTCCCGCGTTCCTGCAGCGCCGCGATGTCGGCGGCGCCGACGAAGCCCATGGCCGCCCGCAGCCCGCCGGCCAGTTGGTATGCCACGGCGCCGAGCGTCCCGCGGTAGGGCACCTGGCCCTCGATTCCCTGCGGTACGAGCTTGTCGTCGGAGAACACGTCATCCTGGCCGTAGCGGTCCTTCGAGTACGAGCGGCCCTGTCCCCGGGTCTGCATCGCGCCCAGCGAGCCCATTCCCCGGTACGACTTGAACTGCTTGCCGTTAATGAAGATCAACTCGCCCGGGCTCTCCTCGCAGCCGGCGAGCAGGGAACCGAGCATGACAGTGTCCGCCCCGGCCACGATCGCCTTGGCGATGTCGCCCGAGTACTGCATGCCGCCGTCGCCGATGACCGGGACGCCGGCCGCCCGGGCCGCCCGGCTGGCCTCCATGATCGCCGTGACCTGGGGTACGCCGACGCCGGCCACGACCCGGGTGGTGCAGATCGATCCCGGGCCGACACCGACCTTGACCGCGTCGGCTCCGGCCTCGATCAGGGCGGCCGCGCCGGCATAGGTGGCGATGTTGCCGCCGATGACGTCCACGTCGGGCACGTCGGCCTTGAGCCTGGCGATGATCTCCAGCACGTTGCGGCTGTGACCGTGGGCCGAGTCGACCACGATCGCGTCGACTCCCGCGTCGACGAGCGTGCGGGCCCGCTTGTACGACTCATCGCCCACGCCGACGGCGGCCGCCACCCGCAGCCGACCGGCCGGGTCCTTGGTCGCGTGCGGGTACTGCTCGCTCTTCGCGAAGTCCTTGACCGTGATCAGGCCGGCCAGCCGCCCGGACGGATCGACCAGCGGCAGCTTCTCGACCTTGTGCTGCCGGAGCAGCCCGAGCGCCGCCTCGGCGGTGCATCCCACCGGAGCGGTCACCAGTGGCATCACCGTCATCACGTCGCGCACCAGGGCGGTCTTGTCCGTCACGAAGCGCATGTCGCGATTGGTGACGATGCCGACGAGCATGCCCGCCGCGTCGACCACGGGCACGCCGGAGATGCGGTAGCGCGCGCAGAGCTGGTCGACGTGGCGGACGCTGTCCTCGGGCGAGCAGGTCACCGGATTGGTCACCATACCGGCCTCGGACCGCTTCACCAGGTCGACCTGCTGGGCCTGGTCCTCCACGCTCAGGTTGCGGTGCAGCACCCCGATCCCGCCGTGGCGGGCCATCGCGATCGCCATCCGGGCCTCGGTCACGGTGTCCATCGCGCTGGAGACCAGCGGTACCTGCAGGACGATCCGCCGCGACAGACGAGCCTGCGTGTTCACCTCGCTCGGAACGAGGTCGGACTCGGCCGGTAGCAGCAGAACGTCGTCGAAGGTCAGGCCGAGCGGCAGGTCCATCGTGGGTCCCCGATCCTCGGGCCGGCCCCGCGCGCGGCCGACGCGTACGTGTCCGCCCATCGTAGTCGAGCCCACCCCACACCGGACGATCACGTCCACGGCGGCGCGCGTGGTGCTGGTCTCTTTCGCCGCTCTCCGCAAGCGCCCTCCCGCCGGGCGCCGGATGTCGGGCGCCCGGATGTCGGGCGCCGGCGCGCAGACTTGACGGGCGCTGGGCGATACGGTGGAAGGGTGCATGAAGAGCCGCTGGACCCGTTCCACGACGACCCTGTGGACCCGACGACGGACCTCGACGAGTCCGACGAGGCCATGGAGCCGTTGACCGAGGACGAGCGCACCAACGTCGAGGAGGACCTCTCCGATCTTGAGGTCTTCGAGGCGTTGCTGGCGCCGGTCGGGATCCGCGGACTCGTCATCGACTGCGAGGACTGCCGCGAGCCCCATTTCTTCGACTGGGCCCTGCTGCGGGCCAACCTGCGCCACCTGCTCGACTCCGGCCGCCCCCGCGTGCACGAGCCGGCCTTCGACCCCGATCCCGACCATTACGTGTCGTGGGAGTACGCCCGCGGCTACACCGACGGGGTGCACGACACGCTGCTCGAAGACGACGAGGACGACAAGCCCGCCGACTGAGCCTGGTCAGCGGACGATGCCGGCCCGGAAGGCGGCGGCCACGGCGTGAGCCCGGTCGCGGGCACACAGCTTGCGGAACAGCCGGCGGGCGTGCGTCTTCACGGTGTCCTCCGAGACGAACAGCTCCCGACCGATCTCGGCGTTGCTGCGCCCCTCAGCCATGCCCCGCAGCACCTGCAGTTCCCGCTCGGTGAGCGTGATGCCGCGTGCCTCGCTGACGCCGACCGCCACCGACCCGCTGCCGGCGGCCAGCGCGTCCGCCGGGTCCGCGTCGGACTCCGCCGGTACCGCTGCCGCACCATCCGGGGCGTCCGGCTCCTCGTTGGCGCCTTCGGAGCGCTGGAGTGGCACGGCCTGGGTCGACGAGGAGCGCAGCAGCAGCATCAGCGTCTTGGCGACGGTGGCGACGAGTTCCTCGCGGTCACCGCCGCGAATCAGCCCCCGTGCGCCGGCGTCGACGGTAGCCTGAGCCACAGTTGACTCCTCGGGACCGAGAAACACGAGGACGGCACCGGGCGCGTGGTTGAGAACGCGGCGGGTGAACGCGACGGTGTCCGGGCGGACCGAGGCCGTGTCGACCAGAAGGACATCGGCTGGTGTCTCCGCGACCCGGGCGATCGCGTCGGTACCACCGACCGCCGTGGAGATGAGGCCGCCGAGCCCCAGCCTCGACGCCGCCGTCGAGACGGCCTGCGCCGCGGCCGCCGTTCTTACGCAAACCAGGATTGATCGCACCCGAACCCCCTTTTCAATAACAAAAGGGAACCATGAGTTGACGACCGAGACAGGCACTTTGCCGGAGTTGATCAGTTCCGTTGTCCTCGATGTCGCGGTACGGTCTCTGTCGGGATGCGCCGGCCCTTGCATGGGAGGCGAACGAAATGTCGAATGTGAGTAGGTTGCCGGGCCCATCAGCCGACGTCTGGGACTGGCAGCGGGCCGGGGCTTGCCGGGGCCGGGACAGCGCGCAGTTCTTCCACCCCGACGGTGAGCGCGGAGCCTCCCGGACCCGCCGGGAAATGGCCGCCAAGGCGGTGTGCCGGGCCTGCCCCGTGCGCGCCGAATGCGCCGCGCACGCGCTCGTCGCGCGCGAGCCGTACGGCGTGTGGGGCGGATTCACCGAGGGCGAACGGCTGCGACTGCTCGAGACGAAATGGGAGGACCTGGCCGACCAGGTCCGGGGCCGGGTCGACGTGCACCGGCTCGAAGCGCGCCTGCTGCCGGGACGGCTGGTGCCACGCCCACGACTGGGTTAATCGCTGACGTTCACCGAGATGGTGTGGTATCCACTCGCCCCGTCCGGGGCCGGCGGGGCGTCAGTCGCCGTCTGCACCTCACCCGCGTTGTCCGTCGCCCGCACTCGCAGCGTGTGCTTACCGGGGGTGGCGTTCCACGTGACCGACCAGAGGCGCCAGGTGTCGATCGAGGCGACCGCGGCCAGCTCGGCCGACATCCACGGGCCGTCGTCGGCCTGTACCTCCACCGTGGAGATGCCCCGGTGCTGGGCCCACGCCACGCCACGGATGGCAGTGGTCCCGGCACTCACGGTGGACCCGTCACCAGGGCGGTCGATTCGTGACTCGGTCTTGATCGGGCCCATCTGCGCCCAGCCACGCGGCACCCAGTAGGCGTCGAAGTCGGCGAACGTACTCAGTTGGAGCTCGGCCAGCCACTTGGTGGCCGACACGTACCCGTACAGTCCGGGCACCACCATCCGGGCCGGGAAGCCGTGTTCGAGCGGGAGCGGCTCGCCGTTCATGGCGATCGCGACCATCGCGTCCCGACCGTCCACCAGTACCTTGGTCGGGGTACCGGCGGTGAATCCGTCCGTCGAGCGGCTCACCACCTGATCGGCGGCCGGGTCGGGTCGGGCCCGGTCGAGCAGCGCCTTCACCGGTACGCCGAGCCACTTCGCGTTACCGACGAGGTCGCCGCCGACCTCGTTCGACACGCACGTCAGCGTCACATACCGCTCGATCATGGGCATCGCGAGCAGCTCGTTCCAGGTGATCGTGAACGGGCTTGCCACCCGGCCGGTGACCGACAGGGTCCAGTCGTTCGGGTCGACCCGCGGTACCACGATCGCGGTGTCGATCCGGTAGAAGTCCGCGTTGCTGGTCACGTAGGACAGGTCGCCGACGTTGGCGGCGGCCGGTGCGGTGGCCCGGGTACCTGACGGCGTGGGGAGCACGAGAGCGTCCCGGGCCGCGTTGACCTCGGAGCCCTGGCCGAGGATGCGGCCCACGTACCCCAGGACGGCCGAGCCGGCCACCGTGGCGGCGACCACACCGAGGAACTGACGGCGCTGGCGGCCGACGTTCGCGGCCTGTTCGGGCTGGTCGGTCCCGGTCCGCGCGGGAGCCGCCCGCAGCAGCAGCCAGAGCGCGACGCCGCCGGCGATGCCACCGAGCAATGACGGAACCAGCCAGGAACCGTCGGCTCCGGTACGGGTGAGGGCGGCGATGATCCCGATGACCGCGAACCCGCCGATACCGGCCAGGCCCCACCACAGCCGTCGGCTTCCCAGGATGCCGACCAGCGCCGCCACGGCCAGCAGGATGACCACCGTGCCGATCTGCAGGGCCAGCTTGTCGTGGGTACCGAACAGCCGGATGGCCAGGTCCTTGCCCGATTCGGGAACCTTGTCGATGACCACACCGCCGACCGACACCAGTGGCGCGGACTGGGGGCTCGCGACGAACCCGAACAGCTCGCCCACCGCCAGCGCCACCGCGGCCGCCGCCGCCCCGGCCAGTGCGGCGTACTTCTTCGACACGTCCGACCGGGTGGTGAGCACGGAAGTCACGGTCGCCAGTGTGTCGGTCACGATCACCAGTCTCGGCCGCGGGGGTTGGCCGGCCAAGCCTGCACCCCGATCCGTCATCGATCCTTAAGCGCGCTCCGAGCCGGATCCGGGAAGGGCGGGCCCCGCCGTGCGGACCCGCCCTTCTCGTCGCGTACCGGTGGATCAGAACCCAGGGCCGTGCTGGTGCCCGTGCCCGTGGCCGTGACCGTTCCCGGCCGACTCCGCCACCTTCGGCCGCTCCACGATGAGCGCCTCCGTGGTGAGCAGGAGGCCGGCGATCGACGCGGCGTTGATGACCGCGCTGCGGGTCACTTTGACCGGGTCGATGATGCCTGCCGCGACCAGGTCGCCGAATTGACCGGTGGCCGCGTCGAGGCCGACTCCGAACTTGGAGTCCCGGACCTTGGCTACGACGACGTACCCGTCGAGGCCGGCGTTCTCGGCGATCCAGCGCAGCGGCTCGTCGAGCGCCTTGCGCACGATCGAGACGCCAGTGGCCTCGTCACCCTCGCGGCCGAGGTCCTTCTTGAGCACCGACGCGATCTGGGTGAGGGCGGCACCGCCGCCCGGGACCGTACCCTCCTCGACGGCCGCCTTGGTCGCCGAGATGGCGTCCTCGATGCGGTGCTTGCGCTCCTTCATCTCGACCTCGGTGGCGGCACCGACCCGGATGACCGCGACGCCGCCGGAGAGCTTCGCGAGACGCTCGTTGAGCTTCTCCTTGTCCCAGTTGGAGTCGGTGTCCTCGATCTCCTTGCGGATCTGGGCCACCCGGGCATCGACCTCGGCCTTCGTGCCGCCGCCGTCGACGATCGTGGTGGTGTCCTTGGTGATCACGATGCGCCGGGCCGTACCGAGCACTTCGGTGCCGACCTGATCGAGCTTGTAGCCGAGCTCGGGCGCGACCACCTCGCCGCCGGTCAGGACGGCGATGTCCTGCAGCATGGCCTTGCGCCGGTCGCCGAAGCCCGGGGCCTTCACCCCGGCCACCTTGATCGTCTTGCGGATCGAGTTGACGACCAGCGTGGACAGTGCCTGGCCTTCGACGTCCTCGGCGATGATCACCAGTGGCTTGGCCTCCTTGAGCACCTGCTCCAGTATCGGGAGCAGCTCTTCGAGCGCCCCGACCTTCTGCGTAGTGATCAACAGGTAGGCGTCCTCGAGGACCGCCTCACCGGCCTCCGGGTCGGTGACGAAGTGTGGCGAGATGAAGCCCTTGTCGAACTGCATGCCCTCGGTGACCTCGAGTTCGGTGGCCATCGTCGAGCCTTCCTCGACGGTGATCACACCGTCGCGGCCGACCCGCTCCATCGCCTCGGCGATCAGATCGCCGATGGCTCGGTCCTGGGCCGAGATCGTCGCCACCTGGGCGATGTCCTGTTGGGTCTTGACCGGCCTGGCCTTGGCCAACAGGGCGTCGTTGATGGCGGCGGCGGCGGCGTCGACGCCGCGCTTGAGCAGGGCCGGCCGGGCCCCGGCGGCCACATTGCGCAGGCCCTCGCGGACCATGGCCTGGGCCAGGACGGTGGCGGTGGTCGTCCCGTCGCCGGCCACATCGTTGGTCTTGGTCGCTACCTCTTTGACCAGCTGCGCGCCGAGATTCTCGTACGGGTTGGTGAGCTCGATCTCCTTGGCGATGGTCACGCCGTCGTTGGTGATGGTGGGGGCGCCGAACTTCTTATCCAGGACGACGTTTCGCCCGCGGGGGCCGAGGGTGACCTTGACCGTGTCCGCGAGCGCGTTGACACCGTGCTCGAGAAGGTGCCGGGCGTCATCCGAGAAGCTCAGAATCTTCGCCATATATGTTGTTTCCCTTCACACGCGACCGCCCCGGCCCGGGCGAGCCGGAGACCGGGGCGGTAGCCACTGGTCAGTGGTCAGCGGGTCACTTGGAGATGACCGCGAGAACATCACGGGCCGAGAGGATGAGGTACTCCTCGCCGGCGTACTTCACCTCGGTGCCGCCGTATTTCGAGTAGATGACGGTGTCGCCCGCCTGCACGTCGATCGGAACACGGTTGCCCTTGTCGTCGATGCGACCGGGGCCGACGGCGATGACGGTGCCCTCCTGCGGCTTCTCCTTGGCCGTGTCGGGAATGACAAGGCCGGAGGCCGTGGTGGTTTCCGCTTCGTTGGCCTGAACCAGAATCCGGTCCTCGAGCGGCTTGATCGCAACCTTGGTCGCGGTACTCACTGGCATACCCTCCTGGGGTACTTGGTTGTCGTTTCGCTCGTAGTGCCGGGCGGTCCCGTCGTCGCGGGTGCCGGTCCCACCTGGCTAGCACCCTCGAACCGAGAGTGCTAAGGCGAAGATAGGCCCGCGATTAGCAGTCCGTCAAGGAGAGTGCCAGCGCGTCACCGTCGGAGTTCGCCCGGAATGTCGCTCGCCCGGTGCTGTGATGGGGCAGGCTGGAGGGGAGGGAGTACCTGGGCCAAAGGAGGCGGACCCGTCATGCAGGCCACCATCGGTGACCGACTTCACGTGCACAGCCACGTCGTCGGAGCCAGCGACAAGATCGCCACCATCGTCGAGATCCGCGGATCCGACGGCACACCGCCCTATGTGGTCCGGTTCGCCGACGGCCACGAGAGCCTGATCTACCCCGGCAACGACTGCGTCATCGAGCCGGCCAGGCGAGCCGCCGCCCAGCGGAAATGATCCGCCAGCCGTCCCATATCGCGGCCTCGCGGCGGGGTCGGCTTTCCGACGTATGGTGATCTTTGCGCCGGTCGAAGTCATACCGTTCGCTGGACGAGGGCGGCCACCCCCGCCGCCCTTGCGCTCCCGAGGACCGTCCTTCCGCTCCCTGGACAGGAAGGAAGGGCACCCTGTTAACGTCTGCGGTATAGGAAGGTGCCCTTCCTAACTTCCCTGGGTCAGGAACGTCCCTCCCGCTCCCGAGGAGGCGTGCCGTGCCGAGCACCCCGACCTGGCGCTGGCGCATGCTCGCCGCGACCGCCATCGCGATCACCACACTGGCCGTGGGCGCATGTGCGTCCAACGGCGGCAGCGGAACTCCCACCGCGTCCCCCACCACCCCCAACGGTGACGGCTTCATCGGTGGCGCCCCGTCGGGCTCGCCGACCCCGAGCACCAGAACCGGCGGAAGCACCTCGACCGGAAGCGGCGGTGGCACCTCCGGTCCGACCTTCCCGAAGGATGCCAAGTCGTACGGGTTGGCCTTCCTGCAGGCCATGGCGGCGGGTGACCAGAACCGGATGAAGACTCTGGCCGTGATGGCTGCCGTGGCCCAGGTCGGCGACGGCTTCTACGACAACGTCAACGCCCAGTGGACCTATCGCTCGTGCGGCCCGAACCCCAACAACCCCGCCGACGCCAACCAGATCGCGTGCGTATACGACAACGCTCACGGTGACGAGATCACCGTCGTGATGAACAAGACCCAGCTCGGCGGATCAGCAGCCGTTCTCGAGGTACCGCTGGAAAAGACGACCTATCCCAACGACGCGGCGCAGTACACCGGGGAGATGCTCTTCGCGTTCGAGAACGGCAACGGCAACCGGGTACTCCGCCTGTCCAACACCTCGGTGAAGAACAGCCTGACGTGCAAGCTGGAGAGCCACATGCCCTCGGTGAAGCCGCACAGCGGGGACAGCTCCACCGTCGATGTGACCATCAGCGACGGCAACGCCGGCCACGAGTACGTCTTCCAGGTGCTGGCCGCGCCCGGTAACAAGTCCAACGCCGTCAAGGCCTTCATCAGCAAGCAGTGCTGATCGTCGCGCCCGATCCGCGCGTGGACCTGGAGACGCTGGCCCGGCTGCGTTCGGCCGAGGGTGCCCGCGCGCTGACGCTGGCCGGGTCCCTGTACGGCGGCGATCCGCTGGTCGCGGCGGGTACCGTGCGGGCGGCCGGGTTCGACGCCGGACTCGCGGCGGCCGCGCTCAGCCAGGTCGACCTGCGCCGGCGTGCGGCGGCCAAGTTCGGCCCCGAGGCGGACCGGATGTGGTTCAGCCGGGCCGGCCTGGAACAGGCGACCCGCCCGGTCGTCGCGGCCGGCCGGGCGGCCCGGCTGGCGGCCGCCGGGGCGAGCCGGGTAGCCGATCTCGGCTGCGGCATCGGGGCCGACACGATCGCGTTCGCCCGGGCCGGACTGCGGGTCAAGGCGGTCGAGGCTGACCCGGTCACCGCCGAGCTGGCGCGCTCCAATGTGGAGGCGCTCGGACTGCGGGCCGACATCGTGACGGCCGACGTGACGACGGTGGACTTGTCCGATGTGGACGCCGCCTTCGCCGACCCGGCCCGGCGCGACGGCGCCCGGCGGGTCTTCGATCCGGCGGCCTACTCGCCGCCGTGGTCCTATGTGGTCGGACTGGCCCAACGGGTACCGTCCACCGTCCTGAAGCTGGCCCCTGGCCTCGATCACGCGCTCATCCCGGACGGAGCCGAGGCCGAATGGGTCAGCGTCGATCACGCGCTGGTCGAGTGCGCGCTCTGGTTCGGTCCACTCGCGACAGTCACCCGACGCGCCAGCGTCCTCGTGGGCGGCGCGGTCCACGAGCTCACCGGGTCCGGGACGGCGGCGGCGCCGGTGGCCGGGGTCCGGCGGTACCTGTTCGACCCCGACCCGGCCGTGGTACGGGCCCATCTGGTAGCTGAGTTCGCCGCTACGGTCGAGGGTGGCCTGGCCGATCCCCACATCGCGTACGTCTTCGCCGACCAGGGCCGAAGCACCCCCTACGGGCGCTGCTTCGAGGTGGTCGGCGAGCTGCGGCCCGGGCTCAAGCACCTGCGGACGGCGCTGAGGGAGCGCGGCATCGGCCGCCTCGAGATCCGCAAGCGCGGACTCGCCATCGAGCCCGACCGGCTGCGTCACGGTCTCCGGCTCAGCGGACCGCACGGGGCGACCCTGGTGATGGCCCGGATCGGCGACCGGCCAGCCGCTCTGCTGTGTCAGCCGTACCCGTAAACGGCCGGACAGTGGCAAGGTGTCGGTGTGGCACGCACGCCCAAGCCGGAGACACCCCGGGTGCACCGCGCGGCCCGGGTCGAGGATGCGGTGCACCGCGCGGTCGAGCCCCGCCTGCGCCGGCGCGGATGGCACGTCACGATCGTGGCGTACCCGGGGTACGGGGGCCCGACCTGGGTCAGGGTGCTCGCCCGCGTCCTGGTCACCCGGCTGTCGCCGAAGCGCAAGAAGCCAGCCAAGGTGCGCGGGTGGCGCAGCTTCACCACCCTGCCGGTGAAGGACACGGTGGTCCGTATCCACGCCGGCGATCAGGTGCACGAGACGCGCACCGACCGGACCGGATTCATCGACGTCGTCGTGGCGGCCGAACTCAGCCCCGGTTGGGGGGTGATCCGGCTCAGTACCGCGGATGCCCCCGATGCTGAGGCACCGGTCCGGATCCTCGGTCCCGAGGTCCGGTTCGCCGTGGTGTCGGACATCGACGACACCGTCATGGTGACCGCGCTGCCCCGGCCGCTACTGGCCGCCTGGAACACATTCGTCCTCGACGAGCACGCGCGGATGGCCGTACCCGGCATGGCTGTACTGTACGAGCGGGTGGTCAACGCCCACCCGGGTACGCCCGTGTTCTACCTGTCGACCGGGGCGTGGAATGTGGCGCCGACGTTGACCCGGTTCCTGTCCCGCCATCTCTACCCGGCCGGTCCGCTGCTGCTCACCAACTGGGGGCCCACGGCCGACCGGTGGTTCCGCAGCGGGCGCGAACACAAGCGCGCCACGCTGATCCGGCTGGCCGACGAGTTCCCCGAGGTGCGGTGGCTCCTCGTCGGCGACGACGGTCAGCACGACCAGGAGATCTATGCCGAGTTCGCCGCGGCCCATCCCGGACACGTGGCGGCGGTGGCGATCCGGCACCTGTCCCCCACCCAGTCCATGCTCGCCGGCACGATGCCCGGTCCTCCCGGCGACTCGGCCACCGCCGGACCGGGCGGGCAACCGTGGCTGTACGCCCCGGACGGCGCCGGGCTGTGGCGGCTGATCAGCGACGCCGGGGTCGTCTGAGCCAGTGGTCAGTCGTGGCGCTGCGGGGGCGGGACCGGTTGGCCGGTGTCGTCCCACACGTTGCCGCTGTTCTGGCTCAAGGTCGTCTGTGTGCTGACCAGGATCGGGCAGTTGTAGTACGAGTGCCGGCCGAAGCGGTTGTTCACCACGTAGATACCGGTCATCGGAGTGGGACCGCCGTTGTGCGAGAAGTTCAGCGTGCAGCCACCGCCGTCGAGCCAGTTGTTCTCCACGTGCAGATCGGTGGAGACCGCGCCACCGTCCTGGGTCACCTGGTACGTCGCGTTGTCCTTGTTGGTCAGGGCGAAGTTGTTGTGCCGCAGGACGATGTGCTGGTTGCCGACGTACGTCTGGACAGCGTCGTTGTGCGTCGGGCCGCCATTCTGGTTCGGGTCGCTGGCGAACCGGCCCAGATCATGGATCCACGAGTCCTGCACCGTCGTGTCGTCGTACGCCTTGACCCCGTCGACCGCGCCATGGATGTTCATCCGGGTCAATGTGGCGTGCTGGGCCCAGACTCCGTCGAGGCAGGCGTTCGGGTACGACGGGGCGATCTCGGAATCCTCCATGACCAGGCTCGCTGCCGCACTGGTCACGTACACCACCGACGAGTTGCATTTCGGCGGACCGCCTCGAACGATCGTGTTCCGGATCGTCACGTTCTTCGCGCTCACCCGGACGAAGCCGTGGATGTCCAGATCGGCGTAGACGCCGGAGCGGTCGAACGTCCGGTCGCCGTTGACCACGGTGAGCCGGGTACCCGGCGGTACTCCCGTGTTGGCCGGTCCGGGCTTGCCGCCGGTCTGGCGCGGTGGCGCCTTCGGGCCCACCGTAGGAGTGCGGATCGAAGCACTCGTCGGGGCCACGCTCGTCGGTGACGGTCCGCCGGGCGCCGCCGCGGTCGGGGACGGCCCGGTCCCGCCGTCGGCCGCCGTCGGTAGACCCGCACCGACGCGCCCGGACAGCACGACCCAGGCCAGGACGGCCAGTACGGTCAGCGAGATACCGGAACTGATCAGCAACCGGCCGCCCGTCTTCCCCATGCCGCCCATCTCTACTCGACCGTAGAGATCATGTCCAATGCGACCGCCTGGTATCGTGCTGCCGCCTGGTACCGTCCTGCCGTGGCTGGACAGGGCACCCCGGCGACCGCGATGCTCGCCCGACAGAAGATCGACTTCTCACTGCACCCGTACCAGGTCGACCCGGACTCCCCCAACTACGGGACGCTCGCCGCCGAGCACCTCGGCGTGGAACCGCACCGTGTCTTCAAGACCCTGGTGACCGAGGTGGACGGTGCGCCCACGGTAGCCGTGGTACCGGTGAGCGGGGACCTCGACCTCAAGGCGTTGGCCTCAGCCGCCGGCGGCAAGAAGGCCGCCCTGGCCGACCGTGCCCTGGCCGAGCGGGTGACCGGCTACGTACGGGGCGGGATCAGCCCACTGGGCCAGCGCCGCCAGCTGCCTACCGTGATCGACGAGTCCGCCACTGCTCTGCCGACCGTCTACGTGAGCGCCGGCCGTCGCGGACTTCAGGTCGAACTGGCACCGGCCGACCTGATCCGGCTCACCTCCGCGGTCCTCGCCCCCATCGCCAGCTGACCGCGCCGGACCGGCCGTGGCCCACTGCCGCCAAGATCTGTTTCTCCCGCCTCATCGTGGCGTCGACTGCACGGGTGAGCGGCCAAAACAGATCTTGGGCGCGGCTACCGGCGGGTGGCGGGTACGCGGTGGGCGGCCGGCTGTGTGGGTGGTACGGCGGGGCGGTCGCCGTGCCAGGAGCGCCACAGCGACGCGTACGCGCCGCCGGCGGCGACGAGCTCATCGTGGGAGCCGAGTTCGCTGATCCGGCCGTCCTCGACGACGGCGACCCGGTCGGCGTCGTGGGCCGAGAACAGGCGGTGGGCGATCGCGATGACCGTACGGCCGTCGAGCACGGCGGCCAGCGAGCGCTCGAGATGCCGGGCCGCCCGCGGGTCGATCAACGAGGTCGCCTCGTCGAGGACCAACGTGTGCGGGTCGGCGATGACGAGTCGGGCCAGTGCCACCTGCTGAGCCTGGGCCGGCGTGAGCTTGGCCGACCCGGTGCCCAACTCGGTGTCCAGCCCGTCCGGGAGGGCCTGGGCCCATTGCCACGCGTCCACGGCGGTCAGAGCGGCCTCCACCTCGTCATCGGTGCAGCCGGGCCGAGCCAGCGACACGTTCTCCCGCAACGTACCGAGGAACACGTGGTGCTCCTGCGTCACCAGGGCGACGTGCTGGCGCAGCTCGTCCAGCGGCAGATCGACCAGCGGGGTACCGCCGACCGCGACGACGCCCGACCGGGGGCCGTGGATGCCGGCCAGGAGTCTGCCCAATGTGGACTTTCCCGCGCCGGACGGGCCGACCATGGCCAGCCGCTCACCGGGCGCGACCGAGAGGGTCACTCCGTGCAGTACGTCGCGACCGTCCACATAGGAGAATCGGACATCGGTCGCGTCGATGCGCTCGCCGGCTGGCCGCTGCCCGCTGGGCTCCCGGTCGTCGGGGACGTTCGACACACCGATGAGCCGGGCCAGCGACGCCTGCCCGACCTGCAGCTCGTCCAGCCAGGACAGCATCCGGTCGATCGGGTCGATCAGCTGCTGGACGTACAGAGTTGCCGCGGTGACCTGGCCGAGGGTGGCCCAGCCGTTGTGGTAGTACCAGCCGCCGATGAGCAGGGTCGCCACCACCGGGATCACGTAGCCGAATTCGGTCAGCGGGAAGAACACGGTGCGCAGGCCGAGGGTGTACCGCTCGGCGGCGTAGGAGCGCCGGATGTCCTTCTCGGTGCGCTCCACCCGGCGACGCTGCGCCCGCAACGCCTCCACCGTCCGGGCACCCTCCACCGTCTCGGCCAGCCCGTCGGTCATGTCGGCGTAGGCCGCGCTCTCCCGCAGATAGCCCTGCGGAGCCCGGCGAAGGTACCAGCGGGTACCGGCCCACAGCAGGGGTACGCCGAACAGGCACGGCAGCGCCAGCAGCGGGCCGACCAGGATCAACGCACCGATCGCGAACGCCGCCGTCACGGCCGCGATGAGAATCTCGGGTACCGCGAAGCGGACGCTGTGTGACAAGGCGTCCACGTCTCGCGACGTACGCGTCAGCAGGTCCCCGGTGCCAGCACGCTCTACTGTGGATAGTGGAATCGCCAGGGTACGGTCGACGAAGTCCTCCCGCAGCTCGGCGAGCATCTGCTCGCCCAGCTTGGCCGAGTTGAACATGGCGAACCGGCTCAGCACCGACTGGACGACGACGAAGCCGACTATGGCCAGTGCCACCGAGTCGACCCGGGCCGTGGTGGTGCCGTGCCGGATCGCCTCGACCAGCTGGCCGATCAACCATGGCATGGCCAACCCGGCCACCGCGGCCAGGGCGTGCAGCGTCAGGGCGACCGCCCACTGCCGGGGATGGCGGAGCATCACGGCGAGGGCATACCGCCGGACCTGCGCCGGCTCGGCGACCGGGAGGATGGTCCGCTGGCTCATTGGTCCACGTACCCCTTGCAGAATCCGCCAGGATCCCTTCGCAAGATCCGCCACGAACCCTTCGCAAGCTGCGGGGGCTCGTTGGCGCTCGCCTCCTCGCGCTCGGTCATGAATCCTCACCCCTCGTCACGGTCGCCGCGTACCGGGGCTCGCGGTCGAGCAGTTCACGGTGGGTACCCTCGGCCACGGCGCGGCCGGCCTCCACGTGGACCACGTGGTCGGCCCGGTCGAGTACCAGTGGACTCGTCGTGCAGACCACCGTTGTCCGGCCCGATCGGGCCGGTCCGAGCCGGGTGGCGATCCGGGCCTCGGTATGCGCGTCAACCGCGCTGGTCGGCTCGACCAGTACCAGGATCGGCGGGTCGACCAACAGGGCGCGGGCCAGCCGCAGCCGCTGCTGCTGCCCGCCGGAGAACTCCCGCCCGCGCTCGGCCACGGTTTCGTCGAACCCGTCCGGCAGGGCATCCACGATGTCCTCCGCGCTGGCCGCGTGCAGGGCCGCCGCCACCTGCTCGTCCGAGCGGGTCGAGCCGCCGGCCAGTTCGTCGCGCAAGCGTCCCGAGAACAGCAGGGCGTCGTTGTCGGCGACCAGCACCAGATCACGGACCGTGTGCCGGTCGAGTTCGGTCAACGGGACCCCGTCCAGACGGGCCAGGCTGTCGGTGTACCGCCCGAGCCGGTCGGCGATGGCGACCGCGTCCTCGGGCCGCGCGGCCGAGATGGCCGTCAGCTGGCCGGGGCGGATCACCACGCCCGATGCCGGGTCGACCAGGTTGAACCGGGCCGGATCCGGAGTCCGCGCCGGGGTGGCCGGGTCGTCCAGAGCCGGCGTCAGCGAGAGCAACCGCACCACCCGGCGGGCGGCTACGTGCCCTCGGGTCAGCTTGTCGGCGGACTCGGTGAGTGTCCTCAGTGGATTGAGCAGGAACACGGCATACCCGTAGAAAGCGACCAGCTCGCCCACCTGGATCCGGCCCTCGACGGCGAACCGGGCGCCGAGCCAGGTGACGAGCGCCACGAAGATCCCGGGCAGCAGGATCTGGGCCGCCTCGAGCCAGGACTCGATCCGGCCCACCCGTACGCCGGCCGCCCGCACCGTCTGCGACTCGACGGCGTACCGCCGGGAGAACGCCGCCTCGCCGCCGATACCCCGGAGCACCCGCAGGCCGGAGACGATGTCGGCCGCTCGGGACGTGAGCTGACCGGCCCGCTCGCGGTAGGCCTGCTGGCGGTGGTGCAGCGGCCGGATGAGCAGCCCCACGATCACCAGCAGGACCGGCACTCCGAGCACGACGACCAGGCCCAACGGTACGGACGACGTGAACAGGATCACGGTCACCACGATGATCGCGACGACCGAGCCCGCCGCCCGCGCCGTGATGTCGATCGAGTTTCCGATGTGGCTGATGTCGGCCGTACCGATACTCACGACCTCCCCGGTGGCCAGCCGCTGCGGGAGGGTGGCGCCGAGATGTCCGGCGTGGCGCACGGTGAGCTGCACGGTCCGGTACGCGGCCGAGAGCCAGTTCACCACGGCGCACCGATGGCGCAGGATGCCGGCGACCGCCTGCAGCGCCCCCAGCCCGAAGAGCACCGCACCCCAGAAGAGAAGGGCCGATGTGTCCCGGGCCACGACGCCGGCGTCGATGGCGCGCCCGATCGCGGCGGGCATCAAGGCCCAGGCCACCATCCAGACGATGCCCGTCACGATACCGAACGCGACGGTGGCCTTCTGTTGCCGCACGATCCACCAGAGGTAGCGGGCGGGCGAGCGGTGATCCGGTGTCCCGGGGTCGGGGACGGGGAGGGTGCGCATGGTACCGACGACCATACGGCCGGCCCGACCGTTGGCGCCTGTGAATTTCGCCCCGGTCCGGTAACCTGCCCGGCATGCCCTCGGCCGTACTCTTCGACCTCTACAACACGTTGGTCGATGGTGGTGACGGCCAGGCCGGTCCGGTCCTGGACGCGATGGCCACCGATCTCGGGGTCGATCCCGAGCTGTTCGGACGGCGGTGGCGTGAGTCCTGGCCGGCGCGCTGCGTGGGAGCGTTCGGCGACGCCGAGTCCACCGTCCGTACGGTCGCCGCGCAGGCGGGCGGACGGCCGGGTGAGGCCGCCATCCGGCTGGCCAGCGCGCGCCGGCTGGCCTTCCAGCGGCAGTTGCTCTGGCCCCGTGCGGCCACCCTCGCGACGATCGACGCGCTGCGGGCGTCGGGCTGGCGGACGGCCATCGTCTCCAACTGCACCCACGACACCGTGACCTTGTGGAAGACCACTCCGTTGGGCCCACGGTTCGACGCCACCGCGTTCTCGGTCGAGCTCGGCATCGCCAAGCCCGATCCCCGCATCTACCTGGCCGCCTGTGCGGCGCTCCGGGTTCCCCCGCCGCAATGCCTGTACGTCGGTGACGGGGCCGACGACGAGCTGCCGGCCGCCGCGGCGCTCGGGATGACGGTCGTCCTCACCGAGGAGTTCAAAGCGACGACGGCGTCCTGGCCACGGCAGCGGATCCAGAGCCTGTCCGAACTGGCCCCGGGCCGGCTATCGGTCAACGGGTGAGAAGTCCCAGGAGTGGGGTGGCCGGGTGATCAGATGGGCCGGCGGTTCCCGGAACGCCTCCGGGCTGCTGCGCCACTTCGTGATCACCACCAACCGGTAGTCGGGTGACGAGTACACCTCGCTCGAGATGTGCAACGGGTACACCTCGATGGCGGGTACCGCCACGTCGACCACCCAGGTCATCAGCTCGGTGAACGTGCGCTGCTGAGCCCGTACCTCCCACATCCGGACGATCACGACCACAGACTCACATCCGCCAAGGACCCTTCGCAAGCTGCGGGGGCTCGCTGACGCTCGCCTCCTCGCGCTCAGGACATCCGCCAAGGACCCTTCGCAAGCTGCGGGGGCTCGCTGACGCTCGCCTCCTCGCGCTCAGGACATCCGCCAAGGACCCTTCGCAAGCTGCGGGGGCTCGCTGACGCTCGCCTCCTCGCGCTCAGGACATCCGCCAAGGACCCTTCGCAAGCTGCGGGGGCTCAGGACACCGATGTCGTGGTCACCGGAAGAGCCGAATCCGCCCCCAGATCCAACCGGCTGGGCGGCCGCCCGGCGGCCACCAGATGTGAGCCGAGCGCCGCGACCATCGCGCCGTTGTCGGTGCAGAGTCCGGGCCGGGGTACCCGTAGCGTGATCCCGGCCGAGCTGGCCCGCGCCCCGGCCAGAGCCCGCAGCCGCGAGTTGGCCGCCACCCCGCCCCCGACGACGAGCGTGCCCACCCCCAGGGCACGACACGCAGCCAGCGCTTTGGCGGTCAGGACATCACACACCGCCTCCTGGAAGCTGGCCGCCACGTCGGCCACCGGCACCGGCTCGCCAGCGCGTTCGCGCGCCTCCACCCACCGGGCCACGGCCGTCTTGAGCCCGGAGAAGGAGAAGTCGTACCGGTGGGCCGCGAGATCCCGGTGCGCGGTCAGGCCGCGCGGGAAGCTGATCGCCCCGGGGTCGCCGTCCCGGGCGGCCCGGTCGATCGGCGGACCACCGGGGAACGGCATACCCAGCAGTCGGGCGACCTTGTCGTACGCCTCGCCGGCGGCATCATCAATGGTCGCCCCGAGTGCGGTGACCTCACCGGCGATATCGTCGACCAGCAGCAGGGACGAGTGCCCGCCCGACACGAGCAAAGCGACCACCGGCTCACTGAACGCCCCGTGCTCGAGCGTGTCGACGGCGACGTGGGCGGCCAAGTGGTTCACGCCGTACACGGGCTTGTCAGCCGCGATCGCGTAACCCTTGGCCGCGGCCACC
Organism: uncultured Actinomycetota bacterium; assembly: GCA_963803345.1. Lineage (GTDB taxonomy): Bacteria > Actinomycetota > Actinomycetes > Mycobacteriales > Micromonosporaceae > CAWDLX01. The sequence goes on from CAWDLX010000005.1 coordinate 635,279, forward strand.
CCGACCAGGAGCGCACCAGCCAGTCCGGGTCCGGCGGTAACAGCGATAGCGTCCACATCGGACATCCTGATGCCAGCCGTGTCGAGCGCGCGCCGCATGGTGGGGACCATGGCCTCCAGATGCGCGCGGCTGGCCACCTCGGGCACCACCCCACCGAAACGGGCGTGAGCCTCCACACTGGACGCCACCGCGTCGGCCAGCAGCGTCGTGCCCCGGACGATGCCGATACCGGTCTCGTCGCACGACGTCTCGATCCCCAGGACCAGGGGTTGATCGCTCATTCCGCCACACTCCGCGCGCAAGCTGCGGGGCTCGCTGGCGCTCGCTCCTCGCGCGCGCTCATTCCGCCACACTCCGCGCGCAAGCTGCGGGGCTCGCTGGCGCTCGCTCCTCGCGCGCGCTCATTCCGCCACACTCCGCGCGCAAGCTGCGGGGCTCGCTGGCGCTCGCTCCTCGCGCGCGCTCATTCCGCCACCCTCCGCGCGCAAGCTGCGGGGCTCGCTCTCATGGCTCATCCCGCCGCATGACGAGGGCGTCGGTGTTGCTCGGCTGGTAGTAGTGTCGGCGCAGCCCGACCACGGTGAACCCGTAGGCGTCGTACAGGTTCTGGGCTGGCTTGTTGTCGGCCGCCACTTCGAGCAGGACCGACCGTGCCCCGCTGCCGCGGGCCCGCTCCAGCAGCGCCTCCAGCAGCCGGCGGCCGATACCGCGGCAATGGTGATCCCGCTTGACGGCGATGTTGTTGATCCACGCCTCGGCCGGTCCGGTGACGGCCAGACCGCCGTAGCCGACCAGGTCCTGTGCGTCGAACGCGGCCAGGTAGTGGTTGCCGTTGGCCAACTCGTTCCAGAACATGGCGGCGCTCCACTGTTCGTCGCCGAACAGGTCGGCCTCGAGGGTCAGCACCTCGTCGATGTGCCACCAGCGCAGCCGGTCCAAGGTGACCGTCACGGCAGTGCCATCTTCCGTGCGCCGGGCTCGACCGCGTCCGGTCGCCGCAGGTACATCGGCGTCAACGACTCGGACGGCGCCGCACCGCAGATCCGGGCGGCGGCGGCTCGGACGAGGACGGCCGGCTGCGGATACCTGGGCTCCGGCCGTACTGGAAACCATGCCGCCAACAACGGCGCGGCATCCCCGACCGCCACCTCAACAACGAGGTCCGCGAGCCCGGCCGGCCGGCTCACCGCCGGGCCGTCGACGCGGGCGCCGTCGTGGTAGATGGCCCAGTAGACCTCCTTGCGGCGGGCGTCGGTCGCCACCACAACCGTCCCCGTGGTCGCCAACCCGATGCCGTCAAGGGAGCACACACCGTAGGTCGGGACGGCCAACGTCTGCCCGAGGGCCGCCGCCGTGACCAGGCCGACCCGCAGCCCGGTGAACGGCCCGGGACCAAGGCCGGCGACCACCGCCGCGAGGTCCGCCGGCTCGGCCCGCGCGTCGGTCAGGGCCGCCCGGATCGCGGGCCCGAGCAGCTCACCATGGGCCCGGGCGTCCACCGTGATCCGCTCGGCGATCAGGACGACCCGGTCGGGAGACCCGACGCGGACCACTGCCGCCGACACCGCCGGCGTCGAGGTGTCCACGGCGAGAACGAGCATCCCTGCACCCTAACCACCGCCGCGTCCGCGACCACGTCGCCCTCCCCCGCCCCGGTACCCCGACCCAACGGTTCCGGGCGCCCGAGTCCACGCGGCCAGCCGGGCCGGCCAGTCCGCTCCGACCGGGGTGAGCTCGATGACCCGGGAGTCGTCGTCGCGCCGCTCGAGGCGGATCAGCAGGTGAGAGTCGGCCAGCTGTTCGACCTTCCCCCCGCCCCACTCGACCACCGTCACGCAGTCACCGGCGCTCGCGTCGAGATCGAGGTCGTCCACTTCGGACACACCGCCGAGCCGGTACGCGTCCACGTGAACCAGCGCCAGCCGCCCACCCCGGGCCGGATCGGGCGGATGCACCCGGGAGATCACGAACGTCGGCGAGGTCACCGGACCGCGCACGCCGAGTCCGTCACCCAGCCCACGGGCGAGCGCCGTCTTGCCGGCTCCGAGCGGGCCGTCGAGTATCACCAGGTCGCCCGGGCCGAGCAGGCCGGCCAGCCGGCGACCGAGGTCCTCGGTATCCTCCACAGTGGACAGCTCGAGCTTCATGACGACATCACAGTCCGCACGAACGGCAAGACTACGTCGTTCACCGCCTCGGGGTACTCCAGCAGGACCACGTGTCCGGCGTGCGGGACAATGACCAGCTCAGCGTTGGGCAGGACGGCGGCGATGGCCTGCGAGTGCTCGAGCGGGGTCATCAGGTCCTCCTCACCGCAGATCACCAGCACCGGGATCTCGGTCATCGCACCCAGCGCCATGGTCCGCTCGTGGCTGTGGAGGGCACGCAGATATCGGGCGACCGACTCGGTGCGGGTGGCGGAGTTCATGTGCTCTACATAGGACACCATGCTCGGGCTGACCCGCTCCGAGCCGAAGCCGTACCGCCGGGTGAGCAGGCGGGCCAGGTCGGAGGATGCCTCACGGGCCCGGTCGAGCATTCCCGCGGTAACCCAGCCGGCGCCGGACACCAGGGGTAGCAACGGCTTGCGGAAGCGGACCAGCACCTGCGGCATGCCGAACGTGACGCCGGCCAGGTCACCGGCCGACGTCGAGACCAGTACCACCCCGGCCACCCGACCGTCCGGTTTGAACAGCTCGGGATTGGCGTCGGCCAGGGCCATGATGGCCATACCGCCCATCGAGTGCCCGACCAGGACGACCCGGCCGCGCGGGGCGGTCTCCTCGACCACCTGCCGCAGCGTCGAGCCGAGCAGGTCCAATGTGTACTCTCCCCGGTCCAGGCGGCCCGACCGCCCGTGCCCCGGCTGGTCATAGCTGACCACGCGGACCTTGCCGAACTCGCGCAGCGCCTTTCGCTGGAAGTGGAACGTCCCCAGGTCGAGGCAGAACCCGTGTACGAACACGACCGTCAACGCAGCGGTGTCGTCGCCGTCGATCTCCACGTGCAGCGCGATGCCCTCGGTCGTGGTGATCGTGCGGTACGAGTCGGCCAGCAGCTCCCCGAACGGCTCGTCGGCGTACGGGTCGCGTTCGGCCGGGCGGCGGCGCTGCAGGATGAGCCGCTCGGCCGCGACGCCGGCGGCCACCCCGGCCGCGGCCGCGCCGACGAGGGTGCCGATGAATCCGGCGCGGTTTCGCCGGGACCGCCTGGACTCCGCGGCCGCCTCGCCGATCGGTGTGCTCACGCCGATACCTCGTGGTAGACCCGGGGTACGCGCGCACTACCCATCCGGGTGACGATCTCGTAGTTGATTGTCCCGGTGGCGTCGGCCCAGTCGTCAGCCGTCGGCTCGCCGTCGTCGCCCGGTCCGAAGAGCACGGCCACGTCACCTGGCGCAACCGGGTCGTCGCCACAGTCGAGGATGATCTGGTCCATGCAGACCCGGCCCGCCACGGTCCGGGTGGCGCCGGCCAGCCGGACCGGACCGGCGTTGCTGGCGGCGCGGGGTAACCCGTCGGCATACCCGACCGGTACCAGCGCCAGCGTGGTCTCGCCGCTGGTCGCGTACGTATGTCCATAGGAGACACCTTGGCCGGCCGGTACCCGCTTGGTCTGTACGACCCGGGCCCGCACGGTCATCGCCGGACGCAGCCCGAAGTCGCGGTGACGCACCGGCGACAGTCCGTAGGTCGCGATGCCCGGCCGGACCAGGTCGAGGTGGGTGTCGGGGCGGGTCAACGTGGCGGCCGAGTTGGCCAGGTGCCGGTAGGACGGGTTGATGTCGTAGCGTGCGGCCACGGCCAGCCCGTCCCGGAAGGCCGCGAGCTGGGCGTCATTGGTCGGGTGATCGGGCACGTCGGCGTGCACGAAGTGGCTCCATACCCCGATGACCTGTGCTGATCCGTCTGCCCGGGCCTTCGCCGCGGCCTCGCACAGCTCGGCCCACTCGGACGCGGTCGCGCCACCCCGCGACAGGCCGGTGTCGAGTTTGAGGTGGACACGGGCGGGCTGGCCGGTACGGCGAGCGGCGGCCACGATCTCGGACAGCACGCTGGTCGAGGACGCGGAGAGGTCGATGTCGGCCGCGACCGCCTCATGCAGCGGCAGCCCCGGCGCCAGCAGCCAGGCCAGGATCGGCTCGGTGAACCCGGCCGCGCGCAGGGCGAGCGCCTCGCCGAGGGTACAGGCACCGAGCCAGGTGGCGCCGCCGGCCAGCGCGGCCCGGGCGGCCGGGACCAACCCGTGCCCGTACCCGTCGCCCTTGACGACAGCCATCACCTCAGCCCGCGTCCCCTCACGCAGACGGATGATGTTGCTCCGGATCGCCGCCAGGTCGACCCGAACCTCCGCCTGCCACATGGTCCAAGGGTAACCGGCGGGTAGCCAGGCGGCTGCTGGTGATCGCCCTGTACGTGCTCTGATCAGCCCAAACTTCCCACGGTGGCGGAAAGTGCCGCCGCCACGGCTGGAGCGGTCACCGGCGTCCGGCCGCTCCCCTGGGCGCGGCGGCCCGCCAGCCCGTGAACGAACGCCGCCGAGATCGCCGCCCGGTCGGCCGGCAGACCGCCAGCCAGCAGCGAGACCAGCAGGCCGCCGAGCACGTCACCGGTACCGGCGGTGGCCAGTGCGGCCGTGCCGGTGGGGTTGGCCCAGGCCGTGCCGTCCGGGCTGGCCACGATCGTCCGGTCGCCCTTGAGCAGCACGATGATGCCGAGCCGGGCGGCCAGCTGCCTGGCGGCGGCAACGCGGTCCGGGCCGACCTGGTCGCCGGCGATCCGGGTGAATTCGCGGTCGTGCGGCGTGACCACGGTGGGCGCGTCGCGCCGGCGCAGCCACGAGCTCAGCTGGGCATCGCCGAGCATCGTCAGGGCGTCCGCGTCCAGCACCACCGGCACCGATGAGCCGAGCACCGCCCGGAGCTCCTCGTGCGCCCGGTCGTCGGTACCCAACCCGCTGCCGCACAGCCACGCCTGGACCCGACCGGCGTCGGCCACCCGGCGGCTCACGACGACGCTGTGGTGGACCCGGGCCACATCGTCGGCCACCGGGCCGACATAGCGCACCATGCCGGCCGGCCCCGCCAACGCACCGGCGACCGACATGAAGGCGGCGCCGGGAAACTGCTGCGATCCGGTGACCAGGCCGGCCACGCCGCGGGTGTACTTGTCCGACGAGGTGTCAGGCAGCGGCCACCAGCGGGCGACGTCGGCGGCATCCGGCACCCACACCGCCGGTGCCGCGTCCAACCACGGCAGCCCGATATCGACCAGGTCGACCTGCCCGGCCAGAGCGGCCGCAGGGCCGACGACCAGAGCTGGCTTGAGGCAGCCGAAGGTCACCGTCACATCGGCTCGCACGGCGAGCCCCTCGACCGCGCCGGAGTCGACGTTGACCCCGCTCGGGACGTCCACGCTGACCACGGTCGGACCGTCTCCTGTGGACGACGCTACCTCGCCGAGCTGGCCGACCACGTCGGCCGCGGTGCCGCGCAGCCCGCCCTCGGCACCGATGCCGACAATGCCGTCGACAATAAGGTCCACTGTGGAGGGAAGGGTGGAGGCGACCGAACCACCTGCCCGACGTAGTGCGGCCAACCCCGCCTCGTGCACCCGGCCGGCGTTGAGCAGCAGAGCCTGGACGGCGGCGCCCCGCCCGGCCAGCAGCGCACCGGCGAACAACGCGTCACCGCCGTTGTTGCCGGCCCCGATCAGGAGAAGTACCCGAGCGCCGTAGATACCGCCCTGGTCGGCCAGCACCGACGCACACCGCCGGGCCAGCCCGGTCGCCGCCCGCTGCATCAGGGTCAGCTCCGGCAACGTAGCCAGGAGCTGCTTCTCGGCCGACCGGATGTCGGCCGACCGCCACGCTGCCCGCATCTTCCGGCTCCTCCCTGTCCGCTTCCTATCGTGCCGGTACCGGAGGAAATCCGCCGGCTCCCGACGTGTTCGGGCCGACTCGCGCTCACGCCTACTCGCGTTCAGGCAGACCCGCGTTCGCGCCGACTCGCCGTTCGGGCCTACTCGCGTCCGCGCCGACTCGCCGTTCGGGCCTACTCGCGTTCGGCGACGACCATGGCCGAGGCGATCCCGCCATCGTGGGACAGCGACAGATGCCACCGGCTCACCCCCCGCTCGGCCGCGACATCCGCCACGCTGCCCGACACGGTGAGCCACGGCCGACCATCGCCGTCGGTGACGATCTCGCAGTCATGCCAGTGCAGCCCGCTGGGAGCCCCGAGCGCCTTGGCCACAGCCTCCTTGGCCGCGAACCGGGCGGCCAGCGAGTCCGGCGCGCGCGGATTGCCCGAAGCCGTATGCCGCTCGGCCTCGGTGAACAGGCGCTCCGCCAGCAGCGGGGTCCGTTCGATCGCCCGCACGAACCGGTCTACCAGCACCACATCCATGCCTACCGACACGATCACGCCCCGCAGCCTAGGCGATCAGGACCCCCGGGTCAGCAGTACGGCGCCGGTCAGCCCGGAGCACGTTCGAGCGCCAGCCGTACCCCGAATCCAATGAAGACGACGCCGGCCAGGCGCTCCAGCCAACGGCCGACCCGCTCGGTGGCGAGGATCCGGCGGGCCCGACCGACGAGCAGTGCCACACCGCTGAGCCAGACCACCCCCTCCGCCGCGTGGATCGCACCCAGCGCGAGCGCACCGACCACCGCCGGTACCCGGTCGGGCAGGAACGCCGGCATCACCGCCACGTAGAACGCCCCGACCTTGGGGTTGAGCAGATTGGTCGTGAGCCCGGCCCCGAACGACCCGAGCCCGGCCCGGAACGGAAGGAAGGGCACCTTGTTAACGCTTGCGGTATAGGAAGGTGCCCTTCCTTCCGCCGGTCCCGTCGGCGCGGGGGGTGCCCTTCCTTCCGCCGGTCCCGTCGGCGCGGGGGGTGCGCTTGCTTCCGCGGGTCCCGCGGGGGAGGCCGGAGTGGGCGAGCGGCGGGAGGCCCACAGTGCCCGGATACCGAGGTACAGCAGGTAGCCGACCCCGGCCGCCCGGAGCACCTCGAAGGCCGGTCGGGAGGCGGTGAGGACCGCCGCGACCCCGACCGCGCTGAGTACCGCCCAGATCAGGCAGCCGAGCACGATGCCGGCCATCGCGCTCAGGCCGGCGCGCCGGCCGGAGACGGCGGCGGTCCGCAGCACGAGCATGGTGTCCACACCAGGGGTGATGGTGACCACCGCGGCGAACAGGGCGAACGCGAGCACCTACTCGACCGTCACCGACTTGGCCAGGTTCCGCGGTTGGTCCACGTCGTGCCCCCGGGCGGTGGCGATCTCGCATGCGAGCACCTGCAGGGGCACGGTCGTCACGAGCGGCGCGAGCAGCGGTGGCGTCACCGGAACCTCGATCAGGTCGTCGGCGTAGGGCCGGACCGACTCGTCACCCCGCTCGGCGATGATGATCGTCCGGGCACCGCGGGCCCGTACCTCCTGGATGTTGGACACGATCTTGTCGTGCATCACCGGACCGCTCGAGGACGGTACGACGCAGATCACCGGTGTACCCTCATCGATCAGTGCGATCGGCCCGTGCTTGAGTTCGCCGGCCGCGAACCCCTCGGCATGCATGTACGCCAGCTCCTTGAGCTTGAGCGCACCCTCGAGGGCTACCGGGTAGCCCACATGCCTTCCGATGAACAGCACCGAGCGCGACTGGGAGAGCGCCCGGGCCAGTTCGCGCACGCCTTCGATCGTCTCCAGCACCTCCTCGACCGCACGCGGCATGCCCTGCAACTGCCCGAGCACCGTGGCGATCTCATCGGGGTACATGTTCCGCCGTACCTGGGCCAGGTGCAGGCCGACCAGGTAGCAGGCGACCAGCTGGGTCAGGAACGCCTTGGTCGAGGCGACCGCCACCTCCGGGCCGGCATGGGTGTAGAGGACAGCGTCGGACTCCCGTGGGATGGTCGAGCCGTTGGTGTTGCAGATCGCCAGTACCCGCGCCTTCTGGTCCTTGGCGTGCCGCAGCGCCATCAGGGTGTCCATCGTTTCGCCGGACTGGGAGATCGCCACGACCAGCGTCGTCCGGCCGAGAACCGGGTCGCGGTACCGGAACTCGCTGGCCAGCTCGACCTCGCACGGGATGCGGGTCCAATGCTCGATGGCGTACTTGGCCACCAGGCCGGCGTGGTACGCGGTGCCGCACGCCACGATGTAGACCTTGTCGATGTCTCGAAGGTCCTGAGTGGACAGTCGCATCTCGTCGAGCTGGAGCGTCTGACCATCGTCGGCCAGCCGGCCGCGCAGGGTGTCAGCGACCGCCCGGGGCTGCTCGGCGATCTCCTTGAGCATGAAGTAGTCGTAGCCACCCTTCTCGGCGGCCGACGCATCCCAGTCGACGTGGAAGTCCTTGCCCTGGGCCGGATTGCCGGCGAAGTCGGTGATCTCGATCAGATCAGGCATGATCAGCACAACCTGGTCCTGGCCGAGCTCCACCGCCTCGCGGGTGTACTCGATGAAGGCGGCCACGTCACTGGCCAGGAAGTTCTCGCCGGTACCGCGGCCAACGACCAGCGGTGAGTTCCGGCGGGCACCGACCACGACATCCGGGCTGTCGGCGTCGACGGCCAGCAGTGTGAATGCCCCTTCGAGTCGCTGGCACACCCGGCGCATCGCCTCCGCCAGCAGCCGTGCACGCTCCACAGTGTCCAGATCGCCGTCCGCTTTGGCCCGCATCGCCGCCAGCTCACTCTCGAGTATGTGGGCGGCCGTCTCGGTGTCGGTATCACTCTGGAACTCGACGCCGGTCGCCTCCAGCTCGGCCCGAAGCCGGGCGAAGTTCTCGATGATTCCATTGTGGATGATAGCGATCCGGCCGCTGCTGGAGCGGTGCGGGTGGGCGTTGCGGTCGGTCGGTCCGCCGTGTGTGGCCCACCGTGTATGCCCGATCCCGGTCATACCCCGGTCGATGCCCGAGTCGTCATCGACCAGTGCCTGCTGGAGATTGGCGAGCTTGCCCGCGCGCTTACAGATGAGCAGCACGCCGTCGGAGATCATCGCGACGCCAGCCGAGTCGTAGCCCCGGTACTCCAGCCGCCGCAGCCCGTCCACCACGATCGAGAGCGCCGATCGGCCTCCCGCGTATCCCACGATTCCACACATGGTCGCCAGCCTAACGGACGTCCGCTCAAATGTGGTGCTCGAAAGCCGGGCTTTTGCGCAGGCTGCTTGATCGGAGTCTCGATAGTGCTCGGTTCGTTGTCCACTGTTGTTCGGCCGGCCGGACGATGTGCGGAATGTGCGATGAATGTGGCTTTCTACGCGCGCCGTCCGAGCACCCAGACCTCTCATGATCGCCCTAAACGCGCAGAAAATGATGCCGGCCGCTTTCCGCACCATCAAAGTGATCTTGGGTCCGCATCCCCCCGGCGCGATAGCAGGGACGCCGTGCAATCAGCCGGGGCGGACATAACACCCACCCGGCGTTAGCAGGGACGCCCTGCAAACAGGGGCCGGGGAAGGCGGGGCGGCACAATAGGGCGCATGACCACTGTGGCCCGCCCTGACCCACTGGTGGAGCGCATGCGCTCCTTCGGTACGACGATTTTCGCGGAGATGTCCGCGCTGGCGGTGCGAACCGGGGCGGTGAACCTCGGGCAGGGCTTCCCGGACACCGACGGCCCACCGGCGATGCTGGACGCGGCGATCGACGCGATCAGGAGCGGGCAGAACCAGTATCCGCCCGGACCGGGTATCCCGTCGTTGCGGCAGGCGGTGGCCGATCAGCAGCAACGTGACTGGGGGCTGGAGTACGACCCGGACACCGAGGTGGTGATCACGGCCGGGGCGACCGAGGCGATCGCCGCGTCGGTCCTGGCGTTGTGCGAGGCGGGCGACGAGGTGATCGCGTTCGAGCCCTACTACGACTCCTACGCCGCCTGCGTCAGCCTGGCCCACGCAGTGCGCCGGCCGGTCACCCTGCGACCTCAGGCTGACGGCCGGTACGCGTTCGACCCGGACGAGGTGCGGGCGGCGTTCTCGCCCCGGACAAGGATGGTGCTGCTCAACTCGCCGCACAACCCGACCGGCAAGGTGTTCACGGCCGACGAGCTGGCCATGATCGCCCGGCTGTGCCAGGAGTTCGACGCGATCGCAGTCACTGATGAGGTGTACGAGCACCTCATCTACGGTGACAACCCGCATGTCCCGCTGGCCACTGTGGACGGCATGCGGGACCGGACGCTGCGGATATCCTCGGCCAGCAAGACGTTCTCGTGTACGGGCTGGAAGATCGGCTGGGTCAGCGGGCCGAAGCCGTTGGTGGCGGCGGCGCTGCGGGTCAAGCAGTTCCTCACGTTCGTCAACGGTGCCCCGTTCCAGCCGGCCGTGACTGTCGCGTTAGGACTGTCCACCGAGTACATTCCCCGGCTGAGGGCCGACCTGCACCGGCGGCGGGACCTGCTGGTCGACGGGCTTCACCGGGCCGGACTGCGCCCGTACGCGCCGGAGGGCGGCTACTTCGTCACGGCCGACATCACACCACTCGGCGGGACCGACGGGGTCCGGTTCTGCCTGGACCTGCCGGAGCGGTGTGGTGTGGTGGCCATCCCGACCCAGGTGTTCTATGACGATGTGGCCGCCGGCCGGCACCTGGTCCGGTTCACCTTCGTCAAGCGCGACGAGGTACTCAACGAGGCGGTCAGCCGGCTGCGCTCACTGCGCTGACCTCGGCGGCGATACGGCGGGCCACCTCGTGGGCGGTCTGGGCTGTCTCGGCCTCGACCATCACACGTACCAGCTGCTCCGTACCCGACGGGCGCAGCAGCACCCGACCCGTGTCGTGCAGCGATGCCTCCGCCTCGGCCACCGCGGCTACGACTGACGGCGCCCCCACCGCGGCCGCGCGGTCGGTGACCCTCACGTTCACCATGACCTGGGGCAGCTTGGTCATCACGGCGGACAGGTCGAACAGTGAGCGGCCGGTCGAGGCCATCCGCGCCATCAGGTGCAGGGCGGTGAGGATGCCGTCGCCCGTGGTGGCGAACTCGGGCAGGATGATGTGTCCACTTTGTTCACCACCCAGGGCGAGACCCTTGGCCCGCAAGGTTTCCAGCACGTACCGGTCGCCCACTCCCGTCTCCAGCAGGGTGATCCCGTGCTCGCGCATGGCCAGCCGCAGACCGAGGTTGCTCATGACGGTGGCCACCACGGTGTCGTCGGTGAGTTTGCCGGCCTCACGCATCGCGAGGGCCAGAATCGCCATGATCTGGTCGCCATCGACCACCTCGCCGCGGGCATCGACGGCCAGCGCCCGGTCGGCGTCGCCGTCGTGCGCGATGCCGAGGTCGGCGCCGTGCTCGACGACCGCCGCCCGGACGTCGTCGAGGTGCGTCGAGCCGCAGCCTTCGTTGATGTTCAGTCCGTCCGGTTCGGCATGGATCACCACAACGTCCGCTCCGGCCTCCCGGTACGCCTGGGGGGCGACGGCACAGGCGGCCCCGTTGGCACAGTCGACCACCACCCGCAGTCCGGTCAGCGGGTTGGGAGTCGACCCGACGAGGTGCTTGACGTAGTGGTCGGCCCCGTCGAGCAGGTCGTGGACCCGGCCGACCCCGGCGCCGGTCGGCCGGTGCAACCGGTCGGTCGCGGCCATCACCGCCTCGATCCGCTCCTCCACATCGTCGGGCAGCTTGTGCCCGCCGGCCGCGAACAGCTTGATCCCGTTGTCCGGCATCGGGTTGTGCGAGGCCGACAGGACCACCCCGATATCGGCGTTCGACTCGGCGGTGAGGTAGGCCACCCCGGGCGTCGGCAGCACGCCCACCCGCACCACGGTCGCCCCGGCGCTGGTCAGGCCGGCGACGACGGCCGCCTCGAGCATCTCGCCGCTGGCTCGGGGGTCACGACCGACCACCGCCATCGGTGCGTGGGAACGGTCCGCCTCGGCGAGTACCGCCGCCGCCGCGACCGCCGCCGAGAGAGCCAGCTCCGGGCTCAGGTCAGCGTTGGCGAGCCCACGAATCCCATCCGTTCCGAAGTGATACCCCACCGTGATCCTTCCGTGCTACCAAGATGCCAACGGCCGGGTCCGCCAACAGGCGGCCCGGCCGAGGGGAAGAGCTGTGCCGGAGATGGGTCAGCGCTTCGAGTACTGCGGCGCCTTGCGGGCCTTCTTGAGACCGTACTTCTTGCTCTCCTTCACCCGCGCGTCGCGGGTCAGGAAGCCGGCCTTCTTGAGCGCGGGGCGGTCGTCAGCGTCAAGGTCGCACAGGGCGCGGGCGATGGCCAGCCGGAGCGCGCCGGCCTGGCCGGTGACCCCGCCACCGCGCAGGTTGGCGATCACGTCGAGGGTGTCGAGCCGCTCGGCCACGGTCAGCGGCTCGCGCACCACCTGCTGGTGGACCTTGCTCGGGAAGTAGGCCTCGAGCGTGCGGCCGTTGAGCGTGAACTTGCCGGTACCCGGGAGGATGCGCACCCGGACGATGGCCTCCTTGCGGCGTCCCACGGTCTGGATCGGCCGCTCGGTGCGGGGCACGCTGCGAGGAGCCTTCGGGGCCGGCGTCGGAGTTGGCGGCACCTCTACGGCGACCTCGACGGCCTCGGGCGCCTCAGTGTCAGTTGCTTCGGTCACAATTCGTCCTTCGCCTACTGCGCGATCTGCTTGATCTCGAACGGAACCGGTTGCTGGGCGCCGTGCGGGTGCTCGGCTCCGGGGTACACCTTGAGCTTCGTGATGAGCTTCCGGCCCAGCCGGTTGTGCGGGAGCATGCCCTTCACGGCGAGCTCGACCGCCCGCTCGGGCCGGGTCTGCAGCAGGTCCTCGTAGCGCACCGAGGTCAGACCACCCGGGTACCCGGAGTGGCGGTGGGCCATCTTGGTCTGCCGCTTGTTGCCGGTCAGCGCGACCTTGCCGGCGTTGATGATGACGACAAAGTCCCCGGTGTCGACGTGCGGAGCGAAGACCGGCTTGTGCTTGCCACGCAGCAGCGTGGCCGCGTGGGTCGCAAGGCGGCCCAGCACCACGTCAGTGGCGTCGATGACGTGCCACTGCCGCTCGATCTCACCCGGCTTGGGGCTGTACGTACGCACAGGATTACCTTGTCTCGTTCGTCGGTTTTTTCCGCGAGCCGCGCCGCGGACGAACCGGTCAGGGGCGCCACAGCTCTAGGACAACAGCACACCATGTTACCGGCACGGGCCGGCCAGGGTCAAAACACCCCGGAGGCCCCGCGCCTCTCGCTACTAGTGTGCCAGAGATGACGGAGATCCGGGCGGCCGACCCCACCCAGGAGCGCGCCTGGCTGGACCGCTGGGTGGACCGCCTGACGGCCTGGTTCGCCCTGTTCCGGGCCGAGGACAACGTGGCCCGGCGCCGCGACGGGTGGGACCGCGCCACCGATCGGATGCTCGGCCTGATCGTGGCCGATGGCCTAGGTGTGGGCCATATCGCACTGGCCCGCCACAACGACGGTACCGTCGGCCCCGTACCGGACGCGGTCGCCCTCCACGACATCTGGGTCGACCCGGCTCACCGCCGGCTCGGGTACGGCGGGTTCGCACGCGCCTACGCCGAGCGGTGGTGCCGCGAGCGCGGTGCGCCGATCCTCTCGATACCGGTCTGGGAGGCCGATCCGGGCGTGGCCGCGCTCTTCTCCGACTACCCGCTGCGCAACCAGCGCATGTACAAGGAACTCCGACCGGTGGACCTGTCGTCGATCACCTACCGCGCGATGCGCGCTGAGGAGTTCCGGGCCTGGGTCGAGCGCGAAGTGGCCGGATACGTCCACGACATCACCGCGTCGGGCTCGGCCACCCGGGACCAGGCCGAGACGCAGGCGGCCGCCACCTACACCGAGTTCATCCCGCAGGGGCTCGCGACGCCCGGCCACAGCTTCTGGGTGGTGGAGTCGGACGGTGCGCTGGTCGCCACGATCTGGCTCGGCCACGCGTACCGGCCCGGCCTCAGCTTCGTCTACAGCGTCTCGACGGTGCCGCAGGCCCGGGGCCGTGGGTTCGGCCGGGCGGCGATGCTCGTCGGTGAGGACCGTGCCCTGGCCGCTGGCGATCGCTCGCTCGGGCTGAACGTGTTCGGCCACAACACGGTTGCGATCAACCTGTACACCAGCCTGAACTACCAGGTCAGCGACTCCATCCGCTCGATCGCCCCCTGATGTGTGCCGGCCGGAATCATCCGGGTGGAAACATCGACGGCCGTCGGCCGTTGCTTCACTCCCGAGCGTGGTCGGGTCCGATGTGGACGATGGGTCGGTGGCGGGGTCGACTAGCTGGCCTGCGGGGACGCGGTTGCGGACGGCTTGGCTGGTCGCGGCGGGAACCGCCCCTTCAACGGCCCTTGCGGCAGCTGCCGGTACCGGTAGTCGTAGCCCGCCGCCGGGCCGTGCCGGGGTCCAAAGTGGTCGTGCGAGAACGCGGCCACCCCGAATCCGCCGAGCAGCAGACCGACGACCAGACCGGCCACTCCGACCAGGGCCGGCAGCAACCAGGCCGGCCGGCCCCGCCGGGCGACCACCACCGGTGCTGGAGCTGCAGGCGGTGGTGGTGGTGGCATCGGCGGTGGCGGCGGCGGCGTCCCGACCACCGGTGGTGGCGGTGTCGGCGTTGCCGGTGGCGGCAGGTGCTCCTCAGGCTGAGGTGCGCCTGGGGTTGGCTCGGTCATGGCGTGCCTCCTCTTCCACTGTCCAGCATGTCGCAGTGAGTTAGGAATCGGCTGTGAAGATGGCGTACGTACGGTGGGTCGCGCCCGAGCCCGGCTACTCGTACGCTTCGCTCGTGGTCCGTTCGTGGGTCAGATTGATCTGGAGCTCTGTGGGCGTGGCGGTCGTGGCCGTCGCCGCCCAGTTGGGCACCGCTCAGGCACTGGGCATCGTCCGCTGGACCGACCACTACGACAGCAGCGGGGGCGACTCCTGGAGTGCCCTGCTGACCTGGGTCACCTTCGTCTATGCGGCATCCGTGCTGGCCGGCGCGGCGGTCGGTCGCAAGGCCGTCCGGCGCGCCGGCCGGACCGACGGGGTATTCGCCCGCATCACCGCCGCCCTCGCCGGCGCGGTCGGTGCGGCCGCCGCGATCTCGTTGGTGACGTTGCAGGCCGGCAACGCTGTCCCACCCGTCAATGTCCATCCTGAGCTGCTCGTCTCGGTGATTGCCGGCGCGGGGGTGGTGGCCGGACTCGTCCTCGCGCTGTTCGCGCTCTTCGTCCCGCCCATCGCTGGCGGCGCCGGCGCGTTCGTGGCGTGGATCTGGCTGGCCGCGATCGGGTCCAGCGTCGCCGGCATCCTCAGCCATCAGCCGTACCCGTCACCGCGGCTGGCTCTCATCGACGCGGCCTACCTTGACCGGTACGGATGGTGGCCGGGGCCGTACGTCATGGTCATCGCGGCCGGCCTGGTCGGACTGGCCGTCGCCCTGATCGCCCGGTGGGCGGGGGCCGGGCGCTTCATGGTCGCGGTATCGGGGCTGGCCGGTCCGGCCATCGTCGCCGGCGCCTACGCGATCGCCGGCACGGCCGCGGCCGACACCGGGACGTTCCTGGCCAGCCTGTACGCCGCCGGAGCGGGTCTGGTCGTGGCCACCCTGGTCGCCCTACCCGCCCGGCCCGACGCGCGTGAGGAGGTGGGTCCGCGGGACGCGCTGGGCCGGGCTGAGGCCGACCGGTACCGGCCGGGCAACTACCTGGCCGAGACCCGCCCGGGCGAGGTGGCTCCGGGTCCACTCCACTCGACTCCGGCGCGCGGCGACGCCGCGCGGTCCTACGATTCCGAGCTCCCCCGGCCATACGAATCCGAGGTCACCCGTGCCCACGAGCGCGAGGCGGCCCGGGAGGGCGCCCACCGCGCCGAGGAGTACCCCGGCGGCCGAACCTACGGCGGGTCCGGGTATCTGGGCCGGGACTACGACTACCCCACCGACGAGTACCCGACGGCGCCGGCGGCCGAGGTCGCACCGGCGATGGGCCAGCCACCCCAGACGTACGGCGACGGCTCGTTCGACTGGCTGCGGACGCTGGGCGGCAACACGCCGGCCCAGCGCGGCGCGAGCAACTAGCGCACGTCCCAGACCGGCTCGGCGGTCTCCTTCACCTCGCCGTCCGCGCCGAAGAGCACGAACCGGTCGAAGGTGCGGGTGAACCACCGGTCGTGGGTGACCGCGATGACCGTACCGGAGAACCCCTGCAGCCCCTCCTCGAGCGCCTCGGCCGAGGCGAGATCGAGGTTGTCCGTCGGCTCGTCGAGCAGCAGCAGGGTGGCTCCGGACAGTTCCAGCAGCAGGACCAGGAACCGCGCCTGCTGCCCACCTGACAGCGTGCCGAACCGCTGGTCACCCTGGCCGGCCAGTTCGTACCGGTTGAGCACCTTCATCGCGTCATGCCGGGGCATGCCGGCCCGGTGGTCATCACCGCGCCAGAGGATCTCAGCGAGGGTCTTGTCGACCAGGTCGGGCCGGTCATGGGTCTGGGAGAAGTGCCCCGGGCGTACCCGGGCGCCCAACCGGGCTGTCCCGCTGTGCGCGACGACGGCCAGCGGCGCGCCGTCCACCGGGGCGTGCTCGATGTCCGGATCGGAGCCGCCCCGGGCCAGCAGGCGCAGGAAATGCGACTTCCCGGTGCCGTTGGCGCCGAGGACGGCCACCCGGTCCCCGTACCAGACCTCGAGGTCGAACGGGTAGGTCAGGTTCTCCAGCTCCAACCGCTCACAGATCACCGCCCGTTTGGCCGTCCGGCCACCGCCCAGGCGCATCCGGATGTCCTGCTCCTTCGGGCGTACCTGCGGCGGCCCGGCCTCCTCGAACTTGCGCAGCCGGGTCTGGGCCGCCTGGTACCGCGACGCCATCGCGTCGTTGTACGCCGCCTTCTGCTTGTACATGAGCACGAGGTCCTTGAGCTTCTGGTGCTCCTCGTCCCAGCGCCGGCGCTGCTCGTCGAGCCGCTCGTACCGGTCCACCCGGGCCTGGTGCCACGAGGCGAACCCGCCGGGATGGGTCCACGCCGAACCGCCCTCGACGGTGACCACCCGACCTGCCGTCTGCGCGAGCAGCTCCCGGTCGTGTGACACGTACAGGACGGACTTGTCCGACTCACGCAGGCGTGCTTCGAGCCACCGCTTCGCCGGTACGTCGAGGAAATTGTCCGGCTCGTCGAGCAGCAGCACCTCATCGGTACCCCGCAGCAGCAGCTCGAGAGCGAACCGCTTCTGCTGGCCGCCGGAGAGCGTACGGACCGGACGGAGCTTGGCCTGCTCCCAGCCGAGCTCGAGGGCGGAGATGCTCACCGTGTCGAACAGGACCTCGGCCTCGTAGCCGCCCGCCTCGCCCCACGCGACCAGCGCGTCGGCGTAGCGCAGCTGGGCCTTCTCGGCGTCCGTGCCGGCCCGCGCCTCGGCGGCGTGCATGGCCCGCTCCGCCTCGGCCAGCCGGGCGCCGGCCGCGCGGACCGAGGGCACCGCCAGCGACAGGGCGAGGTCGGTCAGCGTCGACGAGTCGGCGATCAGGCCGATGAACTGACGCATCACACCGAGCCCGCCGGAGCGGGCGATGGCGCCGACCTTCACCGGCAGGTCGCCGGCGACCATCCGGAGCAGCGTCGTCTTCCCGGCACCGTTCGGCCCGACCAGGGCGACCTTCGCTGCCTCGCCCACCCGGAACGACACGTCCGAGAACAACACCCGTCCGTCGGCCAGGGTGTACTGCAGTCCGGCGACATCCACGTAACCCACGGGTCAAGAATCTCCCTCATCAGGGGGCTCGCCGTCGCCTGAATTCCGGGCCGTGACGCGCAGGACCCGGAAACCCTGCTGACTCGCGTACCGCTCGACCGGGAAGCCCTGGCCACGCAGCCACTCGGCCAGCGAGTCGCCGCCGAGGTGGCGGGCCACCACCAGCCAGGCGCATCCGTCGTGCTCGAGCCGGGGCAGCCAGCGCAACAGCAACCCGTGGAGCTCTTCCTTGCCGATGCGGATCGGCGGGTTCGACCAGATCTGCGCGAACCGCACGCCCGACGGCATCGCCTCCGGTGTGCCCGCCACCACCCGGTCCGCCAGCCCCAGCGCCGCCACGTTGGCCCGTACCAGGTCGAGGGCCCGCGCGTTGACATCCACCGCGTACACCGTCGCACCCGGGTTGAGCGTGGCCAGCACACAGGTGATCGGCCCGTATCCGCAGCCGAGGTCGAGCAGCGCACCCTGCCGGGTCCGGGGCAGCTCGGCCTTGCGGAGCAGGACCGAGGTACCGGGATCGAGCCGATCGGCCGAGAACACCCCGCCGGACGCGCGCAGCCGGAGATCCAGGCCGCCGACCGACACGGCCACCTCGGTCGCCCGCGCCGGCGTCCGCGGGCTGGCTGAGAAGTAGTGCTCCGCGCTCACCGGCTCATTCTGGCGCAGGCGTCCGGCGCGCACTCCCAGTGATGTCGGCTATCTTGTCGTCCATGACGTACGGGTACGGGCCGCTGGACTGGCGACCCGACGGGTCGGACGACGACCCCGAGCCCCCGGGACGTCGTCGTTCCGGCGGTGAGGACCGGCGCTCGCCACGCGTCCCCCAGCCGCCTGCTCCGGCCAAACACCTGGGCACCGCCCGCGGCTCCAGCGGGAGCGTCAGCGGCGGTCCGTCACCTGGTGCCCGACCCGGGTCCGCCATCCCGTACTCGGCCGCTCCAGCGTCGCCAGCCCGCTACGGACCGTCATCAACGCCCCCGCCCCCTCCGCCGCCGGCCGTGAGCCAGCGCCGAGGTAACGCACCGTCACAGCCGCCGGCCCACCCGGCCTTCCCCCCGCCCGTGCCCACCTCGCCGACCGTGCCGCGACCGGCTGGCCCCGGCCGACCGGGGCCAGCCGGCGCGCCACCCCGCCCCGCCGGCCCCGCTGGATATGCCGGACCTGGTGGGCCGGTGTCCGGCGGTGCGATGCGCGCGCCCGCCCGCCCGGGCGGCGGCGCACCTGGCGGCGTGGGTGGTTGGGGCGGCACCGGCGCCCGAGGCCCTGGCGGTCCGGGCGCCGCCGCCGGAACGGTCCGGCCCGGCGCGCCCCCGGTCGGTCGTACCGGCGCTCCCGGCGGGGCGGTGAGCCGTACCGGCGCCCCGGTCCGACCCGGTGCCCGACCGGTCCGATCGCCGCTGCCCGCTCCGGCCGGTTCCGGGCCGCACCGCATCAGGCTCGACCGCGTGGTACCGGGGCTCATCCGGCACCTTCCCCAGCACAAGCCATGGATGATCACCATTAGCGTGATCGCCGTCGTCGTGGTGCTGACGACCTGCGGCCTCGGGTCGTACCTGCTGCTCCGGGACGACCGCAAGATCGTCACCGCCGACCCGTCCATCACGGCGACCCCGGCCATGCGGGACATCAACAGCCGTACCACTGATGGCAAACTGATGGGCGCCGACGACGTGTTCCCGGGCAAGCAGATCGTCGCGGACCCGAGCATCCCGCCGTACAAGCGCGTCGGCACCGTGCAGGTCGACGGCAACTGCCGGATCGCCGCCACCTCACAGGTGGGTCAGCTGCTGCTATCCCTCGGCTGCAACCAGGTCGTCCGGGCCACGTTCAGTACGCCTGACAGCGCGTACTACGTCACCGCCGGCGTGTTCAACCTGAAGGACTCGGCAGCCGCCGCCAGCGCGAAAAACCAGTTGGGCAAGCTGCTCAACGCCACCAACCGGTTCACCGGGTACATCGTGGACAAACCGACCCAGGTGCTTGGTCGCGCCCCGACCAACCTGGCGTTCTTCGCCCAGGGGCATTTCCTGATCTACACCGTGATCGTGCGGGTCGACGGCAAGGAGTCTCAGCCCGACGACCCCCATATCAAGGTCATCGTGTACGACATGCTCGAGCACTACCTTCGCGACGGCGTCCTCGTCCGTTGGGCCACCGGGCCGACCCCCGCCCCGTCCGGAGCCGGGTCGCCCTCCAGCACGGCAACCCGTTAACAGGGGCACCTTCCTCTACCAAAACGGTTAACAAGGTGCCCTTGCTTCAATCAGGGGGTGCGGCGCTGGCGGGTCTGCGCGGCGCGGTCGGCGTACCCAGACTCCTCGGGGTAGCCGACCTCGACCAGCGTCAGCCCGTGCGGTGGGGCGACCATCACCTCGCTCGCCCGGACTCGTCGCTCGAGCAGGGAACCGGGCCAGTCGACCGGACGGCGGCCGTCGCCGACGACCAGGAGAGCCCCGACGAGGCTGCGCACCATGGCCTGGCAGAACGCGTCGGCCACGACGGTGCCGATCATGATCCCGTCGATGTCCCGGTGCCAGTCCAGCCGGGACACCGCGCGTATGGTCGATGCCTCATCCTTGCGGCGGCAGTAGGCGGCGTAGTCATGGTGCCCGGTCAGGCCGGCCGACGCCTCGTTCAGGCGGTCGGTGTCCAGCCGGCGGCGCCAGGCCAGCGTGTCCCGGTGCCGCAAGGGTGGGGCTCCCCAGGGCTCGTCACTCACCCGGTACTCGTACCGCCGGTACAGCGCGGAGAACCGGGCGTCGAACGTCAGGGGCACGGCAACCGCGTGCCGGACGCGCACGTCTGCCGGCAACAGCCCGGCCAGGCGGGACACGAGCGAGTCGCCCAGCTCGAGCCATCGCCCGGCGGGAACGTCCACATGCGACACCTGACCGGTGGCGTGCACCCCGGCATCGGTACGGCCGGCCACCGTCAGCCCTTCGGCGACCCCGAACACCCTGACCAGCGTCTCCGCCAGCACTCCGGCCACCGTGCGCCGCTCGGGTTGTACGGCCCAACCGGAGAAGTCGGTGCCGTCATAGGCGACGTCCAGCCGTACCCGGGTCCACAAACGACGGTCGCCGCCGACGGAGTCCTCCCCGCTGGCGGCGACCTCGGCGACCGGGTTACCTGGCGTCGTCGGAGTCCTCATCGGCATCGTCCACATCGGACTCAGCGTCGATGTCCTCGACCTCGTCCTGCTCGACCTCGTCGGGGACGGGTGCGGCCTTGGCGGCCTTCTTGCCCGCCTTGACCGGGGTCTGCTCGTCCTCGTCACCGGCGAGCGCGGCCATCGCCTCGTCGCGGGTCGCCTTGCGGGCGGTCGCCTTCGCCGATCTGGCCGGCGCGGCCACCGGCATCTCCTCGTCGACCAGCGCGATGATCGCCATCGGAGCGGCGTCGCCCTTGCGGACTCCGGCCTTCACGATCCGTGTGTAGCCACCTGGGCGATCGGCGAAGCGGGGGCCGATCTCCTCGAAGAGGCTGTAGACCACGTCCCGGTCCCGGATGACGGTGAGCACGCGGCGACGCGAGTGCAGGTCGCCGCGCTTGGCGAAGGTGACCATCCGCTCGGCCAGCGGCCGCAGCCGCTTCGCCTTCGTCTCGGTGGTGGTGATCTTGCCGTGCTTGAACAGCGACGTGGCGAGGTTCGCCAGCATCAGGCGTTCGTGCGCGGGGCTGCCGCCGAGACGAGGACCCTTGGTCGGCGTGGGCATCGTGGGTGCTCCTTCATTTCCGATACGTAAGGTTCGCCGTCGCCGAGCCGGGGAGCTCGGCGACGGCGGAGGTGGTTACAGCTGTTCGGTCTCGCGGTAGTCCTCGGCGTCGTAGTCGACATCGGCGAAGCTGTCCACGACGTGGGCCGGGTCGAACACCGGGGCGGAGTCCTTGAGCCCGAGGCCCATCCCGGCCAGCTTCATCTTGACCTCGTCGATCGACTTCTGGCCGAAGTTGCGGATGTCGAGCAGATCAGCCTCGGTCCGGGCGATGAGTTCGCCGACCGAGTTGATGCCCTCCCGCTTGAGGCAGTTGTACGACCGGACGGTGAGGTCCAGCTCCTCGATCGGCAACGCCAGGTCGGCGGCGAGCTGCGCATCCTGCGGCGACGGCCCGATGTCGATGCCCTCGGCCGACTCGTCCAGCTCGCGGGCCAGGCCGAACAGCTCCACCAGGGTCGAGCCGGCCGAGGCCAGCGCGGTCCGCGGCGTGATCGACGGCTTCGCCTCGACGTCAATGATCAGTCGGTCGAAGTCGGTGCGCTGCTCGACACGGGTGGCCTCGACCCGGTAGGTCACCTTGAGCACCGGCGAGTAGATCGAGTCGACCGGGATACGCCCGATCTCCTGTCCGGTCTGCTTGTTCTGCGACGCGCTGACGTAGCCGCGACCGCGCTCGACGGTGAGCTCCATGTCGAGGCGGCCCTTGCCGTTCAGCGTGGCCAGCTTGAGATCCGGGTTGTGCACCGTGACGCCGGCCGGGGGCTGGATGTCGCCGGCGGTCACGTCGCCCGGGCCCTGCTTGCGCAGGTACATCGAGACCGGCTCGTCGTGATCGGAGCTGACACACAGGTCCTTGACGTTCATGACCAGCTCGACCACGTCCTCCTTCACGCCGGGGATCGTGGTGAACTCGTGCAGCACGCCGTCGACCTTGATGCTGGTGACGGCCGCGCCCGGGATCGAGCTGAGCAGGGTCCGGCGCAGCGAGTTGCCGAGCGTGTAGCCGAAGCCGGGCTCGAGCGGCTCGATGGTGAACCGGGACCGGGTCTCGTTGATCGACTCCTCGGTGAGGGTCGGTCGCTGGGAGATGAGCACTGCGTTTCTCCTTTCGTTCGGGGCACCCGCTATTTGATGCCCGACGCTGAGTGAGCGGGGCCCCACCCGGGGCCGGCCGCCAGGACCTACTTGGAGTAGAGCTCGACGATCAGCTGCTCCTGGACCTGCGTGTCGATCGACGCACGGGCCGGCAGCGAGTGGATCAGGATCTTCATCTGGGACGGGATGGCCTCGAGCCACGCCGGCACGGTCCGCTGGCCGGCCTGGGCGCGGGCGACGACGAACGGGGTCATCTCGGCCGACTTCTCCCGGACCTGCACGATGTCGTGCTCGCTGACGCGGTAGGAGGGGATGTCCACCTTCTTGCCGTTGACCACGAAGTGGCCGTGCTTGACCAGCTGGCGGGCCATGTCCCGGGACTGGGCGTAGCCGGCCCGGTAGACCACGTTGTCCAGCCGCGACTCGAGGATCTTGCAGCAGCTCCTCACCGGTCTTGCCGGTGCGTCGGTTGGCCTCTTCGTAGTACGTGCGGAACTGCTTCTCCAGCACGCCGTAGATGCGGCGGGCCTTCTGCTTCTCCCGCAGCTGCAGCAGGTACTCGCTCTCCTTGGTCCGGCCGCGGCCGTGCTGGCCGGGCGGGAACGGGCGCGACTCGAACGGGCACTTCGGCCCGTCGCACTTGAGCCCTTCAGGAACAGCTTCATCTTCTCGCGACGGCAGCGACGGCAGTCGGCACCTGTGTAACGAGCCATGTTCTCTGTCTCCTCTGCCTCAGACCCGGCGACGCTTCGGCGGACGGCATCCGTTGTGCGGCTGCGGCGTGACGTCGGAGATGGTTCCGACCTCGAGGCCCGCGGCGGTCAGCGAACGGATGGCGGTCTCCCGGCCGGAGCCGGGGCCCTTGACGAACACGTCGACCTTGCGCATGCCGTGCTCCATCGCCCGGCGCGCGGCCGCCTCGGCGGCCAGCTGCGCGGCGAACGGGGTCGACTTGCGCGAGCCCTTGAAGCCGACCTGGCCGGCCGACGCCCAGGAGATCACCGCACCGGTCGGGTCCGTGATGGACACGATCGTGTTGTTGAAGGTGCTCTTGATGTGCGCCTGCCCATGGGCGACGTTCTTTCGTTCCTTGCGCCGCACCTTCTTGACGGCTGCGGGGCCGGTCCGTGCCTTCGGTGGCATATCTGTGTGCGCTCCAGTGTGTGTCGTACGGGGTATGTCCGGCGACGCCTACCCGGCCGGACCTGGCTACTTCTTGCCGGGCTTCTTCTTGCCGGCGACCGTGCGCTTGGGACCCTTGCGGGTGCGCGCGTTGGTGCGGGTCCGCTGCCCGCGGACGGGCAGGCCGCGGCGGTGCCGGATGCCCTGGTAGCAGCCGATCTCGACCTTGCGCCGGATGTCGGCGGCAACCTCGCGGCGAAGGTCACCTTCGACCTTGTAGTTGGCCTCGATGTGGTCGCGCAGCTGGACGACCTCGTCATCGGTCAGGTCCTTGGCGCGCTTGTCGGGATCGATGCCGGTCGCGGCCAGCGTCTGCGCGGCGCGGGTGCGGCCCATCCCGAAGATGTAGGTGAGCGCGATCTCCATCCGCTTCTCGCGGGGAAGGTCGACGCCGACTAGACGTGCCATGTGCGGGCGTTCTCCTCGTGGAACTCTCGGAGGTCTGCGCCCGCCCCGTCCCGGCTGGACCCCGACCGGGCCCCGGCCTCCGACCGGGGGTACGCCGCGCGGAACCCTCACAGGGGAGAAGCTTCACCGCGGCTGGAGCGGAACTCTGTGGGTGGAACTGGTGTGCCGGCTGGCACGCAGCGTCGAGGGCTCAGCCCTGACGCTGCTTGTGGCGCGGGTCGTCACAGATGACCATGACCCGGCCGTGACGCCGGATGACCCGGCACTTGTTGCAGATCTTCTTGACGCTCGGCTTGACCTTCACCGGGATGCCTTACTCGTGATCGCGCCCAGCCCTGAGCCGGGCCTGAGCGAATGACGGATGAACCTCACTTGTAGCGGTAGACGATCCGCCCGCGGGTGAGGTCGTACGGCGAGAGCTCGACGACGACCCTGTCCTCGGGCAGGATGCGGATGTAGTGCTGTCGCATCTTGCCGCTGATGTGGGCCAAGACCTTGTGACCGTTGGCGAGCTCCACCCGGAACATTGCGTTGGGCAAAGGCTCGACGACGCGGCCCTCGATCTCGATGGCACCGTCCTTCTTCGGCATATCCTCCGCTACCTGACGTAGGTTCTGGTTTCACCACACGACGCACGGTCATTTCGCGGACGGTAGAGGGCCGCCCACGCCAGCCGCGGCTCCGGGTCGCCGGCCACCGCAACCAAAGCGCAGGGTGCAGGGCAGGCATGACGGAGTTGACGCTGTGCGCCGCTCAGAAGTGTACGCCGGGCGGTGCATCGACGGCAAACCGGGCACCGACCCCAGCCGCCTCATGCTCCACGGGGCTGAGGCGTGTCCGCGCCCCCAGAGGGGCCACAGGATGAGCCAGCCCCAGCCGCCGGTCAGGCGACAGAGGAGGCGAGGTCGCCGAGGCGGGCGCGACCTCCGTCGAAGGCGGTCAGTACCCACGCACCGTCCTCGAGCAGGGCAACGGTGTGCTCCACGTGCGCGGCCACCGAGTTGTCGGTGGTCACCACGGTCCAGCCGTCGGAGAGCTCGACCGTACGGGGCGAGCCGAGTGTGACCATGGGCTCGATGGCCAGGACGAGCCCCGGTACGAGGCGGGGACCCTTGTCCGGGGCGGCCGTGGTTGAGCACATGCGGGTCCTGGTGCATCTCGGTACCGATGCCGTGGCCGCCGTAGCCGTCGACGATGCCGTAACGGCCAGCCGCGCGGACCGCGGTCTCGACCGACCTCGAGATGTCGGTGAGGCGCCCACGGCCGGAGCGGACGCCGGCCGCGGCGGCACGGATGCCGGCCCACAGCGAGTCCTCCGCGGCGGTGGTCAACTCGGCCAGCTCCGGACCGATCCGGCCAACTCCGACCGTGATCGCGGCGTCGCCGTGCCAGCCGTCGACGACGGCCCCGCAGTCGATGGAGATCAGGTCCCCGTCGTGCAGTATCTGGGCGTCGTCGGGGATGGCGTGCACAACCTGGCTGTTGACCGAGGCGCAGATCACCGCCGGGTACCCGTGGTAGCCCAGGAACGACGGGGTGGCGCCGTGCGACCGGATGACCTCGGCCGCGATCTGGTCGAGCTTGGCGGTCGAGACCCCGGGCGCGACGGCCTCCCGGCACGCCTCGAGGGCCTCGGCGACCACCAGGCCGGCCGTGCGCATCTTCCCGATCTGCTCCGGCGTTTTGTACTGGATCTCGACCTGCCGGCGGAACATTCTCTCGCTCATCCCATCACACACCGCGAGCAAGCTGCGGGGGCTCGCAAGCTCGCCTCCTCACGCTCACTCAACCCATCACACACCGCGAGCAAGCTGCGGGGGCTCGCAAGCTCGCCTCCTCACGCTCACTCAACCGCCATAGGGCCGTAGGGCGTCGATCGCCCGTTCGGTCACATCCTCCACCGGTCCGGTCGCGTCGATCCCGACCAGCTTGCACTGGGCGCCGTAGAACGTGACCAGCGGCGACGTGTCGCGGGCGTACACCCGCAGCCGCTCGGCCACGGTGTCGGCCTTGTCGTCGTCGCGCTGGTACAACTCGCTGCCGCACCGGTCGCAGACGCCCTCGTGGATCGGCGGATCGAATGTGACATGCCAGATCTTGCCGCAGCCCCGGCAGGTCCGGCGGCCGGACAGACGACGGATCACCTCATCGTCGTCGACCACGAGCTCGAGTACCACATCGAGCCCGACGCCGAGGTCGGCCAGCAGTTTGTCCAGCGCGCTGGCCTGAGGCACTGTGCGCGGGAATCCGTCGAGCAGGAACCCGTCACCGGCGTCGGCCTCGGCCAGCCGGTCCCGGACCATGTTGATCGTCACCTCGTCGGGCACCAGTTGACCCGAGTCCATGTACCGCCTGGCTTCCACGCCCAGCGCAGTGCCCAACTGCACGTTGGCCCGGAAGATGTCCCCGGTCGAGATCTTGGGCACGGACAGGTGGGACGCGACGAACTCGGCCTGCGTCCCCTTACCGGCCCCGGGTGGACCCACGAGCACCAGCCTCATGGCGTCACCACCCTTCGCTCGTCCCCACCAAACGTCATACGCACATCCCGCGCACGATCGCGCCTGTCGCGGTCTACCGAAGGAACCCTTCGTAGTTGCGCTGCATGAGCTGGCTCTCGATCTGCTTCACGGTCTCCAGGCCGACGCCGACGATGATCAGTACGGCGGTACCGCCGAAGGGGAAGTTCTGCTTCTGCCCGCCCACGAGGTTGATGAAGAGGTTCGGCAGGATCGAGATGATGCCCAGGTACAGCGCACCGGGGAGCGTGATGCGGCTCAGGATGAAGTCGAGGTACTCGGCGGTGGGCTTGCCCGGCCGGATGCCGGGGACGAAGCCGCCGTACTTCTTCATGTTGTCCGCGACCTCGGTCGGGTTGAAGGTGATCCCGACGTAGAAGTACGTGAAGAAGATGATCAGCAGGAAGTAGAGCGCGATGTTGACCCAGCTCGTCGGATTGATCACGTAGTTGTTCACGAACAGGTAGAACGCGTTGGGGTTGTTCTTGTCCATGAACCCGAGCACCAGTTGCGGCAGGTACAGCAGGGACGAGGCGAAGATGACCGGGATGACACCAGCCTGGTTGACCTTGAGTGGGATGTAGGTCGAGGTGCCGCCGTACATGCGCCGGCCGATCATCCGCTTCGCGTACTGCACCGGGATACGCCGCTGTGCCTGTTCGATGAAGACGACGAGGCCGATGACCACGATGCCGATCGCCAGGATGCCGAAGAAGACGTACCAGCCCTTGACGATCTTGATCTGCCAACCCTCGGAAGGGAGCCGGGCCGCGATCGAGGTGAAGATCAGGACGGACATGCCGTTGCCGACACCGCGGTCGGTGATCAGCTCGCCCAGCCACATGATCACGCCGGTACCCGCGGTCATGGTGATCACGAGCACGACCAGCGTCAGCGGGGTGGGCACCGGTGAGGTGGGGATGACCGGATTGCTGTTGCACTGGTTCTGGAACAGCTGACCGGAGCGGGCCAGCGCCACGAAGGCAGACGACTGGAGGACGGCCAGGCCCAGGGTCAGGTAACGGGTGTACTGCGTGATCTTCGCGGTGCCCGACTGGCCTTCCTTCTTGAGCTGTTCCAGACGAGGGATCACGACGGTGAGCAGCTGCAGGATGATGCTGGCTGTGATGTACGGCATGATGCCGAGTGCGAAGACGGAGAGCTGGAGCAGCGCGCCGCCTGAGAACAGGTTCAGCAGCGAGTAGACGCCGTTGACGTCGGTGCCCTGGAGAAGGGTGATGCACGCCTGGACATTGGCGAACGAGACGCCCGGGCTGGGCAACGTGGCGCCGAGCCGGTAGACCGCGATGATCGCTACCGTGAACAGCAGCTTCTTGCGCAGGTCAGGCGTTCGAAACGCACTGAGAAAGGCGGAAAGCAAGGTCTTCCTCCTGCGCAACTGCGGCCGGCCGAGGGCTCGGACGGCGGGGGGCGGTTCCTGATGCCGGGGCTTCTGGAGCCACGACGCACTGTTCGAACTGACGAGAGTCCGCGATGGCAGACTCTAACAGCCCCGCCGACCGATCGTCCTGGTCGGGCAGGGCGGGGACAGAGCAGTGGTCGTTTGCTGATCATGGCGCCCACCGACCAGGAGCCGGCGAGCGCCATGAATCCGCATCGTCACTACATTCTTACAGTTGGATGGCCGAGCCACCAGCCGCCGCGATCTTCTCCTTCGCGGACGCGCTGAACGCGTGGGCCGAGACCTGCAGGCTCACGCCGCCGAGGTCGCCGTCGCCCAACACCTTCACCGGTTGGCCACGGCGGACCGCCCCGGCGTCGACCAGCTCGGCCAGGCCGACCTCGCCTCCGTTCGGGAACAGCTCGGCCAGCCGGTCCAGGTTGACCACCTGGAACTCGACCCGGAACCTGTTCTTGAAGCCCTTGAGCTTCGGCAGGCGCATGTGGATGGGCATCTGCCCGCCCTCGAACGCGGCCGAGATGCTCCCCCGGGCCTTCGAGCCCTTGGTACCGCGGCCAGCGGTCTTGCCCTTTGAGCCTTCACCCCGGCCAACCCGCGTTTTCGGGGTCTTCGCCCCCGGCGCCGGTCGCAGGTGGTGCACCTTGATCGTCATTTACCCGACCTCCTCGACGGTCACCAGGTGGCTGACGGCGAAGATCATGCCGCGGATCTCGGGCCGATCCTCCTTGACCACCGTGTCGTTGATCCGCTTCAGACCGAGCGAACGCAACGTCTCGCGCTGGTTCCGCTTGGACCCGATCACGGAGCGCACCTGGGTCACCCTGAGCTGTGCCATCAGCTGGCCACCCCCGCCCGGGCCCTCAGCATTGCGGCGGGCGCCACGTCCTCGACGGTCAGACCGCGGCGGGCCGCGACCTTCTCCGGCGACTCGAGACCCTTCAGGGCCGCGACGGCGGCGTGCACGATGTTGATCGGGTTCGACGAGCCGAGGCTCTTCGACAGCACGTCGTGGATACCGGCGCACTCCAGCACGGCGCGCACCGGGCCACCGGCGATGACTCCCGTACCGGCGCTGGCCGGCTTGAGCAGCACAACCCCGGCCGCCGCCTCACCTGTGACCGGGTGCGGGATCGTTGACCCGATCCGCGGCACGGTGAAGAAGTGCTTCTTGGCCTCCTCGACGCCCTTGGCGATGGCCGTGGGCACCTCCTTGGCCTTCCCGTAGCCGATGCCGACGTGGCCGTCCCCGTCGCCCACCACCACCAGCGCGGTGAAGCTGAACCGACGACCACCCTTGACCACCTTGGCCACCCGGTTGATGGTCACGACCCGCTCGAGGTGCGGAGTCTTCTCCACCGCCTCGCGCGGACCACGGCCACCCTCGCGACCGCCCCGACCACGGCCTTCGCGGCCACCTTCGCGACCGCCGCCCTCGGGGCCGCTACCACCTGACCCGGATCCCCGGCGCTGTGGACCTGGCATGTCTGTCCAGCCTTCCTAGAACTCGAGTCCGGCTTCGCGCGCGGCACTGGCCAACGAGGCGATCCGCCCCGCGTACTGGTTGCCGCCGCGGTCGAAGACGACCTTGCTGATGCCCGCCGCCCGGGCACGCTCGCCGACGAGCGCACCCACCCGGGCGGCCTGAGCCTTCTTGTCCCCCTCGCCGCCGCGGATGGACGGGTCGAGGCTGGAGGCCGACACCAGGGTGCTTCCCTTCGCGTCGTCCACCACCTGCGCCGTGATGTTGCGCAGCGAGCGGGTCACGACCAGGCGCGGCCGTTCGGCCGTCCCGGTCACGTTCTTGCGGACCCGGAAATGACGCCGAGCCCGTCCGACCGCCCGCTGGGCGGCCACGCCGCTGCGGCGCCTCAAGAGAGTCGCGCTCACTTCTTGCCCGCCTTTCCGGCCTTGCGGCGAATGACCTCGCCCTGGTACTTGATGCCCTTGCCCTTGTACGGCTCGGGTGGACGGATCTTGCGGATCTTGGCCGCGACTTCACCGACCTGCTGCTTGTCGATCCCGGCCACGTGGAACAGCGTCGGCCGCTCCACCGTGAACGTGATCCCGTCCGGCGCCTCGACCGTCACCGGGTGCGAGAAGCCGAGGGCGAACTCCAGGTCGGAGCCCCTCTGCTGAACGCGGTAGCCGGTTCCGTTGATCTCCAGCGACTTCCGGTACCCGTCGGTCACCCCGACCACCATGTTCGCCACCAGCGTGCGACTGAGTCCGTGCAGCTCCTTGGCCCGGCGCTCGTCGTTGGGCCGGGTCACCACCAGCGCGCCCTCGTCGTCGCGCTCCACCGAGATCGGCTCGGCCACGGTGTGCTCGAGCTGACCCTTGGGGCCCTTGACCGAGACATGCTGCCCGGAGATCTTCACCTCGACCCCGGAAGGAACCGGGATCACCTTACGTCCAATGCGTGACATCGCAGGCCCTCCTACCAGACGTAGGCGAGGACTTCCCCGCCCACCCCTCGCTTGCGGGCCTGCCGATCGGTCAGCAGTCCCTGTGACGTCGAGATGATCGCCACGCCCAGGCCACCGAGTACCCGCGGCAGGTCCGGCGCCTTGGCGTAGACCCGCAGGCCTGGCTTGGACACCCGGCGGATGCCGGCCAGGCTGCGCTCGCGGCTCGGGCCGTACTTGAGCTCCACCACCAGGGTCTTGCCGACGGCCTCCGCCACCGGCTCCTCGACCTGCCAGGCGGCGACATAGCCCTCGGCCTTGAGGACCTCGGCGATGTTCGCCTTGATCTTCGAGTACGGCATCGAGACCCGGTCGTGGTACGCCTGGTTGGCGTTGCGCAGACGCGTCAACATGTCTGCGATCGGATCGGTCATGGTCATGTGTCTGTGGACCTTTCTTGCCGCGGTTCCCGCGCGGGGCCTTCGGCAAAGTGTTTGATTGCGCCGCTCGCAAGCTTCACGGCGGCGTTCCTACCAGGATGCTTTCGTCACACCGGGCAACTCGCCCCGGTGCGCCATGTCACGGATGCAGATGCGGCACAGGCCGAACTTGCGGTATACCGCTTTCGGGCGCCCGCACCGCTGGCAGCGGGTGTAGGCGCGCACCGCGAACTTCGGCTTCGCGGCGGCCTTGAGCTTGAGCGCCTTCTTGGCCATATCAGTTCTCCTTGCCAATTCGCCGGTTCAACTCGCAAGCTCCTTGAACGGAAACCCGAGTTGACGCAGGAGCGCCCGTCCCTCGTCGTCCGTGGTCGCGGTGGTCACGATGGTGATGTCCATGCCCCGTACGCGATCGATCCGGTCCTGATCGATCTCGTGGAACACCGACTGCTCGGTGAGTCCGAACGTGTAGTTGCCGTGGCCGTCGAGCTTGCGCCCGTCCAGACCGCGGAAGTCACGGATCCGGGGAAGCGCGATCGACAGCAGCCGGTCGAGGAACTCCCACATCCGGTCGCCGCGCAGGGTCACCTTCGCGCCGATCGGCATGCCCTCGCGCAGCTTGAACTGCGCGATGGATCTGGTCGCCCGCCGTACCTGCGGTTTCTGGCCGGTGATGGCCGCCAGATCACGCACGGCTCCGTCGATCAGCTTCGCGTCCCGGGCCGCCTCGCCGACGCCCATGTTGACCACGATCTTCACCAGCCGCGGCACCATCATGGGGTTGGCGTACCTGAACTGCTCGGTCAGCGATGGCGCGATCTCTTCGCGGTAGCGCTGCTTGAGGCGCGGGAGCGCCAGCGTCTCAGCCATCACAGGTCCTTACCGGAGCGCCGGGAGATGCGCACCTTCTGGCCGTCGTCGTCGATGCGGTAACCCACCCGGGTCGGCTGCCCGTCAGTGTCGACGACCATCACGTTGGAGACGTTGATCGGAGCCTCCTGGGTGATGATGCCGCCGGTCTTGGCGCCTCGCTGGGTGGTGCTGATCCGGGTGTGCTTCTTGACCCGGTTGACGCCCTCGACGAGCACCTTGTTGGACGTCGGGTACGCCGCGAGGACCTTGCCTCGGGCGCCCTTGTCGCGTCCGGCAACAACCTCGACGGTGTCGCCCTTCTTCACCTTCACGGCTACAACACCTCCGGCGCGAGCGAGATGATCTTCATGAAACGCTTGTCCCGCAGCTCGCGACCGACGGGTCCGAAGATGCGCGTACCACGCGGGTCCCCGCCGTCCTTGATGATCACAGCGGCGTTCTCGTCGAAGCGGATGTACGAGCCATCCGGCCGACGGCGCTCCTTCACGGTACGGACGACGACCGCCTTGACGATGTCGCCCTTCTTGACCCCGGCGCCCGGGATGGCGTCCTTGACGGTGGCCACGATGACGTCGCCGATACCGGCGTAGCGCCGACCGGAGCCACCGAGGACGCGGATGCACAGGATCTCCCTGGCGCCCGTGTTGTCGGCGACCCGCAGTCGCGACTCCTGCTGAATCACGTCACTTCTCCTATGTCAGCCAGTTCTCCGGGGGCGGAGCTTGGCAGAACCGATCTGTTTACTTGGCCCGCTCGAGGATCTCGACGACCCGCCAGCGCTTGGTGGCTGACAGCGGCCGGGTCTCCATGAGGAGGACACGGTCGCCGATGCCGCAGCTGTTGTTCTCGTCGTGGGCCTTGAGCCGGCTGTTGCGGCGCAGGACCTTGCCGTAGAGGGGGTGCTTGACCCGGTCCTCGACGACCACGACGACGGTCTTGTCCATCTTGTCGCTGACGACGAGACCCTCGCGAACCTTGCGGCGGGCGCGGACCTCGGCGGTTGGCGTCTGGTCACTCATGGTGCTGTCACCTCAGGTTCCTCCGAGAGCCCGAGCTCGCGCTCGCGCATGACGGTGTAGATCCGGGCGATGTCCCGGCGTACGACCTGCAGCCGGCGGTTGTTGTCGAGCTGCCCGGTCGCCGACTGCACGCGGAGGTTGAACAGCTCCGCCTTTGCCTCACGAAGCCGGTTGACGAGCTCTTCGGTACTGAACTCCCGCATCTCCGCGGCGGCGGTGCCCGCTGCCATCACGCCTCACCCACTTCGCGCCTCACGATGCGGCATTTCATCGGCAGCTTGTGGATCGCGCGGCGCATCGCCTCACGCGCGACCGTCTCGGTCGGGAAGGACATCTCGAACAGGATCCGGCCCGGCTTCACGTTCGACACCCACCACTCGGGCGAGCCCTTGCCAGAGCCCATCCGGGTCTCGGCCGGCTTCTTGGTCAGCGCCTGGTCCGGGAACACGGTGATCCAGACCTTGCCACCACGCTTGATGTGACGGGTCATCGCGATACGGGCCGCCTCGATCTGGCGGTTGGTCACGTATGCCGGCTCGAGCGCCTGGATGCCGTACTCGCCGAACACCACCCGCGTGCCACCCTTGCTCGCGCCATGACGGTCCGGGTGGTGGGGTTTGCGGAAGCCCTTCGGCGGCTTACGAGGGATCAACATTGTCGTCAGCCTTCCTGGCTCTCCGCCGCCGCGGCCTCAACCTCGGCGCCCACGGTCTCGGTCAACGGCTCGGTGATGGCCTGGGCGAGCCCGGCCTGTCCGGCCCGGCCGGCCTCGGTCCCACCGGCAGTGGTGCCCGATGCACCCGAACGCAGACGGCGCGGCCGCTCGGCCCCGCCGCCCCGCGCGTCGCGGCGCGGACGGCCCGGAGCCTGCGCCGGCTGGTCGACGGCCACGCCGGTCGCGTCGCCCTTGTAGATCCAGACCTTGACGCCGATTCGGCCGAACGTGGTACGGGCCTCGAAGAAGCCGTACTCGATGTTGGCCCGCAGGGTGTGCAACGGAACCCGACCCTCGCGGTAGAACTCCGTCCGGCTCATCTCAGCTCCGCCGAGCCGGCCCGAGACCTGCACCCGGATGCCCTTGACCTGAGTGTTCTTCATGGCCGACTGCATGGCCTTGCGCATCGCCCGGCGGAAGCTTACCCGGCTGGACAGTTGCTCAGCCACGCCCTGGGCGACCAGCTGCGCGTCCGACTCGGGGCTCTTCACCTCGAGGATGTTCAGCTGGACCTGCTTGCCGGTCAGCTTCTCGAGCTCGCCGCGGATCCGGTCCGCCTCGGCGCCCTTACGGCCGATGACGATGCCCGGACGGGCTGTGTGGATGTCGATACGCACGCGGTCGCGCGTACGCTCGATGTCCACTTTGGAGATACCGGCTCGCTCCAGGCCCTTGGACATCATCTTGCGGATGCGCACATCCTCGGCGATGTAGTCCTTGTAGAGCTTGTCGGCGTACCAGCGCGACTTCCAGTCGGTCGAGATGCCGAGCCGGAACCCAATCGGGTGGACTTTCTGACCCATTACTCGGTCTCCTCCTCGGCCGACTCGTCCTTGGCCGGACGGCTGGCCTTCGTGGCCTTCTTGGCGGGGGCCTTCTTCGCGGGGGCTTTCTCGGCCGGCGTCTCCGCCTCGGCCTTGGCCGCCTTCGTGGCCGGCGCCTTCTTGGCGGCGGTCTTCTCGGCCGGAGCCTCGGCCTCCTCCTGCGTGCCGGCGTCGGACCCGTCGAGGTCGGCGCCGGTCGTCTCGAGGTCAGCCTCGGTTTCGTCGGATGCCTTGCTCGGGGCGGCCTTGGACGCTGCCTTGGCCGGTGCGGCCTTCCTGGCGCCCGTCGTCGCCGCCCTGGTCGCCTGCCGGCCCGAAGCCGCCGCGACGACGCTCTCCACCTCGATGGTGATGTGGCAGGTCCGCTTGCGGATGCGGTACGCCCGGCCCTGCGCACGCGGCCGGAACCGCTTGAGCGTCGGGCCCTCGTCCACGTACGCCGCCCGCACGAGCAGCGAGTCGGGATCGAGCCGCTCGTTGTTCTCCGCGTTGGCCATGGCGCTGGCGAGCACCTTGTAGACCTGCTCGCTGGCGGCCTGCGGCGCGAACTGGAGCACCGTCAGGGCCTCCTTCGCGGGCATGCCGCGGACAAGGTCGACCACACGGCGCGCCTTCATCGGCGAAACGCGCACGTGCCGCGCCACCGCTCGCGCGCCTGGCAGCACTGAGTCTGCTTCCCGCACCAACCCGCCCGGGCCGCCGCTCTTCGTTGCCATCGGGTGTCCCCTTATCCTTCGTCGCCCGCCTAGCGGCGGCGGCTCTTCCGGTCGTCCTTGTCGTGACCCTTGAACGTGCGGGTCAGCGCGAACTCGCCGAGCTTGTGCCCGACCATCGACTCGGTCACGAAGACCGGAACGTGCTTGCGCCCGTCGTGCACCGCGATGGTGTGGCCGAGCATCTCGGGGATGATCGTCGACCGCCGCGACCACGTCTTGATGACGTTCTTCGAGTTCTTGTCGTTCGCCGTCTCCACCTTCTTGAGCAGGTGGTCGTCGACGAACGGGCCCTTCTTCAGGCTGCGAGGCATGTCCTACTCCCTCTAGCCGCGCTTACGCGTCGCGTAACGGCGGCGGACGATCATGCGGTCGCTCGGCAGACCCTTGCGACGGGTACGGCCCTCGGGCTTGCCCTTGGGATTGACCGGGTGGCGACCACCGGAGGTCTTGCCCTCACCACCACCGTGCGGGTGGTCGATCGGGTTCATCGCGACGCCACGTACGGTCGGACGCTTGCCCTTCCAGCGCATGCGGCCGGCCTTGCCCCAGCTGATGTTGGACTGGTCGGCGTTGCCGATCTCGCCCACGGTCGCGCGGCAGCGCACGTCGACCCGCCGGATCTCGCCGGAGGGCATGCGCAGGGTGGCGTACGTGCCTTCGCGGCCGAGCAGCTGGATGCCGACGCCGGCCGAGCGGGCCAGCTTCGCGCCACCACCGGGCCGCAGCTCCACCCCGTGCACGGTCGTACCGACCGGGATGTTGCGAAGGGGCAGGTTGTTGCCCGGCTTGATGTCGGCGCCCGGACCGGACTCGACGGCGTCGCCCTGCCGGAGGTCCTTCGGCGCCAGGATGTAGCGCTTCTCACCATCGGCGTAGTGCAACAGCGCGATCCGCGCGGTGCGGTTGGGGTCGTACTCGATGTGCGCGACCTTGGCCGGCACCCCGTCCTTGTCCACCCGGCGGAAGTCGATCAGTCGGTACTGGCGCTTGTGCCCACCGCCCTGGTGGCGCGTCGTGATCCGGCCGTGGACGTTGCGGCCGCCCTTGTTGATCAGCGGGCGGAGCAGCGACTTCTCCGGGGTGTCCCGGGTGATCTCCGTGAAGTCGGCGACGCTGGCGCCCCGGCGGCCCGGGCTGGTCGGCTTGTACTTGCGGATAGCCATTCTCTACACCCCTCAGCTGACCGGTCCGCCGAAGGCGTCGATGCGGTCACCGTCGGCGAGCTTCACCATCGCCCGCTTCGTGTTCTTGCGCTTGCCCCAACCGGTACGGGTCCGCTTACGCTTGCCCTCGCGGTTGAGCGTGTTCACGGTGAGGACGCGCACCGAGAAGATCTGCTCAATAGCGATCTTGATCTCGGTCTTGTTCGCGTCCGGTCGGACCAGGAACGTGTACCAGTTCCGGTTGAGCTCGCTGTAGCTCTTCTCGGAGACCACCGGCGACACGATGATGTCGCGCGGGTCCGCTACGGTGCTCATTCCTCGTCCTCCTCGGCGTCCTCGTCGCCCGCCTCGTCCACATCGGACTCGTCGTCGTCGTTGGAGTCCTCGTCCTCGACGGAGTCGACCGGCTCGCTGAGCGTGATCGTCACCTCGCCGCAGTACGCCTCGAGCGCCTCGGCCGTGAAGACCACGTCGTCGGCCACGAGTACGTCGTAGGTGTTCAGCTGGTCGGCCGCGAGCAGGTGCACCTCGGGCACGTTGCGCAGCGACAGCCAGTTGACCTCGTCCTCGCGGGCCAGGACGACCAGCACGCGGGTCGACCCGGTCACGGCGCGCAGGGCGGCCATCGCGTCCTTTGTCCTCGGTGTGTCGCCGTCCACAAAGGACTGGACCACGTGAAGGTTGCCACCGCGGGCCCGGTCGGACAGCGCGCTGCGCAGCGCGGCCGCCTTCATCTTCTTGGGCGTGCGCTGGCTGTAGTCCCGCGGGACCGGGCCGTGCGCCGCGCCACCACCGGTGAACTGCGGTGCCCGGATCGAGCCCTGGCGGGCGCGGCCGGTGCCCTTCTGCTTGTACGGCTTCCTGCCACCGCCGGCGACCTCGCCGCGGGTCTTCGCCTTGTGCGTACCCTGCCGGGCGGCCGCCAGCTGAGCCACCACGACCTGGTGCATCAGCGGGATGTTGGCCTGCACGTCGAAGACCTCGTCCGGCAGCTCAGCCGAGCCGGCCACGTCGCCGTCAGCGTTGAGAATGTCCAGAGTGGTCATCACTTCACCGCGACCTTCCGGGCCGGGGCCTTGGCGGCCGTACGGATGAGGACGAGGCCACCCTTCGGACCGGGAATCGCGCCGCGGACCAGGATGAGGTTCTGCTCCGGGTCGACGGCCTGGATGGTCAGGCCCTGCGCCGTGTAGCGCACGCCGCCCATGCGGCCAGCCATACGGACGCCCTTGAAGACGCGGCCCGGCGTGGCGCAGGCCCCGACCGAGCCCGGCGAGCGGTGCTTGCGCTCGACACCGTGGCTGGCCTTGAGACCGTGGAAGCCGTGCCGCTTCATGACGCCGGCGAAGCCCTTGCCCTTGGTCTTGCCGGTGACATCGACCGGCTGGCCGGCGGCGAATGTGTCCACCGTGACCTCCTGGCCGAGCTCGTAGGTGGTCGCGTCGGTGGTCCGCAGCTCCACGAGGTACCGGCGCGGGGCGACATCGGCCTTGGCGAAGTGACCCGCCTCCGGCTTGTTCACCTTGCGCGGGTTGACCGCTCCGTACGCGAGCTGGACGGCCGAGTAGCCGTCTCGATCGGGGGTGCGTACCTGGGTCACCACGCACGGTCCGGCCTGCACCACGGTCACCGGGACGACGCGGTTGTTGTCCCAGATCTGGGTCATGCCGAGCTTGGCTCCCAGGATGCCCTTGACTTGCCTGTCCATCAGTGCCAGTCCCTACAGCTTGATCTCGATGTCGACGCCAGCCGGAAGGTCGAGTCGCATGAGCGAGTCGACCGTCTTCGGGGTCGGGTCGATGATGTCGATCAGACGCTTGTGTGTACGCATCTCGAAGTGCTCGCGTGAGTCCTTGTACTTGTGCGGCGAGCGGATGACGCAGTAACGGTTGATCTCAGTCGGCAGCGGCACCGGGCCCGCGACCTGCGCACCGGTACGTGTCACCGTCTCGACGATCTTGCGTGCGGACGAGTCGACGACCTCGTGGTCGTAGGCCTTGAGCCGGATGCGGATCTTCTGTCCCGCCATGGTGGCTGTTTCCTTCGTTAGTGCCGCTTCTGTCACCCTGCTCCGACCCCCGCGGTCGGGCGTGTCGCGCGTCCGGACCTGCTCCGCCCTCGCCCACCGCTCATCACGGCGGGTCCCGGCTCGATCAGGCCCGTGAGCTCGACTGCCCACAGCGGGCGTCCTTGCCATCTCCGTCGGGCCGGCGGACCGTCCCTTCGGGAGCGCGGCACCGCCCCGGTCGCCCGGGTCAGCACCACTGCGGAGGGTGAAGGGCCCGGCGAGTTTCCACGCAGCAAGACCAGCGACCGCTCCGCGGACGCAACCTGTTCATTATGCCGTAGTTGCCCGGCGAACGGAAATCCGGGTAACGACGGTCACCTCACACTCACTGGCGGGCTCCACAGTGG
This sequence comes from uncultured Actinomycetota bacterium, assembly GCA_963803345.1. Lineage (GTDB taxonomy): Bacteria > Actinomycetota > Actinomycetes > Mycobacteriales > Micromonosporaceae > CAWDLX01. Next base: position 673,879 of record CAWDLX010000005.1, read on the forward strand.
AGCCCGCCAGTCGTGGTGTCACTTGAGAATCTTGGTGACCCGGCCGGCGCCGACGGTGCGGCCACCCTCACGGATCGCGAACTTGAGGCCTTCCTCCATCGCGATCGGCTGGATCAACTGGACGGTCATGCTGGTGTTGTCACCAGGCATGACCATCTCGGTACCCTCGGGCAGCGTGACCACGCCGGTCACGTCCGTGGTGCGGAAGTAGAACTGGGGCCGGTAGTTCTGGAAGAACGGCGTGTGCCGGCCACCCTCCTCCTTGGACAGGATGTAGACCGTCGCCTCGAACTGCGTGTGCGGCGTGTTCGAGCCGGGCTTCACCACGACCATGCCGCGCTCGACGTCCTCGCGCTTGATACCACGAAGGAGCAGGCCGACGTTCTCACCGGCGCGCGCCTCGTCGAGTACCTTGCGGAACATCTCGATCGCGGTGCAGACCGTCTTCTGGGACTTCTCCCGGATTCCGACGATCTCGACTTCCTCGTTCGGCTTGAGGACACCACGCTCGGCGCGGCCGGTCACGACCGTACCGCGGCCGGTGATCGTGAACACGTCCTCGATCGGCATGAGGAACGGCTTGTCGATCTCACGCTCGGGCTGCGGGATCGCGTCGTCCACCGCGTTCATGAGCTCCATGAGCGCCTCGGACCACTTCGCGTCACCCTCGAGCGCCCGCAACGCCGACACGCGCACAACCGGGAGGTCGTCACCCGGGTACTCCTGGTTGGACAGGAGCTCGCGGACCTCCAGCTCGACCAGCTCGAGCAGCTCCTCATCGTCGACCATGTCGCTCTTGTTGAGCGCCACCACGATGTAGGGCACGCCGACCTGACGAGCCAGCAGCACGTGCTCGCGGGTCTGCGGCATCGGGCCGTCGGTCGCCGCCACCACCAGGATCGCGCCGTCCATCTGCGCGGCGCCGGTGATCATGTTCTTGATGTAGTCGGCGTGACCGGGGCAGTCGACGTGGGCGTAGTGCCGCTTCTCGGTCTGGTATTCCACGTGCGCGATGGAGATGGTGATACCGCGGGCCTTCTCCTCAGGCGCCTTGTCGATCTCGTCAAACGGCGTGTACGGGTTGAGGGCCGGCATCTTGTCATGCAGGACCTTCGTGATCGCCGCGGTCAGCGTCGTCTTCCCGTGGTCGATATGACCAATGGTGCCGATGTTGACGTGCGGCTTAGTCCGCTCGAACTTCGCCTTCGCCACTGGTGTCCTCCTCAAGGACTTTCTTGGTTCGTACGCCCGAGCCGGATGCCCGGACGCGCTTGTTCATTCTCGACTTCTGGGTCCCACGGCTGGTGCCTCAGGCCCGGTTTTCGCATGCGATGCCGATGCTCACTCGCCCGTCGCCTTCGCGATCACTCATGGCTCGGCTCCGGGCTCGCTCCGCTCCTCGGGCCGTGGCCGGCCCTGCGATGCTCACTCCCCCGTCGCCTTCGCGATCACTCATGGCTCGGCCCCGGGCTCGCTCCGCTCCTCGGGCCGTGGCCGGCCCTGCGATGCTCACTCCCCCGTCGCCTTCGCGATGATCTCCTTGGCGACGTTCGTCGGAACCTCGTTGTAGGAGTCGAACTGCATGCTGTAGTTCGCCCGGCCCTGGGTCTTCGACCGCAGGTCGCTGACGTAGCCGAACATCTCAGACAGCGGCACCAAGGCCCGGACGATGCGGGCACCGCCGCGCTCCTCCATGGCCTGGATGATGCCGCGCCGCGAGTTCAGGTCGCCGATCACATCGCCCATGTTGTCCTCGGGCGTGGTGACCTCGACCGCCATCATCGGTTCGAGGAGCGCCGGGTCGGCCTTGCGGGCCGCCTCCTTCAACACCATCGAACCAGCGATCTTGAACGCCATTTCCGACGAGTCGACCTCGTGGTACTGACCGTCGAGCAGCGTCACTCGCACGCCGACGAGCGGGTAGCCCGCCAGCACGCCGTACTGCATCGCGTCCTGGATGCCGGCGTCCACCGAGGGAATGAACTCCTTCGGGATGCGGCCACCGGTCACCGCGTTCACGAACTCGTACGTCGGCTGGTCGGGACCCATCGGCAGCGGCTCGATCTTCACGATCACACGCGCGTACTGACCCGACCCGCCGGTCTGCTTCTTGTGCGTGTACTCGACCTTGTCCACCGTCTTGCGGATGGTCTCGCGGTACGCCACCTGCGGCTTGCCGACGTTGGCCTCGACGTTGAACTCACGGCGCATGCGGTCCACCAGGATGTCCAGGTGGAGCTCGCCCATGCCGGAGATCACGGTCTGGCCGGTCTCCTCGTCGTTCTTGACGCGGAAGGTCGGGTCCTCCTCGGCCAGGCGCTGGATCGCGGTGCCCAGCTTCTCCTGGTCCGACTTGGTCTTCGGCTCGATGGCCACCGAGATCACGGGCTCGGGGAAGGTCATCGACTCGAGGATCACCGGGTTGGCCGGATCGCAGAGCGTGTCACCGGTAGTGGTCTGCTTGAGACCCTGCACCGCGATGATGTCGCCCGCCTTGGCCGAGCGGCGCTCCTCCCGCTTGTTCGCGTGCATCTGGTAGATCTTCCCGATGCGCTCCTTGCGATCCTTGGTGGAGTTGACCACCTGGGAGCCGGCCTCGAGCGCACCGGAGTACACGCGGACGTACGTGAGTTTGCCGAGGTGCTTGTCGGTCTGGATCTTGAACGCCAGCCCGGCGAACGGCTCGCTCGACGAGGGCCTGCGCTGCAGCGGAGTCTCGCCGTCGGTGGCGGTGCCCTCGATCGCCGGCAGGTCCAGCGGGGAGGGCAGGTAGTCGACGACCGCGTCGAGCATGGGCTGCACGCCCTTGTTCTTGAACGCCGATCCACAAAGGACAGGGTTGGCCTTGCTGGCGATCGTGGCCCGGCGGATGCCGGCCTTGATCTGCTCGACCGTGACCTCCTCGCCCTCGAGGTAGCGCTCCATCACGGTGTCGTCCACGTCGGCCAGGGTCTCGATGAGCTTCTCGCGCCACTCGTTGGCCTCGTCGATCAGGTTGGCCGGGATCTCCTCGACCGCGTAGTCGTCACCCTTCTGGGTTTCGCCACGCCAGGTGAGCGCCCGCATGCCGATGAGGTCGACGACCCCGATGTGCTGGCTCTCGAGTCCGATCGGGATCTGCAGGACGAGCGGGGTGGCGTTGAGCCGGTCGATCATCATCTGCACGCAGCGGAAGAAGTCCGCGCCGGTACGGTCGAGCTTGTTGACGAAGCACATCCGCGGGACGTGGTACTTGTCGGCCTGCCGCCAGACGTTCTCGGTCTGCGGCTCGACGCCGGCGACGCCGTCGTACACCGCGACCGCGCCGTCGAGCACCCGCAGCGACCGCTCGACCTCAACCGTGAAGTCGACGTGGCCCGGGGTGTCGATGATCTGGATGACGTGACCCTTCCACTCGCATTTGGTCGCGGCGGAAGTGATCGTGATGCCTCGCTCCTGCTCCTGCTCCATCCAGTCCATGACGGCGGCACCCTCGTGGACCTCACCGATCTTGTACGTGATACCGGTGTAGAACAGGATCCGCTCGGTCGTCGTGGTCTTACCGGCATCGATATGGGCCATGATGCCGATGTTGCGGACCTTGGCGAGGGCGGCGTCTGCGGCAGCCACTGTAATCCCTACTTCTTCGTCTCGTTGTGTTGCGCGCTACCAGCGGTAGTGTGCGAAAGCCTTGTTGGATTCGGCCATCTTGTGGGTGTCCTCGCGCCGCTTCACGGCGGCGCCGAGGCCGTTGCTCGCGTCGAGCAGCTCGTTCGTCAGGCGCTCGATCATGGTCTTCTCGCGGCGCGCCCGGGCGTACTGCACGAGCCAGCGCAGACCGAGGGTGGTCTGCCGCGGGGTACGGACCTCGACCGGCACCTGATAGGTCGCGCCACCGACACGGCGACTGCGAACCTCGAGCGTCGGCTTCACGTTGTCCATCGCGCGCTTGAGCGTAACGACCGGGTCGGTGCCGGACTTCTCGCGGCAGCCGTCCAGCGCGCCGTAGACGATGCTCTCGGCCAGGGAGCGCTTGCCCTCAACCAGGATCTTGTTCACGAGCTGGGTCACCAGCACGGAGTTGTAGACCGGGTCAGCGGCGAGCGGACGACGGGGAGCGGGGCCCTTACGAGGCATGTCAGCTCTTCTCCTTCTTCGCGCCGTACCGGCTGCGGGCCTGCTTGCGGTTGCGGACGCCCTGGGTGTCCAGCGAGCCGCGGATGATCTTGTAACGAACGCCGGGGAGGTCCTTCACCCGACCGCCCCGCACGAGCACGATCGAGTGCTCCTGCAGGTTGTGGCCGACACCGGGGATGTACGCGGTGACCTCGATCTGGCTGGTGAGGCGCACGCGGGCGACCTTGCGAAGGGCCGAGTTCGGCTTCTTGGGCGTGGTCGTGTACACGCGGGTGCACACACCCCGACGCTGCGGGCTGCCCTTGAGCGCCGGCGTCTTCGTCTTGGTCATCTTCGCCTGGCGGCCCTTCCGGACCAGCTGCTGAATCGTAGGCATCCGCCTCGAGTCTCCCTTTCCTCGCCGTCCTCTGTGAGGGCGGCGGCGTTCTCCCTGGTCAAACGTCTGATGTTGGTCCGGTCGGAGCGCGTTCCGACCCCCGCGGTCGGGCGTGTCGCCCGTCTCACGGTCCGACACTCGCTGCCCGCCGGGCAGAAGCGCCGGGTTGAGAGCGCACCTGCTACGGCCTGAGGTTCACTGGCCTGCCGCGGGCGCACGCACGAGCGTGCCTGGTGACCCAGGCACTGAAGGACAAGAGTACCGACGACAGGCACGCAGGTCAAAACGGGGCCCTCCGCGCCCGGATGCGAGGTTCGCCACCCCGCCAATCCGGGCCTTCGTCGCCACCGCGGGACAAACCTTCGCAGCTGCCGCCGATCACCCTTCAATAGCTATTCTACCGGACCCTGTCGCGGGGTTTCCGGCCTACCGCCGTTACCCCGGGGCCGGTTACCGGTTAGTAGGGGGCCCCGCTACATCAGAAACCGTTAAGAAGGTGCCCTTCCTTCCACCGCGGGCGGGGCGGGGCGGGCGGGCGGGCTACTGCCGTAGGGCGAGAGCGAAGAGGAACGCGAGCGCCGTCAGGCCCAGGCCGGAGCTGCCGCAGACGATGCCGGCGATCGCCTGACCCCTCCCGGTGACGCGGCCCGGCCCCAGGCGGATGGCTGTGAGACCGACCCGCCCGAGCAACACCGCGGCCAGCCCGGTCAGGAACCCGAGGATCACGAACGCCCCGCTGGCCACGAGTCCCCAGCCAGGCTCGGCGCCCACCGTGCCCAGACACATGGCGAGCAGCGAGACCAGGATGGACACGATCCCGATCGGCAGGCTGGCCGCGGCCGGACCGCTGGCGGTCGACGGCACGCCGACGAGCACCAGCTGGTACGGCGTACCGGGTACGGGGCTGGTCGCCACCGGAGGCAACAGCCCCTCGTCGGGGCGGACCGCCGCGGGGGGCGGCTGGTCGGGTTGCCACGGGCCGGTCACGTTCGGAGCCTCACCTTCACCCGCTCAGTCCGACGTGGGCGGGAAGTCCTGTGTGGTGCTGTCGACCACGCCGAGCAGGCCGATCACGCCGGCCGCGACCAGCGCGGCCGCCGCCACCACGATGGCCAACCAGGCCAGCACCCGCCCGGCCTGGACCCGCCGGGCTCCGGTCAAGTATCCGCGACCGGCCGCCATGTCGGCACGGGCCTGCCCGGCCAGCACGAGGGCCACCAGCGCGGGCACGACGCCGCCGATCAGGGGCGCGGTCACCACGGCGAACACACCCAGCAGCAGGACGGCGGTCGCCTTGGTCGACCGGGTCGGATCGGGATCGAGCGGGTGCCGGCCGGATGTTTCGACAGGCATCTCGGTCGGACTCACCGTCTCGGTCACCCCCTAAGCAGAGCACAAAAGGCCCCGGTGCAGAGCACAAAGAGCCCCGGTGCAGAGCACAAAGAGCCCCGGTGCAGAGCACAGAGGGGCCCCGGTCGCACCGGGACCCCTTGTACCAACTCACGCTTTCTAGCGGAACGACCCGAGATCGAAGTCGTCCAGCGGTACCGCGGTGCCGCTGGCCGGCCCGAAACCGTAGTCGGTCTCGGTGTAGCCGGTCATCGAGTAGACCTTGGCCTTCGCCTCCTCGGTCGGCTCGACCCGGATGTTGCGGTACTTGCTGATGCCCGTACCGGCCGGGATGAGCTTGCCGATGATGACGTTCTCCTTGAGCCCGATGAGCGAGTCACTTCGGGCGTTGATCGCGGCGTCCGTGAGCACCCGGGTGGTCTCCTGGAAGGAGGCCGCCGAGAGCCACGAGTCCGTCGCCAGCGACGCCTTGGTGATGCCCATGAGCACCGGACGGCCGGCCGCGGGCTCGCCTCCTTCGGAGACGAGACGCCGGTTCTCCGACTCGAACTGGGCCCGATCCACGAGCAGTCCGGGCAGGAACTCGGTTCCGCCCGAGTCGATGACCGTCACCCGCTTGAGCATCTGGCGAATGATGATCTCGATGTGCTTGTCGTGGATGAGCACGCCCTGCGAGCGGTAGACCTCCTGGACCTCCTGGGTCAGGTGGACCTGGACCGCTCGCGGACCGAGCACGCGCAGCAGCTCGTGCGGGTCGATGGTGCCCTCGGTGAGCTTCTCGCCGACCTCGACGTGGTCGCCGTCGTGGTAGCGCAGCCGTACCCGCTTGGACAGCTTCTCGTGCACGATCTCGGCACTGCCGTCGTCGGGAACGATGACGATCTTGCGCGAGCGGTCGCCCTCCTCGATACGGACCCGGCCGGACATCTCCGCGATCGGAGCCTTGCCCTTGGGTACGCGCGCCTCGAAGATCTCCTGTACCCGCGGCAGACCCTGGGTGATGTCCTCACCCGCGACGCCACCGGTGTGGAAGGTCCGCATCGTGAGCTGGGTACCCGGCTCACCGATGGACTGGGCCGCGATGATGCCGACCGCCTCGCCCACATCGACCGTCTTGCCGGTCGGCAGCGAACGGCCGTAGCAGGCCGCGCAGACGCCCAGCTTCGACTCGCAGGTGAGCACGCTGCGCACCCGCACGGTCTCGACACCGGCCGTGACCAAGGCGTCGACCAGGATCGAGGTGAGATCCTGACCGCGGTACACCACGGGGTGGCCGGCCTGGTCGGCGATGTCGTCGGCGATGGTGCGACCGAAGACGCTCGTCTCGACGTGCTCGTGCGCCTCGAGGGCGCCGTCCGGCCCGGCCTGGGCGACCGTCATCGGGATCGCCCGCTCGGTGCCGCAGTCCTCCTCGCGGATGATCACGTCCTGCGACACGTCGACCAGACGACGGGTCAGGTAACCCGAGTCGGCCGTCCGCAGCGCGGTGTCGGCCAGACCCTTGCGGGCCCCGTGAGTCGAGATGAAGTACTCCAGCACCGACAGGCCCTCACGGAACGAGGACTTGATCGGGCGCGGAATGATCTCGCCCTTCGGGTTGGCCACCAGACCACGGATCGCCGAGATCTGTCGCAGCTGGAGCATGTTGCCTCGGGCTCCACTGTGGATCATCACCCACAGCGGGTTGCCCTGCGGCAGCGAGGTCTCCAGCTCCTTGGCCACCTCGTTGGTCGCCTTTGTCCAGATCTCGATCAGCTCGCCCCGGCGCTCCTCGGCCGTCATCAGACCGCGCTGGTACTGCTTGTCGATCCGCTCGGCTTCCTTCTCGTACCGGCCGAGGATCTCCCACTTGCGCGGTGGGACCACCACGTCCTCGATGCCGATGGTCACGCCGGACCAGGTGGCCCAGTGGAAACCCGCCGACTTGAGAGCGTCCAGCGTGGCCGCCAGCTGCACCTTCGGGAACCGCTCGGCGAGGTCGTTGACGATCGCCGACAGCTGACCCTTGCGGATCTCGTAGTTGACGAACTTGTACCCGACCGGAAGCGTCTCGTTGAACAGCACGCGCCCGAGCGTGGTCTCGAGCACCACGGGCCTGCCCGGCGTCCACTCCTCCGGCGGCGTCCACGCGGCCTCGCGAGCCCCGTTGTCGACCTCGGTGACGCCATCGAGCCGGATCCGGATCGGCGACTGCAGGTGCAGCTCTCCGGTGTCGAAGGCCATCCGCGCCTCGGCGTCGGAGGAGAACACGCGCCCTTCGCCCGCCTCACCCGGCTTGCGGTGGGTCAGGTGGTACAGGCCGATGATCATGTCCTGGGTGGGCATGGTCACCGGCTTGCCGTCGGCCGGCTTGAGGATGTTGTTGGACGAGAGCATCAGGATCCGGGCCTCGGCCTGCGCCTCGGCCGACAGCGGCACGTGGACCGCCATCTGGTCACCGTCGAAGTCCGCGTTGAACGCGGTACAGACGAGCGGGTGGATCTGGATCGCCTTGCCCTCGACCAGCTGCGGCTCGAACGCCTGGATGCCCAGGCGATGCAGGGTCGGCGCCCGGTTCAGCAGGACCGGGTGCTCGCCGATGACCTCCTCCAGGACGTCCCAGACGACCGGACGCTGGCGCTCGACCATGCGCTTGGCGGACTTGATGTTCTGCGCGTGGTTGAGGTCGACCAGGCGCTTCATCACGAACGGCTTGAACAGCTCCAGGGCCATCTGCTTGGGCAGACCGCACTGGTGCAGCTTGAGCTGCGGGCCGACCACGATGACCGAACGGCCGGAGTAGTCGACGCGCTTGCCCAGCAGGTTCTGACGGAACCGGCCCTGCTTGCCCTTGAGCATGTCGGACAGCGACTTGAGCGGACGGTTACCCGGGCCGGTGACCGGCCGGCCGCGGCGGCCGTTGTCGAACAGTGCGTCGACCGCCTCCTGCAGCATCCGCTTCTCGTTGTTGACGATGATCTCGGGCGCGCCGAGGTCGATCAGGCGCTTGAGCCGGTTGTTCCGGTTGATCACACGCCGGTAAAGGTCGTTCAGGTCGCTGGTGGCGAACCGGCCACCGTCGAGCTGCACCATCGGGCGCAGGTCCGGCGGGATGACCGGGATGCAGTCGAGGACCATGCCGAGCGGCGAGTTGGTGGTGTTGAGGAACGCCGCCACGACCTTGAGCCGCTTGAGCGCGCGGATCTTCCGCTGGCCCTTGCCGGAGCGGATCGTCTCGCGCAAATTGTCCGCCTCGGCGTCCAGGTCCAGGTTCTGCACCAGAGCCTTGATCGCCTCGGCGCCCATCGCCCCGGTGAAGTACTCACCGAACCGGTCGCGCAGCTCGCGGTAGAGCAGCTCATCGGTGATGAGCTGCTTGGTCTCGAGCTTGCGGAACGTGTCCAGTACCTCGTCCAGGCGGTCGATCTCACGCTGGGCGCGGTCGCGGATCTGGCGCATCTCACGCTCGCCGGACTCCTTGACCTTGCGCCGCACGTCGGACTTGGCGCCCTCGGCCTCGAGCTCGGCGATGTCCGCCTCCAGCTTCGAGGCGCGCTTCTCGATCTCGGCGTCGCGGCCGCTCTCGGCGTGCCGCTTCTCCGCGATGATCTCGGCCTCGACGGTGGACATGTCCCGCTGGCGGGCCTCGTTGTCGACGTTGACGATCACGTACGACGCGAAGTAGATGATCTTCTCGAGGTCCTTCGGGGCCAGGTCGAGCAGGTAGCCCAGCCGGCTCGGCACACCCTTGAAGTACCAGATGTGCGTGACCGGCGCGGCCAGCTCGATGTGGCCCATGCGCTCACGGCGCACTTTGGCCCGGGTCACCTCGACGCCGCAGCGCTCGCAGATGATGCCCTTGAACCGGACCCGCTTGTACTTGCCGCAGTAGCACTCCCAGTCCCGGGTCGGGCCGAAGATCTTCTCGCAGAAGAGGCCGTCCTTCTCGGGCTTGAGCGTGCGGTAGTTGATCGTCTCCGGCTTCTTCACCTCGCCGTGCGACCAACGACGGATGTCGTCGGCCGCGGCGAGACCGATGCGGAGCTCGTCGAAGAAGTTGACATCGAGCACTTGGTATATCCCTCTGTTCCGAGTCGGCTCGTATTCACTGCTTGGGTGGTCCTCCGGATGTCCTCAGTGGACACCCCGGAGGGCCGTGTTCATCAGACTTCCTCGACGCTGCTCGGCTCCCGCCGGGACAGGTCGATGCCCAGTTCCTCGGCTGCCCGGAACACCTCGTCGTCGGTCTCGCGCATCTCCATCGCCACACCGTCGCTGGAGAGCACCTCGACGTTGAGGCACAGCGACTGCAGCTCCTTGAGCAGCACCTTGAACGACTCCGGGATACCCGGCTCCGGAATGTTCTCTCCCTTGACGATGGCCTCGTAGACCTTGACCCGACCGAGCACGTCGTCGGACTTGATGGTCAGCAGCTCCTGCAGCGCGTAGGCCGCGCCATAGGCCTGCATGGCCCAGCACTCCATCTCGCCGAAGCGCTGGCCGCCGAACTGCGCCTTACCACCGAGAGGCTGCTGGGTGATCATTGAGTACGGGCCGGTCGACCGAGCGTGGATCTTGTCGTCGACCAGGTGGTTCAGCTTGAGGATGTAGATGTAGCCGATCGCGACGTCCTCGGGCAGCGGCTCGCCGGAGCGGCCGTCGAAGAGCTTGGCCTTGCCGCTCGCGCCAACGATCCGGGTGCCGTCCCGGTTGACCAGGGTGGAGGCCAGCAGACCGGTGATCTCCTCTTCCTTGGCACCGTCGAACACCGGCGTGGCCACGTTCGACTCCGGCGCGGACGAGTCCGCGCCGATCGACTTGAGCGCCTTCTTCCAGCTGGTGTCGTCGCCGTCGATCTTCCAACCGGTCTTGGCCACCCACCCGAGGTGGGTCTCCAGAACCTGCCCGATGTTCATACGGCTCGGCACGCCCAGCGGGTTGAGCACGATGTCCACCGGAGTGCCGTCCTCGAGGAACGGCATGTCCTCGACCGGAAGGATCTTCGAGATGACGCCCTTGTTGCCATGGCGTCCGGCGAGCTTGTCACCGTCCTGGATCTTGCGCTTCTGCGCCACGTAGACGCGGACCAGCTCGTTGACGCCGGGCGGGAGCTCGTCGCCGTCGAGGCGGGAGAACGTCCGGACGCCGATCACCGTACCGGTCTCGCCGTGCGGCACCTTGAGGCTGGTGTCGCGGACCTCCCGGGCCTTCTCACCGAAGATCGCGCGCAGCAGGCGCTCCTCCGGGGTCAGCTCGGTCTCACCCTTGGGCGTGACCTTGCCGACCAGGATGTCCCCGGTGACGACCTCGGCCCCGATCCGGATGATGCCCCGCTCGTCCAGGTCGGCCAGCATCTCCTCGCTGACGTTGGGGATGTCCCGGGTGATCTCCTCCGGACCCAGCTTGGTGTCGCGTGCGTCGACCTCGTGCTCCTCGATGTGGATCGAGGTGAGTACGTCCTCCTGCACGAGGCGCTGCGACAGGATGATCGCGTCCTCGTAGTTGTGGCCCTCCCACGGCATGAACGCCACGAGCAGGTTGCGCCCGAGCGCCATCTCGCCCTCGTCGGTGCACGGACCGTCGGCGATGACCTGGCCGGCCTCGACGCGGTCGCCCTCGAAGACGACCGGCTTCTGGTTCACGCACGAGCCGGCGTTGGAGCGGCGGAACTTGTGCAGCAGGTAGGTCCGACGGTGTCCGTCGTCCTGGTGCACGGTGATGTAGTCGGCGCAGAGGTCCTCGACCGTACCGCCGACCTCGGCCACCACCACGTCACCGGCGTCGACGGCAGCGCGGTACTCCATGCCCGTACCGACCAGCGGCGACTCGGCCTTGACCAGCGGCACCGCCTGGCGCTGCATGTTCGCGCCCATCAGGGCCCGGTTGGCGTCGTCGTGCTCGAGGAACGGGATCATGGCGGTCGCGACCGAGACCATCTGGCGCGGCGAGACGTCCATGTAGTCCACGCCGTCCGGGGTCACGAAGTCGACCTCGCCGCCCTTGCGCCGCACCAGCACGCGGTCGTTGGCGAACCGCCCGTCACCCTGCAGCGGCTCGTTGGCCTGCGCGATGACGTGGCGGTCCTCCTCATCCGCGGTCAGGTAGTCGATCTGGTCGGTCACCCGGCCACCCTCGACCTTGCGGTACGGGGTCTCGATGAATCCGAACGGGTTGACCCGCGCGAATGTCGAGAGCGCCCCGATCAGACCGATGTTCGGGCCTTCCGGTGTCTCGATCGGGCACATCCGGCCGTAGTGGGACGGGTGCACGTCGCGAACCTCGAAGCCCGCCCGCTCCCGGGACAGACCACCCGGGCCGAGCGCGCTCAGCCGGCGCCGGTGGGTCAGGCCCGCCAGCGGATTGGTCTGGTCCATGAACTGGGACAGCTGCGAGGTACCGAAGAACTCCTTGATCGCCGCGACCACGGGCCGGATGTTGATCAGCGTCTGGGGTGTGATCGCCTCGACGTCCTGGGTCGTCATCCGCTCCCGGACGACCCGCTCCATCCGGGACAGCCCGACCCGTACCTGGTTCTGGATCAGCTCCCCCACGGTACGCAGGCGCCGGTTGCCGAAGTGGTCGATATCGTCAGCCTCGTAGCCCTCCTCGCCCGCGTGCAGCCGGCAGAGGTATTCGACGGTGGCGACGACGTCGGCCTCGGTCAGCGTGCCGGTGGTGATGGGCACGTCGACGTTGAGCTTCTTGTTGAACTTGTATCGACCGACCCGCGCCACGTCGTAGCGCTTGCCGTTGAAGAAGAGGTTGTCGAGCAGGGTCTGTGCGTTCTCCCGCGTCGGCGGCTCGCCCGGACGGAGCTTGCGGTAGATGTCGAGCAGAGCCTCGTCCTGACCGGCGATGTGGTCCTTCTCGAGCGTGGTCATCATCAGCTCGGACCAGCCGAACCGCTCGCGGATCTGGTCGTTGCTCCACCCGATGGCCTTGAGCAGCACGGTCACCGCCTGGCGGCGCTTGCGGTCGATACGGACGCCGACCGTGTCGCGCTTGTCGATGTCGAACTCGAGCCACGCGCCCCGGCTGGGGATGACCTTCACCGACGAGAGGTCGCGGTCAGACGTCTTGTCCGGCTCCTTGGTGAAGTAGACGCCGGGCGACCGGACCAGTTGGCTGACCACGACCCGCTCGGTGCCGTTGATGATGAAGGTGCCCTTCGGCGTCATGATCGGGAAGTCGCCCATGAACACCGTCTGGCTCTTGATCTCGCCAGTCGAGTGGTTGGTGAACTCCGCGGTCACGAACAGCGGGGCACAGTAGGTGAGGTCCTTCTCCTTGCACTCCTCGATCGACGCCTTGACCTCGTCAAAGCGCGGAGCGGAGAAGGAGAGGGACATGGTTCCCGAGAAGTCCTCGATGGGACTGATCTCGTCCAGGATCTCAGCGAGGCCGCTGGTAGCGGTGGTGTCACCAGCGGTGCGAGATGCCCATGCCTCATTGCCCACCAACCAGTCAAAGGACTCGTTCTGGATGGCGAGAAGGTTGGGTACCTCGAGATGTTCGGTGATCCTGCCGAAAGAAATTCGGCGGGGAGCGTACGCGCTCGACGAGAGACTGGTCTTCGCAGGGCGGGAAGCTGCCAAGATGCGTCCTTCCGAAGGACCTTGTTGTGCTACGGCCGGGTCGCGTGCAGCCCGATACATCCCCGCCCGAAACGGCCAATATCGGACATAGCCGGCAGAGATGAAGTCGGAAGGCAGCGCAAACGAGAAGTGTAGCCGTCAAGGCGCACTCACGCAAGCCCACGCTTCAAGGGGCCAAAACGTCTCTCCGGGCCCAGCCACCCAGACGCTTTGACCTCGCCGCGGAGTTCCGTCACGTACTCGGGGTCACGTCCCGGCAGATCAGCGGAAGGCGTTGCGGATTCAGCGTGCCTGGCCTCGCACGGCCAGTCAAGCCTTTGCGGTCACCCGACACCCTGATCGAGGCTCAAATCCTCTTAAAGGGTCCGATAATGGTCCGTACGACTTGGGTGCCCGACCACCGCGGTTCGCAATGTCCCGAACCGCCGTAATCGCCGGTTTAGCACGGGTATAGCGGTGTATTCCGACGACCACCTCGGGCGGGTCGGGCCGATGACCGCACCGTCGATCCGCAAGCCCTTCCCCCCGATCGGGTGGCCCGCCTTTCCCAAGATCGCGATGTGCGCGTCAGGGAGCACCCGGGTGGCCGTTCGCGGCGCCCGGACGGGGTGCCGCGAACGCGATCGGGGCCGCTGACCTCGGCCTGGTCGGCGGCCCCGCGCGGCGGTACGGACCTACTTGAGGGTGACCTTGGCGCCCTCGGCCTCGAGCTTGGCCTTCGCCTTGTCGGCGTTCTCCTTGTTGGCCTTCTCGAGTACCGGCTTGGGGGCGGCCTCGACGAGGTCCTTTGCCTCCTTCAGGCCCAGGCCGGTCAGCTCGCGCACGACCTTGATGACCTGGATCTTCTTGCCACCGTCCGACTCGAGGACGACATCGAACTCGTCCTGCTCCTCGGCGGCCTCGGCCGGAGCGGCACCGGCGGCGGGGCCCGCGGCGGCGACCGCCATCGGGGCGGCAGCCTTGACGTCGAAGACCTCTTCGAACTGCTTCACGAACTCGGAGAGTTCGATCAGCGTCATCTCCTTGAACGCGTCCAGCAGGGCGTCCGGGCTGAGCTTTGCCATGGTTGGCGTTTCCTTTCGTGTTCTGGCTTAGGTGCCGCGTTCTCCGCGGCCGATCGGTGTACCGGACGAACGCCTACTCGGCGCCCGACTGTGGCGCGGCTGACGCCGTACCGTCCTGCTCACGCTTCTCCTGCAGCGCGGCGACCAGGCGGACCGCCTGGACGAGCGGCGCCTGGAAGGTCGCCGCGGCCTTGCTGAGGTTGGCCTTCATCGCGCCGGCGAGCTTCGCCAGCAGTACCTCCCGGGACTCGAGGTCGGCCAGCTTGCTGACCTCGCCCGCCGACAGTGGCCTGCCCTCGAAGACACCGCCCTTGATGACAAGGAACGGGTTCGCCTTAGCGAAGTCGCGCAGCCCCTTGGCCGCCTCGACGACATCGCCCGAGACGAAGGCGAGCGCGGTAGGACCGGTCAACAGGTCGTCGAGGCCGGTGATTCCGGCTTGCGCCGCGGCCCGCTTCGCGAGCGTGTTCTTGGCCACCGCGTAGGTCGTGGTCCCGCCGAGTGCGCGCCGCAGAGCCTTGAGCTGCGCGACGGTGAGCCCGCGGTACTCGGTCAGCACGGTGGCCGCGGACGACCGGAAGCTCTCGGTCATCTCAGCGACGGCCGCCGCCTTGTCGGTGCGAACCTTGTCCGCCATGTCCCTCCTCTCGTTGCTCATGGCTGGGGTCGGAGCCCGACAACGAGAAACGCCCCGGCGCAGGCGCACGGGGCGAGGCCGAAAGCTTCGGCATGGCGACCGTCCATCCTGCGCGGGCCGCCTGCCGTGGCAGGACCTTCGACCAGCTACCGGAGTAGCGGTGACCAGCGGTCTTTGGGTGGAACTACGGCAGACAGTGTACGGGTGACCGGCCAACCCGCCAAATCGCGCCAGATCCGTTGGCGGCACAGCCACGCTGCCACGGCAGCTGGGAGCGCCCCACCCCGACGTACGGAAGTGGGGCGCCGCCGAGGACGGACCCAGGTCAGCCTTCGGCCGCCACCGTGGTGGCCTCGTGCAGGTTCCGGGTGACGTTGGGGTCGATCGGGATGCCCGGACCCATGGTCGTCGCCACGAAGACCTTCTTGAGGTACTTGCCCTTCGCCGCCGACGGCTTGCTCCGCAGGATCTCGTCCAGGACGGCCGCGTAGTTGTCGATCAGCTGCTCGGCGGTGAAGCTGGCCTTGCCGATGATCAGGTGAAGGTTGGAGTGCTTGTCCACCCTGAACGTGATCTTGCCGCCCTTGATGTCGGAGACGGCCTTGGCCACATCCATGGTGACCGTGCCGGTCTTCGGATTCGGCATCAGACCGCGCGGACCCAGGATGCGCGCGATCCGGCCGATCTTGGCCATCTGGTCGGGAGTGGCGATGGCCGCGTCGAAGTCGGTCCACCCCTCCTGGATACGAGCGACCAGGTCGTCGCTGCCGACCACGTCGGCGCCGGCGGCTTCGGCCTCCGCGGCCTTCTCACCGGCGGCGAACACCACGACGCGGGCCGTCTTGCCGGTGCCGTGAGGCAGGTTGACGGTGCCGCGGACCATCTGGTCAGCCTTGCGGGGGTCGACGCCGAGGCGCATGGCGACCTCGACGGTGGCATCGAACTTCACCGGGCTCGACTCCCGCGCGAGCCGGATCGCATCGGCGGGGGCGTAGAGCTTGGCCCGGTCGATCTGCTCGGCGACCCGGCGGTATCCCTTGCTGCGCTGCATTGCTTCCTACTCTCCAAGATGTGGTCGGCGGGCCAGCGCGGCCCTCCCACGAAGGAACTCAGTCCCGGACGGTGATCCCCATCGACCGGGCGGTGCCGGCGATGATCTTCTCGGCGGCCTCAACGTCGTTGGCGTTGAGGTCGGCCATTTTCTTCTCGGCGATCTCGCGCAGCTGCGCGCGGCTGATCGCGCCCACCTTGGTCGTGTGCGGGACCCCGGAGCCCTTGGCGACACCAGCGGCCTTGATCAGCAGCCGGGCGGCGGGCGGGGTCTTGAGGATGAAGGAGAACGTGCGGTCCTCGTACACGCTGATCTCGGCCGGCACGATGTCGCCGCGCTGGCCCTCGGTCGCCGCGTTGTACGACTTGACGAACTCCATGATGTTCACGCCGTGCTGACCCAGCGCCGGGCCGACCGGCGGTGCCGGAGTGGCCTGGCCGGCGGGCAACTGGAGCGTGAAGGTCTTGACGAGCTTCTTCTTCTTCGGAGGCATGACTCTTCCTGGGTGCGCATCGAGTGAGACGCCCGGGCGCGCGTCATCGACCCGCGCGACTGGACCCGGACGTTTCAGACTAGCGCACGGCGCCGATGAGCCGGAAATCGGCGGTCAGATCTTGGAGACCTGGTTGAAGTTGAGCTCGACGGGTGTCTCCCGGCCGAAGATCGACACAAGGGCCTTGAGCTTCTGCTGGTCGGCGTTGATCTCGCTGATCGTGGCCGGTAGGGAGGCGAACGGGCCGTCGATGACGGTGACCGAGTCGCCCACCTCGAAGTCCAACACCCGGACCTCAGCCTTGACGCCCTTCTTGGTCTCCTGCACCGCCGGGGCCAGCCACTTGAGCACCTCATCCAACGACAGCGGTGCCGGCCGGTCGGCCCGGTCGGTCGAGCCCACGAACCCGGTCACACCCGGGGTGTTGCGCACACACGAGTACGACTCGGGCGTGAGGTCCATCCGCACCAGGATGTACCCGGGGAAGACCTTGTTCTGGACCTGCTGGCGCTTGCCGTTCTTGACCTCGACCTCCTCCCGCGTCGGCACCTCGACCTGGAAGATGAACTCCTCCATGTCGAGGCTGGTGATGCGGGTCTCGAGGTTGGTCTTGACCTTGTTCTCGTAGCCGGCGTAGGAGTGGACCACATACCAGTCGCCGGGCGCGTAACGCAGCGTCTGGCGCAGTTCGGCGACCGGGTCGGGTTCCTCGTCGGAGCCGCCCAGCGCGTCGACCGACTCGGTGGCGACGGTGGTCGAGCCCACGCCGGAAGCCGACTCCTCGACAGTGGAGTCGGTGTCCTGGCCGGTCTCGTCGTACTCGGGCACGCTAGCTCTCTTCTCCGTACAACTCCGGCGGCTGGCCGGAGACAGGCGCTGTTACTGACCGGTGGTGCTGGGAATCTTCGTCCTACCGAAGACCGCGAACATCGCCTTCGCGAAGCCCACATCCAGCAGGGCCACTACGGTCATCATGATCGTCACGAACACCAGGACCACCGCGGTGTAGGTCAACAGCTCCTTGCGCGTGGGCCAGATGACCTTCTGCAGTTCGGCGACGACCTCACGGACGAACCGGATGAACCTCCCCAGAATGCCAGGACCAACGTCGTCCTTGCGGGCCTTCCGGGGACGGGCCACCTTCGTGGCTTTGGCGGCCTTGGCGGTCCGGGTACGCGCGCGGCTCGTCGACGCCGGGGCATTCTCGTCGTCATCGTCGAAGTCATCGACGATATCGTCCGACCCGGCGTCGTCATCCGCGAGCTCGTCGTCGTCGAACTCGTCGAGTTCGGCGTTGTCGAACTCGTCGTCGTCCGAGCGTCCGCCGCGCTTCCTATCGGCCACTTCGCCCTCTTTCGTCCTTTACATCGGGCCGGGGTGGTCGGCGCCGTCTTCCCATTATCGCCTGGCAGGGGCGACAGGACTCGAACCTGCAACCTGCGGTTTTGGAGACCGCTGCGCTACCAATTGCGCCACACCCCTTGGCGGGTCGAGAATCCACCCCGGGCACGCCGGAGCAGAGGTGACTCACCCCACGGGCGACCAGTGTACGGGTACGCCCGTGATTCTCCCAACCCGGTCAGGAGGTCAGCCGGACGCTGGCCCTGGCCTGTGCCAGGACCTTCTCACCGGCGCTGGTGACGGTCAGGTCGATCTGGGCGATCCCGTCGGCCACCGCTCTGACGGTGCCCGCCACGACGACGCCGGCGCCGGTGTCATCATCGGGCACCACAACCGGCCTGGTGAACCGGACGCCGTACTCGACGAGCGCGCCGGCGCCGGCCCAGGTGGTGACGGCGCGGCCGGCCAGGGCCATCGTGAACATGCCGTGGGCGATCACTCCCGGCAGCCCGGCCGCCGTGGCCGTCCGGTCACTCCAGTGGATCGGATTGAAGTCGCCGGACGCTCCGGCGTATCGCACCAGGTCGGCCCGGGTCACCTGGTACGTCTGCGGGGTCAGCGCTTCGCCCGGCGTCACTGCGTTCCCCTCGCCACGAGTCGGGACCACGCGGTCACCACGGGCTCGCCGGCCTCGGTGGTCACCTCGGTGCGGGTGGTGAGGAAGTCGTTGCCGGCCCGGCTCATGATCTCCTCGACCGTGACCACGCAGACCAGCCGGTCGCCCGCGATGACAGGCCGGGAGTACGCGAAGCGCTGGTCACCATGCACCACGCGGGCGAAGTCGAGACCGAGGGCCGGGTCGTCGATGAGGGCCAGCCCGGCCCGGGCCGTCAGAACGACCGGGAACGTGGGCGGCGCGATGACATCGGGGTACCCGAGCTCCGCGGCCGCCTTGGGGTCCAGGTAGGCCGGGTCGTCCGCGCCGATGGCGTTGGCGAACTCGCGGATCTTCTCCCGGCCGACCAGGTAAGGCGTGGTGGGCGGATACGTGCGACCGATGAAGGAAGCGTCGAGGGGCATGCCCTGTGCCTCCGTACGGTCAGCGGGTCTCGCGGTGCGAGGTGTGCTTGCCGCAGTTGGGGCAGAACTTCTTCAGCTCGATGCGGTCCGGATCGTTGCGGCGGTTCTTCTTGGTGATGTAGTTGCGGTGCTTGCAGTCCACGCACGCCATGGTGATCTTGGGACGAATGTCGGTCGCCTTGGCCACGGCGAATGCCTTCCTTTGCGCTATGAAGTGTGCTACGAGCGTAGCCGCTTGGCTGGTCCGGTCACAAACGGCCAGCCCGTTGGGGCTGGCGTGATCAAGTAGCGGTGGCCGGACTTGAACCGGCGACACAGCGATTATGAGCCGCTTGCTCTGCCATCTGAGCTACACCGCCGCGACTGGCTTGCCGCCGGTCCCAGAGCCCCCTTACGGAATCGAACCGTAGACCTTCTCCTTACCATGGAGACGCTCTGCCGACTGAGCTAAGGGGGCGCGTGAGCGCTCGGATCAGAGTACACGGCGCCAACCGGGCGATGAAACCAGATACCACCCGACCCCAGCTGCGGGGCTCGCTGACGCTCGCTCCTCGCGGTCGCGTCATCCGCCATGGACCGCTCGCAAGCTGCGGGGCTCGCTGACGCTCGCTCCTCGCGCTCGCGTCATTGCACAGCGCGCAGGCGGCGCACCTCGGCGCCCGGATCCTGGCCCGGCGGCGCGGATGTGATGGCATCCGGTACCGGTTCGGTCTGCAGGGCGAGCCACGCCTCGAGCCGTTCGAACGGCAGCGCCCGGCTGAACAGGAAGCCCTGCCCGATGTCGCAACCCACGCTTTCCAGCAGCGAGACGGTGACCTCGCTCTCCACCCCCTCGGCCACCACGACCAGCCCGAAATGACGAGCCAGATCGACGACGGCCCGCACGATGGCCAGGTCGCCGGCGTCGGTGGCCATGCCCTGGACAAAGGAGCGGTCGATCTTGACCTCATGGACCGGCACCTTGCGCAGGTAGGACAGCGACGAGTACCCGGTTCCGAAATCGTCGACCGCCAGCCGGACCCCGAGTTCGTGCAGCCGTCGAAGAGTCGACATCGGACGGTCGGGCTCGCCGACCATGCCATCCTCGGTGATCTCCAGCGTCAGCAGCGAGGGCGGCACACCGTTCTGTTCGAGCACGTCGCGTACCCGCAGCGCAAAGGTCGGATCGATGAGGGTACGAACCGAGAGGTTGACCGCGACCGGCATCGGACGCCCCGACACGTGCCAGTCCCGTGCCCGCCGCAGACCCTCGCGCAGCACCGCGTCGGTGAGCTTGCCCAGCTGGCCGGTGTGCTCGGCGACGGCGACGAACTCGTCCGGGCTGACCTGCCCATGGCTCGGGTGGTGCCAGCGGGCCAGGCACTCGACGCCGACCACCCGCCGGTCGGCCAGGGCGACCTTCGGCTGGAAATGCACCTCGATCTCGCCGTTGTCCAGCGCCCGCCGCAGATCGGCGGCCAGCCCGGACCGGTGGCTCGAACGTGCCTGCAGTGCCGGCCGGAACAGGTTGATCGGCGTCTCGAGCTGCTTGGCGGTCTGCACAGCCATGTCGGCCCGCTTGAGCAGGGTCTCGGCGCCGGCACCGTGTTCGGGGTGCAGCGCTATGCCGATGGCCACATCGACATCGAGGGTGATCGCATCGAGCTCCATCGGGGCCTGGAGTGCGGTACGCATCTGCGCGGCCAGAGCCACCGCGCGATCGGCATCGCCGAGCCGGACGGCCAGCGCGAACTCGTCACTGCCGGCCCGCCCGATCTGCGCGGCCGGTGGCGCCAGCCGGCGCAGCCGGTCCGCCACCTCCCGCACCATGTGGTCACCGGCGTCGTGGCCCAGTGAGTCGTTGACGTCGCGCAGCCCGTCGATGTCCAGGATGAGTACCGCGACGACCTCGTCGGGCGCCCGTACCTTCACCGCCTCCTCGAGCAGGGCGAGGAACCGCCGACGGTTGGGCAGACCGGTCAGGGCGTCGTGATAGGCGTCGAAGCGCAGCCGGTCCACCAGGCGCGAGTTCTCCACCGCGACGGCGGCCTGCGCGGCCAGCGTCTCGAGCAGCCGGACGTCGGCCTGTTTGAACTGGCGACGTTCACCGAGCCGTCCGGTGACTTCGAGCAGGCCGATGACCACGGAGCCGGAGCGCAACGGTACGACGATGGCGTCCTTGACGCCGCTCTCCCGGATCAGCGCGCGCAGGCCTGGATCGCCGAGCTTCGGCCCGACCACCACCGTGGCGGCATCGCGGACGGCGCGTTCGCGCACAACCGTCGGGGTGCTGCTGACGTCGAGCAGGCCGGGCGAGTTCACATGGGCGCTGAGCAGCACTTCGGGGTACCGCCCGTTGGCCGGCAACCAGAGCGTGGCGTACTCGGCGCTGAGAAGCTCACGGACGCGGACCAGCAGCACGTCGGGCAGGGTGCCGTTGCGGCTGGCATCCCCCATCGCCCGGGTCAGGTCGTACAGCTCGGACAGGCTGCGGTGCTGACCGACGAACTGGGCATAGGACCGGTAGACCAGGAACAGCATCGCGACCAGGCCGACGAGTAGCAGACTCGCCCACACCTGTACCTGGATCACCAGCAGGACGATGAGGCCGAGGGTGACGTTGACCGCGGCGACCACCATGACCGAGGTGAACGTCCGCAGTATCCGCTGCGCCGGCGGTGGACCCTGGACCAGCGAGATCACCCCGATCACCGCGATGACCGACCAGATCGTGCTGGCGAACACCGCGGCGGCCAGGATCAGCCAGGTACGCGGACCGACGCCGACCGGATGGCTGGCCCGCACGATCAACGCGGCCAGGCTCGTACCCAGGGCCAGCGACGCGGCATTGAAGATCACCTTTGTCGCGGCCAGCCGCTGCCAGACCTGGACGGCGGCGATGGCGAATACCCGGATGAGGATGAGCTGGAGCGGCGGCAGGTAGAACAACCCCAGCACGAGGGGTATCTCTGCCAGCACGAGCGTGACGGCGTGCCGCTGGATCTCGATGTGCAGTTCGGTCGCGTGGGCGGCCAGCAGGAAGACGAGAAGGAGGATCGTCGCCGGCCAGCGGTACGCCGAGGCGGGCGTCGGTGATGACCATCGGAGCGGCGATCGCCGCCGCCACAATCGCCATCGGGATGGTGATGAACCAGGCAAAGACCTGGCGCTGCCCGATCGTGGATCTCAGTCGGGCCACCTCGTTCCCTGTCCGTTGCGCTGTGTGCTGAGCGCCGGCGGTCGTCGGTCAGCGACTCGGCAGCGTCCAGACAGTTTCCTGCGACGACAGTGAAGCCGTCTCCACGGCGAGCCCGAGCCCGGCGATGCCGGCGGCCATGGCGATCACCAAGACAACTCGCGCGACGAGTCGCCCGCGTCTGGTTCCCGGTCGCATGATGCCGCTCCATCTCCAACACCCGCAGGGTGCGGGTCAATCTGAATCCTGCCACAGCCAATGCTGCCGGTATACCCTCCAAACGCCCAGGCCAGACACCTGGACCGGCAAGTCTGACCGTTCGTCCTAATGCACTGTGGACGGTCGGCTCGACGGGTACGGCGAATAGTCCTGATGCCGGCGAAATGCACTATTACCCCGGGTTTCACGGAGTCGGATATCGCCGGCCGAACCGGACGGTGCCGTCCACAGTGGACGCTCGTGTCCAGCCGATTGTCACACTGTGACGACGACTTTCGCCCGGGCGTGTTCGACCTCCAGGTACCGGATCGCGTCAGCCACCTCGGCCATCGGGTACGTCCGCTCGATGACGGGAGTGAGGCGACCCGACTCGATCATCTCCCGCAGGGTGGCCAGGGTCGACCGGCTCGGCGGCACGGACGACAGGGAGACCAGCCGCTGCCTGATGAAGCGGGCGAGGAACTGGCCCCGAAGGTGCAGGCCCATCGGGCCGAACATCGCAGTGCGTCCGTTGCCGGACACGCCGCCGCCGGACAGGACGATCGTGCCCGTGGGCGCGGCGGCCCGCCGCAGGTCGGCCAACGAACGGTTGCCGACCAGGTCGAAGACCACGTCGTACCCGCGACCCGTGCGGCTGAAGTCGTCGCGGGTGTAGTCGACGACATGGTCGGCGCCCAGGGACCGCACGAGTTCGACGTTGCGCGTGCTGCACACCCCGGTCACCTCGGCTCCGAGCACCTTGCCGATCTGGATCGCGAAGGTACCCACACCGCCCGACGCCCCGTTGATCAGCACCCGCTGCCCCGGCTGGACAGCGGCGGCGTCCCGCAGGCCGAGCAGCGCCGTACTCCCGGCCAGGGGCACGGCGGCCGCCTGCTCGTACGTGATGTTCGTCGGCTTGAGGTCGGCCGCGGCGTCGGGGACGCACGCGTACTCGGCGCAGGCGCCGTCGCGCTCGCGCAGGTCGCCGTACACCTCGTCGCCCGGTCTGAACCGGGTCACGCTCCGGCCGACCGCCTCGACCTGGCCGGCGACATCGCTGCCCAGGACGCGGGTGCCCGGCCGGCGCAGCCCGAACGACAGGCGGGCGACCAACGGATCACCGCGCAGGATGTGCCAGTCGCGTGCGTTGATCGAGGAGGCCCGCACCCGCACCAGTATCTCGTCGTCGGCGGGCACCGGCTGGTCGATCTCGCGGAGCTCCAACACATCTGGTGAGCCGTACCGGTCCTGGACAATCGCCTTCATCGCGTCTCCGTGTGGCTGTTCGGGTCTGCCGAGCGCCCACGAGATCCGCGGCGTGGGGCCGCATGCTGCTTATCCCGCCCGGACCGCGAGGGAGGGTGCGCACCCATGATACGGACCCAGTCGACGGATCGCCGATCATGAGCGCCGTTCGCGACAGCCGATCCCGTGCTGCGGCGCTGCCCCGGTCTTGTCAGATCTTGGCGCACGTGCGGCGCGTCCAACAGGCCGGACGTTCATATGCCGGCCCCGGACGCCCTCGGCCGGCCTGCCGCGGCGTGGGCTGCACGACTACGGGGCATTGCGTACGATGTGGTCCGCTCGAGCCCGGCAATCGATGCGGATATCGCCCACCCCGGAGGCGTGCTTCATGAGGAGCAGTAACCGTCAGTACCTGGCTGCTGTGGATCATGTGCGTGCGTTTGCCGCGATCTTGATCGTCTTCTATCACTGTACGGGGCTGCTCCTGCCGCGGTTCACCAACGCCGGCGTGGTCGACCAGCACATCCATACGACCAACCCGTTCGGCACGTTGATCTTCGAAGGGCATACGGCGGTCGCTCTGTTCATGGTGTTGAGCGGGTTCATCTTCACCGTCGGCACCCTGGGCCATGGAGTGTCGTTCACCCGCTTCATGGCCAACCGACTCCTGCGGATCTACCCGCTGTTCGTCCTGCTGATCCTCGTCGGCTTGGCCGCGTTCTCCGGCTCACTCAACATCGGCTCGCTGTTCATGACCCTGATCGGGCTGGGCAACTACCCGGGCGCGCTCAACCTCGGCGCGGTGTCGGCGATGTTCTGGGCCGTCGCGGTGGAAATGCAGTTCTACCTGCTCTTCCCGCTCCTCAACAGGATCCTCACCCGGTCGGGCTTGAGTACGTTCACCAAGATGCTGGCCGCCGTCATCGTCGTCCGCTTCATCGTCTGGACGTACTCGGGACCGCGCCACGACGCTCAGAGCTTCCTCTACTTCAACCTGGCCGGCCGAATCGATGAGTTCCTGATCGGGATGATCGCGGCGTGGTTCTTCGTCCGAAAGCGGCACTGGTTCCAGGGCTGGTGGAAGTTCGCCGCGGCCGCCGGTCTGGCTCTGACCGCGCTGTGGTTGGCCAACCAGTACGACCTGCTCGCGGCGAACGGCCGGTCGCGTCTGGTCTGGGTCGACGGCGAGGCCGCGATGTGGGCGTTGGTCATCCTCACGTACGCCGCCACGCTGCGCTCCAGCAACCTTGTGTCGCGCTTCGCCGCCCGGATAGGCGAGATCAGCTACAGCATCTACCTGTTGCACTTCGTCCTGGTCCAGATCACGATGAAAGAGCACTGGATCATCGATCCGCCCGGCTCGACCCCGCTGGAGCAGGCGTTCCTGACCGCCACTTTCATCGTGCTCCCACTGCTCCTGCTGGCCTCGTTCGTCACGTACCACGGGGTCGAGCGGCCATTCCTCAACCTGCGGATGCGCTACCTGGTGGATCCCACCGACGCACCGGTACCGGAACTGGTGGTGCCGGGGCCGGCCAGTCCGGAGCGCTCGCCAGTGAGCGTGAGCGCGGCGCAGCGATGACGTGCCGCACGACGGCCCGCAGGTCGGCAAGCCTGAGGTCCCCCGAACCTCTCCGGCCAGTACGCGGGCACTGCCTCCATCGGCACCACTTCGTCCGATGATCCGGGCGCTGCGGTACCTGGCGGACTGCCTGGCAGCGCCTTCGAACACGAGGCTTGGTGGCGGGACGCGAGCCTGGACCGCTTAGCTTGGCGTTGGTTAGCGATAGTCGGGCCACTCCTGCAAAACGCCGCCCGGGGCCCGCCCCTGCTTAGGCCGTCGGCCATCGACCCAGGTAGCCGAAGCTCATCATCAGGTAGATGGCGGACGGCGCGATGACGCCGAGCCCGAGCCCGATCAGCCAACCAGCGCCGATGTCACGCCGCCCGGCCAGCCAGGCCCGCACGGCGGCGGTGCTGATACTGATGACCAACGTGAGCTCGACAGCGCCGAGCAGCCCATCCGGCGCGGCGCGGATACTCAGATTATCGACAGTTCGATCCCTCCCCAACGCGTCGCCGGTCACAGGAAACGTCGGGAGACCACGTGAGTGACGTGGCCACGTGATGAGCGCGACGGTCCACTGTGCACATCAGCGGCTCCGGCAGCGAAGGTCGGCCGAGCGAGGGCATGCGGGCCGTATCTCGACCACACGCCGGCGGGTCCGTGCTTTGGCCAGGAACGCCTTCGGCGGGGACGAAGACTTGTTGGCCGCGACGAGCTGGGCTGGCCGTTCGGTTCCGGGGCCGGCGAACGCATACCGTGGCCGCAACTCGCTCGCGGCCCCCGGTCGGACCCTCACCCTCACCACCTGGACCACGAGCCCGTACGGTCTGACCTCACCACCTCCACCTGGCCGGGCAAGATCAAACCGTGCGCTCTACGTACGACAACGGGCGACGAACCCCGGTCAGCGACGGACAACCACGGTCACGTACGAGGAATGGCGACTCGCTGTGCCCGGCGGGCCCTTGGCAGCCGGCGCGATCGGCAGCGAAGCGGGGGGGGGGGGGGGGAGTCCAAGGCACAACGGGTCGTCTCCAGGCGTACTACCCATTTGACGCTCGAACGCCTGCCTGACAAGGCCCACCACATATGGCAGATCGTCGATCGATTCGAGACCAACCTCCGCGTCGCCGTTCCCCCACCGGCCAAGGACGCCGCGCAAACCCCCCAGGTTCGTGACGTCGCGTGCCATGCCGCGTGGATCGTGTAGTTCGTGAAACGGCAGATTGAGTGAGAGCCGAAGCCGACCACAGTCTGTTGGCCGATCAGGGTCTGCTGGTTGTGGCGCCCGGTCTGTGTGCCGACCACGGCATGAGCGCTGCCATAGAAGGCGCCAGCGGCCATGGTGAACACGGGGGCGGCCGAGCTGCGGCTGCTTGAGACACATCCGCTCTACCAGGTGAGCTGGACTGCACCCCGGCTGGCCGACGAGATCGACCGACGCGTCGTCGTCAACCCCAAACAAGCCCTCGCGCTCCTGGCGGCCGTTAGATCGCGCGCCCCCGAGCTGGAAGCGTTTTTCGGGTGTCTCTACTACGCCGCACTGCGGCCCGAGGAGGCGCTCCACCTACGTGAGGACGAATACGAGCGTCCAACGGTCGAGGGTGGCTGGGGATGGCTCCATTTGTCGGGCGCGACGGTTAGCGTCGGCCGTGGATGGGCCGATGATGATGGAACCGTTGAGAACCGGGGCCTTAAGCATCGCGCCAAGACCGCGAGCCGCGACGTACCGGTCGCCCCTCCCCTTGGCGAGCTGCTCACACGACACCTCGACGAGTTCGGCTGCGGGCGCGACGGTCGGCTCTTCGTCACTCGGCGCGGTCCGAGCGGGATGTACGTGCCTGTGGTGGGCAGCCCGTGTCGAACAACACATACACGCGGGAATGGCGGCTGGCCCGAAACCAGGCGTTGACGCCGGCCCAGGTCCGCTCGCCGCTGGCCAGGGTGCCTTACAGCCTTCGACATGCTGCGGTTTTGCCGTGGCTCAATGCGGGCGTGCCGGCCACCCAGGTAGCCGAGTGGGCCGGACATAGCGTCCATGTCCTTCTGAAAGTCTATGCGAAGTGCATTGACGGCCAGGTGGACGCGGCACGGCGGCGGATCGAGGCAGCGCTTCGTGAGGATTCGAGCGGTTCGATCACACCGTGACTCTCCTACGCGTTTCAGGCGTGGCGTGCTGCCGATATTGAGGGCCGCGCAGCCAAAGTCATGGAGGTCCGAGGGCAAGTTTTGAGCGGGTCAATGTATCGGGCGTCACCGGCGCAAACTCAGCAGCGTCCACGACGCGGGCGGAAGCGCCAATGTGATACGGCCGCTGTCGATCCTGACCTCCGGCAACTCCCCGGGCGCGACCTCACCCGGCCGGATGCTGCTGTTCACGGCGTTGGGGTCGGGCCCGGCGATCGTGAGGGTTTTCTCGATACGCAGAGGTGAGGCGGCCCGTGCATCCACTGTAACCTCGACCACGTCGTCGAGAGTGCGGTTGATCATGTAGACCGCTACGCTGCCGCTGTCGGAGTCAT
Source organism: uncultured Actinomycetota bacterium (assembly GCA_963803345.1). Classification (GTDB taxonomy): domain Bacteria; phylum Actinomycetota; class Actinomycetes; order Mycobacteriales; family Micromonosporaceae; genus CAWDLX01. The sequence goes on from CAWDLX010000005.1 coordinate 701,671, forward strand.
GGGTGGCGATCGCATCGATGAGGCTTACGTCGCCGTGGCGGGTCTCGTGTGTGTCGGCGTCGAGTCCGACGTCGAGCACGTCACCACGGGCGTGTGCCGCTGTCAATGCGAATGGATAGAACGTCGCTTGCCGCCATGTGGGCCCGCCCGGCTCGGTTCGGATCGGAGCGATGACGTTGACCAGCTGCGCCTGGCAGGCGACCGCGACCCGATCGGCGTGACGTAACAGGGCAATCAGGAGTCCACCAGTGACCACGCCGTCGAGCAGCCGGTAGTCGTCCTCGATCAGCCGCGGTGCTTCCGGCCAGTCGGTCCGCGTGGGCGTCGCTTGCCAGGCTGCCATGTCCCACACGTTCCACTCGTCAAACGAGATCATCAGCCGCTTGCCAGAGGCACGCCGGGCCGCCGCGGCGTCAGCCAGGTCCGTGACCGCTGCGATGAAGCCGTCCATGTGTGCGCCGGACGCCAGGAACGAGCGCCTGTCCCCGTCATGGATCTGGTAATAGGAGTGGCACGAAATCATGTCGACGAGGTCGTAGGTCTCATCCAGCACCGCGCTTTCCCAGGCGCCGAAGGTCGGCATGTCCCTGCTGGAGCTGCCGCACACAACAAACTGAGCGCCAGGCGTCAGGGCTCGTAGCGCATGTGCCGTCTGGGCGGCGAGCCGGCCGTACTCGCGGGCCGAGGTGTGGCCGAGTTGCCATGGCCCGTCCATCTCGTTGCCGAGGCACCACAACTTCACGTCATACGGATCAACCGCGCCGTTCGCGACGCGCCGGTCGGCGAGACTCGTCGTGCCCGCCGGGAGGTTCACGTACTCCATGAGCTCCGTCGCGGCGAGTACCCCGCGTGTTCCGAGATTGACCGCGAGCATCGGTTCGACGCCGGCGGCACTGCACCAGCGGGCGAACTCGTCCATGCCGAACTGGTTGCTCTCCAGGCTGTGCCATGCCAGATCGGCGCGGCGTGGCCGGGCGGACTTGGGACCGATGCCGTCCTCCCACCGGTAGCCGCTGACGAAGTTGCCGCCGGGGTAACGCACGACAGTGACGCCGAGCTCGCGCACCAGGTCGAGGACGTCAAGCCGGAATCCGTTCGGGTCAGCGCGGGGGTGACCGGGCTCGTAGATGCCGGTGTAGACGCATCGGCCCATGTGCTCCACGAACGAGCCGAACAGCCGGCGCTCGACAGGTGCGATCCGGCGAGCGGGGTCGATCACGAGCGAGGCGTGGCGCATGTTCTCTCCGATTCGTCGGACGGCATCCCGATCTACACCTTGGCCCAGGCCGGCCCAAGGGGACCGCAATGGCTACCGCTCGAGGCAGTCTGGCTTGCGCGGTCCACCGGAGGCAGGCTCTCCACGGCAAGATGCACGGCCAGTCTGGACGGTCCGACGCCACGACTTCAGTGGACCCCGCAACTAGCGCCATCAGCGCTCGGCCCTCTCCACCGTGAAACTCTGCCGCGCATTTGCCGTGGCGAGCTGGTCTGAGCGGGATCGGACGGGGCCGGCTGGGACTGACGAAAACGGCCCCGGACCGCGTTGTCGCAGGTCAGAGGCCGTTTGTGCAGCTAGTGGCGGGTCAAGGATTCGAACCTTGGTAGCTTTCGCGACGGATTTACAGTCCGCTCCCATTGGCCGCTCGGGCAACCCGCCAGGGCGCGCCACCATGCCAGGCACAGCGGCGGAAGCAAGGATAACCGTACGCCCGGCGTGAGCGTCAAACGGGTAGCGTCAGTGTCGCCGGCGCGCGTCCCGAGATACGCCTACCGGACAAAGACCGCATTTAAACCGGACAGAGAGAATGTAACGGGAGCGAATCACCGTGGCCGACACATCGTCGTTCGATATCGTCAGCAAGGTCGACCGCCAGGAGGTGGACAACGCCCTCAACCAGGCGGCAAAGGAGCTGTCCCAGCGGTTCGACTTCCGGGGCACGAACGCGCAGATCACCTGGGCAGGTGACGAAGCGGTGACCATCCAGGCCGACACCGAAGACCGGGTGAAGGCCGCACTGGATGTCTTCAAGGAGAAGCTCGTCAAACGGCAGATCTCGCTCAAGTCCCTTGACGCGGGCGACCCGAAGCCGTCCGGCAAGGGTCAGAAGATCGACTGCAAGATCATCCAGGGCATCGACAGCGATAAGGCGAAAGTGATCAGCAAGAAGATCCGCGACGACGGGCCCAAGGGGGTGCAGGCGCAGATCCAGGGCGACCAGCTGCGGGTAACCGCCAAGAAGAAGGACGACCTTCAAGCAGTGATCTCCATGCTCAAGCAGGAGGACTTCGGTATCGCCCTGCAGTTCACCAACTACCGCTGAGCGTCGAGATCTTCGACGGCGATGACATCCGGGAAGCGCAGTCCGGCCCAGAAACTGCCGGGGTCGCTGACCCATCCACGGGCGTGCAGCCACACGGTCATCGCCATACCGTGGGTCGCGACCACCAGTGCGCCGGAGCCCGCGGGTACGCGAAATTCGTCGATCGCGGCCTGGAACCGACGGACCACATCGCTGTGTGGCTCCCACCCCTCGTGGGCGAAACCCTCCACATAGGAGCGTCGGAGCTCGCGGTACGGACCGTTCCAGGGCTCACCGACCCGGCGCACCTCACCGAACCGGGAGTCCCGGATCACCGGACCCGCGTGCTCGATGGTCTGGATGGCCTTCACCTCGTCACTGGACACGAGCAGTGCACCGGCCGGCAACTGGAGATCCCGGGCCGCGGCCAGGCCGCCAGACGACAGCGGCCAGAGCGTGGGTGGGACGTGCTCGTCGTATGCCGGTGACGCGTGCCGGACCAGGATCAGCACGCGCGACAGTCTAGGAGGTGGCCAGGCACTCCGCTTCGGACACACCGCCCGATGGCCAGGCTGCGATCAGCGCGCCGACCGCGATCGCGGCTCCGGCCACGAGGAACGATGCCGCCAGCCCGCCATGGTCGACGAGCAGGCCGGTGACGGCGCTTCCCACCGCGCTGAACATGATCGAAACTGTCGAGACCCAGGTGTAGGCCTCGGTGTGCATCGACGCCGGGGTGATGCGCCCAATCAGCATCGTGCCGACGATCAGGGCGGGAGCGATCGTGCACCCGCCAAGAACCAGAGCCACCCCGAGCGCGATCACCGACGGCATGAGGGCGAACACGACGAAGCTGGCGGCGACAGCCCCGAGCAGCCAGCCGAACTGGCGGGCGAGTCCGTCGGCCGGCTTTCGGGTGCCGAACCAGAACCCGCTGAGCGCGCTGCCCAGACCCCAGACACCGAGCAGTAGGCCGGCCACCGAGTCGGCGTGCTGGTCCACGTGAGCCGATGCGTACGCGGGTACCGCCACGCCGGCCGCGCCGAACGAGAAGCCAAGACCGGCGATGCAGACCAACAGCAGCCCGAACCCGGGCAGCCCGAGCGGGCCGAGCCCACGCACCGCAACCCGCTCGGCATGCGGACGGGGCAGACGCATCGGCGAACTCGGGGCGGTGGCCAGCGTCCCGACCAGGGTCGTGACCGCCGAGGCGAGGATCGCCGCCGCCGGCGACGCGAAGGCCACGAACCCGGCCACCAGTACCGGACCAGCGACGAAGATCATTTCGACCAGGGACGACTCGGCGGCGATGGCCGCGGTCCGCAGGTGGTCGCGGCCACGCTCGGGCGTGGTCAACGCGTTCCACGCGCCGCGGACGGCCGCAGTCATCGGCGGGTAGGTCGCGCCAGCCAGCGCGGCGAAGATCCAGATAACCGGGAGCGCCGGGGTACCGAGGCTCGCCAAAACCAGTCCGACCAGGGCCAGCGGGTGCAGCACGCCCGTCACCCGCAGGACCTGGGTCGGCCCGACCCGATCGGCCAACCGGCCCAGCAGCGGACTGGTCAGCGCACCGGCGATCGCGTACGCACCGGCGGCGATCGCGGCCGGGGTATAGCGGCCGGTGGCCCCGGCGACGAGGAGCACCATCGCCAGCGAGGTGATACCGGCACCGAGGCGGGCCACGATGCTGGTGATCAGGAGCGGACGGGCACCCGGGATGCGCCACACCGCCACGTACGCACCCAGCGCGGCCACCGAGGACTCCCTACGTAATGGGCGAACACCCTGCGGGCCCTTAGCCCATCGGACCGTAACCCCCACCGCCGCCATCCGACAAAGCCCCACACCCCGCCGCCCGGCCCGGGTCGAGCGCCGTCGGCCGCGGTCGGCCGCGGTCGAGCGTCCTCGAGTGTCCTCGAGTGTCCTCGAGTGTTAAGAAGGGCACCTTCCTATACCGGAGGCGTTAACAAGGTGCCCTTCCTTCCCCCCAACCCGGGGGGTCAGGGCTGGAATTGGATGGGGCCGGTGGAGCGGGCCAGGTCCTGGAGCCGAGCGATGCGCTGCTCCATGGGCGGGTGGGTGGAGAACAGGTTGGCCAGGCCCTCACCGCGCAACGGGTTGTCGATCATGAGGTGGGCGGTGGTGGCGATCTGCCCCTGGGCCGGCAATGGCAGGGCCTGCGTACCACGGTGGATCTTCGCGAGGGCACTGGCCAGTGCGAGTGGATCGTTGGTCAGCCGCGCGCCGGACGCGTCGGCCTGGTACTCGCGGTTGCGGCTGATCGCCATCTGGATCAGGGCCGCCGCGAGCGGGCCGAGGATCAGCAGCAGCAGGAGGCCGAGGAAGCCCGGGCCGTCCTCGTCGTCTGAGCCGCCGAGCGGGATGAACCACGCCAGATTGGCCAGCATCGTGATGATCCCGCCGAGGCCGGCGGCGACCGACGAGATCAGGATGTCGCGGTTGTAGACGTGGGACAGCTCATGCCCGATCACGCCGCGCAGCTCACGCTCGGTCAGCATGCCCATGATGCCCTCGGTCACGCAGACCGCGGCGTTGGCCGGATTGCGCCCCGTCGCGAACGCGTTGGGCTGCGCCGTCGGCGACATGTACAGGCGCGGCATCGGCTGCCCAGCCTGGCTCGAGAGCTCGCGCACGATGGCGTACAGGCCGGGCGCCTGGGACTCGCTGATCGGCTGGGCACCCATGCTCCGCAAGGCGATCCGGTCGGAGAAGAAGTAGCTGGCCGCGTTCAGGGCCAACGAGATGAATACGGCGATCACCAGACCGGTGCTGCCGCCGAACCAGTAACCCACGAGCAGGATGAGGGATGTGAGCAGGCCCAAGAGGACCGCTGTCTTCAACCCGTTGTGGTGGCGATGCACGGAACGTCACTCCTCTGTCGGACGGCGTACCTGATATAGCGGCCGTCGTATGTATCAAGCGTGCACAGGTCCACCCTCATTCCGCCTCAGGGTTTGGCTGGGAGAAGCCTGTGAGCCGGCCGTCTCACTACCCGGACGTTAGCCGCTTACCGATCTGTAACGGACGCCATCAGGGCCGCCGGTAGGGTACCTACCGTGACGGCGCTGTCGGTGGTCATCCCGATGTACAACGAGGAGGAGGTCATTCCCCTGCTCGTCGCCCGATTGCGCCCGGTCCTGGACGGGCTCGGCGAGGCCTACGAGGTACTCGCGGTCGATGATGGCAGCACCGACTCCACGCCGGCGCAACTGCTCGGGCTGCGCCGGGGATGGCCAGAGCTCCGTGTCATCCGCCTGCGCCGCAACGCCGGCCACCAGGCCGCCCTCACCGCCGGGCTACACCGCGCGACGGGCCGCTACGTCGCCAGCATCGACGCCGACCTGCAGGATCCGCCGGAGAAGATTCCCGAAATGCTCGCACTGGCCCGGGCCGACCAGCTCGACATCGTGTACGCGGTGCGCAGCGACCGCAGCTCCGACAGCGCCAGCAAGCGGGGCACGGCGGGGCTGTACTACTGGCTCATGCGCCGTATCGCCGGCATCCAGATGCACGCCCATGCTGGTGACTTCCGGTTGCTCAGCCGGGCCACGGTCGACGTACTCAAGCAGCTGCCCGAGCACCAGCCCGTATACCGCCTGCTGGTGCCGTGGATCGGCTTCCCCAGCGGGGAGATCGCCTACGTGCGGGAGGGCCGGGCGGCTGGGCGGACCAAGTACCCGCTGCCCAAGATGGTCCGGCTCGCCGTCGACAGCGTGACGAACTTCTCGGCCGCCCCGCTGCGCCTGGCCACCTGGCTCGGCGGTATCAGCTTCTTCTTCTGCCTGCTCATGCTCATCTATGTGGTGGCCGCGTTCGCGCTGGGCTACACCGTGCAGGGCTGGGCATCGGTCCTGGCCACGGTGCTCTTCCTCGGTGGGGTCCAGCTGCTCTGCCTCGGCCTGCTGGGTGAGTATCTGGGCCGGCTGTACGCCGCGTCACAGGGCCGTCCGGCGTACTTCGTCGGCTACGACAGCGCCGAAACCACCGACGACGACATGATCAACCCCGCTGGCGTTCCGCAGCGATCTGCTCCTTAGCCGGCTCGCCGTTCGGGTCGTGTGGCGGCGGCGCGGGTACGGTCAACATCCAAATGCGCAGCGCGCCGCGCTCGTGCGTGAGATCCCGGATGTCGTACGCCGCCTGTTCGTACTCGGGCGACCAGAACAGCGCGTCGAACGGGCAGACCTCGATGCAGATGCCGCAGTACATGCATAACGAGAAGTCGATGGCGAACCGGTCGAGCACGTTGCGCTGACGTGGCCGGCCGCCCGGTACCGCGACCTCCTCCTTGTGCCCCTCGATGTAGATGCACCAGTCCGGACACTCGCGGGCGCACAGCATGCACGAGGTGCAGTTCTCCTCGAGGAGTGCGATGACTCCCCGCGAACGCGGTGGCAGCGCCGCGGTCACCGGCGTCGGGTCCGCCGGCGGCCGCTCTGCCCGGGCCGGTTCTGCGTACCCGGCTGGGTTTTCGACGGGGCGGCCGGAGGCTCGGCCCGCTCCTCGGCGACCGGCTCGGATGCGGGCTCCGACTCCTCGGCGACCGGCTCCGGCTCCGGCTCCTCGGCGACCACCGGCTCCTCGGCCACCGGCTCCGGCTCCGGCTCCTCGGCCACCACCGGCTCCTCGGCCACCGGCTCCTGGGCCACCGGCTCCTGGGCCACCGGCTCGGGTTCGGGCTCCTCGGCCTCCTCGTCCTCCTGCTCGTATTCCTCCTCGTCGTCCTCTGTGGACTCCGGCTCCTCAGTGGAGTCTTCGGCGAGGTCCTCATCGGACTCGTCCGGCTCCTCGTCCTCGGCGTCTTCGTACACGTACTCGACCTGAGGCTCGAGCGCCTCGCGGAGCAGGTTCACCACGCCGGTGTCCCGCATGGCGTGACGGGCACCGATGCGCACCGCCCAGTAGACGCCGTACGCGAGTACGACCGCTTGCAGGAACAGGCTCAGCAGGTAGTTGAGGAGCTGCATACCGGGGAGCATCCCACATCGGGCGGGCCAGCCCAGCGCGGATCACCCTGCCCACCCCCCGGGAGCCGGTACGCCCGGGGGCCGCATCGGGGGCCGGCGGGGGGAACCGTCCACATGCGACTCCCCCGGTTCGACCGCGCCCGGCCACGGCCTGGCCACCCGACTGGCCAGCACGAAATCCTTGCGGAGGGGGTGCCCCTCGAACTCGGGCGGCAGCAGCAGGGAGGTCAGATTCGGGTGGCCGGTGAAGTCCACCCCGAACATCTCGTGCGTCTCCCGCTCCGGCCAGTCCGCCCCCGGGTATACCGACACGATCGAGGCCAACGCGGCATCGGCACGGTCCAGCCGGGTCTGGATCAGCACCCCGAACCGGGCGGCCGTGGACCAGAGGTGACCACGACCGTGCAGCCGGCGTCCAACTCGTCGACCGCGGTCAGCCAGTCGAAGAAGTCGCAGCCGAGTGCGTCGCGGGCGGCACGTACCGCGTCGACCCAGGCTGACGGTGCTACGGTCACGCACCCGCGAGCCCACCGGCCGCCACCGGACACGCCAGCCTCGCCACCGACCTCGGCCACCAGCCGCGCCGCCACCTCGTCTGGGGACATGGGCTGATCGTAGGCCGGGATAGCGTGACCCGACCCGCGCACCCGTTGGCAACTGTCGGGCAGCCGTCGGCGCGCCACCGCATCCCGGCGGTGGCCGTGCGCGTGTTAGGGCGACAGGCTCGGCCGGCCGGGACAACGAGGGGGAGGTAGCTCAGGTGGACGATTTCGCCGAGCTCTATGCGGCCCAGTTCCATCCGCAGACCATCCAGCTCTACGCCTACACGGGCGACTTCGCGCTGGCCCAGGATCTGGTACAGGAGGCGTTCGCCCGCGCGGTGCCCAGGTGGTACCACGCTACGCACGTACGAGGATCCGGCGGCCTGGGTCCGCAAGGTCGCCTTCAACCTGGCCGCGAGCCGCTGGCGCCGCGCGCGGACCGCGGCCGCCTACGCCCGGCGCCAACGCGAGCAGCACATCGAGGGCCCGACGCCCGACCGGGTCGCGCTGCACGACGCACTGGCGCTCCTGCCGGAGCAACCAGCGGCGCGCCGTCATCCTGCACTACCTCGCCGATATGTCGGTCGCCGAGATCGCCCAGCTGGAGAACGTACCCGAGGGCACGGTGAAGTCCTGGCGTCAGCCGGGGCCGGGCCGCGCTCGCCACCCGGCTGCGCGACCCGCAGGAGGTCCACCATGCCTGACCAGCCGCAGGACGACGCCCTCGTCCGGACCGCCTTCTCCGACCTGTACCGCCTGAGCGCCCCCTACGTCCGGGCGGCCGGCGCGGACGCCGCGGTGACCCGGGCCCGCCAACGGCGCCGACCACCAGATCGCCGGCTGGGCCGCCCTGGCCGTGGCGGTCATCGCCATCCCGGCCGCCATCATCGCGACCCTCGGCCTGCCCGGACGCTCCAACGCGATCCAACCGGCGGCCACCTCGAGCCGCCCCGGCACCGGACACCCCGACGCCCGACCGGCCGACACCCCGGCGGCCGGGCGGCCCAGGTGAACTGGCCAACGCCACGATCGTCGGTGTCGACTGGAACTTGGGCCGGGATCTGCAATGCCACGAGGGCACGACGTCACCTTCCCGGTGGCCGGGCTGACGCGGACCGGACAGTCGGCAGCCAGCAGATCCTCGGGACCGCCCGCGGCGACGTGAACGTCGACGGCGTACCCGGACGTGCTGACCCTGCTCTCCTGCGCGACCAGCGAGGGTCGGGGTCAAACAGCTCGTCGTGGTCACCAAGAAGGCCGTTGGCATGTACACGATGGTCGGGCGGGTGGTCGCGGTCCAGCCCGGCGACGTGGGGTACGACGCGATGGGCGACCGGATCTCGGACATCCGGGACTTCGGCGTCGACGAGAACGGTCAGATCTGGGCCGATGTGGCCGACATGGACCAGACCGGACAATCGCCGCGGCAACCTGGCGGTCGTCCAGACCCGCGGCTACCGCTGGGACGGCTCCGCGTTCGCTCAGGAGCGTCGGCGCGACCACATTCATCGCCGACCACACGAACAACGACACTCGAGGTGACCACGCCGCCGCTGGTATTCGGTCCACCGTCCGGCGGCGTACGCACCGGTACCCTGACCGTCACGATCCGCAACAGCGGTCGCCAGCCGCACCGGGTCACCTGACGGCGGTGATCGCCGCCGATCCCGGCGCCCACCGGGGAACCGGAGCCGACTGGAGCCGGTGCAAGCCGATCGTCGCCGGTTCCCTGGACGCGCCCGCGTGCACGCTGGCCGAGATCATCCAACCGGGTCAGACGGTGACGCTGAACCTCGCCGTTCACCGCGGCGGGCCCCGTGATCCCCGCCGGCTCGTTCCGGGTCCAGATCCGGATCGAGGACTACGTGTACAGCGACACCCCGCTCACGGTCACCTTCGCCTGAGCCGCGCCCCGGCCGGGGGGCTGCCTAGACGGGACGGATGGCGGCGGCGGTCAGGGACGGGGAATCCCGGGGCTCCGGACCGGCCCCACCCGGGATCTTGTCCGCCAGCTGGCGGATGCCGTACAGCAGCGCCTCCGGGCGGGGCGGGCAGCCCGGGACGTATACGTCGACCGGAATCAGCTGGTCAACGCCCTTGGTGACCGAGTACGAGTCCCAGTAGGGCCCGCCGCAGTTCGCGCAGGCGCCGAAGGACAGCACGTACTTCGGGTCTGGCAGCGACTGGTGGAGCCGGAGCACGGCCGGGGCCATCCGATCGGTCAGGGTGCCGGAGATGACCAGCAGGTTCGCCTCATCCGGTACCTCCGCACCGTCGGTGAGCGCCGGCGCGAGCCGGACCAGGTCGTACCGGCCGGTACTGGCTGCCACGAATTCGACCGCGCAGCACGCGAGCCCGACATTGAAGATCCAAAGGGTGAACCGCCGGCCCCAGTTCAGCACGAACTTGATCGGTTCGCCGAGAACGTCCTCACCACTCACGGTGACACCCTATGACGACCCGTATCGGGAGAGGGAAATCACGGGCCGCTCACTGCCTCAACGGTGACACTGATCGCAGGGTCGACGAGGGCTGGACGTACGCTTCGGAGTGTAGGAAGTGTGCCCCCCAAGGAGGCCCGAACCGTGACCAAGCAGGTCCGCCAACTGGATCGAGTGGTCATCCGCTTCGCCGGCGACTCCGGCGACGGAATGCAGCTCACCGGCGACCGATTCACCTCGGAGACCGCCCAGCTCGGCAACGACATATCCACGTTGCCGAACTTCCCGGCCGAGATCCGAGCCCCCGCCGGCACCCTCCCCGGTGTGTCCAGCTTCCAGGTTCATTTCGCCGACTTCGACATTCTCACGCCCGGCGACGCGCCCAACGTCCTCGTCGCGATGAACCCGGCGGCGCTGAAGGCCAACCTCGCCGACCTGCCCGGCGGCGCGGACATCATCGTCAACACGGACGAGTTCACCAAGCGCAACCTGGTGAAGGTCGGCTACGACGCCAACCCGCTCGAGGACGGCTCACTCGACGGCTGGGTCGGTGCACCCGGTCGCGCTGACGTCGATGACGGTCGGCGCGCTGGCCGACCTGCCGATGTGTCCAAGAAGGACGCCGAGCGGGCGAAGAACATGTTCGCCCTCGGCCTGCTGTCGTGGATGTACTCGCGCCCGTACGAGTCGACGCTGCGGTTCCTCGAGCGCAAGTTCGCGGCCCGGCCCGAGCTCGCCGCCGCGAACATCGCCGCGTTCAAGGCCGGCTGGAACTTCGGCGAGACGACCGAGGACTTCGCCGTCCGGTACGAGGTCAAGCCGGCCAAGATGCGGCCGGGCAACTACCGCAACATCACCGGCAACGCGGCGCTGGCCCTCGGCCTGGTCGCCGCCGGCGTGCGCGTCGAAGCTGCCGGTGTTCCTCGGCGCGTACCCGATCACGCCGGCCAGCGACATCCTGCACGAGCTGAGCAAGCACAAGCGGTTCAACGTGACCACGATGCAGGCCGAGGACGAGATCGCCGCGGTCGGCGCCGCGCTGGGTGCCTCGTACGGCGGCGCGCTCGGCGTCACCACGACGAGCGGCCCGGGCGTCGCGCTCAAGGGCGAGACCATCTCGCTGGCGATCGCGCTCGAACTGCCGCTGGTCATCGTCGACGTGCAGCGGGCCGGGCCGTCGACCGGCATGCCGACCAAGACCGAGCAGGCCGACCTGAACATGGCTCTGTTCGGCCGGCACGGCGAGGCGCCGGCCGTCGGTGATCGCGCCGAACTCGCCGTCGGACTGCTTCTTCGCCGCGCTCGAGGCGGCCCGGATCGCTCTGACCTACCGCACCCCGGTGCTCCTGCTCTCCGACGGGTACATCGCCAACGGCTCCGAGCCGTGGCTGCTGCCGGACGTCGCCGACCTGCCCGACCTGCGGGTGGAGTTCGCGACCAAGCCCAACGGGCCCAGACGGCGAGTTCCTGCCCTACCTGCGCGACCCGCAGACCCTGGCCCGCCCGTGGGCCGATGCCCGGCACGCCCGGCCTGCAGCACCGCATCGGCGGGCTGGAGAAGGCCGACCGGACCGGCGACATCTCCTACGACCCGGCCAACCACGACTTCATGGTGCGTACCCGGGCCGCCCGCATCGAGGCCATCGAGGTACCCGACGTCGAGGTGGACGACCCGGACGGCAGCGGCCCGGGTGCTCGTGCTCGGCTGGGGCTCGACGTACGGCCCGATCGGAGCCGCCTGCCGGGCGCTGCGCCAGCAGGGGCTGTCGATCGCCCAGGCGCACCTGCGCCACCTGAACCCGATGCCGACGCAACCTCGGCGCGGTGCTGGCCCGCTACGACCGGGTGGTGATCCCGGAGATGAACCTCGGCCAGCTGGCCCAGGTGATCCGCGGCCGCTTCCTGGTCGACGCGATCCCGTACAACCAGGTCCGCGGGCTGCCGTTCACCGCGGCCGAGCTGGAGTCCATGCTGGGGGACGTGGTGAAGAATGTCTGACGCGTTGAAGCTCACCGCCAAGGATTTCAAGACCGACCAGGAGGTCCGCTGGTGCCCCGGCTGCGGGGACTACGCGATCCTGGCGGCCGTCCAGTCCTTCATGCCCGAGCTCGGCATCCCCAAGGAGCGGATCGTCTTCGTCTCCGGTATCGGGTGCTCGTCGCGGTTCCCGTACTACATGGACACCTACGGCGTGCACTCCATCCACGGCCGGGCGCCGGCGATCGCGACCGGTCTGGCCGTGTCCCGACCCGACCTGCAGGTGTGGGTGGTCACCGGCGACGGTGACGCGCTGTCCATCGGCGGCAACCACCTGATCCACGCCCTGCGCCGCAACGTCAACCTGAAGATCCTGCTGTTCAACAACCGGATCTACGGCCTGACCAAGGGGCAGTACTCGCCCACCTCCGAGCTCGGAAAGATCACCAAGTCGACGCCGACCGGGTCGGCCGACTCGCCGTTCAACCCGCTCTCGCTCGCGCTCGGCGCCGAGGCCAGTTTCGTCGCCCGTACCGTCGACTCCGACCGCAAGCACCTGCAGTCGGTGTTGCGGGCCGCCGCCGCGCACAAGGGCTCGTCGTTCGTGGAGATCTACCAGAACTGCAACATCTTCAACGATGGGGCGTTCGATCTGCTCAAGGAGCCGCAGACCCGGGACGCGGCGCTGATCCGGCTGGAGAACGGGCAGCCGATCACGTTCGGCAAGGACGGCGAGTACTGCGTGACCCCGGCACCTGGGGGCTTCGGACTCGAGGTCCGACGCCACCGCGTCGGCCGCACCGGAGCAGATCGTGCGGCACAACGAGGCGGTCGAGCGAGCCGGCGTACGCGTTCGCACTGTCACGACTGTCCGGCTCGGAACTGACACACACCCCGATCGGCGTGTTCCGCAAGGTACGGCGGCCCTGCTACGACGACCTGGTCCGTGAACAGGTCACCGCGGCTCGTTCCACAGTGGAGGATCCGGAGCGCGAGCTGGCGTCCCTTTTGGACACCGGCGACACCTGGACGATCCTCTAGCCCGGCCGTCGCCGGTCAGGAGGGGCTGCGCAGTGCCTCGAGGGACAGGTCGGCGGTCGGGTCGGTGTCGATGCTGAGCCGGACCAGGGCGTGCCGCAGATCCGGGTGGTCGACGGCCAGCGCGTACCGCGTGGCCTCGGCCAACGACATGGCGGCACCGTGCCCGTAGGCGGCGTCGAACGCGGCGTCGCCCATGGTGTTGCGGACCGCCGACTCGTGCCGTTTGCCCATCGGGCCGATCGCCTCGTGCGTGGTGCGCAGCTGCGCCTGGGCGGCCTGGGACGCCCCGAACAGGGTGGCGGCCTGAGTCATCTCGCCGCCGAGGGCACACCGCACGGCCATCGCGGTGAGCGCCTCGCAGGCTCCCCAGTGGTAGCCGTGGGTCATCCGGAACCGCAACGCCACCACGATGTGGTCGTGCGCCGCGATCAGGTCGCCCCGCGAGAGCGCGACCATGCCGAGCAGCATGTCGATGCTGCGGCGACCCCGCTCGGTCGGATGCATGGACGCGGACACCCTGGCCGCGCCCAGCTCAGTGGCCGCCTCAGCCAACCGCCCCCGCCGCCACAGCAGCTGGGCCAGGCAGAACACGGCCGGCAGGGCCTCTGCCGCCACGTGCCGCGACCGGGCCCAGTCGATCACATCCCGGCAGGCCCGCGTCGCCTCGTCCTCCCGGCCGAGGGCGACCAGCGCCTCTCCTCGGGCTGCGCTGACCCGGGCGATAAGGGCGGCGTCGCCGCTGCGCCACGCGGCCTCCTCCGCCTGCACCAGCAGGCGTAGCTGCTCTCCGTACTCGCCGTCGGCTCCGGCGTGACGGGCGTAGACGTGGTAGGCCATGGCCAGGTCGGACGCCGGAGACGTCCTCGCCGGTCAGCTCGAGCTTCTCGAAGAGGCGCCAGAACCACAGCCGGCACTCGCGGGCCAGCCCCCGTTCGCGCCACCACTCGTCGAGCTGGACTGCCAGGTGCAGGCCGGCCCGGATGCGGCCGGACGTGACGCTCCAGTGCAGGCAGGCCCGCACCTCGACGGCCAGCCGGTCCAGCGGGTATGTGGACAGGGTCACCGGCTTGCCACCGTCATCAGTGTGTACCCGGTCGATCGCGTCCCGGGCCCAGGCCAGGTGCTGGTCGCGGGCTGCCTCCTCCTCGCCGGCCCGGGCCAGCGCCCGTACCGCGAAGGCGCGGATCGGTGCGAGCAGCCGGTAGGACAGCTCCGACCGCGACGCCCCCGGGTCCGCCCGCACCGGGTTGGGCTCAGCCACGATGAGGGACTTGTCGACCAGCATGGCCAGCAGGTCCACGGCCGCCGAGCCGGCGATCCATTCCACAGTGGATAGATCCAGCGGGCCGGCGAAGACGGAGAGCTGCCGCAGCAGGCTCGCCGCCTCGGGCGCCAGGGTACGATAGGACCAGTCCACTGTGGACCGAAGTGTGTTGTGGCGGTACCGGTGCGCGGCGACGATCGGGTACTCGCCGGTGGTCGGTGCGCCGGCGTCGAGCACGCCGAGCAGGTCGTCGAGCCGGTCGGCCAGCTGCGCGGCGGAGAACAGACGGAGCCGGGCGGCCGCCAGCTCGAGAGCGAGCGGGAGCCCCTCGAGCCGTTCGGCCACCCGGTGCAGGTGGGCCACCTCGTCGGCGTGCGCGGGAAGGCCGCCCCGGGCCGCCGCCGCCCGGTCGAGCAACAGCGCCACGGCGTCCGCCGGCGTCTCACCGACCGGCGCCATTCCCATCGGCGGGATGCGCCAGACCAGCTCACCCGGCACCCTCAGCGGCTCGCGGCTGGTCACCAGCACCCGTACCGACGGCCCTGCCGCGAGCAGGCGGGCCGCCACCGGCCGGATCGCCGCCAGGTGCGCGTCGCAGGTGTCCAGGAAGATCAACAGGTTGCGGATGCCCGCGTACTCGGCCAGCGTCTCAAGGATCGGCCGGCCCGGCTCCGGGCGCACACCCATCACCTCGGCGACGGACACGGCGACGAGCTCCGGATCGGAGACCGCCGCGAGGTCGAGGAACCAGACACCGTCGTCGAAGCGCCCGACCACGCTCGAGGCGATCTCGAGGGCGAGTCGGGTCTTACCTGCCCCGCCGGCACCCACCACGCTGACCAGCCGGTTGTGGTCGAGCTGGACGCGCAGGTCCAGCAGCTCCGCGGCCCGGCCGACGAAGCTGGCCGCGGGCGCGGGCAGGTTGTGGGCTGTCGCGGCCTGTGTGCGCGGCCGGGGGAACTCGCGGTCCAGCCCGTCGGCCGTCAGCTGGAACAGCCGCTCCCGACCATCGAACCCACGCAGCTGGAACAGGCCGAGGTCGGTCAGTTCGGTCCCGTAGGCCAGCGTCGCGGCGAGCCGGGCAGTGGCGCCGGAGCAGAGGACCTGACCGCCGTGCGCCGCCGCCGCGACCCGGGCGGCGCGATGGACCTCGGGCGTGGCGTACTCGCCGGCGGCCGGCTCCGCGAAACCTGAGTGCAGGCCCATCCGTACCCGTGGGCGAGCTTCCGGCTTCGGCCACGGATGCCTGGCCAGCGCCCGCTGAGCCTCGACGCACGCGCGTAGCGCGGCCGCGGCATCCGGGAACACGGCGAAGACGGAGTCACCCTCGGTGAACATCGCGACGCCGTCGCCTGCCCCGAGAGCGCGTCTCAGAATCTGCCGGTGGACCGCCAGAACCGAGCGGTATCCGGCGCCGAGCAGCTGCGCCAACCTGGTCGACCCCTCGATGTCGGTAAAGAGGAATGTCACCAGGCCGCTCGGCAGGTTGCGCTTGACCGACACCTCCGAACCTCCGCCCCCCTTTACTGCCTGTAGGCAATCCTCACCCGGCCGTATCGCGAAAGCATCGGTGAAACGGTCGGCTTGGTTCGGCCCAAGGTCGCACTCTGCCCTCCGTAACGACCCGGCAGAACTGCCCGTTGCGGCACGTTCATGCTGTTCAGGCGCATTATGCACGCTCGACGCATCCGTTGTCCCCCGCCGGGCCCGCTACGGGTGGGCGATACTCGACACCATGCGCCCCGCGGACCGCGACGATACGCGCGAGACAACCGGCTTCGATAGACCGACGGTGCGCATCGGCGACCTCTACCGGGAGGAGGACGACCCGACACCGCCGATCCGGAGCCATCGGCGGGGTCCTGGCCTGTGGCTGCCGCTCGCGACGTTCGTCATGCTCCTGCTGGCCGCGGCAATCGTCGGGCGTTTTGTCGTGCCGGGGATGGGTGGCCAGGCCCAGGCGGGCCCAGCCCCCAGCGTTTCGAGCGCCCCCACCGGCCCTCCCGGCCCGACGGCTGCGATCAGCCCGACTCTCCCGTCCGATCTGCCGACGCCGCCGCCACGGGCCGCGGACGCGTTGGCCGGCTGGGCCGGGAAGGTCGCCGCCGCCACGGATATCCCGGTCGTCGCTGCCGAGGCGTACGGCTACGCCCAGCTGATGCTCCAGCGGACCGCACCGGCCTGCCACGTCGGGTGGACCACGCTGGCCGGAATCGGGAAGGTCGACTCGGACCACGGCCAGGCGGGCGGAGCGGTGCTGGGCGCCAACGGCCGCTCCACCCCGCCCGTTCTGGGTCCACCCCTGGACGGCAAGGGCGGCCGGCCACTGGTAGCTGACACGGACGCCGGTGGCTACGACACCGATGCCACCTACGATCGCGCGATGGGTCCGATGGCCCTGCTGCCCAGCGTGTGGACCCTGTACCGGATCGACGCCGACGGCGACGGGATCCTTGACCCGTACGACATCGACGACTCGTCCGCCGCGCTGGCCCGCTATCTCTGCTCGGGCAACGATGATCTCAATACCCTCACGGGCTGGAAGGCGGCGCTGGGTCGGTACCACGCCGGGACACAGTACGAAACCGTGGTATTTCAGGCAGCCGATAGCTACGGGCAACGGACCCGCAGCATCGGGTGATTCGTGAAACAGCACAAAATCGGCCCAACAGGCTGACGGGCATTGTCGAGCGGCGTCCGACCCGGCAAAGTGTGTGGCGTGAGGCTACGCGAGTGGGATCCCGGAGCCGCGCCCGAGACTGAGCTGGCCGCCTGGCTCCGTGCGTACAACCGCGCGCTGGCGAACGATCTGCCCGGCGACCCTCTGTGGGGCCCGAACCGGTTGCGCGACTATCTGACGGTCACCATGCCCGGTGAGCGCCGGCTGACCTGGCTGACCGAGGACGACGGCGATGTCATCGGCTACGGCCGCCTGCTGTTGATGTACGGCATGGGCGTGG
Source organism: uncultured Actinomycetota bacterium (assembly GCA_963803345.1). Taxonomy (GTDB): domain Bacteria; phylum Actinomycetota; class Actinomycetes; order Mycobacteriales; family Micromonosporaceae; genus CAWDLX01. The sequence goes on from CAWDLX010000005.1 coordinate 719,184, forward strand.
TCGAACTGTTCGTCGTGCCGGGCGTCCGGGGCAAGGGGGTCGGTGGCCGGCTGCTCACCGCGATGGCCGACCGTGCCGTGGAGGAGGGGTTCACCTCGCTCGGCCTGGAGGTGGTCGGGGGCACCTGCGCGGTCGACTTCTACCGCAATCATGGTTTCAACCACGCCTACACCGAGATGCGCAGCATCCTGGATCTGACCACTGTGGACTGGTCGCACCTGGCCGAGATGGCCGAGGGGATCTCCCACGGGTACCGCATCGAGTACCTCCCCGGCACCCTGCCGGAGGAGATGCTGGCCGCCTATGCCGAGGCCAAGCAGGTGCGCCAGGCTGAACCGACCGGCGACCTGGAGCTGCGGCCCTCCTCCTACGACGTCGACCGGCTGCGGGCGAGCCTGCTGTGCCTCAACGCCCGGGGGATGAAGCCGTACTGCGTCGTCGCGGTCCACGAGCGCACGGAGACGATCGCCGGCCTCACCGAGCTTGTGGTGCCGGCTCAGCACCCGACCCGGGCCGACCAGTACGACACCATCATCGTGCCCGAGCACAACGGGTACGGGCTGGCCCGGGCCATCAAGGCCAGGATGCTGTTGGAGCTGCGCCGCGAGGAGCCGCAGCTACGCGACGTGCAGACCTGGCATGCCGCCGACCGCGAGCAGCTTCAGCAGATCAACACCGAGCTGGGCTTCAAGGCCGACCGGGAATGGCGCGAGTACGAAGTGGACGCGCGTGACCTGGCCGCCCGGTTGCACGGGCTGCAGACTCATCACGCCGGGTAGATCAGGCGCGCAGCGCGGGGTGGGTCAGGCGCGCAGCGCACGTGCGGCGTCGACCGCCCAGTAGGTCAGGATGATCTGCGCTCCGGCCCGACGGATCGACGTGAGAGTCTCCATCATGGCCCGGTCGCGGTCGATCCAGCCGTTCGCGACCGCCGCCTCGACCATCGAGTACTCACCGCTGATCTGGTAGGCCGCCACCGGAACACCCACGGTGGAGCGCACGGCTGCCACGACATCGAGGTAGGGCAGGGCGGGCTTGACCATGACGATGTCCGCCCCCTCGGCCACGTCCAGCTCCACCTCGCGCAGCGCCTCGCGGATGTTGGCCGGGTCCTGCTGGTAGGTCTTGCGGTCACCGCTGAGGGCCGATTCGACCGCGTCGCGGAACGGCCCGTAGAACGCCGACGCGTACTTGACGGCATAGGCGAGAATCGACACGTCCGCGTAGCCGGCCGCATCCAGCGCCCGCCTGACCACACCGACCTGGCCGTCCATCATCCCCGACGGTCCGACCATGTGGACTCCGGCCGCCGCCTGGGCCACGGCCATCTCCGCGTAGACGGCGAGAGTCGCGTCGTTGTCCACAGTGCCATCGGGCGCGAGCACACCGCAGTGCCCGTGCGAGGTGAACTCGTCAAGGCACAGATCGCTCATCACGACACACGCGTCGCCGACCTCCGCGATCACGTCCCGGATCGCCACGTTGAGGATCCCGTCCGGATCGAGACCGCCAGAACCCGTCTCGTCGCGCGACTGCGGCACGCCGAACAGCATGATCCCACCGACCCCGGCCGCGACCGCTTCGGCGGCCGCTTTGCACAGCGACTGGCGGCTGTGTTGGACAACGCCCGGCATCGAGGTGATCGGGCGCGGCTCCGCCAGGCCCTCCTTGACGAACATCGGCAGCACGAGCTCGGCCGGGCTCAGTCGGGTCTCCCCGACCAGGCGGCGCATCGCGGGGTTACGGCGCAGCCGGCGGGGCCGCACCTCGGGGTAGGACACGAGCTCACTCCCTCCAGGGATGGATCACCTGAATCGCAGCGCGGTCGGCCCCTGGACCTTCGAACCACGCCGCTGCTTGGCCGGCATGGCGGCCAGCTTCTCGCGGAGTTCCACCGCGTACCCGGCCAGGGCTTCGACCAGGTCGGGCACCGACGAGTGGGGCGGTTGGACATCGACGCGGAGCCCGAACTCGACCGCTGTATCAGCCGTCTTCGGGCCGATCACCGCCACCACCGTGCGGGCATGGGGTTTGCCGGCGATCCCGACCAGGTTGCGCACGGTCGAGGACGATGTGAACAGGACCGCGTCGAATCCGCCTGTCTTGATGGCGTCACGGATCTCGGCCGGCGGTGGCGCGGCGCGCACCGTCCGGTACGCCGTGACGTCGTCCACCTCCCAGCCGAACTCGGTGAGCCCGGCAGCGAGCGTCTCGGTGGCGATGTCGGCCCGCGGCAGCAGCACCCGGCCGACCGGGTCGAGGATCTCGTCGTGGGGTGAGAACTCGGCCAGCAGGCCCTCGCCGGTCTGCTCACCGCGCGGGACGAGCTCGGGCTGGATCCCGAACGCCCGCACGGCATCCGCGGTCGCCTCGCCGATGCAGGCGATCTTCACCCCACCGAAATGCCGGGCGTCGAGACCGTGCTCGGCGAACTTCTCCCAGACCGCCCGTACCGCGTTGACCGATGTGAAGATCGTCCACGCGTACCGCCCGTCGACCAGGCCCTTGATCGCGCGCTCCATCTGGGCCGGAGTCCTGGGTGGCTCGACGGCGATCGTCGGCACCTCACACGGCATCGCGCCGTACGCGCGCAGGCGCTCACTCATCGCGCCGGCCTGCTCCTTGGTCCGGGGCACGAGCACCTTCCACCCGTAGAGCGGGCGGTTCTCCCACCAGCCCAGCTTGTCGCGGTGGGTCACGCCGTGCCCGAGAGTGAGGACCACCCGGCCGGAGAAGCCGAGCGCCGCGGCGACGAAACTGTCCACAGTAGATGTCGTCGTGTACTGGGTCTCGCCGGTACCGTCGCCGGTGACCGCGACCGGAACAGAGCCATCGAGTCCGGCGGCCAGCAGGCCGTCGCGCACCGCGGCCAGGTCACCGGCGTCCACGGTCAGCGCCAGACCGCGAGGCACGGCGGCGGCCATCGCCTCGAAGTCGAGCGAGTGCACATCATCGACGTCCACAGTGGTGCGGAGCCCACTCAGCGGCACACCGGCGTAGCTGGCCACGGCGGCGGGACCGCTGACGCCGGGGACGACCTCGAACGGTACCGCGGTCCGGGTCACCGCCTGGACCTCCTTGACCACCGCGTCGTGCTCGAACGGGTCGCCGGCGACCAGGTGTACCGCGCGCAGGCCGGAGCGCGCGGCGGAGAGCAGCACCTTGGCCACATCCCCTGGCACGCCCTCGGCCGGGCTGAACTCGGCCTCTTCGGCTGGGTCGGTGGCCGACTCCGCGCGGTCGGCGCTCCTCACGTCGGCGATGATCCAGTCGAGCAGCGACTCGGGGACGCCACGGTCGAACACGACATGGTCGGCCCCGCGCAGCGCCTCGAGCGCGCGGCGGGTGAGCAGGCCAGGGTCGCCGGGCCCCGCCCCGACGAAGCTGATCCGGCCAACGGTCTTGCGGGTACGGGTCATCCAGGAACTCCCAGTATGTGGTCGGCGCCTTCGGCGAGGAGCTCAACGGCCAGCCGCTTGCCCACCTCGGTCGCCTCGGTGATGGTGCCAGATCCGGACAGCCTCAGGGCAAACGTGCCGTCTGGGCTGAATACCGCGCCGCGCAGATACATCTCATGGCCGCCGTCGTCGGACTCCGCGACATCGGCCAGAGCCGCGACCGGGGCGCTGCACCCGGCCTCCAATGTGGACAACAGGGACCGTTCGGCGGCTACCGCCGCCCGGGTGTGTTCGTGGTCGAGCGTGGCCAGCAGTTCGACGAGCTGTGTGTCCGCGACCCGGCACTCCACGGCCAGCGCGCCCTGCGCGGGCGCGGGCAGCATGACCATCGGGTCGAGTAGCTCGGTGATCTCGGACGCCCGGCCGAGGCGGCGCAGGCCGGCGGCGGCGAGCACGATCGCGTCGAAATCGCCGGCGGCCAACTTACGCAGACGGGTGTCGACGTTGCCGCGCAATCCGAGCGGCACCAGTCCGCGCCCGAGCGCGTGCAGCTGGGCGGTGCGCCGTGGCGCACCAGTCCCGATCCGGCTGCCCGGCCCGAGGTCGGCCAGCGTCCGACCGTCCACTGTGATCAGTGCGTCACGGCAGTCGTCACGAACCGGAACGGCCGCCAGCACAAGGGCGTCGGGGGCCGCTGTCGGGAGGTCCTTGTATGAATGGACCGCGAAGTCGATCTCCTTGGCGTAGAGCGCCTCCCGCAACGCGGAGACGAACACGCCGACGCCGAGATTCGGGACCGGCGAGTCGGAGCGGTCCCCATCGGTCACGATCTCGACCAGCTCGACGCGCACGCCGGTCGCCGCGGTCAACGCCCGCGCCACCATGCCCGACTGCGCCATGGCCAACGTGCTGCCGCGGGTGCCCAGCTTCAACGTCGTCATGCCTGGTCACCATCCCCGGCGTCGGCCGTGCTGTCCCGGGACACCGCGACCGCCCGGTCCACCTGCGGTCCGCCGAGTACCGCCGCCCAGCCGCGGGGCTCACCAGCGTCGGCTCCCCGCCCGAGGTCGTCATCGTCGGGCAGCACCGACAAGTCGAACAGCTCGCGCAGCGCGGCGACGTACTGGTCTCCACCCGCCGTACCGGCCAGCTGACGCACCCGGACGGTGGGCGAGTGCAGCAGGCGTTGCACGATGCGGTGCACCGTGTGGGCCATCTCGGCCCGCTGCTCGGTGGTGAGGTCGGCGTTGCGGTGGTTGAGCCGGCGTAGCTCCGACGCGACCACCTCGTCCGCCCGCGCTCGCAGTGCCGCGACGGTCGGCGCCACCTCACTGCCCCGTAGCCAGGTCAGGAACGTGCCCACCTCGGCGTTCACGATCGCCTCGGCCGCCTCCTGGTCATGGGTGGAGGGACGATCGAGGGTCGCGGCGGCTACGGCGGTCATGTCGACCATCGTCACGCCGGGCAGATCTGCCACCGCGGACGCCACGTCCCGGGGAACGGCCAGGTCGATGACGGTCAGCGCGCTGCGATCGCGCATGGCCGAGACGACGGTATCGACGGTCAGCACGATCTCGGGCGAGGCGGTCGCGCACACGACCAGGTCGACCGAGGGCAGTGCGGCGCTCAGGTCCGCGAACTCCACGACGGTCGCACCGTGCAGGTCAGCCAGGCGTCGGGCCCGCTGGCCGCTCCGGTTGGTCACCAGCAGCGGCGCGGCGCCGGACCGGGCCAGGGTGGCCAGCGCGAGCCCACCCATCGAGCCGGCACCGACGACCAGGGCGGCCCGGCCGGTGACCGGTTCCGGGGTGAGCGCGAGGGCGGCCGTGACGACACTCTGACCGGCCCGGTCGATGTCGGTCTCCGCATGCACCCGCTTGCCGACCCGTAGCGCCTGCTGCATCAGTTCGTGCAGATAGCGACCCACCGTGTCGTGTTGTGCGGCCACCGCGTACGCCTCGCGAAGCTGGCCGAGAATCTGGGCCTCGCCGACCACCATCGAGTCGAGCCCAGCCGCCACCCGCAGCGCGTGATGGGCCGCCTCGGCATCGAAGTGGACGTACAGATGGGCGGCCAGGTCGGCCACGTCCATACCCGCCCGGGCGGCGAGCACCTGGCCGACCTCCGACAGACCGGCATGAAACGCCGTGACCGAGGCGTACACCTCGACCCGGTTGCAGGTGGACAGGACCACCGCCTCCGACACGTGCGGTTGCGCGATGAGAGCGCCGAGTGCGCCGGCTGCGGCATCGGCCGGTAGCGCGATATTCTCCAGCAGCTCGACTGGAGCGGTGTGATGGGACACACCGACGACCAGCAGACTCACTGCCGCACCACCTCCGGGGCGTCAACGTGCACGCCCGGACCGGCGCCGTTGAGGCCGTGCGCCGCCGATGCCTTTCGGTGTTCGTGGAAGCTGAGAATCTGCAGTTCTATGGCCAGGTCGACCTTGCGAACGTCGACACCGTCGGGAACGGACAGGACGCATGGTGCGAAGTTCAGGATGCTCGTGACGCCCGCCGACACGAGACAGTCGGCCACCAGCTGAGCCGCATGGGCGGGAGTCGCGATCACGGCGATGTTGATGTGTTGCTCGGCCACGATCATGTCGAGATCATCGATGTGACGGACCAGCAGGCCGTTGATCTTTTCGCCGACGCGTGAGGAGTCCGAGTCGAGCAGCGCGGCGATCCGGAATCCGCGGGAGGCGAACCCTCCGTATCCGGCCAGGGCGTGACCGAGATTACCCACGCCCACCAGAGCGACCGCCCGGCGCTGGGTCAACCCGAGTACCGACTCGATCTGGGCGACCAGGAGCGACACGTCATACCCGACACCCCGGGTGCCGTAGGACCCCAGATGCGACAGATCCTTACGGAGCTTGGCGGAGTTCACCCCGGCCGCGGTTGCCAGGGCGTCGCTGGATACCGTCTCCAGGCCGTCTTCGGCGAAGTGGTGCAGCGCACGTAGGTACTCCGGGAGCCGGGCAACCGTCGCCTCTGGCAGATCCGGGAAGTAGGGTACACGTCCGCCTGACCCCGACACCCCGCCGAGCGCGTCGTTGCGGTTCTGACTCATGGTGCTCCGTGCCGTTTGGCTGCTTCGGATGCGGGGCCGTCACCCGTCCTGCGGACGGGCCGGGAGGAGGATGCCCGCCGCACGGCCAGCCTAGGCGCTTGTGAAGCCGCGCACAAATCGCGATCTTGAGGCGTCACTCGACCAATGTCCGGGTGCATAGGTCCAGTATTCACCAAACGGACTACTCGGACACAATTGGTGATCTTGCGCTTCGACGGCTCGTGCCGACGGTAGGGCTACCCCTACCGTGAAGAGGCCAGCCGGCAGGATGGGTCGCGACCCTCCACCAACCTAGCGTCGAGGACATGACCACCATTACCACCCAGCCCTCCACCGAGCCTCTCTCGCCGAGCCGGCGCATGATCCGCCAGCTCGGCATCGACACCGCGTACGCCGTGATCGGCTTCCCCCTCGGAACAGTCGCCTTCGTCGTGATGATCACGGGTATCTCGATGGGCGCCGGCCTGCTGATCACTCTCCTCGGCATTCCGGTGCTGGTCGCCACGATCTTCTTCGCCCGCGGCTTCGCCCACCTCGAACGGGCCCGGATCCGTCCGGTTCTGCGACGCGAGCTCGTACCGGTCGTCTACAAGCGCCCGCCGGCGGACGCAGGCCGGTGGCGCCGGATGTTCACCCCGCTGGCCGACGGGCAGGCCTGGCTCGACGTGTTGCACGGCATCATCCGTTTCCCGCTCTCGATCTTCGCCTTCGTGGTGACGGTGACCTGGTGGGCGGTGGCCGCCGGCGGGCTCACCTACTGGTTCTGGCAACATTGGCTCCCGGCCGGCAACAACGACGACCTCCCGGCCATCCTCGGCTTTGGCGACAGTGCGAACGGCCGGATCGTGTTCTACCTGGTCATGGGGCTGTTCACCGCCCTGACCCTGCCCTTGGTGATCCGGGCTGTCGCGCTGGCCGAGGCGTGGGTGGCGCACGCCATGCTCAACGCGGTCGCCGGTCTGCGCAACGAGATCAGCGGGCTGACCGTCCGCGAACAGACGGCACAGTCGCAGCGGGCGGCGGCCATGTCGGCCGAGGCGACCGCCCTGCACCGGCTCGAACGCGACATCCACGACGGCCCGCAGCAGCGGCTGGTCCGGTTGGCGGTCGATCTTGGTCGTGCGCGCCAGCAGCTCGACGGAGCCGACGCGGAGGCGGCCCGGGTGACCGTGGACGAAGCGCTGTCCCAGACCCGGGAGACCCTGGACGAGCTTCGCACCCTGTCCCGCGGAATCGCCCCGCCGATCCTCACCGACCGGGGGCTGCCGGCCGCTGTGGCCGCGCTGGCCGCCCGGGCGAGCATCCCCGTCGACCTCGACATCCCGGCCGATCTGGGCCGGCTGCACCCGCTGGCCGAGCAGACGACGTACTTCGTCATCGCCGAGGCTTTGACCAACGTGGCCAAGCACAGCGGAGCGACCCGTGGCCAGGTGTCCGTGCGGGTGACCGGCGACCGGCTCGAAGCGACCGTTACCGACGATGGAGCGGGCGGCGCCCAGCTGGCGAAGGGGCACGGGCTGGCCGGCCTGGCCGACCGGGTCCACGCCGCCGGCGGGGATCTGTGGGTGAGCAGCCCGGACGGGGGCCCGACCAAGATCCGGGTGGAGCTGCCGTGCCCGACCGTGCCCTGAGGGTCGTCCTCGCCGACGACGCCGTGCTGCTCCGTGAGGGCCTGGTCAGGCTGCTCACGGAGCAGGGCCACGATGTTGTCGCCGTGGTCGGCGATGGACCATCCTTTGTGGACGCGGCCGTCAGCCTGCGGCCGGATGTTTCCATTGTGGACGTACGGATGCCTCCGTCGTTCACCGACGAAGGGCTGCGGGCGGCCGTCCAGGTGCGCTCCGAGCAGCGCGGAGCGCCGATTCTGGTGCTCTCCCAGTACGTCGAAGTCTCCTACGCCGACGACCTCCTGGCCGACCGGGCCGGTGGCGTCGGGTACCTGCTCAAGGACCGGGTCGCCGACATCACCGAGTTCGGCACCAGCCTTCATCGCGTAGCCGCCGGCGGCACGGTCCTCGACCCCGAGGTGGTGGCACAGTTGCTGGTCCGGCGCCGCGCTCACGACCCGCTCGAACAACTCACCCCGCGCGAGCGTGAAGTGCTCGCCCTGATGGCCGAAGGCCGCTCGAACACCGCGATCGCCAGGCAACTCGTCATCAGCGACGGGGCGGTCGAGAAGCACGTGCGCAACATCTTCACCAAGCTCGACCTGCCCCCCCACGACGAACTCAACCGCCGCGTCCTGGCCGTGCTTGCCTACCTCCGCGCCTGACTCTCGACTCCCCACCCCGCCACCGCCAGGGACACGGCCCTCGCGCTGGAACACGCCCCCGCCGGGCCGGCCCCGCCGCACCGGCCCCCGCCGCGCCGCCCCCCGCGCCGGCCCCGCCCCGGAACACGGCCCCCGCCCTGGAACACAGCCCCACCGCGCCAGCCCCCGCCCTGGAACACGGCCCCCACCGCGCCAGCCCCGGGTCACGGCCCGCCCAACCACGCGTTGATCACCCGTTGATCACCCGTTAACAAGGGCACCTTCCTCTACCAAAAGCGTTAACGCGGCGCCCTTGCAAACCCGCGGGGGCACAAGGCGGGGCGGGACAGCGCGGAGCAAAGCCGCCGGCCGACGGGCAGGTCCGAAACGCGAGCGGCGCCCGTTGATCACCCGTTGATCACGTGTTAATAGGGGCACCTTCCTCTACCGAAAGCGTTAACGCGGCGCCCCTACAAACCCCCTCGCGCCGAGCGAGCCCGGGGCCGGCGGCGGGCGGGGCGGGCGGGCGGGGCGGGCGGGCGGGGCGGGCGGGGCGCCGGCAAACCCGCGACGCTATACCCACGCCCGGGCAAACCCGTGACGCGGACGGCAGGGCGAGGTCAGGGCTCGGAGATGCCGGCGAGGGGCGGGCAGCCGTGGGCTTTGGAGTACGCGGCGATCGTGGCAACGGGCGAGAGGTTGCCGCCCCTGCGCCACGAATCCAGGAATGACCACGGCCAGATCTCGCCCCGGCGGATCCACCAGTCGCCGGTGCGGGCGCAGACCGGGGAGATCCCGTAGTGGAGGTGGCAGACGCTCGCGTCACCCGTGTCGCCGACCTGACCGAGCGTCTGGCCGGCCTTCACCCGCATGCCCGCGTCGATGCCGGTGTTGATCGACCGGAGGTGGGAGCCGTAGTACCGCACGCCGTCATCGCCCAACAGGGACACGGACAGGCCACCGCGGTCGGGGCCGAGGTCGGTCCGGGCGTTCCAGACGTCCTTGCGGTTGACCTCGAGGATCACGCCATCGGTGCTGGCCCGGACCGTCGAGCCGCAGGCGGCGATGATGTCCGACGCGGGATAGTCGTGGTGCTCGCGCGCGTAGGTGACGTTGCCGACGACCGGGAACACGTAGTGCGGCGGGGCCTTCGGTGAGACGATCGGGCTGGGCGTGACGGGAGCGGGTGGGGTCGACGCGCGGGAACTCGGCGCGCCGGACCAGGTCATCTGGGGCGACTGGCCGGAGGCGGGCTCGCCGCGCTCGAAGAACCTGCCGGCCAGGACGACCACCAGAACCAGGATGGCCAGCCCAGCCAGGACCCAGGGGGCGCGGCGGCTGCGCGTTGTCACCCGGCGGACGCTACCAAACGTCTGACCTGACCGCCGAGTGGCACGCTCAGCTCGCCGACCGCACGTAGCGCACGGCTTCGAGCAGGCTGCCCACCGTCGGCTGACCGGTCGCGCGGAGGAGGTCGCCGTGCGTGAACCCGCCGTCGAACAGGACCACCCGAGCCCCGACCTCGACCGCCGCCTCGGCGTCGTCGACCGAATCCCCGATCAGGACGCAGTCGGCCGCCTTGATCCCGAGTGCGTCCAGGTGGGCCCTGAGGTGGGGCGCCTTGGGGCCGCCGCCGACCGCGTCGCGCAGGCCGTCAACCCGGGCCAGCCGGCCGATCAGCCCGTGCCGGGTGACCGTCGGCACCAGGTCGTGATGGTGGAACATCGACAGCAGTGACTGGGTGCCGGTCCAGGCGTCCATCGCCGCCACCGCCTGCGCGTTCAGTGTCACGTCGGGGAGCCCGGCCCGGTAGGCGACATGGAAGGCCACATCCAGCACACGGAACTCGCAATGGTCGACCTCGCGTCCCAGTACGTGGGAGTAGTACGCCGAGACCGGACGGCGGAAGTCCCGGCGGTGCTCCTCCGCCGTCACGCTCGGTCCCCCGACCGCCGCCAGCGACGCATTGGTCGCCGCCACGACAAGGGTCAGGTCGTCGAGCAGGGTGCCGTTCCAGTCCCAGACGAGATGTGCCACGCGGACAACCCTAACCGGAGCATGCCCCGTTACCGGACGATAAACCAGCCCGACGACTCGCCCGCCAGCTCACGTCCGGCTGTCGCGATGCTGGTCAGCACGGGCTCACCCCATTCGGCCGGTACCGTGAACGGGTCGTCGCCGAAGACCGTGACGCTGGTCACCCGGCCGCGCCGGTAGGCCACCACATCCGGCCGCCCGGGAGTGTCCACCCAGGACAGTGCCGCGCCGCTCAGCGCCGGCCTCAGCTCCCGGCGCCGCCGCAGCGCGCCGGCGTGCAGCCGCAGCATCGAGCCCGGCGTCGGCCCACTCGTCGTCCACCGCGTACCCGGCGAACCAGTCGGGCTGCGGCAGCCAGGGCGCGGGCGCCCTGATCGGGCCCGAACCCGAGGCTCGGCCCGTCCGCGCGTGCCACGGCAGCGGCACCCGGCAGCCGTCGCGGCCGTGCTCCAGCGCCGCCGGAGCGCAACCAGATCGGGTCCTGGCGGGCCGTCGTCGGGCAGGTCGAGCACCTCCGGCAGGCCCAGCTCCTCGCCCTGGTACAGGTACACCGAGCCGGGCAGGCCGAGCAGGAGCAGCAGCGCGGCCCGGGCCCGGCGCTCGCCCGCGGGGTACGTCGACCTCGCCCCGGGCCCGGGCGGCCATGCGCGAACGGGTCGGTTGAGCCACCCGTGCCGGCCGACTCGATGAGCCCGAACCGGGTCACCGCCCGGTGGACGTCGTGGTTGGCCAGCGTCCAGGTGATCGTGGCCCCGGTGGCGGCGATCTCGGCCAGCCCACGGGTCGATCGACTCTCGGAACGCCGGCCCGTCCCAGGCCCGCATGCAGCAGGTCGAAGTAGAACGCCTGGGGCAGCTCGTCCGGGCGCAGGTACCGGGCGAGATCCTCGACTGTGGGCACCCAGACCTCGCCGACCAGGGTGAGGTCGCGCCCGTACGAGTCGGCCAAGCGCCGCCAGCGCGCGGAAGACCTCGTGCACCTCCGGCTGGTTCTGCGCGTACGCGTTGTAGCCTGGCCCGCCGTCGGCCGGGAACGGCCAGTCGGGCAGGTCGGCGTGCTTGACCAGCATGTGGGCCACGTCGATGCGGAACCCGTCGACGCCCCGGTCGAACCAGAAGCGCAGCACCTGCTCGAAGTAGGCGACCACCTCCGGATTGCGCCAGTTGAAGTCGGGCTGGCTGGCGTCGAAGCTGTGCAGGTACCACTGGTCCGGTCCCGACCGAGCCGGGTCCAGGCGGGCCCGCCGAAGACCGAGCGCCAGTTGTTGGGCGGCTGTTCGCCGCCGTCGCCGCCGGCCGGCGGAACACGAACCGGTCCCGCTCGGGCGACCCGGCGCGGCGCCGCCCAGCGCCGCGACGAACCACGGGTGGGCCGCCGAGCAGTGGTTGGGCACCAGATCCATCAGGACCCGCAGGCCCGGCTGCGTGGGCGCGCGGCGAGCAGCGCGTCGAACGCCGGCAGGCCGCCGTAGCGCGGGTCGATCGTCCATGATAGTCGGCGACGTCGTAGCCGTGGTCGGCGCCGGGTGACGGGTAGCACGGGTTGAGCCAGATGCGCGTCGACGCCGAGCCGGGTCAGGTGGTCCAGCCGCTGCGCGCAGTCCGGGGAGGTCGCCGACGCCGTCGCCGTCGCCGTCGGCGAACGAGCGCAGGTACACCTGGTAGACGACGGCGTCGCGCCACCAGGCCGGCCGTGCGCTGGAGCTGGGCGATCGGTGTGCTGGGCAGTCGCGGTCATCGTGTCTCTCCCGTGGCGTCGCGGATCAGGACGATCTGCCACACCGTGAGCGGCGGCAGCTCGGCGTGGACGTGGTCGCCGTCGACAGTGACGGGTACCGGTGGAAGTGTGGGCCGCGGTCGGGGTCCGCCGACCAGGACCTCGGGCACGTCATGGCCGGTCCGGCGGAGTCTCAACCGCAGGCCGACGACCGGATGTCATCGGCCGCTTGGGCGTGTCCCAGCCGGTCTCGATCTGGTCGGCCAGGTTGATCAGGTGCACGACCGTCCCGTGTGGAGTCTCGACGACCCGCCGCCAGATGGTGCCCGGCTCGCCCCGATGGTTGACCGGCGCCGGGCGCGAGGACGTCGGTCTCGTCGTTGAGGGCGCCGGCCACCGACCGGGTGATGTCGACGGCGCCCGGGTCGAACAGGACATGTCGCCGGCCGCGACGAGCAGGTCGTACCAGCGGGCCAGCATGTCCACTGTGGACGCGCTCGGCCGCGTGGTTGCGGACGTAGTACGGGTCGACCAGCACGTGTCCCGGCCTCGCCGGCCAGCAGCTGGGTCGCGCCGTGGCTGAACAGCGGTGGCCATGGTCAGCCGGGTCGTCGGTGTCGGCCATCGGCGCCGGAAGGTGTCGTAGACGGTCTGGTACGCGGCCAGGACGGCGGGCCGGTCCGGGGCGAGCGGCCGGGCCCGGGTCGCCACGGCGGCCAGGTCGGCCAGCGGTGTCGTGCGGCTCCCACACTTCGGTGTAGGTGGCGTCCTGCGGGCTGCGGCTGGTCGACCCAGACCGGGAAGTCGTTGACGTTGTTGAAGATGAGGTAGGCCTCGGGCAGCGCCGCGCGGGCCGCGCCGGATCAGCGCGTCGAACGCCGTCGGCCAGATCGACCACGCGTCGCCGTCCGGCCGCGTACCGCCCGGCGGGGGAAGCCGTACTGGTCGAGGTGGAAGCCGGCGAACCCGCCCGCCGCGGCCGCCCGCGCGCAGGTCGCTCGGTGAAATGCGCCAGCCAGCTGCGGATCGGCTGGATCCACAATGGACAGGAAGTCGGCCAGGTCGTACGGCGTGCCGTCGGTCGCGAGCAGGGCGGCGTGCTCCCAGCTGCGGCCACTCGTCGCTTGCCCGACGCCGTAGACGGCCGCGTAGCCGATCGGCGGCGTACCGGCCGTCGGCGAGCCCGGCGGTCAGCGCCCGGACGGTGTCCATCGAGACCGGCTGGCCCAGCGGATCGGACCACTCCCGGTCCGGCCCGACCAGGTCGGCGTGCCGGTAGGCCCAGTCGTAGAACTGGGCGGCGGTCAGATGCAGCCGCCGGAAGAGGCGCAGCCACCGGTCCGACGTCCCGGTCGGGGGCGAAGGTCGCGACGAACCCGTACCGCAGCCGCGCCGCCGCGTACGGGCGAGCACCTCGACCGCGGTACTGCCGTCCCCGGTGGACGAGCGGTCACGCCGTACCCGCCCTCGGGCAGGGCCGGCAGGCGTAGCCGCGGCTGACGCCCGGGGGCAGCTCGACCGCGCGACAGCGTGCGGCCGAGGTGGCTCGACGGCCGAGCGGTCCGCGGCGCGACGCCGGGTCGACCTCGATGCACGACCGGCTCGCCCGGCGCGATACCGAGGCCTTGGTGGGGAGCAGCATGCGATGTCCGGGCCTTTCAGAGCTTGACGGCGCCGGACTGCAGGCCGGAGATGACGTGGCGCTGGCCGAGCAGGAAGACGAGCGATGACCGGCACCATGCCGATCAGGGAGGCGGCGAAGACCAGGCCCCAGCGCGGTCGAGTGCTGGCCCTGGTACTGGGCGATGGCCAGCGGCAGGGTCTGCTTCGTCCGGGTCGTTGATGGTGGTGAACGCCCACGAGTACTCATCCCAGGACGCCGAGGAACGCGAACACGGCCGAGGTGGCCAGCGCGGGCCGGGACAGCGGCAGGTAGAGCGCGACGAAGCGGCGCAGCGGGCCCGCGCCGTCGATGTCCATCGCCTCGTCGAGCTCGCGGGGCATCCGCTCGAAGAAGCCGCGTAGCAGGAACGTGTTGAACGCCATGCCCGCCACCGACGTAGAAGACGACCAGGCCGGACAGCGAGTTGGTCAGGTCCAGCGACTTGGCGACCAGGAACTGCGGGATCAGGATGACCACGCCCGGCACCATCAGGCCGAGCATCATCACCCAGAACAGCAGCGCTGCGGCCCGGGAAACGGAACCGGGCGAACGCGTACGCGGCCAGCGCGGCCAGCAGCGTCGTCGCGACCGTGGTGGCGACAGGCGACCAGCACCGAGTTGACGAAGTAGCGGCCGAAGTGGTTGGCCGCCCCACGCCTGGACGTAGTTGTCCACAGTGGCCGGTGACGGGATGAACCGCGGCGGCCACTCGAAGGCCAGCACGTTGGGCTTGAACGAGGTGCTGACCATGTACAGGAACGGCGCGATCATGAGTATGGCCGCGCCGACGCTGAGGACGATCAGCCGCGCGGTCGTCCGGGTGCGGCGCAGACGCGGTGGTGTCGAGGCTCATGTCCGCTCCGCCCGGTTCGCGATCAGCGTCTGGCCGACCGAGAGGACCAGCACGAGCACCGTCATGATGACGGCGAGGGCCGAACCGTACCCGAACTCCAGGAAGTTGAACGCCTGCTTGTACAGGTAGGTCAGCGGCATCTCGGTCTCCCCGGCCGGACCGCCGCCGGTCATCAGCAGCACTGAGATGAACACGTTGAAGCTGCCGATGACCAGCATCACGCTGACGAACAGCAGCGTGCGGCGCAGCGCCGGCAGGGTCACGTGCCAGACCCGGCGCAGGTAGCCGGCGCCGTCGACCGCGGCTGCCTCGTGCAGTTCGGCCGGTACGCCCGGTCAGCCCGGCCAGCAGGATCACCGCGGTCCAGCCGATGCCCTTCCAGATGCCGAGTACGCACAGGCGAACAGAGCGGTCCAGCGCGAGTCGAGCCAGCCGACCGGTTGCCGGTCAGGTGCAGCCCGTCGACCAGCACCCAGTTGACCAGGCCGCCGTCGGTGGCGAAGAGGTACCGGAACAGCAGCGACACGACGACCCAGCTGGTCACCACCGGCAGGTAGAACAGGACCCGGAACAGGGTGCGGCCGGGCAGCCGGGCCTGCAGCAGCAGCGCCAGCGCCAGACCGAGCACGATCTGGCCGGGCACCGTGACGATGCATGTAGACCAGCGCGTTGACCAGGCCCAGCCGGAACCGGGGTCGTGCAGGGCGCGCGTGTAGTTGTCCAGGCCGACGAAGGTGTTGTCCGCGTCCGGGAACGGCAGGTAGTCGTAGAGGCTGACCTGGGCCGCCTTGACGATCGGGATGAGCAGCACGATCGACGAACAGCACGAAGGCCGGCGCCAGGAAGGCGTAGGCGACCACCGGGTCCGTGACCGTCCCGAGTGGACAGCCTCGGCGGCGCGGGGGCTGCTCCCCGGCGCTGTCGCGCCGGGGAGCAGCCGTCACCTGTGTCGCACCATCGCAGCCGGTCAGGCTCCCTATGCCAGCAGCAGCGTCGGTCTCGGCCGCCGCCTGGTCGAGCGCCTGCTGGACGGTCACGTCGCCCTTGAACGCCGCCTGCAGGTGGCTGCTGCAGCAGGTCGTCGATCTTCGGCCAGGCCGGTACCGGCGGGCGCGGCTTGGCCGTCTTGAGCTGCTGGACGAACGGGCCGTAGGTGGCGTTGACCGACGACCACGTCGAGGTCCTTGAGGACCGACATCTGCCCGATCTTCGCGAACGCCAGCTGGGCCTCGCCGGACAGCAGGTAGCGGGTGAACTCCTCGGCCAGGGCCTTGTTCTTGGAGTTGCGGAAGACCACGGTGTCCTCGCCGCCGACCACGCTCACGCTGCCGCCGGGCCCGGCCGGCACCTGGGCGACCTGGAGCTTGAAATCCGGGTGGGAGCTGGCGAAGATCGGGTACATCCACGGTCCGTCGAGGATGGTGGCGTACTTGCCGGTCGGCCAGACCGTCCGATGTGGGCACTCCGCCGGTACCGCCGAGCACGATGCCGGGCATCTGATTCTGCTTGTACAGGTCGTAGAGCAGCTGGACGCCGGCGACCGAGTGCGGCGCTGTTCAGGTAGCCGGTGGCCTTGGTGTAGTCCTTGTCGGTGATGTCGCCGCCGGCCGACCAGATCCACGGCAGCACGTTCCAGCCGGACAGCCCGTTGTCGGCGAAGGCGAACACGCTCTTGCCGTTGAGCTTGTCGCCGAGCGCCTCGAGGTCGTCGAAGGTGGCCGGGGCGGTGCTGACGCCGGCCGCGGTGAGGGCGGCGCTGCTGTACATCTCGATGCGGGTGTTGGTGTCCAGCGGCAGGCCGTAGTACTTGCCCTTGTACTTGTTGGTCTCCAGCGCGCCCGGGAACACCTTCGCGGCCAGGGCGGCTGAAGTCGCTCATCGACGATTCCAGCGGCTCGAGCAGGCCGAACTTGGCCAGCTCGGGTACCCAGATGATGTCCGAGCGCATGACGTCGGGCAGGTCGGCGCCGGCCGCGGCGGTGATCACCTTCTGGTGCAGCTGGTCGTAGGGGATCGCGACGTCCTTGACCGTGGCGCCGGGGTGCTTGGCCTCGAAGGCCGGGATGACGACCGTCTCGAGGGTCTTCACCTCCTGCGAGTCGGCGCCGTAGGCGTGCCAGAAGGTGATGGTCCCGGTGAGCTGCGGTGGATGTGTCGGCCGGCTTGTCGTTGCTGCCGCAGGCGGCCAGCGCCAGCGAGGCGACCGCGGCCAGCGCCACCGGCAGTCAGCGCTCGGCGGCGGCTGAGTAGTCTGCGCAAGGTGCTCTACTCCTTCTGTGAGGGTGGGGTGGGGCGCCGCCGGGGGGCCGGCGGCTCGGTGTGTCCCGCGGCCGCTACCGCATAGGGACGCCCGTGATCGGACCGAGGAACAGGTGCTGGATCGCGACGGCCGCCGCCCCCCGGGCCCAGGTGTGGTCCGGGCAGCGGGCGGGTGACCAGTTCGCACTCGACCGCCTGACCGAAGGCGTGCCGGGTGAACGACTCCCGGGCCACGCTCTCGAACAGGTCGCTGGCGGCGAGACCCTCGCCGGACAGCACGATGCGGTGGGGGTTGAGCAGGTTCGCCACGACGGCCAGGGCGCGCCCGAGCGCCTCGCCGGCGACGGTGAACGCGGCGGTGGCCGCCCGATCGACCTTCCCGGGCCAGCGCGGCCGCCGCGGTGATGTCGAGATCCGGGTCGCCGGTGGCGTCGCGGACCGCGGTCGCAGGATCGCCCCGTCGGAGGCGAGCGTCTCGACGCAGCCCTGGTTGCCGCAGCGGCACGCCGGCCCGTCGAGCTGGATCGGCACGTGGCCGAGTTCGCCGGCCAGCCCGTGCGCGCCGTGTACGAGGGCCCGTCGACCACGAAGCCCGCAGCCGACGCCGGCGCCGATGGTGACCACGGCGAAGGACGGGATGCCGACTCCTGCCGCCGAACCACTGCTCGGCGACGGTCAGCGAGTTCACGTCGTTCTCGATCACCACCGGCAGCCCGGTCCGGGCCGACAGCAGCGTCGGCCAGCGGCACGTCGCGCCACTCCAGGAACGGGCGCGTACCGCACCAGGCCGTGGGCGGCGTCGACGTGCCCGCCGACGCCCGACGCCGACCCGGCTGACCTGTCCGCCGACGTCCGCCCGCAGGTCGGCGATCAGCCCGGCCAGCGCGTCGATCACGTCGCTCGACCTGGTGGCTGTCCAGCCGGGCCTCGCGGGTGGCGCGCACGTTGGCCAGCAGATCGACCACGACCCCGACGACGTGGTCGCCGGCCAGCTTGACCCCGATGACGAACTCGCGCTCGGCCACCACCCGCAGCGGGACGACCGGGCGACCCGGACGAGCCATCAGGTCGCCGACCCCGTCCGCCTCGACCAGGTAGCCGGCGGCCAGCATCGGCCGCACCGCCTTGGACACGGTGGCCGGCGACAGTGACAGGAGTTGGGCGATCTCGTTACGAGGGATCGGACCGCGGGTCAGCACGGTGATGAAGATGCTGGCCGCCGTCGGGTCGCCGTCGAACCGGCTGTCGCCCGTAGCGGCACGGGCGGTCGGGATGGCCGGCTGCGTCATGCCGACCATGATCCGAGGGATTAGTTTCGTTCGTCAAGAAACAAAATGATAACACCTCAGAGCTGAAGAACCGCGGCCAAGCTGCGGGGCCTCGCTGACGCTCGGCTCCTCGTGTCCGCTCAGCCTGCCAAGAACCGCGGCCAAGCTGCGGGGCCTCGCTGACGCTCGACTCCTCGCGTCCGCTCAGCCTGCCAAGAACCGCGGCCAAGCTGCGGGGCCTCGCTGACGCTCGGCTCCTCGCGTCCGCTCAGCCTGGTGGCCAGGCCATCGTCCGGCCGCCGAGAAGGTGGCAGTGGACGTGGAACGCGGTCTGTCCGGCGCCGGCGCCGGTGTTGAAGACCAGGCGGTACCCCGACTCGGCGATCCCTTCCTGCCGGGCGATCGCCCCGGCAGCGGCCGGAACCGCGCCGGCCAGGGCGGGGTCAGCGGTGGCGAGCGCGTCCGCGTCGGCGTAGTGCTCGCGGGGGACGACGATCACGTGGGTGGACGCCTTGGGGTTGATATCGCGGAAGGCGACGGTGGCCTCGGTCTCGTGCACGATGGTCGACGGGATCGTGCCGGCCACGATGCTGCAGAAAACGCAGTCTTCGCTCACCGACGCATCGTACGGGGGCCTCGCCGTCCGCCGTCCGCCGACAGCGCGGACGCGCGAGCCGGGCCATTTGCTGGTCGACGATCGGCCGGAAGATCACCGGCGGCTTCGGCGGCCGGATCCGGCCGCCTCGGCCACGGGTGATGCCAATGTCCGCCTCTTGCCATACCCGCCAGGTGGCGGATGTTTCGTCGGGCCGCCGCGTGCAACCTGGAATGGTTCCTGTCCGGCGACTGTTCGGCTAGGGATGCTCGAAGGAAATGATCAAAGATCCGGCTGGGATGCAACCCAGATGGATCATCTTCCACCCAACGATGACGCCATCGTTGCCAGCCCCGTACGCAGACCAAACAGTGGAAAGTACTACATGTCCTGATGCACTGCTGAACCCTCCGTCGAGGTCTGGTTGACATCCTGGCCAGCCGAGCTCGGCTGGGCCATGTCCTGGTGAACCTGTTGCACGGCAACGGCTGCGGCGGCCGTTGCCGTCAGGACACCAGCTACCACCAGGCTGGTTAGGTTGCGCCTTACGTTCATCCGGGTGCTCCTCAGCATTGATCTCGATGAGGCGATCTCTGGCCAGCTGACGACGATGTCAGGTATTTGCTCGCGAATCAGCCATCAGATGGTCAAGAGATGGCGAAGGTTCAGCGACGGGGGACACATTTGACAGCATGAAATGATTGGTGACCGTTAGGACGCGGAAACGCTGCGGCAATAGGCGCGTGCTGTGTTACGCGGGAGTTCGGCGATATCGGCGACGGACATCGTGGGCCCTGTCACACCGCCAACCCCGAGGATACGATCTATTCATGCCCCGGGATGTCGCCACCGAGTCGCTGGTCGGCCGCGCGCCGCAACTCGAGCGGCTGGACCGGTGGGTGCGCGACGTGGTCGACGGCCGCGGCCGGGCCATACTCATCGAGGGCGAGGCCGGGATCGGCAAGTCGTCCCTGGTCCGATCGCTGACGACCAGCGCCGAAGCGGCCGCCTGTCAGATCTTCTGGGGCGCCTGCGAGGAGCTGAGCCGTGCCTTCCCGCTCCTTCCCGTGCTCGAAGCCCTGCGGGACCGGGCCGGCGACGCCGACGACCGGCGCAACGCCGCCGACACCGATGTCCGGCGAGCAGCGATCCTCGAAACACTGCGCGCGACCGGCGCGCCCGGCGTCTCGATCGACCGGGTGGCGGCCGCGGTCGAGCAGCTGGTCGCCCTGTTCGACGAGGTGTGCCGCAGCGCACCGGTGGTCCTGGTCGTGGACGACCTGCAATGGGCCGACGACGCGACGGTGATGACGTGGGCCCGGCTGGCCCGCACGGCGGCCCAACGCCGGCTGCTGCTCGTGGGCACCGCGCGGCCCGTCCCTCAGCGCGACGACCTCGGCGCGCTGCGGCGCCTGGTCGCCCGGGAGAGCCTGCTCCAGCTGCACGGCCTCGACCCGGCCCGATGTGACCCGCCTGGTCGAGACGCTGGTGCATGGCCGGGCCGGACCCCGCCTGCTGACGCTGGCCGAGGGCGCCACCGGCAACCCGCTCTACCTGACCGAGCTGGTGGCCGCGCTCGACCCGCGGTCGCCGCCTGCTCGACGACGGCGGCCTGGTCGAAGCGGCCGACGGGCCGACGCCGAGTTCACTGACCGCCGCCATCAAGGACCGCCTCGAGTTCCTGTCCGCCCAGGCCCGGGCGCTGGTACGGGCGGCCGCGCTGCTCGGACTCGACTTCGCGCTGTCGCGAGCTGATCGTGGTCTCGGGCACTGAGCTGACCGCGCTGCTCCCGGCACTGGACGAGGCGACGGCGGCCGGCGTCCTGCGGGCCGAGGGGTCGAGCATCTCGTTCCGCCATCCGCTGATCCGGGCCGCGCTCTACGACGGCATCCCGGTCGTGGTGCGAGCCGCCTGGCATCGCGATGTCGGCCGGGCCCTGGCCGAGCACGGCGCGTCGGTCGAGGGCGTGGCCCGGCAGCTGCTACCCGCCCTCGACGGGGCCGACCCGGCTCCGGGCGCGGCCGACCACTGGATGGTCACCTGGCTGGTCGAGGCGGGCGAGCAGCTCGTCGGCCAGGCACCGCAGGCGGCGATCCCGCTGCTGCGCTGGGCGGTCGCGGGTACCCCGGCCGGCACCAAGACCCACGATGTCCTGGCCTGCCGGCTGGCTGACGTGCTCTACCGGGTCGGTGACGCCACCGGCGCGGCCGCGGTCGCCGAGCGGGCGCTGGTCCAGGTGGCCGACCCCGACCTGATGGTTGACCTGCACTGGACGCTGACCCAGTGCCGGGTGATGGAGGGGCTATGCGACGAGTCGCTGGCCGACCTCGACCGGGCGCTGCGGGCACCGGACATCACGGCAAGGCACCGGGCCCGCCTGCTCGTCCTGGTCGCGCGGGTGCTGCGCAGCATCGGTCGGGTCGACCACGCCGCCGAGGTGGCCGAGGAGGCGCTGTCCGAGGCGACCCGGGCCCGGGACCGGGGGACGGAGGGCTGGGCGCTGAGCGTTCTGACGATGGTGCACGGCATGCGGGGCGAGGTCGAGGCCGCGCTCCCGCTCTACGAGCGCGCGCTGGCGGTGGCCGAGGGCGAGCCCGCCCTGGCTGACCTGCGACTGCTGCTGCAGATAAACCAGGCCAACGCGTTCGGTCTGCTCGACCGTTACGACGAGGGCATCGCGGCCGCCCGGGCGGTACGCGAGCGGGCTGACCGGGCCGGCAACGTGCTCCGGCGCAGCCAGGCCCAGAGCCTGCTGGCCGACCTGCTCGCGGTGACCGGGCGTTGGGACGAGGCACTGTCCGAAGTGGAGCGCGTCGACCGGCTGCCGGGCGCGTCCAAGAATCCGGTGGTCGAGTGCTACCACCACGGCACCGCGGCCATCATCCTGCTGCACCGCGGTGAGGACAGCCGCCGCCATCTCGGGGCGGCCGACCCGTACGCCGCCCAGATCGGCAAACGGGTCATTTACACCCTGGCGCTGGCCCGCAGCCTCGACCTGGAACAGGCCGATGAGCCGCGCCGGGCGCTGGCCGAGCTGCGGGAGGCGCTGGCCCAGTCGGCCGAGGAGCCGGCCGAGACCGCGGCCCTGCTGGCCGACGCCGTCCGCCTCGCCCTGTCCGAAGGCGACCTGGACGCAGCCGAGGCCGCCGCCGCCCGGGCCGAGGCGCTCGCCCGGGACACGAGCCAGGCCTACCGGCGGGCCACCGCCGCCCACTGCCGCGGCCTCATCGACCGCGACGCCGACCAGCTCATCCGGGCCGCCGGTGGTACGAGTCGATCGGCCGTCCGCTGCCGCGGGCGCAGGCGCTGGAGGCGGCGGCGATCGTCCTGGCCGACATCGGGGATGTCGCTGGCGCCCGGGCCTGCTACAACGACGCCTACGCCGGCTACCAGCATCTCGGTGCGGCCTGGGACGTCGCCCGGATCCAGGCCACATTCCGGGCGTACGGGATCCGGCGTGGACCCCTGTCCAAGCACCGTCGGGCCGACCACGGCTGGGAGAGCCTGACCCCGGCCGAGCGGACCATCGTCGACCTGGTCGCCCAGGGCCTGTCGAACCCGCAGATCGCGGCGCAGCTCTTCCTGTCCCGACGTACCGTGCAGAGCCACGTGTCGCATATCCTCACCAAACTCAAGCTGCAGTCCCGCATGGACATCGCCCGGGAGGCGACGCTGCGCGAGAAGTAACCGCGCGACTACCGTCCGCCGTCCGCCGCCGTTCGCATGTGCGCCAGGTGGCGGGTGTTTCGCATCCCTCACGCCGTCAGGATGAAGGCTCCACGCAGAAGTTCAGAGGTGAGTCTTTCGACCGTCCACTAAGGATGGACCGCGCTGTCCCGGCAGGCCCCGCGAATCGCGTTCCGGACGTGACGATGAAGGGAACGATCATGCGCCCCAAAGCCCTTGGCAAGTCCGGCACCAACGCGAGCACCCGGCGCGAACTCGAGGCACTCGAGATCCGCCTGAACCAGGCCCGACCAGTGACGATCGGTTTCCCGGGCGCGGTGGACTTCGACTACTCTCCGCTCTCCCCGTTCTTCGCCCACCACCTGCTCAACAACGTCGGTGACCCGACCGTCGACGGCGCCTGAGCCCAACCACACCAAGGCGATGGAGCGCGAAGTGGTCGCCATCGTGGCCGACCTGCTCCGCGCACCCCCGGACGACCGGTGGGGCTACGTGACCAGCGGCGGCGACCGAAGGCAACCTGTGCGCGCTCTACCTGGCCCGCCGCGGCTATGCCCGACGCGGTCGTCTATCCACAGCGCGGCCGCACACTACAGCGTGCCGAAGGCGGTCGACCTGTTGGCGATGCCGTCCACGCGGTGCGCGCCGACCAGATCGGCGAGATGGACTACGACGACCTGCGCCGCCAGGTCCGCGCCGCGTCGGGACCGGCCGGCCGTCGTGGTGGCCAACATCGGCACCACGATGACCGAGGCGATCGACGACGTGGGGCGCATCACAGGCCGTGCTCGATGAGTCGGCGATAGGAGCGACGCTTCATCCACGCCGACGCGGCCCTGGCCGGGCTTCCGCTCGCCCTGCTCGGCCCGGCCACCGCGCCCGCGGTTCGACTTCGCGGACGGGGCCGACTCCATGATCATCTCCGGCCACAAGTTCATCGGCAGCCCGCTGCCGTGCGGAGTCGTCGTGGTCAAAGGCCACCCGCGCGCCGCTCGCCGCGTACGTCGGCTACATCGGATGCACCGACACGACGATCGCGGGCTCACGCAGCGGCCACGCCCCGCTGCTGCTGTGGTACGCGCTGCGCCGCTACGGCATCGACGGGCTGCGGCGCGCGGGCCGAACGATGCCGGCAGGCTGGCCGACTACACCCACGCCCGGCTGGGCGAGATGGGTGGGACGCGTTCCGCAACGAGCACGCTTTCACGGTCGTACTGCGGACGCCGCCGGCCGAGGTCATCGCCCGTTGGGTGCTGGCGACCCACGACGGCTGGAGCCACATCGTGTGCATGCCGGGGGTCAGTCGTCGGCCAGATCGACGCGTTCATCGCTGATCTGCGGTCCGCTGTCCGGGTCGAGGCCGCCGCCCGGCCGATGACGCGGTGGCGACGGGCGTTCACCCGGCAGCCCCGCCGCCGCAGTATGCCGGCGCTGAACGGGCCGCCGGACCTGCGCCCGCCGCGGGACCCCGCGCCGATCCGCCCTCCGCACCACGAGGTCGAGTACCAGGGCTGGCATTATGACCAGGCTGCCCCCGGTCGATCTGGCCAGCTGGCGCGCCCACGTCCGGGTCCACGCACCGGCGGCCACGGCGTCGCGGTCGGACTCCTCCTGGCCGATCTTGCCCAACCGCTGACCGCCACCGTTCAGCTCGACAGCGTGGTGCGTTCGCCGTCTGGTCAACGGCGCCCACGTCCACCCGGTCGGGCTGCGCCGCATCCTGACCAAGTTCGTCGCGGCCGGCCTGCTGGTCCGCATCTTCCCCGGCACCGGCGAGCGATGGGGCGTCTACGCCCTGGCCATGCCGCATCGTAAGACCTGTATTCCGGACGGGCACCGGCCGGCTGGTACGAAACCGGCGTGGTCGTCCACCCGGCGCCGGCCGACCGACCGTCGACGGATCGGCCGGTGCCGCCCCCGGCGGGCGCTCTGAGTCGCTCCCTGTGGACGGTGGCGGTTACCACCGGCCGAGGCGGGCTGAGAGGACGGCGAGCGCGGCCACCCCGGCCGTCGAGGTACGCAGGATGCCCTGCCCCAGCCGGACGGCGGTCGCCCCGGCGTCGGCGAACCTGGCTAGCTCCTCGTCGGTGATGCCGCCCTCGGGCCCGACGACGAGCACGACATCGCCCCGGTCAGCGACAGGAAGATCCACTGTGGACAGCGGTGTCACCGGTTCCTCGTGCAGGACGAGCGCGGCCGCGGCGTGCCCGGAGTCGATCGGCCACCGCCGGTGTCGTGGCTGGCCCGGTCACGTCCGGCAGCCACGCCCGGCGGGACTGCTTGGCCGCCTCGCGAGCGGTGTCGACCCAGCGCTGATGCGCCTTCTCGCCCCGCTCACCCCGCCATTGGACCACCACCGGGCAGCCGACCATGGCGATGACTGCGTCGACGCCGACCTCAGTCATCGCCTGGACGGCCAGTTCTCCCCGCTCGCCCTTGGCGATGCCCTGCACCACGACCAGGCGGGGCGAAGGGGCGGCTCATCGTGACGCCGCCCGACCGCGACCGTCACCGTGCCGCGGCCGACGCCGAGGACCACACAGCTCCACAGTGGAGCCCGCGCCGTCCGCCGAGCCGGAGCCGCTCGCCCGCCGCAGCCGAGCCACCGTGGCGGCGTGATGTCCCTCCGGTCCGTCCAACATGAACCGACCACCCGCGGGCAGCGACCGAACGAGGAAAAGAGCACCGCTCAAGCTGTACCACAACCCGTTCGCAAGCTGCGGGGCTCGCTGGCGCTCGCTCCTCGCGCTCACGCCGCACTGCCAGACCCGTTCGCAAGCTGCGGGGCTCGCTGGCGCTCGCTCCTCGCGCGAGCTCACGCTTGTCCGTTGAAGGCGTCGCGCATGAACGACAGGAAGCCGCCCTGCTTGCGGGAGAGCTCCGCGACCTCCTCGCCCCGGACCCGGGCGAACTCGCGCAGCATCCGCTCCTCCTCGGAGGAGAGCTTGGTCGGCGTCCGCACGTCGAGGTGCACATGCAGGTCGCCACGGCCGGTGCCGCGCAGAGTGCGGCACGCCCTTGCCCCGGATGCGCAGCGATGACCGGGCTGGGTCCCGGGCGGACATCGACCGACTCCTCCGAGTCGAGCGTCTTGATCGTGATCCGGGTACCCAGGGCCGCCGCCGTCATGGGTACCGTGACCCGGCAGTGCAGGTCATCGCCCTTGCGCGAGAAGATGTCGTGCGGCCGTTCGTGGATCTCCACATACAGGTCGCCGGCCGGGCCGCCGCCGGGACCGACCTCGCCCTGCTGAGCGAGTCGGATCCGCATGCCGTCCTCCACCCCGGCCGGGATCTTCACCGTGAGGTTGCGCCGGGCCCGGGTCCGCCCGTCACCGCCGCACTTGCCGCAGGGGTGCGGGATCAGAGTCCCGTACCCCTGGCAGGCCGGGCACGGGCGGGCCGAGACGACCTGGCCGAGGAACGTGCGCTGCACCGACTGGATCTCCCCGCGGCCGCCACACGTGTCGCAGGTTGTCGGATGCGTGCCCGGAGCGGTGCCCTCGCCGTTGCACGTCTGGCAGGTCACTGCGGTGTCGACGCTGATCGGGGCCTCCACACCGAACGCGGTCTCATGCAGGTCGAGCTCGAGTCGCAGGATCGCGTCGGCGCCGGCGCGCGTCCGGGAGCGGGGGCCACGCGCACCCGCGTTGCCGAAGAACGCGTCCATGATGTCCTGGAAGCCGACGAACGGGCCAGCTCCCGCCGCCCCCGGGGCCGCCAGCACCCGGCGACAGCGGGTCACCGCCGAGGTCGACGATCTCCCGTTTGCGCGGGTCGGAGAGCACCTCGTAGGCGGCGTTGATCTCCTTGATCTTGTCCTGTGCCGCCGCGTCCGGGTTCACGTCGGGGTGGTACTCCCGGGCCAGCTTCCGGTAGGCGCGCTTGATCTCGTCCGCGGAGGCGTCCCGGCGTACCCCGAGGATGCCGTAGTAGTCCCTGGCCACGTGTGTCCTATGCCCTCGGTCGTCTCTCGGTCAGTTCTGCGCCAGCACTTCGCCGACATAGCGTGCCACGGCGCGGACCGTGGCGATATTCGCGGGGTAGTCCATCCGGGTCGGTCCGAGGACTCCCATGCCCACCGACCACCGTGGTGCCCGGCCCGTAGCCGGTGGTGACGACCGAGGTGGCCCGAAGGTCCTCGATCTCGTTCTCGTCGCCGATGCGGACCCGGGTCAGTCGACTGGTCGGTCTGGCCGAAAAGCTTGAGCAGGATGACCTCCTCCTCCAGCGCCTCGAGGATGGGCCGGATCGTGCCGGAGAAGTCGAGCAGGCCACCACGGGCCAGATTGGCCGTGCCGGCCAGCGCGATGCGCTCTTCGGTCCGCTCGACCAGCGTCTCCAGCAGCACGGTGGCGAGCGAGATCATCGGTCCCCGGAGCTCGAGCCGGCACCTGCTCGTGCAGGGCCTGCACGACCATGGGTGGTATCGCTGAGCAGTAGTCCGTCCAGCCGTTCGTTGATCAGCCGGCGCAGCTCGATCACGTCCTGCCCCGACCGGGCCCGGCAACTCGACCAGGCGTTGCTCGACCCGGCCGGTGTCAGTGATCATGACGAGCATCGACCGGGTGGTCGAGATCGGCACCAGCTCGAGATGGCGCACCCGGCTGCGGGCCAGGCTCGGGTACTGCACCATCGCGACCTGACGGGTGAGCTGGGCGAGCAGCCGTACCGTGCGGTGCACCACGTCGTCGAGGTCAACCGCGCCGACCAGGAAGCGCTCGATCGCCCGCCGCTCGGCCGGGGACAGTGGTTTGATCCGGGAGAGCCGATCGACGAAGAGCCGGTAACCCTTGTCGGTCGGTACCCGACCCGCGCTGGTATGCGGCTGGCGCAGGTAACCCTCCTCCTCGAGCACGGCCATATCGTTGCGGACGGTGGCCGACGAAACCCGCAGGTTGTGCGCTCTCACAAGCGCTCGGCTGCCGACCGGCTCCTGCGTCTCGACGTAGTCCTCGACGATCGCGCGCAACACCTCAAGCTTGCGGTCGTCGAGCGGCATGCCGACATCCCTCCTGTGTGCAGCGCGCAGCCTACTCCTGGCACTCCGGCGCAATGAGTGCCAGTCTACGTCGACCGCGCCGCCGGACCGCGACGCCCAGGCCGCGTCGCGCCGGGCAGTGACCGCGAATCGGGTGGATATGCAGCTATCGCATGGGCCGTGCGTCGATAGGAGCGTGATGCGGTGCTGGTGCGCTCGCTCGACGGGACCTACGGTGTGGGAGGACCGGGGATCACCGACACACCACCCACCGCCCATCGCCGCAGGAGAGCGCCGCATGAGTGACGCCCCGTCCGGTTATGCCAGCCAGGAGGAGCGCGGGATGGGTGCTTTTCGCCCACTTCGGCGGCGTCTCCTGTTCTTCGTCGCGCCCCTCATCGCGCTCAAGGTCCAGGGCGACCAGTCGCCCATCGTGCTCACCCACGCCACGAAGGCGCTGAACTTCCAGATCACCTGGGGTCTGGTCTTCGTGATCGCATTCATCATCCGGCTGTGCAGCCTGGGCGTGCTGTGGTTCCTTCCGATCCTCGTGTGGCTGTTCATCGCGGCCAACTGCGTGATCGGCGGTCTGCGGGCCAACGAGGTCGTCGCTACAACTACCCGTTCTCACTCGAGCTGGTGAAGTAGCTCACGGCAGCAGTGCCCGGATCACCGCGTCGGCGAGCAGCCGGCCGCGCAGGGTCAGGACGGCCCGGCCCCGGTCCACCGCAGGCCGGCTCCGAGCGGCCCGGCCTCGACCTGTCCGGCGACCGCGGCCGCGGCCGGCCGCCGTCAGGGCGCCCAGCGGCAGTCCTTCGGCCAGGCGCAGCCGCAGCATCACGTCCTCGATCTGGCGCTCGGCGGCGGTGAGCAGCTCGCGCGCCTGGGCCGGGGTCTCACCCATCGGCCAGCCGGCCGGCGTACGGACGACGGGTGGCGGACGTTCCACCAGCGCACCCCGTTCACGTGGCTGTGCGCGCCCTGGCCCGAAACCCCACCAGTCGCCGCCGCGCCAGTAGAGCAGGTTGTGCCGGCACGGCCGCCCCGGCTGAGCGGGCCCAGTTCGACACCTCGTACCAGCCGAATCCGGCCGGCTCAGGGTGGCCTCGGCGGCCAGGTACCGGTCGGCCGCCACGTCGTCGTCGGGGGCGGCGATCTCGCCCCGACGGACCCGCGCGGCTAGCCGCGTGCCGTCCTCCACGATCAGGGAGTACGCCGAGACATGGTCGACGCCGGCGGCTACGGCCGCCGTCAGCGAGGCGGCGAAGTCGTCCGCGGTCTCGCCCGGCGTGCCGTAGATCAGATCCAGATTGACGTGCTCGAACCCGGCCTCGCGGGCCTCGGCCGCCGCGGCCGCCGCCCGGCCCGGCGTGTGCCGGCGGTCCAGCAGCGCGAGCACGTGGGGCGGCGACCGACTGCATGCCGAGCGAGATGCGCGTGAAGCCGGCCGCGCGCAGCGGCCGCAGAGAGCCGGGTCGACCGACTCCGGGTTCGCCTCGGTGGTGATCTCCGCGTCGCGCCGCCAGGCCGAATGTCTTGTCGAGCCCGTCCAGCATGCGGGCGAGGTCATCGACGGGCAGCAGCGTCGGCGTACCGCCGCCGACGAAGACCGTGCTCAGCGGCGGGCGCGGCGCCGCCGAGCACGCGGGCGGCCAACGCGACCTCGCCCAGCAGCGTGTCGGCGTAGGCCGCCTGGGCCCCGCCGCCGCCCAGCTCGGTCGCCGTGTACGTGTTGAAGTCGCAGTACCCGCACCGGCTGGCGCAGAACGGCACGTGCACGTAGACGCCGAAGTCCGCGCGTCCCAGCCCGGCCAGGGCGGCGTCGGGCAGCCCGCCGTCAGTCGGGACGGGCTCGCCGTCGGGCGGGTGCACCAGGCATGGCATCCAGTCTGCCGCGGCTACCATGCCGGCATGACGTTGGTCCGCTACGACACTGACGGGGCGGTGGCGACGCTCACCCTGGACAGCCCGCACAACCGCAACGCCCTCTCGGCCGGCGCTGATCGCGGAGCTCCTCGACCGGCTGGCGGACGGCGGTCGACGGATCCCGCCGTACGGGTGATCGTGCTGACCCACACCGGGCCGGTCGTTCTGCTCCGGGGCCGACCTGAAGGAGACCGCGGCGGCGTTCGCCGGCCGACCGGCGCGATACCGGCGGCGGGGATGGGCTGACGTGCTGGCGGCTATCTGGGAGTCGCCCAAGCCGGTGCTGGCCCGGGTGGGTGGCCCGGCCCGCGCGGGTGGCCTGGGGCTGATCGCCGCGGCCGACATCGCGGTGTGCGCCACACGGCCACGTTCGCGTTCTCCGAGGTACGCCTGGGGGTCGTCCCGGCGGTGATCTCGGCGACCGTGCTGCCCCGGCTGACGCCGCGGGCCGCGACCGAGCTGTTCCTGACCGGGGACACGTTCGACGGGGTGACGGGCCGAGCGGGTCGGCCTGGTCACGGCGGTCCGTCGAACCGGCCGAGCTCGACCGCACGGTCGATGCGATACACAGAGTCACTGCTGCGCGGCGCCCCGCAGGCCCTGGCGACCGCGAAGGAGCTCGCCCGCCGCGCACAGTCCGGATCGATCCGGGCCGAGCTGGCCGAACTGACCGAGCTGTCCGTGCGGTTCTTCACCTCGGACGAAGGACGCGAAGGGGTGCGGTCATTCGCCGAGCGGCGCGACCCGGCCTGGGTGAAGTGGAGCTGAACGGGCCCTCGCGGCTGTCCCGTTTGTGGCGCCGACACGTAGGGTGGAGGCCGGGAGGCGGTCCGTGCGGCTGCGCACCGTCTTGATCATCGCCGTCGTCGGGCTGCTCGCGCTTGCCGGCGGGGTCTTCTTCGTCATCAGCCAGGTTCGGCGGCCAGCTACCCAACGCGTTCGGACCGGGGCTGCACGGTCAAGACCAGCTCCGGCAAGGTCGACCTCGGACGTCGAGCCAGATGGCCAACGCGGCCACCATCTCGGCCGTCGGGCTGCGGCGCGGCATGCCCGGACGGGGCGATCGTCGTCGCTCTCGCGGCCGCTCTGCAGGAGTCGAAGCTGCGGAACCTGGCCGACGGCGACCGGGACTCCGTGGGCCTGTTCCAGCAGCGACCCGAGCCAGGGCTGGGGACCGAGCAGGATCAACCGAGAACCCGCGGTACGCCGCCGGCAAGTTCTACAACGCGCTGCTGAGGATCAAGGGCTGGGAGGACATGCGGGTCACCGAGGCCGCCCAGACGGTCCAGCGCAGTGCCTACCCGGAGGCGTACGAGAAGTGGGCCGACGAGGCCGGGGTGCTCGCCGCGGCGTTCACCGGGGACGTGCCCAACTCGCTGGCCTGCACCCTCGTCGGGGCGCCCGAGCCAACGGGGCCAGGCGGCCGCCCGAGGCTCTGCGGCCGGGCTCACGGCTCGACTGGGGCGCAGCTGCCGACCACCGCGACGGCCAGCGGTGCGCCCGGCCGGGTCGTGGTCGAGCGGCGGACACGCAGATCGGCTGGCAGTACGCCCACTGGATCGTCGCCCACTCGTCCGACAACGGGGTGGAGCGGGTCAGCTTCGGCGGGCAGGAGTGGAGCGCGGAGAGCGGCGATCTGGCAGCTGGTCAGCGCAGGCGGATGCCGCCCTCAATGCCGGAGCCGATAGCTCCGCCACCCGGTCGTGGCCCAGGTCTTCCACGCCTGACCGCGCGCCCTTGCCCGGCGACGCCCGCGCCACGGGCTAGGCCGATCACACCCGGGCTACTTTGCTACGCCCTCCGCGCTACCGGCTAGTAGGGTGTCCCCACCGCGCACGAAACGTTTGTACGGTGCCCTGCATTCAGCTCTCCAGAGCCACGCCACACCCGCGTGTGGAAGGGACCCGCGTGTGGAAGGAAACGGACCTACAGTTCGTTCGGCGGCGGCCACCCGAGCCGGAGACGATAGCCACACCCACGGCGGCCAAGCCGACCTGGATGAGTAACTCGACCCAGTCCACACCCGGGGTGTTGCTCACGCCGAGCGCGTTGGCGATGACGGTGCCAAGCAGCGCGGCGATGATGCCGACGACGACCGTGAGCCAGATGGGCATGGACTGACGGCCGGGCACGACCAGCCGGCCCAGCGTACCCACGATGGCGCCGATGATGATTGCGGTGATGATGCCGGACGCGGTCATTGTCTCAACCTCCGAACGGTATCGGATTACTACGTTCGGAGGGTTTCCCGCTCGATCGGCGTTCAAACACGACACTGATCACTTCTTGGCGGTGCCTGCCTTGTCAGAAGGTGCGTCCGAAGTAGACAGAGCCGCGATGAAGGCCTCCTGCGGCACCTCGACCCGGCCGACCATCTTCATCCGCTTCTTGCCCTCCTTCTGCTTCTCGAGCAGCTTGCGCTTGCGGGTGATGTCACCGCCGTAGCACTTGGCCAGAACGTCCTTGCGCATCGCGCGGATCGTCTCGCGGGCGATGACCCGGGAGCCGATGGCCGCCTGGATCGGCACTTCGAACTGCTGCCGCGGGATGAGCGCGCGCAGCTTGGCCGTGATGGCCACCCCGTAGTTATAGGCCTTGTCTTTGTGGACGATCGCCGAGAACGCGTCCACCGGTTCGCCGTGCAGGAGGATGTCCACCTTGACGAGGTCGGCCGGCTGCTCGCCGCTGGGCTCGTAGTCGAGTGAGGCGTAGCCCTTGGTGCGGCTCTTCAACTGGTCGAAGAAGTCGTAAATGATCTCGGCAAGCGGGAGTGTGTAACGGATTTCGACCCGGTCGGTGGACAGGTAGTCCATCCCGAGCAGGACGCCGCGCCGCCCTTGGCAGAGCTCCATCACGGCGCCGACGTAGTCGGTCGGCAGCAGGATCGTCGCCCGCACCACCGGCTCGAACACCTGTGACACCTTGCCCGTCGGGTATTCGCTCGGGTTGGTGACGACGGTCTCGGTTCCATCGTCGAGCCCCACCCGGTAGACCACATTGGGTGCGGTGGAGATGAGGTCGAGGTTGAACTCCCGCTCCAGCCGCTCGCGGATGATCTCGAGATGGAGTAGGCCGAGAAAGCCGCAGCGGAAGCCGAAGCCGAGCGCCCCGGAGGTCTCCGGCTCGTACCTGAGGGCAGCATCGTTGAGCTTGAGTTTGTCCAGCGCGTCGCGCAGGTTCGGATAGTCCGAGCCGTCGATCGGATACAGTCCACTGTAGACCATCGGCTTCGGGTCCTTGTACCCGCCGAGCGCGACCGTGGCCGGACGGTTGTTGATGGTGACCGTGTCGCCGACCCGGGACTGCCGGACGTCCTTCACCCCGGTCATCAGGTAGCCGACCTCGCCGACGCCCAGCGCCGTGTGCTTCATCGGTTCCGGCGAGATGACGCCCAGCTCGAGCAGCTCGTGCACGGCCCCGGTCGACATCATCTTTATCCGGTCGCGCGCCTCGATCCGGCCGTCGACGACTCGAACGTACGTCACGACGCCGCGGTACACGTCGTAGATGGAATCGAAAATCATCGCTCGGGCCGGAGCGCTGGCATCGCCCACCGGGGGCGGGAGCTGGCGCACGATCTCGTCGAGCAGATGCGCCACACCCTCGCCGGTCTTACCCGACACACGCAGACAGTCGTCCGGGTCGCAGCCGATCAGGTGAGCCAACTCCTCGGCGTACTTCTCGGGCTGGGCCGCCGGCAGATCGATCTTGTTGAGGACGGGAATGACCGTGAGGTCGTTCTCCAACGCGAGGTAGAGGTTGGCCAGCGTCTGCGCCTCGATGCCCTGGGCGGCGTCCACCAGCAGGACCGCTCCCTCGCACGCGGCCAGGCTGCGCGACACCTCATACGTGAAGTCGACGTGCCCCGGAGTGTCGATCATGTTCAGCACCGCATGGTCGCCGGCGTTGCTACCCTCGCTCACGCGCCACGGCAGGCGTACGGCCTGGCTCTTGATCGTGATGCCGCGCTCGCGCTCGATGTCCATCCGGTCGAGGTACTGCGCGCGCATCTGCCGCGGGTCCACCACTTCGGTGATCTGCAGCATCCGGTCGGCCAGCGTTGATTTGCCGTGGTCGATGTGCGCGATGATGCAGAAGTTGCGGATCCGCGCCGGGTCGGTCGCGCCTGGCTCGAGCGTGGTGGGCACAGTCGATCCTTGTCGGCAGAGGTACGGGTGCTTCCTATCGTCCCATGCCGCGAAGGCGGGTCAGGGCGCGGCTGGTCAGGCGCGGCGCGGACAGCCGACGGCCGGCGAGAACAGGGCGGACAGGCGGGGCAGGCGCTGTCGGGTCTCGGCCTCGTCGGCGAGGTTCCAGCCGTGTCGCCGCGGCCGACAGTTCCAGCTCTGTGCTGTCGAGCGCCTCGACCGCGTCGAAGAACGTCATCTCGTCGCGTCTGGTCGTCGGCGTACGCGCGTCCGCGGCGTCAACAGGTCTTCCCGGCCGAGCCAGCGCGGGTCGTTGGCCGCGGCGATCTCCCGGACCAGGCAGTGCCGAGCCAGCGAGTCAGGTCGCAAAGGGCGGCCTCGTCCCGGCCGAGTTGCCACCAGACCCGCCCGGAAGTCGTCGAAGCTGTCGTCGCCGAGGAATCCGTGCTCGATCAGGATGGCCGCGTTGGCCAGATCATCCCGGTCGGCCAGCCCGCGGACGTAGTCGAACACCAGCTCGAACCGGCGATTTCGGCCGAGAGCAGGCGAGCACCGGATCAGCGCCCGCGCCATCGGGTCGTGTCATTGTCCTCGCGTCCAGACCGGTTTCGACCGGTTCGGCAGGATGGGTGCTGGCGTCTGGGCTCAGTCATCGCGTGTTTGCGGTAGTTCGTCCGACATTCGTCGTCAGCGCGAGCACGTCGAAGTCCAGGGCCGGCGGCGATGGTCGTCGAGGCTCTCGCCGTCCCGGATCGCCTGGTCAGCGGCCTCCCCGGCGATGGTCCGGGCCTGATCGATCAGGTCCCAGAACCGGTCGATGTCCATACCGCCCAGTCTGCCGTACGGTTGTGGGCGGCCCGCCGTGGGGCGGCTCGGGCAATATCATCAGCTGTCGCGTGTGGTGGCGGTTTGTCGCGTGCGCGAAATCCCGATGACTGACGACCAGGACGAAGGCTGTCGCGTGGCGAACATCAAGTCCCAGATCAAGCGCAACAAACAGAACGAGAAGCGCCGCGTGCGCAACAAGGCGGTCAAGTCCTCGTTGAAAACGGCCATCCGCAAGTTCAACGAAACTGCGGCCGCCGGTGACACCGAGGCTGCCATCGCCGGGCTGCAGGCCGCGTCGCGCAAGCTCGATCAGGCCGCGAGTAAGGGCGTGATCCACAAGAACCAGGCCGCCAACCGCAAGTCGGCCATCGCCAAGCGCCTCGCCTCGCTGTCGGCCTGATCCTTCTCGGCGGGGGTTGCGCCAGCTTCGCGCCGTTCGGGGCACCCTATCCCGGGCGGCGCTTTCGCGTGCGCGGGTCGCCCGCCCGCCGGCGGCGCCTGGACTGCGGAGCCGAGCGGGCGGCGCGAGCGCCAAGAGCTAGGCGAATCGGCCCTGGTTACCGCGGCGGCGATTCGGACCCTCGGCGACCGTCGACTTCGCGAGCGTCTCGATCTGGGCGTGGTCGGGCAACGACGGCTCGGGGACTCGGACCCCGGGGAGCGGGCGGCGAGAGGGGGCGGCGTCCCGCGTTCGCGGGCGGGCCACCCCGCGCGCCACGCCGTCGGGGCGGGCGGCCGGATCGGCGACCGCGTCATCGTCTTCGATGAGTGTGGTGAACCGGCCGGTCCGGGGAACCGGCGAGTACCCCCTGACCCGGCGAGGGACGATGCGCGGGGTACGCAGCTGGGCGTGGGCCAGCGGTTCGAGCATCGCGCCGGTGATCACATCGTTGACCTTCACCATGGCGGCCACCGCCACCGGGATAGCCAGCAGCCCCCACGGGTTGACGATATCGGCCAGAGCGAGCAGGATCGCCAGCCCAACTGAGCCCTCGAACAGCAGGAACACGACCCATGGCCGCGCCCTGAGGTGGCGGACCCGCAGCAGCCGGAAGTAGAGGGGTCGCTTGGCGGCGGTCACGACGCGCCCCGCGCTGCGAGCGGCGGCCAGCTGGAACACCGCGCGTTCGAGGGCGTATCCGCGGTCGTCGGAGCCACCTTTGACGGCGGCGTTGCACTCCGCGGTGATCCGCATGGCGACGGCCAGCGACTCGGGGGTCCAGCCGCGGGCATGTCGCTGGGCGCGCTCCACCTTCCAGGGCGGCAGGCCGAGCGAGCCGGCCAGTTGGTAGGCGTTGCCCCGGCCGGCGCTGGCGACCCGCGACACGGTCCGGACTCCGTCGGCGAGCGCGTCGGCGATCGGCACCGGGTCCACGCCGACCTGTAGCGCCCAGCGAAGCGACTCCAGGGCGCCGGGCACGTCTCCCACGATCGCGGCGTCGGAGACGGTGAACCCGCTCACTTCGGCCCGCCCGCGGTAGTACCGCGCGACCGTGGCGACCTCGATCTTGCCGTCGGTGTCGGCGACGAGCTGGGCGGCGGCCGCGGCCAGGTCCCGCAGGTCGTTGCCCACGGCGGCGATCAGCGCTTCGGCCGCGGGTTCGCCGCAGCGCCCGCCGGCCCGCAGTACCTCGGCGCGGACGAATTCCACCCGTTCCCGCGCCTTGGTGATCTTCGCGGCGCTCGTGATGGCGGCGCCGGCGTCGCGCAGCCCGTCGGCCAACGCCTTGCCCTTGGCCCCGCCGGAGTGGGTCACGACGAGCATCACTCCCGGCTCCGGGCTGCGAAGGTAGTCGAGCAACGCGGCAGCGAGCTCCTTCTTGGCGTCCTGGGCGCCGTGCACGACCACCACTCGGCCGCCACCGAACAGCGACGGGCTGACCGCGGCCATCAGGTCGCCGACGGTCATTTCGGTGGCGACGTGCTCCTCCACCCCAACGTCGGGATCCTCGGCGCGGGCCTGGACGATCGCGGCGGCCACGCCACGCGCGATCAACAGTTCTTCCTCGCCGATGACGAGACGCGTACCGCCGGCCGTCATGCCGACCATCGTCGCACGTTGGTCGCACGGGCGCGCGAAGGCAATCGGTGATCGTCAACCGTCGCGAACCGCGCCTTACCGGCGGGCCGGACAGCCCGGGAGATCTGTTCGGGCAGTCCTCCTCATGGTGGCCCGCGGATGGCCTCCGCCAGGCCCGTGGGGGTCATCGCGACCGCACAATCGCCGTCCTGGTCGGTCCGCAGGACCCGGGCGCCGGAACCGGCCAACCGGGTCATCACCGCCGGACTGGGGTGGCCGTACGGGTTGTCCGCCCCCACGCTGACCAGCGCGACCCGCGGCGCCACCTCATCGAGAAATGCCGGGTCCTGGTAGGCCGAGCCGTGGTGAGCGACCTTGAGTACGTCGGCCCTGATCTCGGCCGGGTCGAGTGCGCGCAGGTCCTGCTGCTCCTCGGTTTCGGCGTCCCCGGCCAGCAGCATCGACACCCCGTCGCTGACCACTCGCAGCACCACGGAGTTGTTGTTCGGGTCCGACCGCGTACCGGTCCGGAGCGTGGTTGGGGCGAGGACGGTAAGCCGCAGGCCGGACCGGCTGTACGTCCAGCCGGGTGACGGCTTCGGTGACCGGGATGCCGGCCAGCGCCGACCGGACGAGGTGTTCACCCTCCGGGGGGTCGTGGTAGGGCGACTCCAGCAGCCCGACCACCCGGCGGCCGTCAAGCAGCCCGGCGACCCCTCCCACATGGTCGAGGTGGAAGTGGGTGAGCACCAACAGGTCGACCGTGACCACGCCCAGCCGGTGCAGGCATCCGTCGACCGCGGTCGGCTCCGGACCGGCGTCGACCACCACCGCTTCGTGGGCGCCGACCGGAAGCACCAGCGCGTCGCCCTGGCCGACATCACACGCGACCAGCACGGTGCCGGTCGGGGGCCAGCCCGCGGCGAACAGGCGCACCGGCACCGCCCCGAGGGCCACGGCCAGGCTGCCGACCATGACCACCCGGGTGACGACCGGCCACCGCTGGCCGACCAGCAAGCCGGCCGTGACGCCGGCCAGCAGCGCCCCGCCGGTCACCCCAGCCGGCCAGGGCAGCGTGGCGTCGGGGATCCCGGCACCGACATGCGCCACGGCGAGCAGCCAGCGGGCCGGCCACATGGCCAGCCAGGCCAGCCAGCTGGCCCAGCGGGGTCCACAGCGGAGTGACAACGGTCGAGGCGACCCCGAGCAGGGTGGCCGGGGCCACCGCCGGCGCGGCGAGCAGGTTGGCCGGTACGGCGACCAGGCTCACCCCGCCGGCCAGCATCACGATGACCGGGCCACAGGCAACCTGAGCGGCGGCCGGCACGGCCAACGCCTCGGCCAGCACCGGCCGGCACTCCACGCGCCCGCAGCGCGTCTCGCCAGCGCGGCGCCAGCAGGATCAACGCGCCAGTGGCCAATCGTGGACAGTGCGAACCCCGGATCCGCGGCGAGGGCAGGATCCCACAGCAGGCCGGCTACCACCGCCACCGCCAGCGCGGGCGCCGCCGACCGACGCCACCCGGAGGCGAGCGCGAGCAGAGCCGATCGCGCCCATCACCGCCGCCCGCAGCACGCTCGGCGATGGCCGGGCCAGGATCACGAATCCGATCAGCGCGAGCAGGCAGAAGCCCGGCCGCCAGCACCGGCCCGGCCCGGCACCAGCGGGCGGCGAACAGCACGACGCCCAACACGATGGCGACGTTGGCGCCGGAAACGGCGACCAGATGCGTCAGCCCGGTCGTCCGGAACTCGTCCTCGACGGCTGGGTCGAGCCGGCTGGTGTCCCCAAGCACGAGGCCCGGCAGCAGCCCGCCCGGGCCGGCCGGCAGGCCCTGCGCAGGCGGCCCGCAGCCCGGCCCGGAGCCGGCCGGCCGCCGTCTGTGTCCACGTTGGACGGCCGAGCGATGTCGGGTCGCCGCGCGCGCTGACCACGGCCGCGGTAAGGTCACCGCCCCGCGGTGCAGCGAGCTCGCCTCGTAAGGCCGATAGCGCTGGCTGGGCAGCAACGGCCGCCACGGTCGGTCGAGCCGAAAACCAGGACCGCGACATCCAGCCGTGACGTCGCACGTCCGTCGGTGACGACCCGGGTGAGCCGGGCCGGCACCAGGTAGGTCGGTGGCCCGGCGCCGGACGGTAGCCCGTCGGGGTCGTCGGAGACGGAAGCTTCGACTCGTACGACGCCTGGTGCCGGGCCAGGCCGGCCAGCGGATCGGCGTCGCGGGCACGCGGCCCGGGCGGCAGTCGAGCAGCGCCCCGCAGACCACTGCCCGAGCCACGACCGCGACCAACGCCCAGGTCGCTACCAGGGCCGTCGATGGTCCCGGTGAGCACCCCGGTGCCGGGGCCCGGACCGGCCCGTACGCCTGGTATGGCGCAGCCGATGGCCGACGAGCAGCACAGGCCCCGGCCAGGGCCGCCGCGGCCAATGCCTCGAGCACGCCGTGCGCCGCGGTCAGACCACAGCCCGGCCAGGCTGGCCGCCCACCAGCCCAGCGCCAGCCCGAACAGCCGCAGATCGGCGGGGCGGCGGCCGCTCGATCCCCACGGCGCCGCCGCGCTCGTTCATACGGTCACGCGGTTCCTGAGGTCATTGAACTTCGCGTCGCCGATGCCACTGACCTGGCGGAGCTGATCGATCGAGGTGAAGCCACCGTGCTGATCGCGGTAGTCGAGGATGCGCTGGGCCAGCACCGGCCCGACCCCGGGCAGCGTCTCCAGCTGGCCAGGGTGGCCGTGTTCAGGTTGACCAGGCCGCCCGGCGACGAGCCCGAAGAGCCGGCGGCCCACCAGATGTCCAGCCGGCGCCGGGCTACGCCGACCGCGATCAGCTCGCCGTCGCTGACCTTGCGGGCCAGGTTGAGCGACGGACGGTCGGTGCCTGGTAGCACGCCGCCGGCCGCGTCGATGGCGTCGGCGACCCGGGCACCGGCCGGCAACCGGACCAGCCCCGGATGGCGGACCCGACCGGCGACCGCCACGACGATGGTGCCGGACAGCCGTGCTGCGGGCGGAAGCCGCGGAGCCGCCGGGCCCGATCCGGGGCGCCGGCCCGGGCCCGACCGGCTGCCACCGACGGCCGGCCGTGCCAGGCCAGCAGCGCGGCGATGCCCGCGATGGCGACCGCGAAGACGGCCAGCGCCTTGACGCCGGCGCGTGCCGATGTCCCAGATCGACTGAGCCGACAACGAAGAGCGGGGTGACGACGAAGACGCGACATGGCGCCGACGCTAGGGCGCGCGGCCACGCTCCACAAGATCGTCCACTGTGGAACTGTGGATAACTCGCGAGCCTGTGGATAACCCGGTCGTTCAGGGATGGCGGTAGACGGCGACTCCGATGACGCCGGGTCCCGTGTGGGCCGCCAAGGCCGCGCCGACCTCGAGGACACAGCCGTCGCGGATGCGCATGCCCAGCCGGCCGCGCAGTAGCGGTGTGCAGGCCTCGGCCCGGTCGGCCGCGGCTCAGATGTTGGACAGCAACGTCCACATCGGACATCCCGCCGCTTCCACCGCCAGATCGGCCAGTCGGGCCAGCGCCGCGGGCCGATGTGCGCACCTTCTCCCGGAGCACGACCTGCCGTCGACAACGTGCAGGATCGGCTTCACTGACAGCGCGGTGCCGAGCAGGGCGGAGGCGGCGCTGATGCGCCCACCTCGGCGCAGGAATTCCAACGTATCGACATAGAACAGTGTGCTGGTCCGGTCGACCGCGGCCAGCGCCGCCGACCGGACGGCTTCAGCGTCGTCGGCGGCCTCGGCGCCGGCGGCGGCGGCCAGCGCGACGAAGCCCAGAGCCATTCCCGTCGTCGCCGAATCGGCGACCAGCACCCGGCCGCCGAACTCCGCCGCGGCCTGGGCCGCCGAGTCGTACGTGCCGGAGAGCTCCTTGGACAGGTGCACCGAGACCACGCCCGTCGCGCCGTCGTCCAACAGCGCGCGGTACACCTCGGCGAACTCGGCCGGGGCCGGTCGCGATGTGGTCACCGGGGCCCGCCGCTCGCCCAGTGCCCGGGCGACATCGCCGGGTGACACGTCGACCCCTTCGAGACCCGTCCCGGCCGGAGATGGTCACAGTCAGCGGCACGACGCTCAAGTCCAGCCGACCGCTCGGCGGGGAGATAAGCGGTCGAGTCGGTGACGACCCTGACGTCGCCATGCCGGCACGGTAGCTGATCGGCGACCGTCGCGCCTGTGCGGACCAGCACCATCCGGGCCAGGCGTAGCGCTGCCCGCCTCACGCGACGTTGAAGGTCCAGCTGCCACCCGCGGGCGACGCGGTGAACCAGTTCGGCTGCGGTGGCAGTTGTGCAGGCCGCCGAGCGTGCGCCAGACCGACTCCGGCCACCCGAGCAGTCGAGGCGAGCCGACCGGGCGCTGCCGCCGTGGGTCACCAGCACGGCCACGCCATCGGCGGCCAGGCCCGCTCGACAGCGTCGCGGAACGCCGCTCCGACACCCGTTTGGCCATGTCGTCGACCGTCTCGATCTCGGGGTGGGCATGCCCTCGGTCAGCCATCGGGCGAAGTCGTCCGGGTAACGTTCGCGGATCTCCGTATCGGTCAGCCCCTGCCACGGACCGAAATACCGCTCCCGCAGTCGCGGGTCGAGCTGGATCGGCAGCCCGGTGAGTCGGCCAGCGCCGGGCGGTCATGCTGGCCCGGCGAAGGTCACTGGAGATGATCAGCGCGGGATCCCGCTGGGCGACCCGTGCGGCGGCATCAATGGCCTGGGCGAGCCCGGCTTCGTCGAGCTCGACGTCAGAGTGACCCTGTACCCGCTGGGTCGCGTTCCAGGCCGTCTGGCCATGCCGCCAAACGATCAGACGAGTCATCAGGCCACACACCCCGAGCAAGCTGCGGGGCTCGCTGGCCCTCGCTCCTCGCGCTCGGTCACAGCCACACACCCGGAGCAAGCTGCGGGGCTCGCTGGCGCTCGCTCCTCGCGCTCCGTCACAGCCACACACCCGGAGCAAGCTGCGGGGCTCGCTGGCGCTCGCTCCGTCACGCTACAACGTCGTGGTCGGCCAGATCCCGGTCGACGAACGGGATGCGCGGCACGTCCTTCCAGAGCCGGTCCAGCGAGTAGAACTCGCGCTCCTCGCGAGTGCTGGACGTGGACCACGATGTCGACGTAGTCGAGCAGCACCCAGCGCCCGCTCGCGCTCGCCCTCCCGGCGCACCGGCTTCGCTTTCTCCGGCAACTGCAGCAGCCGCTCCTCGATCGCGTCGACGATCGCCAGCACCTGCCGCTCGTTGGGCGCGGAGGCGACGAGGAAGAGGTCAGTGATCACGAGCTGGTCGCCCACGTCGAGATGACGACGTTCTCGGCCTTCTTGTCCGCGGCGGCCTGCGCCCCCGCCAGCGCCAACTCGAGCGCCCGTTCCGATGCCGACACGTGGCTCCAATCTCTTGGCGGAATGACTGCCGGTAACCTCAAGGGTCTCACGAACGACCGGCACGTTGCGATCTGGATCCGCCGTCGCATTCTCGCATAACTGGACAAATCCGCGAGCGGCCTCGACCTCAGTTGAGCTGTGCGTCCGATATGAAAGGCGATCGGCCGAGGCAAACCGCGGCGCCGCTCATCGGTACAGGTGTCGCTTGTTGATGTACTGCACGACACCATCCGGGACGAGGTACCAGACGGGCAGACCGGACGGCCACCCGGGCCCGGCAATCGGTCGACGAGATGGCCATGGCCGGGACCTGGACCAGGCTGACGGCATCGCTGGGGCAGGTGGTCGTCGGAGAGCTCGAAGCCCGGCCGGGTGACCCCGACGAAATGGGCGAGGTCGAACAACTGCTCCGGCTCCTTCCACGACAGGATCTTGTCCAGGACATCGGCGCCGGTGATGAAGAACAGCTCCACCTTCGGCCCGTACTGGTGCTGGAGATCGCGCAG
This sequence comes from uncultured Actinomycetota bacterium, assembly GCA_963803345.1. Lineage (GTDB taxonomy): Bacteria > Actinomycetota > Actinomycetes > Mycobacteriales > Micromonosporaceae > CAWDLX01. Next base: position 761,794 of record CAWDLX010000005.1, read on the forward strand.
TGTGTCCACGGTGTAGGTCGGACCGCCCCGGTCGATGTCGACCCGGCTGACGTGGAAGCTCGGGTTGGACGCGGTGGCGATCACCGTCATCAGGTAACGGTCCTCGGCTGGGCTGACCGGAGCCGATGCCCTTCTGCCACGGTTGACCGGTCGGGACGAACACGACCTCGTCGAGCAGGAACCGGCTGGCGACCTCGCTCGCCGCGACGAGGTGTCCGTGGTGGATCGGGTCGAACGTGCCGCCCATGATGCCCACGCGGCGCGGCTCGGGGCGCCGGGTCCGAGTCGCGGGAGCCCGGCTGGTGGTCGCGCGGCGCGGTGCCGCCGCGTGGACGTTGCCGCTGGCGGCTTGGCCGCTCGTCGTCGGGTGGACCGAGGGGTCCCGGCCGCGGCGGTTACCGGGGCGCGCCGCCCGGGGTCGGCTTCGCCGGCGTCTGCCTTGACCGGGGCGCTTTGCGGGGCTGCCAGGGGCCGCTGGCCGTGCGGCCGCACTGGCGCGGGCTCGCCGGTCGGCCTGGACCGCCGCCTTGGTGCTAGCCACGCTCGCCGGCCCCGCCGACCGCCCGGGCGGCCAGGGCCCGCCGCAGGTCGTCGGTGGCGTCGGCCACCGACGGCGCAGGGTCGCCGGGATCGCCGTAGCCGTGGCAGCAGCTGCTCGAAGCGATCCAGAGTGGACTGTGAGATGGCGTAGCGGGGATAGGCCGCCTCGACCACATGCAGCACGACCATATGGTGATCGCCGGGCCGCCATGGCCGGCACCTCGTCGAAGAAGCGCGACACATAGGCCGCGGTCAGTTCGGTCTGCTGCGGCTGCCAGAATCCTTCGGCGGCCGCGAGGATCAGCCGGTTGGACAGCTCGTCATCGGCAATGATGACCCGCCACGCCTCGGCCTTGGCCGCCGGTCGGGGCAGGGCGGCACGGCACCGGGCGGCGTACTCGACCCCGGCCGCGGTGCGGTCACGGTCGTACTCGGCGTCGATGTCGGCCGCGGTGGCCGCCCCGAGGACGCATAGCCGCATGAGCACGGTCCAGCGGAGCTCGGCGTCGATCTCCAGCCCGGTCGGCGCCGTCGAGCCCCGAAGCCAGCCCCGCAGCTCATCCACTTCGGACGGTCCAGCCGAGGCCAGAGGCCGCGGGCCGGCAGCAGCTGATGCCCGCTGCCCGGCTCGGCCGCGCGCATCGCCTCACGACACGCGGTGGCCAGGACGCGCGCGCCGCCGGTTGGTCCGCTTCCGGCAGGTAGCGGTCGATCGCGACGTGGTCACGAAACGCACCACGTCGCGGAACACGGCAGCGCCGTCTCCCGCGGCAGCGCGGCCGCGCAGAGGGCCACCAGCTCAGCGGCCGGCGTCTCGGCGTCCCGGACCGCGTCAGCCATCGCCGACCAGATCAGCGCCCGCGCGACGGGATCGTCCAACGACGGCAACGTCGAGGGCAGCGCGGCCCGACTGGCCGGTCGAACCGGATCTTCGCGTAAGCCAAATCGCCGTCATTGACCAGCAGCAGGTCACCCGCCTCGATCCCGGCGAGCGCCGCCACCGGGGTACGTCCATTGTCGACGGTCGGGTCGAGGTCGACCTCGACCCGGGTGGTCAGGGCGCCAGCGCGGTACACCCCACCCCGAGCCGGTGCGGCCGCAGCGTGGGGTAGGAAGGTCGGGGCGGTCTGCACGATCGTCACGTCCGAGTAGCGGCCCTCGCCGTCCAGCGTCACGATCGGGCGCAGGGTGTTCACCTGCGCCCGGCGCAGCCACACGTCGGCCCATCCGGACAGGTCGCGTCCACTTGCGACAGACAGCGCGCCGAGCAGGTCGGCCAGGGTGGCGTTGCCGAAGGCATGGGCGGTGAAGTAGTCGCGCAGGCCCGCGACGAACGCGTCGTCGCCCAGCCAGGCGGCGAGCTGACGTAGGACCGCCGCGCCCTTGGCGTAGGAGATGCCGTCGAAGTTGAGCAGGGCCAGGCTGGCGTCGGCCAGCGACTCCGGCGCCACCGGATGGGTGGTCGGGCGCTGGTCGTCGGCGTACCCCCAACCCTTGCGCCCGATGGTGAAGTCGGTCCACGCCTGGGTGAACCGGGTCGCCTCGACGCAGCAGTCCGGTGGCCCATGTACTCGGCGAAGGACTCGTTGAGCCACAGGTCGTCCCACCAGCGCATGGTGACCAGGTCGCCGAACCACATGTGGGCCATCTCGTGCGCGATCACCTGGGCCCGTAGCTCACGCTCGGAGTCGGTCACCGCGGAGCGGTAGATGAACTCGTCGCGGAACGTGACCAGACCGGCGTTCTCCATGGCGCCGGCGTTGAACTCGGGCACAAAGGCCTGGTCGTACTTGCCGAACGGGTACCGCACGCCGAACAGCTCGTGGTAACGGTCCAGGCACGGCCGGGTGACGTCCGACGGATCTCGTCCGCGTCCTTGTCCAGATGGGGCGCCAGCCCTCGGCGTACAGTACAGGGCGAGCGGGATCCCGTCGTGGCGACTCGCGCAGCACGTGCCACGGCCCCGCGACCAGGCTGACCAGGTAGGTGGAGATGCGCTGGGTCGGCTCGAACTCCCACCGCCCCGGCTCGACCTGGGACCCGGCCGCGTTGGCGGCCACTTCCCAGTCCCGCGGCGCCTGGATGCGCACGACGCGATCCGGTCGCCTTGAGGTCGGGCTGGTCGAAGCAGGCGAATATCCGCTGGGCGTCGTCGAGGAACGACTGGCCGTACAGGTAGACCGAGTCGTCCTGCGGATCGGCGAACCGGTGCAGTCCCTCGCCCGTGTTGGAGTAGCGCCATCCGGGCCCGTACGACGAGCGTGTTCTCGGCGGCAGGTCGGTCGAGAGGCAGCCGGTTCTCGACCAGATGGCCGGGTCGACGGGAGCGCCGTTGAGGCTGGCCTCGACCAGGGTGGCCGACTTGAGCTCCGCGAAGGACCCGGCGCCGCGGCTCGCGGCAGTCGAAGGTGGCGTGACGGTGGAGTCGTGAATCATGCCGAATCTGACCGCCCTGGTCAGTCCAGCTCGATCGCGTACGAGTGCACGTCGAGGAGGGCGGATCGCGCCACAGATTCGGCGTGCGTGAGGCTCGGCATCTGTCGAGCGTACGTGGCGGCCGGCTGGACCGCACCGGCCCGTGCGACCCGGCGGTCAGAGCGTTCGGGCTGGTCCGACGAGGGTCCAGCTGCTACCGTCTGGCTCATGCGAACGACGCCGAACACGCTCGGCTGGTGGCGCCGCTGAGGGCGGCCCACCCATTTCGCGTACCCAATGTCGCGGCCGCCCCGACCCGGGCGGCCGTTGTCGTGTGCCACGGCTGGCTCGGCGAGGGCGCTCCATCCGCGAAGGAGCCCAGTCATGACCACCACCACCGTACGGCCCCCGTCGCCACCGACCCGCCGCCTGTCCGGGTTCAAGCCCACCGGCCGGCTGCACATCGGCAACTACCTCGGCGCGATCCGCCCGATGCTGGACGCCGCAGCAGACGCAGTGAGTCGATCATGATGATCGTCGATCTGCACGCGCTGACCGTCGAACATGACCCGCGGCGGCTGCGGGCCCTCACCGCCGAGCTTCTCGCGACGCTGCTCGCCTGCGGCGTCGACCCGGACCGCGCGCTGTGCTACGTCCAGTCCGATGTCCCCGAACATGCCCAGCTGCATTACCTGCTGGAGTGCGCCACCGGGTACGGCGAGGCGGCCCGGATGATCCAGTTCCGCGAGAAGTCGCGCACCGAGCAGCACGTCCGGCTCTCGTTACTCACCTATCCGGTGCTGATGGCGGCCGACATCCTCCTCCACGACGCGGCTGAGGTGCCGGTCGGCGACGACCAGACCCAGCACATCGAGCTGGCCCGCGACGTGGCCAACCGGTTCAACACCCGCTACGGGCGCACGTTCGTCGTGCCCCGCGCGGTCAACCCGCCGGTGGCCGCCCGGGTCATGGACCTCACCGACCCGACCGGGAAGATGGGCAAATCGGCGGCATCCGACGCCGGCACGATCCTGCTGCTGGACGAGCCCGGACACGGTGCGGCGCAAGGTTTCCCGCGCCGTGACCGACGCCGGCGGGCAGGTCCTCTACGACCCGGACCGTCGGCCCGGGGTGTCCAACCTGCTGGAGATCCTGGCCGCCTGCACCCGCGACCAGCCGGACGTCGCGGCGCTGCTCTACGACAGCTACGCCGCAGCTGAAGGCAGGCCGTGACAGAGTCCATTGTGGAGATCGCTCGCCCCCAGTCCAGGCGCCGGCTACCGCGGAGCTGGTTGGACAGGTGCCGCGGGCCTACCTGCCCCGGGCCGGCATACGGTGCCCGGGCAGCGGGCGACGGGCCACCGCGTGAGCGATTGGCTCACGCCGCGCCACGGTGCGTCCGGGCCGTGGAGCGGCGATCGGCCTGAGGATCGTGCGGCCGGGACGGCCGTAGTACGAGGAAGCGCGCGTCCGGGCCCCATGCTCGCGAGCGAAGCGAGCGCAATCGTCCTCGTCGCGGGGCGCACCCGGCGGGCCTTGCGGGCGGCCAGGCGCTGGGCCGCGGTCGGCCGGTGGACGTATCCTCGAGCCGGTAGTCGGTGCCCCGCTGGCCGGGCGTGAACTCGCCGCCGGCGTAGATGGCCGGCTGCCACTCGAACTCGTACGTGCCGATCCGGACCAGGCAGCCCGGTTCGGCGCCCTTCTTGGCCAGCTGCTCCTCGATCACCGAGCCGGGCCAGCCGGTCGGCCAGGTAGCCGACCGCCTCCTCGTTGTCGAAGTTGGTCTGGCGCACCCAGCGCTCGGCTTGCGACCCGCGCACCACGAACGCGCCGTCGTCGACGGCTCGATGGTGAAGCCGGCGTCGTCGACGGCCCGGGGTCGCAGCACGATCCGGGTCGGCTCGGCGGCCGGGGTCTGAGCCCGGTGTTCCGGCCACGATCTCGGCCAGCGCGTAGCGTCAGCTCCCGCAGCCCTTCGTGGCTCACCGCGCTCACCTCGAACACCGGCCAGCCGCGCGGCGCCACGTCGGCCCGCACGATGTCGGCCAGGTCCCGCCCGTCCGGTACGTCGATCTTGTTGAGCACGACGACCCGGGGCGTCCGTCGAGCCCCCGTAGGCGGTCAGCTCGGCCTCGATCGCGGCGATGTCGGAGACCGGGTCGCGGCCGGGCTCCAGCGTGGCGCAGTCGACCACGTGGGCCAGCACCGCGCAGCGCTCGATGTGCCGCAGGAACTCCAGGCCCAGCCCCTTGCCGGTGGCCGCACCGGGGATCAGGCCGGGCACGTCGGCGACCACGAAGCTGTCGTCGCCGGCCTGGACGACGCCGAGGTTGGGCACCAGCGTGGTGAAGGGATAGTCGGCGATCTTCGGCCGGGCGGCGGAGAGCACCGCGATCAGCGAGGACTTGCCGGCCGAGGGGAAGCCGACCAGCCCCACGTCGGCCACGCTCTTGAGCTCCAGCACGACATCGAGGCTCTCGCCCGGCTCGCCCAGCTCGGCGAAGCCGGGCGCCCGGCGCCGGGTGTTGGCCAGCGCGGCGTTGCCCCGGCCGCCCCGGCCGCCGCGGGCGATCTCATAGGCCGTCCCGTCCCCGACCAGGTCGGCGAGCACTCGCCGTCGGAGGTCTGCACGACCGTGCCGTTCGGTACCCGCAGGGTCAGGTCGGCGCCGCTCGCCCCGTCCCGGTTCTTGCCCGCTCCGCCGTGGCCGTTCTCGCCTTGACGTGCGGATGGAAGTGGAAGTCGAGCAGCGTGTGTACGCCGGGGTCGACGACGAGCGTGACGCTGCCGCCGTGACCGCCGTCACCGCCGTCCGGGCCCGCCCAGCGGCTTGAACTTCTCCCGCAGGATCGACACGCAGCCGTGGCCGCCGTTGCCGGCCTGCACGTGCAGGACGACGCGGTCGACGAAGCTGGCCACCATCGGATCCTCCCTTGTGCGATAGTTCTGTGGGCTACAGCGTGGAAACATGGGCATGAAACGGCGGGCCGAGGCACGCCCGGCCCGCCGTCCCGCGGAGTCTGTGTCGGTCAGATCTCCGACCGGCACGATGTTGACGACCTTGCGGCCGCGCTTCGTGCCGAACTGCACCGCGCCGGTGGCCAGCGCGAACAGCGTGTCGTCGCCGCCCCGGCCGACCAGGTCACCCGGGTGGAACTTGGTGCCGCGCTGACGGATGAGGATCTCGCCGGCGTTGACCAGCTGACCGCCGAAGCGCTTGACGCCGAGCCGCTGGGACTGCGAGTCACGGCCGTTGCGGGAGCTGGACGCACCCTTCTTGTGAGCCATGTCGCGCGCCTACTTCCCGCTGGAGATGCCGGTGACCTTGATCTGCGTCAGCGGCTGACGGTGCCCCTGGCGCTTGTGGTAGCCGGTCTTGTTCTTGAACTTGTGGATCCGGATCTTCGGGACCCTTGGTGTGGCCGACCAACTCGGCCGTGACGGCGGCGCTGGCCAGCGCGGCGGCGTCGGTCACCAGGCTGTCGCCGTCGACGAGGAGCACCGCCGCGAGGTTCACCATGTCGCCGGGTGCACCGACGAGCTTCTCGACCTCGAGCACGTCGCCCTCGGCGACCCGGTACTGCTTGCCGCCGGTCTTGACGATCGCGTACATCGGACGCGGACTCCTGTCTTGTGCAGTGGTCTGGTGGTTGTGCGCTCCGGTGGCGCGGATGGCCGACCCGCCTGATGGCGCACGAAAGCCTGCGCACGATGTGCGCCGACAGTACCAGGATACGACACCGCCGCCGTAGCCCAAACCGGGGCCCCGCGGCTCAGCTCGGGAACGGGGTCGGGCCGGTCGTGCCGCAGATCTGACTCATGGTGGCCGTGATGCCGTCCAGCTTGGACGAGTCGAACGACTGTAGCGAGCTCAGGCTGGTCAGCGACTTGCCCAGTGTCTCGAACTCGGTGGCCATGTTGGTAACCGTGGTCCCCAGGGCCTTGTCGTCGGCCTTGGCTGCCTCGGCCCGCAGCTCGGTGCCGATCGCCACCAGACGGGTGCCGCCGGTCTTGACCTGCGCCTCGGCCCCCGCCAGGTCCCCCGACTGGGCGGCCACACTGGCCTGCTTCATCTCAGTGACGAAGTCGTTCAAGCCGTTGGTCACGGTCTTGGCGGTACTCAGGCACACCGTGTCCTTGTCATCTCCCCGTACCGGCGCCGCCGTCGCGGGCACCGCCACCGCCGTCACCCCGCCGAGTCCGATCACGGCAGCGATCGCCACCGCACCCAGCCGCCTGCCCATTCGCTCACGCATGGCGCCCTCCCCCTGGACGGATCTCCACCTCAAGCCCGATGGTGGATCTCCACCGAGGCTAGGCCGGCGGGACCCGGCCGGGACAGCTTCCGGAAAAACGCCGGATCAGCCGCAAGCGTGAGTCAGCGAGCGCGAAAGGTCCTGCAATTGCCGGGCGATATCCGCCTGGTTGCCGGAGTAGGACGGCGAACAGATCGTCTGCAGTGTCACGGATCCCTTGGTGAGCGCGGTGCGCACGTTCGGCCGTACCGGCTTGGCCGACCAGGTGGAGAGCAGCTCGGACAAGCGCAGCAGCCGGCTCTGGATGGCGTCGGCGGCGACCAGGATCGCCGCGTGGTCCCCGGTCGCCGCGGCCAGGTCGATCGCCGCCAGCTGATCCTGGAATCCACCGCCGCCCCGGCCACCGCCGTCGAGGCGTCCCGACACACCTGGCGGGTCACTGCCGGGTCGGGGGGCTGACCGGTGCCGGAGACGACGGCCATGGGCATCAGGTCGGCATGGGTGCCCTGGACGCGCACGCGGACGCGGCGAATACCAGCGCCACCACGATCGATGACGTCAACATCCGTCGCATCCACGGCCCCCATGTCACTGTGATGTCACTGTGATGGCACTGCGTCGCGTCGGCACACCGCCGAACTTCTCGCTCACGAATCTATGGATGTACCCCGGCTCGCCCAAGCCGGAACGCCACATCTGCACCGACTGGAGATATGACTGTTACCCGACCGCGTCCGTTGACACGGCTCCGCAACAACCTCACGGACGCGTACGCCTCCTGGACCCGCCGCGACGGGCCCGGCGGCGTACCGATGGCGCCTCGTCATCCTCTGTCTCGAGGTCATCGTCCACAGTCGGCAGTGCCTCGTCCGGGTCGGCCTCCAGCTCGCCGTCACTGTCCGCAGTGGACGAGCATGGCACCGTTGCGCTCTCCGTTCCGTGAGGAGGCGGCTACCGCGCGCACCTTCTCCGCCACGTTGGTCCGAGGGCGGTCGTTGACCGGCTCTGTATGAATGATGACGCCACGACCCTTGCACTGTTCACAGGTTTCGCTGAATGCCTCGAGCAGGCCCTGGCCGATCCGCTTTCGGGTCATCTGGACCAGGCCGAGTGAGGTGATCTCGGTGACCTGGTGCTTGGTCCGGTCCCGACCCAGGCACTCGGTGAGCCGGCGCAGTACCAGCTCCCGGTTCGACTCCAGCACCATGTCGATGAAGTCGATGACGACGATGCCGCCGAGGTCGCGCAGGCGCAGCTGGCGCACGATCTCCTCGGCCGCCTCGAGGTTGTTGCGGGTGACCGTCTCCTCGAGATTCCCGCCCGCGCCGGTGTACTTGCCCGTGTTGACATCGACCACAGTCATCGCTTCGGTACGGTCGATCACCAGATGTCCACCGGAGGGCAGGTACACCTTGCGGTCGAGACCCTTGAGGATCTGCTCGTCCACCCGCCACTCGGCGAACACGTCACCGGTGCCGGTGTGGCGCCGCACGCGCGACACCAGGTCCGGCGAGACCGATGACAGGTAAGCCTCCACCTGCTCGTACGCCTCGCTGCCCTGGATCACGACCTCGCGGAAGTCCTCGTTGAACAGATCGCGCACGACCCGGATGACCAGGTCCGGCTCGGCCGAGAGCAGACTCGGGGCGTGCCCGCTGGCCACCTTGGCCTGGATGTCGTCCCACTGTGCCTGCAGGCGCTTCACATCGCGGGCCAGGTCATCCTCGCTCGCCCCCTCGGCCGCGGTCCGCACGATGACGCCGGCACCTTCGGGCACGAGATTCTTGAGCACATCACGCAGCCGACGACGCTCCACATCGGAGAGTTTGCGGGAGATCCCGGACGCGTGGCCGTTCGGTACGTAGACCAGATGCCGCCCGGAGAGCGCGACGTGGCTGGTCAGCCGGGCGCCCTTGTGTCCGACCGGGTCCTTGGTCACCTGGACCAGTACCGACTCGCCCGACTTGAGCGCCTGCTCGATCGATCGGGCGCGTCCCTCGAGGCCGGAGACGTCCCAGTTGACCTCACCGGCGTAGAGCACCGCGTTGCGTCCGCGCCCGATGTCGACGAAGGCGGCCTCCATGCTGGGCAGCACGTTCTGGACCTTGCCCAGGTACACGTTGCCGACCATGGTCGAGGTTGACTGCCGGGCGACGTAGTGCTCGACCAGAATGTTGTCCTCGAGCACGGCCACCTGTGTCCGGTCGCCCTTCTGCCGCACGACCATGACCCGCTCCACCGCTTCACGGCGGGCCAGGAACTCCGACTCGGACAGGATCGGTGGCCGGGTGCGGCGCTGCTCGCGGCCGTCCCGGCGACGCTGGCGCTTGGCTTCGAGCCGGGTCGAGCCGGCCACGCCCTGTACCTCGTCGCGGGCCGGACCGCGCGACGGCCTGATCTTGACGACGGTCACCACACCGTCGTCGGCACCGTTGTCGGCCTCGCCCGACCCGCTGCGTCGGCGCCGGCGGCGGCGGCGGGTCAGCGGCTCGTCCTCGTCGTCCTCGGCCGCCGCCTCGACCGCCTCCGCCTGATCATCGGCCGAGTCAACGTCGTCATACGTGCCCTTGCCCCGACCCCGGCCGCGGCGGCCCCGGCGCCGGCGGCGGCGGCCGTTCGCGTCGTCCTCGTCGTCGGTGTCGTCCTCGTCGATCTCCGGCGCGCTCGCGGCAACCGGCTCCGCCTCGGCCTCGACACCACGGCGGCGCCGGCGGCGGCTGGTGCCCCGGTCCGGTTCGGCGGCGGCCACGTCCGGCTCAGGCTCGGGCGCCGCGGCAGCGGCCTTCGCGGCCCGACTGCGGCTGCGGGTGCTCCGGCTGGTCTCACCGGTGCGGCCAGGCTCCGCGGCCGCCCGTGCGGGCTCACCCGTGGACCGGGGCTCGGTCGCCCGGGCCGCGGGTTCAGCTCCCCGGGTCGCGGTCGCCCGGGCCGCGGGTTCAGCTCCCCGGGTCGCGGGCTCGGGCTCGACCGGCGGCGCCATGAAGATGACCGCGGTCGATGGCGCCCGGGTGGCCGGCGCCTCGTCCGATCCGCCGCGAGCACCACGACGGCCACGGCTGCGCCCGGCGGGCGCGGGTTCGATACCCGGCAACGCGGACTGATCGCTTCGTCCGGTTGGCGACCCGGCGGCGGAACCGGCCGGCGAGGCCGGGATCGCGTCCGGCGCTGCTCCGGCTCCCGGGGCGGTCACGCCGGCTGCGGGGGCCGCCTTGGTCGCGCGACGGCGGGTGCGGGTGGCTGGCTCGCCGGCGCTCGCGGCGTCTGTACTAGAATCGCCGCTTATGGGCGGTTCAGTCGCTTTAGCGGCCTTCGTGGTGCGCCGCCCACGGCTGGCCTTGGCCGGCGCGTTGAGGTCAGCGGAGTTCGCGGCACGCTCCTGCGTACCCTGGGCCTCGCCGCCGGAGGCGGATCGGGCCGCTCGGACAGCCTTGGCCTGCGTACCCGGGGCTTCAGCGCCGGAGGTCGATCGGGCCGGTCGGACAGCCTTGCCGGCCCGGGCCGCCCTGGCCGGCGACCGACCGGGCTCGGGGCTGGCGCCGTCGGCGGTCCCCGCGCCGGTGGTAGCGCCGCCGGCACCGGTGGCCGCATTGTCGCCGTTGGTGGCGGTTGCCCGGCGGCGGGAACGGCGGGTCGGCGTGCTGTCGGCGTTGTCGCTGTTCAGGCTCGGTGCCGACGGCTCTCCGTCGACCCCGCCCGTTGACTTTTTCGTGGGCATGCGGACGGTCTCCAGTTCCGGCCACCCCGGGCGCGTATCACGCAGCCACGCAGGGAGGCCCCATGTGTGTGTGCCGGCGTCCGTCGCCCTGGCGGGTCGCAACACCGAAGTCTGCCAGCTGTCATTTCGTCCCTACTCGGACGATTCCCCGATCTCCGTACTGGCGTGGATCAACACATCGCCGTCCGCGTGGAGCGGATCGACGATGTCGCCCTGACCGGTCAACCTGCCCTGGGCCAGCCGCGTCACCCGCGGCGGCGCCGGCGGCTTGAGATCGGCTACGACCTGGAGGCCAGCCAGTACGTCATCGGGCCGCACGGAGGGGGTTACCTGCCGTACGACTAGGTCAAGTATCGCACACGGTTGCCCGTCAGTTGCGTCAGGTGTCACATGACCTGACCCGACCGTGATCGACACGACCGCCGCCCGAGCGTCGAACGTCCGCCGCCCCTGCTTGGTCATACGTTCGACCAGTACCTCCCCGGTACCGAGGAAGCGGTCAACCGCCGCCCGGACCTCGACGGCGGAAGCGTCAATCTCGATCCGCCACCGGGAGGCGTCTATCCGGTCGGCCAGGGCAGCTCCACCGTCGGCCCGAACCGCTTCCAGCACGTCCAGACCCGGGGAGAGCGCGGCGTCGAGGGCCGCGCGCACCTGCTCCGGATCGACCTCGGCCCGCAGCGCGAGCTCGAGATACTCCGCCTCACTGGCCACTCCCGTCGGTGACGCCCCGACGTAGGAGATCCTGGGATGCGGGGTGAACCCCTGTGAGTAGGCGATCGGAACGCCGGCGCGGCGCACGGCACGCTCGAATGCCCGAGCGAAATCGCGGTGCGACGTGAACCGCAGCGGCCCCCGTTTGGCGTAGCGGAGGCGGATCCGCTGGACGACCGGGGCCTGGTTCTGTTCGGGCTGAGGTTTCCTGCTGATGGTGAACTCCCTGACTAGGCCGGGGTCAACGGGAGAAGCTTGCGGCCGGTCGGACCAATCTGTATCTCGGTGTCCATCGAGGGGCACACCCCACAGTCGAAACACGGGGTCCACCGGCAGTCGTCCTGTTCGTACCCGCGCAGCGAATCCTGCCAGTCCTGCCAGAGCCACTCCTTGTCCAGTCCGGAGTCGAGGTGGTCCCACGGCAGCACCTCGGCCTGCTCGCGCTCCCGGGTGGTGTACCAGTCCAGGTCGACGCCAAGCGCGGGCAGCGTTTCCGCCGCCGAGTCGACCCAGCGCTGGAAGGAGAAGTGCTCCGACCAGCCGTCGAAGCGCTGGCCCTTCTCCCAGGCGCGCCGGATGACAGCGCCCACCCGGCGGTCGCCCCTGGCCAGCAGCGCCTCGATCAGCGAGGGCTGCCCGTCGTGGTACCGGTACCCGATCGCCCGACCGATCGACTTGTCGGCGTTGATCGCCTGCTTGAGCAGGCGCAGCCGGCGGTCGATGGTCTCCGGGGTGGCCATCTGAGCCCACTGGAACGGCGTGTGCGGCTTGGGGACGAAACCGCCGATCGACACGGTGCACCGGATGTCCCGTGAGCCGGTGGCCGCCCGGCCGGCCTTGATCACCTCGTGCGCGAGCCGGGCGATCTGGATCACGTCCTCGTCCGTCTCGGTGGGCAGGCCGCACATGAAATACAGCTTCACCTGGCGCCAGCCGTGGGTGTAGGCGGTGACGACGGTACGGATGAGGTCCTCTTCCGAAACCATCTTGTTGATCACTCGCCGGATCCGTTCGGAGCCACCCTCGGGAGCGAAGGTGAGACCGGTGCGCCGGCCGTTGCGGGACAACTCCTCGGCCAGGGTCACGTTGAACGCGTCCACCCGGGTCGACGGCAGCGAGAGCGACACATTCGTGCCCTGGTACCGCTCAGCCAGGCCCGAGCACATGTCCCCGATCTCGGAGTGGTCCGCGCTGGACAGGGACAGCAGGCCCACCTCGGAGAACCCGGAGAACTCCAGCCCGTCCCGCACCATCTGACCGACCGTGGTGATCGAGCGCTCGCGCACCGGACGGGTGATCATGCCCGCCTGGCAGAACCGGCAACCCCGGGTACAGCCGCGGAAGATCTCCACGGCGTACCGCTCGTGCACCGTTTCGGCCAGCGGAACCAGCGGCTTGCGCGGGTACGGCCAGGCGTCCAGATCCATGGTGGTGCGCTTGTGGATGCGGAACGGTACATCGCCCCGGTTCGGGACCACCCGCTGGATCCGGCCGTCTGGCAGGTAGTCGACATCGTAGAACCTGGGCACGTAGACGGCCTCGGTGCGAGCCAACCGGAGCAGCAGCTCCTCCCGGCCGCCCGGGCTGCCCTCGGATTTCCAGGTACGCACGATCGCGGTGATCTCACCAACCGCCTCCTCGCCGTCGCCCAGCACCGCCGCGTCGATGAAGTCGGCGATCGGCTCCGGGTTGAACGCGGCGTGCCCGCCGGCCACGACGATCGGGTCCTCATCGCAACGGTCGCGGGCATCCAGCGCGATGCCGGCCAGGCTCAACGCGGTGAGCAGGTTCGTGTATCCGAGCTCGGTGGAGAACGACACCCCGAACAGGTCAAACGCGCGTACCGGCCGGTGGGCGTCCACCGTGAACTGGGGCACACCGTGCGCACGCATCAGCCGCTCCAGGTCCGGCCAGACCGCGTACGTCCGCTCCGCCAGCACGTCAGGCTGCTCGTTGAGTACCTCGTAGAGGATCTGGACGCCCTGGTTGGGCAGGCCCACCTCATACGCGTCCGGGTACATGAGCGCCCACCGGACACTGGCCGAATCCCAGTCCTTCACCACCGCGCCGAGTTCGCCGCCAACATACTGGATCGGCTTGCTCACCAGCGGTAGCAGGCGCTCGAGCTGGTCGAACACACTCGTAACGGTCACTTCGGGCCTCCCGGTTCAACGCTCCACCCTACGCCGACCCCTCCGCCAGCCCTCGCCGCCGGGTGTTTGCCCGGACAGTTTGCAATACAAAAAGCGTTAGCAAACTGTCCGGGCAAACGCCCACACCCGAGCTGATCACCCCATGCGTACGCTTGAACGCATGGCCGCCCCCACCGCCGTCCCGCTGACGATGACCGATCGCCTCGCCGCGTGGCGCTATGCCTTCCGTACCACCAACCCGCCCGAGCAGGGTGTTGTCGACGGGATCACCCGTTGGCTCGTGGTCACCCGCGCCGGCGTACTGCCGATGACCCTGACGTCGGGACTGATCGCGGTCCTGCTGGCGGCAATCGGAGACGCAGCCGTCGACTGGGTCAGTGTCGTGCTGGCCGTGGTCGGCATCGTGATCGCCCACCTGGCCAACAACCTGATGAACGACCTCGCCGATACCGAGGTGGGCAGCGACACAGCCGACTACCCGCGCGCCCTCTATGCGCCCCACCCGATCCTGTCCGGCCTGGTCACCAAGCGGCAGCTGCTGGCGGGCATCGCCATCTGCCAGGTCCTCGACCTGGCCATCATGGTGACGCTGATCGTGCGCCAGGACTGGTGGATCGCCGCGTTCGCGCTCGGTGGTCTCTTCCTGTCCTGGGCCTATACCGCCCCGCCGTTGCGGCTCAAGAAGCGTGGCCTCGGCGAGCTGGACGTCCTGCTCACCTGGGGTCCGCTCATGGTCGGCGGTGTCTACTACGCCGGCACCGGAACCGTCACCTGGCAGGTACTGGTCGCCGCATTTGTGTACGCTCTGCTGCCGGTGACCGTGTTGATGGGCAAGCATATCGACAAGCTTCCCTACGACGCGCCGGCCGGCACGCGTACACTCCCGGTGATCCTGGGCGAGGGCCGGTCCAAGGCGTTGACCCAGGCCATGGCCGTGGCGTTCTACGTCGGCATCGTCGCCCTGGTGATCGCCCGAGCGCTCCCGTGGCCGGCGCTGCTCGCACTGGGGGCGGTGCCGAGACTGATCTGGCTCATCCGCCAGTTCGCGGTTCCCAAGCCGACCGACGCGCCGCCGGACAACCCCGTCTGGCCGCTGTGGTGGGCGCCCATCGCCTTCGTCCACACCCGACGGGCCGGCGGACTGCTGATCCTCGGCCTGCTGGCCTGGGCGATCTACGTCGCCGTCCGTTAGCTCTCTGCGGGGGTGCCGCCCTTACCGTCGCCACGGCCCTCGCCGACGGCGCCCTTGGGGGCGCTGCGCTTGGGCGCGTACCGCGCGACGTACGGCTGCCCGGTGATCGCCTGGATCGCGAGCATGATCTCGTCCGTGACGGCACGCAGGTTGGAGCTGTCCACCGGCCGGTCGCCGAACTCCATCGGTTTGCCGAACGTGATCGTCGACCTCTGCCCGAGCTTGGGGATGTGCGAGCCGATTGGCTGGATCTTCTCCGTACCGACCACGCCGACCGGGATCACGGGTACCCCGGCCAGCAGGGCCAGCCGCGCGGCACCGGTGCGGCCGCGGTACAGCCGCCCGTCAGGCGAGCGGGTGCCCTCGGGGTACACGCCGACCAGGTCTCCGGCCTTCAGCGCCGGGATCGCCGCGTCGAGCGCGGTCAGCGCGGCCCGGCCGCCCTCACGGTTGACCTCGATCGCGCCCAGCCCGTTCATCAAGCCGCGCATGAGCAGTCCGCCGAGACCAGTGCCGTGGAAATACTCCGCTTTGGCCCAGAACGCGATGTGGCGCGGTACCGCCGCGCCGAGGATGTACTCGTCCGCGACGGACAGATGGTTGCCGGCCAGTACCGCGCCTCCGGTCGGCGGGATGTTCTCCACGCCCACGATCGTCGGCCGTAGCGCGAACTTGATCAGAGGCGCGGCGGTGTGCAGACCGATCGTGTACAGGTACGGCAAGGTGTCCCCTCGGAGACGGCAGATCTTCGCGGCACGCAGATCTTCGCATTCACTGTAGGCGTCGGGGAATCGGCCCGGCACCCGCGGAACCACGCGCGGACAGATCAGAAGAGAGCCTCGTCCGGGGCCGCGATGCGCGCGGTCGGTCCGGCTCGACGGCCGCGGAATTCGGGCCGCACCAGCCGGCGGCGGCGTGTCGATGAGGGCGGCGAAGTCGTCAGCGGAGTGGTCGGAGAGCCGGTAGATCCCTTGCAGCGCCAGCGAACTGGTCAGCTCGCCATCCTTGACCTGCTTGAGTGGTCGCTCGCCCCGCTGCGACCGGAACGTCAGCCGGTCGAGCAGGGCGGGCCTGTACTTCCAGGTCGGCCCGCGGCGCTGACCCTTCCATTCCGACGATCACTTCCTCGGTACAGGTCGGCGCCAGGAACTTCCACGACCGGTACTGCGGGAACCGCTGGTCGATCAGGCTCGGGCCGTCCTCCTGGCCGAGCAGCAGCATCTCCCGTACCCGCATCCGGGCCACCACATAGAGCTTCCGGTTGGAGACAGCGATCGGGAAGATCGAGTCACCGACCTTGACCCCGGCCCGGCGGAAACTCGGCTCGGACAGGTGCGGGCCACCGAAGAGCACCGGCAGTGGCTTGTGACCCACAGCGACGGCGGCCAGCCACCGGTCCATGGTCCAGAAGACCGTGTACGCGTCGGCCACCGGGCTCGCCTCCCTTCCGGCCCCATTCTGCCCCATGGGTCCGACATCATCCGGGCCCCCGCGCCGCCCGTTGCCGCCGCGCCCGCCCTCACGTTGCCGCGCCGGGTGTTAGCCCGGACGCCATACAACACAGCCGGGTGTTAGCCCGGACGCCATACAACACAGAAGGCGTGAGCATGGTGTCCGGGCAAGCGCCGAAACCCGCGAACCCCGACACCCCCGGGCGCGCGCGTGCAACCGGGAACCCTGAGGTTTCGGGCAGGTGGCGGAGCGGGGTCAGGCGCGGGTGACGAAGACGCGCACGACCTCACCGTCGCCGGCCTCACCGGTGAAGCCGGCGTCGCCGGCGTTACCGTAGGTGACCGACGTGGCCAGTGTCTCGGCCGCGACGAATCCCTGGTGCGCCCGGACGGCCGCCGTCGTCGCCAGGGTGGCCTCAACCACCAGGGCCACCCGGTCGGCCACGTCGAGGCCGGCCTCGCGCCGTGCCTGCTGGACCACCCTGATCACGTCTCGCGCCAGTCCCTCAGCGGCCAACTCCGGCGTCACCTCGGTGTCGAGGACGACCACGCCCGCGCCAGCGGGCAGCGGGGCCGAGTGTTCAGCGTCGGCCGCCACCATTCTGAGCTCGTACTCGCCGTCCTCCAGGGTGACACCGGCAGCCACCGGACGACCATCCACAAGGGACCAGTCGCCCGCCTTCACGGCCTTGATCACCTGCTGTACCTGGCCGCCGACCCGAGGACCCAGGATCCGGGGTACAACAGTCAGAACCTGCTCGCTGTGGGCGGCGACGTCGGCGGAGAAGTCGACCGCCTTCACGTTTACCTCATCGGCGACGAGGTCGCTGAACGGGCGAAGGTCGTCGGCGTTCGCGGTGGCCACGATCAGGCGGCCCAACGGCAGCCGGACCCGCAGACCCTTGGCCTTGCGCAACGACAACGCGGCCGAGCACACATCCCGGACAGCGTCCATTGTGGACACCAGTTGCGGATCGGGCGGGAACTGCGCGGCGCCGGGCCAATCGGTAAGGTGCACCGAACGCCCGCCGGTCAAGCCGCGCCAGACCTCTTCGCTGACCAGCGGGGCCAGCGGAGCCACCACCCGCGACAGCGTCTCGAGAACAGTGTAGAGGGTGTCGAAGGCGTCCCGATCGCCAGCCCAGAACCGGTCCCGCGAGCGACGCACGTACCAGTTCGTCAGAGCGTCCAGATAGGACCGGACCGACAAGCAGGCGCCACCGATGTCGTAACCGTCCATCTGCTCGGTGAGGGTGGCGACCAACTCGCCCGTCTTGGCCAGCACATACCGGTCGAGCAGGTGCGTCGAGTCGGTCCGCCATGTCGCCTCGTACGACTCCGCGTTGGCGTACAGCGAGAAGAAGTACCAGACGTTCCACAAGGGAAGCAGCACGTGGCGCACCGCGTCCCTGATCGACGTTTCCGTGACGGGCATGTCCCCACCCCGTACCACCGGTGAGGACATGAGCATCCACCGCATGGCATCAGCCCCGTAGACGTCGAACATCTCGTACACGTCGGGGTAGTTGCGCAGGCTCTTGGACATCTTCCGCCCGTCTGAGCCCTGCAGGATGCCGTGGCTGACACAGGTGCGGAAGGCTGGCCGGTCGAACAGGGCGGTGGCCAGGACGTGCATGGTGTAGAACCAGCCCCGTGTCTGTCCTATGTACTCGACGATGAAGTCGCCCGGGTAGTGGTGCTCGAACCAGTCCGCGTTCTCGAACGGGTAGTGCACCTGGGCGAACGGCATCGAGCCCGACTCGAACCAGCAGTCGAGCACCTCGGGCACCCGGCGCATGGTGGACTTCCCGGTCGGGTCGTCCGGATTGGGCCGGGTGAGCTCATCCACGTACGGGCGATGCAGCTCCGTCACCCCTTGGCCGCCGTCCTCGCTCCTTCGGGTCGCAAGCTCCCCGCCGTCCTCGCTCCTTCGGGTCGCAAGCTCCCCGCCGTCCTCGCTCCTTCGGGTCGCAAGCTCCCCGAAGTCCTTCGACAGATCGGCCAGCGAGCCGTACACGTCGACCCGCGGGTAGTCCGGATTGTCAGAGCGCCACACCGGTATCGGCGAGCCCCAGAAGCGGTTCCGGCTGATCGACCAGTCCCTGGCGTTGGCCAGCCACTTGCCGAACGACCCGTCCTTCACATGGCCGGGCACCCAGGTTATCTGCTGGTTCAGCTCGACCATCCGGTCGCGGAACCTGGTTACCGCGACGAACCAGGACGACACCGCCTTGTAGACCAGCGGGGTGTCGCAGCGCCAGCAGTGCGGGTATGAGTGGGTGTAGGTGTCCTGCTTGAGCACCGCCCCTTGCCTGCGCAGGTCCTGGGTCACCGGCTTGTTCGCCTCGAACACCTGCATCCCGCGGTACGGGGGTACCAGCGCGGTGAAACGGGTGTGATCGTCCACAGTGACCACGGTCGGTATCCCGGCCGCGTTGCATGCCAACTGGTCGTCCTCGCCGAAGGCGGGTGCGAGGTGGACCACGCCGGTACCGTCCTCTGTGGTCACGAAGTCCGCCGCCAGTACCTGGTACGCGTTCGGGCCGGCCTGATCCACCAGGAAGTCGAACAGCGGGGTGTAGCGGCGGCCGACCAGCTCGGCACCGGTGACGGTAGCGGTGCGGGTCCAGCCATCCAGTTCCTTCGCGTACGCGTCGAGCCGGGCCGCGCCGACGAAGGCGCGCTCGCCGCCCTTCTCGAGCACGGCGTACTCGACCTCGGGGCCGACGGCCAGAGCCAGGTTGGACGGCAGTGTCCACGGGGTCGTGGTCCAGACCGCCACCTTCTCGGTCGGCGCCCCGGGCCCGGTCTCGAGCGTGAACCACACGGTCAGCGCGGGATCCTGCCGGTCGCGGTACACGTCGTCCATCCGCGTCTCGGTGTTGCTCAGGGGCGTCTCACACCGCCAGCAGTAAGCCAGCACGCGGAACCCCTCGTACACCAGACCCTTGTCGTACAGAGTCTTGAACGCCCACATGACGCTTTCCATATAGGACAGATCGAGCGTCTTGTAGTCGTTGGCGAAGTCGACCCAGCGCGCCTGCCGGGTCACGTAGCGCTCCCAGTCCTGGGTGTAGCGCAGCACCGAGGTCCGGCAGGCCTCGTTGAACTTGTCCACCCCGAGGTCGAGGATCTCGGCCTTTGTGGACAGTCTCAGCTGCTTCTCCGCCTCCACCTCGGCCGGCAGTCCGTGGCAGTCCCAGCCGAACCGGCGCTCGACCCGGCGGCCACGCATGGTCTGGTACCGCGGCACCACGTCCTTGACGTACCCGGTCAGCAGGTGGCCGTAGTGGGGCAGCCCGTTGGCGAACGGCGGCCCGTCGTAGAACACGTACTCGTTCGCGCCGTCGATACCGGCGTCCCGCGCCTGGACCGAAGCGACGAATGTGTTGTCGGCCGCCCAGTAGTCGAGCACACGCCGCTCGAGGTCGGGCAGGCTCGGGCTGGCAGCTACCCCGGCCTCGGTACTCGTCTTCGGATACGCCATGGTGTCCGCTCTCCTCGCGCTGGTCAGTCCCGCGCGAGGACGAGCCCATCTGGCAGACCCGCGGTACCACCTCGCTTGATCAGGTTGCCCTGATCCGCTCGTTGGTCGGCTGTGACGGGCCGAATCCCGTCCGGTTCTACTGGGATCGCCGGGGCGATCTGTTCTTCCGGAGGCTCACCGGTGATAGCCGGGTCAAAGCCGTTGTGGCTGATGTTACCCGACCGGCCGGGTGCCACACGAATCGATAACCGGCACCGGCGCGTAGGACTTCCGTTGGCCGGGAAGGCGCCGTAGCCTCGCCGGGAAGGCGGCGGACGGAGGTTACGCGGAGGGTGGACAGCGGTGCGTGAACGAGGCCAGTGGAGACTGAGCGACCTGCAACGTCTCCTGCTCGCGCTGGCTGTGGTCACAGTGGTCTTCCTCAGCGCGATGTCGCTCGGCATGGGCAGCTTCGGACTCCTGCTCGTCGCCCTGTTGCTGCTGGTCGTCGCCGGCCTGGGGGTGTTCCTGCTCGGGTTGTGGTACCAGGGGCGGCGACAGGTTCAGGGCGGGACCGCCTATGTGATCATGGCGTCGCCGGCGCCGGTCGGGTCCATTGTGGGCCGGTGTGACCTGCGGCTGCTGATCGACCTGCCGGACGGCGGCACCAAGATGGTGAAGCTGCGTGACCCGGCGGTTTCGGTGACCAGGTGGCCCCGGCCGGGCGCGGTGCTGCCGATCGAGGTGGATCAACGCAACCCTCGGCTGCTCCGGGTGCGCTGGGACCGGGTCAACCCGAACCAGCAGCACACCACGACCGCCGACGATCTGGTCGCGCCGTTCCACACCGAGTTCGCCGACGATCTCGATGCCACGCCGACTGGGAACCCATATGTCGGACCGACCGGTGACGACCCGTACGCCGGCCCCACCGCGCCGGCCCAGACACCGATGATCATCGAGGACTACATCCCGGACGAGCTGGCAACGATGCTGGTCGATGACGACGTGGCCGAGTACCGGGTACCGGGCGACGAGTCCCCGAGCCCGTTCGTGCCGACCCAGGCTGCGGAGGAGCCGACCGTCGAGGCCGGCCTCGGCGCCCCCGTCGTCGAGCACTTCGACGAACCCGACCCGGACGACCGCACGATGGCCACCGAGTTCGGGCTACCGGTACGCGGCATACCCCAACCGCGTCCGAGCGAGCCGGTCATCGTCGAGCGTCCGGCCGACAGCGTGGCAGAGATCGGACCGGCCAGGCCCGGTATGGGAATCATGCTGGTCGTGTCCGACCTGAACCGGTCGGTGGCCTTCTACCACGACACGCTCGGCTTCGAGTTGGCCGACAGCGCCCCCGGCGGGGCGGTACTTGCCTACGGCGGGGGCCGGCTGGTGCTGCGCCCGCAGGCGGACATGTCCCCTGTGGACCGCCGGGTCATCCACCTGCATATCGAGGTGCCCGACGTGGAAGTCGCCTATCAGGAACTGCGGGCCAAGGGCGTGGACTTCGTACACAAGCCCCGGGTGCTGAGCCGGGGCGACAAGCTCGAGCTGTGGGCGGCCCGGTTCCGTGATCCCGACGGTCATGGGATCGCCCTCACCCAGTGGCGCGACCGGCAGGAAGCCCCGCGCCAGAACTGAGCTCGCGGCCGTCAGCCGAGCACCCGCCGGCGCACGTACATCGCGTACGTCCAGGCGAGTCCGAACAGGACGCCGACGACAGCCAGCGACGGGTGGAACAGGAAACCGCCAGCGATCAGCACCACCTGCGGCAGATATCCCGCCGGCCAGGCCCAGGGATGACGGAGCAGCCCGGCCAGTATCACGCACAGCACCGCCAGACCGACCACCACACCGATCGCCGCGCCGGTCAGGTGCGCCCCGAGTACCTTGAGCGGCACGATCGCCAGCAGCAGCACCACGGCCTCACTGACCAGCATGCCGGCCCCGCCGCCCCGCACCGCCGCGCTGGGATTCCGCAGCCCCGACGGCTTCTTCTCACTCATATCGGCACGCTCGCTTGCCGGACACCGCTCGGGTCAGGCTCTTCGCAGGAGGCGGCGGGCGTCAGCGACCGTGACGACCGAACCCGTGATGAGCACTCCGACCGCGGCCAACTCCCCCTCCACGTCCACCTCCGCCATGGTCACGGCCGCCTCGATCGCGTCCGGCAGCGAGCCCGCCACCGCCACCCGCTCCTCGCCGAACACCTCGACCGCCAGCACGGCCAGCTGGTCCACGCTCAACGCCCGGGGCGACGAATTGCGGGTACACACGATCGCGTCCACGGCCGGCTCGAGCAGCTCGAGCATGCCCGCGACATCCTTGTCGGCCAGGACGGCCACCACCGCGATAAGGCGGCTGAAGGCGAACTCCTCGGCCAGGGTCACCACCGCGGCCGCCATGCCGTGCGGGTTGTGGGCGGCGTCGAGCAGGATCGTCGGAGAGGTCCGGATGCGTTCGAGGCGGCCCGGCGACGACACGCCCGCGAACGCCTCGCGCACCACGTCCGGGTCCAGTTGGCGGGTCGCCGCCCCGGCACCCAGGAAGGCCTCGGCCGCGGCGAGGGCCACGGCCGCGTTCTGGGCCTGGTGCAGCCCGTGCAGGGACACGAACAGGTCGCTGTAGGTCCCGCCCAGTCCTTGCAGCGCCAGCACCTGACCACCGACGGCCAGCTCCCGACCGACCACGCCGAACTCGCTGCCCTCGCGTACGAACGCCGCCCCCACGTCGGCGCAGCGTTCGGCGATCGGTCGCAGCGCCTCCGCGGGCTGGTCGGCCAGGACCACGTTGGCTCCACTGTGGATGATTCCGGCCTTGGCCACCGCGATCTCCTCGACCGTGTCGCCGAGCCACTCCATGTGGTCCAGCCCGATCGGGGTGATCACACAGGTACCAGCCTGCAGCACGTTGGTCGAGTCCTCGGCACCGCCGAGCCCCACCTCAACCACGGCGACGTCCACCGGGGCGTCGGCGAAGGCGGCCAGGGCCATCGCGGTCGTCATGTCGAAGTACGTGAGGGTCTCGCCGGAGCCACCACGCTCGTCGAGGAAGTTCGCCACCGGAGCCACCTCGTGGTAGATCTCCACGAAACGTTCTTCGCTGACCGGGACACCGTCCACAGTGATCCGTTCCCGGACGCTGTCCAGGTGTGGGCTGGTGTACAGGCCGGTACGCAGGCCGTGCGCCCTCAGCAGCGCCTCGACCATGCGGGCGGTCGAGGTCTTCCCGTTGGTACCGGTCAGATGGATGGCCGGGTAGGCCCGTTGTGGGCTTCCCAGCAGGTCCAGCAGCGCCTCGATCCGGGACAGGTCGAATACCATCCGGGTCGGGCCGCGAGCGGTCAATTCGGCCTCGATCTTCGTGTACTCGTCACTCATCGGATTCCCGCCTCACGATCCAGAAGACGTTGGTGAGCAGCAGCACACTCCACGCGGTCGCGCCGGATCCCGTCCTGGGCGGCCCATCCCTGCAGCGACTCCATCAGGTACCCGCTGGCGCAGCCGATGTCGAGAAACGTACCGTCTGCGTCGACCGCCCGCAGGATGTGGCGCCGGGCCAGCTCCCAGCCTACGTCGCCGCCCGAGTGCCCTGACTGCGCCCGCGGGTCGGCGCCGGCCAGGTACGTCGGCTCGGTAACCGCCTGGACCGCCTCGAACCACCCGTCGTCGTCGAGCTCGCCCCGGTCGTAGGCGGCGTCGATGCGGGCCCAAACGTCGGCTCCCCGGTCGACAACCAGATCGACCCTGTCCTCGGGCATCAGACCTCTGGTAGCGCGTCGAGGGCGGCCTGTACCCGGGCGAGGTCGGCCTCGGCCGCGCCCAGCCGGGCGCGGATCTTGGCCACAACCGACTCGGGCGCCTTGGCCAGGAATGACCGGTCGTCCAGCTTGGACCTGGTCTGCGCCGCCTCTTTCTCGGCGACCGCCCGGTCCTTGGTCAGCCGCGCCCGCTCGGCGGCCACGTCGATCGCGCCCCGCGTATCGAGGGCGACCGTGATCCCGCCGGCCACGGACAGGGTGGCGGAGGCCTGGAATCCGGACGCCGGCTCGTCCAGCCGGGCCAGCGAGCGGATGAGGGGCTCGTATCCGGTCAGCCCGGCCCGGTCGAGGCCGTCGACGCGGGTGGCGACCCGCTGCCCCGGCTTGAGTCCCTGATCCGAACGGAACCGCCGGACCTCCGTCACCACCAACTGCAGGGCCGCCATCCGCCGCTCGGCCCCATCATCCACATAGGACACGTCGGCCACCGGCCATGCTTGCCGCACCACCGAGTCACGGCCGGTCAGGGCCGACCACAGTTCGTCGGTGACGAACGGGATGACCGGGTGGAGCAGGCGTAGCAGCTGATCGAGCACGTGGCCGAGCACCCGTCGCGTCACGTCGGCCGCTGGGCCGCCGGCGGCCAGCACGGGCTTGCTGAGCTCGACGTACCAGTCGCACACATCGTCCCAGGCGAAGTGGTACAACGTGTCGCACACCTTGCCGAACTCGAACGCGTCGAACTGGTTGTCGACCTCACTGATGACATGCTCGAGCCGGGACAGCATCCAGCGGTCCACACTGGACAGCTCAGCCGGTGCCGGCAGATCACCGTCCACAGTGGCTCCGCTGATCAGGGCGAACCGGGTCGCGTTCCACAGCTTGTTGCAGAAGTTGCGCGATCCCTGCGTCCACTCCTCGCTGACCGGCACGTCGCCACCGGGGTTGGCCCCACGGGCCAGGGTGAACCTGGTCGCGTCGGCGCCGAACCGCTCGATCCAGTCGAGCGGGTCGACCACGTTGCCGAAGGACTTGGACATCTTCTTGCCATGTTCGTCGCGCACCATGCCGTGCAGAGCCACCACGTCGAAGGGCTGCTCGCCGCCCATCGCGTACAGGCCGAACATCATCATCCGGGCGACCCAGAAGAAGAGAATGTCGTATCCGGTCACCAGCACGCTGGTCGGGTAGAACCGCTCGAGATCGGGGGTGTGGTCGGGCCAACCCAAGGTGGAGAACGGCCACAGCGCCGAGGAGAACCACGTGTCGAGTACATCCTCGTCCTGGTGCCAGCCCTCGCCGTCGGGCACCACGTCGTCAGGTCCGACGCACACTGTCTCGCCGTTGGGTCCGTACCACACCGGGATGCGGTGACCCCACCACAACTGACGCGATATGCACCAGTCATGCATGTTGTCGACCCAGGCGAAGTACCGCTTGGCCAGCTCGGCTGGCTCGATCCGGACCCGCCCGTCCCGTACCGCGTCGCCGGCCACCTGGGCCAGCGGTCCCGTGTTCACGAACCACTGCAGGCTCAACCTCGGCTCGATCGTGGTCTTGCAGCGCGAGCAGTGGCCGACCGCGTGAACGTACGGGCGCCGCTCATCGACGATGCGACCCTGCTCTCTCAGCGCGTCCACGATCGCCGGCCGGGCTTCGAACCGGTCCAGGCCCTGGAACGGTCCGCTGACGGTGATCACCCCGCGTTCGTCCATGATGGACAGGCTCGCCAGGTCGTTGCGCTGGCCGATCTCGAAATCGTTCGGATCGTGGGCCGGTGTGACCTTGACCGCGCCGGAGCCGAACGTCGGGTCGACGTGCGCGTCGGCGACGATCGGGATGCGCCGGCCGGTCAGCGGCAGTTCCACCTGCCGTCCGACGAGGTGGGCGTACCGGTCATCATCCGGGTGCACGGCGACCGCGGTGTCGCCCAGCATGGTTTCGGCCCGGGTCGTGGCCACCACGATCGCGTCGGCGCCGTCGCCGTACCGGATCGAGACGAGTTCGCCTTCGTCATCGGTATGGTCGACCTCGATGTCGGACAGCGCGGTCAGGCAACGGGGGCACCAGTTGATGATGCGCTCGGCCCGGTAGATGAGACCGTCGTCGAACAGCCGCTTGAAGATTGTCAGTACGGCCCGGGACAGGCCCTCGTCCATCGTGAACCGCTCGCGGCTCCAGTCGACCGAGTCGCCGAGACGCCGCATCTGTCCGAGGATGGCGCCGCCCGACTCGGCCTTCCACTGCCACACCCGCTCGACGAACTGCTCCCGGCCAAGGTCGTGCCGGGACAACCCTTCCTCGGCGAGCTTGCGCTCCACCACGTTCTGGGTGGCGATGCCGGCGTGGTCCATGCCCGGCAACCACAGAGTCTCGTACCCCTGCATCCGCCGCCGCCGGACCAGACTGTCCTGAATGGTGTGGTCCAGGGCGTGGCCGACGTGCAGGCTGCCAGTGACATTGGGTGGCGGGATCACGATACAGAATGCCGGACGATCACTGCTCGCATCGGCTGTGAAGTACCCGCCGGCTACCCACTGGTCGTACCGCCGCCGCTCAACCTCGCCGGGCGCGTACCGGGCGGGGAGACTCGCTTCGGTGGGCTGGGTATCACGCGTGAGGGTCACCCATGAAGTCTACGTAACCGGTCGATCCGTTCCCCTTCGTGGTCGGACGTCAAGAGGGGCCCACTCTCGTGGGCCCCTCTTTGGAAGATGTCCGGCGGCGTCCTACTCTCCCACACCCTCCCGAGTGCAGTACCATCGGCGCTGGCGGGCTTAGCTTCCGGGTTCGGAATGGGTCCGGGCGTTTCCCCGCCGCCATGGCCGCCGTAACTCCATGGAACTTTCGAACACCGGATTGGGTGTTCGTTGTTCGGGAGTTGCACAGTGGACGCGTAGCGTGTTTGTGGTCAAGTCCTCGGCCTATTAGTACCAGTCGGCTGAACCTGTTACCAGGCTTACACTTCTGGCCTATCAACCCAGTGTTCTGGCTGGGGGCCTTAACCCTCGTGGGGTGGGAGACCTAATCTCGAAGCGAGCTTCCCGCTTAGATGCTTTCAGCGGTTATCCCTTCCGAACGTGGCTAA
>CAWDLX010000006.1:0-973263 GCA_963803345.1 uncultured Actinomycetota bacterium
CCGCGACCCGGAAGCCTTGCGGCTGCTCTCCGTCGATGCCGAGCTGGTTCCCCGGTCGAGGGAATCCCTTGTGGAGGGTCTGGCTGCCGCCGTCGACCGGCACGGGTTCGTCGGGGCGGCCGGCTGGCGGGGCGGCGCCGGTGCCGCCGTCCAGGCCGTACGGGCCCTGCGCCGGCGTGAGCTCTTCCGGATCGCCTCGGCCGATCTGTTGAGCGCCCTGCCGAACGGGTCAGCACCCGGGTACGACATGGACGCCCTCGGCGTCGGTCAGGCGCTCTCCAACGTCACCGACGCCACTCTCGGGGCGGCCCTACGGGCGGCCGAGGCGCGGGTAGAGGTCCGGGCAATGCCCTTCGCCATCATCGGGATGGGGCGTCTGGGCGGCTCCGAGATGAGCTACTCCTCCGATGCCGACGTGCTCTTCGTCTACGAGCCGCCGCCCGGCGTGGCCGAGGACGCGGCCAGCGGGTCCGCCCATGCGATCGCCGAGGAGCTGCGCCGGCTGCTCTCCGCGCCGTCGCCCGAGCCGCCGTTGGGTGTGGACGCCGACCTGCGACCGGAGGGGCGGCAGGGTCCGCTCGTGCGGAGCCTGGCCGCCTACGAGCGGGACTACACGGAATGGTCGAAGACCTGGGAGGCACAGGCGCTGCTGCGGGCCCGGTTCGTCGCCGGCGACGAGGACCTCGCGGCGCGCTTCCTGACCCTCGCCGACCGGGTGCGCTACCCGGTCGGCGGGCTCACGCACGAGCAGGTCGTGGAGATCCGGCGTATCAAAGCCCGGGTCGACACCGAGCGGCTGCCGCGGGGGGCCGACCCGGCTACGCACGCCAAGCTCGGCCGGGGCGGTCTGGCCGACGTTGAGTGGGCGGTCCAGCTGCTGCAGCTGCGTCACGGCGCCCAGCTGTCGGGCCTTCGCACGCCCCGGACGCTGAACGCGCTGAGCGTGGCCCGCGACGCCGGGCTGGTGTCCACAATGGATGCTACCTGGCTGGCCCGCGGCTGGGTCATGGCGACCAGGGTCCGCAACGCCCTCATGCTGGTTCGTGGCCGCCCGAGTGATCAACTACCCCGCCAAGGCGCGGAGCTGGCCGGGGTGGCCCGGGCTCTGGGTCGCCCGGCGAGCATCCAGCCCGGCGAGTTCCTCGATGACTACCTGCGGACCATGCGCCGGTCACGGGCGGCGGCCGAGCACGTGTTCCTCACGTGAGCCTGCCTTACGCCCCTAGGTTCCACAACAGAGCGGTCAACCTGGCAAGCAACCGGGTGCAGGTCAGCGCGTTGTCGGCTCAGAACGTCGTAGGACATGGCGAACTCGACCCGTACCTTTGGACACAGTTGACGAGGGCGGTGGGCTCTCTTGCGTTTGGGCGGGGTACACCGGGTACCGCAGCGAATCCCCGAACGTCAGGCCGTCATCCGGTCCGGTCCGGCCACTGCCCGCGAGGCGATCCGCTGACGGGACGTGTCCTCAAGGAGCGTCCGCCGAAGGCATGAACGGGCCGAGCACGCGGACGGCACCGAGGACGAGCCATGACCTCGTGCCTGTACCGGGCCGCTTGGCCAAACGAAGTGCATGTGTGGCGGTTCAGCCGATCTTCAGCCATGTCCCGCAGTCTTGAGTCTTGAAGTCTTCGCCGGCCTTGAGCGTGACTGTGGGCCGTCCGCCGCCCGGAATGTCATTGGCGATGATCTGGTCGCCATTCGTGCCGGACTTGAGAATCGCCCAATAGCAGCTGGGATCGACGTTCGCTGTGGTGCGGTACTTGCCCGCCGGGAGATCCGTACCGACCGTCCAGGTGCCGTCCTCCACCGTCGGCGGTGGAGGGGGAGCAGCCTGGGTCGGCGTGGTGGGGGCTGGCACGGCGACTTGGGTGGTCGGGACGGTTCCGGGTCCGGCTTGGGTCTGAGCGGCCGTGGCTGTCGTGACTGGGTTGGCTGTCGTGTTCTGGCTCGTCGTCTTGGTCGCTCCGCCGACGCCGATGCCGATGCCGAAAGCAGCGGCGACCACCAGCCATATCCACCAGGGATCTTCTTCCGGACGGCCGGCGGTTGAATCGGGAGCGACGAGTGGGCCGGCGCGGCCGGACCGGGCTGACCCGGGACCACCGGGACGTATTCGGAGTCGGAGTCGTGGGGATGAGTCACAGCCAGAGAATCCCAAGTCTCACAGGAACTGCACAGCAGCCGATCATCCCGAGTGCCCTGTCTACAGCGATGGCCGTGCGTAGCCGTCCGGTGACCGCCACGCTTTGCTCGGCCGAGGACAGGAGCTCCACCATGGACCGATCCTGGACGCTGCTAGAGCGGTGGATCACTGACGAGCAGCTGGCCGAGGAACTTCGCAAGATCGGCAAGTCGCTCTACATCATGATTCGGCCAGACAGCCCCGCTCGACGGCGACGGATGCACTTGCTCTAGCGTGCCCCGGCACCGAAGGAAAGGGCCCTACCGTCCACATTGGGCGGTGGGGCCCTCTTCGTGTCCGCAGGCGGGTTAGGGCACCCGCGGTACGTCGGTGATCTCCCCCCGTTCCAGCCGGCGAACCAACTCGACCGCGGTCGCGTTGGCCTCGGTGTGATTCTCCACGACACCAGCTCGGCCAGCCGGACCACCAACTCCGCCGCGGTCATGTCGGCCAGCGCCGGGGGCTCGATCATCGCAACCGCCTCGCGCCGATCAGGGCCGGCTGGGTCGCGCCGGGACGACGCCGGGGCAGGAGGCCGTACGCGGCCAGGGTCCGCAAGGCGGTGAGTCGCAACCAGCAGTTCACGACCCCGCACCGGCGACACCGGGCCGTCGACGCGTCCACCGGATGCCCGTCGAGTACCCGCTGGGCGTCGGCTGGTGTCGGTGGCGCCTCGGTGGTGCGGTAGGTGCCCACCATGCCCCCTTCGGTCGAGGGACCGCCGCAGCCCGACATGACTGGCTGGGTTCCGACCACCGCGGCCCCGACTCCAAGCAACGCGGCTACGGATGCGCGTGCGCCACCGGGGTCTGCACGGGCCGTAGGCCGCCATAACCCGTTCGCGCGACGACGCTGCGGACGGCATCCTGGGGCCATGAAGGGCGACATTCCGGCGACACTCAGCGGTACGGTGGTGACCATGACAGCGCCGAACACAGTCTTGCGCGCCGTGCGGATGGGCATGCTCCTGTCCCAGGACGACCTTGCCCGGGCCATCCGCGACGCCGGTGCCCGCCTGGGGACCCCGAATGACTGCTCGAAGCGACACGTCCAACGCTGGGAGGCCGGCGTGGTCGGGTTCCCCCGCCCGGTGTACGCCCGGGCGCTGGAGGTGGCCACGGGCCTGCCGATCGGTGCCCTGGGTTTCCGCCCGAACGTACCGGCGGGCGGGGCGGAACCGACGCCCACCATGGCCCGCAAGACCACGGCGTCGCCTCAGCCGGCCAACTACTCGGGCGTGTGGCTCAGCGAATACGAGTATCCGTCTTCGTCTCGTGGCGGCCAGTTCATGGGCCGGCACTACGTGCTGCTGCTCCAGCACGCCGCCCGGCTCACCGTCCGGTCCCTGCCTGACTCCGCCGACGGTGAACTGACCATGGACCTGTCCATCGACGGGAACGTGGTCACCGGCACCTGGACCGAGGTGACCTCGAAGGGCGGCTACTACAAGGGCGGCCGGTACCACGGCGCCGTCCAGATGTTGGCCGACCCGACCGGGCGTCGGCTGGTCGGGATGTGGGTGGGGTTTGGCCGCGAGATGGATGTCAACACCGGGCCGTGGACATTGACCTTCCAGGACGCATCGACGGCGATGAAGACCCTGGAGGAGTACAACCGGCGGCCGGAGTCGGCTACCGAGTGAGGGTGCGGGCCCCCGGACCATCTGCGGCCGGGTCATCGCCATCCGGCGCAGGTACTCCACCGCATCCGCCACCGGACGCGCACGCCTCCGTGGCGTCTCTGATGCCGATGACCAGCTCCGCATCGCTGACCGCGGCCAGCTCGATCAGCGCGGCGTTGGCGGCCTCTTCGTCGTGCTCGCGGCGCACGCTCCGACGGTACGGCCGGCATGCGACATCCCTGTGCGGGTCAGATGCTAGCCACCTCGAACGGGTCCGCAGCGTCGGCAGGTGTCAGCGACAGCAGGGTCGTGAGTCATAACCCGCGGCGTAGGTCGCTGAACGTCCCCATCGGTGCCGCACTGGGCGCCTAGCCCACGATAGTGAAGGACTCCGACTCGGTCAGCTCGCCCAGCTCGAGACGCCATTCGTAGCGGCCTGGCGGCAACGGTAGAGGTGGCAGGTTCAGTGCGAAGGAGGCGTTGAGGACGCTACCTGCGGCGATGCCCGCGGGTCGGCCGACTTCGATCACGCCGCGGTTCTCGATTTCGCGGGGGCCGTCCCCCGTCTCAACCGTCACAGCCTGGCCATCTTGAGTTCGGAGTGACAGCACGAGATCGATTGGCTGATTGGTTCGGTCCCACGGAACCTTGATCAGCACGGCGACGGCATGCGTGCCGTGCCCCGTCATTACCGACCACCCGGCACCAAGCATGTGGACTTTGCCGGTGGCCGGGTCAGCCTGCGCGGCGTCGCACAAGATGAGCTGGGCTTTCAGCGGCGATGCCATTATCGCGAGATGGTTGGCGGCGTGGCGGTGGTGTTCCTGTCGATCAGGTCTCCGAGGATCCCCGCGAACCGTTCGAAATTCGTCCAGCCTCTCGTCCGGTTGTTGCCGATTACGTCGAACGTGACGGTCTGACCCATCGGCCGTGCAGTCCTTGCCTTGGGCCCGGCGTCGTAGGCCCGCAGAACCTCCTCCAGAGGCTCGTCTTCCTCGAAGAAGTCGTCCGGTTCGCGCATGACCACATCATGACGCACCCGGAGGTCGGGTGCTAGCGACCTGTGAAGTACGCGCTACCAAGGTTGTACACATCACCCAGAGGATTCGAGCTTTCGTAGAGCACAACGAGTGCTTCGCGTGATCGGATTGGGGCCGTTACCAATGCCCGGACACCGCGTTCGGGATGCACATGCCAGGTGTACTCAAGATCCGCGACGCACTGCACGGCCGCCCGAACCTCGTCGGGAGAGATCGAGTGAAGATTAGCGATCTTGACCGCGGTTCGGGGGCTGATGTCGAGCCGCGCGACCCAAAGACCCCTCACAGTCAGCACGGTCCCAGGCAAACGCAGCGCAATGCAAGCCGCGTCTGGGTTCAGGGGCGGCGAGGTTCAGTTCGCCGGAAGCCGGGCGGAGCTTCTTCGCCCAGGCGAGCCGCCAACCCTCCGCACGTTTCCTGCCATGGCGAGTCCGGCTCGCCGCCATCGGCGCCAGGATCTCGACGATCTCGGTCAGCGTTTCTTCCAACGTGATGCGGCGTACCTGGGCGCAACCAGCGGGAATCGGAGACTCTCGGGCCGGTCTGGACGGCCAGCAGCAGCATGGTGTGTGGTCGTGCCTCCCGGTCCAGGTGGTCTGATTGCAAGCACCGCGGAGGGCCCTCGACTTCGGCCTCGCTGAGGTAGCTGATTACCGCGTGGTCGAAGCGTTTCGGCGGGATCGCGAGCACTCGCGAGATGTTCTCGGCGTGTTCGGGATGGGCCAGAGCTGCAAACCGGAACAGTGAGTGGATCGCGGCCAGTCGGGCGTTGCGGGTGCGCACGCTGTTGCCGCGCTCCTGCTCGAGATGCTCAGGGAAGCCGCCGATGAGTGGGGCGTCGAGGTCGGCCAGATCCAGCCGCGACGGGGCGGTGCCGGTGCATCCGGCGGCGTAGTTGAGCAGGAGCCACAAGGTGTCGCCGTAGGCGGCGATGGTGTGGACGCTCGCGTGGCGTTGCCGGGTGAGCCGGTGGTGAAGAACGCCTGCAAGGTGGGTGCCAGAGCACTCATGACCGGGCCGCCAGGTGCGCTTCGAGCCGTTGCCCGGCGACGGCGATCAAATCCGGCGACGCCGGCAGGCACCAGTAGGTGTTGGCCGGGTGCACGTGGCCCAGCCGGGTGGACAGCAGCGTCAGCCGAGCCCGTCCGTCCTCGCCGGCGCAGTACGCGTCGAGCATCGACCAGACAGCAAAGGAATGCCGGAGATCATGTTGTGCCGAGCTCGGCACAAACACGACCTGCGCCACTACTTAGCCTTGCTTCTGATCGCATCACGAGCCAACGGTCAAGGTGGTTCAGAGCCGGCTCCGGCACGCGTCCCCGACGACCACCCTCGACACCTGTGGCCGACCAGGACGAAGCGATCAGGTCCGCCGTGGAGACGGTCCTGGTCGCTCGTGCGGACTCGCTGCGGACTGCGAAGATCATCGGCTAGCGTCTATGCAGGTCAGTGGATTGTAGTGGCTACACGTCGTAGTACATGGCGAACTCGTGGGGGGTGGGGCGCAGGCGGACCGGGTCGATCTCGTTGGCCCGCTTGTAGTCGACCCACGTCTCGATGAGGTCGGGCGTGAAGACGCCACCCTCGAGCAGGTAGCTCGTGGTCGGCCTCGAGCGCGTCGAGCACCTCGGGCAGGGAGCCCGGCACCTGGGTCACCTGGGCGATCTCCTCCGGCGGCAGGTCGTACAGGTCCTTGTCGATCGGCGCCGGCGGCTCGATCTTGCTGCGGATGCCGTCGAAGCCGGCCATCAGCATGGCCGAGAAGGCCAGGTACGGGTTGGACGACGGGTCGGGTACGCGGAACTCGATCCGCTTGGCCTTGGCGTTGGTGCCGGTGACCGGGATGCGGGTGCAGGCCGAGCGGTTGCGCTGCGAGTAGACCAGGTTGACCGGCGCCTCGAAGCCGGGCACGAGGCGCCGGTAGGAGTTGACGGTCGGGTTGGTGAAGGCGAGCAGCGACGGCGCGTGGTGCAGCAGACCGCCGACGTACCAGCGGGCGATGTCGGACAGGCCGCCGTAGCCGGTCTCGTCGTAGAACAGCGGCTCGCCGCCGAGCCACAGGCTCTGGTGGGTGTGCATGCCGGAGCCGTTGTCGCCGAAGAGCGGCTTCGGCATGAAGGTGGCGCTCTTGCCGGCGTGCCAGGCGACGTTCTTCACGATGTACTTGAACAGCTGGAGCGTGTCGCCGGCGAGCAGCAGCGTCGAGAACCGGTAGTTGATCTCGGCCTGGCCGGCGGTACCGACCTCGTGGTGGGCCCGCTCGACCGTGATGCCGGTCTGCAGCATGCGTCTTCACCATCGAGTCGCGCAGGTCGGCGTAGTGGTCGGTCGGCGGCACCGGGAAGTAGCCGCCCTTGTACGCGGTCTTGAAGCCGCGGTTGCCGCCCTCCTCGTCGCGGCCGGTGTTCCACCAGCCCTCGACCGAGTCGATGTAGTAGAAGGCCTGGTTCGGACCGGTCTCGTGGCGGATCGAGTCGAAGATGTAGAACTCGGCCTCGGGGCCGAAGTACGCGGTGTCGGCGATACCGCTGGAGGCCAGGTAGGTCTCGGCCTTCTTGGCCACGTTGCGCGGGTCGCGCGAGTAGGCCTCGCGGGTGAACGGGTCGTGGATGAAGAAGTTCAGCGCCAGCGTCTTCTCGATGCGGAACGGGTCGACGAACGCGGTGGCCACGTCCGGCAGCAGCAGCATGTCGGACTCGTGGATCTGCTGGAAGCCGCGGATCGAGGAACCGTCGAACGCGAGGCCGTCGGTGAACACGCCCTCGTCGAACGACTCGACCGGCACCGTGAAGTGCTGCATCACACCGGGCAGGTCACAAAAGCGCACATCGACGAACTTGACGCCCTCGTTCTTGAGGTAACGCAGCAGCTCCTCGGGATTGGCGAACAACACATCCTCCTGGGCGGTCCACAGGTCTGATTGGCTGGTCGCGACGCTAGGCCGTCGCCATTGCCCGGCAATGTCTCATGTGTTTCGGCCGTGTTACCGAACCGTCCGGCGGGTAGCCTGCATCCAGGCCCGGCGCCATCAGCTAGGCTTGATCTCATGGTAGAGCGGGATCTGTCCGAACACATCCCGGATGCCCGGAACTGGGTGCCGGCCGGGCTCGGCCGCCGCTTCGGCGCGCTGCTCGTCGACTGGATCCTCTGCGTGCTCGATCGCCTCGCTTTCGCCGACCCGCGCCACGTCGCCTGGCCGCCGCTGATCGTGCTGATCCTCGAGTACGGCGTTCTTCCTCGGCCTGTTCGGCCAGACGCCCGGCATGTGGGTGACGCGGATCCGCTGCGTGTCCTTCGGGACGGGCGGCCCGATCGGCATACCGCGGGCGCTCGCTGCGTGGCGTCCTGCTGGCCCTGTTCGTGCCGCGCTGATCATGGATGGCCAGCAGCGGGGCCTGCACGACCGGGCCGCCGGCTCGATCATGGTCGCCCTGCCCCGGCGGACCTGATCTCCGCCCCGCCGCTAGCGGGGACCGCCGCGCATGGCGCGGAAGGCGCCCTTCGGCGGGCGCATGTTCTTCGGGATCGCGCCCTTGGGCATCTGCGGCCGGGCGGTGAGCGCCTTGATGCGCTTGTCGAGCGCGTTGACGTCCTTGCCGGACAGCGTGCGCGGCAGCTTGACCAGCGTCGAGCGCAGCTTCTGGATGGGCACCTCGCCCTCGCCCTTGCCGATCATGAAGTCGCGCATCTCGGCCGAGCCGATGACCTTGGACAGGCGGCGGCGCTCCTGGCCGATCAGGCTCTTCACCCGGCTCGGGTTGCCCTCGCCGAGCAGGATGACGCCGACCTCGGCCGATCACCAGGTGCACGAAGTCGAACTGCGTGGTCGACGCGAGCGCCGGGGTGACGCGCCAGTCGCCGCGCATGTTCTCCACGATCGAGGCGGCCGCACCTGGTTGGTTCTCGGCCTCGGCCATCATCGCCTTGTTGGCCCGCAGGTTCAGCACGATGAGCACGGCCAGCAGCGACCAGCATGATGCCGACGACGATGAAGATCCAGCTGAACAGGAGCACCAGCAGCACGGTGACGGCCACGGCCAGCAGGGCGGCCGCCGATCACCAGCGGTACGAACAGTTTGTCCCGTTTCGCGGTGAACGAGAACACCATGCCGATCTGCTTGATACGTCCGAAAAAGCCGACCTTCTCGGGCTCCGGTGCCTTGGCCATGCTGGAAAGTCTAGTGGTCGAGGTCACGCGCCGGTGCGGGCAGTCGATCGCCTGTTGGTAGAGCCGGCCGGCCCGGTATGACGAGCGCACCAGCGGCCCGCTCATCACGCCGGCGAAGCCGATCTTCTCGGCCTCCTCGCGCAGTCCACGAACTCCTCCGGCTGTACCCAGCGCTCCACCGGGTGGTGACGGGGCGTGGGGCGCAGGTACTGCGTGATCGTGACCAGCTCGCAGCCCGCGTCGTGCAGATCATGCAGAGCCTGCGAGATCTCCTCGCGCTCCTCGCCCAGGCCGAGGATCAGGTTGGACTTGGTGACCAGTCCGGCCGCCCGCGCCTGGATGAGCACGTCGAGGGAGCGGTCGTACCGGAACGCCGGCCGGATCCGCTTGAAGATCCGCGGCACGGTCTCGACGTTGTGGGCCAGCACTTCGGGCCGGGCCGAGAAGACCTCGCGCAGCAGCTCCGGCTCGCCATTGAAGTCGGGGATCAGCAGCTCGACCCCGCAGCCCTCCACCAGCGTGTGGATCTGGCGGACCGTCTCGGCGTAAAGCCAGGCGCCGCCGTCGGGCAGGTCGTCGCGGGCGACGCCGGTGACGGTCGCGTAGCGCAGCCGCATCGCCTTGACCGACTCGGCCGACCCGGCGCGGCTCGTCCGCGTCGAACTCGGCCGGCTTGCCGGTGTCGATCTGGCAGAAGTCGCAGCGCCGGGTGCACTGGTCGCCGCCGATGAGGAAGGTCGCCTCGCGGTCCTCCCAACACTCGTAGATGTTGGGGCAGCCGGCCTCCTGGCAGACCGTGTGCAGGCCCTCGCGCTGCACGAGGCCGCGCAGCTGGGTGAACTCGGGCCCCATCGTCGCCTTGACCTTGATCCACGGCGGTTTGCGCTCGATCGGGGTCTCGGCGTTGCGGGCCTCGATTCGAAGCAATCGACGGCCTTCTGGGGCAACGGTGGTCACGCTCGAAGCCTAACGCCGGTCTCCCTGAGACGGCCCATTCGCAGGGCTCCAGGGCGACGAGGCTCACGTACCCAAGAGTAGAATCCCTCTGATCGGAGTTGAACGGCGCTGCTAACCTGCGGCCGCATGAGGCTCCCGCTCCGGTTCGGTGCCGTTGTCGTCGCGCTGGGTCTACTCGCCGCTTGCGGCGCCGACCCCACGCCGTCACCCGGTCCGGCACCCGGCGACCCGACCACCACCGCGTCCATGGCCGCCAGCCCGGGCCAGGAGCCATCCGACCCGGGTACCCCGTCCGCCGCCGCTGCGACCGGTGGCTGCGCCGCCGTGCGCGATGCCCAGGTCGGCAGCGCCACAGTGCACTACCAGGGCCAGGATGACCCGATCACGCTCTCCGGCGCCTCCTGGACGAACGTCGCCGGCGACTACGTCGAACTGACCGCGTGTGGCACCGGCGACCTCGACGGTGACGGCGCGAACGAGGCCCTCGCCGCGCTCGAGTTCACCCCGTTCGAGGGCACCGGCCGGTTCTGGAGCCTGGCCGCGTGGCATGTGAGCGGGGACGCGCCCGTCTTCGTCGCGGTCAAGGACCTGGACGACGGCACGCCGGTCCAGAGCATCACCATCAGTGGCGGCGTCGCGACGGTGGTGTGGCTCACCCGCGGCCCCAGCGACCCGACCGCCGCCGTGACCATCCGGCGGACCTCGACGTTCAAGCTCGCCGGTACCACGTTGACCGAGGTCAGCCACACCGACGAGCCCTACACCGCGTCCTGAACCGCGTTGCCGCCCTTGTTAGGCTGATTGAAAGCGATGACGGAGCCGAGTAGCACCCCGATCCGCCAGCCGAGAGAGCCGCCGATGCTGTGATGGCGGCCTGGCGCCGGGGCGTGAAGACCCTCCTGAGCTGCGGGAAGAACAGCCCGATCCGGGCTCAGTAGAGCCCGCCGGCCGGCCACCGTGATCAGGCGAACACAAGAGGCCGCCGGCACGTGCCGGTGGTGAAGGTGTGGTGGCACCGCGAGGAACCCGCTCGCCCACACCTCCCGGGGATCGCGTTGCGAACGCCAGAGGAGGTCACACCATGCAACGCATCCTGTCCACCGAGCTGCCCTCCCATGTCGGGGAGAAGGTGCTGGTCGCCGGCTGGACCCATCGCCGCCGGCTGCTCAAGTCGGTCGCGTTCCTCATCGTGCGTGACGCGGCCGGGCTGGCCCAGACCATCGTCAGCGAGGCCCGATCTGCGCGCCGCGGTCGAGGAGCTGACCGAGGAGACCGTGGTCGAGGTCGAGGGCGTGGTGGTCGCCAACGCGGTCGCGCCCGGGCGGCGATCGAGGTCGCCGTCGGCGCCTGCGTGTGCTGGCGGCGGCCCAGCCGCCGCCGTTCGACCTGTACCGGCCGCACCTGCGGCGAGCCTGCCGACCCAGCTCGACCACGCGGCACGTGGCGCTGCGCCACCCGCTGCGCCGGGCGGCGTTCCGGCTGTCCGCCGCCGCCGTCCACGGCTTCCGGTCGGACCTGGACGCGCAGGGCTTCGCCGAGGTGCACACCCCGAAGATGGTCGGTTCGGCGACCGAGTCGGGAGCGAACGTGTTCCGGCATCGACTACTTCGGCCGGCCGGCGTACCTGGCCCAGTCGCCCCAGTTCTACAAGCAGACGCTGGTGGGCGTGTTCGAGCGGGTCTACGAGGTGGGGCCGGTGTTCCGGGCCGAGCCGCACGACACCGTCCGGCATCTGGCCCAGTACACGTCGCTGGACGTGGAGCTGGGATTCATCCGCGACCACCATGACGTGATGGCCGTGCTGCGGGACGTGGTCGCGGGCATGGTCGAGGCCGTCGCCGAGCGGGCCGCGCCCGCGGTACAGACATGGGGCTTGACAGTGCCCACCGTGCCGGCCGAGATCCCGACGCTGCACTTCGCCGACGCGCTCGAGCTGATCGGCGCAGGCCATCGGGTGAGGACCTGTCCAACGAGCCGGACCTGGCGCCCGCCCACGAGCGCTGGCTCGGGGAGTGGGCGCTGCGTGAGCACGGGAGCGACTTCCTCTACGTGGTCGGGTACCCCACCGCCAAGCGGGCCTTCTACACCCATCCGGACCCGGACCGGCCGCCGTACTCGCGCGGGTTCGACCTCATCTTCCGCGGCATCGAACTGGTCAGCGGGGCGCAGCGGCTGCACCGCTACGACGACTACGTCGGGCACTCGGCGAGCGCGGGGAGCCGCTGGGCCCCTACGAGTCATACGTGAACGCCTTCCGGTCGGGCATCCCGCCGCACGGCGGGTTCGCCATCGGGCTGGAACGCTTCATGATGCGCCTCACCGGGGTGGCCAACCTGCGCGAGGTGACCCTGTTCCCCCGCGACATCCACCGCCTCACGCCTTGACGCGCGCGGGTTCTTGGGTTTGCCCGGACAGTTTGCTAACGGTTTTCCGCGAGTATGGTGTCCGGGCAAACACCCCGGGCATGACATGATGGCGCCCATGCTCGATCGCACCCGCCTCGCGGACCTCCTCGCCCGGGAACGGGCCGCGTTCGCCGACCGTAACCCCCGGTCGGGTCAGGCCTATGAGGACGCGGCCAACCTGTTCGGTCGTGTGCCCATGACGTGGATGAACAAGCGCGCTGGGGGATTCCCGCTCTACCTGGCCACGGCACGTGGCGCGCAGGTGACCGACCTCGATGGACACTCCTATGTGGACCTCTGCCTGGGCGACACCGGGGCGATGGCCGGCCATTCACCGCGGGCGGTGGTGGACGCGGTCTACCGGCGTATGAACGACACCGGCGGGCTGACCACGATGATGCCGACCGAGGACGCGGCGTGGGTCGGCGCCGAGCTGACCCGCCGGTTCGGCCTGCCCTACTGGAGCTTCTCGCTCACGGCGACCGACGCCAACCGCTGGGCGATGCGGCTGGCCCGGGCGCTGACCGGTCGTGGCCGGATCCTGTTCCATAGCTACTGCTATCACGGCAGCGTCGATGAGTCCCTGATCGTGCTCGACGACGGACAGCCTGCCTCCCGGGCTGGAAACGTCGGAGCACCGTCCAATGTGCTCAATACCAGTCGGGTGGTCGAGATCAACGACCTCGACCGGCTGGACCAGGAACTGTCCTATGGGGACGTTGCCGCCGTGTTGATCGAGCCGGCGCTGACGAACATCGGAATCGTCCTACCCGAGCCCGGCTACCTCGACGGGGTCCGCGAGCTCACCCGTACCCATGGCAGCCTGCTCATCCACGACGAGACGCACACGTTTTCGGCTGGCCCGGGCGGGGTGACCGGCCGCGATGGACTGAGCCCGGACGTGGTGACGATCGGCAAGGCCATCGCCGGCGGTGTCCCTTGTGGAGCATACGGACTCTCGGGCGAGCTGGCCGAGCAGGCGTTGAGCCGGACTGATCTCGACCTGGTCGACATGGGCGGTGTTGGTGGCACCTTGGCCGGAAATCCCGTGTCGATGGCGGCCGCCCGGGCCTGCCTGGGCGAGGTCCTCACCGATACGGCGTTCGTCCATATGGAATCGTTGACGACCAGGCTCACCTCAGGGCTGCGCAAGCAGATCGCGGCGTACGGGCTGCCCTGGTCCGTGTCGCAGCTCGGGGCGCGCTCCGAGTTCAGGTTCGCCGATCCCGCTCCCCGTACCGGCAC
The DNA here is from genome assembly GCA_963803345.1 of uncultured Actinomycetota bacterium. Lineage (GTDB taxonomy): Bacteria > Actinomycetota > Actinomycetes > Mycobacteriales > Micromonosporaceae > CAWDLX01. The sequence continues at coordinate 13,622 of CAWDLX010000006.1, forward strand.
CGAGTCGGCCGGGGCAGCCGATGGTGAGCTCGACGACTACCTGCACGTCTTCGTGGCGAACCGGGGCGTGCTGCTGACGCCGTTCCACAACATGGCGCTGACCTGCCCGGAGACGACGGAGTCCGATGTGGACAGATATGTGCAGGTTTTCGCGGAGGCGCTCGGGCAGCTGACGCCGTGACCGCGGGCCTACCATGAGGCCGTGCCCGAAGCTTCCGCGGTCTACCGACCGAACGTCGTCACCACCGTCGTGACCCATGTCCTGCCGTTGGTGTTCCTGGCCAGCTTCCTCGCGCTTGTGTTCCGCAACGAGCCGACGGCTGCGAGCAAGGTCTTCTGGATCGTGGCAGCGCTCATCTCTGCGTGGTTCATCGTGCAGGTGTACTGGCTGCTGAGCTGGCGGCTCGAGTTCGACGGAGCCGTACTGCGGTGGCGCGGACTCCTCCGGGGCGGCGAGATTCCGGTCAGTGAGCTGCGCGGGGTCAACTTCGTCCGCTATATCTCGCCGCTGCGTGGTCAGCAGACCGTTCGCTTTGTCGGGGCGTCGGGCACCGCGGTATCAATCGTGTCCGGCGCTGGGCTGATCGACTTCGTGGCGAAGCTGGTCCAAGCCAACCCCGACCTGCGGGTCCAGACCCGGTAACGGCGCGTCTGACGAGTTTGTCGTACCCCTCTGCCAAGGTACGGATATGGGACAGCAACCGATGAAAGACCATGTGGCCCTGGTCGCCGGCGGCACCCGCGGAGCCGGGCGGGCCATCGCCGAGGAGCTCGGCTCGGCCGGCGCCACCGTCTATGTGACCGGGCGCACGACCCGGGCCGAGCGCTCCGAGATGGACCGGCCCGAAACGATCGAGGAGACCGCCGAGCGGGTGACCGCACGGGGCGGAACCGGCATCGCGGTGCAGGTCGACCACACCCGACCCGAGCAGGTGGCCGCACTGGTCGAGCGGATCTCGACCGAACAGGACGGGCGGCTTGACCTGCTGGTCAATGACATCTGGGGCGGCGACCCCCTCACCACGTGGGGAGTGCCCTTCTGGGAGCACGATCTGCGCAACGGATTGCGTATCCAGGAGCTGGGTCTGCACACGCACATCCTTACCAGCTGGTACGCGGCGCCGCTCCTGGTCGGTCGGGGTGGTGGGCTCATCGTCGAGATGACCGACGGCGTGTCGCCCGAGTACCGGGGCAATCTCTTCTACGACCTGGCCAAGGCTTCGGTGATCCGGCTCGCGCTGGCCGAGGCGGAGGACATGCGCCCCCGCGGTGTGGCCGTGGTCGCTCTGACGCCGGGATTCCTGCGTTCCGAGGCGGTGCTCGACCACCTCGGGGTCACCGAGGAGAACTGGCGTGACGGCGCTTCAAAGGACCCACATTTCGCCGCGTCCGAGACGCCGTACTTCGTCGCCCGGGCCGTGGTGGCATTGGCGACCGACCCGTACGTCTTCGCCAAGACCGGCCAGGCCATGTCCAGCTGGGATCTGGCCAAGGAGTACGGCTTCACCGATGCCGACGGAGCGACCCCCGACTGGGGCGCCTACTTCGAACGGGAGGTGAAGACGAAGGCCGTCTGATCAGTCACCATCAACCACCTGAAGCGTGTCCAGGCTCGGGTCTGCCGCGTAGGCGATGCGGGTACCGAGCGCGGCTGCCGCGCGGAGCGCCCGTACGGCGTCAGCCGAGATGACTTCACCGGGCACCAGCACGGGGATGCCCGGCGGATAGGGCGCGACGAGTTCGGCGGAGACGCGCCCGATGGCGGCCTCAGCAGGCACCGCCCGGTGGCGAGCGAAAAATGCCTCGCGCGGCGTCAACGCCGGGACGCCTGGTGACGAAGCCGCCGATACCGCGGGCGGTGCGGCCGGCAACGGCGCCGGCCGCGCGATCGGACCAGGCGGCGCGGTCGGGTCTGGCGGCGCAAGCCGGGAGGTCGGGTCCGGCGCAGGCCGTGCGGTCGGGTCCGGGGCAGGCCGTGCGGTCGGGTCCGGGGCAGGCCGTGCGGTCGGGTCCGGGGCAGGCCGTGCGGTCGGGTCCGGGGCAGGCCGTGCGGTCGGGTCCGGTCGCGTGGGGCGCCCGGTCGGCTCCGGTCGCGTGGGGCGCCCGGTCGGCTCCGGCGGCGCGGGGCGCCCAGTCGGCTCTGGTCGCGCGGGGCGGCCGGTCGGGTCTGGCGGCGCGGGCCGCGCGGTCGGATCGGGTGTGCCGAGGTGCCAATGGACGGCCGGTACGACGATTCGCGGCTCGTCGCGGTGACGCTCGACTGATGCCACGAGCGTCTCGACCAGACGGTGCACGGTCTCGTCCGTGTCGGCCAGGGTCACGATCGGGACGAGCGTGTCGTGGTCGGCCATCTCCACCGGCAGACCGGCCGCGACGAGGTCGCGCTCGATGGTGACGCCGGAGGCGCCGGTACCGGCGAACAGCACGACCAGCTTGGCCGGGTCGAACCGGTGCGGCGCGAAGTCGTCCGGACCGGGCACCACGAGTCCGGGCACCTCTCGCAGGCGCCGGCGGGCCCGATCGACCGCCCCGATCAACCAACCCAACAGCTCGGGCCCACGGGCGGCCAGCAGCGCGCGGGCGCCGTCCGTGCTGGCGAGGATCGATCCGGCCGGGCTGGTCGTGTTGCCCACTTCGAAGGCACGCTCGAGCCGGTCCGGGTCCAACCGGTCGGTGCGGGCGACGATGAGCGATGCCTGGCTGTACGCCGGCAGCGTCTTGTGGGCGCTGACGACGAGCGCGTCCGCGCCTTCGGCGAGCGCGTGCGCCGGCAGGTCCGGGTGGAAGCCGAAATGTGCGCCCCACGCCTGGTCGACCAGGACCGGAAGGCCCGCGTCGTGGGCCGCGTCGACGAGGGCCGCCAGGTCTGACCGGGTGCCGAGATAACTGGGCTCCACAAGGAACACCGCCCGCGCCAACGGGTTTGCGCGGATCGCCTCGCCCAGCACGGCCGAGTCGAGGCCACCGGGGATCCCGAACCGACCGTCCACTGAGGTCGGTAGCCAGATCGGCGACGGCCCGGCCAGCACCAACCCGGACAGCGTGGACCGGTGCGCCGACCGGGACACCAGCACCTGGTCCCCCGGGCCGGCCGCGGCCATGGTCATTACCTGGTTGGCGTGGGTCGATCCGCCGGTCGAGAACCGGCACCAGTCGCCGCCCCACAGGCGGGCGGCACGGGCCTCGGCGTCGGCCAGGAAGCCGCCGGTGAGCTTGACGGTGTCGAGTCCCCCGTACAACGGCACATCGGAGGAGAGGACCGAGCCGAGTACCGGCCACAGCCGCGCGGCAGCGCCCTTGTGCCCGGGAATCGTGAACGGCGCGGCACCTGATCGCGTGAACCGCAACCAGGCCGCCAGCAGGGGAGCGTCGGCCAGCAGTTCCTCATCCGTGAGTGCCACCGCCTCATCATGCCGGTGGTGATCGCGGCCCCGACATCAGCGGCGCCGGCCACGGGCGTCCGTGATGATCGCGTCGTGATCACGAGGGTGAGGGAGCACGGACATCAGGTCGCCGGGAGGGGCGGTCTGGACCCCGGCGGACCTACGCGGGAAAAGTCAGCCGAGCAGAACCGGCAGGTGGCGCTCGACGACGGGCAGCACCTCAGCCACGGTCACATCACGGCCGGTCTCCACGGCGAGCGACGTGACCTTCGCGTCGGGCAGCCCGCACGCGACGATCTTGTCGTAGGCGCTCAGGTCACAGTCGCAGTTGAGCGCGAAGCCGTGCTGGGTCACGCCGCGGGCGACCCGGATGCCGATGGCGCCGATCTTGCGGTCGGGCCCGTCGCCGCGCACCCAGGCACCGCTTCGGCCCTTGACCCGCTCGGCCGCCACCCCGAACTCGGCGCACACCTCGATCAGCAGCTGCTCGACCCGGCGCACGTAGGCCACCACGTCAACCGGTCGCGCCTGCCGCACCCCGGGCAGAGCGAGGATCGGGTACCCGACGATCTGCCCCGGTCCGTGCCAGGTGATCTGGCCACCCCGGTCGACCTCGACCACCGGCGTGCCGTCCACCGGCCGGTCCCACGGCTGGGTGCGCTTGCCGGCCGTGTAGACGCTCGGATGCTCGAGCAGCAGAACCGTGTCGGGCCCGGTTCCGCTCACCACCGCATCGTGCAGGCGTCGCTGTTCGGCCCAGGCGGCGAGGTAGTCCATGGTCCCCGCCCGCACTACCACGAAGCCGGTTGCTGTGCTGGTCACGCTGGCCAGCCTAACCCGATCCGGAGAACCGGGACGTGATCATCGTCACGCATCCGAGGGCGATGATCGTCGCCGGACGGGATAGAGCAGAGTGGTGGTGATCAAACCCATCAGGAGGAGCCGGTGACCGAACCGCGTCCCAACCGCTCGGGCAGCGCCGATGATGGCAGCGTGCGTGCGCGACGGTGGATCTGGCCGGCCCTCGTCATCATCGTGTGGCTGGTCATCGGCGCGCCGCTGGGTTCCTTGCAGAGCAAGGTTTCCAGCGTGCAGAAGAACGACAACGCATCGTTCCTGCCCCGCAGCGCCGAGTCGACAGAGGTGCTCGACCTGAACAGCCGGTTCGTCACCACCGAGTCGAGCCCGGCGATCATCGTCTACGCGCGTCCGGCCGGGCTGACCGCGGCGGACAAGTCCAAGATCGTTTCGGACATCCAAGCGGCCGTGAACCACTTCGGTTCCCGGCTGGTGGCCGCGCCGATCGGGCCGGTCTTCTCGGACAAGCCATCCAAGCAGAATCCGGGCGCGGCCGAGGTGATCTACCAGTTCGCCGGCTCCGACGTGCAGAAGACCGCCCCGGACGTGGAGTGGCTGCGGGCCCAGATCAGCACCGTGCCGGGCCTGGAGGCGCATGTCGCTGGTCCGGTCGGTATCTTCGCCGACCTTTCCAAGGCGTTCCAGGGCATCGACGGAGTGCTACTGCTCGTCACCGGCCTGGTCATCCTGCTGATCCTGTTCGTCGTCTACCGCAGCCCGCTGCTGCCGTTCATCGTCCTGCTCGTGGCCGGGATCGCCCTGTCGGTGGCGAACGGGGTGGTCTACCTGCTCGCCAAGGCCGACGTGGTCACGCTCTCCGGCCAGTCGCAGGGCATCCTCGACGTGCTGGTGCTCGGAGCTGGTACTGACTACGCCCTGCTGATGGTGTCCCGGTTCCGTGAAGAGCTGCGCCGGCACGAGTCGAAGTACCGCGCCATCCGGGTCGCCTGGCGGGCGGCGGTCGCGCCGATCGCAGCCAGCGGCGGCACCGTCATCCTCGGACTGCTCTGCCTGCTGGTCAGCGACCTCGCCTCCAACCGGGGACTGGGACCGATCGGGGCCATCGGCATCGCATGCGCCCTGGCCGCCATGCTCACCCTGCTGCCGGCCATCCTCGCCCTGCTCGGACGGGCGGCGTTCTGGCCGTTCCGCCCGACCTACCGCTCCCACCCGGCCGAGGAGCACGGCGTCTGGGCCCGGGTCGCCCGCGCGGTCGGCCGGCGGCCCCGGGTCTTCTGGGTACTCACGACGCTGGTCCTGCTCGTCCTCACCCTGGGCGTGACCAAGCTCGACGCCAACGGCATACCCCAGTCGGACTCGTTTTCGTCCAATGTGGACTCAACCGTCGGCCAGCGGGTCATCGCCTCCTACTTCCCCGCCGGCAGTGGCAACCCGGCCGAGATCATCGCCAACGCGGGCAGCCTCGACGCGGTCGTCGCCGCGGCGAGGGCGGTACCGGGGGTGGCCGGCGTCGTACCGTACACCGGCGCGCCACCCGGCGTGGCGGCGCCACCCAAGGTGGTGGACGGGCTGGTCCGGGTCGACGCGACTCTGGCCGCCGAAGCCGACTCCGACCAGGCCGGCACGACGATCACGCAGCTGCGCGAGGCGGTCCGGGCCGTACCCGGCGCCGAGGCCAAGGTGGGCGGGTTCAGCGCCATCAACCTCGACGTGCAGAAGACCTCCCAGCGGGACCGGGCGATCATCATCCCGCTCGTCCTGCTCGTGGTGTTCGTCATCCTGTCCCTACTGCTGCGCTCGCTCATCGCGCCGCTGTTGCTGGTTCTCACCGTCCTGCTCTCGTTCTTCGCCACCCTGGGCGTCTGCGGGCTGGTGTTCCGGTACGGGTTCGGGTTCGCCGGGGCCGACTCCGCGTTCCCGCTGTTCGCGTTCGTGTTCCTGGTCGCGCTCGGCGTGGACTACAACATCTTCCTGATGACCCGGGTCCGCGAGGAGGTGGCGCGCCGCGGCCACCGGGCCGGCACGCTGGCCGGGCTGGCCGTGACCGGCGGTGTCATCACCTCGGCCGGCGTGGTGCTGGCCGCCACGTTCTCGGCGTTGAGCGTACTGCCGCTGGTGTTCCTGACCGAGATAGCGTTCGCGGTCGCGTTCGGGGTGTTGCTCGACACGCTCGTCGTCCGATCGCTGCTCGTACCCGCGTTGACTGTCGACATTGGACGCGGCATCTGGTGGCCCGGCGAACTCCGGCGCGCGGATCCCTGACCGTGGCCGTAGGCTCGACCGGTGACCTTCGCGCTCGTGCTCGTCCACGCCGGCGTGGGCGCGCTGTGGTTGGGCAGCATGGCCTACGGCCTGTTCGTCGTCCAGCCCCGGGTGGCCAGGATCCTGACCGAGCCGGCTCGGGCCGAGGACCTCTTTCGCGAGCTGGCCGCTGGGAACCGCTGGCGGGTGGCGGGGCTGATCGCGATGCTGTGGCTGAGTGGGGCGGCTCTCGTCGTCACGGTCCACGATGGACGCTCGACCGGCTGGTGGGCGGCGGTCGGCGCGCAGGCCCTGCTGCTGGCCGCGGCGACCGTGCTGTTCTGGTGGGTGTCGTGGCGCGGCTGGCCCCGCCGGGTGTTCGCCCTTCCGGCCGAGCTGCCGGCGGAGCAGGCCCGCTTCCGCCGGGTCGCGCTGAGCATGTGCGGGCTGGCCGCGGCGGCCTTCGCGATCGGCGAAGCCTCCGCCCATCTGCTGACCTGACGAGGTCAGTCCAGTGTGGACCGCAGGGCAGACTCCACTGTGGAGTCCTGAAAGTCGAAGCCGCACCGGGTCAGGACGGCCGGACGTGCCCGTTGGCCGGCCAGAGCCTCGTTCGCGAACTCGCCGATCGCTACCCGCAGGGCGAACCTCGGCACCATCGTCAGCGACGGGCGGTGCAGGACCCGCCCGAGGGCACGGCTGAACTCGGCGTTGCGTACCGGTTCGGGCCCGACCAGGTTCACTGGTCCCGTGATTTCAGGGTGGGCGAGCAGGAACTCGACGGCCGACAACCAGTCCCGCATCGACAGCCACGGCAGCCACTGCCGGCCGCTACCCAGCCGGCCGCCCACCCCCAGGCGGAACGGGAGCAGTAGCGGCTTGAGCAGCCCGCCGCTGGCGTCGAGCGGGAAGCCGGTGCGCAGGCGGACAACCCGGGCTCCGGCCTTGTCGGCCGGCGCGGTCGCGTCCTCCCATTGCTGGCACAGGTCGCCGAAGAAGCCGCCGCCGTTGGGTGAGCCCTCGTCGACCTCCATGTCACCGGTGTCGCCGTAGTAACCGACCGCCGACGCGTTGAGCAGGGCCGGCCGGCCGCCTTCGGGCAGCGCGGCGATGGCGCGGGCCAGGGTACCGGTGGGCGAGACCCGACTGGACGCCAGCAAGCGCCGGTACGCCTCGTCCCAGCGTTTGTCGCCCACTCCGGTGCCGGCCAGGTTGACCACCACGTCCGCTCCGGCCAGGTCGGCGGCGGATACCTGGCCGCGCTCCGGGTTCCATTGCCGCTGGTATGGTCCGGTGGGCGCCCGGCGCACGAGCTGGACGATCTCGTGGCCGGCTGTGGCCAGCCGCACCCGTAGCCGCGAGCCGAGGAAGCCGGAGGCGCCGGCCATCAGGACTTTCACGCCCACATCATCGCCCACCGATGACCCGGCCGGCGGGTGATCGCGGCCGGGTTCCGCCGAGTCCCGGTTAACAAGGGCACCCTGCTATACCGCAGGCGTTAACAAGGTGCCCTTCCTTCCATCAAAGCCCGAGGTCGGTGTCGAACTGGCCGGCTTCGAGGCGCTCCTTCATCGTGGTGAGGAAGCGGGCCGCGTCGGCCCCGTCGACCAGCCGGTGGTCGTACGAGAGGGCCAGGTACACCATCGACCGGGTGGCGATGATCTCGCCCAGATCGGGGTCGTCGACGACGACCGGCCGCTTCACCACCGAGCCCGTACCGAGGATGCCGACCTGCGGCTGGTTGATGATCGGTGTGTCGAACAGGGCACCCCGGCTGCCCGTATTGGTGAGCGTGAACGTGCCGCCGGAAATCTCGTCCGGGCTGATCTTGTTGGTCCGGGTGCGCTCGGCGAGGTCGGCGATCCGCTTGGCCAGTCCGGCCAGGTTGAGGTCACCGGCATTGTGGATCACCGGTACCAGCAGGCCCCGGTCGGTGTCGACGGCGATGCCCAGGTGCTCGGCCTCGTGGTAGGTCACCAACCCCGCGTCCACGTCGATGCTCGCGTTCATCATCGGGTGGGCCCGCAGTGCCTCGACCGTGGCCAGCGCGAAGAACGGCAGGAACGACAGCTTCACCCCGTTGCGGGCGGCGAACTCGGCCTTGGCCTGGTCGCGCAGCTTGGCGATGCGGGTCACATCGACCTCGATCACCGTGGTCAGCTGAGCCGACACCTGCAGCGACTCGACCATCCGGCGCGCGATGACGGCCCGCAGCCGGGACAGCTTCTCGGTCCGTCCGCGCAGCGGGCTCGGCGCTCCCGGCGCGCCCGAGGGCGCCGGTGGGGCGGCCGGCGCCGGGGCCTTCGCCCGCGCGGCGGCCTCCAGCACGTCCTGCTTGCGGATGCGCCCGCCTACCCCGGTCCCGGCGAGGCTGGACAGGTCGACGTGGTGTTCGGCCGCCAGCTTGCGGACCAGCGGTGTCACGTACCCGTCCGCCTCCCCGGTCGGCGCGGCGCCAGCCGCGCGGTGAGCGGGCGGCGCGGGCGGGGCGGGCGGGGTGGTGACGGGCGGGGCGGGCGCGGGCGCGGCGGGCGGCGCTGGAACCGATCGATCGGATGCGGTCGAAGGGCTGGCCGGGCCGGCCGCTGAGGCGGCCGGGGCGGGGGCGGCTGGGGCGGCGGCGGGCGGGGCCGGGGCCGGGGCTGCGGCGGCGGGCGGGGCCGGGGCCGGGGCGGAACCGGCGGAGCCGATCAGGGCCAGCGTCGCACCGACGGCGGCGACCTCGTCCTCGGCGACCACGATCTCCACGACGATGCCGGCGACCGGCGACGGGATCTCGGTGTCGACCTTGTCGGTCGAGACCTCGAGAAGCGGCTCGTCCACCTCGACGGCGTCGCCGACGTGCTTGAGCCAACGGGTGACCGTACCCTCGGTGACGGACTCCCCGAGCGCCGGCATCGTCACCGCCGTGGTGTTGCCGGCCGACTGAAGCCCCGGCCTGGGACGCCCGGGCGGCCGGGGCCGGTGGAGTCTGCGCCTGGGCGGGCGGCGGTGCCGGCTGGGTGGGCTGCGGCGGAGCCGGCGCGGCGGGGGCGGGCTGCGGTGGCGCCTGGGCCGGCGGGGCCTCGATAGCCTCAGCGGGCACGGACGCCGCGGCGTCGGCTGGCGCGCTCGCGACCGGCACGCCGTCGGCCGGGGGCGCCGCCCCGGTACCCGTACCGGCATCCTCGCCGTCGCCCGCGATCACCGCGAGCTCGGACCCGACCTCGACGGTCTCGTCCTCGCCCACGACGATGCGTGAGAGCACGCCGGCCGCCGGGGACGGGATCTCCGTATCCACCTTGTCGGTCGACACCTCGAGCAGGGGCTCGTCGACCTCGACCCGGTCGCCCTCATGCTTGAGCCAGCGGGTAACGGTGCCCTCGGTGACGCTCTCGCCCAGCCGGGGCATGGTGACCGATACCGGCATCACAGATGACTCCTTTGTGGACGGTAGTGCTCAGGAGTGGGCGTGCAGCGGCTTTCCCGCGAGGGCCAGATGCGCCTCGCCGAGCGCCTCGTTCTGGGTCGGGTGGGCATGCACCAGCTGGGCCACCTCGGCCGGGTACGCCTCCCAGTTGTAGATCAGCTGCGCCTCGCCGACGAGCTCGCCGATACGGGCGCCGACCATGTGGACGCCGATGACCGGGCCGTCTTCAACACAGCGACCAACTTCACGAAGCCGGCCGTCTTGCAGGATCTGGCTCTTGCCGTTGCCGCCGAGGTTGTACGTGTAGGTGGTGACCTGGTCGGCGCCGTAGCGCTGCTTGGCCTGCGGCCTCGGTCAGCCCCATCGAGGCGACCTCGGGGTCACAGTAGGTGACCCGGGGGATGCCGGTCTCGTCGATCGGCGCCGGGTTGAGCCCGGCGATCTCCTCGGCGACGAAGATGCCCTGCTGGAAACCACGGTGGGCCAGCTGCAGGCCGGGGACGATGTCGCCGACCGCGTAGACGTCGGCCAGGTTCGTGCGCAGGCGCTCATCGGTCGGGTACGAAGCCGCGGTCCATCGCACGCCCTGCTCCTCGTACCCAGGTTGGCGGTGGTCGGTCCGCGGCCGACCGCGACGAGCAGCAGCTCGGCCTCGATCGTCTCACCGCCGGCGATGGTGACCCGCACGCCCGACTCGGTGCGCTCGACCTTCTCGAACGCTTGCCGACCTTGAACCCGATGCCGCGCTTGCGGAAGGCCCGCTCGAGCGCCTTCGAGCACTCCTCGTCCTCGGCCGCGACCAGCCGGGGCAGCGCCTCGACAATCGTCACGTCGGTGCCGAACGACTTCCAGGCGCTGGCGAACTCCACCCCGATCACGCCGCCGCCCAGGACGACCGCCGAGACCGGCACCCGGTCCAGGGTCAGCGCGTGCTCGGAGGAGATGACCCGCTCGCCGTCGAGCTCCAGGCCGGGCAGGGTGCGCGGGTACGAGCCGGTGGCCAGGACGAGGTTGCGCCCGGTGTAGCGCTGGCCATCGCCGACCTCCACCGTGGTCGGTCCGGCCAGCGCGGCCGGTGCCGGCCACATAGGTGATCTTCGCGCGGTCACCAGGCCCTGCAGGCCCTTGTAGAGGCGGGCGACCACGCCGTCCTTGTACGCGTTGACCCCGGCCATGTCGATGCCGACCAGCTCAGCCTTGATGCCGAACTGCGCCGACTCGCGGGTCTGGTCGGCGACCTCGCCGGCGTGCAGGAGCGCCTTGGTCGGGATGCAGCCGCGATGCAGGCAGGTGCCGCCCAGCTTGTCTTTCTCGATCAGTGCGACCGACAGGTTGAGCTGCGCGGCCCGCAGCGCGGTCGCGTAACCGCCGCTGCCGCCGCCGAGAACCACGACGTCGAACTGTCCCGGTCCGCTGTCAGACATGGGGTGGCTCGCTCTCGAATTGTGGTGGCCAGCGGGTTGCCTTTTGAGTACCCGTGGTCATCTTGTCACTCGGCTCGGGCGCCGCGTGCGACGTGAGGGCGGTACGGGCGCCGTGTCGCCGACCACACGGACACAGCCGGCTCACGGATCCGGGGGCACCGCTCTTTCGACCTCGTCGCGTACCCTAGCCGCGTAACTCCATCCTTCTGTTGCCCGTGTTGAGGGCGGGACCGCTGGGAGGGAATGACCATGGCCTGGTTCCGACGACGCCCTGCCGCCGGTACTCGCGCTGATCGCGGCGCGTCGGATTTGCGCACCTTGAGAACTTCGTGCAGACCCGGCGGGGAGTCGAGGCCTACCTCGAGCCCCGGACGACCGTCACCGAGGCGACCGTCATGCTGATCGCCGACGACGGCGAATGGACCCGCCGCCGGGTGCCCGTCCCACGACCATGCCCGGGCCTGGGGCCGCAAAATCGGCATACCGGTGTACGACGTGGCGTTGACCGGCTACCCGAAGCGCATGCGCGAATACAACGAGCGCCGGAAGGCCAATGGCAGCGGCCCCGGCTGACACCGGTCCTCGGCCGCGGTGAGTGACCCCGGGCCGTGCCCCGATATATGCGATTGAACTTGGCTCAGTTTACTGTCGAAAGTGGACGGCGACCGAAGTTGGGTGGCTGCAGACCCCCTCTGAGGGGTCCACGTTCACCCAACCCCAGTCTGAGTGTCATCGGTGGAGATCGCCGTTGACGTAACAGATGCGGCCGGTGGCGGCCACTTTCGTCACGGCGACGCCGATCATGCCGCACCTGCACGGAGGCGAAGTTAACTGCGCGCTCGCGCAGATCTGACGATCTGACGGATCTTCCGGAGAGCACAGGTGCCGATATCCGGATATATCCGGGCGGCGATAGGTTCGAGTAGCGTTTGGGGAGGTTCGTGGCCCCCCGAGGGTCGCAAAGCTCCCCAAACGGGACTCCCGGAGGCCAGAGATCACGGTCAGCCGTTGGCGGCGATGTCCTCGATCAGGTGCAGCAGCAGCCGGACCGGGACGCCGGTGCCGCCCTTGGCCAGGTAACCGGTCGGTTCGCCGGAGTTGTAGGCCGGGCCGGCGATGTCGATGTGCGCCCACGGCAGGCCCTGGCCGATGAACTCGCGCAGGAAGGTGCCGCCCTGCAGCATGTGCCCGGCCCGGTCCATGCCGGCGTTGGTCTGCGAGATGTCGGCCACGTCGGAGTCCATGCCCTTACGGACGTCATCCGGTAGGGGCATCGGCCAGGCGGGCTCGCCGACCGCCTCCCCAGCCACCCGGACCCGCTCGCACAGGTCGGGGTCGCCCATGACGCCGGCGATCCGCTTGCCCAGCGAGATTACCTGACCGCCGGTGAGGGTGGAGGTCTCGAACAGGTAGTCGGGCTGGTCCTCCTGGGCCCGCACGATCGCGTCGGCCAGGATCATCCGGCCCTCGGCGTCGGGGTTGAGCACCTCGACCCGCTTGCCGCCGTACATGGTGACCACGTCGCCCGGCCGGTACGCCGTACCGGAGATCATGTTCTCGGCCATCGGCAGGTAGGCCGACGACGGCCACCTTGGGCTTAAGGGCGGCCACGGCGAGCAGAGCGGAGGCGACCGCGGCGGCGCCGGCCATGTCGGACTTCATCTCCCACATGCCCTGGGCCGGCTTCACGGCGTACCCGCCGGTGTCGAACGTGATGCCTTTGCCGACCAGCGCGACTGCGGGTCCGGGCGGCCTTCGGGGCATACGCCAACCGGACCAGCCGCGGCGGCGCCTCCGAGCCCATCCCGACGGCCAGGATGCCGCCGAACCCGCCCTTGCGCAGGGCCTTCTCGTCGAGCAGCTCGACCTCAAGGCCGGCCGCGGTGGCGGCGTCGGCGACCTGGGTGGCGAACTGGGGCGGGCGCAGCTCGTTCGGGGCGGCGTTGACCCAGTCGCGGGCGCGGGCGACGGCGGCGGTCACGGTGGCGGCCCGTTTGGACTCACTCTTGGCGGTCTTGTCGGCGGCGTCGGCCACGTGCAGGCCGACCGACTTCACCGGGTCGCGGCGGCTCGGCTGCGGCTTGGTCTTGTAGCCGGCGAAGCGGTACGCCCCGAGCAGCGCGCCCTCGGCGACCGCGCGCAGGGCCGGGACACCATCGTCGCCATCGGGGGTGGGCAGAGCCAGGGTGACCTTGGCTGTGCCGGCCAGTGAGCGGACAGCCGATGCGGCCGCTCGGCGCAACGTCTCCGGGGCGTACGCCCCATCGGCCGGGACCGCACCCAGCCCCACCGCGGCGATCACCGGTGCCGTGATCGTGCCGAAGGTGGCCAGCTTGGTCACCTCACCGGGGGCGCCGGTGGCCCCGAGCAGGGACAGCGTGTGGGCCAGCCCGCCTTCGAATGCGACCGCCACGCTCTCCGCCCCGGGGGCGAGCAGCGGGCCGCCACCTGAGCCTTCTTCCGCGGTGTGCAGTCCGACGACGATCGCGTCGACGGCGAGCTCGGCTGGGTCGGTGTCGGAAAGGGCAAGCGAGGTCACGCTGGTGCTCCTGTCGCAGTGGCGGGTCGGTGCGGTGTCCATGAAGCGGTGCCCGCGGTGCTGGTGCGGTGCCCACAGATGCTAACGGCCCCGTCCGGCAGGGTGGGACGCAGTCCGGTAGTACGTTGCCTGCTATGAGCGACAGCCTCCGCCATTCGCCCCTGCACGAGCGTCATGTCGCGCTCGGCGCGAAGTTCGCCGAGTTCGGCGGCTGGGAGATGCCGCTGGAGTACGCCGGCGGCGGGGTGCTCAAGGAGCACACGGCGGTCCGCGAGGCTGTGGGGTCTTCGACGTCTCCCACCTCGGCAAGGCTACCGTCCGCGGGCGCCGGGGCGGCCGCGTTCGTCAAACGCCTGCCTGACCAACGACCTCGACCGGATCGGCCCCGGCCAGGCGCAGTACACGCTGTGCTGCCAGGACGACGGCGGCGTGGTCGACGACCTGATCGCCTACCGGCACGCCGATGACCACATCTTCCTGATCCCGAACGCGGCCAACACCGCCGAGGTGGTGCGCCGGCTGCAGGCGGCGGCGCCGGCCGGCGTGACGGTCAGCAACGACCACGAGGCGTACGCCGTGCTGGCCGTCCAGGGCCCCCGCAGCGCCGAGCTCTGCGCCGACCTGGGCCTGCCGACCGAGGCACGACTACATGGGCTTCGCAGTGGCGTCGTACGCGGGCACCGAGCTGACCGTGTGCCGCACCGGCTACACCGGCGAGCACGGCTACGAGCTGGTCGTCCCGGCCGAGCCGGCCGGCGCGGTGTGGGACGCGCTGGCTCAGGCCGGGACGGCGTACGGGCTGCGGCCGGCCGGGCTGGCCGCGCGCGACACCCTGCGCACCGAGATGGGCTACCCGCTGCACGGCCAGGACCTCTCGCCGCAGATCTCGCCGGTGCAGGCCCGGGCCGGCTGGGCGGTCGGCTGGGGCAAGCCGCGAGTTCTGGGGCCGGGACGCGCTGCTGGCGGAGAAGGCGGTCGGGCCGCGCCGGGTGCTGTGGGGCCTGGAGGCCCAGGACCGGGGGATTCCGCGCTGCCACATGGCGGTGCTGCGCGGCGACGCCGAGATCGGCGAGGTCACCAGCGGTACGTTCTCGCCGACGAAGCGGGTCGGCATCGGGCTGGCGCTGCTGTCCACCGCGCGACGGTGGCGTCCAGCCGGGCGACGAGGTCGAGGTCGACGTCCGCGGCCGGCGCTCGGTCATGCGGGTGGTCAAGCCGCCGTTCGTCACGCCATCGGTGCGCTAGGCGTCCTCGACCGCCGTCTTCGTCCAGTACCCCTCGACGATGCCGTCCCGGTCGTGCTCAACCGCCCAGTCGACCACCGACGCGGTATCCACGACGACCGGTCGCCCGGTCCGGATCCTGGGGTGGTAGACGGCGTCGGCGGCGCTGGTGGCCAGGATGCGTTACGGGTCGCGCCAGGAGGTGACATATGCCCACAGGTACTCGGTTCCCTCGTCGGCCGGCAGGGCGTACTTCAGCAGCAGCTTCATGTGCGGCCCGAGCTCGCCGGCCTCGAAGCGGCGGCGTACACCCGTCAGGCCGGCGCGGGCGGTTGCGATCGCCTCGTCCATCAGCTCACCCCGGCGCGCGTGGCGGATCTCGCTGGTCCGGGCGCCGAACAGAGCCGCACACACCTCCGCTACGTGCTCGCCGGCCGAACCAGACCAGTCCAGCGGCGGGTGGACAGTGAGGAAGCTGTGCTCGTCCGGGTCGGTCCCCGGGTCCAGGGCGAGCCGGACCCGGGCCCGGCCCGACGATGGCGCCGGCAGGTCGGTGCGGCGGTAGGCACAGGCCACGTCGTTGCGGCCGACCGGGAAAGTCGCCGCGAGGGTGAGGAACGCGGCGCCACGCTGCCGGTCGAGGGCGGCCGCCCAGCGGCTCAGGAGAGCGGCCGCGATGCCGGTCATCGCCTGACCCCACTGCTCGACGATGTTGGGCGGAGTCGCCAGCGTCTGCAACTCGGGCAGGCCGAAGTGTTGCAGCCCGTTGGTGGTGACCCAGTAGCCGGACGTGTCGGCCGAGTACGCCACGACGACCCAGTCGGCCAGCCGGATCACGCCCGACTCGTCAGGCAGGCTCGTGGTGGCCTGCGCGACGGTGAGTACCCGCTGGTCGAGCAGGTCGATCACGTCGGTGTCCAGGTCTCCTGCGATCGCCGCCGCTACGGCGCGGGCTGCCCAGTCCGGTAACGGCGGCCAACCAGGCGGCCCGTCGGCCGCTACCACCACGGCATGGGTGGCCCGCCGGACGCGGTCCAACTGGCCGGGCGTGGTACCCGTCGCGGCGAACAGGTCGAGTGGCAGCTCCGGGATGGAGTCGATCGGGCAGCTGTAGACGATGCCGTGATCGAGCAGCTTGAGCACGGCCGCCCGGTACGGCAACGGCCACCGGTTCTGGTCCTGGAGTGCGGCCAGCGGATCGGCTGGCGGCGGCCGCCCGGTGAGGACCAGGTAGGTGAACGCGACCGACTCGGGGACCGGGAGGAGCAGATCGTCAGGCTCCGGCATGTGCCGCCTCCGCCCGACCCATATCAGCGCCCCCCGAAGTCCTGGGTCCAGTACAGCGAGCCGTTGACGCCCGCAGCGATGCCGACGCCGATGGATTTCATCGAGCAGTTCAGGATGTTCTGCTTGTGGCCGGAGCTGCCCAGCCAGCGGTCATCACCGCCGCCGGCGTCGGATACCCGGCTGCGATGTTCTCGGCCCAGCCCCCGGAGATGTCGTAGCCCGCCGCTTTCATCCGGGCGTCCGGGCCTCTTTCCGTCCAGGCCGGTATGGGAGAGATAGCCGTTCTGGGCCATGTCGGCGCTGTGCAGTCGGGCGGCGGCCAGCAGGTGCGTATCCATCGACCGCGGGGCGCAACTGTTCGCGGCGCGGGTCGCGTTGGTCTGGCGCAGGATCTCGTTCTCGAGGTCGGCCATCGGCGTCGCCGTCGCCGCCTTTGGCGTCGGCGTCGGGGCCGCCGTAGGCGCTCCACCGTCGGCGTCGCGGTTGGCGCGAGCACCGGCTGCGGGGTGACGGTGAGCGTGCGCCCGGCGCTCGTTATCGGGCTGGCAGTGTCCTCTTCGGACGGATCGAATTGCGGTGCCGACGATGATGGGCCGGCCGTCTTGGTCGGCGGGCCGTTGGCTAGGCGCTGCCCGGCCAGTGGCGGATCGAGGCGCAGCCATTGCAGCAGGCTCGGGGAGAACACGGCGGTCATGGCGACCATGGCGAACACGAGCGAGCGCGAGAGGAGCCGGCACCCGGCGTCGTCGCCGGTGCTGGCCGGTCGGAAGAAGCAGGGCGGGCATCTCGGTCGTACGCGCTTTGACCCAGCCCATCCGGGCACCCTATTGCGCGCCTTCCACCGACCGCAAGGCGGGATTACATAGACACAACTACATAGATAACCGTGGTCGTCAGCTCGCACGTCGCACCGAGCACATCTCCGGTGACGCCCCGCAATCGGCGTACGACGTGGCGCAGTGCCGCCACCGTCGCAAGTAGTCCGAGCGCCACCGCGAGCGGCCCCTGCCACGGGCGACCGGGCACCGCCGGGACGGCGACCGCCGCCACCGCGACCGCCGCGGCAACGGCGACGACCCGCGGGGCACGTTCCGGCCATCAACGCCCCCAGCCCCTCCGGCCGGGCCGCCGGCACACCCCGCCGGCAGGCCACAGCCATGGCCGCCCGCCCTCCCGCCACGGCCGCCACCACGCCGACCAGCGCCGCCGGCCAGGGCCGGGCCAGCACGACGGCGGCCGCGGCGACCTGGGCGGCCAGCGTCAGCACCAGCGCTACCACGCCGAACGGGCCGATATCCGGCTGACGCATGATGGCCAGCGCACTGGCAGCATCCGGTGCGAGCCGAGCCCGTCGACTGGTGTCGGCCAGCCCGTCGAGGTGCAGCCCGCGGGTGAGCGCGGCGCCGGCCGCGACCACGAGGAGCGCCGCCAACAGAGCAGATGCGCCGAGCGCGGTGGCGGCCAGCCCGAGCCGGCCATCGCAGCCCGATCGCTGCGCCGATCACCGGGGCGGCCGTCATGGCCTGGCCGGCCAGCCGGCGATACACAGTCGGACGGTGCTGGAGGGGGAGCGACGGTCAGGATGGTCAGCGACAGCCGTACGCCCGTCGAGCCTGAGTCAGGGCCGTTTACGGGGCCGTGGTGGAGCGGCCGCGGCGCCCGCGGTGACCACCTCCGTCGGCTCCTCATCGCCGGCGGACCCGTCCCCCCCGGATGGCGGGCCGTCGGACGGTGGCCGCGTGGCACGCTCCCCGGCCGAGTGCCGCGGCCTGCTCCCTGGCCGGGGCGGTGGGCGCGTCCTTGGCGGCGGGGCTTGGTGGGCGCGTCCTTGGCCGGGGCGGTGGGCGCGTCCTTGGCCGGGGCGGTGGGCGCGTCCTTGGCCGGGGCGGTGGGCGCGTCCTTGGCCGGGGCGGTGGGCGCGTCCTTGGCCTGGGCGGCGTCCGTCGGCCGCGTGGTCACCTCCCGGGCCGGGGCGGCGGTCTCCTTGGCCAGGGCGGCGTCTTTGGCTGGAGTCGGGGCGTCCTTGGCGGGGACGCCACCGTCATCCGCTGACCGGCTCGTGGTGTCCCGCGCCGGTGGTGGGGTGTCCTTGTCGGCCTTGGCGGGCACCGTCTTCGAGGCGGAGGTACGACCTGCGAGGGTCGGCTTGCCGGCGCCCTTCGCCGGTGGTCTGGTCGCGGTCCGGGTCGGGGGCTTCACGCCACCCTTCGTGCCGCTACCGGTACTGTCCGGCCCCGCCTTCGCGGTGTCCGTTGTCTTCGCGGTGTCCGTTGTCTTCGCGGTGTCGGGCGTCTTCGTGGTGTCGGTTGCCTTCGTGCCGGCGGCCTTGGCGTTGTCGGCCGCTCTCGTCGCCTCCGCGGTCCTCGCGCTCTCAGCAGCCTTACCGGCATCGGTGGTCCTGGCGGCGTCGCCGGACTTGACGGGCGGGCGGGCCGGCGTAGCCGGATCCTTTGCCGGGCCGGCCGCCCGTTGGCCGGAAGCGGTAGAAGCGGTCGAAGCTGCCTTTCCCCCTGCGTCGGAGCCGGTCGCCGCACCGCGCTCGTCCACGCCCGGGGTCGTCGCCACGGCCGGAGTCACCGCACCGTCAGGTGTCGTCGGAGTGGCCGGGGACGTCTGCGGGGCGGCCGGGGTAGCGGACATGACATCGCCGGTGGCGTGGCCGGACGCGTACACGACCGGTGCCGTCTCCACCGTCGAGCCGGTGAACACCTCTTCCTCGGCGACCTCCTCCTCGGCGGAGTCGACCGGCTTGGCGACGCCGACGAAGACCTGGTTACCGGTCGAGTCGAAGCGGGTCAGTGGCTGCGGCTCGACCTCCTCGCCGGCCCCGGCCAGCGTGAGCGCCGTCTGCAGCAGAGGCAGCGCGGTCAGCGAGGCGGCACCTTCGCCGAGATCGAAGCAGAGGTCGAGCCACGGGCGCAGCTGGAGGGAGTCGGCGGCCAACCGTACCGCCGGGTGGCGACCGGTGTCGGGGAGCACGATCCAACTGCGCGACTGCGAGGAGAAGTCGTTGGCCAGCAAGGCCGCCGCCGCGCCGACCGGTCCGTCGATCATGATGGGGGTACGTCGGGCGGCCGCGCCGAGGATAAGACCGGTGGCCGCGGCGAGGTCGGCCCCGCCGAGCGCGGCCAGGACGGTGCGGGGGTCGCCGTCTCGCTGGCGTACCCGGTGCAGGGCATCGCGCAGAGCCAGGCACCGGGTCATCCAGGCGTTGTCGTCGTAGTAGCCGGCCGGCGTGACGACCCGGGTCAGCAGCATGGTCGGCTCTGCCCCGGTGATCGCGGCGACAACCGCCGCCGCCGCTACCGGTGCGCCGGCACCGCCAGCCGCCAGGACCAGCAGCTCGATCCCTTCGTCGGCCGCCCGCTCGGCCTCGGCCCAGCCGCTGCGTAGCGAGGCGTCCATCTGTTCCATCGTGATGGCGTCCTCGAACTCGATGGCCGCGGCGGCCGGCTGCCATTCGAGCGTGACGATGCCGGCGCCGGCGTTGATGGCCAGATGCTGCAGCGGCGCGGCGTTGCGCGGATCGGGTGCCGGGCCGGCCACGACTCCGCCGGCGTGCGACCCGGTCAGGAGTACGACGCGGGTGGACAGCAGCGGCCGCGGGTACGGGGTGGCCTGGACGGCGGCGACGAAGACGACCGCCTCCGCGAGCATGCCGAGGGCGGCGATCGTGGGTGCGCAGACGCCGATGTCGACGGTGGACAGACGGTCACGGGCGGCTGCCGCGGCGGCGTCGTCGGGCAGCGGGAGAACCATCCCGGGACGGATATCGAGGTCGGGGTCCATCAGCATCGCGGTTGGTTGCTCGGCCGTCGGCTGCACGGCGTTAGGTTACTCGCGCGGGCCCGCTAAAGCCTGCCTTTGACCGGCACGGCGTTGCCGGCGACGACGAGAACGACGACGTCACAGGCAGCCGCGATCGTGCGGTTCAGCCCGCCAAGGGCGTCGGCGAACTGACGCCCGGACGCGGTGGGCGGGATGACCGAAAGCCCCACCTCCGGGCTGACCAGGACCAACCGGGCCCTACAGCGGGTGACGGCCAACGCCAGGTCCGCTGCCGCCATCGGCCAGTCAGCGGCCGCCGTGACCTCGGTCACCGCGCCGACCCAGCCACCAAGATCGTCCAC
The DNA here is from genome assembly GCA_963803345.1 of uncultured Actinomycetota bacterium. GTDB lineage: Bacteria > Actinomycetota > Actinomycetes > Mycobacteriales > Micromonosporaceae > CAWDLX01. The sequence continues at coordinate 34,077 of CAWDLX010000006.1, forward strand.
GAGTACCGCCTCGGCGGCATCGGCCGCCTCGAGCACGCCGGCCAGCCGGTGCGGGGCGGCGCCGAGCTCGTCGGTGGACCAGTGGTCCGGCCGTCGGGCCCGGTGGGCGTCGATGCGGGTCTCCCAGTCGCCGTCGCCGTCACCGCGCCGGGCGGTGGCCACGTACCGCACGCGTGCCGCACCGGAGACCAGATCCTCGGCGAGTTCCGACTTACCGGACCGGATACCACCCAGCACGAGGGCCCGCCGCCACGCCGCCGATACGGGATCTGACATGCCCGTACCCTAAGGCCGCAGACTACTGTTACCGCGTCGGTCGGGTGCGCGACCGTAACGGAAGGACGGACGATGGGGTGGTCCTGGCGGTATGAGGACGCGGACGGGGAGCGGCAGACCGGCCCCGCCGATTCTTTCCCCAGCCAGTCCGACGCTGAGTCGTGGCTCGGCCAGTCCTGGCGGGACCTGGTCGCCCAGGGTGTGGTGACCGCGGTCCTGGTCGAGGATGACCGCGTGGAGTACCGGATGAGCCTCCAGCCGGCGGGTGAGTGATGCGCGACGACGGCTGGGGCCGCGTCGGCGTCGGCGTCCCCAAGGGCTCGTTCCGGCCCTCCGGCGTCTTCCTCGGCTGCCTCGCGGTATGCGTCGTCGGCGGCGTGATGGCCTGGAACGACTTCGGCAACCCCGGCTTCGACGTGTTCCTGTTCGTGCTCTTCGGCTGGATCGTGTCGCTGTCCCTGCACGAGTACTCGCACGCGCTGTTCGCCTTCCGCGGCGGCGACCGCACGGTGGCGTCCCGTGGGTATCTCAAGCTCAACCCGCTCAAGTACGCGCATCCCGTCCTGTCGATCGTCCTGCCGGTGGCGTTCCTGCTGCTCGGCGGGATCGGTCTACCCGGCGGCGCGGTCTGGGTCGATCACAGCGCGCTGCGCAACCGCAACGTCCGGAGCCTGGTCAGTCTGGTCGGCCCGGCCATGAACCTGCTGCTGGCCGTCCTGTTGAGCCTGCCGTTCATTCTCGACGTGGCCACGGTCGAGCATCTGGCGTTCTGGGAGGGTGTCGCCTTCCTCGCCGCGCTGCAGCTGATGGCGGCGCTGCTCAACATCCTGCCCATCCCTGGTCTGGACGGCGGCAACGCGATCCGTCCTTGGCTCAACGTCCAGTGGGGCCGCTGGTACGACCAGTTCGCGGCGGTCGGCATGCTGCTGCTGTTCGCGCTGCTCTACCTGCCGGTGCTCAACCAGGCGTTCTTCGGTACGGTCGACGTGGTCGGCGACGCACTCGGCGTACCGATGCACCTGTATCCGTTCGGGTACAGCTTGTTCCGATTCTGGGACCAGGTCTGAGGGTACGGGAAGCGACCGGTCGGGGCCGCTTCCCGCACGCTGACATCAGGGGCGTTGGGACGGACTCTGGGTCTTGCCGGGCTCGCGTTCGACGATCGGCTCCAGGGCCTCGTCGATCGCCTTCATCGTGTCCGCGTCGAGGGTGAGGCCGCTGGCCTGGACGTTGTCCTCCAGCTGGGACGGCCGAGTCGCGCCGACGATGGCCGAGGCGACGTTCGGGTTCTGCAGCACCCAGGCCACGCCGAGCTGGGCCATGGTCAGTCCGGCCTGATCGGCGACCGGACGCAGCTTCTGCACCGCGGTGAGGACGTCGTCCTCGAGCAGCCCGGCGATGAAGGTGGCCCCGGACTTCTCGTCGGTGGCCCGGGAGCCGGCCGGCGGCGGCTGCCCGGGCTGGTACTTACCGGTCAGCACCCCCTGGGCCAACGGCGACCATACGATCTGACCGACACCGAGCTCGCGCGAGGTCGGGATGACCTCCGCCTCGATGACCCGCCACAGAGCGGAGTACTGGGGCTGGTTGGAGATGAGCTGGACGTTGAGGTCGCGGGCCAGCTCGACGGCCGCCCGGATCTCCGACGCCCGCCACTCGGACACTCCGATGTAGAGCGCCTTGCCGGCTCGGACGACATCGGCGAACGCCGTCATGGTCTCCTCGAGCGGGGTGGCGTGGTCGTACCGGTGAGCCTGGTACAGGTCCACGTAGTCGGTCTGCAGGCGACGCAGGGACGCGTTGATGGATTCCATGATGTGCTTACGGGACAGGCCCCGGTCGTTGTGTCCCGGGCCGGTTGGCCAGTACACCTTGGTGAGGATCTCCAGGCCGGCCCGGCGCTCACCGGCGAGGGCACGACCCAGCACCGCCTCGGCCTTGGTGCCGGCGTACACGTCAGCGGTGTCGAACGTAGTGATTCCGAGGTCGAGTGCCTTGCGGACACACGCGGTGGCGGCATCCTCCTCGACCTGCGAGCCGTGGGTGATCCAGTTGCCGTACGAGATCTCGCTGACCATGAGGCCGGAGGCGCCGAGATGACGAAATTCCATACCCGAACCCTAGCCGTGGAGCTCAGAGCATCGGTCGGGTGTCCGCCAGCAGCTGCTCGAGTTCGTCGGTGAGAGACTTCCGGCTCGGGTGCACCGCGTTGACCAGCGGCTGCCCGTTGCGGGCGATCGCGCCCCAGCGGTGGTTGTGGTCGGTGAACAGGAACGCCACCGGGTGGATGACCACGGTCGGGTAGGCCAGAGGCACCAGCACCCGACCGGTACGGTCGATCACTCCCTTGCGCCCGCCGACCTCGACGATGGCCAGTCCCTCATCGGTGAACCCTTCGACGTACCGCCCGTCGGCCAGGCCGGTCGAGAAGGCGTCGAAGGCGAACTGCACGGCCAGCCGCCCGGTGTTCTCCACCGCGCCCCATTTGCCGCGCTGGCGCACGATCGCGATCCCCCGGCGGAACGGGCGCACGTCGTCGAAGCCGCCGTTGATGATGATGCGGCCGGCCTTGTCCAGCGCCGACCAGCCGCCCAGGCCGTCGGCCGAGACCCAGGCCAGGCCGTCGGAGAAGCTCCCGACGCCGAGGAACCCGCGCCGCGGGTCGATCAGGAGCCGGCCGCTCTCGTCGATGAGTCCCCATGTCTCGATACCGACCGGACGTACCCAGGCCACGCCGTCCCGGAACGGCTGCACATCGGCGAACTGCGGCGCGATCGGCCACTGTCCGTCCGCGTTGGCGAAGCCCCACCGGTCGTACTGCTCGTCGAACGTGGGTACCGGCGGCCGATGGGTGAGCAGGATCTCGTCGCGGCTGCGCGGATACGGCCCCCAACCGCGGTCCGCGACCCGGCTGAACAGGGCGTCCAGCGCCACCTCGGTCGCGGACACGAGTTCGGGGTCGCCGTCGCGACGCAGTTCGAGCGCCTTCTCGAAGTGCTGACACGCCTCGATGTAGCGGTCCTGCTCGAACGCGCACTTGCCCGCGTAGTGGTGGATCGCCGCGCGCAGCCGCTCCGGCAGCTCGGGCGAGTTGGCCTGGGTGAACAGCCGGTCGGCCTCGTCGAGTTCGCCCAGGCGCACGAGGACGTTGGCCAGCCGCGCCTGGGCGACGGCGATACGCCGCAGCTGGCCGGTGGCCTCGGCGTGGACGAGGGCGAGCTTCGCGTCACCGTGCGACTGGCGCAGGTCGCCGACGATCCGGTTGGCCACCGCTCGCAAGCCGAGCAGCCGCGCCCGGCTGGGGTTGTCGGTGGCGGCGTCGATGCGGACCGTCAGGGCGTCCCGGATGCGGTACAGCTCGTACACGTTCTCCGGTTGTTCGTGCAGAGTCTGGGGGTCGTACTCGATGCGTGCGGCGGCCAGGGCGGACTCCGGGTCGCCGACGAGCTCGCCCTCGGGCCGATAGGTGTCCGGGACCAGGGCTGAGGTGGGCGCGACGACGACCGGCTCCGGTTCGGGCGCGGCCACCGGCTCGGGAAAGACGGCGGCGGGTGGGGCCGGAACCTCGGTCCAGGTCATCTCGATGCGATCGCGCGTCTCCGCGTCGACGATGTCGGCGGCCGCCCGACGTGGCCGGTACGCCTCGTCGACGACGACCTCGTCGACCTGTTCGTATCCCCGCGGGTCGGCCTCCCGGCGCGCCGGCTCCGTCCAGGGCTGGTCGCGCCGCTCCGGCTCGGTCCTGGGTTGGTCGCCGGCGCGGTCGTACCCCCGCTCGGGCTCGCGCCGCTCGTAGCCTCGCTCGTACTCCCGCCGCTCGGCGTCGCGGCGCTCGTACTCGCGCCGTTCGGCTTCGCGACGCTCGTACTCGCGATGCTCGAGTTCCCGCCGTTCGAGTTCGCGCCGTTCGAGTTCGCGCCGTTCAAGTTCCCGGCGCTCGGCTTCGCGCCGTTCAAGTTCCTGGCGCTCGGCTTCCCGGTCGTAGTAGGGGTCACGCTCACGCCGCTCGTAGGCCTCCCGGCGGTCCCGCTCCTCATCGGGGTGGCGCCGCTGGTCGTACCCGCCGTAGCCACGCTCAGCCGGCGTCGCGCGGCCCGGGCGTTCGTCGTACCCGGTGCGCCCCCGTCCGTCGTACCCGTCGCGGCCCCGACGATCGTCGTGACCGCGACGGTCGCGGTCGTCGTACCCACCGCGGTCCCGGTCGTCATACCCACGACGGTCCCGGTCGTCAGGGGTACCCCGGCCGGACCGGTCGTCATTCCTACCCCGGCTGTCACGGTCGTCGCGCTCGTCCCGGTACGCGCGTTCGTCGTCCCGATGGGCGCGTTCGTGATCGTCCTCGGTCCGCTCGCGCGGATCGCGACCCCGGTTGCGTTCCCGAGGGTCCCGGTCTTCGTCGTGATCATGGTCGCGGGGGTCGGCGTCACGAGGTTCCCGGCGTTCGCGCCCGCCGGCCGGCGCGGTGCCGGTATCGCGACGCTCGGCGGGTTGCACCCGGGACCACGGCATCGTGGGCACAACCGCCCATGCGGGTCGGTCCGGCCGCTCGTCATAGCGGTCGTCGCTCACCGTCCGCCTCACCTCGTCATCGCCGAACCCGCACCGCACGTTCCGACCGGAGCGCTCGCATGCCCGGACGCTCCACCCACTGTATCTGTGGGTAGAGTCTCGGAGCCGGTTGCGGATCGGAGGTTACGGGTTGAGCGCCGATCTTGCCACAGTCGCCCAACGGGCAGGCGGTGGCACCCGTACCGTCCTCGCCCTCGGATCGGCTGGTTTCCGGCGCTATTCAACCTACCGCCAAGCGACCTTCGCATCGACGTTTACCAACTGTATTTTCGGATTCCTCCGGTGCTACGTACTTTTGGCAGCGGCCGCGGCGACCGGCCGCGCCGCCGGCTACCGGCCGGATCAGCTCGCTCTGTACTGCTGGGCCTCGCAGGGGATCATCGGCGTCGTCCTGCTCTGGGGCTGGACCGAACTGGGTGACCGGATCCGTTCCGGCGACGTTGTGGCCGACCTGCTCCGGCCGATCCACCCGGTCGTCAGTTACCTCGCCGTCGATCTCGGGCGCGCGGGGTACGCCATGCTCGTCCGCTTCGCCGCACCGATGGTCGTCGGAGCGGTGTTCTTCACCCTGTACGTGCCGCACCGCATCGTCACATATCCACTCTTCGTGGTGTCATTGCTGCTGGCTGTGATTGTGTCGTTCGGCGTCCGGTACCTGGTCAATGCGGCGGGGTTCTGGTTGCTCGATGTCCGCGGGGTGGTCATGATCTCGATGCTCGCGTTCAACCTCGGGGTGGGGCTCACGTTCCCGCTGCATTTCCTGCCCACCTGGTTGACCTGGACGGTATGGGTCGCCACCCCGTTCCCGTCGATTGTCCAGGCTCCGATGGACGTGTTGGTCGAGTACGGGTCGACCGGCTACTCGGTCGCCGTGGTAGCCGGTCAGCTCGGTTGGTGCGGCGTGCTGCTCGGGCTGTGCCGCTGGGCCCAGTCCCGGGCCGAACGGCGGATGGTGGTGCAGGGTGGTTGAGCGGTTCGGGATCTACGGGCGCCTCATCCTGGGCCAGATCCGCGGCCAGGCGTCATACCGGTCGTCATTCCTGCTCGACATGGCAGCCAACACTCTGGTACCCGTGACCGAGCTGCTGAGCATCCTCGCCGTGTTCCAGGTGACCCGGAGCCTGGGCGGCTTCGACACCGCCGAGGTGCTCGTCATGTACGGGCTGGGGGCGAGCGCCTTCGCCACCGCCGATCTGACCGTCGGCAACATCGAGCGGCTGCGGATGTACGTACGCCACGGACTGCTCGACGCCGTGCTTGTGCGCCCGCTGTCGGTACTTGGACAACTGGTGGCGCTCGACTTCACCCCGCGCCGGGTGTCGCGCATCGTCGTCGCCGGTACCGTGCTCGTCCTCGCTCTGGTCCGCACGGGCGTGCCCGTCGGCCCGGCCCACCTGCTGCTGACCGTGTCCACCGTGGTGACAGGGGCGGTGTTCTTCGCCGCACTCTTCGTCACCACGGCCACCGTCGCGTTCTGGTGGATCGACTCGGGGGAGTTCGCCAACGGCTTCACCTACGGCGGTCGCGACTTCGTGTCGTACCCCGTGACCGTCTACAGTGGATTCTTTCGGGCGGTGTTCGCGTACGGGCTGGGTTTCGCGTTCGTGGCCTACTGCCCGGCGGTCACTCTACTGGACCGCCCCGACCCGACCGGCCTGCCGGGCTGGCTGGGCTGGTTCGGCACGCCGCTGGTCGCCACGGCGATGGTCGGGGTGGCGGCACTGATGTGGCGCACGGGTGTCAGGCACTACCGGAGCACGGGGTCATGAACGTCATCGAAGCCATCGGGCTGCGCAAGGAGTTCTTCGTCAGCCGAAAGGTCGGCCGACTGCGCCGCTCCCGCACGATCGTGTCCGCTGTGGACGGTGTCGACCTGCGGGTCGAGCGCGGCGAGCTGCTCGGCTACCTCGGCCCCAACGGTGCCGGTAAGTCGACCACCCTCAAGATGCTGACCGGCGTCCTCATGCCGACCGGCGGTGACGTGCGCGTATGCGGGATGGTCCCGGTATCCAACCGGCGCCGCCTGGCCGCCCGCATCGGCGTGGTCTTCGGCCAGCGATCTCAGCTGTGGTGGGACCTGCCACTGCGCGAATCGTTCGAGCTGGCCCGCCACATCTGGCGGGTGCCGCCGGGCGATCACGCGGCCCGGCTGGCCCGCCTGCGGCGCGATCTCGATCTCGACGGATTCCTGGACACGCCGGTGCGCCAGTTGTCTCTGGGCCAGCGGATGCGGGCCGAGCTGACGATCTCGTTGCTGCACGGTCCCGAGGTGCTCTTCCTCGACGAGCCGACCATCGGGCTCGACGTGGTCAGCAAACTGGCCGTCCGGGCGTTCCTGACCGAGCTCCGCGACCGGGGTGACACCACCGTCGTCCTGACCACCCACGACCTGTCCGACATCGAGCGGCTCTGCCGGCGGCTGGTGGTGATCGACCATGGGCGGGTGGTCCACGATGGCACCCTGGCGGCCCTGCACGAGCGGTACGGCTCCCGCCGGCGGGTGGTGGTCGAGCTGGATGAGCCGCTGCCCGGCCGGGTCTGCCTGCCCGGGGTGGTGACCGAGGAGACCTCTTCGGACGGTCGCCTGCTCACGTTCAGCCTCGATCCGGCGGCGACGACGGCCGGGGAGCTGCTGTCCGCCCTGCCCGGCTTACGCGACGTGTCGGTCCAGGAGCCGGCGATCGAGGACGTGATCGCCCGGCTCTACGTCGAGTCGGTCGTACCCGTGCCGCGCGACGCGGTCAGTGATGCTCCATGACCAGGACAGCCCAGGTGCCGGGCTCCAGCGCCTCGTAGCTGTGCGGGATGTCGCCCCGGAAGCTCGCGTAGTCACCCGGGCCGAGCTCGATCGGCGCTTCAGCCGGCCCGGCCACCATCCGTCCACACGCGACGATCAGGTGCTCCACGCTGCCCGGGTTATGGGCCTGAGCGTGCCGGGCCGGGCCGGGTTGCTGGTCGATCACGTACAGGTCACGCCGCGCGTGGGCGGCACCGGTGGACAGCAGCGTCCCGGCGTACGTTGCCTGCTCGGCCGGAATCCGTGGGCCCGTGCCGGCCCGGACCACCCGCACGTCCGGAGCCGGCGGATCAACCAGTTGGCTGAACGGCACACCCAGCGCCACTCCGAGAGCCCAGAGCGTCTCGACGCTCGGGTTGCCGGTGCCGTTCTCCAGCTGGGACAGCGTCGACTTGGCGATACCGGCCCGACGGGCCAGCTCGGTCAGTGATACGCCGGCCCGGTCCCGCTCACGGCGCAGCGAGGCGGCGATCGCGGCCAACGGCGCTGAGGTCGGCGGACTGTCGTTCAGCATGTTCACTCCACTGCACGAATTGTTCGGCTTGACGAACAAGCGAGCCTGCGTTCATCATATTGGACGTGAGTTCGTTCTGGCGAACAATGGATCGCGGTCTTGTCCGTGACATCGCGGCCATCGCGACCGCCGTCGGGTTCGTCGGACTCTCCTTCGGCGCCATCGCCACCGCATCCGGGATCCCGGTCTGGGCGGTCATCGCATTCTCGGTGATCGTGTTCGCCGGCGGCTCCCAGTTCATGGCGGTCGGCATGCTGGCCGCCGGCAGTCCGGTAGCCGCGATCCTGGGCGGACTGCTCCTCAACGCCCGCCACCTGCCGTTCGGGATGGCGGTGGCCGACGTGCTGTCCGGGAGCTGGGCCCGCCGGCTGGCCGGTACCCACCTCATGGTCGACGAATCGGTCGCGTTCGCGCTGGCCCAGCCCGACCGGGACCGCCGCGCCGGCGCGTACTGGCTGACCGGCGTCCTGCTGTTCACGCTGTGGCAGATCGGTACCGTCCTGGGCGTCATCCTCGGCACTTCCGTCGGCGACCCCGACCGCTTCGGCCTCGACGCCGCGTTCCCGGCCGCGCTGGTCGCGCTGATCCTGCCGCGACTGGCCGATCCGGCCGCCCGCCGGGTCGCCCTCGTCGGGGCGTCGGTCGCGGTCGGCGGGACCTTCGTCCTACCGGCTGGCCTGCCGGTCCTGCTCGCACTCGTCGGCCTCGCCGCCGCCGGCCGCGACCGCACCAGCGCCCGGCCGCCGGAGCTGGCACCCGCCGTAGGTGACACGTGAGCACCGCGACATTGGCGGTCGTGATCGCGATCCTGGCCGTCGGGACCTACGGCTTCCGCTTCGCCGGCGTCGTGCTCGGCGGCCGGCTGCACCTGTCGCCCCTGCCGGCCCGGCTGCTGCCGCTGGCCGCCGTCGCGCTGCTGACCGCGTTGGCCTCGACCGCCGCTCTCACCGATGCGGGGCACTTCGCCGGCGTCGCCCGTCCGGTCGGCGTCCTGGCCGGGGTGGTGGCCGCCTGGCGCCGGGCACCCTTCGTGCTGGTGGTCCTGATCGCCGCCGCTACCGCCGCCCTGCTCCGCCTCGCCGGCCTCCCCTGACCCACCCGGCGACCCCGAGATCCGTTTCTCCCGTTCAGATGAGCAGTGGACTCAACAATCGGGCGGACCAAACGGATCTTCCCGAGTTCGCTCCCGCCCAGGTGTTTGCACGGACGCCGCGCTATACAGAACGCGTTAGCAAACTGTCCGGGCAAACCAACAAACCCGGGGCGAGCCATGAAACCCGGAGCCAATCGGTCAGAGTTTGTCGCCGACCTTGACGCGCGGGGCGGGCATGCGGATCTTGCGGAAGGCCAGTGCGCGCATGATGCCGTAGAAGTAGTACGAGCGCGGCGGCAGTGGATCCTTGGGGAAGCGCTCGCGCATGAGTTTCTTGATCCGGCGGCACAGCAGGACGCAGTCCACGAGGACGCCGAGGATCAGCAGGTAGAAGATCGTGTTACCGATGTACCGGACAGGCACCGGCATGGCCGAGGACGTGACGAGGATCAGCAGAAGCGCGGCCGGCATGAACCCGCGGGCCAGGCTGTGCCGGCCATCGACGATGTCCCGGACGAGTGCCCGCTCCGGGCCCTGGTCACGCTTGGGCAGGTAGTCCGGGTTGCCGGCCATCGCCCCGGCGCGCGCCTCCGCCCGGGCCTCGCGCTGCTTGGTCCGCATCCGGCGGGCCGCCTCGCGCCGGTTGGCTGGCGGTGGCTCGACAACGCGGCCTCCCGCCCTGCGCTTGGGCGTAGCCTGGCCGAGCTCTTTCTTGCTCGCGGTGTATCCGCGCGGGCGCGCCTGCTCGGCCGCGTCGTCCGCCTCGACCTCGGTCGGCTTCACCGTGATCCGGGTGCTCCCGATCTTGGTCGCCTTGGCCGGCACCGCCCCGGTCCCGGCTGGTGCACCCGCCGCGGGCCTGGTCGCGGTCGCCTTCGCCTTGCCTGCGGCCACCTTCGCCCCGCTGCTCTTCGCCCCGCTCGCGCCGGTGACCTTCGCACTCTTCGCCCCGGCCGCGCCCGCGCTCCTGGCCCCGGCCGCGCCGTTGCCCTTCGCCGCGGCGGTACCGGTGGACTTGGTCACGGGATGGCCTCGCGCAGCCTTGGCCGCGCGGGTGTTCGCCTCGGTGACCGAGTCGGTCACCAGGTCGTCGGACTTACGCCGGAAGAGGGAGGGCACGCCGAGAAGGGTAGCCGACCAGCGAGCCCGACCCCAACGCTACGGGCGCTCGATGTGGGCCCCCAGCCCCGCCAACTTCGCCTCGAAGTCCTCGTACCCGCGGTTGATCAGGCTCACCCCGTACACCGTCGAGGTGCCCTCAGCCGCGAGCGCGGCGATCAGGTGGGAGAAGCCGGCCCGCAGGTCGGGGATGACCAGTTCGGTCGCGTGCAACTTCGACGGGCCGGCGATGACGGCGGAGTGCCTGAAGTTGCGCCGGCCGAAGCGGCACGGAGTGCCGCCCAGGCACTCCCGGTAGGTCTGGATCGTCGCGCCCATCTGGTTGAGTGCTTCGGCGTAGCCGAGCCGCCGCTCGTACACGGTCTCGTGCACGATCGAGAGCCCGCGGGCCTGGGTGAGGGCGACCACCATCGGCTGCTGCCAGTCGGTCATGAAGCCGGGGTGCACGTCGGTCTCCAGCGCGACCGCCCTCAGCTCCCCGCCCGGATGCCAGAACCGGATGCCGCCGTCCTCGCCGTCGCGGATGTCGAGCCGGCCGCCGACAGAGCGGAACACGTTGAGGAACGTCATCATGTCGGCCTGCCGGGCACCGCGGACGAGCACGTCGCCGCCGGTCGCCAGGGCCGCCGCGCCCCAACTGGCCGCCTCGATCCGGTCGGGAATGGGGTGATGCGTGTAGCCGCCCAGCTGGTCGACGCCCTCGATCTCGACGACCCGGTCGGTGTGCACGGTGATGATCGCGCCCATCTTCTGCAGCACGCAGATGAGGTCGACGATCTCGGGTTCCACGGCCGCGTTACGCAGCTCGGTGACTCCCTCGGCCAGCACGGCCGTGAGCAGAACCTGCTCGGTGGCGCCCACACTCGGGTAGGGCAGATCGAACTTCGTACCGTGCAGGCCGTTCGGGGCGGTGATGTCCAGGCCGAGCGGGGTCTTGTCCACCACGCCGCCGAACTGGCGCAGCGCGGCGAGATGGAAGTCGATCGGCCGGTCGCCGATGTAACAACCGCCCAGGTCGGGGATGAACGCGTGCCCGATCCGGTGCAGCAACGGCCCGCAGAGCAGGATCGGGATCCGGCTCGATCCGGCGTGCACGTTGATCTCGTCGACCTTGGCACGCTCGACGTTGGTCGGGTCGAGGACAATCTCGCCCGGCTCGGCGCCGTCGTTGACCCGGACGCCGTGCAGTTCGAGCAGGCCCCGCACGATCTCGACATCGCGGATACGCGGTACGTCGAAGAGCCGGCTCGGACCGTGACCGAGCAGTGCCGCGACCATCGCCTTGGAGACGAGGTTCTTGGCCCCGCGGACGCTCACCTCACCGCGCAGCGGCGTCTGACCGTGAACGATGGCGGCGTCATTGAGCGCGTTGGTCAACGCAAACCTCCCGCGAGCTGAGCGTGATGGTCCGGGGTGCGGCTTACAGCGTGGTGGTCCGGGGTACGGATGACAGCGCGAGCGAGACGGGTGACGCGCGTCACCAACTCCATGCGTCGATGATCGTGGTTGGGTCGACTCGCGCGCAGAGCATAGCCCTATTACCCCTGCGGCGGGTCGCACCCGGCACGCAGGGGCGGCTGAAAGGCTGACAGCCCCGGAAACCCGACGCTGCGCAACGTAATGACTACTCAGGCGGGTAGAGCGAGCATCTGATCCAGTGCCGCCCGCGCGTACGCGGCTGTCCGGGGATCCACGGTGATCTGGTTCGGTACCCGGCCCGCGACCAGCTCCTCCAGAGCCCACACGAGGTGGGGCAGGTCGATCCGGTTCATGGTCGAGCAGTAGCAGACGGTCCGGTCGAGGAACATGATCTCCTTGTCCGGGTGGGCGTTGGCCAGCCGCCGGACCAGGTTGAGCTCCGTCCCGATCGCCCACGACGTACCAGCCGGAGCATTCTCGATCGTCTTGATGATGTACTCCGTCGACCCCACGTAGTCGGCCGCGTAGACCACGTCGAACCGGCACTCCGGGTGGACCAGCACCTTGACCCCGGGCACCCGGACGCGGACCTCGTCGACGCACTCCCGGGTGAAGCGACCGTGCACTGAGCAGTGGCCACGCCACAGGATCATCTTCGCTTCGTGCAGCTGTGTGACGGTCAGGCCGCCGTTGCGCTTGTGCGGGTCGTAGAGCACGCAGTCGTCCAGGTCGATACCGAGGTCGCGGTGGGCGGTGTTGCGGCCGAGGTGCTGGTCGGGCAGGAACAGTACCCGTTGGCCGCGCTCGAAAGCCCAGGTCAGCGCCTTCTTGGCGTTGGACGAGGTGCAGACGACACCGTGGTTGCGGCCGACGAAACCTTTGATCGCGGCCGTGGAGTTCATGTAGGTGACGGGCACCGTCGAGCTGGCCACATCGGCCTCGGTCAGCACGTCCCAGGCCTGTTCGACCTGCGAGATCGCGGCCATGTCGGCCATCGAGCACCCAGCGGCGAGGTCGGGAAGGATGACCTTCTGAGCGTCGCTGGTCAGGATGTCGGCGCTCTCAGCCATGAAGTGCACGCCGCAGAACACGATGAACTCGGCCTCCGGCCGGGCCGCGGCGTCGCGGGCGAGCTTGAACGAGTCACCGGTCACGTCGGCGAACTGGATGACCTCGTCACGCTGATAGTGGTGGCCCAGTATGAACAGGCGGTCACCCAGGGTCGCCTTGGCCACCCGAGCCCGTTCGACCAACGTCGGGTCGCTGGCAGCGGGCAGCTCACCGGGGCAGTCGACACCCCGTTCGGAGGACGGGTCCGTTCCCCGCCCGAGCAACAGGAGGGCGGTCGCGGTGCCCGAGGGCTCAGCAAACGTCGTCACATCTGTAAGGGTCGCACCGTCGTGCCGGAGATGGCGGTGCCTTGGGCTGTGACCTCTGAGACTCGATGTCTCACCGACGTTCGGTCACGTCCCGCCGCCAGGTCGTACGCTGTGTGTTTGAGGCGTTACACAGCGTACCATCGCCCCAGTAATCTTGACTGAGTCCAGGATCTCGGAAGTCACACCGAGGGAGTCGACATCGTGTCCGAACAGCGCAGAGCCCCCATGTCCACCACCGAGACGGGCGCCCCCGCCCCGAGCGACGCGTTCGCGCTGACCGTCGGCGCCGACGGGCCGGTCCTGCTGCATGATCACCACTTCATCGGCCAGATGGCGCATTTCAACCGCGAGCGGGTACCCGAGCGCAACGTCCACGCCAAGGGCGGTGGCGCGTTCGGGTTCTTCGAGGTCACCCAGGACGTCTCGCAGTTCACCAGGGCCGCCGTGTTCCAGCCCGGTACCCGGACGGACACGCTGCTGCGATGCTCGACCGTCGCCGGCGAGCAGGGCTCCGCCGACACGGTCCGCGACCCGCGCGGCTTCGCGTTGAAGTTCTACACGACCGACGGCAACTACGACCTGGTCGGCAACAACACCCCGATCTTCTTCATCCGGGATCCCATGAAGTTCCCGCATTTCATCCGCTCGCAGAAGCGGATGCCGGCCACCGGGCTACGGGACAACGACGCCCAGTGGGACTTCTGGACCCTCTGTCCGGAGTCGGCCCATCAGGTCACCTTCCTGATGAGTGATCGGGGGATCCCCCGGAGCTGGCGCAACATGGACGGATTCGGCTCACACACCTACCTGTGGGTCAACGCCGCCGGCGAACGGTTCTGGGTCAAGTACCACTTCAAGACCGACCAGGGCATCCAGACCATGACTGCCGGCGAGGCAGCCGCCATGGTCGGCGAGGACGCCGACTTCCACCGGCGCGACCTGTACCAGCACATCGCGGCTGGGCAGTACCCGTCCTGGACGTTGTCGGTGCAGGTGATGCCGTACGAACAGGCCCACGACTACCGGTTCAACCCGTTCGACCTGACCAAGGTCTGGCCGCACGGCGACTATCCGCTCATCCCGGTCGGCCGGCTGACCCTGAACCGGAACCCGGAGAACTTCTTCGCCCAGATCGAGCAGGCCGCGTTCGAGCCATCGGCTCTGGTACCGGGAATCGGGATCTCGCCGGACAAGATGCTGCTCGGGCGCATGTTCGCGTACGCGGACACGCACCGGTACCGGATCGGCCCGAACTACCTCCAGCTGCCGGTGAACCAGCCGAGGGTACCCGTGCACACCTACGCCTTCGACGGACCCATGCGCTACGAGGTCAGCCCCGGTCAGCCGGTGTACTCGCCCAATTCGTACGGCGGCCCGGCGGTCGACGAATCCCGAGCGGAGGACCTGGGCTGGTACTCCGACGGTGACATGGTCAGGTCGGCCTACCGCCTGCACGCCGAGGACGACGACTTCGGTCAGCCGGGCACGCTGGTCCGCGAGGTACTCGACGACACCGGCCGGGAACACCTCGCATCGAATGTGATCGGGCACATCTCGGCCGGCGTGTCCGGACCTGTGCTGCAGCGGGCCGTCGTCTACTGGCGCTCGATCGACAAGTCGCTGGGTGACACCATCGCCGCCGGTGTCGGGGTGGGCTGAGCTGGCCCGGCTGTGGTGCTGCGCACAGATGTACGGTCCGGGCGCACAGGGGTACGGAGGGCCCGGCCGTGGGTAGCATGGGAATGGCGGCGGGACAACTCCTGTTACGCCGATGGGACGGCTGATCATTCTGAATCGTAGGGAGCAACCGTGACGAGCCCGCAGACCACGTCGTCGACCGGCGTCATCCTCACTGACGCCGCGGCGAGCAAGGCGAAGGCGCTGCTCGAGCAGGAGGGCAACGACGGCCTGCGCCTACGGGTGCAGGTGCAGCCCGGTGGCTGCTCCGGCCTTCGGTACCAGCTCTTCTTCGACGAGCGCGATGTCGAGGGCGACCAGATCGCCGACTTCGGCGGCGTCGAGGTCGTGGTCGACCGCTTCAGCGTGCCGTACCTGACCGGCGCGACGATCGACTTCGTCGACCGGATCGACCAGCAGGGCTTCACGATCGACAACCCGAACGCGAGCGGGTCCTGCGCCTGCGGCGACTCGTTCCACTGAGGTGACCCCGGCGACCCCGGTCGCGTGAGGTGACTCCGGCGACCCCGGTCGCCTGAGCCGAGCCCGGACGACCTCGGTCGCCCGACGATGGCACCCGGTAGCGCTCCGCTCACCGCATCGCGCGGTCAGGCGGGGCGCTGTCGTGTTTCCGGCAGGCGTGGCCATCGCATTTGGAGTGGATCCGGTGGGTGAGCGGCTCGGTCGAGCCGCCCAAGCCGTTCGTGGACCGGTAGGCTTTCCGACGCCCGCCGTTCGCCGACACCTCACCTGGGGCTACCGATGAACATCGCCGTGACCGGCTCGATCGCGACCGACCACCTGATGCATTTCCCGGGGCGGTTCGGCGAACAGCTCCTGGCCGACCAGCTGCACAAGGTGTCGTTGTCCTTCCTGGTCGACGACCTGGTCGTCCGGCGGGGCGGCATCGGCGCGAACATCGCTTTCGGCATGGCCCAGCTCGGCCTGCGCCCGGCGCTGGTCGGAGCGGTCGGGAGTGACTTCGATCTGGACTATCGCGCCTGGCTCGAGCGGCACGGGGTCGACACCGTGTCGGTGCACGTCAGCGAGACCGCGCACACGGCACGTTTTGTCTGCACCACCGACCTCGACATGTGCCAGATCGCCTCGTTCTACGCCGGTGCCATGAGCGAGGCGCGCAACATCGAGCTGCGGCCGGTCGCGGACCGCCTCGGCGGGCTCGACCTCGTCGTGATCAGCCCGGACGACCCGATGGCGATGGTGCGCCACACCCAGGAGTGCCGCGACCTGGGCTACCCGTTCGTGTCCGACCCCTCGCAGCAGCTGGCCCGGATGGAGGGCTCGGAGATCCGGGCTCTGGTCGACGGCGCCACGTACCTCATCACGAACGAGTACGAGAAGGAGCTGTTGCTGTCCAAGACCGGGCTGACCGATGACGACGTACTCGACCAGGTCGGCGTCTGGATCACCACGCTCGGCAAGGACGGCGTGCGGATCACCAGCCTCGACATGGACCCCCTGCACGTCGCCGTGGCCCAGGAGATCCGCGCCTACGACCCGACGGGGGTCGGCGACGCGTTCCGGTCGGGCTTCTTCGCCGCCCGCTCCTGGGACCTCTCACTCGAGCGCTCGGCTCAGGTCGGTGCCCTGCTCGCAACCCTGGTCCTGGAGACGGTGGGCACCCAGGAATACGACCTCGAGGCCGACGTGTTCAGCAAGCGGCTCGCCGAGTCCTACGGCGACGACTGCGCCGCCGACATCCGTCCGTACCTCCCCACCGCCTGACCTCGCTCGCCCGCCGGG
The DNA here is from genome assembly GCA_963803345.1 of uncultured Actinomycetota bacterium. Taxonomy (GTDB): domain Bacteria; phylum Actinomycetota; class Actinomycetes; order Mycobacteriales; family Micromonosporaceae; genus CAWDLX01. The sequence continues at coordinate 50,684 of CAWDLX010000006.1, forward strand.
TCAGCGACGGCGGATGTCGAAGGTGTCGGGGGCCGGGGAGCCGGCGAAGTCCTGTTCGCGCAGGCGGCACCAGGCTTCGATGTCCCCACGGGCGGCCGGGTCGTCAGCCAGCACTCGCAGCACCGCACCCACGGGGAGTTCGGGCAACCGCCGGGCCAGCGCGATCACCGGTAGCGGGCACCGCTGACCCCGGCAGTCGAGCACCTCCACCCCGGTCGAATCCACCGGTCGGCCGGCGTTCACAGCCCGGTCACCCCGGCCTCCTCCCGCAACGCCGCCACGATCTCGGGCAGGTCGGCCAGGAACCGGTCGACCTGGTCGGCGGTCGTCTCCCGGTGCAACGACAGCCGTACATTGCCATGCGAGAGCACCCCCATCGCCTCGAGGACATGGCTGGGGCGCAGGGTCGACGACGTGCACGACGAGCCGGAGGACACCGCGAAGCCGCGCCGGTCCAGCGCGTGCAGGAGCGCCTCTCCGTCGACGTACAGGCACGAGAAGGTGACCAGGTTCGGCAGGCGATCATCGGGATCACCCACGACCTCGACGTCCGGCACGGTGGCCGGTACCACGCTGCGGACGCGGTCCACCAGCGGCCGCAGCCGGGCGTCCTCGGCGGAAGCCTCGGCCGAGACCGCACGCAGAGCCGCTGCCGCCCCGACGACCGAGGGGAGCGAGGGCTCGGCCGGGGCGAGGCGTGGTGGAGCGAACCGGGTACCCGTGCGGACGACCAGCACTCCGACGCCCGGCGGTCCGCCCCATTTGTGGGCGCTGCCGGTCAGCACCGACCATCCACCCGGTACCGGCAGGCGGCCCAGCGACTGGGCGGCGTCGACCAGCAGGGGAACGCCGGCGTCGGTACACGCCTCGGCCGCGTCCGCCACCGGCTGTAGCGTGCCGACCTCATGATTGGCGCTCATGAGCGCGGCCGCCCCGGCCCCCGGCAGGGCGCGCGACCACGCTGCCAGGTCGACCCGTCCGAGCCGGTCGACGGGGACGGGCAGGCTCCGGTCGGCCAGCACCTCGCCGGCGTACAGGATCGAGGAGTGCTCCACCGCCGAGTGCACCAGCGCGGCCCGGAGGCCTCGGAGCAGGCCGGCTACGGCCCGATGGTTGGCGTCGGTACCGCTGGCGCAGAACACGACCTCGTCGGCCCGTACCCCGAGCGCCTCGGACACCGCCGCCCGGGCGGCGTCCAGGAGTTGCTGGGCGAGCCGGCCCTGGCGGTACAGCTTGCCTGGGTCGGCCCAGCCGTCGGCCAGCGCCGCCAGCATGGCATCGCGCGCGACAGGGTGCAGCGGCGCCGCCGCGGCGGCGTCGAAGTATGCGGCGATCGGTGCCGGAGCGGCCACGCCTCAACGGTATCCGCCTGATCCGGCTGACGCGCCGACCCCTGACCCGCCCGCGCCGCGGGGGTGAAGTAGTCTGCGATCGTTCGCCAAAGACGACCTTGGCTGTGCGCTCTGACGAGGAGGCAGGAACTCGTGGTCGCAAGGGGTTCCCAGGCAGCACCACGCAGGGGACGTACGCTGCGCCGGGTGCTGGGTGTCGCCGCCACCGCAGCCGTCACCCTCGCCGCGACGAGTGCCTGCACGATCGACCAGGCCTTCTCGTTCGGGTGGCCCCAAGGTGGCATAACGCCGCAGAGCCACGAGATGTTCGACCTGTGGATCGGGTCCGTCATCGCCGCGTTGGCGATCGGCGTGTTCGTCTGGGGCCTGATCTTCTGGTGCGTGATCCGGTACCGCAAGCGTGGCGACGAGCTGCCCCCGCAGACCCGGTACAACATGCCGATCGAGCTGCTGTACTCGGTGGCCCCGTTCCTGATCGTGTCGGTGCTCTTCTACTACACCGCGGTCGTCCAGACGAGTGTGAACAAGCTGCCCAACGACGCAGCGGTGACCGTGAACGTCGAGCCGTTCAGGTGGAACTGGAAGTTCAGCTACGAGAACGCGAAGATCACGGGTACCCAGACCAACATCTCCACCTCCGGTACCGACACCTACATTCCGGTGCTCGTCCTGCCGATCAACGAGCCGATCCGGTTCGTCCTGCACGCCGACGATGTCATCCACTCGTTCTGGGTGCCGGAACTGCTGTTCAAGCGGGACGTGTTCCCGGGTAACGTCGTCAACCAGTTCCAGGTCACGCTCAACGCGACCGGAGCGTTCGTCGGCCGATGTGCCGAGCTGTGCGGCACCTACCACTCGATGATGAACTTCGAGCTGCGGGCGGTCACCCCGGACCAGTTCGCGCAGTTCGTCAAGGACAAGCAGGCTGGCATGACGACACCGCAGGCCCTGAGCGACGTCGGCGAGCAACCCTACGCGGTGACCACGAAGCCGTTCTCGACCAAGCGCACCGCGGACGCGACGAGCTGAGAGGGCGCCATGCGATCTGAGTTCCGCTTCTTCGCGGTCATCACCGCCTTCCTGTACGCCGCCTGCGCGGTGTACGCCTGGTGGACCTGGTACGAGTTCGGTGGCATCGAGTGGGTCGGCACCATCGCCCTGGCGCTGTCCGGCCTCCTGTGCGGCATGTGCGGCGGCTACTTCGCCTTTGTCGCGCGCCGTATCGACCCCCGTCCGGAGGACCGGGCGACGGCCGAGATCGCCGAGGGCGCCGGTGAGGTCGGGTTCTTCAGCCCGGGCAGCTACTACCCCTTCGGACTGGCCCTGTCCACGATCGTGACCGGCCTCGGCCTGGTGTACAAGCAATGGTGGCTGGTCGGTGCCGGTATCGCGGCGCTGCTCATCGGCACCGGCGGTCTGCTGTTCGAGTACTACACCGGCGCGCGCAAGGCGCACTGACAGCGCTGGCGCGCAAAGCGCACGGACACCGCTGGTGCGCAAAGCGCACTGACACCGCTGGATCGCGACGGTACGGCGACGTACAGTCGCCCGATGACCGCCGTGTCCTGCCCGGTCGACCACGGCTTCGACCCGTTGTCACCTGAGTACCTGGCCGACCCCTATGCGGTGCTGGCCAGCCTCCCGGTCGCCGAGACACCCGTGTTCTACGCCCCGTCGATCGACTACGTCGTGGTCACCCGGTACGGCGACGTGGAACAGGTACTCCGCGACCAGTACACCTACTCGGCGGCCAACGCGCAGGCGCCGCTGGCCCCGTTGACCGCGCAGGCACAACAGATCCTGCTCGGCGGTGGGCATCGGCCGCAGCCGTCGATGGTGAGTCTGGACGAGCCCGCCCACGCACGGCTACGCCGGCCCGCGACCCGGGCCTTCACCGTGTCCCGGGTCAATACCATGGCTGCGCGGGTACGGGAGATGGCGGCCAGCCTGCTCGACGCGGTCGGCGACGCGTCCGACTTCGACCTTGTCGCGGCGCTGGCGTTCCCGCTGCCGGCCAACACGGTGTTCTCGCTGATGGGAGTTCCGCGAGCCGACTACGCCCAGCTCAAGCGCTGGTGCGGGTACCGGGCGGCGCTGTCGTGGGGTCGCCCGGACGCCGAGGACCAGATCGAGCTGGCCACCAACATCGCGGCCTACCGGGGCTACCTGGCCGATCTGGTCGGCGCCAAGATGGCCGACCGTGGCGACGACCTCACCAGCGACCTGCTCGCCATCCACGACGAGGATCCAGACCGGCTCGAGCTGGCCGAGATCGCGTCGATCCTGTTCTCGCTCAGCTTCGCCGGTCACGAGACCACCACCGGGCTGATCGGCAACACGGTGCGCCGGTTGCTCGAGGATCCGCAACGCTGGGCCGCGGTCGTCGCCGACCCGTCGCTCATTCCGGCCGCCGTCGACGAGACGCTGCGGTTCGACCCGTCCGTGCCCATGTGGCGGCGGGTCACCACCCAGCCGACCGTGCTGGCCGGGGTGGAGCTGCCGGCGGGTACGAAGCTGCTGCTCTGGTTGGCCGCTGCCGGGCGGGACGCGTCAGTGTTCCCCGAGCCGGACACCTTCGACCTGCACCGCGGCAACGCCGACCAGCACCTGGCCTTCGGCAAGGGGCTGCATTACTGCCTCGGGGCATACCTGGGCAGGGTCGAAGCCGGGGTAGCCGTGGACGAGCTGGTCCGCCGGTACCCGGGGCTCAGCCTCGTCGACGACCAGCGACTCACCTTCCACCCGAACATCTCGTTCCGGGGCCCGCAATCGCTGATGGTCCGCCCCTGACCCGCCACGTCGATGGAAGGAAGGGCACCTTGTACAACAAAATCCGTTAACAAGGTGCCCTTCCTTCCTCCGCAAGCCGCGGGCCACGGGGTCAGTGGGCGTTGGCGGTCCGGTCGAGGGCGGCAGCCCGTTGGGCGGCCGCCTGGGCGGCCAGCCCGCTCGTCTTGAGGGACGCGGCGGCGGCCAGGTCGGCGTTGCTGGCGGCGATGCTGCCGAAGGCCTTCACGGCCTGGTAGTAGGTCCAGGCCAGGCTGTAGCAGGCCGATCGGACGAAGACGTTGTACGTGGCGCATTTGGCCCTGAGGTCGAAGTAGAGCATGTCGTCCAGGCGGGGCTTGTTGGCCGCGAACGTGCCGACCGCCTTGAAGTTGCGGTACCCGAAGTCGTGGTGCCAGCAGGGGATCCGGAAGTCGAATCCGAGCGGTTGGTCGGGGCTGTCGGAGCAGTAGTCGGTGGACCAGTCAAAGCCGTAGACGGTCCAGGCACCCTGGTTCTGGCGGGCCGCGTTCCAGGCGTTGTAGCTGGACGTACTGGGCTGGGTCCAGGAGGTCAGGACCGCCACCTTCTGCTCGATGGTGACCGCTGACGCCGGAGCGGCGACGGCCAACGCGAGCAGGACCGCGGTGATCGGGACGAGTAGGAGCGTGACGAGACGGCGCACGGGTCACCTCGAAAGGCAGTCGGGACGGGGAAGTATCACTGCCTTAACGATTGTTCAGCCTCGATGGCCGCTGGGGAACCCTATCGTTTCGCACGAACGAGGGGCAGCCCGATCTGCGGGCTACCCCTCGTTCGTTTGTGCTGGTCAGCGGTGTGGCGCATCCTCCAGCTCGGGCCGTGACGGCGGAGCCTGGAGCGCGGGCGGGGGCGGCGGCAACACCTCGCCGGGCTTCTCGATCGGCCGGAAGAAGCCCCGTACCGCGGGCACCATGGCGCCGAGCTTGTTCATCTTCTTCGGCACCGGGGTGCCGACGTACTCCAGCGGCGGCGTGTCCGTGCCCGTTGGGGCTGGCCAGCGGCTGGTGCACCTCGATGAAGCGTCCGTCCGGCAGGCGCCGGATGATGCCGGTCTCCACGCCGTGCGCCAGGACCTCACGGTCGTGCTGCTGCAGGCCCAGGCACAGCCGGTACGTGATGTAGTAGGCGATCGGCGGCACCACGAGGATCCCGATGCGGCCGATCCAGGTCATCGCGTTGAGGCTGATGTTCAGCTTGTCGGCGACCACGTCGTTACCGCCGGAGATCAGCAGCACGCCGTAGAACGAGATCGCCATGGCACCGAGCGCGGTACGGGCGGGCACGTCGCGGGGCCGCTGGAGCAGGTTGTGGATCGCGTAGTCCTTGGTCCGGCGGGCTTCGATGAACGGATAGATCATCGGTAGCACGGTCAGGATGCCGGGCAGCACCACCGTCGGCCAGAAGATCGCCGGGATCATGTACGGGCCGAGATGGATGTCCCAGGGCGGCATCAGACGGGTCGAGCCGTCGAGGAACATGACGTACCAGTCGGGCTGGCTGGCCGCCGACACGACGCCGGCCTTGTACGGCCCGAACAGCCAGATCGGGTTGATCTGCAGCAGGCCACCCATGAGCGCGATCACGCCGAACACGATCATGAAGAAGCCGCCGGCCTTGAGGGCGAAGGTCGGGGAACATCCGCACGCCGACCACGTTCTGGTTGGTCCGGCCCGGGCCGGGCCACTGGGTGTGCTTCTGTTTGACCAGCAGGACCATGTGCACGGAGATCAGGGCGACCAGGATCGCGGGTATCAGCAGCACGTGCAGGATGTAGAGCCGCGGCAGGATTCGGTACCCGGGAACTCGCCGCTGAACAGCGACGTGGCGATCCAGCTGCCGATCACCGGGATCGACAGGACGATCGCGAAGGCGATGCGCAGGCCGGTGCCGGAGAGCGCGTCGTCGGGCAGCGAGTAGCCGGCGAAGCCCTCGGTGAAGCCCAGCCAGAACAGGCTGACGCCAATGATCCAGTTCAGCTCACGCGGCTTGCGGAACGCGCCGGTGAAGAAGATCCGGAACATGTGCACCACGATCGCGGCCATGAACAGCAGCGCCGCCCAGTGGTGCATCTGGCGCATGATCAGGCCACCGCGCACGTCGAAGCGAGAGGTTCAGCGACGTCTCGTACGCCCTGGTCATCTCGATCCCGCGCAGCGGCGCGTAGCTGCCGTTGTACTGACCTCGCTCATCGACGGGTCGAAGAACAGCGCCAGGAACGTGCCGGTGAGCAGCAGGACGATGAACGAGTACAGCGCGATCTCGCCGAGCAGGAACGACCAGTGGTCGGGGAAGACCTTGTTGAACAGCCGGCGCAGCGGGGTCGACGAACTGCAGCCGTTCGTCGACCGCCCTCCCGCTGGCTGCCGGGCAGCTGCGGCGAGGTCGAGCCGGCGCTTGCGATGCGGGGCCGCGGTCCGATGGCGCTGTCGTGGTCATGGCCGCTCCCAGTAGGCCGGTCCGACGGGCTCCAGGTAGTCCGACCTGGCCACGAGGAAGCCATCCTCGAGGTCGAGGGGCAGCATCGGCAGACGGCGGGTGGCGGGGCCGAAGATCGGCCTCGCCTGGTCGGTGATGGAGGAACTGAGACTGGTGGCACGGGCAGAGCAGGCGGTTGGTCCTGCCGCTCGTACAGGCTGGCCGGGCAGCCGGCGTGGGTGCAGATCTTCGAGTACGCGACGTAGTTGTCCCACATGCCGTTGACGATCGGCGGCGCTCGTTGTTGGTCGCCTGCGACGTGGCGATGCTGGCGCGCAGCGCGGCGGCGTCCGCCGGGAAAGGTGGATGAGCAGCGTGGGGGAGTCGGCGTACGTGTTCGTCGCCCCACCCGGGATACCGGGAAACACGGTCATCTGACCCCCGGCGCTGACGTCCTCCGGACGGATAGGCGTGCCGTCCTCGCGGACCAAGCGTACCCGCTTGCCGTTGTTGTTGGCGGGGTTCCAGCCGGTGGTGAGCAGGATGTGCTCCGTCGTTGGGGTCCTTGATCAGCGGTCCGACCAGGGCCGCGCCGGCGGCCAGGCCGAGGCCGCCGGCCGGCAGCAGCAGCGCCGCCTTGAGCAGCGGCCGGCGCTTGATGCCGGTCTCGTCGACCAGGTTCAGGATCGTCGCGCCGGTGAGCATCTGCTCGGCCGGTGGGGGCTGCCGTCGTGGCGCTCCTGCACCGAGATCTCGGCCGGCAGCAGCTTCTTGGCCCACGCGATGATGGCCAGGCCGAGCAGGAACAGGGCCGCGCCCAGGCCCGAGGCCGAGCAGCGGGGTGTAGTACTTCGACGCCACGTCGCCGGGCTCGTACCGCTGCGGCCACCAGATGAACGCGGCGAAGAAGCCGAACCCGAACAGCCCGCTCAGCGTGAGCAGCAGGGCGATCGAGCGCTCGACCCGCTTCTCCGTCTTGGTGCCGCGCACCGGGAACCGCGGCTCGTAGTGGACGATCTCGACGCCGTCCCGGCGGGCGCCCTCGCGGACGAGGTCGAACCGGGTGAGGGTCTCGTCGTCGACGTCGAAGTCGTCTCGGCCGGCGTCGACGTGCAGCCCGGGTGACCGTGCGAATCCGTGTCTGGGTGGGAGCGTCATGACTTCCCCGCAATCCACAGTGTGGTGAACACCAGCGCCACCATGCCGATGAGGAAGATGGCCAGGCCCTCCGGCACCGGGCCGAGCCGGCCGAGGCCCCAGCCGCCCGGGTCGGTGTCGTTCCGCAGGTTCATGCAGGTAGGCGATGATGTCCTTCTTCTCGCTCCGGAGCTGAGCTGGTTGTCGCCGAACACCGGCATGTTCTGCGGCCCGGTGAGCATCGCGGCGTAGATCTGGCGGTCGGTCGCCTGCTCGAGGCCGGGCGCGTACTTGCCCGAGGACAGCGCGCCGCCGCCCGCCGCCGAAGGCGTGGCAGGACGAGCAGTTGATCCGGAACAGCTCGCCACCGGCGGCCACATCGCCGCCGGCGAGGTACTGTCGGGCACGGCCGGCCCGCCGCCGAGCGCGTCGATGTAATCAGCCGAGCTGGCGGGTCTGGGTCGCGTGAAGCGGGGGTCGGCGCGATCGATCTGGGCGCCCTGCCCGGCGGCCGGCATGCGTCCGGTGCTGACCTGGAACTCGACCGCCGCCGGTCCGACGCCGATCAGGCTCGGGCCGCGCCCGGGCACGCCCTGCGCATCCGTGCCGTGGCAGGTGATGCAGGTCGTCTTGTACAGCTGCTGGCCTGCCGCGGCCGCCTGCGTCAGCGCGGCGGGTCGTCGGCGGCCGCTCTGACTCCCGGCGCGAACGCCGCGTACAGCACGCCGACCAGCAACAGCGCGGCCGCCATGCGCACCGCGGTCGAGACGCGGCGCGCCATCCGCCCGCGGGGCCGGGCGGTTCGGCGTAGCGAGAGCAGTCGCTTGCGCCGCGGGAGCGGGGCAGTCATGGCCTCACCTAGGTCGGTCCAGATTCAGATGTCGGCGGCGTCGTCACGAGCGCTGCGACGAGCGTCAGCGCTCGGTCCACGCGCGTCACCTGAAGAAGTAGATCATGGAGAACAGGGCGATCCACACGAGGTCGACGAAGTGCCAGTAGTAGGACACGACGATGGCCGCGGTGGCCTGGGCCGGCGTGAACCGGCTCAGCGTGGTACGGGCCATGAAGAGGATGAACGCGATCAGACCACCGGTGACGTGCAGCCCGTGGAAGCCGGTGGTGAGGTAGTACATCGAGCCGAAGCCGTCCTCGTTGATCCGGACGCCCTCCTCGACCAGGTTGCGGTACTCGAAAGCCTGGCCGAGCACGAACGTGAGGCCCATGAGGAACGTCAGCGTGAACCAGCGCCGCAGCCCGTACACGTCGCCCCGCTCCGCCCGGAACACGCCGATCTGGCAGGTGACCGAGGAGAGCACCAGGATCAGCGTGAACGTCAGCGCGTACGGGAGGTTCAGCGCCTTCGTGTGCTCCGCCCACTCGGCCTGACCGATGGGCGTAGCGCGGATCGAGAAGTACATGGCGAAGAGCGCCGCGAAGAACATCAGCTCGCTGGAGAGCCAGATGATGGTTCCGACACTGACCATATTGGGCCTGGTCAGTGAATGGATCTGGCTCTTCGGAAGGGCTTCGGCCGTCACGCGGTCATTATTGCCCGTGATCGTCTGGGGCCGGTGGCCGGGGTGGCCGACGCCGCGTGTCGAGGCCGGCTGAACTGCCCGTTCGGGGCCGGGTCTGAGGGGCGTGTCGGCGTGTCGGCGCGGGCCTAGCCTGCATGGAGTGGACGGCGCATGGTTCTGGCACACGGCGGTGGAGTTCGCCCCTTCACTCCGCTCATTCTGCTGACCGAGGCGAACCCGTTCTCCCTGATCAGCCGGCGTGCTGGTGCTGGCGGCCTGGGCTCTACGTGCTCGGAGTGCGTCCGGCTGACGCGGTCGCGGCACCCGCTGGCCGACCGGGCGCATCGTCGTCTTCTGGTCGGGCTGGCGCTGCTCGCCGTGGCCGCCGGTGAGCGGCCTGGCCGCGTACGACGACGCGCTGCTGTCGGCCCACATGGTGCAGCACATGGTGCTGGCGATGCCGGCGCCGATTTTCCTCGCTCTCGGCGCGCCGGTCACGCTCGCTCTGCGGATTCTGCCGGCGGGCGCCGCGCCGGATCCTGCTGGCCGTGCTGCACAGCCGGGTGGCCCGTTTGCTCACGTTCCCGATCGTCTCGTTCGGGCTGTTCGTCGCGAGCCCGTTCGCGCTGTACTTCTCCGGCCTGTACCGGCTGTCGCTGGAGAACGAGTGGATCCACGAACTGGTCCATCTGCACTTCATGGTCGTCGGCTGCCTGTTCTTCTGGCCGCTGATCGGCCTGGATCCGCTGCCCGGCCGGCTGCCGTACCCGCTGCGGGCGCTGATGATGTTCCTGTCGACGCCTTTCCACACCGTGCTCGGGCTGACCGTGATGCAGAGCACCGACCTGCTCGGCGGCGACTGGTACCCGTCGCTGCGGGCTCGGCTGGGCCGACCCGGTCACCGACCAGCAGCTCGCCGGCGGGATCCTGTGGGCGGGCGGCGAGTTCGTCGCGGTGGCCATGCTGGCGGCGCTGGTCGTGCAGTGGATGCGGGACGCGGAGCGGGAGGCGCGGCGGATCGACCGGGCCCTGGACCGCGAGGAGGCGAAGGAGCGGGCCGCCCTGGCCCGGCAGCAGGCTGAGGCGGACGGCGCTGTCGGGCTGGAGCCGCTCCTCGGTACGATCGACGGGCAGTTAGCCCTGAGCACGGGAGACATCATCGATGACCGCCGACGTGGCCACGAGCACCGTCCTGCTCTACAGCGACGATCCGCAGGTACGGGAGCGTATGCGGCTGGCCATCGGCACCCGGCCGGCGGCCGGACTGGCGGTGCGGTTCGTCGAGGCGTCGGCCCACGACGAGGTCGTACGGATCGTCGACCGGCAGCGACATCGACCTCCTCGTGCTCGACGGCGAGGCGGCACCGGCCGGCGGCCTGGGTATCGCCCGCCAGCTCAAGGACGAGTTCGACGACTGCCCGCCGACGGTGGTCGTGATCGCGCGGGCGGCCGACCGATGGCTCGCCGCGTACGCGAAGGTGGACGCGACGCTGACCCACCCGCTCGACCCGATGACGACCGGCCAGACCGTCGCGTCGATGCTCGGGCCCGCGCTGCCGGCGCACCAACGCCGCGCTGACCGTTCCCCCGACAGGAAGGCGCCGCCATGGGCGAGCGCACCTGGCCGAATCTGTTCGCCGCGCTGCTGAGCGGGGCGGAGCTGTCCACATCGGACATTGCCTGGGCCATGGGTGAGGTGATGGCCGGCGAGGCGACCCCGGTCCAGATCGCCTCGTTCGTGGTCGCGCTGCGGGCCAAGGGCGAGACGCCGGGTGAGATCGCCGGCCTGGTCGAGGCGATGCTCGCCGCCGCCGTGCGGGTCGACCTCGGCGGTGCCGAGCGATCGGCCGGCGACGCGGTCGACGTCGTCGGTACCGGCGGTGACCGGGCCCACACCGTGAACATCTCCACCATGGCGGCGATCGTCACCGCCGGCGCCGGCATCCGGGTGATCAAGCACGGCAACCGGGCCGCATCCTCGCTGTGCGGCACGGCCGACCTGCTCGAGCACCTCGGCATCCCGCTCGACCTCGGACCGGACGAGGTGGCGCGGTGCGTGGCCGACGCCGGCATCGGGTTCTGCTTCGCGCCGCGGTTCCACTCCGGGCCTGCGCCACGCCTCCGTGCCACGACGCGAGATGGGTATCCCGACCGCCTTCAACTTCCTCGGCCCGCTGACCAACCCGGCTCAGCCCCGGGCCGGCGCGGTCGGCTGCGCCGACGCCCGGATGGCCGGCATCATGGCGGAGGTCTTCGCCCGCCGCGGTGACTCGGTGCTGGTCCTGCGGGGTGAGGACGGACTCGACGAGTTCACGACGACCGCCCCGACCCGGGTCTGGGCTGTCGCCGGCGGACTCGGTCACACCGCTCGTCCTCGACGCGGCCGACCTCGGCCTGCCCCGTTGCCAACCGGAGGCCCTGCGTGGCGGCGAGGCGGCCGTGAACGCCGCCATCGCCCGGTCGATGCTGGCTGGCGAACCCGGGCCGGTCCGTGACGCCGTCCTGGTGAACGCGGCCGCCGCCATCGCCGCGTACTCGGGCTGGTCGTCGGCCGGCTCGCCCGAGGGTCTGCTGGCCGCGCTGGCCGAGGGGATTACCCGCGCCGCCGATGCGGTCGACTCCGGCCGGGCTGCCGCTGTCCTCGACCGATGGGTCGAGGTGGCTCAGTCAGCTCGCTGACGCGGGTGGGGGTGGGCGGCCGGGTCAGGGGCGGCGGCGCTGCCAGGTCAGGGGGAGCGCGATCCGGTGGGCCAACTTGCCGTTCCAGGCCGGCGTGAGTCCGTGGCGGCTCAGGGTCGCTACGACCTCGTGCCCGATCCCGACGGACTCGGACTGGTCCCGGCTGAGCGAACCGTAGCTGAGGTACAGCGATTCCCCGACCACCGCGTGCTCGGTGTCCTGGATGTGGAAGAACGTGAAGCCCCGCGCCGGCTGGCCCTCGCGGCTGGCCCGCTCCATCTCACCGGCGATCTCGGTGGCGCCACAGCTACCGCAGCACGAGTAGTGCTGCCGGGCCAGGATGCCGGCCAGCTCGAGTTCGGCGAACGCGGCGTCGAGACGATCGCAGTCGGTCGGTCCGGTCCAGCTGGCCTGTACGTCGGCATGGGCGGCGGCCGCCTGGTCGGCGATGGCGCGCGCCGCGGTGAGGATGGCCGCCGGACCGGCGCCGTTCTCGGCGAACAGTTCGACGGCGTCGTTGACGATCTCCTCGTCGGTGCGGTAGCCGGCCGCGACATGCGTACGGATGAAGTCGTGCAGGTCGTCGAAGTCTTCGCGGGAGAGTCCGGGCTCCAGACCGAGGGTCATGCCACCCGCCAGGTACGCGCTCGCTCAGTGGACCCTGCCATGGACCCGTCGCAGGCTGCGGTGCTCGCTGGCGCTCGCTCCTCGCGCTCCGTCATGTCTGCCATGGACCCGTCGCAGGCTGCGGTGCTCGCTGGCGCTCGCTCCTCGCGCTCCGTCATGTCTGCAGTGTGCCAGCCCCCCGGCGACCTGTCCGGCTCAACCCGGCGCGTGTTGTCATCGTGTTATCTGCGGCAGGGAGTCGGCGAACCGGGCCACCAAGCTGGCGATCGGCGTCGATGTCCGGGCCCAGGTGAAGTGGTCCACCGTCGCGCCGATCGCCCCGCTGCTCAGATGCACGCGCTGCACCGGCGCGCCGCTCATCATCGAGCACAGGTGATCCAAGGTGGCCGGCGGCGTGAACTGGTCGCCGTCGATGCTGACCGCCAAGACGGGTACTTCGACGCCGGAAAGCCCGTCGGGGACAAGGGTGCGCGGGAACTGACCGTGCCGGGCCGTGTACGCCCAGTCCTTGACGACCCCGCGGGCCTGGCGGCCGCCGAAGCCCCAACCGGGCCAGAAGCGCAGCACGGACGACACGACGCCGATCCACTGGGTGAGCACGAGGACGCCCCTGGCCCGGCGACCGTGGTACGAGCGGTACCAGGGCAGTCCGACGGCCACCAGAGCGAGTCCATCGGCCGCCGGCTTCCCGGTCCGGGCGAGGTGCAGCGCGCACGCCTGCCCGCCCAGCGAGTGGCCGAGCAGGACGACCCGGCGGCCCTCGCACCGCGCGCCCAGATGGTCCAGGACGGCTCCAACGTCGTCGGCCAGGTCGGCGTAGCCGTAGTGGGACCGGCGCGACGGTACCGGTGTGCTGGCACCGGTGCCCCGCAGGTCGGCCACCACGACCGCCAGTCCGGCGTCACGCAGCTGGCCGGCCAACGGGCGGTAGTAGCGGGCCGGGACGCCCATCGCGGGCCACACGACAACCAGGGGTGCCGCCCCGTCGGCTGGTCCGGGGTACACGTGCAGCCCGATCCGGTCATCGCCCCGGTCGACGTGGTCCTGTTCGTACTCGCCAGGCATGGTCCGAGCGTAGCCGTAGGTTACCCGTGGGTAGCACGATGGTCCGCCAGGCTACGATGCCGCCCATGCGTACGGTGGGATCGGCTCTGGCGGCGGGACTCGCGGCCCCGCACGGGCGGCGGCTCGACACGGTGAATCCGGCCGATCTGGACGACGTGGTGGCCCGCGTCGAGCTGACCACCGCGGACGGTTTCGTGTCCGCGTGCCGGGCGGCCCGCGGGGCGGCCGCGGGTTGGGCGGCGGTGCCGGCTCCGGTGCGTGGGCGGGTCATCGCCTCGATCGGGCGCATCGTCGAGGCCAACAAGGAGTCGCTGGCCCGGCTCGTCACCCGCGAGGTCGGCAAGCCGATCGCCGAGTCCCGTGGCGAGGTCCAGGAGATCATCGACACCTGTGACTTCTTTCTGGGGGAGGGGCGGCGCCTGTACGGCGAGACGGTGCCGAGCGAGATGCCGGACAAGCAGCTCTTCACCTTCCGTACCCCGGTCGGGGTGGCCGCGATCGTCACGGCGGGCAACTTCCCGGTCGCGGTGCCATCGTGGTATCTGGTGCCGGCCCTGCTGTGCGGCAACGCGGTGGTGTGGAAGCCGGCCGAGTACGCGGCGGCGAGTGCCCAGGCGATGTACGAGCTGTTCGCCGCGAGCGGGCTGCCCGAGGCCGTCCTGCAGGTGGTGCAGGCCGACGGTCCGTCCACATTCGACGGTCTGACGACCGCTCTCGACGAACGCCTGGTCGACAAGGTCGGGTTCACCGGGTCGTCCGAGGTGGGTGCTCGCGTCGGTGAGCTGTGCGGGCGTCATCTGCAGTCGCCGTGCCTGGAGCTGGGAGGCAAGAACCCGATGGTGGTCACGCCGGCGGCCGAACTGTCGCTGGCCGTCGAGGGTGCCCTGTTCGGTGGCTTCGGCACGTCCGGCCAGCGCTGCACCTCGCTCGGCACGGTGCTCGTCCACTCGTCGGTACACAAGTCCTTTGTGGACATGTTTACCCGGGCGACCGAGGAGGCAGCGATCGGCGATCCACGTGAGACAGTCCTCTATGGACCCATGATGTCACGACGCTTCGCCGACCGGTACGAGTCCTATCTGGACTGGATCGGTCCGGACCACCGGGTGAGCGGATCGAGCGCGGTCGGCCGCATCACCGCGACCGCCCCGCGGGCCGGCTTCGTCGGTGACCCGGACCGGGGGCTGTTCTACCACCCGGTCATCGTCGACGGCGTCGGCCCGGGCGAGCGCCTGTTCACCGAGGAGACCTTCGGGCCCATCGTCGGGGTGTGCCGCTACGACGATCTCGACGAGGCGATCGAGCTGGCCAACCGCCCCGGGTACGGGCTGTCGTCGTCGATCTACACCACGGACGCGACCGAGGCGTTCCGGTTCCGGGCCGGGGTCCGCGCCGGCATGGTGTCGGTCAACAACTCGACCTCGGGGGCCGAGGCCCACCTGCCCTTCGGCGGCAACGGCCGGTCGGGCAACGGGTCGCGCCAGTCCGGACGCTGGGTACTGGACCAGTTCACCCGCTGGCAGGCGATGAACTGGGACTACTCAGGGCGGCTGCAGAAGGCGCAGATGGACACCGCGACCATCACCGCGGACCTCGGGTACCGGCTCGACTAGCCCTACTCGCCGGCGGTGAACCCGATGGCGAAGGCCTCCTCCAGATCGTGGCGGGAGTAGGCCCGGAACGCGATGTGGCTCTCGGTGTTCACGACGCCCGCCACCTTGGATATGCCGCCGGCGATGACCTCGGCGATCTCGTCGAACTCGCGGACCCGGACAATGGCGATCAGGTCGACGTGGCCGGCGACGGAGTAGACCTCGCTGACCCCGTCCAGGTTGGCCAGGTTCTGGGCGACCTCGGGGATGGAGTCGGTGGCGCAGTCGATGAGGACGATCGCGGTGATCACAACGCGCTCCTTCGGGTCGCTCGCCCGGACGGCTGGTCGTCCCACACGATAGCCGGTTCGGCCGCCTCGGGGGCCGCGGATGGCGCCGGCACCCGGGCCTCGGCGCGTGGCATGGCCGCCACCGCGAGGCCGAGCAGCACGGCGGCGACCAGCACGCCGAGGAACACGTGGTGGGAGGCCCCGGCCACGGCCGCCGCGTCATGGCTGCCCGCCCCGACCAGACTCGCGTTGGCGATCGCGCCGAACAGAGCCGCCCCGACCGCGCTGCCGATGGAACGGCTGAACATGTTGCTCGCGGTGACGACCCCGCGCTCCTCCCACCCGACCGTCGACTGGGCCGCGATGAGCGTCGGGGCGGCAACCCAGCCGAGCCCGGCGCCCACCACGAAGCACGCCAGCCCGACCGACACCACGCCCGATCTCACGTCCAGCAGTGTGGCGAGAACCGAGCCGAGGACCACCAGCCCGGTCCCGATCAGCGCGGTCGTGCGGAACCCCAGCGGCAGGTACAGCCGGCCCGACTGGGATGCGGTCAGGGGCCAGCCCAGCGTCAGAGCGGCGAGCGTGAAGCCGGCGACGAGCGGACCGGTACCGACAACCACCTGGACGAAGGTCGGTACGTACGAGGTGAGTCCGAGCAGGACCGCACCGGCTCCGACCGAGGCCAGGTTGGTGCTGACCAGCATCCGCCGCCGGAACATCCACGGCGGCAGGACCGGCTCCGCGGCCCGCCGCTCGACCAGGGCGAACACGGCTACCAGCATGGCCCCGCCGCCCAGCACACCGACGCTGGCGGGTGAGGACCAGGCCCACGCGACACCGCCTTCGAGCAGGCCGAGGATGAGCAGGGTGCAGCCCACCGCCAGGAGTGCGGCGCCGGCGAAGTCCAGCCGATGCTCGCGCCGCTGGACGTCCTCGTGCAGGCTGCGCCAGAGCATCGTGAAGGCGAGCAGGCAGAGTGGGATGTTGACGAGGAAGATCCATCGCCAGTTGACGTACTCCGAGAACACCCCGCCCAGGGTCGGTCCGACCACCGACGAGACCGCCCACACGCTGGCCATGTACCCCTGAACCCGCCCGCGCTCGGCCACGGTGAACAGGTCGCCGACGATGGTCATGCTCATCGGCTGGATCGCCCCCGCGCCAATGCCCTGGATCAGGCGGAACACGATCAGCGCGAGCATCGACCACGCGCAGCCGCACAGCACCGAACCGATCAGGAACAGCCCGATGCCCAGGAGCAGGATGGGCTTACGGCCGTACAGGTCGGCCAGTTTGCCGTAGATGGGAGTGGTCACCGCCTGCGCGAGCAGGTAGATCGAGAACAGCCAGGGGAACTGGGCGAAACCGCCGAGGTCGCCGACGACCGACGGTACCGCCGTGGCGATGACCGTCGAGTCGATCGCGACCAGGCCGATCGAGAGCATCAACGAGATGAGGATCGGCCCACGCTCGGACCGGAAGCCGACGGCGGAGCTCATCGCGCGGGCACCGTGAGGTCCGCTCCCATCCGTACACAGTCGACCAGGGTCTCGCCGCGGGCGACGCAGCCCGACGGCAACACCACGGCCCGGGTCACGGATCCGGCCACCTGGGCCCGGGCGCCGATGACGCAGTGCGCGATGGTCCCCGTGATCACGGCATCCGGGGCGACCAGCGAGCCCGAGCCGGCCGCGTCCAGGTTGGCCGCCAGATAGTCCGGTGGGGTGCCGGTGTCGAGGTACCGGCCGTCATAGCTGATGATCTCGAGCCGACCCGCCCGCTCCGCCGGTCGCCACACGGTGTGGACGAGCTCGGACGCACCGGCCGGCAGGCCGGCCACCACGTCGGCCGGGAGCAACGAGAACCCGGCGAACCGGTGGCCCGGTTCGAATTCGGCCGGCTCGCCCGGCACACCGCGAGCACCCGGACCGTCATGCCGTCCCAGCCGTGCAGCAGCGGGGCGAGATCGGGCTGGTCCGGCATCCGGGGGGCCAGGTACGCGTCGGCGTTGCCGACCAGGACGGCCCGGCCGGCCACCCAGTCGCGCAGGTGCGCCACCGCACCGGAGGTACCCAGCGGCTCGGGCTCACGGGAAATGAAGGCCCGGCCGCCGACGTGTGCGGCGACCCGGTCAGCCAGGTACGACACATTGACCGCGACCTCGCTGGGTCCGCTGAAGCCGTGCCGGGCCAGCCGGGCCAGCGCCCGGTCGACCAGCGCCACGTTGCCGACCGGGCAGAGGGGCTTGGGCAGCGTGGTCGTCAACGGCCGCAGCCGGTGGCCCTGCCCGGCCGCCAGGACCAGGGCGCACACCGTTGTCATCGGCGGACCTCGGGGTAGTCGACGTATGGACCGATGCCGTAGTACGACAGGAGCACGGCGGTCGGGACGGTCAGCGGCGGCAGGTTCCCGACGGGATGCCAGGCCGCCTCCAGGACCTCGGCGTCGTCGACCTGCAGCGTCACCTCAGCCGCCGGTACCGAACGTCTCGAAGACAACGTCGATCCAGCGGCCCCGGTGGTGCACGACCGCGTTCGGTACGGCCGGGGTCAACTCCTCGGCCGGCACCTGGATGCCCGACTCCTCGTACAGCTCGCGGGCGCAGCCCTCGACCGGGCGCTCGCCCCGTTGCAGCAGCCCGGCCGGCAACGACCAGCCCAGCCCGGGCGGCTGGCGGAGCAGCAGCAAGCGCCCCGTGCCGGAGTCCCTGACCAGGGCCACCGCCCCCACGATGTACTTGCCGACCACGAGCCGGACCAGACGACGGCGGATGCCGGCCGGCAGTCGGTAGAACGCCGAGAAGCCAAGCTTGCGCAGCCGACGACCGGCCGTGGGGGAGCTCATGGCTTCGAGGCTACGGCCTGCCCGCCGGTGCCGAGGCCGAGGTGGTGGCCGAGGTCCCGTCCGTGACATCGGCGCCGCCGCCGTCAGCCAGCCCGTTGTCGATCCGCTCGTCGAGCATGTTCTGGTAGCCGGTCACCGTGTCGTCGAAGCCGTCCTCGAAGTCGTCCTCGCTGAACTGGGCCGAAGCCAGCTCGTCCTCGTCCAGCCCGGCGTCGTCGACGTGGTCGATCAGGCGGCGCGGCCACGTGGCCGCCTCCTCGATGTGGTCGGCCACGGCGAGCAGGAGACCCTCGAGATCGCGGTAGCCCAGGTCCTCGGCGACCGCGAACAGCGGCGGTGTCGGTGGCCAGGGTCCGGCCCTCCCGGCGCAGCGCCAGCCCGATCGCGGTACGCCCGATCCGGACCCGCGCCGGCACGGACAGCGGTGGCGCCGATTCCGGATCGACGGCGGTCCGGCTGCCGAGCCGGTGCTCGATGTGCAACTGGGCGTACGGGGTACGGACGAAGGTCAGCCACTCGGGTGAGGGGCCGATGGGCTTACCGTCCGCACCGCGGGTCTCGTGCGGGGCGGCCGTATGGATCTCCACCACGTCGCCGTCGGCCAGCGGCGAGGACAGGAAGGCCAGCTGGCCGTTGACCGTGGCGGCGACGCAGCGGTGGCCCACCTCGGGTCCGATCGCGTAGGCGACGTCGACGGGGGTCGAGTTGGCCGGCAGGAGCAGCCGGTTGCCGTCCACGAAGACATGCACCTGGCCCTCGGCCAGGTCGCAGCGCAGCGACTCGAGGAACCGCACCGGGTCGACGGCGGCCCGCTGCCATTCGACCAGCCGGCGCAGCCATTCCAGGTGTTCGCCGTCCTGTTCGGCCCCGCCTCGGCCTCGATCGCGCCGGCCGTAGCGATGCCACAGGCTCCGCAGCCGGCGCGACTTCGCGCGCCGCGCGCTGTGCACGCCCGGGCCGCGCCGTTCCAACCGGTAGGCGGCGACGATCCCGTACTCGGCGTTGCGCTCCATCGTCTCGGTGCGGATCTGCACCTCGACCGCCCGACCGTCGGGCCCGATCACCGTCGTGTGCAGGGAGCGGTAGAGGTTGTTCTTCGGCGAGGCGATGAAGTCCTTGAACCGGCCGAGCACCGGCCGCCAGGTGCTGTGGATGGCACCGAGCGCAGTATAGCAGTCGTTCTCCGCCCCGGCCACGATGATCGCGATGCGGGGCAGCTCGTGGGGCTCCTCGTACCCCTTGCCGTAGGTGTCCTTCCAGATCGAGTAGAGGTGGTGTGGTCGGGCCACCACGCGCGCCCTGATCTTCTCGGTCGCGCAGGATCGGCGCGGCCCGGGCCGACGACATGGTCGACGTAGCCCAGCCAGTCGGGCCGCACCGCGACCCAGGAGCGCAGGATCGCGTGCGCGTCAGGCTCGAGCGCGGCCAGCACGCTGTCCTCGAGCTCGCGTTTGAGCGCCTGGATGCCCGAGACGTTCGCACAGCGGGATCAGGACGTCCTGGGTGGCCCGGGCGATACGTGCGCGGGAGGCGAGCGAGCGGGCGTCGATCGTGAGCATGTTGTGCAGCCGGTCGGCCAGCTTGACCACGAGCACCCGAACGTCGACGCCGGCCGCGATGATCATCTTGCGGATGGTCTCGACCTCGGCGGCGTCGCCGTAGAAGACCTTCTCGAACTTCGTCACCCCGTCGACCAGCAGGGCCACCTCGCCGCCGAACTCGTCCCGCAGCTGGCCCATCGTGTAGCTGGTGTCCTCGACCGTGTCGTGCAGCAACGCCGCGGCGACCGTTGTGGTGTCCATGCCGAGCTCGGCCACCTTCTGCGCGACGGCGAGCGGGTGGGTGATGTAGGGCTCGCCGCTCTTGCGCAGTCTGTCCGCGATGGAACAGCTCGGCCACGCCGTACGCCCGCGCAGCACCCGCGTCGCCATCGCGGTGGATGCCTCGATGCGTCCGGATCATGTACTCGACCGGATCGTCGCGCGACCTTGGCCGGACCAGGGAGAACCTCACCCGGTGTGCGAAATCTTCGACGTACCGTAACGTCGTCAGAGCAGCGCCCGGAGTTCGGCCGAGGTCGAAGTCCATGGCCACCTCCGGCTGTGCTGCGTCAGGGGTGTGTCCTTTCAGACTACTGGACCCAGCGATGGGCCGATCGGACTATTCGACTGTCTTAGCGGTTGGATTTCTGCGCTGTCCTCCACCTGTTGGAGCAACGTCGCAGATAACGAGCGGCGCCTGGGTTGGGATAGGCCCAACCCTGCGCGGCACTCGACCAGGCGTACCTCGGGCCGCTCGAGCCAGGCCAGGATGCGCTCGCTCTCCTCGGCCGTGGCGCACGGTGTCGGGCCGGGGCCGGCTGGACCGGCTCGGCGGCGGCCAGCAGGCTCGCGCATGGTCGTGCGCGGATGGGCGGCCGGTGCCGGACCGGCCGGAGGCGACCAGCCGGCCGTGCCGGACCACCGCCAGCTCCCAGCCGCCGCCCGGGTCGGGGCGGGCCGCCACCACCTCGGTCAGCTGGGTCAGCGCGGTCAGCCGCTGGATGCGCACGACCGCTCGCAGCAGCGCCGCCAGCCGGCCGCGGACCCGGGTCGCGTCCTCGTACCGGTGCGCCGCGGCGAGCCGGTCGATGCGACGCCAGCAGCCGGTTCACCACCGCGCCCGGGATCGCCAGTGACCGTCCGCGACGAACGGGCCGGACCGCCCGCTCGCCGTACTCGGCCGGGGTGACCCGCAGGTCGCAGGGTGCGGCGCAGCGGCCCAGGTCGGCCAGCGCGCACGTCGGCGTGGGCCGGTGCGCGGCGAGAGCGGCCGGGTGCACCGGCGCAGCGGCAGGGCGTCGTAGACCGCGTCGGCCGCGAGCTGGGCGCCCCGGCGCGAAGCGAACGGACCCAGGTAGGTCGCACCGTCGTCGCGCACGGCGGCCGACCATGGACAGCCGCGGGTACGGGTCGGTGGTGAGCTTGAGCCAGATGGCCCGCTCGTGGAACTTGGAGCGGCGGTTGTAGGGCGGCTGGTGCGCGGCGATCAGGCGCAGCTCGAGCACCTCGGCCTCGAGCGAGTGGGCGCACTCGACCGCCTCGACCCGCTCGGCAATGTGGATCATCTCCGAGATCCGTTTGCGGGTCTCCGAGGCGGTGAAGTAGCTGCGTACCCGGGTCGCGATCGAGCTGCTCTTGCCGACGTACAGCGGCCCGCCCCTGGCCGTCGCGGAAGATGTACACGCCCGGCGTCTCGGGCAGGCCCTCGGCCAGGTAGCGCTTACGGCGTTGGGCCGGCGAGATCGCCGTCGCGAACGCGACCATCGTCCTCGAGGTCGAACACCTTGTGGCTGCCCAGCCGGTCCGATCAGCGCGTGCAGCACGTCGACCGTGGCCCGGGCGTCGTCCAGCGCCCGGTGGGTCGGCCTGGGCGCGCGTGCGAAAGTGTCGGGCCAGCGTGCCCAGCTTGTTGTTGGGCACCTCGTCGTCGAGCAGGAGCCGGCGGGCCAGCGCGGCGGTGTCGACCACCCGCGGGCCGGGCCAGCGGGTAGCCGTGGGCGGCGCACGCCGCCTTGAGGAACCCGGTATCGAAAGGGGCGTTGTGGGCGACGAAGACCGCGTCGCCGAGGAACTCCAGCAGCGGCGGCAGTACCTCCGCGATCGGGGGCGCCGGCAGCACCATCGCCTCGGTGATGCCGGTCAGCACGGTGATGAACGGCGGGATCGGGCCACCCGGGTTGACCAGGGTCGCGAACTCGCCGAGCGGCTCGCCGCCGCGCACCTTGACCGCCCCGACCTCAGTGATGCCGTTGCCGTCAGGGGCACCGCCGGTGGTCTCCAGGTCCAGCACGACGAACGTCACCTCCAGGAGCGGCGTGCTGGCCACGCGGCGCACCGTAGGACACTGGTACGACAAGTTCGACCGGTCGGCGGGCGACGCACCGGAGCGAGCGATCATCAACGGTGCAACACTGGGAGGATGCCGGAGCACGAGCACGTCGCCACGGGGGTGACGGGCGGAGCCGGCGAGGAGGCCCACGACCCGACGCTCGACGCGGAGCCCGTGCTCCCGGAGGCCGTACGGCAGCGTGTCGTCGCCCTCGCCGCCGCCGCCATGACCGGCATGCCCGCCGACGAGGTGCCGCCCGCGGTCCGGCGGGTGGCGCAGTTCGCCCCCAACCGGCGGGCCCGGCTCGGCGGCTCCGTGATCGCGATTCAGCTGGCCACCGACCCGGCGTTCCGGCAGCGGGTCGCGGCGCGGGCGGTCGGCGTCCGCCGGCGATCTCGGTGTGGCCGTGCGTGACGGGATACCGCCGGCCGCGGCCGACCCGGTCGAGGTGGCCGCGCTGGCCTACCTCGCCCGGCCGGAGCGCTGGCTCGAGCGGTTGACGGCGGCCACCCGGACGATGCGCAACGACGCCGAGAGCGGCGCCGTGGTGGCCCGGCTGGCCGCCGCCGAACAGCAGGTCGCGCGGGCCGAGCACGAACGCGCGGTGGCCAGGGTCGAGGCGGAGAAGCTCCGCGACGAGCTCACCCGGCTCCGGGCCGAGGCGGCCGGGCTGCGCGACGAGGTCCGCACGCTCACCCGGAGCCTGCGCGAGTCCCAGGCCCGGGAACGCAAGGCTGGCGAGATGCTGGCCACCGAGAAGGGCCGGGCCACCCGGGCCGCGGCCGACGCCGAGGCCGAGCAGCGCCGCCTGCGGGCCCGGCTGACCGACCTCGAGCTGGCCGCCAGCGGGGCGAAGGCCCAGGCCAAGGACGCTCGGGCGGTCGACGACGCCCGACTCTGGCTGCTGTTGGAGACGATCGGGCAGGCCGCGGCCGGGCTGCGCCGCGATCTCGCCCTGCAGCCGCCGGCCCGGCTGCCGGCGGACTACGTCGCCGACGAGGTCGGCCGAGCGGCCCGGCGGCCGGCCGTACCGACGCCCGGGCGCTCGACGCCGACGACCCGGCCCGGCTCGACCAGCTGCTCGGCCTGCCCAAGGTCCACCTCGTGGTCGACGGCTACAACGTGACCAAGAAGGGCTTCGGCGACATGTCGCTGGAGCAGCAGCGCACTCGTCTGGTCGTCGGCCCTGGCCGGCATCGCCGCCCAGTCCGGCGCCGAGGTGACCGTGGTCTTCGACGGCGCCGAGCGGCTGGTGGGCGTGCCGGGTACCCGTGGGCGTGCGTGTGCTGTTCAGCCGCAAGGGCGCAGACGGCCGACGAGGTGATCCGGCAGCTGGTCCGGGCCGAGCCGGACGGCCGTCCGGTCGTCGTGATCTCCTCCGACCGCGAGGTCGCCGACGGCGTACGCCGCCACGGCGCCTATCCGCTCAGCTCGGACACCCTGCTGCGGCGCCTGGCCCGGGCGTGAGTCCCGCTAGAGTCGCTGGCATGAGGGACACACTTTCCCGCTGAGGCCGGCGCGATGGCTGCGGCGGCTGGTCCTGATGACCGCCGTGGTCTCGGGCTCGCGACGGCCGCGGTGGCCGCGGTCCGCGTTCCTTGGCGCCGGCCGGCCGCCCCGGGCCGACCAGCTCGCCGCCCTGGCCGACCTGCCGGCCGACGCGGTGGCGCAGCGGCCGCGCGTTCCGCGGCCGCGCTGCGCCCGGTCGAGCTACGGTCCCTGCTGCTGGGCTGGTCGTCGCGCTGGTGCTCGGCCTCACGCCGCTCGGGGCGCGGCCATCGTCACCGCGGTCGCCCGGCCGCTCGGTGGCGGCTGGCTCGCCCGGCCCTGGTCGGCGGCTTCGTCATCGTGCTCATCGGCGAGGTGGTGACGCTGCCGCTGGCCGCCCGGCGCGAGGCGGTGTGCGCCGGTTCGGGCTGTCCACGCAGACGCTGGCGTCGTGGACGATCGACCTGCTCAAGGGGTACGCGTCGGGCGCGGTCATCGGCGCCGTCGTCCTGATCGGCTTCTTCGGTGCCGGCCAGGCCGCCCCGCGCACCTGGTGGATCTGGGTCGCGCTCGGCGCGGCCGGACTGACCGTGCTGTTCAGCTTCGTGTTCCCGGTGCTGGTGGAGCCGATCTTCAACAGGTTCACCCCGATGGAGGCCGGCGAGCTGCGAGAGCGCCTGCTGGCGCTGGCCGCCCGCGACGGTGTCCCGGTGCGCGATGTGCTGGTGGCCGACGCCTCCCGCCGGACCAACGCGCTCAACGCGTACGTGTCGGGACTCGGGCCCGACCCGGCGGATCGTCGTCTACGACACCCTGCTGCGGGAGGCGCCGCCGGCCGAGGTGGAGAGCGTCGTGGCCCACGAACTGGGCACGCCAAGGTTCGGCGATGTCGTCACCGGCACGCGCGTCGGGGGCGCTCGGCGCGGCCGCGGCGGTCTGCCTGCTACCGGTGCTCGGCACCTGGACCGGGCTGCTCGAGCAGGCCGGGGCGACGTCCATTGTGGAGCCTGAGGCACTCGCCCTGCTGCTCGCGCTGGGTGCGCTGGCCGGACTCGTCGCCGCGCCGGCCCAGGCGTACGTGTCGCGCCTCATCGAGGCCCGGGCCGACGCCCACGCCCTGCGAGCTGACCGATGATCCGTCTACTGTGGAGTCCATGGAGCGCGGCTGGCCACCACGAACCAGGCCGAGGCCGACCCGCCCCGGCTGGAGTACCTCATGTTCGCCAGCCATCCGTCGGTGGTGGAGCGGATCGCCGCCGCCGCGCGCCTACGCCCGAGGCAGCGAGCGGTTGAGCCGGCGACCCTGCTGGTCACGAACGACTTCCCGCCCCGGGCCGGCGGGATCCAGCAGTTCGTCCACAACCTGGCCATCCGGCAGCCGCCGGAGCTCGCTGGTGGTCTACTCCTCGCGGTCGCCCGGCTGGGAGGAGTTCGACGCCGGCCAGCCGTTCGAGGTGGTCCGCGAGGACACCACCATGCTGCTGCCCACAGCCGGCGGTGGCGCGGCGCGTGGTCGAGATCGCCCGTCGACCGCGGCTGCGACCGGGTCTGGTTCGGGGCGGCGGCGCCGCTGGGACTGCTGGCCGCGCCGCTGCGCGAGAGGGCCGGCGTGACCCGGGCCGTCGCCCTCACCCATGGCCATGAAGCCGGCTGGGCCGCCCTGCCCGGTGCCCGCGGCATGCTGCGCCGCATCGCCCGCGGCGTCGACGTGCTCACCTACCTGGGTGAGTACTTCCGGGCCCGGCTCGACCGGGCGGTCGGTGAACTGACCACACTGGAGCGACTCGCCCCGGGCGTGGACACGGAGACCTTCGCCCGGTCGAACTCCGGCGCGGCGGTACGGGAGAAGTACGGGCTGACCGGCCGTCCGGTCATCGTCTGCGTCTCCCGTCTGGTACCGCGCAAGGGCCAGGACATGCTCATCCGGGCGCTGCCCGACATCCGCCGCCGGATTCCCGACGCCGCCCTGCTCCTGGTCGGCAGCGGGCCGTATCAGTCCACACTGGAGGGTCTTGCCGCCGAGTGTCGCCGTAACCTACCGCATGTGACGTTCACCGGACCGGTCGTCTGGGACGCCCTGCCCTCGTACTTCGCCGCCGGAGACGTGTTCGCCATGCCCTGCCGGACCCGCCGTGGCGGCCTGGACGTGGAGGGTCTCGGCATCGTCTACCTGGAGGCGTCGGCCACCGGACTGCCGGTGGTGGCCGGCGACTCCGGTGGCGCCCCGGACGCGGTGCGGGAAGGGGAGACCGGCTACGTGGTCGGTGGTCGCGATGTGGCAGGCTTGGCGGAGCGGATCGCGACCCTGCTCTCCGATCCCGCACTGGCCCGGCGGATGGGGGAGGCTGGCCGGGCCTGGGTCGAGGCGGAGTGGCGCTGGGACCTCCAGGCCGCCCGGCTGGGTGCGCTCCTTGACGCTGGTCGTTGACGGTCGGCCGTAGACCTCACGCGAACCGTGCGGCCACAGCGTCGAACCCCGTCGACGGCAAAGGTCGGGCCGTACTGGTAGATGGTTGCCTCAAGGACGCCGTCCGCGAATCCGACCACGGCAATCTCCATCCACCTCGGGCCGGCTCGAAACAATCGAGCTAACAACTTGTCCGGGCCGGCATCTGTCCACTGTGGAGAGCCCAACCCTCGGATGTGCCTCAGCTCCCCTGGTGGTTCCTACCGAGGCAAGGACAGTCAGCCGCCGACGACGACCAGGCGAGCGCCTGTCCAGCGGGCCGGATCGGTGACCCGCCGACCATCCACCACGGCGGCGACGCCGGGTAGGTCGCTGGCGCCGATCGTGCGGTACTCGGCGTGGTCGGTCTGGATCACAGCGGCGGTCACCGGCTCGCCCCGGTGCGGCGGCAGCCCCAGATCGGCCAGTTCCTCGGCGGTATACAACGGGTCACTCACGAACGGGCGAGCGCCGCGGCGGAGCAGCGCCTCTACCACCGGGAACGCGCCAGAGAATGCGGTCTCCTTGACCCCGCCGCGATAGGCAGCGCCCAGCACGAGCGACATTGGCCCCTGCGAGGTTGCCATATGCCGCAGCGAGCAGGTCGATCGCGTACTCCGGCATCGCAGTATTAGCCTCGCGAGCGCTGCGCACCACGGTCGCGCTCGGATCGTTCCACAGATACAGCCGCGGATACACCGGGATGCAGTGGCCGCCGACGGCGATGCCTGGCTGGTGGATGTGGCTGTACGGCTGGGTGTTGCAGGCCTCGATGACCCGCAGGACGTCGACTGCCGACGGTGTCGGCGTAGCGAGCGAACTGGTTGGCCAGGCCGATGTTGACATCGCGGTAGGTGGTCTCGGCCAGCTTGGCCAGCTCGGCGGCTTCGGCGGAGCCGAGGTCCCATACGCCGTTGGGGCGGGTCAGATCGTCGCGGTCGTCGAAGTCCAGGACCGACTCGTAGAAGGCGATGCCGCGCCTGGCTGACTCCGCGTCGAGCCCGCCGACCAGCTTCGGATAGCGGCGAAGGTCGGCGAAGACCCGGCCGGTGAGCACCCGCTCGGGGCTGAACACGAGGAGGAAGTCCTGGCCGGCGGTCAGGCCGGAGTCCGTCCTCCAGCATCGGCGCCCACCGCTTTCGGGTGGTGCCGACCGGCAGGGTGGTCTCGTAGCTGACGAGCGTGCCCGGCCGAAGCCCCGCCGCGATGGCCCGGGTGGCTCTGTCCATCCAGCTGAAGTCGGGCACGCCATCGGCGTCGACCAAAAGGGGCACCACAACGACGACCGCGTCGGACTGGGCGACGGCGGCGGTGGTGTCGGTCGTCGCCGACAGCCGGCCCGCGGTGATGGCCTCCTTCAGCTTGAGTCGAGGTCGGCCTCGCCCGGGAACGGCGCGGCGCCGTCGTTGACCAGCTCGACGATGCGCGGCGAGACGTCGGCGCCGATGACCTCGTGTCCCTTGTTGGCGAACTGGACGGCGAGCGGCAGGCCGATCTTGCCCAGCGCGACGACGCAGATCTTCAAGGAGTACTTCTTTCTCCGACGGGGCAAATGCCTAGCCTTGCTTGCCACGCGATGAACGGTGACGGCACGTAGATCGACCACCATGTGGCCGTCGCGGTCCCGGGTGACACTGAGCCGGATCGGCCGCCACGCCCGCGGGTTGCCCGCTTGACCACTCGCACGGTGACCGGCTTGCGCAGAGGAAGCGTAGCCGCTGGAGTCGGCAGACGCAGGTGCACCTGGACCAAGCGGCGCTCGCCCAGTACCCGAGCTTCGATCATGAGCTGGTCCGGAGCGGAACGTCGCACGCACGACCGTGCCCGCCCGCCGGCCTGCGGCATCAGCCGCACCGCCGCCGGCACGGCGCCAATCGTTACGTGGACGGCGTCGCGTGCCGAGACGGCAGTCAGGTCGACCGGGCTATGCACCGTCGATCGGTCAACGCGAACCTTCGGAGCGCGTCGCGCCGCCACCGGGCCGACGTGACCTCCATCCGGATGCCCCGACCGAGCGCCGCGGCAGATCGGCGGTGATTCGGAAGACCTGGTCGTCGAGGCCGGTCTCGGGCGACACGGAAGCAGTCGTAGCCAAGATAGAGCGTGCCATCCCGTCGGCCAGGATCGGCGCGTGCCTGTGGCCCGGCGTCCTGGCGGATCACGCCGATCAGATCGTCAAGCCGGCCGGCCTCCGCGAGTTGAACCGTACCCGTCGGCTCGTGTCCAACCGGTCGGCGATGCCTCGGTGAGGTACTCCGCGACCAGCACGGCCGACGCCCGAGCACACCCGCTCCTGGATCTCGCGGTCAAGGCGGAGCAAGTCGGGTTGGAGGAGCCGCGACAGCTCGAACATGAAGTGCCGGCGCAGGATCGGCGTCGCGGTCTCGGCCCGGCGAGACAGCGTCGGCGACCACGGCCATGATCTGCTCGGTGCAGCCGGAGTCGCTCTTCGTGGCTCGTCTTCGAGGTGATGTTACCGGCGTCGCGCGCGGCGCACCGCGAAGTAGTAGTCGTAGTCGGCAGTACGTGATCCGCCTGGCGTGTAGCAGCGCCTCCAGCGTGAACGGCTGGTCGCTGCCGATCGGCAGGTCCTCGCGGTAGCGCAGGCGGTGACGTCTCGATCAGCTCCCGGCGGAACAGCTTGGTGTTGGACAGCGAGAACGGCAGCGACGAGTCGAAGAGGTCAACATCGGGCTGGTCTCGGTGAACATGTCGGCCTGGCACGTAGCGGCTGTTGACCCCGACCATCTTCGCCGCCATGACGTCGGAGCCGTACTCGTCGGCCGCGTCCACCATCCGTTGCAGCGCCTCCGGCCCCAGGTAGTCGTCGGCAGCCGATGAAGAAGACGTAGCGGCCTCGGCCATGGACAGCGCCACGTTGCTGGGCGCGGCCGGGCCGCCGGAGTTGGTTGCCTGGTGCATCACCTTGACCGTGTCCGGATGCTGCCGGCAAACGAGTCCAGCCCGGCGGCCGCTGCCGTCGGTGGAGCCGTCGTCGACCGCGACGACCTCCAGCCGGTCGCGCCCGATGGTCTGATTCGACCAGTGACCATGACGACTTGGTGAGGTACGGCATGGCGTTGTAGAGCGGCACAATCACGCTGTCACATCCGGCTACGCCAGAGCTCGGCCCGGCCTGTCGTGACGCCGCGAGCCGGGCGTAGACCCCGTCCAGCACTTCCGCCTGCGCCTCCCAGGTCCACTCGTCCAGCAGCCCGGCCGGTCGTACGCGGCCGCGGTAACGAGGCAGGTCCGCCAGCACCAGCTCGACCGCCCGGACGTAGTCCGTCGACGTCCTCGGCCCGGAAGACCTCGCCCTGGCCGGTCTCGGGACGGTCCTTCGCCATGGTCCGGACATCGCTGACGACCAGCGGCAGCCGGGCATGGGAGTACTCGAAGAACTTGGTGATCAGCGCGATCTCGTGGTTGGGCCAGTGCTGGATCGGGATGACGCCCGACGTCGGCGCTGGGAGAGAACGGCGACCACCTGGTCGTGCGGACGTACGGCAGGACGTGAAACCGTTCGGCCACGCCGAGCTCGGCTGGCCCGCGCATCAGCGCCCGTACGTACGTCGGCGCCGGGCTTCGGCGCCACGAGGGCGACGTGCACCCCGGCGAGTCGGGGCAGCGCCTCGACCATGACGTCGAGCCACGTTTGGGCGCGGTCGACGCCGCTGTAGACAAGCAGCGGGCTGGCTGCGTCGATACCGCACACCGCACGGAGATCGGGCGCCGGCGCTCGGGTCGGCGGTGACCCGTCGAGCGGCGCGTTGAGCACCACCGCCGGACGTCGGCGCAGTCCGTGTCCTCGCTGCAGCAGATCGGCCAGGCCGTCGGAGACGGTCATCGACGGCGTCCGCGTAGGCGCGTACTCCCGTTCGTGCGCAATGGGCGGGCAGCCACCGGGCGTTGTCGCGCCACGGCTTGACACCGGGCAGGTACTCGTGGGCGTCCCAGACCAGCTTGACCGGCCGCGCCTCCGGCGCCGGCGCGGATCGGCGGCCCGGGCGCCGACGCCGAGCATGCGGAAGTCGTGGGCGTGGATCAGGTCGGGGCGCAGCTCGTCGATCGACCGCACCGAAGGCCAGCTCGTAGTCCCAGAGACCTGGCTCCAGCCGCCGCCACGCCCGCTCGCCCAACGCCTTCTGCCAGAACCACGTGTAGGCCCGGTCCCACGGCGTGTCGAGCCGTCCGAAGCCTGTTGCCCTCCGCGCAGCTGCCAGGCGCGGAACGAGACCCAGTGGCCCAGCAAGCCGGATGCGGCGTTCCGCGCGGCCAGAGCCGGCCCGGCTCGATCAGCAGCGGCTCGCGCGCGGGTCGCTGCAGGCGGCTGGTCAGTTCTGCCCGGCGGACGGCGAGATCGGCCCGCCAGGCCCGGACCGCCTGCGCGGTGGTCGGCGATGCCGGTCGGCGGGTACGCAGGGGCGCCCGCAGCCAGCGCCGGCGGAACTCGTGCCGCCGCTTGGCCAGCGGCACCGGCACGTGAGCAGCCGGACCCGGGCCGCCCCGATGCCCAGGTCTGCGGCTGGCTGTCCGGCGACCGGCCGAGCAGGATGACCTCCCAGCCGGCCTCGGCGGCCGACCGGGCCGCCTTCTGCACGCGCGAGTCGCCGTGACGCCGTTGTCGACGAGCATGACGACGCTTCCGCGTTTGCGCCGAGTATCGGCGTTCACACGGTGCGTCACCTTGCGTTCCTTTCTACGGGATGAAAGCAGGCGCTAGTGTATCGGGCCCTGCTGGTCACTCACGGATCGTGTGTGACCAAGTGCCACCCTGAGCTCCTCCGGGGTCCACCTGTCGGCCGCTGTCTTGTACCATCGCCGAGCACATTCGGCCTTCGCTGCCACCCCGAGCGCAATCGTCGGCGCCTCTGGCCGGACCGTCCCTTTTGCCCGTAAAGGAGCCTGTTGGTGTACAAGATAACGCGCCGTTCCGCTATCGGCGTTGTGTCACTGGTTGCCGCCGCCGCGGTCGCGGTCCCCGGGCCAAGGTTGTGGGGCAGGCTCGATATCGAAGATCGCGACCAAGAAGTCGGGTACACCGATCCGACGGGAGAACGCGTTGAGCGGCTCCACGGAATGGCGGCTCGGCGCGAACGGCGCAAACGCCGCCGACAATGCGCATTTGCCAATTAAGGGGTACGCGTCAGCCACGAGCGTGAATGTTGGCGCTTCGGTAGACTTCCATGTCACTACCAACCCTGCCGACGACTTCACGGTGGCCATCTATCGGATTGGCTACTACGGTGGTGCTGGCGCGCGGCACAAATTGTGACCAGCCCCACCTAAGGGCGTTTTAGGCGCGGATCCAAAGCTCGACCCCACAACCGGTGAGATCTCCTGTGACTGGTCGCCGTCCTGGAGGCTGGACATTCCTGCTGGTTGGACATCGGGCTATTATCTAGCCGTATTTACCACGACAGGCGGTTATCGGAGCTACACTCCATTCGTTGTGCGCGATGACCAACGTAAGTGACGATCTGTGTGTCGTTATTCCGTTTGCGACATACCAGGCGTACAACCAGTGGCCGCGCGACGGCCGGCTCGGCAAAAGCCTGTATTACGGCTATCCGGACTCGGCGCGTTCCGCTGCACCTGGGTCGAGTACACCGAATGTCTACGACGACCGCGCGTTCCACGTCTCCTTCGACCGGCCGTACGACGGCTATGGGATGCCGAACCTCGCCGACCTGGACCAGACCTTCGTCCAATGGGCCGAAGAGCGTGGCTATGACATGACATACGCGAGCTCGATGGATCTACACGACGGTCGAGTCGATCCCTCAAAGTACGCGGGGGTGATTTTCTGCGGCCACGACGAATACTGGAGTCGGGAGATGCGCGACCAGAGTCGAGTGCGGTCGACCGAGGGACCAGCATTGCCTTCCTGGCGGCGAGCAATGTCTATTGGCATGTTCGCTTTCTTCCGCGGGCGCGTCAGAGCCGGACGGTCGTGTGTTACAAGACGAGCCCGGACCCGGAGGCTGTCCCGGGTGGCGCGACTGGTCAGTGGCGTGACCCTCGCCCGGGCCGAACGATCCGGAGCAACGCCTGGTCGGCGTCCTGTACAACGGCATCGTGGCCACGCCCACCCCACTAGTGGTGCAAGCGGCCGACCATTGGTTCTGGGCCGGAACTGGACTGCGGGACGGGGATACAATCGACAAGGTCATCGCCGGCGAGGCGGACGGATTCCTCCGAACCTTCCCGGACCCAAAGATGCCAAACAGACGCTTCTCTCGGCGTCGCCGTACCGGCGCAACACTCCAGACGGTCCTGAGTTGACCCAGAACACGAGCGTCTACACAAATGCCGCGGGCGCGCTAGTGTTCGGGGCGGGCTCCCTGTATTGGTCATACGCGCTTGGCAAGAAGGACTACGTGGACGAACGCATCAAGCGGGCTACGGCGAACGTGCTCGACCGCGTCATCGGTGAGCGTTGAGCGCCAGCCGTTCCCGTTGGGAAGCTCCCAGGCCGGCTCAGCCGGCTCGGTTGGCCATAAGAAACGGAGCCAGCGCCTCTGCCGTTCGTTGGCCATCGTGCAACCGCTGCACGTAGTCCACTCCGGCCGTTCCGATCGTGGCTCTCAGCTCGGCATCCCCGATCAGTGCGTCGAGCGTGTCCCGCAGGGTGGCCGCGGTCGCGTTGACTATCGGGGGAGTCTCGCCGATCGCGCGGACGGTATCCGCGGACAGGTAACCGACCACTGGGCGCCCCGCGGCCATGGCCTCACACGCAAGAGCTCCGTACGATCCGGTGCCGAACTGATCCAGGACAATGTCAGCATCTCTGATCCAGCTGCCCATCTCGGCAGAGCTGATGCCCTCCGCCATGCGAAGCTCGATCGAACCGCGCTGGCGCAGATCGTCCACAACGGGAAGAATCCGGCTCGTGCTCTTCGTCCATCGTCTCGACGGCGCGTGCAGGACGACCAGCCGATCCCGTTCCGGCGGTGGTGTAGGCGTCCACCCCGAAGTCACAACGACCAGCGGTGCCCACACCGCCCAGGGCACGTCGACGAGCAGATCAGGCGTAGTCACGAAGATCGGAAGCCCGCTTCGCTCGGCGAACCGCCTGTTGCGATCGGCGGTCGCCGTCAACGACGCGAGGATTGCCGACGGCGCCTCGCGGAAATGCGACTCTGGCTCCCGTTCGAGATGGCGGCGAGGATCGCGTATCTCACTGCCATGCGCGAGTAACCCCACCTTGACGCCCGCCCGGTTGAGCAGAGCCAGATCGCCTCCGATATCCGAGCCGTACAGCCGGCCGAACAGTGGCTTGAACGCGTCGACCAGGACATGTGTATACCGGCCGACCACGCGCCTGATCTGTGCCCGTTGTACCGAAGACCGAGCCAGCAGCGACGTTTCGATGGCCGCGTCGGTCGGGTAATCGAAGGATCCCGGTAGCCGGTAGGTCACGACTTCGGCAGATATGTCATTCAGGTGGCCGCAGACGGCGAAAGCGAACGCCGCAGCTTGGCCCGCGTAGTTCGTCGGACCGAGGCCAAGCCGGACAGTCGTTTCGCTGAGGGGGGTCCAAGCCTGCGTCATCGGTCGGGCGGGCAACCGCAAGGGACTTCGAGCGCGGTACCGTCGGTAACCTTCGGCCCACACGCGCGTTAAACCGCGTCGTACGCCCACGGTCGGCCTGTTCACGATCTGGTGAAGGCGCGCAAAGCCGAAGCAGTGCGACGCCCATCGTGATAGGCCCGGACGAAGTCGACCGACTCAACTCCTATGTGGATGGTGGTTTCGCGCTCCTCGATGAGACGTTCGATGGTGTCCTGGAGTGTCTTGAGTGTCGCGTTCACGATGGGAGGCCGGAAACCCAACGCCTCGAACGCGTCCCCGAGGTAGGCGACGACTGCCTTTCCTGCCGCCATCGCCTCGACAGCTAGGGTGCCGTAAGCGCCGGTTCCCATTTGATCAACGACGATATCCGCGTCGAAGACCCACTGGCGCATGCTGTTCCACGGTACGCCTTCGGCCAACCTGAGCTCGATCGCGCCGCGTTCGTGGAGAGCGGCCAAGGTCGGCAGGATCTGGTTGGTGCCTTTGGTCCACCGTTTCGACGGCGCGTGGAGGTACATGATGGTCTGGGTCGCTGCATGTTCTGGTTGGTCGCACGCCCACGCGGAGACGTTGATCACCAGCGGCGCCCAGGTGGCGTTAGGCAGGTCGCTGAGCAGGTCCGGAGTAGTGACGTACACGGGCAACCCGCTCGTCTCCGCGATGTGACGGTTACGGCTGGCGATCGCAGTGAGGGCTTCGATCATACCGTCCGGGGCGTCGCGGAATAGCGAGTGCTCGTGGGTGGCGAGGTGTCGACCTGGGTCACGGATTTCACTGCCGTGTCCCAGCAGCGCGACTTTGATTCCCGCCCGGCCAAGCGCTGGCAGGTCGTCGCCGATACATTCGCCATTGAGGCGGCCGAAGACGGGCAGGAAACCGTCCGCGAGCAGATGCGTGTAGCTGGTCACGATCCGGCGTGCGGCGTCCAACTGAACATTGATGTCCCTCGACGCGGCGCCGATCTAAGTAGCGGTCGGCTGGGTACACGAACGAAGTCGGCGTACGCCACATGAACACCTCGGCCGAAACTTCGACATTGTCCTGGCAGATCGCGCCGGCGAATGCTGCCGCCTGCCCGGCGTAGTTGGCGGGTCCGACGCCGAGCCGCACCGACGTGTCGCCGAGCGCGCGCCAACCCCGCAGCGTCGAATTCGCGGTCACGGCGCCCTCTGGTTCAACGGCCACCTGTTCCTCAACTGTCCATGAGACATCGGAAACGGGTTGGGGGATCAGACCGGTGAGTTGGCTGTACAGCTCAAGAAGGGGCCCACTCTGGTGTTCCCACGAGAGCGAGACGAGCAGGTCGGTCGTGATCCGCGCGCTCAAGGCAGCGTGACCGACGAGACCACGGTTGATTGCCTCAGCAGCGGAATCCGGGTTGCCCGCGGTGAACACCTCGCCGATGCCGTGCTCGGTGACGAACTCGGCCACGGTTTCGCATCGGACACGATGACGGGAAGACCCGCGTGCAGGTACTCGGGCAGCTTGGTCGGGAGTGAGATCTCGTTATTGGGCTTGCGGAGAAACGGGATGACGCCGAGGGTGGCCGAGGCGAGGTAGGTCGGGACGGCATGCGGGGCGACATACGGTGCCACGTGGACCCGGTCGTGAACGCCCAGCCGGCGGGAAAGATCGAGCAGAGCTGAAAGCGAGGTATTGGTCCGTCCCGCGACCAGGGCGAGGTGCACGTCGGGCAGCGCTGGCAGGGCCTTGACGACCGCGTCGAGCCCCCGTTCCGGGGCCATCGAACCGGCGTAGACGATCAGGGGGACCTCTAGGGCCAGGCCGCACACTTCGCGCAGAGTTGGGCGATGTTCCCGTTGTCCGCATCGACCCCGCGGACGGGGGCATTGCCCACCACGAGCGGCGGCGTCGACAGACGGTAGCTCCGCTGGAGCATGTCGGCCATCTGCGTTGAGACGGTGACGACTGCGTCGGACTTGTGAATGAACTTCCGTTCGAGCATCCGGTAGGCGCTTGCCTGGATCGGGGTTGACCACTGGACACCCTGGACGTACTCATGCGCGTCGTAGAGCCAGCGAACCCGTTCGCCGCGTGCTCGCATACGTGCGACGGCCTGGGCTACCACCCCGATCATGGCGATGTCGTTCGCATGGACCATGTCCGGCCGGAGCTTCTCGATCACAGGCCCGAACGCCAGGTCCAGATCCAGGATGTACGGGGCATCCCGCCGCCAACTTCTCGTCGGTGCTCCGCGTCGCGCCTCCCAGTTGAACGCCTTCACCCGCAGTTTGTGAACGGCGCCTCGTAACCGCACCAGCAGGCCGAGGCCATAGCTGGCCGGGCGCAGCACCACGCTGCGCCACCGGCTCTCTCCCGTCCGCATCCAGCCCATCGTCGTTGTGATCTTTCGTTGGGTGGACCGGAAGCGGGCCTGCCGGAGAGCCAGCGCGGGCTTGCTCGGAATGCCGGACTGGGTCACCAGGCGCCGAAACCGGCGCCCGGTCCGGGCATTCTGCCGAAGCGTCGCCTGCATGCCGACCCGGATGATCTCGACCGGCCCCATCGTCGACCGCTCGGTCTTCGTCCCGTCGGCCGCGCCGACCAGGGTGACCTGCCAGCCGGCCCTAGCAGCGGCGACAGCGGTCTTCTGGACCCGGGAGTCGCCGCTGATGCCGTTGGCGACGGCCACGACGAGACGAGGCCGGGGCGGGTGGCCGGCGGGTTTCATGGCGCCATCCTCCGTATTTCGGGCGACTACTGGCAAGGCTCACGCTCGACCTGGTCACGCGGCGTGCGATGGGCGTCCGGGCTGGTGCCTTGCATGTGGCCGGCCGAACGTCCTGACCGGGCGAGCCGAGTGTACGCACGCCCCCTTTGTCGGTGGGGCTCGGCGGCAGTTGCCGGAAAACTCGCGCCGCCAGGGCGGCTACTGCGAAGGCGGGTCATCGGGGCGCGATCTCCCTTGCTCGTGGTGCTCGGAGCATCGCGTCTAGGGTCGACCGTACGATTTGATCGACACCGTCAACCGGTGCCCCCGGGGCGCTCATGTCGAAGTGTGCGATGTGGCCGTAGACGGCCATGGACTCGGCCGCCAGATCGGGGTTGTCCTGATCGGTGCCTGCCGCATATGAGGCGGGCCTGCACAGCAGGTCGTCCGACGGAAGGTACGCCGGCATCTCGTTCGCGTAGCCGCTGATGACGATCGCCTCAGCGCCACCATAGCGCGCCCGGAAGTCGACCGCGTAGGACGAGACCAGTTCGCCACCCGTCATGGCGATTGTGAGTCCGGGGCTTCCCGAAAAAGTCCAGACCTGGATGGGTACGAGTACGGAGGAAGCAAACGTTCGGTTGTCAATCCGTTCGATCATCTCAGACGCGTGTCGGCGGTGATAACCTGCCAGAGCTGTATCACGGAGCCTTTCCTGGTAGCCGCTCCGAAGCCGTGCCAGCCCTTCCGGACTGGCGTCGAGCCGGAGGGGCACGGTCACTTCCGGGCAGGCGGTCGTGGTGAACGCGCCCACCCTCCGCCCGGGTGCGGGGACGGAGCGGATGACTGTTTCAGCCAGCGCAGAGCCGTGTCGATTGCTCAGGAGCCAGCCGCGGGGCCCACCCACTGGATTCTCCGATCTCCTGCGGGTCCCAGGATGAACTGGGCGAAGGCGCCCGTCGCCGCCTCGATTTCACCGATTGCCAGGCCGGGAAAGTCCGGGTCGAACAGCGTCTGCTCGCCACCCGCGACGGGGTGGCAGCCGTAGCTGAACAGGACGAACAGTGGGTCGCCGGCTTGACTCCGCCCAACAAGGACGGGCACGGCGGTCTCCTTATGCGGGATGGCTTCCCGGTTCTGGGAGAAGGCCGCCCGTGTGACGCTGTAATCCAACGCGCACGTCGTGGCCGACAGCCGCAGGGTGCTTCGGACCAGGTCCACAATGGACTCAATGAGCATCTTGGTGTAGTCGTCGACGACACCCAGCTGACGAGCCGTCAACGCGTACGAGATACAAGGATCCAGCACTTCGTTGAGCACCGGCCCATTGTGGGTGTGCGTCGCCGTCATCATGAAGTCGGTCGACCTGACCCCCATTGCAGTCACCCGACGGCGGATGTCCTGATGCATGGCCCGACCGATGGCGAGCACGTCGGCTGTGACCACCACATGTGGGGCGTTGTCCTCCCACAGAACGAGACATCGTGCGAAGAGTGGCTCGTGTGTCCCGGTCGAGACTCGAGGGTCGTCCATCCCGTACCCACCCATGAACATGCCCACGTGCGGCGTGATATCGACCTTGTTCATCGCGATTCGTCGGTCGACCGCGCGGGATTCCGATTGCAGTGGTGATCCGCCGATCAGGCGAGCGCGGCAATCGGGTCGCCGTCGGCCGGTACGCGATTCGGCCACGCTCCGGTCATCCGGCGAGGAATGCCGCGAGGACACGGGCGGTGTGCTGACCGTCATGGTAGGTGTGGGCGTACGCGGTGGACGCGGCACCGATCGAGACCGCGCGCTCGCGGTCGTCGAGCAGCGATTCGAGGGTCTCCCGAAGGGTTTTCGGGGTGGTGTTGATGATGGGCGGTCGGCGGGGCATGACGTTGTCGAACGCGTCACCCAGGTAGGCCAGGACGGGTTTGCCGGCGGCCATGGCTTCGACCGCGAAGGTGCCGTAGGCGCCGGTCGTGGGTTGATCGACGACGATGTCGGCGTGGTGGACCCAGGTGCGCATCTCACCCCACGGGACGCCTTCGGCTTGCGTGAGTTCGATGGCGCCACGTTCGTGGAGTTCGGTCAGAATTGGCATGATCCGTTCGGTGCCTTTGGTCCAGCGCTTTGATGGTGCGTGCAGAACGACGGGTCGGGGTCGTTGCATAAGAGGTCGATCGCAGGCCCAGGAGGCGAGGTCGATGACGAGAGGGGCCCACGTGGCCCACGGGAGGTCGTCGAGGAGGTCGGGGGTGGTGACGAAGATGGGGAGGCCGCTGCTTTCGGCGGTGAGTTTATTGCGTTCGGCGATCTCGGTGAGGGTGCTGATCATCCCTTGTGGAGCGTCGCGGAACAGCGAGAATTCGTGGCGGGCGAGGTGACGGCCCGGATGACGGATCTCACTGCCGTGGCCGAGGAGGGCGACCTTGATGCCCGCCTGGCGAAGTGCCGGGAGGTCCGCGGCGATGCTGTCGCCGTTGAGGTGTCCGAACAGCGGGAGGAAACCGTCGGCGAGGACGTGTGTGTAACGGCCGATGACGCGTTGGATGGCTTCGACCTGGAGGCTCACATCACCACGCCGGCTGCGGTCGAGGTAGATGTCGGCCGGGAAGGTTGGCCCGGTCGCGGTGGTCCACATCAACACTTCGGCGGAGACCTGGGCGTTGGCCGCGCAGATGGCCTGGGCGAACGCTGCGGCTTGGCCGGCGTGGTTGGGGCGGGGCCGATTCCCAGCCTGGTGGGGGTTTCGGCCAGTGTGCGCCAGCCGGGAGGTGTCGTCGACGGCACTGCTGAGTTGTTCTTCGACGGTCCAGGCGAGATGTTGGCGTTGGGTGTGGGGGTGAGTCCGGTCAGCGTGCTGTAGAGCTTGAGCAAGGGTTGGCTCTGGTATTCCCAGGACAGTTGGGTCAGCAGGTCGGTGGTGATCCGAGCGGCCAAGTCTGCGCGGTTGGTGAGGGCGCGGGTGATCGCGTCAGCCGCGGAGTCGGGGTCTCCGGCGGTGAAGACCTCGCCGATGTGGTGCCGGTTGATGAACTCGGCGACAGTCCTCACGTCGCTGACGACGACGGGGAGCCCGGCGTGCAGATACTCGGGGAGTTTGGTGGGCAGCGACATCTCATGGTTGGGCTTGCGTAGGAACGGAATGATGCCCAGGTCGGCCGAGGCGAGGTAAGCCGGCACCGCATGTTGCGCGACGTAGGGCGCGACGTGAACCCTGTTCCGCACACCCAGGCGGGCGGCCAGGTCGAGCAGTTTCGTCAGGGCGGGGTTCGTCCGCCCGGCGACGATGGCCAAGTGGACGCCCGGAAGGGAGCGTAAGGCTTCGACGATCGCGTCGAGGCCACGTTCAGGGGCGATCCACCCCGCGTAGACCAGCAGAGGGACCTCGGCGGCGAGGCCACACACCCGCCGCAACGACGTGACGCTGCCCGCGGTCGAGTCGATCTCGCGGACCGGCGCGTTGCCGACCACCAACGGTAGCTTCGACAACCGGTAGCTGCCACGCAACAGTTCGGCGATTTGCTGGGAAACGGTAACCACGGAATCGGCGCGCCGGATGAATTCGCGTTCCAAGGCTCGATACGCAGTTCCTTGTGCCGGGCTGCTCCACTCCACCCCCTGCACATATTCATGCGCGTCGTAGAGCCAACGCACCCGCTCCCCCCGAGCTCGCATACGAGCCACGGCCTGGGCGACCACACCGATCATCGTAATGTCATTGGCATGGACCATGTCCGGCTGCAGCCGCTCGATCACCGGACCAAAAGCCAAATCCAGATCCAGCACATGCGGGGCGCCGTGCCGCCAACTGCCCGTGCGGGTCTTGGGTGCGACGGCCGCCTGTTGGACTCGGCGCAACTGTGCCTCGTACCGCGCCCGACGCAGACGTACTAAGAGACCGAGGGCGTAGCTCGCGGGAACCAACGCAGGAAGTGACAATCGTCCGAGCGGCACGGTGCCCGAGCGCCACCAACCTATTCTCGCCGTGGTCCGGCGTTCCCATGTCCGGTACTCGGCCTTGTAGAGGTTCAAAGCGGCCTTGTCGGCAAGGGGCGACGATTTGGGCGCGCGACGTTCCTTGCTTCTCTGGACGGAACGCTGTCGGAGGGTCGTTGCCACCGGAACTCGGATCACCTCGATGGGACCCATGCTGGATGGTTCGACCCAAGGCCCTGTGCCCGCGCCGACAAGCGTGACCTCCCAGCCCGCCCGGGCGGCCGCGATCGCCGTCTTCTGCACCCGCGAGTCGCCCGTGATGCCATTGGCCACCACGACCGCCAAACGCGGCCGCCGACCAAGTGGTGTCATGTCCGAATCCTCCCGTGAGACCACCAACATTCGCGTGCCGAAACGACCTGCCCGACACACTAGGCGTATTGAATTGTGGGCGTGGACGACATATGTGAAGGCAACTAACCGGGGTTCAGGGGAGCTGGCCCGTCGAGGCGCAAGGTGGAACCGCGACGCGCCGAGTCCAGGACAGCGGCCGCGACCTCGACCGTGCGCAGGCCCTGTCGCAGCGTGACGATGTCGGTCTCCTTGCCTTCGACCGCGTCGCGGAACCGCTCGTGCTCGACCAGCAGCGGCTCGCGCTTCGGGATCGCGTAACGGATCATGTCGCCCTCGGCGACGCCGCGGAACGCGCGCAGCGCCTCCCACTCGGTGCTCGACGGCGCCGTTGGCGTAGAACGTCAGGTCGGCGGTGAGCGTGTCGGCGACGAAGCAACCCCGGTCGCCGGTGACCACAGTGGACCGTTCCTTGAGCGGGCTCAGCCAGTTGACCAGGTGGTTGACCATCGTGCCGTCGTCGAGCCGTCCGACGGCGGCGACCATGTCCTCGTGCGGCCGGCCGCTCCGGGACACGGTGTGCGCCGAGATCGACGTGTACTCCTGCCCGGTGACCCAACTCGTCAGGTCGATGTCGTGGGTGGCCAGGTCCATCACGACGCCGACGTCGGCGATGCGGTGCGGGAACGGGCCCTGCCGGCGGGTGACGACCTGGAAGACCTCACCGAGCTCGCCGGCCTCCAGCCGGGTGCGCAGGCTCTGCAGCGCCGGGTTGTACCGCTCGATGTGACCGACGCCGGCGACCAGCCCGGCGACTTCGAACGCCTCGACCAAGCGCCGGGCCGCCTCGACGGTGTGCGCCAGCGGCTTCTCGATCAGCGCGCATGACGCCGGCCGCGGCCAGCTCCAGGCCGATCTCCTCGTGCAGGCCGGTCGGGCAGGCGACGACGGCGTAGTCGACGCCGAGCTCGAGCAGTTCGGCTGACCGTGCCGAGCACGGGCACTCCGAGCGCGCCGGTCGGCGTCGCCGGCCGGGCTCGACGACGCCGACGAGGTCGACGCCGTCGAGGCTGCGACAGGACGCGGGCGTGGTTGCGCCCATCGCGCCCAGGCCGATCAGGCCGGCACGCAGCGGCCCCGTGCGCCGATCACGACGCACCAGCCAGGTCGTTCACGGCGTCGGCGATCCGCTCGAGCTCCCGGCGGTCAGCGAGGGATAGACCGGCAGCGAGAGCACCTCGGCCGCGGCCCGCTCGGTCTCCGGCAGGTCCCAGGCACGGGTCTACACGGCCGTCGTCGAGGTAGGGCTTGAGCCGGTGGATCGGCGTGGGGTAGTAGACCGCGCTGCCGACGCCCTCGCTCGGCCAGCGCGTGCTGGGCGGCGTCGCGGTCGCCGGGCACCCGCACCGTGTACTGGTGGTAGACGTGCTGGGCGCCGTCGGCGACCGGCGGCGTGACGACGCTGGTGATCCGGGAGTCGAGGAACTTGGCGTTGGCCTGGCGCTGCTCGGTCCACTCGGGCAGCTGGGTGAGCTGCACCCGGCCGATCGCCGCCGCGACGTCGGTCAGCCGCATGTTCGCGCCGACGATCTCGTTCGCGTATCGCTGCTCCATGCCCTGGTTGCGCAGCAGCCGCAGGGTGCGGGCCAGCGCGGCGATCGGCGGTGGTGATCATGCCGCCCTCGAGCGAGTGCATGTTCTTGGTCGGGTAGAAGCTGAAGCAGCCGGCGACGCCGAAGGCGCCGACGGGCTGGCCGTGCAGCGCGGCGCCGTGCGCCTGGCAGGCGTCCTCGACGACGGCGAGGCCGTGCCGCTCGGCGAGCGCCATGCAGCCGGTCCATCGCGGCGGGGTGGCCGTAGAGGTGCACCGGCATGATGGCGACGGTGCGCGGGCCTGATCGCGGCGGCGACGGCGTCCGGGTCGAGGCAGAAGCTGTCCGGCTCGATGTCGGCGAAGACCGGCTCGGCGCCGACCAGGCGGACGGCGTTGGCGGTGGCGGCGAACGAGAACGAGGGCACGATGACCTCGTCGCCCGGGCCGAAGTCCAGGGCCATCAAGCGTCAGCTGCAGCGCCGAGGTGCCGGAGTTGACGGCGACGCAGTGCCGGCCGGCGACCAACTGCGGAGAACTCCTCCTCGAACGCGGCCACCTCCGGGCCCTGGACGACCATGCCGCTGCGCAGCACGCGCACCGCCGCCTCGATCTCGGCGTCGCCGATCACCGGCCGGGCCGGTGGAATCTGTTCGTCACGTCCACCCCCGCATAGGTGGCCTCCTCATCGTTCGGGTGCAGCGCCGGTAACACTACACGGTTACGCGCCGAGGTCGTCCTGCTATGCGTTACCTGGGTTGAAGTGTTCCTCGTACGCGGCAATACATCATTGGTCGGCCCGTCCATACGGATACTCACCCGACTCCAACCAGATCGTGCGCTCGCAGGTCTCCGCGGACCGAGTCGAGCGAG
Organism: uncultured Actinomycetota bacterium; assembly: GCA_963803345.1. Classification (GTDB taxonomy): domain Bacteria; phylum Actinomycetota; class Actinomycetes; order Mycobacteriales; family Micromonosporaceae; genus CAWDLX01. The sequence goes on from CAWDLX010000006.1 coordinate 93,805, forward strand.
TGCTGACCAGGAACACCGTGCCCAGCCTCGGCCCGCAGTTTCGTACCCGTTCCTCACTGCGAGTACGGAACTCTGCGTCACCGGTGGCGAGCGCTTCGTCGATGAGAAGAATGTCGTGTCGTTTTGCCGCCGCAATCGAGAACCGCAGCCGGGCTGACATACCCGACGAGTACGTGATCATCGGCAGCGAACTGAAGTCGCCGCGATCGTTGATCCCAGAGAAGTCGATGATCTCCTGGCTGCGTTCGCGCACCTCGGCTCGGCTCATTCCCATGGCCAAGCAGCCGATCATGACGTTGTGTTCGCCGGACAGGTCGTTGAGCAACGCCGCGTTCACGCCCAGCAACGATGGCTGGCCCTTGATGTAGATGGTTCCCCTGGTCGAGCGGGAGCAGGCCGGCGATCGCATTGGAGCAGCGTGGACTTGCCGGATCCGTTGCTGCCGATCAGGCCGATGGCCTCGCCTTCGTGCGCGACGAAGCTGACGCCCTTGACCGCGTGTACCTCGCGGACCGTAGTTGACGGACGACCGGCGCGACGATGCGCTTCAGCGCTGCTGCCGGGTCTTGAGCGCGACCCGCGATGCGATGCAGCCGGTAAGTGATGTGGACGTCGTCGACGATGATGGTCGGAACGGCCCGGTCTCAGCCACGGCCGTACTCCTGCTCGCCGCGCCAGAAGTACACATAACCGCCAACCCCGACGACGGCCGCCCAGCCGACCGCCAGCATCCACATGTGCGTCAGCGACAGCCCCGGCGACGGCGGCGACTTCCGAGCAGAGCGCCTGGTGGGCCAGCTCGATGTAGACCAGCCAGCGGGTTGGCGCGCAACGGCGACCGCGACGAACCCGGGCAGATGCTCGGTGAACTTGGCCGACGCTGTAGAACACACCGGATGCGTACATCCATGTCCGCATCACGAACGGCATCAGCTGCTTCAGGTCGCTCACCTTCGCGCCCAGCCGGGCGACGATCAACGCGAGACCGACGTTGAACATGGACTGCAACAGCAACACCGGCACGACAGCGGCCAGTTCAGACGTGGCGTTTCGCCGGTGCCGATGACGATCACCAGCAAGCACGGCGACCGAAGCCAGCATCTGTTGGAGCTGTGTCAGGGTCGCGGCGATGCGGCAGGCAGGCCCGTGGGAAATGCAGTGCCCGGACCAGAGCCAGGCTCGTCGGCGATGCGACCGGACGCCCGACATGACTACCTGCTGTGTGTACCCGAAGAGAAACACGCCGGTGCACAGGAACGCGATGAAGTTGCCGATCCCTCGCCGAGTGTCGAGTACGAGCGCCGAAAATGAGGAAGTACACGGCAGCGTTGACCAGCGGGGTAAGAATCTGCCAGAGGCTGCCGAGGCGGGCTGCTGGAGAACGTCGACATGTGCTTGGCTTGCGCGAAGGCCAGTGATGAAGTGGCGGTACGACCAGAGCTGGCGGGTGTACTCGACAAGGCCCGGCCGCGCGCCCGCGACACTCAGCCCGTAGCGGGCCGCGAGCTGCGCCGGATCAAGCGTCGCGCTTGACTCGGCCACCGCCGCTTCGGTCATGCCCGGAATCCCCGATCTACCCGTATTGTGCGAATTTCAGTGCCGTGAATCGGTTGCCGGGCGAAGCTTTCCCGCTGGCCGAACGCGCGCTGATGCTAGCCGGCCGGTTGGTCGGGACGCAACCGTAGCGACGATGCGCTAGGTTCCTCGTGTGTCCGTCGAGAGCCGTCGTGTGCCCACCGGTGCGGCGGTCCTGCGTGGGCACATCACGTCGGCGATCCGGCAGGCCGCCGCGGCCGAGCTGGCCAGCGTGGGGTACGGCCGGCTGTCGATCGAAGGGGTCGCCCGTCGGGCCGGGGTCGCCAAGACCGCGGTGTACCGGCGCTGGGACTCCAAACTGGACATGGTCCTCGAACTGGTCACCGCTGCGGCCGCCCAGCGGTTCGCGCCGCCGGACACCGGCAGCCTCAAGGGCGACGTGGCGATGCTGCTGAGCTCGCTCACACTGGCCCTGCGCCATCCGCTGGCGGCCCAGATCATCCCCGATCTGCTGGCCGAGGCGGCCCGCACCCCCCGTGTGGCGACCACCCTGCACGAAGCCATCAATGGCGGCCTGCGCGAGGTGATCGGCGGCCTGACGGCCCGCGCGGTGAGCCGGGGCGAGTTGCCCGTCCAGCCCGACCCGGAACTTGTCGCCGACCTGGTCGTCGGGCCGGTGTACTGGCGGCTGGCGGTCGCGCGCGCTGCATTGCCGTCCGACCAGCTCGATCCCCTCGCCGATGCCGTGACGGCGTCGATCCGTTGCGCGGCCGGCGTCAGAGCCGTCGCGCCATAGCGGCCGACTGCGCCGCGCCGCGGGGCCGGGGCACCGCCACCGGCTCGGCCAGAGCCGGCGCGGCGATCAGCGACTCGACCGCGGCGTTGAAACGGGTGATGGCGTCCGGTTCCGACGGGCCGAGCAGCTGCTCCCGAGCACGCGCCCGTTCCTCGGCCAGGCGGTCCGGTCCCGATGTGCGCAGGTCCGCGACGATCGCGGCCAGCTGGTCGGTGCCGCCGAGGAGGTAGCCGCCAGCGGCCGAGGGGTACCGGGCCAGGAACTCGTCCGCGGGCAGTTCGTGCGGGTTTGTCACCACGAACGGCTTGCCGGTGACGATGAAGTCCGAGGTGATGCTGGACACGTCGCTGATGAGCAGATCGGCCTGGTCGAAGCACGAGTAGAGGCCGGGTCCGTGCCCGTCCACGACCGAGTGTCCTTTGTGGGCATTCCAGAACCGGCGCTCCATCTCGGCCTGCTCGACCCGTTGCGTGGCGAGCCACCGTAGTCCACCGATGGCGTCGCGGGACCGCTCGGCCGCGTCGGCCCCGCGCCGGGTGGACCGTATCGGCCGACGGTTCGTCGCGTTGCGACCCGTCCCCGGTACCGCCAGGAGGTCGACGATCCTCTGGTGCGCGTGCCGTACCGCCGGGCTCCGGGTACCGGCGAGCGGATGCGGACGGTAGATCACGCGGATACCGGGCGTCGCGACCAGCAGGCGGACCAGCGCCGGCCCGAGCGACGCGACCGAGGTCAGGTCCATGTCGCCCGACCAACCCTCCCAGGTCGGGGCGTAGAGAACCGTCAGCGTGCCATCGGGTCGGCGCTCGGCTGGCTTGAGGCCGTCGAGTTGTGGGCGGCCGACCTCGACCACGGCCGTGTCGTCGACCCGGGCGTCGGCCCGGCGGTAGCGGGTCCGTCCGGCCGGGCCGGCCACCCACACCTGGTCGTAGATGCGACTGACGCGGTTCGCGCTCGCCGCCTTGTCGCTGTCACCGTGGCCGATGAACACGTGACGCAGGAGACCGTTGCGGATCAGATGGATGTTGTCGCCGACGTTTCCGACATACAGCGCGAGCTTCAGGCTGGCGATCTCGAAGTCCATGACATCGGACGCGCTGGCGACGCAGGCCACCGGGAGGGGGGTCGACTCGATCTGCCCCAACAACTCCGGCTGGCGCAGCAGCACCATCGCCCTGCGATCCAGTCGCTCCAAAGTGGACAACCACATGTTGACCTGGTAGGCCGAGCCTGGCGCTCCGCTGTGGTAGAGCACCACTTCCGGCTGGTGACGGCTGATGGCGGCGAGGGTGGCCTCGAACACCCGGCGCCGGTTCCGCAGCTGAGCCGAGCGGCCCAGCACCAGCGCCAGCGCGGCCAGCGCGATCAGCTCGATCGTGGCGGCGGCCACGACGCCGGTCAGGCCGATGACGGTGCGGCCGGTGATGCCGGCCACCAGGACCGACAGTGCGGCGACGCCCCACGCGGCGGTCAGCCACGTGTCCCGTTGCAGGGCCGCCGGTCGGATGGCATCGGAAATGCCTAATTCGGACAGATCGACATTGCGGGTCTCGATCGGCAGGGCGCGCAGCCGGGCCACGTAGAAACGCAGCAGCAGGAAGGTACCCAGGATCAGATAGCCCGCTGCGATTCCGATAGCCAGCCCGGCGACAGTCGCGGTGCCGAGCCGGCCGATCCGCCAGATGAGCAGCACCAGCGCCGCGTCGCGGGCGATCTGGCGCTCCGCGGTGCCGAGGCGGCTCGCCTCGAACACCTCGAAGAGCTTGGGAGTCCGGCGCTGGCCGCGGACATCGGCCAGCACGCCCACGACCAGGGCGAGCACGAAGACGGTGGACCAGGCGAACCACGCTGAGACCCACATCACCGCTGTCGACGCGGCCAGCGCGGCCAGGCCGACCAGATCGGACAGGCCGGCCCGCAGGTTGACCGCGGCCGCGGCTACCGACGTGCGTGTCATGTGGTCCTGTCCTGGCCCCCGGAAATGTTCGCGAACCACGTCCCGCGCTGGATGGACCGCGAACGGGCAGGGTGGTCGCGCCTTCGCGGGCGACGGTAGCAGCGCGTGACGGGCCCGATCAAGGCGTGACCGACCGGGTACTCTTGCCCCGCGTCGGGCCGGCGGGGATCGGCACGCGGGGCGGGAGCGGGATGACGCCGGAGGCGGAGCTGGTGGCAACGGGTCCGGAGCGACCGGTGGCCGGAGCATGGCGGCCCCAGGGCACCATCGCCGTGGTCCTCGCCGGTGGAATGGGTGTGCGAATGGGCCTGGACCTGCCCAAGCAGCTGCTCAGAGTGGCCGGGCGGACCGTCCTCGAGCACACGGTCGCGATCCTCGACGCGTCGCCGGACATCGACGAGATCATCGTGATGATGGCCGCCGCCCACCTGGACGAGGCGGAAAGGCTGTTGCGGGCGGCCGGCTTCGCCAAGGTGACCCGCGTGCTGGCCGGTGGACCGACCCGCAGCGACACGACCCGGCTCGCCCTGGACCACCTGCCGTCGCACGACTGCAACGTCGTGTTCCACGACGCCGTGCGCCCGCTGCTGCATCCGGGGATCGTCCGCGACTGTGTCCTCGCGCTCGACCGCTACGGCGCGGTGGACGTGGCCATCCCCAGTGCCGACACGATCATCGCGCTCGATGACGACGACTGCGTCACTGACATCCCGCCGCGGGCGACGCTACGGCGCGGCCAGACGCCGCAGGCGTTCCGGTCACCGGTGATCCGCGAGGCGTACCGGTTGGCCGCGCTGGACCCGGACTTCACCACGACCGACGACTGCGGCGTCGTGCTGCGGTACCTGCCTCAGATACCGATCAAGGTGGTGCCCGGCGCGGACGAGAACATCAAGATCACCCACGCCCTCGACGCCCACATCGCCGACAAACTGTTCCAGCTGGCCACGCGGTCCGTTCCCGGTTCGGGCTCGCCGGCGGACCGCACCGCCGCGTTGACCGGCCGGACCCTGGTCGTGTTCGGCGCCAGTTCGGGTATCGGGCTCGACCTGGTGATGCAGGCGCGCGGGTACGGCGCGGACACGTTCGCGTTCAGCCGGTCGCTGTCGGGTACCCATGTGGAGCGGGCCGCGGACGTGGAGGCGGCGCTCAAAACGGCCAGCGCGGACACCGGGCGCGTCGACTTCGTCATCGTGGCCGCCGGCCAACTGCACCTGGGGCCGCTGGCCGAGGCCGATCCGGAGACCGTCGAGCAGGCTGTCCGGGTCAACTATCTCGCGCCGGTCACCATCGCCCGGCTGGCCCTGCCCTATCTGCGGGCGACCGCCGGTCACCTGCTGTTCTACACGTCGAGCTCGTACACCCGAGGGCGCGGCGGCTATGCGCTGTACTCCTCGGCCAAGGCCGCCGTGGTGAACCTCACCCAGGCGCTGGCCGAGGAGTGGGCCGAGTTCGGGGTCCGGGTGAACTGCATGAACCCGGAGCGGACCGCGACCGCGATGCGTACCACGGCCTTCGGCAGCGAACCGCCGGAGACGCTGCTGTCGGCGTCCACGGTCGCGGCGGCCTCGATCGACGTACTGGCGTCCGACCTGACGGGGCAGGTGGTCAACGTCCGGCTGCGCGACGCCGGGCGCCCGTCCTAGCCGTTCGCCGGAGACCGGCGCTGCCTGCGCCGTAGACCGGCTCAGCCCTCGCCGGTGACCGCGGTCGCCGAACGCAGTGACGCGCGCCGGTCCAGCCCGCGGGCCGGTTGTGGCACGACGACCGGGGCGACGGCGGCGTCGGCCGGATGATCGGGGCGGCGGCGCGACCGGATGAGCCCGTACAGGGAGCCACCGACGAACACGACGGCGAGGTACAGCGTGAGCACGACGACGGTCTGCGAGCTGATGTCGAGGAAGGCCGCCAGCCCGATGATGCTCAACCGGACGTCCCAGCCGAGGGCCAGCCAGCGGGCACCCAGCGGCGAGACCGACTTGTCGACCCGGGCGGCCAGGTCGTAGTGGAACAGGGCGACCACCCCGAGCAGCGCGAACGTCAACGGCCAGGGCACGGCGTCGTTGATGCCGGCGAGCAGGATGATGGTGCACTCGGCCGCCCGTAGCGCCGCCGGGACCAGCCAGTCCAGCGGGCCGTCGTGCGGTCGACCGGCGCCCAGTCCGGCCAGCACGGCGACCGCCGACCGCGATGACGACCCAGCGTTCATGGGCGACGTTGACGACCGGCGGCACGTGCGGCAGTCCGACGAGCAGGATGATGATGGCCGGTACGGCGGCGAGGATGGCCGTCGTGAGTGGGGGAGCCCAGCCGCGACCGATCCGGCCGAGCACCTTCGCGATCAGCCCGTCGTCGCGGTGCAGTGCGATGTCGTAGGCCGGCAGGACGCGGACCTTCATCGCCCGGGCCCGCAAGGTGCGGCCGGTCACGGTGTACCCGAACGCGATGAGGCCCCAGACCAGCAGCGCGAGCAGCGCGACCCAGCCGTTGAACAGCGTGGCACCGACCGCGCACACGACCCAGCGCTCGCCGATCGGGAAGACTATGGTGCGTTTCGCCCAGTACGCGAGAGATCCCCGGTCGGACTCCATCCGGGCTGAGGCGCGGCCGAGCGCGAGGCCGACCCGGCTGGCCAGCTGTCCGTGCCGCCCGTCGACCCGGGCGGCGAGACGGTCGCCCGGGACGTCGAGGGGCTGTCTGGGCAGCTGGCCGACCGCCTGGTCCTGCAGGGCGCCGTACCAGACGTCGGTCATGTGCCGCACGGTCTGCAGTGTCATGACGGCGGCGGCCAGTGGCCAGGTATGGGCGATACCGTCGCGGGCGGCACCGACGGCGAGCCCGGCGTAGACGGTGTACTCCTTGGCCCGGTCGGCGATCGTGTCGAGCCAGCCGCCGAAGCGGGAGAAGCGCAGCGTGTAGCGGGCGAGCTGGCCGTCGACGCAGTCGAAGAGGAAGCCGATGTAGAGCAGGACGGCACCGAGCAGGCTCAGCGGGTGGGTACCGAACGTCAGGCAGCCGGCCGCGGCCAGGACGAAGATGACCGAGATCCAGGTCACCATGGTCGGCGTGAGCCCGAGCTTCGCGACCCACCGGACAATCCCGGGCGAATACGAACTAACGAAGTATGTCGCGAAAAAATCGTCATGGTCCTTGACGGCGAGTTTGAGGCGCGTGGCCTCTTCATCGATCCGGTTGAGCTCCGTGGTGGCGCGGGACAGCGTGCCGGTGTCGGTCACCCGCGTGCAGACGAGCAGCCGCACCCGGCGGGCCGCGACGACGGTGCCGGCCCGCACCATGGCCAGCAGGGCGAGCCCGACCGACCCGCTGGGGCCGGCCCAACTGGCCCCGTTTCCCGCCCCGCGCTCGTGCTCCGCGATCGTCGCGCAGGCATCCGCCAGGGCGGGAAGGTCGGTGGCGGCCACCTTGAGCACGCCCCGGAACGCCGCGTTCGGTGCGGTGACCGCGTGGAAGGCCGATGCTACCGAGATGGCCCGCGACCGCTGCATGAGCACGAGCGGATGCAGGTCGAGGCGGCGTCGCGGTCCGGTCAGGGCGATGGTGGGTTCCACCCGCAGCGCGAAAGCGAGGGCGCTGGTGTGCGCCAGGACGTCGGCTGAGCACAACAACAATGGCTCGGTGGCGCTGCCAGCCATCGTCGCGAGGATGTCCAGGTCAGCTTCGACGCCGGTGGCGACGATGGTCTCCGGGTGAACGGCGGTGGTGGCGTCGGAGAAGCTGGCACGTGTGATGACCACGAGCCGGTTGACCCCGAGCTCGGTCAGTTGCCGGCACAAGCGGGCGAGGAGCGTTTCGCCATCGACCTCGAGCAGCGCCGACGGCCGTTGCGGGTCACCGGCAACCGGATCAGTCGCGAACAGGACGGCCGTGGTCATATCGGATCGTCGCCGGCTGGGCCGGACGCCTTCCGATGTCCACATGCCATACGCAGCACCACTTCCTACCCCCCGCGGAGCACAACCACCGGCCGGCGGACGGGCCGACTGGTCACACACTCCGAGGCGGGATCGAGCGCCCTGCTCAGAGCGGTTTACCATAGCAATTCGGGCTCCCGCTCACCAACCCTCGAGCCCATCGACGACTATGCCGATCGGCCGTGAATCGCCTCGAGTCGCCCGGCCAGGAACTCCCGCTCCTGCTCGTTCTCCGTCAACGCCAGCGCCGCCCGGTACGCGGCGGCGGCCTCGTCGGCCCGGCCGAGTCGTCGCAGCAGGTCGGCCCGGGTGGCCGGCAGGTAGCGGTATCCGGCCAGCCGCTCGTCCCCCGCCAACGCCTCGACCTCAGCGAGTGCGGCGGCGGGACCGTCCACCATGGACGTTGCCACCGTCCGGTTCAGCGCGACGACCGGGGACGGCCACACCCTGAGCAGTTCGTCGTAGAGGCGGCGCATCTGAGCCCAGTCGGTCTCGGCGTAGGACGGCGCCTCGGCGTGCAGGGCGGCGATCGCGGCCTGCAGCGCGAAGCGGCCCGGATGCCCGCCCCGCAGTGCCCCCACCACGAGGGCTGTTCCCTCGCCGATGGCCCCGCGGTCCCACTGCGAGCGGTCCTGCTCCTCCATCAGAGCCAGTCGACCGTCTGATGTGGACCGTGTCGTCCGCCGGGCGTCGACGAGCAGCAGTAGGGCGAGCAGTCCACGCACCTCACGCTCGTCCGGCATGAGCTGGGCCAGCATCCGGGTCAGGGTCAGTGCCCGGTCGACCAGGTCGGCCCGGACCAGGGCTGCGCCGGACGGCGCGGTATGCCCGGTGGTGAACAGCAGGTGCACCACGGTCAGCACGGCGTCGAGACGCTCGGGCAGCTCGGTCTCGCCCGGCACCCGGTATGCGATGCGGGCGGCCTGGATCTTCTTCTTGGCCCGGGTCACCCGGGCGGCCATGGTGGCTTCGGAGACGAGGAAGGCGTCGGCGATCTCACCGGTCGTGAGGCCGCACACCAGACGTAGGGTCAGCGCGACCTGAGCCTCGCGGGCCAGGGCGGGGTGGCAGCAGGTGAAGACCAGGCGGAGACGGTCATCGGGGATCACGTTCACCCCCTCCGGATCGCCGGCCGGCTCACTGTCCGGTATAGACGGTTCGACGGCCGGCTCGATGAGCAGCGGCAGCTTCGTCCGCAGCGTCCGCTCGCGCCGGTGCGCGTCAAGCGCGCGACGGCGGGCGGCCACGGTGAGCCAGGCGCCGGGGTTCTTCGGTACGCCGTCACGCGTCCAGGCGTCCAATGCGGACACATACGCGTCCTGCACGCACTCCTCGGCCAGGTCGAGGTCCCCGGCGACGCGCACCGTCGCGGCGAGCACCAGGGCCCATTCGCGACGATGCGCGTCCGCGACTGCTTCGCGAACCGTGGGGGACTCAGCCGCTGCCGGCAAGGGTCACTCGAACACCATGATCGGCCGAACCTCGACACAGCCGTACGGAGCCGGGGTGACCTTGCCGATCGCCAGCGCCTGGTCGAGGTCCTCGGCCTCGATCAGGTAGAAACCGCCCAGAACTTCCTTGGTCTCCGCGAACGGGCCATCGGTGACAACGTCGCCGCGGATGGTGGTGGCGGTGTTGGTGGACTGCAGCGCCTCGCCACCGAGGATCTTGCCGCCGAGCTTGGCGACCTGTTCGGGGTACGCGTTGTGCAGGTCCATCACGTGCTGCATGTCCGCCTCGGTCGCCTTCGCGTAGCCCTCTTCGCTCTCGTAGATGAGGACCAGGTACTTCGCCATGGGTGTGCCTCTCTCTCGCGTCCGTGCCTACCCTTACGCCTTCACGACGCACGGGTCGAGCGGAATCGACAACCCGACGCGGAAATCCTCCTACAGGATGCGGGCCAGCGCCTCCGTCAGCGCCTGGCGGAGGGGTTCATGCTCCTCCGAGTACGCGTCACGGGGTGAGGTCCACCGGTCCGGCGGGTAGTGCCAGACCGGCCCGTTGAGCAGTTCGGCCTCCTCCCATCCGTAGCGGGGGAACAGGTGCGCCTTCAACTCGCGGTCCACATTGCCGAGGATCTCGTAGTTGATCCGCCGCAGCGACGGGTCCAGACCCGTGCAGGCGGCCACCATGGCCTCGCCCAGCAGCCCCATGTCGCTGAGGAACTCGTTGCGTTGCGCCAGCGGAAGATCGCTCAGGTGGTTGGCGCCGTCCACATCGGACAACAGGACGCAGTACCCGGGGAGGAACTGGGTGTCGCCCATGACCGCCCAGCCGGAGCGCATCCGCGCCAGCACCATCGGATTCTCGCCGCGGCGGGCCGCGCCGACGCGATCGCGCCGCCAGTCGGTCAGGTCGTCCGACGGCGACGTGGAATGCCGGCCCACCCTAGAACTTCGGAGCGTCGGGGGCTTCGAGCAGTCCGACCCGCAGCGCCGTCATGAGGGCCTGCGCCCGGTTGGCCGCACCAAGCTTCTCGTACAGCTTGGAGATGTGCGTCTTGGCCGTGGACTCGCTCACATAGAGCTGCTTGGCTATCCCGGCCACGCTCATCCCGTCGGCCAGCAGCCGCAGTACCTGACTCTCCCGCGGGGAGAGCTGGGGACCGGCTGGGGCCAGCCGGCGCTTCATGGCCTCGGCCAGGTCGGCCGCGGTGAACGCCGAGGGGGAGGAGGCGGCGTGCCGGGCGGCCGCCACCACTTCGTCCGCGGGCGCCGTCTTGGGTACGAACGCCGACGCGCCGGCCTCGAGTGCTCCGAAGAGCTGATCATCGCCGGCGTACATGGTGAGCACCACGATGCCGACGGTCGCGCTCGACTTGCGCAGGGCGCGGGTGGCCTCGAGCCCGCTGCCGTCCGGCAGGCGAAGATCCATGATCACCACGTCCGGCTGGAGCGCGCCGGCCTGACGCACCGCCTCGGCCGCCGTGCCGGCCTCGCCCACCACCTCGAAGTTGCGGTCCCGCTCGAACGCGTGCCGCAGGCCCTTGCGGATGAGGTCGTGGTCGTCGACGAGCAGCACCTTGGTGCGGGTACCCGGTGTCGGCGCGGCTGTGGTCGTCATACGCGGTGTACTCCCCCTGAATCGGGCGATGATCTGTTCTACGCTTCGAGTGGCTTGCGTAGATCTGGTCGATGCCGTGGATATCTTTGCGCCCCGTTGGCTGCATAGCAATACATCACACAGTGCGACCTTGACACCGTTCTACGTGATCTTGTCACCTCCGCCGCGGCGGCGCACCCAGGACCACGGCGACGGAGGTGCCGCTGGTCGCCCGGGGCGTGATCTCGAGCTGACCGCGGATCCGCTCAGCCCGCTCAGCCATGATCGCCAAGCCGAAGCGCCCGTCCGGGCGCTCCTGACCGATGCCGGCACCGTCGTCGGAGACCTCGATGCGGGCGTACGGCGGGTCGATCTCGCAGCTCACCCACAGGTTCTGGGCGCCCGCGTGCTTGCGGGCATTGGTGATCGCCTCCTGGGCGATGCGCAGCAGCTCGGCCTCCACCGCGGCCGGCATCCGGGCGGTCGACTCCTCGACCGAGAAGTGCACCCGTAACCCTCCGGCCGAGGCGACCTGGCGGGCGTATTCGGCGATGGCGGCGGACAGACCGCCCGACCGGTCCACCTCGGTGCGCAGCTCGAACAGGCTCAGCCGCAGCTCGGTGATGACCCGCGTCACCTCGGCCCGCAGCGCGCGCAGGTCGGTGGCCGACTCGGCGGCGCTCGGCGGTAGAGTCGCCAGCGCGTTGTCGATGCCGTACCCGACCATGACCAGCTCCTGCGCCACTCCGTCATGGATCTCCCGGGCCAACCGCTGCCGCTCCTCGTTGGTGGCCAGCGACCGCACGTCATCGAAGAGCAGCGCGGCCTCCAGACGCAGGGCAGCCGCGCCGGCCATCGCGGTGATCCGGTTCACCAGGCCGGTCGGGTAGGCGCCGGTCCGGTCGGACTCCAACGTGACCAGCCCGATGGTGCGGATGCCGGAGACCAGCGGGACCACCAGGGCGGACACGTCGGCACCGGCGCTGCGCACCTGGGACCGGGCGGTGACCTGGGGCTGTTGGCTGGCCCAGGCGTCAGCGATGGCGGAGTCGGCGTCGAGGGAGGTCTCCCAGTCGACCCGGTCGACCCCGGCCTGAGCCAGGACCACCAGGCGACCGCCGCCGCTGCCGGAGAGCACGGCTGCCCGGTCAGCCGGAGCGATCGCTCGCACCTCCTCGATCAGGTGCTCGGCGATACCGCCCGGGTCGAGGGTGGCGCCCGGGAGCTGGCGGGCCACGGTACGCAGCTGGGTCAGCAGCCGGGTGGCTTCGGCGTACGGCTGCGGGCCGCCGCCACTCTCCCGGGCCAGCCGCCGCTGGACCGACGCCACGAAGCCGGCCGACAGTCCGGCGATGGCCAGCCACTCGCCGACCGCGAACAGGTAGCCGAAGTCGGGCAGCATCCCGTCGATCGCGGCCAGGATCGCGATCCCGGCCGCGGCCACGACGAGCAGCCGCAATGACTCCTTCAGCTGACCGACCAGGGCCGGCATGATCACGGGTACGGTCAGATACGGCAGCAGGCCGCTGGCCGCGACGCCGGCGGAGGACGGGTCGGCCGAGGCGGCGATGGCGCTGGCACCGATGACGGTGACACAGACCTCGGCCAGCCGGCCAAGTCGGAGCAGGACCGGCTGGGGGGGCGGCGTCCAGGCCGGCAATGCGGCCACCGCGAGCAGACACACCCACAACAGCGGGGGCCAGTCACCGGTGCTGGCCACCACCAGCATGCCGACGAGGACGAGCAGAGACAGCCGCAGCACGAGACCGACGCGCTCGGCCGCATCCGGGATGGCCAGCACCTGGCGCCGCCCGATCCGCTCGCCCGTGTCGCCGCCCGAGCGATGAGTTCCGGGCGGCTCAGCGATAAATTGCGGTGATTTCGTCGGCATACTCCTTCGTAACCACGGTGCGCTTCACCTTGAGCGATGGTGTCAGCATGCCGTTGGCTTCGGTGAAGTCGCCAGCCAGGATCCTGAATACCCGGATCGACTCGGCCTTGGACACGGCCCGGTTCGCGTCGTCCACCGCTTCCTGGACGGCCGCGACCAGATCCGGGTCGTCGCGCAGGTCCGCGACGGTCGCCTCGGCGGACTTGCCATGCGATGCCTTCCATGCCGGGAACGCATCCTCGTCGACGGTCACCAGGGCCGCGATGAACGGCTGCCGGTCGCCGATGACAACGCACTGGCTCACCAGCGGGTGGGCGCGCAGGCGGTCCTCCAGGACGGCCGGAGCGACGTTCTTGCCGCCGGCCGTGACGATCAGCTCCTTCTTCCGGCCGGTGATCGACAGGTATCCGTCGGCGTCCAGGCTGCCCAGGTCACCGGTATGGAACCAGCCTTCGTCGTCACGCGCCTCAGCGGTCGCGTCAGGGTTGTTCCAGTAGCCCGGGAACACGAGATCGCCGCTCACGTGGATCTCGCCGGTGTCGTCGATCCGGATGGTCACGCCGGGCAACGGCCGCCCGACCGTGCCGATCCGGATGTGGTTGCGCAGGTTGACCGCGCAGGCCGGCGAGGTCTCGGTCAGGCCGTACCCCTCATAGATCGTGACCCCGGCGCCGCGGAAGAAATGGGCCAACCGGGCGCCCAGCGGAGCGCCACCTGAGATGGCCGAGCCGCATTGGCCGCCCATGGCCGCCCGGATCTTGCTGTAGACGAGCTTGTCGTGCACCGCGTGCTCGGCCCGCAGCACCATGCCCGGGCCGCGTGGCGCGTCCAGAGCCTCGCTGTAGGCCACCGCCACCTTCTCCGCCCGGTCGAAGATGGCGCCTTTGCCGTCGGCGTGCGCCCGCTGCCTGGCCGTGTTGTAGACCTTCTCGAACACGCGTGGCACCGAGAGGATGAAGGTCGGACGAAACGCCTTGAGGTCGTCGACCAGGTCCTTCGCGTCGGCCGTGTGGGCTGTGCGTACCCGGACCTGGACCACACCCACCTGGATCAGCCGCGCGAAGCTGTGCGCCAGTGGAAGGAACAGCAGGGTCGACGCCCCTTCGCGGAACAGGTTGTCCAGCCCGGGCATCGCGTTGGCGATGTCGGAGTAGATGTTGCGGTGGGTCAGCATGCAGCCCTTGGGGCGTCCGGTCGTACCACTGGTGTAGATGATCGTGGCGAGGTCGTCCGCGCCACGCGACCGCCGCCGCCGCTCGAGCTCTTCGGCCGCCAGGTCGCGGCCCCGCTCGCCGAGATCGTCGATCGCCGGCGTCGCCCCGTCGATCTGCCACACGTGGCGCAGGTCGGGCAACGTTTCGCGGACGGCCGCGACGCTGGCGGAACGGGCGTCGGTCTCGACGAAGCACGCGACGGCTCCGGAGTCGGCCAGGATCCACTGGACCTGCTCGGTGCTCGAGGTCTCGTACACCGGTACGGTGACGGCGCCCGCCACCCAGATGGCATAGTCGATCAAGGTCCACTCGTAGCGGGTGCGGCTCATCAGACCGATCCGCTCCCCAGGTTCGATGCCGCTGGACACGATGCCCCGGGCCAACGCGACCACGTCGTCACGGAACTGCCGGCATGTCACATCGGACCAGCCCGTCGCGGTTCGACGGGCGAACTGGATCGTCTCCGGATGATCATCGGCGTTGTCCCAGACCGGGTCGGTCAGGTTGGCCACATCGCTGACCGTGACCACTGGTGGAACGGAGAACTCGCGCAACGTCTGCTCCTTGCCAACCGGGACCAACATCGCTCCCGTGCCGAACCTACCCCTCTGGTTCAATCGTGAACTACGTTCAGGGTCGGCGACAGTCACCCCACGTATGGCGACGGAGGCAGTTCATGGCGGGGACCGTTCTCATGACGGGGGCGTCCGGCGGGCTGGGTACGGCGGTCGCCGCCCGGTTCGTGGCCGACGGCTGGCGGGTCGTGGCGCCGCTGCGCGGTGAGGCGGAACAGGTCGTCGCCGGCGTGCTGGCCGTCCAGGCCGACGTGACCGACCAGGTCGACGTGGCCGGAGCGGTCGCCACCGCCGCCGCCGAGCCCGGCGCGCCGCTACGGGCAGTGGTGAACCTGGTCGGTGGGTTCAACTCCGGTGGTCGGGTTCACGAAACGCCGATCGAGACGTTCGAGGGCCAGCTCCGGATCAACCTGCGCCCCGCGTACCTGGTGACCGCGGCCGCCGTCCCGCACCTGATCGCGGGCGGCGGCGGGGCAGTGGTCTGCGTCGGCGCCCGGGCCGCGCTGCGCCCCTTCTCCGGCGCCGCCGGCTACGTGACCAGCAAGGCGGCTCTGCTCGCGCTGGTCGAGGCGCTGGCCATCGAGTACCGCGACGATCGCATCCGGGTGAACTCGGTGCTGCCCAGCGTGATCGACACACCGGCCAACCGCGCCGCCCAACCCGACGCCGACCACTCCCGATGGGTGGCGCCGGAACTGGTCGCGGACACCATCGCGTACCTGTGCTCGGACGCGGCCGCCGCCACCTCCGGGGCGCACATTCCGGTCTACGGTCGGGCGTGACACGCTCCTTACGCGACGGGCGGTAACCTCGCACCTGTGACCGACGACGCACTCCCCTCCGCGGAGGCGATATGACCGACGACGCACTCCCCTCCGCGGAGGAGGCGATATGACCGACGACGCACTCCCCTCCGCGGAGGAGGCGATATGACCGACCAGTCGACCCAGTCAATCGTGATCCGGGCCACCCCGGCCGAGGTGGCGGCGGTGATCTGCGACTTCCCGCGCTACCCCGAATGGGTGAGCGCGACCAGGTCCGTGGAGGTCCTCGAGGAGTACGAGGACGGGTACGCGAGTCAGGTGAAGTTCGACCTCGACGCCGGACTGGTCAGTGACGAGTACACGCTGGCCTACGAGTACGCCGAAGACATCTCACGCATCGAGTGGCACCTCGCGGAACCTTCCCGGATGCAGAAGGCTCAGGACGGTTCCTACGACATCGTCGACAACGGGGATGGCACGGTCACCGTGACGTACACACTCTCGGTCGACCTGGCCATAGGCATGCTCGGAATGTTCAAGCGCAAGGCCGAAAAGGTGATCATGGACACCGCCCTCAACGAGCTGAAGCGCCGCGTGGATACGCTCGGCGCGGGAAAGTAGGACTGGTGCGCCACGATCCGGTACGCGACGAAGCGGAGCGTCTGGTCGCGGCCGCGGTGGCCGCGGTCTCGATGGCCGCCCGGAACATCCCCCGCACCGGCAGCTGGGCCATCGCCACCGACAGCGAAGAGTGCTGCGTGTGTCCGGTGTGCCGGGTGATCGCGACGATGCGCGAGCCCAGCGCTGAGATGACCGAGCGGCTGGCCGCCGGGGCCGGCGAGCTCGCCACCGCTGTCGCCGGCGTGCTGCGGATGCTGTCCCGGGCCGGCGGCGCGGACCGACACCCCGCCGGTGCCGACGACGAGAGTCCGGCCCGCCAGGGCGATGAGTTCTGGGAGTCCATGCGGGCCAGGGCGGCGGACGCCGCCCGCGGTGCCGCCCGGGACGGCGGTCCCGCCGAGGTCGACCCGTGGCGGCAGGCGACGACCGCGCCGGCCACCCGGCCGATGGCGAAGAAGGCGGTCGCCAAGAAGGCCGTTGCCCAGAAGGCCGTTGCCCAGAAGAGCGTGGCCCAGAAGAACGTGGCCCAGAAGAACGTGGCCCAGAAGAGCGTGGCCCAGAAGAGCGCCGCCCAGAAGCGGGTGGCCAAGAAGGCGGACGCCACTGCCGCGGCGCCACCGGCCGCCGACGAATCGATCTCCGACGAACCGCCCGCGCCAGCGGTGCCGGCCAAGAAGACTGTGGCCAGGAAGGCCGTCGCGAAGAAGGCGGTCAAGAAGGCCGCACCGAGCGCCGAGCAGGATTCGGACTGACAGGATCCGGACCAACCGGATTCGGACCAACCGGAGGCGACAGGCGTGTCGACGTTCACCGTCGGGGTCAACGTCGGCGGCACGAAGGTCCTCGGGGGCGTGGTCGACGAGGACGGCAACGTCCTGGCCCAGGCCCGCCGCGAGACTCCGGCCGACGACACCAGCCGCACGCTCGACTACATCCTCGAGGTGATCGAGGAGCTCGCGTCGACTCACGAGATCAGCGCCGTCGGCATCGGCGCCGCCGGGTGGATCGACGAGAAGCGTTCGCGGGTGCTGTTCGCGCCCAATCTCGCCTGGCGCAACGAACCGCTGCGGGACCGCCTCGCCGCCCGTACGCCGTACCCCGTGGTCGTGGAGAACGACGGCAACGCGGCGGCCTGGGCCGAATTCCGGTTCGGTGCGGCCCGCCAGGCGGCCGGGTCGTCGGCGCTGGTGACCATCGGTACCGGCATCGGCGGCGGCATCGTCGTCGGAGGGGAGATCATCCGCGGTGCGTTCGGAATCGCCGCTGAGCCCGGCCACATGCGCTCAGTACCCGACGGGCGCCCCTGCCCGTGCGGGCGGCACGGCTGCCTGGAGCAGTACGCGAGCGGCAACGCACTCGTCCGGGCGGCCCAGGAGCGGGCGACCGCCGACCCCTCCCGCGCACCCAGTCTGCTCGAGCTGGTGGGCGGGCAGGTTGACCTGATCGACGGCCCGCACGTGACGCGGGCCGCCCGTGACGGTGACGCCGCGGCGCTGGCCGCCTTCGGCGAGATCGCCGGGTGGCTCGGGGCCGGACTGGCCGACCTGGCCTACCTGCTGGATCCCGAGATTCTCGTCATCGGGGGAGGCGTGGTGGATGCCGGGGAGTTGCTCATGGAGCCCACCCGCGCGGCCTACGCGGCCGCCCTGGCTCCCGCGGCACCCTGCCCGTCGCCGGCGTCGTGCCAGCCACCCTGGGCAGCCTCGCCGGGGTCGTCGGCGCGGCCGATTTGGCTCGCCGGTAGTCCGCTCCACCCGACGGGAGCCCGCCATTAGGATGTCGGTCCGCCCGGGAAGGAGGAGGATGACTACACTGCTTGCGCGTCGCGTCGTACAACGTGGCTGGCCTGCCGCTGGGTCGCGCGGCGGACCAGCGGTGCTGCGCCACTGCGGCCGGATGTGGTGGTGGTGCAGGGCGCGCCATGGCGATTGCGGTGGCGCACCCCGGTGGCGAGCCTGGCCAACGCGCTGGGCCTGTTCTACGCCGGCGGGGGCGGCCAGTCGGTCGGCAACGTCGTGCTGATCAGCATCCGTATCGAGGTCCGACGTGCGACGGGTCCGGTTCCGCAGGTGGCTGGCCGGCCGTTGCGGGCGGCCATGTTGGCCCGGGCCGGGTGGGCGATGTGCGGTTCGTCGGTCGCTGGTGCGCGCCTGTCGGATCGGCCCGACGAGCGGGCGGCGCAGCCGCCGTGCTGGCCCAGCGCGCTGGCGGGGATGACCGACCCGCGGCCGTCGTGATGTGGCGAGCTGCTGACGGGCTGGTCGACCTCCTGGGCCGGTGGGTCCGGCCATCGTGGGCCCCGCGGGTGATCTGCCAGCTCACGGGTACGGTGGAGGGATGGGAACTTGGCCAGCCGGGGCCGACCGGTGCCGCCCGGGCGGTTGTTCACCGAGCGCGGCGGACTCAGCCCTCGCTGATCGGGGAGCTGCCGGACTCAATAGGATGCGCCGCAGGGCATTCGACCTGGGGAGGAGCCCGCGTTGAGCCACGACACCGGCCGGGTAGCGGTGAGCAGCCGGACGACGCGACAACCTGGAGCGGCGGCACACAAGTGCACGATCGGGCCGACAACGTCTGCGTGATCGGGGCCGGGGCGGCCGGTCTGACAGCGATCAAGAACCTGCGCGAGTACGGGTTCGGGGTCGACTGCTTCGAGCGGGAGATCAATGTCGGCGGCGCCTGGAACTGGCGCAGCCCGCGCAGCCCGGTCTACGCCAGCACCCATCTGATCTCATCGAAGCCGTTCACCCAGTACCCGGATTTCCCGATGCCCGACTCGTGGCCGGACTACCCGCACCACACGCAGGTGCTGGCCTATCTCGAGCGGTACGCCGACCACTTCGGACTACGCGAGCACATCTGGTTCGGCACCGAGGTGACCTCGGTCGAAGCCGACCGAGGACGGGCGCTGGGACGTGACCACCAGCGGCGGCGTGGCGCGGCCAGCCGGACCCGCCGCTACGCTGCCGTGGCCGTCGCCAACGGGCACAACTGGTCGCCGAAGATGCCGACGTACGAGGGGCTGGGCGAGTTCAAGGGCGAGATCATCCACGCCTCGCAGTACAAGGACGCGGCCCAGCTGCGGGGCAAGCGGGTGCTGGTCGTCGGGGCCGGCAACTCCGGATGCGACCTCGCGGTCGAGGCGGCCCAGCAGGCGGCCCGCTGCTGGCACTCGAGCCGGCGCGGCTACTGGTACGCCCCGAAGTACGCCTATGGCCGGCCGTCCGACCAGGTCAACGACCTCGTCCTGTCGTTCGGCCTGCCGCTGCGGGTGCGCCAATGGCTGTTCCACCGCACGATGCGCCGTACGGTCGGCGATCTCACCCGGTTCGGGCTGCCCAAGCCCGACCACCAGCATCTACGAGACGCACCCGATCGCCAACAGCCAGCTGGTCTACTACCTGGGCCATGGCTCGATCACGCCGGTGCCGGACGTGGCCCGGTTCACCCGCGACACCGTCGAGTTCGTCGACGGGCGGGCGATCGAGCCGGAGCTGGTCATCCTGGCCACCGGCTACCTGCCCCGGTTCGAGTTCCTCGCCCCCGATGTGCTCAATGTGGACAGTGAGGGGCGGCCCCGGCTGTACCTGCACACGTTCTCGCCGGCCTACCCGACGCTCGGCGTCATCGGCCTGCTGCAGCCGGACTCAGGAGTCTTCGGTCTGATGCACTGGCAGTCGGTGCATGTTCGCGGCCTGGCTGCGTATGCGCGAGTCGGCGCCCGAGCAGGCCGCGTCATTCTGGCGTCGCCACCACCGTGCGGTCACGGGCCGGTTCAACAAGGCCAAGGTGAAGCAGTCGACCCGGCACTGGTTCGAGGTCGGGCACGTCGACTACCTCAAGGCCCTGGACAAGACGCTGCGGGAGATGGAGGCGGCGGGATGAGCGAGCGCGAGGAGCGAGCGCCAGCGAGCACCGCAGCTTGCGAGCGGTGTGTGGCGATATGACCGCGACCCGACCGGGCATCCTCCGGTGGCGTGAGTGGACCGCCCCGATCGCGCCCGTCTCCCGCGAAGTGCTGACCTCCCAGCCGGCCGAGGCCAACGGTTTCTCCGAACTGGACGGTCACAAGCCGCCGCTGCTGTTCGTCCCGGGCTACGCCCACGGAGCCTGGGTCTTCACCGAGCACTGGCTCGAGCACGCGGCCGAGCGGGGCTACCCGGCCTACGCGATGAGCCTGCGTGGCCAGGGCGAGAGCGGCAACGCGCCCCAGACCGAGCCTGCGCGCCTACGCCCACGACATCGTCCAGGTCGCGGCCCGACTGCCCCGCCAGTCTGTCCTCATTGGACACGGAACCGGGGGTCTGGCTGTCGCGTACGCTCTGGCCCGCTACCCGGCTCGGGCCGGTGTGCTGGTCGGGCCGGTCTTCGGTGGGTGGGGCACGCTGGCCACGGCGCTGCTGCGCAACCCGGCCGGGACGCTGCCTGCGATTTTCGGAGGCAAGCTGCGGCTGCGTCGGCGTCAGCTGTTCGGCCGGGAGGCCGCCAGCGAGGCCCGCCAGTACACCGGTCGAGTCGGTGGCCCGGCTGCCCCGATCGTGCAGTGGCAGATGCTCGTGCCATCGGCGTCCGGAGCCCCCGGTCGGTGACGCGTCGGTGCTCGTGGTCGGCTCGCCGGACGACCGGGTCGTGCCCCGACGCGCGCTGGAGCGGGTCGGCCCCGGTATGGGGGCGCGCCGCTGCTCTTCCCGGGAATGGGGCACGACGTCATGCTCGAGCCCCGCTGGCAGGAGCCGCTGGACGCCATCCTCGACTGGCTCGACAAGTCCCTGTGACCGTTGGCCCGGATGCCCGAGCGGGCTGCCGGTCAGTCCCAGCCGTCGGGCTCCATGGCGACGATCTTGTCGAGGTGGGGGACCACGTAGACGCGGTAGGGCGCCAGCGGGGCGATGGTCGAGGCGGCCACCGGAAGGCGGTACGAGCGGCCCGCCACGGTCAGCCACCATTGGGTGCGGTTTCGTACCTCCAGCGTCACCGGACCGGCCAGGCATTCCACCGTCGCCGCGCGGGTGGCGGCGAACGGCTTGCGGGTCAGGCCCACGAAGAGGAGCACTCCGACCAGCGCGAGGATCCCGGCCACGACATGCTGGCTCACCTCCACCGCGCCGGTGGTCTCGACGTAGACCAGTGCGATCAGGCAGGCGACGAACACCTCGAAGCCGAACACGTTGGCCCACGCGTTCGAGCGCACCCGGCGCGCCTGGCCGGGTCCGAGCCGGCCCGCCCGGTTGGCCAGCAGATCGTCCGATGTCGTATGGAACGCGGTGAGCAGCTGGTCATGGTTGGACATCTCGACCTCCCGTTACCAGGCGTGCCATCCCGTGCCACGTCGCGATCGCACTACAGTGCCTGTCGTGACTCGATCGGCGCGGGCCGGACGCGGGCGGTCGCTGGCCCACCAGTTCGCGGTCGACCCGGCAGCGGTCGTGCGGGGGATCCTCGAGCAGGCCGGCACTCCGCTGGCGGCGCGGACCATCAAGGCGACCCTGGTCGGGCGTGGCGTGGATCAGTTGGCCGCTGACCGCGGCTGGCGTCGGGTGCAGCCGACGCTACGAGCCGACGCCCACATACGGATCGAAGCGAACACCTACCAATGGGTCTCCCGGTCGCGCCCGCTGTCAGCGGCTGAGGCGTTCGAGCTGATGGTGCAGGGTCGGCTGCCGACCGCCCGCCGCGCGGAGCTCGTCACCATGGTGCGCGACGCCCTGGCCCGCCGGGCCGATCCGGAGGAGGAGGGCCGCCGTCACCAGCGCGAGATCGACGCGATCCGCGATCTGGCTGAGCTGGCGACCGAGGTTGAGGAGCTCACCGCCAACGAGGCGGAGCCGGACGTGATGATCCATCGGGTCCGGGCCCGGGTGCGCCGCAGCGGACTGGAGCCGATCGACCGGGCGGGCGAGGAGACGAGGTTTGATCGGACGCGACACAAACCGATCAGTGGGTCGATCTCGGACGGAGCGCCGGTGATTGTGGTCCGACCCGGGTATGTGTGGCGGGGCGGTACCGGGGATGTACTGATCGGCAGAGCGGTTGTCGAAGAGTGAGGGGCGGCGTGGCAGGCACAGCGAAGCCAACGGTTGGCCTGGACTTCGGGACATCCACGTCGCTCGTCGCGTCGCCGCGCGGTGTCGTGCGGATCGGCGACTCGTGGCCATGGCTGTCCTCGGAGGTCGGGCTGGGTGACGACGGCACCCCGGTGTTCGGCGACGACACCGACACCCTGCCGGCCGAGCAGGTTGTCCGCTCGGTCAAGCGGGCCATCACCGACGGCCGGGACTTCGTCCGGGTCGACACACCCACCGGACTGCGCGACGTCCGGGTGGATGACCTCGTCGTCGCGCTGTTGCGTGAGATCGCCCGTCGCAGTGCCGGGCAGGGAGTGCCGCTGACCAGCGACACCGTGCGGCTGGGCTGCCCGGCGATGTGGGACGGCTACCAGCGCCGGCGCCTGCTCGGGCTGGCTCAGCGCGCCGGCCTGCCGGTCAGCCTGGCCGATCTGGTCGACGAGCCGGTCGCGGCCGGCATCGCCTGGCTGGCCAGTCGGTCGCCCGACCAGGCGATCGAGCCGATGCGGGTGGTCGTGTTCGACATGGGTGGCGGAACCCTGGACATCGCCGTCCTCGACGTACGGGGAGTGGATCATCGCCAGGTCTCGGTGCTGGCCGCCATCGGGGTGGCCGAGGCCGGCGACGCCCTGGACGAGGCGATCGCCGAGGACCTGGACTTCGCGCTCGCAGCGGCCGGCGTGGATGTCGACTCGCTCAGCCGGCCAGACCGGGCCCGCGGGCGGCTGCGCGACGAGGCGCGCAAGGCCAAGATCGCCCTGTCGGAGGAGACCAGCACACCGCTGGCCCTGTCACCGCGCATCTTCGGCAAGGTCTCGCTGTGGTACAGCCGTGACCAGCTCGAAGGGGTCTTCTCCGCCCAGATGGACCGGGCCGAGCAGTATGTCGCGGCAGCCCTGCAGGCGGCCTGGCTGACCGAGGCCGTTTCGGCCAACGTCCACGACATCGTGCGTACGCCGATCGACGAGCTGACCGCCGACGTCACGCACGTGGTTCTGTCCGGCGGGATGAGCCAGATCCCGTACGTCGCGGCACGGATGAAGGACCTGTTCGGCCCCGCGACCGTGGTGGAACCGGCGGCCGGTTCGCCCATCGACGCGGTCGTGCTCGGCCTGTCGCGGGCGGCCGGCTACGGTCGGATCAACATGTACCGGCCCTCGTTCGACATCGTGCTCGAGTGGGACCGCGGCAGGCAACGACGGGTCGTGTACGAGGCGTACTCACCGCTGTTCGCGTCCTGGCAGATCGTTCACGACGACGGCGACCTCGGGCACACGCGGACCGGCGGCGACCTGTCGCTGCCGCGCCGGGGGAGGGGGCGGCTACGCGTCGTGTCCCACTCGGGCGCCAGAGTGCGGGCGACGCTCGGCGGCCGGGACCTGGACGGCTTCCCGGTGGCCGTGAGCGAGCAGGCGTTCTCGTTCACCATCGCGTGCAACGGTCGCCTTTGGATGACCGATGACAGCGGGCGCTACCAGGGCCGGATCGACGACTGGTTCACCGCGCACGATCAGACCTTGGCCGACCGGCTCGGACAGACCCGCCGTTAACCGGGGTCAGACGCGGGCGCCGTCGTCCGGGTCGATGTCCTCGTCGTCGTCGTCACCCGGGCGCAGTCGCCAGACCAGGGTCGCGAAGCCGGCCAGGACGGCCGTGAACCCGAGCATCATCGCGACGCTCGCGGCCAACGGCATCACCTCGGGGCGCAGGAAGATGATCAGGCCGCCCACGATGCCGATCACGCCCAGCGTGGTGGGCAACGACGGGCGGGGGATGGGAGGCGGAGCCGGTGGCACGTAGCCCTCGTCGTCGGCCAGGTCGGCGCCGAAGGTGTCGAGCCCGTCGAGGAGCGAGGGACCGTCGGCGTCGCGGGTGCCGGCGCCCCAATGGTCGACGGGCCGGGCCGGAGGCTCCGGTGGCGGCGCCCCGCTCTGCGGCCAGCCTCGGATCACCGACCGACCCCGGTGCGGTTCGTCGATCGTCGGGTTCGACGTGTTCAACGGCGCGGGAGGCTCGGCTGTCGGATCCTGGTCAAGAGTCGGGGCATGGGTGGAGGCCGTCGGGTCGGCGCGACGGTGCGGATTCTCGGTACCAGTGGCGTCGCGGCGGGGTTCGGCCGTGCGCCGGGGCTCGTCGGTACCAGCGATGTCCTCCGCCGCCGGCCACGAGCGCTCGCCGGGTTCGTCATCGTAGGCGGCCACGATCTGTGCCCAGAGGTCGTCGTCCGGGCCGGGAATCCGTGCCGGCGGCGTCTCGACGACCGGGTCGCCCGCGAGCTTGGCCAGGTACCCACGGGCGGTAGCCAGGTGGGCCCGGTCGACGTAGAGCCGGTCGGTCGGTCGGTCGGGCAGGTGGTTGGAGCGGGTCAACGGGTTCACATCGGCGGATGGCCGCAGGTAGGCCGCGATGCCGTCGACCGCCAGGACGTCGAGGAGGTGCTCGCCCACGCGGGGATCAACGTCGCCCGCGGCGGCGTACTGGGCCGCGGTGAGCCCGTTGTCCCGCCGCCCGTGCCGAGCGTCACCGCCGGTCACCGCGGCCTCCTCCCCGTCGGGTTTCCGCCTGGTCCGGCCCCCGTGCGCCGCGGACAACCCCGACCGTTGCATCGTGACAGTCGCAACGGTACTCGACCAGGGCGGCGTGCAGGTGATGTCGGTGTTGTCGATGATCACCCCGGCCGGCGCGCCGGAGTTTGTGGTCGGCGTGTCCACCTTCGTAGGGTTGCGGGACCGGCTTCGTAGAGCTGCGGTGTGTCGGCGTGGATGGGCGGTGCGGGTCGTGGTCTACCTGCTGCTGAAGTACGTCGTTCTCGGACCGATCGTCTGGCTGGTGTTCCGGCCGAAGGTGGAGGGCAGTGAGTATGTGCCGAAGCGCGGTGGAGCCATCATCGCGAGCAACCACCTGTCATTCTCAGACTCGATCTTCATGCCGGTTGTCGTGCGGCGCCGGGTCACCTTCGCGGCCAAACAGGAGTACTTCACCGGCAAGGGACTCAAGGGGTTCCTGATCCGCCAGTTCTTCGTGAACACCGGGTGCATACCGGTGGACCGGTCGGGCGGCAGGGCGGCGCAGGCGGCGATCGACACGGGCCTGCGGGTGCTCCGTAGCGGGCAGCTGTTCGGCATCTACCCGGAGGGCACCCGCTCGCCCGATGGCCGGCTCTACCGGGGCAAGACCGGGGTCGCCCGGATGGCCCTCGACGCAGGGGTACCGGTGATCCCGGTGGCCATGCTGAACTCCGACGAGATCCAGCCGACGGGGAAGGTGTGGCCCCGGCTGATCCGCCCGCACATCCGGTTCGGACCACCGATGGACTTCAGCCGGTACGCCGGTCGGGCGGGCGACCGGTACGTCGAGCGGGCCATGACGGACGAGATCATGTATGAGCTGATGCACCTGTCCGGACGGGAATATGTGAACATCTACGCCCAGCAGGCCAAGCTCGCCCTCGCCGGCCCAACCGGTTAACGCCCCCGTGGGCCCACGCCCGTGGGCCCGCGCCCGTGTGTCCCCCCGTGGGTCCGCGCCGTGGGTCCGCCCGTGGGTCCGCGCCCGTGGGTCCGCGCCCGTGGGTCCGCGCCCGTGGGTCCGCGCCCGTGTGTTAACAAGGGCACCTTCCTATACCGGAGGCGTTAACAAGGTGCCCTTCCTTTCAGGGGAGCAGGCGGCTGGCGTCCCGGCTGACCGCGTCGGCCCGGGGGTCACCGGCGGCGGTCAGGGCGGCAGCGGCCGCGGTGACCGCGAACGCCCGGTCGGTGGCGCTGCCGACGGCGGTGAACCGCTCCGCCGCGTCCAGATGGCAGGCGGCGGCGGTACGGTGGTCGCCCTGCGCGGTGGCGATCGTGCCGTTGATGGACGCCAGGGCAGCCCGGGTCCATGCCGTGTGGTGCGGTGTCTCGGCCAGCGCGTCACGCAGCAGCAGTGCGGCGTCGGAGCCGAGGTGGGTGGCGGCGTGGGCGGCGGCCGCGATCCAGTCCCCGCTGGCGATGGTGCGCATCCGTCGCCACGAGTCACGCAGCTCGGACAGGAGAGCCTCGCTCTCGCGGGAGTGGTCGAGCAGGGCGTGGGCCAGCGCCCCGTGGGCGAGGGTGGTCCAGGTGAGCCGCCAGAAGCCGCTGTTGCGGGCGGTGGAGATGGCCCGGTCCACGTCGTGCGTGGCGCCGTCGGCGTCGCCGCGCAGGGCCCGCATCCAGCCACGGACGGCTCGCAGTTGCGGGTCCGCGTCCGCCGGCCGGTCGGCGGCTGCGCGGGGGGCCAGCAGGTCTGCCGTGTCGGGCTCGTCGCCCACATCGAGCATGGCGTCGGCCAGGGTAAGGAAGCGGTCCCATTCGCCGGCGGTCAGCGCCTGCCGGGCGTCGTACCCGGTTCCGGCCTGGACGGCGTCGTCGGACGCCGGAGGCAGGGCGGTGACGGCGGCCAGTCCGGTGTGGTCCTCGGCCAGTAACTGCTCGGCCCGGTCCCGCTCGCCTTCCTCCCGCAGGGCCTGGGCGACGGTCAGGATGGCCCGGCGCAGGCTCGGCAGCTGGTTGGCGCGACAGAACTCGAGCACCGCCTCGAGGTCGGCCAGGGCGCCTGGCTCGCCGGCCTGGAACCGGCACATGCCCAGCGTGATGCGGGCGCTCGCGAGCAGCTCGACCAGCCCGAGCCGGTCCGCGATCTCGACCGCTATCGCGGTGGCTCCCATCGCTGGCGCGTGCTCGTAGTTGAGCATGTGCAGGCGCCCGAGTTCGGCGTACGCCTGTGCCTTCTCCGACGTGTCGGGCCAGGCGTCGAACAGCTCCACCGCCCGGTCCAGGCAGCGCAGCGCGCCCGGCCGGTCGGCCTGCAACCAGGTCACCTGGCCGAGCAGGGTCCAGGCGCGGGCCGCGCCGCCGTGGTCGCCGGCCCGGTAGAGCAGGGTGGCCAGCTCGCCCAGCCGGCCCGGCCCGGGGCCGCCGACGAAGCCGGCACCGTCATGCTGGAACGACAGCTCCAGACCGAGCAGCTCCACCCCGTACCGGTCGGCCTCGCCACCTGTCTCGGTCGGGGAGTTCGCGATCAGCGCCTCGGCTCGCGCGACCAGGGTGGCCGCGGCGTCGTAGGCGTTGAGCATGGCGGCCCGCTGGGCGGCGTGGCGGAGCGCGGCCAGCGCCGGTCCGGCGTACGGGCGGATGTCGTGTCCGAGCGTGCGGGTGGTCTCGTAGGCGGTGAACCGGTGGTGGGCGATGACCTCAGCCAGATCACTGCCGCGGCTGTCCACGTGCGCGTCGAGCCAGTCGGCCGTGCGGACGTGCCGGGCGACCCGCTCGGCTCGCGGCAGCCGTTCGTAGCAGACCTCGCTGACCAGAACGTGGCGGAACCTGAACTCGGGTTCGTCGGCCATCGTCGAGCCCGGTTGTTCCTGCACCAGGTCGCGCTGGGCGAGGGCGCGCAAGGAGCGGTCGACGACGTCCACGCCGGTACCGAGGGCGGCCGCCACCGCGCCCGGCCAGAACCGGGCTCCGACCACTGACGCCGCCTGCAGCACTCCCCGCTCCGCCGGATCGAGGAGGTCGATGCGGTTGGCGATCACCGCGTGCACGCTGTCCGGCATGGGCAGCTCGTCGCTGGACTCCATGATCCAGTTATGGTCGGCCTGGCGCAGCGTGCCGCGTTCGACCAGCATCCGCCCATACTCCTGGGCGTAGAGCGGCATCCCGTCAGCCAGTTCGACCAGCGGGCGAAGCAGCTCGGGTGAGAACGTGGCCTGCCCGAACATCTGGGCGTACAGGATCGCGATGCTCTCGTCGCGTAGCGGGCTCAACGAGATCGCGAGGACCCCGGACAGGGCGCCGGCCCAGCCCGGCTCCCGGTCGACCAGCTCCGGCCGGGCTGTGCACACCACCAGCAGCGGTACGTCGCGGACGGTCGCGCCGATGAGTTCGACGAAGCGGAGCATCCGGTCGTCGGCCCAGTGCAGGTCCTCGAAGACGAGCACGGTCGGCCCCCGGCCGGCCAGCGCGAGCAGGAACCGCCGCCAGGCCGATTCAGCGTCCTCCGTGGACAGTGGGGAGCCGGGCAGGCCGAGCAGGGGGCGTAGCGCGTCGGAGAGGCGGGCCGACTCGCCGGCCGGCACCAGGTCCTGCAGGGCCGCGTCCAGGCGGTCGCGGGCTGCATCGAGACTGTCAGTGGCCAGCACGCCGGCCTGAGCCCGGACGACGTCGGCCAGGGCGGCATAGGCGACGTTCTCCCCGAAGGGCGGGCACCGACCGCTGCGCCAGCAGACCTGTACGTCGACCAGCTGGCTCGCGTGCTGGTAGAGCTCGCGGACGAGCCGGCTCTTGCCGATGCCGGCCCGGCCGAGCACGGTCACCAGCTGGGGCGTGCGTTCGCGGATCACGTGGTGCAGGGCGCTGGTCAGCAGTCCGAGCTCGTGATCGCGGCCGACCATCGCCACCGCGTCGGACTCCTCGACCACCTGGACCTGCACCGGCGCCAGGGCGAGCCAGACCTCGGTCGGGTTTGTCCGACCGCGCAGGGTCAGCGGTGCCTGCGCGGCATAACGGATCTCGGTACGGGTCGCGGCGTGGGTCGCGCCGTCCACCAGCACCCCGCCCGACGGGGCCTCGGACTGCAACCGCGAGGCGGTGTTGACCACATCCCCGGCCACGATCGCCTGGCCGCCGTCATGCGCCGCGGCCACGTCGACCAGCGCCTCGCCCGTGGCGATGCCGACCCGGAACATCCAGCCTTCTCCGGTGCCTTCGTCGTGGGCCAACGCCCGTTGCAGGTCGAGCCCGGCCCGGACACACCGTACGGCGTCGGTCTCGGTGGCCACCGGTGCGCCGAACAGCACCATCGCGGCGTCCCCGACGTACTTCTCGACTACGCCGCCGTACTGGCGCACCACCCGCCTGACCGTGGCGAAGAAGTCGGCCTGCTGGGCGCGGACGTTCTCCGGATCGGCCCGCTCGGCGAAGGTGGCTGAGCCCACGGCGTCGATGAACAGCACGCAGATCGGCCGACGTTCCTCCTGTGCGCGGGACACGCCGCCCGGACGCAGCGCGTGCCCGCAGCCGGTGCAGAACGACAGATC
This sequence comes from uncultured Actinomycetota bacterium, assembly GCA_963803345.1. Lineage (GTDB taxonomy): Bacteria > Actinomycetota > Actinomycetes > Mycobacteriales > Micromonosporaceae > CAWDLX01. The sequence goes on from CAWDLX010000006.1 coordinate 123,252, forward strand.
CGGACCGTGGGCCCGCCCGCAGTGTGGACACGCGACGGTGATCGGTGTGCCGCAACGCCCGCAGTACCGGTCCTCCGGCCCCGCGGGGCGGCTGCAGGCGGGGCAAGCCAGGCTGGAAATGGCGTCGCCTCCGTGATCGCGGCTCGGCGGGAGTGGGGAGCTCCCGCGCTTCCTGCGACGTATGGTTGCATGCCCGCACCAGCGGTGCGTTCGCCCGCGTGGTGAATGTGCTACGTGGTGTATGGGCTATGTGGTGTATGGGCTACCGAGCGGCCCGCGGTAGCGCGTTACCGCGCGGCCGGTCCCTGCGGTGTCGGTCAGATGGCGAAGGTCGGCGGCTCAGCGGTCGGTCATTCCGGCGCGCCGGCGCAGGGCGGTGAGGTCGGTGACCACGATGCGCCGTCCCTCGGTCCGCAGCCAGCCCCGGTTGGCGAACGATCCGATGGCCTGGTTGACGCTCTGGCGGGAACCGCCGGCCATCTCGGCCAGCTGGCTCTGGTTGAGCTCGATGGTCACCATCGGCGCGGTCGACTCGCCGGCCAGCCGGACCAAGGTCTTGGCCACCCGGCCGGGCAGGTCGAGGAAGACGTGGTCGGCGTTCTGCTCGGTGAGCCGCCGGATCAAGGAGCCCAGCGAGCGCATCACGGCGTCGAGGAGGCGGGGGCTGGCGTGCACCAACTCGATGAAGGCGCCACGGGACAGGGCCAGGGCCGAGCTGTCCTCGATCGCCTCGGCCGACAGCGAGCGGGCGGAACCGTCCAAAAGGGACACTTCGCCGAGCACGTCCGGCGGCCGGAGGACCGAGAGTACGGCCCGCTCGCCGGTAGGTGCGGTGCGGAAGACAGCCACCGCCCCACGGCGCAGGATGATCAGGGACTCGCCGGGATCGCCCTCGACGAAGAGGATCTGGCCCTTGCGGTAGGAACGGGGCACGGCGGCCGCGGCGACCCGCGCCCGCGCCTCCGGTTCCAGGCCGGCGAACATGTCCACTCCGGCGAGTGCGTCCCCTGCCTCAGTCACCCGTACGTCCACGTCCGTTCCCTCCCCCACCCTGATCAGCGCCGGTGTCGTCATGTTTACACCCCCAGGCGAACTTCGCGACACCGCGTGGGATCGGCGTCACGCTATTACCCCGGGGCTGAGCGCGACAGCAGGCGACACGGCCGCGACCGTGAACGTCGCCGAGTCGTAACACCCGCCTCGGGGGATTTATACACCCGATGTACGCTTTGATCGGGTATCGGAGCGTAGTTGCTCGAGTACCAGTGGGTCGATCCGCCCGATTGCCATACGTTCCTCGAGGTTTGCCACCCCGGCCCAATTCGCCAGCGCCGCGTCCAGGCCGTCGTCACCTTCACGTACGTCATAGCCCAGTGTGGCGAGATTTGTCCGTACCTCCCAGGCCAACTCGCCGGTCAGGTCGAGCAGCGTGGCCGGATCCGGCCGCTCGAAGTACAGCGTGTGCAGGTCGATCAAGCGGGCCAGCTCGGTCACCGGGCTCGGATGATCATCCACGCGCAGGTCGAGCAGCGCGTCGCTGGTGCCCCCGTATCCGAGACCCTTGGCCACCACGTACATGGCCGCGCTCTGGCGCCCGCGACGGTCGCCGCCCGCCCGGTCACCGGCGGTCAGCGCCGCGAGCAGGCGCCGGGCCAGCCGGGGCTCGTCCGACGCTGGCGAGGAAGGCTCGCTCGATCTCGGCCACCACCTGGGGTCCAGCCAGGATGTTGCCCTGGATCGCGTACCCGTCGCCGGCCGCGCCGCCGGCCCAGGCGTGGCAGTGCGAACCGGTGAACGTCGCCCCGTCACCGGACGCCGCGACCACTCCCAGCTGCCGGGACTCCCGGCCGGGATCGGCCGCGGTCAAGCCGTGCACCGTGCCGGCGGCATCGACACCGGTGCGCAGCAGCGCCAGTGCCTGCGGCCGGTAGGCCAGGTTCGCGTACGACTGGGTGGCCACCGCGCCGACCTCGGCCTCGGCCGCCGGGACGGCCGCGCCGACGGCGAGGAACTTGCTGGCCACAGCGACGCCGAGGCATCGCCCGTCAGCCGAGCGGGCCACGATGGAGAACGTCATAGAGCGCAGGCTACATGACGTGTGCGGGGTTTGTCGCCGCCGTCGCGGGTCTGACGATCGCACCTGCTTGATCTGGGCGGGTCGGATCCGGCACGCCATCGCGGCGGGCCGGCGCCGCGGTACCTCGGCGTCCGCCATGATGGGCGGCAATGGTCTACCGGTACTTCTACGACTGCGAGTTCATCGAGGACGGGCGCATCATCGACCTCGTCTCCATCGGCGTGGTCGACGAACGCGGCCGCGAGTTCTACGCCATCTCGACCGAGTTCGACGACCGGCCGGCCGTAGCGTGGGTGCGGCGCAACGTACTCGACCGGCTGCCCTCGCCCGGCGATCCGGCGTGGCGCTCCCGCCTGCGCATCCGCGAGGACCTGTACGACTTCCTGGTCGCTCCGCTCCGGGACGGCACCGCGACCACGTTGGAGCTGTGGGCGTGGTACGCCGCCTACGACCACGTGGTCCTGGCCCAGCTGTGGGGTGCGATGCCGGCGCTGCCCCGGGAAATCCCCCGATTCACCAAGGACCTGCGCCAGCTCTGGGATGATCGGGGCCGCCCCGACCTGCCGGCATCAGCCGAGCGCAGGCACGACGCACTGGTCGACGCCCGGCACAACCTCGCCCGGTGGCGCGTTCTGAGTCCGCGCGAGGAGTGAGCGTCAGCGAGCCCCGCAGCTTGCGGACGGTTCTTGGCGGGTGAGTCCGCGCGAGGAGTGAGCGTCAGCGAGCCCCGCAGCTTGCGGACGGTTCTTGGCGGGTGAGTCCGGGCGAGGAGTGAGCGTCAGCGAGCCCGTGATGTCCAACGTCGCTGCTGAACGGCCGTTTAGGCTGTCCAGATCAGGTGTGTGGCGGATTCGCCGTGGCTCTTCCGGACCGGCTAGAGTGCCCGTGCGGCCCGCCCCGGCCTGGCAACGGCGCCGACGGTCGACTCGACTCCGCCCTGGGGCCAACCTGCGGGCCTACTCTCCTGTCGCGAACGGGGCTCTCGCGATGGCTGGACATGGAGGCTGGCACAGATGCGAATCGGAGTGCTGACCGGAGGCGGCGACTGCCCCGGTCTCAACGCGGTGATCCGGGCGGTCGTCCGCAAGGGCGTCACGTCGTACGGACACGAGTTCATCGGCTTCCGGGACGGCTGGCGCGGCCCGCTCGAGGGCCTGACCATGCCGCTGGGTGTCAAGGAGGTGCGCGGCATCCTGCCCCGGGGCGGCACGATTCTCGGCTCGTCGCGGACCAATCCGTTCAAGATCGAGGGCGGGGTCGAGAGGATCAAGACCAACCTGGCCGAGCTGGGGGTCGACGCGCTGGTCGCGATCGGCGGTGAGGACACGCTCGGCGTCGCGACCAAGCTCTACGACCTCGGCGTCCACGTGGTCGGGGTACCGAAGACGATCGACAACGACCTCAGCGCGACCGACTACACGTTCGGCTTCGACACCGCGGTGAACATCGCCATGGAGGCGATCGACCGGCTGCACACCACCGCCGAGTCGCACCATCGCACGCTCGTGGTCGAGGTCATGGGCCGCCACGCCGGCTGGATCGCGCTGCACGCCGGACTCGCTGGCGGAGCGAACGTGATCCTGCTGCCGGAGCGCAGATTCGACGTCGAGCAGGTGGCCGGGTACGTCGAGAAGCGGTTCCAGCACCAGTACTCGCCGATCGTCGTCGTGGCCGAGGGTGCGCAGCCGGTCGAGGGGCAGATGGTGCTGCACAACCAGGAGCTGGACTCGTTCGGGCATGTCCGGCTGGGAGGTATCGGCCAGTGGCTGGCCGAACAGCTCGAGAACCGGACCGGCAAGGAGGCTCGCACGGTGGTCCTGGGCCACATCCAGCGCGGCGGCACGCCCACCGCGTTCGACCGGGTACTCGCGACGCGCTTCGGACTGCAGGCCATCGATGCCGTGCACGAGGGCGACTGGGGCATGATGATGGCTCTGCGCGGCACGGACATCGTCCGGGTGCCGTTGATCGACGGTACGCGCGAGCTCAAGACCGTGCCGATGGAGCGTTATACCGAGGCCGAGGTGTTCTTCGGCAGCTAGGGCGTCCCGCCGCCCTGGTCGCGAGGAGGGCGGGTCCACAAAGGAGGATGCGTGACCACCATCGCGGTGATCGGGGCCGGGATGATCGGCGAGACGCTGATCTCCGGGCTGCTCCGCTCGGGCCACCCGTCCGACCGACTCATCGCCACCGAGCGGCGGGTCGAGCGGGCCAAGGAGCTGGCCGACCGGTACGGCATCCGGGTGGTCGACAACGACGTCGCGGTCTCGGTGGCCGACGTGCTCACGATCGCCGTCAAGCCGCAGGACGCGGGTGTGCTGATGGCCGAACTCGGGCCCATCGTGCCGCCGGGGAAGCTGGTCATCTCGATCTGCGCCGGCCTGCCGATCTCCTTCTTCGCCAAATGGCTGGCCGAGGGCACCCCGGTCGTACGGGTCATGACCAACACCCCGGCGCTGGTCGACCAGGCGATGACCGCCATCTCGCCGGGCCCGCACGCGACGGCGGAGCATCTGGCCCTGGCCGAGTCGATCTTCGCCCCGCTGGGCCGCACCATGCAGCTGCCGGAGTCCCAGCAGGACGCGGTCACCGCGCTGAGCGGCTCCGGGCCGGCGTACTTCTACTACCTGGTCGAGGCGATGACCGACGCCGGCATCCTGCTCGGGTTGCCGCGCCAGGTCGCCCACGATCTGATCGTGCAGACCGCGATCGGGTCGGCCATCATGCTGCGTGACTCGGGTGAGCACCCGGTGAAGCTGCGGGAGGCGGTCACCTCGCCGGCCGGTACCACGATCTCGGCGATCCGGGAGCTGGAGAACCACGGGGTGCGGGCGGCGCTGCTGGCCGCTCTCGAGGCGGCCCGCGACCGGGCCCGCGAACTCGCCGAGCAGAATGCGTAGCGCGAGCATATGAGCGGGAACGGGTCGGCGTGGACGCTCGGGCAGGCCCGCGGGGCGTTCGCCGCACTGCGACCGCGTATCGCCGACTTTCTGCACGCCCGGGCCGACCTGGCCGAGCTGCGGGCCGACCTGACCGAGGTCGGGATCAGCCCGCTCGGTGGGCTGGCGGAGGCCAAGGCGCTGGAGGCCCGGCTGTACGCCGACCTCGAGTTCTTCGGCAACGACGGCGTGCAGGTCAAGGGATTCGCCCCGCTGCTGCTGGACTTCCCGGGCGAGCGCGACGGTGTCGACGTGCTGTGGTGCTGGCTCGAAGGTGACGACGACATCGAGTGGTACCACCGGCTGGACACCGGTTTCGCCGGCCGCCGTCACGTGTGAGCGTCCATCCACTGTGGCCACTGCCCATGCATGGGTTGCGATACCTCTGCGTCGGCGGCCCCGGCTCGGGGTTCCATTTCGGACGCCCGGTGTGCCGCCTCCTCGCGCGGTGTTGATCGTTTGTCCGTCTGTGGACGTTGCACGGGGCCGGATCGACATGCGACCAGGGATTTCGGCCGATGGTGGTAAGTGCCGCAGGAGGTTCGGCCCGCACCGGGCGTGCTTGGCGCCACCATCAGAACATGGAAGTATCTGACGTACATGCTGACGCGTAGCCCGGGTCGGGGAGGGCTGTGCCAGCAGCAGACCCGGGGAGAAGTTGTGGCGGACGGAAGTCCAACGGTTCGTCGGCGCCGACTTGGGATCATCCTTCGGGGCCTGCGGGAACGGGCCGGTCTGACCGGCGAGGAAGCCGGCAGCGCGCTCGAGCGCTCGGGATCCTGGATCAGTCGGGTGGAGACCGGCCGGGTCGGCCTGCGCGGACGGGACCTGACCGACCTGCTGCAGCTGTACCGGGTCGACGACCGGACCGTGGTCAACCAGCTCAGCGGGCTGGCCCGGGAGGGCAAGCAGCGGGGCTGGTGGAGCCGGTACGCCGAGATCGTCGGTGGCGCCTACGCGACCTACATCGGCTTCGAGCAGGAGGCGGTCGAGCTGCGCAGCTACGAGGCGCTGTTCATGCCAGGCCTGCTCCAGACCGAGGAGTACGCGCGAGCACTGTTCAGTCGGGACCTGCCGCCGTCCAGTCCGGAGCTGGTCGAACGCAAGGTCAAAGTCCGTCTCACGCGTCAGGCGGTGCTCACCCGTCCCAAGCCGCCCCAACTCCGGGTCGTGCTCGACGAGGCGATCCTGCACCGGGTACTGGGTGGTCCCGAGGTCATGCGGTGCCAGCTCAAGCGCCTGATCGACGCGGGCCAGCTGCCCAACGTCACGCTGCAGGTGCTGCCGTTCGACGCCGGCCCGCACCAGGGCATGGCGACCTCGTTCACGTTAGTGCGATTTGCGTTGCCAGATGACCCCGACCTCGTTTATCTCGAGGGACCATCGAGGGGGCCGTTCGTCGAGGCGGAGGACGCCCGCTGGTACCACGACGTGTTCGAGCATCTCGCCGCCTCGGCGCTGAGTCCCATCCAGAGCCAGGAGCGGATCGAGCGTTTCCTGGACTGAATGGCTACCCCAGGAGGTTACGAACCGTGACTCCGCTCACCGAGCGCTGGCGCAAGAGTTCCCGCAGTGGCAGCGACGGGAACTGCGTGGAGGTACGCCGTCTCGACGAGGTCGTCGAGGTCCGCGACACCAAGGACCGGCAGGGCCCGAGCCTGCGGTTCACCACCGGGCAATGGGATGAGTTCATCGCCGCCATCCACAGTGGAGACTTCGACCGCTGATCAGTTGATCAGCACGGCGTACACGACGATGTTGTCGTAGTAGCGCTTGTGCACGTTGTCGAAGTCCCCGCCGCACGTGATCACCCGCAGTTCGGGTGCCACGGTCGGGTCGTAGACCTTGTGGGTCGGGAACTCGTCCTTGGGGTATTTCTCGACCTTGTACACGGTGAACGTGACCCACGTGCCGCCGCGCTGCACGCTGATCGTCGCCCGCTGTTGGAGGGTGCTCAGCTTGAAGAACACGCCCGGACCGGCGGCGGCCGAGTCGACGTGGCCGGCGATGATGGCGGGGCCCCGGTCACCGGGCACGACACCATCGGCGAACCAGCCGGCCCGGTCGTAGGACGTTGGCACCTGCAGGACGTTGGTGGAGCGGTTGAGCGTCAGTGACTCCAACGTCGAATCGACGCCGATCGCCGGGATGCGCACCCGGGTGGGCGGTCCCGGCGGGTACACCCGAGGACATCCGACGATGACGCACTGCGCGCTCGGTTCGCGCACCGTGGCGGCGGACGCCTTGTGCGGCGCGACCAGCGGGGCGCTCGCCGGTACGGCGTGGATGACGAATCCCGCGACGGTGGCGATCACGCCGAGGGCGGCGACCCACGCGACCGTCTCCCACACGCGCAGGCTGGCACGGCGCAGCCGCCGGCGGTGGCCAACCACGGCGGCCGGACGGGGCTTACGGCGGATCCGCGGGTACACCCGGGCCCGGCCGCGCGCCTTACGCACGATCCCGACCGCGCTGCGGATCAGGGGTACGGTCACCGGGTCGACCTCGATGGCCACGGTGGCCGGCTCGACGGGCTCCACCGGCTCGGCCCGAATCTGGCCGATCGGGGCGGCTGCCAGCAACATCGAGGCGGTCGTCGGCTCAGGCGTACCCACGCCACGGTGCGGACGACCGGAGAGGTCGATGATGACAGGCAGACCATCGGGGTCGCGCTGCGTGACTTCAGGCGCGACCCCGATGACCTCTGTGTCCTCCGTCGTCACGTGCGCCGGCTGGCCAGCCGCCGCATGCGCAGGGCCACGGCGACGAGACCGACGAGCACGACCAGCCCGCCGCCGACGAAGATGAGCGGGCTCAGTCCGGCCTGAGTGGCCACGCTGGTCACGCCGCCCCCGGCTTCCACGGCGCCGGAAGGAGCTTGACCCGGGCCGGCCGCGTCCACCCGCAGTTCGGCCCGCAGCCCGTTCGGGCCGTCCAGAATGAGCAGCGAATAGATTGCTCCGGCGCTGAGGTGGGCGCTGATGGTGGTTGGCGCGGCCGAACCGGTCGGGGTCACCTTGAGCGTCAACTGACCGGGCGGAACGTTGTTGTAGCTGGTCGTGGTGGCGAACGCGACCGAGTGGGCGATCGACGTGCCGTCGGCGGTCGAGACATCGAGCACCGGGGCGGTCACCGAGGCCTGGATCACCCGTACCTTCGCCTCGTCCGGTGCGGGCGCGCTGAGATCGTCGGTCAGGACGGTCAGCCCGAGGTCGGCGTGCTTGCCGGTACCGGCGACCGTGAAGGCGCCGTTCTCGGTCACCGTGACCTGGGTGGAGATGACCGGCTTGGTGGCCGGGTCGGCTCCCTTGAGCCGCATCGCGACCACGTACGTGCCGGTCGGGACGGGCAGGTACTGCGACACGACGCCGTAGCCGACGCCCTGGAACACCTTGGGCGCGAAGCTCGCGTCACCGGCCTTGGACAGGTAGACATCCACATCGGGCGTATCTGGAGAAAGGTGCGCGAGACGTACGTAGCCGACGCTGGCCTTTTCCTGCGCAGCGGTCGCGGAGGGTGCCGCCACGGTGAGCCCGAGCCCCACCACGGTCGCCACCAGGATCATCGCTGCCCAACGGCGGCGGGCGCGCTCCGGCGCTCTGTCGTTGCTCACTGAACCCCCCTCATCACGGCTGAACTCGGTCAGATCGATGTGCTGGTCGGAAAGGCGGTGAGAATCGGTGCCGGATGCCATCGTGGGAGGTGCCCAACGAAAGTGCAAGATGCACCCAACGCTTTTGACCATATGGATGTATTCCACCTGACGGACCCGGCAGCCCGCGCCGGACACCCGGTGTGGCCCGCCCGTACGCTTGGTGCCATGCGCCGTGAGTGGCATCAGTACCGTGCGTCGGCCCAGAAGAGCGGACCCGGATACGGCATGTCCCACCCGGCGGTCGGCACGCCCGAGGTCGAGGCGATCGGCCTGGATCACTGGCGCGGACTGCCCCGGGAGCAGACCCCGCCGTGGCCCGATCCGGATGAGGTCGACCGGGTCTGCACCGTGCTGACCACGGTGCCCTCGATCGTGGCGCCCTACGAGGTGGATGGGCTGCGGCAGCGGTTGGCCGAGGTCTGCGAGGGCCACGCCTTCCTGCTCCAGGGCGGGGACTGCGCGGAGACGTTCGACGACAACACCGAACCTCACCTGATCGCCAACGCGCGGACCCTGCTGCAGATGGCTGTCGTCCTGACCTATGGCGCCAGCCTGCCGGTGGTGAAGGTGGCCCGGGTGGCCGGCCAGTACACCAAGCCCCGGTCGCAGGAGATGGATTCTCTCGGGCTGCCCGCCTACCGCGGCGACATGATCAACTCGTTGACACCGACGGCGGCCGCCCGGGTGGCCGACCCGCAACGCATGATCCGGGCCTATGCGAACGCGGCCGCGGCCATGAACATGCTCCGGGCCTACGGCGCTGGCGGCCTGGCCGACCTGCACGCGGTGCACGACTGGAACCGCGACTTCGTCCGGACCTCGAAGTTCGGCGAGCGTTACGAGGCGTTGGCCCGGGAAATCGACCGAGCGCTGGCGTTCATCCGTGCGTGCGGGATGACCGAGGATGAGGCGCTGCGCACCGTGACCCTGTACTGCTCGCACGAGGCGCTGGCGCTGGAGTACGACCGCGCCCTGACGCGGGTCAGCGACGGCCGGGCATACGGGCTTTCCGGCCACTTCCTGTGGGTGGGGGAGCGGACCCGGCGGCTCGACGGTGCCCACGTCGACTTCGTGTCCCGCATCGCCAACCCGATCGGGGTGAAACTCGGGCCGGGCACCACGCCCGAAACGGCCATCGAGCTGTGCGAGCGGCTCAACCCGGACAACGTGCCCGGGCGGCTCACCCTGGTGTCGCGGATGGGCAGCGGCCGGGTGCGGGACGCCCTTCCGCCGATCGTGGAGAAGGTGACCGCCGCCGGCCACAAGGTCGTGTGGCAGTGCGACCCGATGCACGGCAACACCATCGAATCGTCCAACGGCTACAAGACCCGCCAGTTCGACCGGATCGTCGACGAGGTTCTCGGGTACTTCAAGGTCCACCGCAACCTGGATACCCACCCGGGTGGCCTGCACGTCGAGCTTACCGGCGAGGACGTCACCGAATGCCTGGGCGGCGCCCAGGCGATCGCCGAAGCCGACCTGTCCGGCCGGTACGAGACGGCCTGCGACCCGAGACTGAACACCCAGCAGTCGCTGGAGCTTGCCTTCCTGATCGCCGAGATGCTGCGGAGCTGACCCATGGCCGAAGTCGTCGATCTCCGCAGTGACACCGTGACCCGGCCGACCCCGGCCATGCGGGCGGCCATGGCCGAGGCGGAAGTCGGTGACGACGTTTACGGCGAGGACCCCACCGTCAACGCGCTCGAGCGCGAGGTGGCCGCCCTGTTCGGGCACGAGGCGGCGATGTTCGCGCCGACCGGGTCGATGGCCAACCAGGTCGCCATCCAGACCCTGGTCCCCCGAGGCGAGGAGCTGCTCTGCGGGGCCGATGCCCACGTGGTCCGGTACGAGATCGGGGCGGCCGCCGCCATCGGCGGGGTCGGTACGCGGACCTGGCCGGCGGTCGGGGCCGAGCTGGATCTCGACCAGATCGTCGACATGATCGGACTGCCCGGGTACGGCGTCCCGACGCGGGCCATCGCCGTCGAGCAGACGCACAACCGTGGCAGCGGCGGGGTCGTCGCGTTGTCCACATTGGAAGCACTGCGGACGGCGGCCGACGCCGCCGGAGTCGCCCTGCACTGTGACGGCGCCCGGATCTGGCACGCCCACATCGCCGACGGGGTACCGCTGTCTGTCTACGGTGGACTGTTCGACAGTCTGTCGGTCTGCCTGTCCAAAGGCCTCGGCGCTCCGGTCGGCTCGCTCGTGGTGTCCAGCGCCGAACGGATCGCCCAGGCCCGGGTACTGCGCAAGCGCATGGGTGGCGGCATGCGGCAGGCCGGGATCCTCGCTGCCGCCGGCCGGTACGCGCTGGCCCACCACATCCAGCGGATGGCCGACGACCACGTACGGGCCCGCCGGCTGGCGACGGCGCTGGCCCGGTCCGGACTGGTCGAACCGGACCGGGTGCGGACCAACATCGTCGTGGTCGACCTGGCCAAGTCCACTGTGGACGCCGCCACCCTGGTGGCGTCCGCGCGCGAGCGGGGCGTCCTCGTCTCACTCATGGGCCCCTCGGCCGTCCGGATGGTGACCCACCTCGACGTCGACGACGCCGCCGTCGACCGGGCCGCCGACGTGCTGTCCGGGCTGCTCTGAAAGGAAGGGCGCTCTGAAAGGAGGGCGGCTCTGAAAGGAAGGGCACCTTGTTAACGCCTCCGGTATAGCAAGGGCCCCCTACTAACGGGTAGGTCAGGCTACGATGCCGACATGACATTGGTCGACATCAGTGGGTGTCATCATCTCCGGCTCACCGTCACCGACATCGCCCGTTCACGGGAGTTCTATACCGGCATTCTCGGGTTCCAGGTCCTGGCCGAGTCGCCCGGCGATCCGGCCGACCCCGCCATCCGCCTGGACCCGGACCGGCTCTACGGGGGCATCGTCATGCTCGCCGGCAACCTGGTGCTCGGACTGCGTCCGGTGGCCCCGGCGACCGACCGGTTCGATCCCGACCGGGTGGGCCTGGACCACCTGAGCTTCACGGTCGCGTCACGCGACGTGCTGGAGCGGGCCGCCGGCGAACTCGACACGCTGGGGGTCACCCGGGGCGAGATCAAGGACCTCCCCGCGTTCGGCATCGCCATTCTGTCGTTCGACGACCCGGATGGGATCCACCTCGAGTTGTCCGCCCCGCTGTGAAACGCAGCGTCGCAGCCGCTGGAAGCCGGCGGCCGACCGTGGGCTCTACCCGGGCTCCGGATGTTCGGTGATGTTCTGCGCGTACAGCTGGTCGCCCAGGCGACCGATGAGGTCGAGCTGGGTCTCCAGGTAGTCGATGTGATGCTCCTCGTCGGCCAGGATGTCCTCGAACAACCGGGCCGAGGTCACGTCACCGATGGATCGCATGTACTCGATACCGCGGCGCAACCGGTCAACCGCTTCGACCTCGACCTGCATGTCGGCCTCGAACATTTCCCTGACTGTCTCGCCGATGCGCAGCTGGAACAGGCGCTGGTAGTTGGGCAGCCCGTCGAGGAAGAGGATCCGCTCGGTCAGGATGTCGGCGTGGCGCATCTCGTCCATCGACTCGGCCCGGGTGTACTTGGCCAGCTTCGTCAGGCCCCAATGCTCCTGGATCTTGGCGTGCAGGTAGTACTGGTTGATCGCCGTCAGCTCAGCGGTCAGCTGGTCGTTGAGGAATTCGAGGACGCGTTCGTCGCCCTGCATGCGGTTCGACCCCCTTGGGAAGTTGGCAGGGGTCAGCCTAGGCGGAGATCGATTCGCCTACACGGCGAACGCGACGAGCGTGTCGACGGTATCGCATTCCTCGTCGATCACGTCGCAGATGCGGTCCAGGCAGGTACCGCACCGGGTACCGGCTCCGCAGGCCTCGCCGACAGTGTCCTCGGTACGCGCGCCGGCACGGATCATGGAGCGCAGTTCGCACTCCCGCACGCGGGCGCAGATGCAGACGTACATAGGAGACCCTCACTGTGCTTAGGCTTGCCTCAGTAAGGCTGACCTAAACGAGCCTGCTCCGCAAGACCTTGGTGACGGCCATCACCGGGAGTCAGCTGCTCGCTGGCGCGGGGTCGTCGCGGGATGTTCCAGCAGCTCGCGGAAGGGGGCCTCACCGATCAGACCGGCACCGAGGTTCTCGTGCCGGTCGCGCAGCGAGCCGCGACCGTCCTTCGAGTCGTTCGCGTGCACCAGGCCGATGCGTTCCGGTCCCACCGTGGCAGCCAGTGCGTCCAGCGTGGCCGCCATCCCGCCCGGGCCGGCCAGGTCGTGGCCGGGCGGCCAGGCAGCGGCCACCACCCGCGCTGGGCTCGACGAGCAGCTTGGGACCGCCGGTGGCCGCACTGTGGTCGAGCAGGGGCAGCAGTACCTCCCGGACCTGGCGCAGGGCAAGCGGGGCGTGCCGTTCGTCAACCGCCGACCCGGCGTGGAACACCACCGCCCGGGACCCCAGGCGGGCTCCGCGAGCAAGCGCGTGGGCCAGCGTCGCAGCTGAGCCGCGGACGGTCGCCTCGGTCGGCGAACCGAGGTTCACCAACAGCGAGGCGTGCACGAACGAGTCCACCGACCGCTGCTGGCACCCAGCTGTGAACGCCTCGTCCTGAGCGGGGTCGCCGTCGCTGAGAGTCCAGCCGCGGGGATTGGAGACGAAGACCTGCACCACGCCGGCGCCGACCGCGTCGAGATAGGGCAGCGCCGCCTTGGCCAGTCCGCCAGCGGTGGGTACGTGCGCCCCGATGGCCCGGGAGCGGGTCAGAAGATCCTGCATACGATCTGGACCTGCTGACCGGCGGTCAGCGGCGCGTTGGGCTCGGGGGACTGCGTCTGTACCCGGCCGATCTGCTTCTCGGCGTCATTGCCGTCCACAACGACCTGAAGTCCCATCCCCTGCAGCTGTCCGGTCGCCGTGGGGCACGGCAGGTTGACCACCGATGGCATCGGTGGGATCGCCGGCCCGTTCGAGACCGTGATGGTGACCATGACCCCGCCGGCCGATGGCAGGCCCGCGTTGGCGGCCGGGCTCTGATCGAGCACCTGGTTGGCCGGTGCCGGATCGTCCTTGTGATTGACGGTCACCTGGAAACCGGCCTGCTGCAGCGTGTTCTGGGCGTCAACCAGTTGCTGCCCGACGACCGAGGGCACGTGTACCGGGTAGGGGCCGGCGACGATGACCACCTTGACCAGTTCGCCCGGCTTCAACGGGGTACCGGCCGGCGGGTCGGTGCTGACCACGTAGTCCTTGGGCAGCGTGTCTGAGAAGCCGTTGACCGGCTGGACCACCCAGTGCTTGCGGAGCAGCCCCACGACATAGTCCTGCTGCTGCCCGGACACGTCGGGCACCGGGTAGCGCTCGGGGCCTAGTGACAGGGTGAGCATCAGCGTGCCGCCACGCACGATCCGGTCGCCCGGCTCGGGATGCTGGTCGACCACGGTGTTGATCGGGATTTGCTCGGAGTACCGCCCGGGACCGTAGGACAGACTGAATCCCTGCTGCCGTGCCGCTATCTCGGCGTTGTCCTTGGTCAGCTGGAGCAGTGTCGGAGCCTCGGTGTACCGGCCGAAGGCGAGCCACCAGCCGCCCACGGTCAGTACCAGCACGATGGCGATCAGGGCCGCCAGCAGCTGACGCCGGCCCCGCTGGCTTGCCTGCAGCCGGTTGAGGTGGTATCGAAGTCGAGCGATCGCGCCACGAGGGACGAGCCCGGACAGACGCCGCCCGATCACGGCCAGTCCGCCGTGGGAGGCGGGCAGCTTGGCCCACGAGGGTCGCACGTCGCCGGAGGACGCGACCCGGGCAGCCGCGACCGGCGACACCACTACCGTCGGATGAGCCAGCGCCCGGGTCGGACCGGCCAGCGCACCGACCTCCTCCCGGGCCGCCTGCACCTCGGCCAGCATGGCGGCCGCGTCCCGGGGGCGCCCGGCCGGATCCCGCCGGGTCGCGCGGAGGACCACGTCATCGACGAACTTCGGCAACCCGGGTACGAGCTGTGAGGGCGGGGGGACGTCGTTGTCCACGTGCTGCCAGGCCACGTCGGCGGCCCGGTCACCTTCGAACGGCGGACGGCCGGTCAGCATCTCGAACAGGACGACGCCGGCCGAGTACACGTCGGCCCGGGCGTCGGCCCGGCGGTCGGAGACCAGTTCGGGTGCGACGTACTCGGCGGTGGCCATCAGCGGATGGCCCGAGCGACCCTCACCCGGGCCGTTGTCCTGGCCCGGCGCGTCGGCTGGGTGCGCCAGGCCGAAATCGGCCACCTTGACCACCGCGTCAACCAGATCGCCGGATCCGTTGGGCGGCGGCGCGACCAGCACGTTCTCCGGCTTGACGTCGCGATGGACCAGCCCGGCCCGGTGCGCCACGGCGAGCGCCGCCAGCATCTGCTCGAGGATGGCCAGTGACTCGGCCGGGTCGAGCCGGCGCCGGTCGGACAGGATCTCCCGCAGGCTCCGGCCGCGGACATACTCCATGACCAGGTACGGAGCGTCCTCGTGCACGCCCTCGTCGTACATCGCGACGATGTTGGGATGGGCCAGCCGGGCCACGGTCTGCGCCTCGTCGGCCAACCGGTTCAGCACCCGCGGGTCGTTGGCATGCTCGGCATGGATGATCTTGATTGCGACCGGCCGCTCGAGCCGCTCGTCACGAGCCTGGTACACCGTCGCCATGCCGCCCCTGGCCAGCCGACCCATCACTCGGTACCGCCCGGCGATCAGTGCACCGTGCAGGGGGTCGGCGACCTTCGTATCCATCGCAGCGCAGTCTACTGGCGCTCGCGTGCCGGAGCGCCAACACGCATGCCGGCATTCTCGGTCACGGCGACGGCGTGGTCGACGGAGGGCTCGGCACCGGGGTGGCGGGCGGGTCGGGTGAGGGTGGCGGGGACGGCGTGGTCGACCGCTGCGCCGCGGTTGTCGCGTGCGGTTGGGGCAGCGGTCGCTGCTTCGACGCCGGAGCCGGGCGTGGGCTCGGCGACGGGCTGGCTGCGGACATCGTCGCGGATGCTCCCCGGACCGGTAGCCGGCTCGTCGTCGCGGCGGCCGCCGTTACGGCGGGTGGCGACGGAGCTGGGCTGGGCGTCGACGCGAAGAGGGGGTCGAGCCCGCCGGTGATGACCAGATAGGTCCCCACGGCGGCGCCGATGACGAGCGTAGCGACGATGGTCACGACCATCCGCTCGGCCCGCGGATCCAGATCCGTCGACGGGTCCGGGTTGGTCCACAGGGTCCGGGTCACCGTGGCCAGGGTGCGCAGCCGGCTCACGCTGAGCCGCCAAGGTGGGCCCCGGCCGGTGCGTGGCACTGTCGCTGCGGTGCATGGCACTGTAGCTCCGGTGCATGGCACTGTCGCTGCGGTGCATGGCACTGTGGACACGTGAGCGAGACCATGACCAGGCCCGCGGGATGGGTCACCCTGCCAGAGGTGGCCGAGCGGTTCGAGGTACCCGTGACGAAGGTTCGGCAGATGATCCGCGATGGCAGCCTGCTCGCCGTACGACGGGACGGGGTGCTGCGGGTTCCGGCCGAACTCGTGGCTGGTCGCAACGTGATCAAGCACCTCCCGGGTGTACTGACCCTGCTGCGCGACGCTGGGTACAACGACGAAGAGGCACTGCGGTGGCTCTACTCCCCGGACGACACCCTGCCGGGTACGCCGGCGGCGGTGCTCGACACGGATGGCGCCACCGAGGTCAAGCGGCGCGCCCAGGCACTCGGCTTCTGAGGGATGCGGCACCTGGTCTATCTGACCGTCCTGGCCGCGTGCCTGGTCAGTTCGCTGTGGCTGGAGCCGCTCCTACGGGTCGGCGTGCTCCGGCGGTGGCGTCGGCTGTTGCGCACGGTCGTTCCGGTGGCGGTGGTCTTCTCGCTCTGGGATGTGGCCGCGATCTACGCCGACCTGTGGTCCTACGACCCGACCCAGACGGTCGGCATCCTGCTGCCCGGCCGGTTGCCGCTCGAGGAGCTGCTGTTCTTCCTGGTCGTACCGCTGTGCGCCATCCTCGGTTTCGAAGCGGTCCGAAAGGTGAGCCGCCGGTGACCTACACGATCACCGCGGCCGCCGGCGCGGTCGCGGCCATCCTGCTCGACCTGGTTGTCCTGCGGACCGGACTACTGCGTCGGCGGGTGTTCTGGCTGACCTACACGATCGTGTTCGTGTTCCAGCTGATCTTCAATGGCGTCCTGACCGGGCGGGGCGTGGTGCGCTACAACCCGGCGGCGATTCTCGGTGTACGGCTGGCGTACGCGCCGGTGGAGGATCTGGTGTTCGGGTTCGCCCTCGTCCTGTCCACGCTCTCGCTCTGGGTCTGGTGGGGCCGACGGTCGCGGCGCGCCTGACGGGTCAGCGCTTGCGCGCCCGGCCGTCCACCTGGCCGTGTGCTCCGTTCGGGCTCAGCCGCTCCGGGTCGTCGCCGCACGGGCCAGACCGTCCAGTACCTCGTCGGCCCCGTGGGCGAGCGGTACCCCTGCCAAGGCGCCCAGAGCGGTCGAGGTCAGCTCCGTGATCCGCCGCTCGGCCCGGTCCAGCGCACCCGCTGCCATGATCAGCTCCCGGAGTCCGGCGATGGCGGACTCGTCGAGGTCCGGATCGCCGAGCGCCGCACGCAGGCGGGCGGCATCGGCCGGCGCGGCCCGTTGCAGGGCGGCCGCGATCAGGAAGGTCCGCTTGCCCTCGCGGAGGTCGTCGCCGGCCGGCTTACCCGTGCGGGACGGATCACCGAACACGCCGAGGATGTCGTCACGCAGCTGGAAAGCTTCACCCAACGGCAGTCCGTACGCGCTGTAGGCCGCGCGAACCGCGGCCGGCGCGTCCGCGATGGCCGCGCCGAGCAGGAGAGGGCGCTCGACCGTGTACTTGGCCGACTTGTACCGGGCCACGACGGAGGCCCGGCGTACCGACGTGTCGCCGGTCGCCTGAGCGTGCAGGTCCAGGTACTGGCCGGCGATCAACTCGGTCCGCATCAGGTCGAAGACTTCGCGTGCCCGCACCTGGGCGGCCGGATCGAGCCCGCTGAGCCGGAGCATCTCATCGGACCAGACCAGGCACAGGTCGCCGAGCAGGATCGCGCTGCCAGCGCCGAAGGCCGCCGGGTCGCCGCGCCAACCCTGCTCGCCGTGAAGGGTGCCGAAACGGCGGTGTACGGCCGGCTCACCGCGCCGGGTGTCCGAGGAGTCCATCAGGTCGTCATGCATGAGCGCACTGGCCTGGAGGAACTCCAGCGCTGCCACCGCCGCCACCACCTCGGATGAGTCGTCGCCGCCCGCGCCGCGGTAACCCCAGAAGGCGAACGCGGGCCGCAACCGCTTGCCGCCGCCGAGCACGAACGAGTCGATCGCGTCGGCCACCTCGGCCAGGGACGGGTCGATCGCGGTCAGCAGCGTGCGCTGTTGGCCGAGAAACCCGGCCAGAACCTTCTCCACCCGGGTACGCAGGCCGGCAAGGTCGAGAGGGCTGCTCACCCGTCGACGGTAGCCGGCCCACCCGTACCCCCGGCACGAGGTCTGGATCACCCTCAGGGCCTGCGCCGGTCCGACGCCGACGACTCGTCGGCCGCTGACGGCGGCTTCACGCGACCGCCCGGCACCGCTGGTCGACCTGTAGAGCGCTCGGCCAGCCTTGTCGAATCCGCGAGGCTAGGATGCGGTGTTTCCAGAACCCCCATGATCTGACCCGATTGACGGGAGTAGCGATCGTATGACCGCGACCGACGTGTCCCCGACAGCGCCGGCTTCGATCGCACTGCCCGCTCCCGGTGAGTTCCAGCACGTGCGCACCCCGGGCTGGCTCGACGACCGGCTGGTCGCCGTGATCTTCGCGGTCGTCGGGATCGCCGCGGCTGCGATGATCGTGCCAATGGTCAAGGCCGACCCGGTCAGCATCCGTGGGGCGGCGATGCCACTCGGGCTCGGCTTCGGGGTGTTCGCGGTCCTGCTGTTCGCGCTCCACCGCTGGTGGGGGCGGTTCGGCCCGGCCATGACGGGGGCGGTGGTCGGCGCGTACGCCGGCTGGGTGGCGCTGGTCACCAAGGGCGCGCTGTACGGCACCGTGATGAGCTACGGCGGCAACATCGGCGACGCGCACCGCATCACCGCCCAGGCCACCAAGTACGCCACCAGCTGGGGCTCGACGAACGTCTTCCTTCCCAACACGCCGTCGGACTACCCGCCCCTGTACACCTGGCTGACCGGGCGGGCCTCGCAGGCGCTCGGTGAGCCGGCGTGGCAGCTGATGCAGAACACCGAGGTGCTGTGGCTGGCCGCGACCGTGGTGGTCGCCTACGTCCTGTGGCGGCGACTGGTTTCCGCCCCGGTGGCCGCGGTCATCGCGATGCTCACGTTCGCGGCCGACAACAACCCCATCAAGCCGTACGAGGTGATCGCGCTCGCCGTGACCGTGCCGTGGATCCTGGCGACAGTGGGGCAGCCGGCCCGCGGGCGGTTGCACTGGCTGCCGGCCGGCCTCGTCGGTGGGCTGATCTTCCTGACCTACAACGGATACGTGGTCTTCACCGGCCTCGGCACACTGGCCATCGGCTGGTGGGCCTGGCGGCAGTCGACCGACCGCCGGGCCTACGTGGCGCACCTGCTCAAAGTCGCCCTCGTCGCTTTCGTGGTGGCTTCGTGGTACGTCGTGCCATACCTGTGGGCGATCCTGACCCGCCCGCACGGCTCATTCGGCTCGGACACCTTCGCGTCCACTACGATCTCGACCGACCCGTTGCCGCTGCACTTCTTCGATGTCAACCCCGCCGGGGCGCTGCAACTGATCGGGATCGCGGGCCTGGTCTTCTACTACCAGAAGGCGTGGTGGGCCCGGCCGATGGCGGCGCTGCTGGCCGGCACCTACGCGTTCTTCATCGTGGGTGCGATCCGGTTCGTGCTCACCAGGCACACGATGTTCTATCACTACGCGATCGCCGCGATCGCCGCGATCGTCATGGTCGCCCTGACCGCCGGTGTGCTGAGCGTCGCCGAGGCCCTGCAGACGTTCAGCGCCCACCGGTACGCCCCCCGGGTCCGCTGGCTGGTCGCGGTGCTGACCGTGGCCACGCTCGCCTGAACCTCGCTGGTCGCGTGGCGTACGTGGGAGCCGACGACGACGCTCGGCGGCACCGGGGTGGCCCTACTCGACCCCGGCGCGAGCCGCTCGGCCGACCAGGCTCACCTCGAGTCGACCCCGGATCTGACCCGCTCGCAGTTCGCCCCGGCCGGGCCTGACCCCAATGCCCTGCCGGCCGCCGCCATCACGTCCGCGGTCACCGCCCGCTACGGGTCGGCCTACCGGCCGATGGTGCTGACCGTCGACGAGCGCCTGTTCGCGTTCGAGGACTGGTACGTCTACATCGGTGCCGGCCCTGGGGCGTCCCCAGCGTTGGACATGTGGCATGAGCGGGCTGCGTTCATCCGTGACCTGGCCGGCATCAGCGACCCGGCCCAGTTCGCCGATTCCGTGGTGCACAACCAGTTCGGCCCGATCGATGTCTTCATCCTGCGCTGGGACACCGATTCTGAGGGCAACCGGACCGGGAAGCTGGTATGGCGTGCGGGCGACCAGGCGACGTTCAGCCCGTCGCAATTCGGCCCGGGCACGTTCGACCGGGTCGACCTGCCCGACAACTACGTGATGTTCATCCGCGACCGTTACTAAACGCCGACCGCCACTCATGCTCGATGCGCTCCGCCACGATCGCGAGTCGCTCGTCCGCCGGAGTCCAGCGCGTGATCCGGGCCGTGATCGGGCCGAGCACGAGCGAGCTGAACAGATCGGCGATGACCTGGCGTCGCGCCGTGACAGGCAACGCGTTCCACGTCGGCCGCACGAGCGCCGAACTCACCTTCGCCACGTTGAGCAGGCCCAGTGCCGGTACGGGGACACCGGATGACGCGCCCCGCCGCTCGGCGTCTTCGATGAGCGGTTTGAGCTCGCGCTCCCGGGCTCCGGCCAGCCGCGCCGAGATCGCTCCCGTGCGATACTCCCGCTCGTTCTCATCGAGGTCGGCGCGCAACCGGGCCAGCTCGTCGCGGGCCTCGCGGGCCGCCGAGTCGTCGGACGACCACAGCTGACGTGCGTCCCTCCTGGACAGACGAGCGACGACCAGCCGGGTCACGCATTCGTCACACTCGACCATCGGCGCGCTGACGCACTTGTCGAAGCGGCACGCGTAGAACTGTTGCCGGCCCGACCTCCACGAGGTTCCGACGAGCTGTGACCCGCACGGCGCCGACATGACCGAGCGGTTGCCGCTCAGCAGGTACTTGATGGCACCGGGCGCGCTGGTCCGCCTCTGGCGTCTCACGACATGGTCGCCAACCCCGAGCACCCGGTTCGCCGTCTGCCAGATGACCTCGGTGACGAGAGGCTGCCACGCCCCGGGCGCGTCCTCGAGGAGCTCACCGTGATGAGTGCGGCACCCGCGCGTCGGGTCGGCCGGGTGCGGACGGTAGACAGGGTTGCGGACGATGCCCGTGACGGTGCCAGGGTGCCAGAAGTCCGCGCCGCGCGGTGTGGGCACGCCCGCGCTGGTCAGTCTGTTCCGGATCGATCGGATGGACTCGCCGCCCGCGACCGACGTGAATATGTCCCGGACCACTGAGGCCTGCTGCTCGTCGACGAACTGGGTGGCGAAGTCGCCGCGGTCATCGTGGGTGCGCCCGAACCCGTACGCAACCCGGCCGTGCGGATTACCCCTCGATCTCACCGCGTCCAACCTCCTGCGCATCCGTTCACGTGTCTTGTCCATCACGTGTCTTGTCCGACCTGTGTGCCGGGTTCGCGCCGTCCGCGCCAGTCGCTCAGCTCGACGATGAGTCGCCCGTCGCTGTGGTACTGTAGCACTCAGCTGAAGAGATGATCCCTATGCTGGCCCCTCTCTACCGTACGGGCCCGACAGTGGGACGAGCGAACCGACAGTGGGGACGGGACCGACCCGTTCCACCGGCGCCCGCAGGTACACGTGACCGGAGGTACACGTGATCAGAACCGCCGGAGGCCCCGCGTCGGCCGGCACCGGCCCACTGCCAGCCGACCCGCCTGAGGAGCCACCGCCGGGGGTGGCCGGGGAGATCCTCTGGCGCCTCGCCGTCCGCCTGCACCGGGACCACGGCGCCGTAGTCGCTGATGAGGGCCTCGTCGCGGGTACCGCGCACCCTGCCGACGACCCCACCGCCGACGCCCGCACCGCCGACGCCCGCGCCGCCGACAACCGCGCCGACGACCGCGCGGCCGACCCCACCGCCGACGACCGCCCGGTCTGCCGAAGGTGCCGGCAGCCCTGGCCCTGCTCCGGCCGCCGGCTGGCTGAGCTGGGCCTGATCACAGCGGCCCGGTGAGCCGTGCGGCTACAGTCACAGGCGTGGCACACGGACTTCCTTCGACCCTGCCCAATCCGATGCTGCCGATCGGCACGCTCGTGCGGGAGCGCGGGCCGACATTCTCGTTCGAGTTCTCACCGCCGAAGACGCCCGAGGGACACCGCCAGCTGTGGCAGGCCATCCGTGAACTCGAGTCACTGCAGCCGTCCTTCGTCTCGATCACCTACGGTGCCGGCGGCTCGACCCGGGACACCACCGTCTCGGTGACCGAGCGGATCGCGACCGAGACCACCCTTCTGCCGATGGCTCATCTGACCGCGGTCGACCACTCTGAGGCCGAACTGCGCAACGTGGTCGGCCGGCTGGCCGCTGTCGGTGTCAGCAATATCCTGGCGATCCGGGGTGACCCGCCCGGCGACCCGAACGGGGAGTGGATCCAGCATCCGGACGGCCTGCTCTACGCCGAGGATCTTGTCCGGTTGGTCCGCCGCTCGGGGAGTTTCTCGGTCGGCGTGGCCGCCTTCCCCTACAAGCACCCGCGTTCACCCGATGTCGCAACCGACACGGGCTACTTCATCCGCAAGTGCCGGGCCGGCGCGGAGTTCGCCATCACGCAGATGTTCTTCGACGCCGACGACTACCTCCGCCTGCGCGACCGGGTAGTGGCCGCGGGCGGCACCATCCCCATCCTGGCTGGTGTGATGCCGGTCACCCAGTACTCCACCATCGCCCGGTCGGAGCAGCTTTCCGGGGCGCCGTTCCCGCCCTCCCTGGCCGCCGAGTTCGAGCGGATCAAGGACGACGGCGACGCGGTACGGGCACTGGGAATCGAGCACGCGAGCGAGCTGTGTGCCCGGCTTCTGGCTGAGGGTGTGCCGGGCATCCACTTCATCACCTTCAACCGCTCGACCGCGACCCGCGAGGTCTGGCAGAACCTGTCCCTGGGGGCCAGGACCTGAGCGAGGGCGGCGGCCGGCGCGACCGGCTGAGCTGGGACGGGTACGCGGCCGGGTGGGCCGCGCTGCATCTGGGCGTCGACCCGCGGCGGTCGGGTCCGGTCGTCCGGGCCTGGCTGCGTTTGTCCTATGTGGTTGGTCGCGCGTTGTCCGGCATCGGGATCCGTCCGGGTACGGTCACCCTGCTCGGGCTGCTGCTCTCCCTGCTGGTCCCGGTAGTGGTGCTCTTCCGGGGCGGCTTCTTCTTCATCGGGGCGGTGCTGGTGCTGCTGGCCGCCGTGGCCGACTCATCCGACGGGGCGGTCGCCGTGATGAGCGGCCAGGCCTCCCGGCTCGGCGCGTTCGACGACGCGGTGGCCGACCGGCTCAGCGAGGCCGCGTGGCTGGTGGCGCTGTGGCTGCTCGGCGGACACGGACTCCTGGTCGTCGCCTGTGGTGCGCTGTCCTGGCTGCACGAGTACATTCGAGCCCGGGCGGCCACCTCGGGCATGGCCGGCGTCGGGGTCGTGACAGCCAACGAGCGGCCGACCCGGATCATCGCGGTGATCGTCGCGTTGACCCTGGGCGGACTCGCCTGGCTGGTCAACCCGTCCCTGGTCCCGGGCACCGTCACGCTCGTGCTCGCACTATGGCTGCTGCTCTGCCTGCTCGGCATCGTCCGCCTCACGGCCACCGTCCGCACCACCCTGCGCCGCTGACCTTTCCCGAAGGAAGGGCACCTTGTTAACCGTTGCGGTATAGGAAGGTGCCCTTCTTAACGCCCCGCGGCTTAACGCCCCGCGGCGTCACGCCCCGCGGCGTCACGACCCGCGAGCGATGGTCGCGCTCGATCAGGGCGGCGACGATCTCGGCCGAAAGGGCGACCATCGGCAGGCCGCCGCCGGGATGGGTGGAGCCGCCGACGAGGTACAGGCCCGGCACCGGTCCACGGTTGGCCGGTCGGAGCAGCCGATGGCTCGGCGTGCCGTAGATCGCGCCACCGGGGGCGGAGGTCGCGACCTCCTGATCGGCCGGCGTGCGCACCTCCCGGAACAGGATCCGGTCCCGGACGTCGAGCCCGCGCCGGGCCAGGACGGCCAGGATGTGGTCGGCGTACCCGTCGGCCAGGCCTGGTCGCCGCCAGTCGACCGCGCCCTGGGGGGCCGCGTTGACCAGAACGAACCAGGCTTCGCAGCCGTCCGGGCGGACCGCCGGGTCGTCGGGCACGCAGACGTAGACCGCCGGATCGTCCACCGGCCGGCCCGGCTGTCCGAAGACGGCGTCGAACTCGTCGTCGTAGCGTCCCGGGAACAACACCGTGTGGTGGGCCAGACCGGGAGTACGACCACTGAGCCCGAGCAGGAGCGCGAAGCCGCTGAGGCTGCGCGGCGCGACCCGGGCGGCCCAGCCCGGTGTAGGCAGCAGGTCGCGGTACAGGCGCAGAGCGTCCACATCGGACACCACCACGTCGGCGGGTACCTCCTGGTCACCCACCTGGACGCCGCTGACGCGGCCGTGCCGGGCCAGCACCTGGGTGACGGCGGTACCGGTGCGCACGCTCACCCCGGTCGCGTCACAGCGGCTCATCAGGGCGTCGACCAGTGTGGACAGTCCACCCCGGACGTACCAGGCTCCGAAGGTCAGCTCGGCGTACGGGACTGCCATGAGCGCGGCCGGTGCCCGGCGCGGATCCGAGCCGGTGTAGGTGGCGTACCGGTCGAGCAGGCTACGCAGTCGCGGATCGGTCAGGTACCGGCGGCCGATGGCGCGCAGACTCCGGCCGGGAGCGATCGCGGCCAGCGCCGGCAGCCGCCAGGCCAGCCGGGCCAGATCGGCCGGACCCTCCACAGAGGAGCGCAGTATGTGCTGCCATGAGGCTGACCATATCCGCTCGGCCCGCCGCCACAGCCGGATCCACTCGGCGGCCGCCGATGGTCCACATGCGACGGATATCCGGTGCGCGAACTCGGCTGGATCGCGGCACGAGTCAAGGACCGTGCCGTCGGCGAACACGTGCCGGACGACCGGGTCGAGCGGCACCAGCTCGACCTCGTCGGCCAGGGCCGAGCCGGTCACCGCGAACAGATCGGCCAGCACGTGGGGCAGGGTCAGCAGGCTCGGGCCGGTGTCGAACCGGAACCCGTGCCGCTCGTACCGGCCGAGGCTTCCCCCGACCACGTCCGCCCGCTCGTACACGGTCACATCGTGACCGGCCGCCCGCAGTCGCAGCGCGCAGGCCAGGCCGCCCAGCCCGGCCCCGATGACCACTGCCCGGGTCACGGCGCGACCCCCCGGCCCTTCCAGGTCAGGCTGCCCTGTCGCCGGGCCCGTACCGAGGCCAGCACCAGCCAGCCGAACACGGCGACCGAGGCCGGCTGGGCCAGTATGTCCGGCCAGGTCCGGCCACTGGTGGCGGTCGCGCTGACCAGGCGGCCGGCCACGCCGGCGGCGTACCCGGTGAGTCCGGCCCACACCCAGGGCCACACTCCACTGAGGACACCTGCCACGACACCGGCCACCGGGCCGACGTAGAGGAGCACGAGTGTCGCCGCGACCACGATCCCGGCCGTCGGCGAGCCGAAGGCCGACCAGGCCGACTTGGTGTACCCGGCCCGCAGCTGCTCCCATGAGGTGTACATTCGGCAGCTGGCCAGCGCGGACGCGTCAGCGATCCGGATCCGGCCGCCGGCGCGTTTCACCGCCCGGGCCAGTGCGACATCGTCGAGCACCTCGGCCCGCACGGCGCGGTGCCCGCCCGCCTGTTCGTACCCGCGCCGGTCGACCACCAGAAACTGCCCGCCCGCCGCGGCCAACGACGGGCGGCTCGAGCGTTCCATGACCCGTACCGGCAGGAAGGTGAGCCACGACCACGGCAGCAGTGGCTGGACCAGTCGCTCCGCCCACGAGCCGGCGACCAGCCTGGGAAAGGGACTGACCAGGTCGACGCCGGTCAGCAGCTCAACGGCGGCGGCGACCGCGTCCGGCCCGAGCACAACGTCGGCGTCGACGAAGACGAGTGTGGCTCCGGTGGCCAGGCCGGCCAGCTGATGGCAGGCGTAAGGCTTGCCGAGCCATCCCGGCGGGGTGGCCGCGCCGGCCACCAACCGGACCCGTGGATCGTCGCCGGCAACCCGGCGCACCACGTCGGCGGTCGCGTCGGTGGAGCCGTCGTCGACGACCACGACCTCGAGGCGGGGGACGCCGCGTTGGCGCAGCACGGAGCGCAGGCACGCTTCGACCCGGTCCCGCTCGTCACGGACAGGCAGCAGCACGCTGACCGGTCCGGCCACGACGCCCGGACGGTCCGATGCCCGTGGCAGCAGACGGGCATTGATCACCGTGTGCAGGGTGAGCGCACCGGCCAGTCCGGCGATCAGCCACATGGCGACGGTCATCGGCGGACCAGGCGCACCGTCAGGGGTAGCGCTACGAGGCCCATGCCGAGGCCGCCCCACAGCGCCGATCGCGGCAGATCCAGGAATACCGCGTGGGCGATGACTGATGACGTGTAGGTCCACAGGTAGAGGGCGAGCACCGGCGCGTCCCGCGCGGTGTCGGGCGCCCGTGACCGGACGCCGGTCTGCAGGCCGAGCATGATGAGGACGGCGACGCCCAGCCAGGCCAGGTAGTTCTGGCCGGGTACGTCCACTGTGGACCATTGCCAGTAACCGGCCGCGACCATCTGGGGGTCGAGGAACAGGTCCCAGGTGGCCAATCCGGCCACCGCGACCAGCACGCGGGCCCACGGACGGCGGGTCAGGTGGGTCGCCGCGATCCAGGCCGGCCAGGCCATCCACGTCCAGGCCAGCGGTATGACCAGGGGTACCCCGAACAGGGTCGGACCGAGGGCGCCGGTGTAGCTGTAGTGGCCGAACGGGAAGCCGGTCGCGACCCCTACCGCCTCGACCAGCAGACCACCGCCCGCGCTGACGGCGACCAGGACCGCCGCCGACCGGGCGCCGTGGGTCCATCCGGCATGGCCGACTGAGATGGCGAAGCCGAGCAGGACAGTGAGCACGACCAGCACCGCGCGGGCATGCCCGCCGATCAACGGGTACGCGATCTGGGCGACGACCAGGGTGGCCAGCGGCAGCCAGCGCACCGTCAACCCGCCGACAGCAGGCCCACGTCGGGCTCGAGCGGAAGGGCACGGCCGAGCACCGCGAAGGGGCGCAGGTCACCCGGGAATGAGAAGTGCCGGATCACGTCCACGAACGCGAACCGCCGGTACAGGCGCCAGGCCCGGGACTTCGCCTCGTCCGCCTCCGGTGTGGACAGCAGGGTGGTCGAGCCGGGCGCCATGCTCAACAGGGTACGCAGCTGTACCGCCCCCAGTCCGTGACCCTGCGCGCCCGGACGTACGTGCATCTCGACCACCTCGAAGCATTCGGTCAGCCAGGCCGCCCGCTGGTCCCGTGCGATCGCGCCCCGGACCTGGTCGTGCCACCACTGGCCAGGCTCGGAGCGGTATCCGTACCCGAAGCCCAGCAAGATGCCCTGGTCGTCCAGCGTGGCGACAGCCCGGAAACCCTTGCGGCGCACGTGTGACCCGATGTATCCGCGCCGGGTCATCAGCAGTTCGCGCGGGTAGCCCATGGCCTCCCCGTACACGCCGACCACGTCGTCCAGGCGCCGGGACAGATCCTCCGGCGTCCAGGCCACGATCCTTACCGGCACGCCTGCACCTCTTGTGCCTCCTCGGTCGTGCGCCAGCCGATGACGTCGCGGTCGCCGGTGACAGTCAGTACGGCGAAGCGGGCGAACAACTCCTCCGCGTACCACCGCCGCCCCGGGGTCTCCTCGACGACGCGTCGATGGTCCGGGTGCCGGTATGCGAACTCTACGAGATGCCGGCTGCTGCGCCACAGGCTCACCGTGCCCGGCCAACCGACCGGCGCCTCGCCGACCCCGAACGTGGCGAGGAGGCCGGGGGCGTTCAGGACAGCTCGGGCCGGCGGCCGCTGGGCCCGCCAGAACGCGACCGCCGCGGTCGGCCGCAGCCGGGCCCGGGTCAGCGCCAGCACCGGCCCGGCGGTGGCTCCGCCCGGTTCGAACGGCTGCTGGCCGGCCCAGCGGCCGTGGCTGCTGACCGGTTGAAGATCGATCCGGCCGTACCGGTGAGCCAGCGCCCGCCATCGGCGGGCGGGTCGGCTCTCCTCGAACCGGGCCGAGGCTCGCGCGTCCTCCCATACGATCAGCGCCGCCCAACGGGTCAGGTCGGCGCTGGCCGGCCCGAACCCGCGCGCGGTGCCGAGCAGTTTGGCGAAGCGGACACCGGCCACCCCGCGCAGGGCATGGCGGTCGGTAGCCAGCCGGGGCAGCAGCAGGGGAAGCCGCCACGGCGGCACCCGCCACACATGCAGGCTGACGGTCTGGGTCACGCCACCTCGGCCGCGGTGCCCTTGGTCATGCGGAGCAGCTCGTCGAAACTGGTCGGGAAGACGGCGTGCGGAATCCCGCCGGCCGCCCACACCTCGTCGTACCGCGCCAACGCGGTGTCGACCAGAGTTCGGACCGGAGCTGGATGGCCGACCGGAGCGACTCCACCGATCGCCTGGCCGGTGTGCTCGCGGACGAAGTCCGGGGTGGCCCGGCGTACCGCCGAAGCCTGGATCAGGTCAGCCACCTTGGTCGTGTCGACCCGGTGCGCTCCCGAGGTCAACACCAGCAGCGGCGTGCCGTCCGCGTCGAAGATCAGCGAGTTGGCGATCTGGCCGACCTCGATGCCAAGGGCGGCGGCCGCCGCGGCGGCGGTCGAGACCGCGTCGGGCAGGATCCGGATCTCGCCGTGGGCTCCGGCGGCCTCGAGTGCTTCGTTGACGGCTTGGACGTTGGGATGCATAGCCCTTCATTTTGCTGCGCGTCAGACCGGCGGGATCTCCGGGGTTGCCGCCACGGCGACGAGGACCGGCTCGGAGGCCGGGGCGGTGCGTGCGGTCTCCGCCAGGACGACCCCGACCAGTACGACCAGACCGCCGAGGATCTGCGGCCCGGCCAGCACCTCGCTGAGCAGGACCCAGGCGAAGACGCTGGCCAGCACCGGTTCGCTCATGCCGAGAATGCTGACACTGGTGGCGGGCAGGTGCCGCATGGCCATGGAGACCAGCAGATACGCGCCGACGCTACCGAAGAGGATCATGTAGCTCGCGAGGAGCCACATCGGCACCCCGTCGCTCCGGCCGGCGAGCAGGTGGCCAGGAAAGTTCCACCATGGGCGTACCACGAATCCAGCTACCGCTGCGACGCCGAAGGCCCAGGTCGTGACCGACAGGGGGTCGCGATCGCTGACCAATCTGGATCCGAGTACGTAGTAGGCGCCCAGCAGGACGGCGCAGGTCAGTCCGGCGATGACGCCCACGATGTCGAGGGTCAGCGTGCCGGTCCAGATCTGGGCAACGCAGGCAAGCCCGGCCAGGCACAGCCCGAGACCAACCCAGAGCCGGGGCTTGACCTGCTGTCGGTCGCCGAAGCGGGTCCACAGGGCGACGAATGCCGGCCCCATGTATTCGAACAGCAGCCCGATCCCGACGGGTAGCCGGCTGATCGCGACAAAGTAGAGCATGGGGACCAGGAAGAAGCCGGTGAGTCCGAATCCGATCAGGGTAGGCAGTTCGACCCGACGGATGATGAGGCGGCGCCAGCGGGGACCGTGAGCATTCGGCACCGCCAGGCACAGGACGAGCAGGCCGATCAGCCCGCCGGTGGCCCGGAAGGTGGTGAGCTGTGGCGCGTCGAAGCCGCCCCGGAGGAGCAGCTTGGACACGGTGCCGTTGAAGGCGAAGAGACCCGCCGCGAGGGCCACCATGAGTACGCCGAGAGCGGGGCGGGCGCTACGCATGAGGTAAGGCTACCGAGGGACTCGGTGAGGCCCCGCTGGGCATCCGGTCCTTACGCCACGACGTTTTCAACTGGGGTTTCATGACCAGCGGTGGTGGCAGCGGGGAAATTGTCGGAGGGCGGGTTTACTCTGTACCCGTGTTCGAATATGGTTCAGGTGTTCGAATGCGGGGAGTGGTGTTCGCGGCATCGCTCCCAGCCGAACCGGGTGCTCGCGGGCCTGGCTCGGAGGTCGGCGTTGCTCGCCGTCCACCCGACCCCCGGTCGGCGGGCAGCGACCGGAGTGCAGGCCGGGCGAGGTGTGGGGAAGCGCCCCGCTCGGCCGAAGCTCCGGTCACCGCCGGCGCTGCTGAACTGACCACGCTGCGGGCCGCCCGGCCTTCCTCCGCAGCGCCATACGAGAGGACGCGACCGTGCGTCCACCATCCGGAGGAGTGAAGTCACCATGGCAACGCCGACCAGCCTGGCCGCACTGCCGAGTCTGGCGCAGGTCTCGACGATCGGGGCCACCCGGCCAGCACCTGCCCGATCGGTTCCCACCATCCCCGCGAACGTGCTGCCGCACCGTAGCCCGGCCGAGCTGCTCGCGATCGCCCGCCAAGGCCTGGCCGAGGCGATGCGTACCCGCTCCGACGGGCTGCGTTACGCCACCGCGCATCTGGCCGCGCTGCGGGCCGCGGCGGCGGTGCTGGCCGCGCGGGCCCGGCCCGAGCCGCGCCGGCGCAACCGGTTGACCAACGTGTGGGTCCTGCTGGCCGGGGTCGCCCCGGAGCTGTCGGAGTGGGCCGCCGTGTTCTCCGCCGGTGCCGCCAAGCGGGCCGCGGCCGAGGCGGGCATTCCCCGGGCGGTGACGACCGAGGAGGCCGACAACCTGGTCCGCCTGGCCGATCAGTTTGTCGAGGTGGCGGCCAACTCGATCGGCCTGGCCTACCAGCCGGCCTTCGAGGGGCTCGCATCCTGACACGTCCCTTGTGGACATGAGCCAGAGCAGCGTCGAGTTCGGGGAGGTGTGACAGTGGCCGGTCTGCTCGCGGCGGCTCGGGGCACCCCCCGCGCCACCCCCCAGGTCCTGCCGGCGAGGCTGGAGGAGCTCAGAGCGGCCGGCCTGGTCCGGCCGGCCACCCGGCTGGCCGAACTGCGGACCGCCGGACTGGTGCGGGTCGCCGCCGAACCGGCCGGGGTCGGAGTCGATCAGTCGTTGCCGGTCGCGGCTGCCCTGCGGCCGCTGTTCCCCGGTGGTGGGCTTCGCCGCGGCGGCACGGTCGCGTTGGCCACGCCCAACCTCCCTCGCGACACGCTGGCCACCGGGGCGACCTCCCTGCTCTTCGCGTTGCTGGCGGAGGCGTCCGCCGCGGGTTCCTGGTGCGCGGTGGTGGGCCTACCCCGGCTCGGACTGGTAGCAGCGGCCGAGGCCGGGGTCGCCGTCGAGCGGCTGGCGCTGGTGCCCAATCCCGGTCCGGAATGGGGACCGGTTGTCGCCGCCCTGCTCGACGGGGTGGACATCGTGGTCACCGCCGTCCCCGGCCAGGTCTCGTCGGCGATGACCGGCCGACTCGGCGCCCGGGCCAGGCAGCGGGGAGCGGTCCTGCTGCCGGTCGGAGCCCGGTGGCCCGGAGCCGACCTCACGCTCGAAGTGGTCAGCGGCGCCTGGCACGGTCTCGGATCCGGGCGGGGTCGGCTGCGTCGCTACGAAGCCGAGGTGCTGGCCTACGGACGCGGGGCCGCCGCCCGCCCACGCCGGGCACACCTGTGGCTGGCCGGCCAGACCTTGAGTCCGCATCCACTGTGGACAGATCGGGTCGTCCCGCCGGACATCGTCGATCCGCCGCTGCGGTTGGCGGGCTGAGATGCGCACACTGCTGTTGTGGTGCCCTGACTGGCCGGTACTGGCCGCCGCTCTCATCGAGGGTGTCGACGCCCATGGCCCGGTCGCGGTGCTGCGGGCCAACCGGGTCGTCGTGTGCTCGCCCGCGGCCCGGGCCGAGGGGGTACGCCGGGGACTACGCAAGCGGGAGGCCCAGGCCCGCTGCCCCCAGCTCGTGGTGGTGGACCACGATCCCGGCCGGGACGCCCGAGCGTTCGAGCCGGTACTGGCCGCGGTGGAGGAACTGGCCCCCGGGCTGGAGGTGATCCGCCCCGGCGCGGTCGCGCTCGCCGCTCGCGGCCCGGCCAGTTACTACGGCGGGGAGGAGGCGGCGGCCGAGAAACTGGTCGAGCACGCCGCCCTGCGCTGCGGGGTGGAGATGCAGGCAGGAGTGGCCGAAGGTGTCTTCGCCGCACTCATCGCCGCCCGGGCCGGGGTGATCGTGCCGCCGGAGGGGACCGCGCACTTTCTGGCCGGCATGGACATCGGCGCGCTGGACCGCCCCGGCCTGACCGATCTGCTACGTCGGCTCGGTATCCGGACCCTGGCCGATTTCGCCGCGCTGCCCCAGGCAGACGTGCTGGCCCGGTTCGGCTTCGATGCCGCCTACGCGCACCAGCTCGCCCGGGGGGAGGACGAGCGGCCGCTCGCGGTCCGACAGCCGCCACCCGACCTGGTCGTCACCGGTGAGTACGACCCGCCGCTGGACCGGGTCGACGCGGCCGCCTTCGCCGCCCGGGCTCTCGCCGAGCGCCTGCACGAGCGGCTCGCCGGACATGGCCTGGCCGCCACCCGGCTCGGTATCGAAGCCCGTACCGCGGCCGGTGAGGAGCTGCACCGGATGTGGCGCCACGACGGGCTGCTGGACGCGAACGCGCTCGCCGACCGGGTCCGCTGGCAACTGGACGGGTGGCTCACCGGGACGGGGCGGGGAAGCCGGGCCATGCCGGCCCGCCCCACGTCGGGCATCGACCAGATCCGCCTCGTCCCGGACGGGGTGGTCCGGCACTCCGGCATGCAGGCCGGCCTCTGGGGTGAGCTGGGGGTAGCCGACGAACGGGCCCATCGGGCCCTGGTCCGCGTGCAGGGACTGCTCGGCCCGGACGCGGTGGTCACGGCCGTGCTCGGCGGTGGCCGCGGATACGCCGACCGGGTACGCCTGGTGCCCTGGGGTGATGAGCGCACACCCGCCCGCCCCGGAGGCCCGGGGGACATCCGTCGTCGCGGCGGTGAAGGTCACCCACGGCGAGGTGGTGAGCCGGCGCCACCCTGGCCCGGTCAGCTGCCCGCGCCAGCACCCGCGACCGTGCTGACCGATCCGGCGCCGGTGAGCCTGCACAGTAGCGAGGGCGGCGTGCTGACCATGAGTGCCCGACTGACCCTCAACGGAGAGCCGGCCCGCCTGACCATCGGTCGGGAGCCGCCGGTGCCGGTCACCGGATGGACCGGCCCCTGGCCGGTCGAGGAGCGTTGGTGGGCCCCGGCCGAGGCGGTCAGCCGGGCCCGGTTCCAGCTCAGTCTGGCCGACGGTCGTGCCCTCCTGGTCGCCCTGACGGCCGACGGTTGGCGCATCGAAGCCATCTACGACTGAGCCACTACGACTGAGCCACTACGACTGAGCCACTACGACAGGCGATCGACGACGGAGGAGGTGGGTGATGGGCTTCAACAATCCGCCCGTGTCGTGGTCGCGGCTGGAACGGGCACTGTCGGGCCGGCCGGTCGACGCGGACGGGGTCATCCACGACCCAATCACCATCGACCACGGCGACGGAGGTGACACGCCGGCCTGGACCCGCAAACGGCCGCGCTATGAGGCTCCCGCGTTCGTCCGCCAGGCGTCCATTGTGGACTATGCCGAGCTGCACTGCCATTCCAACTTCAGCTTCCTCGACGGAGCGAGCCATCCGGAAGAGCTGGTGCAGGAGGCGGTACGGCTGGGCCTGTCCGGGCTGGCCATCACCGACCACGACGGCTTCTACGGTGTGGTCCGTTTCGCCGAGGCGGGGCTGGAACTGAACCTTCCGACCGTGTTCGGCGCCGAGCTCTCGCTCGAGCTGCCCGGTCCGCAGAACGGTGAACCCGACCCGGTCGGGGCGCACCTGCTCGCTCTGGCCCGGGGACCGGAGGGGTACGCCCGGCTCAGCCGGGTCATCGCCAAGGCCCAACTGGCCGGGCAGGAGAAGGGTCGTCCGGTCTATGA
This sequence comes from uncultured Actinomycetota bacterium, assembly GCA_963803345.1. GTDB lineage: Bacteria > Actinomycetota > Actinomycetes > Mycobacteriales > Micromonosporaceae > CAWDLX01. The sequence goes on from CAWDLX010000006.1 coordinate 157,037, forward strand.
CCTCGAGCGGGCGGCCGCCGAGCTGGCTGGTCACGTGGTGGTGTTGACCGGGTGCCGCAAGGGGCTGGTGCCCCGGGCCCTGTTGACCGACGGGGTGCCCGCCGCCGCCCGGGAGCTGGACAGGCTGACCAGTCTCTTCGGCGGTGCGGAGCACGTGGTGGTGGAGTTGACCGATCACGCCGACCCGCGTGACGGGGAGCGCAACGACGACCTGGCCGAGGTGGCCGGGAGGGCCGGGCTACGCACCGTCGCCACCAACAACGTGCACTACGCCGCGCCGTCCGGCCGGCGCCTGGCCACCGCTGTCGCCGCGGTGCGGGCCCGCCGTTCCCTCGACGAGATCGACGGGTGGCTGCCGGCTGGCGCGACAGCCCACCTGCGCGGTGGCGACGAGATGGCGCGGCGCTTCGCCGCCTACCCGGGTGCCGTGGCCAACGCGGTCGACCTCGCCGCGGAGCTCGCCTTCGACCTGCACCTGGTCGCTCCCAAGCTGCCCGACTATCCGGTGCCGCCGGGCCATACCGAGATGTCCTGGCTGCGCCAGCTCACCTACGAAGGCGCGCTGGTGCGCTACGGCACCCGGGCGGTCCGGCCTGACGCGTACGGGCAGATCGACCGCGAGCTCGACATCATCGACAAGCTCGAGTTTCCCGGCTACTTTCTCGTCGTCTACGACATCGTGAAGTTCTGCCTCGACCAGAACATCTTCTGCCAGGGACGGGGATCCGCGGCCAACTCGGCCGTCTGCTACGCGCTGCGCATCACGAATGTCGACGCGGTCAAGTGGGGCATGCTCTTCGAGCGGTTCCTGGCTCCCGAGCGGGACGGTCCCCCCGACATCGACGTGGACATCGAGTCCGGCCGGCGGGAGGAGGTGATCCAGCACGTGTACCAGAAGTACGGCCGGATCCACACCGCCCAGGTGGCCAACGTCATCTCCTTCCGGCCCAAGTCCGCGGTACGGGACATCGCCAAAGCGTTCGGCTACTCACCCGGCCAGCAGGACGCGTGGAGCAAGCAGATCGACCGGTGGGGCAGCGTCTCCACCGCCGAGCTCGACGACATCCCTCGCGATGTCGTCACCTACGCCAACGAGTTGCTCACCTTCCCGCGCCATCTCGGTATCCACTCCGGCGGCATGGTGATCTGCGACCGACCCATCATCGAGGTCTGTCCGGTCGAGTGGGCCCGGATGGAGAACCGAAGCGTCCTGCAGTGGGACAAGGACGACTGCGCTTCGATCGCCCTGGTGAAGTTCGACCTGCTCGGCCTGGCATGCTCTCCGCCCTGCACTACGCGTGCGACTTCACCGACCAGGTCATCGACTTCGGCCAGATGCCGCTGGACGACCAGGAGGTCTACCAGATGCTCTGCCGGGCCGACGCGGTCGGAGTGTTCCAGGTGGAGAGTCGCGCCCAGATGGCCACCCTGCCGCGGTTGAAACCCGACAAGTTCTATGACCTGGTCATCGAAGTCGCCCTGATCCGGCCCGGCCCGATCCAGGGTGGCTCGGTGCACCCCTTCATCCGCCGCAAACAGGGTCACGAGAAAGCGGTACCGCCCCACCCGCGATTGGCGAAGGCGCTCGAGCGGACCCTGGGCGTGCCACTGTTCCAGGAGCAGCTCATGCAGATGGCGATCGACATCGCCGGCTTCGACGCGGCCGGCGCCGACGAGCTGCGCCGGGCCATGGGCTCCAAACGGTCCGCCGAACGGATGGAGCGGCTCAAGCAACGGCTCTACGAAGGCATGGCCACCAACGGCATCACCGGCGAGCTGGCCGACGACCTGTTCGTCAAACTGTCCGCGTTCGCCAACTACGGCTTCCCGGAGAGCCACGCGATGAGCTTCGCCTACCTCGTGTTCGCCAGTGCCTGGTTCAAGCGGTACCACCCGGCGGCCTTCTGCGCCGCGTTGATCAACGCGCAGCCGATGGGGTTCTACTCGACCCAGAGCCTGGTCGACGACGCCCGCCGGCACGGGGTACAGGTGCGCCGCCCCGACATCAACGCCAGCGACGCCAAGGCGACCCTGGAGCCGCCGGCCGTCCCCGGCGGGCCGCGCAACGCGGCCGGGGAGCCATCGGCGCACTGGGGTATCGGCGGGCCGGTGGTGCGGCTGGGGCTGTCCGAGGTGCGCACCATCGGTGACGACCTCGCCGAACGGATCCAGGCCGAGCGGGAGGCAACCGGTCCCTACCAGGACATGCGTGACCTGGCCCGCCGGATCGCGGCTACCGGCAAACCCCTCACCGCCGCCAATCTGGAGGCGCTGGCCACCGCCGACGCCTTCGCCGGACTCGGCCTGGAGCGGCGCGAGGCGCTGTGGGCGGCCGGGGCGGCGGCCCAGGAGCGGGCCGACCGGCTGCCCGGCACGGCGATGGGCGTGCGGGCACCGGTACTGCCCGGCATGGACGAGGTGGAGGAGATGGTGGCAGACGTGTGGTCGACCGGGCTCTCGCCGGACACCCATCCGGTCCAGTTCGTCCGGTCCTATCTGGACGAAGTGGCCGCCGCGTCGATCGGATCCCTCCTGGCGGTCGACCACGGGAGCCGGGTTCTGGTCGGTGGGATCGTGACCCATCGCCAACGGCCGGCCACCGCTGGAGGGATCACCTTCATCAACCTGGAGGACGAGACCGGAATGCTCAACGTGGTCTGCTCGCCGGGCCTGTGGCAGAGGTACCGGAAGGTGGCCCGGACCGAGTCGGCCATGCTGATCCGCGGCAAACTGGAACGGGTCGACGGAGTCCTCAACCTCGTCGCCGAACACCTCGCTCCGCTCCGCATGCCGGTGCGCTCCGCCTCACGTGATTTCCGCTAGCGCGATTCCCACTGAACCTGACTTCCGCCCGAAGGAGCAGATGGCCGGCTCCCAGGCGCCGGCAGGACCGGCGGCAGAAATCGACGACTGACTACATAGGACCGTCGTGTTGGCCAGGGTGGGCAGGCACCGCCTCCCCCAATGAGACCGTTGGCTCAACCGAACGGACGCCAAGGAAGCGCCATACATCTGACACCTCATCGTCGCCTTGACATGGTCGCATCGTGCTAATTTCCGTTCGGCTCACTCGCGCCCTCCCTTCCTCGCCGGTATCCATCCTCACGAAAGTGACGGGTCCTTGTCGCAATCGTCCTTTCCCGGTGCCGTGACACCAGGCTGGCACAGCGACACCGCGCAAGCTTTTGGCGCGCCGGGTCGGCCGGACATGAGGCAGCCGACGTTGACGACGGTCACGACCACCTTCCGGCGGGAGGCCTTCGCCGCCCAGGCCGGCGCGGCGAACTCGACCCGGGCACGCAAGCGTGCCTACGTCCGGCTGTTGGTCGGCGTCGACCTGTCTGTCGTCGCCCTGGCCGTCTGGGGTGGGTATCTGGCCCGATTCCAGGGTGGCTCGACCCTCACCGACATCCCGTACGAATGGGTCGGTCTCGGTCTGATCACGCTGTGGATGCTGTTCCTGGTCTGGAGCCGCTGCTACGACGACCGGGTGCTCGGCTACGGCGCCGACGAGTACCGGCGGGTGCTCGGCGCCAGCCTGCGGCTGGCCGGCAGCGATCGCCATCGCCGGCTACATCGCCGACGTCGGTGTCTCCCGCGGCTTCCTCGGCATCTCCTTCGCGGTCGGCACGGTCGGCCTGGCGGTCGGCCGGTTCGCCGCCCGCAAGCGCTGCACCGGGCCCGCTCCCGCGACGCAGGGCTGGTCCCGCCGGGTGCTGGTGGTCGGCGACGCGCGCACGTCCTCGAGCTGGTCACACCCTGCGCCGCGAGACCGTACGCCGGATACCAGGTGGTCGGTGCCTGCATCCCGGACGCGCTGCTCGCCCCGGTGCCGCAGCGGCTCGGCGACGTGCCGGTGGTCGGCTCGTTCCGCGGCATCCTCGAGGCCGCCGCCGCGGTCGGCGCGGACACCGTCGCGGTCACCGCCTCGGCGAGCTGACCGCCCGCCGGCTGCGCCGGCTCGGCTGGCAGCTGGAGGGCACCGGCATCGACCTGGTGGTGGCCCCGGCGCTGACCGACGTCGCCGGCCCGCGCATCCACACCCGCCCGGTGGCCGGCCTGCCGCTGATCCACGTCGAGGCGCCCGAGTTCCGGGGCGCCCGCAAGCTGGTCAAGGGTCTGGTCGACCGGTCGGTGTCGTTCCTCGCGCTGCTCTGCTGCTGCCGGTGATCGCGGTCATCGCGCTCGGCCATCAAGCTGGACAGCCGGGGGCCGGTGCATGTTCCGGCAGCGCCGGGTCGGGCAGGGCGGCCGGGAGTTCGGCGTGTTCAAGTTCCGCACGATGGTGGTCAACGCCGACGCCCTGCTGGCCGAGCTGGCCGCAGGAACGAGACCGACGGCCTGATGTTCAAGATGCGCGACGACCCCCGGGTGACCCGGGTCGGCCGGCTGCTGCGCAAGTGGTCGCTGGACGAGCTGCCCCAGCTGGTCAACGTGCTTCTCGGCCAGATGAGCCTGGTCGGCCCGCGCCCGCCGCTGCCCTCCGAGGTGGCCCGGTACGACGGCGACGTGGCCCGCCGGCTGCTGGTCAAGCCGGGCATGACCGGCCTGTGGCAGGTCAGCGGCCGGTCCGACCTGTCCTGGGAGGACGGCATCCGGCTCGACCTCTACTACGTGGAGAACTGGTCGCTCGCGGCCGACCTGACGATCCTGTGGAAGACCGTCGGCGCGGTCTTGCAGCGTCGCGGCGCGTATTAGTTCTCCGGAAGGCCCGGTGGCCCGGTTCCACTAGGCTGGCGCCGTGGAGCGCAGGTATGTCGCCGGGCCGCACGCGGCTCCCCGGACGGCAGTCGTCTGGGATGTGCTGCGCCGCGAGCTGGATCGCCGGCCCGACACCCCCCTGAGCGTGGTCGACGTGGGCGGCGGCACCGGTGGCTTCGCGGTACCGCTGGCCCAGGCTGGCCATGCCGTAACCGTGGTGGACGCCAGCCCGGACGCGCTGGCCGCACTGACCCGCCGGGCCGCCGAGGCCGGCGTCGGCGAGCGTGTCCGAGCCGTCCAGGGCGACGCCGACTCGATGGGTGACCTGGTCGAACCGGGTAGCGCCGACCTGGTGCTCTGCCACAGCGTCCTCGACGTGGTCGACTCGCCGGCGGAGGTGGTCGCCGCCATCGCCGCAGCGTTGCGACCGGGCGGCGTGGCCAGCGTGATCGTGCCCAACCGGGTGGCGGCCGTGCTGGCGCGGGCCATGAGCGGCCAGCTCGACGCGGCGGCGGCGCTGCTGTGCGACCCGGACGGCCGGGCCGGCGAGCGGGACACACTGCGGCGGCGATTCGACGTGCAGACCGCGACTGACCTGCTCGCCAAGGCCGGACTGGTGGTCGAGCAGATCCACGGGGTACGCGTCGTGGCCGACCTGGTCCCGGGGACTGCCGTCGAACGCGACCACGACGCGTTGGTGGCGTTCGAGCTGGCCGCCGCCGGCCAGCCGCCGTTGCGGGACATCGCCACCCAGCTGCACCTGCTGGCCCGGCGGCCGTGACGCCGCCTGGGCTGATCCGGCCCGCCTACGGGCAGGCGAGCCTGGCCGACGTGATGCCGGGCGCGCTGGCTTCCCTGGGCGTGCCGGGGGCCGCCGACCCGCTCGGGCTGGCCGCCGGAGAGCTGGCCGGCGTGCGGGGCGTCGCCGTCCTGCTACTCGACGGTCTCGGGTTCGACCTGCTGCCGCTGGCGCTGCCGCACGCCCCGGCCCTCGCTGACATCGTGCGGGGCCGGCTGGCCGGAGCGAGCGTGCGGCCGATCACCACCGGGTTCCCATCGACCACGCCGACCAGCCTGGCCAGCCTGGGTACCGGCGCGCCGCCGGGTTCGCACGGCCTGGTGGGTTTCTTCCTCAACATCCCCGGTACCGACCAGGTACTCAACCACATCCGGTGGAGCGATGAGCCGGACCCGCTGCGCTGGCAGCCGTTGACCACCCAGTTCGCCCGGGCCGCCGCCGCGGGTGTGGCCGCTCGGGTGGTCGGCCGACCCGAGTTCAACCACTCCGGGCTCACCACGGCCGCCTTCCGGGGCGCCGAGTATGTCGAATCGTCCGATGTGGACGCTACCGCCAGCCGAATGCTCGAGGGACTCCGCCGAACTCCGTCCATTGTGTACGGCTATCTGCCTGATGTCGACCGGGCCGGCCACGAGTCCGGCGTTGACACTCCACAGTGGAGAGATGCGGTGGCCACCGCGGACCGGCTCGTCGCTCTGCTGGCCGGCGGCCTCCCGCCGGCAACGGCGCTGATCGTCACGGCCGACCACGGACAGCTCGACATTCCAGCCTGGCACCGGTTCGACCTCGACACCGACCTGCGGCTGCGGGAGGGTGTCCGGGTGGTCGCCGGCGAGCCCCGGGTGCGCTACCTGCACACCATTGCGGGCGCCCGCGACGATGTCCTGGCCACCTGGGCCGGCATCCTCGGCGACGCCGCCTGGGTCGTGTCACGCGACGAGGCGGTTGGCGAGGGCTGGTTCGGCCCCGTGCCCGAGGAGCATCTGCAGCGGGTCGGTGACGTGGTGGCGGTGTGCCTGGACGACTACGTGGTGCTGGCGACGGCGACCGACCCTGTCCAGGTGGGCCGGATGGTCGCCTACCACGGCTCGGCCACTCCGGTCGAGATGCGGATCCCGCTGGTTGTCGTACGGGCGGTCTAGCCTTCACCTGTGGGAGGTGACGCGGAGCAGGACGACTCGGGCTGCTCGATCCTGCACGTGGACATGGACGCGTTCTACGCGTCGGTTGAGGTACGTCGGCGTCCCGAGCTGCGCGGCCAGCCCGTGGTCGTGGGCGGGTCCGGGCCGCGTGGCGTGGTCAGCTCGGCCAGTTATGAGGCCCGCGCCTTCGGCGTGCGCAGTGCGATGCCCGGCGGTCAAGCCAAGCGGCTCTGCCCGACCGCGATCTTCCTTCCGGTCGACATGCCGGCCTACCTGGAGGCGTCGGCCGCCGTCATGGCGGTGTTCCATGACGTGACGCCCCTGGTGGAACAGCTCTCGGTCGATGAGGCGTTCCTCGACGTGTCGGGCGCCCGCCGCTTGCTCGGATCACCGCGGAGCATCGCCGGCGAACTTCGCGCCCGCATCCGCCGGGAGCTGGAACTCCCGTGTTCGGTCGGGGTGGCCGGCACGAAGTTCATGGCGAAGCTCGCGTCCACGCGGGCCAAACCCGACGGCATGCTCGTGGTAAGCCCCGGGCGGGCCATCGAGTTCCTGCACCCGTTGCCGATCGAGGCGCTCTGGGGGGTGGGGGACCGTACGGCGGAGGCGCTGCGCCAACTGGGCCTGCGCACAGTCGGTGATGTGGCCCAGGCGCCGGCCGGAATGCTGCGGCAGGCGGTCGGCGAGGCTGGTACCGCTCACCTGCGGGCGCTGGCCTGGGCACGCGACCCGCGTCGGGTCCAGACCGAACGGGTGGAGAAGTCGGTCAGCGCCGAGACCACGTTCGACGTCGACATCGCCGACGCCGATGTGCTCCGTCGTACCCTGCTCGCGTTGGCCAACCGCGTCGGCGGGCGGCTCCGGGCGGCCGGACACGCCGGCCGGACGGTGGCGATCAAGGTGCGGCTGTCCGACTTTCAGACGCTGAGCAGGTCGCGGACGCTGCCCAGAGCGACGGATGTGGCGCACGAGATCTTCGACACCGCGTGGTCGCTGTTCCGTGCGCTGGCCCCGGGCGACCGGATCCGGCTGCTCGGCGTACGGGTCGAGAGTCTGACCGGGTCCGACGAAGCCCGCCAACTCCTCCTCGGCGAACGGGAGAGCGGCTGGCGGGAGGCTGAGCGGGCGGCCGACGCGGCAGCCGCGCGGTTCGGGTCGAGCGCGGTCCGTCCGGCCAGCCTCATCCGACGCGCCGGTGAACCCGTCGCCGAGGCTGCAGAACTGGGCCAGTAGTGACAATCCATGCTTAAACGGCACGTGGCGTCGCACCGGCAGTGAGGCCGGTGTAGAACGTGACTTCGATCCGCTTTCCGACCCGGTGTGCCCCTCGTAGACTGGCCCTATGCAGCCGATCGGCTGTGTTCGGTCCGTCGACCCGTGATGGTCGGCCGGGATCGCCGGGAGGGACGCCGTGCCGCTGTCCGAACACGAGCAGCGGCTGTTCGATCAGATCGAGCGGTCGTTGGCCGAGGACTCCAAGTTCGCCTCGGCTGTTCGCTCCACCGACCCGCGGTTCCACGCGCGCCGGCGGATCATCCTGGCGGCGGTCGCCGTGCTGCTCGGGCTGGCGGTGCTCATATTCGGCGTCGCCCAGAAGGACCCCCTGATCGGCGTCGGCGGCTTCGTGATCATGCTCGGCGCGGTCGCGCTCGGCATCCAGGCGTTCCGGCGCGGGCGGCATCCGGAGCTCCGCTCCGTCGGAGGTACCGCCTCCCGCCGCGCCGGAGCCTCGCAGCCCCGCCGCCGCGGCTCGATCATCGACCGACTCGAGGACCGCTGGCGCAGCCGCCCCGAGGGCGACCTCTAAGCCTTCCCGACCCGGATCACGTCGTCCTCTTCTTCCTCTCCCTCCGGTTCTCCTTCTCCGCCCTGACGCCCTGACCATGAGGGCGCCGCAACCGTGTGGCGCCCTCAACGAGCCGGTCGCTCAACGAACCGGACGCTCAACGAACCGGACGCAGTCAGCGGCCGGCCCGCGAGAGCGCGCGTCGCGGGTTGGCTGCGCCGAGCGCCGCCCGGGTACGGGCGGTCGCCGCCACGATCGATGCGATCCGGTTGATCACAGCCAACCGCCAGCGCAGCAGAACCGATCGGGGCAGCACGACCGCGCTGAACCGTTCCCAACGGGTCGCGCGCAGGGCGAACGCCCCTCGTACCGACCGGACGGCCTCGTTCAGCCCGTCCGCCCGCAGGGGTAGTTGCGCGTACCGGGCCCGCTCCTCGGCCCTGGCCAGAAGCCGGGCGTCAGTGCGCTGGGTCGGTTCGCCGAGCATCGCGCCGATCCGCTCGGCCGTCGTCCGCGGTGTCTCGGCATCATCCACGTCGACCCGGAAGTCGATCATAGTGTCGTGCAGCTCGGCCCAGGCGGCGTGGGCGTCGCGACGGGCGGCGGCCACGGCGGCCGGGTCAGTCACGAGAGCGCCGACCGCCCCGCCGGCCGGCCGGGCGCCGCCACCCACATCCATCTCGATCATGCTGCCGCTGCGCGCCCGGCGTCGACGGCTCAACGCCCGTCGACGCATGGCCGGGGTGACCACCAGCACGAGCAGGACGCCGATCAGCGCCGCACCGGCCAGCAACCACGGGTTCACGCTCGTCGACTGGGTACTGCCACCACCGGCGTTCGGGTCGCCGGGGTCGCCATGCGGGATGTTGCCCGGATCGGTGTCATCCGGCCCCGGCGTAGCTGACGAGGTGGCCGATGCCGACGGGCCGACCGGCTTGAGCGGGTCCGGTGCCCACACCGACTGGACCGATCCGACGACGCCGATGGAGGGGGTCGTGTCGAACGGCACCCAGCCGAAGTCCGGGAAGTACACCTCGGTCCAGGCATGCAGGTTCGTGTTGGTCAGGGTGTAGACCCCGGCGGTGTTGGGTCCGGTACCACGGGCGAATCCGAACGCCACCCTGGACGGGTACCCGGCCACCCGGGCCAGCCACGCCATCGACGCCGCGTACTGGACGCAGAAGCCCTTCTTCGCGTCGAGGAAGTCAGCGATCGCGTTGCCCGACTTCCGGGCCGGCGCCTGCAGGGAGTAGGTGAAGTTGTTCGAGGGCTGGGTGAAGTAGTCGTAGATCGCCCGGATCCGCTCGTACTCGCTGGCGCGGCCCTCGGTCAGCTGGTTCACGAGCTGGGTGATCTGGGCGACCTCAGGCACGATGACCTGCGACCTCTGTTGGGCGTTGAGCGGCGGTGCGGACTGCAGGGCGTCCGTGGTGTAGCGCACGTGGACATACTCCAGGGAGTACTGCTTCTCGCTCGAGGTGCCGAGGCGGGCGAACACGACGTTGGCGTTGTTGTCGTAGAACCAGTTGTTGTCCAGCCCCCTGACCGCCGTGAGCTGCGTGTACATCGGCGCGAACGGCATCGTGAAGGTGTTGAGCACCTGGACGTTCGCCTTGTACGCCGTGGTCGACAGCCCCTGCACGTCGGGGGTACCGACCGGTGGGATGTCGGACAGGGCGGTGCCCGTGTTCGGCCGGGCCACGAAGCCGTTCTCGTTGATCGCGTCCGACACGGCGAACCGGAGGTAGTACGGATCGGGGTCGTTCGTGGTGACCTTGACCATCGGGACGATCGTGTCCCGCACCAGCAGCTGGTTGGTGAGGTAGGCGTTGAGGTCGACCTGACCGCTGGTACCCGTGCCGTTGCCGGTGCCGTCGTTGACCTGGCTACCGCGGATCGCGTCCATCAGCCCGCTGGACAATCCGGGTATCGCGATCGGGAGGATGATCGCGACCACGAGGCCGACCAGTCCCAACCGGCGGCCCGCGGCGGCCAGCGGGGAGGGCTCCCAGAGGTCGACATCGCGACCCTCGCCGGTGAACCGCCGGCCGAACCGGCGGACCCGGTCCACGCTGTCCGTGACCAGCAGCCACAGGTATCCGATCGCGGCGAAGACGAAGGTGATCACGGGCACGCCGTCGGGGAGGACCGCCACCGGCACCGAGTAGATCGCCAGCATCGGCAGGCCGGCCAGAGCGGGCCGGCGCAGTCCGACCGCGACCAGGTCGACCACGATCGCCACCAGGCAGATGCCCATCGTGGCGAGGAAGAGCAGTCCGTCCAGGTCGGGCACCGGCACCGACTGGGTACGGATCTGCTGGCCGGCCAGCACGAGCAGGTCGTTGAAGTGCTCGAACGTCGCGCCGGTCGGGATGAGGCGGAACAACTCGTGGCCGCTGGGGTAGGCGATGGTCAGGAACACCAGCAGCGCGGCCAGCATGACGAGCACCTGCGCCCAGAGGGGTCCGCGGGCCGTCCGGGTCAGCATCGCCGAACCGATCACGACGACCACGCCGGTGGCCGCGAACAGCAGCCAGCTCAGCGTCGTGAACAGCGAGGTCAGCGGTACGGCGGCCAGCAGCACGGACGCGGCGGCGACCATCGCCATCGGGTGGCGGCGGTTCATCGCGGCCTCCCGGCGGCGACGGTCTCGGCCATCGCGGCCCGCCATGCGACGACCTGGGCGCCGCGGGCAGCCTGCGGCCACATCGTTGTCAGGCTGTCGCCGTGCCGGATCGGCACGACGCGCCAGCCCGAGCGCAGCAGCGTGGTGGCGGCCATCTCCTGGTCGATCTCGGCTTGCCGGCGGGCGTCGTCGGGCAGGTTCAGCCACGTCGACGGGTCGATGTGGATGGCGACGCACGTCGTTCCGGAGGCGCGCAGCGCGCTGAGCGTCTCGGCCTCGGCGATGCTCAGCCCGCCCAGGACCGCCACGATCAGCCCGCCGTTGGAGCGGCGGCGGACCCGGTCGACCAGTGTCACCATGTCGTTGGCGGCGGACAGATTCACCTCGGCCAGCGCGTCGAGGATGATCCCCTCCCCGTCGCGTTCGGTCGCGTCGAGGTCGATACCGGACCCGGTGACGAGGCGGATCTTGTACGAGCTCCGACGCAGGTGCAGCGCGACGCTCGCCGCGGCCGACACCGCCCATTCGAAGCTCGACGTAGGGCCCTCACCCCGGTGGCCCTGGCGGCGGGTGTCGAGCATGACGGTCGCCCGGGTCTCCCAGGGCTGCTCCTCCCGCCGCACCATCAGCTCGCCGGCCCTGGCGGTGGAGCGCCAGTGCACCCGGCGCAGGTCGTCGCCGTGCCGGTACTCCCGGGTCGCCACATCGTCCTCGCCGTGTACCGCGACCGAGCGGGCCCGGCTGTCGCCGCTGCCGGCGTACTCGCTGGCCAGCCGGATGTTGGGCAGGCTGACCACCTGCGGGACCACGGTGAGCTGGCCGACGGCGGTGAACGACCGGGTCAGCTCGCACAGTCCGAACGGGTCGGCCAGCCGGACCACCAGCGGCCCGACCTCGTACTTGCCCCGGACCTCGGCCCGCACGTTGTAGGCCACCGTACTGGCCCGCTGGCCGGCGAGCCGTTCCAGCACGAGTCGCGGCCGGCTACCCAGCGCGTAGGGCAGCCGGTCCTCGAGCAGCAGGGTGCCGGTGGGCAGCCGGGACAGGTTGGACAATCGCAGCTGCACCCGGGCCGGTGAGCCGACCGGGATGCGCCCCGGCTCGACCACCCGGGTACAGGCCAGCCGGTACCGGGTCTGGCCGACGTAGGCGGCGGCCAGTAGTGGCAGGGTGAGGACAAGCACGGCCACCCTGAGGAGATCCTTCTCGCCCAGCACGAACGCGGAGAAGGCTGCGGCCGCGGCCGCGGCGAGGAACGACCGCCCCCTGGTGGTCAGCCCCCGCATGGCCTGCCGCATACCTACCTCCTCCGGCTGTCGTAGGGCGCGCGCTGGCGGTCGACCGGCAGCGGCAACCGGTGGACCAGCTCGGCCACGATGGCGTCGGTCGTCCGGCGACCGAGCTGGGCCTCGGCCGTGGGAAGGACGCGGTGGGCCAGCACAGGCACGGCCAGGGCCTGCATATCGTCCGGCAGCACGAAGTCGCGACCCTCGAGCGCGGCCACGGCGCGGGCGGTGCGCATCAGGTGAAGGGTGGCCCGCGGCGACGCGCCCAGCCGCAGGTCGGGCGACTCCCGGCTGGCGTTGACCAGGTTCACCGCGTACTGCTTGACCGCGTCGGACACATGGATGGCCCGGACCGCGGCGATCATACGACGCACGCCGCCCGCGTCGGCCACCGGCTCCAGGTCGTCGAGTGGGTCCTTGGCGCCGTGGGAGTCGAGCATGGCCAGCTCAGCGGTCGGATCGGGATAGCCGACCGCGATCCGGGCGGTGAACCGGTCGCGCTGGGCCTCGGGCAACGGGTAGGTGCCCTCCATCTCGATCGGGTTCTGGGTCGCGATCACCATGAACGGCGTCTGCAGACGGTAGGTCACGCCATCGGTGGTGACCTGACGCTCCTCCATGCACTCGAGCATCGCGGACTGCGTTTTCGGCGAAGCACGGTTGATCTCGTCGCCCACGACCAGGTTGGCGAAGATGGCGCCCGGCTTGAACTCGAATTCGCGGGTCTCCATGTTGTAGACGCTCACGCCGGTGACGTTGCTGGGCAGCATGTCGGGCGTGAACTGGATTCGACGTACGGAGCAGTCGATGGAACGCGCGAGCGCCTTGGCCAGCTTCGTCTTGCCGACGCCCGGGACATCCTCGATGAGCAGGTGGCCCTCGGCCAACAGCACCGCGAGGGCGAGCCGGACGGTGGCGGTCTTCCCTTCGATGACCTGCTCGATGTTCTGCACGATCGCCCGGGCGCTTGCCTCGAACTCGTCTGGACGCATCGGTCCGCCGAGGTCGTCCCAGGTGCGTTGCGGTGTGGTCACCGGCCCCTCCTCATATGTCCTGGCTCCATCGCCCCGACGCCGAAGCACCTCTGCGGCATCAGAGGTGCGGGGGCCCGGAACCGGTTGCCGCGTATCCAGATTCTGACTCTCCGCGCTTGCAAGGCTAACCTCCCGAACGGAGCTAGCCGAGGGTGAGCCAGATCAAGGAGTGATCACGGCCGCCGGCTCGGAACCGATCGCCCTATTTGCGTCGATCGAGCGGCTCGGCCGCTTCACCCTAAACCACCGTCGACCGCTCCGTGCGCGCTCGGTCAGGACTGGCCATACGGTCGAACCAGCCACCACCGGCGTACGTGGCGAGTCGGGCGGGCCGGCGGATAACGTCACCTGCCATGCGCGGGATGACCGAGCGCGAGGAGCGGAACGAAGTGAGCACCGCAGCTTGCGAGGGGTGAGTGGCGGGATGACCGAGCGCGAGGAGCGGAACGAAGTGAGCACCGCAGCTTGCGAGGGGTGAGTGGCGGGATGACCGAGCGCGAGGAGCGGAACGAAGTGAGCACCGCAGCTTGCGAGGGGTGAGTGGCGGGATGACCATGCGGGAGGAGCTCTTCCTGCTCGCCCACGACGACGGCGGCAAGCTGCTGATACCCGAGGCGAATCTGGGCGCCGGTCTGGCCGGGGCCACGCTCATCGGTCTGCTGCTCGAACGCCGGGTAAGGGTGGGCGAGGGCCGTCTCGAGGTGGTCGAGCCGAGCAGCACCGGCGACGCCGAGTCGGACGCCACCCTCGAGGCGATCGCGGCCAACACGGCGCCATGCGGTCCACGGGCCTGGGTCTGCTGGATATCGCACGGGGCGTACGAGCGGGTCGGTGACGCGATGGCGGCCGACGGTCTGGTCCACCGTTCGGTCGGGCGCCGGCTCGGTCTGGTTCCGGTGACCCGGGTGGTGGCGGAGGACCCGGCTGACCTGGTGCGGGTGCGATCGAGGATCCGCTATGCCGTGCATGGCCGCGACCGGCCCGACGCGGAGACGGCCGCTCTGTGCGGACTGGTCCGGGTGCTGCGACTCGAGGCCTCCCTGCTGTTGAGCATGCCGGTCGCCGATCTCCTGATCGGCCTGGAGCGGATGACCGAGGGCAACGACATGACAATCAGGCAGGTAACCCACGCGGTCGACGCGGTCATCGCTGCCGCCCTGTTCAGGTAGCGCCGGGGTACCCGTCTGTCCGCGTCGGTACCTCACTGACCTGCACTTTCGTTATCAGTTACGTCGCGACTCGGTAACAAAGGGGGGCCGGCCATGTCCCTCGAGGGGACATTGGCGTACGCAGTTATTCGTTTACGTCCAACCGTGCATGGTCGTCCGATGGTGTTTGTCTTTCGGAGGAGACCGTTCGACACCGCGGGCGGCCCTCAGCAGGCCAAAGGGGGCCGAATGAACATGCTCCACAGACTGCCGGCGATGATCCGCCGCCGGCCTGGTCGGGCGGTGGCCGTCGCCGCCGTGGTAGCCGTCGCAGCCGCCATGGCGCCATCGGCGGCCGGGCTCGCCGCAACCGGTCAGGCGACCGTCACACCCGCGGCGCATGGCTCGGGGGAGGTCATGCCCAACTTCGACGCGCGTAGCGACGGCCCCGCCCGCAAGACGCTGACCGCCCGCAGCGCGCAGATCGCGGCCAACCCGACCGCGGGCGTCAGGGCGCTACGCAAGCAGCTGGGTGTCCAGGGCATCGTCGAGGTCGACCCGCTCACCCGTACCGCGCGCCGCGTCGCCAAGGTCGACGGCTTCCTCACCGGGCCGAGTGCCCGGTCGGCCAAGTCGATCGCGATGGATTACCTGCGCGGTCACCCCAACGTCTTCGGCCTGACCGCCGCCGAGGTCAACGGCCTCACGTTGCGCCAGGACTACGTGGACATCGCCGGTACCCACCACCTCAGCCTCATCCAGTCGGTCGGCGGCCTTCCCGTCTTCGGTAACGGCGTCAAAGCGCACGTCGCCAAGGACGGCCGGCTGATCCAGGTCGACGGTTCTCCGCTGCCCAGCCTCCCCGCCAGCCTGGGCAATCCTGACCTCTCCGCGGCGCAGGCCCGCGACGCCGCCGTGGCCGACACCTTCGGCAGCTCGAAGACCGCGATCGCCGGGACCGCCAACTCGGCGACCCGGGCGACCGACTTCACCAACGGCGACAAGGCGTCCCTGGTCGTCTTCCAGACGCTGGCCGGTCCCCGGCTCGGCTGGCAGACGCTGACCCTCAAGGAGGGCTACCTCCACGTCATCGACGCCCAGAGCGGCAGGACGCTGTTCCGCTACAGCACCATTGCCCGCGACAGCGGCCAGGCGTGGACCAACTACCCCGGTGCCCCCAAGGGCGGTACCCAGGTCCACGTCAACCTGAACAAGAACGACTGGTTGCCGAACAACTCGCCGCGGCTGGCCGGCAACGTCGCCCACGTCTACAAGGACGTGAACGACAACAACGCCGCCGATCCGTCCGAGGAGGTGCTGCCCAGCGGCAACAAGTCCTTCGACTACCCGTTCACCCCGGTCAACTCGGCGTCCTGCCCGCCCGGCTGGACCTGCTCGTGGGATCCCGAGGTACCGAACTCGTGGCAGACCAATGCCAACCAGAACGCCGTCCAGATGTTCTTCTTCCTGGGCACGTTCCACGACCACCTGGCGGCGAAGCCGATCGGCTTCACCCGGGCGGCCGGCAACTTCGAGGCGGTCGACGGTGACGCTGTGCAGGGCGAGGCGCTCGACGGTGCCGCCCTGGACAACGGCCTGCCGGACGGGAGCCACATCGACAACGCCAACTTCAACACACCGCCGGACGGCACCCCGCCGCGCATGCAGATGTACCTCTTCCACCAGCCCGGCACCTCGTTCCCGGACGAGGACCCGTTCCTGGCCGGAAACTCCGGTGACGAGGCCGACGTCGTGTACCACGAGTACACGCATGGCCTGTCCAACCGTCTGGTGGTCGACGCCAACGGCCTCTCGACCCTGGGCAACGTCCAGGGAGGTTCCATGGGCGAAGCGTGGAGCGATTTCTACGCCATGGACTTCCTGGTGAACCAGGGCCAGTTCAAGGACACCGCCAACGACGGTGACCTGCGGGTCGGCCAGTACGTCGGCTGGGGCAACGACCTCATCCGGACCCAGCCGATGGACTGCCCGGTCGGATCCACGTCTGCACTGTGCCACGGTACGGCGGGGGCCGGACCGGGCGGCTACACCTACGGTGACTTCGGCCGGATCATCGGCGGTCCCGAGGTGCACGCCGACGGCGAGATCTGGGGCGAGACCCTGTGGGACCTGCGTACCGCGCTGGGTGTGAACCTGACCGAGTCGCTGGTGACCCGGGCCATGGAGCTCTCCCCGGCCAAACCGTCCTACCTGGACATGCGCAACTCGATCCTGCAGGCCGACCTGGTCGTGGACAACGGCAAGAAGCAGACCAAGATCTGGCAGGTGTTCGCGCACCGCGGGATGGGCTACTTCGCCGGCTCCCTCGACGGTGGCGACGCGGCTCCGGTCGAGGACTTCTCCATGCCGCCCGCGGCGAACACCCCGCGCGGCTCGCTCAACGGCGTCGTGACCGATACCGACAGCGGCGCGCCGGCCGCGGGCGTGACGGTGGCATTCGGTGGCCACAACTCCGGCTTCGCCGGCGATCTGGCCGCCACGACCGACGCCACCGGCCACTACAACATCGCCGGGATCCTTCCCGGCACCTACCCGAAGGTCTTCGCCCGCGGCGCGGGTTATGACCCGAAGAGCGCGACCCTGTCCATCGGCTCGCATGCTCAGACGTTCAACTGGTCGCTCCGGCGTGACTGGGCGGCCCTGGGCGGCGGCGCCGCGGTGACCGACTTCAACGGCGCCGACTTCACCTCAGACGGGTGTGGCGCGTCGTCCATCTTCGACCAGTCGCAGGGATCGGGCTGGAGTACGGACGCGGTCCTCGTGAACCCCGCCGACCAGGCCGACGTCGACCCACGCTTCGTGATCGTGAAGCTGCCGGTCGCGGTCGACATCGCGGAGATACAGATCAACCCGTCCGGTACGTGCGGTGACGGTCTCAGTGCCTCCACCGGCAAGTACACCGTGGAGTCGTCGCCGGACGGCACAACCTGGACGCTGGTGTCCACCCCGGGCGCCGCGTTCAACGGCACCAACCGGAGCAAGATGAACAGTATCGCGTTGAACTCGGCCGCCACCTCCGGTGTGCGGTACCTGCGCTACACGATGCTCGGCACCCAGCTCCACGTGTCCGGCGGGTCCTGCCCGGGTGCGTTCAGTGCCTGCGACTTCGTCGATTCGGTCGAGTTCGCGGTCTACGGGGCGCCGTCACCGTGAGGTGACCGGATGAGCCGGCTCAGCTAGATCAAGGGCCCCTGTCAACGTCACGGCGTTGACAGGGGCCTCGCCCAAACTCGCGGACACGCGCGGTATACTGCGCTCATGGCCAGGGTGTCCCTGCTCCTTAGCGGGCCGTGCTGACCCGCCGCAGGTAGGTATTGCGGCGGCGACAGCACGGCGACCCCTCCTGCGCGAGGGGCTTTTTTGTGCCCCCGCCCGCCAGCCCTGGACCCCATGACGCAGAGGTGAGAGCAGTGACTGAATCCAGTAGCGACATCCCGCCGTTCCGGTACACGGCGGAGCTGGCCAATGAGATAGAGCCCCGCTGGCAGGACTACTGGGAGGAGCACGGTACGTTCCAGGCCCCCAACCCGGTGGGCCCGCTGGCCGACCCGGATCACCCCCGGCATGGTGCGGAGAAGCTGTACGTGCTGGACATGTTCCCGTACCCGTCGGGAGCCGGCCTGCACGTCGGACACCCGCTGGGCTATATCGGTACCGACACCTATGGCCGGTTCCAGCGGATGATGGGCCGCAACGTCCTGCACGCGATGGGCTTCGACGCGTTCGGGCTGCCGGCCGAGCAGTACGCGGTCCAGACCGGCACCCACCCGCGCAAGACGACCGAGGAGAATGTCCACCGGTACCGGGCCCAGCTGCGCCGGCTGGGACTGGCCTACGACACCCGGCGCTCCGTGGCCACCACCGACGCCGACTTCTACCGCTGGACCCAGTGGATCTTCCTGCAGATCTTCAACTCATGGTATGACGGGTCGCGGCGCAAGGCGCGTCCGATCGCCGACCTGACCGCCGAGTTCGAGTCCGGCCAGCGCTCCACACCGGACGGTCGCGCGTGGACGGACCTGTCCCCTGTGGAGCGTCGCACGATCGTCGACGATCACCGGCTGGCCTACGTGAGCACGGCTCCCGTCAACTGGTGCCCGGGCCTGGGTACGGTGCTGGCCAACGAGGAGATCACGGCGGACGGTCGCAGCGACCGCGGCAACTTCCCGGTGTTCAAGCGCAACCTGAAGCAGTGGATGATGCGCATCACCGCCTACGCCGACCGCCTGGTCGAGGACCTGGACGTGATGGACTGGCCCGAGTCGGTCAAGGTGATGCAGCGGAACTGGATCGGCCGCTCGACCGGTGCCTACATCGACTTCCCCACCCGGGCGGGGTCGATCCGGGTCTTCACCACCCGGCCGGACACGGTATTCGGGGCTACCTATATGGTGCTGGCCCCCGAGCACGAGCTGGTCGACGCGATCATGCCGAAGACGTGGCCGAAGGGTACGAACGACAGCTGGACCCGGGGTCACGCCACACCCGGCGAGGCGGTGGACGAGTACCGCGCCTTCGCCGCTCGCGAGTCCGACGTGCAGCGCTTGGCCGACGTCCAGGAGAAGACCGGTGTCTTCGTCGGGGCGTACGCCACGAACCCGGCCAACGGCGAACAGATCCCGGTGTTCATCGCAGACTACGTCCTGGCCGGCTACGGTACCGGTGCCATCATGGCCGTGCCCGGGCAGGACGAGCGCGACTGGGAATTCGCCGAGGTCTACGACCTGCCGATCATCCGGACCGTTGTGCCCAGCGCGGGCTTCGACGGCAAGGCGTACACCGGTGACGGTCCGGCCATCAACAGTGACTTCCTGGACGGGCTGGGGGTGACCGGGGCCAAGGCGAAGATCATCGACTGGCTGGTCGACCACGGCGCGGGAGAGGCGGCGGTCACCTACCGGCTGCGTGACTGGCTGTTCAGCCGGCAGCGGTACTGGGGCGAGCCGTTCCCCATCGTGTACGACGAGACCGGCCTGCCGGTGGCGCTGCCCGAGTCGATGCTGCCACTGGAGCTGCCCGACGTCGACGACTTCTCGCCGCGCACCTTCGATCCGGACGACGCCGACACGGAGCCGGAGACGCCGCTGTCACGGGCGGCCGACTGGGTGAACGTGGAGCTGGATCTGGGTGAGGGACCCAGGCGCTACACCCGGGAGACCAACACGATGCCGCAGTGGGCCGGCTCGTGCTGGTACGAGATGCGGTACCTGGATCCGACCAACGACAAGATCTTCGTGGACCCGGAGAACGAACGGTACTGGATGGGTCCGCAGTCACCCGACGACTGCGGGGGCGTCGACCTGTACGTGGGCGGCGTCGAGCACGCGGTACTGCACCTGCTGTACGCGCGGTTCTGGCACAAGGTGCTGTACGACCTGGGGTACGTGTCGTCGTTCGAACCGTTCCGGCGCCTGTTCAACCAGGGCATGATCCAGGCGTACGCGTACCGGGACTCCCGCGGACTGGTGGTGAACGCGGAGGAGGTCGTCGAGCGCGACGGCGGGTACTACTTCCACGACGCTCTGGTCAACCGCGAGTACGGCAAGATGGGCAAGTCGCTGAAGAACGTCGTCACCCCGGACGACATGTGTGCCGCCTACGGTGCCGACACGTTCCGGGTGTACGAGATGTCCACCGGCCCGCTGGACGCCTCCCGGCCGTGGGAGACCCGGGCGGTGATCGGCGCGTTCCGGTTCCTGCAGCGGGTCTGGCGCCTGGTCGTGGACGAGACCACGGGGGAGACCCGCGTCGTCGACCGGGCGGTGGACCCGGCGACGAAGCGGCTGCTGCACCGGGTGATCGAAGGCGTCCGCTCCGACATGGAGGGTCTGCGGATCAACACGGCGATCGCGAAGCTGATCGAGCTGACCAACGGCGCCACCGCGGTCAGCTCCGACGCAACCCCGCGGGAACTGGTCGAGCCACTGGTCCTGATGACCTCGCCGTTCGCCCCGCACCTGGCCGAGGAGCTGTGGCGGCGGATGGGTCACCCCACGTCGCTGGCCTACGAGGCGTTCCCGGTGGCCGATCCGGCTCTGCTGGCGGCGGAGTCGGTGACGTACCCGGTGCAGGTGAACGGAAAGGTGCGCGGACGTATCGAGGTGAGCCCGGACACGCCGGAGGAGCAGATCCGGCAGGCCGCCCTGGCGGCGGTCGCGTCCACTCTGGACGGTCGGGTGCCCACGAAGGTCATCGTCGTCGCCGGCCGGATGGTCAGCGTCGTCGTCTGATCGTGTGCGGTCGGGGCGGTCGCCGGCGACGGCGGCCGCCCTTGACGTCGTGGCCGGTCGCGCGCGTGCCGCCCCGATCCAGTTGGGTCGGGCGATACCGATGGGACAATAGGCCCGGGTCGGCTAGAGTCGCGACCGTGACGATCTTCGGCCTCGTCCACGGTGCCTGGCACGGGTCCTGGTGCTGGGATCTGGTGGCCGCCGACCTTCGCGAGCGGGGCCACCTGCCGATCGCGGTCGACCTGCCCGCCGAGGATCCGGATGCCGGAGCCGATGCCTACGCCGCGGCGGTGGCGGCGGCACTCGCGGCGTACGACGAGGACATCGTCCTGGTTGGACACTCGTATGCGGGCCTGACGCTGCCGCTGGTCCCGGGCCGGCGACCCGTACGTCGGATGGTCCTGGTGGCCCCGTTGCTCCCGCAGCCCGGTCGCAGCTTCAACGACGTGGTCGCCGCCGAGCCCGAGATCCTCATGCCCGGTCTGAGCGCGGGGCAGCTGAGCCACCCGGACGGCTCGACCCAGTGGCAACCGCCGGCCGCCGTGGCCACGATGTTCCCCGACGCTCCGCCACCGGTGGCTGTCTGGGCGGCTGACCGGCTGCGTCGCCAGCACTGGCAGATCACCCGGGAGATCACTCCACTCGAGCGGTGGCCGATCGTCGCCGTCGAGGTGATCGCCTGCGCACAGGACGCGGTGGTCAACCCGGACTGGGTGCGCCGGACCGCCATGGTCCGCCTCGGGGCGGCGGCCCGGGTCATTCCCGGCGATCATGCCCCGTACCTGTCGCGCCCGGCCGAACTGGTCGACCTGATCCTCGGCGGGTGGTCAGCCCATTCGACCGAGTAACCGCTCGACGTCGGCGGTGAACGTCGCCTGGTCGAGTCGGGCCGGTTCCCGCCCCGCCAGCCAGGCCAGCCCCGGCGGCAGGTCCTCGGCGCCGGGCATGCTCGCTCCGTCCACGAGCACCGGCACCGCCAGTTGGCCCGGGCCGGTCGCGGCGAGCAGGGCGACCCGCACCTCGTCGTTTGGCAGTTCGAGCCGGCGCCGGCCGGCGGTGGCGCGACTGTCCAACCAGGACTGTCCTATGAGGACGAGGATGAACTGGGCACTGGCCGCGGCGGTCATGATCTCCGCTGACTGGTCCCGGTCGGGCGGCGCCGTAACGTCCATCACGACGTTGTCCGGCCCGACCGCCCGGCCCAGCGCGTCGCCCAGTCGCACGGCGACGCCCGCAGCGTCCTCGGCCCGGTAACAGATGTACCAGCGGCCGGGCGTGACGGCCGGCGGCCCGCTGCGCAGCAGTCGCTCCACAGCCGCGGCCCGGGTGCCCAGCAGGGTCACCTCCTCGACCCGCAGCCGCACCGCGGTCTCCAGGTCCCGTGCGTCAATGGCGTCGTCCTTGCCCCGACGGATGGCGTTCAGGCGGGCGTCGACGTCATGCAGGTACGGGTCGGTCAGGATCCGTTGTACCGGTTGGGCCGCCGCGGACGGCGGCCAGGTGTCCCGGATCTCGCGCAGGAGCGCTTCACGCAACGCCGTACGGGTGAATCCGGGCGGAGTCAGATCCTCGAGCGGGAAGCCGTCGACGCGCAGCAGCGCCAGCATGATGTGCGCCGGCTCGATCCTGTCGTGGCCCAGCTCGAGTGATTCCCGTAGCGCGAACTCGAGGACCGACTTGGCGACCGGGGTGAACGGGATGTGGCCGCCGGTCCAGCGCTGTTCGTTGCCGGGCGTGATCCGGGCTCGGACCGAGTCGACGTCGATCCCGACCGCCCGTACGGCCATGGCCACTGGTGGGGTGCCGTCGGCGAGCACAGCCAGCAGGAGGTGCTCGGGGCCGATGTAGGTGTGCCGGAGCGCACGGGACTCCTCCTGCGACACGACGACGACGCGACGGGCCCGGTCAGTGAACCGCTGGAACATGGTCATCCTCCGTCCTGCGCCGGGCGCCCTTTCGCGCTCGTACGACAAGGGCGGCCGAGAACAACAGTCCCACGGCCAGGGGGAGGACCGCTCAATACCGTGGTCGGGCCCGAGCGGGCCACCGCCGCGCCGA
This sequence comes from uncultured Actinomycetota bacterium, assembly GCA_963803345.1. Lineage (GTDB taxonomy): Bacteria > Actinomycetota > Actinomycetes > Mycobacteriales > Micromonosporaceae > CAWDLX01. The sequence goes on from CAWDLX010000006.1 coordinate 179,868, forward strand.
GCAGGGCGTAGCTGACCGCCGAGGGGGTCGCCGCGATGAGCGTCCCGGCGCGTAGTGGCGCAGCCGCACCGCCGACGCGCCGTAGGCGTAACCGGACAGCCCGTACGGAGCCAGCGGCAGCGCCGCGGACGGCGGCCACCGCGAGCACGCCCTCCCGCGCGATCCACCGCTCGAGCCGGCGCCAGCGCCGGCCCGCCCGGCGCACGACGAAGTCGCGCCCGAGCCAGCCGGCCGGCGGCGAACGTGACCGCCGCCGCGATCAGGGCGACGAGCCAGCGCGCAGACGGTGCCGGTGACCGCACCGAACAGCAGGCCGCAGGCGAGCGAGATCGGAGTGCGGGGTACCAGCGCCACCAGCAGCGCCGCGCCGATCGCGACGCCGGCCACGGGGGCGAGCACGCCGAGCCGGCCGACCGCGGTCGGGGATCTCGTGCAGCGGCAGCAGCGAGCGCGGCGACGGCGAGCGCGGCGACGGCGAGCACGAGCAGCACGATGCGGCCGGGTCGGGCTCACCGCATCGAGCCTACGTCGGCGAGCATGCGCTCCGTCCTGATGCCGTGTACCGGATGTGAGGCGCGGCCCGTAGAGTCGGCCCGTGGCTCTGGACCTGATCGAGCTGCTGCCGGCGCCGTGGCGCGACGCGATGAGTCCCGTACCTCGACCCGGCGACGCGGTGGCCGCAGCTCAGCCGCGTTCGTGTCGGCCGAGTACGCCGAGCACGACGGTGTACCCGCCGCTGCCGCGACCTGTACGCCGCGCTGCGGCTGTGTCCGCCGGACCGAGACCCGCGTCCTGATCCTCGGCCAGGATCCCTACCACCGGACCGGGCAGGCGCACGGGCTGAGCTTCAGCGTGCGCCCCGGCGTGGCGGTGCCGCCGTCGCTGCGCAACATCTACAAGGAGATCCAGCGACGACCTCGGCGATCGCGGCGCCTGCTGGCGGCGACCTGACCGGCTGGGCCGCGCAGGGGGTGCTGCTGCTCAACGCCGTGCTGACGGTCCGCGCCGGCCAGCCCGCCTCGCACGCCGGCCGGGGTTGGGAGCACCTGACCGACGCCGCGATCCGGGCCCTCAACGACGCAGCCTGAGCGGGTCGTCTTCCTGCTCTGGGGGGCGTACGCCCGGCAGAAGGCGGCCCTGGTCACGGCGGCCCGGCACGTCGTGATCGAGGCGGGTCACCCGAGTCCGATGAACCCGCGCGGCTTCCTCGGTACGCGCCCGTTCAGCGCGTGCAACACGGCCCTCGCCGATGCCGGCCGGGCGCCGATGGACTGGTCCGACCGCTGGGAACCATCCACAGTCGACTGCGCCAGCCGGGGCGCGGCGATCGAGCGGATACGGCGGTCGACTCAGGCGCGCACGGCGGCGAGGCGTTCGGCGCGTAGCCGGCGGGCCACGCGTCGTCGAGTGGGCTCCACTGTGGACCCGGTCGCCCAGGCTGAGCAGCAGGTCGGCGATCGCAGGGTTGCGGGCGAGCGCCGGGCCGTGCATGTAGGTCCCGAGGATGCGGCCCTGCCAGACGCCCTCGGTCGCGCCGTCGTTGCCGATGCCGTGCGGTGACCCGGGCCAGCGGAGCGACGCCGGGGCCGAGGTGGGTCCGGCCGCCGTGGTTCTCGAAGCCGGTGACGGTCGGCAGGCCGAGCGCCGGGTCGGGCGTGCCGGCCAGCTCGCCGACGGCCCGGGACGGTCCCCGGTCGGAGGACAGGTCGACCAGCTCCAGCCCGGCGAACTGCGCGCCCTTGGCGAAGAAGGACGTGCCGACCAGCTGGTAGCCGGCGCACACGGCGAGCAGGGCGGCGCCGCGGGCCAGCGCCCGGTGCAGACCGCGGTCGGCGAGCAGCCGTTGGGCGGCCAGCGCCTGCGGCCCGTCCTCGCCGCCGGCCAGCAGGTAGATGTCGCCCTGCTCGGGCAGGCTCTGGTCGGCCCGTACCTCGATAGTCTCGACCGGCAGGCCGCGCAGGTGGGCCCGCTGGGCCAGGATCAGCATGTTTCCGCGGTCGCCGTAGGTCGACAGCAGATCCGGGTAGATCCACACGATGCGTAGGGCGGATTCGGTCGAGCCGTCGTGGGGCGCGCGGTGACGTCCGTCAGTTGACACGGTCCAGCTCCGCTCGGATGTCCTGGAAGGCGGTGTAGTTGGCGATGACCTCGAGCCGACCCGGTCGGGGTCGACGCGCAGCGCCCGGCCGAATGAGGGGACGTGCTCGAAGCGGATCTCGTTGACCTCCAGCCGTACGGCGAGGTCCATCGCCCGGTCGCCGGTGATGAGCACCCGCCGGCCGCGCAGCGGCGAGAAGTCGACGTCGTAGAGCCACGACGTGTCCAGCCCGTCCGGGTCGCGGGCGTTGATCGACAGCAGCGTGGGTACGTGCTCGGCCATGTCGAACGCCTCGAGCCAGCCGGCCGGGTTCTTGGCCAGCAGCAGCCGGATCGTGCGGTCACCCTGCTGGACGGTGGCGTACCGGCCGGCGACCGACGCGACCTGGGCCAGGTGAGGCACCGCGTCGGACGGGCGGACTCCGAACTCGGCCGCCACGGCCAGGGCGGTCGCCGCGTTGGCCCGGTTGATCCGGCCCGGCAGTCGTAAGTGTGACGGTGTACCGGTCACCGGACGGGTCCGATGACGTCGTTGCCGTCGACGGTCCACTGTGGAGTTGGCCGGCGCAGGTCGCAGTCGGTGCAGAACCAGTTGTCGCCGTCGCGCTCGATGTGGTACGCCGCACTCGGGGCACACCCAGGAGTCGTCGTGCCAGCGCTGGCCGGAGGCGACCCAGGTGACGTTGGCCGCGATCCGGGCGCGCGAAGACGACCATCGGGTCGTCGGCGTTGGCCACCACATGCGTGTCCCGCCCGCGCAGTGCGTCGCGCCAGCAGGCGCGCCATCATGGCGACCTCCTTGGCCCGGTCGAGCTGGTCACGGCTGAGGTTGAGCAGCGCGACCGCGACGGGTGCCGTGGCGGCGAGGACCTGGTCGAGGTAGTGCTCGTCGACCTCGAGTACCGCGTACGGGCGTGCGGCCGGCCCGGGCCAGAGCCGACGTGTGTCCGGTCGGCATGTTGGCGCCGAGCGAGTTGGTGGCGACCGTCCGAGTACGCCCATGGCGGCGGCGGTCAGCCGGGTGGTGGTCGTCTTGCCGTTCGTCCCGGAGATCAGCGCGACCTGGCGGCCGGCGGCCAGGTGCGACAGCAGCTCAGGGTCGATCTTGAGGCCGATCCAGCCGCCGATGACCGAGCCGTCGCCGCGGCCGGCGGCCCGGAGACAGGCGGCCGCGGTCTTCGACACCGTGCTCGCCAACCTGGCCCGCAATGGCATGTTGTTGTCCGTCATCGCCTGCCCGTCCGTCGCTCGGCCACCGCGTTGACAGTATCGCCTCCGCGAAACGGGACCCGCGTTCACGCACCCGTTCGGGTGCCGGACTTTCCCGGTTCATTGGCTTACGGGGCGTCTCGTCGCCGACGATGCCGTGAGAACTTCTGTGAGTAGGCTCACCGCCCTCGATGGACGGTCGGTCAACATCCGTCGGCACTGCGTAGTCACAGATAGGGCGAGCCGGCACGCTCGGGTCGACATCGAACGGGCTGTGCGCGGGGAGTGATTCCTCAACCGACCAAGCGTCAAGGATCCGGTCAGGTAGACAGATGTGCCGGCGCCCCGACGACGGGGACCGAGTACCGCGCGGATCACGCCCAGTCCTGCCCATCTGGACGGTACGGACCCCGACAACATCACAGGGAACAGGGCAGGAGCGGGGGAACCACGACCAGCGCCACCGTTACCGGTGGCAGTTGGGGTGAAGCCGCCACACGCGGCCGGGCAGACCCTTCGCGCCCGAACCCGACAGCTCACCTCGCAGGCGTGCCGGAGGGAATCCATCCGTGTCAACCCACACCCCACGCCGGGTGCGGCGATCCGTCGTGCTCGGAACCAGCGCGCTCGGCATCGTCGCCGGCGGCATCGTCGGGAGCCTGGCCCTGGCCACCCCAGCTGCGGCCGCGACCGCTGCCACCGTCGCGGCCACGTCCCCGGCGCGCGTCACGACCCAGATCTCCATCCGGGTCAGCCGCGCCACCACCAACGCCTACGACCCCGTGGCCGTCTACGGTCAGGTCTTCGCCGGTACCGGCCACGCGGTGATGACGGGTGAGACGGTCGCCCTGCAACAGCTGGCCAGCACCGGTTGGCGGACGATCGGCTGGGCCAGGGCCACGTCCAGCGGGTACGCGAACTTCCGGGTCGCCCCGACGGCGGCGGTCACCTACCGCCTCTTCTACACCGGGTACGCGCCCTACGCGTCGTCCTCGTCGACCACCGCCCACATCGCGGTCAACCCGGTGACCAGGGCTTCCCGGGTGGTCGCCCTGGCGGCCAGCAGGACCGGTGCCTGGTACCGGTACGGCGGGGCCGGCCCGACCTCCTTCGACTGCTCCGGACTGACCCAGTGGACGTTCCGGCAGGTCGGCGTCGCGCTGCCGCACAACGCGGACGCGCAGAAGCGGTATGGCCGGGCGATCCCGGCCGCCCAGGCCCGCCCCGGTGATCTGATCATCTTCGTGAGCGGTGGGTACGGGTACCACGCGGGCGTCTACGCCGGTGGCGGCTATATGTACGACGCCCCGCACGCGGGCGCCACGGTCGGCAAGCACAAGGTCTGGTCGCCGAACGTGATGTTCCGGCGACTCGTCTGAGCTGAGACCTCTCCTCGGGGCCGGCCCGCCCCGCGAGATCGCTGGGGCCGCATCGCCGACGCCCGTGGCGGGCGGCCGTGACGCCGAACTCGTGATCTCCACGGACGTGTCGCTGGCCCTCCACTTTCCTCCACCATTGTCGACGCGCGGCCCCCCGACGATCTCCACGAGCATGATGGGGCAGGATTCAGCCTGTTATGGGGCGCGATTGAGGGAGGGGAGCGGGCCGGTCCGCCGAACTCCCTCCACCCAGTTACGAGCGCTGTGACCAGCCCGTTCGGGGGACGACTCGGACAAAACGGGTCGCCTCCAGGTTGACCGTGGGGGGAAGTGGAGTACAGTGGAGCCCGATGGCGGAGCTGACTGGCTCCGCCGGCCCTGGGGGCAGGGGGTGGGCCGATGTTTCTCGGTACACACATGCCACGCCTCGACGAAAAGGGTCGGCTGATCCTGCCGGCGAAGTTTCGGGACGATCTGGCGGGTGGTGTCGTGATCACTAAGGGGCAGGAGCGCTGTCTCTACGTGTTCCCGACGGCCGAGTTCCGCCGGCTCGCCGAACAGCTCGAGTCAGCACCAGTGACCCACAAGGCGGCCCGGGCCTATGGCCGGGTCTTCTTCGCCAGCGCCCACGACGAGGTTCCCGACAAGCAGGGCCGGGTGACGATCCCCGCCCATCTGCGCGAGTACGCCGGGCTGGACCGTGACGTCGCGGTGATCGGGGCGAGCAACCGGGTGGAGATCTGGGACCAGCATGCCTGGGACACGTATCTGGCGACGAGCGAAGACGCTTTCGCCGCGATCGAGGAAGGGGTGTTGCCCGGCGGGCTGTAACAGTCCGCGGGTCTGGCGGTCCGTTCCGTACCGCGAGATCTCCAGCCGCTCACCAGCTCCTGACATTCCTTCCCCGGTGCCAGGCGCGAGCGAGCGGGTGGGGATCTGGCGGTACGGCCGACTCGGCCGCCAGGTGCGACACCGGCGGAGGTACGCCTCCGCGTGCATCACCCGGGGACGCGAGTCTCCGACGAGCGGCACCGGAGACGTGAGTCTCCATTTTGGACATTCGGCGACGCGAGTCGCCGCCGCACCACCCGAGGGCGTGAGCCCTCATCGAGCTACACCCCGAGGGCGTGAGCCCTCATCGAGCTACACCCCGAGGGCGTGAGCCCTCACGAAGCGATGTCACACCAGAGGGTGAAAACCCGCACCAGAGCCGGATCCGAGGGCGCAAGCCCGCACTCCCGGTCGGGTGAGAACCCACTGGGGAAAAGCACCACTCGGGGCGCGAGTCCCACACCAGCCACACATCGCCGGTCCGTGAGGACCGGTCACCGCCGGCTCCGGCCGGCCGACATCCGTCGGCTGGCGGCCGGACCATCGCCGGTCCCTGGACCGGATCGCCGCCGGTCGTCCGCGACCGGAGCACGCCCGTCCGCGTGGACCGCGAATCCCGCGTCGGGCCGGCACCAAGGGGGTCACCGTGGGGGAGCATCGTGCTGTCCCGGGCGCGAACGCGTCCGACGGCAGTGGCGCAGTGCCGGGGGGCACTGGCAACGGGTCGAGCGGCACCGAGTTGAGCGGCACCGAGTTGAGCGGTACCGAGTCGCCGCGTGCCCGGCACACCCCGGTGCTCCTCGGTCGCTGCCTGGAACTTCTTGGTCCGGCGCTGACGAAGCCGAACGCGGTTCACGTTGACGCGACCCTCGGCCTGGGCGGGCACGCCGAGGCGGTCCTCGCGGCCCATCCGAGCGCGCGGGTGATCGGACTCGATCGTGATCCCCGGGCGATAGCGCTGTCGCGGGAACGCCTTACGCCGTACGCCAATCGGGTGATTTTCGAACATGTCGTGTTCGACCAGCTATCGGTGGTCCTGCGCCGGCAGCGACTGGACACAGTGGACAGTGTGCTGTTCGATCTCGGTGTCTCATCGATGCAGCTCGACGAGTCCGAACGCGGGTTCGCCTACTCCCACGACGCCCCGCTCGACATGCGGATGGACCCGACGACCGGAATCACCGCCGAGCTGGTGGTCAACGAGTACCCGCCGGGCGACCTGATCCGGATCCTGCGAACCTATGGCGAGGAGCGGTTCGCCCAGCGCGTCGTCGGTGCCATCGTGCGCGAGCGTGCCCGCGGGCGGATCACCGGTACGGCCCGCCTCGCCGACCTGGTCCGCGACGCCATCCCGGCCGCCACCCGGCGCACCGGCGGGCACCCGGCGAAGCGGACGTTCCAGGCGCTCCGGATCGAGGTCAACGGTGAGCTGAGCGCGCTCGAGGCGGCGCTTCCCCAGGCGTTGGACGCGCTCGGTCTGCATGGCCGGGTCGTCGTGCTGTCCTACCACTCCCTCGAGGACCGCATCGTCAAGCGCACCTTCGCCGACCGTGCCAGTTCGCACAGCCCGATCGACCTGCCGGTGGAGCTGCCCGGCAGCGGCGCCACCGTCCGACTGCTGACACGGGGGGCGGAACTGGCCAGCGGGGCCGAGACCGTGGCGAACCCACGCGCCGCGTCTGTCCGGCTGCGTGCGGCGGAGCGGGTCGATCCGGACGCACGGCCGATCGCCACGATGCGCCAGCCGCGCATACGAACGCCCAAACAGACCAGATCGTCCCGGGGGGACGGCACCACCGACAACGAGGGGGAGGGGCGATGACCGCCACCACCACGCGCAGCCGCACCAGCGCCCGGCCGGGCCGGCGCCCGAGCGGACCACGGTCGTACGGCGGGTTCGTCGACGGAGCCAACGCGCTCCAGATCGGCTACGCGGACCCGATCGCGCCGGACGAGCTGGACGGCTACGCGCTGCCGGCTGAGCCCACCCCGAAGATCGCCGAACCCGATGGCGAGCCCCTTGCCGCGCCGGCGCCGGTGGCGCTGCCCCGGACCTCGTTCATCGTCCTCGTCGCCGGCGTCGTGATCGCCGCCGTTCTCGGCGTCCTGGTGCTCAACACGAAGATCAACGAGAACTCCTTCACGCTGGACAACCTGCGCACCCAGCAGGCTGCCCTGGACGAGCATGAGCAGCAGCTCAGCCGCCAGCTCGCCGACCTGGAGTCCACCGGGAACCTGAGCGCGCAGGCGGCCCGCCTCGGCCTGGTGCCAGCCGGCACGCCGGCGTTCCTGACCCTGCCCAACGGCAAGATCGTCGGCGTGCCACAGCCGGCGGACGGATCCGCCGGTTCCAGCACGACCGACCCGGGGCGGTAGCCCGATGCCGCGCCGCGACGGCGACGATCCATCGCCGGTGACTCCCCTGCGCCGTAACGAGAGCCGTATCTCGGCGGCCCGCGGCTACCACCCCCGCGGCCGCACGCTCGGCGAGGGCCGTCCCCCGCTCCGGTTGGTGTCCGATGTGGACGAACAACCGGCTTCGTCGCGTACCGGCGAAGCCCGGGCGGCCCAGTCGGCCCGCCGGACCTCCCAGGAGGACAACCGCCGCACGCCGCGTCCGAGGACCGCCCCTCGTACGGCAGGGATGACGGCGACCCGGGGGACGGCGACCCGGGGGACGGCGACCCGGGGCACGGCGACCCGGGGGACGGCGACGCGGGGGACGGCGACCCGGGCGACAGCGGGTCGCTCGGCGAGCCCGAAGCGGATCATCACCCGCGCCCCGGAGCCGCCTGTCCTGGCTGACCAGACCCGCCGGCTGCGGCTGAGCACCGCCCTCGTGCTGGCCCTCTTCCTGGTCATCGCCGGGCGCCTCGTGCAGGTGCAGATCACGCAAGCGCCGGCGCTGGCGCGGGAGGGCCTCTCGCTGCGCCTGGAAGAGGTCGACCTGCCCGCCCCCCGGGGCAGCATCCTCGACCGTTCCGGCCACCTGTTGGCCGGCAGCGCGGAGGCCCGTTACGTGTTCGCCGACCCCGGTCTGGTCAAGGATCCACAAAGGACAGCTGACGCGCTGGTCAGCGTGCTCGGCGTGCCCCGGGCAGACCTGCTCGCCCTGCTGTCCCCGCACAAGCGGGACGACGGAACCGACGTGCGGTTCGAGTACCTGGTCCGCGGGGTACCCATCGCGACCGGCGACGCGGTCAGCGCGCTGCATCTGGACGGCATCGGGGTGGTACGGGACGAGACCCGGGTCGTGCCTGGGCACGACCTGGCCGCCAACGTGATCGGCTTCACCGGCAGCGATCTCACCGGCCTCGGTGGCCTCGAGTCCACGTACGACTCGCTGCTCACCGGCGTGGACGGGCGGAGCGTGTTCGAGGTGGGCCAGCCCGACGGCACGGTGAACCTCGACCACGAGATCCCGGGCGGCTACCACCAGACGACACCGGCCCGGCCGGGGAGTTCCATCGCGCTCACCCTCGACCGTGACCTGCAGTTCGAGATCCAGCGCATCCTCGGGCAGCGGCTGCGGGCGAAGAAGGCCGACATCGGGGCGGCCGTCGTGCTCGACGTGCGCACCGGCGAGGTGCTGGCCCAGGCCAGCTTCCCCTTCTACGACGCCGCCAACCCGTTCGCGTCCAAGGCCAGCGACCGGGTGGACAACGCCAGCGGCTGGGCGGTCGAGCCAGGCTCTGTCCACAAGGGAGTAGTGTTCGCGGCCTGCCTGCAGGACAACGTGTTCACCCCGACCTCGACCATCCGGATCGGTACCTCGATCCGTAAGGGCGACACCACGTTCACCGACACGCACTTCCATGTGACCGACACGGTGACCTTGCCCGGGATCCTCGCCTACTCGTCGAACATCGGCACCATCACGATGGCCGACAAGCTGGGCGCGCAGAAGCTCTACGACTATCAGCGGGCGTTCGGGCTGGGCAGCCTCACCGGCGAGAACCTGCCCGGCGAGTCGGCCGGACTTGTCCAGCCGCCGGCGAACTGGAGCGACTCGAGCTACGGATCGAATCCCGATCGGCCACGGCGTCTCGGTCACCCCGCTGCAGATGGCGGCCGTGTACGCGACCATCGCCAACGGCGGTACCTACGTGCAACCGCACCTGCTGCGCTCCGTGGTCGGCGCCGACGCGACGGTGAGCCCGGCCCCGACCACCGCCACCCACCAGGTGATGTCGGCCGGGAACGCGGCCGCCCTGCGCACCATGCTGGAGGCGGTCGTCGCGGTACCCGACGCGACCGGGCATTCGGCCGCGTTGCCCAACTACCGGGTGGCCGGCAAGACCGGCACCGGCCGACTGATCGTGAACGGCAAGCCGGTGGCCGGTGAGGTCGCCTCGTTTGTCGGGATGGCCCCGGCGGATGCCCCCCGGTACGTGATCGCGGTATTCGCCCACACTCCGGCCGGGGAAGGCGGCGCCGTGGCCGGTCCGGCGTTCGCGGAGATGATGGCCTACACCCTGCTGCACTACCGGGTGGCGCCGACCGGCACCAAGCCCCGGCCGTTCACGTTGTGGGCATGAGCGTGACAAACGGGCGGGGTCGCCTGCATGGCGGCGTACCCGGGTACCGGTAGGGTCAAAGGCCGTGTCCGCCTTCGCGCGTCCAGATCGGGTGGCTGCGGTTCCGCTGCGGGAGCTCGCGGCGGTGGCCGGCGCGCCCGATCCGGGTCGGGACACGCCCGCGGTCTGCGGTATGGCGCTCGACAGCACCGATGTGCGGCCGGGCGACCTCTACGCCGCGGTGCCGGGTGCGCGCCGCCACGGCGCGGAGTTCGCGGCCGCGGTGGCCGCCGCGGGAGCGGTCGCCGTGCTCACCGACCATGCCGGAGCCGGGCTCGTCCACGCGGCCGGAGTCGACCTGCCCGTGCTCGTCGTCACGGAGGTCAGGCCGGTGGTCGGGGCGGTCGCGTCGGTCGTCTACGGCCGGCCCACGCTCCGGCTGCCGGTGATCGGGATCACGGGTACCGCCGGCAAGACCTCGACCGCCTACCTGATCGACTCCGCGCTGCGGGCCGGCGGCCAGACGACCTGCCTGGTCGGTACGGTCGAGACCCGCGTCGGTGATCTTGTCGTGGACAGCGTCCGGACCACGCCGGAGGCGACCGACCTGCACGCCCTGTTCGCCAACGCGCTCGAGCGGGGTGTGACCGCCGCGGTCATCGAGGTGTCCAGCCACGCCCTGGCCTACGAGCGGGTGGGCGGCGTCCGGTTCGCGGTCGGCGGCTGGACCAACTTCGGTCTCGACCACCTCGACTTCCACGCCGATGTCGATGAGTACTTCGCCGCCAAGGCCCGCCTGTTCGACGGCCGGTGCGCGGTGGAGATTCTCAACGCCGACGACCCCGCGGTACGCCGGCTGCTGACCCCGGGCCGGCTGAGCTACTCCGCCGCCGGAGACGAGGGAGCCCAGTGGCGCGCGGTCGACATCGCGGCCGACGGTTTCGTGCAGCGGTTCACCGCCCTCGGGCCGGGCGGACTGCGTCTGGCGGCCGGGGTCGCGCTGCCCGGTCGGCACAACGTGGCCAATGCGCTGCTGGCGATCGCGTGCACAGTCGCCGTCGGGGTCGACCCGGTCGCGGCCGCTACCGGGGTCGCCGCCTGCCGCGGGGTGCCGGGACGCCTCGAACTGGTGCCCTCGAGCGGGCCGGTCCTCGGCGTCGTCGATTACGCCCACAAACCGGACGCGATCGTGGCCGCGTTGGCCGCCCTGCGGGGCGTGACCAGGGCGCGCGTGATCGCGGTCATCGGTGCTGGCGGTGATCGGGACACCGGTAAACGGCCGTACATGGGCGAGGCGGCCGCGCAGGGGGCCGACCTGGTCCTGGTCACCGATGACAACCCGCGCACCGAGGACCCGGCCGCGATCCGGGCCAACGTCCTGGTCGGGGCGTCCCGCGCCGTCGGGGCCCAGGTGGTGGAGGTGGCCGGCCGGCGCGACGCCATCGCGTCGGCGGTGGCCCAGGCCGAGGCCGGCGATGTGGTCGTGCTGCTCGGCAAGGGGCACGAGACCGGCCAGGAGATCGACGGCGTCGTCTATCCGTTCGACGACCGGGTCGAGCTGGCGGCCGCGCTGGAGCGGCGCTTCACGGGTGCGGCGGTGACCGGATGATCCCGATGCGCTTCAGCGACATCGCCGACATCGTCGGTGGCACCGTCGTCGGTGGTGACAACCCCGTGGTCAGCGGACCGGTGGAATTCGACTCTCGCGCGATCCGGCCGGGCGCGCTGTTCGTGGCGTTCGAAGGAGAGAAGCTCGACGGGCACGACTTCGCCGGGGCGGCCATGGCCGCGGGCGCGGTCGGTGTGCTCGGTACCCGGGAGGTACCAGCGCCCACGATCCTGGTCGGTGACCCGCTGGCCGCCATGGGCGCGCTGGCCCGGGCGGTGGTGGACCGGCTGCCCAAGCTCGCCGTCATCGCCGTGACGGGCTCGTCCGGGAAGACCTCGACCAAGGACCTCATCGCCCAGGTGCTCAGCCGCCTGGGCAGCACGGTGGCTCCGCCCGGCTCGTTCAACAACGAACTGGGCCTTCCCCACACGGTCCTGCGCTCTGACGACGACACCCGCTTCCTGGTACTGGAGATGGGAGCCCGGGGCATCGGCCATCTGACCTATCTGTGCGGGATCGCCCCACCTGACACCGGCGTGGTGGTGAACGTCGGAGTAGCTCACCTCGGCGAATTCGGGTCGGTGGAGAACATCGCGCTGGCCAAGGGTGAGCTGGTCGAAGCGCTTCGCAAGGACGGTGTGGCCGTTCTCAACGCCGACGACGAGCGGGTCCGGGCGATGGCGGCGCGAACGTCGGCGAGGGTCGTGCTCGCCGGTGAGGCGCCCGACGCCATCGTCCGAGCCGATCAGGTGGTGCTCGACGAGCGCGGGCGGCCCTCGTTCCAGTTCGTGACGCCGGAGGGACGGGTGCCGGTGGCACTACGGTTGACCGGCCGGCACCAGGTCACCAACGCGCTGCTGGCCGCCGGCGTCGCCTGGTCGCACGGGATGCCCCTGGCCGACCTTGAGGAAGCCTTGAACGATCTGCGTACAGTCTCGACCCGAAGGATGGATGTCTTCGACCGCGCCGACGGTGTCACGGTCATCGACGACTCCTACAACGCCAACCCGGCCTCGGTCGAGGCGGCGCTGCGGGCGCTGATGGCGATCGGCGCCGGCAGGCGTACCGTCGCGGTGCTCGGCTACCTGGCCGAGCTGGGCGAACACGAGCGGGCCGGGCACGAGCTGGTCGGCCAGCTCGCGGCGGAAGTGGGAGTCGATCTCCTGCTCGTGGTCGGGGACGCTGCCAGTGGGATCCACGAAGGCGCGGTGGCTCACCCGACCTGGGGAGGTACGTCGGTGCAGGTGACCGATCAGGAGGCGGCGGTCGCGGTCCTTCGCGACCGGTTACGTCCCGGTGATGTGGTGGTCGTGAAGGGCTCGCGGTACCGCACGTGGGACGTGGCGGACTTCCTCCGGGACGAGCCGCGGGCAGCCGGAGAGGTGGTCGCGTGAGAGCGGTCATCGTCTCCGCCGCTGTCGCCTTCCTCGTCTCGATCCTCGGCACCCCCATCGCGATCCGGGCCTTCACCCGGGTCAAGGCCGGCCAGCCGATCCGCGAGCTGGGCCCCCGGACGCATCTGGCCAAGAAGGGCACACCCACCTTTGGCGGCGTCGTCTTCATCGTCGGCACCGTGCTCGCCTACATCGCCGGTCACTTCGTGCTGGCCACCCTGCCGCCGGACCAGCTCGGCGCACCGACCGGTCCGACCGCGACCGGCGTGGTGCTGCTCGGCCTGCTGGTCGGGCTGGGGGTGGTCGGGTTCATCGACGACTTCCTCAAGGTCCGCAAGCGCAACAGCCTCGGGCTCAGCCCGCGCAAGAAACTGCTCGGCCAGATGATCGTCGGCGCTGTGTTCGGCGTGGTGGCACTCTACGTGCCGGCCAACCCGCCACATCCGGAGACGGTGGCCAGTGCCACTATCTCGTTCGTCAAGGACATCAACTGGCTCAACATCACCAAGATCGGAGCACTGGTCTTCTTCATCTTCGTGGTGATGTCGATGGCCAACGCGGTCAACCTGACCGACGGCCTCGACGGCCTGGCCACGGGCACCGCCGTCGCGGTGATCGGCGCGTACACGGTGATCGCGTTCTGGCAGTACCGGCACTGGGGCTCGGACCCCGCGTACAAGGGTGGGTACGCCTATATCGTGCGCGATCCGCTGGAGGTAGCGATCATCGCCGGGGCGGCCGCCGCCGCCTGCTTCGGCTTCCTGTGGTGGAACGCGTCGCCGGCCCGCATCTTCATGGGGGACACCGGGTCGCTCGCGCTGGGCGGGCTCATCGCCGGCCTGGCCTTCGCCACCCGTACCGTGCTGCTGCTGCCGATTCTGGGCATCCTGTTCACGATCATCACGATCACCTGGGTCATCCAGATCGGCTCATATCGGATCTGGCAGCGCCGCGTGTTCCGTATGGTGCCGCTACAGCACCATTTCGAACTGGCCGGCTGGAGCGAGGTGAACATCGTGATCCGGTTCTGGATCGTCGCGGGACTCGGTGTCGCCGCCGCGCTCGGCCTGTTCTACGCGGACTTCCTCCGCGTGGTCGAGTTCACGGCGACCCACATCACGTCGCCGTGAGCTATGCCGGTCGGCGAGTGCTGGTGGCCGGAACCGGGGTGGCCGGTCTGGGAGCCGCCCGGGCACTGCTCGACGTGGGCGCGTCGGTCACCGTGATCGACCGTACCGACTCCGCGGCGCTGGCCGCGCTGCGCGAGCTCGGGGCACGCACCGTGACCGGAGACGTGCCGCCGGCGGAGACGCTCGACTCGGTCGACAACGTCGTGGTCTCGCCCGGTTACGCCCCGCACTCGGCGCTGGTGCTGGCGGCCCAGTCGGCCGGCCGGCCGGTGTACTCGGAGCCCGAGCTCGCCTGGCGGCTGCGCGGGCCCGACGCTCCGGTCTGGCTCGCACTCACCGGCACCAACGGCAAGTCGACCACGGTCACGATGCTGGCCGCCATGCTGCGCTCGGCCGGCCTGCGAACCGCCGCCCTGGGCAACATCGGGGAGCCTCTGGTCTTCGGAGCGGTCGATCCGTCGCTGGACGTGCTGGCGGTCGAACTGTCCAGCCAGCAGCTGTACTGGTCGTCAACGATGGCCCCGGAATCGGCCGCCTGGCTCAACCTCGCCGACGACCACCTCGAGTGGCACGGCAGCTTCGAGGCCTACGAGTCCGCCAAGGTCGACATCTGGCGCTCGGCCGCCTCCGGCGGGGTGGCGATCGGCAACCTCGACGACCGGCGGGTGGCCGGCCGGCTGGCCCGGATCGTCGGCCGGACGGTCGGCGTCACCCTGGCCGAGCCCGGGCCGGGTCAGCTCGGTGTGATCGACGGCCGGCTGGTCGACAACGCGTTCGGCGACCTGGTCGATCTCGCCCCGGTCGAGGGGATCCGCCCACCCGGAACGCACAACGTCGGCAACGCGCTGCACGCGGCCGCGCTGGCCCGCTCGTACGGTGTGGCGGCGTCGGCGGTGGCTGGCGGGCTGGCCGGGTACGTTCCCGAACCGCACCGCAACGCGCTCGTGACCACAGTGGACGGTGTCGGGTACGTCGACGACAGCAAAGCCACCAACCCGCACGCCGCCGCCGCCTCCTTGCTGGCCTACCCACGCATCGTCTGGATCGCCGGCGGGCAGCTCAAGAACGTCGACGTGACCGACCTGGTCGCCGCGGTGGCCGACCGGCTGGTCGGTGCGGTCCTGCTCGGTGTGGACCGGGCCGAGGTCGCGACGGCGCTCGCGCGACACGCCCCGGATGTCCCCGTGGTGGACATCTCCAGGACGGATGATGGCGCCATGGTCGAGGTTGTCCGCGCCGCCGCGGCGCTCGCCCGTCCGGGTGACACCGTTCTCCTCGCGCCGGCGGCCGCGTCCAAGGACATGTTCCTCAGCTACGGCCACCGCGGCGATGCCTTCGCCGCCGCCGCCCGGTCGCTCCGGTCGTGAGCGCACCGCCCGGCGCCGCGCGGGGAGGCCCGCCAGCCGGGGTCGGGAAGGGCGGTGCTCGACGGCGCGGGCACGCTGATCCGAAGTCTGCTGGCCCGCCCGCTCGCGGACTACTACCTGCTCATCGCCAGCGCCGGGCTGCTGCTCATCATCGGCCTGGCCATGGTCTTCTCAGCCACGAGCGTGGAACAGTTCGTCACGAGCGGGAACGCGTTCTCCTCGATCGAGAAGCAGGGCCTGTCGGCCTGCGTCGGCCTGGTCGCGTTCTGGATCTGCCAGCGGCTGCCGGTGCGGACATACCGGGCGCTGGCCAAGCCCGGTCTCATCCTCGCGTTCACGTTGATCGGTGTGCTCGACGTGCTGGCCCTGCTCTCCCAGGTGCACGTGCTGACGGACCCCACGCTGGGTCCGTTGCGCGCTGACGAGCTGTGGCTCTACCTCGGCCCGCTCCAGGTCCAGCCGTCCGAACTGGCCAAGCTCGCGCTCGCCGTGTGGGCGGCCGACGTGCTGGTCCGCAAGGGCGAACGGGCCGGCGTCTGGCGCGACCTGTCCCGCCCGTTGTTCACCGTCGCCGGGCTGCTGTTCCTGCTGATCGGCTACAACGATCTCGGGACCATGCTCTGCCTCGTGATCCTGTTTGTCGGGATGCTGTGGGCGGCGGGTGTACGGCTGAGGATCTTCCTCGGCATGGGCGCCGTCGGGTTGCTGGGGATCCTGGGATTGATCTACCTGCCGGGCAACGGCTACCGGCTGTCTCGGCTGCAGGCCTTCACCGACCCGGCCCTGTATCAGCTCGGCCCGGCCTACCAGGTGCGCCAGGGACTGTATGCGATCGCGGACGGCGGTTGGTTCGGGGTCGGCCTGGGGGAGGCGCGGCTCAAGTGGGGCTGGCTGCCCAACGGCCACAACGACTTCATCTTCGCCGTCATCGCCGAGGAACTCGGCGTGGTCGGATGCCTGGTCGTGCTCGGCCTCTTCGCCACGCTGGCCTACACCGGCCTTCGCATCGCCCGGCGGGTGAGCAACCCGTTCCGCCGCCTGGTCGCGGCCGGGGTCACCGTGCTGATCGCCGGCCAGGCGACGCTCAACGTCGCCGGGGTGGTGGGGCTGGTACCGGTGACCGGTCTGCCGCTGCCGCTCATCTCGGACGGCGGGAGCGCTCTCGTGGTGACCCTGGCCATGATCGGCATACTGGCATCCTTCGCGCGGGCCGAGCCGGCTGCCGCCGCAGCGCTGCACGCCCGTCCCCCCAGCCGCGCGGCCCGGCTACTCTGGGCTCCGCTGCCGCCCAAGCCGGTCGTCGCGCCCCAGCGACCCGCACCCGGGGCGGTGGCCGGGGAGAGGAGTGGGCACGATGGGTGAGCTGCGGTCGGTCGTCCTCGCCGGCGGCGGTACGGGCGGGCACATCTACCCGCTGCTGGCCTTCGCGGACTGCCTGCGCCGGCACCAACCCGACCTACGGATCACGTGCGTCGGCAGCGTCAAGGGCCTTGAAGGTCAGCTGATCCCAGCAGCCGGGTACGACCTGCGGCAGGTGCCGGCCTACCAGTTGCCCCGATCGGTCTCGGTCGACCTGGCCAAGACGCCGGCCCGGATGCTCAAGTCGATGCGGGCCGGCCGGGAGGTGCTCGACGATGTCGACGCCGACGTGGTGGTGGGATTCGGCGGCTACGTGGCGGTCCCGGCCTACCTCGCCGCGTGGCGCCGGCACACGCCGATCGTCATCCACGAGCTGAACGTGCCGCCGGGCGTCGCCAACCGGCTCGGCATGCGCTTCACCAAGCACGTGGCGGTCGGGTTCCCGTTCCAGCCGCAGGTGTCCCCGCTGCTCAGGGACGCGCGCCTGGTCGGGGTGCCACTGCGCCCGGCGATCTCGGGACTCAACCGGGCGATGGACCGGATCGGCGCCCGGGAGCACTTCGGACTCGACCCGGACCGCCCGACTGTCTTCGTTTTCGGGGCGTCGCAGGGCGCTCGATCGATCAACCTGGCCATGGCGGACGCCGCCAAGGCGCTGACCACCGCCGGGATCCAGGTACTGCACGTGATCGGCGCGCGCAACGAGCCGGTCGAGATCCCGCCCGACCTTCCGGCCCCGTACATCACCGTGCCCTATATCGCGGACATGGAGCTCGGGTACGCCGCGGCCGATCTCGTGCTGTGCCGGGGCGGCGGCATGACACTCGCGGAGGTGACGACCGTGGGCCTGCCGGCCATCTACGTCCCGCTGCCGTACGGTAACGGCGAACAGCGGCGCAACGCGCTGCCGGTGGTGCAGGCCGGCGGCGGGCTGCTGGTCGACGACGCCGAGCTCACCGGAGACTGGATCGAGAGGACGGTGGTCCCGCTGGCACTCGACCCGACCCGCCTGGCCGCGATGAGCGCGACCGCCGCCCACTTCGGCCGCCGGGACGGTGACGAGCAGCTGCGCCAGTTCGTGGTCGACGTAGTGGAAGGGCGTATATGAGCGAACGCGAGGAGCGAGCGCCAGCGAGCCCCGCAGCTTGGTCGCGGTGCGTGGCGGGTGAGAGCGAACGCGAGGAGCGAGCGCCAGCGAGCCCCGCAGCTTGGTCGCGGTGCGTGGCGGATGAGAGCGAACGCGAGGAGCGAGCGCCAGCGAGCCCCGCAGCTTGGTCGCGGTAAGTGGCGGATGAGAGCGAACGCGAGGAGCGAGCGCCAGCGAGCCCCGCAGCTTGGTCGCGGTAAGTGGCGGATGAGAGCGAACGCGAGGAGCGAGCGCCAGCGAGCCCCGCAGCTTGGTCGCGGTAAGTGGCGGAGGTGACAGGCGTGACGGGTACGGAGGAGGAGCCTCGGCTCACGGCCGAGGACCTGGGCAACGTGCACCTCATCGGCATCGGCGGGGTCGGCATGAGCGGCCTGGCCCGGCTGTTGTTGACCCGGGGCATCCCGACCTCGGGTAGTGAGCTGAAGGAGTGGCCGGCGCTGGCCGGGCTGACGGCCCTCGGCGCGACCATCCACATGCGACACGAGCCGTCCAATTTGGACGGTGTTGACACCGTGGTCTACTCGACCGCCATCCCGACCGACCACCTGGAGCTGGTCGAGGCCCGGGCCCGGGGGCTGCGTGTGCTGCACCGCTCGGAGGCGCTGGCCACGGCGATGACGGGGCGGCGGACGATCGCGGTCGCCGGTACCCACGGCAAGACCACGACCACGTCGATGCTGACGTCGATCCTGCAGCACTGCGGGCTTGACCCGTCCTTCGTGATCGGCGGCGAGATCTCCGAGGTCGGATCGAACGCGCACCATGGTACCGGCGAGCACTTCGTGGCCGAGGCGGACGAGAGCGACCGTACGTTCCTGCACTACCGGCCGCACATCGCGATCGTCACGAACCTCGACGCCGATCATCTCAACACCTACGGCGACCTGGCCGGCCTGCAGGACGGGTTCCTCGAGTTCTGCCGCGGAGTCGACGCGGACGGACTGCTGGTGATGTGTGCCGACGATCCGCGCACCCGGCGGCTGGCCGAGCGGGCCCGGGCCGAGGGCATGCGGGTGGAGACCTACGGTGAGGCGGACGACGCCACCCTGCGCCTTTCCGACCTGCGGTCCAACGCGGCGGCGGTGCGCTACCTGGCCCGGCTGGACGGCGAGTCCCTGGGCGAGATCAGCCTCCCCGTGCCGGGCCGCCATCTCGGCCTGAACAGCGCGGCCGCCCTGCTGACCGCCCTGCGGCTGGGACTGCCCCTGCGGCAGGTGGTGGACGCGCTGGCCGTGTTCCCGGGGGTGCGCCGGCGGTTCGAGCTCAAAGGCGTTGCCGACGGGGTACGGGTCTACGACGAGTACGCCTATCACCCGACCGCGATGACGGCGGCACTGCAGACGCTGCGTGAGGTGGCCGGCGACGGCCGGCTGCTCGTGGTCTTCCAGCCGTACCGGGTGTACCGCACCCGCGACCTGCGGACCGAGATCGCGGCCGCGCTGGCCATCGCCGACGAGGTGATCGTGCTCGAGGTCTTCGGTCCGGGGGAGGCACGCGGCCCGGGCGACGGCGGGATCGCGTTGACCGCGGCCGTTCCCGCGCCGCCCGAGCGCAAGGTGTTCGTCGCGTCCTGGGAGGACGTGGCCGGCGAGGTGCGTAACCGTGCGGTGGAGGGTGACGTTGTGGTGACGATGGGCGCCCCGCCGATCTCACTGATGGGAGATGAGCTCTTGGCGGCGCTGTCCGCACGGGCCAAGGAGCGGCTCGCCGCCGCTGACGCGTAGAGGAGCCCGATGGCTCGGCCAGCGACTGACCGCCGGTTCCGGTTGGTACGGGCGCGACGCGATGTCGTCCCGCCGGCGGTTCGGCGCTGGTACAGCGCGGGCGGACGGCGGTCCCGGCTCGGTCGGGTCGGTGCGCACGTCGTGGCCGGATTGCGGCGGCGGTGGTTGGTCGTGGCGGTCACCGCGGTCGTGGTGGGCGCCGCCGTCTTCGTGCTCCTGGGCACCCCGGTCCTCGGTGTCCGTGAGGTCTCGGTGACCGGGGCGACCATAGCCGGTACCGAGAAGGTGCGCTCGGTCGCGGCGGTCCCGCGTGGTACTCCGCTCGCCCGGGTGGACACCGACGCGGTGGCCGACCGGGTGCGCGCGTTGCCATCGGTTTCCGAGGTCGATGTGAGCCGGTCATGGCCGTCGACACTGGTGATCGCGGTGACTGAGCGTCACCCGGTGGCGGTGGTCCAGGCGGGTCCGCAGTACGTGGTCCTCGACCCGACCGGGGTCGTGTTCAACCGCGTGCCGAGTCGGCCGGCCGGCGTGATCCTGTTGGCGGTCGCGGCGCCGGGGCCGCAGGACGAGCCGACGCGGGCGGGGCTGCACGTGATCGGGTCGCTGACCCCGGCCCTGCGGCGGGTGGTGAAGCGGGTGGTCGCCGGCACCGCGGCTGACATCACGGTGGAGCTCACGGACGGCCGGCTGATCGTGTGGGGCGATGACAGCCAGAGCGAGAAGAAGGCTCAGGTGGCCACGGCGCTGCTGGATCGCGCGTCGAAACGCATCGACGTCAGCGCACCCGATGTCGTTGCTGTCAGTTAGACCCGGTGTGCGACCGGCAGTTGGCCGACCAACCCCCCTGGACGTGGGGGTTTCGCCGACACGCCGCCGGGTTGCTTGGTTCGAACCGTTACGGCGAATACGGTCCGAAACAGGCTCGTTGGTTGACACAACCGTGAGTCTCTAGTAAAGGGTGAGAGTTTCGTCCCACCCAACCTCCGCACTTGGCGTCCACTGTGGACCGATCACCGCAAGCCTCGAAGGGAACATTGATGACACCTCCGCACAACTACCTGGCGGTCATCAAGGTGGTCGGCATCGGTGGTGGTGGCGTGAACGCCGTCAACCGGATGATCGAGGTCGGGCTCAAGGGCGTCGAGTTCATCGCCATCAACACCGACGCTCAGGCCCTGCTGATGAGCGACGCGGACGTGAAGCTCGATGTCGGTCGCGAGCTCACCCGCGGCCTGGGTGCGGGGGCGAACCCGGATGTCGGGCGCAACGCGGCCGAGGACCACCGCGACGAGATCGAGGAGGTCCTGCGCGGTGCCGACATGGTCTTCGTGACCTGCGGTGAGGGCGGCGGCACCGGTACCGGAGGGGCACCGGTGGTGGCGAGCATCGCCCGCAAGATCGGCGCTCTGACGATCGGCGTGGTGACCCGGCCGTTCTCCTTCGAGGGCAAGCGGCGCCAGGTACAGGCCGAGACCGGCATCGAGGATCTGCGGCAGCAGTGCGACACCCTCATTGTCATTCCGAACGACCGGCTGCTGGCACTGGGCGACCGCGGCATCAGCATGATGGACGCATTCCGCCAGGCCGACCAGGTACTCCTCTCCGGTGTTCAGGGGATCACCGACCTGATCACGACGCCTGGTCTGATCAACCTTGACTTCGCCGATGTGAAGAGTGTCATGGCCGGCGCCGGCAGTGCTCTGATGGGCATCGGCAGCGCCCGCGGCGACAACCGCGCGGTCGAGGCGGCCGAGCGGGCGATCTCGAGTCCGTTGCTCGAGCAGAGCATGGACGGAGCCCGCGGCGTGCTGCTGTCGATCGCGGGTGGGTCGGACCTCGGCCTGTTCGAGATCAACGACGCGGCTCAACTGGTGACCGACGCGGCCCACTCCGACGCGAACATCATCTTCGGAGCGGTCATCGACGATGCCCTCGGCGACGAGGTCCGGGTCACCGTGATCGCGGCCGGGTTCGACGGCGGCGCACCGGCGTACCGGCCGGCCGACGCACAGCGCCGGTCGCAGTTCTCGAGCACGGCCGAGTCGACCCCGGTGGTGACCCGCCCCGCGCCGGTGCAGCCGCCGCGGCGGGTGCTCTTCGACAACGTCGACGTGCCCGACTTCCTCAAGAACGGTTCCTGAGCGTCCACACTGGCCCGGTTGAGACTGGCCCGGTGGAGACTGGCCCGGTGGAGACTGGCCCGGTGGACGACGTGGCTGCCCGCCGGCAGGAGTTGGCGGCGAACCTGATCGACGTGCGGGCTCGTCTGGCCGCCGCGTGTACCGCCGCCGGCCGGTCACCCGATGAGGTGACGCTCGTGGCCGTGACCAAGACCTTCCCGGCCAGCGACGTGCTGCACCTGGCCACCCTCGGAGTGCATGACATCGGCGAGAACCGGGACCAGGAGGCCGCACCCAAGGCGGCGCAGGTGTCCGCCGCCGGGGTGGCCGTCCGGTGGCACTTCATCGGCCAGCTCCAACGCAACAAGGCCCGCTCGGTGGTGCGTTACGCCAGTCTGGTCCACTCGGTCGATTCGGTCCGGCTGGCGGATGCGCTGGCCGAGGCGGTCGCCCGGGAACGGTCCGGGCCGCTGCAGGTGCTGGTCCAGGTCAGCATCGACGGTGTGCCGGGCCGGGGCGGCGCGGTGGTCGACGGGCGATGCCGACACCGGGCTCGACCATGTCCTGGCCCGGGTTGCCCGCTCGGCGGATCTCTCGCTGCGCGGTCTGATGGCGGTCGCGCCGCTGGACTGGGAGCCGGAGCGGGCATTCGCGTCGCTGGCCGGCATCGCCTCGGCGGTACGTCGCGAACACCCCGAGGCGATCCTGCTGTCGGCCGGTATGAGCGGTGACGTAGAGCAGGCCATTCGCTACGGCGCGACACATGTGCGGTTGGGTAGCGCAGTGCTAGGGAACCGAATTGCGCTGCTGTAACCTGATGACCACGCCGGAAATGACATGCCTGTCATTCGGCCACCGACCGCCTGGCTGGGCGCCTGGCCGGGCGCGTTGTGGGCATGCGGCTGTGAGCGTGTTTGCGTGTGGGTGCGGCGTCGGGGGGCGTGCCGATTGCGGACGGGAGGGTGACGCGGCATGAGCGCATTGCGGAGGGCGGGTGTCTGGCTCGGCCTGGTGGAGGAGGAGGACGAGCGGTTCGACCTCGACGACGAGTTCGCCGAGGACGAGGACTTCGCTCCGCCTGCTCGGCCCCGCACCCTGGCCCGGTCCGCGGAGCGCGACATCCGATCGGAGCAGCGCGACGAGTACCGCCGCGGACGGTCGGGCGGCGGTGAGCGGTCCGACGACCGTCGGGACAGTTCGGCGCGGCGGCTGGCCGAACCTCGGGTGACCGAGCCGCGGGCGCCGGAGTCGCGGTTCGCCGCCGAGACCCGCGCAGCTGAGGCCCGGGCGGCGGAGGTACGGGCGGCGGAGGCCCGGGCGGTCGAGGCACGGGCGGCGGAGCTGCGGGCGGCCGAGGCGCGGGCGGCCGACCGGGACACGTGGTCGAGCGAGCGGTCCGAGGACTCCGGACGGGACCGGGCTTCGGTACGCCAACTGTCGCGGTCGACGCCACCGCCGGGCAGCCCGGTGAGCTACCCCACCTACGACAACCTCGCCCTCGCGCCACAGGTGCAGCTCCGCGAACGGGCCGCGGTCAACGAGGACAACAGCCGCCGCTACCAGATCACGACCCTGCACCCGACGACGTACAGCGAGGCCCGCACCATCGGTGAGCACTTCCGGGACGGCTATCCGGTCATCATGAACCTCACCGAAATGGACGAGCCGGACGCCAAGCGGCTGGTGGACTTCGCGGCCGGACTCGCGTTCGGCACGCGCGGTAGCATGGAGCGGGTCACGAACCGGGTATTCCTGCTGTCTCCGCCGAACATCCAGGTCAGCGCCGAGGACAAGGCGAAGATCGCCGAGAATGGGTTCTTCGACCAGGGCTGACCGCTGGTTGCTCAGGCTGCGGCCGGTGCCGGGACGCGCCGGACGTAGAAGGGTGGAGGACACGAGCTGTGCTCTCGATCGCGTTGCAGATCGTCTATCTGCTCGTGTTGCTGTTCCTGTACGTCCTGTTCGGCAGGATCGTGATGGGCATGGTGATGAGCTTCGGTCGCCGCTGGCGGCCGGGCCGGGGCGCGGCCGCCGCCCTCGAGGTGGTGTGGAGCGTCACTGATCCGCCGTTGAAGGCGTTGAGGCGAGTGATCCCACCCCTGCGCCTTGGTACGGTGAGCTTCGACCTGGCGTCGCTTGTGCTGCTCGTTATTGTGTTGCTGCTGATGTACATCGTTCTTCCGCCGTTGATCCGCTTGACCGCCTGACCACCTGACCGCGCCAGCTCGGCCGTTACTGACCCGAGGAGTCTCGATGCCGCTGACCCCGGCCGACGTGCACAACGTCGCGTTCAAGAAGCCCCCTATCGGTAAGCGGGGGTACGACGAGGAAGAGGTGGACGCCTTCCTCGACGAGGTGGAGCGGGAGCTCGCCCGGCTTGTGGAGGAGAACAACGAGCTGCGGGCGCAGTCCGCGCGTGGTGGCTCCGGGCCGCTCATCTCGCCTCGGCCGGCATGGGGCATACCGGCGAGATCGCCGACCTGCGCACCCAGATGGACCGGTTGCAGCGCGAGAAGGCCGGCGCCGAGCAGGCCGCCCGCCAGCTGCAGGCCGAGGTCGACCAGCTGCGTTCCGGTGGCCCGCCGCCGGTGAGCGGCGCCGGTGACGGCGAGCAGCAGGCGCTCCGGGTGCTGATGATGGCGCAGCGCACGGCTGACGAGCACGTGTCCGACGCCCGGCGGGAGGCGGAGAAGCTGCTCACCGACGCCCGGTCCAAGGCCGACGAGCTGACTCTCGACGCGCGGACCAAGGCCGAGGCGCTCGAGCGGGACGCCCGCCAGCGCCATCAGGAGGTCATGGGCAGCCTGGACACCAAGCGCACCGCGCTGCAGAAGCACATCGAGGAGCTCAAGCAGTTCGAGCGCGAGTACCGCACGCGGCTCAAGGCCTACCTCGAGAGCCAGCTCCGCGATCTGGACGGCAAGGGCCAGGGCATCGAGGCCGAGCTGACCAAGGGTGGCGCGGGCGACGCGAAGGGTGCGCCGAGCCTCGCCGGAGCGGGCGCCCGAGCCGTCACTGACGCACGGTAGTCGCGAGATCGTCATGACGACGGCGGTGCTGCCGTGATCATCGGTAGCATCGCCCTCGTCGCTGTGTCGGCGGCGTTCTGGCTCATCGGTCTGCTGGGAGAACTCCGACCTGTGGTACCTCGGCTCGATCGTGGGCAGCGTGCTCGCCACGTTCGCGCTGATGGTGGGTGTGCGGCAGCCGGGCGCGCGCCCACCTGCCCGAGGACGACTTCGATGTCGACCGGGCGCATCCGGACCAGGACGGGTTACCCGTCGTCCCGCGACCGACCGGCCGGGCGTCGGTGCCCCGGGTACCGCCGCGGGACCCTTCGGCCGGGCGGGAGGTACCGAACGGAACGGTGCCGGGCGAGCCCGAGGAGCCGCCGGACGAACCGGCGGCCGAGGTGATCACGGACCGGCAGGCCCGGCGGATCGCGTCCATGACGGCCGATGTGATGGTGGTCGACGGGCGGCCGCGATTCCATGGCGCCCGCTGCGAGCACCTGCTCGGTCGCGACGCGGAACGCCTCGCCGTGGGCGAAGCCGTGCAGCTCGGTTTCACCCCGTGCGGCCAGTGCGAACCGGTACGAGGCCTGCTCGCCTCCAGCCCGCGCACGTGACGCGGGCGACCCCACCGTCATGAGTGGGTCCGATCGACCTCGCGCTGCTGATCGGCGCGGCGGTGCTGCTGGTCGCGGTGGCCGCGGTCCGGCTGTCGACCCGGGCCGGCCTGCCGAGCCTGCTGGTCTACCTCGCCCTCGGCGTGGCGATCGGCGAGTCCGGGCTGGGCATCCAGTTCTCCAACGCCGACCTGACCCGGGTACTCGGCTTCTGCGCACTCGTGGTGATCATCGCCGAGGGCGGCCTGACCACCCGCTGGTCGGTGGTCCGCCCGGTGGTCGGGACGGCGGCGACCCTGGCCACGTTCGGGGTGTTCGTCAGCGTCGCGGTGGTCGGCGTGGTCGTCCATGTCCTGCTGCGCCTGCCCTGGCAGCTCGCCCTGCTCTACGGCGCGGTGCTCTCGTCGACCGACGCGGCCGCCGTCTTCTCGACCCTGCGCCGGCTGCGGCTGCGACCCCGGCTGACCGCGATCCTCGAGGCCGAGTCCGGCATCAACGACGCGCCCGCGGTCATCCTCGTGATCACGCTGTCGACCCTGTCCGGCCCGCAGTCGGCTGGCCACTGGTGGCAGCAGGCGCTGTCATCGTGCTACGAGCTGGTCGCCGGGGCGGTGATCGGGCTGGTCGTCGGCGTCGCTCGGGGCGGCTGGACTGCGGCGGGCGGCGCTGCCGGCGGCCGGGCTCTACCCGCTGGCCGCGATCGGCCTGACCGTGCTGGCGTACGCGGCCGGGGCGGTCGCGCACGCGTCGGGCTTCCTCGCCGTGTACGTGGCCGGGGTGATGCTCGGCAACGCCCGCATCCCGCACCGGCAGGCGGTGCTCGGCTTCGCCGACGGGCTGGCCTGGCTGGCCCAGATCGGCCTGTTCGTCCTGCTCGGGCCTGCTCGCCTCGCCGTCCCGGCTGCCCTCGGCGGTGCTGCCGGCCCTGCTGGTCGGGGTTGCGCTGGTGCTGCTGGCCCGGCCGGTCTCGGTCGCGCTCGAGCGCTGACCTGGTTCCGGCTCGGCTGGCGTGAGCAGGCCTTCCTGTCCTGGGCCGGGCTGCGCGGCGCGGTACCGATCGTGCTCGCCACCATCCCGTTGTCGCTCGCGGTCGGCGGCGCCTCGAAGCTGTTCGACATCGTGTTCGTCCTGGTAGTGATCTTCACGGTCGCTGCAGGCCGGCACGATCGCCTCCGGCCGCCCGGCTGGCTGCGGGTCACCGCCCCGGCCGAGGCCGACCGAGCTGCGGGTGGAGACGGCGCCGCTGGAGACCGGATGCGGGCCGACCTGCTGCAGCTCGAGATCCCGGTCGGGTCGCACCTGGCCGGCGTCTACATCGACGAGCTGCGGCTGCCGCCGGGCGCGGTGGTCACGCTGGTGCTGCGCGACGGCGAGGGCTTCGTGCCCGGAGCCGCGGACCCGGCTGCGTACCGGCGACAGCCTGCTCATCGTGGCGACCGCGGCGGGTCCGGGACGCGGCGGAGCGGCGCCTGCGCGCGGTGAGCCGCCGGGGCCGGCTGGCCCGCTGGCTCGGCGAGGAAGGCCGCGGAGTGGGCGCGCTGATGCCCCGTACGGGGGTTCCAGCAGTCAGGCGATAGAGACAGATGCCCGAATTGGGACACCTAGGTGTGGCATGTTTGTCGCGGGACCGCAGGTTCCGTATTCTTGCCACCTTCGGAGTGCGCGGCGCCCCGCCGTGCGCCCGTTTTGTATGTGGGGGATCGCCATGGCCGAGCGGGCGGGTTCCGTGCGGAAGGCCCCGAAGAGCGCCATACCGGCACAGAGCGCGACGAAGACCGAGAAGACGGGTTCCACGAGTGACAGGCACCGCGAAACCGGCCGCTGCTCCGACCAAGGGTCGCCGAGCCGCCGGCGCCCGCTGCCTCGGCGACGCCGCTGGCGTCGGCGGCCGCCACCCGCTCCAACGGTCGCAAGGCCGCCCCGGCCACGTCGAACGCCGGCCGACAAGGCTCGCCGCGAAGCCGCGCCGGGAGATCCGATCAGGCCAGGGCGACCGGCCGCGCCGCCAAGGCGCCCGCCAAGACCCGCCCAGGCGACGCCGGCCAGCCGCGCCAACGGATCATCGGCCAAGACGAAGACGACCACGAAGGCCGCAAGCCGGCCCAGGCCGGTGAGCCGACCAAGGCGCCGCGACCAAGGCCGGCGTCCAAGGAGCCGGCGGCCGCGAAGGCGGTCTCCACCGCGGCCAAGGCCAGCGGCGGGCGGACCGTCGACCGTGGCCAAGGCGGCCAGAAGCGCGCCGGCCGCACACCGCGCCCGCCAACACCGCGCCGCCGGCCACGGCGGCCCGGTCGACCAAGGCCACGCAAGGCCGACCGGCGACGAACCAGCGGCCGTCGTCGACGACGCCGCGCCGACCGGGGCGGCCCGACGACCAGCTGCCGCTCGAGGCGACCCGGTCGAAGTCCGCTCGCGACACGCGGCGTGTCCACAGTCAGACACTGCGGCGTCACCGGCCGTCCGCCAGGGCGACGCCGGACCGGAGGCGACGCCGTGGCGGAGCCAGCGGCGACCTGCCAGCGAAGGCGACGGAAGGTCGCGGCCACGGCGTCGAAGGCCGCCCGGCCAGGCGGCCCCGCCGCGGCCGACCCGCGCGGCCGCGGAGACCGAGAAGATCCGGGCGGCGCTGTCCGAGCGGCGGGACGAGCTCAGGCCGAGTACGACCAGACGATGTCGGAGATCGCCGAGGCACAGCGCGACCGGCTGACCGACTCGGCCGGCGACGACCAGGCCGACACCGGCACGAAGACGTTCGAGCGCGAGCAGGAGATCTCGCTGGCCAACAACGTCCGGGAGCGCGATCAGCCAGGTCGAGCGGGCGCTGGACCGGCTCGACGACGGCCAGTACGGCTGGTGCGAGCGGTGTGGCAACCCGATCCCGGTCGAGCGGCTGGCCGCGTTCCCGTCGGCTACCCTCTGCGTGACCTGCAAGCAGCTGGAGGAGCGCCGGTGACCGGAGGCGCTGGCGATCCCGAGGAGGTGGCGAAGCCGCACCCGGCGTCGACGCCGCTGACCGCGCCGGCGACCCGCGACGCTGGCGCTCGCCGTCGCTCGGCCGCGGTGCCGCTGCTGCGTGGTCGACCTGTGACCTGATCACCAAGCAGCTGGCGCTGACCAACCTCACCGGCGGCTCGCCGGTGCGGATGCTCGGCGGGCTGGTGTACTTCGACCTGACCCGCAACAGCGGGGCCGCGTTCAGCATCGGCAGCGGGTACACGTTCATCTTCCCGATCATCGCCGTCGTCGTGATCGGCGGCATCATCTGGCTGGCCCGCCGGCTGCGCTCGGTGCCGTGGGCGATGTCGCTCGGGCCTGATCCTGGGCGGCGCCGTCGGGCAACCTGATCGACCGGCTGTTCCGTGCCCCGGGCTTCTGCGCGGCCACGTGGTCGACTTGATCAGCCTGTTCGCGCCCGACGGCGAGTAGTTCCCGGCCGGGCGATCTTCAACGTGGCCGACTCGGCGCTGTTCTGCGGCGTCGTGCTGGCGATCATGCTCGAGTTCACCGGCCGGCGCCGCGACGGCAGCCCGGGCCACGGGTCGCTGACGCGGGCGCGCGTCGAGGATCAGCCAGGTGACCGGCGACCGGCGTGAGCTGCCGCTGCCCGGACGGGCTGGACGGGATGCGCCTGGATCAGGCCGTCTCCCGGCTGTTCGGCCTGTCCCGGACGGTCGCGGCGGCCCTGGTCGACAGCGGCGACGTGCTGGTCGACGGGCAGCTGCGGCCCAAGTCGGAGAAGGTCGGCGCCGGTTCCTGGCTCGAGGTGACGCTGCCGGCGCCGGTGGGCGGGCCCGACGGCTCGCCCGAGCCGGTCGACGGTCTGGAGATCGTCTACAGCGACGACGACATCGTGGTGGTCGACAAGCCGGTCGGGGTGGCCGCGCATCCCAGCCCCGGCTGGACCGGGCCGACCGTGACCGCCGGCCTGGCCGCGATGGGGCAGCCGATCGCCACCAGCGGCGCCGCCGAGCGGCAGGGCGTCGTGCACCGCCTCGACGTCGGCACCACCGGGCTGATGGTGGTGGCGAAGAGCGAGCGCGCGTACAGCCGTGCTCAAGCGGGCGTTCAAGGAGCGCGAGGTCGACAAGGTCTACCACGCGGTCGTGCAGGGTCACCTGGATCCACTGCGCGGCACCATCGACGCGCCGATCGACCGGCACCCGACGCACGACTACAAGTTCGCCGTCATGTCGACGGGCAAGCCGAGCGTCACCCACTACGACACGCTCGAGGCGTTCCCGGGCGCGAGCCTGCTGCGAGGTGCAGCTGGAGACCGGCCGTACCCACCAGATCCGGGTGCACTTCGCTGCCCTGCGCCACCCCTGCGTCGGCGACCTCACCTACGGCGCCGACCCGACCCTGGCCGCCCGGCTCGGCCTGACCCGGCAGTGGCTGCACGCGCGCGAGCTGGCCTTCGAGCACCCGGCACGGGCGAGCGGGTGACGCTTCGTCAGCCCGTACCCGGCTGATCTGGCCCACGCCCTCGAGGTACTGCGGGGATGAGTTTCCGCCACGACTCCGGCTGGCCCGCGGCGGCTCGTCGGATCTGGGGACGGCTGCGCCGCCTGCCCGCGGCTGGCCCTGGTCGCGATGGTGCTGCTCGACAGCGGTGGTCGCGACCGCAGGTCTGCGGTCGCGGCTACGCCCGACGGCGGCCTCCGGTGAGGCCGCCGGTCGTCGTCGTGGGTATCCACGCGGGTGACTCCGTCTCCGCGTACGTCCGGACAGAAGCCGGACTCGGCCTGCTCGCCCGACGCCGCCGACGATCCGGTGTACGCGCTCGTCACGCTCGCGCGACCTATGTCAGCCCCGGCCGCACTACCCGCACTGGTCAACGGGGTCGACACTGCATCTGGCGTACGCCCACGTCGCCGGGACGCCCCGGTACGGCTGCCGACCGGTCGCCGCCGCCGGCGGACCTGCTGGTCTCCATGGACGCGGTGGCCGACCGGCTGGCGGCCGAGGGCGAGCCACGCCGGTGCGGCCGCCTACCGAGCCGCGTGTACCTGCGTGTACGCGCTGGTTGTCCGGGCCGCACCGCGGATCCTGAGCCAGCTGGCCGAACGGCCGGGGATCGGATCATCGAGGCTGCGGCAGCGGTGACTGAGCTCGGTCGGGCCGACTTCGTGGCGCCGCTGCCGGAGGATCTCGGCTGAGCGTGGCTGTCAGTTTGTCCATTGTGGGGGTGGCAAACGGCCGCCCAGTCCGTAGCCTTTCCTGTGGAGCGCGTTACGGCCGGCTCACTGTCGGACATCGTGTGGGTACAGTAAGGCTGGTGCTGGAAGGGTGAGCGTGGACACCGACACCGGATGGAGCCGGGCAGCCGGCGAGTCGACCGGGCGTTGGCAGACGATCAGGGCCCGGATGGCGGGGCGGGCGACCGTGCCGCCCATGGTCGACCTACCCAACGGCTACACCGGCTCACATCCGACCGTGCCGGCTCAACGGGCCGGTGGCGTGCTCGAGTGGCGCACCGCAACCGGTTCCGCGGCCAACGAACAGATGGTCACCGACCTGCGCCGCGACCTCGGCGCCCCCCGGGTGGTCGCGTTCGCCAACCCCAAGGGCGGCGTGCACAAGACGACCGCCACGGTGCTCGCCGCGGCCACCATCGGCAGCGTCCGCGGGCGCGGGGTGCTCGCCTGGGACGACAACGAACTGCGCGGCACGCTTGGGCTGCGGGCCGGCAGCGCCCGGCATGCCCGCACCATCCGGCATCTGGTGACCGAGCTGGCCGAGGTCGAGGCCCACGACGGGTACGCGCTGGTCGAGCGCCTGGACGACTTCCTGCGGCACGCCTCCGACGGCTCCTACGACGTGCTCGCCGGCGAGGAGGACCCCCGCTTCGCCCGCCGGCTCGATCCGCACACCGTGCGCCGCGTGCTTGAGGTGATGCGCCGTACCCACGACGTGATCTGCGTCGACACCGGCAACAACGTCGAGAGCGCCAACTGGCAGACAGTCATGCAGACGGCCGACCAGCTGGTCATCACGACGGTGCCCCGCGAGGACTCCGCGTTCACCGCCGACTGGATGCTCGACCTGCTCGAGGAGGCCGGCATGAACGAGTTGGTCGCCAACGCGGTGACGCTGCTGTCGCTGCCGACCCCGCGCCCGTCCCCGATGATCGAAGATCTCGGCGCGCCACTTCGCCACCCGTACCCGCGCCGTCGCCGTCGTGCCCTACGACCCGGCCCTGGAGGCCGGCGCGTCGATCGAGTACGGCGCTGCTGCAGCCGGGCACCCGGCAGGCCTGGCTCGAGGCCGCTGCCATGATCCTGGCCCCTTTCGGTCGCTGACCTGTGCGGCGTCCGTTCGCGACGGGGTCGACCGACCTGGACAGCCTGCTGATCGCGACGGCGAACGCGACGCTGGCGAAGCTCCTCAAGAAGCCGTAGCCCCGGGTGTCGCGACCTGGTTCTGTCGGACCCTTGGCCTAGGGTTGGTCTGCTGTCCTGGGGCGGGTGAGGAGGGTTCGCGGGTGTCAGACCGGTCATTCGTCCACCTCCACGTCCACTCCGAGTACTCGATGCTCGACGGGGCGGCCCGGCTCAAGCCGATGTTCGCCGAGGTGACGAAGCACGGCATGCCGGCGATCGCGATGACCGACCACGGCAACCTGCACGGCGCCTACGAGTTCTTCAAGCAGGCGAAGGCGGCCGGCGTCACTCCGATCATCGGCATCGAGGCCTACGTGGCGCCGGCCAGCCGCTTCGACAAGCGTCCGATCTTCTGGGGCGAGCCGCACCAGCGTGAGGACGACGTCGCGGCGTCCGGCTCGTACACCCATATGACTGTCCTCGCGACCGACGCCACCGGGCTGCGGAACCTGTTCAGGATCTCCTCGCTGGCCAGCATCGAGGGGCACTACCGCAAGTGGCCCCGCTTCGACCGGGAGCTGCTCTCGACGTACGGTCAGGGTCTGATCGGCACGACCGGATGCCCGTCCGGCGAGGTGCAGACGCGGCTGCGGCTGGGGCAGTACGACGAGGCGGTCCGGGCGGCCGGCGACTTCCGCGACATCTTCGGTCCGGGAAACTTCTACCTCGAGCTCATGGAGCACGGCATCGAGATCGAGCGCCGGGTGCGCGACGATCTGCTCCGGCTGGGCAAGGAGCTCGACCTGCCGCCGCTGGCGACGAACGACTCGCACTACGTCTCGCCGGACGACTCGATCGCGCACGAGGCGCTGTTGTGCGTCCAGACCGGCAAGACGATGGCCGACCCGACGCGGTTCAAGCTGGAAGGCAACGGCTACTACGTCAAGTCGCCGGCTGAGATGCGGGCCATCTGGGACCACCAGGTCCCCGGGGCGGCCGACAACACGCTACTGGTCGCCGAGCGCGTCGGTGACTACAGCGAAGTGTTCGCCGCCCGGAACCTGATGCCGCAGTTCCCGGTTCCCGACGGGGAGACCGAGGAGTCCTGGCTGCGCAAGGAGGTGGCCCACGGGCTGGCCCGGCGTTTCCCCGACGGCGTTCCGGACGGGCACCAGAAGCAGGCCGAATACGAGCTCAACGTCATCTGCACGATGGGCTTCCCCGGCTACTTCCTCGTGGTGGCCGACCTGTGTACCTATGCCAAGAAAGAAGGCATCCGGGTCGGTCCGGGTCGGGGGTCGGCGGCCGGTGCGCTGATCGCGTACGCGCTGGGCATCACCGAGCTCGACCCGGTCACCCACAAGCTGTTGTTCGAGCGGTTCCTCAACCCTGAACGCATCTCGATGCCCGACATCGACATGGATTTCGACGAGCGCCGGCGCGGGGACATGATCCGCTACGCCACCGAGCGGTACGGCGAGGAGCGGGTCGCGCAGATCGTCACATTCGGAACGATCAAGGCGAAGGCCGCGATCAAGGACTCAGCCCGGGTGCTCGGATTCCCCTATGCGCTGGGCGACCGGATGACCAAGGCCATGCCGCCGGCTGTCATGGGCAAGGACATCCCCTTGTCGGGCATCTTCGACCCGGGCCATCCGCGCTACAAGGAGGCGGTGGAGTTCCGCGGCCTCTACGAGGCCGAGACCGACGTGCGGCAGGTCGTCGACACCGCCCGGGGTCTCGAGGGCCTCATCCGGCAGCCCGGGGTGCACGCGGCCGGGGTGATCCTGTCCCGGGAGCCACTGGTCGAGGTACTGCCGATCTGGCGACGCGACGCCGACGGGGCGATCATCACCGCCTGGGACATGAACGCCTGCGAGTCCATGGGTCTGCTCAAGATGGACTTCCTGGGCTTGCGCAACCTCACCGTCATGGACGACTGTCTCGAGGGCATCAAAGCCAACCGGGGCGTCGACCTCGTGCTCGAGGACCTGCCGCTGGACGACAAGCCGACCTACGAACTGCTGGCCCGGGGCGACACGCTCGGCGTGTTCCAGCTCGACGGCGGACCGATGCGGTCGTTGCTGCGGGCCATGGTGCCCGACGCGTTCGAGGACATTTCGGCCGTGCTCGCGCTGTACCGCCCAGGTCCGATGGGCGCCAACGCGCACAACGACTACGCCGACCGCAAGACCGGGCGGAAACCGGTGGTGCCGATCCACCCCGAGCTGGCCGAGCCGCTGGCCGACATCCTGGGTGAGACATTCGGGCTGATCGTCTACCAGGAGCAGGTCATGGCCATCGCCCAGCGGGTGGCCGGATACTCCCTCGGCGCCGCCGACCTGCTCCGTCGGGCCATGGGCAAGAAGAAGAAGGAGATCCTCGACAA
Organism: uncultured Actinomycetota bacterium; assembly: GCA_963803345.1. Taxonomy (GTDB): domain Bacteria; phylum Actinomycetota; class Actinomycetes; order Mycobacteriales; family Micromonosporaceae; genus CAWDLX01. Next base: position 214,091 of record CAWDLX010000006.1, read on the forward strand.
GGAGTACGTGCCGTTCTCCGCCGGCATGAAGGAGCACGGGTACTCCGACAGCGCCATCAAGACGCTGTGGGACATCCTGGTGCCGTTCTCCGACTACGCGTTCAACCGCGCGCACACGGCCGGCTACGGGCTGGTCTCCTACTGGACCGCCTACCTCAAGGCCAACTTCCCGGCCGAGTACATGGCCGCACTGCTGACCAGTGTCGGCGACGACAAGGACAAGTCGGCGGTCTATCTGGCCGAGTGCCGGCGGATGGGTATCAAGGTGCTGCCCCCCGATGTCAACGCCTCGCATGCCCGGTTCGCCGCCGTGCGCGAAGACATCCGGTTCGGCCTGGCGGCGGTGCGAAACGTCGGGACCAACGTGGTCGAGTCGATCGTACGCATCCGCAAGGAGAAGGGCGCCTACACCGACGTCTACGACTTCCTCCGCAAGGTGGATTCGGTGGTGTGCAACAAGAAGACGGTCGAATCGCTGATCAAGGCCGGTGCCTTCGATTCGCTGGGGCATACCCGGCGCGGTCTGCTGGCCGTGCACGCGGACGCGATCGACTCCTTCCTCGACGTGAAACGCAACGAGGCGATCGGGCAGTTCGACCTGTTCGGCGACGCGTTCGGCGACCCCGCCGGCGGCGACGTGATGGTCCCGACGCCGCCCATCTCCGACAAGGAGTGGGACAAGTCCGACCTGCTCACGTTCGAGCGGGAGATGCTCGGCCTCTACGTATCGTCGCATCCGCTGCAGGGGTTGGAACGGGTACTCGCACGGGAGGCCGATACCTCGATCGCGGCGCTCAACGAGGAGGGCACGATCCCCGACGGGCAGGTGGTCGCGCTGGCCGGCATCCTCTCCGGGGTGCAACGGCGGATCACCAAGCAGGGCAAGGCCTGGGCCTCGGCCACGTTGGAGGACATGGACTCCGGAGTGGAGGTCCTGTTCTTCCCCAACACGTACGAGCTGGTCAGCCAGTACATCGCCGAGGACGCGATCGTGGTCGTCCGGGGTCGGGTCGACCGGCGCGACGAGCAGGCCCGGATCATGGCGATGGACCTGGCCATCCCGGATACCACCGCCCCCGACGCCGCTCGCCCGGTCGTGCTCGCCCTGCCGCCGCACCGCTGTACGCCGCCGCTGGTCGAGCGCCTCAAGGAGGTGCTCTCCAGCCACCCCGGCGGCTCCGAGGTACACCTCAAGCTTGTCAATGGCGGGCGGTCCACGCTGCTACGCCTCGGCCCGATGCGGGTCAACTCCACGCCGGCCCTGATGGCCGATCTCAAGGCTCTGCTCGGGCCCGGCGCTCTGGCCGGGTGAGCCTCCGTTCCCGATCTTCACAGCCCAGGTCCGCCGTGAGTCCCGGTCGAGCCAGCCCCACTGATCACGAGACCGTCCACTGTGGATGTGCTCGGCCGGGGGGCGGGTGACCCCGCCCGAGCCGGCCCTGACAGGATCACGGCGTGAGCAGTCCTGACCAGCCACCGCGCGAGGAGGATCCCGACGCCGAGCCGGCGGCCGAGGCCGACCGGCCGCCCGATTCGCAGCCGGCGGCCGGGGCCGATCAGTCGCCCGACACCCAGCCGGCGGACGGCGCCGCCGGCAACGCGCGCGGACACCACGCCCAGTTCGGGCCGGCAAGCTATGCCTGGCCCGAGCCGGTCGCCGACGACCGGCCCAGCCGGGGCCGCGGCATCGGTGTTCCGGTCGTGGTCGGCCTGGTCATCGGCGCGCTCGGCTTCGGGGTCGGCTGGGCGTGGGAACAGTTCGCCCCCCGGTTCCCGATCTACAAGTACGACCCGACGCACTTCGCGTACGACCTCGTGCCCAATCCGGAGCCCGAGCAGGGCATCGCCGCCAACGGCCTGTTCCTGTTCATCGGGCTCGGCGCGGGCATCGTTCTCGCCGTGCTGTGCTGGTTCCTGCTGCGCCGGTACCGGGGGCCGGCGATGCTGACCGCGCTGGCTCTCGGGTCGCTGCTCGGCGCGTGGACGGCGTGGTGGACGGGGTACACCATCGCCCGGTCGGCATTCGAGGATGTGGCCCGGTCGGCAGCGGTCGGTACCCACCTGGCCGCCCCACTCGATCTTGACTTGAGCAACATGGATCCGCACCGGTGGTGGTTCCCCGGGTTGACCGGTGTCATGGCGGCCCAGGCCTTCGCGGCCGCCCTCACCTACACCACGCTCGCCGGTTTCTCGGCTTACGAGAATCTCCGCGGGCATGGGCGGGCGGTCACCGTGGCATCGCGGACATAGGCACGCCGAAGGACTGGTCGCACCGCGGACCTAGTTCGGACCCGGGCTGCCGGGCAGATCGGCCAGGGACGCCGGTACCGCCCGGATCTCCCGTAGCAGTCCGATCTCACGCCGGAGCATCACCAGCTCGGCCCGCAGCCGGCTGGCCGTGTCGGGGATGGCCAGCAGTTCCTGACGCTGGGCCACGGTCAGGGCCGCCGTCGCCGCCACCAGGTGCGACAGCACGGTCGCGTCGTCGGGGAGCTGCTCGCCGAGGTCGGTGGCGTCGGTCCGGATGAGCTTGAGATAGCCCTGGAAGGTGGCCAGGACCTGCGGTCCGAGCAGGTCGGTGTCGCCCGGCGGGTCGGGCTCGGTCAGGTAGCGCACGTCGGCTTCCAGGTAGGGCGTACCGCCTTCGACCAGGCTGACGATCTCGAAGGGTCGACGCCCCACGGTGACCAGGTCGAACCGCCCATCCGGATGCTCGGTGACCTGGCGGACCTCGGCCGTGCAGCCCACGTCGTACAGGGTGACCCGCTCGGTACCGACGTCGATCTCCCAGCCGGTACGGATGGCCACGACCCCGAAGACCCTCGGCTCATGCTCAGGCTGGGTGATCAGCTGCCGGACCAGCGCCCGGTACCGCTCCTCGAACACGTGCAGCGGCATGACCAGACCGGGGAACAGCACGGTCCCCAGGGGAAACAGCGGCAGTGGGGAGGTCACAGCACGAGCGTAGGTTGGCCGGCGACCCTCGACCAAGACTCGCGCTCCGGGTCACCCGACTCGTCCCGTCTTGCCCGAGGGTCGTAAACTTTCTCAGTGCTGACGCGTTCCGACCTGCGCGGCTCCCGGCCCGATCGGGCGGAGCTACAAGGTCTCCTACCCCGGGCTGCCGTCGATGTGGCCGCCGCCATCGCGGTGGTCGAGCCGATCGTGGCCGACGTGCGACATCGGGGCGTCGAGGCGATCGTGGAGGCGACCGCTCGCTTCGACGGCGTCCAGACCCGGGAGATCCAGGTCCCGCCGGCCGCGCTGGCCGAGGCGTTGGCCGGGCTCGATCCCGATGTGCGGACCGCCCTCGAGGTGGCCATCGCGCGGGTCCGGCTGGTGCACACCGGCCAGCGCCGTACCGACGTGACAACCCAGCTGGTGCCGGGCGGAACGGTCACCGAGCGCTGGGTACCGGTGCGTCGGGTCGGGCTGTACGTGCCAGGTGGCCTGGCGATGTATCCGTCCAGCGTGGTCATGAACGTCGTACCGGCCCAGATCGCCGGGGTCGAGGGCATCGCGGTGGCGAGCCCGCCGCAGAAGGAGACCGGGCGGCCGGACGCCCGGGTACTGGCCGCCTGTGCCCTGCTCGGCGTCGACGAGGTCTACGCGGTCGGCGGAGCGCAGGCCATTGCCATGTTCGCCCACGGCGCCGGCGTCTGTGAACCGGTCGACATGATCACCGGGCCGGGGAACATCTTCGTCACCGCGGCCAAGCGGCTGCTGCGCGGCATCGTGGGCATCGACGCCGAGGCGGGGCCGACCGAGATCGCGATCCTGGCCGACGACACCGCCGACCCGGTCCACGTCGCGGCCGACCTGATCAGCCAGGCCGAGCACGACCCGTCCGCGGCCAGCGTGCTGGTCACCGACTCGGTGGCGCTGGCCGATGCGGTCGACGACGAACTCGCCCGCCAGATTCCGCAGACCAAGCATGCCGGGCGGATCACGTCCGCGCTGACCGGCCCCCAGTCGGGGGTGGTGCTGGTGGACGACCTGGACAGTGGGCTGGCCGTGGTCGACGCGTACGCGGCCGAGCACCTGGAGATCCAGACCCGCAATGCCGCCGACTGGGCCGCCCGGGTCCGCAACGCCGGCGCGGTCTTCGTCGGCGCGTACTCACCGGTATCACTCGGTGACTACTGCGCCGGCTCCAACCACGTCCTGCCGACCGGGGGCTGCGCCCGGCACAGCAGCGGGCTGTCCGTACAGACGTTCCTGCGTGGCATTCACGTGATCGCCTACGATCAGGCCGCCCTGCGGGCAGTGGCGCCGTTCGTGGTCACGCTGGCCGAGGTCGAGGACCTCCCGGCCCATGGTCAAGCGGTCACCGCCAGATTCTCCTCGCATCCCGGGATGGGCAGCGACGGCCCCGGCATCGTAGGGTCACCGTCGTGAGCGTTTTCGACGAGCCGCCGCTGCGCGACGATCTGCGCGGCCGCACCGCGTATGGTGCGCCGCAATTGGATGTCGCCGTCCGCCTCAACACCAACGAGAATCCGTACGGGCTGCCCGAGCCGGTGGTGGACGCCGTGCTCAAAGCGCTCAACGACGAGCTGGCCGGGCTGAACCGGTATCCCGACCGGGACGCGACGGCGCTGCGCGAGGACCTGGCCGCCTACCTGGGCCACGGGCTATCGGTGGCCAACATCTGGGCCGGCAACGGCTCCAACGAGGTCCAGCAGCAGCTGCTGCAGGCCTTCGGCGGGCCGGGTCGGACGGCGATGGGCTTCGTGCCGTCCTACGCGATGCATCCGCTGCTGGCGACGGCCACCGGGACGGGATGGCTGGAAGGCCAGCGAGACGCCGCGTTCGGGCTCGGCGAGGCGCGGGCCAAGGCGCAGGTGAGGGTGTACCAGCCCGACGTGGTGTTCCTGTGCTCGCCCAACAACCCGACCGGTACCGCGCTCGACCTCGACACGATCGAAGCGGTCGCCTCGGAGGCGCCCGGCGTGGTGATCGTTGACGAGGCGTATCACGAGTTCTCCCGGCCGGGTACGCAGAGCGCGATCACACTCCTGCCCCGCTACCCGCGGCTGGTGGTGACCCGCACGATGAGCAAGGCGTTCGCCTTCGCCGGGGTGCGGGTCGGGTATCTGGCCGCATCCGGCCCGATGGTCGAGGCGGTCAAGCTGGTCAGGCTGCCCTACCATCTGTCGTCGCTGACCCAGGCGGCGGCCCGGGCCGCGCTGGCCCACGCCTCCCAGCTGCTGTCGCAAGTGGACGCCATCAAGGTCGAACGCGACAAGATCGTGACCCGGCTGCGCGAGCTGGGTTACGCCGCGGCTGACAGCGACGCCAACTTCGTCCTCTTTGGACAGTTCGAGGACCAGAAGGTCATCTGGCAGCAGCTGCTCGACCGGGGTCTGCTCGTCCGTGATGTCGGGCTGCCCGGCTGGCTGCGGGTGTCCGCCGGTACACCGGCCGAGACCGACGCCTTCCTGGCCGCGATGGGGGCCATTCGTGCCACGTAACGCGACGGTGTCGCGCGAGACCGCCGAGACCAAGGTTCATGTGGAGCTGGCGGTCGACGGGACCGGCCGGCACAACGTCACCACCGGCATCGGCTTCTACGACCACATGCTGGCCCAGCTGGCCAGGCACGGCGGGCTCGACCTCACCGTACGCACCGAGGGTGATCTTCACGTCGACCCGCACCACACCGTGGAGGACACGGCGCTCGCCGTCGGCGCGGCACTGGCCGAGGCCCTGGGGGACAAGGCCGGCGTCGGGCGCTTCGGCGATGCTCTGGTGCCGCTGGACGAGGTGCTCGTCCAGGCGGCGGTGGACCTGTCGGGGCGGCCGTATGTGGTGCACGAGGAGCCGGCACAGCTGGCCCCGTTCGTCGGGGTGTTCCCGACCAGCCTCACCCGCCACGTGTGGGAGTCGCTCGGGCACTCGGCCCGGATGACGTTGCACGTCACCGTGGTACGGGCGGCCCGTCCCGGTGCCCAGCCCGACGCGCACCACGTCATCGAGGCCCAGTGCAAAGCGGTCGCCCGGGCCCTGCGCGACGCGGTGCGGATCAGCGATCCGGGCGGGGCGGTCCCGAGCACCAAGGGCGCCCTGTAGATGCGCAGCATCTGGCCGATCCTGTTGCTCGGTCTGGCCGGAATCCTCCTGGGCGGCGCGTGGTCGCTGCGCAAACAGGGCTCGAGCCTGGTCGCGGTCGGCTTCGTGGGCCTGCTCGCGCTGGTCGCCGCGGCCGGTGGCGTGCTGTGGCTCCTCCCGTCGTGACGCTCCGGTCGGCGCCGCGGTGAGCAGGGAGCGGGCCCGCCGGCGGGCCGAGCGGGAGGCGGCTCAGGCCGTGGCCCGGGCGCGGCGCCTGCGGCTCGAGCAGCGCCGGGCCCGCCGCCGGGCGTTGGTCCGCCGGGTCACGCCGACCACCCGGCGACGGGCCTGGCTGCTCGGGCGGCGGAGCCCGGCCCAGCGGGCGGTCCTGCTGTTCGGCGGCATCAGCGCCATCTGGTTGATCTGGTACCTGGTCGGTCCACTGGTCCTGCGGATCGCCTTCACGCTGCTGTTCCTGCTGCTCCTGCCTGTCCTCGCCGTGGTCGCCTTCGACCGGAGAGTGTGATCCGATGACGCTGACTCTGCTGCCCGCGGTGGACGTGTCCGACGGCCGGGCGGTCCGCCTGGTCCAGGGCGCGGCCGGCTCCGAGACCGCCTACGGAGATCCGCTCGAAGCCGCACTGGCCTGGCAGCTGGACGGGGCCGAATGGGTGCACCTGGTCGACCTGGACGCCGCGTTCGGTCGGGGCAGTAACGCCGACCTGCTGGCCGGCGTCGTTTCGCGGCTGGACGCAAAGGTCGAGCTGTCCGGAGGAATCCGCGACGACAGGTCGCTGCGGGCGGCCCTTGCCTCCGGTGCCGCCCGGGTCAACATCGGCACGGCCGCGCTCGAGGACCCGGTCTGGTGTGACCGCGTCGTCGGCGAGTTCGGGGACCGCGTCGCGATCGGGCTCGACGTGCGCGGCCGGACGCTGTCGGCGCGCGGGTGGACCAGGGACGGAGGAGACCTGTTCGAGGTGCTGGACCGGCTGAACAGGGCCGGCTGCGCCCGGTACGTGGTCACCGACATCCTCAAGGACGGGATGATGAAGGGCCCGAACGTGGACCTGTTGCGCGACGTGTGCGCCCACACCGACGCCCCGGTCATCGCCTCCGGCGGAGTGTCCACACTGGACGATCTGCGCGCGCTGGCCAGCCTGGAGCCGCTCGGTGTCGAGGGCGTGATCACCGGCAAGGCGATCTACGCCGGCGCGTTCACGGTCGCCGAAGCCCTCACCACCCTCCGCGGGTGAAGGAAGGGCACCTTGTTAACGCGTGCGGTATAGCAAGGTGCCCTTATTAACAGCCCGCGGCGCGGCCCAACGTGAGCGCGGGCGCGGTCCAGCGTGAGCCCGCGGCGCGGTCCAGCGTGAGCGCGGGCGCGGTCCAGCGTGAGCCCGCGGCGCGGTCCAGCGTGGGCCCGCGGCGCGGCCGAGCGTGGGGGATCGGCGCGGGCGATCGGTAGGGGGGCGGGGAACTGACCCGGAGGTTCGGTGTACCGACGGATATCGGCTCCGCGTGATGGCCGGGGCCGATGACACGCCGACACGGGCATCCCTGGACCGGGCCGTGACCGTTCAACGTTACCGAAACTTCGCCGTTGGTCGGCGGTTCCGATCGGTGTCGGTGTATGCGCGGACCAGCCGGGGATGACACACTTCCCGCCCGTGGAGGTGCTCGAGAAGACCAGTTCCGTTCCACTGTGGACGGGTCGGGAGGTACGCGCCCTACGGGAGGCGCGCCGGATGAGCGTGCGGGAGTTCGCGGCTCACCTGGGGGTCAGTGACCGGATGGTGTCCAAGTGGGAGGCGGGTGGGCAGTCGATCCGGCCGCGTCCGGTGAACCAGGCGGCGTTGGATACGTCGTTGTCGCGGGCGCCCTCTGATGTGAGGGCTCGTTTCTCGGTGGCGGCGTCGGCGGGTGGTACCCGGCTGATCGGGCAGTCGTTGCCGCCGGTCTCGGTTCGGGTGGCGACCAACCTGATCCGTCATCCTGAGGACGGGAAGCTGATGAGCCTGGTTGAGGCGGGCATCACCCGGCTCGGTGCGCAGGCGGTCGCGACCTGGCTGGCGGGGTTCTACCTCGACGTGCACCCGACGACCAATGCCGACTACGCGCGTTTTGTCGGGGCGACGGACCACCCGCCACCGGAGCAGTGGGGCGGCAATCGTCCCGAGCCTGAGTGCGCCGATCATCCGGTGGTGGGGGTGAGTTGGCGTGACGCGCGGGCCTATGCGAGTTGGGCGGCGAAGCTGTTGCCGACGGCGGCTCAGTGGGAGAAGGCCGCTCGGGGTCCACAAGGGATGGTGTATCCGTGGGGTGATCAGGCGTCGCCGGCGCGGTGTAATGTGCGCGAGTCCAGGGTCAAGGCCACCACTCCGGTGGACTGGTATGACAACGGGGTCAGCCCGTACGGGATCTACGACCTGTGCGGCAATGTGTGGGAGTGGTGCGCCTCGGTCGGGCCGCGTGGGCTGTGGCAGGTGCGGGGCGGTGCCTTCTCGGCTCCCCTGCACCGGGCGGTACCGTCGGCCTCGGCCGAGCTCGCACCGGACACCCGCCGCGATGATCTGGGCTTCCGCTGTGCCATGTCCCTCGACGCGGTGCTGGAGCTGCTGTCGATCTGAGGTCAGCTATGGGTCCGCTCGGCGACGGCGAACCGCAGCTCGTTCGTGTGGTGGTGGTCCCGCGCGTGGGTGAGCCACAGCTGGTCGGGGACGGGAAGCATCTCGGTGAAGCAGACGCGCGCCGAGTCGTCCGTGCTTCGCGCCGCGGCGGCCAGCAGACGGACGATCGTGGGACCTTGCAGATCGAGATAGACCGGCTTGACACCGGATCTCGCGCATCAGAAGTACCGGCGGGGAAGTCCGTATCGTGCGGCGATGTCCCTGACCCGCCCGACCGGCTCGGGATCCGCCCGGTTCGGCGCGACGCGGAACTCCGACGCGGGAATCCGCCACGTCTCGCGAGCGATCACAAGACGGTCGATCGCGGGTGGCTAGTAGCTCAGGGCTTCACTGTGCTGCGCTGGCCCCGATCTCAGGCCAACGCCAACGCCCCCAAACACCTCGACGAACTGTGAGACTTCACGGGCGTCCTGTGGTCGCTGTCAGGATGGTCCGGCGGTGAGGGGTGACTCGTTGACAAACTGGCCGTCTTCGGACGTGCCTTGCCTATGACTCGTCTCCCGAGCCGTCGGGCCGGCCTGGCCCACCCGTTGGCTTGATGAGCAGCTCGTCCGTCCTCGAGGCGTGACTCGTCACAGTTCTGCCTGGGTGCCCACCACGGCCGGCGCATCGACATGCTGCCGTCTGCAGAAGGGACACCTACGTCAGCATGCTGGCCGAGTCCATCGACGGCGTCATCGGCGTCGACACCCACCGCGACACCCTCGCCGCCGCCGCGGTCACCGCGCTCGGGTCAACGCGGGGGTAACACCGAAGCACCCGCCCACGCCAATGGTTATCGACGCCTACTGCAGTTCGCTGAACATCATCTACCGAACCGGCGGTGCTGGGCCGTGGAAGGAACCAGCAGTTACGGCGCCGGACTTGCCGCATTCCTGACCGGACAACGCGAACACGTCGTCGAGGTCTGCCGGTCCAAACGCCCGCCACGCCGCGGTGCCCGCAAGAGCGATGCCCTCGACGCCGTACGTGCCGCCCGCGAGGTCCTCAGCAGCGATCACCTCATCGAGCCGCGCAGCCGCGGACACCGCGCAGCCCTCCGGGTCCTCATGACCACCCGAGCCGGAGCCGTCGCCGCGCGCACCGCCGTGGACAACCACTGACAGCGGCCAGTAGAAAATCCCCAGTGGCGGCCAGATAACTCCCCACTGGCGGCCACCAGAATTCCCCACTCGCGGCCAGGTTGGCTCCCCGGCGGGTCTTCCGCGTTGAAGATCCACTGGTGAAGAGGAGCGATCAGATCATGGAGATCCTGGAGGCGTACGACCTCACAGGGAGTTACCGGGCGGCGGCCGAGTTGGCTGGGTGTGACCACCACACGGTGCGCCGCTATGTGCAGCTGAGGGCGGCGGGCACGCCGGGCTCGGGGCGGCAGGCCCCGCGGCCACGAGCGATTGATGAGCACTTGGCGAAGATCGAGGAGATGGTGGAGAACTCGCGGGGTCGGGTCCGTGCGGACAAGGTGCACGACCGGCTGCGAGGGTTGGGGTTCAAGGGTGGTGAGCGCACGACCCGGCGGGCCGTGGCGGCGGCGAAGCAGGCGTGGCGGGCCGGGCACCGCCGGGTGTTCCGCCCGTGGATCACCGAGCCGGGCCTGTGGCTGCAGTGGGACTGGGGCGAGGGCCCGCGGATCAAGGGCAAGCGGACGTTCCTGTGGTGCGCCTGGCTGGCGTGGTCCCGCTTCCGGGTCGTACTGCCCACAATGGACAAGACGATGCCCACGGTGATCGCCTGCCTGGACACGACGCTGCGCCGCCTGGGTGGTGTCCCGGTGTATGCGTTGACCGACAACGAGAAGACCGTCACCACCGACCACGTGGCCCGGATCGCGGTGCGCAACCCGCTGATCGTGGACGTGGGCCGCCACTACGGCCTGACCATCCGCACCTGCGTCCCGGCCGACCCGCAGACCAAGGGCGGCGTCCGAGGCGACGGTCCGGATCGCCAAGGCCGACCTCGTGCCGACGGAGGCGAACCTGCTCGACCAGTACCGCACGTTCGGGGCGTTGGAGACGGCCTGCCGGGCGTTCTGCGACGAGGTCAACACCCGCGAGCATCGCGAGACCCGCCGGGTCCCGGCCGAGGCGTTGAGCGAGGAACTGCAGCGGTTGCACCCGCTGCCGCTCCAGCCGTTCACCGCCGTGTTCGGCCAGACCCGACGGGTCCACTGGGACGCCACCGTGGCATTCGGCGGCGTCCGTTACTCGGTTCCCCACCAGCTGATCGACGCCCGCGTCTGGGTACGCAATCAAGGCGAGGAGGTCATTGTGACCGTGGAAACCCCCGAAGGGCCAGCCGAAGTGGCCCGCCACGCCCAGGGCACACCCGGGCAACCCGCAGATCAACGACGAGCACTACCCGCACCCCGTCGACGCCGGCGAGCGCCGGCCCGAGGCCACCAGCGCCGAGGAGGCACTGTTCCTGAGCCTGGGCTCCGGCGCGACGGACTGGCTCGTCGAGGCCGCCGCGGCCGGCGCCCGCCGGATCCGACCCAAGATGGCCGAAGCCGTCGAGCTGGCCAAGCTGCACGGCCGCGCCGCCGTCGACCAGGCGCTGGGCACCGCCGCCCTCGCGGGCCGGTTCCGAGAGGGCGACCTGCGCTCGATCCTGGACCACCAACGCCACAACGGCACCGCCCTGCCGCACCAGCGCAGCGAGGACCACAGCCTGCAGCCCGGCACCTCGAGCTGGGCCCGGCTCGGCCACCCGCTGGGCCCGGTCGAGGTTGGCGGTGACCAGTGACCACCACGACCGCACGGCCGGCCCGGACGCGACCGGCGACCGTGACCGCCCCGATGAATGATCCGCTGAGCGAGGCGATCGAGCTCACCAAGCGACTGCGTCTGCCCTACCTGCGTAAGGCCATGGCCGACGTCGTGCCGACCGCGAAGGCCCAACGGTGGGACCCGGCCGAGGTCGTGCGGATCCTCCTCGCCGAGGAGGCCGCCGGCCGTGACGCCGCGACTCTGCGCAGCCGCCGCAAGCGGGCGTCGTTCCCGTCCGGGAAGACGTTCGACGCCTGGGACGAGAACACCAGCACCATCCCCCGCGCGACCCAGCAAGCGTTGCGGACGCTGGAATGGGTGCACCGCAGGGAGAATTTGAGTATCTGCGGCCCGTCGGGCACCGGCAAGAGCCATCTGTGTGAGGCCCTCGGCCAGGCCGCTGTCGACAGTGGACTGACCGTCGCGTGGTTCACCATCGAAGACCTCGGCGCGCTCGTGCGCAAGCACCGCCCGGACGACTCGATGGCCAAAGCGATCGACCGGATCATCCGCACCGACTTGATCATCGTGGATGACATCGGGCTTTTGCCGGTCTCCGCCGAGGCCGCCGAAGGGTTCTACCGCCTGGTCGATGCCGCCTACGAGAGGCGCAGCCTGGCCGTGTCGAGCAACCTGCACCCCTCAGGCTTCGACGAGATCATGCCCAAAACATTGGCCACCGCCACAGTCGACAGACTGCTCCACCACGCTCATGTCGTTGTCACGCAAGGCGATTCCTACCGACTCACCGAAGCCACCTCCGGCCGAGGCGTCAAGTCCCTCATCTGACAAACAGTCCATCATGGACAGTCCAACCCTCACGTTAAGGAGCACCATGACCACCACCTGGCCCACCGACGAATACCAAGAACCACCCGCCGACGCGATCGCGCCACCCCAGCCGCCCGTGATCGTCCCCGGCGAGGTCATCGCCTCCACCCTGCAGACGCTGAACCTGCTCGACGAGTTCTTCCGCCTCCACGCCAGCGGCGGCACCCGCGTCGAGCTACACCAGTTCGCCAGGCTGCAGGGCTGGGACCCCATCCAGGGCACCAACCACCTCGTCGACAGGATCGGCCTCGACGCCGCCCGTCTCGCCCAGGCCCGCGACGGCGTCGGATTCGACCAGCACTGACACACGGGTGCCCACGACACCCCTCACTTGATCACCCACCGTGACCAACGCCCGACCAACACCGCTCCGCGTGAAGGCCGGATCGAGAAGACACGGTGGGCCCAAGTAGGCGGGCCAGTCCGAGCGCCGAACAGCCCACTGGGGAGAACTTGTGGCCGCCAGCGGGGAGAAACCGTGGCCACCAGCGGGGACATTTCGTGGCCGCCACTGGGGAGAAACTCGTGACCGTTGACAAACCACCTCAAGGCACTGATCGTCTCGGCACCCGAAGACCTGCGCGGACCTACGCGGCCGCACCAGCGATGCCCAGATCGCCTACTGCGCAGGCTGCGTGACCGCCCCGCACAGGATATCGAGCACCGCGCCACCCTCCGCGCGCTGCGCTGCACCGCCCGACGCGTGATGGCACTCAAGACCGAGGCAAACAACCTCGAACGCGAGATCGATCACCTCGTCACCCGGGCCCAACCCCACCTGGTGCAGCTGCCTGGCGTCGGGCCGATCAGCGCCGCTCAGATCCTGATCAGCTGGTCCCACCCCGGCCGGCGGCGGTCCGAAGCAGCATTCGCCACCCTCGCCGGCGCCGTCCGATACCCGCGCCCCTTCCGGGCTGACCAATCGCTACCGCCTCAACCGAGGCGGCGACCGCCAGCTCAACCGCGCCCTCCACACCATCGTGCTGACCCGCAACCGCACCGACCCCGCAACCCGCGCCTACATCGCCCGCCGACTCGCAGAAGGCAAGACCCACCGCGAGACCAAACGATGCCTCAAGAGAATCGTCGCCCGCCAGCTATTCCGCATCCTGCAGCAACGCCACCAGGTCCCCGATCCCCCCCGGATCACTTGACGCGACATAGCAGCGTCATAGGGGCATCAGCGCCCTATCGGGCGACTGACCGCTACCCCGCCAGCTGTCGCGTCAGTAGCATCGCGGACGTGACGTACGGAAACGCGCGCCCGCATCAGGGCTTCACCGACAAGCTCGCCAAGTGGGTAGCGATCATCGGTGGCATCGTGGCGATCTGCGCTGCCGTCGGTATCCCCACGCAGCTCGGTGCGTTCGGCAACTTCCGCATTCCAGGGCTGCCCGGCCGCGATGTGGCGGCGGCGATCTCGCTCTCGAAGGGCCAGGGACCGTCGGGCACGCAGCTGACCGTGAGCGGCACCGGCTTCTCGGGCGGGGAGATCGTTGACGTACGTTTCCACACCGAGAAGATCGGAGAGGCCCAGGTCGGCGATAACGGTTCCTTCAGCACCGATGTGACGATCCCGGGGTCGTTCGATGCCTTCGGCGGCGGTCACAACTATGACATCTCCGCTACAGGGCGCGAGAGCATCAAGTACGCCAGCCAGCCCTTCAAACTTCTGGGCGGAGGCGGTGGCGGACCGAACACGGGCCCGGCCTCCATCTCGCTCTCCGACGGCAGCGGTCCCTCCGGCACGCAGCTCACGGTGTCGGGCGAGAACTTCCAACCGGGCGAGGAGGTGAAAATCTCCTTCGCGACGACCGAGATGGGCCGAGCTGTCGCGGACAATGATGGGCGGTTCGAACTGTCCGTGACTATTCCGGGAAACCAGGATGCGTTCGGGTCACACCAGGTCGACATCGCTGCCAATGGCCAGCAGAGCATCAAACACGCGGACGCGCCGTTCCAGCTGACGGTGTAGCGGTCGCTGGACAGTCCGAAGAGGACATTGCTCTCGATAGCGAGCTGGGTGCGGTGGCTCTCATGAACCTGGGCATTGTCGAGGCGTGGTCGCTGAGGCTTGACGACGGTGAACGCCACCTCCAGGAGGGCGCGGATCTCGCCCGGAAGATCGGCGGCCATACCTTGAAGTCGGCTGCCTGGCCCAACTCGGGTTCGCATCGACGTTGCAGTCATTCGCCATCGCCCAGCGGCGGTGCTACGAGGCGATCGCGCTGCGCAACGCCCGCGCGGTGATCCGCCTCGCGGAGGCCGACCCCGCTGCAGCGCTCAGCGCACTCATGGATGTAGTCGATGGCAGGTCACCGGTCATCCACGACTTCACCATCGTCGAGGCGAATCTGCTGGGTGCGCTGGCCTGCCGCGAGCTGCGCGACACGCGCTCCGTGCAGGTCGAAGGCGTCCCGGCCGGCGAGTTCCGGGTGGGTGGCGCAGAGTTCGGTGATCTGGTCAAGGATCAGGCGCTGCTTGTCGGGCGTCGCGGTCAGGTAGTTGGACCGGGAGGCGACCAGGTCGGCGACGCCCTGCGGACTCTGCGGCACGACGTGCGGGAACTCTTGCCTGGTCACGTCGCCGAAGAGCGGACCGAAGCTCCGCGACTCGTCCAGCTCGGCGCGCCGGCCGGACACGTACTGGTGGGCCCCGACGAGCCGGGTCAGCTCCGCGACCCACGCCGTGGCCTTGTCCCGGTCGTTCCAGATCGCGGCCAGCACGCCGCCGGGCCGCAGCACCCTGGCCATCTCCGGGTGGGCCAACTCCGCATCGAACCAGTGGTAGGCCGTCCCCGCGAGCACCGCATCCACGCTGGCATCGGGCACCGGGATGGCCTCGGCGGACCCGGCGAGCGCGCGGACGCCCGGCATGACGGCGTCGAGCTGCGTGCGCATGCCCGGATCGGGCTCGACGGGAATCACCTCATGCCCCGCGGCGGCCACCACCCGGCTCAGCAGCCCCGTACCCGCGCCCAGGTCCACGACCCGCAACCGCCCGTCGCCCAGTGGAATGTCCAGATCAACGCGGACAGCGGGTAGGTCGGCCCGGCCCGGTCGTAATGTGCGGCGGAGGCGCCAACATGCGACCGAGAAGGTCATCCAGCCGAGGATCCTGATCCGAGCTCTGCCCATTGTCGACGGTGGAGCAAACGACGCCAAGATTCTCAACGCCGGGGACGGGCAACTGAAGGTGGCGTACTCCGGTCTCAACTCGCTGCTCTCGTGCTGCGAGGTAAACGGATCGATTCAGATGTCCATACAGAGCGACGGCACGTACGTCGCCTACGGTGGCGAGGACTATCCAGATTTCGAAGTGATCCAGTACCGACCCGGGCAGCCACGCCGCAGCCTCGGGCGGGACCGGGCCGGATTCGCCGGCGGCAACAACGCCATGCCGGTCGCGATGCCGCGAATCCACGAATGGGTAGACGGTCGCTGCACGATCGGCTTCTCCTGCAGCAGCTGAAACCGGTGCCACAGGCTGGTGGACCGCCCGGGTGCGCCACCCGCGGCGCGCTCGGGCACGATCAGATCGAGCCCAGCCGGAGCGAGCCAATGGCGCCCGACTTATGGCGTCTGGTCGGCAGTTTTCCGGCCATTCTGGGCTCGCTCAACGACGGTACGCCAACGGCGGACTGTCAGCCACCGAGTCCGGAGCGACCTCCTACCTACGCCCCGTCGCGGGGAATGCCTCCTGTGGACCACCGGCTTGCCAACCACCTTCTGGCGCCTCGAACTCTCGATGCGGCACGGCGCGGCACGCGGGAGGCTCGCAGTGCGATAGCGGGCCCGGGCGGCGACCAGGTCGATGGGTGTACGCTGCAGTCGTCGCTCGGGACCCCGGTGGCCGAACGGCCCACGTTGACGGCCGACGCGTCTCGGTGTTGGTCAAGGTGCGAGCCCGCTCTGGATGAGTGTAGATCGTCGACTCGTGCAACACCGGGAAGGCAGTCGGTCATGATGACCTCGGGCAGCGGCAACATGCTTGCGACGGAAGGTCATGCCACAACGACCTCATCGCCGCAGCGCGTTCGGGTCACCGGCACCTGGGCCAGCCGCGCGCCCGAGCCGACCTTCGAGCACGTGCTCCGCCTCACCGACGGGTACGGCATGTTCGAGCACGCAGACGGCATCACCCCGCGTTACGACGGTGGTTACTGCCTCGATGACGTAGCCCGCGCGCTCATGGTCGCGTGCCGGCAGCAGCCACGGACATCCAATGTGGACAACCTCGCCCAGACGTATCTTTCGTTCGTCATGCGGGCACAGGCGCCAGACGGCAGGTGCCACAACCGACTTAGTCGACGGGGTTGCTGGGAGGACGGTCCCGACACCGGCGACTGGTGGGGTCGGGCAGTATGGGCGCTGGGTACCGTCGCAGCTCGGGGACCGCAGTCGATCCGGCGGGTGGCGGCGGCTCGGTTCGAGCTGAGCGCGGCCCAACGTAGTCCGTTCGTGCACCCGATGGCCTTTGCCGTGCTGGGTGCCGCCGAGGTGCTGACGCGCAGCCCGCGCAACGCCCGCGCGCTGAGCCTCATGGCCGACTACGTCCAACTCCTCGGGCCTACATCGATGAAGAACGCTTGGCCGTGGCCACTGCCGCGACTGACCTATGCCAACGCGGCGATCGCGGAGGCTCTGATCGCTGCCGGTGCCGCGTTGGGCGAGGGTCCGGTCGTCGCCGACGGTCTGGCGCTGCTCGAATGGTTGCTGGCGGTGGAGACCTCCGGGGGACACCTGTCGGTCACGCCGGTCGGCGGTTGGGGGCCGGGGGAGACCCGGCCGACCTTCGACCAGCAGCCGATCGAGGCGGCCGCTCTTGCTGACGCGTGCGCGCGGGCCCTCGTGTTGACAGGAGAACCACGCTGGGCTGCCGGCCTCGAACGCTCGATCCGTTGGTTTCTCGGTGACAATGCCGGTGGTGTCGTCCTCTACGACCCCGACACTGGCGGCGGCTTCGATGCACTGACATCGACCGGTCGCAACACAAATCAAGGTGCCGAGTCGACGCTGGCCATGCTGGCCACGATGCAGCACGCCCAGCCGGTACCGCGAGGGTGATGTCCCAGCCCGGACGTCGCGGGCGCGGCGTACGGGGGCACTGAGAGGAACCCTGCGGGCACACCCACCTGGGTGCCAGGGCATCACGGCTCATTGTCTATCGGAAGGTCGCCCTCGTGCCGTACTCCTTCGGTCTCCTCAGTACCTTCCCGCCGACCCAGTGCGGCATCGCCACGTTTTCGCAGTCATTGATGCGCAGCATCGTGGCCGGGGACAGTGGAGATCGCGTCGGCCTGGTCCGGGTCATGGATTCGCCTGGGCCCTCTGCGCCCGAGGCCGTCGGTCTCCTGCGCACCGACCTGCCGGCTACGCACGTCGTGGCGGCCAAGGCTCTGAACTCGTTCGAAGTCGCGATCGTCCAGCACGAGTACGGCATCTACGGCGGTCTGGACGGTGACCAGTTGCTGTCCGTGCTCGACCACATCCGCGTGCCGGTGGTGGTGGTCGCCCATACCGTGCTGGCGCGACCGACGCCGCATCAGGCATCGGTCCTTCGGCAGGTGGTGCGGGCCAGCGCCGCCGTGGTGGTGATGACCGATGCCGCCCGCGGGCGCATGGTGGAACTCTACGGGGCCGATCCGGCCCGGGTGAGGGTGATCCGGCATGGCGCGACGGTCCGGGTAGATCCCGAATCGGCCGTCCGGCACAGTCCGTTGATCCTCACTTGGGGTCTGCTGGGTCCCGGAAAAGGAATCGAGTGGGCGATCGACGGACTTCGACGGCTGCGCGGGCTGCGACCGCTGCCGCTCTATCTGGTGGCCGGCCAGACCCACCCGCGGGTGTGGAAGCAGCAGGGCGAGGCCTACCGTCGAATGCTGCGGCAGCGCGCCGTCGACGTGGGCGTCGCTGACATGCTGCGGTTCGACGGATCCTATATGGACGAAGTTTCGCTTGACCGCTTGATCCGCCGAGCCGATGTCGTACTGCTCCCCTACGACTCGCGGGAGCAGGTCACGTCCGGGGTGCTGGTCGAGGCCGTCGCGGCCGGAAAACCTGTAGTGGCTAGCGCTTTCCCGCACGCAGTCGAACTGCTGAGCGGCGGTGC
This sequence comes from uncultured Actinomycetota bacterium, assembly GCA_963803345.1. Classification (GTDB taxonomy): domain Bacteria; phylum Actinomycetota; class Actinomycetes; order Mycobacteriales; family Micromonosporaceae; genus CAWDLX01. The sequence continues at coordinate 232,536 of CAWDLX010000006.1, forward strand.
CGGGCTTGTCGTCGAGCAACGGGACAGCGCCGCGCTCGGCGAGGCCCTCTACCGGGTCCTCACCGAGCCTGGTCAGGCGCAGCGGATGCGAGCCGAAGCGGCTCGGATCGCGCCGTCGCTGCAGTGGCCGGCGGTGGCTGATCAGTACCGCGCGCTGGCCGGCGTCGTTCTGACGCAGACACCGGTGCCGAGCTGAGCCGGATGTGGATGGGTCGGTCGCCGCGGTGGGTGACGCGGGCCCTGGATCGAGCGGCGGTAGCCGACCCGGCGCCCTCGGTTCTCCGCCGATCGCATTGGTCGCCGACTACCTGGACGTTTACGACGCGGTGCTCTCCTGATCCGTCAAACGTCTGCTGTGGACAGTCGAGGAGGTGCCAGTGGAACGGTCGGTCGATGTCGCCGGGGTGACCCGCGCCATCTCGTTGAACGAACCGGTGGTCCGCTACGGTGACAACCCGATCCTGACCGCCTACCACGTCAACCAGGTATGGACCAGCCCACGACATCGCGTCGTGACCGTCCACAATGCCGGCGTCGTCGACATCGGCGGCGAGACCGTGATGCTGTTCCGCTCGCACCTGCGCAGCGGTATCAGCGTCATCGGCCTCGCGCGCAGCCGGGACGGTATCACCGGCTGGCGGGTCGAGCCGCGGCCATTCCTGAAACCGGCCTCCGTCGACGATCGACTGTCTCCCGGGCGTCGACATCGAGGACATCACCGCGATGGAGGCCGGCGGCGTGGAGGATCCGCGGATCAACCCGTCGATGGGGGCTACGCGATCACCTATAGTGGTTACGCCGCGGACGCGCCGCAACCGGGTGCGGGTACTGCTCGCGACCACCGACGACTTCACGACTATCACCAGGCACGGCCCGGTGCTCGATACCGACATGCGCAACGTGGTGCTCTTCCCGGAACGCATCAACGGCCGGTACGTCGGGCTGTTCCGGCCCAACGACACCCGGCCCGGCGATGTGGGCGGTAGCTACCGCGAGATCCGCATCGGCTACGCCGAGGACTTCCGGACCGGCCCGTGGGATATCGCGCTACATCCGGTGATGCGCACGAACGGTAGCCCGGGCGCCTTCGCCGACAAGATCGGTCCAGGTGCGCCGCCGCTGCGGACCAAGCACGGCTGGCTGAACCTCTTTCACGGTGCACGGGAGACAATGGCCGGTCACCCGTACGTGCTCGGCGTCGCTCTACACGAACTGCGGCGGCCACACATCGTGCAGCTCTCGAGCATCCCGATCCTGTTCCCGTCGCCGGCCGACTGCCGCGTCGGGGAAGCGGACTACGTCCACGTCCCCAACGTGGTCTTCTCCTGCGCCATGCTGCGGCGGGCCGATGGCTCGCTGGTCATCTACTACGGCGGCAACGACACGGTCATGAACGTGGGATTCAGCCATGAGGACGTGCTGGCCGAGCTCTGTCGGCGGCACGGGCAGGACCCGCAGTCGGGGCAACGTCTCTACCCGCTCTGACGCCGTTGGGTGCCGATCGCGGACGTTGTGATCTGGGTTTTCCAGACCGACAGTCGTCGCTGTGGTGGACGATCGATGGCAACGTGTGGGAGTGGTGCGCCTCGGTCGGGCCGCGCGGGCTGTGGCAGGTGCGGGGCGGTGCCGTCTCGGCTCCCCTGCACCGGGCGGTACCGTCGGCCTCGGCCAGCTGGTCGGGGACGGGAAGTATCTCGGTGAAGCAGACGCGGGCCGGATCGTCGGCAGTTCGAGCCGTGTCGGCCAGCAGGCGGATGAGCATGGGACTGCGCCGGTCGAGGTAGACGGGCTTGACCCCGGGTCTGGCGCGCCAGAAGCAGCGGCGGGGAAGTCGGTGGCGTGCGGCGATGTCCCGGATCCGCCCGACCGGTCCCGCCCGGCTTCCCGTGGGGATCCGCCCGGTTCGAGGGACCCCGGACTCCGACGCGAATCCGCCACGTCTCGCGGCCGATCACGAGGCGGTCGACGGACACTACGAACTCGCCGTCGACGCCGAGCTGAGCCGGTCGCCTCCGTCCACTGTCGACAATGAGTAGCGCCCACGGAAGCGGTCAGCGTGACGTGCGCCGATCTATTAGCATGACGCCGTGGTCATCGACTCAGGTCAGCGAACAGTCAGGATAGGAGTCCTGGGACCGGTCGAGCTCATGGTGGACGGCGATCCGGTGAGACTGTCTCCGCTGGAGCGCGGGCTCCTCGCCGTCCTGGCCGCGAGCGGCGGACAGGTCGTGTCGACGGATCGCCTGGTCGACGCGCTGTGGCGGCTCCGCTCGCCGCGATCGGGTCGGAACCGGGTCCAGGCACTCGTTTCCGGCCTGCGTCGGTCCATCGGCGCAGCCGAGGTCATCGTGACCACAGCGCCGGGGTACCGGTTCCGGCACGAGTGCGGGGGCCTTGACGCCACGCGGTTCGCCGACCTGGTCCGGTCGGCTCGGGCGCACATCGCCGACGGTCGCCAGCCGGACGGCGTGCGGATGTACCGCGCGGCCCTCGACCTGTGGCGCGGTCCCGCGTTCGACAATGTTCTGCTCCAGGATCCGCTGATCAGCGCGGAGGCGGCCCGCCTCGACGAATGCCGACTTGCCGTCACTGAGGAACTCATCGACGCCGAGCTGACGCTCGGCCGGCATCGGGAGGTCGCGGCTGAGCTGATCGGGTTGGTCGCGGCGCATCCCTACCGCGAGACGCTGAGGCGCCAGCTCATGCTCGGGCTCGCCCGCTCCGGCCAGGCGGCCGTCGCCCTTGCGGTGTACCGCGAAGGCCGCGCGCTGCTGCACGAGGAAATGGGCACCGAACCCGGCCCCGAGCTTCAAGCGCTCCACCAGGCCATCCTCGGCGCCGATCCGGCGCTGCTCTGGCCCGGGCGTTCTCCTGGTAGGGCGGTGCGGGCGGACTCGGCCCGCGCGAGCCCGACGAGGATCCTGCCCAACCAGCTGCCGATGGCGATCGGCGACTTCGTCGGCAGGAACCGGGAAATTCAGATCGTCCACCGCAGGCTCGGTGCCCCCCGCTCTGGGCCGTCCCCGGTCATCGTCGCCATCGTCGGGATCGGCGGCATCGGCAAGACGGCGCTCGCGATCCACGCGTCCAGGCGGGCGCTTCCTGGCTACCCCGACGGAGTGCTCTTCGTCGATCTGCGTGGCATGGACACGACGCCCGCCGATCCGCACTCCGTGCTCGGGACGTTTCTCAGGTCACTGGGCGTCCACCCTGAGGCCGTCCCGCACGACTTCGATGAGCGCCTTGGTCTGTTCCGGTCCGTCACCGCGGGGCAGCGGCTGCTGGTGATACTCGACAACGCCGCCGACGAGGCCCAGGTCAGACCGCTCGTCCCCGCGGGGGCTGGCTGTGCCGTCATCGTGACCGCGCGGAACGACCTCGGCGGGCTGGACGGCGCGGACGTCCTCCGGCTGACAGGGCTGTCGGCAGCGGAGGGCGCCGAGCTGCTCGGCACGCTGGCCGGGGTTGACCGGCTGGCGGGATCGCCGGCGGACCGGGCAGAGATCGTGCGCCTGTGCTGCGGCCTTCCGCTGGCCCTGCGCATCGCGGGCGTACGGCTCGCGGCCCGATCGGGGCTGTCCTTTGCGCAATTGGTGGAGAGGCTCACCGACGAAGGCGAGCGGCTGGCCGAGCTAGCCGCGGGCGATCGCAGTGTCCGGACCAGCTTCGCGCTCAGTTACCGTCGGCTCGAACCGGCGGCTGCGGCGCTGCTGCGCCTGCTCAGTATCCACCCCGGACCTCACCTCGGCGTGCAGGCCGTCGGGGCACTCGGCGCGCCGGGGCCAGCGGAGGCCCGTACCCTGCTCGCCGAGTTGTGCACCGCCCAGCTTGTCGAGGCGGACGGCGAACGATTCCGCCTCCACGATCTGATCCGGCTCTACGCGGCGGAGCAAGCGATGGACAGCTCGGCCGTAGAGGCGGGCCTTCGCCGGCTCGTCGACTGGTACACAGACGCCTGCGTGGCTGGACGCGGCGTGCTGACCGGTAAGGCCTGGCCCCCGGCGGTGCCGCTCGAGCGACCTTTGCGGCCACGACGCTTCACCGACCAGGGTGACGTGCTCGAGTGGTTCGCGGGCGAGCACGCCAACGCGCACGCGCTGCTGCGCGAGGCGGACCGGCGCGGCTGGCACGACCAGGCCTGGCGTTTGGCGTACGGCCTTCACATCCTGCACATGCACAGCCACCGGGTGGACGGATGGGCCGGCGCGGTCGAACTGGGTGTGGCCGCGGCGCAGGCCGCGGGCGATCCTGCGGCTGAGATTCGAATCCGATCGGGGCTCGCCTCGGCCTGCTACCAACTCGGCCGGCCCGTGGACGCCGAGCAGCACTGGCTCGCGACGCTGAAGCTGTGTCAGGATCTCGGCGAGGACGCGGAACTCGCCCGCTGCCACGACAACCTCGGCATCTTGCATCACCAGCGCGGCGAGCTCAACGAGGCGGCCGAGCACCATCTCCGGGCACTCGCTGTGCCGACCTACACGGTCGATTCGTCGAGCGCCGCGACGCTGCACCTGCATCTCGGCATCGTGTGGGGCGACCAGGGCCGATACGACGACTCGGAGTCGAGCTTCGACAGCGCCCTCGACCACGCCAAGGACGCGGGCAACCGGTACCTGACGTGCGTGGTGCATCACAACGCCGCGGAGCTGCAACTCCTGCGAGGTAGGCCCGACCGCGCTCGCGCCCACGCTGAGATGGAGGTCCAGGTCGCGCGCGAGACGAGGCTACCGATGCGCGAGGCGCGAGGGCTCGAACTCCTCGGCGACTGTGAAGAGCGGACCGGCTCCACGCGAGCGCACTGGTTCTGGCAGGCGGCCATCGACATATACGACCGCGTGGACCGCCGGCCGGCGACCGTCCTGCGGACACGAATCGCCGGCAAGTACGGCATCACGCCAAACGCCGCCTCCGGCTAGGCCGCATCGGGCCGCAGACGGCACCATTCATGGCTCATACCGCGCCGTGACCATCCGGGACATCCTCCGCAAACCCGCCTCCGCGCAGCGGATTCGCACTGGATTCGCAGCGACGTTTGCCACCCTTCGGAGTGCGCCCCAGACCGCAACCGAAGCCTGACACACCCCCGCGCGGACCAGACACCGGCGGCGTCTGCCCATCCATGTATTTCTCCCATATAGCGAAGACACTCATCAATCATGACAAGATGGCACGGCATCATCATCGCCGGCGTCGTAACCGCTCTTGCAGCGACCGGTTGCGCTGAGGACGGGCCGGCCGTAGTCACCCGGCCCGACCCAACCACAGCTACGACCGCCACGGCCACGACAACCGGGATCTCGGCACTGCCTACGTCAACCTCGCCGAGTCCGGTGACGAGCTCGCCAGCACCGAGGGCGACCAACGTGCCCGTCGACGCCGGCTGCCCGGTAACCGCGGACACGTTGATGGCGGCGCTGAGGACGAGCGGGAGTGACATCTACCAGCGCGCCGCACGTCCGGCAGCACTGAAAGACGTTTCGTGCTATCAGCAGTTCGCGATAGCCGAAACCGTCCCCAGTGGACAGACGGATTCCACCCGCATCGTGTTCCACTACGACGGCGCCGCGAGGTCCTGGCGACCGGTCAACCTGGGCTCGGCCGGCGCCTGCACCGGCTACGTCCCTACCGACATCGCCGCGAAGCTCGCCGGGTGCGGCTCCTGATTGCGCTCGAAGAAATGGGGAGGTCGTTCTCGTTGCGTCACAAGACTTTGGCCCGGACGTTCGGAATGTTCGCCGTCACGGTCGTGGCCGCCGGCACATTGGCCGTAGCTCCGGCTCCCGCGTATGCCGCGTTCACATCCGCCCTTGACGGGACTATTACCCGCTCCGAGGTCATTGAGCGCGCACAATACTGGGTCGACCATCCACCGGGGCCCTACAGCCAGACGACATATTCCTATTTCCCGCCCGTCCCAGATCATCGATACCGCCACGACTGCTCGGGTTTCGTGGATATGGCCTGGCACATCAGCGGTGACAACAACTCCGCCGCGATCCAGAGCATCTCGACCGTGATTGACCGCTCCGCCCTCCAAGCCGGCGACATCATGGACGACCCTGGCGTTCATGTGTTCCTTTTCGACGCCTGGGAGGCCGACCACATTCACTTCTCCTACTACTCGTTCGGCAGCACTCCGGTACGTAAGGAGACCGGCGTGTCCATCTTCAAAGATCCCCTCGATGGACACCCGAACAGTGCATACACAGCTCGCCGATACATCAGGATCAGCGGATCGGTGGGCAGCGGCGGCAACGGCATCGCGGCAGGTGACGTGTCCGGGGACGGTCGAGCTGACATGATCGGCCGGAAGGCGGACGGCACCCTATGGCTGTACGCGAACAGTGGTAGCGACAGCGCCCCGTACGGGTCTGGAAGCCAGATCGGCACTGCCTGGAGTCAATTCGGCTGGTTCGTGTCGGCCAGAGTCACGGGAGACAACAATGCTGATGTCATTGCCGCTCGCCCGGACGGCACGCTGTGGCTTTATGTCAATTCCGGCAGTCCGACGACACCGTACGATCAAGGTCTGCAAATCGGGATCTCGTGGGACCAGTTCAGCAATATCACCTCTGCGGATATCACTGGTGACGGTCGCGCGGACATGGTGGCTGCCCGCTCCGATGGCACGTTGTGGCTGTACGTGAACGGTGGTAACGATGCCGCACCGTACTCGGCGGGCGCCCAGATCGGCACGAGCTGGCAGCAGTACAGCCAGATCGTCGCCGGTGACGTGACAGGTGATGGGCGGGCGGATGTGGTCGCGATGCGGCCGGACGGGACACTGTGGTTGTATGTGAACGGCGGAAGCGACACGGCCCCGTACTCAAGCGGTACTCAGATCGGCACGAGCTGGCAGCAGTACAACCGGATCCAGCTCGGCAACGTGACCAGTGACGAACGGGCCGACGTGGTGGCGAGTCGCCCGGACGGCACGCTGTGGCTGTACGTCAGTGGCGGAAGCGACACGGCTCCGTACTCGAGCGGTACCCAGATCGGCACCGGCTGGGACATCTTCGTCTGAGCTCAACGGGCGTATCCGGCCAGGGCGGTCCGGCTCGGCGGCGCTTCACCGCCCGCTGGCGCCAGTCGATATCGGGCAGGGCGAGAAGGCCGGTCCGGACACTCGCGCGGCCGGCACCGACGGGAAGCCCTGGATGCCGCCGGCGCCCGCAGGGGATTCGAAGCGTTTTCGCAGCGGACCTTGAGACCGTGGCACTGCCCAGTGACGAGGTGATCGACGACGGGGGGCAGGGCGGTGCTACCACGCCTCAAGGGCGCCGAGTGGGAGCGTACCGGCGACGAAGTACGGGTGGTCTACGACCTCCGGGAGGAGTTCGTCCTCGACGATCCGGACGGTACCGTGGAACGGCTCCTCGAGCTGCTGCGAGCCGGCGGCCGCAGCGTCGGTGAGATCGCCACGTCGCTCGGGGTCGCGGAGGAGGACGTGGCCGAGGCGGTCGGCCTGCTCGACGAGCATCGGCTGCTCGAGGACGGTCTGCGTCTGGGCGGGCTGGCGGCGTGCCAGGTCGAGCGGCACCACGGCAACCTGCTGTTCCTGGAGTCGTTCAGCACGCTCGCCCGCAGCCACGAGGACCTGCATCGACGGGTGACCGAGGCGCACGTGCTGGCGCTCGGTACCGGTGGGCTCAACTCGAACACCATCCCGCATCTGAGCGGTCTGGGTGTGGGGCGGCTGACCCTGGTCGACCGTGACGTGGTCGAGCCGCGCAACTTCGCCCGCCAGTACCTGTACCGACACCGGGACATCGGCCGACGCAAGGTGGGGCTGGCGGCGGACTGGGTCCGAGAGTTCGATCCGGCGATCGAGGTCAACGTCATCGACCGCTCGATCGACGGCGTCCCTGCCCTGGCCTACCTGCTCGAGCGCACCGTCCCGGACGTTGTCATGTCGGGGATCGACCGGCCGGCCCAGATCGACGCCTGGGTGAACGCCGCGTGCGTGGCGGCCGGTGTTCCGTTCGTCCGGGCCGGCATGTGGGTCACGCAGGGGTCGGTGTGGTCGGTGGACCCGGGCGTCAGCGCCTGCCGGGAGTGCGCACGGCAACCGACCGCGAGCGGGCCGGCCGGTCCCCGGAGCCCGCCCGACGGGCTGACCACGGCCGAGCGGCTTCAGGGCGACCGGCCGCTGGCCAACCGCGCGATCGGTCCGGTGGTCGGTCTCCTCGGGGCGTACGCCGCCTTCGAGGTGCTGCGGTACCTCACCCGTTTCGAGGCGCCGGCGTACGCCGGGCGTCCGCTCGTCATCGACTTCGCCGCGGGCTGCTCGACCGGACAGGTCCAGTGGCAACGGCGCCACGACTGCCCGGTCTGCGGCGGCGGGCCGACTCCGATGAGAGGAGGTGATCGACATGAAGCTCCAGATCCGGCGGATCGAGAACGTACGCCTGACCCAGAAACCCTGTGACTTCGCCGACGGCTGCAGCTAACTCGGCTCAGCGCACCATCTCCGATCGCATCGACCGGCCGGCTGGCAGTTGACCTGAAGGGAGTGCGGTGAACGATCGACCAGGCGCCGTCAGCCGGCTGGTGGTGGCGCGCGACGGCGATTCATGCGTACTCGGGCGCCCGGATCTCGGGATGTACGTCGAGATTCCGGAGCCGGGCGCGGTCTTCGTCGAGGCGCTCCAGGCCGGTGCGTCGCGCGCCGAGGCGACTCGGCTCGCCAGCGTGGCCGCCGGCCAGCCGGTCGACGCCGAGGACTTCCTCGAAGCCTTGGCCGCCGCCGGCCTTCTCGCCGACCCGGTGCCGCGCGGCGGCAAGGGCTGGCGGATCCGCTGGATCGAGGGGGTGCCCCCGGCCGCTGCCCAGCCGCTGTTCGGCCGGGTGGCGTGGACCGGCTACGCCCTCGCCGGCATGGCGGTGGCCGCGGTATTCGCGCTCCGGCCCGACCTTCGTCCATCCTATGAGGACGTATGGTTCCTCGGCGACCCAGTGCGCTCGATACTCTGCTATGCACCCATCGCCATCGCGCTGGCCGGAGCACATGAAGCCTGTCACTGGCTCGCCGGGCGGGCCGTCGGTGTCCCAGCGGCACTGCGGGTGAGCTATCGCGGGTTCTTCCTCGTCTTCGAGACCGACATCAGCCAGATCGCGATGGTACCCCGCCGCCGTCGGTACGGCGTGTTTCTGGCCGGTATGGCGTTCGACACGACGGTCCTCGCCGTCGCACTGCTGCTCCGGCTGGCGTACCGGGAGGAGGTCCTGACGTTTCCGCCGACCCTGGACCGGCTGCTCGGGCTGGTCGTACTTGGGCAGACCAGCGTCCTCGTATGGCAGTTCGCCGCGGTCTTCCTCCGAAGTGACGCGTACGCCGTCCTCGCCAACGCCCTGCGCTGCAACAACCTCTACCGGGTGACCTACCTGACGGCCAAGCAGCGCGCGTTCCGGCTCACCGCGGCCGAGCTCGCGGAGCTGGCCGAGGCGGGGCCGCGCGACCGGTCGGTGGCCGGTGGTTCAGCATCGTCTATCTCGTTGGAATGGTGGCCATGGCCTGGTTCGGGCTCAACGTGACACTGCCCGCACTGGTGACGATCGGGACCTGGCTGGCGTACAGCCTTACCGGACCGGTCCTGTCGGCGGCATTCTGGGAGTCCGCCGCGGTCGCCTTCTACCTGCTGGTCGCGTACTCACTGCCGGTACTGCTGGCCAGACGGGAACGGCGGCTGCGCCGGGCGGGTGTGCTGACGTGACAGGACTGCGACGATGGTCCTGGCGTGTCGGGGTGGCCGTCCTGCTCGCGACGCTGCTCGTCGCGCTGCTGACCGGGCCGTACCGGCTCGTGCTCGGTTCGGCGGTGGGCTCCTCAGCACCCGACCGGCCCGACCCCTGCCTACCCGGCACTGCGGTGCCCATTATGGACAGTCCGCATGTCGCGGGAGCCGTGGCGGCGACAGTACGGTACAACTCCGACCCGCCAACCTCCGGTCCGCATGCCGCGTTCGCCCCGCCGCCGGGCATCTATGGTGATCCGCTACCGGACGTGTTGGCTGTACACGCGCTGGAGCACGGGCACGTGGTCATCCAGTACGGTGCGCGCGTCCCAGCCAGTACGGTGTCGGAGCTGACGCACCTCGCCAAGGTGTACGCCGACGACACCCTGCTCGCGCCACGCCCGGCGCTGGGCGGTGAGATCGCGCTCACCGCCTGGGGTCGCATCGACCGCTTTCCAGCATCGGCGTCGGTGCGCGCAAGGGTGGTGACCTTCATCGATCGGCTGCGCGGCAGGTACAACCACGGCTGGACCGGGCCAGCGAGCTGCCCATGACTGACGCGCTCGAGTTCCGGCTCCTCGGTCGGCGATTTCATCACGGCCAACTGGGACTTCGAGCGGCCGCGCGGCCAGACACACCGGGTACTTTGCGCCGCCGGCTCAGCGTGCAACTCGAATGCCGTTCCGGGTCTGGTCTGGCACCGGGTCGTCCAGCCGGTACTGGGTGAGCTGATGCGTGCTGGGAGTGCTGCCCTCGCACAGGGCGATGCTGCAGTACCGGCGTTGTCCGGTGTGGTCAAGGAACAGCCAGCCACACGCTGGCGCGGGGCAGGCGCGCACGAGCATTCGGCGCGGGTCGGCGAGCAGGTCGGCCGCGGCGAGTGCGACCGCATGCACCGGCAGGTGCAGTCCCGCCGTCAGAGCCACGCTCCAGCGGCCGAGGCCGTCGTCGCCGAGCCGGTATTCGGTATGGCGGGCTGCGGCGTCGATGAAGCGGGCCACACCTCGGAATGACTCGCGGTAGTCGCTGTTGGTGAGGCAGGCGTAGAGGTGCGCGCGCAGTTCTCGCGCCCGATCGAGTACCGCGGCGGCCTTCGATGGCTCGCGTTCGGCCTCGCGGCGCAGCCGGGTCACGATTCTGGCGTCGGCCAGGTCGTGGTGGCCCGCCCAGGCGGCCAGCGTCGCATAGCTCCTGAGCCATTCCGAGCGGGGATGCGGCGGGGCGGCCCAGCCCGCGTAGGTGTTGCAGAACTCCAGGGCCGGGTCGCCGCTGGTCTGCCACGGCAGCCACTGGTCGCCGACCTGCACCGCGAAGGTCGGTCGCACGGGGCGATCCAGTGCCGGATCGGTACGCAGGATGCGGCTATGAAGCGTCTGCAGTTCGCGGCTGGGCTCGACGCCAACCTCCTTGCGCAGTACGGATCTGGTGTGCCGGTACAGCACGAGCGCCTCGGACTGCCGACCGCTGCGGTACAGCGCGGTCATCAGGCAGTCGACCATCCGCTCCCGGGTGGGCGTCGCGTCCACCTCTGGCGTCAGGTCCGCCACCACCTGGTCGTGCTGTCCCATCGACAGCTGAGCCTGCGCGCGCAACTCGATCGCGGTCAGGCGCTGCTCATCCAACGCCGGGTCGAGGCGGGCGCGCAGTGCGTCGTCGACGACATCGGAGAGCAACGGTCCGCGCCACATATTCAGCGCCGTGGTGTAGAGCAGTACCTGGTCGATCGGGACGGTGACGGTGGCGGCGTTGCGTACCAGTGCGGTGAACTCATCCAGATCGACGGTGTAGGTACCGGGCTCCAGCTGGTATCCGTCTCCCCGCGTGCTGATCCGCATCCCGTACGGCGCCAGCGTGCGACGTAGCCGACCCACGTACGTGTGGATGGCACCGCGCCCGGATGCCGGCGGCTTGCCGTCCCAGAGCAGATCCTCGATACGCGCGACGCTGAGCCGGCGACCCGGCGCGAGCAGCAGCATGGCCAGTACGCACCGCTCCTGCCGCCGACCGCCCAATGCGACGGGCGCACCGTCGTGTACGGCCTGAAACGGTCCCAGCAGGAGAAAATCCATGTCGATGTCAGGGTATCCGGCGTGGGTCGCAGCGCGTAAGAGTGTCGAGGATCCGTTGAGTCTCGATGGCTGTCAGTGCGATGCACCTGACTATCTGTTATGGCTGATGCGTAATAGCGTTGGGAACGCGGTCATGCCTACCACGCATTGTGGCGATGTACTCGCAACTGCGTGGGAAGGACACCATGATGCGCCGAACCATTCGCCTCTGCGTCGCGCTCGCGGTCTGCGTCGCGCTTGCCGTCGTCGGCTCCGCCGCGGCCGCCGCTGCGGCCCCACAGAGTCGCCTCCTCGGCCCGCCGCCGGGTCCCGGCTGGGTCCAGATCGTCGAGCCACCATTCGACTTCGCGGCTGGCGTCACGTGCGACTTCGCGGTCCACGCGGACCCCATCGTGAACAACGTCTGGATCAAGACACTGGAGACCTTCCCGGACGGGTCGCCCCGCCTTCAGATTGCCACCGGGCCGCTGGTGTACCGGGTCACTGATACCGCGAACGGCAGATCCTACGACGCCGATGCCGGCGGCAGCGCGATCTTCAGCTTCGACACCGACGGCTCGCAGACCTGGTTCGTGATCGGGCCGATCATCGTATTCGCAACCCCCGGCCGCACCAACCTGCCGGTGGGGATATGGGTCGTCAACGGTGTGTACACCGTACTCATCCAAGACCACCACGTCACGATCAAACTCATCCACGGCACCGAGGACAGCGTGTGCGACCGCATCGCGTGACCCGGCCCCGGGCGGGCGCGTCGCTGGGCTGAGACCGACGATCCGCCGGTTCCCCTGTCCCGGTACCGCATTGTTCGACATGCGAACATCACGGCTGGTGGATTACGAACGCCGTCGATTGAGCCGTCACGTCGATCGCTGCGTTCACCTGTTGGGAAGGGTGGTCTATCGAGGGAGGTACACGGTGTTCAGAGGGCGTGGGCGGCTGTGGGCGATCGTCGTGGCAGTGACCGCCACGGTGGCCGCCATAGGGGTCGGGACCGCGGCGACGGCCGGCGAAGGCAACCCGAGCATTCGGGCGGACAACCTCCGCGAACATCTCACGGGATACGACGAGAACCCACTTGCGATTTCCACCACGGGCGGCGGTGTGTTCCAAGCGCACATCAACGAGCACGCACAGGAGATCTCCTACCAGCTCAGCTACACGGGTCTCGAGGGCACGGTCACACAGGCGCACATACACTTCGGCAGCCAGTCCCAGGTTGGCGGAGTCGCTGTGTTCCTCTGCTCCAACCTTGGTAACGGGCCAGCCGGCACCCAGGCCTGCCCGCCGGCGCCCGCTACGATAACCGGCACCATCACCCCGGCCAATGTCATCGGCCCGGCCGGGCAGGGCATCACCGCGGGCCAGTTCACCGAACTTATTGCCGCGATCCGCGCGGGGGCCACGTACGTCAATGTGCACAGCACGCTGTACCCGGTAGGTGAGATCAGAGCTCAGCTCGGGCACGACTAGACCGAAGCTCCGACTGACGTGTCCCAAGGCCTGACCGGCTCGTCAGGCGTTGACAATGGGCACGCTGACTCACACGCGGGGCCGTCCCGGCACAAGCCGGGGCGGCTCCCGCGCCCGTACGCGCGTTGACCCGAAGGACTCGGGCTGCTGACTCACCCCGCCACGAGGTCGTCCCTACGGCCCCCCGACCGTTCGCATGGTCCGGAAGGCCTGCCGTACCTGGTCGACGAAGAGTTCCGGCTGCTCGAAGGCAGCGAAATGGCCGCCGCGGTCGGGTTGGTCGAAGAAGCGGAGGTCGGGGTAGTACCGCTCGCACCAGCGCCGCGACGGGCGGACTATCTCGCGGGGGAAGACCGAGACGCCGACCGGCACGACGGGCGGCCGGGGCAGCGGACCCGTGCGTCTACGGGACGGCCGGGCGAACCCGTCCTCCCAGTAGATCCGGGCGGAGGACGCGGCGCTCGAGGTGTGCCAGTAGACGCTGATGTTGTCGAGCATCTGGTCGTGGCTGAGCGCTTCGAGGGGATCGCCACCGTGGTCGGTCCAGGCCCAGTACTTCTCGGCGATCCAGGCGCACTGTCCCACCGGAGAGTCGACCAGCCCGTATCCCAATGTCTGGGGACGGGTGGCCTGCTGGAGCGCGTAGCCACTGCCCCACTCAAGGAACTGACCGAAGTCGGCCAGACTCCGCTGCTCGTCCTCGGTCACGTCCTTCGCCGCGGGTCTGTCGCGAACCGGCCAGGGGGCGTAGTTGAGATGGATGCCCACCAGGCGTTCAGGCTGCTGCTCCGCCAGGGCCGTGGTGACAGCGGCTCCCCAGTCGCCGCCCTGTGCGCCGAATCGTTCGTACCCCAGACGGGTCATCAGTATCGACCACGCCCGTGCGATACGCGCCGTCCCCCACCCTGGCCGGGCTGGCTTCGAGCTGAACGCGAAGCCCGGCAGCGAGGGACACACCACGTGAAAGGCGTCATCCGCCGCGCCTCCATGGGCGACGGGATCGACCAGCGGAGCGAGGACGTCGAGGAACTCCACCACCGAGCCGGGCCAGCCATGCGTCAAGATCAAAGGAATCGCGTCCGGGTACGGCGAGCGCAGGTGCACACAGTGGATATCAATGCCGTCCACCTCGGTCGTGAACTGAGGCAAGGCGTTGAGTCGTGCCTCCAAGCGCCGCCAATCGTATTGGCGCAACCAGTACTCGCACAGGTCGCGCAGCCAGTCCCGCGGGATGCCCTGGCTCCAGTCCGCCACCGTCGCCTGCTCGGGCCACCGGGCACGCGCGAGACGCTGCCGCAGGTCGTCGAGCGCGTCCTCGGTAACGTGAACCGCGAACGGGGTCAAATCATCGCTCATCCCGTCACGGTAGTCCGCGCTCCAACCCGGATGCCTCGGGGGAAGGGCTCGCCGAGCCGATATGGGCGAGCTGGCATTGTCCACATCGGACTCTCAGCCCGCGGATTTCCCGACTGCGCGCGTTCGGCCCCGGCTCCGGTCGCCGGTCGCGAGCGCCGAGCTTCGTCATGGCCCGGCTGACATGTGTGCGGACGGTGGCTGGGCTGACCACCAGCGCCGAGGCCGCCCGGTTCAGCGCATCCGGTGACGCCCTGGCGAAATGCCGAAGCGCAGCCGAACCCGTTGGGTGTCCTTGTCTCCGGCCTCAGCTGGCGCACACGCCAGCTGACTCTTCGCCGCGGCGCGGTTGGGTGGCACGATGTCGTCGTGCCCAAGCCTTATGAGTCCGCGCCCGGCCCCCGGCAACCGGTCCCCACCGCCCGGCCGGGGCCGCACCGACCCGGCGACATCGCGTGACGACCGCCGAGCAGGCCGAGCCGGCCGTCTCACCCCAGGCTCCAGCAGGCGGCGACGCAAACACCCACGCCGCGCTGCACCTGGCTATGCGCATGGGCGACACGTTGCTCTCGACCGGTATGTCCGCCAACGACGTGGTCGTGTTCATGTTGCGGGTGACCCGGGCGCTAGGACTGCGCGGCGTGCACGTCGATGTCACGTACACGTCCATCTCGGCCTCACATTACCCCGGGCCGGGGCTCCCACCGGTCACGTCCATCCGCGTTGTGAGACCGACCGTCCCGGACTACACGATGGTCCGCCGCCTGGACCAGTTGTCGGATGGTATCGAGGCCGGCCTGCCGCTGGATGACGCCGTGGCAGCCTTCGAACGGATCCGGTCGGCCCGGCATCCGTATCCGCGTTGGGTCGCGATGTTCGCCAACGCCGGTGTCGGGCCAGCCGTGACGTTGTTGTTCACCACATCGTGGAAGATCCTCCTGGTCACTCTCATGACCGGCCTGGTGGTGGACTGGATGCTCTCGGCGCTCGATCGGCGCCGGGTACCGCCGTTCTTCCAGCAGCTTGCCGCCGCGGCGACGATCACGCTGATCGCCGCCGGGGTCTCGCAGGCGGGCGCGCGGGGCGTCCCGTTCTTCGTCGGCGTCGACTCGACGTTGGTGGTCGTCGGCGGCATTGTCATCCTCGTCTCGGGCATGATGATCGTCGGCGCGGTGCAGGACGCGATCGACCAGTTCTACGTCACTGCCTCGGCCCGCGTGTTCGAGGTTTTCATGCGCACGGCTGGCATCGTGGCCGGCATCGTGATCGCGCTCCGACTGGTACAACAGGTGGGTGAACCACTCACGATCTCGGCCGACCCGATCGCGTTGGGTGCGTTGGGGTATCAGTTCGTCGCGGCGGGCCTGATAGCGGCGCTCTTCGCGCTCTCGGCCTACGCCGACATCGTGACCATCTTCCTGGCCGCCGCCATGGCCCTGGTCGGTTGGCTCGGGTACACCTCGATGACCCAAGTCGGCGTGGGCGAGGTCCTGGCCGACACCGTCGGCGCCCTCGTGGCCGCCGCTCTGACCACACTGATCGTGCGCCGCACCCACGTCCCGGGCTTCGGCCTCATCAGCGCGGCCCTGCTCCCGCTCGTTCCCGGCCTGTCGCTCTACCAGGGCCTCCTGCAGATGGTCGGTCCCGCGCCGGGCGCGGCTGACCGGGCGGGAGGCGAGGCAACACTCTTGCTCGCCCTCGGGGTTGCGGTCGGCATCGCCGCTGGCGCGAGCCTCGGCACCTATCTTGGACGGCCCGTTGCCGACCAGTTGCGGCTGATGACCCGATCCCGCGGCCGGCGAGGCAGCAGGCATCCGCCGCGACAGCGGGGCATCCGAACCGGCCGGCGCCGGTGAACCCCGGCACGTGCCTCGCTACGATCACCCCCATGATCACCGATCCGGCGGCGACGACGGTGCTGTGCTTTGGCGACTCCAACACCCACGGCGCACCCAGCGACGACCCCACCTACACCCGGCTGGCGGCCGACGTCCGCTGGCCGGGGCAGCTGCAGAACCGGCTCGGTCCTGGCTGGAACGTCATCGAGGAAGGACTCAACGGCCGTACCGTCGACCGGGACGATCCGGAGCGGCCCGGCCTCAACGGCCGCCAGTACCTCGTGCCCTGCCTGCTGTCGCACGCGCCGCTGGACGTCATCGTTCTGATGCTCGGGACCAACGACGCCAAGGCCCAGTTCGGGCTCACGTCGACCGGCATCACCGACGAGTGGTCCGGCTTCCTCGACGACCTGCGGGCCAACTGCTGGACCCGCGACGGCGGAGCGCCGACCGTCATCCTGGTGAGCCCCGTCCGTATCGACGACCGGCAGGCGCGGTACCTCGACGAGATGGAGAGCTTCGATGCCGCCTCGGTCCGTCACATCGACGGGTTGGCGGCCGCCTACGCCGAACTCGCCGCCCAGCAGGAGCTGGTGTTCTTCGACGCCGCCAGCGTGGCCCGGGCCGGGACGGACGGCATCCACCTCAGCATGGACTCGCACGCCCGACTCGCTCAGTCCCTGGCCGACCTCATCCGGGGTTTTGGGTTTGCCCGGACAGTTTGCTAACGGTTTTCCGCGAGTACGGTGTCCGGGCTAACACCGCGGGGCGGCATCCCGGTGTCCGGGCTAACATCGCCGGGCGGCATCCGAGGCGCTTGTGTGAGTTCGATGTCGCTACGTCGGCTGACTCGCCACGGCGATCCACCCTCGACTCGTCGATCAGCCGCGCGTCCTTGCGACCGTGGGGGCGCGACACTCCACCTGTCCGGGAAGCGCTGTTCCCGGATCGGCATGTCCCGATCTTGTCGATCGTCCGGGTGATCCGGGACACTGGTAACGGTTGCACAGGTGGAGGGTGTCGGGTGATCGTTGAGAGCCGGGTGCTGCGGTCGTGGCTGTGGAATGGGGTCGCCGCCGCCGCGGTATGTGTGCCGGCGGCGGGGTTCGTGGTGGCCGGAATGCTGTCCGTCCGGACGCCGGGTGGGGAGACCGGCCTGGCGATTGTTCTCGTCCTCGTCGCCGCGCTCGCGATCCGGCTGCTCCGGCTCGGCGTGTACGCGACGCCCGAGGGCCTCGTCGTGCGGGAGCTCCTGCGGACCCACCGGCTGTCCTGGGAGTCGCTGCGGTGCGCCGCTGTCGAGGACAACCGCGGCCGGTACTCGGCTCGCGGACCGGTGCTCTACAACCCCTGCCCGTACTACGAACGGGACGCGCGCGTGCGCCTGGTGACCGTCACCGCGCTGGGCGCCTACCGGGAGGCCATCGCGCAGCGGCGTGTCGACGACCTCAATGTTCTCATCCATGCCCAGACCGGCCGGATGACGACTCCATCGCCCGATCGCCCGCCACCCCATCGCCAATACCCGCGGGCATCCTGAGCCGGTCAACGCGCCGGACGCGGGTCGGGTCAGCACCCGCTGGCGGGGTGCGGTTAACCCAACCCTGAGGCGATCTACGGATTCCCTGCCCCGAATACCCGCGGATTTGTCAGGGACCGATCAGGGAGCTTCCCGATATCGGGGGAGCGGTCCGGGCCGCGAGCCTGGAACCCATGGGAAACAACGCCGCCGCCCGAGCGTTTGCGTTCGTCTCGATGCTCGGACTGTTCGTCGCCGTCGTCGCCACGGTTGTGGGCCACCTCGGACTCGGCCCGGGCTACGACCCGCTCGAGCTGACGATCAGCGACTATGCACTGTCAGGCCGCGGCTCGGCGATTCAGGTTGCGATGATCGCACTGGCCGTCGGGTCGCTGGCGCTTCTCCCCGCTCTTGGGGCCGCCGGAGTCAGGGTTCGCGGCCTTCCGACCATCCTGATATCGACGTGGTCCATGGGTCTGCTCATCGCCGCCATCATCCCCACCGACCCGGTCGGCGTCTCCGGCATGTCGATGGCGGCCTATGCCCATCGCTACGCGTCGGTGACCGCGTTCGTCGCGCTGCCGATTGCCGCTGCTGGCCTCGCCTCCCGGTTCTCCCGGATGGGAACGGCGTGGAACCGTACCGTCAACGCCGTCCGGACCCTGTGCGTGGCGTGCGCGCTTGGCCTGGCCCTGTTCTGGTACGTCGCCTTCCCCGGCGGCCGTGCGATGATGGGGCTCGTCGAGCGCGGGCTGATCGGCCTGGAAATCGTTCTACTCACCGTCCTTTCCATCGCGGTCCTGCGCGGGACACGATGCGACCCGTCCAAGCTACCGTCATCGCGGGCCGAGGTCGCGGCGGTCGGTACGACACCGTCTCCTGCTGGGCACCGACGCTGGTATGCGGCCACGGTGATCCGGACGGTCGTACCCGTCGGGTCACCTCGCGCGGACATCAGGCTCTCCCGCCACGCGCGTCCTATGATGGGGCAGCGATCGGGGAGACCGGCCCCACCGCGGCGGTGATGGTCCACATGGGACCCCGGCGAGCCGGACGCGCCGCGCGCGTGCGATACCGTCCACAGTAGACACTACGTACCGACACTCTCGGCCGCCGCCCGTCGACGCAGTGTCGTCGCGGCGAGCACCGCCGCCACCAACATCAACCCGGCCGACAGGTAGAGCGCGGCGTGCAGCCCGGTCTCGAACGCGTGGTAGGCCGCGTTGATGACCTTCTGGACGATCTCGCCCTGGCCGGCTGCGGCTGGATTGTCAGTGCCGTTGCCGTTGGCCGGCACGCCACCGGTCTCGACCGCGTCGATGACGATGGACTGGAAGGCCGCCGGCACCCCGAGTTCATTGAGTCGCGCGGTCAGATCCGCGTTGAGCTGGGCGTACGTGAGGGCCCCGAGCACGGCCACTCCGGTGACCGCGCCAATCTCCCGACTGGTGTTGGCCGCCGACGCCGCCATGCCCGACTGCTCGGCCGGCGCCGCGCCGAGCACCGACGACGTGACCGGCACGACCGTGATGCCGATGCCGAGACCGGCCAGGGAGAGCGCAGCGCTCAGCGCCGCGACGTTCGGCCGGGGGCTCAGGACGACGATGGTCAGCAGCAGGCCGGCTGCGAAGATGACACAGCCGGCGGCCGTCCACCACCGGACCCCGGCGTCGCCGACCAAACGGCCGGTCACGACCGATGCGCCGATCATCAGGACCGTCATCGGGACAAACAGCCGAGCCATCTGGTAGCCGTCGAACCCGGCGATCTCGTTCAGATACAGCGCGGTGAAGAAGAAGATCGCGAACGTCGCGAAGTACGTGCAGAACGCAATGATGTTGCCGGTGGTGAACCGGGCGTCGCGGAGCAGGCGCAGGCTGAGCAGCGGATCACGCACCCGCCGCTCCCACAGCAGGAAGGCCACCGCCCCGACCAGACTCAGCGCGAACAGGGTCAGCACCTGGGGTGAGGTGAACCCGGCCGATTCGCCCGTGATCACCGCGAATACCAACGCCGTCAGCGCTCCGGCCGACAGGACGGTGCCACCGATGTCGATGCGCCGTGTCTGCGGGTCGACGCTCTCCGGGAGCACGACCGCGGCGGCCGTGATGGCGACAAGGCCGAGGACAAGGTTGAACCAGAAGATGCCCCGCCAATCCGACAACCCGACCAGAACACCACCCACGACCGGGCCGAGCGCGAGGGCCAGGCCAGACACACCGGCCCACACCCCGATCGCGCGGGTGCGGGCGCGCTCCTGCGGGTACAGGTGGCGCAGCATCGACAGTGTGCCCGGCTCACTGGCCGCCGCGCCCAGGCCCATCACGATCCGTCCGATGATGAGCATGGTCGCGTTGGGTGCAACCGCGGCCAGCACCGAGCCGATACAGAACACCACGCCGCCGGCGAGCATGATCATCTTGCGGCCGAGCCGATCGCCCAGCATGCCACAGGCCAGCATGCCACCGGCGAATGTGAGGGCGTATCCGCCGACGATCCACTGCAGCGTCGACACGCTGGCGTGGAACTCGCGCTGAATATCGCCCAGGGCCACGCTCACGACCGTGTTGTCGAGGAACGTCAGGAACAGCAGCGTGCACAGCGTCGCCAGCGCGACCGCCGGAGTTCCGCGCCGAACAGCAAGCCCATCGCCGGACGCAACGTCGGCCATCACGAAACCTGCGGGCTCGCCGAAGCCGAGCCCGGCGCGCCGGACAGGCAGGGCGCCGGCAGACCGTCGGTTTTGCCGCCGCTCTCCAGTGTGAGCAGGGCACAGAAGCTGGCCGCGCTGACCTTCCAGGTGCCGCCGTCGAGCACCGCCACGCCCTGCTGGTCGGGCAGGGCAGGCTGGCCATTGACCAGGATCGAGTACGTCACGGCGGCCTGCGTGGGCGAGCTCAGTGTCACCTTGCTCACCTTGACGGTGGCCGCCGCGGCGAGCGGATTGGACGCCTGGGCCTGCAGCGTTGCCGAGAACGCCGGGCCGTTCTCGATCAGCTGCACGCGGCGGTCGTTGGCGGTCTTGGCGTTGAAGAACTCCTCCCAGTTCGCGGTGATCTGGGCGACGGGGTCCGCCGCGGCGCTGGTTGACGCTCCACCAGCCGGTGGGCTGGTGGGGCTCGGCGACGAGGGGGCGCTCGTACAGCCCGCCAAGGCCGTGCTCAACACCGCTACCAGCACAAACGCAAGTACGTTCGCTCGCACACGCATGTCCGGAACCTCCACCTGTGGGAATCCGACTGATCTATCGTCGATCATGCACAGGACCATGCCGCCGTGCCAGCCAATAGCGATGATGGCTGAAACGCGCGTCGGGATCGCGCGCGCTCGGAGCGCGTCGGTGAACTTGCGCGATGAGTTTCGGCCGTGTTGCGCGTCTGTTCTGGTGACCGTCGTATGACTTCGTACGATACTGCCCGGCACGACACCACGGAGGACACCATGACGACCACACCGGACGATCCGACCACCGCGCTGCCCGGCCGCCCGCCCGTGGTCGACCTGGCCACCTGGCAGGCCGCCCGTGACGAGCTTCTGGTCCGCGAGAAGGCCCACACCCGCGAGGGCGACGCCATCGCCGCGGCCCGCCGCCGGCTGCCGATGGTGGAGCTCGACGGGACCGTCGAGGTCGTCGGACCCGGCGGCCCCGTTCCGTTCCTGGACCTGTTCCAGGGCCGCGACGAGCTCGTGGTCTACCAGCACATGTGGTACGACGGCGCGCCGCACCAGGGGCAGTGCGAGGGCTGCACCACCACGGCCTGGCACGTGAAGGACGCCGTCTACCTTAACGCCCGGGGCGTCTCGTTCGCCGTCCTGACCTCGGGCCGGTGGGACGAGGTGGCTCCCTACGTGGAGTTCATGGGTTACACCCAACCCTGGTACTCGGTGCGCGACGTGGAGGCACCTGTCGGCGGCAGCATGGGCTGCATCACATGTTTCCTGCGCGACGGCGACCGCGTGTTCCTCACCTACTCCACGACCGGCCGTGGCAACGAGCCGGTCAACGGGTCCCTCGGTCTGCTCGACATGACGCCCTACGGCCGCCGCGAGGCGTGGGAGGACAACCCCGAGGGCTGGCCCGAGGCCCCGCAGGCCGACTCGCCGGTCGGCGGGCATGGCTCGCCGATCTGCTGGTACTGGCGCTCGGGCGCGGACGGCGTCGCCACCTGGGGTCCGACCAGCCGGCCCGTGCCGCAGTGGACCCGCCCCGGAGCGACCCCGGTGAAGACCCTCGGCCGCCAGAGCCACCACCACTGACGGGGTCCTGGTCCACAGTGGACGGCCCGCGACGAACGACCGTGTGTACCTCACCGGTCGTGGGTGACGAGCGCCGCTGCGGTGTCGCGGGGACGTCATCTGGTCGTGCGGATCTGCCGAGCCAGCCAGCCCCGAGCAACGGTGACGTAGCGGCGGGCCGCCGTGGTGCCGGCGGCCCATTGGTCGAAGTCGTGCGGCGCGCCGGTCACGACGTCGCATCTGGTCGGTACGCCGCACCCGTGCAGCCGCCGCGCATACCGCACCACCTCGTCGTGAAAGAGGTCAACGTCGCCCACGCCGAGCCAGGCCGGCGCGAGGCCGGTGAGGTCACTCCGGCGGGCCGCCGAGGCGTATGTGGGCAGGTGTGCGCGGCCGGGTTCGGCGCCGAGGTAGTACCGCCACGCCGCCCGGTTGTTCCGGTTGTTCCAGGCGAGGTGACGGGTACGGTCGAGGTCGCGCCGTCCGGCGGTCCGGTCGTCGAGCATCGGGCAGAACAGCCACCGCGCGCACGGTCGCGCACCTGCGTCATACAGCCTCTGTATGAGCGTCGCGGCGATGCCACCGCCCGCGCTGTGGCCGCCGACGGCGACCCGGGTCGGGTCGATACCGAGGTGGCCGGCATTGGCCTGGATCCAGTCCCACCCACCGGCACAGTCGTCGAGCGCGGACGGAAACGGATGCTCGGGCGCCAACCGGTAGTCAACCGATACCACCACGACGCCGACCTCGCGCGCCGTCTCGGCGCAGAACGCGTCGTCGTGCGCCGCGCTGCCGACGATCAGGCCGCCGCCGTGGATCCACAGTAGACAGCCGATCGGCGTGCGTCCGCGTGGCCGGAGCACTCGGACGGGTGGGTTCACCCCGCTCGGCTGGTCGACCCCGTCGACGGGCTGGATGATCACGCGAGCCACCTACCGGCGGAGCAGCCAGAGCGCCCATCGCCGATCGAGCGGCAGGTCCCGGAAACGGGGCAGGAAAGGCAGGAACTCCGGCGCGACCGCCGACCGGTCCACCGTTCTGGACACCGTGACCCTTCCGTCCGCGGCCAACCCGACCCGAGCCTGACTGCCATGATGCCGGCGCTCGACGAAGAACTCACGAACCAGCGGCATGGTTTCAAACCCGGTAAGGGTGTGAGGTCACCGCACCAACCTGGCTGCCTGGGGTGCGAGAGCTACCCGACCCGCCGATGTTCCTCGGCGATGCGCGCCGTGACGTTGCCCAGCACCGTGTGGCCGTGTATCCGAATCACGCGCTTGCGACGGCCCTCTGGTACCGAAGGTACGTCGTTGCGCAGACTGCCTTTGAGTACGCCGCCGAACAGTTCGACGTGGTCGCCCTCGGCGACGAGCACATCAACGTCGCGAAAGATCGCGTATGCGTCGATGTCGATCTTTGCTGGAGCGCTCTTGGACTGGGACACATCGATGGTCACGTCGCCCAGGAACGCGACCGCGACCAGTTCATCCTCGACGTCCCAGGCCCGCGAACGCTCGCCCTGCCATCTGCTTTCCATGACCGGGGCGAGGGAGAGAAGCCATCGGCGGCGCTTACCCGGGGCGGTCCTCGGCTCGTCTTCAGGATGGCCGGTCACGTCGTCACGCGGTCCTCTCGTCGCACAACCTACTTGCTTGTTTGGGTTTCTGGACGGCTCGCACGTCAAGCCGCATCAGAACGGGCCCCCCGCCCGGGACCAGATGTCGGCCCACGGCACTTCGTAGTCGTAGCCGCCGCGCTGGGACCGCGTCCGGGTCAGGTCGTCCAACGGGCCGGGAAGGTAGCGGACGGCATCGTGGCCGGAGCCGTAAGGGCTGATCTCCACCAGGGCCAGCCGGTACCGCGATCCAGCCTCCCGCGCCTGCGTGACCTCGGCATTGCGGACATACAGGGTCCGCTCGCGCCCATGCCGCACGTGAACCACCAGCTCCTCGCCCGACCTGTCCCGCGAACGCACATCACCGGAGCTCAGCCCGGGGTCGGGCACTCGACCCAGGGTGAACTCGGCCGCGTGCACGGCCATCTCAGCCCGCTGCTGGTCGGACGAGTCGAGCAGCACCAGTCCGGCCGATCCGGAGCTCGGGCACGCGCGGGCCGCCGTCACCGACTGCCGGTTGACCCGAGCGGCCACCTCGCGGCCGGTGCCGAGATCCTTGGCCGACACGTGGACGATCCCGTTGGCGTCGATGTCGACGGTCAGCTCGAGCTGCGGCACGCCACGGGGGGCGGGCGTAATGTCCAGCTCGAGCGCGGCCAGGATGTGGTTGTCCGCGGCCAGTTCCCGCTCACCCTCGTAGACCTTCACGACCACCCCGCGCTGGCCGTCCTCGGTCGTCGTGAACAGGTCGCTGCGCTTGGTCGGGATCGTCGTGTTCCGCTCGATGAGCCGCGTGAATGCCCCGCTCGACTCCTCGACGCCGAGCGAGATCGGCGTGACGTCCAGCAGCAGGGTGTCCCGGACGATTCCCCTCAGAATTCCCGCTTCCAGCGCCGCTCCGGTCGCCACCCCCTCCGGAATGATGCCCCGGTACGGCTGCTTGCCGGTGAGCTCCGCGACCAGCCGGCCCACCGCCGGAATCCGGGTGGCGCCGCCGACGAGGATGACGTGATCGATCAGCTCCGGGCCGATGCCGGCATCGTTGACGACCGACCGGATGAGGGTCTCGCAGCGCCGCAGGATCGCCCGGGTCATCGCTTCGAACTCGTCCCGGCCGAGCGTGGTCTCCAGATGGATCGGGCCGTCCACGCTGGTGGCCAGGTAAGGGATCCGGATCTCGGTCGATGTGGCGGCCGACAGTGCGATCTTCGCCTCCTCGGCGGCCGCCCTCAGCCGCAGGATGACAGCCGCGTCGCCGGTGAGGTCCACACCGTGACGCCGGCGTATGACGTCGAGCAGATAATCGACCAGTGCGCGGTCCCAGTCGTCGCCGCCGAGCGCGTTGTCGCCAGCGGTCGCCTTGACCTCGCTGACCCCCTCGGCGATCTCGGTGAGCGCCACGTCGAACGTGCCGCCCCCGAGGTCGAGCATGAGGACGGTCGCCTCGGCCGTACGGTTGAGGCCGTACGTGATCGCGGCCGCGATGGGCTCGCTGATGATGCGCATCACGTTGAGGTCAGCCGCCACCGCCGCCGTGTGCAGGGCGTCGCGCTGCACCTGGGTGAAGTACGCCGGCACGGTCAGCACGGCGTCGACCAGGCCGGCGCCGGCGTAGCGCAGGATGTCCTCCCGCAGTTGGGCCAGGATGAGAGCGGCGATGTCTTCGGCCGTGTAGCGCCGACCGCCGCGTTGGATGCTCCAGTCCGTACCGAGTTTCAGCTTGACGGAGTGGAACGTGTTGGTCGGGTTGGCCGCGGTCTGCCGCTTGGCCGGCCCGCCGACCAGCAACCGGCCATCGGCGGTGAACGCGACCACGCTCGGCGTCGCCGTTTCGCCTTCGGCGTTGGGGATGAGCGACACGTCGCCCGCCTCGAGCAACCCGACCTGCGAGTTGGTCGTCCCGAAGTCGATACCGACGATGGCTGTCGTTTGAGCGCTGCGCGGGCGCGGCGGCTGATGCGGCGCCGGCGGATCACCCAGGCCCCGGGCGTGCCACAGCTGCAACGCGCGGCCGCGGACCTCGGCATCGGGGTCGCTGAGCAGGCCGACCAGCGCTGTCCGGGCCGCTTCCCGGGTCTGCTCGCGGACGCTGCCCAGCAGGCGCTCGACCAGCAGCAGCGCCGCACTGCGCTTCCACGACTGCGGTTCGGCGACGGCCGCGCGCAGTTCGGCCAGGCGATCGCCGTCGGGGAGTCCGACGTACTCTCGCAGCTGTTCGACCAGGTCCTGCCCGGGCATCGCGCCATCCAGGCACAGGTGGTAGTTGAGGCGGGCGAACCGGGGGAACACCGGGCCGGCCAGCAGCTGCGGAACGATGGGCTTGCGCCGCTGCTCGGCCCAGGTGATCTCGCGCCCGACCCACTCCGACGCCGCCGAGTCGGGTGTCATCGCCACGATGACCGCCGCGCAGCCGTCGATCTTCTCGCGGATGATCCGCTCGAAGTCGGCCCCGTAGCGGATGTCGGGGTCGAACCACACATCAACTCCGGCCGTACCCAGAAAGCTGGCCAGCTGGCTGACATAGCCCCGGTCTTTACGGCTGTAACTGAGAAAGACGTACCCGGCCATGGCTACGGCGAACCCCCGACCACGACCGTACCCATCCAACCAGGATGCCGCCTCCGCCATGCCCGCACACTCCACCGGTCGGCCATGACCACGGTGGTCGGATCCAGGGAGGTCCCGCCCCGTCGTCGACATCTGAGGCGACCGCCCGGTCGTCGCCATCGCTGGGCCCGCTCGACCCATGGGATGCGAACGTGGTGTTCTCGCCGTGCGCGATGAACGACAGGCGTGGCTTCACCTGTGCGCCATTGCCCGCACAGGTGATCCAATCCACGGCGCCGCGAAGTAGGGCCACTACGGTCGCAGGTCCTCGGTGTGGTCGTAAGCCCACTGCGCGAACGTGCGTGCCGGGTACCCGGTCACGCGTTGGGCCGTTGGTCGTGCCTGCGCTGTCCGTATGCTCGGGTACGAGACCGAGGTCGGTTCGCGCTCGTTGCCTTGGTAGTCGGTGAAGCCGAGCAGGAAGTCGGCGTTGGCGGCGGCGAAGCCGCCCTGCCGGCGGTAACGTTCGCGCGCCTGCTCGGGCGTGACGACCTCGAGGCGCACGTCGCGCCCGATGGCGGTCGCGATGGCGTCTACCTGCTCCCGGCGGGTGATGAGTTCGGGGCCGCTCAGGTCGTACGCCTGGCCCTGGTGCCCGTCCTGCAGCAGGGCCGCCACCGCGACGTTGGCGACGTCGCGTTCGTGCACGGGCCACCAGGCCGCCTCGGGGAACGGCTCGTAGACCACGGCCTCGGTGCGGATGCTCGGTCCCCACAGAAAGAGCTTGTTGAGCATGAACTCACCCGGCCGCACGTGGGTCCACTCTGGACCGAGTTCCTCCACCGCCTGCTCCACCGGGAGATGCGACGTGGTGTCGGCGCCGCTGGTGACCGCCGCCGAGGAAAGCACGACGATGCGCCCCACCCCCGCGCGCCGGGCGAGGGTCACCACCTCACGCGCGGTACGCGCGACCGGGAAGAGATACATGCGATCCACTCCCGCCAGTGCGGGCACCAGCGCGGACGGATCGGTGAGATCACCGGCGACGGTTTCGACGGCCTCCGGGAAATGCGCCTGCCGCGGACTGCGGGTCATCGCGCGCACCCGCACGCCGGCCGCGACAAGTTGCTCCACGACGATACGGCCGACATGGCCGGTCGCCCCCGTTACCAGAACGCGCATCGACTCCTCCTACGACTGACATGCGAGCGGCCCCGCGCAGTGGTTGGCCTCGAGGGTGACCCCCGGTGCCTACTCGCCCGCAGTCGCGCCCGTCACACTTGGGCAATTGAGATCGATATTGGTGGACCAGTGACTCTTAGCTGAGTACGACTGGCCCGGTCGGACATTGCAGTGTTACCAGCAATCGGGGCCGCAGACCGGGGGCGACCGCAAGGTCGACATCGAGTGCGGTCAGCCTCGCTCGAACGCCAACCGGTTCGGGATGTTCACCCGCCAATGAACCGAGCGGGAGCGTGGGCATGATGCCGGTGCTGGGATGGGCCGTCGTCCCCCAGTCGATGAGAAACGGCACAAGCCCGTCGACCGGGTCGGCCGCGCCAAGCGTCAGCCGCCACGCGAGGAGCGTTCCCTGAGAGGTGCGACGCGACATCGCTCGGGGTGGTCCCGGGTCGTACCCGCGGGCCTTTGCGGTCGCGATGGCGCCGTCGAAGTCAGCTGGCCGAATGCACCAGGTGACCACCCGGGAGGCGGTCAGGTGGTCGATGCCGAACGGGCGTGGCTGGGCCGCGTCGGGTTGGTCGGGGTCAGGGCCGACGATTTCGAGATACGCACCGCTGCCGAGTCCCACGAGATAGTTCGCGGTGCCGAGGCCGACGTGGCTACCGCCCCGCACCGGCCGGATGCCAGTCCGGCGCTGGAACTCCGCAACGCCGTCGGCGAGGTCCGGCACCGCCAACACGATGTGATCGATCACCCGGCGCTCCTCCCGGCCACGTCGGCGCCCGTCAACGACTACCGACACGACATCCGCAACCGTACTCAACCGGAGGCGAGGACTCCGACAACTCATCGCGCAGCCGCGCCATACTCGAAACGTCCACACTGGACAAACGAACAATACGGACGAAGGTGACAAGGCACCACGCGGGCCTGTCTCGTGGATCTCGGACGCGCAAGCATGACGGCCACGTGACAATGACCGACACTGGTCTGGTGACTGTGAACGTGACAACCATGCCGATAACGCCGTCTCACCACGCATTCGACCAGGTAGCCGCCCTGTTCGATGACTACCGGACGCACTACGGCCGACAGCTGTCCCCCAGTCCACCCGTGACTGGCTTCACGACCAACTCGCACAGCACACCATGAAGATCGCTGCTGCCGTCCATCCCGACCAGGTCTGCGGGTTCATCACGTCCACGGTCATGCCGGCGTCACTGATGCTCGGCACCGCCTGGTCGATCCGCGATCTCTACGTCGCCCCACAACACCGTTGCAGCGGCGTCGCTCGCACCCTGCTCCAGCGTGTCATCGACGATGCCCGTGTCGCCGGGGCGTATCGCGTGTCGCTGCAAACCGAGACCGACAACACTCCCGCACTCACGCTCTATGCGGCTGCCGGCTTTCAAGCCGTCACCGGTCTCGAACTGCTCAACCTCACTCTCATCCCTGCCGACCACCAAGATTCACAAGACACGCCCTGAAGGTCGCACACGAGCGGGGTCCGATCCGTTGGGCGGACGGCGGCGGCCGCAGCTGTCCGCGGGCGGCGTGATCCTGACCACAGTGGGTCCGCGTACATCGACATACAGACAGCCTCCGCACCGATGGTCTGCTGGCACCGACGAAGGAGGAGTCTTGAACAACGCAGATCATCGTCACGACCTCGGCGCCAACCCTCAGCGAAACGCGGTCGTGCTCGGTGCGAGCATGGCGGGCCTACTCGCGGCCCGCGCACTCAGCGACACCGTCGACCACGTGATCGTGGTCGACCGTGACGATCTCACGGGCACCGGAGAGCGCAAGGGTGTCCCTCAGGGACATCACGCGCACGGCATCCTGGCCAAGGGTCGGGAGATTCTGGAGGAGTTCTTCCCTGGCTTCACCGATGATCTGACCGAAATGGGCGCCACCGCGGTCGACCTGGTGAGCGACATCGCGTGGTTCCACGACGGTCGCATGCTCAGCGCCGCGCCGTCCGATCTGGTCGCCATCGCGGTCAGCCGGCCGACCCTGGAAGACAACCTTCGCGCGCGCGTCGGTCGTCTCTCCAATGTGGAGATCCGCGGTGGCCAGGAAGCGATCGGTCTGCGGACCGGGGACCACGGTCGCCGGGTGGACGGGGTGCACCTCGTGCCGGCCGGCGGTGGGGTCGAGGATCTCGCCGCCGACCTCGTCGTGGACGCGACCGGGCGGGGCAACCGGAGCGCGACGTGGTTGGCCGAGCTTGGCTACGCGCGACCAGTCGAGGAGACCATCGCGGCCCAGGTCGCGTACGCCAGCCGACAGTACGCCCGTCGCGGGCCGCTCCCCAGCGGTTACGCTGCTGCGATCAACTCGCTCTCGCCCTCGGACCCTCACAGCATGGTGCTCATCCCGATCGAGGGTGACCGGTGGATGCTCACTCTGGTCGGGATCGGGCGCGACATCCCGCCGACGGACCCGCAGGGCTTCGACGAGTTCGCCCATCGGCTCCCGATCGCGGACCTGCATTACGTCGTCGACGACGCCGAACCGCTGACCACGCCGCGGCGCTTCCGGGCGCCGGCCAGCGTGCGCCGCCGCTTCGAGCGCCTGGCCCGGGTGCCGGAAGGCTACCTCGTCGTGGGCGACGCACTGTGTGCCTTCAACCCGGTGTACGGGCAGGGCATGACGGTGGCGGCGGCCGAGGCCGTGGCTCTGCGCGACTGCCTACGCGAGTCGCCCGCGGACCTGCCGCGCCGGTTCTACGCCAGGGCGGCCCGGGTCATCGATACTCCATGGGAACTGGCGGCAGGCGGCGATCTGGCGGTGCCGACCACGGTTGGAAAGCGGACCATGAAGATCCGTATGCTGAACTCCTACGTCGCCCGGCTGCTCAACGCGGCCAAGACCGATCCGGTCGTCGCGATCGCGTTCCACGAAACCATCAACCTCACCCGGCGGCCGGAGAACCTGTTCGCGCCCCGCATCCTGCGGCGGGTCCTGTTTCCGCAGCGGACCATCCGGCCGGCGATGAGTGCGGACCGGCCCGCGGTCACGGCCGGCGCCCGCTGACCTGGCCGGGCGTCACATCGACGCGACCGACCCCTTGTGGTTGTGTTGCTCCGCCACGCCCAAGGAAGCGACGACCGGGGAGCTCCTGGACCGCAACGGGGCACGGGTCCGTCGACCCGTGCCCCAAACGGTAGCCCCGCCAATCTAGGATCCCTTATGGACAATACCTCCTCGGCGTCCTATGTGGATATTCATGACGTTGGATCAGGTGCCCGGTGCCGGGTCGGCCGGCGCGGGACTCGGCACGGCGGCCGCCTCTGGCGCCGGGAAGCCAGGCTGGGTGGTCCGGCCGGTGGCCAGGAACAGGGAGTACACGTCGACCCGGTCAGATTTGAGCAGGACGAGTTCCTTGGCCAGCAGGACGCCAGTGTGCGGGTCGAAGACCAGCAGCCACTGCTCGTCGTGGGCACCATCGTCGTAGGTGACGGCCAAGCCGGCCCGGCCGTTGCGATCAGTCACCTCGCCGCGCCAGCCCAGGCCGGGCAGGTCGGCGAGGATGTCGAGCACCATGGCCCGGGTCGCCTTCGTCGGCACGTACCGCCGATAGATCGTGTCGACCTGCTTCAGCGCATCCACCACCCCGTACCGCACGTTCATGAACGTGACCAGCGCGGCCCGGTCAGTCGGCAGGGCAGCCTCCCCTATGGGCGGGAAAGTGGTGTCGACGGGCGGTTTGGCCGACCAGGGCCCGCCATGGTGGACCCAGTAGTCCCGGGAGGCCTCGTCGGGGAACTGCGGCGCCAACTGGGTCAGCCGGCTCCAGATGGAGTTGTCGGTGAACTCCCAGGTCTCCTGGTCAACGACGAAGCTCATGGTGAAGCCCTCAGGGGACGCCATCAGAGGGTCGCCCCAATCCTTGATCTGGTGGTACCGGAAGGGGCCGGTCTGAACGTCGTACGGCGCATCGGTCAGCCGGGCGGCCAGGGCCCGGAGTTCTTCGGCGGCCGGGGGTGGTGGATCGGTGTTCTGATAGGCGATTGGCACCACCACGACGCCGTCACCCCACGTGCTGTCCACAGCGGACTGTCGCCGATGCGTCCCGACCTGCCCAACAGTGACGGCGGCGACTACGGCTATGACGGCCAGCGCCGCTCCGGCGAGGACCAGTCGCCGCCCTGGACGGGCTTGCCGACGCGGCCGGAGCCCCCGGATCCCTTCTTTGGCCGCGGGGTGGGCGAGAGCGTTGGCGCGGACCTGGGAAAGGTCGTCGGCGTGTGCGATCAGGTCGGCGGCGGAGCGGTTGGGCGGCGGCGCGGCGGTGGTCCGGACTGGGTCGGCGGAGCCAATGAGGGTACGGACGCGCTTTTCTGACAGCATGGCGATTCCCTTCACGAACGTAGTGGCGTCGGGAACGACGCCGGGGTGGCCGGTGCAGGCGGCGACGGCGCGGACGGTGCGGCAGACGCGGGCGGTGCCGGCGATGTGGCCGGCGCTGGCCGTGCGGCGGGCAAGGTGGTGGCCATCGCGGCGACGAGACGCCGACGGGCCCGGTGCAGCCGGACCGCGGCGCTGCCGCGAGTGCAACCGAGCACCTGCGCGGCCTCCCGGACGGTCAGCTCCTCCCAACCGATCAGGCGCAGGATCTCTTGGTCGGCGTCGGCGAGACCGGCCAGCGCGATCCGGACCTCGACCAGCCGCCCGTCGTCAGGCGGGGCCGGTGCGGCGCCAGCGACCCGTTCCAGATCGGCTAGCAGCAGCGGCGCCGGACTGCCCTGGTCGGCCCGCCATCGATTGGCCAACAGACGCCGGGCCACCCCGTACAGCCACAGCAGGTGGTAGTCCGGAACCTCGGCCCGTCGGCGCCAGGCGATCACAAATACCTCTTGGGCCAGCTCGACGGCCGCGTCCAGGTCGGCCAGACGACGGCGGCCGTAGTTGACGATGTCGCCATAGTGCGTGGCGTAGATTCGGGTGAACCATTCCTCGTCGTCGGGTTCGCGTGGTCCCATCAACGCTCCTCACTCGAGGCCATAGCTGTCACCCTTGCTTATGTCGAGCGGAGCGCTGCGATTACAGGGGACCCCGCCAAGTCTTGGCCAACCCCAACACCGTCTCAAGGCCCACGGGAAGTGAGCGGGCGGAGTCGGTCGAGGGCATCGTCGTAGCCGGGCCGGGAGACCGAGCGCGGCACGCACAATCCTCGGGCTGACCCGGTCGATCAGCCGAACCTGCTGGCGGTCGGTATCGCGGCGGCGTGTGGCAGCGGAACACGGTGGCGGCGACGGCGGTGATCCCCCAGGCGCTGCCCGCACAGAGGACGCCTGGCATGCCGGGCCTAACGTGCTAGGCTTCGACCATGGGTCAGTTCAGGGAGGAAGACCTGCGCGAGGTTGTGAGCGGCTACGAGGCGTCCAAGAACGCGGCCCTGATGCGGCGTGACGCCCAGCTCCGCGAGTTCCACGCGCGCGGCTGGCGCCCGGTCGACCTGCAACGTGTGACGGGATACAGCCGGGAGACCATCCGGCAGGCCCTGCACCCGGAGGTGCGCCGGGCCACCAACACCAACCGGCGTAAGGTCGCCCCCGCGCCGAGCCGGCCGGCGGACGCGCAGGCCAGGTACAGCGCCCGCAAGCCGTACGTCGTGGCGGAGCGTCTCGACGACCTGCGCGGCCCGACGGAAGGGACGGTGATCCTGCCGCAGCATCTGGATTGGTCCGGCGATGCGAGCTACGCCCTCGACAAGCCCGCGCGGCTCGCCTCCATGTACCGGTCCGTCCTTAACGAAGCTGGCTCCGCCGACGATCTTCGTGACTGGATCGACGGGCGGCTGCTGGCGCAGCTGTGGCCCACGCTGTGGCTGCCGCCGCAGCTACGCCAGCTGTGGGAGAGCCGTTTCCCGGAGCTGGCCTCGGTCCGCGCCGAGGCGGTCTAGCGTGGACACCTTCCACCAGAGTCTGGCCCGGATCGGCCTCGACGCCGCGGAGCGGTTCGGGTTCGCGCTCGCCGGCGGCTACGCGGTACAGGCGGCCGGCTTCCTGCAACGGCCCAGTGAGGACATCGACCTGTTCACGGTTTGGGAGCGTCGGGGCGAGTTCGAGACTGCGGTCGGCGCCATCGTCGAGGCGTACGTCGCCGCGGGTCTCGGCGTGCAGGCCGACCGCCGCCACGACACCTTCACCCGGCTGACCGTCTCCGACGGCGTGCACACCGCGAAGGTCGAACTCGGTGTCGACATGCGCGCCAATGAACCGGTCCGGATCTCGATCGGGCCGGTCCTGCACCCCGACGACGCCGTCTCCAACAAGATGGGCGCACTCTACGATCGCGCCCTGCGCCCGTGACTTCATCGACATCGACGCGGTGCTCCAGTCGGGTCGCTACGACCGGCGGGCGCTGCTGCAGCTCGCCGAGACGTTCGGACATCACCTTCGATCGAAACGTGTTCGCCGCCGCACTCGCTCAAGCGCAGCTGCTCGACGCCGATGACTTCGCACCGTACGGCCTGGCCGGCGAGGACCTCGATGGTCTGCGACACCGGTTCGGTGCTTGGCGCGCGGAGTTGGTCGACGGCGCCCCGACCGCCTAGTCCTCAAACAAGCGAGGTCGAGTCTGACAGACCAGCATCAATGCGGGTCACACCGGTGTCGCCGACATGGCACCCTTCATGGTGTTGGGCCGCAGACCACGCCAGAGTCAGTTGACGGCTGTCACGGTTGGGTGATCCAGCGGGTGCGTAGCTGGCTAGCGACGCTGGCGATGTCGTCGAAGTCTCGGTCGTGGTGGACCAGGACGGCGTTGTGGTCGAGGGCGACGCTGGCGATGATCAGGTCGGGGATGGGTTTGCGGTGCATGCCTGCCGCGAGCATGGCTTCTTGCAGGTCGACCGCGGCCGTGAGGGTGGCGTCGGTGGTCTCGAGCCACACGCACTGCTGGTTCAGGTAGGTCTTGAGGCGGTGGTGGTCGTTGGCGTTGCGGGCGGAGTAGAGGATCTCTAGTGCCACCACCGCGCAGGTCGCAAGCACGCCGGTCATGGCGAGGGTGTCGAACGTTCGCCGGGCCTGGGGGTCGCGGCGGGCGAGTTCGTGGGCGGACTTGTCCAGCAGAAACAGCACCGGCAACCCTCGACGTGTTGGCGCGCGTCAGGCGACGCGCCACGCCTGTTTGTGGTCAGTGTCGTCGAGGTCGAGTTCGGCCAGCAGATCCAGGTAGGCGGCCGTGCGTCGCCGGGCCGCGGCGAGCCGCAGCGCCTCGTTCACCGTGGCGACTTTGGTCGTCGTGCCCAGTTCGGCGGCCGCGTCGGCCAGGGCGTCGTCGTCGAGATCAATCACCGTTCGCATCGTCCACCCCGCCACCCTTGATATCAAACCCGGTCCGTCAACGATATCATCTCCTGGCGCGGCACCACGGGTCGTCCGACTGGTGGTGGACGACCCGACCCGACCTTTGCAGCTCATGAGAGCTGGGACTGGAAGTAGTCCATCTGCCGCTGGGTCAGCAGCGTCTCCTCATCGTCGGCCCCCCGGACCCGGGTGTTGTCGGCGACCAGATCGCGGTACATCCGCAGCCCCTCGGCCACCTGGCCTGAGGCGGCGGTGTAGAAGGCCAGATTGCGCCGGGCCAGCAGCGTTTCGACGTGGTCCACCCCCCGGTAGTCGGCGTTGTCGTCGACCAGGGCGCGGAACCGTTCGACCGCCTCGTCCCACTCGCCGGCCTCGCCGAGGAAGTAGGCGAGGTGACGCCGGCACTCCAGGGTCTCCGGGTCGCCGGCTCCGCGGATCCGGATGTTGTCCGGCACGAGCGAGCGGAAGCGCCGGACGGCCTCGGTACGCTCACCGACCTGCCCCAGGTTGAACGCCAGCTGACGCCCGGTGAGCAGGGTCTCGGTGTCGTCGCGGCCCCGGACCCGGGTGTTGTCGGCCAGCAGAACCCGGAACTGCTCGATCGCCTCGGACCGCTTGCCGGACTCGCCAAGGTTGAAGGCCAGCTGCCGGCGCGTGACCAAGGTCTCAGGGTCGTCGGCGCCCCGGACCCGGACGTTGTCCGCCACCAGCGCCCGCAACAAGCGGATCGCCTCGGCCCGGTCGCCGCTCTCGCCGGTGTAGTGGGCGAGGTGGCGCCGGCACTCGAGAGTCTCGACGTGATCTGCCCCGCGCACCCGGATGTTGTCGGCGACGATGTCGAGGAAGAGCCGTACCGCCTCGGCCCGGCCGCCCGATTCGCCGATGTAGTACGCCAGATGACGGCGGGTGAGCAGGGTCTCCGGGTGGTCGGCGCCGCGTACCCGCGTGTTGTCGGCGTCGAGGGAACGCAGCAGATGGATCGCTTCGCCGAGGTTGCCCGATTCGCCGAGGTTGAAGGCCAGCTGGCGGCGTGAGACCAGCGTCTCGTGATCGTCGGCGCCACGCACGCGGATGTTGTCGGCCACGAGTGGGCGGTACATCTCGACCGCCTCGGCTTCGTGCCCAGCGGTGCCGGTGTAGTAGGCCAGGTGGCGGCGGGTCTCCAGGGTCTCCGGGTCGTCCGCGCCGCGGACGCGTGTGTTGTCAGCGACCAGCCGGCGGAAGAGGTTGACCGCTTCGACCGGGTCGCCGCCCTCCCCGACCTCGTAGGCGTAATGCCGCCGACTCACCAGTTCGTCGAGGTCGTCGCCGCCGGCGGAGAGCAGCGACTCGGCCGGAAGCATGCCGCGCAGCCGGCCGATGAAGGCGGCACTGGGCATGACCCCGCCGGTCACGTCCTCGTACTGGATGTTGGCCAGGGTGAAGAACCGCTGCCCCTTGAGCAGCAACGGCAGGATCGGGCGGCGCATGACCTCAGCCTGCGAGATCTCCCGGTTGACCCAGTCGGACTCGTCCGCCCGCGGCGTCATGATCACGACGAATGCCGCGCAGGTGTCGATCCGGTCGCGGATCACGTGGGCCCACCGGTGTCCGGTGATGATCTCCTTGTCGTACCAGACCGGGATGCCGGCGTCGGCCAGGTGGGCGCTGAGCTCCTCCACGAAGGGTCCGGCCTCGTCGTGGCTGTAGCTGATGAAGACATGACCCGTCACGCCTGCCGATGATATCGGGGCGCCACGAGCACCGGCGCAGGCGAAAGGTCAGGCGAGGGTCAGCGATAGGTCATTTCGCCAGCCCGGATCTGCTCCCGGATGCGGTTCTCCGGTGGCGCCAGCGGGCATAGGTAGTCCGGGTTGTAAGCACACGACGGGTTGTACAGATAGTTGAAGTCGAGCCGCACCCGGTCGGCGCCCAGGACGACCAGTCCGCGGTCGAAGGTCCCCTTCACCGTGTCGGTGAGATAGCGGCCGCCGCCGTACGTCTCATGACCCGAGGTACCGTCGCGGACCGGCATGAACAGGCCACCGCCGTACGCGTCGATCCACCACAACGAGAGATCACCGTACGGCGTCGTCGCGATGCCCACCCGGCGGTAGCGCACGACACCGTCCTCGCCCCCGGTGTCGATGTCGATGGCGCCCTTGGCCGGCCGCAGCGGCGCATCGACCACGGCGTCCGGGTTCTCCGGAAAGTACGGCAGGCCGGCGAAACCGGCGCGCTCGTCGGTCGGGATCGGCGACTGCGGATGGGCGCGGAACAGCTCGTCCCGGCCGGCCCGGAAGCCGGCCAGGTCGGCGCCGGACAGGTACAGGCGGGCTACCCGTTCACGCCAGTCCGCGAGGTCCAGCTCGTCCACATCGCCGAGGCTACGCCGGAGCGAGGAGTTGGGCGGCCACGTCCGCGCAGCCCTGGGCGCCTCGGGCCAGATCGGGATCCCAGCTCGAGCGCGGCTCGTAGCGCTGCATCACGGCGAGCGTCCAGGTGTCGCCGATGGCCAGACAATTGACGTGGTAGAGCCCGTCGCCCACGAAGTCCTCGTATCCGTTCTTGATCGCCACCGTGCCCGCCTGGCCGGGCGGAAGAGCGGTGCGGATGCCGAAGTCGCCCTCGCCCCGAACCCCACGCATCAGGTCGAGCAGGTACGGCGTCCAGCGTGGTCCCGCCACCGTGCCACCGGCGATGCAGGTACCCATGCGGACCGAGTCGCGGGCCGACAGGTTGGTGACCGCCCAGCCGGCGGGGTTGGCGGCGGAATCGGTGAGGCCACAGATGCTGATGAGGCGCTGGATGGACTCCGGCCCGCCGTCGAGCGCGTACACCTGGTCTGCCGCGTCGTTGTCGCTGTCCCGGATCATGATCTCCACGGTGTGCCGCAGTTGCGGGGTCATCTCGTCGCCGGCCCGGCGCAGATAGTCCGCGGCCAGCCAAGCCTTGATCATCGAGGCCGTCCAGGATGTTTCGTCCATCGTGGCCGAACCCCAGATCTCACCGGTACGACGGTCCATCAGGGCCCAGCTGAGCCAGCTGTCTCCGCTGACCGTGACCGTCGCCGGACGGAACGGCAGCGGTGTGGTGACCGTTCCCGTCGAACTGGTCGAGGCCGTCGGCAGCGAGCGGGTCGAAGCGGGCGCGATCGTCGGTCGCAGGACGACATAGGCGACCACCGCCGCGGTGACGGCCAGCGCGAGCGTCACCACCACGACCACTCGTCGAACGGGCATGAGCACCTCGGGGGAGTGAGGAGGGTACGAAGGCTATCCGGGGCCCGGGCCGGCACCAAGGTGAGATTCGTAGGCTCGTGTTATGACGCTGCTCACGGGTACCGCCGTTGTCCTGCGCCTCGCCGATGAGCGCGACATCGCCGAACTGGTCCGCATCCGCTCCACCCCCGAGGTGCGGCACTGGTGGCGCGGTGATGACCTCCTCTGCGAGCTGCGCGAGGACGTTAGCGATCCGGACAAGCGGTTCTTCGCCATCGAGTACGAGGGACAGGTGGTCGGGGCGATCCAGTGTGACGAGGAGACCGAGCCGGACTACCGGCACGCCACGATCGACGTGTACCTCGACCCGGCGGTACATGGTCGCGGGCTGGGTAGCGATGCCGTGCGGACCCTGGCCCGCCATCTCACTGTCGATTGTGGACACCATCGGGTGGTGATCGATCCGGCGGCCGACAACGCGGCGGCGATCCGGACCTACGAGAAGGTGGGCTTCCGGCCGGTCGGCGTGATGCGCCGGTACGAGCGGGGAGAGGACGGGACGTGGCACGACGGTCTGTTGATGGACCTGCTCGCGGACGAACTCAGCTGAGGCGGGTGGGGCATTGATATCCGCGGGTGTCAGGGGCAGCATGGAGCCGCGCCAAGGTTTCTACACTGCCAACGCAACAACTCGAGACGAGGTGCGCGTTATGGTCGCCGTCCCGACCGTCCGTGGCCCGGTGGACTCAGCCGAGCTCGGCCCGACACTCATGCACGAACATATCTTCGTTCTCACCGCGGACGTGCAACGCAACTGGCCGGACGAGTGGGACGAGGAGTCGCGGGTCAGCGACGCGATCGGGCGCCTGACCGAGCTGCGCGCAGCTCGGGGTCCAGACGATCGTGGATCCGACCGTCGTCGGGCTCGGCCGGGACATTCCGCGTATCCAGCGGATCAACGAACACGTCGACCTGAACATCATCGTCGCGACCGGCGTCTACACGTACGACGACGTGCCGTTCTACTTCCACCACCGCGGCCCGGCGCTGAGCTCCGACATGCCCGACCCGATGATCGACTTCTTCGTCCGCGACCTCACCAAGGGGATCGGCTCCACCGGGGTACGGGCCGGCCTGCTCAAATGCGCGATCGACGCCGAGGGCATGGCGCCGGGAGTGGAGCGCATGCTGCGGGCGGTCGCGGCGGCTCACAGCCAGACCGGCGCACCGATCATGGTGCACACCCACCCAGGTACCCACCGCGGCTCGGAGGTGGCCGAGCTCTTCGCCGAGCTCGGGGTCGACCCGCACCGGGTCCAGCTGGCCCACAGCGGCGACAGCGAGGACGTGGACCACCTGGCTGGCCTGGCCGACCAGGGGTTCCTGCTCGGCATGGACCGGTTCGGCATCGACACCGCCCTGCCCACCGCGAACCGGATCGCCACCATCGTCGAGCTGGTACGGCGCGGGTACGCCGGCTCGATGGTGCTGGCGCACGACGCCGCCTGCTACATCGACTGGATCGACCAGCAACTCGCCCCCGTGTTCCTGCCGAACTGGCACTACCGGCACATCCACACCGATGTCCTGCCCGCCCTGCGCGAGCAGGGGATCACCGAGGAGCAGCTCGACCAGATGCTGGTGGGAAACCCGCGCCGCTATTTCGAGACGGCTGGTGCGTGATGGCCGAACTGCACCCCTTCGACGAGTCGGGCGTCGAGCGCGATCCGGCCGGGATCAAGCGGTACACCGATCTGCCCGCGTCGGTGGTGGAGTTGCTCCACCGTACCGTCGCGGACCGCCCCGACCAGGAGGCGGTGGTAGAACTGGACGGCCCGCGGTTGACCTACCGACAGCTGTGGGACGGCGCGGCCCGGGTCGCTGGCGGCCTGCGGGCGGCCGGAGTGCGCGCCGGTGACCGCGTGGCCATCCGGCACGGCAATGGCATCGACTGGGTGCTCGGGTTCTTCGGTACCCAGCTGGCCGGTGGCGTAGCGGTACCGGTCAACACCCGCTTCGCCGAGCCCGAGGTCGAGTACGTGCTGGGCGACTGCACGCCGACCGTGGTGCTCGTGCCCGGGTCCCCGCTACCGGACGGGGCGCCCTATGTGGCCGAGGACCTGGGCCGGTCCGACCTGGCCGCCATCTTCTACACCTCCGGAACGACCGGGTTCCCGAAAGGCGCCATGACGACCCACGGGAACTTCTGTACCAACGCCGAAAACGCTCTGCGGGTGGGCGACATCCCCCGGGGCGACCCGAGTGTGCGCAACCTGGTGTCCGTACCGCTGTTCCACGTGACCGGCTGCAACAGCCAACTGCTGCCCACGCTCTACAATGGATCGACCCAGGTCATCATGCCGGCGTTCGACGTTGGCCGGTTCCTCAAGGCGATCGTGGACGAACGGATCCGGGTCGTCACGTCGGTGCCGGCCATCTTCTGGTACGCGCTGAGTCGGCCCGACTTCGGCGAGTATGACGTGTCCGGGGTCAACTGGGCCACCTACGGCGGTGCTCCGATCGCCCCGTCGCTGGTTCACGGCATCCAGCGGGGCTTCCCCAATGCCCGGGTGGGCAACGGTTTCGGCCTGACCGAGACATCGTCGATCTCGACCTTCCTGCCGCACGAGTACGCCGACACCCACGCCGACTCGGTCGGCTTCGCGGCGCCCACAGTGGACCTGCGGGTCGAGAATCCGATGGCCGACGGTGGGATCGGCGAGTTGCTCATCCGCGGGTCCAATGTGGTCGCCGGCTACTGGAACAAGCCGGAGGCAACCGCCCAGACGTTCGTCGACGGCTGGCTCCACAGTGGAGACCTGGCCCGGGTCGACGAGCAGGGCTTCACCTACATCGTCGACCGCATCAAAGACATGATCAACCGCGGTGGCGAGAACGTGTACTGCGTCGAGGTCGAGAACGCCCTGGCCGGCGCGCCCGGCGTCTTCGAAGTGGCCGTGGTCGGGGTGCCGGACGAGATGATGGGCGAGAAGGTGGGCGCGATCATCGTCCCGTACCCGGGATCCACGGTGGACAGTGATGCCGTGCTGGCCTACGCCCGGGAGCGGCTGGCCGACTTCAAGGTGCCCCAGTATCTTGCCGTCCGGCCCGAGCCGCTGCCACGCAATCCAAACGGCAAGGTCCTCAAGCCCATGCTCCGCAAGGAGACCGACTGGAGCTGACCCGTTCCATCGTCGGTGCCATACTCCCCACCTCAGCGGACGGGGCAGTGGGTGGCGGGGCTGAGCGGCGGTGGCGGTGGACTGCGCGGCGGTGGCGGCGGCGGGCGGGTCAGGCCGGTTGGGGAGCGGGGAGGCGGGCGCGCCAGAGGAAGACGGGCAGCATGAGCTGGACCAGCGGCCCGATGGTCAGCGCGTATGCCAGTGTCCCGAGGCCGAGCGTGCCGCCGAGCAGGAAACCGATCGTCACCACGACGATCTCGATGCCGGTCCGGGCGACCCGGACCGAGAGGCCGCGGGCAGCCAGTCCGGTCATGAGGCCGTCGCGCGGGCCGGGGCCGAGGCGGGCTCCGATGTAGAGGGCCGATGCCAGGCCGTTGAACAGGATTCCGGCCGCCAGGAAGATGATCTTCAGGGAAACGGCGGGCGGTGTCGGGAGAATCCAGAGCCCGACATCGATGAAGACACCGACCAGGACGACGTTGCTGAGCGTACCGATGCCCGGCCGCTGCCGCAGGGGTATCCAGAGCAGCAGGACCAAGGCACCGACCACAATGGACACCACGCCGACCGTCAGCCGGGTCCGGTGGGCCACACCCTGGTGGAACACGTCCCACGGCATGCTGCCCAGCCCGGCCCGGATCACCAGGGCCGAACTCAGTCCGTACGAGATGAGCCCGACGTAGAGCTGGACGAGCCGGCGGAACGGGCGCTGGCGGATCGGGACGGTGGCCAGCCTGGCCTTGTCAATGGGGGGCACAGATGCCAATTTGAATGCCAATCTCAACCGCCGAAAGAGCCAATGAGCGAGGAGTGGACTTGGCTGGTGTGATGCGGGGCGGCCAACTGGCCCGCCTGCTCAGCGACTGGCAGTCGACCCGGGGACCGCGGGGCGCCCGGCTGCCCGAGTACGCGGCCCTGGCCGGTGCGGTCCGCGGACTGCTGCGCGACGGGCGGCTCGGCCTGGCGGTCCGGCTGCCAGCCGAGCGCGAGCTGGCCGGATCGCTCGGCGTCAGTCGGACCACGGTCACCGCGGCCTACCGGGAGCTGCGCACGAGCGGGCATCTGGAAAGCCGCCGGGGCGCGGGCAGCTGGACCGAGCTGCCGGAGGGCCAGCGGATCGCCACGTCGGGGTTGTGGGGACCGGTCGACGACTCCGACCTGCTCGACCTGGGTACGGCGGCGTTGGCCGCGCCCGACCAGCTGGCCGCGGCTGCCGAGCAGGCGCTCTCCGACCTCCCGCCCTACGCCCGGGGCCCCGGATACCTGCCGGCCGGGCTGCCGCCGCTGCGCGACGCGGTGGCGCAGGCGTTCACCCGCCGGGGCCTGCCGACCACTGTGGAGCAGGTCCTGATCACCAACGGTGTGCAGCACGCGGTCGACCTGCTGTTGCGACTGACTGTCGCGCCTGGGCAGTCGGCCCTGGTCGAGCAGCCCACCTACCCGAACGTGCTGACCGCCCTGCGAAGCCAGCGCATCCGGGTCGTCACCCACGGCGTCGATCGCGAGGACGGCTGGGACGGCGATGCCTTGGTGTCGACCATACGGGCGGTGCGGCCCCCGCTCGCCTACGTGATCCCGGAGTTCCAGAACCCGACCGGACACCTGATGCCGGTACCGCTGCGCGAACGGCTGACCGCGATCGCCCGCACGGCCGGTACCGACCTGCTGGCGGACGAGTCCTTTGTGGACCTTCCGTTGGGGCCATACCGGGTGCCGCCGCCGTTGGCGTCGTTCGATCGGCACGCCCGGGTACTCACGGTCGGCGGCATGACCAAGCCCTACTGGGGTGGCCTGCGGGTCGGGTGGATCCGGGCGGCCGCTCCGGTCATCGGGCGGCTCTCGGCCCTGCGGGTGGCGGTGGACATGTCGGGTCCGGTGCTGGACCAGCTGGTCGCGCTGCGCCTGCTCGACCGGTCCACTGAGATCATCGGCGAGCGGCGGGACCAGCTGCGCCGCCGGCGGGACACGCTGGTTGGCGCCCTCGCCGCTAACTGTCCGGAGTGGAGAGTCCGGGTACCCGGCGGGGGCGCCTGCCTGTGGGTCGAGCTGGACGGACCGGTCTCGACCGCGCTCGCCCACGCCGCCCTGGATCACGGGGTGCGGTTGGCTCCGGGCCCGCACTTCGCCGCCGACGCCAACATGGAGCGCTTCGTCCGGCTGCCGTTCACGCTGCCCGAGGCCGACCTCGAGGACGCGGTGCAGCGCATCGCCAAGGCCCGCGCCGACCTGGACCGGGCGCGCCCGGCCCGCTGGTCCGACCCGTCGCTGGTGGCCTGAGCGGGGACGGCACCGATCACGCGGGCGAGGACGCACGGACGCGGCGGCCCCCGTATGAGCGGGCGCGAGGAGCGGAGCGTCAGCGAGGCGCCGCAGCTTGCCGGCGGTGTGTCGCCCGGACCGCGAGCGTCAAGGCAGCGACATCAGGCCGCACACGTCTCGCGGAAATCCAGGCCGTCGCCCACGTAGTGCGACCATTCGTCGCGGTTGAGCCCGCGGCCGGTGATCGCGCAGGCCCGTTCGGGCGCGTGGTCCCGCAGGTCCTGCAGACCGGTGAGGTCCCACCGGATCAGGGTGCCGTCGGTGCTCGTGGTGGCCAGCGCCCGTCCGTCCGGGGCGAAGGTGGCGCTGAACGCCGCGCCGGTCGGTCCGGTCAGGGGCGGCCCGAGCTGGTAGGCCCGCAGGGATCCGGTGATGTCCCACAGGATCACGGTGTGGTCCGGGTGAGTGGTGGCCACGGTGTGTCCGTCGGATGCGAAGGTGACCGCGAACACCGCCGAGTTGGAGGAGAGGGCACTGGCGCTGCCCTGCTCGTCGGTCGGGCCGGCCATCGGCGCGCCGGGTACGGCCGGACGGGTCGGGTCACGAACGTCCCAGAGGACCGTGCTGCCGTCGCCCCGACCCATGGCGAGGCTCCGGCCGTCCGGGGCGAACGCCATGGCCGAGACGAAGTTGTTGCCGACCGGCAGCTCGGCGAACTGGTGGCCGGTGGCAGT
The DNA here is from genome assembly GCA_963803345.1 of uncultured Actinomycetota bacterium. Taxonomy (GTDB): domain Bacteria; phylum Actinomycetota; class Actinomycetes; order Mycobacteriales; family Micromonosporaceae; genus CAWDLX01. Next base: position 276,796 of record CAWDLX010000006.1, read on the forward strand.
GGTGTCGCGCAGGTCCCACAGCACCGCCTTGGTGTCGAAGATGTTGGCCGCGGCCAGGATCCGGTTGTCCGGGGAGAAGGCCAGCACGGTGGCGCCGTACTGGAGCTCGTTCAGTGTGGGTCCACGCCGGGCCGGATGGTCGGGGTCGGTCAGGTCCCACAGGGTCGCGCCGTCCTGGTTGACGGAGATGGCGGTGTGCCCGTCCGGGGTCATCCCGCCCAGGATGCCGTTGGCGGTCAGGGTGACGCCGCGCCGGGTCGGTTCCCCGGCGGTGGTCACGTCCCATAGCGACACGGTCCCGTCGGTGTGGTCGGTAGCCAGTATCTGTCCATTGTCGAACAAATCGGCCCCCCGGGCACCGGTGATCGCGGTCGTGTGGTCAACCGGCCGGTTCTGATCGCGGAGGTCGTAGAGGTGTACGACGCCGTCAACGGTACCGACCGCGACGCCGGTGCCGTCGGTGCGGTAGGCGAAGCCGTCCACATGGGACAGAGCTGACGATCGCGGGGCTGCCCGGCCGCCGTTAGCCACGCTCCAGACGATCGCCGTCTTGTCGGTGCTTCCGGTCACCAGGCTGTTCCCGTCAGGCGAGAACGCCACCGAGACGACGAAGTTGGTGTGGCCGACGAACGGGCCGCCGATGGCGGCGGGATGCAGCGGATCGCTGATGTCCCACAGGGTGGCGGTCCGGGTGTAGGCGGCGGTGGCGGCCAGCTGCCCGTCGGGGGAGAACGCCACCGAGCTGTCGTTGCCGGTGAGCCGGACGGGTAGTCGTACCGGGTGGGCCGGGTCGGCCAAGGTCCACAGCACGAAGGCGTTGTTCTCGGTGCGTGCGTTGTCGTGGGTGGCCAACAGTCCCGTGGATGAGAACGCCACCGGCGCCCGGGCGATCATCGGGGTGCCGGCCCGGGTCGGGTGGCCCGGGTCGGCCACCCGCCACACGTCGACCGCCTTGTCGCTGCCACTGGCCAACAGCCCGCCGTCGGCAGTGAACGCGAGCGACGTGATCGAGTCCGTGTTACCGGCCAGGGGCGCGCCGACCCGGGTCGGATGGGCCGGATCGGCGATGCTCCACAGCTGGGTCAGCTGGTCCTGCCCGCCGATTGCCAGCATCGCGCCGGCCGGCGAGAAGGCCACCGCGTAAGCGTCCACGTCGTTGTTGTCGATCGTGGCCCTGAGGGTCAGCCGGGACGGGTCGGTGGCGTCGTACACGACGATGGTGTCCCGCACGCACACCGCCAACAGGTGACCGTCGGCCGAGAAGGCGATCGCGTCGCCCCGGAGCACGGCGTTGCGGATTGTCAGGGAGCTGCCCAGCTGACGCGGCCGGGTCGGATCGGAGGCGTCCCACAGCGTCAGGTTGGACTCGCTGCCCACGGCCAGCGTCCGCCGATCCGGGGAGAACTCGACCTCGCCGACCTGGTTGGCGGCCGGGATCGTGTGCATGTACCGGGTTGCCGTCAGGGTCCCGACCAGGCTGGGGCGAGCCTCCAGGTTCGGGGCGAGCCGGTCGGCCGCGATGCCCAGCCGGAGGGCGAGCAGCGGATCGCTGGTGCGCTGCGTCTCGGCGGTCGCCACGAGAAGGCGGGCGGTGGCGGCGCGCTGCTGCTCCTCGGCCCGGGCCCGGGCCGACTCGGCCGCCTGGCGCTGCGCCACCGCGTCCCGTCGCTGGACCACCGCGACTCCCGCCGCCCCGATCGCCACCAGCGTGAGCAGGACGAGCACAGCCACCGCCGAGCGCACAAGCCGGCGGGTACGGCGGAACTGGCGCACGTCCTCGCCGAGCAGCTCGTCCTTGGGCAGGTGGTGCAGCGGTGCGGCCAGGTCGGCCACCTTGTCACGAAATGTCGGCAGCTGCAGGGTCAGCTGGTCCTGGCGCCGGAGTTCGCGCAGGTCAACCCAGCGAGGCTCTTCGGCGAACGCCCCGAACAACGGGGCCGGCAGGCTCGTCGTGACGGCACGGTCGAAGTCACCCGCGGCCCAGGCGATCTCCCCCCCGGTGACCGCGATGAGCAGCTTCTCCCGCGGCTTGGTGGCCAGCCAGTGCTCGACCTCCCGGGCGACCCACGGCGAGGCGGCCGCCTCGGGTGAGGCGAGGAGAATGAAGTACTCGGATCCATCGAGCGCGTCCTGGATCGACGACCACAGCGCCGGGTTGGCCGACAGGTTCGCGTCGTCGCGGAAGACGCGCAGCGCCCGTTGCCGGTTCCACGGCTTGGCGAACCGCTGCAGACCCTGCTGCAGCGCCGGAGCCAGCCGGCCGTCGGCGGCCCGGCTGTAGGACAGGAACGCCGCATGCTGGTCACCAGTGGCCACGCGTCGACTCTAGGTGCCCGAAGGCGTGCCGCGATATGCGCGACAGGGTCCGCGCCACGCCGCGCGGACCCTCTGGACACGATGGGCTCAGACGAGCGCGCCTTCGTACATCTTCTCGATGTCGTCGGAGAAGTGCGTCTCGACCGCCTTGCGCTTCACCTTCATCGACGGGGTCAACTCACCGTCCTCGACCGACAGGTCGCGCGGCAGGATGGTGAACTTCTTGATGGTCTCCCACCGGTTGAGCCGGTCGTTGAGCTCCTTCACGTACGCCTGGATCAGCTCCTGGGCCTCGGGCGAGGCGCTGATCTCCTGGACGGACCTGGCTTCCAGCGGGCCACCCTTGGCCCAGCCGGCGGCGGCGTCGGGGTCGAGGCTGACGATCATGGTGCAGTAGTTGCGGGCCTGCCCGATGACGAGCACCTGCGACACGTACGGGCACAGTCCCTTGAACATGCCCTCGATGTGGCTGGGTGCGACGTACTTGCCGCCGGAGGTCTTGATGAGGTCCTTCTTGCGGTCGGTGATGCGCAGGTACCCGTCCTTGTCCAGCTCCCCGATGTCGCCGGTCTTGAAGAAGCCGTCCGGCGTGAAGCAGTTCGCGCTCTCTTCGGGCAGGTTGTGGTAGCCGCGCATGACCGGGACGCCGCGCAGCTCGACCTCGCCGTCCTCGGCGATGCGAACCTCGAGGTCACCCATCGCCTTGCCCACCGTGCCGAAGCGGTACGCGCCAGGCAGGTTCACGAAGGCGCCGGCCGAGGTCTCGGTCAGCCCGTACCCTTCGAGGATCGGCAGCCCGGCGGCGTCGAAGAACTCGGCGATGTCCTTGCTCAGCGGGGCTGCCCCGGACACCAGGATGCGGATGCGTCCGCCGAGCAGGTCGCGGATCTTGGTGAACACCAGCTGGTCGTAGAGCTTGTACCGGGCCTTGAGGACAGGCCCGGGCTGCTCGCCGTTCTGGTGCAGCCGGGACACCTGCCGGCCAACCTTGAACGCCGCCTGGAAGATGCGCCACTTCGCCCCGCCGTTGACCTTCGTGGTGGTGACGATCGTGTTGTAGACCTTCTCGAAGATGCGGGGTGCTCCGCACATCAGGGTCGGCTTGACCACGTGCAGGTTCTGCACGATCTTGTCGATGCGACCGTCCACATAGGTCGGTAGGCCGACGTGCACGATCCCGCAGATCAGAGTCTTGCCGAAGGAGTGGGACAGCGGGAGCCAGAGGTACTCGAGGTCGTCCGACTCGAGGATGCCGAGGTTGGCCTGGTTGACCGCCTCCCAGCACCACCCGCCGTGGAGCAGCTCGACCCCCTTGGGCGTACCGGTGGTCCCGGAGGTGTACATCAGTGTCGCCAGGTGGTCCGATCGCACGGCCGCCGAGAGCCGGTTGACCAGCTCGGGATCGGCGGCCAGCGCGGCGGCGCCCCGCTGCTCCAGCTCGGCCATCGAGATCACCGGGATGGCGGTGTGCTCGGCCGCGGTACCCGAGATGAGCACGACATAGGTGAGGTTCGGCAGGTCCGCATCGGCGATCTTGTCCACCTGGCCCGGATCCTCGGCGATGAGCACCTTCGACCCCGAGTCCCCCAGGATGTATGCGGCGTCCTTGGGCTCCGTCGTCGGGTAGATCGTGGTGGTGGCGGCACCAGCGCAGTTGATCCCGAGGTCGGCCAGGATCCACTCGACGCGGGTGTTACTCGCGATCGCCACCCGGTCCTCCGGGGCGACCCCGATGGCGTTGAGTCCGGCTGCGACCTTGGTCACCCGGTCGCCGACGGTACGCCAGGTCAGCCACTCCGGCCCGGACGCGCCCGGGTACGCGAACGCCTTGGCGTCAGGGGTCGCGGCGACGCGGCTGAGAAACATCTCGGCAATCGACTTGTATGGAAGTTGTACCTGCGCGGTCATAGGTCGAGGGCCCCTTCGGATCCAGCGCGTGAGTTGAGTCACGCGCACCTGTTGCTACCGAAGGGTAGGGCCGTGCGACGCTGCGTGCCAGACCCGCGCCCGGCGATGGGCCCGTTCACGCCGGCTCGCGCGACGGGTGAGACGCCGTGTCTCAGCGGAACCGGACGTCCAGGGCCTTGAGGTACGACCGCGCCCACGCCCGGACGTCGTGCGCGCGGACATGCCTGCGCATGGCCCGCATCCGGGCCCGGTTCTCGGCCGGCGTGGCATCCAGCGCCCGGACCAGGGTGTCCTTGAGTCCGTCCAGGTCGTGCGGGTTGATCAGGTACGCCTCGGGCAGCTCGACCGCCGCGCCGGTGAACTCGCTGAGCACCAGGGCACCGCCGTTGTCGACCCGGGCCGCGATGTACTCCTTGGCGACCAGGTTCATGCCGTCGCGCAGCGGGGTCACGGCCATCACGTCCGCGGCATGGTAGAGAGCAGCCACCTCGGCCCGGTCGAACGACTGGTTGAGGTAGTGCACGGCGGGTACCCCTACCCGCCCGAACTCGCCGTTGATGCGCCCGACCTCGCGCTCGACCCGGTCCCGCAGCACCTTGTAGTTCTCGACCCGCTCCCGGCTCGGCACGGCGACCTGCACCATCACGGTGTCCTGGACCTTGATCCGGCCGTCGACCAGCAGCTCCCGGTACGCCTTGATCCGGTGCTCGATGCCCTTGGTGTAGTCGAGCCGGTCCACGCCGAGGATGACGCGGGCCGGGTCGCCGAGATCCTTGCGGAGCTTCTCGGCCCGGTCGAGGACCTCGGGGTCACGCCCGAAGCGCCTCCATCTCGGTCACGTCGATCGAGATGGGGAAGGCGCCGGCCCGTACGCTACGGCCGTCGATCTCCACGTACTGGCCGTTGGTGCTCCAGACCGAGCAAGCGGGCGGCCAGCCGGATGAAGTTCTCCGCCCCGTACGCGGTCTGGAAGCCGACCAGGTCGGCGCCGAGGATCCCGCGCAGCAGCTCGGCCCGGCGGGGCAGCTGCATGAACAGCTCGGCCGGCGGGAACGGGATGTGCATGAAGAAGCCGATGCGCAGGTCGGGCCGTAGCTCGCGGAGCAGGGCCGGTACCAGTTGCAGGTGGTAGTCCTGGATCCAGACCATCGCGTCGCGGTCGGCGAAGTCGGCGGTGACCTGGGCGAAGCGCCGGTTGACCCGCTGGTACGCCTCCCACCAGCGGCGGTGGAAGGCCGGAGTCTCGACCGCGTCGTGGTAGAGCGGCCACAGGGTCGAGTTCGCGTACCCCTCGTAGTAGTCCTCGTAGTCCGCGTCGGACAGCGGCACGGCACGCATCCGGATGCCGTCGGTGTCGGGGACGTACGGAGTCGAGTCGATCCCACCCGCCCAGCCGATCCAGGTGCCGCGGCGCTCGCGCAGGACGGGTGCAGGGCACTGACCAGACCGCCGGGGCTTCGCCGCCACTCCGTGGTGCCATCGGGCAATATCGTCTCGTCCACCGGGAGGCGATTGGCGACAACCACCAGAGATCGTCGTGGCATGGAGCCCTCCCGCATCATTGAGGGACGCCCGTACGGATCGGACGAACGTGAATTCTGGGTGGATTGACCACTTGGTTGTATTCATACCTACCGAAGGTTAAGTTCCAGTTACGAAAGCTATAAGTTGGTCAATGAATCAGCTCACGTGAACAGCTGATCTTCATTACCGAGCTACCGGTCCACGCCAAGTGTGAACCTGCTCACCAGAGTTCGCCTGGTAAGTGTCGATCTTCCCTCCACGTCGTTACCCACGTTACCTCGTGATTCACCCGTGGTTTCTCGTCCGGGCCCGCCCGCCCGCCCGCCCACGCCCACGCCCACGCCCGCACCCGCTCGTGCTCGCACCCGCTCGTGCTCGCACCCGCTCGTGCTCGCACCCGCTCGTGCTCGCACCCGCTCGTGCTCGCACCCGCTCGTGCTCGCGCCGCCCGCGCCCGCCCGTGCTCGCGCCCGCCCGTGCTCGCGGCCGCGCCAGCGTTGGGTTACCGGTTAGTAGGGGGCCCTTCCTCTACCGGAGCCGTTAACAAGGTGCCCTTCCTTCCCCGCAAGGTGCCCTTCCTTCCCCGCCCGGGGCCCCTCCCGCCCGGGCTAGACGCCGAAGCGGGCGGTGCGCATGCGGGCGATGATCGGCTCGGGCCCGGTCAGCTCGACACGGGCGTGGGCCTGCCGGCCCATCAGGAACAGGATCAGCTCGGCGGGGTCGCCCACCAGGTCCACCGCGGGTCCTCCCTTGCCGGCGACAACGGTGCCCAGGCCGGGCGCCGACACCCTACGCTCGCCGGGGTCCTCCGCAAGGACAGCCGGGCCTGCCGGCGCACGCCTGACCACAGCGCGGCGGAGTAGTCCGGCGGCCAGCTGGCGGGGCTGCCAACCGGGCTGGGCCCGGCGGATGTCCTCGTGGTGCACGAAGTACTCGACGCGGTTGACCGCCTCGTCGCCGAAGACGGCCCAGCGCGGCCGGCGACGGACCTTGGCGACCAGGGCTGGACCAGTCCTGCGCGGCGACCTTGTCCTGCACCCGGCGGGTGTGGTCGGCGAGTGGCTTGAATGACGATGCCGGCGGCCGCGTCGAGGCGGTTGCCCGTACGACGAGGTGGGCGGCGAGGTCGCGGGTGGTCCAGCCCTGCGCACAGAGTCGGTGCGTCCGGCCCGAGCGAGAAGCAGGTCGGCCAGGGCGTCGCGCTCTCGCGACGCGATTCGCGGTCACCGGCGGATGGTACCTAACCCGCGTCCTCGACGCGGTACGTGACGTGAGAGTGTAAGGAGCGGGACCGGCCGACCGTGAGATGACCTTCGGGGGGAGACGACAGGTGACCAGCGGAGGACATCGGCACCAGCCGGGACGTGGCGCGCGGCCGGGTGCTGGCGAAGGGGATGGCGATTCTCGGCCGGGGGATCCGGGACGAGCCCCGTAAGTTCGCGTTCGCATTCGTCGGCGGCACCGCCTTCGGCCTGCTCACCGTCGCCAGCGCGTACGTGGTCGGCGGGGTCGTCGGTCAGGTGGTCGTGCCGGCGCTGGACAGCGGGCACGGGTCGCGGCCGGGACCCTCGCGATCGGCGCGGCGGCGATCCTCGGGCTTTCCGTGGCCAAGGTGGTCGCGATCTTCGGGCGGCGGCTGGGCGCCGGCGCGATGCAGTTCCGCCTGCAGGCTCGCGTACCGGCGGCGGGTGACCCGCCGCTACCTCGAGCTGCCGCTGGCCTGGCACCGCCGGCACGCCACCGGCACCCTGCTGTCCAACGCGAACGCCGACGTCGAGGCGGCCTGGTTCCCGATCGCGCCGATGCCGTTCGCGGTCGGCACGCGTGTTCATGCTGGTCGCCGCGATCGCGTCGCTGTTCGTCATCGACTGGGCGTTCGCCCTGGTCGGTCTGGCCGTGTTCCCGGCCCTGTTCGTGCTCAACGTGATCTACTCGCGGCAGATGGCGCCGCGGATGGCCCAGGCGCAGGCGTTGCGGGCCCAGACCAGCGCGATCGCCCACGAGAGCTTCGACGGCGCGCTGGTCGTCAAGGCGATGGGGCGCGAGGCGGAGGAGACCGAGCGATTCGCCGAGCGGGCGCGGGCCCTGCGCGACGCGATGATCCGGGTCGGCCGGCTGCGCGGCCTGTTCGATCCGCTGCTCGACGCGCTGCCCAACCTGGGCACGCTGGCCGTGCTCGTGGTCGGCGGTGCTGCGGCTGCGCGCGGGCGCGGTCAGCGTCGCCGACATCGTCAGCGTCTCGTTCCTCTTCACCGTGCTGGCGTTCCCGGTCCGGGCGATCGGCTGGGTGCTCACCGAGGTGCCGCGCAGCGTGGTCGGCTACGAGCGGATCGCAGCGGGTCCTGACCGCGACGCGGCGACATGACGTACGGCACGGCCTGCTCCCCGGGACCGGTCCGGCCGCGCTGCGGCTGCGCGGCGTCAGTTTCGCCTACGAGGCGACGCGATGCCGGTGCTGCACGACGTGAGCTTCGAGGTGCCGGCCGGGCGACGGTGGCACTGGTCGGCCCGACCGGATCCGGCAAGTCCACGATCGCCGCCCTGGCCGCGCGGCTGGTGGACCCCGGCGCCGGGCGCGGTCGAAGTCGACGGCGTCGACATGCGGCAGCTCAGCGCAGCGCCGCTGACCCGTACCGTGGCCCTCGTGCCCCAGGTGCCGTTCATCTTCGACGACACGCGTGCGGGGCAACGTCGCGCTCGACCGGCCCGGCCGTGGACGGGCCGGAGGTGCGCGCCGCGCTGCGCGTTGGCCCAGGCCGAGTCGTTTGTCGAGCAGTCTCGCCGGCCGGGCTCGACACGACGGTCGGCGAGCGAGGAACCACGCTGTCGGGCGGGCAGCGCCAGCGGCTCACCCTGGCCCGGGCGGTGGCCGGCGCGGCCCCGGCTGCTCGTCCTCGACGACGCGACCAGTGCGGTCGACCCACGGGTCGAGGCGGAGATCCTGCGCGGACTGCGCGAGCGCGGCGCGGCCGCCTCGGCTCTGATCGTCGCCTACCGGCGGGCCACGATCGCGCTGGCCGACGAGGTGGTCTACCTGGAGCGCGGCCGGGTGGTCGCCCGCGGTCCCACGAGCAGCTGCTGGCAGAGGTGCCTGGCTACGCGGAGCTGGTCACCGCCTACGAGCGGGCCGGCGGGAGGCGGGCGTGGAGGAAGGTAGTCCCATCAGCGAGAGCATGCAGCGAACGCGAGGAGCGGGCGCACAGCGAGCACCGCAGCTCGCGGGCGGTGCGTGACACGATCGGGGAGGCGGAGGCCTGGAGCCTCTCCCCGGAGCTGGCGGGGCTGCGGCTCTGGCCGGAGCACGCTCGGCGCTCGGCCGTGGTCGCCGTCGCTGCGGCAAGGCCGCCGTGCCCATCGCCATCCAGATCGGCATCGACCACGGACTGCGCGCACCCGGCGGGCCGGACACGCCGTGATCGTGACGCGTGGTCGCCGCGACGATCGCCGTGCTCGACGGTCACGACGATCTGCTCGTACCTGATGATGCGGCGGCTGTTCACGGTCAGCGAGACGGCGTTGGCCCCGTGCGCGCCCGTACGTTCCGACACATCCACGACCTGTCGATGCTGCACCAGCAGTCCGAGCGGCGCGGGCGCGCTCACCTCCCGGGTGACCAGCGACATCGACCAGATCACCCAGTTCCTGCAGTGGAACGGGGTCACCCTGCTGATCAGCCTGGGCCAGATCGTGGTCACCAGCGATCGTGATGATGGTGTACTCGTGGCAGCTGGCGCTGGTGGTGCTGGCGGCGTTCCTGCCGCTGCCGTCGTGGTCCGGCTGTTCCAGCGGCGGCTGGCGACGGCGTACGGGACTGGTGCGGACCGGGTCGGCAGCATGCTCGGGGCGGTGAGCGAGAGCGTCGTCGGTGCCGAGGTGATCCGGGCGTACGGCGTGGCCGACCGCGACCGCGTCCAGGTTGGACGGTTCGATCGAGGCGCTACCGGGTGGCCCAGTTCGGGGCGCTGCGCACGAGCGTGACCTCGTTCTCGGCCGGTGAGCTGGTCGCCGGCCTGGCGACGGCGTCGGTGGTGGTCGTCGGGGTGCTGGCTGGGCGTCGGTGGGCGCTCTGACGGTCGGCGCAGATCACCGCGTTCCTGTTCCTGGTCGCACTGTTCGTGCAGCCGGTGCAGATCGCGACCGAGGTCCTCAACGAGGCCCAGAACGCGGTGGCCGGCTGGCGGCGGGTGCTCGACGTTCTCGACCTGTCAACCCGACGTCGCCGACCCGGCGAGGCGGGTCCGAACTGCCGCCCGGCCCGGTGGACGTTCGCGTTCGACCGGGTCGGGTTCGCCTATCCGGATGGCCCGGACGTGCTGCACGACGTGACGCTGCGGGTCGCCGTCCGGTGCCCGGGTGGCCGTGGTGGGTGAGACCGGTTCGGGGAAGACGACCTTCGCCAAGCTGCTGACCCGGCTGATGGACCCCAGCCGGGGCACCGTGCGGGTCGGCGGCGTCGCCGTTGCGCGATGTCCGGTTCGACTCCTTGCGTCGACGGGTCGTCATGGTTCCGCAGGACGGGTTCCTCTTCGACGCGACGCATGGCGGAGAACATCCGGTTCGGCCAGCCCGACGCTCTCCGACATCCGAGATCGACACAGCGCTGGCCGAGCTGGGCCTGGGCGAATGGGTCGTCGACGCTGCCAGGCCGGCGTCTGGACTACTGGTCGGCGAGCGCGGCGAGTCGCTCTCGGTCGGCGAGCGGCAGCTCGTCTCGTTGGTGCGGGCGTACGTGGCCGATCCTGACCTGCTCGTCCTCGACGAGGCGACCAGCGCCGTCGACCCGGCGACCGAGGTACGGCTGCAGCGCACACTCGACGCCGTGACCCGCGGCCGGACGACCGTCGATCATCGCGCATCGGCTGTCCACCGCCGAGAGCGCCGACGAGGTGATCGTCTTCGACCGCGGGCGGGTCGTCCAGCGCGGTCCACATGAGACACTCGTCAAGACCGGGCTCCGTCTACGCACGCCTGCACGCCGCCTGGATCGCCCAGACCCGTCGCTGATGCCTGACCGTCGACGGGCGGGAACGGCCGGGTCCCCGGCGTCTACCACGCGTCGACCACCCCAGGCCCCGCGCGACCCCGGCCCGGGCGGCTGATCCGCCGCCGGAAACTCTGGCGGCCGATCCGGACGCGACGCGGTATTGCACATGGATAGGCACTCGTGAAATAAATGGTCGGCGATGTCGAACCCGGAAAGTGCGCCGGCCCGGATACCGCGCGGACGGCCCTACCGTCCGGCGGTCATCCCAGCCGGCGTGCGCGGCGCCGGCCTACGGGTGGCCTGGATGCTGCGGGCCAACCGGGTGCTCGGCCCGGACCGGGGGCTCGCCACGATGTCGACCTTCGCGGCGGTGTTCCACGGCGGCGTCTACGTGAACGGCGTCAGCGACAGCACCGTGTCACGGTGGGAGACCGGCGCGGTCCGGGCCCCGTTTCTCGCGGTACGCCGATACGAGGAGTTGCTCGGGCTGGCCGCCGGGCAGTTGATCTCGGTGGCGGACACGATCTACCGGTACGCCGCACCGACACTGACCACCGACCCCGTTCTGGCCCGCGCTGATCCGAGCCGGTCCGACCCGGACGAGCACGCCCGCCTCGACCGCCTGCTCGAACAGGCCCTGTCGCAGGAGCCCATGTCCGGCTGGCAGTGGGACGAACTCACCGGACAGCTGCTGGCTCTGCCGAGATTCTTCCTGCAGCAGCGGGTCTGGGCCGAGCTCAGCACGAGGCTGGTTCAGGAGAGTGTCGTCGCCCACGGCGTCCCGTGGCTACAGCGGTTCGAGGCGCTGACCCGCCTGCTCGGGCACACGGCGTCGCGACGGCATGCCATCGACGCGTGCGTGCGACTGGTGACCGGCGATCACAACCAGAGCTTCGTCGAGCCGATCAGCGTGCTCGACGCGACCAGCCATCCCGACGCAGCCACCTTCCTGCTCCGGCAGCTCAGCGACCCGATCAACGAGCGGGCCCGGTACGGCGCATTGCTGGGCTGCGTGCGTAAAGTCCGATATGGACACTTCACTGACACCCAGCTGGACGACCTCACCCGCGGGGTACTCGACGTGATACAGGACCGGGACTCCGACGTGGCTGCTCGACCGCTCGCGGCCGAGCTGCTTCGCCTGTTGCCGGACGAGCGCCGGCACGGGCTCGTCGGCGAACTTGGTCGCGCACTGGCCAAAGACCGGGTGCTGCAGGTGGTGCACGACAGCGGGCGCATGGTCGGCCGGACCACCTCCCGCGTGATGCTCGAGCGGATCATCGGCTCGGTCGCGGCCGCGCTGGGCAACGACGCCGTCTTCAGCGACGACGTGGTGCCGCAACTCGTCGACGAGATGCTGTTCTCGCCGGTGCTGGACATCCGGTTCAACGCCGGCCTGCTGATCTGGGCCTCGCCGTACTCCGGGCCGGTCGCCGCCGCGGTCGCGGCCGAGCTGTCGCGCAACGGGGCGGCGTCCGACCCTCGGGTGACGGTGTGCCTGCTGGCCGCCCTGCGCATACTCGGTGGGGCGCCGCAGCGGCCACTGGTCGAGCGCCTCGTACTGGCGACGGGCCTACCGCCCCAGGTATCGCTGGCCGCGGTGCACACGATCGGGCACGTGGGCGGGACGAGCTCCGACGCCTTCTGGCTCAACGCCATCGACCGGCACAGCGAGCGCTGGCGACGGCGCGCTGACGCGCACAGCGCGGAGGCCCTCGGCTGCCTCGTCTACGGGTTGGGTGTCAAGCGCCACCACGACCTGCTCAGGCGCGTCCGCGACGACGAGACGGCTCCGCGCCCGGTACGCGAGGCGGGAGCGTGGTGGCTGGCCCGGCCGGAGCGGCTCTTCTCCGAGCCGGCGGCGGCGTAGCGGGTACGGCCCCGGCCGGCATTGGCCCGGTGAGGTAGTGCTGGAGGGTCGGGGCGAGCAGGGCGACCACCGTCTCGGGCTCGAGGCTGGCCAGCGGTTCGAACCTGACGATGTAACGCACCATGATGAGTCCGACCATCTGGGTGGCGAGGAGGTTGGCCCGCAACGCCGCCTCCGCCGGGTCGAGTTCGAGTTCGTTGGCCACCCGGCGCAGGATCCGGCTGATCACGAAGTCACGCATCATCCGGGCGATGCGACTCGTTGCTGACCGCGCTGCGCACCAGCGCCGCCGCCGGGCCGCCGGCGGCCGAGTCCCACACCGTCGAGCAGAGTCCGGACGAGGCGCTCGCCGACACCGTCGACGCCGCCCGCCAGCACCTGGGCACGATCATCACACTCGGGTCGAACGGTACCTGCATGGTGTCGAGGAAGAGCTGGTCCTTGGTACCGAAGTAGTGGTGCACCAGCGCCGGGTCGACCCCGGCGCCGGTGGCGATCTGCCGGATCGACGCGCCGTCGAAGCCCTTCTCGGCGAACGCCTGCCGGGCGGCGGCGAGGATCGCCTCCCGTGTGTCCTGGTTGCCGGGGCGCCGACCTGTCCGTGCCACCGTCGTCCTCCTTCATCGGTGCGGCCTGCGTCGGGTACGGCGGACGGGCGCCGCGTGCCCGTCCGCCTTGCTGTGTGCGTCCGAGGGTCAAGGGCTGCGCCGGCGCAGCGTGGCGGCCGCCAGGGCCAGGGCGACGACCACGATGCAGCCGACCACGATGCCGAAGTCCCGCCACAGGTCGGCGGTCGCGCTCGGCGTGCGCGCCGACCTCCTGCAGCGCCTCGACCGCGTACGTCATCGGCAGGACGTTGCTGATCGCGTGCAGCCAGCCGGCCATCTGGTCGCGGGCCACGAACAGTCCACACAGGAGGATCTGCGGGACACGACCACGATCGGCAGGAACTGGACCGCCTGGAACTCGGTGCGGGCGAACGCGCTGCAGAACAGGCCGAGCGCCACCCCGAGCACCGCGTTCGCGATCGCGATCAGCGACGACCAGGCCCGGTGGGCCCAGCGTGTCCAGGTCGAACAGCCAGTACGCCACGCCCGACGCGACCGCGGCCTGGATCGCGGCGGCGATGCCGAACGCGATGCCGTACGCGAAGAGCAGGTCGAGCTTGCCCATCGGGGTGGTGAGCAGCCGCTCCAGCGTGCCGGTGGTGCGCTCGCGCAGCATCGCGATGCTGGTGATCAGGAACATGATCACGAACGGGAAGACGCCGAGCATGATCAGGCCGATCCGGTCGAACACGCCGGGCGCGTCCGAGTACATGTAGTACAGCAGCGTGAGCAGCACGATCGGCACCAGGATCAGCAGACCGATGGTGCGCCGGTCGTGGCGCAGCTGATTGAGGATGCGCCGGGTCGTGCTGGCCAGGATCCGCGGTTCATGCCGCCACCCCCATCTCGCTGGTGCGGATCAGGTGCAGGAAGGCAGCCTCCAGATCAGCGGTGCCGGTGCTGCGCCGGAACGCTGTCGGGCGTGTCGTCGGCGATGAGCCGGCCCTCGCGGATCAGCAGCAGCCGGTCGCACCGGCCGGCCTCGTCCATCACGTGGCTCGACACGAGCACCGTCGTGCCGGCCGCGGCCATCGCCCGGAACTGCTGCCACAGGTCGTCGCGCAGGACCGGGTCCTGACCGACCGTCGGCTCGTCGAGGATGAGGACCTCCGGCCGGCTGACCAGCGCGCAGGCCAGGGAGGCCCGGGCGCACTGGCCGCCGGAGAGGTTGCCGACCAGCTGGTTGGCGGCGTCGCCGAGCCCGACATCGCGGATGGCCGCGTCGGCGTCGGCCGCGGTGACTCCCTTGTAGAGGGAGGCGAAGTAGCGGGCGTTCTCGCGCACGGTCAGGTCGGCGTACACGCTCGGTGCCTGGGTCAGGTAGCCGACCCGGCTGCGCAGGTCCTTCGAACCGGCCGGCTGGCCGAGCACGGTGACGTGCCCGACTTGACGATCTGCACGCCGACGATGGCGCGCATGAGCGTGGTCTTGCCGCTGCCGCTCGGGCCGAGCAGTCCGGTGACGCTGCCGCGCGGGATCGCGCAGCTCAGGCCGTGCAGCACGACCCGTTTGCCCCGTTCGACGACGAGGTTGGTCACCTCGATCGCGGTGCTCCATGGGTATTCCTCCGAAGTCCCCTGAGCGGAATTCATGGAGTGTTGAACTCAACAGTAGATGAAGATCTATGGCGGAACGCAAGGAGTCCACTTGGACGAAACATCGGCCGCACGATGGAAGCGCCCCGGCCGGTGGACGATCCGGCCGGGGCGCTCCGTTGTGGTGAACGGTCAGATGGACAGCACGCGGTTGAGGTACTCGCGGTAGCTGTTGAGCGCCGCGTTCAGCTCGGCCGGGTCGGCCTCGTCGCTCTCGCGCCAGCTACCCAGACCCGCCGACGCCGTGAGCAGCGCCTGGTTGACCGCCGCGATCGCGTCGGTGACGATGACCTCGGCCTGGCCCAGCGCCTCGGTCGCCGCTACGGCGAACTGAGCCTGGACCGCCGCGATCCGCTCGCGGAACTCCAGGCGACGTCGCCGAGTACCGACGAAGGCGCGGACGGCTCGAGGACCACGACGATCCTCGACCAGGACCTCCTCGACGACCACGATCACCTCCGCGGCCGGCTGGTCATCCGGTACCGGGCTGGCGTCGCTCTCGGCGATGAGTTCGGTGCTGGCGACCGGGTCTTCGACCGCTTCCGCCAGCGGCTCGGTGTCGGTCACGGTGTCGGCCTCGGCCGGTTCGGCCGACAGCCTCGGCGTCGGCGACCTCTCGCCTCGGCCTCGCGTGGTGGCCTCGGCTGCCGGTTCCGGTTCGGCCGCGGCATCTGCTTCCGCTTCCTCTCCGGGTCTGCGTCCGCTTCTGCTTCTGCTTCTGCTTCGGCCCTGCGTCCGCGTCGGCTTCGGTTGTCGCCTCGGCCTCAGCCTCTGCCTCGAGCCTCGGCCTGAGGTTCAGGCTCTGCACCGGGCTCCGCTTCGCCGTCGGTGTCGACCCCGGCGTCGGCTGTCGCCTCGGCCTCGACTGCTGCGTCGGCGTCGGCGTCGGCCAGTGTCCCGGCCTCCGCTTCGCCCTCGGCCTCCGCTTCGCCCTCGGCCTCCGGCTCGCCCACTGTCTCGGCCGCGGGCTCGGCGTCGGCTTCAGCGATCGTCTCGGCTTCGGCGTCTCCAACTGCCTCGGCGTCTGCCTCGGTCTCGGCGTGGGTTCGGTCTCGGCGTCTGCCTCGGTTTCGGCTTCGGTTTCGGCGTCTGCCTCGGTCTCGGCTTGAGCGTCGGTCTCGGCTTGTGTGTCGGCCTCGGCTTGGGTGTCGGTCTCGGCTTGTGTGCCGGTCTCGGCTTGTGTGTCGGTCTCGGCGTCTGCCGCGGTCTCGGCTTCTGCTCGGTTTCGGCTTCGGCTTCGGCCGCCGTCTCGCCTGCGCCGTCCGGCTCGTCCTCGGTCTTCATGTCAGCCTCGGCGAGCGCGTCGGCCTCGGCCGTCATCTCAGCCTCGGCCGCCGTGTCGGCCGAGGTCGGCGTCGGCTTCGGCTTCCGCTTCGGCTTCGGCTTCGGCGTCCGCTCAGGCTGTGCCGCCTCGATGTCGGTCCAGCGTCTGCCTCGGCCGTTGTGGCGTCCGCGGCCGGCGTCGCCGTCTCGGCCTCCGGCTCGGCCACGGCGTCCCGGTGTCAGCGTCCGGGTCGGCCGGAGCCACGTCGGTTGCGGCCCCGGCTACCGCCTCGGCTGCCAAATCATGATCACTGTCCGGTGTGGACACTTCGGCGACGTTCGGTTCGGAGGCGCCTTCGGCCTCGGCACCGATGTCGGTCGTGGTCGCGGCGGCGAGCGCGTCGGCCATCTGGCCGGCGTCGATCACCTCCGCGTCGCTGGTCTCGACGGGCGCGGCGGCTTCGTCAGCAAAGCCGTTCAGGGCCGGCGCGTCCTGGGGGGACTCGTCGAGTGCTGGTGGCGCGTCCTCGACGATGGTTGCTGTGGGCAGAGCCGCTGAGCTCTCCTCGGGGAAGGCGGGGTGTGGGAACGACACCCTCCTCCACCGGGACGCCGGCCATGCCCTCTCGTTCGTGCATGTTCCTCCTCCGTCCGTCTCGCGGCCGGCGGGACGGCCGCTGTGTTGGGGGGAATCCAGGTCAAACCCGACCATTGACCGCGCACAGGGACGAGGTCAGGGATCGGGTCGGAACTGGAGGGATAAGCGGAGCGTCCGCCACAGAGACTTCCCGGGCGGCGCGTAATTAACCGTACTCCGCCAAGGACGCAAATCTCAGCCCCCAAATTGGGAGCGTCTAGGACGAGTTCGAGGCGCAGGGAGCCGTGGTGGAGAATCAGTCCATGACCGGATCACCACTCGACGTGTTGATCGCCGACCAGCTGAAGCGCGACGACGCGGGACTGGTGCCGGCGATCGTCCAGCAGTACGACACGGGCGAGGTGCTGATGCTGGCCTGGATGAACGACGATGCGCTGGCCTGCACGCTGACGACCGGCCGGGCGACGTACTTCTCGCGCAGCCGGAACCGGTTGTGGGTCAAGGGGGAGGAGTCCGGTCACCACCAGTACGTGAAGTCGGTCGCGCTCGACTGCGACGGCGATACGCTGCTGGTCCGGGTGGATCAGGTCGGTCCGGCCTGCCACACCGGCGAGCGGACCTGCTTCCACAACGCCGCTCCTAGGAGAAGCCGCAGTGACCACCGGCGTCGTCACCCCGGACGAGAAGACATTTCTCCAGCTGGCACGCGCGCATCGCGTCATTCCGGTGACGCGCCGGCTGCTGGCCGACGGTGAGACGCCCGTCGGCGTGTACCGCAAACTCGCCGGTGGTCCCGGCACGTTCCTGCTGGAGTCGGCCGAGCTCGGCTCGGGCTCCGGCGGTACCGCGTGGTCGAGGTACTCGTTCGTCGGGGTCCGCAGCACGGCCACGCTGACCGAGAGGGACGGCCGGGCGCACTGGCTGGGTAACCCCCCGGCCGGCGTACCCACCGAGGGTGAGCCGGCCGAGGTACTGCGGCAGACGGTCAACGTGCTCTCGGGCGGGCGACCGGCGACCGGGGTCGCCCTGCCGCCACTGACCGGCGGGCTGGTCGGATACCTGAGCTACGACATCGTGCGCCGGTTCGAGCGGCTGCCCGAGCTGTCCACCGACGATCTGCGCCTCCCCGAGCTGGGCATGGTGCTGGCCACCGATCTGGTCGTCCTCGACCACTTCGAGGGCTCAGCGGTGCTCGTGGCCAACGCGATCCTCCCGCCCAGAGCGTCCAGGGCCGCCGCCTCGGCGGCCTACCATCAGGCGATCGGCCGCCTCGACGCGATGACGACCGCGCTGTCGCGCCCGACGCCTCCGATGGTCTCCACGGTGGACAGTCCCGGGGCCGGCCGCTACCACTCCCGCACGCCCGAAGGTCTGCACCCCAAGGCGGTGGAGTCGGCCAAGGAGGCGATCCGGGCCGGGGAGTGCTTCCAGATCGTGGTCGCGCAGCGGTTCGAGCGGCCGACCGAGGCTGATCCGCTCGATATCTACCGGGTCCTGCGCGCGACGAATCCGAGTCCGTACATGTACCTGCTGCGCTTCGACGGCTTCGACATCGTCGGCTCGTCGCCCGAGGCGCACCTCAAGGTGACCGACCGCCGGGCACTGCTGCACCCGATCGCCGGTACCCGGTGGCGCGGCGGCACCGCCGCGGAGGACGCCCGCCTGGCGACCGAGCTGCTGGCCGACCCGAAGGAGCGGGCTGAGCACGTGATGCTCGTCGACCTGGGCCGAAACGATCTGGGCCGGGTGTGCAAGCCAGGAACCGTCGAGGTGCCGGAGTTCGCCACCATCGAGCGGTACAGCCATGTCATGCACATCGTGTCGACGGTGGTCGGCGAGCTGCGCGACGACCAGTCGGCCTTCGACGCGCTTGTGGCGACGTTCCCCGCCGGCACGTTGTCCGGTGCTCCCAAGGTACGGGCCATGGAGATCATCGAAGAGCTCGAACCGACCCGGCGCGGCATCTACGGCGGCATCGTCGGTTACTTCGGCTTCGGCGGTGATCTCGACACCGCGATCACCATCCGGACCGCGTTGCTGCGCGATGGGATCGCCTACGTGCAGGCCGGCGGGGGAATCGTGGCCGACTCTGATCCGGCGGCGGAGGAGCAGGAGTCGCGGAACAAGGCGGCCGCGGTGCTGGCCGCGATCGCGGCGGCCGAGACGCTCAAGCCCGCCCGGTGAGTGCTCCCCGCCGGCGGCTGACCCTCGTGACCGTCGCCTGCCTCGCCGGCGCCGGGCTCGCGCTGTGGGCGTCCTCCCGCACCTGGGTGGTCGATGAGTTGTTCCGGCCCGCCCCGCTGCCGCCCCAGGGCGACCCTCGGTCCGGAGGTGACCTGGCTCCGCCACTACCGGCGTTGGCCCTGGTCGCACTGGCCAGCGCGGGTGGCCTGCTCGCCACCCGGTCATGGGCCCGGTTGGTGGTCGGCGTGGTGATGGGCCTGGCTGGCATCGGTGTCGGCGTCGCGGCGGTGCGGGCCGGCGGCGTCCACGGAGTCAACGCGGTGTGGCCCACGCTGTGCGTCATCGGGGCCGTACTCGTTGTCGCGGCCGCGGTGATCACGGTGCTCCAGGGTCGACATTGGCCGGCGATGGGTGCACGGTACGAGCGGGTCACGACGGTGGCGTCGACCGACTCGGCCCCGGGCATGTGGGACGCCATCGACCGGGGCCAGGATCCGACCAGTGCCCGCACCGACGATGGGGAGAACGATGGCTGAGGGCAGGAAGCGCCGCCGGTGGCTGCCGACCGCGATAGTGCTGGTTGTCCTCGTCGGAGCCGGGCTCGCCGCCGCGAAGTACACCGGTCTGATCGGCGGGCCCGGGCCGGCCGCGACCATCGGCGTGGACCTGCCCTATCAGGGCGCGACGACGGCCAGCTCGACCGAGACGTTCAACGCGATGCAGCTCTACCTCGACCAGCGTGGCGGCAAGGTCGCCGATACCACGGTCACGCTCGTCAACTATGACGACGCGACCAGCGCCAAGCTGACCTGGGACGAGGCCAGATGCACCGCCAACGCGCAGGCCCATCTGGCCCGGGCCGACGAGGTCGCCGTGATCGGGCCCGAGCACGTCGGCTGTGCCCGGGCGGAGGCGAAGGTGCTCGCCGGCGCCGGCATGGTGATGGTGTCGCCGGCCGTGACCAACCCGGGTCTGACCACGACCTGGGGCAGTGGTGAGCCCGGGGTGTACGCCGTGAACGGGGTTCGCAGCTTCGCGCGGGTCGTTCCGACCGATGACGCTCAGGCGGCCGCGGCCGGTGTGTTCGCCTCGTCGGTACCCGTGAGCCGCTGCCTCGTGGTCAACGACGGCGAGCTCTACGGTCAGCGACTGGCCCAGCGCTTCGCCGACGCCGCCCGCGCCAAGGGCCTGACGATCACCGATGGCGGCACCTGGGACCGGTCCAGCTCGTCCTACCTTGACCTCTTCGGACGCGGACAGGGCGCCGACTGCGTCTACCTCGCCGGCAACTTCGACAACAACGGGCAACAGCTGATCACGGACAAGGTGGCCGCGCTGGGCGACAACGACCGGGTCAAGCTGTTCGTCCCGGACGGATTCGGTGCCTATCCCACGTTCCTCAGCCTGCCGGCCGCTCAGCACGCGTACGTGACGACGCCGGGGCTGACCATGGACGCCTGGCGCTCGCTCAAGAGTAAGGTCCGCGAGTTCCTTGCCGCGTACAAGGACAAGTACCACGTGGACCTCACCTCACCCCAGTCGCTCTACGGTGTGCTGGCGCTGCAGGTGGTGTTGCGGGCGATGGAAATGTCAGACGGCAGCCGCGCGGGCGTGCATCAGGCCATGCTGGCCGGCAACGGAGTGACCCTTTCGGCGGATGTCTGTATTACCGGCGCGTCCACCGGGATCGTCGCGGGTACCGGCGATGTCACCACACCGACCATCTCCGTGGGCCGGGTCGACACCGGGGCGGTGACGTTCGTGAGTACGGCGGTGCAACCGTAGAGCGCGGGCAGCCGCAGAGTGGAGGCGGCCGCCGAGCGGAGGCGAAGTGCGCAGTATGCCCCAGTCCGCGGGGTGGGGTCGGCCATACCCCGGACACAACGCCCCTCAGGCAAGCACCTACCATCGGCCGCATGACGCCCCGCACGACTCACCCGGCGGTCACCCGCTCGAAACGCGGTGCGATGTGACAGTCCTCGACGACATCCTCGCCGGAGTGCGCGAAGACGTGACGGCCCGACAGCAGCAGGTGCCCCTGAGCGCCCTGCGCGACGCCGCCGCCGCCGCGCCGCCGCCCATCGACGGTTATGCCGCGCTGCGGGCACCCGGGGTCGGAGTGATCGCCGAGGTCAAGAGAGCCTCCCCGTCCAAGGGCCAGCTGGCCGAGATCCCCGACCCGGCCGAGTTGGCCAGAGAGTACGCGGCTGGCGGCGCCCGTTGCGTGAGCGTGCTGACCGAGGGTCGCTGGTTCGGTGGATCGCTCGAGGACCTCGCCGCGGTCCGCGCCGCGGTCAACGTACCCGTCCTGCGCAAGGACTTTGTGATCTCGAGCTACCAGGTGCACGAGGCGCGGGCATACGGGGCTGACCTGGTCCTGCTGATCGTGGCCGCTCTCGAGCAGAACACCCTGATGGGCCTGCTCGAGCGGGTGGAGTCGCTCGGCATGACGGCACTGGTCGAGGTGCACACCGAGGAGGAGGCCGACCGGGCGGTGGCGGCCGGCGCCAAAGTCATCGGAGTCAATGCCCGTAACCTGGCCACACTCGAGGTGGACCGGTCCTGTTTCGAACGCATCGCCCCAGGCCTGTCGAACACTGTCGTGAAGGTCGCCGAGTCGGGTGTGCGAGGGCCGCACGACCTGATCCGTTATGCCGCGGCCGGCGCCGATGCCGTGCTCGTCGGCGAGGGTCTGGTGACCCAGAAGAGCCCGCGCGACGCGGTGGCGGAGCTGGTGACGGCCGGGTCGCATCCGGCCACACCCCGTCCTGTGCGCTGAATACCGGGGAGGTGGCGTGACGGTGACCGACGCGGGCTTGCTCCCGGCATCGGGCCTGCTGCCCGACGAGCTCGGCCACTTCGGCCCGTTCGGTGGCCGGTTCGTGCCGGAGCCTCTCATCGCGGCACTGGACCAGCTGGACACGGTGTACCGGCACGCCCAGGCCGACGAGTCGTTCCAGGCTGAGCTGGCCCGGCTCTCCCGCGACTACGCCGGGCTGCCGAGCATGCTCTACGACGCGACCCGTCTCTCGGCGGTGGTAGGGGCGCGCATCCTGCTCAAGCGGGAGGACCTCAACCACACGGGCGCGCACAAGATCCGCAACGTTCTCGGACAGGCGCTGCTCACCACCCGGATGGGCAAGAAGCGGATCATCGCCGAGACGGGTGCCGGCCAGCATGGCGTGGCCAGCGCGACCGCGGCTGCCCTGTTCGACCTCGAGTGCGTGGTCTACATGGGCGAGGAGGACACCCGCCGGCAGGCGCTCAACGTCGCCCGGATGCGACTGCTCGGGGCGACCGTGGTGCCGGTGACGACCGGTTCGCGGACCCTCAAGGACGCCATGAACGAGGCGCTGCGCGACTGGGTGACCAATGTGGACAGTACGCACTACCTCATCGGCTCGACCGCCGGGCCGCATCCGTTCCCGGCCATGGTCCGTGACTTCGTCCGCCCGATCGGCGTGGAGGCGCGCAAGCAGTGTCTCGACCTGACCGGCCGCCTGCCCGACGCCGTCTGCGCGTGCGTGGGCGGTGGCTCCAACGCACTCGGGATCTTCCACGCGTTCATCCCGGACCGCGAGGTGGCGCTGTACGGCTTCGAGGCCGGCGGTGACGGGGTGGAGACCGGTCGGACGGCGGCCAGCATCAGCGCGGGCAGCCTCGGCGTGCTGCACGGCAGCCGCACCTACGTCCTTCAGGACGAGGACGGCCAAACGATGGAGTCGCACTCGATATCGGCTGGGCTGGACTACCCCGGGGTCGGACCGGAGCACGCATACCTGCACGACACCGGCCGGGCCATCTATGAGCCGGTCAACGATGACGAGGCGATGGAGGCGTTCCGGCTGCTCTGCCGGACCGAGGGCATCATCCCGGCCATCGAGAGCGCGCACGCCCTGGCCGGCGCGGTCCGGCTGGCCCGACGCCGGGGGGATGGGCCGACCCTGCTGGTCAACCTGTCCGGTCGGGGAGACAAGGATGTCGAGACGGCCGGCAGGTTCTTCGAGGTGCTGGACCGGTGAGCGCGAGCCTGGCGTTCGAGAAGGCCCGGGCCGACGGTCGGGCCGCCCTGGTTGGGTACCTGCCGGCCGGGTTCCCGACGGTCGAGGACGGCATCGCCGCGATCCGGGCGCTCGCCGAGAGCGGCGTGGACCTCATCGAGGTCGGCTTCCCGTACTCCGACCCGGTGATCGACGGTCCGGTGATCCAGCGGGCCAGCGAGGTCGCGCTGGCCCGTGGGGTACGCGCACGCGATGTCCTCACCACGGTCGAGGCGGCCGCCCAGACCGGTGTGCCGGTGCTGGTCATGACGTACTGGAACCTCGTTGAGCGGCACGGGGTGGACGCGTTCGCCCGCGATCTCTCCGGCGCCGGGGGAGCCGGACTGATCACCCCGGACCTGATTCCCGAAGAGGCCGGCGAGTGGATCGCCGCGTCAGACGCGTACGGGCTGGACCGGGTCTTCCTGGTCGCGCCGTCGTCGACAGACGTCCGTATCGGCGCGGCGGTGGCCGCTTGCCGCGGCTTTGTCTACGCCACCAGCGTCATGGGCGTTACCGGGGCCCGGGCGGTCACCTCGGCGGCCGCTCCGGCGCTGGTCAGCCGGGTCCGTACGCTCGCCGGGAGCCTGCCGGTCGGTGTCGGCCTCGGGGTCCGCGACGGCGCGCAGGCAGCCGAGGTGGGCGCGTTCGCCGATGGGGTGATCGTGGGCAGCGCGTTGGTCAGCTGCCTGCTCGACAACCCTGATCTGGAGGCGGGCCTTCGTGCGCTGCGGGCGCTCACCGCCGACCTCGCCTCCGGGGTACGGGCGAGCCGCGCCGTCCACTGAGTGGCAGTCCGGACGACCGCAGCCAGGCGAAAGCGCTTCCGGTGCGCCAAGGCGCCCGGAACTGCCGCACGATGGTCTCGACGCCCGCCCGCGGCCGTCAGGCTGCGACGAGCTCGGCGTCGTCGGCCGGCTCGGCGTCGGGTATTTCGGGCTCGATCGCGCGCACGACCTCGCGCAGCACACCCGAGTGTCCCGCGAGTGCGTCGGCGATGGCGGCCCGGCCCGTCGCCGTCAGCGGCTCGGGGAGCATGTCGGGCTCGTGCCAGCTCAGCGCGCAGATGCGACCGGGGGAGTTGAGGACCAGGTCGGCCCCGGCGATCTGGCCGCGGAACACATACATCTCGACCGTGGGCAGGCCACCACCGGTCAACTGGTAGATACCGACCAGGTCGACGATCTCGGTCTCGGCTCCGGTCTCCTCGCGGACGTCGCGGATGACGGCGTGGATCGGGCTCTCTCCGAGACGGATGTTCCCACCGGGCAGCTGCCAGAGGCGGTGACCGCCACTTTGCTGGCAGAGAAGGACATGGCCGGCAGGGTCGCGGATAACCGCCGCGACAGCGGAAGTGAGCAAGCTCATAACGAGCTAGCCTAGAACGGGTCCGGGGCATCGCCTAGTGCTCCGGCTGACCGTGCTCCGGTAGGTTGACTCCGTGAATCAGCTGTACCTCGCCACGATTCCCAGCCCCGAACAGGCGGTCTGGTACATCGGAGGCTTCCCCCTACGCGCGTACGCGATGTGCATCCTGCTCGGGATCGTCGCCGCGTGCGCGATCACCGAGGTGCGGCTGCGGCACCGCGGCGCGCCGCACTGGCTCGTCCTCGACGTGGCGATATTCGCGGTACCGGCGGGCATCGTGGGCGCCCGCATCTACCACGTGATCACCTCGCCAGATGCCTACTTCGGCACCAACGGCCAGCCCATGGCGCGTGTTCTACATCTGGGAGGGCGGCCTGGGCATCTGGGGCGCCGTGGCCGGCGGTGCGCTGGGCGCCTGGTGGGCCTGCCGGCGCGCTGGCATTCCGCTCACTTTGTTCGCCGACGCGCTCGCCCCCGGCCTCCCGGTGGCCCAGGCGATCGGCCGGTTCGGCAACTACTTCAACAACGAGCTCTTCGGCGGGCACACCGACCTGCCCTGGGGGCTCAACGTCTACCGGTTCGACCTCAGTGCCGGTCACGCCATCACCGACGCCAACGGCGATCCCGAGCTGCTGCCCGGCGGGCCGTTCCACCCCACGTTCCTGTACGAGTCGATCTGGGACCTCGGGGTGGCTCTGCTGGTCTGGCTGGTCGACCGCCGGTTCAAACTCGGCAAGGGGCGGGCGTTCGCGCTGTACGTCATGGCGTACACGGCCGGCCGGTTCTGGGTCGAGGCGCTGCGCACCGATCCGGCCCACCATTTCCTCGGGCTGCGGGTCAACGACTGGGTGTCGATCATCGTCTTCCTCGCGGCGCTGGCGTACTTCGTCCGGGCCAAGGGGCCGCGCGAGTCCATCCAGATCCAGGAGGACGACTCGCTGCTCGTGGTGACCGAGGAGGGCGAGCCGATCGAGTGGCGCAAGCGCAAGCCCGCCCGGGCCGACGACGAGGATGGCGAGGACGACGGCGAGCCGCCGGCCGATCTCGGATCACACGGTACGTCCCGAGCGCGCAGGACCTGACCGTGCGGACAGCGGTCGTGGTCGGCGCGGGCGTAGGCGGCCTCGCCGCCGCCGGCGCGCTGGCCCGGACCGGCTGGCACGTCACCCTGCTCGAACGCGGAGACCGGCTGCGCGGCAACGGGGCAGCCCTGCTCATCTGGCCCAACGGCGCGGCGGCGCTGTCCGCCCTCGGACTGAGCCTGGACGACATCACATTCCCGATGGCCGGCAGTGGCATCCGGCGCCCGGACGGCCGCTGGCTGGTCACGGCCGACGCCGGCGAGCCGACTCAGGCCGCCGGTGTCGTGGTCCACGCCGACGACCTGCACGACGCCCTGATGGCCGGCCTCGGCGAGCGCATCGAGATCCGTACCGGCGTCGACGTGAGCCGCGTCCGGGCCGGGCTGGCCGAGCGTCCGGCGGTCGGCACCGCGAAGCACATGTTCGAGGCGGACCTCGTTGTCGCGGCCGACGGCAGTGGCAGTCTGGTCCGGCGCCGGCTGGCTCCCCAGTCCACCCTGTCCGCCGCCGGGTACACATCCTGGCGGGCGGTGATCCCCTGGTACCGGGCGCCCAAGCTGCCCGACCCGGTACCGACGTCGGGTGAGCTGCTCGGCAGCGGGCAGCGCTTCCTGCACGCCGCACTGGGTGAACGGGGCTCCTCGGCCAGCAACACCCGGGGCGGCATCTACTGGGCGGCCACCGCGCCGGGGGCCGTCCGCCCCGAGTCACCGGAAACCCAACTCTCCCTGCTGCGCCGGTGGTTCGCCGGCTGGGCCTCCCCGGTCGCCGAACTGCTGGCCGCCACCGAACCGCAGGACCTCGTCCAGCAGGCCGGCGAAGAGCTGCGGCCGCTACCCCGCCGGTTCGGTTTCCCGGTCGGCAACGGTGGATTCGTCCTCCTCGGCGACGCCGCGCATGTCGCCACCCCGAACCTGACCCAGGGGGCGTGCCTCGCGTTCGAGGACGCGGTGACGCTGCGCTCCGTGGTCCGGGAGGCGACGCCCGGACGCACCCTCGCCCTGGCACTGGACGCCTACACCGACGCCCGCCGCCCCCGGGTGGCCCGGGTGGCGAAGGCGTCGCGCCGGCTGGGCATGGTCCTGCAAGCTCAGGGCCGGTTCACCGTGCGTGCCCGTAACGTGGCGATCGGCCGGCTCCCTGGCGGTCTGCTCGACCGCACGGCGACCGCTCCCCACACCTGGACCCCGCCCGCCTGACCCGGCGTTGGTGTTGGGGCGTGTTGGTGGGTTGCGCGTGTTGGTGGGTTGGGGGTGTGGGGGGTTGGGGTGCCGGGGGTGCCGGGGGAAGGAAGGGCACCTTGTTAACGGAAACTGTTGTACAAGGTGCCCTTCCTAACCGGCCGCCCCCGTCCCCGCCCGCCCCGTCGCCGCCCGCCCGGCCCGCCCGCCCCCCGCCCCGGCCCGTCCCGGCCCGGCCCGTCCCCCGGGCCCCGCCCGCCCCGCCCCGTCCCCGGGCTGCCCCGCCGCCCCGTCCGGGCGCCGTCCCCGGGCCGGGCCTTGGCCGTCAGTGGGGGGAGTCGGCTTCGGCGATGCAGGCGGTGCCGACGCGCGTGAAGCCGGTCCGTCCGTAGACGCGCGCGACCGCGTCGTCCGCCGCGCCGAGGAAGACCATGTCGTAGCCGTGGTCGAGGGCGTGGCGGGCCAGCAGAGCGGTCACGGCGGCGCCGAGCCCCCGGCGTCGGGCGGAAGGAAGGGTGGCGACCCCGACGACCTCGGCCGCCCCGAGCGCCCCCTGGTAGCCGCCACGGGCGAGGACCCCTTCACCAGCGGTACGGGCGACGGCCTCGGCGGTGCGACCGGTCAGGCTGCCCTCGCGCTGGCGGTCGATCCGACCCTGCGGGTACGGGCCGATGGCGGCGTCGCGTTCGGCCGGGCCGCTCACGCCGAGCGCCGTACCCATGTCTGCGAACGAGAGGTCGGCGACCGCCGCGCTGGCCGCGAGCAGGCCGACGTATTCCGGCGACCCGGGTTCGAGGATGAGGACCTCGGCGTCGGTGAGCGTCGCCGGGTCTGGCAGCCGGTCGGGCTCCAGCACCATCAGGGGAGCGAGGGCGACCGGTAGCCCGGACGCCCGGGCTGCGGGGAGAAGGCCCGGCGTCAGGTCGTCGACCCATTCGATCGCCTCCGGCAGGCTGAGCTCGCGCTGCCGGGCCCGGACGGCCAGCACGTCGTCGAGGGTGAACTCGGTCACCCCGAGTCGCGGTCTGGCGTAGAGCGGGAAACCGCCCGGGGCAGCCTGGAGGAACAGTTCGAACGGGCCGACCGGCTCCACCCGGGCACCACCGGTGCGGGGTATGCCGTCATAGGTTCGTTCGATACGTTCGATGATCGGCGTCACGACGGGAACCTTAACGTCCACTCAGTGGGACGCAAACTTCTTTGCTCATCGGGCAGTCCAGCCCCGGTCGCGTAGACTCGTAGCACCTTCTGGGCCAACGTCGTCCCACACCGGTGGTTCTCGGACGACCTCAGGGGGCATCATGGCCGCACCCGCGCAGGGTCTGTACGACCCGCGGCACGAGCACGACTCCTGTGGCGTCGCCTTCGTGGTGGACGTGGCCGGCCGCCGGTCGCACGACGTGGTGGCCCGGGGGCGTCAGGCGTTGTGCCGGCTGGACCACCGTGGGGCCCGTGGGGCGGAACCGAACACGGGTGACGGCGCTGGCGTGATGATCCAGGTGCCGGACGGGTTCTACCGCGCGGTGGTGGACTTCGACCTTCCGCCGGCCGGGGCGTACGCGACCGGCCTGGTCTTTCTTCCGGCGGGCGACGCGGAGGCCGATCGGGCCGTTCGGGTGCTGGAGAAGTACGCGTTGGTCGAGGGCGCCGAGGTGCTCGGCTGGCGTGAGGTACCGACCGATCGCCGCCGACCTCGGAACCAGTGCGCTGCGGGCGATGCCGCGTATCCGGCAGGTGTTCCTGGCTGCCCGGCGGCTGAGCGCGAGCGGTACCGGTCCGGCCGGCGAGCGGCTGAGCGGGCTGGAGCTCGAGCGCGTCATCTACTGCGTGCGTAAGCAGACCGAGCGGGAGACGCGCGAGCGCGGCCTTTCCCTGGACTTCCCGTCACTGTCGGCCCGCACGATTGTCTACAAGGGAATGTTGACCCCCGACCAGGTGACCACGTTCTACCCCGACCTGTCCGACGAGCGGGTGGTCAGTGCGATCGCTCTGGTCCATTCGCGCTTCTCCACCAACACCTTCCCGTCCTGGCCGCTGGCCCACCCGTACCGCTACATCGCCCACAATGGAGAGATCAACACCATCCGGGGCAACAAGAACTGGATGGCCGCCCGGGAAGCGTTGCTCAGGAGCGCCCTGATCCCCGGCGACCTGCGGCGGATCTTCCCGATCTGTACGCCGGGCGCGTCGGACTCGGCCAACTTCGACGAGGTGCTCGAGCTGTTGCATCTGGGTGGGCGGAGCCTGCCGCACGCGATGCTCATGATGATCCCGGAGGCGTGGGAGAACGATCGAGAACATGGATGGGGCGCGGCGGGACTTCTACCGCTTCCACGCCTGTCTGATGGAGGCGTGGGACGGCCCGGCCAGCGTGGCGTTCACCGACGGCACGGTAGTCGGTGCTGTGCTCGATCGTAACGGGCTGCGACCAGGCCGATGGTGGCGCACCAGAGATGGACTCGTCGCGCTGGCCAGCGAGGCCGGCGTGCTCGACGTCGACCCGGCCGATGTGGTCGCCAAGGGTCGGCTGCAGCCTGGCCGGATGTTCCTGGTCGACACGGCGGCCGGACAGGTCATCGAGGACGACGAGATCAAGAAGGAGCTGGCCGCGGCCGCGCCGTACGGCGACTGGCTGCATGCCGGACTGATGAATCTCGGCACCCTGCCCGATCGCGAGCACGTGGTCTACACGCACGACTCGGTGCAGCGGCGGCAGCAGACGTTCGGCTGGACCGAGGAGGAGCTCAAGGTTCTGCTGGCGCCGATGGCGTTGACCGGGCAGGAGCCGGTGGGTTCCATGGGTACGGACACTCCGATCGCGGTTCTCAGCAAGCGGCCGCGCCTGCTCTATGACTACTTCACCCAGCTGTTCGCGCAGGTGACCAACCCGCCGCTGGACGCGATCCGCGAGGAACTGGTCACCAGCGTCGCCGGGTCCATCGGGCCCGAGGCGAACCTGCTGGAGCCGAGCCCGGCCAGCTGCCGCCAGATCGTGCTGCCGTTCCCGGTCATCGACAACGATGAGCTGGCGAAGATCATAGATATTGACGAGGACGGTGACCTGCCCGGCTTCCGCGCGACCCGGGTCAGCGGCCTGTACCGGGTGGTCGACGGCGGCGCCGGCATGAAGGCCCGCCTGGTCGAGATCTGCCGTGGGGTGTCGGAGGCGATCGAGGATGGCGCCCGCATCCTCATCCTGTCCGACCGCGACTCCACAGTGGACCTTGCTCCGATCCCGTCGCTGCTGCTGACGGCGGTCGTGCACCAGCACCTGATCCGCGAGCAGACCCGTACCCAGGTCGCGCTCATCGTCGAGTCGGGCGACTGTCGCGAGGTGCACCACGTGGCGACCCTGCTCGGGTTCGGGGCCGCCGCGGTCAACCCGTACCTGGCGTTCGAGTCCGTCGACGACCTCATCTCGACCCGCGCGCTGCCGGGCATCGCCGGTCCTAAGGCGATCCGCAACTACGTCAAGGCGTTGGGCAAGGGCGTCCTCAAGATCATGTCGAAAATGGGGATCTCGACGGTGGCGTCCTACACCGGCGCTCAGGTCTTCGAGGCGGTCGGGCTCAATCGCGAACTCGTGGACCGGTACTTCACCGGTACGTCGAGCACCATCGGGGGTATCGGGCTGACCGAGATCGCGGCCGAGGTGGCCCGCCGGCATGCCACCGCCTACCCGGCCAACGCGGGTGAGCGGGCCCACCGCCGGCTCGAGGTAGGCGGCGAGTACCAGTGGCGTCGCGAGGGTGAGGTGCACCTGTACAACCCAGAGACGGTGTTCCTGCTACAGCACGCCACCCGGTCCCGCCAGTACGATGTGTTCCGGGAGTTCACGTCCACTGTGGACAGGCAGGCGGCCGAGTCCGGCTCTCTGCGCGGGCTGTTCTCCATCCGTACCGAGGGGCGGACGCCGGTACCGATCGAGGAGGTCGAGCCAGCCACCGAGATCGTCAAGCGGTTCGCCACCGGGGCGATGTCCTACGGCTCGATCTCGATGGAGGCGCACGAGACGCTGGCGATCGCGATGAACCGACTCGGCGCGCGCTCCAACACGGGCGAAGGAGGCGAGGATCCGGAGCGGCTGCTCGACCCGCAGCGCCGCTCGGCGGTGAAGCAGGTCGCAAGTGGACGGTTCGGGGTCACCACCGAGTACCTGGTGCACGCGGACGATCTGCAGATCAAGATGGCCCAGGGCGCCAAGCCGGGGGAGGGTGGGCAGCTGCCGGGCAACAAGGTGTGGCCGTGGATCGCCAAGACCCGCCACGCCACTCCGGGCGTGGGGCTCATCTCGCCGCCGCCGCACCACGACATCTACTCCATTGAGGACCTCGCCCAGCTCGTCTACGACCTGAAGAACGTCAACCCGGCCGCCAGGGTGCACGTGAAGCTGGTGTCCGAGGTCGGCGTCGGTACGGTCGCGGCCGGGGTGGCCAAGACCAAGGCCGACGTCATTCTCATCTCCGGCCACGACGGCGGTACCGGCGCCTCCCCACTCAACTCGCTCAAGCACGCCGGCACGCCGTGGGAGCTCGGCCTGGCCGAGACCCAGCAGACGCTGCTGCTGCAAGGGTTGCGGGACAGGGTGACAGTGCAGGTGGACGGTCAGCTCAAGACCGGCCGGGACGTCATCGTCGGCGCGCTGCTCGGGGCGGAGGAGTTCGGCTTCGCCACGTCGGCGCTGATCGTCTCGGGCTGCGTGATGATGCGCGTGTGCCACCTCGACACCTGCCCGGTCGGCATCGCCACCCAGAACCCGTTGCTGCGCAAGCGGTTCACCGGCCAGCCGGAGTTCGTCGAGAACTTCTTCCTGTTCCTGGCCGAGGAGGTGCGCGGCTACCTGGCCCAGCTCGGCTTCCGTACTCTCGACGAGGCGGTCGGCCAGGTCGAGCTGCTCGACCTGCGGCCGGCGGTGGACCACTGGAAGGCGCGCGGGCTGGACCTGTCGCCGGTGCTGTACCTGCCCGAGCGCGGGTCACGACATCGCCCGCCGGCGTACCCGGGCCCAGGACCACCGGTTGGAGCGGGCGCTGGACAACCTGCTGATCGGGAAGGCCGCCCCAGCCGCTGGCCGACGGTACCCCGGTCGCGTTCGAGGTGGCCGTCCGCAACGAGAACCGCAGCGTCGGCGCGATGCTCGGCGGCGAGGTGGTGCGCCGCCACGGTGGCGCCGGCCTGCCCGACGACACCATCGACGTGACCCTGCGCGGAACGGCCGGCCAGTCGTTCGGCGCGTTCGTGCCCGGTGGCGTGACGCTGCGCCTGTTCGGCGACGCCAACGACTACGTCGGCAAGGGACTCTCCGGCGGGCGGCTCGTCGTGCGCCCGGCACGAGACGGCGCCGTTCGTCCGCGACGACGCCGACCGTGGCGCCGAGGAACAGATCATCGCCGGCAACACGATCCTCTACGGCGCGACCGGGGGCGAGCTGTTCCTGCGCGGCCGGGTCGGCGAGCGGTTCGCGGTGCGCAACTCGGGGGCGGCGGCGGTCGTCGAGGGCGTCGGCGACCACGGCTGCGAGTACATGACCGGCGGCGATGGTGGTCGTGCTCGGCCCGGTCGGGCGCAACTTCGCGGCCGGAATGTCGGGCGGCGCGGCGTACGTGTGGCAGCTCGAACGGGAGCGGGTCAATACCGAGCTGGTCGACCTGCTGCCGGTGTCCGATGAGGACGAAGCCGTGCTGTACCAGTTGGTGCGCAAGCACTTCGAGGCGACTGATTCGGCCGGTGGCCGGACGGTTGCTGCGTACCTGGGCGCAGGCGCTGGCCGAGTTCACGGTGGTCGTGCCGCGCGACTACCAGCGAGTCGTGAGGGTCATCCGGCAGGCACAGGCGGCCGGGCGCGACATCGACGAGAAGGTGATGGCCGAACTGTCCACCACGCCGGCACCGGTACCCGTGTCGGCCCTGGTCCAGGCGGAACCTGTTCGTGCCTGACCCGATCGGGTTCCTGCGGTACGACCGCGAGCTACCGGCCCGCCGGCCGATTCCGCTACGGCTCACCGACTGGCGGGAGGTCTACCCGCCGGCCGACCCTGAGCTGGTCCGCGCCCAGGCGAGCCGCTGCATGGACTGTGGCGTACCGTTCTGCCACGAGGGCTGTCCGCTCGGCAACCGGATCCCCGACTGGAACGACCTTGTGCGCACCGACGCCTGGGACTTCGCCAGCGAGGCCCTGCACGCCACCAACAACTTCCCCGAGTTCACCGGGCGGCTGTGCCCGGCACCCTGCGAGGCGGCTTGCGTGCTGGGAATCGGCGGGCTCGCCGACCCGGTGGCGATCAAACTCGTGGAGGTCGAGATCATCAACCAGGCCTACGCGAGGGGACTTGTGGCGGCACGGCCGGCGCCGGACCGTACCGGACGCCGCGTCGCCGTCGTCGGCTCCGGCCCGGCCGGACTGGCCGGCGCGCAGCAGCTGGCCCGGGCCGGGCATGAGGTGACCGTCTACGAACGCGACAACCGGCTCGGCGGGCTGCTGCGCTACGGCATCCCCGACTTCAAGCTCGAG
This sequence comes from uncultured Actinomycetota bacterium, assembly GCA_963803345.1. GTDB lineage: Bacteria > Actinomycetota > Actinomycetes > Mycobacteriales > Micromonosporaceae > CAWDLX01. The sequence continues at coordinate 309,828 of CAWDLX010000006.1, forward strand.
AAGGTCCACATCGACCGGCGGATCGGCCAACTCGAAGCGGAAGGGATACGTTTCGTCACCGACTGCGCCATCGGTACCGACCTCGCGGTGGCCGACCTGCGAGCCTCGCACGACGCCGTGCTGCTCGCCTGCGGCGCGCTGTCCAGTCGGGACAGCTGGGCCACACCGGGGCGCGGCCTGCGCGGAGTCCACCTGGCCATGGATCACCTGGTCGGTTCCAACCGCCAGGTGGCCGGCCAGCTCGCCGCCGCACCGATCGACGCGGCCGGCCGACGGGTCGTCATCATCGGCGGCGGGGACACAGCGGCCGACTGCCTCGGCGTCGCCCACCGCCAGGGCGCGACCGCTGTCGCCCAACTCGACCTGTACCCGCAGCCACCATCCACAAGGGACGCTGATCGCGATCCATGGCCGACCTGGCCCTGGGTCCTGCGCACCTACCCGGCCCACGAGGAGGGTGGTGACCGGATGTTCGCGGTGGCAGTACAGTCCTTCGTGGACGATGACTCCGGCCGGGTGCGGGCGGTCCGGATCCATGAGGTGGTCGTGTCCATACAGGACGGACGCCGGACAGTGGCCGCGGTGCCGGGCACCGACCGCGAGCTGCCGGCCGACCTGGTCCTGCTGGCCATCGGATTCGACGGTACCGAGGATGGCCCGCTGCTCGACCAGCTCGGACTGCCCCGCCGCCGCGGTGTCATCGAATGCGGGCCGGACTGGCAGACCGAAGTGCCCGGCGTCTTCGTGGCCGGTGACATGCACCGGGGCGCATCCCTGATCGTCTGGGCCATCGCCGAGGGGCGGGCGGCCGCTGCCGCCGTCCACGCTTACCTGGGTGGGCACGGGCACCTCCCGGCACCCGTGGAGCCCGCCCGCCTCCCCATGCGCTCTGTCACCTCCAGGTGATCGGGCGTACGGGTTGCGGAAGGGGCACCGCGTACTGAACGGTCATTCAGGCCACGCGTTGTTTGACCGGTGTTCGTTCAGGTACGGCCGGGTGGGCCAAAGGGGGATGAGGGCAGGCGACTAGGCTGTGTGTCGTGAATCGTCGTGCGAAGATCGTGTGCACTCTCGGCCCTGCCGTCGACAGTCCGGAACGGATGCGGGAACTGGTGGCGGCCGGCATGGACGTGGCCCGGCTCAACTTCAGCCACGGTGAGCATGCCGAGCACGAGCAGCGCTATCACCGCGTACGCGAGGCCGCCGCTGAAGCCGGTCGCGCCGTCGGCATCCTAGCCGACCTGCAGGGTCCGAAGATCCGCCTCGGCCGGTTCGTCGAAGGCAAGGTCATGTGGGCCAATGGGGAGACGGTGGTCATCACCGGCGATGTCGTCGAAGGTACGCACGACCGGGTGTCCTGTACCTATCGCCGGCTGCCCGAGGAGGTCCGTCCGGCGGACCGGTTGCTGATCGACGATGGCAAGGTCGCCGTCGAGGTGCTCGCCGTGGACGGCCCCGACATCACCTGCCTCGTCACCGAGGGCGGCGAAGTCTCCAACAACAAGGGCCTCTCGCTGCCGAACGTGGCGCGTCAGCGTCCCGGCAATGTCCGAAAAGGACGCTGCCGACCTCCGCTTCGCCCTGCGGCTCGGGGTGGACCTGGTCGCGCTGTCATTCGTCCGCTCTCCGGACGACATCAAGCCCGTGCACGAGATCATGGAGGAGGAGGGCATCCGGGTACCGGTCGTAGCGAAGATCGAGAAGCCGGAGGCGGTGGCCCGCCTCGAGGCGATCGTGAACTCCTTCGACGCCCTGATGGTGGCCCGCGGCGACCTCGGCGTCGAGCTGCCGCTCGAGCAGGTACCGCTGGTGCAGAAGCGCGCGGTGCAGCTGTGCCGGGAGCAGGCCAAGCCGGTCATCGTGGCGACGCAGATGCTCGACTCGATGATCGAGAACGCTCGCCCGACCCGGGCCGAGGCATCCGACGTGGCCAACGCGGTACTCGACGGGGCCGACGCGCTGATGCTCTCCGGCGAGACCAGCGTCGGCGCGTGGCCGATCGTGACCGATGCAGACGATGGCCCGCATCATCCGGTCCACCGAGGCCGGCGAGATTCCGGTGCCGCGGCTCGGGCCACGACCCGAAGACCCGTGGCGGCGCGATCACCCAGGCCGCGTCCAATATCGCCCGCGCGGTCAACGCCCGAGCCCTGGTCGCGTTCAGCCAGACCGGTGACACCGTCCGGCGGCTGGCCCGACTGCACTGCGATCTGCCACTGCTGGCGTTCACCCCGGACGAGTCGGTCCGCCGCCAGCTGGCCTTGTCGTGGGGCGTGGAGGCGTTCGTGGTCGACTATGTTCTGCACACCGACGACATGTTCCGCCAGGTCGACCACGCGATGCTCGGCCTCGGCCGCGGTCTGCCCGGTGACCTGGTGGTCGTGGTCGCCGGTACCCCGGCCGGCACTCCCGGCTCGACCAACACGCTGCGGATCCACCAACTCGGTTCGCTGGCATGACCAAGTCTGTCCATGAGTGGACAGCCGGCCGTCGACGCACTCGTCCGGAGCGCTGGATCTGCGGCGTCTGGATGAGATGCGATTCGAGGGGATGAGCCCGCAGACCGGCCGTCAGCGTGTGTTCGGCGGGCAGGTCGCCGGCCAGGCCCTCGTCGCCGCCGGGCGTACGGTCGTGCCCGAGCGCAGTGTCAACTCCCTGCACGGGTACTTCGTCCGCGCCGGTGACCCGGCCGAGCCGATCTCCTATACAGTGGAGAACATCCGGGACGGGCGATCGTTCTCGATCCGGCGCTGTGTCGCCCAGCAGCAGGGCCGGACGATCTTCTTCATGTCGGCATCGTTCCACGTGGCCGAGAAGGGACTCGACCACGCCGACCCGATACCGGACGTACCCGGGCCCGATGAGCTGCCGACGATGGCTGACCGACTCGCCCGGTACCCGGACCGGCAGGCCGACTGGGCGTCGTACCCGCGCCCGATCGACCTCGAGACCGGTCGGTGACCCCGGCTGGGTGCCGCCCGGCGAGCGTGTGGCCAATGCCCGGCAACAGGTATGGCTGCGCATCGACGGCACGCTCCCGGACGACCCGCTGCTGCACGCCTGTGCGCTCGACGTTCGCCTCCGACATGACTCTGCTCGATGCCGTGCTCTCGGCCCACGGCGAGGTGTGGGGACCTGGCGGCATGGTCGGGGCGAGTCTGGACCACGCACTGTGGTTCCACCGCCCGTTCCGGGCCGACCAATGGTTCCTCTACGACTGCTGGAGCCCCACCTCCTACGGCGCGCGCGGACTGGCTACCGGCCGCCTGTTCACCCAGGACGGCCGCCACGTCGCCAGCGCCACTCAGGAAGGCCTGCTCCGCCGCGTCGGCGGCTGAACCCGACTCCGCCCCATCCGGCTCCGCGCCGCGCTCTTCCGCGCCGAGCCCCTGCTGTGCCGCTCCCTGGCCCCGACTGTTAGGAGGGACGCCGTACTCGACAAAAAGGGTTAGCCAACTGTCCGGGCAAACCCCAGACCGCAAACCCCAGACCGGAAACCCGAGACCGCAAACCCGAGATCCGAGAACCGAGGGGCGCCGAGGCGCCCGACGCCCCAGGGCTGATCCCTACCGGACAAGTGGGACACTGCGGGATGCGCCTCAATGCCCGAGTGGATTATGCGCTGCGTGCTGTCGTCGAACTGGCTTCCGCGTTGGGCAGCGCGGCCCGGCCGGTCACCGCCGAGCGCCTGGCCACCGCGCAGGACATTCCGCCCAAGTTCCTCGAGAGTATCCTGCTGCAGCTCCGCCGGGCCGGTGTGATCCACTCGCAGCGGGGCCCGGAGGGTGGGTACTGGCTGGCCAAGCCGGCCGACGAGATCAGCCTGGCCGATGTGATCCGCGTGATCGACGGGCCGCTGGCCAATGTGCGGGGTCAGCGGCCGGAGGAACCTCGGGTACCAGGGAGCGGCGGCGGCGCTGCAGGAGGTGTGGATCGCGCTGCGTGCGAGCGAACGACAGATCCTCGACTCCGTGACGATCGCTGACGTGGCGGCCGGCCAAGCTGCCCAAGCGGGTGCGGACGCTGGCCGCCGACCTGACGCCTGGGTCTAGCCTGGACTCCGGCCGAGCCTGGGCGTGACCCGTCTGATGTGGACCACGGCTGGAGGGGTACCTGACAATGGGAATCATGCGTCCTGCAATGATCGTGACCGGCGGAGCCCGGGGCATCGGTGCTGCCACCGCGGTCGCAGCGGCCGGCCGGGGGTACGACGTGGCCGTGGCCTACCTGTCCCGGACCGACGAGGCCGACCGGGTGGTCGCCGAGTGCCGGCGACTCGGGGCGCGGGCGCTCGCGGTGCGGGCCGATGTCTCGGTTCCCGAGGAGGTGGACCGGCTGTTCGCGACGGTGGACTCCGAACTCGATGCGCTGTCGGTCCTGGTGAACAACGCCGGCATCACGGCGCCGGGCCGCCGGGTCGAGGATCTCGACCCCGACCGGATCGAGCGGATTCTGCGGGTCAACGTCCTGAGTGTGCTGATGTGCTCCCGGGCCGCGGTGCGCCGGATGGGAACCGAACACGGCGGGTCGGGCGGCGCCATCGTGAACGTGTCCTCGCGGGCGGCCGTCCTGGGCGGGGCTGGCGAGTATGTCGACTACGCGGCGGCCAAGGCGGCTGTCGACACGATCACTGTCGGCCTGGCCAAGGAGGTGGCGGGCCAGGGCATCCGGGTCAACGGGGTCCGACCGGGCCTCATCCACACCGCGATCCACGCCATCACCGGCGATCCCGACCGGGTCGACAAGCTCAGTGCGACCGTACCCCTGCTGCGAGGCGGGCAGCCCGACGAGGTCGCCGCGGCCATCCTGTGGCTGGCGTCGGCCGAAGCGTCCTACGTGACCGGAGCATTGCTCGACGTCAGCGGCGGTCGCTGAAAGGATCGGCGACGTGACCATCAGAATGGGCGTGCTCGGCGCCGCCCGGATCGCGCCCAACGCCCTGCTCGACCGGCCCGCTCGGTCGACACCGTCGAGGTGGTCGCGGTGGCCGCCCGTGATCGCGTCCGGGCGGCCGAATTCGCGCGCCGCTGGGGCATTCCGACTGTCCACAGTGGCTATTCAGAGCTCATCGCCGACCCGTCCGTGGACGCCGTGTACATTGCCTTGCCCAATGGACTGCACGCCCGATGGACTATCGCCGCCCTGGCCGCCGGCAAGCACGTGCTGTGCGAGAAACCGTTCACCAGCAACGCCGACGAGGCCCGCACGCGTTGCCGCCGCGGCGACCGGCACCGGTCTGGTCGTCATGGAGGCGTTCCACTACCGGTACCACCCGCTGATGGCACGGGCGCTCGCCCTGGTCGCCGACGGAACCATCGGCGAGGTACGGCATGTGCGTACCCGATTCTGCTTCCCCCTGCCGCGGTTCTCGGACATCCGGTACGACTACTCGCTGGCCGGCGGGGCGCTGATGGACGCGGGCTGCTACGCGGTGCACTGTCTGCGCCAGTTCGGCCCGGGTGAGCCGGAGGTGAGCAGTGCCGCCGCCACCCTGCATGCGCCGCAGGTGGACCGGGCGATGTCGGCCAGGCTGCGTTTCCCGACCGGCGCGACCGGGGACATCGCGTGCTCCATGTGGTCGCGCCGGTTGCTGTCCGTATCGGCGCGGGTGATCGGGAGCCAGGGGGAGTTGAGCATCACGAACTTCATCGCGCCGCAGTACTTCCATCGCCTGAGCGTGCGTTCGGGCTCGGGCCGATGGAGCGAGCGGGTACCGGGTGAGCCGACCTACACCTGCCAGCTGCGCGCCTTCGCCGCGGCGGTCGGGGACGGAGCGGCGGTGCTGACGCCACCGTCCGACTCGGTGGCCACCATGACCGTCATCGATGCCATCTACAGCGCTGCCGGACTGTGGCCCCGCGGCACGCAGTAGTCCACAAGGGACGGTCGAGGGCGGCCCTCTGATCGTTTGGTCCAGATATCGTGGTCGATGCACCCTATCCCGATCGTCAATGGCCTGATCGCCACTTCGCAACGTCGATGTGTTCTCGCAGGTGAGAGTCGATCTCCGCGCTTCGGCGAGCGGACCCGACCGGTACCCCGTACGGTGAGGTGTGCACTCGCGAGCCCCGGTTCACCCGACGCCCTTGTCGTCGTGGCACACCGTTCACCTCCTTGACACGAACCCCCTCGTGCCGAAACCTCATCTCGGGGCCGGTTCGCCCGCCTATAGCGGGCGGCCGGTGGGGCAGGGCGTGCAGTCGGTGGGAATGGTCGCGGTCCGGGGCGACAGGGGGGTGGCGATGGCGAAGCTCACGCTGCGCATCATCGGCCGTCGCCTGCCGGGCTCGAGCTGGTCCGGCCGCAACGGCATCCACGTAGGCGTCCAACGTGAGACGAGCGTCATCGGGCTGGTGGACGGCGACGCCGGCGAGGCGGTCTTCGATCTCGAACTCGATGTGGTCGAGGCGTCCGACGGCGAGGTCGACTTCCGTGGTCCGTACGTGAACGGCCGGCGGGGCGAGCGGTTCGTGTACCTCGTCTGGGGCGAGGTCGACGATGGCGGCACGTTCGCCATGTTCCGGCGACTCAAGTTGCATCTGGCGCCGCTGCTGGAGCAGTTCCCGACGCCCAGCGTGTTGGCAGCCCGGAAGGTTCAGGCGGTGCTGGAGCTACAGACACCCGCGGACGCCCACTCGCCGCATCGGTGCGCCCACCGTGGGTGACGTGGCGCCTCGGTTCGGGAAGCCGCTGATACCTATCCGGCGCTCAGGGCGCGTAACCGCGCCACCGCATCCGGATCGGCGGCCAGGTAATCGCTGAAGCTGGTCGCCGGATGCCCGGCGAGCCGCTCGACGTGGTCGCTCACCCCGTCCAGCTCGCCGGCGGCGATGGCCGCGTACAACGTCACCCAGCCTTCCACCTCCCAGTCCGGCGCTGCGTAACGAGCCCGCGACGCGTACGCCTCAGCCAGGCTCTCCGCCTGGTAACGGATCGGCCGCCCGCTCGCGGCGGTCATCATCGCCGTCGCCTCCAGCATGGTGATGGCCGCCGGGCCGGTCAGGTCGTAGGTCCGACCACTGTGGACCTCGTCAAGCAGGACGGTCACCGCGCTGTCGGCGATGTCGTCCCGCGTCACGCCGGCAAACCGACCTTGTGCGGCCGGACCCCTTACCACGCCGTCCGATCCCACCATGAAGGGCAGGAAATCGAGGTATATGTTGTCACGCAGGAATGTGAACGGCATACCCGATTCGCGGATGCGCTGTTCGGTGAGCCAGTGGTGGCGGGCCAGTGTGAACGTGGCGTCGGGCGCCGCCGCGTAGAACGAGACGTAGACCACCCGCGACACGCCGGCCGCGGCGGCCGCGTCGACCGCGCTGAAATGCTGCGCGACCCGGTCGGCTGATTCGGACGCGGAGACCAGCAGCAGGGTCGACACACCGTCGAGGGCGGTTCGCATGGCCTCGCCGTCGCCATACACGGCCTGAGCGACCTCGGTGCCCGGCCCGGCCGGCGCCCTGGCCGGATCCCGGACCACGAGGCGCACGGGCTCGCCCCGGGCCGCCAATCGGCTGGCCACCCGACCACCGATACCACCGGTCGCGCCGGTCACCGCCATCATGGGCCCAGCCTGTCACAGGTCGCCCCGACCGTACCGGCGCGACGGGCCTCTATAGGCTCGTGCCCGTGCATGACCGGCTGGCCATCGGGATCATCATCGCGTCCCTCATCGTGGGTGGGTGGTGCTTCGTGGCGGTCGCCCGTGACCGTTGGATCGACGTGACCCACCTGGTCGCACTGGCCGCGGTCGAAGCCGCGCTGCTGGTACAGGCCGCGCTGGCCCTGACCGCCATCGGCGGTGGGCAACGCCCGGGCGAGTACGTGACATTCCTGGGCTACCTGGTGACGTCGGTGCTCGTCCTGCCGGCGTCGATCCTGCTCTGCCTGATGGAGCGCACCCGTTGGGGTTCGGTCATCTCCGGCTCCGGTGCGGTCGTGGCGGCGGTCCTCACCCTGCGACTGGTGCAGGTGTGGGCGACATGACCAGCCCAGCGGCGCTGCACACCGGGCCGGGGCGGGTCCTGGTCGGCCTGTACGGGCTGTTCGCCCTGGCCGCGGGAGCGCGGGCCGGCGTGCAGATCGCGACAAAGTTCCACGAGGCGCCACTGGCCTACGTTCTCTCGGCGGCGGCCGCGGCCATCTATGTGGCCGCGACGGTGGCCCTGATCCGGGGTGGGCGGGGCGGCCGGCTGTTCGCCATCGCCTGCTGCACGATCGAACTGGTCGGGGTGCTCGTCGTCGGCACGCTCAGCCTGCTGGATCCGGCCGCCTTCCCGGATGCCACCGTCTGGTCCGACTTCGGGCAGGGCTACGGCTACGTACCGCTCGTGCTACCGGTCCTCGGCCTGCTCTGGCTGCGCAGCCGTCGGACGTGACCGGGCCGGCCGGCCAGGCAACGTCAGCTGGTCGGGACAACCCGCATCATCGTGGTCGGAGCGGTAGCGGCGGCGGTCATCCGGGCCCGTTCGCGCAGCGCCTGACCGGTCGCGATGCGGGCGGCCGGGTCGGGCGTCGGTCGCAGGCCGGGCAACATGACCGTCCACACTTCGGTGAGGCGCTTCGCCATGTCCATCTCGCCGTCGCTGGTCAGATACTGCGCTCCGAGCATGCAGGTGACGATGACCCGGGCAGCCACGTCAGCCGGGGTGGCCAGACCCATCAGCTCCCACTCGCCGGCCGGGGACAGCAGCCGCTCGATCTCCTCCACCCAGCCGTGGAACGGGGGTGGCACCGGAGTCTTGATCGTGTCGCGCTCGAGGGAGAGGCGGATGCCCGCCCGAACCACCACATCCGTGGCGTAGCGCTCCGCCACCTCGAACGACAGGGCGATCACCGTGTCGACCGCGGGTGCCTTCATCGCCTCGAACGACGCGATCATCGGCGGCCACTGGTTGCCGGTGTGCTCGACGATCGCAACGGCCAACGCTTCCTTGCTGGGAAAGTACGAGTAGAAGGCGTTCTTCGTCATGCCGGCCCGCTCGAGCAGGTCGTTGACGCTGGTTCCGAGGAAACCCCGCTCGGCGAACAGCGCCGCGGACGACTGGAGCACCCGTAGGTAGGTCTCGTCGGCCTTCTGGTGCCTCGCCACCGCTCCTCCTGAACGTCCCGTCGGTACCGCCTCGCCGCGCGAGCTGAACCAGCCGCCGGTTGACCGTAACACCGGCCGCCGGTGTTCGCGAAGGTAGCGGCGAGGCGGTTCGAGCCTCGGCGTGTCGTCACAACACGCCGGCAGCGGCCCGTACGGCGAGACCGGCGCCGACCACCACGACCAGTGCGGCCGTCACCACCGGGGTGGCCATGCTGATCCGGGCGACGACCCGGTTCACGCGTACCCCGAGGCGACCACCCGCCGCCGCGCGGGCGAGCCGGTGCTGCAACACCACGAGCAGCAGCCCCGCGCCGGTCAGTGTTCCAGCCATCCCGAGCCCGTAGGCGAGCACCAGCAGGACGCCGAACCCGGTCCGTCCGAGCCCGATCGCGCCAAGGAGCACGACCAGCGCCGATGGGCTCGGCACCAGGCCGCCAGCCAGACCGATACCCGCCAGTCCCAGCCCTCGCCGCCCGCTGCCGTGGTCGCCGTGATCGTGCGGGCCGTGTCCGTGGGTGTGCTCGGCGTCGTGAGCGTCGTCGGCGTCGGGCCCGTGGTCGTGAGAATGTCCCTTGTGGACGCCGCTGGGCCGGCCGGTGGCCCGACGACGCCAGATACCCGCGACCATGCCGACGCCGACCCCGAGCACGATGACGCCGCTGGCCAGTCCGAGCCATCCGAGGATCCGCTCGCCGGCCAGTGCCGTACCCGCGGTCAGGAGCAGGCCGAGGGCGAGGACCCCACCGGTATGGGTGAGCGTGACGGTGCCGGCGACGACGAGAGCGTCGCGGGGTCTACCGCGCCGGCCGGCCAGGTACGCGGCGAGGACGGTCTTGCCGTGCCCGGGCAGCGCCGCGTGCCCGGCGCCGAGGACGACCGCGAGCAGGACCGCGAGCAGCCCGACCCACAGCGTGAGGTGGATCCCACCGGCCAGATCGGCGAAGCGCCGGTCGAGGGTGGCGATCGCCCGGGAGACCGGATCCCCACCGCTGGCGAGTCCCGGGGTGGCGGCGGCCGGTCCGCCGTGGCCCGGCTCGATGACGATCGTGGCGGTGCGGATGGTGAGGGCGGAACTGAGCAGGTCCTTCGGGTAGCCGCGCAGTTCGTTGCTGATGCTGGTCGCTGGAACGGGCGAGTCGATCAGGCGTATGCCGTCGCCGGTGGCGACAATCTCCCGCCAGCCGACCCGATCGGCCAGGTACCGGTTGTCCACAGTGAAGGTGGTTCGGCCGTCCACAGTGGTCGCCGCCGTCAGGTCGCAGGTGAGTCGGGACACAACCAGGCCACCGCTGCCGGCCGCATACTCGAACGCTGGATGGCCGGCCGTCCATTGCAGAGGCTCGCCGCCGACCGCGGCCACGATCGCGGTGGCCACGGCATCGCAGGTACCCATGGCGTAGGCGGCCGCCTCGGCTACTGAGACCGTGGCGTCGCCGTCCCGATCGACGAGCGGGCGGTCCTGCAGGGTGGGAATCTCGGCGATGTCGATGACGACGTGGGCGTCCACCCGGTCCCGATGCAGCGCGAGCCCGACGTACTCGTTGATCGAGAAACTGCCCAATGGATGGGCGCTCGCCGGCGCGGCCGGGAGGAGGGCCAGTGCCGAGGCGATGATGGCAGCCGCACTGGCGAGCACGAAACGGGTACGGGTCATGGCTGCAGCTCCCGCAGGATGCGCCGGGCATCGACCGCACCGAGCACGGAGAACGCGGGGTTGCTGCTCAGCGCTTCGGACAGATGGGCCCTGGCATTCACCCGGTCGCCCAGAGCCAGCTCAATCAGGCCGAGATGGTAGAGGTAGCTGGCCGGTCGGGCGCCGACCGCCAGCGCGCGTCGCTCAATGGCCAGGGCGGCAGTGTCCTGATGGGACAGATGCAGGGCCCAGGCGTACGCGTCGGCCACGTCCGGGTGCTGGCGACGGCTCCACTCACCTCCGGCCTGTGCCAGCGCTCCGGCAACGTCGCCGTTCGCCTCGGCCAGCACGGCCCCGGTCAGCCCGTCGACGCCGCCGCTGGCGGTGAAGAGCTGCTGCGCCGCGTCGGCCAGTCGTAGCTGCTGCCGGGCCTCGTCGCGGCGGCCGTCGGCCTGCAACAGGTCGGCGTACTCGATGAAGTACCCGGGCTGCGGCGCGCGCCGGGTCAGGGTGGCGTACAGCTGCAGCGCTTCATCGGTACGGCCGAGGGCCGCCTCGACCCGGGCCAGCCCGCGCACCAGGGCGACCGATTGCGCGTCGGCGGCCAGCCCGGCCCGGTAGTGGGCCTGGGCCGCGTCCAGGTCACCTGTGGCCAGCGCGAGATCCCCCAACTGGTTGCGGCAGAAGGCGATGTCGCCCGGATCGACCGCGTCGGCCAGCGCCCGTCGACATCAGGTCGACGGCCGGTCGCGTCTGTCCGCGCAGTTCGAGGTCGTAGGACGCGCGGGCATACGCGGACAGTCCCGGCCGCAGGTCGAGCAGACGCTGAACCGCGGCCGCGGCCCCTGCCTGGTCGCCGAGCTGGGTCTGGGCGTCGGTCAGGACGGCGTACGCGTCGGCGTTGTAACCGTCCGCCGCGATCGCCCGCCGGGCCAGCTCACGGGCGGCGGCGAAGTCGTGGCGGGCGTTGGCCAGCGCGCCCCGGGCGACCAGCGCGTCGAGGTTGTCCGTCGGCCGGATGGCCAGGGACCGGGCGGCGGCCCCGTCGGCCCTGGGGTAGTACGTCGGGTCAGCGGTGATACGGGCCTTCTCCAGGTACGCCAGGCTGAGCGACGCCCAGGTGCGCCAGTCCGCCGGTACCCGACGCAGCCGGTCCTGGGCCTGGGCGATGGACTGGTCGAGGCGGGTCGCCGCCGACAGCGGTTGGAGCACTGTGGCCGGTGGGGCCGCCGGATCAGGGGTACGGCCGAACACGCCACCGACAGCGAGCAGGGCCAGGGCGGTCAGCGCGACCGCGGTAGTGGCGACGAGCGTACGGCGCACGGACCGGGTCATGTTCTCCTCCAGGACATGAGGGCGGTGGTGGCGCCGGCCGGTTGCCGGCCGGCGCACCGACTGGGATGCGGTGACGGTCAGGACCCGAGGGTCAGATCATCCACAGTGGACTTAGCCGCTTCGCGCCGGTGCCGGCGCCACCACAGTCCGAAGAAGACACCGCCGGCCGCGGCGGCCGCTCCACCGGCCGACCACGCCATCGTGGTCGTGGAGGTACCGTGGTCGTCCGGGGTTGCCTGCGGCTCGGTCGAGGTCGACGGCTCGGCGGCCGGAGCCGGAGCTGTCCCGGCCTGGCCGGTACCACCGCCCAGGTGGACGTTGACGGCCTCACCGTTGGGCAGGGCGACGTACGGGAACGTACCGCTGAACGGGTTGTCGTTCTGGTCCACCTTGTCGCCGGCCGCCAGGGCGTGACACGATCTGCCCGGACTGGGCGGCGCCCTCGAGCGCCTGCAGCTCGATGTCGACCACGTCGTCGGTGAGCCGGCGACCGTTCGGGAAGCCCTGCAGGTCCTGCCCAGCACGCCGAGCCGGCTGGGGTTGGCCGGACCGGCACGCTCAGGTTGAGCCGCAGCATCTCCGACGGGCGGAACCGGTTGGCCTTCACGTCGGCGTTGTTGAGCTGCGAGTTGAGATCCGCCTTGATCGGGCCGTTGGCCTTGGTGGTGATGCCGGTCAGGAAGATCTCGACCAGATCGTTGCGCGGGGTCGGCCGGCGCCGGGATACCGTAGATGGCCTGGATGAGCTTCGGCACCTCGGGGTCGGTCACCCGTTGCACGACCGCCGGGATGCTGGCGTCCTTGTCGGGGCTGAGCGAGTTGAACGCGTCCTTCAGCCCGGCCGGGACGACGACCTCGTTGACCAGCGGGTTGCCCAGCCGGGAGACCTGGACCCAGTCGCCCGTAGCTGCCCGCCGTTGGTGATCCGCACGCGCTGGCCGCTCGGTCGTGCTCCACACGCCGATGACCGGGTTGCGCTTCGCGTCGCCCGCTCAGCGCGACGTCCTTGAACGGCACCTGCAGGGCGATGGTGTTGACGTTGTACCCGGCCAGCGTGTCCTGGCCGACCTCGCTCAGGTCGCCGCCGTAGAGCAGGTCGAAGACCCGCAGGTCGAGGAAGAACGGGTCGTCGGCCTGGCCGGCGAAGCCCTTCCAGCCGCCGGGGAACGTGATGACCGCCTGCGTCGCGCAGCTTCTGGTAGTCGGGCATGGACGCGGCGCCGACCCGGGACGGCGCGACCGGGGCGTCCGTGACGCGGGTCATGAACGGGCCGCCGTTGAACGACGACTCGAGCGTGTACGTCTGCCGGAACAGCAGGTTCGGGTCGTCGATCGAGGTGACCGGGCCGTTGTTGTAGAGGAACGTGTTGTTGCCGCGCTTGTCGATGTTCTTGAACGTCCAGCGGAAGGTGGCGTCCGGCTTGGCGTCGCCGTCGTTGTCGACGTAGATGTTGTACGCGGCGTCGGTCGCGAACGGGTAGAAGTTCGGCCCGCCGTTGGGCTCCTCGAACGGGATCCAGTTCGCGACGAAGCGTGACGTAGTCCGGGCCGTCCGGGCTGACGAACGCGTACACGTCGGTGTTGTCGACCGCCGGGTCGGCCGCGACCAGCGGCGCCTCGCGGTGGCTCGACGCCGTCGCCCCGCCCGGCCCGAGGCCGTAGACGCTGGCGGCGACGATGCCGGCGGTGACGAGGACGATGCCTGTCCGCCGCCATTTCTGTGCCGTGGCACTCATGGGTTCCTCCGCCCACTGTGGACAAGTGACGCCCGCTGGCGTCGCTACAGTGGGTGTTCGGAGACCCGTGGATGCTCCGGTTGCCTCGCTGTCGGATACCTCGCTGCGAGCCATCCGGGGCCGGCGTCGGCAACGAAGCGGATGTATTTGTCGGACTGTTGGTCGTCCCGGGTCAGCGGTGCGGGTCCCGACCGAATCCGGCGACCAGGTGGTCTGCTTGGCTGGCCGTGTCGGGCACGTCGACCCGCGGCCCGATGAATCCGCCGGCCCGGTAGAGCTCCTCCCGTTCGGCGAACCACGTCTTGAGGTAGGCCGGCTGATTCGGGGTCGAGGGTGCGGTCGGCGCCGATGGCCACGGCCAGGTCCCAGCCGTGGATGAGGTGGTCGGCGAAGAGCTGGTGACACGTACTCCTCGGCCGGAGTGTCCCCAAAGGACAGATGCACGGTGCGGTCCATGGCGCCGTCGGCCCGCGACCGCTGCTTGGCCGTCTCGGCTGCCTCGGCCGCCGCGGCGACCGGGTCGTCGCCGAGGAGGTCGCCGTCAGACGGTCGCCGACCTCGGCGATTGTCGCGCCGTCGAACAGCGGGAGCCGACCACAGCTGCTCGGAGACGATGTGGTTGACCAGTTGCCGGACGTTCCAGTCGGCGCACGGGGTCGGCTGGGCCCACTGATCCGGCGTCACGGCGCGCACCTTGTCCAGGAACGCGTCCACGGATCGGGTGTACAGGTCCACAAGTGTGTCGGTCATGATCGGTCCTCCATGTCTGCCTCGGGCTAGTTCATCACGCCGGGGTTACTTGCCCTGCCACTCTGGCCGCGAGAGTTTGCGAGTCTCCTGCAACGGGGGCATCAGCCGAGTGTCCGGGCTGGTCAACCGCAAAGTGGGAGGCTGCGTGCAAGCGGTTTGCACGTTCATGCATTACACTTGCGGCCGTGACGCGCAGACTGGCGGAGGTGGCCAAGTACGTCGGGCGTGAGCGAGGCGACCGTGAGTCGCGTCCTCAACGGCAAGCCGGGCATCTCCGACGCGACCCGGGCGGCGGTGCTGACCGCGCTCGACGTGCTGGGCTACGAGCGCCCGACCAAGCTGCGCGGCGAGCGGGCCCGGCTGGTCGGGCTGGTCCTGCCCGAGCTGCAGAACCCGATCTTCCCGGCGTTCGCCGAGGTGGTGGCCGGAGCGCTGGCCAAGCGCGGGTTCACCCCGGTGCTGTGCACCCGGACCGCCGACGGCGTCTCCGAGGCCGACTACGTGGACATGCTGCTCGACCAGCACGTGTCCGGGGTGATCTTCGCCGGCGGGAACTACGCCCAGGCGGCGGCCGAGCACGAGCACTACCACCGGCTGCTCGACCGGGGACTGCCGGTCGTGCTGGTCAACGCTGCCATCGGCGACCTCGGCTTCCCGACCGTGGCCACCGACGACGCGCACGCCGTCGAGCAGGCGTACGGGCACCTGCGCCTCGCTCGGCCACGAGCGCATCGGCCTGGTGCTCGGGCCCGCGCGACCACGTGCCGTCCTCCCGCAAGCTGGCCGCGTTCCAGGCCGCCACCTGCGTCCGGAGGACCGGCGACGACGCCCGTCCCGGCAAGCTCGTCGAGCGCACGATCTTCTCCATGGAGGGCGGGCACGCGGCCGCCGCCACGGCTGATCAAGCGCGGCATCACCGGCCTCATCTGCGCCTGCGACGTCCTGGCGCTCGGCGCGATCCGGGCCGTCCGCCGGGCCGGGCCTGTCGGTACCCGAGCGACGTGTCGGTGGTCGGCTACGACGACTCGGCGTTCATGACCTGCACCGACCCGCCGCTCACCACCGTCCGCCAGCCGATCGAGGCAATGGGCCAGGCCGTGGTCGCCCTGCTGGTCAGCGAGATCGCTGGCAACGCCGTACCCGCCGACGAGCTGCTCTTCGAGCCCGAACTGGTGGTCCGCGGTTCGACCGGCGCCGCCCCCTCCTCATCCCCACCGCCGCCCGCCCGCCTCCGCACCGCCGACCCGGTGGCCGCCGGCTGACGTCCCGCGCAGCTCGGTATCGGCCGGCGTGTTCGGGTGGTCCCTGGCTGATATGTCGGGGCAGGTTCGCGGCTGGTGTGTTTGCCCGGACAGCTTGCTAACGCTTTCTGTATAGCCCGGCGTCCCTGCTAACACTTGGGTGCGGGCCAATGCTGGCTGCCCGGCGAGTGCGGCCCGGCGTGTGCTTGGCCGGGGTGATTGCCCGGACGCCTTGCTCACGCTTTCTGTATAGCCCGGCGTCCCTGCTAACACTTGGGTGCGGGCCAATGCTGGCTGCCCGGCGAGTGCGGCCCGGCGTGAGCTTGGCTGGGGTGATTGCCCGGACGCCTTGCTCACGCTTTCTGTATAGCCCGGCGTCCCTGCTAACACTTGGGCGCGCCAAGGGGCGGTCGGCGGCAGAGGGTAACGCCACACCGGGTGATCGGCCCGGCCCCACTCGGGATCCGAGCGGGCACGACTTGCAGTGTCAAGTCTCGGGAGTGTTGCAACACAATCAAGTTATTGCGCCATCCCATGGACTTCTTGCGGCTCGAGATCGTACTGTCGTCTCCAAGCCGGGACGGACGCCGTCGATGCGCCAGACGAGCGAGCCATCTGCCCGGGGGCTGCCCTGCCGGCTCCCCGAGCGGCGAACCTGCACCATGGCCGTACACCACATGCGGCCTGCCCGCGGGGCGGTGCACCCCGCCTCGCGGGCACTGGGCGGTTGGAAAGGAGTGGCCAGCGGAGTCGACCGGGCAACGGGGGATGGCGGTGAGAGCCGCGATCTGCCAGGCCGACGCACCTAGGTTTCCGGACGTTGTCACGTCGCACCGAAGGACTCCCGCCGTCATGCCGCACCGCCCCGAGAGAATCCGGACGCCCCGACCTACCGGGTCAACCCGGCGAGCGTCACGTCCACGCCTCCTGCCGAACGGGGTTGACCCCGGGGGAGGAGTGAGCGGCTCCTCCCCCGGGCCTGGTTGACATCGTGTATGCGCGAGAGGGGTCGCACCGTGGCCGGTAGGTCAGACCTGCCGATCCGGGTGTTCGTCACGGGGGCCGCCGGGCGCGTCGGGCAGCGGCTGGTCGAGTGCCTGCTCTCGTCGTCAGTCCCGGTCACCGGGCTGGTCATGTCCACATCGGACGGTACGACGGCTGACCGGGTCGTGGTGGGCGACGCGCGCCATCCGGACATCGTGGCCGAGGCGCTGATCGGGGCGGACGCCGTCGTCCATCTGGCCGCGATCCCCGCCCCCGACCTGGCCCCGGACCACGAGGTTTTCGGCCTCAACACTCAGGCCACGTTCGTGGTACTGGACCAGGCGGCGCGGGCTGGCATCCGCCGGGCGGTCATCGCGTCCAGCTACTCGGCAACCGGGCTACCGTTCGCGCCGACCCTGGTACTACCGGCCTATCTGCCGGTCGATGAGGTGCTGCCATCGATGTCAGCCGATCCGTACGCACTGTCCAAACAGGTCGATGAGCTGACCGCCGCGATGATCTGGCGCCGGTACAGCATGTCGGTGGCGGCTCTGCGCTTTCCGTTTCTCGGTGAGGCTGCCGACCGCCTGGCGGTTCGGGCAGCCCGATATGCGGAGCAGCCGGACAGCGGGATACGGGACATGTGGTCCTATCTGGACGATCGGGACGCTGCCCGTGCCTGCGTCGCCGGCTCGTCGATGCGCCGGTCGGCGTCCACACCATCGGCTTGGCCGCTCCGATGACACTCGCGCCGTACCCGACGGAGGCGCTCCTCGACCGGTACCTGCCCGATGTTCCGCGTCGGACCAGGTTCCCGGGCCGGATGTCCCCTGTGGACACAACTCGGGCAAAGGAGCTGCTGCGGTTCGAGCCCGACCACATCTTTCCGGTACGGGACAGCACTCTTCCGTGAACCCGAGCCGTGGTCTGGGGTGTGCCATCTTCGCCCAACGGCTCCCAGCCGTCGCGGCCGCAGACGCACCCGTTCGAGAAATGGCGTCCGAAACCCTGACGGCTCGGTCAATCCCCCGCAGCACATTGCACGGTGTCGGGCCGCTGGTTGGCTACAGTGACGATCGTGACGCGCAGACTTGCCGAGGTGGCGAAGTACTGCGGGGTGTCCGAAGCCACCGTGAGTCGGGTACTCAACGGCAAACCGGGCATCTCGGAGGCGACCAGGACCGCTGTCCTGACGGCGCTGGACGTGCTGGGCTACGAGCGCCCGACCAAGATGCGCGGTGAGCGGGCCCGCCTGGTCGGCCTGGTGCTGCCGGAGCTGTCGAACCCGATCTTCCCCGCGTTCGCCGAGGTGGTCGCCGGAGCGCTGGCAAAGCGGGGCTTCACCCCGGTCCTGTGTACCCGTACCACCGAGGGTGTGTCCGAAGGCGACTATGTGGACATCCTGCTCGATCAGCACGTGTCCGGCGTGATTTTCGCGGGTGGTAACTACGCCCAGGCCGCCGCGGAGCACGACCACTACCGTCGGTTGCGCGAGCGGGGCTTGCCGGTCGTACTCGTGAACGCCGCGATCGACGACATCGGGTTCCCGATCGTATCGGCAGACGACGCGGTCGCGGTACGCCAGGCGTACGGACATCTGCGCTCGCTCGGGCACGAACGGATCGCTCTGGTGCTCGGACCCGAGGATCACGTACCGTCGTCGCGCAAGCTGGCGGCGCTCACCGAGGCGTCGGGGAAGCCAGGGGAGTGCGAGCGGGCGCTGTTCTCGATGGAAGGCGGTCAGGCCGCGGCGACCCGACTGATCAGGCGTGGAATGACCGGCCTCATCTGTGCCTCGGACGTGCTCGCTCTCGGCGCGATCCGGGCGGCCCGCCGGCTCGGCCTGCTGGTGCCGGGGTCCGTTTCGGTCGTCGGATATGACGACTCGGCGTTCATGGCCTGTACCGATCCTCCGCTGACCACGATCCGCCAGCCGATCGAGTCGATGGGTCAGGCGGCCGTGTCGTTGTTGACCAACCTGGTCGGCGGCAATGACGTACCGGTCGACGAGTTGTTCTTCGAGACCGAACTCGTGGTCCGCGGGTCGACGGGGCCGGCCCCGGTCGCCGCTTCCTGAACATACTTGTGGACCGACGACGGTGCGGTTATCCACAGGTTGAAAGTCATCCATAGCCGACCCTTCCGGGTCCGCTATCCTCGCCCTTGCAGGGATCGACGGGCATGCGCGGGGAGGTACGGTGGGGCGGATCGCAGGGGGTGGTCTTCCGGAGGACGAGCCGTCGCCGGTCGCGGGGATCGTCGTCGATGTCGATGACCTTGGCTCGTTCCGCGAGCTGCTCAGTCGTGAACTGTTGCACAACCTCGGTCCGGCCGGCCGCAAGGTCATTGCCGAGCACACCCATGGCCCGGGCTTCGGTTGGGAGACCATCTCTGAGCAGGTCAGGGCGATCCGCGAGCGATATGCGCAGGCATTGACCACGTCGATCAACAACATGTCGGTGTACATCCGGTTCGCCGAGGCGCTGATCGATGGGATCACCGAGATACAACGCAACTACGAGTCGACTGAGCTGGACGCGCAGACGCTGACGGCGATTCTCATGTCGAAGATCAGACCCACCACCAACTGGGACCCGAACGCTCCACGCGGGATGTCGATGTGAGATGAGCCAACTCAACTCGGGTACCAACGCCGACGGCTACGACCAGTACAGCCTGGACGAGATCTGGCAGTCGGTGAGCCGCCGGGACAACAACACCTGGCCCCAGCTCGCCGCATGGAACACGATGGCCAGGATCTGCCATGAACACGCCGACACGCTCCAGCAGGCGCTCGCCCGACTGATGCAGACTTGGGTACCCAGACCCGGCTCTGCTGCCTCCGAGTTCGCCAACCTGGTCGGGGTCGTGATCAACGCCATGCGTCAGGACGCCTCGGACGCCGAGGGCATGCAGCCCGTGCTCGCCGGAATCTCCGGTGAGCTCGACGCGACGCGGGCACGGGTCCAGTCCCTGGTCGAGCTGCAGAATCACTACCTCGCGGTCGAGGATGCCCGACATCAGTACGCCACCGACTACGTGAGCATCTCGCCCGACTCACCCCAGCACGAGCTCGTCCAGGTACAGCTCCCCAACGACTGGCGCCGCGATCTCCACATCCAAGCCATCGAAGCCCTGTACGCAATGGACCGTGGCACGGCAGAGGTCGCCCGTCAGATGCCAACGCTGCAACGGATGGAAGGTGTTGGAGAACACGTCGTCCATTTGCCAGCACAGAGCAGCGATGGGAACACAGGCGGTCCACAAACATCAGGGCCCGCGATCCCGGCCGTGGCCAACTCCAACCCCCGGGTATCGGCATCGGCCAACTGGTCGTCACGAGTCGTGGGCACTCCTGGGGGAGGTCTGCCGACTTCACCGGTCACCATCCTGGCCGCGTCTGCGAACTCGAGCGAAGGATCGTATGGAGGTGTTCCGGTTGATGCCGTTGGCACGACGCAACGTTACTCTACGTCACCAGCGCCAGTTGGAGGGGTCATCGGTGGCCCACCATATGCCCCTTCGGAACGCGACGGCAACGACGGCGGCCCCCGTGCGTCGAGCAACTTCCCAGCCACGGGCCAACGTTCGACTGGACCGATGATGTCACCGCCGATCGGATCTGGACCACGACCATCGCCTCGGACTTCTGGCATGCGCCCCGGCGGTCGTGCGGCTCTGTGGGCTAGCCAACGCAAACGACGAGATTCGGACCCGTTGAATCCATGGGCCGTGGATAAGGGCATCCCGGCAGTCATCGAGGCGCCCGAGCCAGTGGAACATGATCCTGGCCCAGGAGTAATCGGCCTTGACCGATGAGCCGTCGAGAAGTAGTCAAGTCGTGTCTGGCAGTATTGCTATTAGCTGGTGCGACAACACCGGCGAACGCCGCCGACAGCCGCCAGTGGCATCTCGGCTTTCTCGGCGTCACGCAAGCGCAGACCATTACCAAAGGCGCAGGTGTAGTCGTTGCCGTCATCGATACGGGCGTCGATGCGGGCCATCCCGATTTGGCCGGTTCCGTCCTTCACGGAGCTGATATAGCCAACGATCCCCACTCGGGCGACGGCCGCGTCGATGTGGTCGGTCACGGAACAGGAATGGCGGGCCTCATAGCGGCACACGGTCGTGCGGTGGGTGTGGCGCCCGCTTCCAAGATACTTCCTGTCCGAGCATTCACCGATGTGAGTGCCCTCGGAGCGCCATCACAGAAGGTCGCTGCAGCTATTGACTGGGCTGTGGATCATGGCGCGACCGTCATGAACATTTCTGCCGGCGGCCAACTTGGCAGCGATAGTGAGAGGTTGGCCATTGCCCGCGCTGTCGCACGTAATGTCGTCGTTGTTGCGGCCGCGGGGAACAAGCCCGAAGCTGTGGAGCTCGAGTATCCTGCGGCTTACAACGACGTAGTCGCTGTCGTTGGTGTCGACCGACAGGGGCATCACGCGGACGTGTCAGTTTCAGGAGCTGGTGCTGTCATCGCAGCGCCGGCCGTCGATATCTTCTCAACGGATGTCCGAGGAGTGGGACTATCGGGATATAGCACTGGGACAGGCACGAGTGCCGCCGCGGCGATCGTCTCCGGGGTGGTTGCGTTGATCCGGTCGAGGTTTCCGAAGTTGCCGGCAGCCGAGGTGGTTCGGCGACTTACGGCCACGGCCGACGACAGGGGGCCGCCGGGGCGGGACGCCGACTACGGGTACGGGATCGTCAATCCGGTCAAGGCGTTGACTGCCGACCTCCCGGTGCCGCCGAGCGCGAGTGCTGTGACCAGCGCTCTGCCAGGTCCGAGTGCCGATGATGGCGAATCCGGGGCTCCGCTGGGATGGTTGGCCGTCGCCGGGGCGGTTGCCATTGTCGCGCCCGTGGTAGTCCTAACCGTCAGACGCCGGCAGAGGAAGCTGCGATGATTCTGGGCCCCTATAGGGGCGCAAAGATGCCGCAGCCCAGGAGTGGCGACTCAAGGGCACCGCCACCGGAGGACACCGCCATCCAAGGGGACACCGCCGTCCAAGGGGACACAGACATCCAGGGACACAGACATCCAGCGGCACCGCCATCCAGGGGCACCGCCGTCCAAGGGGCACCGCCATCCAAGGGCGTCTCGCCAACTCAAGCGACGCGGGCGGTCGGCGGGGCAATGAGCCCGACCGATATGTGGGGTTTCGAGGCGTCCGGGTGGATAACGTGCTGGTATGACGGCGGACTTCGGCGGCGTGATAAACGTTGACGTACGTGAATCTATTCCGGACTGGGACGCCTTCGCGCCGCTGACGGCGCCCGAAGGCGCACCGAACGTCCTCATCGTCCTGTATGACGATACCGGCCTCGCCGCCTGGGAGCCGTTCGGCGGGCGGATCGAGATGCCGACGCTCAAGCGGCTCGCTGACAACGGCTTGCGGTACAGCCAGTGGCATACGACCTCGCTGTGTTCGCCGACCCGGTCCATCTTCCTGACCGGCCGCAACCATCATCAGAATGGCATGGCCTGCATCACGGAGGCGTCCATCGGATTCCCCGGAGCCAACGGCCACATCCCCGACGAGTGCGCCACGATGGCCGAGGTGATGCGTCAGCGAGGCTGGAACACATACTGGATCGGCAAGAACCACAATGTGCCGGTTGAAGAGGCGAATGCTGGAGCGTCGAAGAAGAACTGGCCGCTGCTCAAGGGGTGGGACCGGTTCTACGGCTTCCTCGGTGGCGAGACCAACCAGTGGTACCCGACCTTGGTCGACGACAACCATTTCATCGACCAGCCGTACCAGCCCGAGGACGGGTACCACTTCTCGAAGGACATCGCGGATCAGGCGCTGAGCATGCTGCGGGACAGCCGGGCCAACGCCCCGACACGTCCATGGCTCATGTGGTTCAACCCTGGTGCCAATCACGCTCCCCATCACGTGCCGACCGAGTGGGCCGACAAGTACAAGGGCCAGTTCGACGACGGGTACGAGGCGTACCGGGAGTGGGCCCTGCGCCAGATGAAGGCGAAGGGCATCGTCCCGGACGACACCGATCTCACCGAGCTGAACCCGATGCCCGACGGTACCTATGACCCTAACGACTACGTGCGTCCCTGGTCCGAGCTGTCCGAGGACGAGCGGAAACTGTTCTGCCGCATGGCCGAGGTGTTCGCCGGTTTCTCCGAGTACACCGACCGCCAGGTGGGCCGGGTCATCGACTTCCTCGAGGAGACCGGCCAGTTGGACAACACCATCGTCCTGTACTGCGCCGACAACGGCGCGTCGGGCGAGGGGGGCCCGAACGGGTCGGTGAACGAGAACAAGTACTTCAACGGCTGGCCGGACGAGATCTCGGAGAACATGCGCCTGCTCGACAAGCTGGGCACGCCGGACACCTACAACCATTATCCGACCGGATGGACCGCCGCGTTCTCCACACCGTTCAAGATGTTCAAGCGGTACTCGTACGCCGGCGGTACGGCCGATCCGCTGGTCATCCACTGGCCGGCTGGTATCAAGGCCAAGGGCGAGGTGAGGCAGCAGTACCATCACGCGACCGACATCGTACCGACCATTATGGACTGTTGCGGTATCGCGTTTCCCCGCACGGTCAACGGAGTCGACCAGGTCCCGTTGCCGGGTGTGTCGATGCGGTACACATTCGACAGTGCCGACGCGCCGACAACCAAGGAGCGCCAGTACTACGCGATGTTGGGCACCCGTGGGATATGGCAGCAGGGCTGGAAGGCGGTGACGGTGCACGGGCCGACCTCCGGGCTGGGCCACTTCGACCAGGACGAGTGGGAGCTCTACCACGTCGATGAGGACCGGGCCGAGGCCCACAACCTGGCCGCCCAGCATCCCGAGAAGCTCGAACGGCTCAAGCAGATCTGGTTCGAGGAGGCCGGCAAGTACGACGTGCTTCCGCTGGACGACCGGCTACCGTTCGAGATCCTCTCCGACCCGCGCCCGCAGGCGTACCCGGCGACCGACACGTACGTCTACTTCCCGCACGCGGCCGAGATCCCAGAGGCGATCGCCGTCAACACGCGCTCCCGGTCGTTCCGGATCCTGGCCACAGTGGAGATCGACAGTCCGACGGCGTCGGGGGTCATCTTCGCTCACGGGTCGCGCTTCGGCGGCCACGCGCTCTTCCTCGATCAGGGGCGCGTCCACTACGTGTACAACTTCCTCGGCATCCCACCGGAGCAGATGTTCTCCAGTGACCATGCCCTGGTACCGGGCCGCTACGTGCTGGGGGTGGACTTCGGCAAGGAGGGCGTCGGCGAGCATCACGAGGCGCACGGAACCACCCGGCTCTGGGTCAACGACACCGCCGTCGCGCAGGGTCGCATGCGGACCCAGGTCGCCAACTTCGCGCTCTGTGGCGACGGGCTGTGCATCGGGCGGGACAGCGGCGACCCGGTCAGTCGGGCGTACCCGAAGCCCTCGGAGTTCCAGGGCGGCACCATCATCCGGGTCGAGGTCAGCGTCTCCGGCGACCACTACCAGAACCTCGAAAGGGACGCGTTCGCCGCGCTCGCCCGCGATTGACGCCACCCGGGGGCCGCGATGCCAGGCGTTACCCGTTAATAGGGGCACCTTGCTATACCGAGACGGTTAACAAGGTGCCCTTCCTTCACGAGCTTCACGAGCTGCACGAGCGTCACGGGCGCCGGGGTCAGGCGGTGCGGGTGCTGGCGGCGGTGGTCAGGTCGAGCTCTACAATGGACACTTCGCGCATCTCGACTTTGCGGATCTTGCCGGTCACGGTCATCGGGAACGACTCGACGATCTTGATGTACCGGGGGATCTTGTAGCGGGCCAGTCGGCCGTCGCAGAACGCCCGCAGCGCCTCGACGGTCAGCGGTTCGGCTCCCTCGCGCAGGCGTACCCAGGCCATCAGCTCTTCGCCGTACCGTTCGTCGGGCACCCCGATCACCTGGGCGTCGACGATGTCGGGGTGGGTGTAGAGGAACTCTTCCACCTCGCGGGGGTAGATGTTCTCGCCACCCCGGATGACGAGGTCCTTGATCCGCCCGACGATGTTGAGGTACCCCTGCGTGTCCATGACGGCCAGGTCGCCGGTGTGCATCCAGCGAGCGGAGTCGATGGACTCGGCCGTCTTCTCCGGCATCTCCCAGTAGCCGAGCATCACCGAATAGCCACGGGTGCACAGCTCGCCTGGCTCGCCCCGGGGCAGGGTGCGGCCGGTCACCGGGTCGATGACCTTCACCTCGACATGCGGGTGGACGGTGCCCACTGTGGACACCCGTCGGTCCAGGTCGTCGTCGGCCGAGGTCTGGGTGGATACCGGCGACGTCTCGGTCATGCCGTAGCAGATCGTCACGTCGGTCATGCCCATCTCCGCGATGACCCGCTTCATCACCTCGACCGGACACGGTGAGCCGGCCATGACGCCGGTACGCAAGGTGGACAGGTCGTACCCGGCGAATCCGGGGTCGGCCAGTTCGGCGATGAACATGGTCGGCACGCCGTACAGCGCGGTGCACTTCTCGGCCTGTACCGCGGCCAGGGTGGCGGCCGGCTCGAACGATGGCGCCGGGATGACCACGCAGGCCCCGTGGGAGGTGGCGCCGAGGTTTCCCATGACCATGCCGAAGCAGTGGTAGAACGGCACCGGGACGCAGACCCGGTCGTTCTCGGTCCACCGCTGGGCGCGGGCGACGAAGTACCCGTTGTTGAGGATGTTGTGGTGCGAGAGGGTGGCTCCCTTGGGGAAGCCGGTCGTGCCCGACGTGTACTGGATGTTGATCGGGTCGTCGAAGCTCAGCCCCGACTCCCGCTCGGTCAAGGCCTCAGGCGTGACCTCCATCGCCTGGCCGAGCAGACTGTCCCAGTCGGACGTTCCAATGTAGACAACCTCACGCAGGTCCGGGCACTCGGCGCCCACCTCGTCGACCATGCCCCGGTAGTCGGACGTTTTGAAGGTCTCGGCCGACACAAGGGTACGGATGCCCGCCTGACGCAGGACGTAGGAGAGCTCGTGGGTACGGTACGCGGGGTTGATGTTGACCAGAATGGCACCCATCCGGGCTGTCGCGTACTGGGTCAGGACCCACTCGGGCACGTTGGGTGCCCAGATCCCGACGCGTTCGCCGGGCTCGATGCCGAGGGCCATGAACGCCCGGGCCAGGTCGGCGGTCTGCTCGACCAGTCGCGCATAGGTCCAGCGCCGGCCGCTGGCCACATCGACCAGCGCCTCGTGGGACGCGAAGCGCTCCGCCGTCCGTAGCAGGTTCGCCCCGATCGTCTCGCCGAGCAGCGTCCGGGTCGATGGACCGTTGGCGTAGGACAGCAGTGACATCGTGTTCCTCCAGACCCCCGAGCGCACGGGCGTGCCATCCCGGTCGACTCTCGCCTCATCGTCCCCCGGGACCGCGTGGAAGGCCAGCGTCAGGCGGGCAGGAAGACGATGTCCTGGATCCGGTGCTGGCTCGTCGGCCCGGTGGTCGGGGCAGGGCCTGGGCCGTTGCGGAACCGGAAGCCGATCGTGTCGCCGGCGCCGTCCGTCCACTGCTCGTACGTGGATCCGGGAACGCCCTGGGCACCGGCATAGGTCCACGCGGCGGTCCGGTCGGCCCCGAGCGCGCTGATCTGGGCACTCGTGAACGGCTTGGACGTCAGCAGTGCGAGCCGGTTGTCGTTGCCCACCGGCCACGCGTCGAGCGCCTCCTGGGCGTAGGCACGCGTCGCCGACGGGAACGTGATCGGGTTCCAGATGCTTCCCGTACCGATGGCGCGGGCCTGCCCGATGGCCGGGTTGCTCAGCATGAGGATCAGCGAGTCGCCGACCTTGTTGTAGAAGGTGCACCCGGTCGAGCCGGCCGCGCCCGAGCATCCGACCAGGGTGAAGGCGGTGTCGTAGCACCCGTTGCAGGCGTACAGCTTGTGCAGCGCACCGTCGCTGACCTCGAGCTGGTCCAGCCGCTCGAGGTCCCGGGCCGCCCAGGCGGCGACGGCCACCTTCGCGTAGTCCTCGGCTGTGTTGGGATAGGTCAGCTGTTGCGGCACTCCGCCGGTCCGGGTCGCCACGCCCGGAGGCCCCGAGTTGGCGGTGCCGGGTCCAGTGGTACCGGACGGCGACGGGCCGCCACCACCGCAGGCGGTGAGGGCTGCCGCGCACGCGATCGCGAGCAGACTCGTCAGCACTGCGCCGGGCACGGCCGAGCGGAACACCGGGGTGCGGGACATGCAAGGCCCTTCCAGACAGGTGACCCGAGGTTAGGCAGTGCGGGCAGGCAAATCCCCGTCATAGTCGCAACGCCGACCGATGGGTCAATCCAGGTCGGGCCAGTCAGGCCGGCGCTTGGCCAGGAACGCGGCGACCCCCTCGGCCCGCTGCGGATGGGCGATGGCCGTGCGCCAGGCCGCGTCCTCGGCGGCCAGCCCCACCTCGAGCCCGTCGGCGAGTCCACGGTGCAGCGCGGCCTTGGCCTGCCGGACCGCGACCGGCGCGTTGGCCGCGATCGCGGCGGCCAGCTCCAGCGCCGCGGTGCGAGCGGTACCGGCGCCGACCCGCCGGTCGACCAACCGCAGGCGCTGAGCCTCGTCGATGCCAACGCGACGGGCGGTGAAGAGAAGGTCGGCCGCCACCGACGCGCCGGCCCGCAGCGCCACCAACTGGGTACCGCCGCCACCCGGCACGATGCCCAGGCTGACCTCGGGCAGGCCGAGCACCGCCGTCTCGTCGGCGACGATGAGGTCGCAGCTCAGCGCGAGTTCGAAGCCGCCACCGAGGGCGAAGCCGTGCACGGCCGCCACGGCCGGCATGGGCAGACCGCGCAGTACGTCGAAGGCGGCGTGGAACTGGGCCCGCTGGTCCATGAAGCCGTCCAGGTCGAGGGTGGCCCGTTCCTTGAGGTCCGCTCCGACGCAGAACAGGGTCGGGGCGGCGGAGGAGAGCAGGACCGCCCGTACCGCGGGATCGTCGCGGACGGCGGCGCACGCCGACCCGAGCTCGGCCATCATGGCGGTGCTGAGCGCGTTGTGCGCCTCGGTCCGGTCCAGGACGACCTCGGCGACGTGGTCGTGGCGACGCACGGTAATGAAGGTCCCCATCGTGCCGGGAGCGGGACTCGAACCCGCACGCCCTTTCAGGCAGACGCTTTTGAGGCGTCCGAGTCTGCCATTCCTCCATCCCGGCGAGGCGTCAACCAGGATAGCTGACTACGCTGAGCGCGCGGGCGTCGCAGATCATGTTTCGTGGGGGTTGGTCGTGACCGAGGGGCAGAGCCGTCGGGTGCTCATCGCCGAGGACGAGGCACTCATCCGGTTGGATCTCCGCGAAATGTTGATCGAGGAGGGCTACGACGTCATCGGCGAGGCGGGCGACGGCGAGGCCGCGTGCAAGCTGGCCGAGGAGCTTCGCCCCGATCTGTGCATCCTCGACATCAAGATGCCCATCATGGACGGTCTCGCCGCCGCCGAGAAGATCGCCGGAGAGCGGATCGCGCCTGTCATCATCCTGACCGCGTTCAGCCAGCGCGACCTGGTCGAGCGGGCCCGCGCGGCCGGTGCGATGGCCTACCTGGTCAAGCCGTTCCAGAAGAGCGACCTGGTACCGGCCATCGAGATCGCGCTGTCCCGCTTCGCCGAGCTGCACGCGCTTGAGAGCGAGGTCGCGAGCCTGTCCGACCAGCTGGAGACCCGCAAGCTCGTGGAGCGTGCCAAGGGTACGTTGATGACCGCGTTCGACATGCGGGAGCCGGACGCGTTCAAGTGGATCCAGCGGGCGGCCATGGACAACCGGCTGACGATGAAACAGGTCGCCGAGCGGATCATCGCCGAGAACCTGCCCGGCGCGACCGGCCAGGCCGGCTGAGCGCAGGCCTAGAATCGGCCGGTGAAGATCGGCCGATGGGCCGCCGCCCTGCTCTGCCTTGTCCTGCTGGCCGCCTGCGATCCGGGCCCGGCCCCGGGTGCGCAACCGGTCGCCCCGTCGTGGCAGGAGGTCAAACTTCCCCTGCCCGCAGGCCAGCGGGCGGTCGTCCGCGGTTCGGCGACCTGTTCGGACCGTTGGTACCTCACCGGCTCCACCGTGACGGCCGCCGGGGCGTACTCGCCGGCGGTTTGGACCAGTACCGACCTGCGGACCTGGACGGCCATCCCGATCAATCCGGTCTCGTTCTACGGCAAGCAGAACACGCTCAGCCTGACCGGCTGCCAGGTCGGTCACCTGGCCTCAATCGGCTGGCAGACGGGTGGAGCGCACGGGTTCCCGCGTTACTCCGGCTGGTACCCCGACGCCGCGGCACCCTGCAGGAGGTTGACCTGCCCTACACCCTCTTCGCGGGCGGCGAGGGGGTGAACATCGCTGGCATCGCGGTGAGCGAGCGGGGCTGGGTGATCACCGGTAACCGCAGCTTCGGGGCGGCCGCCTGGCATTCGACGACCGGACAGATGTACACCCTGGTCGACCACGACCCGAGTCTGGCCACCAGCCCGAGCCAGTACACCTGGGCCGGCGGCGTCGCGGCCACCCCGACCGGATGGGTGATCGTCGGAGCGGTCACCCCGCGGGCCACCGGGAACCGCGATCCGGGGGTATGGACCTCCACCGATGCGCGGACGTGGACCCAGGTGCCCGTCCCGGGGGCGCCCGCGTTCGAGGACCCGCAGCGGGTGACGGTGGTGGGTTCGACGATCGTCACAGTCGGTGTCAGCGACGCCGGGTACGGGGTGTGGCGGGGTTCGGCGACAGGCGGCTGGTCGAAAGTCGCCCAACTGTCATCGAACGGGGGCGGAAAGGGCTCTGCGACCAGTCTGGTAAATACGAATGGTCACCTTTTTACCAGCATTTCCGACCAGGACGTATTCTCCCTCTGGGAATCGGATGATCAGGGCGGCACGTGGCGATCGGTCACGCTTCCGGCGCCCGCTCCGGCGCGTGCGGACATGTCACACCTCCCTCGTCAGTGACCAGCGCCAACTGCTCCTGGTCATCGACGACGGTCACTCGAGCAGGGTCTGGCTCGATCCGGGCGGCGGCAGACCGGGAGCTGACCCGGGTCTGTTTCGGGCCGATGAGCGCAGTGTTGCCACAGCGAAATCCCAGGTCAGGCCGGTACCAATGGCGCGCCGACACGCGACGTAACGGTTGGATCAACCGAGCCCCGTTCCTCTTACGATGGGCGCTCGAGGTGGGATAACGTCCCCGGCCAGACCGGCAACGGTTTCAGGCTGGGCGCACGTACCCGGACGCGTCCGGTTCGTATGAGGAGGAGAGGTTCACGCCTTGAGGCAGAAACTCGTGCGGATCGTCGGTGGGATCGCCATGGTGGCGCTCATCGCCGGCGGTGCCGCAGCGTGTAAGAAAGATTCCGGAGGTACCACCGGCTCCGGCACCAAGACCTGCGGGCTGGAGATCGGCTTCTTCGGTGCCCTGTCCGGTGACAACGCCGGCCTGGTCATTCCGTCGAAGAACGGCGCGACCATGGCGTTGGACAAGTACAACGCAGCCCACAGTGACTGCCAGGTCAAGCTGACGGATTACGACTCGCAGGGCTCCGCCGACAAGGCGCCGGGCCTCGCCAACGGCGCGGTCAACAACGCCAAGGTGATCGGCGTCCTCGGCCCGGCGTTCTCCGGTGAGTCCGAGGTCGCGCTGCCGATCTTCCAGGGTGCCGGTCTGCCGGTGATCAGCCAGTCGGCCACCCGGCCGGACCTGTCGACCCAGGGCTGGAAGATCTTCCACCGTGGCGTCGGTAACGACTTCTCGCAGGGCCCGGCCGCTGGCCGTTACATCGTCAACGTCGCCCAGGCCAAGAAGGTCTTCCTGGTCCAGGACGACTCGGCGTACGGCAAGGGCCTGGCCGACAACGCCAAGCCCGTGCTCCAGCCGGTGCTGGTGGGCGAGGACAAGGTGACCACGGGCGACCGCAAGTTCGACGCGATCGTCACCAAGGTCGGTCCAGTCGGGTGCGGACGCGGTCTTCTACGGTGGCTACACCGCGGAGGCCAGCCCGTTCCTCAAGCAGCTGCGCGCGGCCGGCTACAAGAGCCTGTTCGTGGGCGGTGACGGTCTCTACGACGACAACATGCTCAGCGCCACCGGCAAGGCGGACGTAGAGGGTGCCGTGGTGACCTGCCCCTGTGCTCCGGCCACCAAGGCGGCGGGCACGTTCCCGGCCGACTACAAGGCCAAGTTCGGGGTCGACGCGGGCGCCTACGCCAACGTCGGGTACGACGTCATGAACATCTTCCTGCAGGGCATCGACGCCGGGAAGGTCACCCGCGCCGACATGCTCGCCTTCATCAACGCCTACAACAAGGGCGGCGAGGTCTCGGGTGTCACCTACAGCTGGCCGGCCTCGGCCAACGGTGAGCTCGACCCGGCGCAGGTCAAGGTCTGGGCGTACGAGGCGAAGGGCGGCGTCGTGGACGCCGAAGGAGGAGATCCCGAAACTCCTGACCAGGGTCTGACCACCTCCAGGACGAGTACATCGACTCGGTGCGGTCGGCGGCGGAGCATCGCCGTCGGCCGCACCGAAGTCCATCTGGCCGACCCCGGCAGGAGCCGGCGCGTGCACTTCAATGATCTGATCAATTCTTCCCGGCCCTGACCACCCAGGGCATCGGCCAGGGCGCGATCTATGCCCTGGTCGCACTCGGCTACACCCTCGTCTACGGGGTCCTGCGGTTGATCAACTTCGCCCACTCCGAAGTCTTCATGATCGGCACCTTCGCCGCGATCATCACCTGGGACACACTCGGCCTCAACGCCGACAG
Organism: uncultured Actinomycetota bacterium; assembly: GCA_963803345.1. GTDB lineage: Bacteria > Actinomycetota > Actinomycetes > Mycobacteriales > Micromonosporaceae > CAWDLX01. Next base: position 341,315 of record CAWDLX010000006.1, read on the forward strand.
CGACCTGCCCGGGGTGGCCTTCGCCCTGCTGATGATCCTCGTCGGCATCATCTGCGCCGCCGCCGTTTCGGGCGGCACCGCCATGCTCGTCGAGCTCGTCGCCTACCGGCCGCTGCGACATCGCAACGCGCCCCCGCTGGCGTTCCTCATCACGGCCATCGGCGCCTCGTATGTGCTGTCCGAGGTCGTGGGCACGATCACCGCCCGAGCGCCGTCCGGCGTGCCGGCCCTGCTGCCCCGCCGCCTCTGTTCAGCCTGGGTTCGTGGGCAGTTCTACCCGGTCACCCTGCTCACCGTCGCCGTGGCGCTGGGCATGATGATCGGCGCTGGACTGGTTCGTCGCGAAGACCCGGTTCGGTCGCGGCATCCGGGCCGTTGCCCAGGACGCCAACACGGCCTCGCTGATGGGTGTGAACCGGAGCCGGGTGATCCTACTCGTCTTCCTGCTCGGCGGGCTGATGGCCGGCGTCGCGGCGGTGTTCAACGACATGCAGGTGGGTTCCACCACCAATACCGCGGGCTTCCTGCTCGGCCTCAAGGCATTCTCGGCGGCCGTTCTCGGCGGCATCGGTAACCTGCGCGGCGCACTGCTCGGCGGCCTACTGCTCGGATTGGTGGAGAACTACGCGGCCGCCCTGTTCGGAACCAGCTGGCGTGACCTCGTCGGCTTCGTCGTCCTCATCTCGCTGCTGATGTTCCGGCCGACGGGCCTGTTGGGCGAGTCTCTTGGAAGGGCACGGGCATGACCGAGCGCGAGGAGCGAGCGCCAGCGAGCCCCGCAGCCTGCGAGGGGTGTGTGAGGGAATCACCGGGATCCGCCGCCGCCGGAGGCACCGGAGCGGTTCAGGTCCCCGCAAGCAGGCCCAGAACTGGTGGAAAGAGAGCAGCGGCTGGGTCAAGCAGGCCTGGCGCGGCCAGCCGCGGTGGGCGCGCGTGTTGTGGGTGCTCGACGTTCATCGCGTTCTGCTACGTGGTGGCCCTGCCCGACTTCTACCTCAACCTCGGCGTGCCGTTGCCCAACGGCAACTACCTGCCGCTCTATACCGAGCGGGCCGAGATGGCATCAGTGCTCTTCTACTGCACCTGGATCGTTCTGCTGACCCTCGGCCTCAACATCGTCGTCGGGTACGCGGGCCTGCTCGACCTCGGTTTCTTCGGTTTCTTCGCGCTCGGCGCGTACACGGTCGCGCTGCTGACCTCGAACCAGAGCAAGCTGCTGACCCAGTACCACTGGATTAAGAGCCCGTGGCCGTGGCTGGCCGCGGTACCGGTGGCGATCGCGGTGGCGATGCTGTCGGGCGGGCTGCTGGGCTGGCCGACGCTGCGACTTCGCGGGGACTATCTGGCGATCGTCACTCTGGGTTTCGCCGAGATGATCCTGATCGTCGCCAAGCAACAGGACTGGATCCTCAACGGCGACAACGGGATTCCGCAGATCGCCCATCCGCCGGGAACGTCGGACGGCCGCCGATCTTCGACGACCAAGGGCCTGCCGTACTACTGGCTGGCGCTGACGGTGATCATCGGGATGGTACTGTTGATCCGTAATCTCGAGCGCAGTCGGGTCGGCCGGGCCTGGGTCGCGATCCGGGAGGACGAGGACGCGGCCGAACTGATGGGTGTGCCGACGTTCCGGTTCAAGCTCTGGGCGTTCGCCATGGGAGCGGCGGTCGGTGGCCTCTCCGGCGCGATCTGGGCCGGCCAGGCGACCTTCGTCAACTCCGGCACGTTCTCGCTGCAGAACTCGATTCTGGTGCTGGCGGCACTCCTGCTCGGCGGTGCCGGCAACATCGGTGGCGCCATCCTCGGCGGCTTCCTGGTCATCTACGTGCCGGAGTGGCTACGGACGGTGGGCGAGATCTTCGGCCTGCCGGAGAAGGCTTCCATATTCGGCCGGCGACATCGACATCAGCGTGACCTCGCTACGCTACGCGATCTTCGGCATCATCCTCATCGTGATGATGATCTTCCGACCGCAGGGCATCTGGCCCAACCGGCGCCGGGCCGCGGAGATCAAGGACCGCCAGAAGGAGGTCGTGGTCGGTGAGTGATCCGACGACGCCGGTGATCCCGCGCCCCGCACCGATGCCGAAGGCCGTGAACACTGCTCGAGGTGGACAACGTCACCTTGCGCTTCGGCGGCGTGGTCGCCCTCAACCAGGTCGACCTTCAACCTGTACCAGGGAGAGATCCTCGGGCTGATCGGACCCAACGGAGCCGGCAAGACAACCTGCTTCAACGCGATGACCGGCGTGTACGCCCCGACCGAAGGCCAGATCCGGTTCCAGGGCAGCGTGCTCGCCGGCCGGAAACGGTTCGAGATCACGAAGCTGGGGCTTGCCCGCACGTTCCAGAACATCCGCCTGTTCAGCGAGATGACCGCGCTGGAGAACGTGCAGGTGGGTACGGACGCCCACCACCTGGCCAGCGTGCCCGCGTGTCTGCTGCGGCTGCCCCGCCACCACCGGGAGGAGAAGCAGGGCCGCGGCCTGGGCCCCGAGCTGCTCGACTTCGTCGGCATCAGCGGGCGGCACGACTCGGTGGCGCGCAACCTGTCCTACGGCGACCAGCGCCGGCTGGAGATCGCCCGGGCGATGGCCACCGAAGCCGGCTCTGCTCTGCCTGGACGAGCCGGCGGCCGGCTTCAACCCGGCCGAGAAGGAGTCAAGCTGCTGCAGCTGATCCGGCGCATCCGTGACCGCGGCATCACCGTGTTGCTGATCGAGCACGACATGCGGTCTGGTCATGGGCGTGACCGACCGGATCGTGGTGTTGGAGTTCGGCCGCAAGATCGCCGAAGGCGTACCGCGCGACGTCGCCAACGACCCCAAGGTGATCGCCGCCTATCTGGGGGTGCCCACCGATGCTGCTTGAGATCCGTGATCTGACCCTGCTGTACGGGCGCATCCAGGCGCTGCACGGCATCAGCCTCAGCGTCGACGAGGGCGAGGTGGTCGCGCTCATCGGGGCGAACGGCGCCGGCAAGTCCACCACGATGCGGGCCGATCTCGGGTCTGCGTCCGGTGGCCGCCGGTTCGATCGACTTCGACGGCACCGACATCACCCGGATGCGGGCCGACCTCGGGTCGTCCGCGGCATCTGCCAGGCGCCCGAGGGCCGTGGCATCTTCCCTGGGATGACGGTGCGGGAGAACCTGGAGATGGGCGCCTACATCCGCCGCGACACCGGGGCCATCCGGGAGGACTTCGAGCGGGTACTGGAACTGTTCCCGCGGCTGCACGAGCGGCTCAAGCAGGCGGGCGGAACGCTCTCCGGCGGCGAACAGCAGATGCTTGCGGTGGGCCGGGCGCTGATGAGCCGGCCACGACTGCTGCTGCTGGACGAGCCGTCGATGGGGCTGGCGCCCATGCTCATCCAGCAGATCTTCACGATCATCACCGAGATCAACCAGCAGGGAACAACCGTACTGCTGGTGGAGCAGAACGCGCAGCAGGCGCTGTCCCGGGCACACCGCGCGTACGTCCTGGAAACCGGGCGCATCGTCAAGACCGGGCACCGGCCGTGACCTGCTCGACGATCCGGCGGTGAAAGAGGCGTATCTGGGCGTCGCGTGATCCCCGGAGTTGATCGGGGGACTATCCGGTGCTAGAGTTGCGGCGTGGCGACGAAGACGGCGACGGACGAGACGCGGTTCCTGCTCCTGCTGACGGACATTCTCTGGCGTACCGGGCGTTCTTCGCGTTGCCGGTGGAGAACTTCTCGACCACGACCGGGCAGCCGACCAACGCCGTCTACGGCTTCACCTCCATGCTGATCAACGTGCTGCGCGATGAGCGGCCGAGCGCACATCGTGGTCGCGTTCGACGTGTCCCGTCGCTCGTTCCGCAGCGAGCAGTACGCCGAGTACAAGGCCAACCGGAGCGAGACGCCGACCGACTTCAAGGGCCAGGTCAGCCTGGTCAAGGAGGTGCTGGCCGCGCTGCGGGTCCCGGTGGTGGAGAAGGAGGGCTACGAGGCCGACGACGTGCTGGCCACCCTGGCCCGGCAGGCTCGCGAGGCCGGCATGGACGTGCTGATCTGCTCCGGTGACCGGGACGCGTTCCAGCTGGTCCGCGACGGCGTGACCGTGCTGTACCCGAAGCGGGGGGTCTCCGAGCTGGCGCGGATGGACCCGGCCGCGGTGCGGCCCGGTACGGGGTCGGCCCGGAGCACTACCGGGCCATCGCGGCGATGGTCGGCGAGACCAGCGACAACCTGCCCGGCGTGCCCGGGGTCGGCGAGAAGACCGCGGCGAAGTGGATCAACCAGTTCGGCGACTTCGACGCCGTGGTCGAGCAGGTCGACCAGATCAAGGGCAAGGTCGGCGACTCTCTGCGCGAGCACCTCGGCGCGGTGCTGCGCAACTACGAGCTCAACCGGCTGGTCGACGATCTGGAGCTGCCGCTGGCCCGGCGGAGACGACGTGGCGCGGCTGGGACCGGGAGGCCGTGCACCAGGTCTTCGACACGCTCCAGTTCCGGGTGCTGCGGGACCGGCTCTACGAGTACCTCGAGGCGGTCGAGCCCGAGGCCGAATCCGGCTTCGACCTGGCCGGCGAGATGCTGACGCCGGGTACCGTCCGGGCCTGGCTCGACCGGCACACGCCGGCGGGCTCGCCGGCGGGCGTGGCCGTGTCCGGGCGCTTCGGCCGCGGTACCGGTGAGCTGACCGGGCTGGCGGTCGCCACCGGCGGCACACCCGGCGGCGTGGCTCGACCCGACCCAGCTCGACGCGGACGACGAGCGGCGGTGGCGCGGCTGGCTGGCCGATCCCGAGCGGCCCAAGGTGATCCACGACGCGAAACCGGCCATGCTCGCGTTCGCCGCCCAGGGCTGGGCGTTCGAGGGCCTGCACACTGACACCGCTCTGGCCGCCTACCTGGCCCGGCCCGACCAGCGCTCCTACGACCTGGTCGACCTCGCCCTGCGGTACCTGCAGCGCGAGCTGCGGGTCGAGGGCGCCGGAGGCGGAGGGCCAGCTCGCCCTGGACGGTCTGGGCGACGGACGAGCACGCGGTCGAGGAGAACCTCATGCTCCGGGCCAAGGCCACACTGGACCTGCAGGACGCGATCGACGCCGAGCTGGCCCGCGACGGCGAGGATCCGCGCCGGCTGCTGGCCGACGTCGAGCAGCCGCTGGCGCTAGTACTGGCCGGGATGGAGCGCACCGGCATCGCCGCCGACACGCACTACCTGTCCGATCTGGAGTCGCACTTCGCGGCCGAGGTGAAGGCGGCCGCCCAGGCCGCCTACGCCGTGGTCGGGCGCGAGTTCAACCTCGGCTCGCCCAAGCAGCTGCAGGACATCCTGTTCGTCGAGCTGGGACTGCCCAAGACGAAGCGGATCAAGACCGGCTACACCACCGACGCGGACGCGCTGCAGGGGCTGTACGCGCAGACCGCGCACCCGGTGCTCGAGCACCTGCTGCGCCACCGGGACGTGGCCAAGCTGAAGTCCACTGTGGACGGCCTGCTCAAGTCGGTCAGCGACGACGGCCGGATCCACACGACGTTCTATCCAGACGGTCGCGGCCACCGGCCGGCTGTCCAGCACCGACCCGAACCTGCAGAACGTGCCGATCCGCACCGAGGAGGGCCGCCGGATCCGGCGCGCGTTCATCGTCGGCGAGGGCTACGAGAGCCTGATGACCGCCGACTACAGCCAGATCGAGATGCGGATCATGGCCCACCTGTCGCGCGACGAGGCGCTGATCGAGGCGTTCCGGTCCGGGCGCGGACTTCCACGCCGCCACCGCGTCGGTCGTGTTCAGCGATGCCGCTGGCGGAGATCGAGCGCGGAGCACCGGCGCCGGGTCAAGGCGATGAACTACGGCCTGGCGTACGGGCTGTCCGCGTTCGGCCTGTCCCAGCAGCTCGGCATCAAGGCCGAGGAGGCGCGGGTGCTGATGGACGGCTACTTCGACCGCTTCGGCGGGGTGCGCGACTACCTGCGCGTCGGTGGTGGCCCAGGCCCGGCTGGACGGCTACACCGAGACCGTGCTCGGCCGTCGGCGATACCTGCCCGACCTGACCAGCGACAACCGGCAACGGCGCGAGATGGCCGAGCGGATGGCGCTCAACGCTCCGATCCAGGGTTCGGCGGCCGACCTCATCAAGATCGCGATGCTGCGGGTGGACGTCGGCGATCAGCGAGGCCGGGCTGCGGTCGCGGATGCTGCTGCAGGTGCACGACGAGCTGGTCTTCGAGGTGGCCCCGGGCGAGCGGGAGGCCCTCGAGGAGCTGGTCCGCGAGCAGATGGGCGGGGCGTACCCGCTGGACGTGCCGCTGGAGGTGTCGGTCGGCGTCGGCCGCGACTGGGACTCCGCCGACCACTGAGCACGATCCGGCCCTGATAGTGAGGCCGGGTGATGGCACTGATAGTGATGGCCCGGTAGTGATGGCACGGTAGCGATGGCGTCGCGGGGCCTCTGAGCCGGGGATGGTCTGTGCTCAGCGGAGTGCCCTCGACGCCGCAGAAGCTCCGCCGGGTCGCCGGCGCGGGGACGCCGGCCGGGGCGCGCAGGACGTCGTCGCGGACCATGAACAGGCAAAGCGCCGAGCCGGCACAGCAGGCCGCCGGCGCAGATCAGCATGGCAACCCGGAAACCCTGCGTGAACACGGCCGGCTCGCGATAGTCCACTCCGGACAGTCCTACCAGCAGCGGCAGGCCGGCCACCGCCAGCAGCTGCGGCCGCCCGGGCGACCGCGTTGTTCACCCCACTCGCGATGCCGGCCCGGCGCGCGTCAGCGCTGGCCATCACGGTCGCGGTCAGCGGCGCCACGACCAGTGACAGGCCCAGCCCAAGATAGCGCCGCCGCCGGCAGGACGTCGACCACATACGACGACCCGGGGCCGATCCGGGCGATGAGCAGCACGCCGACCGCGGCGGTCGCGGTGCCGGCCACCATCGGCCGCCGCGGTCCGATCCGCTGGGCGAGCGCGCCGGAGCGGGCGGAGAGCAGCAGCATCAGCACGGTCACCGGCAGCAACGCGGCGCCGGCCGCCACCGGCGAGAAGCCGGCTGAGACCTGCAGCTGCAGCGAGAACAGGAAGAAGACGCCGCCGATCGCCGCGTAGACGACAAAGGTCACCACGTTGACCGCGCTGAACTGCCGCGACGAGAACACCGACAGCGGCAGCATCGGCTGCGTCCGGCTGCGTTCGACCACGATGAACGCCACCGCCGGCGGCGACTCCCAGCGCTCCGGCGAGCCAGCCGCGACGGAGCTCGGCTCGGTCGCTGACGATCAAGGCGTAAGTGATGCCGGCCAGCGCGCCCGCGCCCAGCAGCGCACCGGCGACGTCGAAGTGGCCGGCGGCCGACTCGTCCCGGCTCTCCGGCACGTGCCGCATGCGTCACCGCGACCACGATCGCGGCGAGCGGGACGTTGATCAGGAACACCCAGCGCCAGCCCGGGCCCTGGATCAGCCAGCCGCCGACGAACGGTCCGGCGGCCGAAGCGACGCCGCCCAGGCCGGACCAGGCGCCCACGGCGCGGGCCCGGTCGTCCGGGTCGAACGATGCCTGGATGATGGCGAGCGAGCCGGGTGTGAGCAGCGCGCCGCCGATGCCCTGCAGCACCCGGGCCGCAATGAGCAGCCCGATGCTCGGGGCGAGCGCGCACAGCAGCGAGGCGGTGGCGAACCAGACGACGCCGATCAGGAAGACCTTGCGCCGGCCGTACCGGTCGCCGAGCGCGCCGCCGAGCAGGATCAACGCGGCCAGGGCCAGCGTGTAACCGGTGACTATCCACTGTAGACCTTCCAGCGACGCGTGCAGGTCGCGGCCGATCGCGGGCAGTGCGATGTTGACCACGGTCGAGTCGAGGAAGGCCATCGCGGTGCCGAGTACGGTGGCGAGCAGAACCCAGCGGCCCGCTCCGCTGGACAGCCTTAACCCCATGGTCAGCCCCCTCCCCCCATCGGATCCTTCTCAAACGCCGGCGGTCCGCCGGCCCAGAGGGCCATCCGGTCGAATAGGTAGATCCCGATCAACAGGCCGCCGAGCACCGGCCAGCCGGCGGCGAACAGGCCGACGGTCGCGACCACGAACACCGCCACCTCGACCGCCAGGCGGGCCGCGGTCGGCAGAGCGATGCGGGCCCGGGGCGCCACGAACAGCCCCCACACGACCCCGCCGCGGCGGCGAGAACCGCCCCGACCAGCCAGCCGACAAGCCGCCGAGGAGGTCGACGCGCGTCGCCAGCGGGCCGCGAGAGCGGCCAGCTCGAGCAGGAAGCGGACAAGGAGTGCGGTTGATCGCATAACTCGACGCTAGCCGAGGTTGGTGGACACCGCCCTGGTGGATCCCGCCCCGGCCGACCCGGCCTTGGCGGCCACGTAGATGGCCGTGCCGGGGAACAGCCGACCGCGCAACGGGCTCCACTGGCCCCAGATCGCCTCATGCCCGACCGGCCATTCGGGCTCGATCACGTCGAGGAGCGCGAACCCGGCCGTCGACCAGTTCACGGATGCGGTCACCCAGTGTGCGGTGGTGCTCCACGTAGGTCGGTGCGACCGCGCTCGTCGAACTCGACGTACGGCCGGCGGTCGAAGTAGGACTGGACCGCGGTGAGCCCGTCTCGGCCGGGATCGTCGAGGAAGATCCAGCGCATCGGGTGGGTGGCCGAGAAGACCCAGCGGCCGCCCGGTCTGCAGCACCCGGTACACCTCGCGCATGATGGCGGCCGAGTCGTCGACAAACGGGACGGCTCCGAACGCGGTGAAGGCGAGATCGACGCTGCCGTCGCGGACCGGCAGGGCCATCGCGTCAGCCTGGACCAGCCATGGCCGCACTCGGTCGCTTCGGCCGCCGCTCGGGCGTGGCGCAGCATGCCGGCGCTGAGATCCAGGGCCAGGACCCGGCGCCCTGGGTAACCAGCCAGCGCGCGCACGAGGCGGCCCCACAGCCCACCTCCAGGATGCGGCGGCCGGCGACCGGTCCGAGCAGATGGGCGTCCGCCTCGCGCAGTCCCTCCGGGCACCAGACGAGATCAACGTCACCGAGAGACTTTCCGTGCTCGGCCTGGTAGGCGTCCGCGTCCAGATCCCACCAATACCGGGACGCCCGGCGGTTGGTCCCGGTCGGGAGGGTCGTCCGCGCGATGCGCTCGGTCACGCCTCTACCGTACGGACCGTCTCGTTGGGACGGTGTGGCCGGTGAGGTCCCTGTCGGCGGTACTGAATTTCCGGGCAGACGGGGCATTAGCCTTCGGGGAGGGTTGGACCGCCCGGTACCAGGCAGCGTAAGCTGTTCGATGCACACTCGTAGGCTGCGACCTCGGCAGGGAGCAGGCTCGTGGTCGTCCCACAATCCCATGATCAATTTGATCGGCGGAGTGTGCTGCGACGGGCCCGCGGGCGTGTGACCTCATTGGTACGACACCCAATCCACCGGAGCAACTGCCCACATGACGAGCAGCACCCAGACGGCCTCGACCGCGCCCAAGGTCGCCGTCGACGACATCGGCTCAGAGGAAGCGTTTCTCGCCGCGATCGACGAGACCATCAAGTACTTCAATGACGGCGACATTGTCGAAGGCACCGTCGTCAAGGTCGACCGGGACGAGGTCCTGCTCGACATCGGCTACAAGACCGAGGGCGTCATCCCCTCGCGTGAGCTGTCGATCAAGCACGACGTTGATCCGTCCGAGGTGGTCAAGGTCGGCGACCACGTCGAGGCCCTGGTCCTCACCAAGGAGGACAAGGAAGGCCGCCTGATCCTGTCGAAGAAGCGGGCGCAGTACGAGCGCGCGTGGGGCACGATCGAGAAGATCAAGGAAGAGGACGGCGTCGTCCGCGGCGCGGTCATCGAGGTGGTCAAGGGCGGTCTGATCATCGACATCGGGCTGCGCGGCTTCCTGCCGGCCTCGCTGGTCGAGATGCGACGGGTGCGCGACCTGCAGCCGTACGTGGGCCGCGAGCTCGAGGCGAAGATCATCGAGCTGGACAAGAACCGCAACAACGTGGTCCTGTCCCGCCGGGCCTACCTCGAGCAGACCCAGTCCGAGGTGCGCAGCGAGTTCCTCAACAAGCTCGCCAAGGGCCAGGTCCGCAAGGGCGTCGTGTCCAGCATCGTGAACTTCGGCGCGTTCGTCGACCTCGGCGGTGTCGACGGCCTGGTGCACGTCTCCGAGCTGTCCTGGAAGCACATCGACCACCCGTCCGAGGTGGTCGAGGTCGGCCAGGAGGTCGAGGTCGAGGTGCTCGACGTGGATCTCGACCGCGAGCGCGTCTCGCTGTCGCTCAAGGCGACCCAGGAAGACCCGTGGCGGCAGTTCGCCCGCACGCACGCGATCCAGCAGATCGTGCCGGGCAAGGTGACCAAGCTCGTCCCGTTCGGCGCGTTCGTCCGGGTCGACGACGGCATCGAGGGCCTGGTGCACATCTCCGAGCTGGCCGAGCGCCACGTGGAGATCCCCGAGCAGGTCGTGCAGGTCGGCTCCGACGTGATGGTCAAGGTCATCGACATCGACCTGGAGCGGCGGCGGATCTCGCTCTCGCTCAAGCAGGCCAACGAGGGCTTCGTCGAGGGCGAGGAGCACTTCGACCCGACCCTCTACGGCATGGCCGCCACGTACGACGCCGAGGGCAACTACGTCTACCCGGACGGCTTCGACCCGGAGACGGGCGAGTGGCTCGAGGGCTTCGACAAGCAGCGGGAGGCGTGGGAGAAGCAGTACGCCGAGGCCCGCAGCCGCTGGGAGGCCCACACCAAGCAGGTGCAGACCGCCCGCGCGGCCGAGGCCGAGACCCCGGCTCCGGCGGCGAACGGCGGCGCCCCCGCGTCGGCCCCCGCCGCGGCCAAGCCGGCCGAGGAGCCCCAGGGCACGCTGGCGACCGACGAGGCGCTGGCCGCGCTCAGGGAGAAGCTGGCCGGCGGCAAGAGCTGAGCCTCGCGTACAGGGGCCCCGCCCACCACTGGTCGGCGGGGCCCGTCGAGTCGGGCGGTGCCAGGTCGGGTCGCGCCGATCCCCGGCGGAATGGCCTGGTACGAGGACATCCAGGGTGGAAGGACCGTAGTCGCCCGGCGCCGCCGTGGGGGGCATAGTTGATCTTGCGCACGGCTGGCAGACTGGCGGCATGCTCATGGTCGGACTCACCGGTGGCATCGGCTCGGGCAAGAGCACGGTCGCCGGCAGCTGCGCCAGCTGGGCGCGGTCATCATCGACTCCGACCAGCTCGCCCGGGAGGTCGTCGCGCCCGGCACCGACGGCCTGGCCGAGGTGGTGGCGGCGTTCGGCGCCGGCGTGCTGGCGCCCGACGGCAGCCTCGACCGGCCGGCGCTGGGCCGGATCGTGTTCGCCGACGAGCAGAAGCGCCGGGCGCTGGAGGGGATCATCCATCCCCGGGTACGGGCCCGCACGGCCGAGATGGTCGCGGCCGCGCCGGCGGACGCCGTGGTCGTCAACGACGTGCCGCTGCTGGTGGAGTCCGGACTGGCCGGCGGCTTCGAGTGTCGTCATGGTGGTGCTGGCCGACCGAGGAGACCCGCATCGCGCGGCTGGCCCGGGACCGGGGCATGAGCGAGGCGGAGGCGCGGCGCGGATCGCCGCGCAGGCCACCGATGATCAGCGGCGGGCGGTCGCCGATATGGTCATCGTCAACGACGCCACGCAGGACGAGCTGCGCCGCCGGTCGAGGCGGCCTGGCACGAGACGATCCTGCCGCGGGCGGGACGGGCGGGCGCCACGGACGAGTGAGCGACCGGTGTTCCGGCCGCGAATGCGGGTTGGAGCCGCGGCTGCGTGTCGCGAGCCTGCGCTGGAGGCGTGCTCGGGGCGCGGCGAGCCTGGGCGGGAGGCGCTGCTCGGGGCGGCGAGCCTGGGCGGGAGGCGCTGCTCGGGGCGGCGAGCCTGGGCGGAGGCGCTGCTCCGCGGCGAGCCAGGGCGGGAGGCACTGCTCCGGGCGGCATGCCGGGAGTCGCTGAGCCGGGCCGCGAGCCAGGTTGCAGTAGGGCCACCCGCGACGGCCGGTGAGTCGCGTAGTCCGCACCGCGCTCCTCCGCTCGGGGAGCCCGACGGGACACTTGCGCGTCGCCGGGGCTGCCGACCCGTGCGCCGGGATCGACCTGACCGGTGTGGTGGTCTGATCGGACCGGCGGCCGCCGCGGGCGGCCTACGCGATCGACGTATAGCGTTCGCCTAAACGGCGACACACAATCGTAATCTGTCCGTAGGCGACTCGATCACACACACTGAAGCTGGACATCGCTCGCTCGCCGAGCTCGATTCTTGTCGGACCCACGGCGTAGGTTTGATGCATGTTGGACATCCCGCGCCTGGACGGTCGGCTTCGAGGTGGTCAGCGACTACCAGCCCTCGGGCGACCAGCCGACCGCGATCGAGGAGCTCGACCAAGCGGGTCAAGCGCGGCGACCGGCACGTCGTGCTGCTCGGCGCGACCGGCACCGGCAAGAGCGCGACCACGGCCTGGCTGGTCGAGAAGCTCCAGCGGCCGACCCTGGTGCTCGCGCCCAACAAGACCCTCGCGGCCCAGCTGGCCAAGGAGTTCCGCGAGCTGATGCCGAACAACGCGGTGGAGTATTTCGTCTCCTACTACGACTACTACCAGCCCGAGGCCTACATCCCGCAGACCGACACCTACATCGAGAAGGACTCCTCGATCAACGAGGAGGTCGAGCGGCTGCGGCACTCGGCCACCATGTCGCTGCTGACCCGCCGCGACGTGATCGTGGTGGCCACCGTGTCGGCGATCTACGGTCTGGGTACGCCGCAGGAGTACCTGGACCGGTCGGTCAAGCTCGACGGTCGGCACCGAGCTGGACCGCGACAAGCTGCTGCGGCGCCTGGTCGACATCCAGTACACGCGCAACGACATGGCGTTCAACCGGGGCACGTTCCGGGTCCGGGGCGACACGCTCGAGATCATCCCGGCCTACGAGGAGCTGGCCGTGCGGGTGGAGCTCTTCGGTGACGAGGTGGAGAAGCTGTACTACCTGCACCCGCTCACCGGCGACGTGGTCAAGCGAGGTCGACGAGCTGCTCATCTTCCCGGCCACCCATTACGCGGCCGGGCCGGAGCGGATGGAGCGGGCGATCCGGGGGCATCGAGGCGGAGCTGGAGGAGCGGCTGGCCGAGCTGGAGCGGCAGGGCAAGCTGCTCGAGGCGCAGCGGCTGCGGATGCGCACGACCTACGACATCGAGATGATGCGCCAGGTCGGCTTCTGCTCCGGCATCGAGAACTACTCCCGGCACATCGACGGTCGCGAGGCGGGCAGCGCGCCGCACTGCCTGCTCGACTACTTCCCGGACGACTTCCTGACCGTCATCGACGAGTCGCACGTGACGGTGCCGCAGATCGGTGGGATGTACGAGGGGGACGCGTCGCGCAAGCGGACCCTCATCGAGCACGGCTTCCGGCTGCCGTCGGCCGCCGACAACCGGCCGCTGCGCTTCGACGAGTTCACCGACCGGGTCGGGCAGAGCGTCTACCTGTCGGCCACGCCAGGGCCGTGGGAGATGGCGAAGGTCAAGGCCGACGTCGTCGAGCAGGTCATCCGGCCGACCGGGCTGGTCGACCCGGAGGTGGTGGTCAAGCCGACCAAGGGTCAGATCGACGACCTCATGCACGAGATCGGCGTCCGGACCGAGAAGGACGAGCGGGTGCTGGTCACCACGCTGACCAAGAAGATGTCCGAGGACCTCACCGACTACCTGCTCGAGCACGGCATCCGGGTGCGTTACCTGCACTCCGAAGTGGACACTCTGCGCCGGGTCGAGCTGCTGCGGGAGCTGCGCCGGGGCGACTACGACGTGCTGGTCGGCATCAACCTGCTGCGGGAGGGGCTCGACCTGCCCGAGGTGTCGCTGGTGTCGATTCTGGACGCCGACAAGGAGGGCTTCCTCCGGTCGGGCACCTCGCTGATCCAGACCATCGGCCGGGCCGCCCGTAACGTGTCCGGTCAGGTCCACATGTACGCCGACAAGATCACCCCGTCGATGGCCAACGCGATCGACGAGACCAACCGGCGGCGGGCCAAGCAGGTGGCGTACAACGTGGCCAACGGGGTCGACCCCCAGCCACTGCGCAAGAAGATCGGCGACATCCTCGACGACATCTACCGCGAGGCCGAGGACACGGAGGGTCGCCGGTACGCCGCCGGCGGCCATGGTCGGCGGCGGCGGCCGGCAGATGTCCCGGGGCAAGGCTCCGGTCAAGGAGACCCGCAGCCGGGCCCGTGCCATCGCCGCTCCGACCGAGGGCATGGCCCGCGCCGAGATGGCCAAGCTCATCCAGGACCTGACCGACCAGATGCTGGCCGCCGCCCGCGAGCTCCAGTTCGAGCTGGCCGCCCGGATCCGCGACGAGGTCGCCGAGCTGAAGAAGGAGCTTCGGCAGATGGACGCCGTCCGAACTGAACCGCGCCGCCCAGGGCTCGTCGGGGCCGTTCCGTGCTCGGGGCCCGGTGACCGCTGGCGCTCGACGGCTCAGTTGGCGCTGCGTCGAGTGTCCGATTGCTCCGGGGTCCAGAATCACTTAGCGCCGTGAAACTGTCACCCTCAGCTCTCTGGGGGGCGACCACGACCCAACGCGTAGCTTCCGGAGACGCTGGGCGGCGGCTGGGGCTACCGGATCACGGGTCAACGGTGGCGGCGGCGAGGGCGGAGTCGTCGGCGGCCGAAGTCAGGATCGCGTCAATTGGCGGGTGGATGCGCCAGGTGCCACGCGACCGAGCGCGCGATCGAGTCCTCCACGTCGGCCGGACGCCAGTCGAGCAGCCGGGCGGCCTTGTAGCCGTCGAACACGATGTGCTGATCCACGGTCCTGGTGATGCTCAGGTCCTCGGGTACCGCATCGCTCGGGCACCGTGACCAGCTCGGCGTCGTGGCCGGCGCGCCGTGAGGATCTGCCGGGCCCAGCCGCGCACCGACCGTACCGCCGGCTCGCCGATATTGATGATCTCGCCGTGCGACCCGCGCGGTTGCCGAGCGTGGCCAGCACCGCCGACGGCGACATCGCCCGACGTAGCAGCGGGTCCACAGCCACGAGCCGGCGCCGATCGGGATGCGCGTGCGGCCGGCCCGCACCCGGCGGAGGATGAACTCCTCCCGGCGCTGGTGGTCGTGCTCGCCGTAGATCATCGCCAGCCGGAGCACGGTCGCCCCACGATCCACATAGGACGGCTCCACGTCCAGCTTGTCGTAGTCGGCGGCCGGCTGGCACTGTTGGCGTACGGGTAGCGGTCGGTGCGCACGCGCGAGGCCTCGTTGAGCGGCACCGGCTCGCCCTCCGGTCGCTGGAGCACCAGCCAGAACGCTTGATAAACGTCCATACTGGACAGCAGGACGATTCGCGTATCGGGCAGGTGCGGGAGGACGGCTTCGGCGTCGGTCCGGGTCATGGCGAGCGTGTCGATGACGGCGTCGGGTGCGAAACGCGGCGACCTCCGGCGCGACCGACGCGAACTCGGCCCGCGGCACGTGGATGTGCCGGCACGGAGGGAGGTCGTCGGGCTCGGTCTCGCCGCGGTGGACGACGACCACCTCATCGCCCCGGTCCACGAGTTCGGCCACGATCCGGCGGCCGATGAACCGGGTACCGCCGATGACGACGATGCGCATACCGTCGACCACCATCAGCCGGCGGCCGGTCAGGGCAAGCTCTTTCGCTTCGAGCGTAGATTGTCGCAGCATCATCGCGCAGGATGGTCCGGCATGCGGATTGACGAGCAGATCGCGTACCTGCGCGCTCAGGGGGACCGGCTGGTGACTCTGCCGACCGGCGCCGATCTGGCGACGAACACGCCGACGTGCCCGAGTGGACGCTGGGCGAGCTGGGCCGCCACATCGGGCGGGTGCACCGTTGGGCCGGCACGACAGTCCGGGACGCGAGTGGACCACGAGCCGCACCGACGAGGAGCGAGCGCATGGTGGGGCGAGATGCCGGCTGATCCCGAGCTGGTGGCTGGGTGCAGGCGGGCGTGGACTCCTGGTTGAGCGCGCTGTCGTCGGCCCCGCCCGACCTGTCCTGCTGGAGCTTCCTGCCCGCGCCGTCGCCACTCGCGTTCTGGGCTCGCCGCCAGGCGCACGAGACGACGATCCATCGGGTCGACGCCGAGACCGCGTTGACCGGCACTGCGGGGGCGCCGGTCCCGGTCGAGTTCGCGGTGGACGGGTGGACGAGCTCCTGCTGGCGTTCTACGGCCGACCCCGCAACCGTGTGCGGTCAGCCGAGCCGCGCACGCTCGGCGTGGTCGCGACCGACGCGGACGCGGCATGGCTGGTCCGGATCACCCCGGAAGGCGCTCAGAAGAGCGGGCTCGCATCGGCCGTCGCCGCCGCGGCCGACGCCGCCGTCGACGGCGCCTGCCCGCACTCTCTACATCGGACTGTGGAACCGGGGCTCGCTCGAGCCCGCCGGCGACCCGGTCGTCCTCGAGCTCTGGCGTCGGCAGCGCCAACATCGCTGGAGCTGACGTAGTGCGGCTCCGCGAACATTCGCGTGCTGAGTCGGAGTCGAGCCAGGCCTGGTACGCGTCGAAGCTGTACGGCCGGCCGAGGAAGTCGCGCACCAGGTCGGCCGCGGGCGCCGAGCCACCGGGCGCCAACACGGCCTCCCGGTACCGGCCAGCCGCCTCCGGCGAGAGCAGCCCCTCCGGCTCGAACACGGTGAACAGGTCCTTGGCGATGACGAGCGACCACATGTACGTGCAGTAGACGGCCGAGTACGCCGTCCAGGTGCCCGAAGCTCAGCGGCAGGTAGCTGCCCTCGATGTAGCGTGAACGGGAGCAACCGCTCGTCCGACCCGTCGCTCGACCTCCTCCGGGTCGAGCCCGTCCGGGTCGCGCTTGTACAGCGCGAAGCTCAGGGACGCATAGGCCATCTGCTGGCGGACGAACAGTCCCTTGCCGAACTCCTTCGACGCCCGCAGCCGCTCGCACCATCTCGGCCGGCAGCGGCTCGCCGGTCTCGTGGTGACCGGCGAACAGTGGCCAGCGTGCCGGCGTCGCGTACCCACTCTTCGAGCAGCTGCGACGGCGCCTCGACGAAGTCCCATTCGGTGGCGAAGCCGCTCGACCCGGCCCACCGCGTCTGTCCACCGAGCACGCCGTGCAGCAGGTGGCCGAACTCGTGGAAGAACGTCTCCACGTCGTCGTGCAGCAGCAGGGCCGGCTCGTCGCCCGGCCGCGGAAGGTTGCAGAGCGAGCGCGCACTCGCGGTACCCGTACGCCGGCCTTGCCGCGGGCCATCCCGAAGCAGGCGGCGTGGTTGTACTTGTCGGCCGCGGGTGCATGTCGAGGAAGATGCGCCCGAGCAGTCCGGCCCGCCGTCGAGGACTCGTAGCACTCGACCTCGTCGTGCCACACCGGAACATCGGTGCGCCGGCAGGAACTCGATGCCGAACAGCTGCGCTCGCACAGCGCCATCAGACCCGCCTTGACCCGCCCGTACTCGAAGATAGGGGCGCATGGCCTGGGTGTCAAGCGCGAACCGCTCCGCCTTGATCCGGTCCTCCAGGTAGGTAGACGTCCCAGCGGTCGACCACGCTCGGCGTCCGGCAGGTCGACGCGCTTGCGGGCGAGCATGTCGTCGTAGTCCCGGGCGGCCCGGCCGCCGGCGGCGGCCGCGATGCGGTCGATGAAGTCGGCGATGTGGGCGGCGCTGCCGATCATCTTGTCCTCGGCGGCGTACTCCGCCCAGCTCGGGTAGCCGAGCAGCTGGGCCAGCTCGTAGCGCCGCTCCAACATCCGGTGCAGCACGTCGATGTTGGCCGGGTAGCCCCGCTGGCGCTGCAGGCGCCACAGCTCCTCGCGGGCGGCCGAGTCGGTGGCGTAGGTCAGAAGGGGAATGAGGTCGGGATAGTCGGTGGTGACGGCGACTCATGCCGTCCTCGCCGACCGGTCGCGCCCGCACGTAGTCCTCCGGCAGGCCGGCCAGTGCGTTCGGGGGTCGAACCGGGCGGTGCGCGTGTCGGTGCGCGATGTTGCGCTCGAAGTCCTGGCCGATGGCGACCAGCTCCTCCAGCAGCTCGCGGACCCGGGCGCGGGTGGCGTCGTCTCGGTCAACGCCGGCCCGGCGGAAGCCGAGCAGGGTCCGGTCGAGAAGTGCCGGGTCGGCCCGGTCGAGGCCGTCGACGGTCCACCCCTGCCAGCGCGTCATAGAGCTCACGGTCGAGGGAGAGGTCGGTGGCGACCTTCGCCACCGCCGACGCCGGGTACTGTCGGCGGCGTCCCGCATCGCCGCGTCAGGGTGGCTCGTCGGCGATCAGCTCGACACGGTTGGCGGCGTGGTCGAGCGCGGCGATCGCCTCGTCGTACGCGTCGAGCAGGGCCAGGCCGGCGAGCTCGCCGGACTTGGCCTGGTCGGCCAGTGCCGGGCGGCCAGGATGGTGCGTTCACCGTGCGCGGCGATCTCGTCAGGGGTGGTGACGGTCAGGGCGGCGGCGCTGGCGGGCATCGCGGTCTCCTCAGCAGGGTCAGGGAGGTTGCTGTCGACCTTATCCCGGCGGTGGTCCGGCGCGTCGGGGCGGGCGGGGGATGAAGCCGCTGGTCCGGCACGTATTCGGCGTAGCCCGGGCCGGTGCTGGCCATGTGCTTCTCGAGCAGCGGCTTGCCGGTCCCGCGGGTGAGCAGGTACGTCATCACGAGCGGGGAGACGACGGTGACCAGGCCGATCCAGCTGCCGGCGGCGAGCAGGCACAGCCCCCACCACACGCAGGCGTCGCCGAAGTAGTTCGGGTGCCGGGTGTAGCGCCACAGCCCCGGTCCATGACCTTGCCGCGGTTGGCGGGGTCGGCCTTGAACCGGGCGAGCTGGGCGTCGCCGACCGCCTCGAAGACGAGCCCGACCGCCACAGACGGCCGCGCCGAGCGACGGCCACGCCGCCGAGCGGCGTCGCGGGTCGTACTGGGCCACCTGGACCGGCAGCGAGATGAACCACACGACAGCGCCCTGCGGCAGGTACACCATGCGCAGCGCGTACGCGTTGCGGTTGCCGGGCGCCCTGGCGAGCATCGCGCGCGTAGCGCGGGTCCTCGCCCTTGCCCCGGCCGCGCCAGCCGATGTGCACGGCCAGCCGCAGCCCCCACACGACGGTCAGCGGCCGTGACCAGCAGCCGTCGGGCGGCGTCGCCGTGCCCGGCGGACAGCGCCAGCGCTGGTCAGCGCGACGGCGGCGAAGCCGAGCCCCCAGGCCACGTCGATGACGCGGTGCTTGCCGCTGGCCGACGCCGACGGCGAACGTGACCAGCATGACGACGAGCGCATCGGCCGCCACCGAGGGTGACGGCGAACGCTGCCCAGGCAGCGTTCCGAGTCAGGCACCGCGCACGTCCCAGGCGACCGTCGGACGGGCGGCTCGCCGCCGGCCGGTCCCGTGGGCGTGACGGCGAGGATCTGGTCGACGCCCATCCGGCCGCTCCCCGAAGGCCAGCGCGCCGCCGACGAGGTAGAGCCGCCAGACCCGGGCGATCTCCTCGCCGACGAGCGCGACGACCTCGTCCCAGCGTGCGCTCGAAGGTGTGCGCAGCCAGGCCAGCGACGGTGCGCACGTAGTGCTCGCGCAGCGCGTGCACGTCGCGCACCTCGAGCCCGGCCGCCTCGAGGAGCGCGACGGTCTCGCCGACGGGCCGCATGTGCATGTCGGGCGCGATGAAGGACTCGATGAACGCCCCGCCGCCGGGCGCGTGCGGCCCGCGCGCGACATCTGCTGCACCAGCAGCCCGCCCGCCGGGCCGCAGCAGGCGGTGCAGGCTGGCCGGCGAACGTCGGGTAGTTGGCCTCGCCGACGTGCTCGCCCATCTCGACGAGGCGACCGCGTCGTACGGCCCGTCGGCCACGTCGCGGTAGTCCTGCAGCCGGATGTCGACCCGGTCCTCGAGCCCGCGCTCGCGGATCCGTCGCGTCGATGAAGGCGCGCTGCTCGGCGGCGATGGTGACGCCGGTGACCGCGCACGCCGTAGTGCTCGGCGGCGTGCAGCGACAGCGAGCCCCAGCCGCAGCCGACGTCGAGCAGCCGCATGCGCCGGGCTCGCAGGCCCAGCTTGCGGCAGACCAGGTCGAGCTTGTCGCGCTGGGCGTCGGCCGAGCGCGTACGCCGGGTCGCGTCGGCGGTCCAGTAGCCGCAGGAGTAGGCCATGGCGGGTCGAGGATCAGCGCGTAGAACTCGTTGGACAGGTCGTAGTGGTAGGCTGATCGCGGCCCGGTCGCGCGGCTTGCTGTGCAGGCGCCCGCTGCAGCTTCGCCTGGACGCCGGGGCCGGCGGGCGCGGGCCCGATGACGCCCGAGCCGAGGCGGCGCAGGCCGCTGCGCCGCGAGCGCGGTCGGCCGGCCGAGCCGGCGGCGCGGTCAGGCCGCGCTCGCGGACCGGCGCCCAGACGCGTGCGCAGCCCGTCGGCGAGGTCGCCCTCGACGTCGAGCTCGCCGGTGACGTAGGCCTGGGCCAGCCCGAGCTCGCCGGGCTGCCACAGCAGCCGGCGCAGGGCGCGCCGGGAGCGCAGGATCACCAGACGGCGCGCCCGGCGGCCCGGCCTCGGTGCCGTCCCAGGCCCGCAGCCGGACCGGGAGGTCGCCGCCGAGAGCGCTCCGGCGACGCAGCCCGGCCAACTGGGCGGCGACTCCGCGTACCGCGGCGTCCGATCGGTCGCGTGTCATGCGTTCGCGGCCCAGGACAGAGCTGGTGGACGTCGAGGTAGCCGGACGCGAAGCCGGCCTCGGAGTAGGCCAGGTAGAAGTGCCACATCCGCCGGAACGTGTCGTCGAAGCCGAGCGCGGCGACCTCGCCGGCGCCGCTCGGTGAACCGCTCGCGCCACAGGCGCAGCGTCTCGGCGTAGTGGCGCCCGAACGCCGTGCAGCTCCCGCAGCCGCAGCCTGGTGTGGTGCCGGCGACGTGTCCTCGATGGCCCGCACCGACGGGATCAGCCGCCGGGGAAGATGTACTTGTTGATCCAGGTGTACGTGTCGCGGGTGGCGAGCATCCGGTCGTGCGGCATCGTGATCGCCTGGAGCGCCGACCCGGCCGCCCGGGCGCGAGCAGCCGGTCGATGGTGCGCGAAGTAGGTCGGCCAGTAACTCGTCGCCGACCGCCTCGATCATCTCGACGCTCACGACCGCGTCGTACGCTGCCGGCGCTCGCTCGCGGTAGTCGCACAGCTCGACGTCGACCCGGTCGGCGACACCCGCCGCGGCGATCCGGCGCAGCGGCGAGGTCGCGCTGCTCGCTGCGAGAGCGTGATCGTGTGCACGATCGCGCCCCGCGCCGCGGCCGCGCGGAGCGGCCAGCTCGCCCCAGCCGGTGCCGATCTCGAGCAGCCGGGTGCCCGGGCCGACGCCGGCCAGGTCGAGCAGCCGGTCGATCTTGCGGTGCTGGGCGCCGCGGCTCGTGCGTCGCCGACGCCGACGCGGTGCCGTCGGCCGCTCCTCGAAGAGCGCCGAGGAGTAGGTCAGCGTCTCGTCGAGGAAGAGCGCGAACAGGTCGTTGGACAGGTCGTAGTGGTGGTCGATGTTGTGCCGCGACGCCGTCCACGGTGTTCTCGCTCGGCGCCGCGGGTGGCGTGCTCCGTGCAGATCGGCGCAGCCGCTGCAGCCGCGGCGGACGATGCGTGGTCGACGTCGCGGGCGAAGACGGTGAGCAGCCGCGGCGAGGTCGTCGGCGTCCCAGTCGCCGGCCATGGTAGGCCTCGCCGAAGCCGATCAGCCCGCCGACGCCGAGCCGGCGGTAGAACCCTCCGGGTCGGATGCAGCACGCATCACGGGCGCGCCGGCGCTGCCGGCACCGAGAGCGGTCCCGTCCGGCAGCGCCACCCGCAGCGGCAGCCGGCGCGCAACGCCTGACGGGCCGGGCGGCGGCGGTCCGGCCCGGACGCGGCTGCGGGAGCGGTGGCCACGTCGGGCCAGCGGCCGGGTCGATCGGCTCCGGCCCCGGCCGGGGCGCGATCGGCAGCGGACTCGGTCGGCCGGCGGACGCTCCGGTCCGACGCGTGAGGTGGCGGTCGACGAGCTCCCTGCAGCTGGCGCAGGGGCCGTTGGCGGTCGTGGGCTGGACGGGCAGGCCGCGCAGGAACAGGTGGATCCCGTGCCGGCGGATCCGCAGCGCTCGCACCGCGGTCACCCAGGGGTGGCGCAGCGCGGTCCGCAGCACGCGGCGGCGGTTGCCGGCCGGCGCCGGCCGCGCAGGGTGGCGACGAAGGGCCGGCCGCCCGTCGCGGTGCAGGCTGATCGAGACGGTCAGCCGTTCGGCCGGCTCGGGCAGCTCATCGTAGTCGGCCGTCGACCGGGAAGAACGGCGAGACGTAGAACTCCTTGCCGTGCCGGCCCGGTCCGCGCTCGTCGGGCTGCAGCAGGTAGCAGTGCCGGTCGCCGTAGGTGTTGTGCACCTCGGCCACGACGCAGCGCGGCCGCCGTCGCGTCGTGGCACCAGTACAGGGTGAGCGGGTTGAACACGTAGCCGAAGACCCGCGGGCGTGGTGAGCATCAGGATCCGGCCGCCGCGCAGGTCGATGCCGTGCTCGGCGAGGAAGTCGTCGACATTGGCGCGGATGGCTGGCCGCGGGTCGCCGAAGTGGTCGCGCGCGTCGAAGCGGGCGAGCGGCCGCAGCAGCCGCGGCAGCCGGGCAGGTCGTCGAGGTCGACCAGCCACAGCGTAGGTGCCGGTAGCTGAACGCGTGCGGCGAGCGGTGCGCCGTCCGCGCCGTGCGCGTAGAGCCGGCACTCGTACCGAGCGGCGGCCGGTGGTCACCAGGCGCACCCCCAGCGCCCGCGGCCGCCTCGACGCCGGAGCGGCAGCCGTCCTCGTGGAAGCCCCAGCCGTGGTAGGCGCCGGCGAAGGCGGTGACCGTCGTGGACAGCTCCGGCAGGCGGCGCTGGGCGGCCACCGACTCGCGGGGTGTACACGGGTGCTCGTACACCATCCGGGCGATCACCGCGTCGCGGGTCGACGCTGGTCGTCGGCGTTGAGGGTGACGATGAACGGCGTGGTGCGTCGAGCCGCTGCAGCCGGTTCATGTCGTAGCTGACCTGCACGGCGTCCGGCCGGCGGGTCACACGACGGGCATGCCGGTAGTTCCAGGTGGCCCGGGCAGCGGTGCCGCGCGGGCAGCACCGACGCGTCGGTGTGCAGCACGGCGTCGGTTGCGGCGAGTAGCGGAACGCGCCGAGCACCTCGCGCTCGGCCGGGGTCGGGTCGGCGAGCAGCCGCAGCGCCTGGTCCGGGTGGGTGGCGACCACCACGGCGTCGTAGGGTTCCACCACGTCGGCGTCGTCGCGGACGACGGACTCCGCGCCGGCGTACGGCCGATCGCCCGCACCGGCGTGGCGGTACGCACGGCTGACGAGCTCCTTCGCCGCTGCCTCGACGTAGCGCCGGGAACCGCCGACGACGGTGCGCCAGGCCGGCGAGCCGCTGACGGTGAGCATGCCGTGATGGTCGAGGAACTGGAACAGGTAGCGGGCCGGGTACTCCAACGCGCGGTGCGGTCCGCACGACCAGACGGCCGACGACCAGCGGCATCAGGAAATGCCGCGCGAAGTAGCGCGAGTACCCGCCCTCGGCCACGAACTCGCCGAGCGTCGGGCCTGGACCGTCGGCGCCGTCGTACCGGCCAGCAGGCCCGCGCGCGCCGGTGGAACGCCGGCACCTCGGCGAGCATCCCAGGTAGCGACCGGTTGAGCGACGTTGCGCGGCCGGGCGAACAGGCCGGCAGACCTGCGCGCCGGCGTACTCGAGCCCGCAGCCGTCGCAGCGGACCGACATGCTCATCTCGGCCTCCTGCGTCGACACGCCGAGCTCGCCGAACAGGCGCAGCAGGGTCGGGTAGGTGCGCTCGATTGTGCACGATGAACCCGGAGTCGACCGCGAAGATCTGATTGTCCGCCGCCAGTTCGTGCGTGTGGGCGTGGCCGCCGAGCCGGTCATCGGCCTCGTACAGCGTCACGTCGGCTGCCCGCTGCAGCACGTAGGCCGCGGTCAGCCCGGCCACGCCGGAGCCCACTACCGCGACCCGTCGCCGGCCGGTCACCTTCCACGCGTCAGCCATCCCGCCGCCTCCTCGCGCTGGCAATGCAGATCACGCTACGGAATGTTGTTCGGGCACCTGGCCCGAAAGGATGGGGTACAGCGACGATCTCGCTGAGGTCTGACCGATCGTCGGCCGCATCGACGGGCATCAGGATGACCGGCGGGCGAGCTCCCCCGCTGCGGAAGACGGACACCGGGCGGCGGCCCTACGATGCGCCCGATCTCGACCCGGTGCATGACATCGGAGCATCGTCGAAGCGCACGCAACCCCAGACGTCGCTGACTGACCCTCCACAGGAGAAGGTCACGGTGCGTTGGGTGGACGCAGGCCGATCGGGTTGGCGACGGGCAGGTTCATCGCGCAGGTCTGGGACAGCGGCGTGAGCAGCCGACCAGCCGGTCGACGTCAAGCCCGTCCAGGCCGGGCGCGGCGGTGAGGTCGGTGCGGTCTTCGATGTCGCGGAAGCCCTGGACGCCGAGCGCGGTGGGCTGGCCGGTGCTGTCGAGCCAGCCGCGCTGCACCAGGCTCGGACGCGGCGGCGGCCCACTCCTCGTCGGTCCAGCCGCGGGCCGCCTGCAGCACGCCGCGGTCCAGGTCGTTCGCGCAGCGCCAGGCGATCGTCTCGCACGGCGCCGAGGCCGGCCGCGACCAGCGCGGCGACGTGGCCGTCACCGCGGTGCTCCCGCACGATCGTGCAGCGCGCCATAGTCGGGCGTGCGCGTCGTCGGGGCGTCGGTAGGCGGCGTTGACCGCCCCCAGCACTCGGCCGGCGTGGTCCAGGCCGGCGAGCGCCCGGTCGAGCAGGTCGTTCGCCTCCGCCAGTGCGGCCGCGTCCGAGCCGCCGAGCCGCTGTCGACGCGGCGCAGGGCGGCCACCGCTCCGGCCGTACGCGCGGTGCAGGGCATGCTCGGGCGTGATGAGATCCCACACGGCCGGCAGGGCCCGGTTCACCATGGCCGGGGCGAAGCTGAAGAAGCAGGCCAGCACCGGGGCCGCCGGAACCGGGCCCGAGCGGGGCCGACCGGCCGGCGAAATACCCGCGCCAGAACCCGCGCAGGCCGGCCTCCTGGAACGCCGAGAGCGCCTCGGGCAGCGAAGTAGGTCACCGCGTGGATGGGTTCGAGCAGGCGCCACACCCGCCGGGCCGTGCTCGCCGCGCCATTGTCCTGGCTCATCGTCCGCCTCCGACTTCCTGGGCCAACTGACCAGAAACTAGCGGCGCTAGGTTCCGTTGCGCCAGAGCTCAGCCGATAGTTGCGGTCAATCCCCACCGCACTGGCGAGCACGTATCTGATCGTGTCGGCCGGGTCGTAGCCCGACGGCGAGAACTCCACCGCGTGCGAGTGATCGAGGGCCACGTACGCGTGGGCGCAGCGCGGCGGCACGCGACGAGGTCGCCGGCGCCGAGCTCGATCTCGGCCGTCGCGTCGGTGTCCAGATCGCGGTAGATCGCCCGGACCAGGCCGTCGACGATGTAAAGGTGCTCGGTCTTGACCGCGTGGAAATGGTTGCCGCGTGGCGCGTTCGGGTCCGGGTGGAACTCGAGAAAAGCCAGGTAGCGGTACGCCTCGCCGTTGACGATCTGGGCCAGCTCGCCGGCCGGAGTGACGATGCGGCCGCCGCCCTCCGGGATCGGGGGAGCCACGTCGGGAAGGCGGCGAATGGTCACTTTGTCCATCACGCCGGCCATCATGTCAGGCGTCGGCTGCCGGGCGTCCACAAGCGGAGGGTCGTCAGGATGTGCCGGCCGCGGCCAGCCGCTGCAGCCGGTGCGCGAGCACCTGCTCGACCAGGGTCACCAGCACCGCCTTCACCGACTCCCGGTCGCGGGCGTCGCACTCGACCACCGGTACGAACGGGGCGACGCCCAGCGCTTCGCGCACCTCGTCGAGGTCGAACCGGGCGGCC
The DNA here is from genome assembly GCA_963803345.1 of uncultured Actinomycetota bacterium. Taxonomy (GTDB): domain Bacteria; phylum Actinomycetota; class Actinomycetes; order Mycobacteriales; family Micromonosporaceae; genus CAWDLX01. The sequence continues at coordinate 367,203 of CAWDLX010000006.1, forward strand.
GACTCGAACGCGTTGACCGCGAGCAGGAACGGCGTGCCCCGCTCCTCGAAGAAGTCCACGCTAGGAAAGCAGTCCTCGATCCGGCGGGTGTCGACCAGGATGACGCGCCGAGCGCGCCGTCGACCAGGTCGTCCCACAGGAACGCGAACCGGTCCTGCCCGGCGTGCCGAACAGGTAAAGCAGCAGCGCCTCCTCGAGGGTGATCCGGCCGAAGTCGAGCGCCACGGTGGTGGTGGTCTTCTCGTCGATGCCGACGGTGTCATCGACGCCGATCGACCGGTCGGTCATGTCGGCCTCGGTCACCAGCGGCTCGATCTCGGAGATCGCGCCGACGAACGTGGTCTTGCCCACGCCGAAACCGCCGCTGACGACGACCTTCACCGCGACGGGGGCGGCGGAGGAGCTAGAGGGCCCGGACACGTTGCGCGATCCTTTCGATGCAGTTCCACCGAGAGTGCGTCCTTATTCTGGTCGTGATCCTGGTCGTGGTCGTGGCAGGTCACGTGACCAGCGGCCAGCAGATCGGCGATGAGGACGCGGGTGACGCCGACCGGAACCCGAGTCCGGCGGCGATCTCAGCGACCGAGAGCGGGTGCTGACAGAGCTCGAACGTCCGGCCCGCCGGTGGTCGGACCCCGGCCCGGACCCGGTCGGGGGATCATCCGCGGATCCGGCATGCGGTGCCCGGGGCTGGGCTCCCACCGCGGACCACGTGCGGCTGCCCCCCGGGGCCGGCCTCCCTCATCGGGGAAGGGACCGACGCGACTCGGTGATGAGGTTCGGTGTCAGCATGTCGCCGAAGCGCTCGGCCAGCAGGGAGATCTCGTAGCCGATGAGCCCGAGGTCGCAGTGCGCATCCGCGATGACGCCCAGGCAGCTGCCACCGCGGATGGCCGAGACACGAGCAGGAACCCTCGCCGCATCTCGATCATGATGAGCTTGAGCGCCTCGAAGTCGTACCGGCGGGAGGCACTGCGTCCCAGCGTCGACAGGCTGGACACGATCGCGGCGAGATGGTCGGCGCCGGTGCGGTCCAGCCCTTCGGACGTGGCGATCAGCAGGCCGTCGGAGGAGACCGCCACCGCATCTCGGATCCCGTCCGTGTTACGGACGAAGTTGGCCAGCAGCCAGTTGAAGCTGTTGACCTCGGTCTCCAGGTCAACGGGCATGGGGGCTCCTTTCGGCCTCGGATCCTGTCTCCGACGTGGAGCCGGGATCGGCCACCGGTCGCTCAGCGCCGGCGGCATGGTCGTGCTCGCCCCGGGCGATACCCGCCCGCAGCGTCGTCAGTCGTGTGCGCACTGCGTCCGCCGCCTCGGTCGAGGGGACCTCCGCCACGGGCTCGGCGGGGACTGGCGCCGGACCCGGGGCCGCCGCTGGGGCCGGGGGAACCGCTTGATCAGTCCGTTGCGGGTGCGCTCGCCGCGGCCGTGGGCCACGTCCGCGGCGATGTCGCTGCCGTGACCCCGGGCGCGGGTGGCACGGCCGCGGATCCAGTGTCCAGTTCGGATCCACGGTCCGGTCGGCGCGGGTGCCGCTCGCCGCCGACCGGCCGTGGCCGTCCGGATGCCGACGCTGACCGGGACGGCACCGGTGGGGAACCGCGTTCCACGGCCGGAGCATTGGGTGGCTTCGTTGTGGACGGCCCAGTGCCGGTAGCTGGCCCAGGTCGGTACGCCAGAGCGGGCGTTCACGGGTTCGCCGTCGGGCGGCGGTGCAGGGGCGTACTGGCCGGTCGACGTAATCGTCGGCGGTGATCGCGTCGATGGCCAGCGGCGGGCCGCCGCTCACCATTGGCGCGTACGGCCGTGTAGGCCGGACGCCATTGGTATGGACCTCGGGGTACGGGCCGAACGCGGGCGGTGTCGTCAGCACGGCGGCCGACAGGACTACCCGGGCGGTGACGCCCGTGACCGGCGAGGGTGTGATCTCCACATCGACCCCCATCTGTCGGGCCAGGTGGCCGACCACGTAATGGCCCAGATAGCGCGTGGGTGCGCTGAGGAAGCTCTCCTCGCCGCGCAGGCGGGCGTTGGCCCGGGCCATCTCCTCGGGGTCCATGCCGAGTCCCTGGTCGGTGATCCCGATCAGGTACCGACCGGGAAGCATCCGGCCCTGGATCTCCACGTCCACATCCGGGGGCGAGAACGCCAGCCCGTTCTCAACCAGCTCAGCCACCATATGGGCAATTCCCGATACGAAGGCGCCGCCCACATAGGCGTCGTCGACCCGACTGCAGGCTCACCCGCCGGTAGTCCTCGACCTCCGAGATGGCGGCCCGCAGCACGTCGGCCACCGGCAGCGCCTCGGACCAGGTGCGCGGGCTGGACTCGCCGACCAGGACCAGCAGGCTCTCCGCGTTACGGCGCATGCGGGTGGCGAGGTGGTCGAGCTCGAACAGGTTGGCCAGGCCCGATGGGTCGGTCTCCTCGCGCTCGAGCTCGGTGATGAAGCCGAGCTGGCGGCGCAGCAGGTTCTGGTTGCGCCGGCCCAGGTTGGCCAGCGACTCCGAGGTGCTGCGGCGCAGCCGGGCCTGCTGGGTGGCCAGCTCGTAGGCGGTCGTCTGGGCACTGTCCAGAGCTTCGGCGACCGCCATGACCTCGGTACTCGAACGCACGGGCACGGCGACCCGCGGTGGTGGCTCGGGTGCTTCCTCGGGGTCGGCGGCCTGGAGTCGCTCGACCGCCTCCGGCAGGCGGAAGTTGGCCATGGTGAGCGCCTCAGCCGCCAGTGCGGCCAGCGGGCGGGTGATCGACCGGGCCGCCACCAGCAGCAGGACCGCCACCCCGACAGCGCTGGCAGCGGCGAACGCGGCCAGCTCGACGAGCCGGTTGGCGGTGGAGTCCTGCAGCCGCCTGGCCTGGCCGGCGACGTCGGAGCCGATCGCGGTCTCGACGCCGCGCAGGTCGCTCAACAGGGTGGCGCTCGCTGCCCACCACGTGCTCGCGTTGATGGTGACGTTGCCGCCACCGGCATCCAGGGCGCGGTTCTCGGCCGACACCACCGCGCGTCCCGCTGCGGTGTCCATGGCGGTGTTCAGGGCCGCGGCCTGGGCGGCGTTGGCCATCTCGGCGAACCGCACGCGGGCGGAACGTCTCGTTGGCGTGCATGGTGACGTACGCGCGGTACTCGCCGGATCCGAAACCACCCTCGGTGAAGACGCCGAACAGATACGCACGCTGCTGGGCCAGCGGTTCCACGAGGTCGCGCAGAGCGGCGGCGGCCGCCACCGAACGGCGCAGCTGGGTGTCCGGGGTGTTGTCGGCGTCGGTGTTGACGGCGAGCAGATCGCCGATCCGCGAGCTGAAGTAATCGAAGGCGGCGGTACGGGTGATCCGGGTGCCGTCGATCCTGGTCCGGGTGCCGTCGAGATCATCGAAGCCCGACAGAGCGGCGAGAATGGCCGGTGCGGCCGGTCCGGCCCGCACCTGCCGCACCTGGTCGGTCGCTGCGTCGACCCGATCCCTTGCCTGGTCCAGGTCGTCCCGGACGGACCGGTCGCCGCTGAGCAGTGCGGCACCCGCCGCGCGCTCCTGCTGGAGCGCGTCGACCAGGCCGCCGACCGAGCGGAGGACCTCGGCTGCCCGGGTGGTCGCCACCGCGGCCCGGTAGGCGCCGGCCTGGTCGACCACGACGATGACGAACAGGACGGCCACCGCGAGCAGGGGCAGCGTCAAGAGGCGCCCGAGACGGCCCCGGATGGTCCGGCGCCGCAGCGGTCTGAGGTCCGGCGCGGCCCGACGGATCGGCGCGGGTGAGGGCACGGAGCCGGACCGCGGTAGCGGTGACGCGGGCTGCGCGAAAGGCGACGGCGGCAACGACGGCGGCGGCGGCGCTGACGGGAGTTCGGGCGGCGGGCCCTGGCCGAACCAACCCCGGTCGAACTCCGTCCCCGGAGTCCCGTTGGCGTACGCTCCAGCGGTCCCGCTCCGGCTCGCCGGCGCGGGCGCCCCGCTGGGCGATGGCCCGGTCGCCGGCTGACCCAGCGGCCGGCCACCGGACACCGGTGGGTAGCCGGGCGGGAACACACTGCTGCCCGGTGGCGGGAATGCGGGCTGGCCCGACTCAGTAGGCGGTGGCGGAGTGTCGGCCCAGCGGGGCTGCGGCGGAGCTGATCCCTGATCGCCCGGGCTCCACGTCTGCGCCGGGCTCTCTGCGGCCCGCCTGTGCCGTGCCACGGCCTACCGGGCCTCCCTCCGACGGACATCGCGATGCTGCGCGCGGATCGGAGGACCGGTCCCGGTCGAGCCCCGTCGTCCGGCCCGGAACTGGCCAAGACCCGCACGGAGGCGCGCCCGCGTCGGTCCATGATCGGGCGAGCAGGTCTCACATACTCGGTTATCGAAGTTTCGAGAAGATTGCCTGAGTGTGACCGCACAGCGAGCTTTCGTGCTGCGTGTGCCGCCCTACCCGCCGTGACGGTAGAACTCCACGACCAAAGGTGCAAGTCCTTCGCTGGGCAGGCTTCGGCCACGCCGTCTGTCAGGAATCGGATCATGCTCAGCCTGCTGTCTGCGGGTTAGGTTGAAGAACCGCGCCGCCGTGACCAGGGTGTTGGCGCCGCCGTGCCCTTCCTTCCGGGGGTGACCGATGGTCGACCACGCCGACGAGGCGCCGTCCGAGCCGGACGCCCCAGTCGCCGGGCCCGATCAACCCGCCACTGCGGAAAGTGATCACCCGGTGGCCGACAGTGATCTATCTGCCGCGCGTGATCTCCGGGCGGCCGAGGACGATGTCTCTGATGCCGAGGGTGACGCACCGGGCGGCGAACCCACGACCGATGAGGTGCCGCACCTCGTGCGCCCGTACGTGGCCCGCCATCACCGCGACGACTGGCCGACCGCGACCGACCACCGCGACGACTGGGCAGTCGCCGACCCACCGCCGCCGACCGGCCACCAGGTCGCCGCCGGCCGCCACGACCTGGCGCCGGGCTCGTTCGCCGTGACAGCTGAGCTGCCCATCGTCCAGTGGCCGGGACGGACCTGGCCGGCCCGGTGGACCAGGTGCCGGCCGGCGGCAGCGGTCGCCAGCGGGTACTGATCACGCTGGCCGTGGCGGCTCTGGTGCTGGTGGCCATTGTGGCGGCCGTCGCGCTGGCCGGTCCCCGCGAACCGGCGCCGGCGGCGGTCACCCCGAGCCGGGCCAGTCAGGTACCGACCGCGGCGACCTCCGAGCCGTTCGGTCCGGTCGTCCCGACCGCGACCACGGGTACGCCCACGCCCAAGCTCACGAGCCCGAAGCCGTCGCGCACGCCAACTGCCGCGCCCACGCCGTCCTCGACGCCCACCCCGATCCCGACGCCATCGCCGACTCCGACGCTGGCCCCGCCTCCGGCCGACCGGACCGGCGCGATCGTCTCGGCGGTCGCGGGCGGCCCGTGCGCCGACCTGCGCAGCGACAACGCGACCGCGGGCAACGTGATCTGGAGCTACACGTGCAACCGCACGCCGGCCCAGATCTGGACGCTACGGACCGATGGAACATTGCGGGTGCACAGCACCTGGTGCCTACAGCCGGCCGACAAGGCGAGCGCTCCCGGCACCGGACTGGTCATCGGCGAGTGCGACGGGTCCGCCGCCCAGCAGTGGCGGGTCGCTCCCGGCGGGCAGATCAGACAGCAGGTGACCGGGTTGTGCATGACGCTACCGCAGCCTGCGACACAGGTACCGCTGATCATGGACTCCTGCACCGAGGCGACCGGCCAGAACTGGACCACGCCCTAGTCCACAGTGGACCGTTCACGGATGGCCGTGTGATAGACCCGCTCGTACCGCTCAGCCATCCGCTCGGCGGAGAACTGGGCCCCGACCCAGCGCACACACTCGGTACGGTCCAGCTCGCCGACGCGCTGGAGCGCGTCGGGCAGCTCCTCCGGCGTGTCACAGACGAACCCGGTGACACCGTCCTTCACCACCTCGGGCACGGAGCCGCGCCGCAGTGCGACCACGGGTACGCCCAGGGACATGGCCTCGATCATCACCATGCCGAACGGCTCCCGCCACCGCAACGGCAGCAGCAGGCAGCGGGCACCCGCCAGCCGGCGCATGGCCAGTGACCGGTCCGGACTCAGCAGCGTTTCGACGTCCTCGCGCAGGATCGGCTCGATTTCACGCTCGAAGTAGCGCAGCTCGCCCGGTTCCTGGCAACGGCCGGCCAGCACCAGCGGCAGCCCGGCCTTGCCGCAGGCCTCGATGGCGAGATCGGGACCCTTGTCCGGGTTGAACCGGGCCAGCCAGATGACCGGTCCGTCGGGGTCCGGGCGCGGTGCGGCAGCCGGAATCTTAAGTCCATTATGGACGGTAGCGAGCCAGGGCAGCCGCGGCCGGGCGGCCCGCTGACTGTGCGAGATGGCCACCAGCCGCACGGCCTCGCCGACCGCCTCGAGATAGTCGGCCAGTCTCGCCGTCGACCGAACCATGCACGGTCGCCACCGTCGGGACGTCCAGCCGGTGGGCGAGCAGCGGCCCAGGTGTGGTGTGGTCGTGGACCACCTGGAAGTCGTGACCGCCGGCCAGCATCCGGTGGACGCGGGCCACGTGCGTCACATCGGGTAGCGTCTCGCCGAGCCGGGCGAACTGTGGCTCGCGGGTGGTGGCGACGAAGGTGGCCCTGGTGCCGGACCCCGGGCCGGCTCCGAACAGCGTCACCTGGTGACCGCGATCGACGAGGGCATCGATCAACGCGGATACGATGGCCTCGAGGCCGCCGTACCCCTTCGGCGGCATCTCGTACCACGGCGGTACCACCATCGCTATGCGTAGATGAGGCTCCGAATCGGCCGGCCGACTTCGGCTCGTCGTCATCCGCGTGTTCCCCCTTGTCAGCGTGATGCCCGCTCGACAAGTACCCCGCCGGGTCGGATTTGCACCGTTTTCGCCTCACCACATACCGAATGATCGCCAGCCTCGGTCCGGAAACCCAGCCGACTCGGCCACCCGACTGGACGCAATATTAGCGGGATCATGCTGGTATGTCGCGACGGCGCCCTCGTCCATCACCCGACGGGTCGCCTGGGCCACCAGCCGTCTGGCCAGACCCTTGCCCCGGGCGGCCGGCTCGGTGCCGACGGCGATCTCCTGCGCGTACCGGTCATGGTGCTTGAGCCCGACCCCGGCCAGGTAGGCGCCGGTGTCCGGGTCACGTGCGACGAGGACCTCGTAGCCGAACGGTCGCAGCCACTCGGGAACGTCGGGGTCGTCGGCCTTCTCCCAGTTACCGGCGTCCGGCAGGTCGGCCGGGCGTTCACACCACCGGTAGACTCCACTGTGGACATGCTGGTCGGGCCGGTCGAGCAGGGTCGGCAAAGCGGCCAGCAGGTCGTCGAAGTCCACGTCCGATCGTCGGGCGAACTCGCGCACCGCCGAAGCCTTACGCCGCCGGACCGAGAGCACCGTTGAGCCGGGCGCACGCAGCCCCAGCAGGGGAAAGGGCCGCGCGTCCCACCCGCCGCGCTCGCGCTGTCGCGAACCCACCACGTCGACCCACAAGCCGGCGTTCGACGGCCAACGGCCGAGCCAGGAACGCAGGTGTCGCTGCAGCCGCACATCGATCATGTGAACCATTGTGCGATCGAGCCTACCGCCCGCTGTTCAGTCCGATGAGATGTTCAGGCCCTGCCGCACGCCGGTGATGTCCAGCATCTGGGTGAAGAACGGGCGTGGGTTGCGCAGCAGCAGGAACGTGTTCTGGTTCTGGGCGGTGCGGCTCAGGACGATCAAGGTACCGAGGCCGAGCGAGTCGCAGAAGGTCAGGTCGGACAGGTCGAGCACGATGCGCCCGGGGGAGTCGCGGAACTCAGCGGTGACCGCATCGGAGAGTTCCTCAGCGTTGGCCAGGTCGAGCTCGCCGACGACGGCCAGCACGGTCTCGTCCGGCCCGTGCCGGACCGAGATGCGCAGATCGGGCTCGCCCATCACGGCAGGATATCCGTCGCCCAGGTGCTCAAGACGGCCAACGACCGCTCGCCCGTCAGGCCAGCCCGGCCCGGCGGAGCGCCTCCGCCAGGGCGGTGTCAGCCCCTCGCTCCGGTCGCCTGCCCTGGTCCTGCCGGCTGCCCTGGTCCTGCCGCCTGCCCTGGTCCTGCCGGCTGCCCTGGTCCTGCCGGCTGCCCTGGTCCTGCCGGCGAGTCTGCTCCGGCCCGCGCTGGCCGCGGGAGCCGCTCTCACGCGGGGTCCCGGGGCGCACGTCGTCCTCCAGCCGCATCGTCAGCGAGATCCGCTTGCGCGCCAGATCCACCTCGACGACCCGTACCCTGACGATGTCACCCGGCTTGGCCACGTCCCGGGGATCCTTCACGAAGTTGTTCGACAGCGCCGACACGTGCACCAGCCCGTCCTGGTGCACGCCGATGTCCACGAACGCTCCGAACGCCGCCACGTTGGTCACCACGCCCTCGAGCACCATGCCGGGCGTGAGGTCGGCCATCGTCTCGACACCATCGGCGAACGTGGCCGTCTTGAACGCCGGACGCGGGTCCCGGCCGGGCTTCTCCAGTTCCTTGAGGATGTCGGTCACCGTTGGAACGCCAAATGTGTCGTCGGCGAACTGGCTGGCCCGCACAGTCCGGAGCACCGTCGAGTTACCGATGAGTCCGCGAATGTCGGTACCGGTGGCGGTGAGGATGCGGCGGACCACCGGATACGCCTCGGGGTGCACGCTGGACGCGTCGAGTGGGTCGTCGCCGCCGGCGATGCGCAGGAAGCCCGCGCACTGCTCGAACGCCTTCGGTCCGAGGCGCGCCACCTTCTTCAGCGCCGTTCGCGACCGGAACGGCCCGTGGGTGTCCCGGTGCGTCACGATGTTCCCGGCGAGCGTCTCGCCGATGCCGGACACCCGCGTGAGCAGGGGTACCGACGCGGTGTTCACATCCACCCCGACGCCGTTGACGCAGTCCTCCACGACCGCGTCGAGCGAGCGGGACAGCTTGAACTCGGACAGGTCGTGCTGGTACTGGCCGACGCCGATCGACCTCGGGTCGATCTTCACCAGCTCGGCCAGGGGATCCTGCAGCCGGCGGGCGATCGAGACGGCTCCCCGCAGCGACACATCCAGGTCGGGCAGCTCCTGCGACGCGTACGCCGACGCGGAGTAGACACTCGCCCCGGCCTCGGATACCACGATCTTCGTGAGGGTGAGATCCGGTTCCCGCTTGATGAGCTCGGCCGCCAGTTTGTCGGTCTCCCGGGACGCGGTGCCGTTGCCGATCGCGATGAGGTCCACAGTGTACTGTCGGGCCAGCCTGGCCAGGGTGGCCAGCGACTCCTGCCATCGGTTGGCCGGGGCGTGCGGGTAGATGGTCCCGGTGGCGACGACCTTCCCGGTGGGGTCGACGATGGCGACCTTCACGCCGGTACGCAGGCCGGGATCGAGTCCCATCGTGGTGCGGGCGCCGGCCGGTGCGGCGAGCAGCAGGTCGCGCAGGTTGGCAGCGAACACGCGGACCGCTTCGTCCTCGGCCGCCTGGAACAGGCGCATCCGGATGTCGAGTCCCAGGTGGACCATGATCCGGGTCCGCCACGCCCAGCGCACCGTGTCGAGCAGCCACTTGTCGGCCGGGCGGGACCGGTCGGCCACGCCGAACCGCGCCGCGATCGCGACCTCGTAGCCGCTCGGACCGGCCGGCTCGACCGGCGCCGCGTCTGGCTCCATCGCCAGCTCGAGGATCTCCTCCTTCTCACCCCGGAAGAGGGCCAGCACCCGGTGTGAGGGCATGGACGTGAACGGCTCGTCGAAGTCGAAGTAGTCCGAGAACTTCGCGCCGGCGTCCTGCTTGCCGTCGCGTACGTTGGACGGCGACCCGGCCCTCGACCACATCCGCTCGCGCAGCGCGCCGATCAGGTCGGCGTTCTCGGCGAACCGCTCGACCAGGATGGCGCGCGCGCCTTCGAGCGCGGCCGCCACATCTGGCCACGCGCTTTTCGGGGTCGACGAACCCGGCCGCCTCGGTCTGCGGGTCGTGGGTCGGGTCGCCGAGCAGCAGGTCGGCCAGCGGCGCGAGCCCGGCCTCGCGCGCGATCTGGGCCTTGGTCCGCCGCTTCGGCTTGTACGGGAGGTAGATGTCCTCCAGCCGGGCCTTGGTGTCGGCCGCCATGATCTGCGCCTCGAGGGCGTCGTCGAGCTTGCCTTGGGCGCGGATCGAGTCCAGGATCGCGCTACGTCGCTCCTCGAGCTCGCGCAGGTAGCGCAGCCGGTCCTCGAGGCGTGCGCAGCTGCGCGTCGTCGAGCGAGTCGGTGACTTCCTTCCGGTAGCGGGCGATGAACGGGACCGTCGCCCCGCCGTCGAGCAGGTCGACCGCGGCGGTGACCTGCCGCTCCCGTACGCCGAGTTCGTCGGCGATCTGTGTTCGCGATGGTGGTCGTCACGTTCGTCTGCTCCGCCTTCCCCTTGGTCCGGCGTGCATTGTGCCGTGGGTACCGGGCCGTTGTCCCGCACGCGGCGTACCGACGGGCGTGTCCGGGTCGGCCTCGGTTCCGGCCGTACGGCCATCGCTGCCCAGGGCTCATCCGGCGCTCCCCACCCCGTATCTTGTGCAGCGGCGACTAACCCAAAGTACCTTGTCGATGGCAACTACGTTCCGCTATTAATCGCGCGAATACGATATCGTGAGAATGACATCACTCGGAGCATTGCGATTACTGAGAGCAATTCTGTTGTGAGCGTCACGTTTTTGACCTGCAAATATGTGTTTATCGTTGCCTAGTATCGGCGAATGCGGCACTCCCCCACGCATGAAGAAATTCATGATAAGACGGTTGCCACACCCCGCCGCGGGCAACGCCGCGGCAACCCACAGCTCACCCCGCCACCGGTGGTCGTCCGGTCAGCACGCGTCGATGCCCCCCGGCAGTGGCGGGCCAACCCGATCGCCGCCCCCGGGCTCTCCCGCCCACTGCCGCGGCCCCGATCCGGGCGCCGCCGCCCGGCAGCGGACGCCACGACGTGGCCACGCCCGCTCGGCGAGGGCGGCGCACCACCAGGCCCGGGTGACCCGGATCACCGTGCCCCGGTTCGCCATGCGCTTGTCCATGCCTCGACTGACCCGCCAGAACCTTGCCGTCATCGCCCGACGGGTCGTGACCGGCGCGAAGCCGATGCTGGACCGGGCGGCGCCGGTCATGCGCAACCGGCCGGCAGGCTCGCCGTCGCCGCGGCGGCCCTGAGCTGTCTCGCCCTGGCCGCCGCCGCCCAGGGCGCCAGGGCGGGGACCCCACGCCGGATGCCACCGTGGCCGTGCGGGCCGGGGTCTACGAGGCGTCGCGGTCGGCCGAGCGTGGCCAGGTCACGGCCGGGGCGAGCGGTGCGGTCGCCGACGCGCGGGTCCGCGATCGGGGAGGCACGCGCTGACCGAGGCGGCCGCCGCGGCCGCTCGGCCAAGGCCGAAGCCGACGCCCGGGCGGCCGCGCTGCCGCCGCCCAGGCCAAGGCGGCGGTCGACGTGAAGGCCGCGGCTGAGGCCAAATGGAGGCCGACAACCCGTCCCCGGTCGCCGGGCTGACCCAGGCCCAGATGAACAACGCCCTGCGCATCGTCGGTGAGGGCAAAGCCCTCGGGCTGCCTAAGCGGGCGTACGTCCTGGCGGTGGCGTGTGCGATGCAGGAGAGCGCACTGTGCAACCTGGCGAGTTGGGCGCTACCCGACTCGCTGAACTACCCGCACGAGGGCTCCGGCGGCGACCACGACTCGGTCGGACTGTTCCAGCAGCGGCCGAGCTCGGGCTGGGGATGCGGTCAAGGACCTCATGACGCCGGCCTACGCGGCGAAGCAGTTCTACCAGGCGTTATCTCGATCCCGGGGTGGCAGGGCTCGCCCTGACGTACGCCATCCAGGCCGTCCAGGTCTCGGCGTTCCCCGACGCGTACGCCCCCACGAGAGGGCGGCACAGCGGTCGTCGACGCGCTCGCCTGAAGCTGGTCGCGACGATCCTGCGAGCAAAATCGCCGACAGCCGGGTACCGGACGGCTCGATGTCATAGCGTCTGGGCATGCGTGGGCGACCGACCTCTCGCGCCCCACCGCGGGCGTGATCGCCCGGCCAGCCCGGACACTGCGTCCACTGGCGATATGCGGGCGATCCACTGAGTCCCAGCGTGTTTGGCCCCGTCATCGCGGCGGGTACGAAGAGCGCGTCCACGTATCGACGCCAACGACGACCGAAAGCGGGGACCATGACGATGACGATGGGCGCGGTCGACTCCCAGGCCTTCCTGCGCGGCCTGTACCTGGAGCTGTCGGCCGAGTACGACGAGGCCACCGCCCAGGCCGTGGACATCGGCGGTGCGGGGACCGAGCCGGCGACGACGATATCGACACCGGCTCCAAGGTGGCCCAGCGCGAGCACCACCTGCGCCTGCTGGCGAGCATCCGGGAGCGGCGCGACCAGGTCGAGTATGCCCTGCGCCGGCTCGATGACGGGACCTACGGCCGCTGCGAGCAGTGCGGCCAGCTGATCGACCCGGCTCGGCTGGAGGTGTTCCCGGCCGCCACATCATGTGTGCGGTGCAAGCGTCGCTGACGCTTCAGCCGTACGGCTGCCTAGGGCCGGGCGCCCGTCGCGTCGAACAGGTGGTGCACGGGGTCATGGATGAAGTACCGGCCGAACGTCTCGACCGTGAACACGGCACCGTCGCTGCGTCGGCCCGGTCGTCGCCACTGGTCACCGCACACCGTGTCGAACCGGGCGGCCAGGGCCTGCGCGGCGCCGCGATCAGCTGCGGCCCGACCTGCGCCGGGTCCTGGTCGCCGTACCGCTCCCGTACGGCGGTCTCGTCCTGGTCCCAGTTTGGAAGAGCGGGTCGTCGCGGGTCAGCATGAGGTCGAGCCGGCGGCCGTAGAGCCGGAACACATCCCGCACGTGGCAGGCGTACTCCAGCGGTGACCAGGTGCCGGGCTCGGCCGCATGCCGACCCAGCGTCGGCGAGCACCGCGGTCCAGGCCGCGCGTTGGCCGTAGCAGTCGACGCGATCCGTCACGCGGGAACGACGGCGGTGTCGAAACCGCACTCGGGACAGGGTCGCCGAAGTACCCAGGTCCAGTCCTTCGTGTCCGGGACGATCTCCACCGGTCAGATCCTAGCGGGCACCGGGCCGCTCCCGGTGCCACACTTCCCGGTGGAGGGTGGGACGGATGGCGGGCCGGGCCAGCGCCCGGGCTGTGCGCCGTGGGGCGTTTCTCGGCGGGATGGTCCCCTTCGTCGCGGCCACCCGATGGCCGGGCGAGATCGTGTTGTTCCTGCTGTTCGTGGTGGGGCTGGGGGTGCCGCTGGCGCTGTTCGTTCTGCTCGTACGCACCCAGACCATGTCGATCGTGGGGGCGTCGCGCTGGCGGCCGTCGCTGTGGTGCTTCCGTTACCCGGCTATCCCGAGTTCCTCCGCGGAGTGTCGGTCGTGGGGCTTCGTGCTGCTGCTCCTGCCGGTGGCCGTGGCCGGTGTCTGGCTGGTCGCCTGGCTTGTCGACCTTCTCGTACGCACCGACCGCAGACTTGGCGATCAGGGGCGCCTGCCACCACCAGCAACCACGGTCGCGCTACGGCCGCCGCCCCGCCCACCGGTCGTCAGAGGTGTGGCGGTGGTTCCACACCTGCGGTTATCGCCGGAGATCACAGTGAAGTACCTGCGGCCCGACGAGGCGGACGGCGACGGCGGCGCGACGGCCGTGGTCGACTCGCCCACCCGCCCGCACCGGGTCGTCATCGACGGCGACGTGATCCACCAGGCTGACCATCCGCTGACGTGATCCGGTACCGCGTGAGAACCTCCTCGGCCAGGTCGATGAGGGCGACCACCAGCTCGTCCGGACTGAGCACTTCCACGTCGCCACCGAAGCCTGCGATCACCGCCCGGGCGGCGCCGAGCGCCACATAGGTCAGGTCGAGGTCGACCCAACCATCATCGTGGGCCGCTGGCAACGGATCGGGCGCGGGCGTGCTCAACTGGCGGGCACTGAGCCGGATCAGTCGGGCAGCCTGCTGCTGGCGTACCCGGAGCCGGACCGCCACACCCGGGCCGCGCTCCTCGAGCCGCTGCCGGAGCCGCTGCCACAACTCGTCCAGGTCACGTCCGGGCGGCCGGTCTGCCGGGTCGGCCAGCGTTTCGGCGGCGTCCACTCTGGACAGTCGAAACAGCCGGTCGGTACCATCCGCGCCACCGAGGAGGTACCACCGGCCGGCCTTGACCAGCAGCCCGTACGGGTCGACGACGAGCGAGGCGGGACACGACGCGTCAGCGGTGCGGTAGGTCAGGCGTACCCGCCGGCTCTGCCACACCGCCTCCTGGACCACCGGCAGGCAGGGCACATCGTCGTCAGGCTGGTACCAGCCGCGCGCGTCGACCACTACCCGCTCGCGCGCCGTCAGCGCGGCCGGTCGGGCCGTGGCGGGCAGCGCGGCGAGCAGCTTGCGCAGGGCCTGCCGCAGGTCGGCTTCGCTGCCAGCCGGAGCGCCCCGCCCGGTGAACATGAACAGCGCCTGGGCCTCGGTCGGCGTCAGCCCCGTGACATCGGTGCGGTAGCCCGGTAACAGCTGGCAGCCGCCGGTACGGCCGCGCTCGGCGTATACCGGCACACCAGCCGTACTCAACGCGCTGATGTCGCGGTAGATGGTGCGCTCGCTGACCTCCAACTCGGCGGCCAACTCGCGCGCGCTCAGCCGCCCCCGCGTCTGCAGCAACAACAGGACCGCCAGGAGCCGATCAGCCCGCACCAGCCAAGACTGCCACGAAAACCTGACACAGGCTGTCCAGTTATCCCCATGACGATGGTGGCATGACGACGACATTCGAGATCCAGCCCCGGGGACCCTTCTCGCTGCGGGAGTCGGCTATGTTCGGTTTCGGCCACCGGCACGAGTCCCGCTTCGACGGCGTCATGCGGCTCGCCTTCTGCCTCGACGACCTCAGTGGCCAGGTGGGCGTGGAACTCCGCCAGCCCCGGCCGGACACCGTCCGGGCGACCGTGACCGGCCGGGCCGATCTGACCGTGGTCCGGGCACAGGTCGCCCGGGTGCTCTCGCTCGACCACGACGCGTCCGGGTTCCTGGCTGTCGGCCGGCGCGATCCGCTCCTGTCCCGACTGCAGGACGCCGCTCCAGGTCTGCGACCGCCGCTGTTCTACTCGCCCTACGAGGCGGCCGTCTGGGCGGTGCTCAGCGCGCGCCGCAGCACCCGACAGGCCAGTGTGTTACGGGACCGGCTCGCGTCCACGCACGGTCGAACCCTCCAGGTCGCTGGTCAGGCGGTGCCCGCGTCGCCGACCCCGGCCCAGCTGCTTCGCGTGCCGGAGCTGCCTGGCCTGCCGGCGCAACGGGTGAACTGGCTGCACGGCATCGCCCGGGCCGCGCTCGACGGGCAGCTCGACCCGAGGTCACTGGCCGTGGCGGCGCCCGACGACGCGATCAGCCGGCTGCGGCGCCTCGCCGGAATCGGTCCGTTCTACGCCGCCCTGATCCTGGTCAGGGCGAGCGGGGTGACCGATGTGCTGCCGGTGGGCGAGCCGAAGGTGCTGGCGCTCGCCGGAGAGCTGCACGGGCTGGGTCGTGCGATGACACCACAGGAGTATGGCGAGCGGGCCGAGGCGTGGCGACCGTGGCGGACCTGGGCGAGCGTGTTCGTGCGGGCCGTCACCGGTCGGCTGTCGGATCCCTCGGCCAGGATGGCGCTCACCCGCTGACCGTGTCGAAGGAGGGAAAGGTTCTGATGGCCGACGATCTGCTCGACCTGTTCCACCGCTCCGCCGAGGTGGCCGACCGCACGGTGTCCCAGGTGCGCCCCGACCAGTTCGACGAACCGACGCCGTGTGCCGCGTGGACGGTGCGCGATCTGCTCAACCATGTTGTCACCGGCAACCTGATGTTCGTCGCCATGGCTACCGGCACGCCGGGGCCGGACCGCGGCGTCGAGCACCTCGGACAGGACCACGTGGCGGCGTTCCGCGGGTCGGTGGCCCGGCTCAGCGCGACCTTCGGCGAGCCGGACTTCCTGCGGCGGCCCGTCGCCACCCCGTTCGGCGAGGGCACGGGCGCGACGTTGGTGGACATGCGGTTCAACGAGTTTCTGGTGCACTCGTGGGACCTGGCCCGGGCCACCGGTCAGTCCACTGATCTCGACCATGACCTGGTCGGCCGGTCGCTGGCGGCGATGCGGGCCTCGCCGGTACTGCGGCACGCCCGGGGCGAGGGTGGACCGTTCGGCCCCGAGCGCCCGGCTCCGGCCGGCGCTACGCCGGCTGACCAGCTGGCCGCCTTCATGGGCCGCGTCGTGTAACCGGTAGCACAGCGTCCTGGACCGTCGGGGCCGCCATCCGGGGTACGGCGGCAAAGGCCGGTGTCGTTGACCCTGCTCGCCCGTCGCCGCTGGGGGTGTTTGGGCCGTCGATGTGATGGGTAGCGATCTGCACGTAGCAGAAAGCGACCCGTCAGCGAGGGGAACCCACCGTGACCGCCTTCGGAGCTGCTGGCAAAGATCCGGCCATGCTGCGCCGGCGGCTGTCCCGCCGGCTGCGTGAGCTACGGCGTCATGCCACCCAACGCGAGGTCGCCGAGGCGATGGACTGGTCGCCATCGAAGCTGCTCCGGATCGAGAACGGCCTCACGGGAATCTCCACCACCGACCTGCGCGCGCTGCTGGCCCACTACGGCGTGACCGATCCGGTGGAGGTCGACCAGTTCGTTGGGATGGCCCAGCAGAGCAAGCGACCAGCCGCCAGCAGCTACGGTGACGTACTCGAGCCCGAGACGGTGGTGTACCTGCGGTACGAGTCGTCGGCCTCTCGCATCCGGCAGTACCACCCCTACCTGGTGCCGGGCCTGCTGCAGACCGAGGAGTATGCCCGTGCCGTCATCTGCGCCCTGGCTCCGCCCGGTACGGATATCGACGTGATCGAGCGTCAGGTGGAGGTGCGGATGCTCCGCAAGGAGATCCTGCACGGCGAGACGCTCGTGAACGCCCACTTCGTCCTCGACGAGGCGGCGCTGCTCCGCCGGGTCGACCGTACCCACAGCGACACCGGACTGATGCGCCGGCAACTGACGCACATCCTTGAGCTCGATCGCAGCGATCGGGTCACCATCCAGGTACTGCCGCTGGCTGCCGGCATGCGCCGGGACGCCCAGTGGCCGTTCCTGTTGCTGGATTTTCCGGATGACGACACTCTCGTGTACCTCGAGGACCGCGAATCGTCGGTGAGCCGGGACAGCCCGGAACTCGTGGTGCGGTACGGCGAGGCGTTCATCGAGCTGGAGAATGCCGCGCTCGCCGGTGACGACCTGCACGAACTCGTCCAGCGGCGGCTGGCATGACGGATGCCGTGACGGCGGAACACCATAGCGGGGGACGACGGGCCGACCATGCACACAGCTGACCGGCCACGCCGCGGTCAGGTCGCTCTCCGCGAGGTACCCGGACCGACCCCCTCACCACTCTTGAGCCATCCCGCCGACCCGTCGACGACTGAGCCGGCGGGCGCGGGTCGCACCGGCCCCGACAGGTCGAGCGTGCTCGCCGGCCGGATCCGGCGGCGCCTGCTGGACCTTCTCGACGAGATCCTGCGAATCGTCACCACCGACCGCGGACGGGTGCGCAACGCCCTGGTCCTGGTCATCGGCCCTCCGCTCTGCCTCGCTGTGGCGCTCGCCCTCGTCGCGACCGCCGTCTTCTACCTCGGAGCGAGCCCGAGCCGGTGGGTCGCGGCCTTGCTGATCGTCGCGTTGGTTGTCGCTGGCCTCCGGTTTCTGCGCCAGTCCGGCCGTCGTTGATCGGTTGTCCGGGCCGGTTCGGCCGCCGGTTGATCGGTTGTCCGGGCCGGTTCGGCCGCCGGTTGGTCGGTTGTCCGGGCCGGTTCGGCCGCCGGTTGGTCGGCCGCCGCCGCTGGGTTCGTCGGGATCGCGTCGCAGCCGCCGCTCGACTCAGCGAGCGCGATACGGCGAGCCCGACACGGCGAGCGCGACTCAGCCACCGCGAGTCTGCGACCGCGAGTCAGCGAGCGCGACACGGCGAGCGCGACACGGCGAATCGGGTCCCAGCCTCTTCGGGTCATGGCCGGATCGTCAGCTTCCTCTCTATAGTCAGCCTGGCGGCCGAAGGAGGTCCGTGATGCCCGGTAGGTCCCGCGCCGAACCGGTGTGGCGCAAGAGCTCTCGCAGCGGTGGCGGCGGGAGTGAGTGCGTAGAGGTCTTGATCGGCGCCGAAACGGTCGGCATCCGGGATTCGAAAGACCCCGATGGAGGGCAACTTCGAGTCAGCCGTCACGCCTGGGCCTCTTTCATCGACGGCGTGAAGCACGGCACGTTTGACCTGCACCCGGCCGCGGCGGGCCCGACGCCACGAGCCCGCCACGACCACGGGTGGACCTGATCTCCAGCAGCACCGTCCCCGTGGCCCGGCGCTGCACAGGTCCTGCCGCTACCAGCAGAGGCAGAACGGGTGCCCGGCCGGGTCTGCGTAGACCCGGAAGCCGCCACCTCGTCGTTCCCCCCACCCGGCAGGCGGGTCGCTCCGAGCTCGAGCGCCTTCGACTCGGCCGCGTCGATGTCCGTCACTTCAACGTCGAGGTGCACCTGCTGAGGATGGGCCGGATCCGGCCACTGTGGAGGGTTGTAGTTCTCCACGTTCTGGAACATGAGCTGACCCTGGTCCTCGGCCCCGATCAGGGCACCCTCGGCGCCGTCATAGAGCATCGGCACCCCGAGCAGCTCGGAGTAGAACTGCGCAAGCGCTTTCGCGTCGGGACAGTCGATGGTAACGGCGAATATGCTGTACGGCGGATCATCGGCGTTGAGACACAGGTCGAACGGGTGTCCGGCCGGGTCGGCCAACGTGTGCCAGGTCTCTCCGCCGCCGAGCCGTGCCGCACCGAGCTTCTCTGCTTGCGCGGCGGCCTGGTCGATGTCGGGAACCCGCAGATCCAGATGGAACTGCTGGGGGCACGCCTGGTCGGGCCACCGTGGCGGCACGTGGTCGGGAGCCAGCTGCATCGCGATCCGGTAGCCATCGGAAGTGTTCAGCGTGATCCAATCGTCTTCCGCATGGAGCTCGGTCCAGCCGGCGAGCGCCTGGTAGAAGGCGGCGAGGCCGGCGATGTCTGGCCCATCGAGGACGACTGCCCTGAACCTTCCGGTCAGTGGTGTCTCCTCTCGTGTCGCCGCCATCCTGGACGAGGGGTACGACAGTTTCCGTCGGCGCTGGTTGAGGCGTTGACGGAGACACCGCCAGCCGGTGGTCGCGTGATACGCCAGCCGGTGGTCGCATGATACAACCCGCCGATGGTCGCGTGATACCGCCGGGCAATGGTCGCGAGTTCGCCGCAAGAACCGCCCGAGATGTTAGCCCGGACGCCATACAGCACGAAAAGCGTGAGCAAACTGTCCGGGCAAACACCAAGCTGGAGAGGAACCGAAGCCAATGGTCAGGTGTTACACATGTGTTGGCCGTTGCGACGTGTGCCGTTCCGCCAACCGACAGCTCGTGCATACCGGACTGGTCATGAGCGGTGTCAGGCTTGGACTCGGCGGCACGCGCGCCCGCCCACCGTGAGAATGGAGGTGTGCCCATGCGACCCGTTTCTCCCGCCGCCCTGCTGGCCGAGCTGGCCGGGCTGGCGGTGAGCCTGGTTCCGCGCAACGCGCTGGGGCGCGGCTGGCTGCGGATGGGGATCGACGGCGCCGACGCGGCCCGACCGGGCGAGCTCGCCGACGAACTGGTGGCGCCGATCAGGATTCGCGGCCACGAGGTGATCCGGGTCCGAGCCGACGACCATCTACGCCCGGCCTCGCTGCGGTTCGAACACGGCCGTGCCGATCCGGACAGCTTCTACGAGGACTGGTGGGACACCGACGGTCTGCGCCGTGAGGTGCTGGAGCCGCTGGCCCCGGGCGGCTCCGGCCGCATCCGACCGGTGCGCTGGGACGCCGCCGCCGACCGGGCCAGTCGCAGCGAGTTCCAGGCACCCCCCGGTGCCTTGGCCATCCTCAGCGGACCGTTCCTGCTCGGCCGGTCTCTGCCCCTCGATCTGGTGGTCCATCTGGAACTGTCCCGGGCCGCGCTGGCCCGGCGCACCCCGGAGCCGTTGGTCTGGACCCTGCCCGCATACGCCCGCTACGACCGTGAGGTCCACCCGACCGCCCTGGCCGATGTGGTGGTCAAGCTGGACGATCCCCGTCACCCAGCCGTGGCCCGCGTCGCCGTTCCCGGCCGGGCTGGCCGCCGCTAGCTGACGATTGCCGGCGCCCGGCCGCTGACCGGCCGCCGGCCAGACACGGGAGCGGCCCCGGACCTTCGGGTCCGGGGGCCGCCTCGTCGTGAGAACGTAAGGGTCGAGCGTCAGCCCTTGCCGGCCGTGTTGGCCTGCGTCATCGTCAGCACGAACTCGGTGTCCGGGGGCGCCTGGTGCCGGCCGTCCGGGTTCTGGGCCGTGACGGTGAACGAGCCGTCGCTGTCGCCCGGGAACTGCACAGCCCGGGTCGCCGCTCTTGAAGGTCGGCGTCTTGGTGAAGCCGGCCTGCTTGAGCGCGGCCTCGGGGCGTCCTTGGCCGTCTTGCCGGTCAGGTCGGGCACCGCGATGGTTGCCGGCGGCGGCGTGGTCGCGGTCGCCGTCGGGTGCGTCGGAGTCGCCGTCGCGGTTTCGGTCGTGCGTCGGGGTACCCGTGGTCTCCGGCGTGGTGGGCTGAGTGACTGGCGTGGTCAGCGTCGGGCTCGAGGCGGCCCGCCGCTGGGGTTGTTCTTGCCGCGGGACCAGGAGTAGGACAGGCCGCCCAGGCACAGCAACAGCAGGATGAGCAGCACGATGAGCAGGGCGAGAATCGACGGCGACGCCGTCGGCCTGCTCGTCTTCCTCGGCTTGTCGGGCCGCCGCGGCCTGCTCGGGCGTCGGGCCGGCGGCGGGCGAGGCGGCCGCGCCGGCCTGCGGTGCGGCGGGCGGGGGTGGCGGGGGCGAAGACGCGGCCGGGGGCTCTTGCTCCGGCAACGGCCCTGCAGGGGTCTGGTCCGACACGAAATGCCCTCTCAGAAGTTCTCAGAGAGATATTCACAGAGCATCCGTCACCGGCGCGAGCCGGGTTGATCGACCGACCCTTCATGGTGGCGTTGGCGGCCCCGTGCGGTCACTCACCCACAAGGCCGCGCAGACTCGACACTCGGCCAGTTAAGGGTGTCCAAAGGGCGGGGCCGGCGTGCCCGTACGGTAGGGGTCGGCCGGCCCTTCGGATACCGGGGAGGTCCGCTCTTGCAGCCCCTGCAACGTCGGACACTCCCCTTCAGATCACCCCGGCACGCAGAAATCGGTTCCTATGTGTCACACCCTCGTGGCAGCATCCCTAGCCATGCCCAGCCTGCTCGAGTCGACGACCGCCCTACGCACAACTGATCTGGTCAAGAACTACCGGCGTGGTCGTGCGGTGGACGGGGTGAGCATCCAGGTCGGCCTCGGGGAACGGGTCGGCCTGTTGGGACCCAACGGCGCCGGCAAGACGACGACGCTGCTCATGTGCCTCGGTGCCGTCGCGCCCGACCAGGGCACGATCGAGGTACTCGGGCATCGGCTGCCGGCCCACCGGGCGACCGCGATGCGCGAGGTCGGCTTCGCCGCGGGGTACCTGCCGTTGCCCCCCCAGGTGCGGGTACTGGAGTATCTGCGCTTCTTCGGCCGGCTCTACGGGTTGCGACGACCTGAGATGGCCGCACGGGAGGGGCTCGAGCGGTTCGGCATCACTGTGCTCGCCCGGGCCATGGGTACCGAGCTGTCCAGCGGCCAGAAGACTCTGGTCGGCATCGTCAAGGCGGCCATGCACCGGCCGCGCCTGCTCGTACTGGACGAACCGACCGCCTCGCTCGATCCCGATGTGGCATTGCGGGTACGGCAGGGATTGGCTCAGCTCAGCCATGAGCTCGGCACCGCCCTGTTGGTGACCAGCCACGACATGGTCGAGGTCGAGCGCCTCTGCGAGCGGGTGGTGTTCCTGTCACACGGCCGTGTGGTCGCCGACGGGAGCGCGGCCGAGATCGCGCAGCGGTTCGGCCGCGAGGGCCTGGAAGATGTGTTCCTCCACCTGGCCCGAACGGCAGCGACAACATGAACGGCATCGCCAGCGCACCGGCCGGCGGCGGCGACTGTGTGGCGCATCCTCGCAGTCGCCCGGCGGCACGCGTACGTCCTGCAACGGAGCCCGCACCGGCTCTTCAACGTCATCGTCTGGCCGGTCGTGGACGTGCTGCTGTTCGGCTCGATCGGCGTCTATGCCGCGCGGACTGCTACGGGTGCCCAGCAGGTCGCCCTCTACCTGCTCGTCGGCGTGGTGCTCTGGCATGTCGTCTACCAGGCGCAGATCGCCGTGGCCACCGGCTTCCTCGAGGAGTCCTGGAGCCGCAGCGTGCTCAACCTCATGGTCACCCCGATGCGGGAGTGGGAGTACGTCGCCGGTGTCGCGCTGTTCGGGCTGCTGAAGCTGGTGGTCGCGGTAGGTGCGGTGGCGGTGATCGTGGCCGGCACCTATGCGTTCAACATCGTCTCCGTCGGACCCTCGTTGATCCTGGTCGCGGCGCTGCTGCTACTCATCGGGTGGGCTATCGCACTGTTCGTCATCGGTCTGGTGCTCCGGTTCGGCAGCGGCGCCGAGGCGTTCGCCTGGGGCATCCTGTTCGTCGTGATGCCCCTGTCCGGGGTGTTCTACCCGGCCAGCGTCCTTCCGGGGCCGCTGCGGCCCATCGCCGAGATCCTCCCGACCACGCACGCTTTCGCGGCCGGCCGGGCGTTCGCCTTCGGCGGCGACGCGTGGGGGCAGCTCGGCGTCGCCGCCATCGGCACCGTTGGCATGGCGGTCCTGGCCGTCGGCTACGTGACCTGGATGCTGCGCGTGTTCCGTCGTCGCGGCTTCGTCACCCGATACAGCTGAGGCAGGCTGCCGGCGGGAGCGCCCGAGAGCGTCAGGCTGACCTGTGACGCAGAGCGTCAGGCTGACCTATGACGCAGAGCGTCAGGCTGAGAAGTGACGCAGAGCGTCAGGCAAACTTGTGAGGGTCAAGCTGAGCGGCGTCGCAGAGCCTCGATGTCGCGGACCACGACCGACATCCGGCCGGTCCGGATCGCGCCAGCCGCGCGCAGGGCGCCGAACGCCTTGGACACGGCCTCCCGGGAGGCGCCGATCCAGCCGGCCAGCTCGTCCTGCGAGAACGGCAGAGGCGATCTTCACGCCGTCGGTCGCGGGCTGGCCGAACCGCTCGGCCATCTCGACCAGCCGGGCCGCGACCCGTCCGGTCGTGTCGTGCGGCGCCGAACTCGATCCGCTTGCGGTCGGCGTCGCGCAGCTTGCCGACCAGCGTGCGCATCAGCAGCACGGCCACCCGGCCGTGCCTGCGCAGGTAAGCTCTCGAACTCGTCCAGCGTCAGGGCCAGGGCCGACACATCGTCCTCGATCGCGGTGACCGTGGCCGATCGAGGCTGCCGGTCGATCGCCGACAACTCGCCCGAGCAGCGCGCCCGGCCCGCGTACGGCCAGCACGACCTCGGTGCCGTTGGCGGTGTCGACCGAGACCTTCACCCGGCCCGAACGCAGCACCATCACCGAGTCGGAGTGCTCGGCCTCGCGGAACATCACCGCGCCCGCGGCGGAAGTCGCGCCGCCGGCCGATCCGGGTCAGATCGGCCGCCTCGTCCGGGGGTCAGCTGGTCCCAGAACTCCCGGGTCACTGACGTCGGGCGTCGACGGGTCGACCGATGGTCGCGGTCGCCGGCCGGGTCATGCCGCGCGCGACCACGAATGCCCGTACGGGCTGATGAGCGTCCCTTCACCTGTCAGTTCTCCCAACGCTCGGGCGTGACAGGCTGTCCCCGACGTCCGGCTCAACCGCGGCCCAGGTCGACTCGCCGATCACCACCTGACCGGGCTCGGCCAGCGTCTGCAGCCGGGCGGCCACGTTGACCGCGTCGCCCATCGCGTTGAAGCCGCGCAGCGTCTCGCTGCCGATGTTGCCGACCAGGGCCGGGCCGGTGTTGGCGCCGACCCGCAACCGCGGCCAGTCCGGCTCGCCGGCGGCGATCGCCTCGACCACCTCCTGCATGGCCAGGGCCGCCCGCACCGCCCGTACGGCGTGGTCGGGCTGCCGGGCCGGCGCGTTGAACAGCGCCAGCAGCGCGTCGCCCGACGAACTGCACGATCGTGCCGCCGTTGTCGAGGATGCACGGCACGGCCGCGCTGTGGTAGCGGTTGAGCATCCGGACGATCTCCGGCGGGTCGACCGCCTCGGAGAACGTGGTGAAGCCACGCAGGTCGGCGAAGAGCGCGGTGACCTCGAGCACCGAGCCGCCCAGGGCGGCCTGGTCCGGGTCGGCCAGCAGCGCGGCCGCCACGTCGGGTGACATGTACTGGCGGAACAGCGTGCCGAGCTCCCGGTAGAGCCGGGCGTTCTCCAGCGAGATCGACAGTTGGGTGGCCAGCGCGGCCAGCAGCGGCTCGCCGGCGGGGTCGCGGTACCTGGCCAGCCGGACGCGGTACCTCGAGCACGCCGGCCACCCGCCCCTTCACGTTGAGCGGGTACACCAGCAGCGTCGTCTGTCGTCGTGTGGACCGTGCAGCGTCTCCGGGTCGTAGCTGCGACCGTCCACAGTGATGCTGTCCCGCGGAGACGATGCCGACCCGCACGTCGCCGTAGGCCGGCCGGACCCGGCGCAGCACCTCGGTCCAGCAGCTCGCTCTCGTCCAGCCCGACCCGGGCCTGCTCGCCCGCCTCGACCAGCGCGGCCAGGCGCTGGGTCAGGTCGCGTTCGGTGGCCAGAGCGGTGCCGGCCCGGTCGAGCACGGCCGTCTGGCCCTCGGTCAGCCCGAACCGCTCGGCCAGCCGCGGGCGCCAGGCTCGCGCCCCGGTCTGCCCGGTGCGTTCGCGCTCGCGCAGCGCGGTGACCAGCTCCTCCAGGGCGGCGCCGTACTCGGCCCGGATCCGGCGGTTGGTCGCGTCCAGCCCGATCGCGTCGAACAGGCCGGCGCTGGTGCCCTCCCGGCGGTACTGCACGTAGGCGCTGTAGGCCACGAACCCGAACGCGAACGTGAGCAGGACGTGCCACTCCCACCAGGACAGGTGCCACTTGTTGGCCAGCGCCGACCGCGACCATCGCCTCGGCCAGCAGCACGAACGCCGTGACCAGGCTGAGCAGTACGGCGGCCGGGGCGCGCCGGTGCAGCAGGTAGAAGCGGACCGCTGCGATCAGGTAGAGCGCGACCGCCACCACCGCGACGATGGCCAGCGGACCCTCGACGTCGCGGGCCTGGGGCGGCTGGTTCAGCGGGGCAGGTCGAGCAGCGAGACGGCGGCCCATCCGGCCAGCAGGAGCCGACGATGAGCAGCACCGCGACCAGCGACCGGAAGCTGCGGGGACGGCCGTCGTGGGCAGGCCGACCCAGCCGACGGCTGAGGCCTTTTCCGGTGCCCTCGCCGCGGGCCAGGGAAGGCAGGAAAGCACGGCGAACACCGACGCCACCGCCAGCCCGACCGGCTGCGAGATGTCGAAACCGAGTTGGCGTGCGAGATCAGAACCCCGGGCGTGGCCAGCGCGTGCAGCAGCAGGAATCCCGCGCTGGTCAGGAAGGCCAGCGAGACCAGGAACAGTCGCGCGTCGGTGTGCCGCGCGGGCGGCGATGCTCATCCGCAGGCCGACCACCACATTGACCGCGGCGACGACGAGGACCAGCCAGAAGTGACTCGGCGTGGTGCTCCCACAGCAGATCGGTGGCGGGCTGCCCGAGCAGCAGCCAGAGGCGGCCACCGGCAGGGCGAGGTGCAGCGCCCACACGACCGCTCGTGCTGGTTGCACCGCGGGCGGCAGGTGCGGAAGGCTCGGTCATCAAGTGCACGGTACCTGAGCGTTCATGCGTCTCCACCGACGCACCCCAGCGCGAATCGGGACGGAGGGCGCGAGTCGCGACCCACCATACGATTGTGTCGTACGACATGCGCACGACCGCGGCTCGTCGCCAGCCGACATCCTTGTGCGGATTCGACGCACATGGCGAGACGGCTGTCGATCTCTGTGCAGTAGTACGCAGAGCCTCGCGGCCCGTCGCGGTGTCATGAGACGTCCGCCATCGAGTTCGGAGAGGAACGAGACGCGATGAAGCACACGGGCCCGATCATCACGCTGGCGGCCGGCGTCCTCGTCGCCGCCGTGCTGTTGGTCCTCAACGTGAACGCGACGAATAACAACGCTCACCGCGACGACCCCGCGTCGACTCTCGAACCGACGACTCCCGCGACGACTCACCGCGACCCCGGCAGGCCCCGACCCCGACCGCCGACCCCGGCCGCGCCGCCCGCCGGCACGTACGCCGGCAAGGTCGACGGGAAGCAGCGGCGCGAGCGTCGCCATCGCGGTCAAGCGACGGCGGGCGGTCGCGTATCTGTGCGACGGACGTGCAGCGAGGCTTGGCTGCAAGGGGAGGTCGCCGAGCATGGGTCGGTCGACCTGGCCGGGAGCGGCCACGTCCGTCGCTGACCGCCACGTACGCCAAGAACCGAAGCTCACCGGAACTCGATCTCCGCCGCCGGGCACACGTGGACTTTCAGCGTCGGCACGGGGTGGCTCCGCCGTCCGGCCTCTACCGGGCGAGCGCCCAGGTCCGCCAGGCCAAAGTGGTCGGCGGCTGGATCGTGCTGCCCAACGGCAGCCAGGTCGGGGTGGTCGACGTCGCCGGCGAGCCGACCACGGCGCCACCACTGGACACCGCGACCCTGACCACAACCGTCAACGACACCACCGTCACCGCACCGCCGTGGACGGCTCGCCGATTCAGATCGGCCAGTAGGAGACCCCGATGACCGTCGACATCGAACGCCGTCCCCGCAACCGATCCGGCGCTATCGACCCGTGACGGACCCGAACACCACTGCGTGCTGGCAACACCCTGCTCTGTGCCGTTCCTCGGCGGAGCCGCCGTCGCGCTGAGCCTCGGTGTGTACGGGAAGCTGCACACGCCGACCGGCTCGGCGATCAATGTGGCCGGCTTCTCCAGCGGGGTGGCCGCCAAGGTCTGGCTGGCCAGCGTGGCCGTCGTGCTGGCTCTCGTGCAGCTGGGCTCGGCGCTGGTCATGTACGGCAAGGTGCCCGGCGTCCGGGCGCCGACCTGGATCGGCACGCTGCACCGGTGGTCGGGTCGGGTGGCCTTCCTGCTCACAGTTCCAGTGGTCGTGCACTGCCTGTACGCCCGGGGTTCCAGTCCTACGAGCCGCGGGTGCTCATCCACTCCCTGCTCGGCTGTCTGTTCTTCGGCGCGTTCACGGTGAAGATGCTGGTGCTGTCGCGCAAGGGCCTGCCCGGCATGGGCGTTGCCTCTGTTCGGCGGCGTCGTGTTCACCGCACTCGTGGGGCTGTGGCTGACATCGTCACTGTGGTTCTTCACCACGTCCGGCGTCCATTTCTGACCCTCCGAATCCGCGGGCCCCCGAATCCGCGAAGGAGCTACACGATGAACCAGGAAGACCCGTTGACCCGCCGCGCTGTGCTGATCGGGGTCGGATCGCGTCCGCCGCCGTGCTGACCGGATGCGCCCGGTACGGGCCGGGCACGGGAACGGTCGCCGGCGACGGCTCGGGCAATGGCTCGAACGACGGCCTGGCGCCGAGACAGCGCCGGCGGCAGCGCAGGCGACGCCGGCGGCACCGGTGATGACCCGGCCGGCAACGGCGGCAACCGCTGCCGACCACGCGCGGTTCCAGTCGGTGGCGGCGTCGATCCTCGACCAGCGCAGCGTCGTCGTGACCCAGCCGAGGCCGGCCAGTTCAAGGCGTTCACCGCGATCTGCACCCACCAGGGCTGCCTGGTCGCCGAGGTGCAAGGACGGGACGATCAACTGCCCGTGCCACGGCAGCCGGTTCAGTGCCGCCGACGGATCGGTCGTCAACGGGCCAGCCGCCCGCCCGCTGCGACCGGTCGCCATCACCGTCAGCGGCAGCCGGCATCACGTTCGACTGACCATGGCCCGCGCTACGGGTGATAGCGCGGGCCTCCGCGTTGCCGATGGGGACGATCGCGAGGGCGGGCCGCGTGCGGTGGCCGCGCTTTTTGCCGTGGCGGTGAAGATGCCGACGATCCAGCCGACAAACAGCCCGTATCCCGAGCCTTCCTGCGCCGCCGCCGAGCGAGCCGATGAAGGAAGCGTCCGCGGCGACCCACGCGGTGATGAACGCCGCCAGCGCCGAGGCGAAGATGAGCGCCGCCCAGCCGAGCAGGAAGGCGCCGCCGCCGCCGGTGACGGACTTGGCCGCCACTGAGGATCAGCGCGACGAAGAGGATAAGGAAGAGCGCCCGCAGATCCTGCGACGAGCAGCACGGTGCACCGAGCTGCTGCCGGACGAGAAGGCCCAAGCCGGCCAGGTGAGCTTGTGCAGGAACCAGGACCACCCGTCGCTGTTGGGATTGGGGTAGTGGCGGCGACCCATTCCGTGACGGCCTGGTTGCCGAAGACGAGCACGAGGACGACGGTGGCGATGACGCCGGCGCCGGTGAGGGTACGGGTTCGGGACATGGCCGTCACGGTACGGCTCCTGCCGCCATCCTGACTATCAACCGAATCGCTGAGGCGGTCCGCCGGCGTCCGCTCCTGTTCAATCCTCGGTCAGCCAGGAGTTTCTCCTTATGCACCAGCGCCACCGAGAGCGTCTTGTAGCCCACCGTGTCGAACAGCACCGTCATCCGGTCGTCCTCGTAGCCGAGCACGGTGCCAGTGCCCCAGGCCCGGTGCCGCACGACACTGTGCGGCGGGTACGGCCTTGCCAGGGTGGATGGTGGCGTCGGCGGAACGATCGGCGTTCGCGCTGGGACGGGGCACGCTGCCGCCACGTAGCTCGCTGGAGCCTCCGGCTCACTGTCCACGCGGTGCGCTCGCCCCGGCGGCGCAGTTGTCGCAATGCCCGCAGCTCCGTCAATCCGGTCGCCGAAGTAGGTCAGCAGCGCCTGGCCACGGCAGGCGCGGCTCTCCGCGAACTGTCGCATCATATCGATGCGGGTGCGTGTACGGACTGGTGCCGCTCCACCTCGGCCAGGGCAAGCCGCGCCGCCTCGACCGGCAGCGGTGCCGTCGGGTGGACTGCGTAGCACGCCGTCAGCGTCGTCGATGACCGCTCCGATCTCGATCAGACAGGTGACCAGCTGGGTGAGCTTCCGCGCGCCGAAGCCGCTGACGGGTCTCGGAGCTCGGCCCGGGTCTGCGGGCGTTCGCGCAGCACCGCCACCAGGTCACGGATCTCCGCCTCGGGGCGGCGCACCGGAGCTGAAGTAGCGCTGCAGTGCCACGTCCTCGGCTCGGAACAGCAGCACCGCCCGGGCCGGGCCGGCCGTCCCGACCGGCCCGACCGATCTCCTGCAGGTAGCTGTCCGGCGAGTCCGGCAGACGCCAGATGGGCCACCCAGCGGATGTCGGGCTTGTCGATGCCCATGCCGAACGCCGACGTGGCCACCATGACCGGAACACGCCCGGCCAGGAAGTCCTCGTGTCGCTTGCCGCGGACACCGGCCGCCATCCCACCGTGGTAATGCTGGGCGGGGTACCCGTTTTCGCGCAGCCGCTCGGCCAGCTCCTCGGCCGCCCGGCGGGTCGGCACGTACGCGATTCCACCGTGCCACGCTGCGAGTCGAGCAGTGTGAGCAGCCGGCGCCACCGATGCTCCTCGGTCGGGCAGTGGGTCGCCTCGAGGTACAGGTTCGGCCGGTCGAGTCCGGTGACCGCCGTCTCGGGGTCGACGCAGCCGAGCCGGCTCGACGATGTCCTCGCGTACCGGCGGCGACGCCGTCGCGGTGAGCGCCACGATCGTGGGGCGCCGCGACCGGCGGCGCAGCAGGTCGTTGTCTTCGGCGCGAGGGCGGCGATGGCCGAGCCGAGCGAGTAGGTAGTCCGGGCGGAAGTCGTGGCCCCAGGAGGACAGGCAGTGGGCCTCGTCGACCGCCACCAGGGCCGGCCGTAGCGCTCGAAGCTCAGCCAGCCGGTCGGGGTTGGCCAGCTGCTCCGGGGTGACGAACAGGTATTTCGCTCGTCCGGTGCGGACTTCCTCGAGCGCCTCGCGTTGCTGCTTCGGGCGTCTCCGCCGAGCTGACCCGGACCGCTATCGGGTGGGCGGGTGAGCGGGCGTTGAGGCCGGCGATCTGGTCCTGCTGGAGCGCGAGCAGCGGTGAGATGACCAGCGTCGGCCCGTCGAGCAGCAGGGCAGGCACCTGGTAGACGGCCGATTTGCCGGCTCCGGTCGGGAGGACGACGAGGGCGTCGCGTCGGCGCATCAGCG
Source organism: uncultured Actinomycetota bacterium (assembly GCA_963803345.1). GTDB lineage: Bacteria > Actinomycetota > Actinomycetes > Mycobacteriales > Micromonosporaceae > CAWDLX01. The sequence goes on from CAWDLX010000006.1 coordinate 397,447, forward strand.
CGCGCATGGCTCGCGTCTGTGCCGGGCGTAGCTTCCGCCAGCCGAACACCGTGCCGAGCCGTGCGCCGCAGGCGCCAGCCGAGGAGGAGAGCTCTCATCGGTGGCGGACCTTACCCGATGGGATACGCCCGGAAACGGGGGAAACGCCGCGCGGTTCAGCCCGGCCATATGAGGGCAATGCCACACCGCCGCGGCATGGTCTCCTCGAAAATGGACAAAGGCCAGCTCAGCGTGGAGCGAAGGGGGCACGGATGAAGCTGCTGTACAAGCCGTTCGGACTGATTCTGGGCGCGACCGCCGGTGTGTCTGGCCGGCTTCCTCTTCAAGCACGCCTGGCAGGCGGTCGCCCGTGAGGACGACACGCCCGACGCGACCGACGAGGAGCGCGGCTGGGGTGAGGTGCTCGCGGCGGCCGCTCTGCAGGGGGCCATCTTCGCCATAGTCAAGGCGGCCGTCGATCGGGGCGGCGCAACCGGGTACCGCCGGATGACCGGTACCTGGCCCGGCTGATGGGACGGCCAACCGGCGAGCACACCCGCGGGTAGAACCGCACTGATGATCATGGATGGGCGGTGGTGGGTAGACTGGTCCGCTCGGGCGCCATGATTCGGAGGAACCCACGGTGGTCGACCTTCTCGCCGAGTACCGGCGGGCCGAGATGTTCTTCGAGGCCGGAGACCCGGCAGGCGCCGCCCGTCTGCTGGAGCCGATCGTGGCCGCCGAGCCCGGACACGGCGATGTCCGGCTTCTGCTGGCCCGGGCGTACTTCCACTCCGCCCAGCTTGGCCGGGCCGAGCAACAGCTGCTTCTCCTGATCGATCGCGACCCGGCCGACCACTACGCGCGGTTCGTGCTCGGGCGCACGCTCGAGCGCCAGAACCGGCCGATGGACGCCCTACCGCAGCTTCGACTGGCGGCCGCGATGAACCCGAGCCACGAGTACCGGGAGGCGGCGGAGCGAGTCTCGGCCAAGGTGCGATGAGCGCGCGACCGGAGCCGGTTCTCGCAGCCGAAGAGCTGGCCGAGAGTCTGCTGTTCCCGCAGGCGTCCACGGTCGATGCCACGGGGGAGCTGCCGCGCGAGCACCTCGACGCGCTGGCCGCGGCCAGTTTGTACGGCGTCTCGGCGCCACCCGGGCTGGGCGGGGTGTCGGCGACTGAACTGGGCCTGATTGTCGAGGCTCTGGCGGGTGGCTGCCTGAGCACGGCCTTCGTGTGGATCCAGCACCTCGGTGCGGTTCGCGCGGCGGCCGCCGCGTCCGCCGAGCTGCGGCGGGCGTGGCTGCGTCCACTGTGTACCGGCGATCGTCGGGCGGCGGTCGCCCAGGCCGGAGTGCGCCCGGGGCCGGCCATGCTGCGGGCCACCCCGATCGACGGCGGATACCAGATCGACGGTGACGCACCGTGGGTCACCGGCTGGGGGCTGGTCGACGTGGTACACACCGCCGCCCGGCTGTCCGACGACATGGTGGTGTGGGCGCTGATCGACGCGGAGCCGGGCGCGACCCTGACCGCCGAACCGGTGGATCTGGTCGCGGTCAACGCCAGCCGTACCGTGCACCTGCGGTTCCGCCGGCACGTGGTACCCGAGAGCCGGGTCACCTCGACCGTGCCGCTGGCCGAGTGGCCGGCGCGGGACGCCGCCGGCCTCGGCCCCAACGGCTCGTTGTCGCTCGGCGCGGCTGGACGCGCCATCCGGTTGCTCGAACCGCTCGCCGCCGCAGTGTCCGACCCTCTCGGCGCGGAGCTCGAGGCCCGGCGTGAGCAGTTGCGCACGGCTGGCGCAGCCGCCATGCCAGGCGCCCGAGCGGCCGCCTCCGAGCTTGCGCTACGGTGCGCCGGCGCGCTGGTCGCTGCCTCCGGTTCGACGGGCATCGTCGAAGGTCAACATGCCCAACGGCTTCTCCGTGAGGCCGCGTTCCTGCTGGTGTTCGGATCCCGCCCGGCCATCCGGGAGGACCTGTTGAGACGGGTCGCACGACCTGCTCCGGGTTGACGTTTGCCCGTGCAAATGGCCGGGTACCTGCTCGGCATGACAACGCTGTTATGGATTCTCGCCGTGATTCTTGTGGTCTCCGGCATCTTCGCGCTGTTCCGGCGTCAGCTGCTGTGGGGCGTCGTGTTGATCATTGTTGGGCTCCTGGTCGGACCGGGCGGCGTCAGCATCTTCACATAACCGGCGCTCCTGTCGGCGCCGCGTAGCCGCCCCCAAACCTCCCCATCCGGCTGCGTGGAGTGTGGTGGGTCAGCCTTCACCGGCGACCCACCACGCTGATGTTTCCGTCCGACATTCACCCGCGTCGCGAAGATCCACATGTGTGAGTTGGACTGACCGACCACCCGGGGAGCGACGGGTGCCGGAGGCAATGAACAGGAGTGTGCGAATGGCAAAGACGATGGGGCAGTTGCAGCCCATCAGCGAGGCCTGGGAGTGGCAGATGCGTGGCAGATGCCGCGATCGCTCCACATCTCAGTTCTTCCACCCGGACGACGATCTCGGCCGGATCAGTCGGCGGCTCCGGGAGGAGGCGGCGAAGCGGCTGTGCGCCACCTGCCCCGTCCGCAAACAGTGCGCCACCCACGCGCTCACGGTCAACGAGGAGTACGGCGTGTGGGGTGGCTTCAGCGAGAACGATCGTGCGACCCTTCGCGAACTCGGGTGGCGCGACACGCTAGACCGTCGGCGGCTCACCGACGTGGAGCGTCTGGACGCCCGACTGGCCAAGGTCGCCGCCCGCAAGCAGCGGGACAAGGATCGCCGGTTGCGCGCTGCCGCCCAGACCTCTGGCCAGCGCGTCACCTCGACCCGGTCCAGGGAACGTGAGCAGACCGCCGTCGCGTCGTGACCCATGGGTGCGGCCGCGTGAACACGCAGCGGGACCCCGCCTCCCCGACCGGAAGCCACCGGTCGCCGGGCGGGGTCCGCCGTCACGTTCGGCATGGTGAGATGAGGGCGAGAGCGGACATGTCGGCGGGCGAGGTGGGTTGTGCGTTGATGAGTGGTCAGGTCAGCTTTGAGGTGGAGCGCACGCGTCCGGTCGCGGTGGTGCGGCCGCACGGAGTGCTCGACGCGTATACCGCCGCTGACCTGCGCGGCGTGCTGCTCGACTGCCTGGCCGAACAGCCGATGGCCGTTGTCGTGGACACGAGCCGGCTGACGGTGACCGACGATCTCGGGTTCACCGTCCTCGCCGGTGTCGCCCGGGAGAGCGCCCGCTGGCCCGGCAGCCGCGTCGTACTCGCCGGGGACGCCGCGGTGCAGAAGTCGGTGCAGCGGCTCGGCGTTGACCAGTACGTCACGCTGTCCCCTGATCAGACGTCGGCGATGGCGCTCTTCGACGGCGTCACGCCACCGGCGATCCGTCGGGACCGCATGCGTCCGGACCGCGACGCACCCGGTCTCGCCCGGGTCGCCGTCCAGGAGTTCTGCCAGGAGCATGCCGTCGACGGCGACGGTGACTCCGCTCAGCTTGTGGCCTCCGAGCTGGTCACCAACGCGGTCGTGCATGCCCGGACAGATATCGAGCTCATCCTGAGGTTGACAGTTCCGCTCCTGCATGTCGCCGTGCGGGACACCGGACCGGGTCAGGCCCGGATCGCTGACATCGTCGACGAAGCGTCTCCGACCGGACGAGGCCTGCTTCTCGTCGACGCTCTGTCCACCGCGTGGGGCAATCTCGTTCCAAATACTGGGAAAGTGGTGTGGGCGACGATCCGCGTCCGCTCGCGCCCCGAGCGTGACTGAGTCCACCGGACAAACCTGACCCTTCGCCCGCTACCGGTACGCGTTGACCGACCGTTCGGTGGAATTCGCCCGCCTGAGTGGTTTGAATTCGAGCCGGATTGGTTAGAGGATCTGTCACAGGAGGAGCACGTGACGAGCAGCGCTACCCAGGGGAGGGGTTAGGCATGCGGATCGACGTACGGCGACTCGGCGAAGCGGACCTGGTCCTGGTCGAGGGGACGCTCGACCTCGCCACCAAGCGCCGCCTACAGGCGGTCCTGGATGGGCGCCTGGCCGAGGGCCGTACCGAGCTGGTGCTCGATCTCGACCGCGTCCGTCTCCTCGACGCCGGCACGGTCGGCATGCTGGTCGGCGTGGCCGAGCGGGCCGCGGCCGGCGGTGGCACACTGCGGGCCATCGGCGCACGCGGACTCTGCCTCGAGGTGCTGCAGATCGTCGGCGTCGACAAGCGGCTGCACGCCTACGACGAGCCGGAGGACATCCTCGAGCAGGTTCCTGGACGCCGCCGGCGGAAGGGGTCAGCTACGGCGACGTCAGCGCCGCGCTGGCCAGGCAGCCGCGACATCACCGTGCACGGCCTGCTGTCCGGCATCGCCCAACTGCCGACCATCCGCGGCCGAACGGGTCGAGCTGCGCACCCAGGCCATCGAGGACAACATCGGGCTCGCCCAGCGACTGGCCCGGCGTTTCCGTGACCGCGGCGAGCCGGTGGACGACCTGATCCAGGTGGCGATGGTCGGCCTGGTCAACGCCGTCGACGGGTATGACCCCGGCGCGTGGCTGCGAGTTCGGCGGCTACGCCACGCCGACCATCGTCGGCGAGATCCGCCGCTATTTCCGCGACAAGGGTTGGCGCATCAAGGTGCCGCGCCGGCTGCAGGAGCTGCGGATCCAGGTCAACCGGGCGAAGGTCGAGCTGAGCCAGACGATGGCCGCCTCGCCCACCGTCGCCGACATCGCCGCGCCACCTCGAAATCGAGCCGGACGAGGTCGCCGAGGCGATCGAGGTCGCGCGGCTGTACAACCCGCTGTCCCTGTCCGCCCCGGCCGGCCCGGACAGCGACCTCGGCATCGCCGACCCTTGGGCGATGAGGACCCGGGCATGGCGGCGGTGGAGAACCGCGAGTCGGTGAAGCCCCTGCTGGCCGCCCTGCCCGAGCGGGAGCGCCGGATCCTGACCATGCGTTTCTTCAACGAGATGACGCAGTCGCAGATCGCGGCCGAGCTGGGCATCTCCCAGATGCACGTCTCCCGGCTGCTCGCCCAGACCCTGCAGAAGTTGCGCACGCAGCTCGTCGCCGCCTGACCTGGATCAGTGTCTGACCGTGACCCGCCCGCCGGACCGATGGACCGCGCGGGCGGAGGATCTGGCGCCGAGCCGCACTGGAAACGAGACGAGACTAGACGGTCTGGTCCTGCACTTCGAACATGGCCCGCAGGCCGGTGATCTCCAGCAGGCGTCCCATGAAGTCGCCAATGTTCATCAGCACCAACTGGCTCCCGGCCGCCGTCACCTGACGGTTCAGTGAGATCAGCGTACTCAGGCCCTGAGAGTCACAGAACGTCACTCCGGCGAAGTCCAGCACCATCCGGTCGGGCGGCTCACGCAGGCTGCGGTCTGCCGCCGCGCGTAGGTCGCCAGCGGTGGCCATGTCGATCTCACCGGTAAGCAGGAGGACCGCGTCCGAATCGGTACGCGACTCCTCCACCGTCAGGTGGGCGGCTGTCACACGCCAATCCTAAGGGTTGTTCGAGCCGGGCGACATCACGGCGCCCGCCCGCCCGGCCGCCGATCGGATCCGGACAGCCAGGGCGCCACGCGCCAGGGGTCAGTGGCCGGCGGGAGCCGCGCTGATATCGGCCAGAGCCGACTCGGGATCCCGCGTGGTTGCCAGATCACCCAACGACACGACGCCGACGAGGTGGCCGTTCGTACACACCGGAAGCCGCCGCAGCGCCGCGTCGCGCATCATCTGGACCGCTTCGGCCGCCGGCCGATCGGGCCCGATCCAGAGCGGCTCAGGTGTCGCGATATCTCCGACCGTGGTCAACGCCGGATCCAGGTCGGCGGCCAGGGCGCGCACCACGATGTCGCGATCCGTGACGATGCCCCGGACCCGGTCGCCGTCCAGGACCAGAACGTCACCAATGTCCGACAGGCGCATATGCCTGGCCGCCTCGACCAGGGAGGCGGACTCGGCCAGGCCGACCACCGATGTCGTCATCACATCGCGTACGAGCTGCTGCGCCATCGCTGTCACCTTTCGCGGACCGGTTCGCTGCCTCCACCAAGGCTCTACCCGCGGCGGGCGCCACCAACCAGAAACGCGTCAAACCGCGGAGCTGTGTGTCACGGCGATCGGTGCCCGCCATGACGTAGGCGTTGCGCGCCGGCCTTGGCGAGCGCGGCGGCCAGGGGCTGCGCCGGCGGTGGCGTCGTTTCAGCGTGGTTCGCCTCGGCGGCCGCCCGCCGACTCTCGGCTCGGAACTGGCCAGGGCTGGCCCCGACCGTACGGGCGAAGAACCGACCGAAGTTCGTCGGTTCGCGGAAGCCGATTCGGGCTCCGATCTCGGCCACGGGTAGTTCCGACTCGGCCAACAGCCGTTTCGCTTCCAGCGCGACACGCTCGTCCACGAGTTGCTTGGCGGTGCGACCGGTCGCGGCCAGGCTGGCCCGGGTGAGCGTGCGCACTGAACAGCCCAGCGCCTGTGCGTAATCCTCCACCTGACGGCTCTCGGTGAACCTCTCGTCCACGGCGGTACGAAATCTCGCCAGGACCTCGCTGTCGGCGGCAGTCTGGCCCGGGCCGCCCTCCGGCTCCAGCCGCTGCACCCGTAGCAGCAGAGCCGCGAGGTGGTGGCGGAGCACGTCGAGGGGGATGGGGTCACCGGCGATGATCCGGTTGTAGTCGATCTCCAGCTGACTGACACCGTCAACGATTGCCTCTTCGTCCTCGCCGGTGGGTTGCCAGTACGTACCCGGAGCGGGCCGGGTATTGCCACCCGTGATCGCCCGAGTACCTGGAGCAGCGGCTTCGTAGGGGAACTCCGGTTCGAACAGGACGAGCGTCGCGTCGATCCCAGGCGGCGGGAATCCGACGAACTGCCCCGGACGTACCCACAACAGCCCGCCCGGGCGGCACGGATAGGGGGCGAAATCGACCGTGAAGCTTGCTCGACCCGCGGTGACGAGGGCGAGCAGATGGACCGGAACGCGATGGCGCGCCGTCTGCTCGCTCGCGGGCTGGCGACGGTAGAGGTCGTTCAGACGAAGGGTGTGAATTCCCGCGGCCGGGTGCCGTGGATTGCCGAACGTGGCGTCCGCGATCGAGGAATGACCGAAACTGACCATGACGGTTCGCGACTCTACCCGTCACCGCCACCAGGCGCAGTGTGCCCGGAATCGGGAGCTTCCGGGCGAACGATGATCCTACCGGGCCGTTCCTTGGGGATACTCCACTCACGCTGTGCCCGCAGTCCCGTTTCCGCCTGGAGACCGTTCCAGCAGGCCGAGAGGAGACGCCCGTGAGCCGGACCTACCTGGTCGCGCCGGCGGAGGATCCCGATGTCCTGGCCAAGGCTCTCAGTCACGGTGCGGACGCGGTCGTGATCGACCTGGTCGCCCCCGCGAACGAGCCGGACACCGCACGCAGTGTCGCGGCCGGATTCCTCGCGACGGTCGAATCCGGCACTGCGATCTGGGTACGCATCAACTCGGGGCCGGTGGGGCACGACGACATTCGTGAGCTTGCCGGCCCGGCGGTGCGTGGAGTGTTCGTGAACCGGACCGAGTCACCAGTGCAGCTCGACGCGCTGGACTCGGTTCTGTCCACTGTGGAGTCGGATGTCGGGCTCGGCATGCGGTCGCTGCGAGTGGTTCCGTCGATCGAGTCGGCGACAGCGGTTCTCGCGGCGTCGGCCATCGCCCGGGCCCCGCGGGTGGCGCAGCTCTTTCTGGCCGAGGACGAGATCGTCACCGAACTGGGCCTCGCTCCGGGCAACGACGAGCGCGAACTGTTGTGGGTCCGCTCCCAGGTGGTGGTTGCGAGCGCCGCCGCCGGACTGTCGGCGCCGATCGCATGCCCGCCGTCCACTTTGGGCTCAGCCACGCCGACTCAGTCCACTATGGAGCTTCGTCGGCTCGGCTTCGGGGGGCGCGCCTGCACCGACGGCGAACACGTGGCCATCGTCGATGACGTGTTCCGCCCGTCGCCAGCCGAGCTGGACGCGGCCCGCGACGTGCTTGAGCGGTGGGCGGCGGCGACGCGCGAAGCCGCGACCGTGTGCCGCGACGCGGCGGGGCGGGTCATCGACGAGACCCGGGTACGGCGGGCCCAGCGCAGCCTCGGCCGCTCGTGAGGCCGAGCGCGCTCCGGGCTACTTGAAGCGGAAGTGCACGACGATGCGTCCGAAGTTTCGCGAGTCCTTCTCGACCCGGTGATACAGCGACTTGATCTCCGGCTGGTCGAGAAACCGCAGTACCCGCTTCTTGAGCTGGCCGGAGCCCTTGCCCGGGATGATCTCGACCAGCTCGATCCGTTTCGCCACCGCCTGGTCGACGATGTCGCGCAGCGCCCGCTCGATGTCGGCGTGGCGGTTGTAGATGTCATGCAGGTCGAGTTTGAGCTTCATCGGCCCTCCACGGCGGCGAGGGTACGGTACGTCTCGGCCACCGACCAGGCCTGGAACGGACAGCCGGTGGCCGCATGAGGTGCATCTCCATCCGCCGTCTCGCTCACCGAACCCACACCCCAATCAGCCAGGTGGGCGCGGACCCCGTCGAGCAGCCCGCCCGTCGGCAGCCCGACCGCCTTCGCCGCGTCCGCGTACAGCCCGAGCAGCCATGGCCAGACCGTGCCCTGGTGGTAGGCGCGGTCGCGCTCCGCCGGGTCGCCCCGGTGCGCTCCCCGGTAGGCAGCATCCTGTGGCGCGAGCGTACGCAGCCCCAGAGGCGTGAGCAGGGCCCGACCGACCGCCAGCACGGTCGCCGGATCCTCCCCCCTAAAAGGGGCGTGCGGGAGTCCGTAGGCGAGCAGCTGGTTCGGCCGCAATGAGTCGTCATCACCCGCAGGGGAGTCGACCACGTCGTAGAGCCAGCCGGCCGCACACCGGAAGCGGCGACGGAACGACCGGACCGCCGCGTCGCGGAGCCGGTCGAGGTCACCGGTGTCCCGACCCAGGTGGCGGCGCAGCGACGCCAGCCCGACCAGACCGTTGATCCACAACGCGTTCAGCTCGACAGCCTTACCGGTCCGGGTGTGGCGGGTACGCCACCGATCACCGCGTCCATCCACGTGAGCGCGACGCCCGGCGCCCCCTGGCGGAGCAGGCCGTCGCCCGGGTCGATCCCGATCCCATAGCGGGTTCCCGCGACGTGGTGGCGCACGATCGCGTCCAGGCCGTCGACCATCTCGGCCGCCAGGTCGGTGTCTCCGGTCGCGGCCAGGTGCCGGTCGACCGCGTGCAGGAACCACATCGTCGCGTCGGCCGTGTTGAACTGCACCCGGCCGGTATCGGCGGTGTTCGCGAGCATCCCGTCGGAGAGGGTCCCGGCGTAGGACCGCAGCAGCTCGCGTCCCTCGTCCACTCGGCCGGTGCTGAGGAACAGGCCTTCGTACGAGATCATCGTGTCGCGCGACCACGTCCCGAACCATGGGTACCCCGCGACCACATCCGGCGCTCCGCCACCCGGTCGCACCACGAACGCGTCGGCGGCGACGGCCAGCGTCGCGGCGTCGCCGGCCAGTCCGGCCGCCAGGGCCCGGACCCTGGTGCGTTCCCGTTCGAGCAGTTCGGCGGCCGGCGGCGGCACGTGACCCAGGTCGCCGGACCAGGCACTGAGCTGCATCGCCTCGCCCGTGTCGAGCCTCTGACGGAACCGGCCGACGCGGAGCAGATCCTCCGCCGCGGCCAGCCCCCGATCGCGCTCCTGCCGGTGGAAGGCACCCTCGTACCACTGGGCGCCCGGCTCGAACGATGGACCGGTCAGCCGGTACGCACCTTCCACGGTGACCCCGTCAGCGGCGGATTCGATGGACAGACCGTCGCGCCGATACCGCTCGGCGTGGGCATCCCGCCAGGTGCACAGCGGCTCCGCCACCAGGTCGACCGGACCGCCGGCCAGTAGCCGGAAGACGACCCCCAGGCTTGCCTGCCCGTGGTCGAAGGCCAGTTCGCGCTCGAGCACGACCGTGCCGATCCGCCATCGCCAAACCGGCACGCCGTCGCGCAATGTCGAAACTCTCGAGCAGCTCGTGACCCTTTGGTTCCATCGCACCAGAGACCCACTCGTGCGTGCCGAGCCGGACCGAGACGCCCGACGGGAGGGTCACGAAGGGGTCGAGTGCGGCGAGGGCGACCCAACGCCGGGCCGGGGCCACGCCGGCCACCACGAGCAGACCGTGATACCGACGGGTCCGGAGCCCGGAGACAGTGCCCATGGCGTAGCCGCCCAGACCGTCGGTGATCAGCCACTCACGCTCGGCTCCAGCTGTGAGGTCGCCACAGGTCTGAGTACCGAATCTGAACGATGCCACGTGACCAGTGTGGCGGGAGCATAGGCGTGACCTGCCCCGGTGTGACCAATCCGGCGTTCGGGCCAAGGGTGTGTCGGATCGCGCAACGGCGCCTGGCGAGAATACCTACCGTGGGTGAACCGGGCGCTGAGCGGAAACGGCTGGCAGCGGCAGACGCGGGGGACCGTGTGTGGCGAGCCTGGGGGCCGTACCTGGCCGAGCGGGCCTGGGGCACCGTCCGCGAGGACTACAGCGAGCACGGCACCGCGTGGGACTACTTTCCGCACGACCATGCGCGGTCGCGGGCGTACCGCTGGAACGACGACGGCCTGGCCGGAATCTGCGACGAACGGCAGACGTTCTGCTTCGCGCTGGCCATGTGGAACGGCAAGGACGCCATCCTCAAGGAGCGGATCTTCGGGCTCGGCGGTCCGGAAGGCAACCACGGGGAGGACGCCAAGGAGTACTGGTGGTACCTCGACTCGACGCCGACCCACTCCTGGATGAGGTGGCGCTACCACTATCCGCAGAGCCGCTTTCCGTATGGGGACATCGTGCGGACCAACGCCGCCCGGGGCCGGGCCGAGCCCGAGTTCGAGCTCGTGGACACCGGGCATCTTCGACGACGGTCGGTACTGGGCGGTGGAGGTCGACTACGCCAAAGCATCGCCGACGGACATGTGCATCACGGTGCGGGCGACCAACCATGGACCCGAGCCGGCCACGCTGCATCTCCTGCCCACGCTCTGGTTCCGCAACACGTGGGCCTGGGGACGCCGGGGTTCGACGATGTGCCCACCATCCACGGCTACGACGAAGGCACGCTGGTGGCCAAGCACCGTATTCTCGGTCGGCTCGTCCTTGCCGGCGAGGGCTCACCCGAGGCGCTGGTATGCGACAACGAGTCCAACGCCGAACGGCTGTGGGGACTGGACAACAGGTCGCCATACCCGAAGGACGGAATCGGCGATCACGTCGTGGACGGCAAGGACACCGTCAATCCCGAGCGGGTCGGCACCAAGGCGGCGCTGCACTACGTACTCGAGGCGGCCGCCGGTGCGACGACCGAGATCCGGCTACGGCTCGCCCTGGTTGCCGGGCCGGCCGACGAATGGTCGCCGGAGTCGGCCGCCCGCAGCCATGCGGCCCTCGACCTCGGCGACGGCTTCACCACCGTGATGTCCGACCGGAAGGAAGAGGCGGACGAGTTCTTCGCTGAACGTCACGCCGCCGTCGGCCAGTGCCGACGAGGCCCTGGTGCTGCGCCAAGCGGTCGCCGGACTGATGTGGGGCAAGCAGTTCTACCATTACGACGTGGCTCGCTGGCTCGCCGGCGATCCCAACGCCGAACCGCCGTCACCTACCCGGTTGCGCAACGCGCACTGGCGACCATATGTCGAGCTTCGATGTCATCTCGATGCCCGACCCATGGGAGTACCCGTGGTACGCGGCGTGGGACCTCGCCTTCCAGGCGGTGGCGATCGCCCATGTCGACCCCTGCTTCGCCAAGGAGCAGCTGCTTCTGCTCCTACGCGAGTGGTACATGCACCCCAACGGGCAGCTGCCGGCGTACGAGTGGGCCTTCGACGACGTCAACCCTCCGGTGCACGCCTGGGCGACGCTGAGGGTTTTCGAGCTCGACGGCGCGCGCGACTACGACTTCCTCGCCCGGGTGTTGCACAAGTTGCTGCTGAACTTCACCTGGTGGGTGAACCGCAAGGACTCTGGCGGCAACAACGTCTTCGAGGGTGGCTTTCTCGGACTGGACAACGTCGGCCCGTTCGATCGCGGCGCGGTCCTGCCGATCGCGCGGCGTTCTCGAGCAGAGCGACGGGACGGCCTGGATGGCCATGTACGCGCTGAACATGCTCGAGATGACCCTTGTGCTGGCCATCCGGGAACCGGCGTACGTGGACCTGGCGACCAAGTTCTTCGAGCACTTCGCCTATATCGCGGCGGCCGCCTACGAGCAGGGTCTGTGGAGCGCTGAGGACTCGTTCTTCTACGACGTCATCCGCCAACACGACGGCGAGAAGGTGCCACTCAAGGTGCGCTCCGTCGTGGGCCTGCTGCCGCTGGCCGCGACGACGATCCTGTCGTCGGTGACCCTGGCCAGGCTTCCTGAGGTCGCCGGCCGGCTCCGCTGGTTCCTCACCAAGAAGCCGGAGTACGCCGACGCCCTGTCCGCCCGGCGGATACGCAACGGGCAGCAGCAGCGCCTGCTCTCCGCGGTCGGACCGACCCAGCTCATGCACATCCTGGCCCGGATGCTGGATCCGGACGAGTTCCTCTCGCCGTACGGCATCCGTACGCTGTCCCGCGCCCACCTGGCGCATCCGTTCACGGTCAACCTCGCCGGAACCGACTTCACCGTCGGGCTATGAGCCGGGCGAGTCGACCGCCGGCCTCTTCGGTGGCAACTCGAACTGGCGCGGACCGGTGTGGTTCCCGGTGAACCACCTGATCATCGAAGGACTCCGCCGGTACTACGAGTTCTTCGGCGACGACCTCCAGGTCGAATACCCCACCGGGTCCGGCGAGAAGCATTCGCTGGCGAGATCGCGGACGACCTCACGCGCCGTCTGGTCAGCTTGTTCCTGCTCGATCCCGACGGGCGCCGTCCGGTACACGGTGGGTACGAGCTGTTCCAGAAGGACGAGCGCTGGCGGGACCTGATCCCGTTCTACGAGTATTTCCACGGCGACACCGGCATGGGCCTCGGGGCCTCGCACCAGACCGGATGGACCGCACTGGTGGTCGACCAGATCATGACCCTGCACGCCAGGAGACCGAGCTGAACGTTCCGCCAAACTCAGGACCGGCACGACACGATCATCGGCACCGGTGCTGTCCTGGGCATGGTCACGCCCCGCTTGGCTCCTGCTGCTGTACCGGGGCTGGGCGAGCTTCGCCTCCCGCCACAGCCTCGCCATCTGGATCATGAACTGACGTTCGACGCGCGCTGCTCCAGCATGTCGTGGACGGCCGCGATGTCCCTGGGCGAGGTACGCGAGGCGAGCCAGTACATAATCCCGGTCGGGATGAAGAAGACCTGGAACGCGGCCAGGCCGACGGCGAAGTTGAGCGGGGAGCCGAGCGGCCGCTCCAGTGTCCGCACGACCGCCCCGGCCAGCCCCACGCCGGCCGCGCGCCCCACGCCATTGACGAGGTTTCCCAGGCTGTACACGGTTCCGCGATGTTCGGGTGGGTTCGACCTCGGTAATAAGTGCGAACCAGTTCGGGGAGTTGGCTGAGGTCAGCGTCAACGCGATGAGCGCCGCGACGAAGCTGGCAGCCATCGTAGGCTGGGTGAAGACACTCGACAGCACGGCCTCGACGACCGAACCTGCGCTCGCGTCCCGGGCGATGTCGAGCCGCAGCGGCACGAAGAAGAGCACGACGTAGAACGGGATCCCGGCCAGGATGCCGACGGCGGCCACCATGGCGCGCCCACGAGGGGTCCGGCGCTGCAGCCTGTCCCCGACGAGGCCGCCGACGATTGAGAATGCCGCGCCGAGGGTGAAGATTGTCGCGTACACGCTGCCGATCTTGATTGCCGTCGACTGGGAGAATCCAACTGCCTCCGCCTTGGCCTGGAAGAGCCGGGGAAGCAGGACCAGGGAGCCAAAGACCACCTGTGCCGTCAGCCCCTGCAGAGTCAGCCAGACGTTTGTGCGACGGTGCAGAATCCGCGGTATGTCAGCCCGGTTGATGCGGAACTCGTACTCTTCGCCGGCGGCGAAGACCGCCGTCAACGCGGGCTCGCTTTCGCCTCGACGGATGTTGTACGTGAATACGTAGGCGAATGTGGCGGCGAGACCAATGACGGTGAGCACGTAGAAGGGTCGTCGCCAATCGACGTTGCCCAGCAGTCCACCGAGCAGGAATCCGACGAGGGAGCCGACGCCCTGGGACAGTCCCCAGAAGCTCATGACCAGCCCCCGCCGGCGCGGGCTGATGAGATCACTGACGACCGAGAAACCCACCGAGGCGACCGCGCCCAGACCGGTGGCACCGACGACCTGTGCGACGACGTAGGTGGCGAAGTTCGGTGCGAGCGCGGTGCCCAGCGTCCCGGTCGCCCAGATGAGAGTGCCGAGCATCAGCAGCGGCTTCCGGTCGGTCCGGTCGCCGACGTAGGCCCATGCGACCGCGGCGACGGCGCTGACGAGGTAGGTCCCGCCGGTCGCGAAACTGACCGCACTCTCTCCGACGTGAAGACTCTGGGCTATCGGGCTGAACAGCGGCGGCACCAAGCCGATCGCCACGTTGTCCAGCGAGGCGAGCACGATGAAGACCACAACGGTGTAGATCCGCCGTGCGGCATGTCCGCGCAGGGCGACGGCAGCACCGGTGGTCATGGCGCCGTGACCGGTTGTGGCGACAGCGCGGGCGTCCATCTGACCGGCCTGGGGCGCGGATCCGACGACACGGCCCAAGGTCTCCGTCGCTCTGGAGTGGGCCGCCCGTCATCGTGCGGCGTCATGAGGCACATCGGCACCACGCCCCAGCCCCGACGACCGCGTTGCTCCCAATTGACCTACTGCAGGTAACTTTCCACCTCGGGTACCGGCCGCGCCTCGACGGCGTCAGGATTCTGATGGTTTTCGCGGGCCGCGCGGCGTCGCCGGAGCAGGTCCCAGCACTGGTCCAGCTCCTCCTCGATGGATCGCAGCCGGCCCCGCTCATCATCCGAGGCGAGCGTTCCCTGCTGTACCGCTTGACGCAGGCGGTGCTCCTCATCGACCAGCTGGTCGATCCGGCCGAGGATCGAGTTCTCATCCATGTCCCCACCCTCGCATACCGTGCGCGGTCGCGAGACGCCGACCGCCCAGGCTCGCCACGCTCTCGTGGCGGCCGCTAGCCTAAGCTCCTTCGGCGAGCAAGCGTCCCTCGGCGAAGAATGCAACGACAGCGTCCACATGACCGAGGTCTGCCACTGGACGCGCGGCGCCGAACGGGGCGTTCCAGAACGCCTCGCCAGCGTGGCCCGGCGGACCGACGTAGACGTAGGGGACGTCCAGGTAAGTGTCACCGGGTGACACGCCGTAGTTGATCTCCCCGACCCTGATGGCGTTGTCAAAATGCTCAGGCCACAGCACCGGCGTCTCGTTCGTCGCGAAGCGCCGGAGCGCGTCGTCGCCCATCTCGTAGGCTCGCGCAAGCTCCTCGGCGGCGTCGTCGTCGAGCTCCAGGACTTCGTTCGGATCCACGTGCGATCCGTCGTGGTAGAGATTGACCGGCTCACCGACATCGACGCCGGCCGTGGCGGCGAGATCCGCGCACGTGCGTCCGTCGATGGGCACGCGACCGTCGGGCAACACGAGGTCGATGCCGAGTACACGCAGGTCGAGCTCCCGCGTCGTCGCGAAGCCCCCAGGGACCACTCGGAGCCGTATGCCGCCACCGCGGCGGTGCTGCGGTCCGGCCAGCACAAGTTCGGCCACCGCGTGCCACCCTCGGCGGGTTGAGTCCATTCTCGTGGCGTATCCGGTCACCCGCCCATTATCGGTGGCGGGGCCGACAACTTCCGGTGTGTCGCGAGATCTGTCCCGCGCGATGCCGCGCCGGTCCACAGTGGAGGCGGTCGTTGTATCGACGCCGTCACAGCTCGTATGTCCGTCTCATGTCGACAGTGGCGGCGGCGCCGACGGGTGCGCCAGAAGGCTGACCTCGAGGGCCGACCATGACCTAGGAAACCCGGAACCTGTTGTATGGCAGTCGGAGTGGCCGACCGTCTGCCGTGCCGCGCCCCCGCCGTGGCTGGACGACGCCTGACCGCACGGCCGGTATGTTGTCCAGATGGCGGTGTGCGCTCTGTCGTTCGTCCGACAGGGACACGCCCGAAATCCTGACCTAGCGATGGGGGGCAAGTGCAGCTATGCTGGGTCGCGCAGGAGCCGACGTTTTCCCCCGTGGACGCCGGCTCCTTGCCTTTCTGAGCGCGCTGCCTTTAGGCGCCTTACTTTCTGAGCGCCCTCGCTTGCGGTGAGACAGCCGGCTCACAGTTCAGCGAGGCCCGGCGTTCTCGTAGATTGCTGCACTCGTAGTGCACTCGTCCGTACTCTCAAGGGGCCTCCACGCCACCCGCTCCAGGGTGGGGTATACCCAAGGAATGATTCGGGTGCGGGTCCTCGGCGGGCTGGAGGTCGAAGGGGTCAACCTCTCGCGTCTGGGCAGCCGGAAGGCTCGCCGCCTTCTGGGCCGGCTGGCGATCGCACGCGGGGCCGCGGTCGCAACGGACGGTCTCGCCGACGTGGTCTGGGGTGATGAGCCGCCGAGCCAGCCAGCCGACCAGCTTTCCGTTCTGGTGAGTCGTCTGCGTTCGGCGATCGGACCCGGCAGTGTTGCGCGAACGGCCGCCGGCTACGCGCTCGCCGTCGACTGGCTCGACGTCAGGGCGCTGGACGAGCTGGCGACTGAGGCGCGGCGCCGTCTCGACGCGGGTGCGATCGCCCCCGCTGCTGCCGCCGCGCGGGCCGCGCTCGACCTGCTCCGCGGCCCGCTGCTGCCCGAGGAGTCGGCGGGTACGGCGTGGTTGGACGCCGACCGCGCACTGGTCGCCCGTTGTGGCGGCCAGGCACGGTTGGTCGCCGCTGAGGCGGCGCTGGCGGCGGGGGACCCGTGGTCCGCGGCGACTCTGGCCGCGGTCGCGATCGACGCCGAGCCATACGACGAAGCCGCGCTGCGTGTCCTGATGGCGGCGCATTCCCTGGCAGGTCGACCGGCTCTGGCGCTGCGCGCGTACGCCGATATGGCCACCCGGCTGGCCGATGACCTAGGTGTCGACCCGGCAGCGGCCACCCAGTCTCTCCACGTCCGCGTTCTCAGGGGCGAGAAGGCTGCTCCGATCGTCGGACTGGCGGAGCCGCCGACGGTCCCTGACATCGCGATGCTCCCGCGTGGTCGCGAATTGCGCCCAAGCAGCCGTCTGGCCGATGCGGAGCCGACCGACCAGGGGTTCCTCGGCTCGCCGGCCGCCTACGGACTCAGGGGCCGGTCGGGCGACCTCGCGCGGTTGCGCGACGCGCTGTCCCTGACCGGCACCGGGCAACCGCAGGTTGTGCTCGTCGGCGGCGAGGCCGGGATCGGCAAGACCCGACTGATGTCGGAGTTCATCGCGGGCCTGAACACACTGGGCGAGCCTGTCGTGACGGTTCTGACTTGCCGGGGCGACGATGTCGCCGGCGTACTGCCGATGCAACCGCTGATCGATGCGATTGCCGCCCACATCCGTCGGCTGCCCGATCCGGCCGCGGCCGAGCTACTGCTGGGCGGCCCGGCGTGGCCGGTGCGGCAACTTCTCGCCCTCGAGCCGGCCGAACCCGATCGCGCCGCCCCGACCACTGTGGACATCGGCGCAGGGACCAGACGCGATTCGCTCGCGACCGACACCCGCAGCCAGGAACTGTCGACAATGGACGCGCAGGCCCGCGACCACTCCACGGGTGTATCCCCGGCGGCGCCCGCATTCGCCGGGGTCTTCCAGCCCACGGATCCCGCCGTCGACCTCAGCCGTCTGTTCGCCGCCTGTGACACGGTGATAGCCCGCCTGGCTGAGGTCAGGCCCGTTGTCCTGTGTGTTGATGACGTGCAGTGGGTCGATCCCACCACGCGGGCGTGGCTGCGACACGCCGTCGCACGGCTAAGCGGCATCCGATTGCTGATTCTGGCGACGATGCGCTCAGACGAGGAGGTACTGCTGCCGGCAGAGTTCCGTCTGACCTTAGGACCTCTCGACCGACCCACTGTGGCTGCCATGCTCGGATTGCCGGACGATTCGCCTCGGGTGACCGTGCTCTACGCCCGCAGCGGCGGGAACCCGATGTTCCTCCATGAGCTCGCCAACGCTGACAGTGACGAGCTGCCCTCCACGATCCGTGACGCGGTTACCGCGCGGTGCGAGCGTGCCGGTCCGGATGTCGCCGCGACACTCCGCGCGGCCGCAGTGCTCGGGCAGGACATCGACCTCGAGCTGCTCGCCGCCGTGCTGGATCGGCCCGCGACGCAGCTGCTCGATCATCTGGAGGAGGGAGTGCGCCGCCGGTTCCTGGTGGAGAGCGCCCGCGGTATCCACTTCACCCACCAGCTCGTTCGGGAGGCCCTTCATGTATCGGTGAGCAAGTCGAGGGTTGCCCTGATCCACCGCCAGGCCGCCCGCAGCCTCGCGGCCCGGACCAGGGCTGACCCGATGGCGGTCGCCTACCATGCTCGGCTTGGCGGCGACCTGGCCACGACCGCTTCGGCTCTCGTTCGAGCCGCGGCGATGGCAGCGAGCCGCTTCGACTTCGCCGAGGCGATCCGGTTGATGGACGACGCAGTAGCCGCCGACGACGTCCCCGACATCCGTATCCGTCGAGGGCGACTGCGCCTGCGGACATCTGACACGGCCGGCGCTCTCGCCGATGCCGACGCCGCTCGAGAACCGCTGACTTCAGCGGATCCGTTGTATCCGGCCGCTCTCGAGGTCGCAGCACTGGTCGCGTACATCGAGCGCGACTTCGAACGGGCTCGCCGTCTGGCCGATGAGGCCGGATCGCTCGCGAGTGATCCGGAGCTTCGCGCCTCGTGCCTGGCTTTGGCTGGGCGGATTCGACACGCAGCGGGCGACCTGGTCGGCGGACGGACGATGCTCGAGCGGGTCGCTGGCGAAACACCGGCCAGCATCGCACCCGTCGTCGACCTGTGGCGAGGGTTTCTATACGTCCATCACGATGAGCCCAGGCGTACCCTTCGCCTCGTCGGCGGGGCGAATGCCCGGCCGAGTCGGGCGGGATACCCGTTCGCACCCGTCAACCGGCACATGTTGGCTGGTTATGCGCGCGCACTCAGCGGTGAGCCGGCCGCGGCTCTCGCCGAGATCGAGCGGATGTCAGCGGCGGCCGCACGTGAGTCGACCGACCGCTTCACGGGTCGCGACGACAACTTCCGCGGTTGGATCCTTCGCGGGGTCGGCGCGTTCGATGAAGCCGACGATGCGAATGTCCGGGCACTTGAGCGATCGTCGGCGCTGAACCTGGCCGAGCCCATCGCGCACGCCCTGCTTGACCTGGCCGATGGTCGGCTGAGGGCCGGCGACGCCGAGGCGGCCGCGATTCGCCTACGCGCTCTACGTGATCGGCCGTCGGAGACCTATCTCTTTCAATGGCGGGCGCAGCTGCGAACGGTGCTGCTGGACGGGCGCTGTCACCTCGCGGCGGGCGACCCTACCGCGGCGATGGCCGCGTTCGACGAGGTTCTTTCCGCCGCAACCCGGTTGTCCCTGCGCAGGTACCACGTGCAGGCCCGCCTGTGGCTTGCCATGGCCCGGCGGAGGGCCGGCGAGGCGATCGATCCGGCCAGCCTGAAGTCCGATGTGGACGACATCGAACGGGTCGCTCCTCTGGAGGCATGGTGGCTGACGAAGGAGGTCGCTGCGGTGTTCAATGTGGGCCAATGGTCAAGACTCGGCGACGAACGTGCAGACGCTCTGGCGCGTCGGTCCGGTGCCTATCGCGACATACTTCGCCGAGCCGCGACCAGATACTGAGCAGGATGCCTCACTGCAGAGATAGGGCCGTCGGCAGGACGCGATCAGTCCACCAGGCGAGTTCGTCGGGGTTTCCGGCCTTCGACCAGCCCATCTGGATGAAGGCCCCCAACAAAGCGAGGTCGAGTTGTCGATCCCACCATCCCCGCGTTGCCACCCCCTTGCCGTCGAGCATTGATCGATAGCCCTCGATGGCGTCCTCCTTCGACTCCGGGAGCCGGTCACAGTTGACGGCTAGGTACCAGCCCAGGTCGACGCAGGGGCCGGCCTGCCCGGGCCATCCCCAGTCCAGCAGCACGGTTCGCCCATCGGGCCAGCTGCCGAGGTTTCCGAATTTCCAGTCGCCGTGAACCAGCGTCTGCGGCCCGTCCGCCATCGCCGCCTCGAGAGCGCCGGTGTCGTTGGCGATCGAGAGCGCAAGATCGGCGGCCCGCGGGGCCTTGGCACGGACCGCCGCCCAGCCATGCGGAAAGAGCTCGGGAATGGGTTCGTGGTGTCCGGCGGCCCGCTCCTCCTCGGTCCTCGACGGGTGGGCGAATCCGTACCGTTGTGCGGGCGTGGTGAGGCCGTGGTGGTCAACGAAACCCCAGAAGGCGGCGTGCATCTCGGCCATATGGTCGAGAAACTGCCGGTGCTGCGTCAGTGGGACGGTCGAGCTGCCGGGTGACACCAATGAGCGAGCGACGTCGCGCATCACCTGACGAACGTGCCCCTGAGCCTTGTCATACGTCATTCCGACGGTGGCCGTGTCGATCACCGTGGGCATCGCGGCCAGGTACCCCTCCTGCCACACGATCAGGGCGCGAGGCGCGTGACCGGGAGCGCCGTCGCCAAGGACACGCATGAGCCAATCGAACTCAGCGGCAATGTGCTTGACGATCAATGTCTCCGCTCCGTCGCCGACCACCACCCGCTCGAACGATGAGCCGGACAGCGAATCCACGTGCTTGTCCAGTGGCCCGATGGTCCAGCCGTGACCATCGCAATACGTGTCCAGCAGCTCGTCGATGTGGCCGTACACGGGTTGCCGACGAAGCGCGCGGCTCGACGCTGTCCGCATGCCTGCCATCACCGCCTCTCCCGATCGCAGCAGGCCCGCCTGGGCCGGTGGTCTTCCGCTGTCGCCCAGGCATGATCGATGACCAGGTTTGCAGTGGCCTTGCAGTGGCTGGCTGAGGTCACTGCGGCGCCTGGACGCCCGGGCCCTAGCTACATACGCCGTGTGCCGGACTACTTCCCCTTCTTCATCATCGCGCGGATGGCGGCGACCACGATCACTATTCCAATGACGCCGCCGATCACGGCCACTCCGGGAATATCACTCCAGGGGCGTTCAGCGTCAGCGAGGTACGCCAGCATGAACGTCACTGTGCCATCCCGCCACCGGACCGTCCAGAGCGCGGACCCGCGTGTCGCTGTCGTCCAGCTCATCGTCGTCCCGCGCCGGCGCTAAGTCCACAATGGACTGTGGCGTACGCGACACTTGAGTCGATCATTCGTTCGAGAGTAGGCTGTCGAACATGAGTTCCCACGATAGTCTGCGTGTCCTCACTCCGGCGACCCGCGCCCTGAGCAATCTCGCGCGGCTTGACCTTGCGATCCTCTCGGATGGAGACCTGCTCGAACTGGCGCGAAGACTCCGGCCGTTGGCCTGCATGCTCCAGGCGATGGAGGTCCGAACAACTGGCGCTATCGACTCGCGTGGCGTCGCGCTGTCGCACGGTTCTAGGTCGACCGCCGTCTGGTTGCGTCACGGGCTCCGAGTCTCCGACGCCAGCCGGCGCATTCGCTGTGCGAAGGCGTTGACGAGGATGCCTCAGGTCGCGCGGGCGTTTGTTGACGGCGAGATCTCGATCGAGCATGTCGATCTTGCGGCGCGCGTCATACCTCGTCTGACCGACCAGGCCCTCGCCGGCGGCGCCGACCGCGAGATGGTCAGGCGCGCCCGCGAGCTCACCCCCCGGGGCTTTGCCCGCGCTGCCACCGTGATCGCCGACGAGTCCGGCGACCACTCGCAACCCCGCAAGCGACCCACGGCCGAGCGGTGGCTCGACGCGCGTCGTACCGCGGATGGCAGGGTGGTGATCACAGGACGCTTCAGCTCGCCCGAGGGCGATCGTCTTATCGAAGGCCTCGACGCATTGGTGCCGTGCGTGCCAGGCCGTATGGACGATCGTGACTCGATTGCGGCACGACGTGCCGATGCGCTGCTCGGGCTACTCATTGTCGGCACGGGCCGCGCTCGGTCGGCACGGGCCGATCGCATGTCCGGCCGGCCGGGCGTCACTGTCAACGGCTTGGTGGACGGTTCGTCCAGGAACGGTGATCGGCGCGGGCAGACTGTCAGCCGGCGGAAGCGTCGTCGTCGTGCCCAGGCCCGTCGACCCAACCGGCACCGGTGATGCCAGCTGTCGGTGTCACGCCCCTGAACGCCGGGCGAGGCGGGCTCGTCGAACGAGAACGTCTGTTGCCGGCCATCACGTGGGCGGCCAGGACCTGCAGGGCGCCAGCTCGGACCGACGCGTCCGCTCCACAATGCAGGAACGTCGACGATGAGTCGTGGCGACGAATCCTGTGCGATGAGCGCCACGAGCAGCGCCTGCGGGTGGAGGAGCCGAGCGGCCGCGACGAGAAACGGCGTCGCGCTGCCGAGTACCAGCAACTCTGGGCGATCGACCTCATAGATGTTGGCGAAGCGTCGCACGGACCATCTACGGGGCAGGAATAACTCGACCTGGTCGGCCAGGCCAGCCGGATCTACGACACTGATGACCACGCCGGCCCCGGCCGGGCCGACGGTCCTGATGCCGTTGAGAGCGGACGGAGCTGGAAGCGGATGGTGAACGTATGTTCTCGTCATGTCTCAGTTGTGCCACCCGTGTGTGGACTGGCGGTTGGTTAGGGCTGTGAGTTCGCTGGGTGACTCCGGAGGATCCATGTCACACGGTCGATGCCGTGGCCCGCAGCTACCCTCGGCGCGATCGTCCTATGTGGACAAGGCGTGGCGCATCATCTGGTGCTTTTCCCAGCGAGGGGTCGCCACAACCACCCGTCGGCCTAGCGGCCTGCACCGCCTCGATGCGGTTGCGGGTGTTGGTCTTGCCGATGGCGCTCGACAGGTTGTTCCGGACGGTGCTCTCGGAAAGGTGAAGTCGCGCTGCGTTGTCGGCGATCGTCAAACCGTCGGCCGCGCTGAGAAACACCGACCTCGACACGTCCCCCTTCCTGTCTGTCAGAGTGAGGCCGAGAATCATGGAGATCGTGGTCGACTTCCCGGCACCGTTGGGTCCCGGTCAGCGTTCGCGTGTTGTCAGCATGGCCGTTCAGACGAAGAGGCCCTCGATGCGGCCAGCCCAGCCGCCCAGGACCGGCCCCGGGTCGGCGTCGAGTACGTCAGTGAGCATGGTGGCGTAGACGTCCCGGAAGTCACGGTTGAACTTCAGGTCACCTTCGTCGAGGTCGGTGAGGCTGGGCTGTTCGTCGATGAGTCGGCCACCGGTGACGCCGGGACCGATGATGAAGACATTCGACGCCGTGCCGTGGTCGGTGCCGTTGGAGGCGTTCGCGTGCACTCGCCGGCCGAATTCCGAGTACACGACCACCACGACGTCCTTGCCACGGTCGGTCTTCGACATGCGCTCGACAAATGCGGTGAGTGCGCTGTCGAGCTGGCCGAGCAGGCGTTCCTGTGCCACCTTCTCTTCGGCGTGGAAGTCGAAGCCGCCCAGCGAGACTGAGAAGACCCGGGTCGACACCCCGGCCTCGACGCAGTCGGCCACCATGTCGAGCTGGGACGTGATCGGCGTCCGGCCGCCGCCGGTGCCGGTGGCCTGGGGCGTGTCGTCGTCGGGGTTGTCGGTGGCGTCGGAGGCCGCCTTGACCTTCGTGATCATCGCGTCGACCTCGAGCAGATCCGCGAAGCACCGGGCCGCTCGCGCCTGCAGTGGAGGCTCGCCGGACGCGGTCTGGCCCAGGGCGGTGACGGCCTTGGCCGTGGGTCCGCTGATGGTGCTGTCGCCGCTGACGGGTACGGCCGCTCCGGCGCTCTTCTCGCCGGCCAGCAGCGGCGGGAGGACCGGTTCGAAGGACACGGCCAGACGGGGGTCGCCGCCGGCGAAGTCCAGCCATCGACCAAGCCAGCCGCTGTTGGCCGGCCGTTGGGGGTTGGCGGTCTGCCAGATGTCCATCGAGCGGAAGTGGCTGCGGTCCGGCTTCGGATACCCGACTCCGCGCACGATAGCCAACTGCTTGCGACTGTACAGTGTGGACAGTCCCTTGAGGTGCGGGTTGAGGCCGGTGGTCGCGTCCAGTTTGAGAACCTGGTCGGCCGAGTACGACAGGCCGGGGCGGGCGTCGTGGTACGCGGGATCGGCGAACGGGATGACCGTGGCCAGTCCGTCGTTGCCGCCGTACAACGTGACCATGACAAGCGTCCTGGCTCCGGCCGGCCGGCTTGGGTCGCCGGCGGTGGCCAGGATGTCCCAGATCGTGTAGCCGGCCGCGCCGGCGACGATCGCACCACCGGCGACCACGCCGCTCTTGATGAGGAACGACCGCCTCGTCACTGCGTCCACGCGTGCCTCCGCTCAGGTGACGGTGTATTCGGGGCTGACAAGGCCGACGGCCAGCAGCTTTCGGGGGTCGCCGAGGGCGAGCCGGAGGGCAGCCTTCGTCCGGTCGGTCCAGGCGTCGACCGCCAGCAGCCGGGCTAGCGCGTCGAGCGTCGCCTGCTCGGTCCCGCCGTTCAGGGGCGCCACCGCGCGGGCGCTCGCCGCGTTGGCGAAGGACGTGGCCAGCCGCAGTCGGGTCTGCGTCGCCGACGTGTTGAGCCAGGCCGGACCGGCAGGCCAACCGCCGACGCTCGGGGGCTGCAGCGGTACCTGCCCGAGCGCGTTGAACCCGCCCAGCAGGAACCGCTTGCGATCATCGGTGAGGTGTACCGGATCAACCTCGAGCTGGCGCAGCGCGCCGACGATCCACTCCACCGGCTGTTTCACCAGCTGCCCTTTGGTGTCTGGGAACGCCTCATCGGTGAAGACGGCCCGCGCCAGGGCGGTGATGTCCCGCCCGGACCCGTACGCCGCCACCAGCCGGGCCTGAACCGACGGGGTCATGGACGCACCGGAGGCGAAGCGGAACCACATCCGCTGCGCGATATGAGCCGGATGGGCGGGCTGGGCCATGAGCAGGTCGGCGAACGAGTCGGCGTCGAAGTTCGCCGTCTTCCCGAGGATGGTCTTGGTGCCCGCGTCGTGCCGGCGAGCCACGAAGACCGACGTCAGGCTGGCCCGGTTGATCGTCCACCCGGTGAGGGCCCGGGCCGCCTGCTTGACGTCGACTTCGGTGTATGCGCCGATGCCGAGAGTGAACAGCTCCATCAACTCGCGGGCCAGGTTCTCGTTCGGTGCCTTGGCCGTGTTCTCCTGTCCGTCGAGCCACACGATGAGCGCCGGGTCCCGCAGCATCGCCTTCACGAACACCGCGAAATCGCCGTGGCCGTCGCGCCGGAACGTGTCCAGCTGCGCGAGCATCATCGGTCCGGACTTGACCTTCTGCACACTGGTCGCCCAGTGCCCGTGCCAGAAGAAGATCAGCTTCTCGGTGAACTGATGCTGGGCCGCGACCATCCGGGCGACCCACCAGTTGATCACGCTCTGAATCTGGTTCTTGCGGGCGAGTTGAGCGGCCTCACGCGTGGCGACGGACGAGTTCTTCGTGATGCTGGCATACGGGTCCGCACCCATGGCGGGCGGGGGTGTTGCCGCGGCGCCTGGATCCGCACCTGTTGGAGCGAGAAGCGTCGCCAGAGTCGCTTCAAGACCGGCGGCCGCGGCGGCGTCGATCTCGGCCGCCGTCGGCCCGAAGGTGGCTCGGCGCAGCAGGTGGGCTGCGGTGGGACGATCAGCCATGGACGATCACGCTATCGATGCTGTGTAAGAGGAAGGTAATCCGGCCGTCCGGGGGCGGTCAGGTCTCGCCCGCTCCAAGCCGTCGCAAAACATCGCATAGTTCGGCACGCCAAGAGAACGAACGCGCCGCCGTCGGGAGTCGGCTGACTACGCGGTAACGCCGATCGCGGCGTACTTGTGGTCCGGGAAGACCTTCGACACGTCGCCGACTTTGAATCGTCGGACGAGAATTCACCCAGGACATCGCGGTAGTCATTGGGTCCGGCGAGGTCGCCCTGGTCGAGCGCGTTCGGTGCCAGACCCGGCCACTTGCCGTGCACCGTGCCGCCCGGCCAGGCCGCCGCCGAGCAGCAGCATCAGGCCGCCGTGGCCGTGGTCGCAGCCCTGGTTTCCGTTCTCGCTGGCCCGCCGGCCGAACTCGCTCATCGTCACGACGTTGACATCGGCCAGCTTCGGCCCGAGGTCGGTGGCGAACGCGGCCAGCGCCGGCGGCGAGCTCGTCGAGGTGGTTGCGCATCTCGCCACCGTTGACGTTGCCGATGCCGGTGTGCATGTCCCAGCCGCCGAGGTCGATCGTGGCGACCCGAGGCCGACGTTGGCCTTGATCAGCCGGGCCACGTCGCGGAGCTGGTTGGCGAAGCCGCCGCCGGGGTAGTCGCGTCTTGGTGTCGTAGCCGCACTGCGCGATCCGATGGGCCTGGTCGAGCGCCTTGACCGTCGTCGAGCGCGAAGCTCGCCGCCGGGTGGTCGAGCCCGGTGTAGAGCGCCTGCAGCGCGGCGATCGTCCTGTCGCGCATCCCGTCTCTGCCGGAGAGGGCGAAGTTCTGGATGCCGTCGAGCACCAGTTTCGGCTCGATTCCGACCATCGAACGCGGCGTCGTGTCGCCCTCGGCGATCGCTCGGAACGTCGGTTCCGGGTCCGAGCGCGGTGAACGCCCGGTCGAGCCAGCCGGTGTGGGTGGATGTGGTGGCCGTCCCGCGTTCGTAGCAGTCCTGGGCCTGGAAGTGGCTGCGGCTGGCGTCAGGCGAGGCGACGGCGTGGACGGCGGCCATGGTGCCGGCCTTCCAGAATGGCAGCAACGGGGCCAGCGCTGGGTTGAGCCCGAACCGGGAGTCGGCCGGCAGCAGCGCCTTGGCGTCGATGGCGATGGTGGGGCGCATCTGCTGAGGTAAGCGTCGTTGGCGGGCTGGATCACGCTGAGCCCGTCCATCCCGCCTCGCAGGAAGATGGTCACGAGGGTGCGCGTGGTAGTCGCCGGATCGGCGAACGAGTACCGCGTGGTGACCAGCTGCGTGCCCAGCGAGGCGGCGCCCACGGCTCCGGCGCCGGCCAGCACCCGCCGGCGCGTGAAACCCTTGCGCCAGCTGTCCTTGTCCCGGGCCAGGTCGCCGGTGACCCGATCGGCCTCCAGGCGGATCGCCGCGTCCATAGGGGTCGGGCCCATCCGGCGCAGCAGCTCGCCGTGGGCTCGGGCGTCGGCCACGGTCGCCGAGCCACTAGCATGCGCGCCTCCGGCCCGCGTGTCGCTCAAGGTGGACGAGCCCCGGCTCCGCCTGTGGACAGCGACCGCCGAATCCCGGGCCTGCGCATCCGCGAGCGCCTGTGCGCCCCTCACCCGGTCGGCCGGTGCGAGGTCGGGCCGGGCAACGCTGTGCCGGCCGATGCGGCCGTGCCGGGCCAGGTACTCTTCGCAGCCGCCCGGGCCGGCCGCAGCCTCGGACCCGTTCACCGCGCTCGTGTCAGTCATGGCTCACCGCAGCGTGTGGTAGACGGAGTCGAGCATGAGCGGGACGAGGCTGCTCACCTTACCGCCCAGGCTCGGGGTCTTGACCTTGGTGGTGACGTTGTAGCCCAGGAACGTGAGCAGTGCGCTCTTGTGCTTGGGCTGCATCGGCTGCAGCAGAAGACGCTGGGCCAGTGCCTCAAGGTACTTTCCGACGGTGGATGGCGTCGCCCCGACCAGGGTCTCGGGCGTCTGGATAGGTGAGGCCCTCGTGGTAGCCGCGTATCAGCGCGCGATGCGCGTTCCAGGTCCCGAGGGTGGCGTGGGCCGACCCCCAGGCGTCGGCGTAGTCGGCATAGCCGTCCGGGGGCGACCAGCGCAGGGGTGCCTGACCGAGCTGGTCGACCATGTGGTAGAGGCCCTCCAGGCCCTGGTCGGTTTGTTTGCCCAGGCTGACGCCGAGGATGCGCGCGGTGGCGACGACGTTCTCCAGCGGCCGGCGGGTCTTCAGCCCGGTCGACATCCAGAACTCGACCGAGTTGAACAGCGTCCGCAGCACCGGGATGATGGCCGACCCGCTGTCCAGATAGGACTGCGCGAGCCGGGCGACCAGCGTCGTCGGCGGGTCGTCGCAGACGAAGCGGCGGGCCAGCTTGAAGGCGATCCGGTTGGCCGTTGCCGGGTGCATCGCCAGGTAGTTGACGTACTTGTCGCCCAGCGCCAGACCATTGGACGCCTTCGCGTTGGCGTCGGTGAACCCCAGTACGGGACCTTGCCGGTCCAGTGCCGATCGGCGTCATACCGGAACCGGTCCTGGTCGTCGATGGTGCGTCCGGTCATGATGTACGCGCTGTGGCGCACGTCGTTCTCCGTGTACTTCGCGTCGAGCCCGACACGTGTGCAACTCAAGCATCTCGCGGCCGTAGTTCTCGTTGACCGACCGCTTGTCGGAGTCGTCGTTGTTGAGGTAGTGCAGCATGGCCGGGTGCCGGGCGGACGCGTGGAGCATGTCGCGAACCGGCCGAAGGCGTATTGTCGGATGACCTCGCGGTCATACGGGCTGCGGATGGCCCGCCGCCGTCCATGCGGGTTGACGACGTTGAGGTGGTTGGCCCAGAAGTCGACCATGACCTCGAACAGCTGGCGGTTGCTCCAGATCTGGCGGGCCAGGGTGGCCTGGCCCAGCTCCAACATGGCCTGGTAGTCGCCGTCCTTGACCTGGCGTGCATCTGGGCTGTCGTCATGGCGGATGGTCGTGTAGATCGCGGTGATGGGTCGTCGAGCGGGTCGGCGATCTGGTCGGGCGTAAACTGCCGCTCGAGCCAGGCGTCGATGCCCATCTGGCGGATGGCGACGGCGTCGAGCGGGGTGAGCCCGAACGTGGCCCGGCGCAGCAGGTGCAGCTCGGGGTCGCGGACCAGCGGCGTGGTGACGGTGGGTGTAGCCGCAGCCGCGATCTTGGCTGCGGCTGAGGGGGAGTCGGCCAGGCCGGCGGCGCCGAGCCCGTCGGCGGTGTCGGCGGTACGCCGGCTTGGCGGCCCCGCTCGGACCGAAAGACCGGTCACCCGCGGCGCCGGTGGCCACGCCGGCGCGATACGCCGGTTCCGGCGCCGACCGGCGACCGCCGGCGAACCGGCCGGTCGCCGAGCAGGCGGCGCGGGTCGCCGGCCGCGCCGGACCGCCCTCGCACCTTCGGTGCCCGGGTGACCGTTGGCGCGGCGCCGGAACGGGGTCCGAGCGGAACCGGGGCCCGAGTCGGAGCCGGGGCCCGATGGGACCGAGCCCGGCGCGGGCGGCCGAGCCGGAACCGTGGTCTGGGCTACGGAACCGGGACGTGGCCGGATCCCAACCGGAACCGGCCGGCGCACCGGTTGGGGAAGATGAGGTCAAGCAGCGGGGCGGCCGGGCTCGGTGGTGGGGCCGAACGCCGGTCAGCCCGCCAGGCGGTGGTCACGCCGCCGGGCGATGCCGGCTGCTCGCGGTTGGGGAAGATGAGGTCGCGCGGGGGGCACGGCGCTGCTCGTGAAGCCGACGCCGCGACGGCGCGTCGTGGAAGGCCGGCGAAGTGTCGGCGGTCGCGGCCACGGCGGGACCCGTGGGAACACGCGACTCGCCATGCGTGCAGGGGGTTGCACCGGGTGGCGGTCAGCCATGACGGCACCCTAGCGTCACACTTTCGGGCCATTCAACACGCCGCACGCGGTTTAAGTCTAAGTTAAGGTCATCATCGTGTCCGAAATGACTGAAAGCTCACGCGGTATGACACAGGGTCTGACCTGCTCGTTTCGTCGGTTGTTATACCGCGGGCGCCGGCGGCGACGGCGCCGGGATCGCCTGGTTCGGCCGCGACCCGGTCAGCGGCGCGCTGATCGCGGAGGCCTGGCGGCGACCACGCCGGCACCGTCGTTTGTGGTACGTCACCCGGAGCGACCGGTCCTGTACGCAGTGGTCGGAGCTGGTGGAGGGCGCGGTCGATGGCGTACGACTTGGGACTGATGGCGCGCTGGCCCCGCGCGGGCGCTGGCCGACCGGGGGGGCGTTCCCGTGCCACCTCACGGTGTCGCGCCCTCGCGAGGGCCGGCCTGGCTGGCGGTGGCCAACTACGGCAGCGGCAGCGTCGCCGCGCTCTCCGCTCGATGAACAGGGTGTACCCGACTGGGCGACGCGACGTTGTCGTCCACAGCGGGACACGGGCCTAACCGCGAGCGCCAGGAGGCCCCGCACGCGCACATGGTGGTCGGCGCCGACGAGGGCGTGCTCGCGGTCGACCTCGGCATCGACCGCATCCTCACCACCCGTTCGACCCCGACGCCGGGCGACGTTCGGCGCCAGGATCGAGCTGGCCGTCCTCGGCCGGGGCCGGGCCGCGCCACTCGTGACCGACAAGGCCGGGCGGATCCACGTCGTCGGCGAGTTGGACGGGATGGTGTCCACGTTCGATCCACGGTCCGACCCCGTGGCGTCCGGTCGGCCGGGCCCGGACGAGCACGGCGCCGACCACGCAACCGTCCGAAATAGACATCTCACCCGACGGCCGGTTCATTTACGTCGGCAACCGCGGGCCGGACACGATCGCGATGCTCGGCCTGGCGACGGCCGGCTGCGAGCTCGTCGCTGAGATACCCAGCGGCGGGGTCTGGCCGCGTCACTTCGTCATCGCTCGGCCCCACCTCTACGTCGGCAACGAACGATCCAACCGGTCGCGTGTTCCGAGCTGGAGTCCGGGAACCGGGAGATGAGCCCGCGACCTGGCAGGCGCCGGCGGCTTTCGAGCACGCCCGCGTCCGGGCCTGCGTTGGCAAGACCGGGTCGGGGTATGTGCGTGTGCGCGCGCGGGCCCCGCTCGGTCAGAAGTAGGTGTGCAGCAGCTCCACCACGCGGTAGTCGTCGTCGACCACCGGGATGGCCCGCCACTTGTCGAACGCCGTACACGGGTGGGAGATCCCCAGTCGGACCAGCTCACCCGGGCTCGACCGACAGCCCGCGTAGGTACCCGTGCTGGTCGTTGAGGGCCGTGAGCGCCACGCGGACACCGGACCGACCGGAGCGCGCCGCCTGGCCGCGCACGGCAGAGGCGACCGGCAGCCCGAGGTCGTGGGGCACGTCCCGCTTGCCCGCGCCGATCAGCGCGAGCCCGGGCTCGGGCGTGGACAGCACCTGGGCCCACACCTCGAGCGCCGGCCGGAGCTGCCCAGCGCCGGGTCCCGCACGAACGGCGAGTCGTCGGCGTAGAAGCCCGTGGTCATGAGTCACGTAACAGCCGCTGCGCAGCAGCACGCGCCAGCTGCTCTCGCGCGCGGCGGGACGAAGGCGGCGACGACCATGTCGAAGAAACGGCTGCCGCCGGCGCTGAGCAGCAGCGGCTCAGGGCACAGCGGCGAGATGCCGCTCGGCGGCCGCGACCATCGTCTCCAGGAACGCGCGGCAGCTCGTACGGACGGTGTCCAGCATGCCCTCGAAGCCGGCGACGCCCGGAGATGGCGGCACCGTCCACTGTGGTCAGCTAGTGCGCGAGCCGGGCCGCCCGCCCGATCGCGGCAGCCGGTACGGCCGTCCGGGGTAGCCCATCTCGACCAGTACGCCGATCCGGCCGGTCGTATCGGCGAACGCCTGCCGTAGCACCCGTACGCCCGCCGCGGAGTCCACATAGCAGACGAACTCCAAGCCGGTGGCCGTCTGTTCCGGCCGCCCAGCGCAGCACGGCCGGGATCGAGCAGCTCGTTGGCCAGCACACCCGCGCCACGCCGAATCGGCGGGCGACGAACGCCTGCTGGGCGGTGGCCACGGTGATGCCCCACGCGCCGGCGTCGAGCTGGGCGTGGAACAGCGCCGGCGCCATCGTGGTCTTGCCGTGCGGGGCGAGCTGGACGCCGTAGGCGGAGCAGAAGCGGCCATGGTTGCGATATTCGCCTCGAGCGCTGAGCGCCGTAGCACCATCACCGGCCAGGTGAAGGGGCCGTCGAAGAGCGATTCGCCGACCAGGCCGGCATCGCCGAGCGGGGACCAGACACCCTTTCAGGAGCCATTGTGGAGCACCTCCCGGATATGGGCTGAGCGCCCGACCGGCCAGCGCACCGGTCAGCTCGCCCGCTTCGGAGCACGGGAACGCCGTTGACGATGACATCGGCGACCCCGATGGCTGGTGTGCGAGGCTGATCGTAGGTTCGACATCGCGGCCACTGTCGAAGGATCCACCAGTGCCAGGTCGGCGGCGAGCCCCACCCGTACCGCGCCACGGTCGATCAGACCGAACCTGCGCGCCGGTCGTGCGGCCAGATGCTGGGTCGCGTCGCCCCAGCTCCACTCGCCCAACTCGCGCACATGGTGGCCGACGAATCGGGCGAAGGCCCCCCACGCCCGGGGATGGGGCCGGCCGCCGATCATGATGCCGTCCGAGCCGCCCATGTGAGCGGGATGGCGGGCCAGCGCAAGCACCGACTCCTCCGTGGTGGTCGCCGGAGCCTCGATCACCGCCGATGCCGTCATCGCGGTGCTGACCAGCACGTCGAGCAGGAACTCACCCGGTGTCACGCCGGCCCGTCGGGCGGCGTCGGGAAGGCCCATGCCCTCCGTCCAGCTCAGGTCGGGCGCTGGTACGTGGGCGAACGTGATCCGTGGCCACAGACCGGGGTCGAGCTCGCCCAGGATCCGCGAACGTTGTGCGACGGCCGCCTCAGTCAGGCGGTCGAGGTCGACGTCGGCCATCCGTGCCGGCAGGGCGGCCATGGCCAGGATCGTGCAGCTCCGCCGGTACGGATAACTGTCGAAGGTGACGTCACGCCCACCGGCCCGGGCATCGTCCATGATGGACGCGAGCAGGTCGCCCGGGCCGTGGTAGTGCGAGATGTGCAGCCCGGTCCCCGACGACTCCGCGATGGCGCGCGCCTCAGCCAGGCCGGTCGGTGCCTTCTCGCCGTACCCGCGCATGTGCGTCACGTACGGTAGCCCGGCGGCCGCGATCGGCGCGCACAACGCGGCCAGCTCGGACACGTCGGCGAACCGCCCGGCAGGTACTCCAGCCCACTGGACAGTCCGACCGCGCCCTCGGCCAGTGCCTGCTCGACGAGAGCGCGCATGCGGCGCCGCTCGTCCCGGTCCGGGGCGCGTTCGAGACCGCCGAGCACGCTGAACCGTACGGTTCCATGCGGGACCAGGTAGGCGGCGTTCACCGCGCTGTGCCGGTGCCAGCCGGCCATCAGTTCGGCCACGGTCACAGGTCCATCGCCCGGCCACGGACCGTTGATCGCCCCGAAGTAGCGGCTGACGAACGCCACCGCTGCCGCGGAACCCGGGGCGAAGGACAGGCCGTCCTGCCCGCAGATGAGTGTGGTCACTCCCTGGCGAAGAGCGGCGAGCTGCGCCTCCGGCCAGGTCAGCGTCGCGTCGGCGTGCGCATGGGCGTCGATGAGGCCGGGCAGGACGTACCGGTCGGTCGCGTCGATCACGGTGGCCGCCGTCGCGCCGGACAGGCTCCCGACGGCGGCGATACGCGCGCCGACGACCCCGACATCCGCCGGCTCAGGCACCCGGTCGACCACTGAGCCGCCCCGGATGAGCAGATCGAACACGCTTCCTCCCGGTGGGGATCCACTGTGGACCACCTCACGGCCCCGCGGCCCGCAAGACCTTCTGCGGGCGTGAACAGGACGATGGGGTGCCCTGACATCGTCCAGTGTCGGGCGGGAGGGGGAAAGGTGCCACGGCCCAGAGCGGTCCGCGTCCGCGACGGGCTCACGCTGGAGGATGTGTACGCGTTCGACCCGGTCCCGGCCGAGCTGACCACGGCCGAGGCGAGCGGATCATCGGTGTCCAGGTACGGCGTCGAATATCGCCGCGGCACCGGGCCGCACCCGTGGCAGGTGCGACCCGATGCCCGCGGTTGGCCGCGCTGACTAGATGCGGCCGGGGCGCGCCGTGATCACTGGGTGATCGGGTTGCCGGACGCGTCGATCAGGAACCACGCCTGCTGCATGCCCTGCCCGTTGGCGTCGCCGGGCTGCGTATCGCCCTTGAAGTAGTACAACTGGTGGCCGAAGTAGGTCACCTGCTGGGCACCGTCGTCGCGGCTGAACACGGCCAGGTTGGCCTGGTCCACGCCGTCGCCCGCCTGCCCCGGACCGACCAGCGGCGGCCACTGCTGGATGCAGGAGCCGGTGCATGCGCTCTGCTGCGGCGTGTCCTGGGAGTTCACGTACAGCGCACAGCCGTCGTTGTCCACCAGGGCCTGCTTACCACCGGCGGTACCGACCTTCACCGTGACCGGCGCGGTCACCGTCTTGCCGGCGCAGTTGGTGATCGGTGCGCCCGGAACGCCGGGAACGACACCCGCGCTGCCGGACGGCCTGGCCGACGACCTCGACGGCGACGGTGTCGCCGATGTCTTGGACGGCGAAGGCGTAGCCGAGGTCTTGGACGGTGTCGGCGTTGCCGTCTTGGGGGACTTCGTCCCCGTCGGGCCCTTCGTCAAGGTCTTGAACGTCTTGAAGGTCTGCAGTCCGCTGGGTGCGATGTTCGGGTTGTTCTGTTGCGGTCCACCGGTCTGCCCGCCGCCGTTGCCCGGGTTCTCGTCGGTGGCAGCGACCCCCGGCACCGCCGTCGGCGAACTGGTAGCGGCACCCGCCGTGAGCGCCACGCCCACGATCGCGGCAATAGGGATCGCGACCGCGATCGTGATTTTGCGCAGATGGTGCATGACGCCTCCCCATGTCTTGCGAAGGCCACCGTCTCGTGGCCAGAGCGTCGTAGCCTCGGGGCCCATTCTTCGGGCCGACTCCGGCGAAGCGCGGCTGGATCGACGCATTGACGACGCTGTGGCGGAGCCCGGGCGGGCCATTGTGGTTGGGGTGGTCATACTGACGCCATGTGTTATGGCGATGACGCCCGTCCGCCCGCGCCCCCGGTCTCGGGGCCTGTCGGCGACCACGGCGATCTGGTATTGACATCGCGGGACGCGACGCACTTCGCTGCGTACCATGCCCAGCCCGGGGCGCCGAGTTCGCGCGCCATCGTGATCCTGCCTGACGTCCGCGGGCTGCACACCTTCTACAAGGAGCTGGCGCTGCGCTTCGCCGAGGCCGGTGTGCACGCGATCGCATTTGACTACTTTGGACGGACCGCGGGACTGACCGGACGGGACGAGGACTTCGTCTACCTGCCGCACGTCGAGCAGACCACCCGGCAGGGCATCGCGGACGACACGGCCGCCTCGATCTCCTGGATGCGCGAGCACGCCAACGTCGAGTCCGTGTTCAGCGTCGGCTTCTGCTTCGGCGGCTCCAACTCGTGGGCGCAGTCGGCCGCCGGACACGGCCTGGCCGGCTGCATGGGCTTCTACGGCAGGCCGTCGCGGGTGGCCGACCTGCTGCCGCAGATGCGCTCTCCCGTGCTCATGCTGGCCGCAGGTGCGGACTTCACACCGGTGGAGGAGGTGGAGCTGTTCGCCAAGCAGGCTCGGGCCGCGGGCGTCGAGGTGGCCGTGGAGGTGTTCCCGGGCGCGCCGCACAGTTTCTTCGACCGCACCTTCGCCGAGCACCGCGATGCCTGCGACAAAGCCTGGCGGGACATGCTTTCCTTTATGGGTGGCCACGCTGGCTGAACCGCTGTCGGGGGGAGTGACATGGGTGTGATCTCCCGGGGTTTCACGGGCCGCCGTCGCACGAACGAGGATCTGCCGCCCGGCCAGTATCTGACCGAGGACTTTCCGGTACTCTCGGCCGGTCCGACCCCCCGGGTCGACCTCAGCCGATGGGAGTTCGCCATCAGCACGGAGTCCGGCCAGCGCCGGACGTGGAGCTGGCCGGACCTGCTGGCACAGCCGGCGCAGACGCCGACGGTCGACATTCACTGCGTTACCAAGTGGTCCAAGCTGCACACCGCGTGGAAGGGCGTCAGCCTCGACACCCTGATGCGGGATGTGGACAGCGCGGCCGAGTTCGCGATGGTCCACTCGTACGGCGGTTACACGACGAACCTGCCGCTCGAGGACCTGCTCGACGGTAAGGCGTGGGTTGCCTACGAGTTCGATGGTGAGCCGCTCGATCCTGAGCACGGTGGGCCGGCCCGCCTTCTGGTGCCCCACCTGTACTTCTGGAAGAGCGCGAAGTGGGTGAAGGAGATCCAGCTGATGCTGGGTGACGAAGCTGGCTTCTGGGAGAGCGTGGGTTACCACAACTACGGCGACCCGTGGCGGGAGCAGAGGTACTGGGGTGACTGATCTGGCCGTCCGGCGCCGCCTGACCTGGCGGGTCGTGACGGTGGCGTCCGTTCGGGCCGAGAGCTCGGCCGCCCGTACGCTCGTGCTCGATGTGCCCGATTGGCCGGGACATCTGGCCGGCCAGCACGTCGATGTCCGGCTCACGGCCGAGGACGGGTACTCGACGCAGCGCTCCTACTCCATCGCGTCGGCGGGCTCTCTCGCGTCGGCGGGCGGTATGAGCCAGGCCACCATCGAGCTGACCGTGCAGTCTGTTGTGGATGGCGAGGTGTCGCCCTACCTGGTCGACGTGGCCCAGCCCGGCGACGAGTTCGAGATCCGTGGCCCGGTGGGCGGATACTTCACCTGGCAGCCCACCCAGACCGCACCGGTCCTGCTCGTGGGTGGGGGCTCGGGCATGGTCCCGCTGATGTCCATGATCCGGGCCCGGGCGGAGTCCGGATCTCGGACGCCCTTCCGGTTGATCTATTCTGTCCGCGCTCCGGACGACGCGTTCTATGCCGAGGAGTTGGCCCGCCGGGTCCGTGCGGATCAGGGCCTGGACGTGTCCTGGGTGTACACCAGGGCCACGCCGGCGGGATGGCCCCGCCCGGCCGCCCGGATCGACGCGGCCACTCTGCAACAGGCCGGCTGGCCCGGCTCGTTCGAGCCGCTGTCGTACGTGTGCGGACCGACGCCCTTCGTCGAAGCGGTGGCCAACCTTCTGGTCGAGGCTGGCCACGACCCGGCGCGGGTGAAGACCGAACGCTTCGGACCAACGGGAGGCTGACATGGCGGACGCACCAGATGTGGCGGGCACCTTCGTCGACGGCAACCAGCTCGCTGGTGGGCTGCAGGAGATCTTCGGAGTCGATGTGACCGTCGCGCGTGGACAGTGCGCCGGGTGCGGCATGGTCGGCATGGTCGCGCAGGCCCGGGTATTCGACGAACTCGGTCCGGGTATGGTCGCGCGCTGTCCCCACTGTGACTCGGTACTCATGCGGATGGTGCGCGGCCGGGACCGGGCTTGGCTCGATCTGCGCGGCCTGAACTATCTCGAGATTCCCCTGTAGGCGGGGCGACCGTGTCGACGCGGACCGCGAGATAGGCGGTGGTCTCCGGAGGAAGCAGCGAACGCACCACGTCGCGTCCACCGCGTAGCTCGACCACCGAAGAGGATGGAGAGACCGACAATCCACGTCGGGTCGCTTCGAGCCACAGCGCCGATAGGCCTTCGCCGGCCCGCAGCCACGCCTCGGCCGTGTTGGACTCTCCGTAGAGCACTCCGTAGACCCCGGTGTCGTTGCGACTCAGGCGTACCGAGCGGGTCAGCGGCGTGGACGATGCGAGCCGGTGGACCTCGCCGCGGTCGAGCACGCGGACGTGCACGCCCTCCGCCTCGGCGGCGCCGATGAGCGCGTCGATGGCCACAGTAGTGGGGCGCCGGCGGACCGGAATCTCGACCGGAACGCTCTGCGTGCCGAGGCGGCTGGCGGATGCAGGGGTGCCGTGGCGACGCCGCTGCCGCCAGCCGTGGCGACGTCGGCCCGTCGGGGGGTGGCGGCGGCGAACCGTTCGCGAGCGTCATCGGTCACCTCGATCGGCTCGGTCGGGGTCAGTCGGGCGACATGGCTTGGGTCATCGTCGGGCAGGAGCGCGACGGCGGAGCCGAACCCGTCGGCGGCGAGGGCAACCTGGGCCCGGTGTAGGGCGCCACCGCAGTTGATCAGTATCACCCGGTCCTCAGGGGTGAGCGTGTGCCGGCCCGGGTGGTACACGGGCTCCCGCTCGGCGTACAGGTCCAACGAGTCGGTGTGGACCACCCAACGCCACGGACGGCTGTCGTCACCGACCACCGGCGAGTGCAGCGTGGGGGCGGCGCCTGCCGCTGCGGCCGAGCCGGCGAGGGCTGCGGTCACCTGCAGGTCAGTCATGTCCCTCCCTCACCGCCACACCGCACCCGTCGCGCGCACCCGCCCGAGAGCATTGTGCCGGTATGACCGCTTCAGGGTGGGCGAACGCGCCAGCGTCTCTCCATGGTGATGCGTGGGCAGGGCATCGACCACCTGATTCGTCGGACCGGGGCGGGATGGCCCGTCAGCCGTCGGGACAGCAGCGCGGATGACATCATGGGTGCGTGAATTCCGACCCCCCGACCCGACAGTCCACTGTGGACAACAGGTTCTCCGCCCACCTGGCCGCTGTCGCGACGGCCGCCGCGACCTCGGTCGGCGACATGCTGAGGGACACGTTCCGGACCAGGCCGGAGGTGGCCTTCAAACGGGACTGGCATGACCCGGTGACAGAGCATGACCGGGCAGCCGAGGAGCGGATCCGGTCCGTCCTCATGCTCCGCGAGCCGGACAGTCGCGTCGTGGGGGAGGAGGCGGGCGCGAGCGGGGACGGTCGGGTTCACTGGTACGTCGACCCGATCGACGGCACCGGGAACTTCGCCCATGGTCTGCCGTACTTCTGTACCTCGATCGCCGCCGTCGTGGACGACGAAGTGGTCGCCGGGTGCGTGTACGACCCGGTCCGGGACGACCTGTTCACCGCGTCGACCGCCGGTGCGTGGTGCAACGGGCAGCCTCTGTCCAGCGCGGCGGCCAGCTCGGAGGCCGAGGCTATGTTGCTGTTCGGCCCCGGCATGAGCCTGGCCGACAGTGTGCCGCGGCTCGTTTCGGCGTACCAGGCGGTCCGGATCACCGGCAGCGCCGCGCTGAACCTCGCCCACATCGCGGCTGGCTGGTCTGATGTCTACCTGGCCGCCGGCGTGCAGGCCTGGGATGTGGCCGCCGGTGCGCTGATGGTGGTCGCGGCCGGCGGGCAGTATCTGGGCCTACGGCCACCCGGAGACGACGCAGGCGGTCCAGCGTGGAGCGCCCCCGGTTGCCTGGCCGCGGTCGGATCGCTCGATCTGACCGATGCCACCGCCCTGACCGCGTCCGGTTGGCGCGCCGTCTGAGCGAACGGGGCCGCGCCGCTGTCGGAGCCGGCATCTGGATCCTGTCAGGGGGCCTGGTCCAGCAGCAGGGCGCAGTTGATCAAGCCTAGGTGGCTGTAGGCCTGCGGATGGTTGCCCAGCCCCCGCTCGGTGAGCGGATCGTACTGCTCGGGCAGCAGTCCGGTCGGGCCGGTGCAGTCGATCATCTGCTGGAACAGCTCCTCGGCGTCGGCCCGTCGGCCGGTGCGCAGGTAGGCCTCGACCAGCCAGGCACTGCAGATATGGAAGCCGCCCTCGCGGCCCGGCAGTCCGTCGTCCCAGCGGTAGCGGTACACGATCGGACCACTGCGCAGTTCGCTCTCCACCGCCAGGACGGTGGCCAGGAACCGGGGGTCGTCGTCCGCCAGTAGGCCCGAGAGCCCGATCCACAGCGACGACGCGTCCATCTCCGGGTACTCGTAGGCGACCGTGTAGGCGCCGACCTCGGAGTGCCAGCCCTGGGTGAGTACGTCGTCGGCGATCGTGTCGCGCAGCCCGATCCAGTCCTCGCCCGGCGTGAGCTGGTACCGCTCGCACAGACGCAGCGCCCGGTCGACCGTGAGCCAGCCCATGACTTTGGAGTAGACATGGTGCCGCTGCGGGATACGGGCCTCCCAGATCCCGTGGTCCGGCTCGTGCCAGCGGCGCGACACCGCTTCGACCATGTCATGCATCAGCTCGACCTGCCACGGCTGCAGCCCGCCCCTGGCATCGGCGAAGTGGCTGAGCAGGTCGGCGATCGGCCCGAACACGTCCAGCTGCACCTGGCGGTTGGCCGCGTTGCCGACCCGGACCGGCCGGGATCCGGCGTATCCCGGCAGCGTCTCGATGACAGCCTCGGCTCCGAGCTCGAGACCATCCACTGTGTACAGTGGGTGCAGCCGCTCGGGGTGCCCGGCCGTCGCCTCGATAATGCGCAGCGTCCAGGCCAACAGCCCTTCCGCCTCGTCGGTGGACCCGAGCAGGACCAGTGCCTGCGCGCTCATCGCGGCGTCACGCAGCCAGCAGTACCGGTAATCCCAGTTGCGGACGCCACCCATCTCCTCCGGCAGCGACGACGTGGCGGCGGCGAGGATCGCCCCGGTCGGTTCGTAGACCAGGGCCTTGAGGGTCAGCGCGCTGCGGCGGACCAGTTCCCGCTTGCGGCTGGGCAGTCGCAGCGTGGCCGCCCACTCCCGCCACGGCAGCTCCTCCTGGGTCTGCTGGGCTTTGATGTCGGGCACGGTGACCGCCGGCGCCGCCGTCGCCTCGTTGAACCGGAGCTCGAGGGTGACCGTGCCGCCGGCCCGGGCGAGGTCGACCACGGCGTGGGCGGTGTGGTGCCCCCCGTCGTCCACGACCTCCCATTCGACGCCGGGCGCGACGAGCGCCATCGGTTCGTTCGAACCGAACACCCGCAGCTCCTCGCCCTCGGACTGCAGCTGGATGGACACCTGCCCGAACTCGGGTCGCGGGGAGAACGCGATCTGTGTGCGGATGTGCCCCTCGAGGACGCGTACCAGGGTGCTCTCCGGCGCGGTACCGGAGAGAAAGTCGGTGACGGTGAGCCCGGACCAGCGGGTCTCCACGGTCATGGTGCCCGGTCGGTAACGCTGGCCGAGTGGCATCACATCGCTCCGGCCGGGCTGGGCCGGCCCGACCGAGAAGTACCCGGCTGAATCGTCGCCGAGCAGCGCGGCGAACACGGCCGGCGAGTCGGGTCGGGGGTGGCACAACCAGACCACCTTGGCCGACGGCGTGAGCAGGGCGAGAGTTCGGCCGTTGCCGAGCATGGTGTGCCGTTCGATCTGGACCGCGTGCTCGCCGAAGAGCCAGCGCCGACGGCACTCGGCCAGGAACTTGAGCGCGCGCACCGCCATATCGGGGTCCTCGACCTGGTGGCTGGCC
This sequence comes from uncultured Actinomycetota bacterium, assembly GCA_963803345.1. Lineage (GTDB taxonomy): Bacteria > Actinomycetota > Actinomycetes > Mycobacteriales > Micromonosporaceae > CAWDLX01. The sequence goes on from CAWDLX010000006.1 coordinate 438,430, forward strand.
TGGGTCTCCCCGAGCCCGACCTTGACGCCCAGATCCGGGCCGGCCAGCTTGAGGAACACGTCCTCGTCCGTGGAGTCGTCGCTGAAGAACACGACCGCGCTGGCCGACATCTGGGTCCGCAGGGTGTCCACGGCCGAGCCCTTGTCCGGCGCGACGACCGAGAGCTCGATGATGTCCTTGCCGAAGGTCGCATGCACACCGTTCCACGTGGACGGTCCGGTGCGGATCGACTCGACCAGCTCGGTCGCCCTCAGCCGGTCGGCCAGCCGGGTGTGTACGGCGATGCTGGCCGGCTTCTGCTCCAGCCGTACCCCGGGCACGCCATGGGCCATGTCGAACAGCGCGCGACCGAGGCGGGTACGCAGTTCGGCCTGGTCCGGGTCGATCCGCTCGACGAATCCGACGTCGAACTCGGTGCCGTGGCTGCCGACGAGTCGCACCTCACCGGGCAGGCGGGACAGGGCGGCGAGGTCACGCAGCGAACGACCGGAGACGACGGCCACGGTGGTCTGGGGGAGCGCGGCCAGGGCCCGCACCACGTCGGCCGCCGCCGGTAGCGGCACCGCGTGGCTCGGTTCGTCCACGAGTGGGGCCAGTGTGCCGTCGTAGTCCGCCGCCACGAGCAGGTTCGGTACCCGCGCCACCACCGTGATCGCGGCGCGCAGGTCTTCGTCGAGGTCGCCGGCGAGCACCGACGCCACCCCCCATCTGGTGCCTACACAGGGCCCCTTGGTATCGCTGTCAGGCCAGCTCCGGTGCCCACCCGGCCTACATTCACCCTCCCGGTCTGCCGCCAAGATCCGCGTGAAGGGCGCTCACGAAGTCGGCCGCCCACTGCCGACCACCGTGGTCGCGCAGGTAGCGCCGCATCGCGCCCATCCGCTTGGCCGCCTCGACCGGGTCAGCGGTCACGGCACGCATCAGCGCGTCCTTGATGCTGTTGAGGTCGTGGGGATTGCACAGGTACGCCTCGCGCAGCTCAGCCGCCGCGCCGGCGAACTCGGAGAGGACGAGCGCTCCGCCGAGGTCGGTGCGAGCGGCGACGTACTCCTTCGCGACCAGGTTCATCCCGTCCCGCAGCGGAGTCACGGCCATCACGTCGGCAGCGACATAGAGGGCGGCCAGCTCGCGTCGGCTGTACGACTGGTGCAGGTAGTGCACCGCCGGCGCGCCGACCCGGCCGAACTCGCCGTTGATGCCGCCGACCTCACGCTCCACGTTGTCGCGCAGGCGGGAGTAGTGCTCGACCCGCTCCCGGCTGGGCGTGGCCACCTGCACCAGGACCGTCTCAGGGGTGGTCAGCCGACCCTCGGTCGAACAGCTCCCGGTACGCCTTGATCCGGTGCTCGATGCCCTTGGTGTAGTCGAGTCGGTCCACCCCGAGGATCAGGGTCCTGCGGGTTGCCCAGCTCCGCCCGGATCTCGACCGCCCGGTCACGCACCTCGTCGGTACCGACCAGCTCCTCCACCTCGCCGATGTCGATCGATACCGGGAAAGCGCCGGCCCGGACGGTGCGGCCCTCAGTTTCTACATTCAGCCCCAGCCGAGGCAGCCCGAGCAGGTGCTGGGCGAGGTGCAGGAAGTTCTGCGCGCCGAGGGGGGTCTGGAATCCGACCAGGTCGGCGCCGAGCAGCCCGCGGATGATCTCGTCGCGCTGAGGCAGCTGCATGAAGAGCTCGGTCGGCGGGAACGGGATGTGCAGGAAGAAGCCGATGCGCAGGTCGGGGCGCTTGGCCCGCAGCATCGCCGGTACCAGCTGCAGCTGGTAGTCCTGCACCCATACCACTGAACCGTACGGGGCGACCTGAGTCCGTGGCGTCGGCGAAGCGCTGGTTGATCCGGCGGTACGCCTCGCGCCAATGCCGGTGGAAGACCGGGGTCTCGACCGCGTCGTGGTAGAGCGGCCAGATGGTGGCATTCGACGCGCCCTCGTAGTAGAACTCCAGGTCCTCTTCGGACAGCGGTACCGGGTGCAGACTGATCCCGTCGACCTCGAACGGAGCCGGAGCGGCTCCGGTCGTACCGGCCCAGCCGACCCAGATGCCTTTGTTGTGAGCCAGGATCGGGTGCAGAGCCGTGACCAGCCCGCCGGGACTGCGCCGCCATTCGCGGCCCTCGTCGGTGACGACCTCGTCCACCGGAAGGCGGTTGGCCACCACGACGTAGGTGCCCTCGTCTGCCACGCGGTTCCCCCAATCGGCTGACCCCACCTCACCGTTAAGCCTATCCGGGGGTCAGCCGATGAGCCGGAACTTACGACGGGGCCGGGGAGCGGGTGCCATTGAACCTCGTACGTGTGTTCGACTGTGCTCATGGAGACGCGCAAGCACTACTGGAACGGGCGGTGGGGTCGGCTGGCCCGCCACGACGTCCTACTCTACGAGGACGCCGGCTTCTGGCGGGTGGAGCATCGCATCGGCGGGTCGGAGGGCTGGACCCGCTGGTACGAGCACGACAATGAGGACGCCGCGACCGATCGCGTGCGCGACCTGCTGGCCGCGAGCGACAGTTGGCGGCAGTTGCCGTGACCCGGCCGCGGTCACTACTCGGTCTTGCGGGGCCGGGCGCCGTAGAGCAGGACGAGCAGACCCACCACGACGACGATCGGTCCGACGATGGCCCACGTCCGGTCGCCGGACATGCCGCTGCCGTGCACGATGTCGAGGCCCTGCAGGGTCCACAGACCGCCCACGAGCACGGCGACGATACCCAGAATGATCCAAACCGCCCGCATCGGGGTCCTCCTGTCGTCGAACGACTGCGGCTCAGTGTACGCATCGGCGGTCGTCGTGGTCATGCGCCGAATGGTGGAGAAAGTCTCCTGCTCCGCGCGTAGTCGCACTGATAGATGTCGAATGTACCGCACGCTTGCCAGCTGGCGACGGGGTGTTTGCCAGGCGGTGGTCAGGTGACCCGGCTACATTCACGGAGTGCTGGGCCTTCCGGATCACGTCACGGCGTGCCTGTTCGACCTCGACGGCGTCCTGACCGACACGGCCAGGGTGCACGACGAGGCCTGGACCGAGACGTTCGACGCCTTCCTCCAGCTCGTGGGCCCACCGGCACACGACCCCGTTCGTGCCGTTCGACCCCGTCAACGACTACAACTCCTATGTGGACGGTCGACCGCGGGCCGACGGCGTCCGGACCTTCCTGGCCTCCCGGGGGATCGCCCTGGCCGAGGGCAGCCCGGACGATCCGGCCGAGGCCGAGACCGTGTACGGCCTGGGCGAACGGAAGAACGCGGTGCTGCTGCGGCGGATCCGCGCTGACGGGGTCTTCGCCTATCCCGGCTCGGTGGCCTACCTCCGGGACGCCCAGCGGGCCGGCCTACGCCGCGCGGTCGTCTCGGCCAGCGCCAACTGCCACGCCGTCCTCGTCGCGGCCGGGCTGGACGACCTGGTCGAGGTGAAGGTCGACGGTATCGTCGCGGCCCACGAGGGGCTGCGCGGCAAGCCCGCACCGGACACCTTCCTGGCCGCCGCCGAGCGCTGGGGGTCACACCCGCGCAGGCCGCCGTCTTCGAGGACGCCGTGGCCGGGGTCGAGGCCGGCCGGGCCGGAGGGTTCGGGTACGTCGTGGGGGTCGACCGGGTCGGCCACGCCGACGAGCTGCGCGCGCGCGGAGCGTCCATCGTGGTAAGGACCTGCTCCCGCGATCTGAATCGGAGGCGCCGCGTGATCAGCGAGCCGAACTTCCCGGTGGAGCCGTGGCACGTGCGCGAGACCGGGCTCAACCTCGACCTCTTGGCCCAGGCGGAGTCGGTGTTCGCGCTCTCCAACGGCCACATCGGACTGCGGGCCAACCTCGACGAGGGTGAGCCCTACGGCATGCCCGGTACCTACCTCAACTCGTTCTACGAGCTGCGCCCACTACCCTATGCCGAGGCGGGTTACGGGTACCCCGAGTCGGGCCAGACCATCGTCAATGTGACCAATGGCAAACTGATGCGGCTGCTCGTCGATGACGAACCGTTCGATGTGCGCTACGGCGAGGTCCGCCGCCACGAGCGCGTCCTCGACCTGCGGGCGGGCACGCTGACCCGTGAGGTGGAGTGGGTCTCCCCGGCCGGCCAGGCGATCCGGATGCGCAGTGTCCGGATGGTCTCGTTCACCCATCGCTCGGTGGCCGCCATCTCCTACGAGGTGGAGCCGGTCGGTGACTCGGCCCGGCTGATCCTGCAGTCGGAGCTCGTGGCCAACGAGGACACGCCCCCGACCAGTACCGACCCCCGGGTCGCGGCCGCACTGTCGGCGCCGCTGGAGCACGAGGAGCTGATCATCGGTGACCTGTCAGCCGGGTTGATCCACACCGCCCGGCGCAGCGGTCTGCGGCTGGCGGCCGGGATGGACCACATCGTCACCGCTCCGTCCGAGGTCACCGTCGAGGTGCGTACCGATGGCCGGCCGGACTGGGCCCGTACCACGATCGTCTGCGAGCTCAAACCGGGGCAGAAGCTCCAGGTGGTGAAGTTTCTCGGGTACGGATGGTCATCCCAGCGCTCGCGTCCGGCGCTGCGTGACCAGGTGTACGCGGCGCTCTCCGCCGCCCGGTACACGGGCTGGGACGGACTGATCGCCTCGCAGCGTGAGTTCCTGGACGCGTTCTGGGAGGCCGCCGACGTGCGGGTCGAGGGCGATCCCGAGATCCAGCAGGCGGTCCGGTTCGCGCTGTTCCATGTCCTCCAGGCGGGTGCGCGGGCCGAGCAACGACCCATCGCGGCCAAGGGACTGACCGGACCGGGATATGACGGGCATGTGTTCTGGGATACCGAGATGTTCGCCCTGCCCGTGCTCACCTACACCTGGCCGACCGGCGCATCCGACGCGCTGCGCTGGCGGTACGCCACCCTCGACCTGGCCCGGGACCGGGCGAGCCTGCTGGGCCTGCGCGGGGCGGCCTTCCCGTGGCGGACCATCCGGGGCCACGAGTGCTCCGCCTACTGGCCGGCCGGTACCGCGGCGTTCCACATCGGAGCGGACGTGGCCAACGCGGTCCAGCGCTACGCTCACGCGACCGGCGACGAGTCGTTCCTGCGCGATGTCGGCATCGAGATCATGGTGGAGACGGCCCGACTGTGGCGGTCCCTGGGTCACCACGATTCCCACGGACGCTTCCATGTGGACGGTGTGACCGGACCGGACGAATACTCGGCGATCGCCGACGACAACGTCTTCACCAACCTGATGGCGGCCCGGAACCTGGCCGCGGCAGCCGACCTCGTGACGGCCTACCCGGATGTGGCCCAGCGGCTCGAAGTGGGGGAGGAGGAGGCCGCGTCGTGGCGGGACGCGGCGGCGGCGGTCCACGTGCCGTACAACTCCGAACTGCGGGTGCACGAGCAGTCCAGCCAGTTCACCCGCCACCAGGAATGGGACTTCGCCGGCACGCCGCCCGAGGCGTACCCGCTGCTGCTGCACGTTGCCTACTTCGATCTCTACCGCAAGCAGGTGATCAAGCAGGCCGACCTCGTTCTGGCCATGCACTGGTGCGGCGACTCGTTCACGCCCGAGCAGAAGGCACGCAACTTCGCCTACTACGAGGCCCGCACCGTGCGCGACTCGTCACTGTCGGCGTGTACCCAGGCGGTCCTCGCGGCCGAGGTCGGCTATCTCGAACTGGCCCACGACTACGTCGCGGAGGCCGCCCTGATGGACCTGCACGACCTCGCCCACAACACCCGCGACGGGGTCCACATCGCTTCGCTGGCCGGCGCCTGGCTCGGTCTGGTCGCTGGTTTCGGCGGGATGCGTGACCACCATGGACAGTTGTCGTTCGCCCCGCGGCTTCCGGAGCGACTGTCTACATTGGAGTTCAGGTTGGTCTGGCACGGTGTGCGGCTGGCCGTCGTCGTCGAGCCGCACCAGGCCAGCTACAGCCTGCGTGACCACGACGACGGCGCCATCGTCTCGCTAATGCACCACGGTCAGCGCATCACCGTCACCACCGCCAAGCCGGTGGTGGTGGCCATTCCCGCCCATCACCCCACTGACCCGGCGCCCGAGCAGCCACCGGGCCGGGCACCGCGCCGGCACAACCCGAGCGCGCCGGCCCGCCCGACCGCAGGGCTAGCGGCGGCGGTTGCGCTGCTCGCAGGCGTCGGCGGCAGCGCAACGGCCCCGGGCGTCGACCGCGGCGGTGCGCGACTGCTCGTCCAGGCCGCGGGCGGTGATGGCCGTCGTGCGGGCCTGTTCGGCGGCCGCCTCCTCAGCCATGACCGCGTTGTCCCGCCGCCGGACCAGCTCGGTCTCCTCGGCCCGCAGCTCGGTGACGCGGTGGGAGAGCCGGTCGTGCTCGGGGGTCCACCCCTCGGCCCGCTTGAAGACTTCGCGCATCTGGTCGCTGGAGATGTCGCCGCGGCGGTAGGCGGCGAACGCGGCGTCGCGTACCTCTGACTGGAGCTTCTCCTGCTCCGGGGTGAGGGCCGTCTTCTCCAGGCTGGCCAGCTGGCTGGCTAGTTCGGCCGACTCGCGGGCCACCGCCTGATAGGCCCGCCGAGCCTCGTCGGCCGTGCGTTGGGCGGTGACGTACTCGGTGTGGGACGCCTCCGCCTCGGCCGCCGCGGCGACCGCCGCCGTCGCCGCTGTCGCCGCGATCGCCCGCAGCTGCTCACACTCAGCCCGCAGGACGGCGCACTCGTCCCGCTTACCGGCGCCTCCCCGTTTGCCGCCCCGATCGGAGTCGGTCCGCTGACCCGGTACCAGCGGCTCGCCCGGCGGGGATCCGTAGATACCCGACAACGGGGGCGCCGAGGTGACCGCCGGACTGGCCGCCAACGCGGCCGGCCCGGTCACGCCGTAGGTGGCCGCCTGCTCCGTGGCGGGTTGGGGCGTCCCGTACGTGGCGGGAACGGATGTGCCGTACGTCGAGGGCACAGCCGTGCCATAGGTCGAGGACTGAGCTGTGCCGTAGATCGGCGGGGGCGTGCCGTAGGTCGGGGGGTTGCCATAGGCCGGCGGGGCCGGGCCATGGCCGGCCGCGCCGCTCGCGGCCGGGCCGGGCGGCAGCGCCGGCTGCGCCGGGTACGGATCGAACGCGGGCTGGCCGGCGGCCGGCAGGGCCAGCGGTCGGGGACCGGGGGGCAGGGCGCGCCGGCTGCGCGGAATCGCTCCCCGGCTCAGCGGCATACCGCCCACCGATGGTCCCGGCGGGAGCGGGCCGGCCGGGACGACCGGCATCGACGACGGCGGCTGGCCGTACCCTGGTCCGCCCGGCCCGTAGCCGGATGGCTGGCCTGGACCCGGCGGCAGCGCGAGCGGCCGGGAGGCCGGCGGGGGTGGCATCGGGCGCGGCATGCCGGCCGGCGTCGGGGGCCTGCGCCGGCGGCGACGCCGACGCTCGCGCATGGTCACGGCGATGCTGTAGGCGAACAGCGAGACGCCGGCCAGGACGATGACGAGCGACCAGATGATCAGCACGGAGCCCGTGCCGCCGAGGTTCGGCGCGGCTACGGATCTGGTCACGTTGCGAGGATGTCACGCCGACTCGCGGTTGCCTACCGCGCGTACCGTGTGGCCTTTGTTACGGATGTGTCTCGCTTGCCGGATCACGCCACGCGCGAACCCGGGAGTGGCGTGCGGGGCTCTCGTCGTACCCGGATGCCACAGTGAGATGTGGCGATCCGGGAGGGCCCTGTGCGGTTGCTGGTGTTCGCGGACCTTCACCTCGACGCGCCCTTCGCCTGGGCCGGACGCGAGGTGGCCCGGTCCCGCCGGCGGGCGATCAAGGAGTGCCTGACCCGTATCGTCGACCTGGCCCTCCGGCTACGGGTCGACGCGGTGTGCAGCGCCGGTGACCTCTACGAGCAGGACCGGTTCACGCCCGACACCATGGCCTTCCTGCGGGCCCAGTTCGCCCGGCTGGCTCCGGTTCCGGTGCTGCTGGCGCCGGGCAATCACGACTGGCTCGGACCAGCCAGCCTCTACCGTCAGGTGGGCTGGTCCGACAATGTGCACGTCTTCGCGGAGCCCCGGCTCCGGCCTTACCCGTTGGCCGGCGGCGTGACCGTGTGGGGCGCCGCCCACTGCGCGCCGGCCAACACCCCTGGATTCCTCGACTCCGGCTTCCACGCGGCCGGGCCGGGACCGCACATCGGGCTCTTCCACGGCTCTGAGCAGGGCGACTACGGGGCCCAGGGCGACGGGAAGATCCCGCACGCGCCGTTTCGTGCCGCGCAGATCCCGGCCACCGGGCTGAACCACGCGCTGGTCGGGCACTTCCATACCCCGCGGGACGGGCTCCACCACACGTACCCGGGCAACCCGGAGCCGCTGACGTTCGGCGAGCGGGGCGATCGGGGAGCGGTTCTCGTCACCGTCGACGAGCATGGTGCGGTCAGCCGGGAACGGCATCGGGTGTCGGTCACCGAGGTCGGCGATATCGAGGTCGACCTGACCGGCGTCGCGTACTCGGGTGAGATCCGCGACCGGGTGGCCACCCGGTTGAGCGAGCTCAAGGGCACCGTGCGCGTGACCCTGGTCGGCGAGCTGCCACCCGACGCGGAGATCGATCTGGTCGACCTGGCCGACGCGGCGCCCCACCTGGACGCGCTGGTGACCCGGGTCGGCGCGGTCCGGGTCGGCTACGACTACGACCTGCTGGCCGAGGAGAAGACGGTCCGTGGCCAGTTCGTGCGCGATGTCCTCGCAGCCGACCTGGACGGGGAGCGCCGGCGCCGGGTTCTGATCACCGGGCTGCGGGCCCTTGACGGCCGCGGCGACCTGGCGGTGCGCTGATGTGGGTCCGGTCGGTCACCGCGCACGCCTTCGGCCCGTTGGCGGGTCAGACGCTCGAACTCGCCGAGGGCCTCACCGTCGTGCACGGACCCAACGAGTCGGCCAAGTCCAGCTGGCACGCGGCGATCTACGCCGCGCTGTGTGGCCGTCGGCGCCGGCGCGGCCCGCCCGACGCCCAGGAGAAGGAGTTCCGCCTGCGCCATCGACCGTGGGACGGCGATGCCTGGCTGGTCAGTGGCCGTCTCGTGCTCGATGACGGGCGCCGCGTCGAGCTGCGCCAGGACCTTGACGGCGCGGTCGCCTGTGACGCGGTCGACCTCGATCTGGGGCGTGACTGTTCCGCCGAGATCATGAACCAGGAGACGCCGGACGGTGCCCGCTGGCTCGGGCTCGATCGCATCTCGTTCCGGGCCACCGCGAGCATCGGCCAGGCGCAGGTGCTCGACGTCCTCACCAACGCGGAGGGCCTGCAGATCCATCTGCAACGCGCCGCGTCGACCGCGGCCGCCGACCAGACCGCCGCCGCCGCCCGCCGCCGGATCGATGGGTTCCGGGCCGAGTTCATCGGCACCGAGCGGGCCGCGACGCGCCCGCTGCGCCGGACCATGGACGCGGTCGACGCCGCCCGCCGCGCGGTGGACCAGGCCCGGGCCGACCACGTGGAGTACGAGCGGCGCCTGGTTGATCTGCAGCGCCTACGCACGGGAGCGGACCTGGCCGAGCGGGCGGTCCGCCGCCGGGCCGCACGTGACCTGGCCGTCGCGGCTGATCGGTTGCGGCGGCGGGCCGGTGAGGCGGAGGAGGTGGCGGCCCGGTTGCCGGCGCACGAACCGCCCGCGGCGCCGGACCCCGGTCTGGCGAGTCTCGTCGCGGCCGCTCTCGCCGAGTGCATACCCGGCCCCCGGACAGCCGACGGCGATGAACCGGACCGGGCGGTCGCCGTGCCCTCGGTCGGGCCGGACGGCGACCAGGTCGCGGCGGAGCCGACGACGATCGCCGATGACGACGAGCTGTACGCGTTGGCCCAGGCGATGGAGCAGGCTCCCGCAGTGGTTGATCCGGCGCTGGCGGGACAGGTCGGATCAGCCCGAGCCGACGTTGCCCGAGCCGCGCGAGCCCGGTCACGCCGACTCGGGATGGCCCTCGCGGCGGGTGTCCTGATGCTCACAGCGGTAGCCTCACTCGTCGCCGGCCAACCCGTACTGGGCTTGGCGGCCGCCGTTGCCGGCGTCCTGACGGCGGCGGGCGCGTTCGGGTTGTCGAGGTCGGGACTCGCTCTGGCGGGCGCCCGGGCCCGGTTGGCCTCGGCTGAACTGCGGCTCGCCACCGCCGAAGCCGCCAGCGCGGCGGTTCGCGCGCTCGTAGACCGGGCGGTGGCCCGGGCCGGGGCGGTCGGGCTGCCGGCCGATGCGACAGCGCTGCGCGAGATGGCTCACCGCCGGTCCCAGGGCAGGGCCTTCCACGTCCGCGACGCGCAGTGGATTGAGGCGGGTAACCGGCGGCTGATCACTGCGGCGCGGGCCATCGGGGTGGCCGCGGTCTCGCCAGCCGAGGCCACGGCAGCCCTCACCGCCTGGCAGCGCGAGCAGGCCGCGGCCGCCCGGTCCCGCGCGGAGTACGAGGTCAATAGCGGCCGGTTGGCCGGCCTGTTGCGCGGAGATACCGTGGCCGGTCTGCGGCAGAGGGCCGACGCGTTGACCGGGCAGGCCGACGCGGCCGCCGCCGAGCTCGACGGCGACGACCGCGCTGAGGTCGAACGGGCCGTCCTCGATCCCGATCATGGTCTGAGCACGTCCACTGTGGACGTTGCCGGGGCCGCCCGGCGGGCCGGTGAGGCGGTGCACGGAGCGGAGGCGTCCCTGGTCGAGTGGCTGGCCCGTGTGAGGCCGGTCGGCGAGGCGGAGGAAGAGCTGAGCCGGGCCGAGTCGGAGCTGGCCGACCTGCGTGACCTGGGCGAGACGCTCGACCTCACCACGGCGTTGCTCATCCGAGCCGAGGAGACTGCCCATCGCACGATCGCCCCCCGGCTGGCGGGGTCGGTGCGCCAGTGGTTGCCGGTCATCACCGGCGGCCGGTACACCGAGGTCACGGTCGACCCGGTCGACCTCAGCGTGCACGTCCGGGGTCCGGCCGGACGCTGGCGCGACGCGAGCCGGCTCTCCTACGGCACGGCCGAGCTGGTCTACCTGATGCTGCGTATCGCGCTGGCTGAGCAGCTCGCCAAGCCCGGGGTGCGCTGCCCGCTGCTGCTCGACGACGTCACCGTGCACGCGGATTCCGAACGCACTGCGCAGTTGCTGGAGCTGTTGCTGCGGGTGGCCGGCGACCGCCAGATCATCATGTTCACCCAGGAGGACCGGGTGGCCGACTGGGCCCGGTCGAGGCTGCACCCTCCCCGTCATGGCCTGGTCGAGCTGGCCGAGGTGGCAACGGTCTGACCGGGACCATCGCTCTCACCTGGACCGGGCCGGTCGGGCGGGGTGGCTACACTGTCGGCCGTGACCGGTCCAGCGCCGCAGATGCGGGTGCGGCGGGCTGAACTGGTGGCTGTGCTGTCGCTGGGAGCGGACCTCGGTCTGGGCCAGCCGATGGAGCACGTGCTACGGGAGTGCCTGATCGCCATGCGGTTGGCCGAACGTACCGGGCTGGACGAACGGGTGCGGGCGACGGTCTACTACACCGCTCTGCTGACCTGGGTCGGCTGCCACGTCGACGCCTACGAGCAGGCGAAGTGGTTCGGCGATGACCTCGCACTCAAGTCCGACTTTCCCCGGGTCGACGGGACCAGGATGGGCTTTGTGCTCAGACACCTGGGCGCGGGGCGGCCCTTGCTCGACCGGGCCAGGCTGGGCGTGGCCCTGCTCGGTGACGGTCGACACGAGGTCAACGACATTCTCGACAACCATCGTCGGGCGGCGGAGGACCTGGCCCACCAGCTCGGCCTCGATCGCGACGTACCCCTCATGGCCGATGACCTCGCTGATTCCGGCCGTACCCTCGCCACCGGCAGGGCCTTCATCGCCGCCCTGGCGGGGCGGGACTTCGGAGCACTGCGCGCCCTGCTGGACGACGATGTACGAATGCGCCTGCTGGCGCCCCGCGGCCCCCAGGCCAACGGCGGAGGTGACCAGGTCTGGTCGCGGTTCGTGGGCTGGTTCGCCGAGGCGGACGAGCTGCGGGTCGTGACGACGACGGTCGACGCCATCGCCGGAAGGCTCGTCCTGACCTACCGGCTGCGGCTGCGTACCGTCGGCGGCTGGCGCCTGATCGAGCAGCACCTGTTCGCCGATGTCGGTCCGGACGCTCGGGTCGTCGCGATCGACCTGCTCTGTTCCGGCTTCCGACCTGACGGCGCGAGCGGTCCGGGCGCCGGCCACCGCGAGGCGTCCACCGAGCCACGACCCGCGCAAACCCTGACGGCATAAGGAGAAGACGATGACCCTCGTGGTATGGGACGGCGACGCGGTCTATGAGATGGTCCTGAATGGACACTGCCAGGCCCCGCCGGTGGCGGTTTTCGCCGTACTGAACGACCTGTCGACCCATCTGGACTGGGGCGGTCGCCAGCAGCGCCGGGGATTCCGGCTCACCGCGTTGCGACCGGACGGCCCGATGCGGGTCGGCACCGAGTTCACCAGCCAGGGATCGATGCCGATGACCCGTACCCGCTGGGAAGATCACAGCGTTGTGGTCCGGGCCGAGCCGGACACGATGGTCGAGTTCCACACCGACGGGGTCGCGCGATGGCCGGGCGGGCGGCGTACCGAGGCCCGCTGGGAACACCGCTACCTCATCGAGCCGGACGGCACCGGAGCACGTGTGTCCTACCGACTTCGCCGGGTGTCGATCACCGATCCGCCACTACGGATGCGGGCGCCGGTCGTCCGGACGACGACCCACCGCATCATGATGCCGTTCCTGTGCCGCCGCGGGTTCGCCAACCTGCTCCGGGCCGCCGAGCAGCGCACACCTGTCCACGGCGGCGCAGAGGCGCACCTGTCCCACGGCTCAGCGGCGGACCTGACAACCTGACCGTGGCTCACTTGGCTGAACGGGTTGCCGTAGCCGCTGTAGAGCGCGAAGCCGGCTAGACAGCAGCCGACCATCACGAGTGCGGCGACCACCATCGCGAAGATCATCACCGGCCAGTCGCTGCGCCGGCGGCGCGCCGCCGGGGGCGCCATGTACGGCCGGATCGGGTCGAGCGGCCTCGTCGGCTGACGCTGTCCGATGCCGGTCGCGTACCGGTTGGGTCGCTCCGGTGCCTGGAACCGGGCCGCCGGCTCGTCCGGCGGCAGGTTGTGCGCGTGTCGGGTGTCAGTCGGGCGCCGGCGGCGTGATCGGCCCGAGCCCGGAGCGACCACCTCGGCCTGCACGTCCGACGGGGATGATCGATGTTCGGGTCGGCTGGCCGCGGCGCTCTCATTGGCTGCGTGCCGTGGTGGCACTGGTCGTGGCATCCACGGCACCGGTTTCCGCTGGCCCGCCGCCCGGTCCGAGCGGCTCCTGCGTACCCATGCCCACCTCCGGTGAGTCAGCCCGAGTTTAGCCCCGGCCCGCCACCGGATAGTGGTCGGTTGATGTCCGGGGCCCGATTGCACGGGGCTGTGACGGGATGGGACGGGATGGGTAGCGATCGGTAAACCGTTGCGGCCGGTCGGGTGCGGTGCCTAGTCTTGCCGTACACGTGAAGGGAGGTGGTCCAAAGTTGTGTAGCAACCGGACTCGTGAGGTGGCTGTCCGCTAGCCGCTGTCCGTTGGACTCGACCCGTCGAGCCGCACAGCGGCCCCGGCGAATACCAGACAGCTACCGCGGCCCCTGGGGAATGCCAGTTTGTCCAGCTGGCTCAGCGCGAGTTCTCGCGCCAACCCAGGGGTCGTTGCTATATCTGGGCGTCGTTGCTATATCTGGGGGTCGTTGCTATGTCCGGGCGTCGTTTGCTATGTCTGGGCGTCGTTGCTATTCGGAACGTCATGGAAGTCAGGGTGTCACCCCATGTGGGCCGCCTCGTCCGTATGGGAAGATCGTCGGCATGGCCCGCAAGCCGCTCGCGGTGATCGTCGAGACCGGCACGCCAAGGTTTTCGCCTCCGCCCTCGACTGGCCGGGCTGGTGCCGCGCCGGCCGGCACGAGGAGAACGCGCTGGAGGCGCTCGCCGCCTACGCCCCCCGATACGCCGCGGTCGCCGCCAAGGCCGGGCTCGCCTTCGCCCCCACGATCGCCGACAACCTGAGCGTCGTGGAGCACCTCACCGGCGATGCCACCACTAACTTCGGCGCTCCCGGCAGCGCGGCGGCGGCCGAGCAGGTCCGGCTCACCCCCGCCGCGGCCGGCCGGCTGGCCGCCCTGGTCGGCGCGGCCTGGGCCGTGCTCGACGAGATCGCCGCCGTGTCCCCGCCCGAGCTGCGCAAAGGACCGCGTGGCGGCGGCCGCGACCGCGACAAGATGCTCGACCACGTGCTCGGCGCCGAGGCCGGCTACGCCCGCAAGCTCGGCATCAAACTCAAGCAGCCCGCGCTGGGCGACGACACCGCGATTGAGGAGCTGCGCGAAGCGATCCTGGCCGTGATCGGCTCACCGACCGACGCCGGCCCGGCCGTGCCCAACGGCTGGTCCACCGCGTACGCCGCGCGGCGGATCGCGTGGCACGCCCTCGATCACGCGTGGGAGATGCAGGACCGGTCCGAGCCCTGACCTACGGGTCGACGGCCCGGGCCGCGCTGGTCAGGAGAGCCAGCCGGGCCGGACCAGGCCGGCCTCGTAGGCGAACACCACCAGCTGGGCCCGGTCCCGGGCGCCGAGCTTGATCATCGCCCGGCTGACGTGGGTCTTGGCGGTGGCCGGGCTGACGAACAGCTGGGCGGCGATCTCCTCATTGGACAGTCCCGCCCCGACCAGCGCCATCACCTCGCGCTCCCGGTCGGTCAGGGCGCCCAGCTCGCGCGGCGGAGCCGGGGTGCGGGCGCGGCCGGCGAACTCGGCGATCAGCCGGCGGGTGACGCCGGGCGAGAGCAGCGCGTCGCCGGCGGCTACCGCCCGGATGCCGCGCAGCAGTTCCACCGGCTCGGTGTCCTTGACCAGGAAGCCGCTCGGCGCCCACCCGCAGCGCCTCGAAGACGTACTCGTCGAGATCGAAAGTGGTCAGGATGATGATGCGGGTGTCGGCCAGCTCCGGGTCGGCGGCGATCCGCCGGGTCGCCTCGAGCCCGTCGACGCCCGGCATCCGGATGTCCATGAGCGATCACGTCCGGCCGGGTCGGCTGGGCCAGCCGCACCGCGCGCCAGTCCGTCGCCGGCCTCGCCGACCACCTCGATGTCGTCCTCGGCGTCGAGCAGGGCGCGGAACCCGGCCCGGACCAGGGCCTGGTCATCGGCGAGCAGCACCCGGATCATGCGTCTCCTCCACCCGTACGCCATATCCGGCCCGGTCGGCAGCGTGGCCTCGACCCGGAAACCCGCCCTCCGGTCCGGCCCCGGCGGTCAGGCTTCCGCCCAGCGCGGCCGCCCGCTCCCGCATGCCCGGAATCCCATTGCCGGACTCGTCCGTGGGTGGCCGGCCCGACCCCGGTGTCCTCGACCGACAGGGTGAGCAGAGCCGGGCCGGTAGTCGATCCGGACCGTGGCCGAGGCCTGCGACCGGCGTGCCGGCGCACGTTGGTCAGGGCCTCCTGCACGATGCGGTAGGCGGCCCGGTCCACCTCGGCCGGCACCGGGCGGGTGGCCGCCCTCGCGTAGGACCGTCACCGGCAGCCCCGCCGTCGCGCGCCTCCTCGGCCAATCTGTCCACATCGGCCAGCCCATGGGTCGGCGTACGGGGGCGCCTGCTCGTCCGCGGGTTAGCGTGGCCAGCACCCCGCGCACCTCGCGCAGGGCTTCGGCGCTGGCCAGCTTGATCGCGTCGAGCGCGTCCCGCACCTCGCTCGGGTCGGCTGTCCAGCAGGTGCAGCGCCACCCCGGCCCGGACGTTGATCAAGGAGAGGTGGTGGCCGAGCACGTCGTGCAGTTCCCGGGCGATGCGCAGCCGCTCGTCGCTGGCCTGCCGGCGGGACTGCTCCTGCCGTGCCCGCCGCGCCTCGGCTGCGGCCTGGGCGGCCTGGCGGAACTGCTCAGAGCGGATCCGGTTCGCCTCGGCGAGCATCACGGCGACCATGGCCACGATCGCGTAGACCACGTCGCCGCCGATCGAGGGCTGGATCACGGGGACTCCGGCGATCGACCCGCATCCGACGGTGACGATGACGAATCCGACGTACGCCATCGCGGTGACCGACCACAGCCGACGGAACGGGCTGTGCCGGGCGGCCGAGAACAGCGCGGCCAGGCTGGCCAGGAAGAACGGTCCGCGGGGGAGATCGGCCGCGAGGTAGAGCCCGGTCGCGACCAGCGTGATCGCGTACGCCAGCAGCGTGAACACGGCCGGGGGCTGCCCCCGACGCAGCAGCAGGGCCGCTGGTCCGAGCAGCAGCAGGGCGTACGCCAGATCAGTCGGGGCGCCCGGGCCGGGTTGATGGGCGATCACGTTTGTGCCGACCACCTGCAGGAATGCGAGGAACAATGGCCCGAACAGGCCGTGCCGCACCCGTCGGCGGGCCGAGGTGTCAGATGCGGGCCAGGCCCAGGGCGGTGGCTCCCATTGTCCTGACCAGTTGTGCTGCTCGCGGACGCGCGCGCGCCAGGCTATGCGGGCCAGCCTCCGCCGGTCCCGCAGGGTGGCGCGCTCGTCATCCACAGCGCAACGGTAGGTGACGCCGGGGGCGACCGCGTCACCGTGAGGCGCTACGGCGACCCGGTCGGCTACCGCCGGGGGAGTACGCCGCCCGTGCCGGATGACCCGCCGGACGTACGGCTGATGCCGTCCCCCGATCGACGCGGGCGCCCACCTGACGCGCGACTGTGGAGGTACCACAACGAAGGAGGCTCATCATGAGCAGCGAACCGGCGGACATCTCGAGCACCCGGACGCGGGCGTCCGACGCCGAGCGCGAGGAGGTCGCCACGATCGTTCGCGAAGCGGTCGGCGAGGGCCGGCTGGACATCGCCGAGGGGGACCAGCGGCTGACCTCCATATACGCGGCCAAGTACCGGGATGAGTTGGCCCCGCTGGTGACCGATCTGCCGGCCGGTCAACTGGTGGCCCGGGCCGGCCAGCCCAAGAGCGCGCCGGGTGACCAGCGGCCTGGTCATTGGGGTTCGGCGCAGTGGGGTCCACCGCCGATGACGTACCGGCGCGACGGGCGGGCCTACCGGCGCGGCTACGGGCGGCGCGGCGTGCTGGCCCACACCGGGTTCGTGGTCGTGCTGGCCACCGCGCTGACCCTGTTGTGGGTGGCCACGGGTGTCGGCTTCTTCTGGCCGGCGATCCCCCTGTTCTTCCTCGTCATGGGTCTGGCCCGGCATTGGCGCTGGGCCACCTGGCGGCGGCACGGCGCGGAGGACGACCGCGCTGACCCGCCGATCCAGGGGGCGCTCCGTGGATGACGAGCGCTCCCGGCGGTACGTCGATTCCTTGGTTGACAGTGTCATGATGACAGTGTCACGCTGGGGTCATGGAAGCGGTTGGAACCTGGAGGAGCTGGTCGGCGGGTGGGGCAGGCCCTCGCGGCCGAGCGACGTGCGCTGTCCAATGGCCGGGTCACCGCAGCTGCCCGACCGCCGGATGATCCGCTGGTATGCGACCATCGGGCTGGTCGACCGGCCGTTGCCCGGCCGGGGCCGCGCGGCCCGGTACGGGCCGCGCCACCTGCTCCAGCTGGTCGCCATCAAGCGGCGCCAGGCGGCGGGGCGGCGCTGGCCGATATCCAGGCCGAGCTGGCCGGAGCCACCGACGCCAGTCTGCGCCGCATCGCCGCCGTACCGCCAGCCCTCCTCGACCCCGGTCCCGTTGTGCCGACGGGCCTGCTCGACCTGGACCCAACCCCCGACCCCGCCGTAACGACAGCCCTGCGTGACGTGGATGCCGCGGCGCCGGCCACCACCGACCAGACCGGTCCGGGCAGCGAGCTCACGGGTACGGGCGGAAAGATTCTCACCCCGCGCGCCGGATCCCGGTTCTGGACGGACCGGCCGTCCGCGGCCCCCGCCGAGGCAACGTCCACAAGGGATGAACCGATGTCCACAGGGGACGAAACCGTGCACGGGGTACGGCTGGGTCAGGCGATCCTGTTGCTGCCGGTCCGACCGGACGCCGATGATCTCGCCGCTATCCGTGCGGCCGCCCAACCACTGCTCGACCTGCTCGCGCACAGAGGACTGTTGGCCCAACCCGGAGGGAGCGCATCATGAGGATCGTCGCGCCGACCAGCACCACCACCGAGACACCCGAGGGTGGGCTCGGCGCGCTGCCACCGAGCGGGGCAACCTCCCGCTGCACCGCATCGACGCCGCGGTCCGGATCACCGGCCTGATCCGCCATACCGGCTGACCCAGGGCTTCCGCAAACCCTTACGACATACCGCTCGAGGCGACCTACATCTTCCCGCTGCCCGACCGGGCCGCGGTGACCGCGCTGCGGTTGACCGCCGACGACCGCGTGGTCGACGCCGAGCTGAAGGAGCGGGCCCAGGCTCGGGTCGAGTACGACGCGGCCATCGCCGCCGGCCAGCGGGCCGCGATCGCCGAGGAGGAGCGGCCGGACGTGTTCTCGCTGCGGGTCGGCAACATCCTGCCGGGTGAGCGGGTGACCGTGGAGCTGACGGTCGTCGGGCCACTGTCCTATGAGGACGGTGAGGCGACGTTCCGCCTGCCGCTGGTGGTGGCGCCCCGCTACATCCCGGGTACGCCCCTGCCCGGCCCGCGGTCGGCCCGGCTACGCCGAGGACACCGACGCCGTCCCTGACGCCTCGCGGATCACCCCGCCCGTGCTGCTCAAGGGCTTCCCGAACCCGGTCCGACTCAGCATCGGGGTGGACATCGACCCGGCCGGTCTGCCGCTCGGCGAGGTGAGCTCCAGCCTGCACGCGGTACAGCGGGAGGGCAACCACGTGGAGATCCAGCCTGGCGAGCGGGTCGACCGCGACTTCATCCTGCGCCTGGCCTACGGTGAACCGGCGGCCACGGCCCACGCGCTGACCATGACTCCCGACACCGATGGTGACGAGGGGACGTTCCGGTTGACCCTGGTCCCGCCGACCGGTTCCGCGCCCGAGCCGCCCGCGCGACGTGGTCCTGCTGCTGGACCGATCGGGCAGCATGGGCGGCTGGAAGATGGTGGCCGCCCGGCGGGCCGCCAGTCGCATCGTCGACACACTGACCACAGTGGACAGATTCGCTGTGCTGACGTTCGACAACATCGTCGAGCACCCGCCGACGCTGCCCGAGGGCCTGGTCGCCGGAACCGACCGCAACCGGTTCCGGGCGGTCGAGCATCTGTCCCGTGTGGACGCTCGTGGCGGCACCGAACTGCTCGCCCCGCTGACCACGGCGGTGGGGCTGTTGACCGACGAAGGGCGGGACCGGGTCATTGTCCTGGTGACCGACGGCCAGGTTGGCAACGAGGACCAGCTGCTCAACCAGCTCACGGCCGGACTGCGCGGGATCCGCGTGCACACGGTCGGTATCGACGAGGCGGTCAATGCCGGCTTCCTGGGCCGGCTCGCCACCGTCGGAGGTGGACGGTGCGAGCTGGTGGAGAGCGAGGACCGCCTCGACGCCGCGATGGAGCGCATCCACCGGCGCATCGGGGCGCCGGTGGTGACCGAGCTGCGCCTGTCCGCCGACGGTGTCATCGCCGAACCGTGTCGCCGGCCCGGTTGCCGGACCTGTTTCCCGGGGCACCACTGGTCGTCAGCGGACGTTACGCGGCACACCGGGGCCGGTTACGGTCGCCGGGCGTACCCTCGACGCCCAGCCGTGGACCGTCGCGCTGGCCGGGCCAGCGGTGCGACGACCCGGCCCTGACACAGGGCTGGGCCCGGGCGCACCTGCGGGACCTCGAGGACGCCTACGCGGCCGGCCGAAACGACGACCGAGGAGTCCGAGCAGCGGATCGTCGCCACCTCACTGCGCTTCGGTGTGCTGTGCCGGTTCACCGCGTGGCTGGCGGTGGACACCCGGGTGGTCACCGGGAAGGTGAACCGCACCGGGTCATCGCAACCGGTCGAGCAGCCCCGAGGCTGGGACATGGCCATGCAGGCGGAGCCGATGGCGATCCCGGCGACCCTGACCGGTGCCCGGTACGCCGCCGCCCCGACCATGGCTCCGATGATGGCCAGCGCGCCGATGGCGGCCCGGTCGCGGGGCATCCACCTGCCCATAGGCAAGGCGGGGAAGGCGTCACGGGCGCCCGCACGCGGGGGGTCGGGCAACGCTCCGGCCGCACAGCCGGTCCAACGCGAGAACGCCCCGTCCGTGCTCGACGAGGCTCGCGAGGCCGCCATCGAGGAGGTCCGGCGTTTGCGGGCGGCCGGTCAGGCCGCCCCGAGGCCGAGCGGCGTGAGCTGCTGGCCGACCTTGGCAGCCGGCTGTCCGCGCTGATCCGTCACCTCGAGTCGGCCGGGGTGGACGCGGCGCCGTTGGCCGCGGCGCGGGAATTGGCCGCCGCGCTGGCCGACGACACGCCGCCGGCGTACGTCGGCCCGATCTGGCGGCGCTGTGGCGCCGCGACGTCAGCGTCCTGGAAGAGCTGGCACCCCCGGCCGCCGTACCGCCTTCTGGAAGGCGTGACCCGGCCCCGCGGGCGGCCCGGCTAGCATCAGGTGGTGCTGGCCGGGCTCGCGCCCGGCCTGGCGAGCGACCAGAGCCGACCGAAGGAGTCCTCCGTGGCCGCATGCGAAGAGCCCGTGCCGTGGTCGACCGCGTCGTCGTTGCGGCCGGTACGACGAGCGCCGACGCGGTGACCGCGGCCGGGGCGCCCACGACCGGGGCCAAGGCGATCGTGGTGGTGCGCGACCCGTCCGGCCGGCTGCGGGACCTGGACTGGGCGCCCGGACACCGACACCGAGGTCGAGTTGGTCGCGATCGACTCACCGGACGGGCTCAACGTGCTGCGCCACTCGACCGCCCACGTGCTGGCCCAGGCGGTGCAGGACACCTTCCCCGAGGCGAAGCTCGGCATCGGACCGCCGATCGAGAACGGCTTCTATTACGACTTCGCGGTCGGCCAAGCCGTTCCAGCCCGAGGACCTGGAGCGGCTCGAGAAGCGGATGCAGGAGATCGTCAAGGCCGGGCAGGTGTTCCGGCGGCGCCGCTTCGCCTCGCTCGACGAGGCCAAGCGGGAGCTGGCCGACGAGCCGTTCAAGCTCGAGCTGGTCGACATCAAGGGCGACGTCGACGCGGCCGAGGTGATGGAGGTCGGCGGCGGCGAGCTGACCAGCTACGACAACGTCGACCCCAAGACCGGTAAGCGGCGCGTGGGGCGACCTGTGCCGTGGGCCCCATCTGCCCTCGACCAGGCTGATCGGCGCATTCAAGCTGATGCGCACCGCCGCCGCGTACTGGCGGGGCAGCGAGCGCAACCCGCAACTGCAGCGCGTGTACGGCACGGCGTGGCCCACCCGTGACGCGCTCAAGGCGTACCTGCAGCTGCTCGAGGAGGCCGCCCGGCGCGACCACCGCAAGCTCGGGGCCGACCTGGACCTGTTCTCGTTCCCCGACGAGATCGGCTCGGGGCTGGCCGTGTTCCACCCCAAGGGCGGGATCATCCGGCGGGAGCTGGAGAACTACTCGCGGCAGCGGCACGAGCAGGCCGGCTACTCGTTCGTGAACACCCCGCATATCACCAAGGGGCAGCTGTTCGAGACCTCGGGACACCTGCACTGGTACGCCGACGGCATGTACCCGCCGATGTCATGGAGGGCGCGGACTACTACCTCAAGCCGATGAACTGCCCGTTCCACTACCTTATTTTCCGGTCCCGCGGGCGCTCCTACCGGGAGCTGCCGCTGCGGCTGTTCGAGTTCGGCACGGTCTACCGGTTCGAGAAGTCCGGCGTGGTGCACGGCCTGACCCGGGTGCGCGGCATGACCCAGGACGACGCGCACATCTACTGCACCAAGGAGCAGATGCGCGGCGAGCTCATTTCGCTGCTCACGTTCGTGCTCGACCTGCTGCGCGACTACGGCCTGGACGACTTCTACCTGGAGCTGTCGACCAAGAACCCGGAGAAGTACGTCGGCTCGGACGAGGAGTGGGAGGAGGCCACCGAGACTTTGCGTGCAGGCCGCCGCTCGACTCCGGGCTGACCCTGGTGCCCGACCCCGGCGGGGCGGCCTTCTACGGTCCGAAGATCTCGGTGCAGGCCAAGCGACGCAATCGGGCGGACCTGGCAGATGTCCACCATCCAGGTCGACTTCCAGACTCCCGCAGCGGTTCGGGCTCGAATACCAGGCCGCGGGCGGCACCCGGGAGCAGCCGATCATGATCCACCGTGCGCTGTTCGGGTCGATCGAGCGCTTCTTCGGCGTGCTGACCGAGCACTACGCCGGGGCGTTCCCGGCCTGGCTCGCCCCGGTTCAGGTGGTTGGCATCCCGATCCGGGACGACCATGCCGACTACTTGCGAGTCCTTTGTGGACAGACTGCGCGGCCGAGGGGATCCGGGCCGAGGTGGACCTGTCCGACGACCGGATGCAGAAGAAGATCCGTAACGCCCAGCAGCAGAAGATCCCGTTCATGGCGATCGCCGGGGACCAGGACGTGGCCGACAGCACGGTCTCGTTCCGCTACCGGGACGGGTCGCAGCGCAACGGCATGGCGCTCGACGAGGCGGTCGGCCACGTCATCGAGGTCGTCCGCTCGCGGACCAACGTCGGGCCCTTCGGCGGCCTGAGCCCCGCTGGAACGGAGTCGCGCCCGCGGTGCGGCGCCGCCGGGGTGCGCCCACGGTACGGCGCCGCCGGGGAGCGCCCGCGGTGCGGCGCCGCCGGGGTGCGCCCACGATGCGGCGCCGCCGGGTCCGCCCATGCCGCCGGGTGCGCCCACGCCGCCGGGTGCGCCCACGCCGCCGGGTGCGCCCACGCCGCCGGGTCAGGGGCGGCTCACCGTCAGCCGGCCCTTGTCGGCGGTGGAGGCGTTGGCCTGCTGGGTGCCGATGTCGACGCCGTACACCGCCACGTTGACCTGGCTCGATGCCGGGGCGGAGGCGACCGCGGCCGGGTCCATGGCGAACAGCAGAGCACCCGACACGGTCGCGTTCACCGCCACGGGCGCGATCGTGAACAGCCACTGGTGGTTGGCACCGACGTCGGTCCGGGCCAGCGCGGCGATCGATCCCGGTACCGTGAGGGCCAACGGCATCAGGCTGTCCACCGTGACGGACAGCGAGGTGCTCGGCGCACCGCCGGCGTTGGTCACCGTGTACGCGACCTCGGCGTGCAGGCCGGTCGCGGCGGTGCCGGTCAGCTTGACCGTCGTCGTCTTGACGGACAGCGTGAGCCGCGTCGCGCCGGACTGGATGGTGCCGATCGTGGCGCCCGACTGGGTGAAGGCCGAGCCGCCCCACTTGTACTCCCGCCACTGTCGGGACACCGGCTTCTGGGCGGCGTCGCGCGACTCGACCAGCACCTTGACCGTGCCGTCCTGAACCTGTGGGGCGAACAGGGACGTCACGCCGCCGCTGACGTTGAGCACCGTGCCCAGGACGGTGAAGCTGCCACTGGCGCCCGAGAGCACGAAGAGCTGCGCGGCCGAACTGCCAGGGTCGCCACCGGCGCTGCAGTCGACCAGTGTCACATGTTCGGGCGTACCGTCGCCGGTGACGTCGGCCACCGCGACCGCGCTGATCGCCGCCCGTGGATGCGGCAGATCGGGTGACGGCGACTCCCACCGTCCACTGTGGAACTGAGTTGGGCCGGTGGGACAGCCGTCCTGCTGGAACGCCGGCAACGGGAGCAGGGACTCGTCCAGATCACTCGTCGGCCGGCGGCCGTCGTAACGGAAGGTCACACTCTTGCCGGCCGCGGCGCTGGCCGACGGCCCTGCCGACGGGTTGGCCGAACCGGTGGCGGTCGGCCCGCTCGACGCGCCCGCCCCCGCCGCCGCCTCGCCGCGATCGCCGGTCGGCCGTAGCAGTACCAGCCCTCCGGCCGCCACCACCAGCAACGCGCCCACCGCCGTCAGTGTCACGCCGACCGCGAACTGCCGTCGCCACCCGCCCAGCACGGCCCGCCGCCCCACCGCCCGGCCGCGCGGCGGTCCAGCGGACCCGGACCCGGTCCAGGACCCCTCGTCGATGCGGTTGGCCATGCGATGACTCCAGGGGCCCCGAGACGCTAGCAGCCCACACTCCCAGACCGGCGCAGATTCCGGTATCCCGTGCCCGGCCGATGTCCTGTCGCCGACACCCCTCCCGATTGTTTGCCCGGACGCCGCACTATCCGGGGCGCGCGCCTCCGGGTGGTTTGCCCGGACGCCGCGCTATCCGGGGCCCGCTCGCGGTGGTTTGCCCGGACGCCGCGCTATCCGGTGCCCGCTCGCGGTGGTTTGCCCGGACGCCGCGCTATCCGGGGCCTGCTCCCGATCGTTTGCCCGGACGCCGCCGTATACAAGAGCTGTTAGCAAACTGTCCGGGCAAACCACCCCGGGCAAACCACTCCGGGCAAACCACCCCCCGGGCAAACCACCCCGGGCAAACCACCCCGGGCAAACCACCCCGGGCAAACCACCGGGGCAAGCCACCCGGGCGGGGTCGCAGGCCCAAACCGCCTGGCGGGCCTGGAGCCTAGAGGGAGGCGATGTCAGCCAGCAGGACCTGGCGCTCCTCGGGATCGGTCAGGCCTTCGGCGGCGGCCAGGGCGAGCTGGGCATGCAGGGCCACGTGGTCGGACAGCTCGGCCACCTTGGCGGCCCGGGCGACCGCCTCGTGGGCCGCGCCGACGTCGAATGCGCTCAACTCGTACTGCTGAGCCAGCTGCAGGCACCGGCGCGCGTGGTGCAGGGACGGCTCGGCCCGCTGGAGTACGGCGTACACGCGGGCGCACTGCCACTCGCCCCGGGCCCAGTTCACCGGTTCGCCCACCTGGCCCCAGTGGTACCGGCTGGCGTGGGCGGCGTGCACCATCTCGTCGTCGGCGGCTTCGTCCCGGTCCTGCGCGTCGAGCAGCTCCCAGACCCGGTTGAACAGGCGGGCGGCGAGCCGGCGCTCGATGGCCGGGTCGAGCGCGAACGGAACGGCGGGCATCTGGCCTCCTCGGTAGCATTCCAGTCGTGACGGACGGACTCGGTCGTCTGTGGACGCCGCAGCGGTTGGCCTACGTCACCGGGGAGGGCAAGCCCTCGGTGGACGACGAATGCCCGTTCTGCCGGGCCCCGAAACTGCCGCCGGACGATGGTCTGGTGGTAGCGCTGGGCGCGCTGGTGTTCGCGGTACTCAACCTGTACCCGTACAACCCTGGTCATCTTATGGTGGTGCCCTACCGGCACATCGCCGACTACACCGACCTGACCGGGGATGAGACGGTCGAGGTGGCGACCTTCACCCAGACGGCCATGCGGGTGGTCCGCTCGGCGAGTGGGCCGCACGGCTTCAACCTGGGGATGAACCAGGGCTCAGTGGCCGGGGCGGGCATCGCCGATCACCTTCATCAGCACGTGGTCCCACGGTGGGGTGGGGACACCAACTTCATGACGGTGATCGCGCACACCAAGGTACTTCCGCAGCTGCTTCCCGACACCCGCCGGCTGCTCGCCACCGCCTGGGAGCGGGACGTGCCCGGCCAGGCGCTGGAGCCGGAGGTCACCGCTGCTCGCCGTCCAGCCCGGGCTCCGTCGCGTGCGGCCGCCCGGGCCCCACGCAAGAATCCCCCCGCCCGATCCCCACGCACGAAGCCCCCCGCCCGGCAGGAGCCGCAAGCGCGTGACAACCCTGGAGCCCGACCGGATCCGGACTCCCACTGAACCGTCCCGGTGACGCGTAGAAAGACCTCGTAGGGCTGGTGGAGATCGGGGAACGTCCTCCCGGTGTGGTTGACGGGCTTGGTGTCCCAGCACACGAGGAGGACGTTCGTGGCCCAGCGTAGCGGGTTGACCCGTGGTGATCGTCGGCGTAACAACAGGATCGAGGCGCTGCGCGCTATGGTCCGCCCGGACCGGGCGGTCCTGGCGATCGATCTTGGTGAGGACAAGCAGGTCGCCGTCCTGATTGATCATGACTGTCGGATTCTTGGCCGTCGGGTGGTCAAGGCGAAGGCGTACCAGCTCGGGGGTCTGTTGGCCTGGGCGGGCGTGTTGGCCGCTGGGCATGGCTTCGCCGGTGTCGTGGTCGCGTGCGAGCCGACCGGTCACCGGTGGCGCGCGGTGATGGCGCGGGCGGATGAGGCCGGTCTGGGTTTTGTGTGCGTGCAGTCGTTGCGGGTGCACCTGGAGCGGATGGCTGACGACTACACGCGCGACAAGACAGATCACAAGGATGCGGTGCTCATCGGTCGGCTCGTGGTGCGTCTGGAGTGCTACCTGCCCGAACGCGCGGATGCGGACTGGGCCCGGCTGCGTCACCTCGGAGCACGCCGGGCCCGGCTGGTCGCTGAGGCCACCTCCTGCCGGCAGCAGATCGTCGATCTGCTGGGCTGCTGCTGGCCTGAGGCGCTCTCGGCGGCGGCCGAGCCGCTGGAGTCCACGACCTGGCTGGCCTGTCTGAGCGCGGCTATCGACGCCGGCGCGGACCTGGCCGCGCTGGCCCGCGGCGGCGTTGACGCGTTCACCGCGACCGTCCGCACCCAGCTGCCCCGCTTCCACGCGACCCGGGTCTGTCACCGGATCGTGCGTGGTTTCTTCGCCGCGCTCAGCAATCCGACCGGCGTGGCCGCTCAGCGGCCCGGGGCGCTGGAACGCGTCGGCCTGGTTCTGGCGGACCGGCAGGCCACCCAGACACGGCTGTCCGATGTGGAATCCCGCATGGTCGGGGTGCTCGATGCCCTGGGCCTGACCGGCCTGGTCACCTCCATCCCGGGCGTGTCCGCGGTCGGCGCGGCGTGCATTCTCGCCGAGACCGGCGACCCGTCCCGGTTCGCCTCCGCTCGCAGCGTCGTCAAGCACGCCGGCCTCAACCCGGTCGAGAACACCTCCGCCACCTTCCGCGGCACCACCCGGGTCAGCCACCGCGGCCGCCCCGGCCTGCGCCTGGCCGCGTGGCGGGCCGCCTGGGCCGCGTTCCAACACAACCAGATCCTCGCCGACCGCTACACCCACCTCACCACACGCCCCCGCGACCAACTCGCGCCCGGCCAAGCCCGCGCCGCCTGCGCCGCCACGCTGCTGCGCTGGCTCTACGCCATCATCACCCGCCGCCAAGCCTTCAACCCGGCCATCGCCACCGGCCAGACCCGCACCCACACACCGAAAGCAGCCGCTGCCTGACCGCCACCGCGAGCCACCAACCAACAACTTCACATAGCCATCCCCTCCGGCGGGGCAAGCCCGACCACGCGTAGAGCCATCCAAGCTCGTTCTTAACCAAGGGCCCTCCCGCCGCCCCGCCCAAGCTCGATTGCGCGCTGTCGGGACAGTCCACCATGGACTCACGAACCCGCTTGATCATCTACGTAGAGACGCGGGACACGCGGCGGACCCGCCGGCAAGATCAACCGACCCGGCGATCCGGGCCGGTCAACGACGCCTGCCCTCCAACAACCCCGTCCAGCCGAAGCCACGGACGAGATCCACACACGGCACGACCGCAGCAACCACCCGACCAGCATCACCACAAGATCAACAACTGATGGGCAACGGTCCGACTTGCCTAACGCCTCTTGCGAGCGTTAAGAAGGGCACCTTCCTATACCGAAGACGTTAACAAGGTGCCCTTCCTTCACCCGAGCTCAGTGGTGGCCGCCGGATGCGGCGTGCTCCTTGCGGACGGCGTCGGCCAGGTGCGCCGGCATGGGGTCGTAGCGCGCGAACGACCGGGAGAAGGTGCCCGCCCCGGAGGTCATGGCCCGTAGCTCGACCGCGTAGCGGGTGAGCTCGGTCGCCGGTACCTCAGCCCGGACCAGGGTCTTGTCGGTGCCGTACGGGTCCGGCTCGGTTCCAAGCACCCGGCCACGCCGGCCGGACAGGTCGCTCATGACGGCGCCGACGAACGTGTCCGGCACCCGGATGACGACGTCCTCGACCGGTTCGAGCAGGAGGACCTGGCCCTTCTCGGCGGCGTCCTTGAGTGCGATGCGAGCCGGCGGTCTGGAACGCGGCGTCGGAGGAGTCGACGCTGTGCGCCTTCCCGTCGAACAGGGTGACCTTGATGTCGACCATCTGGTAGCCGGCCACGATGCCCCGCTCCATCTGGTGCCGGACGCCCTTCTCCACCGAGGGTATGTAGTTGTTCGGGACCGCGCCACCGACCACGCGGTCCTGGAACTCGAATCCGGTACCGCGGGGCAGCGGCTCGATCTCGATGTCGCATACCGCGTACTGGCCGTGCCCGCCGGACTGTTTGACGTGGCGCCCGTGCCCCTTGGACGGCGCGGAGAACGTTTCCCGCAGCGGCACCCGGACCGGTTCGGTGTCCAGCTCGACGCCGCCGGCGCGCAGCCGGTCGAGCACCACATCGGCGTGGGCCTCGCCCATGCACCACAGCACCAGCTGGCGGGTCTCGGCGTTGCGCTCCAGCCGCATCGTCGGGTCACCGGCCACCAAGCGGCCCAGGTTCTTGGCCAGCGCGTCCTCGTCGGAGCGGGTCTTGGCCACGATGGCCACCGGCAGCAGCGGCTCGGGCATGTCCCACGGCCCCATGAGCAGCGGCGTGTCCTTTGTGGACAAAGTGTCGCCGGTCTCGGCCGAGCCCGACTTGGTGATGGCGCAGATGTCGCCGGCCACGCAGTAGGGCACCTCGCGCAGCTGACCACCCAGCGGGGAGTACAGGTGGGCGATCCGCTCGTCGGCGTCATGGTCGGGGTGACCCCGCTCCTGCATGCCGTGGCCGGAGACGTGCACGATCGTCTCCGGACGGAGGGTGCCGGAGAACACGCGGACCAGGGACACCCGGCCGACGTAGGCGTCGATGGTTGTCTTCACGACCTCGGCCACCAGCGGGCCGTTCGGATCACAGGTCATCGGCTCCCGTGGTGATCCATCCACACCGCTCACCAGGGGCAGGCCGTGCTCGGTCGGCGAGGGGAACGCGTTCGCGAGGACCTCGAGAAGTGCGTCAAGGCCCAACCGGGTCTCGGCGCAGACGCCGATCACGGGGTAGAACGAGCCCCGGGCAACCGCCTTTTCCAGGTCCTCGATGAGGGTGGAGTTCTCCAGCTCCTCGCCAGCGACGTAGCGCTCCATGAGCGACTCGTCCTCGCTCTCGGCGATGATCGCCTCGACCAGTTCGGTGCGGGCGTCGGCGATCGCCGGCAGGTGCTCGGCATCGGGCTCGCGAATGGCGGGTGGGTACCCCTGCGAGTAGTCGAAGACGCGTTGTGTGATCAGGCCCATCAGGCCGGCGACGGACATCGCCGGCGTCGTTGAGCATCGGCAGGTAGAGCGGGAGGACGCCGTCGCCGAAGGTCGTCCCGGCAGAGCTCGAGGGTCCCGTCGAAGTCGGCCCGGGGGTGGTCGAGACGGGCGATGACGACCGCCCGGGGGAGCCCGACCGCGGCGCACTCCTCCCACAACGCGGCGGTCGCGGCGTCGACGCCGTCCACCGCGGACACCACGAAGAGCGCGCCGTCGGCCGCGCGCAGGCCAGCTCGGAGCTCGCCGACGAAGTCGGCGTAACCGGGGGTGTCGAGCAGGTTGATCTTCACACCGTCGTGGGTCACTGGCGCGCAGGCCAGGCTGACCGATCGTTGTTGCCGGATCGCGGCGGGGTCATGGTCGCTCACCGTGGTGCCATCGGTCACCGAGCCGGCCCGGGGGATCGTTCCGGTGACGGCCAGCAGCGCCTCCACCAGACTTGTCTTGCCCGATCCGGAGTGCCCGACGAGCACCACGTTGCGGACCTTGCTGGGGTCGTCCACCACCGGCGCTGGACCGGTGACTCCCTTCTCCTGAGTCTTCTGCGCCATCGCGCCGCCTCCCGTCTGCCACGGGCCGGCCGCGACTGGTCGCCGACACCACTGCGGCGGCCGGGGATGCGGGCGCACATCCGCCGGCGATCGTGGGCGGCTCGGCGCCGGGTGAGGGACATCACCGTGGACCGGCTCTTTGTGTGATCCCACACCCGCAACGGGTAACGGCACAACCCCGACGCGCCAACCCCACCCGGCGGTGCTCCGCGCCGCCAGCCGGCGCCGATAGGCTCGGCGTGCCATGG
The DNA here is from genome assembly GCA_963803345.1 of uncultured Actinomycetota bacterium. Taxonomy (GTDB): domain Bacteria; phylum Actinomycetota; class Actinomycetes; order Mycobacteriales; family Micromonosporaceae; genus CAWDLX01. The sequence goes on from CAWDLX010000006.1 coordinate 468,339, forward strand.
CGAAGATCCTCAGCTCCTTCAAGAGCGGTGTTCGGGCCGCCTTCGACCCGATGGGCCGGGCCCTGACCCGGGCCGGCGATCTCGCCGGACGCGATCACCATCGCCGGTACGGCCGGCGTGGTCGCGGCCGCGTTGATCTTCGCGACCCGGGGCTAACTGATCGCCGCGACCATCATCATCACGCTGCTGCGCGCTGCTGGACGTGCTCGACGGCGCGATGGCCCGGGCCCGGGGCACACTCGACCCGGTACGGTGCGCTGCTCGACTCGGTGATGGACCGGGTGGCCGACGGGGCCGTCTTCGGCGCGTTGGCCTGGTGGCTGGCCCGCAGCGGCCAATGGGTCGCTGTTCGCGCGTGTGCCTGGTATGCCTGGTCGGCGGTCAGATCGTCTCGTACGTCAAGGCGCGGGCCGAGGGGCTGGGGTTCACCTGCGACGTGGGAATCGCCGAACGGTTGGAGCGGCTGGTGCTGGTGGGCATCGGCGGTCTGCTGCACGGATTCGGGGTGAGCTGGGGCCTGGGCGCGCGCTGTGGGTGCTGGTGGTGGCCACGGTCGTCACCGTGGTGCAGCGGATCGTGCACGTACGGCGGCAGGAATCACCGGGAGGCGGACATCACCGGGAAGCAGGACATCACCGGGAAAGTGGAACCGTGAACCTGGTCGAACTCGGGTACACCGCCGGCTGGCGGCTGGTGCGGGCCATGCCGCGGCCGGCGGCCTGGCGGCTGTTCCAGACCGGGGCCGACCGGGCCCACCGCCGCCAGGGCCGGGCACCCAGCGGCTGGCCCGCAACCTGCGCCGGGTCGTCGGCCCCGAGATGCCCGAGGCCGAGTTCGACGAGCTGCTGCGCGACGCGCTCCGCTCCTACGCCCGGTACTGGATGGAGGCCTTCCGCCTGCCGTCGTACTCGACGAGCAGATCCAGCGGGAGTTCACCATCGAGCGCGGTCACCTGCTGGGCGAGGCGGTCGAGGCCGGGCACCGGGTGCATCATCGCGCTGTCCCACAGCGGCAACTGGGACATGGCTGGAGCCTGGGTGTGCGCCAACGGCTGGAGGCTCACCACCGTCGCCGAGCGGCTCAAGCCCGGAGGGGGTGTACCGCAAGTTCGTCGCCTTCCGCGCGCCGCCTCGGGATGGAGATCATCCCGGCCTCCGGCGGTGACCGGCCCCCGTTCGACGTGCTGGTCGACGCGTTGAGAGAAGCCATGTCGTGCCGCTGCTGGCCGACCGCGACCTGTCGGCCCGCGGCATCGAGGTCGAGTTCTTCGGCGGGCGGACCCGGATGCCGGCCGGCCCGGCCCTGCTGGCCCTGCGCACCGGCGCCCCGCTGACGTGGTCAACGCTGTGGTACGAGGGACCGCTCAACCGGGGCGAGGTGGTCGGCCCACTCCCGGTGCCGCCCGGACGCCGGCCCGCTGGACCAGCGGGTGAAGATGCTGACCCAGACGATGGCCGACCACGCTGGCCGGGGCGATCGCCAAGCACCCGGCGGACTGGCACATGCTGCAGCAGCTGTGGCTGGACCGGCCACCCAGCGGTGAGGCGGCCGGCTGATGCGGATCGGCATCGTCTGCCCGTACTCGTTCGACATCCCGGGCGGGGTGCAGCGGCACGTGCACGATCTGGCGCGAGACGCTGCATCGGTCTCGGGCAACTACGTGAGCGTGCTGGCGCCGGCCGACGAGGACGCCCCGCTGCCGCCGTACGTGATGCCGGCCGGGCGGGCGGTTCCGGTGCGCTACAACGGCTCCGTGGCGCGGCTGGCCTTCGGCCCGGTGTCGGCGACGCGGGTCCGGCGGTGGATCACCGCCAACGAGTTCGACGTGATCCACGTACACGAGCCGCTGACCCCGAGCCTGTCGATGCTGGCCGTGCTGGCGGCCCAGGACGAGCCGGTGGTCGCGACCTTCCACACCGCGATGACCCGGTCGCGGGCCATGTACGCCGCCTCCGGCATGCTGCAGCTGGTGCTCGAGCGCATCACCGCCCGGATCGCGGTCAGCTCGGCCGCCCGCAAGGTTCAGGTCGAGCACCTCGGCGGCGGCGCGACCGAGATCCCCAACGGGGTCACGGTGGCGCGCTTCGCCGACGCCGAGCCGTTGCCCGGCTGGCCGGGGCCGGACGGCGCGATCGGATTCCTCGGCCGGTTCACCGAGCCCCGCAAGGGTTTCCCGGTGCTGGCCGACGCGTTCGCCCGGATGGCCGCCGGCCGGCCGGGGCTGCGGCTGCTGGTGGCCGGGCCGGGGGACCCGGCCGAGGTGGAGCTGGATCCCGCGCGGTGGCCGCGCGGATCACCTTCCTCGGCCTGATCAGTGAGGAGGACAAGGCCCGCATGCTGCGCGGCGTGTCGGTCTACGTCGCGCCCAACACCGGCGGCGAGTCGTTCGGAATGATCCTCACCGAGGCGATGGCCGCCGGCGCTCCGGTCGTGGCGAGCGACTTCGACGCCTTCCGGGCCGTGCTCGACAGCGGCCGGGCCGGCGTGCTGGTGCCCATCGGCGACGCCGCCGCGCTCGCGGCTGTCGCTGGTCGAACTGCTCGACGACCCGGCCGAACGGGCGCGGCTGGCCGAGCAGGGCCCGGGCGGTGGTCGCGCCGTACGACTGGCCGGTGGTCGCGCGCCGGGTGCTCGAGGTGTACTCGTTGGCGATCGAGGCCGCGCCCGCGCCCAGCCCGTTCCCGCTGAGCTGACCCGGCGCTCGGCCACCCAGACGCAAGATCGTCCGGCTACGATGCGTGACCATGTGGCTGGTCGTGACGGTCGTCCCGTGGTGGTGGCGATCGCGACGTACCTGACCTGGGTGGCCACCCGGGTCGACCGGTTGCACGCCCGGGCCGGCGCCGCCTACTCCGCCCTGGACGCCCACTCGATGCGCCGGGCCGCGGCGGCGGCCGGGTTGGGCGAGCGGTTCGCGCTGCCGCCGTCCAGACCGCGGCCAAGCAGGTGATCGCCGCCCCGGCCGACGACCGGCCGAGCGGCCGAGAACGACCTGACCGCCCACCTGCGTACGGCCATCGGCAGCCCGGCCGGGTGCTGAGGGTGACGAGGTGGAGGCGGTGGTCGAGGCGAGCCGGCGCCTCGGGCTGGCCCGGCAGGTGCACACCGACCAGGTCCGGGACGCCCGCGACGTCCGCCGCCATCCTCTGGTGCGGCTGCTCGGCCTGGCCCGCAAGTACCCGATGCCCCGGTTCTTCGACATCGACGATCCCCGGCTCGATGACGCCGACCTGCTCTCCCGGTAAGGGGCTTTCGGTCTGAGGTCCATACCACTGATACGCCTGTGGCCTGCGATCGGGCCGGTGACGCCGCGTAGGATGGGGTGTCAGCCGGATTCGACCAAGGAGCTCGCCATGTCCGAGCAACCCACGCCGCAGCGAACCCGCACGTGACCGGCACCGCCCGGGTCAAGCGCGGTATGGCCGAGATGCTCAAGGGCGGCGTCATCATGGATGTCGTCACTCCCGAGCAGGCCAAGATCGCCGAGGACGCCGGCGCGGTCGCGGTCATGGCGCTGGAGCGGGTGCCGGCCGACATCCGGGCGCAGGGCGGGGTGTCCCGCATGTCCGACCCCGACATGATCGACGGGCATCATCGACGCGGTCTCGATCCCGGTCATGGCGAAGGCCCGCATCGGGCACTTCGTCGAGGCGCAGATTCTGCAGGCGCTGGGCGTCGACTACGTCGACGAGTCCGAGGTGCTCACTCCGGCCGACTACGCCAACCACATCGACAAGTGGGCTTTCAGGGTTCCGTTCGTGTGTGGCGCGACCAACCTCGGCGAGGCGCTGCGCCGCCTCACCGAGGGCGCCGCCATGATCCGGTCCAAGGGCGAGGCCGGTACCGGCGACGTGTCCAACGCCACCACCCACATGCGCAGCATCCGGGCCGAGATCCGCCGGCTCACGTCGCTGAGCGAGGACGAGCTGTACGTCGCGGCCAAGGACCTGCAGGCCCCGTACGAACTCGTCAAGGAGATCGCCGTGACCGGCAAGCTGCCGGTGGTCCTCTTCACGGCCGGTGGCATCGCCACCCCGGCCGACGCCGCCATGATGATGCAGCTCGGCGCCGAGGGTGTGTTCGTCGGCTCGGGCATCTTCAAGTCCGGGAACCCGGCCCAGCGGGCGGCCGCGATCGTGAAGGCGACGACGTTCTACGACGACCCGGACGTGGTGGCGAAGGTCTCCCGTGGGCTCGGCGAGGCGATGGTGGGCATCAACGTCGACGACATCCCGGTGCCGCACCGACTCGCCGAGCGCGGCTGGTAGTCGCTCCACCCACCGTTCTGGCCGGACAATCGTCGCGAGCCGTTATGCGACAGTGTCCGGTTGCCCGATGTGCCCCGCGCGCGCAACCGGGACGCTACAGACGCATCGTCTGGTCGAGCCCGCGGGAGTGTCGGTGGCAGCGTCGAATGCGGTCGGTCCGCAGAGTGCGGGAGGCGGGCGGCGCCGTTCGCGCCTGCTGGTCGGCATCCGGTTCGCGTTCGGATTCCTGACTCCATTCGCACTGGTCACCGGCTTCTTCGGGCTGCAGCAGCTGGTGGCCGGTCTCGGCCCGGTCCAGGCGCGCGTGCTGGGTACCTCGTTCCGGGACATCCTGTACTACGACCTGCAGCTGTTCGTACTCAGCTCGCAACCGCTCGAGATGACCACCGACTATCCGGCTCTGCTCGATATCGCCCGCTTCGCCGCTCCGGCGGCCACCGCTCTCGCCCTGGTCGAGGCGGCGCACGCGATCTTCTCCGGGCAGGTACACCAGTGGCTGGACCGGCACCGGCGTGGGCACGCGATCGTCACCGGTGACACCGCGATCGCCCGGGCGATCTACGCCGAACTGCGGGCTGACGGGACCCACGTCACCTGGATCGTGGACGCCACGGCCGAGGCGCTCGTCGGGGCCGGTGTGCGGGGGGCCGGCGTGGTGTACGCGTGCGCCGACGACGCGGCCGGCGACAGCACCCTCAACGTGGTCACCGCGCAGACCGCCGCGACCACCCGACGGTGGGCCCGCCGGGCCGGCCGGTTGCGGGTGTACGCGCAGGTCACCGACCCGATGCTCGCACTGTCGCTGCGCGCCCGCTGGCTCGGCCAGGAGGGCATGGACCGGCCCGATGTGGACTACTTCACCGTGGATGTGCTGGCCGCCCGGGCCTGCCTACGGGCTACCGACTTCCCGACCGCCGTTCAGGGCAGCCCCACGCTCACCATCGCCGGCTGGGGAACCTTCGCCCAGGCCCTGCTGGTCGAGTACGCCCAGCGGTGGCAGGTGCAGTTCGACGCCGGCGACCATCCGGAGCGGATCAGAGTCACCGTCGTCGGCGCTACCCAGGCCGAGGTCGCTGACGTGAGCAGCCGCTGGGATGTCATCGACGAGATCTGCGACGTGACCGCCGTACCCGAGCATGAGGCGCCCTGGCTCAGCCACTCCGAGCTGCCGTTCCGGACGTTCATCTGCTACGAGGACGAGACGGCCGCCCTGACGACCGCGCTCACCGCGTCCCGCCTGTGGGCCGGCGGCCCCGGGTCGGTCGTGGTCCGACTGAGCCGGCTCGCCCTGCCAGCCGACCCGAAGGACGTGTCGGGCCGGCGGGCGCTCGCCCTCGTCGACACCATCGGCGGCTGCCTGAGGGTCGTCAGCGTGACGGAGTACGCCTGCCAGCCGGAGGTCATCGGAGAGGACATCGTGGAACGGCTGGCCCAGTCGATCCACCGTCGCTACCTGGTCGCCCGCCGGCTCGACCGGGCGCCGATGCACTCCTCGCCGGCCATGGTGTGGTGGAGCGACGCCAGCGAGGACATCCGGCGGGCCAACCGGCACCCGGCCCGCCACATCGGTACCAAGCTCGCCATGGTGGACGCGACGGTGGCACCGCGTACCGGTGCACCGGTCCCATTCGCGTTCACGCCGGCCGAGATGGACCGACTGGCCGAGGCCGAGCACGCGCGGTGGTGCGAGGAGCGGCGGGCCAACGGCTGGACCTACGGCACGCCCCGCGACGACGCCGCCCGCAAGCATCCCAGCCTGGTCGCGTGGGCCGATCTCGACGAGGCGGAGCGGGCCAAGGACCACGACGCCGTGCGGGACCTCGAGTGCGTGCTGGCCGACGCCGGCCTGCAGATGGTCCGGCTCGGGAGCCGGCCGAGCCGCGGCGACTCGACCGGAGCCACCGTCCGCTTGCCGGCGCAAGCTAGCCTGGCGACGTGATCGACGACCACCTGATCGAAGAGCTCGCCCAAGCCGTGCACGAGAACTACCTGCGCGAACAGGCCTCGGACGGGGTCGCGATAGGGGCCACCGCGGCGATGCGCCCATGGGCCGAGCTGGACCAGAGTCGCAAGGACGCGAACCGCGCTCAGGCCCGGGCGATCGCGGCGAAGGTCAGCGTCGTCGGCGCCGCCGTGGTCCCGGCCGGGCGGGCCCCCGCGTTCGCGTTCACCGAGGCCGAGGTCGAGCAGCTGGCCCGGGTCGAGCACGACCGTTGGTCGGCCGAGCGCAGGGCGGCGGGTTGGCGGTACGGAGCCAACCGCGACGAGCAGGCCAAGACCCACCCGAGCCTGGTCGACTGGTCGATCCTGCCCGATGTCGAGAAGGACAAGGACCGCGACGCCGTTCGGAACATTCCGGCCGTGCTGGCCGCGGTGGGCCTAGGCGTGAGCCGCGACTGATCATCCACATAGGACCGTCCAGTGTGGATCAGTTGATCGTCGCCGACCGGATCGTCAGCGCGAGCTTGGGATGTCCGCCGCCAGGCCCACCATTGTCGAACGCGCCGTCGTCGCCACCGGCTCCCACCGCCTCGACGATGTCCAGTCCCGACACCACGTGACCGAACAGCGGATAGTCGCCTGGCAGCGTGCTCACGCCGTACACGAAGAAGAACTGGCTGCCGTTGGTACCCGGTCCGGCGTTGGCCATCGCCACGTCGCCCTGGTGATAGGCGGGCAGCTTGTCGGGTTGCAGGTTCTCGTCGGCGAACTGGTAGCCCGGGCCGCCTTCACCGCTGCCGGTCGGGTCGCCGCACTGCAGCGCGAAGATGTCCTGTACCAGGCGGTGGCAGGTGCTGTTGTCGTAGTAGTGCCGGCCGGCCAGGAAGGCCATGCTGGCCGCCGTGCACGGGGTGACCGACCGGTCCATCTCGATCACGATGGCGCCCCGGTTGGTGGCAAGGGTCAGCCGGGGCCGGCCGATCGCCGGGACCTCGGCGTCGGGCTGGAGGGTCGCGTCCATGCCGGGTGCCACCGAGGACGGGGCCGGGGCGGGTTCCCAGCGGCAGGTGGCGGTGGTCGGCGGGGTCGTCGTTGTCGCGCGGGGACCGGTGGTACGGGTCGCCGTCGGGGCACCCGCCGCGGCCGGCCGCCCGGCGTCGCCACTGTTGGCCAGGTACAACGCGACCGCTCCAACCGCCAGCAGCAGGAACACCACCAGCGCGGCAGCCGCGAGGACGGCCGGGCGGCGCCAGCCGGACGGCGCGACCTGGGGCCAGGCTCCGGGCAGTCCGATCGTGGCCCGCAGCCGCTGCAGGAAGGCCGGCGAGAGCGGACCGCCCGTCCGGAGATCCTCGACCGCGGAGTACCCGAACGATTCGCCGGCCAGCAGAACCGGGAACACCGGCCGCGAGTACTGCTGGGCTGCCTGCGATTCCCGGGCCGGCCACGCCTCAGCCGTCCGGGCCGGACTCAGTACCGGGATGAACGCGGCGCACGACCGGATCGACGGCTCGACCACGTCGGACCAGCGCGACGCGTGATCGAGGGCGTGGTCGTACCAGACCGGCACGCCGGCGGCCGACAGCTCAGCCGCGAGCCGGTCGACCGCCGTCCGGTCGGCCCGGCTGTAACTGAGATAGACGTACCCCGCCACGGTCACGGACGATACCGCCAAAGCCACCGGTACGGTGTTGGCCACGGACCTGCCCCGGGCGCCCGCCGTAGGCTGGCAGGCGTGACTGCTCCCGCCATCGGAGTCCTGGCCCTGCAGGGTGACGTACGCGAACACCTGCGTGCGCTGGCCGACGTGGACGCGCTCGGCCGACCCGTGCGCCGGCCGGTAGAGCTGGACGACATCGACGGTCTGATCATTCCGGGAGGGGAATCGACCACCATGTCCAAGCTCGCGATCGAGTTCGGACTGCTCGACCCGCTGACCAAATTGATCGCCGGGGGTCTGCCCGTCTACGGGTCGTGCGCTGGGATGATCATGCTCGCCAGTGAGGTGCTCGACGGGCGCCCCGACCAGCGGGAATTTGGTGGCATCGATATGACGGTGCGGCGCAACGCGTTCGGCCGGCAGGTCGACTCGTTCGAGGGGCCGGTAGAGCTGGCCGGGATTGCGGGCGGCCCGTTCCACGCCGTGTTCATCCGGGCGCCCTGGGTCGAGCGGACCGGCCCACGTGTCGAGATCCTGGGCACCGTGGGTGCCGGGCCCGGCGCCGGTAGGATTGTCGCGGTTCGGGAGCGTAACGTGCTCGCTACCGCCTTCCACCCCGAGCTGACCGGTGACCTTCGCGTGCACCGGTACTTCGTGGAACTGGTCCGGGGTGCGCGGGGCTGACGAGGTAGACGGTGAAGGAGCGGATCCATGTCCGGCCACTCGAAGTGGGCGACGACGAAGCACAAGAAGGCGGTCGTCGACGCCAGGCGCGGCAAGCTGTTCGCTCGCCTCATCAAGAACGTCGAGGTCGCGGCACGTACCGGCGGCGGAGACCCCGCGGGTAATCCGACTCTCTACGACGCCATCCAGAAGGCGAAGAAGAACTCCGTCCCCAACGACAACATCGAGCGCGCCCAGAAGCGGGGCGCCGGGCTCGAGGCGGGCGGGGCCGACTACCAGACCGTGACGTACGAGGGCTACGGACCCAACGGGGTGGCCCTGTTGATCGAGTGCCTTACCGACAACCGCAACCGTGCCGCGACCGACGTGCGCACCGCTCTCACCCGCAACGGCGGCTCGCTGGCCGACGCCGGCTCGGTGTCCTACATGTTCTCCCGCAAGGGTGTGGTGATCATTCCGAAGGTCAGCACACTGTCCGAGGACGACGTAGTACTGGCCGTACTGGACGCCGGCGCGGAGGAGGTGAACGACCTCGGTGAAGCGTGGGAGGTCGTGTCCGAGCCGGCGGACCTCCTCCCGGTCCGCAATGCGCTGCAGGGCGCCGGAGTGGAGTACGAGTCGGCTGAGTCGTCGTTCGTACCGAGCGTCACGGTGCCGCTGGACGAGGACGGTGCCCGGAAGATCTTCAAGCTGATCGACGCCATCGAGGACAGCGACGACGTGCAGAACGTCTACGCCAACTTCAACGTCTCCGACGAGATCATGGCGGCCGTCGGCGCCTGAGATTCGAGGCAAGGAAGGGCACCTTGTTAACCGTTCCGGTAGAGGAAGGTGCCCTTGTTAACGCCGAATGGGCGGTTTGGCGGCCCTGCCGACCGGATGGGATGTCGCCCAGCCACCCCGATCGACTCTCGAGGTGCCGGTGACGGGGTGAGGCCGCCGCGGGGGCCCTGAGTCGTCATGGCTGCCCGATGAGCGGCTTGCGGAGGGTCGCCCAGACCGGCGAGGATCGCGTCGTGACCAGTTCGCCGGGCCCGGGCCCGCTCTCGGCGGCGCGCCGCTCGCTGGTGGCTTTCGCCGAGCGTCAGCCGGCCACGCAGGCCGATATCGATCAGGTCATGCGAACCCTGGTCAGCCACGATGACTGGTACGTGCCGGTGCTTTTCGCCGACCGCGCCTGGGGCCAGACCAACTTCCACCAGATGCTGCTGTTCGCCGACGCGGCCCCGTCGCCGGTACTCAACGCCTTCACCGACCACGAGTCGGCGCTGCTGGCCGACGGGCAGGCGATCGGCGTGTACGGCGGCCCCGTGGCCGGGGTCAAGTTGATGGCGGCGCTCGACGCCAATCTCACCGCGCTGATCGTCAACCCGGCCTCGCCCCGGGAGCACCAGTGGTACGTAGCCGCCGCCGGATTCGACATCGCCGTACGGTGGGCCACCGGCATCGCGGTCGAGCAGGCTCTGGCCCGCCGGGGCAACGGCCCGGTACCCACCTCGGACCTGCTGGCCCACCGGTACCTCCTGCTGGTCGAGCGGGCCAACAACGCCCTGGCGCAGATCTACCTGCCCGAGATCAGCGGCGCCGTGGTGGTGTGTTTCACCGCATCCGATCGGGCCGAGGAGTTCATGAACAGCCTTCCCCCCTCAGCCCGGCCGCTGGCCGACGTGGCCGATGTCGCCGGGCCGCAGCTGTTCGACATGATGCGTGGGGTCGGCGCGGCCGGACTCGTGATCAACGCCGGCTCCGATGACCAGACCGCCCTGACCCGCGAGGACATCGCCGAGGTGGTGGCGGTGCACCCGGCCTAGCGCTGGGCCTAGAGCACCTTCATCCCGTACATCTCGCCGAGCGGGTCGGCCAGCAGCTCGACGCGCGCGCCGTCCGGATCGCGGAAGTACATCGACACCCCGCTCTCGAGCAGGTAGTCCACGCCGGCCGCGTCCAGCTTCGCGCGCAGGTGCTGCCATGTGTCCGGGGCGACCGAGATGGCCAGGTGATGCAGGCCGCCAAGTACCTCGGCGTACGGTCCGAGGTCCAGCCCGGGCAGGTCGAAGAAGGCCAGCAGGTTGCCGTTGCCGATGTCGAAGAAGAAGTGGTTGGAGCCCCGGTAGTCGCGGTTCTCGAAGATCTCGGTCAGCGGGAACTCGAGCAGGCCCTGGTAGAACTGGACGGTACGCTCCACATCGGAGCAGATCAGAGCGATGTGGTGGACGCCGCGCGCGCTGCTCGGGTCACGCTGTCCAGCCAGGTAGGTCGACCGGATGCGCTCCCGCTCGGCCTCGATCCGGTCGTAGTCGATGGATGTCATTCCCTCAGGCTAGAGGCCCGCGTGACGCAGGTCACCGAACTCGAATTACGGAACGTCGGCGTTTCGTCATACCCCCGCCCTAAGCTAGCTTCGTTACGAGACACAGCCGTATCGAATTGGTCGCGGCCGTCGGGCAAGACGCGACACCGCGTGGCAAGAATCGCGGGGAAGGAAACTGTGGGGAGCTTCATGGAGATCCAGACCAACACCGGGCATCCGCGCCGGTGGGCGGTGCTGAGCGTGATGGTCGTCAGCCTGCTCGTCGTGGTGCTCGACAACACCGTGCTCAACGTCGCCATGCGTACGATCGCCGACCCGGTCCACGGGTTGGGCGCCAGCCAGGCCCAGCTGGAATGGGCCATCAACTCGTACACCCTTGTCTTCGCGGGCCTGCTGTTCACCGCCGGAGTGCTGGGTGACCGCTTCGGCCGTCGGCGGATCCTGCTGGCCGGGCTGGCGCTGTTCGCGCTGGCTTCGCTCGCGTCCGCTTATGCGCAGACGCCGGGCCAGCTCATCTGGGCCCGCGCCCTGATGGGGATCGGCGGTGCGGCGATCATGCCGTCGACGCTGTCGATCATCTCGAACGTCTTCGACCCGCGGGAGCGGGGCCGGGCGATCGGCATCTGGGCCGGCGCGGTCGGTCTCGGTGTCGCCATCGGTCCGGTCGTCGGAGGCCTTCTGCTCGAACGGTTCTGGTGGGGCTCGGTCTTCCTGATCAACGTGCCGATCCTGGTCGCCGGACTCATCGCGGTGACGCTGATCGTCCCCGAGTCACGCAATCCGCAGCCTGCTCGCATCGACCTGGTCGGGGTCGGGTTGTCGATCGTCGGCCTCATCGCCCTGGTCTTCGGGATCATCGACGGTGGCGAGCACGGGTTCGGCCGGCTCCAGCCGCTGGCGGCGATCATCGGCGGCCTGGCCGTGCTGACCGCGTTCGTGCTCTATGAGCGCCGGTCCGACCACCCGTCGCTGGAAGTGGCGCTGTTCCGCGACGGCCGGTTCTCTTCGGCGGTCGGCTCTATGGGCCTGCTGTTCTTCGCCGCCATGGGGATGATGTTCTTCCTCGCGTTCTACCTGCAGCTGGTGCGGGGCTACACGCCGCTGCAGGCCGGCCTGCTGATGACCCCGTTCGCCGCCGCCCAGCTGATCTTCGCGCCGCGAAGCGCCGCGATGGTGCGGCGGTACGGACCGAAGGCGGTCTGTGCCGTCGGGCTGGGACTGGTGACCATCGGCCTGGGCGGGTTCGCGATGGTCAACGCGACCACACCCATCTGGGTACTCATCGTGCTGACGTTCATCCAGGGCGCCGGCATGGCCAACGTGATGCCCCCGGTGACCGAGTCGATCATGTCGTCCCTGCCTCGCGAGAAGGCCGGTGTCGGGTCCGCGATCTCCAACACGGTCCGGCAGATCGGTGGCGCGCTCGGCGTTGCCGTACTCGGATCGGTACTCTCGGCGGTCTACCGCAACGAGATCACCGATGCTCTGACCGGCCTGCCCGCACCAGCCCGGGCGGCCGCCCAGGAGTCGATCAGTGGGGCGTATGGCGTGGCCGGTTCCGCGGGAGCGACGGGTGGTCAGGTCGTGCGCGCCGCCAACGACGCGTTCATCACAGCCATGCACTGGGCTTCCGGCGGTGCCGCGGTCGTCGCCCTGCTGGGCATCGGTGTGGTGCTGGCGTGGCTGCCGCGGCGGGCGGTGGCCCAACCGACCGTGGCGCAGCCGCAGGTCCGCGACGAGCTCGTGCTGGCTGATTGACCCCGTTCGCGCCACAATGTGGGACATGACGACGGGCGCCGCGCAGCCGGACCAGGACCGCAAAGGCCCTGGCCGGCCGCGCAGCGCCCGCGCCGACGAGGCGATCCTCGGCGCCGTGCTCCAGTTGCTGGCCGACGGTACGACCGCGGAGGCGCTGTCCATCGAAGCGGTGGCCGCCGAGGCCGGAGTCGGCAAGGCCACCATCTACCGGCGCTGGCCGAACAAGGACGCGCTGCTGGTCGACGCCATCGCCTCGCTGAAAGGGCCGATGCCGGAGATCGACGGGGAGTCCGTACGCGACGACCTGATCGCGCTGCTGCGCCCGGTCGGCCGGCGTTCGACCACCGCCGCCAACGTTCTGCCCTGCATCATGTCGGAGATGTACCGCAGTCCCGCCCTGCGCCAGTGCTACCAGAAGGTCATGGAGCCACGCCGCGAACAGATCCGTGAGGTGCTCCGGCGCGGCATGGCGGGCGGCGAGCTCCGCCCCGACATCGACCTGGATGTGACCATGGCGATGCTGGTCGGCCCGATGGTCTCCCAGACGATGTTCGGCTGGAACTCGGCTCTCGACCGCGACAAGCTGCCGGAGCAGCTGGTGGACGCGATCTGGCCGGCCATCGCCAATTGAGCGCGGCGCCCTCAGCGGCGGGGCCGGTACGGCGGGGCGAACACGACGACGAGGACCAGATCCTCCTCGATGTCGACGAACCGGTGCTCATGACCCGCCGCCACCACGATGGTGTCGCCGGGCCCGACCGGTACCCGACCGGCATCGTCGAGGAAATGGGCCCGACCGCCCGTGACCACGTATATCTCGTCTTCGCCATGCGGACTCTGGTCATCCACACTGCCGGCCGGGAGCGAATAGGTACCGACCGACAGATCGGCGGTCCGCAGGTGCTCGTCGAACCGGGTCGCCGCACCGTCCGTGGGTGGGGCATAGCGTCCGGCTCCGGGTACCACTGGCATGTCGGCAGGCTAGTGCCGCCATCGCCGTGCCGCTGACCACATCCGAGGAGATCCGGGCGTGTCGACGTGCGTCAGCCGTCACCCCGCGATAGGTTGCTCGAACGCGTGTTCGCTGACCGGGGAGGGTTGGGTGCGGGTACTGGGCGTGGATCCCGGGTTGACCCGGTGCGGCGTCGGAGTGGTCGACGGTGAGCCGGGGCGGACGTGCCGGCTCGTCGCGTTCGAGCTTATCCAGACCGACCCGACCGCGGAACTGGGTGCCCGGCTCCTCGCGCTCGACACGGCGTTGACCGCGTTGGTCATGCGGCACCAGCCCGACGCGATCGCGGTGGAACGCGTCTTCAGCCAGCACAACGTACGCACCGTCATGGGCACCGCCCAGGCGGGCGCGGTGGCCATCCTGGCCGGCGCCCGGGCCGGACTGTCCGTGCGGACGTACACGCCCAGTGAGGTCAAGGCGGCCGTCACCGGGTCGGGCCAGGCGGACAAAGCGCAGGTGACGACGATGGTCACCCGCCTGCTCAAGCTGACCGCGGCTCCGCGGCCGGCTGACGCGGCCGACGCCCTCGCCCTCGCCATCTGTCACGTCTGGCGGGGTGGGGCGCAGGCCAGGATCGCGGCGGCCACGGCTGCCGTCCGGGGAGGAGCCGGATGATCGCGAGTGTGCGCGGGCGGGTCACCACGATCTCGCCGGACGGCGCGGTGGTCGAGGTTGGCGGGGTCGGGCTGTCCGTCGTCTGCGCCCCCACGACCCTGGCCGGCCTGCGGGTCGGCGAAGAGGCCCGGCTGGCGACCAGCCTGGTCGTCCGGGAGGACTCCCTCACCCTCTACGGGTTCGCCGACGACGACGCCCGCGGCCTGTTCGAGCTGCTCCAGACGGCCAGCGGGGTGGGTCCTCGGCTCGCCCAGGCAGTCCTCGCGGTGCACGCGCCGGACGTTGTCCGCAAGGCGATCGCCACCGGCGACACGACGACGCTCACCCGCGTGCCCGGCATCGGGAAGAAGGGTGCTGAGCGGCTGGTGCTCGAGCTGCGCGACCGGATCGGTCCGATCGGTGGTACAGCGTCGGAGACCCCGCTCTCGCTCGCCGTCAACGGCATCGCCTGGACCGATCAGGTCCGCCAGGCTCTGGTCGGGCTGGGCTGGACCGCGGGCCAGGCCGACCAGGCTGTGTCCGTGGTCGCGGCCGACCTCGGGACCGAGCCGGCCCCTGCCGTTCCGATCCTGCTCAAGCGCGCCATCCAGATCCTCGGTCGGGCCCGGTGACCAGCGAGGAGACGGCCGCGGACATCGTTTCCGCGCTCGCGTTCGACGAGGAACGCGACATCGAGACAACTCTCCGTCCGCGCCGCCTGTCCGACTTCATCGCCCAGAACCGCGTCCGCGAGCAGCTGGAGCTGCTGCTCCAGGGCGCGATGCGACGCGGGTTGCCGCCCGAGCACATCCTGCTCTCCGGTTCGCCCGGGCTCGGCAAGACCACACTCGCGATGATCATCGCCGCCGAGTTGGGGACCGGGTTGCGGATCACCAGCGGTCCGGCCATCGAGCGCTCGGGTGACCTGGCGGCCATTCTCACCAGCCTGGCCCGTGGGGACGTGCTGTTCATCGACGAGATCCACCGCATCGCGCGCCCGGCCGAGGAGCTGCTCTACAGCGCCATGGAGGACTTCCGGGTCGACGTGGTGGTCGGCAAGGGACCGGGCGCCACCGCGATCCCACTCAACGTCGAGCCGTTCACGCTGGTCGGCGCGACCACACGGTCCGGCCTGCTGACCGGACCGATGCGGGACCGGTTCGGGTTCGTCGGTCACCTCGACTTCTACGAGCCGAACGAGCTCGACATCCTGCTGCACCGCTCGGCCCGCATCCTCGGGGTGGCGCTGACCGAGGACGGTGCGACCGAGATCGCGGGCCGGTCGCGGGGTACGCCGCGGATCGCGAACCGGCTGCTTCGGCGGGTACGGGACTTCGCCGAGGTGCGGGCTGACGGGATCGTTTCGGCCGGCACCTCCCAGGCCGCGCTGCGCGTGTACGACGTTGATGACCTGGGCCTGGACCGGCTGGACCGGGCCGTGCTGACCGCGTTGGTGCGTTCCTTCGGCGGCGGGCCCGTCGGTCTGTCCACGCTCGCGGTGGCGGTCGGGGAGCAGCCCGACACGGTCGAAGAAGTATGTGAGCCGTTTCTCGTCCGGGCCGGCCTGCTCGCGCGTACACCTCGCGGTCGGGTCGCCACGGCCGGCGCCTGGCGGCACCTGGGCCTCACGCCTCCCGCCCGCCTCGAATTCGCCGATCGCCTGCACCGGGGTGTGCCCGGCCGACCGGATACGATGGGTGACGGTGCCACCTCGGTTCCGGACCTGTTCACACAGGAGCCGCCGGACCAGCGGAATCGTTGAGCGTAGCCAAGATCAGACCTGTGATCTGCCTCGCTTTCGGTTGCGCTGGCGGTACCTACTAGACTCCGGCGGTCTGGACAGACACCCACGTGTCCCGTTGCCGTACGTGACGGACCTCAAATCTTGATCAACGTAACCGTCGATCAGGGCGCGGAGATCCGCCGCCGCGGTCGCGGGCCCCCAGGAAGGCATTGATGTGTACCTAGCAGCTGATACAGCGTCGGGCAACAGCCTCTACACCCTGCTGATCTTCGTCCTGCTCGGCTTGGCGTTCTACTTCCTGCTGCTCCGTCCGCAGAACAGGCGTCGTCGCGAGACCGCCGCGATGCAGTCCCACCTCGGTGTCGGCGACGAGATCCAGACCGTCGGCGGCCTCTTCGGCACGGTGACCGAGGTCGACAGTACGGCCGTGACGATCGAGGCCGCTCCCGGTGTCGAGCTCAGGTTCGCCGTCGGTGCGATTGCCCGGGTGGTCACCAAGGCCGACTCGGACGATGACGAGGATCAGGACGAGCACGACGACGCTCCGGACAACTCCGATGCGGCCAAGACAATCGAACAGGGCTGATCTCTGACCACCCACCGGCCAGCCGGAGGCACCGGGCGGTGGGCTCCCCAGATGGGGAGGAGAAGGTCATAATGGAAATCCGCGCCGGGAGCCCGGGCCTTGCGCGACCGTCCCCCCGATGGTGGCGCGACACACGCGCCGACTGGAATCCGTACAGGGAGAACCGACCGCCGTGGCACCCCCCCAAGGGCAGATGCGCCCCTCGCGTTACCTCATCGCGCTGGGCGCGATCTTCGTTGTCTTGTTCAGTGTGGTGCTCGGCGGTGGCTCGGGCTCGTTCAGTGACCGGCTCAAGCCCAGGCTGGGACTCGACCTGGCCGGCGGCTCGCAGCTGACGCTGGTCGCGCAGACGACCGACAACAAGCCACCGTCGGCGGAGAACCTCGAACTGGCGCGCGGGATCATCGAGAAGCGGGTCAACGGGCTGGGCGTGTCCGAGGCCGAGGTGGTCACCGAAGGCAACGACCAGATTGTCATTTCGGCTCCCGGTGACAGTTCGGACACGATCCAGCAGGTCGGCGTCCCGGCCCAGCTGCGCTTCCGCAAGGTCCTCAACGTGATGGCGGACTCTCCGGACGCCGCCCCGAGCCCCTCCGCGTCGGCCAGCGCCAGCGCCAGCGCCAGTGGCAGCGCGAGCTCCTCGGCCAGCGCGGGTAACACGCCCGCCGCCGCGGCTACCCCGCCCCCGACCACGCCCGCCGCCACGCCGTCGGCCTCCGGCTCGGGCACCCCATCGCCCGGCGCGACCCCGTCCCCGGACCGCTCCGCCCAGCAGGCGGAGATCCTGCAGACCATCGGCAGTGCGGCCGCGTCGACCGCCGCGCAGATCGTCTCCTCCCCGCCAGCGGACCTGACCCAGATCGCCAACGACCCGACCACCATGGCCGCGCTGGAGCCGTTCCGGAAGCTGAAGCCGGACCAGATCGCCATCCTCCCGATCGAGTACCAGTTCTACGTCCCGCAGATCACCTGCGAGAAGCTGAACAAGCGGCCGCCGGGCTCCATTGTGGACAAGTCGCAGAAGGCGATCGGCTGCGAGGACAACGAGCACACCAAGTACCTGATGGACGTTGCCTCGGTGGAGGGTATCGACGTCTCCGGGGCCAACGCGACCATCAACACCAGTGGCGGTGGCGCCTGGCAGGTCGACCTCTCGTTCAACAGTGACGGCGCCAAGAAGTGGACCGCGCTGACCCAACAGGCGATCAACAACACCGGCGGCGGCTGCGCGACCGCCGCCCTGGGCCAGAAGAGTGACGGCAGCGGTACGGCCTGCCTTGTCGCGATCGTTCTCGACAACACGGTCGTGTCGGCGCCGGTGATCAACCAGGTGCTCTCGACCCAGTCGACCATCAGCGGCGGGTTCAACCAGGACTCGGCCACTCTGCTGGCCAGCCAGCTCAGGTACGGCGCCCTGCCGCTCACGTTCAAGCCCGGCAACCTGTTGTCCATCTCGGCCAGCCTCGGCACCGACTACCTGCGCGCGGGCCTGCTGGCCGCCGGTATCGGCCTGCTCCTCGTCGTCGTGTACGCGTTCTTCTACTACCGGCTGCTCGGCCTGGTGATCACCCTGAGCCTGCTGCTGTCGGGCCTGTTGACGTTCGGCATGCTCGTACTGCTCGGGCGGGAGATCGGCTTCACGTTGTCGCTCGCGGGCATCGCGGGCTTCATCGTGTCGCTCGGTGTCGCCGCCGACTCGTTCGTCATCTACTTCGAACGTCTGAAAGACGAGATACGGGAGGGCCGGAGTCCGCGCAGCGCGGTGCCCCGGGCCTGGCACCGCGCCCGGCGGACGATCATCACGGCCAACGTGGTCACCGTCCTCGCGGCCGTCGTGCTCTACCTCATCGGGGTCAGCTCGGTGAAGGGCTTCGCCTTCGCGCTGGGCCTGGCCACCGTCCTCGACCTGATCATCGTGTTCCTCTTCCGGCACCCGATGATGACCATGCTGGCCCGCAGCCCCGCCTTCCTCTCACCGCGGGTGAGCGGCCTGGGCCGGGTGCTCCAGCACGCGTCCAGCGACGACACCCCACCGTCGCGTACGCGTCGCCCGAAGGAGGCGTGACATGAGTCCGAAGAGCACTACTCCTCCGGTCGAGGACGTGCGCGAGCAGCACCACCGGCACAGCTCGGTCCGGGACATCGCCGGCCGGCTCTACCGCGGCGACGCCGGCCTGGACATCGTCGGCAAGCGCAGGTACTTCTACCTGGTCGCCGGCATCATCGTGCTGGTCGCGGCGATCACGTTCGTGGTCCGGCCGTTCAACCTCGGCATCGAGTTCAAAGGTGGCGAGACGTTCACGATGCCGGCCAGCGTCGGCACCCTGGACCAGGCGCGGACGGCCATCGCCGCCCAGGGCGCCGACGTGTCGTCCGCCCAGAAGGTCGGCGGCGCCGGTACCGGCGATTCGTACCTGATCAAGACGGGCGTGCTCGATCCCGACTCCGACATCGCGTCGAAGGACGCCAGGGCGATCAAGCAGGCGCTGGCCAAGCAGTTCAACATCCCCGAGTCGAGCATCAGCGAGAGCGCGGTCAGCGGCGCCTGGAGTTCGTCGGTGACCACGACCGCCGGTATCGGCGCACTGGTGTTCCTGGTCCTCGTCGTGCTCTACCTGGGCTTCGTCTTCCGGGAATGGCGAATGCCGGTGGCGGCGCTGGCGGCGCTGGTGCAGAACCTCGTGCTCACCGCGGCCGTCTACCTGCTGATCGGGTTCGAGGTCACCCCGTCGACGGTGATCGGGTTCCTCACCATCCTCGGTTTCGCCCTGTACGACGTGGTGGTGGTGTTCGACAAGGTCCGGGAGAACACCCGTGGCATCACCGGCAACCCCAACCGGACATACGGGGAAGCCGCCAACCTGGCCGTCAACCAGACCCTGATGCGCTCGATCAACACTGCCGTGGTGGCCCTGCTGCCCGTCGGTGGGATCCTGTTCATCGGAGCTGGGCTGCTCGGTGCCGGCACCCTCAAGGACCTGGGCCTGGTGCTCTTCGTCGGTATGCTCGCCGCCGTCTACTCGTCGATCTTCTTCGCGACCCCGGTGCTGGTCGACCTGAAGGAGAGCGAGCCCCGGTTCAAGCTCCACAAGCAGCGGGTGCTGCAGCGGCGGGCTCAGGCGGCCACTCAGACCAAACGGGCACCCAGGAAGGCCGCCGCCGCGGCCGACCCCGATGACTCCGATGAGGAGTCCGACGAGACCGACACCCCGGCGCTGGCCGGGGCGGGTGCCGGCGCGCGGGCGGCCGGCCCGCGTCAGCAGCCGCGGAAGCGGACTGGAGGCAAGCCCGGAGGTAGGCCGCGTGGCGGCGGGCGCTCCGGCGGCCGGAAACGCTGATCATCTGGTGAACTGACCGGGCACCCTCCACCGGGAGGGTGCCCGAACACTGTGCGGGGGGTGCCCGGCGTGTCCGATTCTGATCGCGGCCGTCGCCGACCTGGTGGCGCGGCACGTTCTCGACGTGGCGGACTTTCCCCGGCCGGGGATCATCTTCAAGGACCTGAGCCCGCTCTTCGCCGACGGTCCCGCTTTCCGGACCATGATCGACGCGGTGGCCGCGCAGAACGAGGGCGGCTTCGACGTGGTCGCTGGCATCGAGGCGCGCGGCTTCCTGCTGGCCGCCGCCCTCGGGTACGCCACCAGGACCGGCGTCGTACCCATCCGCAAGCAGGGAAAGCTCCCGCGGGCGACCCTGTCGGCCAGCTACGAACTGGAGTATGGCCAGGCCACGCTGGAGATCCACGAAGACGCCTTCCTGGCCGGCCAGCGGGTGCTCCTGATCGACGACGTGCTGGCCACCGGCGGTACCGCCCGGGCGGCGGTCGACCTGGTCGAGCAGGCGGGCGGCGTGGTGTCCGGTTTCACCGTGGTGCTGGAGCTCAGCTTCCTCCCCGGCCGCCAAGCCCTCGCCGGCTACCCCGTGCACGCCCTCCTCACCGTCTGACGCAGCGAGCGCCGAGAGCCCGGTCTGAGGCTGGAGGGCCGAGGACCCGCGCGACGCAGCGAGCGCCAGGAGCCCGGTCTGAGGCCGGCGTCGTCTGGACTGAGGAGCGTAGCGACGAGGGAAGTCGGCGCCTGGAGGGCCGAGGACCCGCGCGAGCGCAGCGAGCGCCAGGAGCACAGTGAGGCCGGCCACGCCAATCAACCCCGTGCGTTCGGCCGGGAGCCCGGTGCCTGGTGTGCGCGTACGATTGGCGTCTCGGGGGCCGGGGCGCCCGGTTCGGGCCGGTCCCGGGAGCTGTCCCGGACGGCAGGGGTGAGGAGCGGCCGGTGTCCAGCGACATACCGGTACGGACGGACGAACGCGCGCAGTCGTCGGTGGCCGTCAACACCACCGGCCAGGTTGGCGCGGCTGTAGACGCGCCGGTGGCCAGCCAGAACGACCTTCACCCGGCGGACTCTGAGGCACCCGGGGCCGATGGGGTGGCTGAGCCGGCCGGTGGACTGTCCGCCACCGCGGCCAACTTCGGGCTGTTGGGCGCACCGACCGGTCGTCGTGTGCGGGCCCGGCTGGCCCGCTTCAACGCCCCTGGCAGTCGCCGCAGATCCACGAGGTGCTCGAGCCGCTGATCGCCACACACCGGGCGGCCCACCCGAAGGCGGACGTCGAAGCTGCTCCAGCGGGCCTACGACGCGGCCGACCACTGGCACAAGGGTCAGTTCCGCAAGTCCGGCGACCCGTACATCACCCACCCGCTGGCGGTGGCCGCGATCCTGGCCAACCTGGGCATGGACACGACCACGCTGGTGGCGGCGCTGCTGCACGACACCATCGAGGACACGGAGTACACGCTCGAGCCAGAGCGCGAGGACTTCGGCGCCGAGGTCGCGCTGCTGGTCGACGGGGTGACCAAGCTCGACCGGGTCAAGCTGGGCGATGCGGCCAAGGCGGAGACCATCCGCAAGATGGTCGTGGCGATGGCCAAGGACCCGCGGGTGCTCGTGATCAAGCTGGCCGACCGGCTGCACAACATGCGCACGCTGGCCTTCCTGCCCCAGCCCAAGCGGGAGCAGAAGGCGCGGGAGACGCTGGAGATCCTGGCTCCGCTGGCCCACCGGCTCGGCATGAACACGATCAAGTGGGAGCTCGAGGACCTCGCCTTCGCCGCGCTGTACCCGAAGCGGCACGAGGAGATCAGCCGGCTCGTCGGGGAGCACGCGCCGCAGCGCGACGCCCTGCTGGGCAGCGTCACGCAGAAGGTCTCCGGCGACCTCAAGGGCTCGAAGATCAAGGCGGAGGTGACCGGGCGACCCAAGCACCTCTACTCCGTGTACCAGAAGATGATCGCCCGGGGCCGCGACTTCGGGGAGATCTACGACCTGGTCGGCGTGCGCGTGCTGGTCGACACGGTGCGCGACTGCTACGCCGCCCTCGGGGTGATCCACGCGAGCTGGCAGCCGATCCCGGGCCGGTTCAAGGACTACATCGCGATGCCGAAGTTCAACATGTACCAGTCACTGCACACCACGGTGATCGGCCCGAACGGCAAGCCGGTGGAGATGCAGATCCGTACCTACGCGATGCACCGCACGGCCGAGTACGGCATCGCCGCGCACTGGCGGTACAAGGAGACCAAGAACGCCACGATCGTCGGTCCGCCGGCGCACATCGACGAGATGACCTGGCTGCGGCAGCTACTGGACTGGCAGCGGGAGGCGGCCGACCCGTCGGAGTTCCTCGACGCGCTGCGGTTCGACCTGTCCACGCAGGAGGTTTACGTCTTCACGCCCAAGGGCGACGTGATCGCGCTGCCCAAGGACTCGACCCCGGTCGACTTCGCCTACGCGGTGCACACCGAGGTCGGGCACAAGTGCATCGGCGCCAAGGTCAACGGCAAGCTGGTGCCGCTGGAGAGCAGGCTGTCCAACGGCGACGTGATCGAGATCTTCACGTCCAAGTCGGAGACGGCCAGCCCTACCCAGGACTGGCTCGGCTTCGTCCAGAGCCCGCGGGCCCGTACGAAGATCCGCCAGTTCTTCAACAAGGAGCGGCGCGAGGTCGCCATCGACGAGGGCAAGGACGCCATCGTCGCGGCGATGCGCAAGCAGCGGCTGCCGCTGCAGCGGATGCTGACCTCGGACGCGCTGATGACCATCGCCCGCGAGCTGCACCTGGCCGACGTGGCCGCGCTGTACGCCGCGGTCGGGGAGAACCAGGTCTCGGCCCAGACGGTCGTGTCGCGGCTGGTGAGCAGCCTCGGCGGGGTCGAGGGCGCGACCGAGGACCTGGCCGAGACGGCGGTACCGACCCGCCGGCCGCGGAGCTCGTCGACCGACCCACGATCCGGGCGTGATCGTGCGCGGCGAATCCGACATCTGGATCAAGCTGGCGCGCTGCTGCACCCCGGTGCCGGGTGATCCGATCTTCGGCTTCACCACCCGCAGCGGCGGCGTCAGCGTGCACCGCACCGACTGCACCAACGCCGAGGAGCTGCGCCCGCAGGCCGACCGGGTGATCGGACGTCGAGTGGAAGCCGACGGCGGCCTCGATGTTCCTGGTCGCGATCCAGGTCGAGGCGCTCGACCGGCACAAGCTGCTGGCCGACGTGACCCGGGTGCTCTCCGACGAGCGGGTCAACATCCTCTCCGCCACGGTCACCACGACCCGGGACCGGGTGGCGGTCAGCCGGTTCACGTTCGAGATGGCCGACCCGAAGCACCTGGGTCACCTGCTGGCCGCCGTCCGCAAGGTGGACGGCGTCTACGACGCGTACCGGGTGACGTCGGGCGCCTGAACCATGGCGGGCGCCCGACCGGCGCCCGGCCGCGCGGGCGGGTGGGAGCCAGCACCGGGTGAGGGTTCGGCCGTGGACGGCATGAGGCTTGAGGTGCGCCTGACGGCTGGCGGTGCCGCTGGGCGCTTCGCGTGGTCGCTGACTTTGGTGCGGAGGGGGAGCCCGAGGCGGACGGCGTAGCCGACGGGGTCGGCGTCGGAGCGGCGTGACCAGCGAACTCGGGTAGACCGGGCCGACCGTCCGACTTCAAGATTTGAGCTGCTGAGCGGGTGGCCATCGCCGGAACCGCCCTGCTGCGGGTCGAACGCGTCGTCGTCGCCGCCGGCGGCGACCTTCTTGATGATGTCGAGTCCCTGGACACGTGGCCCCACAGCGAGTAGTTACCCGGCAGCGAGCTGTCCTGGTACACGAAGAAGAACTGGCTGCCGTTGGTGTCCGGGCCGGCGTTGGCCATGGCAACGTCGCCGGCGTGGTAAGCCGGCAGCTTGTCCGCTGGGACGTTCTCATCGTCGAACTGGTAGCCGGGCCGCCCTGCCGGTGCCGGTCGGGTCGCCGCACTGCAGCGCGAAGATGTCGGCGACCAGCCGGTGGCACGAGCCGAGAGCCGGCGTTCTTCTGGGTGAAGAAGCCGGTCTGGGCCAGGTGCGCCATGCTCGCGGCCGTGCACGGGGCCTTCGACAGATCCATCTCGATCTTGATAACGCCCTTATCGGTGGTGATCGTCATGACCTGGTAACCCGACTGCTGGGTGGGTTCGCGTCCGGCAGGCTGTCGGTGGCCGCCGAGGTGGATGCGGGCGCCGAGGTGACCCGGTGGAGGTGGCCGGCGCGTGGTGGGGCCGGAGGCCGACGGTGAGGCGGAGGTCGGCCGGGTTGGTCGGGGCGGGCGGTCCAGACGCAACCGGTCGAGGCCGCGGCCGGCGCCGGGCTGGAGCTGCAGCGAGCGGTGACGATCCAGATGACGGCGCCGATCACCACGATGACGGCCACGCCGGCGCCGACCCCGGTGCGGATGAGCCGCTTGCGCCGGGCGGCGGCTTCGAGCCGCGCCGCCATCTCACGCTCAAGCTTGCCCGCGCGGCCGCACGCTGCCGGTTGTCGCGTGCCGAACTCATGTGGTGCTCCTCGTCGCAGTGGAGTGTCGGGGGTCTCCGGGGCGGCCGTCAGGACTGGGCCGGCGTGCTCGCCGGGGTGGTCGGGGCTGAGGTCGGGCTGGGGCTGCCGGTCGGGGTGGCGCCCGGAGCGGTCACGGTGACCGACAGGAAGGTCAGCTGCGTCTTCGGCTTGCCCTCGGCGGCCGCCTTGCCGTTCTGGTCGACGGCGCCGTCCTTGGCCACCTTGTCGATGATGTCCATGCCGCTGACCACGCTGCCGACCACGGTGTGGGCGTTGGAGATCGGCGACGTGTTGCCGTAGACGATCATGAACTGGCTGCCGTTGGTATTGGCGCCGGTATTGACCATGATCACCTGGCCGGCGGTGTAGAACGTGGGATTGTTCGGGTCGGCGGTCGGCTCCGGCGACGCGCTGGCCGACGCCGATGGCGCCGCGGTCACCGGACCCGACGGCACGTTCTCGTCGCCGAACTGGTAGGCCGGGCCGCCGGAGCCGTCGCTCTTCGGGTCGCCGCACTGGATGGTCTCGAGGGTGGCGCTGATATGGCTGCAGCTGCTGTTGCCGAAGAAGTCCTTCGCCGCCAGATAGGAGAAGCTGGCCGCGGTGCAGGGGGCGTGCTCCACGTCGAGATTGATCACGATAGTCGCCGAGATTGGTGGTGATCGTCATGGGCTCGGTGCCGGTGGTCGGATGTCCGGTGGTGGGCGGGAGGCCGATCTCGACGGCGTTGGGGTTCGTACTCGCGTCCAACTGCTGCCAGACGCATCCGCCGGCCTCGGTGGTGGAACCGCTGAACGGCTTGAATACGAAGATCACGCCGAGCACGACCAGGATGAGCACGACGGACACACCGACGATCGCCTGCACCTGCCGGCGCTGACGGACCTTCTGCGCCTGCCGGGCCATGCGCCGCTCGGTGCGGGCACGCTCCAACCTGCGCTGGCGATCGCGCTTGGAAGCCACGAGCGCTCCCCTCCGTCCACTAACCAGTTGATGCATATATCACGGTGTTCGCCGTGGTTCGCGAGGATCTCGCCACTGGCCGCCCGCACGGTGCGACACGCCACAGACCCGCCAGAGTGTACGGGTATGGACCCGGTCGTTGGCGACCGAGGTGAAGCAACCGTGACCCAACCCCCAGCTACGCTGGCCAGGCGGCCCCACGCGCGGCCCAGACGACCCGCCAGCCCCGTAGGTCAGCGGAGAGGAACGGCGAACGTGCTGGTCACAGGCTTCCCAGCGGAGGCGTTCGGGACCAACTGCTACATCCTGGCAGCGGGTCCGGGCGAGCCCTGTGTCGTGGTCGATCCCGGCATCGGGGTGATGAAGCAGCTCGATGCGGTGCTGGCCGGGCACCGGCTGACCCCGGCCGCCGTCATGGTCACCCACGGCCACATCGACCACACCTTTTCGGTCGCTCCGGTGTGCGGCGCCCGGGGGATCACCGCGTACGTCCACCCGGCCGATCGGGAGATGCTGGCCGATCCGGCCAAGGGGCTCTCGGCCGACACCCGGGCGCTGTTCGGCGGGCGGTTGACCTACACCGAGCCCGACGATGTGGCCGAGCTGCCCGACGGCGGCATCGATCACGCTCGCCGGTCTGGAGATCATCGTGGACCACGCACCCGGCCACACCCAGGGGTCCGTCCTGTTCCGGCTGGCCGGACAGGCGGGCGCGGTCGAGGGTGCCGACGACGGTGGTGACCTGTGCCTGTCCGGTGACGTGCTGTTCCGGAACTCGATCGGACGCACCGACCTGCCGGGTGGCTCGACGGCCCAGATGATGGTGAGCCTCCGCGAGAAGATCCTGGTGCTGGACGATTCGACCGTGGTGCTGCCCGGGCACGGGCCGGCCACCACGATCGCCCGCGAGCGGCGGCGTAACCCGTACCTGCTCGAGGCGGCCGGACGACAGCGCCGGCGGGTCGGGGAAAATGCGTGGTCTGTAACTCCTCGAGGCTGATAAGCAGGTACTGATGAGCCGCATCACGCCCCTGAGCGGGTTCCCCGAATGGACGCCGTCGCAGCGCCTCGTCGAGCTGCGCGTCCTCGACCAGCTGCGGGCCACGTTCGAGCTGCACGGTTTCGCCTCCCTGGAGACCCGAGCGGTCGAGCCGGTCGACCAGCTGCTGCGTAAGGGCGAGACCTCGAAGGAGGTCTACCTGCTGCGCCGGCTGCAGGCCGACCTGGGCGACCGCCCCGGATACCGGCGAGGACGCGCTCGGCCTGCACTTCGACCTGACCGTGCCGTTCGCCCGCTACGTGCTGGAGAACGCCGGCAAGCTGACGTTCCCGTTCCGGCGGTACCAGATCCAGAAGGCCTGGCGCGGCGAACGGCCCCAGGTGGGCCGGTACCGGGAGTTCACCCAGGCCGACATCGACGTGGTGGACCGGGACTCGCTGCCGCCGCACTACCAGGCCGAGATCCCGCTGGTCGTGGGGGAGGCGCTGGACGCACTGCCGGTGCCGACGGTGACGCTTCTGGTCAACAACCGCAAGTTGTGTGAGGGGTTCTACCGCGGGCTCGGACTGGCCGACCCGGCAGCCGCGCTGCGGGCCATCGACAAGCTGGACAAGGTAGGCCCGGTCGGGGTGGCCGAGCTGCTGGCACAGACCGCCGGGGCCAACGACGACCAGGCCAAGGCGTGTCTGGCACTGGCCGAGATCGAGACCGCGGACGCCTCGTTCGTCGACGCCGTCCGTTCGCTGGGCGTATCGGACCCGCTGCTCGACGAGGGCATGGCCGAACTGGTCGCCCTGATGGAGACCGCCCGCGAGTACCGGCCGGGCCGGGTGTTGGCCTGCCTGCGTATCGCCCGTGGGCTGGACTACTACACCGGCATGGTCTACGAGTCGCGGATGGCCGGATTCGAGACGGCGGGCTCGGTGTGCTCCGGCGGGCGCTACGACAACCTGGCCAGCTCCGCCAACGTGACGTACCCGGGCGTGGGCATCTCGGTCGGGGTGTCGCGGATGCTCGGCATCCTGTTCGGGGCCGATGCCGTCCGGGCCTCGCGGCCGGTACCGACGTGCGTCCTGGTGGCTCTCTCCGACGAGGAGTCCCGACCGGCGGCCAACCGGACCGCCGCCGCGCTGCGGTCCCGGGGGGTGCCCACGGAGGTATCGCCGTCGGCGGCCAAGTTCGGCCGGCAGATCCGTTTCGCCGAGCGCCGCGGGATTCCCTACGTCTGGTTCCCCGGGCCGGCGGGTGACGAGGTGAAGGACATCCGCTCCGGCGCGCAGGTTCCGGCCGACCCGGCGACCTGGGCCCCACCCGTCGACGACCTGCGTCCGGCGATCACCGCGTGACCCGCGTGCCCGGCGTGACGCATCCGTCGCCGTCGGGCAGGATGCGGGTGTGACAGCCCCCGTGACCGTGGTGGTCGGCGTCGACGGCGCCGGCCGTACCCGCCGTCTCGACCAGCTCGCCGCCGCGGCGGGCGGCCGGTCGTGCGGGTCAACGGTCCACTCGCGACGCTGGAGGCGCTCGGGACCGCCCTGGCCGACGCGACCGCCCGCGGGTGCGTGGTCCTGATCGATGATCCGCACCGGCTCGACCCGGCCGCGCTGTCCACACTGGGCGCTGCCGCCCGGGCCGGCGTGCCGATGGTGCTGGCCCGGCGGCCGACGATAGACAGCCGGGAGCTGGCCGATCTCGACGGGGCGCTCTCGGCCCGGGGCTCGGTCGAGCAGCTTGCGCCCCTGGACCTCGCGGGCACGCTGGCCCTGGCCGAAGCGGTCACCGGACGGCCCCTGTCGCCGACCGACGCGGCCGCGGTGTACGCGGCGTCAGCCGGGCTGCCGGCGGTGGTCTCGGCGCTCGTGGTGGCGCCGTCGCTTCAGGCACCGGGGGACCCCGTGCCGGCCGCGCTGGTGGCTCGCGTCCAGCGACGGCTGGCCGTGCTCGGTCCGGCCACCGCCGGCCTGGCCCGGCTGCTCGCCCTCCGCCTCGACCTGCCTGACGGTGTGCTCTCGCTGGCGTCCGAACTGGACGGTCCCGGCTTCGCGTCGGCCATGCGCGCGCTTCGGGACGAGGGGCTGCTGGTCCCGGCCGGCGAGCAGATGATCCCGGCCGTGGCCGGCGCGGTCATGGCCGAACTGTCGCCGGTCGAGCGGCGCCGGGCCCATGACGCCGTCGCGCGCGCCCTGCTGGCCCACGGCGGCGACATCGTGACCGCCGCCGCGCAGCTGCGGGCGGCCCGGGTCTTCACGCCGGCCGCGGCTCCGGCCTACCTCGCCGTCGGTGACCGGCTGCGCTTCGACGAGCCGGCCACGGCCATCACCTGGTACGACGACGCCGTCGACGCCGGCGCCGATCCGGCGGCGGCAGTGGCCGGCCGGGCCGAGGCGGCCGCCCTGCTCGGCCTGCCGGTCGACACCGCGGTACCGGTCGACGACGCCCAGGCCCGCAACCGGCTGGTCCTGGTCGACGGGGCCGTGTCGGCGCACGAGGGCCGTACCGACCGCAGCGCCGAGACCCTGGCCGGCGCCGGCTCGCCCGGCCCGGTACTGGCCGTCCCGGGGCTGGTGGCGACCGGCCGGGCCGAACCGGCTCGAGGGGTACGCGATGACGCCGCGCCGGCGCTGCGCCGCTTCGCCGAGGCGTGCCTGGCCGCGGTGGTGGACCCGGCGCCGGCTGTTCCGCTGCTGATCGAGGCGGCCGAGGCGGTGGAGCAGGCCCGGCCGGCGGTCGTCCTGCCGGACACCCCGCACGCGGTCGGCGCGCTGGTGGCCTCGGTCGCCGGCGACGTGGGTACGGCACAGTACCTGCTGGAACGGGCTATCGAGCTCCGGGTCGGCGGTCCGGTGGCCGCCGAGCGGCACCGGCTGCTGCTCGCCTTCGTCCGGCTGCGCAGCGGCCGCTACGACACCGCGGTCGCCGAGCTGACCCGTCTGGCCGAGGCCAACCTGCGCGGACGCGAGCGGTTCCTGCTCGCCGCATTGTCGGCGGGGCTGGCCCGCCGCAGTGGTGACATCGCCCGGCTCCGGGAGGCCTGGGCCGCCGTCGAGCCGGCGCTGGCCCGGCGCACGGTCGACCTGTTCACGGTCGAAGCAGTCGAGGAGCTCGCGGTGGCGGCGACCCGGCTGCGCCGGCAGAGCAGGACCGCGCCGGTGCTGGCCGCGCTGGAAGCCATCGTGGACAGACTCGGCGGGCCACCGGCCTGGGCCACCACCGTGGGGTGGGTCCGGCTGCAGGTCGCGGTGGCGGAGGAGGACGCGGCGGCGGCCGGGGCGGCCTCGGCGGCGATGCCGGGCGACCGGGTCACCGGTGACCGCCAGCGCGCCCAGTGCCTGGCCGCCCGCCGGTGGAGCGACGTGCTCGGCGGCGCTGTGGTGGAGGAGGACGTGACGGTCGCGGCGGACGCGCTCGCCGCGGTCGAACTGCCGTGGGAGGGCTCGCGGCTGGTCGGCCAGGCGGCCATCCGGACCTCGGATCCGGCGATCGCCCGGCGACTCCTGGAGCGGGCCCGCGACCTGTCCAGCGCCGAGGTGCGCGGCGCCTGGCGGGCAAACAGCCGAGACGGGCCACAGTGGACTGTCGGAACGGGAGGTCGAGGTGGCCCGCATGGTGCTGGCCGGCGACACCTACCGGGAGATCGGCTCGCGACTGTTCATCTCGCCGAAGACCGTCGAGCACCATGTGGCCCGGATCCGGACCAAGCTGGGCGCGACCAGCCGGGCGGAGTTCGTGGCCGCGCTGCGCACGGTCCTCGAGCCGAACTGACGCCCCGACGCTGGTCGGCCAGACCTGACCTGTCCGAGGATCGACACGTCCGCCTCCTCGCCTGCGCGGACGGGGTGTGGTACCACGTCCCCTATAGGCCGAGGGTACGCATGGGGGTTGCCCCGATGTCCGGGGTGGTCTCCAGCCCGCAAGCTCTATCCATGCCCAGCCACCGCGGCGGGGCCCAACACCTAGGAGAGAGCAATGTCTAAAGTCGACCTCGAACACGTTCTCGAGAACATGCTCGCGAGTTGGTTCGGCAGCGGTCAGGCTCAGATCACGAGCACAGACATCAAGCAGGCCGCCGGCGACGCGGGCTACGACCCGAGCGACCTTGACAAGGTCGACATGACCAAGGTGTACCAGAACGCCTGCCAGCACCCCGGCGTCCCGGCCGACTACGTCGAAAACGCCCAGCACTACAGCGGCTCCGGCGACTTCGAGTCCGTGGTGCGGCAGATCCAGCAGGTCACCGAGGTCCACAACACGCAGCAGTTCTTCGACAACTCGACCAACGTCGACAACTCGATCGACCTGAGCGGAGCGACCGTCTCCGGCGGCCTCGACATCGAGAACAACCCGGTCACGGCCGACGACGGCGGTGTGGCGGCGGGTGCCGGCAGCACCGTCACCGGTGTGGCGACCGGCGACGGCGCCGAGGCGACCGGCAGTGGCGACATCAACCACGCCTCCGGCGGCTCGACTCTGATCGACGGCGACAACTACGGCCAGGCCAACTCCGGTGCCGGAGCGGCCCAGGTCGACCAGGGCATCCATCTCGGCGACCCCGGCTACATCATCGACCCGGTCCGCGGAACCGACCCACCGGTGCCGCCCCGTCCGAGTTCTCGCGTGTCCTTCCGAGGTCCCGGTCCAGCCGCACCCGTCGCCGGTGAACATCAACACCGGGTCGGGTACCCAGCAGGTCGCCGATGTCACCGGCAGCGGCAACCAGACCAACTTCGGCGCCGGCGACAACACCAACCTGTCCGGCTCGACGCTCACTGACTCGTCCGTGGGCCACGACGGCGTCGGTACCTTCAACAACGACCAGTTCGAGGACAGCCAGGTCGGCGTGGCCGGCCACGACCAGTCCCAGGACTACGAGCACTCCTACGTCGACAACCACGATCGTCGTCCTCGCCGGTCGAGACCGAGCAGGGCCCGGGCGACCTCACCGTGCACCACGACCACGTCGTCGACCCGCAGCCGATGGCCTGACACGATGATGGCCGCGATGGCGGGCCGTACCTGCCGACAGGCCCGGTACGGTCCGCCCGCCGACGTGTGAGCGAGGGCGAGGAGCGAGCGTCAGCGAGCCCGCAGCTTGCGAGCGGTTGTTTGCAGATGAGCGACCACCCAGGAGGCGACGATGACCACCCCCACCGCACAGGACCGGAGCGGTCTGGCCCAGTCCGTGGCGGTGGTCGAGCTCGGTATCAAGGCGGCGCAGGCCTACGGCCGGCAGGACCTGGCCGGGCGGCTGACCCGGGTCCTGGCCGGGTTGGCCGACCCGGTGGTGCACATCGTCGTCGCGGGCGAGTTCAAGCAGGGCAAGAGCTCCCTGGTCAACGCGCTGGTCGGGGCGCCCGTCTGCCCGGTCGACGACGACGTGGCGACCGCCGTGCCGACCTACGTCCGCAACGGCGGCCAGCCCGAGGCATACCTGCTGCTCGAGCCGGTGATGGACGGAACAACGGTCGATCGGCGCGGCGCCACCGCCCCGGCGGATGCCGATCGATCCGGCCGAGGTCCGCGGTACGTGGTCGAACCGGGCGCGCCCAGCCCGACCGGCCCCGGCGGGCGCGGCCCCGGAACGGGTGGCGGGGGTCGAGATGCGCCTGCCCCGCCAGCTGCTGGCCGGAGGTCTGGTGCTGGTGGACACCCCGGGCGTGGGCGGCCTCGGATCGGCCCACGCGGCGGCCAGCCTGGCCGCGATCTCCACCGCCGACGCGGTCGTCTTCGTCACCGACGCCTCGCAGGAGCTCACCCGCAGCGAGCTCGACTTCCTCCATCAGGCCCGCCAGCTCTGCCCGACCGTCATCTGCGTGCTGACCAAGACCGACTTCTACCCGGCCTGGCGCACCATCCGCGACCTGGACCAGCTGCACCTGCGGACGGTGGGGGACATCCCGGTCCTGGCCATCTCGTCGACGCTGCGTACCCGGGCCGTCCGGGCCAACGACCGTGACCTCAACGTCGAATCAGGCTTCGCCGAGGTGGTCCAGTTCGTCACCGACCGGGTCGGCAGCGGGGTGGCCAACCGGCTGGCCGCCGAGGCGGCCGACGACGTGGTCGGAGTGGCCGACCAGATCATGACGCAGTTCGAGGCCGAGCGGGCCGCGCTGGCCGATCCGGCGGCGGCCCAGGCCGTTGTGGACGAACTCAACGCCATCAAGTCCCGGGTCGAGGTGCTGCGGTCGGAGGCGGCCAAGTGGAACCAGACCCTCAGTGACGGCATCGGCGACCTCAACTCCGACATCGACCATGACCTGCGTGGCCGCATCCGGGTGGTGACCCAGGAGGCGGACGACTCGGTGGAGAACGTCGATCCGGCCGATGTGTGGCCGCAGATGGAGGGGTGGCTGCAGTCGCGTATCTCCTACGAGCTGCTGGCCAACTACACCCTCCTGCGACGACGGGCCGACGCGCTCAGTGTGGAGGTGGGCGAGCATTTCCGCGCCGCCTCGGGTGAGGTGTTCGACCGGGTGGCCGTGTACAACCCGACTCCGCTCGTCTCCGAGGCCCGGATAACCCACAACATCGAGCTCGAGCGGATGAAGGCCGGCAAGCAGGCGATGGTCGCTCTGCGGCACGGCTATGGCGGCGCCATCATGTTCACGATGCTCTCGGCCATGATGCACGTGGCGCTCGGCCCGCTGAGCCTCGGCATCGGACTGGTGATGGGGCACAAGGGGCTGCGCGAGGAGAAGAAGCGGCAGCTCACGATGCGCCGCACCCAGGCCCGAAACGCGGTGCGCCGTTACTGCGACGAGGTCAACTTCCTGATGGGCAAGGACTCCCGGGACACGTTGCGCCGCATCCAACGCCAGCTGCGTGACCACTACAGCGGGCTGGCCGAGGAGCTGGCCCGGTCCAACCAGGAGGCGCTCAACGGGGCGATCGAGGCGGCCAAGCATACCGAGGCCGAACGGGCGAACCGGCTGCGCAACCTCGACGCCGAACTGGGCCGGCTGCGCGGGATGCGGGAACGCGCCCAGGCCGTCGCGGCGGCCTTCACGACCGGAGCGCGGGCATGAACCTGGTCGACCGTACCCGTGGGGCGCTGGCCCGGGCCATCGACGTGTACCGGGGTACCGGACACGACGCCCGGCTGGTGGCGGTGCGGGACCGGCTCGACGAGCCGCTCCGGGTGGCCATCGCCGGCCGGGTCAAGTCGGGCAAATCGACCCTGCTCAACGCGCTTGTCGGCGAGCGGCTGGCGCCGACCGACGCCGGCGAGTGCACCCGCATCGTGACCTGGTACCGCGACGGGCACACCTACCAGGTGCTGGCCCAACCCCGGGCCGGCGCGCCCCGGCAGCTGCGGTTCCACCGGGACAACGACACCATCGAGATCGACCTCGAAGGCATGGATCCGGCCTCGATCGACCAGCTGGTGGTCACCTGGCCGTCGCAGACTCTGCGCACCGCCACCCTGATCGACACGCCGGGTATCGGCTCGCTCTCAGAGCAGGTGTCGCGCCGGGCGTGGGAGCTGCTCACCGCCGACGACGAGGCGGAGACCCCGGCCGACGCGGTGCTCTACCTGATGCGGCACCTGCACGTCGGCGATGTCGAGTTCCTCCGGGCCTTCCACGACACCGAGGTCTCGCAGCCCAACCCGGTCAACGCGATCGGCGTGCTGTCCCGGGCCGACGAGATCGGCGTGGGCCGCATCGACGCGATGAGCTCGGCCCGCCGCATCGCCAGCCGGATGTCGACCGACGCCAACGTCCGGCGGGTCGTGCAGACCGTGGTGCCGGTGGCCGGATTGCTGGCCGAGACCGCGGTGACCCTGACCGAGACCGAGGTCGCCCAGCTGCGCCGCATCGCCGACGTCGACCTGCGCGAGTCCGAGGAGCTGCTGCTCACCGCCGACCGGTTTGTCGAACGCAAACCGGAGCTCGGTCTCACCTCACTCGAGCGGGAGGCCCTGCTGCGCCGCTTCGGCCTGTTCGGTATCCGGCTGGCCGCCTCGATGCTGCGCCGCGACGACAGCCAGACCGCCACCGAGCTGGCCCGTGATCTGCTCGACCGCAGCGGCATCGGGGAACTGCGGGAGGTGCTGCGGTCGCTGTTCTTCGAACGTCGCGAGGTGCTCAAGAGCCGGTCGGCCCTGCTCGCCCTGGACACCCTGGTCCGCGCCCACCCGCGCCCGGGCGGGGACGCGATCGCGGCCGAGGTGGAGGAGATCGTCGCGTCGGCTCATCCGTTCAACGAGCTCCGGGTCCTCTCCTCCGTCCGGGCCGGCTGGGTGACCGGCAAGCCCGACGTGATCGAGGACCTGGAGAGCGTGATCGGTGGTGCCGGGTCCGCCGCCCATCTGCGGCTGCGGCTGCCGGCCGACGCGGCTCGGCCCCAGCTCACGTCGGCGGCCTCGGACGCACTCGGCCGCTGGCAGCGACGGGCCGAGAACCCGATGACGGCACATGAGCTGGTGATCGCGGCCCGGGTCGCGGTGCGCTCCTGTGAAGGCATGCTGGCCGACCTGAGCCGGGCCGGATGAGTCGCATCACAGCCCGCGCGGGCGCAGCCGCCCGTGCCGGTGGGCCGGTCGGTCCGGCGGTCAGGGGCTCAGCCGTGCTGCCCGAAGTCGGTGAGGCCGCCGGGATCATGGTCGTGGCCGTGCTCGTGTTCGTGCCCGGGTTCGTCGAGCTGGACGGGGTCGAGGTCGAGGGCGTGGTGCGGGAACCCCTCGATCCCGTGTTCGTCGGCGACAAGTGGTGTCACGTCGTGCTCCACCATGACCGGTTCGACTCCGAGCGCGTGCGTCTGGCCGGGGTCGGCGAGGTGGTGGTCGGGGATCGGGGTATGGATCTCGCCGGTGCCGAACGCGAGGTCGAGATGACCGGACGGGTCGTGGTACGCCTGATGGGGGCCGTGGCTCGCGCCCGGGCCATCACCAGAAACCTGCGGCGGGTCGTACCCGTAGCCCGGGTCGACATCGGTGCCGTACTCATGCCCGACCGGTGCGGTCGACACGGCCTGCAACCAGTCCGCCGGCGTCTCCTCGTACACCGCGGTCACCGGCACCGCACTGTTCGCCATCACGAACGGGGCCAGGTGCTGGGCGACCTCGATCGGCGCGGTGTCGGCGTAGTTGACGACCGCTTCGGCCACGAGCCCCTCCGGCAGGTCGGCGTGGCCGCTGGCGGCGAGCACGGCGGCCGGGTCGGGGCTGGTGGCGTGATCCCCCGCGAGATCGGTGAAGACATCGCGGAGAGGTCGGGCGCTGGTCATGAACCCACTGTAGGGACGCCGGGCGTGATCGGGCAGTGGGGGAGATCCCCCGGACGGCCCCTAATCCCCCCGCCACCATGGACCGGCGGTTGCGTCAACAACCAGAATCGTTCGTAGCCCCACCATCCCCTATCAGCGACCCCCTATCAGCGACCGGAGTACGCGCGATGTATGCACTCGGCATCGACCTGGGTACGACCTTCACCGCCGCGGCGACGTGGCGCAACGGCCACGCCGAGATCGCGTCCCTCGGTAGTCGGGCGTCGGCCATCCCGTCGGTCGTCCTGCTCCGCGAGGACGAGACGTTCCTGACCGGTGAGGGAGCCAACCGGCGCGGGTTGTCCGAGCCGCACCGGGTGGCCCGCGAGTTCAAGCGCCGGTTGGGTGACACCACGCCCATCCTGCTGGGCGGCGTCCCCTACTCCGCCGAGGCGTTGATGGCCCGGCTGCTGCGCTCGGTCGTCGACGAGGTCGTCACGAGGGAGGGCGGCTCCCCGTCCGCGATCTGCGTGTCGCATCCGGCGAACTGGGGCCCGTACAAGACCGACCTGCTCCTGCAGGCGGTCCGGCTGGCTGGCCTGGAGGAGCCGGTCTCGTTCACCACCGAGCCCGAGGCGGCGGCGATCTACTACGCGCAACAGCAGCGCATCGAGACCGGCGCCGTCGTCGCCGTGTACGACCTGGGTGGGGGCACGTTCGACGCGGCGGTGCTGCGCAAGACCGCGGTCGGCTTCGAGATCCTCGGCCGTCCGGAGGGCATCGAGCGGCTGGGTGGCATCGACTTCGACGCGGCCGTGTTCAGCCACGTGGCCAAGGCGATCGGCGGCCGGCTCGCCGAGCTCGACGAGGACGACCCGTCCGTGATCGCGGCGGTGGCCCGGTTGCGGGAGGAGTGTGTGCAGGCCAAGGAGGCGTTGTCGGCCGACACCAACGTCTCGATCCCGGTCCTGCTGCCCAACCTCAGCACCGAGGTGCGGCTGACCCGTTCCGAGTTGGAGGCGATGGTCCGGCCCGCCCTCTACGACTCGATCGAGGCGCTCAAGCGCGCGCTGCGCTCGGCCAACGTCACGCCGGACCAGCTGCAGGCCGTGCTGCTGGTCGGTGGTTCATCCCGGATGCCGGTCGTGGCCCAGCTGGTCGGCGCCGAGCTGGGTCGTCCGGTCGCCGTCGACGCGCACCCGAAGCACGCGGTGGCCCTGGGCGCGGCGTGGCTCGCCAGTGGACTGACGGCTCCGGCTCCGGCACCGCGGGCGGTGGCGTCCTCGGTCGGCTCCGCCGCGGTGCCGGGTGCGGCGGCGGAGCCGGGTGCGGCGGCGGGTCCCGCCCAGCCGTCTGCCCTGGTCCCCACTCCCGTGGCGGCGGCGAGCCCCGGCCCCTCCGGGGCGCCCGGCCCGACCGGCCGGGCCACGGCGTCGACGGCGGTCCCGGCGGCCCGGATGGGCGAGGCGTCGACCCCACCTCCGCCGGCCCAGTCGACCGGTACGATGTACGGCTCGCCCCCGCCGGCCCCTGGCCCGGCCCCGGCCCGGCGCCGCCCCTGGATCCTGATCGCGGCCGGTGCGGTGCTGCTGCTCGTCCTGGCCGGCGGCGCGGTGGTCCTCGCCATGAACCTCAATGGTGGTAACACCCCGCAGGCCGGATCGACCACACCGGGGACCACCGCGTCGCCGAACACCTCCACGGCCAGCTCGGTGCCGCCGCAGCAGCAGTGCACCGACGCGATCAAGGCCAACAAGCGGTGGGTGTGCATCACCAGCGCCACCATCAGCGGGGACCAGATCAAGATCGAATACCAGTTCGTCGACGGCGGTACCCCGTTCAACATCAACGGCGGTTTCCACGTCCACTTCTACGGAGCCAACGCGGACGGGACCGACCCGGCCGCCGCCGTCATGGGCGCGCAGGTGCCGGTGCCGCAACGCGGCAACTGGTATATCGAGGA
The DNA here is from genome assembly GCA_963803345.1 of uncultured Actinomycetota bacterium. Lineage (GTDB taxonomy): Bacteria > Actinomycetota > Actinomycetes > Mycobacteriales > Micromonosporaceae > CAWDLX01. The sequence goes on from CAWDLX010000006.1 coordinate 505,878, forward strand.
CAAACAGCCGTCGATCCACAAGAGCGGAACGTCGCAGTACAACGCCGTCCAGGGGCACCCGGAGGTGTGCGCCCGCATCGCCAGCGGCAACCATCAACTGGTCAAGGACAACAACGGCACCTACGTCACCGGCAACTGTTTCCCGCTGAAGGCCACCTGACCGATGAGTTCGCCGCACGCCGCCGGTAGGTACCGGTGGCAGGCGCACCACCACGATGAGGGAGCCGCAGATGTCTACTGTGGATGATGATCGGGCCGTCCGGGCGGTACCTGGCCCCGCACCGGTAGGGTGGCCTGATCCGGGCCTGGGATGAGGAGGGTGCATGGCGGCGACGATCGACGAGTACCTCGACGCGCTGCCCGAGCAGGCGCGCACCGTCGTGACCGAGATCCGCCGGCGCATCCACGCCAATGTCGGCGGGGTTGGCGAAGCGATCCGCTACCAGATCCCGGCCTTCACCCTGGACGGCCGGTCCTTCGTCCACGTAGGAGCGTGGCAGCGCCACATCGCGGTGTACCCGGTTCCCGACGGTGACGAGCAGTTCGAGCGGGACATCGCGCCCTACCGGACCGAGAAGAGTACGGCCCGCTTCCCGCTGCGGCAGCCGGTGCCCTACGAGCTGATCGACCGGCTGGTGGTGTTGCTCACCGCGCGGCGAGGTTGAGGGCGGCGGTGTACCCGCCTTCCGGGCTGGTTAAACCGGGATCTGGCCGACACTTTGCCGGTGGTGCGCCTCGAACCGCGACCTCACGGTGTACAAGGGAGTCAGCACGGGCGCCGACGCGATCGGCAGGCAACGCTGTGGAGGCTTCTTCGATGCAGGTCTGGCCGGGTGAGCGGTACCCCATGGGCGCGAGCTACGACGGTGCCGGCACCAACTTCGCGATCTTCTCGGAGATCGCCACTCGGGTCGAACTCTGTCTGTTCCACGCGGACGGAGCCGAGCAGCGGGTCGACCTGCCCGAGGTGGACGCCTTCGTGTGGCACGGGTACCTGCCCGGCGTTGAGCCCGGCCAGCGCTACGGCTACCGGGTCCACGGCCCGTACGATCCGGCGGCGGGCCACCGGTGCAACCCGGCCAAGCTGCTCATCGACCCGTACGCCAAGGCGATCGACGGCGATGTGTCCTGGCACGCCGCCGTGAGCGGGTACCGAGGGCGACCCCGATGTGCGCTCGGACACCGACTCGGCGCCGTACGTGCCCCGCAGCGTGGTGGTCAACCCCTCCTTCGACTGGGGCAACGACCGGCTGCCCGACATCGCATACCACCATTCGGTCATCTACGAGGCCCACGTCAAGGGCATGACGATGAACCATCCGGGCTTGCCGGAGCGGTTGCGCGGAACCTACGCCGGCATCGCCCACCCGCTCATCGTCGAGCACCTGACCCGGCTCGGCGTCACCGCGATCGAGCTCATGCCGGTGCACCATTTCATCCACGACCAGCGCCTCGTCGATGAGGGCAGGTCGAACTACTGGGGTTACAACACGATCGGTTACTTCGCCCCCTACCACGGGTACTCGGCGTCGGGTCGGCATGGCCAACAGGTGCAGGAGTTCCGGGCCATGGTGAAGGCCATGCACGCGGCCGGCATCGAGGTGATCCTCGATGTGGTGTACAACCACACCGCCGAGGGCAACCAGTGGGGTCCGACATTGGCCTTCCGTGGTATCGACAACTCCGCGTACTACCACCTCGACGACGAGGATCTCCGGTCCTATGTGGACTACACCGGCACCGGGAACAGCCTCAACGCCCGGGCGCCCCAGATGCTTCAGCTGATCATGGACTCGCTGCGGTACTGGGTCACCGAGATGCACGTCGACGGCTTCCGCTTCGACCTCGCGTCCACTCTGGCCCGGGAGTTCCACGAGGTCAACAAGCTGTCCACCTTCTTCGAAGTGGTCCAGCAGGATCCGGTGATCAGCCGGGTCAAGCTGATCGCCGAGCCATGGGACGTCGGCCCGGGCGGGTACCAGGTCGGCCGCTTCCCGGCGCTGTGGACGGAGTGGAACGGCAAGTACCGCGATACCGTGCGCGACTTCTGGCGGGGCGAACCGGCCACCCTCGGTGAGTTCGCCAGCCGGATCACCGGGTCGGCCGATCTCTACCAGGACGACGGCCGGCGGCCGGTGGCCAGCATCAACTTCGTCACCTGCCACGACGGATTCACCTTGGCCGACCTGGTCGCGTACGACCACAAGCACAACGAGGACAACCTCGAGGACAACCGGGACGGCGAGAATCACAACCGCTCCTGGAACTGTGGCGTCGAGGGCCAGAGCGACGATGAGGGCATTCTGGCGCTGCGGGCCCGCCAGCGGCGCAACTTCGTCGCCACGCTGCTGCTCTCCCAGGGCGTCCCGATGCTCGGCCACGGCGACGAGCTCGGCCGGACCCAGCGTGGCAACAACAACGCCTACTGCCAGGACTCGCCACTGACCTGGATCGACTGGTCCCTTGTGGACACCACGATGCTCGACTTCACCCGCACGGTGATCGGGTTCCGGGCCGCCCACCGCGCCTTCCTGCGCCGTCGGTTCCTCACCGGCGAACCGCACAACGGCTCGCCGCTGCCCGATGCGGCGTGGTTCGCTCCCGACGGCCGGGTCATGTCACACGAGGACTGGTCGCACGACCTGGGGCGGGCGATCAGCCTGTTCGTCAACGGAGACGGCATCCAGGATCTCGACCCGCGGGGCCGGCGGCACACCGACGCCTCGTTCATCCTGATGTTCAACGCCCAACCCGAGTGGACCGAGTTCGTGCTGCCCACGGCCGACTTCGGCCAGCGGTGGCGACCGGTACTCGACACGAGCCAGCCGGCCGGACCGGAGCAGGGCACGGTCGACGCCGAGGAGCACCTCTGGGTACCCGACCGCACCCTGCTCGTCCTGCAACGCCACGACGAGAGCGAATCGACCCAGTCGACCTCCTGGCTCGGCCGTTACCTGCGCCGGGCAGCCGCGGCCGTCCGGCCGTCGGGCTCGTCGAACGGGTCGTCGCGCCGGTAGCCCGGACTCAGCCGGCCGCCGCGTGGTGGCGCCGGACGAGGTCCTCGACCCGGGCCGGCGGGGTCGGGCCGACCCGTGCGTCCAGCCAGGCCCGCAACGTGTGCGCGTCCGCCGCGACCGCAGTGCCCAGGTACCCCGGTCCAGCCAGGCTCATCCATGCACCGACCACGGCCGGATCGTCCTTGACCCGGCCGTTCCCGGCGGTGGCCGGGTCGGGCGGCTCGGGGTTGACCAGCAGGAGGCTGCCCACCGTACGTTCATCGCCGAGGACGGCCGCGCCGGCCCACCCGTCCGAGCGGGGACCGGCAGCCAGTTCCTGGTGCACCAGAGGCACGCCGTCCAGCCGTACCCGTAGTGCGGTCGACACGTCGCCCGGGCTCTCGCCGTGCCGCCCGAGGATCAACTCCTCCCGCCAGACCAGTCTCGCGCCGGCGTCCAACTCCACTGTGGACACTACCCGATGGTCGCAGCCGGCCGCCGCGATCAGCGGTTCGGGCAGCCAGCGCAGGCTGGCGTCGCGGCCCACCCGTACCGCGACCTCGAGCACGGACTGCCCGCAACCCCGAAGGGCGACGGTGGCCGCGACCGTCCGCATGGTCAATCTCGCCCCGTCCGCGACGGTGACCTCCAGCCGGAGGCGGTCACCGCCGAGCGGGCCGGCCGCCCCGCCGACGAGGTGCACCTGCTCGGGACCGGTGAGCCGGGGCAGCAACGGTGCCTCGCCGTATAGCTCGGTCAGCCGGGTAACGCCCCGGCCGTCGGCCGTGGCGCTGATGCGGGCGCACGCCTTCACGCGGTCACCCCCGGGCCGACACCGCGTCCCGGATCCACGTCACCACCGGTCCGGCCGTCCGGTCCTGCACCAGCGACAGGAACACGGTCGGCTGGCCGCCGCGCCGAGCCCGGGCGTCGCGCTCCATCACACCCAGGTCCGCCCCGACCAACGGCGCCAGGTCGGTCTTGTTGATGACGAGGAGATCAGCGCTGGTCACACCGGGCCCGCCTTTGCGGGGCACCTTGTCGCCACCGGCCACGTCGACCACGAAGATCTGCCGATCGACCAGGCCCCGGCTGAACGTGGCCGTCAGGTTGTCCCCGCCACTTTCGACCAGCACCAGGTCCAGCGGGGCCAGGCGCTGCTCGAGGTCCTCGACCGCGTCCAGGTTGGCCGCGATGTCGTCCCGGATCGCGGTGTGCGGGCAACATCCGGTCTCGACCGCCCGGACCCGCTCGGCCGGCATGACCGCGTTGCGGAGCAGGAAGTCGGCGTCCTCGGTGGTGTAGATGTCATTGGTGACCACGGCCATGTTCAGCTCGGCGGCCAGCGCATGGCACAGCGCGGCCACCAGTGCCGTCTTGCCCGAGCCGACCGGGCCGCCGATGCCGACCCGTAGCGCGCGCGGACCGTGCGACACAGCGTCGTACGGGTCGTCGTGCGGATGAGGATGGCGGTGTTCAGCTGGCAAAAAGACGCACCTCCCAGGTCGCGTGCTTCTCGGCGGTGATGTCCAGGAGGGGTGCCCCACAGGCGGGCAGCACGTCCACCTCACCCTCCATCGTGGAGCAGGCCCGCTCGGCGACGGCGTCGATCCGGGGGCCCAGCTCTGCCAGTAGGGCGTGCACCAGGTACGGGTCGAGGCCCAGCAACCGGACCGCCGCCGTCGCCGGGCCGGCCACGCTGCTGTAGGCCGCCGCCGTCGCCGCCTCCCGCGCCGCCACCCCAGCGGCCGCGGCGACGAGTCCGAGTGCCACGGGCTGATGCGGCTGGTCGGTGTGCACCACCGGGACCGTCCACATGCAACGTCCGGCCCGCAGCAGGGCGCGCCCCTGGGACCGCGACACCCGTCGCAGCACCGCCGACGGCGTCCGCGCGTCCATCGCCGCCTCGACCGCGTGAAGGAAGGTCACCGGGTCAACGCAGTCCGCTGGGGCGCAGCCCAGTCCTGAGATCCGGTGGGCGACCATGGCGGTGGCGGCCGCGCCGACCAGCCCGACGGTGGACAGGCGGCCGCGCAGGAAACCGGCCAGGGTGGCAAAGTCATGGATCCGGCCAGCCGCGACGGCCGACTCGACGCCGCCGCTGTGGGCGTGGGCGCCCGACGGAAGCCGCGAGTCGGCCAGCAGGAGCAGCGCGGCCGTCATCAGTTGAGGAAGTACCGTTGAGCCATCGGCAGCGAGGTCGGTGGCGGCGGGTCGAAGACCTCGCCGTCCACCCGCACAGTGAACGTATCCGGCTCGACCTCGATGCGCGGCAGGGCGTCGTTGAGCGGCAGGTCGGCCTTGCCGACGCCGCGCGTGTCAGCTACCGCGACCAGTCGCCGCGCCACCGCCAGCCGGTCGGACAGGCCGGCCTCGATCGCGGCCGGCGCCACGAACGCGAGGCTGGTCGCCGCCGGTACCGCGCCGTACGCGCCGAACATGGGCCGGGGGAGGACCGGCTGCGGGGTGGGGATGGACGCGTTGGCGTCGCCCATGGCGGCCCACGCGATGGCGCCGCCCTTGACGACGAGGTGCGGCCGCACGCCGAAGAACGCAGGCTCCCACAGCACCAGGTCGGCCAGCTTGCCCACCTCGACCGATCCGACGTGGGTCGCGATGCCACTGGCCACGGCCGGGCAGATCGTGTACTTGGCCACGTACCGGCGGGCTCGCAGGTTGTCGGCCCGGCCGTCGCCGGCGAGCGCTCCGCGGCGGTCCTTCATCACGTGCGCGGTCTGCCAGGTGCGGAGGATGACCTCGCCGACCCGCCCCATGGCCTGCGAGTCGGAGCCGATGATGGAGATCGCGCCGAGGTCGTGCAGCAGGTCTTCGGCGGCCATCGTGGATGGCCGGATGCGGCTTTCGGCGAACGCGAGATCCTCGGGTACCGCGGAGTTCAGGTGGTGGCACACCATCAGCATGTCGAGGTGCTCAGCCAGGGTGTTGCCCGTGTACGGGCGCGTCGGGTTGGTCGATGACGGCAGCACGTTGGGATATCCGGCGACGGTGATGATGTCGGGAGCATGGCCGCCGCCCGCGCCTTCGGTGTGATAGGCGTGGATCGACCGGCCGGCGATCGCGCGCAGGGTGTCCTCGACGAAGCCCGCTTCGTTGAGAGTGTCGGTGTGGATGTTGACCTGGACTCCGGATGCCTCGGCCACCGACAGGCAGGCGTCGATCGCGGCCGGCGTGCTACCCCAGTCCTCGTGCAGTTTGAAGCCGCCGGCGCCAGCCCGCAGCTGCTCCCACATCGCTTCGTGGGAGACCGTGTTGCCCTTGCCGAGCAGCAGCACATTGACCGGAAACGGGTCCATCGACTCGAGCATGCGGGCCAGGTGCCAGGCGCCCGGCGTCACCGTGGTCGCCTTGGAACCCTCGGCCGGTCCCGTGCCGCCACCGATGATCGTGGTGATGCCGGCGGACAGCGCCTCCTCGACGATCTGCGGGCAGATGAGATGGACGTGGCAGTCGATCGCGCCCGCGGTGATGATGCGGCCGTTGCCCGCGATGATCTCGGTGCTGGGACCGATCACCAGCGCCGGGTCGACACCGTCCATGGTGTCGGGGTTGCCGGCCTTGCCGATGGCGACGATACGACCATCGCGCACGCCGATGTCGGCCTTGACGACACCCCAGTGGTCGAGGATCACCGCGCCGGTGATCACGGTGTCGGGGGTGCCCTCGGCCCTGGTGGCCGCCGACTGGCCCATCGACTCCCGGATCACCTTGCCGCCGCCGAACACGGCCTCGTCACCGCCACCGCACAGGTCCCGCTCGACCTCGATGAGCAGACTGGTGTCGGCCAGCCGGATCCGGTCACCCGTGGTCGGGCCGTAGAGGGCGGCATAGTGTCGTCTGTCCATTGTGGTCATCCTAAGCAGTCTCATGTGGACGGTCGAGCGGGCCGGCCGCGTCGCCGCGCAGCCCCGGCACCACCCGCGTGCCGCCGATCGGGATGAGCTCGACCTCGCGGGTCACGCCCGGCTCGAACCGGACCGACGTCCCGGCCGGGATCGCGAGCCGCCGGCCCCAGGCCGCCTCGCGGTCGAAGGCGAGCGCCGGATTGGCCTCGGCGAAATGGTAGTGGGAGCCGACCTGGACCGGCCGGTCCCCGGTGTTCTCCACCACCAGCCGGAGTATGGGTCGGCCCGCGTTGATGATGACGGGCTCGGGCCCAGCGAGGATGATCTCGCCCGGGATCACGGGATGGGCCCGTGGACGGTGACGAGCTTGGTCCCGTCTGGAAACGTGGCTTCGATCTGCACCTCGGCCAGCATCTCGGGCACCCCGTCGAGGACATCGTCACGGGTCAGTACGTGCCGGCCGGCCTCCATGAGATCGACCACGGTCCGGCCGTCCCGCGCCCCCTCGAGCAGGAACGCGCTGATCGTGGCCACCGCCTCCGGGTAGTTGAGCCTCAGTCCGCGAGCCCGTCGTCTGGCCGCCAGGTCGGCCGCGACGTGGAGGAGCAGGCGCTCCTGCTCATGCTTGGTGAGGAACACACCGCCTCCTGGCACCGGGACGTTGATCGATGCTGGCACGCCATCGTTTCCGGCAGATTACCGGCGTGAGGTCCGCGGTGGTGGCCGTTTGCGGCAGTCGGGTCGGGCAGCCTCGTCGTCAGCGCAGGGCCGCCAGCACCGGCTCGACGACGGCCGGCCGGGCCCGCTGCGGGGTCCATCCGTTACGGCGTCGCAGATGGACGTAACCCCAGCACGCGGTGGCGAACACGGCGGTGGCACTGTCCTCTATGGACATCGGCCCGAGGGTCAGGCTGCCGTCGGCCGATCCGGCCCGCAGGGCGGCCACGAACGGGTCGAGGAAGCTGAACCCCTGCCCGGTTACGTCGCGCATCCGATCTGCCGCCCGGTCGAACACGTCGTCGGCCACGCCGAGCAGGTGCAGGTGCGCGTCCGCCACCGCGCACAGAGCTTCGAGCGCCGACCGGAGCCGCTCCGCTCCGGTACCGGCGTCGGCCAGCGCTGGCCACATCGCGTCGCGGAAGTCGCGCGTCAGCCGGGCCAGGAGACCGTCCACCAGGGACTCCTGGGTCACCTGCTGCCGCCACAACGTCACCCGGCTCCGTCCGGCCTGTTCGGCGACACGCTCCAAGGTGAGGCCGGCCGGCCCGTGCTCGGCCAGCACGGCGACCGTGGCATCCAGCAGTCGATCGTCCACCCCTGCACAGTAGCAGCCAGTTGCGCTTCTGCAACGGAGATGTTTCACTACCATCATGACCACGACGCCCCTGCGCGACGGCGGGCTGCATCTCCTCAGCGCCGTTCGCAACGAAGAGTGGACACTGCACCGCATCCTCGAGCCCGATGACCGCGAGCGGACCGGAACCGAGAGCGCCCCGGAGATCAAGGATCTGCTTGCCCGCGCCAACGTCGCCCGGCGAAACGCAACGCGTATGTTGCGCGAGGCGGTGGCGGGACGGCCGGCGAACGGATTCACCCCGGTCGAGCCCGGGCCGGCGGTCAGCTGGTCCGCCGCGCATGCCGAGGCCCACGACGCCATGACCGCCCTGGTGGACGCCGTCAATCAGGCGACCGAGGACCAGTTGACCGAAGACCCCGGTAAGCGTCGCAACCACGCCCAGTACCTGTGGCGCGATGTGGTGATCTACGCAGCCCGTGGGCCGATGCTCGACTATGCCGCCTGGCATCACCGGTCGGGGCGGTTGCTCGAGGGCCTCGGTGTGCTCAGCCGCTGGTACGAGGCGGTCCGCGGCTCCGGGCTGCCGACGAAGGCACTCTCGGATGCCAGCTACGACATGGCCTGCGGCTTCGCCCGCGCCGGCCGGGGCGACGATGCGATGACCTACCTGCCGGACGCGTTCGTCTACAACGACCGGTCGGCGGTGCCCGTGCTCAAGGCCTGGGCCCGGGAGGACCCCGACCTGACCGCGCTGGCCGACCGGGCCGACTTCCGCAATCTCGTGGGAGCCACCGCTTGACCCACCCGTCGGGCCGGACATCGCGGCGCGGTGCGGCCCGCGTCAGACCCGGCTGGGCTGCGACCCGTACTCGTCGTGCAGCCGCCACCACTGGTAGGGCTCGGTCTGCGGCCAGCCGGCCGGCGAGTCCTCCCAGCCCTCCTGCCGACCGAACGGCGTCAGGTCGAGCACGTTGAAGTCGAAGCGCAGCCGGTCGACGCCGCGTCCGTTCGTGACGTACGTGCGGTAGATGTCCGAACCGTCACGCAGGAACACGCTCAGACCGAACCCCCCGCCCACACCGCAGTCGTCGGCGAACGTCGTCGCGCGCGACGAGTAGTAGGGCACGGTCCAACCCATCCGCCGCCAGAACGCGGTCATCTGCGCCAGCGGCATGTTCGACACGACGACGTACCTCGTGTCCCGGGCGTTGAGGTGAGCCAGGTTGCCGACGTTGTCGGTGAAGCTCGAACAGCCGGAGCAGTAGTCATCGGGACCGTTGTCCATGAACTGGTACACGACCAGTTGCCGCTGCCCGTCGAACAGCTCGAGCAGGGTGCGGGGTCCGTCCGGGCCCTCGAACGTGTACGCGCTGTCGAACGCGGCCATCGGCAGCCGGCGTCGCGCGGCGGCCAGTTCGTCGAGCAGCCGGGTGGCGGCCTTCTCCCGCACCAACAGCTCGTCCCGGGCGACCCGCCACTGCTCCGCGGAGACGATCTCAGGCATGGCCATCGCGAACCTCCAGTCGTCAGCGCGCACGCTACGCCGATCTCCGAGCGTAGGCCCGATGAACCGGTCCATGATGGCAGGCTGGGGCGATGAAGACCGACGGACTGCGGCAGCTGCACGATGCGATGGCGGCCCGGGTGGCCGGGGGTCAGCTGCCCGGACTCGTGACCGTGCTCGCCCAGGGCGACGAGGTCCACGTGGACGCCATCGGGTTCCACACGTTCGACAACACGTTCGACAACACGTTCGACAACACGTTCGACAACCTGGTGCCGATGCGACGTGACACCCTCTTCCGCGTCGCCTCACTCACCAAACCCATGCTGGCCACCGTGACCATGACGTTGATCGAGGACGGCACGATCGGTCTCGGTGATCCGGTGCAACGCTGGCTGCCGGAGCTGGCCGACCGGCGGGTGCTGGCCCGCGTCGACGGGTCGCTCGACGACACGGTGCCAGCCGTGAGAACCATCACCGTCGAGGACCTGCTCACCTTCCGGATGGGTTTCGGGACGCTGACCGAGCCCACGTTCGATCCTCCGTTCCCGATCGTCACCGCCGCCAACGGACTTGACCTCGTGCTCGGGCCGCCCGATCCGCGTACGCCGCACAACCCGGACGAGTGGATCCGTCGGTTTGCCACGCTGCCGCTCATGTACCAGCCGGGTGAGCGTTGGCAGTACAACGCCAGTGCCCTCGTTCTGGGCGTGCTGGTCGCCCGCGCGGCGGGGGCGCCGCTGGGTGAGGTCATGCGTCACCGGCTGTTCGTGCCCCTCGGGATGGTGGACACCGGGTTCACCACCACCGCTGAGCACCTGGGCCGCATGCCCGGCTACTACATGGGCGACTTCCAGGGCGGCGCACCGCGGCTGCAGTCGATCGCCGATCCGCAGCAGTGGACCGAGCAGCCCGCGTTCCCGTCCGGAGCCGCCGGGCTGCTGTCGACCGCCGATGACGTTCCTCACGTTCGGACGCTTGCTCCGCAACCGCGGCGCGTACTGCGGCGGTCGCCTGCTGACGCCCGGGACGGTCACGGCGATGACCACCAACCAGCTGACGGCCGACCAGATCGCGACGGCCGGTGTGCTGCTCGAGCCGAAAGGCTGGGGCTACGGCATGGCGGTCGCGGCTGAGCCGGACGAACAGTCGACCGTGCCCGGTCGCTACGGCTGGGACGGCGGGTACGGGGTGACCTGGTTCAACGATCCGCACCGCGACCTGATCGCGATGGCGCTGACCCAGACGTTTGACTTCCTGTTCAACGGTGGTCGATCCGAGTTCGTCTCGCTCGCCCTGGCCGCCGCCGGACATTGACGCGACCGGGTCATCGGTCGAGGCCGCCAGCCCCGGGCGTGTCAGTTCGACGACGACGAGGGGCGCTCAGGTAGGTACGGCCGGAGGTCGTCGACGAACGCCTGCAGGTTGCGGGTCTGCAGCAGTACTGTTCCCGGTCCGGTGAACTCGGCCACCAGTACCTCGCCCGAGGTGAAGGACCGCAACAGGCTCCTCGTGGCCTTGTGGATCCGGTACGGCATGTTCGAGTGCCAGGCCACCACATGACCGGTGTCCACAATGTACTGCTCGCCGGCCGCCAGGGTCCGTTGGTGGAGTGCGCCGAAAGAGGTCACGAACTGTACGCCCGTGCCCTTGACCTGCAGCACGAACAGGCTGTCGCTGGCGAAGAACGACTTCCCGCCGCCCCATCCGGTATCGACCTCGAGCGCGGGATCGGAGGCGAGATAACTCGACGCGGCGATGTTGTAGGACTCGTTGGTCAACCCCAGGGCCACGATGTCGCCGGGGGAGCCGGGCGCCAGGGCGAGCTCGCCCGGTTCGCCACGGGCGGTGTAGGACGACACGAAGGCGCTCCGGCCGCCGACACCGCGCTTCAACGCGCCCATCAGCCCACCCTCCATTTTGGAGATGAGCTCCACGTTGGCACTCATGCCCACCATCGCGCCGGCGTTGGTCTTCATCGTCTGTTCGGCGCCCAGCATCACCGTGGCCAGAGCGAACGCGGGCCGATAGTCGATCCGGTAGGAGAAGCTGGGCGCCTGCCCCTCTTCCGGCAGAACGGCGATATCGGACATTTCACCAGCCTAGGCCGGCCAGCCGACCGGGGTGCCCGGTTCGGCCGAACCCGGCCGGGCTGAAAGAATGCGGGTGTGATCCGTACCCATGAAGCCGGAACCCTGCGCGCCTCCGACGCCGGCTCGACCGTGACGCTCGCCGGGTGGGTGGCCCGCCGGCGTGACCACGGCGGCGTGACCTTCATCGACCTGCGCGACGCCAGCGGCATCGTCCAGGTGGTGTTCCGCGAGGAAGAGAGGCGGCGCACGCGCCTGCGCAACGAGTACTGCGTGAAGGTCACCGGGAGGTGGGCCGGCGGCCGGCGGGCAATGAGAACCCGGAGCTGTCGACCGGCGAGATCGAGGTGATCGTCACCGGGCTCGGGTGCTCTCGGAGGCGGCGCCCTGCCGCTGCCGATCGATGACAACGTCGACGCCGGCGACGACATCCGGCTGCGCTACCGCTACCTGGACCTGCGCCGGTCGGGACCGGCCCACGCGCTGCGGCTGCGCAGTCGGGCGAACCAGATCGCCCGCGAGGTCCTGCACGCCCGCGCCTTCAACGAGATCGAGACCCCGACGCTGACCCGGTCCACTCCGGAGGGTGCGCGGGATTTCCTGGTGCCGGTACGGCTCCAGCCAGGCGCCTGGTACGCCCTGCCCCAGTCGCCCCAGCTGTTCAAGCAGCTGCTGATGGTGGCCGGGATGGAGCGGTACTACCAGATCGCCCGCTGCTACCGGGACGAGGACTTCCGGGCCGACCGCCAGCCCGAGTTCACCCAGCTCGATATCGAGATGTCGTTCGTCACCCAGGACGACATCATCGAGCTCGGCGAGGCCGTGGTCGCCGCGCTCTGGGGCGAGCTGGCCGCATTCGCGGTACCGCGGCCGATCCCGCGGCTGACCTGGCACGACGCCCTGGCCCGCTACGGCTCCGACAAGCCCGACCTGCGCTACGGCCTGGAGCTCTCCGATCTCACCAGCTACCTCGAGGGCACCGGTTTCCGGGTGTTCGCCGGCGCCATCGCGGCCGGCGGGTACGTCGGGGCGGTGGTCATGCCCGGCGGCGCGGCGCAGTCCCGCAAGGAGCTCGACGACTGGCAGGATTGGGCCCGGGCCCGCGGGGCGCCGGGGACTCGCCTACGTCGTGCTGGACGCCGAGACCGGACAGGCCCGCGGACCGGTGGCGAAGAACCTGTCGGCCGAGCACCTGGGCGGCCTGGCTGACGCCGTCGGCGCCAAGCCGGGCGACGCCGTCTTCTTCGCCGCGTCGGACCACGCCCGGCAGGCTCAGGAGCTGCTGGGCGCGGTCCGGGTGGAGATCGCGAAACGGGGCGGCCTGGCCGACCCGGACGCGTGGGCGTTCTGCTGGATCGTCGACGCGCCCATGTTCGAGCCGGCACGACGGACCGGCGGCTGGACGGCCGTGCACCATCCGTTCACCTCGCCCAACCAGGCGTGGATGGACTCCTTCGAGTCCGCGCCCGGAGCGTGCCCTCGCCTACGCCTACGACATCGTCTGCAACGGCAACGAGATCGGCGGTGGATCGATCCGTATCCACCGGGCCGATGTCCAGCGGCGGGTGTTCGATCTGCTCGGGATCACCCCGGACGAGGCCCAGGACAAGTTCGGCTTCCTGCTCGAGGCATTCAAGTACGGGCCGCCACCGCACGGCGGCATCGCGCTCGGCTGGGACCGGGTCTGCATGCTGCTGGCCGGGGCCGACTCGATCCGGGAGGTGATCGCCTTCCCGAAGACCCGCGGCGGGCTGGACCCGCTGACCGGCGCGCCAACTCCGATCACCGCCCAGCAGCGGTTGGAGGCTGGCGTCGACAGCAAGCCGAAGCCGGCCGCATGAGACTGCTGGTCATCGGGGCCAGCGGTCATCTCGGCGGCGTCGTCTGCCGGCAGGCCCTGGCCGCCGGGTTGGGAGGTCGCCGGCAGCTACCGGCGGGCACCTGGCGCGATCGCCGCCATCCGGGTGGAGCCGCTGGACATCCGCGATCAGTCCACTGTGTCCAGTTCGTGTCCGACCCTGGCACCGGACGCCGTGGTGAACTGCGCGTACGCGTACTCGAACTGGTCGGTCAACGCGGACGGGGCCGCCCACATCGCGGTGGCCTGCGCGGGCGTCGGAGCCCGGCTCGTGCACGTGTCCAGCGATGTCGTCCACGGTGGACGGATGGCGCCGTACCTCGACGACGAGCCGCCGTCGCCGGTTCACGCCTACGGGGCGGCCAAGGCGGCGGCGGAGACCGCGGTCCGGGCGGTCGATCCGTTGGCCGTGCTCGTGCGAACGTCGATGATCGTCGGTGACGAGACGAGCCAGCAGGTCAGCTTCTGCCTCGACCTGCTGGCCGGTCCCGCACCGGCGCGCTGTTCTCCGACGAGACCCGGTGCCCGGTCGGCGTCGGGGACCTGGCCGCCGCCCTGTTGGCCCTCACCCGTACCCCCTATGCCGGGCTGCTCAACGTGGCCGGCCCGCAGGCGGTGACCCGGCCCGAGTTCGGCACCCTGGTCGCGCGACGGTACGGGCTGGACCCGGCCGGGTACAGAGGTCACGACAGTCGCCGAGTCGGGGCTGGTCCGCCCGGCCCACATCGTGCTGGACTCCACCCGCGCCGAGGAACTGCTGGGGATCCGGCTCGCGCCCGGTCAGTGAGGTGCTACTGCGGCGTTGACGAGGGTGACGCGGCGGCGGCGCACGCCTCAGCCGTCTTCTTCTCGAAATCCGCCCGGGCGAGCACTGTCGTGAGTGGAGCGTTGATGCCGTAGAGCACTTCGCCGTCCTTGAGCTTGTGCAGGTCGTCGACGGTGAAGTTGACCGGGCTCACGTCGAACACGCCGTCCACCTTGGCGTCGGCAATGTACCGGGCGGTCGGGTCGAGCTGCGTGAGGGTCCTGCCCTCGGTCTCCCACCCGGTGGGCGTGGTGAACAGGGGCACCTCATTGATCAGACCGGCGATGGGCGTCTTGACGCTCCAGAAGAACAGGTAGGACTCGGTCGTGGGACTGACCGTCGGGCTCGGGGTGAGCGTCGGCGTCGCGGACGGGGTGGATCCGGGCGACGTGGTCGGAGCCTGGCTGTTCTCGGTCACGCTGATCTCGGCCGGGCCACCGCCGCACGTCCGCAGGACGGCAACCGGCCATCCGCCGATGAGCGTGATCGCCAGCAGGGGTTGGCGGGCCGGAGCGCAGGCGGTCAACGTGGTCAGGGCCGCTGTCACCACCACACCGACCCGGAGCCATCGCCACGACCGCACGGCGGAAAGTCTGGCCTAGGCGGGACCCTCGGACAAGGGACTTACCGGCGTGTGTACCCCGAATATGTCGAATCAGACCGACCTGCGTCCGAGATTGGACGCACCGACGTGATCTGGGCCACTCCGGTGAAGCCGAGCCGGGCATAGACGCGTGCCGCTTCGTCGTTGCCCTCGGTCACCCCGAGGGTGACCAGCTCGTACCGGGCGCGAAGACGGCCGGCCACTCCGGCCGAGACAGCGGCGCCCAGACCACGCCGGCGATGCCCCGGGTGCACCGCCACCGCCCCGATGACGCCGACCGTCCCGGCGTCCCGGTCCTCGGTCCGGGTGCTGCGGTCAGCCGCACACGCCACCAGATCAGGCCCGACCCAGATCCCGTACCAGGCGTGCACCATCGGGTGACCCGGTCGGAGCTCACTGCCCGGCATCGCGACATCCAGCAGGCCGTTGAGCGCCGCGGCGTCCTCCACCTCGACGACACGGTCGGTTCCGGGGGTCGGCGGTGGCTCCCTCGTACTCCAGCGGAAGTTCCACTGTTCGCGCATTGCGTAGCCGGTTGGCGCGCCGGAGCGCCGCGGCAGGTTCAGCCAGCGCACGTCGAGCCGACCGACCGCCCGGAGCAGCTCGTCCACGGCTGGGCGGGGTCCGACCGCGTGGGCCAGCTGACCGAAGGGACCGTACCCACGCCACAGCACCGCCGAGTCGGTACCGGCGAAGCCGCTGACGCCGCTGGCCATCGCCGTGGCGAACCGGACGTACGGCTCGGGCCCGGTCGCGGTCAGGACGGCGGCGCGGTCCGGCAGGTGGCGCACCGGTCCAGTGTCGCCGCGGCGGTTGGGCCGACGCCGGGCGGGGTACCACACCTGTGTCATTCGACCCACCCAACCCCGGAGGACACAGTGTTCGCGATCATCGCCGCGGTGATCTTCGCCATCATCCTCATCCTCGACCTGGCCAAGACCAATCTCGGTCCCGTTCTCACCGTGGAGTTCCTGACCACGCTCGCGTTCCTCTGCATCGCGCTGCACCTGGCCGGCGCGGGAGGCTGGCGCCGGTACTACGCCCGCCGTCGCTGACGCCCGCCCGACGAGGACGCCGTCCACCCCCGGGCGGCGTCCTCGCCCGTACCGGACCTGTCAGCGTCGCCCGGTAGCCTCGCGGGGATGGATACGGACGGGCTGTTCGAGCTGACCGCGCGCCCCCCCGAGAGCGCGGGCTCGGCCGCGGGTGAGTTCCTGCCGCCGCCACCCGGTGCTCCGCTGGCGGTCCGGATGCGCCCGGTCAACCTGGACGACCTGGTCGGGCAGGACCATCTGCTCGCCCCCGGTGCTCCGCTGCGGCGCCTGGTCGAGGGCGGCCAGATGACCTCGGTGATCCTGTGGGGACCGCCTGGTACCGGCAAGACGACGATCGCCCATCTCGTCGCCGGGGCCAGTGGTCGCCGGTTCGTGGCGCTGTCCGCCCTCAACGCCGGCGTGAAGGACGTGCGCGCCGCCATCGAGGAGGCGCGCCGGGTGCGCCGTACCGGCGGCGAGGCGAGCGTGCTGTTCATCGACGAGGTGCACCGATTCTCCAAGACCCAACAGGATTCCCTGCTCGCCGCGGTCGAGGACGGCACCGTCACACTGCTCGCGGCCACCACCGAGAATCCCTACTTCTCGGTGATCTCGCCACTGCTCTCGCGCTGCGTCCTGCTCACCCTGCAACCCCTCGACGACGACGCCGTCCGGTCGCTGGTCGGGCGGGCGGTGTCCGACGAACGGGGCCTGGCCGGCCAGTTGACCCTCGCCAAGGACGCCGAGGACCACCTGGTCCGGCTGGCCGGCGGCGACGTGCGCAAGGCGTTGACCGCGCTCGAGGCGGCCGCCGCCGGAGCCGACGCGGTGGGGCTCGACGAGATCGCGCTGGAAACGGCGGAAGCGGCCCTGGACAGGGCTGCGCTGCGCTACGACCGGGACGGCGATGCCCATTACGGCGTGGTCAGCGCGTTCATCAAGAGCCTGCGAGGCTCCGATGTGGACGCTGTGCTCCACTATCTGGCCCGCATGATCGTGGCCGGCGAGGACCCGCGGTTCGTCGCCCGCCGCATGGTCATCTTTGCCAGCGAGGACATCGGCATGGCCGACCCGACCGCCCTGTCGGTGGCCACCGCGGCGGCCCACGCGGTCGAGTACGTGGGACTCCCGGAAGCCAGACTCAACCTCGCCCAGGCTGCCATCCATCTCGCGCTGGCGCCGAAGTCCAACGCCGTCATCGTCGCCATCGACGACGCCATGACCGATGTCCGGGCCGGCCTGGCCGGCCCGGTGCCGCGGCATCTGCGCGACGCGCACTACCCCGGCGCTCGCGGACTCGGACACGGCGCCGGCTACCGCTACCCGCACGACGACCCGCGTGGCGTGGTGACCCAGCAGTACGCACCGGATGACGTGCTCGGTCGGGAGTACTACCGTCCATTGGGACACGGCGCGGAGCGACCCCTTGTCGAGCGGGTTTCGCGTTTGCGTACCGTGGTCCGTTCAGGCGGCGACGCACCGCACCCGGCCCGCCCGGGCGAGAGCGTCGACGGGGAGGAGCGCTAGGGTGGCCCGCGACGCTGATGGTGACAAGCCCAAGCGGAGATGGGGCCGTGGCGGGCGCCCGGAGGAAGGCCCCAGCGACGAGGACCTCGGCTGGCTGGCCGACCTGAGGGGCGGCGCACCTCGTGACGATCGTGGACCGGCCCCCGAAGAGCCGTCGGGCGGGTTCCGGGCCCGTCGGGGCGCCACGCCGGCCGACCCGCGGCCCGCTGGGCCCACGCCGGCCGGCGGCCCACCGACCGGCCCGATTCCGGCCGGCGGCGCTCCGGCCCGCGGGCGCGGCCGCGGCGCAAGCGACGACCCCGGTACTGGTGAGGTGCGGGCCCGTCGTGGCCTGGACGACCCCGGTACCGGTGAGGTGCGGACGCGGCGGGGTCTGGACGATCCGGGTACCGGTGAGGTGCGCGGCCGGCGGCCCACGGACGAGCCGGGCACCGGCGAGGTCCGTGGTCGTCGTGGTCGCGAGGCCGCCCCTTCCGGGCCGCTGCTGCCGCCCGCCGCCGCACCGCCCACGGCTGCGGCGCTGGGCGCCTCGACCGGGGCGCCACCTTCGCGCGGCCGCCGCGGCGCACCGCCGCCACCGGCCCCGCCCGCCGGGCCGAGCGGGGGAATGGTCGCACCGACGCGGCGGCCGTCGGACGGCTGGTCCGATATGACGGGTGAGATCGCGCCCGTCGCTGAGCCACCGACCCGCGGCGGCCGTCGCGGCCGCGGTCGCGGTGCCGAGGGTCCGAGCGGCCCCATCCCGGCGGTACCGCCTCCGGCTGCCCCCGGCCCGGGTCCTGGCGCTCCGCCCGGACCGCCCGCCCGGCTCGGTGGCCCTGGACCGGCAGGCCCCGGCGGCCCTGGTCCGGGTGGTGGACCTGCCGGTCCCGGTGGGCCCGGCGGACCAGGGGCGGGCAAGCTCGACCCGCTGGTGACGACCGGCATGATCCGGCGGGCCGAGATGCGCCGCCAGTTGCGGATCGCCCAGCAGCTCAAGGTCGGGCACGCTGGTCGTGGTCGCCCTGCTGCTGCTGGCCGCGTACCCGGTGTACCTGTTCACCCGGGCGGTCGCCGAGGATCCCGATCTTCGGCGAGCTTGACGGTCTGGACCTGCCCACCTGGGCGGTCGTCCAGCACGACGACTCGTTCAGCGGCAGCCGGTGGTGCATCGAGCAGTGCCGGTTCCGCGAGCGGACCTGGGTCTCCGAGCACGCGCCGGACGAGACCAACACCGTCTATATCCGGGCGCTGGAGTCGGATGGCTGGCGGGTCCGGGCGACGGGCGTGTGCCCGACCGTGACGAGGGCATCGCGTCGTGCTGGCAGCGCGACGCGTACGTCATGGATATGTGGGTACGGGCGCCGGTCTGCGACCTGCCGCCGCCGCGACCCTCGATCACGCCGAGCGGCCAGCCCGGTCCGACCACCAGCCCGGCGGCCAGTCCCGTCGGGGGCGCCGTCGACGAGCTGCCCGGCCGCACTGGTCACGGTGAAGGTGTACAACGCGATCGACTACCACCCGGTGGACTGACCCGATCGGGACGTTTGAATCCGCCCCGCGGCGGTGAAACAGGGACGGTTTAGGTACGCCGTCACGATCGCCGGTACGGCTGCCGGTACTGTCAACCTGCCAACCGTGGCACTGTGTCCACATTCGTCGCTGCGACCGCGGTCGAACGCGCACGGCACCCGGTGGCCCGATCGCGGAGTGTCCGAGGTCCGGCGTCCGCGCAGAAAGGGGGTGCCAGCGTGTCAGGTGGACAGATCGCGGCGCTGATCGCGGCCGGGGCGTTCCTCATGCTCGTGCTGGTGATCGCGGTGCCGATACTTCGCCTGCGACACACGGTGGACGCCGCGACCCGGGCGGTCAACGAGATCACCGACCGGACCGGACCGATCCTGAGCAACGTCAACACGACGGTCGAGAACGTCAACACGGCGTTGACCCAGGTCCACACGTCGCTGGACGGCGTGAACCTGCAGCTGGCCCGGTTCGACACGATCACGACCCACGCCTCCCAGGTCAGCGCGAACGTGGCCAACCTGGCCACCGTGGTCACGTCGGCCGTGTCGAACCCGCTGACCAAGGTGGCCGCGTTCACCTACGGCATGCGCCGGGCGTCGAAGCGGCGCCGGGAGGCGGACGAGGAGGCCGAGCTGCGGTCGCGGCTCAAGGCCGACCGGAAGGCGCCGCCGATGATCAAGCGGGCTGTTCTGGCTCGGCATCGGTGTCGCGGTCGGGGCGGTCGTGGCCCGCAAGCTGACCAGCGCGGTCCAGGCGTACTCGCCGGCCGGGTCTGGCCGGCTCGGCCCGGAACTCGGCTGCTGGGCTGGTCGAGCTCGATGCGAGACTTCGTCGCCGATGTCCGCGAGGGAATGGCCGAGCGGGAGGAGCAGATCCCGAGGCGTTCGCCCGCGGGGTCAGCCTGGACGAGACGGATCCGGGACGAGCTGGCCGCGATCGGTCGACGGCCACCGGCGGCCGAGAACGGGAACGGAGCAGGGAAGCGACGATGAGAACGGCGGAGATCAAGCGCAGGTTCCTGGCGCATTTCGAGGCGAACGGGCACACCGTCGTGCCGTCCGCTCCGCTGCCGCTGGCCGACCCCAACCTGCTCTTCGTCAACGCCGGCATGGTCCAGTTCGTGCCGTACTTCGTGGGCCAGGCCACCGCGCCGTACCGGCGCGCGGTCTCGGTCCAGAAGTGCATACGTACCCCGGACATCGAAGAGGTCGGCAAGACCAGCCGGCACGGCACGTTCTTCCAGATGAACGGCAACTTCTCGTTCGGCGACTACTTCAAGGAAGGCGCGATCGACCTGGCCTGGAAGCTGGTCACCGGCCCGCCGGGCGATCGGCGGCTTCGGGCTCGATCCGGAGCGGCTGTGGGTCACCGTCTACCTCGACGACGACGAGTCCATCGACATCTGGCGGCGGGTGGCCGGCCTGCCGATGGAGCGCATCGTGCGCCGCGGCAAGGCGGACAACTTCTGGTCGATGGGCATCCCGGGCCCGTGCGGCCCGTGCTCGGAGATCTACCTCGACCGCGGCCCCGAGTACGGCCGCGGACGGCGGGCCCGCGAAGTCGACGAGGACCGGTACCTGGAGTTCTGGAACCTCGTCTTCATGCAGTACGAGCGCGGTCCGGGCGCGGACAAGGAGAACTACCCGATCCTGGGTGAGCTGCCGGCGAAGAACATCGACACCGGCATGGGCCTGGAGCGGATGGCGGCGATCCTGCAGGGCGTCGACAACCTGTACGAGATCGACGAGGTGACGCCCGATCCTGGACACGGCGGCCGACGATGACCGGCAAGACCTACGGCGCGCACTCGGGCCACGTCGCCTCGCGAGTCGCACCCCGACGACGTACGGCTGCGGGTGATCGCCGACCACGTGCGGACCGCGCTCATGCTCATCGGTGACGGGGTGACACCGTCCAACGAGGGTCGCGGCTATGTGCTGCGCCGGATCCTGCGCCGCGTCGGTCCGGGCGATGCGCCTGCTCGGCTGGCAGGAGGGCCCGTGCCTGCCGCACGCTGCTGCCGGTGGCGCGCGACTGCATGTCGCCGTCCTACCCCGAGCTGGCCGAGGACTTCGGCCGGATCTCGCAGTACGCGTACGCGCGAGGAGGAGGCGTTCCTCACCACGCTTGCGCGCGGGCACCGACGATCCTCGACACGGCGATCGCCGAGACCAAGAAGGCGCGCCGCAAGAAGCTGCTCCGGCGACAAGGCGTTCCAGCTGCACGACACCTACGGCTTCCCGATCGACCTCACGCTGGAGATCGCGGCGGAGGCCGGGCTCGGGCGTGGACGAGGCCGGGCTTCCGCAAGCTGATGGCCGAGCAGCGAAGTCGCGGCCAAGGCGGACGCGCAGGCGCGCAAGACCGGCCACGCCGACCTGTCGGCCTACCGGTCGGTACTCGACGCGGGCGGCCCGGTCGAGTTCACCGGGTACGCGGAGACGGCGCGCGAGTCGAAGGTGCGGGCGATGCTGAGCGCGTCCGGCACGCTCGACGTGGCCGGCGAGGGCGACGACATCGAGCTCGTCCTCGACGCGACGCCGTTCTACGCCGAGGGCGGCGGCCAGCAGCCCGACACCGGCATTGATCACGGTCGGCGACGGCCGGCTCGAGGTCTACGACGTCCAGCAGGTCGTGCCGGGCCTCATCGTGCACCGGGCACGGGTGGTCGGCCGGGCGAGGTGCGGGCCGGCGAGACCGGGTACGGCGAGATCGACGTGAGCCGGCGCCGGGCGATCTCCCGCGCGCACACGGCGACCCACCTCGTGCACCAGGGCATGCGCAACGCGCTCGGCGAGTCGGCCACCCAGGCCGGTTCGCTCAACGCGCCCGGTCGCCTGCGGTTCGACTTCAACACCCCGTCGGCCGTGCCGCCATCGGTGCTGCGGGACGTGGAGCAGCAGGTCAACGAGGTACTCACCGACGACCTCGAGGTGCGCTGGTTCGTCACCAGCCAGGCCGAGGCGCGCCGGATCGGAGCGATGGCCCTGTTCGGCGAGAAGTACGGCGACCAGGTGCGGGTCGTCGAGGTGGGCGACTTCGCGCGCGAACTCTGCGGTGGCACCCACGTGGCCCGCTCCGGTCAGCTCGGCCTGGTCAAGATCCTTCACGAGTCGTCGATCGGGTCGGGGATACGCCGGGTGGAGGCGCTGGTCGGAGTGGACGCGGTCGAGTTCATGGCGAAGGAGCACCTGCTCGTATCCCGCCTGGCCGAGCTGTACCGGGCGCGGCCCGACGAGGTCGCGGAGCGGGTCGAGCAGACCATCGCGCAGCTGCGCGACGCCGAGAAGGAGCTGGAGAAGCTACGGGCGCAGCTGGTGCTGGCCAATGCCGGGGCATTCGCCGACGCGGCCGACGGATGTCCAGGGGGTCGCGTTGGTAGCGGTCGAGGCGCCCGAGGGCACCTCCGGCAACGACGCGCGGGCGCTGGCGCAGGAGGTCCGCGCCAAGCTGCCGGCCGGCCGGGCGGGCGTCGTCGCCGTCGCGTCGCGGGCCGGCGGCAAGGCGTCGCTGGTCGTGGCGGTCAACGCGGCGGCCAAGCAGCGCAAGCTCAGCGCCGGCGACCTGGTCAAGGGCGCACTGTCCGGGCGTGGGGGTGGTAACGCCGACCTGGCCCAGGGCGGTGGCGTACCGGCTGACGAGGCGCCGGCCCTGCTCGGCCGGCGTACGCACGCTGGTCTGCGGGAGCCTGCCCGGAGTCTGAGTCGACGACCCGGCCGGGGCTGGGTACGCGGGAGTTCGGCTTGGGCGTGGACGTGGGAACCGTCCGGGTCGGGGTGGCGAAATCGGACCCGGACGGCATCCTGGCTACGCCAGTGGTGACCCTGCGCCGGGATCTCACAACAGACGGTGATGCTGTGCCGTCGTGATATCGCGCAACTGATGCGACTCGTTGTCGTCCATGAGACTGTGGAGGTGGTGGTCGGGCTTCCGGTGACCCTGGCGGGAACCGAAGGGCTTGCGGCAGCGCACGTGCGCGCATACGCAAACCTGCTGGCCACGGCCGTCGCACCCGTGCCTGTGGTGCTGGCCGACGAGAGGATGTCGACGGTCAGCGGCAACACGTAGGCTGTCCGAACGAGGCGTCCGGGGAGGACGCCGCCGCGCAGTCGTCGACCAGGCTGCCGCGGTGGAGATCCTGCAAGGATGGCTCGATGCGGCGCGGAGGCGAAGGAATGCTTGACGATCTGGACCTGGCCTGGGAGGAACAGGACCCCAGACGCCGGCGCGGATCCCCCACCCGTCAGGTGCGGCAGCGTCGCCGGAAGGAGCGAAAGCGCCGCCGTCGGTCGTTCGGCGCGCTGTTCATCTCCTTTGTCCTGTTGGCCGCGCTCGGCGGCGGCGTCTACTACGGCGTCGGCAAGCTGCAGGACTACTTCGGGGCGCCCGACTACGACAGCGTCGGCAGCACTCCGGTCAACGTGAAGATCCCGAAGGGCGCCGGGGCGGGAGAGATCGGCGACGTGCTGCAGAAGGCCGACGTGGTGAAGAGCGCGAAGGCGTTCACCAACGCCGCGGCGAAGGACGATCGCAGCCAGAAGATCCAGCCGGGTACCTACAAACTGTTCGTGCACATGCCGGCGGCGGCCGCGCTCGTCGCGCTGCTCCCGCCATCCAAGAACCGCGTCTCCATCACCGTCCCGATACCCGAGGGCTTCACCTACATGGAGACGCTCAGTGTGCTCCATGACAAGACCGGCATACCACTCAAGGACTTCGAGGACGCGGCGAAGGACCCGCTCAAACTAGGTGTCCAGGACTGGTGGTACACCCGGCAGGACGGCAAGAGCGTCGACAAGTCGCTCGAGGGTTTTCTGTTCCCGGCGACCTACGATTTCGACCCCGACGCCACCGCGACCCAGATCCTCCAGACCATGGTGGACAAGTTCAACACCGAGGTCGGCGACCTCAAGTTCCAGGATGTCGTCCAGAACAACCTGCACATCTCGCCGTACGAGGCGCTGATCGTGGCGTCGTTGTCGCAGGCCGAGGCCGGGTTCGAGGAGGACATGCCGAAGATCGCACGGGTGGCCTACAACCGGACCATCAAGTTCAAGGACACTTTCGCCTGCGCGTGCCTGCAGTTCGACGTGACCGCGAACTACTACCTGATGCGACAGGGCAAGCCGAAGAAGGCGTCCAACCAGCTCACGCCGCAGGAGCTCAACGACCCCAAGAACCCGTGGAACACCGCCCCCGGCCACCCCGGCCTGCCGATCGGGCCGATCAACAGCCCGGGACTCGCGGCCCTCAAGGGGGCCATGGCGCCGGCCGCCGGCAACTGGCTGTACTTCGTGGCGATCGACAAGGCGGGCCACACCGCGTTCGCCGAGACCAAGGAGCAGCAGGACGCGAACATCGCCATCGCCAAGCGCAACGGGGTGCTCTAGGGCATGGCACATCGGGCCGGCGTGCTCGGCCACCCGATCGGGCACTCGCTCTCGCCCGTGATCCACAATGCCGGGTACGCCGCCAGTGGACTGACCGGCTGGTCGTACGCCGCCCACGAGTGCGGTGCTGACGGGCTGGCCGGCTTCGTGGCCGGGCTCGGCAGGGACTGGAGCGGTCTGTCGCTGACCATGCCGCTCAAGGAGGTGGCGCTCGACGTGGCCGACGAGGTGGCTCCGACGGCTGCTGCCATCGGGGCCGCGAACACCCTGGTGAGATTGCCTGACGCGACCTGGCGGGCCGAGAACACCGACGCGCCGGGCATGGTCGACGCTCTGATAGCGGCGGGCGTATCCACAGTGGAGCGTGTCGCCGTCCTGGGCGCCGGCGGTACGGCCCGGGCGGCGCTGGCCGCCGCCCGCGATCTCGGCGCTCCCGGCGTCGTGGTGTACGCGCGGCGGCGGGCGGCCGTCACCGAACTGGACGGGGTCGCCGCCGAGCTCGGGCTGGACCTGGTGGGCTGCCCGTGGTCGGACGCGGCCAGCGCGGGGGAGTGCGACGTGGTGCTCTCGACCGTGCCCAGGGGGGTGGCCGACGCGCTGGCCGGGAGCATCCGGTGGCAAGCGTCCGCGGTGCTGTTCGAGGCGGTCTACGACCCGTGGCCGACCCCGCTCGCCGCCGCCGCCCAGCGGGCTGGAGTTCAGGTGGTCTCCGGACTCGACCTGCTGCTGGCCCAGGCCGTCCGGCAGTTCGAACTGTTCACCGGAGTCGAGGCCCCGGTGGGAGCCATGCGCGACGCGCTGCACGCCGCCGCGGCCGGCCGGGGCGGCGGTAGTTCAGGGTTATCCACAGCCCAACATTCGTGAGGGCCGGCAAGGTAGAACCCGTGCCAGAATCAGTCGAGACCGACACGGGAGGATCCGTCGTGACCACGCTCATGAGCCCGGAAGAGTCCGATCGCAAGCTGCGTCAGGTGAGCAACGACGTGGACGCGATCTACGGACTGCTCAGGGACGTGAAGTCCACGCTCATCAGCCACGACCTGAGCTTCATCGGGCTCGAGCGACGGATGGACACGATGAAGGGCCGGCTCGACGGCATCGACGGCCGGCTTGAAGGCATCGACGCTCGCCTCGACGGCGTTGAGGGCCGGCTCGACGGTATCGATGCCCGGTTCGACGGTGTTGATGCCCGGTTCGTCGGTGTTGACGCCCGGTTCGACGGTGTTGATGCCCGGTTCGACGGTGTTGACGCCCGGTTCGATGGTGTTGACGCCCGGTTCGATGGCGTGGACCGGCAGCTCGCGCTCATTCTCGAGCGGCTGCCGGACCCGCGGGCCTGAGCCGGCCCGGATCCGGGCCTGAGCCGCCTCCGATCCCGGCCCTGATGGGGCTGGCCCACCATCGCCTCCACGATGGCGACCGGCCCAACTTCCGGGACGTTGGCAGCGTGCCGCCGGGGGTCTCACGCAGCGTGACAGAATCGGGATCGTGAGTCTGCGTTGGTTGACCGCCGGCGAGTCGCACGGCCCGGCGCTGGTGGCCGTGCTCGAGGGGGTTCCGGCCGGGGTGCGGGTGACCACCGCCGATCTGGCCCGCGAGCTGGCCCGGCGCCGGCTCGGGTACGGCCGGGGGGCCCGGATGTCATTCGAGCAGGACGAGGTGGAGTTCCTCGGCGGCGTACGCCACGGTCTGACCCTGGGCAGCCCCGTGGCCGTCAGGGTCGGCAACAGCGAGTGGCCGAAGTGGGAGACCGTGATGGCGGCCGACCCGGTCGACCCGGACGTGCTGGCTGGCCTGGCCCGCAACGCCCCGCTGACCCGGCCCCGGCCGGGCCACGCCGACCTGGCCGGGATGCAGAAGTACGGGCACGCCGACGCGCGGCCGATCCTGGAGCGGGCCAGCGCCCGGGAGACCGCCGCCCGCGTCGCCCTTGGTGCGGTCGCCCGCAACATGTTGCGGCAGGGCCTGGGCATCGAGATCGTCTCGCACGTGGTCGAGCTGGGCAGTGTCGCGGTCAAGCCGGGGATGCAGGCGCGTCCGGAGGACTCGGAGCGCGTCGACGCCGACCCGCTGCGCTGCCTCGATCCGGAGGCCTCGCGCCGCATGGTCGAGGAGGTCGACGCGGCCAAGCGGGACGCCGACACCCTGGGCGGCATCGTCGAGGTGCTCGCCTACGGGGTACCGCCGGGACTGGGCAGCCACGTGCAATGGGACCGCAAGCTCGACTCGCGCATCGCGGCCGCGCTGTGCTCGATCCAGGCCATCAAAGGGGTCGAGATCGGGGACGCGTTCACTCAGGCCCGGTCCCGGGGCTCGCAGGCCCACGACGAGATCGTGCCGACCGCCACCGGTGTGCGCCGCCTGACCGACCGGGCCGGCGGGCTCGAGGGAGGCATCACCACGGGCGAGCCACTGCGGGTGCGCGCGGCCATGAAGCCGATCTCGTCACTCAACCGCGCTTTGTCCACTGTGGACGTGTCCACCGGCGAGGCGGCGGCCGCGATCAACCAGCGTTCGGACGTGTGCGCGGTACCGGCGGCCGCGGTCATCACCGAGGCCATGCTCGCGTTGGTCCTGGCCGAGGCCGCGCTGGAGAAGTTCGGCGGCGACTCACTGGCCGAGCTCTCCCGCAACGTCGCCAGTTACCTCGACCACCTGGTGATCCGGTGACCCCGCCGCCGGGACCGGTGTGCGTGCTCGTCGGCATCATGGGCGCCGGCAAGACCACGGTCGGTCAACTGGTCGCCGAGCGGCTCGGGGTGGCGTTCCGGGACGTGGACGAGGTGATCGTGGCCGCGGCCGGGAAGCCGGTCGCGGACATCTTCGTCGACGACGGCGAGGAGGTGTTCCGGGCGATGGAGCGGGCCACGGTGGCGGCCCAGCTGGCCGAGTTCGACGGCGTGCTGGCGCTCGGTGGCGGCGCCGTCATGGCCGAGGAGACCCGGAACCGGCTGCGCGACCAGGTCGTCGTGTTCCTGAGCGTGGACTTCGCCGACGCCGTCAACCGGGTTGGCCTGGGCGTCGGCCGGCCGTTACTCGCACTCAACCCGCGCGCGACCATGCGGCACCTGCTCGAGCAGCGCCGCCCCCTGTACGAGCAGGTGGCGTCGCTGACGGTGAAGACCGACGGCCGCAACCCGGCCGACATCGCCGGCGAGATCGTGCGTGTCCTCCGGCCGGGTCCCGGCGACGGGGGCGCCGGCCGATGAGCGATGTCACCCGCATCGAAGTCGGCGGTGACCAGCCGTATCCGGTGCTGGTGGGTACCGACCTCGCCGTCCACCTGACGGACCTGCTGCCCGGGGCGGCCCAGGTCGCTGTGATCCATGCGCGCCCGCTGGCCGGGCAGGCTGACGTTCTGGCCGAGCGGCTGCGCCGGGAAGGTCGGACGGTGCTGCCGGTCGAGATACCCGACGCGGAGATGGCCAAGTCGGTCGAGGTGGCTGCCCACTGCTGGGATGCCCTGGGAGGTGCCCGGTTCACCCGCACCGACGCCGTGCTCGGACTCGGCGGCGGCGCTGTGACGGACCTGGCCGGGTACGTGGCCGCCAGCTGGCTGCGCGGTGTGCGATGGATTGCGGTGGCCACGTCATTGCTCGGGATGGTCGACGCGGCCGTGGGCGGCAAGACAGGGGTGAACACGGCAGCTGGCAAGAACCTGGTCGGGGCGTTCCATCCGCCGGTCGGGGTGCTGTGCGATCTCGGCTCGTTCGCCACCTTGCCCTCCGCTGAGCTGGCGGCCGCGATGGCCGAGGTGGTCAAGTGCGGTTTCATCGCGGACCCCACGATCCTCGCCCTGGTCGAGGCCGACCCGGTCGGCGCGGTCGATCCGGCCGGCCCGGTGCTGCGCGAGCTGATCGAACGCTCGGTGCGGGTGAAGGCCGCCGTCGTCTCAGCCGACCCGCGCGAATCCGGCCACCGGGAGATCCTCAATTACGGGCACACGCTCGCCCACGCCATCGAAAAGGTGGAGGGCTTTGCGTGGCGGCACGGGCACGCCGTCAGCGTGGGACTCGTCTACGCCGCCGCGCTCGGCCGCGCGGCTGGCCGGCTCGACGCCGACACCGCCGGCCGGCACCGGGCCATTCTCGAGCGCCTCGGCCTCCCGGTCCGGTACGCGGGCGCCGCCTGGGCGGACGTGCTGGCCGCGATGCGGGTGGACAAGAAGTCACGCGGTGCGCGCCTGCGCTTCGTCGTCCTCGACGGCCTCGCCCAACCGTCCATCCTGGACGGTCCCAGCGGACGAGCTGCTGGCCGAGGTCTACCGGGAGGTGTCGTCGTGAAGGTGTACGTCCTCAACGGACCCAACCTGGGTCGGCTCGGCACGCGGCAGGTTGACATCTACGGGCTGACCACGTACGCCGACCTCGCTGAGAGTTGCGTGCGGATCGGAAAGGAGCTCGGCCTCGAGGTCGAGGTACGACAGACCGACGCCGAAGCGGAGATGCTCTCCTGGCTGCACCAGGCCGCCGACGATGCCGCCGCGGTCGTGCTCAACCCCGGGGCGTGGTCGCATTACTCCTACGCGCTCCGCGACGCCTGCGCCCTGCTGCGCGGGCCACTCATCGAGGTGCATATCTCGAACATCCACGCGCGCGAAGAGTTCCGGCACCATTCGGTGGTCTCGGCGGTAGCCACCGGCGTGATCTGCGGCCTGGGCGTTGGCGGGTACCGGCTCGCGCTGCAGCATCTGGCGAATCGTCGCGACGACTGACACCGCCTGGGCGCGCCATTCCGGGCTGTTGCGGAACCGGTCGATCAGGAACACAACGCCGGCGCCGAGCACCCCGCCGGTGAACGAGGCCAGTCCCGGCTGGACGCCGCCCGGCAGGACCAGCAGGGTGAACGCCACGATGACGCCCATCACGGTCCGGCGGACGCGCGGTTCACGGCTGGCCGCCGCCAGCGGCAGGATCGCCCACAGCAGATACCAGGGGTGCATGACCGGGCCCAGTACGACCACCGCGCTCATGCCGACGCCGAGACCGACGATCGGCCCGTACCGGCCCTGCTTGCGCAGCATGTACAGGCAGATGCCCGCCGCGACCAGCAGCCCGGCCGCGCGCCACCACCACAGCGCCTGGTCCATGGTGCCGATGCCGGTGGCACCGACAACCAGACCGGTCCAGTAGCCGAGGTCGGTGACGATCGAGGTCCAGGTGTGGGCGATGGCCGGGGTGTCGAGGGCGGCCACCCAGCCGTACCCCGTCCCGGCCAGGAAGGTGGTGACAATCACCGCGGCGGTCACGATGGCGTTGGTGTAGACACTGACCCGCAGCCAGGTGACGCGACCCTTCACCCGGCCGGCCCAGATCGGCACGAGGAAGATCAGCGCTAGTGCGGCGGGCGCCTTGATCAGGGCGGCCAGCGTGATCAGCACGACACCAAAGCCCGGGTGCGGTCGCTTGCCGACCGCCAGGGCCAGGCCGGCCGCCATCAGACCGAGCATGACCGCGTCGTTGTGGGCGTCGCCGGCCAGATGCAGGACCACGAGCGGGTTGAGCACGCCGAGCCACAGCGCCGCGGCGGGGTTGACGCTTGCTGGCCCGGGCGATCCGCGGCACCGCCCAGAGCAGCAGGGCGATGCCGAGGTAGGCCAGTATCCGCATGCCGAGGATGCCGAGGATCGTCGAATCCTCGGTGATGGTGGAGACCTGGGCGGCCAGGGTCAGGAACACCGGCCCGTACGGCGCGGGCGTGTAGAGCCAGATCGCTGGGACGTCGAGAGCCAGCGGCGCACCGAGAATCGCCGGGCCGAACGTGTAGGAGTCGATACCCTGCACCGTCATCGCGCCCTGGGCGATGTAACTGTAGATGTCCCGGCTGAACAGGGGCGCCGCGATGATCAGCGGCGCGGCCCAGCACGCGAAGGTGAACGCGAGCTCCCGCGCGCTGGGCGTGGCCCCCTCGGGCAGTTCCTCGTCCCCGGCGATGCCGAGCCGTCCCCGACCGTGGATAAGCGTGCCCAGTCGCCACCAGGCCAGCACAGCAGGGCGACACCGACGAACACAACCGCCACCGCGAGGACGGTGAGGGTGCGCAGGTGCAGGATGTCGGGTGTGATCTCGAGCACCACCTGCCACGGCAGCACCCCGGCGAGCAGTGATCCCAGGACAAGTGTGCACGAACCGGCGAATCCGAGTTGGCGGATGCGCCGGAGCGAAAGCTGCGCGGCCATGGGCCCGGTCCGGCTGAGCGTGTGCGACCCTATCGGCACGTCAGTGCGCCCCCAGCCGGACATAGCGCTGGGGCCTGGACTGCTGTGCCTCGTCTGCTCGTCGAAGTCCGTTGCGTTCCCAAACCAGGCTCCCGTGGCGTCCCCGACAAGATGGCCTCAGCCATCGTATGTGCGCGACGCTTTTCCATGGGGACGCGTGCGCACCACGGGTGGGCTCAAAAGTGATATTCACGTCGTCAGCTCCGCGCGGCACTACCGATGGCGGCGTGACAATGGTCATCGTCACCGCCGGGCGTACGTTCGGCATGACCGTCCCTCAACCTAGCGGACCGGACTTAATAGCGCTGGGTATAGGGAGTAGACACGCACTGTAGCCCAGCTTCACACCGGTGTCCGAGGTGATTCCCAGTGGGACGGCGCTGAAACGCCGCCGGGGACCGGATATCAAGGCCGGGTCGGTAGCAGCCGCAGGGCCAGCCGGGGGCAGTACGTGACCGCGAACTGCGCGACCTCTTCGAGTTCCTCCGGGATGGCCGGGTTCCGATCCCCGAGGGGAACCGGGAACCCCCACTCGTCCCGGTCGAGCAGCTCGGGCAGCAGCTCGGTGCACAGCCCCCGCCCGTCGCACGCGGTCCAGTCGATGTGCAGCCGGCGGCGCCCGCGGGCCGGGCCGCCCTGCCTCATCGGCTGGCGCATCGCCCCTCCAGGTGCAGCGCGACCTCGGAGGCGAATGTGCGCAGCGCGCTGCGGATCAGGCGGACAGTACCGTCGGGATGGTGGCAGGCCCCGCGGCCGTCGACCACGGCACTGAGGTGCTCGACCTGGCCGACCAGCCGGCGGTCCCGGTCTGCCCGGGCCAGCCAGCCGAACGTGGTGGCCAGCCGCGGCAGGCCGTTCAGGCAGGGTCCGCACTGGCCGGCACTCTGACCGGCCAGGTAGTCCAGCACGTGGGCCGTCTCGACCAGGCCGCATCGACCAACTGGCAGCGCGAGCAGCACCCCGCTGCCGGTTGTGGCCCCGAAGCGCCCCAGGCCGGCCCGGGAGAGCGGCGTCTGGGGCGGTGCCGACACCCAGGTCCCGTGGAAGCCACCCACGAGCAGCGCCTGCAACGGGGCGGTCACGCCGCCCGCGGCGGCGATCGCGTCCCCGATCGGAGCGCCGAAGGGCACCTCGTAGACGCCCGGTTGGGCGACGGTGCCACTCACCGTGGCCAGGAAGGTACCCGGCTCCTCCCGTGTCCCCTGGTGCCGGAAGCGCTCCGCGCCGTAGCGGGCGATGAGAGCCAGATGGGCCAGCGTCTCCACGTTCTGCACCAGGGTCGGCGCGCCGTTGACACCCGACTCGGCGACCGGGGTGGGCTTGTCGCGGGGCACGGCCGGGCCGCCGGACGCGGCCGAGATCGCGGCTGACTCCTCACCGGCGACGAAGGTCGGCGGCGCCACCACGATGTCAACCCGGTGCCGGTCGCCGCGTCGTCGAAAGGCCAGCGCCTCCTGGAGCGGCTCGATCGCGTCCTCGCGCACATAGGCGATCGTCCGACCGGCCCCGACCGCCTCAGCCGCCAGTTGCAGGCCGTCGAGGATCAGATGGGGAGCCTGCTGCAGCAGGGTACGGTCCTTGGCGCTGGCCGGCTCACCCTCGGCCGCGTTGGCGATGACGACCGGGTGCGTCCGGCCGGCGGCGGAGCGGACGACGGCGGCCAGCTTCCGGGCGGTCGGGAACCCGGAGCCACCTCGGCCGCTGAGCCCGGCCGCCTCGACGAGTGGGATCAGCTTCTTCGGGCCGCCCTGCCACGGAACCGGTCCGAGCAGCCGTTCGTGCGCGGCGAGGTCGGGCTCGGCGTGGTCGAGCAGGCGGTAGGCGCCTCCGCGCAGGGTGGCTGTCATCGCCGGCCGTCCATTCGCGACAGTGCCCCGCCCTGTGCGTGCCGCCCGCCGCTGGCCTCCGGCCCGACCGGCTGGGACGGGGAGATGCGGGTGGCGGCGTGCTCCACGAAGCCGGCCGAGCAACGCCACACGACCGCACCGGCCACCGCCATCACACAGACCACGGTGGTGCTCAACAGCCAGCTCGAGGTGTTGTCGGTCCCCGTACCGAGCGTGTGCAGCACGGCCAGTGGCCAGGCGCCGTAGGCCGCCCAGTGGATCAGCCGCCAGGTACCGACACTCATCCGGTGGCGCAGCAGGCTCGTCACGACGAGCGCGACCATGATGTCGAGGGCGATCGTACCGATGCCCATCCACAGTGGACGGTAGGCGGCCGCGAACGGCAGGACGAGATCCCACACGTGCAGCTTGGCGAACGGGTCGAGCAGCAGCGTCAGCACGTGCACTCCGAGGAACACCAGCGCGAGCAGGCTGGTGTTGCGGTGGATGACGGCGATGGCGAAACGCGGCAGCCCGGACACCCTTCGGCCGGACCGGTTGGCGATCCCGAGCACCAGCACCACGGTCAGCAGGAGCAGGTCGATGAGACCCGATCCGCGGCCGACGTACCAGAGCGTATTGACGGTCAGCATGCGCCGGACACCGGTCCGGGTGGGGGCCAGCCGCCGATGGTGCGCACGTATCCGCCGGCGCCGACGAGCCGCGCGGGCACACCGTGTCCGCGCAGCCAGCCGACGGCCCGCCGGCCGCGCACGATGGAGGCCGTGGTGAGGGTGTTGGCCCGCACACACGAGTTGGTCACGACCGACACGGTGCGCCAGACCGGCTCCGCCGGCAGGCCGGTACCGGGGTCAACGATGTGGTGGCGGCTTCCTCCGGCCCAGGTCCGGCTGACGGTGCTGCTGGTCGCCATGGCCGCGCCGGCCGGGATGGCCACCGTGCACGCCGGGTCGCCGGGACGGTCCTGCACGAGCACCCGCCAGCCACCACGCGGAGCCGGGCCGGCGGTGGCCAGGTCACCGCCCAGGCTGACCAGCACGCCGGTGTCCAGCCCGGCCGCGACGAGCGAGGCGCAGCGGTCGGCGGCCCAGGCCTTCGCGGTCGCGCCGAGGTCGAGCTCGAGTCCGGGCGCGGTGGTCAGCCGCAGCCCGTGCAGCCCCACCGAACGCCAGCCCGGCGCCGCCGAGGGGGCATCGCTGACGCCCGGCCCGGCCGGAATACGGGCGAAGTCGCGGTCGTAGCCCAGCCGCCGGAGCAGTGTGCCGACGGTCGGGTCGACATCCCCGTCGCTGGCGGCCGCGGCGGCCAGCGCGGTTCCGACCAGCTCGGCCAGCAGGGGCGAGACCACGTCATCGCCCGTGAGACGGGCCAGTTCGGAGTCTGGGCGGAAGCGGCTGCAGGCCCGGTCCACCGCGTCGAGTTCGGTCTCGATCAGCTCGCGGGCGGCGGCGAGCCGCTCCGCACGGGTGACCACGACGCGGGCGACCGTGCCCCACACGGACCACTGCGTGGTGTCGGCGCCGACCGGTAGCGACTCGACCAGCGGCATGTCAGGAGCCTCCCACAGTCACCTGGGGGTCGTCATCGGTGGTGGTGACGTTCGGCTCGGTGTTCTGGGTGGCCGGGGTCTTCGTCGTCGTCGACCCCTTGGTAGCGGCCGGGCTCGGCGAGGCGCTCGTGGACGGTGTGACCCGGGTCTTCGTCGTGTTCGCCCGATCGCTGTCGGTGGCCGCCTTGGCCATTCCAGCGAACGCGATCGACCCGGCGACGCCCGCCACCGCGAGGCCCCGGGTGACGAACCGGATCCGGCGGACGCCGGTCTCCCGTACGTTCATGGCGCTAAGCCTGACATTGGACCCTTCGACCTGACTATGCCCTCCCTGTGAGCGGGTCGTAACGGGTAGCGAACCGGCCACGACACGTCGACGTAGTTACACGGCTGTCGTGCCCGCATGGTCCATGATGTCCGTCGTGCCGGTGACCCAGATCGAGCGTATGGAGCGCAAGCTGTCGGCCGCCATGGGCGCCGTCCCCCGCGATAGTGGGCTCGCCATCGCCGCCCTCGAGGAGGCGATCTCGTTCGCCCGCAGCAGCCCGGAAGCGGCGGAGTGGTTCATGCCGGCCGAGCTGCTGGCCGAACTGGCCGACGAGTACGAGTCGGCCGGGCGGACCGAGGAGGCCCTGACCGCCATGCACGCCGCGCTCGAGGAAGGGTGGAGCGGGCGACCCGACGGGCGGTGCCGGGTGGCCGGCATCCTCATGCACGCGGGCCGGCTCGCCGAGGCCGACCTGCTCTGGGCCCGGGTCCGGACCGAGACCCCGGACGACCTCTGGCTCTATCACAGCGCCGGGGTGGAGTACGCGCACGGCGGCGACCACGCGACCGCGCTGCGCTGGCTCACCGACGGCCTGCTGCTGGCACTGCGCACCGGCGACGCCGATGAGCTGGCCGAGTCGCTGCTCGAGCACCGCGCCGCGTGCCTGGCCGCACTCGGGGTGGCGGTGGACGACCTGCAGGCCCGGGCCGAGACCCACGTGATCTGTTCCGGGGTCAGCGTGGCCCAGCGACTGCCCGCTGGGCCGCCGGCGGTACGCGGCGACGTGCACGCGGCCGCCCGATGGGCCTGGTTCCCGGCCGATGAGTATGCCCGGGCCCTGCGCCTGTGGCCGGAGCTGACCGACACCGGCCCCGCCGCCCGTGGCTGCGATCACGCCACGTACAGCCGGCGCATGCAGCGCAGTGTCCGGGAAGGCGCCGGCGCCCTCATGGTCGGCGTCGCCATCGCGCCGATCCGCATCGACGCCTACCTGGCCTGGTGCGACGCGGAGGGCGAGGACCCGGCCAACGCGCGGGCCACCTACGCCGCCGCCCTGCCCGCGGACCAGCTGATCGCCTGGCCGCCGGGGCGCAACGACGGCTGCTGGTGCGCCTCGGGTCGCAAGTACAAACGCTGCTGTGGCCAATTCCTCGCCGACGCGTCCCAGCCGGACTGAGGATCCGCGCGACCGTCCGTCGTACTCGCGACCGTCACTCCCGGGAATCAGGCGTCCGACAGCTCGGCCGCGATCGACCGGGCCCGACCGGCCATCGCGGTGAGTCCGACCGCGTCGAGCGACTGGGCCGCCCGGTGGGCCGCCTGCACGCCAGCCGCCCGGTTACCACTGCGGTGATGCAGCTTCACGATCTGGAACTGAACCTGAGCCCACTGCCTGAGGTCGCCGATCTCGGCCGCGCGGGCCATCGCCTCGTGATAGCACTCGAGCGCCTCGTCGTAGCGGC
The DNA here is from genome assembly GCA_963803345.1 of uncultured Actinomycetota bacterium. Taxonomy (GTDB): domain Bacteria; phylum Actinomycetota; class Actinomycetes; order Mycobacteriales; family Micromonosporaceae; genus CAWDLX01. The sequence continues at coordinate 541,696 of CAWDLX010000006.1, forward strand.
CCTCGACGGCGGCCACCTCGGCCAGGCAGCCGAGCACGTTCGGGTAGAGGCCCGAGGTCGCCTCGCCGTGCCGCCGGATCAGGGCCAGCGCGCGCAGGTAGGCATTCTGCGCGTCGCCGTGGCGGCCCTGCCGGAGCCACAGGTTGCCCAGGCCGACGTGGGCCTGCACCTCCTGTGCCGGATGCCCGGCCACCGCGAACTGGGCGATCGCCCAGGCGAAGTAGGCCGACGCCAGCCGCTCCTGGCCATGCCGGCGGTAGATCATGGCGAGCTGGGTCGCGCTGGTAGCGGCGCGGGCCGGGTCATCGAGCACCCGGAAGAGCCGGCGGGCCCGCCGCAGCATCGGTAGGGCACGGTCGTGCTCCTCACGCGTACGCAGCCGGCCCGCGTGCGCGAGCAGGAGGGTCGCCTCGTCGTACTCATGCCCCGGGTGTCCGGACAGGATGGGAAGGACCGCCTCGACCAGCCGGTCCCACTCGTCCGGCCCGTCGGACCGGTCGGCCAGGTTGGTGATGGCGGCCAGCAGCTGGCCGGCCAGCCGGGTCCATCCCCGCGCGGTCGCGTCGGCGATCGCGCCGACGATGAGATCCCGCTCGATGGCGAACCACGCGTTCGGGTCGGTCGTCACCGGAACCTCGGTCACCTGGTACCACCGGTGGTCGCGCGGCGGGGTGGGGAAGCCGGCGTGGATCTGCTCGTCGTATGCGGTGGCCAGCCCGGCCAGCCCCTGGTACAGGCGGCGCACCGGGGCGTCGTCATCCGCACCGCCCGGACCCTGTTCGCGGGCGTAGAGCTGCACCAGGTCGTGCAGCCGGTACCGCGGCTCCGGGCCGCGGTGCACCACCGCCACCAGAGCGGCATCGACCAGCTCAGCGAGCGCGTCCGGGGCCGAGCGGGGATCGTCGAGTAGGCAGCCGGCCACCCACCGGGACGCCTCCGCCGCGGGCAGCGCGCCGAGCCGGGCGAACAGGGCGCCGGCGGCCGGGCTGAGCCGCCGGTAGGACAGGGCCAGGGTGCTGCGCACGTCGCGGTCCCCGACCGACAACTGGTCGAGCCGGGCCTGCTCGTCCGAGAGGTTCTTCTGCAGCCGTTCGGTGTCCGTGTCCTGCTCGTGGGCCAGCCGGGCACCGGCGATGCGGATGGCCAGTGGCAGACCACCGCACAGCCGGGCGATGGCCGCGGCATTGACCGGGTCGACACCCGCCACTGTGGACAGAAGAGCGGCACCATCCACATCGGATAGTTGTGGAAGGCGCACCGGGGTGGCCCCGTCGATGCCGGCCAGGCTGCTCCGGGCGGTGGCCAGTACCGCGCAACCCTTCCCGGTCGGCAGCAGGGGTCTCAGCTGGGCCTCATCCCGGGCGTCGTCGAGCACGACCAGCAGGCGCCGGTCGGCGGTGAGGGAGCGGTACAGGGCGAGCCGTTGGTCGGGGTCGGCCGGCACCTGGTCGTGGGCGACACCCAGCGCGCGCAGGAAGGTGGCCAGGACCAGCTCCGGATCGGCCGGCCGGATCGCCCAGCCGCGCAGGTCGGCATAGAGGCACCCATTCGGGAAGTCGGCCATCCCCCGGTGCGCGGCGTGGATCGCGAGGGTGGTCTTGCCGAGGCCGCCGAGTCCGGTGATGGTCACGATCGCCGGCGCGAACCCGACCCGTTGCGGCCGGACCGCGACGGCGATCGCGGCCAGTTCGGCCGTTCGGCCAACGAAGTCGGGCACGTGCGGCGGGAGCAGGTTCGGTGTGGCCGGCGCGACGAAGGAGGTCGCCGCAACATCCGAACCGACCCGTTCCCGGGCAGGTACCGCAACCGGCGGCAGGGTGTCCCGGAGGACCGCGTCGGCTACGGCCGCCAGCTCCGCCCCGGGGTCGAGTCCTTCCCCCTCGGCCAGCGACCGGCGGTAGTCGTGATAGAGCCGCAGGGATTCCGTCTGCCGGCCGCAGCGGAACAGCGCGATCATCAGGCGCCCGCGCAGCCGCTCGTGCGAGGGGTGTTCGGCCACCACGGCCGCGAGCTCGGCCGCCACGTCGGCGAACCGGCCGCTGGCCAGGTCGAGGGTGGCCAGGTCGTCGATCGCGTTCAGCCGCCGTTGCACCAGCTGGGCCCGGGCACCGTCGACGAACGCACCGGCGGCGTCGGCCAGCGGCTCGCCCCGCCAGAGCCGCAGGGCCTCCCGCAGCCGGGCCGCGCCGGTCTCCGGGTAGGCGTCGTCACGGCCGTGGCGCTGGACCAGCCGCTCGAACCGCAGCGCGTCAACGTCCGATTCGGCCACCGTCAGCTGGTACCCGAAACGCCCGCCGACCACGGTCGCACCGCCCCCGGCGGTGGCGAGCAGCCGCCGCACCGAGGAGATCGCGCTGTAGATCTGGGTACGGGCGGTCGCCGGCTCGGCCCCGCCCCACATGGCCGTGGCGACCTGGTCGAGTGAGACCATCCGGCCGGCGTTGAGCGCGAGCAGGGCCAGCACCCCGCGGGCCTGAGCCCGGGGCACCGTGCTCGAGCGGCCATGGTCGACGACCGCTACCCGCCCGAGCAGTTGTATGTACATCCTCGCCCACCGACGATCGTCGCCTCCAGCACACAGCTTAGGCGGGCGGGACCAGCGGCGATGACACCGGGCGGGCCATCTGTGACAGCCCGTGCACAAACCACGGCTCGACCGGACCCAGGGGCTGGAATTCGTGACGGGCGAACCCCTTCACACCACCGCGACCGCTTCGATCTCGATCATCAACTCGGGTCGGAACAGTCGCGCCACCTCGACCAGGGTGCTCGCCGGTGGGGCGGTCGCGACGACGAACTCGTCGCGGGCGGCCCGGATGTGGGCGATCGCCTCGACATCGGTCACGAAGTAGGTCAGCTTCGCCACCTGGGCGAACGAGGCGCCGGCGGATTCGAGAACCGCGCCGAGGTTGCGGAAGGCCTGGCGGGCCTGCGCCCCCATGTCGCCCGCGCCCACGATGGCTCCGGTCCGGTCGAGCGCGACCTGGCCGGACACGAAGAGGAGGCCGCCGGCCCGCACGGCGTGGCTGTAGCCCGCGGGTGTGTTGACCGACGACGCGTTGTAGGCAGTCACCATGCGCCCTACCGTAACGAGTCCGGCCTTCCACTGTGGACCTGAGGTCGGTCCCGGTCGCCCCGGGTCCATCAGTCGCGTCCGGGCCGGAACCCGGTAGGGGCCGGTCAGGGTGCGACGCGACCAGGTCGACGGGAGACCCGGCTCTGGTCGGGCGCGACCTCGGCCCACACGATCTTGTCGTGGGTACCTGACAGGCATCCCCAGCGCTGGGCGGTCGCGGCCACCAGGAACAGGCCCCGCCCGCCCTCGCGGTCCAGGTCGCCCGGGCCCTCGACGACTTCGGGCAGGGTCGGATCGCCGTCGTGCACCGCCACTCGAACGCCGCCCCGACCCAGGCGTAGCAGCAGACCCACCGGCGTTCCGGCATGGCGGACCGCGTTGGTGACCAGCTCCGAGGTGATCAGTTGGACCGGGAACGCCAGATGCTCGAGGCCCCACAGCCGCAGCGTGGAGGCCACCGCCGAGCGGGCCTGGGCGGCGGCCTGTGGATCGGGTGGCAGCTCGAGGCGGCGCTGATGGGCGGTCGGGACGGTCGCCGACGGCAGCGAGGCCAGCGCCTCGGCCACGCTCGGGCGCAGGTTGACCGGCAACGGGCTCGCGAGTGAGCGGACCGGGGCTTGCGTCGGCGCGACGAGCACCGGTACCACGACGAGCGGTACCGCATGGCGCAGGCAGACGCGGGCGAGTCCGCGCAGCGGGCCGCTCCAGCGCCCCGGGGCGGGGGTCAGGTCGAGCACGATGGCGCCGGGGTGCTGCTCGGCGGAGGCGTCGACGGCCGCCCGGACCTGCTCATCCGTGTGGTCGGGCTGGACACTCACGATGAGCGCGCCGCTGTCGAGGTCGGCTCGTACCGCGACCTCCGGGGTCATGCCGGGCCCACGCATGACAGCGACCTCCCCGAGTCTCGGGGGTCCGTCGGATCGGACCGGATGATATTGAGCTACCCAGCCATCCGCATGCCGAACCTGGACCTGACCGGAAGGTCGGGCTTGATAGGTAGGCGATTTCCTACCTATCATGCGAGCCATGAACATCACTCGTGTGCAGGTGCTCTCGGTACCCGTCTGCGACCAGGACCGCGCTCGCGACTTCTACGTCAACACCCTCGGCCTCGACCTCGTGGCCGATACGCCGATGGGCCCCGACCAGCGGTGGGTTCAGGTGGCACCGAAGGCGTCGGCCACCTCGATCACATTGGCCACCGGGTTTCCCAGCATGCCGGCTGGCTCACTGACGGGGCTGGTGCTGCAGACCGCCGACGTTGACGGGGATGCCGACCGGTTGCGAGCGGCCGGGCTCGAGGTCGACGGCCCGCGGGACGCGCCGTGGGGCCGGCACGTCCTGATCTCCGATCCGGACGGCAACGGCCTCGTGCTCGCCGGGCCGCGCCCGGCCTGACCGGCGGTGGAGGCGGTGTTCGCCGCGCTGGCCAGCCCGGTGCGGCGGGAGATCCTGGGCCTGCTGCTGTCCGGGCCGCGCCCGGTCAACCAGCTGGCCGGACACTTCGACATGGCCCGCCCGAGTGTCTCGGAGCACCTGCGGGTGCTCCGGGAGGCTGGGCTGGTCAGCGAGGAGCGCGTTGGCCGCAATCGCGTCTACGAGTTGCGGGGTGGGCCGTTCGCGGAGGTCGGGGAATGGCTCGCGCCGTACGAGCGATTCCGGCGGGAGAAGCTCACCGGGCTGCGCCGGCTCCTCGACGACGAGGCGCGCACCGACCAGGCTCGCGGTGACTGACCCGACGGCGATCAGGGTCGATGAGTTCCGGCCGCATCCGCCGGAGCGGGTGTGGCGGGCACGGACCGGCCGGCGCAGCAGCTAGGCCCGCCGGCTCATGGGCGGTGGGTGGGCCACCCATCTGTGGCAGCGGCAGCGCGGGAGTAGGTTCTCCACCAGCGGATCCACAGGGAGGACGGCGTCATGGCGATCACCACCACGAACCCCGCGACCGGCGAGGTCGTCAAGCGGTTCGACCCGATGTCCGAGGCTGAGATCGACCAACGGATCGGCCGGGCCGCCCGCGACTTCGATGTGCTCCGGCGCACGAGCTTCGCCCAGCGGGCCGGGTGGATGAACGGCGCCGCCGACCTGCTCGAGGCCGAGCAGGACTCGGTCGCCGCCATGATGACCCTCGAGATGGGCAAGACGCTCGCGTCGGCCCGGGCCGAGGTGACCAAGTGCGCCGCCGGTTGCCGCTTCTACGCCAGCCACGCGGAGGAGTTCCTGGCCGACGACACCTGGGCCGATCCCGGCGCGGTCAAGGCCCGCCGGGCCTATGCCAGCTACCGTCCACTGGGGACGGTGCTGGCCGTCATGCCGTGGAACTTCCCGCTCTGGCAGGCGATGCGCTTCGCCGCGCCAGCTCTGATGGCCGGCAACACCGGACTGCTCAAACACGCCTCCAACGTTCCACAGAGTGCGCTGTACCTCGGTGACCTGTTCGCCCGGGCCGGCTTCCCCGAGGGGGCGTTCCAGACGCTGCTGATCGGATCGGACCAGGTCGAGCGGGTACTCACCGACCCACGGGTCCGAGCGGCGACGCTGACCGGTAGCGAGGGGGCGGGCCGGGCGGTGGCGGCCATCGCCGGGCGGGAGCTCAAGAAGACCGTCCTCGAGCTGGGCGGGTCCGACCCGTACGTGGTCATGCCGTCGGCCGACATCGCCCGGGCGGCCCAGGTGGCCACGACCGCCCGGTGCCAGAACAACGGCCAGTCGTGCATCGCCGCCAAGCGGTTCATCGTCCACGCAGACGTCTACGAGGCGTTCGCTGAGGCATTCGTGGCCAACATGGTCGGCCTGGTCGTCGGCGACCCGATGGACCCGGCCACCGGGGTCGGTCCACTGGCGACCGGGCAAGGTCGGGTCGACATCGAAGAGCAGGTGGCGGACGCGGTGTCGCGCGGCGCTACCGTCCTGTGTGGAGGGTCACGGGTCGACGGGCCGGGCTGGTACTACCGACCGACGGTGGTCGCCGACATCACCGCCGACATGCGGATGTACGGCGAGGAGGTCTTCGGCCCGGTGGCCGGGCTGTACAAGGTGTCGTCGTACCACGAGGCGGTCGAGCTGGCCAACGCGACAGCGTTCGGGCTGGGCTCCAACGCCTGGACCGACGACGCGGACGAGCAGCGGCGTTTCGCCGAGGACCTCGACGCCGGAGCCGTGTTCATCAACGGCATGGTCACCTCCTATCCCGACCTGCCCTTCGGCGGTGTGCGCAACTCCGGCTACGGGCGCGAACTCTCGGCGCATGGAATCCGCGAGTTCTGCAACCTCAAGACGGTCTGGATGGGCGGCGACGAGCCGGGCGAGCCGGGGCACGCCGGATCGCACGCCGAGTAGCGCCCGGGCCCTGTTGCTCAGACTGATATCGCGTCGGGGAGCCGGCCCGCGGGGTTACGGTGGCCGGATTCCACCACCCGAACTCAGTCTGAGAGGAGCATGCCGATCATGTTCTCGCCCCGCTCCCGCCGACTGGTGTTGGCGTTGGCGACGCTGGCCGGCCTGGCATTGGTGAGTGCCGGTGCGGCCGCGGCGGCCCACCCGGCGGCCGCACCCACATCGTCCACATCGGCCAGTCCTGGTCCGTCCGGCTCGTCCGGGTCGGCGACGGTCATGACCCGCACGGGTCCGATGGGTGCCTATCTGACGGATGGGCAGGGCAAGGCGCTGTATCTGTTCGTACCCGACCAGAACGGCGCGTCGATCTGCAACGGCCAGTGCGCCCAGTTCTGGCCGCCCCTGACGACCACCGGCGCCGCCAAGGCCGGCCCAGGCGTGACCGCCGCGATGCTCGGCACGACCACGCGGTCGGACGGGACGACCCAGGTCACGTACAACAAGCACCCGCTGTACTACTTCGTGGGTGACCAGGGACCCGGTCAGACCACCGGCCAGGGCCTGAACAACTTCGGCGGCCTGTGGTGGCTGGTGAACCCGGCCGGTGCACCGATCACCGCTTCGGCCGGCGGCGGCGCCTCAAGCGGTGGCACCACGCCCAGCGGTGGCACCACGCCCAGCGGTGGTGCGTCCACGTCGGGCGGCGGCGTGCCCGTGCCGGGCAACGGCTACTGATCAGTCCACAGTGGAGGGCTCAGGTCCAGGACCAGTGGAAGCCCAGGATCGAGTCCTCCACGTGGTCGTAGCGCACCTGCGCCGACAGCTCGCCGTCCAGCTCGACCAGCTGCTCGTCGATGACGGTGGCGTCGTCGAGCCGGTCCCACCGGGCCTGCCACACCCGGGCCGGCACCCGGTCCGGGTGGAACTGTACCCACAGAGTCACATCGCGCATGGTGCCCAGGACACCCCGGCGGAACTCGGTCGGTGGCGCGGTGGCGTAGGCGAACATGATCCGATAGTGCATCAGCGTCGTCTCGCCCCGACTGAGCGGGTGGTCGAGCACGATGTCCACCCCGTACAGGCTCTCGTTGATGCGGTACATGTCGCCGACGAGGCCACCGCGCACCACCTCGACCGCCAACTGGTCGGTGTCGAACCGGTACGGATAGGTCTCGAGCCGATCCACAGTGGACTTGATCACCTGGATCGTCTGGTGTTCGGACGGCAGTCCGTCCGCGCCGAGCGTGTGCAACTCGTGTACGGCCAGCGTCGCGTACCCGCCGGGGCGCATGCCGCGCAGCTCATGCAGGGCTGACCCGGATATGACCCGGACCGCCTCACTGCCTCGCAACAGGCCGCGCAGGCGGGTCGCGTGGCGGGGGCCCAGATCGAATGCCGTCACGAAGCGCTCGAGCGTGTCCGGGCTGAGCGCGCCGCCGTCCACGGCCGCGCGTACCACGTCGATCGGGAGCGGGTCGTGGTCGGTGCCCGAGTTGATCAGCTCAGCCACCGCCGCCGCGTCCACCTCACCCGGCTGTACCCGCTCGGCGTGCTTCTCCCAGGCCGAGCGCAGCTCGCCGGGGCGGACCAGGAGCATCCGCATATAGGAGGCCGCCTGCGCCCCGCGCTCGTCCCGACCAGCCCCGTCCACGGCATCAGGCTAGCCGAGCCGGGCCGGGCCAGACATCCCGCGACAGGTCAGGTTTCACCGTCGTGCACGCCGGATGCACGTGCATCGGCACACGCGTGTCCGGCCGCCAGTCGGGCCGACAACCGCTTGAGGCAGTCCCGCCAGCCAGTCTCATGGTTGTCCCGGGTCTTGTCGTCGGCGAACCCGTCGTGGGTCAGCACCATCCGGGTACCATCGTCCACAGGGGACAGCTCCACCCGTACCGTGGTGAGCTCGGGCTCGCCCTCCCACCGCCAGGTGAAGGCCAGTACCCGCGGAGGCTCGATCACCGTGTACTCGCCGGCCACCGCCATCAGGCCCGGCGCCTCGATCCGCAGCGCGCCGCCCGGCCGCAGGTCCACGGAGACCACCGGTGCCATCGACGCCGGCCAGAACCAACGGGTCAGCGCCGACGGGTCGGTCAGCGCGTGCCAGACCCGCTCCGGCGGAGCCGCGAAGGTCCGGTCGATCCGGACCGGATTCATCGCGGCCCTCCCAGGTAGGCGTCGAGCGCGTCCAGGCGCTCGTCCCAGAACGGGCGGTAGCGGTCGAGCCAGCCGGCCGCCTCGGCCATGGGTTGCCCGCGCAGGGTGCAGACGACGGTGCGTCCCCGGCGGTCGCGCTCGATCAGCCCGGCCCGCTCGAGCACGGCCAGGTGCTTGGTCACCGCGACCAGCGACATCGGCAGCGGAGCCGCGAGATCGCCGACGGTGCGCGGGCTCGCCGCGAGCGAACCGACCAGGGCGCGGCGGGTCGGGTCGGCCAACGCGCCGAATATCCGGTCGAGCGTGTCCTGACTGTTAACCATGTGGTTAAGTGTTGTGCCCTCGCCGGCCCGTGTCAACCCGGCGGGTAGGCTTTTTCAGGTTTGCCCAGCCTTTCTGCCCAGCCTGCTGTCACCCGACGATCCGGAAAGCGACGTTCCGCGCCCATGGCCACCACCAATGACCTCAAGAACGGCTTGGTACTCAACCTCGACGGCGACCTGTGGTCGGTCGTGGAGTTCCAGCACGTCAAGCCCGGCAAGGGCGGCGCGTTCGTCCGGACCACGCTGAAGAATGTGCTCTCCGGCAAGGTGGTCGACCGCACCTTCAACGCCGGGCACGAAGGTCGACACCGCCACCGTCGACAAGCGCACCATGCAGTACCTGTACGCCGACGGCGACGACTTCATCTTCATGGACCTCTCCTCGTACGAGCAGATGCCGGTGTCGTCCGCCACGGTCGGCGAACGCCGCGAACTACCTGCTGCCCGAGGCCGAGGTGACCGTGGCCGTGCACGAGGGAGTGCCGCTCTACATCGAGCTCCCGACCAGCGTCGTACTGGAGATCACCTACACCGAGCCCGGGCTGCAGGGCGACCGCTCCACCGGCGGGAACAAGCCGGCCACCGTGGAGACGGGCGCGACGGTCCATGGTGCCGCTCTTCGTGACGACCGGCGAGAAGATCAAGGTCGACACCCGCGACGGCCGTTATCTCGGGACGTGCCTGACCCGGATGAGCCAGCCGCACCAGAATCCGTCGCGGCGCAAGTCCCGACGCCGCGCACTCGATGTGCTCTACTCGGCCGACCTGCGGGATGTGCCGGCCCGCACGATGCTCGTCGGAGACCCTGACCCGGATGGGCCCGGACATGCCCGAACACATGGGCTACGCCGTGCTGGTCGTCGAAGGCGTGATCGACCACGCCGACCGTATCGACGAGTTGATCTCCACCTACGCCGAGGGCTGGACCCTCGACCGGATGCCGGTGGTCGACCGCAACCTGGTCCGCATCGCCGTGTACGAGACTGCTCTACCGCGACGACATCGACGACCCGGTGGCCATCTCCGAGGCGGTCGAGCTGGCGCAGGAGCTCTCGACCGACGACTCGCCCCGCTTCATCAACGGGCTGCTCGGCCGGATCGCCGAGTACGCCCCCCGCTAACCCTCGCCCGGCCCGGATGGTCAGCCGTTGTTGAAGAAGGCGCGCGGGTCGTCGACCAGGACGCCCTGCTCGGTGAGGCGGTCCACCAGGCCGGTCGGGGAGTCGTCGTACACGATCGCCAGCGCGCGCAGGTCGTCGGCCCGGATGGAGAGCACGCGGCCGTTGTAGTCGCCGCTGGCCTGCTGGATGGCCCGGGCGTACTTGGCCACGTAGGCCAGTTCGTCGTTGGAGTGGTCGTAGAGCTTCTCCAGATCGAGAACGATCTTGTTTCCCGGGTCGCTGCGGGCGGAGCCACCCTCGGGCAGGAGCTCGGCCACCGGTACGCGGTAGAAGTCGGCCAGTTCGGCCAGGCGGGAGACGGTCACGGCGCGGTCGCCGCGCTCGTAGGAGCCGACCACGACGGCCTTCCACCGGCCGGACGACTTCTCCTCGACTCCCTGCAGGGACAGTCCCTGCTGCTGGCGGATGGAGCGCAAGCGTGCGCCAAGAGACTTGGCGTAGTCAGAAGCCATCAGACACTCCCCAGTGAGGGCCTGGGGTTCCTTCCCCAGCGATCGTTACGGAGCGTGACGGTACTGTCCTCGCGACACGCGGTCAAGTGTTCGGGGCCTGCCGTTCCTTACATCACCATGATTGCTAGGCTGAGAGCCGTTCGACGTCCTTTAACGACCCGTCCCGTGAGGCGGGGAAGGAGGTCTCGTGGTCGAGCCTGCCCTCGATCCGCCCGACGAGCTCCCGAGCTCGGCAAGAGCATCATCTCCGATGCCGATCTCGCCCGTATTGTTGACCGGATCGCCCATCAGGTGCTGGAAAAGACCGACGGGGCCCGCGACACGGTCCTGCTCGGCATCCCCACCCGTGGAGTACCGCTGAGCCTGCGGCTGGCCGCCCGGATCCACGCGTTCGAGGAGGTGGCCGATCGCCACAGGCATCCTCGATGTGACCCTCTACCGGGACGACCTGCGGCTGCGCGGCGCCCGGGCGATCGGCCCGACGAACCTGCCCCCGGGCGGCATCGACGGTCGGCGGGTCATCCTGGTCGACGACGTGCTCTACTCCGGCCGCACCATCCGGGCCGCCCTGGACGCGCTGGCCGACCTCGGCCGTCCCCGCCAAGTGCAATTGGCCGTGCTGGTCGATCGGGGGCACCGTGAGCTGCCCATCCGGGCCGACTACGTCGGCAAGAACATCCCGACCTCGGTCGACGAGAGCGTACAGGTGCGCCTGGTCGAGACCGACGGGGTCGACGAGGTCCGCATCACCGGCAAGGAGGCACGTGACAGGATGACAATGGACTGGGTCACCAACCGGCATCTGCTGTCGGCGCGGCCGACCTGGACCGCACGCGCCGCCACGGCCGTGCTGGACACCGCCACCGCAGATGGCGGCTACCGCCGGGCGCGAGGTGAAGAAGCTGCCGACCCTGCGTGGGCCGCACGGTGGTGAACCTGTTCTACGAGGACTCCACCCGTACCCGCATCTCGTTCGAGGCGGCGGCCAAGCGGCTGAGCGCCGACGTGATCAACTTTTCGGCCAAGGGTTCGAGCGTGTCCAAGGGAGAGTCCCTCAAGGACACCGCACTGACCCTGCAGGCGATGGGGGCGGACGCGGTGGTGATCCGCCACCCGGCCAGCGGGGCGCCGCACCGGTTGGCCCGCTGGGTGGACGGATCCGTGATCAACGCCGGTGACGGTACCCATGAGCACCCGACCCAGGCACTGCTCGACGCCTACACGATGCGCAGCCGCCACGGTCGCATCGAAGGGCTGAAGGTGGCCATCGTCGGCGATGTGCTGCACAGCCGGGTGGCCCGCTCGAACGTGCACCTGCTGCGCACGCTGGGTGCGCACGTCACGCTGGTCGCCCCGCCGACCCTCCTGCCGGTCGGCGTGGGCGCCTGGGCGGCTGATGTGAGCTACGACCTGGACGCGGTACTGCCCGGGGCGGACGTGGTGATGATGCTGCGGGTCCAGCGCGAGCGGATGAGCGACTCCTACTTCCCGTCCGAGCGCGAGTACGCCCGCCGGTACGGGCTGGACGCCATCCGCGTGCGGGCGCTGCCGGAGCACGCCATCGTGATGCACCCGGGTCCGATGAACCGCGGCATGGAGATCACCCCCGATGTGGCCGACTCGGCCCGCTCGACCATCGTCGAGCAGGTGGCGAACGGGGTGAGCATCCGGATGGCCGTGCTGTACCTGATGCTCGGGGGTGGGCGATGAGGACGTACCTGGTCCGCGGGGCCGACGTTCGTCGGCGGTGGGCCGACCGACCTGCTGGTGCGCGACGGTGTGCTGGCCCAGATCGGGCCGCGCCTGTCGGCCCGGGGCGCCGAGCTGATCGACGCCGACGGGCTGGTCGCGCTGCCCGGGTTGGTCGACCTGCACACCCACCTGCGTGAACCCGGCCGCGAGGATGCCGAGACGGTGGAGTCCGGCTCCCGAGCGGCCGCGCTGGGCGGTTACACGGCGGCGTGCGCGATGGCCAACACCTCGCCGGTCGCGGACACGGCCGGCGTGGTCGAGCAGGTGTACCGGCTGGGTCGCGAGGCCGGACTGATCGACGTGCAACCGGTCGGCGCGGTCACCGTCGGCCTGGCCGGCGTCCAGCCTGGCCGAACTGGGCGCGATGGCCGACTCGGCCGCCCGGGTGCGGATCTTCTCCGACGACGGCCACTGCGTCAGCGACCCCCGGCTGATGCGGCGGGCGCTGGAGTACGTGAAGGCGTTCGACGGCATCGTCGCCCAGCACGCGGAGGAGCCCCGCCTGACCGAGGACGCCCAGATGCACGAGGGCGTCGTGTCGGCCCGCCTCGGGCTGCCCGGCTGGCCGGCGGTGGCCGAGGAGGCCATCGTCGCCCGCGACGTGCTGCTGGCTGAGCACGTCGGCGCCCGGCTGCACGTGTGCCACGTGTCCACCGCCGGCTCGGTCGACCTCCTGCGGTGGGCGAAGCGGCGCGGCATCCGGGTGACCGCCGAGGTCACCCCGCACCATCTGCTGCTGACCGACGAGATGGCCGAGGGGTATGACCCGGTTTTCAAGGTCAACCCGCCGCTGCGCACGGCCGAGGACGTGGCCGCCCTGCGGGAAGCTCTGGTCGACGGCGTGATCGATGTGGTGGCGACCGATCACGCGCCCCACGCCGTGCAGGACAAGGATTGCGAGTGGTCCTACGCCCGGCCCGGCATGCTCGGGCTGGAGACGGCTCTGTCCATTGTGGTCGATACCCTGTTCGAGCCGCTCGGCTGGGACGGCATAGCCGAGCGGATGTCGCGCCGGCCGGCCCGCATCGCCGGGCTGACCGGGCACGGGCATGATCCGGCGGTCGGTGCAGCCGGCCACCTTCACCCTGGTCGACCCGGCCGCGCGGTGGACGGTCGAACCGTCCACATCGGCCAGTCGCAGCCGGAACACGCCGTACGCCGGCATGTCGTTGCCGACCCGGGTGATGGCGACGTTCCTGCGCGGTCAGCCGACCGTCCTCGACGGAAAGGCGACCCGGTGAGCGTGCGGCGGAGGCAGGCGTTGCTGGTCCTCGAGGACGGCCGGACGTTCCACGGCGAGGCGTACGGCAGCGTGGGGGAGACGTTCGGCGAGGCGGTCTTCACGACCGCGATGACCGGGTACCAGGAGACCCTGACCGACCCGTCCTACCACCGGCAGGTCGTGGTCCAGACCGCCCCGCACATCGGCAACACCGGCGTGAACGGGACGACGACGAGTCCGGCCGGATCTGGGTGGCCGGGTACGTGGTGCGCGACCCGGCCCGTAGGCCGTCCAACTGGCGGTCGACCGGTTCTCTGGAGGATCGGCTGGCGGCCGAGGGCGTGGTCGGTATCTGCGGGATCGACACCCGGGCGCTGACCCGCCACCTGCGCGAGCGGGGTGCCATGCGGGTCGGAGTGTCCAGTGTGGAGACTAACCCGGCCGCGCTGCGTGAGCGGGTGCTGGCCGCCGGCACCGATGGTCGGGCGCCGACCTGTCGGCCGAGGTGACGACGGCGCGACCGTACACAGTGGATGCCGACGGGGAGCACCGGTTCACTGTCGCCGCCCTCGACCTCGGTATCAAGCGCAACGTCGCCCGGCGGCTGGCCGCCCGGGGCGTGCGCACCCACGTGCTGCCCTCATCGTCCACTCTGGACGAACTCCTGGCCGGCTCGCCGGACGCGGTGTTCTTCTCACCTGGCCCGGGTGATCCGGCCACCGCCGACCACGCGGTGAGGCTGGCCCGTTCGGTGCTGCACCGGAGGCATCCCGCTGTTCGGCATTTGTTTCGGCAGCCAGATCCTGGGCCGTGCGCTCGGCTTCGGCACCTACAAGCTGGGCTACGGGCACCGCGGGATCAACCAGCCGGTGCTCGACCGCGCCACCGGCAAGGTCGAGATCACCTCCCACAATCACGGGTTCGCGGTGCGGGCACCGGCGGGCTCGGTGACCGACACCGAGTTCGGGCGGGTGGAGGTGAGCCACGTCTGCCTCAACGACGACGTGGTCGAGGGACTGCGGTGCCTGGACATGCCGGCCTTCACGGTGCAGTACCACCCCGAGGCGGCGGCCGGAACCCACGACGCCGATTACCTGTTCGATCGGTTCGCCGACCTGATCGGAGTGACAACAGATGCCTAAGCGCACCGACCTCGAGCACGTGCTGGTGATCGGCTCGGGGCCCATCGTGATCGGGCAGGCCTGCGAGTTCGACTACTCGGGAACCCAGGCCTGCCGGGTTCTGCGGGCCGAGGGTCTGCGGGTGTCGCTGGTCAACTCGAATCCGGCGACGATCATGACCGATCCCGAGTTCGCCGACGCCACCTACGTGGAGCCGATCACCCCGGACTTCCTCGAGAAGGTGATCGCCCGCGAACGCCCCGACGCGATACTCCCCACGCTGGGCGGCCAGACGGCCCTGAACACCGCTGTCGCGTTGCACGAGGCCGGGGTGCTCGACAAGTACGGGGTGGAGCTGATCGGGGCCGACATCGACGCCATCCGGCGGGGCGAGGATCGGCAGCTGTTCAAACAGATCGTGGCCCGGGCCGGCGGCGAGGTGCCCCGCTCGCGGGTGTGCCATTCGATGGACGAGGTCCGGACGACCGTGGACGAACTCGGGCTGCCGGTGGTGATCCGGCCCTCGTTCACGATGGGTGGCCTCGGCTCCGGGATGGCCCACTCGCCGGCCGCCCTGGAGCGGCTGGCCGGGACCGGCCTGGCCGACTCGCCGCTGCACGAGGTGCTCATCGAGGAGAGCGTGCTCGGCTGGAAGGAGTACGAGCTGGAGCTGATGCGCGACCGGCACGACAACGTGGTCGTCGTCTGCTCCATCGAGAACGTCGACCCGATGGGTGTCCACACGGGAGACTCGGTGACCGTGGCTCCGGCCATGACCCTGACCGACGTGGAGTACCAGCGGCTGCGTGACACGGGTATCGCGGTACTCCGTGAGGTCGGGGTCGACACCGGCGGGTGCAACATCCAGTTCGCGGTCAACCCGGTCGATGGCCGGCTCGTCGTCATCGAGATGAACCCACGGGTGTCCCGGTCGTCGGCGCTCGCCTCGAAAGCGACCGGCTTCCCGATCGCCAAGATCGCCGCGAAACTGGCCATCGGGTACACGCTCGACGAGATCCCCAACGACATCACCCGGCAGACCCCGGCCGCCTTCGAACCGTCGCTGGACTACGTGGTGGTGAAGATCCCGCGGTTCGCGTTCGAGAAGTTCCCCGGGGCCGATCCCGAGCTGACCACCACGATGAAGTCCGTCGGTGAGGCGATGTCGCTCGGGCGCAACTTCACCGAGGCGCTCAACAAGGCGATGCGGTCGATGGAGACGAAGGCGGCCGGCTTCTGGACCGTGCCCGACCCGGCCGGGACGACCCTGCAGTCCACATTGGACCAGGTCCGGGTGCCTCATGACGGCCGGCTCTACGCGGTCGAGCGGGCGCTGCGGCTGGGCGCCACGGTGGCCGAGGTCAGCCAGGCCAGCGGCGGCATCGACCCCTGGTTCATGGACCAGATCGCGTCGCTGGTCGATCTGCGCGCGTCACTCGTGGACGCCCCGGTCCTCGACGTGGCCCTGCTGCGGCGGGCCAAGCGGGCCGGGCTGTCCGACCGCCAGGTCGCCGCGCTGCGACCGGAGCTGGCGGGTGAGGACGGGGTGCGTATCCTGCGACACCGACTGGGTGTCCGTCCGGTCTACAAGACGGTGGACACCTGCGCGGCGGAGTTCGCGGCGGCGACGCCGTACCACTACTCCTCCTACGACGAGGAGTCCGAGGTCGCCCCGTCGGACCGGCCCAAGGTACTCATCCTCGGCTCCGGCCCGAACCGGATCGGCCAGGGGATCGAGTTCGACTACTCGTGCGTGCACGCGGTGATGGCCCTGCGCGAGGTCGGCTACGACACCGTGATGGTGAACTGCAACCCCGAGACGGTCTCGACCGACTACGACACGGCTGACCGGCTCTACTTCGAACCGTTGACCTTCGAGGACGTTCTCGAGGTGTGGCACAGCGAGGACTCGACCGGCCGGGCGGCCGGTGGGCCGGGGGTGGTCGGGGTCATCGTGCAGCTCGGCGGGCAGACGCCGCTGGGACTGGCGCGACGGCTGGCGGCGGCCGGACTCCCGATCGTCGGTACCAGCCCGGAGTCGATCCATCTGGCCGAGGACCGGGGGGCTTTCGGCAAGCTGCTGGCCGACAAGCACCTGCTGGCACCGGCCCACGGTACAGCGACCTCGTACGAGGAGGCGAAGCGGATCGCCGACGAGATCGGGTACCCGGTGCTCGTCCGACCGTCCTATGTGCTCGGTGGTCGGGGCATGGAGATCGTCTACGACGACGCCACCCTGCGTGGGTACATCACCCGGGCGACCGACATCTCGCCCGACCATCCGGTCCTGGTCGACCGGTTCCTCGACGACGCCATCGAGATCGACGTGGACGCCGTGGTCGACGCGGCCGGAGAGGTCTACCTCGGCGGCATCATGGAGCACATCGAGGAGGCCGGCATCCACTCCGGCGACTCGGCCTGCGCGCTGCCGCCGATCACGCTCGCCTCGACCGACGTCGCCCTGGTCCGCCGCTACACCGAGGCGATCGCCCACGGCATCGGGGTACGGGGGCTGCTGAACGTCCAGTACGCCCTCAAGGACGACGCGCTCTACGTGCTCGAGGCCAACCCCCGCGCGTCCCGCACGGTGCCGTTCGTGTCCAAGGCGACCGCCGTGCCGCTGGCCAAGGCGGCGGCCCGGGTGATGCTCGGGGCCAGCCATCGCCGAGCTGCGGGCCGAGGGGCTCCTTCCGTCCACAGGGGACGGTGGCGAGCCTCCGGCCGGAGCGCCGATCGCGGTCAAGGAGGCGGTTCTTCCGTTCAAGCGGTTCCGGACCACCGAGGGGAAGGGGCTGGACAACCTGCTCGGCCCGGAGATGAAGTCGACCGGCGAGGTGATGGGGATCGATGTCGCGTTCGGTCACGCGTTCGCCAAGTCGCAGGCGGCCGCCTACGGCTCGCTGCCCACCTCCGGGACGATCTTCGTCACCGTGGCCAACCGGGACAAGCGGGGCATGATCTTCCCGGTGAAGCGGCTGGCCGATCTCGGGTTCCAGATCGTCGCCACCGAGGGGACCGGCGAGGTGCTGCGCCGGCACGGGGTTGCCTGCGAGATCGTGCCCAAGCACTACGAGGCCGGGCTCGGGCGCGACGCCGTGTCCCTCATCGCCGGCGGCGAGGTGGCCCTGGTCATCAACACGCCGCAGGGCAGCGGTGCCCGGCAGGACGGGTACGAGATCCGGTCGGCCGCGGTGGCGGCTGACATCCCGTGCATCACTACCGTGCCCGGGGCCGCGGCCGCGGTGATGGGGATCGAGGCGCTGATCCGGGGCGAGATGTCGGTGCGCCCGCTGCAGCAGCTGCACGCCGCGCTGGCCGTGCGGCGCCGCCGCGTGACCGGAGCTTACGCGGCGCTGGCGCGGCCGGTCCTGTTCCGGGTCGGCGGCGGTGACGCCGAGGCCGCCCACGAGTGGACCCTGCGTCGGCTGTCCGGCCTCGCCGGCCGTCCGGCCGTGCTGGCCGCCCTGCGTCGCCGGTTCGCCGTGCCGGCGCCGGCGGAAGTGTTCGGGCTCCGGTTCCCCAACCGGGTCGGGCCTGGCCGCCGGCATGGACAAGAACGGGGTCGCCCTGCGCGCCTGGCCCGCGCTCGGGTTCGGCTTCGTCGAGGTGGGCACGGTCACCTGGCACGGCCAGCCGGGCAACGATCGGCCCCGGGTGTTCCGGCTGCCGGCCTCCGACGCCGTGATCAACCGGATGGGCTTCAACAACGCCGGGGCGGCCGCGCTGGCCCACCGGCTAGGCGCGCTGCGGCGCACCGGCTGGCTCGGAGTGCCGCTCGGGATCAGCCTGGGCAAGTCGAAGGTCGACCCCGATCGGCGAGGCGGTGGCCGACTACCTGGCCTCGCTTGCGGCTGCTGCACCCGTACGCCGACTACTTCGCCATCAACGTCAGCTCGCCCAACACGCCCGGGCTGCGGTCGCTGCAGGATCGGGGCCGCCTCGACGAGCTGGTGGCCGCGCTGCGGGCGGCGGCCGGTGCTACCCGGCCGCTGCTGGTCAAGCTGGCCCCCGACCTGACCGACGCGGCCATCGCCGAGGCGCTCGGCGGTGTGCCTGGACCGCGGCGTCGCCGGGGTGATCGCCACCAACACCACCCTCGCCGCGACCGGTCTGCGCACCGGCCGACCTGCGGCGCGGCGAGCAGGCCGGCGGGCTGTGCGGCGGCCGCTGACCGCCCGCGCGCGCGAGGTCGTGGCCTTCATCCACCGGGAGACCGGCGGACGGCTGCCGATCATCGGGGTCGGCGGCATCCTCGACCCGGCCGACGCGGTCGCGCTATCGACGCCGGCGCCTGCCTGGTGCAGCTCTACACCGGCCTCGTCTACCGCGGGCCCGGCCTGGTCCGCGCCATCGCCCGGGCCCTGAGATGACCCATGCCGCCCGCCGGTCGGCGAACCGGGCAAGAAACGCGAGGAACGTGATGGCGATCGGAGAGGTGAGGGATGAGGACGTTCGGTGAACGGCTGGCCGAGGTCGTCGGCGAACGGGGTCCGTTGTGCGTGGGTATCGACCCCCACCCGGAGCTGCTCCGCCAATGGGGCCTGCCCGACTCGGCGGAAGGCGCGGAGATTTTCGCCACAACGGTCATCAATGCGCTGGCCGACCGGGTCGCCGTGCTAAAGCCACAATCCGCATTTTTCGAGCGATTCGGTTCTGCCGGAATCGCCGTACTGGAGTCGACAATCCGACAGTCCAGAGCGGCGGGGGCCTCGTGCTGCTCGACGTGAAGCGGGGAGACATCGCGCTCGACCGCCGCAGGCGTACGCCCAGGCGTACCTGAGTCCGGCGAGCCCGCTGTATGCCGACGCGATGACGGTCAGCCCTTACCTCGGGCTTCGGGTCGC
This sequence comes from uncultured Actinomycetota bacterium, assembly GCA_963803345.1. Lineage (GTDB taxonomy): Bacteria > Actinomycetota > Actinomycetes > Mycobacteriales > Micromonosporaceae > CAWDLX01. Next base: position 561,157 of record CAWDLX010000006.1, read on the forward strand.
TTGCGTCCGATGCTGGCCGAGGCGGCCGCAGCACGGCGGCCGGGGTGTTCGTGCTCGCGCGTACGTCCAATCCGGACAGTCACCAGGTCCAGCAGGCGGTCACGGCGGACGGCGGAGCGGTCGCGCAGGCGGTGATTGACGAGGTGGCGGCGGCAACCGCGGGGCGGCCGACGCTGGGCTCGATCGGGCTGGTGGTCGGCGCCACCCGGACATGGCCGCCGGGCTCGACCTGGGCCGCCTCAACGGCCCGGTGCTGGCGCCCGGGATGGGTGCGCAGGGGGCGACCGCGGCGGACCTGCGACGTGTTCAACGGTGTCGATGGCCTGGTCCTGCCCTCGTACTCGCGCGAGGTCCTGCGGCACGGACCGGACGTCGGCCGCTCGCGGATCGGCCGCTGACCGAGGCTGTGCGGGAATGCCGGAAAGCGCTAGAATACCCGATTTTGTAGATGGCGCACACGCGCCACGCTGGTTGCTTCGATGCACTTGCGTTGCCAAAAGCCGCGCTGAGCACTAGTTTTCCCCGCGCTGGTGCTACACCCAGCTGACCACGAGGGACCTGAGGAGATCTGGTGCCGCTTCCAAAGCTCAGCCCCGAAGAGCGCGCCGCTGCGCTGGAAAAGGCTGCGGAAATTCGCAAAGCCCGCGCACAGCTCAAGGAGCAGCTCAAAGCGGGAAAAACGACTCTGACCAAAGTGCTCGACCAGGCCGAGGCCGACGAGGTGGCCGGCAAGCTGAAGGTGTCGGCCGTGCTGCAGTCGATGCCCGGCATCGGCAAGGTCCGGGCGACACAGATCATGGAGAAGTTGAAGATCGCTGAGAGCCGCCGGCTGCGGGGTCTCGGCGAGCAGCAGCGCAAGGCGCTGCTGGCCGAGTTCGCCGTCGGAGGAAAGTGACGAGTACGCCATCGTGGCATGTTGACCGACGGCGATCGTAACGCCTTGAGGCGTGGCGGAATCCGGTAGAACTGAGCAGTGAGCACCGACGACGCGACGCGCCCGGCACCAGCCCGGCTCACGGTTCTCTCCGGCCCCTCCGGGGTCGGCAAGGACAGCGTGATCGAGCTGATCCGGGCGCGCGCGCCGCGGGTGTGGCTGTCGGTCTCGGTGACCACCAGGCGGATGCGGCCGTACGAGGTCGACGGGGTCCACTACTACTTCGTGGACCGGCGCCGAGTTCGAGCGGATGGCGGCCGCCGGTGAGCTGCTCGAGTGGGCGGAGTTCGCCGGCAATCTCTACGGCACGCCGCGGCGGCCGTCGAACGCGCGACTCGCCGACGGGCAGCCGGTACTGCTGAAGATCGACCTGCAGGGCGCCCGGCAGGTGCGGCAGGCGATGCCGGAGGCGCAGCTGGTCTTCCTGGCTCCGCCGAGCTGGGAGGAGCTCGAGCGCCGGCTGATCGGGCGGGGGACCGACGACCCGGCGACGATCCAGGCCCGCGTCTGGACCACGCGCGCGAGGAGATGGCGGCCGCAGCCGGACTTCGATGTGACGATCGTCAACCACTTCGTCGAACAGGCCGCCGACGATTTGCTAGCATTGCTCGGTTCACCCATGACTCAGCTGAGCTGAGTCGGCTGACCTTCGACACCCACGAAGACCAGCGAAGGAACTTCCCGTGTCCGGAACTGTGGCGACCCCCGAGGGGATCACCAACCCGCCCATCGACGAGCTGCTCGAGAAGACCTCGTCGAAGTACGCGCTGGTGATCTTCGCGGCCAAGCGGGCCCGCCAGATCAACGCCTACTACAGCCAGCTCGGTGAGGGCCTGCTCGAGTACGTCGGGCCCGCTGGTCGAGACCACGCCGCAGGAGAAGCCGCTCTCGATCGCGCTGCGCGAGATCAACGGCAACCTCCTGACCGCGGAGAAGACCGAAGGCGAGTAGCACTGCGCATGGCGCCGCGGGTCGTGCTCGGCGTCGCCGGGGGCATCGCCGCCTACAAGGCGTGTGAGCTGCTCCGCCTGTTCACCGAGTCGGGCCACGAGGTCCGGGTCGTGCCGACCGCGGCCGCGCTGCGGTTCGTCGGCGAGCCGACCTGGGCCGCGCTGTCCGGGCAGCCGGTCGCGACCGAGGTCTGGGACCGGCGCCCACGAGGTGCCGCACGTGCGGCTCGGCCAGCCGAGGCGGACCTGGTCGTCGTCGCGCCCGGCCACGGCCGACCTGCTGGCCCGGGCCGCCCACGGGCTGGCCGATGACCTGCTGACCAACACCCTGCTGACCGCGCGATGCCCGGTGGTGCTGGCCCCGGCCATGCATACCGAGATGTGGGAGCACCCGGCCACCGTGGACAACGTGGCCGTCCTGCGCCGGCGGGGCGTGATCGTGCTCGAGCCGGCCAGCGGCCGGCTCGACCGGCGCCGACACCGGCAAGGGGCGGCTGCCCGATCCGGCCGAGATCTTCGCGGTCGCGCGCCGGGCGCTGCGCCGCGGGCCGCCAGCCGGACGCCGGACCTGGCCGGCCGGCACGTCGTGGTCACCGCCGGCGGTACCCGGGAGCCGCTGGACCCGGTCCGCTTCCTGGGCAACCGGTCCTCCGGCAAGCAGGGGTACGCCTTCGCCCGTGCGGCCGTGGCCCGGGGCGCCACGGTCACGCTCATCGCGGCGAACGTGAGCCTGCCCGACCCCGCCGGGGTGACCGTCGTGCGGGTCGGCACCACCGAGGAGCTGCGCAAGGCCGACGCTCGAGGCCGCCGCCGAGCCGCGGACGCGGTGGTGATGGCGGCGGCGCCGGCCGACTTCCGGCCGGCCGAGTACGCCGACTCGAAGATCAAGAAGACGCGAGGACGGCTCGGCGCCGGCACCACTGGCTCTGGTGCACGAACCCGGACATCGCCGCCGAACTGGGAGAGCGCAAGCGCGACGGGCAGATACTGGTCGCGTTCGCGGCTGAGACGGCGAACCCGGATGACGCGCTCGCCAACGCCCGCGCCAAGCTGACCCGCAAGCGGGCGGACCTGATCGTGCGTGAACGAGGTCGGCGTGGACAAGGTGTTCGGTCGCGATGCCACCGCGGTGACCGTCCTCGGCGCGGACGGAACCGCGACGACGCTGGCCGAGGCCCCCAAGGAGGACGTCGCGGACGCGGTCTGGGATCTCGTGGTGGCCCGGCTCCGCTGAAACCCTCAGCTCCCGTACGGGTGATTCGTCGGGTACTCATACGGTCGATGTGACAGCGGCGTCGCCCCTGGCTAGTTTGGGTCCCGACCCATACGTTGCGGCGCCAGGGTTAGACTCTCGCAGACCGCAGCGCAGCGGGCGCCGGTGCGCACACCAATCCAGCTTTGAACACCCCAGGGAGCATCGTGGCACGCCGCCTTTTCACCTCCGAGTCGGTCACGGAAGGCCACCCGGACAAGATCGCCGACCAGATCAGCGACGGCGTCCTCGACGCCATGCTCGCCGCCGACTCCGACCAGCCGGGTCGCGGTCGAGACGCTGATCACCACCGGCCAGGTCCACGTCGCCGGCGAGGTGACCACCAAGGCGTACGTCGACATCAACACCATCGTCCGCGAGACCATCCTCGGCATCGGGTACGACTCGTCGAAGAAGGGCTTCGACGGCGCCTCCTGCGGCGTGAACATCGCGATCGGCTCCCAGTCGCCGGACATCGCCCAGGGGGTGGACAGCGCGATCGAGCTGCGCACCGGGGCGTCGGAGAGCGCGCTCGACTCCCAGGGCGCCGGCGACCAGGGCATGATGTTCGGCTTCGCCTGCTCCGAGACGCCCGAGCTGATGCCGCTGCCGATCGCGCTCGCCCACCGGCTCGCCCGTCGCCTGTCGGCGGTCCGCAAGGACGGCACGATCCCGTACCTGCGCCCGGACGGCAAGACCCAGGTCACGATCGAGTACGACGGCCTGCGTCCGGTCCGGCTCGACACGGTCGTCGTGTCGAGCCAGCACGCGCCCGACATCTCGCTCGAGTCGCTGCTCACGCCGGACGTCCGCGAGCACGTCATCGCCCCGGAGCTGGAGCGCCCTCGGCCTGGACACCGAGGGCTACCGGCTGCTGGTCAACCCGACCGGGCGGTTCGAGGTCGGGGGCCCGATGGGCGACGCCGGCCTGACCGGCCGCAAGATCATCGTCGACACGTACGGCGGCTACGCCCGCCACGGCGGTGGCGCCTTCTCCGGCAAGGATCCGTCCAAGGTGGACCGTTCGGCCGCGTACGCGATGCGCTGGGTGGCCAAGAACGTCGTCGCCGCCGGGCTGGCCGAGCGGTGCGAGGCCCAGGTCGCGTACGCGATCGGCAAGGCGCACCCGGTGAGCCTGTTCGTCGAGACGTTCGGCACCGAGACGGTGCCGGTCGACCGGATCGAGAAGGCCATCCGCGAGGTCTTCGACCTGCGCCCGGCCGCCATCATCCGCGACCTCGAACTGCTCCGCCCGATCTACCAGCTGACCGCCGCGTACGGGCACTTCGGCCGCGAGCTGCCCACCTTCACCTGGGAGCGCACCGACCGCGTGGCCGACCTGAAGTCCGCCGCCGGCGCCTGACCCGCCGAGCGCCCGACCCGTGGAAGGAAGGGCACCTTGTTAACGGTTTCCGTTGTACAAGGTGCCCTTCCTAACGCTCGGGGCCCTTCCGCGGCGTCGGGTTCGGACGGCGGGTGGCGCGCATGTCCGGGGCCGGCCGTCGTACGGGTCTGGTAGACACGGGGCGTGGCGGGTCGTGATCGTGTGCCGGCCCCGGACGTCCGGTGGCCCGGGTAGCGGTCGACGTGTCGCTGGCCCACCTGGACCGTCCGTTCGACTACCTGGTGCCGGACGAGCTGGCCGGCGCCGCGGTACCAGGCTGCCGGGTGCGGGTCCGGTTCGCCGGCCGGCTGGTGGACGGCTACGTGCTCGAGCGCGGCCGACGGTCCGCGCACGAGGGCAAGCTCGATTTCCTGGAAAGGTCGACCTCGCCCGAGCCGGTGCTGCGCCCCGAGGTGCTCGACCTGGCCCGGGCGGTGGCCGACCGGTACGCGGGCACCCTGGCCGATGTGCTGCGGCTGGCCGTGCCGCCCCGGCACGCCCGGGCGGAGGCGTCCACGCCTGCCTGGGAGCCGGTCGACGCCGAAGTCCGAACCTGACCGGTGGCACGGCGTACGGCAGCGGGCCGGAGTACCTGGACGCGCTCGCCGAGGGCCGCCCGGCGCGGGCCGTGCTCACGGTGCTGCCCGGCGAGGACTGGCCCGCCCGCTTGGCCGAGGCGGTCGCCGCGACCATCCACAGTGGACGCGGGGTGGTGGCGGTCGTGCCCGACGCCCGCGACCTCGACCGGCTCGACCGGCGATGACCGCTCAGCTCGGCCACGACCAGCAGTGACGCCTGCACGCCGGCCTCGGGCCGGCCGAGCGGTACCGCCGGTTCCTGCGGGCCAGCCGGCGCCAGACCCGGTGCGTGATCGGTACCCGGGCGGCGGCCATTGGCGCCGATGGCCGACCTGGGTCTGGTGAGCGATCTGGGACGACGGCGACGACCTGCACGCCGAGCCGCGCGCGCCGTACCCGCACGCGCTGCAGGTGCTGCTGACCCGCGCCCAGCTGGCCGACGCCGGGGCGCTGGTCGCGGCGACCGCCCGCAGTTGCGAGGCCCAGCTGCTGGTCGAGACCCGGTGGGCGAGCCCGCTGGCCGCTGACCGCGACACGGTACGCCGGCACGCGCCGGCCGTGGCACCGACCGGCGACGACATCGACCGCGAGCGGGACCCGGCGGCGGCGTCGGCCCGGCTGCCCAGCCTGGCCTGGCGGACCGCCCGCGACGCGCTGGCCGCCGGCGCGCCGGTGCTCGTCCAGGTACCGCGACGTGGGTACCTGCCCTCAGTGTCCTGTGTGGACTGTCATACCCCGGCCCGGTGTGCCCGCTGCGCCGGACCGCTCGAACTGCGCTCGTCGCACGCGGTGGCGGCCTGCCGTTGGTGTGGCCGGCCGGCGGCGGACTTCTCGTGCAGCCGCTGCGGCGGCCGCCGGCTGCGCGCCGCTGTCGTGGGAGCCGCCCGGACGGCGGAGGAGCTCGGCCGCGCCTTTCCTGGCGTACCGGTACGGACATCGGGGCGCGACGCCGTGCTGGCGACGGTACCGGCGCAGCCGGCGGTCGTCGTGTCGACCCCGGGCGCGGAGCCGGCGGCCGAGGGTGGCTACGGCGCCGTGCTGCTGCTCGACACGTGGGCGCTGCTCACGCGGGCCGACCTGCGGGCCGGCGAGGAGGCGCTGCGACGATGGCTGGCGGCGGCGACGCTGGCCCGGCCGGCGGCCCACGGCGGCCGCGTGGTGGTCGTGGCCGACGGCGGACTGGTCGCCGTCCAGGCCCTGCTGCGCTGGGATCCGGCCACATTCGCCGGCCGCGAGCTGGCCGAGCGCCGGGAGCTGGGGTTCCCCCCGGCGGCCCGGATGGCCAGCCTGACCGGGCCCGCCCGACGCGGTGGCCGACCTGCTCGAGCTGGCCGAGCTGCCCGAGGGCGCCGAGCTGCTCGGCCCGGTGCCGGTCGGCGAGGACGAGCGGGCGCTGGTCCGGGTGGCGTCGCGGGCGGCCGGGGCGGCGCTGGCCGGCGCGCTGCACGCGGCGGCCGGGGTACGCAGCGCCCGCAAGGCCGAGGGCGCGGTCCGGGTCCAGATCGATCCCAGGGAGATCTGGTAGTTTCGCTCGACATGACGGCCGCGTCAGCGAGCCCCGCAGCTTCCGAGCGGTCGGTAGCTGACGCCGTCGGGCTGCTGTTGACACCGGACGGTCGCGTCGACCCGTATCCGACCTACGAGGAGATCCGCCGCCACGGCCCGATGGCTCAGGTGGCCGACGGTTTCTATGTGACCACCCGCTACACCGTGATCGACGATCTCCTGCGGGATCCGCGGCTGCGGGTGTCCGACCGCGAGCTGTACCAGTTCTGGATGCCGGACTGGCAGCCCGGCGGAGCCGCGGCGTCCCTGCTCAACTCGATGCTCCAGACGAACGGTCCCGACCATGCCCGGATGCGCCGGCTGGCGGCGGGCGCGTTCACGGCGCGTCGGGTGGCCGCCATGCGCGAGACGATCGCCGGCCTGTCCGGGCGGTTGGCCGACGGCCTGGCCGGACCGGACCCGGTGGACTTCATGGACGCCTTCGCCTACCCGTTGCCCGTGCGGGTCATCTGTTCCCTGCTCGGCGTCCCCGACCGCGATCAGGACTGGTTCCGTACCCAGGCGGCGGCGCTGACGATCATCCTCGAGCCCCAGTTGCGCTGGGAGCAGTTCACCGGGGCCGACGAGGCCTCGGACCAGCTGCGCGGGTACTTCGCGGACCTGATCGCCCGGCGAAGGATCGACCCGCGCGACGACCTCACCACGGCCCTGGTCCAGGCCCACGACGCCGACGGAGCGACGCTGTCCGGCGACGAGCTGCTGGCCAACCTGATGCTGCTGCTGGTGGCCGGCTTCGAGACGACGACCAACCTGCTGGGTAACGGGCTGCGGGCATTGCTCGACCACCCGGACCTGGCGGCCGGGCTGCGCGATCATCCGGAGCTGGCCGACCGGTTCGTGGAGGAGATGCTGCGCTTTGACTCGCCGGTGCAGCTCACGTCGCGGTGGTCGCGGGAGGAGTTCACCGTGGGCGGGGTGACGGTCCCGCCACATGCACAGGTGCTGATGCTGCTGGGTGCGGGCAACCGGGATCCAGGCCGGTTCGCCCACCCGGCCACCTTCGACCCGGCCCGGGAGAGCAACCAGCCGCTGTCGTTCGGCGGCGGCGCCCACTACTGCCTGGGTGCGCCGTTGGCCCGACTGGAGGCCCAGGTCGCGTTGCCGCTGCTGCTGCGCCGGTACCCGCGGCTCGTGGTGGCCGGCGTGCCGGTACGCCGCGACCGGCTGACCCTGCGTGGCTACGCCAGCCTGCCGATCCACAGTGGATAGCCGTGGGCACCGGTGGGTACCCACGGCGCCGGGCTACGGCATGTCCAGCTTGACCTCTAGGTTGTGGAAGGTGGGTCCGCTGGTGCACAGCGCGGCCAGCTGGCGGGCCATGGTGTCGGTCTCCGGCCGCTGACTGTTGGCCATCGCCGCCTCGTAGGACGGGAACTCCACGATGGTCATGTAGTGGCGCGGGTTGTCCCGGTCCTGGGTGTGCTCGAGCCGGGTGAACGTCGTGTCCATGCCGGCGTCCATCGCCTCGCGCATCTGGGAGTCGATCTCCTGCGCCTGGTCGGTCTCGTAGTCGATGATCTGGATGAAGCTCATCGGTGCCCCCTCCGTTCTGTCCGGGTACGTCCACACTCCAGCATGAGGCACAGGGTCCGTAGACTTGACGAGTTGCCCAGACTCCCCGGAGGACCTGACGCCGTGACCGTCCAGCCGATCCGCCTCTTCGGCGACCCTGTCCTGCGCACGGCCGCGGATCCGGTGGTGACCTTCGACAAGGAGCTGCGCTCGCTGGTCAAAGACCTGACCGACACCCTGCTGGACGAGGGCGGCGCCGGTCTGGCCGCCCCCCAGATCGGCGTGGGCCTGCGGGTGTTCGCGTTCGACGTGGACGACGTGGTCGGGTACATCGTCAATCCGGAACTGCACTTCCCGGACGAGGAGGAGCAGGACGGGCCGGAGGGGTGCCTGTCCATTCCTGGGATCTATGTGGACACCAGGCGCCGGATGAACGTGGTCGCGACCGGCCTGAACGAGTACGGCGATCCGGTACGCCTGGTCGGCACCGGCACCATGGCCCGCTGTTGCCAGCACGAAACCGACCATCTCGACGGTGTGCTGTTCCTGGACCGGCTCGACTCCGCCGCGCGCAAGGAGGCCATGCGCCTGATCCGGTCGGCGCCCTGGTACAACGCGGACGCGCCGCCGACGGTGAAGGTCAGTCCGCACGGTGGCGGGCTGTTCGGCTGACGTGATGCGCCTCGTCTTCGCCGGTACCCCTCACGTCGCGCGGCCCGCGCTGGACGCCATCGCCGCGTCGGCCCACGAGCTGGTGGCCGTCCTCACCCGCCCCGATGCCCCGGCCGGCCGGGGGCGAACGGTGGTCCGCTCGCCGGTCGCCGCCTGGGCCGACGAGCGGGGGATCGGGGTCCTCAGTCCGAACCGGCCGCGCGAACAGTCCTTTGTGGATGCCCTGACCGACCTCGCCCCGGACTGCGTCGCGGTGGTGGCCTACGGAGCGCTCGTGCCGGTGTCCGCCCTCGCGGTGCCGCGGCTGGGCTGGATCAACCTGCACTTCTCCCTGCTGCCGGCCTGGCGCGGAGCGGCTCCCGTCCAGCACGCCGTACTGCACGGCGACGAGGTCACCGGTGCCTCGGTGTTCCAGCTCGAGGAGGGCCTGGACACGGGGCCGGTCTACGGAAGCCTGGTCGAGCGGATAGGCCGACGGGATACGGCCGGCGACCTGCTCGATCGGCTGTCCGTCGCCGGAGCGGATCTGCTCGTGAGCGTGCTCGACGGCATGGCGGCCGGCACCGTGCGGGCCGAGCCGCAGCCGGCCGACGGCGTGTCCTACGCGCCCAAGGTCACCGTCGAGGACGCGCAGGTGCGCTGGGGCGATCCGGCGTTCGCGGTGGACCGGCGGGTACGTGCGTGCACCCCGGCGCCGGGTGCCTGGACCACCTTCCGCCGCGACCGGGTCAAGCTGGGTCCGGTGCTCCCGGTGGTCGACGCGGTCCGCCTCGATCCGGGTCAGCTGCGGATCGAGCGGACCCGGGTCCTGGTGGGTACGGCCACGGATCCGGTTTCTCTGGGCGAGGTACGGGCGGCCGGCAAGCGGGCGATGCCGGCGGTGGACTGGGCCCGGGGCGTCCGGGCGGGCGTCGGCGAGAGTCTGGGATGAGCGTGCCTCCCGGACGCCCCAGCAAAGGTCCACATTCGACACACCGACGCGAACCACGGCGCCCACCCGGTCGCGGTGGGCCACACTCCGACCCCTCCCGCAAGGTCGATCCGGCCCGGCGGGCGGCCTACGAGACCATCGCGGCGACACACCGGGACGACGCGTACGCCAACATCGTGTTGCCGCGTCTGTTGCGGGAGAACCGGATCAGCGGTCGCGACGCCGCTCTGGCCACCGAGCTGACCTATGGCACGCTGCGCAACGAAGGCCAGCTGGACGCGGTCATCGCCTCGGCCGCCGACCGGCCGATGGCCCGTATCGACCCGCCGGCCCGGGACGCGTTGCGGCTCGGTGCCTACCAGCTGCTGCATACCCGGGTACCGTCGCACGCGGCCGTGTCCACCACCGTCGACCTGGTCCGCTGGGTCGCACCGGGGGCGGTCGGCTTCGCCAACGCGGTACTTCGCCGCGTCTCGGAACGCGACCTGCCCGGCTGGCTGTCCACTGTGGCCCCGTCGTTCGACGCCGACCCGGTCGGCAACCTGGCTCTGGTGCACGCCCATCCGGAGTGGATGGTCCGGGCGTTCGCCGAGTCCCTGGGCGGCGATCTGGCGGAGACGGCGTTGGCCCTGGCGGCTGACAACGAACGGCCACTGGTGCATCTGTGTGCGCGCCCGGGCCGCATCACGGCCGCTGACCTGGCCGCCCAGTGCGGCGGTATGGTCGGGGCGTACTCGCCGTTCGCGGTGTACCTGCCTGAGGGGTCACCGGGTGATCTCGATGCGGTCATCCGCGGCCTGGCCCACGTGCAGGACGAGGGCTCCCAGCTGGTGGCGGCCGCCCTGGTCGACAGCGGCGACAGCGTCCACAGTGGAGAGCGGTGGCTCGATCTGTGCGCCGGCCCGGGCGGCAAGGCGGCCCTGCTCGGCAGCTTGGCCGCCAGGCACGATGCCCGGCTGACCGCGGTAGAGGTGGCGCCGCACCGGGCCCGGTTGGTTGAGCAGGCGGTGGCCGGCCTGCCGGTCGACGTGATCTGCGCCGACGGGCGGGAGGTGGCCGGGGTGACCGGGGGCGGCTTCGACCGGGTACTGGTCGACGCGCCCTGCACCGGGCTGGGATCGCTACGGCGTCGGCCTGAGTCGCGGTGGCGACGCCGGCCGGCAGACCTGCCACCGCTGACCCGGTTGCAGCGGGAGCTGCTGGCGGCCGCGCTGGCGGTGGTCCGGCCGGGCGGCCTGGTGGCCTACGTGACGTGCTCCCCGCACCGGGTGGAGACGGTGGTTTCGGTGGCTGAGACGATCCGCAAGTGGGATGGGCCGATCGAGCTGGTGGACGCCCGGGAGGCTATGCCGGCGGCGTTGACCGACCTGGGTGATGGTCCGACGGTACAGCTGTGGCCACACCGGCACGCGACCGACGCGATGTTCCTCGCCCTGCTCCGGCCATCCGCGAGATGACGCCGGCCCAGCGGCGTTCGCTCGAGCATGTGGCGGGCACGGCCGCCGCGCGGCGGGCCGAGGCCCTGGTGCGTCTGGGGTCCGACGTGGACTGTACGACGCTGACCGAGCTGGTGCGCCGACACGGCCGGGTGACTCTCAACTTCCATCCTGACCGGTTGCTGGCCGGCGGCCGTACGGTCGCCCGGTCCCTGGCCGGCGATGGTGTCTACCGTGGACAGTTCGAGACCGGGATCTCCAACGGTGGCCGGTCGGCCGTCCGCGGCGGCGACCGGGACCGCTGGGAGCAGGCGCTGTTCGGAGGGGCGTACCAGGCCGATGGCCTGGCGCCGGGGGAGCGCCCGCGCTACGGCGCGTTGAACCTGGCCAACCACAGTGATGGTGGCTCGCCCCGGTTCGGGTCGTGTCATGTCCGGCTGCGTCCGGAGGTGATCGAGCGGTGTACCTTCACCGTCGGCGACAGCCATCTCGGCCCGGCCCATGTCGGTACCATCGACGCCTTCGAGTGGGTCTTGGCCGGGCTCGTCGAGCGGGCCCGGGGCACCGGGTTCACGGTGGGGCTGGCCGGCACCGACCCGCTCGAACTGATCGCCGGCCTGGCCGGGCAGCCGGTGGGCGCGACGATCGGGGCGAGCCCGGGTCGCAGCCTGGACGACTACGTCGAGGCCCAGGTACACGGGGGAGTCGAACTGGCGCGCGATGCCGAGGCGATCGTCCTTGACCCGAGCTTCCGAGGCCGCGCCGAGGCCGGACTGCTCTCCGGGCTGGCCGACCGCTGCGGGATCGCGATCGAGTGGCACTGCGGATTCGCACTGGCGGCCGACGAGTTCGACGGCGAGTTCCGGGGACCACACGTGCCGCCGCTGGCCGCGGCGGTCGCCCAGCGGTTCCGCCCGACCACCGGCCGCCTCGACGCGAGGATGATCGGCCGAGCGGCCGCGTCGGCGGTCAGATCGCCGGGGCGGTGGCGCGAGTTCGGCGACTTCGAGGAGATGCTGCAGTACATCAAGCACCTATGGCACCATCTCGTCCACTTCGGACAAGCGTCACAGATCTGATAGTGACGATGCCGGCACGCCACGCCATCCTGATCGCATGGGCGGGCGATGCTCCAGGCTTTCGAGGTGGTTGGTGGTAGCGGCCGGCGTCGTGCTCACTGTGGCCGCGACCCCCGCGATGGCCTGGGCGGCCGATCCTCCCGACATCACCGGCTTCACCGTGGACCAGGCCGAGACCGCCCTACGCAACTGGGACAAGACCGTCGTCATCACCTATGTGCCGTCGTTGCGTGACCTTCCGGACGGCTACACCCGCGACACCGTGCTGGTCGCGTCAAGCCTGTGGGTCAAGACGCCCGGCGTCGCGGCGGTCGCGCCCCTGGTGCGGGTCGATCTCGGCGCGACGCTGCCCGACCTGACCTCCCTGACCGCGCTCGATGCCTCCCGTTCGGTCGCCCCGATGCAACTCAAGACCGACGGGCTCCCCCGCGACGCGCAGTCGGACTGGGTGGTGGTGGGTCAGCGGCCCGCCGCCGGCACCGTCGTCGCGTTCGGCTCCCTGGTGACGCTGATCCTGACCGCGCCATCACCTGCGGCGACGACTCCTCCCGTGACGACTCCGCCGGTGATCGTGACTCCGCCGGGCCGGCGAGCCGACCCGCTGCTGGTGGCGGCGGTGGCCGGCGGATCAGGTCTGCTGCTGGTGCTGGCCGCCCTCGCCACCACGAGCACGATGCGGCGGCGCCGCCGCCGGCGCCGCGACCCGGCGCCGGAGCACATCGAGGCGCGCGGCCACCCCGGCCACGTCGTCGGACCCCACATCGCGGCATCGGCGCCGTCGGTCTCGGTACGGCTCGAACCCCGCTCGTCGCTGGGCACCATCACCCTGGAGGAGGCCGACAAATGATCGAGCGCGAGGGGCGAGCGCCAGCGAGCACCGCAGATGACCTGAGCAGATCGTGCGAGAGGTTCGTGGCATGACCAGTATGAGGGCGGTCCTGTTCGCCGACGCCGACCCGGCCACCGCCGCCGGACAGTCACCCGGCTGGCGCGGGGCGTTGAACCGGCTCGGCGGTGCGATGGGGTCGGTCTCGGCCGCCGGCCGGGCCGCGATCGAGCGCGAACTCTCGGCGGCGCTGGGCCGGCTGCTCGAGATGGATCTGGGTGACCTGCTCGTGGCGGGCCTGCGCCGGCACCCGGCCCTGGTGGCCGCCGCCCGGGCGACCGAGTCGAATCCGACCGCGGTCGAGGTGGTCCAGCTGGCCGCCCACCGCATCACCGCCGGCCACCACCCGTACGTGGACATCGTGGTCAACGGGGCCACCGTGGCCACCGTCCACTTCGACCTCGAGATCACCTTCGACGTCGACATCCTCGTGGGTACGGTACGGCTGGCGAGGCTGACCAATGTCCAGAGTGGACGGTGTACGGCCACGGCCGCCCTCGGCTGCGAGGGGCACGAGATCGTGACCCGGCAGGTGCATTTCGACCCGGCGCTGACGATCCGGCTGGGTGATGGCATCGCGTTGCTGGCGGACGAGCGCCGGCCCGCGCCTGCCTGAGGTCCCCGGGCCTCGCCACCTCGGCACGCCCGATCCTGGTCGGGCCCGTCGCGGCGCTCGATCAACGCGCTGGTTCCAGGTGACGAACAGGTGGTCGGGGGGCACGGCGCCGCGGGCGGTCCGCTCCTGACGTGACCTGCCGGTAGGTCGTCAGGCGGCGGAGGAGTTGCCCGACCAGACGAGCCGCTGGGCGAAGCCGCCCCGCTCGACCGCCTTCTCAGCTCTCATCCGCTCGAGGTCCCCGCCGTCGAATCCCAGTACTTCGCCCAGCGCGAGCAGGACCTCCATCACGTCGGCCAACTCGTGCGGGTCGTCGGAGTCGAGGAACTCCTCGACCTCTTCGACGAGCTTGGCGCGCAGCAGTCCCGCGTACTCGTAAGGCTCCGCCGTGCGGACGATCGGGTGATCGCCACGCCGGCGCATCATATGGGGAACGTTGTCCCGCACCAGCTTCGCCTGACTCATGCCGCTCCCATCATCCGCCGCTGCCTTGTCCGCTCCGCGACGGTTGGGAACGAATCGCGAGGGTAGCCAACGATGACCGTTGTCGATCAGTTTAGGAAGGCAATGGGCCGAACGTTCAGCCGACATGCCGGGTTCAGACATAAATCCCGCTTAAATCACGTCGTGTAGCCGGGCGGCTGCGGCTTGGCGGGTCCGTGGAGCACGTGCGGCCGATCGTGCACCCGCACGCACACATTCTCGGACCGTGGCTGGACGCGATCGTTGCTCGTGTTAATACACTGGATCGGTGACCGGATCGTCGCTCCTCGTGGCCCCAAGTCTGCTCGCGGCGGACTTCTCCATCGACGCGGCCCGTTCGGTCGAGAAGGTCGCCGACTGGCTGCATGTCGACATCATGGACAACCGGTTCGTACCCAATCAGACGATCGGTCTCACCGAGGTCAAGGGCCTGCTGGCGGCTGTGAGTGTGCCGCTCGACTGCCACCTGATGATCGTCGACCCCGAGCTGCACGCGGTCGCCTATGCCGAGGCCGGCGCCCATGTGGTCACCTTCCACGCCGAGGCGGCCGTCGACCCGGTCGGGCTCGCCCGCGACGTGCGGGCGGCCGGCGCCCGGGCCGGTCTGGCCATCGACCGGGACACGCTGGTCGAGCCGTACCTCGACCTGCTGCCCGACTTCGACCTGCTGCTCATCATGACGATCAAAGCGGGCTTCGGCGGCCAGCGCCTGCTGCCCGAGCTGCTGCCCAAGGTCCGGGCGGCGCGGGACCACATCGCCACCGGCCACCTCGAACTGCGCCTCGAGGTCGACGGCGGCGTCACCGAGGAGACGATCGGCGACGCGGCCGAAGCCGGTGCGGACACCTTCGTGGCCGGTACGTCGGTGTTCGGGGCGGATGACCCGGTCGAGGCGGTCCGTCGGCTACGGGCCCGGATCCGTGCCGCATGACGGCACCGCGTCGCGAACGCATCCTGGTCGTCGACGACGACCCGGATATCGCCCGGTTCGTCGAGTTGAGTCTGCAGATGGAGGGCTTCGACGTCAGCGTGGCCCACGACGGGGAGACCGCGCTCGACAGTGTGCTGGACAACCCGCCCGATCTGGTCGTGCTCGACCTGATGATGCCGACCGTGGATGGCGTCGAGGTCACCCGCAAGCTCCGCGCGAGCGCGCTGACCTCGGCCCTGCCGATCATCATGCTGACCGCGCGGGGACAGACGGTGGACAAGGTGCTCGGACTGACCGCCGGGGCCGACGACTACATCGTCAAGCCGTTCGACACGATGGAACTGGTCGCCCGGGTCCGTACCACCCTGCGCCGCAACCAGGAGTTCCGGGAGGTGTCGCCGCTGACCGGACTGGCCGGTAACACCCGCATCCTGCAGGAGATCAGCCGACCGGCTGCGCTCCGGTGAGGACTTCGCGGTGTGCTACTGCGACATCGACGGTTTCAAGGCGGTCAATGACGCGTACGGCTTCGCCCGGGGTGACGAGTTCATCGTGACGCTGGCCCGCAAGCTGCAACGGGCGGTCATCGACATCGGGTTGCCGCCGGCGTTCCTCGGCCACGTCGGCGGTGACGACTTCGTGCTCATCTGTACGCCCGACCAGGTGCTCCCGCTGACCGACAAGGCCGTCACCGAGTTCGAGGCCGCCGCCGACCAGCTCTACGACGACGAGGACCGGGCCCGGGGGTACGTGAGCGTCAAGAGCCGGCGCGACGGTACCCAGGACGTCGGACTGGTGACGGTGAGCGTCGGGGTCGCCCTGTCGAGCCGCCGGGCATACTGCGACCCGCGCGAACTCGTGGCCGACGCGAGCGAGATGAAGACGGTGGCCAAGTCGCAGCCCGGCTCGTTCGTGGCGGTCGACCGGCGTAGCGACAGCTGACCGTGGGGCTCCTGCGTCGCCTGTGACCAACATCGCCCGCCCGTGCGGGGGCGGGGCTGTCGACCGTGAACCCCGAGTGGCACACTCGAGGCATACCCACCAGCGCGCTGGCGGGACTCGGTGAAATTCCGAACCGGCGGTAAGGGCCATGACGGCCCGAGCCCGCGACCCGACGGCAGCCAGCCGCCGGTGGATCCGGTGTAACTCCGGAGCCGACGGTCACAGTCCGGATGGGAGACAGCGCGCGGTCGGCCGGAGACGTGCGCTACGGCAGCGCCGACGATCTCCGCGCCTCCGCCTTGCTTCCCGCCCCGCCCGCGCGCCCGTGTAGAGGGCCCGTGCAGCGGTGCCGTTGGAGGAAGGGGCGGGCAGCGATGGCGAACCCGGCAGAAGACGCCGCGATGATGCGTGCCGTCGCACTCGCGGCCAAGGGTCTGGGCTCGACGAGCCCCAACCCGGTCGTCGGGTGCGTGATCCTCGACGCCACCGGCCAGATCGTGGGCGAAGGTTTCCACGCGTACGCGGGCGGCCCGCACGCGGAGGTACGGGCGCTCGCCGCGGCCGGCGAGCGGGCCCACGGTGGAACGGCCGTGGTGACCATGGAGCCGTGCAACCATGTCGGCCGTACCGGGCCGTGCAGCCAGGCACTGGCCGACGCCGGCATCGTGCGGGTGGTGGCCGCGCTGCACCGATCCGAACCCGACCGCGCAGGGGGGCGCCGGAGACGCTGCGGGCGCTCGGCGTGGACGTCGAGCTGGGCATCCGGGCGGCCGAGGCTCACGCCGGCAACATCGGCTGGCTGACCGCGACCGCGCGCTGGGCGGCCGGAGATCCTCGGCCGTTCGTCATCTGGAAGTTCGCCGCCACTATGGACGGTCGCTCGGCCGCGCTCGACGGCACCAGCCAGTGGATCACCTCGCCCGAGGCGCGGGCGGACGTCCAGGATCTTCGCTCCACTGTGGACGCCATCATCGTCGGCGTCGGCACCGTACTGGCCGACGACCCGCACCTGACCGCCCGCACCGACGCCGGGGCGCTGGCCAACCGGCAACCGTTGCGGGTCATCGTCGACACCGCCGGTCGTACTCCCGACAGAGCCCGGGTCCGCGACGGCGCGGCCCGTACCTTCATCGCGACCGCGGACGAGCTGGGCTCCGGTGTGGACGGTCGGGTCGACCTGCGCCGGTTCGGCCAGGCCCTGTTCGAGCGTGGCTGCCGGCGGGTGCTGCTGGAGGGTGGACCGACACTGGCCGGCGCCTACCTGCGCGACGGCCTGGTCGACGAGGTCGTCGGCTACATGGCGCCCAAGCTGCTCGGGCGCCGGACCGTCCGCGCTGGCCGCGGCCGGCATCGTCACGATCGCCGAGGCGATCGACCTGGAGATCACCGACGTGCGACGTGTCGGACCCGACCTGCGCATCGACGCGCTGCCGAAGGGGAACTAGCCGTGTTCACCGGAATCGTCGAGGAGCTGGGCGAGGTCGTCGTCGCTGGACTGGCACGGCGAAGGGGCCGTGCTCGGCGTGCGCGGTCCGACCGTGACCGGGGACGCGCGGGCCGGCGACTCGATCGCCGTGAGCGGCGTCTGCCTCACCGTCGTCGACGTGGCCGGCGACACCTTCACCGCCGACGTGATGAAGGAGACGTTCGACCGCTCGGCACTCGGCTCGCTGGCCGTCGGGGACCGGGTCAACCTGGAGCGGGCGCGACCACCGCCACGAGCCGGCTCGGCGGGCACATCGTGCAGGGTCACGTCGACGGTGTCGGCACCGTCCGGTCCCGGCTGCCCGGTGCCGCCTGGGAGGACGTGCGCATCGGGTTGCCGGCCGGGCTGGACCGCTACATCGTCCACAAAGGATCGATCACTGTGGACGGTGTGTCGTTGACGGTGAGCGATGTGATCCCCGGCGAGTTCGCGGTCAGCCTCATCCCGACCACGCTGGCGGTGACGACGCTGGGGCACAAGGCCGTCGGCGCTCTGGTGAACCTGGAGGTCGACGTGATCGCCAAGTACGTGGAGAAACTCGTGGAAGGCGCGCGCCGATGATCGAGTTCAGCACTGTCGAAGAGGCCGTGAAGGAGATCGCCGCCGGCCGACCCGTGGTGGTGGTCGACGACGAGGACCGGGAGAACGAGGGCGACCTGATCTTCGCGGCCGAGCTCGCCACGCCGCAGTTGATGGCCTTCATGGTGCGCTACACCTCCGGCTTCATCTGCGCGCCGCTGACCGGGGCCGATGCCGACCGGCTCGATCTGCCGCCCATGTACGTCACCAACCAGGACCGCCGGGGAACCGCCTACACGGTCACGGTCGACGCCCGTGAAGGCGTCACCACCGGCATCTCGGCCGCCGAGCGGGCCCACACCATCCGGCTGCTGGCCGACCCGGGCACCCGGCCGGACAAGCTGTCCCGACCCGGTCACGTGGTGCCGCTGCGGGCCAAGGACGGCGGTGTCCTTCGCCGGCCGGGTCACACCGAGGCCGCCGTCGACCTGGCCCGGCTGGCTGGCCTGCGTCCGGCCGGGGTGCTGTGCGAACTGGTCAACGACGACGGGACCATGATGCGCCTGCCCGACCTGCGGCGCTTCGCCGACGAGCACGGGCTGGCCCTGATCACGATCGCCGACCTGATCGCGTACCGCCGGGCCAACGAGCGGCAGGTGGAGAAGCTGGCCGAGACCCGTCTGCCCACCGAGTACGGGGTGTTCCGGGCGCACGGCTACCGCGCCCTGACCGACGGCGCCGACCATGTCGCCCTGGTCTACGGCGAGATCGGCGACGGCGAGGACGTGCTGGTGCGGGTGCACTCCGAATGCCTGACCGGGGACGTGTTCGGCTCGCTGCGCTGCGACTGCGGCCCGCAACTGCAGGCCGCGTTACGCCGGGTGGCCGAGGAGGGGCGAGGGGTGGTGCTCTACGTGCGCGGGCACGAGGGGCGCGGCATCGGTCTGATGCACAAGCTGCAGGCGTACCAGCTGCAGGACCAGGGCCGGGACACGGTCGACGCGAACCTCGACCTCGGGCTGCCGGCCGACGCCCGCGACTACGGCACCGGGGCGCAGATCCTGGCCGATCTCGGCATCCACAGCATGCGCCTGCTCACCAACAACCCGGCCAAGCGGGCCGGTCTCGAGGGCTACGGGCTGACGATCACCGGCCGCGTGTCGTTGCCGGTGCGCGCGCACCCGGAGAACGTGCGGTACCTCGGACCAAGCGGGACCGGATGGGTCACATGCTCGAGGGGCTCGACTCCGTCCCGACCGAGGGGACCGCCTGATGGCCGGGTACGGGGAGCCGGCGCTGTCGACCGTGGATGCCCACGGGCTCTCGCTCGGGATCGTTGCCACGCGCTGGCACGCGGAACTCGTCGACCACATGGTCGACCGGGCCGAAGCGGCGGCCAAGGCGTGCGGGGTGGTCGAGGTGACCACCATCCGGGTGGCCGGCTCGGTCGAGCTGCCGGTCGTGGCCCAGGCGCTGGCGCGCCGGTTCGACGCGGTGGTGGCGCTGGGCGTGGTGGTCCGCGGCGCGACCGCCCACTTCGACTACGTGTGCCGCTCGGTGACCGACGGCCTGACCCGGGTGGCGCTGGACGAGTCGACGCCGGTAGCTCACGGCGTGCTCACCGTGAACACGTTCGAGCAGGCCCGGGACCGGGCCGGCCTGCCCGACTCGGCCGAGGACAAGGGCTGGTCGGCCACCGTGGCCGCCCTCGACACGGCGGTCGGGCTGCGATCACTGGTGGCCATCGGGTGAACCTGGAGCCACCGGTCCGCGTCAGGGTGATGTGGTACGCAGCGGTGTCGTGGGGTGGGAGGGCCGTGGCCACGGTCCCGCCGGGCGTGCCGCCGGCCGACCCGTTGGCCCTGCCAGCCTCGTGGACGGCCGATGACGCCGTGACGTACCTGTTCGCGTCCCAGTACCGACCGCTGGTCCGGCTGGCCGCCCTGCTGCTGCACGACGACGGCCTGGCCGAGGAGGTCACCCAGGACTCCTTCGTCGGGCTGCACCGGGCCTGGTCGCGGCTGCGGGACCCGGACAAGGCAGTGGCCTATCTGCGTCAGAGCGTGGTCAACCGGTCCCGCTCGGCCCTTCGACACCGCGGCGTCGTCGACCGGTTCCTGCGCCGGCAGGGTCCCGCCCTGACCGAGCCCAGTGCCGAGACGTACGCGCTGGCGGCTGAGCGCCAGGCGGAGATCCTCCTCGCGGTTGCGGTGCTGCCCGGCCGGCAGCGTGAGGCCCTGGTGCTGCGGTACTACGCCGACCTGTCGGAGGCGGCGACGGCCGAGGCGATGGGGATCAGCCAGGGTGCCGTGAAGAGCCACACCTCGCGCGGCCTGGCCGCGCTGCGCCGCATCGTGGAGCGGTCATGAGCATGTTGGAGCGGTCATGAGCACGCCTGAGGAACTGCGACGCGCGCTGGAGCGGCGGGCGGGTCGGGTGTCGACCGCCCCGGACGCGCTGCAGGTGATCCGCGAGCGGATCAGCGCGGGCCGTCGCCGGGCTCGCGTGTGGACGGTGACCGTGGCCGGGCTGGCGACCGCGGCGGCCGCGGCGGCGGTGGCTCTGATGATCGCGTTGCCCTCCGGCAGCCCACCCGTACGGCCGCCCGGGCCCGGGGTGGGCAGCCCGGCCCCGACCGCGGTCGTACCAGGTGGCCCGTCGCTTCCGGTGTACCTGGTCGGCACGGTCGACGGACGGCCCGTGCTGTTCCGCGAGTACCACACCCTGCCCGGCGTCGGCGCCGGCGTCACCGAGCAGATCCGGGCCGCGCTGACCGACATGATCGCCGGACACCACCTCGACCCGGACTACCGCGCCGGCTGGCCGCCCGGGGCGACGGTGCGCTCGGTCCAGGCGGCCGGCGACACCATCTCGGTCGACCTGTCGGTGCCGGCCGGAGAGCCGGCCGACCCGGGGCTCGCCCTCCAGGAGCTGGTGCACACGGCCACCGCCGTCGGCTACGACGCCGGCCAGTCCCAACTGGTCCGGGTGCGGCTCAGCGTCGAGGGCCGCCCGGCGATCTGGGGAATCGACGTGAGCCAGCCGCTGACCCGGTCGTCCTCAGTGGACACCCTCGCGCCGGTGTGGCTGTACTGGCCGCAGGAGGGCGACAGCGTGCCCCGCACATTCACGGTCCAGATCGTCGGCACCGTACCGGGTGCCGTGGCGACCCTGGTCGTGTCCGACGCGGCCGGCAACCGGGTCGTGGACCGGTCGGTTCCGCTCGACAAGGACGCCCCGCAGCGCGGCACCGGACAGTCGACCGTGACGCTCGGCCCCGGCCGGTACCGGATCGAGGCCTACTACCTTGGCGATGACGGGCAACCGGCCGGGCTCGACGACCACCTGATCACGGTCGGCTGAACGGAGGCAGCGGTTGGCCCAGACCGGTTGGCCCAGACCGGTTGGCCCAGACCGGCCGGATCTTGCGGCAGATCGTCCTAGGCCGGCGGCGCCCCGGCGGCCGTCGTGCCGGTCGTGTCGGAGCCGGCGCGTGGTCGCGGCGTCGCCCCCACCTCGGCCCCGTTCGCCTCCCCGTTCGCCTCCCCGTTCGCCCGCAGCGCGTCGCGGATCTGGGTCAGCAGGAGGATCTCCTCGGAGGGCTTGTCCGGCGGCGGGATCTCGCCCCGCTTGCGCCGCTCGGCCAGCCGGTTCATCGGCAGGACGACGATGAAGTAGAGCACGGCTGCGGTGATCAGGAACGCGATCATGGAGTTCACGAAGGCCGCCCAGTCGACCTGCTGGCCGTTGACCGTCCACGTGCCGGCGAACTCGCCGCCGCCGCCGACCGCGCGGATGAGCGGCGTGAGCAGCTTCTCGGTGATCGCGGTCACGACCGTGCCGAAGGCGGCACCGATGACGATACCGACGGCCAGGTCGATCACGTTGCCACGCATGATGAAGTCGCTGAAGCCCTGCAGTGTCCTGAGCATCGGTCCTCCGGGGGGATACGGCACGCCTCGACAATAGGAGCCGACTCCCGGCGGTGCACGTCCCAGCATGTGCACCGCGCTCATGTCGTTGGCGAGATCACCTGCCGGCCTGCCAGAATGACTGCTCGTGAAGACCTTCGACGAGCTGTGGGACGAGCTGGCCGCCAAGGCGGCCCGGCACGAACCCGGCTCCGGCACGGTGGAGCTGCTCGCCCGGGGTGTGCACGCCGTCGGCAAGAAGGTCGTCGAGGAGGCGGCCGAGTCCTGGATGGCCGCCGAGCACGAGAGCGCCGAGCGGGCCGCCGAGGAGATCGCCCAGCTGCTCTACCACGCACAGGTCCTCATGCTGGCCAAGGGTCTGGACATCAAGGACGTTTACCGACATCTGTGACGTCGTCCGTCCGTCCGTGTCCGATGATCCTTGGAGTTCCTCATGTTGCGCGTCGCGGTCCCGAACAAGGGCGGGCTCGCCCCCGCCGCCACCGCCATGCTGCGGGAGGCGGGCTACCGCCAGCGCACCGATGACAAGGACCTCACCTGCCTCGACCCCGACAACGGCGTCGAGTTCTTCTACCTTCGCCCCCGCGACATCGCCACGTATGTCGGCTCGGGCGACCTGGACCTCGGCATCACCGGCCGTGACCTGCATATGGACGCCGGAGCCGAGGTGGACGAGGTGCTCGACCTCGGCTTCGGCGGCTCCACCTTCCGCTTCGCGGCCCGGCCGGGCCGGTACGCCTCGGCCGAGGACTTCGACGGTGCCCGGATCGCGACCTCGTACCCGGGCATGGTCTCGCAGGTCCTGGCGCGGCTGGGTGTCGCCGCCAAGGTGATCCGCCTCGACGGCGCGGTCGAGAACGCGGTCGGACTCGGTCTGGCCGACGTGATCGCCGATGTGGTCGACACCGGAGCCACCCTGCGCAAGGCCGGCCTGGAGTTGGTCGGCGAGCCGGTGATGCAGTCCTCGGCCGTCCTGGTCCGCGCGTCCTCGGCGCTCGGCAACGGGCAGGTCACCCAGCTCGTCCGGCGGCTGCACGGGGTACTCGTGGCCCGCCAGTACGTCATGATCGCCTACGACGTACGGGCGGACCAGATCGACGCCGCTGTGGCGCTCACCCCCGGCATCGAGTCACCCACGATCTCGGCGCTGCATCGGGAGGGCTGGGTCGCCGTGCAGGCCATGGTGCTGCGGGCCGAGGTCCACCGGATCATGGACCTGCTGTACGAGGTAGGGGCCCGTGCCATCCTGGTCACCGACATCCACGCGTGCCGGCTCTGAGCCGATATTGAGCCGTCCCGGCTCCGAGCCGATATTCAGCCGTCCCGGCTCCGAGCCGGCATTGAGCCGTCCCGGCTCCGAGCCGGCATTGAGCCGTCCCGGCTCCGAGCCGATATTGAGCCGGGGGCGGGTACGGTGGCAGGCGTGAGCGCTGCGGTGATCCTGCGCCCGCGCCGTACCCGGCGGGTCTGCTGGGTGCTGTCCGCGGCCATGGTGGTGCTGTTCACCGCGCTGGCGTTCTTCCTGCGCGGGTCGACCGGCGACGCGACCGGCGCGGTCTTCCAGCGCGGCGACCAGGTGGCGATGGTCATCCTCGGGGTGCTGGTGGCGGCCGGGATTCTGTTGTTCACCCGGCCGCGGGTGATCGCCGACGAGCGGCACATCGTCGTGCGGAACATCATCGGCGGGTACGACCTGCCATGGGAGATCGTCCGGGCCGTCCGCTTCGACCGGGGCAGCCCGTGGGCCAGTCTTGAACTCGCCGATGACGACCTGATCTCGCTGCTGGCCCTGCAGGCGGTGGACAAGGAGCAGGCGGTCGAGGGTGTGCGGGCGCTGCGCCGCCTGCTGGCCGCCCACGCCACCCCCGCCGCCCCCGACCCGGCCGGCTGACCTCCCCGGCTGGCGCGGACAGTCGGAGGTGACTGGGGCGAGGTGCCCGAATTGGCCGGCGATGCCACTGGTCTGGTAGCCTTGACCTGTCGACCGCACCGCGTTCGCGCGGTGCTTCAAGCGGAGCTCCCGCTCCCACCCGCGATTGTCAGAGCACCACGGTCAGCCGGGTCCGGTCCACGCCAGACGGCCGAGAGGCCCGAGGGGTGAGTGTGCGTGCGCACGCGACCGGTCGAGCGGGCCCCGGCACACGCCGGGGCCTTCTGTTTGAAACCCCGGCACGCACCATAACGCGGCCCCGCAGCAGCGGGCCGGTGAACAACAACTCGAGGAGGCTCCATCAGCGTCGAACATCGCGTCAACGAGCAGATCCGCGCTCGCGAGGTGCGCTTGGTCGGTCCCGAGGGTGAGCAGGTGGGTGTTGTACCCATCGAGCGCGCGCTCCAACTGGCGGCCGACGTGGACCTGGATCTGGTCGAGGTGGCGCCGATGGCGCGCCCGCCCGTCTGCAAGCTCATGGACTATGGCAAGTTCAAGTACGAGAGCGACATCAAGGCCCGGGAAGCGCGGCGCAACCAACAGCAGACCGTCATCAAGGAGATGAAGCTCCGACCGAAGATCGATCCGCACGACTACGAGACGAAGAAGGGTCACGTGGTGCGGTTCCTCAAGGCGGGCGACAAGGTCAAGGTGACGATCATGTTCCGCGGTCGTGAGCAGAGCCGTCCGGAGCTGGGTCACCGGCTCCTGCGCCGGCTCGAGGAGGAGATCACGGAACTCGGGTACGTCGAGGCCGCGCCGAAACTGGACGGCCGAAACATGATCATGGTGATAGCTCCACACCGGGCGAGCAAGACCTCCGCCCGCGGTCAGAAGGCACGCGACGAGTCGGATGACCCGACCGCGGCGGATCCCGACATGACCGACGAGGCCGGCGACAGCGCCACCGGGTAGCCAGCACAGCATCAGGGGAGAACGTTCAACAATGCCGAAGATGAAGAGCCACACCGGCATGGGCAAGCGGGTCAAGGTGACCGGGAGCGGCAAGCTGCTCGCCCAGCAGGCCGGCCTGCGCCACCGCCTGGAGGTCAAG
The DNA here is from genome assembly GCA_963803345.1 of uncultured Actinomycetota bacterium. GTDB lineage: Bacteria > Actinomycetota > Actinomycetes > Mycobacteriales > Micromonosporaceae > CAWDLX01. The sequence goes on from CAWDLX010000006.1 coordinate 586,230, forward strand.
TCCTCCCGGGAGACCCGCCGCCTGACCGGCACGGTCGAGGTCTCCGCCGCCGACCGCAAGCGAGTGAAGAAGCTGCTGGGCCGCTGACGCGCGGCACATTGACAATCACGCCCGCGCGCCAGTCGCGCGGGCGAAGCATGATCGAGGAGTGACAACGTGGCACGCGTCAAGCGGGCAGTCAACGCCCACAAGAAGCGCCGTACCATCCTGGAGGGGGCCAGCGGCTACCGCGGGCAGCGCTCCCGCCTCTACCGCAAGGCCAAGGAGCAGATGCTGCACTCGATGCAGTACGCCTACCGGGACCGGCGGGACCGCAAGGGCGACTTCCGCCAGCTGTGGATCACCCGGATCAACGCGGCGGCCCGGCTCAACGGCATGACCTACAACCGGCTGATCCAGGGTCTGCGCCTGGCCGGCATCGAGGTCGACCGCAAGATCCTCGCCGATCTCGCCGTCAACGACGCCACCGCGTTCGCGGGGATCGTCGAGGCCGCACGCGCGGCCCTGCCCGCGGATACCGGTAGGGCGGCCGCCGCGGGTCCGGTCGGCGAGGCCGCGGCCTGAGTACCCGGCCGATCCGGCTGTCCCGACCCGGGGCCGACCCGTTCACGCAACGGTCGCCCCGGGTCGTTGCCGCTCGGCGCCTGCTGCGACGCCGGTACCGCGACAAGCAGGGCCTGTTCCTGGCCGAGGGCCCGCAGGCCGTCCGGGAGGCGGTCGCGGCCGGTTGCGTGACCGAACTGTTCGGCACGCCCGACGGGTACGGCCGGCATCCGCGACGTGGTCGCCCAGGCGCATGAACTCGGGGCGCCGGTGTGGCCGGTCACCGAGGCGGCGCTGAGCGCGCTGGCCGACACCGTGACCCCGCAGGGCGTGGTGGCGGTCTGCCGCCACCTGCACCGCGAGGACGTGACCGAGGTCCTCTCCCCACAGACGCGCCTGGTGGTCGTGCTGGCCGGCGTCGCCGACCCCGGTAACGCCGGCACCATCCTGCGCACCGCCGACGCCGCCGGAGCCGACGCGGTGGTCTTCCCCGAGGGCAGCGTCGACCCGTACAACGGCAAGTGCGTGCGGGCCAGCGCCGGCAGCCTGTTCCATGTCGATCTGGTTCGCGGCGTGGACGCCGAATCGGCGGTCCGGGTGCTGCGGGCGGCCCGGCTGCGGGTGTTCGCGGCCGACGCCCACGGCGCGGCCGATCTGGACGAGCGCATCGACGCCGGCGCGCTGGACGGCCCCACGGCCTGGCTCTTCGGCTCGGAGGCGCACGGACTGCCGGCCGAGCTGGCCGATCGGGCCGATGCCCGGATCAAAGTGCCTGTGCACGGCCGGGCCGAGAGCCTGAACCTCGCGGCCGCCGCCGCCGTCTGCCTGTACGCCTCCGCGAGAGCCCAGCGCGCCCGAGGCACTCCGGCCGGCAGCGGTCCCACCGCGCGCCCCTAGACTCGTACGCCGGAGGCCTTCATCATGAGTTACCGCAGCGATCCCTACGATCCCAAGCAGGTCGCCCTGCTCGACCCGGCGGCGCTGGACGACGCTCTCGCCGCGGCGCAGAAGGCGTTCGCCGGCGCGGGCGACGTCGACGGGTTGACCGCCCTCAAGCCGTCGCACCTGGGCGACCGGTCACCGGTGTCGCTGGCCCGGCGCGAGATCGGCGCGCTGCCCACCGCAGGCCAGGTCCGACGCCGGCAAGCGGGTCAACGAGGCGCGGGCCGCCGTGCAGGCCGCCTTCGACGCGCGGATGGCCGAACTGCGCGCGGGAGCGGGCCCGCCGCGTCCTGGACGAGGAGAGAGTCGACGTCACCGTGCGGGCCGACCGGCGGCCGCGGGGCGCGCGGCACCCGCTGACCACCCTGATGGAACGCGTCGGCGACCTGTTCGTCGGCATGGGGTACGAGATCGCCGAAGGGCCCCGAGGTCGAGCTCGAATGGGCGAACTTCGACGCGCTCAACATCCCGGCCGATCACCCGGCGCGCGGGCCTGATGGACACGTTCTGGGTGAGCGGGCCGTACGATGACGACACCAGCTCCGGACTCGTACTGCGTACCCACACCTCGCCGGTACAGGCCCGCACGATGCTGACCCGGGAACCGCCGATCTACATGGTGGTGCCGGGACGGGTGTACCGGACCGATGAGCTGGACGCGACCCACTCGCCGGTGTTCCACCAGGTCGAAGGGCTGGTGGTCGACCGGGGCATCACGATGGCCCACCTCAAGGGGACGCTGGACCACTTCGCCCGGGCCATGTTCGGCCCGCAGGCGCGTACCCGGTGGCGGCCGCACTACTTCCCGTTCACCGAGCCCTCGGCCGAGTTCGACGTGTGGTTCGCCGAGCACCGCGACGGCCCGCGATGGGTCGAGTGGGGTGGCTGCGGCATGGTCAATCCGAACGTGCTGCGGGCATGCGGGATCGACCCGGACGAGTACTCGGGGTTCGCGTTCGGCATGGGCATCGAGCGGACCCTGATGTTCCGCAATGGACTGTCCGACATGCGCGAGATGATCGAGGGCGACGTGCGGTTCAGCCGGGCGTTCGGCATGGAGGTGCACTGACATGCGGGTCTCGCTGTCCTGGCTGCGGGAGCACGTCGAGCTGCCGGCCGACCTGACCGCCGAACGGCTCGACGAGGCGCTCAACAACCTCGGGATCGAGGTCGAGTCCGTGATGGACCAGCGGGAGACGGTCCAGGGCTCGCTGGTTGTGGGTCGGGTCGCGCACCATCGAGGAGCTGACCGAGTTCAAGAAGCCGATCCGCTTCTGCACGGTCGACGTGGGGCAGGCCAACGGGACCGGGGCGCCGCAGGAGATCGTGTGCGGAGCGCGCAACTTCGTCGAGGGCGATCTGGTCGCGGTGATCCTGCCCGGCGGGGTGCTGCCCGGCGGCTTCGACATCGGGGCCCGGCAGGACGTACGGGCGCACGAGCAACGGCATGATCGCATCCGCCCGCGAACTGGGTACCGGCGACGACCACAGCGGCATCATCGTGCTCGACCCGGCCACCGGGGCCGCGCCCGGGTGAGGACGCCCGCCGGTACGTCGGCCTCGACGACATCGTCGTGCATGTGGAGATCACGCCAGACCGGGGCTACCAGATGTCGGTGCGGGGGCTGGCGCGCGAGCTGTCGCACGCCTTCGGCGGCACGTTCAACGACCCGGGCACGGCCAAGGCCGGTAAGGCGACCCGGCAGCCGGCCTGGCCGGTCACGGTGGTCGACCAGGCCGGCTGCGACCGGTTCGCGGCCCGGCTGGTCACCGGCATCGACCCACCGCGCCGACTCCACTGTGGATGCAGCAGCCGCCTGGTCACCGCCGGCATCCGGACCCTCGGGCTGGCCATCGACATCACCAACTACGTCATGCTCGAGCTGGGCCAGCCGATGCACGCCTTCGACGCCGACCGTATCCGGGGCGGGCTGAGTCGTGCGGCGGGCGACCGATGGCGAGCGACTGACCACACTGGACGGTGTCGAGCCGGGTACTGTCCACGGAGGACATGGTCATCTGCGACGACGGCGGGCCGGTGTCAGCCTGGCCGCGGTCATGGGCGGCGAGATCTCCGAGGTGATCCCCGGCACCACGATCAACGTCCTGTTCGAAGCCGCCCACTGGGACCCGACCATGGTCGGGCGGACCGCCCGGCGGCACAAGCTGTTCAGCGAGGCGGCCAAGCGGTGGGAGCGCGGGGTGGACCGGGAGCTGTGCCTGGTCGCCATCGAACGCGCGACCGCGGCTCGCGCTCGACTACGGCGGCGCGAAGGCCAGGGCGGGCCGGAACAGATCCTCGACCTGAACTACCCGGGGCCGCCGGTCACCCTCAGCCTCGACCCGGCGCGGCCGAGCCGCCTGATCGGGGTGGAGTACAGCCGCGGACCGGGTCGCCGAGCTGCTGGGCCGTGCGGCTGCGACGGTCGAGCACCGACGACGGCATCGCTCAGCGGTCTCCGCCGAGCTGGCGGCCCGACCTGCTCGGCCCGGCCGACCTGGTCGAGGAGGTCGTCCGGCTGGACGGGTTCGAACGGGTGCCCAGCGCTCTGCCGATCGCCCCGCCCGGTCACGGCCTGACTCCGGCCCAGCGTCGGCGGCGCTAGCGTCGGCCGGACCCTGGCCGAGCGGGGCTACGTGGAGGTGCTCTCCTACCCGTTCGTGTCGGCGGCCGGCGCTGGCGCGCGCTCGGACTGTCCACCGACGCGGTCCGGCTGGCCAATCCGCTGTCGGAGGAGGAGCCGCTCATGCGGACCAGCCTGCTCCCGCCGTCTGCTGGCCACGCTGCGTCGCAACATCGGCCGCGGCCAGCGCGACGTGGCCCTGTTCGAGCAGGGGCTGGTCTTCCTGCCGGCGCCGCAGCCGGGCAGCCGCCCCGGTACTGGGCGTGGCGGAGCGGCCGGGGGAGCAGGAGTGGGCCGCGGGCGAACGAGGCCGTCCCGCACCAGCCCTGGCATGTCGCCGCCGTCCTGGCCGGTGACCTCGACCGGCCGGGCCCCTGGGGACGAGGGCGTACGGGCGAGTGGGCCGACGCGGTGCAGGCGGCACTGGACGTCCTGGACTCGGCCGGGGTACGCCCGGACGACGGTCGCCGTCACGGCGGCCGCGGTCGACCCGTGGCACCCCGGCCGGTGCGCGGCGGTGGCAGGTCGAGGGGCGAGGTGGTCGGACACGCCGGTGAGCTGCACCCGGCCGTCTGCGCCGGCCTGGACCTGCCCCGGCGGACCTGCGCGATGGAGCTGGACCTGGACGCGGTACCGCTGCCCGACCGACGCCGGCGCCGGTGATCTCGAACTTCCCGCCGGCCCTCATCGACGTGGCTCTGGTCGTCGACGCAGACGTGCCGGCGGCGCGCGGTCGAGCGGCGCTCGCCGAGGGCGCCGGGGAGCTGCTCGAGTCGGTGCGCCTGTTCGACGTGTACACCGGCGCCCAGGTCGGCGAAGGGCGCAAGTCGCTGGCGTACAAGTTGGTCTTCCGGGCGCCGTGACCGCACGCTGACGGCGGAGGAGGCGTTGGCGGCCCGGGACGCGGCGGTCGGCGCGGCAGCCGACCGCGTGGGGGCGGTCCTCGAGGCGCCTGACCGCTACCGGATGAGTGAGGTCTATCGGTGTCCCGTCATACGTTTGATCGGGCAACCGCGGATACTACGCGTGGCCGATGCTGACGATGGGCAAGGTTTCATTCGGAGGCTTCGCTATCCTGTCGCCGGGCGGCCCCGGGCGGTAGGGAACCGGGGCCGCTGTGACGACGGTGCGCCAGGCGGCGCCGACCAGGACGGGAGAACGCATGTATGAGCGCAGCACTCCGGGACCCGTTCGCCCGTGATGTGGTGATCATCGGAGGATGCGGCCGGGTCGGACTTCCGCTCGGCGTCGCGTTCGCATGCGCGCGGTCTCGCGGTGACCCTGTACGACATCAACGCCGAGGCGGTCGAGGTGGTCAACTCCGGGCGGCTGCCGTTCGCCGAGCACGGCGCGGCAGAGCTACTCGCCTCGGCCGTAAGCGATGGCCGGTTGGTCGCCACCGATCGAGCCGGAGAGCGTCCGTACGGCCGAGCACATCGTCGTCGTCGTCGGCACGCCGGTCGACGAGCACCTCAACCCCAACCTGGCCGCCGTGCCCAACGCCATCGAGCGCTGCGTCGAGCACCTGCAGGACGGGCAGCTGCTCATCCTGCGCAGCACCGTGCACCCGGGTGTCACCGCGCTGACCGAGAAGCTGCTGGCTCGGCACAAGCTCGACGTCGATCGTCGCCTTCTGCCCCGAGCGCATCGCCGAGGGCAAAGCGATGACCGAGCTGTTCGACCTGCCGCAGATCGTCTCGGCCCGCAATCGAGCGCGCGCTCGGCCGGGCCGAAAAGCTGTTCCGCAACCTCACCGAGGAGATCGTCCAGGTCAGCCCGGAAGAGGCGGAGCTGGCCAAGCTGTTCACCAACACCTGGCGCTACATCAAGTTCGCCGCGGCCAACCAGTTCTGGATGATGGCCAACGACTTCGGGCTGGACTTCGAGCGGATCCGCCACGCCATCACCCACGAGTACCCCCGCGCGGCCGACATGCCCGGCCCCGGCTTCGCCGCCGGACCCTGCCTGTTCAAGGACACCATGCAGCTGGCCGCGTTCAACAACAACAACTTCGTGCTCGGCCACTCTGCGATGCTGATCAACGAGGGCCTGCCGCTGTACCTGGTGTCGCAAACTGGAGGCCCGTTACGACCTGGGCGAACTGACGGTAGGCGTCCTCGGGATGGCGTTCAAGGGCGGCAGCGACGATCCGCGGGAGAGCCTGGCCTACAAGCTGCGCAAGATCCTTACACTGAAGGCGAAGGAGACGCTGTGCTCCGACCCGTACATCGTCGACGAGCGGTTCGTCCCGCTGGACGAGGCTGCTGGAACGGGCCGACCTGCTCGTCATCGGTGCGCCGCACCCGCAGTACCGCGACCTGGTCACCGACAAGCCGGTGGCCGACATCTGGGGCATCAGGGCCGGGCGTCGGCGGCTGAACGGAGTCTGAATGTGAACGGGGACAGTGCGTGAACTCCGGTCGCCGAGTGAACCCGGGGGAGCTGATCGTCTCGGTCGTCATACCGGTCTACAACGAGGGGAGCCGCGATCGTCGCCTGCCTGGAGCGGATCCTGCGCGAGGTGCAGCTCCCGTGCGAGGTGCTCGTCGTGCACGACACCGAGGACGACACGACCGTTCCGTACGCCCGCAAGATCGCCGAGGCGGACCGAGCGGGTGCGTACCGCTGCTCAACACGTACGGGCGCGGGCCGGCCAACGCGATCCGGTTCGGGATCGAAGCGGCCCGCGGCCCCGGTCGCCGTGGTGACCATGGCCGACGGCTAGCGACGACCCGCGCCAGATCGACGACCTGGCCCGCCTGGTCGAGCGGGGCGTGGTGGTGGCCGCCGCGTCGCGCTACATGCCCGGCGGCCAGCAGGTCGGCGGACCGCCGTTCAAGCGGCTGCTGTCCCGGCTGGCCGGCCGGTCGCTGCACACGTTCACCCGGGTCGGCACCCGCGACGCGACCAACAGCTTCAAGGCCTACTCGACCGACTTCGTCCGCGAGGTCGGCATCGACAGCCGGGCCGGCTTCGAGATCGGGCTCGAACTGACCGCCAAGGCGCGCCGGCTGCGCCGTCCGGTGGCCGAGATCCCCACCATCTGGCTGGACCGCGCGTTCGGCGTGTCCAACTTCAAGATGTCCAAGTGGCTGCCGGCGTACCTGCGCTGGTACCGCTTCGCCTACGGCCCGAACATGACCGTGGAGCAGCTCACCGCCTGGCGCGCCCGGCAGGCAGCGATCGGCATGAGTCCACTGCGGGCGAATGACAGCAGAGAGGATGAATCGTGTCGAAGGTTCTCGTCACCGGCTCGGCCGGGTTCATCGGCGGCTACGTCGTCGAGGAGCTGCTCGCCCGCGGCCACGAGGTGGTGGGGCTCGACAACTTCTCCAAGTACGGCCCGGTCGCGCACTCCTACGACGACAACCCGGACTACCACTTCGTCGAGGGTGACGCCCGCGACGCCGAGCTGATGGGCAAGCTGCTGTCGGACTGCGACCACTTCATCGCCGGCGCCGCGATGATCGGTGGCATCTCCTACTTCCACGCGTACGCCTACGACCTGCTGGCCACCAACGAGCGCATCATGGCCTCGTCGTGTGACGCCGCCATCGAGGCCCACCGGTCGGGCCGGCTGCAGAAGGTGACCTACCTGTCGTCGTCGATGGTCTTCGAGTCGACCACCCACTGGCCGTCCAAGGAGGGCGACGAGCGCCGGATCCCGCCGCCGCTGTCGTCGTACGGGTTCCAGAAGCTCGCCGTCGAGTACTACGCCCAGGCGGCCTGGGACCAGTACAAGCTGCCCTACACGATCGTGCGCCCGTTCAACTGCGTCGGCGTCGGCGAGGGCCGGGCACTGGGTGACGTCGAGGTGCTCTCGGGCAACGTGCAGCTGGCCATGTCCCACGTGGTACCCGACCTGGTCCAGAAGATCGTCAAGGGCCAGGACCCGCTGCACATCCTCGGTGAGGGCAACCAGGTCCGCCACTACACCTACGGTGGCGACCTGGCCCGCGGCATCGCCGTGTGCATGGAGAGCGAGCGGCGCCCGCAACGAGGACTTCAACATCTCCACTGCCGAGTCGACCACCGTGCTCGAGCTGGCCGAAGCTGATCTGGCGCAAGATCAAGGGCCCGGACGTACCCCTGTTCTCGTACGTCGCGACGACCCGTTCGAGTACGACGTGCAGAAGCGCGTGCCGGACGTGTCGAAGGCCGCGAGAGTGCTCGGCTTCGAGGCGACCACGACGCTCGACGAGATGCTCGACGAGGTCATCCCCTGGGTCACCGAGGCCGTCGCCGCCGGCCGGCTCTGACCTGAGTGACGTGTCAGTGAAGGAAGGGCACCTTGTTAACGCCTGGCGTATAGGAAGGTGCCCTTCTTAACGGCAGGACACACCCGGGGAATCTTGATACGATCGACTGCATAGCGATGCAGGAGGTCGGATCATGGGTGTGCGGGTCGCCGTCGCGGGCGCCAGCGGGTACGTCGGAGGTGAGCTGCTCCGGTTGGTCGCCGGGCATCCCGAGTTCGAGCTGGTCGCGGCGACCGCGCACAGTCGTGCCGGCCAGCCGGTGGCGGCGGTGCACCCGCAGTTGGTTCCGCTCGGACTGACCTTCGAGGCGACCGACACCGCGACCCTGGCCGCGGCCGATCTCGTGTTCCTCGCGCTGCCACACGGGCAGAGCGCCGAGCTCGCCACCCGGATCCCGGAGCATGTCCGGATCGTCGACCTGGGGGCCGACCACCGGCTACGCGACCCCGACGCCTGGGCCCGGTACTACGGCGGCACCCACGCCGACCCCTGGACGTACGGCCTGCCCGAGCTGCCGGGCCAGCGGGCGGCGATCCAGGCCGCCACCCGCGTGGCCAACACCGGCTGCTACGCGGCCACCATCACGCTCGCGCTGGCGCCCCTGATCACCGCCGGGCTCGCCAACCCCGACGACGTGGTGGTCACGGCCACCTCCGGTACGACCGGGGCGGGTCGCGTGATGAAGGAGCACCTGCTGGCCAGCGAGGTGATCGGGGAGCTGTCCACCTACAAGGTCGGCGCCCACCAGCACACACCGGAGATCAAGCAGGCCAGCGGCGCGCGCACGCTGAGCTTCACCCCCGGGTTGGCCCCGATGCCGCGTGGCATCCTGGCCACCGTCACCGCTCGGCCGACGACCGGCACCACCGCTGCCCGGGTACGGCAGACACTGATCGCCGCGTACGCGACCGAGCCGTTCGTGCACGTGCTTGCCGAGGGGATGTGGCCGCGCACCGGCGCGACATCCGGGTCGAACGCGTGTCATCTACAGGCCGGAACGGATCTCGACTCCGGACGGATCCTCGTCGTATCGGCGCTGGACAACCTCGGCAAGGGCGCCGCCGGGCAGGCCGTCCAGTGCGCCAATCTCATGCTCGGGCTCGACGAGACAGCCGGCCTGACCAGTCTCGGGGGTGACACCGTGAGCGTCACCGCGGCCAGGGGGTTCCGGGCGGCCGGCGTTGCGGCCGGACTCCGGACGGGGCAAGGGCCTGACGTGGCCCTGGTCGTCAACGACGGTCCGGACACCACCGCCGCCGGGGTGTTCACGTCCAACCGGGTCAAGGCGGCTCCGGTGATCTGGAGCCAACAGGTCCTGCGCGCGGGCATCGTCCGAGCCGTGGTGCTCAACGCCGGCGGGGCCAACGCCTGCACCGGTCCACTCGGATTCCAGGACACCCACGCGACGGCCGAGCATGCCGCGGCGGCATTGAGCAACCCGCGGCTGCTCGTCGGGGCAGCCGATGTGGCGGTCTGCTCGACCGGTCTGATCGGCGAACGGCTGCCGATGCCCGCCCTGCTCAAGGGCGTCGACGCGGCGGTACGGGCGCTGTCCAAGGATGGTGGTGCCGACGCGGCCCGGGCCATTGTCACCACCGACACCCGCCCGAAGACCGGGGTGGTCAACGGCGACGGCTGGACGGTCGGGCGGCATGGTGAAGGGCGCCGGCATGCTCGCCCCCGGTCTGGCCACGATGCTGTGCGTGCTCACCACCGACGCGATGGCCGACTCGAGCCAATTGGCGGTGGCGCTGCGGGAAGCGACCGCCCAGACGTTCGACCGGATCGACTCCGATGGGTGCATGTCCACCAACGACACCGTGCTGCTGCTGGCCAGCGGCGCCTCGGGAGTGTCGGCGAGCCAGGACGACCTGACGGCGGCGGTCTGCCTGCTCTGCCACGACCTGGCCATGCAGCTGCTGGCCGATGCGGAGGGGTCCACAAAGGACATTCGATCGAGGTCCGCCAGGCGCGCAGACCGAGGAGGCGCTCGCGGTCGCCCGGACGGTAAGCCGCAGCAATCTGGTCAAGACCGCCATCTTCGGCTCGGACCCCAACTGGGGCCGGATCGTGGCCGCCGTCGGCACCAGTCCGGCACCTTCGACCCCGACGGCCTGGCCGTGGCGGTCAACGGCGTCTGGATCTGTCGCAACGGGGCGGCGGCCGATGACCGCTCGGCGGCGGGCGCGGTCCACACGTGGACATCGGGCCGGGCGGGCGGTCGACATCACCATCGTGACACTCGGCAACGGGCGCCGAGCGGGCGGCCGCGGCTGCCGGGCCAGCGAGCCTCTCGCACGGGTACGTGCAGCGAGAACGCCGCGGCTTGGCCGCGGCCGGTACTGGGCGAGCCGCAGTCGAACGGTAGGAAGTGATTCACGACAGGGATCTGGGCATCGCGCTGGGGAAGGCGAGCACGCTGGTCGAGGCGCTGCCGTGGCTGGCCCGTTTCCACGGGTCCACAGTGGTCATCAAGTACGGCGGTCATGCGATGCTCGACGCCGAGGTGCAGCGGGCGTTCGCGGCCGACCTGGTGTTCCTGCGATACGTCGGGATCCGGCCGGTGGTGGTGCACGGCGGTGGACCGCAGATCTCGAGCCATGCTCGGCCGGCTCGGCATCGAAGTCCGAGTTCCGCGGCGGGCTGCGGGTGACCACGCCCGAGGCGATCGACGTGGTCCGGATGGTGCTGGTCGGCCAGGTCGGGCGGCAGTTGGTCGGGCTGGTCAACGAGCACGGGCCGTTCGCGGTCGGCATGTCCGGTGAGGACGCCCGGTTGTTCACGGCGAAGCGCCGGCGCCACGGTCGACGGCGCCGAGGTGGACATCGGGCTGGTCGGCGAGGTGGACCGGGTCAACGTCGAGGCGATCGCCGACATCATCACGGCCGGCCGGATACCGGTCATCTCGACCGTGGCCCCGGATGCGGCCGGCGTGGTGCACAACCTCAACGCCGACACCGCGGCCGGCGCGCTGGCCGTCGCGCTGGGCGCCCGCAAGCTCATCGTGCTGACTGACGTGACTGGGCTGTACCGCGACTGGCCCGACCCCGACTCGCTGGTCTCCCAGATCGGGGTGGACGAGCTGGCCGAGATGCTGCCCACCATGGAGGCGGGCATGGCACCGAAGATGCAAGCCTGTCTGCGCGCGGTCCGCGGGTGGCGTCAGGAGGCGCACGTCGTCGACGGCCGGGTGCCCCACTCGGTCCTGCTCGAGATCTTCACTGATGAAGGATTCGGAACGATGGTGACGACATGAGCGACCTGAGCCGAGCGGCTGGCGGCGGTCCATGATGGACAACTACGGCACGCCACCACTCGGGCTGGTCCGGGGTGCGGGCGCGGTGGTCTGGGACGAGGCGGGCCGGTCCTATGTGGACATGCTTGGGGGAATCGCGGTCAACGTGCTCGGCCATGCCCACCCGGCCGTGGTCGCCGCCGTGTCCCATCAGATCGGCACCCTCGGCCACGTGTCCAACCTGTACCTGGCCGAGCCGCCGCTGGCCCTGGCCGAGGCCCTGCTGGCCCGGGCGGACCGGGCCGGACGGGTCTTCTTCTGCAACTCGGGAGCCGAGGCCAACGAGGCGGCGTTCAAGCTGTCCCGGCGCACCGGCCGGACCCACGTCGTGTCCACTGTTGGGGCATTCCACGGACGGACGATGGGCGCGCTCGCCCTCACCGGCCAGCCGGCCAAGGTCGACCCGTTCCGCCCGTTGCCCGGCGAGGTCACCCACGTGCCCTACGGCAGCGTCGATGATCTGGCGGCGGCGGTCACCGATGAGACGGCCATGGTGATCCTCGAGCCGATCCAGGGCGAGAACGGCGTCATCGTGCCGCCCGCGGGTTACCTGGCCGCCGCGCGCCACGTCACCGCCGCCCATGGCGCACTGCTCGTGCTGGACGAGGTGCAGACCGGCATCGGCCGGACCGGGCACTGGTTCGCCCATCAGGCCGACGGGATCGCGCCTGACGTGGTGACGCTGGCCAAGGGCCTGGGCGGCGGGCTGCCGCTGGGTGCCTGCATCGCGTTCGGGGCGGCCGGTGACCTGCTCGGGCCCGGCTCGCACGGCACGACGTTCGGCGGTAACCCGGTCTCGTGCGCGGCGGCGCTGGCCGTTCTGCATACGATCGACGCGGACGGCCTGCTCGACCACGTCAAGCACGTGGGCGAGCGGCTGTGGCGGGGGATCGAGGCTCTGCACCACCCGAGCGTGGCCGGTGTGCGCGGAGCGGGGCTGCTGCTGGGCGTCGTGCTGACCGCACCGGTATCGGGATCGATCGCGGACGGGCTGCGCGAGCGGGGATTCCTGGCCAACGCGGTCCAGCCGGACGTGGTCCGGTTGGCTCCGCCCCTGATCCTGAGCTTCGAGCAGGCCGATGCGTTCGTGACCGCTCTGGCCGAGGTCGACGGCCATGACCCACCACTTCCTGCGGGATGATGATCTGTCCTCTGTGGAGCAGACCGAGGTACTCGACCTCGCGGTCCGGCTCAAGGTCGACCGCTACGCTTTCCGCCCGCTGGCCGGACCGCGTCCGGTCGCCGTCATCTTCGAGAAACCGTCGCTGCGGACCCGGGTGTCGTTCGAGGCCGGCATCGCCGAGCTGGGCGGCAACCCGCTCGTGATCGACGCCCAGACCGCCCATTTCGCCCGGGGCGAGACGATCGAGGACGCGGCCGCCGTACTCTCGCGGTACGTCTCGGCGATCGTGATCCGCACGTTCGGCGACGACCGGATCCGGCAGCTCGCCGACGGCAGCCGGGTACCCGTGATCAACGCGCTGACCGACGGGTACCACCCGTGCCAGGTACTGGCCGACCTGCTGACCGTCCGGGAACGGGTCGGCGGCATCCGGGGTACGACGCTGGCCTATGTCGGGGACGCGGCCAACAACATGTCCCATTCCTACCTGCTGGGCGGTGCCGTCGCCGGGATGCACATCCGGGTCGCCGGGCCACGTGGATACGAGCCGGACCCGGCGGTGGTGGCCCGCGCGGCCCAGCTGGCGGCGGCGAACGGAGGCAGCGTGACTGTGCTGCGCGACGCGTACGAGGCGGTCGACGGGGTGGACGTGGTGGCCACCGACACCTGGGTCTCGATGGGCCAGGAGAGCGACGGCCGGGACCGCATCACTCCGTTCCTGCCATACCAGGTGAACGCGAAGCTGCTCGGCGCCGCCCGGCCCGGCGCGGTGGTCCTGCACTGCCTGCCCGCGCACCGGGGCGAGGAGGTCACCGATGAGGTGATGGACGGGCCGGCCAGCGCTGTGCTGGACCAGGCCGAGAACCGCTTGCACGCACAGAAGGCCCTGCTGACGTTCCTCCTCCGGGCCGAGGCGGTACCGCGGTGAGTGAGCACCCGCGATGAGCCAGCCCGCCTCGAAGACCGCCCGGCATGCCCGCATCCTGGAGCTGATCCGCAGTCGGCCGGTGCGGTCCCAGTCCGAGCTGGGCGACCTGCTCGCGGCCGACGGGCTGGCCACCACCCAGGCCACGCTGTCGCGGGACCTGGAGGAGCTCGGCGCGATCAAGGTCCGGGGTACCGACGGCAGCGGGGCGAGCTACATCGTGCCCGAGGAGGGTATGGCCCCGCTGCGACTGGCCGAGCAGGCGCCCGAGCGGCTGCGTCGGCTGCTCCGCGAACTGCTGACCGGGGCGGACTCGAGCGGCAACCTGACCGTGCTGCGAACACCGCCCGGCGCGGCCCAGTTCCTCGCGAGCGCACTGGACCGGTCCGGGCTTCCCGAGATCGTCGGCACGATCGCCGGCGACGACACCGTGATGGTGGTCGCCCGCGCGACCGCCTCACCCGAGACATCTGGCGCGGCTCTGGCCGCGAAACTGTTGGAGTGGGCCCACGGGTCCACGAACGAGGGGGCACAGGCACATGAGTGACAGGGTTGTTCTGGCGTTTTCCGGGGGACTGGACACATCGGTCGCCATCCCGTACCTCGCCGAGCGCACCGGCGCCGAGGTGATCGCGGTCGCGGTCGACCTGGGTCAGGGCGGGGAGGACATGAACGTCATCCGGCAACGGGCGCTGGACTGTGGCGCCGTCGAAGCCGAGGTGATCGACGCCAAGCACGAGTTCGCGGCCGACTTCTGCGTGCCGGCGCTGCGGGCGAACGCGCTCTACATGGACCGCTATCCGCTGCTGTCGTCGCTGTCCCGCCCACTGATAGTCAAGCATCTGGTGGCGGCGGCGAGGACGCACGGCGGCACGATCGTGTCGCACGGCTGCACCGGGAAGGGCAACGACCAGGTCCGGTTCGAGGTCGGCATCGGCGCGCTCGCCCCGCATCTCAAGGTGATCGCCCCGGCACGGGACTACGCGTGGACCCGGGACAAGGCGATCGCGTACGCCCAGGAGAAGAACCTGCCCATCGAGGTCACCCACAAGTCGCCCTACTCGATCGACCAGAACCTGTGGGGGCGGGCGGTCGAGACCGGGTTCCTCGAGGACATCTGGAACGCGCCGATCGAGGACGTGTACGCCTACACCGAGGACCCGTCGGTGGCCCGGACGCCCGATGAGGTCGTCATCTCGTTCACCCAGGGCGTGCCGACCGCGATCGACGGCCGCGCCGTGAGCCCGTACGACGCGATCCTCGAGCTGAACCGGCGGGCCGGTGCCCAGGGAATCGGCCGGATCGACATGGTTGAGGACCGGCTCGTCGGCATCAAGAGCCGCGAGGTGTACGAGGCGCCGGGCGCGGTCGCGCTCATCGCGGCGCACCAGGAGCTGGAGAACGTGACGGTGGAGCGTGACCTGGCCCGGTTCATGCGAGGGGTCGACCAGCGCTGGGGCGAGCTCGTGTACGACGGGCTGTGGTTCTCCCCGCTCAAGAACGCCCTCGACGCGTTCATCGACTCGGCCCAGCGGCACGTGTCCGGCGACATCCGGCTCACCCTGCACGGCGGGCGGGCCACCGTGACCGGCCGCCGTTCGGAGCAGTCCCTGTACGACTTCGGCCTGGCCACCTACGACGAGGGCGACATGTTCGACCAGTCGCTGGCGCGCGGCTTCGTCGAGCTGTGGGGCCTGCCGAGCCGGCTGGCCGCCGCCCGCGACGCGCGTAGGTCCTAGGTTGTTGTGTTTGCCCGGACAGCTTACTCACGGGTTTCGTCTAGTACGGTGTCCGGGCAAACACCCGCAACCGGCGACCGAGGAGACCGATGACCGAGCAGACCGGCGTCCGACTGTGGGGTGGCCGCTTCACCGGCGGCCCCGCGGAGGCGCTGGCACGGTTGTCGGTCAGCGTGCAGTTCGACTGGCGGCTCGCCCCGTACGACCTGGCCGCGTCCCGGGCCCACGCCCGGGTGCTGGCCGGCGCCGGACTGCTCGACGCGGACGAGCTCGGCCGGATGCTGGCGGCGCTCGACGATCTGGAAGCGGCATGCGCGTCGACGCAGTTCCGGCCAACGGTCGACGACGAGGACGTGCACACCGCGCTGGAGCGGGGGCTTATCGAGCGGTTGGGCACACTGGGCGGCAAGTTGCGGGCCGGGCGTTCCCGCAACGACCAGGTCGCCACCGATCTGCGCCTCTACCTGCGCGACCATGCTCGTGGCGTCGCCGTGCGGGTGGTGGAGCTGGCCGAGGCCCTGGTCGAACAGGCCGGCCGGCACCTGGACACCCCGGCGCCCGGGATGACCCATCTGCAGCACGCCCAACCGGTCAGCTTCGCCCACCAGCTGCTCGCCCATGTCCACCCACTCCTGCGCGATCTCGACCGGCTCCGGGACTGGGACGCGCGGTGCGCGGTGTCGCCGCTCGGCGCCGGCGCCCTGGCCGGCTCGTCCCTGCCGCTGGACCCGGTGCGGGTGGCCCACGAACTCGGGTTCACCTCAGCCGCCCCGAACTCGATGGACGCCGTCGCCGATCGGGACTTCGTGGCCGAGTTCCTGTTCGTCGCCGCGCTGACGGGCGTGCACCTGTCCCGGCTGGGTGAGGAGGTGGTGCTGTGGACCTCGCAGGAGTTCGGCTGGGTGGAGCTCGACGACGCGTTCGCCACCGGCTCGTCGATCATGCCCCAGAAGAAGAACGCCGATATCGCGGAGCTGGCCCGGGGTAAGGCGGGCCGGCTGGTCGGCGGCCTGATGACCGTGCTGACCATGCTCAAGGGCCTGCCTCTGACGTACGACCGCGACATGCAGGAGGACAAGGAGCCCGTGTTCGACGCCGTCGACACCCTCGAGCTGCTGCTGCCGGCACTGGCCGGGATGATCGCGACGATGACGGTCCGGGTGGACCGGCTGGCCCGGGCGGCTCCGCTGGGCTACACGCTCGCGACCGAGGTGGCCGAGTGGCTGGTCCGGGCCGGCGTGCCGTTCCGCGAGGCCCACGAGATCACCGGCTCGCTGGTCGCCCTGTGCGTGGCCCGCGAATGCGCCCTCGACGACGTGTCCGATGCCGACCTTGCCGCGGTGTCACCCCACCTGACGCCGCAGGTGCGTGACGTGCTCTCGGTCCGCGGTGCGCTGGAGGCCCGGACCACGCCCGGCTCCACCGGACCGGGACCGGTGGCCGACCAGCTGGCCGCGGCATCGGACACAGTGGACAGTTGGCGGGAGTGGGCTCACGAACGGGTCGTACCCCGCTGAGCCGGGCGGACTGGCTCAGCGGGCCGCCGGAGGTGACCGCCCGGGCGCTGCTCGGTGCGAGCCTGCGCGGCCACGGGGTGACGCTCCGCCTGACCGAGGTCGAGGCCTACGCGGGAGACGGCACCGATCCGGCATCGCACGCCCACCGGGGCCGGACCCCGCGTAACACGGTGATGTTCGGCCCGCCTGGATTCGCGTACGTCTATTTCGTCTTCGGCATGCACTGGTGCGTCAACGTGGTCTGCGGCCGCGAAGGTGAGGCATCGGCCGTCCTGCTCCGGGCGGCCCAGGTCACCGGCGGCATCGACCTGGCCCGACGGCGCCGCGGGGTCACCATGGCCGACCGGGAGCTCGCTCGTGGACCGGCCCGGCTGGCCCAGTGCCTGGCCGTCGACGGCGGGGCCACCGGATCGTCCTTGGTGGACGGCTCCGGACCGATGCTGCTGCGCCCGGCGCCCCGACCGGTCGACGCTGGTCTGGTCCGGGCCGGGCCGAGGGTCGGGGTGGCCGGCGGCCACGACATCCCCTGGCGGTTCTGGCTCGCCGATGAACCCAGTGTCAGTGCGTACCGGCGGCACGCGCCCCGTCGCCGTCCCGGCGTACCGGCGCAATGAGGCGTACCGGCGCAATGAGGCGTACCGGCGCAATGAGGCGTATCGGCGCAATGAGGCGTATCGGCGCAATGAGGCGTAACGGCGCAATGAGGCGTATCGGCACAATGACCGGTCTGGCAACGCCCGGGGTATTCCCGGTCCCCGCTCTGCGTCATGCTGTGGCCATGACCACTGGAACCGCGAGGCACGGCACCGTTTGTCTGGCGTACGAGACGCTCGGCCGGCCCGGTGGCGAGCCGATGCTTCTCATCATGGGCCTGGGGATGCAGCGGATCTCGTGGCCGGACGGATTCTGTGACGGGCTGATCGAGCGCGGCTTCACGCTGGCCCGTTTCGACAACCGCGACAGTGGTGAGTCGACCCACTTCCGCGGTCGTCCGTCGACGCTGGCCACGCTGACCCGGGCGGCCAGCGTCGCCCCGTACCGGCTCAGCGACATGGCCGACGACGCGGTGGCCGTGCTCGACGCCCTCGGCTGGGCCAGCGCCCACCTGGTCGGCGTCTCGATGGGCGCCATGATCGCGCAGGTGATGACCATCGCCCATCCCGACCGGGTGCGCACGCTGACCTCGATCATGTCCACCCCGGCGCCGACGGTCGGGCGGCCCCGGCTCAAGGCGATCGCCGCGCTCGCCCGCGGCCCGGCGAGCACCATCGAGGAGGCCGCCGAGCGGATGGTACGTGTCTTCCGGGTGATCGGATCTCCCAGGTACCCGCGGGACGAGGAGTGGCTGCGCGACACGGGCCGCCGCGCCTACCAGCGCGGCCACGACAGGAACGCCGTACCCCGCCAGCTGGCCGCCATCCGGGCCTCGGGTGACCGCCGGCCGCGGCTGTCCGGGATACGTGTGCCGGCGCTCGTCATCCACGGCGACGCCGATCCGCTGGTCCGCCCGGACGGTGGCCGCGCGACCGCCGCCGCCATCCCGGGCGCGCGGCTCGTCATGTACCCCGGCATGGGTCATGACCTGCCGCGCGAACTGTGGCCGGCGATGCAGGACGAGATCGCGAAACTCGCCGCTCAGTGAAGGGTGCCCCGCACCGCGAACACCCGGGCCGTGAAGCGGAGTTCTCCCGGTAGATCCGCGCGCAACCGCTCGCGCAGCACGTCGCGTTGGTCGTCGTTCAACGACGCGACGTACCCGGGGGCGGGGCCGGCGCCACCGAGGAACGGCCGCCAGAAGTCGTCGAAGTCGGCGAACACCATGGCACGCTCGATCGGCTGGACACGGACATCGACCAGTCCGGCTTCTGTCCACAGTGTACTGAGTGGTCCGGGCTGGCACAGCCCGAACCGGCGCGCTTCGTCGGACTCGGCGGTCGCCGGGTCGATCGCGGCCGCGGCCGCCCAGAAGTGGTGCAGCATCGGCATGCCGTCCCGGTAGTCCCACACGTACGCGGCCACGGTCGCGCTGGGCGCGGTGACCCGGACGAACTCGGCCAGCGCCGTCGCCGGTTCGGGGATGAAGTTCAACGCCAGGCCGCTGACCAGAGCATCGACCCGGCCGTCAGGCATGGGCAGCGACCGCGCGTCGCCGACCTCGAAGGTGGCCCGCGAGTCGTCGATGCCGGCCCGGGCGGTCTCGACGAACTCGACCGACGGATCCACCCCGACCACGGCGACCGGTGCCGCCGCGGTCAGGATGGCCCGCGTCAGGGCGCCGGTGCCGCAGCCAACGTCGGCCCAGCGCAGACCGGCGCGCGGGGCGAGCCATTCGACGAAGGCGGCCGCCATCGGGCGGCTCCACCGGCCCATGTACGCCTCGTACGCGTCCCCGGCCGACCACACATCGTGCGTCATCGGGCGAGGATACTGGTTCGCGCTACCGTGTGGCGATGGTCGAGCTGTTCGACCGGCTGATACGCGTGCAGCCGGCCCCGCCGGTCGCGGTGGTCGCCGGCACCGCGTTGCTGGCGTTCGTGATGGTGCTCTGGCGCCGCTCGTGGCGGGTCGGACGGCAGGCTGTCACCATCGCGCACGAGGGTGGCCATGCCCTGGTCGCGGTGCTCAGCGGCCGCCGGCTCCGGGGGATCCGCCTGCACTCGGACACGTCCGGGCTGACGGTCAGTCGGGGTCGGCGGTCCGGTCCGGGTATGGTGCTGACCCTGGCCGCCGGGTACCCGGCGCCGTCCCTGCTCGGGCTGGGCGGCGCGGCCCTGCTCGCGTCCGGCCGGCTGACCCTGCTGCTGTGGCTGGCCATCGTGCTGATGGCGTTGATGCTTGTCATGATCCGTAACGCGTACGGCGTGCTGACGGTGGTGCTGGCCGGTGCGACCCTGTTCGCCGTGTCCTGGTACGCCAACGCGCGGTGGCAGGCCGTGTTCGCCTACACCGCGGTGTGGTTCCTGCTGATCGGCGCGGTCCGGCCGCTGGTCGAGGTCCGGCGTCAACGCCGGCGTGGCCACGCGCGGTGGTCCGACCCGGACCAGCTGGCCGCCGCGACCGGTTGGCGCGGCGGCATCTGGGTGACTCTGTTCCTGCTCGTGGGCGTGGGCTCGCTGGCGCTGGCCGCGACCATCCTCGGACTGGTCGCGGCCACCCGACGCACCGGCCTCATTCCCGTGCTGAACTGACCAGTACCGGCGGCTCGGGCACCGCCTCGACCGCCGCGGCCGGCTCCGACCGGCGAAGGAATCGGGGCGCCCACCAGTTCGCCCGCCCGAGCAGGGTCATCAACGAGGGCAGCACGACCGCCCGGATGACGGTCGCGTCGATCAGGATGGCCACCGCCAGCCCGACTCCGAGCTGCTTCATGTCGAGCGTGCGCAGCGTCCCGAACACCGCGAACACGCCGACCATGACCAGGGCCGCACTGGTGACCACTCCGGCCGAGCGGACGATGCCGTGGCGGATCGAGTCGCGTGTGGACTGTCCCTGGTGGACGGCTTCGCGGATCCGGCTCACCACGAACACGTGGTAGTCCATCGACAGTCCGAAGAGGACGACGAACAGGAACAGCGGCAGCCACGAGACGACGCCGCCGTTGGAGCGGAAGTCGAGCAGTCCCTCGGCCCAGGTGTGCTGGAAGATCAGGGTCAGCACCCCGTAGGCGGCCCAGACCGAGAGCATGTTGAGCCCGATGGCGGTCGGCGCCACGACCATCGAGCGGAACGTCCACACCATGACGAGGAACGTGAGGGCCAGGACGAAGGCGACCACCAGATGGCAGCGTGTCCTTGATGTGGTTGGAGTAGTCGGTCGTCCCAGCGATCTCGCCGGTTACCCCGTACTCCACGCCGGACAGCGTGCCTACCGTCGGCCGGCAGCAGGTCCTGCCGCAGCCGGTCGAGCGACCGGTTGGCCCCGTCGGTGTTCACCGCGTACGGCGTGCCGATGCTCGAGCAGCGTGACCGTGCCGTCCGGCGAGACCGTCTCATGTGGACGTTGGTCGTGAGCGAACAGCGGGTCGGCCGGCGCGTCCGGTCGGCCAGAGCGGTCAGCGCCGCGTCCACCTGGGTCCGCTGCGCCGGCCGGCGCCCGCACGACGACCGTGTGCGTGGCGCCGGTACTGGGGAAGGCGGTGGTGAGCCGGTCGTAGGCCTGCAGGACTGGCGTGTCCTGGCCCAGGTCGTTGATGCTCGGGCAGCTTCAGGGTCAGCCCGAGCGTCGGCAGGCCGAGCGGCGACGAGCGCGCCGGCCGACACGAGGAAGGTCGGCGGCGGGGAACCGCAGAGCCGGGCGCAGCACGGCTGACCACACCCGCGGCGTGCTGTCGGCGTCGACGCCGCCGGGACGGGCGGCGGTGAGTCGCCACAGCGAACGGGATGCGGGGCCGGTCGACGCAGCGGCCGAGCTTGGCCAGCAGCGCCGGCAGCACGGTCAGCGAGCCGAGCACGGACACCGCGACGACCAGGATCGAGCCGATCGCGAGCGAGGTGAAGATGTCGTCGTTGGCCAGGAACATGCCCGCCATCGCGATGATGACCGCCACGCCCGATACCACCACCGCGTGACCCGATGTCGCCGCGGCGATCTCGACCGCGTCGAGCTGCCCGGCACCGCGCGCCCGCTCCTCGCGCTCCCGCTTGAGATAGAACAGCGAGTAGTCCACGCCCACGGCCAGGCCGATCAGCAGGATGACGCTGTTGGTCGTGTCCTGGGTCGGCACCAGGTGGGAGGCGAGCGCGGAGAGTCCGATCGCCGCGCCGACGGCGGACAGGCCGAGCAGCACCGGCACGCCGGCCGCGATGAGCGCGCCGAACGCGACCAGCAGGATCATCAGGGTGACCGGCACGCTGAACAGCTCAGCCCGCCCGAAGTCGGCGTCGATCTTCTCGCCGAGCTCCTTGTCCAGCGATGCCCCACCGACCTCCTCGACGCGCACGCCCGGATGGTCGCGCTGCACTGCCGCCGATGACGTCGAGCAGGGAGCCGACCCGGTTCTCGGCGGTGTCCGGGTCGCCGGCCAGTCGGACCGGGAGCATCACCGCCTGGCCGTCCGGCGACGTGATCGGCGCGTCCACACCGGCCACGTCGGGCAGACGCGCTCATCCGGGCCGCCGCGTCATCCAGCGCCGCGGTGGCGGCCGACCGGTCCAGCGAGCCGGCGACCGGAGTGACCAGGATCCGTTCGACCGACGGCTCGTCCGGGAAGTGGGCGTCGGCGATGATCCGCTGTACCCGTTCGGTCTCGCCCGCGTTGTTCCCGCCGGTGTGCTCCTTCGCGCCGACCATCCCTCCGACGACGATGGCGGCAGTGACGAACGCGACCCACAGGCCGATCGCTCGCCACGGGTGGATGGCGCTCCACCGCGCCACCCGTACGGTGAAAGGCTTCCGTCGCACGCTGTGTGTCCCCTCTGGCGGGCCGGGCGGCCGGTTCGTGTCCATCGTGGACAGTCGGCTCGCCCGCGCTTGTCGTAGGAGACGTTAGGGATGGCGACGGGCCCTGCCATCCGGCGAACAACCGGACCCGACCCTGAGGAGGCCAGCCGGTGCACCCTGGTGGGGATAACCCCACCACAGGCCCGCGACCAGGGATTTGCGTGGGTGCCTGACCCCTAGCCCGAGTTTCCGGGATAAGTTGATCTAACGCGTGTTTTGTGTTGCGGTGTTGGACTTTCTGCCCACCGTCGTGTATTACCCACATATGGCTTCGGTGATCGAGAAACGGCGCGCGGACGGGCGGACGTACTACTACCTGGTTGAGTCGGCCCGGGTGGACGGCAAGCCGCGGATCGTCTCGCAGCAGTACCTGGGCAGCGCGGCCGAGGTCGCGGCGAAGCTCGCTGGCGCGGCAACCGGTGTCCCGGTTCGCAGTCAGCACAAGCGTTTCGGTGATCTCGCGGCGGTGTGGTCGGTGCTGGATCGTCTGGGCGTGGTTGAGGTGGTCGACGCGGTGGCTCCTCGCCGTGGTGATGCCGGCGCCACGGTGGGCACCTACATGGCGCTGGCCACGGCCAACCGGCTGGTCGAGCCGTGTTCGAAGGCGGCGTTTGCTGATTGGTGGGCCACCACGGCCGGGCCGCGGTGGGTGCGGGTCGGCGAGGCGGCGCTGGACCATCGCCGGTTCTGGGAAGCGATGGACCGGCTCAACGAGACAGATCTAGCCACGATCGAAGCCAAACTCGGCCGGCGGATGGTCACCGAGTTCGACCTGGACCTGTCCGGGCTGGTGTTGGACATGACCAACTTCGCTACGTTCATCGACTCCGGCAACGAGGCGGCTCCGATCGCGCAACGCGGGAAAGCCAAGCAGAAACGGGTCGATCTGCGGCTGATCGGGCTGGCCCTGGTCGTCACCCGCGACGGTGGGGTGCCCCTGCTCTCACACGCCTACCCCGGCGACCGGCCCGACGTCACCCAGTTCACCACGGTGATTGAGACGCTGCTGGCCCGCTACCGGGACCTGTGCCAGGGGGTGTCGTCGCTGACCGTGGTCTACGACGCCGGGCAAAACTCGGCCGACAACCACGACGTCGTCGAGGAATCCGGCCTCGGGTTCGTCGGATCGCTGCCCCCCAGCGACCATCCCGACCTGTTGGCCATCGCCAAACGGCGTTACCGCGCCGTGGACGCAGACCGATTCCCCGGGGTGCGCTGTGTGGACACCACCGTCACCGCGCTCGGGGTGACCCGCCGGGCCGTCCTGACCCACTCGGCGACGTTGCACGCCGCCCAGTCGCGCGGCTTCGACCAGACCCTGGCCAAGGCGACGCGACGACTTGGCGAGATCGCTGATCGGCTCGCCCGTGGCAAGACCCGCAAATCCCGCGAGGCGGTGCAGGCCGAGATCGCCGCGATCTGCAAACCGCGCTGGGTCAACGAGGTCATCACCACCACCCTCACCGGAACAGCCTCGGCCGACCTACGCCTGACCTTCACCGCCAATCCAGCCGGCCGTGCCGCACTGGAAGAACGCATCTTCGGCAAACGGATCCTGTTCACCAACCGCAACGACTGGACAACCGCCGACATCGTGGCCGCCTACCGCTCCCAGTCCCAGGTTGAAGCAGGGTTCCGGCAAATGAAGAACCCCCACGTGGTGTCGTTCTCACCCATGCACCACTGGACCGACCAGAAGATCCGCGTCCACGTCTTCTACACCGTGCTCGCCCTCACCATCGCCCACCTCATGCGCCGCGAAGCCACCAACGCCGACCTCGACCTGTCCGTCCGCGCTCTCCTCCACGAACTATCCGGCATCGGCGAAACCGTTCTGCTCTACCACGACGGCAGCAAAGGACGCCCCCGCGCCCAACGACTCCTCACCGACATGAACCCCATCCAACGACAACTCGCCGACCTGTTCAGCATCGACCGCTACGCGCCAACCCGCTAAACACCCAATGGGTAATACACCCACCCACCCCGGCACCCACCCTGAACTGCGAAAACAAGCCCTAGATCAACTTATCCCGGAAACTCAGGCTAGGGGTTGGAGAAACCCGGGTCACCGGAAGTCATGGTCACAGGAACAGGTCGACGAGGACGAGGATGGCCACCACGTCGGGGCCCCGGATCAACCGGCGCAGCAGCGTGGTCGGGACCGGACCCATCGGGGTGTTGGCGGTACCGGTGTCGTAGGACATCGGTGGCCGGGTCGCCGTCCGGTAGACCGCACCGACGGTGCCGAGGATCAGCGCCACCAGCAGCAGCTGGCTCTGCGGCAGGGCGCCGGCGCCGACGGTGGCCAACCACCACAGGATCAGGCCGATCGTCGGCACGCCGAGGTGGATCAGCTTGAGACTGGCGTTGGTGCCGCCGAGCTCCCGCCGCAGCGACGACGAGCGGGACACCAGACGCAGGCCGGCGGCCAGTCGTTCGGCGGCGAGGTAGCCCCCGACGATGCGGGCCGGACTGATCGCCGCCGGCGTGAAGACGGCAACGGCGTATGGCGCGAGGATGAGCGTCGCCCAGACGAGCAGACCCGACTTGCGGCGCCATTGCCGGCGCACGTCGGCCTGGAAGAGGATCCACTCGCGGCCACCGGGGATCCACCGCCAGCTGTGGACACGGCCGGCGGTCCGCCACCGCCGGGCCTCCACCAGACCGGAGAACAGCGCCGGATCCAGCATCACCACGGCCGACGCGGCGGCCCCGGCCAGCTGGGCGCCCGAGGCCAGGCCGGCCCGGTCGACGTGGCGGAGCGCACCCAGCGCCAGCCGGACCGAGAGGGCGGCGGCGACCGTGGCGAGCCCGAGCAGAGCCACAGCCGGGATCCGCGGCGGCCCGATCGTGATGTGAGCCGCCCGGGTGGCGACCGCCGCACCGACAAGGATGAGGCTCACCAGGAGGACGACATCGGAGGCCCGTACCCGAGCCGAGCGGCCCCGCTGTCGGGACTGGGCGACCACACTCAGCCCGGCCAGGGCCACACCGACGGCCGCGCCGACCAGCGCTCCCCAGAACACGGAGGTGGCCAGCCCGACCCAGGTCGCGAAGAGACCCACAACGGACCCCACCGCTGTACCGCCGATCAGCACCCAGATCAGCGGCAACCGCAGCCACTCGGCGCGGTCGATCGGTGCCGACAGGCACCACGTCTGGGCGGCCGGTGTGGTGACCAGGGGGCCGATCGCCCGCAGGCCGCGCCAGCCGAGGCTACCGATCATGACCAGCAGGGCCAGGACCAGCCAGGCACGGGCCGACTCGAGACCGATCGGTCCAGCTATCGGCTTGGCCAGGTGCCGGCGCAGCGCGACCGCGCCGCTGCCGCCGTAGAGAACGATCACGAAGCCGATCAGGTACACGTCGGTCAGCAGCTCACCCAGGGTGCGGTCGCTGTGGGCCCGTCGGGCACGGCGCAGCCGGATCCGTACATCGTGGACGGACGGGATGCTCGGGGCGGCCGCGGTTATGGTCATGGTCGGGTTCGCGCGTTCTCATTCGCCGATGGTCAGGCGGAAATCGGCTACGGCGTCGACCAGATCGGCATCGTGGCTGGCCATCAGGACCGCGGCGCCGTTCTTCTTCTCCTGCAGCAGCTGCTCGCGCAGCCAGTCCTTACCTCGGGTGTCCAGGCGCTGCTCCGGTTCGTCCAGCACCAGCAGGCGACGCGGCCGTACGAAGCATGACGCCAGGGCGAGGCGGCGCCGCTGTCCGCTCGAGAGCGTCGGCGGCACCTGGTCGCGGGCCCCCTCGAGGGACAGCGCCTCCAGCAGCTCGTCGACGACCGCCAACGGATCGGGGGTGGCGTGGGCGTACGCCATCAGCTCCAGGTGCTCGGCCACCGACAGATCGGGGAAGAACTCGACATCGTCGAGCACCGTGGCGATGGCGGCCCGGGTGCGCGGTTCGGACTCGTCGACCGGCTCCCCGAGCAGGCTCACCGTCCCCTTGTCGGCGGCGAGGGTACCGGCCACACAGCGCAGCAGGGTGGTCTTGCCGGCACCGTTGGGGCCGGTGACGGCGCAGATCTGGCCGGCCTTCACCGAGACGGTCACGTCGTCGAGCACCACGTGCTCACCGAACGCCCGGCGCAGCCCCTTCACCGCCAGGATCTCGACCCTCTTCGCCACCGCGCCTCGCCTCGTCGCCACCGCACCCTCCGCGGGTCCCGCCGCACCAGACTAGGCGGCCCGGCTGGTAGTGGCCGGTCGGGGGCGCGCCGGTCGGTCCCGGTGTCCCGGGCCGCCGTCGGTACGGGACAATCCGGGGGTGAGCCTTCTCGACGACCTGCGGTGGCGGGGCCTGATCCAGGACTCGACCGACCTCGACGACCTGCGCAAACACCTGGACGCCGGGTCGGCGACGTTCTACGTTGGCTTCGATCCGACCGCCGAAAGCCTGCACGTCGGGCACCTGATGCAGGTGGTCACCGCGCGACGGCTGCAGTTGGCCGGTCACCGCCCGTTGCTGCTGGTCGGTGGGGCCACCGGTCAGATCGGCGATCCGAAGGAGAGCGCCGAGCGGGTGCTGAACCCGCCGGAGGTTGTGGCCAGCTGGGTGGAGAACATCCGCCGACAGCTCAGACCGTTCGTGAACTACGCCGGCGACAACGGAGCCACCCTGGTCAACAACCTCGAGTGGACGGCCGACATGTCGGCCATCGAGTTCCTCCGCGACGTCGGCAAACACTTCCCGGTCAGCCGCATGCTGGCCCGCGAGGTGGTCAGGGCCCGGCTGGAGAGCGGCATCAGTTTCACCGAGTTCAGCTACCAGTTGCTCCAGTCGCACGATTTCTACGAGCTGAACCGCCGTTACGGCTGCACGCTCCAGTTCGGCGGATCCGACCAGTGGGGCAACATCACCGCCGGGGTCGACTACATCCGCCGGCGGGGCGCCGGGCCGGTGCACGCCTTCACCACCCCGCTGGTGACCAAGTCCGACGGCACCAAGTTCGGCAAGACCGAGGGCGGCGCGATCTGGCTCGACCCCCGGCTCACCTCGCCATATGCGTTCTACCAGTTCTGGGTCAACACCGCCGACGCCGACGTTGGCGCCTACCTGCGCTACTTCTCGTTCCGCTCGCAGGACGAGCTGGCCGAGCTGGAGATGTCGATCCGAGAACGGCCGGCCGCCCGCGAGGCTCAGCGGGCGCTGGCCACCGAACTGACGACGCTCGTGCACGGGGCAGGCGAGTGCGAGCAGGTCATCGCCGCAGCGCAGGCACTGTTCGGGCGGGGATCTCTGGCCGATCTGACCCCGGCGACGCTCGCCGCCGCGCTGACCGAGGCCGGCCTCGTCACGATGACCGGGGACCTACCGCCGGTGGCCGCCCTGTTCAAGCAGTCCGGACTGGTGTCCAGTCTCAACGAGGCCCGGCGCACGATCACCGAGGGTGGGGCCTACGTCAACAACCAGCGGGTCGAGGATCCCGAGGCGATCGTGGAACCGGCCAGCCTGCTGTACGGCCGTTGGCTGGTTCTCCGCCGGGGCCGTCGCACCTTCGCCGGCGTCGAGGTCGCGCCTTCGGCGGGGTGAGCGTCACGGGGCCAGGCTCATCGTGACGAGTTCGGAGCCGCCCCCATTGTCGTGGTACCGCGTGCTCGCCACCGCGTCGGCCCGCGGGGACAGCGAGACCTCCCCGAAGTTCCCGGGTGCCAGCGACCGGACGGTACCGCCGACCGGGTCGATCAGCCACATGCCGTGCACTCCGCGATACCCGGCGCTGACGACCAGGCGACCGTCCGGAGTGGACACCATCGACAGCGGCGCGTCGAAGCCCGATACCACCGGCGTGGCCCCCCGGTCAGCCCCGAGCCGGTACAGGGTCGCCGTCGCCCCGCCGCCCGCGTCCGTCCACAGATACACCTGGCCCGTGTCGCTCACCGCCACCGTTGCGGCGCCGCCCGGGGCGGCGCACTGGGCGAAGTTGCGGTCGACCGGCGGCCCTCCCGGTGTCACGACGGGCGCGGGCAGCCGCTGCGTCCGATCGATCGGCGCGACTCCCGAGCACGAATTCCGGCTGGCCTCGTCGTAGTGGTCAGCCTCGGACCATCCGGTGCGCAGCCCGGGCAGCCAGACGGCGCGGTCGCCGCCATGGGTCATTCCCAACACCTGCGCCTTCTGGTCCGCGGGTCCCATGGCCAGGGCAGTCGAGGTACCCGCGTCGCGTAGGCACCGTGCCACCAGGCCGAGGCGCCCGTCCGGCAGTGTCCGCAGGGACACCACCTCGCTGAGCCCGCAGCGGGACCCGAGCAGCCCGGACAGATCCACAGTGGACTGATTGCCATCCGGGTCGATGCGCTCCACCGACGCCGGCCCGTCTGAGTTGTCGTAATCCCAGGCCAGGAAGAAGATCGAGCCGTCCGCCGTCCACGCCGCGTCGTCGAGCAGCGCGTCGGAGGTGCCGACCAGGACCCGCGGTCCGGAAGGCTGGCCGTGCGGGCCGCAGGCCGTCACCCCGAGGGCGAGCAGGACCGCCAGGGCGACCGCGACCCGCTTCACACGTCGGCCGGTCAGACTCTCGGTTCCCAACTGAATCGCCATATCGCGAGCAGCAGCCCGGCGGCTCCCCACGCGGCCACCACCAGCACGTCGACCCAGTGGAACGTCGTGCCGAGGAAGCCGGCCTGCATGCCGTCAGCGAAGTGCTTGACCGGGAAGATACGGGCGACAGTGTTGATCCAGGCTGGCGCGTCGTCGCCGATCGGAATGAAGATGCCCGACAGGAACAGCAGCGGCAGGATCGTCGCGTTGACGATCGGTGCCGCGGCATCCGCGTTCGGGATCGCCGCGGTGATCGCGAAACCGAGGGCGCAGAAGCTCGCGGCGCCCACGGCGAGCATCACGAGGAAGCGGAGCAATGACGCGCCGGTGGGCACGTCAGCCTGGTACAGGATCCGCCCGAACGCGGCCGTGATCACGACGAGGAGCACGGCGATCAACAGCGAGTGAACGATCCGCGCGCCGAAGTAGACAGCCGCCGGCAGGGGTGTGCCGTTGGTGCGTTTCAGGACGCCGGTATCCCGCTGGACGGACAGGCTTATCGCGATGTTGTTGTAGCAGGCGGTGATCACCGCGAACGTTGTCATCGCCGCGACGTAGTACGCGGACTGGTGGACGAGCCGGCCGCCGACGACGATGTGCCCGCCGCCCAGCAGCGCGGTGAAGATCACGAGGAACATCAGCGGAAAGGCGAAGGTGAAGAACGCGGAGGCGGGGCTGCGCCAGAACGCCTTGTTGACGTAGCGGACCTGGGTCGCGGTGAGGGTGGCCGCGGTCACGGGTGTACCTCCTCAGTGATCCGGGCTCCGGTGCCGACGGCGCCGTCGGTCAGGCGCAAATAGATATCCTCCAGCGTCGGTCGCTCGATCCGCAGGTCGCCGAGGGTCACGCCGTGCGCGATCGCCCATCCGGTGAGCCGGTGCAGCGCCTCGGTCAGGTCGCCGGGCACGTACCGGATGAAACCATCCGCCCCTGGTTGACCGCCCAGGTCCGACGGGGCCGCGGTGGCGTCGTCGAGCCGGTAGACGATGGCGGCCCGAGCCATGTCCCGCCCCGCCAGTGTGCTGGGCGGCCCTTCGGCGACGATCCGGCCGCGGGCGATCACGGCCACCCGATGGGCGAGGTTCTGCGCCTCGTCCATGTAGTGCGTCGTCAGCAGCACCGTCTTGCCCAGGGCCGCCAGGTTGCGGACCACCTGCCACGCTTCGTGCCGGGCGGATGGGTCGAAGCCCGTGGTCGGCTCGTCCAGGAACAACAGTTCCGGGTTCCCGGCGAGGGCGATCGCCACGTCGAGCCGGCGCTGCTGGCCACCCGAGAGTTTGACGACGCGGGACCGGCGCTTCTCGATGAGTCCGACGACCTCGATCACCTCGTCGACCGGCCGCGGGTCGGGGTAGTAACCGGAGTACATCCTGATCGTCTCTTCGACGGTCAGGTACCGGTCGACGCCGGTCGACTGCAGCACGATCCCGATGCGTTTCTTCAGCTGCGATCGCTGCCGGCCCGGGTCGAGGCCGAGCACCGCGACCTCACCACTGTCGCGCCGCCGGTATCCCTCCAGGATCTCCACCGTCGTCGTCTTGCCGGCACCGTTGGGCCCGAGAATGGCGAACACCTCTCCCTGGGCGATTGTCAGGTCGAGCCCCGCCACCGCGCGGACCTCGCCGTACGACTTGGTCAATCCCCGCACCACGACCGCCGGCGTGTCGCTGAGGTCTGCCACGAGCTACCTCCTTCAGAGCTGGCACCACCGACTCACCTGTCCCGAGCGCAGCATGGCGTGACCGGCGACGTTTCGCCAGCCCGTTCTGGCCGCCGGCGCTCAGGCGTCATGGGCTATGGTCCTCGCCATCTCGATGACGCCATACGACTTCACCTTGCGCTGTGAGGTCTCAGGTGCTGGCTTGGGCGGCCGCCTTCATGGCCTGCTTGTACTCGCGGACCTTGGCGAGTGAGCCTTCGTCGGTGATGTCGGCGACGGAGCGGTACGAACCCTCCTCGCCGTATGCCCCGGTTGCCTCGCGCCAGCCCGGCGGTTGGATATCGAACTGCTTGCCCAGCAGGGCGACGAAGATCTGCGACTTCTGCTTGCCGAAGCCCGGCAGCTCGCCAACGCGAGCGACCAGTTCGGCGCCGGTCGCGACGCTGGTCCAGACCTTGGCCGCGTCACCGTCGTACTTGGCCACGAGGACCTGGCACATCTCCTGAGCCCGTTTGGCGTTGGCCTTCGGGAAACGGTGCAGCGCCGGCGGCCGGGCGAACAATTCGGTCAGTGTGTCGGAGTCCATCCCGGCCAGCTCGCGGGCGTCCAGGTCATGGCCGAGGCGTTGCTTGAGCACGTACGGCGACGAGAACGCCTTCTCCATGGGAATTTGTTGATCGAGAAGCATACCCAAAAGCAGGGCAAGCGGGTCACTTCGCAGCAATGCGGTCGCGGCGGGCTCGATCGGGAGTGAGAGCGGCATTGCTGGGCCTCCTGTGATCCGGGTCGGCCTCCATCCTGCCTGTTGCGTCGATCACCGACGAACCCTGGGGTGCGTCCGGTACGAAGACGCCCAGCCGTTCCCGCTCAGCCACGTACCAGTCAACCTGTTCGGGTCGACGTGTCGGCGGCTGGAACACCGCCAGTTGACGCTCCTACTTGGTGATACCTCCGGTCAGGCCGGACTGCACCTGGCGCTGGAAGACGATGTACACGATCAGCACCGGCAGCATCGCCATGGTGACCCCGGCGAAGAGGCCGGACCAGTCGGACTTGTAGCCCTGGTTGACCGAAAGCTCGATCAGTCCCTGGGAGATGACCTGGTGCTTCGGCTCACCGCCACCGACTGCATCAGCAGGGTCGGCAGGTACCACTGGTTCCACTGGCCGAGCACGTTGAAGATGCCGATGCTGATCAGGCCCGGCTTGGCCATCGGCAGCATGACGCTGAAGAACAGCCGGCTGTGCGAGGCGCCGTCGACCATGCCCGCCTCGGCGATCGTCGTGGGCAGGGTCCGGAAGAACGAGTGCATGAAGAAGACCGTGAACGACAGCGACCAGGCCGACGTAGACCAGGATCAGCATGACGTGCTTGTTCGGTGCCCAGCAGCGGGAGACCGCTGGCCGGTGTTTAGACGCCCATGAACAGCGGCACCGCGGCGAGGTAGATCGGCAGCGTGAGTCCGGACAGGAACATGTAGTAGATCAGCCCGG
Source organism: uncultured Actinomycetota bacterium (assembly GCA_963803345.1). GTDB lineage: Bacteria > Actinomycetota > Actinomycetes > Mycobacteriales > Micromonosporaceae > CAWDLX01. The sequence goes on from CAWDLX010000006.1 coordinate 618,338, forward strand.
TTGCCCGGGAAGTCGTAGCGCGCGAGCGCGTACGCGGCCATCGAGCCGAGCAGCATGGTGAGGAAGACGCTACTGGTCAGACGATGACGACGGTGTTCAGGAAGAACGCGCCGATGTGGCCCGCTCCCCAGGCCCGACCGAAGTTGTCCCAGTGCAGCGAGTCGGGATCAGCGACAGCGGCTTCTTGATGATCTCCGCGTCGTCCTTGAGGGCCGACATCACCACCCACAGCAGCGGGTAGATCACCATCAGTCGCCCACACCACCAGGAACAGGTGCGAGAAGCCGTTGAAGATCCGGAGTCCGGGCCACGGCCGCGATCCGGCGATCCGCACCGGGCGTTGCCGCGTCCGGAGCCTGGTCGACCACGACCACGTCGTCCGACGTCTGGGTCACAGTGCTCATCGTCGTTCAACCCTCCTCAGTACTCGATCCGCTCACGGCGGGTGATCCTCAGCTGGAACGCGGCCAGCAGGATGGTGAAGATGCCCAGCGCCACCGCCCATCGCGCAGGCGTAGCCGAACTGCGCTCCTACTGCTGTGAACGCGGTGAAGTTGATGCACCGAGGCGAAGATCTCGCTGGCGTGGTTCGGCCCGCCCTGGCTGGGCGTCATGACGAACACCAGCGCGTACATGTCCAGCGCGATGAAGCCCAGGTAGACCCAGGCCACCGAGATGGTGTCCCGCAGCAGCGGCAGGGTGATCCGGAAGAACGTGTTGAACCGGCTGGCGCCGTCGAGGAGCGCCGCCTCGAAGATGTCCTTCGGGATGGACTGCATAGCCGCGGAGAAGAGCACCATGTAGAAGCCGGCGCCGCTCCAGACCGCGATCAGGAGCAGCCACCACAGCACCGCGGGTACGCCGAGGAAGGGCTCGGGGTCGGCGATGAAGGCGAGCGGGTTGTCCTTGTTGACCAGCCCGATCTTGATGAGCAGGCCGTTGATCAGGCCCTGCTCGTCGTCGCGGTAGATCTGCTGCCACATCACCGCGATGACGACCAGCGACAGGACCTGCGGGAAAGAAGAAGATGATCTTGTACAGCCCGGAGCCGAAGACGCCCCGGATGCCGGCCCTGTTCTCGCGTCCGCCGACGTTGAGCAGGAACGCGAGGAACAGGGCCAGCGCGATGGTGAACAGCGGCACGGTGATCAGGAAGAACACGTTGTGCCAGAACGCCTTCCTGATCAGCTCGTCGTTGAACAGCCGGACATAGTTGGCGAGGCCGACGAACTGCTGGCGGTCGGAGAAGCCGCCCCAGTCCGTGAGCGAGTAGCCGACCGCCTTGCAGAAGGGCCATACCACGTAGAAGAGGTACAGCCCGACCGGCAGCGCCAGGAAGCCCGCGACGAAACGGCCCAACACCGTGCCGCATCGTGGATCACCTCGATCCGTCAAGTGAACAGGGCCGCGTCAGCGTTCGGGTCTGCTTCTTGATGCTGCTGTCCTTGGCGACCTTGTCCGCCGCCGCCTGCATCTTGTCGACGAACTGCGCGCGCCGTGAGCCGGCCGGCCATCAGCTCCTCGGACGGGTTCTGGCTCTCCTTGTCCAGGTCGCCGTAGAAGTCCGGGAGCTTGACCGAGACCAGCTCCGGCCGGCGTTCTTCATCAGCTCGTTGGCCGATCGCCAGCGCCGTGGTCGTGCACGTTGTCGCCGGACCCCTTGGTCGAGGCCAGGGACGTGCGTCAGCTCGGCGAACTTCGCCGGCGCCAGCCTTGGACAGCATCGCGCGCAGGAACTCCTTGCCGCCCGCCTTGTTCGGGGCCTTGCTCGGCACGACGAAGCCCTCGCCGGAGCCGGCGTAGACGTCCTTCGGCGCCTTGTCGCTGGCGCCGATGCTCCAGAAGTCGGAGAGCTTCATCTCGAAGCCCGGCGGGATGGTCGCCTTCATCTCGTTCTTCAGCCAGGTGCCGACCGGATGAACGCGGCCTTGCCGTCCAGCCAGGCCTGCTGCGACTGGGTGTGGTCGAGCTTGTCGCTGCCGGGCAACGCGTCACGTCCTTGACCAGCTTCTCCCTTGGCTGAGAGCCGCCATGACCCCGTCGGCCTTCCACGCGTTGTCCTTGAGGTTGTCGATGTCGACGACCGCCTGACTGACCGCCCGACTTCCAGATGCCAACCATGATCGCCCAGCGCAGGTAGTAGCGGGTACTTGCCCGCGAACGCGTACGGCGCGATGCCTTTCGCCTTGATCTTCGGGGCCAGGGCGAAGAAGTCGTCGAACGTCTGCGGTGCGGTCCAGCCATTCTGGTCGAACAGGGCCTGGTTGTACCAGGTGCCGAAGACCGTGTACGCGTAGTTGAGCACGTAGAACTTGCCGTTGTAGGTGCCGTCGGTGACCGTGCCGGGCAACAGAGTGTCGCGGACTTTCACGTTCTTGTCATCCCAGCTCGGCGCGTCGAGCAGTGGCCCGAGGTCGGCGAGCGCCCCGTCGTTGATCAACGCGTCGAGGGCCATCAAGTCGGCACCCGAGTTGTTGATCAGGTCAGCGGGGGTGGTGCTGAACCTCGGCTGTTGCTCCGTCTTGATCTTCTGAGTTGAGCTGAGGTTGACGGTGACCTGGCCGTGCTTGGCCGCGAACAGCGTCTTGTCGAACTTGGGGTACTCGTCGCCGAGCCCGCCGTTGAAGACGATGACGTCGACCTTGGAACCGTCAGCCACGCCGAACGGGTTGTCCGGCGTCTTGGCGGCAACGTTGCCGCCGGTGTTGCCGCCGCTGGAGCCTCCGGCGCAGGCCGCGAGCAGGCCACCCGCGGGCGAGACGATCAGCCCGGCCAGAGCGGCCCGCTGGAGCAGGGCCCGCCGGGACAACAGGGCGTTGTGGGGTTGGGGACTAGCTGGCATGTGCGTCTCCTCGGTGTCGTTTCAGGCGGTCTGCCGGACCTCGGCGGGCGTCCCGCTGGTCGAGGTTTGTCGATTTCTGCCCCCACGGGGACGGTTGCGGGCGGAGGATCATCCTGCCGCCCATGCGGTGCAGAACGGTCAACCGGTCGCCTCCCGCGGGATCGGCGAGCGGTGACCAGCCACCGCCTGAGCGGTGACCTTGAACGCGGTATGCGCCTGCTCGTAGGTGCGCTGGGCAACGGCGATGTACAGCAGGTCCAGGACGACCAGCTGGGGGTGGCGGGCCGAGAGCGCGTCGGGCCGGAATGTGGTCGCTTGCGTCGCCGTGAGCAGGACGACGTCAGCGACAGTGGCGAGTGGGGACTCGGGGAAGCTGGTCAGCGCGACGGTCGTGGCGCCATGGCTGCCCGCCTCGGCGACCATCTCGATCGTTTCGCGGGTCTGACCACTGTGGGAGATCCCGAGCGCCACGTCGCCCTGCTTCAACAGCGCCGAACTGGCCAGTCCATTGTGTACGTCGGACCACGCCCAGGCCGCGATACCGATGCGGTGCAGACAGAACTGCATCTCGGCCCCGACGAGGGCGCTGCCGCTGGCGCCGTAGATATCGACGCGGGTGGCGTTGGCGATGACATCCGCGGCGCGCTCGACCTCGCCCAGGTCAAGCAACGCGGCGGTGTCGTGCATCGCGCGGGTGTCGGCGGCCATGATCTGGCCGAGCACCCGTCCGAGCGGATCCGCCGACTGGATCTCGCGGCCGATGTCGACCATCCAACCGGCCGCGCGGGCGGCCCGGCCGGTCTCGCCCGCGATGGCCAGCCGCAGGTTGGCGTAGCCATCGAATCCCAACGCCCGACAGAACCTGGTCACCGTTGCCGGTGATGTCTCACTTCGCTCGGCCAACTCCACGATCGTCAGACGGGCGGCGCCGGCCGGGTCGGTGAGGATCAACTCGGCGACCCGCTGGAGTGCTTCGGAGAACTGTGGCATGCCAGCCCGCACCCGGGCCAGCAGGCCTTCGCCGACGGCTCCGTCAGGCGAGACAAGCTCGCCGGCCGGAACCAGCGGAGACATCCGAACGGGAACTCTCGGCATGGCCACCTTCAGGAAGGTTTCCTATCTGTTAGTGGTAAAACTTCTTACCAGGCGGCCCGGCTGTCAAGAGTGTGGCGACGCTCTTACGGAGCTATTTGCATTACGATCTTGATTCAGTCCAAAAAAAGGGGTTGGCCGGGGCGCTGATTGTCCACATAGGAGGCGACGGCCCCCCGGCCGACCGGACTCCCGTGCGAGGATCGCAACATGCGGATCCTTGTGGTTGGCGGGTCTGGTTATGTCGCCGGTCTGGTACTGCCCGCGCTCATGCAGCGGCACTCGATCCGCGTCCTGGACCGACGATCTCCGTCCGCGGGCGCCGAGCACGTCATGGGGAGCGCCACCGACTACCCGGATCTGCGACGGGCGGTCGAGGGCATGGACGCGGTCATCCACTGCGCGATGGGTAGTCGCGAGTGGTCGACTCCCGACGCCGCGGCTGACGCGTTCGACGTCAACGTCAAGTCGGTTCACCTGACCCTGCTGGCCGCCCGGCAGGCTGGCGTGCCGCACGCGGTACACATCAGCAGCATGTCGGTCTTTCGCGACCTCACGGGACGCCGGCTCGACGAGACGCTACCGCCCGACGCAACCGACCTGTACGGACTGACCAAACGCCTCGGCGAGCAGGTGTGTCTGGCCGCCGTGGCGGAATGGGGTCTCTCCGTGAACGTACTGCGACTGGTGTGGCCGACACCTGACGAGATCTGGCCGGCATGGGGCCCCTGGGACCCGCCGGAACTGTTGTATGCCGACGACGGCACACTCATCCAGCCGACCCGGGCCAGTGATCTTGCGCGCGCCGTACTCCTCGCGCTTGATCATCGAGACGGCTTCCAGGTCTTCACGATCTCTGGCGACGAGTCGGCTCGCCTGTGGAGCACCGAAAAGGCCCGCCGGGTTCTCGGCTGGGCGCCGGCGGCCGAGGGCCCCTGATCGACGTCGGGCTGGCCGTCGGCCGCAGCTGCGAACGGCGCCGCGGGCCGACCCGTGCAACCGGCCCGCGGCGACGGGCTCAGTCCCGGGTGAGCACCCCGTTGCGGACCTGGCGGAAGAGGTCCTCGGCCTCGGCCGCGTCCCGGTTGACGCTGAATACGGCGCCGAGGCTCCCGGGGTCGGTCCATACGCACACGACCAGGTTCTGGGAGCCGGACACCTCCGAGCCGCATTGGGCCTTACCGCTCAGGTTGCCCGCGTTCACGTCGTGGATATTGGTCACGCCTTCAGTGCCGGGCTCCTTGAAGATCGCAGCCAGCTTGTCGTCGGGGTTGGCGACCGGACCCGTCACGCCGATCACCAGGACCGGCTTGGTGAGGTCGTCATTCTCGGTGTAGAAGCCGGCGATCGCGCCCGTCGGGTTGGCGAGCTCCTTCTTGATGTCGTCGGTCAGGCTCGCCGGCGGCGTGTTGGAACTCGACAGCGTAAGGCTACCGATGGTCTGCGGAGTGCTCAGGTGCTCGACGATCGGCGCGCTGCCGCCACCCCCACCACCACCACCGTTGGCCGACGACGATCCCTTGTCCTTGTTCACCAGGATGTACGCGGTCGTGCCGCCGCCCACGACGAGCAGCACGACCACCGCGATCGCGATCCACAGCGCGGTCCGGGACTGTGCCTGCGGCTGGTACGGCGCGGCACCGTAGGGCTGCTGCTGGCCGTAGGGCGGTTGGGCTCCGTACTGCGGGGGAGAGCTGTACTGGCCCGGGTACGAGGGCGGTGCGCTGGCCGGGGCACCGTAGGCCGGCGGCTGTCCGTATGCCGGCGGGGCCGGCGGCTGTCCGTATGCCGGCGGGGTGCCGTAGGCCGGCGGCGACGACGGAGTGCCGTAGGCGGGCGGCGCGGACGGGGTACCGTATGCCGGCGGTGACGAGGGTGTGCCATAGGCCGGCGGCGCGGACGGAGTGCCGTAGGTCGGCGGGGTCGGCGGCGACCCGTAGGTCGGCGGCGTCCCGTAGGCCGGTGGCGGGGAGCTGGGTGGCGGTGACCCGTACGTTGGGGGCTGGTACGGCGGCTGATCCCCGGAGGGCCGGCCTGACGGGTCCTGCGAGGGGTATTGCGGTCCGTACTCGGACATATCGATGTTCACTCCTCTGCATAGGTCAGCCTGAGCATAGGCGGTGACAGCCACCGCCTCGTCCCCCGTTCGCCGCGTGGGATAGGACGGCGCCTGGTCAGGATCGGTTCACGCTGGCCGTAGGATGACGCGGAATCGACGGTCGCAGGCGTGACGGCGACCGCTCAATCGCGGCTCATCACAGCCGCGCGGATCTGTCGGAAGATGACCTCGGCCTGGGTACCCTGCCGGTTGATCAGGACCACGGCGCCGATGCTCCCGCTGTCGGTCCACGCGCACAGGTACGTGATCCCGGCCGGGTCCCGCTGCGAGCCACACCTTGCCTGGCCGGCCAGCGGGCCCGGGTCGACGGTATGCACGTTCTGGTAGGCGTCAGATCCGCCGGCGAACGCCTGATCCAGCTCGCCGGCCGGGTTCGGTACCTGGCCGGCGATCGCCACCACCAGCACGATCCTGGTCGGGTCGGCCGGGTCCTGGTAGATGCCGGCCATCGAGCCGGCGGCCCCGGGAATCTCCTTGGAGAGCTCGGATTTGAGCGTGTCGGCACTTCGGGTCATCGCGGGATCGGTGGCCAGCTTGAGCGTCCCGATCGTCTTCGGCGTGCTCAGGTGGACCGGGTCGGCCGGCTCCGGCGGGGTGGTCGTGCCGCTCGGAGCCGGGGCAGGGGACGACACGATCGGCGACGCCTGGTCCTTGAATACGAACAGGTACGCGCCAGCTCCGCCGAGCAGGATCATCAGCACGACGCCAGCGGCCACGATCAGCGATGTCCGGGACTTCGCCGGCTCCAGCGCAACGGGCGGATAGGGCGCGGTCGGTGGGTCGTACCCGGGTCGCTGACCGTAGGCGGGAGGCGAGCCGGAAGGTGGCGGCGGCCAGGCGCTGCCGTACGGCCGTTGCTGGCCACCATACGAGGGCTGGCCACCATACGAGGGCTGGCCACCATACGAGGGCTGGCCACCATGCGAGGGCTGGCCACCGTACGGTGGCTGATCGCCGTAACGCGGACCCTGGTCGGACACGGTGTGGCACTCCTCCCCGTCCGCGCGAGCGTAAACGGTCGCCACCCGACGCGCAGAGCGAGAGGTGTCAGAGTGTCGGACGCTGGTCCGGAACACCTGATCAGCCGCGGGTCTGCACCGCCCCGCGGATCTGCCGGAACAGGTTCTCGCCCGCGGCGTCGTCGCGGTTCTGCATCAACACGACACCGAAGCTGCCCTTGTCGGTCCAGACGCACATCGTGGCCCGGCTCGACTCGCCGCCATCGCTGCCGCACCTGGCCACGCCACCGAGCGGCCCCGCGTCGACGGTGTGCATCGCCGGAATGGTCTGGCCACTGTCGTCCTTGAGCAGGTCGGCCAGGGTGGCGTCGGGATCGCGGATCTCGGCGGTGGCGGCGATGACGATCGCCGCCTTCTCGGGATCGGACGGGTCCTCATACGCGGCCGCCACCAGCTCCTTGGCGCCGGACCAGTCAGCCTGGAACTGCGTCCTGAGCTCGTCGGCGGCGGCCTTGTTCTCGCCCGTGGTGGCCAGCACGAGCTTGCCGATCCTGGCGGGTGTCGCGACGTGGGCGTTGCGCTGATTGAGATCGGGCAGCAGGTACTTGACCACTCCGAACGCGCCCGCCGCGAGGATCACCAGCACGACCGCGATCGCTACCCACAACGAGGTGCGTGACTTCCTGGGTGGCGAAAGGGGCGGAGTCAGGCCGTATCCGGGCTCGGTGGGCGGCTGTCCGTAGACCGGTTGCCCGTACGCCGGCGGTTGCCCGTACACCGGAGGTTGCCCGTACACCGGTGCCGGTTGCCCGAACGCCGGCGGTTGCCCGAATGCCGGTGCTGGCTGCCCGTAGGCCGTGGCCGGTTGCCCGTAGGCGGGGGCAGGCTGCCCGTACGGCTGTCCGTAGGTGGGGGTGGGTTGTCCATAACCGGGAGCGGGATAGCCGTACGAGGGCGGCTCGCCGGAGGCCGGGGCCGGCTGCCCGTAGGCGGGTTGTTCGCCATATCCGGTCGGCTGCGCGGGTACCGGCTGGCCGTACGCCGCCGGTTGGGGGTTGTCCTGTGGCGCGTGCGGCCCGTACTGCGGTGGCGGCCCGTAAGGTTGGTCGCCGGCCGGCGGGTACTGGGGGTACTGCTCGGACATGTAGGGCTCTCCTCCGGGAAGACCGCGAGCATAGAGGTTCCGGACCTTCGGCGCCCTCCCGCATGATGACGCTCACATGCCTTGGTGAGCACCACCGGCGCGTCCTGGGTGTTGCCGCGACGGGCCGGTACCGCGTCGGCAAGGATTGAGCTCGTGAACGCAGACTCGAACGGTGACGCCGAGCACCCCCGGCGCTCCGAAGACGACCGGAACCGCGACCACGAGCGTGGCGGTGCGGGTTCAGACCGGGGCTCCGGCGATCGCGGGTCGGGTCGCGACCGGTCCACGGGCGGCTCCCGCTCCGGTGGCCGCCCAGACCGGGGTGGATCGGCCGGCCGGGGTGATCGTGGCGGGTACGGCGACCGGGGCGGCGGCTCGGGCAACCGGCGCTCGGGAGGACAGGACGACCGGGGTGGTGACCGCACCGGCGGTGGGTACCGCTCGGGCGGGTTCCGTTCGGGTTCGGCTGGCGGCTTCCGCGCTGGTACCGGCGGGGGTTACCGGTCCGGCTCCGGTGGCGGCTCCCGCGGCGACGACGCCCGGCGCGGTGGCGGCGATCGCCCGCGTTCCTACCAGTCCCGCGACCGCGACGGTCGGTACCCGTCCCGGGGTAGTGACTCTGACCGTCACTCTCCACGTGAGGGTGAGGGTTCGCGCGAGCGGCCCGGTGCCGGCGAGCGTCGGGGATCGGCCGACCGTACCAGCCGCGACCACGGGTACCGCGGCGGCCAGGGCTCCGGCACGGATCGCGGTCAGGGCTACCGCGAGCGAGATCGAGGCGGTTCCCGCGACTCGGGTTCCCGCGACCGGGCCGGGTTCCGGGACCGGGGCGACTCGCGGGACCGGGGCGACTCGCGGGACCGGGGCGACTCGCGGGACCGGGGCGACTCGCGGGACCGGGGCGCCTCGCGGGACCGGGGCGACTCGCGGGGCTACCGCGACAAGGGCTACGGCGGTTCGCGTGAGGACGGCAGCCGTGGCGGCGGTTCCCGCGACCGTACCGGAACGGGCGGCCGCTCCGACCGCGGGCAGTACGACCGCCGTGACTCCGCGGACCGACAGCGGCCCGATGATCCGCGGGGCGAGCGCCACCGCGACCGCACCGGCGGCGGATCACGGGACCGGCCGGGTTCCGGCTATCGCGGTGACCGGCCCAGTTCACGCGACCGTGACGGCGACCGGCCCAGCTTCCGCGACCGCGACCGTGATCGCGACCGGCCGGGCTCCGCCGACCGCGACCGCCCCAGCTTCCGCGACCGGTCCGGCGACCGCGACCGGCCGAGCTTCCGGGACCGCGACGGCGACCGGCCCAGTTTCCGCGACCGCGACCGGCCCAGTTTCCGCGACCGGTCCGGCGACCGCGACCGGCCCAGCTCGCGCGAGCGTGATCGCGACCGGCCCAGTTTCCGCGACGGGTCCGGCGACCGCGACCGGCCCAGCTCGAGCGAGCGTGATCGCGACCGCGACCGTGCCAGTTACCGCGACCGCGACCGGCCGACCTATCGGGAGCGCGATGGCGACCGGCCCGGCTACCGCGACCGCGCCAGCGACGGTGAGCGCTCGGAGGCGCCGCCCCTGCCGGCCGATCTGGATCCCCGGCAGCTCGATCGTCAGGTCCGGGAGCAGCTGCGGCCCCTGGCCCGCGGGGTGGCCGATCAGGTGTCACTGCGGCTCGTGGCCGCGGGTGAGCTGCTCGACGAGGAGCCGGAAGTGGCATTGGCCCACGCGCTCGTCGCCCGCCGGCTGGCGTCGCGCATACCCGCGGTGCGGGAGGCGGTCGGGCTGGCGGCTTACCGTGCCGGGCAGTGGCAGACCGCCATCGGCGAGCTGCGCGCGTACCACCGCATGTCGGGCCAGCAGACGCACATCGCGGTGCTGGCCGACTGCGAACGGGCGCTGGGTCGTCCGGAGCGGGCGATCGACATGTTCCGCACGGCCGACCGGGGAGCGCTCACCCCGCAGGAGGCGACCGAACTGCTGATCGTGGCGGCCGGAGCACGGGCGGATCTGGGACAACGGGAGGCGGCGGTGGCGATGCTGCAGGTACGGGAGCTCACCTCGGACGAGCCGTGGGCGGCGCGGCTGCGATACGCCTACGCCGATGCCCTACTGGCGGTGGATCGGCGCGAGGAGGCTCGGGAGTGGTTCGCCCGGGCGGCTGAGATCGATGAGGAGGCGGCGACCGATGCCGCCGAGCGGCTGCTCGAGCTCGACGGGGTTGTGTTCGACGACGGGTTCGAGCTGGGCGACGACGAGGGGGAGGCCGGACCGGTTGACCTCGACGCCGAGGTGGCCGCGCTCGAAGAGGATGACGACCTCGACGAAGACGACGCCGACGACGACGAGCTCGCCGGCGGCGACGACGAGGACGACGCCGACGACGGGGACGACGACGGGGACGACGACGAGGACGAGGACGGGGCCGACGACGAGGACGAGGACGACCGGGGCGACGACGATTTCGACGGCGATGACGACGATGACGACGAGTCGGATGGCGACGAGTTCGACCAGCTCGATGAGGCCGACGATGACGATGACGACGGCGACGATGAGGACTTCGATTCGCGGCGACTTCGACGATGACGAGATCGAGGACGATTACGGCGACGACGAAGAGGACCGACGATGCCGGGAACGGCGGCCCGGACCGGCTCCGCGTGATCAGCAACGACGAGCTGGCCGACGAGGACGAGGCCGGTCGGACGAGGCGCGGACCGGCCTGGCGATCCCGGGGAAGTCGTGAGCCTGGCCAGCCGGTACGACCTGGTCATCTTCGATCTGGACGGCGTGGTCTACCTCGGTTCCGACCCGGTGCCGGGCGCGGCTGAGGCGGTGCGGGCGCTGGGTACGCCCGTCGCCTATGCGACGAACAACGCCTCCCGCGGCGCGGCCGAGGTGGCCCGCTTGCTGGTGGCACTGGGACTGCCGGCACGCCCCGAGCTCGTCGTCACCTCGGCCCGGGCCGCGGCCGACCTGCTCGGCGACGAGCTCGCGCCGGTGCGCCGGTCCTGATAGTCGGCGCGCCCGGCACTGGCCGAAGAGATCCGGGCCGTCGGGCTCAGCCCGGTGGCCGAGGCCGAGGCCCGGCCGGTGGCGGTGGTGCAGGGGTACGGGCCGCGGCGTCGGCTGGGCGATACTGGCCGAGGCCTGCGTGGCGATCCGGGCCGGGGCGCGCTGGGTGGCGACCAACACCGACGCCACTATGCCGTCGCCCCGCGGACCGCTGCCCGGCAACGGCAGTCTGGTGGCGGCGCTGCAGCACCGCGCTGGGCGGCCGCCAGCCGGACATCGGTCGTCGGCAAGCCGCACCCGGAGCTGTTCGCCGTGGCCACCCGCCGGCTTCGGCGCCCATGCCCCCTGGTGGTCGGCGACCGGCTGGACACCGACATCGCCGGGGCGGTCAACGCCGGGATGGCGAGCCTGCTCGTGCTGACCGGGGTGACCCGCCCGGCCGACCTGCTGCGGGCCGGGCGACGCAGCGGCCGACCTACGTCGCAGTCCGACCTGCGTGGACTGTCCACTGAGGATGCAGGCCGTGCGGGTGCCGGCGTGGCCGGCGGCGGCGCGGCTGCGGCGGGTGGCGGGCCACCCTTGCGATGGCGGTCAGATCGGACTCTGTCCGGTCGACGGTGAGCCGGATGACGCCGTCCGCGGCGCTGGCCGCGGCGGCCTGGGCACGCTCCACAGTGGACGAAGATGCCGGCCGGACGGCGGCCGGCGTCCGCACAGCGCTGTGCGCTCGGACTCTGGGGCTCACAGCAGCTTGCGCAGCTTGAGCAGTCGCTGAAGCTCGCCTTGACCGAGACCCGGCCGGTCGCCCAGGCGACGGCGAAGTTGAGCTCGCCCGGCGACCAGCGCCGCAGGTCGTCGCCACTGATGCTGAGCCGGATCTGGCGCCGGGTCGTCGCCGTCGGTCAGATCGATCAGCTGACCGCCGCGCAGCCGGCCATGGAAGTATGCATCCAGATCGCTGATGTGGCAGGCGAGCGCCCGGTCGAGGTTGACCTTGGCCGCGGCTCCCGGGTCGCGCCCGAGTCGGGCCGCGAGAGCCCCGCAACGCCTGCCGGCACTGGTCCACCGTGGCCATGCGTCCTCCGTGTTCCCGCGGATCGGGCGACGTGCCGCACGGTACCGCAGGAGCGGCCGGCCGGCCGGTAGCGTGACACGTGTCAGCGGACACTCACGAGGGAGGAGGCGCGATGCAGGACGCGCTGCGGACGTATCTCGGGCTGGCCATGGGCCTGACCGAGACATCCCGCAAGAAGGTTCGCAAGGTGGTCAAGGACGCGGTCGGCCGCGGCAACGCCACGGCGGACCAGGTCAAGGCGACTGACCGCGGAACTGCTGGCGGCGAACTCGGCCAACCGGGAGGCACTCGTCAAGCTCGTGAAGTTCGAGGTCGACCGGGCCCTCGGCGTGGTCGGACTGGCCACGGCCGAGGAGGTGGGTGACCTGACCGCGCGGCTGCGATACGCTCGAGGCACGGCTGCGAGAGGCGGTGAGGGCGGACCGGCGACGCAGGCCGTGTCCGGCAACGGCGGCGGTCGACGTCTCCGGCGGCACCGGCCAAGCGGAGCCGTCGCGCGACGAAACGGTCGGCGGCAGCCCCAGGGCCGGCGAAGGCGGCACCGGCGAAGAAGGCGGCCGCCAAGAAGACGGCTCCGAGGAAGACGGCGACCGCGACGAAAGCGACCGCCAAGAAGGCGACCGCGAAGAAGGCGACCGCGAGCGAAGGCGACCGCGACGAAAGCGACGTCGACGAAAGCGACGGCGACGAAAGCGGCGGCGACGAAAGCGGCGGCGACGAAGGCGGCGAGGAAGGCACCGGCCCGAAAGGCACAGTCGTGACCGCGCCCGACGCACGCCGGCCCCGACCGGCAGCCCGGTGGTCGACGAGGCGCTCGCCTCGCTCGCCGCGGTGGCTGACGCCCCGCCGGCCGACCAGGTGGCGCCGTTGGCCGAGGCCGACCGGGTACTGCGCGAGACGCTCGACTCCATCGGCGACATCTGACGCGATGGCCCGCCGCAACCGACTGGACACCGAACTGGTCCGGCGCGGGCTGGCCCGGTCCCGGGAGCAGGCAGCGGCGCTGGTGGCGGCTGGGCAGGTGGAGGTGCGCGGGGTCCGGGCGAGCAAGCCGGCGGCGATGGTCGACCCGGCCGACCCGGTCCGGGTGCTGGGCGGAGCGCGGGCGACGAGCACGTGTCGCGGGGCGGGCATGAAGCTGGCCGGGGCGCTGGCCGCGTTCGCCCGGCCGGGCTGCGGGTCGCGGGCGCCGCTGCCTGGACGCCGGGCGCGTCCACCGGGGGATTCACCGAGGTGCTCCTGCGTGAGGGCGCGGCGGCGGTGGTGGCGGTCGATGTGGGGTACGGGCAGCTGGCCTGGGCGCTGCGCAATGATTCCCGGGTGACCGTGACTGGAGCGGACCAACGTGCGCGCGCTGACGCCGGAGCAGATCGGCGGGCCGGTCGAGCTGACCGTGGCCGACCTGTCGTTCATCTCGCTCCGGCTGGTGCTGCCGGCGCTCGCCGCCGCGACCGTCGCCGACGGCGACCTCGTGCCGATGGTGAAGCCGCAGTTCGAGGTCGGGCGGGATCGGGTCGGGCCGGCGGCGTGGTGCGCGAACCGGAGCTGCGGGCGCAGGCGGTGCTCGACGTGGCGGCCGCGGCGGCCGAGCTCGGGTTGGGCGTGGCCGGCGTCGTGGCGAGCCCGCTGCCCGGGCCGTCCGGCAACGTGGAGTTCTTCCTCTGGCTGCGCCGCGGCGCTCCGACCGGTCGACCCGCGACCAGCGTGTTCGCCGCGCCGTCGGCAGCGCGGCATGACCGAGCGCGGGCGAGACCGCGGCGATGACGCGTACCGCGCTGCTGGTCACCCATACCGGCCGGAAGGACAGCACCGCGCACGCCCGTACGGTCGCCGCCGATCTCATCGAGGCCGGCTTCACGGTGCGGGTGATGGCCGGCGAGGCGGTCGACCTGGGCCTGCCCGGCGTCGTCCCGGGTCGCGGGCGCCGACGCGGCCGAGGGCGCCGAGATCGTCTTCGCGCTCGGTGGGGACGGCACGTTCCTGCGGGCGGCCGAACTGGCCCGGCCGGCCACCGCGCCGATGCTCGGTATCAACCTGGGTCGGGTCGGGTTCCTGGCCGAGGCGGAGATCGCCGACCTCGACGTCGCCGTGCGCGACATCGTGGCCGGGGCGTACACGGTCGAGGAGCGGCTCACCCTCGACGTCGACAGTCGCGCACGATGGTGCGCTGGTGGCCCGGTCGTGGGCGCTGAACGAGGTGAGCGTCGAGAAGGGCGCCCGGGAGCGGATGCTCGAGGTACGGGTCGACGTGGACGGACGGCCGCTGTCGCGCTACGGCTGCGACGGGGTCATCTGCGCCACGCCGACCGGCTCGACCGCGTACGCGTTCTCGGCCGGCGGTCCGGTGGTCTGGCCAGGCGTGGAGGCCCTGCTGCTGGTGCCGATCTCGGCCCACGCCCTGTTCAGCCGGGCCCTGGTGACGGCGCCGTCGTCGACCATCACGGTCACCGTCGACCCGCACGCGCCCGACGCGGTGGTGTTCTGCGACGGACGGCGGATGTTCGACGCCGCCCCGGGGGCGGTCGTCACGGTGTGCCGGGGGGCGCCTGCCGGTCCGGGTGGCCCAGCTGCGTCCGCAGCCGTTCACCGACCGGCTGGTGGCCAAGTTCGAGCCTGCCGGTCGAAGGCTGGCGGGCCAACGATCAGGGGTGACACGGACGGGGACTTTTGTCCTGTTCGTCGGCATGTCGACGCCGATGGCCCCGCGCGGATGCCACACTGTTCGCGATGCGTCTCCTTGACAACCTGCGTCGCGCCCGCGTCGGTTGAGCCGGGGGTGCGGGTAGTCGCGGGCACGGTCGCGATCTCGACCGCCGGACCAAGCGATTGGTCAGCCGGCTCAGCCCGGGCGACATCGCGCTGATCGACCACGTCGACCTTGATCGGGTGGCCGCCGAGTCCCTGGTGACGGCCCGGGTGGCGGCCGTGCCTCAACGCCAGCCCGTCGATCTCCGGCCGGTATCCGAATCTCGGGCCGGAGCTTCTGGTGGCGGCCGGCATCCCGCTGCTGGATGATCTCGGCGAGGATGTCTTCCAGCACCTACGGGACGGCGTGGTGGTCTCGGTCGAGGTCAACACGGTGCTCCTCGATGGGGTCGCCGTCGCGCACGGCGTACGGCAGGACGCGGAGAGCGTGGCGAAGGCGATGACGGACGCGCGGGAGAACCTGTCGGTTCAGCTCGAGGCCTTCGCCGCCAACACCATGGAGTACCTCCAGCAGGAGCGGGAGCTGCTCCTCGACGGGGTCGGGGTGCCGGCCATCGCCACCCGGTGGCCCGGCGGCATTGCCTGATCGTGGTCCGTGGGTACGGGTACCAGGCGGACCTGCATGCTCTGCGTTCCTACATCCGCGAGGTGCGGCCGGTGCTGATCGGCGTGGACGGCGGCGCGGATGCCCTGGTGGCCGCCGGGTACCGGCCCGACCTGATCGTCGGCGACATGGACTCGGTCTCCGACAACGCCCTGTCGTAGCGGCGCCGAGCTGATCGTCCACGCGTACCCCGATGGCCGTGCGCCCGGGATGGAACGGCTGGTCCGGCTCAACCTGCCGGCGGTGGTGTTCCCGGCCGCCGCCACCAGCGAGGACATCGCGATGCTGCTGGCCGACGGGAACGGCGCCGAGCTGATCGTGGCGGTCGGTGGGCATGGCACGCTCGGCGAGTTCCTGGACAAGGGCCGCGCCGGCATGGCGTCCACGTTCCTGACCCGGCTCAAGGTCGGCGGAAAGCTGGTCGACGCCAAGGGTGTGAGCCGGCTCTACCGGCACAGCGCGTCGATGACGGCGGCGCTGCTGCTGGTTGTCTCCACCGCGGTGGCGATGGCCCTCGGCGTGCTGCTGGCCACCGTCTGGCGTGGCCACGTCGACGATGCCGGCCGCTGGTGGGACAGCCTCATGGTGCAGCTGCAGAGGCTGCTTTCGTGATCAGTTTCCGGTTCCACGTGATCGCCCTCGCGTCGGTGAGTCTGGCTCTCGGCGCCGGCTTCGTGTTCGGTGACCTTGCCCGGCATGGCCCAGCACCTCAGCCCGTCCAGGATCGGCTCAGCTCACTCGACCAGGACAACCAGCACCTGCGGGCTCAGCTCGCCCAGCTGGCCGGCAGTGCCAAGGGGCGCGACGACCTCGCCGGTCAGCTGGCCCCGGCGGTACTCGAGCGACGGCTGGTCGGAGTGTCCGTGCTGGTGCTGTCGACCGCGGCCGCGCAGCCCTACCTGGCCGGGGTGTCCCGGATGCTCACGCTGGCCGGAGCGACCGAGTCGGGCGAGGTGCGGATCACAGACGCGTTCGCCGACCCGTCCCGCGCCCAGGAGCTGCTCGATCTGGCCACCGCGTCGCTGCCGCCGAGCGTCACCGCCGGCCTACCCGAGACCACCGACGGCGTGGCGGCGTCGAGCGCCCTGCTCGCCCAGGTTCTGGTCAAGCACGCTCCGCCGGTGACCGATGACGACCGTCGCAGCGTGCTCAGCGCGTACACCAGCGAAGGGTTCGTGGTGGCGTCCAGGCCGGTCACGGGACCGGCCGACGCGGTCCTGTTCGTCACCGGCGCCGCGCCGACGGGCGCCGACGCGGCCGGCCGTACGGCGGCGCTGGTCAGCCTGGCGACGGCCATGCGCGGCATCGGCCCGACGGTGGTCGGCGCGGACGGCGCCGGCCCGACCGTGGTCGGCCGGATCCGGGCTGACGCCCGCCTCGCCGCCAACGTGTCCACTGTGGACAATATTGGTGCGGCCGTCGGCCAGCTCATCAGCGTCTGGGCGCTCGTGGACGAGATCGGCGGTCGGTTCGGTCAGTTCGGCGACGGGCCTGGTGCCACGGCCCTGCCACCGTTCGTACCGCTGCCGGCGCCGAGTTCGGGACCCGACCCGACGCCCGACCCACCGGCCAGTCCCGGCACCGCCGGCTGAGCCGGCGCACCGGCCACCCATGCCAGCGCCACCCGCCCGACGCACGGGTCGCCCCGCGCCGCACGCGGGCCATGCCGGCACCCGTCGCCGGGTGGCCCGGTGGGGCGACCGCGGGCGGCGCCGGGTGCCCGTCCGCCTGGGCCTGGCATTGGCCGGCGCGGCGCTGGCCCGCACGGCCGCCGGTGGCCCTGGGCTGACCGGAACCAACTTCCGCGGCCGTGCGGTCAGCCTCAATGGCGGACCGGCGCTCGGGCTGGCGGCGACCCTGACCGCCGCCGCCGGCGCCCCGGCCGGTCTGGCGGCGCCGGCCCTGGTCGCCGGGTTGGCCGCGACGGCGGTCGGCCGGTACGACGATGTGGCCGGCCGGCGTCCGGACCAGGCTGGCGTCAAGGGGCTCCGGGGCCACCTGGCCGCGCTGCGGACCGGCCAGTTGACCGCCGGTGTGGTGAAGGCCTCCGGTCTGAGCCTTGCCGGTCTGGCCGCCGCCGCCCTGGTCCCGTTGCCGGAAGCGGCCAGAGGGCGCCCACCCGGGAGGGTGGGAAGCTGGCCGCGGCGCGTCCTCGACACGGTGCTCGCGGCTGGCGTGATCGCCGGGACGGCCAACGTGGTGAACCTGCTCGATCTGCGCCCGGGCCGCGCCCTCAAGGTCGGGCTGATCGTCGGCGTGCCGCTCGCCGCCACCGGCAGTGGTGGCCTGCTGGCCGGGCCGGTCGGGGCCGCGGCCGGGGTCCTGCCGGTCGACCTGGACGAACGCGTCATGGTGGGGGACAGCGGTGCGAGCGCACTGGGGGCGTTGCTCGGGTTGGCGGTGGTCGCTCGGGCCGGGACGGCCCAACGTCTTGTCACCTTGGCCGGCTTGGCCGCGATCACCGTGGCCAGCGAGCGGGTGAGCTTCACCCGGATGATCGAGGCGACCGGATGGCTACGCCGCCTCGACCGCCTCGGTCGGCGCCCCTGACCGGTGCGACGCGGCACTCGGCCCGGATCGGCGGGCTCTTCCGGACCTGCCCGGTGCCCCTGGCCCGGGTACGGCAGAGTGCACCCGTGGCGCCTCGAGCGCGGGTCTCGGCATGCTCGGTGCGGGGCTGCTCTACAGCGTGGCGCGGCGGCGGGGCGCGGACGCGGTGGCCGGTTGCCGCCGTACCGTCCTTGTCAGCACGATCGGCGCCGCGCTCGCCGGTGCGGTTGGCGCGGTCGTGGCCGGGTACCTAGCCGTGGCGGGGCCGCTGATCGGCGTCGTGGTGTTCCTCGTCGTGGCCGGGAGGAGGCCGGGTGGTGAGCGTCGCGATGGTCGTCGGCCCGACTGCGGGCGGTATCGGCCGGCACGTGGTCGCGCTGGTCGACGGTCTCATTCAGGCCGGCCGCCGGGTCGACCTGTACTGCCCGCCGGCAGTCGAGGAACAGTTCGGGTTCGCCGCCGCCGGAGCGCGTGTCACGCCGCTGGAGATCACCACCGGTCCCGGTCCACGGGACATCGCCCGGTTGCGGCGGGCGCTGCGGGCCGAGCCGGTCGACGTGATCCACGCGCACGGGCTGCGGGCCGGGCTCGCCGCGGTCCTCGGCCGGCCCGGCGGCGCGCCGCTCGTGGTCACCTGGCACAGTCCCGCGCCGGGCCGCGGGATGCGCCGTTACGCCCGCGATGCCCTGGCCCGTACGGTCGCCCGCGGAGCCAACGTCACACTGTGCGCGTCCGTCGAGATCCAGAAGGAGGCGACCGACCTGGGCGCCCGGGATGCCCGCCTGCTGATGGTGGTCGCCGCGCCGCTGCCGGCCCCCGTCCGCGAGCGGGCCGAGGTACGAGAGGAGCTCGGGGTGCCGACCGATGCCCCGATGATCCTGTCCGTCGGTCGGCTGGCCGAACAGAAGCGGCACGACATCCTGATCGCGGCCGCCGGCCGCTGGCGCTCGCTGCGACCGCTGCCCGTCGTGGTGATCGCGGGAAAGGGGCCGCAGTACCGGCACCTGGTCGGCCGGGCCACGGTGCAGCGCAGCGCCGTCCACCTGGTCGGCCACCGTGACGACGTGTCCGAGCTGCTGCACGCGGCCGACCTGGTCGTGGTGACCAGCGACGCGGAGGGCAGCCCGCTGTTCGTGCAGGAGACCATGGCGGCCGGCGTACCCCTGGTGGCGACCGATGTACCCGGTGTCGCCGAGATGGTCGACGACGCCGCGTTGCTGGTCCCGCCGGATGACATCGACGCGGTCGACGAGGCGGTCCGCACGCTCCTGGCCGACCCGGGCCGGCGCGCCGTACTCAGCGCGGCCGGACGGGCGATGGCCGCGACCTGGCCGACCCCGGCGCAAACCCTCGAACAGATCATTTCGGTATATACCGACCTGGCCGGCGGAACCGTGGCGCGCGACACGACCCGCAGGTAGGGCGGGTCGTCGGCACGTGGTGTTACGGTTGAATCCCGTGGATCACTTGATCTAGCGCCCGATCGACCACGGGAGAACACGTTGACGCCAACGGCACGGACGACCAAGCACATCTTCGTCACGGGGGGCGTCGCCTCCTCTCTCGGCAAGGGTCTGACGGCGTCGAGCCTCGGCAACCTGCTCACCGCCCGCGGTCTGCGGGTGGTCATGCAGAAGCTCGACCCGTACCTCAACATGGACCCCGGCACGATGAACCCGTTCCAGCACGGCGAGGTCTTCGTCACCGAGGACGGGGCCGAGACCGACCTGGACGTCGGACACTACGAGCGGTTTCTCGACCGCGACCTGTCCCGGACGGCGAACGTGACCACCGGGCAGATCTACTCCGAGGTGATCGCCAAGGAGCGCCGCGGCGAGTACCTGGGCGACACCGTGCAGGTCATCCCGCACGTGACCAATGAGATCAAGGCCCGGATCCGGGCCATGGCCGCCCCCGACGAGGACGGGCGGTCGCCCGACGTGGTGATCACCGAGGTCGGCGGCACCGTCGGCGACATCGAGTCGCTGCCCTTCCTGGAGGCGATCCGGCAGGTGCGCCACGACATCGGCCGGGACAACTGCTTCTACCTGCACGTCTCGCTGGTGCCCTACCTCGCTCCGAGCGGCGAGCTCAAGACCAAGCCGACCCAGCACTCGGTGGCCGCCCTGCGCAACATCGGTATCCAGCCCGACGCGCTGGTCTGCCGCTCGGACCGCGAGATCCCGGAGAAGCTCAAGATCAAGCTGTCGCTGTACTGCGACGTCGACCGGGAAGCCGTCGTGTCCGCCGCCGACGCGCCCAGCATCTACGACATCCCCAAGGTGCTGCACCGGGAGGGGCTCGACGCCTACGTGGTCCGCCGCCTCGGGCTGAGCTTCCGCAACGTCGAGTGGCAGCGCTGGGACGACCTGCTCGAGCGGGTGCACCATCCACGCCAGAGCGTCACCGTGGCCATCGTCGGCAAGTACGTCGACCTGCCCGACGCGTACCTGTCGGTCAGCGAGGCGGTGCGGGCGGCCGGCTTCGGCCACCGGGCCAGGGTCGAGCTGCGCTGGGTGCCCAGCGACGAGTGCGTCTCCCCGACCGGCGCCTCGGCGGCGCTGGCTGGCGTGGACGGGGTGGTCATCCCTGGCGGGTTCGGGGTCCGCGGCATCGAGGGCAAGATCGGTGCCGCCCGGTATGCCCGCGAGCGAGGCATCCCGTGCCTCGGGCTGTGCCTGGGACTGCAGTGCATGACCATCGAGGTGGCCCGGCACCTGGCCAACCTGGAAGGCGCCAACTCGCTCGAGTTCGACGCCGAGGCAGCCCACCCGGTGATCGCGACCATGGCCGACCAGGAGGACATCGTCGCCGGAAAGGGCGACCTCGGTGGCTCGATGCGGCTCGGGGCATACCCGGCCGAGCTGGTCGAGGGGTCGATCGTGGCCGGGGTCTATGGCGTCACCTCGGTCTCGGAGCGCCACCGCCACCGGTACGAGGTCAACAACGCCTACCGGGACGCGCTGAGCAGGGCCGGGCTGGTCATCAGTGGTACCTCGCCGGACGGCCGGCTGGTCGAGTTCGTCGAGCTCCGCCGCGACCTGCACCCGTACTTCGTGGCGACCCAGGCACACCCGGAGCTCAAGAGTCGACCCACCCGCCCGCACCCGCTCTTCGACGGTTTCCTCGCCGCCGCGCTCGACTACAACAGCGCTGACCGGCTGCCGGTCGAGGTCGACGAGCACGATGTCGGTTCCCGCAACGGGGCCGTCCGCAGCGCGACGCTCGCGTGAGCGGTCCGGGCAGGAAGTCCCGCCGTACGTCGACCGCGGCGAAGAACACGCCGCCCGGCGGCTACCGTGTGCTGACGAGGTCCGAGGTCTTCCAGGGCGCCGTCTTCTCCGTGTTCAGCGACGAGGTCGAGCTGCCCGACGGCACGGTCGTGCGGCGCGACTGGACCCACAGCACGGGCGCCGTGATCATCGCCGCGGTGGACGAGCGGGACCGGATCGTCCTGGTCCACCAGTACCGTCAGCCGGTCGGCCGCATGCTGTGGGAGCTGCCGGCCGGGATCCTCGACGTACCCGGGGAGCGGCCGGTCGAGGCGGCTGCCCGGGAGCTGGCCGAGGAGGCCGACCTCCTCGCCGTCCATTGGAACCTCCTGCTCGAGATGCACCCGAGCCCCGGCTTCACCGACGACTTCTTCCGTGTCTTCCTGGCCCGCGGACTGAGCCGGGTGCCGGCGGCCGACCGTCACACCCGCCGCGAGGAGGAGGCCCATCTGACGGTGCGCCGGTTCGGCCTGGACCGGGCGGTCCGGATGGTCCAGCGCGGCGAGATCACCAACTCCGGAGCGGTCGCCGGGATACTGGCCGCCGCTCGATCGCGCGACGAGAGCTGGTCCGGGCTGCGCGACGCGAAAGCCGCTGGTTGAGCACGGCGCCACCCGCTGGTTCTACACTCCCGGACAGGTGGCAACGGCGCCATCGGCCATGGCTGGAAGAGGTGTCCTGACGGTGAAGGTTGGCATTCCCCGCGAGATCAAGAACCATGAGTACCGGGTGGCGATCACACCGGCGGGAGTGAACGAGCTCACCCGCAACGACCACGAGGTCTTCGTCCAGTCCGGCGCCGGTGAGGGCTCGTCGATCACCGACGCCGAGTACGCGGCCGCCGGCGCGACGATCCTCGGCGACGCGGACGCGGTCTGGGACACCGGCGACATGATTCTCAAGGTGAAGGAGCCGATCGCCGAGGAGTACCCCCGCATGCACGAGGGTCAGGTGCTCTTCACCTACCTGCACCTGGCGGCATCCCGGGAGTGCACCGAGGCGCTCGTCGAGCGGGGCGTCACCGGCATCGCGTACGAGACGGTCGAGTTGCCTGACGGCGCGCTGCCGCTGCTGGCCCCGATGTCGGAGGTCGCCGGCCGGCTGGCCCCGCAGGTCGGTGCGTACCACCTGATGCGCCAGGGCGGCGGCCGCGGCCTGCTGATGGGCGGCGTACCCGGGGTCTACGCGGCCAAGGTGGTGGTCCTCGGCGCCGGGGTCTCCGGCATGAACGCCGCCACCATCGCGCTCGGCATGCAGGCGGAGGTGCTCCTGCTCGACCGCAACATCGCCCGGCTGCGCGGCATCGACGCCGACTACCGCGGCCACATCCAGACCATCGCCTCCAACGCCTACGAGATCGAGCGGGCGGTCCTGGACGCCGATCTGGTCATCGGAGCCGTTCTGGTCGCCGGGGCGAAGGCACCGAAGCTGATCTCGAACGAGCTGGTGTCGCGGATGAAGCCCGGCAGCGTCCTGGTGGACATCGCCATCGACCAGGGCGGCTGTTTCGAGGACTCGCGTCCGACCACCCACGCCGATCCGGTGTACCCGGTGCACAACAGCCTGTTCTACTGCGTGGCCAACATGCCCGGGGCGGTACCGCACACGTCGACCTATGCGTTGACCAACGTCACTCTCCCGTACGCGGTGGAGCTGGCCAATCTGGGCTGGCGGGAAGCCATGCGCAAGGATCGGGCGCTGGCACTGGGCCTCAACACCCACGGCGGGCACGTCACGTACGGCCCGGTGGCCGAGGCCCACGGCATGCCGGCCGTCAAGCTCGACGAGGTTCTCACCTGAGTTGACCGAGCTGGATGGGCAGATCCGGGCCTACCTCGATCATCTCGCCGTTGAGCGCGGGGTCGCGGCCAATACCGTGTCGGCGTACCGGCGGGACCTGCGCCGGTACGCCGCCGTCATCGGTACCGCCGGTCACTCCACATTGGACAGCGTTGGCGAGCGTGAGATCTCCGGGTACCTGCGAAGGCTGCGGGAGGGCGACGCCGAGCATCCGGCACTGAGTGCGTCATCGGCCGCCCGGGCGCTGAGCGCCGTGCGCGGGCTGCACCGCTTCGCCGCACGGGAGGGTCTGGCCACCGACGATCCCGCCCACGGGGTACGCCCGCCGGGGCAGCCCCGGCGCCTGCCCCGGGCGCTCGGCGTCGATGAAGTGCGGCGGTTGCTGGAGTCGACCGACGACTCCGAGACCGGACTGCGCGACCGGGCGCTGCTCGAGTTCCTGTACGGGACGGGCGCCCGGGTGTCGGAGGCGGTCGGCTGCGCGGTCGACGACCTGGACCTGGCCGAGGCGACCGTCCGGCTGCGCGGCAAGGGTGGGCGCCACCGGCTGGTCCCGGTCGGTGGCTTCGCCCGCGCCGCCATGGAGGCCTATCTGGTCCGGGGTCGGCCGGCCCTGCTGGCTCGCGGCCGCGGGGCGCGCGGGTTCCTGTTGTTCCGCAACGCCCGTGGCGCTCCGCTGAGTCGGCAGGGGGCGTGGTTGATCCTGCGGGCGGCGGCGCAGCGGGCCGGCCTGACCGACCTGGTCTCGCCGCATGTACTGCGGCACAGCTTCGCCACGCACCTGCTCGACGGCGGGGCCGATGTCCGGGTTGTCCAGGAACTGCTGGGGCATGCCTCGGTCACCACGACGCAGGTCTATACCCTGGTCACCGTCGAGAAGCTGCGCGAGATATACGCGACCTCACATCCCCGCGCTCGTTGACACTCGGGCGGCCCTGTACCTGACGGGGGACCGTCGGGCTGCACGTGCCGCGACACGCCGAGCGCGTGGCAGGCCCCGGCACGCATCGTGTCGTACAGTCGGCCGCAGCGGCAACGCCACTGTTCGGCGCGGTGGTGGCGTCCGGGAGAGGCGAACGGGAGATGGCGAGCATCGACGAGCGGGGCGAGTCCTGGACCAAAGACATGCGGGCTCAGCAGTCCGCGCTGGATCTCGGCGCTGACCTGGGTCCGGCTGATCCGACCGCCTACACCACCCGCCGCGAGATCCCCATCCCCGCCCCGCTGGACAGTCACGGCCCGGCCCGCATCATCGCGATGGCCAACCAGAAGGGCGGGGTCGGCAAGACCACGACCACGATCAACCTCGGCGCCGCCCTCGCCGAGTACGGCCGCAAGGTGCTGCTGGTCGACTTCGACCCTCAGGGTGCGCTCTCGGTCGGCCTGGGCGTCAATCCCCACAACCTGGATCTGTCGATCTACAACCTGATCATGCAGGACGAGGTCACGATCGACGACATCCTGATCAAGACCAACGTCGCCGGGCTGCACCTGCTGCCGGCCAACATCGACCTCTCCGCCGCCGAGATCCAGCTGGTCACCGAGGTCGCCCGGGAGATGGCGCTGGCGCGGCTGCTCCGGCCGGTGGTCAAGGACTACGACTACATCCTCATCGACTGCCAGCCATCACTCGGCCTGCTCGCGATCAACGCCCTCACCTGCGCCCACGGGGTTCTGGTGCCACTGGAGTGCGAGTTCTTCTCGCTTCGCGGGGTGGCCCTGCTGCTCGACACGATCGACAAGGTTCGCGAGCGGCTCAACTTCAACCTCGAGCTCGAGGGCATCCTGGCCACGATGTACGACAGCCGCACCACGCATAGCCGGCAGGTGCTGCAGCGGGTGGTCGAGGCGTTCGGCGACAAGGTGTACCAGACCGTGATCACCAAGACGGTGAAGTTTCCTGAGTCGACCGTGGCCGGGGCCCCGATCACCTCCCTCGACCCCGCGTCATCGGGTGCCCGCAACTACCGTCAGCTCGCCCGGGAGTTGATCGCTCAGCACGCGTCGGTTCGCCGGTAGTCCCACGATGTCCACCCCTCCCACGGCCAGCACCACGATCTCCGGCGGGCCGGCCGGCCACGCTGCACCCGACAGGCCGGCACCTGTGGGTACCGTGGAGGGCGTGACCAGTCCCGCCGACCTGTCCGCGGTGGACCCGGCCGCCCCGACACCCACCGGGTTCCAGGTCCAGCTGCCGGCCTTCACCGGCCCCTTCGATCTGCTGCTCCAGCTGATCGGCAAGCAGAAGCTCGAGATCACCGAGCTGTCGCTGAGCAAGGTCACCGACGAGTTCATCGCCTACATCCGCAACATGGGCGACGACTGGGACCTTGACGAGGCCAGCGAGTTCCTGGTGGTGGCGGCCACCCTGCTCGACCTCAAGACGGCCAAGCTTCTCCCTCAGGCTGAGGTTGAGGATGAGGAGGACCTGGCCCTGCTCGAGGCCCGCGACCTGTTGTTCGCCCGCCTGCTGCAGTACAAGGCATTCAAGGAGCTGGCCGCCGTCATCGCCGCCCGCGACGCCGAGTTCTCCCGGGGATACCCGCGCGCGGTCAAGCTGGAGGAGCGTTACGCCGAGGCCCTGCCCGACCTGGTGCTGGGTATCGGCCCCGAACGGCTGGCCGAGCTGGCTGTCCGGGCCCTGCTGCCCAAGACCCCGCCGGTCGTGGCGATCTCGCACGTGCACATGGTCCGGGTCAGCGTGCGCGAACACGCCGAGATCCTGCAGGGCAAGCTGCTGCGGTTGAAGACGGCCACCTTCCGGGCGCTGTGTGCCGACTGCCAGTCGGTGCTGGAGATCGTCGCGCGGTTCCTCGCCCTGCTGGAGCTCTTCCGCGAGGGGCTGGTCACCTTCGACCAGGTCACGGCGCTCGGCGAGCTGACCGTCCAGTGGACCGGCCACGGCAGCGCGGTCGAGTTGACAGTGGACGAGTTCGAAGGCAGTCCGGCGCCGCCCGAGGAGCCGGCTCCGGCCGCCCCGATCGAGGAGGCCGAGCTGGTCGAGTTCCTGGGTGGCGAGCCCGAGTACGAGGAGGGTACGAGCGAGTGACCGAGCACAACGACGAGCACATGGAGCTCAACGGTCACCAGGTCGACCCGTCGTCACAGTCCTCAATGGACACGGTCGGCACGGAGCCGGTGGTTGAGGAGCAGGCAGAGTCGGTGGCGGGGATCGAGCGGGCCGCCGAGGCGAGCCGCGCTCCGGAGACGGCGTTCGAGGAGTTCGCCGCCGCCTGGGTCCCGCCGTGGGCCCGGGCACTGCCCCAGCTGTTGATCGAGCCCGCCTCCGACTACACCCCCGAGGAGCTGGCCGTCGGTCGGCTCGCCTACGCCGAGGCGGACGGGGAGGAGCTGCCCGACCCGGAGTCATTCGAGCCCGGCATGGCCTCCGACGACCTGCGCGCAGCGCTCGAGGCGATCCTCATGGTCGTGGACGAACCCGTCACGTCCACCCTGTTGGCCCATGTCCTGGAAGAGCCGGCCACCCGCATCGAGGGCACCCTGTCCGCGCTGGCCGAGGAGTACACCGGTTCCGGACGCGGCTTCGAACTGCGCCAGGTGGCCAACGGATGGCGCTTCTACACCCGCGGCAGCTACGCGTCCTATGTGGAGCGGTTCGTCCTCGACGGGCAGCACATCCGGCTGACCCAGGCCGCCCTGGAGACGCTGGCCGTCGTGGCGTACAAGCAGCCGGTGACCCGGTCGCGGGTGGCCGCCATCCGCGGGGTCAACTGCGACGGCGTGATCAAGACGCTGGTCACCCGGGGACTGGTCGAGGAGTGTGGCACCGAGAACGAGAGCGGCGCCCACCTCTACCGAACGACCAGACTGTTCCTGGAGAAGGTCGGCATCAACAGCGTCGCCGACCTGCCGCCGATCGCCCCGTTCCTGCCGCACGACATCGACGAGCTCGATCTTGCCCAGAGATAGCCGGCCGGGGGACCGGCCCGGGCGAGCCAACCGGCCCGTGCCGCCGGACACCCCCGAAGGCCCCTTCGCCGGGGACGACGACGAGTCGGCCGGGGCGCCCGGTCCGCAGCGGCTGCAGAAGGTGCTGGCGGGCGCCGGCGTCGGATCCAGGCGCGCCTGCGAGGAGCTGATCGCGGCCCGACGGGTCACAGTGGACGGTCGCCCGGCCGTCCTCGGCGAACGGGTCGACCCGACCACAGCTCAGATCTATGTGGACGGTGAGCGGGTCGTCACCAACAAACGCCTGGTGTACCTGGCGCTCAACAAGCCGCGGGGCATCGTGTCCACGATGGCCGACGAGAGGGGCCGGGCCGGCATCGCCGAACTGCTCGGTACGACGGTGTCGCAGCGCGTGTACCACGTCGGCCGGCTCGACACGGACAGCGAAGGGCTGCTCCTGCTCACCAACGACGGGAGCCTCGCGCACCGGCTGACCCACCCGTCGTACGAGGTGGAGAAGACCTACCTGGCCGAGGTGGCCGGTCCGCTGCCCCGCTCGGTCGGGCGGGCCCTGCTGGGCGGCATCGACCTGGACGACGGCCCGGCCCGGGCCGACGCGTTCCGGTTGGTGGACGCGGTCGGCCGGACCGCGCTGGTCGAGATCGTGCTGCACGAGGGGCGCAAACATATCGTGCGGCGGATGTTCGATTCCCTGGGTCACCCGGTGTCCCGATTGATCCGCACCGCGGTCGGCCCGGTGAAGCTGGGCGACCTCCGGACCGGCCGCTGGCGCCATCTGACCCGGGGCGAGGTGGCCGCGCTGTTCGACGTGGCGACGGGCTCCGAGTAGACACGCCGTCGCGAACCGTCCGGCGCTGGACACCGGTCACTATCGTGTACCGGACCAACGATCGACCGGGAGGAGTGGACCATGACTGAGGTGCCCGACAAGTACAGCCTGGGCGAGATGGGCATGACCGAGGAGGAGGCGACATCAACTCCGCAGATCCACGGCGTCGTCGGAGCCTACGACCGTGACGGGGACGGCCGGGTCGACATGATCGCCTACGACCGGGACGGCGACGGGGTCGCCGACAAGATCGTGTACGACACCGACGGCGACGGGGTGGCCGACTCGGTCGCGCTCGACCGCGACAACGACGGCCGGATCGACTTCGTCGGCGTTGACCACGACGGCGATGGTGGACTCGACGTGGTCGCTACCGATACTGACGGTGACGGCACCCTCGACACCGTCCGCACCTCCGCCGGCTGATCCCCCCGCCCGCCCTCCACGCGGCGCCCCGCCCGGCCCGGGATCTCTGGAAGGAAGGGCACCTTGTTACCGCCTCGTGTATAGGAAGGTGCCCTTCCTAACGTCCGCCGGACACAACGGACACCGTCCCGCCGGACAGATCCTGGTACCGCGGCGACCGGCCGTGCGCGGGGTCACCGGTGCTCGGCCGGCTGGGCCGGGCATGATGGTGGGTGACTGTTCGTAGCGCGGAAGGGTATGCCGTGGTGGGCACTGGCTCGGTGGTGGCGGTTGACGGGCCGTCGGGCTCGGGCAAGTCCACGGTGTCCCGTCGGCTGGCCCAGGCGCTCGGTGCTCGCTATCTGGACACCGGCGCGATGTACCGGGCGGTCACGCTGGCCGTGCTGCGGGCCGGTGTCGACCCGCAGGCCGCTGACACAGTGACCAAGATCGCGGTCGAGTGTGTGCTCGGCGTGGGTACCGACCCCGCCGACCCGCACATCACGCTCGATGGCGTGTCGGTGGACGGCCCGGTCCGCGGCGCCGAGGTGACAGCCGCGGTATCGGCGGTGTCCGCGGTACCGGCCGTGCGTCAGCACCTGGTGGCCCAGCAGCGAGCCATCATCGCGGCCGCCCACGGCGGAGCCGGCATCGTGGTGGAGGGGCGCGATATCGGCTCTGTCGTCGCCCCGGACGCGATCTTGAAGGTGTATCTGACCGCGTCCGTGTCGGAGCGGGCCCGGCGCCGGAGCACCGAGCGCGACGACGACCTCGACTCGACGGCGGCCGATCTCGCCCGCCGCGACCGGCTCGACTCGACCCGGGCGGCCGACCCGCTGGTGCCGGCGCCCGACGCGGTGGTGCTCGACTCGACCGAACTGGGAATCGACGATGTCGTCGCCCACCTGGTGGTCCTGCTGCGGGAGCGGCAAGGCTGATGTCGGATGACACACAGTGGACGGTCAACCTCGACGACTTCGAGGATGACGGGTATCCGGAGTCGGACGAGTCCATAGGGGACAGTGAGCCGATCACGCCGGCCCCGGTCGTGGCGGTCGTCGGCCGACCCAATGTGGGAAAGTCCACTTTGGTCAATCGCATACTCGGCCGGCGCCAGGCGGTTGTCGAGGACGTACCCGGCGTGACGCGCGACCGGGTGGCCTACGACGCCCAGTGGGCGGGCCGGCGATTCACCATTGTGGACACTGGTGGTTGGGCGCCCGACGCCCGTGATCGGGCGGCCGCTATCGCCGCTCAGGCCGAAATCGCCGCCCAGACGGCTGACGTGGTCCTCCTCGTCGTGGACTCGACAGTGGGTGCGCTCGACGAGGACGAGGCCGCGGTACGCATGTTGCGCCGGACGAAGAAGCCGGTGATCCTGGTCGCCAACAAGGTGGACAACGAGCGCCAGGAACTCGAGTCCGCGTCGCTGTGGTCACTCGGACTCGGCCTGCCCTATCCCGTCTCGGCGCTGCACGGCCGCGGCTCCGGCGACCTGCTCGACGCCATCCTCGAGGTGATGCCGGCCCCGCCGGTGTCGTTCGAGATCCGCACCGGCGGCCCGCGGCGGGTCGCGCTGGTCGGGCGCCCCAACGTCGGCAAGTCGAGTCTGCTCAACCGGCTCGCCCAGGAGGAACGGGCGGTGGTCGACCCGGTTGCCGGAACCACGGTCGACCCGGTGGACAGCCTCGTCCAGGTGGGCGGGGAGACGTGGCTGTTCGTCGACACCGCCGGACTGCGTCGCAAGGTGGCCACCGCCAGCGGCGCCGAGTACTACGCCAGCCTGCGCACCGCCGGCGCCATCGAGGCAGCCGAGGTGGTGGTGGTGCTCCTCGATGCCAGCGAGGTCATCAGCGAGCAGGACCAGCGGGTGCTGTCCATGGTGGCCGAGGCCGGCCGGGCACTGGTCATCGCGTTCAACAAATGGGACCTGGTCGACGCCGACCGTCGCTACTACCTCGACCGCGAGATCGAACGCGACCTCAAGCGCATCCCGTGGGCGGTACGGGTCAACATCTCCGCCAAGACCGGCCGGGCCGTCGACCGCCTGGCCCCGGCACTGCGGCAGGCACTGTCCAGTTGGGAGCGTCGCATCCCTACCGGCCAACTCAACCAGTTCCTCACCGCCGTCGTGCAGGCGACCCCGCATCCGGTCCGGGGCGGCCGTGCTCCCCGCGTGCTCTTCGCGACCCAGGCCGGCACCCGGCCACCCCGGTTCGTCCTGTTCACCACCGGCCAGCTGGACCCGTCCTACGTCCGCTTCGTCGAGCGCCGGCTGCGTGAGGAGTTCGGCTTCGACGGCAGTCCGGTCCACATCTCGGTCCGGCCCCGGAAGAAGTCGACCCGCTAACGTCTCCTCTCACCGCGGCGTGCAGGCGAACGGGTCTCCGCACCGCCCCAATAGGGGCCTCACATGGACCCCGTGGCGACCCCTGAGCGGCGCCGACCCCTGAGCAGCGCCGACCCCTGAACGGCGTCGACCCCTGTGCGGCGTCGCCCCCTGTGCGGCGCCGGCCACTGAGCGGCGCCCGGCGCTGGTCAGCGGCCGCGGGCAATCCCGATCGCGACGGCGCCGACGATGGCGAGAAGGACTCCGAGGACGAGGGCCTCACCGGTGCGGCTGACCGCGGTCTTGCGTGCGGTCGGGACGGCCTTCTTGGCATTGGCCACATCCGTCCAGCCCCGGCGTGCCATCGCGAAGAGCACGCCGGCCGGGAAGCCGACCACGAGACCGGTGAGTACCCCGCCCACAGTCGAGCTCAGACTCATGATGCCATTGTGGAGTTCGACGCCTACCCAGCGTCATTGGCCATTCGGACGAATCTGGTCGATACGAGTGTTACCGGACTGTGTCGCGGGTGGTCACGTTGGGCGATCCTTCTTGGGCAGTTTGCTGACCACCAGCTCATACGAGGTGTCGACCGCTTCGAACACCTCGTCGTCGGGGATGGCGCCGCCGACCTTGAGCGAGTTCCAGCCGGAGCGACCGATGTAGGCCATGACCGACGCGTCGTCGGGGTAGCGGGCCAGCCACTCGTCCGCCGCGTCCCGGTCGGCGCCGCACTTGAGGCCGACCGAGCCCCGGCCGATGAACGCGAAGATCTTGCTGCCGACCTTGGCCACGGTGTCGCCTTCCCATGGCTCGTCGGGCCAGGCCCCCGGCTTTCCCAGACAGTAGGCCTTGAGCTCGTCGTCGGTCATGCAGCGACACCGTACGGTTCGGCGAGGACTTCGGCCAGGGTGGCGCTGGTCAGCTTGTCGACCGTGACCTTGCCGGTCGGTCCGAAACGCCACA
Source organism: uncultured Actinomycetota bacterium (assembly GCA_963803345.1). Taxonomy (GTDB): domain Bacteria; phylum Actinomycetota; class Actinomycetes; order Mycobacteriales; family Micromonosporaceae; genus CAWDLX01. Next base: position 649,975 of record CAWDLX010000006.1, read on the forward strand.
CCTTCGACACCACGGCTCTGGGCAGGTCCTCCTCGGGCAGCAGGAGGTCGAGTCCTACGAAGTCGTGCATCCGGCCGACGATCGGCATTCCGTCCAGACTGTCCAACGTGGCCGGCACGTCGACCGCCCGCCGCTTGCGGACCTTCACCTCGAGCAGCCGGTGCCCTTCTAGCAACGTGGGCTTGCGACGCGACAGCGGGACGTATCCGTGATGAACCGCGTGGGCGGTCGCCGCCTCGGTGTCGGGCAGCATGAGGTAAGCGGCGGTACCCGCGGCCGAGGCGCGGTCGGGCCAGTTCACCACTTCATTGGGCAGGCCGGGTACCCCGTGCTCGGCTCCCTCGAAGCGGATGGCGAGTGCGGCGGCGTCCACATCGCTCCGGCTGGTGATGCCGCCACGGGCGTCGAGGTCGAAGCGCCCGGTCACGCGCAGCTCGGACAGCCACGCCACCGGGAGCACATGGGTCGCCCCCGTGGCGGCGAGCCGCTGGCGCAGGTCCGCCGGCGCCTCGCGGAGGTGTTCGTCCAGTTCGACGGCGGTCTCGGCCGGTGCGTACACCCGCAGCAGATAACCGGTACGGCGGCGCTCGGACAACCGCAGCGGGTCCTGGCCGGCCAGCAGGAACAGGTCGGCCGAGGGCAGGCCCCAGGCCTCGATCTCGTCCGCCGCCAGTGGAGTCCACAGATACAGGTCGAGGGCGCGCCGGTTGACGACCGGGGCGTCGGGCAGCCAGGGCACCCCGTGCGGTGAGCCCTTGCCGAGTACCCGTGCCACCGTGACCCCGACGGGCTGGAGCACCTCGTCGGGTTCGATCACCGCCGGCGGGTTCCCGGCAACCGCCGGCGGGTTCAACGGTGTGGATCCGGACACCACGATCTCGGCCGACGCCGGACGCGCCACCAGTGAGGTCGGGCGGGGCGTCACCGGCCCCGAGCGGGTCGTGGCGGCGAGCGCCCGCGGCAGCGCCACCTCCTCATCGCCGGTGAAGTCGCCCTGCCGGGCGAAGGTGACCACGTGCCAGGCTCGGGCGGCGCCGCCCGGCGTTGCGGCGGCGAGGCGGCCGTCCGGCTGGATCCACACATCGGCGCCGGCCGAGGCGAACCAGATATCGGCGGTGAGGCTGTCGGCCAGGCTCTGGGCGTGGGCCAGGGTGGCCTCCCAACACGCGGCCGGTGGTTGGGTGAGCAGCACCAGATCCTCGCCGTGCCAGCCGGCCGCTCGCAGCAGGCTGCGCAGCTCACGCGGTCCGGCCGCGACCGGCCTTCCGTTCTCGACCAGCACGCCGAGCCGGCCGTCGGGCAGGACCGCCAGGTCGAGGGTGAACAGCGTCGTCGCACGGCGCTACCGACTCGTACCACGGGCGCATCTGAGCGAGCTGATGCGGCGGCACCGACACGAGCCGCACACCGGGGAAGGCCGCGGTGACCAGCTCGCCGCGGGGTACGAGCCGGCCGTCCAGGTCGGTGCCGTACCGCGGCTCGAACTCGGCCACCATCCGGGACGGGTACGGGCGCCAGACCGAAGGTCCGCCCACCTCGTCGACCGCCGCGAACTCACCACAGCCGGGCAGGACGAATGCCGCGCCCTGGGGCTGTGGTACCCAGACGGTGCGGTTGAGCGCGTCGGCCAGGCGCATGAGCTCGGTGTCCAGCGCCGCGCACAGGGTGAGGTCGGTCGGCCAGGTCAGAGCCAGCTGGACGTCGGGGTGGATGAGGTCAAGGCTGGCCGAGATGAGGGTGGCGAACTCGACGCCGCTGAGCAGCGATCCCGTGTCGTCGAACCGGCTGATTTCGAACCGGCCCAGGTCGGCGTTGGCCGCGATGGTGGTCATCCGGCTGGTAGCCGGCCTGATTGTGGCGGCGAGATGGGTGGCATCGCGGAACGTGTTCTTGGTGGCGAATGCGATCCCGTCGGGCAGGGACACGCTGACCAGGCCGTTACCCTGACGCAGCCGGCCGCGGATGGTCGTGTACCAGGTCGGAACGTCGGCCGGCAGCGCCGCCGGCCGCACGACCAGCCAGGGCGTGGGTTGGCCGGTTTCCCGGTCGGTGGCGATGGCGTCCCACGAGTCGCCGGCCAGCGAGCTGGACTCGCGGACGTAGCGCACGAACGCGCCGTCGGCCGTGAGGTACACGTCACAGCCGAGGTTGCGCGCGATCGCCTTGGCCAGGGCGGCATAACGCTCACCGTCATCGACGAGCAGCCGTACGTCGGAATTGCGCTCGCCCTCGGTACGGATGGTGCCGTAGATCGCAGCGCCGGCCGACTCGGCGGCGCCGGGCTCGAAGGCCGTGCCATGCAGGTGTGGGGCCAGGTCGAACAGGTGCGGCAGCGGCCGCCGACGGGTCATGTACTCGTCCACGGTGACGTCGGCCACGTCCGCCGCCACGCTCGCCCGAACCGGGATCCTCGTCGGTGCCGGAGTCCGGGCCCCAGCTGACTTCGCCACGTCGGCCGACGTTATCAGTGGTTGCGCCGCGGCGCCGGACGACGCGCCCGTGCGGGTGGACAACCATCCAAGGCTGGTGGCGATAGCGTGTGAGGCATGGCATTTCGCGGTTGGCCGACCGAGGCACTCGACTTCTACGAAGGACTCGAGGCGGACAACTCGAAGACGTACTGGACTGCGCACAAGACCGTGTACGACGAGAAGGTCTACGCTCCGATGATGGAGCTGCTGGCCGAGCTCGAGCCGGAGTTCGGCGCCGGCCGGCTGTTCCGCCCGTACCGGGACGTGCGGTTCAGTGCCGACAAATCGCCGTACAAGACATCCATTGCGGCAACCCTCGGCGGTAACGCCTATCTGCAGCTGACCGCCCAGGCCCTGATGGCCGGCCGGGGCACCTGGATGATGGCGCCCGACCAGTTGGCCCGGTACCGGGAGGCGGTGGCGGCCGAGGCGAGCGGCGCCGGCCTGGCCGCACTGGTGCGGCGGCTCCGGTCCAAGGCGATCGACTGCGGCGGCCACGACGAGCTGAAGACGGTTCCGCGCGGGTACCCGAAGGATCATCCGCGGGCCGACCTGCTGCGGGCCAAGGGGCTGGTCGCGTCGAAGGAGTGGCCGGTCGGGGCGTGGCTGGGGCGGGCCACCGCCAAGACCCGGGTGGTCGACCTGCTCCGGGTCACCGCGCCGCTCAGCGATTGGTTGGAGACCCACGTGGGCGACACCCACGCCGAGCCACGCTGAGCTCACCGGTACCCGGCGGCCTGGATCCCGTAGAGTTCGGCATACTGTCCATTGTGGACCATCAACTCCTCGTGACTGCCCACCTCGACCACCTTGGCGCCGTCGAGCACGACGATGAGGTCGGCCATGCGCACGGTGCTGAACCGGTGCGAGACGAGGATCGTGATCCGTCCATTGTCGACGGTCGCCTCTTCGGCTCGCGCCGCGTAGCGCTCGAACAGGGCGTGCTCGGTCTCGGCATCGAGGGCGGCGGTCGGCTCATCGAGCATCAGCAGCAGCGGCTCGTCGCGCATGAACCCGCGAGCCAGCGCCAGCTTCTGCCACTGGCCGAACGAGACGTCGACGCCGTCGGGCCAGCCCGGTCCGAGCTGGGTCTCCAGACCGGCCGACAACTGGTCCACCACGTCGTCGGCGCCGGCCCGGTCCACCGCGGTGCTGACCGCCGACTGGTCGTCCAGCCGGGACAGGTCGCCGAGGCCGACGTTGCGCCGGGCGAGGAACTCGAACCGGAAGAAGTCCTGGTACGCGCCGGAGAGCCGAGCGAGCCAGCGCTGCGCCGGCATGCGGGACAGGTCCGCCCCGTCGACGAGGATGCGGCCGCCGGTCGGCCGGTAGAAGCCGGCCAGGAGCTTCACCAGCGTGCTCTTTCCGGCGCCGTTCTCGCCGACCACTGCCACCACCGCACCGGCCGGCAGCCGCAGCGTGACGTCGTCCAGGGCGAGGCTGTCGGTGCCGGGATAGGAGAAGGACACGTGCTCGAACACGATGCCGTCGGTCAGCCGGTCAGGTACGGTCGCGTCGGCCTGCGCGGCGAACGACGCCGCATAGTCTTCGAGCCAGGCCAGCCGCCTGGAGCCGTCCATCCAGATGCCGCGCAAGAAGCCGATCTCGCCCACGGTGGCCCCGATGTAGGTGGACAGCCGGGCTCCGGCGGCCACCACGAGCAGGACCGAGCCGGCCGAGGCGTGGATCCCGGCGGAGACGAACACGACCGCCGCGACATACGCCAGGCCGAAGATGGCCCAGGCCGCGGCGTGCCAGCCGGCCGAGCGGATACGGGCGGACGAAACCAGGCCGTACCACCGCGCCCACGCCTGGCGGCGGTCGCGGACCAGCCGGTCGGCGATGCCGGTGACCCTCACCTCCTTGCCCGGGGCGGGGGAGGTGGCCGTGACGAACAGGTGGCGGGCCAGGCGGCTGTGCGGCGCACCCCGCTCCTGGGCGGTGCGCTCGACGGCCGGCCGCCACGACGATGTCAGCACGGTCGGCAGCGCGAACACCGCGAGCAGGGCCAGCACCGGGCTGATCGCGACGAGCAGTCCGATCGTGATGGCCAGCCGCAGGATCCAGCCGACCGTCGCGAACACCGACATGTACATGTGGTCGAGCACGAACACCTGGTCGCGCAGCACTGACAGCCGGTCGAGGTAGTCGGGCCGCTCGTGATGCGCGATCGTCTGCACCGAGGCCTGCAGCCGGGCCACGTGCGACTCGAGCGCGATGGTCACCCGGTCCCGGAACCGCCGCTGCACGCGGGTGGACACGGTACCGAGGAACCAGGTCGCGCAGGCCGAGACGGCCAACCCGAACGAGGCGACGTAGATCTTCGTCGGGTCGTGTGCGAGCGCCCCGTCGCCGAGCACCTTCAGCCACACCGCGAGCAGCGCGTCCGGTACCGCGGCCAACAAGGACAATACGAACGCGACCAGCATCAGCCGCGGTTCGTGCCGGTACCCGAGCAGGCAGAGCCGCCACATCGCGCGCAGGGCCGGAGGTAGCTCGTCCGCGCCGGTGACCGGCTCGCGCGCGTCAGGCGAGGATGTCATAGGTCACCTCGGCGTCGTCGTCCTCGTCCCCGGGCAGGCCGGCGGCGAACCGCTCGGCCTGCAGGTCGAACATGGTGCGGTAGCGACCACCGAGCGCGATCAGCTCATCGTGGCTGCCCATCTCGACGATCGCTCCGTGCTCGACCACGCAGATGCGGTCGGCCCGGCGCACGGTGGAGAACCGGTGGGAGACCAGAATCGTCGTGCAGTGCCGGGTGGCCGCGAGCACCCGCTCGAAGATCTCCGCCTCGCCGCGGACGTCGAGCTGGGCCGTCGGCTCGTCGAGCAGGACCACACCGGCCCCCTGCTCGACCGCGCACAGTGCACGGGCGAGGGCCACCCGCTGCCACTGGCCGCCGGACAGGTCGGTACCACCCTCGTACCCCTTGGCCAGGACCGTGTCGAGGTCGGCCAGCTCGTTCGCCCCGGCTGCCGCCAGTGCCCGCTCGATCGCCGCGGCCGGTGCGCCCAGTGGCGCCACGTTGTCCCGCAGCGACCACTCGAACCGGGTGAAATCCTGGAAGACAGCGGCGATTCGCGATCGCCAGGCGTCGATGTCGAACTGCCGGATGTCGACGCCATCGACCTCAACGATGCCCTCGCCGGGGTCGTAGAGCCGGCAGATGAGCTTGGCCAGGGTGGTCTTGCCGGCGCCGTTACGGCCGACGATGGCCAGCGACGTTCCGGCCGGGATGGTCAGATCGAAGCGGCGCAGCACCGGCCGGTCGGCCACACCGGGATAACCGAAGGTGACATCACGGAACCGGATCTCGTGGGCCGGCAGCCCGCCCGCCGTTCGGTCGCCTTCCGAGAGCGCACCGGCCGCATCCGTCGCCCGCCGCAGCCGCAGCACGGCGGCCACCGGCGCCGCGGCACCGTCGAGCGCCCAGTTGAGGCCGCCGAACGCGATGAGCGAGGCGCCGATGGCCGACTGGGCGAATGTCACCACCTGCCCCAGGTCGAGCCGGCCGCCGGTGAGGTCCCGGGCCAGCGACCAGAACACCACGATGTTGGCCACACCGACGAGGACGAGGCTGCCGGCCACCGACCGTTCGCGCAGCCGGGTGGCCGCGTACTGCAGCTGGTGCAGCCGGGTGCGGCGATCGATGAACCGGTCGATCACCCAGTCAGCCAGCCCGAAGAGGCGCACCTCCTTGGCCGCCGGGGGATCCACGGCCAGTCGGTAGGCGTAGTCGGCGTCCCGTTCGGCCGAGCGCACCTCGTCGGTCCGGCGGTCCCGCCATACCCCGCTCTCGCGGAGCAGCCAGTGCGTACTGAGCCAGGCCCCGGCCAGCAGCAGGGGCGCCCACCACGCGTAGCCGAACAGCACGGCGGCCGAGGCCAGCCCGGCCAGCAGCTGGACCAGGCCGCCGGCGATGAAGTCCATCGACAGCGACAGCGGCGGCCCGGTCATCCCCAGGTCGAAGTCGCGGGCCACGGTCATGTCCTTCGCCAGTTCGGCGTCCTCGAGGTGGGCCAGCCCGGGCGGGCGTACACAGGCCTCGATGAGCTGGTCGTAGAGCCAGGCCGAGGTGAGGTCGCCCAGGTTGCCACTGATCGAGGTGTGCAGCGGGGTGAGCACTTGCAGGCTCACGAAGATGACCCCGACCAGGGCCAGCGGTCCGACCAGGGACCCGTCCGCCTGCACCGCGCTGACCAGCAGACCCATCGCGACGGCCAGGCCGGCCGGGAGCAGGGCGCGCAGCCCGAGCACCAGCCACCAGGCGGCCGCGAGCCGTCGGTCGGCTCTCGGCAGGACCGTGAAGAACTGCCACTCCGCGCGTTGCCGTAGCCGGCCGATCACCCGAAGACCTCCCCGCGATCAGCGATGCCGAACCCTAACCCGACCCTCCGACAGGATCGGAGTCAGCACCACCCGCATCCGGCGACCGGAAGCCCTCACCTCACGCCGACGACGTGCGCACCACCAGCTCGGCCGGGAACATCTGGTGCCAGCCCGGATGTGTCCGGTGTTCGACCAGCGCCCGGGCCGCCGACGCCGCCATCTCCTCGACCGGTTGGCGCACCGAGCTCAGCGGGGGGTTGGTGCAGGTAGCGATGAGCCCGTCGTCGTAGCCGACCACGGCCACGTCGTCGGGTACCCGCCGCCCCGCCTCGGACAGGGCCTGCAACGCCCCGACCGCCATCAGGTCGCACGCCACGAAGACAGCGTCCAGGCGCGGGTCCTGGGCGAGCAGATGGTGGGTCTGTCGGTAACCCACCTCCCGGCGGAAGTCACCACCCGCGGCCAGCGGCGCCAGGCCGGCCGCGGTGACGGCCGAGACGTAGCCGTCGTGGCGCTGTAGCGCGCACGGGCTGGTCCGCGGGCCGTGCACGCCGCCGATGCGCCGCCGCCCGCGCCCGAGCAGGTGGCGTACCGCGGCGACCGCGCCGTCGAAGTTGCGGGTGTCGACATACGCAACGCCCGGGGCGCTCGCGTGCATGCTGACCACCCGGCCGGCCTCGGCGGCCATGGCGCCGGGGACATTGACCAGCAGCGCTCCGAGGTCGGCGGTGCCGGCGATGCGGGCGAGCAGCGCTGGCGTGTCATCCAGCGCGACCAGGTGGACCCGCATGTGCGCGGTCGTACCGGCCAGCCCGGACAACACGCCGGCCACCACGCGGCCGTAGTAGGGGTTCACCCCGAACGTCTCCGCGCAGTCATCCACCACCACCAGGTCGACCACGCCGGTGTGGCCGGAGGCGAGCGCCCGGGCCGCCGGGTTCGGACGGTACCCGAGGTCGTCGATGACCTGGCGGACCCTGGTGCGCACGGCGCGGGCCACGCCTGGTTCGTCGTTGATGACCCGCGAGGCCGCCGCCCGGGAGACGCCGGCGACGCGGGCCACATCGGCGATGGTCAGTCGCTTGGTCTCCACGCCGGCCAGTCTACGTGTGAGAGCGCTCTCACGCGAGGGTCGGCCCGGCCGCCGACCGGCCAGCGGTCAGTCCATAATGGACGCGAGTACGGCCGATACCGCGTCCGAGATCGCCTGCCGGGACTCGTCGGTGTCGTCGAGGTGGTCGAAACCATGCTGCCCGCCGGGCACGTCGATGATGTCCGGCCGCAGACCGGCCGCGTGGGCAGCGGTGAGGAACCCGGCCACGTAGGCGGCGACCCATGGCCGCTCCAGGCCGACCCGCGTCAGCACCATCGGGCCGGTGAACGCGCCCGAGGCCACCGCCTCGATCGGCCGGAACCGCGCGTCGATGCCCCATTCGTCGGGGACCCCGAGCACGGGGTACGTGGCGGCGAGGCAACGTAGCCACGGCGGCGGGTCGCGGAGACTGTCGGCGCTGAGCAGACCGCCACCGGAGAAGAACCAGAGCGCGATCCGGTCCGGGTCGATCCGCGGGTCCTGCCGCACGGTGTCAACCACCCCGGTCAGGCGCTCGGCCGAACGGACCAGGTCGGGGCCGTCATGAAACGGGTGGTCGAACATCACCCCCACCGCGCCCCCGCGGGCGACCAGGCTGCCGTAGCCGGCGTACACCGGCCAGGTCGAGGGGCCGGCCCCCCGGCGGCACGGGGCCGCCGTGGACGAAGACCACCGCGGGCACCGCGCCGGTGACGTTCGGCAGGTACAGGTCAGCGCCCGGGCCAGGGCCGGCCGGCAGCGTCTCGACCGGTACCGGATCGACCGGTAGCACGAACGGATTCAGGTACGCCGGCTGGCCGTTATCGTCGCTCGCCACGGGGTAGAACAGTACTGTGCCCGACCGGTTGGCGCCCTACCGTCGCAAACGCTCAGCCGCCCGTACCCCGGAGCCGGTGCCCGACGAGGGGCCGCTGCCCCACGGCACCGACGACACGTTCGTCATCCAGGAGCACCACGCCCGGGCGCTGCACTGGGACTTCCGGCTCGAACGCGGGGGCGTCCTGGTGTCCTGGGCCCTGCCCAAGGGATTACCGGGCAACCCGAAGCGCAACCACCTGGCCGTACACACGGAGGACCATCCGCTCGAGTACGCGGGCTTTGCCGGGAACATCCCGGCCGGCGAGTACGGCGGCGGTACGGTCGAGATCTGGGACCGTGGCACCTACGAGTGTGAGGCGTGGACCGACGACGAGGTGAAGGTCGTCCTGCACGGCCGGCGCTCCGAGGGCCGGTTCGCCCTCATCCACACCGACGGGAAGAACTGGTTGATCCATCGCATGGCGCCGACGAGACAGGACACCACCCGCGTCGAGAAGTTCCCCACCCTGATCCGGCCGATGCTGGCCACGCTGGGCCAGCTCCCCGACAACGACGGCGCCTACGCGTACGAGACGAAGTTCGACGGGGTCCGGGCCATCGCGTATGTCCACAAAGGATCCCTGGTCGTGCGTACCCGCAACGACGCCAACGTCACCGCGGCCTATCCCGAGCTGGCCGGCCTGGTCGACGCGCTGGGCACCGTGGACGCCGTCCTGGACGGCGAAATCGTCGCGCTGGATGGCCGGGGGAGGGTGTCCTTCGAGGCCCTGCAGCCTCGTATGCATCTGCGTGACCAGCGCCAGATCGCCACCCTGGCCGCACGCTCGCCGGTGTCGTACCGCGTCTTCGACCTGCTCCACCTCGACGGCCATGCCACCATCGGGCTCGCCTACACCCGGCGCCGGGACCTGTTGGAGTCGCTGGAACTCGACGGCGCGCACTGGCAGACGCCGCCCTGTCACCGGGGTGGCGGAGCGCAGGCGCTGGCGGCGGCGGTGCGGGGCGGCATCGAGGGCATCGTGGCCAAGCGGCTCGACTCGGTCTACACCCCCGGACGCCGCTCACCGGCCTGGCTGAAGGTGAAGAACGTCCACACCCAGGAGGTGGTCGTCGGCGGCTGGCGGCCCGGCCAGGGCAACCGGGCGGACACGATCGGCTCGCTGCTGCTCGGCATCCCCGGCGAGGGCGGGTTGACCTACGTCGGCCAGGTCGGCACCGGGTTCACCCGGGAGATGCTGGCCGAACTGCGGCGCCTGCTGGGCAGCCGGACCCGGTCGACATCGCCGTTCACCGGTTCGCTGCCGGCGCGCGATGTCAGGGACGCCCGCTGGGTGACGCCCAGACTGGTCGGAGAGGTCGCCTACAGCGAGTGGACACGCGACGGCCGGCTGCGCCACCCGGCCTGGCGGGGAATCCGCCTGGATAAGAGCCCGGACGAGGTCGTCCTCGAGCGGTAGAGCTATCCGTGGAACGCGGCCACGCTCGCCCGGAAGCGGTCCGGGTCATCGACCCAGGGGAAGTGGCCAGCACCCGGCTGTACCACGAGGGTGGCGTTCGGGAACAGCTCGGCGTATGCGGTGACCGCGGCGACCGGGCTGTTCAGGTCGAACTCGCCGGCGAGCAGGAGGACCGGAGCCGCCACGGACGCCAGCGCGGCCCGGGTGGCCTCAGGCTCGAAGGCGCCCGTCGAGCCGAACTCGCCGGCAGCGTCCTCATTGGACCGACCGGTCATCCTCGTGTGGTGGTCGCGGGTCGTGTCGTCCCACCGCCCGTACGAGAAGGGGGTGATGGCGTCCCAGTCGGTTCCGGTGCCGTCCATGATCGCCTCGAGCGCGGCGAACGCGGCGGGGAACCAGGGCTCGTGGCGGCGTCGGATCGCGGTGTCGCGGCGGGTCTGTCCACTGACGGTGATGTCGACCGCTCTCGGGCTCGGCGTGATGAGTGTGAGGCTGGCGATCCGGGCCGGATACCGCACGGCGTAGAGCACGGCCAGGTTCGTTCCGGCCGAGTGGGCGAGCAGGTCCATATGGTCGAGCCCGAGATGCCCACGCAGGGCCTCAACGTCATCGACCTGGCGGTCACAACGATAGGTGGAGGTGTCCCCGGGAAGCGCGGACCGCCCCGTACCGCGGGGGTCGAGCAGCACGAGACGCCGGTGCGCGGACAGCCCGCCCAGGTCGTCGAGGTAGTCGGCGTCCTGCATCGGACCGCCCGGGAGGCAGACGACCGGCTGGCCGGCTCCGGTGCTCCGATAGGCGAGCAGGGTGTCATCCGGCGCGACGAACGTGGACATGACCGTCATCTTTCTGGGCGGTCGGCGTCCGGACAACCGGGTTCCGCATCGTTCAGCCGGCTCGACCCGGACGCAGGCCGTCCAGGGTGGCCCGGAACGCGAGCTGCCAGCGGCGGTCGATCGAGGCGCGGCTGCTGCCCAGCCAGCCGGCCGTCTCCTGCCGGGCGAGTCCCTGGGCCAGGGCGAGCAGGACATGCGCGATGTCGGTCTCGTTGCCGCGGAGCTGGCCGGCGTTCACGCACCGGCGGACGTGGCCGACGATGAACTCGCGGACCGACCCGGTGGCGGCCAGCTCCCGCGGGCCGGGGTCGAAATCAGCGAACGGCCGGGCGAACATCACCTCGGTCAGCACGGGGTTGGCCCGCACGAACGCCCGCAGAGCGGCGATCAGGGCGATCAGGTCGGCCCGCGGGTCGTCGGTGCGGGGAACTGGATCGAGGTGATGGCGCAGCTGGCGGAACCCTTCGAAGTACACCTCCCGGACCAGGCCGGCCTTGTCGCCGAACAGCTCGTACACGGCCGGTACCGAGGTGTCGGCGTCCTGGGCGACCCGCCGCGCGGTCAAGCCGACCACCCCGTCCGTGGCCAGGGTGGCCACTGCCGCGCGGAGGACCCGGTCGCGCAGCTCGGGCGTGCGCTGCTTGGCTCGCGGCACCCGATCAGTCCAGCGGTGCGTCGACAGCGGCCCGAACGGAGTCCAATGTGGAGCGCCGTATTCGCTGCTTGCTGGCCGCGAACACCTCGATGTCCAATGCGGACAGTCGCTGGGCCACCTCGAGCGCGGTGGACGGCAGATCGTCGGCCGGCACCACACGGTCCAGGAAGCCCGACTCGACCGCGTTGGCCGGAGAGAACTCCTCGCTGAGCAAGGTCGCCCGCTGGAAGGCGGACGGGCTCAGCCGGGCCCGCACGATCTCGGTCGGCGCGACCGGGAACCGCAGGCCGATCGCCACCTCGTTGGCCATCAGCTTGTACCGGCCGTCAGCGCCCACGCGGTAGTCGCAGGCCAGCAGCAGGAACGCCCCCATCGCGATCGCGTGCCCGGTGCAGGCGGCAACCACCGGGGCGGGGAAACCGAGCACCCGGTGCGCCAGGTCGAATCCACCCCTGGCCATCGCCGCGGCCTCGTCGCCACCGGCCCGCAGCACGGTGAGGTCGAACCCGGCCGAGAAGACGCCCGGCCGGCCGGTGAGCAGTACGGTCGCCCGGTCGCGCTCGGCCTGGTCGAGCGCCTCGTGCAGGGCGGCCTGGGTCGCGAGCGAGAGCACGTTGACCTTGCCGTCGTCCATGGCGATCGTGGCGACCCGCTCGGAGAGGCGGTAACTGACCATGCCGCCAGCATTTCAGAACGGCGTTACGAAATCAAGTTCCGATTGGCCGTCGTACGCTGAGCGGATGGGTGAGCTGACCCCGAAGGAGACCATCGCGCGCGAGTGCGCCCGCCGGGGCCGGGCCGCCGTCGTGGCCGGCTGCATCCAGCTGGTTCGGGGCGACTACCGCGACACCGCGTTTGCCCTCGCCCTCGGCGGGCAGTCGGCCGAGCCGATCCTCGCCGGCACCAAGCGGGTCGATGACAGCTACTGGCTGCGGGTATGGGGTGCGCGTGGGCTGCTCTGGGAATGGGACGAGTCCGCGATGGAGGCGGTCCGCGGCGGTCTCGTCGACGAGGCGTGGCGGGTCCGGGAGATGGCGGCCAAGGTGATCGCCCGACACGTCGTCGGTGACCTGCTCGACGCGGTCGCCCCGTTGCGGGACGACCCGGTACCCCGGGTCCGAGCTGCCGCCACCCGGGCCGTGGCCGCCATCAGCGCGGCTCGGGCCTGACCCTCTCGGCTCGCCCCGTTCGGGGAACGCGCCGTGGACAGATTGAACGTCATGTGAAGGGGGACCGATACATTGCCGGAATGGCGCCACTGCAGGAACCCACGTTTCTCGTGCTGGCCGCGTTGGCCGGAGCGCCGCGATACGGATACGGGATCATCCAGGCGGTCGCCGAGTTGTCCGAGGGTCGGGTCGAGCTGCGCGCCGGCACGCTCTACCCGGCGCTGGACCGGCTGGCCGCCGACGGGCTGATCGAGCTCGCCCACGAGGAGGTCGTCGACAGCCGGCTGCGGCGGTACTACCGGTTGACCGAACCCGGGGCCTGGCGGCTGGCCGAGGACATGAAGCGACAGCGCCGCAACGCCGAGGCCGGGGCGGCCGCCCTTTCCAGCGGTCAGTGGACGCTCGGGCTCCGGACCCCGGCGTCCACGCCCTGAGATTGAGCAGCCGGCGTGATCGGACCGGAACGCGATTGATCGACTGGCCGGGCCGGCCGACAATGGGCCAATGGGGATCCGGACGGGCCAGGTCCACCGCGGCGACGGGCAGGCGCCGGCGGTGGTACTCATCGATCCCAAGTTCCCGCACAACGTTGGCGCGGCCGTGCGGGCGGCCTCGTGTTACGGGGTCGGGCAGGTCTGGTTCACCGGCGAGCGGGTGCAGCTCGTCGGCGAGCGGCGTTACCGGCTACCCCGCGAGGAGCGGATGCGGGGGTACCAGGATGTCCAGCTCCGCCATAGCGACCGGCCGTTCGAGGCGTTCGACAAGAGTGCCGTGCCGGTGGCGGTCGAGCTGCGCCGCAACGCCGAGTCACTGATCCAGTTCGAGCACCCGGAGCGGGCGGTCTACGTCTTCGGGCCGGAGGATGGATCGCTCGACCGGGCCGTGCTCGGTCTGTGCCACCGGTTCGTGGTCATCCCGACCAGGCACTGCACCAACCTGTCAGCCGCCGTGTACACCGTTCTGTACGACCGGCACGCCAAGCGGGTGGCCGCCGGCCTCGAGCCGCCGTACACGGTGCAGGGACGCGGCTTCGATGAGCCCGACCACATGGCCGACGCGGTGGGAGTCCACTAGGGACGGTTGCGGCGGGCTACTCCGACCAGTCGACCACGACCGGCACGCCGGCGAACGCGGCGTACCGTTCGAATGCCTCGTTGATGGCGCGCCGCAGTCGGGCGGTCAGCCGGACCGCGATCGTCGGCCGGGTGGTGATGACGCCACGCTCGGTCGTGCGCCGCCACGCCCCGACGACCTGGCTGTCCAGCAGGACCGCGTGCACCAGAGCGTTCGGTTGGTTGTCGCCCAGGGACAGCCCGGCCAGATTTGTGATCGAGCGGCTCTCGGTGTACGCCACGACGTACTCGTCGTAGCTCTGCACGACCTCGAACGTCGGGGGATGGCGACGGGTCCGGCGGGTCTGCCGGCAGGTACCAGTAGCGGTGACCGTCCACATCGGTATGTGCCGCGTCGACGAGGCTGAGGCCGTGCCGGATCCGCGTGGCGGTCAGGCTCGACCACCAGGCGAAGTCCTTGACCGTGGCCGGGCCGTGGCTGGACAGGAAGCGGCGGGTCAGCTCGGCCAGGGCGTCCTCCCCGTCCAGCGCCAGCGGGCCGCCGCCCCGCTCGCTGAGCATCGCGTACGTGTGCTGCCTGCCCCGTACCGGCCCGTTACCGATGAGCCCGTCGAGTTCGGCCCGCATGACGAGGTAGGCCAGCCGGTTGCCGGTGGCGTCCACCCCGTCCCGGGCCAGGGCGGTGGCCAGTTCGGGGCGGGTGAGGTGGTGCCCGCCGCTGAGGGCCTCGACGATGACCCGGTTCGTCCGCTCGACGAGGGCATCGTCCATACCGTGGGTGCGGTAGTAGTAGGCATTCACGGCGTGCACCCGCGGGCCGGTGAGCGCCTGTAGCCAGCCGACGTCCTCGGCCGCCACGAAGTGCCAGGTCGGCCGGAGCGCGTGCACCCGGACGATCGTCCCCTCGTCGACGGCCCGGCGGAGCGCGCTGTCGTCGATGCCGGTGGTGCGCTGGCCGACCGACCACCGTGCCGCCGCGTACTCCTGGGCCTGCATGGCGCCGAAGTGGCGCACGACGGCGACCGGGTCGGGCAACGGCGTGCCCCGTAGCCGCTGGTTGTGCAGCCGGCGGAGCGCGATCTCGCGGCCGTCCATGCTCAGGCGTCGGCCGGCTTCTCCTGGACGGTCCAGCTGTTGCCATCCGGGTCGTCGAAGAAGATGAACGAGTTCCAGGGCTCGCCCTTGCCGTCCTTCCATTCTCCGTTGTCCATATGCCGCACCGGCGACACGGCTACGCCCCGGGCGGCCAGTTGCTCGCGGGCAGCCTCCACATCGGACACCACCAGTTGCAGGCCCTTGAGAGAGCCTGGCTCCATCTGGCTGAGCCCCTGGCCGATGGTTACTGAACACGCCGAGCCGGGCGGGGTCAGCTGGACCACCCTCAGCTCCTCGGACATGGCGTGGTCCACGTCCACGGTGAAGCCGAGCTGCTCGCTGTAGAACGCCTTTGAACGGTCCACATCGGACACGGGTACGACGATGACCTCAAGCTTCCAGTCCATACGGACAGCCTTTCAGATGGTGTACGTCCTTGCCACGAGAACCAGTTCGGAACTGTGAGACCCGCGTATCCCGATGCCGGCCGGGCGAGGGGTGAACCCCGGTAGGCCGTCGAGTCCGTCGCTGCCGTCCATCACCCGTACCTTGGCCGGGCCGGCGGCGTCGAGCACCAGGGTCATCGGCAGGCCGCCGGCCGGCGGGGCGTGGAACTGGACGGCGAACTGGTCGCCGAGCTCGTCGGCCGGCACGGCGCGACCGTCAACGATGGCGCTGTCCACCCTGACGCCGTCGATCTGGACATAGACCAGGCGGACGGCTCGTTGCGGCGTGACGGTGAACGTGAGGGTCCGCTGGCCGCCGGCCGTCGTGTCCGAGAGCACCGTGACCGTCGGGGCCGGCAGGGTGGCCGCGGTGGCCGGACCGGTGCGCACAGCGGTGGCGCCCAGGAAGCCGAACTGTGCCGACAGGTCCTTCTCCACGGACACGTACCGGCTGGTCCACGGGCCCGGTGCCGGATCGCCGCTGACCCACAATGCCTGCCCGGTGTCAACGTCGAGGGCGTACATGAGCTGTTCGGGGGCCGGGTGCACCGGGTCGAACTGGTCGACCGTCAGCCCGGTAACGACCAGGGCGATGGTCAGTACCAGCGCCACCAGCGTGGCCAGTGCGGACGGCAGTCGCCGGCGCCGCGGCGGGCCGCTACCGTCCTCAGTGGACAGCACCGCTGGGAACAGGGAGTCGAGCAGCGGCAGCAGGGCGACGGCGAGCAGGGTGGCGAACAGCGCCGCCGCGGCGCCGGTGGCCAGACCCAGGGCCGGAAAGAACAGCAGCACGGTCGGGGCGAGGATCACCACGGCGACGGCCACACCCACGGTGAGGGCGAGTACCCGGGCCCACCACGGCGTGACCGACAGGGCCACGATGGCACCGGCCGCGGCGCCGATGGCCGGCAACGCGGCCAGGTACGAGCCACCCGGGGCGGCGACGGCCAGTACGATCCCGAGCACGGCGAGCCAGGCGAGGCCGCCGATGGCCAGCCCCCAGCCGCCCATCCGCCGTCGTAGCAGGGCGTACCAGGCCAGCACGACCGTCGCGACCAACGCCACCACGGCGGCCCGGTACCAGCCGGGGCGCCACGGATCCTCCATGTTGGCGTACCCGGGCCGGATGGTTTCGAGCAGGAACCACAGCACCTGGGCCAGCACCGGCGCGACCAGGATCGGGATCAGGGCCAGCCCGAAGCCGCCGGCCACGCGACCGAAGCTGGCGACCCGCCGGCGCCGGGCGATGACGGCCAACACGATGACGACCAGCAGCGCCAGGATCGACACCGGCCATACCAGCCAGCCGGGGTAGCTGACGAGGGTACCGAGCACCGGGAAGTAGGTGAGGTCGCCGGCGGACGGCGTCGACAGCGGGGCGAGGTCCGCGGCGCCGAATCCACGCAGCAGAGCCAACCCGTTCGCTCCCTGCTGCTGCAGGCTGCCGGTGTCCATGTAGGACGGTCGGTCCTCCGGGCTGTGGTACACCGCGGAGCCGTCGATGTAGGCGGAATTGAGCCCGGTGAACCGGCCGGCGTCGCGGAACAGGGAAAAGTCGGTGTCGTTGGGCAGGAGCCGGTAGACCTCGACGGCGAAGCTCGTCGCCACCGGATACGGGACCGAGTCGGCGTAGACGCCCACCACACCAGCGTTGCCGGTCGAGGTCTCGAACATGATGGACGGGCCGGACGAGCCCCGCGACTCGAAGTTGAGCGCCACGCCGCCCGAGGAGGCGAGCGCGTCCTGGCTGACGAAGGCCTCGGCGCCGCACAGGCACGCCTCCTCCGCCTCGGTGAAGACGAACACGATGTCGTTGCGCGGCCGGGCACCCTGCATGAGCGCACGGGCCGACTCGAGCAACGTCGTCACGCCGGCCCCGTCGTCGTTG
This sequence comes from uncultured Actinomycetota bacterium, assembly GCA_963803345.1. GTDB lineage: Bacteria > Actinomycetota > Actinomycetes > Mycobacteriales > Micromonosporaceae > CAWDLX01. The sequence continues at coordinate 667,306 of CAWDLX010000006.1, forward strand.
GCTCCAAACGACACCTGCACCGAGTCGTAGTGGGCGACCGCGAACACCCGACCGGTCGAGGCGGTCCCGGGCAGTACCGCCACCACGTTGCGCACATGGGCCATGGCCAGTCCACGCCCGAAGGCCGGGTACTCGCCGACCGCGTCCTGGATCCGGGGCTCCAGCCCGTAGGAGCGCAGCTGGGCCACGATGTAGTCGCGGACCTCGTCGGCCGCCCGGCTTCCCGCGACGTGGACGTGCTGGCCGATCTGCTCGACCTGGGCGAATGCCCGCCCGGCGCTGAACTGGTCGGCCGGCGCGTCAGGACCAGCGGCCGGTGGCGGGACGGCGGCGAGCAGGCTGAAAACGGTCAGGACGGCGAGGAGCGCCAGCGCGACGGAGCCCGCGACGATGCGGTACCGGGAAGACTGATCCACAGGCACATCTTGCACCAGGATCGGGTCAATGCGGCTGCGCGGGCAGCGGTGGACCGGTAGGACTGATGCATGCCCGCGTTGATCCTTCCCGACCCGAGGGTGCATGCCTCGTTCCTGGCCGCTATGGCCGAGTTCGTGGCGGAAGGTCGCGGTGAGCCCGCCGATCACACGATGATCGGGTCCGAGATCCGTGGCTTCGCTGACGGTTGGGCCGACCCTGGGGCCTTCGCCAGCTATGTCCAGTGGCTGCGTGACCAGGCTCTGGACGAGTCACCCCGACCGCCCACCCATGTGCCGTCGACCACTCTGTGGTGGGTCGACGGGGACGACTATCTGGGGCGGATCGCGATCCGGCACCGGCTGACTCCGAGCCTGCGCGAGATCGGCGGCCACATCGGCTACGACATGCGCCCGTCCGCACGCCGCGGCGGGCATGCCACGGCCATGCTGCGGGCCGCGCTCCCGCTCGCCCGCGCCATGGGCATCGACCCGGCTCTGCTGACCTGCAATACCGACAACGTCGGGTCGCGGTTGGTGATCGAGCGCAACGGCGGCATCGTCGACGACCGCCGGGCCGGCATCCTGCGCTACTGGGTGCCGACCTCGACCTGACCGCCCCGACCGCGCGGGTCACATGAACTGGTCGAAGAACCGCTCGACCGCCGTGACCACCTGGCCGAGTGCGGCGGCGGAGGCGGCCAGCGGGCCCTCGACGAGGAGCCCGTGGTCACCACCGTCCACTTCGGAGACATGTGGGGTCAGCTCGCGGGCCAGCACACCGTTCCAGCTCTCGTCGGCGGTGCCGCCCACCAGCAGGTACGGCGCCCGGGCGGTCCGTAGAGTCGACACGAGGTCCGGGTCGTCGAGCAGCGGGGTGATCCAGATGCCCGGCCGTTCCCGGTCGGCGGCCAGGGTCGCGGCGTAGGCGCCCAGCGACTTGCCGATCAGGAGGGGGGCGGCGCCGGCCCGGTCGAGAACCGGCCCGACCCGGTCGAGCACCCAGGCCGCGCGCCGCGGCCCGGACAGGGTGCCGGGGGCGAGCTCAGGCGGTGCGTCCCAGAGCACCGGATGCACGGGCAGGCCCCTTCGCCGGGCCGCCACCGACGCGTACATGAGCAGTGGCGCCACGGCCGGATAGGCGCGGCCGGGCACCACGACGACCCCGGAGATCACTGCTACATCGTAGGGGTCACGGACCGGGCGGGCTTGCGCGCCCTGCTGTTTGCCCGGACAGTCTGCTCACGTGATTCGTCGAGTATGGTGTCCGGGCTAACACAGTCCGGCGCCGCGCTGTTGTCCAGCCACCCAGCGACTGGCGGCGCCGGGGACGGGTTGACCATCGGGACGCTCCGGGGGGCGGGTCGACCGCCTGGGCACCCACGTCTGAGAGGCCGCATGTCCGCACGACAGATCTCCGGTGTGCCGGTGGCCGAGGCCGTGCTGGCCGAGGTGAAGGCTCGCACCACCGCACTGGCCGACCGGGGTGTCACACCGTCGCTGGCTACCATCCTGGTCGGCGATGACGACGCCAGCGCCGGGTACATCCGGCTCAAGCAGCGTCAGGCAGCCGAGCTCGGGTTCGTGTCGCCGCACATCCATCTACCGGCCGGGGCGTCCCAGTCGGACCTGCATGCGGCCATTGACGAGTTCAACCAGGACACGTCCGTGCACGGGCTGCTCGTGCAGCACCCGGTACCGGGTCCCCTCGACTACGACGCCGCCCTGGCCCGGGTGGATCCGGACAAGGATGTCGACGGCATGCATCCGTTGAACATGGGCCGGCTCGCTCTCGGCCGGCCCGGCCCGCTGCCGTGTACCCCGGCCGGCATCGAGGCGCTGCTTGCCCACCACGAGATCCCGGTCGCGGGTCGCGAGGTGGTGATCCTCGGCCGCGGGGTGACGATCGGCCGGCCGTTGGCCACGCTGCTGGCCCAGAAGCGTCCGACCGCCAATGCCGCCGTCACGATCGTCCACACTGGAGTCTTGGACTGGCCTCGTTACGCCCGGCGGGCCGATGTTCTCATCGCGGCCGTCGGCGTACCCGGCATCGTCCGGCCCGAGCACGTCAAGCCGGGCGCGACCGTGGTCGGCGCCGGCGTCCGGTACGAAGGTCGCCGGCTCCTGCCCGACGTGGCCGAGTCGTGCGCCGAGGTGGCCGGTGCGATCACACCGAGAGTCGGCGGCGTCGGCCCGACCACGGTCGCGATGCTGTTCCGCAACGCCGTCGCCGCCGCCGAGCGGTACGTCGGTCAAACGACACGCGCCACGTCCGGGTGATCAAGCATTGTCGGGACCGCCCCCGGGAGTCGATACTGTCCCGGTGACCGACGAGGACTTCGCCCGGGCCGCCGACGCGGCGCTCGCCACGATCCCCGAGCAGCCGCGGGCGCTGCTGACCCGGTTGGCGGCGGTAGCGGCCGACTGCCCGCAGACCCAGGACGAGATCGGGTACGGCGACGCGCTCCAGCACTGCTTCTGGTCGCTGGTTCGGGGCGAGCCCCAGCCGGTCGACGGCGAAGAGATCCCGGCCGAAGGGGTGGCTGTGACCACCCTGCTCGCCATGACCAGCATGGACCGGGCGGGTCACACGGCCGCCGCCGACGCCTGCCACGGTGCGCTGACCTACATGGCCACCCTCCCGGCGTGGGCAGGCATGACGATCGGGCTCCGGTGAGCCGCGACGCGCCGATCCACCGTCCGGCCGGGTGACTCAGAGCCGGCCGGGTTCTCATCGGCAGCGAGGCGACGGCCGTGTTGGCCGGACCCGCCGGGCTAGGCCGTCGGCTCGAGGACGAATACCGGAATCCGGCGGCTCGTACGCGTCTGGTACTCGGCGTAGTCGGGCCAGGCCTCGACTGCCCGTTCCCACCACGCCAGGCGCTCATCCCCGGACAGCTCGCGGGCCTGGTACTCCTTCTTCGCCGGCCCGTCCTGCAACTCGACCACCGGGTTGGCGACCAGGTTGTGGTACCACACGGGATGGGTGGGGGCCCCGCCCATCGACGCGACAACCGCGTACCGGCCGTCGTGCTCCACCCGCATCAGGGGTGTCTTGCGGATCTTGCCGGTCCGGGCGCCGACCGACGTGAGGATGATGACCGGCCGGCCCCGCAGGGTGAGGCCGTCGGTACCGCCCGAGCTCTCGTAGCGGGCCACCTGGTTCCGCGACCACTCGGACGGGCTGGGTACATACTCTCCGCTCAAGGCCATACCGTCAGGAACCGATCGGGCCACACCAGCTATTCCCCGCCAGCGCGGGCGAAACATGCACGCCGGCACCTCCGTCAACGCGTGCGTGGTCGCGCCCTGACGGTCATCGGCTCCCGCCGCGGTGATGGACTGACATGACCACGCCGTGGCGGGGGCGCAGGGTTATCTGCGGCCACGGGACAGCCGGTGGCGCACCATCTACAGTGGACACGCGCCAGGACCGGGCCACCGTCGCCAGGACCAGCGCGGCCTCCATCTCGGCGAAGCTGTTTCCGATGCACTGGCGCGGCCCTCCGCCGAACGGAAAGTAGGCGTAGCGCGGCCGCGGTGGTTCGGCTTCGGCGGCCAGCCACCGCCCTGGCTCGAACCGGTCCGGGCGCGGCCACCACCGCGGATCACGGTGCACCACCCACGGGCTCATCGCGAGCATCGTGCCGGCCGGCAGGAGCTGTCCGCAGATGACGCGGTCGGTCACCAGGTGCCGGCCGACCGTCCACGCGGGAGGGTAGAGCCGCATGGACTCCGAGATGACCGCGATCGTGTACCGCAGGTCGGGCAGATCGGTGACGACCGGCATCCGTCCATCGAGGACGGTGTCGAGCTCCTCGTGCAGCCGGGCCTGGGCGGCCAGGTCGTTGCCCAACAGGTGCATCGTCCAGGCCAGCGTGTTGGCCGTCGTCTCGTGGCCGGCCAACAGCAGGGTCAGCGCCTCGTCGCGGATCTGGCGGTCGCTCATGGGCTCGCCGGTGTCGGCGTCCCGGGCGGCGAGCAGAAGGCTGAGCAGATCGCGACCGGGCTCGGCCCGCGCCCTGCGCTCGGCGAGCATTCCGTAGACGATCGCGTCCAGACCCGCCATCGCGCCGGCGAAGCGACGGTTGGACGGCAAGGGCAGCCGATCCAGCCACCGTCCACCCGGGACGGCGTCTCGGCGAAGTGTCGACTGGTTGGCCCCGAGCAGCTCCCGGACGGTCGCGACCGCACCACTGTCCAGGCCGACATCGAAGATCGTCCGGGCCACGATGGCCAGGGTGATCTCGACCATGTCGTGGTGCAGGTCGCGGGTCTGACCGTCGATCCATCCGCCGGCGGCCTGAGCGGAGAGTTCGACGAATGTCGCGCCGTACCCGGCCACCGCTTCCCGGTGGAACATCGGCTGGATCAGTCGACGCTGGGTGCGGTGCAGGGTGGCGTCGCTGGTGAGCAGGCCCTGGCCGAGCACGCGCGCCAGAGGCTGCCGCCCGCTCTGCCCGCTGCGTCGCGGTGGGAACCCCTTCTCGTACTCGTGGTGGGTGCGGGCCAGCGCCTCCTGGATAGCGCCCGGATCGCTGAGCAGGTAGATCGGCAGGCGGGGGAGATTGATCCGGGCGAGTGGGCCCTGGTCGCGGTGCGCCTCGACGAAGACGGTCAGCGGATCGCGACTCATCGCCCGCAGCGTCGCCACCCGACCGTTGATGCTGGACACGCCACCATCCTCGACGACGGCAGGGATTGCGTAAACGTCCTACCCGTTGCGGGTGGCACGCGCGAAGAACCGGTCGGGCGGGTCGTGGTAGTGCTCGAGTGACCAGCCCGACCGGTTGAGCGCCGCGGCCAGCACCGACTCGGCGAGCGGCTCGTTGTCGCGTAGGACCCGGCCGTGACGGGCGGCCAGGGCGGCCCGGCCGGATGGATGGAACAGGGCCAACCGCCCGTCGGCGCGGGTGACCCGGGCGAGCTGGCCGAGCACCGGGTCCACGTCGGGCAGATGACCGAGCAGCCCGGCCGCGAACACAGCGTCCACCGACGAGTCTCGCAACGGCAGACCGCGGGCGTCGGCCAGCAGCAGGTCCGCGTAGGCCGACCGGCCGAGCTCGCGGCAGGTGGCGAGCATCTCGATCGTCATGTCGATGCCGACGACTGTCCCCTGTGGACCTACGGCGTCCCGGAGCGCCGGCAACGCCCGCCCGGTTCCGCATCCCACATCGATCGCGACACCCCCCACCGGAGGGTCCAGCTCGGCCACCGCCCGGGCGTAGGCCGGCCGGTCGTCGCCGAACCGGGTGTCCCAGCTCGTCGCCCGGGCGGCGAAGAACGCCTGTGTCTCAGCGCGGTGCCACGAGAGCGGTCCGGACAGCGACTCCTCGATGTGCCGCACGACGGGCCAGCTCGAATCGGACATGTCCACCACCACGTCGGCCGGCAGACCCGGCCCGCCGCGGCGCTCGCGCAGCGCGATCACGACATCGGTACCCGTTGCGGCAGGCGGCCACGCCGCGCGTGCCACCGTGATGCCGACCGCCCCGGCGGCGGCGAGCGCCTCGACCAACCGGTCGGCGAACACCGCCGCCGGCGGTCCCAGGTCCGATGTCACGACGACCCGCCTCGGTCCCGGGATCAGCACGCCGGTCACCAGGTCGAGCACGGCGCGCCACCGTTCGCGTTGCGCCATGCTCATCGACGCCCAGTCCATCACGGCACCATCATGCAGGTGCGCGAGGCCTGCGCCAAACCCATCGCATGGGCAGGAGCATCTGGAGATTGCGCCTGGTATCTGCGAGGCTTGGAACAGCTCAACCTGACAGGGAGGGACCACGTGAGGAAACGTATGATGCGCGGCGCCATCACCGCCATCGCCACCGCGGCGATGCTGAGCGCCGCGGCCTGCGGGTCCGGTACCCCGGCCGCCCCGACGTTCGGGGATCGGCTCGGCCGCGGTCGCCGGCAACATCACCGTGTTTGCCGCCGCTTCCCTGACGGAGTCGTTCAACCAGATCGGCCGGGACTTCGAGACGGCCAACCCCGGCACCAAGGTGACGTTCAACTACGCCGGCAGCTCGGCGCTGGCCACCCAGATCACCCAGGGTGCCCCGGCCGACGTGTTCGCGGCGGCCAGCCCGACGACCATGAAGACGGTGAGCGACGCCCGCGACACTGACGGTACGCCGACCAATTTCGTCAAGAACCAGCTCGTCATCGCGGTCCCCAAGGGGAACCCCAACGGCATCACCGGGCTGGCCGACCTGGTCAAGCCGGGCCTGAAGGTAGCCCTGTGCGCGGCCGAGGTGCCATGTGGCGCCGCGGCCAAGACGGCCCTGGCGGCGGCCGGCGTCAACCTGACCCCCGTCACCCTCGAATCGGATGTCAAGCAGGCACTGTCCAAAGTGAAACTCGGGGAGGTGGACGCGGCGCTGGTCTACCGCACCGACGCCGACTCGGCGGCGTCCGATGTGGACGGAATTGAGTTCCCGGAATCGGCCAAGGCCGTCAACTTCTATCCGATCGCCGTGTTGAAGAACTCGTCCAACAAAGCGGCGGCGGTGGCATTCGTCGCCTACGTCAGATCCGACAAGGGGGAGGCCGTCCTCCTCGCCGCCGGCTTCCAGGCCCCGTAGCCGGTCACGACGGTTCCTGGGTCAACCGGTCGAGCAGGCCTGTCATCACGAGGGCCCGCTCGACCTGGCCCTGCGCGTTGCTCACCAGCAGGCGCTTGCCGGTATCCGCGGTCATGTTCAGCAGGGCCAGCAGGCTGGAAATCCCCGACGAATCGCAGAACGTGACCCCGGACAGGTCCAGCTCGAGCACCGCGGTCCCGCCGCCGAGCGCCGTCAACGACGCGGTGATCAGATCGTCCCGGGTGTTGAGATCGAGCTCACCGGCCACCACCAGAACAGTCCGGTCGCGACCTGTCAAGGCAACCGTCGTCAGACGCTTCATGATCACGATAGACAGAGTCTACCTCAGTCCGGCGCGGCCCGGCCGGGCCGGCGGTGTCACCCTTGGTCGCTACTGCTGTGAGGCGATCGCGCAGGCGTCGGCCGGGGTGGGGGCGGTGGTGATCACCTGGTCCAGGCCACTCAGCTCGAGTACCCGGGAGACAGCTGCACTCGGGCGGGCCAGCACGAGTCGGCGGCCCTGCTCGCCGAGGGCGTTGTGCGCCCTGACCAGGACGGCCAGGCCGGCCGAGTCACAGAACCGCAGGTCGGCCAGGTCGAGCACGAGGGGTCCGGCGCCATCCGAGATGGCGGCGGTTATCGTCGCGTGCAGATCGTCGGCCGTACTGAGATCCAGCTCGCCGTCCACTGCGACCAGCACGCAGCCGCCCTGCTCCGTCACGCGGGTATTCAACAGCATCGTCTTCGCTCCCGGTTCACCTTGATGGGAGTGTGCCACATGATCGCCGGGTCGGCCGGTGCAAGCCGACTCGACCGGCGGCCGAGTGCCGTGGGTGGTACATTCGGCCGGCCCCTTTCGGACACCTGTCCCCAATCGTCGTTGCGGGCCGCGCCGCATCCGGCGTCGGGTTGTGTCCAGGCCCCACAGACCGAGTACGGAGACCTCATCGGCGATGGAAGCAGACGTGACGGCCCGGTTCCGGGTCCTGTTGACCGAGAAACGTGACGAGCTGCTCAAGCGGTGGCACATGATTTCGGCGGCTGGTCTGCGCGGCCGGCAGAGCGAGGCCGAGCTGGCCCGGCAGACCGACGAACTGTACAACGCCCTGGTGGTCGCGGCGGCCGCGGAGCACCTCGAACTGGCCGGAACGGACGCGGCCGAGCTCCGGGCGGTCCTGAGCGACCTGTCCCGCAACCGCGCGCTGCAGGGGTTCAGCCCGACCGAGACCGCCACCAGCGTGTTCGCTCTCAAGGACGCTCTGCTCGCGATCGACCAGGGGTCCGCCGGCCAGGTCGAGCACCTGCGCGACTTCGCCGAGTACAGCCGGTTCGTCGACAGCATGGGGCTGTACACCTTCGAGGCGTACGCCAAGGCCCGGGAGGAGCTCATCGCCGACCAGTCGCAGCAGCTGCTCGAGCTCTCCACGCCGGTCGTGAAGTTGTGGGACGGCGTCCTCGCCGTGCCGCTGGTGGGCACGCTCGATTCGGCCCGGGCGCAGGTCGTGATGGAGCGCCTGCTGCAGGGCCTGGTCGACACCGCCTCGCCGTACGCGATCATCGACATCACCGGCGTGCCCGCGGTGGACACCCAGGTCGCGCAGCACATCCTGAAGACGGTGGTGGCCGCCCGCCTGATGGGCGCCGACTGCGTCATCTCCGGCATCCGGCCGCAGATCGCGCAGACGATCGTCGCACTGGGGATCGAGTTCAACGACATCGTGACCAAGTCGAGCCTGGCCGACGCGCTGTCGCACACGCTGCGGGCGAGCGGGGTCGAGCTGGTACGGGCCGACGGTCGGCGGAACGCCTGATGGACCGGGTGCCGGTCCTCAGCCTGGGCGACATCCTGCTGGTCTCGATACAGGTCGACCTGGAGGACCAGATCGCATTGCGCCTGCAGGACGACCTGGCCCAGCGCATCGTCGCCACCGGCGCCCGGGGTGTGATCATCGACATCACCGCGCTCGACATCGTGGACTCGTTCACCGGCCGGACGCTGTCGACCATCGCGGCCGTGTCCAGGGTGCTCGACGCCGAGACGGTCGTCGTCGGCATGCGCCCGGCCGTCGCCATCACCCTGGTCGAGCTGGGCCTGTCACTGCAGGGAGTCCGGACCGCGCTCAACGTCGAGAGGGCACTGGCGGTGCTTCGAACGCCCCGGCCGGTGACGGAGCCGCGCGACGAGCCCGATGGGGCCGCGCTCGACAGCGCCGGGAGTTGGTGAGCCCCATCGAACCAGCCCCTTCGGCGCAGGTCCTGCCGATCAGTGATGACCGAGGACGTCGTGCGGGTCCGCCAGGCCGTGCGCACCGCGGCCGTGGCGGTCAACCTCTCGCTCGTGGATCAGACCAAGCTGATCACCGCCGCCAGCGAGCTGGCCCGCAACACCCTTGTCTACGGCGGCGGCGGCGTGGCCGAGCTCGAGCGGGTCAGTAACGGGCACCGGCTCGGAGTCCGTGTGTCGTTTGTGGATCAGGGGCCGGGCATCGCGGATATCACTCAGGCGTTGACCGACGGCTTCACCACCGGCAGTGGGCTCGGTCTCGGATTGTCCGGGGCGCGCCGCCTGGTTGATGACTTCGACATCCAGACGAAGGTCAACGAGGGGACCCGGGTCACGGTCGTCAAGTGGTATCGATGACCAGCCACGCCGGCAGCGTCTGGCTGGCCGTGCAGGACGCCGGGGCGGTCGGTGCGGTGCGTCGGGCCGCCCTGGCCGTTGGCAACGATCTCGCGCTGTCCGAGGACCGCCTGGCCGACCTGGGCATCGTGGCGGCCGAGATGGCCAGCAACCTCTACAAGCACACCGCGGACGGTGTGGCGTTGGTCCAGGCGGTGCGGCGCGACGGTTCCGGTGGGGTCGAGATCGTGGCGGTCGACCGCGGCCCGGGCGTGGCCGACCTGCCCGCGCAGTTCGAGGATGGTCGATCAACGGTCGGTACCCTGGGCATCGGGCTGGGTGCCATCGTGCGTCAGGCCACCGAATGCGACGGTTACTCCTGGCCCGGCGCCGGCACCGTGCTCGCCGCCACGGTGTGGTCAGGCGGTCGCGTCCCGCCCGAGCCCGGCTTGTACCACGCCCGTGGCATCGTCCGCCCGATGAGCGGCGAGGAGGTCTGCGGAGACGGGTACGGCATCCGTACGGCCGCGACCGGTCATGTGCAGCTGATGCTGTGCGACGGCCTGGGCCATGGGCCGCTGGCCGCGTCGGCTGCCCGGGCGGCCGAGGCAGCCTTCCGGGACGCGCCCGAGGGTGGACCGCGCTCCATCCTCGAGCACATCCACGGCGCCCTGCACCATACCCGGGGGGCGGTCGTCACGGTGGTCGACATTGATCCGGAGCGTGAGCAACTACGTTTCGCGGGTGTGGGTAATGTGTCCGGGACCATTGTGGACGGTACGCACCAGCGGGTGATGCTGGCACAGCCCGGCATCGCCGGTCACGCCCGGTTCCAGGTCCGGGAGGTCGACCTACCCTGCCCGGCCTCGGCCATCGTTGTTCTGCACTCCGACGGCGTGGTCGACCGGTGGAGCCTGCCGGAGCTGCCCGGGCTCGCCAGCCGCGCCCCGTTGCTGATCGCCGCGTGCATCCTGCGCGACGCCGGGGTTCGGCGGGATGACGCCGGCGTACTGGTGGCGAAACGGAAGCCGACGTGAGTACCGAGGAGCTGCTCCATACTGTGATCGCCGTCGAGGCGGACGTGTTCGCGGTCCGCCAGCACGGACGCGAGCTGGCGGCCGCCGTTGGTCTGGAAGGCCAGGACCAGGTGCGTGTCGCCACCGCGCTGAGCGAGGTCGGCCGCCAGTTGCTGGCCACCATCGGGCTGACGGAGGTCGAGTTCCGGGTCGTCATGGGCAACCCGTCGATGCTGGAGATCCAGGCGGCCGCCGTCGGAGCGCCGCCCGACAGTGACGCTCTGCTGCGCGAGCTCGACCCGGCCAGGCGGCTGATGGATGTCTGGCGCACGTCGCTGGACGGCGACCGGGTCACCGTCACTATGGGCCGCCGCCTGCCAGCTTCGGCGGGCGCGTTCACCCCCGATCGTCTGGCCGCCATCCGGACCTCTGTTTCCGAGCTGGCGCCAGGCACCCCGTTGCAGGAGTTGGCCGTGCAGAACAAGAACCTTCTCGCCACCCTCGAACAGATCCAGGCCCAGCGGGATGAACTGCTCCGACTCAACTCCGAGCTCGAGGAGACCAACCGCGGCGTGATGGCACTCTACAACCAGCTCTCCGACGAGATGGAGGCGACCAACCGCGGCGTCGTCGCGCTCTACGCCGAGCTGGATGAGAAGTCGGCCCAGCTGCGCGACGCGAACGAGGCCAAGAGCCGGTTCCTCAACAACGTCAGCCACGAGCTTCGCGCCCCGGCCACCGCCATCATCGGACTGCTGCGGCTGCTGCTCGATCCCCGCTCGGAGCCGATGTCGATCGAGCAACGCCACCAGCTCGAACTAATCCGTGGCTCGGCCGACGACCTGCTCAACCTGGTCAACGAGCTGCTCGATCTGGCCAAGGCCGAGTCGGGGCGCATTGATCCACAGTGGACGGAGGTGGACCTCAACGCCGTCTTCGACACCCTGCGGGGCACGATGCAGTCGCTGGTCACCAACGACGACGTGACTCTCACCGTGGTACCACCGTCCGGTGTGCCCGTGCTGGTCTGCGACGGCGTGCTGCTGACCCAGATCCTGCGCAACCTACTCACCAACGGGATCAAGTTCACCGAGCACGGGGAGGTGCGGCTATCGGCCGGGCACACACCCGGGTCAGGCACGGTCGAGCTGGTTGTGGCCGACACCGGCGTCGGCATCCCGCCGGACGAGCAGGACCGCGTGTTCGAGGAGTTCTACCAGGCGCGCAGCGCGACCCACGCCAAGGTCAAGGGCACCGGGCTCGGGCTGCCCTACGCCCTGCGCCTGGCCGGCCTGCTCGGCGGATCGCTCAGCCTGACCAGCGCTGTCGGCGTTGGTAGCACCTTCACCGTCTCGGTGCCAGTGAACCCGACGGTCGTGGCGACGGGCGAACAGGCGTCGCTGGTTCTCGTGGTCGACGATGACAACACGTTCCGGTCCGCCGTCAGCGCTGTGCTGCAGAGCAGCGGCGTGCGGGTGGCCCAGGCCGCGGACGGGCGGCAGGCGCTCACCGCGATCGAGGCGGAGCGACCCGACCTGGTGCTGCTCGACCTGAGGCTGCCCGAGATGGACGGCCGGGCGGTGCTCGACCATCTGGCCGCCGATCCTGACCTGGCCGACATCCCGGTCATGGTGCTGACCGCGTTCACGGTGGACGTGACGAGCGCAGCGCCCCTGCCACGGGCGACAGCGGTGCTCGGCAAGGCGGATACCGCGCTCGACGAGCTGCCCGGTTTGATCAGATCCGTCCTGGGTAGGAGACGGCAGTGACGGCGGAGGCTCGAGGTGAGTGACACGATCCTGGTCGTCGACGATTCACCGTCGAAGCGGTACGTCATCTCCAGCTGGCTGCGTCGCGGTGGGTACACGTTGATCGAGGCGAGGACGGGGGCCGAGGCGCTGCGGCAGATGGCCGACAGAGGGGCCGATCTCGTCGTGCTCGATGTGCGGCTGCCCGACATGAGCGGCTTCGACGTGTGCGAACAGATCAAGGGCAACCCGGCCCACGCCTCCACCCCGGTCATCCATGTCTCCGCGGCCGCCATCGAAACGGGTGACCGGACCCAGGGTCTGGCCCGCGGTGCCGATGCCTACCTGGTCGAGCCGATCGATCCGGAGGAGCTGCTCGCCACTGTGCACGCCATCCTGCGGTACTACCGGGGCCGGCAGAACGCCGAGCGGCTGGCGGCCCGGCTCTCCACCCTGGCCCGGCTGACGATGGAACTCAACCAGTCCGCCAGTGCCCGGCGGCTGCTGGCGGCGGCGGTGGTCGGGGCGAGCGATATCTACCAGTCGCCGGCGATGATCTGCGCCGACGTGGTCGACGAGGGCTGGCTGGCGGCGACCTGTGTCGGCCCCGACGCCGAGGCGGACGTGTCGGCCTGGACGCCCCTGCCCGGGGTGCTGCCGCCGCCGGGCACGTTCGAGGACATCGGGCAGCTGTTGACCGGCACCGCCGGGTACTGGTCCGGTCATCCGACCGTCCGCGTCGTGTCGGCCACCGCGCGGCCGGACCGCACACCGGTGTACGTGATGGTGCCGCCCGGCTCGACCGATCCCGGCGCGCCCGTCCTGACGTTGCTCGGCCAGGCGGTGGCGGGCGCGATGGAGACGATGCGCGCCCACGTGGCCGAACATCGGGTCGCGCTGACCCTGCAGCAGAGCCTGCTGCCGCAGCGCCTGCCCCGGGTGGCCGGACTGGACCTCGCCAAACGGTACGTCCCTGCCAGCGAGATGGCGGAGATCGGCGGTGACTTCTACGAGCTGTCCGAACTGGACGGTCGGGTGGTCGTGGCGGTCGGCAACGTCGGGGGGCACTCCCTGCACGCGGCGACCGTGATGGCCGAGCTCCGCCACGCCCTACGGGCATACGCTGTGGAGGGGCACTCGCCGGCCGAGGTCCTGGACCGGCTGAACACCATGATGCGCCAGCTGCTGCCCGAGGAGATCGCCACCCTGTGCATCCTGACCGTCGATCCGTCCGACGGTCAGGTTGTGCTGGCCAACGCGGGCCACCCGGCGCCGCTGCTCGTGACGGCCGACGGCGTGACCGCCATCACCGAGCACGGCGCGCTGCTCGGGCTACGCACGCCCGACGCGGCCGACCAGAGCCTGCGAATACCCGTCGGCGGCACACTCGTGCTCTACACCGACGGACTCATCGAACGGCGGGGCGAGCACATCGACGACGGGATGGCCAGACTGATGGCCGCGGCCGCCCGGCCCGACGCCGACCTCGACACCTACTGTGACCGGCTGCTCCAGCAGGTCGGACCGACCTCGCCGCTGGACGACATCGCCATCATCGCCGTCCGGCGTACCTGACCACGCCGCGTAGGGTCGCCGGCATGGCCCGCCTGTTCGACCGGCCGGACTTCCGGCGGGTGTGGGTGGCGGCGACCATCTCTTCGTTCGGCAGCTACGTCACTCTGCTCGCTCTGCAGGTGCTGGCGACGCTGACCCTTCACGCCAATGGTGTCCAACTTGGACTGATCAACGCGGCCCGCTGGCTGCCGTACCTGTTGATCGGTCTCGTGGTCGGCGTCATCACCGACCGACACCGTCGCCGCCCGGTCCTGGTCGGCACCGACCTCGGTCGCGCGGTCGTCCTCGGCGCGATCCCGCTCCTGTACGCGCTCGGCGGCCTGAGCATCGGCGCGCTACTCGTGATCGTGTTCGTGTTCGGCACCCTGTCACTGTTCTTCGACTCGGCCGATCAGTCGTTCCTGCCCCGGGTAGTGCCACCGTCGCTGCTCACCGAGGCGTTCGCCCGAATCGAACAGTCCGACGCCGTGGCCCAGACGAGCGGACCGCTGCTGGCCGCCGGACTGGTGAAGGTGGTCGGCGCACCGGTGGCGATCCTCGTCGACGCCGCCTCATATGTGGCCTCGGCCCTGTTCCTGGCCCGGGCGCGGATCGACGAACCGGTGGCCCCGGCCGACCGACGTGACCTGCGGGCCGAGCTGCGCGAGGGCGTCGCCTGGGTCTACCGGCACCCGACGCTGCGCCCGATGGCGTGGTGCGGTCACCTGTGGTTCCTGTTCCACAGCATGCTGTCGACGGTCATCGTCCTGTTCGTGGTCCGCCCGACCGCCACGGGCGGCCTCGGCCTCGACGACGCCGTGGCGCTGGGTGCCGTCTACGCCGCGGCCGGTGTCGGTGCGGTCGTCGGCAGCGCGGTCTCCGCCCGTGCCGGGCGGCGGTTCGGGGCCGGGTGGGCGATCGTGGTGGCCCGCGCCACCATGCCCCTGTCGTGGCTGGCGATCGTGCTGGCCCGACCGGGGCCGGTCGCCGTGGCGCTGGTGTGCGTCGGCCAGTTCGGGTACTGGCTGGCGCTGGGCGTCGAAGGTGCGAACGAGTTGGGGTACCGCAACGCGGTCACTCCCGACCGCCTCCGCGGTCGGATGAACACCACGATGCGCTCGATCAACCGCGGTGTCATCGTCATCGGCGCCCCGCTCGGCGGCCTTCTGGCCGATGCGCTCGGCTATCGTGCCTCACTCTGGATCGGCATCGCCGGACTCGTCCTGGTCGCGGTGGCGCTTGCGCTGTCCCCGCTCCGGCGCGCCCGCGACACCTCCCAGCTCCCCGGCCGCCCCACACACCCCACCCCTTCACCCACGAGCCCGGCTCCTCGGCAGCCCAGCGCCCACTGAGGGGATGTTAGTAAGGACGCCGTACTCGACAAACAGGGTGAGTAAGGTGTCCGGGCAAGCGGGCGGGCCGAGCCGGGAAGCCCACCTCGGGATCAGAAGCCGAGCAGGACATGGGTGGGCGGATGCGGGTTGGCGACCAGGTCGAGGATGGCTCGCCCGGCCTGGTCAGGATCGCCGATCGTGCCGCCCGACGGGGACGGATCGGATGGGGACTCGAAGAGGCTGTCGTAATCGGGAATCGAGCGCGGGGAGCGGATCAGTTGGGGTCCGGCCCAGTCGGTCCGGAATGAGCCCGGCTCCACGGATGTCACGTGGATGCCGAGGGCGGCAACCTCGTGGCCGAGCGTGTTCATGATGCCCTCGAGGGCGAACTTGCTGCCGTAGTAGAAGCCGCGGCCGGGGGCCGTCGGTAGGCCGCCCACTGAGGTGACGGCGATGATGTGACCGCGCCGCCGGACCCGCATGTGGGGCAGGACGGCCTTGATGACGGCGACCGCGCCGAACACGTTCACCTCGAACTGGCGGCGCAGGTCGGCCATCGCCGATTCCTCGACCAGACCTTCATGCGCGTACCCGGCGCTGCTCACGACAACGTCGATGGCGGCGATGTCCCGCTCGATCTCGTCGACCACGGTGGTCACCGCAGCCTCGTCGCTGAACGTCGAGGAGCCGGGTGTACACCCGCCCGGGGCCGACCTCGTCGAACGCGGACCCGTCCTCCTCCCGTCGCATCGTCCCGACGACGGTATGCCCGACCCGGCTGGCCGCGACGGCGACGGCTCGCCCCACCCCGGCGCCGACTCCGGTGACCAGGAACGTCGTGATGGCCGGACCTCCCGCACCCCGCAAGCCTCGGGCCTAGGACAGACCGTCGTTCTCCGGGCGAATTGTAGCCAGGCTTACCCGATTTTCCGGGCCGGACCACGTACAGGTTGTCCGTCGGCCGCCCTCCATTGTGGACCGTTGCCTGGGCCGTGGGACAGCAGGGTGCAGACGGACAGCACGTGCAGGCGGCAGGAGTCGAACCTGGAGGGCTACTGTTTTACGGACAGCGCCTCGCGCCTGTGAGCGCCTGCGGGGATCAGGGTTTGCGGCCGACGCCGGCGAGGTTGCCGGAGCGCTCGGGCGCGTCGACCGGGTGCTCGGGCCGCCAGGCGGAGGTCCATACGAGCCCCGGCTCCACCAGCTCGAGACCGTCGAAGAAGTGCGCGATCTCCTCCGCGGTGCGAAGCGACAACGGCGTCGTGGTCTGCTTCGATATCTCCACGAGACTGTCGGCCTCAGGCCGGTGCTGCTGGGCGGCGTGCCCGACGATGAGATAGCTACCCGCAGTCATGGCCCGCTTGAGCTGCTCGACGGCGGTGAACGGGTCATCCGCGTCGGGAATGGAGTGCAGCACCGCGACCAGCAGTACGGCCACCGGCTGGTCGAGGTCGAGGACCCCGCGGATCCGGGCGTCGGCCATGATGTCGAGCGGGTGGCGTAGGTCGGCCTGTACCGCGGTCGCCCGGTCGTTTCCGGCCAGGATGTGCTGGGCGTGCAGGACCGCCACCGGGTCGATGTCGACATAGACGACGCGGGCCTCGGGTACCTCTCGCTGGGCCACCTCGTGGACGTTGCCGGTGGTCGGGATGCCCGAGCCCAGATCGAGGAACTGGCGGATGCCCTGGGACAGCAGATACCGGACCGCGCGGTTCATGAACGCCCGGTTGGCCCGCGCCTGGATGGCGAGGTCCGGCACGGCGGCCACCGCCTGCTCGGCTACGGCCCGGTCGATCGCGAAGTTGTGCGAGCCGCCGAGCAGGAAGTCGTAGATCCGGGCCGCACTGGGCCGGTCCACCTGCACACCCTCGGGGGACCAGTCGGGCCTGTCCATCACGCCTCCATCTGTCGGACGCCGGGTCGACGGCACACAAGCTATCGCCTCGCCGGCGGTCACCACCACGCGGAGTGGACAGACCCGGGATCGAACCGGGCACGCGGAGCTTGCAAGGCAACGCTGCACACCAGTGCTCAGCCCATGAACGGCTGTGAGTACCCGTGACGAGGGTCGAACTCGCACCGACCAGGCCATCGACCTGGCGCCTCTTCCAGTTGGGCTACACGGGCGGACATCCGGCCGCCGGGCCCGTACCCCACAGATCCGGCGGCCGGCCTCAGCGCAGTCCCCACTCGCCCAGGTCGGGGCGAAGGGGGTGAACCGCAGGGGGCAGGCCCGCTTCGCCGGGGGTGCGGTTGGCCGTCGCGCTGGAGCACTCCCCGACGGGACCAGGGTGAAGTGGGCCCAGGTCCGCGTTGAGTACGAGTACCGCCTCCAGCGGGATCACCTTTGTCTGGTCGGGCGGCAGCCCGGACACCGGTCCGGGCAGGCGGGTACGACGTCGGGGACCCGCGAGTCGAACGCGATGTCTCCTGGTTCCAGGCCAGGCGGGTTACCGTCTCCCTCGTCCCCGATATGCTGTCCACTGTGGAGTTTTCAAGCTGCGGTCGGCCCATCGGGTGGGCCGGGGTTTGGCTGATTGACGAACATCGATGGATGGTCAGACGAAGAAGCCGCCCGGACCGGGGCACGGTGGGCGGCGGACGAGGGCGCGTATCGCTACGCCGACTCGCGCCACCCTGGGCCGTCGAGCACGTTCGCGCCGGCGGCCGGCCAACAATAGTCAGGCAGGACCAACCGGCCGGACGGCAGAACGCTCGTCGGCGCGTGGCGGATGGTCCAGATCGTCATATGTCCACGGTAGATCGTGCGCCCGGAGTGGTCAACGTGTTTGGGCTTCAACGGAAGGAAGGGCACCTTGTTAACGGATTCCGTTGTACAAGGTGCCCTTCCTAACGCCGGGCCGGGTTGGCCGCGACGCCGGGCCGGGTTGGCCGCGGGGCCGGGTTGGCCGCGACGCCGGGCCGGGTTGGCCGCGACGCCGGGTTGGCCGCGACGCCGGGTTGGCCGCGACGCCGGGTCGGCCGCGACGTCGGGTCGGCCGCGAGCGCCGGTCGGTCGCGACGCGTCGGGTCGGTCGCTAACGTCGGGTCAGGTCAGCCAGGGCCAGGATGCCGTCCGGCCGGCACCGCCCCGGCCGCCAGCACGGCCGCCGCCGAGCGCATGTTGGCCTCCTCCCGCAGCCACCCACCGCACGTAGATCACGGATACCGACGCGGCCCGGGCGACTCCTTGGGTTGGTAGGGATACTCCCGCGGATGCCAGGACAGCCAGGCCCCATGGGGAGCGGTATGGGCGAGCGCGGTCACGTTCGGTGTGCCGGCCCGCCAACGCACGAGCGTCAGCGTGCTCACCGCCTGCGCCTCAGCCGCGGCCGGGGCGTCCGCGCTGACCAGCTGGATCCCGCTGGTGGCGGCCTCGTTCAGGATCAGGACAAGGTCGCGTTCGGCCCCGATGCCGGCGAGCACGGCGACCAGTTCGCGTTGGAGGGCGCCGGGCAGGTAGGTGATCGCGTGGGAGGCGAACACCACCGGCACCGCATGAGAGTCCACATCGGACACGGCCGCCGGCAGGCTTGACACCATGTCGCCGGTCACCAGACGTGGGCGGACCGACCGGGCCTCAGCCAGCGCCGCGTCGAGCCGGGCCAGCCGGCCGACGTGCTCGGGCCAGACACAGCTGCGCAACCAGTCGACCGCGTCGGGGTCGCCCGGGTCGACCGGGCTGAGGTCGATGCCGGTGCGGCTGGCGACGGCCGGCGTCGGTCCCATGGCCGGATCTGGCCACTGCCCGCCCCGTACCTCACACCGCATGACCAGGTGGGTTGGCGCGTCCGTCCGGCCGACCGGATCAGTTTCGCCGTACCGGTAGGCATAGCGATCTGGCAGCAACAGCAGACCGGCGCTGGTACCCAGCTCGATAAGACCCAGTGGCCGGTCTCCGGCGGCCAACGCGAGTGCCGGTCTCAACAGTGCCGAGCGGCGGGCCTCGTTCGTCTGGGTGCGGCGGTTCGCGCAGATCGCGGCGAGCCGGTCGTGATGGGTGGCCACGAATCCGCCGAAGGTACCAGCCAGGGCGTCTTCCGCGGTGGCTGTCCCGCCGAGGGTGGGGAAGTAGCCGGCCAGCGCATGCTCGGGCTCGACCGTACGCAGAAGGTACTGGACGCCGGCGAAGAGCAGCAATGCCCGACGTTGGCGCGGTGGCGCCGCCCGCAACGGGTCGGCCAGCCGCAGGTCGTCAGCGCAGAGGGAAGCGAGCCGTTGGTAGAGCGGCGACTCGCCGCGGAACTCGTGGTCGGCGAACTGGCGGAACATCCGGACCAGGAGGTCGTTCTCGTCGCTCACGGCGCGGCGATCGGCACCACGGTCGGCCCGGCGAGACGGACGTAGCCGACCGTCGACAGCGCCAGCGAACGGTCGAGCCGGCCGGCGTTGAAGTAGATCTCCGCATGGACGAGCAGGCCGGGGTCGACCACCAGGTGCAGGTCGGGATGGAAACTGAACGGCAGGATGGTGCCGCTGACGCTGCCGGCCAGCGCCTCCGCCCGGTCGGTCGACGCGAACGACACATAGGTACCCTCGGCCATCGCCTTGAGCGCGTTCAGGTCGACCCGCGCGTCGCCGGCCACCACGGCCAGATAGTACCGGCTGGTCTTCTTACCGAGCTTGACCATGACCACGATGCATTTGGCCGCCTGCCCGATCGGGTTGCCCCGGTAGCCGCTGACCACCTCGGTGCGGCCCTCGGCCGGGTGCTCGATGATCCGGTACGTCGCACCACCACTGTCGAGTATGGACAGTATCCGGTCGTAGGCGTCGATGCGCTCGTCGGTCTCCATGGTTCGCCTTTCGACACTCGCGGGGCGCCTCCACCCTAACCGGCGCGTGTGCCCGTCACCCTCGCGCCCCGGTGGTGAACAGCCCCGGTGGGACTGCCTGGTGACCCGGCTACCGTCCGGGTCGGCGGGCGGGTCCTCCTTACGGTCGGTTGCGGTGGTTTGGTGGCGGTCGCCGGAATCGGCGGTCGCCCCCCGGTCGGCGAGCGGGGCCCGGACGGCGAACGCGTTGATTTAGCGGCCCAGTTGTTATGCGGTCTTGACACAGAGCCGGTTAAATCACGGAGCCGTAACGCTTGCCCTCCGGGGGAGTGTCTTCGGGCGCAGCGGTTCATAGGGTTCGCATGTGTTGGGAATCGTCCTGCGGGCCCTGCGTCGGCGACGCATGCACGCGGCGACCCTGTTCGTACTGGGATTCATCGCCGCGGCCGCCGCCGCGGCCGCCCCGGGTTACGCCATCACTGGCGCGGAGAGTCTGACCGCGACCGAGCTCGGCGCGGCCAGCGCGGCCGAGCGGCTGGTGACCGTCGAGGGCGACATCACGCTCAGGTCCGATGTGGGCTCGAGCCTGACCCAACTCGATCAGCAGGTCGTCGGCGCGGTGGGTCTGCCCGGGTTCACCACCGTCGATGACGCGCGCCTGCCGGGTCAGGTCGGCGATACGCGGCTTGATCTCACCTATCGGGAAGGGGTGTGCGACCGGCTCACCGTGACCGGAAGCTGTCCCACCCAGGCCGGTGATGTGACCCTCGCGGCGGACATGGCCGGTCTGCTCAAGGTGAAGATCGGCGACACACTGACGTTCGCCTGCCGCTTCGTCAAGGCGCCGGTGAAGCTTCATCTGGTCGGCATCTACCGGCCGACCGATCCGACCGATCCGTACTGGGGCGTCTCGGCCACCGCCGAGAACGGCACTGTCTCGGGAGCCCGGTTCCAGCTCGGGACGGCGTTCACGCCGGAGGCGACTCTCGTCACCGCCTCGCCGAGCCAGATCCACGCGACGTTCGACGTGATGGCCACCGCCGACGCCGTCAAGGCGAAGAACCCCGAGTACCTGGCCCAGAACTACGAGAAGGCGATCGCCCCGCTGGGCACGCGCAACCTCAACCTCTCCTCGAAGTTCCGGGTGTACGCCGACCGGACCCTGGCCCAGACCAACCTCATCTTTCTGGGTGTCGTCGCCGGGACCGTGCAGCTGCTCGTGTTGGTGTGGTTCGCCCTGGCCTTGGCCGTGCGGCAGACCAGCGAGACCCGGCGACCCGATGTCGCGCTGATGAAGCTGCGCGGCAGCGGACGATCCGCGTTGTGGCGGCTGTCGGCCGGGCAGGCGGCCGTCCCGATCGTCCTCGGTGGACTGGTCGGGCTGGCCGCCGGCGGGCTCGGGGTACGGCTGTGGGCCGGGCCGATCGCCGACCCGACGGTGGCACCGGTCGGGCTGTACGGCACGCTGGTCGCGGCGGCCGCGGCTGTTCTCATCGCCGTTGCGTCGGCCCTGTTCGCCGAGCGGCGGATGTTGGCCGAGCCGGTCGGCGACCTCGCCCGTCGGGTGCCGGCGCGGCAGCGGGGTTGGCGGGCCGGGGTACTCGACGCCGCCGTGATCGCGCTCGCCCTCGCCGCCGCCTTCGAGCTGCGCTCCAGCGCGGTGGCCACCAACCAGTTCCGCGGCCTCGACGTCCTCGCCCCGACTCTTGTCGCGCTGGCGGTCGGCGTCGTCGCCGCCTGGCTGGTGCCGCGGTTCGCGCTGATGGTCTCGACTCCGGCCCTGCGGGTCGGCCGGCTCGGCGTCGGCCTGAGCGCGGTGCACCTGGCCCGGCGAACCGCTCTGCCACGCGTGCTGACCATGTTCACCCTCGCCGTGGCCGTCGCCACCGGCTCGGTACTGGCGTGGGACATTTCGACCCGGGCGCAGCAGGAGCGGGCCGTTGTCGAGGTCGGGGCCGACCGGGTTCTGACCGTGCAGACGACGACGCCGTCGGCTCTGCTGGAGGCGGTCCGCTCGGTCGACCCGGAGGGTCGGTACGCGATGGCCGTGGTACGTACGCTCAATGGAACCCCGACGCTGGCCGTCGACTCAGGCCGTCTGGCGGCCATCGTGCCGTGGTACCCGTCCTATGGCCTGCCCGACTGGCCGACGGTTGCCCGTACTCTGCGGGCCGGCGCCAGCCCACCCACCGTATTCCACAGTGGACCCATGACGGTCGACGCCACCTGGACGCCGACCAATGCCGCCGCCCGGGCCAGCCTGACCGCGGTGATCGAGCAGCCCGGTGGCGTCGCGGGAACTGTCGACTTCGGACAGTTGCGGACGGCGCGCTCCACCTACCAGGCCACCCTGACCGGTTGCCAGCCCCAGTGCCGGCTGATCGGGTTCCGGTTGACCGGCTCGGCCAAACTGATCGGCTCGAGCCTGCTGCTGCGATCGTTCACGGTCGGCGGAACGCCGGTCGTCGACCAGGCCAGCTTCGCCGACCGGAGCCACTGGCGGACCTCGGTCGTCCAGGGCGACGAGCTGCCCCTGATCACAACCGGAACCGATGGCCTGTCCCTCACCGTCGATCTGGTCCAGAGCAACACGGCCACGATCGTGTTCCCGGTTTACGTCCGGGACGCGCAGACGCCGGTCCCGACCTACGCCGCCGGAGACATCCCGCCCGAGTCACGGATCGGGGCGGCGACGGTCCAGGCGCCCGGAGCCGGTCCGGTTCCGGCCACCATCGTCGGGACGGCGGCGCTGCTGCCGCGGGTCGGCGGCAACGGTCGCCTGATCGACCTGGCCACCATTGTGGAGCTCGGTTCGGAAAGCGGCCGCTTCGAGGTCTGGCTGGCGCCCCGTACGCCGGACTCCGTGGTCCAGGCCCTGACGGCCCACGGACTGTCCATTGTGGATGACGATTCGATCGACGCCCGCCTGGGCGACCTGCGGTCGCAGGGGCCGCCGATCGCCCTGCGATACATGCTCGCTGTCGCCCTGGTCGGTCTGGTGCTGGCCGTCGGGGCATTCGGGGTGGCCGCGGCGGTCGAGCGTCCCACCCGGGCCGATGAGCTGGCCTCGCTGCGTCGCCAGGGCCTGCGCCCGGCCGTGGTCCGCACTGTCGGGTACGGCGGGTATCTCGCTTTCGTGCTGGTCGCGGTCGGCCTCGGGGTTCTCACCTCGTTGCTGGCCACCCGTTTCATCATCGGCCCGCCCCGGGTCTACGGTGACGGATGGAGCGTGTTGGCCGTGCCCGAGGCGCGCCAGTCGACCCTCGGGATCATCGTAGCCGTCCTCATCCTCGCCACCGGTTCCGTGGCCGCGCTCGCGGCCCGCCGCCTGGTGCGCCTCGTCCGGGCCGGAGGTCCTGTCCGATGATCCGGCTGACCCGGGCGGTGGTGACCTCGCGACCGTGGCACGCGCTCGCCCTGTTCCTGTTGGGGGCACTGGCCATCGGCGCGGCGGTGGCCGCTCCGGCCTACGCCCGTACCGCGCAGGCCAGTGTGGCCAGCACCAACGTCGCGTCGGCGACACCCGGCGACCGGTCGGTGATCGTGCGACGCTCGGTCAAGCTCAAACCCTTCATCCCCGAGGATCCCAGCGACACCCCGACCAACGAGCCCGATCTGGTGCCGCGACAGATGCCGACCCGGTTGCTGATCGGGGGGTACGACACTGTCTACAACGTCACCGTGCACGCCGCCGGTGGCCGCTCCGTGGCCGATTACTTCGATGTCGAGTCGCACAGCCTCTCCCAGAACACGGTGCTGTCGTTGCGGTCGAACTCGTGCGCCCATGTCACCGTGGTGGCCGGCCGCTGTATCGCGGCTCCCCTCGAAGTGATGGTCAGCGAGTCGACGGCTGAGAAGCTGAACGGGATCGGGACGTGGCTCGAGATCCAGTTCGAGTATCCGTTGTCCACTCGGGACGGTGTCAAGTACGTCCCGATCGGCGACCCGCAGCGGCTCTCGGTGGTCGGCGTCTACCGCGTGCCCCGCCTGGCCACCGATCCCTACTGGGCCGGCTCGCCGTTCGCGTTCGCCGGATCGGACGAGCTGACCGGTCTGGTCAGCTCCGAGACGTTCGACATCATGAAGCCGTGGACGGTGGATCAGTCCTACATGGCCTACCCGCTGCCGGGCGCTCTCTCTCCGGACCGGTTGGCCGGCGTGCGGGCCGACCTCGACCGGTCGCTCAGGGCGATCCGGGAAGCCAACTCCACTGCGGAATCCCAGCTGCCCGACCTGCTCACCCGGATCGAATCGGACCAGCGGCAGGCGGCCATCGGGCCGGCGGTGGCCGGGGTACCCCTGGTCGTGCTGTGCTGGTTCGTCATCTTCCTGGCTGTGGCACAGACCGCACAGGCCCGCCGCCCCGAGCTCGCGCTGCTCAAGCTGCGGGGCACGGGTCCGGTCGACCGGTGGTGGCTCTCGGCTGCCGAGAGTGTCGTGCCACTGGTCCTCGGTGCCGTGGCGGGCTTCTTCCTCGGCCATCTCGGGGTGCGCCTGTTCGGGCGGTTGACGCTGGACCATCCCGGGCCGGTGGCGGTCAGCCAGCAGTCGCTGGTCTACGGCGGAGCGGCGCTGGCCGGGGCGCTGGTGGCGGGAATGGCGGCGCTGCGGCGCGACCTGGCGGCCCCCATCGCCGAGCTGATGCGTCGGGTGACACGGCAGACGTGGCGCTGGCAGAGCGCCGTGCTCATCAGCGTGGTCGCCACCCTGGCGGCGGTGGCCGTATTCGAGGCCCACGACAATCTCAGCCCGGAGCCGACCGGCCTGGTGCTGCTCGGGCCGGCGCTGATCGTACTCGCCGTGGGGCTGCTGCTGGCCGGTCTGCTCGACCCGCTGGCCGAACGGGTCGGCCGCTTCGCCCTGCGCCGGGGCCGGCTCGGCCTGGGGCTGGCCGCGTTGCAGCTCGGGCGGCCGCGCAACAGCCGGCGGGTCGTCGCTCTGCTCACCATCGCGGTCGGGCTGTTCGTCTTCGCGGTGACGGCCAACGATGTGTCCAGCCACGCGCGCCAGCAGCTGGCCCAGTCCACCCTCGGGGCGTCCCGGGTGCTCACGGTGTCGTCGAACGACCCGACCAGTCTGCTCAACGGCGTCCGGTCTGTCGATCCCGACGGCAGCTACGCCATGGCCGTCCAAGCGATCGCGGCGGATCAGGACACCGGTGTGCCGGTGCTCTTCGTGGATTCGACCCGGCTCGCCACCGTGGCCTACTGGCCGGGTGACCGGAGCGCGGCCGACGCCGCCAGGGCGATCCGTCCCCAGCTGAGCGACCCGGTCATCGTCCGGGGGCGCGACATGCTGGTCGACGCCGTGTTCACCGGCGGCAACTACCCGCAGAACGAGGCCGAGGTCCAGTTCAGCCACAACGCGATCGAGGCCAGTTTCGCGCCCCTCGACGGTGGTCTGCCGGTGCTGTCGTCGCAAGCGCTACTCCAGCCGGGCCGACACACCTACCGGTTGGAGATGCCCTGCCTCGACGGTTGCCGGCTGACCGGCATCACCACAGAGATGATCACCAATCCCTTGGTGACGCCGACGCTGACCATCACCGCCGTCCGCAGCAGTGACGGCGCGACCACCCTGGTGAGCGGCGAAGAGCTCGGACACTGGCTCGACCACAGCCGTGGCCAGCTGACCGTGACCGCGGTCCCCAGCGGGGTGGAGCTCAAGGCCGAGAGCGACGCCGGCAACGAGACGCCGTCGATCCGTCCACCCGACCAGACCGACGAACTGCCGGTCGTGTCCACCGTCAGCGCGAACGTGCGCAGCTTCCGGTCGATCACCGGCAACTTCTTCGCCAGCCAGG
This sequence comes from uncultured Actinomycetota bacterium, assembly GCA_963803345.1. Classification (GTDB taxonomy): domain Bacteria; phylum Actinomycetota; class Actinomycetes; order Mycobacteriales; family Micromonosporaceae; genus CAWDLX01. The sequence goes on from CAWDLX010000006.1 coordinate 693,153, forward strand.
TCAACCGGATATCGGCGCTGCCCCGGCTCGGTGCGGCCGGTGGACTGGCCGACCTGGAACTTGCGCTGCGCGACGGACTGCTCCTGCGGGGCGGCACGGCGGAGGTCTGGCTCACGACGGCGGCGCCACCTGATGTCGTCGACCGGCTCGGCAAGGCCGGCCTGACCGTCACGGCCGACCGCCGGCTGGCCGACGCGGTCAGGGACGCCGGGCAGCGCCCCAACGCCCTCGGCTGGCGGTTCTTCGCCGTCCTCGGGGCGCTAGCCGTCGTGCTCGGCGTGGCCGGCCTGTGGCTGGCGGCCAGCGTCGAGCGCCGCAACCGCGCCTACGCTCTGCGGGCCATGCGGGCGCAAGGGCTGCCCTGGCGCTCCGTCACGGCGGCCGGGCTTATCGGGTACCTGAGCATCGTGGTCTGCGGTCTCGTGTTCGGCGCCGGAGCGGCCATGATCGCCTGGTGGATCGACGGCGCCTATCTGCCCATTGTGGAGGGTCGACCACTCGGCCAGGGTCTGCCGGGTTGGCCGAGTTCACTGACGTTCGGCTGGTGGGCCGTCGCGACGGCGGCCCTGGTGGCGGTCGCGATTGTCGCCACCGCGGCGCTGGTCCGAGGTGTGCGCATCGGCCGGCGGGTCGAGTTCGGAGGAGGAAGCGCCGCATGAACGGACTCGTGGTGTCGTGCCGGCGGGTGGTACACATCTACCGGTCGCTCGCCGGCGACGTGGTCGCCCTGGCCGGCGTCGATCTGTCCATCGGGCCGGGGGAGATGCTGGCGCTGGTCGGCCCGTCCGGCTCGGGCAAGTCGACCCTGGTCGCACTGTTGGCGGGTCTGATGCGACCGTCGGCCGGTACCGTGACCGTCGGCACGTACGACATGGGCAAGCTGTCCGACAAGGAGATCGCTCGCCTTCGGGGCAGCGAGATCGGGGTGGTCCTGCAGGGTGCGTCCCGCAACCTCCTCCCGTACGCCGACCTGTACAGCAACATCGAGCTGGCCCAGCGCCGCGCCCGCAAGGCCCACGGGGTGAAGCTGGACGATCCTGACGCCGTCCTCGACCTGGTCGGGCTGTCCGGCCAGGGGAAGTCCACAGTGGAGCAACTCGCTCCCGGTGCTCGGCAACGCGCGGCCGTCGCGATGGGGGTGGCGGCCGGCCCGGGGCTGCTCCTGGTGGACGAGCCGACCAGCCAGCTCGACACGCACGGGCGCGACGAGGTGATCCACGCCCTCGAAACCGTGAACGCGCAGAAGGGCACGACGATCGTCGTCGTCACCCACGACACCGAGGTCGGTGTCCGGCTGGGACGGGCGGTCACGATCCGCGACGGTCGGGTCGGCGCCGAGGGCCGGGACGGGCGGGACCTCGCCGTCGTCGCCACCGACGGCACGATCCAGCTGCCGCCCGAGGTACTCGACGCCTACCCGGCCGGCACGCTGTTCACCGTCGAGCAGGTCGACGACGAGGTCAAGCTGTCCCGTCACCACTGACCCCGGGGTGGGTGTGGTGGAAGGAAGGGCACCTTGTTAACGGATTCCGTTGTACAAGGTGCCCTTCCTATCAAGCGCACGGCCCTCCGCGGAACGCTGGCCGGTCAGGTGGTCCGGGCCTCGAGGGCTTCGAGGCGGTCGAGGATCGGGCGCAGTTCCTGCCGCACGACGGCCAGCATGGCGTCGGCCGGTGAGCTGACCGCGGCGGTGTACTGGGTCCGGTGGGCTTGGAACCCGGAGATCGCGGCGACGACGGCCCGCCGGGTACCGCGCCCTTCGATCCCCCTCGCCCGCAGGACGGCGCCGGCCCGGCCGTCGGGTTCGGTGGCCAGCCCGACCAGTAGGTGCTCGCAGCCGACGTAGTTGTGACCCATCGCGGTCGCCTCGGTGACGGCCAGTTGGAACGCGTTGGCGGCCGGGGCGCTGATGCGCAGCCCCTCCTCGGTCCCGACCCCCTCTTCCGGACTGGTCTCGCCAGCGACGTCATGGGCCAGCTGGTCGGACTCGACCTCCATGGCCCGCAGGATGAGGTTGGCCATGTTCTCCTTGTCGGCCAGCAGCCCGTTCAAGATATGTCCAGTGTGGACGATTGCCGAGTTCTCGGCCCGGGCCTGCTCGACCGCGACCCGGAACGCGGTGCGGGCGCGCGCGGTGGCGTGGGGCAGCCGGGCCGCCAGGCTCTCGTCGGTCAGGTCACCGAGGGTGACACCGCGGATCGCCGTGACCCGGCGGACCGCGTCCTCCAGGGCACGCTGGCAGACCGCCGAGACCGGGACCCCGCTGACGCGAACGGCCTCAGCCAGGTCATCGGGTAGATAGACGTTGATTTTCGGCATCACACCGGCCTCCTCGGATTCAGATATGACCCCATGTATACCCCCACTGGGGGTACATGTCGAGAGGACACGTCGGCGGGACCGCGGGCCGTAGGCTACAAGCACCGCTGAATCGACGGAAGGGAGCTTCGTGATGAGCTCGAGCAGGAACCTGACGAAGGAGGCAGCCGCGCAGCGCGCCGCTCTGCTTGCCGTGTCGACCTACGATGTCACCCTCGACCTGGCCGGCGGTTCGGATACGACGTTTCGCAGTACCTGCGTCGTCATGTTCACCTGCTCACAGCCGGGGTCCAGCACCGTCGTCGACATCGCCGCCGACCAGCTGATCGAGGCGAGCCTCAACGGGATACCGGTGGCGCTGGACGGGTACCGGCCGGACGAGGGGCTGATCCTGGCGGATGTCGCGGCCGACAACGTGCTGACGGTCGTGGCCGACTGCGGGTACAGCAGCGGGGCGCGAGGCATGGTCCGGGCGGTCGACCCGGCCGACAAGGAGGTCTACCTCTTCTCCTCGTTCGAGCCGGCGGCGGCTCAACTGGTGTTCGCCTGTTTCGACCAGCCCGACCTCAAGGCCATCTTCACCTTCCACGTCCGGGTGCCGATCGGCTGGCGGGCGGTGTCGAACATGCCCGAGGCCGGCCGCGAGCCCGCCGGTGCGACGGCGGAGACCGTCCATTTCCGCCCCACCCCCCGGATGAGCACCTACCTGGGGGTGGTCTGCGCCGGCCCGTTCGCCGAGGTCCGCAGTGTCGAGTACGGGCGTGACCTGGGTGTCTACTGTCGACCGTCCATGATGGAGCATCTTGACGCCGAAGAGATCTTCAACGTCACCCGTCGGGGCATGGACCATTTCGAGAAGCATTTCGGCCAGCCGTACCCGTTGCCCAAGTACGACCACGTGGCTGTGCCCGGGTACCCGGGCGCGATGGAGAACTTCGGCTGCATCACCTTCGGCGAACGGCTGCTGGTGTTCCGGTCGACGCCGACCATCGAGCAGCGGACCACCCGGGCCATCGTCATCCTGCACGAGCTGGCCCACATGTGGTTCGGCGACCTGGTCACCATGCGGTGGTGGGACGATCTGTGGCTCAACGAGGCGTTCGCGACCTGGGCGGCCTACTGGTCGATGGCCGAGGCGACCGAGTTCCCGGACCCGTGGGCGGTGTTCGCCCTGGACGTGAAGAAGGCCGGCATCGAGGCCGATCAGTTGCCGAGCGCCCATCCGGTGTGTGCCGACATCCCAGATGTCGAGGCGACCGAGACCAACTTCGACGCGATCACCTACCGCAAGGGAGCCTCGGTCCTCAAGCAGCTCGCCGCGTATGTGGGGATCGACACGTTCACCGCCGCCCTTCGCTCCTACTTCGCCGAGCGGGCGTGGGCCAACGCCACGTTCGATGACCTGCTGTCCGCCCTCGTGGCCGTGTCCGGTCGTCCGGTCCGGGAGTTCGCCACGGTATGGCTCAACACCACGCAGGTCAACACGCTGCGCCCTCTGGTCCGGCTGGACGACGACGGCAACTACGCCGAGGTCGCGGTCCTGCAGGAGGCGGCGGCCGGCCATCCGACCCTGCGCACCCACCGGATCGCGGTCGGCCTCTACGACCAGGACGGTGACCGGCTGGTCCGGCGTGACCGCATCGAAGTCGAGGTGACCGGAGAGCGGACCGATCTGCCGATGCTGCGCGGCGTCAACGCCGGCGACCTGCTTCTGCTCAACGACGACGACCTCACCTATGCCAAGGTCCGGTTGGACGCGCTGTCACTGTCCACAGTGGCCAAGCACGTGCACGGGCTGCCGTCCTCGCTGCCCCGGGCGATCTGCTGGCTCAGCGCCATCGACATGGTCAGCGACGCCGAGATGCGGGCCCGCGACTTCATCACCATGGTCATCAACGGGCTGCCGTCGGAGACGACGGCTGAACTGGTCTACCTGGTGCTGGCGGCCGCCGACCGCGCTCTGGCCCTGTACGCCGATCCGGCGTGGGCGCCGCGGGGCTGGGCGGACCTGGCCGCGATGTGCCGTCAGCGGGCCTATGCCGCCGAGCCCGGTGCCCCGCTCCAACTGACCTGGGCCCGGGCTTTCGCCTCATCGGCCAGGTCGGCGGCGGAGCTGGCCGTCCTGCGTGACTGGTACAGCGGCAGAAACCTCCCGGACGGCCTGCGCCTGGAGGCTGACCTGCGCTGGGCGCTGCTGCGCGGGCTCGTCGCGGGTGGCGAGGCCGGGTTGGCCGAGATCGAGGCCGAGGCCGATCGGGACACGTCCGTCGGTGGCAAGCTGCACGAGGCGGTCAGCCGCGCCATGGTCAACACGGTCGAGGGCAAGCGAGCCGCCTGGCAGATGATCACCGAGCAGGCCGATCTACCCATGGAGAACCGGTTGCACGCCGGTTACGCGTACAGCGGCCCGCTGCAGATCGCGGTGGCGCCGACCCACGTGGCCGACTATCTGTCCATACTGGACGTGCTCTGGGCGGAGCAGGGACGGGAGTTCACCCGGCACTTCGCCAGCCTGGTCTTCCCGCGCGGCCATCTCAGCGAGGAGACGTTGGCGGCGATCGACGCGTGGGCGGCCGCCGGCGAGCACCCACCGACGCTGACCCGAGCGGTCAGCGAAGGCCGGGACCAGATCGTGCGGGCGATGCGGGCCCGGGCCCGCGACGCCGCTGGATGACGGCCGCCTGCCTCGCTTGTTACCCTGCGGTATCGAGCACCGAGCCGGAGGCGAGCAATGAAGCACCGAGCCGGAGGCGAGCAATGAAGCACCGAGCCGGAGGCGAGCAATGAAGCACCGAGCCGGAGGCGAGCAATGAAGCACCGAGCCGGAGGCGAGCAATGAAGCACCGAGCCGGAGGCGAGCAAATGAAGCACCGAGCCGGAGGCGAGCAATGAAGCACCGAGCCGGAGGCGAGCAATGAAGCACCGAGCCGGAGGCGAGCAATGAAGCTCAGTGTCAGTCTGCCCTACGCGGCCGACCCGAAGATCACCGCCGACCTGGCGATCGCGTGCGACCGGCTCGGGGTGGACGCTGTCTGGGTCGCCGAGGCGTACGGCTTCGACTCGCCGACACTGATGGGGTACCTCGCTGCCCGGACGGAGCGGATCGCCATCGGATCGGCGATCCTGCCGCTGTACTCGCGTACGCCGGCCCTGATCGCGCAGACCGCGGCCGGCCTCGACGCGGTGTCCAACGGACGGGCCATCCTCGGCATCGGCGCGTCCGGACCGCAGGTGATCGAGGGCTGGCACGCCGTCGCCTATGACCGCCCACTCGCCCGCACCCGCGAAGTGATCGACATTTGCCGGCGCGTGTGGCGGCGCGAGGTCATCACCCATGACGGCATCTACCAGATCCCACTCCCGCCCGGGCAGGGCACCGGTCTGGGCAAGCCGCTCAAGCTGATCACCCACCCCGTTCGTGACCGGATCCCGATCTACGTCGCCGCGCTCGGCCACAAGAACGTGGCGATGACGGCGGAGGTGGCCGACGGCTGGATGCCGTTCCTGTTCATCCCGGAGAAGGCGGCCAGCGTGTGGGGCGACAGTCTGGCCAAGGGGGCGGCCGAGCGGGCCGCGGACCTCGCTCCGCTCGAGGTCGTGGCCGGCGGTGCGCTGGCCATCGGCGAGGACGCCGCGCCGCTGCGGGAACTGGCCCGACCGATGGTCGCGCTGTACATCGGCGGTATGGGCGCCCGGGGTCAAAACTTCTACAACGACCTCGCCCGACGTTACGGGTACGAGCGTGAGGCGGAAACCATCCAGGACCTGTATCTGGCCGGCCGCAAGGACGAGGCGGCCGCGGCGGTTCCGGCCGACTTCCTCGAGCTGACCAGCCTGATCGGCCCGGCCGGGTACGTGCGGGACCGGATCGAGGCGTTCCGGCAGGCCGGTGTCACGATGCTCAACACGATCCCGGTCGGCGACGCCCAGAAGGACCTGACCCAGGTCAAGGAATGGCTGGCCTGAGACGGGAGCTGTCGGGCGTTGGACCGCTCACTCCCGGTACAGACCGTCGATGAGATCGGCGTAACGCTGGCTGATGACCGCCCGTCGCATGCTGAGCTTCGGCGTCAGTTCGCCAGACTCGGCCGTCCACGGCGTCGCGAGGACGGCGAACTTCTTGACCGCCTCGGCCCGGGAGAGCTTCTCGTTGGCGGCGTCGACGGCGGCTCGCACCTGGGCCAGGACGGCGTCATGGATGGCCAGGTCGGCGTATGCCAGCTCACCCAGCCCCTGTGACCGGGCCCAGATCGGGGTCATCTCCTCGTCCAGCACGATCAGGGCGGTGACGTAGGGGCGACGGTCACCGATCGCCACCGCGTAGCCGACGAGCGGGTGGGTGCGCAACAGGTTCTCGATCCGGGCCGGCGCGATGTTCTTGCCGCCCGAGGTGATGATGAGTTCCTTCTTGCGGTCGGTGATGGTGAGGAAACCGTCGCCGTCCAATGTGCCCACGTCGCCGGTGGCCAGCCAGCCCTCGGGGTCGGTGGCCGGCGCGATCGTGCCGTCGGGCTCCAGGTAGCCCAGGCAGACCAGCGGTCCACGCACGAGAATCTCGCCGTCCTCGGCAATCCTGATCTCCATGCCCGGGTTGATCCGCCCGACCGTACCGGTGCGGAACCGGCCCGGCATGTTGATGGTGGCGGTACCGGTGGTCTCGGTCATGCCCCACACCTCGAGCACGTCGAGCCCGAGGCTGGCGAGAAAGGTGAGCACGTCGACTGGGATCGGCGCGGCTCCGCTGCCCGCCCAGCGTGTCTGGTCGAGGCCGAGCAGTGCCCGGACCGGGCCAAGGGCGGCATCGTCCACAGCGGACAGTTGCGCCGCCAGTTCGGGCGGCACCGGGGTGCCCGCCTCCCGGTGCCGGTAGGCGCGCAGGGCGAGGTCCATGGCGGCCTGGAAGCCCACCCGGGTCGGCTCGTCCATGCCCGCGAGCCGGGCCTGGACACCGGCGGCCATCTTCTCCCAGATGCGGGGTACGCCGAAGAAGGAGACCGGGCGGACCTGCTGGAGCACGGCGAGGATCTGGGTCGGGTCGGCACACACGTGTACGTGCCCGGCCCGGTAGACCGCGTTGTAGATCCCGAGCATCCGCTCGGCGATATGCGCCAACGGCAGGTAGGCGACGGTGCGGGGAAAGTCCGGGATGTCGACCGTGGCCTCGAGAACGGCCGCCTGGTACAGCACGTTGTGATGGCTGATCGCCACCCCCTTGGGGTCACCGGTGGTGCCCGACGTGTAGAGCACCGTGACCGGCTGGTGCGGCTCGATCTCGCGCCACCGCTTCTCGAACACGTCCGGCTCGGCGGCGTGCAGCGCCCGGCCAGCCTCGGCGACGGTGGCCAGCGTGACGAACCCCTGGCCGAGGTCGTCGACGGTCACCACGGTGGAGATCCCGTGCTGTCCACTGAGGACGGAGCGCCAGCGGGCCAGCTGCGACTCGCCCTCGAGGACGACGACCGACGGTCGGGCGTGCTGGACCAGGAAGGTCACCTGGTCCGGGCTGAGCGTCGCGTAGACGGTGCTGGGCACGGCGCCCAGGTGGACGGTGGCCAGATCGACCAGCCAGTGCTCGGGGCGGCTGGCCATCATGATGAGGACCCGGTCTCCCGGCCGGACGCCGACCTCGCTCAACCCGCGGGCGACCTCGGCCACCCGGTCGCGAAGCTCGGCCCAGGTCAGCGTGGTGTCATTCATGGTCAACGCCGGCCGGTCACCGAACTGCGTCGCGTTGCGGTAGAGCAGGGACGGGATGGTCGCGCCGGCGGCACGCTGCACGATCTGGTCCAACATTTCTGCACTGTAGTGCAGGGCCGCCAGCGCGGGTAGAGGGTGTACCATCTGGTACATGGACTATGACCAGAGCATCACGACCACGGCGGCGGCGACCCGGGCGTGGCAGACAGTCGCCGACGTCACCACCTGGCCACAGTGGACCCCGTCGATGAGTACGGTGCGTCCTCTGGACGGCGTCGAGCTGGCGGTCGGGCGTCGGTACCGGGTCAAGCAGCCCGGACTCCCGCCGGTCGTGTGGCGGGTGACCGAATTGGCCGAGGCCGACTCTTTCGTCTGGGAGGCCAACTCACCCGGCGTCCACACGGTGGCCTACCACCGGGTGCGGCCGCTGGAGGGCGGCGGCACCCGGATCGAGATCGGCATCCGCCAGACCGGTGCCCTGTCGGGGGTCGTGCGCCTGCTCACGCAGGCCCGGACCCGTCGCTACCTTGCCCTGGAGGCGGCCGGGCTGAAGGCGGCCAGCGAAGCGTGACCGCGGCCGGCGAGGCGCTGCTCGACCGGTGCCTGACCTTCATACGGTCCAACGGGTTCAGCCAGCTGAGCCTGCGTGAGATCGCGGCCGGGGTTGGTACAAGTCACCGCATGCTCATCTACCATTTCGGTAGCCGGGACGGGCTGCTGGTGGAGATCGTCGGCCGGATCGAGGCCGAACAGCGCGCCGCCCTGGCCGAGCTGGCCGCCACGACGGACGATCTGAGCGAGATCGGCCGGCTGTTCTGGCGTCGAGTCAGCGATCCGGCCCTCGCCCCGGCCGAGCGGCTGTTCTTCGAGATCTACGCCCAGGCACTCTACCGTCGCGAGTGGACAGACGGCTTCCGGGCCACCGTGATCGCCGCCTGGGTCGAACCGGTGGCCGACCTGCTGGCCCGCTTCGGGTTCCCGGCCGACGAGGCCCGCGCCCGGGCACGGCTCGGTCTGGCCGCCACCCGTGGCCTGCTGCTCGACCTGCTCCTCACCGGTGACCAGGACGGCACCGATGCCGCCGCCGAGCTGTTCGCGTCGGTGTTCACGCCGCGGTCAGCACGCACCGGGCCAGGCTCGCCACCACCCGGTCGTACCCGCCAGTCCGGTCGAACCGGTGCAGCCGCCCGAGGTCGTAGATAAGGCCGAGGGCCGCGTGGGCCCGTACCCGGGCCGCCGGTGCACCGAGGTCCGGGCGGACATCGAGGACCAGCCGTACCCACTCCTCGACGTGCAGGCGTTGGGCTTTGCGGAGCTCGTGCCGGTCCCGCTCGGGCAGGTGGCCGTACGCGTCCCGGTACACGGTGACCAGGTCGCTGTGCCCGAACACGAAGTCCACATAGGAGTCGACCAGCCGGCCCAGCACCGTCGCCGGGTCGTCGGCCGAGTCCAGCGCGATCTTGGTCGTCCGTGCCACCCGGTCCGCCGCCCGATGGTAGACGGCCGCGAGCAGCTCGGCCTTGCCCGGGAAGTGCCGGTAGACGCTGGAGCCGGTGATGCCGGCCGCCCGCCCGATCTCCTCCATGCTCACCGCGTGGTAGCCGTTCTCGTGGAAGAGCATCAGCGCCGCGGCCAGCAGCCGCTCCCGCCGGTCGATGTGCCGCTCGTCCGGCTCGTCCGCCGGCCCGGTCGTCCATCCCGGTGTGGTCGGGGACAGTGGTGAGCCGACCAGGATCCAGCCGGCGCCGGTGAGCACCTCTCTCGCCCGTACCGGTGAGATGGTCGCCCGGTGGGTCGACAGGCTGCCCATCACGCTGAGTACGGCCCGGGCCCGCAGCTCCGGCTGGTCCGCCTCGATGAGGGGTACCAGCCGGCCGAGCAGGGTGGACAGTCCGGCTTGCAGGACGGCCCGGTCCGCTGGATCGAGATGCCGGCCCTCCCACAGGTACGGCCCACCCGCCTGACGGCGCTCGACGGCCAGCTGGGCCAGCCCGGACAACATGTCGTCCAGTGTGGACAGCCCGGATGTCGCGGCGAGGATCTCGTCGGTCAGCGTCCGGCTGGCGTGCAGGAGGATGGCGTACTTGGTGGGGAAGTGGCGGTAGACCGCCGGCCCGCTGATCCCGACCGCGCCGGCGATCTCGTCGACCCCCACGGCCGGATAGCCACGGGTGCCGAAAAGCTCGGCCGCGGCCAGCGCGATCTGCGCCTTGCGGTCCTTGGGGCGCCCCACCCGTTCACCTCCGTGAGGGAAATTCCACAATGCTTGACACTACCTGTCGCGGCGGGTGAAAGTTAACGGAGATTCGCATGGAGGTGCGCGATGAGTGCTGCCGAGGCGTATGTGTTCGACGCCGTCCGGACCCCGCGAGGGCGCGGCAAGCAGAACGGTTCCCTGCACGGCACCAAGCCCATCTCCCTGGTGGTGGGCCTGATCGAAGAGGTCCGCCGGCGCTCGCCGGGGCTCGATCCGGCCCAGATCGACGATGTCGTGCTCGGCGTCGTCTCGCCGCTGGGCGATCAGGGCTCCGATATCGCCAAGACAGCCGCGGTGGCGGCCGGACTGCCGGAGACGGTGGCCGGCGTGCAGCTCAACCGGTTCTGCGCGTCCGGGCTGGAGGCGGTCAACGTGGCCGCCCAGAAGGTCCGTTCCGGTTGGGAGGATCTCGTGCTGGCCGGCGGCGTCGAGTCGATGTCGCGGGTGCCGATGGGCTCTGACGGCGGCGCCTGGGCACAGGATCCCGAGACCAACTTCGACACCGGATTCGTACCCCAGGGCGTCGGCGCCGACCTGATCGCCACTCTCGAGGGGTTCAGCCGGGAAGACGTCGACCGGTACGCCACCGAGTCGCAGTCGCGGGCGGCCAAGGCCTGGGCCAACGGGTACTTCGCCCGCTCCGTGGTGCCGGTACGCGACCGCAACGGGCTTGTCGTGCTCGACCGGGACGAGCACATCCGCGCGTCGACGACGGTGGACACCCTCGGCGCCCTGCCGGCCTCGTTCGCCGGTATCGGGGAGCTGGCCGGATTCGACGCCGTCGCCCTGCAGAAGTACCACTGGGTCGAGAAGATCAACCATGTGCACACGGCCGGCAACTCTTCGGGGATCGTCGACGGGGCGTCACTGCTGGTCATCGGCAGCGAGCGCGCCGGTGCCGACGCCGGACTGACCCCTCGCGCCCGCGTCGTGGCCACCGCCGTCAGCGGCAGTGACCCGACCATCATGCTCACCGGGCCGGCGCCGGCCACCCGTAAGGCCCTGGCCCGAGCAGGAATGTCCATTGAGGACATCGACCTGGTCGAGATGAACGAGGCGTTCGCCGCCGTCGTACTGCGCTTCATGAAGGACATGGGACTGACCCACGACAAGGTCAACGTCAACGGCGGCGCCATCGCCATGGGTCACCCGCTCGGCGCGACCGGAGGGATGCTCCTCGGTACCCTGCTCGACGAGCTGGAGCGGCGGGATCTCCGGTACGGACTGGCGACGCTGTGCGTCGGCGGCGGCATGGGCGTCGCGACCATCATCGAGCGGGTGTGAGTACAGATGGCTGAGACGATCCGCTGGGACAAGGGCGATGACGGCGTCGTCGTGCTGACGCTGGACGATCCGGGCCGGTCGGCGAACACCATGAGCCGGCGGTATACGGCCAGCATGGACGAGATCCTCGACCGGCTGGCCGCCGAGCGCGACAATGTCACCGGTGTCATCATCACCTCGGCCAAGAAGACCTTCCTCGCCGGCGGCGACCTCGACGAGCTACGCCGCATCGGCCCGGACGACGCGGCCGCCGCGTTTGCCAACGTCCAGCACCTCAAGGGCCAGCTGCGCCGGCTGGAGACCTACGGCCGGCCGGTCGTGGCGGCCGTCAACGGAAGCGCTCTCGGCGGCGGGCTCGAGTTGGCACTGGCCTGTCACCATCGGGTGGTCGCCGACGACCCGAAGCTGGAGCTCGGCTTCCCCGAGGTGACCCTCGGGCTACTGCCCGGCGCCGGCGGCGTCGTCCGCACGGTCCGGCTGCTCGGCCTGATCACGGCGCTCACCGAGATCCTCCTGCGCGGCCAGCGGCTCAAGCCGGCCAGGGCCCTGGACCTCGGACTGATCCACGAGGTCGCTCCCCGCGACGAGCTGCTCGACCGGGCCCGGGCCTGGATCGCCGCCAACCCCTCGCCGGCGCAGCCATGGGATACCAAGGGCTACAAAGTACCCGGGGGCACGGTCACCACACCGGCGCTGGCGGCCAATCTCGCCGCGTTCCCGGCCACCCTGCGCAAGGAGCTCAAGGGTGCCCCGTACCCGGCGCCGAAGGCGATCCTGGCCGCGGCCGTTGAGGGGCTGGCCGTCGACGTCGACACCGCTCTGACCATCGAGACCCGCTACCTGGTGAGCCTGGCCACCGGCCAGATCGCCAAGAACATGATCAAGGCTTTCTTCTACGACCTGCAGGCGGTCACGAACCGGCCCCGCCCCGAGGGATACCAGAGCCGGCCGTTCACCCGGGTCGGTGTGCTCGGAGCCGGGATGATGGGGGCGGGGATCGCCTACGTCTGCGCCCGGTCCGGGCTCGACGTGGTCCTCAAGGATGTCTCGGTCGACGCGGCCGAGAAGGGCAAGGGCTACTCCCGCGGCCTGCTCGACAAGGCGGTCAAGCGGGGCAGCATGTCCACAGAGGACGCCGACATGGTGTTGGCCCGGATCATCCCTACCGGGGATCCGGCCGACCTGCGCGGTGTGGAGATCGTGGTCGAGGCGGTCTTCGAGGATCCCGCACTCAAGCACCGGGTCTTCGGTGAGATCCAGGACATCGTCGCCCCCGACGCCCTGCTCGCCTCCAACACCTCGACTCTGCCGATCACCATGCTGGCCGACGGGGTACGGCGGCAGGAGGACTTCGTCGGCGTGCACTTCTTCTCGCCGGTCGACAAAATGCCGCTGGTCGAGGTGATCCGGGGCGAGAAGACCAGCGACGAGACCGTGGCCCGGGCCCTCGACCTGGTACAGCGGATCCGCAAGACGCCGATCGTCGTCAACGACAGCCGGGGATTCTTCACCAGCCGGGTTATCGGGACGTTCACCACCGAGGGCATCGCCATGCTGGCCGAGGGGGTGCACCCGGCTTCGATCGAGCAGGCCAGCGCGCAGGCCGGCTATCCGGCACCGGTCCTACAGCTGATGGACGAGCTCACCCTCACCCTGCCCCGCAAGATCCGGCTAGAGACCGCGGCCGCCGTCCGGGCCGCTGGCGGAACCGTGACCGCGCAAAAATCCGATATGGTCATCGACCGGATGATTGACGAGTTTCACCGACCCGGCCGGTCCGCAGGCGCGGGATTCTACGAGTACGTCGACGGCAAGCGGGTCGGGCTGTGGCCGGGACTGGTCGAGCACTTCACCCGCACCGACGGGCAGATCCCATTCGAGGACATGAAAGAGCGGATGCTCTTCGCCGAGGCCCTGGAGAGCGTGCGCTGCCTGGCCGAAGGAGTGCTCACCTCGGTGGCCGACGCCAACATCGGCTCCATTCTCGGCATCGGCTTCCCGGGCTGGACAGGCGGCGTGTTGCAGTACATCAACGGCTATCCCGGCGGGCTCAAGGGCTTCATCGCCCGGGCCGAGGAGCTTCGTGACCGGTACGGTGAGCGCTTCGCTCCGCCGGCCCTGCTCCGCGAGAAGGCCGAGCGGGGCGAGCGGTTCACCTGACCCGAGCCGGCCAGCCATGGCCGTGATCCGCCGCCGATGGGACGGGCGGAAGCAGGCTCACCCCCGCCAGCCGCCCCGCGTCCCCGGTTGGGTCGAGTCCTCGCCCTCCCCGGTTGGGGGTCCTCACCCCCGCCAGCCGCCCGCGTCCCCGGTTGGGTCGAGTCCTCGCCCTCCCCGGTTGGGTCCAGCCCCGCCTCCCCGGTTGGGTCCAGCCCCGCCTCCCCGTTTGCAGGGACGCCGCGCTATACAGAAACCGTTAGCAGACTGTCCGGGCAAACGCGGAGGGATCATGACGACGCCTCGAGGTGTGGCACTGGTCCGTCGACCCGGTCCGCGGCTGCCCGAGGGGATTGTGACCCACATCGAACGGATCGCGGTCAATGGGGATCTCGCGGCTCGCCAGCATGAGGCGTACCTTCGGGCGCTGACCGAGCACGGCTGGACGACGGTCGAGGTGGCACCGGCGGACGACTGTCCGGACGCGGTGTTCGTCGAGGACACGGTCGTGGTCTGTGACGACCTGGCCGTCATCACACACCCGGGTGCTCCGTCGCGGCGGCCCGAGGTGGTCGCGGTGGCGGCCGAGGTGGAGCGGCTGGGCCGGCGGATCGTCCACATTGTACCGCCGGGCACGCTGGACGGGGGCGACGTGCTGCAGGTGGGCCAGGTTGTCTACGTCGGGCGCAGCGGCCGGACCAACGCCGAAGGCATCCGCCAGCTGCGCCGGCACCTGTCCACAGTGGGCAGGACGGTGGTCGCGGTACCGCTGCGGGGCACGTTGCACCTCAAGTCGGCCGTCACCGCCCTGCCGGACGGCTCGGTGCTGACGCACGGATTCGACGCCGGCCTCTTCCCGGCGGTCCGGCCGGTACCGGAGGCGTCCGGAGCGCACGTCGTGCTGCTGGGCGACGGATACGTGCTCCTGGCCGCGTCCGCTCCCCGGACGGCGGCCGAACTGGCCGACCTCGGGTACGCCCCGGTGGTGGTCGACATCTCCGAGTTCGAGAAGCTCGAAGGCTGCGTCACCTGTCTGAGTGTGCTCGTGCCGGCCAGCCCATCCACGCTGACCCGGGTGGATCCGGGCGAGCTGGCCCGCCCGAGTGGGTTCTCGCATGCCGTGGTCGCGACCGGCACCGTCGTGTACCTGGCCGGCCAGACCGCGCTCGACCCGTCCGGCCGTGTGGTCGGCGACACGGTGGTCGAGCAGTTCGAGGTCGCGCTGGCCAACCTCCTCACGGCATTACGGGCGGCCGGCGGGCGCCCGGATCAGCTGGCCAGTCTCACGGTGTACATCGTCGACATGGCCGACTACCGGGCCAACGCCCGGGCCATCGGGGCTGTCTGGCGACGGCTGGTCGGCGCCGGATACCCGGCCATGGCCGGCATCGCGGTGCCCCGGCTGTGGGACTCGCAGGCCCTGGTCGAGGTGCAGGGGATGGCCGTCATCTGATGGTATCCACGAACGTGCGGGCTGGACTGGCGAGCCGGTCCCGTAGGTCGAGGAAGACCTCGGCCGCCCGCACGCCACTCCAGCCGCGGGGCAGGATGGCCAGCGGCAGTCCGGGGTCGGCGTAGGGCAGCCGACGCCAGTCGGTCAGCACCCGTACGTAGTCGGCGAACGCCGCTCGCGGGTCCACGGCCCGTCGGCGCCGGTACCCGGTCAGGACCGGCTGGTACCGGGCCAGGAACTCGTCATAGCGCGCCCGTAGCGGGGGGAGGTCCCACCACTGGCGCATGTCGGGCTACATCCGATCCGAGATGGTCGGCCCGGAACAGGTCGACGTAGGACATGAGCTGGTACCGGGCCAGCACCTCGACCGTGTCGTCGTGGAGATGGGCCGGTGCCACCCAGACGCCGGCCGCCACGGTACCGAAGCCGAGCCGCTGCAGGCTCGACCTCAGCTGGTGCCGCTTGTCCCGCACCGACTCCGGCACGCTGAACACGGCAAGCAGCCAGCCCTCGTCCAGGGTGGCCCGTCGCGGGGGAGAAGATGCGCCGGTCGCCCTCGTCGAGGATCGCCCGGGCCTGATCGGACAGCCCGTACCCGGCTGCGCCGGCCACCCGTCCGGCGACCAGGAGGTCGCGCCGCTTGAGCCGGGAGATCGACGACCGGACGGCCGGGGCGTCCACGTCCACTTCGGCCAGCAGCCGGATCAGTGACGCCACGCTGAACCAGCCGCCCTGGTCGCGGGCGTACAGCCCGTAGACGGTGACGATGAGGGCGCGGGGTTCCTGTCGCGCGTTGTTGACTGTCGTCACAGGCAGAGCATACTCGGGGTGATGACGCATGGACGCGTCGTGAACACCGGGGCTCTAGATCCAGTCGAGCTTACCGGGACACGTTCTGCCGGGACAACCTGCCCCCGGCGCGGCTGTGGCCCGACCTTGTGTTCGAGCTGCCGGAACTGACCTACCCCGCACGGCTCAACTGCGCCGTCGAGCTGCTCGACGCGCACGATCGACCGGCTCGGACCCGACCGGCCGTGCCTGCTCACCCCGACCGGGGACCGGTGGACCTACGGTGAGGTGCTGAGCCGGGTCGAACCAGATCGCCCGGGTGCTGACCGACGAGTGCCGGCTGGTGCCGGGCAACCGGGTCCTGCTGCGCGGGCCGAACAACCCCTGGCTGGTCGCCTGCTGGCTGGGCGTGCTCAAGGCGGGTGGTGTCGTCGTCACGACGATGCCACTGCTACGGCCGGGCGAGCTGGCCACGATCCACGAGATCGCCCGATCGATCTGTCCCTGTGCGATCACCGGCACATCGAGGACCTGCGCGCCGGGCTGCCCTCCGTGCCGATGATCCCCTACGGTGGGTCCACTGAGGACGATCTCATCGGCCGGGCCGGACTCCGGTCAGGCGAGTTCGCGGCGGTCGAGACCGCCAGCGATGATGTGGCGCTGCTGGCGTTCACGTCGGGTACCACCGGTCGGCCCAAGGCGACCATGCACCTCCATCAGGATGTGCTGGCCATCGCCGACACGTTCTCCCGGCACGTGCTCAAGCCCGAGCCGGACGACCTGTTCACCGGTACGCCGCCGCTCGCCTTCACCTTCGGCCTCGGTGGGCTCGTCGTGTTCCCGATGCGGGTCGGGGCATCCACCCTGCTGGTCGAGAAGGCCACTCCGGACCAGCTGGCCGATCTCATCTCCGAGACGGCGTGACCGTCTGCTTCACCGCGCCGACCGCCTACCGGGCCATGCTCGCGTCAGGCCGGGCCGCCGGCTGCGCACGCTGCGCCGAGCCGTTTCGGCCGGCGAGCATCTGCCCGAGTCGACGTGGCACGCGTTCCACGAGGCGACCGGGATCAAGCTCATCGACGGCATCGGGTCGACCGAGATGCTGCACATCTTCGTCTCGGCCGCCGATGAGGACATCCGGCCAGGCGCCACCGGTCGCGCCGTGCCAGGCTACCGGGCGGCCATCCTGGACGACGAGGGGAATCCGGTGCCGCCGGGCACACTGGGCCGGCTCGCGGTGAAAGGCCCGACCGGCTGCCGGTATCTGCGACGACCGCGGCAGACCGACGTACGTGCAGAACGGCTGGAACATCACCGGTGACACATTCGTCGAGGATGCGGACGGCTACTTCTGCTTCCAGGCCCGCAGCGACGACATGATCATTTCGTCCGGGTACAACATCGCTGGCCCCGAGGTCGAGGAGGCGCTGCTCGCGCACGCCGACGTGCCGAGTGCGGCGTCGTCGGGGCTGCCGGACGAGGCGCGCGGTCAGCTGGTGAAGCGCGTTCGTGGTACTGCGCGGCGGTGTGGTGGCCGACGCCGCCAAGGCCACCCGAGCTGCAGGACTTCGTCAAGCGCGGATCGCGCCGTACAAGTAGCCCCGCGGCGATCGAGTCTACGTCGCCGAGCTGCCCAAGACCGCTACCGGCAAGGTGCAGCGCTTACGGCTGCGCGAGCAGACACGGCGCGTGAGCCCATGCGCATCGCGGTCATCGGCGGCAGGGCCGGGCGGACTGTACTTCGCCCTGCTGGCCAAGCAGCTGCGGCCGCACCGACAGATCACCGTCTGGGAACGCAACGCGGCCGACGACACCTTCGGCTTCGGGGTGGTCTTCTCCGACGAGACACTGGGCGGGATCGAGCACGCCGATCCGGCGATCTACCGGCGGATGGAGCGCGAGTTCGCCCGCTGGGACGACATCGACGTGCACTACCGCGGGCAGGTGCGTCACGAGCGGTGGGCACGGCTTCGCCGCGATGAGCCGCGCGCCGGCTGCTGCGAGATCTGATGCAGGAGCGCTGCCGGGAGCCGGGGTGACCGTGCATTTCCAGCGCCGAGGCCCCCGACTGTGGACGCGCTGGCGACGCCCACGACCTCGTCGTCGCGAGCTGACGGCCTCAACTCGTCGGTCCGCCAACGCTTCGCCGACGCGTTCCGGCCCGACCGTGGACACCGCGCCGGTGCCGGTACATGTGGCTCGGTACCAGCCGGGTGTTCGACGCCTTCACCTTCGACATCCGGTCAGACGCCGCACGGCGTGATGCAGGTTCACGCCTATCCCGTACGACGCCACCGGCAGCACGTTCATCGTGGAGATGAACGAGGACGTGTGGGCCGGCGGGTTCGACGGCTTCACCGACGCAGCCGCTGGCCCCGGGGGAGTGCGACGGGAAGTCGATCGGCCGCGTCCGTGAGCTGTTCGCCGACCTTCTCGACGGGCACGAGGTGATGGCCAACAACTCGAAATGGGTCAACTTCGCCACCGTGCGCAACGAGCACGTGGCGGCACGGCAACGTCGTGCTGCTCGGCGACGCCGCGCACACGGCCCATTTCTCCATCGGGTCGGGCACCAAACTCGCCATGGAGGACGCGCTCGCACTGGCCGCCTGCCTGCACGAGCACGCCACGTGGACGCCGGCCTGGTCGCCTACGAGGCTGAGCGCAAGGCGGTCGTGGTGTCGACCCAACGGGCCGCCCAGGCCAGCCTCGAGTGGTTCGAGAATCTCGGCCAGTACCTGCACCAGGAGCCCGGAGCAGTTCGCGTTCAACATCATGACCCGCAGCCGCCGGGTCACCTACGACAACCTGCGAGCTGCGCGACCCGGCGTTCGTGTCGTCGGGTCAACGCGTGGTTCGCCGACCAGGCAGGGCGCCGGTCGAGGTCGCGCCCGCCGATGTTCCAGCCGTTCCGGGTCGGCGGGCTGGAGCTGGTCAACCGGGTCGTGGTGTCGCCGATGGACATGTACCGGGCGACCGACGGCATGCCGACCGACTTCCACCTCGTCCATCTGGGCGGCAAGGCGCTCGGCGGTGCGGGGCTGGTGATGACGGAGATGGTCTGCGTCTCCGCGACGGGCCGGATAACCCCGGGCTGCACCGGCATCTGGACCGACGAGCAGGCGGCCGCGTGGCGCCGGCATGACCGACTTCGTGCACCGCGAGATCGACGGCGAAGGTCGGCATCCAGCTCGGCCACTCCGGCCGTAAGGGCTCGACCCGGCTGATGTGGGAGGGGATGGACCTGCCGCTTGCCGAGGGCAACTGGGCGGTGGTCGCCCCGTCGCCGCTGCCGTACCGGCCCGGCGTCAACCAGGTGCCGCCGGGAGCTGACGCGTCGAGGAGCTGGCGCGGATCCGGGCCGAGTTCGTCGGCAGCGCCCGCCGAGCCGCCGACGCGGCGGGCTTCGACCTGCTCGAACTGCACTGCGCGCACGGTTACCTGCTGTCGTCGTTCATCTCGCCAATCACGCAACCGGCGCGACGACGGTACGGCGGCGACCTGGACGCCCGGCTGCGGTACCCGCTGGAGGTCTTCGCCGCGATGCGCGCGGTGTGGCCGGCCGGGCGGCCGATGACCGTACGGATCTCCGCGACCGACTGGGTGGACGGCGGCATCACGGCGACGACGCGGTGACGATCGCGCGCGCGGTTCCAGGCGGCGGGCGCGGCCCGATCGACGTGTCGACCGGCCAGGTCACACCCGACGAACGACCCGCGTTCGGCCGCTCGTACCAGACCCCGTTCGCCGACCGGATCCGCAACAAGATCGGCATCGCCACCATGGCCGTGGGGGTCATCTCCTCAGCGACGACGTGAACTCGCATCATGCTGGCCGGCCGGGCCGACCTGTGCGCTGGTCGGGCGGGCTCACCTGTACAATCCAAATTGGACGCTGCACGCGGCGGCCGAGCAGGGCTACGCGGGCCCGGAGGCGGTAGTGGCCCGAGCCGTGGATGGCCGGCGCCCGCCGTCCCCAGACCGGCCGCACCGACGGACCCAAGCCCCGGCTCGAGCTGGTCCGCCGGCCCCCCGAGACCGGTCACCGCCGCTGGCGCCCGGCCCTCGCCGAAGGAAGGGCACCTTGTTAACGCTTGCGGTATAGGAAGGTGCCCTTCCTAACCGCGTGGGAGCCGGGCGGCGTGGGAGCCGGGCGGCGTGGGAGCCGGGCGGCGTGGGAGCCGGGCGGCGTGGGAGCCGGGCGGCGGCACTCTATCGTCCTAGCGTCCTAGGACGCCATGTCGGCGGTGACGCACTGCACTGTCGCGGCCCGCCTCGATGTGTGATAAAACTGTCACATGTTGAGCGAGGGCAAGGTGGGCGAGGGAGAGGGCCGCGTAGAGGAGGGCGGGGACTCCGGGGGCGAGGGCGGGGCCCGCGTCGGTGAGGGCGATGTGTGGCGGGCCCTGGCGAGTCCGGTCCGCCGACAGCTGCTCGATTTGCTCCGCGGAGCGCCACGTACCACGGGGGAGCTGGCGGCCGCGGTCCCCGAACTCAGCCGGTTCGCGGTGATGCAGCATCTCGATGTGCTCACCGGGGCCGGTCTGGTGCTGGTCCGCCGCCGCGGTCGGCACCGTTTCAACCACCTCAATCCGGTGCCACTGCGGGAGTGGTACGAGCGGTGGGTCCAGCCGATGGCTGACATCCCGGCCGCTGAGCTGCTCGCGCTGCGTCGCCATGTCGATAACGAAGGAGTTGCGATGACCGAGCAGGTACGCACGGTGCGGATCGAGTGCGAGCTACGGTTCCGGGCTACCCCGCAGCGGGTGTTCGAGGCCCTGACCACGCAGTCACTGCAGTGGTTCCCGCACACCTACGGCGGTGACCGGGTACGGGCGGTGGTGGTGGAGCCGTTCGTCGGGGGCCGGCACTACGAGGACTGGGGCGGTGGTGCCGGCCACCTCTATGGGCATGTGACGGCGATCGACGCGCCGCACGGTTACAGCACACGCGGGCGCATCATGCCGGGCACGATCCTGGACACCTCGTACAAGTTCGAGGCTGACGGTGACGCCACGGTACTCCGAATGTCCAAAGTGGCCGTTGGTCCCATGTCGGCCGAGGAGGCCGCCTCCGTCGGTACCCACGGCGACCTGAGCCGGTTCGCCGACGCCCTGCGTGCTGTCATCGAGAGCTGACCAGAGCGGCGGCGATCTTCCGTCCGGCCTCGGCGATCTCGTCGGTGGTGGCTGGCGGCAGGATGTCCTCCCAGAGCATGAGCATCTCCCGGCTCGCCTCGAGCATGCCGAGCGGCCGGGGGACCAGCCAGATGTGGAAGTGGGCCACGCCGTCGCCCCAGCGGTAGACGTGGACCCGGCCCACGTCGCCGCGGGACAGGATGGCCCGCTCGATGCGTCCGATCAGCGGGCCGTACTCGCGGGCGCGTTGGTCGGGCAGGTCCTGGAAGCTGTCGTAGTGCTCCCAGGTCGACAGCCACACCGCGCCGGGCAGGCTCGTGGCGGCCGCGACCCGGAGCACCCAGTGCTCGTCCCGCCAGATCACGTGGTCGTCCTGGGTGTTGTGGTCGGTACAGATCCGGCATGGCGGTCCTTCGGGGTCGCCTGGTCGGGGTGGTTCCGGGATCACCCGGGCGGCCGGGGTCCGGCGTACCAGCGGCTCCTCGAACGGTAGCGTCATGGCGCCTCCTCAACGTATGCGTATCGCTGATGCAACATCAGTGTTGCACGGCTGAACGCGTGATGCAACCGGCAGCCAGGTGACGACGAGGACGTAGCCCCCTCGGGGTACTCATAGGGCGCCCTCGGACGTATCGGCGGCTGAGCACCGGCGCACCGCAACAACTCCACAATGGACGCATGATGTCGTGGGCCCGGCCGGACACGCCGGGATCCGCGACTATCAGGCCATCAGCTGGGCGACGAGGACCTTGCGCTGCACCTTGCCGGTATCGGTGTAGGGAAGCTCGTCGCGGAAGATGATGTCGTCGGGGGTCCGCGAGCCGCGCAGGTGTTGGCGCACATAGGCGGCCAGCTCTGCGGCGGTGGTACCGGGCCGCGCGACCACGACCGCGGCGACGCGTTCGCCCCACTCCTCGTCGGGCAACCCGACCACCACCACGGCGTCGACGCCCGGGTGGCCGTCGAGCACGTCCTCGATCTCGGCCGGCGCGATGTTCTCGCCACCCCGGATGATGATGTCGTCGGTGCGCCCGTGCACGAACAGGTACCCGTCAACGTCGAGGTGGGCCTCGTCACGCGTGGGGAACCAGCCCTGTTCGTCCAGCACAGACCCGAGACCCGCGTACTCACCCGACACCTGCGGGCCGCGCACCCACAGCTCACCCACCTCGCCCGGGCCGAGCACGGTACCGTCGGGTCCGCGCACCTGGAGTTCGACTCCCGGCGCCGGCTTGCCGGCGCTGGTGAGGCGGGCCGCGACCGCCGGGTCGTCGCTGCCGAGCGCCGCCCGGTGGTCCTCCGGTGGTAGCGCGGTGATGCCGGCGCTCGTCTCGGTCAGCCCGTACCCGTTGGCGAAGTCCGCGTCGGGAAAGGCCCGCAGCGCCCGCTCGAGCACCGATCGTGGCATCCGCGATCCGCCGTACGCGATTGCCCGCAGGGTCGGCACGTTCGCGGGGGCACCGTCGAGGTGCCGCACGATGCGGGCCATCATGGTGGGCACGACGGTGGCGGAGGTCACCCGCTCGTCCCGAGCGAGTTCGAGCCACCCGGACGCCGAGAACGAGGGCAGGAACACCATCCGGCGGCCGGTGCCGTACGTGATGAGCGCACCGGTGACGCCCATGACGTGGTAAGGCGGTACCGCCACCAGGGACGTGTCGCCCGGCTGGGTCACCATGATCTGGCTCACCCGGGTGATGTACGCGCACAGCATCGAATGCCGCAGCAGGACCGCCTTGGGACGGGCGGTGGTACCGCTGGTGAACAGGACCACCGCCACGTCGTCGGGCGCGGCCGGGCGCAGCCGGCGGGGCGGCGCGCCGGCCGCCGAGGCGAGTAGCTCGTCCACCATGAGGTGACGGTGAGCGGCCACTGTGGACGCAAACGCCGAATCGACGACGACGACGGGATCCTCGAAGCGCGCCACCAGCTCGGCGATCTGATCGGGCGCCAGGCGGTAGTTCAACGGGGTGAACGGGATACCGGCCCGGGCGGCCGCCATCAACGCCACCACGTAGCCCGGTCCGGTCAGGGCGAGAAAGACGATATGCCTGCCCCCCGTACCCGTGAGCAGGCGCGCCCCGCCGCGCGAAAGTTCCGCCACCTCGTCGAACGTGAGCCGTCCACCGTGGATGGTGAGCGAGGTCTGATCGCGGTGGCGGGCCGCGGCATCGTCGAGGACAGTGGTGAGGTTCACCCGACCATGGTCGGTGACGACCGGCCGGTCGGCAACGCCCCGGAACTACTGGGCGAAGCGCCGCACGAACCCGAGTGCGGTGTCGCAGACCTCCCGCCAGCCGCTGTCGATCGTGAGGGAGTGGCCGCGGCCCTGGATCTCGATGAACTCGGTCACGGCCGAGTTCTCCCGCTGCTGCTGGTAGGACGCGTAGGCGATCGAATGGGGAACAGTGTGGTCCTTCTCACCCGAGATCACCAGCAGCGGGCCGCGGTCGGGGTGATCCGTTTCGACCCGGGCCTCGGTCCACGGATTCAGGTTGGCCGTGGCCGCCTGAAACAGCGGCGCGCCCGACGCGGGTACGGCGAACTCGTCGTAGAGCTGGTGTGCCTCGTCCTCCGACACCTCGTTGGCGAAGGCGTACCGGAACTGGTCATAGGTCAGCGGTACGGCCCGGTGCCGGTTGCGCGGGTTGCCCAGGACGGGCGCGGACGACTTGAGCGCCGAGAACGGCAGCGGGAGGACACCGCGGAACGGGGCCGGGTCGATGGCTACCGAGGCGGCCGAGTACCCCCGGCCGGCAACGATCTGGGCGAGCAGACCGCCGAACGAGTGACCGACCACCGCTGGTCGGTGGTCCAACTGGGAGATCACGTCGCAGAAGTGGTCGGCTACCTGACCGATCGTCTTGTTCGCGAACACTTCGGGGTGCTCGCGCGCCTCATCGACGGTGTTCGGGTCATCCGGCCAGCCGGGCGTGAGCGCCGTGTAGCCGGCCTCGTCGAAGACCGTCGACCAGCGGTCCCAACTGCTCGGTAGCAGCCACAGTCCGTGAATGAACACCACGGGAGTACGCCCCGACGCGTTCGCCCGTGCGATCTGCTCATCCGTGCTCGGAAAATCCAGGTCAGTCATAGGCCATACGATAGGCCCGCCCGGCGCCCGAGCGCGCTGTTTCCGCCGCCGGGAACGGTCTACTGTGGAGGTACGTCGTCAGCGGGGTCACCGGGCCTCCAGGTACGCGTCCTCGGCCCGGTAGTCGAACAGCCCGTCGAACGACTCCTCGTCCAGCCCCGCCGGCAGGAGCGCGCCGTCGCGGCCGGAGCGGGCGTTGGCCACCAACCAGTCCACCTCGGCGGTCACGGTGGCCGCGTAGTCGCCAACGGGCCGGTAGCCCAGCGCGGCGGCGGCGCTCATGTCGAGCACCACCGGCGGCCGCTTGTCCCACGGGTGCCGACCCAGTAACGGGTCGGCGCCGTCGTCGAGCAGGACCTCCGCCCGGACATGGGCGAGCCGGCTGGCGACGGTACGGGAGATCTCCAGAGCGCTCGGAGCGTCAGGATCGGCGCTGTTGAGAATGCGGCGGCCCGGCTGCCCGGCGGACACCTCGATCAGTGCGGCGATGTTGCCCGCCGCCGTCGGATGGTCGACGCCGGCGCCGCGGTGGGCGAGCAGTACGACCGGACGCCGGTCCAGCGCCCGCTTGACGAAGATCCACTCGCGCGGGTTGGTCGCCCCGCAACCGTGCACTTTGGACGGCCGCAGGACGGTGACCGGATGGCCGCTGTCCAGCAGAACCTGCTCCGCCGCCACCTTGTTGGCGCCGTAGCCCTCACGGGTGTCGTAGTCGATGTCACTGCGGGGCGCCATGGTGGGCTGCGACTCCCGCACCGGAGCGTCGAAGCGGGGACCGGGGCTCGAGTTGGAGTGCCGGCCCTCGGCATCGATGTACACCGCCTTGGACGAGATCAGCACGGTCGAGCTGGCGTATGCCGCGAGTGGTAGCAGGCGCGCGGCGTCGGCGGCGGTGAAACAGACGCAGTCGACCAGAAGGTCGGCCCCGTGCCCGAGCGCGGTGCGCAGGGCGCGCTCGTCGGACCGGTCAGCGGCGACGAAGCGTCCCCCGGCGGCCGCGACGTCGGCCGGAAGGTGGGCCGGGTCGCGGCCGGTCAGATCCACCTGCCATCCGGCCGCGAGCAACCGGCGGGCGCAGGCGCGGCCGATCAGGCCGGTACCGCCGAGAATGAGCGCGCGAGGCATACCCGACGTTACCGCAGGACCACGGGCCGAGGAGCCCCCACTGGTGTGAGTCCACTATGGACTGTCCAGCTGCCCGATCGGGCGGGTCCGGATGCTCGCCCAGACAACCTTGCCGGTCGGCGTGGGCAGCCAACCCCAGCCGCTGCTGTAGAGACCTACGAACATCAACCCACGCCCCCGAAGGGCGCCGACCGGCACCAGCTCGGCCGGCTGGGCCCGCGGCGGCCCGGGGCTGCTGTCGCCGACCCGGATGTGCAGGAAAGGTCCGCGGGCCAGGAACTCGAGCTCGCTCACCGACCGGGCGTGCTCGACGGCATTGGTGACCAGCTCGGAGGTGATGAGGCGGGCCTGCGGGAGGATATGGGTCAGTTCCCAGAGCTGGCAGATCTCGGTGACCATGTCCCGGGCCTGGTGCGGTGCTTCAGTCGCGTACGGTAGTGTCGCGGTGACTGGCCGCATGGCGGCCCGGACCCGACTGGCCACGGCCAGCCCCTCGGCGGGCGTGGCGACGAGCGCAACCGGCTCGACCGGCACCGGCGGCGGCAACGCCCGCGGGGCGCACACGATCAGGCTCACCTCGGGCAGAGTGCGCCGCTGCCGGCCGGCGGCGGCGATCGCGGTGAGGGCGAGCGGATGGTCCACCTCAACGTCGCGCAGGTCGACCATGACGGCGATGGGACAGTCCTGCAGGCATCTGCCCACAGCCCTGCCCAGGTCCGGGGCGGTCGCCAGATCCAACGTCCCCGTGAGCTCCACGATGGCGACATCGGCGGTGAGGTCGTGGTGGACCTCAATGGTCAGCGGTGGCATTCAACCGGACCTGACCACGGGGCCGCGACAGGCCGAAGGACTCGGCCACCCCGGCGAGATGGAGGGTCTGCGCGACAGCGCCGCGCGTGCCGAAGACCGTGAAGCGGCCGCCGATGCGCCGGCACGCCAGCCGGGCGCGGACCAGAACGCCGACGGCGCTGGCGTCCAGGAACGTCACCTGGCCCAGATCGATGACGAGGTCGCGGCAGCCAGGCCGGTCCAGCGCCGCCATGACCGCGTCGAGCAGTTGATCTGAGGTACCGGTGTCCAGCTCTCCGGCGACAGCGATACGCCAGCGGTCGGTACCGACCGTCGGTGTCATCGAGATCTGCAGGGAGGTGGAACCGGTCACGTAACTGGAGTAGCACACATCGTGGCGATCGGCAGGACGAACGGCGGGCCGCAGTCCACTATGGACTCACGCCGGCAGCGGGAGGCCCTCCCCCGCCGGCCGCTCGGACGGCCCTCGCACCGGCTGTACCATCGCTGCCGAGTCCGGTCAAGACGACAGCCAGGACCGCCTCACCTCGGGCCGCCGCGGCGGATCGGAACAGATCGTCGATCATCGCGGCCGAGGACGTGCGACCCTCGTCACGGACGGTCAGCGACCCGTCCGCGCACAGACACACGGTGGACCGGGCGGGGCACAGGTAGACGCTTCCGGGCAGCGTGCGCGCGCCGTCAGTGGCCCGTTCGACCGGCAGTCGCGAGGTCTGGGACAACAACTGTTCGAACCGGCTGACCGCGGGGGCCAGGTGCTGGGCGATGATGATCGGCGCCGGCAGGCCGCGCTCCAGACCGCGCGGAACGACCTGCAGCGCGTCGACGCCACCCAGCGAAGCGCCGGCCACGACCACCCGGCCCAGTGTGGACCTCATACCGTCGCGCGTCGAGCACACAGGTGGTCGTCCGTAGTGCGATCCGATTCGTCGACGGTGGATTATCCCTCGGCCGGGTCGGCTGCGTCGCTGGAGCAGTGGTACTACCCGAGGCTGTGATGGCAGGTGTCATGGAACGACGCCGCGGTTCGACCCGCGGCTGGCGATCTGTGGCCGCTGAGATGCCAGATATGCCCGCCAGGGCCTACGCTGAGGGCAAGCCTCGCCGTCGAAAGGGGCCCGGATGGCTTCCCTGACGACGTCAACCCAGCGCGATGTCGACTCGGACGTGACAACCGTTCGGGTGCAGGGGGTGTTGGACCTGGCCACGGCGGCCATCCTCCGGCGGGTCGCTGGCGCGACGGCTCCGTCACGATCATCTCCGAGCTGGTCACGAACGCGGTCGTACACGCCGCGAGCGACGCTCGGGTCGAGGTCACCCTGCGCGGCGACTTCCTGCGCCTGCGGGTCATCGACCGCAGTGCCCGGATGCCGGTGGTGTCGGCCGAGAAGTTGGCCGATCATGGCCATGGGTTGCCGATCGTCCGGGTCAGCGGACGGCGCTGCGGTTGAGGCGGATCCAGCGGTATCCGTAGGCGTCCAGTTCGAGTGAGCGCAGATCGAGCGTGTCGTCGTACGGGCTGTTGCCGAACACCTGGTTCGGATGGTCGGCCTGGTCGGCCAGGTCGCTGAGGTCCACTGTGGACACCTCGTCGCACAGGTTGTGGACGAATACCATGGTGCCGGTGCGGTCGTCGGCCCGGTGGGCCAGAATGCCGCTGCCGAACGGCTTGTCGATGACGGTACAGCTCCCGGCCCCCACTTCCGGGCTCTCCCGCAGCGTACGGATCATCCGTTCGAACCAGGCCAGCAGAGACGCGGGGTCGTGCCGCTGCATTGTCACGTTCACGGTCTCGTACCCGTATGGGCCGCCGCTGATCACCGGGCGCACCGGCTTGGCCACGCCGGTGAAGCCGCCACCGGGGGAGCCGGACCACTGCATCGGCGTGCGGATGGCGTCCCGGCCGGGTAGGGAGAGGTCGTCGCCCATCCCGATCTCCTCGCCGTAGCGTAGGACCGGGGTACCCCGGAGCGAGAACTGCAGTGAGTAGGCGAGCTCGATCCGGCGGCGGTCACCGTCCAACATGGACGCGAGCCGGCGTCGGATGCCCCGGTCGAACAGCCACATGTCGGGGTCGGGCCCAAACGCGTCGAATACGTCCTGCCGTTGATCGGCGGTGAGCCGGGACAGGTCGATCTCGTCGTGGTTGCGCAGGAACGTGGCCCACTGGGCGCCGGCCGGCAGTTCCAGGCCCTGGTTGAGCCCCACGATGAGTGGCTCGGCGGTGCGCCGGGCAAGCGCGAGTACCAGGGAGTCGTTGAGCATGAAGTCGAAGAGCATATGCATCCGGTTGGCCGAGCCACCCTTGTCACCGAAATATGTCAGCAGCACGTCGGGGTTGACATTCGCCTCGGCCAGCAGCAGCGCGTCGCCCCGGCGCCAGGCCGCGTAGGAGCGCAGCTCGGTCAGGAGGTCGAAATCGCGTGCGGGGTCGGGGTTGCCCGGCTGGGTCAGCTCGATGATGAAGGGCACCGCGTCGATGCGGAATCCGGCCACGCCAAGCTGGAGCCAGAACCCCATGATCTTCTTGATCTCCTCCCGTACCGCGGGGTTGGCGATGTTCAGGTCGGGCTGGAAGTTGTAGAACCGGTGGTGGTACCACGCTTTCGCCTTGCGGTCATAGCTCCACGTCTCGGTCTGCTCACCCGGGAACACGACACCGTCGAAGCGGTCGGCCGGAGCGCTGTCTGACCACAC
This sequence comes from uncultured Actinomycetota bacterium, assembly GCA_963803345.1. Classification (GTDB taxonomy): domain Bacteria; phylum Actinomycetota; class Actinomycetes; order Mycobacteriales; family Micromonosporaceae; genus CAWDLX01. The sequence goes on from CAWDLX010000006.1 coordinate 721,969, forward strand.
GTACCAGTCACGCATCGGCGAATCGGGGTCGCTGCGCGCCCGCTGGAACCAGGGGTGCTGGTCGGAGGTGTGGTTCACGACCAGGTCGATGATGACCCGGATGCCACGATTGGCCGCCTCGTGGAGCAGCTCGGCGAAGTCGCCGAGGCTGCCCAGCCGGGGGTCGACGGTGTAGTAGTCCGTGACGTCGTAACCGTCGTCGCGGTTGGGCGTGGGGTGGACCGGGTTGAGCCACAAGCAGGTGACGCCCAACCGGTACAGGTAGTCGAGGCGCCCGATGAGGCCGCGGAAGTCACCGACGCCGTCGTCGTTCGAGTCGGCGTACGTCTCAACGTCGAGACTGTAGATGACCGCCTGGTCATACCAGTGCTCGCTCATCGTGGCACTCGCTTCCTCAGACCGACCAGCCCGAGGACAGCGGCCACGCCACCGGTAGCCAGGAGTCCGTGGTGCTGCGACGCCCACACCTGCAGGCTGCGGCCCTTGGCCCGGTCGTCGAATTCGCCGTGCGCGCCATAGTCGTGCCCGTCCTCGGAATCCGCCGGATACCACAGGTTGCCCGGGCAGGTCGGGTCGGCCGGCCGATCAGTCTGCTGCGAGCGCACACCGGTACGGGCCAGATAGCGGTCGAGCAGACCGGGGGCGATCGCGTTGGCCAGCAGCGTGCCCGCGGTCGAGCCGCCCACCCAGTACTCCCGACGGCGCGGATGCCGGGCCGCGTAGAACACCGCTTCGGCCGCGACCTCGGGCTGGTAGATGGGCGGCACCGGCTGAGCGCGGTGCGGCAGGCGGGAGCGCAGCCAGGCGAACTGCGGGGTGTTCACCGCCGGCAGCTGCACCATCGTCGTGCGTACCCGGCTGTGCTGGTTCAGCAGCTCGCACCGCAGCGACTCGTGGAAGCCCTGGATCGCGTGCTTGGCCCCGCAGTACGCGGTCTGCAGCGGGATGCCACGGTAGGCCAGGGCTGAACCGACCTGCACGATCGTCCCGTCGTCGCGCGGCAGCATCCTGGCCAGCGCGGCCCGGGTCCCGTAGACATACCCGAGGTACGCGACCTCGGTCACCCGCCGGAACTCGTCCGGTCCGATCTGCATGAACGGCGCGAACACCGACGAGAACGCGACGTTGATCCACGTGTCGATCGGGCCGAGTTTCCGCTCGACCGTGGCCGCGGCGTCGTCGACCTCGTCGGCGTGCGCCACGTCCAGCGGCACGGTGATGCCGTCGCCGCCGGCCGCCCGGACGTCGGCCAGCGCCCCGTCGAGGCCAGCCTCACCACGGGCCAGCAGCGCCACCTGGGCACCATCGGCGGCGAACCGCCGGGCCACCGCCCGCCCGACGCCGGCACTTGCTCCGGTCACCACCACGACGCGCGCCATCGGCCCACCTCCTCCGACTCTGGTTACCCGGGCTTGACGAGCTTAATCGCATGTCCTTTGTGGACAGACCAGCCGACCCCGCCAAGGCGACAGACCGTGACCGCGTCAGCACTCGCGGCTGTCAGTCCCGCCGATGAGCATGCTGCCCAGGTGGAGACCCGCGGGCGGCCCGGCGGGCGCTGCGCGAGTGTGGCGCGACGAGGATCTTGCGCCCTTCGCCGCGCTCACGGTCCGCTCACGGCTGTCCCGGTGCGACGAGGACGACGATGAGGGTACGAGGACCGTGGACCCCCTCGACCCGCTGCAGCTCGATGTCGCTGGTGGCCGACGGTCCGCTGATGAAGGTGAGCGGCCGGCGCGGGTCGAGTCCGGCCAGCAGCTCGGGCACGGTGTGCACGACCTGCTCGGCCCGCACGACACAGATGTGCCGGTCGGGGATGAGGCTGACGGCCCGCCGTCCCTGACCGGGTCCACCGTCGAGCACGATGGTACCGGTCTGGGCGGCGGCCGCCGCGCAGGTGGTCAGAACCGTGTCGAACCGGTCAAGCTCCGCTGTGGACAGTCCACTGTCGACTGTCGCGAAGGGAGCCCAGCCGTCGGGCAGCCCGGCCGGGGCGATCACCGGGCCGCCCGCCTCGACCAGCGCGGACAGCGTGGACGGCAGGTCGACCTCGGTGCTGTGGTACGCGCTGGCCCGGTAGTCCTCGAGCCGGTCGGTGAACTGGCGGATCAGTTCGACCGAGCCGGCCGGATGATCACCCTGGCGGCGGTAGTCCCGGCCGACGTCGGGTACCCGGCGGACCGGTCCCAGGGCGGTGCGGATGCGATCGAGGATCTCCTCACGGGCGGTGCTCATCGTCCCCGCCACCATTCGCGGAATGTCCGCGCCGGCGGCAGGGGCACGTCGCGCACACTCGTCCAGCGCGACCCCGGCGGTGGCAGGGTCCGGATGTGGCCCCGGCGTCGCCACAGCGGACGGGCGACCCGCATCATCCGGGTGGCCGCGCCGAAGCGGCCGGGCGAGGACATGACCCAGCCCATGGCGGCCATGGCCACCTTCTCCGGGGCCGCCGCGGCCGTCTGCTCGACGTGGCGTGCCCGCAGGTGGACCAGGATCGACGGAATGTCGATGCGGACCGGGCAGGCGTCGAAGCAGGCCCCGCACAGAGTGGAGGCGAACGGCAGGGAGGGGTTGCGCTCCACTCCGGTCAACTGCGGGGTCAGCACCGCCCCGATCGGGCCCGGGTAGACCGACCCGTACGCGTGGCCGCCCGTCCGCTCGTAGACCGGACACACGTTGAGGCAGGCGCTGCAACGGATGCAGTGCAGCGCCGGGCGCCCTACCTCGTCGGCCAGCACCGCGGTGCGGCCATTGTCAAGGAGCACCAGGTGCAACGCCTGCGGACCATCGCCCGGCGTGACACCGGTCCACATGGACGTGTAGGGGTTCATCCGCTCACCGGTGGAGGAGCGGGGGAGCAGCTGCAGGAACACTTCGAGGTCGGCGAAGGTAGGGACGAGCTTCTCGATCCCCATCACGGTGATCAGTGTGTCGGGCAGGGTCAGGCACATCCGGCCGTTGCCCTCGGACTCCAGCACGACCAGGGTGCCGGTGTCGGCGACGGCGAAGTTGGCCCCGGATACGGCGACCTTAGCGGCCATGAAACGCTGGCGCAGGTGGGTGCGGGCGGCCTCGGCCAGCTGTCGCGGATCGTCGCTCAGGTCGGGATCCACACCGGGCATCTCGCGCCGGAAGATCTCGCGGATCTCGGCCCGGTTGCGGTGGATGGCCGGCACCAGAATGTGCGAGGGCGTGTCGTGTCCCAACTGGACGATCAGCTCGGCCAGGTCGGTTTCCCAGGCGGTGATGCCCGCGTCGGCCAGAGCCTCGTTGAGCCCGATCTCCTGGGTCGCCATTGACTTGACCTTGACGACCTCGTCGGCACCCGCCGCCCGGACGAGGCCGGTGACGATCCGGTTGGCCTCATTGGCGTCGCGGGCCCAGTGCACCTGTCCGCCGCGGGCGGTCACCTCGCGCTCGAGCCGGAGCAGATGCTCGTCCAACCGGGCCATCGTGGCTGACTTGATGGCCTCGCCGGCCAGCCGCAGCTGCTCCCAGTCGTCCATTTCAGACACGACCCGGTTGCGCTTGGCCCGGATGGTGGAGGTCGCGTTGGCCAGGTTCCGCCGGAGCTGGGTGTCCGCCAGAGCCTGCCGGGCGGCGGCCGGGAACGAGCGGTCACCGTCGAGCGCGCCGACACCCTCGGGGGCGTGCGGGATCACCATCGGTCACCGTCCTGTGTGGACGCGAGGATCTGGGCGAGGTGGACCGGCCGCGCGCCGGCCCGCAGACGGGACAGGCCACCGCCGATGTGCATGAGGCAGGACGAGTCGCCGGCCGTGACCACCTCGGCCCGGCTGGCCAGCACGCTGCTCATCTTGTCGGCCAGCATGGCGGCCGACGTGTCGGCGTTCTTGACCGAGAACGTGCCGCCGAAGCCACAGCATTCGTCGGCCCGGGGCAACTCGACCAGGTCGATCCCGCGTACCGCCCGCAGCAGCCGCAACGGCTTGTCGGCGACCCGGAGGACCCGCAGCGAGTGACAGGTCGGGTGGTAGGTGACGCGGTGCGGGTAGGACGCGCCGACATCGGTGATCCCGAGCACGTCGACCAGGAACTCGCTCAACTCGTATGTGTGGGCGGCCACAACGTCGGCCCGGTCGGCCAGCCCGGGGTCGCCGCCCTGCCGGGCCACCATGGCGTGCTGGTGTCTGACCGAGCCGACGCACGATCCGGACGGGGCGACGATCGCGTCGAAGCCTTCGAACACCGCCACGTGGTGGCGCACCAGCGGCAGTGCCTGGCGTGAGTACCCGGTGTTGGTGTGCATCTGGCCGCAGCATGTCTGCCGCGGCGGGAACACGACCTCGTGCCCGAGCCGCTCGAGCAACGAGACGGTGGCCCGCCCCACGTCGGGGAAGAGCGCGTCGGCCAGACACGTGATGAACAGGGCGACCCGCATCCAGCCTCACCCGGCCTTCGCACGTCGGCCACGCGGTCGCACAGTCGACTCCCGGACCACCAGTTCCGGCTGGAAGATGACATGCCGGTGTTCGTGGTTGGCCGACTCGTTGACCTCCTCGAGGAGCAGTTCGGCGGCGGTGCGGCCGAGCTGTTCGCGTGGCTGGCGCACCGAGGAGAGCGGGACCGCGGCGGCGGCGGCGAAGTCGATGTCGTCGTACCCGACGATGGCCACATCACGGGGAACGCGGATGCCGCGCAGCGTCATCTCCTGCAGTACCCCGAGGGCGAGCAGGTCGTTGGCGCAGAAGACGGCGGTCGGCCGGCCCGACTGCGGGGTGTCGGCGATACTCGCGCCGGCGGTGCGGCCGGCGGCGACGGTGAGGTTGGGCGTGACGAGAACATCGATCGCGCAGCCGTCCACAGCGGACTCGAACCCCTGCCGGCGGTCAGTGACCTGCTGGATGGACAGCGGGCCGCCGACAAAGGCGACCCGGGTGTGGCCGAGCCCGCGCAGGTGCTCTCCGGCCAGCCGACCGCCGAGAACGTCGTCGACGGCGACCGAGCAGCGGTCGCGCTGTCCCGAGCTGCGGTCGACCAGGACGACGGGGGTACCCCGCCGGACCAGCTGCTCGACCCGGCTGTCCCGCCGGCCGTCCACCGGCGTGATGAGCACGCCCTGGACCCGTTGCTCCTCCAGCAGATCGAGGTGGCGGCGCTCCCGCCCGACATCCTCGCCGCTGTTGCAGACGACCACCACCGCGCCCGCTGCCTCGACCGCGCTCTCGGCGCCCCGTACAACGTCGGTGAAGAAAGGGTTGGACACGTCGAGGACCACGATGGCCACGGTACGGCTACGGCCGGCCCGCAGCTGCCGGGCCGAGTCGTTGCGGACGTAACCGAGCTCCCGGATGGCGTCGACCACCCGCTGGCGGGTCGATTCGGCGACCATGTCGGGCCGGTTGAGCACGTTGCTGACCGTGCCGAGCGACACGCCCGCGCGCCGGGCGACCTCCTTGATGCTGGTCGTCGTCACCGCTCTCCTGAAACGTGTCAAGGCATTCGCCGGTTCCGGCTCGGCATCCGGAAGATAACAGGCTGATAACCTGCCGGAAACCCTTGACCGGTCGTCGCTGCGCTCCCTAATGTCAGATGCATCTTTCATGAAACGTTTCAACCCGTCAAGCCGCCGCCACCCTGAGGAGCTCTCCGCGATGACCGAGCCACTGCTAGCGCTGGCCGGCGTGAGCAAGTCGTTCGGCGCTGTGGCTGCCCTCCGCGATGTCCGGCTCGAGCTCTTCGCGGGTGAGGCGCACGGGCTGGTCGGCGAGAACGGCGCCGGAAAGTCCACTCTGGTGCGCATCCTGGCCGGCGCGATCGGCGCCGACGCCGGCACGGTCGAGCTGGACGGGCGGCCGGTCGAGTTCCACGGTCCGGCCGATGCCCGCGCGGCCGGGATCGCGGTGATCTATCAGGAGCCCACGCTGTTCCCCGACCTGTCGGTCGCCGAGAACATCTTCATGAGCCGCCAGCCCCGGCGCCGGCAGACCTGGTTTGACCACCGGATCGACCACGCGAAGATGCGCGACCGGGCCAGAGCGCTGTTCAGCCGGCTCGGCGTCGTCCTCGACCCGGACCGGCTCGCCCGCGGTCTGTCCATCGCGGACCAGCAGCTGGTGGAGATCGCCAAGGCCATCTCGTTCGACGCCCGGGTGCTGGTGATGGACGAGCCCACGGCGGCACTGTCCGGAGTGGAGGTCGAGCGGCTGTTCAGCGTGGCCCGGGCGCTGCGCGACGCGGGCACGGCGGTGCTGTTCATCTCGCACCGGTTCGACGAGGTGTTCGCGCTGTGTCAACGGATCACGGTGATGCGCGACGGGGCCCGGGTGTCGACCGACCCGATCGGGGGGGTGACGGTGGAGACCGTCGTGCGGCGCATGGTCGGCCGGGACGTGTCGTCGCTGTACCCCAAGGAGGGTACCGAGCCGGGTGAGGTGGTCCTGGACGTGCGCGGGCTGACCAGCCAGGGCGTGTTCAGCGACATCACCTTCACCGTGCGGACCGGCGAGATCGTCGCGCTGGCCGGCCTGGTCGGCGCGGGTCGTAGTGAGGTCGTGCGGGCGGTGTTCGGTGTCGACCGGTACGACGCGGGCGAGGTCCGGGTCGCCGGCCGTCGCCTGCCGGCAAACCGTCCAGCCGCCGCGATCAGCGCCGGCATGGCCCTGGTTCCCGAGGACCGCCGACAGCAGGGCCTGATCATGGAGCTCTCCGTCGAGCGGAACGCGACGCTGGTCCGGCGCTGGCGGCTGGCCCACTTCGGCTTCCTCGGACCGCGGGCTGAGCGGCGCGACGCCGCTACCTGGACCCGGCGGCTGCAGGTCAAGGCCGGCCGTCTGACCGACCCGGTGTCCACATTGTCCGGCGGTAACCAACAGAAGCTCGTGCTGGCCAAGTGGCTGGCCACCTCTCCCCGGGTGCTGCTGGTCGACGAGCCCACCCGCGGCATAGACGTCGGTACCAAGGCCGAGGTGCACCGGCTGCTCAGCGAACTGGCCGGCCAGGGGGTGGCCGTGCTGATGGTCTCCAGTGAGCTGCCGGAGGTGCTCGGCATGGCCGACCGGGTACTGGTCATGCACGAGGGCCGCCTGGTGGGCGAGATCGGCCGGGCCGACGCGACCGAGGAGTCGGTCATGTTCGCCGCGACCGGTCAGGGCGGTGCACCATGACCCGCCTGGCCGCCGCGCCGTCGGCCACGCCATCGCCCACACCATCGCCCACTGTGGACACTGCCCCGACCTCGGCCGTGCAGCGGTTGTTCGTGGTCCGCGAACTCGGTATCGCACTGGCCCTGGTCCTGCTGGTCGGCATCACGACCGCCATCAATCCGCGCTTCCTGAGCCAGCAGAGCATCCGCGACCTGCTGCTCGGGTCGACGATCCTGGCGATCATGGCGGTCGGGCAGGCGATCGTCATCATCACCCGCAGTGTCGACCTGTCGGTCGGCTCCGTGCTCGGGCTCACCACCTTCGCCACCGGCAGCATCTTCCTGCACGCTCCGGGTACGCCGATCATCCTGGTGTTCCTGGCCGCCGTCGGCCTGGGCGCGGTATGCGGCGCGCTGAACGGGGCGCTGATCGCGACCGCGCGGGTACCGGCCCTGGTCGTCACCCTGGGCACCCTGTACGTCTTCCGGGGCATCGACTACTCGTGGGCGTCGAGCAGCCAGATCAACGCGGCCGACATGCCGCCGGCCTTCCTGCACCTCGGCACCGGGACCGTTGTCGGCGTACCGGTGCTGGCGCTGGTGGCGGTGGCCGTGGTCGGGCTGGCCGGGGTCTATCTGCGCTCCTACCGCAGCGGCCGGGAGCTCTACGCGGTCGGCTCCAGCCCCGACGCCGCCCGGCTCTCCGGTATCCCGGTCGGCCGGCGGATCTTCTGGGCCTTCGTGGCCAGCGGGTCACTGGCCGGGTTGTCCGGCGCGCTCTACGCGGCCCGGTTCGGCACCATCGACGCCAACGCCGGCAGCGGCACCGAACTCAATGTGGTCGCCGCGGCCGTCATCGGCGGGGTGGCGATCTTCGGCGGCAGCGGGTCGGTGTACGGCGCGGCCCTCGGGGCGGTGCTGCTGACCGTCATCGGCGCCGCCCTGCCGGTGCTGGGAGTCAGCCAGTTCTGGGAGCGGGCGGCGGTCGGCATCCTGATCCTCGCCGCCATCGGGCTGGACCGGGCGCTGTCGGCCCGGGTGGCCAGCCGGCTCAAGGTGAGGAGGGCCCGTGGCTGAGCAGATCACGGCCGAGCGGGGGGCCACCGGCCGGGTCGGCTGGAAGGCCGCCATCGCGTCGTGGGACACCGTGGTGATCGTCGCCGTCGTCCTGGTCGTCATCATCGCCGGGGCCACCATCCCCGGGGTGTCGAACCCGAGATTCTGGCGCTTCGCCGCGCTCGACATCATCCCGATCGCACTGATCGCCCTGCCGATGACGCTGATCGTGATCACTGGAGAGATCGACCTCTCGGTCGCCTCGGTGCTCGGGTTGTCGGCCACGGTGATGGGCAAGCTGTGGTTCGCCGGCGTGACGTCGTTGCCGCTGCTCATCGCGCTCTGCCTGCTGCTGGGGGCCGTGCTCGGCGCGGTGAACGGGGTGTTCATCACCGTCGTCGGGCTGCCGTCGTTGGCGGTCACGATCGGTACTCTGGCCCTCTACAGAGGACTGTCCTATGTGGTCCTGGGCGACCAGGCGGTGGCCAACTACCCGGTCAGTTGGACCAGCGGCATGATCAGGGCCATTCCAGGTCTGGTGATCCCCTGGTTCGTCGTCGTCGTCGCCGTCCTGGCCGTGATCTTCTGCACGATCGTCTACGCCACGCCGGTCGGGCGTGGCCTCTACGCCATGGGCAACAGCGCCGCCGCGGCGAGCTTCGCCGGCATCAATGTCGCCCGTACCAAGTTCTGGCTGTTCGTGGTGTCCGGGGCCATTTCCGCGCTGGCCGGGGTGTTCTGGACACTGCGCTTCGCCAGTGCCCGGGCCGATAACGGCGTCGGGCTCGAGCTCTCGGTCGTCGCGGCCGTCCTGCTCGGCGGCGTGTCCATCTTCGGAGGCCGGGGCGGTCCGGTCGGCGTGATCGCCGCCGTCGTCCTGCTCGCCGTGCTGACCAACTCCCTCAAGCTCGCGTACGTGCCGGCCAACACGCTGACCGTCGTGACCGGCGCGCTGTTGATCGCCTCGGTGGTCGGACCCAACGTGGTCGCGCTCGCGCGGCAGCGCTGGCGACGACGCCATCGAATAACCGCTCCACCCACGGTGGCGGGCGGCTGAGTCCGTACCGCCGCACCATCCACACCGAGTTCCGACACCCTCCGCCGCGCTGTGGGCCGGCGCCATCCATCGAAGGGAAAGCAGATGAAGGCTGGTACGAAACGCACCAGGATCCTCGCGGTCGCGGGCTTGGCCGTGCTGGCACTGGCGAGCGCCGCCGCCTGTGCCAACGACTCGAACACCCCCACGCCGAGTGGCAGCTCGGCCGGTACCGGAAGCATCAAGACCGGACTCAAGATCGCCTTCCTGCCCAAGCAGGTCAACAACCCGTACTTCACCACCTCCGACAACGGTGGCAAGGCGGCGGTCGAGGAGTTCAAAGGCGTCTACAGCGAGACCGGTCCGTCCGACGCCAGCGCGTCGGCCCAGGTGAGCTACGTCAACACGCTGTCTCAACAGCAGACGGACGTCATCGTCATCTCGGCCGACGACAAGAACGCGGTCTGCCCGGCGCTGAACGAGGCCCGCCAGGCCGGTGCCAAGGTGGTCACGTTCGACGCCGACACCGACCCGGCCTGCCGCGACCTGTTCATCAACCAGGCGACAACCGAGGGCATCGCCAAGAACCAGATCAAGCTGATCTCCGACGCCATCGGCCCGGCCGGCGGCAAGATCGCCATCCTCTCGGCCACCGCCAACGCGACCAACCAGAACGCGTGGATCGCGGCCATGAAGACGGAGCTGCAGCAGCCGGAGTACAGCAAGCTGCAGCTGGTCGACACGGTGTACGGCGACGACGACGACCAGAAGTCGTTCAGCGAGGCCCAGGCCCTGCTGGCCAAGTACCCTGACCTCAAGGGCATCATCTCGCCGACCACCGTCGGTGTCGCCGCGGCCGCCCGGTACCTGTCCGGCTCGACCTACAAAGGCAAGGTGCAGCTGACCGGTCTCGGTACGCCGAACCAGATGCGGGCCTACATCAAGGACGGCACGGTGAAGTCGTTCGCGCTGTGGAACCCGGCCGATCTCGGGCTACCTGGCCGCGTACGCGGGTGGTGCGCTGGCATCCGGCCTGATCACGGGCAAGGACCGGCGACACGTTCACCGCCGGCAAGCTCGGCAAGTTCACCGTCGGCGACGGGGCGACCGTACTGCTCGGTGACCCGTTCACCTTCAACGCCAGCAACATCGACCAGTTCAACTTCTGACCGTCGGCGCCCCGGGGCCGGACCATCGGCCCGGCTCCGGGGCTGACCGCACTAGGGAGCACCGCCGTGCACCGCGTCTGCTTCACCCTCCAGGTCCGGCCCGACCGGCTCGGCGGAGTACCGTGACCGCCACGCCGCCGTCTGGCCGGAGATGCTGGCCGCACTGCGACGCCGCCGGTTGGCACGACTACTCGCTCTTCCTCCGCGCCGGACGGCCTGCTTGTCGGGTACCTGCGCACCGATGACCTGCCGGCGGCCCAGGCGGCGATGGACGCGACCGAGGTCAACCGCGCGCTGGCAGGCCGAGATGGCGCCGTTCTTCGCCGACCTACCGGGTGGGCGGCCCGATACCGGCCTGACCGTACTCGAGGAAGTGTTCAATCTCGATGCCCAGCCTGCCCGGGCCCGGGCCGGGGAGGCCACCGATGACTGACCTGAACCCGTCCACCGTGTCGCAGGGTCCACAGTGGTGCTGCGTACCCAGGCGCATCGAGACCGCGTCCTGGGCCTACGCCAACTCGGGCACCCGGTTCAAGGTGTTCACGCAGGAAGGGGTGCCGCGCGACCCGTACGAGAAGATCGCCGACGCCGCCACCGTGCACCGCTTCACCGGCAGTGGCGCCGAGCGTCGCCCTGCACATCCCGTGGGACAAGGTCGAGGACTACCCGCGCCTCGCCGGGTACGCTCGGGAGCAGGGTGTCGCGGCTCGGCACCATCAACTCGAACGTGTTCCAGGACAACGACTACATGCTGGGCAGCGTGACCAACCCGGCGGCCGGGGTCCGACGGAAGGCGACCGACCACCTGCTCGAGTGCGTCGACATCATGGACGCCACCGGGTCGCGCGACCTCAAGTTGTGGTTCTCCGACGGCACGAACTACCCCGGCCAGGACGATGTCCGGTCGCGCCAGGACCGGCTGGCCGAGCTCCCTCCGCGAAGTGCATGACCGGCTCGGGCCGGGGCAGCGGATGCTGTTGGAGTACAAGTTGTTCGAGCCGGCCTTCTACATGACCGACGTGCCCGACTGGGGTACCGCCTACGTCCACTGTGTCGCGGCGGGCGAACGCGCCAAGGTGGTCATCGACACCGGCCACCACGCGCCCGGCACGAACATCGAGTTCATCGTCGCCTCGCTGCTGCGCCTCGACCGACTGGGCGGGTTCGACTTCAACTCCCGCTTCTACGCCGATGACGACCTGATGGTGGGGGCGGCTGACCCGTTCCAGCTGTTCCGCATCCTGCACGAGATCGTGCTGGCCGATGCGGTCGGCCCGGCCAGCGGCATCGCCTACATGCTCGACCAGTGCCACAACATCGAGCCGAAGATCCCGGCCGTGATCCGGTCGGTGATGAACGTGCAGGAGGCCACAGCCAAGGCGCTGCTGGTCGACCACGACGCCCTCGCCACCGCCCAGCGCGACGGCGACGTCCTGGGCGCCAACGCGGTCCTGGTGGACGCCTACAACACTGACGTCCGCCCGCTGCTGCGCGACCTGCGCGCCGACCTCGGGCTCGATCCGGACCCGATCGGGGCGTATCACCGGTCGGGCTACGCCGAGAAGATCAAGGCTGACCGGGTTGGCGGGGTCCAGGCCGGTTGGGGCGCTTGACGTGTCCACTGTAGACGAACTGGTCGCGCGCAGCAACCGGCTCGGCGCCGATCCCCGCAACACCAACTACGCGGGCGGCAACACATCGGCCAAGGGGCGCCAGACCGATCCGGTCACCGGGACCGAGGTCGACCTGTTGTGGGTCAAGGGTTCGGGCGGCGACCTGGGTACGCTGACCCCGGCCGGCCTCGCCGTGCTCCGGCTCGACCGGTTGCGGGCGCTGGCGCACGTCTATCCGGGCGTCGAGCGCGAGGACGAGATGGTGGCGGCGTTCGACTTCTGCCTGCACGGCCGGGGCGGAGCGGCGCCGTCGATCGACACAGCCATGCACGGACTGGTCGAAGCCGCTCACGTCGACCACCTGCATCCAGACGCCGGGATCGCGTTCGCCACCGCGGCCGACGGTGAGGCACTGACCAACGAGTGCTTCGGCGACCGGGTGGTCTGGGTGCCGTGGCGGCGTCCCGGCTTCCAGCTCGGACTGGACATCGCCGCCGTCCGGACCGCCCGGCCCCAGGCGATCGGGGTGATCCTGGGCGGCCATGGCATCACCTCCTGGGGCGCCACGAGCGAGGAGTGCGAAGCCAACTCCTTGCAGATCATCCGCACGGCCCAGGCGTTCATCGACGCGCGCGGTGCGGCGGAGCCGTTCGGGGCACGCGTCGCCGGGTGGGACCCTCTGCCGGCCGACGCGCGACGGGAGCAGGCGGCCGAACTGGCGCCGGTGATCCGCGGGCTCGCCTCGACCGATCGCCGGCAGGTGGGCCACTTCACCGACGCGGAGGTGGTGCTCGACTTCCTGTCCCGGGCCGACCATCCGGCCCTGGCGGCGCTGGGCACCTCGTGCCCGGACCACTTCCTGCGGACCAAGGTCCGGCCCCTGGTCCTGGATGTGCCGCCGAGCGCCCCGCTGGCCGAGGTCGTGGCCCGTCTCGGCGAGTTGCACAGCGCCTACCGGGCTGAGTACGCCGCCTACTACGAGCGGTACGCGACGCCGGACTCGCCGCCGATGCGCGGAGCGGACCCGGCCATCGTGCTGGTGCCGGGCGTGGGCATGTTCTCGTTCGGGGCGGACAAGCAGACCGCCCGGGTGGCCGGCGAGTTCTACCTCAACGCCATCAACGTGATGCGTGGCGCCCAGGCCATCTCCCGGTACGCCCCGATCGACGAGGGCGAGAAGTTCCGGATCGAGTACTGGTCGCTCGAGCAGGCCAAGCTCGCCCGGATGGCGCCGCCGCGCCCCCTGGCCGGCCGGATCGCCCTGGTCACCGGAGGCGGGTCGGGCATCGGTCGGGCCATCGCCCACCGGCTGGCCGCCGAAGGCGCGTGCGTCGTGGTGGCCGACCGGGACGGCGACGCGGCCGCCCGGGTGGCCGGCGAGCTCGGTCCGTCCGACGTGGCCATCGGTGTGACCGGCGACGTGACGTCCACAGTGGACGTCGCCGGCATGACGGCGGCGGCCGCGCTCGCGTTCGGCGGGATCGACCTGGTGGTCAACAACGCCGGGCTGTCCATCTCGAAGCCGCTCCTGGAGACGACCGAAGCCGACTGGGACCGGCAGCACGACGTGATGGCCAAGGGCTCGTTCCTGGTCTCGAGGGAGGCGGCCCGGGCGATGATCGCGCAGCGCCTGGGTGGCGACATCGTCTACATCTCGTCGAAGAACTCGGTGTTCGCCGGACCCAACAACCTCGCCTACGGCGCGGCCAAGGCGGATCAGGCCCACCAGGTGCGGCTGCTCGCGGCCGAGCTGGGCGAGTTCGGGATCCGGGTCAACGGCGTGAACCCGGACGGGGTGGTCCGGGGTTCGGGCATCTTCGCCGGCGGCTGGGGCGCCCAGCGGGCCGCCGTATACGGCGTACCTGAGTCCGAGCTGGGTGCCTTCTACGCCCAACGGACGCTGCTCAAGCGGGAGGTGCTGCCCGAGCACGTGGCCAACGCGGTGTTCGCCCTCACCGCCGGCGACCTGTCCCATACCACCGGCCTGCACATCCCGGTCGACGCCGGGGTGGCGGCCGCGTTCCTCCGATGACCGTCCGGGTGGCCGCGGTCGATCTCGGCGCCGGCAGTGGCCGGGTGATGCTGGCCCGGATCGGGTCGGGCGAGCTGTCCATGGTCGAGGTGCACCGGTTCGACAACGTACCGGTCCACGTCGGACAGACGCTGTACTGGGACATCCTCTACCTGTACCGCAACGTGGTGGAGGGGCTGCGCACGGCCAGCCTGGACGGTCCGCTCGACGGCATCGGCATCGACTCGTGGGCGGTCGACTACGGGCTGATCGACCGCTCCGGCATCCTGATGGGCAACCCGGTGAGCTATCGTGACGCGCGGACCGACGGGGTGATGACCCAGGTGCTCGACGCGCTCGGGGCGGCCTCCGTCTACGCCATCACCGGGGTGCAGAACCTGCCGTTCAACACGCTCTACCAGCTCACCGCCGACCCGGCCGCCCGCACGGCGGACCGCCTCCTGCTCCTGCCCGACCTGCTCGGTTACTGGTTGACGGGCGAGATCGGGGCGGAGGTGACCAACGCCTCGACCACGCAGCTGCTCGACGCCCGTACCCGGACCTGGTCGACCGACCTGGTGGCGCGGGCCGGCCTGCGCCCCGACCTGCTGCCGCCGCTGCGCCAGCCGGGTTCCCTGATCGGTACGGTGTCGGCTTCGGTGGAGGGGCTGGCCGGCGTACCCGTGTTCGCGGTCGGATCGCATGACACCGCCTCGGCGGTGGTCGGCGTACCCGCCGCCGGCGACTTCGCCTACATCTCCAGCGGCACCTGGTCCCTGGTCGGGGTCGAGCTGCCGGGCCCGGTGCTGACCGAGGACGGCCGGTCGGCCAACTTCAGCAACGAGGCCGGCGTCGACGGTACCGTCCGGTACCTGCGCAACGTCATGGGCCTGTGGCTGTTGCAGGAGTCCGTGCGTTCCTGGTCGGCCGATCTGTCCGGCCTGCTGGCCGAGGCGGCGGCCTGCCCGCCGCTGATCAGCCTGGTGGATCCCGACGACCCGGTGTTCCTCGGGCCCGGTGACATGCCGGCCCGCATCGTCGAGGCATGCGCCCGAAACGGCACCGTGGTGCCCGACTCCCGCCCGGCGCTGGCACGGTGCATTGTGGACAGTCTGGCGCTCGGGCACCGCCGGGCTGTGCGGGACGCCGTACGGCTGTCCGGCCGTCGTGTCCCGGTGGTGCACCTGGTCGGGGGTGGCGCGCGAAATGCGTTGCTGTGCCAGGCCACGGCCGACGCCTGCGGGGTACCGGTCGTCGCCGGTCCGGTCGAGGCGACTGCCTGGGGCAACGCTCTCGTGCAGGCGCGCGCCCTGGGCGAGGTCCACGGTGGACTGCCCGAGCTGCGGGCCCGGCTCGCCCAGCAGGCCGAACTGGTCCGCTACGAGCCGGCCCGCGAACGGTCCAATTGGGACGCGGCCGAAGCCTCGGTCTACCGGCGCCGTTAGTTGTCGGCCAGCACGATGACCCGGTCGATCGGCGGCATCGGCCGCGACTTGTGGGGGTTGAGGACGACCCCGTCGCTGTCTCCGGGATCGGCGATGCGGTAGCCGATGGCCACCTCGTTGCGGCGGCGGGCCGATTCCACCACCGTGGCGAAGGTGAGTTCCTGGTTGGGCCGCACGTAGTAGCTGGCGTGCCGGACGTAGATCTCGGCGCCATCGGAGTCGAAGAGATCGGCGAAGACCGACCGCAGATGGCGGTTCTCGGAGATCTGGGTCATCAGCAGGCTGACCAGCTGCTCGCTGACCACGAAGTCGTCGGCCCGGGTGAGCTGGGCCAGCGCGCGATCGCGGTCGTCGCGCATTTCGCTGACGATCTGGACGTTACGGCCGCGCCGGGCCAGCATGTCGCGCAGGTGGAGCAGCGTGACCAGCACGCGGGAGTCGGCTGCCAGCGGGTCCAGCAGGTCGTCGGCCAGCACGATGATGTTGCTGTAGCTGGTGATGTCGAGCGACTCGAGCACACCGCGATCGCGGGTATCGCCCTGCTTGACCCGCACGGTGAGGCGGCGCAGCGACGGCGCGAACTGGGCGACCGCGCCGTCGGCGTCCGTCCGGTCACTGACAATGTCCACAGTGGAACCAACCGTGACATAGATGTCGAGCTGCTCGAGGATGCGGGTGGCCCGACCGTTCCAGCCGAGGATGAGGGAGCTCTCGGGAGCCTGGGGCCCGCGGAACGAGTGGACGATCGCGGTGTTGTCGATCGGGTGCACCACCCGTTCGGTCAGCTTGATCTTGGAGTCGTCCTCGGCCAGGATCACGATCCGGTCATCCGGGCCGATGATGGTGTCCATCGGCGGGTTGAGCTGCGTACTGCCGTCGACCCGGAAGATGCCGACCGGGCACGATGTCGTATAGGCCAACAACACCTCGCTGAACGTCCGGCCGGCGAGTTTGCGCTCGTGCACGATGTAGAACTCGTTACCCTCGAAGTCGAGCAGGTCGTGGTACACGACCGAGAGCCGTGGCTGGCGGGCGGTCTGCACCACCAGCCGGGCGCTGATCTCGTCACTGTCGATCACCACCGCGTCGCCACCGGCGAGCTGGGCCACCGACTGGTTGCGGCTGCTCCGCACGGCCGCCACCACGTGGTGCTTGTGGCCGCGGAACCGCGGGCCGCGGTTGATCGCCAGGAGGACCTTGAGGACGTAGGCGTCCGCGTCGTCGACCGACGCGCCGGTGGGGGCGAGCACGATGATCGACCGGGCGGCGTTCAGGTTGACCAGTTCGAGATCGGTCAGGTCGAGCGGGCTGCCGGTGCGACAGACGATGCGGGTGCTGCCGCTGTCGGGAGTCCGGTGCCGCAGCCACTCCTCCATGTCGATCTTGTCCTGCTCGGCCAGGATGACGATGGCCGCCCGGCGCCGGCTCCGGTTGGCCTCGACGAGTTCGGACACGACCGCGAAGACCTGGTCGGACCAGCCGAGGATCACCGAGTGCCCGGTCTCGACGACCGCCGACCGCCCCTTGCGGAGCTGCTCGACCTTCTGGCCGAACCCGGTCGTCAGCACGCCGACGAGCGCACTGACGATGAAGATGCCGCCGATGGCGAGGAGAAACCACAGCCCGATCGTGGCCAGGTTGCCCGTCAGCGGCACCGCGAGGCTGAACGTGGTCACGAAGGTCTCCCAGAGCACCGAGAAGATGCCGTGGGTCTTGCCGTTCTCGATGTTGCCGTTGACCAGCCGGAGTCCGGCGCTGATGATCACGATGAGGGCGATCGTCGTGACGGCCAACCAGCCGATCAGGCTTGCCGTGCCTCGGGACATGGTGTTGTCGAACCAGTAGCGTAAGCGAGCCCGGAAGCGTGTCCTTCGTGCCATAGTTCCCGTCCCCGGCAAAATGCGCGCCTGCCTCCACATGTGGTCAGTCAGGCATGGAGCTCCAGCAATCGTGGTACAGCCGCCTCACTGTAGTTGGCGTCGGCCGGTCGTCAAAGCTTGCTTTCGGCAGTATTCGGGTCACGGATCCGTCACAAATCGCCAACGATGATTGTGTGGTACATCCACAAAGCTCCACAATGGACAATAGTGGTCCACTGTGGATATTGACGTCGGAGTGACGGAGGTCACTGCTGGCCGGGCACCGATGGTCCGACACTGGACACATGGTCCGGACATTGAACGCCGGCCGGTGGTTGGTTCGTCTGGCTAGGGTAGAAGCGCATCCACCGATACGGCGCAGGATCGAAGGCTGACAGCCGGGGCACGTTGTGGTGATCGGGGAGTTCGTTCATGGCGCCGGATCGGGACCGACTCATATTCTCTGTGCTGGGCCCACTCGCGTTGGCCCGCGGTGGTCGACCGCTGCACGTGGGGGGACCGCAGCTGCGCATCATGCTGGCCCGCCTGCTGGTCGACGCCGGTCGCCGGGTCAGCGTCGGCGCGCTCGTCGACGAGCTGTGGGGCGAGCGCACGCCGCCGGATGCCGACCGCACCGCCCGTACCTATATATCCCGCCTTCGCCGGGCGATGGGCTCGGAGGATCCACTGGTGACCCTGCCGGGCGGGTACGAGCTGCGGGTCGACCCCGAGTGCTTCGACGCCGCCCGGTTCGAGCGGCTGGCGACGACCGGCCGGCAGGCCCTGCACCGTGGTGATGCGGCATTGGCGGCCCGCTGCCTGGGCGAGGCGCTGGACCTGTGGCGGGGCGATGCCTACGCCGAGTTCACCGGCTGCGCCGCCATGACCGCCGAGGGCGACCGGCTGGACCGACTGCGCCTGGGAGCCATCGAGGACCGGGCCGCAGCCTGTCTCGACCTCGGGCTGCACAGCGAACTGGTGGACAACCTCGGGACGCTGGTCCAGGCGTACCCGCTGCGCGAGCGGCTGTGGGGTCAGCTGATGATCGCGCTGTACCGGTCGGGCCGGCAGGCCGAAGCGCTCACCGCGTTCCGCGCCGCCCGCGACATCCTGGTCGACGCCCATGGGGTCGAACCGTCACCGGAGCTGGTCGGGATACATCACCGCATCCTCAGCCACGACCCGACCCTCGCCCCACGTCCGGCCGGCGTGATCGTCGCGCCGGCGCCGACACCGGTCGCCCCGGCGGCCCCGGTGCCGGCCCAACTGCCGATCGGCGTCCGCGACTTCGCCGGCCGTCGAGCGGAGCTGACCCGGCTGGACGGCTTCCTGGCCGACCGCGGTCGAACCTCGGCCATCACCATCGCGGTGTCGGGCACCGCCGGGGTAGGCAAGACGAGTCTCGTCGTGCACTGGGCGCACCGGGTGGCCGGACTGTTCCCGGACGGGCAGCTCTACGTCAACCTTCGCGGGTTCGCGGCCGGCGGCGCGGTCGTGGAGCCGGCCGAGGCGGTCCGCCAGTTCGTCGAGGCCTTCGGCATCCCGCCGGCGCAGATCCCAGCCGACGGTGACGCACGGGCCGCCCTGTACCGGTCGGTGCTCGCGGGCAAGCGAGTGCTGGTGGTGGTGGACAACGCCCGCGACGCCGAGCACGCGCGACCGCTGCTGCCCGGTTCACCCGGTTCGGTGGCCATCGTCACCAGCCGGTCCAGCCTGGGCGGGCTGGTCGCCACCGAGGGCGCCCACCGGATACCCCTCGACGTACTCACCGTGGCCGAGGCCCGCGAACTGCTGGCCAGCCGGCTCGAACCCGCCCGGGTGGGCGCGGACACGGCACCGGTCGACGAGATCATCGCCCGCTGCGCCCGGCTGCCGCTGGCCCTGGCCATCGCCTCGGCCCGGCCAGCCGACACCACCAGCCAGTTGGTGGCCGAACTGCGGGCCAGTGCCGGGGCTCTCGACGCGTTCGAGATCCGTGACGACGCCACCAGTGTGAAGAGCGTGTTCTCGTGGTCGTACCGGGTGCTCTCCGACCCCGCCGCGCGGCTGTTCCGGCTCGTCGGGTGCCAGCCGTGCGTCGAACTCGGCGAGGCCGCGGCGGCCAGTCTGGCCGGGCTCGACCGGCCGGCAGCCGAGCTGGCCGTGCGCGAACTGGTCGACGCGAATCTGCTCACCGAGGTCGCCTCCGGTCGGTTCGGCTGCCACGACCTGCTGCGCGCGTACGCCGCGGAGTGCGCTGACCGGTGGGAGAGCGATGGCCAACGGGTGGCCGCGCTGAAGCGGCTCGTCGGCCACTACCTCCAGACCGCGTATGCGGCCGATCGCCGGGTGTACCCCAACCGGGACCCGATCGTGCCCGTACCACCGCCGCCCGGCGTGATCGTCGACCGCCTCGCCGACGACGAGGCGGCGTGGGCCTGGCTGGACCGGGAGAACACGTCCCTGCTCGCCGTGCAGCGCGTCACGTCCGACCTCGACCTTGGCCCGGCCACCTGGCAGCTGGCCTGGGCCATGAGCACCCTGCACCAGCGTCGCGGCCGCCCGCAGGACATGTACCGCAGCTGGTCGGCCGCCCTCGCCGCCAACCCGCTGACCGGCGCGGCCCAGCAGGTCACCGCGCTACGTCATCTCGCCGAGGCCTGCTCCCGGATGGGCCGGTTCGCGGAGGCCGACGGGCACCTCAACCGGGCCGTCCGGCTGGCCGAGGCGGCGCGGCTGTGCGTCGAGCTGGGCCATGTGCACCGGGGGTTGGCCCGTTCGTGGTCGCGTCGCGGGGATGACGCACGGGCACTCCGGCACGCCGTAGAGGCGTTGGAGCTCTTCCGACGGTGCGAGGACCATGCCCAGGTCGCGGCGTCGGCCAACGGGGTGGGCTGGTATGCCGCCCGCCTCGGCGAGGTCGAGATCGGGCTGACGCACCTACGACTCGCACTGAACCTCGCCCGGCGCGGTGGGGACCGGTTGGTTGAGGCGCACACCCTGCACAGCCTCGGTTACCTCGCCCAACGCACCGGTCGCCACGAACGGGCGTTGCGGCTGCTCGGTCGCTGCCTTCGGCTCTCGCGGGCAAACGGTGACATCTACCACGAGGCGTCCACCTTGGACAGCCTCGGCGACTCGCACGCCGCCCTGGGCGACCGGGACCTGGCCCGGCGATGCTGGGAGCAGGCGAAGGTCCGGTGCGAGGCCCAGTCGCGGCTGGCCGATGCCCAGCGGCTACGGGCGAAGCTGGCCGGCGAGGACGAGGTCGACATCGCGGACCGGGTCCTGGTCTCCGCGGCCGGTTAGCCGGCCACTGTCGACGATCTGTCGACGGGACCGGGCAGAGTACCAGGGAGACCTCCGCGTGGGGACAAGCGCGGTGGGCACGCTCGGCCCGACTCACTCCCTCACGGGCCGAGCGTGCACGGTCCTTGGTTAAGGTTCGTGCTGTGCAGATCGGCGTGGTGTTCCCGCAGGCAGAGATCGGTGCCGACCCGGCGGTCATCCGCGCGTACGCGACCGCGGCCGAGGAACTGGGGTACCGGCACATCCTCGCCTACGACCATGTCGTCGGCGCCGATCCGGCGGTGCACGCCGGCTGGTCAGGCCCCTACGACATCGACACGACCTTCCACGAGCCGTTCGTGCTCTTCGGCTACCTGGCCGGATTCACCTCGGTCGAGCTGGTGACCGGGATCGTCATCCTTCCGCAACGCCAGACCGTGCTGGTGGCCAAGCAGGCGGCCGAGATCGACCTGCTCAGCGAGGGCCGCTTGCGGCTGGGCGTCGGCCTGGGCTGGAACCCGGTCGAGTACGAGGCGCTCGGGAAGGACTTCGGCAACCGGGGCCGGCGCCTTACCGAGCAGGTCCGGCTCCTGCGTCGACTGTGGACAGAGAAGAGCGTCACGTTCAACGGCCGGTTCGAGACGGTGACCGCGGCCGGGCTCGCGCCGCTACCCGTTCAGCGGCCCATCCCCATCTGGATCGGGGCGAACCAGCCGGCCGCGCTGCGCCGGGCCGGGAGGTTGGCCGACGGTTGGTTCCCCCAGGTCGCGCCCGGTCCCCGGCTCGACGAGGCGGTCGCTCTGGTCCACGAGGCGGCGCGGGCCGCCGGGCGCGATCCGGCCGGCATCGGCATGGAAGGCCGGGTCGGGATGACCCGCGGTCCGGGGGTGACGGTCGACCACGTGCAGCGCTGGCGGGCGGCCGGCGCGACCCATCTGGGCGTCGACACGACCAGCCTGTCGTCGGCCGGCCCGGTCGGGATCGACCGCCATATCGCCGCGCTGGCTGAGCTGGCTGACGGGCTGGGTCTGCCGCGCCGTCCCGGCTGAGCTACCGGTCGAGAGCGATCAGGGCGGCGCTGAGGGCCTCCACATTGGACCGATGCGGGTGCTTGAGCAGCTGGTCGAGATCCTCGCCCTCGGCCGCGAACTCGCCGCGCCGACCGGCCGCGTAGAGGTCGGCCAATTCGGTCGCCTCGGCCGGAGAGCCGCCGAGGTCGATCACCTCGGCGATGACATTGCGCTCGTCAACCTCCCGTATGGTGATCTCCCGGTCGGCGATCATCGAGGCCACCGAGGCGAGCCCGAGCGGGGTCAGGCCGATGCCCGACAGCTCGTAGACCTGGTTCTCGTGACCGTCCTCGGTCAGCACGATGGCCGCCGCCTCCGCGTAGTCCTCCCGCGAGGCCGGGGCCACGATCCGGCTCTCCAGGGCGGACACGAACGCATCCGTTTCCAGCGCCAGCCGCACCGCCGGCAGGAGCGCCTCGCTGTGCAGGTTGGCCCGCAGCACGGTATAAGGGATTCCCCCGCCCCGGATCTGGGCGTCCATGGTTACGTGCCAGCTCAGCGCGGTGACGTGGGCGTTAATGAATCCCATGTGGACGATTTGGGGCGCGCCGCCGCCGAGCAGTGCCGCCACACCGGCGAGGGCGTCGGCCACGGCCGCCCCCGTGGCGTCCAGCTGTGACCAGCCGGGTGGGGGAGCGCTGAGGACCCGATCCGCGCCGGCCAGCGCGGCCGCCGTCACGGCCGTGTCGGCGAAGTCCTGCCGGCGGACCGCCACGCCCTTCCCCGACAGGGCGCTCAGCCGCTCGGGGTCACGGGCCGTTACCGCCAGTTCGCCGGCGGGTACCCGTTTGAGCAGGGCCCGGACCACGTCCTGACTGAACCGGCTGTCCCCGTTGGTCACGATGATCATGCTTGGATTGTCCCGTGTGGAGGGTCTGCCCCACGGTCGTTTCCCGCACATCGCACGTTCGCCGCGGTCGTGGGTAAACGTCCGACCGTCGGAAGGAAGGGCACCTTGTTAACGCCCCAGGTATAGGAAGGTGCCCTTGTTAACGACGCGGGCGTGGGGCGGGCGGGCTCGCGGCGGGCGGGCTTGGGACGGGCGGGCGTGGGACGGGCGGGCTCGCGGCGGGCGGGCGTGGGACGGGCGGGCTCGCGGCGGGCGGGCGTGGGACGGACGGGCTCGCGGCGGGCGGGCGTGGGACGGGCGGGCTCGCGGCGGGCGGGCGTGGGACGGGCGGGCTCGCGGCGGGCGGGCTTGGGACGGGCGGGCTCGGGGGTGGTGGGGTGCCGAGGAAGCGGGTCACCTCGGCTAGGATGTCGGCGGGGGTACGGTCGTGGGCCCGGTCGACGACCAGCAGCGGCCAGGGCTGGGCGAGCAGCACCCGCAGCGTGATCTCACGTTCCCGGGTCAGGTAGGCGGTCAGCGTGTCCAGGTCGGGTTCGGGGCTGGCCAGCAGACCGTAGCGGGCCAGCTTGCCGGCGTACCAGCCCAGCCATCGCGGATCTTCCCGGGCCGCCGCGCGGGCCAGCGCCGGCCACGGATCGCCGTCCAGGAACACGGCGACGAGCTCCATCCCGGCCGTGCCAGCGGCCAGCTCATCGATGATCGTGGCGATCCTGGCCTCGCTGTACCCGAACGCGAGCAAGGACGGCACGTACGGGATGAGGGTGTCCATGACGACGATCTCGACACCGGCCTCGGCGGCGGCGGTGAGGTACCGCAGGGTCGCGTGGACCAGGGCGGCGGCGTCCACGTACCCGGAGCCGAGGAAGCTGGCCGCCACGTCGGCGAACTCGGGCCGGCTGAGAATGTCCTCCTCGACGAAGTGGTCGACCCGGGCGTCGTTCGCGCGTAGGGTATCGGCGAGCCCGGTACAGAGCGTCGATTTGCCGATGCCGGGGAGGCTCCGACGACCGCGACCGCACGCATTGTGTATTGTCGCGTCACCGGGTATGGCTGCTTGCGCATATCCACCTGAAATCGCGATTAAGTTCGTTGATGTGTCCGTGATCAAGTCCTAGCGTATGGCGCGATAGCCCTTGGCGGACGCCCTGGGCTACGTGGCAGCGACAGAAACGGACCGGTCGGATGACGCACTGGGAACCGCCGCGCGGAACATCACAGCAGATGGGACGACGAGGAGGCGGCGTCCGGGAGCCAGGACGCCGGCCACGACTACCCGGCCGCGGCGTACGACCACCCCCAGGCGGCGTACGAGTATCCGCGGGCGGCCAACTTCTCGGCCGAGCCGCCACCGATCGACATGCCGCCGGTCAACCTGCCGCCGGTCGACATGCCACCGTTCGACCGAGGGTGGTTCGGACAGCCTGATGACGGCTGGAGCCCGCCGGCGCGACCCGAGTCGCCGGTGTCCCCGGCCGGCCGCCGTCCCGTCTCCCCGGGCCCGTTCGGTGGGCCTCCTCCGCCGCTACCGGTGCAGCGGCCGGTGTCACCCGGCCCGCCGATGCGGCCGGTGTCGCCCGCCGGCCCGCGCAGTGTCTCCCCGGCGCGTGGTGGCCCGGTCTCGTTTGCCCGTGGTGGCCCGGTCTCGCCGGCCCGTGGTGGCCCGGTCTCGCCGGCCCGTGGTGGCCCGGTCTCGCCGGCCCGGGGTGGCGCGCCCTGGAACGGCCCTGGGTTCCCGCCGCCAGCGCCACCACTACCACCGCCACCCCCACCGCATCGCCCGATATCTCCGCCTCAGCGGCCGGTATCGCCGTCACGTCCGATCTCGGGCGGCGGCTGGCCCGGCTCCCGCTCGCACTGGGTTGACGAGTGGGGAGTCGACAACCGGGGGCGGCAGATCATCGACGCCGACGAGGTGCGACCGGACGAACGTGATGACGACGACGACCGGGTGAGCCGCCGCAAGGCCCTGCTGGCCTTCGGTGGCGTTGCCGTCGGCGCCGCGGTCGCCTTCGCGCCGCAAGGCTTCGATCTGGCCGGCAAGCTGTTCGGTGGCAAGCCGGACCGACACATCGACGCCACGTCCGACCACGCCACCTCACGGGACACCCTGCCCGGCGACGGCAGTGACCGGCCGGCCGGGAAGCAGCCAAGCACGAACCGGACCTATCCGGAGCAGAACGACAGCTACATGGGCTCGAGCGCGGGCGACAAGCTGCGCCAGACCACCCCCAAGCAGGGCCAGGTGATGAAGGCGCCGCAGGTGGCGGCGGCCGCGCCGAAGCCGATCGCGCTGTCGGCCGTCGGTCCGGACGCGGTACGGCACATGGCGAGCCGGTTGACCTTCGGCGCCACCGCGACGCTCATCGCCGACATGACGAAGATGGGCATCGACCAGTGGATCGCGTGGCAGTTCGAGCCCGACCGGATCGCCGATACGAAACTCGATACGAAGCTGGCCGAGCTGACCACCCTCGCCAAGACGGTGGACCAGCTGCGGGCCGACCGGGACGCCAACAACACCAAGAACATCCATCCGGAGGACGAGTGGGTCGAGGCGACGATCGCCCGCCAGATCTGGTCCCAGCGCCAGGTTCTCGAGGTCATGGTCGACTTCTGGAACGACTTCCTGCACGTGGCCGCGTCGTTCGACGGCAACGAGATGGTGCGGGCCTCGTTCGACCGCGACGTGATCCGCAAGTACGCGCTGGATAACTATCCGGACATGTTCGTGGCGGCCAACCGCCACCCGGCCCTCATCCGCTACCTCGACCAGGACCAGTCCCGCAAGAACGCCATCAACGAGAACCTCGCCCGGGAGAATCTCGAGCTCTATTCGGTCGGCGTCGACGGCGGGTACACCGAGAAGGACGTGCGGCAGGCGGCGATCCTCCAAACTGGACGGAGCATCCGCGACGACACGTACATCTACCGTCCGGACCAGCACGTGGTGGGACCCGTGGAGATCATGGGATTCACCCACGCCAACCAGACGGCCGACGGCGGCGAGGCGGCGTCGGACGAGTACTTCCGGTACCTGGCCATGCACCCGTCGACGGCCCACTACATCGCGCTCAACCTGGCCACCCGGCTCGTCTCGGACACGCCGCCGGACTCCCTTGTGGACGCTGTCGCGGCCAGCTACCTGAAGAACAAGGGCCAGATCAAGCCGACCCTGATCACGCTGCTCAGTTCGACCCAGTTCTGGGGCTCGGTGGGCCAGAAGGTGCGCCGCCCCGGCGAGTACCTGGTGGCGACCTACCGCACGCTCGGGGTGATGCCGGACACGCCGGCCACATTCAAGAACGACGACCCCAACGCCAGCGCGTTCCTGCGGGGACTACGCCAGATCCACCAGAAACTCGGCCAGCTCGGACACTCGCCAGCCGGCCAGCCGACACCCAACGGGTACCCTGACGTGTTTGTCGCCTGGACCTCGGCCGGCACCATGGTCAGTCTGTGGAACGAGGCATTTTCCATCATCGACGGCCAGCGATCGATGTTCACCTCGGTGAAGCCGGAGCAGCTGGTCGGTCCGACGGCTCCAGCAACAGCCGGCGCCTACGTGGACGCGCTCGCCCAGCGGCTGGTCCACGTCACGCTGGCGGCCACGTCCCGTGATCAGGTGTTGTCGGTGGCCGGGGTGTCGGCCACGACCACAGTAGACGCCGGATTCAACGGCGCCATCCGCGCTGTCGCCCGCACCATCCTCGCCTCGCCCCAGCACCATCTCAGGTAGCGGACGGAGAATGCCGTGAGCAAGCATCGCAAGTCGCTGCACCCGAAACTCCCGGATGTCCGGCGGATGGCCGACCACCCGGGTGAGGCGATCCTGCGCGCCGAGGCTGAGGCCGTCGCCCTGGAGAACGCGGAGGTGCGCGAGCGTTACCGGGCACTCAACACGCTGGAGGAGGAGCAGCAGGACCGGCGCGGGTTCACCCGCCGTTCGTTCATCTACGGTGCCGCGGCGACCATGACCGCCCTGGCCACGACCCAGTTCGTCTCCACCCAGGTCTCGTTCGGAGCCACGGCGGGCGGCACTCTCATCCACGTGTTCCTCTACGGCGGCCTGGACGGGCTGGCGCTGATCGCGCCGAACGACGATGCCTACCTGCGCACCAACCGGCCGGACCTGCTGCTGCCGGACACCGGACCGATCCCGATCGACGGCGAGTTCAAGCTCACCCAGGCCTTCGCTCCGATGCAGGACATGCTCAAGGCCGGCCAGCTCGCCTTCATGCCCGGAGTGTCCGACCCGCGGCTGTCCCGTAGTCATTTCCAGGCCCAGGACGCCTGCAACCTCGGCGGCCTGCCGGCCGAGACGGGTGGCCGCGGATTCCTCGACGCGCTCATCGACCTGCTCGGCCCGGGTACGGCGTTCCGCAGTGTCGGCATCGGCGCCACCCTGCCCCGCTCCCTGGTCGGTATCAACGCCGCCCTCTCGCTCAGTACGGTGGCGTCGCTGAACCTCAACGGGGACAACAAGTTCAAGGACCCGACGGCGAAGGCGATCCGAGGACTGTTCACCGGGATCAACCATCCGCTCGAGGAGGCGGTCAACTCGGGGCTGGACGCGCTGGCCACCGCCCAGCAACTGGCCGCCAAGCCGTACGTGCCGGCCGATGGCGTGACCTATACCGGCGGCCTGGCCAACCAGTTCAAGGAGCTGGCTCTGCTCATCAAGGGTGGTGCCAACGTGCGGGTGGCCACCATCGGCGTCGGCGGGTTCGACACCCACGAGGACGAGGGCCCGCGACCGGGTGGCTACCTCTACGGCAAGCTGACCGAGCTGGCCACGGCCCTGGCCGCGTTCTTCAAGGACCTGGGCGACGCCGGGTCGGACGTGACCGTCATGGTGTCGACCGAGTTCGGTCGACGGGTCGCCCAGAACGGCTCCGGTACCGATCACGGACACGGCGGCGTGGTCATCCTGGCTTCGGGCAAGAAGTTCAAGAGTTCCCTGCTCGGGCAGTGGGGCGGCTTCTCCAAACTGGACAATGGCGATGTGCCGGAGTTCAACAACCTGTTCGACGTGTTCGGCTCGGTGATGAAGGGCCGGTTCGACCTCACCGACGCCGACATCACCAAGGTGTTCCCGCGGCGGACCTTCACCCCGATGGAGTTGTTCGCATAGGCATGGGTTACCTCGAGGGTGTGGCGGCGCGGCCACGACTGCGCCGGCCGCCGGCCGCCCGGGGACGAGGGAGCCTGCACCTTCTGGTGATCGTGGCCTGGGCCGGGCTCGCCGCGAGCCTGGTCGTCTGGTGGCTCGACACACCCAGCGGCTCGATCAACAACCGCGGCGAGCTGCTCATCCAGGCCGGCCGGGTCGTCGGCCTGACCGCCGGCTACCTGCTGCTCGTCCAGGTGCTGCTGCGGAGCCGGGTCGGCTTGCTCGAACGATGGGTCGGCACCGAGCTGCTGACCCGTTGGCATCGCGAGTTCGGGGCGGTACTGCTGCTGTGCGTGCTGGCCCACTCGGCGCTGATCCTGGTCGGATACTCCATTCTGGACAAAGCCAGCCTGTTGGGTGAACTGAACGTCCTGATGGACGAGTACGAGGACATGACGAGCGCCATCGTGGCCGCCGCCATCCTGGTCGCGATCGCGTTGCTGGCCATCCGCGGGATCAAGAACCTCCTCCCGTACGAGGTGTGGAAGGCGCTGCACCTGTCCAGCTACCTGGTGCTCCTGTTCGCGTACGGGCACCAGCTCGCCGACGGCCAGCAGCTTTTCCGGCCGGGCTTCGCCCGCTACTACTGGATCGGGCTGTATCTCGCCGTCATCGGCTGCCTGGTCTGGGGTCGGGCGGTCGCGCCGCTGTGGTTGAACCTGCGCCAGCAGTTCACGGTGGCCGAGGTGGTGGAGGAGGGGCCGGACGCCATCTCGATCTACCTGACCGGGCGCCGACTGGGCAGCGCCGGCCGGGCCGGGCAGTTCTACCGGTGGCGGTTCCTGACCGGCCGGCTGTGGATCCAGGCCCACCCGTTCTCGCTGTCGGCCGCCGCCCATGGCCGGTGGCTGCGGTTGACCGTGAAGGTCGTCGGCAAGCACACCGAGGAGCTGCGCGATCTCCGCCCCGGGGTACGGGTGTGGGCTCAGGGGCCGATGGGTTCCTTCACGGCGGTCCGGCGCACCCGCGGCCGGGCGCTGCTCATCGCGGGCGGTATCGGTATCGCCCCGATCCGGGCCCTGCTGGAGGAGCTCCCGCTGGGTGCGGCGGTGATCTACCGGGCCAGTACGGCGGACGACGTACTCCTGCGGGCCGAACTGGACCGGATCGCCGAGGCACGCCACGCGGATGTCTGGTACGTGCTCGGCGCCCGCGACGACCCGGCACCGCGGGCCATGCTGACCGGGTCGGGCATGCTCCAGATCGTGCCCGACGTGGCCCGCCGCGACGTGTACCTGTGCGGGCCACCCGGATTCGTCCAGGCCTGCCGGCGGGCGCTGCGCGGCGCCGGGGTGCCACGCCGCCAGCTGCATGACACACTGTTCGAGTTCTGAGGCGGGGGAGGCGCCATGCGTCGGGCCGCGCTCGCGGTGACCGGGATCGTCGCCGGCACCACGCTCCTGATCTCGCTCAAGAGCGCACCCGGCGCATCCCGGCTACCCGACCAGGTGATCGCCGACGAGCTGGCCGCCCGCCGGGCCGCCCACCCGGTCGCGTCGGGTAGTCCGTCTACTGTGGAACCCTCATTCGCCGGGCCGGCGCCGGCGGCCGCCCCGACCTCTCCCTCTGGACCTTCCGGTGGCGGCGATCCGCCGGGGCCGATCCAGCCCGACCCGCCCACCGCGACCGCGCCCGCTCCGGTGCCCAGACCCACGCCGACCAGGACCGATCCGCCCGGCGCAGTGGTCACCGGGGACTCGGCCTTCACCGAGTTCGGCTACGTGACGGTGGCCATCACCGTCTCCAGTGGACGGATCACCGAGGTGACCGCGGTCGAGATGCCGGGCGACGAGCCACGCTCCGTCTCCATCAGCGAGCGGGCGGCCCCGATCCTGCGGCAGAGCGCGCTGACCGCTCAGAGCGCTGAAATCGACACCGTGTCCGGCGCCACCTGGACCAGCGATGCCTACCGGGAGTCCCTGCAGTCCGCCATCACCAAGGCCGGGCTGGGCTGACCGTGGAGCGGGTCGAGGAGATCATGGGTACCACGATCAGCCTCACGATCGCCGACCATGTGCCGGTGGCGGTGGCCGACGATGTGTTCAGGTTCCTGCGCATGGTCGACGACCGGTTCAGCACCTACAAGGCGGACAGCGAGGTGTCCCGGGTGGCCGACGGACGTCTCGACCCATCGGACGGGTCGCCGATGCTGCGCGCGGTGCTCGACCGGTGCTCGATGCTGTGGGCCGCGACGGACGGGTACTTCGACGCCTACGCGAGCGGGCGGCTGGACCCGTCCGGGTTCGTCAAAGGCTGGGCGGTGCAGGTGGCGTCGGACCGGCTGGTCGCCGCCGGCGCGCCCGATCATTGTCTGAACGCCGGCGGTGATGTCCGGGTCCGGGGCAGCAGCGGGACCGGACGGCCGTGGCGGGTGGGGGTACGCCATCCGTGGGTGGGCGACCAGCTCTGCTGTGTGCTGAGCGGCACAGATCTCGCGGTCGCCACATCGGGCGTGTACGAGCGCGGTCATCACGTGCTCGACCCGTTCCTGGGCGCGGCGGCGCACGGGCTGCGCTCCGTCACGGTGGTCGGGCCGGATCTCGGCGCGGCCGACGCGTACGCCACCGCCGCGGTGGCCATGGGTGTCGCCGGCGCGACCTGGTTGTCGCACCTGGCCGGGTACGAGACCGCGGTGGTGACCGAGGACGGTACGTTCCTGCACTCAGCCGGACTGCCACTGGCCAACGTCGGGACATCGACGCACTGAGGACATCGTGATTGTCGTACCCCGATCGTAGGGTGTCCGCCATGAGGATCGACTACGCGGCAGCGGGTGTGTTCACCTCGATCGACGCCGGCCTGGTGACCGGGTTGCCGGCCGACCCGGTCGGCGTGTGCGCAGCGGTGTCCACACTGGTCATCCATCCCTTCGACGCCGAGCGGCTCGCGCTGGGCGAGCGCCGGATGAGCACGTCCTCGCTGCGTCCGGTCGCCCGGATCCTGGCTGAGCTCCTCGCGCTCGACCCGGCGCCGCCGTCGGCACCGCGGGCTCCGGCCGACCGGGTGGTCGGCACGTGCCGGCACTTCGCGACGGTGTCGGTCGCGTTTCTACGCGCCCTGGGGACCGCCGCCCGGGCCCGCTGCGGTTTCGCGAGCTACTTCCAGCCTGGACGGCACGTCGACCACTGGGTGGTCGAGCATCACGACGGCATCCGGTGGCGGCGGGTGGATCCGGAGGTCCTTGACAGCGACAAGGTCCGCGACCCGACCGACCTCGGACCGGACGAGTTCCGTAGCGGAGGCGAGGCATGGCAACTGGTCCAGGCCGGCGGCGCCGACCCGATGACCTTCGGCGTACCCCGCACGGACGACGCCTGGGGTCCGGCCGAGATCCGCGGCAACGCGATCCGCGACCTGGCCGCGCTCATGAAGATCGAAACGCTCCCGTGGGACGAGTGGGGACGGATGACCGACTCCTACCGGGGCGACACGGGGCCCGACTTCGACGATCTGATCGACGAGGTGTCGATCGCCTGCGCCGCCGACGATGTGGCGGTGGTCGAGTGCTACCGCAACCCGGAGCTCATGGTGCCGTCCGCTCTGACCGGTACCGCCTGAGTGACCGAGATCAGCCGACCCGTGGCGCGACCTCCTTCGCGACGAAGGTCACGAATGCTTCGGGATCGGGGTCGTCCGGGGTCGGCTGGAGGATGACCGCGTCGGCGCCGGCGTCGGCCCATCGCCGCACCGCCCCGGCCATGGTCGGCCCGTCACCGGCAACGACCAGGTCCCGCAGCGAGGGGTACCCCCAGGCCACCCGTTGCGCTTCGAGGCGCCGCTGCGCGTCCGGGCCGGTGGCGGCGTGGACGTACACCGTGACCCGGTGCGGGCGCGTCCGCCCGGCTACCGACCGACCCTCGTCGATCCCGGCCCGGGCCTGGCGTACCCGGTCAGCCGTGGTACCGCCGGTCAGGATGGTGCCGTCCGCGCATTCCCCGGACAGCCGGAGCGAGCGGGGGCCGACCGCGCCGACCGAGACCGCCGCGGCCGTCGTGGGCGGCCAGTCCAGGGCGACTCCGTCGAGCCGCACGTAGCGACCCGCGGTGGTGACCCGTTCGCCGGCCAGCAGCGCCGTCAACGCCGTCACGTACTCGCGCAGCAGCGTCATCGGTGACTCGACCCGCGCGCCGACCTGAGCCATCCAGTCCTGCACGCCGTGGCCGATGCCGAGGACGACCCGGTCGGGGAACAGCCGGTGCAGGGTGGCCGCCTCCATCGCCGTCAGGGCGACGTTGCGAAGCGGTACCGGGAGCAGCCCGACGCCAACCCGGAGCCGGTCGGTCCAGGCAAGGGCCGCCGCCGCGCTGGCGATGCCGCTCTCCAGGAAGCAGTCCTCCCACAACCACAGTTCGCCCAGGCCGGCCCGGTCGGCCGCCTGGGCGACCCCGCGCAGCCGCTCCGGTGGCAGCTGCGGCAGAAACACCACGCCCACGCTCGTCATGTGATCATCATGATGGGCGTGGGGTCATTCCGCTGGAGAGGGGCTCCGCGCGGATGCGGCGTCGGCCGTCCGGGACGCCTGCTGGCTCAGCCCACGGCGTGTCCGGGCCAGCAGAAGGTCCCCGTAGTGGGCGGGGGTGAACCGGGCCAGGAGGTCGAGTACCCGTGCGGTGGTGCTGATGAGTACCCGTGGCCGACGGGCGTGGATGCCCCGGATGATGATGCCCGCCGCTCGGGCGGGGTCCATGGTGAGGACCCGTTCCCAGTCGTTCTCGGTTCCCTCGAGCTCCGATGCGGGCACGCCACTGCCGGTCCGGGAGGAGACCGCGATGCGGGTACGGATGCCGCCCGGGTGCACGCAGGTGACGCCGACGCCGTCGAATCCGAGCTCCTGCCGGATCGACTCGGTGAACCCGCGGACAGCGAACTTGCTGGCCGAGTAGGCCGATTGACCGTACGGCGCGATGATCCCGAACAGGCTGGACACGTTGACCAGGTGCGAACCCGGCTCCGCCTTTAGCCCGGGCAGCAGAGCATGGGTCATCTGCACGACGGCCCGGAAGTTGATGTCGATGACCCAGTTGAACTCGTCCAGCGTCACCTGGTCGAACCGTCCCCGCAGGGCGACCCCGGCGTTGTTGACCAGCAGGCGGATCCGCGGGTGCTCG
Organism: uncultured Actinomycetota bacterium; assembly: GCA_963803345.1. Lineage (GTDB taxonomy): Bacteria > Actinomycetota > Actinomycetes > Mycobacteriales > Micromonosporaceae > CAWDLX01. The sequence goes on from CAWDLX010000006.1 coordinate 754,728, forward strand.
GCCAGCAGGGCGGCAGTGACCTCGGTGGTGGCCGCCGGGTCGGCCAGGTCGACGACGTAGGTGAATACGTCCACTGTAGAGTGTCCACTTCGGATGGAGCTGGCGACCCCGTCCAGCCGGTCGGCGTCACGGTCGAGAAGTACGAGGTGGCTGCCCCGCGCGGCCAGTCCGCGAGCCACCGCCTCACCGATCCCGCTGGCCGCGCCGGTTACGACGGCCGTGCCACCGGCGAACGAGAACCTGTCCATGGGTGTGCCTTTCACGCGATGTGCTCGGACCGCACCAGCGACGTGGCCTTCTTCGCGAAGCGTACCGAGTCGGTCACCGGGCCGTGGCCGAGCATCCGCTTGTCCTTCGGGTAGTCCTGGTAGAGCCGCCAGGGCGCGGTCGGACCCTGCTTGGGCAGGTCGGCGACGCTGCGCCGGACGTACCCCGAGTCCAGGTCGATCAACGGGATCAGCTCTGTCGTCTGTGGAGTGTCGGGGGTGACGCTGGCGTACCCGTTGGCGTCCATGTACTTGAGCAGGCGGCACACATACGTGCCGACCAGGTCGCACTTGAGGGTCCAGGAGGCATTCGTGTACCCGACGGCGAGGGCGAAGTTGGGGACGCCGGAGAGCATCATCCCCTTGTAGGCGATCGTGTTCGGCAGGTCGACCGGGCGGCCGTCCACCCTGAGCCCGATGCCCCCGACCGCGACCAGGTTCAGCCCGGTGGCGGTGACGACGATGTCAGCCGGCAGCTCCTGCCCCGAAGCCAGCCGGAGCCCGTGCTCGGTGAACGTGTCGATCTCGTCGGTGGCGATGGACACCTTGCCTTCCCGGATGGTCCGGAACAGGTTGGCGTCGGGGACCAGGCACATCCGCTGGTCCCACGGGTTGTAGCGCGGAGTGAAGTGGGTGTCCACGTCGTACCCCTCGGGCAGCTGGGCGAGAAGTCCCTTGCGGATCAGGCGCTTCATCGTCTCCGGGCGGTTGCGGCTCAGCTTGTAGAAGAAGGAGCCGAGCGCGACGTTCTTGCGCCGCACGGCCGAGTACGCCGCCCGCTCGGGGAGCAGGCGGCGCAGCGTGTCGGCGATCTTGTCCCGGGACGGTCGGGCCGCCATGTAGGTCGGGGAGCGCTGGACCATCGTCACGTGAGCCGCCCGCTCGGCCATCGCCGGCACGAGGGTGACGGCCGTCGCGCCACTGCCGATCACGACCACCCGCTTGCCGGAGTAGTCGAGATCCTCGGGCCAGTGCTGCGGGTGGATCACCTGGCCGGTGTAGGCGGCTATGCCCGGGAACGCCGGCGTGTACCCCTCGTCGTACCGGTAGTAGCCGGAGCAGCAGAACAGGAAGGAACAGGTCAGCTCGACCGTCTCGCCGGTGTCGGTGCGCTGGGCCCGCACCGTCCACCGTGCTTCGTCGCTGGACCACTCGGCCGAGATCACCCGATGATGGAAGCGGATCTTACTGTCCACATTGTACAGCCGCGCTGTGTCCCGGACGTACTCACGGATCGCCTCGCCGTCGGCGATCGCCTTGGCGTCGGTCCACGGGCGGAAGTTGTAGCCCAGGGTGAACATGTCCGAGTCGGAGCGCACCCCGGGGTAGCGGAAGAGGTCCCAGGTACCGCCGATCGCGTCCCGCGCCTCGAGGATCGCGTACGTCTTGTCCGGGCAGCGCTGCTGGAGATGGCAGGCCGAGCCGACACCGGACAGCCCAGCTCCCACGATCAGCACGTCGACATGCTCCACCGAGGACTCCTCATCGCTCGTCGCACCGGACAGTTCGAACGCTATCCACCCGGCGTCGACGCAGTCAACAGGGTGTCGAGAACCTCGACACGGTGTAAGTTAGCCGCCATGACGCGACCGGGCGTGGCCAACCGTGGACGGCGCTCCCCCCGCCCGTCCGGAGACGATCGGGAACTGGCCATCCTCGCCACCGCGGAGCGGCTGCTGGGCGAGCGTGACTTCGCCGACATCTCGATCGACGACCTGGCCCGCGGCGCCGGAATCTCCCGGCCGACCTTCTACTTCTACTTCCCGTCCAAGAACGCCGTCCTGCTCACGTTGCTCGACCGGGTGATCGAGGAGGCTGAGGCCGGTACCGGTGACGTCCTGGACCGCCTGGCCGAGGACCCCCGGGCCCGCTGGCGGGACGCGATCGGCCGTTTCTACGAGACCTTCCGCTCCCATCGGGCGGTGGCGCTCGCCTGCGCCCAGGTGCAGCAGAACAACGCCGAGGTCCGGGACCTGTGGGGCGTGGTCACGGCGGGCTGGGTCCGCCGGACCGAGGCCGCCATCGTGGCCGAACGCCGGCGGGGCGCCGCGCCAGCCGGGCTGACCCGCCCGTGACCTGGCCGTCGTCGCTCAACGCGATGAACGAGCGCACGCTGTACGCCACGTTCGCCGGGGTGGCCCCGTCCGTGGCCGAGACGGCCGTCGTGGACGTCCTGCTCGACGTGTGGCTCAACGCGATCTACCAGACCACAGCGCCGGGCTGACCGGACCGGCACCCGTGCCTGCCCTCGCCCACCCGCGCCGGTCTGTCCTCCATTGCGCCTGCATCGGTCTCTTCGAAAGCCCCAGGGGGCAAGGCGAGCGGTGCGATCACAGGCGGCAAGCGCGGTGTCACAAGGCGCGGCTTCCGACGCAAGGGTGCATATGCCGGCAAGTTTGGACATTAACGCATGCCGATCAGCCTCTTCGTCGATATTCATCGTAATGGATCTTGTTGTCCTGTCGCAGTCGTGACAAACTCTCGGACGGGGCTCACGCTGCGTCAGCGGCTGTGGGCCGAGCGTAGTCGCGCGTCCGGAGCGGGACCCCCGGACGCGGCGGGAAGGCGAGGCGGCCATGGCTCTGTCGACACCGCACTCACCCACCAGGCCGCATTCCCCGTCAGGCCCCACCAAGCCAGCCCGCACCGAACCGGTCCGGCCGGCCCGGTCCTGGCCCCGGACGGTCAGCACAACCCGGCTGAGCCGGTCGGTCGGGTCGTCAGCGCGGCCCATCGTGGCGCCGAAGGCGGACGAGGTCGGGCTTGATCCACTGAGGACGGTCTCCCTCCGCCAGGTACTCACCGCGGCCGCCATCCGTGGCCCGCTGGCAGCATTCGAGCACATTGGACTGTCGTCGGACGGACGGATTGTGCGGCCCAATCTCGGACTGGCCCGCCCGTACATCGTGACCGATCCCGAGCACGTGCAGCACGTCCTGCGTGATCGGGCCGACGTCTACCGGCGCGACGGCATGATGTGGAACCCCATCCGCCGCCTGCTCGGCAACGGCATCATCACCGATGGGGCCAGCTGGGAGCCGCGGCGGGCGATCGTGGCACCGCTGTTCGCCGGTCGCCGGGTGTCGGCCCTGGTGGACGACCTGGCCGACGCGGTCAACGAGTGCGTCGAGGAGCTCCTGCCGGCGGCCCGGGCGGGCCGGGTGTTCGATGTCGGTGACATCATGTCGGCCATCGCCGACCATGCTTTCGGCCGGACCCTGTTCGGGGGGCGGATGAGCGACGGCGAGTCGCTGCGGTTCACCCGGGCGGTGGAAACGGCGTTCCGGTCCGTGGCCGGGAGGATCGTGCTGCCGTTCGTGCCGGACGCGGTGCCGATGCCGGGCGACCGCGCCTTCAAGCGGGCCGTCCGCGAGGTCGACGACATCGTGCTCCCGCTGGTGCGGCGGGCCCGGGCCGAGGGCGGCGACCGCCACGACATCCTGTCCGCCCTGCTGTCGGCCCGCGACGCCGAAGGTCAGGCGCTGTCCGATGTGGAGGTACGCGACGACGCGGTGTCCATGTTCGCCGCCGGCTTCGAGACCAGTGCGGTCGCGCTGACCTGGTTGTGGGTGGTCCTGGCGGAGCACCCGCGGGTGGAGCAGGAGCTGCGGCGGGAGGTCGACGAGGTGGTCGGAGCCGCCCGTCCGGATGCCCGGCACCTGGCCGACCTACGGTATACGCGGATGGTCGTGCAGGAGGTCCTGCGCATCTACTCGCCCGGCTGGATCATCCCCCGTTTGGCCACTGTGGACGATGACCTGGACGGGGTCACCGTCAGCGCCGGTAGCACCGTGGTGATCAGTCCCTACCTGACCCACCGGTTGGGCCGGGTATGGCCGGATCCGCACCGCTTCGACCCCGTGCGGTTCGCCCCGGAGGCGGTCCACGATCGGCACCGGTTCGCCTACCTGCCCTTCGGCGGCGGCCCGCACGGCTGTGTCGGTAACCATTTCTTCACACTCGAGGCGCAGCTGGCGGTGGCCGCCGTGCTGAGCCGGTTCCGCGTTCATCGGCACGGCGGCGGCCGGGTGACTCCAGCGATCGGGGCGTCGCTGCGTCCGCGGCAGCGCGTCGCGGTGGTGCTGGAGCCACGGCACGGATGACCGCGTCATTGTCGGCCGCGGCGGCCGGTCGAACCTGCGCCGTGGCGGGCGAGGCCATGCGCGACCTGCACAGATGGGTGGCCGCCTACCCCGACCTGTTCTCCGGTGGGGGCTTCGCCGGCTCGACGTTCGCGATGCTGAGCCTGGCCAACGCGTTCTCGGCACCCTGGCTCGATGCCGCCGGGCTGCGGATACTCAACCGGACGACGCTGTGGGCGTTCGCCCTGGATAGACAGGTGGACGAAGTCGCCACCTCCCGCGCCGCTCTCGACGCCATGGCCAGCAGCTGCCTGGCGGTGGCGGACGGCGCCGATCCGGGCGACGGTGACCGGCTCGCCTCACTCCTGTCGCGGCTGCACGACGATCTCACGCACCGGCCGCGATTCGGCCTGCTGCGTGCCGTCTGGCGCGATGAGCTGGACCGGATGCTCGTCGCGATGGTCCGTGAGTGGCAGTGGCGGCGCGACGGCGTCCCGGTGAGTGCGACCGAGTACCTCGACAACGCCGACAACCTGGGGGCCTCGTTCGTCAACGTCGCCCACTGGATCGCCGGGGAAGCGGACCCGATCGGGCAAGCCGACCCGATCGGGCAAGCCGATGTGGGCGACGTGCCGGTTGTGCTCGCCGCGACCCGGGCCGCCCAGCGGGTGGTCCGGGTACTCAACGACATCGCGTCCTACCAGCGCGATCTGCGCTCGGGCGATCTGAACCTGATGCTCCTCGACGGCGGCGGCACCGGTCGCGATCGGGCCGCCGAGCTGCTCGACCAGCTACTGGACGAACACCGCCGCCGGTTGGACGAGCTATGTGGACGGCAACCGCGGTTGGCCACCTTTCTCGATCGACAGGTCGACTTCTGTCGAAGCTTCTACCGGCTTACCGACTTCTGGGGACACGCATGAGCGTCGACGCCTTACTCAAGAGTCTCCTGGCCGCACCGTGGGGGCAGGTCAGTCCCTCGACGTACGAGACGGCCCGGCTGGTGGTTCTGGCACCATGGCTGACCGGGCACGCCGAGCGGGTCGATCACCTGCTCCGCACCCAGCGGGCCGACGGCGGATGGGGTGGTCCGGAGGGCTATGGGCTGGTAGCGACCCTGAGTGCCACGGACGCGCTGCTGGCGGAGGCGGCGGCCGGCCCGGGGATGGCGGCCGCGGCGGCCGACCACGGCCTCGCCCGCCTGCACCGCGGCTACGGCCCGGCATCGGCGCTGCCGGACCTGCCGGCCACCGACATCATCGTGCCGGTGCTCACCGAGTCGATCAACGCTCGCCCGGCCGCGGAAGGCCGACCCGCGCTGGAGCTTCCGCGTGGTATGCGACGGGACCGGCCGGCCGCGGTGCGCAGCCTGCTCGCCAGACGCGAGCCGGTCGACGCGAAGCTGGCCCACGCCCTCGAGGTCGGCGGGCCGGCGGCGCACGGATCGTCCGCCGTCCAGCTCGCGGTGACTGGTTCGATCGGAGCGTCCGCCGCCGCCACCGCGGCCTGGCTCGGGCCAACGGCGCCGGTGGCTGGACACCCGGCTCGTCGGTTCCTCGAGACGGTGGTGATGCGCCATCACAGCCTTGCTCCGTGCGCCATGCCGGTCACCGTGTTCGAACGGGCGTGGGTGCTCAGTTCCTTGGCCAGGGTCGGACTCTCGCCGCTCGTTCCGCCAGCCATGCTGGCCGACCTGCGGGCGGCAGTCACCGGGTCCGCGGCGGCCACCGCGCCCGGACTGCCCGGCGACGCCGACACAACGTCAGCCGTACTCTACGCTCTGGCCCGACTCGACGGGCCCGGCCCAGTCGATCCACTATGGACGTTCGAGGGCTCTGACCACTTCCATACCTGGCCGGGGGAGCAGGGTGCGTCGAGCAGCGTCAACGCCCACGTGCTCGAGGCGCTCGGGGTCAACGTCCCGGGTCCACGGGAGCGGCTTGCCATGGTCCGAGTCACCCGCTGGCTGCTGGACCAGCAGCGACCGGAGGGCAGCTGGGACGACCGCTGGCACGCCTCGCCCTACTACGCGACGGCGTGCTGCGCGGTCGCCCTACGGTTGTTCGGTGGGGCGCCGGCCCGGGCCGCGGTACGGCGGGCCGTCGCCTGGGTGGTGGCGAGCCAGCGGGCCGACGGTTCGTGGGGCCGTTGGACCGGCACGGCCGAGGAGACCGCGTACGCGGTGCAAACCCTGCTCCTGGCCGCCGGCGCGGGCTACCCATCGATCGACAGCTCTCTATCCCGATCACAAGCGCACCTAATCGGAGAATTCCTCATTGATCCGGCCGGCGAAATGCGAATGTGGCATGACAAGGATCTCTATCAACCGCGGGCGGTTGTACGGGCCGCCATACTGGCCGCGCGCCATCTGCTGCGGTCCCGACCGGTCGCACCAATCGTCCGTCAAAACGATTCGGAGCGCTTGAGTGGGGCTACGCAACGCTGCTAGTGTTCCCGAGGCCCGCATCGACGCAGTGGCGCGCGTCGCTCGGTAACGCGGAGCCACGCGTCAGTGGTCCCGCTCCATTACCAGGGACGGTGTCATGAAAACCCGAAGCATGCACGTGCGGACGAAGGTGACCGCGCTGCTTCTATCGCTCGTCGCGCTCTGGGCCTTCGCCGCATTCGTGACTATTCGTGAAGGACTCAACCTGTTATCCGTGTCCACCCTGGACAGTGGGGTCGGGCGACCGGCCGACGCGATGATCGCCGAGCTGCAGGAGGAGCGCCGACTCTCGGTCGTGGAACTCGGTGCGGCTCCTCCGGCGATCGTCCAGGAGCTGGTCGCCCAGCGTGCCCGTACCGACGCCGCCGTCGCCGTGTTCAAGCAGCGCAGCGGTGCCGCATCCGTCCACTTCGCCGGGTCGGACGTGTTGCTACGCCGGTTGTCCGACGCGGTGACGCAGGTCGATACCCTGGCCGCCAGCCGGCAGGCGGTGGACTCGCGGACCTTCAGCCGGGCCGCGGCGGCAGCTGGGTTCACGAAGATGATCGATACAACATTCCTGATCTTCGACTCGCTTGCCACCCTCGACGACAAGGATCTCGCCAAGGACATCCGCACATTGATCATCTTGAGCCGGGCCCGGGAGGTGCTCGCCCAGGAGGACACGCTGCTGGCCGGCGCCCTGGCGGCAGGAGACCTCAGCGAGGTCGACCGGGTGACCTTCACCCAGCTCGTCGGCACCCAGCGATACCTCTACGACCAGGGCCAGGCGGAGCTGCCGCCCACCCAGCTGGCGGAATTCCAGCAGTTCACCGGGGGGGCCGACCTGCAACACCTGCGGGACCTGGAGAACATGGTCATCACCGGCCCGCCGATCGACGGGTTGCCCGTGTCGACCGGGGCCTGGGACGCCACCAACCAGGCTGTCTTCGCCCACCTGCGCGACATCGAGCAGGCCGCCGCCGACGACATCGTGCGTCGCGCCACGCCGGCCGGAGCCTGGGTGGTGCTCCGGCTCGCCCTCGCCGCTGGTCTGGGCCTGATCGCGGTCATCGCGTCCGTGATCGTATCGATCACGACGGCCCGTAGCCTCGTCCGCCAACTGGAACGCCTGCGCAACGCCGCCCTCGACCTCGCCTCGGACCGGCTGCCGCGGGTCGTCGACCGGCTGCAGCGGGGAGAGCGGGTCGACATCGCACACGAGGCACCGCCGCTCAACTTCGGCCGTGACGAGATCGGCCAGGTCGGTCAGGCGTTCAACACCGTGCAGGAGACGGCGGTGCGGGTGGCGGTCGAGCAGGCCGAGCTGCGCCGCAGCGTGCGCGACGTCTTCCTCAGTCTGGCCCGTCGCAGCCAGGCCCTGCTGCACCGCCAGCTCGCGCTGCTCGACTCGATGGAGCGGCGGTCGACCGAGCCCGAAGAGCTCTCCGAGCTGTTCCGTATCGACCACCTTGCCACCCGGATGCGGCGCAACGCCGAGAATCTGATCGTCCTTTCCGGCGCGACCGCCGGCCGGGCCTGGCGAAAGCCGGTGGCCATGCTCGATGTCCTGCGCGGTGCCCTGGCCGAGGTCGAGGACTACACGCGGGTCGAGGTGCTGCCGGTCGGGGCGGCCTCGTTGCAGGGCCGGGCGGTCGGCGACGTGATCCATCTGCTGGCCGAGCTGATCGAGAACGCGGTCTCGTTCAGCCCGCCCGAGACGACCGTTCGGGTGGGCGGGTCGCTGGTAGGCAACGGCTTCGCGGTGGAGATCGAGGACCGCGGGCTCGGACTGAGCCCGGATGAGCTGACCATGGCCAACAGCCAGATCGCCGAACCGCCGGAGTTCAAGCTCACCAGCACCGCGCGCCTCGGCCTGTACGTAATCGGGCACCTGGCCGACCGGCACGACATCAAGGTGCGGCTGACCGAGTCGCCCTACGGCGGAATCACCGCGGTCGTGCTGCTGCCCTCATCCATCATGGCAGACGACGAGAGCAGCAATGATCCGCTGTTGGACGCCCGGGCGCCCACCCTCGTGGTCACTGGCCGGCACCGCGAGAAGTCGGTGGCCGAGCGCCTGCAGGTCACCGGGTCCGTCTATAGTGGATCTGTCGTCGCCGAGCCCGAGTGGTATGGCGGCAACAGCAAACCGCGCCGGTTCGAACTGCCCGACCCGGAGCCTTCAGCGCCGCCACCGCCGTCGGCCCCCTCGACCGCGGAGATAGTCCCGCCGCGTGGCGAGGCGACCGTGTTCACGCCGTCCGGCCTTCCCTGGCGGGACCGTGACGCCGGCGCCCGGTCGCGGCACACCGTCATACCCGCTCCCGCGGCGGAGGCGCCGGCCGGCCGGACCGGGCCGGACGGTGGGCGGCCGATCGAGGAGATCCGGTCGATGCTGACCTCGTACCGGGCCGGCACCCTGCAGGGCCGGCAGGATTCGGCCCGCCTGGTCAACGGGGACAGCGTCATCGCGACGACCGTCCCCAATGGACATGTCAATGGCACCGCCCCGGTGTCCGGTGAGGGTTCTGACGTACCCGAAGCCGACCACAGCCCCTGACAGAAGGAGACGAACCAGTGGCACTCAACGGGCAGAGTTCGGCGGTCGATATCGCCTGGCTCGTGAACGACCTGGTCGACCGGGTCGCCCACGTGGAGCACGCGGTCGTGTTGTCGCACGACGGCCTGCTCATCGGCCGGTCCGCCGGACTCGATCAGGAGGAGGCGGAGAGCCTGTCGGCGGTCGCGGCCGGCATGCACGGGCTCGCCCGTAGCGCTGGTCGGCGGTTCAACCGGGGAGCCGTGCGCCAGTCCATCATCGAGATGGAGGTCGGCTTCCTGTTCGTGACCGCCGGCGGGAACGGCGCGTGCATCGGCGTGCTGGCCAGCGAGGACGCCGATGTCGGGCTGATCGCGTACGAGATGGCCATGCTGGTGGCGCGCGTCGGCACCTATCTCTCGACCCCACTGCGCGCCGGTGCCGTGGCGTCGACACTGCGGTAGTCGGCGCCATGCAGCCGGAGCCATCGGAGCGGGTCTGGGTCGACGAGGACGCGGGGCCCGTCGTTCGCCACTACGCGATGACAGCCGGCCGTACTCAACCGACGCTGGGAAAGTTCGACCTCATCACGCAGGTGATGGCGCTGCGGCCGGTCCTGGCCCCGGAGCCGAGTCTGCAACCCGAACACGCCCTCATCATCCAGCTGTGCCAGACCCCTACGTCGGTTGCCGAGATCGCCACCACCCTCGACCTGCCGGTGGGCACCGTACGGGTGCTCCTCGGCGACCTGCTCGGCCGCGGTTACATCCGGACCCGTTCCCCGATCCCGGCCGCGGCCGTTCCCAACGTCCGAGTATTCAAGGCGGTGCTCGATGGCCTCCGTGCCCTCTGACAGTGCAAACACCGACATGCTGCCGGTGGCGTTGAAGATCCTGGTGGCCGGCGGATTCGGAGTGGGGAAGACCACTATGGTCGGTTCGGTCAGCGAGATCACGCCGTTGCTGACCGAGGAGCACCTGACCGACAAGAGCATCGGGGTGGACGACACCATCGGGGTGGAGTCGAAGTACAGCACCACAGTGGCAATGGACTTCGGCCGCATCACCCTCGCCGATGATCTCGTGCTCTACCTGTTCGGTACGCCCGGGCAGGACCGGTTCCTGTTCGTCTGGGACGAGCTGGCGGTCGGTGCGATCGGGGCCATCGTGCTGGCCGACACCCGCCGGCTGGCGGACTGCTTCACCTCGGTCGACTACTTCGAGCAGCGGGGGACACCGTTCATCGTGGCGGTGAACTGCTTCGACGGCGCCCGTGAGTTCCAGCCGGCGGAAGTCCAGTTGGCCCTCAACCTCGACCCGGATGTGCCGATCATCCTCTGCGATGTCCGCCAGCGCGAGTCGGCCAAGGAGGCACTCATAGCGTTGGTCGAGTACGCGCTGAAGAAGGCGTGGGGCAGCAGCCAGAACGCCGAACCGTTCTAAGTGGACACCGCCGGGGCCAGAATGGGTCGGGCGGCCGACATCATCCGGCCGGCGATCGAAGCTGCCCTCGTCGACCAGGATCCGGCGGTACGCACAGTCGTCGCGCACCACTTCGGCTGGTCGCCGGGCCCCCTCGTCACCGATGGGCGCCATGGCGGTGGGAAGTTCCTGCGGGGGTGCCTCGCGCTGACCTCAGCCGCCGCGTACGGCGAGGAGTTGGCCGGCCTGCCGGCGGCGGTCGCGGTCGAGTTGTTGCACAACTTCTCCCTCCTGCACGACGACATCATGGACGGCGACGTCCTCCGCCGGCACCGGCCAACGGCCTGGCGGGTGTTCGGGGTCCGGCTGGCCATGCTCGCCGGAGACGTGCTCTACGCCGGGGCGTACCGGGCTCTGTCCACTGTCGACGGACCGGCAGCCGCAGCCGCCAACGACCGGTTGGCCGGAACCGCCATGGCCCTGCTCGACGGGCAGGCCCGCGACATCAGCCAGGCCGGGTTGCGGATGGTGACAGCCAAGGACTGCGAGCAGGTGGCGGCGGCGAAGACCGCCGCGCTGGTCTCGTGTGCCGTCGCGCTCGGCGCCGAGCTGAACAGCGCCCCGGCCGCCGCCGTGGCCGCACTCGCCACGTACGGGCATCACCTCGGGCTGGCCTTTCAGGCGATCGATGACATCCTCGGTATCTGGGGAGACCCGGCGGTGACCGGCAAGGGCAACAACGCGGATCTGCGCGAGGGCAAGCTCACCCTGCCCGTGGTCTTCGCCTACCAGCGGGCGGGCCGGGCCCGAGCCCGACTGACCCGGGCGTTGGGCGCGGCCGCCGTCGGCAACGGGGCGGTGGCGGCGGCGGCCGACCTGGTCCGCGAACTCGGCGGACACACCTGCACGATGGCCTACGCTCAGGCCCAACTGGACCGCGCGCTGGCGGCCCTTCGTGGTCTACCGGGGGATACCTGTTCCGCCCTGACCGAACTGGGCCACTTCGTGGTCGACCGGATCCGCTGACGCCGGCCCCGTCAGCCGACGATCGCGACCGCGCCGAGCAGCCACGCATCGCCGGAGGTGGCGGCGGTCACGATCGGTTGGCCGGGACCGGTCGGACGTCGGGCGTCGAGTACGCGGGCGTCGGTGCCCAGGGTGTTCCAGCCGGCCGGAGTGCCGTCGGTCGCGCTCCGGGCGATGTTGCCGGCGCCCAGTGGTGTACCGCCAAGGGTGAGGTCATCGCCGTTGACCCCGCGATCACCGTCCCAGCCGACGAAGCCGATCCGCACCGACCGGCGGGCGTCGCCGTAGACCGGCGCCGAGAACGTCCGGGAGTCCCGCAACGCCGTGCAGCCGTCGAGTACGGCGATCGTCCGGACCGGCCCACCATCGTCGGCGATGACCAGCAGGGCCCACCCGGCGAACGCGTCCGGCCCACCGTCCGGCCCACCGTCCGGCCCACCGTCCGGCCCACCGTCCGGCCCACCGTCCGGCCCACCGTCCAGTTGCGCCAGGCCGACCGAGACCCACCAGGTGCCGCTGGTGCCACCGGTACGGACAAGGTCGGTGACGTCGGCGAACGCCTGGTAGGCGGACTGTCCGAAGTCGACACCGGACACCCGGTCGACCCGTTCGGCGTTGACCGGCACGTACGTCGACGCGACGGGCGTCCGGAGTCCGGCCGTGGCCACGGCGGGTGGATCGCCCGAGCCGGCCCAGTAGAGCCCGGCCCACACGACCGGGCCGGGTAGGTCTATCGTCGCGCCGCTCACCGCCGCGCCGGCCGGCGGCTGGGGCGCCGCCGGGTCGACGTAGCCGGTCATCGGGTAATCGCCGTTGTCGCTCGGGCCGGCACCGCCGGCCCGCGCCCTCGCGCAGGACCAGACCAGATCGGGGCAGGACAGGAGCGAGTTGCCACCGACGACCACCGTGGACCCGCGGTCCATGGCCAGGGCCGCGGCCAGCCCGGCGCCGCCGACCGACCGCGGCGAGGTGGCCGAGACCGCCGCCGCCGCCGGGCCGGACAGCCGGACCGATATCGGGCCGCCGCCGGCGGTGGTGGCCACGACCACCGCGATGAATGCCCGGCTGGTCGCCCCGGGTGGCAGGGACGCCCGGTTGCAGGTGATCACGCCGGTCCCGCCGGCGCAGGTCCACCGGTCATCCCCAGCGCCCGACCGGAGCGATACTCCACTGGGGACGGTCACGGTCGCTGTGAGCGGTCCACTGTCGACGGCCGCCGTCATGGCGGCCGGTGCCGGGTACTCCACAGTCAGGGCCAGCACGCCGGGCCGCCCGCGGATGAGAGTTCCGACCGTGGCCAGCGTGACCCGGAGCGTGGCCCGCGCCGGGCCACCGGCCGACGGCGGTCTGACACCGGGTGGTAGCGCTGGGACCGGTGGACCCGAGGGCGGGACGAACGTCCGGGTCGGCGCGGGTGGCGCGGACGGGCCGGCCGGCGCGGCCGTCGGAGTGGTCGTGGGCTGACTGAGGAGCAGCGCGGCGACGGCCACGAGCACGGCCACGGCACCCGCGCCCCACTCGACCTGAGCCGGCCGTCGTCGTCCGGAGTGGATCACCGGCGCCGGGCCTTCGGCGGACGTGTAGCCGGCCGCGGTCGTGCCCAGCACCACCGGCCCGATGACTGCGCCGAGATTCGCGTTGACATCATCGAGCTCGACGAAGAGCAGCCGGCACGACGCACAGCCGTCGAGGTGCACGTCCAGCCGTTGCCGGCACGACCGGGGCAGCCGCCGCCGGCTGGCGCCGAGGCGGCTCACTGCCCACTGGCACTCAGCGTCGGTCCAGGTCGCGTGGTGCTCCTGCAGGTACTGCTGGCGCAGCCCCTCCCTAGCCCGGTAGGCCAGGGTTGACACCGCACGGGCGGTCAGCCCGAGCATCGGGGCGATCGCCGCCGAACTCTGCCCCTCGACTTCGGTGTGCCAGAGCACGACCTGCCAGTGCTCCGGCAACCGGCGGTAGGACCGGCTCACCAGGTCGACGTGCGCGGGCGCCGGATCGGTGCCGCGGACCTCGTTGAGCATGGTTGAGAGCAGATAGGCCCGGAAGGCCACCTCCGGGCCCCGGCCGGCCCGCAACGCGACCAGGACCTGGTCGAACGTCTCCGCGACCAGGTCGTCCACGTCAGCCCCGTCGGCGGCCAGAGTCAGAGCCAGCCGTAGCGCGGCCGGGCCGTGCCGGTGGTACAGCTGGTCGCACGCCTCCTGGTCGCCGGAACGGACGGCGGCCACCAGTGCGGCGTCCGATCCGGGCGCTGGTGGCGCGTCCCCCGGCGCGGGCGGCGTCTGGTGCACCTTCTCGGTCATCCGGGCCTCCTCCGAATCTCCGCCGAACCTTGTGCCCTTCGGGCTGTCGCGGCACCTGCGCACGGGGGTCCCATGAGGGGGACGGTGAGGTCGGGATGGGGGACGGCGGGATGGCGGTGCGGGAGCGGGAGGTCGCGGCGGCGAGGTCGCGCCGGGACGGGGCGCGGCGTCGCCAGCGCACCCGCGCCGACGAGCTGGCTGAGCGCTGGCGCGCCGGCGCGGCCGCGCTCTGGAGTCCGGCCGGTGGGTGGTGGTCGCCGGCGGTCGAGACACTGGTCCGGGCGATCGCCGACGGTCGGGACCCGGTGGCGCAGGCGGCCCGGCTGGGTGGTGACCGGGCCGCCGCGCGGGCGAGTCTGGGGTGCACGCTCGACGATCTGAACGTGCTGCTCAGGCTGCCCCGGGTGTGGTGCTGTCGGGAACGGGTGGTCCGGGCCGTGGTACGAGGCTGGACCGCCCGGGCCGCCTCGGCAGCCGACGCTGCCATCCTGGTCGCGTCCTGACCGGCTGACCACCGTCTGCCCTCCCCGGTCCGGTGGTTCTGCCCGCCGGACCCGGCTCGCCAGTGTGCACGCGGGGCGATGACCGTCGTCGGACACGATGTGCGCCCGACAAATCATCACAAGTCCTGCGGCATCCAGACCAGGTCGTGAGCTGAGACCGGCGTCGCACGATGAGTCGCCAATGCTGCCCGTGCCGGCCGGGTCTGTCAGAGTCAGGCATGTCGCTCCCCCTCTGAACCTGCTGGCGGCGGGCTCGATGACCATCAGTACGTCGATGTCCCGCCCCGGCACGCGATGGCACTCCCCGATGGCACGGCATGGCACGCAGCAAGGGAGTGCCCGGGGACGACCGGGCCGGGGCTGACGCGTGCGGTGACCTCGACACCTGGGGAGGCGAGTGTTGCATGGCTGAGCCGCTGATCGTGCTCGACCACGTCAACAAGCACTTCGGTGACGTGCACGTGCTACGCGATGTGAGCCTGACCGTCGCACGGGGCGAGGTGGTGGTGATCCTGGGCCCGTCCGGTGCCGGTAAGTCCACCCTGTGCCGGGCGGTCAACCGACTCGAGCCGATCGACTCCGGCTCGATCGTGTTCGACGGGCAGGCTCTGCCGGCTGAAGGGCGGGCGCTGGCCCGGCTGCGCAGCGATGTCGGGATGGTCTTCCAGTCGTTCAACCTGTTCGCCCATATGAGTGTTCTGCAGAACGTCACCGTCGGGCCCGTACGGGTACGCAAGCAGTCGCGGTCCCAGGCCCGGGACGCGGCGATGAGCCTGCTCGAACGGGTAGGTATCACCGACCAGGCCGACAAGCTGCCGGCACAGCTCTCCGGTGGCCAGCAGCAGCGGGCCGCGATCGCCCGCGCGCTGGCCATGCGGCCCAAGGCGATGCTGTTCGATGAGCCGACCAGCGCGCTCGACCCGGAGATGGTCGGCGAGGTGCTCGACGTGATGACCTCACTGGCCCGGGACGGCATGACCATGCTCGTGGTCACCCACGAGATGGGCTTCGCCCGGCACGCGGCCAACCGGGTCGTCTTCATGGCCGACGGCCAACTGGTGGAGGAGGGACCGCCGGCCGAGTTCTTCGACAGCCCCCGTACCGGACGCGCCAGGGATTTCCTGTCGCGGGTGCTCCGTCATTGATGTCCACAGTGGATAACCACATTGGTTAGGTGGGGAGAGTTACACCATGAAAGGCACAGTCAGAAAGCTGGCCACGCTCGCGATGACGGCGGCACTGCTGTTCGCGGCCGGGGCCTGCGGCAGCGGCTCGTCCAACGACAACGCGGGTACCGGTGGGGCAAAGACCTTTCCGGCCGGCTCCACCATGGACCGGCTGAGCAAGGCGCAGAAGATCACGATCGGGACGAAGTTCGACCAGCCGCTGTTCGGACTCAAGGGCCTCGACGGCAAGCCGGCCGGGTTCGACGTGGAGATCGGGAAGATCATCGCTGGCGAGCTCGGCATCCCGGCGGACAAGATCGAGTGGGTCGAGTCGCCCTCCAAGGTGCGGGAGGAGTACATCGAGCAGGGCAAGGTGGATCTGGTCGTGGCCACCTACACCATCAACGACACGCGTAAACAGCGCGTCGCCTTCGCCGGGCCCTACTACGTCGCCGGCCAGGACATCCTGGTCAAGGCGGGCGACACCTCGATCACCGGGCCCGACTCCTTCAAGGACGGCACCAAGAAGGTGTGTTCGGTCACCGGTTCGACGCCGGCCGCGAACATCGTGCAGTACCTCAAGGACAAGCTGCAGCTGGTCCTGTTCGATGTGTACTCGAAGTGTGTGGACGCGTTGAAGGGCGGCCAGGTCGACGCCGTCACCACGGACAACGTGATCCTGCTCGGATACGCGTCGAAGGAGCCGAGCGTGCTCAAGGTCGTCGGCAAGCCGTTCACCCAGGAGCCATACGGCATCGGCGTGAAGAAGGACGACACCGGGTTCCGCGAGTTCGTCAACGCGACCCTGGAGAAGATCTACGCCGACGGCCGCTACGCCAAGGCGTGGAAGGACACCGTCGGCGACGTGGCCCCGGCGCCGACCGGGCCGGGAATCAACCGGTACTGACAACCCGCTGAGATGACCGGCCGGCCGCCGGCCCCGCTGCCAGGGGCCGGCGGCCGCGCCAGCACCGACCGAGGAGACGGCACCCCGTGGGGATTCTGGTCGACCGGTTCGACGTGTTCGCCAGTGGCTTCTGGCTCACCCTGCAACTGTGCCTGCTCTCCGGCCTGGGGGCGTTGCTCATCGGTACCGTGGTGGCGATCATGCGGGTGTCGCCGCTTGCTCCGTTGCGGGCGGCTGGCACCGCCTACGTGACGGTGTTCCGCAACATCCCGCTCACCGTGGTCTTCTTCTTCACCGCGTTCGGGCTGCCACAGCTCGGCTCCAACGCCGACATCCTGGACGTACCCGGCCTGGACCTGGTGTTCACCCGGCTGGGGCTGGACCTGCCCTACTTCCGCTTCGCCATCCTCGCGCTGAGCCTCTACACCGGGGCGTTCGTCTGTGAGGCGCTGCGCAGCGGGGTGAACGCGGTGCCGAGCGGACAGGCCGAAGCGGCCCGATCGCTGGGCATGACGTTCGCCCAGAACCTGCGGTTCGTGATCCTGCCGCAGGCCTGGGGATACGCCATCGTGCCGGTCGGTAGCGTCATCATCGCGATGCTCAAGAACTCGGCTCTGGCCGGCTTCTTCGGGGTCACCGGCGATCTGTCGTCCAGTGCGGACACCCTGACGTTCGCAGGAGGGCCTGCCGATCATCCCCGTCTTCATCGGCATCTCGATCGGTTACCTGCTGCTCACGGTACCGCTGGGTCTCCTGCTGGACCGGGTCGAGCGACGCCGGGCGGTGGCCTGATGAACCGCCGGCCCACCGATGTCCTCTACGACGTTGCGGGTCCACGGGGCCGGCGTATCTCGCTCGCCGTGGCGGCCGCGGTCACGCTGGTCCTGATCGCCGGCCTGTACCTGCTCGTCTACCGCCCGCTCGAACAGCACGGCCAGTTCGCGGCCACCAAGTGGTCGGCCATCGTGGACCCCGCCGACCCCAACTTCCCTCTGCTATGGCGACGCTTCGGCCTCGGCCTGCGCAACACCGCGGTCGCGGCCGGACTGGCCGTGGCGTCGTCACTGGTGGCCGGGACCGGCCTCGGTGTGCTCCGGCTGTGGCTGCAGTCCCTGCGCCGGCACCAGTTCAGCGGGCTCGGCCCGGCCGGCGCCCAGCTCGCCCGGAGCGCGTCCTGGCTCCTGAATGGACTCACCCGGTTCTTCATCGAGGTATTCCGAGGACTGCCGGTCGTCATCACCATCTTCTTCGTCGCGCGGGGCCTGCCCGAGTTCGGCGCCGATCTTCCCACCCTGTGGTACCTGGTCATCGGGTTGACCATCTACAATGGAGTTGTTGTCGCCGAGATCCTGCGTTCAGGCATGTCCGGCCTGCCACGCGGCCAGCGGGAGGCCGCGGCCGCCATCGGCCTGTCGGAGCGGCAGATCATCCAACTGGTCCTGCTACCCCAGGCGTTCCGCATCATGCTGCCGGCTCTGATCAGCCAGATGGTCGTCGTCCTCAAGGACACGTCGCTCGGTGGTGTCGTCGTCGGATACGAGGAGCTGCTCAAGGTCGGCACGCTGGCGACCCTGGTCCTGGACAACCCGATCCAGATCTACGCCGTCGTTGCCGTCATCTTCCTGTGCCTCAACTACGCGCTGTCCAGGCTGGCCACCTATGTCCAGCGCCGGTCGGCGCGCATCTCAGCGCGTCCGCTCACCTGGCCCCGCGCCACGCAACTCCTCCTCCCTGAGGGCCGGCGGCAGGAAGGGCAGTAGCAGTGGGCGGATGCTGACCAGCCCGAAGCCGAATCCCACCACCAGGCCCAGCAGGTTGGCACTGATGTCGGCCGTGCTACAGACCCGGTTGAGGCTCGGCACCAGGTACTGGATGAACTCGACTCCCCAGGGGACGGTGACCGCCCACAACGCCGCCGCGGTGACCTGTAGCGGGCGGGGCAGCAGCATGACCGCCACGCCGAGCGGTACGAACAGCGCGACGTTCAGGCTCGCCTCGTTGACGTAGACGAGCTGGCCCAACGGTGGCATGGCCCACGACCCCACCTCGCAGGTCGCGGCGTGGCCGGGTGGCAGGAAGCTCACCGCGGCCGGGGTCAGGGTGGCCGCGATCACCAGCCCGAGCGAGGCCAGCAGCCCGAACACGACCCAGCCGGATAGCCGGAGCAGTCGCCCGACCACTCCGGCCACCGCCGCGGAGATCAGCACGGCCACCAGGGCCGCCGGCCAGAACTGCGGCGTACCACCGAACCGGTCGGCCAGGCTGGCCATCATCGCCGACGTCCCCTTTCCGCGCCCCCGTTGCTGTGACCAGAATGACGCCACTGGTGTGTACCGGACGTGAGTGGCAACGCTCACGCTCAGCTCACACCGCAACCGGGCATACTGTGTGGTCACACCCGAAGGAGACCACCGCATGCGCATCCTGGTCGTCGAGGACGAGGCTGTCCTGGCCGACGCGATCGCCGAGGGGCTGAGGCACGAGGCCCTCGCGGTCGATGTCGTGTACGACGGGGAGACGGCGCTGGAGCGGCTGTCGGTCAACGCGTACGACGTGATGATCCTCGATCGTGACCTGCCCCGGGTGCATGGCGACGAGGTGTGCCGGCGGGTGGTGGCGGACGGGCCGGACGTGCGGATCCTCATGCTCACGGTGTCCGCGACCATCAACGAGCGGGTGGCCGGTCTCTCGCTCGGCGCGGATGACTACCTGACCAAGCCGTTCGCGTTCGCCGAACTGGTGGCCCGCGTGCGCGCGCTGAGCCGCCGCAGTCGCCCGGCCTTCGCGCCGGTCCTCGAGAGGTCCGGCATCCGCCTCGACCCGAACCTGCGCGAGACCTACCGCGGCAGCCGGTACGTCGCGCTGTCGCGCAAGGAGTTCGCCGTGCTCGAGGAGCTGCTGCGGGCCGACGGCGCGTACCTGTCGGCCGAGGAGCTGCTCGAGCGGGTATGGGACGAGAACATCGATCCGTTCACCACCATCGTGCGCGGGACGATCCGTGGTCTGCGGCGCAAGCTGGGTGAGCCGCCGGTGGTCGAGACCGAGGCCGGCGTCGGGTACCGGATCCGATGAACGCCAGCTTGCGGGTCAGGCTCACGGTCGTCTTCGGCCTGTTGTTCTTCGCGGCCGCCGCGGCCGTTCTGGCCGGCGCCTTCATCCTGGTCGACAACAGCATGCGGTACAGTCTCAGTCTCGCGTTCGTCGCGAATCCGTCCACTGTGGACCGCGCCGGCACCGAGGCCGTCATCCTGACGACGATGCGGGCTAACCTCTTGGCCAAGGGTGGTCTGACCGTGCTGGCGGTCGGCATTGTGGCCACCATAGTCGGGTGGATCGTCTCCGGCCGACTGCTGCGACCGCTCAACCGGATCACCGCCATCGCGCACGGGATCGCCGGGCGTACCCTGCACCGGCGCATCGCGCTGGAAGGCCCGCCCGGCGAGGTTAAGAGCCTGGCCGACTCGTTCGACCTGATGCTCGACCGGCTCGACCAGGCCTTCGCCGGCCAGAGCCGGTTCATCAGCAACGCCGCCCATGAGTTGAAGACTCCGCTCGCGCTCAACCGCACGCTGGTCGAAGTCGCGATGATGCGGCCCGGCAGCCCACCCGAGGTGCATCAGCTGGGGGAGAACCTGCTGGCGGTGAACGCCCGGCACGAGCGACTGATCGACTCCCTGCTCACGCTGGCCCGGGCCGAGGAGGCGGTGACCGAACGGATACCGGTCGACCTGGCCGACCTGACCCGCACGGTGGCGCAGCGATCGGCGGCCGAGGCGTCGGCGGCCGGGGTGGACATCCAGCTGGCCGTCGCCCCCAGCGCGACCACGGGCGACCCCGTGCTACTGGAGCAGGTGGTCCGTAACCTGCTCGACAACGCCGTGCGGTACAACACGCCGGCCGGCTGGGTCGAGCTCCGGACAGCCCGGTCACCGCGCGGGGCCGAGATCGTCGTGACCAACACGGGCGCCGTCATCTCGCCGTATGAGATCCAGCTCCTGTTCGAGCCGTTCCGCCGGCTGAACGACCGGGTCGGGTCGGCCGGTGGCAGCGGCCTCGGGCTGTCGATCGTGCGGGCGGTCAGCCGCGCCCACGGTGGCGATGTCGAGGCGGTCGCGCGCCCGGGCGGCGGCCTCGTGGTGCGGGTCAGCCTCCCCGGCTGACCGATGCCCGGTCGACCGGGAAGTCGAAGAACGTGTGCGGGTACGGCTCGTCGGTCAGCGAGTAGTGCCACCATTCGTCGGCGTAGTTGGTGAAGCCCTGCGCCGCCATCAGGTCCTCGAGGAGCCGCCGGTTGTCCGCCTGGGCCGGTGTGACCCGGTGGTCGGCGCTGTGCGCGCGGGGGTCGAAGCAGTCGAACCCGGTGCCCATGTCGGCCGAGTTGTCGGGGAACCGTTGCCGGGCTGTCGCGGTGCAGGCGACCAGCGGTTGGCCGGGCGTGAACGGCGGCGGGATGGCGCTGCGCAGTGGCACCAGCGTGAGGTCCATCGTGCTGCCGCGGCTGTGCGCGGTCGGGGCACCGAGGTACCCGTCCCGGAACAGGTCGGCCTTGGCCACCGCGGGATAGAACTCGGCCTTCATGGCCTGGTCGTCGGGGTGGGCGGCCCAGGCTACGAACTCGTCCGCGGCGCGTTGCGGCCGGTAGCAGTCGTAGACCTTCAGCCCGTACCCGTGGGCGCGAGCTGCCGTCTGGACCTGGCTCAGGGCGTGCGCCGCGGTCCGGGTCAGCAGGCAGACCGGCTCGGCGTAGCCCACGATCGGGCGCCCGACGAAGTTGTGGGCGGTGGCGTAGCGGATGTCCTGCTGGATACCTGGATCCACATCGGACAGAGCCACGAAGTCGGCCGGCGCGCCCGGGCCGCTGGGGCTGGCGGTACCCGTGGTGCCCGCCGTGGTCGGGGTGACGGTGCTACTCG
Source organism: uncultured Actinomycetota bacterium (assembly GCA_963803345.1). Classification (GTDB taxonomy): domain Bacteria; phylum Actinomycetota; class Actinomycetes; order Mycobacteriales; family Micromonosporaceae; genus CAWDLX01. The sequence goes on from CAWDLX010000006.1 coordinate 776,282, forward strand.
TTTTCGTGCACGCCGCCAGCGCCAGCATCGCGATCGCCAGCCCGATCGGCCTGATCCACCCCTGCATGGGGCTACCGTAACCGGGCCGACTGTCCGTCGTTAACGCGATAGTCCGACCGGGTCCACATGGCGATGCTGGATGTCCGAAGCGCTCTGGCTGGTGGCCCGGTTGTGTTCAGGCTACCTGACCGGGGGTGTCGATGGCGTCGTTCGCGAGCTGGGATGCCGCCGGCCGTCCGCTCACGCCGGCCCAGCCGATCGAGGAGTTCGTGGCCGGGTTGAAGGCCGCGTTCCCGTCGCACGCGAACGAGTTCGGCTGGTTGTCCAACGACACGCACTACGAGGAGCTCCCGCCGCAGGATCACACACCCTACTCTTCCGACGGATGGCCGCTGCCCGATCCGGAGTGGGTCGTGTTCGCCACCGACGTGATGAACACCGCGGTCGGCGGCGCCGAGGAGAATCAGAAGCTGTTCGCCTACTGGCTGGGCGAGGCGAAGGGCGGCCGGGCCCCCTGGATCAAGTACCTGATCTGGCGGGCCACCATCTACGACGTGCGGTTCCGGTTCGAGCCACAGGAGAACAGCGGCCACTTCGACCACATCCACGTGTCGGCCCGGACCGACTACGAGCATCACTCGCTCGGCGACTGGCCGGTCGTTCCGGGTCCGACCGGTCCAGGAGAGGTGGAGATCATGCGTTTCGTCTTCGACCGCGCGGTCGGCGGCGACGGCCGCCATGTCTACGTGACGGACGGTCTGCGCTACCGGGTCCAGCCGCTTGCGTCCGATGTGGACGGTTGGCTGTCGCGGGCTGGCGCCGGCCCGATCGTCCGGGTGGACCGGCTGCCCGCGCCGAACTGGACGTTCGACCTGCTGGTGGCATCCGTGTGCGGGTCACCCGATCCGGGCGAGTTCGCCGGCGGCAACGCCGACAACTCGGGCCTGACCCGGGCCGACCTGGTCGCCAGGTCGACCGCGAGCACGGTCACCGTCCCCCCGGTCGTCAGCTAGACCGGAGGCGCCGGATCGTGAGTCAGCTGTAGGGCGAGTAGTCGGGTGGCCGCTTCTCGGCGAAGGCCCGGGCGCCCTCTTTCGCCTCGTCGGTCTCCACGAACACCTCCAGGGCGGCGAAGCCCAGCTTGGACACCCCGGCCTGGGCGTCGGTGTCGGCGTTGAACGCGTGCTTGAGAAAGCGCAGAGCCGTCGGGGACTTCTCGGCGATCTCAGCCGCCCACCGCAGGCTCTCGGTCATCAGTTCGTCCGGTTCGACGACCGCGTTGACCAGCCCCCAGCGTTGCATGGTCTCCGCGTCGTACAACCGGCACAGGTACCACATCTCCCGGGCCCGCTTCTCGCCCACCACGCGAGCCAGGAAGTTGGTGCCGAACCCCGCGTCGAAAGAGCCGACCCGTGGACCGGCCTGCCCGAAGCGGGCTGTGCGGGAGGCGATCGACAGGTCACACAGCACCTGCAGGACGTGGCCGCCGCCGACCGCGAGACCGTTGACCGCGGCGATCACCGGCTTCGGGATGTCCCGGATGAGCCGGTGCAGCCGCTCGATCTGGAACATGCCGATCTCGGTCGGCCCGTAGTCGCCCGTCTCGGCCCGCTGCTTCACGTCGCCACCGGTGCAGAACGCCTTGTCGCCCGCCCCGGTCAGAATGACCGCCCGGACGGCCGGATCGACCCAGGCCCTCTCGAACGAGTGGACCAGCTCGTCGACGGTGGTACCCCGGAACGCGTTGTACCGCTCGGGCCGGTTGATCGTGACGATCGCGGTGCTCGCGTCGATCACATACGTGGTGTCCTGGTTTTCCTTCATGATCCCTTCCCGGCGGCGCTGACGAGCTGGACGTTTGCCCTGATCATGCTTGCATCGACGGCCGGCCGCCGGTTGAGGTGGGGTTGTCGGGCTGCCTGAGCCCTACCTCACCCGGGACCAGCCCGCCGGTGTGACCCATTTCAATCCATAGTGGACTTCGCCGCCGACCTGCGTCGACTGGCCAGAATGTTGCCCGGTAACCGGGCCGCTGACGTGATCGCATCAACGTCGTGCCGACCGTGCTGACCGAGGAGAGTCCCGTGAACGCCGCGACGCGCCCTGACCTCCCGGTCAATGAGCTGCTGGACATCCTCCTCGACGAGACCCTGAGCTACTCCTCGGCGCTGTTCGCGGTGGATCGGACGGGCACGCCGATCGCCTCGGCCGACCGGCTGCCCGCCGCGCAACGGCGTAAGTTCGAGCGCATCCTCGACCTGGCCGCCGTCGGTCCGGGTGGCCGGGTGCTCCAGGTCGGCACGGACGGCGGCGGCCTCGCCCTGGCGGCCGCGCTCCGCGGCGCGTTCGTCCACGTGGTCACCCGGTCGGCCGCCCGGGCCGAGCTGGTGCGGGCCCGGGCGCACGCGGCCGGGGTCGACGACCAGATCCGGGTCGAGCGGGCCGGTGTGCGCCAGATCCGGCCGGCCTACCCCGACGGCTACGACTCGATCGTGAGCATTCAGGGACTGCGTCTGGAGTCGGTTGACGCCGTCGACGAGCTGCTCGCGCCCGACGGCAGGGTCGTTCTGCAGTGCGCGCGTACCGGCGCCGGGCCGCCGGCCAGCTTCGCCGTCCGTGACGCGGGCAGCTTGACTGTCCACTATGTACAGACATTGCGCCTGTGGCGGGAGCGGCTGCATGCGCGGTGGCGGCGGGCGGTCGCCCTCGGGTACCCGGACGCGGTCCGCGACGAGTGGTTGTCCCACCTCGACCAGGTCGACGACGACATCGCCGCGGGCCGGCTCGACCTGCGCCATCTCGTGCTGTGGCGTGATCAGGGGGTGGCCGGCGCCCAGCCGAGGCCGTAGCCGAGGCCCTGACGGAGATCGGCGAACGACAGGCTGATCCTGGCACTGGGGGGAAGGGTCAGCAGATCAGGACCGGGCCGGTCGTCGTCGAGCTGGCGGGGCGGTACCCCGTTGAGCAACCACACCAGGGTCGGCCGGGCCGACGGGTCGAAGTGGACGGTGACATCGAACGCCTCGCACGGGACGAGCGGCTGGAACACGTAGTGCGGCCGCATCGGCTGGCCCACCGGGAGGGTGTGGGCCAACCCGTACTCGTGCCGGTCGCCGTGGTGCAGCGTGCATGGCAGCTCGAGATGGTAGCTGAAATGCTCGGGGAACGGCCGGTCGGTGTGAACGATCCGTCCCCCGCCCAGTACCCGGGTATCGACCTCGTGGTGACTGCCGCTGCGGGCCGTGCGCGGCACCGTGATCCGGCACACGATGGCGTCGAGGCGCTGGGTGGAGACCACCACTGACCGCAGTTCCCGCAGCTCGATCGCCGGACGGTCCAGGTAGAGCACCGCCCGCATGGCCCGCACCGTGAAGCCGTCGTCGCGGGGCGGCTCCGGGCCGTGGCCCGCCTGCTCCTGCTCGACGAGCGCGTCGACGAGGTGCGCGAGAGCGGCGGAGACCCGACGGCGCGCGGTGCGGACGTCATAGGTGAACTCGCTGGCCAGCCACGTCTCCCGCTGGTTCAGCAGCCGCTGGTTGGCCCGTGGATGCAGCCCCAGCGCGGCCAGCGCGGCCGTCTTGATCTCGATCACCTCGTTGCGGAGCAGCTCCCGGATCCGCTCCGACACCTTGCGCCGGATCACCCCGACGTTGTCGTGCTCGCCGATGTCGAACGCCAGCCGGATCTGCGGCCCGAGACGCTGGGGCAGGTGAGGATGCCGCATCGCCCTGCCCTTGCGGAGATGACGCAGCTCCGCGGCCAGCCGGTCGCTGTCGATGGGCATCGGCGTCCTCCACCCAATGCGTGCCGTCAATGACCGACTATAGGCGGATCTGGCCGGTGGGGCGTGGCGAGGGGAAGGGCTGCTTCCGCGGTGGTGCCGAGACCTCTCAATCTCCTGGCCGGGATTCCGGTCCGCGACCCAGGTACGCGAGCAGGGCGGCCACCGCGTCGGTCGGGTCGGCCGGGCGGGCCGGCCCGTAGGCGCCGTAGGCCCGCAGCGGCTCGACGATCTCGCGCGCGACGGCCAGCAGCTGGGTGGCCATCAGCGGGGTGAGCGGCGACGGCTGGCCGGTCGCGGCGGCGATGTCCCAGGCGTGCACCGCCGCGTCGAGCGCACATGCTCCGCCGGCGATCCAGGCCGGCAGCGGGCCCTGGGGGAGCGGGTTGGCCACCTGTGCCGCGTCGACCGCGACCGTCGCCCACGCGTCCGCCGAGCGGTTCAGCGCGGCATCAAGGATCGGCGCTGCGTCCGCGTCCAAATGTCCGGACGGGCTGAACGGGTCCTCGGCCGGGAACGGGCCGCCATCGAGCATGGCGGCGTAGCCGATCTGGTCGCCGACCGCGTGCTGGAAGACCTGGGTGACGGTCCACTTCTCACACGGTGTCGCCGCGACCCACTGGTCCGGAGCGATGCCGGCCACCACGTCACGCAGCGCGCGCTGAGCGTCAGCGAGCAGGACAGGCCAGGCGTTGTTCGTCATGGGGTTACTCCTTCGCCAACGGAACGGAATGCTTTGTTCCGTCCAGCCTAGCAGAGCGGAACGATCCGTTCCACTGCTAAGCTGCGGACTGTGCAGGACAACACAGTGCTGGCCGGCCGACGTGGTCAAGCGGTCCGCAACGACGCGGTGATCCTCGAGGCCGCCCGCGACGTGTTTCTCGAGGATCCCAGAGCGCCGATCGCCGCCGTGGCCGAACGGGCCGACGTCGGTATCAGCGCGCTCTACCGCCGGTACGCCGGGAAGGAGGAGCTGCTGCGCACGCTCTGCCACGATGGGCTGCGCCGCTTCATCAGCGAGGCCGAGGCGGCCGCTGAGGACCCGGACGGCTGGCGTGCGTTCACCGGGTTCCTCGGCCGCGTTGTCGACGCCGACGTGCACTCGTTGACCGTGCATCTGGCCGGTACCTTCACGCCGACACCACAGATGCGGCGTGACGCTGAGCGGGCCAACGTGGTGACGGACACGCTGTTCGAGCGGGCCCGGTCCAGTGGTCGGATGCGTGACGGGGTCGTGGTCCAGGATGTCGGCCTCATCCTCGAGGGCTGTGCGGCGATCCGGGTTCCTGACAAGGAGCGCACCCGCCAACTGCGCCAGCGCTACCTCACCGTGCTGGTCGACGGGTTGGCCGCCGCCGGCGCCGAGCTGCCCGGTCCGCCGCCCGGCGCGAGCGAGCTCAGCGGGCGCTGGAAGAGCAGGTGACGAGTCGGACTGCGTGCTCAGGCTGGCACCGGGTGCCGGGCCGGGCGGAGCAGGGTGGCCGCGATGGCCCGGACGCCGTCCGACCACGGCGACGGTCGCAGGGTCGACTGGTCCAATTTGACCACGACCCGGCTGCCTTCGGCGTAGAGGACGCTGCCGTCGGGCGAGGTGAGTTCGAACCGGTAGTCACCGCTCGATTCCCCGAGCCTGGCCAGCCACAGGCGCACAGCCACGGCGCCGACCCCGCGGACCGGCCGGTGGTAGGTGATGCCCGCCTGCTTGACCACGTTGAACGTGTCGGGGGTTGTGGGAGCACCGTCGGCGAACGTGTGGCCGTGCGCGGCCCAGAACGCCGTCAGCGCCCGTTCGAACAGCAGCAGATAGCGGGCGTTGTGCAACACCCCCATCGGGTCGAGCTCGTCGAAATGCACGTCGACGAGGTGCACGAATCCGCGTTCAGTCATGAACTGCCTCCGGAAGTAGAGCAGGTTGCGGGCACAGTGACCGCAGGCGGTCGAGGACGGCCCGGCGGGCATAGGAGTAGCCGCTGTCGTGCAGCAGTCGGACCTGCATGACCGCGGTGAGGCCGAGCGCTTCGATCTCGTAGGCCAGCTGGCGGGCATCCACTGTGGACAGAAGTTCGCCGAGCTCGACCGCCTCGGCGGTCAGCCGCTCGATCAACGCCATCCAGTCGGTGAACCCGGCCGCCAACCGGTCCTGGACCGGCCCCGGTCGCGCGTTGAACTCGAACTGCGTGTTGGCGAAGAAGCACCCGCCGGGCAACGTGCCGGCCGCGTAGAAGTCCATTCGCGACTGATGCAGGGCCCACAGCCGGCGCACGCCGCGGGGGGCGAGCAGGGCCGGCGAGATGATTTGCTTGATCCACTGCTGGCGGGCGTGGTCGATGGTGGCCAGCTGGAGCTCCTCCTTGGACCGCCAGTGGGCGAAGAGTCCGGACTTGCTGACCCCGAGCGCGTCGGCCAGCTGGCCGAGTGACAGTCCGTCCAGCCCCGCCTCGGTGGCCAGCGCGGTGGCCCGGTCGAGCACCGCGACCCTGGTCCGGTCGCCGCGGGCGAGTCGCCCGTCGCTGCGCACGCTCATGCCACGAAGGCTATCGCACTATCTGACCGATCGGTCGGTAATATAGTTCACACCGCGTGGCCGGGTACGGCCGGCACCTGGAGGCAGTCGTGCACGGCCGCTTCGGCCTCGGCCGGGTCGACGCCGAGCTGGCGGGCCAGGGCGGCGTAGGTCGAGGCCGCGTCGGCGAGCCGCCGGCGTACTTCGGAACGGGGCATCGCCCGGATCCGCTGATCGGTCACAGTGGTCCCATGGCGGACGCGGCTGTGCACAAGCCCATCGGCCTCGAGTTCACGGTAGGCGCGGGCCACGGTGTTCGCGGCCAGTCCGAGGTCGGCCGCGAGCTGGCGGATCGGCGGGAGGTGGGTGCCGGGCGCCAGCGTCCGAGCCGCGATCATCGTCGCGATCTGGGCCCGGATCTGCTCGTACGGCGGGGTCGGATGTCCCGGATCCACCTCGACGATCATGCCGCCCCCGGAGCCGGGAGCCGCCGTACGCGCCAGTTCCACGTCGCGACGTTCCAGCCCAGCGCCGGGATGAGGAAGAACGACAGCCCGTTGATGATCGTGACCGCGTCGTAGGCCGGGTGGCCGTACTCGAGTCCGAGCGAGGTGAGCTGACCGGTCACGCAGTAGAGGACCAACGCGCCGCCGCCCCGCCAGCACATGCAGCGACCGGGATCGGATCGCGTCGTCGGCGGCGAGGACATCCGGTTCGGCCAGCGGCTGCGGCCGCCGCAGAATCCGGACATGGGTCGCCCGCACGGCGGCGGCCACGACGAGCGCCAGGGCCAGCCAACCCAGCTGGCCCAGGTACCCGCGCCCGTCGTGGCGTTGCAGGCCGACCGCGGGCCCTGGCCACGACGGCGTGCCGGGTCGGCTAAGACACTCCACAGTGGAACAAGGGTGAGGACGCACGGACGCCAGCACGGCGGGTGCAGCGGTCATGACCACATCGGACAAACGTCAAACACCTGACCGCAACCCCTTCGCGGGCCGCCCCCGAGTCCTCGCCCGGGGTGGCCGCTCGGGACCCTCAGCTGCCCCGCTTGCCCGCCCCGCTTGCCCGGACACCCTGCTCACGCTTTCTGTATAGCGCGGCGTCCCTACTAACCCGGGCCTTTCAGCGCTCGTGGTCTATGAGGCGGATCGTTGCGAGATCAGCGGGTCGGCAGGGGGCCGATAGTCGCGGTTAGGCGTGCCTCGATGGTTGCGCTGAGTTCTTGTGGCACCGGATCCAGTGACGTCGTGTGCGCTCCCGTATAGCTCAGGGGCACATCTCTGCCCGGGCGGTGAGCCATTTGATCCGGTGTGTCGCTAGCCAGGAGGCCCGCGTCGGCGACGTGCTCGACACTGATGATCGACCCCGCGAGGGCGGTTGCGTAGTCCTGGCCCTTGTGCAGTACGGCCCGGATGGCGTCGGCACGCACCTGCGCCCAGGCGGGGTTGTCTTGGTCGACGAACCAATGAACTGAACCGATATTCACCATGTCCTGGCCGGTGAGGATGCTCTCGACTCGCCCCAGCAACTGGAAGTCACGCACGTTGATGAGGAGACTCGCTGATGCCTGGTGGCGGCCGGTTCGAGCTTGCCCACCGCTGACCTTGTGGAAGGAGTATTCCTCGGTTGTGTGGATCGACCGAGTGGACCATGTCAGGGGATGGCGGGTGGTCAGCACCTTCAGACTTTCCCCGCCGAGTTCGGTCAGCTGGGCAGTCACCAGGTCCACGACGCGGGCCACGTCCGAAGCTGCTGCGCTCTTTGTGCCGCCGACGGCGAGGACGGTCAAGTAGATGGAGGCCTGGTCCGGAGCAGCGATCCGCTGGCTTTCGCCGCGGACCGAGATCACGGTGTGAGCGTCGGGTGTCGTCATGGCTGGATGTTAGCCCGGGCCTTTCAGTAGGCATGGCGGCGTGGGCGTGCCGCAGACATAGAAGTGCCCCTCTACCTGCGAAGATCGATCTTGTCGAGGGACCGGATCATCCAGGTGAGGAGCACTCGTAGGGTGAAGCGTACTTCTTAACGTCCGAAGATCATTGTCACCGGGGACGGGCGTGGCGTGGTGGACCACGTCAGTGCCCGTCTGCTGGCCGATCTGGCTGACGCGACCGGTCTGTCAGTGGCGATGAGCGAGGCGTTGGCGCCGCTGCGCCAACGTGATCGGGGACATGACCCGGGTCGGGTGGCGGTGGACCTGGCGGTGATGCTCGCCGATGGTGGCGAGGCGATCGCCGACCTCGCGGTGTTGCGTAACCAGAGCGAGCTGTTCGGGCCGGTGGCCTCGGACGCGACCGCGTGGCGGGCCCTGGACAGCATCGACTCGCCGGCCCTGGCCCGTATCCGCATCGCTCGAGCCCAAGCGCGGGAACTGACGTGGACGCAGGCCGCCGAGACCGGTCGCCTGCCCTCGTCGACGGTGGGCGGGTTCACCATCCCCGGGCTGGTGCTCGACCTGGACGCCACCATCGTGATCTCCCACTCGGAGAAGGAGCAGGCGAGCAAGACCTGGAAGAAGACCTGGGGATATCACCCACTGTTGTGCTTTCTCGACGCTACCGGCGAAGCCCTCGCCGGTCTGCTCCGCCCTGGCAACGCCGGATCGAACACGGCCGCGGACCACATCACCGTGCTCGACCAAGCGTTGGCGCAGATTCCCGACCAGTACCGCCACGGCAACGACATCCTCATCCGCTGCGACTCGGCCGGGGCCAGCCACGCCTTTCGTCGTCACATCCGCAGCCTGCGCGAGCAGGGCGTGCGCACGTTCTTTTCGGTACCTCGCACCGTCTACAAGGGACACACGAGCAAGCCGGCAGACCAAACCGGCGGCTCAACCTGCCTACCGCCAGGAATCCAGACACGCCAGCCCGAATAGAGATCAACTCCGCCGGTTCGACCGGCCTACTGCAAGACCGGGGCTAACACTTGAGGCGCTGAGCTGCGTGGACCCGGGTTGGGTGCCGCGCGCGTGGGCCCGGGTGGGCGCGCCCGCCCCGCTGGCCGGACCCGCGCGGGTGGCCCGCTTGCCCGGACACCTTGCGAACGCTTTCTGTATAGCGCGGCGTCCCTACTAACACTCGGGCGCTGCGCACCGGCGCGGACGAACCCGCGGGGACGAACCCGCGGCTCTGGTCGCGGCGGCCCGGACTCAACCGGGACGGGTGGGCGCTCTGCCCGGCGGAGCGTCCTATGTGGACTGGCCGTCCAGTGAGGGTGATCGTGCCCGACAGTGACGCTGGTGTCTACCGAGCGTCATTGAGATAGATTGGGCGAATGTCCGTCGTGGTCCCGGCCGTGCCTCCCGGCGACCTGAGGTCCCTCGCCCCGCGCGGGCGCCTCTGCGGGCTGGCCTGACTTCGTGCGTTCCCCGCTGCCGCGCTCCCGGACCACCTGGATGCTGGTCATCCTGGGTGGTCTGGTCGTGCTCCTGGTCGCCGTCGGCACCGTGATCGAGCAGCGCGGTGACGCCAGTCGCGGCCGGACTGGCTCGTTGGACGCCATGGCCGCAGCGGTCGGGTCCTGTGACGGCCAGCCGGTCCGGGCACCCCGCGAGGTCCGGGGCATGTGGCTGACCACCGTCAACAACATCGACTGGCCGAGCCGGCCCGGGCTGGACGAGGCGAGCGTCAAGGCTGAGTTCCTCGGCTGGCTCGACGTGGCCCAGCGCCAGAACCATAACGTGATCTACGTCGACGTGCGTCCCAGCGGCGACGCGTTCTGGCCCTCGGCGTACGCGCCGTGGTCGGAATGGCTCACCGGCCGGCGCGACGGCCTGAGTCCGAGCTGGGATCCGATGGAGTGGATGGTCGCCCAGACGCACGCGCGGAACATGGAGTTCCACGCCTGGTTCAACCCGTACCGGGGCGACCAGCCGGCCCCCCGGGGTGCCGGGGCCGACCTGAGCAAGCTGGCCCCGAACCATCCGCTGCGGGCTCACCCCGAGTGGGTGGTCGCCTACCCGGTCGGTACCGCGGGGCGCCGGCTCTACTTCGACCCCGGCATCCCCGACGCGCGCCGGTTCGTCGAGGATTCGCATGCTCGAGGCGGTCGCCCGTTACGACATCGACGGCGTCGACTTCGACGACTTCTTCTACCCTTACCCCGAGGACGGTCAGGACTTCGACGACGCGCGCAGCTTCGCCGCGTACGGCCAGGGATTCGCCAGCAAAGCGGACTGGCGTCGCGACAACATCAACACGATGGTGCGCGAGATGAACCAGCGGATCAAGGCGCTCAAGCCGTGGGTGAAGTTCGGCATCGCCACGTTCGGCATCTGGCGCAACTCGACGACCGATCCGGCCGGTTCGGCCACCCGGGGACTGCAGAGCTACGACGAGATCTACGTGGACAGCCGGCTGTGGGTGAAGCAGCACTGGGTCGACTCGATCACGCCCCAGCTCTACTGGAACATCGGGAACAAGCCGGCCGACTACGCCGTGCTGGTCAAATGGTGGTCTGACTGTGGTCGCCGGCACCGGGGTGCAGCTCTACATCGCGCAGGGTGACTACCGCATCGGGGACCCCGGGGCATGGCGGGATCCGGGCGAGCTGGACCGGCAGATGGCCCTCAACCGGTCCTACCCCGAGGTGGCGGGCACCGTGCACTTCAGCGCGCCAGTGTGCGCGACGACGCCCTCGGCGCGGTGACCCGCTACCGGGACAAGTACTACCCGACGCCGGCCCTGCAGCCGTTGATGCGCCAGCTGCCGGCCAGATCGCCGGCCGCCCCGGACGTCACCGGCGTCGCGCGGTCCGGCGGTACGGCCACGCTGACCTGGCGCCCGGGCCCGGGTGCGCCGCCCACCTCGTACGCCGTGTACCGGGGTGCCCAGCTGATCGCCACCCTCCGGGGGGAGTCCTATGTGGACAGGGCCCCCACCGGCGCCCGGTACTGTGTGAGCGCGCTGGACCGCTCCGGCAACGAGGGCCCGCTGACCACCGCCGCCTGACGGCCGACGTGCGAGCGGCGGTCTGTGTCGTTGTAAGCGGACGCGGGCGCCGCGATGGGGTTGGTTGGGCGGGTGGAGGTGTACGCGCGCCGGGGCCGGGTGGCCGTCACGACCGCCCTGGGGGTGGCCGGTGGCGTGGTCGGGGTGTTCACGGCCCGGATCCCGACCCTGGTCGACCGGCTCGCGATGTCGAACGCCCGGATGGGCATGGTCCTGGTCGTCTGGGGACTGGGCGGCCTGGTGGCCATGCCGGTCATGCGGGTCGTCCTGCCCCGGGCCGGCTCGGCGGCGGTCCTGCGGGTGGCCCCGCTGCTGTGCGTGCTGTCCCTGGCGGTGGTGGGCACCGCTCCCACCTACGGGCTCCTGATCGCCCAGGCCGGACTGTTCGGGGCGGCCGTGGCGGCGGCCGAGGTGAGTGCCCAGACGCACGGGGTGGCGGTGGAGCGGGCGTACGGTCGCCCGGTCCTGGGTGGGATGCACGCGGGCTGGCCGGTCGGCGCCGGGATGGGTGGGCTGCTCGCGGCGGCCGGGACGCACCTGGGCGTCGGGTACGTCTGGTGCCTGGTGGGTGGCGCCCTGGCCGCGCTGCCGTTCGCGCTGGCGGTGGCGGCGATCGTGCCGCGTGGCGTGGCGTCCGGCGACGGCCGGGCGCCGCGGCGTACCGGCCGTCGACGGGGAACGTCGCGAGCGCTGTACCCGTTGGGGGCGCTGGCGTTCGCGGCCCTGGTGCTGGAGGGGGCGGTCACCGACTGGTCGGGGCAGCTGATGGCCGACGGGCTGCTCACGTCGCCGGCCCTGGCCGCGCTGGCCTACCCGCTCTACCATGCTGGAACTCTGCTCGGGCAGATCGTGGTCGACCCGGCCCGGGTCCGGTTCGGCGACCGCGCCGCGACTGTCGTGAGTGGACTGCTCAGCTGCGGCGCGCTACTCCTGGCAGCCGGTGCTGAGCAGGCGGTCGTGGTACTCGTGGCGGTCTTCCTGGGCGGGGTCGGCGTGAGTCCGCTGCTGCCGATCGCGGTGTCCCGGACCGGCGAGGTCGACCCGGACGGTGGTGACGGCGCGGTCGCCCAGGTCGACCTGATCGGGTACACCGGGCTGCTGGCCGGGCCGGCGGCGATCGGGGCGCTGACGACGATCGTCGCGTTGGCGCCGGCGGTGGCCGTGGTCGCGGTCCTGGTGGGGGCGGTGGTCGTCGCGGTCGGTCAGACGCTCGTCCGGTCCAGGCGTGAGCCAGCCGGTGAGACGGTGACCCTCCGGCTGGCCCATCCGCTGGTGGTCGCCGCGGGTCGACCGCCCGGTGCGCCGGTGGTCGACAATACGGTGGTGATGGTCGTCGGTGAGAGCCTCTGATGCGGGGCAGCCGGGTGGCGGCGGTGATCGGGCCGGGCGCGTTGACGTTCGACCTGTCCATCCCGTGTGAGGTGTTCGGGCTGGACCGGTCCGACATCGCCGCGCCCTGGTACGAGTTCCGACTGGTGGCCGAGGGATCGTCTGCGGTCCGGACGTTGACCGGGTTCACCATCGACACCCCGTACCGGCTCGATCAGCTGGACGACGCGCAGACAGTGATCGTGCCGGGCTGGAGCGATCCCGAGGACCGGCCGTCACCCGGGCTGGTCGCCGCCCTGCGGGCCGCCCACGACCGGGGTGCGCGGGTGGTGTCGTTGTGCACCGGGGCGTTCGTGCTGGCCGATGCCGGGCTGCTCGACGGCCGGCGCGCCACCACCCACTGGATGTACGCCGACCGCCTGCGTGGACGGGCGCCGATGGCCGACATCGACGCCAGCGTGCTCCACGTGGCGGACGACGGGGTGTTCACCTCCGCCGGTACGGCGGCCGGGATCGACCTGTGCATGCACCTGGTCCGGCTCGACTACGGGCCGGTGGTCGCCAACGAGGTGGCCCGGCGCATCGTGATGCCGCCGTTCCGCGACGGCGGGCAGGCGCAGTACATCCGCACCCCGATCCTGGACGGCAGCCGGGACCCGGGCTTCGTCGCGCTGGTCGAGTGGGGGCGGGCCCACCTGTCCGACCGGATCGGGGTGGTCGAACTGGCCCGGCACGCGCACCTGAGCCCACGCACGCTGCGGCGCCGGTTCACCGCCGCGTTCGGGTTGCCGCCGGAGGCGTGGCTGCGCCAGGAGCGGCTGCGATGCGCCCAGCAGTTGCTGGAGAGTAGCGACGAGCCGGTCGAGCGGATCGCCGCCCGGACCGGCTACCCGTCGGCCGCGGCCATGCGGGCTCACTTCGCCGCCCAGGTCATGGTCTCGCCCAACCAGTACCGGCGGGCCTTCCGGACACGGTGACCGCTATCCGGCGTAACGTGGCCGCGAGCCGGCGGTCGGCTCGGCTAGCGTCGCGCCATGCCGCGCATCGTCCTTCTCGTCATGGTGCTCGCCCTGGCGGGCTGTGGCACCACCGCGCCGACCACGCCGCCGGGCCTGACCACCCCCGCTGGTCCGGCCACATCGGCTGGTCCGGCATCATCGGCGGGTGGACTCCGGGTACGGCAGGTCATCGACACCGGCGGTGGCGAGGTGCTCGGACTGGCCATCCACGGCGACGCGGTCTGGGCGGTGGCCTACGACGCCGGGGCCGTGGTGAAGATCGATCCGGCCAGCGGGCGGGTGGTCGCGACCGTCACCCCGGGGCCGGGGGTGGCGTCGGTCCTGTCGGCCGGCGACTCCGTGTGGGTGGCCGCGTACGGCGGGCCGGGCAGCTCGCGGCTCTACCGGATCGATCCGGGCAGTGCCCGGGTGGTGGCGAGCATCGACACCGGCGAGGTCTGCTGCGACCTGAGTGCGGGCGGCGCCTCGATCTGGGCGGTCGACCCGAACGGCGCCGTGCTGCGGGTGGATCCGGCGAGAAATGTGGTGGCGCAACGGTTCCCGGTCGGACTCGAGCGCAACGTCCACGTCAACGCGGTCTACGCCGGAGATTCGGTATGGGTGTCCAGCGACCCGTCCCCGCTGACCCGGATCAGGATCAGCAACGGTTCCAGCGCGCAGATCGCGACCGGCGGTGGGGTGCCGTTCGTGGCCCGGGACGGGCTGGTCTGGGGCGCCGCGGCGACCCAGCTGTGGGCGGTCGACCAGATGACGGGTGCGGTGGTGCGCACGGTCGCGCTGGCGGACTCGATCGAGGTGCTCTCGCTCAACCTCGATGCCGACTCCATCTGGGTCGGCATCCGCCGGCCCGGCCGGGTGGGAGCCCTGCTCCGGCTGGACAGCCGGACCGGGCAGGTGCGCGGTGAACTGCGCGACATCCAGATCCCGGCCCGTATCGAGATCGGCTTCGGCTCGGTGTGGGTCACCGACTCGGGCAGCCGGGCGGTCTACCGGGTGCAGGTCTGAGCGCAGCGACCCGACCAAAGCGTCCAGCCGGATCGGCCCACCGGCTGCCATTTCGCCGGCGCGTCGGACCATGCTGTAACCAACCGCCCCTGACCGAGGAGAAGACGGTGTACCAGCGCATCGAGGATCTGACCACCTTCGCCGTACCCGAGCAGCCCGCCCTGTCGCCCGACGGCAATCAGGTCGTCTATGTGCTGCGCACCGTGGTCCGGGGGGAGAACTCGCAGACCTGGACGCCGGTCACCTTCTACCAGATGTCCACCGGCGAGCGGTACCTGCACTTCGGGGTGCGGGCCACACCCCGGGTGGACTGACATGCTCGAACGGATGCGTTCGGCCGTACCGCTGATGCTGGCCGACCTGCGGGCCCTGGTGACGGCCGAGTCGCCCTCGGCCGACCTGGCCGCGGTGGCGGCCAGCGCCGCGGTGGTGGCCCGGGTCGGCACCGACCGTCTCGGCGTCCCTCCGGAGTGGATAGTCGTGGATGGACGCACGCATCTGCGGTGGCGGCTGGGCGGGCCGGTCCGGGTCCTGCTGCTCGGTCACCACGACACGGTCTGGCCGCTGGGCTCGCTGGCCGTGCGGCCCTTCACCACGAGCGGCGGCGTGATCCGCGGCCCCGGCTGCTTCGACATGAAGGCCGGCGTGGTGATGGCGCTGCACGCGGCCGCGGCGCTGGCCGACCGGACCGGCGTCACCATCCTGATCACCGGTGACGAGGAGATCGGGTCGCCCAGCTCGCGGCGCCTGATCGAGGACGAGGCCCGAGGCTGCCGGGCCGCGCTGGTGCTCGAGGCGTCGGGTGACGGCGGCGCGTTGAAGACGGCCCGCAAGGGCACCTCGATGTACCAGGTGCGGGTACTCGGGCGGGCCGCGCACGCCGGTCTCGAACCGGAACGGGGGATCAACGCGACCATCGAGCTGGCCCACCAGATCCTCGCCGTGCGGGATCTGGCCGACCCGGACCGCGGGACGACGGTCACCCCGACCGTACTGAGCGCCGGCTCTTCGACCAACACGGTCCCGGCGGCGGGGACCTTCGACGTGGACGTGCGGGTATGGGACGGGTCGGAGCAGGCGCGGGTCGACCGGGAGATCCGGCAGTTGCGGCCGGTCCTGAGCGGGGCGTCGCTCGAGGTCACCGGAGGGCCGAACCGCTCCCCATTGAGCGCGGCCGCCTCGGCCGATCTGTTCGCCCGGGTGGTCACGGTCGCGGCCGGTCTGGGGCTGGCGCCGCCGCACGGCGCGGCGGTCGGCGGGGCCTCGGACGGCAACTTCACCGCCGGCGTGGGGACGCCCACACTGGACGGTCTCGGGGCGGTCGGTGGGGGTGCCCACGCCGATGACGAGCACGTGCTCCTGTCCGAGCTGCCCGACCGGACGGCCCTGCTGGCCGCGCTGGTCGACGACCTGCTCAAGACCACACCGTCGACCGCTACCAATGACCCGGTCCCGGATGGTACGCAGCAACCATGACGAACGCCGACGACGTCGCGAGCATGGACCCTGTGATCGACCTTGCGCGGCTGAGCGGGTCCGCGAACGCCGACGCCGCGGTGCGGGCGGCCGACGCGGCGGCGCGGGCGGCCGGGGTCCGGGTCCGCGAGATCAGCGAGCTGGCCGGACTCGAGGCGGTGTACCAGCTCTACGACGGCATCTGGCGACCCGACCCCAAGAACCCGCCGGTGACCACTGAGCTGCTGCGGGCGTTGACCAAGGCCGGCAACTACGTCTCCGGTGCCTTCGACCGGGACAGCGGTGAACTGGTCGGCGCGTGTGTCGGGTTCTTCGGCGCACCGGCCGGCGAGATGCACAGCCACATCGCGGGCGTGTCCGGGGCGGCGTTGGGCCGCAGCGTGGGCTACGCCCTCAAACTGCACCAGCGGGCCTGGGCGCTGCGCCATTCGGTCTCCGCCATCGAGTGGACGTTCGACCCGCTCGTTCGCCGCAACGCCTACTTCAACCTGGTGAAGCTGGGCGCCCGGCCGGCCGAGTACCTGCCCAACTTCTACGGCGGCATGCACGACAGCATCAACGCCGGCGACGACTCCGACCGGCTGCTCGCCCGCTGGGACCTCAACGCGCCGCCGGTCGTGGCCGCCTGTACCGGTCAGCTCAGCGCTCGCGACGCCGGGGCCGAACTGGCCGCCGGGGCCGTCGTCGCGCTGTCGTGCTCGGCCGACGATGAACCGGTACCGGGCACAATGGACGGTGCCACGCTGCTGGTGGCGGTTCCCTCGGACATCGAGTCGCTACGGTTGGCCGACCCGGGCCGGGGCCGGCGCTGGCGGACCGCGGTCCGCGAATCCCTGGGTACTCTGATGGCCGGCGGGGCCCGGGTCACCGGCTTCGACCGTGCCGGCTGGTATGTCGTGGCACGACGGATGGAGGAGCTGTGAGGCTGACCGGGGTGGAGCTGCGCCGGATCCGGATGCCCCTGGTGGCGCCGTTCCGTACGTCCTTCGGGGTCGAACTGGATCGGGACATCCTGTTGCTGCGGGTGGTCACCGAGCAGGCCGAGGGTTGGGGCGAGTGTGTCGCGATGTCCGACCCGCTGTACTCGTCGGAGTACGTCGACGCGGCGGCCGACGTGCTGCGCCGGTTCCTCATTCCGACCCTGGCCAAACAATCCACAGTGGACGCCAATCTGGTCGGGCCGGCCCTGCACGCGTTCAAAGGTCACCGGATGGCCAAGGCGGCGCTCGAAACCGCCGTGCTCGACGCCGAGCTGCGCGCCCAGAACCGGTCACTGGCCCGGGAGCTCGGCGCGGTCAAGCAGACCGTCCCCAGTGGAGTGTCGGTCGGCATCATGGACTCGGTCGAAGAACTGCTGGCCGCCGTGTCCGGGTACCTCGACCAGGGGTACCTGCGGATCAAGCTCAAGATCCAGCCTGGCTGGGATGTCGAGCCGGTCCGGGCGGTCCGCGAACGCTTCGGCGACGACGTCCTGCTCCAGGTCGACGCGAACACCGCCTACACGCTGGCCGACGCCCGCCAGCTGGCCCGGCTCGACCCGTTCGACCTGCTCCTGATCGAGCAACCGCTGGACGAGGAGGACGTGCTCGGACACGCCGAACTGGCCCGGCTCATCCGGACACCGGTGTGCCTGGACGAGTCGATCACCTCGGCCCGGGCGGCGGCCGATGCCATCCGCCTGGGCGCGTGCCGCATCGTCAACATCAAACCTGGTCGGGTCGGCGGGTACCTGGAGGCCCGGCGCATCCATGACGTGTGCGCGGCCAACGGCGTACCGGTGTGGTGCGGGGGCATGCTGGAGACCGGCATCGGACGGGCGGCCAACGTGGCCCTGGCCGCGCTGCCCGGGTTCACGCTGCCGGGTGACACATCCGCCTCGGACCGCTACTTCCGCACCGACATCACCGCGCCGTTCGTGCTGGAGGACGGCCACCTGCGGGTACCGACCGGCCCGGGCATCGGGGTCGAACCGGTCCCCGACCAGCTGGCCGCGGTGACGACGGCGACGGCGTGGCTGTCGTTGTGAGGTTGTGACAGGCGCAGGACCAGAACCTGTCGGCGCCGACGAACAAGGCTGAACACCCGGCTTCCAGCTACCCCTGACGGGTCGCCCCGGACCGGCGCGTGCGGTCACGCCTGTGGCGGCTACCCGACGTGTGAACCCTCGTGTGCGGGGTGTGTGGCGAAGGACGCAGACCGCGCACGCAGAGCGTGGCCTGATGGCGGTAACCGAAGCCGGAAGGAGTGCCGCCATGAGCCGTATCCGTATCGCCGCCGCATTGGTCCTCGTCGCGCTGCTGGGCGCGTGTGGCGAGGTCATCTCGTCGTCACCGGCCAGTCCAGACCCCGGGTTCACCGGCCACTGGACGAGCTCGCAGTGGGGTGAGCACTACATCCAGATCCAGGGTGACACAGTGCGGATCATCTATGCGCACGACGACGGTCGGGTGATCGGCACCCTCAGGGGCATGACGGTCACCGGCTGGTGGACCGAGGTGCCCAGCCGGCAGGGCCCGTCCGACGCCGGTGATGTCACGTTCACCCTGACCCGTGGCGACCAGTCGCGCTCCATCGACGGGAGCTGGCGCTACGCCGGAGACCCCGCGACCCACCCGACCCGGGAGAACTGGGACCTGCACTGGGTCGACGACCAGATCCCGCCCGACATCGCCGCGAAGTTCGCCGACCGTACCGCGTTCGTCGCGCACCCGTGATCCCGTCCGTCCTGGTCAGCTGAGCCAGCGGTCAGCAGGCCGGCCAGCTGGCCAGCAGGACGGCGGCGCCGCGCACGTGCCCGCCGGCCAGATCGGCCAGGGCCTGGTCGGCCCCGTCCAGCGGGTAGGGCACGGCGCTGACCTCCAGGTGATGGGCGCCGGCGAAGGCGAGGAAGTCCCGACCGTCCTGGCGGGTGTTCGAGGTGACGCTGCGCAGCTGGCGCTCCTGGAACAGGTGCCGGTCGTAGCTCAGCGGCGGCACATCGGTGAGATGGATGCCGGCGACGGCCAGCGTGCCACCACGGTCCAGGGCGGCCAGCGCCACCGGAACAAGGTCGCCCACCGGAGCGAACAGGATGGCCGCGTCCAGCGGTTCCGGTGGCTCGTCGTACGCGTCGCGGGCCGACGCCGCGCCCAGGTCGAGGGCCAGCTGACGGGCCTGGGCACCGCGGGTGAGCACGTGCACGGTGGCACCCTGCGCGAGGGCGACCTGCGTGGTCAGGTGCGCGGATCCACCGAACCCGTACACCCCGAGGCGGCCACCCTGAGGCAGTCGGGCCCGGTGCAGCGACCGCCAACCGATGATGCCGGCGCACAGCAGGGGGGCCAGTTCCAGATCCCGGTAGCCGCCCGGCAGCCGGTAGGCGAAGTCAGCCGGCACGGTGGTGAACTCGGCGTACCCGCCGGGGGCGTCCCAGCCGGTGTACCGCGACTGCGGACACAGGTTCTCCTCCCCCCGCCGGCAGAACCGGCACACCCCGCACGTGTGGCGCAGCCACGCGATGCCGAGCCGGTCGCCGCGCCGCCACCCGTGGGCGTGCGGGCCGATGCCGACCACCTCGCCGACGATCTCGTGCCCGGGCACCATGTCGGGATGGTGCGGCGGCAGGTCGCCCTCGGCCAGATGCAGGTCGGTGCGGCAGACGCCCGACGCGATCACCCGTACCAGCAGCTCGCCCGGGCCGGGTTCGGGGACCTCCCGATCGGCCAGCCGTACCGGGTGGGTCGAGATCGGCCCCGGCCGGGTGATCTCCCAGGCCCGCATGGTGGTCGCCATGACGGTCTATTGTGCACCGGGCGCCGGTCGCCCGGTCGGGAACCCGCATACCGCCCCGAGGTGTTAATGGGGACGCCGCACCATACAGAAAGCGATTGCCAGGTGTCCGGGCAAGCGCTCGTGGGCGCAACCGGGCGATCGGGCGCGCGAGGCTGGACCGGCTCAGCCGGCCAGGTGGCCCCAGTCGTCGGCCAGCTCGGTCCACGTACCCCGGGCCCGGACCTCGCCGCCGATGAGGACAAGGACCTGGTCGGCATGGGCGAGCGCGGCCCGCTTCGACGTCGAGCCGACCACTGTCACGCCGCGCTCGCGCAGGGCCCGCCACAGCTCCAACTCGGTGGTCACGTCGAGGGCAGAGGAGATGTCGTCGGCGATGAGCAGCTCCGTACCCGGGGCCAGCGCCCGGGCCAGGGCGAGGCGCTGCAGCTGACCACCGGAGAGCCGGGTGCCCTTGTGACCGATGAGCAGGCCGATCCCGCCCCCCGCCGCGGTCAGGTCGTGCTCCATCTGGGCGGTGGACAGGGCGCCGTCGATGTCGACCTCGTGGCCGAGTCGGATGTTGTCGGCGACCGTGCCCGACAGCACCCGTGGCAGCTGGCCCACGTAGCCGACCTGATTGGGCCGCAGGAACACCTCGGGCTCGGTCACCGGTTGGCCGTTCCAGCGCAGCGTGCCGGTGTGGTGAACGATGCCGGCCATCGCCCGAAGCAGCGAGGACTTGCCGGCGCCGACCGGACCGACGACGAGTACCAACTGTCCACGGTAGATGGTCACGTCGAGGTCGCGGACGCCGACCGTACCGTCCTCGTGTACCGCGGCGAACGAGTCGAGCCGCAACTCGCGCAGTGGATGGCGGGCAGCGGTCGGCGGCGCCGGGGCGGTGCCGGCCGAGATGTCCACTCCGGACACGGACGCCGAGTACCTGGTCTCGCCGCACATGGCCACCGTGCGCCGGGTCCACACCCGGGCCGACGGGAGTTGTGACACCAGCGACGCGGTCGTCCAGGCGAACCAGCGGGCGGCACCGAGGGTGGACACCGCGATCAGGACGGCACTGGCCGACATGTGCCCGGTCAGGTAGAGCGCCCAGGCACCGATGGGCAGCAGGCCGCTGGTCATCGACGGCGTCGACCGGGCCAGCACCTGGGCCGAGATCTCCCGCCGTTGCCGCACGCTCCGGACGAGCTCGAGGGCGGCCAGGTGGTCGAGGACCGGCCGCGTCGCCCCGGCCAGTTTGACCGTACGGGCGGCGGACAGGCTGGACACGAGCGCGGTGGCGAAGGCTGCCCGGGCGGCCACCGTGCGGCGGCCGCTGCGCTCCAGGACCGGGCCGAACGCGGTGGCCACGGCGCCCGACACGACCATCGTGGCGAGGAAGAACAGGCCGGGCACGACGCTGCCCGACACGAATGTCATGCTCGCCAGTACCAGGACCGCCGCGGACTGGTCGATCAGGTTGTCGGCCAGCACCACGACCCGCTCGGTGTCACCGGCCTGGGCGACCACCTCGGCCGGCGTGTGCGCGCTGACCCGACGGGGACCGGTCTGGCCGTGGACCAGACGCAGGCTGATCCGCAGCATCTGGCGCACCCACCACTCCGGGAACCAGCGGCCGGTGTGATACGGCGTCATCAGCGAGATCAGCAGCGCGGCGACGATGCCGGTCACCGGCCAGATCAGGCTACCCGTACCGTCGACCACCGCCGCCCACAGAGCCGGCAGGACCGCGCCCTCCAGCCCGAGCACGACCAGCACCAGGAACAGGGCGACCGCGGCGAGCCCATAGCCGGGGTCGTTGAGCGTGAGCCGGACGATTTCGCGCAACGTCCGGGCCTCGCCGGCCTCCGGCAGCGGCGGCGGCTCGACCTTCACCGTCGCGGCGTGCACCAGGGGAGCGGCGAGCCCGGTACGGTCGAGCACGGCGACCCCGCCGCCCGACCCGCTGACCGCCGGGCCGGACGATCCACTCACGTCCACAGTGGACGCCGGGCCCTCCCCGCTGGCCAGGAGCCGGGCGAACCGCTGCGAGTCACGCAGCGGTCCGGCCTCGACCACGGCGCCGTCGGCCAGGACGATCACCTCGTCGCAGTGGCGCAGCGACGAGAGCCGGTGCGCGATGAGGATACCGATGCGATCGCGCAGCAACCGGTCGGTGGCCCGTTGCACCTGGGCCTCGGTGACCGGGTCCATCCGCGCCGTGGCCTCGTCGAGGATGACCACGTGCGGGTCCCGGACCAGGATGCGGGCGAACGCGACAAGCTGCTCCTGCCCGGCCGACAGCACATGACCGCCGTCGCCGAGCCTGGTGGCCATGCCGCCCGGCAGCTCGGCCACCCAGCCGGCCAGGCCCAGCTCCCGCATCGCGTGGGCGGCCGGCCCGATCAGCTCGGGGTCGAACAGGGCGACGTTCTCGGCCAGCGTGCCGGCCAGGATCTCGGTGCGCTGCGGCACCGTGGCGACCCAGCGACGCAGCGCCTCGCAGGTCGAGGTCGACCAGGTCGGTACCGCCGAGGAAGACGGCGCCCCGTGGTACGTCGACCGAACGGGTCAGCACCTTGGCCAGGGTCGACTTGCCCGAGCCGGTCCGTCCGACGACCGCGTACGAGTGGCCACGCCGTAGCGACAGGTCGACCCCGCGCAGGGCAGGCGGCCGCGGCGTCGACGACTCCGGCACCGGGTAACTGAACGTCAGGTCGCGGACGGCGATGTCGGCGTCGGCCGGGGCGACGCCGCCCTCGGGCTCCTGCGGTGAGCCGCGCAGCAGCTGGACCCGGCCCCAGGCGCCGAGTGCGTTCTGCAGCTCCGGGACCATCCGGCTGATCTGCTCCACCGTCGCGCTGAAGGCGAGGGTCAGCAGCCAGATGGCGGTCAGCTGGGCGCCGTCGACCCGGCCCGTGGCGAGCGACCACGCGCCGAGCACGACCACCAGCGCGATGCCGACCCGGGTCACCCCGAACGCGAAGGCGGACACCTGGGCCGACATCGCGCCAGACCCGTCGGCCCCGGGCCAGCACCTCGCTGGCCCGCTCGCGCGAACAGCTTCAGCACGTAGGGGCGGGCCAGGCTGGTCCGAACGTCGTCCTGGCCGTGGATCGCCTCCTCCATCACCGCCGCCAGGTCGGACCAGGCCTCCTCCTCGGCGATGCGGGTCGGGCCGATCTGCGCGATGCGCCGGCGCAGGCTGATCGCCAGGCCGACCGGCCAGCACGAGCATGCCGATCCCGGCCGGCCACCAGACGAACAGCGCGGTCACGATCGACAAGGCTCCGAACGCCACGGACTGGGCGATCCGGACGCCGCTGCCCCGTAGCTCGCCCCGACCTGGTAGACGTCGCCGTCGATGCGGTCGAGCAGCTCGCCGACCGGGGTGTTCTCCAGTGTGGGCAGGTCCTGGCCGAGCGCGACGCGGCACAGGCCGCGCCGCACGTCGGCCATCCAGTCGGCGGTCAGTCTGGCCATGATCAGGCCGACCGCGAGATCACTGACGACGGCGGTGACGGTTGCGATCGGCCAGCACTCCGAACAGCGGGATCGATCGCCCATCAGCACGGAGCCGGCCAACGCGGACGCGGCCGCCTGCCCGGCCGCGCCGAGAACAGCACGAGCCACCACGACGGCCGTACGGCGGGGCGACGTGTCCCACAGGTCGCGCAGCAGGCGCATCGGGGTCTCCGTGGTTGGGGAACCCTCAGCGTCCCGCACCGCGGCCTATGCGCTCAACGCAATTAGTCTCCGCGCGCGGCGGGCATCAGCGCACGGCGGCATCCGTCGTGAGTAGACGGTCCACCGACTGCAGCGGGATCCACTGCCAGCTCGGGCGGTGGCGGGACTCGTAGACCACCTCGTAGATGGCCTTGTCCAGCTCGTAGGCGCGCAGCAGTGCCGCGTGTTCGCGCGGGTCCACCCCCGCGACGGCCGGCGTACCCGTCGCAGAACGCGTCCCGGTTGCGGATCGCCCATTCCTCGCGCATGCTTTCGGGCCGGGCTCGTCGACCCGGTCGCCGGCGAGCAGCTGGTTGGCGGCGTAGTCGAACGAGCGCAGCATCCCGGCCACGTCACGCATCGGCGAGTCGGGCCGGCGCCGCTCCTCCATCGGCTGTCCGGGCTCTCCTTCGAAGTCGACCAGGATCCAGTGGTCCGGAGTCCGCAGCACCTGGCCCAGGTGCAGATCACCGTGGACCCGCTGGATGATCGTCGGCGCGGTGGCCCGCCGGACCGGCCTCGATCGCGTCCCGGTGGACGGCCAGCGCGGGTACCGCCGCGATGGCGGCGTCGCGGCGGGCCAGCAGGATGTCGATCGGTGGCCGGCCGATGTCGTGTCCCAGATCGTCTGCCAGGCTGGCGTGCACGGACGCGACCGCCTCGCCGAGCCGGTGCGCTTCGCCGGCGAAGTCCCTCCGGCCGCTTCGGGATCGAGGTCGGCCTCGGCCAGCAGGTCCCGGACGCTGGCGGTGGCCATCGACCAGCCGTCGGCGGAGTTGCGGGCGAACACCGTCACCATCGCCAGGCTCACCGGCCGGCCCTGCCGTCGGGCCCTCGATCGCGCCGAGCAGCCGGCCACGTGCGGGTTGTGGTCCGCGCCAGGGCCCGGTTCAGTTCCACGTCCGGGTTGTGCCCGGGGTGATCCGGCGGAACAGCTTGAGGATCGCGGTGCTGTCGAAGACGACGCTGGTGTTGCTCTGCTCGGCGTCGACCACCCGGGCGGCCGATGCTCGGGCAGGGTCGCGCGCGGCTCGGGCAGTGAAGCGCAGCCGTCCACGCGGTGACCGTCCTCGATCAGCGCCAACAGATCCCGGGCAGTGTCCTCGTCGAACAGGGCGTCGTAGCCGATCCGACCGCCGCCGCCGCCGATGCGTGGCCACGGCGAGGAACTCGCGTCGGCGGGTCCCGGTCCCAGCCGACGGAAGACCTGGTAGATCTCCGCTGCCGCCGTCGGCGTAGGGCACATCGAGCAGCACGTGGTCGAGGTCCCCGCGCAGCCGGGTCACCGTGCGCGGACCGGGACCGCCTCCACGCGCCCGGGTCCGGCCGGCGTACCAGCGTTGCTGCGGCAGCCAGTCGGCGTACGGAAGGGTCATCGTCATCTCCTCCGGGGCGGGCACAGCTGCAGCCAGTAGAACGCGTGACCCGGCAGGGTCAGCAGGTACGGGCAGGTGCCCGATGGCGCGGGAACGGACCCGGCCGGTCAGCTCGATCGGCTGTACCCGACCCACGTCTGCAGGCTCAGCTCGATCGGCTGCGGGAAGCGGGACAGGTTGTTCACGCACAGCACCACGTCGTCCTCGTGTACTCCGCAGGTACGCCAGCACCGACGGGTTCGAGCCGCCGAGCTCCTGGAAGTCGCCGAGTGCGAACGCCTCGTGGCGGCGGCGGACCGCCAGCATGCGTGCGGGTCCAGTGCAGCAGCGACGCCGAGTTGTCCCGCTGCGCCTCGACGTTGATCGCCTGGTAGCCGTAGACCGGGTCCTGGTTGACCGGCAGGTACAGCCGGCCGGGGTGGCCGAGGAGAAGCCGGCGTTGCGGTCGGGCGTCCACTGCATCGGGGTGCGTACGCCGTCGCGGTCGCCGAGCCAGATGTTGTCGCCCATGCCGATCTCGTCGCCGTAGTAGAGGACCGGCGAGCCGGGCAGCGACAGCAGCAGCGCGGTGAACAGCTCGATCTGGTTGCGGTCGTTCTCCAGCAGCGAGGCCAGCCGGCGGCGGATGCCGACGTTGGCGCGCATCCGCGGGTCCTTGGCGTACTCGGCGTACATGTAGTCGCGCTCCTCGTCGGTGACCATCTCCAGGGTCAGCTCGTCGTGGTTGCGCAGGAAGATGCCCCACTGGCAGTTCGCCGGGATCTTCGGCGTCTGCGGCCAGGATCTCCGAGATCGGGAACCGGGACTCCCGGCGCACCGCCATGAAGATGCGCGGCATCAGCGGGAAGTGGAACGCCATGTGGCACTCGTCGCCGCCGGTCGTCGTGGTCGCCGAAGTACTCCACCACGTCGGCGGGCCACTGGTTCGCCTCGGCCAGCAGCACCGCGCCCGGGGTACTCGTCGTCGACCACCTTGCGCAGCCGCTTGAGGAACTCGTGGGTCTCCGGCAGGTTCTCGCAGTTGGTGCCCTCCGCCTCGAACAGGTAGGGCACCGCGTCCAGCCGGAACCCGTCGATGCCCAGGTCGAGCCAGAACCGGAGGACGTTGAGCATCTCGTCGCTGCACCGCCGGGTTGTCGTAGTTGAGGTCGGGCTGGTGGCTGAAGAACCGGTGCCAGAAGAACTGCCGGCGCACCGGGTCGTAGGTCCAGTTGGACTCCTCGGTGTCCACGAAGATGACCCGGGCGAACGGGTACTGCTCGTCGGTGTCGCTCCACACGTAGTAGTCGGCGTAGGGCCCGTCGGGGTCGCGGCGCGACTCCTGGAACCAGGGGTGCGTGTCGGAGGTGTGGTTCATCACCAGGTCGGTGATGACCCGGATGCCGCGCTTGTGCGCCGCGTCGAGCAGCGCGACGAGGTCCTCGACCGTGCCGAACTCCGGCAGCACCTTGTAGAAGTCGCGGATGTCGTAGCCGCCGTCGCGCAGCGGCGAGTCGTAGAACGGCGGCAGCCACAGGCAGTCGACGCCGAGCCACTTCAGGTAGTCCAGCTGCTCGATCAGCCCGCGCAGGTCGCCCTGCCCGTCGCCGTTCGAGTCGTAGAACGCCCGGACCAGCACCTCGTAGAAGACGGCGCGCTTGAACCAGGTCTGGTCGTCGGGCAGCGTCCGAGCCGACCGAAGTCGCTGGCCTGCGGGGTGCTCGACCACGCCGCCGGAGCGACGTGGCTGCCCTCAGCTAGATCATGTTCGACCACGTCCACGAGGTAGAAGTCCCCCAGATTCGCGGTGTCAAAACACGGCAGGTCGGGTATGCGTGAACGAATGAGCGAGTGCGAGGAGCGAAACGAAGTGGTGTGTGGCGGGATGAGCACGTACCGCGTCCAGGTCCGGCCCGGCTTCGACCTCGACGCCACCGCCGGCCTGGCCGGCTACCTGGCCGAGCCTCGGCGTCACCCATCTCTACAGCGCGCCGCTGCTGGCCGCCACCCCCGGCTCGGCGCACGGCTACGACGTGGTCGACCCACCCGGGTCAACCCGGAACTCGGCGGCGCGGCGGCCTGGCAGCGGCTGGTCCGGGCGCTGCGCGCCGCCGGGCTCGGGCCTGGTCGTGGACATCGTGCCCAACCACCTCGGGGTGGCCGTGCCGGCCGCCAACCCGGCCTGGTGGGACGTGCTGCGCACGGGGCCGGCCTCGCGCGTACGCGGCCTGGTTCGACATCGACTGGGCCCGCGGCCGGCTGCTGCTGCCGGTGCTCGGCCGACGAGCCGGACGCGCTGGACGACCTGGCCGGTCGACGGGGACGAGCTGCGCTACCACGAGCACCGGTTCCCGATCGCCGCGGGCACCGGCGGCGGCACCGCCGCGGAGGTGCACGACCGGCAGCACTACCGGCTGGTGGACTGGCGGCGCGGCGACACCGAGCTCAACTACCGCCGCTTCTTCGCCGTCTCCGACCTGGCCGGGCTGCGGGTGGAGGACCCGGCGGTGTTCGACGCCACCCACGCCGAGATCCTGCGCTGGGTCGACGCCGGGCGGCGTGGACGGCATCCGGGTCGACCACCCGGACGGGCTGCGCGACCCGGCCGGGTACCTGCGCCGGCTGCGGGCCGCGGCGGCCCGCGGCTGGCTGCGTGGTGGAGAAGATCCTGGAGTACGGCGAGGAGCTGCCGCCGACTGGCCGGTCGCCGGCACCACCGGCTACGACGCGCTGCGCCGAGGTGTGCGGCGCTGTTCGTCGACCCTGCCGCCGAGGCGACTTCGCCGCCGCTGGACGCCCGCTGCATCGGACGGTGACGTCCTGGCGGGCAAGCGGCAGCGGCCGGCGGCGACCCTGCTCGCCGCCGAGCTGACCCGGCTGCTGCGGCTCGTGCCGGAGCTGGCCGACGACCGGCAGCCGGGACGGCGCTGGCCGAGCTGGCCGCCAGCTTCCCGGTCTACCGCTCGCTACCTGCCCGACGGCGCCGACAGCTGGCCGCGGCCCTGTCGGCGGGCCGCCGCGGCGCCACCCGGCCGGCGGTCTGGACGCGCTCGCTGCCGCGGCTGCGCGACCCGGACCGACGAGCTCGCCGTCCGGTTCCAGCAGTTCTCCGGCGCGGTGATGGCCAAGGGGGTGGAGGACACCGCGTACTACCGGTGGACCCGGTTCGTCGCGCTCAACGAGGTCGGCGGAGCGCCCGGCCCGCTTCGGCGCTGACCGCCGGCCGAGTTCCACCGGGCCGCTGCGCGGCGGCAGGCCGCGCTGGCCGGCCGGCATGACCACGCTGTCCACCCACGACACCAAGCGCGGCGAGGACGTGCGGGCCCGGCTGGCTGTGCTGGCCGAGCTGCCCGACGAGTGGGCGGACGCGGTCGGCCGGTGGACGGCCGGCGCGCCGCTGCCCGATCCGGCGTTCGCCGACCTGCTCTGGCAGACCGTCGTCGGCGCCTGGCCGATCGACCGGGAGCGGCTGCACGCGTACGTCGAGAAGGCGGCCCGTGAGGCGGCGCGCCGCGACCAGCTGGGCCGACCCGGACGCGCGACTTCGAGGCGGCGCTGCACGCGCTGGTCGACCGGCTCTACGACGACCCTGAGCTGCGACGGCGAGGTCGACCGCGTTCGTCGACCGCGATCACCCCGGCCGGCTGGCGCAACTCGCTCGGCCAGAAGCTGGTGCAGCTGACCATGCCCGGCGTACCGGACATCTACCAGGGCACCGAGCTGTGGGACAACTCGCTGGTCGACCCGGACAACCGGCGGCCGGTCGACTTCGCCGCCCGGCGCGCGCTGCTGGCCCGGCTCGACGCCGGCTGGCTGCCGCCGGTGGACGCGAGCGGCGCGGCCAAGCTGCTGTGGTCACCGCGGCGCTGCGGCTGCGGCGGGACCGGCCCGAGCTGTTCACCGGCTACCGGCCGGTGCCCGTGCACGGGCCGGCGCGCCGAGCACGCGGTGGCGTTCGACCGGGGCGGCGCGGTCACCGTGGCGACCCGGCTGCCGGTCGGGCTGGCCCGGCGCGGCGGCTGGAGCGACACCAGGACGTCACTCGGCGCTGCCGGGACCGAGCGTCGCGCGACGAGTCTGACAGGGCAAGCCAGCTGCCGGTCGCTGACCTGCTCGACTCGCGATCCGGTCGCCCTGCTGACTCCCGTCGATCGCTGGGAGGATCCATGACCGAGTTCCGCGTGTGGGCGCCCGACGCCGGGCGCGTCCGGCTGCGCGCTGGCGCGGCGACCGACCGGGCATGGAGATGGTCGCGGCGACGACGGCTGGTGGCGGCGCGACGTGCCGGCGGCCGGGCCGGGCACCGACTACGCGTATCCTGCTCGACGACGACGACCGCCGCTGCCCGATCCCCGCTCGCTCTGGCAGCCGCGACGGGGTGCACGGCCTGAGCCGGGTCTACGACCACTCCGCGTTCGCCTGGACCGACCAGGACTGGACCGGCCGGCAACTGCCCGGAGCGTCCTCTACGAGCTGCACGTGGGCACGTTCACCCCGGCCGGCACCTTCGACCCGGCGATCGAACGGCTGGACCACCTGGTCGACCTGGGCATCGACCTGGTCGAGCTGCTGCCGGTCAACGCGTTCAACGGTGAGTACAACTGGGGGTACGACGGGGTGTGCTGGTACGCCGCCGCACGAGCCGTACGGCGGCCCGGACGGGCTCAAACGGTTCGTTGACGCGTGCCACCGCCGACGGCTCGGGGTGATCCTCGACGTCGTCTACAACCATTTCGGCCCCTCCGGGGCCTACCGCCGTTGTTCGGCCCGTACCTGGGCCAGGGGGCCAACCCGTGGGGCCGATCGATGAACCTCGACGGCCCGGACTCCGACGAGGTCCGCCGGTACATCGTGCGACAGTGCGCTGGATGTGGCTGCGCGACTACCACGTCGACGGGCTGCGCCTGGACGCCGTGCACGCGCTGGTCGATCACAGCGCGACCCACCTGCTCGAACAGCTGGCGGCCGAGGTCGACGTACTGGCCACCCAGCTCGGCCGGCCGCTGACGCTGATCGCCGAGTCGGACCTCAACGACGCCCGCCTGATCACCCCGCGCGAGGCCGGCGGGCTCGGCCTGGCCGCCCAGTGGGACGACGACGTGCATCACGCCCTGCACGCGCTGCTCACCGGGGAGCGGCAGGGCTACTACGCCGACTTCGGCGGCCTCGATGCCCTGGCCACGGTGTGGCAGGGGGCGTTCTTCCACGCCGGTACCTGGTCCAGCTTCCGGGCACGCGTGCACGGCCGGCCGGTCGACCGGGCCCGCATACCCGGCTACCGGTTCATCGCGTACCTGCAGAACCATGACCAGATCGGCAACCGCGCCCGCGGGGACCGGCTGGCCACCCTCACCTCGGCCGGCCTGCTCCGGGTCGGTGCCGTGCTGCTGCTCACGGGCCCGTTCACCCCGATGCTGTTCATGGGCGAGGAGTGGGGAGCGGATACGCCGTGGCAGTTCTTCACCCAGCACCCCGAGCCCGAGCTGGCGGCGGCGGTGTCGGCCGGCCGGCAGCGCCGAGTTCGCCCGGCACGGCTGGCCGGCGGAGAACGTGCCGGATCCGCAGGACCCGGCCACGTTCGAGCGCTCCCATCTGGACTGGGGGCGAGCTGGACCGGTCCGATCACGCCGCGCGACTCGCCCTGCACCGGCAGCTGATCGCGCTACGGCGGCGGGTCAGCGACCTGTCCGATCCCCGGCTGGACCGGGTGGTGGTCGACGTGGCCGACGGCCGGTTGACCATCCACCGTGGACAGCATCGGGTGGTGGCCAACCTCGCCGACCAGCCCGCCGTGCTGGCCGCGGAGGGGCGCGGGCTGCTACTGGCCACTGATCCGGAGACCGCGGTGCGGGGTGACGAGATCGAGCTGGCGGGCCAGAGCGCCGTGATCCTCGGCCCCGCGACGTGACCGCAAGTGTCTTTCCGTCCGCCATGCGAACACAGGAGAATGTAGCAGTACTTCAATAATCATCGCTGTTGACGGCTGTCGGTCGCGGCCATAAGTTCGCTGAGAGAACTTGCGTACGAACTCCGAACGTCCCCTCGAAGGTGATGGAGTCGACCGTGACCCGTAAACCGCTGATCGTCGTGCTCTCCGCGCTCGTCGCCGCGACGCTGTCCGCCTGTGGTTCGTCCGCCCCGCCCAGCCAGTCCCAGCCCGGCGTGCCCGACAAGGTGACCGCCGGCGTGATCGCGATCCTGGACGTGGCACCTATCTACCTCGGCAAGCAGAAGGGCATCTTCGCCCAGCACAACATCGACCTGACGCTCCAGCAGGCCCAGGGCGGCGCGGCCATCGTGCCGGCCGTCGTGAGCGGCCAGTACCAGTTCGGCTTCAGCAACGTGGTGTCGCTGCTCATCGCCCGCTCCCAGAACGTACCGATCCGGGCCGTCGCCAACGGCAACAACTCGACCGGAGACCCGAAGGCGGACTTCGGCGGGCTGGTGGTCAAGGATCCGAACATCCACAGCGCCAAGGACCTGGTCGGCAAGAAGGTGGCCACCAACACACTCAAGAACATCGTGGACACGTCGGTGAAGACGATCGTGGCCAAGGACGGCGGCGACCCGACCAAGGTGAGCTTCGTCGAGCTGGCCTTCCCGAACATGGCAGCCGCGCTCGACGCCGGCCAGGTCGACGGCATCTTCGTGGTGGAGCCGTTCCTCTCGGCCGCAAAGGCCAAGGGCTGGCGCACCATCGGCTCGTACGCCGATGTCGATCCCAACCTGTGCGTCGCCCTGTACTTCACCTCGGTCAAGCTGCAGACGGAGAACC
This sequence comes from uncultured Actinomycetota bacterium, assembly GCA_963803345.1. Lineage (GTDB taxonomy): Bacteria > Actinomycetota > Actinomycetes > Mycobacteriales > Micromonosporaceae > CAWDLX01. The sequence goes on from CAWDLX010000006.1 coordinate 807,947, forward strand.
CGGACCTGGTCAAGCGATTCACCGACGCCATGAAGGAGTCGCTGGCCTATGCCCAGTCTCATCCGGACGAGGCGCGCGCCATCCTGACCACGTACACGAGCATCAAGGCGGACGCGACGAAGGCCCTCATCTTGCCGAAGTGGCCGTCCGACATCGACGGCACGGCGGTGGACAAGCTGGCCGACCTCACCGTCCAGTACGGGCTGTTGACGGCCAAGCCTGACCTCAAGACACTGCTTCCGTGACCCAGTCCACCCCGGTCAAGGGCAGGGCCGGCCTCTCGCCGGTCCTGCTCGGGGTGGTCGGGCTGCTCGGCTTCGTGGCCCTGTTCGAAGTGCTGCCCCGTATCGGCGTGCTGCCCGGGGCCTACTTCCCGACCAGCAGCGCCATCGGGTCGGCTCTGTGGGCCCTGCTCGGAGAGTCGACCTTCTGGACCTCGTTACGCGAGACGCTCGTCACCTGGGCCATCGGGCTGGGCATCGCCGCCGCCGCCGGCATCGTGCTGGGCCTGGTCATCGGGTCGATCCCGTTGCTGCGGGCGGCGACATCGTCCACTGTGGAGTTCCTCCGCCCGATCCCGTCGGTCGCGTTGATACCTCTGGTGATCGTGCTGGTCGGTACCGACATGGAGTCGACGGTGGTGCTCGTCATCTACGCCTCGTTCTGGCAGATGCTGGTCCAGGTGCTCTACGGAGTGAGCGACGTGGACCCGGTCGCCCGGGAGACCGCTCTGTCCTACCGGCTCGGTCCGTTGACCCGCCTGCGCTATCTGGTCTGGCCGACCGCGCTGCCCTACGCCATGACGGGCATCCGGCTGGCCGCGTCGGTGGCCCTCATCCTGGCCGTCACCGGAGAGCTGGTCATCGGCAGTCCCGGCCTCGGCCACGACATCGAGAACGCGAACGACAGTAACGCGATCCCGTTGATGTACGCGCTGATCGTGGTGACCGGCCTGATCGGGGTATCGGCAAACCTGATCACCCGGGCGGCCGAGCGCCGGGTCCTGATCTGGCATCCCTCCGTCCGCTCGGAGGTGCCGGTGTGACCGGGCGCGAGGAGCGGAACGAAGTGAGCACCGCAGCTGCGAGGGGTATGTGGTGGGATGACCGAGCGCGAGGAGCGGAACGAAGTGAGCACCGCAGCTTGCGAGGGGTATGTGGTGGGATGACCGCGGTCCGTCGCGTCGGGCTCTTCCTCGGGCTGCCGGTCGTGCTGGTGGCCGCCTGGTGGCTCGCGAGCGCCAACAGTACCGAGTTCTACCAGCCACCGCTGTCGGCCGTAGTCAGGGCGTTCCCCACCACCTGGACCTGGCAGCGGATCAGCCACGACGTGCTGCCCAGCCTTGGCCGGTACGCGGTCGGCTACCTGTTGGCCGTGCTGATCGGTATCGCGTCGGGTGTGCTCATCGGCTCCAACCGGTACGTTCGCGCGCTGCTCGAACCGGTCCTCGAGTTCCTCCGGGCCATCCCGCCGCCCGTGCTGGTGCCGCTGTTCATCATGCTGGCCGGCATCGAGAACACCTCCAAGATCCTGGTCATCGTGTCCGGGGCGGTGTGGCCGGTGCTGCTCAACACGGTCGAAGGTGTCCGATCGGTCGACGCGGTGCTGGCCGACACCTGCCGCACCTACCGCATCGGCGGGAGCCTGCGCCTGCGGACGTTCGTGCTGCGCTCCGCCAGCCCGCAGATCATGGCCGGCGTCCGGCAGGCCCAGTCGGTCGCGCTGATCCTCATGGTGATCAGTGAGATGAAGGCGGCCAGCGACGGCCTCGGGTACAGCATCATCCAGTTCCAGCGCGGCTTCCAGATCCCCGAGATGTGGAGCGGCGTGGTCGTGCTCGGTGTCATCGGCGTACTCCTGGCCCTGGTCCTGCGGGTCGTCGAGCGGCGGGTCCTCGCCTGGTACCACGGCGTGCGCGCGGCCGAGCGCGCCGCCCGATAACCGTCCACAAGGGAGTGCCGTTGCTCGAGATCCAGTCGCTGCGCAAGGTGTACGACGGACACGGCCGCCAGGTCGAGGCCCTGCGGGACGTGACCTTCTCGGTCGGGGCGGGCGAGTTCGTGTGCGTGGTCGGGCCGTCCGGCTGCGGCAAGACGACACTGCTGCGCTGCCTCGGTGGTCTGCTCAACCCGACCTCGGGCGACCTGCGGGTGAACGGCGCACCGGTGGTGGGTCCGCCGCGGCAACTGGCGGTCGTGTTCCAGGAGTACGGCCGCAGCCTGTTCCCCTGGCTGCGGGTGAACGAGAACGTGGGACTGCCGCTCAAGGCGATGGGGATGTCGAAAGCCGAGCGGACGGCGCTGGTCGACCGGGCGCTGGCGTCGGTCGGGCTGAGCGAGGCCCGGTCGGCCTGGCCGTGGCAGCTCTCGGGGGGCATGCAGCAGCGGGTCGCCATCGCCCGGGCGCTCGCCTTCCAGCCCCGGGTCATGCTGATGGACGAGCCGTTCGCCGCCGTCGACGCCCAGACCCGGGCCGAGCTCGAGGATCTGGTGCGCTCCGTCTGGCAGGAGACCGGCGTGACCCTGCTGTTCGTGACCCATGACATCGACGAGTCGGTGTACCTGGGGGAGCGGGTCATCGTGCTCTCCTCGTCGCCGACGGTCGTGGTCGAAGACATCCCGATCGACCTGCCCGCGGAGCGCGACCAGCTGAACACCCGGGGGGACCGGAGGTTCGTCGAACTCCGCACCCATGTCTACGCCCTGATCCAGAAGGCCAAGCGCGCCTGAGCTCAGGCCAGCCGCGCGGCCCGGGCGAGCAGGTAGCGCCGCTGGGGCAGGCCCGTGATCCGCTCATCTGCTTCGATCCGCGCCACCAGGTCAAGTCCGGCCCGTGGACCGCTGGCCATCGCCACGGCGAGAGCGCCGTCGGGGCCCTCGCGCGTACCCGGACATCCGATTCCAAGATTCTTTCAGCCGTACCGGGCAGAATAGGGATCATGGCGCGCACCGGACTGGCGGCGGCCACGGCAGAGGTGGCCAGCCGTGACCCGGCGCTGGCCCGGCTGATCGCGCGGGTCGGGCCGATCAGCTACCCGCCACGCGGCGCCGACGGGCCGTTCGCCGCCCTGGTCCGGGCGATCGTGTTCCAGCAACTGGCCGGCCGGGCCGCGCAGGCGATTCTCGGGCGGGTGGTCGACACGGTCGGCGGTGTGCTCAGCGCATCGGCCATCGCCGCCGCCACGGATGAAAGCCTGCGCGCGGCGGGGCTGTCGGGTAACAAGCTGGCCGCGCTGCGCGACCTGTCGAGGCGGGATCTGGCCGGTGAGCTGATGCTGCATCCGTCGGCCCGGGACAGCGACGACTCGATCGTCGACAGTCTCGTCCGGGTCCGCGGCATCGGTCGGTGGACAGCCGAGATGTTCCTGCTGTTCGAGCTGCGCCGCCTCGACGTATGGCCGGTCGACGATCTGGGCGTGCGGCAGGGGTACGGGCTCATCTTCGGCATCTCGCCGGCGCCCCTGGCCAAGCAGCTCGCCCCGCTCGGTGACCGGTTCCGCCCGTACCGGTCGGTCGTGGCCCGCTACTGCTGGGAGGCGGTGGCCCTCAACCGGGGGACCGACGCGAGTCTGCGCTAGCCTCCGGCCGCAGCGCCGCGAACCGGCGGGCGGCCTCGGCCCGGGTGCGGCAGCCCAGCCGGGCGACGGCGTTGGCCACGTGCATCTCGACCGTGCGCACGCTGAGGAACAGCCGCTGCCCGATTTCCCGGCTGGTCAGGCCCTCGCCGACCAACTCGAGCACCTGCGCTTCCCGCGCGGTCAGGTTCCCGGTCCGGGGGGCTGCCACGTCGCCGGCCAGGCCGGCCAGGTCGACGCGGATCCGCTCCGCCTGATGGCGGGCCTTGAGGCGACGGGCCGTCCGGTAGGCGCCACCGAGCAGGTGCGCCGCCTCCTCCCGGTCCGCCGGATCCGCACGCAGGGCGAGGGCGGTCCGGTGCCGGATGAGCGTGTCCGCGACGGGCAGGTCGAGCCCCTGGATCAGCTCGACCGCCCGCCGGAAATGGGCTCGGGCGCCAGCCGCGTCACCGCCGGCCAACGTCGACTCGCCGAGGGCGTAGGCGAACGCGGCCCGTGCCTCCGGCTGGCCGGTCGCGGCGACCGCGTCGGCCAGCACCGCGGTGGCCGCCCCCAGATCGGCCAGGGCACCGTCATCGGCGAAGCGGGCGGCGGCGAACTGCAGCACCGGCACGCAGTAGTGCCGCTCCTCGGACTCCCGGCAGCGGGTCACCACGTGCCGGTAGTAGTCGGCCGCCCGACCGGGTTGGCCGCTGGATTCGTCCAGCAGAGCCATTCCCCAGGTCGACAGCAGCTCCATCGCGATCAGGTCGATCCGGCCGGCGACTGCCCGCGACTCGAGCAGCGCGGACCGGGCCGCGTCGGCCTGCCCCCGCATCGCGTACACCAGGCCGCTGACACCGGCCGCCACCGCCCGGGCATGGGCGCTGGAGACCGGGTCGGCCTGTACCGCCCGGGTCACCGCGATGGCTCGCTCCCACCGTCCACTGTGGAATAGGACGACGGTCGCGCAGGCCTGGCAGAGCTGGCCGGCGGCGGTCTGCGCGTTCGTCTGGCAGAACTCGAACGCGTCGTCGTAGGCCCGGGCGGCGCCGCGGTAGTCGCCGGCGTGTTCGAGCGAGTCGGCCAGTCGCTGGTAGATCTCGGCCGCCGGCGCGGCCAGGTCTCGGTCCAGCGCCGCGGCCAGCGCTTCGCGCACGACAGGCAGTCCGCGTTCCGGGTGACCCTGCCGGGCCAGGACGTTGCCGCGCAGGCCGCCGATGCGGCACAGCAGCTCGGGGCGGTCAGCCGCGCGGGCCGCGGTCTCAGCCGCGTCCAATGCGTCCAGTGCCGCCCGGAAGCTGCCGGCCGAGCGCAGGTGAGTGGCCACCGAGAGCCGTTCCGTCGCGGCGTCTCCCGGCTGGCCGGCCCGGTCGAACAGGTCAGCCGCCAGCTCCCGGGTCGCCAGAGCCAGCGGCCACTGGCCGAGCAGCTCATACTGCACAGCCAGCCGCTGGCGTACCTCCGCCCCGGTCAGCGGTGGGCCCGGGCGATCGGCGAGCTCCCGCAACCCACTCACCGCGGCCGCGTGGTCGCCGGACAGCTCGGCGCACCGGGCGAGCCGGTCCACCACCGCCAGCCGGTCGACGTCGTCGACCTGGGACGGCCAGCCGGAGAGCGCCGTCTCGAGCAGGCGCGCGGCATCGCGGTACGCGTGAGCCCCCAGGTGATGCTCGGCCGCCGCGACCAGGGCCGGACGGGCGCGGGCGGCGTCGTGGCCGGCCAACAGGTGGCGAGCCACGGTGGCCGGTGCGTCGCCACGGTCGGCCAGCAGGTCGGCCACCGCCAGATGCAGGGCCTGCCGGCGCGACCAGGACAGGTCGGAGTACATGGACTCCTGGGTGAGGGCGTGCCGGAACTGCCGGGTGTCGCCGGCCCCGACCGTGATCAGTCCACAGTGGTCGATCTCGTCCGGCCAGCCGTGCGGGCTGAGGGCGACGACGGCACCAACGTCGAAGGCCACCCCGATGACGGCAGCGATCCGCAGCGCCTCCCGGGACGCCTCGGTGAGGCGGGCGGCGCGAAGCAGCACGGCGTCGCGGACGCTCTCCGGCAGCGGAAGGTCTTCACCGGCGGCCAGGCCGGCGCGCCCACCCTCGACCGTCAGCCAGTCGGCCACGCCGAGCGCGGCGAGGAGCTCCTCGATGAAGAACGGCAGCCCCTCGGTCCGGTCGGCCACCGCGGTGGCCAGCGCCTCGGTCGGAGGCCGGCCGAGGACGGCGGCGATCAGATCCCGCTGGGCGTGCCGGTCGAGCGGGGCGAGCGTCACCTCGGTCAGCTGGCCGCGTTGGCGCAGTTGTGCCCGTACCCGCCGCACCAGATGGTCGCGGGGCAGCTCGTCGCTGCGGTACGTGCCGACCACAGCGACCGGATCGCCGGCGACCGCGTCGATCACCGCCGGCAGCAGGTCGAGCGTCGCGTCGTCGGACCAGTGCAGGTCGTCGAGGACCAGGACGAGTGGTCGGCCCCGGTCGACCAGGGCGTCACGGATGTCACCGGTCGAGCCGGTCAGTCGGGCGGAGCCCGGCACGACCTGTTGGAGAAGCCCGTACGGCGTCGGTTGCCAGGGCACGGCAGCGGCCCGGACCACCCTCGCGCCGTCCGGCAGGGCGGCCTGGACGAGGGCGGTCTTGCCCACGCCCGCCTCCCCGCTGACGAACGTCGCCGGTGGCGGCCCGGGCCGGCCGGCGATCCGCTCGGCCAGCCACGATGCCAGCTGTGTGCGTTGGGCCTGCCGGCCGACGAATATCCGTGCCACCCTCTCAGCCTGCGCCTACCGGCCCCGGATCAGAAGCTCAGGGTCTTGGCGCCAGCGGTCATCGCCTCGACAACCATGGCCGCCGTGACGATCCGGGCGCCCGGCACGAGGTCGGACTCGCCGATGCCGCGCGGACCGGTGCACGCGCCACACGCCCAGATCTCGCCGCCGGCGGAGACGAACGATCCGAGCACGTCGCGCAGGACGGGCATGCCGGGCTGTTCGATGTCGTCGGCGTAACCCTTGGTCGCGAGCCATACGCCTTCGCAGGTCAGCAGGACGGCGGTCGGCTGTTCGGCGGTGGCGGACACGTTGCCCACCACGAACGACAGGGTCGCGCGTTCGGCCTCCTCCCGGCCGTGGGTGCAGTTGACGACGATGGACGGTGTCATGACTTCCTCCGGATGTAGTAGCGGGTGCCGGCGTCCTCCGCGGCGTTGCCGACGATCTGGTGCCCGGTCAGCCGGCTCCACGCGGCGAGGTCGTCGCCGGCCGACGGGTCGTCGGTGAGCACGGCGAGGATCTCGCCCGAGGCCAGCGAGCGCATGGTGGCCGAGATGCGCGGCGTCAACGTGGCGCAGCCCTCGCCGAGCGCGTCCAGCCGCTGCCCGCCCGCGTGGACCGGACGGAAACCGGAGCAGAGCAGCGCGACCCTGGTGATCAGGCCTCCCTCGATCGCGCAGTAGGCGTGCTGCTCGGTCACCCGCTCCACGTCCAACCCGAGCAGAGAGAACTGGTATCCGGCATGCCAGACATCGCCGACCCGGTCGATCTGGGTACGGACCGGCACGATCTCGGATACTTCCTCGAACCAGTCGAGCAGTTCGGCGGCGACCGCGGCGGCGCCGTTCAGATCGACCGACCGCCGGGGGAGCAGGGCCCGCAGCCGTACCTGCGTGTCGAGGGTGCTCTCGAGCGCCGGCCGGTCGCGGGCGGCCAGGGCTTCGACGAACCGGTGCAGAATCACCTCGTCCGGATTTGTCACGCCTGGACGGTATCGGCGCCGGTGCCGGCCCGGAACCGGAGAACTACGGTGTCGGGGCGCCGAACGTGGTGGTCGCCCAGAGCGCCTCATGATCGGAGTCAGGGTGGCCGGTCTCGACCCGCGGGCTCGACCAGGCACCGCGCGAGAGGAACACATAGTCGAACTTGCTCCGCCCGTACGTGGGCTGGTCGTGGCCCGCGTCCGCCTCGGTGAAGGCGTGGTACAACGGGGCCAGTCGGGGATCGCCCGGTACCGTGTTGAAGTCGCCGCCGAGCACGGTCGGATCGTGGAGTCCACTGAGGACAGCGGCTACCGCGCTGATCTGCGCCGCGACGTTGCCCGACACGTTGGAGATGTGCGTGACGCAGACGACCGGCCGGGGCTCGCCGCCGGGCCGTACACACAGCAGCCGCCGGGTCTCGTCGCCGGCCGGCTTCGGCAGTGCCCAGCTGCCGACCAGACTCATGCTCGGCGCGCGCAGGAACACGGCGTTGCCGTACCGCTCGCCGTTGTGACACGTCGCGCCGGTGGCGTCGAATCTGGACTGGTATCCCGGCAGCCGGTGCCGGAGTGCGTCGTACTGGTTCTCACACATCTCGTTGAGCGTGGCGGCGAACGGTTCCCGCCGGTGCACCGCCGCGGCGACGTCGTCCACGACCGGCAGGCCGCCACCGCTGCACGCGTTGCCGCACAGGTTGAACTGCAGGTACGTCTGCCGGTAGGCGATCGTTCGCACGTCACTGGAGAGCAGCAGGGCCAGGGCGGCCACGACCGCGATCGCGAGGAGGGTACGTAGGCTCGACAGCTACCGGCCCTCCCTTTGCACCGATCCGTCCACACCCGGCTCCTGCGCCATCATCGCACACCGGAGACCTGACGTCCTCTATGGACGGTCACCGTGCACCTCCTGATCGCACGTGGTGACCCGCGGCTCGAGGCGCGCCAGGGATGTCATCCGTGGCGGTCAGGTCCGGCCCGGGTCACGGTGACCCGGACCAGGACCCGGCGGTCGCGCACCATGGCCGCCCGGTAGTCGTCCCAGTCCGGGTGCTCGCCCGAGATACCCCGGTAGTAGTCGACCAGCGCCTCCATCGCCTCCGGCAGGTGGACGATGTGCGCGGTGCCCTCGATGGCGACCCAGTCGCCGAAGAAGCCGTCATTGAGCGCACAGAGCGCCACCCGCGAGTCGGCGGTCAGGTTGCGCGTCTTGGTCGCCGTCTCACGGGTACTGATGATCACGTACCCGTCGTGGTCGACACCGACCGTCACCGGCGAGAGCTGGGCCCGTCCGTCCGGGTAGTAGGTCGTCAGCACCGCGCGGTGGTTGTGCCGGATGAAGTCCAGCGCTCGTTCGATATCCATGCCCTCCACCGTATGCGCGTCCGAGCAGCCGGGCGCGCCACGCGGGCGATGAAGCTGGCCGGCGGGCTGTGCCGGATGAGTAGGATCACGCGAACTGACGCATTGACCGGCCGGAAGTCCGCTTGCTTTGCCGCGTCTTCTCCGCGACGATCGGCGCGGACCGACGGGGAGGAATCTTCATGACCTACGGCGATGGGTGGAACACGCCCGGACAGCCGCCCTACGAGCCAGCGCCAGCGCCGCCCGCCGCGCCCATGCCGCCTGTGCCTGCCGCGCCCATGCCGCCTGTGCCCGCCGCGCCGCCGCCGGCCGCGCCTGCCCCGGCCGGGCCCGCGCCGTACGGGGTGCAGCCGTACCCGACGGGGCCCGTGTCAGCGGCGCCAGCCTACGGTGCTCCGGTGTCGGCGGCTCCCGCCTACGGCACGCCCAGCTACTCGTCCCCGCCGGTGTACTCGTCCCCGCCGGTGTACTCGGCACCGCCGGGATACCCGGCCCCGATGGCGTACTCCGCCCCGCCGGTGTACCCGGCCCCCCCGACACAGCCCTACGCGATGCCCGCGGCGGCGCCGGCCACGGGGAAGAGCCCACTGGTCGCGGTGCTGCTCGTGATCGCGCTGCTGGTCGGTGCTGGCCTCGGTGCGGGCGGCGTGCTGTTCCTCACCAAGGACAAGGGCGGTTCGCCGACAGCCGGTGGCGGCTCTCGCACGGCGACCACGTCGCCCACGCCGACCCCGTTCACCGGTGACCTGCGCGACCTGCTGCTCGACGCTCCAACGTCGTCCAGCCCGTTCTCCGACCCGTTCGGCACCGACGGCAACCTGTCGGCCCGCGACGTGGCCAGCGAGTTCCCGGACGAGAGCCAGGCGTCGAAGATCCTGAACCGGAACGGATTCACCAAGGGCGCCATCATCCAGTGGCGCGACACCAACGGCGTCGAGGTGACCATCGAGCTCTACCAGTTCGACACGCACGCCGGCGCGCTGGCGTTCTCGTACTACGAGGACGACGGGTACCTCAGCGACGACACATTCAACGACGCCTCACCGGTCGAGGACGTTGACGACAGCGGCTTCTACCTCAGCAAGGCGGTCGACAAGGACAAGCTGTTCAGCGCGACCGCGGTCGCCACCAAGGGCAACATCTCGATGTGGCTGTACTACCAGCAGCCCAAGGCCATCGACAAGGTGGCCCCGACCGGCATCATGCAGAGGCAGTTCACAGCGCTGCCCGAGGTCTAGCTCATGTCGGCCGGGTGAACTTCGGCCGACCCCGGTCCTGCCCGGGCGCGCCCGGTCTAGCGTGAACGCATGAGCGAGCGCGAGGAGCGAGCGTCAGCGAGCCTCGCAGATGACCTGAGCGCGAGGAGGCGAGCGTCAGCGAGCCCCCGCAGCTTGCGAAGGGTTCTTGGCGGATCTTGCGAGCGGTGTGTGGCGGGATGAGTGTCGCGGAGTCGCCGGGCGTGCTCACGTCGGCCAAACCTCTGCTCGGCGAGCCGGTACCCCGCTCGGCCATGGTCGTTCTCGCGGTCGGAGTCGTCGTCCCGTTCCTCGCCCTCGTGGCCGCCGTACCGTGGGCCTGGGGCTGGGGCCTGTCCTGGCTGGACGTGCTCCTGGCAGTCGCGTTCTACCTGGTCAGCGGGTTCGGGGTGACGATCGGGTTCCACCGGTACCTGACCCACGGCGCGCTCCGGGCGATCCGGCCGTTCCGGCTGGTCCTGGCGGTCGCCGGCTCTTTGGCGATGGAGGGTCCGGTGATCCAGTGGGTGGCCGACCACCGGCGCCACCACGCTTTCGCAGACCGTGAGGGTGATCCGCACTCGCCGTGGCGCTTCGGCGCCAGCGTGCCCGGGCTGGCCAAGGGCCTGTTCTGGGCGCATTGTGGCTGGCTGTTCGGACGGCAGTCGAGCAATCGGGACCGCTTCGCCCCGGATCTGCTGGCCGACCGGGACATCTGTCTGGTCGACCGCTGGTTCCCGGGCCTGGCGCTCGCCTCGGTTCTCGGTCCACCGCTGATCGGCGGCCTGGTCACCATGTCCTGGTCCGGCGCCCTGGCCGCGTTCTTCTGGGCCACGCTGGTCCGCATCGGCCTGCTGCACCACATCACCTGGTCGATCAACTCGATCTGCCATGTGTACGGCGAGCGGCCCTTCACCACGCGGGCGCACGACCGGGCGGCCAACTTCTGGCCGCTGGCGATCGTGTCGATGGGGGAGAGCTGGCACAACTCCCACCACGCCGATCCGACCTGCGCCCGCCACGGCGTGATGCGTGGGCAGATCGACCCGTCGGCCCGGCTGATCTGGCTGTTCGAGCGATGGGGCTGGGTCAGCGACGTGCGGTGGCCGGTGGCCGCCCGCTTCGCGGCCAAACGCCAGTAGCCTTCGCACCGATCCGACACGTTGTTATCCGGACGTTCTTCTCCCGGTCACGGGTCGTTGCCCAACCACACCCACACCTTGGTATTGAGTCGCCAACGCGATCTTTCGCGGATCGGCCGGCATGGGGGTGGTGGATGGCTCAGCTACGGGCACGCGTGTTGTCGATCTACGAAGGGTTCTTCAGCGGCGGGGCCCGGGCCCTGCACAGTGGCGTGGTCGAGGAACTCCACGTGACCGGTGCGCAGACCCACGCGGTCATGAGCATCTTCGCCGAGGTGCGCCGGGAGAGCCTGCTCCAGCCGATGACCTCAGATGCCCGGTACCGGGCGCTGCGGGCGGCCGGGGTCCGCGTGCACACCCTCGGCCGGCGGGCCGACCACCCGCGCGCCGGCTTCAGCGAACCGGAACTGGCGGCCGCCGCGCGGCACATCGGGCGGGCCGACGCGGTGCTGTCGCTGAAGGAGCAACCGCTCCGGCTGGTCAACCGCGTCGCGGGCCCCGACCGCCCGGTCGTCGTGTGCCTGCACCGGTCAGACCCGGAGAACCAGGGGCCGGCTCTGGCCGAGTTGCGGTCGGCGATCGGGGCTGGTCGGGTGGCCCGCGTCGTGTGCTGTGCCGAGTCGACGCGGACCGCGTACCAGGCGGCCGGCGTACCGTCCGGGCTCCTGACGGTCATACCGAACGGCGTCGACCTCGCCCGGTACCGGCCCGTGCCGGCGCGGGTCCGTCGGCGGTACCGCCACTCGATCGGCGTCCCGTCGGAGGCCGAACTGGTGGTGTTCGCCGCCCGACACGACGCGATGAAGAACGTCCCGCTGTTCCTGGCCGCGGCCCGCGATTTCCTCGGGCGCCATCCACACGGACACGTCATGATGTGCGGCGCTGGCATGAGCATGGCCAATCGCGTCCTCTGCGACGACCTGAGCGTCGCGTTCGGCGACGAGGTGAAGCTGCTGCGCCGGTTGCACACCCTCGGGGTGCGCGAGGACATGCCCGTCATCTACGCGGCGGCCGACGTGGTGGCGTTGACATCGTCAACCGGCGAGGCGGCGCCCCTGTGCCTGATCGAGGGCATGATGTGCGGAGCTGTCCCGGTGGCCACCGATGTCGGCGACTGTTACTCCATTGTGGATGGCCACGGCATCGTCGCCGCACCACTACCGGCTCTCGTGAGCGCGGCCTGGACCGAAGCGATCGCCCGCCGCTCTGAGTGGGCTCCGGCCCTCGAGCGCTCGCGGGCGCGGTTCAGCCACACGCGGATGGCCGCCGCGTACGCCGCCGTCATCAGCGACACTTCCGGTCGAAGGCCAACACCGGGCGCCCGCCCTTTGGAAGGAAGGGCACCTTGTTAACCGTTCCGGTATAGCACGGGCCCCTTATTAACCGGTGAATCGGCCCGCCGCGGATCGGCCCGCCGTGGATTGGCCCGCCGTGGATTGGCGCGGGTGAGTGGGCGGGGCCGAGACAGTTAACAAGGTGCCCTTGCTATACCGGAACGGTTAACAAGGTGCCCTTCCTTCTCAAGAGCCGGGGAGCGCTCGGGCCGTGACGGCGATGTTCCAGGGCACGACGCGACCGTCGCCGGCATCGGGTCGCCACGGGCGCATGCCGGTGTCAAGCTCGTCCACTGAGGACAGTCGTAGGCCAGGCTGGGAGAGGAACGCGCTCAGGAACGTACCGAGCGTCAGGTTTCGGGCCCCGACCCGGCTGCGCACCGGGAACCGCCCGGTCGGATCTACCTGCAACCGTTCGTCGCCGTAACCGGCGCGGTACGACACTGAACGGGCCGTCACCTCGTCGGAACGGTCGACGAAGGCACCGACGAACGCGGGATGCAGACCGAGGTACAGCAATCGACCGCCCGGGCGGAGTACGCGCAACGCCTCGGCGACGGCAGAGGGAAAGTCGTCCACATCCGTGTGGATGAATGTCATGGTCACCGTGCCGATGGCGGCGCTCGGAAATGGTAGCCGCCGGGCGTCGGCCTGGATGACACGATGGTTGCGCGTGGCCGCGATGCGCAACTGGTCCCGGGACAGGTCCACGCCGGTGACGGTGTAGCCGCTCGACCGCATCGCCGCGAAGTGCAGCCCGGTGCCGCATCCGATGTCCAGGCAGACCGGGTCCGTCGGATCGGCCGGACCGAGCATGCGAGTCAGGAGTCCCGCCGAACCGGACTCGTCGCTGAGCCCGTGGAAGTTCTCGTCGTACCAGTCGGCATGGCCGTCGTACCGGGCTGCCAGCACACTCCCCATGGGCAGATGGTAGCGAGGGTCGCTACCCGCCCGGCCGACCCCAGACGACGAGTCCTGTCGTATGCATCGTCAACTCGCCCGTGTCCGACGCGAACGCGGCGACGACTTCCCGGATCTCCTGGCCGAACGCGACAGCCTCGGTCGTTGTCATCAGTTCCCGGGCAAGTGAGGCCCTGGAGTGGAACTGCTCCACATAGTCATCCACCGACTGCCGGAACTCGGTCGGACGGGTCTGCGCCCGTCCGAGGATCTTGAACAGCTGCCGGCGCTCCAGCTCGTCGGGCAGCGAGAAGCGTGGGTCGAACTCCGGATTGCGGGAGTGCCGGACGATGACCTCGACCAGAGGCTCCTGCCACGCCAGGTCGTGGTAGGTCTGGTCGACGATGGCCAGCATCGCGTCTGGAGCGAGGGCCCGCCCGACCCGGCGGAGTGTCACATCCCAGTCCATCCAGTGCAGGCTGGCGCCCGCCGTCGCGAGGGCGTACGGGCCGGCGAGATCCACGGTCTCGGCGGCCCCGACCAACCAGACCAGATTGGTACGGCTGCCCCCGGCACGGTGCCGGCCCGCCTCGGCCATCGCCGGCGAGATCTCGACCGCGTCGACGCGGTCCACCCGTCGCGCCAGCGGTCGGGCGAGCGCGCCGTCGCCGGCTCCGATGTCGAGTACGGTACGAGGTCGCGCGACGACGAGCCCTTCGAGGGTGTCGAACAGCTCAGCCGGGTAGGGAGGACGGTGACGGTAGGCGGAGGCGACCCCGGCCCACCGGAACGACGTGCCGAGCGCCTTCGATGTCGTCACCGCTGCACAGTACCGGCTCCCAGCTGGTCGATCCCAGCCCGTTCATCGGCGGTCAGCGTGAATCCGGATACGTCGAAGTTGGACTCGATCCGCTCCGGTGTCGCGGACTTCGGGATCACCACGGTGCCGTGGTCGATGTGCCAACGGAGCACCACCTGGGCTGGCGTCACTCCATGCGCCTCGGCCACCCGACCAAGAACCGGGGAAGCGAGGTCGCTGCGCTTGAACGGGCTGTACCCCTCGAGCACGACTCCTCGGTCGCGGTGCTGCGCCACGACCGAGGCCGAGTAGTCCCACGGACTCCAGGGAATCTGGTTGACCGATGGCGCCTCGCCCGTGTCGTCGGTCAGGCCGTCGATGAGCGTGGCGTCGAAGTTGCTCACACCGAGCGCGCGGGTGAGTCCCTCGTCGCGTAGATCCCGCATGGTCCGCCAGATCCTGGTCGAGGAATTGCCTCGTGGTGGTGGCCAGTGGATGAGCCACAGGTCGACCTCATCGAGTCCGAGGTCGCGGCGGCTGTGGTCGAGCGTCCGGCGCTCCTTGCCGGCCTGGCTGGGCGGTATCTTGGTGGTCACGAAGAGATCGTCGCGGGCCACTCCGCTGTCCCTGATGGCGCGACCGACCTCCTTCTCGTTGCGGTAGACGGCGGCGGTGTCGATATGGCGGTACCCGACGTCGAGCGCGTGCCGGACGGCGTCATAGGCATTGCCTCCGGTGAGCTGCCAGGTACCGAAGCCGAGCAACGGCATCGCGAGCCCCGACCCGGCAAGTGTGATCGTCTGCATGTCCGCCACGTTCCCATCTTCTCACCCGTGACCGGGATCACCCGACGCACCCTGGAAATGAGTCAAGGTGACTCACGTTTGAGATCGCCGTCCCGCCGAGCCTGAGCGGGTACCTTCTTCGATGTACGATCGGCGCGGCAGAGGCGGAGACGGTGCGAGGGATTGCTCCCGATGCTGCTGAAGTGAGTGGACCCTTGGACGGCACGAAGGTGCGACCTCGTCTGCTGCTGGTCGAGGACGATCGGCAGTTGCAGGAGATGCTTGCCCGGATCCTCGACGGGTCAGGCTACGAGGTGGACACCGCGACGGATGGCCAACAGTCGACCCGCAAGCGATGGCCGATCTGCCGGCCGACAAGCCGTCGGATGACCGGGTGGTGCGGCGCGGTGATCGCGAGTACCTGGTGCGGACCTACCGCAGCGGCGGCGCCACGATTCAGGTGGCGCTCGACCTGACCATTCCGGACCGCGAACGCGACCGGCTCTTCGTGGGGCTGGCCGTCGCCGGCGGGGCGGGCATGCTGCTGGCGGGAGGGGTCGGCGCGTTGATCGCCCGGCGCGCGATCGCCCCATTGGGCCACGCGATGGACCGCCAGCGGCGGTTCGTGGCCGACGCGAGTCATGAGCTGCGAACTCCGCTGACCCAGCTGCACACCCGGGCCCAGCTGGTCGAGCTGCAGCTGCGGTCGTCGTCCGATCCGGCCCGGGTGCGCGAGGATGTCGAGCAACTGGTCCGGGGTACGCGGCAGATGGGCGAACTGGTCGGCGAGCTCCTGCTGGCGGCCCAGTTGCGAATCGAACCCCGGCGGTACGGGCCGGTCGATCTGCACGACCTGGCTGTCCGGGCGGCCGAGGCGGAACGACCGCGGGCGGCCCAGCGCAACATCGCGGTCGAGGTTGACGCCGACGACCGGGGTCCGTACATCGTACGGGGGGCGGAAGCCTCGATCGCCCGGGTTCTCGCGTCCCTTGTGGACAATGCGCTCTCGCATACTCCGGCTGGTGGGCGGATCGACCTTGACGTGGTCACGACGGTACCGGGCTTCGTCGATGTCCGGGTACGCGACAGCGGCGAAGGCTTCGACCAGGCCGAGTCGGGTCGACTCTTCGAACGGTTCTACCGGGGCAACCACGGTGATGGCCGCCGGTTCGGACTCGGCCTGTCGCTCGTCCGCGAGGTGGTCACCGACCATGGTGGCACCGTCGAAGCCCACGGCGCTCCTGACGCCGGGGCGTGCTTCACGGTACGGCTGCCGGCGTGGACAGCTGAGCCCCCCTTCCCGGTCCCTGGTGGGTGATTGCGACCTCGCCTCGTCCCGCTGGCTGAGGGCGACTGTTAGTACGGACGCCGTACTCGACGGAATGCGTTTGCAGACTGTCCGGGCAAACACCTCAGCTGACCACGTACGGCCGCATCATCTCGTTGTCCTCGTGGTCGATGATGTGGCAGTGCCACACGTAGCGTCCGGCGATGTCGAAATGCGCCCTGAGCCGGGTGATCTCGCCTGGAAGGGCGACCACCGTGTCCTTGAAGCCGGTCTCCCAGGACTGGGGCGGCCGCGCGGCGGCGCTGTTGGTCATGGGCTGGCGGTTGACGACCTGGAACTGGACCTGGTGGAGGTGGATCGGGTGCGCGTCCTCGGTGAAGTTGTGCAGTTCCCAGGTCTCGGTCGTGTTGAGCCCGACCTGCTCGGTCACCGGATCGCCCCAGTGCAGGGCCACCGGTTTTCCCTTGCCGTTGATGGTGCCCAGCATGCCCATCGTCGGGGCCCCCGCGAACGTCGTCGACTCCATCTCGTTGAGGGACAGCTTGCGCGTGCGGGAGCTGGATCCGATGCCCGTGATCGATGGCAGGCTCAACTGGCTGGGTGGCACGCTGGTGTCGGTGCCGCGCAGCGAGCCGACCACGAACTTGAGGACCTGCCCGGTGGTACCCGGGTCGGCCGGCGCGAAGTCGACGCCGGGGGAGCCGCCGCCGAAGGGCTCGTCCGGGCCCTCGTTGATGAGGTACAGCTCGGTTCCGGCGGCGAGTCCGGTGAAGTCGACGACGACATCCAACCGTTCGGCCACTGCCATGGTGGCCGTGTCGACCCGTACCGGACGGGGCAGGAACCCACCGTCGGTACCGATGACCCAGATCGGCAGGGCGGCATTCGCCGGCCGCGTCGCCAACGGGTTCGATACGACCTTGAGCATCAGTACCCGGGTGTTGCAGGCGTTGAGCAGTCGTAACCGGTAGCGCCTCGGCTCGACGGCGACCTTGGGCCACGTGTTTCCGTTGACGACGATGGTGTTGCCGAAGAACTCCGGGTTCCAGATCGGCGGCACGTCGGTGCTCGGGATGTACGGTCCGCCGGGTGGCACATCGCCGAAGAAGTCCCGGCTGTCGGGGAAGAACAGTGAGCCGTTCCGGTTGAACGAACGGTCCTGGATCACCAGGGGCAGCTCGTAGTAGCGCGGTCCCGGACGGGTCGCCCAGGCGGGGCGCCGGGCCGGGGAGGGCGCCCGGCGCCAGGTCCGACGACCCGCCGCGGAGCAGGTACATGCCGGACAGGCCGGCGTAGATGTTGAGCCTGGTGAGCCCGAGCTCGTGGCTGTGGAACCACAGTCCGGTCGCGCGCTGGTCGTTGTTGTACTGGAAGACGGCGGTACCGGGACCCCAGCTCACGCCCAACCGGTGGTGCGCCTGCGACCGGAACAGCTCGTAGAAGCTGCCGAACGTGGCGTACCCGGACGGGATGTTGTTGGCGTGGGGAAGGTACCAGGCCTCGGGGTAGCCGTCGCTCTCCTCGAACGTGTGGGCGCCGTGCAGGTGGGTGACGAACGGGACCGGGCCGCGGTACGCCGGTGGGGTGGACGTGAATGTCGGCCGGGAGTCACGCCCGGATGTGCCGCCGGGCGGGTTGGCCCAGTGCAGCGTGGGGTCGACCGGGAGCAGGTGGGGCAGGAACCTGCCGTTCGAGTCGACGAGCTGGTTGGCCCAGGTGACCCGGACCGGACGGTTCGTCCGCGCTTCGACGGTGTACGAGGGGAAGTGGAATGACGAGCTGCCGCCGCCGTACGCGTACACGGTGGTGGCCGGGCCACCGGCGGGCAGGATCTGCTGGGTGACCTGCCGGGCGGCGATCGAGTAGGCGTCGATGCCGCTGGACGAGCTGGGCGATTTGGGCATGGCCGGCAGCACGAACAGCGGTGTGCGGTACTTCGCGATGGAGGCTGGATCAAGCGTGCCGCCCGGTACCGGGGCCGCGCCGGCGGTCGAGGTACGTAAGGCGGCCGGGACCAACAATGCCGCACCGGCGAGCGCGCCGGCGCCGAGCACCTGTCGACGGGTGACCATGGGAGCTCCGTTTCTGGGCGTGGACGGTGGGCCCAGGCACGGATGTGCCTAGGGTGGTCGCATCGGAACATGTGAACATCGATACAAATCGACGCCTGACCAGGAAACACCCGGCGGCCGTGCGCGTCAAGGTCCGCTCAGACCTCGATCGTCGCGGGCGTACCGGCCGTCGACAAGGGCCACATTGGTCGTCCACATGCGACAGCGGCCGGTCGCCCGTACCGCGTCGTCCAAGGTCTGAGGCCAGCCGGGTCCGCCGGCATCCCAGGTAGCCGCTGTGGCCGGTGGTACAGGGCGGTGCCGGCGGCCCGTTGTGGTTTCTCCGACGGTGCCAAGCTCGGCAACTCTCTGTATCGGCAAGATTCCAGCCGTACGTTTGGCCCTAGGTAGCGACCAGGAGCGCGCGATCCGGATGGATGCCCACAGGAGGTGTCAGGGGGAGCTGTGTCGGTAGGCGGAATCTTCGCCCGCTATGCCGCATGGATGCTCGTGTTGACGGTGCTGGACTTCGCCCTGCCCGGCCAGCACGTGTTCATCTGGACCGCCATCGGGCTGACCAGCGTCTGTGCGATCGTCTACGGAACCATCCGGAACCGGCCCCGCCGGCGCGGGCCATGGTTCCTGCTCGCCGCGGCCGTGCTCAGCCTCATCTTCGGCGACCTGTCGGCTGACCTGCTGATCCGCGTCTTCCACCAGAGCGACCCGTTCCCCTCGGTGGCCGACGTCTTCTACCTGACGATGTACCTGCTGATCGCGGTCGGCATGGTCTGGCTGTACCGCCTGGGCGTGGTGCAGCGGGATGTGGCGGGCATCCTCGACGGTCTGACGCTGACCGCCGGGGTCGGGCTGATCTCGTGGGTGTACCTGATCGGGCCCTACGTTGAGAACCCCGATCTGTCGCCGCTCGAGCGCACCATCTCGGTGGCGTACCCGCTGGGCGACATCATGATCCTGGCCGTCGGCGCCAGCCTGATCGTGTCCGTGCGGGCGTCGCCGGCGGTCCGCCTGCTGGCCATCGGTGGGGTCGGGCTGCTGGCGGCCGACATCGCGTACGGGTTGATCCAGCTCCACGGGACGTGGCATGTCGGCACCCCGGTCGACCTCGGCTGGATCGTGTTCTACAGTGCCTGGGGCGCGGCCGCACTGCACCCGTCGATGCGGGATCTCACCGAGCCGAAGGTGATGCGCCGGCGCGCGGACCGGCTGGGGCGACTGATCCTGCTGGGCTTGGCCTGCCTGATCGCGCCGGTGATCCTGCTGGTCGAGGCGAACACCTCGGACGGGGTACGCGACGGCGCCGTCATCGCGATCCTGTCCGCCACGCTGTCGGTTCTCGTCCTGGTGCGGCTGGGCCGGGCGCTACGTAACCAGCGCCGCTCGGTCGACCGCGAGCGCGGCCTGCGACAGGCCGGCTCGGCACTTCTGCTGGCCACCGATGTTCCGAGTGTGTCCACCGTGGTCACCGACGCGGTCGCCCGGCTGCTGCCCCGGGGGGTTGCCTACCGCGCTGTGCTGAGCCTGACCGACTCGGCCGACCCGACCTCGATGGCCATGACCTACACCCGCGCCCTCGACCACGAGACGGCGAGCCAGCTGGGGGAGTTCGAGGTGAGCCTGCGCTGCCCGCTGGCCGCGAGCGGTCGCCGATCGCATGGCGGCCCGCTCGGCGCGCTGTACGTTGCGGCTGAGGAGGTGTACCTGGTCGCCCTGCAGGAAGCGGTCCAGGTGCTGGCGACGCAGGCCGCGCTGGCGATCGAGCGGATCACGTTGAGCGCCGAGGTCGACCGGCGCAACAGCGAGGCCTACTTCCGTACCCTGGTGGTGAACACCGCCGACGTCATCCTCATCGTCGACGACGAGGACCGGGTCGGCTACGCCAGCCCCTCGGCTGCCACGCTCTTCCTCACCGACGACGCCACCCGTTCGGCCCTGCCGGACCTGGTCGACCCCGACAGCCTGGCCGAGGTGCGGTCACGGCTGGCGCGGGTCCGCTCGGGGCAGCCCGACCGCAGTGGACGGGACTGGCGGGTCCGCCAGCCCGACGGCGGCATCGCCGAGGTCGAGGCGTCCTGCCGGGACCTGCGGTCCGAGCCGACCGTCGCAGGCGTGGTCGTGACGTTGCGCGATGTCACGCAGAGCCGGCGTATGCAGGCCGAGCTCTACCGGCAGGCAACCCTCGACGCCCTGACCGGCCTGCCGAACCGGGAGGTGTTCGTCTCCACGGCTCAGGCCGCTGTCGCCGCGGCCGCCGCGCAGGGGACGCTGGCGTCGGTGATCGTGGTCGAGCTCGACGACTTCAAAGTGGTCAACAACACCATGGGCCATGGCGCGGGCGACGAGCTGCTGGTGGTGGTCGGCCAGCGGTTGACTGATGCTGTCCACGCGCGACAGTCCACAATGGGCGGCCGCGCCGGGCCGGCTGACTGGATGGTGGCCCGGCTGGGTGGTGACGAGTTCGCCGCCTGCATCGACGTGTCCGGACCGGCCGAGGTCGACGACGTGATCTCCGCCATGATGGGCTGCTTCGCCGAGCCGTTCCCGCTCAGTAAGGGTGTGGTGACCCTGGGCGCCAGCATCGGTATCGCCGACGGTACCGAGCAGGCCGATGCCCAGGAGCTGCTACGGCAGGCCGACCTGGCCGTGTATGTGGCCAAGGACGCGGGCAAGGGGAGACCCCTACGGTACGAGGCGTCACTGCACACCGCCGTGGTCGATCGGCTGCGCCTGCGCACCGATCTGGAGAAGGCGGTGGACGCCGGCGCTCTTGTCCTCGACTACCAACCGATCGTGGAACTCGGTACCGGCCGTACTGTCGGCTTCGAAGCCCTGGTGCGCTGGCCGCACCCGGTTCGCGGACTGTTGTCGCCGGCGGCGTTCGTCGATCTGGCCGAGGAGACCGGACTCATCGTACCGCTCGGCGCGTGGGTGCTGCGTCACGCGATCAGGGCCGCCGTGCGCTGGCAGCGGCTACAGCCCGGCCGGCCGTACGTTACCGTCAACGTGTCGGCCCGCCAGTTCCGGGCTCCGGGCTTCGTCGAGCTGGTACGGGGTGAACTAGCTACGGCCGGCCTGCCGCCGAGCAGTCTGGTCCTGGAGATCACCGAGAGCCTGCTGGTCCGGGAAGGGGGCGTCGGGGACGCGTTGAACACGCTGCGAGCCGATGGCGTCAAGGTCGCCATCGACGACTTCGGCACCGGATTCTCCTCGCTCAGCTATCTCCAGCAGCTGCCGGTGGACGTCCTCAAGCTCGATAAGTCCTTTGTGGACACTGTCACGTCGTCGCGCGAGCAGTACGCGGTACTGACCGCGGTCATCCAGCTCGCCCAGGCGCTCGACCTCGACGTGGTGGCCGAGGGAATCGAGACCACGGACGAGTTGGAGCTGCTGGTGGCGATGGGCTGCGGCTACGGTCAAGGGTATCTTCTATCGCGTCCGCTGAATTACGGCGACGCGGTCCGTTGGCTGCGGGACCGGGTGTCGGTGCCGGCGGGTGGGAGTGAGGAGGGACCGTGACGGGCGACGTGAACATGCCGCTGAGGCTCGACCCGCGCTACCGCCAGCTCGAGGAGCTTCGGACCCGGACCCGTATGTGGGACGCGGTGATCGAGGAGATCCGTGGACGCGAGATCCGGATCGGCGACCACTGGCTGGTCGACTGGGCATCGTGCAACTACCTGGGACTCGACCTCGAACCGTATGTCTGGGACGCGGTCGACCGGGAGCTGCGCCGGTGGGGAACACACCCCGGGTGGTCGCGCATGCTGGGCAGTCCACGCCTCTACCCGACCATCGAGGAGCGGCTGACCGAGCTGCTGGGCGCGCCCGACACCCTCGTGCTGCCGACCATCAGCCAGATCCATCTGGCTGTGATTCCCGCGCTGGCCGGGAAGGGCACGGTATTCGTGGACAGCCTGGCCCACAAGACGATCTACGATGGGTGCGTGCATGCTCGCGGACTCGGCGCCACCCTGCACCGGTTCGAGTCGGCCAACCTCCATCAGCTGGAACGACTGCTGCGGTCCGCGCCCATCGGCGCCCGCATCGTGTGCCTGGACGGGGTCAACAGCATGACCGGGGACATCCCGGATGTGCCGGCGCTGGCCCGGCTTTGCCGTGAGCACGACGCACTGCTCTATGTGGACGATGCGCACGGGTTCGGAGTGATCGGCGAACGACGCGCCGACGAGACCTCCCCCTACGGCGCCCGGGGCAACGCCATCATCCGGCACACCGGGGAGAGCTACGACAACATCGTGCTGGTCGGTGGCTTCTCCAAGGCGTACTCGTCACTCCTGGCCTTCCTGGCCCTACCGACGGCGTTGAAGAACCATCTCAAGGTGGCCGCACCGACGTACCTCTACTCAGGACCGTCGCCGGTGGCATCGTTGGCCAGCGTGCTGGCCGGGATGGAGGTCAACGAGATGAAGGGGGACCAGTTGCGCGGTCACCTCTACCGGATGACCCGGCGGATCCTCGACCATGTGCGCGGGCTGGGGATGACCACGCTCAACCGGGATGACACCCCGATCATCGAGCTACCGATCGCCTACGACCGGGACCTGGTGGAGGTGTCGCACGACCTGTGGCGCCGGAGGATCTTCGTCACCCTGGCTCCCTACCCGGGTGTACCGCGGGACAAGGTCGGCTTCCGGGTCCAGGTCACCGCGGCTCACACTGACGAACAGGTGGATCAGCTCCTGGACGCCATCAGCGATCTGGCCGCCGACGGCACCCTCCGCCCCGTCAGCACCAGCCTTTCCGGCGCGCGGACCTGACCCTGGGCCCGCACTACACTGGACCGGTCACGGCGTAGCAACCCGGGGGGGTGGGACGCCCATGAACGCTACGACCACTCGAGAGCCGGCTGTGATTGCGGCCACCGGTTCCAGTGAGTCGCACGATCCAGTCGAGGCGGGACGGGCTGCTGCCGCGCAGGCGGTCCGGGGCCTGCACGGCGCCAGGCCGGCGCTCGTCATCGTGTACCTGTCCGTGCGATACGACCTCGCTACCCTGCTCGAGGCGATCCGAGGCGTCACCGGGGACACACCACTGGTCGGGGCGACCAGTACCGGGCACTTCCGGGGTTCTGATCTCACCGAACCGGCCCGGGGAGTCGCGGTGCTGGCGATGACAGCCGGCCCGTACCGGTTCGGCATCGCGTCCATCGGCGGCTTGTCCGACGACGCCGAAGCGGCCGGAGCCGAACTGGCCCGCGCCTCCCGGGCCGCGGTCGGCGGTGATCCCGGCCCGAACAGCACGGTGTTGCTCTTCGCCGACGGCCTGGCGCCCGAGCAGCAGGCCCTCGTGAGTGGCATCCACCGGGTCACCGGGACGACGGTACCGGTGGCCGGTGGGGGAGCGGCCGACGACCGGCGGCTCCAGGAGACCTTCGTGCTGCACGATGACCAGATCCTGGCCGACAGCGCTGTCGCGGTCTGGATCGCGTCTGACGAGCCGATCCCGGTCCAGGTCGGCCACGGCTGGCACGCCATCGGACTGCCACTGCTGGTGACCAATGTGGACGGTCAGGTGGTCAGGGAGATCGCCGGCCGGCCGGCCCGGGACGTGTTCGAGGAGCACATCCGCCGGGGCGACACCGACGAGCTGGACCGGGTCCGCCCGGGGGGCTACTACTCCATGCACGCGTTCGGCCTGATCGAACCGGACGGTTCGCACCTGATCCGGGGTGTGTTCATGGATACCGACGGCAACATCCGCACGTTCGCGCCGTTGCCGGTGTACTCGGCCATCCAGATCGTGGCCTGCGACCCGGACGAACTGCTCGCGGTGAGCCAGCAGGTGGCTGAGCAGGCGGTGGCCGGGCGCGACCCGTCGGTGGTGCTGGTGTTCAGCTGTGTGGCCCGACTCGACGTGCTGCAGGAGCGTGGCCCGGAGGAGGCCGAGCGGGTGCAGAAGGCGGTGGGGGCCATACCGATCTTCGGTATCTACACGTACGGGGAGTTCGCTCGCACGAACAGTGTGGCCGGGTACCACAACTCGACCCTGGCGGCGATCGCCCTGTGAGGCGCCCATGACCACATCGTCGCCGGACGAAGTGGCCCAGCTGGCCGCGGATGTCCGGGAGGCGACCGCGGCCGCCGCCAACGCCTACCGGGACACCGCGCGGTTGATCCGCCTGCTGACGGTACTGAGCAGTCCGTCCGCCCCCGACGATCTGGTCAGCCGGGCGCTGAGCGTCATCTCCGAGGTGTTCACCGCCGATGTGGTGTGCGTGGCGTCCGTCGTGGACGGTCAGCTGCGGGTGGTGAGTGCGAGCGGCTTGGCCGAGGACGACCCGTCGTTCGGGTTCGGCTGGACGGCCGGGGCGGCCGCGCGTCGGGCGTCGGTGGAACGGCACCCGGTCGCGGTGGTGGGTCTGGAGCCGGGCGACCAGAACGTGCCGGACTCACTGGCGGAGCTGGACGTGCGCTCGGCGGCGTTCGTTCCGATGTCGCTGGAGGCCGACGCCGACGACGAGCTGTTGATGCTCTACCGGACCAACGCGGACCCGTTCGGCGGCACCGACCTCTACGTGCTCGCCTCGGTGGCCCAGCGCATCCACGTCGCCGTCCAGGACCGTGAGCGGGCGACGGCCATCGAGCGGCTGGCCCAGACCGGGCACATGTTGGCCCGCCACCTCGATACCGACTCCCTCGTGGACAGCGCCACCGAGTTGCTCCAGCGTCTGACCACATCGGACAGTGCCTGCATTGTCGCCATCCGGGACGGCCGGGTCTACCGGTGGGCCCAGCGGGGTAGGGCGGCCGACCTTGGCGCCGGCGACGGGCGCCCGGTGGCCGAGCTACCGTCGTGGGATCAGGTCCGGTCCGGCCGTGCGTGGACAGGTACCGCCCCTCGCGACGCGGGCTCGCCGCCGGGATCCGTCCTCTGTGTACCGGTGATGCGTGACGACGGCCCGGTGGCGCTGCTCTACGCCTCCCGGTCCCGGCCGCGTCCGTTCCGGCGGGAGATCATTGAGATCGCGACCATCTTCGCCAGCTACGTCGGCGCCGCGATGGAGAACGCCACCCTCTACCGCGAGCTGCGTCATCGCGCGACCCGCGATTCGCTGACCGGTCTGGCCAACCGGGAGTCCGCCGGGCAGCGGCTGGACGATGTGCTGGCCCACGCCTCGTCCACCCGCCGGGTCGGACTGCTCTTCTGCGACCTGGACGGGTTCAAGGCGGTGAACGACCGGCTCGGCCACGAGGCCGGCGACGAGCTGCTGGCGCGGGTCGGCGACCGGTTGGTGCGGGGACTGCGGGGCTCCGACCTGTTGGCGCGGTTCGGCGGCGACGAGTTCGTGGCCGTCCTGGGTGAGGTCGACAGCATCGACGAGGTGACCGAGGTCGGGCGCCGGATCGTGTCAGGACTGCGGGAGCCGTTCCCGCTGGGCGACGAACGGGTGACCGTCTCGGCCAGCGTCGGCGGCGTGCTCGGCGTACCCGGCCGGACCACGGCGAGCACGATGTTGCGCGACGCCGATGCCGCGATGTATGTGGCCAAGTCGCGGGGCCCCGGGGCGGTCGAGGTCTTCGACGAAGCCGCGTCGCTGCGTTCGCTGGACCGGCTCAGTATCCGGTCGGAGCTGACGCATGCGCTCGACCGTGGCGAGTTCGAGGTCCGGTACCAGCCGATCGTCCGGCTCGACACCGGCCGCCCGGTGGCGTTCGAGGCCCTGCTGCGATGGACGCATCCGCGGCGCGGCCCGATCCCGCCCGACGTGTTCATCCCGCTGGCCGAGGAGACCGGTCTGATCGTGTCGATCGGTGAGTGGGTTCTGGGCGAGGCGTGCCGCCAGTTGGCCGCGTGGCAGCGGCTGCCGGGCTGGTCGGACTTGTTCCTCAGCGCCAACCTGTCGGCCGCCCAGCTCTGGCAGACCGACGTCGCCAACGACATTCTCTCCCTCATGCGTACCGTCGGCGTGGATCCGTCCGACGTTTGGCTCGAGGTGACCGAGAGGAGCCATGCCGGCGATGACGTCACCGCGGCGACGCGCAAGCTGCGGGCCGGCGGGGTGCACTTCGCCCTCGACGACTTCGGCAGCTCGTACTCCAATCTGACCTATCTCAAGCAGTTTCCGGCCGAGTGCCTCAAGATTGACGCCTCGTTCATCCCCGGGGCGGCTCGGGAGGGTACCGATCGCAGCATCGTCCGGGCCATCCTCGCCATCGCCGACTCACTGCGCCTGCTGGTGGTCGCCGAGGGCATCGAGCGGCCGGCCGAACGGGCCGCGCTGCTGGATCTGGGGTGCCGGTTAGGGCAGGGGTACCTGTTCGCTCCGCCCCTGCCGGAGGCGGCCGCCACCCGGCTCCTGATCTCCGCGACCGGGCTCGACGATCAACTGGCCGCTACCCACGCGCCGCACTGACGCGCGTCACGCGGAAGTCGGCAGGCACCTGCGCACGGTTCGACGGCCGGCTACGGTCGGGGGTAACCGAGCGCGAGGAGGCGAGCTTGCGAGCCACCGCAGCTTGCGAGGGGTTTCTAGCGGTATGACCGGTCGGCAGCCGGCCGGCTCAGGGCGGCTCGGGACGCTGGTCCTCGGCGCGGGCGCCGGCGCTCTGATCGTGGCCTTCGCCGCCATCGCGGTCGGCGGCGCACCCGGTCATCCGGTGTTGTCCGACGTTATCCAGGGCGCCGCGGCGATGTTCGCCGCCCTCGCCTGCTTGCGGGTGCGGGGGCCCGGCCAGCTCGCCGGGTGGGTACGCGGCTGGCGGCTCATCGGGATCGGCATGCTGTGCTGGGCGGTCGGTGACGCGATCTGGACCGGGTACGAGGTGATCGGCGACAACCCCGATCCCCGGCTGTCGCTGGCCGATCTCGGGTTCCTGGCCATGGTCCCGCTGGTGCTGTGGGGAGTGGCCGAGCTGATCGGGCTCTACCGGGGCGCCGCGATGGGCCTGGTCGAGAGCCTGCTCGTGACAGGCTCCCTGTTCTACCTCAGCTGGGCGGTGGTCCTGGGTCCGCTGTACGACCAGACGCGCGCGCCCTCCTCGTCCTGGCTCGAATGGTCGGTCAACATCTCCTACCCGGTCGGGGACGTGGCCATCGCCAGCGCCACGCTGATCCTGCTCGGCTCGACGCGGGCACCGCACCGACGGCCGATCATCCTGCTGGCCGTCGGCACCCTCGCCATCTCGATCGCCGACAGCCTGTACGTGGCCCAGGTCGCCACCTATCGCAGCGGACACCCGCTCGACGCCGGCTGGGTGATCGGCTTCGCGCTGATCGGCCTGGCCGGGCTCGCGGCGGGTTCGGGGCAGCACAGGGCGGCTCCGCCCGGGCCGTCCAGAGTCGGCCTGATCCTGCCCTACCTGCCGCTGTCGGCCGCGGCCGTCACCTCGATCGTGCTGGTCACCCGCGGCCGGCCGGCCGGTCTCGTGCTGACCGTGCTGCTGGTCGCGTTGTTCGGGCTCGTCGTGATCCGTCAGATCCTGGCGCTGCGGGAGCGGCAGGCGCTGGCCGTGGACCTGCGCGCTTCCCTGCGCCGGGTCCAGGAGCAGCAGGAGACGCTCAACCAACTCGCCTTCTACGATCCGCTGACCGGGTTGGCCAACCGGGCCATGTTCGAAGAGCGGGTCAGCGCGCCACGCCGGCCGGCGCCCGGGAACACCACGGTTATGTTCGTCGACCTCGATGGATTCAAGAGTGTCAACGACGAGTACGGGCACACCGTCGGCGACGCCGTGCTCGTCTGTGCGGCCGCCCGCCTGCGGGCCTGTTCCCGGGGCGAGGACACCGTGGCCCGGGTGGGCGGCGACGAGTTCCTGGTGATCGCCGAGGGCGTCGCCCCCGAGGCCGTGGAGCCCATCGCCCAGCGGTTCCTTACCGCGATGCGCCAGCCGGTGGCCGTGGACGGCGTAGAGGTCATGGTCGGGGCCAGCATCGGTACCGCCTCGGGCGACACCAACCAGATCGACGTCCACGAACTGATCCGCCGGGCCGACGCCGCGATGTACCTGGCCAAGCTGGCCGGCAAGGGCCGCTACGCCGCGTACCCCAGCCTGGACGCTGACGACGCCAACCGACTGCGCGCCAGCACCCGGGTCCACGAGGACAGCTGACAGCGTCCGGATCGCCCAGGCACCGCGAGCCGCGGGAATCGGCGTTAGCGAGGACGCCGTGCAAACGCGGCGCGCGGCGCGCCGGCTGGGGCCGCGGTGACTTTGCGCCCTCCTGGGGGCCTGGAATTACCACAGCCCCGCCCGGGTGTTTGCAGGGACGCCGTGCAAACACCCGGCACGCGGCGGCGGCACTCACCGGCTTGGCCACGCTTGGCCACCGGCTTGTCAGACCGGTCGGGTGGGCCCGGCCGGCCCGGGCGGTCCGGGTATGCGCACGGTCTCGATGAGGTGCGGCCGCAACCGTCGGCGGGGTCGGAACCACGGCGCGCTGCGGGCGCCACCAGGGTCCGCCTTCCAGTGCCAGCGCACGAAGCTCGGGCCGACGCGGCGGACCCGACGGACCCCGATCGTGTAGATGGTGAGCGAGCCGTCCGTGCCCAGGTGCATCCGCAGGAACGCCTTGTACCCCTCGATGCGCTGGCTGGAGAACAGCTCGTTGAAGTTGAGCCCGACCATGCTGGCGACGATAAGATACACCGCCACCACCACGGCCGACACGACGCCGGCCGCGATGCCGTAGGCGACATACCGCGTGACGTCGTGCCCCACCGAGAGCACGGTGTGGGTGACGTCGAAGGCGGTCTGCTGCCACCCGGGCGCCGGCTTCCAGAACGAAAGGTCGAGGTTCGGGTACCGGTCGAAGACGGGGAGGACCAGCCGCCCCACCTCGAGCTGCGCGACGGTATGGGCGACGGTGAGGATGACCGTGCGTATCCATCGCCGCCGCCCGGCGGTCAGCCCGGCCGCGAAGAACAGCGCGGTCATGAAGAACACCCCGGCCATGATGACCTCGCCGACGCCGATGCCGTGTGGTTCGCGCTGGGTGGCGTAGAGGAGCAGGCCCTGCAGTAGAGCCAGGAACAGGATGAACGTCGGGTTGCGCAGCGGTAGGCGCACCGGCGCGCCCAGGCCCAGCCAGAGCGATCGGCCGAATGACGGGTACCGCTTCCTCAGCCGGTACTTGCGCTCCACAGTGGACTTCGGTGGGCGCATCTTCGGCGGTGCAACGGTCATCGACCGGGGCAGCCGGTGGGTGCCGTACAGATAGGCGCCGCCGCCTCCGCAGGTGATGAGCTGGCGTTGCTCGCCGGCCGTGTCGGTGCTCTCGTAGCGGGCGTAGTGGTGCCAGTCGCCGGAGAGCATCACCGGGATGGTCACGTGCTTCGGACGCTGATCCGAACCGGCGCGCTTGACCGAGAGCCACTGCTCCTGGCCGGCCGGGTCGATCACCTTGCGGAGGAAGTAGTCGACGGCCGTGTACTCGTCGTCGTCGAACTGCCCCTCGACCCAGGCCGGTTCCGGCATACACAGGATGATCCGGTCATTGTCGGCCATATGGTCGGCGATGATGGTGCGGA
Source organism: uncultured Actinomycetota bacterium (assembly GCA_963803345.1). Classification (GTDB taxonomy): domain Bacteria; phylum Actinomycetota; class Actinomycetes; order Mycobacteriales; family Micromonosporaceae; genus CAWDLX01. The sequence goes on from CAWDLX010000006.1 coordinate 837,645, forward strand.
AGTACTCCAGCTGCGGGTCGTCGATGTGGGCACCGTGCTGGGCATCCAGCCCGAACAGCCACCAGTTGCTCGGCAACTTGATAGCGAAGTAGCTGCGCTCCTGCCTGGTCTGCCAGCCGCCGATGGTGGTGGCCAGGCCGGCGAAGATGCGGAAGAACGCGGTCAGCCCGTCGTACCAGTCGTGGTTGCCGGGCAGTGCGTAGATCGTCGGGCGCTGCTCGCCGATCTCAACATCGGGGAAAGCCGCCCGGAACGGACCACGCAGCCGGTCGTCATAGGCCTCGCCGCTCGGGACGGGATAGACCTGGTCGCCGCCGAGGACGAGCACGTCCCCCCGGGGCAGGGCCGCCGTCCCCTTGACCGGCAGCGACCGCTGGCCGAGCAGGTAGGCGACCGCGTAGGTGGCGTGGAAACCGTCGCCGGTGTCGGCCGTGTAGTCCAGCCAGAGCCCGGTCGAGCCGCCGGTCTCCGTCAGCGATGGCTGGTCGAAGAGCGCCTGCAGCTCGCGTTTGTCCAGGTAGGCACCCAGACGGTCGGCCAGCCCGACCTGGAGTCCGGTGGTCGCCAGCTGGACCGGGCCCAGCCAGCTCACCGGTCGGCGCGGCCGGAAGAAGTTGAAGCGGAGATCCTTCGTGCGCAGGCTTCTCGGCCTCAGCGGGGGTTCACCGGCGGGCAACGTCACAGCAGGGACCGTAGACCATGGTCAACTCGACGTTCCACCCCCCAAGTGGTCAGACTCGTCGGCGTGTCGGGCCGGCGGCGCCTCCCGGCGATGCCATAGCCGGCCGCCCACCGGCACCCGGGATCCGAGTGCTGGTGGGCGACCGGGGCCACCCGGGCGGGCGAGTCTATTGTGGACAGTTGGTATGACAGTTGTGGGCGAACAGGTCCAGCCTGGACTGGGTGCTGTACCAGAACGTCCCCGTCGACCTTCTCGGGAATACCGCTGAGGGTCACATTCTCGCTGTACTGCCAGAAGATCCAGCTGGAGGACCGGTGGGTTGTTGGTGTAGTCGGCCACGATGAGCGGGTAGCTGTTCAGGCCGGTGGTGCTCAGGCAGGTGCGGTACTCGGCCTGGTTCGTGTAGATCATCGGAGTCACCCCGAGCGCGGTGGTCACCGGCGTCAGGACGACTTGACGTTGGCGACCGTTCCCGTCGGCCGTCCATGTTCCCGCCGGCGGGTTGTACAGCGTGTAGCTGCACGCCCGGGAGCCCGACCCGTCCGAGTCGGTCATGTTGTCGGCGAACTCGCAGTGCGCCTCGTGTTTGGTGACGTTGTTCAGTTGCATCTGGACATGGGGATTGAGGTTGTTGAGGAAGCCCGATATCGAGCTGCTGCCTGAGGCGGGCCGCCAGGAGACGGTGGTCCACACCTGCACCCACGGCAGCGGTACTCCGTCCGGGGAGGCGGAGCCCTTCTGGATGCAGGTCACCTCGGAGATCACCACGTCGGTCCGGCTGGGGATGGCGATGGTCAGCGAAGCTGTGCTCGCGCAGGAGCCGCCGGTCTTGGCTGCCACCTCGGTGCCGGAGACGTCGTCGATGATGGTCTTGTACCGGTACGGCTTGTAGTGGCTGGTGGGGTGGCCAGCCAGCGATGACGCCGTGAGATCGCCATTGCCGTGAACCATCGGGGGTCTGGCCGAAGCTGAAGTAGGTGAAGGTGTTCGTGCCGGTCCAGGCTTCGAAGATGATGACGTGGTCGTTCGGCTGGCCCTCCTGGGTGTCGTCGAGGATGTCGCCCGGCTTGAGGTCGGTGGTGGAGCCGAGCGGCGTGGTGTAGGCGGAGGTGGCCAGGTGAGTCGTGTCCGGCGAGTCCGTACCGCCGGTCAGGTGCCAGGCCGGCTGGTCACGCCGCCCGGCAGCGTCGATGTGGCCCGCCTGCGGGCTTGCCTGGCGGCGCCCGAGGCCCGCTTCGACAGGCTGCGGGACTGGTTTCGAGGTCTGGCGCGAGCAACCACTTGCCGGCGCACCGGACTGGGTCCTCCAGGACCCGGCCGTCGCCGGGGTGGCCCGGCTGCGCCGCGACGGACTGCTGGAGTTGGGCGCACTGGCCGCTCGACGTGATGTCCCGCGGGGACGCGCGGGAGTTGCTCGGCCGCCGGATCGGGCCGGACCGGATCGGGACCGACCCGGGCGCAGCGCACTCGGCTGCCATCGTGAGGCCCTGGCCGCGTTCGAGCACGCGGTCGAGCTGTACCGCCGCATCGGCATCCGCAGCGGTATGGCCCAGTCACTGCTGCGGATGGCTGATGTCCAGTCGGTGACCGACGAGACGCTGGCCGGGCAGACCAGGCGCGAGGCCCACGCCATCCTCGACGAGCTCGGCGCTCTCGCCAGCTGAGCCGCGCTCGGGACTACGCTGGACCGGTGAGCAGAGGGCACGCACGGGTGCACCGGGAAATCCTCGAGCAGGTAGGAGCGTCGGCCACATTCGGGTGCACGATTCAAGACCTGGTATGGCGCCTCTATCCCGACGGCGAGATCACCGAGGCTCGGACCATGGCGGTCCAGCGGGCGGTCCGTGGGCTGGTCGCGGACGGTCGACTTCTCGAGCAGAGCGGGTACTACGGCCAGCGCATCACGCCGGCCGCACCTGCTCGGCCGCGACGACCCCGCCAGCCGGGCGACACTGTCGGCTGGCTGTACTGCCGAGCCTGCGACGTGCGTTGGAAGGACGTCGGCGGTTCGGCGCGGCTGTGCTGGTCGTGCGGCGGGTCGGGCGGACGGGTGACCTGAGGCGGCCGGCGGGACACAGTGAGGGCGGGCGTCCAGAGCTTGCCGGCGTCGTGCCACGGGTTTGTCGACGGTGGTGGGCGGGTAGCCTCGGAGGGTCGAAAGGGATGGTCATGGCTAGGAAACTCGCGTTCATCGCTGGCGCCGGCATCGGCTACCTGTTCGGTACCAAGGCCGGCCGGGAGCAGTACAACAAGATCAAGGCCAAGACGCAGGAGGTGCTCGACCGGCCGGAGGTCCACGAAGTGACCGACGCCGTCCGGGCCGAGGCGTCGCGCCTGTACGCCGAGGGGCGACAGAAGCTGCGTGAGCGCTCCGGCGACGACACACCGGCCGTCACCGAGCGGCTGCCGGAGTCCGACCAGCCGACCGTGGCGAACTCGACCACGATCACCGATACCACGACGCCGCGCTACTAGCGCAGCAGCACGTTCAGCCCAACGGTGAGCAACACCGACACGACAATCGAGATCAGCAACATCACCAGGCATCCGGCCGCTCCGCCGAGCGGTCGGATCTCCGTACTGCCGATGCGCACCCGCATCGGTTACCCGGCGGCCGCGGCCGCAAACCCGTGGCGCACCCCACGGCGGGGCGGCCAGGATGGCGGGATGGTCCCCCGCCGGAGCCTCGCAGAGGTGCCGGCTCAGTTGAGCTGACCGCGTTGCGGTACTCACCCCCCGGCTCCGTCGAGAACCTCCTGTCGACCCGTGGCCGGCCCGGCGTACCAACGGACCGAGCCGGGCAGCCCCTCCACCCGGACCGCCCCGGAGCGGTCGACGGCGATCTGGACGGGCCGGCCGGCCAGCCGGAGCCCGGTCGCCTCGACCGCGCCCAGGCTGGCCAGCGGCCTGATCCGGACATCGCCGCGGGGTAGGTCGACCGAGAGCCCGAGGGCGGCCTGGAGGACCGCTACCGCGGCGGCGGCGGCCCATGCCTGCGGACGGCACGCACTCGGATAGGGCACCGGCCGGGTCACGTCGGCGCGGTCGTCGCCGCCGTAGAGCTCGGGCAGCCGGTAGTCGAAGGCCTCGGCCGCGCACAGCAGCCCGTCCACCAGGACGGTGGCGGTGGCGTCCGCTCCCGCCGTGGTGAGTCCGAGGAGCGCGATCGCCGTGTCGTGGGGCCAGATCGAGCCGCAGTGGTAGGACAGCGGCGAAAACGCCTTGTCCAATGTGGACATCGTCCGGAGGCCGTAGCCACCGGCCAGCGGGGCGGACCCGAGCAGCCGGGCGACCTGGGTCTCCTCGTCGGGGTTGAGCAGGCCGGTCCCGAGCAGGTGTCCGATGTTGCTGGTCAATGAGTCCACGGCCCGGCCGTCAGCGTCGATGGCCATCGCCGGGAACGCCCCCAACGGCCCGTCAACCCAGAACCGGGACCGGAACCGGCCGGCCAGCGCCGCGGCGTACCCGCGCCACCGGTCGGCGTCGCCGCCGGCCCCGGGCACCGCGTCGAGGAGGGTGGCGGCGTCGAGCGCGGCCCGGTGGGCGTACGCCTGGACCTCGCACAGCGCGATCGGCGGGCGGGCGAAGCTGCCGTCGTGGAAGCGGACCGCGTTGAACGAGTCCTTCCAGCCCTGGTTCGCCAACCCGGTGCCGTCGGTATCGAGGTACTCGACGAGGCCGTCTCCGTCGGGATCGCCGTACCCTTCGAGCCACTCCAGGGCCCGCCGCAGGGTTGGCAGCAGCTCGTCGACCACCGCCTCCGAGAGCCCCCACCGCCAGGCGTCGGCGAGCAGGCTGATCCAGAGCAGAGTCGCGTCGACCGTGCCGTAGTAGGCCGGCGGCGGCGCACCGGCGACCCGGGCCGTGCGCAGCCGCGGATCGTGCCGGCGCAGCTCGTGCATGATCTTCCCCGGCGCCTCGCCGGCGGCGATGTCCACAGTGGACCCCTGGCGCCGGGCCAGCGTGCGCAGCGTCCCTTCGGCCAGCTCGGTGCCGAGCGGCAGCAGCATGCGGGCGGCCCAGATGCTGTCCCGGCCGAACAGCGTCAGGAACCACGGTGCCCCGGCCCCGAGGAATGTGCTGGGCCGGTCGGGATCGGCGCCCGCCTCGGTCAGCCGCAGGCTCTCCAGATCGGCCAGCGACCGTTCCAGCAGCCGGGCCAGCCGCGGGTCGTCACCGCGTGCCCGGGGCGTGCCCCACTCGACCGGCCCGGTCGGTGCGGCGAGAACCGGATGACGCTCGTCGACCCGCACCTGCCAGGTGAGCGTCGTCTGCTCGCCCGCGGCCAGTTCGACCAGCCAACGCAGGCCGGTCGCAGTGATCTCAGCCGCCGCGGCGCTGATGACGACGGTGAACTCCGGCGTGTCCCAACGCAGGCTGTCCGCTCCGGCGGTCGGGGCCAGGTCCGCGCGCGACCGTCCGCCGCGGACCAGATCCAGTGGTGTCAGGTCGCAGCGCAGGTCCATCGTCACGTAGGCACGCACCGGCCGGGTGGCCACCGAGGAGATCCGGATCTGCTCGCCCATACCGTTCGGACGTACCTGGCGGATGCGGTCCAGCCGTATGGTCGGGTCGTTGATGGGGTCACCGAAGCCGTGGGCCACCGAAATGAACCGGCTCCGACCAGGGCCCTCGTGCTGGACGGCCAAGGGGTGGGGCTCGACGCCACCGAAGCGCAGCCGGGCCTCGGTCAGTACCCGCATGTCGGAGACGAACAGCCCGTCCATACCGGTGGCCCGCACCTGACCGTCGGGCGCGCTCAGCGCCGTGGCCGGTGCCTGTACGGTGACGACGAGGTCGTTCACCGGTGGCGGCAGGTCCGTGTACGGGACATCCACTGTGGACGTATCAATCCGGTTATCCGTCAAATCGGACACTCCCCTTGACAAGTCCTGGGCCGAGGTCGAAAGTTCCAAACATCCTAGCAACTTGAACGATCCAATCATGACGCAGAACGCTTGGATCGTTCAACCCTTACAGGTGGGATGATGGCCGCGAACGTTACGATTGCCACGGTGGCGCGGCGCGCCAACGTCTCGCGGCAGACAGTGTCCAATGTGCTGAACGCGCCCGAGCTGGTCCGGGCGGAAACCCGGGCCCGGGTGCGGGCCGCGATCGAGGAGCTGGGTTACCGCACCAACTTCGCCGCGCGGCAGATGCGGACCGGACGTTCCAGGCTCATCGCGGTCCGCATCGACCCGGTGCGCGACGGAGTCGAACCCTCGGTGCTCGACCGGTTCCTGCACGGCCTGACCGAAGCCTCGGCGGCGGCGGGCTACCGCATCATGCTGTACACCGCTACCGACGACCGCACCGAGATCGCGACCTACGAGGATCTGCTCGCCTCGTACGCCCTCGACGCGTTCGTCCTGACCCATACCCACCACGGCGACTCCCGCACGGCCTGGCTGGCCGAGGCGGGCGTGCCGTTCACCACGTTCGGCCGGCCCTGGGGAGGCGTCGACAAGCACCCGTGGGTGGATGTCGATGGAGCCGCCGGCACCGCGGCAGCCACCCGGCACCTGCTGGCGCAGGGTCACCGGCGGATCGGATTCCTGGGCTGGCCCAGGGGCTCCGGCGTCGGCGACGACCGCCAGCAGGGCTGGGCCGCCGCGATGCGGGCGGCCGGTTGTGACGTGGCACGGCTGGACCGGCACACAGTTGACGGTCTGGCCGAGGGCGAGCAGCTCGCCCGCGAGCTGCTGCGTACGAAGCAGCCGCCGACGGCCCTGGTCTGCGCCAGTGACCAGCTCGCCCTCGGCGCGCGCCGAACGGCGGGAATCCCGATCATCGGATTCGACGACAGCCCGATGGCCCAGGCCGCCGGACTGTCGAGCGTGCGGCAGCCCCTCGCCGAGGCGGCGGCCGGATGTGTCCACCTGCTGTCCGGGCTGCTCGAAAAGGGGCCCGGGCAGACACCCCGCCACGTTCTGCTGGAACCCAACCTGATCATCCGCTGAGGTCGACCACCGCAGCGGATGACCCGTCCCCAGGTGACCCCACCAAGGAGGCCCGACATGACACGGCCGCTATCCCATTTACGGGTGGCACTGCTTGCGACAACCGTCGTGCTGTTCACCGCCGCCTGCGGCGGCAGCGGATTCAACGACAACGGCGCCCCACAGGCGTCCGGCCAGGCCGACCTGCAGATCCTGATCGGCTCGTCCGGCGACGCCGAGACCAACGCGGTGAAGTCCGCCGCCGCCACGTGGGCGAGCTCGACCGGCAACAAGGCCACGGTGACACCGGCGCAGGACATCGGACAGCAGCTCGGCCAGGCGTTCGCCGGTGGCACCCCGCCGGATGTGTTCTATGTGGACGCCGCCCGGTTCGCCGACTACGCCAGCGTCGGCGCCCTCGAGCCGTACGCCGACAAGGTGAAGGGCGGGGTGGACGACTTCTACCCGTCGCTGCGCGCCGCCTTCACGTACCAGAGCAAGCTGTACTGCATCCCGAAGGACTTCTCCACCCTTACCTTGCAGATCAACACCGACCTGTGGGCGAAGGCGAATCTGACCGACGCCGACATCCCGACCAGCTGGGACCAGCTGACCGCGGTCTCGCAGAAGCTCAAGGCGGCCAAGGTGACCCCGCTCGTGATCGGGGACACCCGTGACCGCATCGGCGCCTTCATGGTCGAGAACGGTGGCTGGCTGGTCAGCAAGGACGGCGCCTCGGCCACCGCGGACACCCCGCAGAACCTGCAGGCGCTGCAGTACGTGCAGAGTCTGCTCAAGCAGGGTCTGGCGGTGTACCCGAAGCAGGTCGACGCGGGCTGGGGCGGCGAGGCCTTCGGCAAGGGCAAGGTCGCCATGGCCACCGAGGGCAACTGGATCAAGGGTGCCATGCAGACCGACTACCCGACCGTCAAGTACAAGGTCGTCGCCATGCCGGCCGGGCCGTCGGGCACCAAGGGCACCCTGTCGTTCACCCAGTGCTGGGGCATATCGGCCAAGACCAAGTTCAAGGACCAGGCCATCAACTTCGTCGAGGCGATGACCACGGCCGCGCAGCAGCTCGCGTTCACCAAGGCGTTCGGCGTCATGCCGTCGCGAAGCTCGGCCAAGGCCGGCTACCTGCAGCAGTTCCCGAACGACCAGCCATTCATCGACAGCGCCGACTTCGCCCAGGGCCCGGTCAACGCGCCCAAGATGGATCCGGTGCTGGCCGACTTCGACAGCCAGCTGCAAGGACTGGCCAGCGGTGATCCCAAGGCGATCCTGGCCAGGGTCCAGGCCAATATCGCCGCGGCACTCAAGGGCTGAGCGACCGTGACGGCCACCAGCGCTCCTCTGCAGCCCAACGCCAGGCGCGCCACGCGGCGTTCGGGCATCCACGGCCGGCAGGGGAGCGCTGGTTGGCTCTTCATCGCACCGGCGATCGTCATTCTGGGGCTGTTCCTGCTCGTACCCATCCTGATGGCCGTGTTCGTCAGCTTCACCAAGTGGAACGGGCAGGGCAGCCCCTTCACCGGTTCGGTGCCGATGGCCGGCACCTCGAACTACACCGATCTGTTCGCCAAGGACGGGCTGGACCGGCTCGACTTCATGACGAGCATCCGCAACAACATCTACTACGTGGTCCTCGTCGTCCCCCTGCAGACGGTCCTCGCGCTCAGCCTGGCACTGGTGGTGAACCAGCGGCTGCTCAAGGGCAAGGGGTTCTTCCGGACCGCGTTCTTCTTTCCGTCGGTCACCAGCTCGGTCGCGATCAGTGTGGTGTTCCTGTTCATCTTCACCAACGGGGGAGCGGTCAACGCGGTCCTGTCGCTGTTCGGCATCCGGGGTCCACAGTGGTTCTTCGACTCCCGCGGGCTCATCCATATCGTCCTGGGCGCCGCCGGCCTGACCGATCCCAACGCACCGCCGGCCGCACTGGCCAACCACAGTTTCCTCGGTCTCTCGCTCTGGGAGTGGTTGGCCGGGCCGAGCGTCGCCATGTGCGCCATCATCGCCCTCGTGGTGTGGACGACCTCGGGCACGTTCATGCTCATGTTTCTCGGCGCGCTGCAGAACCTTCCGCTGGAACTGGACGAGGCCAGCCTGCTCGACGGCGCGTCCCGCTGGCAGCACTTCCGGTACGTGACGCTGCCGCTGCTCAAGCCGACGATGTTCCTCGTGGTCACGCTCGGGTTGATCGGGACGTGGCAGGTCTTCGACCAGATCTACGTGATGAGCCAGGGCAGCCCGGCCAAGACGACATTGACCCCGGCGTTCCTGTCCTACCGGACGGCCTTCCGGGTGTTCGACTACGGCTCCGGCGCGGCCATCTCCTTCCTGCTCTTCCTGATCATCATCGCGATGACCCTGTTGCAGCGCTTCATCATGCGGGACCGTGACCGTCCGGTCGCCGGACTCCGACCACCCGGGCGCGGCCGCACCCTGACGCGTCCGTGGACCTGGCTGCGACTGTCCACAGAGGATACGAGAGCGGGTGCGACATGACCGTCATCATGGATCCCGGCCAGATCATCGCCCAGATTCCCGAGCAGCGGGGCGGCGGCGGTCGGCCCCCGACGGCGCCGCCCACCCTCTACGGGTCGCCCGCCCGGCGGCTGGCCACCCGGATCATCGGGTACAGCGTGCTGGCCTTCTTCGCCGTGATCTTCATCTACCCGTTCGTGATCCAGCTGGCCAGTTCGTTCAAGAGCCAGGCCGACGCCGCGGCCAATCCGCTGTCCCCGATTCCCGACCCGGTGACCACGTCCAGTGTGGCGCGCATCTTCGTCGGTACCGGCTTCCCGACCTGGCTGGGGAACTCGGTGCTCATGGCCGTCCTGGTCACGCTGGGGCGGGTCTTCTTCGACTCGCTGGCCGGGTACGCGCTGGCCCGCCTGCGGTTCCGGGGCCGGGCCGCCATGTTCGCCTCGGTCCTGGCCATCATGGCCGTACCCGGTGTCGTTCTCCTCATCCCGAAGTTCCTGGTCCTCAAGCAGCTCGGGCTCTACAACAGCTACGGCGGGTTGATCATCCCGCTGCTGGTCGACGCGACCGGGATCTTCATCATGAAGCAGTCGTTCGAGTCGGTACCGGTCCAGGTGGAGGAGGCGGCCAGGATCGACGGCGCCGGCATCTTCCGCACGTACTGGTCGGTCGTGCTGCCCACGATGCGACCGGCCTTGATCACGCTGACCATCCTGTCCTTCCAGGGCTCGTGGAACGAGTTCCCGCACACACTGGTCGCGGTGCAGAGCCCGGAGTACTTCACGCTGCCCCGCGGCCTGGCCGACCTCGTCAGCGGGTCACTCGGGGCGGGTACCCAGTACCCGCTCAAGCTCGGCGCGGCCCTGCTGGCGACCATTCCGGTCGCCGCCATCTTCTTCATCTTCCAGCGCTACTTCGTTCGCGGGGCGAATGAGGGCGGCAGCAAGGGTTGATCGAGGACACGCTGCCTCCCGGCGCCCGGCCCGCCAGGCTCCGCGCCGGCGCCCGGCCCGGTACGTGAGTTGCCGCACCCGCAGAGTGCGAGCGTCACTAGACCTTGAGTCAGCGTGTCGTTGGGCAGGAGCGCGTCGGAAATGACCAAAGGCCTTATCTTGCTGGGTTAGCGCTCGCAACGCATCCGGCAAGAGAAAGCCTTTGTGGTGAAGAAGATACCTCATGCGCAGAGCCGGCGGAACGCGGCTCGCCGTCGTCGTCGGGTCGCGGCACGTCACGCTCAGGCGGGGCACTGGGGACCGCGACCGGTGCCGATGCTGACCTCGGGCAAGATCACCTATGAGGTCGGTGGCAACATCGACGCGACGTCCTTCGGCGGGATCGCCGCGGTGCACCGGATGGTGACCAAGCTGGGCCTGCCTGGGCAGATCGACGAGGGTCTGCAGTTGTTGAAGGTGCACCTGCCCTACCACGAGTCCGACCATGTGCTGAACCTGGCCTACAACGTGCTGTGTGCCGGCACCCGGCTGGAGGACATCGAGCGTCTGCGCCACGACACGGCGTACATGAACGCGTTGGGCGCGGACCTGATCCCGGACCCGACCACGGCGGGTGACTTCTGCCGCCGCTTCGCCGAAGCCGATGTGATCGAGTTGATGGACCGCATCAACGCGGTGCGACCGCTGCTGTGGCGCACCCGTGGCCGCGACCTGCTCGGCCCAGTGGCCTACATCGACATGGACGGCACGATCGTGCCCACCGATGGCAAACGAAAGGCTGGGATCGGCCTGTCCTACAAGGGGATTTGGGGCTACTGCCCGCTGCTGCTCACCCTGGCCAACACCAAGGAGGTGCTCTACCTGGTCAACCGGCCGGGCAACGCCCCCAGCCACCAGGACGCCGCCGGATGGATCGACAAGGCCATCGACCTGGTGTCCCCACACGCGCCGCGGGTCTGCCTGCGCGGCGACACCGACTTCTCCCTGACCGCCCACTTCGACCAGTGGGCGCAGCGGGTCGACTTCGTCTTCGGCATGGACGCCAACGCGGCCCTGACCCGCATCGCCGACGGGCTGGACGAGTCCTGCTGGCGCAGGCTGCACCGCAAGGCGCCCTACCAGAACAAGACCGGCCAGACCCGGGCCCGCCGCGACAACCACAAGCAGCGCATCGTCAAGGAGAAGGGCTACCTCAACCTGCAGCTCAACTACGAAGACGTGGCCGAGTTCGACTACCAGCCCGGCAAGTGCAAGCGCTCCTACAAGGTGGTTGCGCTACGCAAGAACATCAGCCGCAGCAAGGGCGAGGAGGCGCTGCTCGACGAGGTCCGCTACTTCTTCTACATCACCACCCACACCGATCTGACCGCAGAGCAGATCGTCGCCCTGGCCAACGAGCGCTGCGACCAGGAGAACGTCATCGGCGACCTCAAGTCAGGCATCGGCGCGCTACGCGTTCCGCTCTACGACCTGGTCAGCAACTGGGCCTATATGGTCATCGCCGCCCTGGCCTGGAACATCAAGTCTTGGTTCGCGCTGATGATGCACCACAAGGCCGACCGCCGCGCCTACATCCGCATGGAGTTCCGCCGGTTCTTCCACAGCGTCATCCTCATCCCCGCCATGATCCTGCGCCGGGCCCGCAGCATCACCGTGCGGCTGATCGGCTACACCCACGGCCTCGACCGGCTCTACAGCGCCTGGACCACCATCGAACGACTCCGCTTTGGCTGAACCCGATCCTCACCGCACCACCAGGCCACCGCCGCGCACCCGCGGCGGCGACCCCGCACGCGCACCCCCGAAAACAGCACCCCAACGACACCACAAATCGGGCGCGGACCGGCAGCGCCCCACGCCCGCCCGGCCCGGCGACCCTACGAACGACCGACAACGACCACAGTCATCGATGCCTTACGCTCGCCGCAGCAGACTCGCCCGAACCTCGCTTATTTGAGGACTAGACTCGTGTGAGCACAGCGATGCGGGGGGAGCTGCCGCGATGGCCCTCGACGAGGGTGCGCCCGACCGTCCGGTGATCATCGTCGTCAGTCGGGACGGGCCGACGCGGGATCGTCTCGTCGGCGCGTTGAGCCGGCGGTACGGGGCCGACTACCAGGTGGCGGTCTGTGCCGGCCGGGCCGACCTGGACCGGGTGCTCGCCGCCAGGGTCGAGGTGGCTCTGGTGTTGACCGGACTGGGAGCGGCCGACCTGGACGGCGTCGAGGTCGTGGCGGCGGTCCGGCACCACCAGCCGATGGCGTTACGTGTCGGGGCGGTGCGGTGGGGCGACTGGTCGACGACCACCGACGTTGTCAGCGACGCGCTGTCGATGGGCCGGATCGACGCGTTCCTGGTCGGCCCCGAGGGCCCGGCCGATGAGGAGTTCCACCGGCTGGTGACCGGGTACCTCAGCGACTGGCGGGCCCGGCGGGGTGGGGCGTTCGAAGCGGTCCGGCTCATCGACATGCCGGGGTCACCTCGCAGCCGCGAACTGCGCGACCTGCTCTTCCGCAACGGGATTCCCACCGGGTCCTATGACGCCCGCTCACCGCACGGCCAACGGATGCTCGCCGACGCCGGGCAACGCGGAGCCGAACTTCCGGTGCTGCTGCTCGAATACGGCGGGGTGTCGACGGCTCTGAGCAATCCGTCCAACGTGGACCTTGTCGACTCGTTCGGCTTCATGCTGTCGACCGACGAACTGCAGTCGTTCGACCTGGCCGTGGTCGGCGCCGGTCCGGCCGGGCTGGCCGCCGCCGTCTACGGCTCCTCCGAGGGGCTGCGGACCGTCATCGTCGAACGGGAGGCGGTGGGCGGGCAGGCTGGTACGAGCTCGCTGATCCGCAACTACCTCGGCTTCGCGCAGGGGATCACCGGTACCCGGCTGGCGTCGAGCGCCTTCCAGCAGGCCTGGACGTTCGGTACCGCGTTCCGGTTCGCCCGCTCGGTCGAGCGCCTGCAGCGCGACGGCGATGCCTATCTGCTGCGCGTCTCCGACGGTACGACGATCCGGGCGTCGGCCGTGATGCTCACCATGGGCGTGACCTACCGTCGGCTCGATGTGCCGGGCCTGGATGCGCTGACCGGCCGCGGGGTCTTCTACGGCGCGGCCGCCAGCGAGGCACCGGCGCTGCGCGGTCGAACTGTCTGCGTGGTCGGCGGCGGGAACTCGGCCGGTCAGGCGGCGCTGTACCTGGCCCGGTGGGCGCGGCAGGTCAGTGTGCTGGTCCGCGGCGCCACTCTTGCCTCGAGTATGTCCGACTACCTCGTGCGCGAGATCGACGCGGCGCCCAACGTCGACGTCCGGTACCGGAAAAGGGTCGCCGCGGTCCACGGGCTCGACGCTCTCGAGTCCCTCGATCTGGTCGACACCGACACCGCGGACGTGCTCACCGTGCCGGCCGACGCGCTGTTCATCCTCATCGGTGCGCAACCGCGTACGGCCTGGCTCGGCCCCGAGGTGCGTCGTGACGAATGGGGATACCTGCTCACCGGCACCGATGCGGGCACGGACTCGACGCTCGAGACGAGCCTGCCGGGCGTGTTCGCCGCCGGAGACGTCCGTCGCGGATCGGTCAAGCGGGTGGCCTCAGCCGTCGGAGAGGGAGCCGTCGCGATCGGACTGGTCCACCAGTACCTGACCGCTGCGCGGGTAGCGCTGTCGGAGCACCCGTTTGACCAGCTTCCCGGCCGCTGACCGGGGCAGTTGGTCGACGAAGTCGACCACCCGAGGTGTCTTGTAGTGGGCGATCCGCGCGCGGACGAACTCCTTCAGCTCGGCCGCCAGGTCCCCGTCCGGTACCACCCCGGGCGCGGGCTGCACCACCGCGCAGACCTGCTCGCCCATCTCCTCGTGCGGGATGCCGATGACCGCCACGTCCAGCACCTTGGGGTGCATGGTGAGGCAGTCCTCGATCTCCTGGGGATAGATGTTCACGCCGCCCGAGATGATCATGAAGGCCTGGCGGTCGGTCAGGAACAGGTACCCGTCGTCGTCGACGTGACCCGATATCGCCGGTGGTGGTCCACAGGTCGTGCTCCGGGTGGCGGGCCGAGTGGGTCTTCGCCTCGTCGTTGTGGTACCGGAACGCGACGGTGTCCCGCTCGAAGTAGATGACGCCGGTCTGTCCGGTGGGCAGCTCGGCCCCGCCGTCGTCGCAGACCCGGATCGTTCCCAGGCCCGGCCCGGCCGACCGAGCCGGGTTTGTCCAGCCACTCCTGCGGCCCGATGAAGCTGACTCCGTTGCCCTCCGTGGACGAGTAGTACTCGTAGAGCACGGGACCCCACCAGGCCATCATCGCCCGCTTGACCTCGACCGGGCACGGTGCGGCGGCGTGCACGGCGACCTTCATCGACGACACGTCGTAGGCCGCCCGCACCGGCTCGGGGAGCTTGAGCATGCGGACGAACATGGTCGGCACCCACTGGCTGTGCGTGATCCGGTGCCGCTGGATCGTCGCGAGGGACGCCTCGGCGTCGAACTGGCGGGCCATGACAACCGTGCCGCCCAGCGAATGGATGAAGCGGGTGAAGCGCAGCGGCGCCGCATGGTAGATCGGCGCGGCCGAGTAGTACCTGGTCTGCTCGTCGAAGCCGTACATCGCGCCGAACAGTGCGGTGTACGGGTCCCCGGGATCGTGTACCTTGCGCTCGGGCAGGGGAGCCTTGATCCCTTTCGGCCGCCCGGTGGTGCCCGAGGAGTACAGCATGTCGGCCCCCTGCGGCTCGTCGGCCAGCGGCTCCGCCGGCTGCGTCGCCACCGCGACCTCGTAGCTGTCATACCCGTCCACCGGTCCGCCGAAGGCCAGGCGCAGCCGCACGTGCGGGGTCTCCGCCACGATCGCGGTGGCGAGGTCAGCCAGTCCGGCCGAGACGATGAGCGCCTCGGCACCGCAGTCGTCGACGATGTAGGCGATCTCGTCGGCGCCCAGGTGGTAGTTGATGCCCGTGACGTACAGGCCTGAGCGCAGGGCAGCCCAGTAGACCCCGTACACCTCGGGTCGGTTGTCGGACAGGAACGCGATGTGCTGCCCGGGTCGAAGGCCGGCGGTGTAGAGCAGCTGGGCCAGGCGCATCGAGGCGTCGTCGAGCTCCCGGAACGTGAGTACCGACCCGTCCTCGGCCGCGATGACGGCCGGCCGGTCCGGGTCACGGCGCGCGAAGGTTCCCGGATACATCCCGCTACTGTGGGCGCCGACCCGGCGCAGGTCAACCGCCCTCATCCCTTGCCGTCGCGCGTCGGTCGCGGCAGGCTGGTGCCATCGGGCGGTATCCGGGTGGAGGATCTGATGACCGTCAATGTGGAGCAGATCGATCTGTCGGACATCGAATTCTGGGCCCGTCCACCGGCCGAACGGGATGCCGCGTTCGCGGCGCTGCGCACAGAGCTGGTACTTCCGTTCTACGCCGAGCCGGAAATGGACCAGGACTGGATCGAGGCTGGTCCGGGGTACTGGGCGGTGATACGGCATGCCGATATCGACTCGGTCAGCCGCCAGCCCGAGATCTTCTCCTCGGCGGCCGGCGCGACGAACATCTTCGACCTGCCGGTCGAGTTCCTCGAGTACTTCGGCTCGATGATCAACATGGACGCTCCGCGGCATCTGCGGCTGCGGCGGATCGTGGCCCGCGCGTTCAGCCCGCGGACGGTCGCCCGTATCGAGCAGGATATCGCGGAGGTCACCCGGGGCGTGGTCGACGACCTGACCGCGCGCGGCCCGGGGGACTTCGTGACCGACGTGTCGGCGCGGGTGCCGCTCGAGGTGATCTGCCGGATGATGGGCATCCCGCAGGATCGCTACCACGATGTCTTCCGCTGGTCGAATGTGATCCTCGGGGCACAGGACCCGGAGTACGTGGCCGAGGGGGAGGACATCGCGGCTGCCCTGCTCGGGTCGGGCGCCGAGCTGGCCGGCCTGCTCAGCGACCTGGCCGTGCAGCGGCGTGAGGAGCCCGCCGACGACCTGGTGACGGCGCTGGCACTGGCCGAAGTGGACGGTGAACGGCTCACCGACGCCGAGATCGGCTCGTTCTTCATCCTGCTGGTCGTGGCCGGTAACGAGACGACCCGCAACGCCATCAGCTCCGGCCTGCTCGCGTTGACCGACAACCCGGACCAGCGGGCGCGCTGGCAGGGCGAGTTCGAGGCGCTCGCTCCGACCGCGGTCGAGGAGAGTGATCCGTTGGGCCACCCCGGTGGCCTGGATGCGGCGTACCGCGACCCGGGACACGCGAGCTGGCCGGCCAGCACCGTCCACGCGGGTGACAAGCTGCTGCTGTTCTATGCCTCGGCCAACCGCGACGAGACGGTCTTCAGCGAGCCCGACCGGTTCGACGTCGGCCGGCACCCGAACCCGCACCTCGCGTTCGGCGGCAGCGGTCCGCACTTCTGCCTCGGCGCCCACCTGGCCCGGCGCGAGATCACCGAAGTCTTCCGGGAACTGTTCGCGCGGGTACCTGACATCCAGGCGGCTGGCGAGCCGCAGCGGCTGCGGTCGAGCTTCATCAACGGCATCAAGCACCTGCCGTGCGAGTTCACCGTGGCGTGAGCCTGTCGGTGCTCGCCTGCCGATATCATCAACCGATGAAAGCCGCCGGAACCTTCAGCGTCGCGTCGTTCGCCCCCACCGGGTGGTCCGCCGAACCGTCCGTGTCGACCGGCGTACCCGTGGGCATCGCGACCATGCAGAAGCGGTTCTCCGGAGAACGTCGTCGGCCACTCATCCACTCTCTTCACGTCGGCGTACGACGCCGCCACCGGCGCGGGTACCTATGTCGCGATGGAGTCCTTCGAGGGCTCCCTGTCCGGTCGGTCCGGCGCGTTCAACTTCGCCCACTCTGCGACCACCTCGGGTACCGACCGGACCGACGAGTTCTTCACGATCGTCCCCGGCAGCGGTACCGGCGAACTGGCCGGTATCCGGGGTGCCGGCGGTATGACGATCGACCCCGACGGCACCCACCGGATCTGGTTCGACTACGAGTTGTCCACAAAGGACTCGTGAGTCCCATCGGAGTGTCGCTGCCGCGGGGCTCCTCGTCGCTGCCCGGTCAGCAACGTCGGGCCACCGTGACGCCGTCGCGGACCGCGAGCAGGACGGCGTCGACGCGGTCATCGTGAGCGATCGTGTCGTTCAGAGCGCGGATGGCCGTGGTCGACGGGTTGTTCTCGTCAGGCTCGAGCACCCGCCCGCCCTGGAACATGTTGTCGAGCACGATGAGTCCGCCCGGGCGCAGCCGGCTCACCAGTTCCTCGTAGTACTGCGGGTACTCAGGCTTGTGCGCGTCCACGAACGCGAAGTCGATGTCGGCCTCATCGGGGAGCGAGCGCAGCGTGTCCAGCGCCGGCGCCAGCCTCAGCTCGACGCGGTCCCCGACCCCCGCCCGCTGCCAGTAGTCACGCGCGATCGAGGTCCACTGCTCGCTGACATCACAGGCCAGCAGGCGACCGCCGGGACGCAGCCCACGGGCGATGCAGATGGACGAGTACCCGGTGAACACGCCCACCTCGACCGCGCGGTCGACGCCGGTCAGCCGCACCAGCATCGTGAGCAGAGCGCCCTCGTCGGCCGAGATCTGCATTTCGGCGGCGTCGCCGGTGCCCTCGCGGGTGGCGGCGACGAGGTCGACCAGGACCTCGTCGGCCGGGGTGCAATGGGCGTCGAGATATGCCATGAGCGCGGGGTCAATGAGTTCTCTCATGCCCTAAGCGTCGAGGTTTCTCGGCACTTATGCAAGGCGGACTCTTGAAAAAGTGACGAGAATCCTGGACACTTGACCGGGTGGACGAACTGGTGCTACGCGCGCCCCACCAGTTCAAGGCGCTCGGACACCCGCTGCGGCACCGGCTGCTGAACGTCCTCCGTGAGCGTCCGGCCACCGTCGCCCAACTGGCCGCCGCTCTCGGCTCCACCAAAGGCACGATCGGTTACCACGTGAGGGTGCTCCTCGACGCCGGCCTGGTCCGCCCTACCGGCCAGCGGACCGTCCGCGGCGGTACCGAGCAGTACTTCGAACCGGTCGCCGGCGCATACGTGCACGACCGGCCCGGCACCGAGGGCGCCGAGTTCCTGATGCGGGCCGCGTTGGCCGAGATGCTGCCCCCGGTCGGCGACGAGGTCGAGCACACCATGCTGCGCCACGTGCGGTTGTCGGCCGCCCAGGCGCGCGACCTCGTGGACCGCCTTGAGGCGATGGCGCACGAGTCGTTCGGACCTCCCGGCGAAGGCGCCGCACCCTATGGCATCCTGCTCAGCCTCTTCCGGGCCGACATCCCCCCACTCCCGCCGTCCGACCCACCACCCCCCGTCGCCGGTTAGCCCGCCGCCCCGCCCCGCCGCGTCCGCCCGCCCGCCGCCCGCCGCCCGCCGCCCGCCCGCCCGTCCGCCCGTCCGCCCGGTCCGCCCGCCCGCCCGGTCCGCCCGCCCGCCCGGTCCGCCCGCCCGCCGCCCGCCGGGCCCACCTGGTCCGCCCGGTGCCGGTTAGGAAGGGCACCTTCCTATACCACAGGGGTTAACAAGGTGCCCTTCCTTCCAGCCGCCCCCCGCCCCCCCGAGACGTTTACGTATGTCGAACAAGCATTGTGATTGACGCCGTCACCTGGGAGGATTTCCGGCAGGCCAGGCATCGGCGTACTTGCGACGATTGATGTACGGGCAGCCGGTTCGTCGCGCACCACCCTGTCTGGCGCCGCCCCCCCGCACCCCCGCGGGCGGGGCACCGCCCAGAGGGAGGCACGCGTGAAACTCACAAGGTCTACGCTGAGCCGATCGACGATCGTCGCCGCGGCGGCCGCACTCGTCGGCGCGATGGTCTACCCGTCCAGCGCCCATGGCAGTCCCACCGCCACCCCGGCCACCGGCTCACGCGCGGCGACAGTCGCCGGCGAGCTGGCGGGCGGCCTCGGCGGCGCCACGGCCGGCTCGTACCTCAACGATGCCGGTGCGCTCGTGGTGACGGTGACCGATGCCGTCTCGGCCGCGAAGGTTCGCGCGGCCGGAGCCATCCCACAGCTGGTGCGCCACACCGCCGGGCAGCTCGCCGCGGCCACCGCCGAACTGGGGCGGTCCGTGAGCGTCCCGGGTACCGCGTGGGCGGTCGACCCGGTCAGCAACCAGGTCCTGGTCTCGGTGGACTCGTCGGTGAGCGGCGCCGCGCTCGTCCAGCTCGACGCGGTGTTGGTCCGGCTGGGTGACACCGTGCGGGTCGAGCATGTGGCCGGCGTGTTCAGCACCGAGGCGACCGGGGGCGACGCGATCTACTCCGGACAGTACCGGTGCTCACTCGGCTTCAACGTCCGCAGCGGCAGCACGTACTACTTCCTGACCGCTGGACACTGCGGGAACATCGGCACGACCTGGTACGCGAACGCGGCCCACACACAGGTTCTGGGCACCCGGGCCGGTACGAGCTTCCCCGGCAACGACTACGCGATCATCCGCTACACGACCGCGGGCACGCCCTCGGGTACCGTCGGCGGCCAGGACATCACGTCGTCCGGTACGCCGGTGGTGAACCAGACCGTGACCCGGCGGGGGAGCACGACCGGTATCCACAGTGGACGAGTGACGGCGCTCAACGCCACCGTCAACTACGCCGAGGGCCGGGTGTCCGGGCTGATCCGGACCACGGTGTGTGCCGAGGGCGGAGACAGTGGCGGGCCGCTGTACTCCGGTACGACGGCCTACGGACTGACCTCGGGCGGCAGTGGCAACTGCAGCTCGGGTGGCACGACGTTCTTCCAGCCGGTCACCGAACCGTTGAGCGTGTACGGAGTGTCCGTCTACTGAGGACAGCTGGACGCGCGCGGTTGGACGCCCGGCGCGCGGGTCCGCCGCCCGGGTGACTCCCGGGCGGCGGGTCTTCTGGTGCGTCCGGTCCCAGACCCGCCTCACCGCTCGATCGATGCCGTGTGCGAGGCTGGGCCCCATGTCGGTCCGGGCGGTCGTCGCTGATCCCGAGGCGCCGGGCGGCCTGCGCGTCACCGAGGTCGATGACCCGGCGCCCGGGCCGCGCCAGGTTCTGGTCGGTACGCGACACGCCTCGCTCAACCGCGGCGACCTCAACAACGTCCGGTCCGGGCGGGTGCCGCCGGGCGGCGTGCTCGGCTCCGATCTGTCCGGGATCGTGCTGCGACCCGCTGCTGACGGGGAGGGCCCGCCCGCCGGTACCAGGGTCGTAGCGCTGGCCAGCGGGGCGTTCGCCACCCGGGTGGCGGTCGAGGTCGATGCCCTGGCTGAGGTGCCGGCCGGGGTCGACCTGGCCGAGGCGGCCACGCTGCCGGTGGCCGGAGTGGCGGCGATCCAGGCCCTACGGGCCGGCCTGCTCGAGACGCCGGTGAAAGGTGCGCGCGTGCTGGTCACCGGCGCGTCAGGTGGTGTCGGGCGGTTCGCGGTCCAACTCGCGACGTACGCCGGCGGTCACGTGATCGCGCTCGCCTCCACTGCCGGCCGGTCGGCCGAGCTGGCCGCCCTCGGCGCCGAAGAGGTGGTCACGGACCTGTCGGAGATCGGCGAGCCGGTCGATCTGGTGCTGGACAACGTGGGCGGCGCGGCGTTGGTCGCGGCCTGGGACCTGCTGGCCCCCGGGGGCAGTGTGCAGTGCATCGGCTGGAGCTCAGGCGAGCCGGCCACCTTCGCACCGTATTCGACGGTCGGGCCGCCGAAGTCGCTGAGTTCGTTCCTCATCAGCGCACCGGTCGCCCCGGACCTGGCCAGCCTGGTCCGCCTGGTCGAACATGGCAGCCTGCGGGTGACGATCTCCTGGCGCGGGCCGGTGACCCGCGTCGCCGAGGCGATCAAGTCCATTGTGGATCGTCGGCTGAACGGAAAGGCCGTCCTCGACTTCCCGTCCCGGCGGCCCTAGGCCGGTTCAGCGCTGCGGTTAACAAGGGCACCCTCCTATACCCCAACGGTTAACAAGGTGCCCTTCCTTCCAGCTGCCACCTCCCCTCCCCCTGCGCTGAACGCGTTCCGCGACGGGCCACGCCAGTTCCGTTGACGCCGACATCTCGGGCCACTCCCGTACAACGGCTGACTTCGGAGCGTCACCGCGCTACTACAATCGGTTGGACTGGCCGCGAGTACCGGGGGTGTTGTGTCCAGACCGGCCGATGTCACGCGCCACGGGCGACCCGCGGGGCTGTCCCGGCTGGTCCGGTTGCTCACGATGATCGGCACACCGGCGCCACCGGCCGAGATGGTGCGACGGATGCTGACGGCCATCGCGGATGTGCTGCAGGCGGACGTGGTCTGCGTCGTCCCCTTGGTGAGCGACCGGCTCGTCTCGACCGAGTCGGTCGGTGCCATCGACGGCGGGGGCTGGCCGCGCGGGCCGGCGGCCGAGGAGGTTGTTGCGTCGGAGTCGCCGGTGTGCCGTACCCGCGTGAGCCCGGCCGACCTGCCGCCGGACCTGCGCGATGGGGGCGCCCGCTCGGGTGCGTGGATCCCGCTCCCGATCGCGTCGGAGCCGGCCGCCGACCTGCTGATCCTGCTGCGCGACCGGGTCGACCCGTTCACCGCCGACGAGGTGGACATGCTGAGCGCGGTGGCGGTGCGGATGGGCACCGCGCTGGAGGCGCTCGACCGGGTCGCCGCCATCGAGCGGCTGGCCGGGGCCGGCCCGGACCTGACCCGCCATGTCGAAATGCCGTCGTTGCTCGACGAGGCGGTCGTCCTGTTCCGTGACCTCACCGGTACCGACTCGGCGTTCGTCGTGACCATTGATGACGGTCTGTTCGAACTGGCCGCCTACACCGGGAGTGACCCGAGCGTTCCGCGCCGTTGGCCGCGGACCACGACAACCATGCCGAACTGGGATCAGCTCTCCGTCGGGAGAGCGTATGTCGGTCCCCGGGAGACCATCCGCGACCGTCCACGAGAGACAGACAGCTCGCCCACCGTCCTCTGTGTACCGGTGATGCGCGACGGTGCGCTGATCGCCCTGCTCGGCGCGACCGGCCACCGGGCCCGGTCCTTCGGCAAGACCGGCGTCGATGTCGCCACCATCATGGCCAACTACCTCAGCGTGGCGATGACCAACGCGGAGCTCTACCGCCAGCTGACCGGCGGGAGCGGGAGCTGGAACGGCGGGCCTCGCAGGACCCGCTGACCGGGCTGGCCAACCGGGTGACGGCCGTGCAGCGTATCGACGAGGCGCTGGCCGAGGTCACCGACCGGCGCGGTCGGGTTGATGTTCTGCGACATCGACAAGTTCAAGGCGGTCAACGACCGGCTCGGCCACGAGGCGGGTGACGAGCTGATCCAGCAGGTCGCCCTACGGCTGGCCAAGGCCGTGCGCCCGGAGGACATGCTCGCCAGGTTCGGCGGCGACGAGTTCGTCATCCTGCTCGACGCGGTCGCGCGACCTGAGCGACCTGACCGACGCCGGCCGCCGGGTACAGATGAGCCTGGCCGATCCGATTGCCGCTGCGCGGGGAGCGGGTCGAGGTGTCGGCGAGCATCGGCGGCGGTGCTGGGGCGCCCGGGGACGACGGCCAGCGTCATGCTCCGCAACGCCGACGCCGCGATGTACGCGCCAAGGGCAAGGGCCCGGGTCGGGTGGAGGTGTTCGACGACGACGCCTCGCACCGGTCGATGGACTGGCTCGACCTGCGCTCCGAACTCGGCCATGCGCTGGCCCGCGGCCAGCTCTCCGTGGTGTACCAGCCGCTGGTCGAGTTGAAGAGCGGCGCCATCCGTTCCTTCGAGGCGCTCGCTGCGATGGACCCACCCCGACCGTGGAGTGGTCCCGCCGGACATGTTCGTGCCGATGGCCGAGGAGACCGGCGCGATCGTCCCGATCGGTGCCTGGGTCCTGTCCGAGGCCTGCACCCGGCTCGGCGAGTGGCAGCAGCTGTTCCCCGACGCGGGCCTGACGATAGGGGTGAACACGTCCGCCGTCCAGCTGGAGAGCTGCAGTCAGGAGCTCCTGAGCGTCATCACGGCGGCCGGCGTCGACCCGGGTGACATCTGGCTCGAAGTGACCGAGCGGATGGACACCAGCGGCGACATCAGCGGCCAGGTCACCGCTCTGCGCCGGGCCGGCGTCCACTTCGCCCTCGACGACTTCGGCATGTCGTACTCGAGCCTGACCTATCTGCAGCGATTCCCGGTCGAAGGAATCAAGATCGACCGTACGTTCGTCGCGCCGATGACCGAGGACGAGACGCATCGGGGCATCGTGCGCGCCATCCTCGCTCTCGGCGAGTCGCTGTCGGTCAATGTGGTGGCCGAGGGCATCGAGACGCAGGAGCAGCTCGACGCCCTGCTCGATCTGGGTTGCTCGTTTGGCCAGGGGTACCTGCTGGGTACGCCCCTGACCGTGACGGAATGTGTCGCCGCCCTCCGGTCGCAGAGCTGACCGCGCCTCGGACGCTAGCCGGCGTTGACCGGCGGTGCCCAATGTGGACGTTTGATGAGGCAGAACGGGTGGCCGGCCGGATCGGCGTAAACGTCGCCGGACAGTGGCCGGGCGCCGATGGCCAGGACCCGTGATCTGGCCGCGGCAACGTCGTCGACCATCACGTCGAGATGCAACTGTTGTGGCCGGTGGGGATCCGGCCAGGCTGGCGGCTCATGATCCGGGGCCAGTTGGAAGGCCAACCCGGACGTGGTCTCGTCGGCTGAGACGACCACCCAGTCCTCGCTGCGATAGGTGATCGGCCGGCCGAGCAGGTCGGAGTAGAACGCGGCCAGGGCAGCGGGATCAGCGCAGTCGATCACGACGTGATGCAGCCGTCCGATCATTGGAGGTCCTTCCGCAAGAAACGTCACTAGTGCCAGTATGCAACATAAACGTTTCGCATGCCGCTCCTAATCGACGAGGCCGGCCCGGAAGGCGGCGATGGCCAGCTGCACCCGATTGGTCGCTCCGAGCTTGTCGAACAGATGCGAGACATGACTCTTCACGGTCGCTTCGCTCAGGTAGAGGTGGCCGGCGATCTCGGCGTTGGACCGGCCGAGGCCGATCTCGATGAGGATCTCCCGCTCACGGTCGGTGAGGCTGCTCAGCCGGTCCAGGGCATCCCGGCGGCGACCGCTGCGGTCCTCGGCGGTGAACCGGTTGATCACCTGGCGGGTCACCGCGGGGGAGAGGATCGCGTCACCCGCCGCCGCCAGCCGAACCGCCCGGATCAGGTCGGCCGGCGGGGTGTCCTTGAGCAGGAACCCGGTGGCGCCCGCGGCCAGGGCCCGGAACACGGCGTCGTCGGCGTCGAACGTGGTGAGCACGAGGATGGCCGTCGTGGGGTCGCGGGACCTGATGGCGGCGGTCGCGGCCAGCCCGTCCAGACCCGGCATCCGCACATCCATGATCACAACATCCGGGCGTTCGCGAGCCACCGCTTCGATGGCCGCCCGACCGTCACCGGCCTCCCCGACGACCGTGACGTCGCCGGCCGTTTCGAGGATCATCCGCAGGCCTGCGCGGACGAGGGCCTCGTCGTCGACCAGCAGAACCGAGATCACCGCACCTCCGCCTCGTCCTCGGGCCGGGGCAGCACGGCCTCCAGCCGCCAACCGCCTTCGGCCGGTCCACTGTGGATTATTCCACCGACCAACCGTATCCGTTCGGCCAGACCGACCAGTCCGGCGCCCGATCCCGGTAGGTCGGCGGGGGCGCCGGTGGGCGGGGTGTTCTGTACGACGACGGTCACGGTGTCGTCCGGGGCCCGTTCGACCGAGATCGTCGTCGACGACCCGGGGGCATGCTTGCGGGCGTTGGTGAGCCCTTCCTGCACGATCCGGTACACGACGCGGGCCGTCCCGGGCGGCAGCTCGCCCGCGCGATCGTCCAGCTCGACCCGCTGGCCGGCCTGGTCGGACGCCGCGACCAGAGATGCCAGGTCGGCGAAGGAATCGCCGGCCGCCTGCGGACCGGTCTGGAGTACACCGAGCACGTGGCGCAGCTCCTGCAGGGCCTCCCGGGCGGTTACCCGGATCAACGCGGCCCCGGTGCGGACGCGGTCCTCTCCAGCGCCGGCACTGAGTTCGAGGGCGCCCGCGTGCAATGCGATCAGGGACACCTTGTGGGCCAGCACGTCATGCATCTCGCGGGCGATCCGGGTCCGTTCGGCCGCCCGTGCCTGGTCGTCGCGCAGCCGCCGCCGCGTCTCGGCGATCTCGGCCCGCTCCCGCCAGGTCTCGGTCAGCTCCCGGCGGGTCGCCATGTAGAGGCCGGCGCCGGCCACCACAGCCGTGGCCAGCGCCGCCCACGCCAGGTCGGGCCAGCTCACAGAGCCATCGTCGATAACCGACAATCCGGCGAAACCTGCCCACCCGATCATCGCGATGGCCCACACCTGGCGGCGGGGCGCGTAGGAGGCGCCGGAGTACACCCCGACCAACCACGGGCCAGGGTTTCCCGACAGCGCGTACCCGACCGCGCCGGCCACCGCGGCCAGCTGGGGGAGACGCCGCCGCCACCACTGGGCGAGGCTGGCGGTGACACCGGACACCGCGATGACGATGCTGGGTGTGGCCGACCAGTGCGCCTTGGTCGCGAGCACGGTCAGTCCAAGGCATCCCAGGACTAGGGCGCCGTCCAGGGCGGCGAGCCGCCGACGTTCGTGCATGCCGAGAGCCTACGGCCGCCGCCATGACGTCATCGTCGGGCTTTGGTCCCTACCGGCGCTGACCAGCGTCCTACTTTCGTCGGAGATGATCGTCGTGTCGCGATCCTCGTCTACAGTGGACTCAGGATCAGCCGGTACCGCGCTGGCAGGCCGGCACCGCCATGACGGCGACCGCGGTGGCCGCCCCGCCCAGCCGCGGCAGTCCGAAGCAGTCCTCGATGGTGGCCAGCACGCTGTAGTGGTTGACCGGCTGCGGGTATCGGCCGGGGGTGACTCCAGCGCCGGTGACGAGGGTGAGGATACGGTTGTCCGACGAGCTGTCGTCCTCGTCGAAGGTGATGACGAGCAGGCTGTTGTGATCGCGTGCCCAGGTGGCGTAGGCGTCGAGATGGGTACGAACCCAGGCGTCGCCGGTACTGATCGAGCAGTCGTGCATGTCCCCGCACAGATCGGGGATCAGGAACGCCACCCTGGGCAGGGTGGAGAAATCGGTGGGGAACGCGCTCCCGGGCTGGCTGAGTGAGGGCGGGACGTTGCTGAAATGCGCCCAGGGCACGTGCTTGGCGGCGTACCGGCCGGCCGAGCAGCCGGTGAACCCGGGCGTCGGCATGCTCTCGGCGTACCCGGTGAAGCTGAACCCGGCATCGAGGAGCTGCCGGGCCAGGTTGGGCTGGTTGCCGAGCTGGAGTGGGCACCGGTCGTCGGTCACGCCGTGCGTCGAGCCGGAGAACAGGGCCAGGTAGTTCGGCTGGCTCGGATGGGTCAACGCCCGGGACCGGGTCAGCACCGCCGACCGGGTGAGCAACTGGTTGAGGTAGGGCGCCGCGCCACTCCCGTCGATCTGGGTCGACGCCCTGTTCTCCAGCACCACGACCACGATGTGGTCGGGTCTGGTCGGTGTGGTCGGCGTCGACGCCCGCGGCGTCGCGGTGGCGGGCGATGACGCCGTCGGGCCCGGCCCGGTCGGCACGAGCGGCGGTGGGGTGGCTGGCCCGCCGCCGCAGGCCGTCGTCGTGGCTACGGCAGCCACGGCGCAGGAGGCGGCCAGGCGCCGGAACACCGTCGATGTGCCCACTCCCGGACGGTACCCGCTCAGTCCGGGCCCCGGACCGGAGTCGGGACAGGGCGGCCGGGCGCTGGCACCGACCGGTTCCACCACTGGGCCAGCCCGATCCCGGCCAGCACCAGCAACGCCCCGGTCAGGGCGAACCAGGCGCTGATCTCGACGTTCTCGCGCTGCAACACGATCGAGTCGGGCAGGTCCCGCAGGGCGCCGGCGAGTTCACTGGCGTCTTTGGCCTGGAAGTACTTGCCACCGGTGATGTCGGCGACCTGTTTCAGGCTGTCCTCGTCGATCTGCTGGGCCCGGCCGAAGCCCCGACGCTGGTCCGGTCGTCCGCCGCCGAAGCCGCCACTGGTGATCTGGTCGGGCGTGCAGACCAGCGGGGACGGTTCGGTGGTGCCGAAGCCGATGGTGTAGATGCGGATACGACGGGCGGCTGCCTGCTCGGCCGCGGTGACCGGATCGATGCCCTGGATGTTGGCGCCGTCGGTGAGCACCACGATGGTGTCCGGCATGTAGTCGCCGGGGGTGGTGCCGGTACTCTCCGGCGGGTCGACGCCGGTGGCGGGGACGTCGGGGTTGATCTCGGCGATGGCGTCGATCGCGGCCAGGATGGCCAGCCCGATCGCGGTGCCGCGCGAGGTCCGCAGCGAGTCGATCGCCGACTCCAGCTTGCCCTTGTCGTCGGTCGGCTCGACCAGCAGGGCGGCGATGCCCGAGAAGGCCACCAACCCGATCTTCGCCCCGCCTTCCTGGGCCTCGATGAAGTCCTTGGCCGCCTTCTTGGCCGCGGTGATGCGGTTGGGCGCCACGTCGGTCGAGCACATCGAGGCCGACACGTCGATCGCCAGCAGGATCGAGGAGGAGTCCGACGGTACCGGCACCGACGCTTGGGGCCGGGCCGCCCCGACCGCGAGAACCACCAGGCCGGTGGCGAACAGCCAGAGCGGGATGCGCCGCCGCCACGGGACCGGCCGGGTAACGCGGCCCGGATCAGCGCGAGGTTCGACACCCGGACGGCCTGCTGGCGGCGACGGCGGCGCATCCACCACCGGTAGGCCAGGAGCGCCGGGAATGCCAGCAGCGCGAGCAGGGCCCAGGGCCAGGTGAGTGACATCAGAGGATCCGTCCGTACCAGGTGACCATGAGCGCCCCTCCGATCAGGAGCAGGAGCACCGACCCGGCCACGACCGCGGCGGTGAGTTCGACGAACTCGGGTTGGCTCGTGATGCGCAGGTCGAGCGACCGGTAGATCTGGTCGAGGCTCTGGGCGCCGCCGGCCCGGTGGTAGGTGCCGGCCGTCGTCTGGGCGATCTCGGTCAGCAGGTCCTCATTGAGCGCGGTGGCGACCTGGTAGCCGTCGACCTGGATGGTCGTGCCGTCGACCGTGCCCGAACCCGATCGTCTCGACGTGCACACCGGCGTTGGCGGCCAGGCCGGCCGCCGCGACGGCGTCGGGACCACCGGTGTCCTCGCCGTCGGAGAGCACGACGATCGTCGCCGAACCCCAGTAGCCCAGGTCGGTCGGTGCAGCGTCGTCCGACGCCGCGGGCAGGCCGACCGGCCGCCCGACGATCGTGGTCAAGCGAGGCCAGGATGGCCTGCCCGAGCGACGTTCCGCCGGACACGCGCAGCCCGTTGATCGCGGCGAGCGCCTCGCCGTGGTCCTTGGTCGGCATGCGGGTGGTCAGCGCGCCCTGGTCGAAGGCGACCACCCCGATGTCCACAGTGTCCGGTTGCGCCTGCACGAACTCGGACGGCGGCGGCCTGGGCGGCGGCCAGCCGGGTGGGTGCGACGTCCTTGGCCGCCATGCTGTTGGACACGTCGAAGGCGAGGATCACGGTGCCGACGCCGCGCGGGACCGTGACTGTCGCTTGTGGACGGGCGACAGCGAGCAGCAGCAGGACCAGCGCGAGCAGGAACAGCAGCGGCGGGATGTGCGCGGCGCCAGCCCGGCCCGGGCCGAGGCGCAGCCCGGCGGCGGCCAGCGCGCGGGCCGCGCTGGCGGTGCAGCCACCGGTACGCCAGGACCAGGCCGGCACCGGCGACGAGCGCGACGGCGATCATGAAGGGGTACTGGAAGCTCATCGCGCGCCTGCGCTTCGACCGGCGCACCATGTCGACCAGCGTCTGCGCCAGGTCCTGGTCGTGCTGATCCGGTGGGCGGTCACGCCGGAGCGTCGCATCGAGGACGCGATGGCCTCCTCGCGGGCTCGCACCTCGGCCCGGAACCGCTCCTGGAACAGCGGGTCGCCGGTGTCGGCCAGCAACTGCTCGCCGGTCTCGGCGTCCTCGATCAGCACCAGCCCGAGGTCGGGCAGGTCGAACTCCATCGGATCGACGACGCGCATCGTGACCACCTCGTGCCGCTGGCTCAGCCGGCGTCAGGGCCGGCTCCCAGTCGACCTCGCCGATGAAGTCGGAGATGACGAAGACCAGGCTGCGCCGGCGGGCCGTGGAGGCGGCCAGGTGCAGCATCGCGGCCAGGTCGGTGGTCCGCCCGTCCGCGCTCGACGGCCGTCGGCACGGGTGAGTTCAGTGGGTGAGACGCAGGATGTGGTTGCGGCCGGTCCGCGGCGGGATCACCCGCTGCCGGCGCGTTGTCGTACAGGATCGCGCCGACCCGGTTGCCGCCCTGCGTGAACAGGCGGCCGAGGCAGATGGCGAGCTCGGCCAGCACCGAGTCCTTGCCGTGCGGTCCGCCGCCGAAGCGCATCGAGGCCGACTGGTCGAGCACCAGCCAGGCGGTCAGCTCGCGGTCCTCGGTGTACTGGCGGACGTAGCGGCTCGTCCAGCCGGGCGGTGACGTTCCAGTCGATGTGCCGGACGTCGTCCTCCGGGGTGTACGTCGCGCAGGTCGGTGAAGTCGATCCCGGTGCCGCGGAACACCGTGCGGTACGCGCCCTGCAGCCGCCCGTCGAGTCGGCGGAGGACCTGCCATTCCAGCCGCCGCAGCAGCCGGTCGGGCGGCGGTGGTCACCGGACCAGCGGCCTCTGCCGCAGTGGGACGTCCGGTACGGGCAACGCCGCCAAGCACCCGGGACAGCACGGCGTCGGCGGTGACGTCGTCGGTCAGCGCCTCGTAGGAGAGCACGAGACGGTGCCGGAACACGTCCAGCGCCAGGTCGGTCAGGTCCTGCGGGACGGCGTAGTCGCGGCCGCGGATGAACGCCAGCGCCCGCGCGGCCAGGACCAGGTTGATCGACGCCCGCGGGCTCGCGCCGAAGGTGACGTAGCGGGCGAGCTTGGCCAGACCGACTTCGTCCGGCCGGCGGGTCGCGTTGGCCAGCCGCACCGCGTACTCGATCAGCGCCGGATCGACGTAGACCTGCTCGACCTGGGCCTGCATCGCGTTCGAGCTGGTCGAGCGTCGACGATGGCCTGGGCCGGCCGGCGCCGGCGAGATCGCCCGCTCGACGATCACGAACTCCTCGGTCGGGCTCGGGTAGTCGACGACCACCTTCATCATGAACCGGTCGACCTGCGCCTCGGGCAGCGGATAGGTACCCTCGGACTCGATCGGGTTCTGGGTGGCCATGACCAGGAACGGCCGGGGTACCGGATGGGTCTCCCGCCCGATCGTGACCTGCTGCTCCTGCATCACCTCGAGCAGCGCGCTCTGCACCTTGGCCGGCGCCCGGTTGATCTCGTCGGCCAGCAGCAGGTTGGTGAACACCGGCCCGAGCGAGACCTGGAACTCGCCGCTGCCCTGGTGGTAGATGCGGGTGCCGACGATGTCGGCCGGCACCAGGTCGGGGGTGAACTGGACCCGGTGGAACTGGCCGCCGATCGCGCCGGCCAGCGACTTGACGGCCAGCGTCTTGGCCAGGCCGGGCACGCCCTCGACGAGGATGTGCCCGCGGGCCAGCAGGGCGACCAGCAGCCGTTCGAGCAGGGCGTCCTGGCCGACGATGGTCTTCTTGACCTCGTAGAGGATCTGCTCCATGGGGTGCGAGCCGGGCGGTGGCGCCGCGACGCCGTCGCGCCCCCACCGCGGCCGACCCGTCGAAGGCCTGATCGTCCATGGATCCGTCCCTCGGCGATCGGTCACTGCTGGGGGCCCTGCCCGGCCGCCCTCGCCGCGTGCCCCGAGCGGCCGCGCCAATAGGTACGGCGAATCCGATGCCGATGAACGTGCCGGCCGTGGTCGGGTTGGCCAGGGCCACGACGATGCCGACCAGTCTCGCCCCTGGCGTTGACCAGCGGCCCCCCCGAGCTGCCCGGGTTCACCGCGGCGTCGAACTGGATCAGCCCGCTCAGAGTCGTCCCGCCGGCGCCGCGGGCGACCCGGTCGAGGCCGGAGACGACACCAGCCGTGGTGGTGCGGGTCAGCCCGAGCTGGTTGCCGATGGCGATCACGGTGTCGCCCGACGGCCAGCCGGCCCGAGCCGCCGAGCACGGCCGGCACCACGACCGACGGCAGCGTGGCCGGAGTCAGCGCGGCGATGTCGATGGCTCGCATCGGCGGCCGACCACCGCCGCCGTCGGACCGCGTGCCGTCGGAGAACGTCACCCTGACCGGGCCGGCGCCATCCACGACGTGCAGCGCGGTCACGATCGTCGCGTCCGCGTTGACGATGACGCCCGTACCCGTGTCCCGCACCGTGGTCGAGCCTGGCTCGAGCGCCTCGATCGAGACGACCGACGGCGCCGCGGCGGTGTAGATCTCGGCCGTCGTCGGCGATCGCGAGGCCGACGGCGTCGGCGTGGCGGTGGGTACCGCCGTCGGCGGCCCGGCCGAGCCCCACTGGTAGAACACGACGGCGGTGAGCACGAGGATCACCGCGGCGGTCGCGACCACAAGTACCGGCCGTCGACGCGATGGTGCGGGCGACTGCGTGTCCGGCGGCGGCACGGCCTCGTCGAGGGCGGTCATCGGCGACCGACCACGGCGCCACGGAGCCGCCCGGGTGAGCTCACCGATCCAACGTAACGGAGTTGACTGTGAATTCGGTAAGTGTGAGTTCGGTCAGTCCAGCAGGGGGTCAGCGGCCGGAAAGGCCCGGGCGACCGCGGCGGCCCGGCTGGTGACCCGCAGCCGGGCGAAGACGTGCTCGAGGTGCTTGCGGGCGGTGGACTCGCTGACGCCCAGCCGCCGGGCGATCTGGTGGTTCGTGTGGCCGGCCGCGACGAGTTCGAGCAGCTCACGTTGGCGCGGCGTCAGGCTGGTCACGCCGCTGCGGGCGGCCGCCCGGTGCTGGTAGAGGCGTTGCAGATGGGGGCGCAACAGCCACAGCATGGTCCGCTCGCGCTCGCTGAAGTCGGGGCCGGGTCCACGGAAAAGTACCAGCCGCACCGTCCGTCCGGGCGTGCCGGCCAGGCAGGTCAGCATCTCCCGCGCGAACTCGGCCTGGCGCATGTACTCCGCCCACATCCCGGAACCGCGGAACTCGCGCATGGTGTAGAAGTCCGATCGCCTCGTCACGGTCTCCAGATCCCCGGTCCGGTCCGGATACGAACACGAGGCGCAGTCCCAGTAGTGGCGGAAGAACGCGCCGTCCTCGTCCTCGTCCTCGTCCTCGTCCAGTACCTGTGACCGCGTCACCTCTTCGCGCCGGCTGTCAAGGACGAACACGGACACGGACTCGCACGGCAGAAGCGACCGCAGATCCTCGAGCACCGACCCGGGAAGAAGCAGCTCGGCGGGCCCGTCGTCGCGGCTGGCCCGGTCCACGAGCCCGCGCATGGCCCGCAGTTCACGCTCCCGCACCGTCATGCGTCCCAGTGTGGCCGGTCGGGCCGGAGCAGGGTACGTCAGAATTACGATGATTGCCATTCGCGGATGCACCCATGCCCAGCTCACGGATCCCGTCCAGGCAGGTTGGTGGCGTACCCTCCCACACGACGTGTCGTCCGGGTCGGTCGGCCGGCGGCGGAAACCCGATAGCTGCGGGTGAGGACGTAGGTGGGTGACAGGTGACGGGATCCGAACGTGATGGCGACGCCGCGGCCGGGCCGGACCTGGTCGGGTTCGGTGAGGCGATGGTGCTGGTCACGCCAGCCGATGGGCAGCCACTCGAGTCGACCACGCTGGCTGAGCTGTACGTGGCGGGGGCCGAGCTGAACGTCTGCGCGGCCGCCGCCCGCCTCGGTGCCCGGACCGCCTTCGCCAGCCGACTCGGCGACGACCCGTTCGGCGTACGGATCCGGGCCGCGTGCACGGAACTCGGGATCGGCACCGACCTGCTGGTCACCGATCCCGCCGCCCCCACCGGCGTCTACTTCAAGGACATCCGGCCCGACGGCCAGCGGCGGGTGCACTACTACCGGGCCCGGTCGGCCGCCTCCACAATGGACATATCCGACGCCGAACGGGTGCTGGCCGCGGGGCCGGCGATGGTGGCGGTATCCGGCATCACGGCGTCGTTGAGCCCGACCGCCGAGGCGGCGACGGGAGAGCTGACCCGACTGGCCCGGGCGGGCGGGGTACGGGTGGCGCTGGATCCCAACCTGCGCCCGGCGCTCGGCCCGGTCGCGGCTCAGGCCGAGCGGGTCGGACGGCTTCTGTCCTGTGTGGACATACTCATACTCGGGCTCGACGAGGCCGAGGTGGTCTTCGGCACGAGCACGGCCGAGGCGACGGTCGCGGCGGCACGGTCGTGGGGGATCCGCGACATCGCTGTCAAGGCCGGTCCGGACGGCTGCTACGTCCTCGACGGCGACGCCGTATGCCACCTGCCGTCGGCCGCCACGGTGGTGGTCGACCCGGTTGGCGCGGGCGACGCGTTCGCCGGCGGTTACCTGGTCGGGCGGTCCCGGGGACTGTCCGCCTACCAGGCCGCCTGGCTCGGTACCCAGCTGGCCGGTCGGGTGGTGGGCACCCGGGGCGACACCGACGGCCTGCCGTCCACAGTGGAGGCATCCCGGCTGCTCGCCACCGCCGCCACCGTGCACCCCGCCGGTTGACCGTCCGTCTCAGCCGATGTCGGTGGTATATGGGTCATTCTCCAGCCCCTGTCGGGGTGGTCAGGTGACCGGTCGCCGGAGGTTCACCGGGTTCACGAGTCGGGGGCGCGGACGTAGCGGAGCTCGGCCGAGGCGGCCGCGGCCAGCCGGCGGGCCAGCGCCTCCTCGTACGTGGTGACCAGGATCTGGCGGACGTTGCGCCCGGCCGCGCTCATCAGCGAGGCCGTGATCCGGCGGTTGCGGGGATCGAGGTGCTCGAGCGGTTCGTCCAGCCAGAGGAACGACGCCCGGGTGGATGCGCCGAGGACGAGCAGGCGGGTGGCGAGCAGGGCGACCACCTTCTCGCCGCTGGAGAACTGCGTGAACGGGATCTCGTGCACGCCGCGCATCAGCACCAGCCGCCCGTCCGCCTTGAGCTGCAATGAGCCACGCTCGCCGAAGACGCGCTTCCACCGGTGGCCGATCTCGGCCGCCAGCGGGTCGATGCGCTCGGCCACGATCGCGTCGGCGGCCGCCCGCATGACCTGGGCCGCGATGCTGGCCACGGCTTCGCGACGGTGGGCGAGCGACGCCTCGGCGGTGTCGCGGGCCAGCTGCTCCTCCTCGTCGACCTGCGCCGCCACCGTGGCGCGCCGGGACCGGGTGGCCGCCGCCTCGTCGTCGAGGCGTTCAACGTCCTGCCGAGCCGCCTGTACCGCGAAGGCGGCCGCCGCAACGTCGACGGCGTCGGCGGCGGGCGGCGCGATGTCGGGTAACCGGGCGGCCCGGCGGGTCAGTGCACGGACCTCGCTCAGGTGGGCGGCGGCCCGCTGTACCCGATCGTCCAGTGTGGACGCTTGCGCGATCAGGGTGGTCACCTCGCGCCGATGGGCCGCGTCGGCGTGGCCAACGTCGTCGGGCGACAGATCCCGCCGGCACACCGGGCACTCGGCACCGGCCGCGTGCAGCGCACTCGACGCGTCCTGGGCGGCGGCCAGCTGCCCGGCGACGGTGGCCGCCTCCCGGCGGTACCCGTCGAGAGCGTCGGCCGCCGCCGCCTCCACCACCTCCAGCCGCGCGGTGAGCTCGACCGGGCCGCGGAGGCGGCCGAGCCGGGCACCCCGGCCGAGGCCGCGCCGGGCGATGGCGAGGAGGTCGGCGAACTCCTCGCTCGCCCGCCGCGCCCGAGCCTGCTCCTCGAGGCGCTGCCGGGCCGCGCTGTGTTGGCGTTCGGCGAACTCGAGAACCTGCCGGGCGGAGCGTCGCGCGTCGGCCGCGGTCGCCTCGGCCAGCTCCGCTTCGGCCAGCTCGGCCCGTAGCCGGGTCACGTCCAGGGCCGCCCGCCGGGTCGCGCGCCGGGCTGTGCGCGCCGCCTCGTCGGCCTGTTCGTGCAGTCGCTGCAACGTCCGGGCGGCTTCCTGGAGGTGGTCCACCCCGAACACCCGCCGCAGGTGGGCCTGCAGCTGGAAGGCGCCGGCCGCGTCGTCGAACACCGCCTCACCGGGCAGCACCGTGGTCATGCTGAGGAACTCGCGGGACGCTCCGAATGCCTCGGCCATCACCCGGGCCACTCCGGCGTCGTCCAGCTCCGCGCCGTCCAGCATGGCCCGCATCCGCTCCGCCCGCCGGCCCTGCTCCCGTTGAACCGACAGTACGCGAGCGTCCGGCAGTTCCAACTCGACCTCGACCCGGGTCATCGCCGCGCCGGCCCGACGGGCGGCATGAGCGTCGATAGTGGACAGTGAACCGAACAGCCCCCAGGCGGCCGCCTGCACGAGCGAGGTCTTGCCCACGCCGTTCTGGGCGACCACGAAGGTCAGCCCGTCGGTGAGCTCCAGGCTGAGATCGTCGAAGGCCCGCCACCCGTGCAGGTGCAGCTGTCTGATCATGCGACCGCCGCCCCCGCGATCCGGGCGATCTCGGCGGCCAGGTCGACCTCGCCGCTGGGTGCCGACACCCGCGACACCAGGTCGGCGAAGGTGGTCTCGTGGCCGACCAGGGCGGCGTAGGCCCGCCGCTTGTCGCCCCGGTAGGAGCGGCCGGATTCCCGCTCGATGAGCCGCCGGGCGATCTCGGTCGCCAGAACGGGGAGGTCGAGTGGCTCCGGCCGTACCTGGTCGATGTCGAAGGACGGCCACTCGGGCGCGTTCTGCTCGAGCAGCCGCCGACCGGCCAGGGCCAGGGGCAGTGGCGGCTCCCAGCGCCGGTGCGGTTGCCCGTGCGGCGCGGTCACCGTCGTGCCGAGGTCGTCGGGCGCGATGACCTGAGTGGCCAGATCCGGGCTCCCGGCCGCGACCACACCGACCCGGCTCGTGTCGGGGTCGTCCTGGAAGGCGAGCTGGACCCGCGTCCGGACCGCCCCCGACACGTGCGGTTGCTCACCCGGCACAAGCACGAACCGCACCCGCAGGTCGAGGTATGACAACACCACGTCTCGACCCTGGTCGATGTCGACCCAGATCCGGTCGTCGACCCGTCGGAGGGCCTCGGCGACGGCGGCCACGTCGGCGGCCGAGACCGCGTCGGAGGATGAGCGCGCGGCCCGGGGCAGCGGCGGGTTACGGCCCGTGACCAGGCCGGCCAGGGGAGTGTCGGCCAGCAGTGCCTCGACCGACGGCCGCGACATGTGCGGATCCATCGTACGGGCGACGGCCAGCCCGCTGAGGTAGGTCCGGGCCTGCTCCCGGTCCGCGTCGGAGAGCTCGTCGAGTGAGGGACGCGGACCGATGCCCTCGAGGTGGTCGAGGAACGCCACGATCACCCCGTCGACCGGGTCGAGCGGCGCGCTCATGATTTCCTCCCTTCGGTGGTACCGGCGTTACCGGGGAACGCGGGGTCGTCACGGGCGGCGGCGTGCAGCGCCCTGACGAGCCTGACATACATCTGACCCACGGCCTGGGGCGTCAGTCCCAGCTCTTCGCCGAGGGCCGCCCGGGTCGTTCCCTCGAAGTGGATGCCGACGAACACCCGCCGTTCGCGGGGTGTGAGTCGGTCCCGGGCCAACCGGTTGAGGACGAGCTGCTGCTGGGTCCGTTCGAAGGCCCGCTCGGGATCGCCGTCGTCGGCGTCGTCGGGCAGGTCGACGAGGACGCTGTCGAGGGCGACGACGGTCACGTCGTCGGGGGCTCCGCCGCTCCGGTCGCCGCGCCGACCCCGGGTCGCCCGTCGCAGGGCCGTGAACGCCTTCTTGCGGGCGATGCCGACGCTCAACGCCTCCCAGCTGGTGCGCACCTTGTCCGGGTCGTACTCGAGCAGGGCGATCAGGGCGTCCTGGAGCACGTCGTCGACCGACTCGCCACCGGTCAGGACCCGTTCGGCGCGGCGGTCCCGGGCTCGACCGTGGATGACCTGGTGGATCTGCGCGGCCATGTTGTCGACGATCCGGTCGAGCCGGGCGCGGTCGACCACCAACGGATGGGAATCCGCGGTCGTACGCGCCAGCTCCTTCATCATGTCACCTGGTTGTCGCCGCACGGGCCGCGGTCGAAAGCCGTTCGAGAAATATTTCGACCCGCCCTTTCGCCGGGCCCGAACCCGGCGACAGGACGGGTGAACCGCCCGTCGCGGCGGACCCGACCTGGAACGGACACCCATGAACCACATGGACAATGTCATCGACATCCGCAGACCTGTCGAGTTTTCGATCAACGGACGTACCTTCGAGACGACCACCCGCCGGCACCGGGCCGCCGACCTTCTCCGGCTGGCCGGCCTCGATCCGGCCCGGCACCGGCTCGCTGAGCTGCGGGTACGCCGGTTGCGGCCGGTACCGTACGAATCCGGCGACCTCGTGAGGGTACGTCGGGGTGCCTGCTTCGTGACGCTGACCGGGCCGGCCCGCGACACGAGGCCGACGCGATGACGCCGACCTACGAGGTCCGCGCCTGGCGCGAACGCGGCTGGTGGCTGGCCCGGGTCGTCGGGGCGAGTGACGGAGCCGACCCCGCGCCCATTCCCGCGCTGGCCCACGCCCGCAGCCTGATCGGCGTCGAACAGGCCGTCCGCGACGTGATCGCGACCATCCTCGACGCCGACGAGCACACCTTCGATGTCGAGATCGAGTACGTGCTGCCCGACGAGATCGAGACAGTGGTCTGTGAAGCCATCGGCGCCCGGACCTGGCTTGACGCCGCGCACGACCTGTGGGAGGAGCATTCCGCGGTGGCCGTCCACGCCCTGTTGAGGTACGGATTCAGCACCCGCGAGACGGCCAAGCTGCTCGGTGTACCCGATGAGAGCCTGGATCTGTTGTTCGACATCGGCCTGGATCCGGGCCGCCGGATCGCCTGAGCCCGGGTGTCGGGTGTCCTGACTCAGTTAGCAGGGACGCCGTACAACTCGAAACGGGTTAGCAGGGACGCCGTACAACTCGAAACGGGTTAGCAGACTGTCCGGGCAAGCACCCGATCGGGGCCGGAGGCAGATCGCGGTCAGCACGTCCGCAGCAGGCGCTCCAGTACCCGTACCCCGAACTCGAGCGCCGCCGTGGGAACCCGTTCGTCGATGCCGTGGAACAGGGCGGTGAAGTCGAGCTCAGGGGGCAGTCGCAGCGGTGAGAACCCGAAGTGCCGGATGCCCAGACGCTGGAAGGACTTGGCGTCCGTGGCCGCCGGCAGTAGAAACGGCAGGATCCGCGCGCCGGGGTCCTCGGCCGCGATGGCGGCGGCCATGGCTTCGACGAGCGGTCCGTCGAAGCTCGTCCGGACCGCCGGCAGGCTGTTCCATTCCTGCTCGACCTCGGGCCCGAGCAGCGCGGTCACGGTCGCTTCGAATTCGGCCTCCCGGCCGGGCAGTACCCGACCGTCCACTGTGGCTTTTGCCGTGGCCGGCACGACATTCGGTGCGGAGCCGGCCTCGAACATGGTGACGGTGGCGGTGTCGCGCAGGCTGGCGCCGACCAGGCGGCCGAGGTGACCGAGGCTGACCACCGCGGCGTCCGGGTCGGCCGTGTCGAAGGCTGTTCCCGTCAGCTCGGCGATCCCCTGCAGCAGCTCGAGCACCGGCTCGGACAGGACGGTCGGGAAGCGATGACCGTGCAGCCGCGTGACGGCCGCCGCCAGCGTCGCGATGGCGCTGGCCGGATCGGGCATCGAGCCGTGGCCGGCGGCTCCGACGGTCCGTAGCCGCAGCCACACCGCCCCTTTCTCAGCCGTCTCGACCAGGTAGGCGCGGACGCCGCCGGTCACGGTCACCGAGAAGCCACCGACCTCGCTGATCGCCTCGGTCACGCCCTCGAACAGCTCGGGTCGGTGGTCGACCAACCACCGGGCCCCGTGCAACCCGCCGGCCTCCTCGTCGGCCAGAAAGGCGAACACGATGTCGCGCGGCGGCACGACGCCGTCACGACGCAGGCAGCGGGCGACGGCCAGCATCATCGCGAGCATGCCCTTCATGTCCACGGCGCCCCGGCCCCAGACGTACCCGTCGCTGATCTGACCTGAGAACGGATCGACCGACCACCCGCGCGCGTCGGCCGGTACCACGTCGAGGTGACCGTGGACCAGCAGGGCGCCCCGGGACGGGTCGGCTCCGGGCAGCCGGACCACGACGCTGGCCCGACCCGGGGCATCACTGTCCACATAGGTGGGTGCGTAGCCGGCCTCGGTCAGCTTCGCGGCGATGTACTCCGCCGCTATCCACTCGGTGCTCGCCACGGCGGCATCGCCCGGATTGGTGGTGTTGATGGCGATGAGTTCGCTGGCCAGCGCGACCACCTCACCGACGGCGTCGGCCACGCTCACGGGGCCGCCCGGCGGCGGGCGGCGCTGGCGGCCAGTGCCCGCAGGCCCTCGGCCGGCCGCGTCATCGCCAGGTCGGCAGAGCCGAAGTGCTCGACCAGCGAGGCCACCCCGGTGATCCCCGCCGCGGCGGCGTCCGGTACGGAAATCCCGACCCGACCGGCCAGCACCAGGCAGGGCACGCCGCGCTCGTGGGCGGCGGCGGCCACGCCTGCCACGACCTTGCCGCGCAGGGACTGCTCGTCGAAGCTGCCCTCGCCGGTGATAACGATGTCACACCGGGCCAGCAGCCCGTCCAGCCCGGTCAGCTGCCGGACGAGCCCGATGCCCGAGACGAGCCGACCCCCCAGGGCGAGGATGGCCGCCCCGAGCCCACCAGCCGCCCCGCCTCCCGGTTGCCCGGCCAGCCCGGCCGGACAGCCCGGCAGGTCCCGTTCGAGGACGCCCGCCCACCGCCGCAGGGCCGCGTCGAGGAGCTCGACATCGCCCGGCGTGGCCCCTTTCTGGGGCCCGAACATGGCCGAGGCGCCGGCCGGTCCGGTCAGCGGACTGTCCACATCGGACGCGCCGACGACGCTGACCCCGCGGATCGTGGGCCGGCCGCGCAGGCCCGCGCAGTCGAGCAGGGCCGCCCCGCCCGGCGGCAGCTCGCGGCCGTGCCCGTCCACCGGCGTGGCGCCCAGCCCGGCCAGCAGGCCCGCTCCACCGTCGTTGACGGCCGAGCCGCCGAGGCCGATCACGATTTCCCGCCCGCCCGCGGCCGCCGCGGTCACCAGGGCGCCGAGACCGGATGAGCTGGCCCGGAGCGGGTCCCGCTCTTCCGCCGTGAGCAGGTGCAGCCCGCAGGCGTCGGCGCTCTCCACGTACCCGGTGTCGCCGTGACGCAGGACCGTTCCGGCGACCGGGCGGCCGATCGGGTCCACGGTGGGCACCTCGATGGTCAGTCCGGACAGGGCGGCCCCGAGCACCGAGACGAACCCCGGACCGCCGTCGCTGAGCGGGCGGACGATCACCTCATCGTCCGGGGCGACCGAGTGCCAACCGTCGGCGATGGCGCTGGCCGCCGCCAGAGCGGTCAGCGTGCCCCCGAAGGTGTCCGGACAGACGATCACCCGCATCAGCGCCGCTCCCTGACTGGTACCGATCCAACCTTACCGGCGGTCCGGGTGGGCAGGAGGCCGGCCCGGGTCACGCGTTGACCAGGCGCGCCGTCCAGGTCGCACCCGAGTCGGTGGTGAGGAACACCGTCGCGTATCCGGGCAACCAGTAACCGGTCTGCGCGGTGGGGAAGTCGATCCTGGTCGGCGCGACGGCGCCGTTGGGCACCGGGTCGGGACCCGTGGCCACGACCGTCCACTGTGCACCGCCGTCGGTGCTGCGGTAGAGCCGGTGCGTCGATCCCTCCAGCGCCGACACGAACACGGTGGTCGCGTCCGCCGCTCCGACCGTCAGCGCGGAGTTGGGGGTCGTGTGGGGCGGGCCGAACGTGATCCCGCCGTCGGTGGACGTGATGACCTGCGTCCTGGTGGGGCTCGGCCCGCCGCGCAGGAAACAGAGTACGGTCGTCGAACCGTCGGCGGCCATGGCCATCGCGCCACTGGCGCTCTCCTGGCCCTGGCTGGTACCGCACGGATCGGGATGGGTGGCCCACGTCGTGCCATCGTCGGCCGAGGTCAGCAGGGTCGCGTGGGCGCTCACGCCGCCGGCGAGGTTGCGGTACAACACCGCCACCGCCCGATGCCCGACCCGCCGCAGGCTGGCCCCCAGTCCACTGCCCGCCTCGGCCTTGGTGATGTGCCAGTCGGCCGTACCGACCGGGGCGCGGGAGATCTGGAAGGTGCAGGCAGGTG
Source organism: uncultured Actinomycetota bacterium (assembly GCA_963803345.1). GTDB lineage: Bacteria > Actinomycetota > Actinomycetes > Mycobacteriales > Micromonosporaceae > CAWDLX01. The sequence goes on from CAWDLX010000006.1 coordinate 878,815, forward strand.
GGCAGCCGACGGTGGTGCTGCTCACACGCAGTACGGTGCCGTTGGCCAGATCCATGGCGAAGGCACCGCCAGGCTGCCTCACCCAGGTCGTACCGCCGTCCCTGGTCAGGTACAGCACGTCCGGCGCGTACAGGTAGCCGGTCCGGTCGTCGGCGAAGAGCAGGGTGCTGCCGTCGGCGGGTACGTCGGACGGAAGCGCCGGCAGCACGGTCCAGCTGCGGCCACCATCGGTGGTGTGCACGATCGAGGGACCGCTGGCCAGCATCCACCCCACGTCCGCGCTGACGAAGACGAGCTGGCGTGCGGCCAGCCGCCCGCCCGGTGTGGGAGTGGAGGGGCTGGAGGTCGCCGGCGCCGTCGCGGTCGGATCCGGGTGGCCCGGCGTGATGCCCTGCCGGTTGCCGGTGCCGACGGCCACGGCGATGGCCGCCACGACGATGACCACCACGGCGGCGGCACCGAGCCCGACCCGGCGGCCCGCCCGCCGGCTCCCGGCCGCCCGGATGTCATCGGGCGCCGGCCAGCGGGTCCGGGACACGTCCTGGCGCAGCTGGGTGGTCATGCGGTCGAAGTCAGACACGGTGGTCTCCCGGGATCTCGTCGGTGACCGGCAACAGCGCGGCGAGCGCCTGGCGCCCTCGGGCGAGGCGGGCCTTGACCGTGCCGACGGGTACGCCGGTCTCGGCGGCCACGCTCGCCACGGGCAGGCCGGCGATGTGGTGCAGCACGATCGCCAGCCGCTGGTCGGTGGGCAGCCGGCGCAGCGCGGTCACCAGAGCGACCGTCTCCTCCGACGGCCCGGGCTGCGGCTGGGACGCGCCGTGTCGCCGGTACGCGGCGGTGCGGGCCCGCATCGTGCGCCACCGGTTGGCCAGCAGGCGCCAGCCGACCGTACGCACCCAGGCCTCCGGATCGGCCATCGCGCTCACGCTGGACCAGCGCTGCCAGGCCCGCGTGTACGCCTCCTGGGCGGCGTCCTGAGCTTCGGCCAGTTCGCCTCCGGCCGCGTACAGGTAGGCCAGTAGCCGCTCACGGGTACCGCGGTAGAACTCGTCGAAGCCAACGGGGTCGCCCACTGCCGCACCTCCTCTGTCCTGCATGACCCGCCACGGGTGGGCCGGGTTGCATCAACCGGGCGCCCCTCCCGGGAACGGCGCCCCTCCCGGGAAGGGCGCTCACCGGAAGGAAGGGCACCTTGTTAACGGATTCCGTTGTACAAGGTGCCCTTCCTTCCGGCGCACCCCTTGGTGCCCACGGGTGGACGTGATCAGGAGTGGAGGAACTTCAGCAGGTGGTAGACGATGAAAACTGGCCAGACCAGCGCCTTGAGGACACCCAGGACGCCGACCCAGAAACCGTCGGCCTCCTGGATGAAGTAGATGAGTGCGCCGATCAGTCCCAATCCGTAGACCGCCCCCGTGCCGCCGCCCCGTCCCCATCTGCGGTCGCTCATGGCTTACTCCCTTCCGCGCGGTGTGCATGCTCGTCCATCCAACATCGTCCCGGTAGTCCGCCACACCTGGGGGGCCACCGTCGGAACCATGACGTGGGCATCGGAGAACCTTCGGTAGACGGGACGACCGGTCGGCGTGGCAGGCTGGGGGCATGTGCCGAAACATCCGGGTGCTCCACAACTTCGAGCCGCCCGCCACCGGGGACGAGATCCAGGCGGCCGCGATCCAGTACGTGCGTAAGGTGAGCGGCACGACCCACCCGTCGGCGGCGAACCAGGAGGCGTTCGACGAGGCGGTGCGGGCTGTGACGCGGGCCACGGCGACGCTGCTGGCGGCGTTGACGACGAAGGCCGCACCACGCGACCGCAACGTCGAGGCGGCCCGTGCCCGGGCCCGTGCCGCCGAGCGGTACGGCCGGCCCAGCGGCTGACCACGGTTGTCGGGCGGGCGGACTCCGAGCGGGCTGCGGGTGGCGGACTACGCCCGCGTGGCCGGCGGGGCCGGTCGACGCGCGAACGGCGGCGCGTGTTCGGGCCGCAGCCCGACCCCGATGAGGTAGGCCGGCACGCTCGATACCGGCCGGAGATGGCGTAGTACCGCCAGCACCGCTGCGGGCGGCCCGGACCGGCGGCCGTCCAGTATGGGCTCGACGACCACGCGATGCATGACGCGCTGCACATTCTGCACGACGACCGTCGGCAACAGCCGGCGCGTGCGCACCCGGTCGAGCATGGGCGCGGTGACGTGGCCGCGGCGCAGCGGTCCGGCCAGCAGCGTCGCGGCGGCGACGGCGTCCTGGACGGCCAGGTTGATGCCTACCCCACCGACCGGCGACATCGCGTGGGCGGCGTCACCGATGCAGAGCAGCCCGTCGAGGTGCCATCGGTCGAGCCGGTTCAGCCGCACGTCGAGGAACTTGATCTCATCCATAGTGGACAGTTGGTCGACCCGGTCGGCCAGGAACGGCACAAGGGCGGCGATGTCCCGGCGGAACGCTTCGATACCCCGTTCGCGCAACTGGAGGTCCGTACCTTTGCGGGCGACGTAGGCGATCTGGAAGAAGTCCGGGCGGGGGATGACGATCGCGAACCGGCCGTCGCCGGCGAACGGCATGAGCGCGGACGGGTTGTCCTCGGGCCGGCGGGGCAGACGCAACCACCAGGCGTCGATAGGTACGGGCATCTCCCTGGTCGTCAATCCGGGCTCGCGGCGGGCGATCGACCACCGCCCGTCGGCGGCCACCGTGAGGTCGGCCCGGATCTCGCCGGTGGCGCCGTCGTCGGTCCGGTAGGTCACTCCGCGGATGCGGCCGTCCTGGTGCAGGAACCCGGTGGCCTCGGTGCGCATCCTCAGCGTGAACGACGGCTCCTGCCCGGCCGCGTCGGCGAGCAGGCTCAGGAAGTCCCACTGCGGCACGATCGCGAGGTACGGATACCGGACCTTGAGGCGACTCAGGTCGGCCACCACCACCCGTTCGTCGGCGTTGATCGGGAAGACCACCTGCTGGAGGTGACTCTGCGGCAGCTCGGCGAAGCGCCCCATGAGGCCGAGCTCGTCGAGCAGTTGCAGGGTGGAGGGATGGACGGTGTCACCGCGGAAGTCACGGAAGAAGTCGGCGTGCTTCTCCAGCACGACCACCTCGATACCGGCCCGCGCGAGCAGCAGCCCGAGCACCATGCCGGCCGGGCCGCCGCCGGCGATCACGCAGGTTGTCGTCTCCGCCATCGCCGCCTCCCGTATTCAACGCACGATGAATAACCCGACGGTACACCCCGCCCGGCCGGACCACCCGGGTCAGCTCGGCGAGCACCTCGCGCAGCCACGTCGGCATCGGTCCGGGTACGCCGAACCTCTGTCCAAAAGGGAGGTTCGTGACGAGCGCGCTGATCGAGCCGTCCGCGACCGCCAGCCGCCGGGCGTCCCTTTGCCGTACCGTCGCCGTCGGCACGTTCGCGGCGGTACAGGAGACGGCGGCGGGATCGATGTCGCCGCCGGCCAGCAGGGTCCAACCGGCCGCCGCTGCCTCGGCCAGGATGGTGCCGGAGCCGCAGCACGGATCGAGTAACGTGCCGGCCGGTGCACCGGCCGGCACCGATCATGGCCGCGGCCACGGTGGGTCGCAGGGCTCCGGGGCGCTCCACCGCGCGGCCACCGTGCTGGCGCGTGCCGGGCTCTGACAGTCGAACTCCGGCCACGGTCGCGCCCGGCCGGTACTCGCAGGTCCACACCTCGATCTGGGCGGGATCCGCGAGCCGCCACCGCGGACGGGCGGCGGCCACCGTGCGGGTCATCGCGTCGCGCAACTCGGTCCGCTTGTAGCTGCGCTCCTGGAGCACGCGCGCGACCACGCGGAAGGTCATCCCCCGGCCGGGCGGGTGTCCGACGGCCGCCCGCACCGAGAGGGCGTGCTCGACCGGGTCGGTCGACCAGAGGCGGGCGGCCACCCGCCCGGGTCGGTCCCGGCTGGACCGCTCGACCCGGCCGACCTCCACAAAGAAGTCCTCGACCGTGCAGCACCGCGCGGACCAGCTCCCAGGCGTCCGGGTCGACCTCGAACCGGATGACGTCCGAACGGCCGTCATGACCCCGGTCGACGGTGCGCACGCCGGACATGCCGTCGAGCTCCGACGCCACGAGACGGCCGAGCCCCGCAACCGCGGTGGCGAGCATGATCGTCGGTCGGGCCACCCGCACCATCGTCGTCAGGCCGGCCGCCGCGCGCCACCGGATTACCTCGTCCCTCCATTGTGGAGGCAGAACTGCTTCCCGAGATCCGAGAGCCGGTAGAGGACCGAGCGGCCGTGTCGGGCACTGACCAGCAGCCCGCCGGCCCGCATCGCCCGCAGGTGCTGGTTGGCCGCGGTCGTGGTCGCGCAGAGGCGCACCGCGAGCTCGGTCGAGGAGGTCGGCCCGCGGTCGGTGGCTGTGGTCGTCGACCGGGTGCCCGCCTGAGCCGACCCGACATTTGACACATACCGATCGCTACACTTGACGAATGCCAACACATCGATGACCCTCATTCGTGAGAGCGCTCTCACGCACGTGAATGCCCGTCCCGCACCGTCGCGGACGCTCCCCGGCCAATGCGCTCAGCGGGTGGCGTCCGTCGCCGGGCGCCCGTTCGTCAGGAGCTCTCATGCCCGCGCTGCCCACGTGCCCACCCGGCACTCCCGTCCGACGGCGACGCTCCGCCCTGCTGCTGGCCACCGTCGTGGCCGCCGCGTTCGTCCTGCTGGCCGGCTACACCACCCTGGCCGCGGGCTCGGCCCGGGCGGCCAGCACGCTGCTCTCCCAGGGGCGCCCGGTGACCGCGTCCACAGTGGAGAATGCTGGCACGCCGGCCTCGGCCGCGGTCGACGGCAACACCGGTACCCGATGGTCGAGCGCGTTCAGTGATCCGCAGTGGCTACAGGTCGACCTGGGCGCGTCCGCCACGATCTCCCAGGTGACCCTGGTCTGGGAGGCGGCCTACGCCCGGTCGTTCCAGATCCAGGTGTCCGACAACGCGTCGGCCTGGACGACGGTGTTCAGCACCACCACCGGAGCCGGCGGTACCCAGAACCTGACGGTCACCGGCTCCGGCCGGTACGTCCGGATGTACGGCACGGTCCGGGCCACGCCATACGGCTACAGCCTGTGGGAGTTCCAGGTGTTCGGCACGAGCGGTGCCCCGGCCGGCTGTGGCACGGCCAACGCGGCGCAAGGGCGCCCGGCGACCGCGTCCACAGTGGAGAATGCTGGCACGCCGGCCTCGGCCGCGGTCGACGGTAACCCGGGCACCCGATGGTCGAGCGCGTTCAGCGATCCGCAATGGCTGCAGGTCGACCTGGGCGGCAGCGTGACCGTCTGCCAGGTCATCCTCACCTGGGAAGCCGCGTACGCCCGGTCGTTCCAGATCCAGGTATCGGACAACGCGTCGACCTGGACGACGGTGTTCAGCACCACCACGGGTGCCGGTGGTACGCAGACGCTGAGCGTCAACGGCACCGGGCGTTACATCCGGATGTACGGTACGGCCAGGGCCACCGCGTACGGGTACTCGTTGTGGGAGTTCGCGGTACACACCACGGGGACGGCGACCACCCCACCGCCCCCGCCGCCCGACCAGTTCTGGGGCGATGTGGGCACGATCCCGCCGGCCCAGAACGTCCTGATGGTCAAGGTGCTCAACCGCACCAACGGGCACTACCCGGACAGCCAGGTGTACTGGAGCTACAACGGTCAGGTCCACTCGATCGCCGACCTGCCCTACTTCGACATGCCGGTGAACTCAGCCGGCCGGATGTACTTCTACCTCGGCTCGCCGACGAGCCCGTACTTCGACTTCATCGAGTTCACGGTCGGCGCGTCCGTCTTCAACGGCAACACCACCCGGGTCGACGCGTTCGGGCTGAAGCTGGCCCTGCGCCTGCATGCCCACGACGGGTACGACGTCCAGGTCGGGGAGACCCAGAGCGTGTTCGCCGAGGACCGGTCGGTGACGTTCCAGCGGTTCGTCAACGCGGTACCGGCCGAGTTCACGGTGCTGGCCCAGACCCAGGCGCCGTACCGGATCATCGCGCCCGGCAGTGACCCGAGCTTCCGGGCCGGTGGGGTCAACCAGAACTACTTCTCGGCGTACGCCTCGGCCAACGGCGTCAACGCCCCCACGTCGGACATCTTCGGCTGTGCCGGGGTGCTCGCGGCCGATCCCGCACACTGCGCCGCGCTGAACCGGCACGTGGCCCACCTACCCCAGTCCCAGTGGTCCACGCCGAGCCTGTACTACCAAGCCGCGCCGGCCAACTACTACGCCAAGTTCTGGCATGACAACGCCATCAACAACCTCGCCTACGGGTTCCCGTACGACGACTACGCCGGCCAGTCCTCGTTCATCTCGCACGCCAGTCCGCAGTACCTGCTGATCGCCGTCGGTTGGTAGGCCCCCGCTGGACGATCACCCATCAGGGACTGGGCTCAGTGGATGGCCAGCCACACCAGGGCGGCCGCCCCGGCGACCAGGCAGTAGACGGCGAACGGGGTGAGGGTACGGGTGGTGAAGTAGCGGGTCAGGAACCGTACCGACGCGTACGCGGCGATCCCTGAGGCCAGACTGCCGGCCAGGACCTGGCCACGGATGCCGTCACCGAGGTGGCCGGCGAGGTCGGGCAGCTTGAGTAACCCGGCGGCCAGGATGACCGGGGTCGCGAGCAGGAACGAGAAGCGGGCCGCGTCCTCATGGGACAGTCCACGGGCGAGTCCGGCCGCCATGGTGACACCGGACCGGCTGATCCCGGGCAGCAGCGCGGCGACCTGGGCGGTGGCGATGGCGGTGGTCTCACCCAGCGACCGCTGGGCGATACGGCGGTCGGAGGCCTGCTCGGACAGTCGGATGTCGGTGAGCCCTTCCGGCGCGCTCGCGGCGGGCCGGCCGTAGATCGTGCCCCGCCCGGTCGGTATGCGCTCGGCCTGGACGCGCGGTGCCGGCCGGCGGCGCATGCGCTCCGCGGCGAAGAGGATCACACCGTTGAGCATGAGGAACAGAGCGGCCGGGACCGGCCGTCCGAGCACGGTGCGGAACGTGTGCTCGAGCAGCAGCCCGGCGACGCCGACCGGGATCGTGCCGAGGATGATCATCCAGGCGAGCCGCTCGTCGGGGCGCTGGATCCGGCGGTAGCGCACCGAGGTGCAAAGGCCCCGCAGGATGCGCCACCAGTCCCGCCAGAAGTAGACGATCAACGCCAGGGCGGTGGCGACGTGCAGCCCGACGATGAACGCGAGGTACGGCGACTCGGGCGTTGACACGGACAGGTCAGCGGCCCACCGGCCACCGATGACCGCGGGTAGCAGAACGCTGTGGCCGAGGCTGGACACCGGGAAGAGCTCGGTCACGCCCTGCAGCGCGCCGATGACGAGCGCTTCGAGATAGCTGAGCGCCGAGCTCATGGGATGGCCGCGCGGCGGTAGTGTCCGGGCACGCCATGAACCCTACAACGTGTAGGGTGGGCGATGTCAGCGGCTCACCGGGCGGAGAAGTTCGCCGATGTCGCCGGTGGCGTCGGCGCTGGCGGTGATCGCGACGCCGATCAGCAGCACCGCCGCGACGGCCAGCGCCTCGGCCACCCGCTCGCGGTCACCAACGCGCGGCCGCGGCGACCTCGTCCGCCTGCCGCTCGCACAGGACCGGCACCGCCGCCCGGACCGGGACGAGCATGGGCGAGACGGCGGCGGCCAGGGCGGTCACCGTCAAGGCAGCCGAGTGCCGGCAGACCAGGTGGGCGCGCTCATGGGCGGACAGAACCTGTCGCTGACCCGTCGTCAGCCCCCGCAGCATCGCGTCGGTCGCCACGATCCATCCCGGGCGTCCGGCTACGGCGAACGCGCGTGGCCGTTCGTCGGCCACCACCAGCAGCTCCGGTTCGTAGCCGCCGACCGCCGCGAGCAGGCGCCGGCGAAGCACCACCTGGCGCGACAGGGTACGGACCAGCTGCTCGGCCGACCAGAGGAGTACGGCGCCGGCCATTACCGACAACGCATCGGGTACCGGTACGGCTTCGGACACCGCGGTGCCCGGAATGTCGTCGACGAGGCTGCCGGCCAGCAGCACCAGCGCCCACAACTGGGTGGCGCCGATGATGGTGGCGGCGGCCGTGAGGGCCCATACCGCTCGACCCGGGGTCGCGCGGGGCGTCAGCCACCGCGTGGCGGCGACGAGGAGGAGTCCAGTGGCGAAGGGAAGGTAGACAGCCAGCCTCATCGCGTTCGCCGGCGTCGCAGCACCGCCCGCAACGCGGCCTCGTCGTCGGCGTCGAGGGTGCTCACGAACCGGGTGAGGATCTCGCGCCGGTCCTGCCCGCTGGCCAGGATGGCCCGCATGCGTCCGGCCGAGTCGTCGGCCGCGGTGGTCGCCGGCTCGTAGGCCGACCTGCCGTCGTGGGTCGTGCGGAGCAGCACGCCTTTGTCACACAGCCGGGACAGGATGGTGTGCACGGTGTTGTAGGCGAGCTGGTCGCCAAGGGTTTCCTGCACCTGAAGCGGGGTCAGCGGGGTGTCCGCCGCCCACAGCACGGCGAGGATCTCGCTCTCCAGTTGCCCGGGCGCCCGACGGCGGCGTTCGGCCATACCTACCTCCGCCGTCAGCTTAGCCGGCCTGGGCCGCACCCACCCTCGACGGCACCGCCCGCACAGACACGCCCGGCCACCCGGAATCTGGACCCTGTTGGCGGGGAAGCCAACCCGCTATGGTAGTTCCGTGCATGGGACTATGCGGCGACCGGAGCCCCCCACGGAACCGATCGAGGGGATGGCCTTCCCGGTTCCGACCACCTCGTTGTCGCTGCGCCATGCGGTCAGCTTTCTCGGTACCAACGACGATGGTGAGCCGATCCTGATCATCTCCGACGGGGTCTCGGCGGTCGCCTTCGAGGCGGGCATCGCCGGGCCGTCGGTAGAAGCGGTCGCCGCGACCCAGAAGCTGGCCGCGAACACCGCCGACTTCGCCGCCGCCATGTCCGACCTGCTCAGCGGCCGGCGAATGGGCGGGGCACACCGGCGTCGTTGATCAAACCCATCCCGCGCACGGGACTGTCGATCGTGGTCAGCGATCGAGCTCGGCGAGTACGTGCGCCAGCGACTCGATGGACTCCCGCGTGATCGGATCGACCACGAGCTGCAGGTGGGAAGCCCCGGCGGCCGCCAGTTCGGCGAGATGACCGGCGATGTCCGACGGTGTTCCCCGGACCGGTGTGATGTCGTCGTCGTTGTACGCCTCGCCCATCAGGCGGCCCTCCCCGCCGGGCAGGCTGACGAGCACGGCGGCGGTCGCCGCGACCTCGCCCGGTGCCCGCCCGGCCCGGACCGCCGCCTCGTCGACCCGGTCGCGGACCGCCGCGAACCCGGCCAAGCTGTTCCGGTACTGGTTCCACCACATGTTCCACGCGTCGACATGCGGCAGTGCTATGCGCAGCATCCGGTCACCGATCGACCCCAGCATCAACGGGGGGCCGCCGGGCCGGACCGGTGCCGGGTCGAGGACGCAGTCGTCCAGCCGGTGATAGCTGCCATGAAAGTCGACCCGGCCATCCCGGAGCAGCCGCCGGATGATCGTGAATGCCTCCTCGAAGCGGGACACGCGGTGGTCGTACGGGAAGCCGAACGCCCGGTACTCCCGCTCGTTCCAGCCGGCCCCCAGCCCGAGGATGAGCCGCCCGCCGGAGATGGCGTCCACCGTGGCCGCCTGCTTGGCCAGCATGGCCGGGGAGTGGAAGCTCACCGATGCCACCAGCGGTCCGAGCTCGATGCGCCGCGTGACGGCGGCCAGCGCGGCCAGCGAGGTCCACACTTCCCAGGGACCACGGGTGACCCCGCCCGGCAGGTCGTAGAGCAGATGGTCGCCGAGCCAGAGTGAGTCGAAGCCGGCCGTCTCGGCGGCGCGGGCCATGGCGAACAGCTCGGGCCACGCGACGGGGCGCTCGACCTCGGGCAGCTGGATGCCGATCCGGCAGGGGCGGGCCATGCCCGGCACTGTACCGGCCGCCCCGGCGCACCTCATCCGGCGAGACTGAACCTCACTGCCCTCAATGGGGCACGCACACACCGGTACGCTGTGAGCCAGGTCACGGGAACCAGGACGGCGCCGCGGACAGGTCCAGGTGTGGGGATGAGTATGCGGGGCCGGATCCACGATGGCGACCCGGAAGCCTTCCGGGACCTGTTCCGTGACGGCGTCCGTGCGGTGTTCAACCACGCCTACCGGCTCACCGGGGACCCCTCGGTGGCCGAGGATGTGGTGTCACTGACCTTCCTCGAAGCCTGGCGGCTGCGGCGCAGCGTCGACACCGGTCCCGACGGGGGTTCGCTGCGACCGTGGCTGCTGGGTATCGCCACGAACGTGGCCCGCAACCTGCGCCGGTCCGCCCGGCGGCACGCCGCGGCCATGGCCCGGCTGCCCGCCGGCCCCGTCGAGCCGGACTTCGCCGACGACCTCACCGCCCGCATCGATGACCAGCTGCGGTTGGCGCGGACCCGTACCGCGCTGGCCGCGTTACGCCAGCCGGAGCGCGAGGTGCTGACCCTGTGCGTCTGGGCCGGACTGGACTACGCGGAAACCGCTGCCGCGCTCGGCGTGCCGGTCGGGACGGTCCGCTCCCGGCTGTCCCGGGCCCGGGCGCGGCTGGCCCGGCTCGTGCAGGCCGGCCTTCTCGATCCGGCTGACCCGGCCCGGGAACCCGGACCCGGCCGCGGACAGGTAGGAGGTGACCGCGAACCCGCGGTCCCGTTCGCTGGAGAGGACATCCGATGACCGCCGACCGCCGGGACGACCGTCGCGAGCTGGCCCGGCTGCTGCCCGCCCCGGCGGAGCGGGACCTCGGCCGCGACCGGCAACGACACGTCCAGGAGCTGCTCATGAGTCAGATCAGGCAGGACCGCCGTCGCGCCGAGCAGGCGCACCGCCCGTCTGCCCGGCGCCGGATCGCCGTCGCCACCGCCGCCATGGCCGATGGCCCTGGTCGCGCTGGTATCAGTGGTCGCCGACCCGATCGGGGATGGTCGCGCGCGCGGCCTGTTCGACTTGCTGGTCCCGGACGGGCAGACCCTGCCCTCCACTGTGGACGTTTCCGGCCAGCGGGTACTCCTGACGGCGGCCACCGTGGCCGGGCAGTCGCCAGCCAGGTCCGGGCGGTACTGGCACATCACCATGACGTTCCCGCCGCAGCCGATAGAACTCTGGTTCAGTGCGGACGGCCGGATGTGGCTGCGGTCGGCCAAGACGGGTGGCGTGGTGATGGATCTGGGCATCAACCCGTACTTCCTGGTCGGTCACCCCGTCACCCTCGATCAGGTGCGAGCGCTGCCGACGATGCCCGACGCGTTGCTGGCCTGGATGACCGACGCGGTGGCGCATCCCGAGCCGGGAGCCGGCGGCAAGGGGATGAGCGCGCAGATGCGCGACGAGTTCGTCCTTTATGGACTGATCTCGATCGTCTCGGAGTTGCCCGCGCCGCCGGCCGTCCGGTCGGCCGCCTTCAAGGCCATCGCGAGCTACCACGGCGTTCGCGACCTGGGACCGGTGCCCGGAGGGGTGGGACTGGTCATCACCTCGGCCAACGGAGCGACCGCCCGGCTGGTCGTCGATCCGGTCACCGCGAGTATCGTCCGGACGGACTTCTTCGTCTCGACCGACGGGGGGCTGTACTACGCCGGCGCCGACGATATGTTCGGGCTGGCCACCGGGTGGACGGACACGCTGCCCGGGTAACGCGGTGGCAGGTCCATGGTCAGGTCGGGCAGGTGTCCAGGTACGGCAGGCCGCTGACATACCGGCCCCACTCCTCCCGCGTGAGCCCGCCGCCGGCGTACCCGCAGGCCCGGACGGTGCTGTTCTGGCGCAGGTCGAGGATCGTCGACATGTCCCACACCCGGACCCCGCCGCCGGCCGACGTGGTGGCGATCGTCCGGCCATCGGGGGCGAAGGCGATCCCGTGGACGGCGCTGGCGTGAGCCACCAGCGGCTGGCCGATCCGGTAGGGGGCCTCGGGGTCGCTGATGTCCCACAGGCTGATGGTCCGGTCGTCGCTGGCCAGGGCGACGGTACGGCTGTCAGGGGCGAACACGATCGCGGACAGCTGGGTCGGCTGGGCGTCCAACGGCAGGCCGACCCGGCGCGGCTGGGCCCGGTCGCTGATGTTCCACAGCAGGGCCAGGCCGTCGAGCCCGGCCACACCGAGCAGCCGGCCATCCGGGGAGAACGCGACTGAGAACACGCCGATGGTGTTGCTGGTCAACGGTTGGCCGATGCGGGTGACATGGGCCAGGTCGGTCAGATCCCACAACGCGGCGGTCTTGTCGACGCTCCCGGTGGCCAGGGTCCGGCCGTCCGGGGAGAACGCGACCGAGACGACCCAGTTCTCGTGTCCGGTCAGGGGTCGACCGATGGTGCGGGGCTGGGCCGGATCGTGGACATCCCAGAGGATCACCGTGTTGTCCACGCCACCGGCGGCCAGTGTCCGACCGTCCGGCGAGAACGCGACCGAGGTGACCGTGTCGCGGTGACCGGTCAGACGGGCCAGCCGGACCGGTCGGGCCGGATCCACGATGTTCCACAGCGCCACGGTCGCGTCGTCACTCGCCGAGGCCAGCACCCGGCCGTCGGGCGAGAAGGCCACCGACGAGATCGTGCTGTCGTGCGCCCGCCACTGGCCGAGGCTGCGGGGTGACCCGCTGCCCGAGGTGCTCCACAGCACGATGGTGTCGTCCTCGCCGCCGGTGGCCATGGTGCGCCCGTCCGGTGCGTACGCCACCGACCAGACGATGCCCTGATGCTGGGTCTCTTCGCGGCCCATCGGCGCCGGCTGGGCCCGGTCGGCGGTGCGCCACAGGATCACGCTGTCGTCGATGCTGCCGGTCGCGAGCGTGGTGGCGTCCGGGGTGAACGCCAACGCGGTCACCCAGTTCGTGTGCCCGATGAGCGGCTGGCCCAGCCGCCGAGGGTGGCGGATGTCAACCACATCCCACAGCGTCACCGTCTTGTCGGCGCTGGCCGTGGCGAGGACGGCTCCGACCGGGGCGAACGCGACAGCCAGCACAGGTCCGGCATGGACGAGCGGGTCTGCGGCCAACTGCGGGTGCGACGGGTCGGTGAGGTCCCACAGCGTCGCCTTGTAGTCGAGGTCCCCGACGGCCAGGATGTGGCCCTGCGGTGCGAAGGCGAGAACGTTCGGTTGGCCAGGCTCCACATCGACCGGCGTTGCGATCCGGACGGGTCGGGCCGGGTCGGTGATGTTCCACAGCCTCACCAGATGCGTGGACTCATGTGCCACCGCCAGCAGCCGGCCGTCCCCGCTCAGCGCGATCGACCTGACCTCTCCGGCCTGCTCGACCTCGACCGGCCGGCCGTCGGAGACGGACCACAGTACGACGCCACCGCCATCGCCGGTGGCCAGGACGCGGCCGTCATGGGAGAACGCCACGGCCCGCACGTCGCCGTGGAGACCGACCAGTCGCGCCCGCCGGACCGGGCGGCCCGGATCACCCACATCCCACAGCGCGGCCTCGCCGTCGGATCCTCCCGTCGCGATCAGATCGTCGACCGGCGAGAACGCGACTGCCACGACCTTCGTGGTGGGACCGGTGATCTGGCCGATCCGCCGGGCGTGCACCGCGTTCTCGACCGCCCAGAGCGTGACGGTCCTGTCCTCGCCGGCCGTGGCCAGGGTCCGGCCGTCGGCGGAGAACGCGACCCCCCCGTCTGACCCGTCGTATCCGGTCAGACCCGGCCCGGCGTACCGGGTCGCCGTCAGCGTCCGGTAGACGCTCGCGGCGCTCGCCGGTCCCGGGTCGAGGGCGTTGGCGGCCAGACTCAGCCGAAGCGCCGTACGCGGGTCGGTCGGCACCGTGGCCATCGCCTGGGTGCTGAGCTGCCGCGCGGTCGCGATGTGCTGTTGGCGCTGCGCCTCGCGCCGCTGGTCGTTGGCCACCCGGGTCTGGGCGACGGCCACCAGCGCGGCGCCGGTCGCCACCAGTACCAGCGTCGTCAAGACGGCGATCGTCAGCCGGACCACCCGGCGGGTACGGCGGAACTGGGCGATGTCGGCGCCGATCATCTCGTCCTTGGCCAGCCCGTGCATCGGCGCCGCCAGCTCGGCGATCTTGTCGCGGAAGTATGGCGCCTCGACCCGCAGGTCGGCCTCGTACCGGGCCTGGCGGAGGTCGACCCAGCGCGGCTCGGCCGGGAACGCGTTGAGCAGCACCGGCGGCAGGGCGGTCGTCCGGACCGGGTCGAAGCCTTGGCGGGCGCTGTCCCAGACGATGTCGCCGCCGGTCACCGCGATGAGGACCGAACTCGGCGGCTTCGTCGACAGCCAGTACGCCACCTCCTGATTCACCCACGGTGACTGGGCCGATTCCGGTGAGCCGAGCAGGAGCAGCCGCAACGATCCGTCGAGCGGCCCTTTGATCGACGACCACAGGTCCGGGTTGGCCGACAGTGCCGAATCGTCACGGAACACCCGCAGCGCCCGGGGCCGGTACCACGGTTTGGCGAAGCGGTGCAGTGCCTGCTGGACTGCCTCGGCCACCCGCCGGTCAGCCCCGCGGTTGTACGAGATGAAAGCGGCGTACCTGGTCGTCGAGGCCATGCCCGCACGCTTGCACGCCCGGCCACGCGTCCACATCCTCCACTCGGCCGCCCCCGTGGGCGTCACGCCCGTTTGCCGGGCGGCCGTGGGGAGGCTTGACTGGACGGGTGCCGTCCCGCCGTCGCGAACAAGATCAACTGACACCGTACCGGCGCAAGCGGGACTTCGCCCGCACGCCGGAGCCGGCCGGTCGGGCGGCCGAAGCGGGCTGGCGACCGCGCGGCCGGTTCGTGGTGCAGCGGCACCGGGCCAGCCGGTTGCACTACGACTTCCGGCTGGAGATCGACGGCGTGCTGGTCAGCTGGGCGGTGCCCAAGGGGCCGACCCTCGACCCGGACGTGCGACGCGGCCGCCTTCCACGTCGAGGACCATCCGATCGAGTACTTCGACTTCGAGGGCGTCATCCCGGCCGGCGAGTACGGCGGCGGCGACGTCATCGTGTGGGACGCGGGCACGTGGGAGCCGCACCAAGGACGGCCGACCCGGGCTCGCAGTCGCCGGCGGCGAGACTGCACTGCGACCTTTCACGGCGAGAAGCTGCGCGGCCGCTTCGTGCTCGTACGGACCAGCGACCCGACGGCTCCGGACAAGGAGCGAGTGGCTCTGCTGCACAAGCACGACGAGTTCGCGGTCGCAGGGCTGGAACGCCGAGGACCACCCGCGGTCGGTGCTCAGTCGGCCGGACGAACGACGAGGTCAAGGCCGACCCGGACCGGCTGTGGCGGTCCGACCTCCCGCCGGCGCGGGCCGCGGTGGCGCTCAGACCGCCCGCGGTCGACGGTCCGAGCCCGGACGAGCTGGCCAGCTGGACGAGCTCGACGCACTCGCCGGGGTCTGGCGCGGTGGCAGTCTTCGGCCGCGAGCTGCGGGTCACCAACCTGGACAAGGTGCTGTTCCCGGCGCGAGCCGGCGAGGACCCGGTCACGAAGCGGGAGCTGCTGCGCTACGCGGCCCAGATCGCGCCGACCGTCCTGCCCTACCTCGCCCGGCGCGCGCTGAACCTGCACCGGTTCCCGAACGGCGCGCGACCGAAGGGCTTCTGGCACAAGGAGCTGCCCGCGCCACGCACCGGAGTGGCTGTCCGCGCTGGGACAACCCGGCGGCCGCCCGGGGCGAGACACAGACGCTACCTGGTCGTCGACGAGCCCGCCGCGCTGGTCTGGGCGGCGAACTTCGGCGCCCTGGAGTGGCACGCATGGACGTCGCGGGTCGACCAGCCCGCACCAGCCGACGTACGCGCTGATCGACCTCGACCCGGGGCGACTCGACGTCGTGGGACGACCTGCTCGACCTGGCCCGGCTGCACCGCACCGCGTTCGAGCACCTCGGCATCGTGGCCCGGCGCCAAGGTCACCGGCCGGCGCGGCATCCAGATCTGGGTGCCGATCGCCGCCGGGCCCGACTTCGACGACACCCGCGCCTGGGTCGAGCAGCTGTCGCGACCGTCGGCGACGGTCGTGCCCGAGCTGGTCAGCTGGAAGTGGCAGAAGTCGACGAGCGCGGCGGGACTGGCCCGGCTGGACTACACCCAGAACGCGATCAACAAGACCCTGGTCGCGCCGTACAGCCCGCGGCCGGCGGCCGGCGCGCCAGTATCGGCGCCGATCGACTGGGACGAGCTCGACGATCCGGAGCCTGCGTCCGGACGGCTTCACGATCCGGACGATCGTGGACCGCGTCGCGGAGAAGGGCGACCTGTTCCACGACGTACTCACCCACCCGCAGACGCTGCCGCGCCTGCGGTGACGACCTAGCGGGAGGATCGCTCCGCGAACAGGGTCCGGGCGAGGGAGACCATCATGGCGACCACGCCGGCCACGAGCGCCAGCCACGACCAGGCCCAGCCGACGGTGAAGCTCAACACCGCGAAGCCAGCGAACGCCAGCGTCCAGATCGTCACGGTGTAGAGACCGAAGCGGGCGGCCGCCGCGGGGTCGTGGGTGAAGCGGTCGCCGACCTCCGCCTGCTCGGCCCGCAACCGGACGACCCATGGCTTGTGCCGGTTGGTCTGCGTCGCCCCGAGCAGGGTGAACGCCACGATCGACGCGACCACGGCGAGCCCGCCACCCACCAGCCACGGCAGACCCAGGTGGCGCAGGTAGAGCACACCGGAGCCGGCACCGGCGAGCAGCAACGCGGTCGCCAGTCCGTAGCCGGCGGCGCGGCCGGCCGGGAGCGGATAGTTGGTCGTGGTCTCCTGCACCAACGCGTCGCCCACGAGCCAGCCGACGACCAGAGCGAACCCCGCGACCGCGGTGAGCTGCGCGGCCGCCGGGACGCCGATCCCGAAGGCCGGCAGCGTCACCACGCTGAGCGCGACGACCCCGACAAGCGCCGTGACCACGGTCCGCACGACGTATCCCGGCCGCGGCCGGACCCGATGATGTGTCCACGACGAGCGCCCGGGCGACAGCGTCTCCATCTCGTCGACCACCGGGCCGATGTCGCCGAGTTCCCCGATCGCACGCTGAGCCGCCGCCGCGGGCGGGAGCCCGGAACCCTCCAGTTCGGACACCCGCACGACGAGGTTGGCTCGCATCTCCTCCTTGAGGTCCTGCACCTCCGGCGTGACATCGATGCCGGAGAACGCCTCGTCGAGGAGTCGGTGGATCTCCATTCCGTACCCGACGGCCCGCTGGCGGGAGGTCGTCATAGTGACCGCCTTCTCTGTCGTAGTTCGCGCGAGCCCGGACGGTCGCCGAGATCGAGCAGGGAATCGATGATGCCCCGAGTGATCACCCAGGCCCGGACGTTGTCCTGGTAGACGGCACGGCCGGCGTCGGTGATGCGGTAGTACTTGCGCCGACCGCCCTGGCTCTCGTCACCCCAGTACGCCTCGACCAGACCGTCTTTGAGCAGGCGGCGGTAACTCGCGTAGAGCGTCGCCTCCTTGATCTCGTGGGCGCCGCCGGTCGTGTCGCGGATCGTCTTGAAGATCTCCAGGCCGTAGCTGTCGCCGCGGTTGAGCACACCCAGCACGATCGTCTCGGTGTGCCCACGAAGCAGGTCGGCCGCGAAGGCGTCGGGCGACGCGTTCTCGACCCTCTCCTCAAGCACGTCGAGTACTGTATCAGATACAGTACTGCGCCGCGACTGGCCACCGGACTACCGACGGCCGGTGGAAAGTCGCTCGAGGTTCTCGAGGCTCCGCTCGAGCCGATCGAGGGGAACGACCGGCCAGCGCGCACCCCGTCCTTGTCGGCCCAGCGGCGGATCTGTTCGGCCGGAACCGGCGCGTGGTCGCGACCACACCACATCATTGCCTCGCCGTCCGAGCTCGCCCAGCTCGATACGGTGTCGGCCAGGTCGGCCGGGAACGGCCGCAAGGCGAAGGGGCATGACGGTGGACTCCTCCCGAGGTCGGGTCCATCATGCGGTCCGTCAGCGGCGCCGGGCCAGGCGGAGGGCGTTGCGGGCGGCGATGTCGCGCTCGGCGCACTTGACCGCCTCGGCCAGGCTGGACGCCTCTCGCGCATAGCGGGTGGCACCGGTGCCGTCGACCACGGCGACGTGGTACCGGGCGTTGCCAGTCGGCTCCTGGAGGCGATTGACGATGGCGCGCCAGCCGGTCGGTACCGGAGCGAAGGTCGCGCGTTCGCCGACGACCGTCCAATGTGGCCGATCGATGAGGGTCAGGACGCTGTCAACGGGAGGTGGCATCGTGAGCTTCCGATCAGGGGTTCGTCACGGCCTCAGCTAAGCACAGTCGCGCCCAACCACCCGTTGGACACGCCGGTGCCCGCCGGCGGTCGATCGCTCGTGTGGTGGAAGGAAGGGCACCTTGTTAACGGAATTTGTTGTACAAGGTGCCCTTCCTTCCGCGCGGGCCCACGCAGGCCGAGCCCGGTCAGGCCCGGACCGGGCGGGCGTCCCAGTCCGGCGCCCGCGTGACGGCACGATGTATATACCCGGTGGTGAAGTATCTCCGGCAGCCGGACAAGTTCCCCGATGCCACTGCGCACCCGAGCAGGATGTGCGCGAACGCCGTACACCCGGGTGTGCGCGATGGTAACGTGTGCGATCGTCATCGCGAGTTACTCGTCGCCGGTCCGGGCCGACCGCGACCCGCATCCTTTCTCGTCATTGGGTGACCCTGGATGCTCGCACACCAGCACGTACGTGACGCACCACCACGCGACCACGGACCGCTGCTCACATCCACCCGGCTCATCCCCGCGCTACCAGGTACGTTCGTGCGTCGGCCGAGGCTGCAGGGGCGTCTGGATGCCACGGCCGCCCCGCTGACGCTGGTGTCCGCTCCGGCCGGGTGGGGCAAGACGGTCCTGCTCTCGTCGTGGGCACGGGACACCTGCGACAGTGTCTGCCTCGGGTGGCTCTCACTCGACTCCGGTGACCCGCCCACGCATCTGCTGGCCCGCCTGTACGCCGGGACCGGTCTGGCCTGGCCGCCCGAGCGTCAGCCCGCGGCGGACCTGGCTGAGGGCTGCGCGGGTCTCATCGGGGCGCTCGCGAGCCGTGGTCGCCCGGTCGTCGTCGTGCTGGACGGGTTCCAGGCAGTCCAGCACGACGCCACCGCGCTGGCGGTCGTGGAGCACCTCGTCCGCCACGCCCGCGCGGATCTGCGTGTGGTCATCGGAACCCGCGAGGATCCGTCCCTGCCGCTGGCGCGCTGGCGGCTCTCCGGCGACCTGGCCGAGATCGGTACCGAAGAGCTGTCCTTCACGGCCGAGGAGACGACAGACCTGCTGCATGCGCATGGCGTGGCGATCGCGGGAGACGCGGCTCGCGGACTCGGCGCGCACGTCGACGGCTGGCCGGCCGTGCTCAAACTGGCTGCGTTGACGGCGTGCGGGGCGCACCGCCCGGTCGACCCCGACGAGCTGCTGACGGCCGCCGGTCCGGCCATCCGGGAATATCTCGAGTTCGAGGTCCTCCGGCAGCAGCCGTCGAGGATCCGCGACGTGATGCGGCGAGCGTCGGTCACGCATCGGGTGAGCGGCGAGCTGATCGAGGCACTGACCGACCAGGCCGATGGCGAGCTCGCGGTCGCCGATCTGCGGCGGCGGCACCTGCTCACGACGACGGGAACCGGACCGGGGCACTACCGGTTCCACCGGGAGCTGCGCCGGCTGCTGCATCGCGAACTCCACCAGGTCGCCCGGGAGGAGGTCGCGGACCTGCACCGCCGGGCCGCCAGCTGGCACGAGACCCACGGACTGTCCGGTGAGGCGGTGGTGCACGCGCTGAACGCCGGCGACCACCGGCAGGCGGTCCAGCTGGTGGCCGACCATTGGGACGACATCGTATTGTGCTGGCCCGACCGGACACAGTGGACGGAGATCGGGGCGCTACCCGACGATGCTCCGCACGCCGAGGCTGGGCTGGCGCTCGCCGTCGCGGCTGTGCACATCCTCGTCGGCGATGCCGACCGGGCCGGCCAACGTCTGCGCCCAGCGGATGTGGCGCTGGCACCCGATGACCTTCCCGCCGACCTCGCACCCACGCGGGCGGCGCTGGAGCTGGCCCGCGCACGGATCGGGGGGAGTCCCACCGCCGTGCGCTCAGCGGTACGGCACCTGCTGGCGGTGCGGGGTGCGGTCACGACGACCCGGATGCCCACCGACCGGGTGCACGCGGTGACGTCATCGGTTCTCGGGATGACCCTGCTGTGCCACGGTGATCTCGACGGCGCCGCCCGGTCGTTGGTCGACGCGCAGGCGACCTCGCAGCGCCTCGGACTGCGCTGTGCCGAGGCGATGAGCGGCTCTGGTCTGGCGTTCGTCCGGGCGGTGCGGGGCGACCTGCGCGTCGCGGAGCAGATTCGCGGCGGCGGCCTTGACTCAGCCGCCCTGCCCCGGCCAGCACGTGCGCCACCACTGCGCGTTCGCCTACCTGGCACTCGCCCTGGTGAATATCGAATGGAGCCGGCCGGAGGCCGCCGAAACCAATCTGCGGCTGGCCGACGACGCGGCCACCGCGTCGACCGATCCCGCGCTCGCCGCGGTCGGGCTGCTGATCCGCGCCACCCTGCAGCAGGACGCGGGCGACCCGGTGGCGGCATACGAGACGTTGCAGTCCGCCCGGGGCCATGTGGCCGAACGGCCGTCGCCCTGGCTGCGTGACTGGTACGCGGCGGCCGACCTCGGCGTGCGCGCCGCCCGGGGGGACACCGAGGCCGTCCGGGAGTCGTTGACGGCCGTGCTGGCCGGGACCCATGGCACCGCGCCAGCGCTCGCGCTCGAGCTGGCCCGGATCTGTCTGGCTCAGGGTGACCTCACCGCGGCCGCCGCGGTTCTCGATCGCGGCGGTGACGGCGAGGGTGACTTCGGCCGGCCGATCGGGCTGGAGGCGGCGCTGGTCGCGGCGCAGCACGCGCATGAACGCGGTGACCCGCGGGCGGCCCGGGAACGCCTCGAGCGCCTGTTGGCGATGGCCGAGCCGGACGGGTACCGGCGGTTGTTCCTGCGCGGCGGACCGGCGACCCGTGACCTGCTTGTCGAGCATCTCGACTCGGGTACGGCGTACTGGAGCACGGTCGACGAACTCATCGCCACCATCCAGCGTGGCGCCCCGGTGGCGGCGACCGCGCCGGACATCGCGGAGACGCTGACCGACCGGGAGATCACGGTCCTTCGGTACCTGCAGAGCGCGCTGTCCAACGCGGAGATCGCCTCGGATCTGTGCGTGTCGGTCAATACCGTGAAGACCCACGTGCGCAACATCTACCGCAAGCTCGACTCCACCCGGCGGCGGGAGGCCGTCCGCCGGGCGCGCCAGCTGCACCTGATCTGACCGCCGGGACGGACACGGCCGGCACCGCGGCGCCACGCCGACGAACGCCGATCCTCATGCGGGCGCTCCGACCGCCCCCGGTTTGAGCGGCCTGGCCGGTAGCACCGCTGTCGTGGGCGGTACCGGGCGGGCCAGGGCTGCGATGACCGAGGCCGGGTCGACCTCGCCGGTCAGCCGCGCCGGTGTGTGGTTCATCGTGCGGGCGAGGCCGTCGTCCAGGGCCTCCCGGTCCCGCACCCATGCAACGAAGCCGGCGGCTTGCAGCGCTTCGGCGTTCGCGACCCCGTGTCCGGGCAGGCACCGGTAGCTCAGTACCGGCACCCCACAGGCAAGCGCCTGCAGGCTGGTGAGCCCGCCGGCGTTCTGGATCACCACGTCGGCCGATCGCAGCAGCGGGGCCATCTGCTCGACCCAGCCCAGCGCGAGGAAGCCGCGCCGGACCAGGCGGTCCCGCAGCGCCTCGTTGGTGGCGCACAGGGCGACGGGTGTCGCGAGTCCCGTGGCGGCCACGTCCGTCATCGCGTCGGCGAGCCGGCCGACCCCCCACGAGCCGCCGACCACGAGCGCGACTGCCCGGTCGAGCGGCAGTCCCCACCGCCGCCGCACGTCGACGCGCTCGCCGGCCGACGACATCGGGTGGAACACGTCGGCGACCGCTGGCCGGACCACCATCGTCCGCGCACCCCAGCGCACTGCCTGCCTCGCGGCGACCGGATGGGTGGCCAGATGAAGGTCGACGCCGGCGGCGACCCACAGGCGGTGCACGGACATGTCGGTGAGGTAGGTCACCACCGGTGAGCTGACCCGACCGTCGTGACGCAGATGCCCGAGGACCTGGCTGGCCAGAGGGTAGGTGGACACCACGACGTTCCGCACCGGGACGCAACGCGTCCTCCATCGGAGTGACCGCGGCCCGCACGGCCAGGGTGGCGGCCAACGCGCCCACGTGTCGGCGCTCGAGAGCGGACAGGGACCAGCCCCAGGTGCGGCCGGCGTGGGCGAGCTGCCAGGCGTACGTCCGGCGCAGCCGCCGACCCATCCGGCCGGGCAGGAGATCGAGAAAGTCCACATAGGACACGGTGCAGCCCTTACGTACCAGCCGTTCGCCGAGTTCCCGGGCGGCACCATCGTGGCCCGCGCCGACGCTCGCCGAGACGATCACCATACGTGCCACGCCGGCTCCCCACGTCTCCTACTACGAAACGTGTAGTAGTTAACCACGTCTACTACACTCGCGGTAGTAGCATGGAGGGAGCCGCGGATGGAGGATCGACGCCGAGCGCCCGGGGAGCTCGAGCAGGATGTCCTGGTGGTGTTGTCGTCGGCCCGGGACGCTCTCACGCCGGCGCAGGTCCGTGAGGCGCTCGACGGCGAGCTCGCCTACACGACGGTGATGACGGTGTTGAGCCGCCTGCACGACAAAGGGTTTGTGCAACGCGAGGCGGCCGGGCGCGGTTACGCCTACCGGTGGGTCAACGACGGCGCCACCTTGACGGCACGCCAGATGAGCCGGCTGCTCGACGGTGTCGACGACCGGGCGGCGGTCCTGGCCCGCTTCGTCGACGAGTTGTCCCCGGCCGATGAGCGGGTCCTGCAGGGGCTGCTGCGCCGTTGGGGGGAGCGGTGATCTGGGCCGCCGGCTGGTGTCTGGTCGCCTGCCTGGGAATCTGCGTCGCCGGCCCGCGGTTCGGCCGGCTCATCCACCCGGCCACGGCGACCCGGCTGCTGGCCGCCCTCTGCCTGGCCGTCGCGACCGCGGTGCTCTGGGTGCTCGGTCTGGTCGCGGGCACCCTTGTCGCGCAGATACCTGTGGTCGCGCGGGCCGGTGACTGGTCACCCGACCTGTTGGCGGCCGAGGATCCCGTACCGCGATGGGTGGCCTACGGCTGCGTCATCGCGACCCTGGCGGCCGCGGTGGCCGGGGTGTGGACGGTGGCTGTCCAGGCGTCGGCTCTGATCCGGCTGCATCGCGCGCTGGCCGGAGTCCCCGCCGCGGGGCGGTTGACCGTGCTCTCCGACGAGCGCCGCATCGCCTTCGCCACACCGGCGGCCGGCGGCCGGATCGTCGTCAGCAGCGGGATGCTGCGGGCGTTGGAGCCCGATGAGCGGCGCGTCCTGCTCGCCCATGAATCGGCCCACACCCGCCACGGCCACTACTGGTGGACGGCGACAGCCCATCTCGCGGCCACCGTCTGCCCCATCCTGCGGGGAACCGCGCGCGCCGGGTCGAACGCGGCTGAACGTTGGGCCGACGAGGACGCCGCCGCCGCGGTCGGTGACCGCGAGGTGGTGGCGCGCGCTCTGGCCCGGGCCGCTGTGCGAACCTCGGCCGGGCTTGTTCCGCGAGGCGGTGTCGCCAGTGTCGGCGGCGAGGTGCTTGACCGGGTCGAGGCTATGATGCGGCCCCGGCCGGTGTGGCGGGTCGGACCCGTGTGGCTGCTCGTCGGCCTCCTGCTGGTCGGGCTCGTGGCGGCGTGGGCCGTCGGCGTGCATGCGGACACTCTGTTCGACCAGGCCGCTGTCGTGGGGTCCTAGGACTGACGCCGCGGCCCGGGGTCGCTCGCGGCGGCGGACCCGGGCCGGTCAGGGTCGCTCGCGGCGCCGGGCCGCCCGGGTGGCCGACCAACCGAGAAGTACCGGCATCGAGACGGGCAGGACCCACCAGGCCGGCCGTCCCGACCGGGCGAGCCCGGCGACGGCGAGGAGCGCGACGGCCACTCCCACCGCGAGCCACGGGTCGTCGCCCACCACGAAATCCCACCAGAACCCGGCAACGGCCCGCGTCCGGCGCCGCCATCCCCGCCTCATGACGCGGCCGGTTCCAGGCGGTGCTGGTAGCGCCGTAGCAGAGCGACCGTGGCCGCCAACGTCGCCAGCACGAGCATGAGGATGGCGATGAGGAACCCGTCACCCCAGGGGTAGTGCGCACCGGCACCTTCGCCGGCCCAGAAGATACCGAAGGTTGTCAGCAGCGACCCGACGACGAACTTCATGGCGTTCTCGGGTACCGCGGCCAGGGGTGCCCGGGCCACCGCGCCGACGCCGGCCACCACGGCGACAGCAGTCACGGCCGCCACGGAGGCGGCCACCGTCCGATGCTGTCCGGCTCCGGCCGTCACCACGATGAAGGCGACCTCGAGGCCCTCGAGCAGTACCGCCTTGAACACCACGGTGAAGGCGTACCAGTCCCGCACGAGTGTCTCCGGGCCGTCATGGACGCCGTGATCGGAGCGGGCGTCCGCGGTCAGCCGGTCGAAAGCCCGCCGCTCGTCGCGCTGCGGCACGGCTCCGGCTGAGCGGAGAATCGCCTTGCGCAGCCATTGCAGGCCGAACACCAGCAGCAGGGCCCCGACGATCAGGCGCAGCGACCCGATCGGCACCGCGGCCAGCGCTCCGCCGAGCACGGCCACCACCACCAGGAGGACCGCCAGTCCGGCTCCCACGCCCTGCCAGCTGGACCGCCACCCACGCGTCGTGCCGATGGCCAGGACCACGGTGAGCGCCTCCACCGCCTCGACCGCGCAGGCCAGGAAGACGGCGCCGAACACAATGGCCAGACCCACCCGCCCACCTTGTCACGGCACCTACAGCTTGTCGAGGTTCACGATCTTCGATCAGTTTCCGGCCGGCTGTGCGCCGCCGACCCGGTCGTGGCACGGGCCGCCGTCAGGTGCAGAACGCAAGGTTGCCCATCGCCGAGAGGATGCCCTTGACGACATGCGACTTGAACAGGTCCTGACCGGGGAAACCGGAGCCGTCGGTCCAGGCGAGCGAGTCGTGCCCCAGGGCGGTTACCCATGAGCGACCGCCGTCGTAGTACTGGCACCACGTCAGCGGGTGGAACCGGCCGTGGCCGGGGTGCGTATTGGACTTGGTGGCCAGGGTGGACTCGTCGACTGCGAGAAGCCATTTGACCCGGCCCGGGAAGGGCATCCAGTTGTACCACTCGTCCTTGAACGCCCATCGCTGCGGCAAGCCCTCGGTCGACGAGTCGGTGGCGAGGGTGATCACAGTGCCGTCCTGGTTGGCGCCGTGGTCGTAGTACTGGGTGCCGCCGCACAGGCCCTCGTAGTAGGGCCAGTTGTACTCGGTGCCCCCGATGGCGTTGTGGATCCCGACGAAGCCTCCCCCGGCGCGCATGTACTGTCGCAGCGCGGTCTTGGCGGCGTCCAGGTGCGCCCCGGTCGTGGTGTTGACGGCGGAGGTCGGCGCGACCGCGGTGCCGTGTTTCCACATGGTGTCCCGGCTGGTGCTCCCGAACACGACTGCCTTGTAGCTGCTGCCGATGCCGGGCATCTGGGTCACGTCCTCGGTCCAGTCGACCTGCACGCCGACCTCGGCCATCCACGCGATCATGGCGTTCTGCAGCACGTTGGTCGGGGCGAGGGTCGGGTTCATCCCCGGTGCCAGGGCTGGTCCGAGATGCGCGTGCCGCGGTCCGGCCGTCCGGGTGTACAGCAGGATCTTGTCCTGCCGGTTGCTGACCCACGGATGGTAGGACTGCGGGACCTGCCCACGGATGACGTTGTAGTACGGGTCGAAGTACCTCTCGGTACCGGGCGGTATGTTCGTGGTCACCGGCGTCTTGGTGGTGGGCTCGGAGTGTCCACTGTGGCCGACGGCGGCCTCGGCCGACGTGCCGGGCAGGGCGGCGGCGACGACCGGGACGGCCGCCGCGGCCGCCGCCCCCTTGATGAGCTGCCTCCGGTTGAACATGGCCATGCGGGTTCACCTCTTCGGGAACGTGGGGAGAGTCGGTGCCGGCCGGGGTACCGCACCCGGCCGGCGGTGGCGTGTGGTCAGTACACTTCGATCTTTCCGGTGGGGCGCGGGCTGAAGCAGTCGTTGAAGAAGTACTCGCCGGTGCGGTTGAACGTGTGCTGGTAGGACTCGCCCGGGTTGAGCCTCACGTCGAAGAGCCCTTCGAAGAACTGGGTCGCTCCGTGGACGTTGACGTTGTCGGCGGGGTTGACGAACGTGACAGTCGTGCCCACCGGCACCCGCAGGTGGGTCGGCGCCATCGCGTTGACGGCGGTCGACTCAACGGTTCCGATCGCACCGGTGGTCGCGTTGTAGGTACGGGCGAGCACCACGGTGTTGTCGACCACGCTGCCCTCGACCGGACCACCGGAGACCGGGCGGCGCACCGCGGGTGGTGGCGGTACCGGAGCGGGGGCGACGGTTCCGCCGATCTTGAACGCCCACAGGAAGTCGCCACGTGGCGCCGAGTCGCCATAGGGGATGCTCGTGCCCCCCGCGTACACAGCGATGTACTGCTCGCCGTTGATCTGGTAGCTGATCGGACTGCTGCTGATGGCCGCACCGGTCTGGAATCGCCACACCTCGTGACCGTTGCGCGCGTCCAGGGCGAGCAGGTACCCGTCGGGTTGCCCGATGAACAGCAGATCGCCGGCGGTGGTCAGGATGCCGTTGCCATGGGCCAGCGAGTACGGCATGAGCTTCTTCCACCGGACCCGGTTGGTCGACGGGTCCACGGCCACGATGCCGCCGGTCTGGTACTCGCCGGGCGGACGTAGGCCGTTGCTGGCCTCGGTCAAGGAGTGCGCGGCGGCCACGTAGCCGTAGCCGGTGTACACGAGTCCGGTGCTGTGACTATAGGACTGGTGGTTCCAGTCGGCTCCGCCGCCATGGCCCGGAATGGTCAGCACCGGGATGTCCCAGTGCGGGTCGTACAGCGAGCCCCGCACGTAGTTGGGGACGGCACGGTTGGGGTCGCCCGGGATCGCGGTACCCAGTGGTTGGTCCACAATGGTGTGTTCGGTCCACGTGCCCTGGCGCGGGAACGGCTGGGTCGGCCAGGTCTTCTGCCGGGCATCCTGGGGGACCGGAATCTCGTCGATGCCCAGTGGGGCCGAGCCGTCGACGCGGTCGAGGATGTAGTACATACCACACTTGCTTCCGTACACGACCAGCTTGCGCGAGCGTCCATGGATCTTCGTATCGACGAGCACCGGGGCCATCACGTTGTCCATGTCCCAGATGCCATGGTGGATCGACTGGAAATGCCACCGGTACTGACCGGTGCGGATGTCCATTGCGACGATGGAACTGGAGAACAGGTTCGTGCCGCCACGTTCGGAACCGTCCTGAGAGGACCGGTTGCCGCGGGCATTGCCGAACGTCCAGTAGATCAGTCCGAGGTCGGGATCGAGCGCCGGGTGCATCCACGGTGTCGCGCCACCGGTCTGCCAGGACGTGCCCTCCCAGGTGTCGTTGCCGAGCTCACCCGCTCCGGGTGCTCCCCAGAAGTGCCACAGCACGTCGCCGTTGCCCGCGTCGACGGCGAGGGCCGCACCACGATCCCCGTCGTGCGTGCCGATGTGCAGCACACCGCCGTAGTGCGTGACCGCGACCTTCTCCATGTTGCCGTACCCGTTGACCTGCTTTTCCCAGACCACGACACCGGTCGCCTGGTCCAGTGCGATGATCCAGTTGCCTCGTCCGTGGGTGAACACCTTGCCGGAACCGACCGCGACACCGCGCCGGGTCACGGTGCCCCGGGTCTGCGTGTAGGTCCACTTCGTCGCGCCGGTGGCCCCGTCGACGGCGTGGACGTTGCCGAACGCCGACTCGATGTAGAGCACCCCGTCGACGGCCACGGCTGTGCTCTGATTGGTGCCGGAGGTGATGCCGCCCTCGATGCGGTTGAGCCAGGCACCGCCGAGGCGGTGGATCGAGGCGTGGTCGACCTGGCCGAGTGAGGTGTAGTTCTGGTTACCGTAGTTGCCACCGACCTTCGGGAAGTCGGCCGCACCCGGTACCGTGCAGCGGGACCGACCGCCGCGGAACTCACCGGTCTGAGGTGCCCCGGCGCTGGCGGGTTCGGCCAGGGCCGGGGCGAGCGCGGCTCCGACGGCGGTGACTGCCGCACCCTTGAGCAGATCTCGGCGGGGGATTCGAACCATCAGGGCACCTCGCCCCGACCGGTATGCACGCGCATATTTCCACTCCTTGCCCTTGTCGACACACCTGGACGGGCGGTCGATCGCGCGGGCGACCGGTGACGGCCGCGCTCGCGCCGGTCGGCCGTCGCGCTCGGTCGAGTGTGTTCGGTGTTTTACGGGATGGTGCGGGGGCTTCGTCGAGTGGTCCGCTAGACGGACCAATCGTTCCATCTGGAGGTTCGCTCAATATACGACCGTGGTCCATCGCGCGCAAGGAATATGCCGGCCGGAAACACGGGGCGCTGGTGTCCCGCCTCATAGGACGAGAAGCTCGCCATCCGCCGCCACCCGGATGTCCGTCCGGCCTGGAAGCACCTCGACGGCACCCGCGAACGGGTTGGTGTTGTTGAGATGCGTGTACAGGTACCGTGGCCCGGGCTGGCCGAGCAGGCGAGGCAACGAGTCCTCAATGGACATATGGCCAGTCACCGGAGACTCGTGCCTGGTGGCGAAGGTACCGTCGAGCAGCACCACGTCGGCGCCCACGATGCCGGCCGCGAACGCCCCGGTCCAGCTGGCCAGGCCTGGTGCGTAGACCAGTACCCCGCCGGTGCCGATGTCGGTGATGCGGTACGCGACTGTCCAGTTCAGACCGTCGGCACCCGCCGCGTACCGAGGTCGCTTGGCGCCAGGCGCGAATGCCGTCACCAGCAGCCCACCGTCGAGCTCGACCGGTTGATGCGGTGTCACGTCGTGCCAGTGGACCGTGATGTACGCCTCGAGCGCACCGCCGAACGGCAGGACCGTTCGCACGGTCGGCGTGCACCAGACCGCCATCTCGGTCGCCTCGCGAAGGCTCAACAGGCCCACCGTGTGGTCCAGTTCGGCGCTGGTGAGCAGGACTCCGCGTACCGGCGACGCCCGGGTTGTCGGCGGCGGCCGCAGGTCGGCGTGCGCGAGCAACTGGTGGCGGATGTCAGGCGAGGCGTTGACCAGGTACCACGATGACCCGTCCCCGGTGACAGCGAGACCGTCCTGCAGGCGGTGGTGGCCCGTGGTCCGAGCCTGAACGCAGACGGCGCAGCCGCAGTTCCATTGCGGCAGACCACCTCCCGCCGCGGTACCGAGGATGCGGACTCTCACCGGCCGCGGCGGGGCACAGCCAGCGCGGGTAACGCCGGCGCGCCGCGGGCGAGGTCATGGTGCGGCGACAGTTCGCAGGCCGGATCGGTGGCGGCCGCATCGCCGGT
This sequence comes from uncultured Actinomycetota bacterium, assembly GCA_963803345.1. GTDB lineage: Bacteria > Actinomycetota > Actinomycetes > Mycobacteriales > Micromonosporaceae > CAWDLX01. The sequence goes on from CAWDLX010000006.1 coordinate 908,292, forward strand.
CAGCTGGAACGCCTGGCACCGGCAGCCGCCGAAGTCGACATCCCGCAGGGCGCAGCTCTGGCAGGGCTCGGGCAGCCAGTGCGTGCCTCGGAACCGGTTGAACAGGTCACTGTCATACCAGGCCGTCGACACGGCCCCGGAGCGCACGTTGGGGGCGGCCGGGCCGGGCAGCTGGGCGCCGGCCAGGCAGGGCAGCATGTCACCGTTCGGCGCGACCACGAACTGGCGGCTTCCCCACCCGTTCATGCACGGCTTGGGCCGTCCGTGGAGGTCGGCGCTCACGTACACGAATTCGATCCGGTCGCGGTGGCGGTCCCGGGCCGCGGCGGCGGCCAGGTCCGCCGCGGCCACCTGCTCGTCGGTCGGCCGGAGGGCGGCCCGATTCCGCCAGGCCCATCCGTAGTACTGCGTGTGCGCCAGCTCGACCCGGTCGGCCCCGAGGTCGACCGCGAGGTCGACGATGGTTGCCAGGTTCTCCACATTGGACCGGTGGAGGACGGCGTTGACGGTCAACGGCAGCCCGCGGGCCTTCACCGCGGCGGCCACCGCCCGCTTGCGGTCATGCGCCGGCCGCCCCGCGATGAAGTCGGCCGACGCGGCCGAACTGTCCTGGATGGACAGTTGGAAGTGATCAAGACCGGCCGCCACCAGAGCGTCCAGCTCGCGCACCGGCAGCGGCACCCCGCTCGTCACCAGGTTGGTGTAGAGCCCGAGCCCGCGGGCATGTCCGATCAGCTGGGACAGGTCACGGCGCAGCAATGGCTCGCCACCGGAGAAATGGACCTGCAGGACACCGAGCGCCCGCGCCTCGTCGAGGGCGCGAAGCCATTGCGTCGTGTCCAGCTCGTCGGCGTATCCCTCGAGCGCCACGGGGTTGGCGCAGTACGTGCAGTGCAGAGGGCAGCGGTAGGTCAGCTCGGCCACCATGCCCAGGGGCGCCGGCGACCTCGGCGGGGTCGGGGACGATCCGGTCATCGCGGTGGCCGCCGGGTGGGCGGGACCGGTACCGCGGCCAGTGCCGTCGAGCACGATCAGCCTCCGGCGGCTCAAGTCGGCCAGCAGGGTGCCGACATCCCGCCCTGAGGGGCCCTCGAACTCACCCGAGAGCCGCTCGACCAGCTCGGCGACCGTCCGATCGCCGTCGCAGTGGCGCAGGACGGCGCCAGCGCTCGCGTTGAGCAGCAGCACGCCTTCCGGGTAGAGCAGAGCGGGCCGCCCCCGTACCGGATCGTGGACCAGACGAACTCCGCGGCTCAGCCCTGGCCGTGAGCCGTCGGGCGCGACCGGGCTCATCGTCGTCCCGCGTAGTCGATGGCGTCCAGCATCGCCCGCAGGACATCGCATTTGAACCGGAGGGCGGCCAACGCCGCGTCCTGCCGCTCACGGGTCCGGCAGTGGGTCAGCACCAGGTCCAAGGTGTCGAGGCTGTCCCGGCGGGCGACCGGGATCCGATGCTCGAAGTAGGCGTAACCCTCGGGCTTTATCCAGTCGTAGTGCTGGCGCCAGGCGACGATCCGCTCGCTCATGTGCTCCGGCGCGAACATCTCGGTCAAGGCCGCCGCGGCCGATTCCCACCACGGGCGGCTCCAGCAGAAGTGCAGGTAGCCGTCCACCGCGAAGCGGACGCCGCGAAGCAGGTGGGCGCCGGAGACCAGCTCGTCACGATCGAGTCCGACCGCGTCGGCCAGGGCGAGCCAGTCGGCCCGCCCACTGTCGTCAGCCGAGGCTCCGTCGAAGAACCCGATGCGGGTCGACCACCGCCGCCGCACCTCGGGTAGCGGGCAGTTCGCGACGATCGCCGCGTTCTTCTGAGCCAGGCACTCCTGGTAGTACCACCGGTTCGCCACCCAGCTGCGCACCTCGTCGGCGTTCGCGCCGCCGGCGTGCAGCCGGATGTGGAACGGATGGGTGTCCCAGTAGTTCCCGCGCAGATCGCGCAGCGCCGCCGCGAACTCGTCGTGTCCTAGCGGTTGAGCCACGGGCCGCCGTCACCGGCGTACGCGGTGACCTCGGGTCGGGTGTCGTAGCACTCGACCTCGGGCGTGACCCACTCCGGCCGGGCGGGGTTGGGCTGATCCTGGACTGGCATGGCGTTCACGGCGACTCCCATCCGGTCCGTCTAGTGGACCAAGTGGACCAAATTCGCCATCACCATACTGCGCCCGCGGCGGGCGGGGCAAGCCGGTCGATGACCGGCCCGACGATCGCCCACAATGGACTCACGGTCAGCGGGGGGAGCGCGGACGGCGGACCCGGGGAGCGGCTGCCGGTGGGTGGGACGTGAGGTAGCGCACGACGAGATCGCCGAGCATCCTCCGGTAGCGGTCGCGCTCGGTCGGGTCGACCAGGTCGCGGCCGAAGATAGCGCCGAACGTGTACCGATTGGCAACTCGGAAGACACAGAACGAGCTGATCATCATGTGAACGTCGATGGCGTCCACGTCGCGGTGGAACAGCCCCTCGGCCCAGCCACGCCGCAGCAGCTCGTCCAGGATCTGGATGATCGGTGTGTTCAGATCGACCAGGCTGGACAGCTGGCGGATGTGTTCGGCGTGGTGGACGTTCTCGACGCTGACCAGCCGGATGAACTCCGGGTGAGTCTCGTGGTGATCGAAGCTGATCTCGGCGATGCGGCGCAGAGCCGTCACCGGGTCGAGGTGCGCGACGTCGACCTGCCGCTCCTGCGCCCGGATCCGGGCGTACGCCCGCTCCAGGCAGGCGACGTACAGCTGCTTCTTGCCGCCGAAGTAGTAGTAGATCATCCGCTTGGTCGTCTGGGTGAGGGCGGCGATCTCGTCGACCCGGGCTCCGTTGTACCCGTGCTCGGCGAACTCGGCGGTAGCCACGTCGAGGATCTGGGTCCGGGTGCGCTCCTTGTCGCGCAGCCGTTCGGCGACGGCCTCGCCGGTGGCCGGAGTTGAGGTCATCGAGGTGCCTTCCCTGCGGACTCTTCTTCAGGCGTGTGCCAAGCATCCGCGTCGCCCGGGCCGATGTCGAACCCTCCCATGCACTTGACTTTGGCGGCGTGTCGGTCGATAACTAACGTACTAGTTCGTACATTAGCCGGAGGCCCGAGGTGTCAGTTACTCAGCGCGGCGCTGAGCCTGAGCGCTTCATGGTGGGCCTGATCGGCTCCTCGGTGGCGGAGTCGTTGAGTCCGCCGCTGCACGAACGCGAAGCGGACGAACTCGGGCTGCGCTATGTCTACCAACTCATCGACCTCGACGTGCTCGGGCTGCGCGCGGAGCACGTCGGGGAACTGGTCGAGCAGGCCGGCCGGATGGGGTTCGCCGGCCTGAACATCACCCACCCCTGCAAGCAGACGGTGCTCGCCCATCTTGACGAGCTCTCTCCCGACGCGAGCGCGCTGGGCGCGGTCAACACGATTGTCTTCCGGTCGGGCCGCCGGATCGGCCACAACACGGACTGGTCCGGCTTCGCCGAGGGGTTCCGGCGCGGACTCGACGGTGCGCCCATGCGCGACGTCGTGGTCCTCGGTTCGGGGGGTGCCGGCGCCGCCGTGGCGTACGCGCTGCTCGGTCTGGGCGCGGAGCTGGTGACCGTTGTGGATGTGGTTCCCGACCGGGCCGAAGGGCTCGCCGCCGCCCTCAGTGTGGTCGGACCCGCGGGGCGTACCGGTGCCATCACCTGGGCCACAATGGACCAGGTCGGCGAGTGCCTGCGCCGGGCCGATGGTGTGGTGAATGCCTCGGCCGTGGGTATGACGCCCAAGCGAGGCTCACCGATCGCCCTGCACCTGCTGCGGGCACATCTCTGGGTGGCCGATGTCGTCTACCGTCCACTGGAGACGGAGCTGCTCGCGCACGCCCACCAGCTCGGCTGCCGCACCCTCAACGGTGGCGGAATGGTGGTCTTCCAGGCCGCCGAGGCGTTGCACCTGTTCACCGGCAGGTCCCCGGACGCCGAGCGCATGTACCGGCACTTCCTCGCGCTCACCGCCGCGACGGTGACGTCGTGACCAGGTCAGGGTGGTGCGGCCATGCGTAAGTCCATCGCGACGGTGTCCCTGAGCGGGACATTGGAGGAGAAGCTCGCCGCCGCGGCGCAGGTGGGGTTCGACGGGGTCGAGCTGTTCGAAAACGATGTCATCAGCTGCCCGTTGACGCCCGGGCAGATCCGGCGACGGGCCGACGAGCTCGGCCTGCGCATCGAGCTGTACCAACCACTGCGTGACATCGAAGCGGTCGATGAACCGGTGTTCCTGGACAACCTGCGGCGGGCCGGGGCGGCATTCATCCTGATGAACGAGCTCGGGGCGGACACCATCCTGGTGTGCTCCAGCGTCTCACCGGCGGCCCACGACGACGACGCGCTGGCCGCCGACCAGCTGGCACGGCTGAGCGAGGCCGCCGCCCGCTACGGCATTCGCGTCGCCTACGAGGCGCTGGCCTGGGGCCGGCACGTCAACACCTACACGCACGCCTGCAAGATCGTGGAGGCCGCCGCCCACCCCGGTCTGGGCATCTGCCTGGACAGCTTCCATATCCTGTCCAGAGGTGACGATCCGGCGGCGATCGAGGACATCCCGGCCGACCGCATCGCCTTCGTCCAGTTCGCTGACGCACCCGAGATGAGCCTCGACCTGCTGCAGTGGAGCCGCCACTACCGGTGCTTCCCGGGGCAGGGCAGCTTCGACCTGACCGCGTTCCTCGGACACGTGATCGCGGCCGGGTACCGTGGACCATTGTCGCTCGAGGTGTTCAACGACGTCTTCCGTCAAGCCGACGCCGAGCGGACCGCCACCGACGCGTTGCGCTCGCTCATCGGACTGGAGGAGGCGGTGCGGACCGACCTGGCGGGGCACCCGGCTGGCGCTCGGACCGCCGCCGAGTGGGGGCTCGCCGCGCCGGCCGCGCCGGTCGAGCTCACCGGCTACTCGTTCGTCGAGATCACGGTCGATCCGTTGGCCGAGTTGGCCAGCCAGCATGTCCTGCGCGGGCTGGGTTTCCGGCCGTCCGGTCGGCACCGCTCCAAACCGGTGCAGCTGTGGCAGCAGGGTTCGGCCCGGGTCCTGCTCAACCGGACCCGTCCGGGGCGGGACGACTGGGCCCGCGGCGACGCGGCCTTCTCCGCGTTCGCAGTGGAGGGCGATGACCCGGGCCGGTCGGCTCGGCGGGCCCAGACCATGCTCGCCCCGGCCATGCCGCGCCGCTACGGCCCGGGTGAGGCCGATCTGTTCGCCACCGAGACACCGGACGGTACGTCGGTGTTCTTCTGCCGGACCGACGTCGCCGATCCGGGTAGCTGGGTGGCCGACTTCGAACCCGTGCCGGCCGAACCCGACGCAGCCGACGCCGGCATCACCGCGATTGACCACATCGGACTGTCGCAGCCGGCGTACTACTTCGACGAGGCGGTTCTGTTCTACCAGTCCGTTCTCGGGCTGGCCCGGCGGCACAGCGAGGAGGTCGCCGATCCGTACGGCCTCATGCGTAGCCGGGCGATGTCGAACGGGGACGGGTCGGTCCGGCTGATCCTGAGCGTGCCCGCCCTCGGCGGAGGGAAGCGGCCGGAGACAGCTGACTTCCAGCACGTGGCCTTCTCCTGCCGCGACGTGTTCGCCGCGGTCCGTCGCATGCGTGAGCTGGGCCTGCCCCGCCTGCCGATACCGGGCAACTACTACCGCGACCTGGCCGCCCGCACGACGCTGAGCGCGGCCCGGATCGAAGCCCTCCGTGAGTTGTCGATCTGCTACGACGCCGACGGCGATGGGGGCGAGTACCTGCACGCCTTCACCGCGATGCTCGGCCGGCGTCTCTTCTTCGAAATCGTCCAACGCGTGGATGGGTATGACGGATATGCGAGCGCGAACACACCGGTCCGGATGGCCGCCCAGTACCGCCAGACCGTCCTGGCCGGGCTCACCGGCTGATGAACCTGGGAAGGATGTCCGGCGGGACAGGTCCCTTGTTCCGCCGGCCCTGCTGGCTCTCCTCCCACGCGTGGGCGAGGATGCCGACGCTGCGGCTGAGTACGAACAGGCCGCGTGCCAGCGGCGCCGGGAAGCCCAACTCGCCGCAGATGACCGCGGTGCACCCGTCGATGTTCATCGGTACCGGCTTGTGGTCCGGCCGTTGCAGCGCCGCCTCGACCCCTCTGGCCGCCGCGAGGAACCGGCCGGCCACCACACCGTCTGCCACCGCCTCGTCCACCAGCCCGAGCAGTGGATCGCGGCGTGGATCGACCGGATGGAACCGGTGGCCGAAACCGGGTATGTAGCGCGACCTGGTCGCGGTCCAGGCGGCGAGGTTCTCGGTGACCGCCCGGTCGAGCCCCACTCCGGCGTCCTGCGCGTCGATGATCGCGGTGAGCAGTTCGACGCACTGCTGGCCCGCCCCGCCGTGCGAGTCCCCGAGCATGTTGACCCCGTTCGCGATAGCGCCGTTGAGCCCGATCCCACACGTGACGGCCATGCGGGCGGCAGCGATCGACGGCGCCTGCGGTCCGTGGTCGACCCCAGCCACCAGGGCCGCCTCGAGCAGTGCCGACTGCCGCGGAGCCGGCACGTCGCCCCGCAGCATCAGCCAGATCATGTCCACCAGAGTGGTCGACCCGATGAGGTCCTGGACCGGGCGCCCGCGCAGCTCGATCACTCCGGGCCGCATGTCGGTGATGCCGGTTGCCCACCAGTCCGCGACCTCGCGGGCGGTGTCGTCCGTCGTCATCGGGTCACGTCCGGCTGGCGGGCATGCTCGCGGGTGGCCCGGTCGCCGGCGCTCCAGCGCCGCACGAGCGCGACGACCTCATCGTTGTGCTCGCCCAGCAGCGGCGGTGCGCCAGCGGGGGACAGCCGCTCCCCGTCGACGAGAAGTCCGTTGCTGCTCACCCGCAGGCGCCGTGCTCCGGTGGGGGTAACGCCGTCGGCCCAATGCTGGTCGGGCGGCGTCGGGCTGGGCAGGGCGGGGTCGGGGAAGGGCACGTCGGTGAAGAAGCCTCGGTGCTCGAGCTGCTCGAGCCCGGTCGCCTCGGGCACGGTCAGGATGCGCGCGGCTGGTACCCCGGCACCACCGAGCAGGTTCTCCCACTCCAGCGCTGTTCGGGCCCGCAGCGCGTCGTTCAGCTCATGGTTGAGCTCATCGCGATGCAGCTTGCGCTGTTCGCGGTCGGCGAAACGCGGATCGTCGAGCAGATCCGGACGGCCGACGAGATGACACAGCGTCTCGTACTGGTGCTGCTGGTTGGCCGCGATATTGAGCGGCCCGTCGGCCGTGTGGAAGGTCCCCGACGGTGCCGCGGTCACGTTCTGGTCCCCCATCGGCTGGGGCACGACGCCCGCGACGAGGTAATGGGAGACCGGCCAACCCATGGCGGAGATCGGATGCCTCCAGCATGGACACATCGAGAAAGCAGCCTTGGCCGTCGCGGTGGCGTCCGGCGATCGCGGCAACGATGGCGAGCGCCGCCGTAAGGCCGCCGACCGTGTCGCAGACCGGGAAGCCGACGCGTTGGGGTGCGCTCTCGGCGGTACCCGTGATGCTCATCATTCCGGACATGCCCTGGATGACCTGGTCATAGGCGGGCGCCTGACTCATCGGTCCGGTCTGGCCGAAACCGCTGATCGCGCAGTAGATCAGGCCCGGGTTGAGGCGACGCAGGGTGGCCCAGTCGAAGCCCAACCGCCCGAGTACGCCGGGTCGGAAGTTCTCGACCAGCACGTCCGCCGCGCGGACCAGATCGGCGAACGTCGCCCGGTCGGTCGGGTCCTTGAGGTTGAGTTCGATCGATTTCTTCCCGGCATTCTGGGCCAGGAAGGACGCCCCGACGCCGGACTGGTTCAACGCCGCGTCAGGGCCGAGATGGCGGGCGAGGTCTCCGTGGCCGGGTGCCTCGACCTTCACGACCTCGGCGCCGAAGAGCATCAGCTGATAGGTGCAGTACGGCCCGGCAAGCACGTTGGTCAGGTCGAGCACCCGGACATCGGTGAGTGGTCGTTGACGCATTCGTTGTCTCCTCGTGCCGCACACCGGACGCCTCGGTCGATGACCCGGTCAGTTCGTCCCGGTGAGCGGATGGTCGAATCCTCGTTCAGACATGCGTTGCGCGATCTGCGCGCAGGTCGGTGACGAAGTCCGGGATCTGGTGGTCGGTGAAGCGAATGGTCGGCCCGCTCAGGGACAGGGCCGCCACGACCGAACCGGCCCGACCGAGGATCGGCACGGCCACGGCCGACAACCCCTCCTCGCGTTCGCCGTGGCTGACCGCGTAACCCTGCTCGGCCGCTTCGTCGATCCACTCCCGCAGACGCTTCACGTGTCCCTGACCATACGGGGAGCTTCGGGCCACCCGGTCGAGCAGGGCCGGCGTGGCGTCGCGCAGCAGCACCTTCGCCGTCGCTCCGGAGTAGAGGGGCAGCTCGTCGCCGACGTGCACGACATGCCGCAGCGGCTGCGGGCTCTCCTGCTGGGCGATGCAGACCCGGTAGATGTCGCGGGCGACGTAGAGGTTGACCGTCTCGCGTTGGCGCATGGCCAGCTCGCGCATCATCCGCTGGGTCTCCGGCGGCAGCTCCCAGCTGCTGCGGGCGAGATGGGCCCAGCGCCACAGACCTGGCCCGGCCATGTAACCGTTGCCGGTTGCCCATACCAGGCCACTTTGCTCCAATGTGGACACAAGCCGGATGACCGTCGTCTTGGCGAGCCCGGTCGCCTCGACGATGTCGCGGATGGTCACCGTCGGGTCGGTCCTCGGTGAGCAACGACAGGATTTCGAGTGCCCGCTGGACGCTGCGGACGCCCTGCTGGTCCGCGCCATCGCCGGTCGGCTCACGCTGCCCGGCCGGTTGACCGGTGGTCGCCGCAGTCACGGTCCCTCACTCTCCTCGCACACAGGCCGGCGCCGGTCGACGCCATCGAGCCATGTCCCGGCACGATTGTGCCCGCCGACCCGAGCGCTTCATACGTTCGTAACGTTCCGGCCTCGCCCTATTGCCAGAGCAACGGACTGGCCGTACGTTACACCCAGTCCGTACAGTGGTCCATAGGTACCGTACAGTGGTTCACAAGGAGAGTCCGATGCTCGACTCTATCCTCTCGGCGGCCCCCGACGGCGAGTCCGTCGTGGCGCCTGTGTTTGTTGCCGGAGAATGGATTGACAAGGGCGCGGCGGTCGATCGGGTCGGACCGTACGTGCGTCGGGTGGTGAGCCGGGCCGTTGCGGTCGACGCCGACCAGATCCACGTGGCGGTCAGATATGCGCGCCACGCGGGCAGAACGGTTGCGCGGTTCTCACCCGCCGCCCGGGCTGAGGTGCTCGAGCGGGCGGCCGGAATCGCCGTCGATCGGCGCTCCGACGTGGCGCGGCTCATCGCACTCGAGCTGGGCAAACCCCTCAAGGACGGGTTGGGCGAGATGGACCGGGTCGCCGACACCCTGGCCATCTGCGCGGCTGAGGCTCGTCAGATCGGCGGCGACATGTTGCCGGTGGCCGGCTGGGCCCGTGGTGTCGGCAATACCGCCATGACGTTCCGGGCCCCGGCTGGAGTGGCGTTGGCCATCACACCGTTCAACGCGCCGGCGAACCTGCTCGCCCACAAGCTCGGAGCTTCGTTCGCCGCCGGAAACACGACGGTGGTGAAGAGCCCACCTCAGGCCCCGGCGGCGACGGCGGCCGTCGTCGCGATGCTGCTCGAGGCCGGCGCCGCTGCGGAGTCGGTGCAGTTGCTGCACGGCGGGGGCGACCTCGGCGCCCAGCTGTGCGCGGCCGATGAGATCAGCGTCATCAGTTTCACCGGCAGTGCGGCCACCGGCGCGGCGGTCGCGCGTGCGGCCGGTGCGAAGCGGCTGGTGCTCGAGCTCGGCGGCAACGCCGCGACAATCGTGTGCGAGGACGCCGACATCGCGTCCGCGGCTGCGAACTGCGCCCGGACCGGGTACAGCAACTCCGGACAGAGCTGCATCTCGGTACAGCGGCTCTATGTGCAGCGGTCCGTGTTCAACGAGTTCCTGGACGGGTTAACCGCGGAGGTGGCGAAGCTCCGCGTGGGCGACCCCCTCGACGGGGGAACCGACGTGGGGTCCATGGTGGACGATGCCGCCGCGCGGCGGGTGGTCGGATGGACGGCCGACGCGGTGGCGGGCGGCGCGACCGTCGCACTGGGCGGCGAGCGCGATGGAGCGACGTTGATGCCGACCGTCGTGGTCAACCCACCGCCCGACGCGGCGGTCATCCGTCACGAGGTCTTCGGCGCACTCGTCGCGGTCACCGCCTTCGACGACTTCGACGCCGTGCTCGACGTGTGCAACAGCCAGCCGTTTCGGACTCCAGGCGGGTCTGTTCACCCGCGACATCGGCCGCATTCTGACCGCCTGGCGTGAGCTCGAGGTCGGCGGCCTCGTGATCAACGGTTCCTCCAACTTCCGGCTCGACCATGTCCCATTCGGCGGCGTGAAGGACTCCGGCTTCGGGCGGGAGTCGCCGCGGTCGATGATCCAGGACTACACGGTCGAACGGACCCTGCTGATCCGCGGCCAGTCGATCTGGGGCGACGAGCCGATGAGTGGATCCACCCCCGGAAGGAGGGCCCGATGACCGCGCCATCCCGGCACACGGGACCGACCGGGGCGACCGCCTTGGCGGCCCAGCTGGAGTCGTACGGGGTGGAGTACGTGTTCGGCACGTGCGGGCACACCAACATCGCCCTGCTCGACGCGATCGGACGGACCGGCGTCACGTTCGTCATCGCCCGGCACGAGCAGGCGGCGGCCCATGCGGCCGACGGCTACGCGCGCACGTCAGGCAAGCCGGGTGTGCTCCTCATGCATGCCGGCCCGGGCATGATGAACGCGTGTGACCGGCGTCGCCACGGCGGCCATGGACTCCGTGCCCCTGGTCGACCATCACCGGCGATGTACCGTCCTATATGTACGGTCGTCATCCGCATCAGGAGGTGAACCTCCACCACGATGACGACCAGGCGGCCATCTACCGACCCTTCGTCAAGCGCGCCTGGCAGGTCCAGCGGGTCGAGGACCTGACCCGCTACACCGAGCGGGCGTTCTGGACGGCGACGTCCGGGCGACCGGGAGCCGTGCTGGTGAACGTGCCGATGGACCTCTTCAGCCGCCCACTTCCCGCCGGGGTCGGTCACCCGCTCCCGGCCCGGGTCACCGCCGCCGACCTGCCGGCCGACGAGGCGGACCGCATCGCGGCGCTGCTCGTCATGGCGCAGCGTCCACTCGTCTACGTCGGCGGCGGGCTCGGGCGCGACGCCGGCCGACACGCGCTGATCGGGTTGGCCGAGCATCTCGACATCCCGATCGTGCACTCGTTGATGGCCAAGGGCACGGTGTCCGACGATCATCCGCTCGTCCTGGGTATGCCCGGGTTCTGGGGGCTCGAAGCGACCAACTCGTATGCTCTGCAGGCTGATGTCGTGCTCGCGATCGGAACCCGGTTCGCCGAGACCGATGCCAGCTCGTGGAATCCGCGCTATACCTGGCGCTTCCCGCCGTCTCGGCTGATCCAGATCGATATTGACCCGGCCGAGATCGGACGCAACTACCCGGTCGAGATCGGTGTTGTGGCCGACGCGGGTCTGGCGGTCACAGCGATCGCTGACGCTGTCCGGCGGCGACAGCCGCAGCCGGTCGAGCGCCCGGAGCTGCGCGAGCGGATCCACGCGGCTCGGACGAGACTCTTCGCTGACAGCACCGAACGCGGGCAGAGTGACCAGTTCCCGCTGCGACCGGAGCGGATCCTGACCGACCTGCGGGCGGTCCTGCCGGCCGCCGCGATCCTCGTCACCGACGTCGGATGGAACAAGAACGGCGTCGCGCAGTGCTATCCATTGCCGGCGCAGGGCCGGTTCATCACGCCAGGCGGAGCGTCGACGATGGGCTTCGGTCCGGCGGCGGCCGTCGGCGTGCGCTGGCCGCTCCGGACCGGGTCGTCGTCGCCCTGGTCGGCGACGGCGGCATGAGTGCTCGCTGCCGGCGCTCCCCATGGCCGTCGAGCGGGACGCACCGGTCATCTTCCTGGTCATGAACAACCGGGCGCACGGCACCATCGCCGATCTGCAGGCGTCGCACTTCGGCGCGAGCTACGGGTGCGAGTTCCGTGACTGCCGACGGCCACCCGTACAGCCCTGACTTCGCCGCTCTCGGACGTGCGTGCGGCGCGGACGGCTACACCATCGAGAAGCCGGCCGATCTGGCTGAGGCTCTGCGCACCGCGGTCCAGAACCGTCGACCGGCGGTCCTGGACGTACCCATGGTCAACGAGCCGGTGCCGACACCCGGGCACTGGAACATCAAGGACATCTACCACGGTGTCTTCGAATGAGAGGCGCGCGTCCATGGTGCACGTGATCGATCCGTTCGCCGATGCCAGCCCGTTCTGGCTCGGACTCGACGACGCCGGCTTCCGTCGGAAGGTGTTCAAGATCGTCGACAAGGACATCCTCGGAAGCGAGTTTCTCACCTCGGGCTGACGATCTTCGAGCCCGGCGAGGCGAGCTCCCTGCACGACCACCCGGAATCGGAAGAGATCAACTTCATCGTGCGGGGCAGTGGGAGTGGTGGTCACCGAAGGGCGCGACCCCATTCCGTTCGCTGAGCACAGCTTCATGTTCATCCCCAAGGGCATGAAGCACCAGCATCTCAACACCGGTCGAGAGCCGCTGTGGCTGGTCTTCGTCTACGGGCCGCACGGCCGATACGCCAACTTCCTAGTCGCACCACCATCCCACGAACATGTAGAGGTGAATGTCATGACCCGGTTCCTCCGCCGGCGCACCGTGGCCGTCCTCGCGGCGATCGCCGCCTCGGCCGCGCTCGCGGCCTGTTCGCCCCCCGGTAGCAGCGCACCGTCCAGCGGTAACACCGCGGGCCCGATCAAGATCGCCCTCGTCGATGCCCAGAGTGGGCAGCTCAGTTCACTGGGCGCCTGGGAGCTCAAAGGGGCCAAGCTCGCCATCAACGAGTGGAACGCCGCCGGTGGCATCAACGGCCGCCAGATCGAGCTGGGCGTCTTCGATGATCAGGGCGACCCGACCACCGGTACGACCATGGCCCGCAAGATTGCCAACGAGGGCTACATCGCGATGATCGGCACCGCGGAGAGCGCGGTCACCATCGCGATGGCCCCGATCCTGCAGCAGTCCCAAGATTCCGAACATCACGTCCGGGCAGTCGCCGGGCCTGGTCGCGGTGAAGAGCCCGTTCCTCTTCCTCAACGGGCCGACCAGCACGACCTACGACGAGACGCTGGCGAAGTACATTGTGGACACCAAAGGCCTCAAGTCGATCGCGATGATCACCAACAACGGCGCGTACGGCAAGGGTGAGCACGACGCGTTCCTCAAGTCCCTGACCACGCGAGGGGTCACGCCGGTGGCCGACCAGGTCGTCACGACCGACCAGAAGGAGTTCAGCGCCGCCCTGACCGCGATCCGCCAGAAGAACCCGCAGGTCGTCTTCATCGGCTCCGAAGAGGTCGAGTCGGGGCTCATCGTCAAGCAGGCCCGTGACCTCGGCATCACCGTGCCGTTCGCCGGCGGCGGCCCCCAGGGCACGCCGGTCTACCGGGACACAGCCGGCGTGGCCAACGTCGAAGCCACCATCGTCAGCTCGCCCTACCTGAGCAACGACATCAGTGCCGCCACCCAGAAGTTCGCCGCCTCCTACAAGGCCGCTTACAACGAGGAGGCGGAGCTGCACGGCGCCAAGGCGTACGACGGTACCCAGATCCTGCTGACCGCGTTGAAGAACAGTAACGTCGCCACCGGCAAGGCGCTCGCCGATGCCATCCGGGCGACGAAGTATTCCGGCCTGCTCGGCAACTTCGCCTACGACGGCACCGGAGTGGGTATCTTCGACACCTCGATCGGCACCATCGCCAACGGTAAGCTGGTCGCCGCCAGCTGACGCCGACCCAGCCGCGGGAGCGTCCCCTGCGGACGGTCCCGCGGCTGCCATCCGTCCGGACTCCGCGCAGGGAGCAGAATGCAGGTCACCCTTCAGACGCTCATCGGCGGGCTGAGCCTCGGCGCCATCTATGCCCTCGTCGCTCTGGGTTTCTCCCTCGTGTACCGGACCATGGGCCTGGTCAACTTCTCCCACGGCAACGTCGTGATGATCGGCGCCTATGTCGCGGCCACCTTCTACCTCTCGTCACACGTTGCCCTTCGCCCTGGCCATCGTCATCTCGATGGCCATCACCGGCCTCATCGGCGTGATCATCGAGTACGTCCTGCGTCCTTTGGAGAACAAGGACTTCGACCTCATGCTGATCGGCACCATCGGATTCGGCATCGTCCTCGAGGCGGTGGCCATCATGATCTGGGGCGCGACCGGCGAGGCCGTCCCGTCACCCGTGCCCGCGGCACCGCTGGACATCGCCGGCATCCGCATCCGCACCTACGATCTCCTCGTGCTCCTGATCGCCGCGGTCGCGACGGTGCTGTTGGTGGCCTTCCTGCAGCGGACCAAGCGCGGCGCGGCCATGCAGGCCGTCGCGATGGACTACGAGGCCGCCACCGCCGTCGGCATCAACGTCGGCCGCAGCAACGCGATCGCCTTCATGCTCGGGGCCGCCCTGGCCGCGCTCGCCGGCGGCCTGGTCGGCCCGATGCTCTACGTGAGCCCGAGCATGGGCGGAACGTTGGGCATCAAGGGCTTCGCCGCGGCGGTGCTCGGTGGCTTCGGCAGCATCCCGGGGGCCATCGTCGGCGGACTGGCGATCGGTATCCTCGACTCGTTCGCCGCCGGCCACTTCCAGGGCTACTCCGAACTGGTCACGTTCATCGTGTTCGCCGTCGTCATCATGGTGCGACCTCAGGGACTGTTCGGCGAGAGGACGGTGAACCGGGCATGAAGTGGCGCCTCGTGGTGTTCGCCGTCGTGGCGGTCGCGGCCTGGCTCCTGCCGTACCAGCTTGACTCGTACACGATCCATGTGGTGGACGTGACGCTGCTGTTCGCCCTGCTGGCGTTGGGTTTCGGCCTGGCCATGGGCATCGCCGGCCAGATCAACCTGGCCCAGATCGCCTTCTTCGGCGCGGCGGCGTACGCGACCGGGATTCTCACGACCCGCGCCGGTCTGGGATTCTGGACCGCGGCCGTGATCTGCGATGGTGATCGCGGCAGGGTTCGGCCTACTGGTCGGCACGACCGCGCTACGGATCCAGTCGCACTACCTCGGCATCGTCACCCTCGGACTGGCACTCGCGTTCACCAACTGGGTCACCAACGCCGCGATCACCGGTGGCGCCGAGGGCATCACCGTCGATCCCGGCACCGACCCTGCCCGGCGTCGATCTCACCAGCGAGTACCTGTACTACTACCTGGAGCTGGTCTTCTTCGCGCTGGCGCTGGCGTTCGGCCTCTTCGTGGTCCACACGCCGCTCGGCCGGCGCATGCGGGCCATGCGGGACGACGCGCTCGCCGCCGGGGCGATCGGCGTTGAGGTGCCGCTGCTGCGGATGACGGCATTCCTGCTCGCCAGCGTCTACGGTGGGCTCGCCGGAGTGCTCTACGCGGGGCTCATCCGCTACGTGGCGCCCGAGACGTTCAGCATCGCCAACATGTTCCTGCTCCTCGCCATGGTGATCATCGGCGGCCGGCAGAACCTGCTCGGCTGCGTCGTCGGCGCGATCGCGCTCGCCGCTGGTCCGCGAGCTGCTCGTCGACTACCCGACATACGCGCAGGTCGGCTACGGCAGCATCGTGGTGCTCACCGTGGTGTTCGCGCCCGACCGGCCTGGCCGGGCTGCCGGCGCGGACGTCCGCCTGCTGCGCCGGACGGGCTGGTACCGGGC
Source organism: uncultured Actinomycetota bacterium (assembly GCA_963803345.1). Taxonomy (GTDB): domain Bacteria; phylum Actinomycetota; class Actinomycetes; order Mycobacteriales; family Micromonosporaceae; genus CAWDLX01. The sequence continues at coordinate 924,067 of CAWDLX010000006.1, forward strand.
CGACCGGGGCACCGCCAGAACGCTGGGACCGTTCCAGCCCTACGATCTGCTGCCAGCAGCCAACGGCCGGCGCCGCCGGGCTGCTGCGGATCGACGACGTCAGCATGCACTTCCGGGGCCTCAGGGCGCTGCAGGACGTCTCGCTGGCCGTGGCCGCGGGCGAGATCCGTGGCATCGTCGGCCCCAACGGATCAGGCAAGACGACCCTGTTCAACGTGGTCAGCGGGCTCTACCGGGCCGACCGGGGGCCGGGTCGTCTTCGCCGGCCGGGACGTCACCGGGGCCGCGGCCGTACCGGCTCGCGCAGGCCGGCATCGCCCGAACCTTCCAGAACCTGCGCCTGTTCCCCGAGCTGACCGTGCGCGACAACATCCTCGTGGCGCTGGACACCAGCCGGTTGACGTCAGAGCTGGCGGTATGCCGCTGTGGCAGCTGGGAGTGTGGCGACACGACCGACGGTTGCGCTCGCAGGCCGGCGAGATGCTGGCCCGGTTCGGGCTGACCGACTTCGCCGACCGCCGGCCCGCGCGCCCTGCCCTACGGCATCCAGCGCCGGGTCGAGATCGCCCGGGCGATGGCCCGCCGGCCGCGGTTGCTCCTGCTCGACGAGCCGGCGGCCGGCCTCAACGGCGAGGAGGTGCGCCAACTGGCGAGATCGTCCGCTCGATCCGCGCCAGCGGCGTCACCGTCATCATCATCGAGCACAACATGGGCCTGGTCATGTCGCTGTGCGACCGCATCACCGTCCTGGCCAGCGGCACGCGTCATCGCCGAGGGCAGCCCGGCCGAGGTGGCCCGGGCACCCCAGGTGATCGAGGCGTACCTGGGCGACTCGGCGATGTCGCAGCGACGTGCCCGGCCCGATGACGATCGGAGGCGACCCGATGAGCACGGCCACAGCTGAGCCACTGACGGTCGAGGGGCTGACGGTCCACTATGGAGGAGTCTGCGCGGTCCGGGACGTCGGTTTCACCGTCCCGGCCGGCCAGTCGGTCGGCGTGATCGGCGCCAACGGAGCCGGCAAGACCTCGGCGTTGAAGGCGCTGCATGGGCCTGGTGTCCGCGCAAGGTCGGCGCGCTCCGGTTCGGCGACACGCGACCTGAGCCGGGTCAGGGCCAGGGACATGGTGCGCCACGGCATCGGGTACGTGCCGGAGGGCCGGCACGTCTTCCCCGGCCTGTCGGTGGAGAAGAACCTGCTGCTCGGCGCGTACGCGCCGAGCCATGGGACGACGAGACCCGGGCCGCGCTGGACGAGGTGTACGAGCTGTTCCCGGTGCTGCGGCGAGATGCGGGACCGGCTGGCCGGTGCGCTGTCCGGCGGCCAGCAGCAGATGCTGGCCATCGGCCGGGCCCTGATGTCGCGAGCCGCGGCTGCTGCTGCTCGACGAGCCGTCGATGGGGCTGTCGCCCAAGCTCGTCGAGCACATCCTGGCCGTGCTCCAGCGGCTTAACGACGCAGGGGCTGAGCATGCTGCTGGTCGAGCAGAACGCCAAGCTCACCTTCGAGGCCACCAGCGACCTGCCTGGTGCATGGAGAACGGCGAGGTCGCGATGACCGGTACGTCGAAGGAGTTGCAGCCACGACCCACGGGTCCGGCAGATCTATCTGGGCCTGTGAGGTGATTCCCGGACGCTCAGGTGGCCCGTTTGAGCTTGCGCCATCCGCCGGCCCGGTTGTTCGCGATGATCTGTCGGAACATGGCCTGCAACGCCGGCGCGTTGATCTTATCGCCCTGACGGACGGCGACTGTCCGGGCGGTGGAGTTCGTGTGTCCGCCGGTGATGATGTGCTCCGGGTCGGGCACGATCGCGCCGTCGTAGAGGAACACGTTCACGTGGTCCTTGGCCGCGAGCAGAGCGCAGATGTTGCCGTCCAGGACGAAGTACGGTCGGTCGGTGCGTTTGATCGTCTCCTCGACCTGTGGGTCGGCGCCGTGTACCAGATCGCGCACTTCCCGGCAGATCTCCTGCTGCCAGTCCGGCAGTGCGCGATGTAGGCGTCGACCCGCGGGTCTGTCGTGTAGGTCATGCCGGTCAACGTTAGGCGAATCCACGAAGCCCGGCGAACTCGGGCTTGCGTCGCCGACCGGGCTCGGCTACTTTATCCATTACCTTAGTACAATCACCTATTGCGGAGCTGCCGTGATCGAGTTTCGAGTGGACGACCGCTCCGGCGTTCCCGCCTACCTGCAGCTGGTCCGGCAGGTGGAGCATGCTATCCGGCTCGGGATGCTCCGACCCGGTGACCAGCTGCCGACGGTGAAGGACGTGGCCGCTCGGCTGGCGGTGAATCCGAACACCGTCGGCAAGGCATACCGGGAGCTCGAGCACCGCGGCGTGACGGAGGGCCGGGTCGGGCTCGGTACGTTCGTGCGGGCCGGGGTGGCCAGCCTGCCGCGGGCCACGCACGCGGTCCTGCAGCGGCGGCTGCGGCCATGGGTACGCTCGGCCGTAGCGGCTGGCGTGTCCGATGAGGACATCGAGGCGATGGTAGCGGAGGCGGTCCGTCTCGCCCGGGCATCGGGGGCGGCCTGATGTCGGTTGTCGAGGCGACCGGACTGGGCCGCCGCTACGGCAAGGCGTGGGCGCTGCGTGGCTGCTCCCTACGGGTCGAGCCTGGTGTGGTGGTCGGTCTGATCGGCCCCAACGGCGCCGGCAAGTCGACCCTGCTGAACATCGTCGCCGGCCTGATCGAGCCGAGCGAGGGAACGTTGCGGCTCTTCGGCGGTTCGGACATGGCGCAGGCCCGGACCCGGATCGGCTTCGCGGCGCAGGGCCACCCGCTCTACCGTGGCTTCACCGTGGCTGACATGGTCCGGGCCGGGAGGCGGCTCAACCGCACCTGGGACGAGGCCGACGCGATCGCCCGACTGTCCCATCTGGACATTCCCCTCGGCCGCCGGATCGGTCGCCTCTCCGGTGGGCAGCAGGCCCAGGTGTCGTTGGCGCTCGCACTGGCCAAACGGCCGGCTCTGCTGGTCCTCGACGAGCCGGTGGCCGCACTCGACCCGATCGCGCGCCGGGACTTCATGGGTGTCCTGATGGGGGTGGTGGCCGAGCGGGGAGCTGACCGTCATCCTGAGCACCCACGTGGTGTCCGAACTGGACCGTGTGTGCGACCAAGCTGGTGGCGGTCAACCGAGGGGTGGTACAACTGGCGGGCGCGGTCGATGACCTCCTCGAGGGGCACGCCGTCGTGACCGGTCCGGCCGACGCCGCGGCGGGCCTGCGCCGGACCCAGAGCGTCGTGGCCAGTAGCGACGTGGGGCGGCGGACGACGGCCGTGGTCCGCCGGGGCCGGACCCCGTTGGACCCGGTCTGGCAGGTCGAGCCCGTCGGCCTGGAGGAGCTCGTGTCTGAGCTACCTGCGCTCGGAGGCGGCCAGCGCGCTACCCGGTCCCAGCGCAGTGCCGGCCGGGTCGTCATGACGTGGTTGGTCTGGCGCCAGCACCGGGCTATGGTGGCCGCGTTCGCGCTCCTCTTCGCCGCCATCGCGGCCTACTACCTCGTCGACGGTGTCAGCCTGCGGCACGCGTACGACGCGGCCGGACTGAGCCAGTGCGTCGGAGTGCTCGATGATCCCAACTGCGGTGCCCGGATCTACGATTTCCTCTCCTTCGACGTTCGGAGTGGCGCAGTATCTCGGACCGCTGCTCGGCCTGGCCGCCGGAGCGCTCGGCGTCCTGCTCGGCGCCCCCTTGGTGGCCGCCGAGTTCGAACGCGGTACCCATCAGTGGGTGTGGACCCAGGGGGTCGGCCGGACCCGCTGGATGAGCGTGAAGGTCCTGCTGCTCGCGGTCGCGGTCGGGGTCCTGTGCCTCGGGCTGTCGCTGGCGTTCCGCTGGTGGGACGCGCCGCTGGCCAGCCTGACCGGCCCGTTCGGCAAGGAGGGCAGCTTCGACAACGCGCCGCTGATACTCGCGGCGTACGGGATCCTGGCGTTCGGCCTGGGTATCGCGGCCAGCACCCTGCTGCGGCGCACGGTGGCCGCCATCGGGCTGGCGTTGCTCCTGTTCGTCGCGATCCATCTGGGACTGTCATTCGGTCTGCGGATGCACTATCAGACTCCGTTGACGGTGGACTCGCCGGCCACCGCGGCCGGGCCGCCGATCAGCGTCGACCCGCGGGATACTACTGGCGCAGTGCCTACCTGGACGCGGCCGGCCCGTGCATCGCAGCAGTCGGTGAACCAGTCGGCCGACCCCGCCATGACCTCAACGCCGCCGCCGCGACTCGCCACCGTCCTGCGGCCCGCCCGCCGCCATCCGCCATCATCCGGGTCCTGCCCCTACGGCCGGGCACCGGCGTCCGGCTCATCGAAGCGGCACTGGTGGCCGCACTCGCCGTCGTCGCGGCCGGGATCGCGTTCTGGCGGGTGCGCCGGCGTGCGCCGTGACCCGACGGGTACTCTCTGCACCGGCAGATCCAGGACCAACCGAAGGAGAGGTCGACACCGGTGCGCATCGTTGTCGACGACCTGTCCGGCGATGCGATCGCCGCGTTCCTCGAGGCGCATGTCCAGGAGCTGCGGTCGATCACCGCACCGGAGAGCAAGCACGCCCTCGCCCTCGACGGCCTACGCCAGCCCAGGTCACCTTCTGGTCGGTAATGGACGGTGACCACGTCGTCGGCTGTGGCGCCATCAAGCGGTTGGACGCCGGCCACGCCGAGCTCAAGTCGATGCGCACCGCCCCGGACCGCAAACGCAGCGGAGTCGCCTCGACGCTGCTCGGGCACATCATCGCCGAGGCCAGCGGACGCGGCTTCATCCAGTTGAGTCTGGAGACCGGGTCGGCCGACTTCTTCCTGCCCGCTCGCCGGCTCTACGAGAAGTTCGGCTTCCGGTACTGCGAGCCGTTCGCCGGCTACCGGCTCGACCCGAGCAGTGTCTTCATGACCCGCCCGCTCCAGCATCAGGGTACCGGCGACATGATCGCGGACATCGCCCTGGGGCTCGCCGACGCATGAATCCCGGTCGGCCGCTTATGCTGCCATTGTGGACGACGAGTTCCTGCTGTTCGCTGGCTCCGCCAGCCCCCAGCTCGGTCAGGAGATCGCCGCGTACGTCGGGTTCCCAGCTGGGCCGGTCGGAGATGCTGCGCTTCCCGAGGGCAACCTGTTCGTGCGGGTGCTGGAGAACGTCCGCGGTCGGCGACGTGTTCCTCGTCCAGGGCACCGCGTTCCCGGCCAACGACAACTTCGTCGAGCTGCTGTTCTGGATCGATGCGTTCAAGCGGGCCAGCGCCGCCTCGGTGACGGCGGTCATCCCGTACTTCAGCTACGCCAAGGGCGACAAGAAGGACGAGCCGCGCGTGTCGATCCGGGCGCGGGTGTGCGCCGACGCCATCGAGGCGGCCGGGGCCGACCGGGTGGTGACACTGGACCTGCACGCGCCCCAGGTGCAGGGCTTCTTCCACATCCCGGTCGACGATCTGTATGCGATGCCCGATCCTGTGCAACGCCATCCGGGCCAAGGGGCTCGACGACATCGTGGTGGTCGCGCCGGATGCCGGGGTAGCCAAGCGGGCGCGGCAATGGGCCGGCCGGCTCAACGCACCGACGGCGATCGCGGACAAGCGGCGGGTGGACCATACCGAGACGGCCGAGGTGGTCGAGCTCATCGGCTCCGTCGCGGGTCGGACCGCGCTGATCGTGGATGACTTCACGATCACCGCCAACACCCTCGTTTCGGCCGCCGAGGTGCTCATGGAGCGGGGCGCCACGGCGGTACTACGCCGCGGTCAGCCATGGCCTGCTCACCCGGTCGGCGGTGGACCGCCTGAACGCCAGCCCGATCGAGCGCCTTCTCATCACCAACAGCGTCGAGACCCAGCTCGTCGATCTGCCGGCCAAGGTCGAGGTGGTGTCGGTGGCGGGTCTGTTCGGCGAGGCGATCCGGCGGATCGCGCAGAAAGAGAGCATCTCCGTCCTGTTCTCCTGACGCGAGCGGCTTGGCGAGCTGCCCAGACCACGGGGTGAGCCCGTCGCGCTATGCCCGATGCCAGGTCCAGCCGTCGTCACTGAGGTAGACGGCCCGGTCGGTGTAGGCGATGTGACCATCCACGAAGTACGGCTGATGGGGCAGGCCAGGCGGCGCGGCGACGGTGTAGGACATCGCGTCGGTCGTTGTCACGTAGGTCTCCAGCGGTTCGGGCGACGGGCCGGCGGTCGGGCCCTGGCCGGACCCGGGCGGCGGGCTGACCTCGAGGACGAGCCGGCCGTCAGCGGTTACCCAACTCCACTCGTGCGACGGGATGACCGGCCCCGTACCGAGCTCGGTCCATGTGACGCCGCCGTCGTGGGTCACGAAGCCGCGCATCCACGCCCAGCAGCTCGTCTCGGGCCCCGGTGCCGGGGAGGCCGGGCACCCACCCATGCCCTGCAGCGCCGGCGGCGCCGAAACACCACGTGCGTCGTGGTCATACATGATCACGTACGCCGTCCGGCCGTCCCAGCTCCGCACCGATTCGAGCCAGTCCGTCATCTGGTAGCTGGTGGGCGCCTCGCCGTTGTGGAGCTGGCTCTGATCGAGCATCGGCCGGGTGTCGGGTAGCACCCGCAGGCTCCAGCTCCGGCCGCGATCGTGGCTGACCGCGACGGCCGGACGGCCGGTGGCCGGATCCGCACCTGACATCCACAGGCTCCCGTCCTGGCTTGTGGTGATCTCAAGGGCGTTCCGCACCGGTGCGCCACTGAGGAACCGGACCCGGTTTTCGGCCGGGTCGAAGACGATGATGCCGAGCATCGGGCTCACGCCGAGCACCCGACCACCGACCGGCACGGCGTCGATCTGCGGACCGTCGGCCGGCAAGGGCCGCCAGGTGACCCCGGCGTCGGTGGTCAGCTCGAACTGGTCTGAGTAGGACGGATGACCCTCGCCCCGGGTTGGCGTGACCGCCGCCCGCGGGGCGTACTGGAGCAGTGTGCGCGGCCCGAGGATGATGACTTCGGGCGTCTGCATGTCTGCGCGGGCCGACCAGGTCGCGCCACCGTCACTGGAGGCCAGCAGCCGGTTACAGTTCGGGCCGATCATCGGGCTCGGGTCCGCCCGCTGACCCGACGGCGCCGGCGAGTCGGTGCTGTAGCCGTCGTCGGACCCGACCGCCGACGGGTCGGTCAGCGGGTTGGCGCCGCAGATGTTCTCCACCTTGTACAGGTGATCCGCGTCGGCCCGTCCGGCCCACACCAGCGGTGCGGGCGGTGCGGCTCCGGTCGGCGGGTTGGGCGAGTGCCGCCCGACCACGTTCGCGGTCGCGAGGGTGGCCAGGGCGACGGTGATAACCAGGCTGGCCGAGACGGTGGCGCGGTGGCGGCGCCGCAGCCGGGCGGCGGTGAGGACGTCCATGGCGGTGAGCCGGCTCGGGGGCGCGTCGGCCACCGCCTCGTCGAACAGGTCGGGCAGCGCGGTCATGAGGTCACCTCGTCGAGTTGGGGGAGTTCGAGCGTCGCGCCGAGCAGGCGGCGCAGAGTGGCCAGGCCGCGGGCGGTCTGGCTCTTGACGGTGCCGGTCGAGCAACGCAGCGCCTCGGCGGTCTGCTCCACGTCGAGGCCCTGGTAGTACCGGCAGACCAGGGTCGCCCGCTGGCGGGGCGGCAGCTCCTTCATCGCGGCCACCACGCCCATCCGCGCGGCGACGCCGTCGGTGTGGTCCGCGACGCCCTGGTCCGGCGGGTCGGCGGCCGAGCGCTCCCGGCGCCGCCACAGCCGTCGCGACTCGGCCAGGTACACCCGCATCAGGCAGGTGCGGGTGAACGCGTCGAGTGCCGCCGGATCCCTTACCCGGTCCCACGCCCCGGCCAGCCGGACGAACGTGATCTGCGCCAGATCGTCGGCCCAGTGCCAGTCGCCGCACAACAGGTAGGCGGTACGCCGCACGGAGTCCCGCCGGGCGGCGAAGTACTCCGTGAACTCGTGGCGGGTGGTGATCTCGCTGTCCTTCATCGCACCTCCTCGCCCCTAAGGTGCGTTCCACCGGCCGGCGAGGTTGCGTCGCCGGCCAGGGAATCCTGTCACCACGCGTGGGCGAGGAGGCGCCGGCGACCGGACGCGCGGGTCCGCGTCCAGTCGCCGGCGCATGATCACCAGGGCCGACCGCGGCGCTGCGCCGCGGCTCGCACCTGCCTACGTGCGCAGGAACGCCAGGAGGTCGCTGTGGAACCGGTCCTTCAATGTGCTGGTCAGGCCGTGCGGAGCTCCCTTGTACACGGTGAGCTTCGCGTTCTTGATGATCTTCGAGGACTTGCCGGCGGAGTCGGCGAACGGGACGATCTGGTCGTCGTCGCCATGGATGATCAACGTGGGCACATCGATGGCCTCGAGATCCATCGTCAGGTCCGTCTCCGAGAAGGCCTTGATGCAGTCGTACGCACCCTTGATCCCCACCGTCATCGACTGCTGCCAGAACTGGTCGCGCAGACCCTGGGAGACAGAGCTGCCGTCACGGTTGGCGCCGTAGAAGGGGATGCTCAGGTCCTTGTAGAACTGCGACCGGTCCGCGAGCAGGCCGTCGCGAAGTCCGTCGAAGACCTCCATCGGCAGGCCCTCGGGGTTCTTGGTGGTCTTGAGTAGGAGTGGCGGAATCGCCCCGACCAGAACCATCTTGGCGACCCGGGAGGTCCCGTGACGCCCGACGTAGCGGGTGATCTCGCCGCCACCGGTGGAGTGCCCGACGAGAATGACGTCGGTGAGGTCGAGCGCGTCGATGACGGCCGACAGGTCATCCGCGTACGTGTCCAGGTCGTTGCCGTCCCACGGCTGCCCGGACCGGCCGCCGCCGCGGCGGTCGTGCGCGATCCCGCGGTAGCCGTTGTCCGCGACGAACTTCATCGCGTCGTCCCAGGCATCCGCGGTCAGCGGCCAGCCATGGCTGAACACCACGGGCTGTCCCTTACCCCAGTCCTTGAAGAAGATGTCGACGTTGTCCTTCGTCGAGACGTGACCTGTTGTCATGCCAGTGCCTCCGTGGACCGATGAGTGGATGAACATGGCCAGTGGCCGGCCGGGCTCAACGATGTGCGTTGACAGCATCTGCCCCACGCCCGGACCGGCCACGTTCCAGCCAAGCACCCCGGCGGCGCCGCTGTACCGCGATTGGACGGACCGAGGCCGGCATCTGAAACCGCACTCCCGGGCGGTTACCGCACAGCCGGGCGATCCGTGCTCAAGTCGCCAGTCGGTACCCGTGCTTCACCACGGTCTGGACCAGACCGACACCATCGAGCCCGACGCCGTCCAGGCACCGCCGCAGCCTGGACACCGCCATCTCGATCGCGTGATCGTCCACATCGGACCATCCCGGCGTGCGCCGGCGGATCTCGGCGGCGGAGAGCACCCGGCCAGGCTGGCGGGCCAGCGCCCGCAGGACGGCGATCGGTCCGGCCTGAACCGGTACGACGGCTTCACCGACCATCAACGCGTGCCCCCGGATCTGTACCTCCTGGCCGCCCAGCATCACGTGCAGCGTCCGCTGTGGGAGCTCGCGCAACACGAGGGAGACCAGTTCCTCCGGATATGGGCGGGTCGGGGACAACGGGCGGACGCCCCGCTTCATCAGTGGTCTGGCCGCGAGGGGTCCGAGGCAGATGAATGGCACGTCCTCCATGGCGGCGTTGAGGACGTCGTCGAGATTACCGTCCACAGTGGCCTGTTCGATGATGTTCTCCACCGATGACGACGATGTGAGGACGAGGCCGTCGAGCTGGCGGCGGACGATCTGCTCGTTGAGACGGTGAAGAACGCCACGATGGGTGGGCGGTTGCATACGGAACGTGGGTATCTCCACCACGTCGGCTCCGAGCGCCATCAGCGCGTGCGTGAACTCGCCCAACGGCTCGGCGTCGAGTTGGGCCACCACCCGCCGGCCGCTCATCGGTTGCGCGAGCAGATAGCTGAACAGGTCCTCGGTGGTTCCGGACGCCGTCGACCAGATCTCGGAGAAGCCGAGCTCGCGCAGGCCGTCCGCGGTGCGGGCGTCGCGGGCCAGCAGCCGCGCCCCGGTCAGCCGCCGGGTGAGCTCCTCGGCCAGGCCGAGCGTCCGGGCCGAGGCGAACCACGCGCGCAGTCCGAAGGTTGACGACACGACAACTTCCTCGACAACGGTGCGGACCGTCTCCTGCGTGGCGGCGGCCAGGCGCTCCGGGTACGGCTGGGCGACCGTGCGGGTCGCCTGCACGGACACCGTTCGGGCACCGTGCTGGTCGAGCCAGCCCGCGATCGGGTGCTGCCGGCGGTCGGTGGCGACCGCGATGGTGTAGCCGGCCATCGGCAGCGCCGCGGCTTCCGGTCCGGCCGAGGGGGGTACCGCCACCAGCGTGGCCGGTGGTGGGGACAGGCGGGGCGCCGGCCGATCGGGCTTGCCCACGGCTGGCACCGTCTAGGTCTCCTCACGATGAACAGGCTGGGTCCTTGGTGCAGCCAGTGTTGCGAAGAGACACGTAACGGACGACGGACGAGCCGGTCACAGTTGCATTAAGTTCCCCTCACACATCCGACGGGCGACTCTTGTTGATCTTGTGAGGACGGCCTCGGTTACGTCACGTACTGCCGCTCTGACTGGTCTGGGGGAACGAGGACCCCGAGACTTCGGAGAATCTCGCCTTTCCGGGCGGGACACCACCCCTTCGGACGCGGTGGAGGTCTCCGGCGCCCTGGCCCGAGTCGTTCCTCCAATCCCATCCCACTCCACCGAAGGAGGGCCTATGCGCCGAGGGCTGCGGGCCGTCGCGGCTGTCACGGTCGCGGCCCTGGCGTGCCAGGGATGCACCGTGAGTGAGCCTCCTCCTGCTACCCCGGTCGGCGCCGGTACGAGTCTGGTCGGCCAGACGGTCGAGGTGGCCGCCACCTGGACCGGTGCGGAACAGAAGAACTTCCAGGCCGTCCTCGACGCGTTCCACGAGCGCACCGGGGCCACCGTGAAGTACACGTCGGGCGGCAACGATCTGGCCGTACTGCTCAACAGCCGGCTCGCCGGGGGCTCGCCGCCAGATGTGGCGATGATCCCGCAGCCCGGAGTCGTCGCCCAGTTGGCTCGCAGCGGAGCCCTCACGCCGCTGACCGGGGCCGCGTTGGCGGCAGTGCGGGCGAACTACTCCGAAGCCTGGCAGCGCCTGGGCCAGTTCGGCGGGAAGCAGTACGGCATCTCCTTCAAGGTGGCCAACAAGTCGCTGATCTGGTACCGGGTGGACGACTTCGCCGATGCCGGCGTCGACCCCGCCGACCACATGGCAGGATCTGATCGCCGTGTCGCACACGCTGGTCGACTCCGGCCGGACCCCGATGGTGGCGGCGGCCGGCGACGGGTGGGTGCTCACCGACTGGTTCGAGAACGCCTATCTCCGGGTGGGCGGCGCGGACAACTACGACCGGTTGACCCGCCATGAGATCGCGTGGACCGATCCCACGGTCGTGGACACCCTCGCCCTGCTCCAGCAGTACTGGACCACCCCCGGTTCATCGAGGGCGGCCCGGCTGGCGCCACGCAGATCTCGTTCACCCAGTCGATCGCCGACGTGTTCGGCTCCGCGCCGCGGGCATCGATGCTCTTCGAGGGCGACTTCGTGGCCGCCGAGATCGACAAGTTGAACCAGGTCAAGATCGGCCAGGGCGCGCGGTTCTTCGAATGGCCGTCCATCAACGGCTCCGCCCCGGCCGTGGTGACCGCCGGGGACCAGGCGGTCGCCATGAAGAACACTCCGGCCGCCAACGCGCTGATGGCGTTCCTGGCCTCCCCGGAGGCGGCCAGCATCGAGGCGGCCCGCGGCGGGTTCATCTCGGCCAACCGGAACCTCGACGCGTCGACGTACCCCGATCCCACGACACGCCAGGCGGCTGACTCGGTCGTCGGCGCCCAGTTGTTGAAGTTCGACCTGTCCGATCAGACGCCCCAGTCGTTCGGCGGCGGCCCCAGCGCCGACATGTGGGTGCTCCTGCAGAGCTTTCTCTCCAGGTCGGTCGAGCCGTCCGTCATGGCCCGGCAGCTCGAGGCGGCGGCCGAGAAGGACTTCGGGAACGTCTGATGACAGCGATGCGGCCGGCGGTCCGGACTCGTCGCGGGCACAGGCCGGTCCGTGAGCGACGCACGGTCGCACTCTGGTTCGTCGCCCCGGCCGGCGTCACCCTGCTCGTGCTCGTCTGCTACCCGGTCGTGTACACGGCCTGGCTGAGCCTGCACGACGGTAAGAACGGACGCTTCGTCGGACTGACCAACTACGTCAACGTCTTCACCACCCCCGAGACACAGCGGGCCCTGGCCAACAACGCGATCTGGGTCGTGGTGGCGCCGACCGTCGTGACGGTAGTGGGGCTCATCTTCGCGGTCCTGACCGAGCGGGTGAGCCAGGCCGCGTTCTTCAAGACGATCGTGATCATGCCGATGGCGATCTCCCTGCTGGCCGCCGGCGTCACGTGGCGTCTCGTCTACGACGCCAGCCCAGATCGCGGGCTGCTGAACGCGGCCATCGTGTCCGTCCACGACACCGTATCGCCGCCGTCGCTCTACCACGGCGTGAGCCCGCGCGACGGTGCGCCGTTGTCGGCGACCGGCGACGGGGGATTCCAGACGACGACGACGGCCGCGGGCGGCTCGGTGGTGGCCGTTCCCCTGGTCGGGTTGCCGGCCGAGCGGGTACCGGCCGACGCCACGACCGCCCTACCCGCCGATCCGTCGTCGCGGTGTGGACGGTACCGTCTGGCTCGACTTCGCCCGGGGCGGCGGCGGACGGGTCGGGGCGATCGATCCGAGCGAGATGGGCCTGCCCGGCATGGTCGTCGAGGCTGTGCAGGACGGGCAGGTGGTCGCCACTTCGGTCACCGACCAGGCCGGGCGGTTCTCGTTCCCCGCGCTCACTGGGTTCGGCTACCTCATCCGCCTCGCCGCCAGCAACTTCACCGAACCCTTCCAGGGACTCGCATGGCTCGGTCCCGACCTCATCACTCCCGCCTTGATGGCCGCGTACATCTGGATCTGGGCCGGGTTCGCGATGCTGCTCATCTCGGTCGGACTCTCCGCGGTACCGCGCGAACTGCTCGACTCGGCCCGGGCGGACGGCGCCACCGACTGGCAGGTGTTCCGTCGGGTGACGCTGCCCCTGGTGCGACCCGTGCTGGCGGTCGTGCTGGCCACGCTCATCTTCAACGTACTGAGGATATTCGACCTCGTATATGTACTGGCACCGGAGGCGTCGCAGGTATCGGCCAACGTCATCGCGCTGGAGATGTACCGCGTGTCCTTCGGCGGCGGCCTCGACTACGGCATGGGTAGCGCGTTGGCGGTGCTGCTGTTCATCCTGGTCCTTCCCATCATGCTGTTCAATGTGCGGCGACTCAGGAGGCAGGGGTCATGACGGCGACAGCGACCGTCCCGGAGCTGATACCCGCGGGCACCGCCATCACCGAGCCGCCACGCCCCGGACTGGCGACCCGCGTGGTGGCCCGGACGCGCGGCCCTGTCCTGAACATCGTGATCACCCTCGTCGCGCTGTTCTGGCTGCTTCCGTTGGTCGGCCTGTTCGCCACCAGCCTGCGGTCGACGGCGGACAACAGCGCATCGGGCTGGTGGCGCGTGTTCACCGCGCCGGGGCAGCTGACACTGCACAACTACGCCTCGCTCCTGGGCGACCAGGCCATCCTGGGCTCGCTGTGGAACAGCGTGCTCATCACCGTGCCCTCGACCCTGCTGGTCGTCGCACTCAGTACCCTTGCCGCCTATGCGTTCGCGTGGCTGCGGTTCCGCGGTCGCGACGTCGGGTTCGCCATCATCATCGCGCTGAACGTCGTGCCGATCCAGGCCGCGATCATTCCGGACGCGACGATCTTCCGCGATCTCGGCATCTACGGACAGATCACGGCGGTAGTGGCGTTCCATGTGGCGTTCGGGCTGCCGTTCGGCATCTTCCTGCTGCGCAACTTCTTCACCGGCATGCCGCGGGACCTGTTCGAAGCGGCCCGGATGGACGGAGCGGGCCACGGCCGGATCTTCACCCGGGTCGTGGTACCGATCGGCTGGCCCGCCGTGGCGTCGTTGGCCGTCTTCGAGTTCCTGTGGGTCTGGAACGATCTGTTGGTGGCGCTGGTGTTCGCCACCTCGGACAACGCGCCCATCACCTACACCCTGCGCGAGCAGACGCGGGCCTTCTCGTCCAACATCGACATCATCGGGCCCGGCTCGTTCATCTCGATGCTCATCCCTTTGTCGGCGTTCTTCGTGTTCCAGCGCTACTACCTGCACAGCGTGCGGGCCGGAGCGGTGAAGTAGACTGGCTGGCCGTGGCCGCGAACTGACCACGGTCCCTGCCGCGGGGATCGCGAGAGGGACCGTGGTCAGTCCGGGCCGCAGCGCGGGAGCGTCAGCCTTTGACGGCGCCGCCGACGATTCCTCGGATGAAGAAGCGTTGTAGTGCGAAGAAGACGGCTAGGGGTAGGGCCATGGATAGGAAGGCGGCGGCGCTGAGGAGGTACCAGCCGCCGCCGAGTGAGTTGACGAGGTTGGCGATGGCGGCGGTCATGGGGAGGTTGTCGGAGTTGGATAGTCCTATGTAGATGATGGCGACGAGGAGGTCGTTCCAGACGAACAGGAATTGGAAGATGGCCAGGGCGGCGAATGCGGGCACGCTCATGGGTACGGCGAGGCGGAAGAAGGCGGTGACGTGGTTGGCGCCGTCGATGGAGGCGGATTCGAACACGGCTTTGGGTAGTGATCCCATGAAGTTGCGGAGCAGGTAGACGGCGAAGGGTAGTCCGTAGCCGGTGTGGGCGAGCCAGACGGCGAGGAATTGGCCGGTGAGTCCCCAGTCGGCGAAGATTTTGAGGATGGGGATGAGGGTGGTTTGTAGGGGGACGACGAGTAGGCCGACCACGACGACGAACAGGATGTCGCGGCCGGGGAACTGCATCCAGCTGAACGCGTAGGCGGCGAACGCGGCGACGAACATGGGGATGATGGTGGCGGGGATGGCGATGAACAGGCTGTTGATGAACGCTTGCCCGATGCCGCTTTGGTGTAGTACGTCGCGGTAGTTGTCCAGGGTGAACTGGTAGGGCGGGGCGAAGGCGGTCCACCAGCCTGAGGTGGAGAGTACTTCCTGGGGGCGGAACGAGCTGATCAGCAGCCCGATGGTCGGCACCGCCCAGATGATCATCAGGATGAGCACGGCCAGGTGCAGCCAGGCCCGGCCGCGGTGGCGGGGTCGGGGGTGTGGGGTGGGGGTGGGGGTGGCGTCGGTGTTGGGGGCTTCGGGCATCGCGATCGTGGTCATCTGATGGACTCCTGGACCCGGAAGTTGCGGATGTTGAACGCCATGATGGGCACGATGGCCAGCAGCAGTACGGTGGCGACCGCGCTGGCCCGGCCGAAGTCGCCGAAGACGAACATTTCCTTGACCATGAGGTTGGCGATCACGTCGGTGTCGTAGTTGCCGCTGGTCAGGGTGTAGACGATGTCGAACGTTTTGAGGGAGGTGATGATCATTGTGGTGGAGACGACGGCCAGGGTCGGGCCGAGCAGGGGGAAGGTCACCTTACGAAAGACCTGCCATTCGTTGGCGCCGTCGACCCGGGCCGCTTCGAGTAGTTCGGCGTCGATGCCTTTGAGGGCGGCGGAGATGATGACCATTGCGAAGCCGGTCCACATCCAGATCATGATCGCGATCAGGGCGAAGGTGCTCAGCCGCAGGTCCGGGGATTGCAGCCAGCCCACCGGGGACAGGCCGACCAGTCCGCCGACCGCGTTGAGGGTGCCGGTCTGGGCCACCCCGGCCGGGCGGTAGTCGTACATGAATTTCCAGATCACCCCGGCCGCGACCATGCTGATGGCCAGCGGCAGGAAGATGATGCTCTTGGCCCAGGACTCGTAGCGGACCCGGTCGACCAGGACCGCCACGACCAGACCCAACCCGACCGTGAACAGGGTCAAGAACACCAGCCACAACGCGTTGTTCAGCAACGCGCCGAGGGCGTCGTTGTTGGTGAAGAACCAGCTGTAGTTGGCCAACCCCACGAACTTGGGATGCAACTCGCTCTTGCTGTACAGGCTACGGATGATCGTGCGTACGGTCGGGTAGATGAGGAAGAAACCGAGGAACCCCAGCGCCGGAACCAGCCACAGCCACGGCCGCAGCCGTTTCTGCCAGGCCTCGTCACGGATCAGGGTGATCAGCCGCTCGGTTCCCCAGATATAGGCGATCAGGACCACCGGCACACCGAGGACGACTTCGATGGCGGTGATCAGGCGTGAGTCCACGCGAACCTCCGGGTCAGGCCAACAGACAACAGGGCCGGGGGGCGGTATCACCCGCACCCCCGGCCCGCCCCGCTAGGTCGTGTAGGCATCCTTCTGCGCGGCGTCCAGCTCAGAGAGAACCTGATCGACACCCTTGGTCCCGTTGGTCAACGCCACCAGACCCTTCCAGAACGCGTCGTTCATCGCGGTCGGCATGCTGTCCGAGGCGTCGAACACGAAGATCTTCGCGTTGGCCAGGATCTGCGCCGACCGCTTACTCACATCATCGGGATACGAGGTGGCGTTCTTGTTCGCCGACAACGCCCCACCGATCTTCACCCACACGTCCTGAGCCGCCGCCGTCACCAGATACTTCATCAACGACTTCGCCGCCGCCGTGTCATGGAACATGCCGAACAGGTCACCGGCACCCTCCACCGCACCCGCATACTTCGCGTCGATGTCAGGGAACGGGAAGAAGTTGTAATCCGTACCCGCCGTGTGGGACTTGAACTGGCTGAACCCGGTGATGAAACTCGCCTGATGCAGGAACTCACAACCCGGCGGACTGGCGAACAACGGATCACCAGCATTGCCGAAGTTCGTCGCGACCGCGTTCTTGCTACCACCGTAGGTCTTACCCACCACATCGGACACATACATCTGGAACGCGTTCTTGATCGCCGGATCCGACCACTTCACCTTGCCCCCATACCACTGGGTGTACACATCAGGCCCCGCCGTACGCAACACCAGATCCTCGATCCAGTCCGTACCCGGCCACCCCGACGCCGCCCCCGACTCCACACCCAAACACCACAACGCCTTCGCCGACCCCAGATTCGCCGCCCCCGCCGTCTGCAGGTCCTGCCACGTCTTCGGCGCATCCGACGAATAATCATGGGCCTTCACGTTGTACCAGATCAGACCCTTCACCGCCGCCTTGATGAACACCCCATACGTCTTACCATCCGACTTACCCAACGCCGTCAACGCCGGCGCCGTCTCACTCTGATACGTGGCCATATCCAACACATCATCCAACGGCAACAACTTACCCGCCTGCGCGTACTCAGCCATCTGCCCCGGACCCGGCAACCCAGCCAGATCCGGCAACACCCCCGACGACACCCCCGTCGTCAACACCGTATTGATATCCCGGGTCCCGGTATACTTCACCTTCGCCCCGGTCTGCTGCTCCCAAGGCGCCACCATCTTCAGGAACGCCGCCTGCTCGTCCCCACCCCACGTACCAATCACCGTAACCGTCTTGCCGTTGAGGTTCGTGTCGTCGCTGCTGCCGCTCCCACTGGAACAGCCAGCCGCGACGAGCATGACGGCGGCCAGCGGAGCTAACCGTCGCAGCCATGAACTCATCGAAGCTCCTCGAATATAGAGTGGACAGATCCACGAGGGAAGCGCGTCGAGCGCCGCACTGAGTCTTGCGGGTGGCCAACGCGCTGCACCAGAAGCACATCGATGACGTAACTGAAACGACGAGGTTCTCACAAGATCGCGAAAGGTCGGCTGCGCGATCGGTGAGTGGACCTTTATGAAATCGAGATCCAGCAGGGGTGGCTCTGCATGGTGGATGACCCCCGGGTCGGACAACCATCATCGACCGCCTACGCGGTGGGAGCAAGATGCGCTACGCGGCCGTCCGGGTGGGCGTCCCTGGGCTGGCGGCGCCGGCGCTGGTGCGCGACGGGCTGCCGCACCGGCGTGATGCTGAACCAGTAGGAGCCGTATCCGGGCAGGGTGAGCAGGTAGGGGCGGAGTCCGATGTTGGGGAATGAGGTGCCGCCGGTGAGTTCGACGGGGACGTTGGTGTGGAAGCGTCGGGACAGGTTGAGTTGGACGGGTTGGGGGTGGCGGGAGAGGTTGTGGACGCAGAGGACGGTTTCGATGTTGCCGTCGGGGTCGGTGTATTCGCGGAGGAAGGACAGGACGGAGGGGTTGGAGCCGTTGAGGTCTTCGAAGGTGCCTTGGGCGAGGGCGCGGAAGCGTTTGCGGATCTCGACCATGCTTCGGGTCCATTGCAGGAGTGAGTCGGGTTGGTCGATCTGGCGCTCGACGTTGACGGCCTGGTAGCCGTAGACCCAGCCGGAGTTGGCGGGCAGGTAGAGCTTGTTCGGGTCGGCGCGGGAGAAGCCGCCGTTGCGGTCGACCGACCATTGCATGGGGGTGCGGACGCCGTCGCGGTCGCCGAGCCAGATGTTGTCGCCCATGCCGATTTCGTCGCCGTAGTAGAGCATGGGTGAGCCGGGTAGGGACAGTAGCAGGGCGGTGAAGAGTTTGATCTGGCCGCGGTCGCTGGACAGCAGGGGGGCCAGGCGGCGGCGGATGCCGGCGTTGATGCGGGCGCGGGGGTCTTCGGCGTAGTGCTGGTACATGTAGTCGCGTTCTTCGCCGGTGACCATTTCGAGGGTGAGTTCGTCGTGGTTGCGTAGGAAGGTGCCCCATTGGCAGTGGGCGGGGATGGCCGGGGTGTCGGCCATGATCTCGGAGATGGGGGTGCGTGACTCGCGGCGTACGGCCATGAAGATGCGGGGCATGAGGGGGAAGTGGAAGGCCATGTGGCATTCGTCGCCGCCGGTGGTGTCATCGCCGAAGTAGTCGATCAGTTCGGTGGGCCACAGGTTGGCTTCGGCGAGCAGGACCCGGCCGGGGAACTCGTCGTCGATCATGGTTCGGATGCGTTTGAGGTAGGCGTGGGTTTCGGGCAGGTTGGCGCAGTCGGTGCCTTCGCGTTCGAACAGGTAGGTGACCGCGTCGAGGCGGAACCCGTCGATGCCCAGACCCAGCCAGAACCGGACCACGTCGAGCATGGCCTCCTGGACGGCCGGGTTGTCGTAGTTGAGGTCGGGTTGGTGGTGGAAGAAGCGGTGCCAGTAGAACTGCTGGCGGACCGGGTCGAAGGTCCAGTTCGACGGTTCGGTGTCGGAGAAGATGACCCGCACCCCGGGGTAGTCGGTGTCGGTGTCGCGCCACACGTAGTACTCGCCGTAGGGGCCGGCCGGGTCATAGCGTGACTCCTGGAACCAGCGGTGGGTGTCCGAGGTGTGGTTGAGGACCAGGTCGATCACCACCCGGATACCCCGGGCGTGGGCCTCGTCCAGCAACGTCACGAAGTCATCCACCGTGCCGTACTCCGGCGCGATCGCGTAGTAGTCACGGATGTCGTAGCCGCCATCACGGCGGGGTGAGTCATAAAACGGGGGCAACCACAGGCAGTCCACCCCCAACCACTGCAGATAGTCCAACTTCAACGTCAGGCCACGCAGGTCGCCATGGCCATCATCATTCGAGTCGAAGAACGCCTGGACGAGAACCTCATAGAACACAGCCCGCTGGTACCAGTCCGGATCCACGGGCATGGACCGCGCGGTACGGGTGAACGCGGTCGGCTGATGGTGCAGGTCGGTCACGGGGTTGACTCCTCAAGCGGCCCAGATGCGGCGGGCTGACCGTGCTGGTTGGATGAAGTGTCGCGATCCGGCGCTGCCCAGAGCCAGACAAAGACGGTCACGCAACACACTCGAAGGAAACTTCACAAGATCAGCGGCACCCCGCGGCCGGGCCGGTGAGGGGATCGACACCGATTCGTGATCTACCGGCATTGGTACCGTCCTCGATGGACAGTGAGACGGTTGACACGAGCGATCAGCGGGGTGCGAGGTCGGCCGGTCGCCGCCGTGGCGTGGCGTCATCGGGCGATGCCGGTACCGGGACCGACTCGCCGATGTGCTGACGCAGCCGGATCGTGATGACGGTGCCCCGGGGGGCGTGGGGTCGGGCGGTCACCGTGCCGCCGTGCTGGGCCACGGTCTGCGCGACGATGGCCAGGCCGAGGCCGGATCCGGGCATACGCGCGGGCGGACTCGGCCCGGTAGAAGCGGTCGAACACATGGGGCCGGTCGGCTTCGTCGATCCCGGGTCCGGTGTCGGTGACGGTCAGCCGGCACCAGCCCGGTGCGTCGCCGCACAACGCGATGCGCACGATCGCCATCGGGTGGGCTCCATTTGGCGGCGTTGTCCAGCACGTTGACGACCATTCGCTCGAGCTCGCCGGAGCGGCCGGCCACCGTGGCCGGTCGCAGGTCGGTGACGAAGGTGAGCCCGGTGCGCGCGATCGCGTACGCGGTCGACCGCGGCGGTCGACGACATCGGTCAGCTCGACCGGTTCGATCTCCTCGCGGGTGGTCTCCTCCCGGGCGAGTTCGACCAGTTCGGTGGTGAGCGTGGCCAGCTCGCCGACCTGGGCTTCGAGGTCGGCGCAGCAGTTTGGCGCGGTCCTCGGGCGGCAGCCGGTGAGCCAGCTCGGGTTGGCGCTCGACGGCGAGCAGCAGCTCGATGTTGGTGCGGATACTGGTCAGCGGCGTACGCAGCTCGTGGCCGGCGTCCTCGACCAGCGCCCGCTGCGCGCGCCGGGCGGTGTCGATGGCGGCGAGCATGGTGTTCACCGAGCGGCCCAGGCGGGCGATCTCGTCGACGCCGTGCACCGCGATCGGCTGGTTGAGGTCGGTGGTGACGGCGACCTCCTCGACCGCTCGCGGTGAGCCGCTGGACCGGTACCAGTCCGGCCCGGGCGACGGCGCGGCCGAGCGAAGGCGGCGCCGGCGATGCCGACCGCGCAGCCGGCGGCCAGCAGCAACGCCGAACACGGTCGAGCGTGCTGCGTGGCCTCGCTCTGGTCGATGGCGACCTGGACGGCGCCGCCGCCGCTGGCCGGCACGGTGAGCATCAGGTAGCTGTGCGCCGCTGATGCTGCACCTGTTCCTCGACCGGGTCCGTGGTCGCCCCGCGGCGACCTCGTTGCGCGGCGGCGGTGACCGGCACCGGGTTGTCCAGGTCGGCTGATCACCGTGCCGTGGGCGTCGAGGATCTGCCAGCGCGGCCCGAGCTGCGTGCGGACCGTCGTGATCGGCGATCCCGCCGCACCGTCCGGGAGTCCGGCCGGGCCGCCGACGCGGCGAGCCACTGGTCGGGCTGCGGCGGCGATGGCGGCGGCGTCGGCGTTGAGCTCGGACTGGATCTGGTGGCGCTGGATCTCGCGCCACGGCCAGCCAGGCCAGCACCGCGACCGTCACGACGGCGGCCGCGACAGCGCCGCCGACCAGCAGCGAGAGCCGGGCGTGCAGGGTCCGCCGGCGCCACCAGCGCTGCAGAGCACCGGGGTCGCGCGGGTCACAGCGGCTCCTCGCGCAGCACGAACCCGACCCCGCGCACGGTGTGCAGCAGCCGCGGCTCGCCGTCCGCCTCCAGCTTGCGCCGCAGGTAGCCGAGGTACACGTGGATGCTGTTGGACGTCTCGCCGAAGTCGTAGCCCCAGACCTGCTCGAACAAGCACCGCCCGGGTCAGCACCTGCCGCGGATGGCGCAGGAACACCTCCAGGATGGCGAACTCGGTACGGGTCAGCCGCAGCGGCCGGTCGCCGCGCCAGACCTCGCGGGTGGTGCGGGTCCAGGCGGAGGTCGGCGAATGTCAGCGAGCCGGGCCGGTCGGCGGCGGCTCCGGGCTCGGCTCCGGCGGGCGTGGTGAGAAGCGAGCGGCGCAGCAGCGCCCGCAGCCGGGCCAGCAGCTCCTGCAGGGCGAACGGCTTCACCAGGTAGTCGTCCGCCCCGGCGTCGAGCCCGGCGACCCGGTCGCCGACGCTGTCCCGGGCGGTGAGCATCAGCACCGGTAGGAGCACGCCGTCGGCCCGCAGCTGACCGGCAGGTCTGCAGCCCGTCCAGCCGCGGCATGCTCACATCGAGGATCATCGGCGTCCGGCTCGTCGGCCCGGACCGCGTCGAGCGCCTCGCTGCCCGTCGCTGGCCGTGTCGACCTGGTAGCCCTCGAACCGCAGCGTCCGGGCGAGCGAGTCGCGTACCGCCGCGTCGTCGTCGACCACCAGAATGCGCATATGTCGCCTCCGTCGCCCGCTCTACCCGGGCTGAGGTCCGTCACGCCGGGGGAGAGTCCGACCGTGCTCAGCTTCCCGGCCAACCGCTGGTGGCGCGCGGCGGCCCCGTCATGCCCACCACCAACGCCTGGTAGCCGTCCAGATCCTCGAGCCATCCAGTCGCCGAGTGGCCGCGCGGCGGCCGCGGCGGTGGCGTACACGTCGGCCCACAGGAGCCGTCGGTCCGATGACGGTGACCGCGCGCACCGCCGACGGCCGGCCGGCCGGTGTGCGGATCGATGATGTGCGCGCCCCGGTGGGCGGTGCCGGAGGTCGCCACCGCGCCGCGCGCGGCGGGCGAGCACCTGCAGTGATCCGGCCCGGGTCGTTCCGGGTCCTCGATGCCGACCCGCCACGGCGGCTGATCCGCCGGCGCGTGCACCAGCACGTCGCCGCCGGCGTTGACGCACCATCCGTACCCGTCGAGCGCGGCCGAGGTGCCGCGGCGGCGCGCTCGCACCGCCCAGCCCTTGACCAGGCCGGACGGGTCGTAGCGCGGGCCGCCCGTGCGCGGGTCGGGCAGCCCGCGCGGGTCGAACCAGCCGCCGGTGCGGTCCCGCGCCTCGTCGCACAGCGCGACACTCGGCCAGGGGCGGGTCGGCGTCGGCCAGTGGCGAGCTCGCCGCGTTCCCAGCGGGACAGGTCGCTGTCGTCGCGGTAGGGGCTGAACACCGCGTCGGCGTGCCGCAGCTCGGCGAAGACCGCCGCGACCGTGCCGCTCGACCGCGTCGGAGTCAGGTCGGCGCCGCGCAGGTGGATGCTGACCGGCAGGCCCATGATCTGCTCGACCCAGGCCCGGCGCGGGAGCGTCACGGCGGTGGTCATGACAGGTGGGCGGCGTCGAGGGCGGCCTGCAGCGACTCCTTGTAGCCGTCGCTGGTGACGGTCGCGCCGGAGACGGTGTCGATGTTGGCGCTCTGCGCGGCCAGGGTCTCCTGGCGTCAGGATCGGCAGCGCGTAGGCGTTGATCTCCTGGTCGCGGCCGTTGCCGTTCGGGTAGGTCGGCACGGCCACGCTGGTGATCTTGCCGTCGGCGACGGTGATGGTGACCTGGACCGGTCCCCAGCGGGTCTGCGCGACCGAACCCTGGTAGGTCGGTGGCGCCGCTCGACGTCGGCCGGAGCCCGACGCGCTGCCGGTCGAGCTGCCCGCCGGCCAGCGTAGCTGCCGCCGGTCGCCGGCGCAGCCCTGGCCGATGCCGGCGCGCCGGCAGCTGCGCACGCGTCGCCGCTTCCCCGGTGCTGGTGCGGTAGCTGAACAGCAGCACCAGAGCCGCCACCGTGGACAGCAGCCACAGGGTGATCCGTCGCATCGTCGCTTCCTCTCGACCTACCAGGCGAACCGTTCGGTGTGCAGGCGCTCGGCGGGGACGCCCGGCCGACAGCGCGGCGGTGCGCGCGGCCTCGGTCCACGCGTCCGGGCCGCAGACGTAGACGTGGGACGCGCGGCGGCCAGCGGCGCGACCCGGCGCAGCGCCTCCACGTCGCCGAGCGCCGGCCATCGACGCGCGGCAGCCACGACGGACGGTCGGCGCGCGGGCCGAGCAGGTAGACGACCCGCACGCCGCGGTGCCTGGCCAACCAGTCGAGCTCGCCGCGGAAGGCCACCTCCGCCTCGCTGCGGGCCCGGTAGACCAGGGTGGCCTCGCCGGGCCGGTAGGGCAGCTCCCCGAGCAGGGCCAGCAGTGGGGTGATGCCGATCCCGCACGCCGAGCATCAGCAGCGGCCCGCCGGCGTACGATCTCGCCGGTCAGCTTCCCGTACGGTCCCTCGATGAGCGCCGCGTGCCGGGCCTGAGCGCTGGCGACGCGGGCGCTGCCGTCGCCGAGATCCTTGACGGTGATCCGCAGCCCATCCGGTGTGCGGGGCGGCCGACAGCGAGTACGGGTGCGAACGCGACCAGCCGGGGCCGTCGAGGAAGCGCCACTGGAAGAACTGCCCGGCCCGTACCGGCAGCCGGTCCAGCCGGCGGCCGCGCAGGTAGACCGAGGTCAGGCCCGGACCCTTCGGCCACGACATGGCTGACGGTCAGGCGGTGCCGCGAGTTGCGCCAGGCCGGCAGCGCCGATCCGGTAGACCAGGACCGCCCCGGCGGCCAGCGCATAGGCGTCCACCAGTAGGCCGGGGCGACCGGGGAGCCGAGGAAGTCCGTGCCGGTCCACAGCTGGTGCGGCAGCGCCAGCCCCACGCCGAGGTAGGCGTACAGGTGCAGCAGGTGCCACGACTCGTACCGCAGCCGCCGCCGGGCCGCCCGCACCGACGTGACCACGACCATGACCAGCAGCCACAGTGCCGGCGGTGGCCAGCAGCATCCCCGGGTAGGAGACGACCAGATCCCACAGCTGGCCGAACGCGTTCGCGTCGGCCGACGCCGCGTAGCCGATGGTGATCAGGACGATGTGCGCCACCATCAGGTTGAACGACGTGAATCCGGTCCACCGGTGCCAGCGGGCCAGCCGGTCCTGCCCGAACGCCCGCTCGACCAGCGGTACCCGCGCCATCAGCAGCACCTGCAGCAGCAGCAGGTCGGCCGCCAGCAGGCCGGTCAGCCGGCCGATCGCCGACACCGCCCCGGGTCCGCCGTCGAGCAGCTGCTGCCCACCCCGGTTGCCGACCCACAGGGCGAGCACGACCAACAGGCTCAGCCCGGCACCGAGGCCGACGGCATCGGCCCACCAGCGTGGGGCGGGCGGCAGGCGGGGCGGGGCGGCCGGCGGCCGACCGGTCGCGGGCAGGACATCCGTGGTCACGACCCAACCATGCGGGACACCAGGTGAGACGACGAGATATTTGGGCTATGAGTTCCCTAAGAACCCCGCGGGCCGCCACAGTCTTAGAAAACTCTTAGGGCGGGAACCCGGCGTACCTGGTCGCGCGAGGCATCCTGATGCCCGTCTCCACTCACCGCATCCAGGCGCTGTCGTGACCGATCCCACACCCCCGCATGGCCGGCCGGCGCCCCAACCGCCCCCTGACCAGCTGCGGTCCACCACGGTCTCGCCGTCGACGGTGACGCAGACCGGTGCCGCGAGCGACTCCAGGTACTGCGCCAACGGACCCAGCGCCGTCCGGTCGGCCAGGTAGAACCGGCGGGTTCCGTCACAGTGGACGGTCACGAGCCCGGCGTCCCGGAGCACCTTGAGGTTCAAGTTTACGTCTGCGCTAACGAGCGGTAGTGCCGAACCGCGACATCGTGGCCCGGATTCCTGTGATGATGGGGGTGTCCTCGCGTACCGGGCTTGGGGGGTTCATGACGCAGGCACCCGAGGGGCAGGACGAGGGTCGCCGGTTCGGCGGCGGCGCGATCGCCGCTCTGGTCGGTCTGGCCGTGCTGCTCATCTTCATCTTCCAGAACACCGAGAGCATCGAGTTCCGCTTCCTGTTTCTCAGGTTCAGCTGGCCGATGTGGCTCTACACGATCGCGGTCGCGCTGGCTGGTGCGCTGACCTGGTTCGGTCTGGGCGTGGCCCGTCGCCACCGCCGGCGGCTGGAGCGGCGCAGCGAGCGACGGTGAAGCCACGGTGGTGCCGACAGTGAGCCGGTCACGCGGGTAGCGGTCGGTTTCCCTCTGTCCTTTGTGGATCGAGCGGAGCCCTCACGGTCGTAAGGTGGGGTCGTGGTGATCCGACACGTCGGCCGGTGGGGTGGGGTCGAGGGAGAATACGGCGGCACGGATGTCGCGGATAATGGCGTCGACCTCGCCGACCTGCTCGTGCAGGGTGTCGGTGACGTCGGTTCGCGTTGCGCGGCCGGCTGCGACCTGCAGGGTGAGGGCGTGGTCGAACAAGCGGCGGATGACCTGCTGGCGCAGGTTCTCGGCGATCTCGGCGTGGTCGTCTATCCGGCGTAGGGTTTCGTTGTCCCGCCGTACGGCGGCGAGTTCGAGGGCGAGGCCGGCGTGGGCGGCGATCGATCGGATCATCTCACGGTCGAGGTGGTCGAACCCGCTGGCGCCGGGCAGTCGGGACGCGACGAGCACACCGGTGATGCGGTGCGCTCCCCGAAGCGGTACGGCCAGAGTCTCGCCGATCATTCCTAGTGGTTCATTGTGTGCGGTGGCGTCGGTGGACGGGTCGGGGCTCAGTACGAGATTGTCGGCCGCGATCGCGGTCGCCGTGATCGAGCCTTCCATCGGAACAGTTGCGTTCTGCCATCGGGTGTACGAGCCGTCGGTGACCGCGACCCGCCAGGTGTCGGTGCCATCGACGGGCATGTTGAACCCGGCACCGACGGCGTCGAGGCACTGCCGGGCGTGCTGGACGATGCGGACCAGGGCTTCGTTGATGTCGTCGTTGGCCAGCAGACCAGAAGTGATCTCGATCATCGTGGTCTGCCAACGCTGGCGACGGCGGCTCTCGGCCAGCAGCGTGCTGTTGGCGATCGCCGCCGCCGCGGCCGCCGCCAACGCGCGCACGAGCTCCTCATCGTCGGCGCTGAACTCGGCGCCGCCGTGCTTCTCCGTGAGATACAGGTTGCCGAAGATGCGATCAGCGAGCCGGACCGGCACGCCGAGAAAGGAACGCATCGGAGGATGACCGTCCGGAAACCCTACGGAGGCGACGTGCGCGGCCATGTCGGGCAACCGCAGTGACTGTGGATAGTCCACCAGCAGCCCGAGCAGACCCTTGCCCTCGGGCAGATGTGCGATTCCGGCGATGATCTGCTCCGACATGCCGGTATGCACGAACCGCACCAGACGACCGCTGGCGACGATGCCGAGCGCGGCATACCTGGCGTCGACCAACTCGCGAGCGGCATCAACGATGTGCTGCAACACCACCTCAAGATCGTCAGCCTGGGCGACCGAGAGGTATGCCCGCAGCAGACCGCGCAGCCGTCCCTGAGTCTGCTGCACGCTACGGGCCCGAGTGACCAGCTCTTCGAGCAGATCGTCCAGCTGCAGTCGGGTCGCGTGCTCGAAACTCAGGTCCGCGCCCGGGTTCCCACTGGTTTCACTCACTGGGTCACCGCCCCGGTGTGGCCGGACGTGGTTGTACGCGGCGGGCGTCAATGGCCGGCGGCGTGATGGCGCGGGCGACGCGTCCGGTCCTCCTCGTGGCTGTCCGGGTTGTGAAACGAGTGGCCATCGTGATCAACGCCCTTACAGACACGCCGCAGCCCGCGTCGGCTACGAAGGGCGCTCCCGCTGAAGTGCCCAGAATTGCTGGACGTGACCGCGTGGTCCGGGCGGCGGGATGAGGGCATTCCCACCGATGAAGAGGTCGGTGGGGTACAGCCAATCTTGACACCAGCGTACGACCGGTAGCCAGCCGCCGCCATAGCCTGTGCAGCCGATTCCGACGGCGGCTGACGAAGCGGTCCTTTCGCCTCATTGCGGGCGGGGCGGACCGGACCCGGCTGTCCTCGGGATGGCGGCGCTACGTCAGCGCGCGCCCGAGATGTAGTCGGACAGCGCGGAGCGCTCGCTCTCAAGTTCGTCGATCCGCTTCTTGACGATGTCGCCGATGCTGAGGATGCCGCGCAAGGAACCGTCCACCACGACCGGCAGGTGCCTGATCCGGTGCTCGGTCATGATTCGCATGAGGTCGTCGAGTTGCGCGTCGAGGCCGACGGTGTACACGTCAACCGTGCAGATGGTGGCGACCGGCTCCGACATGATGCCCGGTCCGCGCTCGGCCAGCGCCCGCACGACGTTCTCGTTCGCTGACGATACCGTCGACCGAGTTCCCGTCCCGCGACACCACAGCGGCGCCGATCCGGTGCTCGGCCAGAACGCTCAGAAGTTGTCGCACGTCGCTGTCCGGCGTGACCGTGACCACCTGTGACCCCTTCACCCGGAGCACGTCGCTGATGCGCATGAGGCCTCCCGCGGGCGATGGGTCGACACCGACCAACTCCAGGGTAACGTCCCGGACGGGTCCGCGATACGACGAGTCGCGCGGTCCGCCGGGGCACACGCGTCAACCGGCCTCCCGCAGGGCGGCGCCGAGGCCGTGAAGCCGCTGCCCCACGGGTGAGCGCCGAGCAGCCAGTCACGCTGCTCGATGCCAGTCACGCTGCTCGGTGCCAGTCACGCTGCTCGGTGGCGAACGTGAGTCCACGTGCCTAGGCGAAGAAACCGCGCAGTACTGCCGCCACCTGACCTGGATGACGACTGTTGTCCGGCGCGGTGTGCCCCGCACCGCGGATCACGACTCGTCCCGCGCCAGGCAGAACCCGACAGAGGCCGTCGAGCGAGGCGGTGAGGTTGCTGGCGCTCCTGGAGCCGCCGATCAGGAGGATCTCGCAGGAGAGCACCCGGAATCGCTCCAGCGGTCCGGCCGCGGCGTTGACCGTCTGGGCGTCATAGCGCACGGTGGGGATCATTTCGCGAGGGGACATGATGCCGGGGGGTGCGGGTCGCGTGGCCGTGCGCTTGATGGCGAAGTCCAGCATGACACCCAACGGACGCTCCGGGATCCAGCGGAAGACGGACGGCCGGTCCGCGGTGGCCCTGAGCACCGTGACGAGGGCGGCCCCGGGCCTCCCGGCGTCGAGCTGACGTTCGTATCGGGGAGCCCAATCACCGTGCACGACGCCGTCGAAGGTGAGCGGAGGCTCGTAGAGCGCGAGCTTGGCGATGTCCGGGCGGACGAGAGCCGCCTCGATCGCGATGACCGCTCCCGCACTGAGCCCGAAGAGGCGACGGGCGCCGGTGGCGTCAAGCAGTGCGCTCAGGTCTTCGATCTCGGTACTCAGCCCGTGAAACTCACCGTACGGTCCGCTCCGGCCACGACCACGCCGGTCCGGCACGTAGACCGTGAACTCTCCGGCAAGGGCATCGGCAAGCCGGGTGAGGTTGCCCGAGGACTGACCCGCTCCGTGCAGGAGGACAGCGGGTGGCCCGGTTCCGAACCGCTGGTACCCGATGGTGGTGCCGTCGCGGGAGCGCACCTCGCCCAGAGCGGGCCGCGGATCGGCGGAGCCAAGCACCTCGTTCACCTCCTGATGCTACGCCGAGTCCCGTCCGCCAAGGGCCCGCGCGGCGTGCGGCGTTACCGGCGGCAGCGCGGACGCATCGGCACCACTGGCCGACGGGCTGGGGGCGGTACGAGCTGGACGGATCAGTTGACGCCGACGAGGTTCCACCATTCGGCCGCCAGCGGGGCGCCCGGTCGGCCCAGTGCCCCGGGTTGTTCCAGTGCACCGGGTTGGTCCAGAACCGCGTCGCGGCGCACTCCCGGCACGATGCGATGGTGGATGGAGTCCTTCTCACAGACCACGATCAGGGCCCACCACAGCGCCCGGACGTAGGCCTCCGCCCGCCCGGCGCCGTCCCACTCGTAGAGCCCGCGGTAGTAGCCGTTGGGGTCGTGAGTCAGCCAGAGTTTGGACGCGAAGCCTGGGAAGCCGACGAACAACGGCGTGTTGAGCACGCTCTCCCACCGGAAGAGCCGGTGACCCCAACCGCGTACCCGACGGAGTCGGAATTCCACGACGAGCAAGCACGGGTCGCTCGGCTCCGGCCGGTCCACCACGGTCTCGCGGTACACGGTGGCGACGCTGCCGTCGCCGAAGGTCAGCCGGCGATCCACGTGCCGGGTCGGCAGGTGCACGGCACGGCGGGCGAGGAGCCGCCCGGTCGAGGCGGCGCACCGGGCGAGCGCGACCATCGCCTCGGTGAACGGCAGTCGGGGCGGGCCACTCATCGCTCACCTCACCGGCACTGGGCCCGTGGCCCGCCGATGACACACATGACGACCTCTCGCAACCGCCGCGCGCAGCGACGACTCGACTCGTTCAGTCATGGTCGGAGTCCACCAGGATGTCATCGACAGCTCGACGAGGGGTGGCCATGGCCGGTCCGGCCGGGTATCCCAGACGGAGGACGGTCTGCACGCTCTCGTCGGCCGCCGGGCGGTCCAGCAGCTGTCGCAGGGCCGGAATCTCGGTCAGCTGGCTCAACGGTGTCGCGGCCAGGCCCCGCACCGTCGCTGTGAGCCAGACCCGCTGCAGCGCGGCGCCGGCCCGCAGCCAGTCGATCGGTTCATCGCCGCGGGTGAACAACAGCGCGATGGTCGGGTCAGCCTCGAAATCCACAGTGGCCTTCGGCGCCCCGTGGCCGAGGGCGAGGTCGCGTAGTGGCAGGGCGGCGTCGCGGTCGCGCGGCCCGAACGCGCCCTGCGGTACGCCGTCGAGGCGCCCCGGCCCGCCCGGCGTCGTCCAGGCCGCCAGCTCCGCCCGGTATCCGGCGTCGTCGCGCATCCGGTTCTCGGCCGTCCGGGTCAGGCTCAGAACTCCGTCCCGCAGCGCCCCCTCGGCGACATCGAACCGGGCGCCCTCGGCCGCCGCGGCGACGTGGAGCTCGCTCATGATCCGGTCGGGCACCGGGGCGTCGGCGAATGGGCGCCGGTTGGTGTGGCGCCGGCCGATGGACGCGGCCAGTGCGCGGGCCGCGGCCGTGATGCTGGTCGGCCCCACCACGTCCACCCTCGCCGCCAGGTCGGGCGCGACCGCGTCAGGGCCGGGCCGGACTTCGGCGCTCCAGCCGCGTGCGGCCAGGGACACCCGCAGGTTGAACACGGCCGCGCCGACGCTGATGAACATCTCGCGTCCCTGCGGGTCGAGCACCGGCAGCTGACGGCGGCGGTCGACGTACACGTCGATACCGTTGTCGCGCAGCCGGAACAGCCACGGCTGCGTATTGTGAACCGAGGGCGCCGCGGTCGCGGCGAGAACGCATTCGCGCAGTACCCCCACCGGGACACGATGGGCCGGCGCCGCGTGCCTTTCGATGTCTGCCATACCATCAGCCTCGCGACCAACAGGCGGTACCGTCAGGGTCAAAGGTGACCGGCCCGGCGGGACCTTCGGCCCGTCGGCCCACCCTTCGACGATCGGGCCGGTGCCGGCGGCGGATCCTCGGCCACGGCGAACGCCACACCGGTCGCCATGACGACGGTGGCGGCGTGGACAACCGTGCACCACAGGCAGATCGCGTCGATGACGAACAGCTCGGCGTAGATGAGGTAGAGCACGAAGAGCGCCCCCACGACAGTCAGAGCGAGCCGGGCGACCCGGACGCCGCCATGGTGTCGGCGCCAGGCGGCCGGCATGGTCAGCCCGAGCATCACGGCGAAGTAGGCGACTCCGAGTACCGCGACCGGCACCCCGAGGACCACGCTCTGGGCGCTGGCGGTGACCCGGCGGCAGTCCACCACCTGATCGGCCGGGCAGGCCAGGATCGCCGGTGTCGTGTAGTGCTCGACAGTCAGGTACGTCGAGACCGCCAGACCGCCCACGGCGCCGGCGAACGCGATCGGCGCCGGCCATCGCCAGCCGGACGGATCAGACTCAACGGCCATCAGGATGTCCTTTGTAGACAGTGGCCGAGGCGCTGGAGCACACCGCGGCGGGTTGATCGCCGGTGAGCTCGCACAGCGCGGCGGTGAGCGCGTTGGCCGAGCCGAGTACCGCCTGCGAGACCCGGCTGCCCGGATCAGCCAAAGCCGTCATTATGTCCTCAGTGGACAATCCCGCCAGCAACCCCGGGTCGACGCTCGCACCGGATTGGATGTACCGGTCTCCCACCACCAGGAACGGGATCGCGCCAGCGCTCTGGGCCGGGACGTAAGGCGGCCGGTCGAACCCGGACAACAACTGCTGCTGCTCTCCCGTGAGCGTGTCCAGGAGAGCGTAGCCGGTCCCGGTCCGGACGTTGGAGGCCGTCTCCACACCGTCGAATGCCAGGTATGAACTGGTGTAGCCGGCCCGGTGGAAGGTCATGGTCGCGGTGGCGGGGTAGACGTCGTCGGTGGCCGAGTGGCTGGCTCGCAGCCCGGTGAAGGTTCCGAACCGGGACAGGGCGACCGCGAGCGGCCAGCGCTGCGCCGCGCAGAACGGGCAGTACTCGGCCCCGATGTAGACGACGACCGGCCGGCCGTCGCGTCGCAGCGCGGGCAGGCCGGTCGCGGGCACCAGCAGGCTCATCGGCGCGCCACGACCGACCCGATCCAGCGTCGCCGCCGGCACCGCGGCCAGGGCCGCGCTGAGGTCGGTGGAGACCGCAGTCGTGTCCGCCGCCGTGGGCCGGACGCCCCCGGCCGCGCGGGTCACCACCATCCCGATGACCGCGGCCATGAGCAGAGCGATCGAACCGGCCGCCCAGCGCCGGCGGAGTGCGCGTCGTCGCCTCAGGGCGGCGGCTCGGCGGCTGCGGTTCGACATCGCCGCTCATCGTCCGTTCGTCGGGTCGCCGACCCGGTCCCCGGTGGTCAGCGGGACGACCAGGCCGAGCCCGCCGTCGTAGCGGCGGTACATCAGCCGCCCGCGTCCGGACGCGAGGTCGGTGTAGAACACGAAGGGCAGCCATCCGTCGGCGAGCTGGTCGGCCGCCCCTTCATCGTCCGATGTGGACACGCGATGCGGGTTGACGGTCATGACGTTCGCCGCCCGGGTCGGCGGACGCCGGCCGTGCTGGCGGGCCAGCCGCAGGCCGGAGGGTCCGGCCCGGTACACGACGGCGTCCTCGCCGCTCTCAGCGTCGATGAACAGGTGCACGTCGTAGTCCATCGCGTCCAGGACGGCGGCCGCGTCGAGCGGCTCGGCCAGCCGCAGACGACAGGTCTTGAGGCGGGTCACCGATGAGAGGCTGGGCGCGCTGAGCGGGCGTCGTTGCGGATCGGGCCACGGCCTGGCCTGCCAGCTCGCGGCCAGCCCCTCCAGCTGGCGGTCCAGGCGACCGGCGACCAACTCGATCGCCTGCCGCACGCTGCCGCCCGGCACCTGGGCCCGCACCGGCCCGCCAGTGCGGACCAGGTTCACCTGGGCCAGGGCAGGTCCGCCGGCACAGTTCGACGTGGTCAGCCGGGCTCGGACGAAGGTGTCGACGAGGTCGTGCCGGCCGAGCACGGTCAGCACCTCCGCGACAAGGGCGGCCTGGTCGCGGTCCGCGACCAACCCTCGGGTAACCACATCGAAGCCGGACCGGCGCGTTCTCGTCGCCACAGCAGACCTCCTGTCGAGCATCCAGGACATCCGCCGCCGAGGCGGTGCCGGAAGGGCCGAAGGTCCCGGCGCACAGATCGATTCGGCACTGGTCGGGTCGATCCGGGTCGGGCGACGGTGATCTCGTGACCACCATTGACGATCGGCCGCCGGCGGTGCCCGCGAGCAACCGCGCCGTCGTCATGGCCGGCAACGCGGCCGGGCGGTCCCTGTTGCGGGGCGGCCCGCTGGCGCGGGAGTGGTTCGCCACGGTCACCATGGCCGAGTTCGCCGGATTCACCGTGCCGGCCGCCGTCGGGGCGCTGAGCGCCGGCGCGACCGCCCAGGTCAGCGTGCCGACCCTGCTGGTCGCGGGCGCCATCGAAGGCAGCGTGCTCGGCTTGGGTCAGGCGAGTGTGCTGCGCCGCGCGTTGCCGGAGCTGTCCGGCCGGAGATGGATCGCGGCGACCGCGCTCGGCGCCGTGCTCGCGTACGCGATCGGTCTCACCCCCTCCACGTTCGCCGCCGGCCTGCGCGGCTGGCCCGTCTGGGCCGTCGTGGCCGCGGGTGTCCCGGCCGGCCTCGTCCTTCTGCTCTCCATAGGTACCGCCCAGTGGCTGGTGCTGCGCCGTCACGTCCACCGGGCCGGGCGCTGGATCGTCGCCACCGCCCTGGCGTGGCTCGTCGGGCTTGGCGTCCTCCTCGGTTTTTCGATGCCGTTGTGGCAGCCCGGACAGCCGGTGCCGCTGATCATCCTGATCGGGGCCGGCGGAGGTCTGTTGATGGCCGCCACGACCTCGGCCGTGACCGGCATGGCGCTGCGCCGCCTGCTCGACTGACCCCCGACCCCATCCGTCTGGAGACCTGGCGTCATGCCCATCCACGCTCCCGCCGCACGTCTGATGCTGATGACCGCACTCGTCGACCCGGTGCCCGACGGGTCGCCGGTCGATGCCCACGCCACCCCGCGGAGGGGCTGACATGGCGACGAACCAGGTGCGACCGCTGTACGCGTTGAAGCGGTGGATGTACCGGGGCAACCGGCCCGACCGGCTGGCCCGCGTGCTGAACTGGCTCTCCGCGGTCCAGTCCTCGCTGGGTGTGCTGTCTCCGGCCCGGGCGGTCACGCTCGAGGTACGAGGTCGGCGTACCGGCCGGACGATTACCCTCCCCGTGGTGCTGGCTGAGCTGGATGGCCGGCGCTACCTCGTCGCCATGCTGGGTCGGGACGCCAACTGGGTCCGCAATGTCCGGGCCGATGAAGGGCGGTCGGTCATCCGTCGCCGTGGGCGGACCGCGGTTCGGCTGGTCGAGGTCGAGCCGGCCCGGAGAGCGCCGATCCTGCGCCGGTACCTCGCGCTGGCCCCCGGAGCCCGGCCCCATGTCCCGGTCGATCGGCATGCCCCGCTGGCCGAGTTCGAGCGCATCGCCGCCGACTTCCCGGTCTTCGAGATCCTTCCGGTCGAAGCCGTACGCTGAGGGCGCGCGGGAGTGAGGCGAGCTTGCGAGGTGGCGACATGCCCGTCCGGACCGGCGCTCCGACCGGCCTGACCAGTGCGCAGGTCGCCGACCAGATCTCGCGTGGCGAGGTCAACCGGTCGGTGGACCGGCGCAGCCGCACCATCGGTGAGATCCTGCGCGCCAATGTCCTCACCCGTTTCAACGCTCTGCTGGGGACGCTGTGCGCGTTGGTGCTGGTGTTCGGCTCGCCGATCGACGCACTGTTCGGCCTGGTCATCGTCGTCAACAGCGGGGTCGGCGTCGTGCAGGAGGTGCGCGCCAAGCGGATGCTCGAACGGCTGGACATCGCCGGTCGGGCCAGGGTGACCGTCCGCCGTGACGGGCACCAGGTCCAGGTCGAACCCGGGGAACTGGTGGCCGGCGACCTGATCGTGGTCACCAGCGGCGAAGCAATACCGGTGGACGGCAGGGTCGAGGTCAGCGACGGCCTCGAGGTCGACGAGTCGCTGCTCACCGGCGAGGCGGATCCGGTGGTCAAGGCGATCGGCGCCGAGGTGCTTTCGGGGACGTTCGTGGCGGCCGGCTCGGGATCGTTCACCGCGGTCAAGGTCGGAGCTGCCGCCTACGCGGCCGGGCTGGCCGCCGAGGCGAGCCGGTTCAGCCTGGCCCACTCCGAGCTCTACCAGGGCATCAACCGGTTGCTGCGGTTCCTGACCTGGATCATCATCCCGGTCGGCGGCCTGCTGGTGGTGGGGCAGTTCACCCGCGGCGAGCCGGTGGCCACCGCAGTCGTCGCCAGCGTGGCCGGCGTGGTACCGATGATCCCGGAGGGCCTGGTCCTGATGACCAGCGTGGCGTTCGCGGTGGGTGCGATCCGCCTCGCCCGCCGACGCTGCCTGGTCCAGGAGCTGCCGGCGGTGGAGGTGCTGGCGCGGGTCGACACCCTGTGTGTCGACAAGACCGGCACGCTCACGGAACCCGGCCTGACCGTACGGGAGATCATCTACCGGGACGGTCTGGCCGACGTGGATCGTGACCGGGCCGCCGCCGTCCTCGCCGCGCTCGCCACGGCCGAGGTGAATCCCAATCCGACGATGCGGGCCGTCGCGGCCGCCGTCGACCCGCCGGCCGCCCTCGCCCCGATCGCGGTCGAGCCGTTCTCGTCGGCCCGCAAGTACTCGGCGGCCACGTTCGACGATCCCGCGGTGCGCGGGCGCTGGCTCGTGGGCGCGGCGGATGTCGTGCTGGGACCGACCGACCCCGCCCGGGCGAGCGCCGAGCGGCTGGCCGCCGAGGGCCTGCGGGTTCTGGCCCTCGTCGTCGACACCCATCCGGTACCGGACATGCGGGCGCTCATCGTGCTGGACCAACGGATACGCGCGGCCGCGCGGCCGGCCCTGCGGTACTTCGACGATCAGGGGGTCCAGCTCAAGGTGATCTCCGGCGACAACGCGGCCTCGGTCGCAGCCATC
Organism: uncultured Actinomycetota bacterium; assembly: GCA_963803345.1. GTDB lineage: Bacteria > Actinomycetota > Actinomycetes > Mycobacteriales > Micromonosporaceae > CAWDLX01. The sequence continues at coordinate 960,086 of CAWDLX010000006.1, forward strand.
GCGTCCCGGTTGGGTGTGGCGGGGGCGGGGACGCCGGTCGACGCCCGCGAGCTGGCCGGCAACGGCGACGGCGCTGGCCGAGGAGCTCGAAGCGCACTCGGTGTTCGGCCGGGTCACGCCGCGGCAGAAGCGGGACTTCGTCCGTGCCCTGCAGGGCCGGGGTCACGTGGTCGCCATGACCGGGGACGGCGTGAACGACGCCCTCGCGTTGAAGGAGGCCGACCTCGGCCTGGCGATGGGCTCGGGCAGCGCGGCGACCCGCGCCGTGGCGAAGATCGTGCTCCTCGACGACGACTTCACGGTGCTGCCGTCCGTGGTGAGCGAGGGTCGTCGTGTCCTGGCCAACATCGAGCGGGTCGCGAAGCTGTTCCTCACCAAGACGGTGTACTCGATCGCACTGGCGGTGCTGGTCGGCATCGCCCATGTGCCGTTCCCGTTCCTACCCCGCCACGTGACCCTGGTCGCGTCGCTCACCATCGGGGTACCCGGGATCTTCCTCGCGCTGGCGCCGGGCGGCGAACGGTCGCGGCCCGGCTTCGTGCCGCGCGTGTTGAGGTTCGCCGCGCCGGCCGGTGCGGCCTGCGCGGTGGCGACGTTCGCGTCCTACGCGCTCGCCCGGGTCGCGACGTTGTCGGATCTGACCGCCGACCGGGCCGCCGCCACCCTCACGCTGTTCCTCGTCGCGTTCTGGGCGCTCGTCCTGGTCGCCCGACCGATCAACACATGGCGAGCGGTACTGCTCGCGTCGATGGCAGCGGCCTTCGTGATCGTGGCGACGGTGCCGTGGCTGCGTACCGTGTTCCTGCTGCCCTTCGGCAACCCGGTCAACGACCTGGTGGCGGTGGCGGCCGGGGTGGCCGGGGCGGCCCTGCTGACGGTGGCCACCGCTCGGACCCGGTCGGCCTGACCTCCGGCCCGGTCCGGTGTGGACCAACGGCCCCGCGATGACGGGGACAGCGCCTCTTCGCGGCCGGCGGTCGTGACACCGATGATGGGCCAACGATACCGAGGAGGACTTCGATGGAAACGACAGGCGCTGGCCGGATCGTGGTAGGGGTGGCCAACACGCTCGCCGGCTACCAGGCTCTGCGCTTCGCCGTGGAGCAGGCTCGTGGCACCGGGCGGCCGTTGGTCGTCGTCCGGACATTCCCCCACTCGCGCAAGGAGTCCTGGGAGTGGCGGATGGTCATGGCACGGCAGGCCCGGGCCGGCGTCATCGAAGCCTTCGTCGAGGCGTTCGGCGCGATTCCAGCCGATCTCACCATCACGGTGATCGTGGAGCCGGGCCCGGCGGGGGCCGCACTGGCCCGGGCCGCCGACCAGCCGGATGACCTGATCGTCGTCGGCGGCTCGAGCCGGCGCCGGGGATGGCGGCCGAAGGCGGTCGTCGCCCAGGCATGCGCCCGACTGGCGGTCTGCCCGATCACGGTGGTACCCGAGCCGGTCATGACCCGGGCGGGATCGGTGGACCACCTGGCCCGGAGCGTGGCCGGTGACGCCGATCGTTTCCTGCGCACGCGGGTGACGACCGGCTGATCTCCGCCGCGCCGGCGATGTCGGGTCGATCGGCACTCCACATAGGACCAAGGACCCTGACCGTTGGACCTGGTCGGCGAGTGCAATGGACCTGACGAAAGGAGAACAGCCATGACAGCCGTAGTGCCGAGGATGTTCACCGACCTGGCCGACTGGTTCGATTTCGACCTGCCGACCCCAAGTCAGCTCATCCGCGTTGAGGACTCGGTGAAGGACAAGCAGTACGTCGTCCGGGCCGAGCTGCCAGGGTTGGAGCCCGACAAGGACATCCAGGTCAGCGCGGTCGACGGTGTGCTGACGATCCGGGCCGAGCGCAAGCAGAGCGATGTCCGCAAGCACCGCACCGAGTTCCGGTACGGCATGATGCAGCGTTCGCTCCGCCTCCCCGCCGGTGCGGACGCCGAGCACACGGGCGCGACCTACCGGGATGGCATCCTGCAGGTGACCGTTCCGCTCAACGAGCCGGACGAATCGATCAAGCGGATTCCGATCACGACCTGACCCTGCCCACCGATCCGGCGGTGCCGGCGCCCAGGGCGCCGGCAGCGCCGTCGCGTGGGCCGATCGCCGTGCTGGCCCGCAGCTACGCAGGGAGGTCAGCCACGAGGAGGACCACCACCGCCTGGACCAGCTGCGGGCCCGGCAGAACGGCTGACCGTCACAACCAGGCCGACCGGCCCTGTGCGGCCGCCGGCCGGCACGGCAGGGTGGAACCGAGACGAGGAGGTCAGCATGGGTATCAACCCGCACGCACCGGTTGTGGTCGGCATCGACGGGTCGGATGAGGGTGCCTGCGCGGCCGACTACGGCGCCTGGGAGGCCCGCCGTCGGGGAACCTCACTGTCCCTGGTGTACGCGCACCATCCCACCCCGCTGTGGGGCCCGACCAACCTGATCCTGGATGAGTACGCGTGGGAACGCGACTGGGTCCGTTCGCTGCTCGAGAAGACCCGGGCGGAGGTGTCCGAAACTCATCCGGACCTCACTGTCCACGCCGCCGCCAAGACCGGGGGAGCGGCCGGCGTACTGGTCCGGGAGTCGGCTGAGGCCGGCCTGGTGGTCGTGGGTACCCGGGCAACCGGCGGGTTCATGGGCCATCTGGCCGGGTCGGTGGCCGCGCAGGTCGCCGCCCATGCCCAGTGTCCCGTCATGGTCATCCGGGGAGTGGCCGGACGCCGCTGCGACATGACCGCGTTCGAGGGTCGTCCGGTCGTCGTCGGTGTCGACGGGTCCGAGGGGGCGCAGCACGCCATCGACTACGCGGTGGAGCAGGCGGTCGCCCGCGATGCCGAGGTCCACGCCGTGCTGGCCTGGAGCCTGTTCGAGATCCATGATGTCGGGGACATCATCCCGGAGGACTTCGACTTCGACGGCGAGGCCGCCAAGGCGGACCGCCTGCTCGACGAGGCTCTGTCCGGCTGGCGCGACCGGTACCCCGACCTGGTGATCCGACACCACGCGGTGCACGAGGTCGATCCGGTCCGGGCTCTGCTCGGCGAGGACGAGAACGCCGGTCTGTACGTGGTCGGCTCCCGCGGCGCCGGTGGATTCGCCGGCCTCCTGCTCGGGTCCACGGTGGACGGTCTCGTGCGGTCCGCGAAGGCGCCGGTCGCGGTCGTCCACGCCAGGCGGGCGTGACCGGCAAGCGTGCCCGGGCCGCCCCGGCCGATACGATCGGTGCCGTGAGCGATGCGACCGACGGTGATCAGGCCAAGGGGCGCGCGGGCCTCGAGATGCCCTCGCTGGCTCGCGTGCGCCTCGACGACCTGCTGCAGGAGCTGCTCGAGCGCGTCGGCGAGGTGATGGCAGGGCGGGAGCGCGTGTCGTCACTGCTGCAGGCGGTCGTCGGTATCGGCAGCGATCTGGACCTGACGAGCACCCTGCACCGCATTGTCTCCGCCGCCGGTGAGCTGGTCGGCGCCCGGTACGGCGCGCTCGGGGTCATCGGGCCCGACCGGCACCTGATCGAGTTCATCACCGAGGGCATGAGCGCCGAGGAGCGACACCGTATCGACCATCTGCCCATGGGCCGCGGCGTGCTCGGCCTGTTGATCGACCAGCCGCAGCCGGTCCGGATGCCGGACATCGGCCGCCACCCGAGTTCGTTCGGGTTCCCGGCGAACCATCCGGTGATGCGCAGCTTCCTCGGGGTTCCCGTGCGGATCCGCGAGGAGGTCTACGGCAACCTCTACCTCACCGAGAAGTTCAACGGCGAACAGTTCACCGACGAGGACGAGGAGGTCGTGGTCGCCCTGGCGACGGCGGCCGGTATCGCCATCGACAACGCGCGCCTGTACGCCGCCGCGAACCGGCGCCAGCGATGGCTCGAGGCGACGGCCGAGATCACCACGACCCTGCTCGGGCGGGTGGAGCGGACAGCCGCTCTCCAGCTGGTCGCCGACCGGGCCCGGGCCGTGGCCGACGCGCCGGTCGTCATGGTGCTCCTGTACGACGAGGCGGCGTCGGAGCTCGAGATCGAGGTCGTGGCCCCACCCACCGCCGACCTGGTCGGCACGACGGTGACGGTCGCCGAGACCCCGTTCGAGTCGGTGATCGCGCAGCGCCGGCACATCCTTGTCGACGACCTGGCGACCGGCGTCGACTGGCCACGGCCGGTGCATTCGCATGGTGCGCTCCTCGCCCCGCTGGCCACCGCCGGCGCTGTGCAGGGTGTGCTGGTGGTGGCGTTGCCGCCCGGCGCGTACGCGACCGACGACGATCTCAACATGATCATGACCTTCGCCGGGCAGGCGGCGCTGGCGCTGGAGAAGGCCCAGGCCCAGGAGGAGCGCGAGCTGCTGATGGTGCTCGAGGACCGCGAGCGCATAGCCCGGGACCTGCATGACGTGGTGATCCAGCGCTTGTTCGCCACCGGGCTCAGCCTGCAGTCGACGGCTCGGCTGGTGATCCGGGACGAGGCGCGGGACCGTCTGAACCAGTCGGTCGACGAACTGGACACCATAATCCGTGACGTCCGCCGGGCCATCTTCGAACTGCGGGCGCCGGCCACCGCCTCGCTGCGGGCCGAAGTGATGGCCACGGTCGACCGGCTCGCGACCACCCTGGGATTCCGGCCGCGCCTGAGCATCAACGGCCCGATCGACTACGCCGTACCGGAGGACATGCACGTCGACATCCTGGCCGTGCTGCGCGAATCACTGTCCAATGTGGCGCGTCACGCCAAGGCGACCCAGGTCTCGGTCGGCCTGGCGGTGCTGAACTCGACGGTCACGGTCGAGATCGCCGACGACGGAGTCGGACCCGGCCCCCGGTCCGGTCACCGGAGCGGTCCGGCGTCGACCGGTCACGGTCTGACCAATCTCAGCGCACGGGCAGCTGACCGGGGTGGATCGTTCCGGGTGGAGCCCGGTCCGGAGTCGGGTACCGTGGTGACATGGTCGGCCCCGATCGGGGACTGAGCCGACCCGACGGGGTCGGGACCTTCGACCCTGCCGCCGGTTCGCCACCTCGGCGAGGCTTGCCGACATGACTGCCGCCGCCCCGCCCGCCGCATCTTCCCCGTCCGGTGTGGACGCCGTCACCGCGGATGGACACATCGTCCGGATCCGGCCGGTACGGCCGGATGACGCGGACGGCCTCGCCGCCCTGTACGACCGGGCCAGCTCCGACACCCTGTACCGCCGGTTCTTCGTCCACGGTCGGGGCGGAATCCCGGCCGAGGTGGCCCGACTGACGCGCCTGGCGGCGACGGATCACCTCGCGCTCGTCGCAGTGCAGCGCGATCGTGTCATCGGTGTCGCCTCGTACGAGGCGTCGTCGCCGGCCCGGGCCGAGTTCGCGCTCTTCGTCGACGACGACGCCCACGGGCGCGGCGTCGGAACTCTGCTGCTCGAACACCTGACGGTATGGGCCCGGCGATCGGGCTACGCCGAGCTGTACGGCGAGATCCTGCCCATGAACAGCCCGATGCTGCACGTGGCCGCCGATCTCGGCCAGCCCGTCCGCCAAGCCTACGAGCAGGGGCTGGTCGAGGTCCGGTTGAGTACGGCGGTCTCGGAATCAGACGCGCTCGACCACCGGGACATGGTCGCCGCGCGTCACAGCCTGGCGCCGCTGCTGGCACCGTCCACAGTGGCCGTTGTCGGAGCCGGCCGGACACCGGGCGGCGTCGGGCACGCCGTCCTGCGCGCCATTGTGGACGGTGGTTACGCCGGTACGTTGTACGCCGTCAACCTCACCGCGGAAGCGGTCGCCGGCATCCCGGCATACCCGAGCGTGTCCGCCGTACCGAGCCGCCCGGACCTCATCGTGGTGGCGGTCCCGGCCGCCCGGGTCCGCTCGGTCATCGACGACGCCGCCTCGGTCGGTGTGCCCGCGGCGGTGATCCTCTCCAGCGGTTTCGGCGAGGTCGGCGAGGACGGCCGGCGCGCGCAGGCCGAGCTCGTCACGGCGGCCCGGGCGGCCGGCATGCGTCTGGTCGGCCCCAACTGCCTGGGCATCCTGAACACCGACCCGGCGGTGCGGCTGCATGCCACATTCGCCGCGCCGGCCGCGCCGGGCGGGTTGGCCGTCGCGTCCCAGTCGGGCGCGGTGGGGATCAGCCTGCTCGAGCAGTTGGCCCACAGCGCGCTGGGTGTGGCCAGCTTCGTATCACTGGGCAACAAGGCTGATGTGTCGGGTAACGACCTGCTGGCCTACTGGTACGACGACCCGGCGGCCCACGGCATCGCACTGTACCTCGAGTCGCTCGGCAACCCCCGCCGGTTTGCCCGCATCGCCCGGCTGGTCGGGCGGCGCAAGCCGGTATTCGCCGTCAAGAGCGGACGCACCACGGCCGGGTCGCGGGCCGGAGCGTCGCACACGGCGGCGGCGGCGGCGCCGGACGCCACGGTCGACGCGCTGTTCGCGCAGGCTGGCATCATCCGCTGCGACGGCCTACGCGACCTCGTCGACGCTGCCCGCATGCTCGTCGACCAGCCGCTGCCCGCCGGTGCCCGGGTCGCCGTGGTCGGCAACGCCGGTGGCATCAACGTGTTGTGCGCCGACGCGGCGGAGACGGCCGGACTGGTCCTGCCGGCCCTGCCCGACGACGTCGCCGGATCGATCCGGGCGGCCGCCCCCGCCGCCGCGGCGGTGGCGAATCCGGTCGACCTCGGTGCCGCCGCCACGCCCGAGGCGATGACGGCCGCCATCACGGCGGTCGCGCCGCACGTCGACGCGATCGTGGTCGCGTTCGGTGCGACGATGGCCAACGATGTGTCCGGCATCGTCGCCGCTGTCAACTCCACCGTGGACGCCGTGCCGATCCCGGTCGCCGTCGTGCTGATGGGCGTCGACGGCGGGCCGACCGTCCTCGGCCGGCGGCGGGCCCCGGTGTTCGCCCTGCCCGAGGACGCCATCCGGGCACTGGGCCACGCGGTGCGTTACAGCCGCTGGCGGTCGACCCCGATCGGTCACCGCCCCGAACTGTCGCATGTGGACAGCGGGCGGGCGCGCGGAGTCTGGTCCGGTCCCGGCTGGCCGGCGGCGGATGGCTGAGCAGTGACGAGGGCGCCCAGCTGCTGTCGTACTACGGCATCCCGGTGACTCCCCGGCGGACCGTCCAGACGGAGGCGGCCGCCGTCGCCGCCGCTGACGAACTCGGCTACCCGGCGGTTCTCAAGTCCGGCGATCCCGACCTGGTCCACAAGAGCGACATCGGTGGTGTCCAGCTCGGGCTGGCGGACCGGACGGCGGTGGCCGACGCGTACGGCCGGATCATCGCCGCGGCCGGCGACCCCCGGGTCGTGGTCCAGCGGCAGGAGAAGTCTGGTGTGGAGCTGGTGGCCGGCATCGCCCACGATCCCGTGTTCGGTTCCGTGGTGATGTGCGGGCTGGGTGGCGTGCATACCGAGCTGTTCCGGGACCGGACTCTGCGGCTGCTCCCGCTGACCGACCTTGATGCGGCGTCGATGTGGCGCACCCTGCGCTCGGCGGCGTTGCTGACCGGGTACCGCGGCTCGCCCGCGGTCGACACGGCCGCCTGGGAGGAGGTGTTGCTCCGGCTCGGCCGGCTGGCCGAGGAGCTGCCCGAAGTAGCCGAGCTCGATATCAACCCGGTGATCGCCCGCCCCGACGGGGTGAGCGTGGTGGACGTCAAGGTGCGACTGTCGGCCACCGTCGACGAACCGGATCCGACCCTGCGAGCGCTGCGCGGCGGGGCCAGCTGAGCCGACCGGTCCGGGAGCGTGCGACCGTGGCCGGCGACCGTCAGCGGGGTTTGGTGCCCAGCAGCTTGGTCGCGAGGACGGCGGCCTGGGTCCGGCGCTCGAGTCCCAGCTTGGCCAGCATCGACGACACGTAGTTCTTGACCGTTTTGTCGGCCAGGAACATGTGCTGGGCGATCTCGTGATTGGTCAGTCCCTGCGCCACGTACTCGAGGATGCGCCGCTCCTGGTCGGTCAGTGACTTCAGCTCGTCGGGTTGCTCGACACCGGACCGGATACGTTCGAGCACCCGCGCCGTCACGGCCGGGTCGAGCAGGCTCTGCCCGGCGGCGACCCGGCGCACACCGTCCACGAGGTCCGTTCCACGTACCTGTTTCAGGACATATCCGGCGGCTCCGGCCATGATCGCGGCGAACAGGGCCTCGTCGTCCTCGTAGGAGGTCAGGATCAGTCCCTTGATGGTCGGATCCACCGCCCGCACCTCGCGGCACACGTCGATACCGCTGCCATCGGGCAGGCGACCGTCCAGGATGGCCACGTCCGGGCGCAGCGCGGGGATGCGATGGGTGGCCTCGACAGCCGAGCCGGACTCACCGACGACCTCGATGTCGCCCTCCTGGGTGAGCAGGTCGGCGATGCCGCGGCGGACCACTTCGTGGTCGTCGAGAAGGAAGACTCGGATCACACTCATGTTTGTACCGCCTTGACCCCTCAAACGCCCAGAACTCGCCGGCCCCTGTCCGAGCGTCCGATGAGCCGGCCAGGTCGGGACCTTCGGCCCTGGACGCTGGGTGCGATCGGTGCCAGATGGCCGCCGCCGGCCGTGGGACCCGTCGCGGCGGGACTTTGGGCCGGTCCGATCGAGGTCGTTGGACCGCTCCGGTGCGGGCGCGGGGCCGGCAGGCTGGTGGTGAGCCCGACCAGTGGCGGTCCCCGACCAGGACGGGCGCCGGAGGCCGGATACCGCTCATCGCGGGCCGCCCGGAACGGCAGATGGCCGGAACTCCGAACACAGGCAGTACCACCGGAACAGCGAGAACAGCCAGGACAGCCCGAACAGCCAGCTCGGGACCCTCGGCCCTGACGAGCCTCGTTCCTCGCAGGAAAAGGTGATCTTATGAGCGCGCAGGGTCCTACCCGCATGCAGCTGCTGGAGATGATCGGGGCGGCGATCCTCGCACCGTCGGTGCACAACACGCAGCCGTGGCTCTTCGGCATCCTGCCCGATGGAGTCGAGATCTTCCCCGATGAACGCCGTCGACTGCTGGTGTCCGATCCGGACGGCCGGGCTGTGCGGGTCTCCTGTGGCGCCGCACTGCTCAACCTCCGGCTGGCCGTGCAGCATGCCGGATTCACGCCGGAGGTGGAGACGGTCTTCGAGCCGGGCGGACCGCTGGCCCGGGTGCGCGCCGGCACCGCAGTCCAGCCCACGCCGGCCGACGTGGCGCTGTTCGAAGCGATCCCGCGACGCCACAGCAACCGCTATCCGCTCCTCGATACCGAGGTGTCGGCGGCTGAGCGGCGCGACCTGGTCGCCGCGGCCGAGTCGGAGGGCGCGTGGCTGAGCCTGGTGATGGGCCCGGTGGCGCTGGAGATCGTGGTGGAGATGGTCCGGATGGCGGATCGGATGTTGGCCGGCGATCCGGACTACCTGGCCGAGCTGGCCGCGTGGTCCCGGTCGGATCCCTCCAGCGTGGACGGCGTCACACGGCCTGCCGGTGGTCCGGCGCCCGAGCCCTACGATCCTCTGGTCGGCCGGGACTTCGGCGGGCTCACCCGCAGCCCGGGCCACGACTTCGAACAGGAACCGTTCGTGGCGGTGCTCGGGACCTCCCTCGGCTCGCCGGCGGACGACCTTACGGCGGGGCAGGCGCTGCAGAAGGTGCTGCTCACGGCGACCCGGCTCGGCCTGACCGTGTCGTTGATCTCCCAGCCGATCGATGTGGCCGGAGTGCGCGAACAGCTGCGCATCGGCCTGCACCGGCACGGGCCGCCGCAGATGCTGCTGCGGCTCGGTCGTGGCCTGCCCCCGGATCCGACCGGCCGGCGCCCAGTGGCTGACGTGCTGCTGACCCCGGGCGAACGGCCGGCAGACCTGGCCGCACACGGTCGCGCCGTTCCGGCGTAACCGCATAACGGCTGGTCGGCCCGCGCCGCCCGGGCCGTTGGGCCCTGCCGCTCGCGCGATCCACCGGGGAGCGTCGAGACCGAGGCACGCCAGAGTCCGGGAGGTTCCCATGAAACGACGCAACGTTGAAGACGTGATGACCACTCCGGCCATCAGCGTCGGCGAGACGGCCACGTACCGCGAGATCATCGACACGATGATGAGCCGCGGCATCAGTGCCGTCCCGGTGGTCGACGCTGACGACCGGGTGGTGGGGGTCGTCTCCGAGGCCGATCTGCTCCACAAGATGGAGTTCGCCGGCGTCGGACCGGCTCGTCGGCTGATCGAGCGCCGGCGGGAGCGCGAAGGTCGCATCAAGGCCGATGCCACAGCGGCGTCCGAGCTCATGAGCGAGCCGCCAATCACGATCCGGCCCAATGCCACCGTCGGCGCCGCGGCCGCCCTGATGAGCGAGTACGCCGTCAAGCGGCTTCCCGTGGTCGACAGCGAGGGACACCTGCTGGGCGTCATCTCCCGCTGTGATCTGCTCCAGCTGTACAACCGGCCGGATGACGAGATCCTGTCCGAGATCCGGGATCAGGTCATGCTCCGTACACTGTGGATGGATCCGGACACGGTCCACGTCACGGTGACGCGGGGAGCGGTGACCCTGGGCGGGACGGTCGACCGGCGCAGCAGCATCGACCTGCTCGCGCTGCTGGTCCACACGGTGCCCGGAGTCACCGAGGTGGTCAACCACCTCACCTACCACTTCGATGACCGGGCCGGCCATGCACTGGTCACTCCCGTCGCCTGACTCCGCGACGTTTGGCAAGCGCGATCACGTTAACAAGGGCACCTTGCTATACCGGAGGCGTTAACAAGGTGCCCTTCCTTTCGTCCTCGGGCGGGGTCGGCACGAAGGTGGCCACCAGCCGCACGAGATCACTTCCGGCCACCACCCCGACCGGGCGGCCGCCCCGGTCCACGACCGCCACGGCGTCGACGCGGTCGGTGTTCATGAGCTTCGCGGCGTCCGCGGCCGTCGAATCGGTTCCCACCACGGCCAGCCGGGGCTCGAGCAGTGCGCGCACCGTCTGCCACACCAGGCTGGTCGGGTCCGACGCCCACGCCGCGGTCACCGCCCGGTCAGCCACGACACCGTGGCAGCGCCCCATCGGGTCGACCACGACGACGTGCCGTATCCCGCTGCGCAGCATGACCACCAGCGCGTCACCGAGCGTCGTCTCGGCGAGCACGCACACGGCCGGCGAGCTCATCAGCTCGACCACTTTCACAGCCGTCACGCTCGTCCGTTCGTCTGCCTTCGCCATCACACACCCCCACCGAGCCCGAGTTCCCTCAGCTTTCAGGGTGTGCCTTTCGGGGGTCCGAACCCAGGGCTTTCGAGCCCTCTGACTCGGGACCTCCGGCCCTGACCCGAACCTGGCGTCGGCCGCGATTCTCGATGGGGAGAACGTGCTACCGGGAGGGCACCATGTCGAAGAGCCAGCACGACGTTCTGCAGGCCGCCGCTCAGACGGCGCTGCGGGCGCCGTCGATCTTCAACACGCAGCCGTGGCGGTGGCGGGTCGATGGCAACAGCCTCGAGCTGTACGCCGACCGTGACCGGGTGCTGCCGGCCACCGACCCCGACGGCCGCCTGCTCCTGCTGAGCTGTGGCAGCGCCCTGCAGCACGCTCGGGTGAGCCTGGCCGCGGCCGGGTGGGGCGTTGTCGTCGATCGCCTTCCGGACCCGGCCGACCCCGACCTGCTGGCTCGTATCCGGCTGGTCGAGCCGGTGGCGCCGAGCGAGAACGATCTCGCCCTGGACCGTGCCGTCCCCGTCCGGCGTACCGATCGGCGGCCCTTCCGCACCGAGGCAGTACCGGATGGGGTCATCCAGCAGCTGGCCGCGGCCGCTGAGCGGGAAGGGGTGCGGGTCCACGACACCACGCTGGAGCAGATGCCGATGCTCGCGGTCGCGGTCGCCTACGCCCAGTCCCGCGAGATCTCCAACGAGGCATACCGGGGAGAGCTCATGCGGTGGACCAACCGTCCTGCGTGGAGCAACGACGGCGTCCCGCCGTCCACCGGCGTGGCCCGTGCGCCCCGACGGGTGCCGGTGCGTGACTTCGTCCTGTCATCGGACCAGGGAATCGAGGTGCCCCCGGGCGGTGACCGCGGCGCGCGGTACCTGATCGTCAACGGGAGCGGTGAGGAGCCGCTGGACTGGCTGCGAGCCGGCGAGGGTGCGTCGGCCGTGCTCTTGACGGCGGTCAGCCTCGGTCTGGCTGTCGCGCCCATCAGCGATGTCATCGAGGTCGAGCACCCGCGTGGGCTGCTCCGCGGGCTGCTCCGCACCGGCGGGTACCCGTACCTGGTCATCCGCTGCGGGTACGCCGACGACACCACTGCCATCGACCCGGCACCGCGTCGTGACGCCGCTGAGGTCGTCCGAGGATCTCAGCCATGAACGTCATCGTCGGAGTCAGCGGCGCCCCCGAGGAGGATGCCATCCTGGCATGGGCGATGCGGGAGTGTGCGCGCACCGACCGGCATCTGGTGATCGCCCATGCGTGCTCGCACGTTGTGGCGAAGGGCCGGCCGCCGACGCCGGCGGAGCTGCTGGGCCATCCCGGCCTGTCCAACGCCATCGCGGAGGCTCGCGCGGAGCTCGGAGAGGACGCGGTCACGGTCCGGGTTGAGCCGCGCCCGTCCGGCGGCATGCTCGTCGAGGCGGCCACGCCCGGCAATCTGCTCGTGGTCGGACCGCCGCGGCACGGCGGCTGGACCCACTGGGGATCCACGACGCACTACGTGGCCCGCCACGCGCAGTGTCCGGTCGTGGTCGTGCGGGGGTCGGACACGCCCACCGGCGACGCCACGTTCGCCGGCCATGTCGTGGTCGGAGTCGACGGCTCGCCAGCCAGCCGCGCCGCGCTGGGCTACGGGGCGGCGTTCGCCCACGAGCACGGCCTCCCGCTCGCGGCCGTGCATGTGACCTCGACCGGGTTCACCAACGTCTGGTACGACGATCAGCTGCTCGAGACCCATCTCACCGCCGAGCCGGCCGCGCTCGATCTGCTGGCCGCGGAGGTGGAGCCGTGGGAGCGCGCCTACCCCGAGCTGTGGGTCAAGCGCGCGGTGTTCTCCGGGCGCACCGTCGATGCCATCCTGCGGGCCGCCCAGGATGCCGCGGTGCTCGTCCTCGGCGCGCACACCGGTCCACCCGGTCGTCGGGTCCTGCTCGGCTGCGTCAGTCTCGACGCTCTCAGTCGAGCCACCTGCCCGATCGCGATCCTGCAACCCCCAGCCGACGCGATCGACCCACCACAGCAGACCAAGGAGGTCAACCATGTCCCAGC
>CAWDLX010000007.1:0-131857 GCA_963803345.1 uncultured Actinomycetota bacterium
GTTCGACCCGGCTGCCGGGCAAGGTGCTGCGCCCGCTCGCCGGCCGCAGCGTGTTGGGGTGGGTGGTGCGGGCGGCGCAGGACAGCGGCGCGCTCGACGATCTCGTCGTGGCGACCAGCCTCGACCCGGGCGACGACCTGGTGGCCGCCGAATGCCGGCGGCTGGGTGTGGCCGTCCACCGTGGATCCGCGGACGATGTGCTCACGCGCTTCCTCGCGGCACTCGCGACGCGCCCGGCCGACTGGGTGGCCCGCTTCACCGCCGACTGCCCACTTCTCGACCCCGAGATCATCGGCCTGCTCGTCCGGGTGGTGCGCGGCGTCGAGGGCCTCGACTACGTCAGCACGCATCTGGCCCCCCGGCTCCCGCTCGGCATGAACGTGGAGGCGGTACGGGCGGATGCCCTGCGAGCCACCGACCAGGTCGCGGCCGGGCACCACCGTGCCCACGTGACGTCCTACGTGTGGTCGCACCCCAACGACTTCCGGGTGCTCGGGCTCGCTCTGGCGCCGGACCGGTCGGCTCTGCGGGTCACGCTGGACACCCCAGCCGACTGGGATCTGATCAGCGCGGTGGTGGCGCACTTCGGTGACACGCCGGTACCGCTGGACAAGCTCACCGCCTGGCTCGACGACCATCCCCGGATCCGGGCCCTCAACGGTCATGTGACCCAGAAGCCGGTGGAGGCTGGATGAGAGTCGGACTGCGCTGTGACGCCGGCCGCGATACCGGTGCCGGGCACGTCACCCGCTGCCTCGCTCTGGCCGAAGGGCTCCGCGACCGTGGCGCGACAGTCGTGCTGCTCAGCCGGATCGAGTCGGTGGGCTGGTTGGCCGCCGAGGTGGACGGCTACGAACGCGAGGAGGGGGCGAGCACCCCTGATGAGCTGCTGTTCCAGGCCCGCCGGCTCGACCTGGACGCCGTGGTCCTCGACTCGTACCACCTTGACCCCGGCTGCTCCGGTACGCTGCGCGACGGTGGCCTGTCGACGTTGGCCATTGTGGATGGTGACACCCGTGGCCAGGACGCGGACCTGTACCTCGATCAGACCATCGGGGCGCAGGACGACCCGGTCGACCTGCCCCCCGGGGCGCTGCGGCTGGCCGGACTCGAGCACACGTTGCTGCGCGAGCGGATCACGGCCGCCCGTCCGGCGCGGGCCCCCGCGCCGTCGTCGTCACCGTCGCGGCGGCTGGCGGTACTGTGCTTTGTCGGGGGCACGGACCCGGCCGGGGCGGCGCCCGTGCTGGCCGGATCGCTGTTCGCCACCGGCATACCGGTCGACGTTACGCTGATCGCCCCCGACCGTCCGCCGGCCGAGGTCGAACCGGGACCCGGCCAGAGTCTGGTCGTCCACGAGTCCATCGTGGACCTTCCCGCGGCGGTGCTGCGGTCCGACCTGGTCGTGTGTGGCGCCGGAATGTCGACCTGGGAGGCGCTGTGCCTGGGCGCGCCGGCCGCGCTCGTCTGCGTGGCCGAGAACCAGCGGCGCACCTACGAGCGGACGGTCGCCCGTGGACTGGCGGTCGGCCTGGGCGAGGTGGCGGAGTTGCACCGCACCAACGGCCGGCTGGCCGCCGGCGTCCTGCGCGAGCTGCTGTGTGAGCCGACACTTCGGGCTGGGCTGTCGGCCGCCGGATACTCCGCCGTCGACGGTCGGGGGCGCTACCGGGTGGCCGACGCCCTGCTCGAACGCCTGACCCCGACGCCGTACCGAGATCGCGATTTCAGCGTCGGCGGTGCCCTCGGAGGTGGTCGGTGACGCTGAAGTCGCGATCTTCGGCGGCCCGTGATCGTCAGGGACGGTAGTCCGGGTCGGGTTGCAGGATGGAGAACGAGGCTCCCTGCGGGTCGGTCAGCACCGCGAAGCGCCCGGCCACCGAGTCCTCGCGGAGTACCTCGCTGCCGCCCAGGCTGACCGCCCGGTCGGCGGTCGCGTTGCAGTCTTCGACGGCGAAGTACGCCGACCAGTGCGACGGCATCCGGCTCATCTCGGCTGGGATGGGCATGGCGCCGGCGACGCTCTGCCCTTCGGTCTCGAGCAGGGTGTAGTTGGTGCCGTCCGGCATCGGGATGTCCCGGATGTCGAGCGGGAACACCTCGTGGTAGAAGTCCTTGGCTCTGTCCACATCGGACGTCATCAGCTCGGCCCAGGCCATCGAGCCGGTCTCGTTGACCAGTTCGGCGCCGGCGGTGGCCCCGGCCTCCCACACCGCGAAGGTGGCCCCGGTCGGGTCGGTGAAGATGGCCATCCGGCCCTGATCCATGACATCCATCGGGCTCAGTACGACCCGTCCACCGTTGGCGATGACGCGCTCGGCGGTGTCCTCGGCGTCGGCCGAGGCGAGGTAGACCGACCACTCGGGCGGCCGCTCCGGATCCATGCTGGTCCCGATCCCGCCGACCTGCTTGCCGTGCAGCCGCAGGAGACTGTAGCCGCCGGCCTCAGGTCCGAGATCCTCGGTGGTCCAGCCGAACAGATCGCCGTAGTACCGCGAGGCCGCGGACGGATCGGTCGTACCGAGCTCAACCCAGCTCGGCCTGCCTGGTGCGTAGGTAGCTGTCACCCGCCCGATTGTTGTCGACGCCCGGGGCGGCCGTCCCCCGAACGGGCAACCTTGGTGTGCTCGACGATGACGAGCGCGAGGGCGCTGTACCGCTGGGCGATCTCGTCCACCGTGAGCGGCCCCGACGGCGCGTACCACTCGCCGATCGCGTTGCACATGGCGATCACGGCCCGCCGGGCGTCCTCCGGGTACGGCGTGTGGAACAGTCCGGCCGAGACGCCCGCCTCGATCACATCTGAGAACAGCCGGGAGCCTTCCGCCATCCGCCGCCGGTAATGGCGCAGGAAGTCCGGGTCGAAGCTGCGCTCCTCGCCGACCAGGACGCTGCTCTTGGCGGGGTGGGCCGACCGGAACCGGACGGTCGCGGTGACCAGTGCCGTCAGGCGCCGCACCGGGTCGTCGCCGGCACCGGCCAGTTCATCGGCACAGGCGGCGAAGTAGGCGTCGATCGCCTCATCCACGATCGCCTGGAGCAGATCCATCTTACCCGGATAATAATGGTACAGAACGGACAGGCTCATCCCGGCCCGCTGGGCGATCTGCCGGATGGACGTGCCCTCGTATCCGTGCTCAGCGAACTCCTCCCTGGCGGCCAGCAGCAGCGCGGTGTGGCCGGGTGGCGTACCTGTGCGCTTCATCGTCGGGTCCTTTACAGCGGTGGTGACTGCGACTAACTTATCGAATGTTCGACCAGTGAGGGAGACAGTGTGGTAACGGACGGCAGCGTCACGGAGGGGCCGACCCTGTGGTGGCCGCCCGCATGACGGGCGCATCAGACCGGAGCGCCGGCCCGCTGGCCGGCATACGGGTGGTCGAACTCGGAGGAATCGGTCCTGGCCCCTTCTGCGGCATGGTGCTGGCCGATCTCGGGGCCGAGGTCATCCGGGTCGACCGCCCAGGTGAGGCTGGGCGGCCGGCGGCCTACCCCGTGCTGCACCGGGGCCGGCGCTCCATCGCCGTCGACCTCAAGGATCCCGATGGCGCGGCGGCCGTCCTGCGGGTCATCGACGGTGTCGACGCGGTCATCGAAGGGTTCCGGCCTGGGGTGGTCGAGCGGCTCGGGCTCGGCCCCGAGGTATGCCTGGCCCGAAACCCGCGCCTGGTCTTCGGCCGGATCACCGGCTGGGGGCAGGACGGCCCGCTGGCCCAGGACCCCGGCCACGACATCAACTACATCGCGGTGGCCGGTGCCCTGCACGCGATCGGGCCGACCGGCGGCGATCCGGTCGTACCGGTGAACCTGGTCGCCGACTTCGGCGGTGGTGGCATGTTGCTCGCTGTCGGTGTCCTCAGTGGACTGCTGCACGCCCGGACGACCGGTCGGGGCCAGGTGGTCGATGCCGCCATGGTCGACGGGACGGCGCTCCTGCTCGGTATGACCTACGGTCTGCTCGGCCAAGGCGTGTGGCGCGACGAACGGGGCGTCAACCACATCGACGGCGGCGCACCGTTCTACGGCGTGTACCGCTGCGCGGACGGGCGTCACATCTCGGTCGGCGCGCTCGAGCCGCAGTTCTACGCCGCTCTTCTGCGGGTACTCGGCTTCACCGGCGACCCTGACTTCGCCAGCCAGTTCGAGCGCGACCGGTGGCCGGCCATGAAGGCCAAGCTCACGGCCACCTTCGCCGGCCGCGATCGCGACGACTGGACGAAGGTGTTCCAGGGGCAGGGTGCCTGCGTGGCCCCCGTGCTGTCGTTGACCGAGGCGGTCAGCCACCCGCACAACGTCGCGCGGCACACATTCCACAGTGGACCTGACGGCGCGCCCGAGCCGGCCCCGGCGCCCCGGTTCGCCGGCAGCCCGGTGGACCCGCCGCAACCGGCCCCGGCGATCGGGTCCGATACCCGGGCGGTTCTCGAGCAGGCCGGCGTGACCGGCCTCAGTGGGATGCTCGACCGGGGAGTCATCGCCTGAAAGGGGCACATCTCATGCGGCGCACCATCTTCGGACCCGAGCACCAGGCGTTCCGCGAGACCGTACGCGAGTTCATCGAGAAGGAAGTCGTACCGGTCTTCGGCGACTGGGAGAAGCAGGGCCACCCGCCGCGCGAGTTCTACCGCCGCCTCGGGCAGCTGGGTCTGCTCGGCATCGGCGCACCCGAGGAATACGGCGGTGCCGGCCAGACCAGCCTCACCTATCCGGCCGTCATCATGGAGGAGACCGCCCGGGCCGCGGTGTCGTTCGGCAACTCAGGCGTGCACGCCAACCTGATCCTGCCCTACCTGTTGGACCTGGCTACCGAGGAGCAGAAGGCACGCTGGCTACCCGGATTCGTCTCGGGCGATCTCATGACCGCGATCGCCATGACCGAGCCCGGTACCGGTTCCGACCTGGCCGGGATCCGGACCACCGCCACGCTGTCCGACGACGGTACCCACTATGTCCTCAATGGAGCGAAGACCTTCATCAGCGGTGGCGCGCTGGCCGACCTGGTCCTGGTGATCGCCCGGACGAGTCCGTACCGGGCCG
Source organism: uncultured Actinomycetota bacterium (assembly GCA_963803345.1). GTDB lineage: Bacteria > Actinomycetota > Actinomycetes > Mycobacteriales > Micromonosporaceae > CAWDLX01. Next base: position 5,038 of record CAWDLX010000007.1, read on the forward strand.
ACGACCGCCGCGGTGGGCTCTCCATTGTCTGCGTGGATACCACGACATCCGGTTTCTCGGTCGGTCGCAGGCTCGACAAGATCGGGCTCAAGTCGTCGGACACGGCTGAGCTGTCCTTTGTGGACGTTCGGGTGCCGGTGGCCGACCGGCTGGGTGAGGAGGGCCGGGCATTTTCCTATCTGACCCGTAACCTGGCCCAGGAGCGGCTCCTCATCGCGATGGGTGGCTCGGCCACCGCCGCCGCCGCGCTCGCGTTCACGATCGACTACGTCAAGGCCCGTACCGTATTCGGCGAGACGGTCGCGTCGTTCCAGAACACCAAGTTCGTGCTGGCCGAGTGCGCCACCGAGGTCGAGGCCGCCCAGGTACTGGTGGACCGGGCCATCGAGCTGCACGACGCCGGTCAGCTGAGTGTGGCCGACGCCGCGAAGGCCAAGCTGTTCGCGACTGAGGTGGCCGGCCGCGTCATCGACAAATGCCTCCAGCTGCATGGCGGCTACGGCTACATCCTCGAGTACCCGATCGCCCGGCTCTACGCGGACACCCGCGTGTCACGTATCTACGGTGGCACCAGTGAGGTCATGAAGACCATCATCGCCAAGTCGCTAGGTGTCTGACCGAGCGCGAGGGATCGACTGAGGCGGATCGCCCTGCCGCCGGCCTGTGACCCAGGGCACGGCCGGTGTGCGTACTCGTACGCGTTGTCGCGAGGCGAACCTTGCGAGCCTTCTGGCATGAGCAAACAACTCGTCTTCACCAGGACCGTCCTCATCCGTCGACCCGCCGATGAGGTCTTCGCTTACGTCACCGATGTCAGCCGGGCCCACGAATGGCGCGTCGACGTTGTCGTGTCGACCGCGTACCCGGACGGCCCGCTCAACCGCGGCTCGGTCATCCGTGAAGAGGCGCAGGTCATCGGCCGCACGGTTGTCACCGAGACCGCGGTCGACTATGTGATCCCGGGCGAACGCCTCGGGTTCAGCCACCTCACCGGACCTCTGCCGGTCAGTGGTGAGTACGTCCTCGTCACGACACCGCGCGGTACCGAGCTGACCTACGAACTGGTCGTGGAGCTTCCCGGACGCTGGGCGATGTTCGCCCGTTACCTGCGCCGCCTCGGCGAGCGCAACATGACCCTGTCCCTGGCCGTGCTGCGCCACCGCCTCGAGGAAGCTGCCCTGCCCGCGTCGCTGTGACCCGGTACCGCAGCCGCTACGTCGATGCCGCTACACGGCCGGGATGGTGACCTTGATCCGGCACCCGGGGCCGCCCGGGTCGATGGCGATCGCGCCGCCGTGCAGGTGCACGACCCAGCGGGCGATGGCCAGCCCGAGGCCGGTACCGCCGCCGGTGGCGCGTTCACCGCGGGTGAACCGTTCGAACACCCGGTCGCGTTCGTCGGCCGGTATGCCCGGGCCTTCGTCGCTCACCTCGAGGTGCAGACCGGCATGGTCGGTTCGGGCGAGCACCCGCACGGTGCCGCCGGCCGGCGAGTGGCGGGCGGCGTTGTCCAGCAGGTTCAGGGCCACCTGCTTGAGGCGGTCACGGTCGCCCAGCGACGGTCGCCTCGGCGGGGCGCACCGACGCGGCGAACATCACGTCCCGGCCGCCGCCCGTCGCGTGCACCTGCGCCTCGGCCAGCACCTCGTCAAGGAATGGACCGACGGCGAACCAGGTCCCGGTCGAGCCGGTGCGCGCCGGCGTCGATGCGGGACAGGTCGAGCAGCTCCGTGACGAGCCGGCCGAGCCGCTCCGTCTGGGCCAGCGCCGTACGCAGTGTGGCCGGGTCGGCGTCGGCCACACCGTCGACGACGTTCTCCAGGATCCCGTGCAGTGCGGTGATCGGGGTGCGCAGCTCGTGCGAGACGTTCGCGATCAGCTCGCGACGGTGCTGGTCGGCCGCGGCCAGATCGGCCGACATCTGGTTGAACGCCATGGCCAGCTCGCCGACCTCATCCTTCGAGGTCGCCCGTGGCCGGCGGGAGTAGTCGCCCCGGGCCATCGCGCGGGCGGCCGCGGTCATTTCGCGCAAGGGCTTGGTCATGCCGTGGGCGAACAGGTACGTCAGGGCCAGCGAGAGCCCGATCGCGATCATCGAACGTCGCGAGTGGGGCCTGGCCGATCTGGTACCAGAAATACGCCAGTCCGGTACCGCCCGAGACACAGACGAGCAGCCCAGCTTGAGTTTGATGGACCGTACCGGGTCGAGCGGCCGGGGCAGCCGGGAGGTGAGCCGGCCCAGCCAGTTCATATTGCCACGGACCGCTCGCAAGCTCGCCTCCTCGCCGCTCGGTCATGCCGGGCGCCGCCGCGCCGGGCCGTCCAGGGCGTAGCCGACGCCGTGCACCGTCCGGATCAGGTCCGCGCCGAGCTTACGACGCAGTGCCTTCACGTGACTGTCGACGGTACGCGTCCCCGTTGCATCGGCCCAGCCCCAGACATCGGCGAGCAGGCGCTCTCGCGGCAGGACCGCTCGCGGTCGCTGGGCCAGGTGCACCAGCAGGTCGAACTCGGTCGGGCGTGAGATGGGCTTCGACGCCGGCCCGGCTGACCCGGCGCTCGGCCCGGTTGATCTCAGGTCCCCGACGACGATCGGCGGCTCGGCTCCCACGTCGGCAGCCGACCGGTCGACCCGCCGGAGCAGGGCGTGCACCCGGGCGGCCAGCTCCCGCATCGAGAACGGCTTGGTCAGGTAGTCATCCGCCCCGACGGCGAGCCCGACCAGCAGGTCGGTCTCGTCGCCACGGGCGGTGAGCATGAGCACGCTCACCGGCCGCTCGGCCTGGATCCGCCGGCACACCTCGAGCCCATCGAAACCGGGCAGCATCACGTCGAGGACCACCAGGTCGGGCCGGGTCGCCCGGCGGTGGTAACGGCGGTCGGACCGTCGTGTGCGAGCTCGACCGGGAAGCCCTCGGCCCGCAGCCGCGCGGCGATCGAGTCGGCGATGGTGCGTTCGTCCTCGACGACGAGAATGCGGCGATTATTGGTACTCATGCCAGTCTGTCCACTCGAGCGGGCGCCCTCATACCGCGAGCCTAGGCAACGTGACGTGGAGATCGGTTCACCAGCGGTGTGAAGGTTGCGTGCAGGCCGGTGCCGCCAGCCAGACCGTCCGCTATGGACGGACACGTCAGGCGGTGGTGGCCGGAGGCATCTTGAGAACCCAACGGTAGGCCTGCACCAGTCCGCTGTCGAAGCCGGCCGCCGAGCCCCACAGGAAGATGCGGAAGCGTCGGTAGAGCGGTTCGCCCCACCGGCGGACGACCTCGTCCCTGGCGTCGTCGAGGCGGCGGCCCCACTCGCGGCAGGTCAGGTAGTAATTGTGCCGGTCGTCGGCGACGCTGATCAGCTCGAATGGCGACCGGGACACCTGGCGCAGGTAGGAGTGCAACAGCAGCGGCGAGGACTTGCCGGGGTAGATGTAGCGGCTGAGGAAGGTCGACACGGTGTGCTTGCGGCGCATCGCGAGGGCGTCCAGGTACACCTTGCCGCCCGGCTTGATCAACTCGGCGTACTTGCGCAACGTCGCCTTGTAGTCAGGCAGGTGCTCGGTGACGCCCATGTTCACGATGGCGTCGTAGCGCTCAGGCGAGGAGTACTCCAGCACATGCCTGCGGACGACCGTGGCTGGGAGACTGTTCGCCGCGATGAAGTCGTTGAGGTAATGCTCGGACTCCTCGGCCAGGGTGAGCGTGGTCACGTGGATGCCGCGCTTGCCGGCGTACTCGACCCAGGCACCCCAACCGCCGCCCACCTCGAGCACACGGTCGCCCGGCTTCACTCCGATCGCATCGAGGGCGTAGTCCATCTTGTTGGTCATGGCGTCCTCGAGCGGTTCATCGTCCGAGGTGAACAGCCCCTGGGTGTAGCACCGGTGCCGCTTGTCCATGAACGTCAGGAAGAAGTCGGACTCGCGGTCGTAGTGCGCCGAGATGGAGCGCCGGTCGTGCTCGGCCCTGCCCTGGAAGAAACCGGGGGCGAACCGGGACAGCCAGGCGATCGGGTGGACGTCGGGGAAGAACTTGCGCATGGCCAGGACGGCCATCAGGTCACCGTCGACGTCGATGTGCCCGCGCAGGTAGGCCAGCGCCACCTGCAGCTGGTCCAGCGAGGTCAGCGCCTTCGCGCCTTTGGGGTCCGCCACCACGATCGTGAACGCGGGTTCACCCGGGCCGAAGGTGTGCTTCTGCCCGTCGGGCGTGCTGACGCCGAAGCTCACCGGAGGTCGGTGGGCGAAGTATGCGTGGTAGCGCTTGTCCAGTACGCGGAACACGTCGGCCATGGCGCGAATGTAATGCCAAGTCGCGATCTTCGGATAGTCAGGTGATACAGCTGGATGTCACACCGCCGACGGTGATCGTCCAGTCGCACCCGGTCGGTTCGAGCGACAACGGTCCACCGCGCAGCGCGGTCCGCCGGGTGACGGTACCGGTGGTGAGATCCCAGTCCAGCACGCCGTCCTGGTCGGAGGAGATCAGGACGTTCTGCGGACCGTCCATCCTGAGGACCCGGCAGCAGCCCTTGTTCCGGTCCTGACCGGTACCCAGGTCGAGGACATGGGTGACCGTGCCGGAGCGGTCGTCGATGACGAACACGAAGTCGCCGGGCCTCGATCCGACCTGTCCGGAGCCGGCGGCCGCGATGCTGTCGCCGTGGCGCCAGGCCCGCGGGTAGAGGTCGGACATCCGGTACGGCCCGGCGCTTGCCGCGTCCACCGTACGATGGCCGTGCCGTACCGTCCCGGGGTCGTCGTAGTAGCCGATCACCGGCGGCTCGTCGCCCTGGCCGGGCAGCGTGAGGGTGGTCATTCCGGAGCTACCACCGACCAGCGGTGCGACATCCCACCCGGAGACGTCGACGTGCCCGGCGCTGCGCCGGTCAACGTCGACCAACCAGGTCTGGGTGGCGCTGCAGACCAGCACATGGACGCCGTCGGCGAGCCAGGTCACCTGTTCGTTGAGTCCTGGCAACGGGATGCGGTCGATGCCGCCGGCCTGCGGGTCGACCACCACGACGGAGTCCGGCTGCGGGAAGGCCGACGCCAACACGATCATCGGTGAAGAGGTCAACGTCCTCCGTGACGCGGTTGACGATGCCATGGGCGATCAGAGCCTGGCCAGCTGCGAGCGCGAACCCCTGCTGCTGTGCAACCGCCCGCGCGAGCGACGCAACACGCCGCTGGAACGCCGCCGCGCGGTCGTCGGTCAAGCCGCAACCCGACGCAGTAGCGACGCATGCCGCTCCTCCCACGCGGCCCGAACGCCACGCGGAAGGAAGAGGCTATCCCACAATCGGATTAAGGTTCCGCCGTCGAGCCAGTCACAGAGTTCGCGCTCGGTGACCGCCTCGCGCAGGACAGTTTCGTACATCCACACGAGGATGGCCGGATTGTCGAGGTTCACACGGTGGGCAGGTTGCCAGAACAACCGGTGCGGCAACTCCGCAACTCCTGTTGTCGGACCGTGCAGATCCGATAGGTCAGCGACGACCACGACCCGACGCCCTGACCGGCCAAGGCCTCGTGCCTCAGCGGCAGCCTCCCGTTCGAACACATCACCGATTATGCCACCCACGGATGTCCAGGGGGCCAGTCACGGCCACCGGGCGGGCACGGCCGGGTTAGTCGCGGCCGGGTTAGTCGCAGCAGTATTGGCGGGCCATCGACGCCGCGGTGCGGCTGAAGCGTTCGCGCAACGTGGCCGGGGCGAGCACCTCGACCTCGGCGCCGAGGCGGAGCAGCTCCTCGTGGGCGTGGTCGACCGACTCGATCGGCAGGACGGCCCGTACCCAGCCGTCCACGTCCGGTGGCCCGGCACTGACCTGCACCGCTCGGACGACGGCCGGATCCATCAGGTGGGCCAGCCGTTGGCGCCCCCGGTCCGATAACCGGATGGTCGCCTCCTGCTGATGCCGCCGGCGGGCGAAGTCGGCCAGATAACTGTGCCAGTACCCGGCCAGGTCGAAGTCGGGCGGAGGCTCGAACCGCTCCGGGCTGGCGCGGGCGTCGCGCAGCTGGGACACCCGGTAGGTGCGCAGCTGGCCTTCACTACGGGCGACCAGGTACCAGCGACCGCCCTTGAGCACCAGCCCGTACGGGTCGAGCGTGCGCTCCACCTCCTGAGGTGCCTGCCAGCGACGGTACGTCACCAGAAGCCGGCGGTGCTCCCACACGGCGTCGGCAACGGGGGCGAGCAGGGGAGTGCTGGCCGTCTCGTCGTACCAGGCGACCGGATCGACATAGAGCCGCCGCTGTACGTGGTCGGCCCGCCGGCGCAGGTCGTCGCTGAGCGCGGCACGAAGTTTGGCCGCGGCTCCGGCGGCGGCCGAGCTGACTCCGAGATCCCGCGCGGCGCCGGGGAAGGCCGCCAGCGAGAGGGCCGCCGCCTCGTCGGGGGTCAGCCCGGTCAGCTGGGTCCGGTACCCGTCGACCAGCCGGTAGCCGCCGTCATGGCCCGGCTCGCCGTAGAGGGCCACCCCCGACTCGTGCAGAGCCTCGATGTCGCGGTAGATCGTGCGCACCGACACCTCGAGTTCGGCGGCCAGGGCGCCGGCGGTCATCCGGCCCCGCGTCTGTAACAGCAGAAGGATGGAGATGAGGCGGCTCGCGCGCATGGCCGAAGTATGCCGATCCCCACTGACAGGAGGTGTCAGGGAAGCCCGGTTAGCGTCGCTGCATGGCTAACAACTTCGATTTCTTCGTCGGCGAATGGCGCTCGACGCAGCGTCGGCTCAAGGAGGTCCTCACCGGCTGTGAGGAGTGGTACGAGTTCCCCGGTACAACCCGGTGTTGGAGTGTCTTCGACGGTGCCGGGAACATCGACGAGGTGGTGTTCCCGACACTCGGTTTCAGCGGCGTGACCGTGCGTCTGTACGACCCGGAGACGCAGCTGTGGTCGCTGTACTGGGCCCGCAGCGGGGTCGGACTCGGCCTACCGCCGGTGGTCGGGCGGTTCGACGACTCTGGTCGGGGCGTGTTCACCGATGAGGAGGACTACCAGGGCCATCACATCACCTGCGCGTACATCTGGTCGGACATCACCTCCGACTCGGCCCGCTGGGAGCAGGCGTTCTCTGTCGACGGCGGGATGAGTTGGGAGACCAACTGGGTGGCGGAGTTCAGCCGTACCGCCTGAGTACCCGACCGGGATGGGTGTGCGTACTCACCCGGTTCCGGTGGGCGCGCTCAGGTGGCGACGGCCCGCGACGGCGAGGCTGATCCGCATGTTCGGGCTCTACGCGCTCAAGCCCTGGTATGCGGATCGCCTCGCCGGCCTGCGCCAAATACTCATCGCGCATCGGGTCGCGCCCAGCACGATCACCGCGGCCGGGGTGGTCTTCGGCGCCGGGGCTGGACTGGCGCTGGCGCTGCTGCCAGCCGGGCCGTGGGCCGGGGTGGTGGTGGCCGTGCTCCTCATCGCCCGGTTGGGCTGCGCCAACCTCGACGGTGGCCTGGCCCGGGCGACCGGGCGCGGCACCCGGTTCGGGGTCGTCGTCAACGAGTTGGGCGACCGGCTGGCCGAGTTCGCGACCCTGGCCGGCGTGTTCGCGCTCGCCCCGTCCGCGCTGGTGCTCGTGGCGGCCCTGGCGGCGACCGCGCCGTCGTGGATCGCGCTGGCCGGGGCGGCGGCGTTCGCGCCGCGGATTCAGGGCGGCCCGGTCGGCAAGACGGAGCGATGCCTGCTGATGGTCGTCATCGCGGCCACCGGCTGGGCGGAACCGGTTCTGCTGGTCCTCACCGGTGGTTGCGTGCTCACCGCCGGGCTGCGACTCTACCGGTTGCGCCGCGCGCTGGTGCCGTCATGATCACCGTGTTGGACACCGCACCGTATGTCGCCGGCGCGCTCGGCATCGGTGGCGTGGGTGTCGGGCTGTCCCGCCGGCGGGAGCTGATCAGCCGATGGTGCACGTGGGCCGTCACCGCTCCGGTGGTCGGCGGCGCGCTCTACCTGGGCGCTCCCGGTGCCGCCCTCCTCGCGGCCGGCATCGGAGCAGTGTGCGCGATCGAGTACGGCCGGCTGGCTCGCCTGTCCACTCTGGACTCCGCTGCGCTCGCGGCCGCGGTGACGGCACTGGCCTTGACCGCATGGTTGCTGCCACCCGCGCTGCTGATCGTGGCGGTGCTGGGGCTGGGCGCCATCGTGGCGGTACCACTGTCGCAATCGGACAGTGTCGACGGGTTCCGGCGGGCCGCCTACGGCGCATTCGGGTTCGCATGGCTGGCCGCGCTGGCCGGGCTCGTCGTGCTCGGACCGGCCGCCCTGCCGCTGTTCTTCGCGGTCTCGGTCGCCGACGTGGCGGCGTTCTGCGGCGGCCGGCTACTGCGTGGGCCGAAGCTGTCAAGGCTGTCGCCGGCCAAGCGGTGGAGCGGGGTCCTCGTCGGCAGCGCGGTCGGGCTGGCCACCCTGGCGCTGCTGGGCACGCTCACGCCGGCCCTCGGGCTGGCGGTGGCGGTCGGCGCGCCGGTCGGCGACCTGGTCGAGTCGATGGTCAAGCGCGGCGCCGGAGTCAAGGATGCCGGCTCGTGGCTGCCCGGATTCGGCGGGCTGCTGGACCGGGTCGACTCCCTTCTGATCGCCCTCATGGTCGCCGTGGTGTTGGCATGATCGCGGCGTTGGCCCGCCGGGCCATCTGGCGAACGGCGTTCGCGGCGACCGGCGGTCTGCGGGTGGCCGGCCGGTTGCCCGACCAGCCCTGCGTACTGGTGGCCAACCACAGCTCACACGCCGACACCGCCGCCCTGTTGGCCGCCCTGCCGGCCCGTCGCTGCCCGTCGGTCGCCGCGGCCGCCGACTACTGGTTCCGCGGCCCGGCCCGCCGGTTGATCTGCCGGGCGCTGGTCGGGGCGTTCCCGGTGCGCCGACACGGCGGCGGCACGGCCGACCTGGCCCACGCCGGCGACCTACTGGCGGCCGGCCACGACGTCATCGTCTACCCGGAGGGCAGTCGCAGCCGGGACGGTTCGATCGGCGAGTTCCGGTCCGGCGCCGCGCAACTGGCCCGCCTCGCGAACGCGCCGCTGGTGCCCGTCGGGATCGGGGGTACCCGTGAGCTCCTGCCCGTTCACGGGCGGCTCCGGCGGGCACCGGTGAGCGTCCGCATCGGAGATCCGTTGCTGGATGCGTCCACCGCGCGGGCGGCGGTAGCCCACCTGGCCGCCGATCCGGCCGAGCCCCCGGCCCATCGGGATTCCCGGCTGCGTCAACGGGTCGAGGCATTCGCGTCGTCGCCGGCCGGGCTGGTCGCGGTCGGGCTGTGGGCGTTCGGCGAGGCGTTGATCTTCCCGATCATCCCGGAGTTCGTCCTCGTCGTCCTCGGGCTGGCCGCGCCCCGCCGGGTGATCCGGCTGGCCCTGGTCGCGGCGGCGGCCAGTGTGGCCGGCGGCGCGTTGATGTACACCCTGGCCGCCCACGGGGCGAGTCTGGCGGCGCCGCTGACCACCCCGCGGATGCACGACACCGCGCAGGCGCAGTTCGCCACCGAATCCGCCGCGGCGGTGCGACACCAGACGTGGTCGGGCATTCCGTACAAGGTGTACGGAGCGGCCGCCGGACAGGCCCAGGTCGGCTCCGGCCCGTTCGCCGCTGAGTCGGTAGCGGCCCGGGGACTGCGGATGGTACTCGTCGCCGCCCTGATCGGCCTGGTCGCCGTGGCTCTGCGCCGCTGGCGGCGTCACTACCCGGTCGTGTTGATCGTCTTCGTGACCGTCTTCGCCGCGGGGCTCACCGCGGTCGTGCAGATCTGGAGCTGACCATGTTCGCCAACCCGTTCTTCGTCGCGATCCTCGTCCTGGCCGGCGGTAGCCTGGCCGGAGCGGCCGCGTTCCCCCGCCAACGTCGACTCCTGCTGGTCGCCGCGGCCCTCATCATCGGGCTGCCGGTACTGTTCGTGGCCGCATTCATCGTGCTCCTGCTGACCGGCGGAATCCACTTCTAATGTCCACAAAGGACGCTTTTGACGCCCGGTACGCTCGACATGTGAAGGGCAGGCGGCTGGAGCCGATCGAGGCGTTCGAGGTGATCCCGTGGCGGGCGCTCGCCCTGTTCCGCGTGACCACTCTCGGGTACGTGCTGGTCCTGACCGTCCACAACGTCGGCAGCTACCCACATCCGTACGCGGCCTGGGCGGTCAGCGGGGTGATGGTGGTCTGGAGCGGGCTGGCCACGGCCGGATACGAACGGTCCCGGTTGCGTGCCTGGCCACTCCTGGTGGCCGATCTGGCGGTCACCGCCGGTTGCCTGCTCGCCACCGGACCGGTCGTCGGTCCCGAGCTGCTGGCCCGGGGTATGCCGACCCTGACCGTCACCTGGATGGCCTGCCCGGTCCTGGCGGTCGCGGTGGTCAAAGGCATCCGGTGGGGGATCACCGCCGCCGTCCTGATCGGTGCGTGTGATCTCTCGGTCCGGGGAGTCGTCACCCAGAACACGGTGACCGGTACCGTCATCATGGTGATGGCGGCCGCCGCGCTGGGCTACCTGGGCAACATCGGTACCCAGGCCCAGGAGCACATGCGGCAGGGCGCCGCGTTCGAGGCGGCCCACGCCGAGCGTGAACGGCTCGCCCGCAGCATCCACGACTCGGTGCTGCAGGTGCTGGCCCTGGTCCAGCGGCAGGGCGAGGAGATCGGTGGCCGGGCGGCCGAGCTGGGCCGGCTCGCCGGTGAGCAGGAGGTGGCGCTGCGAGCCCTGATCGGCCCGCACGCCGGCACGGTCGCCCCGGCCGGCATGGCCGACCTGCGCCAGCTGGTCCGGCCGTTCTCGTCGAGCCGGGTGACCGTCTCGGCACCGGCGACCGAGGTGTGGCTGCCCGCCCCGGCCGCCGATGAACTGGTCAAGGCGGTCACCGCGGCCACCGACAACGTGTCCCAGCACTGTCCACAGGAGACGAAGGTGTGGATCCTGGTTGAGGACGAGCCTGATCGGGTCACGGTGACGGTGCGCGACGACGGTCCCGGTATCGAGCCGGGCCGGCTGGAGCAGGCCGCGGCGCAGGGACGCCTCGGGGTGGCCCTGTCCATCCGTGGGCGGGTCCGCGACCTCGGTGGCACAGCGGCCATCACGAGCGCGCCGGGGCAGGGTACCGAGGTGGAGCTGACCATGCGGCGGAAGGAGCGGCCGGTGACGATCCGGGTGATGGTGGTCGATGATCATCCCATGTGGCGTAACGCGGTGGCCCGCGACCTGGAGGAGGGCGGTTACGAAGTGGTCGCCGCCGTGGGCGACGGAGCCCAGGCGATCCGGGTGGCGGCCGCCGTCCGCCCGGACGTGGTCGTCCTCGATCTCCAGCTGCCCGACATCTCCGGCGTCGAGGTGCTGCGCGGTCTCCTGCGCGTTCTGCCGACGGTGCGGGTGCTGGTCCTGTCGGCCAGCGGTGAACAGGCCGACGTGCTCGAAGCGGTGAAGGCCGGGGCGACCGGGTATCTGGTCAAGTCGGCTCAACGGGATGAGTTTCTCGACGCCGTCCGCCGCACCGCCAACGGCGACGCGGTGTTCACCGCTGGGCTGGCCGGACTGGTCCTGGGCGAGTTCCGCCGGCTGGCCAGCCCCGATGGCCCGGCCGGGCCTGATGTGCCATCGCTGACCGACCGGGAGACCGAGGTACTCCGCCTGGTGGCCAAGGGACTGTCCTATAAGGACATCGCCGACCGGCTCGTGCTCTCGCACCGCACGGTGCAGAACCACGTCCAGAACACCCTGACCAAACTGCAGTTGCACAATCGGGTCGAACTGACCCGGTACGCCATCGAGCAGGGCCTCGACTAGGACTGTCCGGTGTAGACGGCCCGCGGGCGCTTCCGCGTCCGGCGCGCGTACTCCTCCCGGGCGTGTGCCAGCCAACCGGCGGTGCGCGCGACGGCGAGGATGGCCGGAGCCGACCGGGTCCGCTACTGCGACACCATCCATGGTGATCTCCCGGCCGCATCGGCGAGCGCTTGGCCAAGCTGGCCCGCTCGGGCCGCGCCGTTTGGTCCCGGTCCCGCTCTGGCCGCGCAGTTAACAAGGTGCCCTTCCTATACACCAGGCGTTAACAAGGTGCCCTTCCTTCCTCTCCAACGAGCCGCTTTGACCAGATCGGTCCGGTGGCGGGCCCGATCGGGTCTGGGTCGATGGCCTGGGTGGAGGTGAAGATGGCGGCATGACCAACGCGCTCATCGTCGATCGACGTCCAGGAGTCCTTCCGCCAGCGCCCGCTGTGGCGGCCGTCTCCAACCCGGACATCGTGGGCCAGGTCGACCGGCTGGTCGGCACGCCCGCTCGGCCAGGCGACCTGGTGGTCTGGGTGCTGCACGCCGAGCCGGGCACCGGGGGCCGTCTTCGACCCGGCGCGCGGGCACGTCCGGCTGATGGCCGGGCTGGCGCCCGGACCGGGCGAGCCGCGTGCTGGCCAAGACCTCGCACAACGCCTTCACCACCACCAACCTGCAGCAGCTGCTGACCACGCACGGCGTGCGCGGGCTGACGGTCTGCGGCATCCGTACCGAGCAGTGCTGCGAGACGACCACCCGGGTCGGCTCCGACCTGGGCTACGACGTCACGTTCGTCACCGATGCGACCGCCACGTTCCCGATCCCGCACCGCGGCGCTCCGGCCGACCGTCGACGTCGCGAGATCCTGTCGCCGACCCGCTGACGCTGTCCACTCGCGGACATCATCGCCCGGACGGAGTACGCCCTGGCTGGACGATTCGCCACCGGTACGGTGCCGGTGAAGGAGCTGACCGGATCGTGACCCGGGTCGTCTTCCTGCTGGTCCCGCAGGTGCACCTGCTGGACCTGGCCGGACCGGCCCAGGTGTTCTCCACCGCCGCCGACCTCGGGTACGACTACGAGCTGATGTACGTGGCCGAACAGGAGGACGTGCCCACGGCGCAGGGGGTCGTCGCTGCGGGCGGTCGTGCGGTGGCCGGAGCTGACGGCCGGACGACCTGCTGGTCGTACCGGGCTGGCGGTCGCCGAGGCTCGCCGGCACCGGCCGGCTCGAGCGCGGCCACCCTGGGCGCGCTGGCCCGGCACCACGACCGGCGGCGGCACGGTGGCCAGCGTCTGCGCCGGGGCCGACGCGCTCGGCCGGGCCGGGTCTGCTCGACGGCCGGCGGTGCACCACCCACCACGATCTGCAGGACGAGCTGGCCCGCCGCTATCCGCGGGCGACCGTCGTCCGGGACGTGCTGTACGTGGTGGACGACCGGGTGATCACGCTCGGCCGGCATCGCCAGCGGCATCGACCTGGCCCTACACCTGGTCGCGGTCCGGCACGGGCCCGCGTTGGCCGCCCGGGTGGCCCGCGAGATGGTCGTGTCTACGCCCGGCGGAACGGCCACGAGCAGCAGGCCAGCGCGATACTGCGCCACCGGGCCCACCTGTTCGACGCGGTGCACCGGGCGCAGGACCTGATCGACGAGCACTTCAGCGAGCCGCTGCCGCTGGCCGACCTCGCCGCAGCTGCGGGGTGAGTCCGCGCACCCTGACCCGGCTGTTCGGCGCAGTCGCTCGGGATGACTCCGCTTGCGGTACCAGCAGACGCTGCGGGTGGAACGGGCCGAGCACCTGATCGGGCACGGGTCCACGGTGGAGGCGGCCGCCCGCGCGGTCGGCTTCGAGGACGCCCGGATGCTGCGCCGCCTACGCGCCCGCTCCTGACGCTCGCCCGCCATCGGGACCGGCGTCAGCGGCCAGACGATCTGGGCACCCGCGCCGTCACCCGCGATGACGCCACCACAGTCGCCAGGGCATCCGCGCGCTCTCCAGCTTGACCCGCAGATCCATCTTGCTGGCGCCCGCCTCGCGGTCGTGGAAGTGGATCGGGAACTCGACGATCCTCCCGCCCAGCCGCTGGCACTCGTAGTTCATCTCGACCTGGAAGCTGTACCCGTCGCTGCGGATCGACTCCAGTCCGATGCGGCCGAGCATGCCGGACCGCCACACCTTGAAGCCGGCGGTCGCGTCCCGCACGGTGGTGTGCAGGATCGCATTGACGTAGAAGTTGGCCCAACCGCTCAGCAGCCGCCGGGACAGGCTCCAGTCCTCGGCCAGTGATCCGCCCGGCACATACCGGCTGCCGACGACCAGATCGGCCCGCTCGGATTCGAGGGTGGCGACCATGGCCGGGATGTACTCCGGTTGATGGCTCAGGTCAGCGTCCATCTGGACGACCAGGTCGGCACCGCGCCCCAGCGCGTGGGTCATTCCGGCGATGTACGCGCGCCCGAGACCGTCCTTGTGCTCCCGCCGGATCACGGTGACCAGTCCGGGCCGCTCGGCCAGCAGGGCGTTGCCGGTCCGCTCCGCCTCCTTCGCGGTGCCGTCGGGCGAGCCGTCGTCCACCACGACTATCCGCAGATCGGGCAGCGCCAGCGTGGCCAACCGGTTGATCAACGTACCGACGTTGGCTACCTCGTTGTAGGTCGGTACGACGACGAACACCCGGCCCGGCATGGAGCTCCTCATCTGATGAAACCACCGCGGAGGAGACAGATTCTAGATCCGGGGCGGGCGGGCCGGCGACCGGAGCGGGGTACGGTTGACCATGGCGCGACAACGGTCAGTGGTGCTCAACGGTGACCTGGGCAGCGGGAAGAGCACCGTCTCGACCCTGCTGGCCGACCGCCTGGGCATCCGGCGCATCAGTGTGGGTGATCTCTACCGCATGATGGCCGCCCAGCGGGGGATGACCGCGCTACAGCTCAATCTGCACGCCGAGCTCGACGACAAGATCGACCACTACGTGGACCAGTTGCAGCGCGACATCGCAGCGTCGGGCGAACGGCTCGTCGTCGACAGCCGGCTCGCCTGGTACTACTTCACCGACGCGGTCAAGATTCACCTCATCACCGACCCGATGGTCGCCGCCCGGCGCGTGCTGGGTCGCCCCGGCGACACCGTCGAGAGCTACGCCACACTTGACGACGCCCGACGCCGGCTGATCGAGCGGAGCGAGAGCGAACGCGTCCGGTTCCTCAGCCGTTACGGCGTCGACAAGACCCGACTGGCCAACTACGACCTGGTCTGTGACTCCACCCGGGCCACGCCGGAGCAGCTGGTCGACCGGATCATCGCTTTCCTTGACGCGCCGCCGGACTGGCGGCCGGTGTGCTACCTCGACCCCGCCCGGATCAGGCCGGCCGCCACCGACGAGCCAGGCCCGGTCGTCGTGCGTTACGACGCCCCCTACTTCGTCGCGATGAGCGGCCAACCGGCGCTGGACTCGGCGGTACGGTCGGGCCAGCCGCTGGTACCGGTGCGGCTGGTCTGACCGTCCACAAGGGAACCTCAGAACAGGTTGGGGTTGACCCGCAAGCGGCGGTGCGGCGTTGCGGGCCAGGGTGTGTGCCTGGTCGGGCCACCACGCGCCGGCCGGTGGGTCGACGATGCCGTACTCGGGGTCGATCGTGCCGCCCGGGATACCCCTGTTGCACTGACCGTCCGACTCGCCGATCGTCTTGACGAACAGGTACGCGTCAACCAGGACGACCCGGGTGTCCGCGGTCGGCCGGTCCCCGACGCCCCGGTCCGGCGGATTGCACCAGGTCTGCGCGTCGCCGCTGTACGTGCCGGCCGGCGGAGTCCAGGCGCCCTGCCCGTTGCGGCTGGTGTCGGCGACGAAGTGAATCAACTGGTCGGCCGGCGGGTTGCCGACGTTCTGGTCGAACCACAGGTCGGTCCAGTGCCAGGTGGACGGATCGGTCGGGACCACCGCGTTGCCCGGCTGCCCGTCGTTGGGAGCCGCGCCGGAGTAGTACTGGCTCGCGCAGTAGTCGGTGTGCCCGGCCGCCCAGTCGGGGCCCTTGGTGGCGAACCAGATGCACTTCGAGATCCAGGTGCCGTACTGGTCGATCTCGGCCGTGCGCTGGAAGTTGGACACGTTCAGGAAGAAGCCCTGGGACCGCGCCACGCCGGCCTGGATGAGTCGGGCGGCCATGTCGCCGACGGAATGCCACTGGCTGTGCCCGGCGTCGAGGTAGACCGACGTGCCCGGCTGGGCCTCGAGCACGTCCACCGCGTCGTTGATGTCGGCGATGCGGGCCGCGCTGATGGTGCCGGTCGGATCGGATGTCGGGCCGCAGTCGGATGGCAGGTTGGCCAGCGCGTCCGGCTCGAGGATCACCACCGACTTGCTCCGACCGAGCCCGCGGGCCAGCGCGGCGACCCACGTCCGGTAGTCGGCGTCGGACTGGGCGCCGCCGGCCGAGTACTGCGAGCAGTCCCGCAGCGGGATGTAGTAGGCGACGAGCACGGGTACGGCCCGCTGGAGCGCGGCCCGACGGACCAGGCTGCGGGCCTGGCTCTCCACCTCGGCGGGGGTGCCCTTGGTGAACCATTGCGCCTCGGGCCAGGTGGCCAGCCTGGCCATGTCGGCCGCCCCGGCCAGGTTGTGTTGGCGCAGATCGGTGATCGCCTGGTGGGCCGCCTCGCTGCCGGGATCGACGTAGAAGCGCGTGTCGGCGGCGAGGGTACGGCTCACCGTCGGCGTCTGCGCCCAGGCGGAGCCGGCCACGGTGGCCAGCCCCGCGGCGGCGAGGGCGACGGTCAGAAGTACCGCGGGAGTCGAGCGGATACGCACGCGTTCTCCTCGGGAAAGGCACCCGGAATCGACCCATGTCGACGCATACGGCATGGGAGACCGGATGGGGGGACGGACGTTGGGAACGCTCCCACGTGACAGTCTTGAGATACCTCGATGCCCTGTCAAGAGGCGGGAATCCTTGAGTCAGCGGAACTCGAGACCGACATACCCGCCCCGGTGCCAGCCGTCGACCGTTCCAGAAAACTCCAATCGCGGCCGGTCCACCGTCCGTGGCAGCATTATCGGATCGTGGACCCCGTGAGTCGTGGCGCCTCGGCGGTCGTCGTCGGCTCCGGTCCGAACGGACTCGCCGCCGCGGTCGTCCTCGCCCGCGCCGGCGTCGGGGTCACCGTCCTCGAAGCGGCCGACCGGTTCGGAGGTGGTACCCGCAGCGCGGAACTGACGCTGCCCGCACTGGTGCACGACGAGTGCTCGGCCTTCCATCCCCTCGGCGCCGCGTCCCCCGTCCTCGCGTCGCTGGGCCTGACCTGGCTGCGTCCGCCGATCGACCTGGCCCACCCGCTCGACGGTGGTCGGGCCGCTGTGCTGTACCGGTCGCTGGACTCTACTGTGGACGCGCTCGGGGTCGACGGGGCGAGCTGGCGACGGCTGTTCGGTCCGCTGTCGGCCGGCTTCGACGCGCTCGCCACCGATCTGTTCCGGCCGGTCGTGCACGTCCCCCGGCATCCCGTCCGGCTGGGCGGGTTCGGACTGCCGGCCCTGCTGCCGGCCACGGCCGTGGCGCGCCGGTGGCGCACCGACGAAGCCCGAGCCTTGTTCGCCGGCGTGGCCGCGCATCAGATGCAACCGCTGACCGCGCCGCTGTCCGCCTCGATCGGGCTGGTCCTCACCGCGGCCGGTCACGCGCACGGATGGCCGGTGGCCCGCGGCGGATCCCAGTCGATCGCCGATGCTCTGGTCGCCGGACTCCGTTCGGCCGGTGGTGAGCTGATCACCGGGGTGCGGGTGGAGTCGATGGCGGACATCCCGGCGTCCGATATCGTGCTGCTCGATGTGGTCCCGGGCGCCGCCCTCCGGATCCTCGCCGACCGCCTACCGGCCCGGGTCGCGCGCGCCTACCGTGCCTACCGGCATGGTCCAGGAGCGGTCAAGCTCGACCTCGCCGTCGAGGGCGGCATCCCGTGGACGAACGAGGACTGCCGGCGGGCCGGTACCGTCCACTTGGGAGGGACGCTCGAGGAGGTCGTGGCGACCGAGGCCACCGTGGCTGCCGGACGTATGCCGGCGCTACCGTTCGTCCTCATCGGACAGCAGTACCTGGCTGATCCGGCCCGCTCGGCTGGGGACACGCACCCGGTGTGGGCCTATGCCCACGTGCCGGCCGGCTACACCGGCGACGCCACCGCGGCGATCTTCGACCAGATCGAGCGCTTCGCCCCCGGGGTCCGTTCGCGGATCCGCGCCCAGGCCGTCCGGACGACGACCGACATCGCCGCCTACAACCCGAACTACGTCGGAGGGGACATCGGGTCTGGCGCCAACAACGCCCGCCAACTGATCCTGCGTCCCCGGCTGAGCCTCAACCCGTACCGGACCGGCGTGCCGGGTGTCTACCTCTGCTCGGCCGCTACTCCACCCGGAGCGGGTGTCCACGGGATGTGCGGATACCACGCCGCCCGCACCGCGCTGGCCGACCTGCGCCGTTGACCGGCCGCCGCGGAGTGGCCTCGGACCAGGGTCCACGTCAGCGGGACTTGGGCAGGTCGAACTGGTCCGCCGCGCGGCAGTCGGCCGGGCCGCCCACAGCCCCTGGCGGCAGAGGCGGCCAGCGCCTGCCGGGCCTGCTGCCGGCCGAGATTCCAGGCATACCACGGGTCGGGGTCGCGCAGGTCGCCGGCGATCCAGCTCAGCGTGCACCGGCGGATCGCGTCGGGCAGGTGCGACAGCGCCGGCGTGGCATCGGCCGAGAACGCTCGCAGGTACCACGCGTCGATCTTCCCGACCTGCTGGTAGCGGGTCGATGTTGCGCCGGGCGGCCTAGTCCTCCGGGTTGAGCACGGCGAGGGTCAGCAGCATCACCACGGCAAGGCCCGCGGTCAGCCGGGGGATCCAGGCGCCCCGCCAACGGATACCGGCCGCCATGATGAGCAGGAAGATCGTGCCGAGCAGGATCTCGAACGCCATCACGAAGATGCGCTCGCCGGTGAAGCTGTACACCTGCTGGTAGGTGTTCATGCGGTAGATCGCCGACACCACGATCACGATGCTGAGCGCGCACAGCAGTCCGAGCAGTACCCGCAGCACGATCCGCTCCCTCGGCCGGTCGCCGCGGGCCCATCGGGTCACGCCGGCGAGGACGGCCAGGGTCAGGACGGTGACCGCGACCAGCTGCCAGAACCCGCTGCGGGCATAGTCTGCGTAGTTCAGGCCGGCCGTCTCCAGCACGTGTCGCCGGCCGCCGAACAGGACCGTGAACTGCACGCCGACGAAGACCGCGAAGAGGATCACCAGTGCGCCGATCGGCAGACCCCATTCGACCAGACCGAGCGTGTGCCGACCTGGTTTGTCCATATCGGACAGATCGGCCGGGGCCGACAGGGTGTACGTCGCCGCGACCGCGATGAGGCCACCCACGACGAACAGCAGCACCCACAGGGTCACGGTCTCACCGTTGATCTCGGGCGCGAGGTCGCCCAGCACCGTCGAGAAGGCGGCGTCGGCCGAGGAGAGCAGGGCGCCGAAGATGACCAGCACGATGACGGTGACGATGCGGCCGAGAACAGCCCGGCGCGCCGCCCCGACCGGCCGGTCGTCGCGGTCGCCGCAACTGGAGGTGCTGCGACACCCAGGGCAGCCCGCGCAGTGCGGCGAACGGCGCCGCCACGAGACTGAACACCATCGAGCGCACCTGCCGGCCGCCGAGGATGGCCATCGCGGCGCAGGCCAGCGCCCCGAGCACGCAGAACGTCACCAGCCACCAGGCGTTGCGGAACGCCGGGACGGCCAGCAGGGCCAGCGCCCCAGCGCCCAGGCCAGCCGGATCCGCCGCTCCGCCCGGGGCTCGTCCGCCGCCGCCGGCCGGACGGCGACGCCAGGATGGCCACCGTCACGACCAGGCCGGCCAGGAACCAGCCGATGCCGGTGTGGCCGAGGGGAACGAACACCGCCGACGCGAGGGCGGCCAGCAGGACGGCCACCGGAACCCGCCAGCCCTGGGCCGGCTCCGGTCCTGGCCACTTCGTCTCGAGGAAGAACGTCCGGGTGTAGGGCGCACGCCCGTACGGGTACACCGGCGCCGCGGGTTCCCACAACGGTGGCTTGGCCGGCGTGACCGGAGCGTCCGGCGGCGTCTGCGCGGTGGCCGGCGCCGGCGGAGTCTCGGTCGCGGCCGTCACCGGTACGCCTGGCGTCGCTTTGTCGACGACCGGCGGTTCGCCCTGGACAAGGGGTACGAAGACTGCGTATCCCCGCATACCGGCCGGGATCGCGACCGGAATGGCCCAGGCCGGCGCGCCCTCTCCCCCCGGCCAGGCGATGCCGCCCGACTCGTCGCTGGCCGGCATGACCAGGAGGTACGGGGTGGCGCCCGGCGGTATGTCGACGACCGGCGAGGCGTCGTCGGGCGTCGAGGTCGGGTGGGACACGGCACACTCCAGGATCGCCGGACGGTGGGCCGCACTCTATCGCCCCGGACCTGGCGCTGCCGTCCCGTGCGCCGTGCCGGTCGCCCGGAGCCGTGAGTGTCCAGAGTGGATAAGCGGTTCGGGGCGCTCTGGGTCAGTCCACATCAGACACCCGAGGACGGCTGGCGGGGATGATCTCCGCCGGTCCAGATGATCTCCAGGGGCGCCGGCGCCGGGGGGCCGCGGCGGGTCAGGCCCGGCTAACCGTGCGGGTCGGGCCCGGGAAACCGTGCGCGGCGGTTCCGGCGAACCGGTGCAACGCCGCCGGCAACGGGCGCAGACTCGACGGGGAACCCACTTCGAGGAGCGGATCATGACGGTGACCTTGGACATGCTGGAGACCTACCCGCGGCCGGTCGAACTGGATGCGGAGACGTTGGCGGCCACCATCGATCAGTTGATCGCCTGTGCCGAGACGTGCACGGAGTGTGCCAACGCCTGCCTGGGCGAGGAGATGGTGGCCGATCTCACCGACTGTATCCGGGCCGATCTCGACTGCGCCGACGTATGCGCGGCGACAGCGCGGGTGCTGTCCCGGCATACCGGTGAGAGTGCCGACCTCAACCGGACGATGCTCGACGCCTGCATCGTGGCCTGTCGAGTGTGCGCCGACGAATGCGCCATGCATGCCGAGATGCATGAGCACTGCCGTATCTGTGCCGAGACGTGCCGTGCCTGCGAGGAGGCCTGTCGTGAGTTACTCGCTGTGATCGGTTGAGTCCGCCCGGCGACCGAATGTCGTGACCGCTCCGGCCAGGACGATGGCGTCGGTCATGATGGGCTCTTTGCGAAGGGCTCGTCGGAGCGCTCGGCGTCCGCCCGCACCAGTCCCGGCTGTACGTGCGTACAGTGGATCATACGCACGTATAGTCCGCGGGCCGCAACTCCGGGCGGGTCGTGCGCCCCAGCGGTACGCGGAGAGACCTCACCGTCCCGCCCGGACCCGTCCATTGAGGACGAATCCGACCCGGCGGCCGGCGCCATCCGTACGGCCGTCACGGTCAATCCACAGTGGACCATCGCATCGCGTCGTCACTGTCCGCGATCGGCGGCAGGCGACCGGTCCGACGGATGAGTGACGGGTACTTACACAAGCTGTAAAGTGTGCGCGTCACGTGATCTCCAACCCCTCCGAGGTGAACGATGCCCGTCACCGGGCAACGGGTGGTGCGCCGAGCCCTGGGCCGGCGGCTGACCCGTCTGCGCGTGGCGAGCGGGAGGACGCGGCGCGACGTGGCCGATGCCCGGCTGGGCATGTCGGAGCCGACCCTGCATCGCATCGAGACGGGCAAAGTTCCGGTTACGGCCGCGAATGTCCGGGCGCTGTGCTGGCTCTACGGCGTCGACCAGAGCGCCACCGACGCGCTGGCCGAGCTCGCGGTGGGGACATCGTACGAGGAGTGGTGGGACGCGAATCCGGTCATCCCGGACTGGTTCAAGCTCTACATAGGACTCGAAGCGAGCGCGAGCCGGATCTGTACCTATGACGGCGAAATCGTGCCCGGCGAGCTGCAGACCGAGGAGTACGCGCTGGCCGTCTTCGGCGCCGAGAAGATCGCCACCGACGAGGACGCCGAGCGGCACGTCAATCTGCGCGTGCAGCGGCAGCAGACGCTCTTCGGGCGCCAGCCGGCCGCACGATTGACTGTCGTGCTGGGTGAGGGTGCGCTGACCCGGCCGGTCGGCGGAGCCGATGTGCTCAAGGCTCAGCTCGAGTACCTGCGGGTACTGGGCCGCCACGACAATCTCGAGCTCCGGGTCCTCCCCTGGTCGGTGGGCGCCCATGCCGCGATGGCCGGCGCGTTCCGGATCCTCGACTTCGATGACCCCGAGGATCCCGACATCGTGTACCTCGAGTCCCACGTCGGCGCCCTCTATCTCGAGGAGCCGGAGGAGGTGGCCGAGTACCGCCGGATCTTCGAGCTCATCCGCGTTGATTCCGTACCGCTGGAGAACTACGCCTGAAAGGTGATGTGGGTGACGAGCACCACCAACGACGACAGCCCCAAGCCAGCGACCGCAGCCCGGATCTATGACTACATTCTCGGCGGAACGCACAACTTTCCGGCCGACCGGGAAGCGGCGAAGCAACTGGTGAAGGCCGTACCGATGGCGCCGGCCATCGCCCGCGCCAATCGGGCGTTCCTGCGTCGGGCGGTGCGCTTCCTGGCCGACCAGGGGGTGCGTCAGTTCCTCGACGTCGGCTCGGGCATTCCCACCGCCGGCAACGTCCACGAGATCGCACACGCGATTCCCGACGCACGGGTGGTCTATGTCGACATCGACCCGGTCGCGGTGGCCGAGAGTCTCGACCTCCTCGAGGGCAACGAGCGGGCGACCGCGCTGCGGGCTGATCTGCGCGACCCGGACAGCATCCTCGCTCACCCCGAGGTGGGCCGGCTCATCGACTTCAGCCGGCCAGTGGCCGTCCTCGTAGTGTCGATGCTGCATTTCCTGTCCGACGACGACGAGGCGTACGGTGCGGTCGACCGGCTGAGCGCGGCACTGTCGTCAGGTGGCTACCTGGCCGTCTCGCACGGCTCGCTACCCGAGGACGCCTTCCGGCCGGATGAGATCGAAGCCGCCCAGAATGTCTACAAAGGAGGAACCTCTACTCCGGTCGGTCCGCGGGACCGGGCCGGCGTCCTGCGGTTCCTGGCCGGCTTGGAACTGGTCGAACCCGGACTCGTCTGGGTACCCGAGTGGCGTCCGGCCCCGGACGATCCCGCTGATTTCGCCGACCGGCCGGCGAGCGCGGCCGTACTGGCCGCGATCGGGCGAAAGCCCTGACGTGAGCGAGCGCGAGGAGTGAGCGCCAGCGAGCCCCGCGGCCTGCGAGCGGTTCATGAGGTGAGGGCTGAGCGTGGACAGAATCAAGCCCGGCCTGTGCGGCCGGGCTTGACCACGTTCGGGCTGCGGTACGCCTCAGCCGGCGAGGAGCCGGTCGAACTCGCCGTTCTTGGCACCGAACAGGAACGAGTCCCATTCGTCCACCGTGAACCGGACGGTCGCGACCGTCGGGTTCTTGCTGTTGCGGACCTCGATCAGGTCACCGTGGCGGCGTGCTTCGACGCAGCTGCCACCGTTCCCCGTCGACCTGCTGGACATCATCCAGCCCTCGGTGTCGTGCATGGTGCTCCTCCAAAAGGACTGTGCGGTTGTCAACGCCGTTGCCTGCCCGGACGTGAAAATTCTTTCGCCGTCACCAACATCACTGTCAGTGATCATCTGCCGACGGGATCGCATGTCAGCGGCACTTGGAGTCGGACCTTTAGTGGGCTGACCTGCAATTTCAATCTCAGGTCGAAAGATCTTCACATACGTCGCTACGGCATCGCGAACGTAGCGTAACCGAAAACCGCGCTGATGCACGATCTCGGCGTGAGAAGTTTCCGCCGTGAAATCTTGCACAGTCCGTCGCCGGTGCCCCATGCTGGTCGTGCCGGCGCCGGTGGCCCTGCACTCCGGCGCCGATCAGCGGCCTGGCGCGGTCCCACGCAACCGGAGGTCTGATGACTGCTCCAACAGCTGGTTCGTGTGGCTTCCAGTGGACCGTGAGCGGCGACGGCCATCAGCACCTGTGTCGCCGGACCAGCCCGGAGCATCGTGCGCACGAGTGCGCCTGCACGGCGGTCCAGTTGCGGACGCTGCCGTACCGCCCGGCCGGGGCCGCCGCGCCACCGGTACCCACCATCGCAGGGTCTCCCGACGTAGCGCTCGCACCTCGACCAGCCGCATAAGGGAGGTATCGACGATGCCCGTGCCGACTCTTGAGCCTCAGCTCTATGCCCCGGCCGGCACGCCGGCAACCGATGCCTACCGGCCGGGCCAGCGGGTGTGGGTGTACCGGGCAGGCGCCTGGCGACCGGGACTCGTGCTGAACCGTTCGCCGCGAGCCGTCACGGTCCGGTACCGGCCGGCCGACGGTGCGGGTACCGGTGTGGACACCGTCACCGCGGCCAGTCTGGCCGCCCGGATCGACCCCGACCCGTGCCTGGATGACCCGGCGCTCGGCTACATCCCGCCGGACGAGCTGGGTCGGTGAACCTCAGTCCACAGGAGACTGAACCGTCAGCAGGTCGATGATCTGCTGACCGTAGCGGGCCAGTTTCGCCTCGCCCACCCCGTTGACGGCGCCCAGAGCGGCCAGGCTGGTCGGCCGGTCGATGGCGATCTGGCGCAGCGTGGCGTCATGGAAGATGACGTACGCCGGTACGCCCTGTTCCTTGGCCGCCGCGGCCCGCCATGATCGCAGCTCCTCGAACAGCGGGGTCGCTTGGCCGGGCAAGTCAGCCGGTCGTGGCCTCGGCGCCTTCGACGTGGCGACCCGCTCCGGCTCCCGGCGTAACATCACCGACCGCCGCTTGCCCAGGACCTCGGCGCTGGACTCGGTGAGCACCAACGTCCCGTAGTCGCCCTCGACGGACAGCAGCCGTTGAGCGAGGAGCTGGCGCACGACACCACGCCACTCGCCCTCGCCGAGATCGGTGCCGATGCCGAACACGGACAGCTCGTCGTGGCGGTGCGCCGTCACCTTCTCGGTCCGCCGCCCGAGCAGGATGTCAATCGACTGCCCGGCTCCGAACTTCTGATTGCGCTCCCGGCGCAGCCGCAGCACCGTGGACAACAGCTTCTGCGCCGCGACCGTGCCGTCCCACGACTGCGGCGGGTTGAGGCAGGTGTCGCAGTTGCCGCATGGCGCGGCGCGTTCGCCGAAGTGCTCGAGCAGGTGCACGCGCCGGCACCGGACCGTCTCGCACAGACCGAGCATCGCGTCGAGGTGACTGGCCAGGAGCCGACGGTGCGCCGTTGTACCATCAGAGCCGTCGATCAGCTTGCGTTGCTGAACGACGTCCTGCAGCCCGTAGGCGAGCCACGCGGTGCAGGGTTGTCCGTCCCGCCCGGCCCGGCCCGTCTCCTGGTAGTAGCCCTCGATCGACTTGGGCAGGTCGAGATGGGCGACGAACCGCACGTCGGGCTTGTCGATGCCCATACCGAAAGCGATCGTGGCCACCATGACCAGGCCGTCCTCCCGCAGGAACCGCTTCTGGTTCGTCGAGCGGGTCCGGGCATCGAGGCCGGCATGGTAGGGCAAGGCCAGGATCGCGTTCTGTGAAAGGAACTCGGCCGTCTTCTCCACCGATGCCCGGGACAGGCAGTACACGATGCCGGCATCGCCCGCGTGCTCGCCGCGCAGCAGACCGAGCAGCTGCCGGCGCGGGTCGTCCTTGGGCACGATCCGGTACTGGATGTTCGGCCGGTCGAAGCTGGACACGAAGTGCGGTGCGTCGACCAGCCCGAGCCTGGTGGCGATCTCCGTCCGTACCGCTGGCGTGGCGGTCGCGGTCAGCGCGATGCGGGGAACCGTCGGCCACCGCTCGTGCAGCATCGACAGCGTGAGGTAGTCGGGCCGGAAGTCGTGGCCCCACTGCGACACACAGTGCGCCTCGTCGATCGCGAACAGCGCGATGCGGCCACGGGACAAGACGCTCAGCGTCGAGCCGACCGCCAAACCCTCCGGCGCGACATAGAGCAGGTCGAGCTCGTTGGCCAGGAACGCCTTCTCCACCAGCTGGCGGCTGGACGGGTCCTGGGTCGAGTTGAGGAAGCCGGCCCGCACGCCGAGCGCGGTAAGCGCGTCCACCTGGTCCTGCATCAGTGCGATCAACGGCGAGATGACCACCCCGACGCCGTCGCGGACAAGCGCGGGAATCTGGTAGCACAACGACTTGCCGCCACCGGTCGGCATCAGGACCAGGGCGTCACCACCGGCCACCACCTGGTCGATGATCTCCTGTTGCCGGCCGCGGAACGCGTCGTACCCGAAGACGCGGCGCAGCACGTCCAACGGCTCCTCCGACCCCACCCCGCGAGTCTAGCTGGCGCCGCCGCCGCTCCCGCCCCGCTGATCCCCTCCCGCCCTGCTCTTTGCCCGCCCTGCTGGTTTGTCCGCCCTGCTGTTTGCCCGCCCTGCTGTTAGCCCGGACACCATACTCGTCAAAATGAGTTAGCAAACTGTCCGCGCAAACAGCTGGACCGGCTGCGGCCGCACACGACCGGCAAAGACTGCTCGCACCTGCGCCGGCTGTCTGATGTGGACAACGAGATACGGCCGAGCTGGTCGGGTCGGCCTTTCGGGCGATCAACGGGCGGACGGTGACGCCCGGACAGCCACTTCCTCAGTAGTACCCGGTCGTACCGTCGAGCAGCTCGCGGATGGTGTCCAGGTGGCCGGCGTGCCGCGCGGTCTCCTCCACCATGTGGATCAGCATCCAGCGCAGGCTGGCCCGGGCCGACGGGTAGTCGGGATGGCGGCCGACATCGTCGAGGGAGTGCGCGGCGATGATCTCGTTGGAGATGGCGCACTGGCGTTCGTACTCCTCGACAAGCTGGCCGAGCGGGATGCCCTCCACCATCATGTCGGCGTCCTCCAGGCCCCCGTCGAGCTCGGGGCCTTCGGCCGGCCGGCCGAGGAACAGCACCTCGAACCAGCTGTGCTCGACCCAGCGCAGGTGCGAGACCACCCCGGCCATCGTCATCAGTGGTGAAGTCCGCAGGAGCGGACGATGAGCGTCCACCTCGGACAGTCCTTCGCATTTCCAGATGATGATGGCGCGTTGCAGGTCCAGCCAGCCGACGAGCTGGGTGCGTTCGTCGGCGACCAAGGGGGGACGGGTGCGGGGGATCGACATAGCCGGCCACGCTACCGCAGCCGGACCTGTGTCGCCGGGTGGTTTCGTGCCGATCCCCCCGGGATCGTCTGGCCGTTCGCCGGTTGACCGGGGGCGGCCCCTGGTTGTCCCGGAGAGCCGCGTCGAGCTGGGCGTGTGCCGACCACCGCATCAGAGTCGTCGCGTCGTGGCGGGGAGGCCGGCGACCCACGACCTGACCAGTACCGATCCCGAGCTCTACCGCACCGTCATGGAGAACGACCGGGTGCGGGTGCTGGAGGACCGCGACCGTCCGGGCGACGCGACCAGTGCGCACCGCCACCCGGACAATGTGATGATCACCGTGAGTTCGTTCACCCGACGCGTCTGGGCCGGCGGCCGCCAGGTCGACATCGCCCTACCGGCGGGAGAGGTGCGCTGGGTACCAGCCCAGGAGCACCGGGGCGAGAACATCGGTGACACCGGGACTCACGTGTACTTCGTCGGCCTCAACGCGACATCCATTGTGGACGGAGCTCTCGGCCCCACCGACCGGACAGGCTGAACGCCGGCGATCAGACGAGGGCGGCCTGGATGCGGGCGGTGCGGACGGCCGCGGAGAGGCTCTCGATGTCGTACGCACCGTAGTGGCGGCGGTCGTTGATGAAGAACGTCGGAGTGCCGGACACGCTGCTCGTATCGGCCGATTCGACGTCGGCCGCGATCTGGTTGGCGCCCCGGCGTTCGTCGAGGTCCCGCCGGAAGCGGGCCACGTCCAGGCCGAGCTGGGCCGCGTAGCCGGCCAGGTCGGACGGCGACAGCGCGTCCTGATGGACCAGCAGCAGGTCGTGCATCTCCCAGAACGCGTCCTGCGCACCCGCGGCCTCGGCCGCCTCAGCCGCCAGATCGGCCCGAGGATGCACGTCGGTGAGCGGCAGATGGCGCCACACATAGCGCACGTCGCCGAAGTCGGCCAGGAGTTGGCGGACGATAGGCTCGGCCTGACCGCAGTACGGGCACTCGAAGTCGCCGTACTCGACGACGGTCACCGGCGACTCGGACGGTCCGCGGATGTGGTCACGGTCCGGATCGACGGGTGCGGACAGGTCGGCGATGAGGTTGGCCCGGCCGAAGAGAGCCCGCGCGCGTACTGGGCGTGGCAGCATCGCGATGACCCGGGTCGCGAGCCAGGTGGTCAGTGCGGCGCCGCCGATCGATGCCAGTACCCCGATCTTGGCCTCTTCGAGCTGCTGCCCGCGCAGGGCGATGTCGGCGATGAGCAGAGACACCGTGAACCCGACGCTGGACCCGGTTCCGGCGCCGACCACCGATCCCCAGCCGACCGGGGGCTGGACCTTGCCTCTGCCGACGAGGCTGACGATGCCGGTGAACGCGGCGACTCCGATCGGCTTGCCGACGAGGTAGCCCAACAGGATGCCCAGCGTCACCGGCGAGGTGAACGCCCGGGCCAGTGCCGTTCCGGTGAGCGACACACCGGCATTGGCGAGCGCGAACAGCGGGACGACGAGGTAGCTCGTCCACGGGTGGTAGATCTCCTGCAACCGTTCGTTGGGCGAGAGCGCCCGACGTACCCCGATCCCCGCCTCCCGGGCCAGCCGCGACGTCGGCTGTTCCCGGAAGCGCCGGAACAGGTCGGTCGCGCGCTCCAGCTCACTGCGGGCGGCCGGGTAGGCGTAGGCAATCAGTCCCATGGCCAGGCCCACCACGATCGGGTCCACCCCGGATTCCAGCACGGCCAGCCAGCACCCGGCCGCGAGCAGGAAGTACACCAGCCCGATCTGTACCCGCAACGCGCGCACGGCCAGGACCGCGCCGAAGAAACTGACCCCTGTCAACAGCATGGGTACCTTGACCGACCCGCTGTAGAACGTACCGATGACGATGAGCGCGCACACGTCGTCGACCACCGTGACGGTGAGCAGGAAGACCCGCAGCCGGCCCGGCAGCCGGCGGCCGGCCAGGGCCAGGATCCCCAGCGCGAGCGCCGTATCGGTCGACATGGCCGCGCCCCAGGCGTGCGCCGACGGCCGGCCCGCGTTGACGGCCAGGTAGATGAGCGCGGGTATGGCCATCGCTCCGACCCCGGCCACCAGGGGGAGCACCACCCGCCGGCGTTCCCGGAGCTCGCCGAGGTCGAACTCCCGCCTCGCCTCGAGCCCGACCACGAAGAAGAAGAACGCCATGAGTCCGCTGTTGATCCAGTCACGCAGGCTCAGCGCCACCCCGGTGTCGCCAACGGAGATCGACAGGCGGGAGGTCCACACCGTCTGGTACGAGGACGCGCCGACGCTGACCCAGATCAGGGCCGCCACCACCGCCGCCAGCAGGACCGCCGCCCCGCCGGTCTCGGTCTCGAGGAAACGCTTGAGCGGTGTGGCGCGCCGGCGCCAGACCGTGGTCCCCGAGGCGGCCGTCATGCAGACATTCTGGACCAGCGTACGGATGTGCCCGGGCCGGACAGGCACAGCGACTAGCCTGCGGGATGAGGTCCACAACGTGTCGAGGAGGAG
Source organism: uncultured Actinomycetota bacterium (assembly GCA_963803345.1). GTDB lineage: Bacteria > Actinomycetota > Actinomycetes > Mycobacteriales > Micromonosporaceae > CAWDLX01. The sequence goes on from CAWDLX010000007.1 coordinate 34,425, forward strand.
CGTGCGATGGTATCCCGTCTGAACCCGTACATCAGTTTCGCCGGTAACGCCCGCCAGGCGATGGAGTTCTACCAGTCCGTGTTCGGCGGCGAGCTCACCCTGAACACGTTCGGCCAGTACGGGCCGCCTGACGCGGACTACGCCGACCAGATCATGCACGGCATGCTGGAGACCGACCAGGGCTTCGCCCTGATGGGTTCGGACACGCCGCCCGGCATGAAGGACGTCACACCCGGTAACAACATCGTGGTGAGCCTGTCCGGGGACGACGACGTACTCCGCGAGTACTGGGAGAAGCTGTCCGGATCCGGCACGGTGTCGATGCCGCTGGAGAAGCAGGTCTGGGGCGACGAGTACGGCGCCTGCACCGATCAGTTCGGCATCGCGTGGATGGTCAACATCTCCCAGCCGCAGTAGCGGCCGCTCGCGTCAGTGGGGCGCGGACTCCAGGCGGCAGCGCCAGCTGCTCGAGCCGCTGCGGTCGCACACGACGTAGCGGTCGCCGTCGACCGGGTGCTTGGAGATCCAGGGCATGGGGGTCTCTCCAGTGAGCAGGGCGCTCAGCGTCTGCAGGTCGGGATCGCGTGGTTCGGGATGATGCTCGTAGTCGGCCGCACCCATCGCGAGCGCGACGCCGAGCGTGAGCATGTTGATGTCGTTCGGCCGGTCGGGGATGGTCGAGTCGGGCGTCGGGGCGAGCCGGACGCCATGCTCGGGTACGTCGACGATGTGGGCCGAATACCGGTCTGCCATGGTGTCATCGTCAGGCCTGGGCGGCGACGCGGGCAGGGATTCGCGCGTGGCGTACCCGGGTGGACGGCGCCCGGTCCCGTATCGTCAGACAAATGTTCGACACACGCTGGGATGACGGGCTCGACGACGCGCAGCTCGCCGCGGTCACCCACGGTGACGGGCCGCTGATCGTGGTGGCCGGCGCGGGTACCGGAAAGACGCGCACCCTGGTCGCCCGGGTGGCGGCGCTGGTCGACCGGGGAGTGGATCCCGAACGGATCCTGCTGCTGACGTTCACCCGGCGGGCGGCCGACGAGATGCTGGCCCGGGCGGCCGCCATCTGTGACCGCCGGGACGCGGCCCGCAAGTTGTGGGGCGGGACCTTCCACGCGATCGCCTATCGCCTCGTCGCCGCCCACGCGGACACGCTCGGTCAGGCCACGTCGCTGTCGGTACTCGACCCTGGTGACGCCGGCGACCTGATGGACCTGCTCCGGCACGAGCATGGCCTGACCGGGACCGCCCAGCGGTTCCCCCGCGGTGACACGCTGCTCGACATCTACTCGCGCTCGGTCAACACGGCCCGGCCGGCCCGCGAGGTCATCGCGGCCATGGTTCCCGTGGTGCGAGCCGCACACGGCAGCGAGTGCTCGACCTGTTCCGCGCGTACGTCGCGCGCAAGCGGTCCCAGTCGCTGCTCGACTTCGACGACCTGCTGCTCGGCTGGCGGGCGCTGCTGGCCGACCCGGCGGTCGGACCGGCCATGGCGGGCCGGTGGGACCACGTCCTGGTCGACGAGTACCAGGACGTGAACCAGATCCAGGTCGACATCGTCGGTCTGCTCTGCCCTGACGGCGTCGGGCTGACCGTGGTCGGCGACGACGCCCAGGCGGTGTACGGCTTCCGCGGGGCCGACAGCCGGCACCTGCTCGAGTTGGGCGATCGCCTGCCCGCCGCCCGTACCGTGTGCCTGGAACAGAACTTCCGCTCCCGGCAACGGATTCTCGAGCTGGCCAACGCGGTACGTCCGGCCGCCGGTGGTCCCCAGCTCCGGCTGCGGTCGGAGCGCGGCGGCGGGCCGCGCCCGCGTGCTGCGGCGCTGCCATGACGCGTCGGCCGAGGCCCGCCTGGTCGTGGACAGCGTGCTCGACGCGCTCGAGCGTGGCCGCCCGCTCAAGACACAGGCGGTCCTGATGCGGGCCGCCCACCACAGCGACCTGCTGGAGGTGGAGCTGACCGCCGCGGCGGGTGCCGTTCGTGAAGTACGGGGGGCTCAAGTTCCTCGAAGCGGCCCACGTCAAGGACTTCATCGCCAGCTGTTCGGCTGCTCGACAACCCGCTCGACGAGATCGCCTGGTTCCGGTTGCTGCGCCTGCACGACGGGGTCGGGCCGGCGAAGGCCCGGCTGCTGCTCGACTCGCTGCGCCCGGGTGAGCCCGGTACCGAGCAGCGCCACCCCGACGCGGTGGCCGCCGCCCCGGCCGGGACGCGCACCGCCCTGGCCGCGACGCTCGACGCCCTGGCGACCGCCCGCCGCCAGGCGAGCGTGGCCGACCGGGCGGAACGGGTGCTCGACCTGCTCCGTCCGCTGCTGACCGCCCGATACCCTGACCACCCGGCCCGGCTGGGCGACCTCGACCGGCTGGTCGGTGCGGCCGCCGAGTCGCCGACCTTGGCCGATTACGTCACCAGCCTCACCCTCGATCCGCCTGCCTCGACCAGCGATCTGGCCGGGCCGCCCCATCTCGACGAGGACTACCTCACACTGTCCACTGTGCATTCCGCCAAGGGTCTCGAGTGGGACAGCGTCCACGTGATCAACGTGGTCGACGGCGCGTTCCCGTCCGACATGGCGCTGTCCGCCCCGACCGGACTGCTCGAGGAGCAGCGCCTGTTCTACGTGGCCACCACCCGGGCCCGGGACGAGCTGGCCGTCTACACGCCACTACGGCTGCCGCACCATCGGCGGGGCCGCGACGACCGGCACAGCTACGCGCCGGCCAGCCGGTTCCTGGACGCGGCGGCACTGGACACAATGGACGTTCGGGAGGAGCGGCCGGCCCGCCCGGGCATCGCGGCGGCGGTCGTGCCGGCCACCCGGGTCGAGCTGCCCACCCTCGACGAACTCTGGACCTGACCGGAAAGACGTGGTGAAACGGGGGATTCGCGGGCATTGACCGTCTTCTGCCTGTTGATCTCGGGGTCGCATGGGCGCATTCTCACGGGCAACCAACGACCGGAGGAGGTCACATGGCTGCGTTCGGTTGGCGCGTGGTGCACGACGGCAAGACACCGCCGCCCGGTGCTGTGGTCCGGCCCGACGAGCGGCTGTCCTGGCCGCGCACGATCGGGCTCGGCGCCCAGCACGTCGTCGCGATGTTCGGGGCGACCTTCGTGTTCCCGCTCATCATGGGGCTCAACCCCCAGCTGGCCATCATGATGAGCGGCATCGCGACGATCTGTTTCCTGCTCATCGTCAACGGCCGGGTGCCGAGCTATCTCGGCACGTCGGCCTCGTTCGTCGGTGGCGTCATCGCCATCCGGGCACAGGGCGGCGATCGGCCTCGGTGACCGGCGCGATCCTGGTCGCCGGCGCGGTCCTGGCCGTGGTCGGCGTGATCATCCACTTCCTCGGCTTCAAGGTGCTGCACGCAGTGCTGCCGCCGGTGGTCACCGGCGCGGTGGTCATGCTGATCGGGTTCAACCTCGCGCCGGTGGTGGCCACCATCTACTGGCCGCAGGACCAGTGGGTGGCGCTGGCCACGATGGCGTTCGTGATGGTGGTCGCCGTCGGTCGTGCGCGGCTTCATCAGCCGGATCGCGATCTTCGTCGGCCTCGTCTTCGGGTATCTGCTGTCCTGGCTGCTGGACCGGACCGCCGGGCCGATCACGTCGGTACTCGGCGGGGCGACGCAGGCGACGAGCCACGACCGGGTCGACTGGTCGGGCGTGAACGCGGCCTCGTGGTTCGGGTTCCCGCCGCACACGACGACGGGCGCGGATGGCAAGGAGGTGGCCGGCTGGCACCTGCCCGACTTCAAGTTCGCCTTCATCCTGCTCGTGCTGCCGGCCGTGATCGCGCTGATCGCGGAGAACGCCGGCCACGTCAAGGCGGTCGCCGAGATGACCGGGACCGACCTCGACCCGGTGATGGGACGGGCGATCGCCGCCGACGGCCTGGCCACCGTCATCACCAGCTCGGTCGGTGGCTCACCGACCACCACGTACGCCGAGAACATCGGTGTCATGGCGGCCACCCGGATCTACTCCACCGCCGCGTACTACGTGGCGGCGGTGGTGGCCATCCTGTTCGGCTTCTCGCCCGAAGTTCGGGGCCGTCGTGTCGGCCACTCCGGGCGGTGTGCTCGGCGGCATCACGGTCGTCCTGTACGGCATGATCGGCCTGCTCGGCGCGAAGATCTGGAAGGAGAACCGGGTCGACTTCGGCAACCCGATCAACCTGGTCCCGGTGGCCGCCGGCATCATCATCGCGATCGGCAACACGACGCTGACATTCAGCGACAGCTTCCAGCTCAGCGGCATCGCGCTCGGCACGCTCGTGACGATCGTGGCCTACCACGTGGTACGGGCCATCGCCCCGCCCCACCTCAAGGAGCAGCAACGAACCGAAGGTCCGGATCGTCGGACGATCGGCGAGACGGTGCCGGTACCCGACCAGCGCGGCTCGGCCGACGCCGCCCAGGGCGCCTCAGCCTGACCGGAGTCACCACAGTGGACAGCTGGTCTGTCCACTGTGGTGTCAGCCCCGGCCGACGTGCTCGAGGCGGGTTGGCACCGGCGCGCGGGTGACCCGTCCGTGCACCCACAGCCAGACCACACCTCGGCCGAACGACTCCACAAGCAGTCCCAGCGCGACCACGACACCGCTGAACGCCAGCGGGACCGGCAGCAGGCCGGACACGGCGACGGCCAGCACGATGCCCTGGGTCGCGGCCACCGTCTTGCCCCAGAACCTGGACGGTAGCCGGCCGCGCAGCCACGGCAGCAGCGGCCCGGCCGCCATGAACACGTAGCGCATGAGCCCGATAGCGAGGACCCAGACACCGAGCGACCATCACGTATACGCTCAGCACGAGAATGAGGAATGCGTCGATCTCCTGGTCGAACACGGCGCCGAGGCGCGACGCCGTTCCGGTGCGCCGGGCGACCCGGCCGTCGACAGCGTCCAGGGCGAGTGCCACCGTCGTGATCGCGAGGTAGCACCCCGGCCGGCGATCGGGCCGCGCAGCGACTCGGCAGTGAGCGCGGCCACACAACCGACCAAGACAGCCCGGATGAGCGTCACCCTATCGGCGGGCCCGAACGCACGTCCCCCGGTGCGGATCAATCCCCACGTGAGCGCGGCCCACATGACCAGGGCATACGTCATACCGGTCGCCCATCCGGCGATATCTTCGCCCACGGTCACAGCCAGCGTCGCCAACAAGGCAACCTGGATGATCAGCCCGATTATCGGACCCAGTCGAACCGCGGGCACTTCGCCTCCGTGATCATGACGAACGATCCGTTATCTGGCACGCACAACTGGCCGGTTCGGTTCGCCGGTCGCATTATCGGGTAGAGGAGGGGATCATGGCTTGTGATGCCCGCGCATTCTGGATCCGCGCTCCGGGTGCGGGCGAGATCCGCTCCCAGAGCGTTCCCGCGCCCGGCCCGGGTGAGGTGCTCATTCGTACTCTGTACTCCGGCGTGAGCCGTGGGACCGAGACTGTGGTTTTCCGGGGCGAGGTGCCGCCCAGCCAGTACGCTGTGATGAGGGCCCCGTTCCAGGATGGCGAGTTCCCGGGGCCGGTCAAGTACGGCTATCTCAGCGTCGGCCTGGTCGAGGCCGGCCCGGTCGAGCTGTTGGACCATACCGTCTTCTGTCTCTATCCACATCAGACCGCGTACGTCGTGCCAGCGAGCGCGGTCGTTGCCGTGCCCGACGGTGTGCCGCCGACCCGGGCCGTGCTGGCCGGCACTGTGGAGACGGCCGTCAATGCACTGTGGGACGCCCCGCCGCTCGTCGGTGATCGGGTCACCGTGGTCGGCGCCGGCATGGTCGGCTGTTGCGTCGCCGCGATCCTGGCCCATTTTCCTGGAGTTACTCTCCAATTGGTCGACGTGAACCCGCAACGGGGGGCGATCGCATCCGACCTCGGCGTGCCGTTCGTCGATCCTGAACACGCCGAACCAGGGCGGGATCTGGTCTTCCACGCCAGCGCCACCGCGGCGGGGCTGGCCCTGTCGTTGCGAGCTGCTCGCGCGCGAGGGGACGGTGATCGAGCTCAGCTGGTACGGCGACCGCGAGGTGGGTGTGCCGCTGGGCGGGTCGTTCCACTCCGACCGGCTCACGATCCGGGCCAGCCAGGTCGGCACGATCGCCCCGGCCCGGCGGGCCACCCGCGGGCACGCCGACCGGCTCGGCCTGGCGCTGGACCTGTTGCGGGATCCGGTTTTCGACGGGCTGCTCACCGCCCCGGCGCCATTCGATCAGCTGCCCGACGTACTGTCCGGGCTGGCCGACGGCGCCCGGCCGGCCCTGTGCCAGCTCATCACCTACGACCGGCGAAGCCTACGACCGGGAAACGTATGACCGGGAAACGTACGACCGGGAAACCCACGACAGGAAGTGACATCCATGTTCAGCGTCAGCGTCCGCGACCACATGATGATCGCCCACAGTTTCCGTGGTGAGGTCTTCGGACCGGCTCAGCAACTGCACGGCGCGACCTTCGTGGTGGACGCGACGTTCCGGCGAACCGAGCTGGATGCCGACAACATGGTGGTCGACATCGCCCGCGCGAGTGAGCAGCTGCACGGGATCGTCGGCCAACTCAACCTACGCAATCTCGATGAGGAACCGGCCTTCGCGGGCATGAACACCACGACCGAGGCGCTGGCCCGGGTGATCGCTGATCGCCTCGTCGAGCGCGTGCTCGCCGGCGATCTGGGCGAGGCGCCCGGGGCCTGTCCGGCATCGCCGTGACGTTGCACGAGTCGCACGTCGCCTGGGCCAGCTACGAGCGGACGTTATGAGCGAGCGCATTGAGCTCGCGCGAGGAGCGAGCGCCAGCGAGCACCGCAGCTTGCGAGCGGTGCCTGGCGGGGAGGAGCGAGCGTCAGCGCGCCCCGCAGCGCGCGAGCGGTTCCTGACGGAACCACACGAGGTTCGCGTCGTCGTGCCCAACGACATCGACGATCCGACGACTCCCAGCGGTGGCAACGTTTACGACCGGCGGATCTGCATCGCCCTGGCCCGGGTGGGCTGGGTCGTGCGCGAACATCCGGCGTACGGCGGCTGGCCCGAGCCAGACGCGGCGGCCCAGGCCCGCCTGGCGCAGCTGCTGGCGACACTGCCCGACCGCCGAACCGTGCTCGATCGACGGACTGGTCGCGTCGAACGTCCCTGATGTCCTGGTCCCAGCGGCCAGCCGATTACGACCTAGTGATCCTCGTGCACATGCCGCTCAGGGCGGGCGGGTGACGGGTGCGGCCGGGTGACAACTCGGCGCCGGGCTGACGGGCGGTGCTCGACGCCGCCGGCGCGGTCATCACGACCAGCCATTGGTGCCGAGGCCGCTTGATCGACCTGTACGGGTTGGGCCCCGATCAGGTGCACGCCGCGCCGCCCGGGGTGGACCCCGCCCCGTCGCCGCTCGGTCGCCGACCGGCTCGCGACCTGCTGTGTGTGGCCGCCGTCTGCGCCCACAAGGGCCACGATCTCCTGATCGCCGCCCTCGGCGCGCTGGCCGGCTACCCGTGGTGCTGCGTGCTCGTCGGCTCGGTGGAGCGTGACCCGGATTCGTCGCCACCGTGCGCCGGCGGGTCCGGCGTACGGGATGAGCGAGCGCGTCAGCCTCGACGGCGCCTCGGGCCGGGCGCGAGCTGGGGTCCGCTTATACCTCGGCTGATCTGCTCGTTGTGCCCTCGCGCGGCGAGACGTACGGCATGGTCGTCACGGAGGCCTGGCCCGCGGCATTCCGGTGCTGGCTACGGCGGTCAAGGGCCTGCCGGAGGCGCTCGGCCATGCCCCGCGGCGGCGCCCGGCCGGGCCTGCTGGTGCCGCCGGAGGATACGGCCGCGCTGGCCGGGGCACTGCGGTGCTGGCTGACCGAGCCGGCGCTACGGGACCGACTCAACCGGTCGGCCGGTCTGCGTAGAACGACGCTGACGGGCTGGTCCGTGACCGCGAGGCTGATCTCCAACGCCCTGTGCTCAAACGCCCTGTGCTCAAACCCACTGTGCTCAAACCCACTGTGCTCAAACCCACTGTGCTCAAACCCACTGTGCTCAGACCGACTGTGCCGACAGCTGGAGGTCACGCGATGACGACGCGGATGCCGCGGGCGGCCCCGAGCTGGTTCGCTGCGGGGCCGGCCGACGCCGCCGCCCGGCTGTCACCTGAGCGGGTCGACCCGGGCGCGGTTCGCCAGCCGGGCGCCCCGGTGATCCACGATCTGGGCTGCGGCACCGGCTCGATGGGCCGGTGGCTGGCGCCCCGGCTGCCCGGGCCCCAGCACTGGGTGCTGTACGACCGGGACGCCGACGTGCTGGAGCTGGCCGCGACGGAGCTAACGGTCGAGGCGGCGGACGGGGCACCGGTGACGGTGGAGACCGCGAGGGCGATGGCCGGCCCACCGCGGTCGACTTCGACGGCGCCGCGCTGGTGACGGCGTCGGCGCTGCTGGATCTCCTGACCGCCGAGGAGGTCGACCGGCTGGCCGTATGCCCGCCGGGCCGGCTGCCCGACGCTGCTGACGCTTTCGTTGGTCGGTCGGGTCGAGCTACCCCGGCCGAACCGCTCGACCGGGAGATCGGTGCGGCGTTCAACGACCATCAACGGCGGTGGGTCGGGCCGCGGCGGCTGCTCGGCCCGGACGCGGTGGCCGCCACCGCGGCGGCGTACGCCCGGCTCGGGCTGGGCGCGGAGGTCCGCCCCAGCCCGTGGCGGCTCGGACCGGGCGAGGCCGACCTGATCGGCCAATGGTTCGACGGCTGGGTCGGGGCGGCCGCCGAGCAGTGCTCCGCGCTCGCTGCGCCAGCCGCCGGTTACATTGAGCGGCGTCGGAATCAGCTGGCCGCGCGCGAGCTGCGATATGACCGTCCAGCATGACGACCTATTCGCTTGCATGGAATGAGAGAGGACGTTGAGCGTTGGTCGAGCGCGTCAAGCTACCGGCCCGGCGGTGGCCCGGTCGAGCCGGCCGGTCTGGGTCTGGGCGCGTCTGCTGGGCGGGGTGGCCATTCTCGGCCTGCTCGTATGGCGGATGGGCACGGGCCCGTTCCTGCGCGGCGTACGGTCGGTCGACGCGTCGGCCCTGGCGCGGCGTCCGTCATCGGCGTGGTGGCACCGTCTGATGCGCCTGGCGGTGGAGCCTGATCACGGCCGGCCTCGGGGTGAGGCTGCCGCTGCGCGACGCGGTGGCCGCGTACTACCGGTCGCAGTTCCTCAACACGACGCTGCCCGGCGGGGTCTCGGCGACGTGCACCGTGCGGTCCGGCACGGGCTGGACATCGGCGACGTCGGCCTCGGCGTGCGGGCGGTGGTGCTCGACCGGGTGGCCGGGCAGGCGGTGCAGATCGTATGGCCGTGGTCGTCCTGCTGACTTTCCCTTCGCCGGTTCGCCGGTACATGCCGGTCGTCGATGGTGGACTGGTCGTGGCCGGCCGCCCTGGGCGTCGCCCGCTGGCGCGCGGGCTCGCACTCGGCTGGGTCCGGTCGAGCCGCACGCGTGGTGCGGCGACCGGTGCGCGAGGGCGCACGCGCCCGCGGCGAGCGGGGCCTGGGTGGTGTCGCGCCGCCTCGGCCCTGGTCGTCGCCGGTCACGTGGCGACGTTCGTGCATCGCGGCCCGGACCGCCGGCTCGACGGCGCCGCTCAACGTGCTGGTGCCGCTGACGCTGCTCGTACTGCTGGCCAGCCGCGATCCCGCTGAACATCGCCGGCTGGGGGCCGCGCGAGGGCGTGGCCGCCTGGGCCTTCGCCGCGGCCGGGCTGACCACGACCCAGGGCGTGGCCGACCGCGGTCACCTACGGGGTGCTGGTGTTCGTGGCCAGCCTGCCCGGGGCCGCCGTCCTGTGTCCGCTGGCTGCACCGCCGATCCGCGGCGCCCGGACCAGGACCCGCGCCGCAGAGCCCGACGCTCCCGCCGTATGCCCGGCGTCCGCGGCCGGGACGGGAGCCGGCCGTGGGTGAGCGGCCCTACATTCTGCTCAGTTGCAGCATGTCAATCGACGGATATCTCAACGCGGCCACCGAGAAGCGGCTGCTGCTGTCCAACGACGCCGACTTCGACCGGGTCGACGCGGTGCGGGCCGAGTGCGACGCGATCCTGGTCGGCGCCGACGACCATCCGCCGTGACAACCCCCGCCTGCTGGTGCGGTCGCCGGCTCGCCGCGAGGAGCGAACCGCCCGCGGCCTGCACCCCTCGCCGATCAAGGTGACCGTCACCGCGGGCGGGCAGCTGGACGCCTGCGCCAACTTCTTCACCGCCGGTGAGACGGAGAAGATCGTCTACTGTGCGAGCGGCGCGCTGGTCGACGACCCGCGGCCGGCTCGGCGGGGTGGCGACCGTGGTCGACGGCGGCCAGCCGGTGGACCTGCACCGGCTGACCGAGGACCTGTACGCGCGCGGGCGTGACGACGGCTGATGGTGGAGGGCGGTGGCGTCGTCCACACCCAGTTCCTCACGGCGAAGGGCTCGCCGACGAGCTGCACCTGGTGGTGGCGCCGTTCTTCGTCGGCGACTCGCGGGCCCGCCGGTTCGTCGGCGACGGCGAGTTCCCGTGGAACCCCGACCGCCGGGCGCGCTGGCCGAGGTGCGCCAGATCGGCGACGTGGTCCTGTTGCGGTACGCCCTGTCCCCGCGGTTCGGTACCGGCTGAGTGAGGGAGATCTATGTACGACATGCTGCCCGTCGCGACGGTACGCACCAGGTGTCCGTGCCGCTGCGGTTCCCCGACGGATACGCCACGACGACGCGCAGTGTTCTCATTCAGCGGGCTGGTGGACGGCCGGGAGCACCTCGCGTCTCGGCCTCGGCGACTGGAGTGGGTCGCTCGCGGCGCGGCACGCCGGCGGGCCGGCGCCGCTGGTGCGCCCGCACAGCGAGTGCCTGACCGGGGATGTGTTCGGCAGCCAGCGCTGCGACTGCGGTCCGCAGCTTCGGGAGGCAGTCGAGCGGGTCGGCCGAGGCCGGCGGCTTCGTGCTGTACCTGCGACAGGAAGGTCGCGGCATCGGTCTCTACTCCAAACTGGAGGCGTACGCCCTGCAGGACGCGGGTCTGGACACCTACGAGGCGAACGTCGCTCTCGGCCACGACGAGGACGAGCGGGACTACACGGTGGCGGCCCAGATGCTGCAGGTACTCGGAGTCGGTCGGGTCGCCCTGCTGAGCAACAACCCGGACAAAGCCAAGCAGCTGGTCCAGCTCGGGATCGATGTGAGCGAGTGCGTCCCGACCGCTGTGCACCTGTCGCCGGCCAACGCAGGCTACCTGGCCGCGAAGGCGCGCCGGGCCGCCCACAACCACACCCGTAAGCTCGGCTGAGATGACGGAACCAGAAGTACCAGAGCGAGGAACACCGGCGAGCGCGACGGCGGCGGCACGCAGCCGGCGCCGGGTGATCCTCGGCCGGACGGTCACCGTCCTCGCCAGCCTGCTCGTCCTGTTCGCGCTGCTGGTACCGGATCAGCTCACCCGCGTCGGTCCGGGCGCGTTCGTGCGCATTCCCCTCGAAGTGCTGATCGGGGTGGCGCTGGTCCTGGTGCTGCCGGCGCGGGCCAGGACGGCGGTGGTGCTCGTCGGCGGGGTCCTGCTCGGACTGCTGACCATCGTCAAGGTGGTCAACATGGGCTTCTTCGCCGCCTTCGACCGGCCATTCTCGCCAGTCCTCGACTGGAGTTTCTTCCCTCCCGCGGTGGACTTTCTCGGCCGTTCCCTCGGCCGCGGGCTGGCCGTCCTGGCGGTGATCGTGGCCATCCTGCTGATCGCCGCCATACCCACGCTGATGGTGCTCTCGGTGTTCCGGCTGGCCAAGATCGTCCGGCGGCACCGGACCGCGGCCACCCGGAGCGTGGCTGGCCTGACGGTGGTCTGGATCGCCTGCGCCGCCTTCGGGCTGCACATCGCCGGCATGCCGGTGGCCGACCGCGACACCAGCACGCTGGCCGTCGGACAGGTCCGGCAGGCGCACTCCGACATCCAGAACCTCGAAGCCTTCGCCGGGGAGTCAGCCACCGACGCGTACCGCGACACCCTCGGCGCCGACCTGCTGACCGGGCTGCGCGGCAAGAACGTCCTCCTCACCTTCGTCGAGAGCTACGGCCGGGTGGCGATCGAAGATCCGCAGCTGGCACCCGCGATGGACGCCCTGCTCGACGCCGGTACCAGCCGGCTGAAGGCGGCCGGATTCGACTCGCGCAGCGCGTTCCTGACCTCGTCAACCGCCGGCGGGGGCAGTTGGCTCGCCCATTCGACGCTGCAGTCCGGACTGTGGATAGACAACCAGGGCCGCTACGCCGACCTCGTGTCCGGTGACCGGCTGACGCTCAGCGCCGCGTTCCGCCGGGCCGGCTGGCGCACCGTGGGTATGGTGCCGGCCAACAATGAGGACTGGCCCGAGGGCCGGTTCTACAACTACAGCAACATCTACGACGCTCGCAATATCGGCTACCACGGACCGGCGTTCAGCTTCCAGTCCATCCCGGACCAGTACACGATGTCGTTCCTGCAGCGCTCCGTGCTCTCAACGGCGGACCACCCGCCGACGTTCGCCGAGATCGACCTCCTCTCCAGCCACGCGCCGTGGGAGCCTGTCCCCGACGTCATCGGCTGGAACCAGATCGGCGACGGCTCGGTCTACGGCACGACATCCGGGGCGGGCGACCCGGCGGACTCGGTACTGAGCCGGGACGTGACCCGGGTCAAGGCTGACTACGGCAAGTCCATCGCGTATTCGTTGGATACGCTGATCTCCTACGTTCAGACCTACGGCGACGACAACCTCGTGCTGGTGTACCTCGGCGACCACCAGCCGGCGCCGATCGTGGCGGGCGAGGGGGCGACCCGTGACGTCCCGATCACCATCGTCGCCAAGGACCCGGCCGTGCTCGACCGCATCTCCAGTTGGGGCTGGCAACCGGGCCTTCGGCCCGATCCGCGGGCGCCGGTCTGGCGGATGGACACCTTCCGCAACCAGTTCCTCGGCGCTTTCGGTTCGAAGGCCAGCCCCACCAGCTGAGCCGGCTACGAGCGCTGCGGCTGTGACGGTCGCACGGCCAGCTCCGGCCGTCCGACCGGCCCCCGCGGTTCGACCGGCCCCCGCGGTTCGACCGGCCCCCGCGGTTCGACCGGCCCCTGCCGCGACGGCCAGCCCCGCCGCGACGGCCAGCCCCGCCGCGATGGCCAGCCCCGCCGGCGCTGGAACGGCAGCTCGAAGACGGTGGCGAACAGCCAGGCGAACGTGATCGTGACCGGCACGGTGATGGCCACCGAGATCAGCAACGATGGCACACCCTGCTCGAACCGTCCGGCTACCAGCAGCGTGTAGATCACCATGACGAGCGGGGCATGGGTCAGGTAGAGGCTGTACGAGAACGACCCGAGCGAACGTAGCCCTCGCGTGTCGAGCACCCCGACCAGCGCTGCCGGGTGACCTGTGGCCACCGCCGCCAGCAGACACCCGACGGCCGGACCGAGCGCGAGGTCGATCCAGAACAGGTGGCCGCCGATCGTCCACACCGGACCCTGCCAGGCGATCAGCCCGAGCACCGGTGCGCCGGTGGCCAGGGCCAGCCAGGGCCACGGCCACCGGCGCCACCGCGGGCCGGGCGCGACCACGCCGGTCGCGACTACGCCGGCCGCCGCCTGCACGCCCGGCGTCGCGACTACGCCGGCCGCCGCCTGCACGCCCGGCGCCGCGACCACGCCGGCCGCCGCGACCCCGATCGCGAACAGCGCGGCGAACTGGAGGAAGAGATTGTCTACAATGGACATACCGGATGTCGCCACGTGGATGCCGACCACCCCCAGCCCGACCGCGACCAGCATCGCCACGGCGTTCATCCGGCGCACGGCCAGCAGGAGCAGCGGGAACACGACGTAGAGCTGCGCCTCGATGGCGATCGTCCAGAAGGCGCGGTTCGGGGTGGGCGCCTCGATGATGTCCTGTAGCAGCAGGCCGTTGGCCAGCACTGAGGTCGTGGTCGGGGCCGGCTGCCCCGGCTGGGGAACGATGAGCCACGCGACCAGCAGACTGAACACCAGAGCGGCCCAGTACGGGGGCAGGATCCGCCAGGCCCGCCGGCTGGCGAACCGGCCCACCGCGTCCAGTCGCCAGCCCTTACCTGCCGGTGACACGGCCAGCGAGAAGCCGGAGAGCACGATGAACACGATCACCGCGAAGTGCCCGTAGATCAGCCACCCCGCCCACGGCGGACCGGTGTTGGCCGGGTAGCCTGGGAACGAGCGCAGGAAGGTGTGGTGCAGCACCACGAACAGCGCGGCCAGACCCCGGATGCCGTCGAGCCCTCTCAGCCGTGCGCCCACACTCCGCAGAATACGGGGCCCCGCGCGAGGGTGGCCCCGTCGTTGGGCGGGCCCGCCGTCGTTCGGTTAGGCAGGGCGCCGTATTAACCGTTCTGGTAGAGGAAGGGCCCCCTACTAACGGGTAACCCGCGACACCACACGCCTTCGTGGCGCTACGCCCGCCCTGGCTGTTAGTAGGGACGCCGCATTCGACGAAATCCGTTAGCAAACTGTCCGGGCAAACCCGAAACCCGGAGCACCGGAGCAAGCTGTCTTGGCAACCCGAATGCCGGGGACTCTCCGGGCAACCGGGCACTGGGCGCGGCGAACAACTTCGGGCCCGCGGTGAATCCATAGTGGACTCTCTGGGCAGGGGCCGCTCGATGTGGTAGTAACGCTGGGATATGGCTGACATCGATGCGTCGGGTGACACCGATGAACTGTGGGATCCGGGCGGGCACGCGGTGCCGCCGGTCATCGGTCGGCCGTCCATGCGGTACGAGACCGACGGCGAGGTGGCGCCGGAGGATGACCGTGAGGTGTCGGTCGAACAGTACGAGTCCGAGGACGGAGTGAGCATCACGGTCACGTTCTGATAGCGATCGTCGCCGAGCGAGCGGAAGTTGACTCTTGACGATAAGGTGTCCCCATTGAAGGTGCCGCATGTGGCGGCGGACCCTCGGGGGTGAACCTGTGGCTTTCAATGCCGTAACACCTGAGCTTCAGAAGGCGGCCACCAAGGCCGACGACGCGGGTGGCCAGCTGGCGAAGATGCTGAACGCTCTCCTGGACAACCTCGCCCCGATGGAGACCGGCTTCGTCGGCGCGGCCGGCATGACGTTCCAGCAGGCCAAGGCGAGCGTGAACGCGGATCTGGTGACCATCACCAACGCGCTCAACGAGGTCGCCGAGGGCATCCGCACCGCTGGCCGGGACTTCGACGTCTCCGACGACACCGCCCGCCAGGAAGTTTCGAAGGCCGCGGCGGACGCGGGCAACATCGTCAGCCGCCTACGTGGCGCTGGCGCCTGACGAGACTGCGAGGACACGATGGTAGCCAGGACCGACGGCCAGATCATCTACAACTTCGACACCATCGCCGGCGCGATGACCGCGATCGATACCGCTGTCAGCACCATGCGTCACCTGCTCTCACAGCTTGAGACCGATCTCCGCCCGCTGGAGACCGACGCCTGGACCTCCGAGGCCCAGACCGCTTACAAGATCCGCAAGGACAGGTGGACCACCGCCTCGAACCACATCGCGCAGATCCTGAGCCAGCTCAAGGGAGCGCTGGAGAGCTCGGCCCAACGGATGCAGGCCACCGACCGGCGTGCGGCTGGTTACTTCCCGACCTGACGTGGGGTCGCCGTCCTCTGACGTTCACCGCAGCCAGCCACCACCCGTCCATCGGGAGGGGTGATGGCGAGCCGGCGGGACCAGTTGTTCAGCTATCAGCTGATGATGCGGCGCGTGGTGTCCGCCTTCGTCTATCGCGACGCGGACCTGGCCCAGGTGCCGTTCCGCCGGGGCACCACGACGATGTTCCTGAGCGCCATGGTGGCGGCGGCACTGCTCGGTGCTGTCGGCATCTACGGGCTCATCGTGAAGGGCGGCAACTCGAGCTGGCGCGATCCGCAGGCCATCGTCGTCGAGAAGGAGACGGGTGCGCGGTACGTCTACGTCGACGGCCAGCTGCATCCCGTGGTCAACTACGCCTCGGCCCGCCTGATCCTCAAGCAGCAGGACCCGCGGGTCACCTTCGTCTCCACGTCATCCATGGCCGACGCGCCACGGGGAGCGCTGCTGGGCATCGTCGGCGCCCCGGACGCGCTCCCGGCCGCCGATCATCTGGTCCGGGGGGCCTGGACACTGTGTTCACAGTCCGAGGTGGACAGCTCGTCCGGCCGGACCGGCCAGCGCTCCGTCCTGTTCCTCGGGGCCGCGCCGACCGGACTGGGGCACAACCCCGCGGAAGAAGCGCTGCTCGTCCGCCATCCGGACGACAGCGTGTTCCTGGTGTGGCACGACGGTCGGTTCCGGATCAACGATCCTGAGACGCTGCTCGATGCGCTCGCTCTGGGCCAGTCTCCCGTGCTGCCCGCCGCGGCGGCCTGGATCAACGCCATCCCGCAGGGGCCCGACGTCGGCCCGATCAGCATCGACGACCGGGGCGGCGAGTCCGCGGTACCGGACGCGCTGATCGGTCAGGTGCTGACGACCCGTCGGGTGACCGGCGAGGAGGAGTTCTACGCCGCGCTGGCCGACGGGATCGCCAGTATCACCGCGGTGCAGGCCGACATCCTCCTGCACGATCCGGCCACGGCCGCCGCCTACCCTGGTGAGACCCCGAAACCGTTGGAGCGCACGGACCTCAGCACCGCCCAGCGGTCGAGCGTGCGCCTGCTGCCACCGGCTGAGGGGATCACGCCGCCCGCCGTGATCCCGACCATGGCCGATCCGCGACGCGACGGCTCCGACCTCTGCCTGACCTACGCCAACGGGCACACCGCCCCGACCGTGACCATCGGCGCCGCGCTGCCGCCGCTGGCTCCGGCGACCGCGGCGGTCACCCGCGGTCCGGACGACCCGGTCCTGGCCGACCGGGTCGTGCTCGCCCCCGGCACCGGGGTACTCGCCCGGGCCGACCCTGGCGGCGCGCTCGCGGTGATCACCGACCTGGGCGTGCGGTATCCCGTACCAGCGCCCGAGGTGGCCGGTTATCTCGGGTATGACGCCGCGTCGGCGGCCGCCATGCCGGCCGACCTCGTGTCGCTGATTCCGGCCGGAAGAGCACTCGATCCGGCCAGCGCCCGGCAACCGGTGCCGGTGAACTGAGCCGTGGACCGCTTCCCCGCCGCCGTCCTGGCCGCCGCGTTGACCGGCGCGTTGCTCGCCGTGCCGTCTCCGGCGTCGGCCGAGGTCAGCTGCGCCCAACCAGGCTCGACGTCGACCGCCGTCCCGTGGCCGCAGTCCGAGCTGGGCTTCGATCGGGCGTGGGCGACCGCGACCGGCGACGGGGTCACGGTGGCGGTGCTGGACTCCGGCGTGGACGCAGGCCATCCGCAGCTGCGCGGCCACATCGCCACCGGAGCCGACTTCCTGCACCGCGGCGGGGGACCTCCAGGCGACAGCGACTGCGTCGGCCACGGTACGGCGGTGGCGAGCCTGATCGCCGCGCAGGCGCAGGACGAGAGTGGGCTGCGCGGGGTCGCCCCTGGCGCACGGATCCTGCCGGTGACCGTCAGCGAGAAGTCGGCCGCGTCCTCGGACGAGTCCGGCGACGCGGCCACCCCGGCCCAGTTCGGCGCGGCCGTACGATGGGCCGTCCAGGAAGGCGCGGAGGTCATCAACCTGTCCGTCGTCTACTACACCGACTACCCGGAGATCCGCTCGGCGATCGAGGACGCGATCGCCGACAACGTGGTCGTGGTGGCCGCCGTCGGGAACCTGGGTGATGCCAACGACGGCAACCCGACGCCGTACCCGGCCGCCTACCCGGACGTCATCGGCGTCGGCGCGGTCGACCGGACGGGCGTGGTGGCGCGCTATTCAGCACACGGTTCGTACGTGGATGTGGTGGCCCCTGGCGAAGCTGTGGTCGCGGCGACGCCGGGCGGCGGCTCGGCCGAGTACGGCGGTACCAGTCTGGCCGCCGCATTCGTGTCCGGGGCCGCCGCCCTGGTCCGGCAGTACTGGCCCGAGCTCACCGTCGCTCAGCTGGCCGAGCGGCTGAGGGCCACCGCCGACCCGGCCGCCGGCGGTGCCGACGCCTCGTACTACGGGCACGGCCTCATCGACCCGTACCGTGCGGTGACGCAACGGCTCGGATCGGTGCCCGCGCTCGACCAGCCAGCCGCGCCGGTCCAGCCCGACGACGCCGAGGCGACGGCCGCCGCGGCCCGGGAGCGGCGGGTACGCGCGCAGTCGCTCGTGATCGCCACCCTGGGCGCCGTGGTGGCTGTCCTGGCTGTGGTGGCCATCGCGGCCCGTCGCCGCGGGCGCCGGACGAAATGGCGCCCCACCAGGGCAGATCCGCCGCCCGCGTGGCCTGACGATCGGAACCTGGCCCCGGTGGGTCTTTTCGATCACGAGGCGACATGAACCATTGCGGTAGTAAGACATTGCCGGTTACCGATAAGCTGGGTCAGGATGAGAAACGGACGGGGAGTTCGTGATGACGGATAGGCCGGATTGGTTGTCGGACAAGCCCGTTGACGTCGACGTGGACTCGTTGGCATCGTTTGCGTCCGTGGTGCAGACCGAGTTGGACCAGAACGTGGCGCCGGGCTCCACCAGCATCCTGAACCACCTCACCGGTGGGCCCGACGCGCAGGCTCAGCGCACCTTCGGCGTGGACAGCCGGTACCAGCAGGGTGTGATCATCGGCAACTACCACAGCGAGTGCGAGACCCGGGCCCGCAAGCTGCTGGAGGACTTTCAGCACGGGATGGCGGCTATCGCAGCCGCCGCGCACAGCATCGCGGTCGACTACCGCAGCGTGGACTCGTTGAACCAGATGGATCTCACCAAGATCGAGGGCTACTTCCATCCCACCGACCCGAGCCAGTCGCTGGCCGAGCGGCTCGGCTACCAGCCGGAGGAGAACCCGCCCACCGACCGGCCGGGCTATCCGCCGGTGAACGCGATCTGACCGGGGGGAGCTGTGGGCGACTTCGACAAGTTCACAGTGGACGACCTGCACGAGATCGTGCAGGCCGACAAGCTTGATGCGATGAAGACCCAGGCCCAGGGCTGGCAGGGCATGGCGTCGATGATGGCGACCCAACTGGCCCGGCTGGACCAGGCGGTGGCCGGTCTGAAGGCCGCCTGGAACAGCCCTGCCGGCGAGAAGTTCCTGGCCGAGGTGAACAAGGTCCGCAAGACGCTGGACGTGGCCCAACAGAAGGCGGCCAGCAATCACACCGCCTGGACGGCGATCGCGTCCCGGGCCGAGACGAACCGTACTCAGATCACCACCATCCGCTCCGAGTATCAGGCCGCATGGGGCACGGCGCAGTCGAACTTCAGAGCGGCCCAGAAGAAGGACGCGGACAACGTCAACTGGGCCTGGGGCGGTCTGGGCGATCTGTGGGACGATCCGTCGGCCCCGGACCAGAACGCCGTACGCAAGCCCTTCGACCAACGGGCACAGGCGGCGATGCAGTCGGCCGACACGGTGTACACCCAGGAGTACTACCAGAACCTGTGGTGGCCCCCGGACTACAACGGTCCGACCGACGCCCTGGTCACCGCGAACCAGCCCGGTGGCGGCCGGTCCGGCGGCGCCGTGCCCGCAGGTACGGTGCCCGCAGGTGCGGCGCCCCCCGGTGCGGTCCCGCCCGGAGCCGGCGCCCCGCCCGGAACCCGGCCGCCTGGTACGGCCCCGCCCGGCTCGGCTCCGCCCCCCGGGACGCCGGCGCCCGCGCCCCCCGACGGCACTCTGGTGTGGCAGCCACCGCCGCCCGTTCCCGCCCCGGCGCCGGTACCCGTGCCCTCGGGCGGCGGCGTGCCCCCCGGCCAGCTGCCTCCGGGGACAATGCCACCGGGGACGGTGCCACCCGGGCTGCCCGGGCCGGTGCTGCCCGGACGGATCCCGCCGACGCCGTCCCCATCGCGCCTCCCCGGCGGAACCCGTCCGCCGTTGGTGCCCGAGATCCCGGAGACCACGCCGGTGGTGGGCCGCACCGCCACACCGGGCCGGGCCCCGGTCCGGGCCGGGAATGAGCCGGTGATCGGCGGGCGGCGTCCTCCGACGGCGGGCCAAGCCGAGCAACTGCCCGGCCGTGGCCGCGGCGTCCCCGGTGGACGGACGGCCGGCGTCGGACCACGGGTCACCGAGGAGGTGGTCGGCGGTCGCGGCGCACCACGCCCGCCGACCGAGCCGATGCCCCGGGGCGGACAGTTCCGGCCGGGCTCCGGCGCCCCCCGCCCCGTCCCGGCCGGCGAGGATGGCGTCGTTCGACCGGGGCGGGCGACTCCGCCCGGCGGTTCGGCCGGTCGTGGCCCGGTCGAGGGCCGCTCCAGCACCGGCCGCCCAGGCGGCAAAGGTACGGCCGACGGAGGCAGATCGGCGCTGCGGCGTGGGCGGGACACGGACGGCCAGGGCGGTCTCGGCCGTGGCCGACGTGATCGCGACCGTGACCGGCCGATGGACGCCACCGATTTGCTCGACGAGACTGGACTGTTCACAGTGGACGGTGCGGTACCGGCGGTGATCGAGCCGGCCGGACCGGCCGCGGCCGAGCCGCCGGGTCCACACGTGGGGGGTGCGACGCGCAACGGCTGAACCGGTCGTCCCGCGCGGCCCTCCTGCTGCTGACGGCGACCGCGCTCGCCACGGCCGGCGCGGTGCCGGCCTTCGCCGACGGCGTCCGGGCCGCCGAGTGGTACGCGACCGCACTGCGGTACGACAAGCTGCACGCGATCACGGAGGGGGACGGCGTCACGGTCGCCGTCGTGGATACCGGCGTCGACGCGAGCCACCCCGACCTGCGGGGCAACGTGCTGCGCGGCGTGGACGCGTGGAGCCCGGGCAGGGACGGGCGCACCGACAACGACGGCCACGGCACCGCGATGGCCACGCTCATCGCCGGTCACGGGCACGGGCCCGGCGACGGTGACGGGATCCTCGGAGTCGCTCCACGGGCGAAGATCCTGCCGGTCGGCGCGTTCGCGCCCGGGTCGGTCACCTTCTCGCCGGCCGATCTGGCGGCGGGCATCCGCTACGCGGTGGATCAGGGCGCCACGGTCATCTGCCTGTCCATCACCGGTGGCTCCGATCCGCGTATCGAGGACAGTGTCAGGTATGCCCGGTCCAGGGGGGCGACACTGGTCGCGGCGGCCGGCAACAAGCCACGTGACCACTCACTGGCGTTCCCCGCCGCGTACCCCGGAGTGATCGCCGTATCGGCCACCGACCGGGCCGGCAACTTCGCCGGCGATGTGTCGATCTCGGACTTCGGGGTCCTGCTCGCCGCGCCGGGCGCGGACGTGATCAGTGCCGCCCCGCAGGGCGGGTACACGACGGCCAGCGGCACCAGCAGTGCCGCCGCTCTCGTCGCCGGAGTGGCCGCGCTCATCCAGGCGAAGTACCCGGGTCTCAACGGTGACGGAGTGTACGAGCGGCTCAGGGCGACCGCGGTCGACAAGGGGCCGTCCGGCCACGACGCCGAGTACGGGTATGGCGTGATCAACCCGTTGGCCGCGTTGACGGCCGCCCTGGTCGTCCGGCTGGTACGCCGGCGTTTGGCGGGGCGCCGTGTTAACGGTTCTGGTAGAGGAAGGGCCCCCCACTAACGGGTAGCCCCCGGATGCCCGCCTATGACGTCGGTGGCAGCCAGGCCAGCTGGATCAGCTGCTTTCCTTCACGGCGGGTCACCAGCCAGCCCCGACCCGGCGGCATGCGTGAGGGAGCCGCACTGCCCAGGAGCGTGCCCTCCTCGCGATCGCCCGACATGACCAGACCCGGGGAGCCGTACTCCCGCATCCGCGAGATGAACGTCTCGTACATGCCACGGCCGGCGCCGCCGCTACGCCGGGTCAGCACGACATGCAGCCCGATGTCCCGCGCCTGCGCGGCGAATGGCAGCAGCGGCAGCAGCGGGTTGACCGATCCGCCCGCGACGAGGTCGTAGTCGTCGACCAGGAGGAACAACTCGGGTCCGCTCCACCAGCTGCGGCTGCGCAACTGATCGGGCGTCACATCCCGACCGGGCAGGCGTTCGGCCAGTCCGGCCGCGATCTGGCCGACCATCTCCTCGGCCGCTCCCTGGTCGCTCGCGTACTCGACGAGGTGCTCGGCCGGGACCGCGCCGAGCAGACTGCGCCGGTAGTCGATGGCGATGACGGCCGCCTCAGCGGGGGTGTAGGCGGTGGTGATGCTGTGCGCCAGCATCCGCAGGAAGCTGGACTTGCCGCTCTCCACGTCGCCGAAGAGAAGGAAATGAGGTTCGGCGGCGAAGTCGATGCCCACCGGCGCAAGGTCGCTCTCGGCCATCCCGATGGTGAACCGCCAGCGGCTGTGCTGCCGGTCCGGCTGCGGCAGCGAGTCGTAGGGCACCCGGTCAGGCAGCATCCGTACCGCCGGCGCGCCTGGCCAGCGCCAGGCCTCCCGGACCGCGGTCACCAGCGGCTCCGGGTCGGCGCTGCGGTCGTCGTCGAGCCGGGGGAGCAGCGACAGGAAGTGCAGGCCGTCCGAGGTCAGGCCCCGCCCTGGCTGGTCGGTCGGCACGTTGGCGGCCAGCCGGCGACCCTGCTCGGAGTCGACCGGGTCGCCGAGGCGAAGTTCGAGACGGGTACCGAGCAGATCCCGGATGGAGGGCCGCAGGTCCATCCACCGGGTCGCCGCGATCACCACGTGGATGCCGAAGGAAAGTCCGCGGGTGGCGATGTCGCTGACCGTGCCCTCGAGGTCCTCGAACTCCGAGCGCAGGGTGCTCCATCCGTCGATGATCAGGAACACGTCGCCGAACGGATCGTCAGTGACCCGGCTCTGCTGGCGCAGTGAGCGGTACGTCGCCATCGAGTCCACGCCCGTGGTGGCGAACCGTTGTTCCCTGGCCCGCATCAGGGAATGTACCTCGGCGACGGTACGGCGGACCTCGTCCACGTCCAGGCGGCCGTACACCGCACTGGTGTGCGGGAGCCCGCGCAGGCCGAGCAGACCACCGCCACCGAAGTCGAGGGCGTGGAACTGCACCTCGGTCGAGGTGTGCGTGAGCGCGAGCGCGCACATCAGGGTCCGAACCAGCGTGCTCTTGCCGGACTGGGGAGCGCCCACCACGACGACATGCCCGGCGGCCCCGCCCAGCGAGAGGACGAGGACGTCGCGTCGCTGCTCGAACGGCCGGTCCACCAGGGCCACGGGCGGGCGCAGCCGGCCGACCAGCTCGGGGCGGGCGGCGACAAGCCCGCGCAGCTCGTGCACCTGGAGCGGACCGAGCACCCGGCCCAGGCCGACCGAGTTGTCCAGCGGCGGCAGCCAGACCCGGTGGGCGGGTGTGCCGCGGCCCTGCATGCGGCCCACCATCACGTCGAGCAGGCTCTCGCCGAACACGTCGTCGTCGGTCGGCTGCTCGACCAGGGGGTCCGAGTCCTCCCTCTTGGCCGCTTCGACGTAGTCGGGCACGTAGAGCAGGGCCCGCAGGATCCGGTCCCCGGTCGCCGGCGACAGAGCCACCGGGCCCGCGGGGGAGAGCCCGCCGGACGCGTACGCGGCTTTGAACCGGATGATCGGCTCGGTGCCGGAGCGCAGGTAACCGTGGCCGGGAGAGCGGGGCAGCTCGAACGCGTCGGGTACCCCGAGCACCGCGCGCGACTCCATCGGCGAGAACGTCCGCAGGCCGATCCGGTACGACAGGTGGGTGTCCAGCCCGCGCAGCCGCCCCTCCTCGAGCCGCTGGGAGGCGAGCAGCAGATGCACGCCCAGCGAGCGGCCCACCCGACCGATCTGCACGAACATGTCGATGAACTCGGGCTTGGCCGTGAGCAGTTCGCTGAACTCGTCGCAGATGATGAGCAGGCTCGGCAACGGCTGCAACGCTGTGTTGCTGGCACGCGCCCGCTCGTAGTCGCGCTGTGAGGCGAAGTTGCCGGCCGCCCGCAACAGCTCCTGCCGCCGGACCAGCTCGCCCTTGATGGCCGCCTCCATGCGGTCCACCAGCGAGATCTCCTTGGCCAGGTTCGTAATCACGGCCGAAGTGTGCGGCAACCGGTCGAGCCGGGTGAACGTGGCGCCACCCTTGAAGTCGATGAGGACGAAGTTGAGGACCTCGGGGGAGTGGCTGGCGGCCAGGCCCAGCACGAGCGTACGGAGCAGCTCCGACTTGCCCGAGCCGGTGGCTCCGACGAGAAGGCCGTGCGGGCCGATGCCGTCCTGGGCTGACTCCTTGAGGTCGAGCTCGACCGGGGTACCGTCCGGCGCGACCCCGATGGGTACCCGCAGCCGGTTGCGATGCGGTCGCGGCTGCCAGAACGCGGTCGGGTCGAACTGGTACGGGTCACGGATCTCCAGCAGATCGGCCAACTCGGTCACCGAGGCCAGCGGCTGTTCGGTACGCGACAACGCGGAAAGGCGCAACGGGGTCAGGGTGCGGGCGAACGCTTCCCCCTCGGCCACCGTGATGCCGTCGGCCCGGCCGACCTCCGTTGAACCGTCCACTGTGGTCGTTCGCAGCCGCCCGTCGTCCCCGATCTCCAGTACGAGCACGCTCTCGTCGAGGTTGCGCGGCGGCTGCCCGCCCACTTCGACCAGGGTGACCCCGGCCGGTCCGATGTCGGCCATGAGCTGATCGGCGCCGGTCGGATCACCACCGTCCACGATGACGAGCACATGCGGGCCGTCGCCGGCCAGCCGGTTGGCGTCGAAGCGCGGGCGGTTGGCCAGTACCTCCTCCAGGTGGGACTCGATGGTGCGCAGGGATCGCCCGATCAGCCGAACCTGGCCCAGCGCGTCGACCTTCGTCGGATGAAGAGCGTGCGGCAGCCACTTCAGGTACTCCCACTCGGGCAGCGTCGTGTGGTCGCAGCAGACGGCGATGAGCAGGTCGTCCGGGGCGTGGAAGGTGGCCGCCTGCGCGATCACGGAGCGCAGGCACGCACGGACGCGGGTACCGTCGCCGCGGGTGTAGATCCGGGCGAACCCCCGCAGCGCCACCGCGACCGGCAGCTCATTGACGATCGCGTACGTCGTCACGAAGGCGCGCAGGGCGGAAGCGCTGAGCAACTCCAGATCCTCCACCGGTGCGGTCGGCGTCGGCCGCAGCGGCGTGGCCAGCCGCAGCGGACCCAGCGCCATCCGGACCACGGCGAAGTCGCTGTCGGCCGGTCGTCGCTCCCACAGCCGGGCACTCTGGGCGAACCACCACAGCGTGTCCGGGTCTGGATGCCGGTAGAACATGGCCCGCCGCTGGTCCCGCACCGTGCGGCGGACCTGGCGGCGCAGCTGGCCGAGGCGGCGCAGGTACTCGCGGCGCATGGTCAACGAATCACGCTTGTTCGGGCGGCCCGCCTGGCCGAAGAAGGACACGCCGACCATGCCGAGCATCGACACGCCGAACAGGCCGCCGGTGACGTAGGAGAGGGTCCCGCCGCGACCGTTGGTGAACATCAGCGCCATCGCGACCGAGCCGGCCAGCATCGGCACCATCAGGATCACCTGGGTCCAGCCCGCGCCGGAGCCCGTCGGTAGTGCCGGTGGCGGATCCAGCACGACCTCACCGTCGGGCAGCTGTGGCCCGGGCCGGCGTGGCACCCGCTTGATGACGACCGTACTCACCCGATGCACACCTTCCGCCAGCCGCGGGTTGCCGACACTGCTACGTTAAGCCCGGCGATCGATGAATCCTGCAACCGGAGTTCCCGTGACCATCCCCATCTCTGCGGGCCTCACGCGGCTCACCTTAGCGGCACCGGGCCGGCGGATCGATGTCGCTCTTCCTGACGGCGTCGCCGTCGCTGCCCTGCTGCCGGTGCTGCTCGACGCGGTCGGCGACGGCCTGCGCGGTGCGGCCGACACCGCCGCCGGTGGGTGGAGCGTCTGCCGGCCCGATGGCAGCCGGCTCGCCCTGGGCCGTAGCCTCTCCGCGCAACAGGTACGTGACGGCGAGATCCTGCACCTCGTGCCGCGCGACCTGGAGTGGCCGGAGCCGAAGTACGACGACGTCGTGCTCGGCATCGCCGACGGCACCGATCAACTCGGCGGACGCTGGCAGCCCACCCACACCCGTGCGGCTGGCCTGGTCGCGGCGGCCGCCCTGCTCGTCACGGGGTTGGTCGTGCTGCTGGCCAGCGGCCCCGGCTGGTTCATCATGGGTTCGACCGCGCTGGCGGTGGCGGCACTGGCCGGCGGGGCGGGAGTCATCCTGGCCCGGGCCTTCGGTGACTCGCAGACCGGTGCTCTGATCGCGGTGGCCGGACTGCCCTACGCCCTGGTCGGCGGGCTGCTCGTGCTCGGCGGCGATCGCCATCTGCAGGATCTGGGCGGCCCGCAGGTACTGGTCAGCTGTGCCGCGCTGCTGTTGGCCAGCCTGGCCGGATACCTCGGCGTGGTCGAGATGATCGGCGTGTTCATCGGCGGCATCGTCGTCGCGTTGTTGGGTGCCCTGGGCGCGATCGTGGCGCTGCTGGGCGCGTCCGGGGGGCCCGCGGCGTCGGTCGTCGTGGTCGTCGCCGTCGCTCTGATGCCGGCGTCGTCGTTGCTGTCGCTGCGGCTGGCCGGGATGCCGATGCCCGAGCTGCCGCAGACGCCGCGCGATCTGCTCGCCGACCGTCCGGTACCGCCGGGCGAGGTGATCTTCACAGCGGTACGGCGGGCCGACAACGTCCTGAGCGGGCTGCTGCTTGGCATCGCCCTGACCGGGGCGGCCGCCTGCGCCGTCCTGGTCACCCGGGGCGGCCTGGCCGGCCTGCTGTTGGCCGGCATCGTCTCGGTGCTCCTGTTGCTGCGGGCCAGGACGCTGCCCCGGCTACGGCAGAGGGCCACGATACTGGCTGGCGGCGGGCTGATCCTGGTGTTCGTGTCCCTGGCCGGAGCCGCCCGGCTGGCCCCCACCGACCGCCCGATCGTGTTGTACGGAGTGCTGCTGCCGCTGGCCCTGGTGGCTGTGGCGGGAGGCCTGTGGTACTCGCGCAAGGCGCCCGGCCCGCGGCTGGGCCGGCTGGCCGATGTCCTCGAGATCGTGCTCGCGCTCTCCGTCATCCCGGTCGTGGTCGGCGCGTTCGGCCTGTACGCGTTCCTGCGCGGGCTGGGTGGGTAGCGCGGGGCATAATGTATTCGCATTGATGGGGGTGATGCGGCGGTGGGCAGGCTGGCCGAACTCTACGATCGCATGGTGGTGACCGCCCGGTCGCCCGACCGCACGGTGTCCATCACCGTGACCGGACGCGGCGCGCTCACGGTCGAGCTGGGCGACGACGTCCGGCGCGTCCACACCGACGAGTCGCTCGAACGCCAGCTCAACGCGGTCGTGCGGGTGGCCATCGTCGCGTTCCAACGGGCCCAACGCCAAGCGTACGAGAAGTCACTCGACCCGGTGGAGACCGCATGAGCCGCCGGTCGATCCTCGCCCGCGCCATGACGACGCTCGGGCTCGGGCTGGGTGTGGTCATGGCCGGCTGCACGAATGCCCCGGCGCCCGCGCCGACCGGTTCCGCGTCCGTTACGGCGACTGCCACGTCGACGGCGTCTCCGAGCGGCCGCCCGGTCGTCCACACCGCGCCGCTGCCGACGTGCGCCGCGCTCATGGAGTTCGTACCGCCCGGCGTCGTCGCGCCGTCCTCGTCGGTGACCTCCAACTCCGGCGCAGACGGCTGGCGCGAGTTCGAGACGTGTGAGGTGTCAGGGTCGATTCCCGGAGCCTCCTCGGTCAAGGCGCAGGTGTACCTCGAGCGGCCGCTGCTCGACCCGGTCGAGGGCATCCCGGTCGCCGCCTATCTGGCCAGCCGTCCCGAACAGTTGATGAAGCAGCACTGTCCGGACTTCCCGTACGCTCCGGTCGCCGAGATCAACCACGGCTTCACCTGCTACCTGCGGATCTCCGCGACCCAGGCGCAGGGCCTGGTCGTCGGGGCCACCACCGACGGCGCCGTCATGGTGACGATGACCGTGTCGGATCCCAGCACCTCACCGGCTCAACTACGCACGCTGGCCGAGACTGCTGCCCGGTCGGTGGCCATCGCGCTGGCACATAGGTCGTGATCACCCACCTGGATGGAGCCCCGCTGATGTTGACCAGGGCCGAACGGTACCGCCAGATCGTCGACCACATGCCGATCAGTGCCCAGTCGCCGCACGAGTACGTGCGGGTGAGCCGCGACGACAAGGGCGAAGTCACCGTGCGGCTCAAGCCGGGAACGCTGGCCCGGCTCAACGACACCGAGCTGGCCGAGGAGATCCGGGGTGGTCTGAGCGCCGCCCTGTACGAGTACGCCCGCCGGGCCCGTGAGCTTCGCCGCGAGTACTTCGTCGCCAGCGCCGAGCTCCTCGACCCCGAGCCGGCCGAGTCCGCCGACGACAACCAGAGGAGCCACCGTGGGTAGTCTGGACGCATCCGTACAGGCCATCGTCGACAACGCACGCGAGCGGTACGAGGACGGCATCACGTGCGACGCCGTACGCAACTTCATCATCACGGTCGGCGACATCCCGCCCAACGCATGGGGCGAGATGCCCTGGACCGGCAAGTGGCGGGCCGACTGGGGCACTGCCCGCGATGCCCGCGTCACCGAGGCGACGACCATGCGGGACCGGTTGGGCGAGACCGGTGCCGCGCTGGCCCAGGTGGCCTCCGACTACGCACACACCGACATCGACCTGTCGTTGAACTTCGACATCTCGGCGCAGAACGCGGCTCTGCAGCCCTACCTCGACGCGGTGAAGAAGAGCAACGGCCTGGCCGCCCGCCCCGGCGGTCATGCCGGTGCGCCCGACTACTACGGCGGCGGCCCCCTGCAGGTGCCGGCCCCGGGCAACACCGACACGAACATGGCCGGGCTGACCACGGACGCCCAGAAGCTCGTGTGGATGCAGTACGACCACTCCCTCACTCAGGCCGAGATCACCCGCCCCGGCACGATCACCGCGTTGATGAAAGCCCGGGTGCACTTCGACAGCCCCGGCCACAAGGAGCTGTGGAAGTTCGTCAACGAGCACTACGAGTCGTTGACCCAGGCCGAGAACATCGTCAACGGAGACGGCGAAGGGCTGGCCCAGAACCCGTCCAGCGACTTCATCGACCCGGCCATCGGGGCCTGGCCGCAGGTGATCGTCGACCGGGCCGACCTCATGCATGCCGTCGCCCGGATGTACAACGAGATGAAGTCCGAGATGGGCCCGGAGACGCAGAACCTGATGAGCTACTGGTCGAGTCCGAGTGGCTCCGGCACCTACAACCTGTACGCCGGTACCCTGCTCGACTACTTCACCGCTCTGGCCGACCAGGCCACCTGGCTCGGCGACGAGGGCGTGAAGGCCGGGCAGGCGATAGACAAGCTGATGCTCGAGTACGCCCGGGCCGGGTACGAGAAGATCGGCATCATCATCGACCAGCTGAAGGCGTACAAGGATGCCCTCAACAGCCTCTCCGGTGATGTGTCCAGCCCGCTCAAGGCGTTGACCGCCGCACTGAGCGCGATGGCCGACATGATGCTGGCCGAATGGAAGGCACAGAACGACGCCGCCCAGGTCACCCTGAACCTGGCCGCCGTCACCCAGGACAACGCCCCCAACCTGGGTACCTCCGCCCACGGCGCGCAACCGTTCCCCACCCCGAGCGGCATCGATGGCTGGAAGCACGGCGGCAACTGGCACACCACGTAACCCCAACCGCCGTGAGCCCCCATTCGCGCCAGGCAGGGCACCGTTCGCGTTAGTCAGGGCACCGTTCGCGTTAGGAAGGGCACCTTGTTAACCGCTGGGGTATAGGAAGGTGCCCTTCCTAACGGGCCAGCCGGCGAGAAGGCGGTGGCGCCGGGTTCCCGTCCAGCTTGAGTCGCCGGGTTCCCGTCCAGCTTGAGTCGCCGGGTTCCCCTCCAGCTTGAGTCGCCGGGTTCCCGTCCGGCTTGAGTCGCCGGGTCCCGTCCAGCTGTTAGTACGGACGCCGCATTCGACGAATTCCGTTAGTAAGCTGTCCGGGCAAACCCGAGAGAGCAGCGGGCGGAGGGGAGCGGAGGGAGGCCGACCCGCATGGACCAGCCTACGGTTGGCGCTTCCGACGAGTTGGGCAGCGGCAGGCCCAGGCCTACTGATGTACCTGTTTCGCGGCCCCCTGGCCCGGTCGCCGATCCGGACGATACCTGGGCGGGCGAAGCACCGGCATGGACACCATCCCCGGCGACCTCGCGCCGGAGGTACCTCGTGGTCGGGGCGGCCATCGCGGCGGTACTTCTGGCGGTGGCGTCGCTCATCTGGCGCCCCGAAGGCGCGCGGCGGCCGACGACGTCGCACACGGCGTTCGCGGCGCCGGCCGACACGTCCTCTGTGGAGCCCGCCATGACCACTCCACCGCCTGCCGTGACCACTACGCCGGCGGCTACCGCGACCCGGGCGGTGCGGGCGTCGACCACGCGGGTCACCTCGGCCGCCCCGGCTCGGACGTCGAGCGCTCCCCTGGTCGCGCCGACCAGCACTGGTCCACAGTGGACGACGCTGACGGTGGAGGCGACCACCGTGTGGCTCAAGGGTACGTTGGTCCGTACGAACCGGACGCGGCTGATGCTGCAGACCGACGGCGACCTCGTTATCATCGACGAGGACGAGACGATCCGGTGGCGCTCCAACACCTCCGGCCGCGGCGATCACGCCGTCTTCCAGGATGACGGGCACCTCGTGGTCTACGACAGCGGGCAGAATCCATTGTGGAGTTCCGGGACGGTGGCTCACCCGGGAGCGGTGCTCGTGCTCGCCGCCGACGGGAACGTGAACATCGTCGACCAGGGGGCGATCATCTGGTCCAGCAACACGGCGCACTGAGACCACTGCCGCCTCAGCGGTACGACTTCCGGCAACGTCGCGAGGCGTCATCCCGGCCGCGTAGCGTGGCCTGTGAAGGGCGGGCTGCCTTCCGTCATGACGGGACTGGCGGTCGAGCGATCCGACCAGGTTCCCCGGGGTGTGTTCGCGGGGCGATGCATCCGGTCCGCCCTGCGGTCTCTCAACTGACGTTTACCGCATTGGCCCGGTGGGCATGTGACTACATTGGAGTAGTCGGAAGGAGGCCCATCATGGGGCAACCAGTCGTGCACTTCGAAATCATCGGTACTGAACCGCAACGGCTGCGCGGATACTACGCGGACCTGTTCGGGTGGCAGTTCGACACAAGCGTAACGGTGGCTGAGGAAGTCTCGCCGGCGGGTCAGTACGGCTTCGTCGAGCGCTACACCACCGACGAGGGCACGGGCATCCCAGGCGGCGTCGGCGGTGGCGCGTCGTTCACCGGCCATACCGTCTTCTACGTGGGTGTCGCCAATGTCGAAGCGGCGCTGCGCAAGGCTGAGAGCCTCGGCGGTAAGCGGGTCATGGGCCCGGCCCGGCCGCCCGGTCGCGACCTTGCCGTCGGGCATTTCACCGACCCCGAAGGCAACCTTGTCGGAGTGGCAGGTCCGGCCTAGCCGGAGCGTCGACTGTGGACATACGTGGGATCCAGGCCTTCCTGTTCGACCTCGACGGCACTCTGGTCGACTCCTACCTGGACGCGGAGCTGGCCTGGACCGGCTGGGCCCGCTCGGCCGGGGTACTTGACCAGCTCGACTTCCCGACGCTGTACGGGAGGCGCAAGGCCAACGTCGTCGGTACGCTGCGGCCCGACCTCGATGCCGTCGCGCTGGCCGAGCAGGTGGCGCTGGTCGGCGAGGCCGAGTGCGAACTGACCGCGAATGTGCGGCCCCTCACGGGCAGCACGGATCTGCTGGCCGAACTCGACCCGGTGGCGTGGGCGATCGTTACGTCCGACGACCGCGCCGTCGCCCTGGCCCGGATCCGCGCCGCCGGCCTGTCCGAACCGGCCGTCCTGGTGACGGAGGACGAGGTGGCCCGGGGCAAGCCCGATCCG
This sequence comes from uncultured Actinomycetota bacterium, assembly GCA_963803345.1. GTDB lineage: Bacteria > Actinomycetota > Actinomycetes > Mycobacteriales > Micromonosporaceae > CAWDLX01. Next base: position 66,240 of record CAWDLX010000007.1, read on the forward strand.
CAGGGCCTACTGATGGCCGCCACCGCCCTGGGCGCCTCGCCACGACGGTGCGTGGCCTTCGACGACTCGCCGGCTGGAATCGCCGCGGCACGGGCGGCCGGCATGTGGGCGGTGGCCATCCGGTTCAGGCACGAGGATGCCGCGCTGGGTGAGGCCGACGCGATTCTCGACAATGTCGGCCAGGTGGCACTGCGGCCGGACGCCGACGGGTACTCGATGTCGGTCCGCTGACCTGCTCAGGCACGGATGCCTTCGATCAGGGCGGCCTGTAACCGGTCGGCGGTAGCCACATCGGGGTGGCGGGCGGCCAGCACGTCGGCGTACAGGAAGGACTCGCCGAGCCGGACGAGGGCATAGGCGAGCGCGTTGGGCTCGATCAGGGGAACGAAGCCGAACTCTGCCATGTCCCGCCGGAGCAGGTCCTCCACAAAGGCGACGATCCCGGCCTGCACCCGACCGCGCGGGTCGGTCAGGACCCGCAGGGCCAGCGCCGGCTCGTCGTCGAGCAGCCGGCGCAGCCCATGGGCCCGCGACACCAGAGCGTTGATATAGCGTCCGGTACCCGTGATGTGGAGAGCGCCGTCGGGACGCTCGGCCTCCCACCGCTCGGCCGCGGCCACCAGCGTCCGCTCGGTGAGTACCCACAGCGCCTTGCTCAACAGCTCTTCCCGGCCGCCGACGCGCCGGAACAGGGTCGCCCGGGATACGCCCAACTCGTCGGCCAGCGCCTGCATGTCGAGCCGCTTGCCGTCACTCACCCAGCGTGCGGCGCGGCCCACGAACCGGGCGGAGTCGGGCGAGCTCGCGCGCCGCGATCGCTTCGACCCGTGACGGGATGCCATGGGAGCTCCTGTCCGTGGAACGAGGACAGCACTGTCCACAATGGTCAGACTTTCGCCCCGTGGTCGGTCCGTGCCAGACCTCGCCAGGGGCAGGAAGTGCCGCCGGCGACGAGTCCCTGATACATCTCGCCGAAGTGTTGCACACGCCGCTTGGGAATGCCATCGTGTGCCTCGGGCCCACTGCATCCCTCGTCCCCCCGGTGCTGCGTGGTCACCCCCTCGTCCCTCCATAGATCGGACCGACATGGCAACTACCACGGCTGAACATGCCCTCGCCACCCATCGATGCCAGGAAGGGAATCTGGGGCCGGCAGCTCGGATCGCTATCCGGCGAACGGGCCGCGGGCCTTCTTCCTCGGCATCGTGATCATCGCGACGATCGTCCTGTACTACGAGCTGTACGTCGGTGGCTCGGTCGCGACGAAGATCAGCGCTGACCTGAACATGTCGCTGACATTCCTCATTGCTGGTGTCCATCGTCGGCAACGCGCGTCGGCGCGTTGGCATCGCTCTTCGCCGGTCTGGCCGACCGCTGGGGCCGGGCCAACCTGGTCGTCTACGGCCTGCTGATCACCGGCGTACTCGTCTACGCCATCACGTACGTGCACGCGAAGATCGACGTACCTCATCGTGGTCGCCGTCGATCAGCTTCGTCGAGGGCGTCGTGCTCGTCGCCACTCCGGCGCTCATCCGCGACTTCTCGCCGCAGCTCGGCCGGGCCTCGGCGATGGGCTTCTGGACGCTCGGCCCGGTGGTCGGCAGCCTGGTCGTCACCGAGGTCTCCAGCAACACCCTCGACGCCCACCCTGACTGGCAGTACCAGTTCCGCATCTGCGGCATCGTCGGCGTCGTGGTCTTCGTCATCGCGTTCTTCGGACTGCGCGAGCTGGCGCCGAAGCTGCGCGACCAGCTGATGGTCAGCCTGCGTGACCGGGCGCTGATCGAGGCGCGGGCCCGTGGCATCGACCCCGAAGCGGCCCTGCAGAAGGGCCACTGGCGGCAGATGCTGCGCTGGGACATCATCGGCCCGTCGTTCGCCGTCGCCGTGTTCCTGCTCTTCTACTACATCGCGGTCGGGTCTGTTCGTGGTCTTCTTCGCCACCAACTACGGCTACACCGAGGCCAAGGCCAACGCACTGGGCAACTGGTACTGGAGTGTCCAAGCCGGTCGCCCTCATCATCACCGGCCTGCTGTCGGACTGGCTGAAGGTCCGCAAGCCGTTCATGGTGGTCGGCGGCATCGCTCAGCGCGGTCGGCATGGCCCTGTTCGCCACTGCAGACCACGCCATCTGGACCACGACCGTACAACCACTGGTCGTGCTGCATCCTGCTGATCTCGGTCGGTGGCGCGATCGCCTTCGCCGCGTGGATGGCGAGCTTCACCGAGACGGTGGAGAAGCACAACCCGGCCGCCACCGCCACCGGTCTGGCCGTATGGGGCGCGACGCTGCGCTACGGTCGTCGTGGTCGCCCTGATCGGGCTGATCTACGCGATTCCGGCCGCCAGCACTCTGGTCGACCAGGGTCAGAAGGTCCAGGCGGCAGCGTCCGGCCAGGACAAGAACGCTGACCGCGGCTCAGAACGCGACCGTCAAGGCGGTCGCGGCTGACCCGACGATCGTGCCGAAGGTCCAGCAGCTGGCCGGCCAGTACAAGGCCGAGCTGGCCACCGCGGCCAAGCTGAAGCCGGCGACCCAGCAGGCGCTCGCCCGCCAACCCGACCGACCAGGCCACCCAGGCTGAGGCTCTGTCGGAGATCTCGGGCAAGTCGCTCGACGACGTGGTCAAGGTGATCACGTTGAGCACGCAGTACCAGGATCAGCTGGCTACCGCGGCCGCGCTCTCCCCGGCCACCCAGCAGGCGCTGCTGGCCAACCCGACCGACCCGGCCGCCCTGGCCCAGGCCGTCGGCGAGATCGCGACCAAGCTGAACATCACGGTGGCCCAAGCGGCCCTACGCCTGCAGGCGCTGGCGCTGGTTCCCCAGGCTGATCTGATCTACCTGGCCACCAACGCCCCAGCCGTGCAGCAGGCGGCGACCGACCTGACCGCCCTCGGCAAGGTACCCCCGGCCGACCTTGCCTTCGTCGGCCAGTACGGCCCGCCGCTGCAGGACCCGAAGGTGGTCGCACAACTGACGTACCTGCAGCAGAACGCGCCGATCGTGCAGCAGGCGGCCAAGGATTCGCCAGTCCAGTGGCAGCGCTGGTGGTGGATCTGCCTGGCTGGACAGATCGTGTTCCTGCCGTTCATCTGGCTCCTGACCGGGCGCTGGAGCCCGCGCAAGGCCCGTGAGGATGCCAAGGCGCACGAGGAGGCGGTGAACCGCGAGATGGCGGCGCTGGCCAACGAGGGCGTCACCGCCTGATCCGCACCCGCACCAACGGCAGCCCGGCCAACCCCCCGGCCGGGCTGCCGTTCTGTCCAGGCGCGGATCCAGCGCCCGCCAGCTGGTAATAAGGGGCCCCTGCTATACACAGAGCGTTAACAAGGTGCCCCTCCTTTCGACAACACGGGTGGGAGACATGACGTGCCAGAGCTACCCGAGGTGGAGTCGGCCCGGGCCGTCATCGAGCAGACGGGACTCGGGCGGCGCGTCACCAACGTCGACGACTCGGACACGTACGTGTGCCGGCCGCACCGGCCGGGGGAGATCCGGGAGGCTCTGGTCGGGCGGCGGCTGCTGTCGGTCCATCGGCGGGGAAAGAGCATCTGGTGTGAGACGTCCGGGGTCGGCCGGTCCCGGGTGCCGGGCCCGACGCTCGGCATCCACCTCGGCATGTCGGGCAGGGTGGTCTTCGGCGACGGGCGGGGGACGGAGATCGACGGTGGTGACTACTGGCAGCGGGGCCGGGCCAGCGGGGACCACCGGTTCCAGCGGTTCTCGTTGACCTTCGCCGGCGGCTCCTACCTGATGCTCGTCGATCCGCGCCGGCTCGGCCGGGTGCGGCTCGACCCGCCGGTCGACGCGCTGGGACCCGATGCCCGGGAGATGACGGCGGCCCAGTTCCGCACCATGATGGGGCGCGGCCGAGCGCCGGTGAAGGCCCGCCTGCTCGACCAGGACTCGATCGCCGGTATCGGAAACCTGTTGGCCGACCAGGCCCTCTGGCTGGCGAAGATAAACCCGGCCCGACCGGTGGACGAGTTGACCCGCACTGACATCGACCGTCTGTTCCGCTCAGTCGGGAGGGCGGTGACGGCCGCCGTGGACGGGGGAGGGGTGCACGTGCTGTCGATGCTCCCCGCTCGAACCTCCGGCGGGATGTGCCCCCGGTGTGGTGCGCCCATGGCGCGGGGTACCGTCGGCAGCCGCACGACCTGGTGGTGCTCCCGCGAACAGGCCTGATCGCGCTCAGGGCACGCGGGGCCGGGCCGATCGGCGTTCCAGCTTGCCCCGGATGTCGGCCGGCAGGAAACCGGCCGCCTCGGCCAGGCGTCCCAGCAGATCCGGCTCGGAGGTCATGGCACGCGACGACTCGCCAATGGTGAGCATGCGCGTGGAGCGGATCACCCTTACCTCGTCGCCAGCAGCGACCGCGCCCTCCTCGATGACGCGAAGGTAGGCGCCGGGCCGGCCGCGTTCGGTGAACCGGCGGATGAGGTCGGAAAGGTCCCAGAAGCCGGCGAAGACCCGGCACGGGATCCGCGGCGCCGTCACCTCCACCACGGCCGACCCGAGCGCCCAGCGGTCACCGATGCGGGCGGAGGTGACGTTGAGATCGGCGATGGTCAGGTTCTCGCCGAAGCTCCCCCACGGGATCGACCGGCCGAGCTGCTCGCGCCACCAGTCGTAGTCGTCGGCCGCGAACGCGTACAGCGCACGGTCGTGACCGCCGTGGTACCGCTGGTCGCAGATGGTGTCGCCGGTGAGCCCGTCGCGGGTCGCGCGGAGCGGTCCGGCGGCCGGGCGCTTGTCGATCCCCGTGCGACCCATGCGCCCGGCCCACGCATCCGTGCGTACCGTCGCCACGTTGACGGAGAGCAGCTGGGCCACAGGGCGACCCTAGCCGACGATCCGTTGGCGGATCGGGTCACGTGGTGGCCCCGCTGAGGGCGGTTTGGTGACCCGGTGCTGCCACCGTGCTGCTCAGAAGCCGTACGAGCCGACGACTGTCGCCGCGGTGGCCATCGGCGGCTCGAGTACCCGGTCAGCCAGGTCCTGCTGGAACGTCTGGAACGCGGCGATCTGGGCCAGCGGGCTCTCGCCGTCTCCGGTGATGGCCAGGTGCACGAAGCTGACCCCGTCGGCGAGCTGGATCGTCACATAGCGGAAACCGGCCGGGTTCTTCGCCCGCAACTCGGCATACACCTGCTGGACCAGGCCGCGGTTGGTCTCGGCAGCGTCCACTGTGGTCTGGTACCGGACCATGACGGCGTCGGTCATTTCCGCTCCTCTGAATGCTTGTCGGGTGGACTCGGTAACAAGAACGTTACGGTAACAAAAGGGCTACCGATCCACAACCGGCCCTCAGATCCGTCCTTCTGGCCATCCTATGTGGACTCAGGTGATGGAGTGCGGCTCGGAATCGTCCAGCCAGCCGTCCAGGCCAGTGATGTCGAGCAGGCTTCGCATCTGCGGCCCGGCCTGCGTGAGCCGAAGCCGCCAGCCGGCCGCCTCGCAGGCCCGATGGATGTGGACCAGGGCGGCGATGCCCACCGAATCGCAGTAGGTTACCCCGCCCAGGTCGACGATCACCTCGCCGCGCTCGTCGCGTCGGGCCACCTCAGTGATGGCCCGGGCGACCATGGCCGGGGCCCCCCGGAAATCCATCTCGCCCCGCGGGGAGAGCCGCACGCTCGTGTCGTCGGACTCGATCGCTACGACGAGCGGCTCGCGCGGCTCCGTCATCAACCGAATGTACTGTCCCGTCGGCCCGGCCGCCCGACGAGCCCGGCCGCCCGACGAGCGCCGGGTCGGGTCAGCCACCCACAGCCGATGCGGCGAACAGGTCGGCGATCATGTCGTCGAGGTCGCGCCGCCGCGGGCTCGGCACCAACCGGTCCGGGTGGCCGCTGTCGCGTGAGAATACGTAGAGCCGGTCATCGTGGTGCGTCAGGATCAGGTCCTCGCTCGTACCGGCGATCTCGGCCGACCCCTTCGTCGTGTACCGGGTGGCGGTCACCAGCGCGGACCGGTCGGATGCGGCCAGGATGGCTTCCACATCGATCGGCTCGTCCTCGTCGGCCCGGGATCCCTTGGGCAGCCACGAGATGAGCGTCTCCAGAGCATCGTCCATCTTGTACAGACCGATCTCGTGGACGCCGAGCGCGTCGATGCGGATCATGAGGCAGATGTTCTCAGGCTGAGGCAGCAGGAGGATGCGCCACGGCTCACCCGGCTCGGTGCCGGTCGCCCGGGCGTCGATGACCATGCGGGCCCGTTGCTGGAAGGCGACGGTGATGCCGAGGTCGCCCCGTACCCGTACCTGCTCGCCGTTGGACCCGCCGACCAGTAGCTGGCGCGCCGCCAGGGACCGGACCGCCTCGGCCAGCACCTCGTCGGACGGTCGGGCCTCGAGGAAGTCGACGATCGCGTCGACCGCCATGAGTTCAGCCACTGTGTACGCGCCGAGCAGGACGGGTCCGGTACCCACGAGGTGCACGACGGCCGACACGAGGCCTTCGGGAACCGCGGCCTCGTCCGGGCCGGGTTGCACCATCGTCGTGTCGCTCATGACGACTCCATTCGACTCCACAGATCGGCCGGTGTCTGTTCGGCGCGTTCACCGAGCATGGCGGCCGCGGTCGGGGACGGCGTCTCGGTGACCCACACGTCCGAGTTCCCGAACAGGCCCCGCCCTGCCCGGCCGGTGAGGGCGCGTCCGAGCTCCCCGGTGGGATCGGCCCGCTCCGGTGGCGGGAACCGGCCGGCGATGTCCTGCGACACCGCCGTCACATCGTCGGACTCCTCGATGCGTCTCAGCGCGGACGTGAGCGACCGGGCCACCGGTGGCGCCAGCGCTGTGGGTACGGCGAGATCGGGGGACAGGTACATCGGCCGCCGCTCGGTCATCCTGGACAGCCCCCACGGGCCCACGTTCTTCCGGGTGAAGCGGTAGGTGAGGTAGTCCATCAGGTGCCGCAGGTCGTCCAGGCTCGGCAGCTTCTTCGCGCCGAACGCGGCTGGTGTCTTCTCCAGCTGAACCCACGTGCCCTGCGCGGTGCGCCCGTGCAGCTTCTCGCGCACCACTTTGCCCCGCATGCCGATGTCGGGGTAGACGCTCTTGTCGATGTCGTGATGATGGCTCGAGATCCGCGGATGGCTCACCTTGTCGAACCGCCAATCCTCATACAGTTGAGGATCGTCGACGAGCACGTGACCGCCCCAGAGCACGTCACGCAGCTGGGACACCTGCAGTCCGTGTGACTCCAGATCGGCGATGATGGCGGCCTCCTCGGGGCTGAGTGTTCTCGCCGCCTTCACCAGGCCCTTGCGGTACACGCCTGGCCGGGCCGTAATCTCGATCATCAACCGGACCCTCGAGCGGACCCGGGCGGTGTTCTGAGGGCTCAACGTGTTGGCCGCCACATCGCCAGTACAGCACAGCCCGCCGCCCGCGCCCCGCTCGTGTGAAAGGAAGGGCACCTTGTTAACGGATTCCGTTGTACAAGGTGCCCTTCCTTCCTCCCGAGCCTCCCGAGCCGGGGGTATCATCCCGACCGGCCATCGCGGTGGCTGGGCTGCGCAAGGCGTTCGGAGACCACGTGGTACTCGACGGCATCGACCTGAGTGTGCCGGCCGGAACGATATTCGCGCTGCTCGGACCGAACGGGGCCGGCAAGACGACCACGGTCCACATCTTGTCGACGCTGATCGGCGCGGACGCCGGTACCGCCACCGTCGCTGGCCATGACGTGGCCACCGCGGCCCACGCGGTGCGGGCGTCGATCGCCGTGACTGGACAGTCGACAGCGGTGGACAACCTACTCACGGGTACCGAGAACCTTGTTCTCATGGCCGACCTGCACCACGTCGGTCGAACGGCCGGCCGGCTCCGCGCGCGGCCGAGTTCGATCTGGTCGAGGCGAAGGACAAGCCCGTGGCCACGTACTCCGGCGGTATGCGCCGCCGGCTCGACCTGGCCATGGGGCTGGTCGGGGCACCGGAGGTGGTGTTCCTCGACGAGCCGACCACTGGGCTCGACCCGCGCAGCCGACAGTCCATGTGGGACATCGTGCGGGCTCTGGCCGCCAGCGGCGTCACCATCTTCCTCACCACGCAGTATCTCGAGGAGGCCGACCAGCTGGCTGACCAGATCGCTGTCCTCGATCGCGGGCAGCTCGTCGCCCAGGGTACGCCCGAACAGCTGAAGCGTCGGGTGTCGGGCGGCCACGTGCGGCTGCGTTTCGCCGACGCCCGCGGCCTGCATCTGGCGGCATCGGTCCTGCGCGGTGCGGTTCCGGAGGAGGAGGCACTCGCCCTGCGGGTACCCAGCGACGGAACCGTGCGGTCGCTCAGATCCCTGCTCGACCGGCTCGACGACGAGTCGGTCGAGGTCGATGAGATGACCGTGCACACACCCGACCTCGACGACGTGTTCCTCGCCCTGACCGGGCCGGCTGACCAAGAGATGGAGGTAGCTCGATGAGCACCCTTGCCTATACCCTGACGGACTCGGCGACGATGCTGCGCCGCAACCTGCGGCGCATGGTGCGTTACCCGTCGATGACACTGCTGCTGATCGGCATGCCGATCACCTTCCTGCTGCTGTTTGTGTACGTGTTCGGCGGCACACTCGGGGCCGGGCTCGGCGGCGTGCGGACCGGCCGGGCCGCCTACCTCGAGTACGTCACGCCGGGCATCCTGCTGATGGCGGTGGCGTCGGCCGCTCAGGGCACCGCGATCTCGGTGGCGATGGACATGACCGAGGGAATCATCGCCCGCTTCCGGACAATGGCGATCGCCCGGGCGTCCGTCCTCACTGGACACGTTGTCGGGGCTGTTGTGCAGACCATGTTGAGCCTCACCGCGGTACTGGCGGTGGCGGTTGCGCTGGGATTCCGGCCCGCCGCGACGCCGGTCGAATGGGGAGCGCTGGTCGGCATCCTTGGCCTCATCAGCTTCGCCCTGACCTGGTTGTCGGTGGCGCTGGGCATGGTGACGAAGAGCGTGGAGGCGGCGAGCAACCTGCCAATGCCCTTGGTGTTCCTGCCCTTTCTCGGCAGCGGGTTCGTGCCGACCGACTCCATGCCGGCCGGCCTGCGCTGGTTCGCCGAGTACCAGCCGTTCACCCCGATCATCGAGACAGTACGGGGACTGCTGACCGGTTCGGCCATCGGTCACAGTGCCGTCGCCGCGGTCGCCTGGTGCGCCGGCATCGCGCTGGTGGGGTACCTGTGGGCGCGCAAGCTCTACGCCCGCGACCCGGTGCGGTGACCGTCCGGGCTCAGGTCTCGGCGCGAGCGTCCAATAGGGACAATGCCGCGGCCCGCAGCCCGTCCCGGTCCAGGCCGGCGTACGCCGAGACCGCCTCGACGTACGCCGGTCGGTCGGCCCGTCCGGCCATGCGCCGTGCGTGGGCTGAGGACATGGTGGGCTGGAAGGCCCTCAGGTACCGGTACCGCTCGGCCAGCGCCACCATCCGGGCGGCGACAGCCGGCCGGCGGGTACCCGAGGCCAGGTCGACCGAGGCCAGCGCGAGCAGTACCGCTCCGCAGACCGGGAACTCCAGCAGGTACGGCGGTGGGTTGGCCACCGGACTGGTCAGGATGGCCGACAGGTGGCCGGGCAGCGCAGCGATGATGTCCGCCACCTGGTCGAGCCGGGCGTGCTGGGCGTGGGCGACAACCGCGACCGCCCGTGCCTCCAGCGTCCAGGGGTCAACGTCGGAAGCGAAGCGACGGATGGTCGGATCACGGACCTCGTCGAGCATCTCGACCACGCGCCACCACAAGCAACCAAGGTTGACTGAACGCGCATTAGTCAACTAAGGTTGCTCGCATGTCAACGGACGAGATTCCCGCCTCGGGCGAGCCGGCCGATCGGCTTGCGGCCGTCGTCGCGCTGCGCCGGCTGGCCGACCAGATGGAGGACGCCGCCGTTGAGCAGGCCATGCGGTCGGGCTGGAGCTGGCCGCGGGTCGCCGAAGCACTCGGCGTGACCCGTCAGGCGGTCTACAAGAAGCACGCTCGTCGGCTCATCGCGGCCGGCGTCGCCCTGAGGAGGCGTTCCGGATGACCACGTTCGACACGTATCTGCCGATGATTCTCGACCGCGGAACCGTCGAGGCACGCCACGACGGATCGTCCACTGTGGAGGCATATCACCTGCTGCTGGCCATCTCGGCCGATCGCGACTCGGCCGGGGGCCGGGTACTGGCCTCAGTCGGGCTCGACCACGACGCGCTGCGGGCCGCGCTGGACCGCGAGCACGCGCAGAGCCTGGCCGCGGCCGGCGTCACCGTCGCCACGTTCGACCTGCCCCGTCCGGCCACCCGCGGGCGCTCGCCCCAGCCGGGTACCTCCGTCCGGCTCGCCCTCGAGCGGGGTGTGGGCCCGGTGGGCCGGAAACGGGCGCTGCGACCGATTCACCTGCTGCTCGGAATCCTCGAAGCTGAGGTCGGCACCGTGCCGCGCGCGCTCGCCCTGGCCGGGGTCGACCGGATCGACCTGGCCGACCGGGTACGGCGGACGCTCGCGACGCAGCGGTGACCTGACCCGCTCACGCCCGATATACCACCCGGCCGTCGATGAAGACCTGCCGGATGGCGTCCCGCATCACCTGGCCGCCCCGCGGGATGAGGTCGGACACATCGCCGGACATCAGGGTCAGATCGGCCCGCTTACCCACCTCGATCGTGCCGAGGTCGGCGTCGACCCCACACAGCTGGGCGGCGGAACCGGTCGCCGCGTGCAACGCGGCGAACGGCGTCATCCCGCAGTCGACCATCAGCCGCAACTCGTCCAGGTTGTCGCCGTGCGGCCCGACGCCGGAGTCGGTACCCATCGCGATCTTCACGCCGGCATGGACCGCGGACCGTACCGCGTCGGCGTGGACCGCGAGCACCATCCGAGCCTTCTCCACCATCTCCGGCGTCAGACCGCCGCCGGCGTCGGCGATGTCCAGCACCGCCCGCGGAGCGATCAGGGTCGGGACGAGCCACGCGCCACGGTCGAGCATCAGCTCGATTCCGTCGGCGTCGAGATAGATCCCGTGCTCGATGGAGCGTACGCCGTTGCGCAGGGCCGCCTTGATACCGGGCGCGCCCTGCGCGTGCGACATCACGAACAGGCCGGCGGCGCTCGCCTCGGCCACGATCTCGGCGATCTCGTCGTCGCGCAGGTGCCCGTGTCGCGGGTCGTCGCGGGGTGACAGTACACCGCCCGAACGTCATGATCTTGATTACGTCGGCACCGGCCCGGATCACCTCGCGGGTACGGCGGCGGGCCTGCACCGGCCCGTCGACGATGCTCGATGGCATGCCGGGGTACTCCAGGTTGAGCGATACCCCGCACACCATCCAGCTGTCGCCGTGCCCGCCGGTCTGGGACAGCGGGGTCACCGAGAATCTGTATCCGCGGACCCAGGACCAGTCCCTGCCGGACCGCCTCGGCCACCCCGAGGTCGGCCCCGCCGGCGTCCCGCACGGACGTGATGCCGCACTCGATGGTCGCCCGCAGGTTCCCGATCGCCTTGTAGTACGCCAGCGAGAACGGCGTGTTGAGGCCGCGCAGCAGGTCGGCGCCCGACATCGTCACATGGGTGTGGCAGTCGAACAGGCCGGGCAACACCGTCGCTCCGCTGGCGTCGACCGCCTCGTCACCGTCCAGCCCGGTACCGACCGCCACGATGCGGCCGTCCTGCATGGCAACGTCCGCCGCCGCGGGCGGTGCGCCGGTACCGTCGAAGACCTGCCCACCCACGATCACCGTACGTGTCACGGGCCGAGACTAGTCAGGTCCGGCGGTAGCCGCTACGCCCGCCTCGGGTGAGAAGGGCGGTCCGCCCACCGCCTCCACAGTGGACAGACCGCGTGATGAGGTCAGCTCCGGGTCAGGGTCCAGGTCAGGCTGGGCCCGCCACCTGCCGATGTGGTGATCACCAGACCGTTGGCGCCCTCGCACTGATAGGTCCCTGAGCGCAGCAGCGGCTGCAGGTCGATCGCGTTGCCGACCTGGGCCGTCTGGCTGCCCGTCACGTCGCTGACCTTGACGTTGTCGATCACGGTCGCCGCGACCGGCTGGGTGAGCTTGACGGTGACCCGCAGGTCGCCCACGTTCGCGGTACCCGTCGGTTGCCAGACACCTGACGGCCCGGAACCGGCCGACCCGCTGGTGAGCGGGCTCGCCGTCGGGGTGCCCGACGGCGTCGAGGTGGCGGTTGGGCTGGCCGACGAGGAGCTGGTCGAGCCGGGGGGAGTGACGCTGCCGCTGACTGTGCCGCCGTAGACGATCTCGCCGCGGACCTGTGTCGTCCCGACCTCGGTCGTGAACACGGCCGGTTGCATAGCGCCGAAGTCTGCTCTGACGGCGCCGTCGGATCCGATCGTCAGCGTGACACCGGAGCCACCCTCGAGGGTCACCGTGATGCCGGCGACCGTCGAAGTCGTCGAGACCGCGGTACTCCGCCACGACCCGACCGGGCACGTCGGGGTCGGGGTCGTCGACGGGGTCGGACTCGCACTCGGGCCGCCGGTCCCCTGGCCCTGGGTACAGGCGGTCGCCGCGGCGAGCAGGATGCCCCCGACCACGAGTGGCACACATCGGGAGAGCTTCATGACCTTCTCCATCCGTTGGTGAACCTGTCACCCTCTCCTTAGCCATATGGACCCCCGCGAATCATCCGGGCCGGTAACGAAACACACAGAGCCGTTGACGCTGCGAACCCGGACCGCGCCCGGTTGACCTGCGCGGTCACCAGGGGGTCGGGTCGGGTCGTGGCGCGAACGATAACCTGGGGTCAGTCCCTAACGAGAGAGGTTTGACAGCGAGATGAACGGGCAGGTGCAGACACTGGAGTTCCAGGCCGAGGCGCGCCGGCTCCTGCAGTTGGTGATCCATTCGATCTACTCGAACAAGGACATATTCCTGCGCGAGCTGATCTCCAATGCCGCTGACGCCCTGGACAAGGTGCGACTGGCCTCATTCCAGGACAAGGACCTCGACGTCAACGTCTCCGACCCGCATATCGAGATCTCCGTCGACCGCCCGCAGCGGCGGCTGACGGTGCGCGACAACGGCATCGGGATGACCCGGGACGAGGTGGTCGAGATGATCGGGACGATCGCCCGGTCCGGCACGGCCGAACTGCTCCAGCGGCTCAAGGAGTCGAAGGACGCGGCGGCGTCACCGGAGCTGATCGGCCAGTTCGGAGTCGGCTTCTACTCTACGTTCATGGTCGCCGACCAGGTGAGCCTGCTGACCCGGCGGGCCGGCCAGGACGAAGGGGTCCGATGGTCATTCTGACGGTGAGGGCAGCTACACGATCGAACCGGTCCACGACGCTCCACAAGGGACTTCCGTGACCCTGCACCTCAAGGAGCCGGACGAGGAGGATCAGCTCTTCGACTACACGGCCGAATGGAAGATCCGCGAGATCGTCAAGCGCTATTCCGACTTCATCCCCTGGCGCATCACGATGGAGGTCGAGCGCACGACCGAGGGCACCACCGAGTTGACCGTGGAAACGCTCAACTCGATGAAGGCGCTCTGGGCGCGCCCCCGCGACGAGGTCACCGACGACGAGTACCACGAGTTCTACAAGCACCTGACCCATGACTGGACCGATCCACTTGAGACCGTCCACATGCGAGCCGAGGGGGCGTTCGAGTACGAGGCCCTGCTCTTCGTACCGGCCCGGGCGCCGTTCGACCTCTTCCAGGCCGAGACCAAGCGTGGGGTACAGCTCTATGTCAAGCGTGTGTTCATCATGGGTGACTGCGAGGCGTTGATCCCGAGCTACCTCCGGTTCGTCAAGGGCGTGGTGGACGCCCATGATCTGTCGCTCAACGTATCCCGGGAGATCCTGCAGCAGGACCGGCAGATCCAGATCATCCGGCGTCGTCTGGTCAAGAAGCTGCTCGCCACGTTCAAGGACATGACGACCGAGAACCCCGACCGGTACGTGACGTTCTGGGACCAGTTCGGCCGGGTGGTGAAGGAGGGACTGCTGAACGACGACGACAACCGCGAGTCCATTCTGGACATCGCCCGCTTCGCGTCGACCCACGACCCGCAGGCGTTGACCGGTCTCCGGGACTACCTCGAGCGGATGCCCGAGGGCCAGGAACAGATCTACTTCATGACCGGCGAGTCCCGCGCCACGCTCGAGCAGTCACCCCACCTGGAAGCGTTCCGCGCCAAGGGCTACGAGGTGCTTCTGCTCACCGACCCGGTGGACGAGGTTTGGGTGGACGTTGTCACCGAGTTCGACGGTCGGCGGCTCCAGTCGATCGCCAAGGGCGAGGTCGACCTGACCCCCGACGATGGGTCCGACCGGGAACAACTCCAGCAGGACTTCGCCGCCCTGTTGGCGTGGATGGGTACCACGCTGGCCGAACACGTCAAGCAGGTACGGCTGTCCTCCCGTCTCACGTCGTCACCGGCCTGCCTGGTCGCCGACGCTGACGACATCACCCCGGCACTGGCCCGCATGTACCGGGCTATGGGCACGCCGGTACCCATGACCAAGCCGATCCTGGAGTTGAACCCCCGCCACCCCCTGGTCACCGGTGTGCGCGAGGCACATCAGGACCGACCCGACGACGAGTACGTGACCGAGACCGTCGAACTGCTCTACGGCACGGCGGTGCTGGCCGAGGGTGGCGAGCTGCCCGATCCCGCCCGGTTCGCCCGCCTCCTGGCGGCCCGCCTCGAACGCACCCTCTGACCGCCGCCGCCTACCCGGTCCCGCGTTTGCCGGGCGTCCCCGCTCCCGCGGGGGCTGTTGGCGTGATATTCACGCTGAACCGCGCGGAGGTGGGTCACATTGTTACCTCGACGCCATTGACGCCGCCCCTCGTGAGAGCGTTTACTCATCCCCGCAACCGGTTCCGGAACCGGTTCCGGGAGCGGTCCCGGGAGCGGTTCCGGCGGCGATTGCGCAACCGGTACCGCCGGTCGGACGATGGGCCTCACCAACGTCACCCAGGTGGAGGGGAGGGAACCATGCCGATCACCATGGCCGATGTGGCGCGTCGCGCCGGGGTCAGTAAGACCACGGTGTCCCGCGTTCTCAACGGCAAGGACGATCTCGACCCGGCAACCGCGGCTCGGGTTCGTCAGGTGGTCGACGAGCTCGGCTACGTGCCGAGCGCCGGGGCGGTCAGCCTGGCGCGCGGCCGTACCCGGGTCGTCGGGATGCTCGTCCCGTCGCTCACCTGGGCGTGGGTGGGTGAGGTGCTCCAGGGCGTCGTCGACGTCGTGGAGGCCGAGGGGTACGGCTTGTTGTTGTTCAGCGCCAGTCGCGGCGAGGAGTCGATTCTCCGGTTCGCGTCGAAGGTGTCGGCGAAATCGTTCGACGGCCTGGTCGCGATCGAGCCGGAGGGAACCCTGGAGTACCTGGCCGACCTGCACAGCAAGGGCCTGCCGGTCGTGCTCATCGACGACCGCGGGCATCGACCGGAGTTCCCGTCGGTGTCGCCGACGAACCGCGAGGGCGGCGAGTCAGCGGCGCGGCACCTGCTCGAGATCGGCCGCCGGTACCCGGTGGTCGTGACCGGGCCGGTTGACCTCGGATGCAGCCAGGACCGGCTCTCCGGCTTCGCCGAGGTCTACGCCGAGCGCGGGTGCCCCGGTGGAGTCCTCGCGCGTCGTCGACGGAGACTTCACCTTCGACGGTGGCCGCGAGGCGATCCGTCACGCTGCTCGCGGCCGGTGTCGAATTCGACGCCGTCTTCGCGCAGAACGACCTGTCCGCCGCCGGCGCGCTGCGGGCGCTGGCCGACGCGTCCCTCCGCGTCCCCGACGACGTGGCGGTCGTCGGCTTCGACGACGTACCGCTCGCGTCCTACACGGAGCCACCACTGACCACCGTCCGCCAGGAGCTGAGGGCGATGGGTGAGACGGCCGCACGAATGCTCCTGAGCTGTTTCGACGGGACGTCGATGCCGACCGCCCCGGTCATGCTCCCGACCACTCTGATAGTCCGCGGGTCCACCCGCGCCTGACACGGAAACCCGACAACAAGCGCACACGCACCAGGTGGGACCTCGCTGGGTCCTGCCGCGATGTTCCACACCCCGATGGTGGTCCGACCCACACTCGACCTGAAGTGAGGATCAATGCGTGTCAAAAGCTCGATCGCGGCTGTGCTCGCCAGTGGGCTGGTAATGGCCGGGTTGGCGGCGTGCGGTCACGCTAACGACGCCAATAAGGACGGCGCCACCGTGACCGTCCTGAACATCGGCATGCCCGACGGCGCCACACTGCCGGCGAACAACAACCCCTACCTCGACGCGTCGTTCGCCAAGCACCTCGGGTACTCCTGGCTGATCTGGGAACCGCTGGCGATGCAGAACGAGACGACGCCGAGCAGCGACCCCAAGCCCTGGCTCGCGACCAAGTGGGAGTGGTCGGCCGATTTCAGCTCGGTCACGCTGACCGTCCGGGACAACGTCAAGTGGTCCGACGGCTCGACCATGACGGCCGACGACGTGGCGTACTCGTTCCAGATCATGAAGGACAACAAGGGCGTCAACTACTACGCGCTGCCGATCACCGACGTCTCGACCAGCGGCAACCAGGTGACGGTGAAGTTCGACGGCTCCCAGTACGTCAACCGTACGAAGATCCTGTCGACCCAGGTCGTCAACAAGAAGCAGTGGTCGGCGATGTCCGACCCGTCCAAGGACACCGTGGCCAACCCGGTCGGGACCGGCCCGTACACCATCAAGTCCGTCACGCCGTCGACCGTCACGCTTGACGTGCGCAGTGACTACTGGCAGCCGGCGCCGAAGGTCAAGGAGATCCGCTGCACCACCTACAGCGGCAACGACACCCAGCTGTCCGCGCTGACCAGCGGCGCCACCGACTGGAGCTACGAGTTCCTGGCCAACGCCAAGACCACGTTCGTGGCCAAGGACCCGAACCACTTCAAGCTGTGGTTCCCGCCGGCTCTGAGCGCCGACGGTCTGTGGCTCAACACGACCCGCAAGCCGTTCGACAACCCGCACCTGCGCCGGGCGATGAGCATGGTCATCAACCGGGACGACATCTTCAACCAGGGTGAGGCCGGCTACTTCAAGCCGAAGATCGACAACATCACCGGCATCCCGACGCCGGCCGGCGACGCCTTCATCGGTGCCGCCTACAAGGGCAAGTCGTCCCAGACCGACGTGGCCACGGCGAAGAAGGAGCTGACCGACAACGGCTTCACCTACGACGGCAACACGCTCAAGGACCCGACCGGCAAGCCGGTGAAGGTCACCCTGACCGACCCGGCCGACTGGAACGACTACCAGACCGACCTGACCATCATCAAGGACAACCTGGCGACCATCGGCATCACCGCCACCGTGGACAAGGCCAACCAGGACGCCTGGTTCGACGCGATCGGCAAGGGCAACTTCGACGCCGCGATGCACTGGACCAACGGGGGCGCGACGCCGTACGACATGTACCAGAACATCATGGACGGTGCTCTGCTCCAGCCGATCGGTACCACTGCGTCCGGCAACTACGGCCGGTTCAACAGCCCCGAGGCGACGGCCGCGTTGAAGGCGTACTCGAACGCCGCCACCGACGCCGACCGGCAGGCGGCCATGGTCAAGATCGAGGACATCATGGTCGAGCCAGATGCCGATGATCCCGACCTCGGCCGGCAACCTCGGCGCCGAGTACGTGACCACGCACTGGACCGGTTGGCCGGACGACGACCAACCCGTACGCTGCCAACCAGCCGACCCGCTGGGGCATGCTCGACGTCGTGCATGCACCTGACGCCGGCTGCCTGACCACCACGCTCAAGGTTCGTGCCGGACGGATCCCGCGGGCTCCGTCCGGCACGGCATCAAGACCGACGACCATCAAGACCGACGATCATCCAGACCGACGATCAGCCAGACCGACGATCACCCAGACCACGGAGCGAGCCAGCCATGACCGCTAGCGAGGTCGTCCTCGAGGCCGAGGGACTCACCAAGCATTTCCCGGTCCGCACGGCGCGGCCGGGAGGCCCTGACCCGGCGGTCGCGGGTCGTACACGCGGTCGACGACGTCGACCTCACCCTGCGCCGCGGACAGGTCACGGCCCTGGTCGGCGAGTCCGGTTCGGGCAAGTCGACGGTCGCCCGTCTGCTCGCCCAGCTCTATCCCGCGGACCGTCGGGCGACATCCGGCTGCACGGCGAGTCGACGCCGCTGGCGACGGCGCAGGGTCGGGCCGCCGGTTCCGGGCGTACAGCCGCCGGGTACAGATGATCTTCCAGGACCCGTTCGCCTCGCTGAACCCGGTGCACACCGTCCGATACCACCTCACCCGTGCGCTGCGCATCCACGGCCGGGCCGGCCGGACCAAGGAGGAGCTGGAGCGCGGCGCTGGCCGAGCTGCTCGGCCGGGTACAGCTGACGCCGGCCGAACGCTACCTGGACAAGTACCCGCATGAGCTGTCCGGCGGCCAGCGCCAGCGGGTGGCCATCGCCCGCGCCCTGGCCGCCGACCCGGAGGCGCTGCTGGCCGACGAGCCGGTGTCCATGTTGGACGTTTCCATCCGGCTCGGCGTGCTGAACCTGCTGCGCGACCTCAAGGAGCGGCTCAACCTGGCCATCCTCTACATCACCCACGACATCGCCTCGGCGCGTTACTTCGCCGACGACACACTCGTCATGTACGCCGGCCGGATGGTCGAGGGCGGGGACAGCGAGACCGTGACGCAGGAGCCGGCCCACCCGTACACCCGGCTGCTGGTCCACTCCGCGCCCGACCCGGACCGCCTCCCGGCGCGGTCCAGCTCGCCGACCAGGAGAGCGTGCCGGCGGCGAGCCGCCCAGCCTGATCACGCCGCCGGCCGGCTGCCGGTTCCACCCGCGCTGCCCGTACGTGATGGACCAGTGCCGCACCGAGCTGCCGCCCCGCTCGGCGCGGCTGCCCCGACGGGCTGCCCGAGCCGGCGCACGGCACTGGGCCGCCTGCTGGCTGTTCGCGAGGAGGCCGCGGCGTGAGGTACTTCGGCCGCCGCATCGCCTTCTACCTGTTCACCGCCTGGGCCGCGATCACCATCAACTTCTTCATCCCCCGGCTGATCCCCGGCGACCCGGTGTCCGCGCTCGTCAACGGGATGCGCGGGCAGATCACCACCGAGCAGATCCAGTCGCTGACCGTCCTGTTCGGACTGGACAAGCACGAGAGCATGTGGATCGCAGTACGTCCACTACCTGGGCAGCTCGCCCACGGCGACCTGGGCATCTCGTTCGGCAACTTCCCGCTGCCGGTCATCGACGGTGCTCGCCTCGTCGCTGCCGTGGACGCTGGCTGCTGATCGGCATCACCACGGTGCTCAGCTTCGCTGATCGGCACCCTGCTCGGGATCGTGGTCGGCTGGCGGCGCGGGTCCTGGCTGGACGGTCTGCTGCCGGTCGACCACGTTCCTGTCCTCGATCCCGTACTTCTGGCTCGGCCTGATCGCGGTGAGCCATCGCTCACCGGCGCCGGGCAGCTTCCTGCCCACCTCCGGCGGGTACGACCCGGGCCTGATCCCCGACTGGGACCTGATCTTCATCGGCAGCGCCATCCGGCACGCGCTGCTGCCCGCGCTGACCATCATCGTCGCGTCGGTCGGCGGCTGGCTGCTGTCGATGCGCAACATGATGGTGACCGTCGCCGCCGAGGACTACATCACCGTGGCGCACGCCAAGGGACTGTCCGAGCGGCGGGTGGTGATGAGCTACGCCGCCCGCAACGCGCTGCTGCCCAGCGTCTCCGGCTTCGGCATGGCGCTCGGCCTCGTCGTCGGCGGGACCTTCCTGGTCGAGTACGTGTTCTCCTACCCGGGCATCGGGCTGCAGATGTTGCAGGCCATCGCCAAGCACGACTACCCGCTGATCCAGGGGATCTTCCTGGTCGTCACGCTGGCCGTGCTGGCCGCCAACTTCCTGGCCGACCTCGCCTACATGCTGCTCGACCCGCGTACCCGCAAGGAGGGCTGAGCGATGGCGAACCCGGTCGGACTGACCACCGCACGCCTCGGCACCCGACGTGGTCGGCCGATGCCGTACGCACCGCGCCGCGGCCGCGGTCCCGCGCCGGATTCTGGTCAACGGCAAGGTGACCGCCGGCCTGGTCATCCTGGCTGGTCTTCACGGTGATCGCCATCATCGGCGACCTCGATCGCGCCGTACGACCCGAGCCAGCGCGGTCCGCGACATCCTGCAGGGCCCGTCCTGGCGGCACTGGTCCGGCACCACCCACATCGGCCAGGACATCTTCAGCCAGATGCTGGTCGGCACCCGCAGCGTCATGCTGGTCGGGTTCACCGCCGGGTCTGGTCGCCACCGTCGTCGCCGTCCTGGTCGGGGTGACCTCCGGCTACCTCTCGGGCGCGGCAGCCGAGGGGCTGTCGGCACTGTCCAACGTGTTCATCGTCATCCCGGCGCTGCCGCTCATCATCATCATCACCAACGTGATCCCGAACTCGGGCGACTGGACCATCGCGCTGGTCATCGGCTGCACCTCGTGGGCGTGGGGCGCCCGGGTGCTGCGGGCGCAGACCCTGTCGCTGCGCCGGCGCGACTTCGTCGAGGCGGCCCGGGCCACCGGCGAGTCCACCTGGCGCATCATCGTCTTCGAGATCCTGCCGAACCTGACCGCCATCATCGCCTCCTCGTTCGTCGGTACGGTCATCTTCGCGGTCGGCTACCGAGATCGCGCTGGCGTTCGTCGGCGTCTCCGGAATCTCCGAGTGGAACTGGGGCGAGATCCTGTTCTGGGCCCAGGGCCAGCAGGCGCTGCCGCAGGGCGCCTGGTGGTGGTTCGTGCCGGCCGGTCTGTGCATCGCGCTGCTCGGCACCGCGCTGTCCCTGGTGAACTTCGGCATCGACGAGTTCGTCAACCCGCGGCTGCGCAGCAGCGCGAAGCGTGCCGCAAGGCGATCGACGGCCGCCGGGTGCGGATGCGGGTCGGGCTTCACCCCGGTGCTGCGCACCAGCCGGCGACGAGCGCGATAGAGGACCGACGATGATGCCAGTGCGAGTCGGAGAGGCTGCTGGAGATCCGCGGACTGCAACGTCGACTACGGCTGGGCGACAGGCCGTGCGGGCCGTCCGCGACGTGAACCTGACCCTGCACCGCGGGCGAGGTGCTCGGGCTGGCCGGGGAGAGCGGCAGCGGCAAGTCGACCCTGGCCTACGGGCTGACCCGGCTGCTGCCGCCGCCCGGCGTGGTCAGCGGCGGCGAGGTCATCTACCACCCACCGGACGGCGAGCCGGTCGACGTGCTGCGGCTGTCGCCGGCGGCAGCTGCGGGAGTTCCGCTGGGCCGAGACGTCGATCGTGTTCCAGGGCGCGATGAACTCGCTCAACCCGGTGCACAAGGTGTCCACCCAGCTGATCGACGTGATCACGGCGCACGAGCCCGGGCTGAGCCGCCGGGCGACCTGCTGGACCGGGCCCGGGAGCTGCTCAGGCTGGTCGGCATCGCCGCGGACCGGCTGCGACGCCTACCCGCACCAGCTGTCCGGCGGCATGCGGCAGCGTGTGATGATCGGGATGGCGCTGGCCCTGGAGCCGCAGATCGTCATCATGGACGAGCCGACCACCGCCCTCGACGTGGTGATGCAGCGGCAGATCCTGCGGCAGACTCGTCGAGCTGCGCGAGCAGGTTCGGCTTCTCGGTGCTGTTCATCACCCACGACCTGTCGCTGCTGGTCGAGTTCTCCGACCGGATCGCCATCATGTACGGCGGCCGCATCGTCGAGGAGGCGGCCGGCGCGCGCTGCTGTACCGGGACTCGCTGCACCCGTACAGCGACGGGCTGCTGCACTCCTTCCCCGGCCCTGCGCGGGCCGCGGCGCGAGCTGACCGGCATCCCCGGCTCGCCGCCGGACCTGCGGGCGATGCCGACCGGATGCTCGTTCCATCCCCGCTGCCCCAAGGCCTTCGACCCGTGCGCACGCGACGTGCCCGTGCTCGGCACCGCCGGCCGGCACGCCGCGGGCGGCCCGCACGGTCGCCTGCTGGCTGCACCCCCCGGCCGGTGCTATCGACTGATCCGCCAGCCACGAGCTTCCCACCCGCGCACCCGAGCGGAGTGGATTCCTTTTGCCTGAACAGGCGAGCCGTTGAACATCAATCCGGGGGCCAGCACGGCCGTCAGTCGCCACGACGAACGTCATCGACCGGCTGCCGCCGACGTTCCGGTGGGGTGCGGCGACCTCGGCGTACCAGATCGAGGGCGCTGTCGCCGAGGACGGCCGGACACCGTCCATCTGGGACACGTTCTGCCGGGTGCCGGGCGCGATCGACAACGGCGACACCGGCGACATCGCCTGCGACCACTACCACCGGATGCCCGCAGGACGTCGCGCTGATCCGCGACCTCGGCATGGACACCTACCGGTTCTCGGTGGCGTGGCCCCGGGTCCAGCCGGGCGGGCGGGGGCCGGTCAACCCGGCCGGCATCGCGTTCTACGACCGGCTCGTCGACGAGCTGCTGGCGCAGGGCGTCGACCCGTGGCTGACGCTCTACCACTGGGACCTGCCGCAGGAGCTGGAGGACGCGGGCGGCTGGCCGGTGCGCGACACCGCGTACCGGTTCGCCGACTACGCGCAGCTGGTCTTCGACGCGCTCGGCGACCGGGTGACGCACTGGACCACGCTCAACGAGCCGTGGTGCTCGGCGATGCTCGGCTACGTCGAGGGGGTGCAGGCGCCGGGGCGGCGCGACTTCGCCGCCGGCATCCACGCGGTGCACCACCTGCTGCTCGGGCACGGGCTGGCCGCCGCAGCGGCTGCGCGCCGCGGCCCGCGGGCCGCATGGACCTGGCCATCACCCTCAACCTGAGCACCGCCAACCCGGCCACCGACGCGCCCGAGGACCGCGACGCGGCCCGGCGCGCCGACGGCCTGGGCCTGCGGATCTACCTCGACCCGCTGGTGCACGGCCGGTACCCGGCGGACGTGCTCGCCGACCTCGCCGCCGCGCGGGCGTGCGGATCCCGGTCCAGCGACGGCGACCTGGACATCATCTCCGCGCCGATCGACACCCTCGGCGTGAACTACTACTTCAGCATGCGCGTCGTCGGGTACCGACGAGGACGGCTCGACGCACGACGCCGACGGGCTGCCGGTCGGGCGCGGCCTGCCCTACGGCCTGCCGCGCACCGCGATGGGCTGGGAGATCATGCCGGACGACTTCCGCGACCTGCTGGTCCGGCTCGGCCGGGACTACCCGGGCCTGCCCGATGGTCATCACCGAGAACGGCGCGGCCTTCGCACGACGAGCCGGACGCCGACGGGTTCGTCGACGACGAGGACCGCACCGACTACCTGGCCGCGCACATCGCCGCCGTCGCCGCAGGCGCGCGAGGCGGGTACCGACATCCGCGGCTACTTCGTCTGGTCGCTGCTGGACAACTTCGAGTGGGCCTACGGGTACGACAAGCGGTTCGGCATCGTCCGGGTGGACTACGCGACCCAGCGAGCGCATCCCGAAGCAGAGCGCCTACTGGTACCGCGACACCATCCGCCGGGTCCGGGGCGGGTGACGTCACCGGTGCCGGTCCTGAGCGGCGGCGCCGGAGCTCTCGTCGACGAAGCGGTAGTAGCTCATCCGGAACGGCTGCAACAGGGCGCGCAGGAACGCGGGCCCCTCATCGGCCCGCACCGTGCGGCCCTCGGCCACGAAGTCGACGCCGTGGTCGTAGTACTGCTGGGCCATGGCGGCTTCGCGCGGATCGATCACCGTGAGCACGGCCCGATGGTCTGGAGTCAGCCGGAACTCGGCCACCTTGACCGCCTCACCCGACCCGAACGAGTACAGGCCGACCACCGTGGGAGCCGGATCATTCATGGACAGCGCCCTTCAGCCAGTGCACGGTTCACCACGTCGACCGCAACGGATCGGTCATCGCCAGGGTCGCCGGCGGCGCATAGGCGCCGTTGATCACGCCCGGCCAGGCCTCGCCGGTGATCATACCGCGCGATTGGACCTCACCGAGGCGGGCCATCACCCCGTCGATCGCCGAATCCGGGATGCCGCTGGCCCGCAGCGTGCTGCGCAGCGCGTCCTGGTCGACGGCGCGGACGCCGTGTAGGACGTCCTCGCTCAGCGCCACGTTGAGGTTCTTGTCGACGAAGTCCGACCGGATGCCGTAGCGCGGATCCGGGTATTCGGGGAACGAGTAGCCGTGGTCGATGGCCACGATGTTGCCGACCATGTCGGTCCGGTAGTTCCCGAGATGGCGGTCGGTGTTACCGGTGATGTAGTCGAAGACGGCCATCTGTTCCTGCTGGAGCCGTGGGTACGCGTCGTGGGGAGCGCGCCACGGGACTCGACGAACTGCTGGACCGACCCGGGTCCAGCCGCCCCGTCGACCATCGCCGTCGTCGGCACCCGGCCGAAACCGAGCGCCTCGTCAACCCTGGACGCGGCCACCTCGCGGTTGGCCAGGCCGTCGGTGATGCCCTGGCGCAGGCTCGCGTCCTCGCCGGCGATTGGTTTGTAGACACCCTTCGTACCGTCCTCGAAGGTCACCAGGTAGGCGTCGTTGGCGTGACCGAACGGGTCCAGCGGCCTGGAGTCGATCACCCGCCGTTGCCGCAGCGCCAGCTCAGCCGGGCTCGGCTCGGGTAATCCGGGGCCAGTGCCGGCCGTCCCGTCGACGGCGGCGGCCTCGCCGTCGGCAGCGCGGCCGAAGCTCCTCGCCAGTCGGGCGTCGGTGTCCAGCGAACGGGCGAGGTTGGCCTCCTCGTGCGCGGCCGCCTTCTCGCCGAGCCTGGACAGCGAACTCGAGATGCGCCCAGCCGCCTCTTCGGCGTCCTTCGCCAGCGCCCTGAACAGGGACGACAGTTCGCCACTCGCCATCAGCAGCTCGACCCCCGAAAGCCACACCACACACGCATTCGCGTACGTCGACGGTCATGCTACCGAGGCGGGCGGTGGGTCGATGTCCCCGACGGGACCCACCCGCGTTGATCCACGGTAGCCTTTTTGTTACGGTCACGTTCTTGTTACCGATAGGAGGGTCAGTCGTGGCGACACGCACATACCAGGCGTCGTCCGTGATCGACGCGTCGAGGTCGGCGGTCTGGGACGTTCTCGTCGACGGTGCGGCCTGGACCGAGTGGGACTCGGCCGTGGTCCGGGTGGACGGTGAGATCACTCCAGGTGGGACGGTCACTGTGTACCCGGAGGTGAACCCCAAGCGGGGCTTCCCGGTCACCGTGGTGGAGTTCGTGCCCGGTGAGCGGATGGTGTGGCGGGGCGGGATGCCGCTGGGCCTGTTCACGGGTACCCGTACGTACACCCTGAGCGAGCAGCCGGACGGGAAGGTCCGGTTCGAGATGCGCGAAGACTACACCGGCCCGATGGCGGGACTCATCGTGAAGTCCATCCCTGACCTTGGTCCGTCGTTCAGCCGGTTCGCCAACGGGCTCAAGCAGCGGGTGGAAAGCTCGCGGTGAGTACGGCCGCGGCCGGGGACCCGTTCAACGCCCTCGGTGATGCGCACCGCCGCTCTATCGTCGAGCTGCTGGGGGCGGGCGGCCGCTCGGTACGGGAGATCGCTGAGCGACTCCCGATCAGCCGTCCGGCGGTGTCCCGGCATCTGCGCCTGCTCAAAGACGCCGGCCTGGTCGTCGAGGAGGCCCGCGGCACCCAACGCATCTACCGGCTCCATGACGAGGGCGTGGCCGCGGTGCAGGCGTACCTGGCCCGGGTCTGGGGCGACGCGGCCGCGCGGATGAAGTTGTACGCCGAGAACACCCGACCGTCGGAGGAGATCGATGACTGAGCCGCTGCGCCTGGAGTTCGATGTGGACTGTCCGCGCGAGCATGCCTTCCGCGTGTGGACAACGCGGTTGACCGAGTGGTGGCCGGCCGACCATACGGTCACCGGAGACTCTACTGTGGACATAATTCTCGAGCCACGGGTCGGTGGGCGGATCTTCGAAAGGTCCGCCGACGGGGCTGTGCATGACTGGGGCGAGATCACCGTATGGGACCCGCCCCGACGGATCGGGTACCTGTGGCACCTGCGTCAGGACCGGGCCGACGCGACCCAGGTCCACATCACGTTCCGTGACCTCCCGCACCACCATGGCGAGGTCACGCGGATCGAGATCGAACACACCGGCTGGGAGCGTCTCGGCGCGAAAGGGCCGGACCTGCGCGCCCGCAACCTGGGTGGGTGGCGCGGAGTGCTGCCGCCCTTCGTTGCCGCCGCGGCGCGCGGGGCGCGGTGAGCGCGCCGACGCCGTAGGATCCCCTGGTGGCCCACGACGAAGTGCTGGGCCGGGCGCGCGGCTTCGTCGCGACCCCGCCACCCAGGTAGTCCCGGGCCAGCCACCGTATCCTGTCGCCGGGAGGCGAGCGTGCTGGTGGCGCGGATACTGGCGGGGGTCAGCGTGGCGGCGTGGGGGTGGCTGGCGCTGTTGCGTGGAATGTTCTGGCGGACCACGATCCGGCTGCCCGACGCGGAACCGCCCGCGATCTGGCCGAGCGTGGCGATCGTGGTACCGGCCCGCGACGAGGCCGCCGTGCTACCTCTCACGATGCCGACCCTGTTGGCCCAGGACTACCCGGGCCGGCTGGAGGTGACCCTGGTGGATGACGGATCGTCGGACGGCACCGGCGCACTGGCCGCCCGGGAGTGGCCGGCGGTGCGTGTGGTCCGGCCCGGCGCCCCGCTGCCCGGCTGGGCCGGCAAGCTGTGGGCATTGCGGGCGGGCATCGACGCCGCCGGCCCGGTCGACCTGCTGCTGCTGACGGACGCGGACATCGCGCACCAGCCCGACTCGCTGTCGCGCCTGGTCCGGTTCGCCGAGGCGCAGCGAGCGGACCTGGTGTCCCAGATGGCCCGGTTACGCACCCGCACCGCCTGGGAGCGGTTGGTGATCCCGGCGTTCGTGTACTTCTTCGCTCTGCTGTACCCGATGCGGTGGGTGAACCGGCCCGGCACGCGCACCGCCGCCGCCGCCGGTGGATGCGACCTGGTGCGCCGCGACAGCCTGGTCCGGGCGGGTGGACTCGACGCCATCCGGGCATCGGTCATCGACGACGTGGCGCTGGCCCGGGCGATCAAGACCGGCGGAGGCCGGATCTTCCTGGGCCTGGCCGACCGGGTCCGGTCGGTCCGCCCGTACCCGACCCTCGGCTCCCTGTGGCACATGATCGCCCGTAGCGCGTACGCGCAGCTGCGGCACAGCTGGCTTCTGCTCGCCGGAACCGTGCTCGGGCTGGCTCTCGTCTTCCTGATCCCACCACTGTCCACTGTGGTCGGAATCATCGTGGATCCCGTGCTTGGCCTGCTCGGGGCGGCGGCGTGGCTGGTGATGGCCGGCACGTACGCGCCAATGCTGCGTTACTACGGGCAACCGGCCGCCGCCGCGCTGCTGCTCCCGGTCACCGCCACGCTGTACCTCGGGATGACGATCGACTCGGCCCGCCGCCACCATCAGGGTCGAGGCGCGGCCTGGAAGGGTCGAACGTACGGCTGACGGCATCGAGTGCTTGATCCAGAGGCCCCGTGCTATCGTCAACGATGTTGAGATGCATCGCATACCTCGCCGCTCGCGGCCATAGCTGGCGCTGGTGAGTATCGGCTCGCCGGCACTGAGGCCGTCCAGTCGCGCGTGATCCCGACCCGCACAGCGGCGTCCACATGGTGTGGGCGCGCCACCGTCCGGAGGGACGTCCATTGCCCGTCGACCAGCAGAGCGTGACCGTTGAGTAGCGGCCCGGCTCTCCTCGACCGCCCCGACCAGAAGCCACAACCCAAGCCGATGCTGGAGAGCCCTCAGTCTCCGGCTGCCCTTGTCGCCCTGTGGATATTCGTCGTCCTGCCGTTCGCCGCGCTGCTTGCCGCGGTTCCGCTGCTGTGGGGCATCGGGCTGTCGCCGCTCGACGCGACGATGGCCGTCGTGAGCTATGTCATCGCCGGCTTCGGCGTCACGGTCGGTTTCCACCGGTACTTCACGCATGGGTCGTTCAAGGCCGGGCGCGGGCTGCGGATCGCGCTGGCTCTGGCGGGATCGTTGGCGGCCGAGGGCTCAGTCACGCAGTGGGTGGCCGACCATCGGCGTCACCACGCGTACGCCGACCGGGAGGGCGACCCGCATTCGCCGTGGCGGTACGGCTCCAGCGTGGGGGCCCTGCTGCGGGGCCTGTTCCACGCCCAGGTGGGTTGGCTGTTCAGCCGCGAGGTGAGCAACCGCGAGCGGTTCGCGCCGGACCTGCTCGCCGACCGGGACATCCAGGCCGTGGACCGGCTGTTCCTGCCACTGGTCGGCGTGTCGCTGCTGACGCCGGCGCTGGTCGGCGGTCTCGTGTCGGGCAGCTGGATGGGGGCGCTGACCGGACTCTTCTGGGCCGGCGTCGTCCGGATGGCCCTGCTGCACCACGTCACCTGGTCGGTCAACTCGGTGTGCCACGTCATCGGCGAACGGCCGTTCACGAGCAAGGACAAGGCGACCAACTTCTGGCCGCTGGCCATCCTGTCCTTCGGCGAGAGTTGGCACAACTCGCACCACGCGGACCCGACCGGCGCCCGCCACGGGGTACTGCCCGGTCAGATCGACCCTTCCGCCCGGCTGATCTGGTTGTTCCAGCGGTTCGGCTGGGTGTCCGACGTACGGTGGCCGGACCCGGTCCGACTGGCCGCCAAGCGGCGTGGTCCACAGTAGACCACCCTGAACTTCTTCTCTTCTCATACTACTTCGGAGTGTCATGACGGCTCACCGTCCACATCAGACCATGCACCGATCGTTCACCGACCTCGGCGTGCCCCCGGTTCTCGCGGGCGTGCTGGCCGCCGGTGGCATCACCACGCCGTTCCCGATCCAGGCGGCCACGCTGCCCGAAGCTCTGGCTGGCCGGGACATCCTCGGCAAGGGCCGTACCGGCTCCGGCAAGACGATCGCCTTCGCGCTTCCGGTGGTGGCCCGCCTCGCCGCGACGCCGCGCGCCCCGCGCCCGGGCCGCCCGCGCGCCCTGATCCTCGCCCCGACCCGGGAGCTCGCGAGCCAGATCGAAGCGGCCATCGCCCCGCTGGCGGCCGCGGTCTCACTGCGCACGATGACGGTGTACGGCGGTGTCGGCGCCCAGCGCCAGATCGCGCGGCTCCGGGCCGGGGTCGACATCGTCGTGGCCTGCCCCGGCCGGCTCGACGACCACCGCCGGCAGGGGCACGTCAATCTGTCCACTGTGGAGATCACCGTGGTCGACGAGGCTGACCACATGTCCGAACTGGGCTTCCTGCCAGTCGTCCGCCGGTTGCTCGACGAGACCCCCAGCACGGGTCAGCGGCTGCTGTTCTCCGCGACGCTCGACTCGGCCACCGACGCGCTGGTCCAGCGCTACCTGCACAAGCCCGCCTCGCATGATGCCGATCCGGCCCGACCGGTCGAGGTGGCGGCCGACCACCACGTGCTCTATCTCAACGACGGCGAGCACCTGCCGGTCCTGGTCGGCCTCACGACGGCGTCGGGGCGGGCCATCGTGTTCACCCGGACCAAGCACCGAGCCCGCGCCCTGACCCGCAAACTCGTCGCCTCCGGCGTCGCCGCGGTCGAGCTGCACGGTAATCTGGCGCAGAACAAGCGGGACCGCAATCTGGAGGCGTTCGCGTCCGGGGCGGCCACCACCCTGGTGGCCACCGACATCGCGGCCCGAGGTATCCACGTCGACGATGTCCGCATGGTCATCCACGCCGACCTTCCGGCCGAGCACAAGGCCTACCTGCACCGCTCCGGCCGCACGGGTCGCGCTGGCGCGGTGGGCACGATCGTCACCCTGGCCACCGACGCGCAGCGAGCCGACGTTGGCCTGCTCACCCGCAAGGCCGGGATCGCGCCGGTCGCGACCCGCATCCGGCCGGGCGACCCGTTCCCGGCCGCGCTCGGGCCGGACCGGCCGACAACCGCTCCTGGGCCGGACCGCCGACCGGACCACGCGCGACCGGCGGCGGCGTCCCATGTGGATGGCGCCGGATCGGCTCGACGCCGGCGGCGTCCGCGCAGGGCCGCCCAACCTGGCAAGGCGGTCGCCTAGATCATCCGCGCCGCGGGGCGCTCAGGTCACCGCTCCGCGGGGCGCTCAGGTCACCGCTCCGCGGGGCGCTCAGGTCACCGCTCCGCGGGGCGCGATCTCGATGGCCGCGATCCCCCGCGAGAAGAGCACCATGAGCCGGTCGCCGTGTTGGCAGCGCAGTACCCCGGCGTCGCGGCTCAGCACATCCACCACGTGATCGATCACGGCGGCCTCGTCCACCCGGTCGGGCCCCTCGAACGTCACGTCCATGCGTTCGCCGCCCACGAGCCGCACCCGCAGCACGATCGTCGCCATACGATCAAGCCTACGCTGGCCCGGTTGATCACTCGAGGGGCGAACTGGCGTTAGGAGTTTGGCGGCCGGCGGCGTAGGTTCGAATGGGCGTTCAGAATCCTGGGCGCCCCGTTCTCGGATGATCGGGTCGTGCGTTGATGAGCCCGGTCGCGGACGCGTGCATGAAGGAGACCGCCGTGCTCGTCGACAAGGCTGAGATCATGGCCCTGCTACTGTCCCGCGGGAACGATGTCCGGGCTGCCTGGGTCGACCGGCAGCTACCCGATCTCGTCGACACCGTGGCCAACGATTCGCTGTTCCGCATGCTCGACATCGATCTGGCGACCATGACGCCGATCAACCAGCCGCCCGACCCGGGAGCGAACGCGGCACCGTGAAGCGTCCCGGCGCACTCGGCGGCGTCGGCGGTACTCCGTGCCCGCGTCGGGGAACCTGATGGTGGCCCAGCAGCAGATCTGGCTTGGCCCGGCCCGCGCCAGGTCGGTACTCATGGGGAGGGGGCGGACGAGCCCATGGTTGCTTACGCGGTTGCGCATCTGGACGACATCGAGGAATTCAGCGACGCAGGCTGTCACTATCGGCCGATCCGGCACGACCTGGGCATCACGGCGTTCGGGGTGACTGCTTGGACGGCCCATGCCGCGGGCGACCTCGTCATCAACGAGCACGACGAGGGCGACCCCACTGCGGACCAGGAGCTCTTTCTCGTGCTGCGCGGTCACGCCGTGTTCGAGCTTGACGGTGACCGGGTCGACGCGCCGGCCGGAACTCTCGTATTCGTCCCTCCCCGCACCCAGCGAACGGCCTGCGCCAGGCAGGACGGGACGACCATCATCGCGGTGGAAGGCACGCCTGGAAAGGCATATGAGGCCCGTGGCTGGGAACTGTGGGCTCCGCTCGCCCCGCTCTATTTTGCGGGCGAGTACGGGGAGGTCGCCGATCGTCTGGGCGCCGTTGTCGCAGCTTCTCCGCAGTACCCGATGTTGTTCTTCAACCTCGCCTGCTGCGAGAGCCGCTGTGGCCGGAAAGGTGATGCGCTCGATCACCTCCGGCACGCCATCGAGATGTCAGAGGAGTTTCGCGCTTCCGCGAAGGCCGACTCCGATCTGGATCCGATCCGCGACGAACCCGCGTTCCAGCAACTGATCAACGACTGAGCCTGGAGACGATCGAAGTCAACGTCCGCGATGGCCGGCCCTCGACATCGTCCGGGTCGAGCCCTGCCGCCCACGACTGGACCTACGATCTTCATCTCCCACCCGCGCGATGCTGCGCGCCCACTATCCCCAGCTGCATCGGGTCGCCTTCCAGGGCGGCCTGTTCCCGGGCGTGAACAACCGGCAGATGGGCCTGTCGGTCAACGGTACGGTATTCACGACCACTCAGAGCTTCCCGATCACTGGCAGCTTCGAGACGTACCAGCATTCCTTCCTCCAGGTCCACCTCAACGCCGGAGTCAACTCCATCAGCCAGTTCGCCGTGTCCGACCACGGCCTGTCCCGTGTGGACGAGATGACGGTGACCCCGGCGACCGCCTCGGTACCCGGCGGCCCGACCAACTTGGCCGCCACTGCCTCGGCCGGCTCGGTGGTCCTTCACTGGACGGCCAGCAGCAGCGGCAGCCCGACCTCCTACCGTGTCTTCCGCGGTACGAAGTCCGACGGCGAGGCGGTCACCCCGATCGCGACCACCACGGGTTCGACGACCACCTTCACCGACACCGCCCTCGAATCGGGTACCACGTACTACTACTTCGTCCAGGCCGCCAATGCCGTCGGAGGGTCGCCGAACTCGAACGAGGTCTCCGCCGTGCCGTCCACCGGCGGCGCCAATCTGGCCCTGGGAAGGCCGACCACCGTGTCGTCGATCGAGAACGCCGGTACCGCGGCGGCGAAGGCGACCGACGGCGACGCCGGAACCCGCTGGTCGAGCGCGTTCGCCGATCCACAGTGGATCCAGGTTGACCTGGGCGCGAACCGGACCGTCAGCCAGGTCGTCGTCGTGTGGGAGACCGCGCACGCGACCGCGTACCAGATCCAGCTCTCCGACGACGGCTCCACGTGGACGACGATCTACTCGACCACCACCGGGCCGGGCGGTACGCAGACGCTGAACCTCGCCGGTACCGGCCGGTATCTGCGCCTGTACGCAACGGCGCGGAACACCAACTACGGCTACTCCATCTGGGAGCCGCTGGTGGCCGAGGATCGTCCGCTGGGTGATCCGGCGAGCCTGCTCGTCACCCCCGACCACTACGTCACCCGCCTGCTGCACGCCAACGGGGTACCGCTGGATCGGCTGTTCCGGGCGCGACCCCGTGACGTCTGGGCCGAGTTCTGTGCCGGTTGGCCCGTCTTCGCCGGCACCGCGACCGGGTACTGGCTCGCGGCCGAGCTGCACTACGTCTTCGGTATCTCGGACGACCCGTCACCGCACCACTTCGACCAGCTGACCGATCTGCTCGGCCAGCCCGACTTCCGGCCCCGGGCACTGTTCGAGCGCTTCGGGGTGCAGGTTCTGGCCACCACCGACGACCCACTCGATCCCCTCGGCTCAGACGGGGTACCCGGGATTCCTCAACGCACTGCAGAGCCGGCGCGCGTACTTCATCGAGCACGGCGCGGTGTCGGCCGACCTAGGTGTACTGCCCACGCAGGTTGGTGACACGGCTGACTGGTGGGTGTCCTCGTAGTGCGCTGTGGGGCCGGTGGTGATTGTAGATGTGCTGCCAGCGGGTGAAGGCGCGGCGGCGGGCGGTCTCGCTCGGGTAGGGGCGGGCGTAGGCCCACTCGACGAGCATGGTGCGGTTGTACCGCTCCACTTTGCCGTTCGTTTGGGGTCGATATGGGCGAGTCCGCTTGTGGGTGATGGCGGCGTCGGCCAGGGCGCGGCGCCAGATGCGGGAGCGGTAGCAAGAGCCGTTGTCGGTGAGCACCCGGCGGACGGTGATGCCGTGGGCGGCGAAGAACGCCTGCGCACGCTGCCAGAACGCGACGGCGGTGGGGCCTTGCTCATCGGCGAGGATCTCGCTGTAGGCCAGGCGGGAGTGGTCGTCGACGGCGCTGTGGATGTAGCCATAGCCGCGGGCCGTGTTCGCGCTGGCGCGGCTGTTGCGCCGGCCGGCGGCGCGGCCGTGCACCCGCCAGCCGCCGCCATCGGGGATGCGGCCGAGCTTCTTGATGTCCACGTGCACCAGGTCGCCGGGCTCGGGGTGCTCGTAGCGCTTGGGCTTCTCCTTGCGGATCGGCTGCCCGGTGGCCAGGTCCACGTGGGCGAGCTTGGGCACGCCGTGACGGACCAGAACCTTGTGCACGGTGGAAGCGTGCATGCCCAGTCGGCCCGCGATCGCGACGGGCCCCAATCCCTTACTGCGGCGCAGATGTAGCACCTTGCGCTCGACCTTGGGCCGGGTGCGGTTCGGGCTGCGGTGCGGCCGGCTGGACCGGTCGAGCATGCCGGCCTCACCGAGCTGGCGGTAGCGGTCCGCCCAGCGCTTGGCAGTAGGCACGCTGACCTGGTACCGCTCGGCGGCGCGGCGCAGGGGCCAGCCATCGTCCACGACACACTGAGCCAGTTTCAAACGGCCACGTTCGGTCAGGGTTGCGTTAGCGTGGGGCACGAGGACCTCCGGGAAGAGTGGGTGCCGTAGCAGCTCCACACTCGCCCGGAGGTCTTCACCATCTGTGGATCTTCAGAGTCGTGTCCCTGTCACCAACCTCTGTGGGCAGTACACCTAGGGGCCAGCAGGCCGCGGGCACTGCGGCTCGACGACGCCGCGGCGGCCGCCCTCTTCGACGAGGTGCGCCGGGGCGACCTCGGTCGAGCGGCTGCGTTCGAAGCCCATATGCTTTACACAATGGCCGCGAGATTCGTCGACGACACCCGGGCCTTCTGTTCGATTCCGGTTCGCCACGATGTCGCCCGCCGGGTCGACGGTGTACTGGCCCGGCTGGTCGTCGAGCGGCGCCTGACCGAGGAGCGGGCGGCACAGATCATCGTCGACCTCATCGATGGCGCGCCCCGGCGGGTCTTCAAACTGTGAAGCGGACCGCGAGCCGCGTGAGCTGAGGAGCCGGACATGAGGATCGAGGCGGCCAACGTCCTGGTGACGAGCCCGGGCCGGAACTTCGTCACCCTTCGACTGTCCACACAGGATGGTCTGACCGGACTGGGCGATGCCACCGTCAACGGGCGAGAGCTCGCGGTGGCCAGCTATCTGGCCGACCACGTGGCCCCGCTGCTGATCGGCCGGGACGCCCACCAGATCGAGGACACCTGGCAGTACCTGTACCGCGGGTCGTACTGGCGGCGCGGTCCCATCACGATGGCCGCGATCGCCGCGGTCGACACCGCCCTGTGGGACATCAAGGCGAAGGTGGCGAACCTGCCGCTCTACCAGCTGCTCGGCGGTCGGAGCCGGGTCGGTTGCCTGGCCTACGGTCACGCCTCGGGGCGGGACCTGCCCGAGCTGTTCGACTCGGTCCGCGCACACCAGGAACAGGGATTCATGGCCATCCGGATCCAGACCGGCATCCCCGGGTTTGACAACGTCTACGGTGTCGCGTCGAGCGGGTACGCTCAGACCGGCGGTGCACGCCGTTACGACCACGAACCGGCCCGGCGGGCGGCTCGACCGGTGGAGGAGCAGTGGGACACCCGGGCCTACCTGCGGCACGTACCGTCGGTCTTCGAAGCCGTCCGTAACGAGTTCGGCCCGGAGCTGCCGCTGCTGCACGACGCTCATCACCGGCTCACGCCGATCCAGGCGGCGAAGCTGGGCAAGTCCCTGGAGCCCTACGACCTGTTCTGGCTCGAAGACGTGACCCCGGGCGAGAACCAGTCCGCCCTGCGACTGGTCCGGGAGCACACGACCACCCCACTGGCCATCGGCGAGGTGTTCAACACCATCTGGGACTACCGGGAACTGCTCGAACAGCAACTCATCGACTACGTGCGCTCGCCGGTCACGCACGCCGGCGGGATCACCGGGCTGCGCCGCATCCTCGACTACGCGTCGGTGTATCAGGTGAAGTCCGGTGTGCACGGACCGACCGACATCTCGCCGGTCGGTCTCGCGGCGGCCCTGCATCTGGGTCTGGCCATTCCCAACTTCGGCATCCAGGAGTACATGAAGCACAGCCCGGCGACCGACGAGGTGTTCCAGCCGACGTACACGTTCTCCACGGGCCTGCTGGCGCCGTCGGACGAGCCCGGGCTAGGAGTGTCCTATCAGGACGATGTCGCCGCCGCCCACCCGTACGCGGCGGCCTACCTGCCGGTGAGCCGGCTGCTGGACGGCTCCATGCACGACTGGTGAAGGTGAGCGCTGACCTGGCCCCTATCGGGCGGGTGAGCGGGTGGTCGGGCGTCGTTTGCGGGCCGGCACCGGGCCGGTGGAGTCCCGAACGGTCAGGTGGGTCGGCAGCACGACCGACCGTCGGGACGGCTGCGGCGTGTCGTCACTGAGCCGGGCCAGGAGCATCGAGACGGCCATCCGGCCGGCCTGCTCGATCGGTGCGGTCAGCGTGGTCAGCGGTGGATGACAGAAGTCGGCCCCGAAGATGTCGTCGCAGCCGACGATGCTCACCTCGTCGGGCACTCGCACGCCCCGTTCGCGCAACCGGGTCATCATGCCGATCGCGAGCAGGTCGTTGAAGGCGATGACGGCGGTCGCCCCGGTGTTGAGGAGCGAGTCGGCGGCGGCCGACCCGGACAGGCGGGTGGCCGGGAACGGCCCGATCTGGCGGGCCGCCAGTCCGTGCCGGGTCATGGCGGCCTTCATCGCCCGCCATCGTGCCTCGTTGGCCCACGAACTCGTCGGGCCAGCGGCGTACACGATGTCGCGGTGACCGAGCGAGATCAGGTGCTCGGCCGCCTGCCCGATGCCGGCCGGTGAGTCGATCACGACGCTCAGCACCCCGCGCACATTGCGATTGACCGTGACGATCGGCATCTCGGCGGCGACCGCGGACAGCTCGGCCTCGGCCAGCCGGGACGCGGCCAGGATGGCGCCGTCGAAGCTGGGGCGCATCTTGTGCAGCAGCTGGGTCTCCAGGTGACCGGAGTCCTCGGTGTCGATGAGCAGTTGCGCGAAACCGGCCGCCTTCAGCTGGGTCTGCGCGCCCCGGATCAATGGGAAGTAGAACGGATTCGTGATGTCCGAGACCAGTACGGCGATCGTCTCGGTCTGCCCGGAGGCGGTATCACGCGACCGCGGGTTGGGTCGGTACTCCAGTTCGCGGGCGGCCGCCTCGATCCGCTCACGGGTGGCCGGATTGACCCGACCCGGCCGGTTGAGGGCACGGGACACTGTGGACGCCGCCACTCCGGTCACCCGGGCGATGTCGTTGATCGTCACGCGCCGCGGCACGACACCGGCCCCCCAGCGGTCAACCGGCGGGCCGTCCATGCACTCAGCAGACCACCTTTGGCAACTCTTGGCAAGCAATTGCCGGCCCGTTGCCGCGGGCGATACGGTCCGCTCCAGTCCCGGCAAGGCGAACACGGGCTTGTATCACGGAACTCTCCATTGGAGCCGACAGATGACCCCCAGACGCCGTCTCATCGCCCTCGCCACATCCATAGCCACGATCGTTGCGCTCTCGGCCTGCTCGGGCGGCAGCGGCGGAACATCGACCGACAACACCGGCAAGGTCGTCAACGTCCTCGTCGCGGCCAACACCATCTACCCGCAGCAGCAGAAACAGTGGTGGGCCGACGTGTCGACCCAGTTCAAGCAGTTGACCAACGGCGCGACAGTGGCGTTCGAGACCTTCGCGTCGGCCAACGACGAACTCACGAGGATCCAGACCTCCGTCCTTTCTGGACAGGGCCCGGACCTGTACTCGCTGGGCACCACGTTCACGCCCACCGCCTTCGCGACCGGAGCCTTCGTGGAGCTGTCGCCCGATGACTGGGCCAAGATCGGCGGTCGGGACAAGTTCCTGCCGGCGACGCTCGGGCTGTCCGGTCCCGATGCCAGCCACGAGGTGGGGATCCCCTTGGCCAGCCGGCCGTTCGTCATGGCCTACAACAAGGAACTGCTCGCGGCGGCGGGCATCGACAAGCCGGCCACCTCCTGGGACGGGTTACTGGACCAGGCGAAGCAGCTGACCGGGGCAGGCACATATGGCCTGGCCGTAGGCTATGCCGACGGCTTCGATCCGTGGAAGTTCGTCTGGGCCATGAGCATCCAGGCCGGTGACCCGCTCGTGGTCAACGGCAAGGCGATGCTCGACGACCCACGGGTGAAGACGGCCTACCAGACCTACCTGGGCTGGCTGGCCAAGGACAAGGTGGTCGACCCGGCCGCCGTCGGGTGGAAGAACGCCCAGGCGATCGCCGCCTTCGGCGCCGGCAAGGCGGCTTTCCTGCCGATGGTCTCGGCAACGTCGAAGGTGACACTCGACAAGTCGGCGGTCGCGGGCAAGTACGCCTACGCGCTGATGCCGACCATTCCGCCGGGCGCGTCCTCACTTCCGCCGGGTGGCATCGGGGCCAGCAGCATCCTGTCCGGCGACAACATCGTCGTGGCCAAGTACAGCAAGAACAAGGATCTGGTCTTCCAGTTGGTGAACCTGCTGACGAGTCCGCCGATGCAGCAGAAGTACTACGAGACCTTCGGCGAACTACCGACCGGCAAGGCGTACGCTCAGACGCTGCAGGCCGATCCGGCGCTGGCCGCGATCGTCGAGTCGGCCGGGAAGTCGCAGGGCACACCGTTCTCGGGGGGTTGGAGCCAGGTCCAGCTGGCTCTGCTGAACGTTGTCGTCCAGTCACTGCCCAACCTGCAGGAGGGCACGATCAACGACGCCGCGCTCTCCGGCCTGATCACCGCGGCTCAAGGGGCCGCGCAGGCGGCCCTCGACAAGGCGAAGTAGCGGATGACGATGCTCAGGTCGGGGCGCGCGGTGCCCCGCATCCGGCCGGCCCCGGCACCACCGGGGGCCGGCCGGCGCCGACCCGGTCGGCTCAACCGTCCACTGTGGCTACTCCTGCCCGGCACCGTCCTGATGACGCTGGTGATCGCGGTGCCGTTCGTGGTCGCGTTGATCATCTCCCTGCTCGATCTGGATCAGTACACGTTCCGGCAGTGGCTGTCGGCTCCGTTCATCGGGTTGGGAAACTACGTCGAGGCGGTCACCGCGTCGCCACTCCCGCACGCTATCTGGGTCAGCGTGTCGGCGGCGCTCATCGCCACCGCCGGTGCGGTGCCGCTGGGCGTGCTCGGGGCGCTGAGCACGCAGGACCGGTTCCGGGGGCGGGGGCTCGTCCGGTCGCTGTACCTGCTGCCGTATGTCCTGCCGGCGTTCGTGGTCGCCACGGTATGGCGGGTGATCCTGCAGCTGGACGGGGTGGCCAACCATTGGCTGGCCCGAATCGGCGTCGAGGGCGGTCTGTGGCTCAACGGTCCGAAGGCCTACTGGACGCTCGTGATCGTCCAGGTCTGGTCGGCCTGGCCGCTGGTGTACCTGCTCGCCCTCGCCGGCCTGCAGTCGATCGAGCCGGAACTGCACGAGGCGGCCGCGCTCGATGGAGCCACCGGCTGGGCCAAGCTGCGGCACCTGATCCTGCCGTTGTTGCGCGGCCCCATCTCACTCGGCGCGATCATCACGGTGCTGCATGTCGTCAACGCGTTCACCCTTCCCTTCGTACTGTTCGGGGTACCGAGTCCGCACGATGTCGAGGTGCTGCCCGTGCTCACGTACGTCGAGAGCTTCCAGAACTTCCGCTTCGGGCTGAGCGCCGCCATGGCCGTGCTCTCGTTGCTGCTCATCCTCGTCCCGCTGCTGGTCTACCTGCGAGCGGTCCGGCTCGACACCGAAGGGCGGCGCGCATGACCACCACCTCGGCGGCCGGTGTTCGGCGCCGCCGGTCCGAGCCCGGGGTGCTGCGGGTGCTGCCGCCCTGGGGCCAGGCGGTCGGGGTCGTCGTTCTGTTGCTGACCGTGCTCGTACCGGTCGGATACGTGGTCCTCGCCTCGATCAGCTCCGATCTGTCGGTGGCGCGCGGGACCTTCCTCCCGACGGGCTACGACCTGACCAACTACATCAGGATCTGGTCCACTGTGGACCTCGCTCAGGCCCTGGCCAACAGTCTCATCGTGGCCGGCACCGTCGCGGTGGCTTCGGCGGCGGTCGCGCTCGGCAGCGCGTACGTGCTGGTCGGGTACGAGTTCCGCGGGCGGCTGACCATGCTGCGGGCCCTGCTCGGCCTGCAGAGCATCCCCGGCACGCTGTTGCTGCTGCCGGTGTTCGTCGTGTTCGCCACGATCGCCAACACCCTGAGCATCGAGATCATCGGCAGCCGGGAGGGCCTGTTCGTCACGTACCTGACCTTCGCCCTGCCCTTCTCGACCTGGGTCATGGTCACGTACCTGCGCGGGCTGCCGCGCGAACTGACCGAGGCGGCCCGGATGGACGGCGCCAACACGGTCCAGATCCTCACCCGCGTCGTGCTCCCGCTGAGCTGGCCCGGGGTCCTGGTGTCGGCCGTCTTCGCGTTCCTGCTCGGGTGGAACGATGTGTTGTTCGCCTCCGTCATGACCAACAGCGATACCCGGACGGTGGCGGTGGCTCTGCAGGTCTTCGGCGCGACCCAGGAGGGCGGTGCGCTTCCGGTGTACGGGCAACTGATGGCGGCCGCGCTGATCTGTGCGCTCCCGGTCGTGGTGCTGTACCTCGTGCTGCAGCGGTATCTGGTCGGCGGTCTCACCGCGGGAGGTGTCAAATGACGTGGCTGTTGAGCGGGTTCGGCGACGAGATCGACGCTGACCCGGCCGTGCAGGTGGCCGTGTTGCAGGCGCTCGGTGCGCGGCATATCGACGTCCGCAGCGCCTGGCACACCAACATCGTCTCGCTCGACGACGACCAGCTGGAGCGCCTACGAGCGATCCTGTCCGAACGGGACATGGCCGTGTCAACGATCGCCTCCCCGATCGGTAAGGTCGACATCACCGGTGACGGCGACGCCGAACTCGTCCGGCTGGCCCGCGCGGTCCACGCGGCCACGGTCCTCGCCGCGCCGTACATCAGGGTCTTCTCCTTCTACCGCGGAGAAGGGGTGCCGGTCCACGCGATCCGGGACGAGGTGCTGCGGCGGCTACGGGCCTTCGCCGACGTAGCTGAACGGGCGGGGTTGGTCCTCGTCCTCGAGAACGAGAAGGACGTCTACGGCGACGTGCCGTCCCGGGTGCTCGACATCCTGGAGTCGGTCGGATCCCCCGCGCTGCGGCTCGCGTGGGACACGGCCAATTTCGTCCAGGTCGGTGTCCGGCCGTACACCGATGGCTACCTCGCGTTGCGGCCGTACCTGGCCCACCTGCAGGTCAAGGACGCGGTGGCCGCGACCGGCCAGGTGGTGCCGGCCGGCCAAGGGGACGGGCAGCTCGTGGAGACGCTGACCGCCCTGCGCGATGACGGCTTCGCCGGTGTCGTATCACTCGAACCGCACCTGGCCGACCAGGACGCGTTCGGCGGGTTCTCCGGTCCGGCCGAGTTCGGCCGGGCCGCCCGGGCCCTCCTCGCCATGACCGCCTCGATAGGAGTGCCGACCGCATGAACCCCCTCGCCGTAGCGATCGTGGGCAGCGGCGTGATCAGCCACATCCACGCCGCCGCCATCCTCCGCCACCCTCGTCTGCGCCTCGTCGCGGCGGTCGACCCCGACCCGTCGGCCAACGCCGCCCTGAGCGACGCCGTCGTCCACCTGGGTGCACCGGCCCCGGCGGCCTACGCGGACCTGGGCGCGGCGCTTGCTCAGTCCACAGTGGACGTCATCGTGATCTGCTCGCCGAGCGGTACCCATGCCGACATCGCCGAGGCCGCGGTGAGGTCCGGCCGGCACGTGGTGGTGGAGAAGCCGCTCGACGCCGGGCTGGTCGCGGCACGCCAGTTCGCCGGCACCGCCGCGGTGGCCACCGGGAGCGGACAGCTCGTGAGCGTCATCAGCCAGCATCGTTTCGATCCGGCGAGCGTGGCGGTCCGGGACGCGGTGACCGGTGGCCGGTTCGGCGAGCTGACCTCGGCCGTGGCCTCGGTGCCGTGGTGGCGCGGCCAGGAGTACTACGACTCGGCCGGCTGGCGGGGCACCTGGGCGCTGGACGGTGGCGGTGCCACGATGAACCAGGGCGTGCACACCGTTGACCTGCTGGTGTGGCTGCTCGGCCAACCCGTCGAGGTGTACGCCCGCACCGCCCGGCTCGCCCACGACGCAGTCGCGGTCGAGGATGTGGCCGTGGCGACCGTGCAGTTCAGCTCGGGCGCCGTCGCGGTACTGCACGCGACGACGGCCGCGTACCCCGGACTCGGGGTGCGACTGCAGATCCATGGCACGCATGGCTCGGCGGTCATCCACGACGACCAGCTCGAGTACTTCCACGCCGGCGACGCCGCGCGCGGGGTCGGCTCACGGGGTGAGGGCGGTGTCGCGGCCAACCAGGCCGCCGATGTCGTCGCCCCCGAGGAGCTGCACGGCGCGTCGAAGCGGGACGACGCGTTCGTCGTAGGGCACCTGCGCCAGTACTGTCGACATCGTCGAGGCGATCGACCTGGGCCGCCCGCCCGGCGTGACGGTCGACGACGCGTTGCTGGCGATGGCGGTGGTGAAGGGCATGTACATCTCGGCGACGCTCGGCCAGCCAATCGAGGTGGCCCAGGTGCTGGCGGGCAAGTTCGACGCCACGCCGCTGGTCATCGGGGGCTGAGGCACATGATGTTCTCCGTGTTCACCGCGTCCACGCCGGAGTGGGCGCCGGCCGAGGCGGCCCGGGTGCTCGCCACGCAGGGCTGGGACGGGGTGGAGTGGCGGGTGACCGACCAGGCCGACGCCGCGACGCCGGGTTTCTGGGCCGGCAACCGCGCCACCTGGCCGCTGACCGGGATCGAGGATCGGCTGGCCGACATCGCCCGGATCAGCCGCGATGCCGGCCTCAGACTCTCCGCCCTGGGCGGGTACGTGCGGGCCGGCGATCGCTCCAATGTGGAGCGCATGCTGGCCGTCACCGCCGCCCTCGAAGCCGAACGGGTGCGGGTGACGATGCCCAACCTCGGCGAGGGGGCCTATCGCGAGCTGTTCACCGCCGCCCGGGCGGACGTGGCCTGGGTCGCCCGACGGGCGGCTGAGCACGGGGTTCGGGCAATGATCGAACTGCACCACCGAACGATCGTCGCGTCGGCGTCAGCCTCCATGCGGCTCGTGGACGGGCTCGATCCCGCCCACATCGGAGTGATCCACGACATCGGCAACCTGGTCATCGAGGGCTACGAGGATCCGTTGAGCGCATTCCAGATGCTCGGCGAGTACCTGGCCCACGTCCACGTGAAGAACGTCGCCTGGCGGCCGACCGGCGTCGGGCCGGACGGGGCGGCGCAGTGGAGGGAGGACTGGGCCAGCCTGCGTGACGGCCAGGCCAACCTCGAGGCCTACTTCGGCGCACTGCACGCGCACGGCTACGACGGCTGGGTCACCGTCGAGGACTTCTCCACCTCCGTACCGTTGGAGCGGCGCACGGCCGATAACCTCGCCTACCTGCGCGCGCTGCGTGCCCGGGTCTGGGGTTCCCCTTGACCTAGGCGTGCACCCGGGGCCGACGGTCGTGCCAGGGTGCGGCCTGCTCCAGCTGGCTGGCCACCCGTACCAGCAGATCCTCGCGTCCGTACCCGGCGACCAGCTGCAC
Organism: uncultured Actinomycetota bacterium; assembly: GCA_963803345.1. Taxonomy (GTDB): domain Bacteria; phylum Actinomycetota; class Actinomycetes; order Mycobacteriales; family Micromonosporaceae; genus CAWDLX01. Next base: position 109,194 of record CAWDLX010000007.1, read on the forward strand.
CCCGACCGGCAGTCCGTCCGGCGTCCAGTGCAGCGGGAGGCTCACCGCCGGCTGGCCGGTCATGTTGAACTGCGACGTGTACGGGATGAAGCTCGAGATCCGCGCGTTCTCCTGCGCCCGTCCGGCGGCGGTGAACCAGCCCAGTTCGGGCGGGGGAGCACCGACGGTCGGGGTGAGCAGCAGGTCATGGTCCAGCCACCAGGACGCCATCTGGCGGACCCAGGTACCGATCCAGGCCCGGCTGTGCAGGTAGGCGACCGAACCGAGCTCGCGGCCGGCCCGACGGTGTGCGGCGTTGCGGGGCTCGATTTCGTCGTCGCTGATGGGTCGGCCGATCAGCATCTCGAAGGCCTGGAACGTCGCCTCGGTATCGGCGGCGATGATGGACACGAAGTGGTGCTCGAACTGCTCGTCGAACATCTCCGCCGGTCCCGACGGCTCGACGTGGTGGCCGAGCGACTCCAGCAACCGCCCGGTCGTGGCGACCGCCTCACGGCACTGGGGATCGTCGAGGAAGCGGTCGCCGGACGCGTGGTCGAGCAGGCCGATGCGCAGCCGGCCCGGGTCGGCGCCGACCTCCTCGCTCAACGGGCGGGGCAGCGGCGGCGCGTAGTAGGGCTCGCCGGGCATCCGGCCGCTGATCACGTCAAGGATCGCGGCGGCGTCGCGGACGGTGCGGGTCACGGCGCCGTCGATCGTGCCGCCGGCCCAGCCCTCACCGATCAGCGGGCCCTGGCTGACGCGGGCCCGCGTGGGCTTGAGTCCGACCAACCCGCACTCGCTGGCCGGGATGCGGATCGAACCGCCGCCGTCGTTGGCATGCGCCACCGACACCATGCCGCTGGCCACCGCCGCCGCCGAGCCGCCCGACGAACCACCGGTCGAGCGGGTCGGGTCCCACGGGTTACGGGCCGGCGGGAAGCTGAGCGCCTCCGTGGTGACGGTGGTGCCGAGTTCGGGGGCATTGGTACGACCCAGCACGACGAATCCCGCGGCCAGGAACTGCTCGGCCAGGAACGATGTGATCGGCCAATCCACATCTTTCAGCGGGCCGATGCCGAACGAGGTGGCATCTCCGGCCATCGTGCATCCCAGATCCTTGAACAGAATGGGTACCCCGCGGAACGGGGCGTCTGGCGGTCGCCTCCCGGGCCTCGTCCCGGGCGGCATCGAACCGGGTACGGACGACAGCGTCCAGCTGCGGGTTGACCCGTTCGATCCGGTCGATCGCGGCGGCCACCAGTTCGGTGGGGCTCACCTCGCCGCGGCGTACCAGGTCGGCCTGTGCGGTGGCGTCGAGCCAGGTCGTTTCCGTCACACCAGCACCGTACCCGCGAGTAGGCCTGGCTGTCGCTTGGCGATCGGGGTGTGTTTTCGCCCCCATAGGGGCCGCCCACGGACCCGGTCGCGCGGCCTTCACATCAGGGCCGGCTGCTCCGGCCGTCAAGCCACAGCGTGTCGGACTCGTCGCGGTGCGAGCCGGTGCTGCCGACGTGTTTGGCGTCGATCTTCGGGCCGTTCTTGATGACGTGGACCAGGGCCATCGCGTGGCCCCGGCCGAGGCCGTAGTCGTTCTTGAGCCAGTCGACGATCGCGGCGGCCTTCGTGGACGGCTGGTCCAGGCCGCGTTCGTGGGCAAGGGCGATGAACTGCCTGGGGGTCAGGCCGGTCTTGTCCTCGATGGTGTCGAGGTACGCCTGAAAGGACACGACTCCTCCAGATGGTCGAACGGAACTAGACGGTACAGTACCCTACGCCGGAACTAGGCTGTCCAGTACCCATCCCGAGGAGGGCTAACGTGACGCAGGCCAGGCCGGGTACGCGCGCGGCGGCCAAGCACCAGGCGATCATCGACGCGGCCACCGAGGTCTTCCTCAGCAACGGCTATGTGGGCGCCAGCATGGACGAGGTCGCGGCCCGGGCGGCGGTATCCAAACAGACGGTGTACAAGCATTTCGCGAGCAAGGAGCGGCTCTTCACCGCGATCGTCCTCGGGTCGGCCGGGCAGGTCGAACACCTTGTCCGCGACAGTGCCGGCGCACTTGTCCGGTCGCGCGACCTGGCCGCCGACCTGACGACACTGGCCCGACGCTTCGTCGGCTACCTCATGCAGCCCGACGTCATGCGGCTGCGGCGACTGGTCATCGCCGAAGCGGACCGGTTCCCGGCCATCGGCCGCAGCTTCTACGCCGAAGGCCCCGAGCGGGTCGCCACCATCCTCGGCGAGTCCTTCGCCGAGCTTGCCCGAGGGGGCCGGCTGCGCATCGACGACGGCACAATCGCCGCGTACCACTTCTGCTGGCTTGTCCTGGCGATCCCATGGAACCGGGTCCTGCTCGCCGGCGGTGGCGAGGCGCCGGACGACGACGAGCTCGACCGGGTGGTGCGGGCCGGAGTGGCGGCATTCCTGGGGGCGTACGAGGTACGCCCACGAGCGCGGGCGGTCAGGGCTCGATCATCACACTGAGCGCCTCGCGGGCGGGACCGCGAGGACCCGCCGATGGTCGTCGACCGCCGGGGCAGTCAATGAGTTCCGCCGCCCCGGCCGGTCAGCACATCAACAACGTGACAACACCTCCGGAAGGATCCTCGATGAACGATCCGACGACGCACACCCTGGACGTGCCGGGTGCCGTGCTCACCTACGACGTGCGGGCCAACGACAGCAGCACCGAGCCGCACCTACTGGTGATCGGGTCGCCGATGGGTGCGTCCGGCTTCGCCACGCTCGCCGGACAGTTCGGCGACCGGACCGTCGTGACCTACGACCCTCGCGGCGCCGAGCGCAGCGTCCGTACCGACGGGGCCGCCGAATCGACCCCGGACGAGCATGCCGACGACCTGCACTGTCTGATCGCGGCCGTGGGCGGCGGGCCGGTGGACATCTTCGCCAGCAGTGGCGGTGCCGTCAACGCACTGGTGTTGGTGGCCCGTCACCCGGAGCAGGTGCGCACACTCGTCGCGCACGAGCCGCCGGTCGCGCAGGAGCTCGCGGACCGCGAACCGATGCTGGCCGCGTGCCGGAACATCCGGGAGACGTACTACCGCCTCGGCTCCGGCCCGGCGATGGCCAAGTTCATCGCGCTGGTGAGCTACGAGGGTCCGGTTCCGCCCGGTTACGCTGACCAACCGGGTCCGGATCCCGCCAGCTTCGGGCTGCCCACCGCCGACGACGGTTCTCGCGACGACCCGCTGGTCGGGCAGAACATGATCACGTGTACCCACTACCGGCACGACTTCGAGGCCATCCGTGCCGCGTCGACCCGTGTCGTGGTCGGGGTCGGCGCCACCTCCGGCCGGCAGATGGCGGGCCGGGCGGCGTCGGCCGTGGCCGGGCGGCTGGGGACGGAGCCGGTGACGTTTCCAGGCGGCCACGACGGCTTCTTCGACCCGACCGACGCCTTCGCCACGACCGTGCGCCGCGCCCTCGCCGGCTGAGAGTCGGCGCCCGGTGGCTTCCGAACATGTCCCGACGTTCCACCGGCCGCTTGACGCAACCGATCGGATGCAATAGCCTAAGTAGCAACTGAATGGTTGCTCCACTTTGGAGGGTTGCCATGGGATTCCCCGATCGCATCGAGCGGACCGTCGAGATCGCCCACCCGCCGGCGGTGGTCTGGGCCGCGCTCACCACACCCGAAGGTCTGGGCACCTGGTTCGGAAACCATGCGACGATCGACCTGCGCCCGGGTGGATCGGCCCAGATGTCGTGGTCCAGCGGCGACAAGGCCGACATGCGGATCGAGCGGGTGGAAGAGCCATCGGTATTCGGCTTCACCTGGCACATCTACGGCCTGCCGAATGACGATCCGCGGCGCACGTACGTCGAGTTCACACTCGAACCGACCGGCGCCGGCACCCGCCTGACCGTCGTCGAGTCCGGCTTCGCCCAGCTCCCGGAAGACGCCTACCGCAAGGCGTACGACGGCAACACCGATGGTTGGGCGAGCGAGCTCGGCGAGCTGATCGAATACCTTGATGCCGCCTGACATCGAGGCGATCGCCGAACAGGTCTTCGTCGCCCTGGCCGACCCGAGCCGGCGTGGCATCCTGGCCGCGCTGGCATCGGGCGGTCCGGCCACGGCCACCGACCTCGCCAATCGTCTGCCGATCACCCGGCAGGCGATCGCCAAACACCTGGCCCTGCTGGCCGAGGCCGGCCTGGTCACCGCCGAACCCGGCGAGCGGCGCCGGGTGCGGTACCGGCTCCGGTCCGCGCCCATGCAAGTGGCGCAACAGTTCCTGGCCGCGCTCGCCCGCGACTGGGACGGCCGACTCGACGCATTGCGGGATCATCTGGGCCGTTGACCTCGGGTGGCCAAGGCCACCGCATGTTTGAGCCCCCAGAGGGGCCCAGACCTGACCCAGCCTCCAAGCGGAGCGGATCTAGAATGGCGGCGTCCGGGCGATCGTCGCTGTTGTTGCGGGAAGGTACGGGGTGTGACGCCGACTCAGTTGCGCGCCTTCGCCTCGGTTGTGCGGCTGGGGTCGGTCCGACGGGCCGCCGCCGAACTGGAGGTATCCGAAGCCGCCGTATCCCTGCATGTTGGCCAGTTGCGGAAGGAACTGGGCGATAAGTTGTTCGTCCGTACGTCCTCCGGCCTCGCGTTCACGCCGGGCGGGCTACGTCTGGCCAGCCGGGCCACCGAGATGCTGAGCCTGCAGGATCGCACCATCATGGAAGTGCGCCAGGCTGGCGGTGGGCGGCGGTTGCTGCGCGTGGCCACCTCGGCATTGTTCGCCGAGTACGCCGCGCCCGGGCTGATCGAGTTGTTCGCCGACCGGGCCAACGATCTGGATGTCGAACTCAGCAGCCACAACCCCCGCCACTTCGAGTCCCTGCTGCTCACCCGTACGGTGGACGCCGCCATCGGTCCCCGTCCGGCCAACCTCGACGCCTCGATCGTCAGTACCCACTTCCTGAACTACCAGGTGGTCGCGGCCGGTGCGCCGGACCACCCGCTGACCAGGATCCAGCCGGGCGTCACCGCACTGCGAGAGCAGACGTGGTTGCTCGGCCCGTCGGCCGCGTACGACACCGGGGTGGTACCGGAACTGCTGCGCCGCATCAACGTGCCCGAGGAGCACCAACGCATCTTCCAGAGCCACGCGGCCGCGGTGGACGAAGCCAAGCGTGGCAGGGGGCTCACGCTGGCGGTGTCGTTCGCAGTCTCGCAGGATCTGGCCAACGGGGACCTCAAGCGCGTCGCCGGCCCGGCCGTCGAGGCGCACGGGGCGTGGAGCATCCTCACCCTGGCCGCGAACCAGGCACCATCCGCCGCGGCTGAGCTGACCCGGTTCGTCACCACGCCGCGCGCGACCCAGGCCATGTTGCGCGGCTCCGGGGTAACGGTCGGACGGTTCCGGCCGTCGATCCATGTCACTCTGTGGAGCTAGTCGCGGTTCAGATCGGCGGCTGCGCGTTGCCCCTCATCGCCTCCCAGACCCGGGACGGAGTCAGCGGCATGTCGACGTGGCGCAGGCCGTACGGCGCGAGCGCGTCCAGCACCGCGTTGACCACCGCCGGGGGTGATCCGACGGTCGCGCTTTCGCCCACCCCCTTTGCTCCGATCGGATGGTGCGGCGAGGGGGTCACGGTGAACCCGGTCTCCCAGTCGGGCACCTCGATCGCGGACGGGAGGAGGTAGTCCATCAGCGACCCGCCAAGGCAGTTGCCCACCTCGTCGAAGGCGATCATCTCCATGAGCGCCATCCCCACGCCGTCGGTGAGGCCGCGGTGTACCTGGCCCTCGATGATCATCGGGTTGATGCGGGTACCACAGTCGTCGACGGCGATGAACCTACGCACCGTGACGACCGCGGTACCGGGGTCGACGTCGACGACGCAGATGTACGCCCCGTTGGGATACGTGAGATTCTCGGGGTTGTAGTGGATATGGGCGTCGAGCCCGCCTTCGACGCCGTCGGGTAGGTCGCCGTACGCGCGCATCGCGATCTCGCGCATCGTGAGGGACTTCGCCGGGTCACCGACGATGCGGAAGGCACCCTTGTCCCACACGAGATCCTCGACCGAGGCCTCGAGCAGAGCCGCGGCGATGACTTTCGCCTTCTCGCGTATCCTGCGCGCGACCAGGACCGCCGCGGCGCCCGACACCGGGGTGGACCGGCTGCCATAGGTGCCGAGGCCGAACGGCGTCTCCTCGGTATCGCCGTGCACAACCTTGATACTCGCCGGCGGTATGCCGATCTCCTCGGCCACCATCTGCGCGAACGTCGTCTCGTGGCCCTGCCCCTGGGTCTGGCACGACACCCGTAGCACCGCGGTGCCGGTGGGGTGCACCCGCAGCTCACAGCCGTCGGCCATGCCGAGGCCCATGATGTCCATGTGCTTGCGCGGTCCGGCGCCGACGGCCTCGGTGAAGACGGAGACTCCGATGCCCATCAGCTCACCGCGGGTACGCCGTTCGGCCTGCTCGCGACGGAGCCCGTCGTAGTCGGCGATCCGCAGCGCTTCCCGTAGGGTGCGTTCGTAGTCGCCCGAGTCGTAGACCCATCCGGTGGTCGTCGTGTAGGGGAACTGCTCGGGCCGGAGCAGGTTGCGTCGTCGCAGCTCGACCGGATCGACGGCGAGCTCGCGGGCGAGGCAGTCGACCAGCCGCTCGACCAGGTACACGGCCTCGGTGATGCGGAACGAGCACGAGTACGCCACGCCTCCTGGTGCCTTGTTGGTGTAGACGGCCCTCACCGTGCAGTGGGCGGACCGGATGTCGTAGCTTCCGGTGAAGACCCCGAAGAACCCGGCGGGGTACTTCGTGGGCGTCGCGACACCGTTGAAGGCACCATGATCGGCGAGGACGTCGGTGCGGATGGCCAGGATCCGGCCATCGCGGGTGGCCGCGATCTCGCCGTGCATGATGAAGTCGCGGGCGAACGTCGTGCTGGTCAGGTTCTCGGACCGGTCCTCGGTCCACTTCACCGGCCTCCCGGTCAGCATCGAGCCGACGATCGCGCACAGGTAGCCCGGGTAGATCGGCACCTTGTTACCGAATCCGCCGCCGATGTCCGGGGAGATGACCCTGATCTTGTGCTCGGGCAGGCCGGTGAGCATCGCGTACAGCGTGCGGTGCGCGTGCGGTGCCTGGGTGGTGGACCACAGCGTCAGCGAGTCGTCGACGTTGTCGTACTCGGCCACGGCTCCGCACGTCTCGAGCGGGGCCGGATGGACCCGCGGGTACACCATGTCCTGGGTGACCACGACCTCGGCGCCGGCGAACACGGCGTCGGTCGCCGCTCGATCTCCGGTCTCCCAGTCGAAGCAGTGGTTGTCGGTCTTGCCGCTGATATCGTCGCGGATCACCGGTGCCGCCGGGTCGAGCGCCGTGCGGACGTTCACGACCGCCGGCAGGTGCTCGTACTCCACGTCGATGAGCTCGAGTGCGTCGCGGGCGGCGTACCGGTCCTCAGCGACGACGAAGGCCACCTCCTGCCCCTGGAAGCGGACCTTGTCGGTGGCCAGCACGGCCTGTACGTCGTTGGACAGGGTCGGCATCCAGGCCATTCCCCGCTCAGCGAGCATGGCCCCGGTCATGACCAGGTGGACCTTCGGCTGCGCCTGGGCGGCGGCGATGTCCACGCTGCGGATCCGCCCGTGGGCGATGGGCGCCCTCAGGATCGCCAGGTGCAGCATGCCGGGCCGCTGGATGTCGTCGAGGAAGCGACCCTTGCCCCGGATGAAGCGTGGGTCCTCCTTGCGCAGCATCCGGCCGTGGCCGACCGGGTGTTGGTCGTTGTCGACGAACTCGGTGGATGTCATCCGTCGGGTCCGATGGTGCTCGTGCGGGTGCCTGCCTCCTCAGCGGCGGCCCACTGGATGGACCGGACGATGCTGGCGTAGCCGGTGCAGCGACAGATCTGCCCGGATACCGCCTCCCGGATCTCCTCTTCGGACGGGTCCGGCTGGCGGTCGAGGAGGGCGCGGGCGGTCATCAGCATCCCCGGTGTGCAGAAGCCGCACTGCAGTCCGTGGCACTGCATGAAACCGCGCTGGACGGCGTCAAGTTCGCCGAACTGCTCCAGCCCTTCGACGGTACGGATGTCGTGCCCCCCGGCCATGGCCGCCAGAACGGTGCACGACTTCACCGGCTCGCCGTCCAGCCAGACCGCGCAGGCGCCGCAGTTACTGGTGTCGCAGCCCCAGTGCGTACCCGTCAGCGCCAGCTGATCGCGCAGGAGGTGCACCAGCAGGAGGCGACCCTCGATGTCGCAGGACACCTCGTGGCCGTTGACGGTCATGGTCACCAGCACAACCGCCTCCTGATCGGCTCGCTCCGCTCCTTCCGTGTCACGGGTGCAGGCCCTCGGCGCGGTCGACGGCCCGCCGGAGCGCGCGCGTGGTCAGCTCGGCCGCCAGATGGCGCTTGTAGTCGGCCGTGCCCCGCTGGTCGGTGACCGGTGAGCAGTGCCTGGCCGCGATCGTGCCGGCCGCGGCGTACAGATCCTCCGAGGGCGGCCGGCCCCGCAGGGCCTGCGAGATGGCCGGGATACCGGTGGTGTTGGGTCCCACGGCGGCGAGCCCGACGCGAGCGTCGGTGATCGTGCCGTCCGCCAGCCAGATCCCGACGCCGGACGACACCACCGCCCAGTCGCCGGCGCGGCGGCCGACCTTCTCGAATGCGCTGGATCCGTTCGGCCGCACCGGAATGCGGATCTCGGTGAGCATTTCGGCCGGACCGACGGCGGTCTCGTACGGGCCACGGTAGAAGTCGGCCATGCTCACGACCCGCTGACCGTCGCGTCCCCGGATCACGCAGCTGGCGTCCAGCGTCGTGCACACCGCGGACAGGTCCTCAGACGGGTCGGCCTGGCACAGCGAGCCGCCGATGGTGCCCCGGTTGCGGACGAGTGGGTCGGCGATGACCCGCTCGGCGTCGTGGAAGATCGGGAACAATTGGAGCAGTTGCGCACTTTCGAGCAGCTGCCGATGGCGGGTCATGGCTCCGATCCGGATCCGGGTCGGTTCGACATGGACATAGCCCAGCTCGCGGTGGAGATCGTTGATGTCGATCAGGTACTCGAAGTTCACCAGCCGCAGCTTCATCATCGGGAGCAGGCTGTGCCCGCCGGCCACCAGGCGCGCGGTCGGGCCGAGGCGCTCGAGCAGCCCGATCGCATGATCAACACTGGTCGCCCGTTCATAGTCGAACGGCGCCGGGACCTGCATGTCCGAAGCCCTCCGCGTCGCGTGCCGGTGTACCCCCCGCACCCATTGGGCTCGCCAGAACTGGGCGTTGTCAACGGCCGGTTAAGCGTTGCCTTGATTTGGTCCATACTCACGAAGATCGGCAAAGTGACGGTGGCGGCGGTCCGCCCGGTCGGCACGATTGCGACCTAAGCGTTTTCTTAATCACCGATTGCGGGTTGGTGGGCGGAGGGGCAGGATTGCCGCGCGCACTACCGGCGATGGCGCCTCTCGGGCGCTGTCCGAGGGAAAGGGCATCGGTCATGGCGGTCGAGTCGAGCGGCCACAGCAGAGGCAACCCGCGACTGTACGAGCTGATCGAGAACGCGCCGAAGACCGGCACCAGCCCGACCGTCTGGGCTTTCCCACAGCTCGTCGAGTACCTCAAGGTCGCCGCTCAGCCGGTGCAGGGGCCGTGGCCGCCGCACCAGGAGGCCCGCCCCGATCCTGACGCGGAGTCGATGCCGGTGGCGGTCGCCGATCCCCAGGCAACCAAGCGCCCCGATCGCACGCCCAGCGAGGACTGACCAGGAGGCAGCATGTACCCGTCCCGGTTCCGCTACGAGGCGCCACGCTCGATCGACGAGGCGATCGCGCTGCTGCAACAGGGTGCCGGCGAGGCGAAGGTGCTCGCCGGCGGCCAGAGCCTCGTCCCGCTGCTCAAACTGCGCTTCGCCGCCCCCGAACTGGTGGTCGACATCAACGGCCTGCCAGGGCTGGAGTACCACCGGGTGGACCCCGACGGCACCATCCGCATCGGGGCGCTCTGCCGACATGCCGACCTCGAACGCTCGACGGTCCTGCCCGCCCGCCAACCCACCATGGCCGCGGCCGCCCGGCTGGTCGCCGATCCCATCGTCCGTAACCGGGGGACGCTGGTCGGCTCGCTCTGCCACGCCGACCCGCAGGGAGACTGGTCCTCCGTCGTGACCGCCCTCGGCGGACACGTCGTCGCCCAGGGACCGAACGGGCGGCGTCGCATCCCGATGGCCGAGTTCGTGACCGGCCCGTTCCAGAACGTCCTCGGTTATGACGAGGTCGCGGTCGAGGCCGTGATCCCGGCGCCGAAAGGAACCGCCGCCGGTGGTTACCTCAAGCTGGAGCGCCGGGTCGGAGACTTCGCGACCGCGGGTACGGCCGTCGCGATCGAGCGGTCGGGCGCCACGGTCACCCGGGCCGGCATCGCCCTGACCGGGGTCGGCGGCTCGACCATCAACGCCACCGATGCCGCCCAGGCCATCGTCGGCGGCCCGCTGACCGCTGACACGATCAATCACGCGGCGGACCTGGCCGCGCAGGCCGCCCAACCGCGCACTGATCACCGGGGGAGCGCGGAGTACAAGCGGCACATCGTGCGGACCTTCGTCCATCGCATCCTGACCAGCATCGACCAGCCGACCGAGAAGGCAGCCTGACATGACCGGCTTGAACGAAGAGGTCCGTGAGCAACCGGCCGGTGATATACCGACGCGGCGCGTCACCGTCACGGTGAACGGCGACCGGCGCACGGCCGACGTCGAGCCGCGACTCCTGCTCGCGCACCTGCTGCGGCAGGGGTTCGGGCTCACCGGTACCCACACCGGCTGTGACACCACCAACTGCGGTGCCTGCACGGTGCTCTACGACGGACGGCCGATCAAGAGCTGCACGATGCTCGCCGTGCAGGCCGACGGCCACGAGGTCACCACTGTGGAGGGTCTGGCCGGAGCGAGCGAACTGCACCCGATCCAGGAGGGGTTCAAGGACGAGCACGGCCTGCAGTGCGGTTTCTGCACACCGGGCATGATGCTCTCGGCCACCGCCCTGCTGGCCGAGAACCCCGACCCCACCGAGGATGAGGTGCGCTGGGCACTGTCCGGCAACCTCTGCCGCTGCACGGGTTACCAGAACATCGTCAAGTCCGTGCTGTGGGCCGCGCAGAAGCTGCGCTCGCAGTCCGCCAGCTGAGCCAGACGGGAGCATTGTCGTGACGCAGACGCAGGCGCGGGACGAGATCAAGATCGGCGGGCTCGGCGCGAGCCGCAAGCGCGTCGAGGACAACCGGTTCATCCGCGGCAAGGGCCGCTACGTCGATGACATCGTGTTGCCGGGCATGCTGCACATGGAGATCCTGCGCAGCCCGCTCGCCCACGCGCGGATCAGGTCGATCGACACCAGCAAGGCGTGGGCCATGCCCGGTGTCCGCCTCGTGCTCACCGGCGAGATGATGGCGACCCGGAACCTGGCCTGGATGCCCACACTGTCCTATGACACGCAGGCGGTGCTGGCCACCGACAAGGTCCGCTTCCAGGGCCAGGAGGTGGCGTGCGTCATCGCCGACGATCCCTACATCGCCAAGGACGCGTGTGAGGCGATCGTCGTCGACTACGAGGCACTGCCGGTCATCGTCAACCCGTACCAGGCGGTGGCCGAGGGTGCGCCGCTGATCCGGGACGACAAGGAGAACCAGCACGACAACGTCGTCTACAACTGGGAGGTCGGCGATCGGGACGGCACCGACCGCGCCTTCGCCCAGGCTGACGTGATCTCGAAGCTGGAGCTGCACTACCCCCGGTCGCACCCCTCGCCGATGGAATGCTGCGGCTCGATCGCAGACTTCGACCGGTCCACCTCGAAGCTGACCGTGTACATGACGAGCCAGGCGCCACACATCATCCGGGCCGCGGTCGCGCTCGTGGCCGAGCTTCCCGAGCACATGATCCGCATCGTGTCGCCCGACCTCGGCGGTGGCTTCGGCAACAAGGTGCCGGTCTACCCGGGCTATGTGATGTCGATCCTCGCCTCGATCCTGCTCGAGCGTCCGGTGAAGTGGATCGAGGACAAGACCGGGAACCTGATCTCGACCGGATTCGCTCGCGACGTCTACCTGCGCGGCGAGATGGCGATCCGCCAGGACGGGAAGATCCTCGGTGTCCGGATGCACACCGACGCCGACCACGGAGCTTTCTTCTCCGACGCCCAGCCGAGCAAGTTCAAGATCGGGCTCATGCACTCGACCTTCTCCTGCTACGACATCCCCGCGGCTCATCTGACGGCTCGCGGCATGTACACCAACAAGGCGCCGGGCGGGGTCGCCTACCGTTGCTCCTTCCGGGTGACCGAGGCGATGTTCTTCCAGGAACGCATGATGCAGGCGGCCGCTGACGACCTCGGCATGGACCAGGCCGAGTTCCGGCGCCGCAACTTCGTCCGTGACGACGACTTCCCCCACCGCACGCCGTTCGGGTTCCTCACCGACTCCGGTCAGTACACCAAGTGCCTCGACGTGGGGCTTGAAGCCATCGGGTACCAGGACTTCCTCAAGCAGAAGGAGGAGGCCCACCAGCAGGGTCGGCTGCTCGGCATCGGCATCTCCACCATGACCGAGCCGTTGGGCGCTGGAAACAGCCGCGAGTACGACATCCTCGGCATCAAGATGTTCGATTCGGCCGAGCTGCGGGTCCACATGACCGGCAAGGCCATTCTGCGCACCGGGGCCAAGACGCAGGGTCAGGGTCACGAGACGACGTGGGCCCAGATCGTCGCCCACGAGCTCGGTCTGCCGGCCGAGGACGTCGTGGTCGAGGAGGGCGACACCGACACCGCGCCGTTCGGCATGGGTACCTACGCCTCGCGCAGCACGCCGGTCGCCGGCGCCGCGGTCGCGATGGTGGCCCGCAAGGTTCGGGCAAAGGCGCGCAAGCTCGCCGCCCATCTGCTCGAAGTGTCCGAAGAGGACATCGAGTGGGAACTCGGCCGGTTCTATGTCCGCAGTTCGCCGGCCCGCGGTGTCACCATCCAGGAGTGCGCGATGGCCGCGTACAGCAACATGCCCGACGGGATGGAGCCAGGCCTGGAGAACGTCGCCTACTACGACCCGCCCAACCTCACCTGGCCGTTCGGCTGCTACATCGTGACCGTCGAAGTCGATCCGCAGACCGGCGTGTGGGACGTGCTACGGGTCGTCGCGGTCGACGACTGCGGGGTGCGGATCAACCCGATGGTCGTCGAGGGCCAGATCATGGGTGGGCTCACCGAGGCGTACGCCATGTCCAGCATGCAGTTCATCACCTTCGACGCGCAGGGCAACTGCGTCGGGTCCAACTACATGGACTACCTGCTGCCCACAGCCTGGGAGACCCCCGGCTACGAGTTGCACGAGGTCGTCACGCCATGTCCGCACCACCCGATCGGCGCCAAGGGCGTCGGCGAGTGCGCGACCGTGGGCGGCCCGGCGGCGTTCGTCAACGCGGTGATGGACGCGATCAAGGACACCGGCGTCCGCAACATCGACATGCCACTGCTGCCCGACCGGGTCTTCGAAGCGCTGACCCAGCGCCACGACGTGTCCGGCGCCCCACCGGTCAGGACGGACGAGTAACCATGAGTGAGCGCGAGCGGGCCTACCACGCCTACCTCACCACCCAGGAGGCCTGATGCTGATCAAGAGCGGCTTCGACGTGCCCCAGCCGGTCGACAGGGTGTGGCAGTTCTTCGACAACATCCCGCAGGTGGCGGCCTGCCTGCCGGGTACCGAGCTGACACAGGACCTCGGCGACAACAAGTACCTCGGCAAGGTCGCCATCCGGATGGGGCCGGTGCGCCTGCAGTTCGCCGGTACGGCCCAGATCAAGGAACGCGACGACGCGGCCAAGCGCATCGTCGTCGACGCGGCCGGAGCCGACGAGAAGGGCCGTGGGCAGGCATCGATGCTGGTCACGGCGAACCTCACCTCGGCCCGGGGCGGTACGAGGGTCGACGTGACCCAGGACCTGCAACTGTCCGGACCGGCTGCCCAGTACGGCCGGGGCATGATCTCGGATGTCACCGCGATCCTGATGCGGGATTTCGCGACCAACATGCAGACCCGTATCGACGCCATCAGTCGGGGCGTCTCGCTGGACAGGGTCGGGGCCACGACCTCGGCCAGCGGCTTCGCGATCGTGCTACGGGCGGTCCGGCTCGCGCTCGGCCGGGTGCTGCGCCGGTTCTTCCTGCCCTACCAGCCCAACCCGAGTAGTTGAGGAGGCTGACTGATGACGCTGTGGTGGATCGGCAACGGCATCCTGTTGCTGGTCGTCGTCCCCGTACTGGTCGCGCTGCTCAACCGCGTCCTGGCGGCGCTGGAGCGGATCCGTGGCGCTACCGATGACATCCTCGCCGGCGGCGTCGCGCTGACCGGCGAGCTCGATGACGTGCCGGAGATGCTGGCCGTCACCGACAACACCATCCACGACGTCGCCACCGGCGCTGTCCGCTATGCGGGCTCCGTCGGGAAGCTCCTGGGCTGAGAGGAGCCACCGCCATGCCGGCAGCCGCCTGGGTAACCCTGGCCATCACCGCGCTGATCATCGCCGCCGCAGCCCTGGGTCTGCTTCGGGTCATCTTCCATCTGAGGGCCGTTCGCCAGACGTTGGGCACCGTGATCGTGGGCGTGCAGGTCGTCGCCCACCAGACCCGTACGGTGCCCGTGGTTCTGCCCTCGGTGAACGGCAACCTCAAGCCTGTGCGCGATTTCTGCGAGTCGATCTGAGCCGGGAAGGAGCCCACGATGTATGAATTCCGCTGCGGTAGCCCGGTGTGCAAGACGCAGTTCACCGCGTCCACCGAGGACCAGTTGATGACTGAGGTCGCGCGACACGTCCTGGTCAAGCACCACATCGCGCATCCGACCAGGTCGCTCGTGCAGTTCCTCAAGGACAACACCATCCGCGAGCTCCCATCGACCGCGAAGGCCGGGTGAACCATGAACGCCATCGCGGCCGCGAGCAGCGAGACCACCGGCTGGGTGCTGGGCTACGTCATCACCATCGTCGTCGTGCTGGTGGTCGTCGCCCTCGTGGTGCCGATCCTCGTGCTGGCGCACTCGATCGGTAAAGAGGCAACGATGATCAACGACTCGCTGACCGAGTCGGTGCACAACACGGCGGCCCTCAAGGAACTGCACACCACCATCGAGCACGCCGAGGTGATCGTCGCGGGTCTGGCCCGCGGACGTACCCGGCTAGGAGGCTGACCATGGCGGATGTCGCTGTCGCGGCGCTGACCCCGACCCAGCGCAATCTGTGGTGGGGCGCCATCATCGGAGGGCTGGTCATTGTGGTCGCGGTGGCCGCGCTGCTCACGATCCTGGTCGTTCTGGTCCGCCGGATCGACAAGCGCGTGGTGGCGGTGCGCGAGACCCTGCGCGCCGCCGCGGCCAACACGGCCGACACGGCGCTGATCGCCGAGACCGCCGGACGGGTCGACGCCGTCCTCGCCGAGGGGCTCAAACATCACCTGTTCCTCGGCCGCGTACTGGACAAGGTGAGGTCATGAGCACGATGGTCGTCCTGTCCGTAGTGGACATCGCGCTGCTGATCGCTGGGCTCGCGTTCTATCTCTTCGTCGTGGGCAGCCAGCTCAAGCGGGTCGCCACCAACCTGGAGGAGTGCGCCGAACTCGTGGGCACGATCCGCGCGAACGCGGAGGTGATCGAGCCCGGAGTCGAACACATCAACCGTACCGGCGGGGTCATCGCCGGCGCGCTGCCGCTGCTGTACGGCATGGCGGAAGGCATCGTCGTCGGTGTCACGCCACCCGGGCCCGAGGTAGCCGTGCGCGGCCCCGCCCGACCCGCCTCGGGGCGACGCCGCTCACGGATGCATGACGGAGTTGGGTACATTCCGGCAGGCGCCTCAGCGGTGAACGTGCCCGCCGGCGCCCCGGCGCGCGCGTCGGGGGAGTGACTCACCGGGGAGTGGTCGGCTCCTCAGGGTCGCGGCCGGTGGTGAGCGGACCAGTGGTCGGCGCGGTGTACTCGCCGATCCAATGGTCCTTCCACGACCGTTCGTAGCGTTGCTCGTTGCAGCTCGGGTGGTAGATCGCGGCGAGTTCCTGGGCGATCTGCTCCCGGTGCGAACGTAGGCCGCCGGGGACCTCGTATGTGCAGACATAGACCCGCCAGCGGTTTCCGGCCCGCTCGATCCAGCAGCCGGCGCGCGGATGGTGGAACGGGAGCCGTTCGGCCGACAGGTCGTCCGCATGACCGACGTAGATGACCGCGTACGTCTCGGGCTTCGTCTCGGCGTCCGGCTTGTACATGATGGCGTACACCGCGGGACTCGCCGGCGGCGTCCAGCCGCCCAGCAATCGGGGACCCTCGAAGGGGTAGCCGGCCAGCGATCCCAGCCTGATCATTCGCCGAGCTCGTCATCGACCTCGCTGATGGCATGGACGTTCGTGATCGGCCACAGCGGGAGACGAGCCTGCTCCGCGGCGCGGGCGAACTCGACCGTGGCGCGTTGTATCGCGGAATCGTGGTCCTCGGCCTCGACCACCAGCTGAGCGCCGTAGCGGTTCGTGCCGATGCCGGAGGCGATCCCGCCGCAGGGCGCCACCGCGTCGGCGAGCTCGACCACCTCGGCGTGGCTCACCTCACGATCGCCCTCGGCGACGACGGAGACGCTCCATTTCATCCGTGCCTCGTTTCCGGCCCAGTGTCGTTTCTAACCCAGTCTCGTGTCTAACCCAGTGTCGTTTCTAACCCAGTGTCGGGAGCAGCGCTGCGAACTCCTCCAGGCTATGCAGGTTGTGCCCGGACAGGAGCAGGTCGACATGCGGCGCGGCGACCATCATCCCGACAGTGTTCGGCCGGAAGTCACGGTTGTCGCCACGATGGGGATTCATCCACACGACCCGATGACACAACCGGCTGAGCCGGTCCATCGCGTTCGCGAGTACCTGCGGATCGCCGCGGTCCAGGCCATCGGAGCAGATCACCACGATGCCGCCGCGGCACAGGCCACGCCGACCCCAGTTGCGCAGGAACGTCTCCAGCGAGTCACCGATGCGGGTACCACCCTCCCAGTCGAAGACAGTCTGGGCGGCGTGCTCCATCGCGTCATCGACCCGGCGCCGCTCCAGTGCGCGGGTGATCCGGGTGAGCCGGGTGCCGAAGCAGAACGCCTCCACCCGGGTGGTGGCGCGCCGGGCCGAATAGGCGAACTGCAGCAGGTTGCGCGAGTAGTCAGCCATCGATCCCGACACGTCGAGAATGAGGACCAGTGGCCGTACCCGCGGCCGGCGGCGGCGCCAGAACAGCCTCGACGGTTCGCCGTGGGTACGCATCGTCTCGCGGACCGTGCGCCGCGGGTCGGGTATCGGGCCCTGGCGGGCGCGCGTCGTGCGGCGGGAGCGCCGCTGTGGCGGCGCCAGCCGCATGCGGGAGATGATCCGTCGCAGCGCGGCCAGCTCCTCCGGGGTACAGGCCGAGAAGGCTTTGTTCCGCAGCACTTCCGCCTCGGAGGCGACCAGACCGAGCTGCGCCGGCTGCTCGTCCTGCCCTTCGTTGCCGGGCTCAGTCTCAGGGACGACGAGGACCGACTGCGTCTCGGCCCGGGCGTGGACGGCGAGCCGGAGCGGCTCCGGCAGCGCCTCGCCCTCGTCGAGGAAGAACTTCCGGAACACCCGGTCGTACAGCGGGATGTGGTCACGTCGGGTGACCATGGTGGTGCGGCCGGCCCAGTACAGGTCCATCAGGTCGGTGGGATCCAGGCCGGCCATGGCCGCGGTGTAGGTGAGCACATCACCGGAGCCCACCGCCAGGCCCGCGCCGCGCAGCTCCTCCGCGAAGGCCACCAGCACCTTGACCAGCGGCGCGTCCTCAACCACCCGAGGCGATCCCGTTCAGGTTGGCTCGCACCAGCTCCAGGTCGTCATGCTCCTTGATGACGGCGCCCAGCGTGTCCTCGACAGTTCCGGCGTCGAGGTCGGTCGCCCCCAGTACCTCGAGGGTGCGGACCCAGTCGATGGTCTCGGCGACGCCCGGTGGCTTGGCCAGTTCGAGGCCCCGGAGGCGGTTGACGGCGGCCACCACCTTGCGCGTCAGGGTCTGCGAGGCCTGCGGCTCCCGGACGAGCACGATCTCCACCTCGCGCTCGGCGTTCGGGTAACCCACCCAGTGGTAGATGCAGCGTCGCTTGAGCGCGTCGTGCAGTTCCCGGGTGCGGTTCGAGGTCAGCACCACCAACGGCGGCGTCTCGGCCTTGATCGTCCCGATCTCGGGAACGGTGATCTGGAAGTCGGCCAGGATCTCGAGCAGGAACGCCTCGAACTCGTCGTCGGCCCGGTCGACTTCGTCGATGAGCAGGACAGCCTGGTCACCGGCGCGGACCGCCTGCAGCAGGGGCCGCTCGAGCAGGAACCTGGGGCCGAACAGCTTGTCGACGGCGTCGTCGTCGTCGAGCTGACGCTCCGAGAGGGCGCGGATGTGCAGCATCTGGCGGGCATAGTCCCACTCGTACAGCGCCTGGTTGGTATCGATGCCCTCGTAGCACTGCAACCTGATGAGTTGGCGGCCGAAGACCGCCGCGAGTGCCTTGGCCACCTCGGTCTTGCCGACGCCGACCTCCCCTTCGATGAGGATGGGGCGGCCCAGCGACAACGATACGAACAACGCGGTCGCCAACCCCCGGTCGGCGAGGTAGCCACCGTCACGCAGGAGCTTGGTCAGGTCGGCGACGGTCTCCGGACGGTCCATGCCAGCGGTCACCGGGCTTCGGAGGAACCCAGCACAAGGTCACGAATGCTGCCGCCCGACGTGCTGAGCTTGCCCTCGCGCCGCAACCGCTCCCGCCAGGCGGCGCCCAGGTCACTACCCGGCTCGGCCAGCCCGTCGAAGCTGACATCCTTCGTGTTCCGGCAGGTCTTCGTCGGCCCGCACTCCTCGTCCAGATCGTCGGCCCGCTGCCCGCTGGCGGCCCACACCTCACGCAGTACGTCAACCGCCTCATCCGGCTGGTACGCCATCGTCAACCACCCTCTCCGGCCGTGTCCGGTCCCGCCACCAACCCTAGGTCGCGCCAGCGGCGAGCGCGACAGCAGATTAAGGGTTCCCTTACCCCCAGCTGGTTGCGTTCAGTGGATGGACCCTGACTTCTCGCGCAGGGGGCCCGTGCCCGCATTCGACCTCACCGCGAGCGCCTCGGCCACGATGGACACCGCGATCTCGGCCGGGGTGTTGGCCCCGATGTTCAGACCGGCCGGTCCGTGGACGCGCTGGAGATCGGTGACGCCGCGATAGGCGAGCCAGGCGGCCCGGGACTCCTGCGTCCGTCGCGAACCGAGCGCTCCGATGTAGCCGACGCGACCTTCCAGCGCGGCCGCCAGGACGGGGCCGGCCAGGTCGTTGTCGTGGCTGAGTACCACCAATGAGTCCAGTACCGCGAGTCCGGCGATCACACCGGTCGCCCGGCTGACCTCGCTCACCACGTCAGTGGACCAGCCGAGGAAGTCGGCCTGCCGCCGCAGGGCATCGGCGATCGCGCCGGCTCCGACGATCAGCATCTTGGGCACGGGCCACAGGATCGTGGTCACCGTGTCCGACGTGACGATCGTGTCGGTCATGCCCCGATGGAAGACCCCGGCCGCCTCCTCACCGGCGTCGGAGATCCGGTCCGACCCGAACAGCACCGTGTCCACCACGCGACTGCCGTCGAGCCGGGTCACCAGGCAGACCGGGTCACGCTCCCGCAGTCGTTCCCACAGGTCGGCCGGCAGACTGGTGGCCGGAACAAGCAGGCAGCGAGCGTCGCCGCCGCAGGACAACCCGGCCAATTCGGCCTCGAGATCGCCGACATGCAGGTCGACCAGGCGACCGGTCATGCCCTGGTCGACCAGATCGGCCAGCTGGTCGTTGAGCGCACCCGACATCGCCGAGCCCACTCGACCGCCCCCCGGCGTGAGCGCCAGAGCTTCGCCCTTGTCCCAGGCGCTGAACCCGCGGCTCTCGACAACCCAGCCGACATCAACCCGGGTACCCGCCCGCAGGCACGCGGACACCGTCAACGAGATCTCGTACACCACATCAGAGTAGATCGGTAGCCTCGGCCGCCCAACCCGGCGCCGCCAAGGCGTCCGGAGCGCGCGCATCCGCCACGCGTCGGTGATGAGTTCCCGCAGGCGAGTCGACGTCCACCTGGACCAGCCGCAGCATGACCAGTGGCGCGCCGTCGTAGGCGGGCGTGGTGAAGAAGGCCGCGGGCTCGCCCAGCAGCAGGGCCTGCTTCTCCGCTTCGTCGCCCACGTACAGGACCGCGACATCGGTTCTGATGACGCGCCGCCGACCCGGGATCTTCTCGGGGTAGGACCACACGAAGCCCTTGTCCCCGACCCGGAAGTCGAAACCGTCGCTGTCGATCTCCGTCACGTGGGGCAGGGCAAGCGCCAGACGGCGGACGTCGTCGGCGTCAGCCATGGCCGAGGTGCTCGATCACGCGGCCGCTGCGGCCTTGCCGGAGCGCCGGCTCCACCCGTGGAAATGCGAGTGGTCGCCGGCGGCCCAGGCTTCGCGGAGCCCTGGCGTGCTCAGATCCCAGTCCGGGCGGATCTCGCGGGAGGCCGCGCGCAGGTCATGCCAGAGGTCGTCGACCGACGGGCGACCCCAGAACCAGTACCCGTTGTAGATGCTGTGAACGACCAGTCCCGGCTTGAGTACGAGCGTGTGCGGGATCATCGGATCGTGGCCGGGGTCGGTGTACTCCTGGATGTCGAGGTCCCTCTGTATCGTCCGCCCGGGATCTGACAGGAAGGTCCACTGGGCGCCGACCGAGCTGCGGAACTCCTGCAAGGTGTGGTGCTCGTCGGTGGAGATGGTGACCATCTGCGTGTACGCCACCGCGACCTTCGACTGGAACGCCGCCACGTCGAGGTGCTGCTGATGCTCCTTGGGGCAGTAGTGGCCGCGGGAGAGCATGAGGATCAGCGGATCGTCACCCTGGAGCTCGCTCAACGAGCGGACGGTGTCGGTGTGGTCGGGCAACGCGTAATCGGGAAAGATTCCGCCGGGGCGGATGTCGGAGCGCATGGGAATGACCGCCTCTCATGCGGCATCGGGCGCGGCCCGCACGGTGCTCATGTCGACTGCCACGGTAACCCCCAGCCGCCCGGGTACGCCCACTCTTTCGTGCAGTGCGCTCTTCGCTCACCCATGGCCTGATGACCGATGGTCCACGTTCGACAGTTTGGAGCAGACCACGATGAATGTGATGGCCCAGATCGCCGCGACCGCACACCAGGGAGGCTGGGCCTGGCCGCGGGCAGTTGTCGGGTACATGAGCAATGGAGCCTTGTCGGGCTAAGGTGCCGGCCTGGTGCTGGGATCCATGATGTTCGTTGCCATGGTCCGGACGGCGGTGGCCCGACGGCCGCGGCCCGAACGGCCACCACGCGCCGTCAAGGACCGCCCGGCTCAGCCGCTTCGGAGCGAGCATGACACGCGGCGGCATCGCCGCGGCCGAGTCGCGCGAAGAACTGATGATCATTTGACTATCCGGGAGGTTCGACCGGCGAAACAGGCGCCGCCACGGGTGTCGGCGGTGACGGCGACTGGTGCCCAGATGACACTCGCCTGCTCACTCGCTCCTGCGTCGCAGAGGAGCGGCGGCTGAGAAGCCGCAGCTGCAGGATGCGCGCCGTACCCGGCAACGCGACCAGGAGAACGCCGAAAATCGCGGCCAGCAGAAGCGCCACTCCCATCGGAAGCCGCCCATGGGCACCGAGGAAAGACACCTCGGCGGACTGGCCGTTTTGCAGGACGAAGATCAGCAGCAGCAACAGCACGAGGGCAAACACCACCGCCGCCACCCACAGGCCGCCCATCCGCGACCGCGGCACGCCATGCCAGCCCGATGGCCGCAACGCCTGGAGGTCTGTCACGTCCTCGGAGTGAGCGTTCCCGTGCGTGGCGGCCGGGCTTTCGTCCTTGCCGGTAGTCGTCAACGCAACCACCGCCTTTCAGGGTACGGCATCGCATACGGCGATTCATTGAGATCTTCGCGCGCCGGGGGCGAAGGCTGAATCGAGAAGGACGCTCGGCCAAGGGGGAGTTCGGTCCGGCACGTCGGACGATCGGCTACCGGGGTCCCGAGCAACATCTTCACTCTACGCCTGAGCGGTCGATGTAGCGCATGCGCGGGTCTGAAGCTTCGCTCGACCGCGTGAACCCGCCCGACCTGAGGCTGGCGCCGACCCCGGGAAAAGCGTAGTGTTCAACCCAGGATCGGCCTTCGCGTGCGTTCCACGTTGGCGTTGCAGCCACCGTTCTTCTCGCCGCCCAGCCCCCGCGGTCATCTCTACCGCTCCGGCGGGATCGCAAGCTTTGAGAGAACACCCGCCGACGGGGCACGGTGCACCCGCTGACTTCGGCGCCGTTCGCTGCGATGTGGACAGCGGTCACTCCCGTCGGTGTGTTCAACGCTGGGACTCCGACTACCGCGTCACCCGCCAGCGCTGCCGGACCTTCTCGCCTGGGACACCACTCCCACGGCGAGTTCCGCTGATATTCCAGGAAGTAGGCACACCATGACGATGAACACGAAGGCTGCCCGAACTACCAGATACGCAGCCCGCAACACGAGGGACTGGAAGAAGCGGACAGCAGTTGGGCGCGCCGCCAATGACCGACATCGTCGCGAAGGAAGGGCCGAGGAACTAAAGGGCAGCAATA
>CAWDLX010000008.1:0-70699 GCA_963803345.1 uncultured Actinomycetota bacterium
GATCTCCGGTGTACGCGTACATCTGCAGGGTCAAGGACCGGGCATGGACGGCGTACACCTCTTCGACGTCCACTCCGATGTCGGGGGGTGGATCGTGGTGTGCGACCACGTCTGTCCGCCTTTGCATGCGCCATCTGTCACCCGTGGCCGCGTGGGGGCCACGCGATACAACACGCGGCGATACCCGAGAGTGTTACAGCCGTGAAGCCGACAGTCACGGGGTGGCTGAGCCGCCCCCGCCCACGTACGTTTCACACGGCGGCACAGGACGGGAGGGGCGCGATGGTTCACCGCGACGTGGGGGCCGCGCCCTTGGTCGAGGGACCGGATGAACCGGTGTGGAGCGAAGCTCCGACACGATCGATCGACCCAGAGCCGGAAACCACCTTGTCACTCGAGGACGATTCAGCCGCGACCACCGTCCCGATTGAGCCGTCAGCACAGGAGCCGTCGGCACAACTGCCGGGACCACGGGAGCCGGAACCACAGGAGCCGGAACCACAGGAGCCGGAACCACAGGAGCCGGAACCACAGGAGCCGGTGGAGCCCACGCTGGCCGCACCCGAGCTGGCCGACCTGATCCGGGAACGGATGCGCCACACCAGGCGCGGCCCGCTGCGCCGGGTCACTCTGTACGCGTCTGGTGTGGACACGCGCGTGCTGTGGTATGCCCCGGTGGAGGAGGCCGAGTTCGTCGTCCAGGGCAGCCTGGTCATTTTGACCGCGATCGTGGCGGGCGTGGCGGCGTTGGCCGCGGCGAGCTTCCTCACCGCGGGCCGGTTCGTGCTCAACCCGGTGACCGTCCTGGTTGGACTGATCTGGGGTCTGCTCATCTTCTTCTTCGACCGCGCGCTCGTCTCGGGTACGTTCAACCCGCACCACTTCACCAAGGCCGAGCTGGACAGCTTGCACGACCCCGGCTCGCCGACGCCGTGGGAGCATCTGGTCGCGGTCGAGAACGGTGCCCGGCCGCGGGGGCGAGGCCGCGTCGGCGAGTTCATCCGGGTCTTCCTGGTCGCCTCACTGCGGATCGCGCTCGCCGTGGCCACCAGCTACATCGCGGCCGAGATGGCACTGTTCCTCGTCTTCCAGCCCGAGGTCAACGCCCGGACGGCCTATCTGCAGCAGCAGCAACAGGCCCAGCGCATAGCCAGCATCCAGGCCGACTACAGCAACGAGGCGGCCAAGCGCGCGGCCCAGCGCGAACAGCTCTCCGGCGTGAACGACCCGCAGGTGCAGCGGCTGGCCGGACAGCTCGACGACCTCACCCCGCAGCTCGACGCCGCCCGCAAGGATCTGGGCGTCCTGCAGGCCGCGGCGGCTGCCGAGCTGGACGGCGACAAGTACCAGGCGACACTGACCAACGGCACCGTCGTGAAGACGACCGGGTTCGCCGGCAACGGGGCGGCCGCGCAGAGTCTGGCCAAGCGGCGCGACGCGCAGCAGGCCCTGGTCAACGACCTCAACGCGCGGCTGACCCGGGCCCGCACCGACCTGGACAACCGGCACGCCCAGATCCAGAAGACCAACGCGCCAGCATTGTCTACATTGGATGCACTCGACAACAAGGCCACGGCGGACCAGCAGGCCGCCCTGGCCGCGGCCGTCTCCGACCCGAACGTCATCGAGGGGCTGCTGATCCGGCAGGCCGCCTTGAGCGACCTCGAGCACGACGCGAAGCCGGAGACGCTCGTCGCCGACCCGCTGCCGGCCTGCCACGGGCTGTTCGCGTGGCTGTGCCGACTGCGCAGCTTCTTCCTGCCGCCGACCCCGATGGGTCCGACGGTGATCGCCTACCGGGTCATCTTCTTCGTCATCGAGATCCTCCCCATCACGTACAAAGTGATCTCGTCGCTGCGCCGGCGCCGCCCGTACGACATCGCCAAGGCCGCGCTGGAAGAGGTCAGCGCGATCGACGCGTTCCGGGTGGTCGACCGCTATCTGCACGACGCGTCCCGGGAGGCGGCGGAGCGCGCGGCCCGCCGGAGGCAGTAGCCCCGCGTTCGCCGTTACGTGCAAGCAGGGGCCCCCTATTGGCCTTTCCGCACAAATAGGGGACCCCTGCTTGCACACAACACAGCGGGAGCCACCGACACCAGCCGACGCCAGTCGACCCCAGATGCGCTTGCCTACACGGTTGGCTCTCGGAACTCCTGGCCCGTCCCTCGCGCCAGTACACCGACTTCGAGGCGGCCATATCGCTGCTGCCGGTGCTTGCCCCCGAGGTCGTGCGCGAGCCGAGACGCGCTCCGACCGGCCACTGCGGCTCGACATCACCGGCGTCGTGCTGGCCACGATCGGGGTGTTCCTGGTCACCTTCCCGCTCGTCGAAGGCCGCCAGCAGGGCTGGCCGATCTGGATTTGGGTCATGTTCGGCGCGGCGGCGCCGGTGCTGTGCCTCTTCGTCGCGCAGCAGCGGCGCCGGGACCGGGCCGACGGCTCCGGGCTACTGCCCATGCACCTGTTCGCCAACCGGGGCTTCTCAGCCGGTCTGGTGACGCAGGCGGTCTTCCAGGGCTCGATGGTCGGGTTCTTCCTCACCCTCACCATCTACCTCCAGACCGGGCTCGGCTTCTCCGCGCTGCACGCCGGGATCAGCCTGGTGCCGTTCAGTGTCGGCGCGTTCGTCGGCACCGCCGGCTCGGTGCCGCTCGGCGTCAAGCTGGGCAAGGCGGTCATGTTCGTCGGGGCGGCGTTCCAGGCCGTCGCGATCGCCTGGCTGATTGAGGTGGTGCACGCTCAGGGCGCCGCACTGTCCACCTGGGACCTGACCCCGGCCCTGGCCCTCGGGGGTGTCGGGCTGGGCCTGCTCGTGGTCCCGCTCATCGACGTGGCGCTGGCCACCGTCCCGCCGACCGACGCCGGCGCGGCATCGGGCGCCTACGGCACCGTCCAGCAGGTCGGGGCGGCCATGGGGGTCGCCGTGATCGGCGTCGTGTTCTTCGGCGTCGTCGGGGCGACGTACACGCAGGCGCGGCTGGCCGACGCCGTCATCGCGGCCGGCGGGGTCTCGGTGATCGGGTACGCCGTCTGTGCGCTGTCCACGCTGCTACTGCCGGCGCGCGCAGCCGTCCAGGCCCACGCCGAACGGCAGCAGGAGCTGATCAACGCCTAACTGCCCGCAGCTACGGGCCGGCCAACTCATCGGTAGCGAGGCGGCCGGCCCGGGTGGCCCGATCAAGGAAGTCAGCCAGCACGCGCAGCTCAGTTTCGTCGTAGCCGGCGCAGATCTGGTCGAGCGCGCCGTTCATCCCGGCGTACAGATGGAAGACCTCGGCAGCCCGTTCGCGCCGGGCCCGGACCGTCACCGCCCGCCGGTCGGCCGCGTCGGCGTCGCGCTCGCGGGTGATCCAGCCGGTCCGCTGCAGCCGGTCGAGGATCCCGGTCATAGTGGCCGGATGCAGACCGGCCCGGCGGGCCAGCGCGGACGGGCTGAGCGGCCCCTCGCGAGCGATGAGATCCAGGCAGTCCAGGTCCACGTCCTTGAGCTCGAGCCGGGTGCCCACCTGGTGGTTGAGCAGCGACACCTGGTTGCTCAGCTCTCGCAGCGACTCCTTGATGCCGTTGGTCAGCCGGCGGCGCGCGCGATAGGATGGTTCTACGGAACTCATACGATATGATCCTCGTGTTATATGGAAATCATGTACAGCTTAACGGGAGGAACCATGAAACTCACGATTGTCGGGGCGACCGGCGGAATCGGTCGGCTGATGTTGGAGCAGGCGGTGGCGGCTGGGCACGAGGTGACCGCGGCCGTCCGCAATCCGGCCAACCTCACCCGACCCGTACGGGCGGTGCGGGTTGATCTGTCCCAGCCCGATCCGGCCGCGCTCGAGTCGGCCGTGGCCGGCGCCGACGCGGTGCTCTCCGGCCTCGGGCCCCGGTCCCGGGCCGATGCCGGCGTGGCCGCCCGCGGCACGGCGGCGATCATCGCGGCCATGAAGGAGACCGGAACGCGGCGGCTCATCGTGGTCAGCGCCGCTCCGCTGGGGACGGTGCCGTCGCCGGCCAACCCGAACCCGCCGCGTAACGACCCGGGCGACGGGTTCTTCATGCGCAACCTGTTTAGCCACATGGCCAAAGCGATGTTCCGCGCGCACTACGCCGACCTCGCCGTGATGGAGGACGACCTGCGGGCCAGCGGTCTTGACTGGACGATCGTCCGCCCGCCCCGGCTCAGCAACCGACCGCTGTCCGGGAAGTACCGGACGGCGTACGGCCGGAACCTGCGCGGCGGTTGGATCGTCCCCCGGGCCGACGTGGCGCATCTGATGCTGCGCCTGGTCGACGAGCCCGACGCGATCGCTCAGACCGTCGGTGTCGCGACCTGACCGTCCTCAAGGGAGCCGGGGCCATCCATCGTGGACTCGGTCTCGACCTGGTCGGTCCGGGTCAGCGTGCGCACGCTCGGCACCAGCAGCGTGCCGAGCGCGAAGACCGCGATGACCACGCCACCCGTAATGAGCGCTCGCTGCACCCCGAGCGCCGCCACCGCCGCCGCGGCCGTGGTGTAGCTGACCGGGCGGAGCACGAACGAGCCCATAGCGTCGAACGACATGACCCGCGACATCGACTGTTCGGGGATGTGCTGCTGCAGAGCGGTGTACCACAGCGCATCGGGGTAGCTGAACGACACCCCGGCCAGCACGGCCCCGACGATCAGCACCGGAATCGGCGCGCTGACGCCGAGCGCGATGCACAGCGGCACGGCCAGCAGCTCCCACCAGCGGCTGGCCGCGAGCAGCCGTTGGGGTCGCAGCCGCAGCGACATCGCGTTGCCCAACAGTTGGCCGGCGCTCAGCCCGGCCGCCACCGCGCCCCAGGTGAGCGCGCCTCGCGAGCGGCCGGCCACCGAAGCCGGCCCGAGCACATCGATGGCCGCAAAGACGAGATTGAAGACCATAAAATAGATGATCGACAGCCAGACCCAGGTGCGGGTACGCACCTCGCGCCAGCCATCGGCCAGCTCGCGGAAGAAGTTCGGCTCTTCCGCGCGGGGCGCCCGGGGTGGCAGCCGCAGCCGGGCCAGGAAGGCCACGCTCGCGGCAAAGGTGACCCCGTCGAAGATCAGGGCCCAGCCGGCGCCAGTGAAGACGACCACGGTGCCGGCCACCAGCGGGCCGACGGTAAAGGTCAGGTCGCGGGTCAGCGCCAGTAGCCCGTTGGCCGCCTGGAGCTGGTCGGGCCGGACGGTGTCGCGGGTCAGCCCCATCGAGGCCGGAAAGCTGAAAGCGGCCGCGGTGCCAGTGACGGCCTGGAGCACAGCCAGTTCCCACAGCCGGGCGTGATGGGTCAGCAGCAGCACCCCGAACGTTGTCTGGGTCA
This sequence comes from uncultured Actinomycetota bacterium, assembly GCA_963803345.1. Taxonomy (GTDB): domain Bacteria; phylum Actinomycetota; class Actinomycetes; order Mycobacteriales; family Micromonosporaceae; genus CAWDLX01. The sequence continues at coordinate 5,326 of CAWDLX010000008.1, forward strand.
GGAAGCGCACGCCGTCGGCCAGCATCATCAGACGCTGGCGGGGGATCCGGTCGGCCCACACGCCTCCGGCCAGCATGAACACCAGCTGCGGCACGCTGAACGCGGCCAGCACGAGCCCGAGGGCGGCCGCCGAGCCGGTCGCCTCGAGCACCCCGAACGCCATCGCGACCGGGGTCAGCGCGCTGCCCAGCTGCGAGATCGTCCGGGAGAGGTACTGGCGGCGGAAGGCGGGTTCGCGCAGCGGGCTACGCCGTATGTCCTTTGTAGACACAGTCCTCCACTGTTCTTCGAGAATCAGGGGCACGGCGAAAACCGGTTGCCGTCCGGGCTTAGCTGTTGGGCATGGACCTGCAGGATATGCAGTCGCTGGCCGAGCGGGTGTCCCCGGCCACTGGATACCATCACGTCGGCGACCTCACGTGGAACTGGATTCTCGGCCGGGACCAGCCGCGCGAACTGTGGCGCGACGGCGACCAGGTCGTCGGCTGGGCCTGGCTCGACGGGCCCGACTCGGCCATGATCCAGGTCGATCCGGCCCGCCCCGACATCGCGGACGCCGCCGTCGCGTGGGCGCTGGCCCTGGGTGTCGCCCGCGTGGAGCTGGCCCGCACCGAGACGACGCTGGTGGCGGCCGTACGGCGGGCCGGGTTCACGCCGGCCGACAGCGGCCCCTTCATGGTCCTGATGCGACGCCCGCTGACCGATCTTCCCCCGCTGCCGCGGCTGCCCGACGGGCTGATCGCCCGCCCGGCCCGCCCGGCCGACGGCGAGGCCTGGGTGGCCTGCCACGCGGCCGCCTTCGGCGAGTCCAGCCTGACTGGCGACTCCTACCGCCAGCTGACCGGCCTGCCGCCCTACCGGCCGGAGTTCGCGCAGGTCATTGAGGCGCCGGACGGTTCCTGCGCTGCGTACTGCCAAGGCTGGTACAACGCGGTGAACCGCGTCGGCGAGTTCGAGCCAGTCGGCACGCACCCGTCGTATCAACGTCGCGGCATAGGTCGGGCAGTGTGCCTGGCGGTGCTGCACTCGTTCGCGGCCGCCGGTGGTGAGCGGGCGATCGTCTACGCACGCGGAGACGCGGCCTATCCGGTGCCCAGGATCGTCTACGGGTCGCTGGGCTTCGCCGAGTTCGCCCGCACCGACTGGTACGTGCGGTAGAACTGTCGGTGGCCGCCGCTAGTCTGCGGCCATGTCGGCGACGAATTGGCCAGCGAGGAGTCCGGAACAGCGCTACGACGAGCTGGTGGAAGAGTTCGTGGGGGTCAAGGGCGTCACCCCGCCGGGCGAGACGGTCGGCTTCGGGTCGGGGGCGCTGCGGATCAACGGGAAGATCTTTGTGATGTTCGTCCGCGGCCGGCTCGTGGTCAAGCTGCCCAAGGTGCGGGTGGATGAGCTGGTCGAGGCCGGCGAGGGGGTCCGGTTCGACGCAAACAAGGGCACCCCGATGAAGGAATGGCTCAGCCTGGACCCCGCGTCCCGGCTCGCCTGGCAACCGTTGAGTGAGGAGGCGTTCGCGTTCGTCTCGAGGAAATGACGCGCGGCGCTTCCCAAACTGCATGAGGAGGATGTAATGGTTGGTGCGGTCGGGCCGGGCGTCCCCGGCTGGGTGGACCTCGGTACATCTGATCTTGAAGCGAGCAAGGCGTTCTACGGCGAATTGTTCGGCTGGCGGGCCGAAACCAGCCCCGACCCGGAGTTCGGCGGCTACAGCATCTTCACCAGGGACGGCAAGGCCGTGGCCGGGGTGGGCCCGCTGATGATGGAAGGGCAGCCGATTGTCTGGTCGACGTACGTGATCGTTGACGACGCCGAGGCGACCGCTGCCAAGGTCGCGCCGGCCGGCGGCTCGGTGATGGTCGCCCCGATGGCCGTCGGCGACCAGGGTCGCATGGCCGTGTTCATCGACCCGACCGGCGCCGCGATCGGCGTCTGGCAGCCGGGGAAGATGCACGGCGCCGACGTGTTCAACGAGCCCGGGTCGCTGAACTGGAACGAACTGGCCACCAGGGACACCGAGGCGGCCAAGTCGTTCTACTCGGCCGTGTTCGGCTGGGATCCGGACGAGGCGCCGTACGGCGAGTCGACCTATACACAGTGGCGGCTGGACGACAAAGCGATCGGCGGCATGATGCCGATGGGCGACATGTTCCCGGCCGACGTGCCGGCGCACTGGGACGTGTATTTCGCGGTCGAGAACTGTGACGACGCGGTCGCGGCCGTCAGCCGGGGCGGGGGCGGCGTCACCATGCCGCCAATGGACATCCCGCAGGGCCGGTTCGCCGGCGTGGTCGATCCGCAGGGCGCGCCGTTCTACGTGATCGCCCTGGCCGACTGAGCTCTCCGCGGTCGCTCCGCTCGCGCCGGTCGCCTGAGACCGACCGGGGCCTTCAGCTGACCCACCACAGTGGACTCCGGACCCGGGATGGGATCCCCTGATCTCCGGGCCCGGTTCCGTGATCGGCTGGGACCAGAATCCGGGCAGGTTTCTCTCGACGCGACGGCGGCCCGGCCTGACACTGGAGCCCTGCACCCTGTCGTTGCGGGACCTGTGTCGTCGAAGGAGCCGGCATGACCACGCCATTCGGGGCCTACCAGGCGGAGATCTATCTCAACGGGCTCCTGAACGACGAGGTGCCCCCGTTCACCACCAACCCGGACGAGCTCGAGGCGTCGGCCCGGGAGCGGCTCGAGCCGGGCCCGTTCTGGTATGTCGCCGGAGGGGCCGGCAGCGGGGCCACGGTCCGGGCCAACCGGGTCGCGTTCGAGCGCTGGCGCATCGTGCCCCGGATGCTGCGCGACGCCACCCGGCGCGACCTGTCCACGACCGTGCTCGGAACGAGCATGCCGGCCCCGGTGCTCGTCGCGCCGATCGGTGTCCAGTCGATCCTGCACCCCGACGGCGAGCTCGCGGTGGCCCGGGCGGCGGCCGGCCTGGGTGTTCCCATCATCCTGTCCACCGCGTCGTCGTACACGATCGAGGAGGTGGCGGCGGCCAGCGGCGACGGTCCGCGCTGGTATCAGCTCTACTGGCCCAACGACGACGACATCTGCGCGAGCATTCTGGCCCGGGCCGGGAAGGCCGGCTTCTCGACGCTGGTCGTCACGCTCGACACCTGGTCGGTGGCCTGGCGACCGCATGACCTCGACGCGGCGTACCTGCCGTTCATGCGCGGCATCGGCTGTGCGATCCCGTTCTCCGACCCGGCCTTCCGGGCCAAGCTGGCCGCACCGCCGGAGGAGGACGTGCTCTCAGCCGTACGCCTGTGGGTGCCGACCTTCACCGGGACCGACAAGAGCTGGGAGCGGCTGCCGTTCCTGCGCGAGCACTGGAGCGGCCCGATCGTCGCTCAAAGGAATCTTGCACCCCGATGACGCCCGCCGGGCGGCCGACGCCGGCATGGACGGTGTCGTCGTGTCCAACCACGGCGGCCGGCAGGTGGACGGGTCGATCGCGGCCCTCGATGCGCTGCCCGAGGTCGCGTCGGCCGTGGCTGATCGGGTTGAGGTGCTGTTCGACTCGGGCATCCGTGGCGGGGGCGACATCGTCAAGGCGCTCGCCCTGGGGGCCCGGGCGGTGCTGCTCGGCCGGCCGGTCGCCTACGGCCTGGCCCACGACGGCGAGGCGGGCGTACGCCATGTGCTGCGCGGCATTCTGGCCGACTTCGACCTGACCCTGGGCCTGTCCGGCTACCGGACCCCGGCCAGCCTCACGCCGCAGTCACTGCGCCCCGCGCCCTCGGCCTGATCGGTGTGCTGGTCGAGACCGAGGCCCACGGCTTCGAGGCGCCCCGCAGCAACACGCGCCCGAGGCCGGGTTGTCCCGGCACAGCGCGGTGCCGGCCGCTACCTGGTCGGTCCACTTCGGAGCGTGCGAGCGGTAGGTATGGCAAGCGGCTTATGCCACCACGACGCGGCGCAGCCGGGCGTGGACACCGTCGTACGGGCTGGCCGAGAACAGGTAGCGCTTGTCGAGCTTGGCCAGCACCGTGTAGTTGGGGTCGCAGACGTTGCCGACCGGCGCCGGCCGGCCTGGGAGACCAGCTGGTACGCGTCCAGGGTGTCCAGGCCGGTCAGCTCGGCGGTCCAGCTGATCAGGTCGTGCTGGCTGATCCGGTAGGCGTCCTCCAGCGGACGGGCGCAGCCGATCGCATCATGATGTGGGTGTCGGACTCGAGCCGCGGCCACGGCGTGGCGACGCCTTTGATGAGGTCGACGACGAGCGTGGTGGTCATGGCGGCCTCGACGGCGACGCCGCAGGCCTCGCCCTCGCCCTGGCGGGCGTGCCCGTCGCCGAGGGCGAGCAGCGCCCCGTGCACGTTGACGCCGAGGTACAGCGGTGGTGCCGGCGCGCAGCTCCGGGGTGTCCATGTTCCCGCCGTGGGCGTCGGGGGCGATGCGTGGAGCGGGCCTCGAACGCCGCCGGCGCGACGCCGACCGTGCCGTGCATCGGGTCCAGCGGCAGCTCCACCGTGTGGTCGGTGCGTGCGGGCCTGGTATCGGACCACGCCGGCGGCGCAGTCGATGTCGTAGACGCCATACCCGCTCGTCCAGCGGCGGCTGCAGCGTGGCGGTGTGTGGGTGCAGGTCAGCGCCCCGAAGTGCGGGAAGTGCCGAGACCGCCCAGTCGCGGGCGGGCGTGATCGACGACGAAGTGCACGCGCGAGGGTGTCGCCCGGCTCGGCGCCCTCGACGATAGAACGGGCCGGTGACCGGGTTGAGGTAGGGGAACGCGCACACCTGCGACGGCAGGTCGTCGACGGACTTGACAGCGCCGCCGAAGCAGTCCTCTGTGGACACGACCAGCGTGTCCCCGGGGCGGACGGTGGCGACCGGGGGCCGGCCGCCGAATGTATAGGAGAGCTGCTCGGCGGTGGGACGGAACTCGATGCGATCGGTCATCCGCCCATTCTGCCGTCGTTGCTCAGAACGTAAAGGTCTGCGCCAGCGTGCGGTAATCGAACAGTTCGTCCGAGCTGAACCACAGACCGAGCTCCATCGTCGCCTCCTCGAGGTTTCCCGATGCGTGGACGAGGTTGCAGACCGCCTTGCCCAGGTCGACGCAGTACGCCTTGGACTGGTGGGCGAAGTCGCCCCGGATCGTGCCGGGCGGCGCCTCGTTGGGGTAGGTCGGCCCGACCAGGCGCCGGACGTTCGCCACCGCTTCCACACCCTCGATCACGATGGCGATGACCGGCCCGCGCATCATGGCGGCGGCGTTGGCGTCGTAGACCGCCTTGCCGTGCCGCTCCTCGATGTCGTAGTAGTGCTTGCGGGTGAACTCGGCGTCCATCACCTCCATCTTGGCGCCGATGATCTTGAAACCGGCGTCCTCGAAGCGCTGGGTCAGGCGCCCGACGAGGCCACGCGCCACCGCGTCCGGCTTGAGGACGACGAGAGTTCGTTCCACACTGGCCACTGCACTGCCCTTCGTATGTCAGCCCCACGTTGCAGAGACAGACATTACGGAACCGGGTCAGGCGGCCTGCTGACGGGTCGGCCGCTGGTCAGTTGCGGGTCGCTCAGCTTCAGCCCGGGCGATCAGCTCCATGATCCGCACGACCTCGGCTCCGTCGCCGGCCAGATAGGCCTGGGTCAACCGCTCACGCTGGACAGCCACGTCCTCGTCGCTCATCTCACGGACGGTAACAGCGCCGGCGCTCAGGGCCCGACCAGTGGTCAATTGGGCGTGTCGGGGCTATGTCAGCATCATCCGGGCCAGCCGATGGCTGGCCAGGGCGACTCCGGCCGCCCCCAGTATCAGCAGGTACGCCACCGCGACCAGCAGCCCTGGACCAGGCCGGCCGAGCGCGAGCCCGCGGAGCAGCTCGGTGCTCTGGTAGAGCGGCAGGCAGGCGACCAGCGCCTGCAGCGGCGGCGGGTAGATCGACAGCGGATAGAACGTCGTCGCGAACAGGAACATCGGCAGCATCACCAGCTGCAGGTACTGGTGGTGGTACCAGCTGCCGGATGATAGGTCGCTACGGCCAGCCCGGCCGCCGCGAAGGCGAACGCGATGAGCAGCGCGGCCGGCACATCAGCACCGCCCACCACGAATGCGAGCAGCCCGAGCACCGCGAGCACCGCGAAGAAGCAGATCGCCGCGACCCCGCCGCGCAGCAGTCGCCGCCGCGATCTCGCCCAGCCGCGATGTCCGTGATCGTCATCGGTGTCGTGATGATCGCGTCGTAGACCTTCTCGAACCGCAGCCGGATCCAGATCGACGCCGGTGGTCTCGTTGACCGCGCTGTTCATGGCCGAGGTGGCGAGCATGGCCGGGCGCGACGAACACGGCGTACGGCGGACGCCGCCGACGCTGGCCGACCAGCTGCCCGATGCCGACGCCGATCGAGACGAGATAGAGCAGCGGCTCGAAGATACCGTTGACGATGAGCGTCCACGGTCGGCGCTGGCGCAGCACCCACAGGTGGCGCAGGACGAGCAGGCGCGCCCCGCCGGGCTTCACGGCTGTGATCGCGGTCATGAGTGCAGGTTCCTCGGGTAGGTGCGGCCGGCGTTCCACAGTCCGATCAGGACACAGGCCAGCAGGTATCCGATGTGGAGACGTGCTGCGGGCCCAGGTGGCGGTGCCCAGGGTCAGCGAGCGGCACAGGTCGGCCCCGTGCCACAGCGGCGAGGCGTACGCGATCGGGCGCAGCGCGGCCGGCATCTGCTCGACCGCGAAGAACGTGCCGGAGAACAGGTAGAGGGGCATGACCACCCACTTGAACAGCTCGCCGATGCGCCCCGGATCGTTGACCGTGACGGCCCAGGCCGTCGGCGGGCGCCGCGAAGGCCAGGCCGGTCAGCACCGCCGCCGGCACGGCCAGCAGCCCGTACGGCCAGATGACCGTCCCGAAGGCGACCATCACGACGAAGAACGCGGCGGCGCTCATCGCCACCCGTAGGGCCATGAACAGCACGTGCCCGGCCAGGATGTCCACCGGCTCGAGCGGGCTGGCCGACGCCACCGGCGTAGCTGCCGCCAACCGTCTTGGCGCGGCTGACCGGAAACGCCGACTCGACGATACCGTTCTGCATCGAGGCCGCGGCCAGCATGCCCGGGGCGAAGAAGGCCAGGTACGTGACACCGGCAGCGCGTCGGTGTCCGGGATTGACCAGCCGCCCGAGCCCGGCGCCGATCGCGACGAGGAACAGCAACGGGTTGGCCACGCTGATCACCACCGATGCCGCGCCAGGTGCGGATGTAATGCGGTCCACCAGTAGCGGAACTCGCGCAGCGCCATCGGATCGTCGGCATCGTCAGTCCACCAGCGTGCGGCCGGTCAGGGCGAGGAACACATCCTCCAATGTGGAGCGCCGGACCAGGGCGGTCACCGGGCGCAGCCCGAGTGCGTGCACCGCGGCCAGCGCGATCTCGCCGTCCTCGGTGTAGCAGAGCAGCCGGTCGGGCAGCGTCTCCCGACCGTCCGCTGAGGCTGGCCGTCGCCAGCTTCTCGGCGGCCGCGCTCTGCTCGGTCGGGCTGAACCGCAGCTCGAGCACCTCCCGGGTGGAGTGCGCCCCGATCAGCTGGCGCGGCGAGCCCTCGGCCACGATCACGCCGCCGTCCATCACCACCAGGCGGTCGCACAGCTGCTCGGCCTCGTCCATGTAGTGCGTGGTCAGCACGAGCGTCACGCCCTGCTGCTTGAGCCGGAACAGCCGGTCCCACAGCACGTGCCGGGCCTGCGGGTCGAGGCCGGTCGTCGGCTCGTCGAGCAGCAGGATGTCGGGCTCGTTGATCAGCGACCGGGCGATCGTCAGCCGCCGTGCGCATGCCGCCCGAGAGCGTGTTCGACCCGCTCGTCCGCCTTGTCGACCAGTTGGGCGAAGTCGAGCAGTCGCTCGCCCCGCCCGGCGATGACCGCCTTCGGCGAGTCCGAAGTACCGGCCGTAGATCAGCAGGTTCTCCCGGACAGTCAGCTCCCGGTCGAGCGCGTCGTCCTGCGGTACCACCCCGAGCCGGGCCCGGATCTGGCGCCCGTGGGTCGGCGGATCCATCCCGAGCACGCGCAGGGTCCCGCCGCTGACCGGCGAAACGCAGCCGATCATGCGCATCGTCGAGGACTTGCCGGCGCCGTTCGGACCGAGGAACCCGAACGCCTCCCCGCTGCGAAGGGCGAAGCTCACCCCGTTGACCGCGCGGAAGCCCCCATCTGACATCGCAAGCAGTTAAGCGATCACCGCAAGAAATCGACTACAGTCAGCGCTGGACCCAGCGCGGAGCACTGGCGCACAGCTGCCGGATATATCAGGAAATATTCGGGTGCGATGCATTGAAGATCGCCGTAGCGGTAACAGAACTGACCGTCGAGGGTCGCTTCCGTTACCCGGACAGCGATCTTCAACAGCGAAGATCCATCAGAACGTCGCGAATGTGGAGGAAACTACGCGTCCGCGCAGGTCTGACGGATCTTCGAGCACATAAGTGAGTTGAGCGAGTTTCGGGGGGCCAAACGTCCAGAAATGTCGGGCCGTAGGTTGGCCCTTGACCGTGATCCAAACTGGTGCCGCGTACCCAGTAGCCTGGACGGCGTTGTGAGCATCGACGCGCCCATCCGGACCTACCACCCGCGCCAGGGGCGCCTCAGTGGTCGCCACCGCACGGCTCTGGCCGATCTCGGCCCGCGCTACCAACTCGCCGCTGAGGCCGACATTCTCCACTTTCCCCAGATTTACGGCCGAACGGCGCCGGTCGTCCTCGAGATCGGCTCCGGCATGGGCGAGGCCACCGCGGCGATGGCGGCCGTTGACCCCGACCGGGACTACCTCGCGGTGGAGGTGCACCGGCCGGGTATCGCGAACCTGCTGGCCCTGGCCGACGACGCGGGCCTGGCCAACGTCCGGGTGGTCGAAGGGGACGCGCTCGACCTACTTCGCCAACGGATCGCTCCCGGCAGCCTGGCCGCGGTGCACGTGTTCTTCCCCGATCCGTGGCCGAAGGCGCGCCACCACAAGCGGCGGCTCATCACACCGTCCCATGTGGATCTGATCATCGGCCGGATGGCGGTGGGGGCGAGGCTGCACGTGGCGACCGACCACGCCCACTATGCCGGGGCGATGCGCGCCGTCCTGGCCGCTCGATTGTCCGAAGTGGACGACGCAGAAGCGCGAGACAGAGCCGCCCGCCGGCCGGTGACGAAGTTCGGACTACGGGCGATCGAGGCCGGCCGTACGATCACCGATCTCGTCTTCACCCGTACGGCTTTCCAGTGAGCCTCATCGATGAGCTGCCCGCCACCGACGATGCGGGCGAGGTCTTCGACGCCTTCGAAGGCTGGACCCGGTCACAGGGGCTGACCCTTTATCCCCATCAGGAGGAGGCGCTGCTCGAGGTGGTCTCGGGCGCGAACCTCATCCTCGGCACGCCGACCGGTTCGGGTAAGAGCCTCGTCGCCGCTGGAGCACACTTCGCCGCGCTGGCCGGCGACGAGCGCACTTTCTACACCGCGCCCATCAAGGCCCTGGTGTCGGAGAAGTTCTTCGCGCTGTGCGAGATGTTCTCACCCGACGACGTGGGCATGCTGACCGGTGACGCCAGCGTCAACGCCGACGCGCCGATCATCTGCTGTACGGCCGAGATCCTGGCCAATATCGCGCTGCGGCACGGGGCCCGGGCCGATGTCGGCCAGGTCGTCATGGACGAGTTCCACTTCTACGCCGAGCCGGACCGGGGCTGGGCCTGGCAGGTGCCGCTGATCGAGCTGCCGCGGGCGCAGTTCGTCTTGATGTCGGCGACACTCGGCGACGTCACCCGGTTCGCCGACGACCTGACCCGGCGCACGGGACGGCCGACGGCGGTGGTCACGCACGCCGAGCGGCCGGTGCCGCTGTACTTCTCGTACGCCATGACGCCGCTGCATGAGACCATCGAGGAGCTGCTGACCACCCACCAGGCGCCGGTCTACATCGTCCACTTCACCCAGGCCGAGGCGCTGGCCCGGGCGCAGGCGTTGACCAGCGTCAACATGTGTACGCGGGCCGAGAAGGACGCGATCGCCGCGATGATCGGCAACTTTCGCTTCACCGCGGGCTTTGGCAAGACACTGTCCCGCCTGGTCCGGCACGGCATCGGCGTGCACCACGCCGGCATGCTGCCCCGCTACCGGCGCCTGGTCGAGACGCTGGCGCAGGCCGGCCTGCTCAAGGTGATCTGCGGCACCGACACGCTCGGCGTCGGCATCAACGTTCCTATCCGGACGGTCCTGTTCACGGGACTGTCCAAGTACGACGGTCAACGCACCCGGCTGCTCAAGGCGCGCGAGTTCCACCAGATCGCCGGCCGGGCCGGTCGGGCCGGCTTCGACAGCCTGGGCACGGTCGTGGTCCAGGCGCCCGAGCACGTCATCGAGAACGAGCGCGCGCTGGCCAAGGCCGGCGACGACCCCCGCAAGCGCCGCAAAGTGGTGCGCCGCAAGCCACCGGAGGGCTCGATCGGCTGGGGCCAGCCCACGTTCGAGCGGCTGGTATCGGCCGAGCCGGAGCCGCTCACCTCGAGCTTTTCGGTCAGCCACGCCATGCTGCTCAACGTGATCTCCCGCCCGGGCGACGCGTTCGGCGCGATGCGGCACCTGTTGACCGACAACCACGAGGAGCGGCCGGCCCAGCGCCGCCACATCCGGCGCGCGATTGCGATCTACCGCGCACTGCTGGCCGGCGGCGTGGTCGAACGGCTGGCCGAGCCTGACGCCGAGGGCCGCTCGATCCGGCTCACCGTCGACCTGCAGCTGGATTTCGCGCTCAACCAGCCGCTGTCGCCCTTCGCGCTGGCCGCCCTCGAGCTGCTCGACCGGGAGTCACCGGCGTACGCCCTCGACGTTCTCTCCGTGATCGAGTCCACACTGGACAACCCGCGACCCGTGCTGGCCGCCCAGCAGTTCAAGGCCCGCGGCGACGCGGTGGCCCAGATGAAGGCCGACGGCGTCGAGTACGAGGCTCGCATCGACCTGCTCGAGTCGGTGACCCATCCGCAACCGCTGGCCGAGCTGCTCGATGCCGCCTACGAGATGTACCGCCGGGGACATCCGTGGGTGGCCGACCATCAGCTGGGCCCGAAGTCGGTCGCCCGGGACATGTACGAGCGGGCGATGACGTTCGTCGAGTACGTAGCGTTCTACGGACTGTCCCGTTCGGAGGGTCTGGTCTTGCGCTACCTGGCCGACGCCTACAAGGCGCTACGGCAGACCGTGCCCGAGGACGCCCGCACCGAGGAGTTGGCCGACCTCATCGAGTGGCTGGGCGAGCTGGTGCGGCAGGTCGACTCCAGCCTGCTCGAGGAGTGGGAGCGGCTGGCCAACCCGTTGGCCGAGCTGGCCGCGTCCACATCGGAGCGCGCGGACACGCCACCGGCGGTCACCGGCAACCGCCGCGCCTTCCGGGTGCTGGTCCGCAACGCGCTGTTCCGGCGGGTCAGCCTGGCGGCGCTGCGCCGCTATGACGAGCTGGGCGAGTTGGACGCCGAGCGCGGGTGGGACGCTGACGCGTGGGCGACCGCGCTCGCGCCGTACTTTGACCAGCACGGGGAGATCGGCGTCGACGCCGATGCCCGCGGACCGGCCCTGCTCCTCATCGACGAGGGCAAGCAGTGCTGGACCGTACGCCAGATCCTGGACGATCCGGCCGGCGACCACGACTGGGGTATCTCCGCCGAGATCGACCTGGCCGGGTCGGACGAGATCGGGGCGGCGGCGGTGCGGATCACCGACGTGGGACAGCTGTAGGAGGTAAGCGTGCCCGGTCCATTGGCGCTGGTCGGTTCCGGCGAGTACACCGTCGCGATGCTCGACGTGGAGCGCGATCTGATCGCGGGCCGGCCGGCGCGGTACGTGCAGATCCCCACCGCGGCCGGGCGCGAGGGCCAGGCAAGGCTCAACTACTGGGTCGACCTCGGCCGGGCTCAGGCCGAGCGGATCGGTGTCGAGGCCGTTGCGCTGGTCGTGGTCAACCGTGACCAGGCCGACGATCCCGACATCGCCGCGCAGGTCGACGGCGCTGGGCTGATCTACCTGTCCGGTGGCAGCCCAGCCTTTCTGGCCGACACGTTGCGCGCGACGGCCCTGTGGACCGCTATCCGTACGGCCTGGGCCGGCGGGGCGGCCCTGGCCGGTTGCAGCGCCGGGGCGATGGCCCTGGCCGACCGGGTGCCGGACCTGTTCCGCCCATCCGGCGGCGACCGGGAGGGCCTCGGCCTGCTGCCTCAGCTGCGGATCCTGCCCCACTTCGACGCGATGCTCGGCCGGGTCCCTGACCTGCTCACGCGGCCGTTCCTGCGCGCGCCGGCCGGGGTCAACCTGGTGGGCGTCGACGAGAACACCGCGCTCGTCGGCGGTCCCGAGGAGTTCACCGTACGTGGGGTCGGCTCGGCCTGGGTCCTCGGTGAGGGCCGCCGCCGTCAGATCCCGGCTGGCGCGACCATCCGCTTCCCCGCCCCGCTCGAGTGAGCGGCGGTGGCGCGGACTTGGTACGAATGATGGTGCAGAGTTCGCGACACGAAAGGCGCCACCCCCGGTGTTCGATTCCGCCACCCATATCGGCGTGACCGTGCTGTGCGGCCTCATTGTGGCCGCGGGCATCGTCGGTGTGATCATCCCGGCGATTCCGGGTCTGTTACTGAGCTGGCTCGGCGTCCTGCTGTGGACACTGATCGGCGGGGCCGGCCCGGTCAAATGGGTCTTCCTGGCCATCGCCACGATGGTCGCCCTCGTCGGCGCCGGCATCAAGTACGCCCTGCCCGGGCGGAACATGAAGGCCAGCGGCGTGCGGACTCTGTCCATTATGGCCGGTGCGGGGCTCGGCCTCATCGGTTTCTTCGTCCTCCCGGTGATCGGTCTGCCGATCGGGTTCGTGCTCGGTGTCCTGCTGGCCGAGCTGGCTCACCATCACGACCGCGAGCTGGCCTGGCAGTCCACGGTCGCGGCGCTCAAGGCGGTCGGGCTGGCCGTGATGATCGAGGTCGCCACCGCGTTCGTCGTCGCCGTGGTCTGGGTGTTGGCCGTCTTCCTGGCCTGAGCCCCGGATAGCGTGTACGGGTGGAGATTCCACCGGACCTGCGTACCTCGCTCGACAGCGCCCTCTCCGGAGTGGGGACGCGGGACGCGGCCGAGACGGTGGAGCGCCTCATCGAGGCGTACCGCTCGGGCCGGCCCCCGGCCCGGCCAATTCTGTCCAGTGTGGACGATGTGGTGGCGTACGCCGGTTACCGGATGCCGGCGACGTACAGCGCCGTCTTCTCCGCGTTGGGACAGCTGCGCGCGGCCGTCCCGCAGCTGGCCCCGCGCAGCCAACTCGACCTGGGCGGCGGCACCGGCGCGGCGGCCTGGGCCGCGGTCGAGCAGTTCCCGCAGCTCGACCGGGTCACCATCGTGGACCAGGTGGAGGCGGCGCTGACGGTGGGGCGCCAGTTGGCCGTGCCGTCGCGGCTGCACACGATCGCCCAGTGGCGTGAAGCCGACCTGGGTGAGGGCGATTTAGGCGAAGGCGACCTCGAGCGGGCCGACCTCGTCACGGTGTCCTATGTGCTTGGTGAGCTGGATGAGCCGGTCCGCGAGTCGCTGGTACGGCGGGCGGCGGCCGCGGCGGAGGCGAGCGTGCTGGTGGTCGAGCCGGGCACACCCGCCGGCTATCAGCGTATCCTCGACGCCCGCAGCGTGCTCATCGGGGCCGGGCTGACCGTGGCCGCCCCCTGCCCGCACGACGCGGCGTGCCCGATCGTGCCCGGCAAGGACTGGTGCCACTTCTCGGTCCGGGTCAACCGTTCGTCCGTCCACAGGCGACTCAAGAACGCCGAGCTCGGATACGAGGACGAGAAGTTCTCCTACGTCGCCGGGGTACGGGCGACGGAGCCGCTGCGCCCCGGGCGGGTGCTGCGCCGGCCGACTCTGGGCAAGGGCCTGGTCTCGCTCTACCTCTGTACGCCCACCGACGACCTCGCCCGCAGCGTCGTCTCCAAACGGCAGGGGGCGCTCTACCGCGCGGCCCGTGATGTCGGGTGGGGCGACGCCTGGCCACCCCAGCCGGCCGAGGCTCCTTAGTTTAGCGTGCGGCTTGCCAGACCCAGTCCGTCACCCGCTCGCGGTCCGGAAGGTCGCCGCGTCCGGTGCCCCACAGCAGCACCCGTATTGGCTCGCCGGTCGGGGCCTGCGGGAAGAGGCGGGCCAGCACGCCGGCACACAGATCGGCCGGGGGCGACCAGTCCACGCCCAGCCCGCGGGTCAGGTCGACCGTGTGCAGGAGCGTTTCCGCCACCCCCATCGCGGCGAACCCGCCCGGGTCGCACGCACCCCAGTGCCACGCCCGCTCCGAAGGATCGGCGGTGTCGACGGCGCAGGCCAGCAGCCCGGCGCCGGCCGCGACCACCTCGATGAGGTCGGCCGGGCCGGCACTGTCCACAATGGTCAGGTCGTACGGCAGGTAGCGCCCGGCCGGCCGGCCCGCGACCTGACCCGCGTACGCGAACAGGTCATGGGCGATATGGGCGGCGGTCGTCCAGCAGCTCCACTCCAGACCACCGGCGCGACGGGCGCGCCAGTCCCGGTCGACGTACGGGCTGAGCACCGCCCGCGTCTCATCCGCGGCCCGCCGGACCGCCCGGCCGTCCACGCTCTGGTCAGGCCCTCGCCGCCGTCAGCCCTTGCCCGGCTCGAACTTGCGTAGCGCGTACCGGGTGGCTACGACGACCAAGGCGATCTGGACGAACAGGATGATCACGGCCCGCCACCAGTTGAACAGCGTGGGCGCCCAGATCGGGTCCTGGAGCGGGAAGTTGACCAGGTTGGTTGTCGCCCCGGCGGCCGCGAAGCCCCACCGGCCGGGGTCGATCCACGAGATGATCTCGAGCGTCTTCTGGCCGGCGATCTGGAACAGGCCGCCGCACAGCACGAGCTGGGCCATCACGCTGACCACGAGAACCGGGGTCGTCTGGTCGGACGTCTTGACCAGTGCGCTCGCGAGGAGACCGAGCGATGTCGAGGCGACGGCGACCAGGATGACGGCGAACATCACTTCCCAGGTCGGGTTGTGGAAGACCAGCGCCTTCTTCGGACCACCCTGCCCGAGCAGCGCGAGGTAAACGAAGATCACGACCTGGATGATGTCGATGAGGATGAAGACGAACAGCTTCGAGGCAAGGTACGCCGTAGGGGAGAGCCCGATAGCTCGTTCCCGCCGGTAGATCGTCGACTCGTTGACGATCTCGCGGATGGCCACCGCCATCCCCATGAAGGCGGCGCCGATGACGAAGATGACCAACAACCGGTCGGCCTGCAGGCTGAAGCCACTCGGGTCGGAGGTGAGCCCCTTCTTGCCCGGCACGGCCCGGCTGAGCAGGGCCAGGATCAGCGGCAGAGCGAGCAGGAAGATCGAGTAACCGCGATCGGATGCGATGACGGTCATCATCCGCACCGAGAGCGTGTAGAACTGCCGCAAGGGGACGATCGGGTGCAGCGCCCGGTGCGTCATCGACATGTCCTGCACGCCCGCCTTGGCCGGTCCGCCGGGGGCCTTGGGCTTCGAGTCGGCGAAGATCCGATCGGCCAACCGCTGGAGTAGGTCGTCCTTGCGCGGTGGAGCCGGTCGGCGGGCGCCACGCGAGGCTGGCGCCGGCGAGGCGGGCACCGGCGCGGCTGGCATCGGTGAGGCGGGCACCGGTGAGGCTGGCACCGGCGCGGCTGATACGGGTGAGGCTGGCACGGGCGCGGCTGATACGGGTGAGGCTGGCACGGGCGCGGCTGATACGGGCGAGGCCGGCGCCGGCGCCAGCGCGGGCGTCGGTGCGGGCGTCGGTGCGGGCGTCGGTGCGGGCGTGGGTGCGGCGGGTGCCGATGCCGATGCCGTCGAGGCGGGTGCCAGGGTTGGGAGTGCCGAGGCGGCCGGGGCCACCGCAGCCGCGGCGGCCTCGGACACGCGGGGCGTGGGCACGGCCGCCGGCAGTGTCGGGCGGCCCGACCGCATGGCCAGGTCAAGCGCGGCCTCACCGACGTACTTGCGGTAGACGTCGGAGTTGCGGTAGATCTGCGCCCACCGGTCCGGGTCATTGGTGACCTTGTCGAAGACGTCCGCGTAGTCGTCGGACCCGAAGAAGGGGATCAGCTCGTCCGGCGGGCCGAAGAAGCCCATCCGGCCTCCGAGGCACATGACCAGGACGTGATCGCACAGCCCGAGGTGCAGCACGCTGTGGGTGACGACCACGACCGTACGCCCCCGGTCGGCCAGCAGCCGCAGCTCCTTCATGACCTCCTTGTCCAGCGCCGGGTCGAGGCCGGAGGTCGGCTCATCCAGCGTCAGCAGCGACGGCTCGGTCAGCAGCTCCAACGCGACCGAGGTGCGCTTGCGCTGGCCGCCGGAGAGGGTGTCGATGCGCTGCTTGGCCCGCGAGGTGAGGCCGAGCAGCTCGATCACCTCGTCGACCCGCTGCCAGCGCTGTTTGCGGGGTACGTCGTCAGAGAAGCGCAGCGAGGCCGCGAAGCGCAAGGCCCGCCGGACGCTGAGCTGGCGGTGCATGACGTCGTCCTGGGGGACCATGCCGATGCGGTTACGCAGCTCGTCGTAGTGCTTGTAGAGGTCCTTGCCGTCGTAGAGCAGCCGGCCCTGGGTGGCATGGTGGATACCGGTCATCGCCTTGAGCAGGGTCGACTTGCCGCAACCGCTCGGCCCGATGATGCCCAACAGGGTGCCGTGGCGCAGGGCGAAGCTCACGTCGTCGAGCAGCAGGCTCTTGCCCACCTCGACGCCGATGTCGTCGGCCACGATCGAGGTCGGGCCTTGGTCATCGTGCTGGTAGATGGCGACGCCGTCGAACAGGAACTCGTGCCGGCCGATGGTGAACGTGTCACCCGCCGCCAGCGCACCCTTGGGCACGCGGCGGCCGTTGTGGTGCAGCCCGTTGGTGCTGCCCAGGTCGACCAGCATGTGCTCGTCGCCGACCTTGCGGATCTCGGCGTGCTTCTGCGACACCCACAGGTCGTCGAGCACGATGTCGTTGCCCGGGTCCCGCCCGATCCGGATCGTGCCGGTCGCGTCGAAGGAGGCGACGGGCGTCGGCGGAGCCGTCATCGTGCCCGTGCCAGGTTGATCGTTCGTCCCCACGGGCATCATCATGCCGGTCGCGTCGGCTCGTTGTCTGTGGGCCCACCAGCCTGGTTCTCCGCCGGAAGGGCGACATTCGCGCGACCGATCGCCTGCGTCGGCCACTGCCGAGGCGTATCCCAGCGGTCGAGCAGCGCGTCCGGCGTCGGTGGCGGCAGCGCACGCGGAGTGCGGGTGTTGATGAGCAGGCGACCGAGGCCGGCCCGGGTGGCGACCACGATCAGTCTGTCGGTGCGCACGAGCCGCCGGCCGCCGGTCGGGATCCAGAGGGTCTGCTCGTCCCGGCCGGTCCGGATCGCGAGCAGCCGGACAGCGCCGGGCCGGCTCACCTCGGCCACCGTGTGGTGCTCGAGCCGGGAGTTCGGCCGGACCGGCAGCTCGGCCACGATGAGCACGCGCCGGCGGACCGGGATGGTCGCCACCACGTGCCGGCCGAGCATCGCCGCGGCGAAGGCCGGGGCGGCGAGGTAGCTCACGCTGCGAGAGATGATCATGCCGAAGGCCCGCCGCACCCGCCGGGCGAAGTCGCCGTCGAAGATCCGGACGACCACCCGGAGGTCGGGCTTCGCCTCCTTGCCCAGTAGCGAGATCTCCAGGTTCATCAGGTCGTCGGTGGAGACAACGACAAGGGCCCGGCAGGTGGCCACCGAGGCGGAGTTGAGCACCTCGGCCCGGCTCGCGTCGCCGATGATGATCGGGATGTCCAGCTCACGGGCGGCCTGTACGCCCTGGGCAGTGTCGTCGTGCTCGATCGCTACGACCTGGATGCCCTGCTCGGTCAGGTTGCGCACGACGCGGGTGCCGACGTGGCCGAGGCCGACCACCACCACGTGGTCGGTGATGCCGGCCGGTACGCCGCCCCGCTCCGCCCGGAGGCGGGCCTTGACGGTCGAGTCCACGATCGCCGCGGTGAGGGCCGGGATCAGCGCGATACTGACGATCGTCAGCACGGTCAAGGTGATCTTCGCTGCGAGGGGGGCGGTCGGGTCGGCGTTCGCGCCGGTCAGTTCGCTGATGATCGTGACGTACGCGGCCTGAGCCAGGTCGCCGTTGATCCAGGTCAGGGCGACCGTGCCAGCGAGGAAGATCAGCACCATGATCGCGATGACGAGACGGAAGCGGGCTCCGATCAAGACGGCCATGATGGTGACGCCGTGCGGCGTCGGCGGGGCCTGGCGCGGCGGCGGCGGTGGGGCGCCACGGCTGAGCACGATGTCGGTCCGAGCCTCGGATTCCGGCGGCGGCAGCACCTCCGGGTCGACCGGGCCGCTGTTCGCGACGGCGAGCCCCACCACGATGTCCTCGGGCTTCTTGACCAGGTCGCGGCGGGTCGCGACGAAGCGGTGGCCCGCGATCGTCAAAGGGGTCGTCGAGTCGTCCAGCGCGGCCCGGACGAAGACGGGAGCGGCGATCTCGGCCACGGAGAGGACGACGCAGTCGTTGAGCAGCTTGGCCACCCGCTCGCCCAGGTTCAGATTGAACATGCGGATGACGATGCGGACCTCGGGGTTGATCTCCTGCGCGAGGAGCGCCGCGTCGATGTTGGCGCCATCATCCGACTCGATGAGCCCGATCGCCACTGCTTCGGCCAGCCCGGCCCGCTCGAACGCGTCCGCGTCGAGCTGGTCGGTGTCGATGACCTCGACCTGAGCCAGGCGCCGGATCCGGTGGTTCCAGACGTCGTTGCCGGGGGGCGGCAGGATCGCGGTCACCCGCACGTCGTAGCGGGTGGTCAGCTCGTCGGCGAGGCGCAGCGCCATCGGGTTGGAGCCGCAGACGATGAAGTTGCGGGGGTCATTCGTTTCCTCGCTCAGATCCATGGTGATGGGGGACGGATCCGGTCGGGCAGGCTCGGGATGCACGACCCGAGGGTATCGATATCGGCAACCCCTTCGGTTGCTCGACGTACGGATTGTCGGACGGTGAACGTCAACCGTCCGAGGGATTGCGGCGCAGGCGCTTCACGGCCCCCCGTCGGCGCTTGGCATCCAGTCGCGCCTCGACGACGCGCTTGGACGGCCGGGTCGGCCGGCGCGGTTGGGCCGGCGGCGCGATCCCGTCGGTGAGCAGCATCGTGAGCCGGGCCAGCGCCGCCCGCCGGTTGGCCAGCTGCGACCGGTGCTCCGAGGCCGTCACCATCAGCACACCGTCGACGAGGCGGGCGCCGAGCCTGTTCAGGGCCCGCGCCTTGAGGTGGAGCGGGATCGCCTCGGTCCGGGCGAGGTCGAACCGCAGCTCGGCCTTCGAGTCCGCGGTGTTGACGCCTTGTCCGCCCGGCCCGCTCGACCGGCTGAACTGCCACTTCAGCTCGGGCGCCGGGATCGTGATGCCGCCGGGCGTGAGGCGCAGATCGTCGGTCACACCCTCCAGCATGCCTGGTTGATTGCGGCATTGGTTGCTGTAGGGTAACCGTTGCCCATGAGTGACGAACGGGAGCCGACGGTACGGGCCGAGCCCTTCCACGCGGATGAGGTGCTCGATGCCCTTGGCGACGGCACGCGACGGCAGATCCTGCGCCGGCTGCGCGACGGCGCGCTGCCGGTGGGGGAGTTGGCTGCATCGCTTCCGGTCGGCCGCCCGGCCGTGAGCAAGCACCTGCGCGTGCTCGAGGGCGCGGGCCTGGTCGAGCACAACAGCGTCGGGACCCGCAACCTCTACGCCCTGGCCCCACACGGCTTGGTCGCGGTGCAGCGATGGCTGGTCGACACCTGGGACGTGACGCTGACCGCGTTCGCGGCCCAGGTCACCGAGTACGCCCATGCCAGGCGGGAGGTTGGCGGTGGTGAGCAACGTGGTGAGCAACACAGTGAGGCCGTCACCGATCCGGCGCCAGGTCGTCGTGCCGGGTGACCCCGATCTGGCGTACGGCGTCTTCGTCGACGACATCGGCTCGTGGCGGCCGCTGGGTCGCCCTCGTTCGTCCATACCCGGGGGCCGGCGGTCGGCCCTCAGCGTCGTGCGGGCGTCCTGCAGGTGCGGGTGCGGCCCTGGTCCGTGGCTATGACCCGGATAGTCGCACGCGGGCGGCTTCCCCATCGGGACGATCGAGGTCTAGCCTGGTCGCCGTTCACTGATGGGGAGGAAGTGACACATTGCGCAGCGCGATCGCGGCGATTATGGCGATTCTGGGCACAATCCTGGTCCTCAGCGGCGCAGCCGCCCTGTGGGCGTCGGCGTTGAACCGGCCCCGACTGAGCAGCGATCCCGATCCGGCACCGGCCACCGGGGCTGGACTCGGCTCCGGTGCGGCGTCGGGTGCCGGTTCCAGCCCGGCGGCGGAGCCGACGCGGGGCGAGAAGACACTCGACCGGATTAGCCGGGTGCCGGCACCGGACCGTCTGATCATCTGGGGCGTCGTGCTGCTCGCCCTGAGCGCAGTCGCCGCCGGTGCCATCCAGGTCGCGGCCAGCGCGTCGGCCGGTAACCAATAGCCCTTTGACCAATAGCCCTTTGCGCATACCGGGAATCGGTCGCGCGATCTTTGCGACCCCCTGGGACCCATGCGACCGGCAAGGATTATCCTGCGTTCGGGGCGCAGCCGAAGATCATGGCGGCCCGATCCTGCTGCTTCTGGAGGCCTAGTGACCACCGTTGCACCCAAGCCGATCGTGACCCGGCCGTGGCCCGTGCGCCAACAGACCCGGGGATCGGCGATCGGGCGGCTGCTGCGCACGACGGACGCGAAGCAGATCGGGATCATGTACATGGTCACGTCGTTCGTGTTCTTCCTCATCGGCGGCCTGATGGCTCTGCTGATGCGGGCCGAGCTGGCGGAGCCGGGCACGCAGTTCCTCTCGCCCGAGCAGTACAACCAGCTCTTCACGATGCACGGCACGATCATGTTGCTGCTGTTCGCGACGCCGATCCTGTTCGCGTTCGCCAACTACATCGTGCCGCTGCAGATCGGCGCCCCCGACGTGAGCTTCCCCCGGCTGAACGCCGTCGCCTACTGGCTGTACGCGATGGGCGGCACGTTGGTCGTGGCCGGCTTCCTCACCCCGGGTGGTGCGGCCGACTTCGGTTGGTTCGCCTACCAGCCCCTGGCCAACGTCTCCAACTCGCCCGGTGTCGGGGCCGACATGTGGATCGTCGGTCTGGTCATCTCCGGTCTGGGCACGATCCTCGGCGCGGTCAACATGATCACCACCGTGCTGACCCTGCGCGCCCCCGGCATGACGATGTTCCGGATGCCGATTTTCACCTGGAACATCATGGTGACAGCGCTGCTCGTACTCATGGTCTTCCCGATCCTCGCGGCGGCCCTGCTGGCCGTGCTCGCGGACCGACATCTCGGAGCGCACGTCTTCGACAGCCAAACCGGAGGCGCGTTGCTGTGGCAGCATCTGTTCTGGTTCTTCGGCCATCCCGAGGTCTATATCGTCGCCCTACCGTTCTTCGGGATCATCTCCGAGATCATCCCGGTGTTCAGCCGCAAGCCGGTCTTCGGCTACAAAGGCTTGGTCGGGGCGACCATCGGCATCGCCGCGTTGTCCATGAGCGTGTGGGCGCACCACATGTTCGCGACCGGCCAGGTGCTGCTGCCGTTCTTCTCGTTCCTATCGTTCCTCATCGCGGTGCCGACCGGCATGAAGTTCTTCAACTGGATCGGCACGATGTGGCGCGGGCAGATCACGTTCGAGACGCCGATGCTGTTCGCCATCGGCTTCCTGGTGACGTTCCTGCTCGGCGGCCTGTCCGGCGTGCTGCTGGCCTCTCCCCGATCGACTTCCACGTGTCTGACTCGTACTTCGTGGTGGCCCACTTCCACTACGTGCTGTTCGGCACGATCGTGTTCGCGGTGTACGGCGGGGTCTACTTCTGGTTCCCGAAGATGACCGGCCGGATGATGGACGAGCGGCTCGGCAAGATCCACTTCTGGTTGACCACGATCGGGTTCCACACCACGTTCCTGGTTCAGCACTGGCTCGGCGCCGAGGGCATGCCCCGCCGGTACTACGACTACCTGCCTTCGGACGGCTTCACCACGCTCAACCAGATCTCGACCGCGGGCTCCTTCATCATCGGCATCTCCACGCTGCCGTTCCTGTACAACGTGTGGAAGTCGTGGCGCGCCGGCCCGATCGTCGAGGTGGACGACCCTTGGGGCCACGGCCAGTCGCTGGAGTGGGCGACCAGCTGTCCGCCGCCGCTGCGCAACTTCGACCGCATGCCGCGCATCCGGTCCGAGCGTCCGGCGTTCGACGCCAAGTTCCCCGAGCTCGCCGTCGACACCTCCCGCCCGGAGCGCCAGGAGGTCGGTGCCGGCCGGCACTGACCTTCGGGGGGCGAGCCATGCTCGAGCAACCTCACGAGGTCCACGGTCGCGGGCCATGATCGTCGTTCTCCCGCCCAGAGTGCAGTAGACATCACCGTGGCCGCAGAAACGCCGATCAAGGGAACTGGGCTCGCCGCACGCGGCAAGATCTCGCAGGGCCGTACAGATGTGAAGTCCCACTGCTGGTTAGTACGGCCGTGACCGATCTTGGTATGGCGGCCAGCATCTCGGCGCCCGACATTTCTGGAATGTCGGGCGGGCCTTCACGTGAGGGCGACCGGCGTCAGGGGGAGACGACCGGTTCGCCCACCAGTTCGACGCCGGCCTCGCTCATCGCGGACAGCGCTTCGGCGGTCGTGGTCGGCCGCGACACCAGCCGTCAGGTTCAGCAGTACGGTGGTCCGAAACCCGGCCGCGCGCCGCGTCGACCGCGGTCGCCCGGACGCAGTGGTCGGTCGGTGAGGCCGACGATGTCCACTTCGGACACGTCCCGCATCAACAGCCAGGCGGCCAGCCCGATGCCCCCCGCATGCCCCTCGAACCCGGAGTAGGCCGCCTCGTGCTCGCCCTTGGTGAAGATGGCGTCGATGCGGTCGGTGTCGAGGTTGGGGTGGAAGTCCGCCCCTGGAGTGCCCACGACACAGTGGGCCGGCCAGGAGTCGACGTAGTCCGGAGGGTCGCCGAAGTGAGCGCCCGGGTCGATGTGATGGTCCTGGGTGGCCACCACGTGGTCCCATCGTGCGGGATTGTCGCGCAGAAGTTGGGACACGCCGGCCGCGACCGCGGCGCCGCCGTTGATCGCCAGCGATCCACCTTCGCAGAAGTCCCTCTGCACGTCCGCGATGACCAGTGCTCGAGTCACGATGACGATGCCCCCTGCATGATGACGGAAATGGCCGGGTCGCCCGCGGAGAGCTTGAGCCCCTCCCACGGGATGGAGATGAGGCACTCCCGCAGGTGCGCCCGGGAGTCCTGAAGCGTTGGACGCTCCGCGACCGGCTGCCCGCCTCGCATGAACGCGCGCTGCAGCAGCCGGTCGTGCGGCATCGCGGCCGGAGTTCCTTGTGACACAACGATTTCCTCGATGGCCGTCCCGGTCGGCTTGTGCCGGCGTACGGCCGTCTTGCGCCCGCCGATGGTGGCCTTGTTCTCGGACCGCTTGACGACCGGACATGTCCGTCCACTTCGACCAGCTTGTAGACGAGGCCGGCGGTGGGCGCCCCGGACCCGGTCACCACGGCGGTTCCGGCTCCGTAGGCGTCGACCGGCTCGGCGGCCAGGGCGGCGATCGCGAACTCGTCCAGGTCACCGGAGACGACGATCTTCGTGTCGACCGCGCCCAGCGAGTCGAGCAGCGCCCGGGACTGGGCGGCCAGGATGGATAGGTCGCCGGAGTCGAGGCGGACCGCGCCCAGCCCGGGCCCGGCCGTGGCGATGGCCGTCCGGATGCCCTCCGTGATGTCGTACGTGTCGACCAGCAACGTGGTCTGCTTGCCCAGCGTGGCCAGCTGCGAGGTGAACGCGGCCGCCTCGCTGTCATGCACAAGCGTGAACGCGTGTGCCGCCGTTCCGGTCGTCGGCACCCCGAAGCGCCGACCGGCCTCCAGGTTGGACGTGTACGCGAAGCCGGCCAGGTAAGCCGCCCGGGCGGAGGCGACGGCCGACTCCTCATGCGCGCGTCGCGACCCCATCTCGATGACCGCCCGGCCCCGAGCCGCGGTGACCATACGAGCGGCGGCGGCGGCGATCGCGCTGTCGTGGTTGAGCACCGACAGGACGAGCGTCTCGAGCATGACACATTCAGCGAACGTCCCCGAAACGCTCAGGATCGGCGAGCCCGGGAAGAACAGCTCGCCCTCGGCGTACCCGTCGATGTCTCCCTCGAAGCGGTACTGGGCGAGCCACAGCGCGGTCTCCTCGTCGACCACGCCGCGCTGCAGCAGGAACCCCACCTCGGCGTCGCCGAACCGGTAGGAGGCGAGCGCCTCGACCAGCCGGGCGGTGCCGGCCACGACACCGTAGCGGCGGCCGGGCGGCAGACGCCGGGCGAACACCTCGAAAACGCAGTCACGCTCAGCCGTGCCGTCCTTGAGCGCCGCCGAGACCATCGTCAACTCGTAGTGGTCCGTGAGCAGGGCCGTGTTCACGACTCCAGCGTACGGGTCGGAATCTGGTCAGCGGGGACGCGGCAACCTGACGGTCACGCGACAGCAGACGACGCCATCGGCCACGATCCGTGCCGGGTGGGCACGGTGTAGGGGCACTGGCAGTACCCTTCATCCGCGGGCTCAGACCGGTGGGAGGCGATGAGATGAGCGGCGTTGCCCGGCCACTTCCTGGTTCCGGCGTGGTCGTCCGCGAAGGCGACCTGATGCTGGTCTGTGCCGAGGGCGGCGACGCGGTCGACGAGCTGCTCGCGACCGTAGCCAACGTCGCCCGTACGGGTGGGGACGGCGCTGTCCTGGCTCGGCGGGTCGCGGCTCTGCTGGCGGCTGACACCTCGGCCCGGTTCCCCGCCTGTGCGCTGAGCGGTCCGGCCGGCGACAGCCAGGTGGCGGTGCTCGTGTACGGCCGGGCCATGGTCGAGGTCGGCACCGGCATTGGTTCCGTGACCTTCTCCGGGGTCGGCGCGATCACCTCGGTCGACCAGCTGGTCCCCGGCCCGGTCGAGCGTATCCAGCTCTACCTGCCCGACGCCGGCGAGCCCGATGGCCGCTCCCGGCTCGACAGCGGCATTGTGGCCGGCGCCGGCCTGGTCTTCCTGACATCGTCCACAATGGACCAGATCCCGCCTCGCCCGGTTGTCCCGACCCAGATCGCGTCGGCGGCGAGCTGGACCCGACCGACGCCCCCGCGGGGCATCGCCTCACCGGTGTTCATCGTTCCGGTCACGGCACCCCCGCCGCCGGTCAGCCCGGCCGTCGTGCCATTCAGTCCGGACGGTCCGCCGGTGACGGCGCCCCCCGTCGCCCTACCCATGACCGTACCTCCGCCGCCGGGTGACGTGGCCCCGCCGCTGGCCGACCTGGCCCCGCCGAACCTGGCCCCGCCGCTGGCTGACCTGGCCCCACCGCCGGGTGACGTGACCCCACGCGCCGGGTGACGTGACCCCACCGCCGGGTGACGTGACCCCACCGCCGGGTGACCTGGCCCCGCCGCCGGGTGACGTGGCCCCGCCGCCGGCCTGGCCCGACGTACCGGCGGAAGCGGGTGAGACCGATGCCGACGTACTCGTGGAGCCCGCGGCCGACCTGGCCGACGCCGACGCCGACGCCGCCCCAGTCAGCCCGGCCGCCCCGTCGCTGCCGCGGCGTAGCCCGAGCCTGGACCCGGGCGACGAGTCAGCCGACGAGTCAGGCGACGAGACAGGCTATGAGTCGGCCGATGACGGGCGGGCCCCGCCCTCGGTGGTCGAGCGGTCGCATGTGATCGGCGTCTTCTGCCCGAAGGGGCACTTCATCGACCCGCGCCACCCCTACTGCCCGGTCTGCGGCATCTCGCTGGCGCAGCAGACGGTCGTGGCCCGCGAGGGCGTGCGTCCGGTGCTCGGTTCCCTGCTGCTCGACGACGGCGAGTCCGTCCCGCTGGAGATCGACTACATCATCGGTCGGGACCCCAGGAACGACCCCGACGCGGTGGCCGGCCTGGCTCGGCCGCTGAGGATCGTTGATGCCGAAGGCGTCGTCTCCCGCCGGCACGCCCGGATCTCGCTAGTCGGCTGGGATGTCCAGATCATCGACCTCGGCTCGTCCAACGGCACGTTCATCCAGCCGCCCGGAGCGGCCGAGCGGCAGCAGATGGCGCCGCACGTGCCAGTCGTCATCCGGCCGGGCACCGTGGTGACGCTGGGCCGGCGCTGGCTGCGGTTCGAGCCTCCGCGCTCGGCCTGATCCCGCCGGCTTGAGTCATCCCAGAAGATCGCCCAAACGGGGCCGGCCCAGCACGCCCGTCGATGGCTTCCCAACCAATCCGGTGGCCGGGAGTGTCGATTCGCCCGTCTCGGTGGCACGATGGGGGCATGGCTTCGCCGAAGACCGTCCCGGTCGAGGTTCCCGATGTCGATGAGGTGCCGGTCGTCGATCGCGCCTGGGTGACCGTCGTGTGGAACGACCCGATCAACCAGATGTCGTATGTCACCTGGGTGTTCCAGAAGCTGTTCGGTTATCCCAAGGAGAAGGCCGCGAAGCTCATGCTCGATGTGCACCACAAAGGCCGGGCCGTCGTGTCCAGCGGCGCCCGCGAACGGATGGAGTACGACGCCACCCGGCTGCACGGCTACGGGTTGTGGGCGACGGTCGACCAACCATGAGCGCGCAGCGAGGAGCCGAGCTTGCGAGGCACCGCAGCTTGCGCGCGGTGCATGGTGAGATGAGCGCGCAGCGAGGAGCCGAGCTTGCGAGGCACCGCAGCTTGCGCGCGGTGCATGGTGAGATGAGCGCGCAGCGAGGAGCCGAGCTTGCGAGGCACCGCAGCTTGTGCGCGGTTCATGGTGAGAGGGCGCGCAGCGAGGAGCCGAGCTTGCGAGGCACCGCAGCTTGCGCGCGGTGCATGATGAGATGACTCTGTTCCGGCGTCGGGACGGGCAGATCGTCGCGACGCTCCAGCGCCAAGAGGCCGAGGTCCTGCGCCAATGCGTCACCGAGATGACAGCGCTGCTGGGGGATGAGCCCGACCGGGACGACCCTGCCGTCGAGCGGCTGTTCCCGGATGTGTACCCCGAAGACCCGATCGAGGCGGCCGAGTTCCGCCGGTTCACCGAGTCCGACCTCAAGGCGGCGAAGCTCGATCAGGCCCGGGTGGTGCTCGAGACCCTGCGCCCCAACGGGGGGGAGGTACGCCTCGACGAGAACGCAGCCGACATGTGGCTCCGGGCGATCGCCGATGTCCGGCTGGTGCTGGGCACCCGGTTGGGCGTAGAGGACGACACCGATCTTGAGGCCGAGCTCGACGCGGCGGTCGGGCGCGACCCCAGCTCGCCGCGGGCCAACCAGCTCTCGGTCTACTTCTACCTGGGCATCCTGCTCGAGTCTCTGGTTGACACCGTCTCGAGTTGAAGCCTGGGCGACCCCGAGACGGGCTCCGGGTGGGCTGGGGGCATGTCCCGATGCAGAAGTGGCACCTGTTCCGTACGGTGAGCGGGTGACGTTGATTGCCACCGAGTCGCTCACGAAGCGCTACCCCAACGGGGTCGTCGCGCTGGCCGACCTGACGGTCGCCGTGGAGCCGGGAATCGTCGGGCTCGTCGGCGCCAATGGGGCCGGCAAGTCGACCCTGATCAAGATCCTGCTCGGCCTGCTGCCCCCGACAGCCGGCCGGACCACGGTGCTCGGGCTCGACCCGGTCGCGCACCCAGCGGCCGTACGGGCCAAGGTCGGCTACATGCCCGAGCACGACTGCCTGCCATCCGACATCGCCGCGGCCGAGTTCGTGACCCACATGGCCCGCATCAGCGGGCTGCCCAAGGCGGCCGCCCGGGAGCGGGCCTCGGAGACGCTGCGCCACGTCGGGCTCTATGAGGAGCGCTACCGGCAGATCGGCGGCTACTCCACCGGCATGAAGCAGCGGGTGAAGCTGGCCCAGGCCCTGGTGCACGACCCGGACCTCCTGCTGCTGGACGAGCCGACCAACGGGCTCGACCCGGCTGGGCGCGACGCCATGCTGTCCCTCGTGCACCGCATCGGCACCGACTTCGGCATCTCGGTCGTAGTCTGCTCCCACCTACTGGGCGAGGTGGAGCGCATCTGCGATTCGCTCGTTGCGATCGATGGCGGGAAGCTGCTACGGGCCGACCGGATCTCGTCGATGACTACCACCCGGGACGTCCTCGTGGTCGAGGTGACCGAGGGCATGGACGACCTGGCGGCCCGGCTGGGCGCGCAGGGGCTGCCCGTCGGGCGCGATGGTGCGGCCCTACTCGTGCCGCTGCAGAACGACCAGACGTACGACCTGATCATCGGTCTGGTCGCCGACCTGGAGCTGCCGCTACACCGGCTCGACCAGCGCCGGCACCGGGTGGCCGAACTGTTCAGCTCGACGACGCCAGGAGCCGCCGGCCCGGTCGGTCCAGTGGAGGACAGAAATGTCTGAGAGTGTGATCCACGACATCGGTTACCAGCGGTATGAGGGGCCGCGCCTGGGCCGCGTCTACGCGCTGCGCTCGCTCTACACCCAGGGCATGCGTACGGTGTTCGCGTTCGGCCGTGCCGGCAAGGCCAAGATCTTCCCATGGGCGGTGTCCGGCATCGTCTACCTGGTCGCGATCATCCTCACCGCGATCCGCTCCCAGGGGGCGACGCTCGACGTGACGTACTGGAACTTCGCCAGTACGGTCTGGGTGCTGATCGCGCTGTTCTGCGCGGTCGTGGCGCCCGAGCTGGTGTCGCGAGACATCCGTGGAACCGTGCTGCCGCTGTACTTCTCCCGGCCGCTGACCCGCAGCGACTACGCGATCGCCAAGCTGTTAGCCATGATGAGCGCAGTGTTCATCATGCTGGTCGGTCCCGAGACTGTGATGCTCCTCGGTGGAGTGTTCACAGTGGACGGATTCAGCAATGTGATGGCCGAGGTGGGGCACTGGACCCAGGGCGCGGCGGTGGCCGCCGCGTACGCGATCATTTTCGGCGGGCTGTCCATTCTCATCGCCTCGCTGGCCGGCCGGCGGGGGGTGGCGGCCGCCATGATCGCGGCGGTCTTCCTCGTGACGTACTCGATCGTCGGAATCGTCGTCGGTCTGAGCGCGGCCCACGCGGCGAGCACCGGCCAGGACGCGGCAGCGGCGGCCACCGCGGCTCTGCAGTGGGCCGGCGTGGTCAGCCCGGTCTCGCTGGCCAACGGCCTGGCCAGCTGGTGGTTCGATCCGAAGGACTTCCTCGGTTCCTGGGGACCGCTCTACGCGGTGGTCGCCATCCCGTTCGTGGCCGCCTGCGTCGGTCTGCTTCTGCTGCGCTACTGGAAGGTGGCCCGATGACCGCCATCGCGTCCCAGACACCGGACAGCTCTACGACTGTCCATAATGGATCCGCTGTGGAGCTCCGGTCGGTCTCCAAGTGGTACGGCAACGTGGTCGCCATCAATGACATCTCGATGTCGCTCGGGGCCGGGGTAACCGGTCTGCTCGGCCCGAACGGCGCCGGCAAGACAACAGTGCTGCACATGATGGCCGGCTTCCTGGCCCCGTCCAAGGGTGAGCTCACGGTGCTGGGGCAGCCCGCCTGGCGCAACCCGTCCATCTACTCCGGACTCGGGATCGTCATGGAGCGGGAGGCGGTGCACGGTTTCCTCACCGGGTGGGAGTTCGTGCTGGCCAGCGCCAAGCTGCATCGGCTGGCCGACCCGGTGGCGGCCGCCCGCCGCGCGGTCGAGCTGGTCGACATGGTCGAGCCGAAAGACCGCCGCCTCTCCACGTACTCCAAGGGCATGCGCCAGAGGATGCGGGTCGCCGCCGCCCTCGTGCACGAGCCGGCCGTCCTGCTGCTCGACGAGCCGTTCAACGGCATGGACCCCCGCCAGCGCATGCAGATGATGGGTCTGCTGCACACGATGGGGGCCCAGGGCCGCACGGTGCTGTTCAGCTCCCACATTCTGGAGGAGGTCGAGCAGGTCTCAGGCACGGTCCAGGTGATCGTCGCCGGGCGCCTGGCCGCCTCTGGGGACTACCGTACGATCCGCCGGCTGATGACCAACCGGCCGCACGTGTTCACGATCCGATCCAGCGACGACCGCCGGCTCGCGGTGGCCTTGATCGCCGAGACCTCGGTGGCCGGTGTCGAGATCGACAAGTCGGGGCTGCTCACGGTAAAGGCCGGCGACTACGGCACCTTCACCCGCAGCCTGCCGCGCATCGCCCGGGCCCAGGGCATCCGCATCCAGCAGTTGCTGCCGACCGACGAGTCGCTCGAGAGCGTCTTCTCCTACCTGGTCGCCGCGTGAGACAAGAGGGTAGAGCATGAACCTGACCATCGCCCGCATCACCGCCCGCGCCCTGTTCGGCCGGCGGCGCTTCCTGCTGCTGCTCGCGTTCCCGGTGCTGCTGGTCGCGATCGCGATCCTGGCCGAGTCGCTCGGCGCCACCCTCGACCAGTGGGGTCAGCCGGTCATCGTCGCGCTCGGGATCGCCATCATGCTTCCTGTGGTGGCGCTCATCGTCGGAACCGGCGTGCTCGGCTCCGAGATCGACGACGGCACGCTGGCCCACATCCTGGCCAAGCCCTTGCCGCGCTCCGAGATCATCATGTCCAAGCTGTACGTCGCGATCATCGTCACGGCGCTGACCACCGGGATACCGCTGTTCCTGTGCGCCATGATCGGCGGCTCGGTGTCGCTCGGGCTCGGTCTGCTTTTCGGCGCAGTGGTCGGATCGATCGCCTACTCGGCGTTGTTCATGCTGCTCAGCCTGCTCACCCGGGTGCCGGTGCTCGTCGGCCTGGCGTACATCCTGATCTGGGAGGGGCTGCTCGGGCGCCTGCTCAGCGGCACGTCGGTGCTCTCGATCGAGCAGTACGTGCTGACCCTGGCCGAGCGGGTGTCGCACTCCAGCGTGCTGAGCTCGACCGTCTCGCTGCCGGTCGCGCTGGCGATGACGTTCATCTTCGCGGTGGGGGCGACGCTGCTCGCCATCGACCGGCTCCGCTCGTTCAGCGTGGTGGGCGAGACCTCATAACCATGGGCGTCAGCCCGGCCCGGCGCGCGGTTATTGTGGAGGCGTGCTGACCATCGACGCGGTCGATCTGGACGCGATCGTCGCGCACGCCCGCCGGGACCACCCCGACGAGGCGTGCGGCGTGGTGGCCGGCCCGGCCGGCAGCGACGAGCCCCAGCCGGCACATCCCGATGGACAACGCCGCCCGGTCGATGACGTTCTACGAGTTCGACTCGCATGGAGCAGCTGCGGGTGTGGCGGGAGATGGACGACCGGGACGAGGAGCCGGTGGTCATCTACCACTCGCACACCGCGACCGAGGCGTACCCGTCCCGGACCGACGTCTCCTTCGCCGGCGAGCCGGGCGCGCACTACCTGCTGGTCTCGACCCGGGAGCCGGAGACGACCGAGGTCCGCTCGTTCCGGATCGTGGACGGCGGGTGACCGAGGAGCCGGTCCGGTCTGATCAACGCGCCGGTGGACCCGCACGCCGTGCAGTCCTACATGTTCGGGCAGACGCCGGCGACGGTCGACTACGAGTGTCGCGGCCTGACCCGCACTCGACCCCGACGTTCCCGCTCACCGCCAGCCCGTCTGAGGAGTGACACACCATGGCCATCGAAGTTCGCATCCCCACCATCCTGCGCACCTACACCGGCGGCGCGAAGGTCGTCGAGGGCGCGGCGACACCCTCGCCGAGCTGCTGACCGACCTCGACGACCCGGCACCCGGGCCTGCGCGGCCGCCTGGTCACCGAGGACGGCGCGCTGCACCGCTTCGTCAACGTCTACGTCAACGACGAGGACGTCCGGTTCCTCGGTGCGCTGGACGCCAAGCTCACCGACGGCGACACCGTGACGATCCTGCCGGCCGTGGCCGGTGGGGCCGCCGCGGCCGTTGCGTAGACGGTCGGCGATGGCCCGGTTCGACAGCCTGCTGGACGCCTGCGGGGGCACGCCGCTGGTCGGCCTGCCCGCGCCTGTCACCGTCGCCCGAGGTGCGGCTGTGGGCCAAGCTGGAGGACCGCAACCCGACCGGCAGCGTCAAGGACCGGCCGGCGCTGTGCATGGTCCGCGCGGCGGAGGCGGCCGGCACTCTGCGGCCGGGCGACACCATCCTGGAGCCGACCAGCGGCAACACCGGCATCTCCCTGGCCATGGTGGCCAAGCTGCGCGGCTACCGGCTGGTCTGCGTGATGCCGGAGAACGTCTCGACCGAGCGGGTCCAGCTGCTCCGGATGTACGGCGCGGAGATCATCTTCTCGCCGGCCGCCGGCGGCTCCAACCAGGCCGTGGCGACGGCCGAGCAGATCGCGGCCGAGCACCCGGACTGGGTGATGCTCTACCAGTACGGCAACGAGGCCAACGCCCGGGCGCACTACGAGACCACCGGCCCGGAGCTGCTGCGCGACCTGCCGACGATCACGCACTTCGTCGCCGGGCTGGGCACCACCGGCACGCTGATGGGCACCGGCCGCTACCTGCGGGAGAAGGTCGACGGCATCGAGATCGTCGCGGCCGAGCCCCGCTACGGCGAGCTGGTCTACGGCCTGCGCAACATCGACGAGGGCTACGTGCCCGAGCTGTACGACGCGACCGTGTCTGACCCGGCGGTTCTCGGTCGGCACCCGGGACGCGGTGCTGCGTACCCGGCAGCTGGTCGAGGTGGAGGGCATCTTCGCCGGCTTCTCCACCGGGGCGATCCTGCACGCCGCGCTGGCCGTGGCGCACGAGGCGGTCAAGGACGGGCGGCGGGCCGACGTGGCGTTCGTCGTGGCCGACGGCGGCTGGAAGTACCTGTCGACCGGCGCGTACGCGCGGCACCCTGGCCGACGCCGAGGGCGCCCTCGAGGGCCAGCTCTGGGCCTGACACCCCCGTGCGCGCTCTCCGGCCGGACCGCCCGCGTGGGCTGGCGCCGCGGCGGTCAGAAGGCGTGCGCGGTCAGGTTGATGGCCGACGATGACCAGCACGGCTGGCCGCGCCCAGCAGCGCGAACGGCAGCCAGCGGCGGTTGACCGTCACGAACGCGGCCGACCGTCAGAGCGAGGCCGCCGAGGCCGACCGCGATGACCGAGGGCTCGACCAGCTGGGCGGGGTGGCGCCGACGAGCCGATGAAGGCCCGCACAGCGGTGATCAGGCCGAGCACCGCCGATGACCGCGGCCCAGACACAGACGCCGACCAGCTGCGCAGCCGGGGCTCGCTCGGTGGTCGTCGCGCCCGCCGCGGCCTGGCGGCGGCGATCGACCGGGGCGAGGCGGGTCTGGACGTGCCCGGCGGGGCGCGCGGGCGGGGCCGACGGTGCGCTGGGGGAGCCGGTGCCGACGGATGTCGCGCCGCCCGAGGTAGGCGTGGCGTACGTCTCGGTACTCACGTCGTCTCCTGTCGCCGAGGGGCGCGGCCAGGTGGCCGCCGGGCGAAGCGCTGTGGTAGCCGCGGAGCCCGGTGACAGGTGGAAAAACCTGCCAACGCGCTGAGAATAGGCAGTCGTCTTCTTCCGTGCAACGCACGAAGTTACGCAGCGTTACGGAGGCCCTTCTTTCGGGACGAAAGGGTTCGATATTCGCGGGACATAACCCGTGTCACCTTGGCGACATCTTCGGGTGCGACTGGTCCTAGTTGTATGGCGCGCTCGGCGTAGGCTCCGCAGCGTGACGGACGCGCCGATCGGGATCTTCGACTCGGGGGTCGGCGGTCTGACGGTGGCCCGGGCGATCCTGGATCAGCTGCCGCACGAGCAGCTGCTGTACGTCGGGGACACGGCGCATGTGCCGTACGGGCCGCAGCCGATCGCCGAGGTCCGCCGCTACGCGCTGGCCTGCTCGACCAGCTGGTCGACGCAGGGCGTCAAGCTGCTCGTCATCGCGTGCAACTCGCGCCTCAGCCGCCTGCCTGCACGACGCCCGGGAGCGCTACGCCGTACCGGTCGTCGAGGTGATCCGGCCGGCCGTGCGCCGGGCGGTCGCCGCCACCCGCAACGGCCGGGTCGGCGTGATCGGTACCACGGCGACCGATCACCAGCCGCGCGTACGACGACGCGTTCGCCGCCGCCCCGCACGTCAGCGTCACCGGCGCGGCCTGCCCGCAGTTCGTCGATTCGTCGAGCGCGGGATCACCTCGGGCCGGGCCCTGCTCGGCTGGCCCAGCGGCTACTCGAGCCGCTGCAACGGGCCGGGGTCGACACACTGGTCCTGGGCTGCACGCACTACCCGCTGCTGGCCGGCCTGATCGGCCTGGTGATGGGCGACGGAGTGACGCTCGTCTCCAGCGCCGAGGAGACTGCGAAGGACGTCTACCGGCGTACTGACCGAGCGGGACCTGCTCCGGACCCGGACGACGACCGCGCCGGCACCGTTCCTGGCCACCGGTGACGGGCGACCGTTCGCCCGCCTGGCCGAGCGCTTCCTCGGCCGGCCGTGCCGCCCGGCCGCATCGCCTGGCGCCGACTGTCTCCAGCCGCCGCCGGCGGTCGCGGAGCGGCCCGATGAGACTGACCGTGCTCGGGCTGCGCCGGCAGCTTCCCCGGCCCCGAATCGCGCGTGCTCCGCGTACCTGGTCGAGGCGGACGGTTTCCGGCTGCTGCTCGACTTCGGCACTGGCTCGCTCTCGGCGCTGCAGCGCTACGCCGGCGCTGACCGCGGTCGACGCGATCCTGCTCACCCACCTGCACTGCGACCACATGCTCGACGCGGTCAGCTACGTGGTCGTGCGCCGGTACGCCCCGGACGGCCCCTACCCGCCGCTGCCGGTGTACGCCCCGGCGGGCGCCCGGAGCGGCTGGCCGGCGCCTACGGCGCGGCGGCGAGGGCCCGCTCGACGACGTCTACACGTTCTACGCGCTGCAGCCGGGCAGCTTCCCGATCGGCCCGTTCACGGTCACCGTCGACCGGGTCAACCATCCGGTGGAGACCTATGGCGTACGGCTGGAGCACGGCGGCGCGCGTCTGGCCTACTCGGCCGACACCGCGCCCTGCGAGGCGCTGATCAGGCTGGCCCAGGGCGCCGACGTGTTCCTGTGCGAGGCGAGCTACCTCGACGGCGTGGACAACCCGCCGGATCTGCACCTGACCGGGCGGGAAGCCGGCGAGGCCGCCACCAAGGCCGGCGTCGGCCGGCTGGTGCTGACCCATCTGGTGACCGCCTGGGGCAGCGAGGCCGAGACGCGTACGAGGCGGCGCGCGTCAGCTCTTCGCCGGCCCGGTCGAGATCGCCCGCGCCGGCGCGCGCTTCGAGATCTGACCCCCAGTACGTCTAGGCGGCATGACGCGACCCGATGGGCGGCAGCCCGACCAGCTCCGACCGGTGACGCTGACCCGCGGCTGGAGCATGCACCCCGAGGGCTCGGTGCTCGTCGAGTTCGGCAAGACCCGGGTGCTGTGCACGGCCAGCGTCACCGAGGGCGTGCCCCGCTGGCGCAAGGGCTCCGGGCTGGGCTGGGTCACCGCGAGTACTCGATGCTGCCCGCGCGCGACCACGACCCGCTCCGACCGGGAGAGCGTCAAGGGCCGGGTCGGCGGCCGTACCCACGAGATCTCCCGGCTGATCGGCCGCAGCCTGCGGGCCTGCATCGACCTCAAGGCGCTCGGCGAGAACTCGATCGTGCTGGACTGCGACGTGCTGCAGGCCGACGGCGGCACCCGCACCGCCGCGATCACCGGGCGCCTACGTGGCGCTGCACGACGCGGTGACCTGGCTGGCGCGAAGAAGATCGCTGGCCGGCAAGCCGGTCGAGCCGTGATGCACCGCTCGGTGGCGGCGGTCAGCGTCGGCATCATCGACGGGCGAGCCGCGGCTGGACCTGTGCTACGACGAGGACGTGTCAAGGCCGAGGTGGACATGAACATCGTCTGCACCGGCGCCGGCGACTTCGTCGAGGTGCAGGGCACCGGCGAGGAGGGCGTGTTCGGCCGCGACGCAGCTCGACGCGCTGCTCGACCTGGGGGTGGCCGGCTGCGCCGAGCTGCCGCGCGCAGGCCCAGCGCAAGGCCAGTTGGCCGGATGACCCGGGCTGCTGCTGGCCACCGCGCAACACCAAGAAACTGGTGGAGCTGCAGCGCATCCTCGACGCCGCCCTCGGTTCGCACGGTCGAGCTGGTCGGCCTGGACGATGTGCCGGACTACTCCGGAGGTCCCGAGACCGGCCTGACCTTCGCCGAGAACGCGCTGATCAAGGCGCGCGAGGGCTGCCATACCGGCCTGCCCACGGTGGCC
The DNA here is from genome assembly GCA_963803345.1 of uncultured Actinomycetota bacterium. Lineage (GTDB taxonomy): Bacteria > Actinomycetota > Actinomycetes > Mycobacteriales > Micromonosporaceae > CAWDLX01. The sequence goes on from CAWDLX010000008.1 coordinate 41,529, forward strand.
GACGACTCGGGGCTGGCCGTCGACGCGCTGAACGGCATGCCGGGCGTGTTCAGCGCCCGCTGGTCCGGCGCGGCACGGCGACGACCGGGCCAACCTCGACCTGGTGCTGGCCCAGATCTCCGACGTGCCCGACGGCAGCTCGGCGCCGGCGTTCGTCTGCGCGGCCGCGCTCGTCCTGCCGGATGCGGCCGGGAGACACCTGGTCGAGGGCCGGATGCCGGGCGGGTGCTCCGGGCGCCGCGGGGCGACGGCGGCTTCGGCTACGACCCGATCTTCCTGGCCGAGGGCCAGACGCGCACCAACGCCGAGCTGACACCGGCGGAGAAGGACGCGATCAGCCACCGGGGCAAGGCATTCCGAGCGCTGGCGCCATGGTCATCGCGGAGCTGTGACGGTGCCTGCCCCGGGATCTGCGGTGGCGCTCGCCCGGGATCCGCGCGCGGACATCCTTGGGCACCCGGACCATCCTCGGGTCGAGATGGTCGACAGATCGATCAGGTCGTGTTGCAGCATGATCAGCCGCTGACGGACCGTGGCGCCCGCGCCCGTGCGTACGCCCGCGCTCGCGCTCGCGCTCGCGCCCGCGCCCGCGCCCGCGCTCGCGCCCGGCTCGGCAGGGCGTCGATGTCGGCGAAGCGCAGCCGCTCGAACCAGCTGGCGAAGACCGGATCGGTGTCGAGGCGTTGGCGAACGCGGCGTACCCCATCGCCTCGGAGCGCGGGCCCTCGGTCGCGGGGTCGGGATCATCATCAGCTCGGCGATCGCCCGCTGCGGGCCGCGGAAGACGCGGAACGGCAGCGGGATGCGGTCGGTCTGGATGGTCAGCTGGATCGCGGCCAGGTAGGTCAGCACCCGCGGGTTAGCCTCGTTGATGTCGCATCCAGGAAGCGCAGCTCCCGCCGGACGATCTCGGCCCAGCACAGGTACTCGCCGAGGCGTAGACCGTGTAGTCGCGGGCGTGGCGCTCCTCGCCCGGGTCGCCACAGTGCAGATACCGGCTGAGAAAGTCCATCTGCACGATATTGAACAGCCGCGCCTGCAGTGTCTGGGCGGCGTCGGTGAGCGGGTCCCGGTACTGGTTGACGATCCGTCGGGCGGCCTCGGCCGCGGTCTCGCGGCGCTGCTGGCGCTCCAGTTCGGCCGCCGGCGGTTGGCCCGGCTGGCGCCGACACCGGACACGATCGCGCTGAGGACGGCCAGAGCGGCGGAGCCGAGGCCCACGATGTTGTCGGAGGACAGATCCACGTCGACACGTAGCCGGTCGATCCTCATTGTCGTCGATTACTATGCGTCAACAGACGCCGAGCATCGCCGGGCGGGCCGCGAGTTCCTTTGCACTGAGCACCCGAGCGCATCAATCACTCACGGTAGCGTCACTGCCCGCGTGCCGCTCGTGATCGGCGCAGCTCACTTCCGCGATGCTTGGGAGTGCTCACAGCAAAGGAGGCCGCGACCATCCTCGCCCGTCGGCGAGCTGCGTCACGCTCCGCACGTCAAGGTGGCGGCAACTCCGTGTTATCGCAGCGGGCCGACCACGGCTTCGATCGCGGCGCGCAGGTCGGGGCCGGCGACCACCGTCCGGGCGGCCTCCAGCACCGGGGCCAGGAAGATGTCCGGCCCCGGCTCGCCGGCGAACCCGGCCACCGCCGCGACCGCGGCCCGGCCGGCCGGGGACGGCGCAGCGGCGGCCCGCAGCTGCAGACCCGCGGACGGCGGCCAGCAGCTCGACCGCGAGCAGGCTGGTCAGGTTGTCCAGCACGCGTACGCAGCTTCTTGGTCGCCGCCCAGCCCATCGAGACGTGGTCCTCCTGCATGCCGCTGGTCGGGCAGCGAGTCGACCGAGGCCGGCGCGGCCAGCCGCCGGTTCTCCGCGACGATCCCGGCCGCCGTGTACTGGGCGATCATCAGCCCGGAGTTGACCCCCGGGTCGGGGGAGAGGAACGCCGGCAGGTCCCGGGAGCGGGCTGACGTCGAGCAGCCGGTCCACCCGGCGCTCGGAGATCGAGCCGACCTCGGCGGCGGCGATGGCCAGGAAGTCGGCGGCGAAGCCGAGCGGCGCGCCGTGGAAGTTGCCGGTCGACTCGACCCGGCCGTCGGGCAGCACCACCGGGTTGTCCACCACGGACGACCAGTTCCCGGCCGGCGACCGGGCGGCGAAGTCCAGCGTGTCCCGGGCCGCGCCGGCCACCTGCGGCGCGCAGCGCATCGAGTACGCGTCCTGCACGGCGTGGGCCAGGTCGTCGCGGTGCGAGTCCATGATCGCCGAGTCCTGCAGCAGCCGGTGGATGTTGGCCGCCGACGACGGCCTGGCCCGGGTGCGGGCCGGATCGCGTGCAGCTCGGGCAGGAACGGCCGGTCCGAGCCGAGCATCGCCTCGATGGCCAGCGCCGCGGTCACGTCGGCCATCGCGAACAGGTGCCGGGCGTCGGCGATGGCCAGCAGCAGCATGCCGAGCATGCCGTCGGTGCCGTTGATCAGCGCCAGCCCTTCCTTGGCGGCCAGCTCGATCGGGCTCAGCCCGGCGGCGCGCAGCGCGTCGGCTGCCGGCGATGCGCTGGCCGCCGTCCTGGCCCAGCACCCAGCCCTCGCCGAGCAGCACCAGCGCGCAGTGCGCCAGCGGCGCCAGGTCGCCGGAGGCGCCGAGCGAGCCGTGCTCGGGCACCCACGGGGTGATGTCGTGGTTGAGCAGGTCGACCAGTGCCTGGGCGACCAGCGGGCGGACCCCGGAGCGGCCCAGCGCCAGCGAGCGGACCCGCAGCAGCATCATCGCCCGGACCACCTCGCGGCGGCATCGGCGCGCCGATGCCGGCGGCGTGCGAGCGGATCAGCGCGTGCTGCAGCTCGGCCCGCCGCTCCGGGGCGATGAAGGTGTTGGCCAGCGCGCCGAAGCCGGTGGAGACGCCGTAGACCGGGCGGCCGTCGCGCTCGATGCCGTCCACGATGGCGCGGCTGGCGGCCATCGCGTCCACGGTTCGGGGGACAGCGTCACCTGGGCGTCGCCGCGGGCGACGGCGAGCACGTCGGCGGGGGAGACGCCGGTGGGCTGGACGGTCACGGTCATCAGATCGCGGACTCCGTTGTGCAGGACCTGGCTGACCAGTGGAACCCCCGGCCGGTAGGCCAGGTGCAGGTAGGACGGCGCGTCGAGGACGGTCAGGTCGGCCCGGGCGCCGCGCCGCAGCTCGCCGATGTCGTCGCGGCGCAGCGCGCGCGCGCCGCCCGGCGGTCGCCGCCCACACCGCCTCGGCCGGGGTCATCCGCATCTCCCGTACGGCGAGGGCGATGCAGAACGGCATCGACGAGGTGTACGACGAGCCGGGGTTGCAGTCGGTGGCCAGCGCCACGCTGACGCCGGCGTCGAGCAGCCGGCGGGCGTCCGGGTAGGGCGAGCGGGTGGAGAACTCGGCCCCGGGCAGCAGGGTGGCCACGGTGGACGACCCGGCCAGCGCCGTCGACGTCAGTCGTCGTGACGAGGTGGGTGCAGTGGTCGGCGCTGGCCGCGCCCAGCTCGACCGCCAGGCGCACGCCCGGGCCGGGGCCGAGCTGGTTGGCGTGCACCCGGACGCCCAGCCCGGCGGCGGGCCCGGCGGTCAGGATGGCCCGGGCCTGGTCGGCGTCGAACGCGCCCCGCTCGCAGAACACGTCGACCCAGCGCGCGTACGGCGCGGCGGCGGCCAGCATCTGGCCCCAGACCAGGTCGACGTAGTCGTCGGCGCGGCCGGCGTACTCGGCCGGCACCACATGCGCGCCGAGGAACGTGGTCTCCGGCGACACTCGGCGGCGATCCGCAGCGAGCGGGCCTCGTCACGTGGTCAGGCCGTACCCACTCTTGATCTCGATCGTGGTGGTGCCCTGCCGCAGCGCCTCCGCGCGCAGCCGGGCAGGGTGGCCCGCAGCTCGTCGTCGGTGGCCGCCCGGGTCGCCGCCACCGTGGTGCGGATGCCGCCGCCGGTGTAGGGCTCGCCGGCCATCCGGGCGGCGAACTCGGCGGCCCGGTCGCCGGCGAAGACCAGGTGGGCGTGGCTGTCCACGAAGCCGGGGAGCACCGCGCCGTCCTCGGCGTCGATCCGCCGGTCGGCGGCTGGCGCGTCGCGGCCGGGCCGATCCAGGCCACCCGGCCGTCCTCACGACCAGAGCCGCGGCCGCAGCAGGCCCAGCGGCGACCCGTCGCCCAGCTGGGGTCGTTGGTGACCAGCTCGCCGATGCTGTCGATCAGCAGCGTCATCGCCAGACCGCCGTGACGGCCCGGTGCAGCGCGGCCGGCACATCGTCGACCAGCAGGTGCCGTCCGTCGGCGGACGACCGGCCGGCCGTCGACCACCACGTCGGTGACGTCGGCCGCGGTGGCCGCGAACAGGACGCCGCCGCCGGGTCGGCCGGGTCGAAGCCCGCGGCGCGGACCGCTGTCGAGCCGGACGGTGACCAGGTCGGCCCGGGCGCCGACGGCGATCGCCGGCCGGCGTCGGCCCAGCCCAGCGCGGCGTGGCCGGCGGCGGTGGCCGCGGCGAGCAGCTCGTCCGGCGCTGAAGTGGCCGCGGCGCTCGGTCGCGCAGCCGCTCGTCCAGCTCGACCGCGCGGGCCTCCTCGAACAGGTCGATCACCGCGTGGCTGTCGCTGCCCAGCGCACAGCGGCGACCCGGCGTCGGCCAGCGCGCGGGCCGGCCCGATGCCCGTCGGCCAGGTCGCGCTCGGTGGTCGGGCACAGGCAGATCCGGGCCGCTGTCGCCGAGCCGGGCCCGATCGTCGTCGTCGAGGTGGGTGGCGTGCACCGCGGTGAGCCGGGCGCGAGCAGGCCGTACCGGTCGAGCAGCGCGGTCGGGGTGCAGCCGTGCACGGCCCGGCAGGCCTCGTTCTCGGCCCGCTGCTCGGACAGGTGCACGTGCACCGGGAGGCGTGGGTCCGGTCGGCGAACCCGGCCAGCGCGGCGGCCGGCACCGCCCGCACCGAGTGGGCCGCCGCGCCGACCAGCGCGTGCGGGGCCGGCTTCAGCTGCGCCGACGCGCTGCGCCCAGGCGTCGACCGATCCGTCGCCGAACCGGCAGCTGCACGCCCGTCAACCGGTTCACCGTCCACTGTGGCGGTCAGGTAGAGCGTGTCCAGCAGGGTGATCCGGATGCCGGCCTCGGCCGCCGCCGCGGTCAGCCGGTGCCCCATCTCGTTCGGGTCGGCGTAGCGCACGCCGTCCGGGCCGTGGTGCAGGTAGTGGAACTCGCCGACGCGGTGATCCCGGCCAGCGCCATCTCGGCGAAGACGGCCCGGGCCAGCGGTGGTAGCCGTCCGGGTCGAGCCGGCCGGCCACGGCGTACATCCGCTCCCGCCAGGTCCAGAACGTGCCCGGTGCCGGCGTGGGTGCGGCCGCGCAGCGCCCGGTGGAACGCGTGCGAGTGGGCGTTGGCCAGCCCGGGCAGGGTCAGCCCCGGCAGCCGGTTCGCGTCGCCCGGCGGCTGGCCCTCGGCCAGGCTGGCGATGCGGCCATCGTCGACAGTGATCAGCACATTGCGCAGGGTCGGCGGCCCGACCCAGGCGTACTCAGCCCAGTAGGTCAGCGGCACGCCAGCGCTGCCAGCACGTCGGCCAGCGCCTCGACGCCGGCCGCGCAGTCCTCGTCGGAGGCGTGTTCGGCCGGGGCGTGGGATACGCCGGTGGGGTTGCGGACAAAGAGCATCGCGGTCGGCACGTGGGCCGAGATGATCCCGGCGTCGTGGCCGGCGCCGGTCGGCAGCACCGGGGCGCCGTCGAGCACGTCGACCAACCGGTCCCGCAGGGCCAGGTCGAACTCGGTCACCGCCGACAGCGACTCGGTGGTGAGGCTGACCTCGGTACCGTCGGCCGCCGCGCGTTCCGCCGCCGCCACGGCGATCACGTCAATTAGCTTGTCCACAGTGGACTGGTCGGGCGCCCGTACGTCCAGCCAGGCGCTGGCCCGGGCGGCGATGGCGTTGGTAGCGTTGGGCTCGCAGCTGACCCGGCCGACCGTGGCGCGGGCTCCGGCCGTACGCGCCTGCTTGTTCGCGGCCAGGATCGCCTGGGCGATCGCGAGCATCGGGTCGCGCCGGTCGCTCATCCGCGGTGGTCCCGGCGTGGTTGGGCTCGCCGGTTAAGTCCAGCCGCCACCGCCCGTGCGGCCAGATCGCGCTGGCCACTCCGACCGGAGCGGTCAGGGCGCGCCCCTGCTCGATGTGCAGCTCGACGAAGGCGCTCAGGCGGCTCAGGCGTACGGGATCAGACCCCACCGCGGCCGGGTCGAGCTCCATCGCGGCCAACGCGTCGGCCAGGCTCACCCCGTCGCGGTCGGTGCGAGCCAGCGCCTGCTCGGGGGCGACCGCGCCGGTCAGCAGCCGCGAGCCCAGGCAGGCCAGCCCGAACCGGGAGCCCTCCTCCTCGGCGAAGGCGGCGATCCCCAGCGGATGGCGGGGCTGCTCGCCGCGCTCGCGCAGCAGGTCGACCGCGAGCAGGGCCGAGACGATGCCCAGGGGGCCGTCGTAAGCGCCGCCGTGGGGGACCGAGTCGAAGTGGCTGCCGGTGACAACGGCTCCGCCGGATTCGGGGTCACCCCACCAGGCCCACAGGTTGCCGTTGCGGTCCGTCTCGGTGGTCAGCTCGCGGTCGAGGGCCTCCTCGGCGAACCACTCCCGGAACTGCGAGTCGGTGGCCGAGTATGAGCATCGAAGGTAACCCGCTCCATCGGCGGCCCGGCCGATCGGCGCCAACGATTGCCAGAGTGCGGAAAATCGATCAGCGTCCATTCACCGACTCCCGCATAGGAACCCTCACGGCGCGGTCGGCCGCGACCTGCTCGGCCAGCTCGTAACCGGCATCGACGTGACGGATGACGCCCATTGCCGGGGTCGTTGGTCAGCACCCGCTCGATCTTCTGCGCCGGCCAGCAGTGTCCCGTCGGCCACACTGACCTGACCGGCGTGGATCGACCGGCCGATACCGACCCCGCCGCCGTGGTGGATGGACACCCACGACGCGCCCGACGCGGTGTTGACCAACGCGTTGAGCAGCGGCCAGTCGGCGATCGCGTCGGAGCCGTCCCGCATCGCCTCGGTCTCCCGGTAGGGCGACGCGACTGAGCCGCAGTCGAGGTGGTCGCGCCCGATGACGATGGGCGCGCTCAACTCACCCCGGGCGACCATGTCGTTGAACCGCACGCCGGCCTTGTCCCGCTCGCCGTAGCCGAGCCAGCAGATGCGGGCCGGAAGGCCCTGGAAGGCCACCCGCTCACCGACCAGCCGGATCCAGCGGGCGAGCGACTCATTCTCCGGGAACAGCTCGAGGATGGCCCGGTCGGTGGCGGCGATATCGGCCGGATCGCCCGAGAGGGCCGCCCAGCGGAACGGCCCCTTGCCGGCGCAGAACAGCGGCCGGATGTACGCCGGAACGAAGCCGGGGAACGCGAACGCCCGGCTGTAGCCGCCCAGCTGCGCCTCGCCCCGGATCGAGTTGCCGTAGTCGAACACCTCGGCCCCGGCGTCGAGGAACCCGACCATCGCCTCCACATGCTTGGCCATCGAGGCGCGGGCCCGGTCGGTGAACTCCTCCGGCTTCTTGGCCGCGTAGTCGGGCGCGTCGGCCGGGTCGATGCCCTCCGGCACATAGGAGAGCGGGTCGTGGGCCGACGGTCTGGTCGGTCACGATATCGATCGGCACTCCTCGGCCCAGCAGCTCGGGCACGATCGTCGCCGCGTTACCGACGACGCCGACGGACAGGGCCCGCCGCCGCGCCCGCGCCTGCACGGCCAGCGCCACGGCTTCGTCCACAGTGGAGGCTACCGAGTCGAGGTAGCGGGTCTGGATCCGCCGTTGCAGCCGGGCCACGTCGACGTCGATGATCAGGCAGACGCCGCCGTTCATGGTCACGGCCAACGGTTGGGCCCCACCCATTCCGCCGCAGCCGGCGGTCAGCGTGAGCGTGCCGGCCAGCGTGCCGCCGAACCGCTTGGCCGCCACCGCCGCGAAAGTCTCGTAGGTGCCCTGCAGGATGCCCTGGGTCCCGATGTAGATCCAGGAGCCGGCGGTCATCTGGCCGTACATGGTCAGGCCGAGCGCCTCGAGCCGGCGGAACTCTGGCCAGGTCGCCCAGTCGGGCACGAGGTTGGAGTTGGCCAGGAGCACCCGCGGCGCCCACTCGTGCGTGCGCATCACCCCCACCGGCCGGCCCGACTGGACCAGCATCGTCTCGTCGTCGCGCAGGGTGGTCAGCGTCCGGACCAGGGCGTGGTAGGAGGGCCAGTCGCGGGCCGCCCGGCCGGTCCCGCCGTACACGACCAGGTCGTCCGGGCGCTCGGCGACGTCGGGGTCGAGGTTGTTCATCAGCATCCGCAGGGCGGCCTCCTGCGGCCAACCGGCGGCGGTGAGCGTTGTTCCCCGCGCGGCGCGGATGGGTGCCACGGCTGTCTCCTTTGACGGCCAATGTCCGGAGCCGCCAGGTCCACCACGTGGGACGGCCTCGTCAGCAGCTTATCGGCTGCCGACGAGGCCGTTAGTGTGCACCGGGTTACGCAGGGGCGGGGTTACGCAGGGGCGGGCTTACGCCGGGGTCAGCGAACTGTCCGACGAGAACACCAGGGCCAGCGTGGCGCTGCCGTTCTTCAGCGCCGTCTTGCTGCGCGGGCCGCCGGCGTCGGCCTCGAAGAACTTGCCGAACGTGATGCCGTACGTCTTCTGCAGACCGATCTGGCAGTACGGTCGCTGCGGGCACTCGGCCGGGCCGGCCAGCACCGAGGCCGGGCCGCTGCATTTGGTCCCGAAGTCACTCAGCGTCTTCAGCCCGTACTTGTCGGCCACGCCCTTCGTGGTGGCAAAGGCGTTCTCGTCCGACGCGGTCGACGGGGTGCCGACCACCAGGCCGTACGTCTCGGCCAGCGGCTTGAGCGCCGCGATCGTCGCGTTGATGTCACCGCTGGAGACGGTAGCCGCGTTCTTGCCGTTCTTCTTCGTGTTGAGGAAATCGGTCATCGTGGCCGCGTACTCCGGGAAGATCTGGATCTCGTTGCGCTCCAGTGCCGGCTCGTACAGCTCGCGGTTGGTGCTCTGCTTGACGGTGGCGCGGAAACCGGCCGCGTTCAGGGCGATCTTGTAGAGCTCGGCCAGGGTCTGGCTCTCGGTGAACCCGGCCGCGCCGACGACGATCGGTCCACTGCCACCGGACAGGCCGGAGGTCAGGCCGTTCGCCGCGGCGAACTCCTGCGCCGCCTGGGCCGGCGTCTTACGGTCGATGTCGGTCGCCTGGTTGAGCGCCAACAGCTTCGGCTGGTCCAGCGCTGTGGCCACCTTGTCCGCGGCCGTGATCGCGGCCGGGCTGACCGACTTGTTGGCCACGGCCACGATGTTGTCGGAGTTCTGCAGGTGCTTGTCGTCGGTCAGCAGCACCAGCGTGTCACCGGCCTGGGGCGCGCAGCCCGGCCCGGCGCTGGCCCCGGTGGCGGTCGCCGGCGGCGCGGTGCCCGACGAACCCGCCTTGCCGCAGGCGGTGACGCCGAACGCGACGACGGTGACACCGGCTAAGAGAAGAACTGATATCCGTTGGGTACGCGCAAACATGCCGTCTGCCCGCCTTTCGTGTCCCGGCGTACGGATACGCCGCGTGTCCGACGGGCTGGGAGGTTCCGGCCCGCTCGCTCCCACTCAACCGCGTCACTCAGATCATGACAACTGTAAGCGGTCGATGCAGGATTGCTGTCTGGTCACGCTACGGCCGCACTCGTCGTTACCTTTGCGGAGTAATCACCCATCTCGGGCGGGCAGGGCCGCGTCGGCCGCCGAGCTCGGCGGGCGGCTCCCGCTGCCCCGCAAGGCCCGTGGCGTGACCGCCCACTGCAGGACGGCCAGCAGGCCCTCCGCGAGGAGGCACAACACGATCACCAGGACGCCGCCGGCGATGACCTGACCGCCGCCCGCGGCCAAGCCGAGCCCGAAGCCGAGGCTGATGATCGGGCCCAGGCCGCCGCCGCCCACGAGCGTGGCCAGGGTGGCCGTCGCGACCACCTGCACGACCGCTGTACGCAGCCCGGCCGCGAGGTAGGGCACGGCCAGCGGCAGCTCGACCCGGGCCACGACCTGCCGGCCCGACATGCCCATGCCGCGGGCCGCGTCGCGTACGTCGGGGTCGACCTCACGCATCCCTAGGAACGCGTTGGCCAACAGCGGCGGCACGGCGAAGACCGCCAGCGCGAGCACGATCGGCAGCGAGCCTTCGCCGATGAACGTGAGCGGCAGGATGGTCAGCAGCGAGACGGTCGGGATGCCCCGGGTGATGTTGGCGACAGCGACGACGAACGCGCCACCCCGTCGGATGTGGCCGAGCCAGATGCCGATCGGCCAGGCGACGAGGATCCCCAGCAGGACAGCCAGTCCGGACAGGTAGAGGTGCTGACCCGCACGGGCCAGGATGCCGTCCGGATTGGTCCAGTTCAACGGGTCGTTGAGCCACACCAGGGCCTGTTGGATGAGGTTCATGCGACGCCCCGCCGGCGGGCCCAGGGCATCACCAGCCGGCCCAGCCCGACCAGGATGAGGTCGAACGCGAAGGCCAGTGCCAGGCAGCCGATCGTGCCGGCCATGATCGCCGGGTGGTAGAAGTTGTCGTTGAAGCCGTTCAGGATGATGGTTCCGAACCCCCCGTAGCCGATCTGGTAGCCCACCGTGATCAGCGCGACGGTCGAGACGGTGGCGATACGCAGGCCGGTGATGATGCCGGGCAGAGCCAGCGGCAGCTCCATCCGCCACAGCAGACCGGCCCGGCCATAACCCATGCCGCGGGCGGCGTCGAGCACCTCGTCGGGCACCTGCTGCAGCCCGGTTAGCGCGTTGCGGACGATGGCCAACAGGGCGTACAGGGTCAACGCGACCAGCGCGGTGGAGAAGCTGAGCCCCAGGGTGGGCCCGAGTAGCGCGAACAGGGCCAGCGACGGAATCGTGTAGAGCACTCCGGAGATGCCCAGGATCGGCCCGGTCAACCAGCGCAGCTTGTACGCCAGAATGGCCAACGGCACACCCAGCAGCGCGGCGATGCCCACGGTCGCTAGGGTCAGCTCCACGTGCTGCTGCAGTGCGGTGGTGAGAGATTCGATGTTGTGGCGGATGTACTGCCACGAGAACCACGGATTGCGCGGGTCGCTGTCCACCGGCGATGCCAGGCCGACCAGAGGGGGCATGCGTTGAACGGTACCGCCGCCGCGGGGATCCGACTCGATCGAGTGCGCAAGGTGTATCCCGACGGGACGGTGGCGGTCGGCGAGCTGTCCCTTGAGGTGCCGGCCGGTGAGCTGGTGGTGCTGGTCGGGCCGTCCGGCTGCGGAAAGTCCACGATCCTGCGAATGGTCAACCGGCTGGTCGAGCCGACCAGCGGTCGGATCCTGGTCGGGGACGAGGACGTCACCCACGCCGACCCGGTCGCGCTTCGCCGCCGGATGGGGTACGTCATCCAGCACGTCGGCCTGTTCCCGCACCTCACCGTCCGGGAGAATGTGGCCACCGTGCCCCGCCTGCTCGGCTGGTCGCGCGCCCGCGTCCAGTCCAGAGTGGAGGAACTGCTCAACCTCGTCGAGCTCGAGCCGGACCGCTACGGGGCGCGCTACCCCAACGAGCTCTCTGGCGGCCAACGCCAGCGAGTCGGGGTCGCCCGGGCGCTGGCCGCCGACCCGGTCGTGCTGCTGATGGACGAGCCGTTCTCCGCCGTGGATCCGATCGCCCGGGCCCGGCTGCAGGAGGAGTTCCGGCGGCTGCAGGCCACGGTCGGCAAGACCATCGTCTTCGTCACCCATGACGTGGACGAGGCGGTACGCCTGGGCGACCGGATCGCGATCTTCTCCGACGGCGGAACCCTCGAGCAGTACGCTCCACCGGCCCAGCTGTTGGCCAGGCCGGCCAATGATTTTGTCGCCTCTTTCGTCGGGCCCGACCGCGGCATCAAGCGCCTCGGCGTGACCGCGCTGCCGTCCACACTGGAGCCGGTGCCACCCTCCGGTGTGGACGGTGCTCCGGTGGTGGCTTTCGATGCCACCGTACGCGAGGCGCTGGCCGCCCTGTTGGCCACAGATCACACTTTCGTAGCGGTCCGCGGGGCCGACGGGTCGATCACCGGCACCCTGTCGGGCCCGGCGCTGCTCTCGCTGGCCCGCTCGTCCGACTGATGTCGGTGCCAATAGGGGACCCCTACTTGCACCAGAACGCCAATAGGGGGCCCGTGCTTGCACACCAAGCGTCAGCGATGGTCGCTCAGGTCGGCATGATGATCGGCGCCCTCGTGCTCGAGCGGGTCGGCGTGCACGAGGGCCGCCGTGAGCCGGGGCACCGCGTGGATGAGCCGGTGCTCGGCGTCGACCGCGATCGCGTGCGCCTCGACGACCGTGAGCTCGTCGTTGACCACGATGTCGCACTCGGCCCGAAGCTTGTGCCCGATCCAACGTAGCCGGACCGCTCCGATCGCCCGTACGCCCGGAGTCTGTGTCAACGTCTGCTCGACGGCGTCCACAATGGAGGGATCGACCGCGTCCATGAGGCGGCGGTAGACCTCTCGGGCCGCGTCGCGCAGCACGACCGCGATGGCGATGGTGATGCCCAGGCCGACGACCGGGTCGGCCCAGCCCCAGCCGATGGCTACGCCGCCGGCGCCCAAGAGAACGGCCAGCGAGGTGTAGCCGTCGGCCCGCGCGTGCAGCCCGTCGGCGACCAGGGCGGCCGAGCCGATCCGACGACCGACCCGTACCCGCAGCTGGGCCACCGCCTCGTTGCCGAGGAAGCCGAGGACGGCGGCGCCGGCGACGGCCGGCAGATGTGAGACGGATTCGGGGTGGATCAGCCGCTCGATCGCGGCCCATCCGGCCGCGACGGCGGAGACCGCGATGACGGCCACGATGACAATGCCGGCCAGATCCTCGGCCCGGCCGAACCCGTAGGTGTAGCGCCGGGTCGGCGGCCGGCGACCCATCAGGAAGGCGAAGCCCAATGGGACCGCGGTGAGTGCGTCGGCCACGTTGTGAAGCGTGTCGCCCAGCAGCGCGACCGAGCCGGAGTACGCGACGACGAGCGCCTGGAGAAGCGCGGTCACGCCGAGGATCAGCAGCGACATCCACAGCGCCCGGATGCCGTCCCGGCTCGTCTCCAGTTCGGAGTCGACCTTGTCGACCGAGTCGTGCGAGTGCGGGGTGATCAGGTGGCGCAGACGGTCGAGCCAGCCGTCATGGTGATCGTGGTCATGGTGATGATCGTCGTGATCGTCACCGTGCTCGTGCTCGTCACCGTGCTCGTGATCGTCACCGTGCTCGTGCTCGTGCGCCATGATCACCATCGTGTCCTGACGGTCACGAATGTGCGAGGGTTATCCACATGCGCGTCGCGTCTCTCCATATCTATCCGATCAAGGGCTGCCACCGATTCGACCAGGAGTCGGTGTACGTCCTGCCGTGGGGGGTGACCGGTGACCGCCGGTGGCTCATCGTCGACGAGTCCGGGGACGCGGTCACCCAGCGGGAGAACGTCGCGCTCACCGGGGTCTTCCCGAAGCCGGTCGAGGGTGGCCTGCTGCTGTCGGCGCCCGGGCATGCCGACCTGAAGGTGGCCGAGCCGGCCTTCGGACCGCGGATGGCCGTGTCGGTGTTCTCGTTCAGCGGGGTGGCCGCCGCGGTCGGTCCGGATGCCGATGCCTGGTTCTCGACGGTCCTGGATCAGCCCGTACGCCTGGCGTGGCTGGACGACACAAGCCAGCGCGGGGTTCCGGAGGGTTGGGGCGAGCCGGGCGACCGGGTGGCGTTCCAGGACGAGTTCCCGGTAACGGTGGGCAACCTGGCGTCGCTGGGCGCGCTGAACGACCACATCGCCGAGTCGGGTTCGCTGGAGGGGCGGCTGCCGATGACCCGGTTCCGGCCCAATATCGTCATCGCCGACGCCGCCCCCTGGGCCGAGGACACCTGGACCGGTGGCCGGGTCCGCATCGGCGAGGTGGTCTTCCGGGTGCCCAAGGGCTGCGGGCGCTGCCTGGTGACGACGACCGACCAGGAGACGGGTGAGCGGGGGCAGGAGCCGCTGCGTGCGCTGGGTCAGCACCGCAACGTCCGTCAGAAGCTGCTCTTCGCGACCAACCTCATCCCGGACGGCCTCGGCACGATTCGGGTCGGCGACACGGTCCTACCTGTTTAGCGGTCGAGCCGGTCTGGCTTCCGGTCAGAGACGGTCCAGAGATCGCGCTCCCAGACCTGGCCTACGAGGTCGTGCCCGAAGGAGTGGTGTGGCTCGGAGCTGACCAGCGTGAACCCGGCCCGCTCGTAGATGCGGATCGCGTCGCGCAGCACGTTGTTGGTCCACAGTCGCATCCGGCGGTAGCCGGCGGCCCGGGCGAAGCGGAGGCACTCGTCGACCAGGCGGGTGCCGATGCCCAGCCCCCTGGCCGACGGGTCGACCAGCAGCAGCCGTCGTAGCTGGGCGGTGTCGTCGTCGTGGCGCACGCAGAAGGCGCAGCCGGCCGGGGCGCCGTCGACTTCGGCGATCCAGGCCGCCTCCCGGTTGGGGTCGTGGTGCTTCGCGTAGTCGTTGACGATCGCGGTGACCAGCTTCTCGTACGACTCGTCCCAGCCGTACTCCTCCGCGTACACAACGGCGTTGGCCGGATGACCCAGCCGAGGTCGGCGGCGCGCGGGCTGCGTAGCACGACCAGGTCGGTGCGGGGCCGCCCGGCCAGCACCTGCTGGATGGTGTCCATCGCCCCGAGCAGCCGGTCCTGGTCGGCGTCGGTCAGGGCGCCCAGGAAGGTCTGGGCCCGGCGGTCGGAGAGCCGGTTGAGATCGGCGAACGCCCGCTGCCGGGCGGGGGTCAGGCTGACCAGGCGACGACGACCGTCCACATCGGATGCTTCCGTCGTGGCCAGGCCGTCCGCGGTGAACCGCCGCATGATCCGGCTCAGGTACCCGGCGTCGATATCGAGATCACGGCGCAGGTCGCGGACCGCGGTGGTGCCCCGTTGGGCCAGCTCGTACAGGATCCGGGCCTCGGTCAGGTTGTACGGCGTATCGAGCAGTCCGCTGCGCAGAGCGCCGACGGTTTCGGTGTAGAACCGGTCGAACCGCGCAGGGCGGCGATCCGCTCGTCAACCCCCGTCATCATTGACCCAGCCCAACAGATCCTTGCCTGAGGCAACTAGCAGATCCTTGCCTGAGGCAACTAGTGTTCGGCGGGGATCTTGGAAGATGGGTCTGCATTCACTCGGCCGTCCGTTCGTTAAATGTCGCGATATATCGGTGGCGGGCTTCGAAGATCCGTCAGATCTGCCCTGAGCGGCCGCCGCGCCGCGCCGGCCGGCCGATCGGCCTCAGGCCAAGCGTGTCCACAGTGGACCAACAGTGCGGGCCGAGCCTGGCTGGCCGCGGCGAGCAACAGCGCCGCCGTCGAGCGCTATCCGGCCGCCGCCTGGCTCGCGGATCAGCCCGGCGTAAACGGCCAGCAGCCCGTCAATCGGCCGGCTGCTCCGGTTGGCCGCCGCTCGCCTCGCCCGTCTCCCGCCGGACGATCAGACGGATGAGCTGCTCGAGCCGGGCGTCGATGCGGTTGAAGCGCTGCTCCGTGGCCAGCTCCATACGGTCGAGTCGGGTGGCGATGCCGTCGAGTCGAGCGTCGATGGCATTGAGTCGGGTGTCGATGGCATTGAGCCGGGTGTCGATGGCATTGAGCCGGGTGTCGATGCCGTCGAGCCGAGCGTCGATGCCATCGAACCGAGCGTCCATGCGATCGAAGCGCGCGTCGTTGCGCGCTTGACCCAGCACCATGAGCTCGCCCACACGGTGGAGCAGCACCGGTATGTCACCGACGCGAGCCGTTGCCGGATCTTGCACCACCACAGTCACGCCGTCCTCCCCGTGAGCCCAACGAGGCCACCATAGACCATCGCCAACCTCCGGGTCAGGTCCGAAATCGTCGCCTGTGGATAACTTCAGCGACGGGGCCACAGGTCGACTCCAGGTGGCGTTCAGGCCAGCGCGAAGGCTGGCCGAACCAGTATCTGATCGACCACGTCGGCGTTGTCGGCGAGCCACTCGCCGTACTCGCGGTTGCGGTACGCCGTGGCGATGGTCAGCCACGAGACGAACTCACCGGAGCCGCCGCAGACCACGCCGCCGCCGTCGCCTCCGCACAGTGAGCAGCCGCTGGCCGATCGCGGCCAGGCGCTCGATCTCAGCCGCGTAGGTGGGGACGCCCAGCCGCCAGGCCACCGCGGTGCCGCCGTCCGGGTCGAGCCGCGCCCGGGCTTGGCCGGACCATTCGATCTGGCGCGGTTGCCCGTGGACAGCCGCGATCGGGCTCTGGCGTAGGTTCGCTACCAGTTCAACGATCTCCGGATCACGCGGGACCGCGACGGCGCCGGCCTCAATCGCCTCCACCGCGACGAGCAGGGACGGCACGGTCGATGTACGCCGGGGCAACGTCTGCGAGTCGACGAACTGCCCGATATCGAGGGCCAAGCCGTACTCATCGGCGCTCTCGAGGTAGCTCGCGGCCTGCTGCGGCGTGGGCTGGAACCGGCCGCCGTCGTAGCCGACGCTGACCTCGCCGCCCGGCACGAACGCGAACCGCTAACCGTCCACATCGAACAGTGCGACCGGCCCGCGCCGGTCGGCGTACTCGTGTGTCCGTACGTCGACCAGCGTCGCGCCGATGTCATCGGAGATCGACTCCGCCACCGTCCGAGCGCGGGCCACATCCAGACCGGCCCATTCCACCGCGTCGACAATCACCGCAAAAGTATGCCTCGGTGCGGGCAACCTCGGGTTCTGCCCGACCGGCGGCGGCTCCTGATCGCCGTCGCCAGCGGCCGTTCTCATACAAGATTAAAGTGGGCCCGACGGTGACAGCGGCCTCGGCGATCCTCCGGCCGGCCTCGGTCTTGATGCCCCTTTCGCGCCGACTCGATCCACCCGTCGACTCGTTGTACGCCGATGTCGCGATATTCGATCGCCTGGAAGAGCATCTCCAGCCGGTCGGCGTCCCTGGCGCAGACTGCCTCGGCCGTCTCTCCCGTCTCGAACTCGTCGACTGCTTCGCCGATCATCGCGCGGGAGGCAGTGGGGACGGCGGCCGTCTGGTCCGCGGTGATCTGCCGAGCGTCAGGCTTGGGCAAGTAGCCCTGCACGGAGTGTGGGAGATCCCCGGTTCGCGTCTCCTGGGCGTCGTGCCAGAGGGCGAGCATCGCGGCCCGGGCTTGGGTCGGCGCCTTCCTCGGCGGCGATGATCGCGGCCAGTTGGGCAACTCGCATGGTGTGCTCGGCGACAGATTCGGGATTCTGGCGGACCTGACCCCAGTCAGGCTTGCGCCCGGACGGCCCATCGACGTCCTCCATTGTCGTAGCGGCATTCGTACTGACAATCAGTTCTGCCTGTCAACACACGATCGTAGCGTCTGCGTGTGTCGATTCCTGTTCCGCAGCAACGACTCTGAGGAGATCCGATGCCGACGACGATGTACGGGCGACGCCGTAGCTGGGCGGGCCTGTATGAGCAGGTGGTCGCCAGCGCGCCGGACCTGATGGGCCAGCTCCAGGCGTTGCGGCAAGCCGCGCACGTACGCGTGGACCCGGAGGATGTTGACGCAGTCAGAGCTGCCTTGTTCGCGGTCCATGGTCACGATCCGCAGTCAGGTTCGTAGCGCGAGGACC
Source organism: uncultured Actinomycetota bacterium (assembly GCA_963803345.1). GTDB lineage: Bacteria > Actinomycetota > Actinomycetes > Mycobacteriales > Micromonosporaceae > CAWDLX01. The sequence continues at coordinate 59,177 of CAWDLX010000008.1, forward strand.
GAGATCGACAACTGGCCCCCGGCTGTATGACGACTCGCCCTGTGTGGCCGGGCGGGCGCGGATGGCGGTGCCCGTCGCGCGGAAGCACCGCCATCCGCGACGTGAGAGCTCCGACCCATCGCATGATCACGGAGGAGGCTGGCATGACGTCGGCACTGACGAAGAAGATGTTGATCAGCAGCCAGGTCCGGACGGTGATCGTACAGCCTGCGACCCTCTGCAATCTGGACTGCGGGTACTGCTACCTCCCTGGCCGCCACCGGCAAACATTGATTCCGGTAAAGGTGGCGAGTCGGCTGGCGGACTCGATTGACGATCCGGCAGCGGAGTGGCCGGTCGAGGTCGTTTTGCATGGCGGCGAGCCGTTGACCACGCCGGTAGCGCACATGCGCCCCCTGCTTGCTCCCTTCGAGGGCTCAACGCTCATCGGGACCAGGTCAACCCCTCATAGGCCGAGCAGTTCTGGGGCCGGTTGTGGCAGCTTCGTGGCCAGTACCGGGTGCTCGCTCACCGAGACCGCATTCAACGCATCGACGTTAACGGCGGCGGTGTTCGACAACTGCAAGCTCGCCGGCGTCTCGTTCGACGGCTGCGACCTTCGCGGAGCCGACCTGCGCGGGAACGACCTCACGGCCTGACAGGAGCCATCGGCCTGCGAGGCGCGGTCGTGGCCGTATCTCAACTGCCGGCGTTGACAGAACTACTCGTCTCCGAACTGTCGATCAAGGTCACCAGTGATTCCCGCTAGCGTGCGGGCGCCCCGTGCACCCCGCCGAAGGCTACGGACGGGTACTCGCATGGCTTGCGTTTGGGTACTCGTCTGTGGGCCTGACGATGCAGAATGCGAACACCATCACGGTCACGGGTTGCCCGTTATCAACCCGTTTGTGCAGGTCGCGGGCGGCCTAGGGGATCTTCTACCTGTCGCCTGGCGTCGCCCGACCTGGCGTCAGGCTTAACGCATGGGTTAATATGGCCGGGTGGCCGGGGCGGGGTGGCAGATCTTGCTCGTGGAGGAGGTCGCCGACTGGTTCGACGACCTCACCAAGAACGACCCTGATACTGCGGACCTGGTGGAGGACGCTGTCGACAAGCTGGCCATGGATGGCCCCGCCTTGGGCAGGCCATTGGTCGACCGGATCAAGTCCTCGAAGCACCAGAACATGAAGGAGTTGCGACCGGGCTCGGCCGGGTCAAGCGAGGTGCGCATCCTCTTCGCGTTCGACCCGATCCGGCGGGCCGTGTTGCTGGTAGCCGGGGACAAGTCTGGCAACTGGCGAGGCTGGTACGACACCGCCGTCCCACTGGCCGATCGACGCTACGACGCCCACCGAGCCGAACTCGAAACGAGGGAGTACGAATGAGCACCGTTTCGTGGAGCGACGCGAAGCGGCGGGCCGAGGAGACCCGGCGGGCCGCCGGTCATCACATCCGCACCGACGCCGAGCGCGCTGCCGCCCAGCGCCGACTCGACGACGAGATCCGCGCCCACCGCCTCGCGGAGGTACGCCGCGATCGTGCAATGACCCAGCGCGAGGTCGCCGACGCCATGGGCGTGTCCGGACCACGCGTTTCCGACGTCGAACGGGGCAAGCTCGACACGGTTTCCGTCTCCGTACTACGCGCCTACGTCGAAGCCCTCGGCGGCCGGCTCCGCGTCACCGCTGAGTTCGACGACTCCAGCTACCTCGTCGCGTAAGGCCCTGCTGTCTTACCCGCCCGGAGAGCCGGAATGGTAATGCCCTTTGACCGTGGGGAGCACCAGTGGCTGTGCGCATGGCGCTGGTACAGGCGCGCGTTGGCCGCGTCCGGACGCGACAGCGGGCGCGGAAGTATGGATGCGGAGGACTTTGCCGAAGCGCTCGCGCAGTCGGTGTGGTACCTGAAGGACTGGCTGAAAAACGATGAACGGCAGCGCCTGCTGACCGACCATGACATCGAGCAGTTCGCCAACAACGAGCCGGTACTGAAGGTGCTAGCCGACCCCTGAAACGGCAGCAAACACGCCAGACTGACCACGAACGTGCGGTGTCCCGGAACGAGTTTCCTGCCGACCATGTGGTCGGGCGAGGGCGACATCGACGACCCGACGAGCATCCAGCGGGTCTATGTGGCCGTTGAAGCCCCGAAGCGTCCGTCCCGCGGTGCCTCCCGGCGGACCCGGGCTCACTCCCGTCGGTATCCCTGCGGTCGTTCGCGACGGCTTGCCGTGTCCGCACCTCGGCCTGCCACCAGTCCAGGATCATTGACGCAAGCGCAGCGACGAGGCGTCCAGCACGAACCGCAGCGCCGCCGCTCGCGACCGGAGCCGGTAGGTCAGCTTGATGGAGCAGCCGTCTGGCCAGTAGGTGTGCAGCGAGACCTTCGGCATCCGACTCCACGACGCGGGAGGGGGCAGAGGGCCTGGCACGAGCAGTGGCTCGAGCCAGGCCGGGACGTCGGCGTCGCGGCTGCTCGTCACGGCGCACAGCGCATGAAATCGTTGATCACCTTTGACCCTCCGCTGTTCGGCGAGGCCGCCCGGCGCGTCGGCTCGGCCCAGTGGTCGGGAAGGTGCGCTGGATCCAGGCCAGGTCAGCCGTGTCGCGGCGGCGCTGATCGTTCTCGCGGTCGAGCAGGGCGGTGGTCTTGTTCAGGACCAGGGTGTACGGGCTGCCTTGGCGCCGGGTCCCATGCCGCACCGGCAGCTCGGATGCGTCGATCCTGATATGGACGTGCTGGCGCTTACGCTCGGCCAGCGGCCACTCGTACGACCGCCGGCACGGGTCGGCGAGGAAGGCGCCCATTTCCGCGCACAGCCGGCAGGTGCAGCCGGCCGGCAGTTCGATCGACCAGTCGTCGGCGGCCCGCTGCGGGCGGGCGAGGCGCGCTGACAGTCGGGCTGCGCCGTGCGTCGCCAGGGCGTCGAGGCTGGCGTCCCGTCGCACGTCGGCCGGGTGGTTCGCGCCCGCCCGCAGTACCGACAGCACGGCGGTGATCAGGTCTTGGTTGTCCTGGACCAGGAAGGCGATCATCTGGTCACGCTGGTCCGTGTCCGCGTTGACCGCGGTGGCGCAGAGTACGGCTGCGATGGCCGGTCCTGCCTGGGTGAGGTGGCGTTCGCGCTGGCTGGGTTGGCTCGTGCCAAGGCCGGCGGCCACGGACTTCTTCAGCGATTTCCACGTTGCGGCGACCAGCAGCCGGGACATCGAAGCGCCACCCTCGCCAGCGGCGTGCAGTGGCTCGCACAGCGACGGCAGCGACTGAGCCCAGGCCGCCCGGTCGGGGGTCCACCCCGACGAGTGGAGGCGGTCCCTGCCTAACCAGGTGCCGACAATCTCGGCTGACCACTGCTCGCCGTAGGTGTCGGCGATGCGGCCGAGCGCCGTCGCATGCGTCCTGGTAAGCATCTCAGCACGCAGCGGCGCGAGGAGCGTGGAGGCCAGTTCGGGCTCGTCCAAGTCCTGGGCGACCTTCAGCGCCTTGGCCACCAGGCCGCGAGGCTGCTCGCCGCCTGCAGCAGCGTTCCAGAACGATGCCAGCGTGCCGGCGCGCTCGCGAGTGCCGTAGTTACCCATATAGCCCTCGTACTCCGACTCGTACGGCGTGAGCTCGTTCGACGGAGTCGAGGCGCAGACCTCGCTGTCGGAGACCGAGAGGTTGGTCGGGGCTGGCTTGCCGCCCGGCTGGTCGAGCCAGGCGGTCAACTGGATGTCCGAGTCGATCAGGTCGACCAGCGTGTAGTCGTCCGGCGAGTGCCGACCGCTACCGTACGGATAGTCGTCCTCGTCCTCATCGTCGTAGGACCAGTGGCGCCGGTAGCGTGGGGGCTCCCAGGGCTCCTCGGCGTTCCAGGTCTCGTGCACCTGCGCCAGGGCCAGCACAGCCTCGCATCCCGCGGCCCCGGCAGCGGCCAGAATCGCGACAGACCGGCTCGCGTCCAGACCCTTCAGTCGGCTCCAGCTCAGCCCCGCCTCGGTGTTCTCGTGGTCGAGCAGATACACCAACCGCATCGGCGGATCTCGGTCCGGCGCGCCGTAACGGCCGGGAACCGGCGTGGTGAAGTGCTCCTTCACGGCGTCGGTCAACGCATCGACGATACCGGAGTCGTTCTTGCTGCGACCGACCGCGGTGGTGTGGCCGCGCAGCAACAGGTTGTACGTCAGCACCACCCGGTAACCCAACGTCACCGGTTTGACCTGGTGCCGGCAGTCGGCGTAGAACCCGACGAACGTCAACGACGTCTTCGCCGACCGGTACGACACACTCGTCCCGCCATGCTCGATCTGCAGGCCCCCGCCCCTCGCCTCGCCCGGGAGCATCACCACCAACGTGCCGACCATCGCGTCGGACTTCTCCGAATCCTGGTGCGGCGCGAAGAACTGACCCGGCCCATAGACCAGCATCGCGTGGAACTCCGCCTCCAGCCAGCACCCCCGCGGCAGCCCCAGATCCCCCGCCAGGCCCGCCAGCACCGGACCCAAAGTCCGGTCCCACTGCCGCTTGTCAATCTTGACGCGCGACTTCGGAACCTCGAACGTGTCCCTGACCGTCGGGTCCAGCAGCGTCTGCTCCCGCCGGCCGAACCGGGCCGGACGGGCCAGCCCACACAACTGCTGCGCCTGACTGGCGGAGACCGGCACCTCGACCGGACCGACACCGCGGACCTCCAGTCGCAGGTCATCAGGCTTCGTCGCGCGCTTGGCGCTGAACGACACTGCTGACGTCCCCGCCGAGAGCAGGGCAGCGAACCGGTCACGCGCGGCGTTCATCGCGCCAACCGACGAGAGCGGAGCACGGCGGTACTTTACCGACGCCAGCCGAACACGACGCGCCGCCCGACCGCTTCGTGGCCGGCGAAGAGGTCAACATCAACGGCGGCACGACGCCGCCCCGTGATCAGGCTACGTGGTCCACGTCGCCGCGTTGCTCGCCGTGCTCGTCGCCGAGCAGGAACGACAGTGACGAGTCAGGACAGCCCGAGCAGACGGGCGATCAGCGCGGCGGTCGCGGCGACGCCCGCACGACGCAGCGCCGTGACGGTGGACTCGTCGGTGGCGCCGACAAGCGACGGCGCTCGGCTTGGGTGACGACCTCGGCCGGGAAGTCCTTGGTATTCGTGCACAGCGCGCTCGCCTCAGCGGCGACCGCGGCTCCATCTCCCGGGACTCGGACGAGATCAGCGGAGCGGGGCGAGCCGCTGGTTGACGTACTTGGCGTCGAACGACTCCGGGTCAAACGCGGCTGGGTCCGTGAACCAGGAAGCCGCATCGTCGTAGTCCGGGTGGGCCGGGTCGGCGAGGATCGTGACCACCCGCTCGTAGTCCGACACCCCGCCGCAGTCGTCGGGGGGCGCCGCCCTCCGGCCCCCCGTGCACCTCGGGTACACCGCCTGCGGATCGCTATCGAGGATCTTCTCCACGACGATGTCGTGCCGCCAGTCATCGCCGAAATCGTAGGTGTAGGTGAGTTTTGCCTTGACGCTTGGAGCCACCTGCGCCAGCACCGCGCGCTCTGCGGCCCGAATCTGCAGACCGGGATCGGCAACCCCGTACCGGCCGAGCGGCGTGTCGAAGACATGCAGGTGGTCGTCCTGCCAGGCGAAGGCGACCTGGATGACGTGGTGCAACTGGTCCAGGGCGATGTCTCCCGGCACCTCCAGCCGCCGCCAGATCGGTGGCTTCGACCAGCGCAGCGTCACCTTCAGCTGGTAGACCGAACCCGCCAGCCGTGACGACGGCTCCGGCAGGTCGGGATCGTCGTCGATCAGCCCGTCGCGCTCGCCGTCGTGCTCTCGCAGCGGCCGGTCCGCCTCGGGCAGGAGCGTGAGACGCCGGCGCAGCAGGACGACCAACGACGCACGCTTCGCCTCGTCGTCGTCCGCTTGGTCGATGCCACTGTCGGCCTCGTCGTGCAGGTCGCGGATGCGCAACGCACTCTCGACCTCCCACCGGAACTCCGCGGCATCGAGCGGCTGCTGCTTGCCGGTCGCCGGCGAGACCAGACCGTCCAGCGTGGACAGTTCCTCTCGGGTGCCCACGACGACGAGGTCGGCCTCGCCACAGTTCTCCTCACACAAGGTGACAACGAAGACGTGCGTCGAACCGGCCCGATGGAACTCGGCGCCGAGCGCGACCGTGGCGCCGGCCGGCGAAACCACCCGCCAGCACTCGCCCAGCGCGAGCGGCCGGGCCAGATCCTCCGCCCAGGCCGGCATCGGGACACCCACATCCGTGAGGCATACCACCGCCGTCGCGGCCGCCTCCCCAACCGCGCCATCCGCGACCGCCCGCACCGAGAGGGCTGCGGCCAGGCTCGCACGTGTGGGGCGCGTGGCCAGCGCGCCGACCACCTCGGCCGCCCTCGCTCCCAGATCGCCCCGGACCGCCGTCGCGCTCACGAACGAGGCTCCGGACTCCTCCGCGGTAAGCGCGTCCATGCCGAGAAGCTCCTGACCGACGGCGCAGACTTCGTCCACCAGCGGGACGAGATGCGCATCCACGGGCGCCGACGCCCGCGGCTTCGGTGTCGGCCTGCCCTTGAGCGCTGTCGTACCCCTGCTCGTGCCGGCGCTCCTGCCCTTGGCGTCGTTCTTTCTCTTGCCCTGGCGCGTGGCCGAGGCCGAGGCCCGGCGCCGCCCCATGTCGATAAGGTCAGCGTGTCGGCGCAGCGGCCGGTCGGGCTGCGGCAGCCCGGCGAGGCGGGTGCGCAGCAGCCACGACATGGCGGCGTACTCGGCAACCTCCTGCTCGTCACGACCGAACCCGCGACCCAGACCAAGGGCTTGGTCGTCACGCTCGTGGTCAGCCCTTATGCCCATGGCGCTCTCGGCATGCCAGCGGAACCAGGCGCCGTCGAGGGCCCGCTCGGTCGACTGGGGCAAGAGCCGCCGTACGCCCGTCAGCTCGCCACCCGGAACCATGCCGATCATGCTCGCCGCACCACAGTCCGTTTCATCGACTGTTATCACAACGACATGGGTCGACCCGGCACGGTGGAACGTACCCGTCACCACCGACGCCTCGCCGCCCGGCTCGGTCAACCACCAGAACTCGCCGGGCGTAAGAGGCGCGGCGACTTCGTCGGCCCAGGCGGGTCGCCGTACGCCGGCCGCGGCAAGCCGTGCGGCGGCGTGAGCCGTGACCGCGCGCGTGCTGCCCTCGGCCACCGCATGGATCGCGAGTAGGAAGGCCAGGCACTCCCGCGTGCGGTGATCGCCGAGCCGCTCGAACATGCCGTCCACCTGGCCCACCATGTCCGCCCGCTCACGTGCGGCGCCGAGGAAGGCGGCCGCCTGCATCTCGACCACGAGGGCATCGACCGCCAGCATGCCGTCCCCGGCCGAGTCGATCCCGCCCAGGAACTCCGCCAAGCCGGCATCGGGACCTCCCGCGACCGACCGGCGCCGACCTGCACGGGCGACAGCACGAGGCTGGGGGAAGTCGAGCAGACTCAGTTGTTCCGCGTTGGCGCGACGGCGACCCGACATCGCACCAGTGTTCCGCCCCGGCCTCCGCCCGTGACGCATCCGGCGCCGGCGTGTTGGCCGCCCATGCGGCCCCGCTAGTAACGACGACGAAAGTCGTTGGCATAATCTGCCAATCCCGGTAGAGTAGGCACCGTCGCCGTCATGGCGCGTCCTGAAGCCACGCCGAGGAGACACCGCTATGCCGACCCGCAACGTGGTGCTCAGCGAGCACCAGCACGAGTTTGTCGAGGCTTTGGTGCGTTCGGGGCGCTACCAGAACGCCAGCGAGGTACTGCGCGAGGGTCTGCGCCTGATCGAGGATCGCGAGCATGAAGACGCCGCGAAGCTGCACGCGCTACGCGAGGCGGCCGACCAAGGCTGGGCCGACGTGGCGGCCGGACGCTACACCGACCTCGCCGAGGATGAACTCGACGACTTCATCGGCCAACTCGGTGCCCGCGCCGCAGCAAGGACCACGTCATCGCAGCAGTGACCCGATTCCGGATCTCACACGCCGCCCGGTCCGACATCATCGACATCCTCGCCTGGTCCCAGGACCAGTGTGGCTCGCAGGCACGCCAGCGTTACGAGCGGCTCATCGCCACAGCCATCCGCGATGTCTCCTCGGACCCGACCGGCCCCGGCAGCACCGAGCGCCCCGAACTCGGTGACGGCGTACGTACCTGGCACCTGCGCGGCAGCCGCAACCGCACCGGGCCGGGCGCCGTACGCCGACCCCGCCACTTCGTCATCTATCGGGTCGATAGTGAGATTGTCGTCATCGGCAGGGTTCTCCACGACGCGATGGAACTGCGCCGCCACGTTGGCACCGACCGGTCCTGGGAGTGAGCGAATCGCTCGGGTGGTGGACTGATATCGCGGCCTGGTCCGAACCCGCCCGCGGGGCCGAAGCCGAACTTCGTCATCTGCCGATCAGTCACCCGATCCAACATTGGACCGACATGGCCGCGAGACGGTCCGCTCTGTTGCGGCTGGGTACGCGCCTGCCCTTCGTTGGGTACGCGTCTGGTGGGCCCAGCTGGGTTCGAACCATCAGGTTCCGCCGCAGGCGAGTCGGAACAGGCGACGGGCGCCGAGGGGGACCAGGCGCCTACCGCCGCTGACCCTGTCGATGGCGACGCCCCACCTCAGCTGGGCCAGACGCGTCGCCGCGCGAATCGCGCCTTCTGGTCGCAGGCGATCCGCTGACAATGCATTTGAGTAGGCCACGCACAGAACGGCGAGCTTGTTGAACCTGTCGCGCAGCGGCCTGACCGGGGCTCCGATCGCTCGCCTCGGCGCCACAGCCGCGCCTGATTTGCGGGACGGGCTCCTCGTATATACGATGTGTATACGAGGAGGTGGTCGCCATGAAGACTGTTATAGATCTTGACACCGAGCTTACCGAAGCGGCAGCCAGGGTGCTGGGGACGACGACCAAGAAGGACACGATTCACGCTGCCCTCTCAGCGGCTGTGGCTGAGGCCGAACGCAGGGCCGAGCGACGCGCGAGGCTACTCAACAGCGCGGGCGGACCCGACCTTTCCGAGGACGCAGTCATGTCTCGCGCTTGGTCATGACCGAGGTTTACCTGATCGACAAGAGCGCCCTGGCCCGCGTCGCCCGCCAACCCACGGTGCGGGCGGCGTTGGAGCAGCTGGACGATGACGGCGTCCTCGCCACCAGCCCCGTCATCGACCTGGAGATCGGTTACAGCGCAGGCAACCTGGCCGAATTCGAGTCCGTCGCCGCCGACCGGGCGATCCTCTACCAGGAGCTTCCACTCACCCGAGTCGTCACCGACCGCGCTCGCCACGTCCAGCGAGAACTCGTCCGCGCAGGCCATCATCGCGGACCCGGCGTGCCGGACTTGCTCATCGCCGCGACCGCCGAGGTCTACGGGGCAACGGTCATCCACTACGACCGCGATTTCGACACGATCGCCGCCATTACCAACCAGGCCGTCGAGTGGATAGTTCCCGCCGGATCGGTGCCGTAGCAAAGGTTCGCGCGGCGACGCGTCTGTGGAGCGGATTGGGCTCGAACCTCCGCCGTCGCAGCAGCTGACCCCGCACCGGAAGCAGATGCCAATGATCCGCTGAACCGGATGCTCAGCCGGTTTGCTGGCACCGTCAGCCCGGTCGCGCTCGCCTTGGCGGTGGACGTCGAGGCCGATGTCGACCACCCGCCAGCGACGGATGACAGGCTCGGCGACCTGATCCAAGGCATGGCCGCAGCCGCTGCCAGGCGGGCCACGACCTGCGCGCCGCTCACGACGCACGCGGCGAGTGCCTCGGCGGTGTGGTCGACGAGCAGGAGGTGAGGCCGAATGCCCGCATCCCGGGTCCACGAAGGTCGTCGTCGGCTCAACCGGACGAGCCGATCCGAACTCGGCCAGGCGTCCTGCTGCCGGAGCCATCGAGGTGGAGTGACTGTGCCACCAACCTTCTCGTCGGCACGGGCACCGCCCTCCCAGTGCCGTTCCCACCCCATGTGCCTGCTCCGCTGGCGAACCTATCGATGAAAGGAGGTCTCCGTGGAGTCGAACAACGTCGCTCGGCGTATCGAAACCGCCGGGTTCCAAATGCATGGAGGCCAACCGGCTCTACCTCGGCGAAGTCGCCTTCCGGCAACGTCACCGCTACCGACGCCCACCGCGCGCTGGTTGAAGTAGATCTGTTCGAGCAGTGCCAGCGCATCCTCGACGCTCGCGGCGAGGCCCACTCGCAACGAGCGGCGTCCAACAGCGACTACCACCTCACCGGCTTGATCACCTGCCCGCGCTGCGGGAGCAAGTACGTCGGCACGTCCGCCCCCGGCAAGCTTCGCCGCTACCGGTACTACACCTGCTTCTCCCGCACCCGCTACGGCACTGCCGGCCGCGGCGGTGTCCGCATCGACGCCGACCTCCTTCGAAGAACGGCACGCTTGATGAACGTGCCTGTGGACACCGCGTCCGCGACCTCACGATCTAACTCGACCAGCTCCGCACCTGCCGTGACAAACTCGCCGAGCAGCCCGCCAGCCCGGTGGCCGCGCCCAGCCCACAGGCCATGCAACGGCTGCGCGACGACCTCGAGGCTGTTCGCCCACGGCACGCCCGGCCAGCGCAAGGCCGTCATCGAGACCCACGTCGCGAGAATCAAGATCGATGGCAACCGCCTCATCCTGATCTTCAAGATCCCAACCTGCAACGACACCGGGTCGGCCGAAACATCGACGACGCCGGGTGTCGGACAACGCATCACGTTGTGGGGCCGGGCGGAGACCGAAACCACTGTCCGGACCTAAACCGCGGGCCTCCTGCCATTGGGCTACGACCCGCAGCGCGCACAGCTTAGCTCAGTCGACGCGTCGATGCCGAGTTCCCGGCGGAGCTTCGCCACGTGGCCGGTCGCCTTGACGTTGTAGAATCGCCTTCTCGATGCGCCCGGCCGGGTCGATCACGAAGGTCGAGCGGATCACGCCCGTGACCGTACGGCCGTAGTTCTGCTTCTCGCCGTACGCGCCGTACGCGGTGAGCACCGCTTGTCCGGGTCGCGACCAGCGGGAACGTCAGGTGGTCGCGCTCGCGGAACTGGGCCAGCTTCGCCGGCGAGTCGGGGGAGATTCCGACCACCCGTAGCCGGCGGCGTGCAGCGAGGCAGCGAGTCCCGGAAGTCGCACGCCTGGGTGGTGCAGCCGGGCGTCATCGCGGCCGGGTAGGCGTAGAGGACGACCCGCGGCCGGCCAGGTCGGCCAGCGACAGGCGTCTCGCCGGTGTCGGTGGTCAGGGTGAAGTCGGGCGCCGGGTCGCCGGGCTCGAGCCGGGTAGTCATAACGAAACCCTAGGCCGCGTTGACCGCCGCCTGCACGTTCGCCGCCGTCGGGTTGGCCACCAATTTGCCGTTGACCAGCACGGTCGGCGTGCCGTTGTAGCCCCGCTGGAACATCGAGTTGGTCACCTGGTTGACCCAGTCGGCGTATTTCTTGCCCCCGCACGCACTGGGCGAACTCGGGCGTGTTGATGCCGGCGTTGCCCGCGATGTCGATGAGCTGATCGTCGGTGAGCCCGGCGCTGCCCTCGGGCGGTTGGT
>CAWDLX010000009.1:0-823787 GCA_963803345.1 uncultured Actinomycetota bacterium
CGGCCGCGAAGAGCTGGCAGTTCACGACGAGCAACCCCCCGAGCGTCAACAGCGTCTACCCCGCCGACGGTGCGACCGGTGTCTCTCCCGGCTCGGTGGCCTACGCGATCTTCAGCAAGGCGATGGACAAGCCCACCGCCGAGGGCGCCTTCTCGCTCAAGCGCACCAGCGACGGGGCGCCGGTGAGCGGCAGCTTCGTCTGGTACGGGAACGCGCTCATCTTCGACCCCGACGCCGACCTGGCGGCTGGGACGCAGTACACGGCGAGCATCTCGACCGCCGCCAAGGACCTCGCCGGGAACCCGCTGGCCAATCCGGTCACCTGGAGCTATACGACGGGAGCCTCCGGCTAGGGCTGTATCGGGGTGACCGGTGAACCCGGCGCGGGCGCTGAACCGAGAAAGCAGCAACACCTGTTCGCCAAGGCGCTCAAGGTGCGCATTTGCGCGACTCGTCGCGAGGGGTACTACCGACGCTAAACGGCCTTGCTGGAACCAGGGCCAGGCAAGAGCTTCTCGCAGATCCCGGCCTGCAACGGAACCGGCCCGGATATCTGTCCGTACTAGCTGCGGGCGAAGCTGAACTAGGCCATCGGTCAGAAATGATCCAAAGATTATCCTTCGGGAGGGGCTTGTCCAGTGACCATCAACATCAACCGCCGGAACGTGGACCCGATCGAGGTCGGACGGGCTCCTGATCGTTGGGATCATCGTGGTGACCGTCCTAGCGACGGTGAGCGGTGGTGGCGGGGGGGAGGACCGCAGACCCAGGCGAGCTTCGGGCATGCCTCGGCCGGGGGGTCCGAGTGGTGTCCCACCTGAACGGGTTCAGTGGCGAACCCTCGGATGCGCAGACATCGTTCGCGCTGACCGAAAGACCGCCGTTGATGTATTCGTCATGCAGGATTCCGATGCGGCGGAGGACGCCTAAAGCGAAGCCACGCCTCCACTGCCGGCGGCACTGGCTCGCACCTCAAGTACGGAGAACGTGATGTGGGTGACCCTTGGGTCTGAGACATACGACAACAGGATCCACACCTGCATCGGAGAGGCTTCTTAGACTCTTTCCGCTCTTGCCTACGCGGTCGATGAGGCAGCCGCCCTGAATGCCGGCGTGTTTTTTTTTTTTTTTTTTTTTTTTATATATATATATATATATATATATAAAAAAAAAAAAAAAAAAAAAAAAAAAAAAAAAAAAAAAAAAAAAAAAAAAAAAAAAAAAAAAAAAAAAGATAGGCACCAGTCGCAGCCGGTCGTCAGGAAACCGCCGAACATCCGTCCAACTCCAGATCGAAATGCTGGCCGCTGATCGAAACGGAAAAAGACCTCTGCTCCGAGCCGTCTCCGACTGGGTCTGCTCAGCGCGGAGGCCCGGCACACAACGGGCCTTCGCACGTTCGGGGGGCTCTCCGACGGAGTAGCGCTGTCCATGCAAAGTGCTGGGTAGCGGGGTTTTCTTCCTCATGGATGGATGACCGATGCGCTCAAATCGGCGAGTGAACAGCCAAAAGGGCAAGCCTGGCTGTGGCGTCAGCTCTTCGTCACAGGGACGGCCCATGGCGTCGCCCTCGAGGGCATGCAGACGATGGGCGGCTAGGCTACTCGTCGGAGTACGACATGGAGTGCCTTGTCCGCGCCACCCTGGTCTCCACCATCTACAGCGGCACCTCGGAGATCCGCAGCGCGGCATCATCGCGAAGACCTTGGGTCTCTAGCTAGGGCCCCGGCCCGGTGTATCCGTTCGAGTAGCACGGCCGCCCGACCGCGGCAGTCTGGCACTGGTCTGATGAACCCGCTCGGCTGCAGCCAGTCGGCCGCCTGCGTGACACCGTCCAGCGACTGCCGCGGGTAGGAATGCGGGTCGCACCCGTAGACGCTGACCGGGTTGGGGGCGCGTGTATAACCTGCCAGCGATTCCTCGTAAAGCGGGATGGCTTCACGCACGCGATCAGCGTCCAGGTACGCGTTTGCTAAGTCGTGGCGGCTGCTGTGGGTATCGAGGTGATCTGGGCCGAGAACCCTTAGGCGATCGGCAAGGACTTCCGAGTGAAGATCTATGGCCAAATCGTAGTGACCAGCGATTCGGTAGGCAGTCGCAAGGCTGTTGCGGCTTTCCAGAGTGTCCTGGTGGTCGGGCCCCAAAACTCGAGTACGACGTGCGATTGTCTCCCGATAAAGGGCAACCGCCTCATCCAGTCGCCCCGAGTCCCGATAAGTCGTTGCGAGGTTGTCGCTTGCTCGCATTGCATCCCTGTCATCGGCCCCAACGGTCCGCTGGTACTCCAGAATAGCACGATTGAATAGAGGGATGGCCATATCGTAGAGCCCTGCCGAGCGATAAGCATATGCAAGATCGTGACGACTTCGCACTGTGTCGGTATGACCAGGGTCCAAGACTCGCTCCATATCAGCCAGGGTCTGCTCGTACAATGCGATCGCCTCGTCGAATCGACCCTCATTGCGGTAGGTACCCGCGAGGTCCTGCTGACTCCTTAGAGTATCCTCGTGCAAGGGGCCGAGGAGTCGTTGGCGGTCGGCCAGCGCCTGTTCAAACGTGGCAATTGCCTCTGCAATCTTTCCAGCCCGCCGTTGTGCCTCGCCAAGCTCGCGTCGACACGTGAGTTCGTCCAGGGGGTGCGCGCCGTGAACTCGCCCGTAATCGCGCACGGTCTGTTCGAGGATCGGCACAGCCCGGCCGAGGTCCCCAAATGCCCTCAAGCGACTCCCGGCCCAGGTCATTAGCGTCAGAACTTGCAGTGTGACATCGGGCGTATTCCTACGAAGGCTTTGAATATGGCCAACCAAAGAGTTTAGCTCGTTCCGGCGGAGCGAGACCGCATATTCGGGGAGCTGATCCGTCGCAGCCTTGAGCGCCGCTCCAGCGACAACGGCTGCGTCATGCTGCAAGGCGGGTTTGTTTTCCCGAACGTTCCTGGCGGTTAGTCGGTGCACCATCCATACTGGCGCCGCGGAAGTCGTGTCGGTAGTGCCGCGGCTCAACAGACTAGCGTCAGCGAGGTGCACGAGGGCTGGACGGACGTCTACTTTGTCGGCACCGAGTGCGACAACCGCCTCCGGGCTCTCGATGAGAGCGATGTCTATGCCCTCCGGAGACAACATGCATAGAAAGGCAAACAGCCTTTCGGCCAGTCCAGATGGGTCCTTCCTTGCGGCAGTCTCGATGGCAAGCATTGTCGCCCGGACGACGCCATAGCGGTGACCGGCAATGCTAGACAAGGCGTCCCGAGCAGGCTTGGCGTTGAGCATTTCGACGTATCGGGAATAGCCGATCACCGGGTCCCTGATCACCGACGCCGCCTGCGCGAGCGCCAGAGGCAACCACCCCAGCTCGTCGCCTACCCGTTGAGCGTTTACATCGTCCGTAATCTGAGTAGTCTCGGTTAGGTACGCAATCCCCTGTGCGGGACTGAACAGGCCGACAGGTACGGTGCTGACACGGTCGAGCTGCTTATCGAACAACAGATTGTTGGTCGTGATCACGACTTCGACATGACCGCTGCTAGGCAGGTACTTTGCGAGCTCGTCGGGTTCTGTGGCGTTGTCGAAGGTGACCAGCCGGCGGCCACCCAGGCTCTCAAGCGCGTTGCATGCGGCCTCAGCGCGGGCTTCGTCCGTGTCGGTGAGGTGACTGGGGACGCCGAGCGCGGTACCAAGCTGTGCTAGACCTGACACCAGGGATGTCTCTGCGTCGATCCAGGCCACCAACGCGTACTTGCTGCCGATGCAATGGTGTGCGTACGCAGCCGCAAGCTGCGACTTGCCGACTCCTTGCATTCCCGCGACCGCCACCAGTGCAGCGGTATGGCCGGATCCTTTCAATACGCGACGAAGTGCGTCCATTTCCGCAGGGCGGTTCTGAAAGGCCTCTGCAAGGTCGGGGATCCGGCCAGATCGGATTGTCGTGATCGGCTTAGGAAGCAGTCGCTTGACTGCTCTGTACGCGGCCAGCCCAATTCCGCCGGCCATAGCCGCGGCCGTGGTGATAAGGGTCGGATCGTCAGGCTTGAGGCCAATCCAGTCACCGACTGATCGCCCCCAGCGTGCGACGGACAAGAACGTCAGCGCTCCCGCGACTAGGCCTGCAGCGGCCGCGAGCAGAAAAGACCGCAAACGACCCATATCAGCTCCGCCGCTAGAGGGGTACGCCATATATTAGCGTGTCGATCGGCCACGCCGAGATCACCTGGGTGCCAGGTAGCCCGCGCGCTGACCAGGAAAGGCAGGTCAAGCTCCGCCACCGCGGGCAGCAGCAACCCGGCGTTGGTCGCAGACGACGCGCTGCTCGCACGGCCAGGCGGACGTGCTGGGGCTGACCGGGCCCCAGGTCGAGTTAGCGAGGTGCGCGGGGAGGAACGACGCGACTGCCCCGCTGCTCCGCAGGGTCGGCACGTACTTCTTCAGTTGATCCACGACCACGGCCGCGACGGCGGGCCGGCCAAGCGGTGGCGTGGACACCGGACGGCTACTGGTGGGCGTAAGAGGGCGTTGGGCCCCGACTGGTCCCCGCCCCGACGGCGGCCCCATGGCGCCAACAGTGACAGCGCTAGATGCAAAAGTGCCGCTGACCTGGGTATCAGCGGCACGAGCGGTGTGTCGGGACGGCGGGATTTGAACCCACGACCCCTTGACCCCCAGTCAAGTGCGCTACCAAACTGCGCCACGTCCCGATGCCGGTCGACCGGTGCGGGTCGGGCGGCCGGTACAGCGTACCCCAGGCGTCCCGGCCGGTGCGCGCGGCTTACCGGAGTCCGGGAGCTGCCCGAACGCGACCACGGGCCGGCGGCAAGATCGCCGTGTGGGTGCGGGAATCGACGGCGACGGGGATCCCGCAGGACAACGCCGATCTTGGCATGGTGGCGACTCTAGAGTGAAGGGCATGGGCGAGATGAAGAGCGTCGGGCTGGTCCTGCACCCCAAGCGCGACTCGAAGCCGGCCATCGACGCCATTGTGGACTGGGCGGAGGCGCGGCGGGTCAGCGTGTTCGGGCTGCCGGACGAGATCGGCCGGATCGACTGCTCGGCCATCGCGGTGCCGGCGGAGGAGCTGGTTGATCGGGCCGGGATCCTGGTCAGTCTCGGCGGGGACGGCACGATGCTGCGGGCCATGCGGCTGATCATGGGGCGGCCGACACCGGTCCTCGGGGTCAACGTGGGCAAGTTGGGGTTCCTGGCCGAGATCGACGTGGCCGAGTTGCCGGACGCGCTGTCGGCGTTCGACGCCCACAGCTACACGGTGGAGCCGCGCACGGCGGTGTCGACGGTCATCGGCGGTACCGAGGTCCATGCCTTCAATGACCTCGCACTCGTCCGGATCCCGGGTGATGGGCTGGCCGCGGTGTCGGTGGCGGTGGGCGGGCACCAGTTCGTCCGTTATGCGGCCGATGCGGTGATCGTTGCGACGACCACCGGCTCGACGGCGTACAGCTTCTCCGCCGGCGGCCCCATCGTGTCACCCACGGTCGAGGGGTTCCTGGTCGTACCGGCAGCCGCCCACTCCAGTTTCAACCGGGCCATCGTGCTCAACGCCGACGAGGTGGTGACCCTCGACCTGTTGCCGTCCAGCGGCGTGGTGGCGGTCGAGGTCGACGGTCAGGTCAGCGGCACCCTCGGCCCGGGCGACCGGCTGACGGTCGCGGCCCAGCGGGGCGCCGCCCGGGTGGTGCGGCTCGGCAACACCACGTTCTACCAACGAGCCCGGCGAAAACTGCAGGTCACCGGCAGCGCCGAGGTCGACTGATGTCGCCGCGCCGACGTGGGCTCATTCTCGGGCTCATCGCGGTGATCGTCGTCGCGGTCGTGGCGGTGGTCGTCCGGGTCATTCTCGACCGGCCGTCGGTCACGGTCGACCGGTCCCGGCCGGGCCCGGTGATCCTGGTACCCGGGTACGGCGGCAGCCGTGACGCCCTCAACGTGCTGGCCGGACGGTTGGGCGCGAGCGGCCGCACCGCCGTCGTCCTCACCCTGCCCGGCGATGGCGACGGAGATCTCGTCGGGCAGGCCGATGCGCTCGACGACCTGGTCGGGCAGCAGCTGGCTGGCGGCGCACCGTCGGTCGACCTGATCGGCTACTCGGCCGGCGGGGTCGTGGTCCGGCTCTTCGTCGACCGGTACGACAACGCGAAGGCGGCCCGCCGGGTGGTCACCCTGGGGGCACCGCTGCACGGCGCGGCGGTCGCCGGCGTGGGGGCGGCCGTGGTGCCGGGCGCGTGTCCCACCGCCTGCCAGCAACTGGCTCCGGGAAGCAGTCTGCTCGCCCAGCTCCAGGCGGCGGCTCTGCCATCCGACCTGCCCTGGCTCTCGCTCTACTCGGCCACCGACGAGACGGTGGAACCGGCGAGTTCGCGGCTGGCCGGCGCGGTCAATGTGGAGCTCCAGTCGATCTGTCCCGGTGCGACAGTCCCACATGGACAGTTGCCGGTCGACCCGCTGCCGACCGGCCTGGTCCGGCGGGACCTCGATGGCGCCCAACCGCTGACGGCGCCGCCCGGACCGGCCGACTGTTCAGCCCTGCGCACGCAGGGGACGTGACCGGCGTCGAGGCCGACCGGCGATGTGACCGGCGACGAAACCTCAGGGGACGTGACCGGCGTCGAGGTCGACCGCGGCCTCGCTGGCCCGCCACACCGGGGTTGCCAGCGCGTCGACGACTCCGGCCGGGCGGGGTTCCCGCCGCCGGCGGTGCACGTAGTAGCCGCCGGGCTCGAGCTCGACGACCGGCTCGTCGGCCAGCCAGAGCATCGTGTCGGCGCCCTGCTCCGGCGTGAGCATGCCTCGGGCGAGCCGGTAGTAGGCGCTCGCGATCC
Organism: uncultured Actinomycetota bacterium; assembly: GCA_963803345.1. GTDB lineage: Bacteria > Actinomycetota > Actinomycetes > Mycobacteriales > Micromonosporaceae > CAWDLX01. The sequence goes on from CAWDLX010000009.1 coordinate 6,827, forward strand.
GGCTGTCCCGGGCCACCCGGGTCCGTACCCCGCCCGGGTGGTATGCCACGGACATAATGTCGGGCCATCGGGCGGCCGCGCCGGCCGCGAACAGGATGTTGGCCAACTTGCTGCGGCCATAGGCGTCCAGCGGCCGGTACCGGACGCGGGCGCCGTCGAGGTCGGCCGGGTCGAGGCCGCCACGGGGGTGTACGGCCGATGAGGTGGTGATGACCCGACCACCCCGCAGCCGGTCCCGCAGCAGGTTGGTCAGCAGGAACGGTGCCAGATGGTTCACCTGCATGGTCAGCTCGTGTCCGTCCACAGTGGTCGTCCGCCGCATCCAGATCCCGCCGGCGTTGTTGCATAGCACCTCGATGCGGTCATAGGTCGCGGCCAGCCAGGTCGCCAATGCCCGCACCTGGTCCAGTTCGGCGAAGTCGGCCACGTACGTGTCCGCCCGGCCCACCAGGGCCGCCGCCTGGTCCAGCCGCGCCCGGTCGCGGCCGACGAGCACGACCGCGGCCCCCGACCGTCCGAAGTGGACAGCCGCCGCCCGACCGATGCCGGAGCTGGCCCCGGTGACGACCACGGTGCGCCCGGCCGTCATGCCGGGCGCCTGACCCGGTCGGCGAACGCTTCGATGGCGGCGACCACGATGTCGAAGCGCAGCGAGTGGTACAGGGCGAACGAGTGCTGGCCGTAGGGCAGCTCGAGGTACTCGACCCGGGGGAGCCGCTGGACGAATGCCCGCGCGTGTTCCACCGGTACGAACGTGTCATGGTCACCGTGGATGACAAGGAACGGCGGCGCCGCCGGGCCGATCAGGTCGGCCGGCCCGACGCCGTCGACAACACCGTAGTAGCCGTACATGGCGACGACTGCCGTGATCGAGGAGTCCCGCAACGCCGTACAGGCGGCCAGGTGGGCGCCGGCCGAGCTGCCGGCGATGACGATCGTCGTCGGGTCGGCACCGTACCCGGCGCCGTGGCGGCGGACCCACTCGACGAGTTCCTGGACGTCGGCCAGCTGGTCGGCTAACCGCACCGCCGGCTGCAGACGATAGTTGGCACTGACGCATACCCAGCCCTGGCTGGCGAGGCGGTACATCAACGGCCGGGCGTCGCGGCGCTTGGTCCCGCGGTGGAAGCCGCCACCGTGCAGGTGGATCAGGACAGGGCCGGCGGTGGTGTTGCCACGGTGCCGGTACAGGTCGAGCCGCAGGCCGGTGGGCGAGTACGCGATGTCGGACACCCGCTGAACGTCGGGTCGGCTCATCAACCACGGAGCGACGAGGATCCGGCCCAGTGGCAGCCAGGGCGGGCGGGGTCCGGTCCGCAGCGCCCGCCGGGCCACGACGGCCAGTCCGACCACGGTCAGACCCGCCAGAGCGACCACTACCCAGCCGGGCGTCGAGTGGACGTCCCCATCGGCCAGGGCGAGCAGAGTGGACGCGAGCACCCAGTACGCCGGATAGAACGGCTGCTCGTTGACCAGGAACCCGAAGGCGAAGCCGACCCGGCCGACCGGCCACAGGGCGCAGCCGGTCGCCCACGCGACGATCGTGACGCTGATGAGGTAACCCAACGGCATTATGTGGTGACGTCCTTGGTGACGAAATTGGCCCAGGCCGCGCCGAGGAGCACGACCACGTAGACAGCTGCAGGCCGACGCCGCGCTCGATGTCGCGCGGGAAGACGGGGTCGCGGAAGAAGTCGACCCAGGCCAGCCAGTAGCGGGTCGGCAGGAACGGGTGGATCGCGTCGGCCGCGTCCAGGACGACCAGCACCTCACTGGCGACCAGCACGGCCAAGCGCGCCCAGGGCGGCCCCGAGCGCCGAGTCGGTCGTGGTCGACAGGAACAGTGCGATCGCGGCCACCCCGAGCATGGAGACCGATCACGAAAGCGACCGCCGCCAGCAGGCGCACGGTCAGCTGGGTCGGAGTCAGCGGTACGCCGGACAGCGAAGTCACGCCGTCGGCGTCACCCACCGCGGCCGGCGTGCCCAGTCCGAACAGGGCGGCGCCGGTCGACGAACGAGGTGGCGACCACCGCGACGACGGCCATCAGCACGAACGCGGTGACGCTGACCAGCTTGGCCACCAGCAGCCGGGTCCGGCCGACCGGCCGGATCAGCAGGTAGCGCAGGGTGCCGCCGGCCGCTTCGCCGGCCACCGAGTCGCCGGCGAGCACCGCCACCGCGATCGGCAGGAAGACCGGGACGACCATGGCCATCGCCGCCGCCGGGTAGAGGGCGCCGTCGTTGAGCACGGCCGACAGGAACGCCGGGCCGTGCCCGGGGCCGGGGCGAGGTGGCGGGCGGCGACGAACGCGGCCACCACGATCGGCAGCGCGCACAGCAGCGCGATCGTGATCCAGGTGCGGGGGCGGCGGACGCAGCTTGACCAGCTCGACGCGGATCATCCGATCGCCTCCACCCGGTCCGCGCTCGGCCGTGGTGACCTCGAGCACGATCTGCTCCAGCCCGCGCCGCTCGGGCCCGATCTCGTCCACCCGTACCCCTGCGGACGAGCAGGCCGCGTTCAGCGCGGCGGGTCGGTGTGCCGGACGACCACGAGCCGGTCGCCGGTAAACGCGCCTCGACCCGACCGTCCAACAGGGACACCGCCGTCGCCGCGTCCGGGGTGCGGACGACCACCCGGCCGGTCGGGGCCCGCAGCGTGGCCAGCACTTCCTGCAGCACCAGCCGACCGCGGTCGAGCACGCCGACCCGGGTGCAGAGCTGGTCCACTTCGGACAGCAGGTGGCTGGAGAGGAACACCGTCGTGCCCTGGCCGTTAAGCGCGGCCAGCAGCTCACGGATCTCGCGGATGCCGCGCGGGTCGAGCCCGTTGGTCGGCTCGTCGAGGACCAGCAGGCGCGGGCGGCGTAGCAGGGCGGCGGCCAAGCCCAGCCGCTGGCGCATTCCCAGCGAGTAGGCGCGGACGGGCCGGCGGTCGATACCGGCCAGCCCGACCTGCTCGAGGCACTGTCCACTCTGGATTGTCCGGGTACGCCGGTCGCCGCCCGGCCCGGCCGCGTCGACCAGCCGCAGATTCGTGCGCCCGGACAGATGCCCATACGCCGAGGGCCCCTCGACCAGGGCGCCGACCGTACGGCAGCACCTGGGCGCAGCCCCTTCGGGCACCGGCCGGCCGAGCACCTCGATGCTCGCCGCAGGTCGCGAAGACCAGTCCGAGCAGCATCCGGACCAGCGTGGTCTTGCCGGACCCGTTGGGCCCCAGCAGCCCGTACCGGTCGCCCTCGGCCACCTCGAGGTCGACGGCGTCGACGGCGAGCACCGGGCCGAACCGTTTGGTCAGGCGGTCGTACTGATCATTGCGGCGGCCCGATGAAGGTGGACAGTTCGTTGCCGGCGTGCACGCAGCGTGCTGGCGCGAGACCAGAACCGACGATAAGGTAGTTGCGGCCGGCCCGGTCGGCGTCCATCACCATGACGGTGAGCAGCGGGTCGAGCACGATGACCGCCTGCCCAGCGGGCAGCACGACCAGCGGCGCCGCCGGCCTTGCGGGCCCGGTCGAGGGCGTCGATCTAGATGCGCCGGGGGACCGGGATGACGAGGAAGCGGGTCAGTCCGGTGCCGTAGACGCCGATGCCCGACCGAGCTGGCCGGCGTCGTCGGTGCGGGCGACCCGCCCAGTGAGTCGAGGGCAGTGGGCCGAAGTCGCAGCGACCGGAAAGCCTGCGCGATGTCCGAGCCGCGGCGTAGGCACGGCTGGTTGACGGTCGGCCCGACTGCGGGTGGTACCAGGATGCGCGGGTCCGGGCTGGTGAAGCTCGAGGTCGAGGAACCGGGTGACCAGGATCGGCGCGCTCGCCCCGCGCCCGGTGACCTCGACCTGCACCGGCAGCCCGGTGGTCGGGTCAGCCCAGATGTCGACCCGCCCGATCGTCGTGAGCGGATCGGTCGGCGTGATCCGCAGCCGGCCACGGCCGCGATGCCGGCCACCCGGCGCGTCCGGCAGGCGCCGACAACTCGGCCGGGGTCGGATGGGCGATGGACGAGAGATCCGCCGCGCCAGGTCGGGCGGGCACCAGGTCCGCCCCGCGGGGTAGCCGGACCGGCTGCTCGCCGACGATGGTGGTGAGCTGGTTGGTGCCGAAGTCCCATTGGTCCTGGCTGCCGGACAGCCCGCCGAAGACGAACACCTGGTCGTCGCTGCCGACATACACTGGCTCTGTTCGACCGGCCGTTGGTAGAGGTCCGTCTCGGTGCCGACACCGATCTGGTCGACCCGCCAACGGCCGGGGCCGGCGTACCACACCCGCAGCTGGGTCTCGCTGTTGAGCAAGGCGATCGCGTCGGCCAGCTGCGGCAGCGCCGGCAGGGCGGCCGTCCCGGTGCTGACCGCGAATCCCTGGTAGGGCAGGTGGACCGAGGCGGCCATCCGGGCGTAGAGCTGCTCGAGCGGTACGGGCTGGGCGTGCACCGGCCAGCCGCGATGAGCCGGGCAACGCGAGCAGCACGGCGGTACCGGCGGCGACCACCAGCCACCGCCACAGCCCTGCTCTGCGCGCTCCCGACATGCCCACTCCGATCCGAGGCTAGGCCGCTCGCCTGTGAGGCGCCACCAGTGGACACGCGCGCCGGCATGCCAACGGATCACCGAGTCAGGGAGCGATCGTGCATCAGCTGGGTGACCGGGTGATGTCTCACCGCGCCGGATTGAGACGGTTGCGGCGGTGGCCTCGCCGGCGGCGACGGCCACCTGGATCAGACTCTCGTCCTCCCGCTCGGCCTCGAAGGCGGCTCGGCCACCATGGGCCCCGAAGAGGCGTTTGCGGTAGACCAGGTACACCACCGCAGCGATATTGATGACCAGTGCCGCCACGCGCAGCCAGGTCACCTTCTCCACCAGCTCGTACACCTCGAGCGGGATGAACAGCGCGGTCGCCACGGCCGCGAAGTACTCGCCCCACCGCCTGAGCAGCCACAGTCCGGTGCCCTCGAGCAACTGCAGCAGCCCGTAGACGCATCAGCCCGCCAGCGACCCACAGCAGCGTGCTCGCCCTGGGCCTGCAGGACGACGCGGATGCTGTGCACGATCGAGGAGTCGTCGAGCGGTAGCCGAGCTTGTCGGCGATGGGCTGCAGCAATGGCAGGTCCTCGTTGAAGGCCGCTGGACGGCGTCGTGGTTGGCCCGGAAACGCCACACTCCGTAGGCGGCGAAGCAGCACGACGAGGCCGCGGACCCACCGGTCGACCGCCAGCAGCCGGAGTACGATCGCGTCGCGCAGCAGCTGGCCGCGCAGCGGTACCGGAGCGTCGGCCGCGGGTCCGGAATGCCGCGGCTCGCCCGAGGACGTAGTCGCCGCAGCGCAGGCAGCGCCAGGCCTCACCGACGGTCGAGGTCACATGCAGGTGCTCGCGCAGGTGGTCCTCATCGGGCTTGTAGGTGAGGTGGGCCCGCGCGCAGGCGATGAGATTCCAGTCCATGGTGCGGTTCAAGGTACGGCATCCGGGCCAGCACGTCAGGTCGTCGGTGGGGCCTGGGCCGGGGCCGGCGCCGGGGTCGGCGGTACCACCCGGGCGTGGATCTCCGAGGTCAGCTGGTGCACCGCCTTGATGACGTTGTCCGCCTCGAGGTTGGTCTGATAGTCGTGCACCGCCAGCTCCGCGGAGATCTGATCACTGCGGCGGGCGGCGATGAGCAGGATCGCCCCCTGCATGGCGGCCAGACACGACAGCACCAGGTTGAGCAGGATGAACGGATACTTGTCGAAGCCGTGGCCGCCGTTGCCGACCATCCAGCCGGCCAGGAAGAGCAGGGCTCCGAACACGAACCCCCAGGAGCCCATCACGGAGCGGAGCCGGTCGGCCGCGCGCTCGCCGGTGGTGAGCTGATCCCCGGTGCGCACGCCCGGGTGCTGCTGCCATTTGCTACGAAGACTCATGCGGGGACTGTATGCGACCGAACTCGCGGCGCGGCCGGCACCGCCCCGCCGGTCGGGCCCGTCCCCGGGGCGACCGCGCGATCCTTTGTGGACGGCGCGGGGGCGCTACCCAGACTGGCCGGGCTAACCGGTGGGTAGCCGGCGACCCAGCGGGATCGTGTACGAGGCACGTTCGTTGAGTCCGGCCGGATCGAAGCCGGCGGTCCGCTTGTACCCGTCGGCGATCGCGGCCAGCTCACCCTCGGCGAACACGTCGTCTACCCGCGCGAATCCTCGGGGCGCGCGATCGTGGGACAGCTTCAGCACCACTTCCGGACCCATGTGGCGGTTGGCCAGCGTGAGCGCAGTGGTCGGCGGCCGGCGTTGCGCCTCGTAGGCGTCCAGTCCGACCAGCCCGGCCGTACCGAGATGATAGGCGAGTACCCGGGCGTCCAGGATGGCCTGTGAGGCGCCGTTGGACCCGATCGGGTACATCGCGTGGGCGGCGTCGCCGAGCAGCGTCACTCGACCGAAGGTCCACCGGGGGAGCGGGTCGCGGTCGACCATGGGGTACTCGAACACGGTCGGGGCAGCCCCGATCAGACCCGGGATGTCGAGCCAGTCGAACTGCCAGCCGACGAACCGCCGCCGCACCGCCGCCGGGTCGGCCTGACCGTTCCAGTCGGCCCGCGTCGTCGTCGACCCTTGCTGCGGCCGTTCGGCGATCCAGTTGATCATCGCCTGTTCGCCGTCCGGCCCACTCGACCGGATGGGGTACGCGACGAACTTCTCGATGCCGTCCCCTGCCATGATCATCGTCCGCCCGCTGAGGAAGGGGGGAGCTTGCGTGACGCCCCGCCACAGCACCAGCCCGTTCCAGGCCGGCGGCCCTTCATTCGGGTACAGCATCGACCGTACGCGCGAATGGATGCCATCCGCCGCGACCAGGAGGTCGCCCTGCAGCCGGGCGCCATGGGCGAAGGTGACCGTGACCGCGTCCGGAGTCTGCTCGAAGCCGGTGACCGCGTGCCCCGTCCGCACCGCCTGCGGTCCGAGTCGCTGAGTGACCGCGGCCACCAGCAGCATCTGCAAGGGACCGCGGTGCACCGAGAACTGGGGCCACCGGTAGCCGGCGGCGACGCCGCGCGGCTCGGACCAGATCCGCTGCCCGTACCGGTTGAAGTAGGCCAGCTCGGCGCAGGCGACGGAGTGGTCGGCCACCTCCTCGGCCAGGCAGAGCTCGGTCAGTTCCCGCACCGCGTCCGGGAGCAGGTTGACCCCCACCCCGAGCGGCCGGATCTGGTCCACCGCCTCGACCACCACAACGTCGGTGATGCCGACCGCGTGCAGACTGAGCGCGGTCGCAAGCCCGCCGATTCCCCCACCGGCGATGATGACCCGCATCGTTTCATTATCAACCGGACGGTGGCCGTGTGGCAGGTCAGAGGTCACCAGATCGGGCGCGGGCCGACCGTCGCTCATTGTGCTGGCTTTTGCGTATTTATCAGGGCAATGTGGCTGTCCTTTGTGGACATCCTCACCGGCGGTACCGTGCCGCTCACTCGCACGCACTCCGCCCGAGGGGCTGCCGGGCCGCGCCGGCCGCGCCTGGCATGCTGGCCGCATGATCGACGCGGTGACGGTGGCCGAGGTGGAGCGGCTGATCCGGCGGGTGGCCGACGAACGGATCCTCCCCTACTTCGGCCGGCTCGAACCGGGCGATGTGGTCGAGAAGACGCCGGGTGACCTGGTGACGGTCGCCGACCGCGGAGCCGAGGAGGCGCTGTCACTGGCGCTGTCCCGTCTCGTCCCCGGCAGCGTCGTGGTCGGCGAGGAGTCGGTGGCGGCCGATCCGACGACGCTGGCCCGGCTCTCCGGCGCCGCCCCGGTGTGGATCATCGACCCGGTCGACGGTACGCACAACTTCGCCTCGGGCAGCTCCCGCTTCTCCACCCTGGTCGCTCTGGCCGACCAGGGCGAGCTGCATCGCGTCGTGGAGCTTCGCTCCCGCCCTGGGCTGGATGGCCGTCGCGACCAGCGGCGGGGGAGCCTATCTGGACGGTGAGCGGATCCGGGTCGGCGGTGTCCAGAATGGACTGACCCATCTCGATGTGCTGACCACGATGCCCCGATGGTGGACGCCCGGGCAGCGGGCCGGCATGAACGCGCTGGGCCGGGCCGGTGTTTCGCTCGGCTTCTTCGACACCTCGGGGCTGGAGTACGTCCAGCTCGCCAGCGGCCGGCGCCGAGTCATCGTGCTGACGTGGTAGCTGGTGTGGGACCACGCGGCCGGGGTGCTGCTGCTCGCGGAGGCGGGCGGGGTCACGGTGGGCGCGGACGGGGCGCCGTTCCGGGTCTCCGGCGGCAACGCCCTGCCGCTGGTCGCCGCCACCGATGCCGCGCTGGCCGCCGCGGTCCAGGCCGCCTACGCCGATCAATGACAGAACGCCGAAAGCCGTACGGGCCGGGGTGTGGGTCCCGGCCCGTACGAACTCCCTGCCACTGCCGTTGAATTTAGGCGAACCTACCCCGCATCCGTAAGAGGCGAGTTCGAGGCTGAGACGGCGGTCTCAAGCGGAGGTGAGCACTGCGCGCGTTCGAGCAGGGAGCGGGCGGCGTGCTCGACCAGGTCCAGATCCGGCGCCGTACCGGACAGCAGTTCGCCGTAGTACATCGACTCGAAGATGCGTACGTACAGGTAGGCCAACTTGTCCAGGTCGCCGCCGAGCCACCCGCCGGTCTGCTTGAACTCGGGTGGAGCCGCGTCGGCGAACACCTGTCGCGCCGCCTCGACGGCGCGGCAGTGCACGCCACCGGCCGCGGTGAACAGGATGCGGGTGGCCGTCTCCGGTTCGGTGATGAGGAACCGGCGGAAGGACCGGGAGGCGACCAGCCGCCGGCTGAATCCGCGGGACACCTCGAGGACGCCGTCGATGCCGGTGCGGCTGCGTTCGTCCCTGGCCCGGCCGAGGTTCTGATCGGCCAGCCGCCACAGCACCTCACCGATCAACTCGTCTCTACTGTGGACGATCCGGTAGAGGGTGGCGCGGCTGACGGCCAGGCTGATCGCCAGCTGGTCCATGTCGATCGTGCCCCGGTTCAGGAAGAGCCGGCAGGCACCCTCGACCACCTGCTCGCGGCTGATCACCCGCCGGGGCGGCGGGGGACCATCCGGCACGGGCAGTCGGCTCACCCGCGTCGCGCCCCGACGGCGGTGACGCAACAGCGTGCGCATGTGCAGCCACTGGTCGTCGGGTGCCGAGGTGGCCGTCGTGCTCGTCGGGTCCGCCTCCACCGGCATGGCGGCGGCCAGGCAGACGAACAGACCCAACGCGGCCACTCCGATCGCCCGGACGCGAGGACGCAGGGACCGGACGTGCGGGCGTCGAGTGAACCGTTCCATCAAACGAAAGTCTCACCAGGCACCGGTGGCTGGCAAGCACGCCCCGCTGTGTGTGTGCCACCGACGGGCCCCGCCATCCCTCGCAAGCAGGCATGAACATGCAGGAAACTGCGGAAAAGGAGCGCATCGGCGAAGATGGGGGTGGCCGAACCTGCATGATCATCACGCCGACTCGCAGTGCCGCGACCGGCCGTCGAGATCGACCGACCGGGCGGTCGAGATCGAGACGGCCGGCTACTGTCGCCGGTGGAGGGTGGTGTGTCGTGAGGGTGGTCCGCTTCCACGCCCCCGGCAACGTCCGGGTGGAGTCGGCCGACGAGCCGGTCGCCGGCCCGGGGGAGGTGGTGCTGAGGATCCGCACCTGCTCCACCTGTGGCACCGACGTGAAGATCCTCCACTTCGGACACCACAATATGGTCGCGCCACGGGTCATGGGGCACGAGATCGCCGGCGAGATCAGCGCTGTCGGGGCCGGGGTGACCGGCTGGGCGGCCGGCGACCGGGTCCAGGTCATCGCGGCCATCCCATGTGGACGGTGTCCGGACTGCCGGGCGGGCCGGATGACCGTCTGCCCGAACCAGGAGTCGATCGGGTACCACTACGACGGCGGGTTCGCCGAGTACATGGCGGTGCCGGCCAAGGTCCTCGCCGTCGGCGGCCTGCACCGCATCCCGACCCATGTCTCATACGCCGAGGCGTCGGTGACCGAGCCGCTGGCGTGCGTCCTTAATGGACAGACGCTGGCCCAGGTCGGGGCGGGCGACGTCGTCGTGGTGATCGGATCCGGACCGATCGGCTGCCTGCACGTCCGGCTCGCCCGGGCCCGGGGGGCGTCGCGGGTGTTCCTGGCCGATCTCAACGCCGACCGGCTGCGGCTCGCCGCCGATCTGGTCCAGCCGGACGCGGCCCTCGTCTCGTCCGATGTGGACATCATCGGTGCCGTGACCAAGCTGACCGACGGACGAGGTGCGGACGTGGTCATCACCGCCGCCGCGTCCGGGGCGGCCCAGGAGCAGGCGGTACGGATGGCCGCCCGTCGTGGCCGGATCAGCCTGTTCGGCGGTCTGCCCAAGGACGATCCGGTGATCGCCCTCGACGCCAACCTGGTGCACTACCGCGAGCTGACCGTGGTCGGGGCCAACGGTTCCAGCCCGACCGACAACGCCGAGGCGCTCGACCTCATCGCCGCCGGCGCGGTACCGGTGGCCGATCTCATCACCCATCGGCTGCCCCTGGACCGAACCCTCGACGCGTTCGACGTGGTGGCCCGCGGCGAGGCCATCAAGGTGACCATCGAGCCCTGAACGGGGATTGCCGTGCGGGTGGATCGACGGCCCGCGCGTCCGCCGCGATGCGGTCCTCGGTGGCGGTTCCCATCAGGAGACGCTGCGGGCCAGGCGCAGACCGCTGAACGCCCAGCGCGCGGAGGCCGGGAAGAAGTTGCGGTAGCTGAGCCGCTCGTGCCCGGGCGGTGTGGCCGCACTCGCCCCCCGCAGGACGTGCTGGTCGCCCATGAACATGCCGTTGTACTCGCCGACGGCGCCGTGGGCGGGCGAGAAGCCCGGGTAGGGCAGGTAGGCCGAGGATGTCCACTCCCAAACGTCGCCGACCATGGCCGAGCCGGCCCGTCCGGGGTGTACCCGCGCCGGGTCGAGCAGCCGGCCACGCAGATGCGGGCGCTGCCGGGCGGCGGTCTCCCATTCGAACTCGGTGGGCAGCCGGGCTCCGGCCCAGCGGGCGTACGCGTCGGCCTCGTAGAACGAGACATGGCAGACCGGCTCGGCCGGTACGACGGGGCGGCGACCGGACAGGGTCAGCGCCGTCCAGGCGCCGCCGTGCTCATCCCAGTACCCGGGCGCGTCCCAGCCATCGGCTTGGACGCGGGCCCAGCCGTCGGAGAGCCACAGCTCCGCGCGGCGATACCCGCCATCGTGCATGAACTCCAACCAGTCGCTCACCGTGACCGATCGTTCGGCGATCTCGAAGTCCTCGAGCAGGACCTGGTGGCGCGGCCCCTCGTTGTCGTAGCCGAAGCCGACCCCGTCGTGGCCGATCTCGACGATTCCGGCCGGCACAGCACGCCAGCGCTGGGCGAGCGGTGGGCTCAGGTCGTCCACCGCCCTCTCGACGTACACGGGCGCGAACGGGTGCGTGGACAACAGATGCTTGATGTCCATGAGCAGCAGTTCCTGGTGCTGTTGCTCGTGGTTGCAGCCGAGTTCGACGAGGTCCTGGGCCGCCGTGTCCAGCTCTTCGGCATCGAGGACACGGACGAGCGCATCCTGCACGTACTCGCGGTAATGGGCGATGTCGGCGATCCCGGGTCGGGTCACCAGGCCCCGGTTCGGGCGTGGGTGCCGCGGCCCGACCCCCTCGTAGTACGAGTCGAACAGGTAACGGTAGGACGGGTCGCACTCGGTGTAGCGCGGATCGGGACGGAGCAGGAACTCCTCGAAGAACCACGTCGTATGGGCGCGATGCCACTTGGTGGGGCGGGCGTCCGGCATCGACTGGGGCGTCTGGTCCTCGGCCGAGAGCCGGTACGCCAGCACGTCGGTCATCGCGCGGGCGTCGAGAAACCGGTCGGTCAAGTGGGAGTAGGTCGTGCGCAGCCTCATAGTTGTCCTCCTGAGGGCGCCTTCTGTGTCCCGTGACATCACCGCGTCACGCGTGTCTGGCGGCTTCGAAGGGCCGCAACATATGGGTCGATGTGTTCCGCTCAACTCCACGCTACGCCGGCCCGCGGCGATCGGCGCGATGTTGCCACCGGGGTCGCCGGCCGGGGTCACTTGGGGTCGCCGGCCGGGGTTACTGGGCGATACGGGCACCCTCGATGGACGCTCCGGTGTCCGGCGCCGCCTGGTTCGCGTCGATCACCGCCGCGGTGGCCGCGTTGAGGGATTCGACCAGGAAGGCGCTGAACGCGATGTCGAATCCGGCCCGGTACACCCGCTCGAGCTCGCCCTGGTCGGCGCGCCCGTCGGCCGGCAGCTCACTGACATACTCGCCGAACGGTACCGGATGGTTCTGTGCCAGCGCCCAGGTGAAGTCGACCTGCCCGGCCAGTTCCGCATGCAGCGTCTCGGCGTCCTGTGGGCTCAGCTCGGACACGTACCGCCGTGCCTCGGTCTGGCCCAGACCGAAGCCGTGGCTGGCGGCCCGCGCGTACGTCATTCGTTGGGCATCAATGTGCACATCGGTGGTCGTCATTCGTGGCGGTTACCCGGGCGCCGCCGCGGTAAACCGGTCACGCGTTTCATGCGAAGGAAGGGCACCTTGTTAACGCCTGGTGTATAGGAAGGTGCCCTTCCTTCCCGGGCAGGGGGGCGGGGGGAGCGTGCTTTGATTGAAGGCATGGCGAACCCCGCGATCCTCACCGTCGACGACGACCCGGCCGTCTCCCGAGCGGTGGCCCGCGACATACGGCGCCAGTACGGCGACCGCTACCGGGTGGTACGGGCCAACTCCGGCGCGGAGGGCCTGGACGCGCTGCGCGAGCTCAAGCTGCGCGGCGATCCGGTCGCGCTGCTGCTGGCCGACTACCGGATGCCGCAGATGAACGGCATCGAGTTCCTCGAGGCGGCGATGGACCTGTTCCCGCTGGCCCGGCGGGTGCTGCTGACCGCCTACGCCGACACCGACGCCGCGATCGACGCCATCAACGTCGTGGACCTGGACCACTACCTGCTCAAGCCGTGGCACCCGCCGGAGGAGAAGCTCTACCCGGTGGTGGACCAGCTGCTCGAGGCCTGGCTGGCCACGCCCGAGGTGGCGCCGGTCGAGATCCGGATCGTCGGGCACCGCTGGTCGGCGCCGTCGTTCGCCGCCCGCGACTTCCTGGCCCGCAACCTCGTGCCGTACCGGTGGCTGCTGGCCGACGAGCCGGAGGGTCAGCGGCTGCTGACCGCGGCCGGGGTGACCGCGGCCGACGTGCCGCTGGTCGTCACCGCCGACGGGAAGTCGCTGGTGATGCCGACCGAGGCGCGAGCTGGCCGCCCACGTGGGCATGTCGACCACGCCGGCGTCGGACTTCTACGACCTCATCGTGGTCGGCGCCGGGCCGGCCGGGTCTGGGGGCCGCGGTCTACGGCGCCTCCGAGGGGCTGCGCACGGTGCTGGTCGAGCGGGAGGCGACCGGCGGGCAGGCCGGGCAGAGCAGCCGGATCGAGAACTACCTCGGCTTCCCCGACGGCGTGTCGGGCGCCCAGCTGACCGAGCGGGCCCGCCGCCAGGCGCTGAAGTTCGGCGCGGAGCTGCTGAGTACCCGCGAGGTGACCGGGCTGGAGGCCGGCGGCGCCACCCGCATCGTGCGCTTCGGAGACGGTACGTCGATCGCCGCCCACGCGGTGGTGCTGGCCACCGGCGTGTCCTACCGGCGGCTGGCGCGCGCCGGGGCTGGCCGAGCTCACCGGCCGCGGGGGTCTTCTACGGCTCGGCCGCGACCGAGGCGCCGGCCTGCGCCGGGCGAGGAGGTCTACATCGTCGGCGGGGCCAACTCGGCCGGGCAGGCGGCGGTGCACTTCTCCCGCTACGCCCGCCGGGTGCACCTGCTGATCCGGGCCGAGCGACCTGACCCGGTCGATGTCGCAGTACCTCATCGACCAGATCGCCCAGGTCGAGAACATCGAGGTCCACCCGTACACCGAGGTGGTCGGGGCGGCCGGCGACGAGCACCTGGAGCGGCTGACCCTCTGCGATGTCCGGAACCGGCAGGAGTCCACAGTGGACACCTCCTGGCTGTTCATCTTCATCGGAGCCGAGCCGCGTACCGACTGGCTCGACGGCGGTGGTGGCCCGGGACGACCTCGGGTTCGTGCGGACCGGTCCCGACCTGCTGGTCGAGGGGCGGCGACCGCCCGGCTGGTGGCCCCCGCGACCCGTACCACCTCGAGTCCAGCGTGCCCGGGGTTTTCGCCGCCGGCGACGTGCGCTCGGATTCGGTGAAGCGGGTCGCCTCGGCCGTCGGCGAGGGCGCCATGGCCGTCTCGCTGGTCCACCGGTACCTGGAGGCGCAATGAGCACGCAGTCGCTGACCCGGGCCGAGCTGCGCACGCTGTTCCTGTTCGAGTAGCTCACCGACGAGCAGCTCGACTGGCTGGGCAGCAAGGGCGAGGTCGAGCACTTCGCCGGCGGTACGCGGTCTTCACCGAGGGCGAGCCGGCGACCTGCTTCTTCGTCCTGCTCTCCGGGACGATCGCGCATGAGCCGGCTGGTCCACGGCGACGACGTGGAGGTCACCCGCACCGAGCAGCGCGGCGTGTACGCCGGCGCGATGCAGGCCTACCTGGGCGACCGGGTGCCGCAGGTGTACTCCAACTCGGTGCGTGCGATCACCGACGTCGAGATGTTCACCCTGCCCGCCGAGGACTTCGCGACCTGATGCGCGAATGGTTCCCGATGGCCATGCACCTGCTCGAGGGCCTGTTCTTCGGCATGCGCAACAGCCAGACGATCGTCGGCGAGCGGCAGCGCCTGGTCGCGCTGGGCGCGCTGTCGGCCGGGCTCACCCACGAGCTCAACAACCCGGCGGCGGCGGCGGTGCGGGCCACCGCCACCCTGCGCGAGCGGGTCACCGGCATGCGGCACAAGCTCGCCATGATCGCCGACGGTCGGCTCGACGGCCGCCGGCTCAAGGCGCTGGTCGGGCTGCAGGACGACGCGGTCAAGCGGGCGGCGTCGGCGCCCAAGCTCACCCCGCTGCAGACCAGCGACGCCGAGGACGCGGTCGCCGACTGGCTCGACGACCACGACATCGTCGGCACCGACACCGCGGCCACGCTGGTCGCCGGCGGGGTCGACGTCGAGTGGCTGGACCAGATCGCCGGCGCGGTCGGCGACGACAACCTCGAGCCGGCCGTGCGCTGGCTGACCTACACGATGGACACCGAACTGCTGATGAGCGAGATCGAGGACGCGGTCACCCGGATCTCCGGGCTGGTCGCCGCGGCCAAGCAGTACTCCCAGCTCGACCGGGCGCCACACCAGACCGTCGACGTGCACGACCTGCTCGACGCCACCCTGACGATGCTGAGCGCGAAGATCCCGAAGGGGATCCGGGTGGTTCGCGAGTACGACCGGTCCCTGCCGGCGATCCCGGCCTACGCGGCCGAGCTGAACCAGGTGTGGACCAACCTGATCGACAACGCGGTGGCGGCGATGGGGGAGACCGGCACGCTGACCGTTCTGACCACAATGGACGACGACCACCTGGTCGTGGAGATCGGCGACACCGGCGGCGGGATCCCGGCGGAGATCCGGCCCCGCATCTTCGAGCCCTTCTTCACCACCAAGCCGGTCGGCGAGGGTACCGGCCTCGGGCTGGACATCTCCTACCGCATCGTGGTCGAGAAGCACCACGGCGACATCCGGGTCGACTCATCGCCCGGCGACACCCGGTTCCGGGTCCTGCTGCCGCTGCGTGAAGAGGTACCGACCGAGGGTTCCTCGTCCCGGTGACGCTGCGGGTGGTCGTTGTCGGCGCTGGCCTGGGCGGGCTCTGTCTGGCCCACGCACTGCGCCAGGGCGGCATGGATGTCTCCGTCCACGAGCGACGCTCAGACCTGACGGTCGGTCGGGAGGGGTACCGGTTGCACCTGGACGCCCGAGGCGGGCTGGCTCTGCGCGAGTGTCTGCCGCCGGAGCTGTTCGAGTTGTTCCTGGCCACGAGGGGCCAGACCAGCCGGGCCTTCACGGTGGTGGACAAGCGGCTGCGGGTGCGCCACCGGCAACGGGCGGCCAATCCCGATCCACTGTCCACATCGGTCAATCGGGGTACCCTGCGGGAGGTTCTGAGCACCGGCCTCAATGTCCACTGGGGTCAGTCGTGTGTCGGCTACGAGTCCACAACGGACGGTGTCCTCGCCCGCTTCACCGACGCGCGGTCGGCCCGGGGCGATGTCCTCGTCGAGGCGGACGTTCTGGTCGGCGCGGACGGGATCGGCTCCGCCGTCCGCCGGCAGTACCTGCCCCACGCCCGGCAGGTCGACACCGGCAGTGCCGTCATCTACGGCCGGACCACGCTCGACGAACGAACTTTGCCGCTGGTGCCGCCGCCCATGTTCGAAGGCTTCACCGCGATCATCGGCGGGCAGATCGGCATGGCGACCGGGCTGGTCCAGTTCGGGCAGCCGCCGGCGACGCTCGGACTCCGACCGGTCGCCGACTATCTCATGTGGGCGCTCAGCGGCCGGGCCGCCCTGTTCGGCGCCCTGTCCGGCTCGCCCGCGGCCGATCTGCACTCGACCGCTGCTCGGATGGTGCGGTCCTGGCATCCCTCAGTTCGCGAGCTGGTGGCACAGGCCGACGTGGACGACACGTTCCTGGTGCGGGTCCGTGCGGCTGAGCCGGTGCCCGCCTGGCCGCCCAGCCGGGTCACCGTACTGGGCGACGCGATCCACCCGATGAGCCCGGCCCGCGGATCCGGCGCGAACACCGCGCTGCAGGACGCGGCCCTTCTCAGTCGGATGCTCACCGGCGGCGGCGACCCGGTCAGGGCCATCGGCGCCTACGAGGAATCGATGCGCGACTACGGGTTCGCCGCGGTCGCCGCCTCCCGGGCCGCCGAGGCGGCCATCGGGGCACGCCGATCGTGGTTCGGCCGGCGGCGCGGCGGCATGGGCGATCGGGTCAGGTAGCGGCCCCCGTGAGGGCGGCGCCCTGACCCGATCCCGGCGGCCGCGCCCGGCGGCCGCGCCCGGCGGCCCGGCGGCACTGTCAACCGGCAGCACTGTCAACCGGCGGCACTGTCAGGCGGCGACCAGGGTGGCTGGCTGGTCGTCGCGCAGAGCGACGGCCAGCACGTCGGCAACGTCGCCCATCGTGTGGATCTTCAACTCGGAGCGCACCTCGACCGGGAGGTCGTCCAGGTCGGGCTCGTTGCGCGCCGGGATGATCACCTCGGTCAGGCCGGCCCGGTGGGCGGCGAGCAGCTTCTGCTTCACGCCGCCGATCGGCAGCACCCGTCCGGCCAGGGTCACCTCACCGGTCATGCCCACCTCTGGCCGCACCGGCCGCCCGCTGACCAGGGAGGCCAGCGCGGTCACCATGGTGATGCCGGCGCTCGGACCGTCCTTGGGCACGGCGCCCGCCGGTACATGCAGGTGGATCCGGGTCTTAGCCAGCTTCTCCGGGTCGATTCCGAAGCGGTCGCCGTGCGAGCGTAGGTACGACAGGGCGATCTGGGCCGACTCCTTCATCACGTCGCCGAGCTGGCCGGTCAGGGTCAGCCCCGCGTCGCCCGGCATGGCGGTGGCCTCGATGAACAGGACATCCCCGCCGGCGCCGGTGACCGCGAGTCCGGTGGCGACACCGGGCACGGCGGTGCGCTCGGCCGATTCCGGGGTGAACCGGGCGCGGCCCAGGTACTCGCGCAGATCCGCCTCACCGATGTGTACCGGTGCCGGGGCGTCCGCGATCTTCACGGCCACCTTGCGCAGGATCCGGGCGAGCGAGCGCTCGAGCTGCCGGACGCCGGCCTCCCGGGTGTGCTCGGCGGCGATCGTCGCGATGGCGCCGTCGTCGATGCGCACCTCGTCGGTGGTCATACCGGCCCGCTCCAGCTGCCGTGGCCACAGATGGTCCCGCCCGATGGCGACCTTCTCGCTCTCGGTGTAGCCATCCAGGGTCACCACGTCCATCCGGTCCAGCAGCGGGCCGGGGATGGTGTCGGCCACGTTGGCGGTGGCCAGGAACAGCACGTCCGACAGGTCGAGGTCGACCTCGAGGTAGTGGTCGCGGAAGGTGTGGTTCTGCGCCGGGTCGAGCACCTCGAGCAGGGCGGCCGCCGGGTCACCGGCGAATCCCACCGAGAGCTTGTCGACCTCGTCGAGCAGCACGACCGGGTTCATCGAGCCCGCCTCGCGGATGGCCCGCACGATGCGGCCGGGCAGCGCGCCGACGTAGGTGCGCCGGTGCCCGCGGATCTCCGCCTCGTCCCGGATACCGCCGAGCGAGACGCGGACGAAGGTGCGACCCAGTGATCGGGCAACCGATTCGCCGAGGCTGGTCTTGCCGACACCGGGTGGCCCGATCAGGGCCAGGACAGCCCCCGAACCACGACCGCCGACCACGTGCAGGCCACGGCTGGCCCGACGGTTGCGCACCGCCAGGTACTCCATGATCCGGTCCTTGACGTCGGCCAGCCCCGCGTGGTCGGCATCCAGGACACCACGGGCGGCGATCAGGTCGGTGTTGTCCTCGGTACGCACCGACCAGGGCATGTCGAGCACCGTGTCGAGCCAGGTCCGGATCCAGCCCGCCTCGGGGGAGGCGTCGCTGGCCCGCTCCAGCTTGTCGGCCTCGCGCAGGGCTGCCTCGCGGACCTTCTCAGGCAGGTCGGCCTGCTCGACCCGGGTCCGGTAGTCGGTCGCGCCCTCGGGTTCGCCCTCGCCGAGCTCCTTGCGGATGGCGGCCAGCTGCTGGCGCAGCAGGAACTCGCGCTGGCTCTTCTCGAGCCCCTCGCGCACGTCCTCGCTGATCCGCTCGGACACCTCGAGCTCGGCGATGTGGTCCTTGATCCAGCCGATGAGCAGCTCCAGCCGGGCGTTCAGGTCCGCCGAGCCGAGCAGCTCGACCTTCTGCGGCAGGCTCAACCAGGGAGCGTAGCCAGCGCTGTCGGCCAGCTCGGCCGGGTCGGTCATCCGCTCGACCGCGTCGATCACCTGCCAGGCGCTGCGACGCTGCAGCACGCTGGTGAGCAGGGTCTTGTACTCGCGGGCCAGTTCCCGGCTGCGGCCGGTCGCCTCCGGCTCCTCGAACCGGGACGATTCCACCCACAGCGCTGCCCCCGGTCCGGGCACGCCGGAGCCGATCCGGGCCCGGTGCAGGCCCCGCAGGACGGCGGCCGGCTCACCGCTGGGTAGCCGACCGACCCGCTCGATCACCGCGGCCGTACCCACCGGCCCGTACTCGCCGTCGATGCGCGGCACCGCCAGCACGGTGTTGTCCGCGCTGGCCCTGGCAGCGTCGATGGCCGCCTGGGTGGCGGGGTCGAGCGTGATCGGGATGACCATGCCCGGCAACAGGACAGCGTCGGTCAAAGGAAGAACCGGAAGCGTGGTCACTCTGACACCTCTTGTCGTCGTGTTCGTCGTCGTTTGGCCCGTCCCGAAGGCTGAGCCTGTGAGACTCAAGTCCTTGAGCGCTCCAGGTGTTCCGGCTTGTGACTGCCAGCACGGGCTGTTCGCCATGGGCGTACGGGCTATGTGGCCGATACATGGCTTTGATGGCGCATGTCCGTTGTGGTGGCGACCGTATGCTCCCGCGCGGCGCGAGGCCCGTGCCCCCTCACCGTCCAGGTCAGGAACGGTGCCTACGCATCTCGGCCGCGAGCCCGATTCAGCTTCCTAGGATGCCTTACAGGGTGCGATGACCGTCGACCGGATGAGCGGGGCAGTCGTCCATCGCGACCCGACCCCGGGACCACCGTCCGGCTCCACGGTCACCGAGTGGCGCATCCGCCTGCGGATGCTCCTGGTCGTGGCGGTGGCGAAGGGCTTTGACAACGCGGCTGTGCTGGCCGAGTGTCGGCGGGAGCTCGCGACATTCGCCGTCCCAACCTCAGACACCGGTGGGGATCCAACGTCAGAGCCCGGCGGGAACATATGAACCATGCACGCGTGGGGGAGGAGTCGTCGTGACACTCGGAGCCTGGTTGCTGACCGCGATCGGTCCGCTGATCATCCTGGTAGCCAGCTGGTTGATGCCGTCGCTGGCGCCGCCCACGCTGCCGTTCGGGGTACGCGTACCGCCGGATCGGGTCGACTCGCCGGTGATCGCGGAGCAGCGGCGACAGTACCGGTGGTTCGTCGGGGTCGTCGGGGTCGCCCTGATCGGGGCGGGATTGCTGCTGATGGCGTTCCTGGGCGGTGGCCAGCCGGTACTCGGGGCCCTCATCCCGCTACTGGTGTTGGCGGTGTGCCTGCCGGGGTACCTGCGGGCGAGGTCCGCGATTCTCACGGCGAAGACGCACGAGCACTGGTACGCGGGCCTGCGCGAAGGGGTGGCCGTCGACACGTCGCTGCGGACCGACCCGGTGCCGTTCCCGTGGGCCTGGGCGGCGCCGGCGATCGGCATCCTGCTGGCCACAGTGGTGCTGGCGATCATCCGGTACCCGGGCCTGCCGGACCGGCTGATCATGCACGTGAACGCGTCCGGCCACCCGGACCGCACGGTCGCGAAATCCGTCCTCAGCGTGGCGACGCCCATTCTCGTGCAGCTCGGGATCACCGTGGCCCTGATGCTCGCGGTCGCCTTGTCACTGCGGTCGCGGGGCGACCTGGACCCGGCCGAGCCCCGCACGTCGGCCCAGCGGCACCGCGGGTTCACGGTGCGGGTGTCCCGGGCGATTCTCGTGCTGGCCGCCTTCGTGAACCTCTCCGTCCTCGCCATGTGCTGGCAGATCTGGAGCGACGCGACCACCCTCTCGGTCTGGCCGGTGGCCGTGCCGATCCTGGTCGGCCTGGTCGTGCTGTTCGGGGTGATCCTCACGACCGGTCAGCTGGGGAGCCGGATCGCCGCCGACGCGCACGAGGCTCCGACCGGCCTGGTGCACCGCGATGACGACCGGTACTGGCGGGGTGGGCTGGTCTACGTCAACCGCGACGACCCATCGGTATTCGTGCCCAAGCGGTACGGGGTCGGCTGGACGGTCAACTTCGGCAACCCCAGAGGGCTTCTCGTGATCGTGGTCATTCTCGCGGTGGCCCTGCTGGGGCCGCTGGTGGGAGCGCTCGCGAATCGTTGACGAGGAAACTAAAGTTGCGGGCATGACGCCCTCGCCAGACCCCATCGCCGCCCTCCGGGCCTCCCACAATCGCCTTCGGACCGTCGCTGAGCCGCTCACCCCGGAGCAGTTGCGCCAGCGGGGGTACCCGTCGGAGTGGTCGATCGCTCAGGTCCTGTCGCATATCGGCTCCGGTGCGGAGATCAACGCCATGGTCGTCGACGCCGGGCTGGCTGGCCAGGAGCCGCCAGGCCGGGATGTGTTTCCTCCGATCTGGGACCGCTGGAACGTCATGTCGCCGGACCAGCAGGCGGCCGACGGCCTGCGATTCGACGCCGCTCTCGTCGACAAGCTCGAGGCCAACGCGGACTCCCAGGCCCGCTTCACGATCTGGGGCGGCGACACGGACATCCGGGGGGTGGCTCGCGCCCGTCTGTCGGAGCACGGCATCCACACCTGGGATGTCGCAGTCGCGCTGGACCCGTCGGCGACGATCCTCCCGGAGGCGGTCGAGATCGTCGTCGACCTGATCACCCGGGTTGCCAGCTGGACCGCCAAGCCGTCCCCCTGGACGGGAGTGGTCAAGGTCTCCACCACGGACCCCGACCGCGAGTTCCGCCTGACGCTCGGCGAGAAGTCCACCATGGACTCGTGGACACCTGATTCCGTGCCGCCCGATGCGACGCTGGTGATGCCCACCGAGGCGTTGATCCGGCTCCTCTCCGGCCGGCTCGACCCGGGCCACACCCCGGCGACGGTGACGGCCGCGGGTATCACGGTGGATGCTCTGCGGGAGGTGTTCCAGGGCTACTGATCTTTCTCGGACGGCGGGGTGGGATTGCCTGAGGTTCGGCAATCTCACCCTCAGCCGGACGGTGAACGTAGGCCAGTTCGATCGCGCGCGACAGGTCGGGCGGTTCGCCGAGGTGGTCGCGGACAAGGAACTTGGGCACGCACATCCGCCACGCGTCCACGACCAGCTCGGTCATCTCCTGCTCGTCGAGCGCGTGCAGCCATACCCGGATCCAGTTGAACCGCTCATCCGATGGCGCCGGCATCATGAACTTGCGCGGCTCCGCCGCCACCACCGCGGCCCGCTCCTCCTTGGGGAAGCCGACCCCCATCGAGAGTTCGTCCGCCGCCATGCCCACGTAGACGATCGACTTGATGCGGAACTTGATCCGCCCGTACACGAGGTGCTCGCTTGTCCGCGGCAGCGACAGAGCCAGACGGCGGACCTCCGCGAACGTCACCATCGTCTGGCCGTCCTCATGCGGTGAGCTCCTTCTCCAGCGGTGTCCGGAACCGCGGGGTGACCCGGACCGGTCCGATCCATGCGGCGAGCTTCACGGCGTCCGCCTCCACCGCCCGGACCACGTCGCGGGCACATGGTTCGAGCAGCCGGGTGACGATCTCGCCACTCTTGCGCTGGGCCCAGCCGCCGACGATCCGGCCATCGGACCAGATGGTCGGGCCGATGTTGCCCGACCGGTCGAACAATGCCGACGCGTGCGGTCCTAGGAACCACGACCGGTTGGACCAGCCCATCGGGCTCGCGTCGAGGGCCGGGAGAAGAGCGACCCACGGACGGCCGGGCGGCGGCGTGGGAGCCAGATCGTCAGGCAGCACGATGCCCATGCCATCGTCCAGGTCGACCTCGACCGCGGCGACCTCGGTCAGCGCCTGCCTGACCTGCGCCATGGTCCAGCCGGTCCACCATTTGAGGTCGGCCACGGTGGCCGGGCCGAATCGCGCCAACCAGCGCCTGGCCAGCTCCGCCCGGGCCTGGACAGTCGGAATCCTGCGCATCCCCTTGGGCAGCCAGGCCCCCACGGGCGACCAGGCCCACTGGGTCGAGGTCCATGAGCCCTTCGGTCGGCCGCGGACCGCCCTGCCGTCGGCGGCCAGCAGCATGAGCACCCAGCTCGTGATGTTCTGCGCGCCGCCGTATGCCTTGTCCTCGTGCCTGCGGACCACGGTGCGCAGGGCCGGGACGTCGGTCGACAACTGCGTTCCCGTCGCCTCACCCCGCGCGACCAGTGCGGCAGCCGTGAGGTCGCCTACCTTGTCGAGGAACGCGTCGTCGCCGACGCCGGCGTCATCCAGGAGCTGGGCGTACCGCCGCTTGATCGTTGCGGCCACCGCGTCGGTGCAGGCGGCCTGCACGATCGGGGCGTCCTCGGTGGGGAGCACGAACATCGTGCGACGCATGCCCAACATCCGTAGCAGGGTGCGGTCCTCGTACAGCGCACGCTCGATCCGCTCGACCGAGCTGTCCGGCGACCGGGCCCGCACGGACAGGAACACCGTGGCCGGATCCGTGGCGTGCAACGCCAGCAACGCCCGGGTTGCGCCCAGCGCGTCGGTGGCCGGTGTGGCCAGATGGTGCCGGACGCCCAGCCTGGCCCGCCGCTCGTCGATTCCCAGCTTCGGCACACCGGATGTCTAGCACCCGCCACCGACAGTTTCCGGAACACCGCGGCGCCCGCACACCACATACGCTGGTATCGACCGAAGCGGCTGACCCGGGCCTGCCGGCACTGGGCCCAGGTCGCCGGCCTGCGCGAACGGGGTCAGCGCAACGCCTCGTAGGCCGGGTTGATCAGCTGTTTCGCCACGTCCCGGCAGTTCTGCCGGGCGGTGACGAGGCTGATGCTGTCGGCGTCGGGGAACCGCTGGAGCACGGACAAAGCCCAGGTGTCGGTGACGGCGAGGCAGTTGACCCGCCACACGTCATCGTCGTCGTAGTCGAGCCAGCCGTTCTTGACGGCGATGGTGGCCGCCTCGGCCGGAGGGAACGCGTCCCGGATGCCGAAGTCACCTTCACCCCGCACGCCCCGCATCATCTGCAGCACCCACGCAGTCCACTGTGGACCGGCAGCGGTCCCGTCGGCGATGCAGTCAGCCATCCGGACGGCGTCCCGGGCCGACATATTGGTGTAGCTCCACTCACCCGGCCTGGGCGAGGTGTCCGTCAGGTGGCACATGCTGATCAGCCGGTAGATGGAGGCCGACGAGCCGTTGGCCTCGTAGATCGCCTCGGTCGGAAGGTTGGCGCTGTCCCGGATCATGGTCTCGAGGTCGGCCAGCTCCGACTGGCTCGGCTTGACTCCGGCCGCCGCCGCCCGGCGAAGGTAGTCGGCCGCGAGCCATGCCTTGATCATGGAAGCGGTCCAGGTGGTCTGCGCCATCGTGGTCGACCCCCAGGTCTGGCCGGTCCGTCGGTCCATGAGGGCCCAGGCCAGGAAGGCACCGGTCGGCACGGAGATCGACGCCGCCCGAAGTTCCAGCGGCATGCGGACATCCTTGGCGGTCAGCGGCGTTGCTGAAGGGGTGACCTGGTCGCTGGACGGCCCGGCCGTTGGCGGTGCGGCCGCCGTCGGATCACCGCTACCAGCGCTCGACAGAGCCGCCGGGTCAGTCGATGTGGCCCGGGTGGGGTTGATCCAGACGATGGCGGCGGCCAGCACCAGTGCGGTACCGCCCACGGCCATCGTCCAGGCCAGCCCGGCCCGGACGGTCCTGCGTGGACCGACCCGACGCGTATGCGACACGACAACCTCGGATGGGGGAGTGGATCTGGCTGATCGAAGACTAGGTGGCATTGGTCAAGAAGACCTCGAAGATCCCTGGTTGTTCCGGTTGCGTCCGATGAGTAGAGGCTATGGGGTCGACTGACCGATACCGTACCCAGTTGAACGAGGTACGGCTGGGCGTGGTGATCCTTCCCGACGCCCGGTGATCCCAAACCCAGGCATCCGTGGCAGCCGGCCGAGGACTGGGTCCACTGTGGACCGGTTCCGGCCGCTCGACGCGTCGCCGGCCCCCCGGGTGTGGCCGCGGTCGCGCCCGGCTGACCAGGGTGGCCCCGCCCGGTGCGATAGAGTACGGCCGCCGGTGGGGGCCGGCGCGGAGGAGGTTCGCGGTGATGGGACCGGGGGAGCCCGAAGCTGAACCGGCTGGGCGGTATGGCCGCATCTGGACCATCCCCAACCTGGTCAGCTTCGCCCGGCTGCTCGGCGTGCCGATCTTTCTCTGGCTGTTCCTCGGTGCGCATCTGGACGGCTGGGCGGTAGTCGTCCTCGTCCTCGGTGGGTTCTCCGACTGGGTCGACGGGTTCCTGGCCCGCCGGCTCGAGCAGGTCAGCCGTCTCGGCGAACTGATGGATCCGCTGGCCGACCGGCTGTACATCTTCGCCACGCTGGTGGCGCTGACCGTCCGCGACGTGGTGCCGCTGTGGTTCGCCCTGGCCCTGATCGCGCGGGAGCTGGTGCTCGCCGTGTGCCTGCTCGTGCTGCGCCGGTACGGGTACGGGCCGCCGCCGGTGCACTACCTGGGCAAGGCGGCCACCTTCATCCTGCTCGGCGCGTTCCCGGTCCTGCTGCTGGCCTTCGCCGTCCCGGCGACCGACGGCTGGGCGTACCCGGTCGGCTGGGGGCTGGCCTGGTGGGGTCTGGTGCTCTACTGGGTCGCCGGCGGCCTCTACGTCCAGCAGGTCGCCGGGGCGGTGCGCAGCGCCCGAATGGCGGCAGCCGCGTGAGCCCGGACAGCCGTCGGTACGCGCCCAACTTCCTGCTGGAGCTGTTCAACAATCCACTCGACCCCGGGTACGCCGACGCCGCCCGCCGCCGAGCTGAGGTCGGCCCACGACCGCCGTGGCGGCGCCGTGGCGCGTTCGTCCTGCGTGTCGTGGCCCTGGTCGCGACGGGTTCCTGTTGGCCGTCGCGTACCGGGCGGCGGTGGCCGCGCGGCCGGTGGCGAACACCGTGCACGCCGGGCTGGTCGGGCAGGTCGAAGACCGCGCAGTCGCGTACCGAGCGCTGCAGCGTCAGGACGATGACCTGCGCCGACAGGTCTCGACCGCCCAGCGGAACCTCCTCGGGGGGTCGAGCGACGAGCTGACCCGCATCCGCCAACAGGAGGCGGCGACCGGACTCGCCGCGGTCACCGGGCCGGGCCGGTGGTGCGGCTCACCGACGCGCGGGCGCCGATCGACCCGACCACCGGCACGACCGTCCACTGCCGACGTGAACCGGATCCTCGACGTCGACCTGCAGTCGGTGGTCAACGCCCTGTGGGCGGGCGGCGCCGAGGCGATCGCGATCAACGGCCAACGGCTCACCGCCACCTCGACCATCCGGACCGCCGGTAACGCGATCCTGGTCGACTTCCGGCCCCTGGCCAGCCCGTACGACGTGTCCGCGATCGGTCCGGGCGACCTGGACCGCCGGTTCAACGCCAGCGCGGCCGCGGCCTCCATGCGCGGGCTGGTCCAGCAGTACGGGCTGGGATTTGCCGTACAGCCAGCAGGACGACCTGCGGCTACCGGCCGCGACCGGCCCGACGCTGAGATTCGCGCACCCGCCCGGGTCTCCGGCGCCATCGCCCTCGGGTAGTACCCGATGACCCGCCGAGGTACGCGCAGGCTGCGGTGCGGGGTGTGGCGGAACATGAGCACGCGCGAGGAGCGAGCGTCAGCGAGCACCGCAGCTGCGGTGCGGTGTATGGCAGACATGAGCGCAAGAGTTCCCGCGGAGGACCTCGACATGATCGCCGTGCTCGCCCTCGTCGCCGGCGTGGCCGCCGGGCTGCTACCTCGAACCGACGGTGCCGCTCGCGCTGCAGCCCTATCTGCCCGATCGCGGTCGTGGCCGCGCTCGACGCGGTCTTCGGCGGCATCCGGGCCAAGCCTCGACGGCGTCTTCGACGACAAGCAGTTCGTCGTCTCGTTCGTCTCCAACGTGCTCGTGGCGGCGTTCATCGTCTTCCTCGGCGACAAGCTCGGGGTCGGTGGCCAGCTCTCCACCGGGGTCGTGGTCGTGCTCGGCGTGCGGATCTTCGGCAACGTCGCCGCCATCCGACGGCACCTGTTCAAGGCGTGATCGCGTGACCGACGAATCGCGCTCGAACCCGGCGCGCACCGGGCTGCCGACGACGAGCCGCGGGATCAGCAGCCCTCGCCGGCTCGTCGCCGCCGGGTCTCCGCGGCCGGTGCCGTCATCGGTCTGTTGATCGGGCTGCTCGCGTTCGGCCTGGTGGTCCAGGTGAAGAGCAACACGTCCGGCGACACCGCGCTCGACAACGCCCGCCAGGACGACCTCGTCCGGATCCTCTCCGATCTCAACTCCCGAGAACAGCGACAGCGCAACGAGATCTCGAGCCTGCAGGCCACACTCAACCAGCTGGGCGCCGGCGCCCAGGGCCGGGACGCCGCGCTGGCCGAGGCGAAACGCCGCGCCGACGAGCTGGGCATACTGGCCGGCACCCTGCCGGCGCAGGGACCGGGGCTGAGCATCACGATGACCCCGAACGGGGCCCACGATCCATGCCACCACCGTGCTCGAGGCGGTCGAGGAGCTGCGCGGGGCGGGCGCCGAGGCGATGCAGATCACCGGATGGCCGCGGCACTGTCCGGATCGTCGCGTCGACCTACTTCGTCGACGGTGGCGGCGGGATCATGGTGGACGGCACCGCGCTGTCGGGGGCCTACACCCTCAGCGTGATCGGACCGGCGGACACCATGCGCACGGCGATGACCATCCCCGGTGGTGT
This sequence comes from uncultured Actinomycetota bacterium, assembly GCA_963803345.1. Classification (GTDB taxonomy): domain Bacteria; phylum Actinomycetota; class Actinomycetes; order Mycobacteriales; family Micromonosporaceae; genus CAWDLX01. The sequence continues at coordinate 34,380 of CAWDLX010000009.1, forward strand.
CGCCGATCTCGGTCGCCCGGGACGGCGGTACCCTCGCTGTCAACGAACCCGACCTGGTCACCGTCAACGCTCTTCACCCGCACGGGAGACCTCCAGTACGCGAAGCCGGCCGACTGACCGACCCTGGGCAGAGAGATGCGACGTGATTCCAGAGGATCTCCACTACACCGACCAGCACGAGTGGGTGGCCGCCCGCACCAGTGGCGTCCGGGTGGGTATCACCCACTTCGCCCAGGATTCGCTGGGTGACATCGTGTTCGTCAGCCTGCCCGAGCCCGGTACAGCGGTCGAGGCCGGCCAGTCGCTGGGCGAGGTGGAGTCGACCAAGAGCGTCTCGGAGATCTACGCGCCCGTGTCCGGCACCGTCACTGCGCGTAACGACGAGCTGAACGGCAGGCCCGGAGCTGATCAACTCCGATCCGTACGGCGCCGGCTGGCTGGTCGAGATCGACCCGGCCGACCCGGCCGCCGTCGATGACCTGCTCGACGCGGCCAGCGTACGCCGCCGGCATCAACAGGGCCGAGAAGCTGCACAGCTTGGTGCCGCGACGCGAGCACGAGGACCCGCGAGTCTGGTTGACCCGAAGATTGTCGGCGCGTGACTAGGCTCGCCCAGTCGACCGTGACCAGCGGCCGGCGGTTTCCGCCTACGTGAGGTGATTGATGACGCGCCCGGACGACGAGTACCCCCCACTCAACGTCACCTCGACGCTGCACATGGGCTCCCTTGACGAGGTGCTCGAGGGAGACAGCGATGTCGTGCCCAGCCGCGTCGCCGGGTCACTGCCGCCCGGCATGGCGCTGCTCGTCGTACGCCGTGGCCCCAATGCCGGCGCACGGTTCCTCCTCGACCACGACCTGACACCAGCGGACGCCACCCCGACAGCGACATCTTCCTCGACGACGTGACGGTGTCACGCCGGCACGCGGAGTTCCACCGCGGCGCGAACGCGTTCACCGTGCGTGACGTGGGCAGCCTGAACGGCACCTACGTCAACCGGGAGCGAGTCGAGTCGGCCACGCTCAACAACGGCGACGAGGTCCAGATCGGCAAGTTCCGACTCATGTTCATCGCGGGACCCCGCCTCGACGACGTGACCTGACATTTCTTCGGCCGCCTGACCGGGGGGTGCGGTGACAGCGTGACAGTACGGCTGAGAGTTGCGGCCACGGCCGGAACGGGCCGGAGCGGGTCACTGATGAGCATCGGTGACGTGCTCGCCCAGCTCCGACCCGACTTCCCCGACATCACCATCTCGAAGCTGCGCTTCCTCGAGGCTGAAGGTCTGGTCGAGCCTTACCGTGCACCGTCCGGTTACCGCAAATACACGGCCGAGCACCTCGACCGGCTGCGTTTCGTCCTGGCCGCCCAGCGTGACCGGTACCTTCCGCTGCGGGTGATCCGGGAGCAGCTCGAGGCGACCGGACGCGGCGAACGTATCGTCGGATTCCAGTCGCCGGTCGGGCCACCGCGGGCCCCGGTATCGGGCCCGCCCGTACCCCACGGTCCGCCGCCGGAGCGCGTCCCGACGGCCCCCGATCCGGTCGCGCCGATCTCCGCTGTTCCTATATCGGCTGCGCCGTCCGCTGTTCCTGTGTCAGCCGCGCTGTCCGCCGGTCCGGTGTCGGCCGCTCCGGCGGCGGTGCCCGGGTCGCGGCTGCCGCTGCCCGCGCCCGCCCAGCATCCGGCGACCCGCGACTGGGGCGACCAGCGTCTGTCCCGGTCCCAGCTATCTGAGCGCTCCGGCATGGACGAGTCCGGACTGACCGATCTCGAGCACTACGGCCTGCTCCCGTTGCCGGTGTCCGGGTTCTACGGTGGCGAGGCGCTGGTCGTGGCCCGGATCGCGGCCCGGCTCGCCGAGTACGGGATGGAGGCCCGCCATCTGCGCCCGTACCGCACGGCGGCCGACCGAGAGGTCGGACTACTCGCTCAGCTCGTCCCGACCCTGTCACATCAGGGCGGGCGGGACGGCCGCCAGCGGGCCTTGGAGACGGTCCACGAGCTGGCCGGACTCTGCGCCCAACTGCACGGAGCACTGGTCCGGCAGGGTCTGCGCGAGACGATCGGCTCGTGACGGTGGACCGGCAGAAGGGGTCCGCGCACACAACTGGTGCGAAGGCTCACTAGGGCAACCATCGAACCGCGCGTGTAACGTTCATGGCAGAGGGTGGCGCTGACTTTCGGAGGGCTGCGGTGCGTGAGCTGAGCGTGGTCGGGGTTCGGGTCGAGCTGCCCAGCAACCAGCCGATCGTGCTGCTCCGTGAGGTCGAGGGCGACCGCTATCTGCCGATCTGGATCGGCGCCGTGGAGGCCACTGCCATCGCCTACGAACAGCAGGGCGTCAAGCCGGCCCGCCCGTTGACCCATGATCTGCTCCGCGACATTCTCGCGGCACTCGATACTCCGCTGCAGGCGGTAGAGATCATGGAGATGAAGGAGAACATCTACTACGCCGAGCTGATTCTCGGCCAGGGCGTGCGGGTCTCCGCACGTCCGAGTGATTCGATCGCCCTGGCGCTACGGGTGGGCGCGCCGATCCGCTGTGCCGAGCAGGTCCTCAACGAGGCTGGAATCGTCATTCCGGACGAGCAGGAGGACGAGGTCGAGAAGTTCCGCGAGTTCCTGGAGCAGGTCAGTCCGGAGGACTTCGCCGGGTGACGCGCGATGGCCGCCTGGAGAAAGATCTTCACGCGGCGTGTCGTCACTGATGCGCTCGGGTAAACACCGGTACTCGCTGTACTGTGAGGTAAGGAACGGCGGCGGGGAGGTTGGTCGCGCATGCAGCACACGGTGACTCCGGATGGTACGACGACACTGGCCGGTGGAACTGGCCATGATCCAGTGGCTCCGGATGCCGCCGATGTGGCTGTTGTCGCCAACGAGACGGTGATCGCCGACGAGACGCTGCCAGCCGCTTCGGCCAGCGCCGCGGGTACTGCGGTCGGCGAGGGTGTCGTGATCGGCAAGGGCGGCGCGATCGGGTACCGCGGTGTCACCGCTTTCGCGGTCGCCGGCATCACGTACCGCCAGCTGGACTACTGGGCCCGCACCGGGCTCGTCGTGCCGAGCGTTCGCGACGCTTCCGGCTCCGGTACGCAGCGCCTCTACTCGTTCCGCGACATCGTGGTACTCAAGGTGGTCAAGCGCCTGCTCGACGCCGGTGTCTCGCTGCAGAACATCCGCAAGGCGATCGAGACACTGCGCCAGTGGGGCGAGGAGGACCTCGCCACGATGACGTTGATCTCCGACGGTACGACCGTGTACGAATGCCGCTCGACAGAGGAGGTCGTCGACCTGCTCCAGGGCGGCCAAGGCGTCTTCGGCATCGCGATCGGTGGCGCGTTCAAGGAGATCCAGGGCTCACTCAAGGACCTGCCGGTCGCCAACGCCCATGAGGCCGACGCGGACGAGCCGGCCGACGACAAGTCCACTATGGATGAGCTCGCCGCCCGCCGCGCCCGCCGCCGGGCTGGCTAAGCCCCGAGCCTCGTCCGAACCAGCAGGTCGTGCAGGGCATCGAGCACGGTCGGCTGATCAGGTAGCCCGGACTCGCCGGCCGCCGTCTCCAGGGTCCTCGTCAATCGCAGGACATCCCGCTGCAGCCGAGCACGACTTACCGCGCCGACTGAGCTGAACGACCGGTGTTCCCCGGCCGCCTTCGCCTCGATGAGCTCCGGCACGTACGGCAGGTCGAACCCACTCCACAGCCGGCGCAGATCCGCCTCGACCACCCCGTCCCGCAGGAGCGCGATCCCCGAGAGCAGTACGCGGAGCGTGTACAGAGCTGGCTTGAGCTCACCGGTGCGGCCGAACAGGTGCCACTGACCGGTGGCGAAGCCCAGATAGTGGCGCACATGCCGGCGGGTGAGGCAACCAGGCACCAACCCGACGAGCTCCGCGTGCAGTGGTCCCGTCCGTACCACCAGCGGAGACATCACCTGCTCCAGCACGGCTCCGTTTGGACGACTGAGCATCCGGACGAACGGACCCACGTCATGGCTGACCAGGTCGAGCTCCACGCCGTCCCGCACATCTGCGCGCTGGATGGTCTGCGGACCCAGGCGCAGCCCGACCACCTCGGTCGCCGGCAGGATGTGCACAACACGCAGATCCACATCGGAGTCCACTGAGGCGAACCCGTACAGATGCGCACCCGAAACGGTGGCGAAGGCGACCGGGTACCCGAGCTCGTCCGGAGCGGCGCCGACCCAGTCCGGAAGCCCCGCGATCTTCACAGCGCCCACTCCTCCCGAGCCGATTATCCCTCGGCTCGCCGTTCGGCTTGGACCTTCTCGGTTCGGTCCTTCGGCCCGGCCCCCTTCGACCTGGGCCTTCTCAACCTGAGCCTGCTAGACCTGAGCCTTCTTGGTTCGGTCCTTCTCGACCTGGGCCGTCGGTTCGGTCCTTCTCGACCTGGGCCGTCGGTTCGGGCCTTTGGTTCGGGCTTTCTTGGTTCGGACCTTCTCGGTTCGGGCCCTCTGGTCGGGCCTTTCGGTGCCGGCCGGGCGTTAGCCCGGACACCCTACAGCGCGAAAAGCGTTGGCAGACTGTCCGGGCAAACCCGGACCCGCCTCCCCGGCACCCCAGCAGACGGTCACAGCGCACCTTTGCGGGCCTGGTGGAGCAGGTCGTTGACGGCGGCCCGGTCGGGGTCGATGGCCAGGTCGGTTCGGGCGCGGGCCGCGTCCAGCTCGACACTGAGGGTGGCGGCCCACGTGCGGATCTCGTCCAGGGTCAGCTCGCCACGCTTCACCGCGAGCAACCGCTCGCGATACCCGCCCACGTCGACCAGCACATCGCCGGTACGCAGCGCGTGGCCACCGGCGAGAAGTAGCCGGAGCATGTGCATGGCCTGCTTCCAGCGGACGGTTCCGGTAGAGCGCCACCTGTTCTCAAGCCGGCCCAACTGGTCGCGGGCGTACGCGCCGTACGACTCGGCAACCCGGATCGACAAGAACTGCCGCCGAATCTCGAGCAGCCCCTCACCCATCGGTGTAAGCGACTCGACGATGGGTGACCAGAGGCACTCCAGGGCGGTCGGATTCGACGCCAGGGCGAGTTCGCAGAACCGCTCCGGCTCCCACGAGAACTGCTCCGCGCCCGGACCGTCCACATGGGTCGGTGGCTTGTCGAGTGACCACAGCAGGGCCGTCGGCACGAGAAACACGCCGCGCCGGTCGACGTCCGAACCCGCCCCGGCCAGCCCGTACGCCCGGGAGCCGACGACACACGCGTAGATCGTGTGGTCGGTGACCAGTCGGAGCGGGTCGATTGTCGACACGCCACCGAGTGTGCCCGAGCCCGACCCGTACGCGGGAGCGGTTTTCGTCGGTTGGGTCGCCGCGACCGGCCCGTCGATCGCGTCCAGCGGCGAGGCTTTCCGCGGTGGATCCGTCCGGTCCGCCGGGATCGGCGTGGTAGCGACGTCGGGCCTGGTAGCGAGGCCCGGGCGTGGTAGCGACGTCGGGCGTGGTAGCCAGGTCGGGCCCGGTAGCGAGGTCGGGCCTGGTAGCGAGGTCGGGCCCGGTAGCGCGGCGGGCCCTGTGGCGGACCCGGATGGCGGGGTCGGGCGTGTTGGCGACAGCGGGCCCGGTAGCGAGGTCGGGCGTGGTGGCGGCGGACCCGGCGGCGAGGTCGGGCATGGCGGCGGGATCGGGCTTCGTGAGGGCGGCGGGCGCAAAGGGGAGGTCATGGCTGGTCTTGTGGCGCCGATCCGGCGGTGCCCAGGTAGCGAAGCGCCGACCGGCGTGGCGGGCACGGGTAACGCTGTCCACAGTGTCGGCAGCGCCGTCGCAGACCGAGCCAGTACCAGTCCCGCACCCCGACGTGGGTACGGATCACTCGATGAGCCCGATGTCTGTCCAATGTGGTCTCCTGACATGTCCGACGACCGTCGATGACCACGCTGAACGAACCAGAAGGATCCACGTAAGCGGCATGGCCGATAGGCTTCTCCTTTCAATGCTTGATTAGTAGGGCCGATAGGTGCCGCCCGTCGATGCGACTCGCCCGCTTGTTCTTCCACGATTGCCGATCAATACTGTGCGACGATTGTTCGAACGGCACCACACCCCGGGGAGGTTCACGTGTCCACCGACGCACGAGCGGGTGACCGGGTCGATCCAGCGCTCTGGCAGCGCGCGGACATGCGCACCGCGCTCGCGTCCCGCGACATCGCCATGGTGTTCCGCCTGCTCCAGCGCTCCGGCGTCTCGCAGCGGCGCATCGCCGCTCTCACCGGCCAGTCGCAGTCGGAGATCTCTGAGATCCTCAGCGGTCGCCAGGTCGTCTCCTACGATGTGCTCGCCCGCATCGCCGACGGCCTGGCCGTGCCACGGGGTCATCTCGGGCTGGCCTACGACGACGGCACGGCGCAGCTGGTCGGCGAGGCTGGCCCGTCGGACGAGGAGGACGAACGCCGCCTGCTGGCCCGGCTGACCGAGCTGACGGTCGGCGGCGCGGGCACCGATCCGCGCAGCTGGGCGGTGCCGTTTGCGCTGGCCTGGACGCCGCCCGACCACGTGGGTCGGATCGATGTCGCCCGGTTGGAGACCACCACCGCTCAGCTGCGCGCGCTCGACTACGAGTACGGGGGAGGCTCCTGCCGCGACGCCGTGCTCGCGCAGGTGGGCTGGGCCCAGCAACTGCTGCGCGCCCAGATGGCCGAGGGGCCCGGGCGGGCTCTCCACGTCGCCGTGGCTGACCTGCACCTGCTCGCTGGGTGGACCTCATTCGACATCGGACTGATCGGCCCCGCCCGCCGGCACTTCGCCCGCGCTCTCGAGCACGCCCGCTACGCCGACGAGCCGTCGCTGGTGGCCAAGACGCTCTACTGCCTGGCCCGGGTACACATCCACTACGGCTGGGGCGGGCAAGCCGTCCGCCTGCTGCAGCTGGGGCTGGTGGCCGCTCAGCAGTCCGGACTCGGGCGGGCAGTGGCCATGCTGCACGCCAATCTCGCCTGGGCTCACGCCGTCGTCGGCGATACCCGCCAGGTCTCCACCGAGATCGCCCGCGCCCGCGACGAGTACGCGCGTGGCCGCGAGGATTTCGCACCGGCCTGGCTGAGCTTCTTCAACTCGGCGGAGCTGCAGGCATTGCGAGGTACGGCGCTGGCCTATCTACCCGATCCGACCCCGCAACAGAGGGCCGAGGCGATCGACAAGTTCTCCCTCAGCAGTGCGTTGCGCGAGCTGCCGATGGCGCGCTCGCGAGCCTTCGAGCTCACCATGCTGGCCTGGATGCTCGTGGAGAACGGTGACAAGGACCAGGGTCTGCGGGTCGGGCACGAGGCACTCGACCTGGCCGCGCAGATCCGCAGCCAACGGGTGATTGACCGGCTCGGCCCGCTGCGGCGTACCCTCGAGCGGTACAACGGCGATGACGACCTGGACGGACTCACCGACAGGATTCGCCGCCTGTCCCGCCCATCGGGAGCATCGACGACCTAGTTGTCCCTCCAACGTCGCGCCAGCGCCCTGCGGTGGGCGACACTGTCCACCATGACCGCCGACCAGACAGGCACCGTCCGTACTCTCGCCCCGAGCGGTCCGGCCGCCTTCTCCACAGTGGACGCGACGTGAGTACGACGCGCACCGATCGCTCGAGTCTGGCCCCGCCTCGCGTCGAGGACCTTGGCGGTGGCCTCTACGCATACATACAGCCCGACGGCAGCTGGTTCATCAACAACACCGGGTTCCTCGTCTCCTCAACCGGCGTGGTCTGCGTCGATGGCTGCGCGACCGAGCGCCGGACGCGCGCCTTCCTCGACGCCGTCGCCACGGTTACTCCGTTGCCGGTGCGGACCCTTCTCAACACGCACAGCCACCCTGACCACGTCACCGGCAACGCCATGTTCGAGTCGGCAACCATCGTCGCGCACGACCAGACCCGTGCCACGATGCTCGGCGTCAGTTTGCCACCTGGGGGCGGGGGCATCTGGGAACCGTTCGACCCCGGTTCGCTACCGCTGGCGCCGCCCTTTCTGACCTACCGCGACGGCATGACGCTCTGGGTCGACGACCTGCGCTGCGAGGTCCGCCATGTCGGGATGCCGGCCCACACCACGAACGACTCCATCGTGTGGGTCCCTTCCCGCCGCATCCTCTACGCGGGCGACCTCGTGTTCAACGGGGGTACCCCGTTCTGCCTCACCGGCTCGGTCACCGGCACAATCAAGGTACTCACCGAGCAGATCATGCCACTTGGAGCCGATCTGATCGTTCCCGGTCACGGCGAACTGTGTGGATCCGATGCGATCGAGCCCATCGTCGCCTACCTACGGCTCGTCGAGGACGTCGCCAGGCAAGGTCTGACCGACGGGGCGCCACCCCTGGACGCCGCCCGAGCGACCGATCTCGGACCGTATTCCGCGTGGACGGACTCCGAACGCCTGGTCGGAAACCTCCATCGCGCTTACGCCGACCTTACCGGCCGCGAGTTCGGTCCCCTCGACGCGCTCCAGGCCCTGACCGACATGGTGGCGTTCAACGGCGGTCAACCCCTCACCTGCATGGCCTGATCAGGATCATCGGCTTGATCCTGCGGGCCAGGCGTCCTCTTTCGCTCCTTCGCCTCCTTGGTAGGACTCGGCGACCGCCTCCTTGGTAGGACTCCGCGACCGCCTCCTTGGTAGGACTCCGCGACCAAGTGCCGGCGCGCTCGCTCCGATTCGCCGAAACGGTCCCCCAAAATGATCACTCTAATGTGGACATCGATCGACGCGCCACGAGGGTGAACGCCTGAAATGAGCGGATCCGCCGCTGAACTCGCGCCACAGTCGTGGACGGTCCGCTCGGCGGACCCAGGCCCTTCCGCTGACGTTCCAGATCGACGCGTCGCCGTCGACCACGCCGGCACGACCCACGGTCCCGCCTGGCCCCGCCTCGCCTTGGCCTCGCCTCGCCTGGCCTCGCCTGGCCTCGCCTGGCCCCGCCCGGCCTCGCCCGGCCTGGCCGGACGAGCCTTCATCGCCGTCCTCAGGCAGAATGTCGTGAATGCTGACACTGACCCGGCGCGGCGTCGGCGCGGGCGTGGTCCCGCTGACGGCTGTGTTGACTCTGTTGCTGGCGGTCACCGGATGCACATTCGACATCCAGCCCAGCCGACGCGGCGGGCACCTCGCCTGGCTCAGTTGGTGTCGCTTCGGCCTCCGGCTCGGCCGCCGCCAGCCCGGGAGCCAGCCCGCCGCCGAGCCATGCGACCCCCTCGCCGACCCGTACTGCCATGACGACTCCGTCTGGGACGTGCCCGATCTTTCCGGCGAACAACATCTGGCATGCCGACGTGTCGCACCTACCCGTGTTGTCCTCCTCAGCCGCCTACGTCGCGAGTATCGGCACCTCGGCGAAGGTGCACCCCGACTTCGGAGCTGGTGTCTACGACGGCGGCCCCATCGGGATCCCGATCACGCCGGTCCCAGCCGGCCAGGCCGGCGTCAAGGTGACCTTCCAGTACGCCGGCGAGAGCGATCCTGGGCCGTACCCGATCCCGCGCGGCGCGAAGATCGAAGGCGGCTCCAACAGTTCGGGTGATCGCCACATCATCCTGTATGACAGCGCGCGTTGCCGCTCGTATGAGCTGTTCGCCGCTCGCCCCAACAGCGACGGAACCTGGCGTGCCGGCTCAGGAGCCGTCTTCGATCTTCGCGGCAACACCATGCGACCGAAGGGCTGGACCTCTGCCGACGCGGCCGGCCTCTCGATTCTCGCCGGTCTGGTCCGCTACGACGAAGTGGCCTCTGGACGGATCAGCCATGCCATCCGGGTGACCGCGCCAACCACCCGCAACACCTACGTCTGGCCCGCAACTCACGCCGCCTCCGACTCCTCCAGCGCCACGCTCCCACCGATGGGTCTTAGACTCCGACTGAAGTCCACTGTGGATATTTCCCGGCTCCCCACCCAGGCTCGGATCGTGGCCCAGGCCATGAAGACCTACGGCGTGGTTCTCGCGGACAACGGCTCGCCATGGTTCATCTCCGGGGAGCCCGACGATCGGTGGAGCAACGACGCTCTCCACGCACTCGGCGGACTGTCGGGCGCGAGTTTCGAGGCCGTCAACGTCTCCGCGCTGATGGTGAGCAGTACCTCCGCCGCCTGCCGCGCTCAACCCTGAGCGTCCCCCGACCGACCGTCGCAATTCGTCGACCCGATGGCAGATCGGAGCACGTGCGCCGCCGCCGGTGAGAGAGTCGCCACCCCACTCTGAGCCTGAACGCACCAGCGCTCAGTGCCAGAACACCGCTACCAGTACGTTCGCTACGGCCAACGCCCCGGTGGCGTAGAACAGCTGCCGCTGCCCGGGCCGGCGGATTCCGAGCCGTGCGCATGCGAGTGCGGCTACACCAATGGCCAGCTTCGTCAACAGCTTCCAACGATCGTTGGATAGGTCTTCGAATTCGCGTGCGGCCACCAGCAGTATGCCGGTGACGATCTGAATCTCAGCACCTCGCACCATCGGGGCAACAACGTGGCGGCCGCTACCCAGTTGGATGAGGAACCCGCCGAGAAGCAGTGAAAGTCCGGCAAAATGTCCACATAGGATGATCAGGCGAACGACGTCCACGCTGTGTGATCCTTTCAGCGGCTCGGCTCGGCTCGGCTCGGCTCGGCTCGGCTCGGCTCGGCTCTTCTCGCCTCGCGGATGCCGGGTCGACGCCATTTTCAACCCAGCGCTGAACCACCGCAACGGGAGAGCGCTCGGGCAACGAAGCGTATCGATGGCGGCGATACGCGACCAAACGAGGACGCCGGTCAAGCGAAGGCAGCGCGACCGGACAACGCGCGCGGCCGGACGAGGAAGCGTGACCAGACAAGGCCCGGACGCGCTTCCTCGAGACGCGTCCGGCGGCCTACCGTTCGCGGCCGTCAATCTTCGTCAATGGACCCGTGCCACAGGTTGATGTCTCCGTCGGTCGCGAAACGGTCGATCTCGTCCAGCTCATCCTGGTCGAAGTCGAGGTTGTCCAGCGCGGCGATATTCGCTTCCAGTTGGGCGACGCTGCTGGCGCCGATCACGAGACTCGTCATCCGACTGTCCCGCAGCGCCCACGCCAACGCGAGCTGCGCGAGCGACTGACCACGGCGGTTGGCGATCGCGTTGAGACCGCGAACTTTGGCCATATTGGACTCCGTCAGCATGTCCGCCGACATCGCGCCGCCGGTCGCGATGCGTGAGTCGTTCGGAACGCCGTTCATGTAGCGGTCGGTCAGCAGCCCCTGCGCCAAGGGTGAGAACGCGATGCAGCCGGCGCCCACCTCTTCCAGTGTGTCGAGCAGGTGGTCCTCCTCCAGCCATCGATTGATCATCGAGTACGACGGCTGATGGATGAGGAGCGGGGTGCCCATCCGGGCGAGAATCGCAGCCGCGTCGCGAGTCTTGTCCGACGGATACGACGAGATGCCGGCATACAACGCCTTACCGGACCGCACGGCATGTGCCAGCGCCCCCATGGTCTCGTCGAGCGGGGTGTAGGGATCGGGCCGGTGACTGTAGAAGATGTCGACATAGTCCAGGCCCAAGCGCTGTAGCGACTGGTCCAGCGATGCTGTCAGGTACTTTCGGGAACCCCATTCGCCATATGGCCCTGGCCACATGTCGTATCCGGCCTTGGTCGAGATGATGAGTTCGTCGCGGTAGGGCCTGAAGTCGGCATCGAGGATGCGGCCGAAGTTCTGCTCGGCACTGCCATACGGCGGGCCGTAGTTGTTGGCCAGGTCGAAGTGGGTGACGCCCCGGTCGAATGCTCGTCGACAGATCTCCCGCTGAGTCTGCCACGGTCGGGTGTTCCCGAAGTTGTGCCAGAGGCCGAGGGAGATCGCGGGGAGGAGGAGCCCGCTACGCCCCGACCTTCGATAGGTCATCGATTCGTACCGGATATCCGCGGCCTCGTAGGTCATGAAGATCACCCTAGACCAGGGGTACGACAGTGACAGCGGTTCGCGCGAGTCCGAGTGCCAGCGGCGACCCGCAGAGCGAGATCCACTGTGGAGTTTGAGCAGGTCAATTAACATCCGCAGATTCTTGTCGGCGGTCAGCCCTAGTATCGTACGTATGAACGATCACGATCACGGGGAGGACATCACCGCCAGGGGACCGCTTCCCGACGGACTCTCGGACCTGGCCCCCGGCCCGTCACTCGCATCCACGCTGGCCACCATCGATCCGACGAGGTGCAACGGTGCCGAGTTGGTCGACCTGGTCACGGCTCAACACCGGCAGCTCTGCTACGAGCAGGGGCGGCTTCTCGACATGCTTCACGAGCTGGCTCACACGCCGCCGGCTGAGTCTGCCTCTTCGCCGGTCCGCCTCGTGGAGGCCGACCCGCACGCGCGCTCCGAGGTGGCCTTCGCTCTGACCTGGACCGAGTACGCCGCTGGATCGGCGCTTGACCTCGCTCGTTGTGCCGTGGCGACTGCCCCAGCGCTCCGCCGCGAAATGGCGCATGGGCGACTCGATATGGACAAGCTCAAGGTGATTGCCTCCGAACTCGACGCGGTCGAACAGGCCGCCGCGCGAGCGGTCGTCGACCATCTGATCCCCGACATCGGTCGCTGCACCACCGGTCAGCTCCGCCAGATGACACGCCAACTCGTTCTCCAGGTGGCACCCGACGCGGCCGGAGCTCGATACAGCGCAGCCCTCAAGCGGCGACGCGTCCAGTGCACCGAGTTCCCGAATGGCACGACCTGTCTGTCCGGCATCTACCTGGGGCCAGCAGAGGCGGCAGCAGCTTGGGAGAACATCGATGCCATCGCCCGGGCGACCAAGGCCGCCGGCGATCCGCTCGGTCGTGGCATGGATCAGATTCGTGCCGACGTCTTCACCGACCTGCTGGCCGGCGTCGACCCGGCGCGTGCCGGGGGAGCCAAGCCAGCTGAGCGGCGGGGCGTCGTCAACGTCCACATCGATCTGGAAACCCTCGCCGGCTGGAGCCGGCAACCGGGCCGCATCGACGGCTTCGGCCCGGTGCTCTCGGAGATCGCTCGGCAAACGGTTGAACAGGTCCGCGAGCGAGCCGAGTGGCGCTTCACCACTCACGACGGGCAGGGGCAGGCGATAGCGGTGGGCCAGTTGCGATACCGGCCGACGGTCGCGCAACGGCGATTCGTCGAGGGACGGGACGTGACCTGCATGGCGCCCGGATGCCGGATGCCGGCCACCCGTTGCGACCTGGACCATGTGATCGATCGCGCGAGATACGGTCTCACGACCATCGACAATCTCGTGCCGCTGTGCCGACGACATCACCGCGCCAAACACAAGGGGGGACACCGGATCCGCCGCACGGCCCTGGGACTGGAATGGATCACGCCGCGTCGCAAGCGGTACCTGGTGATACCTCACGGTTCCGAGGCGCCGAGCGAACTTGAATGTCTGCTCGAACGGCTCGCGCAGGCGGAGAACATTATGAGCAGGCTTCGCCGATGACGCCAGCTCCCGACGGGTGCCCCGGCAACCTGCCCGCTCGGGTGCCGTGGACCCAGGGCGGAGTCCGCGAACCCGGAGGCCGAGGGTATAAGGCTGCCGCCAGAGGCCGTGAGCTCGAGGTACCAGCGCTGACTCAGGATGGCGCGGTAAGCGTCGCAGGCCCCAGAACCGGGGGACTTGGGGACCGGTACGAGATGCGGGAGCAAGGTGGGGCCGGCGGGCGAGCAGGGGCCGGCCGGAACATTGTGACGAACGCCAACCCTGTGAGCGGGTGTCGGATCGGTGCGCCGAAACCCCAGCGAAACGCATCCGCTGGTAGCTTTGCCGGAGCCGAACACCACCCGCGTGGGAGAGTCCGACCGGCAAATCGCCCGGCCGGCGCCGAAGGGGCAAATCCTCCCCGGAACCTCTCAGGCATAAAGGACCACGTCGGGCAGGCGCTCTGGAGCGGGTCGCGCGGGCAGCGGCGGCGCACGACAGAGGGGGAGGGCGTTAGCCAACGTCCGACCTCCAGGAGCCCCGTTCATGACTGGTGATAACCACCACGGCGTACCGTTCGCGAACCGACACATCGGGCCAACGCTGAAGAACAGCGCCGGATGCTCGACGAAGTGGGGTACAGCTCAGTCGAGGAGCTGATGGATGCCGCGATTCCCGAGGTCATCCGCGCCCATGGACTCCTCGAGTTGCCGCCGGCGGCCTCGGAGGCCGAAGTACTCGCCGAGCTCAGGGACCTCGCCAGCCGGAACCGGGTGGCCATATCCATGATCGGGTTGGGTTACTACGGGACCCACACCCCGGGCGTGATCAGGCGCAACGTCCTCGAGAATCCGGCGTGGTACACGGCGTACACCCCGTACCAAGCGGAAATCAGCCAGGGCCGGCTCGAGGCGCTCCTGAACTTCCAGACGATGGTGACCGATCTGACCGGCCTGGCGACGGCCAACGCCAGCATGCTTGACGAAGCGACGGCGGCGGCGGAGGCGATGACGCTGGCCCGCCGGTCGTCGAAGTCCACGAGCAACGTGTACGTGGTCGACGCCGATACGCTGCCGCAGACCATCGCGGTGGTGGCCACCCGGGCGGATCCCCTCGGCATCGAAGTCCGCGTCGTCAACGTCGATGACCCGGACGAGCTGCCGTCCGAGTTCTTTGGCCTTCACGTGCAGTACCCGGGAGCCTCTGGCGCCGTCCGCGACCATGCCAACGTCGTCGAAGCAGCGCACGGTCGCGGCGCGCTGGTGACGGTCGCGGCGGACCTGCTCGCGTTATGCGTGCTGAGGGCACCGGCGAACGTCGGCGCGGATATCGCAGTCGGCACGACGCAACGGTTCGGTGTGCCGATGGGCTTCGGTGGACCGCACGCCGGCTACCTGGCGGTACGTGCAGGTCTGGAGCGTTCGCTGCCAGGTCGGTTGGTGGGGGTGAGTCGTGACGCGGACGGGAACCCGGCGTACCGGTTGGCTCTGCAGACCCGGGAGCAGCACATCCGCCGCGAGAAGGCGACGAGCAACATCTGCACGGCTCAGGTGCTCCTTGCGGCAATGGCCAGCATGTACGCGGTCTATCACGGACCCGAGGGCCTGAGGGGCATCGCGTCGCGCACCCACCGGATGGCCACGATCCTCGCGGCCGGACTGACTGGCTCGACAGGGGAGCACCCGCCCAGAGTCGAAACGGGCTCATTCTTCGACACCGTCACGGTGCGGGTGCCCGGTCGGGCGGCGGCCGTCGTCGATCGGGCCAGAGCCGATGGAATCAATCTTCGGCTCGTTGACGCGGATCGCGTGGGCATCGCATGTGACGAGACCACCACCACCGAACAGGTCACGCGGGTCTGGGCGGCCTTCGACATCACAAACGTCGACGCCGGCGAGCTGCTCAATGAGTCGGCGATCCCCGCTCAACTGCGCCGGGCGACCGACTATCTGACCCACCCGGTGTTCCATAGCCACAGGTCAGAGACGGCCATGCTGCGGTACCTGCGCTCGTTGGCGGACAAGGACTACGCGCTCGATCGAGGGATGATCCCGTTGGGGTCGTGCACGATGAAACTCAACGCCACCACCGAGATGGAGCCGGTGACCTGGCCAGAGTTTGGCAACATCCATCCATACGCGCCAGCCGAGCAGACGACCGGGTACCGCGAGCTGATCTCGTCGTTGGAACATTGGCTGGCCGAGGTGACCGGTTACGACGCGGTCAGCCTGCAACCCAATGCCGGCTCCCAAGGGGAGTTGGCCGGATTGCTCGCTATTCGGGCCCACCACCGTGCGAAAGGCGGTACCCAGCGCAACGTGTGCCTCATCCCGTCGAGTGCTCACGGTACCAACGCAGCCAGTGCGGTCATGGCTGGCATGCGGGTCGTCGTCGTCGCGTGTGATACCGACGGCAACGTCGACCTGGTCGATCTCGACCGGAAGATCGAGTCGCACCGGGACACCCTGGCGGCGATCATGGTCACGTACCCGTCGACCCATGGTGTGTACGAGACGGGGATCGCCCAGCTGTGCGCGAAGGTGCATGACGCTGGCGGTCAGGTCTATGTCGACGGCGCGAATCTGAATGCGCTCCTGGGTTTCGCGAAGCCGGGCCGGTTCGGCGCCGACGTGTCGCACCTCAATCTGCACAAGACTTTCTGCATCCCGCACGGTGGCGGCGGTCCCGGAGTTGGCCCGGTGGCGGTTCGCGGACATCTCGCGCCCTACCTACCTGGTGATCCGCTCGAAGCCGTTAGCGAGACCCAGGTCGGCCCGGTGTCGGCAGCGCCGCACGGCTCGGCTGGCATTCTGCCTATTTCGTGGGCGTACCTGCGGCTCATGGGCCCCGATGGCCTGGCCAGGGCAACCGGGGTGGCGGTCCTCGCGGCCAACTACGTCGCGTCCCGGCTGCGCGAGCACTACCAGGTCCTCTACGCCGGGAACAAGGGGCTCGTGGCTCACGAATGCATCCTCGACCTGCGGCCGATCACCAAAGCCAGCGCGGTCACCGTGGACGACGTGGCCAAGCGACTCATCGACTACGGCTTCCACGCGCCGACGATGTCGTTCCCCGTGGCCGGCACGTTCATGGTCGAGCCCACGGAGTCGGAGGATCTGGCCGAGCTGGACCGTTTCATCGACGCGATGATCGCGATCCGCCGTGAGATCGACCAGGTCGCCAGCGGCGCATGGCCAGCCGACGACAACCCGCTCGTCAACGCCCCGCACACCGCCACGATGGTGACGGCGGACACCTGGAACCACGCGTACCCACGCTCGACGGCGGCCTACCCGGCCGGAGTGGAGCGAACGGGGAAGTACTGGGCACCAGTCCGCCGGATCGACGGTGCCTATGGCGATCGTCACCTCGTCTGCACGTGTCCGCCGCCAGAGGCATTCGAGGCGTAGCCCGGGTCGCGACAGCGAACGATCGGCCGGGCACGCTCGAAGAACACGGGCGCCCCCCAGGACGCGTCAGACTCGGGAGCCAGCCATGTGATGGCTCGGCTGCGGGCGAGACGGCGGTTGGCCGGCCGTGGCCACCGTCGGCCGCGCCGACCGGCGCGAGGACCAGGGACCGAGCAGCCAGGGGATCGAGCAGCAGGAAACGAGCAGCAGGAAACGAGCAGCCAGGGAACGAGCAGCAGGAAACGAGCAGTCAGGAAACGAGCAGCCAGGGAAACGAGCAGCCAGGGAGGTGCGCTGTGTCACGGCAGTCGGAACGTCCTGCGGGCGTCGTCGGGTGTGCCGTACCTTCGCGAGGTGTGTCGCCTACGCGGCGACGGGTGGCCTGCCGCTGCATCCGGCTGACGTCAATTCGTCGGGCCTGCGCGTCAATGCCCAGTGCCTGTGTGTCAATGCGTGGGACCGGCGCGGCTCTGCGGTGGACCGGCTCTGCGGTGGACCGGCGCGGCGTGGGACCGGCGCGGGAGAAGTTGCCTGCGGCCCGAGACTCGGGCCGCGCCCGTCAGCGGGCGGCGGACCGAAGTTCGGAGGTGCGGTGACCGTGCGTCAGATCGTCGCGGGGACGAGCGTGTGCGGGGCTGGACCGCGGTGCGGCTGGATGCAGCTTCCGTCGGGGAGCAGTTCGCCGGTGTCTTCGAAGATGATCACGCCGTTGCAGAGGAGACTCCATCCCTGCTCGGGGTGGCAGGATACGACTCTTGCGGCGTCCCGGTCGACTGCGTCCGCATTTGGACAGGGGGGTTGGTGCTCGCACATTTCTAGTTTTCTCCGATGTGGGTGTTGCCCTGGTCACTGTGACCAACAGCGCACGCTACTCCTGAAAACGACTCACCTTCGAGCAGGTGACACCCATTTGACCTCACAATAGGCCTTTCGGATGACGATCTTCCAACCGTATGTCCCATGGGACGACATCATTTCGGTAACGGCGTGTAACGGCGTGCTCGAGTGCTCTCGGCTTGAGTGGCGCGTGGGGGATGGCGGAAACCCCGCTGCCATAGCGGAATCCTTCCTCTCCGCGCATGGGCTGGGGTTGCCCTCGTCGGCAGACAGCCAATACGCGAACACTTACAGTTACCATTATGCCTCGCAGATCTGCGGGGCGACACTGTTTGTCTCGGCTGCCGGAGCGGCGGCCATTCAGGGCGGTTTCGCCAGCGCCTCAATGCCCGGCCCGACGCCCGACCAAACGGCCGCCCCAATGCGCGCCCTAGTGCCCTACCCGACGCCCGCCGCAATGCGCGCCCCAATGCGCGCCCCAATGCCCTACCCAACGCCTGCCCCAACGCCCTACCCAACGCCCGCCCCAATGCGCGCGCCAATAGCGGCCGCGACGCCCGCCCCGGCGGTACCCGACCTCGCGGTCGTCGTATTCGTCCATGGCGCTCCCGCTCCAGTGCCGTCGTTGAGTGATTCCTCGGCGACGCTGGGTTGGTTGGCCCCGAAGAGCTCCGGCTGGCGACTGGGCGACTGGGTCCCGAGTTGGAGCGCCGCCGACCATTGCCGAGCCGTGGAACAGGTGCGCGAGGCGATCGCGCGCGGCGACGTGTATCAGGTGAACGTGGTCGGCCACGCGTCAGCGCCGTACCGGGGCAATCCGTTGCCGGCACTGCGGAGGGTGGCGACCCTGCCCGGGGCGAAGTACGGCCGGATCCTCACCGGGGACGGCTGGGCCCTGGCGTCCGCCTCGCCCGAGATGCTGGTCAGCGTGACCCCTACAAACGGGGGCGAACTGGTCGTAGAGACTCGTCCGATCAAGGGGACTCGGCAGGCGACCGAAACTGGGCGGCGGGAACTTCTCGCGTCGGCCAAGGAGCGGGCCGAGCACATCATGATCGTCGACCTGGAGCGTAACGATCTCGCCCACATTGCTCGGATCGGCTCGGTGGATGTGCCGGAACTGTTCGCGGTGCGGCGCTGGTGCGACCTGTGGCAGGCGGAGTCGAGGGTGGTGGCCCGCATGGCTGAGGGGGTCGGCCTGGCCGATCTGCTGGCCGCGGTACTGCCGGGCGGCTCCGTGACGGGCGCCCCGAAACTCGCGGCGCTGGCTGAGATCGCGCGGCTGGAGCCGGTGGGCCGAGGTCCGGCGATGGGTGCACTGGGCTGGCTGAGTGAGCGTGGGCTCGATCTGGGCCTGACCATCCGCACCGTGGCGGTCGATGATGACCGCGTGCATGTGTGGGCCGGCGGCGGCATCACCTGGGACTCAGATCCGGCCGAGGAGGTCGCTGAGGCGGCGGCCAAGGCGGCGCCCGTCAAGGCCGCGCTCAGCGACACGGTCGAGCGGGGAGGTCAGCGCGCCCGACCGCGGCCACATCGCTGACATGCACAGGTCCAGCGGACAGGTATCACGTGTTGAACAGGGCCGTGAGCATGACCTGGTTGATGTCGAAGGACGTGGGCGAGGAGTAGCTGCTCGCGTTGGTCGCGTCGGAGATCTGGCGGAGGACGGCCGAGTCCGCCTTGACGCCGAGTCCGATAGTGATGACCTGGACTGGTTTGCCCGGGTCGCCACAGGTGTCGTGGAGCTTCGTCACCACGTCAGGCAGGGTGAGACCGCCGACGACGTTGTTGTCGTCGGCGCCGTCGGTGAGCAGCAGGACGATGTTCGCGGCGTTGGCCTGGCGCTTGTTCGACACCTCCTGGCACGCGGCGTAGGCGGTGTTGTAGAGCCCCGTGTTGCCGCCGGCGCGCAACGCGTTGATCGCCGTAGTGACCTGCTCGAGGTGGGTCTTTCCGCTGTCCGCGTTGACGTCCTCGAGCGCAGCGATGGGGACCACGGAGCGGTAGTCCTTGCCCTGGGTCTGGGTTGAGAAGGCCCAGACGCCGACCCGGGCGCTACCGTCCAGCAAGTTGAGCGAGCTCAGGGCGGCCGACTTGGTCAGGTCGAGACGACTCTTGCCCCCGGTGCCGGGTACCACTTCGTCCATGGAGCCGGACGTGTCGAAGACCAGCAGGACGTTGGTGGGCCTGGTCACCGCGGTCCAGGAGGCGGCCGCGTGCTGGACCGACTCGGGTAGCAGGATGGCCCGGGGGAGCGCTGTGATCTTCACTTCGAGTCCGTTGGCCGGGCTGATGGCCGGGCCAGGCAGGCGGTTGCCGTCACGGAACCCGGCAGCCATGAAGGCGGCCTTGCCGTCCGCCCCGCGGATGTAGCGGAGGAACGCGCTGGCCACGTCCTGGCGCTGCCCTTTCGCCCAGGTCGCGTTGAGGATCAGGTAGGGGAAGTCGGCCTCGGCGACTCCGTCGGACGGGTAGATCGCGACGAGCGGGACGGCGGGGTGCTCGAGGTTGTAGGTGAGCACGTCCTGCTCGAGCGCCGGGAAGGCCGACACGTAGGTGAGCGCCGTGTTGCCGCCCTGCTGGTCGGCGTTGTGCAGTCCGGTGAAGATGTCGGTGGTGCTGGTGGTCTTGAGGGTCACCACCTTCTTGAGATCGAGCAGCGTGGTCTGCTCCTGCGGGGTGACCTCACCGTCGTCGTCGGTGTCGGAGATCGCCATGAGCGCCAGGAGACCGGGGGTTGAGTCCTGCGGGTTGGACAGGCCGACCTTGAAGCCGCCCCATTCGGGATGACTGTAGGTCTTCCAACCGCCCGGCGCGTTCAGCTTCTGGATGATCTGCTGCCAGGTCAGCGGCTTGGCGATCATCCCCGCGGCGTCGGCCAGCGGCTTGGGCATCGCGATCACGGTCGGCGTCCGGGCGAGGCTCGGCTGTAGATCCGGCATCATCCGCTCCGCGATCCGGTTGGCCGACGCCTCACGGACCCATGCGCTCGAGTCGGGCACCCAGACATCAGGCGGGGCACCCTGCTTCGTGTCCCAGTCCGTCGTCAGAGCGGTCGCCATGTCAGACGCCTCGCGCTGAAGGATGTTGACAGATGCGCATACCCCATTGACGGAGGGTGACGAATTCTGCCAATCGGTTGCGAGTTTCTGCATGATCGAGCCGATTCGTGGGGTCACCGCGACCGTCGCTTCGGCCTTCCCGGAGCAGCTGTTCTTCACAAAGTACGCGTATCCGGCGACGAGTCCTGCCGCGACCAGAGCGATCACCGAGCCGCCGATGAGCCATGGCGCGAGCCGGGACCGACGGCGTGGGCCGCCGCGCCGGTGCGACCGAACGGTGGATGTGCGGCCGTACGACGGCATCGGGAAAAGCCTCCGAAGGGGTGAACGGAGCGTGCAAGCCGGGCACAGTCTATTGGCTCGTCAAGGCACGCCCGGCGCCCCACGTCCCAACTCGGGGCGTGGCCGGGAGGCCACGAGTGCCAAGGTCATCGGGCCTGCTGATCAGCCCGTGACCAGGAACTCCGGCGGTTCGTGTCGGAGGAACTCGTGGTGGGAAATGTCCCATCCGTAGGCACCTGTGCGGCCAAAGACAAGCACGTCGCCGACCCGCAGGCTGGATACATACTGATCGCTGCTGAGGACATCACGCGGGGTGCACAACTCACCGACGACATCGACCCGATATCGTGAACTTCGGGCCGCTCGTACGGCCGGGCCCATGCCTCCACCGGGACCACCTGAAGGGATGGCTGTACCCCCACGCCGCCGGCAGCCGGAAATGGTGGGTTCCTCCGCGCAGCACGGCGAACCAGCGGCCGTGGGTCCGTTTGAGATCCAGTACATCCGCCGCGTACCAGCCGGCCTCGGCGGTCAGGTAGCGGCCCAGCTCGAAGAACCAGACGCACGCCGGGCGGGAGGGTCGATAACCGGCCAGCCCGGCGGCCAGCGCGGCCGGAGGTCGAATAGGCGTCGCCGGAGTAGTCGATCCCGAGACCGCCACCGACGTTGACGTGGTCCAAGGACCAGCCCGACTGCGGGCGGCCAGGACGCGCCAGGTCACGGCGTCGCGGACGAACTTCACGTGCGCGGCGCGTCAAGGTTGTTGGATACTGCGTGCAAGCCCGAAACCGACCACCCGCAGCGCAGGGTGACCCCAGGCCAGCTCGAGCGCGTCCGCCAGCTGGGCCTCGTCGATTCCGAAAGGGTCGGGGCGCCGGTCATCTGGTGGGTGCCGGGCAGGCGGGCACCGGACGGTTGGCCCGCAGCGCCACCTTGACCCGGACGCCCGGCCAACTCGGCCGTGACGGCGAGCCGGCGCAATTCCAGGTCGCGCTCTCGACGTTGATCGTCGCGCCCGCCTCCACCGCCGAAGCGAGCTCGCGTCGGTTTTGGCCGGCCCGCCGAACACGATCTCGGTGGCCGGACCCACCCCGGCCCGGGCGATGCGGGCCAACGCCAGCTCGCCACCGGAGGCCACCTCGAACCCGTCGACCTCGGCGGCGAGTGCGGCCAGTACATCGGGGTGCCCGTTTGCCTTCACTGCGTAGAGCAGGACGGAGCCGTCGGAAGGCCGCCCGTACACGTGCCGCGGTCCGAGGTCAGGGTCGGTCCGGTCGTAGACATAAGCGCAGCGGGGAGAGTTCGTAGCGAGGATCGCCTGCACCACCCGGGCGGGGACGGGCCGGCCCGTCGCTGCGGGATCTGGACGGGTACTCACCGCAGCGGGTTTCTGACCGGGACGTAGATGTCGGCGGGCTCGCGCGCCGGCGGAGAGTCGCATCGTCAACAGCGCCTTGTGCGGCACGGTCGGCGCGGTGAAGAACGCGTGGTCGTCGGCGGCGGCCGGCGGGCAGTCGCCCGCAGCCCGTCGAAGATCTCGTCGACCACGTTGCGCCACACGCGAGCCCAGGCGCCGTGCTCATCGAGGCCGTAGCCGCGCCCAGCGGCCGATGAGTTCGCCAAGATGCGCCTGGATGGCGCGTGTATGCGATCTTCGCCCGCATCGTGTCGAGACGTCCGTTACGGACCACCGAGCCCGGGCCACAGGACGGCGGGCGTCAGCACGGTCCGGGTAGACCCGAGTCCGGCGAAGTCGCGCAGGACAAGCCGTTGCGGACCCGCCGACAAAGATGGGCACGACAGTTCTGCAGGTGGGCCTCGATCCCGATGCCGTAGCGGGTGGCCAGGGTGAGAGCGGGGGCAGCAGCCGGCGGGCATACTCGTGCGTGAACACGACGGCGGCCGCCGGGCCGGCCAGCCCGCGGGCGGTGGCGAAGCGATCGACCAGCTCGATCAGGACCGAGCGGGGTGGGGTGGCCGCCCGCCGGGCAGCGGTCCGGTCCGGGCCGGGCCGGGGGACCGTGGCGGTCAGCGCCGAGCCGGGTACGGGATCTCGCCCGGCCCAGCCGACCGCCATGCCGGCCGGGCGATGGCCGAGAGGTCGCGGCCGCGTACCGGGCAGATCCGTCGCCGATCCGGCCGGTCTCGGCCAGCAGGACCACGCCGTGGTCGGCCAGGATCTCGGTCAGCAACCGGTAGAGACCGGCCCGTTGCGGGTGCTCGCCACCGAAATGCTCCGTCGGGTCGAGGTGACCTGGATGTCCAGGGACACCTTCAGGTACCGGAGGTGTCGCCGGGCGGCAGGAGCAGGGTACGCAGCGAGCCGGTGACGCCAGCGGGGACCGTATGCTCGACCGGCACGAGGGCGCCGCGGCGAATCCCCGGGGTAGCGGTCGTGCAGCAGGCGCAGCTGCCAGGGGTGGACCGGGGTGATCGCGTACCGGCGCGGGTCCAGTGTGGACGACGCCACGAGTGCGCGGCCCACATCGTCACCGTCGTGCAGATCGCGCCGGACGCCGACGAAGCCGACCTGGACCGGCGGCGACTCCACGTCATAAGCGAGGAGGTCGGCGACGGACCAGCCCAACCGGGTACGGCCGCACGGGTGCAGATTGTGCCCGTCGGTCGCAAGCCGCTCCAGCCGCCGGCCTATTCGTCGGGGTCGCCCGCGGACGGACCCGGCTCGCCCGCGGACGGACCCGGGTCGCCCGCGGACGGACCCGGGTCGCCGGCGGACGGACCGGGTCGCGACAGTCCGCAGCGGCGTCGAAGTGGGGGCGACGGGCGTAGGCGATGGCGAGGTTGACGCGGCGTCGGTCAGCTCGGTGGCCACGGCCCGGGTCGCACGTCGTCACGACCGATGAGCCGTTCCAGCAGGAGGGCGGGGTCGCCGAGAGCACCTCGTCGACTTCGATCCGGTCGAAGCCGTGCCGGCGGGCCCGGGTCACGAGGAAGCCGCCGTCGGCCAGCGGCAGGAAGGCGGTGTCGCCGCGCCACGCCACCGACTCGACCGGGGACCCGACCAGATGCTCGCGGTGGGCCGCCCCGATGAGCCGCCGGTTGACCACGTCGCAGGCGGCGGGGAGGTGCCCGCGGAACCCGTCGACGAGATGGCGGCCGCCAGGGCCGCCGTCAGCGCCTCCTCGGCCCGCGACTGCGGCCGCCGCGGTCGGGCCGGCCACCCGCGGCGGACAAGGCCTCGGCCGCCAAGGGCCGCGGGCAAGCCGCGTCGGGCCGGCTGGCGCACGATCCTCGCGCCGCTCACGCAGTCCTCCATCGGGTTGGGAGACATGTCCACGGTCGGCCAGGCAGTCATCGGCCAGCCGCATGGAGGTGGTGGCCTTGACCGGGAGGGGGTCATGATGCAGGGCCGCGGTGTCCGCGTCGGACGGACGGGTCCGGACCATGCCGCGCGACACTGCCAGCCAGATTGTAGCCGGCAGTCGAACCACCGCTCGAGCAGGCGGATCACCTCGCCGAGCACAGTGGACGACCGCTGCGCGAACAGTTTGGATCGCAGCCGACGCGGATCGTCGGTGACCACGTCCCCCCGCAGCGGCGGGGGCTCGAACGTGGCGCCGCAGGCGGGCCGGGCTGAGCCGCACGCCACCAAAGTCCCGGTAGAGCAGCCGTACGGGTTGACCGTACGCGCACGACCAGGAGCAGGTTCTGGCCGTGCGCCTCCAGACGACACCCCCAGCCGAAGAAGGTCAGAAGCGGCACAGAGCATCGACCAGGCGGCCAGCCGGCCAGGGATCGACGGCCGGCCGCGCGACGACTCACCAGCAGCGGACGGCCATCCACCGGTGACGGGGCGGCCAGGGCGGCCAGCGGCAGGGCCAGCTCGCCCGAGCTGAGCGGGACCATTCGCCGGATCAGCATGGCCAGGCTGCGGTCGGTTCGCCGTTAACGAGGACCGCCCACTGGCCACCTCCGGAGAGACGACCAGGCCGGGCCGGCCAGGGGGCCAGCAGGCCGGACAGCCGGGGTCCATTGTGGACGCCGCCGGCTGAGGTGCGGACGGCCGAGGTCATCTGCACGTCAACGGCGGTCTTCACGTGCTGGACGGGTCGGCGACCGGGCCAGCGTCCGTAGTGACATCAGCGGGCGGGCCGGCACGCTTAACACCGGTGTCGCGCAACTACGGGTATCCATTGAGCACATGCTCGTGCTGCCAGGGGTGGACCAGCAGCCGTGGTGGAGCCAGTGCGCCGGCCCAGCGGTCCGCCGGCACGTCGAGCACGGCCAGCTCGATCACCGGCCGGTACTCGGGGCGTAGGCCCGGACCTCCTGGGGGAGAGCCCGATCCTCGTCCGGCAGCACGGGTGGATCGGGTGACCGTCCACAACCGACTGTTCCAGGTGGGCCAGCGGATCCGGGGCGGCGATCGCCCGGGCGAGCAGCGGTCGGCCCGCCGTCGGGGGCGGGAACGGCGGCCCGCGCCAGGGCGAGATTGGTCACGCCGTTGTCGAGCTCGGCGCCAACCGGTGCCACCGTCCCGGCAGCCCGATGGCCCGCACCAGCGCACCCGGATCGGCGTATCGGACGCCGTCCACCTCGACGGTCAAGCCGGCACGGGAGTCGGCGAACAACTGGGCGGCCGCGGCCGTCCCGCGCAGCCTCGGCCGTCGGGGAGCTTCACGGTGATCAGGTCCCCGTTGTGCTCCCGGCTGCCAACCCCTGGACGGGCTCACGGACCAGCGCGCCCCACAGTCGGGCAAGCACGGCCGCACGAGATGGGGGCGTCGCGGGCAGGGCGGCGTCGTCCGGCACACGGCAAGGCTAGCCTGCCTGGCCCCGGATCTCCTCCGGTAACGCGTCGAACCAGCTCAGAACGGCCCGCTCGTAGCGCACGCCGAAGTCGAGCGAAGCCAGCGCGTAGGCGCTGGGCGGCTCAGCCATCCCGGCGATCTTCTTGAGTCGCCGCTCGTACCCGGCGAGCCGCTCGGCGTGCAGCTCCCGGTGGTGGGCGACGTGCGCGGCCAGGGTGCCGGCTGGGATGTGCGCGCCGAAGAGCACGGTGAGCAGGAGGGGGAAGCGGATGATCTCCGGACCAGGCGGCTGGGCGACCCAGGCGGCGAACGCCTCCGGCCGGCGTCGGTGATGGTGTAGGGCCGGCGGTCCCGGGCGCCCCGCTCGCCCGCCTCGACCAGTCCGCGGCTGGCCATCGCGGAGAGCTCGCGGTAGACCTGGCTCTGCGTGATCGACCAGAAGTCACCGATGTCCCGTTCGGCGGTGGCAACCAGGTCCCAGCCCGTCTTCGGCCCACTGTGCAGGAAACCCAACAGTGATGCCGCTGTCGCGTTCAGTGGGCGGCCAGCATTCGCCCTCCGCATCCACATCATCAGTGATCATTGATACGGTATCGGAAGTCGGTCAGCGCGAGCGGGAGTCCGGACAGGGCGGCCCGGCTGTAGCGGTGCCGGCGACTGGCCACATGGACCGCGTGGGGTCTACGGTGCTGTCCACAAGCGACCGTCGAATGTGGATGGTCCGGTCGGCAGGAGGTCGTGGGTGCTGAGCCGGACGCTGGGCGATGGCCGCCGTGGTGACCGGCATGGGCACGATCGTTCTTCGGCGCCGCCATTGTCGGAACCCAGGGGTGGCTGTATCGCGGGTACGTGAGCGAGGCGGGCGTGCCCGGCCAGCCGCACGCGATGGCGTACCGCTGGGGGATCTGACCATCGCGTTCGGTCTCCTCCTGCTCGGGTCGTCGCTGGCGACCGGGCGTCGACCGGCCACGCCGGCGGCGTGGCCTCACCGCCCGCCTGGTCATCGCGCGACCCTGGCCGCTGCCTCGGGATCGGTCTCCTGCAGCCGGGCTGCCCGCTACCGCCTACGAGCACGCGACGGCGGCAAGACCTGGTCCACGGCGGGGCGAGCACGGTCGGGGTCGGCCTGGCCGCCTGGCCATACTGTGCTCGCGGTCGACCGGGTGCCGAGCCGGCTGCGGACACTGTGCCGGGCTTTCTTGTGGCCGCTCGTGCCGCTGGGGGTGGTGGTCGCGTTCGCGCTCGCGTTCTGGGTCGGGGCGCGACGATCGGCGTCACCGAGCGGGCCTTGCTGGTGAGCATCCTGGTCTGGGCGGCGTCGCTGGCTGGTCGTCGCCGGACGGGCCGCCGGACGGGGGAACGCCGCCCTGGCGTTCCGCGCAACACGACTGCCAGCCGACAGACTGGCCGGGGATGATGCGATGATCGTCGGCATGTGGCCGCGGGGCTGAGCCCGGCTGGCGAAGGTACTCGACGCGGCGTATGTCTGCTTCGTCCGGCACGGCGTACGCAAGACCACGATGGAGGACATCGCCGCCGCCGCCGGTATGTCCCGCCCGGCCGTCTACCAGTACGTACGCAGCAAGGACGACGCCTATCGCCGGCTGGCCACCCGGGTCTACGACGGCGCGATGCTGGAGGCGCGCCGGGCCGCCGCCGCTTCGGGCGGAACCCTGGCCCAGCGGCTCGACCGGATCCTGGCCACCAAACTCGCGCTGACCCAGCGACTATTCGACGACAGCCCGTACGCCAGCGAGCTGACCGGCGGAACGCGCTCGTCGCCGCCGAGATGGAGCGGCGGTTCCTGGCCGACCTCACCACCTGCTAGCTGGGACGATCACCAGCGCGGCGGCCGAGGCGGAGCTCCGCTGGGCGCCGAGAACGCCCACGAGGTCGCTGAGCTGGCGCTGGCGCTGGCCCGTGGGCTGGAGGCCGACCACACCGACCTGGACCGCCGCCGGGACCGGCTGCGCAACGGGATCGCGCTGCTGGTCGCCGGCCTGGTCGACCGCCATCCGGGGGCCGACCCGGGTTAGGGCCGGGGCTTTGGGCGGCCCGATAGACAGCCGGTACTCCTCGTCGAGCTGGCGACCACCGGCGTGAGCAAGAGCATTCAGCTCCCGCACCAGCGGTCGCCACCGCATGCTGGGCAGATGCATGATCGACTTCGGGTCGGCCGCTCGGCGCTCTCGGGCGCGGCCGGCAGGCCGTCGAGGGGGAAGGGGGCCTCGACGATCAAGGTGGCCCGCAGGTACGGGCCGCGGGCGACGTCCTGCTCGGTCGGGACGACGAACTGCCCGAACATCTGCGGCCAGTCCCGCCAGCCGCGGTCGCGCCACCACTGCCTCGACCAGGTGAGCTCGGCCGGCAGCGGAGCGGCCAGCGTCACCCGGGCGGCGAGGCCGCCGTCCCACGGGTTGCGGTCGCACGTGGCCGTGAGCACGCGGCGATGCCATCGGACGTAACCGGGATCGAGCAGCACGGTGTGGCCAGCCGCCAGGCCACGCCGGCGAAAGGGGAGGGCGCGATGTCGCCCCAGGTGTCCCGGAACAGCCAATGATTGGCGGCGACCGCCTCGGCGAACGGCTCGGGCCGACCCGGCATGCTCACGGTCGTACTCGTAGTCGATCCAGAAGACTTCGATGACCCTGCTCCCTCCCGCGAATCCGGTCCCAGTCTGCCCCGCGCTCGCGGTAGCCGGCGCGTCGCGGCCGTCCGACCCGACTCCGATAGCACAATCTCCGCATGTCCGAAGAATTGGACGAAAAGGAACATACGGGCGGGACGGCGACCCTGCCAGGCCTGGCGGCGGAGCCGGTCGCGGGGGAGCGTGCGGCGGGCCAGGGGTCGCCGCTGGACCCGGCCGGCCGGGCTGGCCCGCCGGTTCATGCCGGCGGTGGCTCAAGCGCCCATCGGCCCGGGTGGGGCGCCGCGCCGGCCGGACCGACCGACGGTGGACAGGCCGCCGGTGGACAGGTCGCCGGTGGACCGACCGGCGGGGGATCGACCGCCGGTGGGCAGGTCGCTGGGGGGCAGGTCGTTGGGGGGCAGGTCGTTGGGGGGCAGGTCGCTGGGGGGCAGGTCGCTGGGGGACCGACCGGCGGGGGACAGGTCGCGGCCGAACCGCCGGCTCCCGTCGTACCCGCCCAGGCAACACCGATACCCGCGCCGCCACGCACGATCCCCGCGTCTACCACGGTGGCGGCCGCGCCGCCCGCCACGCCTCTCACGATCGCGCCGTCGCCGGTACTCGACGGGCAGTTCGCGCCGCTGGTCCCGCCGGTCAGAACCGTGGCCGGACTGTCCCGGGCCTGGCGGGTCCTGGTCGACACGGTGGCGGACGAGCTGGACGGGCGGGAGCGGCTGTGGGTTCTGCAGGCCGGCGCCGGTACCCGCCCGCTGTTCGACCTGCCGGAGGATGCCTTCCTGGTCGGGGTGGACCGGGACCCGACCGCCCTGGAGCGCAACATCCGGCTCGACGAACGGGTCGTCTCCGAGCTGGCCACCTACCAGCCGTGGGCCACCGGGTTCGACCTGATCACCTGCTGGTACGTGCTCGATGGGCTCTCCGACCCGGCCTCGGTTCTGGACCGCTTCACCGCCTGGACCGCCCACTCCGGACTGGTCGTCCTGGCCGTACCCAACCCGCGGAGTCTGCGCGGACTATGGCTGCGGATGGCCCGCCGTGCCCCGCTGCGCAAGGCCCTCACCGGGTCAGCTCTGCGCCGGCGGTTCACCCGGGCCGGCTTCACACCGCTGCTGCAGCTCTACTTCGAGGATGGCCAGCACGCCCAGCGCCGCCGCCAGCTCCGGCTGACCGGAGGCCGGTGGCGGACGGTCCAGGCACTGACCAGGATCCTCAGCCTCGGCCTGTTCGACGCCGCCCGTACCGACTACATCGCCGTCTTTCGTCGCGAGGAGTAGACCCCTACGCTGGCCGGCGTGGTGAACCCGAAGCTGCGCACGGCCGGGCGGTGGATGAGCCCGACCACATTCGTCCTCGCCGGGATCTGCTTCGCGCTCCCGTTCGTCACCGTGTCGTGCGCCACCCCGGGCGGCTACGGTCGAGCCGCGCCCGGGGGTACCACCACCTACACCGGCATCGACCTGGCCACCGGGGGTCGTCCCGATGTCGCTCCGCCGGACAAGCTCCTTCCCGCCGCCGCGCAGCGTGACGACCGCCTCCCGCCCCAGCCGACGGCGATCATCGTCCTCCTCCTCGTGGCCAGCGGCACCGGCGCGGCCATCGCTGTCAGTGACGTCCGTACCCGGCGGGCCACAGTGGCCCTCATCGGCGGCGTGGCCGCCACGGCGCTCCTGGTCAACCAGGCGCTGGCCCAGTCCGAGGTGACCCTGAAAGTGGGGGAGCAGCTCTCGCTGGCCTCGCCCGGTACCAGCGCCAAGCAGTACGTGCAGACCGGGCTGGGGTTCGTGGTGTGCCTGGTGCTGCTGCTCATGGTGGCGGCGGCCAACGCGCTGGGCTGGTGGCGGACCCGGCCCAGGCCGGCCCTGGTCGCACCCAGGGAAGTGGTCGCACCCGGGGAAGTGGTCGCACCCAGGGAAGTGGACGCACCGGGGGAAGTAGTCACACCGGAAGCGAAGCGGGGGCTCCCGGGCCAGTCGAGGGTTACTTGACATAATGTACATTATCGAATCGCCTCCTGAGCGCGGGGAGCGCGCGGCGTACGGGCTATCCTGCGGCCCCCAGAAGGGCCGTCGATTGACCCGATGAGCGCCCGACCGGGGGTTGCATCCGGCCTGGCCATCCCGACAGTCCATGATCGCCGAATACTCTCGAGCGTCGTCGGGAAATGCGACACGGCGTATCGGTCGCTATCAGACGGGCAGCAAATCGCGCCGACTTCTTACTCTCCGTGATGAGGCAGAAACGGACAGTTACCATCAGACGGCGTAACGGCGGTCACATACGGTCAAATCGGGACTGTCCGACATGCGGGGTTGGTTGTGCTCTCCGTACCCCGGTCACTCGGTGGTACGGGGTGAGCCCGACCGGGCGCCTCCAACCCGGAAGAATGGAACCAGCCTCGTGACGAACGTCGATCGTTCCCTTCGTGCCAAGACCTCCAAGTTCGGTATCGCCAAGTCCCGCGTCCACGCGGTGACGGCGGCCGCCGCGCTGGCATTCCTGGCCGGCCTGTCCGGGCCTGCCACGGCGGCTTTCGCGAGCGAGCCGGCCGCGCATGAGGCACCCAGCACGGTGGCTACCTCGACCGCTCACCACACGTCGACCGTCGACAAGGCCGCCAAGGCCGTGACGACGAAGGTCGTGAACCCGAACCCGGTGCAGCCGGCGGCGGCCGCGAAGACGTGGGCCGACATCGCGCCCGGCGCCAAGGACCTGTTCACCAAGGGCTCCGCGTCCGGCCAGTCGAGCTTCGGCTTGTCGGCCGAGCAGATGCGCAACGCCAAGTCGATCGTGCAGACCGGCCAGAAGATGGGCCTGCAGCCGCGGGCGTGGGTGATCGCCCTGTCGACCGCCATGCAGGAGTCGAAGCTGAAGAACCTGGGTGACCTGGGCGCGGCCAACGACCACGACTCGCTGGGTCTGTTCCAGCAGCGGCCCGCCTCGGGTTGGGGCACGCCGGACCAGATCACCGATCCGACCTACGCCGCCAAGGCCTTCTACAAGGGCCTGCAGGGCGTCAACGGCTGGGAGTCGATGTCGGTGACCGACGCCGCTCAGGCGGTGCAGGTCTCGGGCTACCCCGACGCGTACGCGCAGTGGGAGCAGCAGGCGGGCGACATCGTGAGTGGCCTGTACGGCTACGGCCCGTACGCCGACCTGGCCAAGTCCGTCAAGTAAGGCAACTGAACGCAACACCGGCTTCCCCCCGGATGGCATGGCCCCGCGCTGATCTGACAGCGTGGGGCCATGCCCGTCTCCGCGGTCGTTCTGATCCACAGTCCGCTCGTCGGCCCGCTCACGTGGCGGGCCGTCGCCGCCGAACTGGATCGAGCCGGGTACGCCACGGTCGTCGCCGACCACCGTGGGTGGCATGACGCCGCCGGGATCGCCGCCGCCGTGGCCGCCCAGGTGCCGGCCGATGTCACCCAGACCGTCCTCATCGGACACAGCGGCGCCGGCCCGCTGCTCCCCCTGATCGCCGACGCGATCGGCACGACCACGGCTGTGGTGTACGTCGACGCCGGACTCCCCCGGCCCGGGGTGTCCTGGGTGGAGGATGCCCCGGCGCCGCTGGTCGAGCAGTTGCGCTCCACAGTGGACGAGGTGGGCGTGCTGCCGCGGTGGCACGAATGGTTTCCCCCCGACGCGATCGGCCCGCTCGACCCGGCCTTCACCGATGAGATACCCCAGCTGCCCTGGACGTACTTCACCGAGGCACTCCCGGCTGCCCGGTGGACCGGTCCCCGGTCGTACGTGCTGCTCAGTGAGGCCTACCGGGACCAGGCCGAGCTGGTCCGGGCGGCTGCCGAGCCGGTCGTGGAGTTGGCCGCGGGCCACCTGGCCCCGGTGCGGTGTCCGGTCGAGGTGGCGGCAGCGCTGCGGGAGGTACTCGACCGTCCCCGCGCCGGGCTGCCGTTCGGGTCGACGGCCAGCACCTATGACCAGGTACGGCCGGCGTACCCGGATGAGCTGGTGGCACGGATCCTCGCCGACGCCGGCCATCCGGTCAGCGCGGTTGAGGTGGGCGCCGGTACCGGCAAGGCGAGCGAGGCATTCGCCGCACGGGGAATCCGTCTCACCTGCGTCGAGCCGGACCCCGAGATGGTGGCCGTCCTGCGCTCGCGGTTCGCCGACCGTCCACACGTGACAGTCGTGCGGTCCCGGTTCGAGGACTGGACCCCGCCGCCGGAGCGGGTCGAGTTGCTCGTCTTCGCGCTGTCCTGGCACTGGGTGGATCCGCTCCGCCGGGCCCGGTTGGCCGCGGCGGCCCTGCGCCCGGGCGGGGTACTGGCCCTGCTCTACCACATCCACGGCTTCGCGGACCCCGACCTCAAGGCCCGGCTGGACCGGATCTACGACGAGGTCGCCCCGCACCTGCGGGCCCGACCGGAGCAGGTCTCGGCCGACGTGATCGCCGGACACACCCGCGACCTCATGGAGTCCGGGCTGTTCACCGATGTCAACGCGGCCGACGTGACCCACGATCACCCGTACCCGACCGACCGCTACATGAGCCTGCTCGGGACATTCTCATCGCACCTCGCGCTGGCCCCCGCGCGGCGCCAGATCCTGCACGAACGCATCCGCGCGGCGGTGGACGAGGCTGGCGGCGCGGTCGTCCTGCGCCTGGATTCCTCGATGGTCCTCGGGCGGCGGGCCGGGTGACCCGCGTGTCGCACGGTCGTTTCGTCCTGATCGTGCTAGACAGCCGGCATGGCCGCTCCCGCCACCACCCCTGGACTCACCCCCACCGATCTCGAACAGATCCGCACCGCCCTCGCCTCCGGGCGTAGACCGAAGGTCGTCTTCACCGACGGCGCCGGGCAGATCGCCGGACAGGTCGGCCAGGTCGTCGAGCTGACCGATCCGGCCGGCTCGGACGAGTGGATCGTGGTTCATTTCGGCCGGGACGAGCTGCCCTTCTCCCCCTCCGACCTGGCCGTGCCCGGCCGGGGCACGACAACGGTGCCGGCCCGCTCGAGCGGCCGGCGCACGGCCAAGGTCGTCACTGCGACCGAGCCGGAGTTCGTATTGGGCCGCAAGCCCGCGCCACGAGAGGGGAAGACAGTGCTCACCGACGGCGCACCGGCGGACGTGAAGCCCGCGGAAGTCAACGGCACCGCCGCGAAGGCCGCGGCAGTCAACGGCACCGCCTCGAAGGCGGCGGCAGCCAACGGCAGCGCCGCGAAAGCCGACATGGCCGCGGCGAAGACAGACAGCAGCGGGTCGAAGGCCGACCGCGCCACCGGCACCGGCTCCGCCGTCAACGGGACAGCGCCGGCCGGCCGAGGCGGCGGTACCCCGAAGACCGGCAGGACAGCCAGGCCGAAGGCTCCGGCCAGCCTGGTGGTAACGCTGGCCTACGCCGACAGGGAGTGGACGGTCGCGGCGACCCAGGGCAGCCGAAGTCGCTGGCCAAGCCGTACGTCATCAGGCCGACCGAGGCCCTGCGGATGGTCGCGCTGATCGATGTCCCGGGTGTGCACGAGGCGGTCGAGTCGATCATCGACGCCGAGCGGGCCGAGGCCGAGGGCCGGGCGCGAGCGGCTGCGCTCCGAGCTGGCCGAGATCGAGTCCCGGCTGGCCGAGCTGGGCCACAACGGCTGAGCCCACCCGCAACGCCGAGCGAGCGCCGGCGCGCCGGCGGAGGATTCCCAGGTCAGCGCGGCGTGGCACGATCGGCGGACCATGGCAGACGACCGCCCAGACCGCCCCCTGCGCCGCGGTGCACCGATGCCTGAGATCACCGCGGCGCGGTGGCGGCCGCCCCGGCATGTGGCTGTTCGTGCTCTGGTTGGCCCGCTAGGTGGTCCCGCTGGTCTGCCGGCTGCGGATCACCGGCGAACGTGCCGGAGGTGTACCGGGACGGGCCGTTGATCCTGGCCGGCAACCACATCAGCAACTTCGACCCGGTCTGCTGACCGCGGTCATGGGGCGGCTGAAGATCGCGCCTCGGATGATGGCGACCGGCGGGCTGTTCCGGGCGCCGGTCGT
Organism: uncultured Actinomycetota bacterium; assembly: GCA_963803345.1. Lineage (GTDB taxonomy): Bacteria > Actinomycetota > Actinomycetes > Mycobacteriales > Micromonosporaceae > CAWDLX01. The sequence continues at coordinate 68,801 of CAWDLX010000009.1, forward strand.
GGGCCCGCTGATGGCGCGGGCCGGGCCACATCCCGGTCGACCGGGGGCGGGACGCGTCGCCGACGCGGTGCCGGCGGCCGTGACCGCGCTGCAGGCCGGCTCGGTGGTCTTCATCTACCCGGAGGGGCGGATCGGGCTCGACCCGGGCTGTGGCCGGAGCGGGCCAAGACCGGGATGGCCCGGCTCGCCCTGGCCACCGGTGTCCCGGTCGTCCCGGTGCGTACCTGGGGGTCGCACGAGATCATCGCGTACCACGGCCGGGGCCCGATGCTGCGGGCGCTGTTCCGGCGCTGCGGCGCCGGCCGGTCGTGCGGGTGCACGTCGGCGCGCCGGTCGACCTGTCCGATCTGCGGGCCGGGCGCGGTCGGGCACGCTCAGCGGGCCAGCGACCGGATCATGCGGCGCTGGCCAATGAGCTGGCGGCGCTGCGCGTCGACGAGCCGCGGCTGCCCCGTTACCGCGACCCCACCCGGCCGTATCCGCGGGCGCGTCGTCTGCGTGGCGCCGGGTGATGTTCACTCTCCGTGTCCGCGGCGGCATCCGTCGATATGTGGAACGGGCGTACGGTTCCGCCACTAACGGCACCGTGGGATGAGCCGGGGTCGGCTGAACGGTGACGTGGGCGCAGCCAGGTGGCCGGAGGCCGCTGCTCACGCTTGAGCGGCAATACTGTTGACCAACCGACACAGCGGCAGGAGGCGACGATTGGCTCACCGGTACCCGTACCTGGACGCACCGTTGCCGATCCCGTTCGCCCACCGGGGCGGCGCGGCCTATGGCGACGAGAACACGATGGTCCGCGTTCGAGCGGGCGGTCAAGGCGGGTACCGGTACCTGGAAATCGACGTGCACGCCACCTCGGACGGCGTCCGGTGGTGTTCCATGACGACTCCCTGCGGCGCATGTTCGGCCGGTCGGGCCGGATCGAGGATCTGACCTGGGCTGACGTGCAGTTGTTGCGCGGCGGCGGCGCGGCCGCGGTGCCGCGCCTGCGTCGACGTGCTCGACGGACTACCCGAGTGCCGCTTCAACATCGACATGAAGGCCGACTCCGCGGTGGATCCGACCATCGAGGCGATGTGGAAGGTCAACGCCCGCGACCGGGTGCTGCTGGCCGCGTTCAGCGACCGGCGCATCCGGTGGGCCCGGCAGGTCTGCGGGCCCCGTCAGGCCACCTCGATGGGCCAGCGCGAGACCGCGGCTCTGAAGTTCGGCTCGCTGCACGGGCGGGGCCTGGGCGGCTTCGTCCCCGGCGTGCCGGCGGTCCAGGTGCCGATCCGGTTACGCGGCGTGCGGATCGTGGACGCCCGGTTCGTCCGCCACGCGCACCGGCTCGGCATGCAGGTGCATGTCTGGACGATGGACGACCCGGCCGAGATCAACGCCCTGCTCGATCTCGGCGTTGACGGCATCATGTCCGACCGCCTGGACGTGTTGCGTGGTGTGCTGGACGCACGGGGTGGCTGGCCGCCGGCCGCCGACGACCCCACCCGCGCCGCCTGAGTTCGGCGATTCATCCGGAAACCAACCGGTCGCCCTCCCGAGGCCAGTCCGATGACGCCCGAACGACTGAGAAGAGAGTCGGTATGTCCGTCCCCACGAGGACCGACGCTCCACCCGCCGCCGAGGAACAGCCCTTCAGCACCCGCCGGGAGCGTGTCGGCTGGTACTTCTACGACTGGGCCAACTCAGCCTTCTCGACGACGGTCATCTCGGTCTTCCTCGGGCCGTACCTGACCTCGTCGCCGAGAGCGCGGCCGGCTGCTCGACCGCGTCGGACGCACCCGACTGCAGGACCCCGTTGTTCCACGTGTTCGGCGTCCAGGTGCTGCCGGGCTCGGTGTACCCGTACGCGGTGGCGTTGTCGGTGATCCTGCAGGTGCTGGTGCTGCCGGTGACGGGCGCGATCGCCGACCGGTCGTCGCGCAAGAAGCAGCTGCTCGCCCTCATGGCCTACATCGGCGCCGGCGCCACCATCGGCCTGGTCTTCCTCACCGGCACCCGGTGGCAGTCTCGGTGCGATGCTGTTCATCCTCGCCAACATCGCGTTCGGGGCGAGCGTGGTCGTCTACAACTCGTTCCTGCCGCAGCTGGCGCCGCCGGACAAACGCGACTCGGTGTCGAGCATCGGCTGGGCCATCGGATACATCGGCGGTGGGCTGCTGCTGCCTGCTCAATCTCGTCCCGATCATCCTGCAGGGCGACAACGCCGAACCGCCGAGATCGCACGCTGGAGCATCGTCTCGGCCGGGGTGTGGTGGGCGGTGTTCACCTCCCTGCCGTTGGCCCGGCTGCACAACCGGCCGGCCGTGGCCGGCGAGGAGCAGGGCAACGTGATCATCGACGGCTTCCGCCAGCTCGGTGACACGCTGCGGCACCTGTTCCGGTACAAGCTGACGTTCTACTTCCTCATCGCGTACCTGATCTACAACGACGGCATCCAGACGGTCATCACGATGGCCAGCGTGTACGCCGACAAGTACCTCGGACTCGAGCAGAGCGTGCAGATCCAGACGATCCTGCTGGTCCAGTTCCTGGCCTTCGGCGGCGCGCTGTTGCTGGGCCGGCTGGCCAAACGGTACGGCGCCTGGAAGACGGTGCTGGGCAGCCTGGTGCTGTGGACCGTCGTCGTCGGGATCGCGTACTTCCTGCCCAAGCACTCCCAGGTCGGCGAGCAAGGCCAACCTCTACTTCATGGCCCTGGGTCTGCTGCTCGGCATCGTGCTCGGCGGCAGCCAGGCATTGAGCCGGTCGCTGTTCAGCCAGCTGATCCCGCACGGCAAGGAGGGCGAGTACTTCGGCCTCTACGAGATCTCCGACAAGGGGACCAGCTGGCTCGGGCCCGGCTCTGTTCGGCATCATCTTCTCGGCCACCGGCTCCTACCGGTACGCCATCATCTCGCTGGTCGTGTTCTTCGCCGTCGGCTTCGTGGCGCTGCTGTTCATCCCGATGCGCCGGGCGATCGTCGACGCCGGCAACACGCCGCCGATGGTGATCTAGGCCGCTGGTTCCGGTAGCCGCCGGGGGTGGGCAGGACATGGACTCAGACCGCGCCACGGTTCGGGACCTGCGCCGGCGCAACCGGTCAGCGGTGCTGTCGCGCCTGTACTTCGACGGACCGCTCAGCCGGCAGGAACTGGCCCAGCTGACCGGCCTGAGCGCGGCCACGATCAGCAACGTGACCGCCGCCCTGCTCGAGGATCGGCTGATCCTGGAGGCGGGGCTGGTCGGCTCGGACGGCGGACGACCGCGGATCCTGCTGCGGGTCAACCCTCGGTACGGGCGGGTGGTCGGGATCAACGTCGGCGAGACCGGCGTCAAGGTCGAACTGTTCGACCTCACGATGGGCCGGCTGGCCACCGCCGAGCGTCCCATGTGGACGGCTCGTCCCGACCCGCACGAGGTGGTCGCTCATCTGGTCTCCGGACTGGCTGAGGTGACGGCGGACATCGAGCATGACAGCATCCTCGGAGTCGGCGTCGGCCTGCCCGGCGCCGTCCAACGTGGACCGAGGGTCCAGGTGCACGCCCAGACGATCGGCTGGGATGGCGTTCCCATCGAGGATCTGGTGCGCTCGGCCGCGGTACGCGCCCCCCTGTTCTTCGATAACGGAGCCAAGACCCAGGGCCAGGCCGAGCTGTGGTTCGGGGCCGGCCGGGGATGCCGTCACGCCGTCATCGCCCTGATCGGCTCGGGCGTCGGCGCGGCCGTCATCACCAACGGCAGCACCTACCAGGGGGCGACCAGCAGTGCCGGCGAATGGGGCCACACGGTCATCGTGTACGGCGGTCGGGAGTGCCGCTGCGGCGCTCGGGGCTGCCTCGAGGCCTACATCGGGGCGGAGAGCATTCTCGCGCGGTACCAGCGCGCCCGCCGGGGTCCGCGGGTGGCCGGCCTCGACGAACAGGCCGGCCTGGCCGAGATGATGGCCGCGGCCGGCACCTCCCGGACGGCCGCCCGGATCCTCGAGGAGACCGCCGGGTACCTCGGCGCCGGCATCGCCAACCTGATCAATCTGTTCAATCCGGAGCGGATCGTCCTGGGCGGCTGGGCCGGGTTGGCCCTGGGCGGGGCCATGCTGCCGCGGATCCGGCAGGCCGCGGCCGCCCAGGCGCTGCGGCATCCGCTCGAGCAGACCACCATCGAGATGTGCCAGTTGGGCCCGGACGCGGTCGCCTTCGGTGCCGCCACCCTCCCGATCGCCGCCCTTCTGTCCCGTGGCGGTGCCTCGAGCGACCATCGCCGTCCCCCCGCGTCGCGCCCTCGTCCCTCCACAGTAGACGTCGCCTGACCGCCCCGTCGGCTCTCCCCCACGGCGGCCCGGGGCCCGCTCTTGTGAAGATCGCGATTCGGGCATCGCGGACGCGCATGGGAGGCGGCGGACGCGCATGGGAGGCGTGGGAGGAGCCGCCCGTGACGACGCCGCGGCGATCGCCGCGAACGAGCGGCGCGTCCTGATTGTCGGGGTCGGCACCCCCCACCCGGGTCCCGGTCCGGGTAACACGCGGGCGAAGGTACCGGCGGCGGCGGCGGACCGGAGTTACGCTGCCTGCCCGTGACCACCTCCTCCGCCCTCTCCGCCGTGTGCCCGGCGGCCGGTGACCGACGGTTACGCGACGGCGCACAGCTCAAGTTCTTCCACGGTCCGATGGACTGCGGCAAGTCCACCCTGGCCCTGCAGATGGACTACAACCACTCCCGCCAGGGCCGGCGTGGCCTGGTCCTGACCCGCAACGACCGGTCGCTCGGCGCGCGGGTCACCACCCGGATCGGGCTCGCCCACACCGCGATCGAGGTCACCGACGAGCTGAACCTGGTCGAGCTGGTCCGACGGCGCTGGGCGGACGGCGAGCGCCTGGACTACCTCGTCTGCGACGAGGCCTGCTTCTACACGGTCGAACAGGTGGAGCAGATGGCCGACCTGGTCGACAAGCACGACGTGGACGTGTTCGCCTTCGGGCTCGCGACCGACTTCCGAACGGAGCTGTTCCCGGCCGCGCGTCGCCTGTTCGAACTGGCCGACGAGGTCGCCCGGCTGCAGGTCGAGGTGTTGTGCTGGTGCGGGCGGTTGGGCACGCTGAACGCCCGGGTGGTCGACGGCGTCGTGGCCCGCGAGGGCGAGCAGGTCGTCATCGGGGACACGGTGATCGACCACACCCAGGTGCGTTACCAGGTGCTCTGCCGGCGCCACCACCGCTCGGGCGATCTCGGCCCCCCGCCCGGCGCCGTTGGTGACACGGCACCCGGCACGGCAGACTGAGCGGCATGCCTCGCTTCGTTCAGCCGGTCCCCGCCCTGCCCGACGTCTACGCCGATGACCCGGTGCTGCGCTCGTGGCTGTCCCGCCTGCTCGGCGACGACGGCTTCGCCGCCGCTGACGCCCCGCTGACGGCCCTGGCGGCCGATGTGATGGGCCCGTTACGTGACGCCCACCGGGATGCCGAATGCCACCCGCCGGTACTGCACCGCTACGACGGTTGGGGCCGGCGGATCGACCGGGTCGAGGTGAGCGCCGGCTGGGAACGGTTGCGGGTGGCCGCGGCCGAGCACGCGGTGGTCGCGCTGCCATACCTGCCCGCCGCCCGCCGGCAATGGGGCGCCCGCACGCGCGTGGTGCAGCACGCCCTGCTGCACCTGTACGGACCCGAGTCGGCCACGTTCACCTGCCCGGTCGCGATGGCGGACGGGGCGGCGGCGGTCCTATCCCGCTCCGATGTGGACGGTCCGGCCAGGGACGAGTGGCTGCCATTGCTGATCTGCACCGACCCGGCGGTCGCGGTCACGAGTGGACAGTGGATGACCGAGTCCCAGGGCGGCTCCGATGTCGGTCGGGCCACCACGACGGCCGAGCCGGCCGGGGACGGCTCGTGGCGGGTGAGCGGTGAGAAGTGGTTCTGCTCAGCCATCGACTCGGCCATGGCCATCGCACTGGCCCGCCCCGACCCGGCCGTGACCGGAAGCAGGGGCCTGTCACCGTTCCTGATTCCCCGGTACGGGAACGGGGTAGAGCTGCACCGGCTCAAGGACAAGTTGGGTACCCGGCCGGTACCCACCGCCGAGGTTCGCCTGAGCGAGGCCCGCGCGCTGCCGGTCGGCGACCCGGGGCCGGGCGGGCTGGCCCGCATGATGACCCTGGTCGTGGTGACCCGGCTGCACAACGCGGCCGCGGCGGCCGCCGGCATGCGCCGCGGGCTCGCCTACGCCCGCGCCTACGCCGGCGCCCGCACTGTCGCGGGTGGACAGTTGTCGGGCAATCCGCTGCACCGCACCACGCTGGCGATGCTCGCCGTCGACGCCCAGGCCGCGTTCGCGTTGGCCGCACACGCCTTCGAGCTGCTCGGCCGGGTCGAGGTGGACGGAGATCCGCGGGCCGAGGCTGAGCTGCGGCTGGTGGCCCCACTGGCCAAGCTGACCACCGGCAAGCTGGCCGTGGCATCGGCCAGCGAGTGCCTGGAGTGTTTCGGTGGGGCCGGTTACGTCGAGGACACCGGACTGCCGCGGATGCTCCGCGATGCCCAGGTGCTACCGATCTGGGAGGGCACCACGAACGTCCTCTCGGTCGACGTGGTGCGGGCGTTGTCCCGGGAGCCGAAGCTGGCCGACGCATTCATCGCCCGGCTGGATGAGGCAACCGCCCAGGCGTCCAGCCTGCTGGTCGGCGGGGCGGTCGACGGGTTGCGGGCGGCCCGGTTCTTCCTCATGGACGCCCTACCAGCCGCGGCCGCGCAGCCCCAGGATGCCCGGGTGCAGGCCGGTGCCCGACACATGGCCCTGACGATGGGGTACGCGCTCGCCCTCGCCCTGCTGGTCGAGCATGCGGCCGCGACCGACGACGAGGCGACCAAGGTGGCCGCCGAGCTGTGGGGCCGGGCGCGGCTGGCGGCCGACGAGACCGCGATGGACGCCTACACCTCGTTCGAGGTGCTGTGTGGCTGACCCCGAGACCCCGCCGGCCCAGAGCGAGGACGAGCCGAGCGAGGAACAGGCGAGCGAGGAACAGGCGAGCGAGGGGCGGACGGCTCAGGAGCTCAAGGCCCAGGAGCGGATGGCCAAGGACGAGCGACGGTGGCAGGCTGCCCGGAGCTGCGCGCGTCGCCTCGACGGAGACCAGGCCCTGACCATGCGCGAGAGGCTCGAGCGGTTGGCCGCCAGCCCCGTCGATCTCGACCAGCGGGCCGATATCTACGGCAACGGCGTGGTGGCCCAGCTCGAGGAGAGGGTGGCGCAGGTGCTGGGTAAGCCGGCAGCCGTGTTCTTCCCCACCGGCACCCAGGCCCAGCAGGTGGCCCTGCGATGCTGGTGGGGTCGCACCGGCAACCCGACGGTCGCCCTGCACCCGCTGAGCCACCCGGAGCAGCACGAGCGCCACGCGTTGACCACGCTGAGCGGGTTGCGCACGATCGCCACGACCCGCGAACCCCGGCCACCCACGGCCGACGAGGTGCGCGGGCTCGACGAGCCGTACGCAACCCTGATGCTCGAGCTCCCGTTGCGTGATCCCGGCTTCCTGCTGCCGACCTGGGACGAGCTGGTCGAGGTGGTCGACGCTGCCCGCTCGCGCGGGGCGCGAGTGCACTTCGACGGGGCCCGACTGTGGGAAACAACCGTCCACTTCGGACAGGACCTGCCGTCCATCGCGGCACTGGCCGACTCGGTGTACGTCTCCTTCTACAAGACGCTCGGAGGACTCTCCGGGGCTGCGTTGGCTGGCCCGGAGGACTTCGTCGAGGAGGCACGGGCCTGGCGACACCGTTACGGTGGCAACCTTTTCCACCAGTTTCCGACCGCGCTGTCCGCGTTGGCCGGCCTGTCGACGATCCTGCCCAAGGTGCCCTCCTATGTGGAGCACGCCCGCATCGTGGCCGGGGCACTGAGCCGTCTGCCCGGGGCACGGGTGCATCCCCTGCCCGTGCACACGCACCAGTTCCAGCTGTGGCTGCCATACCCGGCCGACCGGCTCGACGAGGCCGCGCTGGAGCTGGCCGAGCGGGAGCAGAGCTGGTTCGCGCACGGGTGGACCGACCAGCCGCCGACCGGGTTGTCGGTCACCGAGATCACCGTCACGGACTCGGCGCTCGAGCTCACCGGCGACGACGTGGAGGACATGGGCCTGGCCCTGCTGGCCCGACTCGGCGGCGGCTGACCGTCGCGCTGTGAGCGTCGTGACGTACAACGGTCGGCGTACCGTGCGTTCGTTGCCGCCAAGCACAGGACGCTCATCGATGACCCGCACCCGCAGCGTCGACCAGCGGCCGTTATGAGGCGGCCGTCATGAGGCGGCCGTCATGCAGGGCCCAGTGACGGGTCACCCCGACCCGCTCGGCGAACATGGTGTCGTGGGTGACCATCACGACCGTCCCCTGGTACGCCCGGACCGCCTCCTCGATCACGTCGAGGGCGTCGAAGTCGAGGTAGTTGGTCGGTTCGTCGAGCAGGAGCAGCTCCCCGCCGCTGTTGACCATGACGGCCAGGATCAGCCGCCGCAGCTCCCCGGCGCTGAGTGTGCGCAGCGGCGCGTCCCAGGTACCGGCCGGGAAGTTGTACGCGTCCAGGAGCGCCTCGGCCTCGTCCATGTACACCGGGACCCGGGACCGGAAGAAGTCGAGCACGCCGACCCCGGTGCGCAGGGCGTCATGGGTCTGCGGCAGCAACTGGGCCCGGGTCGCGCCGGTCACCGCCCCGCCGTCGGGTTCCAGCTCACCGGCCAGCACCCGCAGCAGTGTGGTCTTGCCGGCTCCGTTACGCCCTTCGAGCAGGATCCGGTCACCACCACGGATGCTCAGGTCGACCCGGTCGAGCAGGAGCCGGTAGCCGGCCTTGACGATCAGCCCGTGCGCCCCCCGGACCACGACGCACGGGTCGCCCTGGCCCGGGATGGCCAACGTGAGCGGTGGCCGGGTCCGCGGTTCGGCCAGCCATCGGGCCTGCGTGAGCCGGCGCCGCAGCCGGCGCTCGCGCACGATCGCCTTGCGGGCGACCTTGCGGGCGATGCGGCGCAGTCCCGGGCTGCGCGGGTTGGCGATCTCCACCGTCCGGGCCTGCTCCTTGGTCGCCGCGATGTCCGCCTCCCAGCGGGTCCGCTTCTTCTCCTGCGCTTCGAAGTCGAGCAGGTACCGCTGCCAGCGGCGGTCCTTCTCGGCTTTGTACGCGGTGTAGCCGCCCTCGTACACCTGCGGCTCATCGTGGATGCCGTCGAGCTCGACGATGCGGGTGACCGTCCGGTCGAGGAAGGCACGGTCGTGGCTGACCACCAGGACGCCACCCGGGTGGCTGGAGAGCCACTCCGCCAGCCAGGCGATGCCATCGGCGTCCAGATGGTTGGTCGGCTCGTCCAGGACCAGCAGGTCAGGCTCGCCCAACAGGACCCGGGCCAGCGTGAGCCGCGCCTGTTCGCCACCGCTGAGGTCGGCCAACCGGGTGCACTCGGGCAGGTGGTCGATGTCGAGCCGGCTGCGCACGTCAGCCAGCCGGGTGCCGATCGACCATCCACGAAGGACGGTCCACCGCTCCTGCACATCGCCGTACTCGGCGAGCACGGTATCGTCTCCTGTGGACAGTCGGCGTTCGAGCTCCTCACGCCGGGCGTCGAGCAGGGCCACCTCATCGAAGCCACCGCGCAGGAACGCCCCGACCGTCTGCCCTGGATCAGGCACCTGCTGGCCGAAGTACCCCGACGTGGCGCCCGGTGTCCGGGTCACCTGGCCGGTCATCGGGCGCAGCTCGCCCACGATGATGCGCAACAAGGTCGACTTGCCCGTCCCGTTGGGGCCGACGACACCGACCCGGTCGCCGGCGTTGAGGACGAGATTCACCCCGGCGAACAACACCTCGCCGTCATACGCGTAGGAAATGGACAGGGCCTTGAACATGGACAAACCTCCCGTACGCGGGCACGACTACATTCGCGTGGACGTACGGTGGGAATCACATGATCGACGGCTCTCCTCTCCAACCGTCATTGTGGTGCGGGCGTACTGGCGCAGCCAAATGGTTTTCCCCGTTTGGTAGACACGACGCATGCCCATCGAACGCGTGAACCCCGCCCAGCTGCATGAACCACCCGGCTATCACCACGTGACCGTGGTCGACGCCGGCCGGCTCGCCTTCCTGGCCGGTCAGTGTCCGCTCGACGCGTCCGGCACCCTGGTCGGCGCTGGCGACGTGCTCGCCCAGACCGACCAGGTCGTCGCCAACTCGCTGGTCGCCCTGGCCGCGGCCGGGGCGAGCCCGTCCGATGTCGTGCGCAGCCATATCTACGTCGTCCCCGACGGCGCCACGCCGCTGGGCGCCGTCTGGAGCCGGTTGATGGACTCGCCACTGGCCCCGGCATTCACCTCGGCCAGTACCCTGCTCGGCGCGGCCGCCCTCGGGTTCACCGGCCAGCTGGTCGAGATCGACCTCACCGCCGCCCTGCCCTGACGCCGCCCGCCCCGCCCTGCCCGGACGCCGCCCCGCCCCGCCGATGTGTTTGCCCGGACAGTTTGCTAACGCGTTTTGTCGAGTAAACTGTCCGGGCAAACACGGCGGATGTGGACCCATCAGCCCGCCCAGCGACGGCGGTAAGGTTCGATCCATGACTGTGTTGTCCGAGTTGACCGCCGCCCTCGCCACCGGATCGATCGAGGTGGTCGATCTGACCGCCCCGCTGTCGGCGACCACGCCGATCCTCGCGCTGCCCGAGCCGCTCGGGCAGACCTGGCCATTCGCGCTGGAGGAGATCAGCCGGTACGACGACCGGGGCCCGGCCTGGTACTGGAACAACATCTCCACCGGCGAACATACCGGCACCCATTTCGACGCGCCGATCCACTGGATCACCGGCCGGGACGGGGCCGACGTGTCCCAGGTCCCGGCCCGGCGGCTGGTAGCGCCGGCCGTGGTGATCGACGTGACCGTGCAGAGCGCGCAGGACGCCGACTTCCTGCTCGAGGTCGAGCATGTGACGGCGTTCGAGGCCGAGCACGGCCCGCTACCCGTGGGCGGCTGGCTGCTCGTGCGGACCGGGTGGGACGCCCGATCGACCGACGCCGAGGCCTACGCCAACGGCGGCCACTCTCCCGGCATCTCGACCGCGTGCGCCCGCTGGCTGGCCGAGGACGCCCCGGTCCAGGGCGTCGGAGTCGAGACGGTCGGTACCGACGCCGGCCTGGCCCACTCCTTCGATCCGCCCTTCCCGTGCCACTCGTTCCTGCTCGGGGCGGGCAAGTTCGGGCTGACCCAACTGCAGAATCTGGCGGCCCTGCCGCCGACCGGCGCGGTCGTTGTCGCCGGCCCGCTGCCGATCGTGCACGGTTCTGGCAGCCCGTGCCGGGTGCTGGCTCTCGTCGAGCGATGACGGTCGCGGAGGCGGTCGGTCGGGCGCTCGCCGCCCGGGGCGTGACCCATGTCTTCGGCGTGGTCGGTAGCGGCAACTTTCACGTGACCAACGCCCTCATCGCGGGTGGGGCCACGTTCTACGCGGCTGCCCACGAAGGTGGTGCGGCGACGATGGCCGACGCGTATGCCCGGATCACCGGACGGATGGCGGTCCTGACCGTCCATCAGGGACCCGGGGTCACCAACGCCATGACCGGCATCACCGAGGCGGCCAAGAGCCGCACGCCGCTGGTGGTGCTGGCGCCTGAGGCGACCCAGCCGGCGTCGAACTTCCACCTCGACCTGGACGCGCTGGCGGGGTCGGTGGGGGCGTTCGTCTGCCGGGTTCGTTCATCCAGTGTGGACGATGATGTGGCCACCGCCTGCCGGGTGGCCGGGTCCGGACGGACGGTCGTCCTCGGCCTACCGTTGGATGTCCAGGCCGCTCCTGCCGGTGGCGGCCTGGTTGTCGAGTCACCGCCCCTCGCCACCGCGGTGCCGGACGTGTCGGCTCTGGTGGACGCGCTGGCGGCCGCCCGACACCCGGTGTTCATCGCCGGACGCGGGGCGGCCCGCCATCCTGAACGATCGCGCTCGGCCCTGTTCGCACTGGCCGACCAGTGCGGGGCGCTGCTGGCCACCTCGGCCGCGGCCAAGGGCCTGTTCGCCGGCGATCCGTGGTACCTCGACGTATCGGGCGGGTTCGCCACCCCGGTGGCCGCGGAGTTGATCGCCGCGTCCGACCTGGTCGTCGCCTGGGGCAGCACCCTGAACATGTGGACCACCCGGCACGGCAAGCTGATCAGTCCGGACGCCGTGCTGGCCCAGGTCGACCTCGATCCAGACGCCATCGGTCGCAACCGGACGGTCCACATCGGAGTGGTCGGAGAGCTCGCGGCGGTCGCGGCCGTCTGCGCGTCGGCGCTCGGTCCGACCGTACGGCACGGCTGGCGCTCATTGCCGCTGGCCCGCCGGATCGCCACCGAGGGGCGCTGGCGCGATGTGCCCTATGTGGACGACAGTACGGCGGACCGGATCGATCCGCGGACGCTGACCCGCCGCCTCGACGACCAGCTGCCGTGGCAGCGCACGGTCATCGTCGACTCGGGCAACTTCATGGGCTACCCGTCGATGTTCCTGAGCGTCCCCGACTCGGCCGGCTTCTGCTTCACCCAGTCCTTCCAGTCGATCGGGCTCGGGCTGGCCGGCGCGATCGGGGCCGCGGTCGCCCGGCCCGACCGGGTGCCGGTCGCCGCGGTGGGGGACGGCGGCTTCCTGATGTCGGTTCAGGAGCTCAGCACGGCCGTCCGGTACCGGCTCGGACTGATGGTGGTGGTGTACAACGACGCGGCCTACGGGGCCGAGGTACACCACTTCGGCCCGGACGGTTTCGACCTCGGCACGGTCCGGTTCCCCGACGCGGACCTGGCCGCCATCGGTCGGGGCTTCGGCTGTGACGGCATCACGGTGCGGACGCCGCCCGATCTCGCCCCGGTGACCGCCTGGCTGGACGGGCCGCGCGACCGCCCACTGGTGGTCGACGCGAAGATCACCTCGAACCAGGGCTCGTGGTGGCTGGAAGAGGCGTTCCGCGGCCACTGATCCACCACGGCGAGCACGCACGGCCATCACGTCGGCGGGGCGACGGCACAACGGCCATTCGCCGTCGGGATCTCACGACGCTACCCCAGGAACCGCCGGATGTCGGCCGCCTCGTCGGACAGCGCCCGCTCGTCGCATTCGTCGAAGAGTTCAGACACGGGCCCGCCACGCCAGGTGCCGACGATGCGTCCATTCGCGACGATCGTCGGCCTGATGATGCCTCCGCCCGGTGCTACGGCGCGGGCGTGGGCCGGATCGAGGATCGCCGACCGGTCCCGCCAGCCGAGCAGGTACTCGTCGAAGGCCGGCAGCAGCCGGACGAAGGCCCGGCGTGCCGGAGGCGGGTTGGGTGGGGCGAGATCCGCGAACGCCGCGCGGCAGGCCGTGAGCGGCAGGCCGGACCAGGCGGCCAGATCATCCGGTCCGGCCGGGGCGCGCGCCCGAAGGTACCGGCGGGCCAGCTCGGCCGCGGCGGCGGCCCGGTCGACGGTGAGGTCCACGGGTCTGCCCAGCCAGTCTCCTGTGTGGACATAGGTCGGCTTCCCGCCCCGATCTGGGCCGAGCACGACCAGCCCGTGCAGCGCGGCGAGGGCGGCCAGATGGACGATGGCCTGCCCGGTTGCCTTCACCCGCCGACCGAGCTCCACCTTGGACAGCGGGCCCTGACCCTCGAGGGCCCGGGCGGTGCGACGCACCAGCTCCGCCTCGGTGCCGGTGACACCCTCCTGGGTGAGCCGGCGTAGGTTGCCGGCGGCGGACGGTCGGGTGAGTGCGGTCAGCCAGCCGAGGTCCTCGACCGCGACGAGATGCAGCGTGCCGCGAGGGCCCCAGGTCCGCACGACCGACCGGTCCTCCCGGGCGGCGCTGACATCGGCCAGCGTCAGGTCGCGGGCCCGGGCCCGCAGGGCCAGCGGAGCGGCGTTGATGTCCTGCGCCTGGACGGCGAGCAGGTGCCGGACCAGGTCGACGACGGCCGGTCGGCGCCAGGGGCGGTGCAGCAGTTGGCTGGCCGCGCGGGCAGCACCGAGGTCGTCGATCACGGGGCGGCGGTGCGGCGACGGGACCGGGCGGCCCAGATCGCGTATGACGGGTCGCGGTCAAGGTTGTGCCGGTCGCGATCGTAGCGTCGCGTCGTGCGGGGATCCGCGTGGCCCATCGCGTCCTGCACGTCCTCGAGAGGCACGCCCTCGTCACGGGCGGCGGTGGCGAACGCGTGCCGCAGCGAGTGCGGCGACAATCTGGCGGCGGCGGCGATACCGGCCTTGGCGGCGAGCCGGCGGATGAGCCGGAACACGCAGTGGCGGTCGAGCCGGGCGCCGGAGCTGGTCACGAACAGCGGCCCCCGCAAGGTATCGACCGCGGCGCCGGCGGCGGCCGCGCGCTGGAGCAGGTACGTCTCGATGGCGGCGGTGCCGGCCGGCGTCAGGGCCCGCCGTCGCAGCGCTCCGCCTTTGCCGACGAACCGGATGCTGCGGTGGCCGCGCTCGTACCCGAGGTCGTCGAGATCGAGGCCCACCACCTCGCCCACCCGCAGTCCGAGGTCGGCCAGGACCGCCACCACCGCGTAGTTGCGGGGGTTGCGGTCCCGTTCGGCCGCGACGAGGAGCGCGTCAACCTCCCCGGCGGTGAGCCCGATCGTGGCGGAGTGGTCGCGGGCCACCCGTGGCCGGTCGGCGCCGGTGACCGGGTTGGCCGTGACCGCCCCCAGCTTGAGCAGGAACCCGTACCAGCTGGACAGTCCTGAGAGCTTGCGCGCCACGCTGGCCGCGGTCAGGTCGAGCTCCAGTTCGCGCGCGTACGCGTTGACGTGGATGAACGTGGCGCGCAGCGGGTCCTGCTCGCGGGCGCGGCACCAGTGAAGCCACCCACCCACGTCCCGGCGGTACGCGTCGCGGGTGTGCTCGGAGAGCCGGCGGTTGGCCAGCCAGCCGTCGGTGAAGGCGTTCAGGTCGCCCGCAGGTGCGACGGGCGCCGCGACGAACGCCGGCGTCACCTCGCCCGTGGCCGCCATGATCTCATTCTGGCACGGGTGTGCTGTCGGAGCCAGGGGTGGCGGTGACAGCGCTGGCGACGACGGCGCTGGCGAAGAACAAGCTGTGACCGCCGGAGCCCTCCGGAACGAACTCCTCACTGTCCACAGTGAACCCGGCGTCGACCAGCCACCGGCGGTAGGTCCCGGCGTCGGCGTGACTCCACCACATGGCGGCTCCGCCGTCGCGCCAGTTGTCATCGGTCCCCGTCCAGGCGGTATGGCCGGTGGTGATCAGGAGCCGGCCGCCCGGTCGCAGCCAGCCGGCGATGCGCCGCAGCAGTCGCGGCTGCTCCAGCAACGGCAGGTGGATGATCATGTAAAGGCTGACGATGGCGTCGAAGCTGCCGGCCGGGAAGTCCACAGTGGTCGAATCGGCCCGGATGAACGTGGCCCCGGGCACCAGCTGACGGGCCCGCTCGATCTGGACGTCGCTGAGGTCGACCCCGGTCACGGTGAACCCGCGGCCGACCAGGTCACGGGCGACCGGTAGCCCGCAGCCGCATCCCAGATCCAGGACACTGGCGCCGTCGGGGAGGCGGCGCGCCAGTGCCTGCGTCCACGCGCCGCGCTGCGAGGTGTCCTTGTCCTCGTCCCCCCGGTAGGCGTAGGACAGCGCGTCGTATCCCCGTCGCACCCGCTCGGTGAGGTCATCCGGTTCCGTCTCCACGGCCCGACCATACGAGATGGTCCACTCGCCGTGGGGTCATCCCACGCCCAGAGCCTGCACCGCGCGCGCACAA
The DNA here is from genome assembly GCA_963803345.1 of uncultured Actinomycetota bacterium. GTDB lineage: Bacteria > Actinomycetota > Actinomycetes > Mycobacteriales > Micromonosporaceae > CAWDLX01. The sequence continues at coordinate 84,531 of CAWDLX010000009.1, forward strand.
GATCTCCGCACGTTGCTGGCAGACTCACCGCCATGAGCGATGTCGCCTACCTGGACCGGGCCGCCGGGACCGAGCCGGGTCACCGCTACAAGCAGCGGCTGCTGGAGCTGATCGAATTGCTACCGGGCCAGACCGCCCTGGACGTTGGCTGCGGCCCTGGCACCGACCTCGCCCGGCTGGCCCGGGCGGTGGGTCCGACCGGGTACGTCATCGGAGTCGACCAGGACCCGACCATGACGAGCGTCGCGGCGTCCCGGCTGGCCAGCACGTCCACTGTGGACGTGCGGTTGGGGGACGCCCACGCTCTGCCGGTGCCGGCGGGCCGCGTCGACCGGGTCTGGATCGACCGGGTGCTCCAGCACGTCGCCGACCCGGAGCAGGTCGTCGCCGAGGCAGCGCGGGTGCTGCGCGACGGTTCCGCGGACGGTTCCGCAGACGGTTCCGCGGACGGTGGCGTGGTCGGCCTGGCCGACAACGACTGGGACACGCTCGTCATCGACGACATCGACCTGGACACCAGCCGGGCCTACACCCGGTACGTCGCGACCCAGGTGGTACGCAACGCGACGATCGGGCGCCAGCTGTGCCGGCTCGCGCACGCGGCCGGCCTGACGGTGACCGCGGCCGAAGCCCACCCGATCGTCTTCACCGACTTCGCCGGGGCCGACGCGATTCTCCGGTTCGGCTCGGTCGTCCGGCGGGCCGTGGGGGACGGCTTTCTCGAGGCCGACACCGCTCGACGGTTCCTGGACCGGCTCGCGGGTGCGCCCACCTTCTTCGCCGGCTTCACCCTCTACACGGTCACGGCGCGGCGATCGCGGCCAGCAGGGAGTCCAGGGCCGACAGGGAATGCGCGCTGACCACGGTGTCGCAGTGCGGCCAGGCGGCCGCCATGCCGGCCACCAGCGGCTGGTAGCGCGGCGAGGCGCTGCGCGGATTGGCCCACACGATCCGGTACGCGAGCCGCGACAGTCGCGCCATCTGCTCCCCGAGCAGCGCGGCGTCGCCGGTCTCCCATCCATCGGAGATGATCAGGACGATCGCGCCCCGGGCCATCCCCCGGGTTCCGTACCGGTCGAGGAACTGCTTCAACGCCACGCCGATGCGGGTTCCGCCGGACCAGTCCGGGGCGGCCCGGCCGGCCAGTTCGAGTGCCGTCTCGGGCCGGACCTTCGCCAGCACCCGGGTCAGCCGGGTGAGTCGGGTGGCGAATGTGAAGACCTCGGCCCGCGGCCCGCCGGAGGCCGCGGCCGCGTACACCAGCTGCAGCAGCGCCCGGGCGTAGGGCTCCATCGAGCCCGAGATGTCGCACAGTACGACCAGCCGCCGTGGCCGGTCGCGCAGCCGGTGCCGGGCCAGCCGGGTCGGGTAGCCCCCGGTGCGCTGGGCCTGGCGCAGGGTCGTGCGCAGATCGACCCGGCGTCCGCGCGAACCGGGCTCGTACCGGCGCGATCTGCGTACCGGTGTGGCCAGCTTCAGCGAGCGCATCAACGCCAGCAGCTGGGTCAACTCCATCGGCGACAGTGTGGCGAAGTCGCGGCCACCCAGGCGTTCGGCCGTAGCGGCCAGGCTCGGGTAGGGCGACTCCGGTTCGTCGGTCGGCGAATCGTCGCCGGCGGCACCGTCGGCGAAGGTCGACGCCATCGGCGGTGGTACGGATCCCTCGCGCGGCCTGGCGTTACCGTCGGCTGGAGCCGACTCTTGCGAGGCGGGGGACGCGGGCGTGGACTGGTCGCCGCCTGCCTGGGCCGCATCGTCGGACCCACGGCCGAAGACGCGTTGGAAGACGCGGTCGAAGACGGCGATCTCGGCCGGGTCCGCGATGAGCGTGGTCAGTCCGCACCAGTACAGGTCCTCAGTGGACTCGGGCGCCGCCACGGTGACCGCCTGGGCGAACCGGGTGGCGCGTTCCGGGCCCACGTTCAGGCCGGCCGAACGCAGCCGCCCGGCGAAACGGGAGGCCAGCAGGGCCAGGTCGACGTCAGCCATCACCGAACACGGCGGACAGGCCGACCGCGCGGGCGGCGGTCAGATCCTCGTCGTACTTGAGCACGGCACCCAGCGTGGCCTCGGCCCACGATGTATCCCAGGTGGACACGCCCAGAGCGGTCAGGGCCGAGGCCCAGCTGATCGCCTCGGCCACGCCCGGCGACTTGTAGAGGTCGAGCCCCCGCATCCGCTGCACGGAGGCGGCGATCCGGTCGGCGAGTGGCTCGCTGGCCACCGGCACCCGGCGGCGGATGATCTCGGCCACCCGGTCGGGCGCGGGATAGCGGATCCAGTGGTACAGGCAGCGCCGTTTGAGTGCGTCGTGCAGGTCGCGGGTCCGGTTGGAGGTGAGCACCGCGACCGGCCGTACCGCCGCCCATCGGGTACCCAGCTCGGGAATGGTCACCGATCCCTCGGCCAGCAGTTCGAACAGGAACGCCTCGAACTCGTCGTCGGCCCGGTCGACCTCGTCGATCAGCAGCACCGCCGGCCGTGGCCCGGGGTGATCGATAGCGGCCAGCAGTGGTCGTGGCAGCAGGTAGTCGGGGCTGAACAGGTCGGACTCCTCGAGGGTGGCCCCCTTCGACTCGGCCAGCCGGATGGCCAGCAACTGGCGGGGATAGTTCCACTCGTAGAGCGCCTCGGCGGCGGTCAGCCCTTCATAGCACTGCAACCGCAGCAATGGGGTGTCCAGCGTGGCGGCAAGTGCCTTGGCCGCCTCGGTCTTGCCCACGCCCGGCTCGCCCTCCAGCAGGAGCGGCTGGCCCATCCGGACGGCCAGGAACAGCGCCGTGGCCAGGCCCTCGTCGGCCAGGTATCCCCCGGACTCGAGCCCCGAGCGCAGGGCGGCGATGCTCTCCGGCAGTCCGCTCACCGGTCCACCCGCCGCTCGCTCATGCGCCGTACTGCCCGGGGTTGTCGGCGAACGCCTGCTGGCAGCCGGGCCCGCAGAAGTACCAGGTCTGCCCGGCGTGCTCGAGGTGGAGGCTGGCCGGTACGGCGGCCACGCTCATCCCGCAGACGGGGTCGGTCGCCGTCACGGCCGGGGTGACCGCCGCGATGGGCAGGGATCGCCGGGCCACCGGGGTTTCCCGTACCGAGATCAACTCGGCCACCACCGACACGGCGACCTCGAGGGCGGTGCGGGCACCGATGTCGAGTCCGGCCGGCGTGTGCACCCGGTGGCGCAGGTCCGGCGGTACGTCGATCCCGGCCAGGACGGCGGCGCCCCGCCTGCGCGAGGCGACCAGACCCACGTACGGGACGCCGGCGTGCAGAGCCGCGGCGAGTACGCGCTCCTCGTCGCGGCCGTGCGACGCGATCACGACCGCCGACGTATCGGGTGCGATGGGCGCCCGCGGATCCGTGCTGGCGGACACCTCGTACCCAGCGGCGGTGGCGATGGCCTCGAGCGCCCGGGCGATGGGCGCGGTGCCGAAGACATGGACCCGGGTCGGGGGCAGCATCGCCTCCAGGAAGATGTCGAGGGTGCCGCCGGACAGGCAGTCGTTGCCGACGACCACCAGCCCCTCCACAGTGGATGGTTCCGGGGCGGGGTGGTCGTCGTCGATCGGAGTGATGCGCAGCAGCGTCGAGTCGCCGTCGCGGTGGCTGCTCCCCAGCAGTCGTAGGCCCTCCAGCCGTACGGTCGACTCGGCGCAGACCCCGCCGATGAAGCCGTCGATGGTGCCGTCGGCCAGCAGGATCGCCTTGTCCCCCGCCTTGGCCGAGGTCGGGCGCTCGGCCCGGACGACTGTGGCGAGGACGAACGGGGTGCGCTCGCCGCGCAGCCGGTCCGCCCTTGCCAGCAGTTCGGTTGTCATGATGGTCCACTTCTCGCGTGGGTCGACAGGGCATGGGCGGCGTGACGGGACAATCACTGCGCTCCGCAAAGTCTGTCGCGGCAATCGCAGAGTTGGCAACGGCCGCGATCATCTTTGCCCCATCGTCGGATCTTCGGTGCCGTGTCCGGACCGGTCGGAGCGCGCGGGTTCCACGGCAAATCTGCGGGGTGCTGGAACACTGCGTGCCCTCGCAGAAGCTGGGGTCACATTCGTATTTCATCTCATGTGCGTTCGCGGGCGCGAACCGGTTGATCGGGCCGGACCTGCGCCGGCGCGTCGGGCGATAGCCTCAAGACGTGATCGACAAGGTCGAGGCACTCCTGCGCGAGGTGGCCGCGAGCGTCGTCCTCCCCCGGTTCGGTCACCTCCGGGCCGAGGACATCCGAGAGAAAGGCCCGGGCGATCTGGTCACGGTGGCTGACCGCGAGGCGGAACAGCTGATCACGACCGCGCTGCTCGATCTGCTCCCCGGCTCGACCGTGGTCGGCGAGGAGGCGGCGGCGGCGGACCGGTCGGCCCTGGAGCGGGTATCTCAGCCGGGGTCGGTGTGGCTGGTGGACCCGATCGACGGTACGACGAACTTCGCGGCCGGCCGGGAGCCGTTCGCCATGATGGTGGCCCTGGTGCGGGACGGGCACACCGTGTCGTCCTGCATCCTCGACCCGGTCAGTGGGGCCGCCGCCACCGCCGAGGTCGGCGCCGGGGCCTACCTGGGCGGTTCCCGCGTCGTCGCGCCGCGCGGGGCCCGCCCGGCCGCCGAGCTGCGCGGCGTGGCGGCCGGCCGGTACCTGCCGGCGACCACCCGCAGGACGGTCGACGAAGCGGCCGGTGCCGTCGGTCAACTCCTCCCCGGCCGCAACTGCGCCGGCTGGGAGTACCCCGCGATCATCCGCGACGAGCAGCAGTTCGCGTTCTTCTGGCGCCTGCTGCCCTGGGACCACGCGCCCGGGATCCTGTTCGCGGAGGAGGCCGGCGCGGTCGCCTGGCACCTGGACGGCACGCCGTTCGAGCCGGCCGCGGGCCGGACCGGCATCCTCGTCGCCCAGAACCCCGACATCTGGCAGACCGTGCGCACCACACTCCTCGCCGACCTCACTGAGTAACCTCAGCTCCATGACGGCGCCAGGAGACATGCGGGCACGCAATGAGCAGGTGATCGCGGAGTTCCGGGTGCACGGCGGCGCCCTGGATGACCGGCCGCTGCTGCTGCTGACGACCACTGGCGCCCGTACCGGCCTACCGCGTACCACGCCGATGATGTTCATCCCGGACGGCGAGCGGCTCCTCGTGGTCGCGTCCAACGCCGGCGCCCCGCGCGATCCCGATTGGTTCAACAACCTGGTGGCCTATCCGGATGTGACGGTCGAGGTCACCGGGGACACGTTCGAGGCCACGGCGTCGGTCCTGCTCGACGACGAGCGGGAGCGGGTTTTCGCGGAGATTGTCAGGCTGTACCCGTTCTTCGGCGACCATCAGGCTCGAGCTGGCCGGGACATCCCGGTCGTCGAACTCCGCCGACGCCCCTGACTGCCGACCTACAGGGTGGCCAGTAGCAACGCCGAGATGAGCAGGGCCAGCCGGTGCAACGCCTGGTCCGCAGCGTACAGGCCGCAGACGGGCGTGGTGGCCTCGGCAAACCGGGGCGAACCGGTCGCACGCAGCAGCGCCAGGACCGGCCAGCGCAGGTCGAGCAGACCGTGCGTGACCAGGGAGAATCCGATCGCCGCGGCCACTCCGGCCACAGTGAGGGGCAACCTGAGCACCCAGGCCGTGCCCAGCAGGACCACCAGCGCGGTCACGTGGTATCCGATCAGATGGCCGGCCATGGCGCGTACGGCGGCCGCCCGTCCATAGGTTCCCGGATCCGCTTTGCGGGCCGCTTGGCGATCGGTCTGGGTCAGATGGTCACCCACCTGATGGGCGACGAGCAGCGCGACCAGCGACACGGAGAACACGACCGAGCGCGAGAGCGTAGCCGGATCAAGAGCCATGCTCCGAACAGTCAGACTGTCGGCGCGGCCTGTCTATGCCGAAGTAGACAGAAAGCCAGACGAGAGCCACGTTGTTCGCCCCGCCGGCGGTACTCCTGGTTGGATTGACGCCGTGACGACTCCCCCCGACACCGGGACCGTACGCATGCGGGTCCGGATCGATGCGCCGCCCGACACCGTCAAGACCGCCCTCACCGACGCTGACGCCCTGGCCGAGTGGTTCGCCGAGTCGGCCGAGGTGGACCTGGACGAGGGCCGTTTCCAGTTCTGGGGCCGCTACACCCCGCACGGCGACGGTCCGCACCAGCAGCTGGTCTCGGCCGAACCCCTGCGGTTCCGCTGGGACCTCGTCGGCACGGTGTCCACCGTGGACATCGACCTGGTCGAGGACGGTGACGCGACCGTGGTCACGGTGGTACACGAAGGCGTGCCCAGCAGCGAGGATCATTCGATCGACTGCTTCTGGCATGTCTCACTCGCCAACCTGGTCGCCCAGTGCGAGGGAGTGGCGACGATGCCGCCCTTCGACTTCAGCGCCCCCGCTCAGGGGGACGCGCTGGTCCGGACCGTCATCGACGTGCCAGCCGAGGAGGTGTACGTCAGCCTGCTCGATCCGTCCCAGGTGGACAAATGGGCCGGCGGATCGGCCAGCATCTCACCGGAGGTTGGCGGCCGCTACGACTTCGGCTGGGACCACGGCCCGACTACCATTCTCGAACTGGAGCCGGACAAGGTGCTCGCGTACGGCTGGCGGTACCCGGGCAGCCCGGACACCGTGGTGCGGTGGCAGTTGCGGGAAGCCCGCGGTTCGACGTTCCTCACCCTCATCCACAGCGGGTTCGCCGACGACCGCCTGGCCGAACAGTTCCGCCAGGGCTGGCCCGGCTTCCTGGTCGAGCTCAAGCGCATCCTGGAGCTGGGGCCGGCCTGGCAGCCCATCAAGATCTCCTGATCCTCGCCGTCGATCCGGGTATGGGCCGTTCGTGTAGCGGGTAGGACGCACAGAGAGGAGGACATCATGAAGATCACCGTGACCAACCACGTGACGCTCGACGGCGTGATCCAGGCCCCCGCCGACCCGGATGAGGACCGACGCGACGGGTTCACGCTGGGTGGCTGGGCCGTGCCCTATACCGACGACGTGATGGGCAAGGTCATGGGTCAGCGCATGGCGCAGCGTGGCGCCCTGCTGTTCGGCCGACGCACCTATGAGCACATGAGCGCCGCCTGGCGCGGGCGCACCGACAACCCGTTCACCGAGGTGCTCGACAAGTCGACCAAGTACGTGGTGTCGAACACGTTGACCGAGCCGCTGGACTGGGAGAACTCGGTGCTGCTCAGCGGCGACCCGGGCGACGCGGTGGCTGAGCTCAAGGCGGCGGACGGCCCTGATCTGGTCATCCTCGGCAGCGGGATGCTGATCCAGGCGCTGCGGCGGCGCAACCTGATCGACGAGTACCAGCTGAACATCTTCCCGCTCGTCCTCGGTCAGGGCATGCGGCTGTTCCCGGACGGGCCGCCGGCGACGTTCGAGCTGGTCGAGAGCACTCCGACCACGACCGGCGTCATCATCACCCGGTACGCGGCGTCGGAGGAGAAGCTCGGATGACCCGATACCTGCAGAGCATCTACCAGCCCGATGGCGGGCCGCCCCAGCCCGAGGCGATGGCCCTTGTGTCCGGCGGCTCCGCTCAACCGGTGGACCGCAGGAGACGTTCACCCAGCGTGTGCATGACCTCCAGCAGTTCGGCCGGCTCGCGCACGGTCATCTCGAAGCCGAGCAGTCCGATGTAGATGGCCATCGCGTCGAGGTGGTTCGACCCGGTCCGTAGCTCACAGCTCTGCCCGTCGAGCGGGCGCACCACAGCCGATGTCGGACTGACCCGCTCAAGGACCTGATCGGCCGGCGCGTGCACCGTCACCACCGCCTGGTACCGGTAGGCCCCATTGGACACCGCCCACGACGTATAGGAGCCGATGTCAGGATCGGGCGGCTCGCGCGGGATGAAGCGCGGCCCGAGTGGTGTCACCGGGGAGAGCCGGTCGACCCGGAAGGTGCGCCAGTCCGAACGGTCCCGGTCATAGGCGACCAGGTACCAGCGGCGTCCGGTGTGGACCAGCCGGTGCGGCTCCAGGCTGCGCCGACGCTCGCCACCGTTGCGGGACCGGTAGTCCACCGTCAGGCGTAGGTGGTCGCGGCAGGCGGTGGCTATCAGGGTCAGGGTGTCGGCGTCGACGGTGGCCCAGCCGGTGGCCATCGGCACCGTCACCGACTCCAGGGCGCTGACCCGGTGGCGCAGGCGCGACGGCAGCATCTGTTCGAGCTTGGCCAGCGCCCGTACCGAGGTCTCCTCGATGCCGGACACTGTGCCGCCGGCCGCCGTCCGCAGGCCGATCGCCACCGCGACCGCCTCGTCGTCGTCGAGCAGCAGTGGCGGCAGGGCCGCCCCGGCGCCGAGGCGATACCCGCCGGCGACCCCGGTGCTGGCGTGGACGGGGTAACCCAGGCCGCGCAGCTTCCCCACGTCACGGCGCACCGTGCGCACCGTGACTCCCAGCCGCTCGGCCAGATCGGCGCCCGACCAGTCGCGCCGGGACTGCAGGATCGACAGCAGTCGGAGCAGGCGGGCCGAGGTTTGCATCATGACGGCCAGTCTGTCAGGCATTGCGGACCGGAGCTGTCCTCAATGGCGCCTAGGGTTGGGGCATGACGATCACACCGTTCCGCATCGACATCCCGCAGCGTGACCTCGACGATCTGTCCGAGCGGCTCGCCCGGACCAGGTGGCCGGTGCAGATCCCGGGTACCGGTTGGGAGCGGGGCGCGCCGGTCTCCGCTGTGCGCGAGCTCGCGGAGTACTGGGGTGACGGGTACGACTGGCCCGCGGCCCAGCATCGGCTGAACGAGTTCCCGCAGTTCACCACCGAGATCGACGGCGCCACGATCCACTTCCTGCACGTACGCTCGCCCGAGCCGGACGCGCTGCCGCTGATCCTCACCCACGGGTGGCCAGGGTCGTTCGTGGAGTTCCGCGACGTGATCGGCCCGCTCGCGGATCCCCGGGCGCACGGTGGCGATCCCGCCGACGCGTTCCATGTGGTGGTTCCCTCGATTCCCGGCTTCGGCTTCTCCTCGCCCCTGCCCGGTCCCGGTTGGGATTCACGCCGCACCGCCCGGGCCTGGGCGGAGTTGATGAGCCGCCTCGGGTACGACCGCTATGGCGCTCAGGGCGGCGACTTCGGCGCCATCATCAGCCCGGATCTCGGCCGGGAGGAACCGTCGCATGTGGTCGGTATCCATGTGAACGCCGCCTCGGTCGGCTTCATCCCGCTGGGCGACATCACCGACGAGGACCGGGCCGCCCTGACCGAGCGCGAGAAGGCGGCCCTGGCGAAGATCGAGCATTTCACGAGCGAGGAGTTCGGCTACAACACCCTGCAGTCGACCCGCCCGGCCACCGTCGCGTTCGCGCTCACCGACTCACCCGTCGGGCAGCTGGCCTGGATCGCCGAGAAGACCACCGCGTGGTCGGCGAACGGGATCGACCGCGACCTCCTGCTCACCAACGTGATGGTCTACTGGCTCACGGGTACGGCCGGATCCTCGGCGAACCTGTACTACGAATCCGTGCACGGCGCCTGGAACTTCCCCGCGCCGTCCGGGGTGCCGACCGGGGTGGCCGTGTTCGCCGAGGACGTGTCGATCCGGCGGTTCGCCGAGCGGTCCAACACCATCACCGCCTGGCACGACTACGACCGGGGTGGCCACTTCGCCGCGATGGAGGTCCCTGATCTCCTGGTTGACGATGTGCGCCGGTTCTTCGCCAGCCTGCGCTGACAAATGGGGATCACCCGGCGGGCCCGCGAGCGCGCGTTGCTGGCCCGCCAGTACCCGCTCGAACGGACACCGGCCGACCCGTACCACGTCATCGGCCATCAGATCGGAGTGCAGTCGCGGTGGCCGCAGACACCCTACGTCGGGCTGTGGTCCAGAGTGGACGGTTTCGACCCGTACCGGCTGTCCGATCTGTACACGGCGCGCGAGGTGGTCCGGATCGTGGTCGTGCGGTTCAACCCTGCACCTGGTCACCGCGGTCGATGCCAGGTGGACTGTGCCGGAAGACCTGCGAGTCACGGATCTCGAAGCCCAACCGCAGGTACAACTTGTTGGCCGCCACCCGGTCCGGGCGCGAGGTGAGGTCGACCGTGCGCGCCCCCTTCTCGTCGGCGATCCGGATCGCCTCGCGGGTGAGTGCCGCGCCGACGCCGGTCCCTCGGACGGACTCGTCCACCACGACATCCTCCACCCAGGCCCGGACACCCGTGATCAACGGAAAGACCGTGAGGGTGAGGGTACCGACGATCTGGCCGTCGATCCGGGCGATCAGCACCGTGTTGGCCGGGTGGGTCGCCACGCCGGCGAGGGTGTTCAGGTCGGGCGGCGCGGCCGAGCGGGACAGCTGCGGGAGCAGGCCCAGGAGGGCCGCGGCCACCTCATCGCTCATCTGACCAACCTGTTCGATGACCACGCTCATGCGAACCATTCTCGCCCACGCCGGGCATGCGGTCAGCCGCTGGACCTCGTAGGTTGGTCCGAGTGCGGTCAGCCGACTCAGGGAGCAGCGACATGCCGGACACGCCACCCGTCACGATCCAACTGGGCGATGTCGCCCTCGACGCCCCCGATCCCAAGGCGCTGGCCGAGTTCTACGGCCGCCTGCTGGGCTGGCGGATCTTCCGGGCCGAGCGGGACTGGGTCACGCTCGGACCCGACGACGGCTCCGGGCCGGGCCTGTGCTTCGCCCGGGAACCGTTGTACCAGCGTCCGACCTGGCCGTCGACCGCGGACCAGCAGCAAATGATGATCCACATTGACTTCGGGGTGGCCGATCTCCCCGGCGCCGTCGAGCACGCCATCGCGTGTGGCGCGACGCTGGCCGAGTTCCAACCCCAGGATGACGTCCGGGTGCTCCACGACCCGGTCGGGCATCCATTCTGCCTGTACGTCGACTCGGACCTGCTCCCCGAGTCGGCACGTCAATCCACAGTAGATGGTTGAGTGAAGGCGCCGTCGTCGCCCAGCAGGGGGACGACCGGGCTGGCATCGATCTGAGCGGCCACCGCCACGTCGTCGGCGAACCCGCCCTCGGCCAGTTCGCGGGCCGACGCGCAGTCGCGGATCAACTCGGGAGCATGCGGGAGGCCCCGCGCCTCAGCCGACAGAACCAGCCCGGGCCGACGGGCTCGCAGGGCGGCGACAACCGCCCCAGCGCCGATCGCGTCCTCGAGCGCCGGACGCAGGGAGCCGTCCGGCCACCGCTCGCCGGCCGGCACCAACCCGATCGGACCGTCGATGGTGCTCGCCAACCACGCCGCCACCGCCGACGCGTTGCGCAGGCAGGCCGCGACAACCCGCACGCCGTACCGGCTGGCGGCACGCGCGATGGTCGACCCGTTCGGCGAGGGCAGGACCAGTCGCGCGGTGAGCGGTGCCCGTACCAGCGCCGCCGGCGACAACGACCACGGGTGCTCGTCCGTGGCGGTGCGCCGGCCGGCGGCCACCACCGCGTCGTGCCCGGCCGCGAAGGCCGCCGTGGCGTCGTCCCGCCATGGGTACGGGTAGACCCGCATGCCGCGCTCCACGGCGACCGTCACGCTGGTAGTGAAGGAGAGCACATCCACCACGACGAGGCAGGCACACTCCCGGCCGAGGACGTTGGCGCCGACCGGACCCCACTCCACCCGTACGTCGGAACCGCCCTGCCCGTACCAGGTCTGCTCGTGTCCGGCCACCCGCTGAGGCTAGACCCGTCCGGTGTCACGTCCCGGCGTTACTTCGTGTCCGGCCAACCCGCTGACGCTGGGCCCGTACGGGCCCAGGTCCGGCGTTACTTCACGGGCGCGGCTGGACGGCAGAGCGCTGCCGCCCGGGCTGCCGTCGCCCTCGGGGCTCCGGGCCGAAGATCAGCTCCTCCTGATGGGCGCTGCGGGCAGCTTCAGCCACCTCGGCCGGCAGCCACTCGATGGTCAACTCGTCCGCGATCCGCTCCCCGCCACCCCGGCGGCGGTACCGGGCGATCAGCTCCCGAGCGGCCAGTACCACCAGCACGCCGGCCGCTGCCAGCAACAGGATGATTCCCGGCTGGTCCGGCCATACCGTCGGCGCCGAGGACGGATCGACCTCACCGCCGGTGTCCGGCGGAAAATACGGTCCCAGCAAACCGAGCGCGGCTATCACCCGAACAGCCTGCTGCACCTTTTGCCGGATTAGCGCCGAAACGCCGCGATGTTCACTTTTAGGGGATGCGCTGGCGGTCGTGGGCCCCGGCGCTCCCCTTCTCATCCGATGCCCCGCTTCTCGGATGCTTCGCTTGTTCGGATGCTTCGCTTGTTCGGATGGCCCCGCTTGTTCGGATGGCCCCGCTTGATCGGGCCTGGCCGAAGAGCCGGCCGCGAGGCGCCCTCGCCCGCGCCAACCCGACTACACCATAACCGTCATTATGGTGTACTCACGAGACGATCCCTTTGGGGGTGATTTAGTCATATTCCGAGAATTACAGGATTGTATTGCGTGGTAATCCGGTAAAGGGCGCTCGGCCCGGGCTTTGAGTTCTGGCTGGTCGGCGAGGATCGTGGGGCGTTCTGCGATGCTCCTGGGAGATCCCGATGAACGGAGCTCCCAGATGCCGTACGCGCTGCTGGCCTTGGCCATCCTGGCCGAGGTCCTCGCCACCACCGCGCTCAAGCTCAGCGACGGGTTCAGCCGACTCTGGCCGTCCATCGGGACGGTGATCGGATACCTGATCTCATTCGCCCTGCTCGCCCAGGTGCTTCGGAGCATCTCGGTCGGCACTGCCTACGCGATCTGGTCCGCTGTCGGTACCGCGATGATCGCCACGATCGGGATGGTCTTCCTCCATGAAGCGGCGACACCCGCCAAGATTCTCGGCCTCGCCCTGGTCATCATCGGGGTCGTCGTGCTCAACCTCAGCGAAGGGCACTGAAACCTCAGCGAAGGGCACTGAAACCTTGCGAAGGGCACTGACGCCGGGTCACTGAACGAACTCAGGCGATGGTCACGTCGACGGTGCTCGCGTCGGGGGCGGCGAACCTCACCGCCGCCTCAGCCTCAGCCAGCAGGGCGGCGCGCACCTTCGTCGTGACCGGCTCGAGCGGCCCGCGGGTGTCGACGTAGTCGTCGGCCGTGCTGATGTGCAGCGTCCCGCGCAGCCCGGCGGCCCGCACCAGCTGCCGGGAGTGCAGCGCCGCGTGCAGGTCCTCCCGACGGAATCCGGCCACCCGGCTCCACAGGCCCAGGAACGGTGGGCGGGCCTCCTGCGCCTGCAGACCGGCGAGGTGCTGGACGGCATCGACAGCGCTGAGATCCGCACGTACGGTCAGCAGTTGACGGGACAGCGTCGCACGGTTCAGCTGGCGTCGGGTCAGCTGCGATCGGGCCACCCCGGGACACTAGCCCTTGCGGAAGGAGAGGTGGCGATGGGCGGACGGGCACTGGTACTCGGCGGCGGCGGCGTGACCGGGGTCGCCTGGGAGCTCGGCATTCTGGCCGGGTTGGCCGACAAGGGCATCGACCTGTCCAGGGCCGACCTCATCATCGGAACGTCGGCCGGCTCGGTCGTCGGGGCACAGATCAGCACCGGCCGGCCGGTCACGCAGCTCTACGATGCCCAGCTCGAGCCACCGGTGTCCGAGGTCGCGGCCAGGATGGGGCCGCTCGTGATCGCCAGGTTGAGCTGGGCCATGGTCCGCGCACGGTCGAATCCGCAGGCGGGACTGGCCCGGGTCGGAGCCATGGCCAAGCGCGCCCACACGATGCCCCAGGCCGCGCGGAAGGCCGTGATCGCCAGCCGGCTGCCGGTCAAGGAGTGGCCTGAGCGGCAACGGCTGATCATCACGGCGGTGTCGGCCGACGAGGGCGAGTTCGTGTCGTTCGACAAGGACTCGGGTGTGTCCCTTGTGGACGCAGTCGCGGCCAGCTGTGCGGTACCCGGAGTGTGGCCGCCCTCCGACGTCAACGGCCGACTCTTCATCGACGGCGGGATACGGTCGCCGGCCAATGTCGACCTGGTCGGCGACGGGTACGACCGGGTGGTCGTGATCGCTCCGCTGGTCCAGGCATTCCGTCGGGAGGCCACTCCCCGGGCCCAGTTGGCTTCCCTGCCGGGCGTCAACCGCTCGACGCTGATCTCGCCGTCGGAGGCGGCCAAGTCAGCTATCGGGAACAACGTGCTCAACCCGGCCCGCCGGGCCGGCTCGGCCCGGGCCGGACGCCAGCAGGCCGCCGACGTGGCGGCCCAGGTCGAACAGGTCTGGCAGAGCTGAAACCGACCATCCACCCGGCCAACGGCCGCAACCGGCCGGGTCGAGTGGATGGGATCCGGTGGATGTGTAGGGTCAGGCCGGCTGGATGTTCGTCGCCTGCGGACCCTTGGGACCCTGAGTGATCTCGAAGCTCACCCGCTGGTTCTCTTCCAGGCTGCGGTAGCCCGAGGTCGCGATCGCTGAGAAGTGAGCGAACACGTCCGAGCCACCGCCGTCCGGCGTGATGAATCCGAAGCCCTTGTCCGCGTTGAACCACTTGACCGTACCGACTGCCATGAACTCTCCCTGAGCGAAAACTGGTGGGGACACTCCTGTGCACCCCACGTCGAAGTGTGATCACCTTCGCCCGGGACGCCGAGCGCCCGGGGCCATAGCCTCATCAAGCGCTGGCAAAGTAGGTGGAAACAACTGCAACGCCGCCATGCTACCACGGCTTGGGGCCATCCGCTCGTGATCCACAGTGGAGAGTCAGCCGGTGTCGCGCCGGGTGGCGTAGTGTTACCGGTGACCGCCGCCGCCGCCCGGCCGCTCACGGCAGGGCGGGACCGGCGCGTCTTCGCGGCGAAGCAGGGCCGCGCCTGCGAAAGGGTGGCTCGTGCCCGTCTCCTATGGGTTTCTCGGAACGTACCCGCCTACGCACTGTGGTGTGGCGACCTTCTCGCGCGCGCTGATGGCCGCGCTGACCACCCCTGACTCGGGCGACCGGGCCGGGATCGTGCGGGTCATGGACATGCCGGTCACCTCGGCCGCGCCGGAGGTCGTCGCGCACCTCCAGGCCCGGGCGCCCGGCGCGCACCACGCGGCGGCGGCCGCGCTGAACAGTTTCGACGTGGCGATCGTGCAGCACGACTACGACATCTACGGCGGCGCCGACGGCGACCAGATCCTGTCCGTGCTCGACCTGGTCCGGGTACCGGTGGTGGTCGTCACGCACTCGGTTCCGGAACGGCCGACCACCCACCAGGCCCAGGTCCTGCGGCGGGTGGCGGCGGCCAGTCGGGCCGTGGTGACGATGTCCGAGGCCGCCCGGGCACGCATGATCTCCACGTACCAGGTCGAGCCGGACCGGGTCCAGGTGATCCGGCATGGCGCCAGCCCCCGCCTGCGAGCTCCGGGTCCGTCCGGCGGGCCGCGCCCGGTGATCCTGACGTGGGGGCTGATCCGCCCTGGCAAAGGCATCGAGTGGGCGATCGACGGGCTGCAGCGGCTGCGACACCTGCGGCCGGCACCGGCGTACGTGGTGGCCGGGCAGACCCATCCCCGGGTGCGGATGCACGAGGGGGAACGATACCGGTTGAAACTGGCCCAGCGGGCCCGGACCACCGGCGTCGGCAACGTGTTCCGGTTCATGGGGTCCTACCTGGACGAGCCGACGTTGAACCGGCTCATCCGGCGCTCGGACGTCGTCCTGCTCCCCTATGACTCGCGCGAACAGGTGACCTCGGCCGTGCTCATCGAGGCGCTGGCGGCGGGCAAGCCCGTCGTGGCAACGGCATTCCCCCACGCGATCGAATTGCTCAGCCACGGCGCCGGGCTGCTCGTACCCCAGCACGATGGCGCCGCGATCGGCGCGGCCCTGCTGCGGCTGCTGACCGAGCCCGACCTGGCCGAGGAGATGCGAGCCGAGGCCGAGCGGTTGGCTCCGGACCTGCTGTGGCCAGCGGTGGCCGAGCAGTACCGGGCCCTCACCGCCTCCATGCTGGCGGCACCCCGGGCGACCGCCGGCTGATCTCAGGCGGTCGAGCCGGCCCGGGCGGCACGCAACGGCTCCCCCACGTTGTGCAGGTGCCGCAACGCCTGCCAGTAGGAGCGCCACAGCGACGCCTCGTGGTATGCGACACCGTGACGCTGGCAGTACTCGCGAATGAGCCCTTGGGAATGGCGCAGGTTGGGCCGGGGCATGTTCGGGAAGAGGTGATGCTCGATCTGGTAGTTCAAGCCGCCGAGCGCGAAGTCGACCAGCCATCCGCCGCTCACGTTGCGCGAGGTCAACACCTGCCGGCGAAGGAAATCGGTGTCGTCGTCGGCGCTCAGGATCGGCATTCCCTTGTGGTTGGGGGCGAACGACAGTCCTAAGTAGAGGCCGAACAGCGCCTGCTGGACCACGATGAAGGCGACCGCCCGAACCGGCGAGAGGACGAGGAAGATCACGGTCAGGTAACCGGCTACGTGAGCCAGCAGGAGCACCGACTCCCAGGACCGGTGGCGCAGGCCGCGCCGCAGCAGTGCTCGCACGCTTGACACGTGCAGCTGCATGGCCTCGAGGAGCAGCAGCGGCACGAACAGCAAGCGTTGGTGGCGGGCGATGAAGCTCGTCAGGCCTCGCTTGGCGAACGCCTGCCCGACCGTGAACGCGACCGCCCCGATCACGATATCGGGATCCTTGTCCTCCTGATTGGGGTGGGCGTGGTGCCGGTTGTGCTTGTCCACCCACCAGCCGTAGCTCAGCCCGATGGCGAGGTTGCCGTGGATGAGTCCGACCACGTAGTTGGCCCGCCGCGAGCGGAAGATCTGACTGTGCCCGGCGTCATGGCCGATGAAGCCCAGCTGGGTGAAGACGAACGCCAGGAACACGGCGACCAGCAGTTGCCACCACGAGTTCCCGATCCAGAAGAAGGCGGCCCATCCGCCGACCAGTGCGCTGGCCGCGATCGCGATCCGGGCCAGATAGTAGCCGTAACGCCGATCGAGCAGGCCCGCTCGTCTCACCTCGCGCAACAGATCCGAGTAGATGCTGGCCGTCCGGGGACGCCGGCCCTGACCACCGTCGGCCGTCACGACAGCTGAAACCATTCGGGGCCTCCGGGAACGCGGTCGCAGGGGGTGGACGCATCGCCCGGGGTCTGGGGCCGATTGGTTTGGGGGAGTTGCAGCCGGGTTCGTCACCCGCGCCCGGCTGGGGCAACGGTAGCACCCGGCGCGCACCTTCCGCGATGATCGCCCGCGACGGCGCCCCGGTGTCGGGAGGCGTCCTCGTGATGACGGTCGCAGTGCCCGCATCATCGATGCTCATCGACGCAAGAGGTCGGACAGGAGGACCCGACTGTGGTAACCGATGGCGATGAGGCCCACGGTGAACCAGTGGGCCTGGTGACTCAGGCGACCCACACGATCAGATCACCGATGGGCGTGAAGCCGACCCGCTGGGCCGCGCCCAGATCATCCCCGTGCTCGTACCCGACGATCCGGGCACCGGGCCAGAGGCGGGCCACGGCCGCGACGGCTGGTCGCCAGGCGTCCTCGCCAGCCACGTTGGACAGCCCGACGATCCCGTCAGGGCCGTAGTTGGCGATCGCCCCGTCCAGAAACGCGATCGACGGATGGCCGGCCAGGCTGACCGGCAGACCCCAGCGGGTCGGGTCGTCCACTCTGGACAGCGGCTCGACGTCGTCCAACCCGCCGCCATCACGGACGATCCACCGGGCCCGGAACAGCTCGGTGAACCCGTCGGGGGCCAGGTCGAGGCAGGCGAAGCTGTCCTTGACCGAGGCACCCGGGTGCGAGGTGTCGATTGTGGACAGTACCTGACGGACGGTCACGTCCTCGGTGATGGTGATGGCGTCAGGGTAGTGGGCCGGGGTCCGGGTCGGGCACGACCACACGCGTGCCCGTCGGTCGGGTGCCAGCCCATGGGCCCGGCACACCGCGTCACACCACCGGACGTTGTTGTCGATGGCGGCGCGGAGCGGGTTCACGGCTTGACGGCGCGGGTGGCGAAGTAGCCTGGCATGTAGGCGGCGGTAGCGTCGCACTGGTGCGGCGCTTCGACGAGGTGGGTCAACCGGAACCCCGCCGCCAGCTGGCCACCGAGCTGGTCGGTCATCGTGTGACTGAACCCGATCGGACCGTCGCCCCACTCGCGCAGGCGGTCCTCTTCGGACAGATCGAGCGACGAGTACGGGATCCGGTGGCGCACGATAAGTTCGTTGCGGTTGTCCAGTCCGTCGCCGTCGAAGATGAAGGTGTCCGGGTTGGCGAACCCGACCAGCAGCGCGCCCCCGGGCCGGAGCACCCGGAAACACTCCCGCCATACCGGCGCCAGGTCGGGACAGAACACGTTGGACACTGGATTGAACACCACGTCGAACGAGCTGTCGGCGAGCGCCCCGAGGTCGCGCATGTCGCCCACCATCGTCCGGATGATCAGCCCCTCCCGGTCGGCCACCTCCTGATCGCGGGCCAGCTGACGGGGCGAGTTGTCGAACGATGTCACCGTGGCTCCGGCCGCGGCCAGGATCGGCACCTGCTGCCCACCGCCGGAGGCGAGGCACAGGATGTCCACTCCGGACAGATCCGCCGGCAGCCACCCGCGGGCCATCGGCTCGTGCCCGATGAGAACGACGGTGACATCGCCGGTACGGGCCCGCGCGATGACATCAGGGTCGACCGGTATGGTCCATTCGTTACCGCCCCGGTCGACCTCGCGGTCCCAGGCCTGCCGGTTGAACGCCACTACGTCGTCGACTCTCACGGCCGCCGAGCCTAACCGGTACCGCGCGGCGCGGCGCGGCAATAATCGCCGCACGGCCTAAACTGGGCGGTTGTGAGGAAGCCGAACCCCTCCGGCGGACCCGTGATGATCCACGCGACCATCGACGAGTACGACCGCGAGGATGTCGAGTCCGACCCGGGTACCCGCCCGTGTGCCTACTGTGGACGGCCGGTGCTCCAGACTCCCGGCGCCGGCCGACCGTTCCGCTACTGTCGTGACAACGACGACGCCTGCCTGCGGGCCGCCCGCAACGCGCGACTCCGCCAGCGCAACGCGCCCGGTGTCGCCGGTCAGGTCGCGCAGGCCTTCGAGATCGTGGACCGCCTCGAGAAGGTCGCGCAGACCCTGGGCGACGCGCTCTTCGCCGAACTCTCCCCCGAAGGTGTCGACCGGCAGCTGGCCGTCGTCCGGGCCGAGGCGGCGGCCGAGGTGGCCGCCGCTCACCGGGAGCGCGACGCGGCCGCCCGCGAGCGGGATGCCGTGCGCCGTGAGGCGGACCGGGTCGCCGCCCAGGCGGTACAGAGCAGGCAGGACAGCGAGCGGACCGCTACCGCCGCCCTGGCCGAGGCTGAGGCCGCACGGGCGGTAGCCGCGCAAGCGGTGGCCCTGGCCGACGAGCGGGTTGCCGAAGCCCTGGCCCAGACAAGCTCGGCCGAGCAGGCGGCGGTCGAGGAACGCGATCGGGCCCGGGCCGCGTTGGCCGAACGCGACGAGGCGAAGTCGGCGGCGGTACGGGCGGACGCGCTGCGGACGCAGGCCCTGGCCGACCGGGACCATGCCCGCGCCGGCATCGCGGAGGCCCACCGCGACCGGGACGCGGCCGCGGCCGAGGCCCGCCTGCACGCCGCCGCGGCCCAGGAGGCCAATGCCCGGGCCGACGCCACCGCCGCGGAGGTCGCCAGCGTCCGGGCCGCCGCTGAGCACACCACCACCGTGCTGCAGGGGCGGGTACGCGATGTCGAGCGGGATCTCATCAGCCTCCGGGAGCAGCTACGGGCCGCTGAGCAGCGCTCGACCGAACTGACCGGCCAGATCGCGGCGGCCACCGCCGACCGGACCGCGGCGTTGTCCGGGACCGAGGCGGCCCGGGCCGACGCCGCCACCGCCCGGGCCGACGCTGCCTCCGCCCGGGGGCACGCGGCCCAGTTGGCCGACCAGGTCGGGCTGCTCGCGGCGGCGCTGGCCCGCCTGGAGGCGCCCCGCTAGACCGGCCTCACGAAGACGAAGTGCGGGTGGTTGCGGGGCGGCAGGATGAACTCGTCGCCCAGGGTGTGGAAGCCGTGCCGGCGGTAGAACTCGGCGGCCTCGGTACGGCCGTTGCACCAGACAGTCTTGCCGCCCCGGCGGGCGACCTCGTCCACGCCGGCCTCCAGCAACCGGCCGCCGATGCCGGTGTTGCGGTACCCCTCGAGAGTGGCCATGCCCCGCAAGCGCCAGGTGGGCTCCGGCTCACCCGGCAGCTCGTCCGGGAAGAACGTGACGCAGGCGATGATCGTCGCGGCCACCAGGCGCTCGGCCAGGTGGAACACCTGCGGATGCCCGTCCTCCGGATACATCGCCGTCTCGACCGGCAGGCCAGGCCTCAGCACTTCGTGCCGGATCGGCACGATCTCGTCGCGTGTCACCTCTTCGATCATGGGCAACAGTCTGGCACCGGCCCGCACCGGAGCGGTCAGCGTCCGCCCGGCCGGCCCGGGCGTGCACCGGCCGACACTGTTTCGACGTGACGCACAACCTCGCATAGCCCCTTTAAGGTGACGGAGGTGTGTGTCGTGACCTCGATCACCTGTCAGTAACGAGAAAGTGCTCGCTACGCTGGTAAGTGACGTTACTTCCCAGCCATCGGGGAATCGTCTGACGGAGTTCGGTCGTTGTGCCTACCGACTCATCATGCGACGTGGGAGGACAAGAGCAAACATGGGCGAGCGCATGCTCCGCGGTAGCCGGCTCGGTGCGGTCAGTTACGAGTCTGACCGCAATACGGAGCTCGCCCCGCGACAGACGCGTGAGTACCTCTGCGCACGCGGGCACCAGTTCGAGGTGCCGTTCGCGGTGGACGCCGAGGTTCCGATCACGTGGGAATGCAAGTTCGACGGTACGGTCGCGCGGCTGGTCGACGGCTCCGAGCCGGAGCAGAAGAAGGCGAAGCCGCCACGTACGCACTGGGACATGCTGCTCGAACGGCGCAGCATGGCCGAGCTGGAGGACATCCTGAACGAGCGGCTGGACGAGGTCCGGGCGCGCCGGGGACGCGCCTCCTGAGCTGCTCAGACGCGACGAGCCCGCCCGGGAACTCCCGAGGCGGGCTTTCGTTTGCGGTGACCCATCGCAGCCATGATCCCTGGCGGGTGCCGGAAGCGACGGGTCGCCTGGAGCACCCCGTCACACCGATTGTGCGGGAGGGCAGGCGGGTCAGTCGCGGGGGTCGATGATCTCGCCTTCGATGGGGTCGCCGGGGCGACCGGTCGGGCGCTGGCTGATGTGGCCGTTCGGAGAGGCCGGCGGCGGTGTCGGGTTCGCCGCCGGGCGCCCGTAGCGCACCCGCACCTGGCGCGGCCCGAAGAGCGATGACGCCGCCGCCGAGGAGATCCGTCGACCGAGCAGGCGCTGAACCCCACCCCGCACGGCGTGCCGGGTCGGCGGGATGAGCAGCAGGAACCCGACCACATCCGATACGAATCCCGGCACGAGCATGAAGATGCCGCCCAGCAGGACCAGCAGCCCTTCGGTCGCTGCCGGACCAGGTGGGCGGCCGGCCGAGGCATCTGCCTGGAACGTCCGCCAGGCCCGCCCTCCTTCCCGGCGCAGCAGGTACGCGCCCAACGCTGACGTGCCGAGCAGGAGCAGCAGGGTCCAGCCCCAGCCGATCGCGTGCCCGACGGCGATCACTACCGTGATCTCCACCGCGGAGGCCACGATCAGGACGGCGACGATGAGACCGAGTCGGCGCACGGTCAGCCTCCGGTCCGGTCCTTCGTGAGCGATGCTCCGGCCAGACCGTCGGGTGCGCCGGCACCGGGGCGCAGGCCCTGCCAGCGGGCCTGAGTGCCCCAGACGGTCACCCGCCAGAGGGCTTCGCGGACGATCGAGGAGCTCATCTTGCTCGCCCCACGCTCCCGTTCGGCGAACCTGATCGGTACCTCGACGACGCGGAACCCGCTGCGGTAGGCCCGCCACGCGAGGTCAACCTGGAAGCAGTAACCCTGCGAGGCCACCGTCTCCACGTCCATCTTGTCCAGCGCGGTCAGCCGGTAGGCGCGGTACCCGCCGGTAGCGTCCTTGATCGGCATGCGCAGGGCGAGCCGCACGTACAGGTTGCCGCCCCGGGAGATCAGGTGCCGGTGCATCGGCCAGTTGACCACCGTGCCGCCCCGTACCCATCGCGAACCGAGGACCACATCGGCATCGGCCAGTGCGTCCAGCAGGCGGGGCAGCTCCTCGGGGGCGTGCGAACCATCGGCGTCCATCTCGACGACCGCGTCGTAGTCGCGATCCTTGGCCCAGGCGAAGCCGGCCAGATAGGCCGCCCCCAGCCCGTCCTTACCGGCCCGGTGCATCACGTGGATGGCCGGGTCGGCGGCGGCCAGCTCGTCGGCGATCGGACCCGTACCGTCGGGGCTGTTGTCGTCGGCGATCAGCACGTCCACGCCGGGAACCGCGCGGCGGAGGCGGTCGGCGATGATCTGGATGTTCTCCGCCTCGTTGTAGGTCGGGATGATCACCAACACCCGGCCCACTTCCGGATACCCCTCGCTCAACGCGCTACCTTCCGCCGTCTGATCACAGCCGCTGCGACCAGCACCAACACCGCCACGGCCACCAGAGCCAGCTCGGGCGTCTCGCCAAGTTCGGTAGCAATGGTACGGCCCGTGCGCAGCCCTATCGCCCGCACGATCACCGCGCGCTCGTTGAACCGCGTGGCGTCGTGGACGGTGCCGTCGGGGTCGACGAACGCCGAGATGCCGACGGTCGAGGCCATCAGCGCCGGCCGGCCGTGCTCCACCGCCCGGAGCTGTACCATCGCGAGCTGCTGGGCCGCCTCGGCGTTGGTGAACGTGGCGTTGTTCGTCTGGACCACGATCAACTGCCCGCCGCCGGTCACCGTGTCCCGGACGACGCCGTCGTAGGCCACCTCGAAGCAGATCACGTCGCCGACGGTGGCGGATCCCACGGTCACGACACCGGGACGGTCACCCGCTACGAAATCGGTACGGACGAGATCCACCTTGTCGGTGATCATCCGGGCGAACGAGCGCAGCGGGATGTACTCGGCGAAGGGCACGGGGTGCCGCTTGGCGTAGATCTCGCCCGGGCCGGTCGCGGGATTCCAGACGATGCCGACATTACGGACCTGATTCGGGCCGGGGCCGTCCAGTAGCCCGCCGACCAGGATCGGTACCCCGATCGCAGCCGCCGCCTGGTCGATGCGCGCACCGGCGTCGGGGTTGCTGATCGGGTCGACGTCGCTGGCGTTCTCCGGCCACACGACGAGATCGGGCCGGGCGACCCGACCGGCCCGCACGTCCTCGGCCAGTTGGAGGGTGGCCGCGACATGGTTGCCCAGCACGGCCTCGCGCTGGGCGTTGAAGTCCAGTCCGAGGCGGGGCACGTTGCCCTGCACGACGGCAACGGTGGTCGGCGTGGTGGGCCCGCCGCTGACCGCCGGTACCACCAGCGGCGCCCAGACCAGGCCGACGGCCAGGGCCGCCGGGAGGAGCCGGCGCCACCACCTGACCGGTGCCGCCGACTCCCGCCAGGCCGGCACCAGGGTCAACGCGGCCAGCGTCAGCAGTCCTCCGACCGCGGCCAAACCGAAGGTCACCAGGGGGGCCCCACCGAGCTCGGCCAGTCGCAGCAGGGGCGAATCACCCTGGCTGAACGCCAACCGGCCCCACGGGAAGCCGCCGAACGGCGTCCGGTCGCGCAGCGCCTCCTGGAGAACCCACAGCACGCCGGTCACGAGCGGCCAGCTCCACCGCCACCGGGCCACGAAAACGCTCACGACCGTCGAAAGGCCGCCTAACACGGCAAAGTACACGGACTCGCCGGCCGGCAGGATCAGCCAGACAGCCCCGACGTACCCGCCGGCCCAGCTGAGCAGCGGAACGAGTAGGGCGAGGCCGGTGAGCAGGCCGAGGCCGACGCCACCCCAGAACCGCCGTCGGTAGGTCGCGAGCGCGAACATCGCCACCCCGAACGGCGCCATGAACCACAGCCCGATCGGTGGGAATGCGATGAACATGAGCAGCGCGGCCGCGACCGAGGCACCGACGGCGTAGGGCCGGCGCAGCAAGGGCGCTGGCCGGATCGGCGCGGGGGCGGGATCGGGCACCTCGGCCCGCTCCGCTGGCGGCGCCAGCACGTCGTCGACCACGAGAACAATCGTGCCCGACCGGCGGCCGCGGACGGGACCCGGGGCGGCCAGATGCGGCTAACGATTGGCTGCCAAACCGCGCGACGTGGCCCTGTGGAAGGTGGGCCCGCTGAAGGTGGCTCGGGGCGCGGCTTTCGCCGCGCCCCGTCTCCCAGGCCCTCCCTGGCTGGTGGCAGATGCGCACTCGCCGCCTTCGGACCGGCTTGGGGCGAACTGGCTGTTCACCGCAGGTCGTTGTCTACTGGCCGCACCGTGCCTCCTGCCCGTGGTCCTGCTCCACCCATAGTGCAGGCCCACGCCGTGACAGCCGCCGGATCACGCCGGTCGCCCGCCCCCGCCCACTGGTCCTGGGTTGCGACCGGAGCCGCTGGCCAGTAGGAGTTGCACGAAGGCGCTCGGAAGCCGCCCACGGAAAGGACTCACTGACGGTACGCGGACGGCCCCCAGGGCTGTCAACGACCACCGACGGGAAACTTCCGGCGTCGCGGCGTGTCGCCCCGGCGTGTTCGACGCCACGCTCGGGCGGGCCGGGATATTCGTGATCATCGCCACGTCCGGCTCCATCCCGCGGCGGGAACCGTCGGCGAATCCGGCGGCGGGACCGGCGGCGGGACCGGCGGATCAGGTCAGTTGGGCGGCCAGCGCGGCGGCCACGTCGGGGTAGCGCCCGGCCAGCAGCCCGATCGGCGCGAGCAGGTACTCACTGTCCACAGTGGATACAGCTGAGCGGGGAAGTGCCCACCCGCCGGCGTGATCGGCCAGCACGCCGGTCAGGATCCGCTGGGCCGTCTCGAGCCGGGCATGCCGGAGCACGCCGCCCGAGCCGATAAGCAGGCGCAGCCGACCGAGGTCCTTACGGCCGGCCCGGGTGGCGGGCTCACCTCGGGCATGCCGGCGTACCGCCACGACCGCCGAGAGTTCGGCCAGCCGAGCGTCGAAGGCCCGCTCGGCCGGGCCGGCCGGCAGCAGCGACGGGTCGGCCGCCCGCGCCTGGGCGGCCTCGGCCAGCAACCCGGTCTCGTCGGGCGCGATGAGCCGTTCGGCGAGGGCGGCGTCGACGACTCCGGGAGCGCTCCAACGCAGGCCGAGGTCTCCCTCCACGGTCCGGCTGCGCCACAGCGTGCCGGCCACCTCGGCCACGGGTGGTGCGTCCGGATCGGGTGTGAGCACCGAGTAGACGTCGGTCGTCGCGCCACCGATGTCGATGACGGCCAGGTCGCCGCCCAACTGGTCGGCGATGAGCTCGACCGCCGTCAGCACGATGTCCGGGGTGGCGCCGCGGACCAGGCTGGCGAAGCGGGGTCCCCGGGACAGGCCCTTCCCGCCGATGACGTGGCGGAGGAACACCTCCCGGATGGCGGCCCGGGCCGGCTGCGGGTTGAGCACCCCGATGCGGGGCAGCACGTTGTCGGTGGCCACGACCGGCCGGCCGGACAGGATCTCCGACACCTCGTCACGGATGTCGCTGTTCCCGGCCACGATCACCGGGATCCGGGTCCGGGTCCGGGCCAGCCGGTAGGCGTTGTGGCGCAGGACATCGGTGTCGCCGCCATCCGTACCGCCGACCAGCAGCAGCACATCAGGGCGGGCCTCGCGCAGGGCACGCACGCCGGCCGGGTCGAGCGGCCCGGTCGCCACGTGGACGACCCGGGCGCCGGCCGAGAGCCCGACCCGGTGGCCGGCCTCGGCCGTCACCAGTGGTTCATAGCCGATCACGGCCAGCCTCAGCCCACCGCCGGCTGAGGAGCACACGTCGATGGTCTCGATCCGTCCCGTACCGGCGACGGCGGCCACGGCCGCGTCGAGTCCATGAAGCACATCACTGTCCACAGTGGTCGGATGAGCGGCCGAACCGACCAACTGGCCGGAGTCGAGGTCGACCGCGGCCACCTTGGTGAACGTCGACCCGACGTCGGCGCAGATAGCGACGCGGGTCACTTCGCCGGTACGACGACGGTGCCGGTGGCGGTCACGGCCACGATCGGCGGGTCGAGGACCTCGGCCGCCGACTCCGACCGGTCGGGCCGGCCCCGGCAGACGACCCGGCACTCGAACTCGATGGTCCGGCTGCGGGTACCCGTGCGGACCACCCGACCCTCGATCTCGAGCACATCGCCCGCCCGGACGGGCGCGCTGAACTGGATGTCCGAATAGGACGCGAACAGACCCTCGTCACCGTCGGTACGGATGCACAGCTCGGTGGCCACGTCGCCGAACAGGCCGAGCGAATACGCCCCGTCGACGAGGTCACCGGCGTAGTGCGCGTGCGAGTAGGGAACGTAGCGGCGATGCACGACGCTGATCATGCCGCCACACACCCCTCGCAAGATCCGCCAAGAACCCTTCGCACGCTCGCCTCCTCGCGCTCGGTCATGCCGCCACCTTCCGACGTGGCTGGGCGAGTTGGTGGACGAGATAGCTGGCCACCTCACGCGGAGTGGTCCCCCGGCCGAAGATGCGGTCGACCCCGAGATCGGCCGTGGCCAGCTCGTCGAAGCGGGGGCCGCCCACCACCAGCAGCGGCCGTTTCCCGGCCGGGAACGCCTCGCGGAAGGCGGCCGACATCTCCTTGGCGTTGTGCAGGTGCGCGTCGCGCTGGGTGACGACCTGGCTGACCAGCACCGCGTCCGCCTTCTCGGCCCGGGCCCGCTCGACCAGGTCCGGCACGCTCACCTGCGCACCCAGGTTGACCACCTTGAACTCGCGGTAGTACTCCAGTCCCTTCTCGCCGGCGATCCCCTTCACGTTCAGGATGGCGTCGATTCCGACGGTGTGGGCGTCGGAGCCGATGCATGCGCCGACCACGGTGAGTTTGCGCCGCAGCCGCTGCTTGATCAAGGTGTTGATCTCCTTGGCCCCGAGCAGCGGGAAGTCCCGCTCGGCCACCACCACCTGGTTCAGGTCCACCAGGTGGTGGACCCGGCCGTAGACGACGAAGAAGGTGAAGCCCTCCCCCATCTGCTTGGCGTGCACCACCATCGCCGGATCGATGCCCATCTTCGCGGCCAGGTGGACGGCGGCGCCTTCGGCCCGCTTGTCGTGTGGGATCGGCAGCGTGAAGCTGACCTGCACCATCCCGTCGCCGGTCATGTCCCCGTACGGCCGCACGATCATGGCGTTGCCTCGAGGATGTCCGTGGCCGGGTTCGAATAGTCAGCCTCGTGCCGAGCGACCCCGTCCAGGCCCTTGCCGCCGGTGGCCGGACGCTTCATGATGCCGAAGGTCCCGTCGGCGATCGCTTCGAGCAGCGTGTCGTCCTCGATCCGTTCGAGCAGGGCGATTGCCTCGTCCAGTACCTGGGCGGCCCGCCGCTGGATGAAGCCATCGGGGGCGGGAACGAAGTCCTCGTGCAGTCCGCCGGCCGCGCCGAGGACGTACTTCACGTTCTGCAGGGCGATGTCCCGGTCGGACAGCCACGGGGTCACGACCGCCTCGGTCATCATGCCGACCAGCAGGATCCCTTGTCCGGTGAGGGTTCCGGCCAGGTTGAAGAAGCCGTCGAGCAGGTTGCCCCGGAACACGTCACCAGTCATGTGCTTGGTCGGTGGCATCCACTTGAGCGGCGCGTCCGGGAACAGCTCCCGGGCCAGCAGCGCGTGCGCCAGCTCGAGCCGGAACGACTCCGGCAGGTCGGGGTTGATCTCGAAGGCATGACCGAGCCCGAGCTGCCAGTCGGCCAGCCCGGCCTCGTGGGCGAAGAACTCGTTGAGCAGCTGCGAGACAGTGACCGTGTGGGCCGCCTCGACCGCGTCGGCCGTGGTGAGGTAGTTGTCCTCGCCGGTGTTGATGATGATGCCGGCCCGGGCGTGGATCTGGCGGGAGAAGCGCTGGTCGACGAAGGTCCGGACGGGATTGATGTCGCGGAACAGGATCCCGTACATCGAGTCGTTGAGCATCATGTCGAGCCGTTCCAACCCGGCCAGCGTGGCGATCTCGGGCATGCACAGCCCGGACGCGTAGTTGGTCAGGCGGATGTAGCGGCCCAGTTCCCGGGACGAGTCGTCCAGGGCGGCCCGCATCAGGCGGAAGTTCTCCTGGGTGGCATACGTACCGGCGAAGCCCTCCCGGGTCGGCCCCTCGGGTACGTAGTCGAGCAGGGACTGGCCGGTCGAACGGATGACGGCGATGACGTTGGCCCCGGCCCGGGCAGCGGCCTGGGCCTGGGGGATGTCCTCGTGGATGTCGCCGGTCGCGACGATCAGGTAGATCCAGGGCCGCTGCCGGGGGTCGCCGTGTCGCTTGATGAGCCGCTCACGCTCAGCCCGGCGCCGGTCGATCCGGCGGATACCGGCCGCCACCGCGCGGTGGGCGACCCGGTCCACCGTGGTCACCGAGCGGCCGGTCGGCAGTCCGAAGTGGACCGATCCGGCGGCCGCTTTCTGGGCGAGCAGGGTGATGTCGTCGATCCCTTCCCGGATCATGGCGTCGAACACCGGCCGGGCGACCCCGTGACCGAGCCCGACGTTGGCGACGACCGCGTCCACCAGCCGGTTGACCCAGGGGATGCCGTCCGGGTCGGCTCCGGCGATGCCGGCCAGTCGCAACACGGCCCGCTCGACCGACAGCGTGGTGTGGCCGCGGGCCAGTTCGACCACCGGCTGCCCGGCCCGGGCGGCCAGCTCCCGGGCCCGACGAACGGTGGCCCCGTCAAGGTTCAGTCGGCTCACGGCGTTGTGGCCTCCTCGTCGTAGATGGTGGTGCCGCGCAGGACGGTCCGGCGGCAGCGGGGCAGTGGTGAGCCGGGCTCCAGCACGGGAAGTCCGCTGGTGGCCAGACCGTCCGATGTGGACCATATCGCGAACGTGGCCGGCGCTCCCGGAGCCAGGGCACCTTCGTGGTCACGCCTGACGGCCCGCCAGCCACCCCGGGTATGGGCGGCGAACGCGGCCCGGTCGCTCATCCGGTACGCCGGGTTGAAGTGGTGCATCGCCGCCCGCACGCTCCCCCACGGGTCCAGCGGCGTCACCGGCGAGTCGGAGCCGAACGCCAGCGCGACGCCGACCCCGTGCATGGCGCCCATCGGGTTGGACTCGAGGGCGCGGTGCAGGCCGAGCCGCTGTTCGTACATCTGCCCGGCACCCCCCCACAGCCGGTCGAAGGCGGGCTGCATGCTGGCCACGATGCCGAACTCCACCAGCCCGGCGATGATGACCTTGTCCACGATCTCGACGTGTTCGACACGGTGCCGGGCCGCCCGCACGGCGTCAAGTCCCACCTCGGCGGCGGCGGACCGGAAGCCGGCCAGCACGGTACTGATGGCCTGGTCACCGATCGCGTGGAAGCCACCCTGCACGCCGAGGCGGGTGCAGTCGACCAGGTGCGCCGCCGCCTGCTGCTCGGTCACGTACCCGTGCCCGTGCGTGCCGTCCAGGTACGGCTCGCGCAGGTGGGCCGTCCGCGAGCCGAGCGCTCCATCGGCATAGAGGTCGCCGCCCGCCCCCTGGGCACCGAGGTCGCGCGCCCTGGCCGCGCCCATCAGCTCGCCCCAGTACCCGTACACCTCTGGTAGTCCATTGTGGATGCCGCCGAGAGCGAGCACTCCCGTGAAGTCGGACTCGTCGGACGTACCCGGCCCGCCGCATTCGTGCACGGCGGCGATGCCCAGGCTGGCGGCCCGCTCGAGCGCGGCCCGCTGAGCGTGCCGGCGCTGGCCGGCGGAGAGTGATCCCAGAGCGATGGCCCGGACCACGTGGTGGGCGTCGCGGCGCAGCCAACCGGACTCGTCGAACCCGGGGGCGCTGGTCAGGCCGGGCGATGCCGCGGCCAGCAGGGCGCTCGAGCAGAGGGCGGAGTGGACCGACGCCTGGGCCAGGTACACCTGGCGCCGGCCGCCGGCCCGGTCCAGCTCGGCCGCCGTCGGCAGGCGCTGGTCGCTCCAGGTCGACTCGTCCCAGCCGTGTCCCAACACGACCGCGTCGCCGCCCATCGCGCCGGCGAAGGACGCGACGGCGTCGAGCACATCGTGGGCCGACCGGGCGCCGCCGAGGTCGAGCCCGCCGAGCACGATGCCGGTGTCGGTGGCGTGCACGTGTGAGTCGACGAACGCCGGCGTGACCAGGTCGCCATCCAGCTCGACAACGGTGTCCGCCGCGGGCGCCGCGGCGTCGACCCCCAGCCAGGCGACCCGGTCGTCGGTGATCAGCACGGCAGTGGCCCGCGGGTCGGCGGCGCTGTACACGCGCCCGCCACGCAGCAGCGTCGAGGTCATGCGCTCATCTTCCCGGGTCGCCGGCCAGGCGCTGCCGGAAGAGGTCCCGAACCGTGGGCTCGGTGCGCAGCAGATCCAGGGCGAACGCGGCGTGGCCGGGAACGTACCCGTTGCCGATGAGCATGGTCACATCGGCCGCCAGCCCCTCGGCGCCGAGGGCGGCGGCGGCGAACGAGGTGGCCATGCTGAAGAAGATCACCGTGCCGCCGTCGGCGGTGGCCAGGATCGCGCCGTGCTCGCAGCCGGGCACGTCCACGCAGACGACGGTCACCTCGGCCGGTCCGCCCAGCGCACCGGTCACCGCGGCGGCCAGGGCGACCGGGTCGCGGGCGTCGGCCAGGACCACATGATCGGCCAGCCCCGCCCCGGACAGCTTGACCCGCTCCGCCTCGACCGGGACGACTCCGACGGTGCGGGCGCCAGCCCGGCGGGCCGCGGCGAGCGCGAGCGAACCCGACTTGCCGGCGCCGCCGATGACGGCGACCGTGGCCGCGCCGGTCCGGCGGACCACCCGGTCGGTCAGGGCGGGCGCGCCGCACACGTCGAGGACGGCCAGGGCCAGTTCGGGGTCGAGGTCGTCGGGTAGCACCGCGGCGATCGAGCGCGCGAACAGGATGGCGTGCCCCTGCGCCGGTACCTGCTCGGACCGGCCGTCCCACCGGGACAGCGCGTCGGTGATGGCCAGCGGGGTCAGGGAGAGCGAGACGAGAGTGGCCACCCGGTCGCCCTTGGCCAGGCCGAGCGGGGATGCGGGCCCGACCTCGTCGACCGTACCGATGAGCATGCCACCCGAGCCGGTGACCGGGTTCTGCATCTTGCCACGGGTACGGATGATCTCCAGCACCTCGGCCCGTACGGCGTCGCCGTCGTCGCCGTGGCTGGTGGCGAGCTGGCGGAAGCTGGCCGCGTCCAGGTTGAGCCGCTCGACCGCGATCCTCACCTCGTCGACCGCGACCGCCGGCGAGGGGTCCAACCGCTCGGCGGCCTGAGGAAGCACTCCCGGCGGCGAGACCACCCGATGCAGGCCAATCGCCGACGATTCGGGCATACTATCGCGTTCCCGACCGATCATCGGCGCGCCTCCCTTGCGTACAATAAATTCTCCGGTAGAATAGTTTGTGCACGGGAGTTTTTCCACTAGCGTGGAGATCACTCCGTTCCCGGAAGGATCCTTCAATGACGCAGGCCGCTTCCGCCGCGCAGCCATACGAGTATCGCCGTCGCGAGCTCGTCGAGCCGGACTGGGCCCGACTGCCGGGCTGGAAGTCGGTGACCCGGGAGCAGTGGGAGTCCGCCCAGTGGCAACGGGTCAACTGCGTCAAGAACATCCGCCAGCTCCGCGCCGTCCTGGGTGACCTGGTCGACGAGCGGTTCTACGCCGACCTCGAACGCGACCAGGCCGAGTTCGCCACCATGTCGATGCTCGTCCCGCCGCAGATGCTCAACACGATGGTGCCGCACGAAGCGGCCGACTGGACCGAGGCGTTCTACGCCGACCCGGTCCGCCGGTACATGATCCCGGTCGCTTCCGACCGGCGCTCGGACTGGCCGTCGCACCCGTACGCCTCTCGCGATTCGCTGCATGAGCACGACATGTGGGTCGCCGAGGGGCTCACCCACCGGTACCCCACCAAGGTGCTGGCCGAGCTGCTGTCCACCTGCCCGCAGTACTGCGGCCACTGCACCCGGATGGACCTGGTCGGCAACTCCACCCCGCAGATCCACAAACTCAAGCTCACCCTCAAACCGGTCGACCGCTACGACGCGCACATCACCTACCTCAAGGACCACCCGGGGGTCCGTGACGTGGTGGTCTCCGGCGGCGACGTCGCCAACGTGCCGTGGCGCAACCTCGAGTCCTACCTGATGCGCCTGCTCGACATCGAGACCATCCGCGACATCCGGCTGGCCACCAAGGCATTGGCCGCGCTGCCCCAGCACTGGCTCGCACCCGACGTGGTCGAGGGCCTCGAGCGGGTGGCCCGCACGGCTGCCCGGCGTGGGGTCAACCTGGCCATCCACACGCACGTCAACCACGCCCAGTCGGTCACGCCCCTGGTGGCCCGGGCGGCCAAGACCGCGCTCGATGTCGGCGTGCGCGACGTCCGCAACCAGGGCGTCCTCTTGCGTGGCGTCAACGCGACAACTCCGGACCTGCTCGATCTGTGCTTCGCCCTGCAGGGTGAGGCCGGCATCCTCCCGTACTACTTCTACATGTGCGACATGATCCCCAACGCCGAGCACTGGCGGGTGTCGGTCGGGCACGCGCAGACCCTGCAGCACGACATCATGGGCTACCTACCGGGCTATGCGACGCCACGCATCGTGTGCGACGTCCCGTTCGTCGGCAAACGCTGGGTACACATGGTCACCGAGTACGACCGGGAGAACGGCATCTCGTACTGGACCAAGAACTACCGTACGTCCATTGAGGACAGTGCCGAGGACGTGCTGACCCAGCGGTACCCGTACTACGACCCGATCGACACGTTGCCCGAGTCCGGGCGGCAGTGGTGGCACAAGAAGGTCGCGTCCGAACTGGCGGTCAGCTCCGGTTGAGGTCGGCGTAGGGCCGGTCAGGCATTGGACCGGCGGATCAGCCAGACCAGGACGAGCACGATGAACACGATGCCCAGGCCGAGGAACGTGTGCGACTCCCCGGTGGTCGCGGCGTCGGCCGCCAGTCCCGCGCTCAAGTAGACCATCCCACCAAATGCCCTTCGAGTGAACGTACGTCACTCTAAGTGCATCATACGCGTACGCCACGTATCCACTAAATCACCCCATATGAATGCGGCGACCGGTCACGACTCGCAGTCCGGGTTGTGGGTCGGCTCCCCGTACTTGACCACGGTGAGCTCGATGTGCGTGGTGAGTCCGGGCTGGGTACCGGCCTTGACCGACTGCCCGATGACGACCCAGTTGCGGTCCACCAGCACCAGCCGTTGCTGCCCACTGCCGTCCTTCGAGGTCAGGATCAGGAAGCCGGCCCTGCGCAGGGCGTCCTGGGCGTCCTGGAGGTTGGCGCAGACCACGTCAGGCACGGTGCCGGGCGCGGTGGCCTGGGGGCTGTGGGCGTCGGTGGGCTTGCGGACACCGAGAACGATGAGGGTGTGCTTGTCCACCGCCAGGTCGGCGGCCGGGCTCTGCCGTTCGACGATCCAGTTGTTGTCTTCCAGGACAGGCCGCTTGTGGCCGGTCACGTCCTCGACCCGGACGTTGCTCAGCCCGAGGTTGGTCAGCTGCGACTTGGCCTGGTTGAGGCGCTCACCGAGGACCGAGGGCACGATCGCGTCGGTGTCCGCTATGGCCGGCCCCGACGATGTCGAGGAGGCCGGCGACGCGGTGAACATGGCCTGCTGACCCACGGTGTCGCCGGTGTTCGACGGGTGGCCGATGCCGGAGACGACCGCATAGCTGACGAACGCGAGAACGATCGCCGCCACCACCCCCATCCACAGCCGCTTGTCCCGAAGCACCATGGTGTCCCCCTGTCCTCCCCCGCGGGAAGGGTACCGGAGGTACCGGCAGCGGGTCGGTCGAGGAAACGTCAGCGTCGTGATCGCGTCAGCCCGGTACGTGGACTCCGAGCCACAGCAGCTGGCCGACCGCCTCGTTGTCGGCGTCGACCGCCACACCCCAGCCGGCCGCGGCGACGTTCCATCCCTCGCCCAGCCGGCTGACCCGGGCCGCGCCGAGGAAGGTGGTGCCGGTCATGGCCGGTGGCTCCCACAAGGTGGCGCCGCGGAACCCGGCGGAGCGGCGGAACAAGGCCTCGGTGAGATCGAGCTGGCCGCCGAAGTCGCACTGGCTGAACCAGGCATGGCCATCGAAGACGGCGCCGGCGAACCCGGCCACACCACGCAGCCGTGCTCCGCCGAACCATGCGTCGCCATGGAATGCCGCGCCGTCGAACCGGGCGGGCCCGCCGATCAACGAATGCTCGAACCACACATCGGAGTGGAAAGCCGCGTGCCGCATGCTGACGATCCCGTTGACCCGCAACCGTTGCAGTGTGATCGGGCCGCCGATACTCGCCCCGTCGAGGACGAGTCTCTGCATGCGACAGTCGGACAGGTCGAGCCGCCCGAGACTGCCGCCGGCCAGGTTCACGGCGGCGTCGGGCCAGAATCTCGGGCCGGGGCGCAGATGCGCGGCCAGCATGCGCAACGGTGTCTCGCGCAGGGTCGGGTCCGACTCGGCGCTACCGCGGGCGTAGGCGCACAGCACTTCAACAATCGCCTGCACCTGGTCGGGGTACGCGTCGGCCAGGGACTCCAGTGAGCACAACGCACCCATCCGCTGGTGCGGCATCGGGTCACCCAGCCGGTCGAGCGCACGCGCGTACAGCTCGGCGAAGCGGCCGGTGTCCACCGATCGCGCGACCGTCCACATGGCATAGATGGTGGCGGAACGCGACCCCGAACACCAGCCGCCACCATCGGACAAACGGGTCCACACAGGGGGACCGGAGGCACGCGGGTGCGTTGCCACCGCGTGCCCCCGGCCGTCACAGGGGACAGAGGGTCAGTCCGTGACCGCGTCCTTCACATCGGAAACGGCGTCCTTGACGTGCTCGCCAGCCTGCTTGACCTGCGATTCCGTCTGGTCAGCCCGGCCCTCGTCCGCAAGCCGCGGGTTGTCGGTCCGGTCGCCGACCCACTTCTTGGCCTTGCCCTTGGCTTCCTCGGCCTCGTTCCTGATCTTGTTTTCGAGACCCATGGTTGTCGCCTTCCTGTCGTGATCGTGTCACGGTGTGGTTGCCCGGCCAACCACCTGCGCAAACCCGTTCAAGACGCTCGTCAGCCGTCGAGCCGACCTCGACCGGCGGGCTCGCCTGCGCCCGGTGCCCGCGACCGCGACAATGATCCGGTGGGAGACGTCGTGCTGGTCCGCCACGGTGAGACCGAGTGGAGTGCGTCGGGGCGGCACACGTCCGTCACCGAGGTGGATCTTACCCCGGCCGGCGCGCGGCAGGCCACCGCCCTCAAGCAGCGCCTGGCCGGGTACCGGTTCGAGGTCGTGCTGTGCAGTCCCCGCGTCCGGGCCCGCCGCACGGCCGAGTTGGGCGGCCTTCCCGTCACGGCCATCGACGACGATCTGGCTGAGTGGGCCTACGGCGACGACGAGGGCATCACGAGCGGGCAGATCCGGGCCCGGGATCCGGACTGGTCACTGTGGACAGACGGGGCACCGGGAGGCGAGTCCCCGGAGCAGGTACGGGTCCGGGTGGACCGGCTGCTGGGGCGGGTCCGCACGGTCGATGGCGATGTTGCCCTGGTGGCCCACGGGCACATCCTGCGTGTCGTCGGGGCCCGCTGGATCGGGCTACCGGTCGGGGCCGGTGGCCTGTTCGCCCTGGACACGGCCAGCATCTCGGTACTCGGTCACGAAAACGGCCAGGCGGTGCTGCGGCACTGGAACATCACCTAGCCACTTCGCCTGACGAAGTATGGAGTCCGGGTGCTGTTTTCGCGCAACCTTCCCCCGGCCATGTGTTTGGAGGGACGCCGCGCTATACGAAAAGCGTGAGCAAGGTGTCCGGGCAAGCATGTCAGCGGGGGGTCGGCGGCTAGGCGACCCGGGGGGGCCGACCCTCGTAGGGCGTGGACAGGACCACGGTCGTGCGGGTGGTGACGTTGGCGGCGGCCCGGATCTCGTGCAGCAGCCGTTCCAGCTCTGCCGGGTTGGCCACCCGCACCAGCAGCAGGTAGTGGTCATCGCCCGCGACGGAGTAGCACGCCTCGATCTCGCTCAGGTGGGCCAGGCGGTCGGGTGAGTCGTCGGCCTGCGACAGGTCCAACGGGCGGACGGCGACGAACGCGGTCAGCGGCAGGTCGACCGCGGAGTAGTCGACGCTGGCGTGGTACCCCTTGAGCACGCCCCGTTGCTCCAGCCGGCGGACCCGTTGATGCGCGGCAGACACGGACAGTCCGACCTTCTCGGCCAGGTCCGTATAGGACAGTCGACCGTCATGGGTCAACGCGGCGACGATCGCCCGGTCGATCTCCTCCACGGGCATGACCGTACACGGACTACCGCGCCTTGGTGAGTGCCCGCCCGATGACCATCCGCTGGATCTGGTTCGTGCCCTCGACGATCTGCATCGCCTTGGCCTCGCGCAGGTACCGCTCGACCGGATGGTCGGCCACATAGCCGTACCCGCCGAGCACCTGCACCGCGTCCGTGGCAACCCGCATCGCCGTGTCCGAGGCGAACAGCTTCGCCTGCGCCGCCGCGGTCCCGAACGGGCGGCCGGCATCGCGCAGCCGGGCCGCGTGCAAGGTCAACGAGCGGGCGGCCGCCACCTGGGTGGCCATGTCGGCGAGCATGAACGACACTCCCTGGAACTCGGCGATCGGCCGGCCGAACTGTTCCCGCTCGCGGGCGTAGTCGACCGCGTAGTCCAGTGCCGCCTGGGCCACCCCGACCGAGCAGGCGGCGATGCCGAGCCGCCCCGAGTCGAGCGCGCCCATGCGCCACCCGGAAGCCCGCTCCCTCCTCGCCGAGCCGGCGCTCGACCGGCACCCGGGCGCCGTCGAAGGCGATCTGCGCGACCGGGGACGAGCGCAGCCCCATCGTCCGTTCACGGGCCTGGATCAGCGATCCCGGGGTCGTGGCGTCGGCCAGCACGCACGAGATGCCGCGCGCGCCGGGCCCGCCGGTCCGGCAGAACACGTTGTAGAAGTCGGCCGCCCCGGCGTGGGTGATCCAGGCCTTGGTACCGGAGATCACATAGTCGTCGCCGTCCTGGACCGCCCTGGTGGCCAGCGACGCCGCGTCCGAGCCGCCCTGCGGCTCGGACAGGCAGTAGGCGCCGAGCAGCTCGCCGCCGACCATGTCGGGCAGGTACCGCTTACGCTGCTCGTCGGAGCCGACCGTGACACGGGGTAGCAGGCCAGCGTGTGCACGGAGACGGCCTCGGCCACGGCCACCCAGCGGCGGGCCAGCTCCTCGAGGACCTGCAGGTAAACCTCGTACGGCTGGCCGCCACCGCCGTAGCTCCTGCGGATAGGGCAGGCCGAGCAGGCCGGTCCGGCCGAGCGTCCGCAGCACCTCCCGCGGGAACTCACCGCGGGCCTCGTAGTCGTCCACGCGCGGCTGAGCTCGGCATCGGCCAGGTCGCGGGTCAGGGCCGAGCAGCGCGCGGCATCGTCGTCCGGGAGAAAACGTTCGACGCTCACGGCAGACAGCTTAACGCTCGTTTGGGTCGCCAGCGAACCGCGGATTGTGACACCCTGTGTGACGTGAAGCGTCCGCTGCTCCTCATCGACTCGGCCAGCCTCTATTTCCGCGCCTACTTCGGCATCCCGAGTCCGCCGCCCGCGCCCCCGGCGGTCGCCGGTCAACGCCGTCCGCGGGTTCCTCGACATGATCGCGCCACTGATCCGCAGCCGGCGGCCCGACCGGCTGGTGTGCGCGCTCGACGAGGACTGGCGGCCCGCCTGGCGGGTGAAGCTGATCGACTCGTACAAGAAGCACCGGGTCGCGCTCAGCGGTGGTGAGACCGTCCCCGACAACCTGGTGCCCCAGATACCGATGATCCTGACATCCTGGACGCGTTCGGGATCGCCGCGATCGGCGCGAAGGGCTACGAGGCCGACGACGTGATCGGCACGCTGGCCGCCCGTGAGCCCGGCCCGATCGAGGTGGCTACCGGCGACCGGGACCTGTTCCAGGTCATCGACGACAAGCGCGGGGTCACGGTGCTGTTCTGCGGCAAGGGCGTCGCCAATCTCGAGGTGTTCGACGACGCCGCGGTCCGCGAGAAGTACGGCGTCGCGGCGGCCGGGTACGCCGACCTGGCCGCGCTGCGCGGTGACCCCAGCGACGGCCTGCCGGGCGTGCCTGGGGTGGGCGAGAAGACCGCGGCGCGCATCGTCGACCGGTACGGCAGCCTTGACGCGATCCTGGTTGCGCTGGCGGACCCGGCGGCCGGGATTCGCGCCGGGCCTGCGGACGAAGTTGCTGGCGGCGGCGGACTATCTGGCCGTGGCGCCGGCGGTGGTCCGGGTGGCCAGCGATGTGCCGGTGCCGGATGTCCGACTCGCCTTGCCCCGGCGTACCTCGCGACCCGGAGCGGCTGCTGGAGCTGGCCGACCGGTCGGGGGGTCGCCAACGCGGCTCGCCGGCTGGTCGATGCCCCGCCGCCGCCGGCTGAGTCCCCCGGTCCGGCGACGCGGCGGCCGTGCGCGAAGGCGGAAGCTGGGGTCAGCGGCGCCGGATGACGATAGGCCCTTGCCCCGGCGGCGGGGTTGGCCCGGGCGGTGGCGTGGCCTTGGCGTTGTTCTCGAGTACAAGCCGGTCCTGGCGACGGCCCGACACGGTCGGAGTAGGTGCCGCGTGGCCAGCACGGATGGTCCGATCGGCCTCGCGCGTCGAGCCCGGTCCGGCTCAGCAGCGCGAAGAGCAGGACGACGATGGCGGCGACCACGAACACGACGATCGGGCCGAGGAACGTCGATCGGCGGGAGTCCGGCCACCGGCTGGCGACGAAGGTGCCGACCCACATCGCGTACATGGCGGTGAAGTGCATGCCGTTGACGGCCACGCCCATGATCAGCGCGGCGACGCGCGAGCGCCAAGGGCTGGTTGAGGGTGACCGTGAACCAGAGCGCGACCGTCGCCGCGACGACGGCGATGGCGATCGACAGGGCGACCATTTTCGGGTCGTAGGATACGTGGCCGGCATCCGCATGGCCGCCATCCCGGTGTAGTGCATTCCGGCCACGCCGAGACCCGTGATCAGGGCCGGCGAAGATGATCTTCACTGCGTTCGGACGGCCGAAGCCGACGATCATCAGGCCGAAGGCGACGACGACGACCGCGATGAGCAGGCTGGCCGGAGTGAGGCGCCGGGTCGTATCGGATCGACTCGCCGGCGACCCCGAAGCCGATCATCGCCATGAAATGCATGACCCAGATGCCGGTACCGCCCAGCGCCCAGGCGGCCAGCAGCAGCCACCGGGCCCGGCTGCCCTGTCCGCGATGCGACGGGCACGAGACGGTACAAATCAGCGCGAGCAACGAGCCGAGCACCGACAGGGTGTACGAGAGACCGGCGTGATGACGCCATAGGAAAAGTTGTTGACGTGCACAGATGTGCCTTTCCGCCCCAGTGATGAAACCCCCCGGTAACGTTCCGGATACTGACCCAGGGGCTCGGGAAAGGCAAGTCCGAGATTGTTGATCACGCACCATCTGCCGGCCGTGCGGGACTTGAGCAGTTGGCTCGCGACG
The DNA here is from genome assembly GCA_963803345.1 of uncultured Actinomycetota bacterium. Lineage (GTDB taxonomy): Bacteria > Actinomycetota > Actinomycetes > Mycobacteriales > Micromonosporaceae > CAWDLX01. Next base: position 124,012 of record CAWDLX010000009.1, read on the forward strand.
CTCAGTCACGGTGTTGTACGCGAGCACGCCCCGGTTGACCGCGGCCATCGCCGCCTGCGCCGCCTTCCGTACGGCGACGGCGCGCCGTCTCGGGCCGTCCCGGGCGCCGCTTCGGCGATCTGCCCGAGCAGGTCCACCACCTGGCGGGCCCAGCGGACGAAGTCGCCGGCCGGCATCTCCGCCTCGGCCGCGCTGGCCAGCACTTTGGTCAGACTCTCGCCCCGGGCCCAGCGGTAGATCGGCCAGACGAAGCCGAGATCGGGCTCGCGGGTCAGCTGCAGCCCTGCGCCGCCTCGGTCGCCTCGAGCCCCGACCAGAGCAATCGAGGGTGGCGCCGATCGCGTCCTCGACCGGTCCGCGCGGCACGGAGATCCGGTCGTCAGTCTCCCGCGGCGCGCCTCATACACGACGACCGAGACGGCGGCGACCAGTTCGGCCGGGTCGAGACCTTCCCAGACGCCCTGGCGCAGACATTCGGCGACCAGCAGATCCGCCTCGCTCCAGATCCGCGACAGCGTGCGCCCGGCCGGGGTCACCCCAGAGCCGGCCGAGCGATCCGCCACGGCCGAGCCATCCGCCACACCCGAGCCATCCGCCACGGCCGAGCCGCCCGCGCCGCCGGGCCTAACGGCCGAGTCGCCCGCAGCCGAGTCGCCGGCCAGATAACCCCGGTCCCGCAGGAGCGCGCAGACCCGGTCGAACGTGCGAGCAAGTGATCCGGTGCGGTTGGCCACCTTCTCGCGCAGCGCGGCGGTGTCACGTTCGAGGCGGGCCCGCCGCTCGGCCCAGCGGGCGTGCTCCTCCCGGTCCGGGCAGGCGTGGCAGGGATGGCGACGCAGCTGCCGGCGCAGGCTCTGCAGCTCCTCGTCGTCGCCGGCCGTTCGGCGCCGCCTGGACGTTTGGGGCGCCGGTGAGCCGGTGTCGGCCATCGCCTGGCGTACGGAGATCGCGGCCAGGTCTCGCCGGGCCTGCGGCGAGCGGTGGTTGAAGTGCTTGGGAACGCGGACCCGAGTCAGCGCTTCGACCGGGCTGGTGAACTCGGCGGCGGCGATCCGGCCCAGCCCAGCGGTCCTCGGTGAGCACGAGCGGGCGGGGCTCGCCGAACGGGGCGACGGCCGGGTCGAGCACGACCGCGAAGCCGGCCCGCCGCCCGGACGGCACCCGGATCACGTCGCCGATGCGCAGCCTTCCCAGCGACTCGGCCGCGGCGGCCCGGCGGCTGCCCGCGGTGCGTCCGGGCGAGCGCCTTCTCCCGGTCGCTGATCTTCTGCCGGATCGCGAAATACTCGCCGAAGTCGCCAGCGTCGCAGCCCATCTCGGTCGACTGGGCGGCGAGCAGCTCCTCGTTGCGGGCCACCTGCCGAGCCAGCCCGACCACCGACCGGTCGGCCTGGAACTGGGCGAAGGACGACTCGAGCAGCTCGCGGGCGGAGGCGAAGCCGACGGTGCTGACCAGGTTGACCGCCATGTTGTACGACGGACGGAAACTCGACCGCAGCGGATAGGTCCGGGTCGAGGCGAGCCCGGCGACGTGGCGCGGGTCGACCTCGGGCGACCAGATGACGACCGCGTGCCCCTCAACGTCGATGCCGCGCCGCCCGGCTCGCCCGGTGAGCTGGGTGTACTCGCCAGGGGTGAGATCGACGTGGGCTTCGCCGTTGAACTTGACCAGCCGCTCCAGCACGACGCAGCGGGCCGGCATGTTGATGCCCAGAGCCAGGGTCTCGGTGGCGAAGACGGCTTTGACCAGGCCGCGGACGAACAGCTCCTCGACGACCTCCTTGAACGCGGGCAGCAGTCCGGCGTGGTGCGCGGCCAGCCCTCGCTCCAGCCCGTCGAGCCACTCCCAGTAGCCCAACACCGCGAGGTCCTCGGGTGGAATGTGGGCGGTGCGCTCCTGGACGACGTGCCGGATCTCGGACCGCTCGTCGGGCTCGGTCAGCCGCAGTCCAGCGGCCAGGCACTGCTGCACGGCGGCGTCGCACCCGGCCCGGCTGAAGATGAACAGAATCGCTGGCAGCAGGCCCTCGCCGTCGAGCCGCTCGACCACGTCCGGGCGGTACGGGCCGAACGGTCGCCGGCCGCGCCCCGGCCGGGCCCGCCCCTCGCCATCCAGCCGCCGGGCCAGGTCGCGGGTGTAGCGGAGCAGCTCGGGGTGGACCTCGTGCATCTGGGCGGCGGTCGCGTCGTGGAACAGGTCGAACATCCGCCGCCCGACCAGCATGTGCTGCCACAGCGGCACCGGCCGGTGCTCGGTGACCACGGCCCGGGTCTCGCCGCGCACGGTGACCAGCCAGTCGGCGAACTCCTCCGCGTTGGAGACGGTGGCGGACAACGAGACCAGCGTGACCGAGGCCGGCAGATGGATGATCACCTCTTCCCAGACCGCGCCGCGGAACCGGTCGGCCAGGTAGTGCACCTCGTCCATCACCACGTAGCCGAGGTCCTTGCAGCGCCAGCGATCCGGCGTAGAGCATGTTGCGCAGCACCTCGGTCGTCATCACCACGACCGGGGCGTCGCCGTTGATGGCGTTGTCGCCGGTGAGCAGGCCGACCTTGTCGGGCCCGTGCACGTCGACGAGGTCGTTGAACTTCTGGTTGGACAGCGCCTTGATCGGGGTGGTGTAGAAGCACTTGCGGCCCTGCGCCAGCGCCAGGTGCACGGCGAACTCGCCGACGACCGTCTTGCCCGCGCCGGTCGGGGCGCACACGAGCACTCCGCTGCCCTGCTCCAGCGCCTGGCACGCCTCGTGCTGGAACGGATCCAGTTCGAATGGCAGCGCGTCCGCGAACTGGCCAGCGAGCCGGCGCGCGGCTCCTGAGCGGGCGAGCGCGGCGGCGGGCCGCCGCGTACCGCTCGGCGGGGCTCGTCATACCAAAAGGCTATCCGGCCGCGCGTCCGGGTGCCGTCGGTCCGCGGCGGCTGGGTATGGTGCTCGGCGTGCCCCGCTGATGCGTCGTCCGATGCCGGTTGTCCCGCCCCGGCCGGTCCGGCGGTGCTGTTCGACTTCCACGGCACGTGGCGCAGGTCGAGGACGCGGTCGAGTGGGTGCTCGCCGCCGCGTCGGCCTGCGGCGCGATCCTCGACCGGCTCGGGCCGACCGCGTTGGCCGACCAGTTGGTGACCGTCGGGCGGGCCGGCGGTCCACGGCCGGCAAGGTGCCGCCGCAGCTGGCCGAGGTGTACGCCGACCGCGATCTGGACGCCGTACAGCCACCGGGCCGCGTACGTGGGCCTGGCCAGCCACGGTCGACGCCGGCATCGAGGGGTTCGCCGAGGCACTTTACGAGCGACTGCTGACGCCGGAAGGCTGGCGGGCGTACGCCGACACCGTCCCGGTGCTGGCTGCTCTGCGCGCGGCCGGGGTCCCGGTCGGGGTGGTCTCCAACATCGGCTTCGACATCCGTGAGCTGTGCGAAGCGATGGGCTTCGCGCGAGTACGTCAGCACGTGGGCGCTCTCATACGAGGTCGGTCGGTGCAAGCCCGACCCGGCCATCTTCCGGTACGCCTGCGACCTGCCTCGGCGTCGCGCCGGAGGAGACGCTCATGGTCGGTGACACTCCGGCCGACGCCGCGGCGGTCGACGCCGGCTGTAGCGCGCTCGTCCTGCCCTCCAACGCGCCGGGCGGCGTCAACGGTCTCCACGCGGCCCTGGCCCTGGCGGTCGGACAGATCATCTTCTAGAGCGTGCGTCCATTGTGGAACGGGGAGGACAGTCGGATGGACGCCGACGCAAGGATGGCTGCGAAGGTGACGCCGAGGACAGGGGGGCCGCCATCGGACGTGGCGGACGTTATACCGGTCGCTTGATCGGGATGCCGGCGCGCCAGGTGTGCGCTAGTACAGCAGCGAGAGGGCGCCGGGCTCGACAGTAACGGTGATGGGCAGTGGGCACATCCGCTCGCCGTCGGCGTAGGCGGTGATCCCGTCGGCCTCGAGTCGTGATCGCGCGGGCGCGCCGGGCGACCACAGCCGGGTGGGTCACGTGGGTGCCCTGGTAGACGCGCGGCTGTAGGCGCAGCAGGGTCGTGCGGGACATCGGTCCGGCGACGATCACGTCGAGCAGCCCGTCGGCGAGGTCCGCGGCCGGGCACATCCGCATGCCGCCGCCGTAGGACGTGGCATTGCCGACCGCGACCAGGACGGCGTCCTGTTCGAGCACCTCGGCGTCTAGCGTGAGCCGGTAGCGGCGCGGCCGCAGACGGACGAGCTCGGCGAAGATTGCCAGGTCATACCGGCGCCGGCCCCGGGGCCACCTCATGCCGTTGGCCCGTTCGTTGACGAGCGCGTCGAAGCCCGCCCCGAGCACGGCCGCGAACCGGCGGGTGAAGCCGTCCCGACCGTCGATGCGGGCGAGGTCGACCGCGCGGGTGCGGCGGGCCCGCAGCGCCTCGGCGACCTGCTTCGCGGCCGCGACCGGATCGGAGGGGAGGCCGGCACGTCGGTGGCGAAGTCGTTGCCGGTGCCGACGGGGATGATCCCGAAGGCGGCCTGCCCGCCGGCGACGGCCTGGAGGCACAGGTTGACCGTGCCGTCGCCGCCCACGCGACCAGGGCGGAGCCGCCCGCGTCGATCGCGCGCCGAGTCGCGGCCAGCGCCTCCGGGAATCGTATGCGCGTCCAGCAAGGTCAGCTCGTGCTCACCGGTCCGCAGCGCGTCCAACGCGGCCTCGAAGGCGTCGCGTGGCGGCCCCGGCCGGCGCTCGGGTTGCGCAGCACCGCGCAGATCGGACAGCCTGGCGCTCGCCGCACGCTCGGGGCGTTGGGGGCTGCTGGCCGTCCTCGCGCGCGCTCATCGGATGTCGTCGTCGAACGGCCGGCGGTGCCCCAGCTTGGCAGCCACAGGGGACACCGGCTCGATCGTGGAGGCCTCGTCGTCGTCAGATCCCCGCATACAGGGCCCGCCGGCCACGCCGACGGTCATTGAGGAACGCGACGCCGACGGCGGCAGAAGTAGAGCACGGCCATGCAGGCCGCCAGGATCGTCATGTTGAACGGATCAGGCGTGGGGGTCACGAGCGCGGCGAAGAGGAACATCAGGAAGATCGCGACCCGCCACCAGCCCAGCAGCCGGCGGGCCGACACCAGGCCGGCGAAGTTCAGCATCGCGACGATCAGCGGGAACTCGAACCCGGCCCCGAACAGCAACATCACCCCGGTCACGAAGCTGAAGTAGCCATCGAGGTTGACCGTGACCGAGATGTCGCCGCTGAGGCCGAGGAAGTACTGCATGCTCCGGCTGACCAGCACGTAGCCAAGCGCGAAGCCGGCGGCGAAGAGCGGGGTGGCGATCCCGGCGAAGATGTAGCCGTAGCGACGCTCGCGCTTGTGCAGCCCGGGGGCGATGAAGGCCCACAGCTGGTAGAGCCAGAACGGTGCGGCGAGCACGAGGCCGACGTACAGGGCGATCTTCAGCTTGAGCATGAACGCGTCGAGCACGCTGGTCATGTTCATCGCGCAGCTGTGGGTCGCGGCGTGCGCGATCATGTAGTTGCAGTACGGGTCGGTCAGGATCTTCTGCACTTCGCCGGCCACGAAGTAACCGGCGATGGTGCCGATCACGATGGAGACGCAGGCCCGGAACAACCGCGTGCGTAGCTCGCGGAGGTGTTCGATCAGGGTCATCGAGCCCTCGGCGGCGCGCTGGAAGTCGCTCGGCCGGCGACGCTTCGCCGGGCTCATGAGGTGACCGGGCTCTACTTGTCGCGGACGTTCTGCACAGGATTCGTCAGCGGCGAGGGCTGGTCGTCGCTGATCTGGCCCTCGAGCGGCTGCCGTCCCGACTGAGCCTCCGCTTTGGCCTGGACATCGTCCTCCTGCATGCCGCGGGTCTCAGCCTTCAGGATCCGCATCGAACGTCCGAGCGACCGGGCCGCGTCCGGCAGTCGCTTGGCGCCGAAGAGCAGCACCAGCACCACCACCAGGACGATGATGTGCCACGGTCTCAGTCCACCCATGATTTCTGCCACCTCACTGATTCGCGGGACGCCGCCCATCCTACGTGCGCGGCTGCGAAACGCATCGACCGGCACCGTCAGGCCGATATGTGAGCCAGTGTTCCCGCCGCGCCCGACCTGCGTCAACGCCTGTGCCGTCAGTCCCGGGCGCTGAGCGCCCCGGCCCGCTCGCCCACCTCGGCGATGGGCCCTTGCAGCGCGGCGACCGCTCTGCCTGCCGAGTTGCAGCCGACCGTTCACCTGACCCAGCGGCGACCTCGTGCCTGCTCCCCGCGCAGGCGCAGCTTTCGCCCGGCGGCCGTCAGCGGTCGCAGCCGCCGAGCACGGTCAGCACCGACACCGCAGGATCAGCACACCGAGGACGATCACGCCCACCACGATCCACGTGACCACGAGCTGACCATAGCGGACCCGCGCCCGCCGGCCGGCCACGGCTACGGCGCGCCGCCCTCGCGATAGCGGCCAGCGCAGCCCGGGCCTCGGCGCGTACCGCCTCGGCCAGCTCGGCCGGGCGCGACCACCTCACCCCCGGGCCCAGCCCGAGCACCAGCCGGCGGGCCCAGGCAGGTCGGAGGCGCGCAGCGAGACCAGCCAGCGCTCGGTCGACTCCTCGATCGACCTCCTCGCACGGGTAGTACTCGGTGATCCATCGCTCCCAGCGACCGATGCGCAGGGTGACCAGCGGCAGCTCGTCGCTCGGTGTGAACACCCCGCCGCTCACGTCGTGCGGCTGGGCGTCCGGTGGCGGCGAAGCCGGCTCGTCGAGCTCGTCGCGCGAGTCGATCCGGTCGACGCGGAACAGGCGGACCGCCTCGACCCGGCGGCACCACGCCTCCAGGTAGGCCCGGCCTCGGCCACCAGCACCCGCATCGGGTCGACCACCCGCTCGGTGACCTCGTCCCGGGTGGCGGTGTAGTACGTGATCCGCAGTGCGCGCCGCCGCTGCACCGCGCCCTGCAGCTCGGCCAGCCGGTCCGCCGCCATCGGGCGCGGCCGCGGACGCCGCACGGCCGCCACGGCGAGCTCGTCGGCCGCGTCCCCGGCCGCCGATTCGATCTTGGCCAGGGCCCGCTCGACCGCGTCCCGGTCGTGGGCCCGGGCACCTCGGCCAGCATCCGCAGCGCCACGACCAGCGCCAACGCCTCGTCCTGGGTCAGCCGTAGCGGCCGGTCGATGCCCGCGTCGTAGGTGATCGTCACGTGGTCGCCGTCGAAGGCCATGTCGATCAGGTCGCCCGGACCGTAGCCGGGCAGCCCGCAGACCCACAGCAGCTCGAGGTCCTCGCGCAGCTGCCGGTCGGAGACCCCCAGGTCGGCGGCGGCCGCCCCGACCGGGATGCCGGGCCGGGCCAGCAGGTAGGGCACCAGGTTGAGCAGCCGGCGCCAGCCGGTCGCGACCGCGGCGTTCGGCGAGGCCCACCTCGCTGTGCTCACCGGCACCAGCCCGGGTGCGCAGCCGGCGGCCGGCAGCGAGTAGCGTCGCGGTCGAGCGAGGCGTCGCGCAGCCGGGCGACGGTCGCCTTGCGCACCTCGTCGGGGCCCAGCACCGATCAGGTCGGCGCCGTAGCCGACCAGCCAGCGGGCCAATGAGTCCGGGTCGGAGTAGCGCAGCACCGCCCGGTCGCCGTCGGTCCGGGCACGACCTCCTCGGCGAACCGGCGGATCCCGGCGGCCGCGGCCCGGACGTAGCAGGACCGTGGCCCGGCCCGGGTGCTCGACCGGTCCGGACCACCGGGCCACATGGCTGATCAGGTCGAGGTCGGCCGGCGGCCGGAAGCGCCCGGGCTCGCCGACCGCCGTGACCGGGCCGACGAAGCGGGACAAGCCGGAAACAGCGGGTCGCGTCACGGTCGAGATCGTGGCCGACCACGTACCACCGGCCCCGCCAGGACACCACGCCCCACGGCTGCAGCCGGCGCGCAGCGGCGGCGTCGTCCTCCGGGGTGCGGTAGTCGAAGCGTGACCTCCCGGCGCTCGCGGGCCGCCTGCTCAACGGGTCGAACGCCGGGTCGACCGTCACCACCGGCTCCACGCCCAGGGTGGCCTGCGGGTCGACGTCGACCCCGCGCGGCGCGCAGCTTGAGCAGTCCCGAGGATGCGGCCGCGGCCAGTCCGGCGTGCTGCCACAGCCGGGCGGCGATGCCCACCGCGGCGGCCTCGTCGGGCTCCAGCCGCATGTCGGGCAGCGCGTAGTCGCGGCGGGCGATCCGGTAGCCCGGCTCGGTGTCGAAGGCGCTGGCCGTCCCCGTCTCCAGCGGCACACCGAGATCGCGCAGCTCGGCCTTGTCCCGCTCGAACTTGCGCTGGAACGCCTCGTGCTCGCGCGGGTCGTCAGGTCGTGCTCATAGCCGGGCACGGTCGTGGCGATCTGCGCGGCGGTCAGGAACCGTCGAGTGGCCAGCAGGCAGATCACCAGGTTGACCAGGCGTTCGGTCCGGGTACGCGACACGTGGTCGAGGCTAGCAGCATGCCGCCAGCGGCGCCGCAGCTGCCGCCCTCAGCGTATCAGGACCAACCGGCACCAGCATTCGGCGATGCTCCGGCCACCCGCACCGGCCGGCGGCTGGCTACCGTGTGCGCGTGGTGCGGTGGCGGACGTGGCACGGTCCTGGCGGTCCGGCGGCGGTGGCGTGGCGCCGGTGGAATACCACGTACGGCTCGCTCGACGTCCGACGACGACCCGGCCGAGGTGCGCGCCCTCGGCATACCCGGCACTGGTCGGCGAGCCGCGACCCGGCGACCGGGTGCTGCTGAACACGACGCGCTGGCGCTGGGACTGGGCACCGGCGGGTATGCACTCGTCGTGGCCGTACCGGACCGCCTCTCCGACCACCGGACCCGACGGGGCCGGGGCATGTGGTGAAGGCCCGGTACACACCGCTGCAGGCCACGGTGCTGGCCGCCGACGAGGAGACGCGCCCCACCGGACCCGGCTGGCCACCGCCGATCGATCTGGACGGCATGCCGGTGGTGCTGGCCGATCTGCACTCCGCGCTGCCGGCGATCCTGCCGCAGGAATCCCGGCCCGAGCTGCGGGTGGCCTATGTGATGACCGATGGTGGCGCGCTGCCCGCCTGGTTCTCCCGCAGCCTGACGCAGCTGGCCGATCGACTCGCCGGCACGGTCACTGTCGGTCAGGCGTTCGGCGGCGATCTGGAGGCGACCAACGTGCATATTGGACTGTTGGCCGGCCGGCACGTACTCGACGCCGACATCGCTCTGGTCGCGCAGGGCCCGGGCAACCTCGGCACCGGAACCCGGTGGGGTTTCTCCGGCGATCGCGGTCGGCGAGGCGGTCAACGCCGCCGCGGTGCTCGGCGGCCGGCCGGTCGGCTCGTTGCGCATCTCCGATGCCGACCCCGCGGCCACGCCACCGTGGCATGTCCCATCATTGCCTCACCGCGTACGGGCGGGTCGCGCTGGCCCCGGCGGACCTCGTCGTGCCGGCCGGGCTGCCGCGCCGATCTGGCCGCCGAGGTGCGCGCCGCGCTACGCCCGCTGCCGCGCGGCACCGGATCGTCGAGGTGCGACCGATGGCCTGTGATCCGCGCTGCGCGAGCGCCGGTCCGGCTGTCCACCATGGGCCGGATCTTGACGCGGATCCCGCCTACTTCCTGGCCGCCGCAGCGGCCGGCCGACACGCCGCCACGCTGGCGAGCGCCGCCTCATCTCGCCGGACCGGGTCGCCGGGGCCGACGCCCACCGCTCCGATTGAGCTAGACGGGGCTCTAGACGAGCGTGAACCAGCCGCGACCAGGCCGACGATCACCAGCACGCAGGATCAGCGGCCGAGCACCCAGGTCGGCACCCTGTACTCGCCGCGCCGGTTGCGCTCGATCTCGGCGCATCTTCGCCCGCCGCTTCTGCAGCCAACCGACCGGGTGCGCCGTGCGGCGCTGCGGGCGGAGCCGATGATGTTGGCGAAGCTCCCGGGCTGATAGTCGCTCCTGCTCGGCCTCGTGCTCGGTGCGCCTTCGCGCGGTGCTCGGCGCTGGTCCTGTCGTGCCAGGTCCTGCTCACTCGACGAACCCCGTCACATGCTCGCGATGAGCCGCTCGACCCGCTCGTCGTAGGCGCGGAACGGGTCCTTGCACAGCACCGTGCGCTGGGCCTGGTCATTGAGCTTCAGGTGCACCCAGTCCACGGTGAAGTCGCGCCGCTTCTCCTGGGCGTGCCGGATGAACTCGCCGCGCAGCCGGGCCCGGGTGGTCTGCGGCGGGGTCTCCTTCGCCTCGAAGATCTCCACGTCGGTGGCGACCCGGTCGACCGACCTCTTGCGCTCCAGCAGCGGCGTACAGGCCGCGGTTGCGGCGCAGGTCGTGGTAGGCGAGGTCCATCTGGGCGATGCGGGGGTGGGACAGGGGCAGGTCGTTGCGTTGCCCTGGTAGCGCTCGATCAGCTTGCAGCTTGGTCACCCAGTCGATCTCGCGCTCGACCGCTCGACAGGTCCCCGGACTCCACCGCGGCCAGCACCCGGCCCCACAGGTCGAGGACCCGCTTGGCCGTCGGGTCGGAGCCGCGCCGCTCGACGAACTCGCTCGCCTTGGCGAAGTACTCCTGCTGGATCTCCAGCGCGCTGCACTCCTTGCCGTTGACCAGCCGCACCTTGCGCCGGCCGGTGACGTCGTGGGAGACCTCGCGGATCGCCCGGATCGGGTTCTCCAGGGTCAGGTCGCGCATCGCCACGCCGGCCTCGATCATCCGCAGCACCAGGTCCGCGCTGCCGACCTTCAGCAGCGTGGTGACCTCGTTCATGTTCGAGTCGCCGACGATGACGTGCAGCCGGCGGTAGCGCTCGGCGTCGGCGTGCGGCTCGTCGCGGGTGTTGATGATCGGCCGCGACCGGGTGGTCGCCGACGAGACGCCCTCCCAGATGTGCTCGGCCCGCTGGGACAGGCAGTAGACCGCGCCGCGCGGGGTCTGCAGCACCTTGCCCGCGCCGCAGATCAGCTGCCGGGTGACCAGGAACGGGATCAGGATGTCGGCCAGCCGGCCGAACTCACCGTGCCGGGAGACGAGGTAGTTCTCGTGGCATCCGTACGAGTTGCCGGCCGAGTCGGTGTTGTTCTTGAACAGGTAGATCTCGCCGGCGATGCCCTCGTCGTGCAGCCGCTTCTCGGCGTCGACCAGCAGCCCTTCGAGGATCCGCTCGCCGGCCCGGTCGTGCACGACGACGTCGGTCGACCGAGTCGCACTCCGGGGTGGCGTACTCCGGGTGGGACCCGACATCGAGGTAGAGCCGGGCGCCGTTGCGCAGGAACACGTTGCTCGACCGCCCCCACGAGACGACGCGGCGGAACAGGTAGCGGGCCACCTCATCGGGCGACAGCCGCCGCTGCCCCCGGTAGGTGCAGGTCACGCCGTACTCGGTCTCGAGCCCGAAGATGCGCCGGTCCATAGCAGAAACAGTAGCCGCAGGAATGATCAACGGAAACGGGCTGACTCAAACCTTGCGGGCAATGGTGACGAACTCGTTGTAGGTGAACACCTTCCCAGCCGCGCGGGGGAACGGGAACGAGTACTGCCGCTCGACCCGCAGACCGAGGGCCCGGGCCAGCTCGGACGCCTCCTCGAAGCCGGACGAACCGTACGTGGGTGGCGTCGCTGGCGTACCCGCGCTCCTGCGGGGTGATGAAGACGATCCGGCCGCCGGAGCGCACGTACGGCAGGTACATCCCGATCACGTCGCGGGCGTCCGGCTCGGGCAGGTGCTCGAGCAGATGGGCGGCCAGCAGCGCGTCGAACGCGTCCGGTCGGGCGTGCGCGGAGGCGAGGAAGTCCTCGATCGTGTACGCCTCGAGCCCGACTGCGCCCGGCAGGCCTGGACCGAGGTCGGGTTGTGGTCCACCCCGACGCCGTTGCCACCCAGGTGGGCCAGGTTGCGCCCGATGCCGCAGCCCACGTCGAGCGTCCGGCCCAGCTCGAGCCGGCGGATGTTCCACCGGTACGGCGCCTGGGCGTCGATCGACCCTTTTCCAGCCCGCGCCGCCGAGACGCTGCAGCCGCTGGGTGTAGTCGGCGCCCTCGGTTCCGGCCGGCGCCGGGATGTCCTGCACGGGCGCTACGCTACCCGGCGGCGCCTTAAGGGACGCCGAGGTGGCGTACATTTCGCGACTGTGAGACCGAGCGCGAGGAGCGAGCGCCAGCGAGCACCGCAGCTTGCGAGGGGTTCTTGGCGGGCAGGCCCGAGCGCGAGGAGCGAGCGCCAGCGAGCACCGCAGCTTGCGAGGGGTTCTTGGCGGGCGGGCCCGAGCGCGAGGAGCGAGCGCCAGCGAGCCCCGCAGCCTGCGAGGGGTTTGTGGCGGGCAGGCCCGAGCGCGAGGAGCGAGCGCCAGCGAGCACCGCAGCTTGCGAGGGGTTCTTGGCGGGCAGGCCCGAGCGCGAGGAGCGAGCGCCAGCGAGCACCGCAGCTTGCGAAGTGTCTGGTAGGTCACCGATTGCTGAGGCTGCTCCCGCCGGGCACGCTGCGGGTGGCGGTCGGGCTGGCCGTGCTCCGTCGCCTCATACGTGCACCTGGCCATCGCCGGGCACACCCTGCCGGTCGCCAAGATGGCCGACCTGTCGGTGCTGTGGTCGTTCGTGTACTCGGTCGGGCTGGGGCTGTTCTACCCGATCGAGCAGGAGGTCACCCGGACCAGTGCGGCCCGGCGGGTGGCCGATGTCGACGTCGGCCCGGTGGTTCGGCGGGGCTTCGCGCTGTCGGCCGGCCTGTGCGGCGGCGTCTGGCTGATCATCGGGGTCGACCTCGCCTATCCTGGCGTCGCGATTCTTCGGCGGCCAGTTCGGCCTGGTCGCGGTGACCGCGGCTGTCGATCGCCGCGATCGCGGTCTACAGCCCGGTGCGAGGTGTGACAGCCGGCGTCGCCCGGTTCGACGTGTACAGCCGGCAGCTGGCCTGGGACGGGGTGCTGCGTATCGTCCTGTCCGCCGCTGCTGGCGGTGTTCGCGGTCCGTTCGGCTGCCGCGTTCGGGCTGATCCTGGCGGTGGCGCCGCTGGTCGCCACGCGGCCGTGGCCCGGCCGGTCCGGCAGATCGTCGCTCCCGGGGCCCGCCAGCGACGGCCGGGAGCTGGGCCGCGGCGTGGCGCCGCTGGTGGTCTCGATGCTGCTCGGCCAGTTCGCACTCAACTCCGCCGTGGTCGGGGCTCGGCTGCTCGACCCGCAGCAGACCGCCCTGACCTCGGCGCTACTGTCGCGCCCTGATCCTCATCCGCGTGCCGGTCTTCGTCTACTCGGCCATCCAGGCCTCGCTGCTGTCCGGTCTGGCCGCCGCGGCCGCGCTCGGCGAGAACGACCGGCTGCACCGGATGGTCCGTCATGCGGCCACAATCGTGACCCGACTGATGGTGGTCTGCGGGGTGTCGGCGGTGCTGGCCGGGCCGTGGCTGATCGGAGTGCTGTTCAGGGCGCCAGCCGTGCTGAGCTGGGTCGATTTCGCGATCCTCAGTGCCGGCACGCTGGCCTACCTGCTGTCGCTGATCCTGGGTCAAGCGGCCATCTCGCTGCATCGGCACAAGGAGCAGATGTACGCCTGGGTCGCGGGCGCGGTCGCGTTGGCCGTCATCACTGCGATCCCCGGCAACGTTCGGCTGCGGGTCGAGTGGGCCTACGCCGGCGCGATGTGGGTGGTCACCGGAGGCCTGGCCGTCGCCGTGTTCCTGGTTCGACGCGAGTCGGCCGTCGTTGACTCGGCCCCGGTCCGGACCGGCTAGAGTTCGCCCCGATGGTTCCTGAAACCGCTGTGTTGCCGCGGGTCGATGCCGTCGTGCTGTGCTGGCTGGCCGAGCCGCTGCTGCGTACGAGCGTGCAGGCCCTGCTGGCCTCCGAGAAGGTCGACGTCCGGGTCATCCTGGTCGACAACGGCTGCACCACCAACGACGCCGACTTCCTGTCCACCGTGCCCGGCGTTACCCTGCTGCGGCCCGGCGGGAACCTCGGCTTCTCCGGCGGCGTGCAACCTGGGCGTGGCCGCCGGCACGGCCGAGTACGTGGCACTGATCAACGCGGATCTGGTGGTCGAGCCGAACACACTGGCCCGGCTGGTCGAGGAGCTGGACCAGCCCGACGTCGCGATCGCGGCCGGCGCGGTGCGGCTGTACGACAACCCGCAGCTGCTCAACTCCAACGGCAACGTGGTGCACGTGCTCGGCCTGAGCTGGGTCGGCGGGCTGGGACGAGCGGGAGACCCGCACCGGGCCGACCGATACCGCCGGCGCGATGGGGGCCTGCCTGCTGACCCGGCGGACACACTGGCAGCGCCTCGGAGGCTTCTACGACAGGTACTTCGCTTACCACGAGGACGCTGAGCTCTCGATCCGTACCTGGCAGCTCGGTCTGCGGGTGGTCAACGTGCCCGATGCGACGGCGGTGCACCAGTACGAGTTCAGCCGCAACCCGAACAAGACCTACCTGTCCGAGCGGAACCGGCTGATGTTCGTGCACCACGCTGTGGAGCTGGCGGGCGCTGCTGCTGCTGGCCCCGCCGCTGCTGGCGCTGGAGGTGGCCATGGTGCGCGCTGGCCGCGAAGCAGGGCTTTGTTGAGCGCGAAGCTGCGCGGCTGGCGCTGGCTGTGGCGGCAACCGGCGCGCGCTACGCGGGCCCGCCGGCGGCTCGTCCGGTCAACCCTGACTGGTCAGCGACCGGGAGTGGATGCGGGTGCTGCCGACACGGTCGACAGCGACCTGATCCCCATACCCGGGGTGGTCCGGGCTCCGCTCAACGCTGCTCATGCGGGCCTACTGGCGGGTCGTCCGCCCGCTGGTCTGAGCACACCGGTCCCACGGCTACCGCAGGCAACCGTCCCGGCCGATTGACCTCAGCCCTCCGCGCGACGTGACCGCCTGCGCTAACGTAAACCTGCCTGGGTCGCCCCTGCGCTCAACCACCGACGCCGCCGCCCGAATCGAGGATTGTGTTGTTGAACGACGACACCGCTACCGAGGCCATCGAGCTCAGCGTCGTGCTGCCCTGCCTCAACGAGGCGGAGACGCTCGCCATCTGCGTCCAGAAGGCCGTCAAGTGCCTGGCCGATCTGGGCGTCGCGGGCGAGGTGATCGTCAGCGACAACGGCTCCACCGACGGCTCGCAGCAGATCGCCATCGACAACGGCGCCCGGGTCATCAGCGCCCCGATCCGCGGGTACGGCGGCGCTCTGATGGCCGGCATCGAAGGCGCCCGGGGCAAGTACGTGATCATGGCCGACTCGGACGACTCGTACGACCTGTCGAACCTCGGCCCGTTCCTCGACAAGCTCCGCGAGGGCCACGACGTGGTGATGGGCAACCGGTTCCAGGGCGGCATCGCCCCCGGTGCCATGCCCCCGCTGCACCGCTACCTGGGCAACCCGGTGCTGTCCTGGCTCGGCCGCCGGCTGTTCGAGCTGCGCAGCGTCGGTGACTTCCACTGCGGCATCCGCGGCTTCTCCCGGGAGCGGATCCTCGCCCTGCGGCCTGTGCATGCCCGGCATGGAGTTCGCCTCCGAGCTGGTGGTCCGGGCCTCGCTGGCCGGCTACTCGATCGTCGAGGTGCCGACCACCCTGCAGCCAGGACGGCCGCAGCCGGCCGCCGCACCTGCGCACCTGGCGCGACGGCTGGCGGCACCTGCGCTTCCTGCTGGTGCTGTCGCCCCGCCGCACCCTGATCCGCCCCGGGCCGCGGTCTGTCCCGCTCGGCTGCCTGGCGCACGATCGCGCTGGTCCTGCGGCCGGTGACCGTCGGCAGCCGTCACCTTCGACGTGAACGCCCTCGTCTACGCCTGCCTGGCCGTCCTGGTCGGGCACCCAGCTCGTCCTGTTCGGCGGCTTCGCCGAGGTGTACGGCCGCCTGGAGGGCATCGTGCCCGAACAGCGGCTCGGCCGGTGGACCCGGATCCTGCGACTGGAGGTGTGTGCGGCGGTCGGGCTGGCCCTGATCGCCCTCGGCCTGGTCGGGACCGTGCTCGCCTTCTCCGCCTGGAGTCACGCCGGCTTCGGCGGCCAGGACGCCCGGGCCGCGCTGCGGGTGGTCATCCCGTCGGCACGGCCATCGCCACCGGCGTGCTGGTCATCTTCTCCGGCCTGTTCGCCAGCCTGCTGACGCTGCGCGGCAACCGGTCGGCCACCTGGCACCCGCTCGAGCTCGGAGCCGCCGACGCTGCCTCTGGTCGAAGCTGCCGACGCCTGACAACGCGGGTCAGCTGGGGCGCAGGGTCCGGTAGGCACTCCCAGCCGTAGGGAGCAGCCCGCGATCGGGGGCCAGCTCGGCCAGCGTGGGCGCCGCGGTGTCCTTGGCCGACAGGATCGGCGTCGGTACAGGCCAGGCGACCCCGACCTCCGGGTCGAGCGGCGTCATGGCCCGCTCGAGCGAGCCGTCGAACGCGGTACCGCACAGGTAGGTGACGGTGGCGCCGTCGGAGAGCGCGCAGAGGCCGTGGCCGAGGCCCTCGCCGACGTAGAGGGCCCGCCGGTCCACGTCGTCGAGCAGGGTGCCGGCCCACCGTCCGTACGTGGGCGAGCCGACCCGCATGTCGACGATGACATCGAACACGCTGCCCGTCACGCAGGTGACGTACTTGGCCTGGCCGGGCGGGATGGTGGTGACGTGGATCCCCCGGACCACCCCGGCCCGCGAGGTCGACATGTTGGCCTGGGCCCAGCCCGGGTCGAACCCGAGATGGCCGGCGAGCTCATCCCCCCGGTACCACTCCAGGAACGAGCCCCGGTCGTCGCGCAACGGCGTCGGCTGCACCACGTAGGCGCCGGGCAGCTCCAGCGGCGTGACCTTCAACGGGTCAGGACGCTTCGCGGTCGGCCCACATCGGGTTGCGCAGCGTCCAGTCGATCAGGGTGCGCAGCGACTCTTCCAACGGCACGGGCATCGTCCAGCCGACGTCGGCCAGCTTGCGGCCGTCGAGGGCGTAGCGCAGGTCGTGGCCGGGCCTGGACGAGTGGAAGTCGACCAGCCGGTACTTGAGCTCCTTGTCCATCATCTTCGCGATGAGCTGCGCCATCTCCAGGTTGTCGATCTCACGCTCACCCACGATGTGGTACTTGTCCGGACGGTCGGCGCCGCCGAGTACATCGAGATATTGCCCCGCCGCAGCAGGAACAGCACCGCGTCGGCCATGTTGCGGGCGTGCAGGTAGAAGCGCGAACCCACCTTGCCCGAGGCGGAGGCGTGGATCGGCATCTCCTCGCCACGCATGATCCGCTGGATCGTCATCGGCACGAACTTCTCCGGATCCTGCGTCTCCCCGATCAGGTTCATGCAGTTGGTGATGATCAGTGGCACCTCGTAGGTGCGCCAGTAGGAGATGGCGATGGCCTCCTGAGCCGCCTTGGAGGCGCTGTACGGGTTGGACGGGATGACCGCGTCCCACTCGACGTGCGCGTAGCCCTCCGGTGCCGGGCCGTAGACCTCATCCGTACTGATCTGCAGGAACGCCCGGGGCTTGGCGACCCGGGCGAACTCGAGCACGTTGAGCACCACGTCCACGTTGTTCTTGATGAATGTGACCGGCTCGACGATGGAGCGGTCCACATGCGAGTCGGCCGCGTAGTTCACGATGTAGTCGATGTGCCCGAACTTGGCCATCGTGGTGTCGTTGATGCGCGAGGACAGGTCACATTTGACCACCGTGATCCGGTTCCACCAGTCGTCGTGGTCGACCGCGGTCGTGATCCGTTCGGGCAGCCCCTTGTGCTCGAAGCTGACAGGGCAGACGACCTCCCAGTCCGTGTTGACCATCAGGTGCCGCAGACAGTGCGAACCGAGGAACCCGGCGGCACCGGTCAACAGAACTCTCATCCAGGTACTCCTTGGATCGTGCCCTCTGGGGCGGCTGCGGCCGACAGTCTAGCCAGACCGCCTGTGCCCACCGACAGTCGACGGCCCAACTGTCGCACTTTGAACAATGCGCACGCGGGCCGGAAACGTCAGCATAGCCGGGCGGTGCGCGGCCGATCGCCGACTGATCGGACGCCACCCGTCCGGGAGCAGCGGACCATTGCCATAGAACGTCACTCTTCGTCCGTTTCCGGGCAACACCGCGGGCAGGCCTGAGGACCAACCGACCGCCCGGGCAGCCTCAGCCGGACGCGGCCCCGTTGCCATTGCCGCTCCCCGCTCCTGGCCTTCTTCGGCTTGGGCGTCGGCGTCGCGGGGGTTTCCGGCTCGTCAGGGGCCACCACCGGTTCAGCGGCCGCTGCGTCAGCCGGTGGCGCGGACTCCGGTTCGGGCTGCGGCTCCGGCTCGGGGGCTGGCAGAGCCGCCGCGAGGAGGGCCTCGAGAGCGGCCCCGGTGATGCGACGGAACACCCGCCCGGGCCGGTTCCGGTCCAACACCGCCACCTCGAGCTGGGCGCCGGTCATCTGACGGGGCGCGCCACCCTCACCGCCCACGCTGGCCAGCGCCTTCACGGTGAGCGCCAGCGCCGGCGCGAGCGCGATGTCGTCGTGATAGCCCTGCTTCATCACATTCGTGATCGCCTCGGCCTGACCGCCCATCGCCACGAAGCCGTGCTCGTCGGTGACGGAGCCGTCATAGGTGATCCGGTACAGCTCATCCGCCACGACCGAGGAGCGAACCTCGGCCACGCACACCTCCACCTCGAACGGCTTCTGCTCGGTGGTGAAGATCGAGCCGAGAGTCTGCGCGTACGCGTTGGCCAGCGCCCGCGCGTTCACGTCGCGCCGGTCGTAGGAGTAACCCCGCAGGTCGGCCATCCGGACGCCGGCCGCGCGCAGGTTCTCGAACTCGTTGTACCGCCCGACCGCGGCGAACCCGATCCGGTCGTAGATCTCGCTCACCTTGCGCAGCGAGGTGACGTTCTCGGCGACGAACAGGACGCCCTCCGTGTTGGACAGCACGATCGCGCTACGGCCGCGGGAGATGCCCTTACGGGCGTACTCCGAGCGGTCCCGCATGACCTGCTCGGGCGACGCGTAGAACGGCATGGACACGGCGGCTGCTTCTCCTTCGAAGGTCTACTGTGGACAGAACAATGGGGGGTTGTCAGCCGCCCGGGTTGGCCATGCGACCGTCCACGACGGACTGTGCGATCGCGCCGGCCTCCTCGTCGGAGACCCGGTGGGTGCCGCTGGCCGTCGCGGTCAGGACAATGGGATAGATGCGGCGGACGAGGTCGGGTCCGCCGGTCGCGGTGTCATCGTCGGCCGCGTCGTAGAGGGACTCCACGGCCAGCCGGACAGCGTCCTCGGTGGACAGTCCCGGGCGGTACCGCTTCTTCAGCGACGCCTTGGCGAACAACGAGCCGGAGCCGATGCCGTCGTACCCGGTCTCCTCGTACACCCCACCGGCCACGTCGAAGCTGAAGATGCGCCCGGCCCGGTGTTGATCCTTGGCGTCGAGGTCGAAGCCGGCGAACAACGGGATCACGGCCAGGCCCTGCAGCGCCGCGCCCAGGTTGTTGCGGATCAGCGTGGCGAGCCGGTTCGCCTTGCCGTCGAGGGAGAGCATGACGCCCTCGATCTTCTCGAAGTGCTCCAGCTCCACCTGGTAGAGGCGCATCAGCTCGAGGCCGACCCCGGCCGTGCCGGCGATCCCGATCAGGGAGTACGCATCGGCCGAGTGAACCTTCTCGATGTCCCGGCTGGCGATCAGGTTGCCCATCGTGGCACGCCGATCGCCGGCCATCACCACGCCGTCGGCGGTCACGATCGCGACGATCGTGGTGCCGTGCGGAGCCACGTCGGCTCCGACCGGCTGCGGCACGCCGCGCCGCCCCGGGAGCATCTCTGGCGCGGCGACGCTCAGGAAGTCGGTGAACGAGGAGGTGCCGGCGTTGTGGAACACCGCCGGTATGCGTCCGGATGGATCGGGACCCGCCGCCACTGCTGTCCTCTCGGGTAGGTGATCGCCCTAAGTTAACGCCTGACGCCCACCCCGCTCACGGGGGGCCGGGGCCCGGCGAGCGGAGCGAGCGTCAACTGCTTCGGCCGTTACTGCCCGCCCTTTTGGACGTACCCGCGGACGAACTCCTCCGCGTTCTCCTCCAGGACGGAGTCGATCTCGTCGAGGAGGTCGTCCACATCCTCGGTCAGCTCGGCATGCCGTTCGGCAACGTCGGCGTTGGCCTCGGCCGTCGTGTCCTCGATCTCGTCGTCACGACGGGCGCGGCCCGCCTGCGACTGGCCGCCGGTGTCACGGGTTGACATGTCGTCCTCCTCGCATCTCGCCTGCGTGCCAACGGTAGCTCGCGCCAGCGACGTTACCTGGATGCCACCTCGCCGGGTCGGACTCACCCACCGGTGAGCACCTCGAGCAGGTCCTTGGCGCTCGGGCAGCGGTCGAAGAGCGCTCCCACGTGCTTCTTCGTTCCGCGCTCCGGTTCCATCATGGGTACCCGCACCAGCGACTCGCGCCCCACATCGAAGATGACCGAGTCCCAGCTGGCCGCGACCACCTCGGCCGCGTACTTGGCCAGGCAGCGGCCCCGGAAGTAGGCCCGGGTGTCGTCCGGCGGCTCGGTCATGGCCGTCGTGACCTGCTCGTCGGTGAGGATCCGCTGCATCGAGCCGCGGGCCACCAGCCGGTGGTAGAGCCCCTTCTCCGGGCGTACGTCGGCGTACTGCAGGTCGACCAGCTGCAGCTTCGGCGATGCCCAGCCGAGCGCTTCGCGCTCCCGGTACCCCTCGATCACGCGGAGCTTGGCCACCCAGTCGAGCTCGGTCGCGCAGAGCATGGGGTCGCGCCCGAGCCGGTCGAGCACGCCTTCCCAGCGGTTGAGCACGTCCTCGGTCATCTCGTCGCCGCCATGTGGTCTCGACGAACGCGCGGGCTCGTTCCAGGTAGGCCCACTGGACGTCCAGAGCGGTGAGCCGGCGACCGTCACGCAGCCGGACCAGGTGCTTGAGCGACGGATCGTGGCTCACCGACTTGAGCTCGGCCACCGGATCGGCGATTCCCAGGTCGGGGGTCAGCGCCTTCGCCTCGATCATCGCGAGTACCAGGGCGGTGGTACCGACCTTGAGGTAGGTCGAGATCTCGGACAGGTTCGCGTCCCCGATGATGACGTGCAGCCGGCGGTACTTGTCGGCGTCGGCGTGCGGCTCGTCGCGGGTGTTGATGATGGGGCGCTTGAGCGTGGTCTCCAAGCCGACCTCGACCTCGAAGAAGTCCGCCCGCTGCGAGATCTGGTAACCGGCCTGGGAGCCGTCCTGCCCGATGCTGACCCGGCCCGCGCCGCACACGATCTGGCGGGTCACGAAGAACGGGGTGAGGTGGGTGACGATGTCGGAGAACGGGGTCTGCCGCTTCATCAGGTAGTTCTCGTGGGCGCCGTAGCTGACGCCTTTACTGTCCGTGTTGTTCTTGTACAGGTGGATGGTTCCGACGGTGGGAACGGTGGCCGCCCGGCGGGCCGCCTCGGCCATCACCCGCTCGCCCGCCTTGTCCCAGAGGACGGCGTCGAACGGGTTGGTCACCTCCGGCGTCGAGTACTCAGGGTGAGCGTGGTCGACGTAGAGACGGGCACCGTTGGTCAGGATCACATTGGCCAGGCCGAGATCCTCGTCGGCCAGCGCCTCGGCCGGGTCGTAGAGGGCGCCGGAGTAGGTGAACCCGCGCGCGTCGCGCAGCGGCGACTCCTCTTCGTAGTCCCACCGCGCCCGCCCACCGCGGGTGAGCTCCGGTCGGGCACCATAGGCGTTGACCACCTGGGATGAGGTGACCATCGGGTTCGCCGCGGGCTGGCCCGGCACGGAGATGCCGTACTCGACCTCCGTACCCATCACCCGTCGTACAGTCATGCTTCTCCCACCACAGGCGTCATCGCGGCCGATGCGTCGGCCACCAGTCGAGCCTAGACCGCGAACCCGTTCGACTGCGGCTGCCGAGCCCCTTGATTGGCCGTAGGCGTGAAACTGCGGTGCAGCCGCCGGGCTTGCGTGCCGTCCGCGGCGTAGCACGGCACGGGCGGCCCCCGCGTCGCGGGTGCCGCCCGTGGTCGATCGTCCTACAGATACTGGCCGGTGTTGCTGACCGTGTCGATGGCCCGGCCCGACTCGGTGCCCTTGCCGCCGGAGACCAGGGTGCGGATGTAGACGATCCGCTCGCCCTTCTTGCCGGAGATGCGGGCCCAGTCGTCGGGGTTGGTCGTGTTCGGCAGATCCTCGTTCTCGCGGAACTCATCCACGCACGCGTCCAGCAGGTGCTGCAGCCGCACGCCCTTCTGGTTGGTGGCGAGGAACTCCTTGATCGCCATCTTCTTGCCCCGGTCGACGATGTTCTGGATCATCGCGCCGGAGTTGAAGTCCTTGAAGTACAGGACCTCCTTGTCGCCGTTGGCGTAGGTGACCTCGAGGAACCGGTTCTCCTCGGTCTCGGAGTACATCCGCAGCACGACGGCCTCGATCATCGCGGCGACGCACTGGTCCGCCGAGTCGCCGTGCTCGGCCAGGTCGTCCGCGTGCAGCGGAAGGCCGGTCAGGATGTACTTGCTGAAGATGTCCTTCGCGGCCTCCGCGTCCGGACGCTCAATCTTGATCTTCACGTCCAGCCGGCCGGGACGCAGGATGGCCGGGTCGATCATGTCCTCGCGGTTGGACGCCCCGATGACGATGACGTTCTCGAGACCCTCCACCCCGTCGATCTCGCTCAGCAACTGCGGCACGATCGTGTTCTCCACGTCCGAGGACACGCCGGAGCCACGGGTACGGAACACCGAGTCCATCTCGTCGAAGAACACGATGACCGGCGTACCTTCGCTGGCCTTCTCCCGGGCCCGCTGGAAGATCAGGCGGATGTGCCGCTCGGTCTCTCCGACGTACTTGTTGAGCAGCTCCGGACCCTTGATGTTGAGGAAGTAGCTGGACTTCTTCTCCCCGCCCTGCCGTTCGGCGATCTTCTTCGCCAGTGAGTTGGCCACCGCCTTGGCGATCAGCGTCTTGCCACAGCCGGGCGGGCCGTACAGCAGCACGCCCTTGGGCGGACGCAGCTGGTGCTCACGGAACAGGTCGGCGTGCAGGAACGGCAGCTCGACCGCGTCGCGGATCTGCTCGATCTGCCGGTCGAGTCCACCGATGTCCTGGTAGTCGATGTCCGGGACCTCTTCGAGGACGAGTTCCTCGACCTCGCTCTTCGGGATCCGCTCGTACGCGTACGAGGAGCGGGGCTCGATGAGCAGGGAATCTCCGGGACGCAGCACCGCGCCCATCAGTGTGTCGGCCAGATGGACGACGCGCTCCTCGTCGGCGTGGGAGATCACCAGCGCGCGGTCGGCCGGACCCCCCTCCAGGCTCTCCAGCACCTCCTTGAGCATCACGACCTCGCCGGCCCGCTCGAACCCGAGCGCGTCGACGATGTTGAGCGCGTCGTTGAGCAGGACCTCCTGGCCACGGCGCAGCGACTCGATCTCGATCGCGGGTGAGACCGCGACCCGGAGCTTGCGACCGCCGGTGAACACGTCGACGGTGCCGTCGTCATGGCGGGCAAGGAACACGCCGTAGCCGCTCGGGGGCTGGGCGAGGCGGTCAACCTCTTCCTTGAGGGTGACGATCTGGGCCCGGGCCTCCTTGAGGGTGGCGACGAGCCGCTCGTTGTTCTCGGTCAGGCGCGACAGCTGAGCCTGCGTCGCGGCCAGCCTCTCCTCGAGCTGGCGGAGGTGCCGCGGGCTCTCGGTCAGCTTGCGACGGACCAGGGCCAGCTCCTCCTGCAGGAAGCTGACCTGTGTGGAGAGATCGTGGGCCTCCCTTTCCCAGCGTGCGGCTCGCGCATCGGCGTCCTCACTACGTGCCACGTCCCACCTCCCCGGGGGGTCTGCCTCGTGTGCCGTGGACAGTTGTGGTACCCGCTCCCCGCCACGGCTAACGAGGCTGAAACTGTTCTTGTTAAACACTAACTGTTCATTGCGACGGATTCCCCTACCCGTCGCCCCTGTCACAAGGTCGTTATCGCGGCTGCGGTAACTTTGCCAACAGGAGGCGCACGTGGCTGACGAGGCATTACGGGTCTGGGTGGACCAGGATCTGTGTACCGGCGACGGACTGTGTGTCCAGTACGCGCCAGAGGTGTTCGAGTTCGACGTCGATGGGCTCGCCTATGTCAAGGACGGTTCTGGAGAGCTGCTCCTGGCTCCCCGCAGCCGCACTGACGTGCCCGACCACCTCGTTCTCGACGTCATCGACGCCGCCAAGGAGTGTCCCGGCGACTGCATCCACGTCACCCGGGCGATCGACGACGTGGAGGTCGCCGGACCCGACGCCTGATCCGCCAACCCTGCACCACACCTGCGCCGACGGGGGCACTTGCGGGCATTTGTCAGATTTTACACTATTCGCTGGCGTGTCGGCCGGCCGGCCGCGGGCGCGCGGTCAGAGTGGGCGACCGACCATGGACGCGACAATCTGGGCGAAGTCTTCGAGCCGGGCGATCTGTCCCATTCCCCCATCATCCAGTGTCTTGACAAAGCGCAGCGCATCCTGGCGCAGGGGTGGTGAGCTGTCCTCGCCCGACCCGGCCGAGAGCGTGCCGTCGTCGAACGAGTGCAGCAGCACATACACGTCGACCGCGTCCACCCGTAGCTCCCCGTCGGCGCCTCGCTGCAGCCTCCGCCGGGTGCCCACCTCGGCCACCACTGAGAGCGGCAGAACCCGGATCGACGAGGTCATGGAGCCAGGTGGACCCTCACCAGGAGCGACATCCTCGCCATGCCACAGCACCAGCCGGCTGCCGTCACAGACCGCGACCTCCTGCCAGACGCCGTTGACCTCGTTGACGAAGCGCTCAAGAGTGAAGCACAGCACGTCGCCGCCGGCGATCACACCGTTGAGTGCCTCCAGGGCCAGTTCGGGGTCGCGGAGGTAGGCCCGGGCCGCGGACTCCAGGTCGGCGTACGGCGACCAGTCCGGGAAGACAGCGGGCAGGTCACTGGAGAAGCTGGGGTTGTTCACGGGCCCTCCTCAACCACCGCCCGGGCGGCGCGCTGCAGGTCGTAGGCTTCCCGGCCGCGGCTGGGTTTGCGCCGTCGGGGTGGAGCGATGACACCTGGCGCGAGCCGCCGGGCGCTGATCAGAAACGCCGTGTGAGCGATCATCCGATGATCGGGCCGGACCGCCAGACCGTCCACGTGCCAGTCCCGCACGAGTGACTCCCAAGCCCTCGGCTCGGTATAGCCGCCGCGCTCCCGCACCGCCTCGACCAGCTCGGACATCTGGGTTGTGGTGGCCACATACCCGATGAGCACGCCACCGGGCAGCAGGCTCCGGTCGACCATGGCGAGAGCACCCCAGGGGGCGAGGACGTCGAGGACAATCCGATCAAAATCGGTCTCCTCACATTCGGCAACGTCGCCGATCCGGAGCGTCCAGTTCTTGGGGGCGGCGCCGAAGAACGCGTCGACGTTGCGCTGGGCCACCTCGGCGAAGTCGGGCCGGATCTCGTATGAGGTGACCTCACCGCTCTCGCCGACGGCCCGCAGCAGCGAGCAGGTCAGAGCGCCTGAACCGGCGCCGGCCTCGAGCACCTTGGCACCGGGGTGGATGTCGCCCATCGCGACGATCTGGGCCGCGTCCTTCGGATAGATCACCTGCGCGCCGCGCGGCATCGACAGGACATAGTCGCTGAGCAACGGGCGCAGGGCGAGGTAGGCGGTACCACCGGACGAGGTGACCACCGAGCCGTCAGGCAGACCCAGCAGCGCGTCGTGGTCGAGGGCACCGCGGTGGGTATGGAACACCCTGCCCGGTTCGAGCACGATCGTGTGCATCCGGCCCTTCGGGTCGGTCAGCTGGACACGGTCGCCCGGGGCGAACGTCGGCGGTCTCGTCGTCACGACTCCTCAGTTCCCGGACGGTGTCACGAGTTCAGCAAGCGGACCAGGTCGGCGGTCCGCAACACGCCCACCACCTGATCGCCGGAGACCACCAGGTAGTTCGGGGCGGGATGCGCCTGTACGGCGGCGATCACGTCCTCGCCACCGAGGTTGGCGGCGAGGGTCCGGCCGGGGTCAACAGTACGGGCGACCGAGTCGACGGGAACCCAGGGGCGCCGCTCGACCGGCACCTTCTCGGCCGGCTGGTCCGCCACCAGGGCGATCAACCGGCCGGCGGAGTCGGCGATGGCCAGCGCGGCATCGGGGGTGCCCGATTCGCTCCGGCGACGCAGCGCCTCGCCGAGCGGCGTACCACTGGCTACGGCGATCACCGGCCGGGCCAGCCGCCGCAGGTCCACCGCGGGTACCCGGGCCGCCACCCGGGCCTGGCGGATGGACGCCGTGGCGCCCTGCCAGACGACCAGGGCGACGAACGCGGCCAGCGCGACGCTGAGTGGGGTGACCTCGTCGTAGTACGACAGCACGACCACGAAGGCCAGGGTCCCCACCGCGACCAGCCGGCCGAACCAGCCGGCGACCGCGGTCCCGACGTGCCGGTCGCCGGTGATCTTCCACACCAGCGCCCGAAGTGCCCGGCCGCCGTCGAGCGGAAGGCCGGGCAGAATGTTGAACGCCGCCACGATGAGGTTGCTCCAGGCGATCTGGAAGGCCAGCTGGTCGGCCACACCGGGCGGGAACACGGCCTGCAGGCCGAGCCCGATCAACCCGAGCACCCCCGACACGGCCGGCCCCACCAGGGACACCAGCGCGTCAGCCTTCGGGCTGGGGCTGTCGCCGGCCATCTCGGTGTAGCCGCCCAACAGCTCGAGCGTGATCGCCCGTACCCCGATCCCCTGCCGGCGCGCCACGACGGCGTGCCCGAGTTCGTGCAGGAACACCGACACCAGCAGGCAGACGACGAAACCGGCGGCGACCAGGTAGCTGCCGGTGGTCGAGATCGGGCGCAGGATCCGGTGGACCAGCGGCCCGTACCCGACGATCACCACCAGCGCGAGCAGCAGGTACGAGGAGTGCAGGTAGACCGGCACGCCACCGACCCTGGCCAGTTGGAAGGCGCCCCGCGGTCGCGGTGTCAGCGCGGCTGGGGGTCCGGCGGCGGATCGGTCGGGCGCCTGAGGGTTCATTGAGACGATCGTAGGCCGTGCGCGGCCTGCGGGCTTTCGTCGTACCGGTGGCCTAGCCTCGGTTCATGTCGGTCGAGACCTCTGCAGAGACTGTCAGCGACGCTCAGCGGGCCCACCTGCCCTCGCTCTCCCCGTCCCGGGCCGCCGACTTCAAGACGTGCCCGCTGCTGTACCGCTACCGCACGATCGACCGCATCCCCGAGCCGCCCACGCCCGATCAGGCCCGGGGCACTCTGGTGCACGCGGTGCTGGAGCGGTTGTTCGACCTGCCACCGGGCGAGCGGACGAAGGCCTCCGCCGCCGCCCTGGTCGCTCCCGAGTGGGACCGGCTGTGTGCCGAGCAGCCGCTGCTGGCTGAGCTGTTCGGCCAGGACGCCGCGCCGGGTGAGTTCCTGGAGTCGACCGACCCGCTGCTCGACGGGTACTTCGCCGTGGAAGATCCGCGCCGGTTGGAGCCGGCCGAGCGGGAATGCCTGGTCGAGGCGGTCGTCGACGACACGTTGCTGATCCGCGGGTACGTGGACCGGCTGGACCGGTCCGCCGCCGGCGAGCTACGGGTGGTCGACTACAAGAGCGGTGGCGCGCCCCGGGAGGCATTCGAGGCGCGGGCGCTGTTCCAGCTCAAGTTCTACGCACTCGTGCTGTGGCGTACCCGCGGCGTGGTACCGCGGTCGTTGCGGCTGATCTACCTCAAGGACGCCGAAGCCTGTGACTACTCGCCGGACGCCGAGGAACTCGGGCGCTTCGAACGCAACCTGGTCGCCCTGTGGCGGGCGATCGACCGGGCCACGCAGGAGCGTGACTTCCGCCCCAGGACCAGCAAATTGTGCGACTGGTGCAGCCACAAGAGCCGCTGCCCGGCCTACGGCGGCACACCGCCACCCTTCCCCGAGCCGGTGCCGGTACCCGAGGCCGACGTCGAGCCGCTGGTCGCGGTCGAGCAGGACTGATATCCGGGTCGGCTCCGGGTCAACCCCTGAGGACGTCGGCAGCGGTCGGCCGCCACGATTGAGGCGAACGCACACGACCACGGCAGAGGGGACGCACGTGCCGACACAGCTGAGCCCGACGACGCGGGTCGCCGCCCGGGCGGCGGGGGTCTGGAAAGTCTACGGAGCGGGTGAGGCCGAGGTCATCGCGCTGCGCGGGGTGGACCTCGAACTGGCCAGCGGGGCCTACACCGCGATCATGGGACCGTCCGGTTCCGGCAAGTCCACGTTGATGCACTGCCTGGCCGGGCTGGACAACGTGACCCGGGGTGAGGTGTTCATCGGCGACGAGGAGATCACCGGGCTCGGCGACGCGGGCCTCACCAAGCTGCGCCGGGACAAGATCGGATTCGTGTTCCAGCAGTTCAACCTGCTGCCGACGCTGACCGCCGAAGAGAACATCCTGCTTCCGATCGCGATCGCGGGGCGCAAGCCCGACCGCGAGTGGTTCGACCGGGTCGTCGACGCGATCGGCCTGCGCGACCGCCTCAGCCACCGGCCGGCCCAGCTCTCCGGCGGCCAGCAGCAGCGGGTGGCCTGCGCTCGGGCCATGGTGACCCGCCCCGCCGTCATCTTCGCCGACGAGCCGACCGGCAACCTCGATTCGCGCTCCGGCGCCGAGGTGCTCGGGTTCCTGCGCGACTCGGTGCGCCAGTTCCAGCAGACGGTCGTCATGGTGACCCATGACCCCAACGCGGCGTCGTACGCCGACCGGGTGGTGTTCCTGGCCGACGGTCGGGTGGTGGCTGAGCTGCACGGTCCCACCCCCGAGGCGGTCCTGGACACCATGAAGCGGCTCGACCGGGGCCCGGCGGAGGAGTACCACTGATGCTCCGCGCCACCCTCAAGAGCCTCCTCTCGCGCAAGCTCCGGCTCATCCTGTCCGGCCTGGCCGTGGTGCTGGGCGTGATGTTCGTGTCCGGCGCGTTCGTCCTGACCGACTCGCTGAGCCGGTCGTTCGACCAGCTCTTCGCCGGTATCTTCGCCAACACCGACGTGCGCGTCACCGCCACACCCAAGCTCGCGGGCCAGGAGCCCGGCGCCGACAGCCGCGCTCCGACGGTGATCTCCGCCTCGGTGGTCGACCAACTGCGCGGGCTCACGGGCACGGTGGCCGACGCCACCGGCGGCGTCTTCGTCGACGGGGCCCGGACCATCGGGGCCAGCGGCAAGGTGGTCACCACGGTCGGGCCACCGCGCTTCGGTGTGGACTGGCGGTCGCAGGCCCCGAACCTGGTGCTGCGTGAGGGCGTCGCACCGACCGCCGACAACCAGATCGCCATCAACGCCGGCCTGGCCAAGGACGCCAACCTGCACGTCGGCGATCAGGTCGGCGTCCTCACCAACCAACCCGGCAAGCGCACCTTCTCACTGGTCGGAATATTCGGCTACACCTCCGGCCAGGACTCGCTCGGCGGGGCGCAGATGGTCGCCTTCACCACCCCGGTCGCGCAGGACCTCATGCTCCGCCAGCCCAACGTCTACTCGCAGATCACCGTGACGGCCGCTCCCGGCGTCAGCCCGGACCAACTGCGGGACCGGGTCAGTGCCGAGCTCGGCCCAGGCTTCCAGGTGAAGACCGGCAAGCAGCTGGCCGACGAGCAGGCCACCCAGTTCACCAACGCGCTGCGGTTCTTCAACTACATCCTGATCGGGTTCGCCGCGGTGGCTCTGTTCGTGGCGATATTCCTGATCCTCAACACGTTCTCCATCATCGTGGCCCAGCGCACCCGTGAGCTCGCCTTGATGCGCGCCATCGGGGCCGACCGCGGCCAGGTGATCCGTTCCGTGCTCCTGGAGGCGGTGGTCATCGGGCTGCTGGCCTCCGTGATCGGGCTCGCGCTCGGGTTCGGCGTCGGCGCCGGGCTGGCCAAGGTGTTCAGCAGTTTCGCCGGTGGCGGTGGGCTCAGCCTCAGCCTCGGTCTGCCGGTGGCCGCGGTGGTCAGCGCGTTCGGGGTCGGCATCGGTATCACCGTGCTCGCCGCGCTGATCCCGGCCGTCCGGGCGGCACGGATACCTCCGGTCGCGGCCATGCGTGACGCGGCCACCGCCGACAAGCCACTGACCCGGCTCACGATCACGGGTACGGCGGTGTTCGGCGCTGGTGCGGTTCTGCTCGCGGTCGGGCTCACCGGTAATGGCGGTGGCGCGACACTGTGGACGATCCTCGGCGGGGTCCTGTTGACGTTCATCGGCACCGCGTTGCTCACTCCACTCATCGCGCGCCCGGTCGCCGGGGTGATCGGCCGGCTGTTCTCGTGGTCGGTGCCGGGCACGCTCGGGCGCCTCAACGCGGGCCGGAACCCCCGCCGTACGGCGATCACCGCGGCCGCCCTCATGGTCGGGATCGCCCTGATCACCGGTATCAACACGGTGATCACGTCGGCCAAGCACAGCATCACCCGGGTCGCCGACCAGCAGGCCCACGTCGACCTGATCATCTCCGGCGACCAGGGCGCGACCTTCGATCCGGCCGTCCTCACCCAGGTGTCGCATGTGGACGGAGTTCAGGCGACCACCGGCCTCTACCAGGACGCCGCCGCGGTCAACGGAGACCGGACCTTCGTCGGGGCGTTCAGCGACATGTCGGTCGTCCCGGCCATGTTCACCCTGAGTCCGGCGGCGGGTGTGATCGACGCGGTCAACACCGGGCAGGCCGTGGTGGACGAGAAGACGGCCGGCGGCAAGGGCCTGCACGTGGGCAGCCCGGTCACCGTCCAACTCGTGCGCGGGGATCCACTCCGGCTGACCGTTTCGGGCATCTACCACGACAGCGATCTGTTCAACGGATTCATCATCCCGGTGGCGGCGGTGTCGGACTTCCAGACGGTCTCCCCGTCGATGGGGTTCATCCAGGTGAAGCCGGACGCGTCCGTCGACGCCGTGAAGTCCACCGTCAACGGGCTGCTGGCCGACAGTCCGGAGGTCAGCGTCGGCGACCGCAGCCAGTACCTGGCCCAACAGACGGCACCGGTCGACCAGGTACTGCTGATGGTCCAGATCCTGCTCGCGCTGGCCATCCTCATCGCCGTACTCGGGGTGATCAACACCCTCGCGCTGTCGGTGATCGAACGTACCCGTGAGCTGGGCCTGTTGCGTGCCGTCGGCCTGAGCCGGACGCAGACGATGCGGATGATCACGGTCGAGGCGGTGGTCATCTCGGTGTTCGGGGCCGTGCTCGGACTGGCCGTCGGGGCTCGGCCTGGGCGCGGCGGTGGTCCGAGCCCTGCACGACCAGGGCATCACCGACTTCGCCGTACCCTGGACCCAGCTGATCGTCTACCTCGTGCTGGCCGGCATCATCGGGCGTGGTCGCCGCGGTCCTCCCGGCCATCCGGGCCGCCCGCGTCAACGTCCTCCAAGCCATCGCCTACGAGTAGGAGCCGCCGCTCCCCGCTCGCTCGCCAGGCGGCGGGTGGGGTTTGGGTTTTGGGTTTGGGTTTGGGGGTTTGCCCGGACAGTCTGCTAACACATTTCGCGCTGTATGGTGTCCGGGCTAACACCCCAGATGTGAGGTGTCCGGGCTAACACCCCAGATGTGAGCCGAATGGAGTTGGGGTTCACGCCCATGGCCCAGGTGTGAGCCGCGCGGGGCTGGGGCGCGGGGTCAGGTGTGGAAGGCTTCGTCCAGTGTGGACAGCGTGACCTCGGTCAGGCTGCCGACGAGGAAGCCGCCCAGCTCGTAGAGGGGTACCTCGCTCGGGACCGCAATCACCGCGCAGCCGGCATCGGTGGCACTCAGGATGCCGGCCGGTGAGTCCTCGATCGCTACACAGTCGGCGGGCCGGGCGCCCAGGTTCGCGGCGGCCAACGCATACGGCTGCGGGTCGGGCTTGGGGCGGGTCACGTCGTCGCCGCAGACGACGGTGTCGAATTGGCCCAGCGTAGGCAGCGCGACCTCGACCAGGGGCCGATTCGTGTTGGTGACCAGCGCGGTCGGGATGCCGGCCGAGCGGACGGCGTCGAGTAGCTCTTCCGCGCCGGGGCGCCACTCGAGCCCGTTGGCGTAGAGCTCGCGCACCCGGTTGTCCAGCCAGGCGCTGCCCTCGGCCGGGTCGCGCCACGGCTGTCCAATGTGGTCGAGCAGGATCCTCATGGTGGTGGCGGACGAAGCGCCGACCATCTCCTCACGCACCGCGTCGGTGAGGACGCTCCCATACCGGGCGGCGAGCTCCACCAACGCGGTGCCCCAGGTCTTTTCGGTGTCGACGAGTGTGCCGTCCAGATCGAACAGGACGGCGGCGACCCGCCGGGTTGGTGACCCCATGAAGTCCGAGCCTACCGATCAACCCGGACGGGCCGGCACGGCTACCGGTCGTCGCGCCGCTTGTGTGGGGTCGGCCGGCGACCGCGGGCGCGTTGGCGGGCTGCCTCGTGCAGGTCGCGGCTGCGGATCTCGGCGATCTCGACCAGGATCTGCGGGTGGATGAACATGGTGTCCTCCGTGGTTCTGAAGTGGTCCGCTCCCGGACGGAAGTGGTCTACTCCAGACTCCGCTGACGCGCCCACCACCACATCGGCAACAGCTGCGTATCTTCGACAGCTGCGTACCGTGACGAGATCTACGTATGCGTAGACGGTGGTTCCCAGGTGACGGTCGTCACCAGCGTTCGCAGGGCTGCCGATGGCGGTACCAGGGCGAGCAGCCGGTCGCGGAGCGCGACGGCGACCGGCGAGGACCACTGTCCAATGTCTCCGGTCCGGCGGGAGAGCCGGACCACCGCCTGGGTCCGCCGGCGGCGCAGCCGGTCATATTCGACCAGCGCGGCCGGCACCTCGTACCGGTCGAGCAGGCTGACGAGTGTGGCCACGTCCTCGAGCGCCTGACAGGCACCCTGACCCAGGTTGGGCGTCATCGCATGGGCGGCGTCCCCGGCCAGGGCGGCCCGTCCGCGCGCGAACGTCGTGAGGTCCGGCAGGTCGTAGATGTCGTGGCGCAGCACGGGCTCCCCGGCGGCCGCGGCCAACAGGGTCGGCACGGGTTCGTGCCAGTCGCCGAAGCGCCGGATGAGCTCGGCGTACTCGTCAGGTGAGGATTCGCCCTCGGGCGTGTTGTCGGTGGCGTAACAGTAGGCGCGGCCGTCGGGCAGTCCGGCGTAGCCGAAGCGGGTACCGCGGCCCCAGCTCTCGCCGGCATCGGTCAGGTGCTCGGGTAGATGCCGGGTGATCAGGCGCCAGGCCGTGTAGCCCGAGTACCGCGGCGGGCGCGCCTGCGGCCAGAGGCTTTGCCGGACGGCGCTGCGCAGACCGTCGGCTCCGACTACGAGATCGGTCGGGGCGCCATCGACGGTGCCGTGGGCGTCCACCGTGGACACGAAGGTGCCCGGCTCGAGGGAGCCGGCCGGTACCGCGTCGAGCAGGCTGGCGAGCAGGTCGGCCCGGTGCAGGATGAGCACCGTTCCGAGGCGGCGTACCAACTCGTCCACGTCGATGCGGCTCACCCATTGTCCGTTCCGCCGGCGGATGCCGCCGTTGACCTCCGCCCCGCCAAGGTCGCGAACCCGCGCGCCCAGTGCCGGATCGATCACATCGAGTGCCCGCATCGCGTTGGGCCACAACGAGATTCCAGCGCCGACCTCACCGAACCCGGGTGACCGCTCGAGAACCCGTACCCGCCATCCACGTCGGCTGAGCCCGATCGCCGCCGAGAGCCCACTGATGCCGCCGCCGACCACGATGGCTGTCCGGTCCGCCATGCCCGCTCCTCTACAGAAGTAGAGTCACTCTACACCTGTAGAGTGTCCTGATGGGTGTGAGCAACGGCACGAGCCGCCGGGACCGGCTCAGCGACGCCGCCATCGGGGTGATCGCGCGATCGGGGCTGCGCGGCCTCACCCACCGCGCCGTGGACCAGGCGGCCGGCGTGGCCGAGGGCTCGACGTTCGTACTACTTCCGTACCCGGCTGGCCCTGCTCGCGGCGGTCACCGGCCGCCTGCTCGACGCTGACCTGGCCGACACACCAGCCGCTCCCCGTGGTGCGATTCTGGATCTGGACCTGATCGCCGACATGTCCGCCCGGATGGTGCAGCACTGGGCCGGGCCGCGCCGGGAGAGGATGCTCGCCAGGTACGAGATCTCGCTGGAGTCGGTGCGCCAACCTGAGCTGCGCGAAGTGTTCCTGGCCGCCGGTGTCGGCCTGCGGGCCCGCACGGTCGAGATGTTCGAGGACCTCGGTGCCACCGATCCGCAGCGCAAGGGCCGGGACTTCGTGGCGTTCCTCGACGGGCTCATCTATGACCAGCTGGCCGGGGCGGGCGGAGCCCGAACCCTTGACGAGGTGCGCCGCTCGGTTCGTGACGCACTGGCCGGTCTGGTCGCGTGACGAACTGGCGGCGCTCTAGGCTGCGCTGGTGCATACCCACGAGCTGTCGGTCGAGGGTGCGTTGCTCACCAAGCGGTACACGTCATGGGCGCGCGGCGAGCACCGTCGCGAGTGGACGATGTTGTCGCACGTCCACCGGTACGCGCCCGACCTGGTCCCCCGCCCGGTGGCGGCCGATTTGGACGCGGCACCACCCTGGATCACGATGACCGTCGTCGCCGGCACGCCGTTGAGCGCCGGGCTCGATGAGGTGCGGCTGGACGAGGTGCGGCTTGACGCGCTGGTGACCGCGATCCTCGCATTGTGGACGGTCCCGTTGACCGGAGTCGACGACCTGCGGCCGTGGGCGGACCCGCTGACCTACGCCCGCCGGCTCATCGCCGGTGGCCGCCCGGCCCGCGGGGTGATCCGGCGGGCCTACGATGCCGCCCTCGGCTG
Organism: uncultured Actinomycetota bacterium; assembly: GCA_963803345.1. Lineage (GTDB taxonomy): Bacteria > Actinomycetota > Actinomycetes > Mycobacteriales > Micromonosporaceae > CAWDLX01. The sequence goes on from CAWDLX010000009.1 coordinate 158,670, forward strand.
GTTCAGCGGCCCAGACGCGGAACTGCTGGCGCGCGATCCACGGTGGAGAGTCATTGGCCACGGCGACGCCAACCTGGCCAACTACCTGTGGGACGGGCAGCGGGTACGGATCATCGATCTCGAGGATGCGGCCTGCTCCGACCCTGAGATCGAACTGGCCATCCTGGTCGAGCATCCCTCCGCCCGGGCTGTGAACGCCGACCAGGTCTGCGCCCTGTTCGATGTCGACCGGGCGCGACTTCGGGCCGCCCGGCGCGCCTGGGCGATGTTCTGGTTGTGGATGCTGCGGCCCGGCGGACCGGCCGCCGCACGTAACCCGGTGGCAGCCGCGGATGTCCAGGCCCGCCGGCTGCTCCGGCTACTGGAGGACTGACCGGTCGCGACGAAAATGGCTGGCCATGCTGGATAGGTTGGGTGGGTGCACATCAGAGCGTCGACGATCGACGATGTGGTGGAGTTCGACCGGATCCGGCAGGCGGCCGAGCCCTGGCATGCCGCGTCTGTCGAGCTGCAGCGGCTCTGGTTCGCGATGGCGAAGCCGGACGCGATCCGCCTGACGGCCGAGGTCGACGGCCGGGTCGTGGGGTTCGGGTCCGGTGGGCTCGAGCACTACTCGGTCACGCCCGGCGCGGCCAGCTTCGTCGTGACCGTCGACCCACCCTTTCGCCGCCGCGGGATAGGGACCGAGCTGGCCACCCGGGTCGAAGCCCACCTCGCGGGAGAGGGCGCCCGCGTGGTTCAGGCCCTGCTGATCGACGAACCCGACTCGGTGAGCTTCGCCGGCCGCCGCGGCTACAAACTGGGTGCCACGATGCGGTACGTGGTGGTCGACCCGCGCGAGTTGCCACCGGTACCGGCGACGCCGGACGCCGTGACGGTACTGCCGGCGGCCGAGGTGGGCCCGGAGGCGTTCCATGCGGTCGTCGATGTCGCCGCCCGCGACGAGCCGGGCGACCTGCCGTTCGCCGGCATCCCGCTCGACGAGTTCCTCGAGCGGGAGTGGCCGGGAATCGACCAGCGGGTGAGCATGATCGCGTTGGTGGACGGCGAACCGGCGGCCACGACGCTGCTCGCCATGAACGTCGGGAGCGGTCGGGCGATGTCGGCCGGATCCGACTGCCTGCGCGAGTACCGGGGCCGGGGGCTGGTCAAGCTGATCAAGTCGGTATCGCTGCGGGCGGCCGCTGATCTCGGCATCACCGCGGCGTACACCAGCAACGACGAGACCAACGCGCCGATACGGGCCATCAACGCCTGGCTCGGGTACCGGCCGGTCGGTGCGACCCGGTCCGCGCTGAAACAGGTCGACGAGTAGCCACTCGCGGTGAGACGCCCGCTCAGTGGCCGGCCGCCCACAACTGCTTGAGCGCGTCGGCCCGTTCGTCGATGAGTGCGCTGCGAAGATCGCGCTCCGTGCCCTCGGTGTGCTCCGGCGCCGCGCTCATCTGCCCAGCCCATTTCCGGTACAGCAGTCCGACCTCCGGATGGAAGTGGCCGGCACTGGTCACGCTGGCGGCGATCAACAGGCCGGTGTCCTCCGATCCAGGTACCGCCATCCACCCGCCCAGGGCGACGGCCAGCTCCCGCCGGATGCAGAGGGTGGCCGGGTGAACGGGGAGCCGGTGGTCGTAGGTTCTCCAATGATCGAGCACGAAGCCCGGGTCGAGACGCCGCACCGGCGGGCCGTCGCCCACGGGAATGGTGGACCCGTCGGCCAGCAGGTCCAGCGCCCGCGACGTTGTCCAGCCGATCGTCGGGTCGCCGGTGAGGATCGCGATATCGCGCTCGAGCACCCCGGGTGCGAGCACATCGTCGCCGTCGAGAGTCTTGAGGAGGCCTCCGTGAGACCGGGCGGTGGCCAGATTGCGGGCGATCGCCACGCCATGGTGGCGCCCGGATCTGAGGCGGATCCGGGGATCGTCCGGCAGGACGGTGACGGTGGGCGGGGCGTCCCCGTCCTCTTCGATCAGCCACTCCCATTGCCATCCCTCGGGCATCCGCTGCTTCGCGAGTGAGTCGTACGCGGCCAGCAGGTACTCGGGTCTTGGCTGGTACACCGCGGTGATGACCGACAGCGTGCTCGCCGGCGGCGCCCATCGATGACTCACCCGCAGAGCGTCGAACCGGCTGCTCAACCTTCGGGCGCGGCCGGCGCGAGCGGTCTTGATCAAGATACCGGGTAGCCGATGAGCGGTCGTGGCAGCGCTGCGAGGAGAAGGCGTCAGGAGACCGACGGCGGCCAGCGGTGTCTGCGCCACTCGTCCCATGTCGCGAATCCATCCGGTGGGTCATCAATGGGTTCACTGCCGTCGAGTTCGCCCGGCGTTGGGATGTCGATGTTGGCGGCCCACTCGGCGAGTTCCTCGTCGGATATCGGCCAAGTCGTGTGTGGCGCGTCGGCTTGGCGCTGATCAAGTCGTCTGCGCTGCTCGGCCGGGGTGAGTTCGAAGTAGCGCATCTCTACCGTCGCGCCCAGGTCTGCTGCTGCCTGCCGTAGAGCGGAGCGCTCGTCTCGACCCCAGAGGCCGTAGTCGATCACGACGTTGGTGCCGAGTTCGAGGGCGCGCAACCCGATCTGGATGAGCCGTCCTTCGATCACGTCCTGAGCCGATGGCGGATTCTCGTGCCCGTAGAGAGCCTTCACCCATTCGTCCTTCGTGAGACGAAGTGCTTTCCGCTCGATCTCGATGCGCCGAGCAGCAGTGGTCTTCCCGGTGCATGGAAGTCCCACCGTCAGGAACAGTGTTGGTTGCCTCACCATCACCAGCTTTCGACTGAACGTCTCACCACGGCTGCATCCGCTATGCCCCGTTGCGGGCGGGTACGCTCGCCCCTGCGGTGCCGGTCGTCGGGGCGGACCCCGTCGGCGAATGAACCGGACCAATTGTCCTCAGTGGAGTTCAGTCGATCGACAGCACGCGCGGAACTACCCGCTCGGCCAGCTGGGAGGCGAACTCGACTGGGTGCCGGTCGGGCATCACCATCACCTCGGTGACGCCCAGCCTCGCGTACTTCTCAACGTCGGCCACGAACGCATCGACATCGGCCAGCGCCGGCCGGACCGCGCAGACGGTCTTCTCGACCTCGTCGAAGGCGCGGTTCTCGGCCTCGCAGTGTCCACGAAGACGTCGAACTTCGCCGCCACCTCGGCCACCGACGTGCCGAACACGTTGCAGGCGTCGCCGTAACGGGCGACCAGGCGCAGAGTCTTCTTCTCACCACCACCGCCGATCATGATCGGCGGCCGGGGCCGGCTGAGCGGAGCCGGCATGCACAGCGTCTCGGCCAGCTGGTAGTGCTTGCCGGTGAACGGGCCGTTGTCGTCGCTCCACATCTGCAGACAGATCCGCAGGGTCTCCTCGAGCCGCTCGAACCGCTCGGCCACCGGTACCACCGCAATGCCCAGACCGCGCTGCTCCCGCTCGTACCAGGACGCGCCGATGCCCAGCCGACCGCGGCCGCCGGACAGCACGTCGAGTGTGGTCACGGTCTTCGCGAGCACCCCCGGGTTGCGGTACATCACGCCGGTGACCAGCAGCCCCAGGGTCATCCGACGGGTCAGTCCGGCCAGGTAGCCCAGCGCGGTGTATCCCTCAAGCATCGGCTCGTCGGCCCCGGCCATGCCCTCCATCTGGAAGAAATGGTCCATCACCGTGAACGAGGCGAAGCCGGCCTCCTCGGCGATCACAGCGGTCTCGGCGAGCGTTGGCGCGATAAGGGCCGGATCGGCGGGCGTCGTGTAGTTCCAGTAGTGCAGACCGAGCTTCATACGCGGATCGTACCCACGAACGCCTCACCGCCGTAGCCGCCAGCACGACGATCGAAGCCGCGATCGGACCGGGCGACTAGGTGGTCGTGTAAGTGCTCGCCCCGTACACCAGTCCCTCGCCAGTGGCAGCGGCATCCTTGGATCCGGGCCGACCAGCAGGGAACCCGCAGTTATCCGAGTCGCCGTAGCGCTGTCTCGATAGCGACCTCGACCCGGGAAGTCATGCCGGGCACATCGACGGGACGGAGCCCAGCGACCTGACTACGGATCCACTTCGGCCCGCTATCGTCATAGTGCAGCAGGGCATACAGGTCCCACCACGGATCGAGAGTCACCCCGGCGATCGACTCATAGAGCGACCGAAGCTGCTCCGACCACTCGGGCGTGTAGAGCGCCGCCAAGTATCGCCGACAGTGCCCGACGTCAATCGCGCGCGCCCCCCGATGGATGGAGTTCCAGTCGGTCAGTCCAGTAATCCTCCCGCGCGACCACAGCATGTTGACAGGCAGGAGATCGCAGTGCAGAAAGACGGCAGTGTCCTTTGGCGGCGGCGCCGCCATGGCACCAAACGCCGCCTTCCACACAGCCGGCTTCTGTGCGTCGACCGGCACCTGAAACCCGTCTAGAGGAGCGATCCAAGAATCCGTCCAAGGTCTGAACATCTTCGCGGGGAGATCGAGGGAATGCAGCAATACAGCAATCTCCGCGATCCTCGTCATCCACGACCGAGGTTCCGCCGGATTGAGATGAACATGCCCAGGCAACCGTGTCATCAGCAACGATGGCGCGCCCCCCGTCGAAGCACCAGCAACATCAGTAGCCAGGACGCTCGGAACCGGGAGCCCGCTTCCCGCCACCACACCAAGGTTGGCGATCTCCTTCTCCAAGCTCCCCTGCAGGCCGAGCCCGCCCGGGTACTGCCGTAGTACGACGAACGTTCGCATTCCACGTCGCTCGACAGTCAGCCGATTCACGGCGGAGCAGACGCCACCGGTCAATCGGCGATAGCCAACGATGCGACTGCCCCGACCCATCGACGCCGCAACCCAGGCAAGAGTCTCCACGGAGGGCCGACGCCGCCTGAACCAGCCATCCCTCCAGTCGCCGTCGGTCATGAGCGCGAGCCTATTCGTCAGGGGCCCGCGGCGCTGGGGGGAGCCGGGATTGATGCGAGTGCGACCCGGCCTCGGCTGACTTTCTCGAGGATCTCCTCTGCCGTGGCGGTCCATACGAACGGCTTGGGATCGTTGTTGTTGGCTTGGAGGTATGCCTCGATCGCAGCGATCAGGTCGGGCATCGACTTGACGACACCGCGGCGGATGGCTTCTCGGTGAGCTCGCGGAACCAGCGTTCTTCAGCGGTTTGATCTACGTTTCCGCAGGTCAGAGCCCCCGCCTTGCTACTTCGCGTTGAAGTAGTTGGCTTCGGGGTGGTGGACGATGACGGCGTCGGTGGACTGCTCGGGTACGAGCTGGAACTCCTCCGAGAGCACCACCTTGATCCGCTCCGGTTCGAGGATGGCCGCGATCTTCGCCCGGTCCTCCAGATCGGGGCAGGCCGGGTACCCGAAGGCGTACCGGCAGCCGCGGTAGTCGGTGGCGAGCAGGCCGGCCAGATCGGGCGGGTCGGAGGAGGCGACCGACTCCCCCGACGGCAGGACGAGTTCGGAGCGCACGCGGCGGTGCCAGTACTCGGCCAGCGCCTCGGTCAGCTGGACCGAGAGGCCATGGACCTCGAAGTAGTCCCGGTAGGAGTGAGCGACCCGCAGTTTCTCGGCGTACTCGGAGACCAGGGTGCCCATGGTCACCAGCTGCATCGCTACGATGTCGAGCCCACCGGAGATGTCGAGCCCACCGGATGACCGGGGCGCGAAGAAGTCGGCGATGCACAGCCGGCGGCCGGCGCGTTGGCGCGGGAAGCTGAACCTGGTCCGCTCGCGGGTGCCGTTCTCGTCCAGGACGACGAGGGTGTTCCCTTCCGAATAGCACGGGAAGTACCCGTACACCACGGCCGCTTCGAGCACCTGATCGGCGACGAGCCGGTCAAGCCAGTATCGCAGGCGGGGCCGACCCTCGCTCTCGACCAGCTCCTCATAGGACGGTCCGCCGCCTCCACGCGATCCGCGAAGCCCCCATTGGCCGAGGAAGGTGGCCCGTTCATCCACAAGGGACACATAGTCGGCCAGGGGTACACCTTTGACGACCCGGGTACCGAAGAAGGGGGCCCGCGGAATGTCGGCTGGCTCCACATCGGAGCGTACCGAGTCATCGTCGAGAGCGGGCAGGTTGTCCGATACGACAAGCCGGTGCCGTGCGCGCCGTTCTCGGCGTTCAGCCAGGACACGTTCCCGGTCGGCGTCGACGATCGGTGCCTCACCCCGCTTGACCGCCATCACCCGGTCCATCAAGGCCAGCCCCTCGAAGGCGTCCCGCGCGTAGTGCACCTCACCCGGGAACAGCGAGCGCAGGTCGTCCTCCACATAGGAGCGTGTCAGGGCCGCTCCGCCCAGCAGTACCGGCCACCGCTGCGCAACCCCGCGAGCCTGCATCTCCTGCAGGTTCTCCTTCATGACCACTGTGGACTTGACCAGCAGACCGGACATCCCGATGGCGTCGGCCCGGCTGTCCTCGGCCGCGTCGAGGATGGCCGCGATCGGCTGCTTGATACCGATATTGACGACCTCGTAGCCGTTGTTGGACAAGATGATGTCGACCAGGTTCTTGCCGATGTCGTGCACGTCGCCCTTGACCGTGGCAAGCACGATGCGGCCCTTGCCGCCATCCTCGGCCTTCTCCATGTGGGGCTCCAGGTAGGCCACCGCCTGCTTCATCACCTCGGCCGACTGGAGTACGAACGGCAGCTGCATCTGCCCGGATCCGAACAGCTCGCCCACCGTCTTCATACCGGCCAGCAGGGTGTCGTTGATGATCGCCAGAGCTGGCTGCCCGGCCAGGGCCTCGTTGAGGTCGGCCTCCAGACCGTTGCGTTCACCGTCGACGATGCGCCGCTGCAGCCGCTCCTCCAGCGGCAGCCCGGCAAGCTCCTCGGCCCGGCTGGCCCTGGCCGCGGCCAGGTCCACCCCCTCGAACAGATCGATGAAGCGCGACAGCGGGTCGTATCCGTCGCGCCGACGGTCGTACACCATGTCGAGCGCGACCACACGCTGCTCATCGGGGATCTTGGACATCGGTAGGATCTTGCTGGCATGAACGATGGCCGACGTGAGCCCGGCCTGCGCGCACTCGTGCAGGAACACCGAGTTGAGCACCTGCCGGGCAGCCGGGTTCAGTCCGAACGAGATGTTGGAGACACCCAGTGTGAAGTTGACCTCCCGGTACCGCCGCGCGATCTGGCGGATGGCCTCGATCGTCTCGATGCCGTCGCGGCGGGTCTCCTCCTGACCGGTGGAGATCGGGAAGGTGAGGCAGTCGATCAGGATGTCGGACCTGCGCATCCCCCACCGGCCGGTCAGGTCCTCGATGAGCCGGGACGCGACCCGTACCTTCCATTCGGCCGTACGGGCCTGGCCCTCCTCGTCGATGGTCAGAGCGACGACGGCCGCGCCGTGCTCTCTGATGATCGGCATGACGCGCGCGTACCGGGAACCGTGGCCGTCCCCGTCCTCGTAGTTGACCGAGTTCACCACGCATCGACCACCGAGCATCTCCAGGCCGGCCTCGATGACATTCGGCTCGGTCGAGTCGAGCATCACCGGCAGCGTCGACGCGGTGGCGAACCGGCCGGCGATCTCGCGCATGTCGGTCGCGCCGTCGCGACCCACGTAGTCCACACACAGGTCCAGCAGATGGGAGCCGTCCCGGGCGGCGTCGCGGGCGATCTCGACGCACCGGGCGAAGTCGCCGGCCAGCATCGCCTCCCGGAAAGCCTTCGAGCCGTTGGCATTGGTCCGCTCCCCCACCATCAGGACGCTGGCATCCTGAGCGAACGGCACATGGTGGTAGATCGATGACACCCCGGGTTCGGCGGCGACCGCCCGATCAGCGGGACGCATTCCCCGTACGGCCGACACCACCGCCTCGATGTGGGCCGGGGTCGTGCCGCAACAACCGCCGACCAGCTTCGCCCCGTACCCGTCGACGAAGCGTTCCAACGCACCGGCCAGCTCGACCGGCGTCAACGGGAACCGGGCACCGGTCGGGGTCAGCTCAGGCAGTCCGGCGTTGGGCATCACGGACAGCGGTATCCGGGCATGCTGCGACAGGTAGCGCAGGTGCTCGGACATCTCGGCCGGACCGGTGGCGCAGTTGAGTCCGATCACGTCGATGCCGAGCGGCTCGAGCGCGGTCAGGGCGGCTCCGATCTCGGAGCCGAGCAGCATCGTGCCAGTCGTCTCCATGGTCACGTGGCAGATCAGGCCGATCTCGCGACCCGAGTCGGCGATGGCCCGCCTCGCCCCGATGACGGCCGCCTTGACCTGAAGGAGGTCCTGGCACGTCTCGACGATCAAAGCGTCGGCGCCGCCGTTGATCAGGCCGGCCGCGTTGCTCTGATACGCGTCACGCAGCTGCGCGAACGTCGTGTGCCCGAGCGTGGGCAGCTTGGTACCCGGGCCCATGGAGCCGAGCACGAACCGGGGCTGCTCGGGCGTGCACCACTGGTCGGCGGCCGCCCGGGCGATCCGGGCCGCCGTCTCGGACAGGTCCACGATGCGGTCCGGGATTCCGTACTCGGTGAGCGCGGTGAGATTCGCCCCGAACGTGTTCGTCTCGACGCAGTCGGACCCGGCCGCGAGGTAGGCGTCGTGGATCCCCCGTACCACGTGGGGCAGGGTCAGGTTGAGGATCTCGACACAACCCTCGAGCCCCTGGTAGTCCTCCACCGTCGGCTCGGCCGCGTGCAGCATGGTACCCATCGCTCCGTCGGCGATGAGGACCCGGTCGGCCAGCCGGTCGAGGAACGAGGTCGACGCCACGTCCTCGAGGCTAGCCTCCGGCCGCGGCAGCGCGCTCCCGGGCGGCGTGGGCGGATGCGCACTAGGCTGGGCTTGTGAGCGAGTTCGACGGGTTGCCGACGCTGCGCGCCCCGGTCGCTGTCGCGGCCTTCGAGGGGTGGAACGACGCCGCCGACGCGTCCACCGCCGCGGTGGAGCACCTGGTCGACATGTGGTCGGCCAAGAACGTGGCCGAGCTGGACCCGGAGGACTATCTACGACTTCCAGGTCAACCGGCCCACCGTCCGTCAGGGTGACGGCGAGACCCGCCGGATCGAGTGGCCGACCACCCGGTTCGCGGTGGCCCGGCCGCCGGATGCGGACGGCGATGTCGTCCTGGTCAGGGGTATCGAGCCCAGTACCCGCTGGCGCGGCTTCTGCGATGAGGTACTCGAACTCTGCCGCAGCCTCGACGTGACCCGGGTCGTACTGCTGGGCGCGTTGCTCGCCGATGTGGCGTTCTCCCGGTCGCTGCCGATCAGCGGTACGTCATCCGACCGGGGCGACGTCGAGCGGCTGAACCTCACCCCCACCCGGTACGAGGGGCCGACCGGGATCGTCGGCGTGCTCCAGGAGGCCTGCCAGCGCGCCGAGCTGGACGCGGTCTCGTTCTGGGTGCACGTGCCGCACTACGCGAATAACCCGCCATGCCCGAAGGCGACGCTGGCGCTGCTGCACCGGGTCGAGGAAATACTCGACATACCGGTACCAATGGGCGACCTGGCCGAGGAGACAGCCCAGTGGGAGGAGCGGCTGCGCACCGCGGCCGAGCAGGATGCCGAGCTGGCCGAGTACGTGCGGGAACTCGAGGAGCGGGCCGGTGACGATATGACCGCCGCTGTCCGGCGACGAGCTGGCCCAGCAGATCGAGCGCTACCTGCGCCGCCGCGGCGGCCACCGCCGAGCTGGCACCGCGGCGTCCCAGCCCGCACGATCAGGGCCGCACCAACCCGACCGCGCTCACCCGCGCCAATCACCTGCCTACTGAGGCCCGCGCAAGGTCACCGCCGCCATGGTCACCCGCTGGGCGTAGGCCCCCCGCGCCAAGTCGCGCCCCCCTGGGAGCCAAGGTCACCGCGCCGTGGCGCCCTACTGGGCTGTAGGTGGCGAGGAAGGTGGCGATGCGGCCGATGGCCTCCTCGAGGTCGGCGACACGCGGGAGGGTCACCACCCGGAAGTGGTCGGGGCGGGGCCAGTTGAAGCCGGTGCCCTGTACGACCAGGAGCTTCTGGGCCCGCAGCAGGTCCAGCACGAACTTCTCGTCGTCCTTGATCGGGTACACGTCGGGGTCCAGCCGCGGGAACGCGTACAGCGCGCCCCGGGGTTTCACGCAGGAGACGCCGGGGATGTCGTTGAGCAGCTTCCACGCGGTGTCGCGCTGGTCGATCAGGCGTCCGCCGGGAAGGACGAGGTCGTTGATGCTCTGGTAGCCGCCGAGCGCCGTCTGGACAGCGTACTGGGTGGGGACGTTGGGGCACAGCCGCATGTTGGCCAGCACCTCGAGGCCCTCGATGTAGCTGGTGGCGTGCTGCTTCGGCCCGGACAGCACCATCCAGCCCGTCCGGAAGCCGGCCACGCGGTACGCCTTGGACAGCCCGTTGAAGGTGAGGCACAGCAGGTCCGGGGCGAGGGACGCCGCCGGCACGTGGGTGGCGTCGTCGTAGAGGATCTTGTCGTAGATCTCGTCCGAAAGCACGACCAGGTTGTGCCGCCGGGCCAGCTCGACGATCTGCTCGACTGTCTGCTGTGGATAGACGGCGCCGGTCGGGTTGTTCGGGTTGATGATGACGACGGCCTTCGTCCGCGGCGTGATCTTCGCGGCGATGTCGTCGATCGACGGGCTGCCAACCGGCGCTCTCGTCGCACAGGTAGTGCACCGCCCGACCGCCGCACAGGCTGATGGCCGCTGTCCACAGTGGATAGTCGGGCATCGGTACGAGCACTTCGTCGCCGTTGTTGAGCAACGCCTGCAGCGACATCACGATCAGCTCGGAGACGCCGTTGCCCAGCCACACGTCCTCGATGTCGACGCCGGACACGCTGCGTTCCTGGTAGTGCTGGACCACCGCCCGCCGGGCCGAGAGCAGGCCCTTGGAGTCGCCGTACCCGTGCGCGTTGGGCAGGTTGAGGATGACGTCCTGGAGGATCTCCTCCGGTGCCTCGAAGCCGAACGGGGCCGGGTTGCCGATGTTGAGCTTCAGCACGTGGTGGCCCTCGGCCTCCATCCGCTTGGCTTCCTGCAGCACCGGGCCGCGGATGTCGTAGCAGACGTTGGCGAGCTTCGTGGACTGGATGACCTCCATGGCCAAACGATAGAACGACGCCCCGCGTAGCCGGACGCCTGATCGGTGTGGTGGTCCGCCTGCTGGGACGGCGCGGCTATGCGGCGTGTCACAGTCGCTACGGCGTCCTAGGAAGCTAGGTTGGTTGACGTGAACGAGATCAACCCGGGCACCGCCGAGCACCCACACCGCCAGATCGCCGAGTCGCTGCGCGCCCGCATCCGGGCCGGCGAGTGGGTCGCCGGCGAGCGGATACCCTCGATCCCGGCCCTGGCCGAGGCGTACGGGGTGGCCAAACAGACCGTGCAGCGCACGATCGACGCAGCTGCGGGTCGAAGGGCTGCTGATCACCCGACCCGGCTCGGGCACCTACGTCCGGGGCACCCGCCGCCGGCTCAACCGCCTCTCCCGGGGCCGGTACGGCGCCCGCCGCGGCTACCACGCCGACCTCGCCGCCCGGTACCGGCAGCAGCTGCTCGCGGTCGGACGCTCGCGCCGCGCCACCCGAGGTGGCCGACGCCTTCGGGGTGCCGGCCGGCACCCCGCTGGTCCGCCGCCAGCACCTGGTGCGCACGGACGAGCAGCAGCCGGTCGAGCTCGGCGCGTCCTGGTTCCTGGCCGGCCGAGGCCGACGGCACGTCACTGGCCCGGGAACTGGCCTTCGGGCGCCCGCTGTACCAGGAGGTCGAGGAGGTGACCGGCCGCCGGTACGCGAGCGCCGCCGACCACATCACGGCCCGGCTGCCCACCCGGGAAGAGGCGACACACACTGCAGATCCGACCGGACACGCCGGTGCTGCATCTGCTGCACGTCGCCTACGACGGTGCCGGCAAACCGATCGAGGTGGCCCAGGCGACCTGGCCCGGTCCGATGACCACGCTGACTGCGAGTCCTACCGGGTGCCGGCCGATGATGCATCGACCACCGTGGACGGACCGGACCTCGCACTGGCCTGACCGTCCGGCGGCGATGACGCCATGACGCCGCGTACCGGGCCCAGCTCCGCCGGACCCGTCAGCGAACATCGCTCGGCCGAGACCCCCCAGCCTGGTGGAGGCCCGGCACAGAGGTCCGAATCGCGAGTGGCCCTCTCGGATGGCGCGTGTAGGTGGCGTGTAGCGCATGTATCAGGCCGGGGTCGGATGCTGATCACGAACGGGGGCTGACGCGGTATCGTCACTCACCGCCAGAGTGACGATGCCGCCTCAGTGGCTCGCGCGGGTGGCATCGGGCAACGCCACGAGCCCGGAACAGGGCGACCCGGATCACGCCACCTACAGACGTATGCCCAACAATGCGTCGACTGTGGCCGCGACCAGCGTCGGGGCGGTCGGATCCGCACCGGTGTGCGACAGAGCGGCGTCGCTCCACTCGTCGACCGCCCGCAGCGCGGCTGGGGTGTCCAGATCGTCAGCCAGGGCCGCTCGTACGACGGCGAGCACGGCCGCCCCATCCGGACCTACCGGGCCGGCGACCGCCGCCCGCCAGGTCGCCAGCCGCTGCTGCGCCGCTTTGAGTAGCTCATCGGTCCACTGGCGGTCGGCCCGGTATGACGCGCTGATCAGGGCCAGTCGCATCGCCATCGGATCGACGCCGTCGCCGCGCAACCGGGAGACGAAGACCAGATTGCCCTTGGACTTGGACATCTTGAGTCCGTCCAGGCCGATCATGCCGGCGTGTACGTAGTGGCGGGCGAAGGGCGCGTCACCGGTGAGGACCTCGGCGTGGGCCGAGGAGCACTCGTGGTGCGGGTACAGCAGGTCGTTGCCACCGCCCTGCACGTCGATCACGTCACCCAACCGGTCCATCGCGATCGCCGCACACTCGATGTGCCAGCCCGGCCGCCCAGGGCCGAGCGGGCCACCGTCCCACGCCGGTTCGCCGTCGCGCGCGCCGCGCCACAGCAGGGGTCCAGCGGGTCGCTCTTGCCCGGCGCGGTCCGGGTCGCCACCCCGCTCGGCCGAGAGCGCCAGCATTTCCGGCCGGCTCAGATGCGACTCGTAGCCGAACCGGGGCGCCGCGGAGAGGGGAAAGTAGACGTCGCTCGCAACCATCCTCGAGCCGGTACGCCACGCCCCGTTCGAGCAGCTCGACAGACCCGGCGGCGATGGCGGGGATCGACTCGACCGCTCCGACGTAGTGCGTCGGGCGGGATGATCCTCAGCGCCTCCATGTCCTCCCGGAACAGCGCGGTCTCGCGCATGGCCAGGACGACCCAGTCCTCGCCATCCCGGGCGGCCCGCTCGAGCAGTGGATCGTCGATGTCAGTGACGTTCTGCACATACGTGACGGCGTTGTCCTGGTCGTGCCACACCCGGTTGACGAGGTCGAATGCGATCATCGTGGCGGCGTGCCCCATATGGGTGGCGTCATACGGCGTAATGCCGCAGACGTACATCGTGCGCCGCCCCGGTGCCGGATCCCCGCCGGTCGGGTACACGCCCGGCCGGGCCGAGTCGTAGAGCGCCAGCGGCTGACGGGTCGGCCGACCGGGGCAGGCGTGGGACTGAGGGGCCGATCCAGGAGTCCATGCGGGCCAGCCTAGCCAAGCGGCCGGCCGGGCCTACCTGGGCGGATGCCCGTTACCGGGGCATCTGGGTCATAAGTGGCGGCACGCGGCGCCATCATCCGTGGCGGCCCAGTCGGAGCCGTCGCGGCTGTCGAGCGGTGCGGCCGAGCATGGACGCGAGGGCGAGCGAGAACGATGAACGAGAGGACCGACGGCGAACATGAACATCGGCGGACTCCTTGAATGGCGATGGTTTGTGCTGACCAGAACAGCGTCCGCCGGTCGATACCGATGTGGACAGTGGCAGTAATGCCATGCAACCTCGACTTCCTGCCATCGACGCGGGTAGCTGTCGTCACATGCTGCAAAGGGTCGCCGTACATCGCCAGCGACGGAGTCGCGCCGTTCGAACTCGGCGTGCTCTGCGAGGTGTTCGGCACCGACCGGCGCGACGATGGTCTGCCCGCGTACGACTTCGCGATCTGCACCCATGAGGGCGGGCCGGTACGGACGTCGTCCGGCTTCACCGATCACGCCACACGCCGATCTGGCCCCGGTGGAACGAGGCCGACCTGGTCGCCGTGCCGGCGCACCCCATCGACGGGGCCGTTCCGGCCGAGGTCCTGCGCTGTCCTGCGGCGCGCGGCCGACCGTGGCGCGCGCGTGCTGTCGGTGTGCTCCGGCGCGTTCCTGCTCGGCGAGGCCGGCCTGCTCGACGGTCGGCGTTGCACGACCCACTGGCGCTACGTCGACGAGCTGCAGACGCCGGTTCCCGGCCGCCAGGGTCGAGTGCGACGCCCTGTACGTCGAGGACGGCCCCGTGCTCACCAGCGCCGGCACCGCGGCCGGCATCGACGCATGCCTGCACCTGGTCCGGGCGGCTGCACGGCTCGGAGGTCGCCACCCGGCTCGCCCGGCGGATGGTCGTGCCGCCGCACCGCGACGGCGGGCAGGCCCAGTACATCGAGACAGCCCATCCCGGCCACCAGCCGCGTCCACCCTGGAGCCGGTGCTGACCTGGGTCACCGCCAACCTGCATGCCGAGCTCGACGTCGACACGCTGGCCGCCGCGGGCCCACATGGCACCACGTACGTTCGCCCGGCGGTTCCGGGCCGAGGTCGGCACCACGCCGCACGACTGGCTGACCCACCAGCGGGTCCTGCTGGCCCGGCGGCTACTCGAGGAGACCGACCTGGGCGTCGACTCGGTCGCCGCCCGGGCCGGCTTCGGCGACGCCGCCACGCTGCGCCACCATTTCACCCGCCGGGTCGGGACCACCCCGCACGCCTACCGCACCACCTTCCACCGCCCGGCCTGAGCACGCCCCCGGCTGAGGACATCAGATCGGCGGCCAGGGGACGGCGTGGCCACCCGGCGCGCGGCTCGGGGAAGACGTGGTGGGCGCAGCAGCCGGTCGACCCGGCTGATCGTCGCCGCCACCTCGTCCGGGGCGAGCAGGTGGCACAGCCGCTCACCCAACGCGGCCGGTGAGGTCGCGGCGTAGCCGCGCAGCGTGTCGCGCTCGTCGTCCGGCAGCGGGTCGGCCGACCCAGCCCCACAGCACGGTGCGCAGCTTGTTCTCGACGTGGAAGCAGACACCGTGGTCGACGCCGAAGAGCCGCCCGTCGCCGGGTAGGCAGCACGTGGCCGCCCTTGCGGTCGGCGTTGTTGACCACCACGTCGAAGATGGCCATCCGGGCGAGGTCGGCGTCGTCGGCGTGGGCCAGCAGGTACGGTCGCCGATCTCGTCCTCGGCGCTAGCCACCCGCAGCCAGCCGTCGGGCAGCTCGGCGCCGGCGGCACGAAACCGACGACCGGCTCGATGTCGTCGGGCTCCTCGATCCACAGCTGGCACGCGCCCTCGCCCGAGCGGGCCGTCGCGCAGGACGGTCGGCGGGACGACGCTCCAGCCGGCGGCCCGGGACACCTCGAAAGCGGCCACCTCGCGGCCGGCCAGAGTGCCGTCGGGGAAGTCCCACAGCGGCCGTTCACCGCGGACCGGCTTGTACACGCAGCGGGCGGTCGATGTCATCGAGGGTGATGAACGCCCGCAGGGTGGTGTTGGACGCGTCGACGAGGCGGCCCTCGAGCTCGATCTCGCCGGTCGGAGAGTGAGCGCCAGCGCCGGCGGAAAGCCGGGCACGGCGCGTCATGCTCAGCGGTGGTAGCCGTTGTGGCGCGGGCAGAGGTGGCCGGCGGGGTCGAGGGGTTGGCCGCAGAACGGGCACGGCGGCCGGCCGGCGGCGACGACCCGCTTCGCCCGTGCGATGAACGACCGGGTCGCGGCTGGCGTCAGCCGTACCCGCAGCCGGTCCAGCTCGGCCAGCTCGGCCTCGGTCGGCTCCTCCGACTCGTACTCACCGACGGCGATGGCCTCGATCACGACGGTGTCGGAGTCGCCGTCCCAGGCCAGGCCCAGCGTGCCGACGCGGAACTCCTCGTCGACCGGCGTCTCCAGCGGATCGTTGTCGTCGGGTCC
Source organism: uncultured Actinomycetota bacterium (assembly GCA_963803345.1). Lineage (GTDB taxonomy): Bacteria > Actinomycetota > Actinomycetes > Mycobacteriales > Micromonosporaceae > CAWDLX01. The sequence continues at coordinate 174,662 of CAWDLX010000009.1, forward strand.
GGTCGCGACCTCGGGCACCTCCACCCCGAACCGGCGGTGCGCCTCGGCCAGCAGCTCCTCGAGCTTCTCGGCCAGCAGCGAGACCTGAACCTTCTCCAGGACCACGCTGACCAACCGGCCGTTCCCGCGCGCCTGCAGGAAGAACGTCCGGTCCCCCGGCACGCCCACGGTGCCGGCCACGAACCGGTCCGGTGGTTCGAACGCGTGCACCTGGCTCATCGCCCGCCTTTCGACTCTGCCGCGCTGGACGCCGCGCAGCCCGAGCCCGCGCGTAGGCCCGCCGCTGTAGTAAACCCTAGCCGGCCCGATCGCGCCCGCTGCCGAACCGCCGCGATCGACCCGCCGTCGGCACCGCGGTCAGGCCCGGCCGGCGAACCGCCGCCGACGCCGGCCCGACGCGGCCGGCGCCGCCGCCGACCGCCGCGTCGCTGTCCGGCCGCGCCGGCTCCGCCGTGACCGCGGCTCCTGGGCGGGACGAGGCTGGCCAGGCCGGCCGCCGGTGTCGTTGAGCCGCACGAGGAACGGCCGCCCCGGGGTGTACCGGATGACCGTCACCGATGCCGGGTCGACCGCGATCCGCTGGAACAGGTCGAGGTGCAGGCCGAGCGCGTCGGCCACGATCGCCTTGATCACGTCGCCGTGGCTGCAGGCCAGCCACAGCGCGTCCGGCCCGTGCTCGTGCGGTGACCTGGTCGTCCCAGTCCGCGAACCGCCGCCACCGCCCGGGCCGACATCGCCGCCATCGACTCGCCACCGGGAACGTGACCGCCGACGGATGCGCCTGCACCACCCGCCACAGCGGCTCCTTGGCCAGCGTCCGCAGCTTCTGCCCCTCCCATTCGCCGTACCCGCACTCGACCAGGCCGTACTCGACGTGCGGACGTACGCCGGGCAGCGCCAGCGACAGGGTCTGCCGGCACCGCTTGAGCGGGCTGGTGACCACCTCGGCCAGCGGCAGGTCCCTGAGCCGTTCCCCGACCGCCGCGCGCCTGGCCAGCCCCGCCTCGTCGAGGGCGACCGCGGTCCGCCCGGCGAGGGTGCCGTCGGCGTTGGACGTGGTCCGGCCATGCCGGAGCAGGAGAACGGTGGCCACGCGGTGAGCGTACGGCGCCCGCCCTCGACCGGGGCCTGTCATCACGGGCGCGGCGACGCGGTCCGCGATCAGTCGGGGCGGCGGCCGGCGACGGGCTGCCCGAGGGCCTCGCGGCATACCCGCCAGTTGTGGTCGGCCGCGGCCAGTTCGTTCTCGTACGCGTGTGGGTGCAGCTCCACCAGCTCCCGGTAGATGGCCACGGCCTGGCCGGCGGCCCCGAGAGCGGCGGGGCGGCGGCCGGACCGGGACAGGCAGGCGGACAGGTTGGTCAGCGCGCGGGCCAGCGCCGGGTAGTACCGGTCACGGTCGGTCTCGAGCAGCTCGCGGTAGAGGGCGACGGCCTCATAGGTGACGCTGAGCGCCTGGTCACCGGCGCCGAGCTGGGCCAGGCAGGTGCCGAGGTTGGACACCGCGCCGGCCAGGTCGGGCAGGTAGCGGTCACGGTCGAGCTCGACCAGCTTGCGGAAGGTCTCGACCGCGCGCTCGGTCATCGTCGCGGGCCTCGCCCCAGCGGCCGACCTCGGAGTAGCGTGCGCCCAGGCTCAGCGTGAGCGACGCCCGCTCGTCCTCGCGGTCGGCGACGTCGAGCAGCCGGCGGGCCAGCACGATCGCGGTCCGGGTCAGCGACCGGGTCGGGTAGGAGATCGCCTCGCCGAGCGCCTCGAGGTCGTCCGGTCCGAGCTCCAGCTCCTGGGTGAGCCAGGCCAGCGCCTCGTCGACGGGCGCGGCCGCGCTCACCGCCCGCCGCATCGACTGTGTAGGCCGCGCGTCGGGTCCGGTGGCCCGGGGTACGGCCGGGTCGGCCACACGTCGCGGTGGGCGTCGATCGCGAGCCGGCCCAGGGTCGACGTGGTGCGGCGTTCGGCGTTGAGGGCGGCGACCATCCAGGAGACGCCGGTGCTGTCGGTGCCGTCGGGCAGCCGGTCGGCCAGCCACGCCGGCAGCCGCGGGCGCCGGCGTGGCGTACTCGCCCATCTTGACGTACAGGCCGTGCCACCACGCGGCCAGCCGGGTGAGCCGGTCGGCGGCGCCGGCGGCGAGCGCCGGCACGCGCCGCAGCACGGTGGCCGCGTCGCCCAGCCCGTCGGTGCTGACGATCGCCGCGCCGGCCAGGGCGGCCCGCAGCGCCGGCGGCGGCCTGGCCCGGGCCGAGCACCTCGGTCGAGGTACGCGCCCAGTAGCCGTCCTCCTCTCGAACAGGTCGCGCAGCGCCGCGCGTACCTCGGCCGGGCCGAGCTGGCCGACGCGGGTCGACAGCGCCACGACCAGGGCGGCCTGGCGCAGCAGGATGGCCGGGCTGACCGGGTCGGCCGAGGCGAGCGTGGTGACGGCCCGGCCCTTCGGGTCGGCGCTGCCGCCCAGCTCGCGCAGGGCCAGCGCCCGGGAGCCGGGTGAGGCGCGAGACCGTCGCCGCCGCCGATGACGGTGCGGCCGGCCGCGAGCAGGTCCTGCTCGAGCGGGCTCAGCCGGTTGAGCAGGTCGCTCCACCAGGTGCCGAACTCGCGGGCCACGATGATCACCCGGACCCCGGCGGGCGGCCGCCGTTGGCGACCGTGCTGACCAGCTCGTACATGTCGGCCCGGGTCTCCGCGTCGTCGACCAGCACGAGCGCCTGGCGGCCGTTGCGGACGGCGGCGCTGACCGCGTAGGCGCCCAGCCCCGGGCGGGCCCAGCCGGCCGGCCACCGCTCGGCCACCATGCCGGTCGGCGACCTCGCTGGCCAGCCGGGTCTTGCCGACCCCGGCGCCGCCCTCGACCAGCCACAACGGCCGGTCGCCCGTCGCGGCACCACCGCACCATCGCCTCGATGGCGCGCTCCCGCGGGTCGTTCGACGTCCGGGCCGCTGTGGCCGATGCGCACCCGGCCCCTGGCCGGGACCGGTACGACCGCCGATCGCCACGCCAGCTGCTTGCCGCTCTGTCCACGCAAGCGAATTCTGTCCGAACCCGAGGCAGCACCGAAAGGCGGGTCCGGCTCGTGTCTGCGTCAGGTAGCCGATAGGACGCCGGCGGCGAGCCCCGCGACGAGCAGCGCGCCCAGGACCACCCGGTACCAGACGAACGTGATGATCGAATGCCGGGACACGTAACGCAGCAGCCAGGCGATCGACGCGTAAGCCACGATGAAGCTCACCACGGTGCCGACGCGCGGTCGGCGCCCCAGCCGACGGTCGCGCTGATCGTCCTTGCGGGCCGATACCGCCTCGAGCAGGCCGGCCGCGGTCAGCGCCGGGATGCCGAGGAAGAACGACATGCCGGGTCGCGGTGACCCGGTCGAGGTCGCGCAGCAGGCCCACCGAGATGGTGGCGCCCGGAGCGGGACACGCCCGGGACCAGGGCGACGCACTGGGCCAGCCCGATGATCAGGCCGTCCATCGAGCGTCACGTCCCTTCTCGTTGCGCTGCTGGGTGGCGGCCCGCTCGGCGAAGACCATCACGCCCGACCACAGGATGAGGCCGGCCGCGACCACCCACAGGCTGCGCAGGGCGCCCTCGATGACGCTCTTGACGGCCCAGCCCGACCACCGCGATCGGGATCGATCCGACGACCACCGCGGTCGACAGGCGCCAGTCCGGCGCCTGCCGGGCCTCGGCGCTGAAGATGCCCGCGTACGAACGCGACGACGATGCGCACGATGTCGCGCCAGAAGTAGATGATCGCCGCCGCGATCGCGCCGACCTGGATGATCGCCGTGTACGCCGTGACGGCCACGTCGTCGATCTTGAGGCCCATCAGGCTCTCGGTGATGGTGAGGTGCCCGGTCGAGGAGACCGGGAGGAACTCGGTCAGGCCCTCGACGATGCCGAGGACGATCGTCTGCCACCACTGCATCGCGTCAGCCTGCCAGTCCGGAGCGGTCGAACGCCTCGGCCATCTGGCGCAGAGTGGTCGATCGCCGATTCGCGGTCGCGCGGCGTACAGGCTGACCGACAGCGTGGTCACGCCGGCCTCGGCGTACCGGTGCAGCCGCTCGGCCACCCGCGTCCACCGGGCCGAGCAGTGAGGTCTGGTCGATGAAGTCGAACGGCACCGCCGCCGCGGCGTCGCGCTGCCGCCGGCTCAGGTAGAGGTCCTGTACCTCGCGCGCGGCGTCGCCGAAGCCCATCCGGACCGCGAGCTGGTTGTAGAAGTTCTGCTCCCGGCTGCCCATGCCGCCGACGTACAGCGCGGCGTTGCCTCGCAACGGGTCTGCGCACAGCGACCGGGTCGTCGCCGAAGACCACGCCGGCGCTGGCGCACCACATCGAAGCCAGCGAGGTCCTTGCCGACCTTCGCCCGGCCCGCCGTGATCGAGGCGAGCAGCTCGGCCGCGTGCTCCGGGCGAGAAGAAGATGGCCAGCCAGCCGTCGGCGATCTCGCCGGCCAGCTCGAGGTTCTGGGGCCCGACCGCGGCCAGGTAGATCGGGATGTCGGCCCGGTACGGGTGGAAGCCGAGCTTGAGCGCCTTCCCGGCGCCGTCGGGCAGCGGCAGCGGGTAGAACTCGCCCGTCGAAGGCCACGGTCTCCCGGGCCAGCGCGGCGCGCACGATCTCGACATACTCCCGGGTCCGCTGCAGCGGCTTGGCGAAGCGTACTCCGTGCCAGCCCTCGGAGACCTGGGGCCCGGACACGCCGAGCCCGAGCCGGAACCGGCCCCCGGTGAACGTGTCGATCGTGGCCGCCGTCATCGCGGTCATCGCCGGGGTGCGGGCCGGGATCTGCATGACGGCCGCGCCGACGTCGATGCGCTCGGTCTGCCCGGCGATCCAGGCCAGGATCGAGGGCGAGTCCGAGCCGTACGCCTCGGCCGCCCAGACGACCGAGAAGCCGAGCCGGTCGGCCTCCTGGGCGAGGCCAGATGATCGGCCGGGGTCGTCCACGCGGTCTGGTAGCCCAGGCTCAGTCCCAGCCGCATGCGATGCCCTGCCGTCGCTCCGGGTCGAACGCTCGGGGCGGGTCGGCCGCAGCGTACGGGCACGCGACCGCGGCGAGCGCTGGTCGGGGCCGAGGCGATTGGGGCACGATGCACAGATGGACTACGAATACGTGCCGTTGCGGTTACCAGCACATGTCGACCGGACGACCGCGACGGCGCAGTTGACCATCGCCGCCGAGTACTCCGGCTGGGAGCTGGCCCGGGTGCGCCTGTTCGGCGACGGGACCCGCCAGGTTCTGCTCCGCCGGCGGCGCACCGGACGCGGGCCAGCCCGCGCTGTCCTACTAGTCCAGCCTCCCAGCGCTCGACTCGTCAGATACCGTCGGAGCAGGGTGCCGTCTCGTCGAGGCGCTGCCCAGTCGGCCCAGGTCGGTCGTCGGCCGAGCCGGAACGGCGCCTCGCGGCGTCGGGGTCCGTGTCGTCGTGCCTGGCCGTCCTCGTTCAGGGCCCGCGCCGACCTCGGCCACCACCACGACCCCGTCGAGCGGCTCCAGCTCCGGCACGTCGAGCATGCCCAGCGACCCGTCGCCGGACTGCAGCAGCTCCAGCACGGCGTCGGCCACCGTGGTGATCGGCTCGACCGGCTCGCCCTCGGGCACCGGCAGCCGGCCCTCCTCGGCCACCCGCAACAGCGCCGAGACGCTCGGGCACCCGGTAGTCGCGGCGCTGCCGCACCGAGACCACCCGCGGGTACGGGTCGTCGGCCGGCCGCGCGGCCTCGTCGGCCGACACCGGACGACCACGGTGCCGAACGCGGCCGCCCTGTCCGTGCTCGGCCGAGATGGCCTCCAGGTCCCACGGGGTGACCTCGCCGAAGACGTCGTTGAGCAGCTCGTCGTAGTCGTGCGAGGCGTTGTTCAGCGCGACGTAGGCGTCCCAGACGGCGTCGTCGTCGGGTTCGCCGTCGGCCGCCCTCACCGCGGCCAGATGGGCCCGCGCGGCGGCGACCACCCGCTCCAGCGCGGCTTCCACGTCGGCGATCCGTGTCGGTCATCAGGGCGCCTCGTCAGCAGGTCGTGGCAGCAGGTGATCGAGTACGCGCACGCCGAACTGTAGCCCCTCCACCGGCACCCGCTCGTCGATGCCGTGGAACAGGGCGGAGAAGTTCAGGTCCGGTGGCAGGCGCAGCGGGGTGAAGCCGAAGCACCGGATGCCCAGCCGGGCGAACGCCTTGGCGTCGGTGCCGCCGGAGAGCATGTACGGCACGGCCCGGGCGGCCGGATCCTCCCGGCGCAGGGCGGCCTCCATCGCCTCGACCAGCGCCCCGTCGAACGTGGTCTCCAGCGGCGGCTGCCGCTCGATGATCTCGATCTCGAGTCCGGCCCGATCACCTCGCGGAGCTGGTCCAGGAAGCTGTCGTGCTGGCCGGGCAGGGTGCGGCAGTCGATCGTGGCCGAGGCCCGGCTCGGGATCACGTTCTCCTTGTAGCCGGCGGCCAGGCGGGTCGGGTTGGCCGTGTTCCGGATGGTGGAGCCGATGATCGGGGCGATCGCGCCCAGCTTGGCGATCGCCAGCTCGGGCTCGTCGGGGTCGAACGACGATGCCGAGCGCGTCCGACAGCTCGGTCCAGGAAGGCCCGCACGGTGTCGGTCATCGACGACCGGGAACCGGTGCCGCCCGACCCGCGCGACCGCCTCCGCCACCGCGGTGACCGCGTTGTCGTCGTGGACCATCGACCCGTGACCCGGGCGGCCCCGGGCGTGCAGCCGCAGCCAGGTGAGCCCCTTCTCGGCCGTCTCGATGAGGTACAGCCGCAGGTCGTCGGAGACGGTGTAGGTGAATCCGCCGACCTCGCCGATCGCCTCGGTGCAGCCCTCGAACAGCTCGGGATGGTTGTCGACCAGCCAGTGGCCGCCGTACTGCCCGCCGGCCTCCTCGTCGGCCAGGAACGCGAGCACCAGGTCGCGTGGCGGCGTGCGGCCCTCCCGGCGCATCTGGCGCACGGTGGCCAGCAGCATCGCGTCGAAGTCCTTCATGTCGACCGCGCCGCGGCCCCAGACGTACCCGTCGGCGACCTCGCCCGAGAACGGGTGCGACCGACCACTCGGCGGGTCGGCCGGCACCACGTCGAGGTGGCCGTGCACGAGCAGCGCGCCCCGGGCGTCCGGCCCGTCGCTCGGGCGGGCCCTCGAACCGGGCCACGACGCTGGCCCGGCCTTCGGCGCTCTCCCGGATCACCGGCTCCAGCCCGACCTCGGCCAGCTTCGCCGCGACGTACTCGGCCGCGACCCGCTCGCCGGCGCTGGTGTCATTGTCGCCGGTGTTGGTGGTGTCGATCCGGATCAGGTCGCGGCAGAGCTCGACCGCCTCGTCTTCGGCCGCGCTATGGTTATCGGTCACCGGCCGTTCATACCACCTGACCAGGCCGGGCGCCCGCCCGCAAGCTCGGATGACCCACCCGGCCCCGCGTTCGTGACCGGTCCCGCCGATGCCGCCACGACGGCCCGCCCGTACCGCTAGGCGCGGCCGGAGGAGCGTCGGCCGCGACGGGACAGGGAGTCGAGCACGACCGCCGCGAGGAGCACGGCCGCAGTGATCATGTATCGGACCGAGGAGTCCAGTTGGAGCAGCAGCATGCCGGACGTGATCGAGCCGAGCACCAGGGCGCCGAGCAGCGCGCCGTACGTGCTGCCCCGGCCGCCGAACAGGCTCACCCCGCCGATGACGGCAGCCGGCGATCGCGATGAGCAGCACGTCGCCGGCGCCGGTGGACTGTCCGGCGGCCAGACCCCGCGAGGTGAACAGGACACCACCGAAGGCCGCGATCATCGAGCAGGCCGCGAAGATCGACATCCGGACCCATGCCACGTTGATGCCGGCCCGTCGGGCCGCCTCGACGTTGCCACCGACGGCGAAGATCGCCCGGCCGTAACGGGTGCGCCGCAACAGGAGGTCGGTCACGACCACGAGACCGACGAAGATCAGCACCCCGACCGGTACTCCACGCCACTGGTTGAGGACGGCGACGGCGGCGAACACCAGCACGCCCAACCCCACCATGCGCGCGAGCGAGACGGTCAGGCTGCGCGCCGGCAGGCCGGCCTTGACCCGGCGGGCCCGGCCCACCACGGCCGCCGCGGAGTAGGCGACCAGGGCCAGCGCGGCCAGGACCCAGCCGATCGCCGGCGACAGGTACTGGTGGGTCACGCTGGGCGGTGAACCCGTTGTACGGGATGTTGACCGTACCGTTGGGGAACAGCAGCCAGAGCTGGAATCCGAGCCACCCCAGGTTGCCGGCCAGGGTGACCACGAACGCCGGTACGCCGACCTTGGCGAAGAAGAAGCCCTGCAGCAGGCCGATGAGCGCGCCCAGCACGAGGACGACGACCAGGGCCATCCAGTCCGGCCAGCCGTGCTGGATGCTCAGGAACACCGTCACGGCCGCGCCCACTCCCGCCACCGAGCCGACCGAGAGGTCGATCTCACCGAGCAGCAGGACGAGCACGATACCGACGCTGATCACGCCGTACGGCATGATCTGCAGGGTCAGGTTGGACAGGTTCTGGGCGGTCAGGAACGCGTCGTTGAGCGACTCGAACACGACCCAGATCACGATGAGCCCGATGACGACCGGCCACGCGCCGAGTTCACCCGAGCGCAGCCGCTGCATCCGGTCAGCGACGGTCGACACGGCCTTGCGGCTGGCGCCCGCCACGTCAGGCGGCAGCGAGCCGGACGGCGCCTGCTGGTTGGTGGTGGTCGTGCTCATGAACGCTCCTGCGTGTCCGAGACGGTCCAGTCCTTGTGCGGCTCGCGACGCGGGTTGGGCCCACCATCGGCGCTGCGCGCCTGCCGGCGGGCGACCACGTTGTCGGAGGCTCCGGTGATCGCCTGCACGATCTGCTCCTGAGTGGTGTCCTGCATCGAGAAGTCGCCGACCACGCGACCCAGCCGGAGGACTGTGACGCGATCCGCGACCGCCTTGACGTCAGCCAGGTTGTGGCTGATCAGCACCACCCCGTGCCCGCGGTCCCGCAGCCGCTCGATGAGATCGAGGACCTGCGCCGTCTGGGCCACACCCAGGGCGGCCGTCGGCTCGTCGAGCAGGACCACCCGCGGCGCACCGAGCAGGGACCGGGCGATCGCGACCGACTGGCGCTGGCCTCCGGACAGCGACGCCACCGGGATGCGGACACTGGGGATGCGCACCGACAAGGTCTCCAGCAGGTTTGTGGCCGCCTTCTCCATGCCGATCTCGTCCAGCACCGCCCGCCGGGACAGCTCCTGGCCCAGGTACAGGTTCGCCACGACGTCCAGGTTGTCGCACAACGCGAGATCCTGGTAGACGGTCGCGATACCGAGGGTGGTGGCGTCGCTCGGCTTGGTGATGTTCACGGGCTTGCCCTCCCAGCGGACCTCACCGCCGTCAGCCGGGTTCACGCCCGCGATCACCTTGATCATGGTGGACTTGCCGGCGCCGTTGTCCCCGACGAGCGCGACGACCTCGCCCGGGTAGACGTCCAACGACGCGTCCGAGAGAGCCTCGACCGCGCCGAACCGTTTGCGGATGCCCCGCAGCGACAACACCGGCTCGCGGGCCACGTCACTCCCCTCCCCCGACCCGGTGTCGCGGTCGTCCGGGCCGTTCTGCGTCACCTCGTTCACACGCGCCTCGATCCATCCGTAAGGGGCGGGACGCCGCGTACCGCCGGGGTAGGCCCACCGGTACGCGGCGTGTCTTGCGAGATGGCGGGCGGCCCGCTCGACCGCCCGCCACCTGGTCGTGCTAGGAGATTCCGGCTGCCGAGCACGCCTGGGCGTACTGCGTGGTGCAGATCTGCGCGGCCGTGTAGAAACCGTCCTTCACGACGGTGTCCTTCACGTTGGCCTTGGTCACCGCCACCGGGTTCAGCAGCACCGACGGGACGTCCTTGGTCTTGTTGTTGACGTTGGTCGTCTGCAGTCCGGTCAGCTGGCCCTTGGTGGCCGCCGCGATCGCCATCTGAGCAGCGGCGTCCGCCTCCGGCTTGATGGCCTTGTAGACCGTCATGGCCTGCTCACCCGCGAGGATCCGCTGGATCGCGGCCAACTCGGCATCCTGACCGGTCACCGGGGGAATGGCCGTGAAGCCCGCGCCCTTCATCGCCGCGATCGCGCCGCCGGCGGTGCCGTCGTTCGCCGCGTACACACCGATGATCTTGTCCTTGCCGAGTGCGGTAATGGCCTGCTCCATCTCCTTCTGCGCGTTGTCCGGAGACCACTGCTGCGTGTCGTACTCCTTGCCGATGTTGACCTTGCCATCCAGCACCGAATGGGCGCCAGACTTGAAGTCACCCGCATTGGGGTCGGTCGGGTCGCCGTTGATCATGACGATCTGGCCGCGCTTCGGGTCGCCACCAGCGGTGAGCGCGTCGAGCAGGGCCTGGCCCTGGGTCTGGCCGACCTTCTTGTTCTCGTAGGACACGTAGTAGTTGACCGGGCCGGTCGCGAGCCGGTCGTAGGCCACCACGGGTACGCCCTGCGACTGGGCGTTGGATACGACGCTGCCCGCCGCGGTCGCGTCAACCGCGTCGAGGATCATCACCTTCACGCCCTGGGTCAGCATGGCCTCAGCCTGGGACTGCTGCTTGGCGCTGTCCTGGTCGGCGTTCTGGTAGAGCAGGGTGCACTTGGGGCACAGCTCCTTGAGCTTCGCCTCGATCAGCGGCTTGTCGAACGTCTCGTACCGGGTGGTCTTCGACTCCGGCAGCAGCAGACCGATCTTGAACCCATCGGCGACCGACACGCCGCCGCCGCCAGCCGGCGGGGTGTTGGTGTCGCTGTTACAGGCCGCCAACCCAGCTGCCAGGAGTGCCGAGACACCCACGGCGGCCAGGCCCCGGCGCACTTTGATACGCATCCAGCCCCTCCACGCGATGTTCGTTGCGGGTTCACCGCACCGATAGTTGAATTGCGCTATTTACGTGATTTACCGCGTGACCGGTCTCACACGGTGAACGCATGAAGTCAACTCCTGAAGCCGCTTGCCGTCAAGACTTGAACGCAAGCCTGTTTCGCCCTGCTTACGGCGTTAGACAGTCAAAGGCAGTTGCCCGTTGAGTGTGGGTTTTCCCTGGTGGGAGGCGCTCTAACCAGCAAACGAATCAGAATGGCCAGGCCGCGTAACAATTCGGCAACCATGCCTCGGTATGCGCCCGAATGTCACGAGGCAATTGCGAAGCGTGATGGATCTGGAAGGTCAGCCGTCGACGTCGGGGTGGATGGCGAGCCGCCGTTCGAGCAGCGCGACCGCTCCCAGCGCCGCTGCCCGGTCGCCCAGTTCGGCCCGAGCGATGCGCACCAGCGCGGCCGACCGTGGCAACGTCTGCCGCGACAGGGTCTCCCGCAGCGGGTTGAGCAGCAGGTCATCTGCCTCAGCCAGCTCCCCGCCGACCACGATCCGGCGAGGGTTGAGCACGTTGCACAGCATCGCGGTCGCCGCACCGACGGCCCGGCCGGCGTCGGCGATGATCCGGCGGCAACCGAGGTCGCCATGCACGGCCGCCTCGACCAGCGCGCGCAGATCCGGGGTCCGCGCGGTCCAACCGGCCGGCAGGAGAGCGAGCAATGACGCCCCCCCGACCAGCGTTTCCAGGCAGCCCCGGTTGCCACAGCGGCAGATCCGACCCTGCTCGTCGACGGTGATATGCCCTATCTGCCCGGCGAGTCCAGCAGTCCCGTCGTAGAGCGCCCCGCGCAGCACCAGGGCGGCCGAGACGTGGGTGGACAGCTTCAGGTAGACCATGTCCGGGGCTCCCCGGCCGGCCCCCCACACCAGCTCACCGAGCGCCGCGGCGTTGGCATCGCTGTCCACGAATACCGGCAGGTCGAGCCGTTCACCGAGGTCAGCGGCGACATCCGTGCCCTGCCAGGCGGGCAGCAGAGCGGGCGCGGCCAGCTCACCGCTGACCGGGTCGACCGGACCGGGCAGGCTGAGCCCGATGCCGCGGACCGAGGTGCGATCGACCCGCGCCTGCCGCAGCAGCGTGGTGACCAGCCACTCGGTGCGCCTGATGCCTCGGTCGACCGACTGCGCCGCGTCGTAGGGGATGCTCTCGTCGGAGAGCACCCGGTGATCGTGGTCGCACAACACGGCGCGGAGCCGGCTGGCCCCGATCTCGACCCCCAGGAGCAGTCCGGTAGCACGGGCCAGCGACACGCTCTGGGCCCGGCGCCCACCACTGGATGTCGGGGTGACCATGACGGTGCCGTCTTCGCGCAGCTCACGCACGATGTTCGAGACGGTGGCGGCGGAGAGTCCGGTAGTCCGGGCGATCTCCGCCTGGGTGAGGGCGCCGGCCGTTCGGACCGCGTGGATCACCCGCCGCTGGTTCGCTTCGCGCAGCGCGCTCTGCGATCCGGGCGTCTCCACCGTCATGCGGACTCCTCCCCCTGTGGCGGAGAAAGTGTACAAGGCTTGAATGAATAAGGGGAGCATCGCATGTCAACCAAGATCGGTCCATAACGCTCACCCTCCGTCACGGTCGGGTGATCACGGGACAGTCAGCGAGGATCCACTATGGAGGGTAGCCGTACCTCGACCCGCAGCCCCGGTCCCTCCCCGACGCCGGCTGAGCCGGCCACCGTGACCTGGGTGGAGCGAGCCCCGTTCGCCGTGGGCCCGTCCATCGCGGGCCCAGTGCTCGCGGGCCCAGTGCTCGCGGGCCCAGTGCTCGCGGGCCCAGTGCTCGCGGGCCCAGTGCTCGCGGGCCCTCTGCTCGCGGGCCCTCTGCTCGCGGGCCGACCCATCGGTACCAGCGGCATTTCGTCCACAAGGGACACTGATCCGCCGTGACGGCGGACCAGCTCGCGCACGATCGCCAACCCCAGGCCGGCGCCACCGGCATCGCGGGCCCGCCCGTCATCGAGCCGCGTGAACCGCTCGAACACGCGGCCCCGGTCGGCCTCCGGTATGCCGGGGCCGTCGTCGGACACCGTCACCACCGCATCGGGGCCCGAAGCGAACGTCTGCACCAGCACGGTGCCGCGGGCGTACCGCACCGCGTTGTCGAGCAGGTTGGCCATGACCCGGCTCAGGCCGTCCGGCTCCCCCACTATCCACAATGGATCGTCGGCCACCCGCACGGTCACCGAGGGGTACCGGCTGGCAACCTCGGCCACCAGCGCGGACAGATCCAGCCGGGACGGCCGGGTCAGTCCCGGCGTGGCGTCCGAGCGGGCCAGCAGGAGCAGGTCATTGACGAGGCGCGAGAGCCGGGTGGTGTCGAGGAGCAGATCGTCGGCCAGGGCCGGCCAGTCATTGGCCTGGCCAAGATGCTGGGCCACCTCGAGCTGGGCCCGCATGTTGGCCAACGGGCTGCGCAGTTCGTGCGCGGCGTCGGCCACGAACTCACGTTGCCTGGCCCGGCCATTGTCCAGCCGGTCCAGCATGCCGTTGAGGGTGACCGCGAGCCGGTGGATCTCGTCCTCGCCCTGCGGCACCGGCAGCCGGCCGGACTGACCGGTACCCGTGATCTCCTCCGCCCCTCGACGCAGCGACTCGACCGGCCGCAGGGTCGCTCCGATGACCCGCCACGCGACCAGGGCCAGCGCCAGTACCAGCAGCGGGAACACGATGAGAAGCGTGGTCCGCAGAGCATGGATGCCTTTGAGCGCGTCCGACATGGACCGTCCAACCAGGACGGACTGCCGGTCGTTGGCCGGACCGGCCGCGACCGCGACCACCCGCACGTCGCCGTCGAGGCCGAGCCGGACCCCCGGCACCAGCAGCTTCTGCCCCGAGCGGGCCCGGGCCAGCTCGTCCCGGTGCAGCATCGGCACCAGCCGGTCACCCTCGATCGACGCGGCCCGTACCCGGTCCTGCGCGTCGACGACCTGGACCACGGCGGTACCCGCCACCGGCACCGGCTGCGGCAGCGCACCCGCGTTGACCAGTTCGGCCACGTCATGGGCGATCCGGTCGAGCTCGGTGTCGACCGAGCGCTGCAGGACCAGCCCCAGGACGGCGACCAGCGCGAGCCCGCCCAGCAACAGTCCCACGCCGAGACCGGCGACGCCGATGATGAGCAGCCGGGCCCGCAGCGTCCGCCGTCGCCACCAGCTCATCGGCCGGCGGGTGTGGCGCGGCTGCCCGGCGGGGCCGGTCACGGGGCGGCGGGCACGAGCCGGTATCCAGCGCCCCGGACAGTTTCGAGGATCCCCCGGCCGAGCTTGCGCCGCAGGTATCCGACGTACACCTCGACCGCATTGGGCGCGGTCTCCTCGCTGGCGTCCCACACGTGGTCGAGGAGCTCGGTCTTGGAGACCACATCGCCCGCCCGCCGCATGAGGTACTGCAGGAGCCCGTACTCGCGGGTGGTCAGCGTGACCTCGGTACCGTTCAGGGTCACCCGGCGCTGGGCCGGGTCAAGGCAGACATCGCCGACGGTCAGGACGGCCGGGCGCTTCGGCTGCCCCCGGCGCAACAGGGCGCGAAGGCGCGCCAGCAGCACGACGTACGAGAAGGGCTTGGTGAGGTAGTCGTCGGCGCCGCAGTCAAGTCCGTCCGCCTGGTCGTGCTCGCCGTCCTTGGCGGACAGCATCAGGACGGGCAGCCAATGCCCCTCCGCTCGGAGCGCCCGCACCACCCGGTACCCGGACAGGCCGGGCAGCATGATGTCGAGGATCATCGCGTCGTATCCACCGTGGCGGGCCAGTTCGAGCCCGGAGACCCCGTCAGCGGCGATGTCCACCGCGAACCCTTCGGCCTGCAGGCCGCGCTGGAGCGCCGACGCCAGACGCGCCTCATCCTCCACGATCAGCAACCGCACGCTGTCCAGCGTGCCACGTCGACGCGATCACAGCACGTAGGGACTCAGCCAACTCACAGTCCGGCCGAGGCAGTATGGGGGCATGTCGATCCTGACCTCCCGGCCGGTGCGCCGGTGGCTGGTGCCGGCCGCGGTGGCCGTCGCGGTGCTCGGTGGTGGCGCGGCGATCGGGATGATCACCGCCGCCGCCGACCCCACCGCCGCGCCACGCAGCGCGGCCCAGCTCCTCACTGATCTGCAGAACGCGCACGTCGACGGCTTGTCCGGCACGATCGTGGCCCGGGCCGACCTCGGCCTGCCGGCCCTGCCGACCTCGGTCACCGGCGGCGCGGATCTCACCGAGCTGCTCAGCGGTACCCACACCCTGCGCGTCTGGTACTCCGGCCCGGACAAGGCCCGGGTGGCGCTGCTCGGTCCACTCGGTGAAACCGACGTGATCGCCAACGGCACCGATGTGTGGACCTGGTCGAGCCGGGCCAACAACGCCGTGCACACCACGCTGCCCGCCGGCACCGGTCAGCCGCACGCCTTCCCGGGCCTGCCCGGCCTTCCCGGCAGCCTTCCCGGCGGCGCCCTACCCAGCGGCCTGCCGACCGGACTGCCCTCGGGTCTGACCGGTGGCATCACTCCCGAGCAGATCGCCAGCCTCGCGCTGGCCGCCCTCAGTACGTCAACGGACGTCACGACCGGCAACCCGGCCAGCGTCGCCGGCCGGGACGTGCAGGAGCTGGTCCTGGCGCCCAAGGACCGGGCCTCCCGGGTCAGCTCGATCCGGCTCGCCATCGACTCCGAGACCCACGTGCCCCTGCGCTTCCAGGTGTTCGCCCGCGGGTTCACCGACCCGGCCATCGAGGTCGCCTTCACGCAGGTGAGCTTCGCCCAACCGGACGCGGCCCAGTTCACCTTCAACCCGCCGCCCGGCGTCACCGTCACCGAGGGCGGCACCCCGGGCGACGCTCCAGCCCCGGGGGTCACACCGTCGACACACCCGACCCGGTCTCCGGGCGCGGACGGCCCACGCCCGGACATGAAGGTGGTCGGCCAGGGGTGGACCAGCGTGCTGGTGCTCTCGGCTGGTCGCCCGATCCCGGCCGATGTGGTGGCCGCGCTGCCGGCAGTCAGCGGATCATGGGGTAGCGGGCATCTGCTCACCAGCCATCTGGTCAATGTCCTGGTCACCGACGACGGCCGGGTCCTGATCGGTGCCGTCGATCCGGACCGTCTGTATGCGGCGGCAGCCCGGTAAGGCCTCGATCTGCACCGCCGACGACGCTGCGCTACGGTGAATTATCCGCGCCTTCGCGGAGTCGAAAGGCCAGCTGTCCGATGGCTACCGCCACATCCGTGGAGGCCCTGGCACCGGGTGACCACGCGTGTCTGACGTTCTCCGATCCGGACGAACGTCTGGATATCGTGGCCTCCTTCGTGCTGGACGGTCTGGGCCGCGCGACCAAGGTGATGTGCCTGACCGAGTCGATCGCCGCCCGGCCAGCTCGCGACCGAGCTGGCCGACCGCGGTGTGCCGGTCGACGACGCGCTGCCCCGCAACCAGCTCACCATCCACAGCTAGCGAGCAGTCCTGGCTCGCTCGACGGCGAGCTGACCGCGGCCAACGTCGTCGACCTGCTCGGCCGCGGTCTCGACGAGGCGGCCCGGGACGGGTACGCCGGACTGCGGTTGACCGCCGACATGTGCTGGGTGGGCCGGCCGGACGGCCGCGGCCGACCAGCTGCCGGTCTTCGAGGCGGAGGTCGGCAAGCTGTTCCGCGACGGCCGGCTGACCGCGATCTGCCAGTACGACCGGGAGGTGTTCGACGCGGTGACGCTGGCGTTCGCCGCCCAGTCCCACCCGCGGCGGTGGCGGCCGCGGTCTACTACGAGGACCCGATCCTGCGGATCTGCCGCCAGCACACCCCGCCCGGCGTCCGGCTGGCCGGTGAGATCGACTTCCGCCACGTCGAGGTGCTGACCTGGCGCTGACGAGGCGCTCCGGCTCGACCGTGACATCCAGGTCAACCTGGCGCAAGCTGCGCTTCATCGACGTCGCCTGCGCCACCGCGATCGGCCACGCCGCGCTCAGCCTGCCCACGTGGTTGACCATGACGGTGTCGGCGGCGGACCGGTGCTGCGCGCGCTGGAGCTGCGTCGGCGTGCTGCGACGCCGGCTCGGTCCGGGTCGTGAGGGTCGAGGTGGGCACTGACGAGCGCTCCTTCCGACGGACCCGACCGGGACCGGCCGGGGCGACCTCCTGATGCCGCCGACGCGCGATCCGCTCGACCAGCTCTTCGACGGCGGGCGACCTGTACGCGCTGCGCTCGGCGGTGGCCGCGCACGGGGCCGACCTCGGCCTGGCCGAGCGAGCGTCTCGCCGACCTGGTGCTGATGGCGCACGAGCTGGCCACCAACGCCGTGCGCCATGGCGGGGCGACGCCCGGTCGACCCCGGGCCGGCTGCGGCTGTGGGCGGCCGTCGGGGTGGTCGTCTGCCAGGTATACGACCCGGGGCCGGCTCCGAACGGATTGGCCGATGTGGGCCGGGCCCCGGTCGAGCCGGGGGCCAGCAACGGCCGCGGGCTGTGGATCATCCGGCGGCTGGCCGACCAGCTCGACATCGTCACGGGCCCCGAGGGCACCACGATCACCGCAGTCGTGCCGACCGGTCAGTCTACAGTGGACAAACACGACCAGGGCGGCTGAGGCGGCCCCGATCGGCGCCGTCTGGGAGCTCCCAGCCATCCGGGCCGTGTTGGCCGGCCCGCCGCTGCCGTCGCTGATCATCGTGGCCAGTCATGTGGACGTCGACCCGCAGGCCGTCCCGGGCTCGGCGCCCGCCGGTGGGGCTCCACCGATCGGCTGATCCCGGCGCGCCCCATGGGCATCGTGCATCCACCGTACGGATAGCCCAGCGGATCTCGCCGGCACCGACACAGCTGGACCGGCAATTCGGGCATGTCGGATACGCCTGAGGCGCCCCTGGCTGACCCCCGACCGACCGGTATGGCTGTGGCGACCTTCACGAATTTCGCTGTTCGCCTTGGTACATCAGGATTTCGGCAGGCAGGGTCGGGGCTTCGTGCCCGAGCCGGGCACACCACACGTCCCTTCCCCAGGGGCGCGTGTCCCCCGCCGAACGGAGTCACCCGTGTCCCGAGTCATCGCCGGCCTCGTGCGCCGGTTCGCCGCGCTGCCCCGGGCCAAGCGCCTGATGGCAGGCGGTGCCGCCGCCGCTGTCGTCCTCGCCGCCATGGCCGCCACCACGTTCGCGGCCGCCCCGGCCCCCGGCGCCCAGCCCACCGCGTTGCGGGTGGATCAGCGGGCCAACCGGGGCGAGGCTCGGCCTACCGGTACGACAGCCGCCACGCCGACACCGGCCGCGACGACTCCAGCGCCGGCCGCCACGCCGGCGGCCAAGGCGACCAGGACCGCCCCGAAGGCCACCGCGACCAGGAAGGCGACCGCCTCCGGCTGTTCGGGGTACAGCGGCGTCAAGCTGACCGCGTGCAACCTGTTGCCCTCCTTCGGCTTCGCCACCGGTGAGATGGCGGCCCTGGTGCCGATGTGGGAGCGGGAGAGCGGCTGGGACTACACCGCCTACAACGGCGGCTCCGGCGCGACCGGCATCCCGCAGGCCCTGCCCGGCAGCAAGATGGCCACCGCCGGTGCCGACTGGCGCACCAACCCGGCCACCCAGATCAAGTGGGGCCTGGGCTACATCAAGTCCACCTACGGTTCGCCGTCGTCCGCCTGGGCGTTCTGGCAGGCCCACGGCTGGTACTAGCCGGGTGTCAGTCCCGGTCGCGGTCGAACGGGTAGAACACCTCGATCTCCGGCTCGGCGACGTAGCGCCGCCGGTCCTCGCGCGCGTGGTGGTCCCGGGCCCGGATCGGCTGCCAGCCCTGGACGTGGCCCTCGTAGGTGCCGGCGCCGTCGACCATCCGGATGCGACCGTCACAGTAGATGCGGAAGTCGAAGGCCTGTTCGCTCAACGCGACCGGGTAGCCGTCCAGCGGCTGGCCGTTGAGACCGGCGGCGACCCGCTCGCCCGACGGCGCCCAGGCCCGCAGCCGGCCCTGCCCGGTGCGGGGAAGGCCGAGATCGAGGCCGCTGCGGCGGTAGCACAGGTCGGAACCGCCCTGGGCCACCTGCCAGGCCTCGTAGAGCGGCGTGTAGGCCTGGTAGAGCGGACGCCACTGCGGCACACCGTCCGGTCCGGACCACTCGACCGCGACGTCGAAGCCGGGCCGGAACATGTTGACCCGTTCGTATCCGGTGGAGTCGGCCAGCCCGATCACCACTGACTCGTCCGGGCGCTCGGTGGCGAACTCGATCGGGCAGTGCGGGAACAGCTCGCGCAGCCGCTGAGCCACGTACGGGATACGGCTCATGCCGCCCGCGAGCACGATGGCCGAGACATCGCCGACGAGGGCGTCGGCCGGCAGCCGCATGATCTCGTAGGTGGAGCTGGCCAGCTGCTCAGGTAACCGGGCCATGCGCAGCGCGGCCAGCACGTACTGCAGGGCCCGCTCGAGCTGGGGGGCGAACGCCTCCTCGAGCTGCTTGCGGTGATATACCAGGGTGGACACGCCGAACGTCCGCCGCGGCAGGGCAACGCTGTGCGCTCTCCGCTGTGGACAGTGCCATCTTGGTCGCCCGCGCCTCGTAGACCAGGCGGGCCCGGGCCCGGGCGGGATTGGCCAATGTGGACACATCGACACCGTGCGCCGACAGCTGCGACTCGAGATCCCAGGCGATCGACTCGTCGAGCCGGTCGCCCGCCTCGGCCACGCCAAGGGCCGCCATGACCGAGACCTGGTGCGCGTCCCGGACATCGAGGGCGGCCACGTCGAGCGTGCCGCCGCCCATGTCGAAGACGAGCACGCGTCCGTCGGTCAGCGGCGCCCCGGCCGCCCGGCGCGCGGTGAGCCAGGCGAAGCCGGCCGCCACCGGTTCGTCGACCAGATCGGCCAGGCTCAGCCGGAGCCCCGCCCGCCCGGCCAGGTCGAGCAGTCGCAGCCGCTGGGATCCGTCCCACATGGCCGGGCAGCCGAGCCGTAATCTGTCCGATGTGGACAACCGTGGCCCGGCCCGGCGGAGCACCTCGGTCAGGATGGCCACGACCACGTCGTCGGCGGCCAGCTCGGAGCCGGCCCGGGCCACCGCGCGATTCTCGGTGATGGCCCGCTTCACCGATCGGATCGCGTCGTCGATGCCGTCGGCGTCTTCGCCGACGATGAAGCGACCCTCGTCGTACGCCGCGACCGACGGCACCCAGCTGGTGTCGGCGCCGAGCGGGAACACCTCCGTACGCCCGGCGCCGACCTTCTCCGCCACCAGCGACGTGGACGTACCGAAGTCCACGCCGATGACCGAACCGCCCGCCACGGCGACCTCCCCTAGTTTGTGACCGGACAAGCCAACTTCCGCACGGTGCCGCGGGCCTACTCCTCGACCATGGCCTTGCCGATGAGTACATCCTCATCGGGCGCGTGCCAGGTATATCCCGGGCGTACGACGTAGACCGGCGACTCCGTCCCTTAACCCGCCACCGATCGGCTTGTGCCGCGACCGGTCGAACGTGGTCTCCTCGCCGGCCCGGCCGATCGGTTCGAGCCCCTCCCGGAGTGGCCCGGGCCCGCACCCGTTCGACCAGCACGCCGGCTCGGCCTCGTTGGCGGTGAGCTCCTCGACCTCCATGGCCAGCTCGGCGAAGGCCCGGATCGGCGTCGATGCGCAGCTGGCGTTCCTGGGCCCGCCGCACCTCGGGCGAGCGGGTGTCGGCCGCGTACAGCTGCCGTTGCAGCTCCTCGCAGCGGGCGGTCAGCTCGGCCAACCGCCCGCCGATGGGGGCGGCTGCTCCGCGCGGGCAGCGGTGGCGTGGCGGCAAGTGGTGGCGTGGCCGGCGGCGGCACCGTGTCGGTGGCGAACCGGAGGGCCGCCCGGACGACTCCGGCCAGCTCAGCCTTGCGGGCCGCGGCGATCCGGCCGTTGGCCAGCTTGTCCAGTGCGTCCTGCGCCTCCCGCAGCGCGTGCTCCGGATCGGGCTCACCGACCCATTCGTAGCGGCGCCCGTGACCGTACGTCGGGGGCCGAGGTCGCGCCGGGCCCGGTCCCACACCTTGCGGGTGGCGGCGTCGCCGAGGCCGAGCCGGCGGTCAGCTCCTTGAGGATGGTGGCCCCACCGACCGGCCGGCCCGCGTCACGGATGACCCGCAGCACCTCCGCCCGCCCCGCCGGCGCATTCTGGACCACGCGGACACTCTAGTGCGACTGTTCCGGGGCCAGTGGGAGCGCATGCCGCGCGGCACCATCTCCGACCGCCTTACGACCTGCGCCTTCCCGACGAGTACATCCCGCACGCCGATATGCCAGGAGTAGCCCGGCCGGACGACGGTCGCCGGCGCGCCGTCCGGCAGATGGCCACCGATCGGCGTATGGGCCGGCGGGTCGAACCTGATCTCGTCGCCGGCCCGGCCGACGGGCGTCAGGTCGAACTCTTCGCCAGCGCCCGTACCCGGTCGATCAACACCTCCGCGCCGGCGACCGGCGGCCACGAGGTCCTCGAGTTCCATCGCCAGCTCGGCCACGGACCGGGCGGCCTCGATGCGGATCTGGCGCTGCGGAACGGTGCGGGCCTCGCGGGCGCTCTCGAAAGGCGGCCGGGCCTGCTGCTCCAGCGGGTCCCGGTCCCGCAGGGTCGCCCGTACGAGATCACCGAGCTCAGCCTTCATCGCCGAGTGCAGCCGGCCACGCAGGATCCGGTCGAGCGCCTCGACCGGGGTCAGCTTCGGTAGCTCGACCGGCACCGGCACATCACCCCAGCAGTACGCACCGGCCGCGTCGACGGCGACGTTGGCGTGTCGCTTCACTCCGGGCTGCGCCCGCCGCCACGCGGCGTCGACCACGTCACGCTGCACGCCGCGCCCGGTCAACCGGTCCTTGAGCGCCCGAGCGTTGAGCGGCTCGCGAGCTTCCCGCAACAGGTCGACGAAGACGGCGGCCGGGACGGCGCGCAGGCGGAAGGAGAGCTCCGGATGATCCACCCCCCGACTCTAGACGGGCGATCGGCCCACTCCGGACACGTGTGGTCCGCGTGTGAGCGACCTTTGTACCAAATAGCGCAACCGGTCGTACCACCGCAATGCGTCTACAGTGGACGGAGTAGGGTGGCGGGACACAACAGTGTCCGCTCGGCCGACCCTCACCGGCCGGTCGTTCGTCGCATAGTGGCGGGTGTTCCCGTCGGTCCACCCCTCTGGATGACACCTGATGAAGCCCCGTCGCACCCGGGTCCGGTCACGGATCGCCGTCCTGCTGATCGCACTGGTCGCATTGTGGGCGATCGCGGCCTATGTCACCGTCTCATCAGGGCTCCACCTCTGGTACACGGGCATCCTCGACACCGGCGTCGGCCGACCCACGAATGCGCTGGTCAACGCGCTGCAGAACGAGCGGCGGGCGGCCGTGTCCGGTGACCGGTCCGGATACGCCCAGGCGCAGAGCGCCACCGACGGGGCCCGCGCCGCGTACCAGCGGGCCGCCGCCGACACCCTGGTCGGCTGGGCCGCGCCGGCCGAGGTCCGTGCCGCGCTGTCGAGCCTGGACGGGCAGCTCGGCCGGATTGCCCACGCTGCGCGCGACCGGCGGCGCTACCGGCGGGTACACGACCGTGATCGCGGCCGGTCTGCAGGTGCAGTACCTACTGCCGCAGGACGGCGATGACGCCCGTACCGTCGCGGGTCTGGCCCTCGCCCGGGAGATGTTGGCCCGCGCCGACGCCCTGGTGACGGCCGACCTTTCCGACGACGGGGCCCCGGACGAGGTCGCCGTGACCCGACTCGTCGGCGGCTGGGAAGGCTCGACGGCGGCCCAGCTCGTCGCGCTGCCCGCGGTCGACGCGACGGTCTACCGGAACCTGCTCGACGATCCCGCCCGGCAGCGTCTCGACGACGCGATGTACCTGCTCGACCGGATGACCGTCACGCAGTGGCGCTCGGTCCTTGACCCGGTGCTCGCCCAGCTCGACCAGGCCGACCAGGGCCACCGGGCGGCACTGGCCGACCGGCTCTGGCCGCGCGAGCTGATCGTGATCGGCCAGCTCCTCCTGGTGGTGGCACTCGGACTGGTCGCGGTGTTCGCGTCGCTGTCCGTGTCGATTGCCACCGCTCGTCGGCTGCGGGCCCTGCGCGCCGCCGCGGACGACCTGGCCGGACGGCGGCTGCCTGACGTGGTGGATCGGCTGGGCCGGGGCGAGACCGTCGACGTGGCGACCGAGGCACCGCCACTGGAGACCGGCCGGGACGAGATCGGGCAGGTCAGCGCGGCGTTCAACCGCATGCAGGCCACCGCCGTACGGGTCGCCATCGAGCAGGCCGAGCTGCGGCAGCGGCGATTCGTGACGTGTTCCTGAGCCTGGCCCGGCGCAGCCAGTCGCTGCTGCACCGGCAGCTCGGGTCAGCTCGACGCGATGGAGCGGCGGGCCGGTACCCCGGAGGAGCTGGCCGAACTGTTCCGGGTCGACCACCTGGCGACCCGGATGCGGCGCAACGCCGAGAACCTCATCGTGCTCTCCGGCGCCACCGCCGGGCGGACCTGGCGCAAGCCGGTGCGCATGGTCGACGTGATGCGGGCGGCGCTGGCCGAGGTCGAGGACTTCTAGCCGGGTGACCGTGCTGCCGACGGCGCCGGCCGCGCTGATCGGTCCGGCCGTGGGCGACATCATCCACCTGCTGGCCGAGCTGGTGGAGAACGCCGTCTCGTTCTCGCCGCCACAGACCGCCGTACGGATGAGCGGGGCCCGCGTCGGCGACGGCTTCGTCATCGAGATCGAGGACCGCGGGTCTCGGGATGAGCGACGACCAGCGGTCGGCGGCCAACCGGGCGCTGCTCAGCCCGCCCGATTTCGCGCTCGTGGGCACGGCCCGACTCGGACTGTTCGTGGTCGGCCGGCTGGCCGCCCGGCACCGGGTCCTGGTCGATCTGCGACCCTCGCCCTACGGCGGCACGACGGCCGTCGTGATACTGCCCGACGAGCTGATCACGACACCTCGTGCACCGCGCTCAGCGGTGCGGCTGAGGGGCCGGCGCGGTCGGCCACGCCGGGGCCGCGCCCGGCTGGGCCGAAGCGCTCCGAACCGGCCGCGATGGCACCATCGGGCCTGCCTGTGCGCCGCCGCCCCGCCCCGGCCGACGGGCCGCCCGAGCCGGCCGGGGGGATCCCGGCACACCGGCCGACGCCGCTGCCGGGTATGGAGTAGGTCGGTGGGCGCCTATCGTGATTCACCATGACGGTTGCCGACGAGGCCGGTTGGGTCGACGAGGCCGCCGGTCCGGTGGTGCGCCCGTACGCGGTGACGCACGGTCGCACCGCTGTGGCGCGCGGCGACTTCGATTTGATTACGCAGGTGACAGCGACCCAGACTCTCGGTGACGCCGACGAGGGGCGGCAGCCAGAGCACACGGCGATCCTGCGGCTGTGCCAGAATCCAACCTCGGTCGCGGAGATCGCTACCCAGCTGGATCTGCCGGTCGGGACGGTACGGGTGCTGCTCGGCGATCTGCTCGACCGTGGCCTGATCCGGACGCGTTCACCGGTGCCGGCCAGGAACCTGCCCAGCGACAACGTCTTCAAGGCGGTCCTCGATGGCCTCCGCGCCCTCTGACCAGAACGGCGTCGACGACGCTCCCCCCGTGGCGGTGAAGATCGTCATCGGCGGCGGCTTCGGAGCCGGCAAGACCACCTTCGTCGCGGCGATCAGCGAGACGATGCCGCTGCTGACCGAGGAGTACCTGACCGACCGCAGCATCGGGGTGGACGACACGGCCGCGGTCGAGCAGAAGGGCACCACCACCATCGTCATGGACTTCGGCCGCATCACCATCAACCACAACCTGGTGCTGTACCTGTTCGGGACCCCCGGCCAGGACCGCTTCCTGTTCCTGTGGGACGAACTGGCACTCGGCTCGGTCGGTGCTGTCGTCATCGCCGACACCCGCCGGCTGGCCGACTGCTTCCCGTCGGTGGACTACTTCGAACGACGCGGCACGCCGTTCGTGGTCGCTGTCAACTGCTTCGACGGCGCCACCCAGTACACGGCTGACGAGGTGCGGACTGGCCCTCAACCTCGACCCCGGTGTGCCCGTACTGGTGTGCGACGCCCGCGCCGGGAGTCGGCCAAGGAGGTCCTGATCGCCCTCGTCGAGCGGGCCATGGAGTACCCCGGGATCGCGATCTCGACACCACCGACGCGCCGGCCGGGCGTCCCCGACGCCGCTGCGGCGAGCATCCCCACCTCCCCGCCGCAGCCTCAGGGGATGCGGGCGACTGCTCCGTAGACCCACACCTCGGCCACCGCGGGCCGAGGAGCCGCTGACCACCCTGATCGCTCAGGCCAACGGTGCGTAGAGGTCGACCGGGTTGGCGTCCGGGTCGTGCAGCGTCGCGTACCGCTGCCCCCAGAACGCGTCCCACGGCTCGCGATGGCCGCTCCAGCCACCAGCGGTCATCCGGGCGTAGGTGGAGTCCACTTCGGACGGTGAGCCGCACTCGACGGCCAGGCCCACCCGGAACCCGCCGGTCGGCGGCCGCCAGTCGGGTTCGAAGGACCGGATGGTGTCGTGGGTGTCGAACATGAGCCGGACGCCGCCCGCGATGTCGACCGCGACGTGCGGTTCGGCGTCGGCGCCGTCCGGAACGGCCAGTCCGAGCGCACGGTAGAAGGCCAGGGTCCGGCCCATGTCGGCGACCACCAGGCCGAAGGCGTTCAGTGTCGGTGTCATTACCTGACCCTAGGCGGAGGCTCCGACATCCGGCTTGACGGAGTCGGTCATCAGCGCACGCGAGACGCCGCGGGCGGCGGCCGCGACCGCCGGGGCGTACATCCGGTGATCGCGACCCGCCGGCACGACCACCGACAGGGCGGCCACGACCGCACCACCGGGTCCGGTCACCGGAGCCGCCACCGAGAGCGCGTCGAGATCGAGCAGCCCGTCGCTGACGGCCAGCCGGGTGCGCCGCACCTCGGCCAGCATCCGGCGCAGGGCCGTCGCCGTGGTCACCGTCTTCGCGGTGTACCGGGCCGGCGGGCCGGCCAACACCGCATCCTGCACCGCCGCCGGGGCGTAGGCGAGCAATACCAGGCCGACCCCGGTGGCGTGCAGCGGAAGCCGTCCGCCGACCCGGGAGATCACCGGCAGCGCGCCGCGCCCCGATATCCGCTCGACGTAGAGCGCCTCGGTGCCCTCCCGTACGGCCAGGTGGACGTTCTCGTGGGTGGCCTCGTACAGATCCTCGAGGAATGGCAGAGCCGCGGCGCGCAGGCCGATGCCACGAGGGGCCAGTGTGGCCACCTCCCACAACCGCAGTCCGATCCGGTACAGCCCGCCTGCGTCCCGTTCGAGCGCACCCCACGCGGTGAGCTCGCCGACAAGGCGGTGAGCGGTGGCCAGGGGCAGGTCGGCTCGCCGGGCGATGTCCGAAAGCTGACAACTGAGGTCGCTCGGCTCGGAACGCGTCGAGCACGCGCAACACCTTGCGGTCACGCAGACACCAGGAGTGCGGCTGGTCGGCATCCAACGATCATCGCGCGGTTTCCGTTGAATGGAAGAACGGCTGCCGCCGGGCCCACCGGTCGGCGAGTCTGGGCACGTGCGTACCCAGGTCGGCATCGTCGGCGCCGGGCCCGCCGGGCTGCTGCTCGCCCATCTGCTCCAGCTCGAGGGCATCGAGTCGGTGGTGCTGGAGAACCGCAGCCGGGAGTACGTGCGAGAAGCGGGTCCGGGCCGGCGTGCTGGAGCAGCCGACGCGTGGAGCTGCTGCGCGACGCCGGCGTGGCCGAGCGGCTCGACCGCGAGGGGCTGGTGCACGGCGGGGTGTCGCTGCGCTTCGACGGCGGCGACCACCGGATCGACTTCGCCGAGCTGACCGGCCGCACGATCACCGTGTACGGCCAGCAGGAGGTGGTCAAGGACCTCATCGCCGCCCGTGCCCGGATCGGGGCGCCGATCGAGTTCGAAGTGTCCCACGTGGAGGTGCACGACCTCGCCACCGATCGGCCCCGCATCACCTACCTCGATGCGGCCGGAGCGGACCGCGGGCGCTCGAGTGCGACGTGATCGCCGGCTGCGACGGGTTCCACGGCGTCACCCGCGACGCGGTCCCGGCCGGTGCGCTGACCGTCGTACGAGCGCACGTACCCGTTCGCCTGGCTGGGCATCCTGGCCGAGGCGCCGCCCTCGCACGAGGAGCTCATCTACTGCTACCACGAGCGCGGCTTCGCCCTGCACAGCATGCGCTCGCCCCAGATCACCCGGCTGTACCTGCAGGTGCCGCCGGAGGAGGACATCGCCGACTGGCCGACGACCGCATCTGGGCCGAGCTGCACGCTGCGGCTGGCGCGCGGACGGGTTCACGCTGACCGAGGGGCCGATCCTGGAGAAGAGCGTCACCGGCATGCGCAGCTTCGTGGTCGAGCCGATGCGCCACGGGCGGCTGTTCCTGGCCGGCGACGCCGCCCACATCGTGCCGCCGACCGGGGCGAAGGGGATGAACCTCGCCATCGCCGACGTGCGCCGGCTGTCGCGCGCGCTCGCCGCGCTGCTTCAGCGAGGGCCGGACCGACCTGCTCGACGCGTACAGCGACGCCTGCCTGCGCCGGGTCTGGCGGGCCGAGCACTTCTCCTGGTGGATGACGTCGATGCTGCACCGCTTCGCCGACGCCGACCCGTTTCAGCAACGGCTGCAGCTGTCCCAGCTGCGGTACACCACCTCATCCCGGCGCTGCGGCGACCAGCCTGGCCGAGAACTACGTCGGGCCTGCCGTATCGCCTCGATATGGCAACTGCTGGCCCATATCGCGTCACGCTTTACCTGACAAACCATCGGCCAATAGGCCGCCAACCCGGGCGAGCAGCGCGCGAGAATTGGCGGGTAGACCGGCAGAGGTGCCGGCCCGTAGCACACGGGGGTTTCGACATGGCACAGAGCAGCACGGCCCGGGCCTGGGCACGGGGTGGCACGGTCTTCGCCGCGACGGTCCTGCTGCTGGTCGGTATCTACCAGATCTTCCTCGGCATCGCCGCGATCGCCGAACAACGCTTTCTTCGTGGTCGGTCCGAACTACACCTACAAGGTCGAACACGACCACCTGGGGCTGGATCCACCTCGGCATCGGCATCGTGGCGGCTACTGGCCGGTTTCTTCCTGTTCACCGGGGCGCTGTCGGGCGCGCGTACTCGGCATCGCCGATGGCGGCCATCTCGGCCATCGCGAACTTCTTCTTCCTGCCGTACTACCCGCTGTGGTCGCTGCTGATCATCGCGGTCTGGACATCTTCGCGATCTGGGCGATCGCCAGCTACGGCAAGCGGGACATGCGGGCGACAGCGACGCGTCGGGCCGGGTGCGTTCGCCGGCGGAGCGGACCAGAGCGGGCCAGCGCTGGCCGGCGACCAACGAGGCCGACCGGGCGCCACTGGGCCGGCGAGCCGGCCAAGGAGGGCGATGGGCAGCCGGTCGGCGACCGAGCGCGAGCAGGCGGAGGCGATGGCCCAGCGTGGACAGGGCCAGCCCGGCTCCGGCGGAATGGGGCAACCCGGCCAGTCCGGGCGGCCGCAGGATCCGCGGAACCACGGCCCCGCTGATCCAACCCGAACGCTGAATCTGGCGCTGAATCCCGGAGAGCGCTGAATCCAGGCGAGCGCTGAATCCAGGCGAGCAGCCACGGACCCGTACGGTGTGGGCGTGCGGGTTCGTCGTCGGTCAGGACTCGGCGATGCTCGGGGGCCCGGTCGAACTCGTCCGCCCGCCTAGGCTGCGGCGGCGTTCGACATCGTCAATGATGATCACGAAGGCGACCAGGGAAGCCACGGTCAGGCTCATCATCCAACTGTCGTCCGCACTGGCCATGGCCACGATCGGGCCGTTGATCGACCAGGAGAAGAAAGCCGACCCAGGCCCAGCGGCGCTGGGTCCGGCTGAGAATGCCCTGTTGCCCACGCATCGGACAAGTCTCGTCACTCCGGACCAGGCTCTGGTCAGCCGAAAGGTCAGGATCGCGGCACCAGATGGTGCGACTGGAGGTTGAGCCCAGCGGGAGCTGGGTAATATCTGGTGGCGCCGCTTTCACACGCCCGCGCCGCCGAGGTCAAAACCAGTGGTCGAGACGTACGGTTTCGTGCCTATCCTGGCGTCTGCCATGACCACGCCCGACGCCGACGCTGCGCGCCCGCCTGGCCGGCCTCACGCTTCGTGACGAGCGACGCCTGGGCCGGCGGCTGGACGGCGCTCGCAAGATCCGCGACGACGATGAGGCGGCGGCGGCCCGGGCTGAATCGCAGCACCAGATCGAGGCGGCCGAGGCGCGCCGGGCCGCCCGGGTGCCGCCGGCCGTCACCTACCCGGCCGAGCTGCCGGTCAGCCAGCGCCGCGACGACATCGCCGCCGCCATCCGCGACCACCAGGTGGTGATCGTGGCCGGCGAGACCGGCTCGGGCAAGACCACCCAGCTGCCCAAGATCTGCCTGGAGCTGGGGCGCGGGGTGCGCGGCATGATCGGGCACACCCAGCCGCGGCGGATCGCCGCCCGGACCGTGGCCGAGCGGATCGCCGAGGAGCTGGCCGTACCGCTGGGCGGCGCGGTCGGCTACCAGGTGCGGTTCACCGACCAGGTCGGCGACGCGACCATGGTCAAGCTGATGACCGACGGCATCCTGCTGGCCGAGACGCAGCACGACCCCATGCTGACGCCTACGACACGCTGATCATCGACGAGGCGCACGAGCGCAGCCTCAACATCGACTTCATCCTCGGCTACCTCAGGCAGCTGCTGCCCCGCCGGCCCGACCTCAAGGTGATCATCACCTCGGCGACGATCGACCCGCAGCGCTTCGCCGCCCACTTCGGACAGTCCGGTGTGGACGCTCCGATCGTCGAGGTGTCCGGCCGCACCTACCCGGTCGAGGTGCGCTACCGGCCGCTGATCGAGTCCAGCGGAGGACGACGACGGGACCGACAACGTCCGCGACCAGATCCAGGCGATCTGCGACGCGGTCGGCGAACTGACGCGGTGAGGCACCGGGCGACATCCTGGTGTTCCTCTCCGGCGAGCGGGAGATCCGGGACACCGCCGACGCGCTGCGCCGGCTCAACCTGCGCCACACCGAGGTCCTGCCGCTGTACGCCCGGCTGTCCACCGCCGAGCAGCACCGGGTGTTCGCAGCCCCACACCGGGCGGCGGATCGTGCTGGCCACCAACGTGGCCGAGACCTCGCTGACCGTGCCCGGGCATCCGGTACGTGATCGACCCGGGCACCGCCCGCATCTCCCGCTACAGCCAGCGGCTCAAGGTGCAGCGGCTGCCGATCGAGCCGATCTCGCAGGCCTCGGCCAACCAGCGCAAGGGCCGGTGCGGGCGAACGTCGGACGGCATCTGCATCCGGCTCTACGACGAGGAGGACTTCCATGTCCCGGCCCGAGTTCACCGACCCGGAGATCCTGCGCACCAACCTGGCCTCGGTGATCCTGCAGATGACCGCGCTCGGCCTGGGCGACCTCGCGGCGTTCCCGTTCGTCGAGCCGCCCGACCGGCGCAGCGTCGCCGACGGCGTGGCGCTGCTGCACGAGCTGGGCGCGCTGGACGGGCGCGGCCCTGACCGACGCTCGGTCGCCGGCTGGCCCAGCTGCCGGTCGACCCGCGGCTGGGCCGGATGGTGCTCGAGGCGCAGACGCAACGGCTGCGTCCGCGAGGTCCTGATCATCACGGCCGCGCTGTCCATTCAGGACCCCCGCGAGCGGCCGTTGGACCATCAGCAGGCGGCCGGCGAGAAGCACGCCCGGTTCCGCGACCCCGAGTCCGACTTCGTCGCCTTCCTCAACCTGTGGCGGTACCTGCAGGAGCAGCAGCGGCGCTGTCGTCCAACCAGTTCCGCAAGCTGTGCCGTAACGACTTCCTCAACTACCTGCGGGTACGCGAGTGGCAGGACCTGGAGAGCCAGCTGCGCCAGGTGGTACGCGGGCATGGGTGTCGCGTGCTCAACGACGAACCGGCACCGCCCCAACGGGTACATCTGGCGCTGCTGGCCGGGCCTGCTCTCCCACATCGGGCTCAAGGACATCATCACGTCCCGCACGGCTGAGAAGGGCGGACTACCTCGGCGCCCGGGGCGCGCGATTCGCGATCTTCCCGGGCTCCACCCTGTTCCGGAAGCAACGCGCGCTGGGTGATGGCGGCCGAGCTGGTCGAGACGAGCCGGCTGTGGGCCCGGGTGGTGGCGAAGATCGAGCCGGAGTGGGCCGAGCGGCTGGCCGGGCACCTGGTCAAGCGCAGCTACAGCGAGCCGCACTGGGAGACGCGACCAGGGCTCGGTCGTCGCGTCGAGAAGGTCACCCTGTACGGGCTCCCGCTGGTCGCCGCCCGCAAGGTCCACTATGGACGCA
Source organism: uncultured Actinomycetota bacterium (assembly GCA_963803345.1). Taxonomy (GTDB): domain Bacteria; phylum Actinomycetota; class Actinomycetes; order Mycobacteriales; family Micromonosporaceae; genus CAWDLX01. Next base: position 205,852 of record CAWDLX010000009.1, read on the forward strand.
TCGACCCGGTGCTGTCGCGCGAACTGTTCATCCGTCACGCCCTGGTCGAGGGTGACTGGTCGACCCGGCACGCGTTCTTCCACGAGAACCGGGCGCTGCTCGACGAGGTCGAGGAGCTCGAGGCCCGGGCCCGGCGGCGCGACATCCTGGTCGACGACGAGACGCTGTTCGCCTTCTACGACGAGCGGATCGGGGCCGAGGTGGTCTCCGGGCGGCACTTCGACAGCTGGTGGAAGCGGATCCGCCGCACCGAGCCCGAGCCTGCTCAGCTTCACCGCGGCCATGCTGGTCAACGAACGGGCGGCCGGCTTCGACAAGGCGCAACTACCCCGACGCCTGGGGCGAGCTCGCTGCCGCTGACCTACCAGTTCGAGCCGGGTACCGAGGCCGACGGCGTGACCGTCCACATGCCGCTGCCGCTGCTCGGCCAGGTCAGCGCCGAGGGCTTCGACTGGCAGATCCCGGGCCTGCGCGAGGAGCTGGTGACCGCGCTGATCCGCTCGCTGCCCAAGGCCCTACGGCGCAACTTCGTCCCGGTGCCCGACTTCGCCGGCGCCTTCCTCGACGCGTCCAAGCCGGCGGACGGCCCGCTCGCTGGACACGCTCGAGACGTTCCTGCGCCGGCAGACCGGGGTCGTGGTGAACCGCCGCGACTGGGACCTCAGCAAGGTGCCGGAACACCTGCGGGTCACCTTCCGGGTCGAGGACGGCGGCGCACACGCTGGCCGAGGGCAAGGATCTGACCGCCCTGCGCCGCCAGCTCGCCCCGAGCTCGCGCGAGGCGGTGGCCGAGGCGGCCGAGGACGTCGAGCGCGACCGGGCTGACGGCCTGGACGCCGGGCACCCTGGCCCGGGTGATCGAGCGGCGGCGGGCCGGGCACGCGGTCACGGCCTACCCGGCGCTGGTCGACGAGACCGACTCGGTCGCGGTGCGGGTCTTCGAGACCGAGGCCGAGCAGGCCCGCTCGATGTGGGCCGGCACCCGCCGGCTGCTGCAGCTCGAGGTGCCCACGCCGATTCCGTTGCTGTCCAGGAGGCTGACCAACGCGGTCAAGCTGGGTCTGACCCGCTACCCGTACGGGAGCGTGCCCGACCTGCTCGAGGACTGCGTGCGGGCGGCCATCGACGCCGTCATCACCCGCGAGGGTGGGCCCACCTTCGACGACGCCGCGTACCAGCATCTGCGTGAGGTGACCCGGACCGACCTCCCCCAGGTCACTGTGGACACGGTGGTGGCGGTGGAGAAGGTGGTGGCGGTCGCCCACGATGTCCGTACCCGGCTGGCCGCGCCAGCCCCGCCGGCCCTGGCATCGTCCATAGAGGACATGCGGGCCCAGCTGGTCGCGCTGATCCAGCCCGGCTTCGTCAGTGCGACCGGGCTGGACCACCTGGCCGACCTGCCCCGGTACCTGCGGGGAATCGAGCGACGGCTGGAGCGGCTGCCGGCCAACCCGACCCGGGACCGCGACTGGATGCGTTCGGTGGCCGCGGTACGGGCCGAGTACGACGCCGTCATGGCCGAGTTTCCCGGGCGCCGTCGGGAGGACCGGGACGTGCGCGAGATCCGCTGGATGATCGAGGAGCTGCGGATCAGCTACTTCGCGCAGGAGCTGCGCACGCCCTACCCCATCTCAGACCTACGGGTCTACCGGGTGCTCGACGACCTGACCGGCTGAGCCTACAGTCCTATGTCGACGGTTGCGGTACCTCGCAGGTGATCTTCGGATTGACGCCCAGGTAGTTCAACGGTCCAGCCACCACAGTGAGCAGTGTGCTGCCGACCGATGCGCAGTTGTCCGCCGCGTGACCGAAGTACCCACGTTGACCGGCCGCGATGAGTCCGATGATGAGCCAGATGGCGATGATCACGAATCCGACGCGCATGCGTTCCTCCTACGGCAGGTGGTCTTCCTGTACCCCGCTAGCTCCTCGACTATGCACGGCATACTGGGAAAGTGATCGAGCTGACCGCCGTCCGGCACGGGCAGAGCACGGCCAACGTCGCCTACCCGCGTGCGGACGCGGACGGCAGCGAGCTCGGGCTCGACGGATCCGACTTCGAGGTCGAGCTCACCCCCCTGGGCCGGTCCCAGAGCGCCGCCATCGGACGGTGGCTGGCCGGTCGCGCACAGCTACCGGACGTGGTGGTCTCTTCGCCGTACCTGCGGGCCCTCGAAACAGCCCGCCTGGCCCTGGCCGAGCTGCCCACTGTGGACAGAGCCCGGATCCGGATGGACGAGCGCCTGCGCGACCGCGAGCTGGGCATCCTCGAGATGATGACCAGGCCCGCCATCCGCCGGCAGTACCCGGATGAGGTGGCACGGCGGGAGCGGATGCACGACTTCCTGTACCGGCCGCCCGGCGGTGAATCGATGGCCGACGTGACCCTGCGGCTGCGGACCTTCCTCAGCGACGCGATGCGCCGCTACCACGGTCGCCGGGTCCTCGTGGTCGGTCACGACGCCACCGTGCTCACGCTGCGGCTGATCATCGAGGAACTGACCGCCGAGCAGGCGCACCTCGCCGGTCCGGTGCTCAACGGCTCGATCACCCGCTGGACCGGGCGCGACGGTTGGCTGGAGCTGGCCGAGTACAACAGCGTCGACCACCTCGGGGTCGGTCGATGGCCCGACTGCTGATCGTCCACCACACCACCTCGCCGGCGCTGGAGGAGCTGCTCGAGGCCGTACTCGCCGGTGCCCGCACCGACGAGATCGAGGGCGTCGAGGTTGACGTGCGACCGGCCCTGACCGCGACGGCCACTGACGTACTGGCGGCCGACGGCTTCGTACTCGGTACCCCGGCCAACCTCGGGTACATGTCCGGAGCGATGAAGCACTTCTTCGACCAGATCTACTACCCGTGCCGGCTGGCCCGGTCCGGCTCGCCATACGGGCTCTACGTGCACGGCAACAACGACACGTCCGGTGCCGTGCGGGCAGTCGAGACAATCACCACCGGACTTGGCTGGCGGTCCGCCCACGTGCCGGTCCTCGTGCTCGGCCAGCCGACCAAAGGGCACCACGACGCCTGCTGGGACCTCGGCGCCACCCTCGCCGCCACCCTCGCCCCCTGACCGCCGCTCCCCTCGCTCCCGACCACTCACCCGTTACCCCCCGCCGCCCCTGCCGGCCCCGCCCTCGGGTCTGGCGGGTGTTTGCCCGGACAGTTGGCTAACCCCTTTTGTCGAGTAGGGACGCCGGGCAATACAGGAAGCTGTTAGCAAAGTGTCCGGGCAAACCCCAAACCGCAAACCCCAAACCGCAAACCGCAAACCCCAAACCCCAAACCCCAAACCCCGAGCCGAGCCGCATCCCGGGCCCGGGCCGGGGCTACCGCTCGTCGAGGATCCGGCGCATCTTGCCGACCGACCGCTCGATCGAGCCGGGGCGGACCACCGTCACCGCCGCGGTCACCCCGACGGCGTCCTTGGTCCGGCGGGCCAGATCGGCCGCCAGGGCGTCACTGTCCACATCGGATATCGCTTGTCGCGACTCGACCCGGACCTCCAACTCGTCCATCCGCTCCGGGCGGGTGAGCACGCACTGGAAATGGGGTGACAGGGCCGGCATCCGCAGGATCAACTCCTCGATCTGGGTCGGGAACACGTTGACACCACGGATGATCATCATGTCGTCGCTGCGGCCGGTGATCTTCTCCATCCGCCGGAAGCCCGGGCGGGCGGTCCCGGGCAGTAGCCGGGTGAGATCGCGGGTCCGGTACCGGATGATCGGCAGGGCCTCCTTGGACAGCGAGGTGAACACGAGTTCACCCCGCTCGCCGTCGGGTAGCACCTCACCGGTCATCGGGTGGATGACCTCCGGCAGGAAATGGTCCTCCCAGATGTGTAGGCCGTCCTTGGTCTCGACGCATTCGTTGGCCACTCCCGGGCCCATCACCTCGGACAGTCCGTAGATGTCGACGGCGTGCATGCCCGTCCGCTGTTGGATCTCGGCCCGCATGTCCTCGGTCCACGGCTCGGCTCCGAAGATGCCGACCTTCAACGACGTGGACGCTGGGTCGATGCCCTGACGCTGCATCTCGTCCACAATGGTCAGCAGGTAGGACGGCGTGCACATGATGATGTCCGGCTCGAAGTCGACGATGAGCTGGACCTGGCGCTCGGTCATCCCGCCCGACATCGGGACCACGGTGCAGCCGAGCCGTTCAGCCCCGTAGTGCGCGCCCAGGCCACCGGTGAACAGGCCGTACCCGTAGCCCACGTGGACGAGCATGCCGGGGCGCCCGCCGGACGCGCGGATCGAGCGGGCCATGAGATCCGCCCACGTGTCCAGGTCGCCCCGGGTGTACCCGACCACGGTCGGCTTACCGGTCGTCCCGCTCGAGGCGTGGATACGGGAGACCTGCTGGCGAGGGACGGCGAACATCCCGAACGGGTAGTTGTCGCGCAGGTCCTGCTTGGTCGTCAACGGGAACCGGCGCAGGTCCTCCAGCGTGCGCAGGTCCTGCGGACCGACCCCGGCGTCGTCGAAGGCCCGCCGGTAGAACGGCACCGACGCGTAGGCGTGCCGCAGTGTCCACTGCAGACGGTCCAGTTGCAGGGACTGGATCTCGTCCCGGGACGCGTACTCGATGGGATCCAGTTCGCCGGGCTGCGGGTTGAGATCGGGCAGTGCCATGCTCACTCCAGTATCTCGTCGGCCACATGTGCTCGGTACTCCTCCACCCGGACCTCGGCCATCCGCACGTACCGGCTGATCCGGTCCTCCCAGGCGTGTTCGACGCCGAAAGCGGTCGCGGCGGCGTCGCGTACCGCGTTGGCGTCGCGTCCCGCGTCGGCGTCGCGTCCCGCGTCGGCGTCGAGCACGGCGCCGTAGCGGATGTGTGCCCGTGGCCCGATCCGCACGTCGCCGACCAGCGTGGCGTTGGGGGCCACATACGCTGACGGGTCAACGTCCGGCGCGACGCCGCGGTCACGAATCATCACCGGATCATGAGACTCCCGATACGGGCGGTACGCAAGCCGGCCCGCCACAGCACGAACGCCGCGAGCAGAGCGACTCCGCCGGCCACCGGCCACAGCAGCCCCGGGACGTGGTCGTAGGCGAAGCCGCCCAGCGCCGGGGAGAGGAACAGCCCGGCGATGGACGCCCCGGCGTAGAGACTCTGGTAGCGCGCGGCCGCCCCCTCGGGCGCCGCGTCGGCCACATGGGCGGTGGCCGTCGGCTTGTACAGCATCTCTCCCGCGGTGATGATGATCATGGCCACGGCCGCCGCGACCAGCCCCGGTGCGATGCCGATGACCAGCAGACCGACGCCCACCAGCGCGTAGCCTCCGGCGATGACCCCCAGCGCTGCCTGGTGGCGCAGCGCGACGGCGAGCGGCGCTTCGGCCAGCACGATCAGGCCACCGTTGGCCGCCATCAGCAGCCCGTAGGCCAGCGGCGGGTATCCCTCGTCGCGCAGCAGCAACGGAAGCGGGGTGAGGATCTGCCGGTACATGGTGTCCACGACGAGCACCGTGAGCGGGATCGCCACCACCCGCGGATCACGTCGCAGGGTGGCCCACACCCCCGGACCGGCGGCCGACCTGGCCAGCCGGGGTGGCGGCCGGTCCGCCGGGACGAACCGCCGCACCACCACGGTGAGCACCAGCGAGGAGACCGCGTCGAGGACGAAGATGAGCCAGAACGCGTGCGCGGCCAGCAGAGCCCCCAGCGGCGGACCGATCGTGTAGCCCAGGTTCGTCGCCGTGCGGGACAGAGCCATCCCCTCTCGGCGCCGCTGCGGCGGCAGGGCCGCCGCGACGATGGCGAAGCCGAGCGGACGGCCGGCACCCGAGCTGAGCCCGGCCGTGGCGACCAGAGCGGGCAGGGCCGCCGTGGGCGCGACCGGAATCAGCCCGCACAGGACAACCCAACCGAGCTGGCTCACCAGCAGGCTTCGCCGCACGCCGTACCGGTCACCGAACCAGCCGCCGGCGAACGTGCCGGCCACCATCCCGATCCCGTACGCGGCCGAGACGCCACCCGCGGCGGTGGGACTGAGCCCGCGGGCCTGGACCAGGTAGAGCGCCAGGAACATGAACGCGAGTCCGCCGGCCGAGTTGACCACCCGCGCCAGCAGGAACACCCGCATCCAGCCGGGCATGTCCCACAGCCGCCGCCACACCGCCCCCGACACCCCGAGCACTGAACCTCCCCCGTCCGCCGATCCGGCCGCTATCCACAGTGGACGCTGACATGATCAGCCGGGAAGAGACTACAACCAGTCCTTACGCTTGAATGTGATGAACAGGCCGACCGAGATCACCAGCATGATCACCACCGACACCCAGAACCCCGACTGCTGCTGGAACCCGGGGTACGGAACGTTCTGGCCGTAGAACCCGGTGACCGCGGTCGGCACCGCGATGATCGCCGCCCAACTCGTCACCTGTTTCATGATCACGTTGAGCCGGTTGCCCCGGACGGTCAGCCGTGTCTCCAGGATGTTCGCGATCAGGTCGCGCAACGAGTCCGTCGACTCACTCACCCGCAGTACGTGGTCGTAGACGTCCTGGAAGTACGGGGCCATCGTGGGCGTGACGATCTCGAGGTCGCGCCGGAGCAGGCTGTTGACCACCTCGCGCATGGGCAGCACGAGGCGGCGCATCGTGACGATCGCCTTGCGCAACTCGTAGGAGCGCCGCTGCATGCTGGCGTCGCTGGTGACCTCGTCGAACAGCCGGTCCTCGAGCAGGTCGGTCAGATCGTCCAGGCGCTGGATGGTGTCGAACTGGGTATCCACGATGTAGTCGAGGATGCCGTGCAGGAGGAACGCCACCCCGTTGACGGCGAGGTCGGGCTGCCCGTCCCAGCGCCGCATCACCTCGTCGATATCGAAGCCCGGATCGGACCGTACCGTGACCACCGCGTTCTTCGTGACGAAGATGCCCACCTCGTGCGCCCGCAGCGACGTGCCCTCGAGACTCATCGCATAGGCCACGATGAAGATGTGCTCGGGGTACCGGTCGAGCTTGGGCCGCTCATCGGTGTCCAGAACGTCCTCGACCGCGAGCGCGTGCAGGCCCAGCTCCTCCCGTACCTGGTCCAGGTCCTTCGCGTCCGGGCGCGCACAGGTCGAACCAGAGCGTGTTGGCCGGATCGGTCAGATGGTCCGAGCACGTCAGCGACGGCGAAGCCCTGCTTGGTGAGCTTCCCGTCGCGGTAACAGCGGGTGTGCAGCATGGTCGACAGCGTAGGCCCCCGTGCGACAGCTCACAGTCGCAGCGCCCTGGCCAGCCGCGTACGTTGGGGTCCATGACTGTCTTCGACGTGCCCATCGGCGCGCTGGCCGGCGGCCCGGCCGACCTCGCGCAGTACCGGGGCAGGGCGCTGCTGATCGTGAATGTGGCCTCGAAGTGTGGGTTGACGCCGCAGTACGCCGGCCTGCAGAAGCTCTACGACACCTACGCCGACCGGGGATTCATGATCGTCGGGGTACCGTGCAACCAGTTCGGCGGCCAGGAGCCAGGTACCGCCGACGAGATCGCCGAGTTCTGCGACACCATGTACAGCGTCTCCTTCCCGCTGACCGAGAAGGTGGACGTCAACGGCGAGCGGCGTCACCCCCTCTACTCCGAGCTGGCCGCGACCGCCGACGCCGACGGCAAGGCCGGCGACGTGCAGTGGAACTTCGAGAAGTTCCTGGTCAGCCCGGACGGTCGCGACGTGCTCAGGTTCCGGCCGCTGGTCACACCGGAGGACGAGGTACTCGTGACGGCGATCCAGGCGAGTCTGCCTGCCTGATCGCGGCTGTGTTCATCGCGGCGAGACGGTGATGTCCCCGCTACTCGCCGAGAGGTCCAGCGTGTGCGCGCCGTTCGGGTCGGTCGGGATGTCGACGTGCACATCGCCGCTGTCGGCCCTGGTCTGCACCTTGTAGGCCGAGCCAGCGGGCACGTGGACGGTGATGTCACCACTGGTCGCCCGGACGGTGGCGTCGACGAACGTGGACAGTTCCACATCGATGTTTCCTGATGTCGACTCGAACCGGTTCGTCGGCCCGGAGATCTGCTGGGCCTTGATGTCACCGGAGGTCGCCTTGATCATGGTAGGTCCGGACACCGAGTTCACCACGATGTCGCCGGAGGTGGACGTCACGGTGACCGGACCCTCGGACCGGCTGACCGTCACGTCGCCGGAGCTGAGCGAGATGTCGACGGAGAGTACGTCCGATAGATTCACATCCCCGGAACTGTTCGATCCGGTCACCCGGGCCGGAGCGGGCAGGGTCACCTGGTAGCTGGCCGAGCAGTCGAGGCCGCAGTCCATCCCGAGCACCAGTACCGAGCCTTCGACGCGCGCGGTCTGAGCCGGCGCTGACCCGCCATAGTGGACCGTCCTCTTGACATCGATCTCGGTCGAGCTCCGGTTCACCACCACGGTCACGTCGCCGCTGCCACCGCTGTCGAGGCGTACCTCGGTGACCGGGCCGGGCGCGGTGATCCCGTCGACCAGGGTGTTGCGGGCGACGACATCGCAGCCCGTGAGGGCGGCAACGCTGAACCCGCCGAGCAGGACGGAGAGGACGAGGGTACGGGGGATGCGCATGTGACTCAACGTAGAAGAATGCGCGGTCTCGCGCATCGGGCGGTCACCCGGAGCTGACCCTGAACCCGGAGTCGGGGTGGGGTTAACCCTACTGATGATCTTGCGGCCCGCCCGCCGGCGTAGAGTCGCAAGCGTGAGCAACCTGGAGCCGCGGCCCGCCGTCGCGGTGCTCGGTGGGGCCCGGGCCGACGGTCCAGCCTGGGACCCGATGGCCGGACGCGACGTGGTCCTCGGGGGTAACCGGGCCAAGGGCACCGACGGCCTCACGGTCCGACGCACGCTGCCCAACCGGACCCGTCGCATGGTCGGCGCGTGGTGCTTCCTCGACGCCTTCGGCGGCCCTCGCGTACCGGTCGCCGGGATGAACGTGGCGCCCCATCCGCACACCGGACTGCAGACGGTCACCTGGCTGCTCGAGGGCGCCGTACGCCACACCGACAGCCTCGGCAACAGTCAGCTCATCCGCCCGGGCCAGCTCAACCTGATGACGGCCGGGCGGGCCATCGCCCACGCCGAGGTCTCGCCGGCCGACGCGCCGCCGACGATGCACGGTGTCCAGCTCTGGGTGGCACTGCCCGACTCGTCCCGACAGATCGAGCCCCACTTCGAGCACCTGGCCGACCTGCCCGAACGGACCGAGGGTGGCCTGCGGGTACGCGTGCTGGCCGGCGAGCTGGACGGCTTGTCCTCGCCGGCGCGCATCTATACGGAGCTGGTCGGGGCCGAGTTGACGGTCTCCGGGCACGAGGACTCCACGCTGGCGCTGCGCCCCGACTTCGAGTACGCCGTGCTCGCGCTGACCGGTGCGGTCGAGATCGAGGGCGTGCCGGTGGAGCCCGGCCCGCTGCTCTACCTGGGCCGCGGCCGCGACCAGATAAGCGTCGGCGCCGGACGTGGCGCCACGGCACTGCTTCTCGGGGGCGAGCCGTTCACCGAACAGATCGTCATGTGGTGGAACTTCATCGGGCGCAGCCACGATGAGATCGTGGCCGACCGGGAAGACTGGATGGCCGGGCGCCGCTTCGGCACGGTCGCGCTACGACGGCGAGCGCGCTGCCCGCACCGCCGATGCCGGCCACCACCCTGCTCCCACGCGGCCGGATTCGCTATGACTTCGAGGAATATTGTCTGCGCAACTATCGTTGGACGGGACGTTCCGACGTTCCCTAGGAGGAAGTCATGCCCGCCGTCACGGTCGACAACATCCTGACCCTGCCGCGCATCCCCGAGGTGGACGCGGCCGTGCTGCGCGCCTCGCCCGGTCTCTCGGTGACCACCGCCCCGAAGGGCTTCGAAGGCGAGGGCTTCCCGGTACGGCGCGCGTTCGCCGGAGTCGACCTGCGCGCCCTCGACCCGTTCATCCACATGGACCAGATGGGCGAGGTCGAGTACGCGCCGGGTGAGCCCAAGGGCACCGCGTGGCACCCGCACCGCGGCTTCGAGACCGTCACGTACATCATCGACGGCGAGTTCGCCCACTCCGACTCCAACGGCGGCGGTGGGCTCATCACCAACGGTGACACCCAGTGGATGACCGCCGGCGCCGGCATCCTGCACATCGAGGTACCGCCGGAGCACCTGGTCATCAGCGGCGGGCTGTTCCACGGCTTCCAGCTGTGGGTCAACCTGCCCAAGTCGCTCAAGTTCGCGCAGCCGCGCTACCAGGACATCCGCAGCAGCAAGGTCTCGCTGCTCTCCTCGGCCGACGGCGGCGCGCTGCTCCGGGTCATCGCCGGCGAACTGGCCGGTCACCCGGGCCCCGGCGTGACCCACACGCCGATCAACCTGGTCCACGCCACGCTCAGTCCTGGCGCCTCACTGACCCTGCCGTGGCGCTCCGACTTCAACGCACTGGCCTACGTGCTGGCCGGCAAGGGCACCGTCGGGTACCAAGGGCCGGCCGATCGAGCTGGGCCAGCTGGCCGTCTTCGGCGAGGGCGACACCATCACGATCACCGCCGACCAGCACCAGGACACGCGCAGCCCGAACCTGGACGTGCTCTTCCTCGGCGGCCAGCCGATCCGCGAGCCGGTCGTCGCGTACGGCCCGTTCGTCATGAACACCAAGGCCGAGCTGGTCCAGGCGTTCGAGGACTACCAGGCTGGCCGGCTGGGCACGATCCCGGCCGCGCACACGTCCGTGCAGGCCGACACGACCGCCGGCCAGACGGTCGCCGAACAGGCCTGAGCCGCACGCCCTTCCCATGGGGGTCCCGAGCCGGGGCCCCCTTTCTTCTTGAGCGCTCAAGTAGAGTGGCCCCGATGGCTGGGTCGACCCCTGGCTCACGCCGCAGGAGCAGCGGGCATGGCGGCGCCTCGCGGCGGTGACCATGCTGTTGCCGCCTGCGCTGGAGAGCCCAGTTGCAGCGCGACGCCGACGCTGACCCACTTCGGTTACTGGGTACTGGTGATGCTCTCCGAGGCCCCGACCGCGCGGTACGGATGAGCGAGCTCGCCGCGCGCAGCAACGGCTCCCAGTCCCGCCTGTCACATCTGGTCGCCCGGCTCGAGGAGACAGGGTGGGTCCGCCGGGAAAAGTCCACTCAGGACGGACGCGGCTATCTGTGTACCCTCACCGACGCCGGGTACGCCAACACTCGAGCAGGCGGCGCCGGGCCACGTCGAGGAGGTCCGATCGCTCGTCTTCGACGGGCTCTCCGCCGAGCAGGTCGCCAAGCTCGACGAGATCTGCGGCGCTATCCTCCACCGGCTCACCCCGGATGGCTCAGCCGACTGCTGACCTGGCGAGCGTCGGGTGACCGGTCCGCTGACCAGCGCTGTCAGCAGTCCGTCGGACCTCGTCGCTGTTCGTGGCCATCGGCAGGCCGCAGGCAGCGTAGCGCCCGGCGGGTGAACACCGCGGTCCCGCTCTGTGCGACGGTCGCGCGCAGCCGTGCGACGGATTACCGTCGATGCATGCGAACCCGTCTCGCCCTGGCACTGCTGGCGATCCTGGCCGCGCTCACGCTCGCCGGCTGCCCCAACGGGACGCCGTCGGACTGCCCGTCCGGCGCGACCGACTGCGGCGGCAGCGCACCCGGCGGCTACTGAGACGGCTGGTCGAGCAGCGCCACCTCGCCCAGCAACAGCGCGCCGGAGGCATGCGTCGCCGGCGTGACCCGGCCGGGCGGGCCGGCCCAGCACAGCCCGATGCCGTCGTCGCGGTCACGGGCCCGGTCCCAGACCGCGTCGGCGTTGGTCCGAAGGAAACGCGGGTACGCCGGTGCCGGGTCAGCCCGGTGCAGCCGGGCCAGCCCCTGAGCGAAGATGCCCTTGAAGATCTGCTGGTCGCGGTCGCAGGACCGGTGGTTCGCACGGCTCGCGCAGGATGCCGTCGACGGTCAGGTGGGTCAGCGGCGCGCGCCGGCGACGGCGTGGGCCCGGGCGAGCGTGGCCGGGTCGCCAGTGAGCCGCCCCATCTCGACCAGCCCGCCGAGCAGGATGCCCTGGTTGTAGGTCCAGGTGGGGCCCCCGTTGTTGACGCACCGCGCAGGCCGTCATTGACCAGTCCGTCCACATTGATCAGTCCACTGTGGTCGAACCACGACCAGGCCCGACCGGCCCAGTCCTGCGTAGCCCTGCCCGGGCACGCGGTTGGCCAGGCGGGCCGCGGCCAGCAGGAACAGCTCGTTGGTGATCGCGTTCTTGTAGGTGCGCTCGTGGCTCCACCAGACCCCGCCGCCACAGATCCCGTCCCAGGCCGGTAGCAGGTCGGCGAAGCCCGCCCGGGCCGCGTCCAGGAACGCCGCCTCGCCGGTCACGTCGTAGGCTCGCAGCCACGCGTTGACGTACCACCCGTCGTCGTCGAAGAAGCGGGAGCGCCGGTACCCGTGCCGGCCCAGCCAGCGCCGCAGGGCGTTCGCGTGACCCGGGCCCGGCTGCGCTGGAACGAGGTAGCGACGGCCTCGATGGCCAGGGCCAGCTGCCACGCCTGCCCGGTCGCGGGACGCCACCGGGCCGCCCGCGGCCGGTAGAACCGGAGCAACCGGGCGACCGCGCGCCGGTCCCGGTCGGCCGAGGTCGCCTCCGTCACATCGCCATGGTAGCGGCCCGTTACCCCTGGGGGGTATCCGCTGGAGAGGTGCCGAGCGGCTTCGGGCCGACGCTCACGTAGTGGCCATGGTCGGCGACGGGGTCACGGACGCATCGGTGTGCGTAGCCACCAACAGCCTGCGTCTGCGCGGGTTTCAGCCGATCAGCTCGTCCACATAGCACCAGCGCCACGACTCCCCTGGCTCGAACGACCGGATCACCGGGTGTCCCAGATCCTGGAAATGGGCGGTGGCGTGCTGGTAGGGCGAGGAGTCACAGCAGCCCACGTACCCGCACGTCAGGCACATCCGCAGATGAACCCAGTCACGGAAGTCGATCTTGAGACACTCGGAGCACCCGTCGGTGAACTGCGGATCGGCGTCGGCCGTCGCCGCCTCCAGGTGCGCACAGGTCATTCGTGCCTCCGTTCCAGCATCGACTCCTCGAGATCGAGGTCGCGCTGCGCCCGCACCAGCACCTCTTCGGGGATACGGCCGGCGTCGCGGGCCTCGCGGAACACGGCCCTCTCGGCCTCGAGCATGCCCCGCCGCAGCCGAACATACGCCTGCGACGGCGTCTCCCGCGAATGCCCCAGCCGTTCCCAGGCCGTATTCGAGCGCTGTTCGGTGAGCCGCCGCAGCCGCTCCACGACCTCGGCCGGCGCCCCGGTGGCGTTCGCCTCCAGGCGCTCCCGGGCGGCCCGGCTCGCGGCCTGCTGAGTCGCCGCCTCGGCCAGCGTGTCCTGCGTCGGGTCGTCCGGCCGGATCCGCAACCGCCGGGCCACCAGAGGCAACGTGGTTCCCTGCAGCAACAGCGTCGCCATGATCACCGCGAAGGCGAGCCAGACGAACAGCGTGCGCGGGTAGGTACGGCCCCCGGCGAGCGCCGCCGGCAGCGCGAGCGCGGTCGCCAGAGTGACAACGCCACGCATCCCGGCCCAGGACAGCAGGGTCGGCATCGTCCACGGCGGCGACGGGTCGCGTCGGCGGACCCGCGGGATGAGCCGGGTGCCGTACGCGACCGGGTACATCCACGCGAACCGGGCAATGATCACGGTCGCCACCACAGCCACGGTCAGCCAGACCGTGGTCGCCACGGGTGTGTCCAGGTCGGTCAGCACCCCCCGGAGCTGGAGCCCCACCAACAGGAACACCAGCCCCTCGAGGAGGAACTTCACCAGCTTCCAGAAGGCGCTCATCTGTAACCGGGATGCGGCCGACATCAGGGTCGGCAGTCGGTGGCCAAGGTAAAGGCCGGTCACCACGACCGCCACGACGGCCGAGGCGTGCACGGCCTCGGCCGCCGCGGTCACCACGAAGGGCGTCAGCAGCGAGATGGCGTTGTCGATGAGTGGATCGGTGACCCGCTTGTGCACGTACCCGATGGCCACGGCGAACACCGCACCGACCAGTGCCCCACCGCCGGCGGCCACCACCACCTCGGTACCGATCTGCAACGGGCCGACTGCGGCCCCCACCGCCGCCGCCACGAACACCCGGAACAGCACCAGAGCCGACGCGTCGTTGAGCAGGCTCTCTCCTTCGAGAATCGTGACGAGCCGGCGGGGCAGCCCGATGCGGCGGGCCACCGCGGTCGCGGCGACCGCGTCAGGCGGGGCCACCACGGCTCCGAGGGCCAGACAGGCGGCCAGGGGTACCGTCGGCAGAAGTGCCTTGGTCACGAAGCCCACGGCGAACGCGGTGAACAGGACCAGTCCGATGGCCAGGAGCAGGATCGGGCGAAGGTTGTAGCGCAACGCCGGCACCGATGTCTCCAACGCCGCCACATAGAGCAGCGGCGGCAGCACACCGATCAGCACGAACTCGGGCTCCAGGGCGAAGCTGCGGTCGTGGAACACGTACGACAGCACGAGCCCGACCAGCACCAGGGCGATCGGGGAGAGCACGCGCAGCTTGCGGGAGACCGCCGAGACGGCGACCACGACCGCGGTGAGCCCGGCCACCGTGAGCAGGAAGGTCACGGATCAAGCCTATGGGCCCGGCCGGCCGGACGCGTCGGCACCGCTACGCCGAGCGCGAACGCGCCGCGCTCCACAGTGGACATGTCAGCCGTTGAGGAGGACCTCGGTACCGGTGTCGGTCACGCCGCCCGAGCACGGCGCGGTCGGCTCCATGGACGCCTTCACCCGGTACCGGGCGATGAAGGCAACGATGGCCGGGTCGTCCGCACTGTCCACCTTGACCTGGTACCCCCACGCTTGCAGGGAGATCGGCCGGTCCAGCCCCGGGTACGGGCTCATGAACATGAAGGGCCGGCCCTTGACCTGGTCGGCGAGCACCGCTATCTGGTCGGGCGGCAGGTCCGGCCGGTACGTGACCCAGACGGCGCCGTGTTCGAGGCTGTGCACCGCGTGCTCGTTGGCGATCTGGGCGGTGTAGACCTCACCCACGCAGTCCTGCCAGTACGGGTTGTGCGGACCGCCGGCCGGCGGGGACATCGGGTAGTTGATGTGGCCGGTCTTGTGCTGTTGGGACAACCACTCCGGGTGCGTCTCCCGGTAGTTGATCACCGTGGCGGCGATCGCATGCCGGCTGTTGTCCGTATTCGAGGTCGTCGAGCTGCCCGACGACGGCAGGATGCCGCACGCGCTCAGCAGCGCCAGCGCCACCACCACCGCGCCCGCCGGGCCGGCCGCACGTCTGACGGTTGCCATCGACATCTCCAGATCCGCCGGGGTTTTGGGTTTGCCCGGACAGTTTACTCACCGAATCTGTATTGCCCGGCGTCCCTGCTAACAGGTGACTGTTAGGCAGCGACGAGCCAGGCTGGCCAGCGGCATCGTCGAGCCGACGGGATCGGGGACGTGCGGCAGCGCCATCGGGATCACGGATGTGCCCGCAGACGACGTGGATGTTCGCAAACCCCGCCGGCTGCCCTGTTAATAAGGACGCCGTGCTCGACGAAATGCGTTAGCAAACTGTCCGGGCAATCGTCCGCCAGCCCCCAGCGGCACCGGAAGAGGGCGGGGCGGCGGCGGGCAGGGGTGTCCGATTCGTGCGAGGCTGGGGCATGGCCAGCTACCGCGAGATGTACCAGCGCAGTCTGTCCGACCCGGACGGCTTCTGGCTCGACGCCGCCGCCCGCATCGACTGGACCTCCGCGCCGAGCCGGGCTCTGGATGCCAGCCGCCCCCCGTTGTACCGGTGGTTCCCGGACGCGAGCCTCAACACCTGCTACAACGCACTCGACCGCCATATCGCCTCCGGCGCCGGAGACCGGACGGCGCTGATCGCCGACTCCGCCTATACGGGTGAGCGCCGCCGGTTCAGCTACGTCGAGCTGCGCGACGAGGTCGCCCGGTTCGCCGGTGTCCTGACCGGACTCGGCGTGTCGGTCGGCGACCGCGTCGTCATCTACCTGCCGATGGTCGCGGAGGCGGTCATCGCCATGCTGGCCTGCGCGCGGATCGGGACGGTCCACTCGGTCGTGTTCGGCGGGTTCGCCCCGCGCGAGCTGGCTGCCCGGATCGATGACGCGAAGCCTCACCTGATCCTCTGCGCTTCCTGCGGCATCGAGCCGGGCCGGATCGTGTCGTACAAGCCGATCGTCGACGCCGCCATCGAGATGGCCGGACACAAGCCGGCGGCTACCGTCGTGCTGCAGCGCGAGCAGGAGCTGGCTCCGATGCGGCCGGGCGACGTGGACTGGGCGCGGGCGCTGGTCCCGGCCCAGCCGGTCGGCTGTGTGCCGGTGGCGGCGACCGATCCGCTCTATATCCTCTACACCTCGGGGACCACCGGTCGCCCCAAGGGCGTCGTCCGGGACAACGGCGGGCATGCCGTGGCCCTGGCCTGGTCGATGGCCAACGTGTACGACATCGGGGCTGGCGACGTGTGGTGGACCGCCTCCGACGTCGGCTGGGTGGTCGGCCACTCCTACATCGTGTACGCACCCCTGCTGGTCGGCGCGACCACGGTGCTCTACGAGGGCAAGCCGGTCGGTACCCCCGACGCCGGGGCGTTCTGGCGGGTGCTGTCCGAGCACCGGGCGAAGGCTCTGTTCACCGCGCCCACCGCGCTGCGGGCCATCAAACGGGTCGATCCGTCCGGCGAGCTCATCAAGGGCTACGACCTGTCGGCGCTGCGGACCCTGTTCCTGGCCGGCGAGCGTCTCGACCCGCAGACATACCACTGGGCGACCGGCGTGCTCGGCGTCCCGGTGATCGACCACTGGTGGCAGACCGAGACAGGCTGGCCCATCGCGGCCAATCTGCGCGGACTGGAACCGATGCCGATCAAGGCGGGGTCGCCGACGGTGCCGGTGCCGGGCTTCGACGTCCGGGTACTCGGCCCGCACGGCGACGAGCTCGGGGCCGGCCAGGAGGGGGCCATCTGCCTCAAGCTGCCCATGCCACCGGGCACGCTGCCGACGCTGTGGGGCGACGACGACCGGTACGTCGAGTCGTACCTGTCCCGCTATGACGGCTACTACCTCACCGGCGATGGCGGCTACCGGGACGAGGACGGGTACCTGTTCGTCATGGGGCGTACCGACGATGTCATCAACGTGGCCGGGCACCGGCTCTCGACCGGCTCGATGGAGGCGGTCCTGGCCGGCCACCCGGCGGTGGCGGAGTGCGCCGTGATCGGGGTGTACGACCCGCTCAAGGGTCAGGTGCCGCGCGGGCTGGTCGTGCTCAAGGCCGGGGCAGAGGTCGACCCGGCCGTGCTCCGCGACGAGCTGGTCGCCGCCGTGCGGTCGGCGATCGGTCCGGTCGCCGCGTTCAAGGACGTCGATATCGTCCCCGGCCTGCCGAAGACCCGGTCGGGCAAGATCCTGCGCAAGTCGATGCGCTCCATCGCGGACGGGCGTGACGAGCCGGTGCCGTCCACAATAGAGGATCCTGCCGTCCTCGAGGCCCTCCGCCCGGTGCTCGCGCCCGGCCGCTGACCCCTGCCGTCCGCCCGGCCGCTGACCCGTGCCGTCCGCCCGGCCGCTGACCCCTGCCGTCCGCCCGGCCGCTGACCCCTGCCGTCACCGGTCAGGCGGCGCCTCGCAGCGCGTCTGTGAACTTCACCCTGCTACCGGTACGCAGTACGGCGTTGCTGTAGACCCGACCCGCCAGCCAGACCAGCCAGACGATGAGTAGCGCGGTCAATCCGACCGAGAGCGCGATCTGCCACGCCGGGGCGGCGCCCAGCGCGATCCGCATCGGCATCAGGGTCGGGGAGAACAGCGGCACGAGCGAGAGGACGGTGAGAAACGAGTTGTCCGGGTTGGACGGCAGGATCGAGATCCCGAGGACATACGGCAAGATGATCAACATGAGGGCGGGGGCGGTGACCCCGCCTACATCCTCCTGCCGGGACACCAGCGCACCCAGTGCCGCGAACATCAGGCCGTAGACCAGGTATCCGAGCAGGAACCAGGCCACCGCCCATACCGCGATGGTGGCGGCGATCGACGTCGGGAAGTTGATGGCGCCGGTGGCCAGGCCCGAGCCGACCCCCACCGCCGCGACGAGGATGAGCTGCCCGAGTCCGATCAGCCCGATACCCAGGACCTTGCCCAGCATCAGCTGCCACGGTCGGATCGTGGTCAGCAGGATCTCGACGATGCGGCTGGACTTCTCCTCGACCACGCCCTGGGCGACCGCCGGTCCGTAGATCAGCAGGGCCAGATAGACCAGGACGCCGACGATGATGCTGAGCACGAACCGTTGAGTCTGGAACTCCCGCGCCGGTTCGAGGGTGCGCACAGGGACCGTGGCCGCGTTGACCGCGGCATTGACGGCGGCGGGATCGGCGCCGGCCCGGGTGATCTGCTCGTTGAGCGCGACCTGCCGGGCGAGTACGGTGAGCACCGCCCGCAGGTTGGCCGACAGGTCTTTCTTCACCACCACCTGGAACGCGCTGGGCGAGCCGACGACCAGGGCGTCGAGGTCGCCGTCTCGCAGCATCTGCTCCCCAGCGGGCCGATCCACCATACTGGGGGTCACACTCTGGTCGGTGGCACCGGCCAACGAACGCAGCGGTTCGACCAGCGCGGCGGTGGCCGGGGTGAAGCCGACCTTGCTGCCGCCGTCCGATCCGATCAGCTTGAACGCCAGGCTGAACCCGACCACGACGATCAGCAGAACCGCGGTCGTTATCTTGAACGCCCGGGACCGCAGTCGCGTCGTCAGTTCCCGGCCGGCCACCAGCCGCGCGGCATCCCAGTTCGAGTTCACCGCTGTGCGTCCTCCTGGCTCACGACGTGGCGGAACAGTTCGGTCAGCGACGGACGCCGGCGGGCGAACTCCCGTACCGGCCCGGTGGCCAGGGCGGCGCGCAGCACGGCCTGATCATCGGCTCCCTCGTCGAGTTCGAGAACGGTCCGGCCGTCCTCGGCCCCGACGACCCGTGCTCCGGGCAGGCCTTCGGCCCAACCGGTCTGGGCCCGCGGAGCGTCGACGACCAGCTGCGCCGTACCGCCGGCCCGCAGCTCGTCGACCGGGCCCACCGCCACCATCTGTCCACTTCGGATGATGCCGACGCGGTCGCACAGCCGCTCGACCAGGTCGAGTTGATGGCTGGAGAAGACGACCGGGGTACCCTGGGCCGCCTTCTCGCGCAGCACCTGGCTCATCACGTCGACCGCGACCGGGTCGAGTCCGGAGAACGGCTCGTCCAGCACCAGGATCTTCGGGTCGTGGACCAGTGAGGCGGCCAGCTGGACCCGTTGCTGGTTGCCCAGGCTGAGCTTCTGGACCTCGTCGTCTCGCCGCCCGGCCACTCCCAGGCGCTCGAGCCAGGTGGTGGTGGCCGCCGCGGCCCGGTCGGGGCTGAGTCCGTGCAGCCGGGCCAGGTAGGTCACCTGCTCGCCCGCCTTCATCCGTGGGTACAGGCCGCGCTCTTCGGGCATGTAACCGATCCGCCGCCGCACGTCGAGTGTCAGCGGCCGGCCGGCCCAGCGCACCTCGCCCGAGTCGGCCGCCAGCACTCCGACAATGACCCGCATCGCGGTGGTCTTGCCGGCGCCGTTGCTGCCGACGAACCCGAACAGTTCCCCGGCCCGCACGTCGAACGAGGTGTCGCTCAACGCCACGACATCGCCGTACCGTTTCGAAATCCTGTCGATGTCCAAGCGCTCATCGGCCACGGACCCACCCTATCGTGGTGACAGTTCGATCACGCAAACCTGTCTGGACCGGGGAACCGGCCGTCACCGTCCGATGTGGAGAACCTGACCCGCGTAGGCCAGCCCCGAGCCGAAACCGAACAGTAGCACCGGCTCGGCGGCCGGCAGTTCACCCCGCGCGGCCATCCGACTCAACGCCACCGGGATGCTGGCGGCCATCGTGTTGCCCACGTCCACAACGTCGCGGGCGACCACGAGATCGGGCGCGTCCAGCGACTCGACGAGAGCGTCGATGATGCGCAGGTTGGCCTGGTGCGGTACGAAGCCGCGCACCTGCTCGGGTTTGATGTCGGCCGCCGCGCAGGCCTGGCGCATCATCTCGCCGAGCCCGATGGCCCAGCGGAATACGGCCTGGCCCTCCTGCCGGATCGCCTGGCGTGCACCGAGCCGGACCAGTCCGCCGTGCTCACCGACGGACCCCCAGTGCACCGGCGCGATGCCCTCCGCCTCACCGGCCGTCACGACGACCGCCCCCGCGCCGTCGCCGAACAGGCACGCGGTGTTACGGTCCTGCCAGTCGACGAACGCGGTCGCCACGTCGGCTCCGATGACCAGTGCGGTCATGGCCGAGCCGGTCCGGACCAGGCCGTCGGCCACGGCGAGGGCGTGGCAGAACCCCGCGCAGGCCGCGTTCACGTCGAACGCGGCGCAGTGCAGCCCGAGCCGACCGGCCACCTGCGAGGCCGTACTGGGCATCCGGTCACCGGTCGAGGTGGCGACCGCGACGACCTCTACAGCGGACACGTCGACCCTGGCGTCGGCCAGCGCGCGCCGGGCGGCCGCGGCGGCCATATCCACCACCGATTCGTCCGGACCGGCCACATGCCGGCTCCGGATGCCGGTGCGGCTGTGGATCCACTCCACACTCACACCCAGTCCGTCGGCTATCTCGTGGCTGGCCACCGTCGTTACCGGCAGGTAGTGCCCGAGCCCGACGACCTGTGATCCGCGCATCGTGTGTCCTCCTGTCCGTATCTTCGTCGCCGCCGGCCGGTCGGGTTGGGAGATTTGCCATCGTGTCGATAAGGGAACCGAAGAGTATGACTGTTGGGTCGACTGTCCGTCACTCGGCGCACCGATCCGGGTGCCCGTTACCGCACGGTATGACCGGGGCCGGTACGGGCCAGGCCCGGCCATCACCGTCGGTAGTCGCCGCCCATCAGATATCGGCGGCGACCGACCAGTTCGGACAGTTGCTTGTGGACAGTCTCAGCCGCAATGGAGATCACGCCTGCGTCAACCGCCGATGGTACTGATGTCTTGCGCCAGAGCGGCGTCGACCGCCTCCGGGTACTTGAGCCCCGAGCCAGTGTTGATCACAACGACCTGCTCGGTACCGGTGAGCCAGCCGCCGGCCAGCAGCCGTCGAACCCCGGCCAGCGCGGCCGCGCCCTCCGGGCACACCAGCATTCCCTCGTCCCGGCCCACCGTTCGCAGCTCGGCCAGGATCTCCTCGTCACTCACGGCCACCGCCGTACCGTCGCTGCTGTGGAGAGCGTCCAGGATCAGTTCATCCCCGAGCGGCGCCGGCACCATGATACCGAAGGCGACCGAGATACCGGATGCGACCGTGGCGGCGTCGACCCACGGCTCCGCGCGACGCGCGCCGGCGTCGAACGCCCGCACGATCGGGGCGCAGCCGGCCGCCTGGACCGCCACCAGACGTGGCCCGGGACCCTCGGCCAGCCAGCCCAACGCGCGCAGCTCGGACAGTCCCTTGTGGATTCCGATCAGCCCGACACCGCCGCCGGTGGGGTACACGATCACATCGGGTGCCCGCCAGCCGAGCTGCTCGACGATCTCCAGCCCCATCGTCTTCTTGCCCTCGATCCGGTACGGCTCGCGCAGGGTCGAGGCGTCGAACACCCCGCCACCGCCGACGATGGCTCGGATGAGCGCACCCGCGTCACCGATCAGGCCGTCGACCAGGTGCAGATCGGCGCCGGCGGCGAGCACCTCACGCCGGGGAGCCACCGGGGCGCCGCGCGGCATCGCGATGGTGGCTCTCAGCCCGGCCCGCGCGGCGTACGCCGCCCAGGCCGCGCCGGCGTTTCCGTTGGTCGGCATGGCGATGTGGCGTACCCCGAGCTCAGCCGCCCGGGCGACGCCGACCGCCGCGCCGCGCGCCTTGAACGAACCGGTCGGCAGCAGGCCCTCGTCCTTCACCAGCAGTCCGGGCAACCCGAGCCGGTGCCCGTAGCGGTGCAGCGCCACCAGCGGTGTCCATCCCTCGCCGAGCGATGCGACACCCGTCGGATCACGCAGCGGCAGCAACTCCGCGTACCGCCAGAGGTCGGCCGGCCGCGCCCCGATGTCAGCCGGACCGACGCGGCGGCGCACGGCGTCCAGGTCATACCGGGCGAGCAGCGGCGACCCGCACGGGCACAGGCCCAGCAGTGTGTCGGCATCGTGGCGGGCCCCGCATCGAGGACATTCGCAGTGACTGAGCACGCCATCACGGTAGCGGTGCTCAGGGCCGGCACAGTCGCAGCCGGGTACGTTGGACGGATGGCGAAGAGGTCGAGGCTGGGTCGCGCCGTCGTGGGTGCCGCCGCGGTCGGGGCGGCGGTGTGGGCGGTACGTGACATCCCGCGCCAGTTCGGTGGCCGCTGCACCGGTGAACGGGCCGAGCGGATCCGCCGGTCCCCCCAGTTCCGGGACGGCAGGTTCCGCAACACCGTGCCCGACAGCACCATCCCCGACGGCCGCAGCGTCGCCCGCGAGTTCTTCCGTCCCGGTGAACACCACCGCCGACCGACCCGGGCCGTCCCAGTCGTCACCCCGATCGCGCGGCCGTCGGCGCAGGGCCTGCACGTCACGTGGTACGGGCATGCCTCGGCGTTGGTCGAGATCGACGGCCACCGGGTGCTGATGGATCCGGTGTGGGGTGAACGGTGCTCGCCCTCGCGGCTGGCCGGCCCGAAGCGGCTGCACCCCGTGCCGGTGGAGCTCGACGAGCTGCCGCCGCTCGATGCCGTCGTCATCTCGCACGACCACTACGACCATCTCGACATGGATACGGTCGTCGCGCTCACCCGGCTGCAACCGATGCCGTTCCTGGTGCCGCTCGGTGTCGGCGCGCACCTGGAGGCATGGGGTGTGCCGGCCGACCGCATCATCGAGCTGGACTGGGACGAGCATGCCACGGTCGGCGCGCTCCGGTTCACCGCCACCGCCGCCCGGCACTTCTCCGGCCGGTCGTTGCGTCGCGACGGCACGTTGTGGGCGTCATGGGTGATCGCCGGGCCGACCCGCAGGGTCTTCTACACCGGCGACACCGGGTACTTCGACGGCTTCTCCCGCATCGGCGCCGAGCACGGCCCGTTCGACGCCAGCCTCGTCCAATGTGGAGCGTACGGTGAGGGCTGGCCCGACATCCACATGACTCCCGAGGACGCCGTGCGGGCCCACGTCGACGTCCGGGGTGGTCTGCTGGTACCGGTGCACTGGTGCACCTTCATCCTCGCCTTCCACGACTGGGCCGAACCCGCCGACCGGCTCTGGCGGGAAGCCAAGGCCCGCGAGGTCGCCGTCGCGTTCCCCCGCCCGGGTGAGCGGATCGACGTCGACAATCCGCCCGAGGTCGACGGCTGGTGGCAGACGGTCGTCTGACCGGTCGGGTGCAGCACCGCCAGCACGACGAAGCGGACGGCGGCGGCGACGGCGCTGGCCAGCACAACGGCCGCCACCTCGGCCAGCCGGCCGGGCCGGGCCACCACCGCCGGCAGCACGGCGAGCGCGCCCGCGGTCAGCGCCAGGCCGAGCCCCATGAAGGCGAACCCGAGCACGTGGTCGCGCAGAGCGTGCCGACGGTCGCGCATCCCGAAGGTGATGCGCCGGTTCGCGGCCGTGCTGCCGGCCGTCGTGGCCAGCATCGCGACGAGGTTGGCCGGCTGCGCGGTCATGCGATCCGTAGGCCGGTGTACAGCCCGGTGGACGCGACTGTGCTGGCCACGCCCACGCCGACGAACGTGGCGGTCTGCCGGAGCAGCCGGCCCGGCGACGGGACTGGGTCGCGGGAGCGATCCCGTGGTCATACCTCGTACCTGTGTCGGCTGGCACCGGCGGCTGTGTATCATCGGTGCCACCGTGCGTTTCGGCTCGTGAGCCCGGTCGGCCTCGCGCCGCGCTAAATTGGTCGCGTGGACGAGAACCGGGCCCGTCGGGTCGTAGACGAGCTCCGTGAGCGCGGCACGCCGGCGCACATGGAACGCGCCGGCGGTGTCGCAGTTCGGCATACGCATCTCTCTGGCCGACGGCCGGGAGGCGATCTGGGACACCGATGGCACCGCCGGGTCTGGAGGCGCAGGTGATGCGCGACGGCATGCTGGTGGGGTTACGTCCCGGAGATCGAGGGATCCGAGAGCTTCGACGAGGCGCAGGTCATCGACGCCATCGCCCGGGCCGACTACGACCAGCCGGTCGGGCGCCTGCGCAAAACGGCCCCGCCACCCGGCCGAGCCGTTGCCGTTCGAGGGCGGCTTCTTCCGCCGGTTCTTCGGCGGGTTCCGCGAGCGCTGACGCCCGCAGGCGTCGGCTGCGGCCCCGTCTTATCCACTGTGGTCGCCAGTGCCCCGGAGCACTGATGGCTCCGCGGCGATCGGGCCGCTGCGCGTACATGCGGGCGGCACTCAGATCGGCGGCGGCTCAAATCCAACGGGGGCTCGATCTGGCGGCGGTGAGACGTGGCCGGCGGTCAGATGTGGGCGGCGGCGGCCGCGCTCGTCGGCGTCCTCGTCGGCCCGGGCCTCGCCGGCCGAATGCTGGCGCAGCGGCAGCTCCGGCAGCAGCAGCACCACCAGCAGCCCGATCACCATGATGACCGCCGCGATGAGGAACACGACTGCTCATCGACGTCGGAGAAGCCCACCTTGAACGGGTGCGACAGCGCGTCGGCGAGCCGGTTGACGAACGAGCGTGTCGTTCAGCGCGGCCGCCGCCGCTGGCCGCGCTGCAGGGCTGACCTGGTCCGGATGGGCCCGGGCCGCCCCTGGAACTCCGGCGTCGTCGCGGCCGAGGTGAACGCAATCCTGATCTTGTCGGGCAGCGTGGTGAAGAGCACCGACAGGAAGACGCGGCGCCGAGCGTGCCGCCCATCGACCGGAAGAACGTCACCGACGAGGTGGCCACACCGATCTCCCGCGGCGAGGCGGCGTTCTGCACCGCCAGGATCATCGGCTGCATGTTGCCGCCGAGGCCGAGGCCCATCAGCGGCCATGATCAGCATGGTCTGCCACAGCGGGGTGTCGGCGCCGATCGCGGGAGAACAGCAGCAAGCGCGACGAGCATGAGGGTCGCTGCCGATGATCGGGAAGATCCGGTAGCGCCGGTCCGGGAGATCACCTGGCCCGAGATGATCGAGCCGGCCATGATGCCCGACGACGAACGGGATCAGCTCCAGACCGCCCTTGGTCGGCCCGGCGCCCTTGACGATCTGCAGGTAAAGCGGGAGCAGCAGCAGACCGCCGAACATCGCCATACCGAGGATGAAGCTGCTGATCGAGCCGACCGCGAACGTCCTGCCCTGAACAGCCGCAGCGGCAACAGACGCCTCGTCCCCGTAGCGACGCTCGGCGAGGATGAACAGCCCGATGCCGATCGCGCCGATGATGATAGCAGATGACCGAGCGGCCGGAGGCCCAGCCCCACTCGCGGCCCTGCTCGGCGACGATCAGCAGCGGCACCAGGCCGATGATCAGCGCGATCGCGCCCGGCCAGTCGATGCGGTGGTCCTGTGCGGCGGTGCGGGATGTGCAGGAACTTCGTGATCATCGACCATCGCGGCCGGCGGCGATCGGCACGTTCAGGTAGAAGATCCAGCGCCAGCCGGAAATGCCGAGGATCGCGTCGGTCCCGGCGAAGAAGCCGCCCAGCACCGGGCCGAGCACGCTGGCCGTACCGAACACGGCCAGGAAGTAGCCCTGGTACTTGGCCCGCTCGCGGGGCGGCACGATGTCGCCGATGATGGCCAGCGCGAGCGACAACAGGCCGCCGGCGCCGATGCCCTGCAGGGCCCGGAAGGCGGCCAGCTCGTACATGTTCTGCGACAGCCCGCACAGCGCCGAGCCGACGATGAACACGGCGATCGCGAACAGGAAGAACGGCTTGCGCCCGTAGATGTCGGACAGCTTGCCGTACAGCGGGGTCGAGATCGTCGACGTGATCAGGAACGCCGTGGTGGCCCAGGCCTGCAGGTCGAAGCCGCCGAAGGTCGTCGGCGATCGTCCGCATCGCGGTGGTGACGATCGGTCTGGTCCAGGGCGGCCAGGAACATGCCCATCATCAGTCCGATAAGGATGGTCGATGATCTGACGATGGCTAGAGAGCACGGGGCTTGAGCCGGGCCCCGCTTGTTCCCGGTGTTCGATCTGCGCTGCTGTACTCACACTCTCTCCCTCGTTCGCGCCCCACACAGTCGCCGGCGCCTTACTGCGCGGCGGCGAGTGCGGCGGTGTTCTCCGCCCCACCCGGCGGCGTCTGTACGTACTTGCGTCAATTGCGTCAATTGCGGAGACTCCGCTCGGGGCCTAACTGGCTGGCCTCAACCGCCTGGTTGAACTCGCGGAACATCTCGGTGAATGCCCGGATCCGCTGCGGGCTCCAGCCCTTCAGCGCCGCGGCGATCGCTTCGCGCCGCGTATCGATCATCCGCTGGCATATGTCCCGACCGCCCACGGTCAGGGAGTCACCAGGCAGGCGCGCCGATCGTACGGGTCGGGGTCGCGCCGGATCAGCCCGGCCCGGACGAGTTGGGCCGCCTGCCGGCTGACCGTGGAAGCGTCCGATCCCTTGGCCTCGGCCAGGTCGCGCAGCCGCATCGGGCCCTCGTGCATCAACGGCCAGAGCAGCTGGAGCAGCGACCGATCCGTCCCGACCTCGCTGTGCGCGGCGTTCTTGAGCAGCCGGTAGAACCGCATGAGCTCGTCGTTGAGCTCGTCGGCCGGTCGTCCCGGTGCTCTACCTTCCACGGGGGCGCCACACTGGGGCTCTGTGCATGCATGCACCATACAACAACTCTCGCGGCTGGAGCTCCCAGTTCGGGAGCAGCAACGTGAACTAACGTCGCCAGCGAGTAGTTTCCAAAGGGCCGTGTGATCGAGATCGGGATCTACGACTTCGCCGAGGTCTACCCCGATCCCCGTACGGGTGAGACCGTCACGCCCGCGCAGCGCCTGCGCGACATCGTGGAGGAGGCCGAACTCGCCGAACAGGTCGGGCTCGACGTGTACGGCCTGGGCGAACACCACCGGGCCGAGATGGTCGTGTCCGCGCCCGTCGTCGTGCTGGCCGCCATCGCCGCCCGCACCCACGGCTCCGCCTGACCAGCGCGGTGACCGTGCTCTCGTCCGACGATCCGGTCCGCGTGTTCCAGGACTTCGCGACCCTCGACCTGGTCTCGGCCGGGCCGCGCCGAGATCATGGCCGGCCGGGGCTCGTTCATCGAGTCGTTCCCGCTGTTCGGCTACGACCTGGACGACTACGACGAGCTGTTCGCCGAGAAGATCGAGCTGCTGCTGCGAATCCGGGACGAGGAGAACGGTCACCTGGGCGGGCAGGCACCGCTCCGCCGCTGCGCGGGACTGGGCGTTTATCCGCGCCAGATGCAGGATCCGCTGCCGATCTGGATCGCGGTCGGCGGCAGCCCGCAGTCGGTCGATCCGGGCCGGCCTGCTCGGTACCCCACTGGCGATCGCGATCATCGGCGGGCAGCCGGCCCGGTTCGCCGCGCTGGCCGAGCTCTACCGGAAGCGGGCCGCCAGACGGGCCATGACCGGCGACCATGGCCGTGAGCATCAACTCGCACACGTTCGTGGCGCCCACGACACGGCGAAGGCGGCCGACGCGTTCTACCCGTACTACTCGCGGCCATGATGAGCGAGATCGGCCGGGAGCGGGGATGGCCGGGCGGGTTCTCCCGGGCCGAGTTCGAAGCCGTCGACCGGCCCGGACGGCGCCCTGCTCGTCGGCACCGCGGAGCAGGTCGCGGAGAAGATCATCGCCCAGCACCGGATTTTCGGCCACGACCGGTTCCTGGCCCAGGTGTCGGTCGGCAACGTTCCCCACCATCTGGTCATGCGGGCCATCGAGCTGCTCGGCACCGAGGTCGCCCCGATGGTGCGTCACGAACTGAGCCGGTAGGTCCAACCACTCAACCTTCCGTCCCGCCGTTCGCGTTGGAGACAGCATGGGGGACGAGGAGAGCTTCCGGGAGTTCGTGCGCGCCCGCACTCCCGCGCTGTCCCGCCGCGCCTACCTGCTGACCGGCGACCATCACCTGGCCCAGGATCTGCTCCAGTCAGCGCTGGCCACCACATACCAGCACTGGCACCAGGTGGTGGCCGGCAATCCCGAGGGCTACGTCCGGCGGGCGATGTATCACACCCACGTCTCATGGTGGCGGCGACGCCGGCCGACGGAGGTCGGACACGCCGCTGACCTGCCGGTACCAGGTGACGAGTCGGAGTCAGTCACGCTGCGTGTGTCCATGGCGACCGCGCTGCGCCAGCTCGCGCCCCGCCAGCGGGCGGTGATCGTGCTGCGCTACTTCGAGGACCTCACCGAAACACAGGCGGCCGCGGTGCTCGGGTGCGCGGTCGGTACCGTCAAACGGCTCCACTTCGACGCCCTGGCCAAGCTGCGGCTGGTCGCTCCCCATCTGCTCGCCGACGGGGCCGGTACTCCGGTGGAGGTGTGAGTCCCATGATGTCGACGCTCGCCACCGCCCTGGCGGCCGCCGCCGGCGAGGTGCCCACCTACGACGTGCTCGACGGCGCGCTCCGGCTCGGCCGCCGGCGCCGCCGCCGGGCCGTCGCCGGCTCGACCATCGCCGCGGCGGCCGTCGTCGTCCTGGTCGTGTTCGCGCTGCTTCCGCTGGTCGTCGGAGCCCGACCAGCCCCGGTGGTCGGCACGCCGACCGGGCCGAGCCTGCCCGATCGACTGGGAACGCCGCCGCTGTTCACCGGCGACGTGACCGACAGCCCGCCGCCCGGGCCGGCGGGCGTCGTGTTCGCTGAACAGTCGGTCAACCGGAACCAGGTGATCACGGTAGGCGACGAACACGACACGTATCGTGTACTCGACACAGCGGCGGATCCGGGCCGGTCGGCGCTGCTCTCGCCCGATGGTGCCCGGCTGGCCTACTACGACGACGGCCAGACGGTGGGCGTGGTGGACCTGCGCACCGGTGACGTGGCCCGCTACGTCAATCCGGTACCCGGGGCGGATGACATCAAGCCCGAGGCCTGGCTGCCCGACGGTGCCGGCCTGATCGTGCTGAGCGTGACCTACGCGAAGGACCCGACCACCGAAGGGACGGCGAAGCACCTCGGCGTGCTTGCGCTGGACACGCGCGCGTATGACGAATTCGCGGCCGCCACCTGGCCCGTGGGCGGAGCGGGCTTCGCCGTCGCGGTGAGCCCGGACGGTACGCGCATCGCCTACCAGTATTCGGACTTCATCACCGTCTACGACCGGACGACCCGGGCGAAAACCACGTTCACCCTGCCGAGCCGGTATGACGATCTCGCCGGGAAAGCCGCCTGGTCCACGGATGGCCGCTCGCTCGCCCTGATCGAGGCGCAGATGCAGGACCCGGCGGCGGGCCGTCGGTGGCAGGTGCTCCTGGTCGATCCGGCGACCGGAGTGGAGCGTTACCCGCCGCAGCGGTGGGAGCTGAGCGGGATCACGTTGATCCGGCTCACCGGATGGCACGCCGGCCACCCGGTGGTGATCGGGTACGACGCCAGGCCTCCCCTGCGTCGATGCTCAGCTATGCCGGTGACATCGCCATGCCGGCCGAAACGGTCCAGCGGGTCGGCGTCTATGAACTCGCCACCACGGGCCCCTCCACCTGGCTGGTGGCCCCCGGGGTCACCGGGCTGGACGTGGCCGACGCGGTGATCGCCGCCGGGCGGATCCGCCCGGGTCATCCGCCGGTCGGGCTCACCCGGGCCGGTCTGGTCGCGCTCGTCACAGCCGGTCTGGTCGTGGCGGTGACCGGCTGGCGATGGGTACGAAGGCGACCGCGAAGGCGACCGACCAGATCAGGCGGCGGCCAGCTCCTTCACGACGCCGAGCGCTCCGTCGACGTGGCTACCGATGCGGGTCAGTGATGAGAACACGTGCCGGACGATGCCCTCGCGATCGATCACGAACGTGACCCGGCCGGGCAGGAGACCACCCAGGGCTCCGGAGATCCCGTAGGCGGAGCGG
Organism: uncultured Actinomycetota bacterium; assembly: GCA_963803345.1. GTDB lineage: Bacteria > Actinomycetota > Actinomycetes > Mycobacteriales > Micromonosporaceae > CAWDLX01. The sequence goes on from CAWDLX010000009.1 coordinate 235,791, forward strand.
GCTTCGCCATCGGCGTCGGAGAGCAGGACGAATGGCAGGCCGTGGTGGCTGGCGAACCGGGCATGGGACTCCACCCGTCCGCGCTGACGCCGACGACCTGGGCGCCCGCCTCGGCGAACACGTCGTAGCGCGTCCCGGAAGGAGCAGGCCTCGCCGTACAGCCGGCGTTTCGTCCTTCGGATAGAAGTAGAGGACGACGACGTGGTCGCGATTCAGGTCGGCCAATGAGACCGCCTCGCCCTGTTTGATCGGGCAGCGTGAACCGCGGCGCCGCGTCGCCAATCTTGATCGCGTTTCGGCCATGTCGACCACCCCCTTCGTCCGTCACTGCCGATCGTGCCACGCGATCGGGCCCCGGACAGCCGGCCGGCCCGGTGGTCTCGAGCACACCGGGCCGGACGACCTGAACGGGGACGGGTCAAGCTTGGTATCGACATGCGTCGAACTAGGTCGGGTCGGTGGCGTCAGCCGGGATGGCCGTAACCCCAGACCGCGCCACCGATGTCCATCATCCGGACGACATCGCCCGGTTGGGGCGCACTCATCACATGCCCGTCACCGACATAGATGGTCACATGGTCGGATATCGCTGTAATAGAAGACGAGATCGCCTATCTGCAGGTTGGACCGGCTGACCCGCGTCATCGAGTACGCCTGGGCGTAGGCGTTATGGGGCAGGTACACCCCGACCGTGGCCCACGCGGCCATGGTCAGCCCAGAGCAGTCGTACGAGTTGGGGCCGGCGGCATCCCAGACGTACGGCTTGCCGGCCTGACGGCACGCGAACGCGGCGGCCTTGTAGCCCTTCGTATTGAGATACGTCGATGGGCAGGTCCACGGCCGGTACTGCCCGATCCCGCCACCTGTGCCGTACACTTTGACCCGCAGCTTCTGCAGGTCGCTGAGCCTGTGCTCGATAACCGTGCTCTGTCGGGCCAGGTCAGCATCCTGTTTGGCCAGGGTCGCGGTCAACGCGTCCAGCGGCGTCTTCTGCGCGTCGTAGGCGTCGCGCGCCTTGCGGATCGCGGCCAGCTGGTCGGTCTGCGACCGCGCCATCATATTCACGTAGGTAAGCGAATCGACGAAATCATGAGGGCTCCCCGATGTGAGGAGGGCCGCCATCGGACTCGTCGTGCCACCCTCGTAGGCCTGCCGGGCCATCTCCCCGATGCGCACCTGGGAGAGCTCGAGCTGGACCTGCAGCGGCTGGATCTGCTTCTCCAGCGCCGCCACTTTCGCCTTGTTCTTCTGGTAACTGTCGTGGACGGCGTTGTACTTTTCGATCAGCGGCTCGACCTGGTTCCACAAGGCGCTGAGCTGCTGCTCGACCTGCTGGATGGTCGGGTCGGCCCTGGCCGGGAGCCCGGTCATGAGAACCGTGACCATGGCGGCCAACACGGCGACGAAGAGTACGCGGACGGATCTGTGCACCTGGGGGCGCGCACGAGGTGCCGACTCCTTCTTCCGGTGTCCGCCGACCGGGTTAGCTGACGGGTTCGGGCTGGAAGGTGCCCTACCGCGACGGTCGCGGATTCACCCCAAAGGGAACGTGGTTCCCCGGTACGGCTCGCACACAGGATGTCCGACGCCGATTAGGCGGGCCCGACCCTTGACCGGGGGTCGGTCAAGCCAAAGGTCGGACTATGGACACCTTAGAAACTCGCCTCGATACTGGCAAGCCGACACGACGAGGGGACAAACCCCATCATGAATCCACTGTAGACACGAAGATCACCAGGCGTGACCGGGCCGCTGCGCGCCGTTGGACAGCTCGTCGGCCAGGGCCCCGAACAGATCGGCCACGCCCGGTGGGCCGTCCACCACCAGGTCGGCCCGTTCGGCCAGCGCGGCGACCTCGGCCGACCCGCTGCACACGGTCAGCCCGGCCAACCCGTCGGCGCGCAGCTGCTCGACCGCGGCGAATGCCGCCAGATCGCCCAGGTCGTCCCCCGTGTACCCGACCGCGCCGGCCCCGGTCTCGGCGACGAAGCCTCGCAGCGCGTGCCCCTTGTCAACACCGGCCGGGCGCAGCTCGAGGACGAACCGTCCAGGTTCGACCGTCAGCCCGTGCCGCCGGGCCAGCTCGGCCACCGGTTCGCGCAACCGCTCGAGCACCCCGGCGGGATCGGTCGACCGTCGTGTGTGGACAGCCACGGCGCTGCCCTTGTCCTCGATCCAGGCGCTCGCCGCGCCCTCGACCATGGCGAGGACCGACGCCAGCTCCGCGCGCGCAGCGACGACCGCCTCGCTCGGCGGCGCACCGACCACCACGCCGGTCCGCGCGTCCCACCGCTCCCGGCCGTACTGCCCGAAGATGACCAGACCGGCGAATGCGGGTCGGTCGGCGAAGCCACCCAGCGCCACAGCCAGCGCGGCCGGCCGGCCCGTGATGACAGCCAGCCCCGCCACGTGGGGCGCGAGCCGGGTCAGAGTATTGATCACCCGCGGGTCGGCGTACGCCCGCTCGGGGTCGGCGACGATGGGTGAGAGCACGCCGTCGAAGTCGAAGGCGAGCACGGCCCGATCGGGAGCGCCCACGATCGCGGCCAGGCCGGCGACGCCCGCGGCGGTCACCGGGGTCGGCAGCGGCACCACCGCAGTTTACGTCAGCGCTTGCGGTGCTTACCCGGGCGCGTCACGGGTGGTGCGGCCAACCCGGCACCGGCGAAGGCGACCAGGCGGCGCACCTGCTCGTCGACATCGGCACTGCCGAGCGGGGGCGGACCGGGCGGCGGGGACGCGCCCGCGAACAGCGCCGCCACGCTCAGTCGGAGCAGGGACAGCCGTACGGCCAGCTCGCCCCGGCCCACGTCGGGCAGGGCCCGGGCCAGCAGCGCCACGGCCCGCTCCCCGTCATCGGGCGCTGCGGCCAGCCACTCACGCCCCAGGAAGCGCGCGATCTCGACGCGGTGCTTGCGCAACTTGGCCAGCAGCTCAAGGTCGGGGCGTACCGTCGCCTCCACTACCCGGGCCGCGACCGGCGGATCGTCCTGGGCGGCCTCGTCGAGCAGCCGTCGCTGCCGCTCGGCCACCGGGCTCAGCTGCCGGTCGACCACGGCCCGCAGCAGCTGGTCGCGGCCGCCGAAGTGGTAATGCACCGCAGCCGGGTTGGCGTGGGCCAGGCGCGCCACCGCCCGCAGCGACGTCGCCGCCTCGCCGCCCTCGGCGAACAGCTTCTCGGCCGCCGCAACGAGGCGGCTCGGCGTGTCGGCGCCATCGGTCACCAGAAAATATTACGGCGCTTGAAGCAGTACCAAACAGTGTTTCAAGCATGGGTGAATCGGGACGCGACCGGGCGATCGTTGGCCGGCGCCCACCGTCCACAGTGCACTCCACAGTGGACGCCGATGGCTGCACCCCGTTCGACACGAGCCTACCGGCGACACGGCGTGTTGGGCCGGAGCGTCGACTGTGCGTATGGTTGCCCGGTCAGCTCATCCGAGGAACGGGAAGGAGCAAGCCATGGCGAAGAAGAGCAAGAAGTCGAAGAAGGGCAAGAAGGGCAAGAAGTAGTCGGCCCATGCCGCACGGCGGGCCGGACCTCACCGACCCGCCGTCAGCGGCGTGCCGCCTGGGTCTCCGGGCGGTCGGCATCTTCCTGGGCGGCCAGTCGTCCCGGGCGATGCCTAGCCCTTCGCCGGTTTCTCGGGCGGAACGTAGGCCGGCAATGTCCGGGCCTTGACGCTTGCCCCAGGCGGCCCGGGCGGCCAGGAAGGCGGCGGCGCGATCAGCCTCGGTGTCGGTGCTCGGCAGGTCGACCGGTCCCGAACGGGTACTTCGAGAAGATCTCGCGGCCGCCGCGCGCGACCACGAGTGTCCCTTTCGGACCGACCTCGGTGCGCTGGATGTCGGCCCAGCCGACCCGCTCGGGCCGGCGCCCGGACACGACCTCGACGCCGTCGGCATCGGCGGTGAGCCGCGGCCGCAGCACCTGCCACCACAGCTGGCCCGCGATCAGGACCGCGAGCACCACGGCGATGCTGGCCAGCCAGCCGTACGCCAACACCACCCGTACGGCGAGCAGCGCCAGCAGTACCGCGATACCCACCAGCGCGACGATGCGCCGGTTGGGCGGAGCGCGGAAGACGGTCACGTCAGCGGCGTCGTCACTCATGCGCTCCCCGGGTCGTCGGTCTGCGTGCAGCGTAGAGCCCGTTCAGGCGCGCGGCCCCCACCGGGCTGAGGTGGGCCGGGACCGGCCTGGGGTGTGGTCCGTTTTGCGGGGCTTTGGCATCTCCGCGGTTCTCGGCGGGGTGGAGCGGCCGGGACCGTGCCAACCGAGCCGGCATGATGGTGGCGTGGGCACCGGTACCGGCGGCGGGCGGATCAGAGACATCGCGATCGAGGACGACATGATCCGGCTCGGGCAGTTCCTCAAACTGGCCGGGGTGGTCGACTCGGGGTCGGACACCAAGGCGCTCATCGCCGCCGGGGACGTCAGGGTGAACGGCGAGGTCGACCGGCGGCGGGGTGCGCAGCTGCGCCGGGGCGACGTGGTCGCCGTCGACGACCAGCGATTCAGAGTCAGCTGACGCCAGGTCGCTCACCGCGCCGGTCAATGGACCGGCAGGCCGAACCGCAGCTGCCCGCCGACCTCCGGTGCGACCAGGGCCGGCAGGATGGTGAGCCACAGATCGGTCAACCGTTGCGGTAGGTCGGCCCGGCCGGTGAGCACCTCTGAGGTCAGCTGCACACCGGTGAACGCGCCCACGAGCAGGTGGGCCACGCTGGCCGGGTCGACCTCGGCGCGCAGCTCGCCCTTCTCCTTGGCGTGCACCAGCAACTCCCGCACCACCCTGATCCACTCCAGGTACGGGTCCGGAAGAGGCACGGTGAACGACGCGTGCTCGATCGCCAGTCGGATGGCCGCCCGGACCCGGACGTTGTCGACCAGCTGCCGGGCCAGCGTGAAAGTGAGGTCGATCAACGCCTGCAACGCACCCTCGTCGGGCGATCCAAACTCGGGCTCGACCACGAACTGCTCGGCGATGATGGCCCGGGCCAGCTCCTCCTTGGACGCGAAGTGGAAGTACAGCGCGCCCTTGGTCACACCGGCCGTATCGAGAATCTCGGCCAGGCCGGCCGCCGGGTACCCGTTGCGGTCGAAGACCTCGGCGGCGGCGTCGAGGATCGCCTCCCGCGTACGCGCCGCCCGCTCGCCCCTCGACACCACACCTCCCGGCCGCGTTGATCCGCCCCCCGACGTGGCTAGATCTTTACACGGGGACACGGCCGCACCCCCTCCGCCGAACTGTCCGGCGCGGCGGCCGTCCGTGCTACGCCGGTGGGCCGGAAGGCGTTGCGCCGTCGGCCGGTCAGCCTGCCTCGATCCGGCGGCTCAGGTCGTCCCGACGGCTCTCCAGCGTGTCGATGATCGCCTCCAACTCCTCCGCGCTGGAGATGGTGGCGGCGGTCTCCTCGGGCTCGAGACTACCGTCCGACCGGTCGCCCACCTGCTTGCGCAGGTCCGCCGCCGACTCGCGCAGCCCGGCGATCTCCTCCTCGACCAGTCGCAGCTCTTCACGCAGGTCGCGGTCCGACGACGTGGTCATCGTCCGGCTCCTCTCCTCGGCTGCCTCCAGTCTCCCCCACAGCCCGGTTCGCGCCCAGCTTCGGCTGATCGTCCGATTTCGACGGCCTCCGCATCCGCTCAGCCCAACCCGGCTCACCGGCGGCCGCTGAGTCCACTGTGGACTGTCGTCGTCCGATAGGGTGATCTCGCCTGGCGGTAGCTTGATGCTTGGCCAACCGGCCGCGCCCGTAGGGGGTCGGCTGCGACCATCGGGGTATGCCTCGACACGGGAACCTGGAGACGCTCAGCGAGGGGATCTCGACCGAGCGCAACTTCGATATCACGCTTCGCGGGTACCACCGCCAGGAGGTCGACCGTTACGTCGCCCTGCTGGAGAGCCAGGTGTCCGCACTCTCCGACGAGCGTCACGAGGCTCTCGCCGAGCTCCGGGCGCTGCATTCCCAGCTGCACAAGGTGCAGGACGAACTGCTCGACCTGCGGCGCCGACAGCCCCCGGACGACCGGATCAGCTTCAGTCCACCTCGGCCAACGGGCGGAACAGTTGCTCACGCTGGCCGACGAAGAAGCTCGGATCATCCGTACCCAGGCCGCCGCCGACGCGAAGGCCGAACGCGAGCGGGCCGAGGCCGAGACAGTCGGGCTGCGCACGGAAGCCCAGCGTCGCTACGACACGGCACTCGAGCGGGCCCAGACGGAGATCGATGCCCGCCGTGAACACCTGATGCGGGAGCTGTCCAAGCTGACCGAACAGGCCAAGGCGGAGGCGACCGAGCTGCGCGCGACGGCCGGCAACCTGCGGGCCGAGGCCGACCAGCGGCTGGCCGCGGCCAAGGACGAGTCGGCCCGCATGGGCAGGGCCGCCGTCGCCGACTCGGAGCGGGTGCGCGGTGAGGCGGCCGCCGCCGCCGAACGTCTGCGCGGTGAGGCCGCGGCCGACGCCCAACGGCTGCGCAGTGAGGCGGCGGTCGAGGGTGAGCGGCTGCGTCGCGAAGCCGCCGGCGAGGCGGAGCGGCTGCGCCACGAGGCGGCCGGCGTCCAGCAGGCCGTCCGGGTACGGGCTGAGCAGACAGCGGCCACGCTGGCCGCGGCGGCCGAGGAGTACGCCCGGCAGACCCGGGCCGCCGCCGATCATCATGCCCAGCGGGCGGCCGCCTCGGCGCAGCAGACCCGTAGCGAGGTCGAGAAGCAGAGTGACCAGCTGATGGCGGCGGCCCGGCAGATCCGCGAAGCGGCCGACCAGCACGCGCAGCAGACCTTGGCCGCGGCGTCCGAGAGCGTGGCGCAACTGCGGCTGGAGAGCGAGTCCGTGACGGCGCGCCCGCCGTCGGGGTCGGCCCCGGTCAACGCGCCGCGGGAGACCTCGCCCGGCGACATCGCCTCCGTGGACAACTCAGGCCGGGAGACGGCCCGCGATATCGCGGCCAACTCCGCCGCTACCGGTCCGGTGCTCACGGAACCACCCCGTCCGGAGCGGGTGCCACCCGGCAGCCGCCGACCGAGCCGACCGCCTGAGGGCGGAGGAACCACCGGAAGGTACCGACGCGGATAGCGCACCACACCAGCACCCGAGGCCCGGATATCGTCAGCTCTTCGCACGCACCTCACCGGCCACCCGGACCAGTACGCTCCGCAGCTGCCGGGCGGCCGCCCGGTCCGCCCGACCAGGAGTGTCCGAAGTGGAGGGCCGCAGGCGGCCGACGCCTGAGCAGACCCAGGTCGGCTGGGGAGCCTGGGTACGGGCGGGGCCACCGTGCGGGAGGTGATCCCGGTGAAACCCTCCCGTCCCGTCCGCGCGGCCGGCCGGCACGCCGCGGTCCGCGCAAGGCCGATCCCGATTCCGCTCCGGGCCGGGCCTGGCGCGTTCTACCGTTGGGTTTGCCTCACATCCGCAAGACTCACCGGAAGGAGCTCGCCCATGAGCACTGCCAGAGACGTTATGCACACGGGTGCGGAGTGCATCGCCGAGGACGAGACGCTGGCCGAGGCGTCGGCGCGGATGCGCGACCTCAACGTCGGGGCCTTGCCGGTCTGCGGGGCCGATGACCGCCTGCACGGCATCATCACCGACCGCGACATCGTCGTGCGGTGTGTCGCCGACGGGGTCGACCCGCGAGATCATGACCGCCGGCGAGCTGGCCCGGGCCACGCTCGTCTGGGTCGACGCGACCGACACCGACGACAACGTCATCCGGGTGATGACCGATTCGGGGATCCGTCGCGTCCCGGTGCTGGAGGACAGCCGCCTGGTCGGCATGATCAGTGAGGCCGATCTGGCCACGCACCTGGATGACCGGCGCCTCAAGCAGTTCGCCGAAACGCTCTACAGCGGGCCACCCACCAACTGAGTGCGGGCGAGGCGCGGACCCGGTCGTTCGTTCGACCGGGTCCGTCGCGTGCTGCCGTCCTCAGTGGACGCGTGGCGGGTCGGCGTGCACCACCGCGACGGTCACCTCGGCCACGTCGGGCCGCCAGCCACTGGTGGCCTCGAACCGGGCCAGGGCCGCGTCGACGTGGCCACGAACCGCGCCAACGTCGGCCTCCGGGGTGACCATCAACCGCATCGTGACCGCCGGCCGGCGCCCCTTGCCGGTCAAGTGCACCCCGGCCCGGCGTACGGCCGGGTGGGTCTGCACATCCTGACTGAGGGCGTGACCGAGCGCGGCGGTCGAGATCCGGGTCCGCCCGGGCGGGCCATCCGGTGGTGGCGGAAGGACCGGGTCGGACAGGCTGGCCCCGCCGCGACGACGCAGCTCGGTCCGCAGCAGCAGGAAGCCGAGCAGGGCGACGATCAGGGCGACCGCGATAGCCACCCCGAACGCCCAGCCGTGCCAGGACCGCCAGCGCTGCTCAAGCCACGGGTGGTATCAGCGCGGTGTGCGGGTTCCGTCCGAACCAGCCCAGGCTGACCGCGGTCACCGCCAGCCCGCCCAGCAGCAGGACCAGCCCGACGATCGTCCACAGCAGACGGTTGCCCGAGACCCGCCGGACCTTGGGCCGGCGGGGCCGCCACCGGGTGCGGGTCGGGCCCGGCGGGCCGGTGGTGGTCGGCGGGGCGGCGGAGGTCATGCCACCCGCTTGGGTGGTCGCAGGGCCAGCTCGAGCGGCACCTCGTCGGGCAGGTCGAGCCGGTGCAGCTCACCCCGCACGGCCTGCTCGACCGGCTCCCTCTGGTCGGGCTTGGCCTCGGCGCGCAGCCGCAGCCGCCAGCGCCGGGCCCCACCCCGTACCTCGGCCTCGTGCCTCGTGCACACCGACCAGCTCGTCGGCCCGGGCGGCCGCGCGCCGCTCGACGGCCCGCCGGGACAGCCACCACACTCCCTGCTGCGGCGTCGCCGGTGGGCAGCCGGTCGGGGCGCCACCGCCGCGCCTGCAAAAGAGAATCAATAGGCCCAGTGCCGCGGCGCGGCGACCGCGAGGGCCAGACACCCGGCGGTCGTCGAACGTCGTCGTCGGCCAGCGGCTCAGCCACCGGCCAGCCAGCGCGGCCAGGGGTGGCGGCCGCTGGCGACCAGGGCCAGCTCGGCCGCGGCTGACCAGTCCGACCACGAGCAGCACCAGGCCCAGCAGAGCGGCGGCGACCCGGTTGCCCGCGCGCATCGGTGGTCAGAAGCTCCGCCGGCCGATGGCGTCGGCGACGATGTCGTCCACGACAACCCGCACCGGCCGGTCGTCCCCGGCCGCGGCCAGCACCGTCCGCGCGGCGGTCGCCGCCGCCTCCGCCACCGGGGGCAGCGGTACGCGGTCGGCCCGGATGTGCACCTCCACCGGGTCCGTACTCAGCCGCAGCCCGATCACCTTGCCGCCGGAGAACTGCGTCGATGCCTCACGCTCGATGCCGGGGGTCCGGGGACCAGTGCGGCCACGCCCGGCACCGCCGTCACCGCCTCGGCGACGGCCCGGGCCAGATCCTCACGTCGCATCTCGTCCGTCCTCGGTTCAAGAATCCACAGTGGAGCGTCACTGGGCCCGTTGGGTCGGTTCGAGGCTGGCGTCGGCCGCCTCAACGTGGATGTCGTCCACCTGGATGTTGACCTCGACGACGTGCAGGCCGGTCATCCCCTCCACCTGGCCCACCACGTTACGGCGGACGGCTTCGCTGATCTCGACGATGCTCTGGCCGTACCAGGTCACGATGTTCAGGTCGATGGCCGCCTCCCGCTCGCCCACCTCGACCGAGACGCCCTGGGCGGCCGCTTCGGTCGAGCCCGGAATCAGCGTGCGGAGCTGGCCGACCCGGCGGGCCATGCCGCTGCCCATGGCGAAGACGCCCGGAATATCACGGGCCGCCAGGCCGGCGATCTTCGCCACGACGCCGTCAACGATCCGGGTGCTGCCCGCTTCGGTGGTCACCGACACGGCCGCCGCCTGTGGCCGGGCATTCCGGGCGCGGCCCGGCGCGGCCGCGGTGTCCACGGTCGCGGTGGCCCGGCCACCGCTCACCTGCTCGGCGGTGGTCGGCTCGCTCCGCCGTCCACCGGACTGGTTGTCTGCGCTCATCCCATCCCCCGTTTCTGCCCGTACGGGCGCTGCTCAGCCGCCGGCCGACATCCGCTCGAACCAGTCCCGCAGGCCGTGCCGCCCGGCGCTGAATCGGGCGCTGCCCCAGCCGGCCAACCCGCCGAGCACCGCGACCGACCATGACCAGGAAGCCAGCGGTCGCCCAGACGACGACAATGGCGAAACCGATGACAAAGCCGAATTGCGCCCGCGTCATCACGTCCCCCCATCCGGCCCGCGGGTGTCGACGATGTCCACGCTAACGACGGGTCGGGCACGGGCGGGGCGGAACGCCCCAACGGGGTAGTGCGTGCACCGGGAGATCGGGTCCGGTAGAAACGAGGCGTGACCACGCACATGCCGGCACTGGCCCGCCTCGGCGGCGCAACGGTGGTAGGTGTGGTGGTCGCGGTGGCCCTGGTGCTGGCACACGTCGGCTACGTCGCTCCGCTGACCGGTTGGGACGCGGCCGTTCTGACCTATCTGGCCGTGACCGTGCCGGCGATCTGGCATCTCGACTCGACGGCGACCGCCCGCAAGGCCCTCCGCGAGGACACGACCCGCCCGCTGGCCGACCTGCTCCTGCTGGCCGCCGCCGTCGCGAGCCTGGCGGGGCTGGCCGTCGTGATCGTGCGAGCCCACCGATCGAGCGGCACGACTGAGCTGATCCTGACCGTCCTCGCGGTAGTCAGCGTGGTCCTGTCATGGGCGCTGGTGCACCTGACGTACACCCTGCGCTACGCCCGGATCTACTACACCTCGCCGGTGGGTGGCGTCGACTTCAACCAGAACGAGGCCCCGTCCTACGCCGACTTCGCGTACCTGGCCTTCACCATCGGCATGACGTTCCAGGTCTCCGACACCGCGCTGCGCAGCCGGGCGATGCGCTCCAACGCACTGAGCCACGCCCTGCTGTCCTATCTTTTCGGCACGGTCATCCTGGCGACCACGGTCAACCTCGTGGCCGGCCTGGCCCGCTGAGCCGGCTGGCCCGCTGAGCCGACCCGGTCATACCACGGGCCGGCCTGGCCCGCTGAGCCGACCCGGTCACTACCACGGGCCGGCCTGGCCCGCACTCAGCTGGCCTTTGACTATGCAGGGCCCACGAATGGTCGATGCCGCCGCAACCAGGCCGCGGCCCCGACCAGGGCCACCAATGCCCCAGCCGCCGCGGCGACCGGCACAAACAAGTCCGACCGTACGGCTTGGTCCCACGCCCGAACGCTGGACTCGCGGGCGTTGCCGGCGGCCGTCCTGGCCCGCGCCCCGACGTCGAAGCGCTCAGCCAGGGCCTGGACCGTGCGGCTGAGCTCCTCCCGCTCGGTCAGCAGCCGCTCGCGCTGCCCGGCGATATCGGGAGTCATCCGCGGCCCCGGCTCTTGGCCGCTGTGGTCACCGCGTTGAGGTCCTCACGCAGCCGGCGGACCGACTCCTGCGGTACGGCCGGGGTCGCGCTTCGCAGACGGGCCCGGCCGATGAGCGCGGCGCCGGCCGCGAACGCCACCAGGGCGGCCCCGACGATGAGAGCGGCCGCCCAGCCGGGCAGGGCGAGAGCCAGGGCGATGATGGCCGCCGCGATGAACACGCCCAGGGCGTAGAGCGCGAGCACGCCGGCCACACCGAACAGGCCCGCGCCGACGCCGGCCCGCTTGGCCTTCTCCGCCATCTCGGCCTTCGCGAAATCCACTTCGTGGCGGACCAGGGCGACGAACTGTTCGTTTGCGAGTCGGACCAGGTCACCGACCGACCGGTCCGAGAGCTCGGTCTGGTCTGGTAGGTCATGGCCACCTCCGCCGCCCCCTATCATCGGCGACCGCGCGGGCCGCCGGGCTTAACCGGAAAGCACCCGGCGGGCGGGCGCGAGGAGGCGAGCGTCACCGAGCGGGCGAGCGTCAGCGAGCCCCGCAGCTTGCCCGCGGCACCTGAGGGGCGCGGGTCCGTCGTGGTCCGAGCCGTCGCCCGCCGTCTCCCCTCCGTGCGCCCTCACCCTCATCCGGCCCGGGTCACTAACCGTCCACAGTGGATTTACGAGGCGGAGACGTTGACGAAGGTCTTGACCGTGGTGCGGGCGAGCGCGGCGGCGAAGGCCAATCCACGTCGTCGAGCCAGAACCGTTGCCCGACAAGGGGTTCCAACCGGACAGCGCCGCGCCGCACCAGGGCCAGTGAGCGCGGGTAGGTGTCATTCATCCGCCGGACCAGCATAAGAGTCAGGCCTTTGCGGCGGGCCAGTGAGGCCGGGAAGCTGGTCCGGTCCACGCCCGGGATGCCCCCGAGCATCACCCGCGCCCCGGGTCTCACGGCCAGCATGGCCAGGGCAACGGCGTCGTCGGTACCGGCGAACTCGAAGCCGACATCGACCCCCCGGCCCCAGTCGGCGTCCCGCGCCCCGGCCGGCGTGAGAGCCTCGTCGGCACCCAGCTCGAGCGCGGCCCGCCGTCGGGTTTCCAGGGGCTCCACCGCCACCACATTGGCCGCGCCCGCCGCTCGAGCGAGTTGGATGGCGAGCAGACCGATGGGTCCACAGCCGACGACCGCGACCGTACCCCCCGGCCTCAGGTGCCCCAGGTCCAGGCTGTGCAGGGCGACGCCGAGCGGCTCGAGCAGCGCCCCACCGGCATCACTGAGCGCATCCGGCAGCGGATGCAGCAGCCGCTGCGGCCACCACATCAGGTCGCGTAGCCCACCGTCGCAGTCGCCGTGGCCGGCGAAGCGGATCCGCGGACACAGATTGGACTGGCCGGCGTGGCAGCTCTCGCAGCCGCCACACGGCTGAGCGGGGTCGATCGCGACCCGGACGCCCCGGCGTGGCCCTTCGTCGACCACGCCGGCCATCTCGTGACCAAGCACGAGCGGACGGCCCAGAGCCGCATCGCCGATACCGCCCTCACCGAACCAGTGCAGGTCGGACCCGCAGAGCCCGACCGAGGTCACCCGAACCCGCACGTGACCTTCGGGTGTGGTCGCGGGCGGCGTTTCGTGCTCGACCCGGATGTCCCCGACGCCATGCAGGCGGGCGACCCGCATCGGGTCACCGACCGCCGACGCGGTGGTACGCCTCGACAATCTCCTGCTTGATCCGGCCACGCGGAGCGATGTCGTAGCCCTTGGCGATGGCCCATTCCCGGATGGAACGGTTCACGTCCTTGTCGCCGACCGCGACGCGACCCCGACCCCGGATACTTCGCACAGTCACCCGGCTGCCGACCTCCACATAGGGAGCCAGATCGGCGCGGAGCTTTTTCGCGTGCTTGCTGGAGAGATCGATCTGGTAGGTGTGACCATCGAGGCCGAACGTCACCGTCTCGTGCGCCGTTCCTCCGTCAAGGTCGTCGATCAACCTCGTAAACGTTTCCTTCGCCACGTCGACCTTCCTGCGCCTTGTTACCTAGGGTTCCCGCGGAACCTGGGGACAGTAACGGGCGCCCGGCCATGAATGCGAAAACAATAACGCATACTACGCTCGCGGGTAACGGTAAGCCCCGATCAGAGAAGCTACCGCGGACACGTTGATTGCCATAACCAGTAACGGAAAGCCACAAGATCACGGATCGCTCACGCGCTTACACGGCCGGTAATCACAAGCGTATCTCTCGCGCCCGGCAAAGCTGCCATCCCCTGCGAATCTCCTGAGTCCATTGAGACGCGCATCTCATGCACAATAGCCCATCCATCCACAATGGACTCGCCCCGTGCCCGTTTGTGACCCGTTTGTGCCGATTTTCCCGCCCCCGTCAGGAAGGAAGGGCACCTTGTTAACGCATTCGGTATAGGAAGTGCCTTCCTAACTGACGGGTCAGCCGACGTGGACCAGCGGCCGGCGGGTCCGGTCGGGCTCGGCCTGGCGGAGCACCTCCCGGGTGACCGGCGCGATCTCGCCGTCGCCGAAGAACAGGTAACGCAGCAGGTACGAGACCGGGTTGCCCTCGGTCCAGCTCGAAGTAGACGTGCGGCAGCCGGCCGGTCGTGTCGCGGATGTGCAGCAGCACGGCCGCGATGGCGTTGGCCACGGTGGGCGCCTCGACCCGCAGGACCCGGTAGCCGCCGCGCTCCTCGCCGACGACCCGCAGCGGCTGGCTCGAAGTCGGACGGGTCGGCGACTGGTCACCTCGAGGAACAGGAACGGCTCGTCCAGCCGGCAGGTGGTTGTCCGCGCGCTGCTCGTCGACCTTGGCGCGGTACTCCTGCTCGTCGCCGGTCGTCCGGCTCGTTGGCGATGAGGTTGATCGTCGCCGGCGCGGCCGCCGCCCCGACCAGGCGCGCGGCGGCTCGGTCGAGGTCGATGCTCGGTGGCCCGCAGCTCGGTGGCCCGGTGCAGCGCGCGACAGCGACCGAAGTGACGACGATGCCGGCGATGAACACCGCGGCGATCTTGACGCCGTCCGGGCGCTCGACGACGTTGGCGACGGTGGTGTAGACGAGGACCAGCGGTGATCGCGCCGAACGCCGCAGTCGGCGTACCGGTGCCCGTGCCGCCAGGCGGAGATGCGTCACCGCGACCGCGGCCGAGGTGATCAGGACGAGCACGCCGGTGGCGTACGCGCCGCCCTGGGCGTCCACGCTGGCGTCGAAGATCAGCGTGATGAGGAAGGCGATGACGATGAAGACCAGCACCAGGGGCCGCACGGCCCGGGTCCAGTCGGGCGCCATGCCGTAGCGGGGCAGGTAGCGCGGCACCAGGTTGAGCAGCCCGGCCATCGCCGAGGCGCCGGCGAACCACAGGATCAGCACCGTGCTGATGTCGTACACCGTGCCGAAGCCGCTGCCCAGGTACTCGTGGGCCAGGTAGGCCAGCGCCCGCCCGTTGGCCGGGCCGCCGGGCTGGAACGCCGTCTGCGGGATCAGCAACGTGGTGGCGAAGCTGCTGGTGATCAGGAAGACGCTCATGATGAGCGGCGGCCGTGGTGAGCAGCCGCTGCGTGCCCCGGATCCGGCCCGCCGGCTGCTCGCTGCGGTGTCGTTCGGCGTCGCCCTTGATCAGCGGCATCACCGCGACGCCGGTCTCGAAGCCGGACAGGCCCAGCGCCAGCTTCGGGAAGACGAGCAGCGCGACCAGACCGATCGCGAACACGTCCGGATGCTGCAGGGTCAGCGCGCCGCGCCAGTCGCGACACCAGCTCGGGGTCGGCTCCGATGCTGGACGAGCGACGACGACCACCACGACCGCGTTGAGGGTCAGATAGACCGCCGACGAGGACACCGCGATGCCGATCGCCTCCGGTGAAACCCCGCAGGAACACCGCGCCCAGCAGCGCGACCAGGACCAGCGTGACCAGCACCTGCTGGCCGTGCAGCGACGCCGGGCAGGTACGGGTTCTCCAGGATGTGCGCGCGTGGCGTCGGCCGCCGACAGGGTGATCGTGATGATGAAGTCGGTCGCGGCGAAGCCGAGCAGCACCAGCACGAAGAGCTTGCCCGCCCACCTCGGCAGGACCCGCTCCAGCATCGCGATCGAGCCCTGGCCGTGCGGGCTCTCCCGGGCCACCCGGCGGTAGACCGGCAGCGCGCCGACCAGGGTGAGCGCCACCAGCACGCAGGGTCGCGATCGGGCGAGACGCAGCCGGCGGCGAGCGCCGCGATGCCCGGCTGGTAGCCGAGGGTGGAGAAGTAGTCCAGCCCGGTCAGGCACATCACCCGCCACCACGACGGTCTTCTGGGCCCGCTCCCGGCTGGCGGTTGGTCGCGCCGGTGTTCTCGATATCGCGCAGCAGGAACGACCTCATGCGTCGTCGCGGCTCGTCGCTCACCGCCGGAGCACCGGTCATCGTGTCCTGTGCCATCCCCATGGGACCCCCCGGGCCGGACCTTAACATCCGATCTTTGCCGAGGTTGGCGGTTCAACGGGTACCCGTGGCACATTCACTCGTTGACCCCGATATGACTCCGCGCCGCCGTCTTGCGCCATTGGCACTCGTCGTGGCCGTGGCCGCGCTTACGCTCACGCCTGTGCGCGCAGACGCGGTCGGCCCGACCTACACCGACACGTTCACCAGCCTGAGCACGACCAACTGGGACATCTACAACAGCGTCGGCCACGACGGGCACGGGTTGCGCCGGCCGTCCCAGGTCCGGGTGGCCAATGGGGTGCTCACCATCTCCGGAACGGCCAACGGCACGACCGGCGGAATGAAATGGCGCAACCGTAGTCAGACGTATGGACAATGGGATATCCGGATGCGGGCCGCGCGCGGATGCATCTGCTACCACCCGGTCATCCTGTTGTGGGGGGCCGGTGGAGGATCCGGCGTGGACAACCCGTACGGCGAAATCGACATCGTCGAGGTCTGGCAGCGCCCCAACCGCGACCGCAACTCATTCAGTGTCCACTATGGAGGCGGCTCGCAGTTCGTCGGCGGCGACGTGGCGGTCGACATGACGCAGTGGCATGTCTACCACCTGGTGTGGCAGAAGGACTACATATACACCTGGATCGACGACAACCCGGCCTACGTCACGGTGGACGACCGGTGCGTCATCCCGCAGCGGCCGATGGACCTCACCATCCAGCTCGACTGGTTCCCACACGAGAGCAGGATCGGCGGGACGACCGCGAGCATGCAGGTCGACTACGTCACGCAGTATGGCCGGCCGGTGGCGTAGTCACCACGTCGATGCTGCGACGGGCCCCACCTCCCGGTGGTGGCGACGCCCAGGACGAGGCCCCGCCGCCGAGGAACAGGCCGGCCACCAGTGCGCTGAAACGGCGCTCGTCCTGCAGGATGAGCAGATGGTCAGTACGAGGTTCCGGCGCCGCTGGCTGGTTTGCCCGGACAGTCTACTCACCGATTTCGTATAGTAGGGCGTCCCTGCTAACAGGCGGGCGGGCGAACAGGCGGGCGGGCGAACAGGCGGGCGGGCGAACAGGCGGAGCGGGCGAACAGGCGGAGCGGGCGAACAGGCGGAGCGGGCGAACAGGCGGAGCGGGCGAACAGGCGGAGCGGGCGAACAGGCGGAGCGGGCGAACAGGCGGAGCGGGCGAACAGGCGGGGCCGGCGGGGCGGGGGCGGGCGGGGCGGGGACTGTCCACTTCGGACATATGTGGATCGCCCAGAGCAGTCGGGTGAGGACAGCCGCGGCGCGTGCTCGCCCCGGCACTCGCGCGATCACGGACCAGCGCTGCTCGCCGCGGCGGCCACGGTCGCGTGACCGTGGTGGTATTCCTGGCCGGTCCGCCCTGGGCGGGTAGAGGACCAGCTGGCCGGCGAAGTCTCGGAGTACCACGATGGCCGACGCGCCGGTTCACATTGGTCTGACCGGCGTCGGCGGTCGAGCTGGCCGGCGTGTGTACGCACCCGTTGCCGAGCCGGACCGAGCCGGCTGGACCTTGACCGGACCGGGACCCGTGGGCCGGGCGGTGACGGCGCCCGTCGTTGTAAGAGATGGCACAAAACCGATGTGCGGCTGGTGTTATGCCGCGAGGGCACCCATAATATGGATCTCCGGCGGTCCTCACCCGGACCTGGTGCGCGTCCGGCGCTGGCCCGGTGGCACGCTCGAGGCGGAGACGTCCTAGGGTTTTCCCCGACCCGGGCGACGGTGACAGGAGGACGGGATGGCGGCGCACAGCGTCGGCGTGGTGAAGGAGGCCGATCCCGCGGAGCAGCGCGTGGCCGTGGTGCCCGAGGTGGTGCCCAAGCTGCGCGACCTCGGACTCGAGGTACTGGTCGAGAACGACGCCGGTGCCGGCGCCTGGTTCTCCGACAGCGCCTACACCGAGGCCGGCGCATCGGTGCGCCCGGCCAGCCGAGGTGGCCGACGCCGACGTCCTCGTCTGCGTCGCCCCGCCCCCGACCGGAGTGGATCGCCGCCCGCCGCCCCGGCCAGATCCTGATCGGCCTGCTGAACCCGTTCGGCAGCCCGGAGGTGGTTGCCGCCTGCGCGGCAGCCGGGCGTGACCGCGGTCAGCCTGGAACTGTTGCCCCGCACGCTGTCGCGCGCCCAGTCCATGGACGCGCTCACGTCGCAGGCCAACATCGCCGGCTACAAGGCGGTGCTGGTGGCCGCCGAGGCGTACGGGCGGTACTTCCCGATGCTGATGACGGCCGCGGGTACGGCCAAGCCGGCCCAGGTGCTGGTGCTCGGCGTCGGCGTGGCCGGCCTGGCGGCGATCGGTACGGCCCGCCGGCTGGGCGCTCAGGTCACCGGGTACGACATCCGGCCGGAGACCCGGGAGGAGGTCCGGTCGGTCGGCGCCCGGTTCCTGGATCTGCCCGGGGTCAGCACCGGCGCCGGCGAGGGCGGGTACGCCCGCGCGCTGACCGACGAGGAGCGTCAGGCGCAGCAGGAGGCGCTGCAGCAACGCATCGCCGACTTCGACATCGTCATCACCACCGCGCTGGTCCCGGGTCGGCGCCCGCCGCAACTGGTGACCCAGGAGGCGCTCAAGGGCATGCGCCCGGGCTCGGTCGTGGTGGACATCGCCGCCGGTCCGCTCGGCGGCAACGTCGAAGGTTCGCAAGCCGGGCGTCCGAGACCGTCGTGGCCGACGGCGTCACCCTGATCGGCGCGGGCAACCTGCCCTCGGCCATGGCGCCCGGCGCCTCCACCGCTTACGCCCGCAACATCAGCGCGTTCGTCGCGCTGCTGGTCCGCGACGGCGTGCCGACGATCGACCTGACCGACGAGATCCAGGCCGCCGTCGTGGTGACCTCCGGCGGTGAGGTCGTCAACCCGGCCGTCGAAGGGAACCGGCACGATGAGCGCCGATCTGCTGTTCGACCTGACCGTGTTCGTGCTGGCCCTGCTGGTCGGCTTCGAGGTGATCAGCAAGGTGCCGGCCACCCTGCACACCCCGCTGATGTCGGGCGCGAACTCGATCCACGGCATCGTCGTCGTCGGCGCGATGCTGCTCGTCGCCTCGGCCGACAACTGGGTCGGCTACCTGCTCGGCTTCGTCGCCATGGCCTTCGCCGCGATGAACGTGGTCGGCGGGTACGTCGTCACCGACCGGATGCTGCAGATGTTCCGGCGCCGGCCCACGGTCACCACCGATTCCCGAGGACGCCCGGTGAGCACGTTCGACTCGATCACGCATCTGATCTACCTGGCCGCGGCGGCGTCGTTCGTCATCGGCCTGCACCTGATGAACTCCCCGGCCACCGCGCGCCGGGGCAACCAGGTGTCGGCCACCGGCATGACCGTCGCCGTCCTCACCACGCTGGTCGTGCTGATCCGGGCGGGCACCGTCACCGCGACCGGCTGGATCGTGCTGGTCGCCGGCGCGGCTCGTGGGCGGGGTGCTCGGCCTCTACGCAGCCCGCCGGGTCGCGATGACCGCGATGCCGCAGCTGGTCAGCATCTTCAACGCGGTCGGCGGCGGGGCCGGCGGCATTGCTCGCGATCAACGAGCTGCTCGCGCGGCCACGGCGGCACCCAGGTCTCGGTCACCGGCGCGCTGGACATCCTCATCGGCGCGATCACCTTCACCGGTTCGCTGCTCGCGGCCGGCAAGCTGCAGGGCATCGTCACCGGCGCGCCGGTCGTCTTCCCCGGCGCCCGACTGCTCAACGCCGCCCTGGCCGGGGTGTTCGTCGGCGGCGGCGCCTGGCTGATCGCCGACCCGGGCAGCCGGACAGCGCTGTGGCTGCTCACGCGTGGCCGCGCTGGTGTTCGGCGTGACCATGGTGCTGCCGATCGGCGGCGCCGACATGCCGGTGGTCATCTCGCTGCTCAACGCATTCACCGGTACCGCGGTGGCCATGGCCGGCTTCGTCCTCGGCAACGTCGTCATGATCATCTCGGGCGCGCTGGTCGGCGCGTCCGGCGGCATCCTGACCAAGCTGATGGCCGACGCGATGAACCGCTCGATCCCGGCGCATCATCGTGGGCGGCTTCGGTACCGGCGACAGCGGCCGGCGTGGCCGCCGGAGCGGCCGGGCGACCACGGTCCGCGCGGTCAGCGCCGACGATGTCGCGATCCAGCTCGCGTACGCCAGCAAGGTCATCATCGTGCCCGGCTACGGCCTGGCCGCCGCGCAGGCGCAGCACGAGCTGGCCGCCCTGGCCGACCTGCTCGAGCAGCGCGGCGTCGATGTCAGCTACGCCATCCACCCGGTCGCCGGCCGCATGCCCGGCCACATGAACGTCCTGCTGGCCGAGGCCAACGTGCCCTACCCGCAGCTCAAAGAGATGGACGAGATCAACCCCGAGTTCGCCCGGGCCGACGTCGCCCTCGTCATCGGGGCCAACGACGTGACCAACCCGGCCGCCCGCCGGCCCGGCAACGCGATCTCCGGCATGCCGATCCTCGACGTGGACCACGCCCAGAGCGTCATCGTCATCAAGCGTTCGATGGGCCACGGATACGCCGGCATCGACAACGAGCTCTACACCGACCCGAAGACCGGCATGTTCTTCGCCGACGCCAAGAAGGGCCTGGCGACGCTGACCGGGGCGGTGAAGACCCTGGTCGGCTGAGCATCGAGGGGTCTGGCGGTTGCGCGGTACCAGAGAGGTGGCCAGGTTGCCAGGATTCGGGATGGTTTGTCTGGGAGCCGGCTATGATCATTATGGACGCCCGTGACCAGACCCGCATCAACGCTCGGAGTTGCCGGTGACGTTGGAGTTGCGCCGATGGTGTGAGGCGAGGCGTCGGGAGGGCTCGGCCCGGTTCAGCGCCGAGACATCCGCGACGCTGCGCCGGACACTGCATCTGGTGCGGGAACACCTGGGCATGGACGCGGCCGTCCTGGCGCAGGCCCACCCCCACCAGCCCGGCGGATCGGTGCAGTTGATCGACGGGGACGCCGGCGCGTTCGAGCTTCGGGACGGCCCGGTCTCCGGCCCGGTTGGCCGGTTCATCGGGCAGGTTCTCGACGGCGACCTACCGCCGGTCTCGGGCGACGTGCGCCGCGAGGAGCCCGTCCTGGCGGCGGCACTGGGGCTGGGCTCGTATGTGGCAGTGCGGGTCAACGGAGCCGAAGCGCAGCCGTACGGGCTGCTCGCCGGGCTCAGCGCGCGGCCGAACGAAACCCTGCGCCCGCGCGACGCCGCGACGATGCGGCTCTTCGCCGAGATGCAGTCCGAGACGATCACGGCGTACCAGGCCCGGCACGCCATCGCCGAGAGGTTCCTGGTCAACGCCGAGGCCATGCTCGAAGCCGGCGGCATCCGGATCGCGCTGCAGCCCATCCTCGACCTGAACACGCAGGAGGCGATGGCCGAGGAGGCCCTGTCCCGCTTCCCGACCGACGCGTACACGACCCAGGAGTGGTTCGCCGAGGCATGGCGGGCCGGCTGCGGGCTCGAGCTCGAGCTCGACGCGATCAGAGCCGCGCTCGACCTGCTGGCCCGGGTACCGATGGGCCAGCGGCTGTCGATCAACGCCTCGCCCGACCTGATGATCTCGCCGCGGTTGGTGGACGCGCTGGCCGGCCAGCCGCTGCACCGGCTCATCATCGAGATCACCGAGCACAACCTGGCCGAGAGCATCGGCGAACTGACCGAGCGCGTCTCCCAGCTGCGGCGCGGCGGCACGCTCGTGGCGATCGACGACGCGGGTACCGGCTACTCCAGCCTGGCCCAGATCCTGCAGTTGGCCCCGGACATCATCAAGCTCGATCGCACACTGGTCAGCGACGTGGACACCGATCCGATGAAGCGTGCGTTGGCCAGCGCGATCGTCACCTTCACCAGTCAGGCCAAGGTCGGCCTGGTGGCGGAGGGGGTGGAGACCGACGGAGAGCTCAGGACGCTACGGGAGCTGGGAGTCCCGTTCGCCCAGGGGTACTTTCTGGCTCGGCCGAATCTGGTCCAGCCCGTCTCCGCCTGAGACCGGAGCGTCCCCGGCGACCGGACCGGCGGTACGGCGGCGCGCGCGCCAGTGCAGGTACGCGCCGATCCAGGAGGCGGCGACGACCAGAGCCACCGCCAGCCGGACCTCGGTGAGGTAGCGGGCCGGATAGACGACGTTGGTCAGGTACCGGTCGATGAACCCGGCGGTCGGGACGGCCTGCCCCTCCCGGGCCCGGACCCAGTTCTCGGCCGCGGTGAGGGGGCAGTCCACCCACGCCGCCACGATGAGCACCGCCCAGATCGAGGCGGCCACGTGCGGCCAGATCGCCGCCGGCCAGCGCCAGGCCAGGAATCCGCCCAGGATCAGGTACGCGATGTAACCGAAGTGCAGCGCCAGGATCGCCACGAGCAGCCACCGGTAGCCCACGACGCCCAAACTACTCTTTCGCCACCGTGGGATTGGGCCCGCGGGCCGGTTCGGGCACTGGTGCGCCGGCCCTGGATTCCTTGCTGCCGGCCAGGACCAGTGAGAGGAAGCCCCGCACTCCGATCAGTGGAACAATGTTCGCGGGCGACTGGAACTGGCGTAGCGGAACGGCTCCCGTGAGTGCGGCGATGAACATGTCGGCGTGTGACGGGCTGTCGCCGAGAGCCTGGAACAACCGGACTATCGGCGGTGCCGGAGCGGACAGTCGGGCCAGCATCGCGGTGAAGTCGTACAGCGGCCGGGCCGCCCGGTCCCGCGCCTTCTGGTACCGGGACAGTTCCCGGGTCAGCCGGCGCTCGTCGCCGGCCGCCGCCGCCACCGCGTCGGCGAGCAGCTCCGCGTCGCGCAGGGCGTCGCTGATACCGAGCCCGGTTATCGGATCCAGCACCAGACCGGCGTCACCGACCAGCGCCCAGCCCGGCCCGTACGCCTGATGCAAGCGCGCCGGCAGGTCGGGCGTGCCACGCCACCGCTCGACGCGGCGCCCGGCCCGTAGGCGCTCGCCCACGCCGACCTCGTCGAAGATACGCATGGCGTTGCCCTCGACATCGCGGCGGAAGTCGGCGAACCCGGACACCGGAGCGGCCAGGTACGACATCACGAGGCCGTCGTTGGTCGGCCACAACCCGACCGCACGCGCCGGCCGGCCGTAGATCTCACCGCCGGCCATCGGTACGCCCTCCCAGTACGTGTAGAACGCCATCGTGCGCGGCTCGACCTCCCGGTACGCCCGGGCCCCGACCGAGCGCGCCACCATCGAGTTGCGCCCATCCGCCCCCACCACCAGCGGGGCCGCCTCGGTGAAGTCCGGGCCACCCTTGTCCCGCGCCCGTACTCCGGTCACCCTGCCGTCCCGGGTGATCAGCTGCTCCACCGTGACGTTCTCGCGGACCTCGGCCCCGGCTGAGCGGGCCGCCTGCACCAGCACCGTGTCCAGGACGGTCCGCCTCGGGCTGATCATGAAATCGACGCCGTCCACGGTGGGCATGTTGGCCGGGAAACAGGCCACCCCCTGGTCGAACCGGACGGTCCGGGTCGGCGGTGTACCAGCGGCGAGCAGCGCGTCCAGGACGCCCCACCGCTTCAACCGCGCCACCCCGGGCACTTGGACCTGATGAGTGGACAGGGTGTCACTCGGGAATGTCGCCCGCTCCAGAACCAGCACCCGCAGTCCCTGCCGGGCGAGCAGCAGGGCCGTCGCCGAACCGGCCACCCGCGCACCCACGATGATCACGTCGTACATCTCCGCCTCCTCGGTAGCTGTCGCGTGAAGGCGCGAGACGGCCGCCAGATCTCCGCTGGGTCGCCGGGAGCCGGTTGTCAGATCCGCCAGATGACGGCTGAGGCGGGCGAGTACACACACCACGTACCGGTGCTCACGCTGGCTGACAGGTGGGCGCCGAGCACCGGATGGGCGGCGCTGATACGGCGCAGACTGTCACGGATGCGGGCGGTGACCGTCTTACGCGCCCGCTCGGTCTGGTCCCCGAGCCGGCGGTCCCGGCCGGCCAGTCCGACCGCACCGGCCAGTTCGGCGAGCAGGGCCTCGCGCTCGTCCCTGGCCCGGTCGATGCGGCCCAGGTCGGACCAGGCCTGAGC
The DNA here is from genome assembly GCA_963803345.1 of uncultured Actinomycetota bacterium. Lineage (GTDB taxonomy): Bacteria > Actinomycetota > Actinomycetes > Mycobacteriales > Micromonosporaceae > CAWDLX01. The sequence continues at coordinate 259,639 of CAWDLX010000009.1, forward strand.
GGTCTCGATCTCCTCGGCCAGCTCGGCCAGCCGGCGCTGGTAGGCCCGGCGCGCGGTCGGGTCGAGGATCTCGTCGGACCCCATCCCGAGGCCGGCCCGCGCCGCCAGCCCGCCGGCGGCGACCAGGTCGGCCGCCGCGACCGGCTGACCGGGTGCGGCGAGCAGGACGGCGAGGTCGGCCAGCCCTTTGGCGTCGGGCAACCGTACCGTGGTGCCGGCGTAGGTCAGCGTCCACTGTGCACTGTCGCGGTGGAACACCGCTTCGGCCGCGCCACCGGCGCCGGCGGCGAGCTCGCTCGGCGCGGGCGGCTGATCCCATCGAGCTCGAGCCGGCGCGCCTGCGTGGCTATGCCGAGAGTTCGGACAGGGCGGCCGGGTCGGGCAGGTCGAGCCGGGCCAGCTCGAGCCGGCTCCGCAGAGCCCACACCATCGCGCCGAGGCGGTCATGGCGTTCGACCGCCTCGCGCAGGAACTCCCGCGCCTCATCGGTCCGGTCGAGCAATGCGGCCAGAACGCCGAGCAGATGGGCCACCGCTCCGCGCATGGCTACCGCCACACCGCTGACCACGACATGGTCGCGGTATGGCAGCAGCACCTGGTAGAGCGTGGCGGCCTGGGGGCGGGCGTCGAGCCCGATCACCAACTCCACGGCGTACGCCAGGTCGAGCAGCATCTGTCCACTGGGGACGCTCGCGGGCGGCGGCGACTCCAACAACGGCGCGGCCAGCTCCCGGCCGCGCCCGCCCGGTCGCCGGCCGCCAGCTGTAGCAGCGCCCGCAGCCCCCGACCGGCCACCGTGTCCGCGTCAGGGAAGGCCGCTGCCACGGCGGCCAGGTGGTCGGCGAACTGACCGCGGGCCACACCCAGTTCCCAGGCGTGTTCAAGGTGGACGTCCATCACGCCCACCTCGCCCACCTCCGACCGAGGGTACCGCGGACGCCATGAGGTGCTCGGCCTCGTTCAGCCGGCCGGCGAGCAGGGCGAGCATCGTCCGGCGGACCAGAGCCGCGTAGCGCAGGCTGGGCTCGTCGGCCGCCTCGACCAGGCGGAAGAACTCGTCCAGCTCGGTCCGGAATCCGTGGATCGGCCAGCTCGAGCCGGTCACTCACCGCGACAGCCGGGCTTGCCCAATCAGGTCGGCCTCGCCCACCACGGTGGCACGGCGATCAGCACAGCGGACCGCCGACCCGCCCTGGATGGCGTCCGGCCCGGCGTAGGCGCGGTGCCGGGCCAGCAGACACTCGGCCAGCGTTGCCGGGTCCGCGGTGGGTTGTCCCCCGGCCCCGGCGCGTGCGCGGCTGGGTGGGTTCGAGCAGGGCGCGCGTAGCTGGCCCGCGGTCGGTTGGGCGCCGGCCACGGGCGCGGGGATCGGCCCGGTCGGGCGCGGCCGGTTCGGTGCTGCCCGGCGGCTGCGACTCCGCCTCGGCCAGCACCGGGCCCGGGCCAGGTCGGCACCGTGCCAGGCCAGCACCCGGGCCAGGCTGGCCATCAGGCGCAGCCGCGGCGCCGATGGCTCCATCATGGGACAGCGCTCCGTCGTGCCGGACGACCAGATCGCGCTGTCGCCTGAACGTGCGCCGGCCGACCGCGTGCATACCCAGGGCGACCCGGCCCAACCCGTCCCCGTCGCCGTCACGCCGGGCGAGCTCGGCCGCCCGCTCGTAGGTGCGGGTCGCCAGGGATGGGTCGCCGGCCCGCCGGGCGGCCTCGGCCAACTCGAGCAGGGTCGCCGAACGGTGCTCGCCTGACCCGGCGACCGCGTGCTGCCAATGTCGTACGGCCTGCTCGTAGGCCAGCCGCCGGCTGGCGTCCCGGGCCGCGGCGACCGACCATTCGTAGGCCAGGGCCGACGCCGGGTCCGCGGCGACATGATGCTCGGCGATCTCGGCCGGTTCAACCTCGCCGCCTTCTCGGCGCAGCGTTTCGAGTGCCTCGGCGATCCGCCGGTGCAGACCGGGCCGATCGGCCACTGAAACCTGTTCATAGGCGTATTCGCGCAGCAGATCGTGGGCGAAGGCCTGGTCGGCGCGGCCGGCCTCTTCGGCGCGGCCGGACTGGTCGGCGACGAGGATGCGGGCGCGGGCCGGGGCAAGGGCATCGGCCACGGCCTGGCTGGTCTGGCCGGTGACCGCGGCCAGCACGGCGGGACGGATGACCGATGCGATCGCGGCGGCCGCCCCGAGGGTGTCCACAGTGGCCGGTGGAAGGTCGGCAAAGCGCTCGGCCAGCACGGCGCCGACCCCGGGCGGCACCGCCTCGGCCGGCGGCAGCCAGGCCACCTGCTGGACGAAGAAAGGGTTGCCGCCGGTCCGGCCGCGCAGCTCCGCGGCCGCGGCTGGGTCGATCTCGCGCCCGCTCGTCCGCGCGACCAACCCGGCCACCGCGTCGACCCCGAGGCCGCCCAACCGCAGCACCGGGGCTGTCACCGGCACCGGCAAGCCGGTCCGGGCGGTGTCGCGATAGGCGCCGATGATCGCGAGCGCGCCGGCCGGCATCCGCCGCAGGAGGAAGTCGACCAGGAGCAGTGACGCCGCGTCGGCCCAATGCAGGTCGTCGAGGATGAGCACGACCGGCTGGATTCTGGACTCGGCCAACACGCTGGAGGCGACCTGGTCGAAGAGGGCGAACCGGGCCGCGGCACCCCATCATCCATTGTGGACTGATCGCCATCCGTTGATGGCCGGTCGGCGCCCTCGGGCAGGTCGAGGTCGAGCTCGCGCAGCACCTGCCGCCAGAGCCAGAACGCCGGCGCACCGTAGCCGGGCCAGCCCCACGCCCACGCCACCCGGGCCCCACGCGCCTCGGCCGGCCCGGCCGCCGCCGACAGCACGGTCGTCTTGCCGATGCCGGCCTCACCGGCCAGCAGGAGGGCGGCGCTACGGCCGGCGAGACGCGCGTCGACGACTGCGTCCGGAGCCGGGCGAGCACATCGGTCCGGCCGACGATGTCGCTGCTCATGGTTCGTGCGAGAGGTCCCAGAACAGGGTGACGGACGCGGCCTCCTCGGCGGCACCGGCCCGCCGGTACGTGCCGAGAGCGGGGCCGTTGTCGGCGTCGGTCAGGACCCACATGCCAGTAACAGCCCCGCGCACGGGCCAGCGACGCCAGCCCCTGCACCAACGCCGTACCCACCCCGTGCCGGCGGGCCGCTTCGGCCACCCCCAGTTCGTAGAGGAACATCTCCGTTCCCTTGTCCGGGTGGGTCATCTCCACCCCGGTCACCATGCCGACGACGGCGTCCGCGCGGTCGTAGGCGAAGAGCAGGTGATGCCCGGGCTGGCCAGGAAGATCGCGGTCGCCGCCGGCTCCGGCGCGGCGTCGAACAGTTCGCCGCCGCGGCGCACCTCGGCCGGGTCGGTCACCCGTACGACGCGCACATCCGTCATCGCGCCTCCTCTCGTCGTAGCGTAGCGGGAGGCCCAGCCGCGAAGCGGGTAGCCCAGCCGCGAAGGAGGCACCACCATGTCCTATCCAGCCGCCCGCTACCTCGGTGACAACGGCGAGACCACGGCCCGGGTACGGCGGATGGACGCACAACCGGAGCTGCTGATGCGGACCGGTAGCGCCAGCTATCTCGCCACCGGCGCGTCCACCAACGGCTCAGTTCGGGCTCTACCGCTGGGATATGGACGGCCCGCGCGCGGCCCGGACCCCATTTCCACCGCAGCATCTCAGAGTCGTTCTTCATCCTGTCCGGGGCCATGCGGCTCTACGACGGGAACGGCTGGGTCGACGCGTACCCGGGCGACTTCATGTTCGTGCCGGAGGGCGGCGTGCACGGGTTCCGCAACGAGTCCGGCGAGCCCGCCTCGATGCTGCTCCTGTTCGCCCCAGGGGCACCGCGCGAAGGCTACTTCGAGGGGCTGGCCGAGTTGGCCGCCAAGTCGGACACCGAACGGGCCGAGTTCATGGACTACCACGACACCTACTGGCTGTGAAGGTCGAGCCGCCAGTCGTTGCAGCGCAGGATGTTGCCGATGGGGTACTCGAAGTCGAGCGCTTCGAGCAGAGCGAACCCGAGTTTCCGGCAGACCGCGTTGGACGCCGGGTTGGTGACCGACGGGAACGCGTGCACATAGCGGTGCCGGTGCAGGTCACGCACGATGTCCACAGTGGCCTGTGCCGCCGCCACCGCGATCCCCCGGCCCTGGTACCCAGGCAGCACGCTCCAGCCCATCTCGTACACCGTGGTGTCGCGCCACTGCTTCTCCCAGTAGCCCACCGAGCCGACGCCCTCGCCCTCCTCGCCCGGCCCGGCGAGCCGGATCACGAAGATGGCGCTGGTGGCGGGATCATCGAAGCCGGCGTACCGCTGGTTGCGGCTGACCACCTGCTCGTCGGTCTCGGGACCGCCGAGGTGTTCGGTCATCTCGGGTGCGTTGATGCGTCGCAGCAGTGGAAGTTCGGACTCCGTCCACCGGGTGAGCTCGACCGTCATCCGCCCAGCCTGCCTCACCCGGTGATCATCCGCCCGTCCAGCACAGCATGATGGCGACGGCGACGGCGACGGCGACGGTGGACCGGCTGTGCGGCGGCTGGCCGAACCGGTCGGGCAGGCCACGGGTGTCGACTCGGAGCACCTTGAAGTCCTTGCGCACGACGACCGTACCGGCGTCATCGGAGAACGCGGCATCGCCCAGCGCCGGCAGGACGTGCACCGCGCCCAGCCCCCCGCGAGCGTCGTTCACGTACGCGTCGGTAGCCGCGGCATCGGGCAGATCCTTCACCGTGAGTGTCATCGTGCCCTGCGGGTATGTGTACCGGCAGGTGTACGTCCCGTCGACGAACGTGGGCGCCGGCGGTTGGCTCACGTCGACCCCGAGAGCCTCCTCGATGTCCGCCCGGGCCTCGGTGGAGCAGACCATCACCGCGGCGGCGGAGGCGCCGGTGGGGGAAGCGGTCGGCGCCGGGGTCGCCGCACCGCCGTTGGCGCAGCCGGCCAACAACAGGACCAGAGCCGGAACGATGGCGAAGCGTCTCACCCGCCGTTCTTACCACGTCCCAGCCGGGTCGCATCGATGCGGTTCGAGATATCTGCGCCGCCTGATTTCCCGGGGCCCACTACCCTGCGTGAGCGTCAGTGGCGCTGTCCCGCACGTGCACGTGCATGCGCACATGCGTCGTCGATCACGGAGTCCCGCCCTTGGGACCTGGCACATTGCGACGATTCGGTGGCCGCCTACCAGGGCGGCGCTCGTTGGTTTCTGGCAGCAACTCGGCGATACTGCTGGCGAAGTCCTCCGCCGTGGCGGCCAGTCGGCGGGCCGCAACGACCAGATCAAGCGACGGTCCGGACAGCCCGCTCTCGAGAGCGACCGAGCAAACACCGTCCGTAATGATGAGGACCGGTTCACCCTCATCGTCGACACCGCGATAGGCGATGGCATGCCGCAGCGACAGGGACGCACACGGCGGAGGAAATGTCTGACCTTCACCCGGTTCGGCAACCGAACCATCGTCGCGCGCAGTCCCATGCATGGCACTGAACGTAACCCATTGGCTCCAAAACCAAAAGGCGATCGACAAGGACGCGACGCACACGTCCCGTGATCGAACCGATCAGCTGAGCGTACCCGTCCTACTACCCGGTGTGACGATCGGCCGCACCGTTGCCGTGGGTGGCCACCCAGCGCACGTAGTCGACGATGAAGATGAGGTCACGCTCGCCGAAACCGCTCGCGTTGGCCGCCGAAAAGACACCGAGGGCCGCACCGGGCAGCGTGGCCGGCACTCCGAAGTCCTGGCCGGTGGCCACGATCGCCCGCAGGTCCTTGCGGACTCCGCCGACATCGAAGCCGGCCGGCCGGTCCGCACCCAGAAGCAGGTCCGCCCGGTCGCGCAGCGCCGGTGGAGCGGTGTGCGAGTCGAGGATCACGTCGAGCATGGTGGCCCGGTCGAGCCCGGCCTCGTCGCCGATCGCCAACCCCTCCGCGAGCGCCGCGAAGTAGCTGCCCATCGGCGTCATCAGGACCAGCTTCATCGTCGTCCCGGCGCCGACGGGGCCCATGTGGACGGTCCGGCGGCTGTAGGTGTCGATGACCGGCGCCACGGTCGCGAGGTCGTCCGGATCGCCGCCGGCCATGACCATCAGCTGACCGGCCCGGGCCGCGCTGGGCGGCCCGGCCAGTGGGGCGTCGACCAGGCGCCCACCGGCCGACTCGACTCCGGGCCGCAGTCGGGTGATGGTCGCCGTACGGACCGTGCTGCACTCGACGAAGGTCACTCCACCCGCCCGCTCCAGGAGCCCGCTCGCTCCACAGTAGACCGTTTCGACGGCGGAGTCGTCGGTGAGAATGGTCAATACGACATCGCTCTGACCGGCGAGCTCGGCCGGGCTGACGGCCCAGGCCGCGCCGGCGGTGAGAAGCGGCTGCGCCCTCGACCGGGTTCTGTTGTGGACGGTCAGCGGATAGCCGGCGGCGAGGATCCGCTCACCGATGGCGCTGCCCATCCGACCGGTACCGAGCAGACCTACCTGCATAGCCGTACCCTATCCCCCGCGCACGCTCGACCGGCTCGGTACCATCGCGGCCCGGGCCGCACAAACAGTACGAGCGGTCGTGGCGCGGGCGCGGTACGGTGCTGATGCCAGCCCCAGCAGCCCGACGGCCGGGCAGCCGCCGCAAGAGCGGTGCTCGCGGGTTCGACTCCCGCCTGGGGCGCCACATCAGCCTGGATGACGGGTCCGGATCTGCGACGCCAGCGCCGGCGCCGTCATCAGCGTCGATGCCGGCCGCAGCGTCGATGCCGGCCGCCTGTTCCGGATCAACCCGGCCACGAACACCGTTACCGGAAGCTACGACTCGGCGGTGGCGGTGCCGTTCGTCATCTCGGGTCCGGGCGACACACTCTGGCTGGTCAACGTCGCCGGTACCGATGTCATGCGCCTCGACACCACCAGACTGTCCGGATAGGACGGAGCGGAACCGCCGACCCGGGCCGCTGGCGCGGTCCGCTGGCGCGAGTTGGACCGGGTGGCCGCCCACGCCGCGATCTCGGCCCGGCGGGAGGCACCCAGCTTGGTCAGGATGTGCTCGACATGGGCGGCGACCGTCTTGGGCGCGATGTGCAGGGCGCCCGCGATCTCCCGGTTCGTGGCGCCGGAGGCGACCAGCCGGGCGACCTCGTTCTCCCGCGGCGTGAGTGGACCGTCGTCGGCTTCGCCGGTCGCGTCGGGGAGACTGCCGGCCGCGTCGAGTAGCGGGCCGGCGCCGGCCCGTTCGGCCCGGACCCGGGCCTCACGTACCAGCGAGACCGCCTCACCGGTTCGCCGTGACCGGGTCGCGCAGCGGGCCAGATCGAGCAGCACCTGGCTGCCCTCCCAGAACCGACCCCGGCGGTGCCAGCCGTCCCGGGCGGCCAGCAGCGCGTCGCGGGCCTTCCCGGCGTGGCCGTCGGCCAGCTCGAGCAACCCCGTCGCGTGGTCGAGTGCCGGCAGCGTTCCGGGAATCGCGCGCCGCGTCAGCAGCCGGCCACAGCGATCGAGCCAGTCGCGGGCACCGCTGAGGTCGTCCAGGGCCAGCCGGGCCCGGGTACCGGTGAGCACGAAGGGGAACAGGTAGGCGGCATCGGCGACCTCGGCCGACGCCGAGTACCCTCGCTCGCACCAGCCGACCGCCTCGACGTTCTGTCCACGGTGGACGGACAGCTCGGCCAGCCCCCACAGCGCGGGCGAGAGACGTTGCAGCTCCCCCATCTGCTCGCCCAGTCGGCGGGCCTCGACCAGGCGCGCCTCGGCATCGTCGGCATGACCCCGGCCGAGGGCGATATAGCCGAGCACGTGCAGGGCGGTGATGCGGGTGGTGACCCCACCCCGGCCGTCGGCCAGCGCCCGCCGCGCCTCGGACTCGGCCGCCTCCCATTCCCCCGTCGCCCACAGGACGTGCCCGAGATGGGCGGCCATATAGTGGCGGTCGTTCCAGCGCTGCGTCCGTTCGGCGTACCCGATGCCCTCACGCAACCAGTGCCCCGCCCGTTCGTACTCGACCAGGACGGACGCGGACGAGCCGAGCATACGGTAGGCGCGGGCCGCCTCGGCCTCGCTCCGTTGCGCCACCGCCACGGCGATGGCGTCCTCGAGCAGGCGCCAGCCTTCGTCCATCCGTCCCGCGAACACCAGCACCGAACCCAGGGTGGTGTCCACATTCACGGTGGACTGTTCGCCCGCCAGCAGGCCGCGGGCCGTCCGGCCATGATCGATGGCCTCGTCGAGGTGACGGGCCAGCATGCAGGCGGCCGACAGGGCGGCGTACAGCCGGCCCCGCGGCGCGGGCTCAGGCCCGGACCGGTCGAGAGCGTCGCCCAGCAGAGCCGTCCGCTGGGCCAGGTCCGCCCCGAGCAGATGCCGCACAGCCACCCAGTCCGGCACGAGCGCGGCCGCGGCCGACTCGTCCCCATGCTCGCGCAGCAGCCGGTGGGCCTCGGCGAAGGTCATGTCGGCAGCCCCGTTGTCATCGGTGGCGGCCAGCGCGGTGGCCAACTCGACGAGCAGCGCCGCCCGGTCCGGGCCCGGGATGGCGGTCGGCGCGGTTCGCTGGGCCCGGCGCAGCAGTTCGACCGCCTCCCGGTTGGCCGACATCCGCGACGCCTCGGTCGCCGCGGCCCGGGCGTGCCGGTACGCCTCGCCGTGACGGCCGGCCCGCTCGTACTGGTCACTGAGGAAGGCGTCCGACGCACGCGTGGCGCGGGCCGCGTCGGCGACCCGTCGGTGCAACTCGCGTCGACGGGTGCGGGGCAGGTCGGCGTAGAGGGCGTCGCGGATCAGCGCGTGCCGGAAGTCCCAGCGGCTGTCGCCGTCGCCCCGGATCAGGTGATGCTCAGCGAGTTCCCGCAGGGCGGCGTCCACTGTGGTCGGTTCGGTGGCGCCCGCCGCCGCGAGCAGATCGGGGTCGAACGAACGGCCGATGACGCAGGCCGCGTCGGCGACCATCCGGGCCCCGACGGACAACCGGGCCGCGCGTGCCAGGACAGCCTCGGCCAGTGTTTCCGGCACCGCCGGGGTCGCGCCGGCCGGCTCGACAGTGGTGGCCAGCAGCTCTTCGACGTGCAGCGGGATGCCGTCGCTGCGTTCGTACACGGCATCCACCAGGGCGGTCGGCGCCAGCTCGCCGCTGATCGCCGCGCACAGGCTCGCCGTCTCCGCGCGGGTCAGCCGGGCGACCCGAGCCTCCTCGACCAGCCGTTGATTGAGCAGGCGAGCGCGCCACGCCCGCAGGTACGCTGGCGCGTCCTCGGCCCGGTAGCTGGCGAGGATGAGCAGGCGCAGGCCGGGCAGGTGGGGCGCGACCGCCCCGAGCACCTCGAGAGTGAGTTCGTCGGCCCAATGCAGGTCCTCGACGGTGAGCAGCAGCGGCGCGGCACCGGTCGCGATCGCGACCACCGCGTCGACCAGGTCGGCCACCAGCAGCCGCCGCGAATGGTGCAGGTCGCCGTGCCGGTCAGCACTGAACGAGCGCAGCCGCCCGGTCAGGGTGTCGGCGGACCCGGCCGTGGCCGGGTCCCCGGTCCGCCGGGCCTGGCTGGCCAGGTCGAGCAACACCCCGCCGGCCGACTCCACGTCGGACGGGTTCGCCACCGCGCCGATAACCGATCCGGCGCCGGCCGAGACCGCGACGGTGGCCTCCCGCAGCAGCCGGCTCTTGCCGACGCCCGCCTCCCCGGCCAGCAGCAGGAGGTGTCCGGAGCCGGCGGCCGCGGCCTGCCACCGCCGCTCGACAAGGTCGAGCAGGTCGGCCCGGCCGACCACGACCGGGCTCAGCCGTACCCCGAGCCCACCCAGCATGCGAGCGACTCTAGTGAAACGGCCCGGCGGATAGGTGCTTTGACCGATGACCGGACCGATCTGGTCGGCCACGCTGGAGCTCACCAGAAACCGGAGAGGAATCAGAAATGGCCATGTTCATGGATGTCCACAGCGGCTTCGTCGGCGTCACGGCCGACCAGCTCAACGACGCGCACGGCGCCGACCTGGCGATCGAGGCCGACGAGGGCGTGCACTTCGAGAAGGCCTGGCTCGACCCGGAGGCGGGCAAGGTGTTCTGCCTTTCCACCGGCCCGTCCAGGGAGGCCGTGATGCGTATCCACGAGCGCGCCGGCCACCCGGTCACCGAGGTCTACGAACTCACCGTCGAAGTCTGAGCGAACCACGCCTCATCCGACGGGCCTCGCCCGTCTGGTCCGCAGGTCAACCCAGGCGAGCCGGCCCGTGGGTGAGGCGCAGAAGCACTCGCGGCCGACCCGCAGGCGGTCGTCCGCCCGGTACAGTCGCTCGAGGTCGGCCTCGGCGCCGGCGTCCCCGTCGTCGGCCGCGAGCAGGAGGCCGGCAACCTCGTCGACCAGGTCCAGGTCACCAGTCAGCTCGCCGGCCGGTTGCTCGGACATCGCTCCCCACACGTCCCAGAGCAGCATTTCGTCGCGCTGGCGGTGGGCGAGCTCACCGATGACGTAGTTGCGAATGAACGGCGCGCCACGGTAGGGCAGGTCAGGGCCTACCCCGTAGCGCTGGTCGTCGATCTCGCCGCGTCGCCACGCGGTCCAGATCTGGGCGGCGGTCGCCATCGGTCCGGGCGGACGGTCACCGACCAGCCGGGGCAGGTCGGCCGGGTCGAAGCCCCAGTCCTGGGTCGGGTCGAGCTGCGCGTCGAGGAAGACCCAGCGCTGCCCGTCCCAGTAGTCGACCACCACATGGTCGGCGTGGAAGCCCTCGTCGCGGTAGAAGTAGTCGGCGAACCCGATCCGGCTGCGGGCCGGAATCCCGTGCTGGCGCAGCGCGGCCACGGTCAGCAGGGTGAAGTCCCGGCAGCACCCGGCCACCCGCTGCTCGGCCGGCCGGGGGTCGGTGAGGGCACGCGGGAAGCGGGCCTGGTCGGCGGCGAGGATCCGCTCCACCCACCGGCTGTCGATCTCCGCCAGATGGCCGGGCGCGAACTCGACCCCGGACCGGTAGTGGGTGATGGTGTTGCGCACCACGGCGGTCAGCGCCGTGACAGTGGTAGGCAGGTCGGCCAGCAGGTGACCGTACGGGCCGGGGTCGGAGAACCGGGAGTGCCGGGCGTCGCGTGGGTCGGGGGCTGTCACGACGCACCGCCGACCGGCCGGCCGACCTGGGCGAAGGGTTCGTCGGTGTCGGCGTCGGCACACGCGGCGTCGGCCAGGTACACCTCACGTGGCGGCCCGCTCGGCACCAGCCCCCGGGCGTCGACCGCGGCGCGCACGTCCTCGTACGCCAGCATGATCAGCGGGTAGCTGCACTCGCGCCGGGTGATCGTGCAGGCGGCCAAGCTGTGCGCCGGCTCGACCCGGATGGCGATCCGCCCGGCCGGCTCGACCGCGCCCGTGAACGGCAGCGCGATCTCGATGGCCCCCTCGTTGTCGGGGGAGACAACGCCGTGGTACACGACCCACGACTCACCGGTCGTCGTGGCGCCGGCGACGGCGAGGAAGGCCCGGATCTCCTGCTCGCCCTCGACGATCGCGGCGACCAGGCCGGCCTGGTCGACCTCACGGCGGATCGAGGCGAGCTTGGTCGCCGGCACCCGGGTCACCTCCACCGGGTGGGGCGGCCAGGGAGCCGCTCGGCGGAGAAGGTGCGCCCGCAGGTACTCATACGAGGCCCGACGCTCCCGCTGGCCGGCCTCCTGGCCGGCCCACCACCGGTCCAGCTGGTCGGCGGCCTGGTCGTCCGGGCCGGCCAGTACCTCGGCGATCGCGGCCAGCGGCATGTCGAGCTGGCGCAGCAGGCTGATCCGGCGGGCCCGCTCGACCTGCGACCCGTCATAGCGCCGGTAGCCGGTGGCCTGGTCAACCTCGGCCGGCACCAGGAGGCCGCCCAGGTCGTACAGGCGAAGCGCCTTGATCGACAGTCCGGTACGGCGGCTGAACTCGCCACTGGCCAGCGTCCGGCGGGTGCGTGAACTGGTCATGAGACCAGTCTGGACCCCGCCCCAGGGGCAGGGTCCAGCGCGACGTTCGGATCAGACAGCCGGTGGCGGCGGCTGCTGCTGGTGCTGGCGCTTGTCGCCGCGCGACCGGATCGCGTTGATGATCGCGATCAGCGGGATGATCAGGAAGTAGTAGTACGCCGTGTACGTGTCGCTGGTGTCGAAGAACGCCAGGTACACCCCGTACCCGAGCGAGGCGACACCGACAAGCACGGTGATCACCCGGGCGCCGGTGGTCGCGCCGAACCCGGCGATGCCCATGAAGATCGAGATGAGGCCGGCGATGCCGAGGCCGTACACGTAGAGCCTGAACTCGGTGGTCGTTCCCACGAGGTTGTTGACTGCCTGGTACATAAGGGGTTCTCCGGGGTCGAAGAAACAGGGCCGCTCACCATAGCGGTTCCGGATAGACGGCAGGTGTCCCACCTGGCCAAACCCGGATCAACTCCCGCGAACCGCCGGGCTGGACCGGCAACCCGGGGTGCGGGGATTTGGGGTAATCTCCGCCCGAAACCTGCCCGCCTGACTGGAAGGCGGTCCGATGGTCCGGCTGACCCGCGCCCTGGTGGTGTCGCGACCGTGGCACGCGCTCACGCTGTTCCTGCTCGGCCTCGTCGCGATCGCGGCCGCGGTGGCCGCTCCCGCCTATGCGCGGATGGCCCGACACAGCGTGGCCGCATCCGATGTGGCGACCGTGCGCTACCGCGACCAGTCAGTGTCGGTGACCCACCAGATCGTACTGAGGGACTACCCGGACCGGCCCGGCACCGCTGTCGACACCGACCCCGGCCGGTTGGCCCGGACCGCCTCGACACTCGTGCGGATCCGAGGGTTCGCCGGCGCGTACGACATCTCCGTGAACGTCGCCGCCGGGCGCACGTTCCAGGACTACTACGACGATGACAGCCATCAGCTCCTGGACAACGCGCTGATCGCCTTCCGGTCGGACGCGTGCGCGCACGTGAGCATCGTGGCCGGCCGATGTGTTGTCGCGCCGCGCGAAGTCCTGGTGACCGAGTCGACCGCGGCCGACCTCGGTGTCGGGCCCGGTGCCACGATGGAGGTCCACTTCGGGTACTCACGAACGACGACCGACCGGCGGGCGGTGCTGGTACCGGAGGGCGACCCGCAGACCATCTCGATCGTGGGCGTGTACCGGGTGCCCGACCTGGCCAGCGACCCGTACTGGGCCGGCTCCGCGTTCGTCCTCTCCGGCGGGATGCATCTGCTGGCCGGCCTGGACACGATGGCGGCCATCGCACCGTTTCGTGAGAACCAGACCTACGTGGTCTACCCGCTGCCGGGCGCCCTCGACCCGGAGAACCTGCCGGCCGTGCGGGCCGACCTGACCGCGTCCCTGACCCGGGCCCGGGCGGCCGGTCGCGAGCCGGTCACCCAACTGCCGGCGTTGCTGAGCCGGATCGAGCTCGACCAGCGTCGGGCGGCCATCGGACCGGCGGTCGCCGGCGTACCGCTCGTCCTGCTCTGTTGGTTCGTCATCTTCCTGGCCGTCACCCAGACGGCCCAGTCCCGACGGACCGAGCTGGCGGTGGTCAAACTGCGGGGTGCGTCCACTGTGGACCGATGGTGGCTCGCGCTGGCTGAGAGCGTGCTCCCCCTGGCCGCCGGTGGCGCGGCCGGCTTCCTCGCCGGCCCGGTCGTGATCAGCTGGTTCGGCCGGATCAGTCTGGCCTACCCGAGCCCGGCCCAGCTCACCGGGCAGTCGTGGCTCTTCGGTGCCATCGGTCTGGGAGGGGCAGTGGCGGCCAGCACGCTCGCGCTCCGGCGCGACCTGCGTACGTCCATTGTGGACCTGCTCCGCCGGGTCGGCCGGATCCGGAGCTGGCCGGGTCTCGCGCTGGTGGCGGTCGCGGCCGCCCTGGCCGGGGTGGCCGTCACGCAGGCGCACGAGAACGCCAGCCTCGACCCGGGCGGGCTGGTGCTGCTCGGGCCGGCGCTGGTGATCCTGACCGTCGGGCTGCTCCTGGCCGGCCTGCTCGACCCGTTGGCCGACCGGGTGGGCGGGTTCGCTCTACGCCGCGGACACCTGGGACTCGGCCTCGCCGCGGCTCAGATCGGTCGACCCCGCACCAGCCGCCGCGTCGTCGCGCTGCTCAGCGTATCCATCGGCCTGTTGCTCTTCGCCGTGACAGCCGACGGTGTCTCAGTGGACGCCCGGGACGGCCAGGCCAGAGCCGAGGTCGGCGCGAACCGGGTACTCACGATGGACCGCACCGATCCCGGCGGCCTGCTGCGGACGGTGCGCGAGATCGACCCCACCGGCGCCTACGCCATGGCCGCGGTGTCCCTGCCGGGCAACGGCACCGGATCGGGCCTGCTCGCTGTCGACGCCGACCGGCTGCCGGCGGTGGGCTACTGGCCGGGCACGGGGACCGCGGCGGCGGCGGTCGCCCTCATGCGCCCGACCCTGGCCGACCCGATCGTCGTGCGGGACCGTTACCTTCTCGTCGACGCGGCGTACACGCCGGGCACGGGTCCGGTCCCGGACGGGATGACCGCGGACCAACTGGTCGATACCCTCCTGGCCGTGTTCCTTCCGGTCGGAAACGGCGAGTCGATCCTGTCCACCGAGGTCCGGCTGATTCCGGGCAGCCACACCTACCGGTTGGGCATGCCATGCCTGAACGGCTGCCGGCTGACCGCGCTCAACCCGCGGCTGTTCGCCTACGCCGAGACCGTGACATCGCCGTCGCTCACGATCACCCGGCTCCGCAGCGGCGACGGGGCCACGGTGCTGGCCGACGCGGCCCAGCTGGACTCGTGGCGGGACTCGAGCAAGGGCGCGCTGAACCTGGTGCCGGAGCCGGCCGGGCTGCGGCTGGACGCGGCGCCCGGCGAGCGCGTCACGGCGCTGATCCGTCCACCCGACCAGACCGACGCGCTGCCGGTCGTGACCGCCGGCGACGCCAACGTACGCGGGCTCGACTCGATCACCGGATCGTTCTATGTGGACCGCGTCGGTTCGACCAGCACGTTGCCACGCCTGGGCGCCAGCGGCGGGATCGCCGACCTTGACGTGGCCCTGCGCGACGGCGTCCTGTTCACCGGCGGCGTCCAGCAGGTGTGGCTCAACGGCTCCGCGCCACCGGGCACTGTGGACAGACTCGACGCGGCCGGGCTGCGTGTCCTGGAGGAGCAGACGTTCGCGACGGCCGTCGCGACGGCCGGTCAGCGTCCCCGCGCGCTGGGGTGGCGGTTCCTGGTCGTGCTGAGCGTGTTCGCCCTCGTTCTGTCCGCGGCCGGCCTGGTGCTCACCGCCACGGTCGAGCGCCGGGGGCGGGCCGAGCTGGCCCGCATCCTGCGCGGTCAGGGCGTCCCGGCCAGGACGGTCCGGGCCGCCGGGCTCATCGGCTATGTCAGCGTGGTGGCCTGTGGGCTGATCTTCGGCGCGCTGGCTGCCCTGCTCGCATGGTGGCTCGACGGTGCCTACCTGCCCATTGTGGAGGGACGGGCGCTCGGTCAGGGCCTGCCTGGGCTGCCGGGCCCAACCGCGCTCAGGGCCGGCCTGGTCGCCGCGGCCAGCCTGCTCGCGGTCGCCGGGGCGGCTACCTTCTTCGCTCCGGTCAACCGGCGCGCGACGATGCCAACCTGAGCCATGCCTGCCACCGAACTCCGCAAGCAGACCGACTTCGAGCGGCGGACCGGGCGGCTGCGCGGCGAGTTGCGGCGGATGACGACATACCTTGGCACGCTCGGTGTGAGTCTGGTGATCCTGGGAGCGTTCCCCGGCTCGCCGGCCGTGGCCGGGCCCGGCTCGCCGGCCGTGGCCGGGCCCGGCTCGCCGGCCGTGGCCGGGCCCGGCTCGCCGGCCGTGGTCGGGCCCGGTTCGCCGGTGGCGACTGGACGGCCGGGGCCGGTCGGCCTCACCGTCACCACCGCCAAGACGGTCTACCGGCCCGATGAGCCGCCCGTGCTCACGTTCACTCTGACCAATCAGACGAGCACGCCCTGCCAGGTGCCGGTGACCGCCGACGGTACCGTCCAGGTCCTCTCGGTCCGGCGCGACGGGGCCGCGGTGGCGCCCGAATTCGGCGCGGCGTACTTCGCCGACGGGCTGGAGGAGGTCCAGAGCAGGCGGTTGATCACCCTCGTGCCCACCGGCAGCGTCAGCTTCCCGGCCGTGCTGGTGGGGGGTGCGTTGCGGGCCAGCACGCCCAAGGGCGGCGGAGACGCGATCGCGACACTGTGGCCGGTGGCGGACCTGGGCACGTACCAGCTGAGCGCGGTCTACACGGCGCCCCGGCTGGGCGGGCGGAACCCGGCCCTGTGCCGTGGCGTGAGCGACGCGGGAGCGGTCACGTTCGCCATCCGACCGCCGCCTCCGATTCCGGCGCTGACCCGGGTGCTCATCGTCGCCGGGGCAGCTGTGCTGGCTGGCTCCGTGGCCCGGGCGGCGTGGATGTCCCGCATCCGCCGACGGTCACGACGCGCCGGTGCCGACGACGGGGTGCAACCGGGGACCGGCGCCGAGCCGGACGGGGCCCCGGTCATCACCCTGGGCATCGTCGTGCTCCTCGCCGCCGTCGGGCTGGTCATGGACCCCCGTCCGGCGGCCGCCGCGGTGACGGTCGACGCCGGGTCCGACACCGCGTTCCGCACGACCGTTGATGGCTGCCTGAGCCGCTTCCAGCAGCCCGGCGGTGACCCGGGCGCCATCATGGCCGGATTCGGCTCGGTGCCGGTCACCGTGCAGCATCAGGTCGACGGGCAACCCACCACAGCGACCGCGACGACGCGGACCGCCACCGTGGGGCTCGCCGGTTCGGACGACCTGTGCGCGACCCTCTATCACGAGCTGTACCGGCTGGCCGGGTTCGAGAACCGGGAGGTCCATCCGGGGCTGTGCGGCCAGACCGGCCTGCAGGTCGACGAGGTCGCCGCGTCCATGCTGGAGAACCGGATCCGGGCCGGTAACGGGAGCCCGGCCCGGACGAGCGTCGACGGCAGCCCGCTGCCGGCCAGCCTCGACGACTGCGCCGCGCCGCCCGATCCCCCCGGATCCCGGCCGGACTGCGGAGCCGGCGCGACGAGCGGATGCGCGTCCTCCAGCGGAGACGCTCATCTGGTCACCTTCGACGGGCAACCGTACGACTTTCCGGCCGTCGGCGAGTTCGTCGCCGCCCAGGACAGCCAGACCGGTCAGGTCGGCAGCGGCCCGCTCGAGGTACAGGTTCGCCAGCAGACCTGGCCCGACTCACGGACCGCGAGCGTGACCACCGCGGTGGCTGTCCGGGCCGGCTCCGACCGGCTCGGGTTCTACCTGGTCGACGGCGTCATCGAGGTCCACCGCAACCAGCTGGTCCTCCCGCTGCGGGCCGGGGTTGTCCCGTTGGGCGGCGACGCCACCCTGACCACAGAACTGTCCACACCGGACACGCCCGCGTTCCAGGTGCAGTGGCGCGACGGTACGACCCTCTGGGTCGACCTGCCCGGCCACTGGTCGCTGCGGGTGTTCATGACGCTCGGGCACGACCTGCGGGGACAGGTGGCCGGGGTGCTGGGGAACTTCGACGACCGTCGCGCCGACGACCTCACCCCTCGGGGCGCCACCGCGCCGCTGCCGATCCCGACGTTGTTCACCGACCTGTTCCGCGTCTATGCCGACAGCTGGCGCGTCACCCCGGCCGACGAGCAGCTCTTCGAGTACGCCGACGGCGAAACGAGCCAGTCCCTGACCGACCGGACCCGACCGGAGGAATCCACCGTGGATGTACCGGCCGCCACCCGCGACTCGGCCAGCGCCGTGTGCGGGATGCTCGGAGTGCGGGACCCGACGGCGCTGGGCGGCTGTGAGCTCGACGCCATCGTCACCGGGCAGGCCGAGTTCGCCCTCGTGGCCGCCGCCACCGCGGCTGCGCGGGGCGCCGGGCGCCCGGACGATGGCGACCGGATCACCACGCTGGTCGTGTCGGTCCCCGGCGGTAGCGCCACCGCGACGTTCGCCGGCCGGTCCGGCCAGATCGTCTTCGTCGATGTCGTCAGCGCGGCGCTGCCCGACGCCTGCAACGCGCTCACCTTGCGCGGCCCGCACGGCGGGGTGCTCGCCTCGGGCTGCGTGCTGCAGCAGGTCGGCTTCATCGACCGCACCGTCCTGCCCGGCGACGGGCAGTATTCGGTCGTCCTCGACCTGGGACCCGGGGTGACCGGCTCGGTACACCTGAGGGTCATCATGGTCATGGACGACGCACATATGTCCAGTGTGGACGGAGCTGGATCCACCATCGCGGTCCGCGAGCCCGGAGCGGTCGCGACGATGACGTTCACCGGCCGGGCCGGCCAGCGGATCACCGTGACCGCGTTCGCCGCCACCTTCGCCGACCAGTGCGGCCTGCTCACCCTGCGCGGACCGGCCCGCCAGCCGCTGTCCAGGATCTGTCTGCGCGGCGGCACGAGCGAGGCCAACTCGACCGTGCTGCCGTCCCCGGGTACCTACACGGTGGTGCTCGACCCGCCCGCCGCAGGCACCGGCAGCCTGTCCCTACGCGTTCACACCTGAGGTGTCGGGGATGCGGCGCAATGTGCTGGCGGCGCTGGTGGCCGGCCAGGCCGCGTTCCTGCTCAGCGCGGCCGACACCGTTTCCGTGATCGGCAACGACGCCGTCCGCGCCGACGGCGCGACAGTCCGGGTGCACACCTGACCCTCAGTCGGCGCGCAGCCAACCCCGGTCCCGGGCGCGCAACGCGGCCTGGAAGCGGGTACGCGCTCCCAGTCGGGTCATGGCCGCGGTCACGCACTTCTGGACCGTGCGCCGGCTGAGCCCCAGCGCCCGGGCGATGGACTCGTCCTTGAGCCCGTCCGACATGAGCAGCAGGACCTGCCGGGACCGGTCGTCAAGATCGTCGGTGCCGGTCACGGGCCCGTTCCGGCCGGGCAGCAGCGGCACCGCGGTGGCCCATATGCTGTCGAACAGCGCTCCCAGCGCGTCGAGCAGCGGCGACGGGCGCACCACGAGCGCACCGTGGCCGGGCTCGTCCGCGACCAACGGTACGAATCCGACCCTCCGGTCGAACAGCGCAAATTTCATCGGCAGCGCACTCGTCGCCCGAGCCTGGACGCCAAGAGCGATACCGTGTTCGGCCAGCGCGAGCGTGACCGGCGCGGTGTCGAGCGCCTCCGACTCGAAGATGGACCGGGCGTGTACCCCGCGACCGATGGCCGCCTCCTCGGCGTCGAGTACGTCGGAGACATCCTCGTCGGCCGCGTAGGGCGGTTTGGTGAGCGCGTCGAACTCGGTCCGGGTGCCCTGGACCAGATGCAGGTAGTACTGGCGCACCCGCTCGCGGCCGACCACGGCCTCGACCAGCTCCGAGACCCGGGCGCCCATGACAGCCCGGCTGAACGCACCCTGCAGTTCCCGCGCGACCAGCCGGATCTCAGCCAGCTCCTCCCGTCGATGGGCCAGCAGCGGCTCCAGGGCCAGTTCCGGTGGGCTGGCACTGAACCGGACTGGCCGGACGGACGTGCGGGTAACGAGTGCCTGTCGGTCGAGGCCGCGCAGCACGGTAACGGCGGTGCGCGGCGGCAGGTGCAGAGCGGTCGCCACCTCGTCGGCCGTGCGTGCGCAGCCGTCGTGGACGAGATGGCGGTACACGCGCTCAGCCACTGGTCCGACGCCGACGCCGCCGAGGTTCGGCTCCCGCGAGGGAGAATCGGGCGCGGTGCGCATACGCGAAGCTTCCCATACTTGCATCCCGATAGCGTTGACACATTTGAGTACCTCTCCCGAGGGTTGGTGCGGCAGCGCATCGGGGCGTGACTCTTCCGGGGGTGACCCCTGCCTGCCCCCTGGCCTCGACCGAGGCCGCGGTCTTGACCCGGAGAGGACCTTGATGCACACATCAAGTGGCCCAGGAAGTCCGAGGCAGGCGGCAACCGCTCTGCTCATCGGGCTTCTCGCCGTCACCGTCGCGGTGTTCGGCCTGCCCGCGGTCGCCTTCGCGACCGGCACCGCCAGCATCAGCCAGGCCGATCCCAAGAGGGCCACCGCGACAGCGACCTGTGCCGCGGCCAGGAAGGGCTTCGCGACCTGCTTCGCCCTGCGCCGCGACGACATCACCGGGGCCAGGGGCGTCGTTCCCAACAACGTCACTCCGGCCGGGTATGGCCCGTCGGACCTGGTCGGTGCGTATGCGCTGCCACCTGACGGGGGCGCCGGGGCAGTCATCGGCATCGTCGACGCGTTCGACGACCCCAACGCCGAAGCAGACCTGGCCGTCTACCGGCAGCAGTTCGGGCTGCCGCCGTGCACCACGGCCAACGGCTGCTTCCGCAAGGTCGACCAGCGCGGTGGCACCGGCTATCCGCCCGCCGACACCGGCTGGGCCGGCGAGATCTCCCTCGACCTGGACATGGTCTCGGCCATCTCCCCCTCGGCCCACATCATCCTCGTCGAGGCGGACGACAACGCCTTCGTCAACCTGGCCGCCGGCGTTGATGAGGCAGTCGCGCTCGGAGCCAGGTACGTGTCCAACAGCTACGGCTCGAGCTACTCCAGCACGCCGGGCAGCGGCGAGTTCGCCTCCGAGGTCACGGACCTCGATCCCCACTACAACCACCCCGGCGTGGCCGTGGTGGCCAGCAACGGCGACGACGACTTCGGCGTGTCCTACCCGGCCTCCTCGCAGTACGTGACCGCCGTCGGCGGTACGTCCCTGGTCACCGCGAGCAACCCGCGCGGCTGGTCCGAGACCGTCTGGCACAACTCGTTCGGCGGCCCGGGCAGCGGATGCTCGATCTTCGAGGCGAAGCCGGCCTGGCAGCACGACTCCGGCTGCTCCATGCGGGCCGAGGCCGACGTGAGCGCGGTCGCCGACCCGCTGACCGGCGTCGCGGTCTACCAGACGTTCGGTTTCACCGGCTGGACCGTCTACGGCGGTACGAGTGTCGCCGCGCCGATCATCTCCGGCGTGTTCGCCAACGCCGGGCAGCCGGTGGCCGGCACCTACCCGGCCAGCTACCCGTATGCCAACGCGGGTGCCCTCAACGACGTGACCAGCGGCCTCAACGGCAGCTGCTCGCCGGCGTACCTGTGCACCGCCGGCGCGGGCTACGACGGCCCGACCGGCCTGGGC
This sequence comes from uncultured Actinomycetota bacterium, assembly GCA_963803345.1. Classification (GTDB taxonomy): domain Bacteria; phylum Actinomycetota; class Actinomycetes; order Mycobacteriales; family Micromonosporaceae; genus CAWDLX01. The sequence goes on from CAWDLX010000009.1 coordinate 280,671, forward strand.
ACGCCGAACGGGCTGGCCGCCTTCACCACCGGTCCGCACGGTGAGCTCAGTGGCACCGTCACCGACGCCGCCACCGGAACCGGCATCGCCGGCGCCACCGTGGCGGCCGGAACCGCCACCGACCTCACCGACGCCGCCGGCGGTTACGACATGCAGGTACCGGTGGGCAGCTACGATGTGACCGCCGCGGCCTACGGGTACGGCACCGGTAGCGCATCCGGGGTCGCCATCACCGACGGCGGGCACGTGACGCAGAACTTCGCCCTGACCGCGGTGCCGCACTCGACCATCAGCGGTACCGTCACCGACGCGTCCGGCCATGGCTGGCCGCTGTACGCCCGGGTGGTCGCCGAGGGTGTCCCGGGTGGGCCGGTCTACACCGACCCGGCCACCGGTCACTACGCGCTCAACCTGCCGCAGGGTCAGACGTACCGGCTGAACGTCACGCCTGTCTACAGTGGATACACCGCGGTGGACGTCAGCGTGCCGTTGAGCACCACCGACGTGGTGGCCAACGTGCCGGTACCGGTGGACACGGCCGCCTGCAACGCGCCCGGGTACGCGATCCACTTCAACGGCATCACGCAGTCCTTCGACGCCCCGACCGCGCCGGCCGGCTGGACGGTCGCCAACGACGGCGGCAATGGTGGCTGGGTGTTCACCGATGATGGCAACCGGGGCAACCTGACCGGCGGCTCGGGCGGCTTCGCCATCGCCGACAGCGACCACCTCGGGGCCGGCAACCACCAGGACACGATCCTGACGGCACCACCGGTCGACTTCACGACGGCCACCTCGCCCAGTCTGAGCTTCGACAACGACTACCGGGGCTTCCCCGGGCAGACCGCGACGGTCGAGCTGAGCCTGGACGGTGGGACGACGTGGAGTCCACTGTGGTCGAAGACCTCGGACTCCGTACGCGGACCGTCGCACTTCGACATCCCGATCCCGCAGGCGGCCGGCGTGAGCGGGGTCCTGGTCCGGTTCCACTTCGTGTCCAGCTTCGGCTGGTGGTGGGAGCTGGACAACGTGTTCATGGGCGCCCGCACCTGTGACCCGGTCCCCGGTGGCCTGGTCTTCGGTGTGGTCAATGACGCGAACCTCCACGCGGGGATCAACGGAGCGGTCGTCACCTCGGGTGACCGGCCGACGGTGCACGCCACCACGGCGGCCACCCCGGACGATCCCAACATCGGTGACGGCTTCTACTGGCTGTTCTCCCCGGACACCGGGCAGCACCCGTTCACCGCGACGAAGTCTCATTACCAGCCCTTGACCAAGACGGTCAACGTGGCCGTCAACTTCTCCACTCAGGCCAACTTCAGCCTCAAGGCCGGCCAGGTGAAGATCACTCCGACCAGCATCGACAAGGCAGTGGGTTGGCAGAAGTCGACCACCGCGACGCTCACCATCCGCAACACCGGATCGGCTCCGGCCACTGTGGACATCGCCGAGCAGCCGGGCAGCTTCCAGCTGCTCACCCAGGGTGGCGGTGCGCCACTGAACAAGGTGAAGACCACCACCAGCATGCACGCCCTGGCCGCCGACGCCGCCAAGGCCAAGCCCGGGATCGCCGCGGCCAATGTGAACCCGTCCGCCCCGCCATGGACCTCGATCGCCGACTACCCCAGTCTGGTCCAGGACAACGCGGCCGCGGTCAATGGCGGCAAGCTCTACTCGGCGTTCGGCTTCAACGGCACGACCGACCTGAACTCGCTCTACGTCTACGATCCGGACACCGGAGCCTGGACCCAGCTGGCCAGCGCGGCCGACACCCGGGAGAAGCCGGCCGCCGGCTTCCTGGGCGGCAAGCTGTACGTCGTTGGTGGCTGGGACATCAACGGCAACCCCGACTCCAAGATGGAGGTGTACGACCCGGCCACCGACAGCTGGTCGACCGCCGCACCCTCGCCGAAGCCGCGTGCCGGCTCGGGATCCACGGTGTTCGGCGGCAAGCTGTATGTGGTCGGTGGCTGCACCGCGACCTCCTGCGGCACCACCAACGTCGAGGTCTACGACCCGGTGTCGAACAGCTGGAGCGCGGCCGCCGCCTATCCCGAGCCCGACTCCTGGCTCGCCTGTGGCGGGATCGGGGCCAGCCTGTACTGCGCCGGTGGCACCACCGACACGCAGAGCACGAAGCACACCTATCAGTACGACCCGGGAACGGACTCCTGGTCGGCCCGGGCCGACATGCCGATCGACCTGTGGGGTTCGGCCTCGGTCGCTGCCAACGGGATGCTGCTCGTCTCCGGTGGTGTGACCGACAACAACGCCACAATCACCAACCAGGGGTACGCCTACGACCCGGCCGGGGACGCGTGGACCGCACTGCCCAACGCGAACCAGTCGGTCTACCGCGGAGCCAGCGCCTGCGGCTTCTACCAGATCGGTGGGAGTCCCGGTGGTCTGTTCGTGCCGCCGGTGGCCACCTCCGAGGTGCTGCCGGGCTTCGCCGACTGCGGTACGTCGTCGGACGTTCCCTGGCTGTCGGAGAGCTCGACCCACGTCACGGTCGGCGCCGGGGCGTCGGTGCAGGTGACGGTCACGTTGAACGCCAACGTGCCCTCGATCACCCAGCCCGGCACGTACACCGCGGCGCTGGCGTTCGGCTCGGACACGCCGTACTCGATCCCATCGGTGAACGTGTCGTTGACGGTGAGCCCGCCCAAGACCTGGGGCAAGATCACCGGTCGGGTGACCTCCGCCGTGGACGGTTCACCGATCGCCGGCGCCACGGTACAGATCGACACCTGGGCGACCAGCTACACGCTCAAGACCGACAAGAACGGCGTGTACGCCCTCTGGCTGGACCAGCGCAACAACCCGTTGCAGCTGATCGTGGCCAAGGACGGCTACCAGCCGCAGACCATCAAGGTGAGAATCACGAAGGGTACGACCACCACCGTCGATTTCGTACTCAAGAAGGCGTAACCCCGCCCCGGTAAGGAAGGAAGGGCACCTTGTTATCGCCCGGGCGATAACAAGGTGCCCTTCCTAACGCACGGGCGGGCGTGAGCGAGAGGGCGGCGGCGGGCGGACACGGCGGCGGGCTATCGTGCCCTCATGGATGATCTGGAGCCGATGCCGACCGACTGGACCCGCGCCCTGGCCATCGTGGCCCACCCGGACGATCTCGAGTACGGCGCGGCCGGCGCCGTGGCGGTCTGGACGGACACCGGCAAGGATGTTCGCTATGTGATGGTGACCCGCGGCGAGGCCGGCATCGACACGATGAGCCCGGCTGAGGCGGCGCCCCTGCGCGAGGCGGAGGAGATCGCCGGGGCCGCCGAGGTCGGCGTATCCGTCGTCGAGTTCCTCGACCACCGCGACGGCACCGTCCAGTACGGGCTCGAGCTGCGTCGTGACCTGGCCGCCGCCATCCGTCGCCACCAGCCGGAGCTGGTCCTGCTCGGCAACTACCGCGACACCTTCCCCGGCGGCGGCTGGAACATGCCCGACCACCGGGACACCGGCCGGGCCGCCATGGACGCCATCGCCGACGCCGGGAACCGGTGGATCTTCTCCGACCTGGCCGGCGAGCCGTGGAACGGAGTGAAGTACGTGGCGGTCTCGGGATCCCCGGAGGCAACCCACGCGGTCGACATCTCGTCCACATTGGAGCGTTCGGTCCGCTCGCTCGAAGCCCACCGGGCCTACCTGGCCGCGCTGGGGGACCACCCGATGGCGTCGGCCCGTGACTTCCTCGAGTGGCTGGCCGACCTGGCCGGCGCCCAGTTCGGCGGCCGGAAGGCGGCCAGCTTCGAACTGTTCCGCCGCTGAGCCGGCCCCGGTGACGCATCGGATACAGTGCGGGGATGGGCGAACTTCTGCCGGCGCTGCCGGAGGACTGGGAGCGGTGCCTCGCCGTGGCGGCGCACCCGGACGACATCGAGTACGGCACGGCCTCGGCGGTGGCCCGCTGGACCGCCCAGGGTAAGCAGGTCACGTACCTGCTGGCCACCCGGGGCGAGGCCGGTATCGACGGCCTGCACCCCGACCAGGCGGCGCCGCTGCGCGAGGCCGAGGAACGCGCCGGCGCCGCCGAGGTCGGTGTCTCCATTGTGGAGTTCCTCGACCACCGCGACGGTGTGGTCGAGTACAGCCCCGCCCTGCGCCGCGACATCGTCCGCTCGATCCGGCGGCACCGGCCCGACATCATCGTCTCGGGCAACTACAACGTGAAGATGTTCTCCGGCATGGCCAACCAGGCCGACCACCGGGTCGTCGGGCTGGCTGCGCTCGACGCGGCCCGGGATGCCGGCAACCGCTGGATCTTCCCCGAGCTGATGGACGAGGGGTTGGAGCCCTGGGGCGGCGTCCGCTTCGTCGCCTATGCCGGCGTGGAAGACCCGAGCCACGGCGTCGACGTCAGCGGGGAGCCGTTGCGACGGGGCATCGCCTCGCTGGCCGCGCATGCCGAGTACACCAAGGGCCTCGGGCCGGCCGGGTTCGATCCAAGCCCGTTCCTGACCTGGATGGCGAACCGGAACGGTCCGGCGATGGGCGTCGAGTCGGCGGTGTTGTTCAACGTCCACCTGCTCCGCCCGCCCGGTCCGCCGCCCTGGCTCAGTCAGGATCAGTGAGGCCGGCCGGTTCGGCCGGCCGCTGCGGGCGCGGCGCGCGGGCCAACCGTTCCAGGAACCGTTGCGTTCGCGGGTGGCGCGGCGCGTCGAGCACCTCGGCCGCTGAACCCTGTTCGAGCAGCGCCCCGCCGTCGAGGAAGCAGACCCGGTCCGCCACCTGTCGGGCGAAGGCCATCTCGTGGGTGGCGATGAGCATGGTCATCCCGTCGGCGCGCAGATCTTCGATCAGGGCCAGCACCTCGCCCACCAGTTCCGGATCGAGCGCGGAGGTGACCTCGTCGAGCAGCAGCAGCCGGGGTGCGTTGACCAGTGCCCGGACGATGGCCACCCGCTGCTGCTGGCCACCCGAGAGCCGGTCCGGATACTCCCCCGCCCGGCCGGCCAGGCCGACCCGGTCGAGCAGGGCCAGGGCGGCGTCGCGGGCGTCCACTGTGGACCTGTGATGGACCTTGCGGGGGGCGAGGATGATGTTGTCCAGCACCGTCATGTGCGGGAAGAGGTTGAAGGACTGGAAGACGAGCCCGATCCGGCGCCGTACCGCGTCCGGCTTCACCCCCGCATCGGTGATGTGCTCGCCGTCGAGGTGGATGGTGCCGTCGTCGATCGTCTCCAGCAGGTTGACGCAGCGCAGCAGGGTCGACTTGCCCGAGCCCGACGCCCCGATGAGGACGACCACCTCGTGCTCGGCTACGTCGAGGTGGACGTCGCGCAGCACGACGGTGTCCCCGAAGCTCTTGCGCACCCCGCGCAGCGACAGCACGGTGCTCATGTGGCCCCCGTAGCCGACTGGCGCCGGGCGGCCCGCAGGGTCAACCAGTCGGTCACCGCGATGAGCGGGATGGCGAGCAGGATGAACAGAACGCCGGCCACGACGTACGGCGTGAAGTTGAAGCTGCCCGCGGTCTGGATCTGGGCCGCCCGGATCGCGTCGATCGGCCCGGCCAGCGAGATCAGTCCGACGTCCTTCTGCAGGGCGATGAGGTCGTTGAGGATGGGTGGAGTCACCCGGCGCAGCGCCTGCGGCAGCACCACGTACCGCATCGTCTGGGCGTAGCTGAGCCCGAGCGAGCGGGCCGCCGCCCGCTGGGACGGGTGCACCGACTCGATCCCGGCCCGGAAGACCTCGGCGAGGTAGGCGGCGTACGTCACGACCAGCGCGATGCCGCCGAGCACGAGCAGCGAGGGGGTACCGGTGAGCCGCAGGCCCGGCACGCCGAAGGTGAACAGGTAAAGCACGATGATCAGTGGTGCCCCGCGGAACACATAGGTGTAGCCGGCGGCGAGCGCCCGCAGCGGGAAGAACACGGCCGGGCGCAGGGTGCGGGCCAGCGCCAGGGCCAGACCGACGGCCAGCGCCCCGATCGCGCAGAAGACGAGCAGCCGCACGTTCAGCCAGAGTCCAGTCAGGACGGACGGGAACGAGTCGACTGCCTTGTCGACGTTGAAGAACGACTGCTGCACCCGCGGCCAGCCTGGCGAACTGCTGATCCCGATGACCAGGACCGCGCCGACGGCGGCGGTCGACGCCGCCGCGATGAGCACTGACCGTACGGTCTGACGGCGCCGGTGGGCGAGACGCTCGAGCTGGCGCGGGCTCGGCCGGTACGGCTCGTCGCCGGCCACCGTGGCGGTGGCCGGCGACGGGATGGGCATGGTCATGTCAGTGGCGGCGCGCCCGCGGTCGCGGACAGCCACTTGTCCCGCAGCCGGCCGAGCGTGCCGTCGGCCTTGAGCGCGTCGACCGCCTGGCTGACGCACGAAGTCAGGCTGGAGCCCTTGTCGAGGACCAACCCGAACTGCTCCGGAGTACCGGCCGGCTGGGGCAGCTGGCCGACGATGGTCGAGTTGTCGATCTCGGCCCCGGTGACATAGAACGCGGTCGGCAGGTCGAGCACCAGCCCGTCGATCGAGCCGTTCTGCAGGGCGGCCTTGGCGTCGTCGTTGTTGTTGTAGACATTGGGCTGACCGGTCGGCTTGATCACGTCGGTGATGGCCTTGAGACTGGTCGTCCCCACCTGGGCGCCGAGCTTGGCGTTCTTGAGATCGGCCAGCGACTTCGCCCCGGCGATCTTCGAAGTCTTCAGTGCGATGACGGCCTGGGTCACGTCGTAGTAGGGCGCGGAGAAGTCCACCGCCTGCCGGCGTTCGTCGGTGATCGAGAATTCGTTGATGTCGAAGTCGAACGTCTTCGGCCCCGGTGCGATCGCGTTGTTGAACGGCACCCGGACCCAGGCCACCTCGGCCGTGGTGTACCCCATCTTCGTGGCCACCGCGGCGGCCACCGCGCCTTCGAAGCCCTCGCCGTTCTCGGGTTTGTTGTCGTTGAACCATGGCGGGTAGACCGGCTCGTCGGTGGCGATGGTCAGCTTGCCCGTGGTCACCGTGGTGAGGGTCGGCTTGGCGCAGGCGTTGGTGGCGGTGGTCGGCGGGGTGGTCGGCGTGGCCTGGGGTGCGCACGCCGTGAGCGCCAGCGCGCTCAGAAACAACGCGGCCGTACCGGCCGCGGTCATTGTCCTCATGGTCGAGCTCCTCCGGGGGTGAGGCTGATCCACTCCAATGTATCCCCGTACCCTGATCCGAAGATCGCCTCAACCTCGATGAGCGGCGGCGGCCACCCGCACGGATCGGCTGTAGTCGTCCACACCGTCGGCCAGCCGTTGCGCGGCCGAGACGATCGCGTCGGACAGGCCACGCAGACCACACTCCAGGGCGACCGTGGTGACGCCGTCAGTCACCACCAGGATCGGCTGATCGTCGTCGTCGACCGCGCGGTAGACCGCACAGTCCCGCAGCGAGAGGACCGCGACCGGATCAGGGAAGGGCAGGCGTCCTTTGAGATCAACGGTCGTCAGTTCGCGAAGCGGTCGGTCCGGCACGATCGCATAACGTAGCGTGTCTGGTCTGTAACCGCATCCCCTGATCGGGCGGGTACCATACGTCGTCCGTCAATCTCGCGACTGTGGTAGGCAGATCGACATGTCTGAGGGGTTCGAGCTTGACTTCGACTACCCCGCTCTTCCCGACCGGCTCTGGGACGCACTGACGAATCGGACAAAGCTCGCGACCTGGTTCATGCCCAGTGATCTGGTCGCGGAGCTCGGTCACCGGTTCACCCTGCGTCCGGACCGGACCACCACCCTTGTTGGTCCGATCGAGGGAGAGGTCGTCGGAATCGAGCGGCCCCGGCGGATCGTTCTCGATCTGCGCGGGACCGGCTTCGGCGGCCCGCTCACCCTCGTCGTCGAGCCGGCCCGGGGCGGCAGCCGGCTCCGACTCAGCCAGGCCGGTTGGATCAACGACCCCGACGGCCTCCGCGACGAGTACCGCCGGCTGTTCGGCGAGCGGCTGGTCGCGGCCCTGCGGGGCGGCATGATCGCCAGGGTGTCGCCCCGACCGGCCGGCCCGGGCACGCCGGCACCCGCCGGCACCGCGGGTCCGGCCGGCACGCCCCCGGCCCGTGCGACCGAGGACGCGCTGGCCCAGGCGGGCGAGGACGCGCTGGCCCGGGCGGGCGCGGACGCGCTGGCCCAGGCGGGCGCGGACCAGCTCGCCCGGTGGGATGGGCGGTCCGGTGCCGACCTGCCGGGCGCTTCCCCACGCCCCGGCACCACCCACCGGCCGGGCCCCATCATGGCTGGCCTGGTGGCCCTGGCCATCGCGATCGGACTGTTCGCGTTCGCCCAAGTGCTGCCCGACGCGTCGGAACCGGCCGCCGGTACCCAGGCGATCAACGGCGCCGACACGAATAGTCGGGCCCCGACCCGCGGGGCCGGCTCAGGTGGCACCAGCGCGGGCGTGGGGCACCCGTCGGGTGGCGGCGATGGTCGGGGTGGCGGGACTGGCACGACAGCGGTCGGTGGGCCGGCCAGCACGATGCCGACCGGTCGCCCGCCGACCAGCGGGCCGGCCGCCGCGGGCGCGCTGGCGGTGGCCTTCGTCATCGAGCGGCGGACCCTGCTCGGCTACCAGGTCCGGATCACGCTGCATAACGGCAGTGGGCACGATCAGTCATGGTCGACCGTCCGGGTGCACTACGACGGGGCGCACACCCTGCTCGGTCAGGTGGCCGCCACCGTCCAGTTCAGCGGCTCCGGATCGGCCACCTGCTTCTTCCCCGCCCCGGGCAGCCAGACTCTGGCCCCGGACACCAGCTTCAGCTTCACCTACTCGGTCGCAGCGGTGGCCGGCCTGCTGTCCACGGTCGACAGTGTCACGCTCGACGACGCCCGCTGTGTCCGCCCGTAACGGTCCACTGTGGACTACTGGTATGAGATGAACACCGGTGCCGGCCTGACCGCCATGGTCTGGGCCGGGGTCAGGGTCGGTTTGTCCTCGTCGTAGAAGTTCTTCCAGCCCCACACCACATTGGCCGGCGGGCTCTGGTGCAGCGCGTTCCAGGTGTTGTACTTCTGCGGCGTCGAGCCGAAGCCGTCGGCGTGGAGGACCACGCGGAGCCGGTCGAGGTCGGTCTCCATCGACGAGCGGTGGGTGATCATGTCGAGCCGGAACTGATGGACCATCATCACCTTCTGCGGCAGGTGGTGATCGCGGGTCAGCGCGTCGAGCCATTCGGCGGTCCTGTTGATCTCACTCGCGTCGACCGAGCCGATGTGGCCGGCCGGAGTCTGCGTCGGACCGACCCGCCACTCCGGGTCGAGCGCGAGCCCGACGTTGGGGTAGAGCAGCAGCGACTCGTAGAGCTTGGCCTGGGTCAGGAAGTCACTGCGCCCGGGCTGCAGGTCGAGTACCACGTAGATTCCGTTCGCTCTGGCCCCGTCGACCCACGGCTTGAGCGTCGCCGGCGACACTTCGTTCGAATAGTTGCCGTCCGGACCGGCGGACGCGGCGGCCACCGTGGCGATGATCTCGAACGCGGGGACGACCGGCTCCTTCGACAGCGCGGTGTATCCGGCCGCCACCTTCTTGGCCCGGACGATCGCGCCGGCCAGGTCCTGTTCGCCGAGCGAGCCGAGGATGGTGTTGCCCGGGTGCCCGTACAGGGCGACCATGCGTCGGCCGGGGAACACGACCTGGCCGCCGCCGGGCAGCTCCACCCCGGTCGCGGCCGTGTCGACCCGGGCGCGCAGCAGGTCGGCCGCGCCGAACGCGCTGCCCACCGCGAGGACCTGCTTGGTCGATTGCCCGGCCAGGGCCTTGATGGCGGCCGAGCTGGTCCGCGGATCGGCGTTGTCGAGGGTGAGCACCCGCGCTCCGGCGGCGTGCGCGGTGGCGACGGCAGCGGCGCTGGCCGCGTCCTGCACCGCGAGCACGAGCAGCTGGTCCAATGGCGCGGGCGGTGCGACATCGGGCAGCGCCACCGGCTCCGCCGCGCCGGTGGCGGACGGTGTCGGGCCGGCTACCGCGGCGCGCTGCCACGCGGTGGCCTGGGCGCCGACGGCGACCACGGACGCCGCCTTGAGGCGCTCGATCTCGCCGCGCACGGGAGCGCCGGCGTCGGTCGCGGCGGTGGCCGGGGTGACCAGCAGCGGTACGCCGAGCGTGGTCGCGTCCTTGGTCGCCTCGGCCAGGCCGGTCGTCGTCGGTCTCGCCGACCAGCACGACGGCCGGAGCGGAGGTGAACAGCGCCTTGCTGATGGCCACGGCGAGGTCGGCCGCGCTGGAACCGGCCAGCACCACGGTGGCGTCCTCGGGAGCGGCGGTGCGCGCCTGGGGGTGGCCGGACGGCGCGGTCGTCGTCTGGGCCGGGCTGGCCGTCGGTCCAGGGGTCGCCGGACCGGCGGTGCAGCCGGCGACGGAGGAGACCAGGACGACCAGCGTGGTGACCAGGCCTGCGCGGTACCGTGACATAGCGGGTCCAAACGTGTGACTTGTCCAGGGGCAGCGGCCACGTTAGCAGTCCCACGCTGGCCGGGCACAAGGCTCGCATCGGTTCATTCGCGAGTGTGACCGGAACCGACCACCGGCGCCGACCACATGTGTCCACTGTGGACATCACGCCCGGCGCGCGCTGGCCGTTCCCCTGGTCACCCAGCGTCGAACGTCCTTCGCCGATGAGCAATGCTGCCGATCAAGTCCCGCAGCTTGCCCGCGGTGTGTGGCGGATGGGAACGAGCCTCCCCGGCCATGGTATGGCCTGGCATCCGGCCGCTACCGTGGTACGGGTGGGGACCCGCCGGGAGGGGTGACGCCGATGAGCCGGCTGCTGTTGTCGGTCGCGACCATGTGGGTCGGCCTGGTGACGATTGTGGGCGTCCTGACGCTGGTGTTCGGCTCGTTCTTCTCGTTCCTGAGTTTCCTGATCGGCCTGCTGCTGGCGCTGGCCTTCGGCGTCCTGCTCAGCGCGCCGTTCTTCATCAATCCGCCGGCCGATGTCAACGCGACGAAGCTCTGGGTGCCCGGGCTCGAGATTCCGGTACTGCCATGGATCTTCAAGACGCTCTCCTGGACCGGCTGGTGGGTGCTCCGCGGCGTTTGGTGGCTGATCCGGCGCGGCTGGGAGAACCGGGCCAGCCCGACGCCGAACTCGTAGCGGCTCACCAGGGCAGGACGGCGTCCCCGCCGTCGCCGGCGACCGTCCGCAGGTGACCTCACAGCTGGGCCGACCCATGATTGGCCACAATGGACTGTCCGGGCCCATCGTCGACGTGATCGCGCCACGCCCGGCTCCCCCACGCAGGCGGCCTTCCAGCGGCTGGCCGACCTGCCGTCGCAACGCCGGCGGCTGGTCGCGGGTGTGTCCCACGACGGTGCTCTCCGTCACGGACCCGATGATGGCCGACCTTCCAGATGGCAGGATGGCGGGATGGCGAGCCTGCCGATCATCGACGTGGAGCCGCTCGTCCGCGGTGGCGACCCGACCGGGGTGGCCGGCGCGATCGGGTCGGCCTGCCGGGAGAGCGGCTTCTTCTACGTGAGCGGCCACGGCGTACCGGCCGACCTGCTGGCCCGCCTCGACGCGCTCTCCCGCGAGTTCTTCGCCCTGCCTGAGCCAGCGAAGCTCGAGATCGCCATGGAGCACGGCGGCCGGGCCTGGCGCGGGTTCTTCCCGGTCGGCGACGAGCTGACGTCGGGCCGGCCCGATCTCAAGGAAGGCGTCTACTTCGGCGCCGAGCTGCCCGACGACGACGAGCGGGTCCGCGCCGGGCTGCCTCTGCACGGACGCAACCTGTTCCCGCGCCAGGTACCCGGGCTGCGCCCGACGGTACTGTCCTATCTGGACCAGCTCGCGGCCGTGGCCCAGGCCGTGCTGCGTGGTGTGGCGGTCAGCCTGGATCTCGAGCCGGACTACTTCGCGGCCGGCTGCACGGCCGACCCGACGATCCTGTTCCGCGTGTTCCACTACCCGCCCCAGCCCCCGACCGAGGACGGCTGGGGAGTCGGCGAGCACACCGACTACGGCCTGCTGACCCTGCTGGCCCAGGACGGCAACGGCGGACTGCAGGTCCATGCCCCGCACGGATGGGTCGACGCGCCGCCGGTACCGGGGACGTTCGTGTGCAACATCGGGGACATGCTCGACCGGATGACCGGCGGCTGGTACCGGTCGACCCCGCACCGGGTACGCAACATCAGCGGGGCCGAGCGGCTGTCCTTCCCGTTCTTCTTCGATCCGGACTTCACGGCGTCGGTGCCGGCGCTACCCGACCGGGCCCGCCGCGACGCCGACGGTCGGCCCCGCTGGGACGGCGCCGATCTCCGCGCGTTCACCGGCACCTACGGCGAGTACCTGCTCGACAAGGTGGGCCGGGTCTTCCCGCAGCTGGGCGCAGACGTGCTCCGTGACTGACGCGGCGGCGCCGGTCGGCGCGTGGCGGGTGCTGCGGGCACCGCAGGCGGCCCGGGTGCTCGGGGCCAGTCTGATCGGTCGGCTACCACTGGGCGCGGCACCGCTGGCCCTGCTGATCTTCGCCCGCGACCGGATGAGCCTCGCCCTGGCCGCGCTGATCGTGGCCGGCTACACCGGCGGAGTGGCCATCGGCGGGCCGGCGCTCGCCCGGGCGGCCGACCGGTGGCGCCAGCCGCCGGTACTGTGGTCGGCCGTCGTCCTCTCCACGGCCGGCTTCGCCATGGTGGTTGTCGGGCCGATAGCGGTCCAGGTCGCTGGGGCCCTGCTGGCCGGAGTGGGCGCGCCTCCGTTCGAGGCATGCCTGCGGGTGCTCTGGCGGGACCTCCTGCCCGCCGAGGCGGTGCCCTCGGCCTACACCGTCGACATCGCCACCCAGGAACTGATCTTCGTACTCGGTCCGCTCGCGACCGCCGCCGCGGTCGGCCTGCTCGGCCCGGCTGGCGGCCTGATCACCGCGGCGGCCGGCCAACTCCTCGGCACGGCGTGGTTCGCCACCGCGGCGGTGGTGCGTGGGTGGCGGGGCGAAGCGGCACACCGGCACTGGCTGGGTGCCCTGCGCTCCGGTGCCCTGCGGCTGATCCTGCTGGCGATCCTGCTGGTCGGCCTGGCCGTCGGCAGCGTGATCGTGGCCGCCACGGCGTACGCGGAGGCCCGCGGCACCACCGCCTCGGCCGGGCTGCTGATCGCCGCCCAGGCCGCCGGCGCCCTGATCGGTGGCCTGGCCTACACCCGGTGGGGCACCCGCACCCGATGGGGACTGCCGTGGATCGCCGCGGTGATGGCGCTGACCTACGCACCGCTGATCAGTACCCCCGCACCGGCCGCCATGCTCGTGCTGTTGCTGGTCAGCGGCCTGGGGCTGCCGATCCTGCTCACGGTCGGGTTCCTCACGGTCGACGAGGTGGCGCCGACCGGTACCGCGGCCGAGGCGTTCGCCTGGGTCGGTACCGCGTTCGCGATCGGCAGCGCCGCCGGATCGGCCCTGACCGGAGCGGTTCTCGACGCCGCCCGGAGCGTCCCCGTCGGTTTCGTGGTCGGGCCGGTGTCCCTGGTGCTGTCGGCCCTGGTGCTCATCCGGCTGCCACGCTTGCGTGCGACGCCGGTGACGCCCACCTGACGAAACCGCCACCGGGCGGACCACGTCCTAGCCGCATGAGAAGACTAGCCGCGTGAGAAGAGTCGCCCTGATCGGTGCCCTGGCGGCGCTCGCCGCCCTGTCCGCCTGCGCCCACCCGGCCGGGTCCGCCGGTGGCGGTGACACGGCCAGCCCGGGCGCGGCCGGTGTGGGCAGCGACGACGGCTGGCCGTCGGGACGCACATTCTGGTCGACCGCGGTGACCGAGAGCGGGAAGGACCGCCCACTCGTCCCGGGTACCCGGATCATCATGACCTTCCGGGTGGGGGTCGAGATCGGCATTGACGCCGGCTGCAACCACCTCGATGTCAAGGGGCGCAGCGACAACCATCGGCTGACCCTCGACCAGGTCGGCCAGACCGAGATGGCGTGCCCCGGGGGCCGGTTGGAGCAGGACGCGTGGGTGGTCTCGTTCCTCACCTCTGGTCCGATGTGGCGGCTGGCCGGTGATGAGTTGACCATGACGGCCGGGGCCGTCGAGCTACGGCTGGTGGACAAGCGGACAGCCGACCCCGACCGCCCCCTTGCCGGCACCGACTGGGTGGTGACCGGACGGATCGACCGGGACTCCGCCGCGTCGGTGCCACCGGATACCGCACATGTCCGGTTCGCAACCGGTGGTACCGTCACCGCCACCACCGGCTGTACCACGCTGCGCGGCCCAGCCACGATCACCGGCTCGACCATCGTGATCGGCGACCTGGTGCGCACGGGACGTCCGACCGTGCCCGAACGTTGTGGCCGACCTCGACGCCGCGGTCACCCGCACCCTCACCGGTACAGTGAAAGCCAAGATCGACGGGGCAGGTCTGACACTGACCACAGTGGACGGTATCGGCCTGATGCTCCGGGCGGCGGGGTGAGCGAGCGCGCCAGCCACCACACGCGCCGGACCCCCTCGACCCGTGCCGGCAGCACTACCCGGGTGGTGGTCGCCGATGCGGGCACGGCCGGCGCGGTGGGTGTCCGTAGCCGCGTCGGCGACGCGGCTGGCGAACTGGACACCGGCGGGCTGGACGGGGCGGACCCGATCCGGTCGACCCCGTGGTGCCCCGGCTGCGGGCCGGTCGCTCCGGCGTTGGCCAGTCGAGGTACCACGAAGACGGTCGTGACGAGGACCACCGCGGCGGCCAGGGCGACGGCGACGTACAGCACGGTCGACGAAACGCCCGAGCGTCGACGCAGCAACTCGACCGGCACCGGGATGGGCGCGGTCGGTGGCGACGCGGCCAGGAGATCGGCCCGGGCCGCCTCGGCGGCGTCGGCCATGGCCCGCGCGCTCGCCCACCGCGCGGCCGGGTCCTTGGCCAGCGCCGCGGTGACCACGCCGCGGACCGTGACCGGGATCTGATCGGGCAGGGGCGGCGGATAGGCCCGGCCGTGCATCCGGGCGGTGCCCTCGGCCGTGGCCGCCCGGAACGGGGGCCGGCCGGTGAGGCACTCGTAAGCGATCACGCCCAGCGCGTACAGGTCGGTGGCGGCCGTCTCCGTCCGCCCCTCGGACTGCTCCGGCGCCCGGTACAACGCCCGCTGCGTGGCCGGGGCGGGCTCGTCGTCACGGTTGACTGCCACGTCATCGTCGGCTCCGAGGCGGATCTGGTCCGGTCGCAGGTCGCCGTGCACCGCGCCGCGCCGGTGGGCCAGACCGACCGTGCGGGCCACCTGGGCCACCAGCGCCATCGTCCGCTCCGGACTCAACGCGGCGCCACCGTCCAGCACCTCCCGTAGGGACTGGTACCGGCCGGCGATCACCGCTCCCGCTCGCGACATCGACACCCCTCGCGATTCCATCGACGGCTCGAGAAGGAAGTATCGTCCACCGCGCACCCCTACGTCCAGTCCATCTTCATCCACAGTGGACGACCAGGACGGCCTCGGGAGTTGATCCATGGGTGCCGATAGCGCGGGATCGCGATGTCACCGCCGACGGACACCTCGGCATCGCGGGTGACACGGACACCGCGTCCGCTTCGCTGGCGCGCCAAGCGTGCGTCACGCCGCGGCGTCGACCGGGAAACGGGCCAGGCAGGCCATCGGCAACTGGAACCAGCGCAGCCGCTCGCCGGTGCCGAAGACCCAGCCGGTGGTGGCGTCCGGATCGAGCTCGGCCCGCTCGGCGAAGATCGTCCGGGCCAGGTCGAGCTGGGTGGCCAGCGCGCTCTCCGGCACGGTGGCCGCTTCCTCTGTGGACGGTGTCGGGGCGAGCGGATCGAGGCTGGGCAGGTAGGCCGGCGCCGAGTTGGGGTGGCTCCAGAGGCCCGACCGCGCGATCGAATCGCGTAGTCGCGGCAGCAGTCCGGTCGCCGTAGCGGGCGACCAGGTGTACCGCCTCGATCACATAGTCGGCCACCGCGTCGGACATGTAGTAGGCGAAGCTGACCCGGGTCCAGCCGGGCTTGATCCCGAGCCAGCCGCCTACCGCGTGCTCGGCAAGGTCGCGCGGCCCGGGTGTCGTCGATGCCGAGCAGCCGGTGCCCGTACGGGCCGGCGCACGAGCAGCCGCCGCGGCTCTGGATGCCGAACAGGTCGCTCGAGCAGCGCGACGACGAAGTTGTGGTGCAGCGGCGGGCGGCCGGGCGGTCGCACGCACGAACGACACGATCGGCAGCCGCTCGGCGCTCGAGGTCACCCAGCAGCTTCGATGGCCGGGTCGGCTGCGCCACGAGCGCGATCGGCCCGCCGCGACCAGCTCCGGCTCCCGCCGACATCATCGGCATCGGCCCGACCGCCTCCTTGAGCCCGAAGACCAGTCCGGCCCGGATCGACTCGACGATCGCGGGGGTGCCACCCTCCTCGCGGTGCGCCGGCTCGTCGAGGTAGTGCTGGCCGCCGGGGTGCACGTAGCTGATCGTGCCACCGCCGGGCACCGTCGGCACCGGGTTGCCGACCAGGTCGCGTCGCACGCGAGGACCCCGGGCGTACCCGGTCCGCCGGGGAACTTGTGCGGGGACAGGAACACCGCGTCCAGGTAGGACAGCGGCCGGTCCGGGTCGCGCGCGCATCTGGACCGGCACATGCGACCCGCCGCCGCGTAGTCCCAGCAGGCCAGTGCGCCGTGCCGGTGCAGCCGCTCCGTGATCGCCGGACGTCGGCCAGGACCCCGGTCACGTTGGAGCCGGCCGAGAACGACGCCGATCAGCCGCGGGCGGCCGGCGTGACGCGGCGCAGCTCGCGCTCCAGGTGGTCGGCGTCGATCGTGCCCGGCGGCGTCGCGTCGATACGCACCACCTCGGCCTCCGACTCGCGCCACAGCAGCTCGTTGGAGTGGTGCTCGTACGGTCCGACGAAGACCACCGTTCCGGCCAGACCGTCCGGACGTGGACAGTTCCAGGACCCGGCGGAACTTGTCGATGGCGCCGGTCGAGCCGGAGCCGGTGAAGATCACGAGCGTGTCGTCGTCGCCGCCGACCGCGTCGCGGATGATCGTCCGGGCCTGCTCGCGCAGCCCGGTGGTCCGCCGACCGGTCGCCGAGGACTCGGTGTGCGTGTTGGCGTACCACGGCAGCACCTCGGTCCGGATGATAGTCCTCGACGAAGCGCCAGCGCCCGACCGGACGCGGTGTGGTCGGCGTAGGTCAGCCGGCGCGGCCCGTAGGGACCAGGCAATCTGCCGGTCGTCGCCGATCACGGATTCAGCGATGCGGCGTACCAGTGGTGTTCGCGGATCAGACATCACGCACCCCCTCGCCCACCTGTGTACCAACGTGTGACAAGGGTCTCCGCGCACTTGTACGCAGAGCGGAATGTCAAGCCAGCGTGACGGGCCCACCGGGGGTCTGCGTGTCCGGGACGGCGACGTCCGGGCCGGCGCCGATCGGGTCCGGGCCGGTCGGCACGGGGTCGATCGCGTCCGCCGTCGTCGTCGGCGCGGCCGAGGCGCTCGTCGTACCGGTGATGTCCGTCGTCGGCGGTGGCGGCAGGCACTGCGGCGGTGCGACCCAGCTGGTGCTCTGCTCCGCCGCCCCGACGAGGTCGACCGTCGCCGTACCCGGCCCGGAGACGGCGATCGGCTGGCCGACGTCGAAGGTCATGGTCCCGCTCACGTCCTTCGCCACGGGACCGCTCTCGCCGTTCGAGAATGTGTAGGTCCCGGATACCGGCATTGATCCACTACTTACCGTCACCGTCGCTTGGACTATCGTGACGCAGCTCGAGTCGATCTGCGTGTGGTCCACCGTGAAGGTCATGGTCGGGGGATCCGGTGTCGGCGTCGGACTTGGAGACGGGGTCGGAGTTGGCGTCGGGGTGGGACCGGGCACAGTCGTCGCCGATGCTGGCGCGCTGAGTCCGGACACGTTGGTGGCGGCGTCCGTCGCCGCGATCCGGTAGCTGTACGACGTGTCCGGATCGAGGCCGGAGTCGGTGAATGCGGGGTTCGCGACCGTGGCCACCTGCACCGGTCCGCGGTACACGAGGTAGCCGGTCACGCCCACATTGTCGTGGGAGGGGTCCCACGTGACACTGATCGTCGTCGCACCGGTGGCCCGGGCCACCACCTTCGTCGGTACGGTCGGCTTCATGGTGTCGGGAGTCGCCAGGGTGGTGACGGTGAGCGACGCGCCGTTGTCCGACGCGTTGTTGGCCGTGTCGTAGGCCCGGACCGTGTACGTGTGGGTCGAGTTCGGCGTCAGGCCCTTGTCGGTGTACGTGGTAAGGCTGGACGACCCGACGACCTGACCGTCGCGGACGATGTCGTACCCGGCCACTCCCACGTCGTCGCGCGATGCCGACCAGGCCAGCACGATCATCGTCGTGCTGCGGCCGGTCGAGTGCAGCCCGGCCGGTACCGACGGGGCGAGGGTGTCCGGGGCGACCAGTGTCGTGGCGTTCACCGGGGCGCTCACCGGTGAGACGTTGCCGGCGGCATCGAACGCCGCCACCGTGTAAGCATGGGTCGTCTTCGGGCTCAGGTTGCTGTCGGTGAAGCCGGGTTGGAAGCTCGTTGCGATCTTCTTCCCGTCCCGGTTGACGATGTACCCGATGACCTTGATGTTGTCGAAGGCGGGACTCCAGTCGAGGGTGACCGCGGTCTGTGAGCGGCCGGTGATGTGCAGGCCGGCCGGCGGGTCCGGGGCGGTGGTGTCGGGGCCCGAGCCGATCGAGCCCCGCGGCGGCACGGTCGGGCCGGTGGCGGCCACCGGCACGTGCGAGAAGTTGGGGCCGCTGGAGCCGGCGGTCCGATCGGGCGAGAACGCACCGGTGAGGGCGAACGCGGTACCGGCGCCGAGAACGAGCAGCACGGCCACCGCGACCAGGAGGACGGTGCGGCGACGGTTCGGCTCGTCCGGCTCGCCGGTTTGTGGTGAGGTCGGCGGTCGGCCGATCACCACCGGCGGCAGGGTGCCCACCGGCGGCGAGGTCGGAGCTACCTCGGAGCTGATCGCGCGTGGGCGTGGTATCCCGGTCGGCGGCGTCGCGGTGACCGTACCCGTGGTCGTCGCGGTGGTGGCCACCGTGCCGCCGGCGATCGCCCTGGCCGGCGCGGAGCGGGCCCGGCCGGACCGGCCCGGTGAGGCCATCTGCCGGGCCAGGTTCGCCTTGCCGGCCACCTCCCAGCTCCTGCCGTACGCGCTGAGCGCGGCCAGCTCGAGCTCGTCGAGCAGCGCGTCGGCGTCCGATGGCCGACCGCTGGGCTGGTCGGCCAGTCCGCGCGAGAGCAGGATCCGGATCCGGTCAGCCAGCTCGCCCGGACGGATGGCCGCGATCGCGCCGTCGACCGGACGCTTGCTCAGGCCGAGATACTTGCCGTTGGTGGACCTGGGCGGCCGGCCGGTCAGGCATTCGAGGAGCACGGCCGTGGCGGCGTACACGTCGGTGGTGGGCGTCGCCGGCCCGCCGGCCCACAGCTCCGGAGCGAGATACCGCGGGGTGGCCGGCGCGCGTCGGTGTGGCGCGACGATGCCGATGTCGACGACCTTGGTGACGCCGCCGCCGTCGATGATCAGGTTCTCCGGCTTGACGTCGCGGTGCACGATGCTTCGTCCGTGGGCCTCACCGAGTCCGAGCAGGGCGCCCTTGAGGACATAGAGGGCGGCTTGCGGATCGAGGGCGCCACACACGTCGATCACCTGGCGCAACGAGACGCCGCTGACCAGTTCGGTCACGACGGCCGCGGCACCGGCTGTTTCGGCGAACTCGAAGACCTGAGCCACGTGCGGGTGTTCGATGCCGTCGAGTACACCGATCTCATCTCGGTAACGATCGAGGAACCCTGGCGCGCGGTATACGTCGGAGGAGAGGTACTTGATGGCCACGACCGACCCGGTGGTGGTGTCCCGGGCGCTCATGACCATGCCGGTAGACCCGCGTCCCAGTTGGGACATCGGTTCATATCCGGGCACTCTCCACGCCATCGCATGCTCCCCGACAAGTCGCAGATGGACTCGGCTCCGATAGTGCATTCCCGCCTGCCGGGTAGCAAGTGGTTGGGCTGTCTACTGTGGATCGTCCAGACGGCCTGGCCGGCTGGCTGGACCGGCAGATCCGGTGACGAAATCGCCAATTCTGCCGCGGTCGATGTGATCAGGCCGCGCCGGCGCCACCGTGGAGCGAGCCAGCCGCCGAGGTTGGCATCGGCGATCGGCGCGACGCGTCACGGCGGGCGGGTAGCCTCGCCGGCATCGGGGTATCCCTCGGGTCATGCTCGCAGCGTTTCTCCTCGCTGGCATCATTGCCGCGCCACTGAGCTCGATTGCCCTGTTCCTCCCGCTCTCTCGACCGCGCACAGTAGCCGGAAGCTGGCCGTCCGTGAGACGGCTGGCGCTGGCCCTGATCGGCACCGGAGTGGTCGGGGTGATCGAATACGTCGTGCTCGGCCTGCTCGGCGTGGGCGGCGCGAACCTGGCGGCGGCACTGCTCGTCTACGTCGCGGCCAGTCTCGTCTGGCTGCCCGTGACCCGGCGGTGGAATGCGCGGGCACATCTGGCCTGGTCATCGAGCATGCTGCTGTTCGCGGCGTACCTCGCGTTCATTCTCGAGTGGACAGTCACCGGTGGCCTGGGCGTCATGGGTACCGCGGGCGGACTGCTCCTCTGGGCCTTCGAGGTGGTGGCGGCGCTGATGGCCGGCGCCTACCTGTGGGAGCTGTGTGACGCGCTCGGCACGGAGTACTGGCGCCGCCGCGTCACCGGTCGGCTGACCGCCCGGCTGGCCGAGGCCAGCGTGACCCGACCGGACGCCGACCTCCCGTTCGTGAGCCTGCACGTCCCGGCCCACAACGAACCGCCGGAGATGGTCATCGAGACTCTGCGTTCGTTGCTGCGTCTGGACTACCCGCGCTACGAAGTGATCGTCATTGACGACAACACCGACGACGAGAGCCTGTGGCGACCGGTCGAGCAGTGGTGCGCCCGGCACGCGGTGACCTTCGCGCACCTGGCGGACTGGCCCGGCTACAAGTCCGGGGCGCTCAACTACGCGCTCGGCGAATGCGTCAACCCGGCCACCGAGATCATCGGCGTGGTCGACTCGGACTACCAGATCGATCCAGGCTTCCTGCGCCGGTGCGTCCCGCTGTTCGCCGATGAGCACGTCGGTTTCATCCAGGCGCCGCAGGACTACCGGGACTGGACAGCGAGCCCGTACCTGCGCCGGCTCTACTACTCGTACAAGTACTTCTTCGCCGTCTCGCAGCCCTCGCGCAACGAGCGCGACGGAGCCATCTTCGCCGGCACGATGGGGCTGATCCGCCGATCGGCGCTGGAGCAGGTCGGCGGCTGGGACGAGTGGTGCATCACCGAGGACGCCGAGCTGTCGCTGCGCCTGTTGTCGGCCGGCTGGTCCGGGCTGCACGTGGATGCTTCGATGGGTCGGGGCGTCATGCCGCTGACGTTCGAGGCGCTCAAGAGCCAGCGGTACCGCTGGTGCTTCGGCGGGATCCAGATCCTGCGAATGCACCTGGGCTCGATGCTCCCGGGACGCCGCACGGCTCGTAACCGGCTGACGCCCGGACAGCGCTGGGCCTATCTGTCCGGCGCCCTGCAGTGGTACGGGGACCTCCTGGGGATCGTGTTCTTCGTATTCCTTCTCGTCGGAGCGGTCAACCTGGCCACCGGTGGCGACCAGCTCTTCCGAAAGCTCTCGGCGTTCCTGGTGGCGACCGTGCCCGTCCTCGTGGTGCTCGGGCTGGTCCGCGCGGTCGCCCTGCTGAGACGGGGAACCGGAGCGAGCTGGACGGACGCGTTGGGCGCGTTGTTCATCTGGCAGTCGACCTCACTGGTGGTGGCGCGGGCGTCGTTGCAGGGCCTCTACGCCCGCCGGGCCGAGTTCCTGCGCACCCCGAAGACCGGCGAACAGGCCGGCGTATGGCAGGTTCTGCGGGCCAACTGGGCCGAGACGACACTCGCCGTTCTCGGCATCCTCGGCATCCTGGCCGGGTTGAGCCGCTTCGACACGTACGGTGGACCCCTGCTCGCCGCCCTGCTCCTGGTACCCACACTCGGGTGGGCCGCCGCTCCGCTCAACAGCCTGGCCGCCCAACGGGCCATGCTGCCGCCGGAGCTGGCCGCCCGCCGGCGTTCGGAGTGGCTGCGTGACCGGCATGCCATCGTGCGCGGCACCACCGCCGGCGTGGCTTCCCTGGCCGCGGTCGTGCTCGTGGCGGTCATCGCCACCCTGCTCACCGCCCCGGGCCCGCGCGGGAACCCGCCGGGCCTGGTCGAACCGGGCCACTCCACGCCACGCTCGACCCCGTCCTCGTCGACCTCGCCATCGGGTACCGGGCAGCCCTCCGGCACGCCGCCGCCGTCGGACTCCCCTGAGCCAGCCCCGTCGGGGTCGACCCAGCCGGGCCCCAGCCCGACCGGCCCACCTCCGTCGAGCAACAACGGGGTCACCCCAACTCCGACGTGACCGCCTGACCCGGGCCACGCCCGGCGGCACCCGGTGGCACGCCTTGGCACGCCCAAGGATGTCGAGAGGAGCACGTCAGCCCGGCCCGAGTTGAGGAGTCACCACCATGGCAAGCCCGACGAACTACGCCGCACCGACCTACCAGACCGGGGCCAGCCTTACCCGCCCGGTCACCGTCACGCTCGCTTTTCTCGGCGCCCTGGTCGCGGGCGCGGTCAGCCTGCTCGGCGCCATCCTGCTGATGACCGGGGCCACCGACGCCGTCATGGCCCAGGCCGCCGCGGATCTCGGTGTCGACCCGGCCACACTCACCGCGGCGACATCACCCGGCGACTTTGACAGCGCGGCGAACATCCTGCACAGCCGTGCCCTCATCGCGATCGTCATCAGCGTGGTCGTGCTACTGCTGGCGCTGGCCGCCCGTAACGCCGCGACCTGGGCTCGCCTCGTGCTGACCCTCGCGCTGCTCGCCTCGGTCGGACTGTCCTTCGTCGTGGTACGCAACGTCGCCCCGACGGCGACGAAACTGCTCGACATCGTGGCCATCCTGCTCAGCCTGGGTGCCGTGGTCGTCCTGTTCCTCGGCCCGACGAACCGGTACGCCCGGGCCCGTCGCACCGGCACGGCGGCCTGACCAGCGTCCACAGAGGACGGACACAAGCGCGTCCCCACGCGTCCTGGTCCCGCGGCGCCAGCTCGCGGGACCAGGACGGGGAACGGTGAAGGACCGGATGAGCCGTCAGGGACGGCGGATGCCGAGGGCCGCGGTCACCTCGGGTGCGTAGTAGACGACGGCGTGGATCGGTTCGGTGAGCTGCCACATCTGTCGGGTGGTCACGTCAGCTCCTCGTCAGCGTTATCTTGTCACTGACAAGATGCCACGCGAGCCCAATCTTGTCAACGACTAGATTTCCCGTACCCTTGAGCCATGACCGACCAACGCGCCTACCACCACGGCGACCTGCGCCGGGCCGTACTGGACGCCGCGCTCGAGGTGATCGCAACAGACGGCCCGGGCGCGGTCAGCCTGCGCGACCTGGCCCGGCGGGCCGGGGTCTCCCATGCCGCGCCGGCTCACCACTTCAAGGACAAGGCCGGCCTGCTCACCGCCATCGCGGTCGAGGGCTTCGAACTGCTGGCCACCGGGCTCTCCGACGGCGGACCTTCCCTGCTCGGCCTGGGCGTCGGGTACGTGCGGTTCGCCCTCGAACACCCAGCCCATTTCGAGGTGATGTTCCGGCCCGACCTGTGCCATCCGGACAGTCCGGAGCTGGCGGCCGCGCGGACCCGCACCAGCCTCGCCCTGAGCGCCGCGGTGGGTTCGGTACCGGCGGCGGCCGAGGCCGACCCCACCTCGATCGGGATCGCCGCCTGGGCACTGGCCCACGGCTTCGCCACGCTGTGGGCGACCGGCAGCTTGGGCCGCGCCGCCGGCGGCCAGGATCCGCTGTCGCTCTTCCGGACGGTAGCCAGGACGACGTTGCGCTGACATCCTCAGTGGCGGATGAGGACACAGTGGACGGTGAGAGGTCGCGGACCGCGCCGGGCATGACGTTCGGGCCGGGTCGACAGCTGGACCACGTCAGACCAATGCGACGCGCCCGCAGCCGCGTTCCTTTATGTACGCTTCACTGACATTTGGTCTAGTTTCTGGGGGTAGCAGATGTCAGTGTTCATGATCCTTCGAGCCAAGGGTGACCCGGACAGGTTCGAGAAGTACTCGCAGGAACACGCCGAGATGATGGTTCGCATCGCGTCGGCCGGCAAGGCGGCCGGAGCCACCCGGCACGCGTTCGCCGGTGGCGACGGTGAGCTGGTGGTGATCGACGAGTGGCCGGACGAGGCGAGTTTCCAGCGGTTCTTCAGCGCCCAGACCGAGATCCCCAAGCTCATGCAGGACTCCGGAATGACCGGTCAGCCCGAAATCTCGTTCCTCCGCAAGCTCGACACGCCCGATGAGTTCTGATAGTCCACTGTAGACAAATCGTGGTGGCCCGCACCACCGGACCGTGTCAGACTCGGATGTACCGGGACGGAGGTGCGGGCCATGACCGACTACCGACCGCGGATCGACCGCGTCGAGCGGGACGGCTGGCGGCTGAGCGTCGTCGACCTGCCCGGCATCCTGGCCACCGCACGCCAGCGCCCGGTCGAGCTGCTGCATCCACCGTTCCCCCGGCCGGTCGGGCAGGCCCGGCTGTCGGTGTCCGCCAGCGGCGGCAGCTACCGGTTGCACGGCGCCGTGCACACCGCGAACGTCGGCCGGCCCGGTGCTGCAGACAATGGGGCGGGACCCGATCGGGGCGCTGCTGGCCCGCCGGGTGGAGGCCGGGGACCGGCGAGCCGTCCGGATCGCCAGCGGCCTCGAGGCCGCGGTCGGCCAGGTCTCGCGGCGGCTCGGGCTGGCCGCCCAGCGGCCCGAGTGGTCGCACGGCGAACCGGACAGCACAGCGATCAGCATTGACGAGACTACCGGCCTGCGCACGACCGTCACCGGCCATCCGGCCACCGACGGCGGTCGGGTCATCCTGTTGGAGGCGGAGGTCCCGCTCGACCTGCTCAGCGCCGAGCACCTGGCGGCGTTCGCGGGGACACTCGTCCGTGAGGCTGGTGCCAGCGGGACGTTCATACTCGGCCTGGAGACCCTGACCGCGGAGGACCGGACACGGCTCGACCAGGTCGGCGGGCTGGACGAGCGTCGTGGCCCAGCTCCGCGACATCGCGGTGTCGTTCCGGCACCCGACGGCGATGGCCCGCTGGGGCGCCCGCCGACCGCAGGGCATCCTGTTGTACGGCCCGCCCGGTACCGGCAAGACGATGCTGGCCCGGGCACTGGCCAACGAGATCGGGGCCACGTTCCGGGAGATCCGTACGCCGGAGATCCTCGACAAGTGGCTCGGCGCGTCCGAGCGCAACATCAAGCGCGATCTTCCGGCGAGGCGCGCCGGCTACCGGGAGCCGACGGTGATCCTCTTCGACGAGTTCGACAGCATCATCAGCTACGCGGGCGCCGGCGGGGACGCGGCGAGCCAGGCCATCAACGCCGTCGCGGGCATCTTCAAGCAGGAGATGAACGACCTCATCGAGGTCAACCCGAACGTCATCGTCGTGGCGACGACGAACTTCCCGCGACCGGGTCGACGACTCGCTGATCCGCTCCGGTCGCTTCGACATCAAGCTCGCCGATCCCGATCGCCCGGACGCGGCGGCCGCGCCGAGATCTTCCGCAAGATGATCCGCGCAGCTCGGCGCCGCGCACGAGGTCGCCGGGCTTCCGGATGTTCGCCGACGACCTGGACTCGACGGAGCTGGGCCGGCCGAGCACAGGGATGACCGGCGCGGACATCAGCGAGGTGCTGCGCCGGGCCCAGCTCGGCAAGGCGATGCAGGAGGCCCGGACCGGCTGAGCCGGCTGCCGCCGATCAGCCAGGACGACCTGCGGGCGGGGGTCGCCGAGCTGGTCAGAACGTCCACCGTGTCTGGCTGAAACCTCCGGAGCCGAACGCACGCCCTTCGCGAAGCCGGACAGGACCACCGGGTCGACCCGGTAGACCAGCCCGGCGGCGGCCCCCCGGTATACCGTGCGGGGACAGGCCCGCGCATCGTGAGCATGCGCCCGCCGGCCCGCCCAGCGACAGTAGCGCGCAACCGACACGGGTATCAGGATCCTCATGGCGACACTCACGGAACAGGAACGCACCCACGACGTGCCGCAAGGCTCCGTGGCACGGCGCGCCGCACCGCGGTCGAGCCGGCCCGCGCTGGCCGGGTACGCGGCGGACCAGGCGGCGATGATCCGGTCGAGCGAGCCGGGCGCCCGCCAGGCCGAATCCGACGCGGTACACGACATGCGGGTGGCGGCCCGCCGGCTGCGGGCGACGCTGCGCACCTTCCGGCCGGTGCTCGGCGGGCGACGCGAGGAGCCGTTGCGAGCCGAGCTGCGCTGGCTCGGCGGGCTGCTCGGTGCGCTCCGCGACGCGCAGGTGATGGCCGACCGGCTGCTCACCACGGCACGGGCCGAACCGCCGGAACTCATGCTCGGGCCGGTCGGGGCGAGGATCCGGTCCCACCTGGCCGCGGCCGAGGGCCCGGCGCGCCGCGACCTGGTCGAGGCGCTGGACAGCGCCCGCTTCCGGCAGTTGCTCGAACAGCTCGACGATCTCGTCGCTTCCCGACTGGCCGTTGCGGTGCCGTCACCGACGCTGCGGCGGCTGGCTCGCCGCAGCGTGCTGCGGGCCGATCGGCGACTCGCCGCGGCCGGGCGTCACGCCGATCCGGCCGTTCGCGAGGTGCGGCTGCACGAAGCCCGCAAGGCCTACAAGGATGCCCGGTACGCGGTGGAGGCCGTCGGTGGCCAGCGGCGCGCGGCCCGCCGGTTGGCCAGACGCCTCACGGACCTGCAGGACCTGCTCGGGTCCCACCAGGACAGCGTCGTCACCCGCCGCCTGCTGCGCCAGCTGGGCATTCAGGCGTACCTGGCCGGGGAGAACGGCTTCAGCTTCGGACTGCTGTACGCCCGGACTCAGGAGCAGGCCATCCGCGAGCTCGCCGGTCTGGGCCGGCTGGCCGACCGGGCGATGTCCAGCCGACGGCGTCGATGGCTATCCAGGTGAGGTTCACCGCCTGCCCGCGTGCCTGGTGTCGACTGGGCGCGATGCGACGAGCTGATGGATAACGTGACACGTGACCAGCCGAAACGGAGCGTCAATGATCGACAGTGGTGTGCCCAGCCGGGACCGGCTCGCGGCGATCCTCGGTGACCTCGCCGAGTACGAGGTGATGGACGATGACGACGACGATCCGGTGCTGCTACATCGCGACGGATCCCCGGTCGACACGTGGCGCGAGTCGTACCCCTACGACGAACGGATGTCCCGGGAGGACTACGACCGGGAGAAGCGCCTGCTGCAGATCGAGCTGCTGAAGCTGCAGAAGTGGATCCGCGCTACCGGCGAGCGCTTGCTCATCGTGTTCGAGGGCCGGGACGCGGCTGGGAAGGGGGGCACCATCAAGCGGTTCATGGAGCACCTCAACCCGCGTGGCGCCACCGTGGTCGCCCTCGAACGCCCTAGTGAGCGCGAAGCGTCCCAGTGGTACTTCCAGCGCTATGTGGCACATCTGCCAGCCGGCGGCGAGATAGTCCTGTTCGACCGGTCCTGGTACAACCGGGCGGGCGTCGAGCGGGTGATGGGATTCGCCAGCCGGCAGGAGTACCTGGAGTTCATGCGGCAGGCGCCGATGCTGGAGCAGATGTGGGTGCGCTCGGGCATCAACCTGGTGAAGTTCTGGTTCTCGGTATCACACACCGAGCAGCGGACCAGGTTCGCGATCCGCCAGGTCGACCTGGTACGCCAGTGGAAGCTCTCCTCCATCGACCTGGCCTCGTTGGAGAAATGGGGCGCCTACACCGAGGCGAAACAGGCCATGTTCTTCTACACCGACACTGCCGACGCACCGTGGACGGTGGTGAAGAGCAACGACAAGAAGCGGGCCCGGCTCGAGGCGATGCGCTACGTGCTGCACGGTTTCGAGTACGAGGGACGCGACGACGAGATCGTGCGGACGCCGGACCCGAAGATCGTCGGGCCGGCCAGTCTGGCGGTCGACATCGACGACTCACCCAACGTGTTTCCCACCCTGTGACCGGTTCACCAGCAACGGCGCCGCCGGCTGGAGCAGGATGAGGGTATGTGCGATCCAGCCGGAGCCCACGGCGTCATCGATGCGCGGACCGCCCTGCGTCACGAGACACCCTCGCGCGGCGATTCCCACGCACGCCACCCGATGTGACGCCGACCCACGGCCCGTTCAGGTAGTCAGGAGAGGATCGCCTTCGGCATGGATATGACGCCGTACTCCCGGTCGCCGATGAGCACGCGGAGCTGGCCCGGCCGCCCGTCCGGTACGGCGGCCAGGAAGGCGTCGACATCATCGACGGCGAGGCTGAGCATGATGTCGAAGGTCCGGCTCGCGCCGGGCACGAGGTCACCAGCGACGCAGTTCGGAACCTTGGCCACCGCATCCTCCGGACACTGGCTCGAGAAGGCGATGATCGGGCTCTGACGAGCCAGTAGAAGCTGGACCGAAACGTGCTCCACGTTGGCGTTTCCGGTGTTGCGGACGGTCAGGACGAACGACGCATGTCGCTGGTCGCCCAGCGGCGCCGCGAAGACCGCGGCCGACGCGGTAACTTCGAGTCGGGCCGGCGCCGGCTCAATGCTCGGCGAGGACATCGGCGGGTGACTGCCGTTGGCGCTACAACCGGCGGCGGTCCCCGTGATCGCGAGGACCATGGCAAGGCGCCACGCCACGACAGCCGAGCGTGACATCGAGCTCCTCTGAAGTGATCGCCAACGGGTCGGGCAGATCGTACCGGAAACCGGACGCCGCGGGGGACCGGAAAGGACTCCCGAGGTCTCGAAAGGATCCGCGCCGAACAATCGTCCTCTATGGACTGTACCGATCCGGCCCCGGTGCTGGATGCTAATCCCGCGGCACCGGCCGGCGACGATGGCTACGATCCGGCCCATGTACGCCGAGCCGAGCGACCTCGACCGGGACGAGCTGGCCCGAACCGTGTACCGACACTGGGACGTCGAGGTCGGCGAGTTGCGGTACCAGGCGGTCGGGTTCGGCACCCACCACTACCGGGCGGGCTCATGGTTTGTGAATGTGGACGAAATCGCGGCCAAGACCTGGTTGGGCGGTACGCCGGACGAGGTCAGCGACGGGCTGGAGCGCAGCCTCGGTACCGCCGCCGCGCTGCACGCGGCCGGCCTGGACTTCGTCCATCCCCCCCGGGCCACCGTCGACGGACGGCACACGGTCGCGCTGGATGGGTACCTGGTCTCGCTGTTCGCCTTCCTCGATGGCGACTCGCACGGGTACGGCGAGTTCCCGAGCGATGCCGAACGGCGCGAGGTACTGACCGCTCTCGGGCGGCTGCACGCGGCCAGCCCGCAGGTGCCGCCTGGTCTGCCGCGGGCCGACTCGTTGTCGGTTCCCGGGCGGGACGCGTTCGGCCGATCCCTGGAAGAGGTGGACCGACCGTGGACAGGCGGCCCGTACAGCGAGGGCGTGCGGGCCCTGCTGCGCGGGGACCAGACGCCGGTCGACCGGCGGTTCGCCCGGTACGACGAGCTGGTGCCGGCGGTGGCGGCGACCCGGGCCGGCTGGGTGGTGACCCACGGTGAGCCGCATGCCGGCAACGTGATGCGGACCGCCGAAGGTATCCGGCTCATCGACTGGGACACGGTCAGGCTCGGGCCGCGCGAGCGGGATCTGTGGATGATCCCGTCCCGGGACGACGCCGACTGGGCCGCCTACGGCGAAGCGGATCGCCCGGACAAGGCCGCACTCGAGCTGTACCGGCTGTGGTGGGACCTCTCCGAGATCTGCGGCTATACGGCTGCGCTGCGGGCGGCGCACGTCGACGACGGGAATACCCGGATCGCCTGGCGCGAACTGCGCTCGTACCTCACCGGCTGAACGTTCCGGTCAGCCGGCCCTGGGCCACCGCCCTGGCCTTGATGGCCGCGATCGCCTCGGTGTGGTCCACGTCGGCCCCCAGCCCGGTCGGGCCGCTCAAGCCGTACACCGTGAACTGGTAGTGATGGGTGCCAGATGGTGGGCAGGGCGGCGTCCAGCCCGACCGGCCGGCCGAGTTGCGGGCCTCGTGGGCCGGGGCGGACGGATCGGCACCGAGGCTGTTCGCGGTGGCGGGCAGGTCGTACACCACGCGGTGCACGAACGTCCCGCTCGGCGCGTCGGGATCGTCGACGATCACGGCGAACGCGGTCGCCCCATGGGCGTCGCCCGACCACGAGATCGCCGGTACCTTGCCGGCACCGGCGCACGAGTAGGCAGCCGGGATGGGCTGTCCGTCGGTGAAGACATCGCTGGTCACGGTGAGTGACTGCGGCACGGGCC
Source organism: uncultured Actinomycetota bacterium (assembly GCA_963803345.1). Classification (GTDB taxonomy): domain Bacteria; phylum Actinomycetota; class Actinomycetes; order Mycobacteriales; family Micromonosporaceae; genus CAWDLX01. The sequence goes on from CAWDLX010000009.1 coordinate 310,978, forward strand.
CGCCAGCCGACGGGGTCCCGGCCGGCCGGTCGTCACCACAGCCGGCCAACGCGAGGGCGATGGCGGCCGCGATCAGGAGGGTGCGTCTCATCGGACCATCTTCGCGTGCGTCGATGGCCATGTCACGACAGGCTGCGCGCCGACGACCCCAGGGTCGAGGTATGACAGGAGCATCAGTGCGCCAGCTCCGGCTGGTTGTGACGGCGGACGACTACGATGAGGCGCTGCGGTTCTACCGGGACGTGCTCGGGCTGCCCGAGGAAGCCTCATTCACCGCGGGTGGCGGTCGGGTGACGATCCTCACCGCCGGACGGGCCACCCTCGAGATCACCGACCCGGCCCACGCGGCCCACATCGACGAGGTCGAGGTCGGGCGGCGGGTGGCCGGCCACATCCGGGTCGCGCTCGAGGTCGAAGACTCGGCCGCCGTCACGCAGACCGCGGTCGGCGCCGGTGCCCGCCTGATCGCGGAGCCGCGCCGTACCCCGTGGAACTCGCTGAACGCACGGCTGGAGGCCCCAGCCGCGCTGCAACTGACACTGTTCACTGAGCTCGCGGACTAGGCTCGCACCGATGGGAGGCTGATTATGTCCAATGCAGCAACCGCCGGTACGACCGATGTCGGCGGTGACCTGACTGTCAACCGACTCGGCTTCGGCGCCATGCGGATCACCAGCCCGGGCATCTGGGGCGACCCGCCCGACCGGGACGAGGCCAGGGCCGTGCTCCGACGCGCCATCGAGCTCGGCGTGAACTTCATCGACACGGCCGATTCCTACGGACCCAACGTGAGTGAGGAACTGATCGCCGAGGCACTACATCCATACCCCGAGGACCTCGTCATCGCGACGAAGGGCGGTCTGGAGCGCCCCGGGCCGAGCCGGTGGACCCCCAACGGCCGTCCCGAGCACCTCGTCGCGGTGTGCGAGGGGAGTCTGCGCCGGCTCAAGCTCGACCAGATCCCGCTCTACCAGCTGCACCGCCCGGATCCGAGGGTACCGTTCGACGAGTCCGTGGGCGCGCTGGTGCAGCTCAAGGAACAGGGCAAGATCCGCCACATTGGACTGTCCAATGTGGATGAGAATCACCTGCGGCAGGCTCAGCGGCTGACCCCGATCGTGTCGATCCAGAACCGCTACAATGTGGACGATCGCGAGTCGGAGTCGCTGATCGACCTGTGCGAGCAGGAGCAACTCGTCTTCCTCCCCTGGGCCCCGATCCAGGACACCGAACGCAACACCACGCTCAAGGAGATCGCCGAGCGCCACGGCGCCACGCAGCGACAGGTGGTCCTGGCCTGGCTGCTGGCCCGATCGCCGGCCATCGTGCCCATCCCGGGTACCGGGGCGGTGTCGCACCTCGAGGACAACGTGGCGGCCGTCGACATCACCTTGACGCCGGCCGAGGTCGCGGCGCTCACCAACGCGGGCTGATCCGGCGGGCCCGCTCCGCACGCCAGGTACCCGCTCGCAGGTGCCCGCTCGCGCGGAGTGGGCCGGTCGTGTTACTCTCAAACCAAGACGTACGTACGGTATGGGTTGCTAGTAGAGAATCCGCCGGGAGAGCGGGCAGAGTCCCGCCGGGGCAGCGAGCAGAGTCCCGCCGGGGCAGCGAGCAGAGTCCCGCCGGGACAGCGGGCAGAGTCAGGAGGCGAGCATGTGGGATCCGACCACGTATCTGCGCTACGGAGACGAACGTGGCCGACCGTTCAGCGATCTGCTGGCCCGCGTCGGCGCGGTCAAGCCGGCCGAGGTCGTCGACCTGGGCTGCGGACCCGGCACGCTCACGGTGGGTCTGGCGCAGCGGTGGCCCGCGGCTCGCGTCATCGGCCTCGACTCCTCCCCCGAGATGATCGACGCCGCCCGGGCGCTGGACTCGACGGTCGAGTTCGACGTGGCGGATGTCCGCGACTGGCACGCCGGACCCGACATCGACGTGGTGCTGGCCAACGCCGTCCTGCAATGGGTGCCCGACCACTGCGACCTGCTGACCCGCTGGGCCGGAGAGCTGAAGTCCGGCGGATACCTGGCGTTCCAGGTGCCGGGCAACTTCACGGCGCCGTCGCATCTGGCGATCCGCGCGGTCGCCCAGCACGCCCGTTGGCGGGACCGGGCACTGGCCGGGTTGCGTGATCCGGCGTCGGTGCTCGACCCGCAGGAGTACGCGGCCCGGCTCACCGCGGGCGGCGCCACGGTGGACGCCTGGGAGACCACATACGTCCACCTGCTGCCGGTACGCGGCGACACTCACCCGGTGCTCGCCTGGCTCGAGGGCACGGCCCTGCGTCCGGTCCGCGACTCGCTCGACGACGAGGACTGGGCGGCCTTCCGGGCACAGGTGCAGGACCGGCTGGTGGCCGCGTACCCGGTACGGGACGGGATCGTCTACTTTCCGTTCCGTCGCATCTTCGTGGTCGCCCGCATCGCCTGATCAGCCCAGCAGCGGGTACCCGTCGACGTGGTCGGCGCCGGACAACGGCGCACGGCCAGTGGCTTTGAGCACGTACTCTTCGACGCTCCAGGCGGACGGGCGGGGTGCCCCGGCCAGGCCGTCCAGAGTGGACACGGCGACGGCCAGGGCGGCCATTTCGGGCCGGGGCGCCCGCGGCAGGTCCACGATCAGGTCGAGGTGGTGAACAGCCGCCTCGGTCGCCAGGGTGGCCAGCAGGTCGGGCACCCGCAGAACGTGGCCCTGGGTCGTCACGAACCCGTCGGGGTTGGCGGCGCCGGCCGCCCGGACGACGGCCGGCGAGGTGTCCAGCCACAGCAGGGTGGTGCCGACACCGTCGCGGTGGGAAGCCGCCGACCTCCGGATCGACCAGATGTCCGGGACCGGGTCGTGCTCCGGGCCGGCGTCAGCGGCGAATGCCCGCCAGTAGCCGACATAGTCCACATCGGACGGTCCAGGGACGGGACTGGCCAGGGCGACCAGGGCCCGCTGGGCGTCGTTGAGCAGATGGAACAGCACATCGGCGACGAGCCAACCCCGGCATCGCGTGCCGGCCAGCAGGTCGGTGCGGCTCAGGCCGGCCACCAACCGGTCGACCCCCTGATACGCGGCTGCCAGCCCGTCCCGGGCATCGGCGAACCTCACCGCAAGCTCGCCTCCTCGCGCTCGGTCATCACCCCGTGATCTCCCGGTAGGCCGGACGGAGCAGGTCGATGATCTCGTACCGACCGGCGGTGAGATGCAACGGGTCGAGCTGGTCGAGCAGCGCGTCGGGGCGGCGCACCGTCCCGGCGACCTCCGGCTCAGGTCGGCCGAGCCGGGGCCCGGCTGTCCAGAAGTCCGCCAGGGCCGGCTCGGGGTTCGGTGATGTCGGCGACGATGCTGGCTGGACATGCCGCGCCCGCAGCCGTTCGAGCAGCTCCTCCCGCCCCCGCCCCCGCCAGGCGAGCAGGCCGAACGGATCCCGGTCGAACGACCCGGCCAGGGCGTAGCAGGCGGCGGCCAGATGGGCGCACGGGATCCGCACATCCGGGCAGGAGCAGTCCAACGCCAGATCACCGAGGTCGGGGAACAGGGACAGACCCAGATCGCTCAGGACGTTGTCGAGGTCGCGGGGCACCTCCCCGGCCAACAGCTTGGCCACATGGATGGCCTCCCCGCAGAGCGCCCGCTCGATCCGGCTCCAGTCGGCGTGGCTGAACGAGCGCACCGCCATCCGCGCCCGGTGGACCTGCCCGTCGTCGTCGAGCACGAGAGCCGCGGCGATGCTGGCGGAGATCGCGAGCTGGCGTACCTGCCCCGCCCGCGCGTAGCGGCGGCCATGCTGAAACGTTGCCGGCATCCGCAGTGACTCGAGCAGGCCGATGAACTGGGCCGACCAGGACTGCTCAGCCATCCGGGTCTCCCGGTGTCAGCGCCACCAGGTCGAGCAGTTCCTGTGTGGACAGACGGGTGAGCCAGCTCTCGCCGCTGCCCACCGCTACCTGGGCCAGGTCCCGTTTCTCGGCGATCATCCGGTCGATGCGCTCCTCGATGGTGCCGGTGCAGACAAGCGTATGCACCTGTACGTCCCGGCGCTGTCCGATCCGGAATGCCCGGTCCGTGGCCTGCGTCTCAGTCGCCGGGTTCCACCACCGGTCGAGATGGATGACGTGGTTGGCCGCGGTCAGATTCAGCCCGGTACCGCCGGCCTTGAGCGACACGATCAGGACGGCTGGCCCGTCCCTGTGCTGGAACCGGTCGACCAGCGCGTCACGGGCTCCCTTCGACAGTCCACCATGGAGGAACCAGACATCCACCCCGAGCCGGGATCGCAGGTGCGGCGCCAGCATCGAGCCCATCCGAACGAACTGGGTGAACACCAGCGCCCGGTCCCCGTCGGCCACGGCGTTGGCCAGAATCTCCTCCAGGCGCGACAACTTGCCCGACCGGGCGCCCATCGGGGACCCGTCGCCGAGCAGGTGGGCCGGATGGTTGCACACCTGCTTGAGTCTGGTCATGGCCGAAAGGACGAGACCCTTGTGCCGGCTGCTCGACCGCGGCTCGCGCAGCTTCTGCCGAAGCTCATCCACCACCGCCTGGTAGAGGCTGGCCTGCTCGATGGTCAGGTTGCACCACTGGGTCCGCTCCAACTTGTCCGGCAGGTCGGCGATGACGGCGGCGTCGCTCTTCAACCGGCGCAGCAGGTACGGCCGGGTCGCCTGCCGGAGTCGGGCCGCCGCCGCCTCGTCCGCATACCGTTCCACCGGCACCGAATAGCGGGCCCGGAACAGGGTGGCCGGGCCGAACGAGCCGGGGTTGAGAAAGTCCACAATGGACCACAGCTCGGTCAGCCGGTTCTCCACCGGGGTACCCGTGAGCGCCACCCGATGTCGGGCGGGCAACCGGCGTACCGCCCGCGCGGTAGCCGTCGTGCTGTTCTTCACCTGCTGCGCTTCGTCGAGGACGACCCGGTCCCATGGGATCGAAGAGAGCAGCTCGACATCGCGAGCGACCAGACCGTACGTGGTCAACACCAGGTCGGCCTCGGGCGGCGGCTGACGGCCGGAGCCATGGTGGATCCACACCCGCAGGTCCGGTGTGAACCGTTCGATCTCCCGCCGCCAGTTGCCCAGCACCGACAGCGGGCACACGATCAGTGTGGGCAGGCGCGGCCCCCGCTCACGCAGCATCGTCTCCAACGCGAGCAGCTGTACCGTCTTGCCCAGGCCCATGTCGTCAGCCAGCAGTGCGCCGATTCCGAGGCTGTCCAGAAACGCCAACCAGGAAAGGCCCTTGCGCTGGTAGGGCCGCAGGGTGCCGGTCAGGGAGGAGGGCTGCTCGACCAGCTCGAGGCGCTCCACCGCCCGGCCGGCGAGCAGATCCGCCAGCCAGCCGTTTCCATCCACGTCGGTCACCGGCAGCGGCGGACCGTGGTCGGGCCACAGCCGGACCGTACGGAGAGCGTCGCCGGCCGTCATCTGACCGGAACCGCCCCGGGCCAGGTACGCGAGCCCGGTCCGCAGCTGATGCTGGTCCAGGTAGATCCACCGACCACGCAGCCGGACCAGCGGCACCTTGGCCCGGGCCAGCTCGACCAGGTCCTCCTCGCTGAGGATCTCCGTGCCCAGTGAGAGCCCCCACCGGTAGTCGACGATGGCCGCCAGATTGGCCGTACGGTCCCGCAACACCGGGCTCGCCGGCTGACCATTGTGGACAGTGAGGGTGAGGCCGAGCTCGGTCGGTCGTTGCCAGTGGGACGGCAGCAGTACTCCGAAGCCCACCTCGGCGAGCAGCGGCGCGTGGGTCAGGAACCGGTAGGCGCCGGCCACATCCAGGAACAGCTCGTTCGGATGAGCATCGCGCAGCGCGTCGTCGAGATCGGGGTAGAGACGGCTGGCCCGGCCCAGATCGGCCAGCAGGACCTCCTGGGGATAGTCGACCCAGGCGAGCAGCGGCGACGCCGCATCCGTCCATACCTGATCGGCAGGCACCAGCACGCTCGGGTCACTGAGCGGTTGGAGCAGGAACTCGAGCAGCCAGCCGTCGGGCTCGTCACCGTCCTCGAGGTAGGTCAGTCGGAAGCACACCCGGACCGCACCGGTGTTTCCGCTGGCCCGCCAGCGGTCCAGCCGGTCCCGCAGCGCGGCCACCTCGCCCGGATCGCCACTGAACCCGCCGCCCGGACCGGTCAGCGCGGCCAGCCATGCCGCGACGGCATCGCTGGCTGGTCCTGTTGTGTTGGCCGCGACGGTGGTCCTGCCCGGGGCGGTAGTCCTGGCGGGGGCGCTAGTCCTGGCCGGGGCGGTCCTGGCCGGGGCGGTAGTCCTGGCCGCGGCGCTGGTCCTGGCCGGGGCACTGGTCCTGGCCGGGGCGAGCGGGGTGGTGAGTCGCCGCCGCACCGCGCTGTCCACCTCGGCATCGATCAGTGCCCGCAGCGCCTGCTCGGCCGACCATTCGGCTGCGGCCGTGGCCACGCCCGGCATCGCCCGACGCAGGTCGTCGAAGCGGGCCAGATCCCCCGCGCGCAACTCAGCCCGCCAGCAGGCCCGTGGCCCGTCAACGATGGCCGGGAGCACCCGTCCGCGGCGTACCAGATCGGCCGCGAACGTCACCGCGTCGGCCAGATGCCCCACCGATGATCCGACCTGCACGATCTCCACCGCCGCCTCGTCCGGCTCGGTGGACAGCTGAAGTGAAGCCCCAGTCGCGGCCAGCGCTGCGGGTACGGCCGTATCGCTGAATGCGGCCAGCGCTGCGGGTACGACAGTGTCGATGAGTACGGCCGGGTCGCTGGGTACGGCCGGGTCGCTGCGGTCGGCGGGCGAGGATGTCCGTGGTCCGGAGTCGTCAACGGCCACCGTCTCCGGGTCGGTACCTGCCGGTAGGACGATCGCCGGCACCGTCCAGGGGCGGCGGCGAGCGCTGCTTCGACCTCGCCGGCCGGCTCCCGACGCTGGCGAGGCGAGCGGTGCCGGACCGGCCGACGGCAGCCACAGTGTGATCATCTCTGGCGTACCAGTGACTCCGCTGGGCTGGACGGCGAAGGGATGGGTTCCCGCCGGATCCGAACCGGTCCGCGCCGACTCAGCCCAGAGTGCTACCCGGCCGCCAGGAATCACGACGCCGTGTACCACGCTCACCCGCCGACCCTAGCGCGAGGTCCGCCGCGCGCCGCCCCAGCGCCGTGGCGAACGGGTCAGAGTCCCGCACCCTGGGGCCGCTGCGAGACCCATTGGCCGACCAACGCGTCGGGTGAGGCCAGAGATCAACTGATCGCGCGGTGGTACACCTGACCGGCCTGTGGCGCGCTGATCCAGAACTGGCCGCCGAATACCGCGAAGTCCACGTTGGCCCGGTCGTCGAGGCCCGGATTGTCGGCGATCAGGTAACGGTTGGCGATGGTCGGGGCGGCTGGGGTGCCGCCGATCCGGACCAGCGTCGGCCCGATGGCCAGCGCGACCCACACCGTCGCGTCGATGATATGAACCGCGTCGGGCTCGCCGGCCAGGTCCAGCGCCCCGAGTACGGTGAGCCGTTCCGGGTCGACGGCGAGCAGTCGGCCGGCCGGGGTACATGTCACCCAGAGGATCCCCGGGCCGGTGGCCAGGCCCTGGGCGCCGTCGCAGAGTTTCGCGCTGGTCTTGGTCGCCTGGCTCGTCGGGTCGACCCGGCTGACGGTTCCATCGCCGAAGTTGCTGACGAAGACGTACCGGTCGGACGCGGCGACAAGCCTGGGTTCGGTGCCGACCGGATAGTGGCCGGCGAGCGAGCCGTCGGAGTTGAGCCGGGTGAGCTGCTTGGCCTCCTGCCGCACGACCCACACGCCGCCGAACGCCGACGCGATCCCCTCCGGTTGCCCGCCGAGTTGGACGGTCTTCACGACCGTGTTGCTGGCCGGGTCGACCGCCACGACGGAGCCGGCCCGGAACACGCTGGCCCAGACGAGCTTGCCGTCGTAGGCGAGCCGGAGCGGGGTGTCGCCGACGGTGACCCGTACCGCCGCGGAGGTACCGCCGACGCGCCGTACCGAGCTGTCACCAGACGACGCGACCCACACCGCGTCGTTCGTGGCGACCACTCCGACCGGCTGGATCATCCGCTCACCGGTGGGCGCGGGTGACGTGGGGACGGACGCTGTGGGCGTCGTTGGCGCACCGGCGCCCGTGCAGCCGGCCAGCCCCGCGACCACGAGGGCCGAGGTGAGCACCGTGGCGAGCCGGCGGCGCACGGTGATCGTCATGGCTGGAGCATTCCATCCGTGCACCCGGACGCACACCGCTGCCGAGGCCACCGTTACTCCCTTGTAACGCAACCAGGCCCGGCCATCCTGCGGCATGGAAACCCGGTCGTGGGGGTGGCCACGCGGACCTGGTCGCCGGGCCGGCCACCCGCCCACCAAGACTGTCCACTGTGGAGGAAAGGGTTAACCCTTGACGGGACCCTACGGATCGGCACGCGCGAACACTGGGGGGCAGCCACCCGACGATCGCCTCTCCTATTGTCCGACCAGATCGGGGCCGAGCTCCCGCCTGCCCCACCGCGATCGTCGGAGGTGACTGTCTTGTCCCGACTTCCCCGTGTAACTCCGTGGCGAAGAGTCAGCCTGGTGGGAACCGCGGTCGCTGTGGTCGCCGCGTCCGTGACGGCCATCGTGGCCGGAAGCGGAGCCGCCGCGCAGGCTCAGCCGGCCGCCACGTCGCTCTACATTGTCCAGATGGCCGGCGCGCCGCTCGCCACCTACACCGGTACCGAGGCCGGCCTCGCCGCCACCGCTCCAGCGAGCGGGAGCAAGCTCGACGCCGGCTCGCCGGCCGCCAGGGCCTACCGGACCCTCCTGGCCAGCCGGCGCAACGACCTGCTGCGCCGCCAGGGCATCCAGACTCCGCAGGTGTACCAGTACTCGACGGTCTTCAACGGGTTCGCGATCCAGCTGACCGCGGCTCAGGCGCTCAAGATGCGCCAGGACGGCGGCGTCGTGAACGTGTGGAAGAACCGGCTGGTGTCCAGCCAGACGTTCACGACGCCCACATTTGTCGGACTGGACGGGAAGAACGGCGCCTGGAAGAAGGAGTTCGGCGACCCGAAGCGGGCTGGCGAGGGCGTCATCATCGGCGTGATCGACTCGGGACTCTGGCCCGAGAACCCGAGTTTCGGCCCGCTCCCGACCCCTCGCCCCGACCAGACGATCATCGACGCCAAGTGGCACGGCACCTGTGACCCGGGCGTCGAGGCCCCCGTTGCCTGCAACAACAAGGTGATCGGCGCCCGATGGTTCAACGCCGGGAACCTCTCGCACGCGAACCCCAACGAGTACGACTCGCCACGGGACTTCTTCGGCCACGGCTCACATACCGCGGGTACCGCCGGCGGCGACTTCGGCGTGACCGCCACCATCAACGGCAACGTGGCCGGCGTCCTGTCCGGTATGGCGCCCGCCGCGAGGCTCGCCATCTACAAGGTGCTGTACGCCGACGCCGCTGACGCCCGCTCGGTCGGCTCGACCGCGGACATCGTGGCCGCCATCAACCAGGCCGTCGAGGACGGCGTCGACGTGATCAACTTCTCGGTGGGTGACGATGTCGACCAGTTCGGCCCGGATGAGCTGTCGTTCCTCAACGCAGCCAGCGCGGGTGTGTTCATCTCGGCCGCCGCGGGCAATGCCGGTCCGGGTGCGGGGACGGTCGACAACGCCATGCCGTGGGAGACCACGGTCGCCGCGGGTACCCATGACCGCTCCTACTCGGCCAGCGTGACGCTCGGCAATGGTGCCACCTACCAGGGTGTCGGCCTCGGCGCCGCCGTGGCGAGCTCGCCGCTCGTCTACGCCGGCTCCGCCGCGCTGCCGGGCGCGAACCCCACCGAAGCCGCGCAGTGCGTGAGCAGTGGCCGGCTCGATCCGGCCAAGGTGACCGGCAAGATCGTCCTATGCGACCGGGGCAACAACGCCCGGGTGGACAAGAGCCTGGCGGTACAGCAGGCCGGTGGGGTCGGCATGATCCTGCGCAACCTCACGCCGAACTCGCTCAACGCTGACTACCATCTCGTGCCCACCGTGCACGTCGATCAGGTGGCGGGAGCAGCCATCCGCACATACGCCGACACCCCGGGAGCCACAGCCTCCCTGGGGGCCGGCAAACAGATTACGGTTGAGGCGCCCCAGGTTGCCGCGTTCTCGTCGCGCGGGCCGTCACCGTCGAGCCGGGGTGACCTGCTCAAGCCGGACATCATGGCGCCAGGTGTCGACGTGGTGGCCGCGGTCGCGCCGCCCAACCACAACGGCAATCTGTGGGACACCGATTCCGGTACCTCGATGGCGACCCCGCACGTCGCCGGCATCGCCGCCCTGCTCATCAGCAAGCATCCGAACTGGTCGCCGATGGCGGTCAAGTCCGCGCTGATGACGACGGCCTCGGTCACCGACAACCAGCGCAAGGCCATCGGCGACCAGGCGACCGGTGCCAAAGGCACCCCGCTCGACTTCGGCGCCGGCGAGGTCACCGCGGGTCCGGCGTTCGACCCGGGGCTGGTCTACGACTCCGGCCCGACCCAGTGGCTGCAGTACAGCTGCGGCATCGGTGTCCATCTGATCGCCGGTAACGGCAGCGATGTCTGCGACACCGTGGGAACGGTGGATCCGAGTGACTTCAACAGCCCGACCGTGGCCGTCGGCGACCTCGCCGGCACGCAGACCCTGACCCGGACGGTGACGAACGTGGACGACCGGGCCGGCGTGTACGTGGCCAAGGTCTCCGCGCCCAAGGGCTTCACGGTGAAGGTTTCGCCGCCGGCGCTCGTGTTGCCTCCCCACCGCTCGGCCACCTTCAAGGTGACCATCAAGCGGACCACCGCTCCACTCGGTGAATACGGGTTCGGCTCGCTGACCTGGGTCGGGATCGGCAACCATCAGGTCCGCAGCACGATCGCGGTGCGCCCGGTCGCTCTGGCCGCGCCGGATGAGGCGGCTGGTTCGGGTGCCTCGGGCAGCGCCGCGCTGTCGGTCCGTGCCGGGTACGCCGGCACGCTGACCGCGACGGGGTTCGGGTTGGCCGCCTCCGCTCCGACGCACTTCTCGCTGACCCAGAACCCGGCCACGCCGTTCGACCCGGACGCTCCAGCCGAGACCGGCAGCACCGGCGAGGTCGGTCTGACGGTACCGGTCGGAACCAAGGTCGCCCGGGTGGCGACGTTCGCCGCCGACTACCCGGCCGGCACCGACATCGACCTGTACGTGTACGCACAGGACGCGGACGGGACGTTGACCCTGGTCGACCTGAGCGCCGGCGGAACAGCCGATGAGAAAGTGACGCTCACCGAGCCGGGTCAGTATGTTGTGTTCGTCGACCTGTTCGCGGCGGTGTCGGCATCCCCTGTGGACGTTGTCCTCAACTCCTGGGTAGTGCCATCGGCCAATGCCGGCAACCTGACCGTGGCGCCAGCCAGCCAGACGGCCTCCGTGGGCGCCGCGCTCACCGTGACCGCGAGCTGGTCCGGGCTGGCCCCCGGTCGGTACCTCGGGCTGGTCGAGTACGGTGACGGCACTCAGACGATCGGTTCGACGGTATTGTCCGTCACAAGCTGATCGAAGTAACTGGTGCCCGGCCACCGTCCCCGTCGGTGGCCGGGCACCAACGTTTCCGTCGGTGGCCGGGCACCAACGTTTCCGTCGGTGGCCGGGCGCCACCGTCTCCGTCGGTGGCCGGGCACCAGCGTCTCCGTCGGTGGCCGGGCACCAGCGTCTCCGCTGTCGTGCGCCCCGGCCGGTACCCGCGTCAGCGTCCGGCTCCGGCCTCGGCGTCCTGCATCGCGCGGATCAGCTGGGCGCGGTTGCGTACCCCGAGCCGGCGGTACAGCCGGGTCAGGGTGGCTTCGACCGCCTTCACCGACAGGAAGGTGGCCCGGGCGATCTCGCCATTGGTGGCGCCGGCCATGACCAGGGTGACGATCCGCTGCTCAGCCTCGGACAGCTGCATCCCCGTACCTCCGTCCACACGGGACAGCAGCTCCTCGACCGCCGCCGCCCATGGCACGGCCTGCAGCCGGGCATACCGGGCGCGCGCCTCGGTCAATGCCCCTCGTGCGGCCGGCCGGCGGTGGGCCCGCCGCCACAACACTCCCAGCGTGTGCCACGCCCGGGCCAGCTCAAATGGGTACGGGTGATCTTCCGCCTCCTCGACCGCCACGGCCAGTCCTTCAGCCGCGGCTCTGGCGTCCCCGCCGGCGGCGATGAGGACTGCTTCGGCTCGGGCCAGTCCGAGAAGAACGGTACGTCGCCGGAGCCGGTGTGCGGCGGCCCGGATGTCGGTGAGCACCTCCTCGGCCTCATTCCGCGCGCCGACCGTGGCCAGAGCCTCGACCAGGTCGGCATGCCAGAGGAACACGGCTGGATCGACCCGCCCCAGCTTGCCCTCCACTGTGGATGCTTCCCGCAGTTTGACAGCGGCCGCGGCAGGGTCGTTGGCCAGCAGTTCCACCTGACCAGCCACGGCCAGGGCCATCGTCAGCCAGTCGTCGTCCCCGGCGGCACGGCACGCGTCGATCGCCTGCTGGGCGAGGACCCGTGCCCGCGTCGGCGAGCCCGCGAACAGTTCGACGCTGGCTCCGACCAGCAGGCCCGGTCCCGCGGTCGCCTCCATATCGAGCATGAGTCGCATGCACTCGCGCCCGGCATGCAGTGCCGCCTCGAAACGGCCGGCGCGCCCGTCGATCGCGGCCACCGAGATGAGCACGCCGGAGTACTCCCGGACCAGGCCGGCCCGCTCGACCTCGGTTCGGAGCTCTTCGATGCGAGACGTGGCGCACTCCACCTCACCGGTGAAGACGTATGTCATGGCCGCCAGCTGTCGGGCACGGATCGTTTCGGGCGTCAACGGCAACCGGCGAGCGAGGTCGGCCGCGCGGATCATCAGCTGGTCGGCGTCCGGGCCGCGCAGGGGCGCCTCGAATGTCGCGCGGGTGGCCAGGATGTCAACCAGCAGGGGTCCGTCGTCGGCCTGGCTCGCGGCCTGCTCGGCCTGCTTCAGCTCAGCGATCGCTCCCTCGGCGTCGCCGTCGTAATACGTCTTTCAGGGCCCGGTAGACGGCCACCTTCGCGCCCAGGTACGCGTCGTCGCCCGCGTCAGCGGCGGCCGCCTGCAGGAGTGGATCCACCCCCGACTGGTCCTGTCCTGCCACATCGACCAGCAGCAGCCGGGCCCGCACCCGTACCGCCGGTTCGGCCGGACCGGTGAGCGCGAGCCGCGCGGCCACGACCGCGTCCTCGGTCTGCCCCGCGGCGTACGCGAATTCCGCCGTGGCCAGCCGTCGGGTCGCCAACCGGCTCGACCCGGCCGGAGTCCGGTCCGCCGCCAACGCGGCCAGCTCCGCCGCGATGGCCGGGGCTCCCCGACGGCGGGCGACCGCCGCGCCCTCCATGAGACGGGACGCCAGCTCTTCGTCGGCGTACGGGCGGGCCAGGGCCAGATGGCGGGCCTGTTCGACCGGATCGGACAGCCGCTGCGCCAGCAGGACGTGGGCGCTGTTGCGGTCCGCCGGACTGGCCTCGGCGTACACGATCTCGCGCAGCAGCGGATGGGTGAACCGCACGGTGCCGTCGTTCCCGATCTCGACCAGGCTGGCCGCGACGGCGCTGTCCAGTACGGCGGCGTCACCAACGACACTGAGCTGCGGGCGCGCGGCAGCGGCGACCAGCAGGAGCGTGCGTCCGTCAGCCGCCGGCAGCTGGGACACGCGATCGGCCAGCAGGCGGCGCAGTCGGTCGGTGACCGGCAGCGGCTCGGCCGGGGCCGTACGGCCACCGCTGGGCAGCAGAGCCCGTCCGAGCTCGAGCGCGAACAGCGGGTTACCCGCGCTCGCCTCGTGAATGCGCGCGATCGTGACCAGCGACAGCACCGGCCCGTACCGGTCGCGAAGGAGGTCGGCCAGGTCGTACTCCGTCAGCGGGCCGAGCAGGATCTCCTGGCACGGCGGCGGACACAAGTCGACGTGCAGCGGATCATTGCCACCGGCCACCCGTTCCGCCGCCAGCATCCCGATCGGCGAGCCGTTGACACGCCGGGCCACGAACCGGAGAACCTCGGCGCTGGGACCGTCGACCCACTGCAGGTCGTCGATGACAAGCACCACCGGTTGGGCGGCCGACAGCGAGCGGAGCAGCTCCAGGACGGCCAGGCGGACGGCCAGGGAATCGCCGACATCATCCGAGCCTCGTCGCAGTGTGCCCTCAAGCGCGCCGCGCAGGTGCCGGGGCAGCCGGGCCATCTCCGGGGCCGTCACGCCGTCGAAGAGGTCGACAAGGGTCAGGTACGGCAACCCGGACTCAAGTTCGGCCGGTGCCGCCCGGAGCACACGCGCTCGGGCGAGGCCGGCCGCGACCACGCTCAGCAGGGTCGACTTGCCAATACCGGCCGGCCCATGTAACACGATGCTGCCGCCCCGGACCAGCCGCTGCCGGTCGAGGCGGTCGAGCACGTCCCGGCGACCCACCAGCGGCGGAGGACTGGTCATTCCAGCAGTCTGCCCGCCCCGCCTGCCAATGTGGAACTTCGTTTCCCATTCGCCTACGTATCGCCGTGGATGTCCGTCGTGCGGGCCCGCCGATCCGACCTCGGCGAAGGTGCGCCCGTCCGAACCCGAGCGCGAGCCAACCGGGTGTGGTCCAGGCGACGAATCCTTGATCCGACCTCGCAACCGTCCGCCCGACCTCGGCGCCCCCTACCCGACCGTCCCACGACTCGCCCGACCATGCCGCCGAAGCGGACCCGACCATGCCGCCGACAGCGCACCCGACCATGCCGCCGACAGCGCTCGAGGCGCCTACCGCGCCCAACGCGCCGGGACAAACGCGCTCAGCCCGGCTGGGACGGAAGGTTCGGCCGATCCGGCGACGACCCGCTCGACTGACCCAGACGTGAATCAGCTCGACCCGCCCGGGCTGATCCTGCGACCCGCTGGACCCGTGACGCCATTCAGCGGCCCTCATCCCACGAACCCGGCGGCGGCAACTGTCGTCCCGAGAAGTCGTCCGGACGGCCGACACCGGCACTGCCCAACATCGTCCACTATGGACGCTACAACGGCCGGGGCGCGCCCGCACTCACCTGGTGTCTGCCAATGTCTCGCCTCCGACTCCCGCGAGTACCTGCAGGCATTCGCGGTCCTGGCTGGGTATCGCGTTGCTGAGCCACTCGCCCACCTCCACGCCGGGCATGGGATAGCCGGTCAACCAGCCCTGCGCCAGTGTGCACCCCACCTCCGACAAGAGTTGGCGCGTGTACTCGGTCTCGACCCCCTCCGCCACGGTACGGATGCCAAGTGAGCGAGCCATCTCGATCGTGGATCGGACGATCGCAGCGTCATCACGGTTGTTCGTCATGCCTGCTACGAACGACCGGTCGATCTTGAGCTCCGTGATCGGCAGCTTGCGGAGGTGCTGCAACGACGAGTACCCGGTACCGAAGTCGTCGAGTGAGACCGCTACACCGAGCGCGGCGATCCGGCCGATCGTGACCTGGGCCCGCGCCGGGTCAGCCAGCAGAGCGCTCTCGGTGATCTCGACCTGGATCTGGGCTGGATCGACCCTGTGGCTGGCGAGTTGCTCGGCCAACCTGGTCACGATGTCGTTGCTGTAGAGATCGCGCGCGCTGACGTTGAGCGAGGCCCGCAAACAGATGCCGTCGGTCTTCCAGGCTGCCAGCTGGGCCACGACATCGTCGACCACGCGCGAGGTCAGCAGCTGCATCACTGAACTGTGTTCGGCAATGGTCAGCAGGTGCTGGGTGTCGATGAGCCCGTACCTGGGATGCCGCCACCGCAGTAGTGCCTCCACCCCTTCGACGGTGTCGTCGACGAGGGACACCTGCGGTTGGTAGTGCATCGTGATCTGATCCCGATCGCCTGACTCCAGCACGTCACGGAAGTCAGTGAGCAGGCCGAGACGCTCCGGACTGTTCTGATCGGTACGGGGTGCGTAGGTAGCGACGTTGTTGCCACGCTTCTTCGCTTCGTACATGGCCACATCGGCGTGGCGCATCAGAGTCGCGAAGTCCTCGTTCGCATCCGCGTGGACGGCGATGCCGATGGAGGCGCTCACGTCGACCCGCAGCCGGTCCAGCGCCACCGGTTCGGACAATGCCTGGACGACCGCGCGGGCGATGGCGTCGGCCTCGTCGCGACCGTCGGTCGGCGCCACGATCGCGAACTCATCACCACCCAGTCGCGCGATGGTGCCACCGTCGGCCGGCACGCCGCCGATCCGGCGGGCCACCGCCACCAGGAGCTGATCGCCAACGTCGTGCCCGAGGGCGTCGTTGACATGCTTGAAGCGATCGAGATCGAGGATGAACAAGGTCGCCCGGCGAGACCGGGCCTTGTCGTCGGAACCCTCAACCGTGTCGTCCTCGTACGCGTCCACCAGTTCGTCGAAGCCGCTGCGCAGGCCCGTACGGTTCGCCAGCCCGGTCAGTGGATCGAGTCGGGCCGCCCGGTCCCGCTCGGCCGAGAGCTTGGCCATCCTCTGCACCGCGTACAAGGGGACGAAAACCAACGGTAGGAAGCCGATGTTGATGTGGGCGGCCACTGCCAGTACCGGGCTGAGCAGCAGCAGGGCGGCGTTGAACAATATCTGGTATCCGATGGTGCCAGCCGTATGGCGGGAGCGGCCTGGGTACCGCCAGCGGGCGAGAGCCAGCGCGAGCAGTCCGTAGACGCCGAGCCACGCGCCCACCGCACCGACGACCGTGATCGCGTCGGTGTAGAGATTCGTGGGGCCATGACGCTGGAACGGGTCCGGTTTGCCCAGCCACAGCACGACTTCGGCCGCCGCGAACGATAACGTGTACTGGCCAGCGGCAAGGACGGCTTCCCGGACCGGTCGGCGCAGCTTCCACGCCACGACGATCACGGCGGCCAGCTGAGCAAGGATCGCCGGCCCAAGTCCCCAGCACAGCAGAATGGCGAAGGTGAAACATATGGTCGGGCAGATGATCGTTGGTGGCCCGTACCGTGGTGCCGCGGCAACGAACGCCACGGTCCCGGCCACACCGGCCAACCCTGCCACGATCCACAGAGCGGGGTACGTGGTGACGGCGACGCCAACGTGATTCAGCTGGGTGGCGGTGACCGCCAGCGCCAGCGCCAGGATCGTCGCGTCGTACCAGGCGAAGACCCGCCGACGTTTCACGTCGCCTATCTGTGCTCTGCCCGCTGCCACCATCGTCGTCGCCACAGTCGTCCCCCTCGCAGGCAGCTCGAAGCTCCTGACAAGTGGGACAGACTAATCCTGAAGCCGCCGCTGTCAACGTGATATGTC
Organism: uncultured Actinomycetota bacterium; assembly: GCA_963803345.1. Classification (GTDB taxonomy): domain Bacteria; phylum Actinomycetota; class Actinomycetes; order Mycobacteriales; family Micromonosporaceae; genus CAWDLX01. The sequence continues at coordinate 328,214 of CAWDLX010000009.1, forward strand.
CGGCTTCGACCACGATTTCCGGCAAATAGCAGACCGAGGCGTCACCCGCGCCTCACAGGCAACAGTCCACACCGGACAGTCACCGGGTACCGCAGGCTGACTATGCTCGATGTCGTGGCCCGTAACGTCGTGTGGTTCGTGGTCAGTTGTGCGCTCACCGCGGGCTGGAGTGCGGCTGCCACAGCATCGGGTGCCGCCGCCGTCCTGTTGGCCGCGGCGGTGCTGGCCGGGCGCCTCGGCCCCTTGTCGCCGGTGAAGCGTCGGGCGAATCTCGTCCAGCCACCGCCCTCCTCCGGTCGCCTGGCTCGGCACGATCGGAGTGCCGGGCAGCTGTGACCCCGATGCCGCGGGCAGCATCCGCCCCCCGGGTACCCGGCACCGTCGCCTGACAACTGGTCATCGTGTGGCGCCCCGTGGGCTGTCGCCACGCGCCTTCCTCACCTCGTCAGGAGACATCCATGCTGCACGTCCTTTCAACCTGCTGAACCAGCTTGCCCAGGCCCCGGGCCCGACCACGGCCATCGCGAGCTGCCACTTCTTCCTTGAGGAACCTGGACGGCACGGCGTGGCACGCCCGTCGGGCAGGTGTGACCAGCCCGGTCACCGCTGTAAGGAGCCAACCATGGATCCGTTTGTTGACATTTGGGACCGTATCACCGGCAACCACAACGAGATCGTGATCGCCGACCTACCGGTAACGGAGCCGGCAGTTGCCCCGCATGATGACCATGCGCGGGACGGCATCGCCTCCAGCCACGGTCACGTCGTGTTCGACTGAGTGGTGTCGATCATGGGGCATCCAGTCGTCGCCGACGCGAGGGCCGGGTGCCCCGGCGTGACAACCCGGCTTGACCGGCAACTGGCTCAGGCACGGACGTGGCGGCAATCGGGCGACTACCGTCGGGCCGGCCTGCTGTTGATTCTTACCCTCAGATCCGCCGAGCACCTTCTCGAGCCGCGCGCGATGCTGGTTGCCCAGCTGCTCAACGAGCTGGGCGTGCTCGGCAAGTACACCGGACGCTTCGACTTGGCCGAGCAGAGCTACCGTCGAGCACTCGCCATCACACTCGACGGCGTAGGGCCAGAGCACGACGACGTAGCGGCCATTCTGCACAATCTCGGCGGGCTTGCCCACGCCCGCGGTCAACCGCACGACGGCGAACCGTTTGCCCGTCAGGCCGTGGAGATCCGCACCCGTCTCCACGGCCCCCGGCATCGTCTGGTTGCGGCTGACGCCGTTGCCTGGGCCGCTCTGCTGGAGGGCTGCGGTCGACTCGACGAAGCGGAGGCACAGCTGCGGCAGGCTCTTGGGATCTTCCACGACGCGTACCCGCAGGAGCGTGTCGAGATCGCCGTGACCACACACAACCTGGGTGCGCTGCGCCATCGTCGGGGCGACCTGTCCGGTGCTGTGGACCTTTATGCGCGAGCGCTGCGGATCAAACGCGACCTTCTCGGTACCGATCACCCCGACCTGGCCACGACTCTTGTCAACCTCGGCACCGCCTACCGGCAGTTGGGCCTGGTCACCCAGGCAGCTCGCCACTACGCCCTGGCGGTGTCCATCCTCGAAGCACGGGTGCAACCTGACCATCCGACGCTCGTCGGGGCCCGTCGAGGACTCTCGTCGTCGAGGTGAACCGGGAACGCTCACGTCGTGAGTCGGGGTCTTTCGATCCTGGACGCTCGCCGGTGCCGGCCCATGAACAGCGTGCGACCGTCGTGCCCGTCGACAGTTCACGGGCACGGTCGGATCTGCATGTCGCCTTATTCCACTATGGACGAACTCCGGACGCTCGGCGGTCGTGCCGCGGCGCTGCTGGCCGCGGGCCTGACGGCCTGGAACCGGCACCCGGCGCACGCGGGCGCAGCCTGACCGGGCAGACATGCGCATGCCGTGCGAGGGCCGTGAGCGGCCACGGTACTACGCTGAGCGGGTGCCGGCGCCCGCTGCTCCACTGTTGCTCGTCCTCGACGGCAACAGTCTGTTGCATCGTGCCTACCACGCAGCCGCGACGGGCCGACACCTCGACGAGGATGGCCGGCCCGTTTGGGCGCTCAAAGGCCTGGTCGGCTATGTCGCCCGGGCGGCCGCTCGACTTCGTCCGGATGCCGTTCTGCTCGGGTTTGACTGTCCTCAGCATTCGGCGCGACGCGATGTCTACCCGAGCTACAAGGCGCACCGCGCACAGAAGCCCGATGACCTCGCCGAGCAGATCGTTCTGGCACCGGACCTCATGCTGGAGGCGGGATTGGCAGCCGTCGTGCCGACCGCATACGAGGCCGACGATGTGCTGGCCAGCTCGGCGGCCGCGGCCAGCTATCGTGGCTGGCGCTGCGTGCTTGTGACCAGCGATCGCGATGCCTTCGCGCTGATCGACGAGACCACGACCGTACTACGCGTGCGCAATGGTGGCCTCGACCAAGCCGTCCTGGTGACTCCGGCGGCTCTCGCCGAAGTCTACGGTGTGCATCCCTGGCAGTACCGGGACTATGCCGCGTTGCGAGGGGACCCGTCCGACAACCTTCCCGGGGTTCGGGGGTTCGGCGCGGCCACGGCATCGCGGTTGTTGGGCGCGTTCGGATCAGTCGACGAGGCATGGGCCGCGATCGACACCGGCGACGACAAGTCCGTCCGTGCGGCTGTCGGAGAAGCCGCGTGCCAGAGCCTCGCCCAGCCGCAGGCGCGGGAGACAGTTGAGCGCAACCGCCTCATCATGCGCATGCGCGTCGATCTGGCCCTACCCGATCTGGACAGCGCTCGTCTCCCCATAGACCGTTTGGTGATGCGGCGCGCGCTCATCGACCGTGGCATCATTCTTGGACCTTCCTTGTGGGCTCTCACAGGCGGATCGCCGCCGTTGACCGAGCAGGAACTGACCCTGGTACCACAGCCGTGGGTGTGGAAACGGAGCCCGCGCTCCCGGCGCGACCCAGCGCCGGGTCAGCTGGCGCTCTTCTGAGCCCGGCTAGCCGGGCCGGACTTGCTTGAGTTGGGCAATGCGAATCCGGTCCGCACCAGCGGGATCTGGAGCGGAAGCCGCCCACGCGCGTGCGCGGATCGGAACGCCAGTCTCACGCCATCTTCGCGTTCGTCTGTGCACCGCGACGAACAAAGCCACCGGCACCAGGCCGCCCATGCGGGCGGGCACGCGGCCGGATGACAGCCGCCGCCACGCCCATCTCGGCGACGCCGCTCAGGTAGGTCCAGTTGGGGAGATCGAGGCAGCTCACGGGAACGATCCGTCATTCGGTGCCGGCGTGACGAACTGCGCGGTACCGCTCACGGCGAGCAGCGCAGCCAGCCGACGTGCGTCGCCGCGAGCAGACGCGGCTCCTCGACTCTTGTGGTCAATCATCCGGCGTGACGGCGGTGCTCCGACTACCTTCGAATCATGGCGTCCTATGAAGTCAACGACGCGGCGGTGGCGAAAGCCCGCAAGCTGATCGACTCGCGCCGGTACGTGCTCAACAGCGACTGGGGCAGGGTACAGCCGGGGGCGGCCGAACAGAACACGTACCTGGAGCGGCACTCCTGGGAAGAGTACGCAGAATGGCACCTTGGCCTGACTGTCGGGGCGCCCGAGCAGACGAAGGCTCGACACGCGTTCGTCTATGGTGACCTGCGCCGACTCCATCGCAGCGGATTGATCGCCTGCGTCTACCGGGCGGCTGAGTGGCGGCACAAGAAGATCGAGCTGGCGGCCCATGATCTGCTGCAGTACTTGGACGGCGTTACCGGCGTGTCCTAGACAGTCCGCGCAGGGCTTCTGCCGCGGGATGTGGATACAGCCGAAGCGCGGGCTGTGAGTACTCGCCCGGCCGGCACGGACGGGCTGGTCAACGATGGTCCCCGCCCCCTTGAAGGCGCCGACACACTGTCTATCTAATGTGGAGCGATGGAAAGAATCTTGACCTGGGCGTGGCCATCAAACGGCATTCGCTGATAGCGTGCAATACATGTGTACGAACGTCGACTCTGATGATCTTTGGGAATGTCTGCGGGCGGGCATGAACGCGCTCGTCCACGCCGACGTGGCGCAACTTCCAGACGACAAGGTCCGCGACGACCTGCGCCACTTGACCATCGTGGCCAATCTCGTCCAGGCCGCCATGTACGAACGGGTGGCCGCATTCGATGCCCGGGGGCTGTCCGGGGTAGATGACATCCGGACAACCCGCGCGTGGCTCTCGACAGTGGGCCGCCTGAGCCCTTATGCAGCCTCCCGACTGGTCCGGCAGTCGACGGTGCTCCGAGAGCTGCCCGCCGTCACGGCGGCCACCCACTCCGGCACGGTCACGCCCGAACACGTCAGCAAGATCGTTGGGCTGACAGATCAGCTCGGTGTCGCAGCTGTCCAGGCGGTGGACGAGTCGCTGGCCGACCTGGCTACCGTCAGCACTCCGGCCGAGATGGAGAGAGCGTGCCGGAAGGTGCGCGATCACGTTCATCCCGGGCGCCTCGAGCCGGATCCGGCCAGCCGGCGCGACCTGACGATCACCCGTGTCGGTGACATGATTCGTCTTCACGCCCGGCTCGACCGGGACGCCGGCGAGTTGGTGCGGGCCGCCCTGGACGCGATGACGACCACGGCGGACCTTGACGATCCGCGGACCCCCGGGCAACAGCGCGCCGACGCGCTGACCGCACTGGCCCGCCTTCCACAAGTCCCGAGCCCGTCGCCGCCGTCGGTGGGGGTCGTTTCCCTGGCCGACCCGTTCGCCGGGGGCACAAGCGCCCAGCGCCGAAGGCGTGCCGTCCGGAGTGTGCGGAGAGGGTCTTCGACCCCCCGTCGACGCCGGCGCAGACGCCACTGAATCTCCTGCCCGGGCGCGACAACGCCGCGCCGGACGGCATCGCCAGCCCGTTCCGATGAAGGAGCGACGCACCGGAGGCGCTCTGACTGTCTGATCAGTCAGCAACTTGCGCGCAACGCCGGCCACCCCTTAGCGTCGGCTGCGAGGGCAGGAGGCGGAGGCGTGATGGCCGGGCGCGAAGTGGTGATCACGATGGACGACGGCGCGGGTCTGGCCGCGACACTGTATGAGCCTGACGGTGGCCCGGCGCCATGCCTGCTCGAAGCGCTCCCCTACCGCAAGGACGATGTCACCGCGTCGTACTCCAGTGAGTACGAACGACTGCGGGACGAGTTCGGATTCGCGGTCTGCCGACTTGATCTGCGCGGAACCGGTTCGTCGGACGGTGCGGCCGTCGACGAGTACCCCCGATGCAGCGAACAGGATGACCTGGTGACGGCATCGCGTGGCTGGCGCGACAAGACGTGGTGCTACTGGACGGGTGGGCATGTTCGGTACGTCCTACAGCGGCTTCAACTCAATCCAGGTGGCAATGCGTCGACCTCCCGAGTTGGGCGCCATTGTTGCGATCTACGCCACAGACGACCGCTATACCGACGATGTCCACTACATGGGTGGATCGCGGCGCCTGCTGGACATCGTCGACTACCCGACGTACATGGTGGCGATGAACGCGCTGCCGCCGGTGCCTGGTGTGTTCGGCGAGGGATGGCGGGACGAATGGTTACGCCGCATCGACAACACCGAACCGTGGCTGTTACGGTGGTTCACCGAGACAGATGACGGTGCGTATTGGCGACACGGTTCGCTGCGGCCCTCGTACGCCAGCATCACCGTTCCCACCATGATCGTGGCCGGTTGGGCGGACGGGTACCGCAACAACAGCTTCCGCACCGTGGCTGCGTTGGCCGCGGCCGGGACGCCGGTTCGTCTCCTTGCCGGGCCATGGAGCCACATGTCGCCCGAACGTGCACTGCCTGGACCTCATCTCGACCTCACCCGGGAGCTCGCTGGGTGGTTCGACCGCTGGTTGCGTCCGGCGGCTCCGGCCCGGAATATGGGGCCGTCCATTGTGTACTTCTCCCGACGTTTCACCTCGCCCGCACCCGATCTCCCAGTTGTGGCCGGTGAATGGCGAGCCGAACAGACCTGGCCGTCGTCTCGGGTGACGCCGAGAACGACGGTGCTCGGTGGGGGACCCGAGGGTCCACGTTGTGCCGGCCGGTGTCGGCACCGCGGCTTGGAACAGTTGCGCCGGGGCGCTTCCTTGGGGTCAGCCGACAGACCAGCGATCTGACGATGCGGCGTCGCTCACGTGGGAGTGGCCGGCCAGCGATCTCGAGCTTTTGGGATACCCGACTCTCCACCTGCGGGTGGCCAGCAACGAGCCGGTCGCGACCGTCTCGGCCAAACTGTGCGAGGTCGGAGCCGATGGTGCCTCCGTGCTGATCACGCGGGGGTTGCTCAACTTGACGCACCGCAGTGGCTCGACCAACCCGGAGCCGCTGGCACCCGGCGAGTTCGTCGAGGTGTCCATGGAGCTTGAGGCGACGGCGTAGACGCTGACGCCAGGGCACACACTGCGCTTGGCCATCACCGGCATGGACTGGCCGAATACGGTGGCCCCGCCAAGGCCGGTCACGCTCACGCTGGATGGCGACGCGTCCGCCCTCACCCTGCCGGTGTGCAGCGGCCAAGCCGAAGCGGCCCCGACCCTTCCCCTCGTAAGCCCGCCCGAGCGTGACGCACATCACAGCGGTGTGGCAGGTCACCGACGATGTGCTCGGGCGGCGAACGGTGGTCACCACTGGTTACGGCGAGCAGCTACGACGTGCGGGGCGGTCACGTGCCGGACGAGTACCGTGGCGTCGTCGGTATTGACCGTCGCTTGTGGACACAGTGGGCGACCGGGCGAGGCCTCGTTCGAGCTACAGTGGCCGCAAGCCACCTCTTACCCGGGCGAGTCGTGGATATCGGCGCTCGACGAGAACTGTTACAGCCTCGCGATAACGCTTCGGGCGTACGAGAACGACGACCTGGTCGCCGAACGCAACTGGCAACACCGGTATCCCCGGACGATGGCATAGGCGATCATGCGCGCCACCGGTGAGGGCGAGCCGGTCGATGGGTGCGCTACCGAGCGCTGGTGACCAATCGGGTCACGCGGGTCGTCTTCGCCGGTCTGTTCGGACGGCTCCCGGTTGGCATGTCCACGCTCCTGTTTGTCCTGGTCGTGTACGCCGGAACGGATTCGTACGCGGTCGCCGGTTATGCCGCGGCGCTCTGCTTCTCAGCGCGGGGGCAGGCCCCCGCCACGGCTTCCTGACCGCCGCAAGTAGGAAGCCGACCGATGCGCTACCGTACGCGCGTGGATCGTCGACCGGTACAGCTGCGCCTCGACGAGTTGCTGCGCACCGCCTGCGATGTGATCGTCCAACGCGGTCTGGCCAACACGCGCGACGGCGCGACGTGGCCGCGTCCGCCGGGCGTGAGCCAGGCGCTCGTGTTCTATCACTTCGAGAGCAAGGACCGGCTGCTCGCGCAGGCGTTCGCGTACGCCGCCGAGCAGGACCTGGCCAGGCTCGACGACAGTGCTGTCGTCAGATCGACCGAGCCCTGATGAAGCTGCGCGCGATGCTCAAGCTGTACGCGCCGTCGAGCGGCTCGAAATCGTGGGAACTGTGGATCGACGGCTGGGCCGAAGCGCAGCGTGTGCCCGACCTGGAGAGGGTGATCCGACGGCTCGACCAGCGGTGGCGCGACGCCACCGCCCGGGTGATCGCGGAGTGCGTGGCGGCGGGAGTGGCCAGGTGCGCCGACCCGGTGGCGGCGGCATGGCGGTTGACGGCTCTGATCGACGGCCTTGCCGTTCAGCTGACCGTCCACCCGAGGGCGATCACCCGCCGCCAGCTCGCTGACTGGGTCCGCCTGGCGGCCGGCCGGGAACTGGATATCGACCCCGAGATCCTTACCTGACCAGCCCGCTGCCCCGCTACCCCGAGTCAGGCGCCGGAACGTCGGCCGAGCTCGCCGGATGGATCGCGGTAGGCGCGGGCGAGCATGGTCACCCAGTCGTAGATGGCATTCTCGTTGGGCGCCAGCGGGCCCGGCCGGAAATGGGGAGAGCTGACTCCGCGGTGGACCGATTCGCAGGCGGCCCAATCCTGACGGTTGGTCAGATCCCAGAAGTCGACGGCGTAAGACGGGTCGGTCACCTTCTCGTCGAACAGCCACTCGCACTCGATCCGGGTGAGTCCGGCGGCGACCGGGGTCAAGCGGTGTGTCAGCACGTAGTCCGGATGGAGTGAGAGGAGCAGGTTGGGAAACAGTCCCAGATACCGCACCTCACGGGCGTCCACCCCCGGCAGCATGATCCCGGCCGACCGACCATCCAGCGACATGGTCTCGGCGTGGTCCCGTAACGACATGGATCCGCCGAGCCAGGCTCCCGGCTCGTGCCAGTTCTCGCCGGACGACGGCGGCGTGACCGCGCACAACTCCGGATGGATCATCGGGCAGTGATAGCACTCGTGATAATTCTCAGCGACGATCTTCCAGTTCGCCCGCACGGTGTACTCGTGCCTCGCCTTGGCGACCAGGCGCTCCGGTTGGTAGGGCGCCACCAGCCGGTCCAGCGTGCCCAGGTGGTCGTCGAAGGCCCGCGCGCCGGCCGCTGAGTTGACGAACACCCAGCCGTGCCACTGCGCAACGGGGAGCTCCACCAGTCCGAAGACGGACTTGTCGAACGAGTCGGCCATACGCGGGGCAGTCCGCAGCTTGCCGTCCATCGTGTATGACCAGCCGTGGTACGGACAGATGATCGCGCGATGGTCGACGCACACACCATCACCCAGCAGCTCATGCCCGCGATGTCGGCACACGTTGGCGAAAGCGTGGGCGTTGTTGTCGGTCAGGCTCAGTACAATCGACACGTCGTCCGGCCCGTAACGCATGCTGAGAACCCCGGGTGGCGAGATCCTGCGTGCGACCCAGGCACAGCCACGAGCCGGCGAAGAGGTTGCGCTGCTCCCACGCGAACACGTCATCGCTCACGTACGCGGACGCCGGCAACATGGTCGACTCGCCGAACGAGCGAAGTGCACGGTCCAGGTCGACCGCCGGGACCGGTGCCGGCGTGTAGCTCATGGCGCGCCCTCCTGGCCAATACTGACTGACTGATCAGTCAACAAGGAGCCCGGGCTCATGTCAATCGGTGCTTCGGCAGACGGTCGAACGCATCAGGGTCACCCCTCGGGGCCACCATCGTCACCGACCAGACCGCCGAGCGTAGCCGCCGTCAGCCCGCCCAGTGTGGACAGGTGATACCCGCCCTCATGGACAGCCACGACCGGCAGACCCAGGCCGCCGACCAGCTCGCCGGTACGCCGGTAGCCGCTGAGGCTGACCTGCAGCGGGCTCTCCGGATCGTCCGCGGCGGCGTCGACGCCGAGCGACAGGACGATCGCGTCGGCTCCGAAGCCGGCCACCCTCTGGCACACGTCGGCGACGCCGGCCAGCCACTCGTCGTCGCCCGAGCCGGGGGCCAGCGGGACGTTGTAGTTGGTCCCCAACCCCTGGTCCCGGCCGGTTTCGTCGGCGAACCCGGCGTAGTGCGGGAACCAGCCCGTACCTGGATCGACGTGGACTGAGCCGTAAAAGATGTCAGACCGCTCGTAGAAGATGGCCTGTGTGCCGTTTCCATGATGAGCGTCCACGTCGACGACCGCGACCTTGGTCAGGCCCGCACGGCGCAGAGCGGTGGCCGCGATCGCGGCGTTGTTCAGATAGCACGAGCCGCCGAACGCCGATCGGGTCGCGTGATGACCGGGCGGTCGGCAGATCGCATACGCCGCCCGCTCGCCCGCCACCACCAGCTCGACCGCGGTGAGCGTGGCGTCGACCGCGGCCCGTGCCGCCCGCCAGGTGCCGGGGCCGACCAGCGTCATGGTGTCGTAGCAGTACCGCCCGGCCCGGGCATGCACGGCTACCGGCTCCCGCACGGGCAGACCGTCGAGGAAGCCGGCCGTCGGAAACACGTACGGGACGACGTTGGGCTGGCCCGGGTAGGTGGGAAAGCCGGCCGACACCCACTGGTCGTGTACGTGGGACAGGTATCGGAGGAGATCCCGGTCGTGCACTTCGCCAGCACACCGTCGTCATGGATCGCCGGCCCGAACGAGCGTGGCGCCTGCGGCCACCACGGCATCGCGAAGGACTGAGGCGCGCTGCGGCACCTCGGTGCCTGTGGTGCGGACGCCGACCCAGATCTCGGCATCGGGTACGTGCGCCAGCACACCCTCGGCCCACACCGCGGTCAGCCTCATGGTCGACTTTCCCCTCGTGGGTGAGGTGCGGCGATGCCCGGATAGGCTGCGACGATGCCGCGTACAAGTGATCTGGGGATCCGGATTGGACTGCTGCCACCCGGGCGAACGAACTCCATCGTGGACGTTTCCGGGGTAGGCGTCGGCCACGCGACAGTCTGGCGCGACGAACCGGAACCGCCGCTCGGGCGGGGTATCGCCCGCACCGGCGTCACGGTGATCGATCCCGGCGGGAACTTGTTCCGCTCGCCAGTGCCGGCGGGCGGCGCCGTGCTCAACGGCGCCGGCGAGTGCACAGGATTCCTGGCCGCTGCCGAGTGGGGGTTGCTCGAGACGCCCATCTTCCTCACCTCGACGATGCAGCTGGGCCGGGTCTTCGACGCCGCTTGCGAACTGCTCATCGAGGAAGAGCCGGCCATCGGCGACGAGGACGTGATCATTCCGGTCGTCGCCGAGTGCGACGACAGCTTCCTCAACGACGCCCGGCGCATGCAGGTGGACCGGGCGGATGTTGCGGCCGCCCTCGCCGCCGCCCGCAACTGTGACCGCGGCTCTCCGCCCGCCGAGGGTGCGGTCGGTGCCGGGGACCGGAATGAGCTGCCTCGGCTTCAAGGGCGGCATCGGTTCCGCGTCGCGGCTGGTCGGCGACGGGTTCACGGTCGGCGTGCTGGTGATGACGAACTTCGGCGAACGGGAACGACTCACGGTCGCTGGTGTCCCGGTCGGGACACTGCTGCCCGCCGAGCCGCGCGCGGCCACAGCCCGAGCCGGCCGGGAGCTGCATCGTGATCGTCGGTCACCGACGCGCCGATCGTGGCGGCCGACTGTTCGCGGCTGGCGCGGCGGGCCGGTCTCGGGCCTGGCCCGGACAGGCTCGACGGGCCACCACGGCAGCGGTGAGATCTTCGTCGCGGCGGCGACCGGGCTCCGGGTGCGAGCGTGGTGCCACACCGACCCGAGCGTCCGATCACCGGACGCGGGCTCGACCCGTTCTTCGCGGCCGTGGTCGAGGCGACCGAGGAGGCCGTGCTCAACAGCCTGCTCCAGGCGTCCACTGTGTACGGTCGAGGCGGCAACGTCTCATCCGGGCTGCCCGCCGCCGACGAGGAACGCCCAGCTGCTCGACGGCCCGACCGGCGGCCGCGGGCATCGAAGGGTCGACCGATCGATCCCGAGACGGAATCGCCGAACAATCAGCGGACGACCCGGCGAAGAGGCGTCAGCCGAGCGGGGACGCGGCGGGGCGTAGGGTCGGGCAGCAGGCAGGCCGCCGCGTGCGGGCCGGGGCCGGCAGCACAGCGAGCGAGCTCGGTAGCGACAGCGGCAGGCGGATACCGGCCCGCTCGGCCCGGCCGTCGAGCAAGCGCCGGGCAGCGCGGATGGAACCGGCAACCAGACGGGATGCGGCGCGGGTCGGGCGGCTCGCCCTGCAGGATGACCGGCTGCCGGTGGGCCGTCTCGGGCAGCACCGACAGCAGCGCCTCGGTGTAGGGGTGCTTCGGCGCCGTCCAGCAGCTGTTCGGTGGTGCCCACCTCGACGATGCGGCCGAGGTACATCACGGCCAGCCGGTCGGCGATGTTCCAGGCCAGTCCGAGGTCGTGGGTGACCACGAGCACGGTCAGACCGAGGGTGTCCCGCAGCGACAGCAGCAGGGCCAGGATCTCGCCGCGTACCGAAGCGTCGAGCGAGCTGACCGGCTCGTCGGCCACGATCAGCTCCGGGTCCAGGGCGAGCGCCCCGGCGATGACGACCCGCTGCCGCTGGCCGCCGGAGAGCTCGTGCGGGTACCGGCCGAAGTAGCTCTCCGCCGGGCGCAGCCCGGCCTGGCTGAGGGCCTGGGCCACCTTGGCCCGCTCGTCGCCGGGCACGCGGTGGATGCGCAGCCCTTCGGCGACCGCCTCGTAGACGGTCCGGCGCGGGTTGAGTGCCCCGGTCGGGTCCTGCAGCACCAGCTGGACCTGGCGGCGGTAGGCCCGCAGCGCCCGATCGGAGTAGCTCAGCGGCGTGCCGTGGTGGCGGACCTCGCCCCTCCACGGGCGCTCCAGGCCCAGCAGGGTTCGGGCCAGCGTGGTCTTGCCGCAGCCCGACTCGCCGGCCAGCGCCAGGATCTCGCCGCGCTCGTACCGCCAGCTCCACGCCGTCGACCGCCCGTACGGCGGGGCTCCGCGGCCGCCGGGACCGGAGCCGACATGCAGATCCCGCGCCTCGGAGCACCGGCGCCATGGCTCAGTCGGAGCGAACACGAGGCTCCTCCACGTTCTGTCCGACATGGACACACGCGGCCCGCCGACCGGGCTCGGCTTCGCGCAGCCGCACGTCGAGGCTCGGCGCACTCGTCGACCGCGACCGGGCAGCGCGGGTGGAACGGGCAGCCGGTGGGCAGCGTGCCGGGGATCGGGTGGGTCCCCGGGCAGCCCCCGGGGTGACCGCCGAGACGCGGGATCGCCGATGAGCGGGAAAGCTCCGGCCAGCGCTCTGGCGTACGGGATGGGCGGCGGCGGTGAACAGCGACGTGGCCGGGCCCTCCTCGACGATCCGGCCGGCGTACATGACCGCCACCCGGTCGCACACGTCGGCCAGCACGGACAGGTCGTGGCTGATCAGCAGCATGCCGACGCCGGTCTCGCGGATCAGACGTCTGCAGCAGCGCCAGCACCTGCGCCTGCACCATCACGTCGAGCGCGGTGGTCGGCTCGTCGGCGATGATGAGACGCGGCGAGCAGGCCAGCGCCATCGCGATCATGACCCGCTGGCGCTGCCCGCCGGAGAGCTCGTGCGGGTAGCTGCGGGCGCGCCGCGCCGGCAGCCCGACCTGTTCGAGCAGGTCGCCGACGCGCCGCCGCAGCACGGCCGGGGTCGCCTGCGGGTCGCCCTTCGGTTGGCGTGCAGACAGCATCGGCTCGGCGATCTGATCGCCGACGCGCTGAACCGGGTTGAGGCCGGCCATCGCACCCTGGAACACGATCGAGGCGCTCCGACCAGCGAACGGCGCGCAGCCGGCCCCAGCCCATGGTGAGCACGTCCTCGCCGTCGAGGCAGAACCTGCCCGCCGATAGCGCGGTGCCGGTGGGCAGCAGGCGCAGGATGGCACCGGCAATGGTGGACTTTCCGCAGCCGGATTCGCCGGCCAGCCCGAGCGTCTGTCCGCTCGTCGACGGCCAGGTCGACGCCGCGGACGGCCGGCAGCCGACCGCCGGCGCAGCGCGATACGTCGACGGCCAGGTTCGCGATGTCGAGCAGGCTCATGCGCGCTCCCGCAGCCGGGGGTCGAGGATGCGCTCCATCGCGCGACCGCACATGTTGAAGGCCCGGACCACGACGACCACGCCCAGGCCGGGGAAGATGACCCACCACCAGGCGCCGTTGCTGATCGCCGACTTCTCGTAGGCCTGGTTCAGGATGGTGCCCCACGAGGCGTGCAGCGGGTCGCCCAGGCCGAGGAAGGACAGCGTGGTCTCGGCCAGGATGGAGATGGACACGGTCAGTGTGGTGTTGGCCAGCACCAGCGGCATCACGTTGGGCAGCACGTGCCGGCTGATCTGGTGCCAGTGCCCGCCGCCGAGCGCCCGGGCCCGCTCCAGGTAGGGCCGCGCCTCGACGGTGAGGGTCTGCGCCCGTACCAGCCGGGCGGTGCTCGGCCAGGAGGTGATGCCGATGACGATGATGACCGCGACCAGCTTGGGCAGGTTGTGGAACAGCCGCCGCCAGGGCGATGGCGAGCGGCAGGTACGGGATGACCAGGAACCAGTCGGTCAGCTTGTTGAAGCACAGCACCCGCGCCATCCCGGGAAGTGGCCGGCGAAGATCCCGATGAATGTGCCGATGATCATCGACACGATGCGTGGCGGCGATGCCGACGATCAGGGAGATCCGGCTGCCCCAGATGATCAGCGTGAGGATCGGCCGACCGTCGAAGTCGGTGCCGAGCCAGAACCGGGTCGACGGCGGCTCGATCGGCTTGCCCGGGGCGTGCGTGACCGACAGGCCTGCTCGTCGGCCAGGAGCGGCGCCGCACGCGCGACCACGGTAGGATCAGCGCCGAGCAGGATCAGCCCGATCAGGCCTTCCCGGTCGCGGATAAAGCGGCGATCGAAGTCGGTGAAGGCGACCCGGCGCCGGGCCCAGGCCGGATTGCGCTGACCGCGCGCTATCGCCGCTCGTGGTCGCCCTCATGCCGCACGGACCCGGGGGTCGATCAGCGGGTAGGTGAGGTCGGCGATCAGGTTCATCCGGATGACCGCGGCCGAGAAGACCAGGAACACGCCCTCCAGCAGCGGGTAGTCCGGCCCTGACAGCGCCTGGGCGGACAGCAGCCCGAGTCCGGGCCAGCTGAACACCGTCTCGATGGTGATCGCCCCCGACACGACGAAGCCGAGACTGAGGAAGAACAGGGTGAGCGAGGGCAGCAGCGCGTTGGGCCGGGCGTGCCGGCGCAGCACCATGTCGTCGCGCAGCCCTTTGGCCCGCGCCGACGGCCAGGTACTCGGCGTGCCGTTCGTCCAGAATGGACGATCGCATGATCAGCGAGTACTCGGCGACGTAGACGACCGCCAGTGCCGTCACCGGCAGCACCAGATGGTAGGCGACGTCGAGCCAGTAGGGCAGGGTCGAGCGGGGGTCGCTCATGCCCGACACCGGGAACAGGTTGAGCCCGCTCTTCGACGCGAACACGATGATGAGGATCAGTCCGAGCCACCACTCGGGGACCGAGTACCAGGTCAGCGCGCTGCTGCTGGCGATCCGGTCGAACCTCGAGCCCTGCCGCCAGCCGCTGCGGGCGCCGAGGAGAAGCCGATCATCGCGGCGATGACCAGCGCCGTACCTGAGAGCAGGACGGTCGGCCAGAGCCGTTCGAGCGATGGCTCGCGCCACCGGCTCGTGCTGCGAGAACGAGGTACTCCAGCTCCCCGTGCACCAGGTCCTGCAGGTAAACAGGAACTTCTCCCACCAGGGCTTGCCCTCGCCCATCCGCTGGCGCAGCCGGGCAGGGCCAGCCGGGTCGTCGTTTCGCCCGCGCGGGGCGAACGTCTTGGCCGGGTCGCCCGGCATCACCCGGAACAGGAAGTAGTTGAAGACCGTGACGAAGACAGCAGGAGCGCGGCCGCGCCGAAGACCTTCGCGCGAAGTAGCGCCCCGGGACCGCCCCAGCCGAAGACACGCCGGCCCCGACGAGCCGGCGCGGCCGGGGAGAGGAGGCGGCCCTCAGCGGGGCCGCCTCCGTCAGTCAGCGTCATTCGCGTTCGTCCGCAGTGGAGCGACGCGCCGGATCAGCAGGAAGCCACGACCGGCCAGCAGCACGACCACGACCGCGCCGACGATGATCCACACGATCGGCGAGCTCTTCGCGGGGCCGGCTGGTTCGGCCGGCGCCACGTACGGCGTGATCGCCCGGTAGGACCAGGTACCGAGCTGGCTGGCGAGCGCCCACCGGAGCCCGGCTGGGCCACGAAGCCGGTGAACCGGTCTTTGCGGTAGGCCTGCAGCGTGTTGGCGTAGTACAGGGTCGAGTACATCGCGTTGTCGTAGAGATGCTTGAGCGCCTGCTTGACCACCGGTGCCCGTTGGGCCGGGTCGACGAGGGTCGCCTCCTGCTTGTAGAGCTGCCTCGTAGTCAGGGTTGCAGTAGAAGCTGTCCGACCAGCCGGCCGAAATCGCGCCCGGCAATCGTCCTTGGTCGACCGGGCGTCACAGACGAACACCGACAGCGTGCTCTCGGGGTCCGCGCCGAACGACCAGTCCCAGAGGAACATGTCGTACTGGCCCTTGCCGATGATGTCGGTCAGCGCGTCCTCGGACATGACCTGGATGTCGGCCTTGATCCCGACCGCCTTGAGCCACTCCTGGATGTAGCTGGCCTCGGTCTGCGAGTCGGACGCTTCGGAGCGGGCGAACACGCGCAGCGTGAGCGGCTTACCGTCCGGCGCGACCCGCATCCCGTCCGGGCCCGGCCTTGTACCCGGCCTGGTCCAGCAAAGCCTTCGCCTTGTCCGGGTTGTAGATGCGCTTCTCGTCGCCGCTCGGTTCCCAGTACCACGTGGAGTAGAGCGGACACATCTCGCCGTATGCGACCTGCCCGGCGCCGAGTAGCACCTTGTCGACAATCGTCTGCTTGTCGATGGCGTAGTCGATCGCCTGGCGCACCTGGACGTTCTTGAGCGCGGCGTTGCCGTCGCCGATCGGCTGATTGTCCACTGTGGCCGCACCCGTGTTGAAGCCGAGCTCGTACACGTAGGTACTCGGTCCGGTGTTGAGGGTGATGTTCGGGTCGTTCTTCGCCTTGAGCCCGTTGAACGCCTTGGCTGTCAGGTCGTGGGCGAAGTCGATCTCGCCCTTCTGCAGCGCCTGGACCAGCGTCTCGTCGCTCTGATACACGACCATGTCGAGCTCGGTGATGTGCGGGGCGCCGTTCCAGTAGTTCGGGTTCGCCTTGAACCGGTAGAACTGGCCCTTCTTCGCCTCGACCAACTGGAACGGTCCACTGCCGACAACCGGCTTGCCGTCGCTGCCGTCGTTGGCGAAGTTGCCGACGGCGTCCTCTTTCACGTTGGTCCAGATGTGCTTCGGGATGATGGGCACGCCGTTGGGCTGGGTGGACCCGAGCAGCGTCGCGCTCGGCTCGGTGGTGTGGAACACGACGGTGTCGGGTTGGTCGCCTCCACCTTGTCGACGTTGCCGAGCGAGCTGCCGTACTGCCCGTTCTCCACGCTGTCCGCCGCCAGCACCCGCTGGTACGAGTAGACGACGTCGTCGGCGGTGAGGTCCTGCCCGTCCGACCACTTCACCCCGGTGCGCAGGTGGAACGTCCAGGTCAGACCATCCGCTGAGGTGTCCCAACTGCTGGCCAGGGACGGTACGACCGACAGGTCCTTGGGGCTGGTGTCGGTCAGATAGTCATACATCATCTGGTAGGCGTCGAACGACGACGCGAGCACCCCGACGTACGGGTTGAGCGAGTCGATGTCCTGTTTCAGCCCCATGACGAACGTGCCCTTGCCATGCGCGCCGACGGTCGCGCTCGGCGACGCACCGGATGACGCGTCGGTGCTGGGCGTCGGATCATCGGCCAGGGCGGGTGCACCGCCGAGTGCCATCAGGGCCAGCGTGACGACGCTGGCCAGGCCGGCGGCCAGACGCAGCCGGATCCGCCGCCGTACTGACCGGCGAGTCAGTCTCTGAATCAGGACTGACCGGGGAGAGGTTCCGCTCATGAATTCCTCCGTCGGAGTGGCGCGATGGCAGTGGTGCAGGGGACAGCGACTAGGGTTGCCGGCTATGCCGATCAACCCGGACGGTGAAGTACCGCCACTCGCGGCCATGGTACCGGAATCCCGCGCACTGCACGGGGTGGAATGGATCGACGAGTACGCCTGGATGCACGACCACGGCGATCCCCGCTTCGTGGCCTATCTCGAGGCCGAGCGGGAGTTCTACGACCGGGCGACCGGGCACCTGGCGCACCTCCGGGGCGAGATCTTCAGCGAGGTGGAGCGGCGCCTCCTCCCGACTGATGACTCAGTCAGTTGGCGACGCGGTGCCTTTTTCTACTACGCCAGGACGGTCACTGGAAGGGAGTACGAGCAGTTCTTGTCGACCCGTGACCTCAGGGAGCCAGGTCGGGTCCTGCTCGACGAGGCCGAGTTCGTTGGCGATGTGGGGGGATTTGTCGAGATCGGCGTCCGGATCGTGAGTCCCGACGGCCGGCTCCTGGCCTACTCGGTCGACACCTCGGGCGACGAGGTCTACCGGCTGCGGTTCCGCGACACCGGTACCGGGACCGATCTCAGCGACGAGGTGCCGGGCACCTACTACACCGGTGCGTGGAGCGCCGATTCGGGCACCTTCTTCTACACCGTGTGCGACGCTCAGTACCGCCCGTACCAAGTCTGGCGGCACACCATTGGGGGCGGGAACACGCTCGTCTTCACCGAGGACGACGCCCGCTTCGAGGTCGAGGTGTGGGCCACCCGCAGTGACCGCTTCATCGTCATCCAGTCAAGTTGCCGCGACACCAGCGAGTCGTGGCTCGTTCCCGCCGATCGGCCTGACACGCCACCGCGCCTGGTCCGGGCGCGCCGCCGCGGGGTCCAGTACCGCGTGGACGATTCCCGGGAGGGCGACGAACTCTTCATCGTCACCAACGACGGGGCGCCTGAGTTCGCGTTGGCGCGGGCGTCCACTTCTGTACCACACGAATGGCGGCCGGTCGACTCAGCCCGTCCGGGCGAGCGCCTCGTCGCGTGTCACGTCCTGGCCGGCCACCTGCTGCTGGAGCTCCGTCGCGATGCGGCGGCTCTGCTGCGGACGGTCGACCGGCACAGCGGCGAGGAGCGGGAGATCCACCCCGATGTGCCGGCCGGCACGCTCACCCTCGACGATCGGTTCGAGTACGACGACCGGGCGGTGACGGTCCGCGTCGAGTCGCTGGTGCAGCCACCGACCTGGCATGTGGTCGATCTCAGCACGGGCGACCGGACGCTGCGCAAGCGTCAGGAGGTGCCCGGCTATGACCCGTCCCGGTACCGCACCGAGCAACGGCTCGCCCCGGCCCCGGACGGCGTCGGCGTACCGGTCACGCTGGCCTGGCGCGCCGACACCCCACTGGACGGCACCGCCCCGGCACTGCTCTGGGGGTACGGTGCCTACGAGTCGTGTGACGATCCCGCCTTCGACCCGGTGCTGGCGAGTCTGCTCGACCGCGGGGTGGTCTACGCGCTGACCCATCCGCGTGGTGGCGGGGAGAGGGGCCGCGGCTGGTGGGAGGCCGGCCGGCTGTCCGCCAAGCCCACCACGTTCACCGACCACCTCGCGGTGGCCGACTGGCTCGGCGACACACTGGTCGACCCGGCTCGCATCGCCACCCGCGGCTTGTCGGCCGGCGGTCTCCTGCAGGCGGCCGTGTACTCGATGCGCCCGGACCGGTGGCGCGCCGTGGTGGCCGAGGTGCCGTTCGTGGACGTGGTGACGACCATGCTCGACCCGACGATCCCGCTCACGGTCAACGAGTGGGACGAGTGGGGCGACCCGCGCGAGCCGGCCATGTTCGAACTGATATGGGGCTACTCCCCTTACGAGCACCCACCCGCTGGACCCCGGCCGCCGTTGCTGGTGACCGCGGCCGTGCACGACCCACGCGTCATGGTGCGCGAGCCGGCCAAGTGGGTGGCCCGCCTACGGGCGACGGGCCAGCCGGAACAGCGGCTGCTGTTCCGGGTGGAGCTCGGGGCGGGCGCCCACACCGGGCCCGCCGGTCGCTACGCCCATGCCCGCTACGAGGCCGAAATCCTCGCGTTCATCCTGGACGAGCTGGGTGCGGGGTAGGGTCCGGCTCTACCTCTCCAGGCGTGTCCACAGTGGATCGCGAACGGCGGTCGCCCACGGGCGGCCGGGTGAGCTCACAACGGCGCCGGCGACGGCACGTCCTCGCTGTGCACCGTGGGCTCCTCGTCGAGGTGTACCCGGGCCACCTCGGCCACCCGGTCAGGGTGCCGGGTCATCAGCCAGATCAGGTACCCGACGCCGAGCACCATCCACACCGCGACCGCCGGGCCGGCGTAGGACACCGGCGGCGACAACTTCGTGACGAACGAGAAGGCGGGGATCCCGGCGGCGGTCAACCACGGCGGGACGAAGGCGGCGATCCCGAGCACGGGCACCACGATATGCAGGAAGACATTCAGGTCAGCCCGGCGGCGGCGCACGAAGTAGGCGATACACGCCACGTTGGCCACGATGTAGATGGCCACCAGCAGGATCACGATACCGGTGCCCACCATCGAGAACGCCGTGATCGGTTCATAGCCGAAGCCGAGCCCGAGAGCGATCACGATGGTCGCGGCCGACACGAGCAGGATGGCCACGTGGGGCGCGCGGTGGCGCAGGGTGATGCTGGCCAACCGGTACGGGAACACCCCGATGCGCCCCATCGCGTAGGCGGTCCGGCTGGACACGTTGACGCCGGCGTTCGCGTTGGCGATGGTCGAGTTCACCACCGCGAAGAACACCAGCACCCAGAACAGTCCATAGAACTGGCGGGCCAGACCCTCCCATGAGGACGGCCCCGAGGCGGTGAAGGTGGCGAACCGGTCGGGTCCGAACGCAACGTCGACGGCGTAGGTGGTGAAGATGTAGAGCACGCCGACGGCCAGGGTCGCCCCGAGGACGGCGCGACGGATGGTCCGTCGCGGATCGCGGGCCTCCTCAGCCAGCGGGGTGGCGCCTTCGAAGCCACCGAAGGCGAGGATCGTGTACACCGATCCGGCGATGACCGCGCTGATGCCGGCACCGTCGGGCGTCAGCCCGGTGCCGAACACCGACAACGTGTTGGCGCTCCCGGCATGGAACACCAGGAGCACCCCCATGATCAGGAAGACCGCGATTTCGATCACGCCCAGAACTGTGCCCAACCGCGCGGACGTGCGTATCCCGTACAGGCCGGCCGCCATCACGATGAGGGCGCCGAGCACGGTCCACGGCCACCACAGCGTCTCGGGGTAGCCGGAGAACTCGCCGTGCAGCGTGGACGCCGTGGTGAATCCCAACTGCAGCAGCACCAGCGGCGGGATCAGGACCCCGACCAGGACGTAGGCCCACGCGACCAGGAAGCCCAGCGCCTGGTGGATGCCCTGGGCGACATACGTTCCCAGGGACCCGGCCGCGGGCAGATGGCGGGCCAGCTCGGCGATGCTCGACGCGGTGAACAGGCAGGCGACCAGCGCCAGCACAACGGAGAGCGGCAACGAGCCGCCGGCCAGCGCGGCGCCGGCCGGGATCGACGCGGCGATCGCGGCGCCGGGTGCCATGTCGGTGATGCTCTGGAACAACACTTCGCGCAGGCCAATGGCATTTCGGCGCAGTCCAGTGTCAGCCATGGCTGACCATACATCGGAATCTGTCGCTACTGAAAGGGCCGAAGTGGCGCTCGGTCCCAGGCTCAGGTCGCGACCGGGAGGCGGACGGGACCGCGGATGGTGGTGGCGTTGCGGCGGCTGACCCGCCCGGTGCGGCGCAGGGTGGGTAGCCGCTCCGCCAGCATCTGGAACGCCACGGTCGCCTCGAGCCGGGCCAGCGGCTGGCCGATGCAGTAATGGATTCCGCTCGAGAAGGCGAGGTGGTCGGGGCCGGGTCGGCGGCCCAGGTCGAACACGGCCGGCCGCTCATACACCTCGGGGTCGCGGTTCGCCGCCCCGATCAGCGTCACCACCAGCTGTCCCTTGTGGACGGGGTTGCCATCGAGCTCGAGCGGTTCGAGCGCCACTCGACCCGTGCGTTGGACGGGCGGGTCGAAACGGAGCACCTCCTCGACGGCCCGGGGCGCCACGCCGACCGGGTCGGCGCGCAGGGCCTCCCACTGTTCTGGATGGTCGAGCAGGGCGAGCACCCCGTTGCCGATCAGGTTGACCGTCGTCTCGAAGCCGGCGACCAACAGCAGAACGCACAGCGGCACCATTTCGGCCGGCTTGATCTGATCGCCCTCGGCCGCGACCACCTGGCTGAGGACATCGTCCCCCGGTTCGTGCCGGCGCAGCGCGAACAGGTCGTTGAACAAGGACCGGAGCCTGGCCTCGTTGGCCCGCAGCTCGGCCGCATGCCGCAGCGACCGGACCCCGTCCAGGGCGCTTCCGATCACCCGGCCGTAGCGGGCGAAGGCATCAGCGTCCGCGTCGGGTACGCCGAGCAGGTCGGTGATGACCGCGATCGGCAACGGGGCTGCGAACGCCGATACCAGATCGAAGTGCCCGGTCGCGACTGCACGGTCGATCAGCTCGCCTACCGTGCGTTCGATGCGCTCGCGGTACGTGGCTACCGCACGGGGGCTGAACGCGGGCAGAGCGAGCCGGCGCAGGCGGGTGTGGTCGGGCGGGTTCATCCCGAGGAACGACAGGTCGAAACCGTCCGGCGGCGGATCGATCGCCTCCTCGGGCCGCACGCCGAACCGCCGGTCGCGCAGAACCGTGTTGCAGACCCGGTGACTGGTGCTGGCCCAGTTCCCGAGCCGCGTCGGGACGAGAGGGCCGGCGGCGCGCATGCGCTCGTAGATGCGGTACGGGTCGGCCCGGCCGGGGCGGAGTTGGAGCAGCGCCATCGGATCGCGCCCGATGTGACCGGCGTAGGCGATGTCAGCGCGTTGGCGGTAGAGCTGGCCGGCGAACGAGACCGCCTGACCCAGGGCACCCATGGCCGCCACAGTACGCCGCGACTGCACTACGTTGGGATCATGACGGAATCACCGGCCCGGGTCGAGATCGACGGAGCAGTCCCGACCGTCGAGGCGTTGCATCTCGCTCTGCGGGCCAACTACGGGCACTACACGGTGCTGCAGGTCCGCGACGGTCGGGCCCGCGGGTTCGACCTGCACCTGGACCGGCTGGCTACCGCGAACCGGCAACTCTTCGACGCCGGACTCGATCCGGACCTGGTCCGCCACTGCATCCGCCACGCGCTCGCCGGTACGCCGGACGCGTCGGTGCGGGTCAACCTACTGTCCTCGCAGTCGGAGGAGACCCCGTCGATCATGGTGACCGTCCTCGCACCGAACCAGCACCCGGCGAAGCCCTACCGGCTCCGATCCGTGTCATACCAACGACCACTGGCCCAGTTCAAGCACATGGGTGTGTTCGGCCAGGTCTACCACCGCCGCCAGGTCCAGCGCGACGGCTACGACGACGCCCTGCTCACCGATGCCGACGGATTCATCAGTGAGGCCGCCGTGAGCAACGTGGTGTTCCACGATGGCGACGGGCTGGTGTGGCCGGACGCGCCGCAGCTGCCCGGCATCACCATGCTGCTGCTGGAGCCCCGGCTGCCCGCGGCCGGCGTGCCGAGCCGCCGCGCTCCGGTGCGGATGTCCGAGGCGCCGGCCTTCAGGGCCGCCTTCGTCACCAGCTCCACCGGGGTCGCACCGGTCGGCCAGATCGACGACATCCCGGTCCCGGTCGACGACCGTCTACTCAGGACACTCACCGGAGTCTACGAGGACGTCGGGTGGGAGACGATCTAGTGTCGCGTGAGCCGAGTCCCGACGTGGACATGATGGCGTGCGCCCTCTGCGATTGCCGGATCGCTCAGCGCAGCTCCTGGATGCGCACAAGGTTGCCCGCGGGATCGCGGAAGGCGCAGTCGCGAATCCCGTACGGCTGCTCGGTCGGCTCCTGGACGACTTCGGCTCCGCCGGCCTGTACCTTCTCGAAGGTGCCGTTGAGGTCGGCGGTGGCCAGCAGGATCCAGCCGTAGGTGCCCTTGGCCATCATCTCGGCGATGGTCCGGCGCTCGGCGTCGGTGACCCCGGGGTCGGCCGCCGGCGGCGCCAGGAGGATGGACGTGCCCGGCTGGCCGGCCGGGCCGACCGTGATCCAGCGCATCCTGCCGTTTCCAACGTCGCTGCGGACCTCGAAGCCGAGGGCGTCGCGATAGAAGGCCAGGGCGGCGTCCGGGTCGTCGTGCGGGAGGACGCTCGCGTGAATGGTGATGTCCATGGCGGTCATGCTAGTTGCGGCTCGGCGGCTCGCGCTTCTCGACTCCTGACCGGTCTGGTCACCTGTTTGGCCACACACGACGGAATCCCGGCCGCGGCGGCCGTCGCCTGGCGTCGGTACGCGGTGGGCGGCACACCGACCAACGTGGTGAAGCGGGTGCTGAACGTGCCCAGCGAGGAGCAGCCAACCGCGAAACAGACCTCGGTCACGCTCAGGTCGCCCCGACGCAGCAGCGCCATCGCACGCTCAATACGCCGCGTCATCAGATAGGCGTACGGCGACTCGCCGTAGGCGAGCCGGAACTGGCGGCTGAGGTGCCCGGCCGACATGTGCGCGCCGCGGGCGAGCGCCTCTACGTCCAGCGGTTGCGCGTACTCCCGGTCGATCCGGTCCCGGACGCGGCGCAGCCGCGCGAGGTCGCTCTGGCGCTGCGCCGCGGCGAGTGCGTGCATCCACGAGGGGTGACACATGAGAGAACTCCAGACCTGGTTGGCGGCGGTGTGGTCAGCCACCCCAAGGGTGATGGATTCGATGGAGGCCACGGGGGTCACCCTAATCGGGGCTCAGCAGCTCGCGCTTCTCGATTCCTGATCGGTCTGGTCACGCCACACACGTCGCCTTCGCGCGGGGGCCCATTGGCGAGACGGCAGTCGCGCAGTCAGTCGTGTCGATGCCCCGCGCCGTCCGGCGTGCGTGTAGTCTGCTCCGGTCGTCGCTACGGACGGGGGTACTCGGATGCTGTTTCTTGACGGTGGGCTGCTGCTCCTCGGGCTCTGGCTGTTCTGCATCATCGATGTGATCGTGACCGACGAGTATCGTGTCCGGAATCTCCCGAAGGTGGTCTGGCTCCTGATCGTGTTGTTGCTGCCCGACATCGGGTCGATCGCCTGGCTGATCGCGGGCCATCCGTGGGAGAGCCGGGTCCGCCCCGCGCCGACCCGGGTCGGGCGTCAGTTCCCCGAGTACGACCGGCCGGGCCGGCACGTCGCGGTCAACCCGGACGACGACGAGGAGTTCCTTCGTCAGGTCCGCGCCCGGGCCGAGGAGCAGCGTAAGCGGGCCGAGCTGGAACGCAAGGCCCGGGAAGCCCGCGAAAGCGACTGACGCCCTGGGTTCACCCGCGAAAGCGGTCGATCCTTCACGGTGGAACGACTGGTCAGAGCAGGTATGGGACCAGCGCCCGCCGCTGCGGCGGATAGTCGGGGAATCGTTCGTGGTACCAGCGGTGGTGGTGCACCGCCCGGGGCGCCAGGTTGGCCGTGGTGTATACGGCGAAGGCGAGCCCGGCAGGCGACCAGGTGGCCAGCGCCCAGCCGAACCATTCCACGATCTCGCCCAGGTAGTTCGGGCACGACACCCACCGGTACAGCCCGCCGCGAGGAATGCGGTAGCCGGTCTCGCCCGGACCGCGGAGCCCGCGCAGGATCCGGTCGGAGGCCAGATTCACCGCGTACCCGCCCAGGAACAGAACCGCCCCGCCCAGGAACCGTGGATCGGCCAGCCAACTCGCCGGGTACCGGCCGAGGGTGGCCACCCAGTACGCGTTGACATACCCGTTGAGCAGGTTGAACACGATCGCGAGCAACATCACCAGGATGGGCATCCGCCCACCCGGTCGCATCAGGAGCGGGAAGACGAACGTCCGCTGCACGTAATGGAGCTGCCACAACCCGAGCAGGACCACAGGAACAAGATCGAACCGGTGCGGTCCGGTAAGGTACACGGCCAGGAAGAACAGGCAGGCCGGACTCTCCATCACGATCCAACCGACCCGGGCCGGCACGGTCGGCCCCCACCCGGACCGGTTGTGCCGGCCGTACGGGGCGATGATCACCGAAAGCCCGGCGGCCGTCAGGACCGCCAGACCCAGCTCGACCGCGACCAGGATGGTGAACACCCGGGCATCGTAACGATCAGCGGCGGGTCATCCGTTGTCGGTCAGGAGTCGGTCGGATCAGTCCGGGTCCGGCTCCGCGAACCCCAGGTCGGCGAACGAGGTCCCGGGCGATCCGTACCAGGCCGCCGGATCGTCCCCCATCCATCCATTGTGGAGTCAGGCCGGGTACACCCCGGACGAGCCGTGGTAGGACCGGCCACCCGGGTACGGCCAGGCGTTGGGCAGGCAGCCGTGCAGGCCGAGGGTCTGCTGCTGCATGACCGGCGCCAGCTCGCCTCGACCTGGACACCGTTCGTGCCCGAAATACAGCCGGTGTCCGGTCTCGTGATTGATCATGTAGTCGCGGTAGACCGACAACGGCGCGCCGTATCCTGGAACGCCATGCACCCACCGGGCGATGTTCAGCACCACGCGGTTGTCCTTGCGACAGCTCGTGTACCTGTCGTAGCCGTCCTGGCACAACACGTCACGAGTGGCCGGGGTGACCAGGTACAGCACGAAGTCGGCGGCCTGGCCCGGCCCCACCCGCTGGAAGCGCCAGTCCCCGCCGGCGGTCCACCCCTGCGGCGCGCCGTAGAGCCGCTCGACGAATTGCGCGAACGCACCCGGATCGAGCCCGGAGATGTCCGTCTCGACCGCCACCTGGAAGCGCACCAGCTGGCCGGCCCGTCCGATCACCGGGCTGGTACCCGCGACGACCGTGTAGGTCCGGTGCCCGACCGCGGGGTAGCCGACCGCCGACCCGGTCGGAGTCGCGACGGCCGCCGACCCAGGTACCGGGGGGGACATCGTCGGTCCGGATTGCTCAACCACGGGCGCGCTCGTCGGCGACCGGGCCGGCAGCCGTACCAGAAGGCCGGCACTGACCAGGCACAGCACCGCCCCGAGTGCCGCCAGCAGGAACCACCGCTGGCCGGACCGGGACCGCTCGACGATCATTGCGCACACGTCCGTACTTCGCCGGCGCGCCCCGATGCGTCACGGCGTGACGCTGCGGGCGCCCTATCCGAATAACGAATGTGGGTGGTGTGGACCTGGCAGGCGTGGCGGACGCTGAACTGGTCCGGCGGCTCCCACGCGACCCGGTAGCCCTCGAGGAGTTCTACCGCCGCCACGTCCGGGCGTTGGGCCGGTTCGCGCTACGCCAGGTCGGCGACTCCCACACCGCCGACGACGTCGTGGCGGCCGCGTTCCTGGCCGTCATCGACTCGGCCCACCGGTACGACCCCGACCGCGCCCCCATCCGGGCCTGGCTGTTCGGCATCACCGCCAACATCATCGCCACCCGTTACCGGCGGGCGGCGGCCGAAGCCCGGGCGACCCGGCGGCTCGGCGGGCAGCGCCCGGTCCAGCACGACGACTTCGGCGGCCTGGAGGACGCGATCGACGCCGGCCGCCTCACCGGTCCGGCCAGCGCCGTCCTCGAACGGCTGCCGGCCGCTGAACGCGAACTGGTCAGCCTGCTCCTGGACCGGCTCAGCCTGCCGGAGGCGGCCGACGCCCTCGGTATCCGCCCCGGTACCGCCCGGATGCGCCTCGCCCGTGCCCGGGCCCGGCTCGCCCCGCATCTGCTCCAGCGCGAAGGAGAATCCGATGACGCGCGGCCCTGACTTCGCCCACGACCTGACGCCGGCCGAACAACGCACCCTCGACCGCCTACTGCACCAGGTCGCCGCCACCGCCACCGCACCGTCCGCCACCGCACCGTCCGCCCCCGTACCCCCCGCGCTCCCCCACCCGGCCCTCGCGCACCCGGCCCTCCCCCACCCGGCCCTCGACCACCCGGCCCTCGCGCACCCGGCCCTCGCGGACCCGGCCCTCGCGGACCCGGCCGACCCCCACCCGGCCCTCGCGCACCCGGCCCTCGCGGACCCGGCCCTCGCGCACCCGGCCCTCGCGGACCCGGCCCTCGCGCACCCGGCCCTCGCGGACCCGGCCGAGGTGTTAATAGGGGCCCCCTCCTCTACCGGAGGCGTTAACAAGGTGCCCTTCCTTTCGCGGGTTTCGGGCGTGTCGCGGGTTTCGGGGGGGTCGCGGGGGCGGCGGGTGGGGGTGGCGGTGATCGCGGCGGCGGTGGCGGCGATCGGGCTGGCCACCGCGGTGCTGCCGGCCGCCTTGAGCAGCCCGCCGACCGTGGCCGGCTCGGCCAGCCCGGTGGCGAGATTGTCCACTGTGGAGGTGCTGGCGGGACTGGGTCGGGCGGCTCGCCAAGAGCCCGGGCTCCGCCCGGTCATCCAGCGACGTGTGATGGTGCTGATGTCGCAGAAGCTGGGGACCTGCGCGACTATCGCCTACCAGCTGGCGACGACAATCGCGCGGGCCCGGCCGGAGGAGCTGCCCGCGCTCGGGCTCGAGTTCGGTCGCGTCGACTCGCCGGACGGGGTCGGCCCGTGGCTCGCCTGTCCCGGTCAGTTGATCACGCCGGACCCCACGGCCCGGGTCGGATACCAGAAGCTGTTCGAAGGGCCGACCAGCGCCGACGCTGAGGGCTGGTCCGGTGTGATGGCCAAGCTGCGCACGAGCGGGTACGCGCTGCCGGACCTCAACGACCCGCGGGTCCTCGCCGGTGGGCTACCCATCGCCACCCTGGTACCCGATCGCCTGTCATCCGCGCTGGACAAGGCAGCCAGCATCGGCCCGGACGGGGTGGCCGGCTGGTGGACAGCGCTGGCCGGGCTGCTGGCCTCACCGGTGTGCCTCGCCGCGGTGCGGGCGGCCGCGTTCGACCTGGCGGCCGACCCTGCCCGCGCCGGTGTCGCCCGGGTCGACCCGGACGCCCCCGCCGACATGTTCGGCCGGGCCGGTGTCACGCTGCGGATCCCGTACGCGCTCGACGGGCTCACGGCCGAGGCCGCGCTCACCTTCGACCCCGCGACCGGCGAGCTGTGGCAGCGCGCGGTGTACCTGCCAGCGGGTCAGAGCTGGACCACCATCGTCACGGCGTATCAGTGAGTTCGTAGGCCAGGTTGGGTCGCAGCCAACGCTCCACATCGGACACCGGTAGACCCCGTCGCGCGGCGTAGTCCGCGACCTGGTCACGGTTGATCCGCCCGACCGTGAAGTAACGCGAGGACGGATGGGCGAAGATGAGCCCACTGACACTGGCCGCCGGCGTCATCGCCCCGTTCTCGGTCACCCCCATGCCGACCTGGTCGGTGTCGAGCAGCGCGAACAGGTCCTGCTTCTGGCTGTGGTCCGGGCAGGCCGGGTAGCCCAGCGCGGGCCGGATGCCACGGAACCGTTCGGCGTGCAGGTCCTCCACCGCGGGATCGGCCTCCGGCTCGAACCAGTCCCGCCGGGCCCGCAGGTGGATGTACTCGGCGAACGCCTCGGCCAGCCGGTCGGCCACGGCCTTCACCATGATGGCCCGGTAGTCGTCGTGCTCGGCCTCGAACCGGGCCGCCAACGCCGCCGCCCCGTGGATGGCCACGGCGAACCCACCCAGGTGGTCACCGGCGGGCGCTATGTAGTCGGCCAGGCTCCGGTTGGGCCGGCCGGCCGGCTTGGCCGTCTGCTGGCGCAGCATCGGGAATCCGATCGGCTCGTGGTCGAGCACGATGTCGTCACCGGCGCTGTGGGCCGGCCAGAAACCGTACAGGCCCTCCGCCCGCAGCGAACCATCGTCGATGATCCGGTCGAGCAGCGCGTTGGCGTCGTCGAAGAGTTCCCGGGCCACCGGCTGGTCGAGGATCGCCGGGTACTTGCCGGTGAGCTCCCAGGCCAGGAACAGGAACTGCCAGTCGATCAGTCCACGAAGGACGGTCAGGTCGGGCCGCACGACCCGGACGCCGGTGAACGCGGGTACCGGCAGGTCGTCGACGTTGACCCGCTCCCGGTTGGCCCGCGCCTGGTCGAGCGTGAGCAGTGGCTGCCGGGTCCGGTTCGCGTGCTGCTGGCGCAGCCGCTCCTGCTCGGCCCGGTTGGCCGTGTCGAGTGCCTCGGCCCGTTCCGGGTTGAGCAGGTCGGACACGACACCGACGACCCGGGACGCGTCGAGCACATGGATGGTCGGCCGGTCGTAGGCCGGCGCGATCCGGACCGCGGTGTGCTGGCGCGATGTGGTCGCGCCGCCGATGAGCAGTGGCAGCTTCAGGCCGCGCCGCTGCATCTCGCCCGCCACCGCGACCATCTCGTCCAGGGACGGGGTGATCAGCCCGGACAGCCCGACGGCGTCTGCCCCGGCCGCGACCGCCGTGTCGAGGATGGCCGCCGCCGGCACCATCACACCGAGGTCGATCACCTCGTAGTTGTTGCAGCCGAGCACCACGCCGACGATGTTCTTCCCGATGTCATGGACGTCGCCCTTGACGGTGGCCAGAACGATCTTGCCCTGGCCGCGACCACCGTCATCGCGCCCCTCCAACCGCGCCTGCTCCTTCTCCGCCTGCAGGTAGGGCTCCAGGTAGGCGACGGCCCGCTTCATCACCCGGGCACTCTTGACCACCTGGGGCAGGAACATCTTTCCCGAACCGAACAGGTCCCCGACGATCTTCATGCCGTCCATCAGCGGGCCTTCGATCACCTCGAGCGGCCGGGCCTGCTTGCGTGCCTCCTCGGTGTCCGCCTCGATGAAGTCGACGATGCCATGCACGAGCGCGTGGGCCAACCGCTCTTCCACCGGCGCCTCGCGCCAGGCCAGGTCCACCACCCGGCGGCTGCCGTTGCCGCTGACCGTTTCGGCGAAGGACACCAGCCGGTCGGTCGCGTCCGGCCGGCGGTCGAAGAGTACGTCCTCGACCAGCTCCAGCAGATCGGCCGGGATGTCCTGGTAGACAGCGAGTTGGCCGGCGTTGACGATGCCCATGTCGAGTCCGGCCCGCACGGCGTGCAACAGGAAGGCCGAATGCATCGCCTCACGAACGGTTTCGTTGCCCCGGAACGAGAACGACAGGTTGGAGATACCCCCGGACAGGCGCACTCCCGGGCAGCGCTGCTTGATCAGAGGCAAGGCGTCGATGAAGGACTTCGCGTACCCGTTGTGCTCGGCGATGCCGGTGGCGACGGCGAGTACGTTGGGATCGAAGATGATGTCCTCGGCCGGCAACCCGGCCCGCCCGGTCAACAGGTCGTACGCGCGCCCGCAGATCTCCACCTTGCGCTCGGTGGTGTCGGCCTGGCCCTGCTCGTCGAAGGCCATCACGACCACTCCGGCGCCGTGGTCACGGATGATCCGGGCCTGCTCGAGGAAGCGGTCCTCGCCTTCCTTGAGGCTGATCGAGTTGACCACACCCTTGCCCTGCACGCACCTGAGTCCGGCCTGCAGGACGCTCCACTTCGAACTGTCGATCATCACCGGGATCCGGGCGACCTCGGGCTCGGTGGCGATGAGGTTGAGGAAGGTCGTCATCGCCTGCTCGCTGTCGAGCAGGTCGGCGTCCATGTTCACGTCGAGCAGGTTGGCGCCGCCACGCACCTGCTCCAGTGCGACGTCCACCGCACCCTGGAAGTCGTCGCTCTCGATCAGGCGGCGGAACCGGGCCGATCCGGTCACGTTGGTACGCTCGCCGATCATGAGGAAGCCGGTGTCGGCGCCGATCGTCAGCGGTTCGAGTCCACTGAACCGGGTCGCCGGCGGCTGGCTGGCCACGACCCGCGGCGCGATCCCCGCGACCGCCGACGCGATGCCGGCGATGTGCGGCCGGCGTCGTGCCACAGCACCCGCCGACGATGTTCACCATGCCGGTGCCGGCGAACTCGGCCAGCACTCGGCCATCGCGGCCGGGCTCTGGTCATAGCCGCCGAACGCGTTGGGCAGGCCGGCATTGGGGTGGCACGCCACATACGTGCCGGCGAGGCGGGTCAGGTCGGCCACGTGGGGACGCATCTCGACGGCGCCGAGCGAGCAGTTCACCCCGACCACCAGCGGCTCGGCGTGCTCGACCGAGCGCCAGAATGCCTCGACGGTCTGGCCGGACAGGGTCCGCCCACTCAGGTCGACGATCGTCACCGAGATCCACAACGGAAGCTGCGGGGCGACCTCGCGGGCCGCCGCGATCGCCGCCTTGGCGTTGAGCGTGTCAAAGATGGTCTCGATCAGGAGAAGGTCCACGCCCCCGTCGGCCAGAGCGGCGACCTGCTCCGCGTACGCCGCGCGCACGGTGTCGAAGTTCACCGCGCGGTAGGCCGGATCCTCGACCCGGGGCGACAACGACAGGGTGACGTTCATCGGTCCGATCGAGCCGGCCACGAACCGGCCGCCCGTCTCGTCGGCCGCCTGCCGGGCGAGCTGGGCCCCCCGCAGGTTCATCTCCCGTACTAGGACTCCAGGCCGTAGTCGGCCTGGCCGATGCTGGTGGCGGTGAAGGTGTTGGTGGTGGTGATGTCCGCGCCCGCCGCGAGGTAGCGGCGGTGGACATCCAGGATGAGATCGGGGCGGGTCAGGTTGAGCAGGTCGGGATCGCCGGTGAGGTCGCGCGCATGGTCGGCGAAACGCTCGGGCCGGTAGTCGGCCGCGGACAGACCGGCTCCCTGCAGCATCGTTCCCCAGGCGCCGTCCAGTACCAGGGATCCGCTGGCTGAGCAGGTCGCGAAGGGCGTCCACGGTACTCACGGGGGGCCTCCTTCGATGAGGGAGGCGCCCTTGCCGCGTGGTACGGGCCGAGCGTGGCGGGCACCAGCCCGTTGCAGCGCCTCTCGACCCAGGGGTGAGTCTAGCGAACGGCGCCGCGAGTGTCGGCCGGGTTGTCCATCGCTCGCTCCAGCGTCCCAATTCGTGGGACAGCGTAGCCTGGGCGGATGGGTGAGGTCCCGACGGCCGTTTCGGCGTGGCACGCGATCGTGCGGGCCAAGGATCCGGCGCTGCTGCAGAGCCTGCTCGCCGACGATGTGGTGTTCCGGTCGCCCGCGCTGCACACCCCGCAGGAGGGCCGCGCGAAGACCTCCGCGTACCTCGGTGCCGCCCTCGTCGTCCTCGGGCCGACCCTGCGGTACCGGCGGGAGTGGTACGGCGCGGACAGCGCGGTCCTCGAGTTCGAGGCGCTCCTCGACGGGCTCACGGTGCACGGCGTCGACATGCTCCGCTGGAACAGCGACGACCGGCTGGTCGAGTTCACGGTGATGGTCCGACCGTGGCGTGGCCTGGAACACCTGATGACCCGGATGAGCGAGGAGCTGGCCCGTTCGGCGGCTTGACGGTGGCCGGGTTCCCCATCTGAACAGTCCACATCGGACTGTTCAACCAAGGGGCGGCCGGCCGGCGGTGCGCGCGACTGTTCGGTACGCCCCGTGTTCCTCCGCCTACCAAGAGGTCGCGCTAAAGTGGGCCGGGGCCGGCGAACGGCACACAGGACCGGCAGACAGCGACCGGCAGATGGGGACCGGCAGATAGGGACCGGCAGATAGGGACCGGCAGGGTGCAGCAACGAGCGCGGACGTGGTTCGAGCGGCACAGCTCGGTGTGGACGGACTGGCCCCTCGCGCGCCTGCTCGACGCCAAGCTCCGCCTCGACCGTCGCGTCAGCCTCATCATTCCAGCCAGGGACGAAGCCGACACCATTGGCGATATCGTCGCCGTCCTCTGGCGGGCCCTGGTCAAGGACGCGCCCCTGCTCGACCAGCTCATCGTCATCGACTCCGACTCGGCCGACCGCACCGCGACCGTCGCGGCCGGCGCCGGCGCGACGGTGTACCGGGCCGCTGAGATCGCCCCCGAGCTGGGCAGCCATCCGGGCAAGGGTGAAGCGATCTGGAAGTCATTGTTCGTGACCGATGGCGATCTGCTGGTGTTCGTCGATGGCGATCTGACCGACTGGGGGCCCCATTTCGTGACCGGGTTGCTCGGTCCTCTGCTCGACGACGCCGGCACGCTGCTTGGTCCGGGCGGCGTATACGCGGCTGCGGTCGCGGCCGGATGGCGAGACGTCGCCCGACGGCGGGCGGCTGACCGAGTACGTCGCCCGGCCGGCGCTCAGCCTGTACTGGCCCGAGCTGACCGGCGTCCTGCGGCCACTGGCCGGCGAATGGGCGGCCCGGCGCGGATCTGATGGAGGCGTTGCCGATCCCGGTCGGGTACGGGGTGGAGCTGTCGACTCTCGTCGACACCGCTGACGGCGTACGGGCTGGACGCGATCGCCCAGGTCCATCTCGGTGCGCGGGCGCACCGTCACCGCCCGGACCGGGAGCTGGCCGTCACGGCGGCCGAGCCTGCTGGCCATGGTCGAGTCCCGGCGGCACCCGCCCATCCTGCCCGGGGCCGAGCTGCTGCAGTTCCAGCCGGGCGAGAATCGTGTGGCCGGAGCCGGTGACCCGGAAGGTATCGGTACTCGAGCGCCCGCCGGCCGGCGGCGTGCCACGCGGGCCGGGCCGGGCCGCCCGGTGACCGCTCCGGGCGAACTGCGGCTGGGCCGGCGCGCCTTCGGCGTCCACGAGCACGCGGTGATGGCGATCGTCAACCGGACCCCCGACTCGTTCTTCGACCGTGGCGCGACCTGGGCCGAGGACGCGGCGCTCGACCGGGTACACGCCGTCGTCGACGGAGGGCGCCGACATCGTCGACATCGGCGGCGTGCCGGCCGCGCCAGGCGCCGAGGTCGACGTGGCCGAGGAGATCCGCCGTACGGTCTCCTTCACGACCGCCGTTCGCGCCGCGTACCCGGACATGGTGATCAGCGTCGACACCTGGCGGCACGAGGTGGCCAGGGCGGTCTGCGAGGCCGGAGCCGATCTGCTCAATGACTCGTGGGGCGGCTGGGACCCGCGGCTGGTCGAGGTGGCGGCCGAGTTCGACGTGGGGATCGTCTGCGCCCACGCCGGTGGCCTGCCGCCCCGGACCCGTCCCTACCGCATGGCGTACGCCGACGTGATGGCCGACGTCCTCGCCCGCACGACCGTGCTCGCCGAGCGGGCGGTCTCGGCCGGCGTCGATGCGGGAGCGCGTCGTCATCGACCCCGCCCACGACTTCGGCAAGAACACGTGGCACTCGCTTCGAGGTGACCCGCCGGCTCGGGCGAGATGGTGGCCACCGGTTGGCCGGTGCTGGTGTCGGTGTCCAACAAGGACTTCATCGGCGAGACGCTGGACGTGCCGGTTGCCGAGCGAGCGGCCGGGACGCTCGCCGCCACCACGGTCTGCGCATGGCTGGGCGCCCGGGTGTTCCGGGTGCACCACGTGCGGGACAGCCGGCACGCGCTCGACATGGTCAGCGCGATCCAGGGGTACCGGTCGCCGGCCCGGACCGTGCGTGGACTGGCCTGACGCCGATGCTCGTGACCGCCGCCGTCTGTCCCGGGCCGCCACTGCTGATTCCAGAGCTCAGTGGGGCCGACCCGGTGGCGGCCGATCTGCGCGCGGCCTGCCTCGATGCCGTCCGGCTGATGCTGACCAGGGCCCCGGACGTGGTCGCGGTCATCGGACCGGGCGAACGGACCGGCCCGTGCTCGGCTCACGCGCGGGTCGACGTGTCCGTCTACAAGGGAGGCGGGCGAGCTTCGGCGGCCGCGCCGCTCAGCGTGGGACTCGGTGGGCTGCTGCTCGACTGGGCCGGATACCAGGGCGAGCGTCGGGTGTGGAGTGTCGAGCGTCCCGACGGGGTGGCCGCGCAGGTGCTGGCCGCCGCCCCGACTGTCGCCATCCTGGTCGTCTCGGACGGATCGGCCCGGCGCACGCTCACGGCGCCGGGGTTCCTCGACGAACGGTCCGGACCCTACGACGCCGCCGTGTCCCGGGCCGTGTCCACCGGGAACCTCGCCACCCTGGCCGAGCTGGACGAACACCTGGCCCGGGCCCTGATGGCCACCGGCTGGCCGGCCTTGCAGGTGCTGGCCGCGGTCGCGGGCGCCGCGCGTCCCCGCACGACGGTGCACTTCGACGACGCGCCGTATGGTGTCGGCTATCTCGTCGCCTCGATGGACTTCGTCGGTACCGCGTCGCAGTGACCACGGCAGCTCAGCGGCCCTTCCAGACCGGTGCCCGCTTCTCGGCAAACGCGCTCGCGCCCTCCCGGGCATCCTCGGAGGAGAAGACCGGGGCGACGATGCGACCCTGCTCCTCCCACGCCTGCGCCGCGGGCCAGTCACCGCTCGCGCGGGCGATGCGTTTGCTCGCCACCACGGCGAGGGGGCCGTTGGCCGCGACCACCTCCGCCAGGCCGATGGCGTGCTCGAGCGCGGAGCCCTCCGCTACCACGCGGTTGATCAGGCCGACCTCGTACGCGCGCGCCGCGGTGATCGGCTCGCCGGTGATGAGCAGCTCGATCGCGACCGCGAACGGTACGCGTCTGGGCAGGTGGAGGGCGGCGCCCGCGGCCGCGACCATGGAACGCTTCACTTCCGGCACACCGAAGCGGGCCGCCTGCGACGCGACCACGAGATCGCAGGCGAGGAGCAGTTCGAACCCGCCGGCCAGTGCCCAGCCCTCGACCGCCGCGACCAGCGGCTTACGCGGTGGTGTCTGCGTGATCCCGCACAGCCCCCGCCCCGGCAACGACGGACTCTCGCCGGCCAGGAACGCCTTGAGGTCCATGCCGGAGGAGAACGTCCCTCCGGCGCCGGTGAGGACCCCCACCCTCAGTTCGTCGGACCCGTCCAACTCGTCCACGGCCGCCGCCACGGCCCGGGCGACGGTCAGGTTGAGCGCGTTGCGCGCGTGCGGCCGGTTGATCGTGATGATCTGGACGCCGTTCTGGCGGCGGACAACGACCTCGTCTGACACGCTTCCTCCTCGGAGCACCGACGACCACAGGATCGACCGATGGTATCGATGCCAACTGACCACGCATTAACGGTCATCTACTCATTTGCCTGCCAAGCCTATGGATATCCGGCTACAGCCGGGCGCGCCTCGACCGCACCGACACACAACGTGATTTCCGCGTAACGACCAGTGATCAGCCGTTGGCATTGTCGCCAAAACTGTCCTTCCGTCCCTTGCACAGACGGCGAGGGAGCAGCAGTCTTACCGTCGCCGCATGTAGGGAATCTCACCAGTACTGGCACTGGTACTGCAGATTGTGCGCCCGGGTCGGCGCACGTGGAGGGGCTACAGTGAGTGCCGTCGTTGCCACCAAACCGCGACCGCGGACCGGTGGAGGGGTGGTCGTCATGGCCATCCGTGTCCTGCTGGCTGTCGCGATGCTGATCCCGGTCTGGTTCCTGTACGACGCCGCCGCCGGCTCGGCCGCCAACCGGGAGCAGAGCGCGAACCGCGAGCAGCTCGGACTGGACTACGTACGGGCGCTCGAACCATTCACCGCCGCCCTCGTCGTCGTCCAGTCGGCGGTCGTCGCTGGCGAGAGTCCGCCGATGAACGCGTTGACCGACGCCATCACCGGTGTCCGCGCCATCGACGCCCGGGCGGGGGTCGCCCTCGGCGTCGCAGACCGCTGGCAGGCATTGCAGACCCGGCTGCAACGGCTGTCGCGGCAGGGCGAGCCAGCCGGCCTGTATCAGTCATACAGCGAGGTCAACGACCTGATGCTGGCGCTGTACCTTCGGATCCAGCAGACCTCCGGCCTCTCCGCCGACCCCCAGCCCGACATCCTCAACCTGCAGAACGCGCTGGTGATCGACCTGCCAAGGATCACGGTCGGCATCGGCCGGTACGCGGACCTGGCCCAGCTGGCCAAAGACAAGCCGACAGAAGTGAACACCCTCGCCCAGGTGCTTGCCCAGCTGCAGGCGGCCACGGTTCCGGGTGACGACCTGATCAACAGCATCGAGACGGCGGTCGCGACGACGGCCAGCACCAGCCTGAGCAGCGCGGTGTTCGCCGGGCTCGACACGGTTCGCAGCCGGCTCGACTCGGCCGACTCGGCATCCCGACTGATCACGAGTGAGTTCACCGCCGCGAACGCCAAGACCGCCGGCACCGTCAGCAACGACCTCATCGTTTCCAACGCCGCGCTGTCGAAGAAGCTGCTGGTCGCCATGGATGACCTGCTCAAACAGCGGCATGACTCGGCCCGGTCCGACCAGCAGCTCGCGCTCTACGGGTTGCTCGGAGCGATCGCGCTGATCGTCGTCGCGATCGTGCTGGCGGTACTCGAGTGGACGCGGAACCTTCGGGCCGCGGCTGTTGCCGATGAGCCGCCAGCCGAAGCGGGATCCCCGCCGGCCAGATCGGTGATCAGTCATGCCCTGGCTGACCGGGCGATGGAGCGGTCCGGTGCTACTCGGTAGGCTCCGCATCCGCAGCCGGCTCGCGCTGCTCGTGCTGGTGCCGCTGATCGCCACCATGTTGCTGACCGTGGCGACGGCGATCGAAGTCGGCCAGCAGGCGGCCCGGGCGGCCGACACCGCCCGTCAGGTGCGGCTGGCCGGCCACGTGAGTGCGCTGGTCCGGGCACTGCAGCAGGAGCGTCTGCTCTCAGTCGGGCTGATCACCGACCAGAGCAGCCGCCGTGATGTCCTGCTGGCTCAGGCCACGACGATGGACGCCCAGCGCGACGTGCTCGCGGCCAGCACCCCGACCGTCGCGACCGCCGTCGGCAACCTGTCCCGGCTCGATCCCCTGCGCGGAGCTATTCTCGCCGGCCTCGCCCAGCCGGCCCAGGTCGTCGGAGCCTACACCTCTCTGATCATCCCGTTGATCGAGTCGATCCGGCTGCTGCGATATGTCGACGGCGACACCGATCAGGGGCGGCAGGTCATCGCCCTCGATGCTGAGTTGCACTCGAACGAGGGCTTCGCGACCATGCTGGCCGCCCTCGCCGCCACCGGTACGCCGGACATCCAGGCGGCCTACGTCGCCGGTGTGGTCGCCCTCGAGCCGGCGGTCCTGCGGTTCTACGCCTATGCCACCCCGGACGAGGCCGCGATGTTCCGGCTCTCGGTGGACCCGATCGACGGCCGGCTCGGCAAGGGCTTCGCCACCCAGATGATCACCGCTCCCGGGTCGGCCGTGTCCGCCCTGCAGAGCAAGCACCCGTACAACCAGCTCGTATCGCTGACCGGTCTGGGCCGGTTCATCGAGTCCAAAGTGGTGAACGACGCCCTGACCACCTCGACCCGGGTGGCCCAGACCGAGACCGTCCGCACCATCGGCTTCGTCGCGTTGTCGATCGTCCTCATGCTCATCTCGATCGTGCTCGGCGCCGCGGTGGCCCGGTCGGTCGCCCTGCCGGTACTGCGGCTGACCCGGTCCGCCGAGCGCGTCGCCGGTCTCGCCGAGGCCGAGCTGGTTCGCGTGGCCGACGATGACTCCCCGGCCGCCGATCCCGTCCGACTACGACCTATCGAGGCCAGCGGACGTGATGAGCTGGCCGACTTCGCGCGCGCCTTCAGCCGGGTGCAGGAGACCGCCGCCCAGCTCGTCCAGCGCCAGGTCGCCAGCCGGCGCAACGTGGCGCAGATGTTCGGTCACGTGGGCCGGCGTACCCAGAACCTCGTCAGCCGCCAGATCTCACTCATCGACCGGCTCGAGCGGCAGGAGACCGACTCCAGCCGCCTGGGCGAGCTGTACCGGCTCGACCACCTCTCCAGCCGGCTGCACCGCAACGCCAGCAGCCTCGTGATCCTTTCCGGAGCCAGCGACCCGGATGAGCACGTGGCTCCGGTACCCCTCGACGAGGTGGTCCGGCTCGGGCTGGCCGAGATCGAGGGCTACCAGCGGGTCGACCTCGACATGGTCGGTCAGGTGCATATAGCCCCGTCGCTGGTCAACGATCTGGTGCTGCTGCTGGCCGAGCTGATGGAGAACGCCACCGGATTCTCACCGCCGGGCACCCGGGTCACGGTGGCCAGCACGGTCACTGCTGACCGGGTGGTCCTCCAGGTGATCGACCACGGCCTCGGTATGGAGCCGGAGCGGATGGTCGAGGAGAACGCCCGGCTCACCCATCGGGAGCGGCTCGACCTGACCCCGACCGAGGTCCTCGGCCTGTTCGTCGTCGGCCGGATCGCCCGCCGGCACGGGCTCCTCGTCACGCTCACCCCCACGCCCGGGGCTGGCGTCACCGCGACCGTCGAGGTACCGCCGCGACTGCTCACCGACGCCGCGGCCCTCCCCGCGCTGCCGGGGCGGCACAGCCGCACCCGGGCGATCGGTCCGCCCCTGGTCGAGTCCGCACCGCAGCCCGCGACCCTGATCGATGTCGAGCTGATCGATCGGGCCAAGCAGACCGTGCGGGTCGGCCGGTCGTGGAACGCCTTCGAGAAGCCCACTTCGTCCGCGGCACCGCCGCTGACCCTGGCCCAGCGCCCGGCGACCGTCTCGGCCTCGGCCCACGTGCTCGCCGCCGGGTCCCCCGCCTCCCCGGCACCGGTGCCGGCCGCCCCAGCCTCGGTCGCGGCCCCAGTCCCAGTCCCAGTCCCAGCCCCGGCCCCAGCCTCGGTCGCGGCCGTTGGGCCGGCGAGCGCACCGGCCCAGGGTCCACCAGCCCCGTCAGGACCCGGGCCGGCCCCCCTTTCGGTGTCCTATGTGGAGTCAGCGCCGAACGGCCGGCCCGGGCAGCCGACACACGGTCTGCTGAGCAGGCGCGTCCCTGGCGCCAGCCTGGACGCGATGGAAGGATCGCGCCGCGAATCGACCGTCCAACTGGCGCACCCATCGGCGGAGGAGGCGCGCGACAGCCTCGCCCAGTTCGAGTCCGGTGTCGCGCGAGCGATGCGTGAAGCGGAACACGGAGAAGACCAGTGACACACACCAATGTCGAGCTCAGCCCCGAGGCCCGGAACTTCAACTGGCTCCTGGATTCCTTCACATCCGGTACGGCGGGCGTGCTCGAGGCTATTGCCGTGTCATCGGACGGCCTGCTCATCGCCATGTCTTCGATCCGGGACCGGGCCAACGCTGAACGTCTTGGCGCCGTCGTCGCCGGGCTGACCAGCCTGGCCGGTGGCGCCGCCAACTGGTACTCCCTCGGCGCCATCAACCGGGTGATCATTGACATGGCCGAGGGCTACCTGCTCGTGACGGCCATCAGCAGCGGCTCCGTGCTCGGGGTCATCGCGGACCGGTCGGCCAACCTGAGCGCGCTGGCCTATGAGATGACGCTGTTCGCCAATAAGGCGGCCTCCGCGTTGACACCTCGCCTGATCATCGAGTTGCAGAACGCCGTCGACTCGTGACCACCCTGCCGCCGAGCGACCCGGACCGCCCGGGCGAGCGGCGGATCCGGCCCTTCCTGGCGACGCCGGCCGGGCCGGAGCCGGCTGACCCGCTCGAGCAGCCCACCCAACGCCTGCGCCCATTCGTGCTCACCTCGGGGCGGGTACCGGGCGGCACCCGCATCGGCTTCGAGACCCAGGTCACCGCGCAGCCCGACCAGCCGACCGACGATCTCGCTCCCCCGCTGCGGGCGATCCTCGAAGCGTGCGTCGAGCCCGTCTCGGTGGCGGAGATCTCAGCCCGCCTGCGCCTGCATCTCGGTGTCGCCCAGGTCCTCGTCGGTGACCTGCACGATGCCGGCCATGTCGACCTGCACACGACCGACGACAGCGAGGCCCACAACCCCGACACCATTCTGCGAGTGATACGTGGACTCCGTTCGATCACCTGAGCGGGCGGCACCGACCGCCTTGAAGATCATCCTTGCCGGCCCGTTCGGCGTGGGCAAGACAACCACCGTCGCCGCGATCTCCGAGATATCGCCGCTGACGACGGAGGCCGGGATGACGTCGCTGTCCCTGGGGATCGATGACCGCGGCGACTCCGACAAGGTCACCACAACGGTGGCAATGGATTTCGGCCGGGTGACTGTCGACAATGGACTGAAGCTGTACCTGTTCGGGACGCCTGGCCAGCGCCGCTTCGGCTTCATGTGGGACGACCTCGTCCGCGGCGCCCTCGGGGTGGTCATCATCGTGGACAGCCGGCGGATCGGCGAGAGCCACGCGGCGATCGACTATGTCGAGCGGACCAACCTTCCCTACGTCATCGCGGTCAACACGTTCGACGGCGAGCTGGCCTACAGCCTCAGCGAGATCCGGTGGGCCCTGACCGTGCACGAGTCGGTCCCGGTGGTCGCGTTCGACGCGCGCAGCCGGGTGTCCGTCCGCGATACGTTGCTCATCCTGCTCGACCAGGCGCTGGTCGCGGCGTACCGGATGCGGGTCTAGTC
Organism: uncultured Actinomycetota bacterium; assembly: GCA_963803345.1. Lineage (GTDB taxonomy): Bacteria > Actinomycetota > Actinomycetes > Mycobacteriales > Micromonosporaceae > CAWDLX01. The sequence goes on from CAWDLX010000009.1 coordinate 369,721, forward strand.
TCGTTCTCCGCATTGACTTGAGGTAAGCAGAAGATCATCTCGGAGGGTCGAGCGTTGCTCGGCCCTCCGGTCGTGCTGAGGGACAACGGGTTGGCGGCTTTGGCGGGCCGTATGCGCCGTCGGCCTGGACCGCCGCGTACAGGACATCGCGGGCCTCTGCGCGGTCGATGCTGCCAAGGACCCGCAGGACTCCAGCGTCACGGGTGAGTCCCGGCGTCGCTTCAACGTGTTCGGCCCCGACAGCCGTCAAGGGCGTACGGCTGGAAATGCAAGACGTGTGGCGCCGAGGTGTTCAGCTCCCCGGGCGATCGCGGGTACGCCGGCACGGCAGGTCCCAGTGTCGCGTGAGCTTGGTTGGGTTACCTCGCGTTGTTGTAGACACGGCTGCGGCCCAGCAATACGCCCGTCTGCCGAGCGAGCGCGCGACCGGTCGGGTGAATAACCTGGCGGACGCGGGCAAACGTCGACCTTCACCGAATGTGGCGAGAGGGCTGATCGGATAGCGGTCCGGCATAGCCCAGGAGAGTCCGGGTGATGGCCTGGGACTCGGAGAGCATCTCTTCAAGGGCGCCGTCGAGGTCGGTGTCGAGGTCGGTGTCGCGTCCGGCTTCGGCGGCGATGAGGACGGCACGTCGGATGAGTTCCTTGGCAAACGAGGCGGTGGTGCCGTTTGTGCGGGCGGCGGCGCGGTCGAGCGCCGAGGGTGTGAATGGCAGGTCGCGGCCGTAGAGTGCAAGCAGTCGGCGGCGGCCCTGTTCGTCAGGGAGCGGGATCTCGACCGCGAGGTCGATGCGGCCGGGTCGTTGGGCCAGGGCGGGTTCCAGGACGCTGGCCCGGTTGGTGGTGAGAAGGAAGGCGACGTTGGCGTCGTCGTCGAGACCGTCCAGGGTCTCCATGACGGCGAAGAGCAGTGGCTGCGCACCGGGGTAGTGGTCGCGCCGCTCGGCCACGAGATCGCAGTCTTCCAGGACAACAAGTGCGGGTTGCATCGCCCGGGCCAGCCGTGCCGCTTCGGCCACGAACTGGATCGATGGTCCGGCGAGCAGGATGACGGTGAGGTCGGGCAGGGCACCGAGTAGGAACCGCACCGTGTGGGTCTTGCCTGTACCTGGCGGCCCGTGTAGCAGCAACCCGCGCTTGAGATGTTGGCCGGAAGCCCGCAGTCGGTCGCGGTGCTTCGCGACCCCGGCCACGTGGCGACGGATCCGTTCCAGCACACCGTCGGGCAGGATGATGTCATCGGCGCTCACGGTGGGCCGCCGGTGGAACACGATGCCACCGATGCCCGGTTGGAAGGCGGAGCCGCCCAGGGACAGCACCTGCCCACGCAGGACGGATCGCTGCGTCATGAGTTGGCGTACCGCGTGGATCAGCCGGGCGGCAGTGCCGGGGCCAGCGGTGAGGACCTCCACCGACGCTGTCGGGTTACCGGTGCGGGCGTCCGCCGCACGCTGCAACACGGCCACGGGCACACCGTCGTAGGTGAACAGCCGCAGCCCGAACGACACCGCCTCCCGAGTGGTGTCGGGTCCGGTCGCGATCCTGACGTAGTCGACCGCCCCGAGCGGGAACTGGCCGAACCGTCCGGCCATGTCCAGCAGCTCACTGAGAGAATGGTGGCGGCGCTGCTGCCCACCACCCAGGCCAAGGATCAGCCCTGTGTCGCAATCCTCCTGCACCAGATGCAAGGCGATGTCGAGATCGACGAACAGGTGTGGAGGAATCTCCTCCGTAACGACCGGAAGTGTGCGTGGGTCGACGCCAAGATGCGACTGCAACGCCGGCACCATTGCCGAACCGTCGGGCGTCGCAGCACGCCGCTGGGCGTTGACGACTTCGTCCAGGAACGCGTGGAACACATCGACAAACTCTCTGGTCCGTTCGTCCACGCCTCATTCTCGCCCGCTCGCCAGCCCGACGCAGACCGATCCCGGCACCCAGACCGGTCGAAATCTAAGCTTCATTCGGGCCACAACCGGCACACCGCGTCGGACAAGCTGGGGCGAATTGGTCTAGTCGAGACCACCGCGACTGATCAGCTGCCGGACGATGACATTGCGCTGGATCTCGTTGGTACCCTCGCCGACGATCATCAGGGGCGCGTCGCGCAGATAGCGCTCGACATCGAACTCGGTCGAGTACCCGTTGCCACCGTGGATGCGGACCGCGTTGAGGGCGATCTCCATGGCCGCTTCGGAGGCGAACAGTTTGGCCATCCCAGCCTCCAGGTCACAGCGGACACCCGCCTGCGAACGCTCGGCCGCCAGCAGCACCAGTTGTCGGGCCGCGGTCAGCCGGGTGGCCATGTCGGCCAGGTAGTTCCCGATCGACTGGTGCTGCCAGATCGGCCGGCCGAACGCCTCCCGCTGCTGGGCGTAGCGCAGGGCGTCCTCGAACGCGGCGCGCCCCACGCCGACGGCGCGAGCGGCGACCTGGATCCGGCCGATCTCGAGCCCCGTCATCATCTGCGCGAAGCCACGACCCTCCACACCGGACAGTACCGCGTCGACCGGTGCCCGGTAGTCGTCGAAGAACAGCTCGCAGCTCTCGACGCCCTTGTACCCGAGCTTGGGCAGGTCCCGGGAGATGGTCAGCCCGGGCCCGGGCTCGACGAGCAGGATGCTGATCCCGGTGTGCCGGGGTGAGGCGTCCGGGTCCGTGCGGCACAGCAGCGCGAAGAGTTGGGAGTGGCGCGAATTGGTGATCCACGTCTTGGCCCCGTTGACCCGGTACCGGTCGCCGTCGCGGACCGCCAGCGTGGTGATCGCCTGCAGGTCCGAGCCGCCGGACGGTTCGGTGAGCGCCATGGTCGCCCGGATCTCGCCGGTCGCCATCCGCGGCAGGTAACGCTGTTTCTGTTCCCCCGTACCGAAGGCGAGCAGCAGCTTGGCCACCACCGTGTGCCCGCCCATGGCCCCGGCCAGGCTCATCCAGCCGCGGGCCAGCTCCTCGGTGACCAACGCGTAGCAGGGCATCGACACCGGTGCCGGACCGTACGGCTCGGGGATGACCAGGCCGAAGATACCCAGCCGCTTCATCTGTTCGATGAGGCGCTCAGGGTACTCGTCAGCGTGTTCCAGTGCCCGCGCCCGCGGACGGACCTCGCGGTCGACGAACTCCCGCACGACGGCCACGACCGCCTGCTCGTCCTCGGTCAGGTTCATGAGCCCATCGGCTACTCCCCGATGTTGCCGGTGGCCAACTCGGTCACGATGTCGAGATGGCCGATATGGCGCGCGTACTCCTGCAGCAGATGGAACATGATGCGCTCCAAGGTGGGCGGCTCGTTTCCGTCCCACCGGGGGCCCGGCACGCCGACATCGGAAAGGTCGTGCGAGAGCACCACCTCACGAGTTCGCACCGCCTGGCCTCGCAGGTCGTCCACCAGCTCGGCCAGTGTGACGTCGGGCGCCACGTACCAACGGTCGTCCTTGTTGTCCGCCCACGGGTCCGCTACGTCGACGCCGTCGAATCCCCATTCGAGCCAGCGACGCTCGACATGCCGGAGATGGGTCAGCAGTTCGATCGGCGTCCAGCCGGAAGCGACCCGGCTGATCCGCAGCTCCGGCTCGGGCAGCGCCTCGAGCTTGGTCACCAGGCGGTCGCGGAAGTACCCGAGGTAGGCCAGGAACACCTCGGCGCGCGAGGGTACCGGATCGCTCGGGCTCAACAGTGGCACGGTCACCGGGTCAGCCTACGTGGGCCGTGCGTGGCCACGTTCACTCCGACGTACTCGCGGCCACCGCCGGCTCCATCGGCTGGCTGACGGACTCACCGCCCGAGACCCGGGCGCCACGCAGCGCCACCACCGCGTACAGCCCGCCGACGACGACGAGCAGGCCGCTGACGGTGAAGATGGTGTCGATGCGGCCCAGGGTCAGGGGGCCGACCCGGGCGTGCAGCCCGACCAGCACGGTGCTGGCCAACCAGCCCGCGCCCAGCGCGGCCACCATCGAAGCCAGATACTGCACCGGAGTCAGGATGCCCGCCACCCGGCCCAGCAGATCGCGCGGCACCGCCCGGAGCAGGATCGGGGTGAGTGCCACATTCAGGGCGCCCATCGGGATACCGAGGATCGCGATGGTGACCACTGCCTGCCACAGGTTGTCCAGACGGGCGAACACCAGGATGCCGACGCCACCCACGAGCAGGCCGAGGTAGAACACCCGCACGTCGCCCAGGCGTTTGCAGATCCAGGCCGCGGTCAAGGTACCCGCGATCGCGCCGACCCCCTCGCCCATGCCGATCGTGCCGAACCAGTCAGGCTTGCTGTGCAGGTTGTCGGTAAGGAAGAAGACCATCATGGCGTTGAGGGCACCGGCACCCAGAGTCACCGTGGTCACCGAGATCATGAGCGCGCGCACCACCTGTCCGTGCAGCACGTAGCTGAGCCCGGCCCGGAACTCACCGATGAAGCGCGACTTCGTCGTCGCCGGGGCGGCGGCCGCCGGCGGCGGCGGCGTCACTCTGATCGCCCGGATCAACAGGAACGACACGACGAACGACGCCGCGTTGATGAACAGGGCCCAGTACGGGCCGGTCTGGAACAGCAGCGGCGCGGCCAGCGGCGGACCGACGACGGCGGCCGTGTAGCTGACCGACTGGGTGAGTCCGGACGCCCGGGCCCGCTCGACATCGCCGGTGACCACGTCGCCGACGAAGGTGAAGCGGGCCGGCTGGAAGAACTGCCCGACCGCCGTCGCGAGCAGCACAACCCCGTAGATCAAGGCCAGCACGACGCCGACCGGCAGGCTGCCGGCCGGCAGGGCGGCCACCACGCCGAGGACGGCGACGAGGACGGCGCGGACCAGGTCGGAGACCATCATGGTGCGCCGCTTGTCCCAGCGGTCAGCGAACACCCCGGCCGCCGGGCCGACCACCACGATCCCGATCGCCACTGCCACCAGGATGCCGGACACGGCCGCCGGGGCGTAGTCCTTGCCGGCCAGCAGACGGGTACTGATCCACAGAATCAGGGTGGTGTCGAAGACGAAGTCGCCGATCGACGAGATCGCCTGCCCATAGAACAGTTTCGTGAAATTGGCGTTGATGATCCGCACGCGGGACATTCTGGTCGGCATCGGCGACCGCCGCTACCCCGCCGCCGTCGCCGTCGCTCAACCCTGCAAAGTCAGCGCCAACCGGTCGCGGAAGCGCTGCTCAGACTCGGTGACGAGCTGACCGCCGAAGCCGAGGAAGTCGCCACTGCGGGCGGCCGCGATCACGACATCGGTGATCGCGAGCAGCCAACGCCGGTACGCCATGGCAGTGGGAATGTCCACTTTAGCGGAGAGCATCCGGTTGACCGTGGCCGCGCGGGCCAGCACCTCCGCGATACCGGTGTCGCGATCGGCGAACCCGATCTCGGCCACGGTCGACTGATCGTCGAAGATGCGCAGAGTCTGCGCCGCCACGTCCGCCACGAAGTCGTTGCCGGTGGCCCGCCCATGGGCGGACGCGATGAGTCCGGCCTCCACCTCGACCTTGGTGCGATGTGGACGGTCACGCTGGGCGGCACTGGCCGCGGCCACCACCCACCGCGGCAACTGCACCAAGCTGTCCCATTCGTCGCTCGTGAATTCAGCTCTGCCGACCACGCCGCCCTCCCACCAACGGATGCGAGCGACACTAGCCCACCGGCGGCGGCGTGGGCAGATGTGACGCGCGGCCGGCTTCGGGATGGGGTTGCGGTTGGTGGGTTCTGGGTTTGAGGGTTTGCCCGGACAGTTGGCTAACGCATTTCGTATAGTGCGGCGTCCATACCAACACGTGGCGGGGCTGGGCGCCCGGCCGGTGGGAGGCGGGGCGCCCAGGAAGTGCGTTACGGGTAGCTGACGACATTCACGGGTACGGTGGCCGTGCCCTGGGCGGGCCCGCCCGTGCCGTTGATGACGTGGGCGATCGTGCCCATGCCGCCAAGGGACACCGTGAGTACGTCATGGAACCGGACGTTCGGGTTGTTGGGCACCTCGAAGCCACGATCGGCCACAATGGATGGATCAGCGGTGAAGTTGCAGTAGCTACCCAGCCCCCACGCCTCATGGGACGTGACGGTGTCGGCCACCTTGTACGCGGCGTACCCGTTGGCTCCGCCGCGCCAGGCAGCCTGACCAGGCGGGTCGTAGGGCATCTCGTTCTGGAAGAAGATCGTTCGGCCGCCCTGGCCATTCCAGACCACCTCGTACTTCTGGTAGTGCTCGACGAAGAGTCCGAGCGCGGTCACGTTGTTGCCGTTGACGATGAGCCCGGTGTCGGCCGTGTTGACGGTCCAGCCGACCCCGGTGCCGTGGTCGGCCCGCCAGGCCCAGATGTGGTCGATCAAGGTGTTGTTGCTGTTGACCAGCAGGCTGGTGGTGGCCTTGCCCGCGCCGGCACCGCCGATGCGGAAGAACACGTCCTGCACCGAGATCGGGTCGGCCGCGTGGGCGGCACCGGGGGCCGATCCACCGATCTGGAGCAGGACCGGCGAGTTGGTCGATCCGGCGTCGAACAGGAGTCCGGCGACCCGGACACCGTCCACATCGGACACCGACATCGGCGTGACTCCGTTGTCGGGCACGACGGTGGCGTAGCCCAGTCCGAGTACCACGGTGTCCGGGCGGGTGACGGTGATGGTCTGGTTGACGTGGTACACGCCCGGCGTGAAGAACAGGTTGAGCCCTTGAGCCAGAGCCTGGTTGAGCGTGGCCGCGGAGTCACCCGGGTGAGCCACGTAGAACTGGTTCCACGCGATCGACGTGCCCGCGGTGTTGCCGGCGCCCCAGGTGATGCCGCTCGAGTTGGTCTGCACAGAGGGTACGAAGACCCGGTAGTTGCCGCCCGGGTCCAGGTACAGGTACGGCTTCTCCCGGCTGACCGGAGTTTGACCGACCACTGTGTACGGTGGATTGGGGAAACTCTGCGCCGGCGCGCCCTGCACGCCGGAGAAGACCATGTTCCACACTCCGTTCAGATACCCGCCGATGGTGCTGTTTCGGGTGTACCACTGCTGTTGCGAGTACGGCTGGACGGTGCCGCTCACCCGCGAGTCGGCGATGTATCCGCCGCTGGCCCAGCCGAACCCGTTCGGGGCGAGGTTGAGATCGCCATGCACGTCGATGCGCCGGAACGGGGCGGCCTGGGCGACGGCCCACCGGGTGAACCCGGCTGACGGGACGATGGAGAAGTTCTCGGCCGAGCGCCAGAAGTTCTGGGTGGCGTTGCCATTGAACCAGCCCGCGTCGACCGTCACGTCGCCGTGGATCTGCACGTCGTCCGGGTTCTGCCCAAGTCCGGCGATCGCGGTGTAGAAGCCGATCTGGGCGTTGAAGCCGCTGTACGAGCCGGGCTTGAACAGCAGCGCGTAGCGCTGGCCGCCGAACTGGTTGCTCTCCATCTGGTGGAAGACGGTGTCCACCTGGGACTGGATGGTCGCTGCGGACATGGTCGGGTCGAACACGATCACGTTGGGTCCGAGCGGTCCGCCACCCGTGATCACCGGTCCTCCCGTGGTGTTGACGGCGAACTCGAACAGGCTGTACCCGTAGGCGGTGGCCCGCACCGTACCGTACATCCGCACATAGCGGCCCGACCCCGACACGGCCAACGTCTGGGTGCCACCGGTACCGGTCGTGGTACTGATGATCGTCGTCCAGCTGGTCGCGTTGTCCGACACCTGGATCTGGAACGACCGCGCGTACGCCGCCTCCCACTGGAGCACCACGCGGCAGATCGACTGGGTCGAACCGAGGTCCACCTGTACCCACTGCGGGTCGCTGAACGCGCTGGACCAACGCGTGCCGGTACTGCCGTCCACGGCGGCCGAGGCGGGGGTACCCGCGTTCTCGATCGACGATGCCGACGCCGGACGGTTGAGCGCCGCGTTGGTCGTGCCACAGGTCGATGGGGCGTCGCCGTAGACCTGGAACTCGAACAGGCTGTACCCGTAACCCGTGGCCCGCACCGTGCCGTTCATCCGCACATAGCGGCCCGACCCCGACACGGCCAACGTCTGGGTGCCACCGGTACCGGTCGTGGTACTGATGATCGTCGTCCAGCTGGTCGCGTTGTCCGACACCTGGATCTGGAACGACCGCGCGTACGCCGCCTCCCACTGGAGGACGACCTGGCTGATGGTGGCGGTCGCGCCCAGGTCGACCTGCAGCCACTGCGGGTCGCTGAACGCGCTGGACCAACGCGTGCCGGTGTTGCCGTCCACGGCGGCCGAGGCCGGGGTACCCGCGTTCTCGATCGACGATGCCGACGCCGGCTTGCCCTGGGACAACAGCGTGGTGGCCGCGCCGGCCGGCGAGACCCCCACGGACACCGCGTAGCCAGCGACGAGGGCGAGAGCTGCCGCCACCAGCGCGGCCGCTCGGACGAGCGGTCGGCGCCGGGCCGACAGCCGGGGGACGAGATTCATGGCATCTCCTGAGCGCGTAGGAGTCGAGCGGCCCGCGCGGGCGGGTCGCCTGGTAGCGGTGTCGGCTCGGGTGCGGCTGAGCGGTGGCCGCGTCCGGGTGAGAGCGCTCTCTCGATGCTGAGAGTTTCAAACACATCGTTTTATGTCAAGCCTTGAATTAAGTACGTGAATCTTTCGTCGTGGGACCGGTCCGGCGCGGGCTGTCGAGATGTGGCCATGATCGACAACGGCCGGGCGGCGTTCGAGGGGTATCGAGATGTCTACTATGGACGATGAGGCCGTTGGCCCGAGGACGACCGGCCCCGGTATCCTGGTGAGCAGTTGGCCGGAAACCCGGGCCCCGACGGAGCTGATCGCCATGCTGGGTGCCGAGTGGTTGAGACGGTACTTCGATCCCGAGCTCAGCCGGGAGTCGCTGGGCAACACCAATGACGCCGAGATCCTGCGGGCGCAGGGCCGGCAGCATCGCTAAGGCCGGGGCGTGCTCGGTCTCACCGACGACATGGGTACCCGGTATCGCCGGCACCACGCCAACGCCGGCGGGTCGGGTACCGAGTGGCGGATCGACGCGGCCTACCGGCCGGAGCGCCCGCGGGCGCCACCCAGCTCATCGTGGCCATCGGCGACGGCCGGCTGACCGTCGCGCTGTAGGCGTCAGGCATGGGTCGGCTCCAGCCCCGACTGCGCCATCCGGACATGCTGCAGGCCTGAGAGCATCCGTACCACCCACAGGGCGAGCACGGCGGCGACCACGGTCAACGCGTTGCTGACGACGGTCGAGCCGAGCAGGAACGAGAACTGCGTCTTCTGGATCGTGACCCCGTTGGCGCCGATGCCGGTCACCGTGTGCAGCTCGACGCTGGAGATCCAGGCGAGCACCCAGCTGGCCCACCAGGCCGCCAGCAGGGCATTGCGACCCCGACGGGTGGCCGGTGTGGTGGTGGCGCGCAGCGAGTCCTGCGCGATCTGCAACGGGAACCACAGGAACGGACCGGGCACGATCCAGCCCCAGATCGCCCAGCCCTGCGACCGTCGCTGGCGACCCCAGAGCCCAGCGTTGTGTCGCAACCGGTAGAACCAGGCCATGAACGTCACCGCGGCGGCCAGCAGCACGAGGGCGGTGCCGAGGTACAGGCGATTGACCGTGACCGTGTCATGGGTGAACCTCAGCCCCAACACCAGGCCCTGACCCAGGGCGACCGCCCCGAGCAGGACCATCGTCGCCTGCCCCCATCCGGCCAATGCCATCGGCGACCCGGCGGCTGTGTTCGCCAGTGGTCCGGAGCTGGCCGCCGAAGGTCCGGTGTGGACGGTCAGCCCGCCGTACCCGGCCATCGCGTCCACCTTCAGGCCACATCGGTCGCACCGAATGTCGCCCTGGTCAAGGGCGCTCTGGCAGCGCGGGCACAGCACGACGGCCTCCTCATGTCCCCGTTGAGTCCGTCACACCTTACGCGTCGACGTGCGGAGAACCCGGGCCGGAGTCCGGTCCGTGACGAAACGCCCATGATCACCCTCCGGTGAGCAGACGTGCCGTTGACGGGACGATCCGTTCAGCGGAGGCGACCACCAGCCGCAGCGCGGGAGCGTCAGCCTTTGACGGCGCCGCCGACGATTCCTCGGATGAAGAAGCGTTGTAGTGCGAAGAAGACGGCTAGGGGTAGGGCCATGGATAGGAAGGCGGCGGCGCTGAGGAGGTACCAGCCGCCGCCGAGTGAGTTGACGAGGTTGGCGATGGCGGCGGTCATGGGGAGGTTGTCGGAGTTGGATAGTCCTATGTAGATGATGGCGACGAGGAGGTCGTTCCAGACGAACAGGAATTGGAAGATGGCCAGGGCGGCGAATGCGGGCACGCTCATGGGTACGGCGAGGCGGAAGAAGGCGGTGACGTGGTTGGCGCCGTCGATGGAGGCGGATTCGAACACGGCTTTGGGTAGTGATCCCATGAAGTTGCGGAGCAGGTAGACGGCGAAGGGTAGTCCGTAGCCGGTGTGGGCGAGCCAGACGGCGAGGAATTGGCCGGTGAGTCCCCAGTCGGCGAAGATTTTGAGGATGGGGATGAGGGTGGTTTGTAGGGGGACGACGAGTAGGCCGACCACGACGACGAACAGGATGTCGCGGCCGGGGAACTGCATCCAGCTGAACGCGTAGGCGGCGAACGCGGCGACGAACATGGGGATGATGGTGGCGGGGATGGCGATGAACAGGCTGTTGATGAACGCTTGCCCGATGCCGCTTTGGTGTAGTACGTCGCGGTAGTTGTCCAGGGTGAACTGGTAGGGCGGGGCGAAGGCGGTCCACCAGCCTGAGGTGGAGAGTACTTCCTGGGGGCGGAACGAGCTGATCAGCAGCCCGATGGTCGGCACCGCCCAGATGATCATCAGGATGAGCACGGCCAGGTGCAGCCAGGCCCGGCCGCGGTGGCGGGGTCGGGGGTGTGGGGTGGGGGTGGTGGTGGCGTCGGTGTTGGGGGCTTCGGGCATCGCGATCGTGGTCATCTGATGGACTCCTGGACCCGGAAGTTGCGGATGTTGAACGCCATGATGGGCACGATGGCCAGCAGCAGTACGGTGGCGACCGCGCTGGCCCGGCCGAAGTCGCCGAAGACGAACATTTCCTTGACCATGAGGTTGGCGATCACGTCGGTGTCGTAGTTGCCGCTGGTCAGGGTGTAGACGATGTCGAACGTTTTGAGGGAGGTGATGATCATTGTGGTGGAGACGACGGCCAGGGTCGGGCCGAGCAGGGGGAAGGTCACCTTACGAAAGACCTGCCATTCGTTGGCGCCGTCGACCCGGGCCGCTTCGAGTAGTTCGGCGTCGATGCCTTTGAGGGCGGCGGAGATGATGACCATCGCGAAGCCGGTCCACATCCAAATCATGATCGCGATCAGGGCGAAGGTGCTCAGCCGCAGGTCCGGGGATTGCAGCCAGCCCACCGGGGACAGGCCGACCAGTCCGCCGACCGCGTTGAGGGTGCCGGTCTGGGCCACCCCGGCCGGGCGGTAGTCGTACATGAATTTCCAGATCACCCCGGCCGCGACCATGCTGATGGCCAGCGGCAGGAAGATGATGCTCTTGGCCCAGGACTCGTAGCGGACCCGGTCGACCAGGACCGCCACGACCAGACCCAACCCGACCGTGAACAGGGTCAAGAACACCAGCCACAACGCGTTGTTCAGCAACGCGCCGAGGGCGTCGTTGTTGGTGAAGAACCAGCTGTAGTTGGCCAACCCCACGAACTTGGGATGCAACTCGCTCTTGCTGTACAGGCTACGGATGATCGTGCGTACGGTCGGGTAGATGAGGAAGAAACCGAGGAACCCCAGCGCCGGAACCAGCCACAGCCACGGCCGCAGCCGTTTCTGCCAGGCCTCGTCACGGATCAGGGTGATCAGCCGCTCGGTTCCCCAGATATAGGCGATCAGGACCACCGGCACACCGAGGACGACTTCGATGGCGGTGATCAGGCGTGAGTCCACGCGAACCTCCGGGGTCAGGCCAACAGACAACAGGGCCGGGGGGCGGTATCACCCGCACCCCCGGCCCGCCCCGCTAGGTCGTGTAGGCATCCTTCTGCGCGGCGTCCAGCTCAGAGAGAACCTGATCGACACCCTTGGTCCCGTTGGTCAACGCCACCAGACCCTTCCAGAACGCGTCGTTCATCGCGGTCGGCATGCTGTCCGAGGCGTCGAACACGAAGATCTTCGCGTTGGCCAGGATCTGCGCCGACCGCTTACTCACATCATCGGGATACGAGGTGGCGTTCTTGTTCGCCGACAACGCCCCACCGATCTTCACCCACACGTCCTGAGCCGCCGCCGTCACCAGATACTTCATCAACGACTTCGCCGCCGCCGTGTCATGGAACATGCCGAACAGGTCACCGGCACCCTCCACCGCACCCGCGTACTTCGCGTCGATGTCAGGGAACGGGAAGAAGTTGTAATCCGTACCCGCGGTGTGGGACTTGAACTGGCTGAACCCGGTGATGAAACTCGCCTGATGCAGGAACTCACAACCCGGCGGACTGGCGAACAACGGATCACCAGCGTTGCCGAAGTTCGTCGCGACCGCGTTCTTGCTACCACCGTAGGTCTTACCCACCACATCGGACACATACATCTGGAACGCGTTCTTGATCGCCGGATCCGACCACTTCACCTTGCCCCCATACCACTGGGTGTACACATCAGGCCCCGCCGTACGCAACACCAGATCCTCGATCCAGTCCGTACCCGGCCACCCCGACGCCGCCCCCGACTCCACACCCAAACACCACAACGCCTTCGCCGACCCCAGATTCGCCGCCCCCGCCGTCTGCAGGTCCTGCCACGTCTTCGGCGCATCCGACGAATAATCATGGGCCTTCACGTTGTACCAGATCAGACCCTTCACCGCCGCCTTGATGAACACCCCATACGTCTTACCATCCGACTTACCCAACGCCGTCAACGCCGGCGCCGTCTCACTCTGATACGTGGCCATATCCAACACATCATCCAACGGCAACAACTTACCCGCCTGCGCGTACTCAGCCATCTGCCCCGGACCCGGCAACCCAGCCAGATCCGGCAACACCCCCGACGACACCCCCGTCGTCAACACCGTATTGATATCCCGGGTCCCGGTATACTTCACCTTCGCCCCGGTCTGCTGCTCCCAAGGCGCCACCATCTTCAGGAACGCCGCCTGCTCGTCCCCACCCCACGTACCAATCACCGTAACCGTCTTGCCGTTGAGGTTCGTGTCGTCGCTGCTGCCGCTCCCACTGGAACAGCCAGCCGCCACGAGTATCAGAACGGGTAACGGAGCCAACCTTCGTAGCCACGAATTCACGGACGCTCCTTCATCAGTTGGTCGATCACAGAACCCCAGCTGGCATCGGGCACGAACGTCTCGATCGTCCACTCCCATGGCGGACGATCGGCACCGGGTTGCTTGCCAGCCCCTTCCAGCATTCAAGCGCGGCGCGGCGATGTTTGCAACTGATGTACCCGTTGTCAAATCTTGATGACGGGTCGACGCGCGCGCCGGCCTGTGTGTCCACAGTGGGCGCCCGCTCCGCCCCAAGAGTCCACTGTAGACGGTCGTGCCTCGTCGGCACGCGCTGGGCGCGCGGGCCGGTCCCGCGGCCCCCAAGGGCGCCCCCGTTAAGAAGGTGCCCTTCCTATACCGGAGGCGTTAACAAGGTGCCCTTCCTTCCAGCAGGACGGGGGGGAACCGGACGGCCCCGTCAGAGGCGGCCACCGCCGGAATCGGAGGACAGGCGCTGGGCGACGTAGATCGGCATGATCGAGGCGACCACGAGCACCGCGGCGACGACGTTGATGACCGGCGCCTGGTTGGGGCGGAACAGGTTGCTGAAGATCCAGATCGGCAGCGTCTGGACGCCCGGCCCGGCGGTGAACGTGGTCACGATGATCTCGTCGAAGGAGAGCGCGAACGCGAGCAGCCCGCCGGCGAACAGCGCCGACCGGATGAGCGGGAACGTCACGAACCGGAAGGTCTGCCAGGGTCCGGCGCCCAGGTCGGCGCTGGCCTCCTCGAAGTTGCCGCCCAGCCGGCGCAGCCGGGCGAGCAGGTTGTTGTAGACGACCACGATGCAGAACGTGGCGTGGCCGACGATGACCCAGTAGAGTCCCTTCTCCGCGCCCGAGCGGCTGGATCACCGTCTGGTAGGCGCTGTGCAGCGCGATGCCGGTGACGATGCCGGGCAGCGCGATCGGCAGCACGATGAGCAGCGAGATCGCGTTGCGGCCGAAGAACGGAAGCGGCCGACCGCGAAGGCCACCATCGTGCCGAGGACGAGCGCGATGGCGGTGGCGCCTAGTCCGGTTTGGACGGACGTCCACAGCGCGCCCGGGCGCCCTCGCTCTCCCACGCCCGGCCCCACCACTGCGTGGTCAGGCCCGGCGGGGGCCAGGCGAAGGTGCGGTCGGCGTTGAACGAGTTCAGCAGCACGATGCCCAGCGGCACGTAGATGACGGCCAGGCCGAGCGCCATCGCCAGGCGCAGCAGCCACCGGGTCAGCGGCGAGAGGGTCTGACGGTCGCCTCCGCACTAGGGTCATAGCTGGTCCAGTGCTCCGGTCCGGCGTACGGCCAACAGGTAGCCGATCATGATGACCACCGGGATGGTGGCCAGCGCCGCCGCGAAGGGCAGGTTGTTGGCCGCACCGATGTTGGAGTAGACGAGGTTGCCGATGAGCTGGGAGCGGCCGCCGACGATCTGCACGGTGATGTAGTCGCCCAGCGACAGGGAGAACGTGAAGATCGAGCCGGCGACGACCGACGGCACGATCGTCGGCAGGACGATCGAGCGGAAGGTCCGGCCGGCCCGCCCGCCGAGGTCGGCCGACGCCTCGAGCAGCGAGTCCGGCAGCCGGTCCAGCCCGGTGTAGATCGGCAGGATCATGTACGGCAGCCACAGGTAGGACAGCACGATGATGGTCGCGGTCAGCCCGTAGCCGGGCCCGTGCCCCGGCCCGCCGAGCAGCCAGTCGACCGGGCCGCCGTTGGCCAGCATGACCCGCCAGGCGTACGCCTTGACCAGGTAGCTCGCCCACAGCGGGGTGAGGATGGCGATGACCAGCCAGTGCCGGGTCCGCGGCGAGGCGACCTTGGCCATGTACAGCGCCATCGGCAGGGCGATCGAGACGCGTCCACAATGGTCACCGCGGCCGCGACCCCGATGCTGCGCAGCGCGACCGTGCGGTAGACCGGCTCGGTGAAGATGGAGCCGGAAGTTGTCCAAGGTGGGCTGGCGGATCAGGTCTCCGGTGAAGCTGTTGACCGTCCACAGTGAAGAGACGAGCAGCACGGCCAGCGAGCCGAGGTAGGCCAGCACCAGCCAGGCCATCGGCGCGGCGAGCAGCGCGGCCAGGCGGACGCCGGCGTGGCGGTGCAGCCAGGCGCGAGCCGGCGGGCCGGCCCCCCGGTCACCTCGGGTGAGGTGCCGGGCGGCCGGCGTGGCGGTGGTGGTCGACAAGGTCAGCCCTTGATCGAGGCCCAGGCCTGGGTCCAGGCCGCGTAGTCCTTGCAGGTGACGTTCGTCCGCCCGTCGAGGCACTGCGCGATCGGCGTGTTCCAGTACCAGACCTTGTCGAAGTAGGCCTCGTCGTCGGCGTGGTACGTGGCGCAGAAGCTCTTGTCGACGGTCTTGGCGCAGGCCAGCTTGTTCGCCGGCGCCTCGCCGAACCACTCGGCCACGGCGGCGTTCGCCTCCGGGCGAGACGATGTGGTTCATCCACAGGTACGCGCAGTTGGGGTGCTTGGCCTTGGCCGAGACCATCCAGGTGTCGGACCAGCCGGTCGCGCCCTCGGACGGGCAGGATCGCCTGTACCGGGGCCTTGTCGGCCTGGGCGAGGTTGGTGATGACCTGCCATGTGGTGCCGAGCACCGAGTCGCCGGACTTGAAGGCCTGCACCTCCTTGGTGTAGTCCGACCAGTACTCGCCGATGGTCGCGTTCTGCTGCTTGAGCAGGTCGACCGCCGCCTGGAACTGCGTGTCGTCCAGCGCGTACGGGTTCTTGATGCCCAGCTCCGGGTTGGTCTTCATGAGGTAGAGCGCGGCGTCGGCGATGTAGATGGGCGAGTCGTACGCGGTGATCTTGCCCTTGTACGGCGAGTTCGGGTCGAACACCGCGCCCCACGAGGTCGGAGCCGGCTTCACGATGTCGGTGCGGTACATCAGCAGGTTGGCGCCCCGGCCGTGCGGGATGCCGTAGGCGACGCCGTTCACCGAGTTCCACGGCTTGAGCTTGAGCCCGTCGAAGATGTCCTTGTAGTTGGGCACGAGGTCGGTGTTGACCGGAGCGACGTGCCGGCGTAGATCAGCCGCAGCGACGCGTCGCCGGACGCCGACACAACGTCGTAGTCGCCGGACTTCATCAGGGTGACCATCTCGTCGGAGGTACCCGCCACCTTGTTCTTGACCACGCAGCCGGTCTGCTTCGTGAAGTCGGTGACCCAGTCGACCGTCTTGTCGTTGGAGCCGTCCTCGACGTAGCCGGCCCAGGAGACGATGTCGACCTCGCCCTCGCCCGGGCCGAGCGCGGCCAGCTTGTCGATCTTCGGTGGGGTGATGCCGCCCGGCCCGGTGCCGAGTCCCCCCGTGCTGGCCCCGGAGCCGCAGCCGGCCAGGACCAGCAGGCTCGCCGCGGCCAGCGCCATGCCCAGTCTGTTCGCTCTCATATTCCACTCTCCTTCGAGCTCAAGCCCCGTGCGGAACCTCGACCACGTGCTCCGGTCGCCAGCTCAGCCGCACCGGACGGTTGCGCAATGCCGCCACGTCGGCGGAGGAGGTCTGCTGGTTCTGCTGGACCACCACGAGCCGGGTACCGCCGGCGTCGAGATCAACCACAAGGCGGGTGGTGGGCCCGGCGTACACCACCTCCGCCACATGACCCTTGGCGGACAGTGAATCGGCCGGGGTGGCGGCGCCGTCGAAGCTGACGTGGATCTTCTCGGGCCGGACCGAGAAGACGCCCGTGCGGCCGAGAATCTGCTGCGCCGTCGCGCCGGCGAGCAGGTTCGACGTGCCGACGAAGCCGGCCACGAAGGCCGAGGCGGGGCGCTCGTACACCTCGGCCGGCGCACCCACCTGCTCGATCCGGCCGTGGTTGAACACCGCTACCCGGTCGCTCATCGTGAGCGCCTCGTCCTGGTCGTGCGTGACGAACACGAAGGTGATGCCGACCTCGCGCTGGATGGCCTTCAGCTCGACCTGCATCTCCTCGCGGAGCTTGAGGTCGAGCGCGCCGAGCGGCTCGTCGAGCAGGAGTACCCGGGGCCGGTTGACCAGTGCGCGGGCAAGCGCGACCCGTTGCCGCTGCCCGCCTGAGAGCTGCGCCGGCCGCCGCTGCCCGAAGCCCTCGAACCGGACCGTCGCGAGCGCCGCCTCGGCCCGCTGCTGGCGCTCGGGCCGGGGCACCTTGCGTACGCGAAGGCCGTACTCCACATTGGCCCGCACGTTCATGTGCGGGAACAGCGCGTAGTCCTGGAAGACCGTGTTGACGTCGCGGTCGAAATGGCGGCACCCGGGTCACGTCCCGACCGCTGAGGACGACCCGTACCAGCCGTCGGCAGCTCGAAGCCGGCGATCATCCGCAGCACGGTGGTCTTGCCCGATCCGGACGGGCCCGAGCATGGAGAAGAACTCGCCATCGGCGATCTCGAGGTCGATCCCGGCCACCGCCTCGACCGTGCCGAATGACTTCCGCAGACCGTCGAGCCTGATCGCGGGCGCATCCGACACCGCCTCACCTCCACTGAATGCGTTGGCTCAAGGGGACCGCTACCACGGATCCCTGATCGGCAGGATAGTGGAGCTACGGATCCCGTCGTCAAGACCTCGCGCCGATTCGTATCCCGAACCGTCACCCGGCGCTGTCGTGACCGTGTGTGACGGGATTCCCGACCTGCCGGCGGTTGACCGTGCCCCGACGCCTCATCATGACTGGATGATCACAGCGCCGCACCACCTCGGATTGACCGTACGCGATGTGGAGGCGAGCGCCGCCCGGTACGAGCGCGTCCTCGGGACCCCGACAACATCCAGCTGGAGCTGTTCTTCGGCCCGTCCACCGTGGCCTGACCTGTCCCCTCTGCTGACAGCAGATTGGCTTGGTTCCGCGTGCCCGCCGAGTCCATGGTGGACCGAGACCGTGGACCGACCGCAGGGAGACACGATGCACTGTCCGCCAACGGAGTGACCGCGATGTACGCGGGCACGCTCGACGACCAGCTGGCCGCCCGGCTGCTGCACCAACGCATCATCGTGCTCGGCGCGGAGGTCGACGACCCGATCGCCAACCGGCTGTGCGCCCAGCTGCTGCTGCTCTCGGCCGAGGACCCGCGCAGCGACATCAGCCTGTACATCAACTCGCCCGGCGGCTCGGTCAGCGCCGGCCTGGCCATCTACGACACCATGCGGCTGATCCCCAACGACGTGAGCACGCTGGCGATGGGGCTGGCCGGCAGCATGGGCCAGTTCCTGCTCTCGCGCCGGCACGCCGGGCAAGCGGTTCAGCCTGCCGCACGCGCAGATCCTGATGCACCAGGGCTCGGCCGGCTTCGGCGGTACGGCGGCCGACGTCGAGATCTACGCCGAGCAGCTCGAGCGGGTCGGTGCCACGCTGCTGCGGCTGATCGCCGAGCACACCGGGCAGCCGGTCGAGACGGTCGAGCAGGACAGCCGGCGCGACCGCTGGTTCACCGCCGAGGAGGCCCGCGAGTACGGGCTCATCGACCACATCCTGGACCGGGTCGACGACGTCCGGCCGGCGGTCTCCCGGCGCGCGGTGGGGATGTGGCGCATGAGCCAGTACACGATCCCGACGGTGGTCGAGAAGACGCCGAACGGGGAGCGGGCCTTCGACATCTACTCCCGGCTGCTCTCCGACCGGATCGTCTTCATCGGCACCGAGATCGACGACGGCGTGGCCAACGTGGTGATGGCCCAGCTGCTGCACCTGGAGTCGGCCAGCGAGCAGGAGATCGGGCTGTACATCAACTCCCCGGGCGGCTCGTTCAGCGCGCTGACCGCGATCTACGACACGATGCAGTTCGTCCGCTGCGACATCGCCACGATCTGCATGGGGCAGGCGGCTTCGGCGGCGGCCGTGCTGCTCGCCGCCGGCACGCCCGGGCAAGCGCTCGGTGCTGCGGCACGCGAAGGTGACCCTGCACCAGCCGTCGAGCCAGGCGCGCGGCACGCTGCCCGACCTGGCCGTGCAGGCCAAGGAGGTGGCCAAGGTCCGGGCCGAGATGGACGAGATCCTCAGCCGGCACACCGGTCACCCGGCGGCGAAGATCCGGGCCGACACCGACCGGAACATGACGCTGTCACGGCGGCCGAGGCGGTCGCCTACGGCCTGGCCGACCAGGTCATCACCGACCGCCGGTCCCGCGCGGTCCAGCTGGCGGCGGCGGCTGACCGGCGCTGAGCGTCAGGCGGCCAGCAGGACGGCGTCGCCGGGGCGGCGGACCGGTGGCGTCGCGGCGGGCCCGCGGGGTGTCGAAGCGCGCCGGCGTACCACGTCGGGCCCGCGGGCAGCGCGCGTCAGCCGCACGACCGGGGCACGGTCCCTGGCCAGGTCGCGCCCGACCTCGGCCAGCACGTCGGACAGCTCGATGCCGCAGCGCGTCGCACACGGCGGCCAGCACCTCGGAGCTGGCCTCCTTGCGGCCACGCTCCACTTCGGACAGATAAGGCATCGAGACCCGGGCGGCCCGGCGCGACGTCGGCCAGCGTGCGGCGCTGCTCCAGCCGGTGGCGGCGCAGCACGTCGCCGACCAGCGTCCGCAGCAGCGGCTCGAGGCCGCCGCTCGCGCCCGCCGGGGCCGATGTACGCCACGTCCGACATCGGCCTCACCATACCGACAGCGGTCGGCCGGGCCATACCCGTACGCCGTCGGTTTCGCCGGCAGCGTAAGCCCGCCTGTCGAGCGGCCGCTGTCGCGACCGCATTCGCGCGTTCGTCGATGCCCGGTCAGCCATGCGTTGTAACGCCACGTGGGTGACGTGGTCAATTCGGTGAAGCTGAGTCCGCCGCGCGGCTGACCCGAAACACGGGATGGCGGGCCGCGGCAGCGGCGGACCCGTCGGGTGATGCATCGGCCGGCGCGGTGAGGAAGGCGGCGCCACCGCGGACGTGGCGGGCGAATGACTCGAGAATGGGAGCCCGCTGGCCCACCGGGACCTCGGTCAGAACGACGCGCTCGACCACCCGTCCGCGGCGTAGCTCGCCCACGCCGGCCGCGCGGACGTTCTTCACCCAGTCCGATCCGTCGAACCCGGCGACGGCGTACCGCTGGGTGTCGACGGTGACCAGTGCGACCGGTGTGGTGCAGATCTTGGCGGTCCGACGGCCAGCGACCGACAACAGATGCTGCGCGGCCGGCCCGACCCCGCGACGCAACAGGAACCGGGTGATCGGATTGACCAGCTTCAACCATCGCGGCGCCCGTCGTTGACCCAGGCGCGGGGCACCGCTCGACGTGGCCATCGCGTCCCCCTTGAGCTCGCCCCCACGATACGCGATATATCGCGAGATGCAACACTCGGCGACGTGCGACGCCGCGCGCTCGGGGACGCGAAAACCGCTGGCACGGTGGGATGGTCGGGTGGTTGGGTCGACAACGCGACTGACCTGAGCGCGTCTCGATGTAAGCAATGATTGACCTCATGTAGGCTGTGCTTTACATTGGGGCGCATGCTCAAGATCGGGCCGGCGGTCGCCTCGCTGATCGCCAGGATCATGGTCTACCGCCGGGGATTGCATCCGTGGTGAAGCCGACCCGCGTGACCAACTCGATCCGGTCGCTGCGCTTCGCCCACGGTGAGATGACCCAGGCCGAACTGGCGGAACGGATCGGAGTGACGCGGCAGACCATCATCGCCATCGAACAGGGCCGGTACTCGCCGTCGCTGGAAATGGCCTTCCAGATCGCGCGGGTGTTCCGCGTGCCGCTTGACGACGTGTTCCAGTACTCCGACCCGGTAGGCGCACCATGAGGGCTATCGTCCAGGACGTGTACGGCGGCGCGGATGTCCTTCGCCTGGGGTCGCGTGACAGTAGCGAGCGCGGGCACACGACCGACAAGCTCGTGATCACATTGGACGCTCCATAGTGGACGTTATCGTGGCTTGTCCGGAACCGGGCGAGGAAACAAACAACTCCACAGTGGAGCGGTTCGGACGACTCCTGACCGGGGCGTTCCCGGTCGACGCGGCGCCGGCCCGGCCGATGCGCCGGCTGGTCGCCGCGGCGTGGGTCGTGGCCGCCGTGATCGCCGGGGCGGCGGCCAGCCTGGGTCGGACCCGCGGCGGCCCGGGTGTGCTGGAGACCATCTGGGCCGAGGACGGCACGTACTTCTACTCAGACGCGCTCGGCCGGCCGGCGCTGTCGACCATCGTCCGCCCACTGGCCGGCTACTACCTCACCGCGGCGCGGCTGCTGGCCGTACCAAGCCGGTTCGTCCCGCTCGAGTGGGGTCCGGCCGTGCTGAGCGTCGAGGCGGCCATCGTCACCGCACTGCTCGCGGTGGTTGTCTACCTCGCCAGCGGAGCGCACGTACGGACCACAGTGGGCCGGCTCGTCGTGGCCGCCCCGCTGGTCGTGACCCCGGTCGGCGAGAACCTGCTGTCGACGACCGCCAACGACGTGGCGCCGATGCAGTTCATCCTCATCTACACCGCACTGTGGGTGCTGCTCTGGCGACCGGCCCGCCGCTGGCAGCAGATCCTCGCCTTCGCCGTCGTGCTCCTGGCCGCGCTGTCGACTCTGCTGGTCGCCCTGCTGCTGCCGGTAGCCGTACTACGCCTGTTCGTCCGGCGGGACTGGCTGGGCAGGGCGATGGCCGGCGCCCTCGGTCTCGGAGTCGTGCTGAACGTGATGGCGCTGAGCCTCGGCCTCACCGAACGCCCGGCGTTCCTGGTGCCCCGCTACGACACGCTGTGGGCGCTGCGCGGCCTGATCGAGTTCGCCCTGCCCAACGCGGTCTTCGGGTACCGGTTCAACAACGGGCGCGCCCCGATCTACGGCCACGCCGGACTGGTACTGACGGCGGCGGTGGTCGTGCTGGTCGCTGTGGTGGTCGCCGCGTGGTTGCTCGGCCGCCGACAGCTCCTCGAGCCGCAGTGGACGGTGGCCGCCATCATGGTGGTCGAGGCGGTCATCCTGTTCTGCGGGGCGGTCATGTCGGCCGGCCGGCTCGAACTGCGCTACGTCATCGCCCCTCAGCTCATGGTGATCGCGGCGGCGGCAGTGCTGCTGCGCCCGGCGAGCCGATCGGGGACGACCGACCGCGCCCGGTGGGTGCCGACGGCGGCGCTGGCGGCCTTCATCCTGCTGGTCTGCGTGGCCAGCTACCAGATGACCAGCAGCCGTACCCTGCAGGCACACTCCTGGCGGTCGCTGGTCGCCCAGGCCCGTCTCGTCTGCCAGGACCCGCGATGGGGCGCGGTGTACGTGTACCCGTCTTCGCACGGAGCGATCGTCGGGATCCCGGCCGGTACGCCGATGGCCGACCTGCCGCCGGTCGGCTGGCCGGTCCGCTTGCCCTGCGATCGCCTGCGTCCGTCGTAGCGGTAGCCGATCAGTGTCAGTCGAACATTGAAGACTGGAATCATCAAGGTATTGACACATGTGGCTATAGAGGCCACGATGCACGTCAGGCATCGAAGAGCATCGAGACAACAGAAGGGCGTCGCGGTTCCCGACGGCCGTCGGCAGTGACCCGTCACGCCTGCCGACACGCGCCGCGACAACACATGTGGGCTTTGCCAGCCTCTCCCCCCTACCACGGCGGCCCAGGGCGTCGCAGCCAGCGCCCGGGCCACGTGCCCGGCGCTCGAAGGTGCCTGGCCTGGCAATCCACCCGGGAGGAATTCCAATGACTGACCGTCCCGTCCATCCCGCACCTGATGAAGATGTTCCGCCTCCCATGTCGCATCGGCCCGGCGCTTGGGCCCGGCGTTGGCGATTGCCGATGATCGGTGGTGCCGCGCTGCTCGCGGTGGGCGGCGTCGTCGCGGTGGCGCCGAGTGCGCACGCGTCTGTGCCGTTCGCGGTCGAGAGTCTCGATGGGTCAGGGAACAACGTGAATCATCCGAGCTGGGGTCAGGCCAACCTGGCGTACGCGCGGGTGGGGCCGGCCCGGTACACCGACGGCATCGGTCAGCCGTTCGGGGGCCCGAACCCGCGGCAGATCAGCAATCGCGTCGTCAACGACCAGGCGCAGAACGTGTTCTCCGAGCGTCGGGTCTCGAACTGGGGATGGGCGTGGGGCCAGTTCCTCGACCACACCTTCGGGCATCGGATCGAGACCGGGGCCGGCGCGGACGCGTTCAACATCACGTTCCAACCCGGGGACCCGTTGGAGGACTTCACCAGTACGGCGGGGGTGATCGGGGTCAACCGGTCACCGAACACGCCCGGCACCGGTACGAGCACCGCCAACCCGCGTCAAGAGACCAACCAGATCCCCAGCTATCTGTCAGCCAACGTGGTCTACGGGGCGACCAACGCGCGGTTGGACTGGCTGCGGTCGGGTTCGTTGGACGGCGACCCGACCGACAACAGCGCCGCGTTGATGCTGCCCGGCGGCTACCTGCCGACCCGGGCCGACCGCGGTGACCCGGCTGGCGCCCCGGCGATGGATGTCGATGGGCGACTCGCCGCCCATCCCAACGACACCGCGGTGGCCGGTGACGCCCGCGCGAACGAGAACATCGCGTTGACCGCCACCCACACCCTGTTCGCCCGTGAACACAACCGCATCGTGTCGCTGCTACCGGCCACCCTCTCCGACGAGGACAAGTTCCAGATCGCCCGCCGGGTGGTCATCGCCGAAGAGCAGTACGTCACCTACCAGGAATGGTTGCCGGCCATGGGTGTCTCGCTGCCCCGGTACACCGGCTACAACCCCAACGTCAACGCCACCCTGACCAACGAGTTCGCCACGGTCGGCTACCGCGCCCACACCCAGATCCACGGCGACGGGCTGGAGATCGAAACCGACGCCGACCGCTACAGCGCCGCCGATCTGGCCGACTTCGAGGCCCAGGGCCTCGAGGTCACCGCCGACGGCGATGAGGTCGCCATCAACGTCCCCCTCGGCGTCATGTTGTTCAACCCCACCCTGCTCAGAGGCCTCCAAGAAGGGCCGGTAATCCAGGCCCTCGGCGCCGAGATGCAGTACAAGAACGACGAGGAGATCGACAACCAGCTCCGCTCCACCCTGTTCCAGGTACCCACGTCCACCGACGCCGACTGCCTCAACGGCCCGACCATGCCGGAGTGTTTCAGCGTCGTCAACGACCTCGGCGCCATCGACATCCAACGCAACCGCGACCACGGCATCGGCACCATCAACCAGATCCGCCAGGCCTACGGACTACCCGCGTACACCTCGTTCACGCAGCTCACCGGCGAGAGCACCGAAGCGTTCCCCACCAACGACCCCCTCCTCACCGGCACCATCATCGACGACCCGGACATCCTCGATGTCACCAGACTCACCAACATCGACGGCCAGACCATCGACCTCAATGGTGACCAGGACGTCGTCGCCGAGACCGGCGTCAACCTGACCCGTCGTACCACCCTCGCCGCCCGTCTCAAGGCGGTATACGGCACCGTCGACAAGGTCGACGCCTTCGTCGGCGTATTCGCCGAGAAGCACCTCCCTGGCGTCGAGATGGGCCCGACCCAACTCGCCATCTGGCAGAAACAGTTCCAGGCCCTCCGTGACGGCGACCGCTTCTACTTCGCCAACGACCAAGGTCTGTCCTTCATCCGTACCACTTTCGGCATCGACTACCGCCACACCCTCGCCCAGATCATCGAGCTCAACACCGACCTCACCGCCGCCGACCTCAACCCCAGCGGCAACGTCTTCCTCACCCCTGACGCCGCCTTCCCGGCCGCGGCGTGCCAGATCACGTACTCGGTCAGCGACGTGACCGGTACGACGTTCCGGGGCAACCTGTCGATCAAGAACACCGGCAACCAGACGATCTTCGGCTGGACAGCCGCGTTCGAACTGGCCCAGGGACAAGTGCTCCAGCAACCGGTGGCCGGTGCGGTGTTCACGCAGAGCGGCTCGAACGCGCTGAACAAGACGGCCTCGAGCCTATTCGGCAACCGGGTCATCCCACCGGGTGCCACGGTGAACGGAGTCAGTTTCACGGCCAGCTGGGACGGCTTCGTCAACCAGAAACCAGGCAACTTCACGCTCAACGCCAGACGCTGCACCGTACCGTAGGGGCGGCGGGTCCCCACCCGCCAACCCGAACATCCTGAGTGGACAGTCGGCGGCCACGGCCAGGCCGCCGGCTGGACCACGGGGCGACTCGTTTCAGTCGAGGTCGCCGGTCCGGCGGTAGATCTCGATCAGCAGGTCCCACAGCAGGTCGTTGAACGGGCGGCCGGATCCGGCGTCGCGTAGGCGCTGGGCCGGGCACCGCATCACCGGGCTGTCCGGGGCGGCCGGCGGCACAGGGTCGCTGAGCCAGCCGAGCCGGAGGGTATCGCCGCCGCCGATCTCGACGATCTTGTCCAGCCCGACGATCACCCGATGGGCGATCACATCGTCGTAGTCGGTGTCCGGATAGGACAGATGTCCTTCGACCCCGGCCAGGAAATGCAGACGCTGCATCTCCTGGTCGTCGTGCAGCACGGCGAGACTTGTATACAGCCGGCGACTGCGCACCAGCAGGTCGGCCAGGGGCTCCCCGGAAAGCCCCAGCCGCTGGCGGCCGTACCGGACGGCCGATTCGAGGCAGATGAGAGCCTCCACCGCCCCGAGGCTGATGTTGCGGCGCATCTTGTTGCGCAGCGCGTCCAGCAGATTCTCGGCGTTCGCGTTGAGCCGGGGCGGAGAGTGCTCCACCCAGAGCACGCTACGGCGCAGGCGTCGGACCACATCGAGCATCCGGGCGATGCGCGGTGGCTCGCTGCTCGGCAGCACCTCGTCGACCAGCGCATGGAACAGCCGGTTGAGATCGAGCAGGGTCGAGTGCAGCCCGGTCACGGGCGCCCGGGTCAGGATGTCGTGGACGAGGTGGTCCGCACGCCCCATCGCGGCGAACCACTCGCTGGTGATCGGGTCGTAGACCTCCGCGTAGAGCTCGACCTTGGCGCGTGCGTCATCGGTCGCCAGCACGCGCCGTGAGATCGCCGGTCGGCTGGCGGACCCCGAGCCTCTGGCGGTCACGCGCACCGACCCACGTTAGCAGTCCACGTCCAGCCGACCGGCGGACATGCCATCCGCCACGCGACAGCACGGGTGCTACGCGACCGTCATGGTCTGCTCGTCGGGCTCGCCCACCCCCTCGAGGATCTCACCGACCAAGGTCACGACGGCGCCGGCACATCCCCAGGACAGAGTGAGCCCGGAGCCGCCGTGACCGTAGTTGTGGACCACCGGTCCCGCGCGCTCGACCCGCACCTGCGCGCGGGTCGGCCGGAAGCCGACCCGGTCGGCGAGACGTTCGGCCGCGCGGAACCCTGGTACGAGCCGGGAGCACCGCTCGACGATGCCCTCGGCGATGGCCGGGTCCGGCCGGGCGTCGGTGCCGTTGGGGATCGCGCTACCGCCGAGGACGACCTTGTCGCCGTGCGGCAGGAAGTACGTCATGTCCTCGCCCTCCCGTTGGTCCTGGAAGAACCAGTCGACTCCGGGGTTGCGGACCACAACGAGTTGACCGCGGACCGGGGTGACGCCGTGATCCGGCACCAGATCCCGGGCGCCCAGGCCGGTGCAGTTGACGACAACGGCTGCCTCGCCGCCGACATCAGACAACCGCCGGAGCACGACATCGAGGCGGACCTCGGCTCCGTGCTGAGCCAGCCGGTCCAGCAGGTAGCCGAGATACACGCTCATGTCGACCAGAGGGAGCCGGTAGCGCCAGCCGACCACGTAGCCCTCGGGCAGGTCGTCCGCGGGCTGGAACCCGTCGACCCCGAGCGCCCAGTCGGGGATGGCCATCGCTTCGTCGCTGGCCTCCAGGCCTTCGACCATGCGGACACCGGTCGACTGGTCGGCCGCCAGCCGGGTCAGTACGGCGAGTGTCTGACGACTCCAGTGCCTCTCGCGTTCGGTGGTGAGCAGGTACGGACCCCAGCTGGCTCCCGCGGCAGCGGATGTCGTGCAGTCGGACGGATCTTTGGACAGGACGCGTACCCGGTATCCGGCTTCGGCCAGGCATATCGCAGTGGTCAATCCGGACACGCCGGCGCCGATCACGAGTACGTCAGCTCCAGGGGTCACCATTTCTCAACATTAACGGTTGTCAACGCGAAAGCGGAGTGACAAAACGTAAGGAGTGCTCTTGCCACCGGGACTGGTTCGCCGGCGGTATCGTGGGCTCAGGCGACTGATCGACAAAATGAACGGAGCGAATCTTGGCCGAGGTCGGGACAGTCGAGATCGCAATGGCTGGTAGCTCCGTGACAGTCGGTGAAGTTCACACGGCGATGTTGCAGAACTCGTGCGCCGTGTCGGCGGCATCAGCGCAGCGCCTTCTCGATATCGTGCCCGGTCTGCGGGTGGCCCGATCGGAACGGCCCATCCACTATGCCTCGTCACCATCCGTATTGACGGGCGTGCACTGCCCGGTGTCCACCCTCAGTGGCTCCAAGGTCAACGCGATCGGCACGGTGGTGTCGCACATGAGTCTGACGGGAGGCCACATCGTCCAGGGTTGCGGGTACAGCACGATCATGCCCAGCCGGGCCGACCGCCGTCAGCCCTGGTCGTACTACCTGGCCCGACCAGGTGTGATCGAAGCAGTCTCCAGGGTCGATACCACCAACGTCGCGGAGGGATTCCTCGCCGGGAATTCGCTGGCCGGCAATCTTGACCTCAACGCGATCGTCGGCCGCGCGCTCGATTCTATTCAGCGACACAAAGACCTCGATCACCACGTGGCGGCCCGCGTGCCCCGTACGCGAATGCGCTGGGTCATCGCCCGCGCGGTTCCGGCCGACATAACCTTCGCGATCAATAGCCGCAACGTCCGGACAATCCGGTTACCGTGGACAGAATCAGCCGGTCTGGCAGCGCACCTGGAACTCATCGAGGACATTGCTCGCCATGACTGGCTGCTGACGGCCGTCACGTCGCTGCTCGACCTGCTCCGCGTCGGGGGGCCGGACCGGTCGGACGCCATCGACCGCTTGCAGCCCATCATGGATCACCTTGTTCATCTCTGGATGCCTGCCGCGCGCGGCGACCCCGCGCTCGCACCTCTGTGGCGGGCGCTCGAGGCCCGACCGGGCTTCTCCCGCCAATGGCAGGTCAGCGTCGACCGCGTCCGCGATCAGCTAACCCTCGCAGCGGTCAGCCTGCTCCGTGCCCGGCTCGAGGAGGTCGTCGGCGGCCCATGACGATTGACAGAGGGCGATCCGGTGGCGCCGGTGCCCTGTTCCGCTTCATCACCAAGGTGGGTATCAGCCTGATCGCGGGACTGGTGACGTACGGCGTGACCCAACAGTTCGGCGCCTCGACCGAGCCGGCGACGCTCGTCGGTCTCGGCGTCTCGATCTTCATCAGCGGGGTGGCGTTCGTCGTCCAGTTCCTGATCGACGCCGACTCACGGGCCGATGCGATCGCCGACTCTCTGGCCGCGATGCGGCAACGGTTCGACTGGTACACCGAGGAGACCCGGAACAGTATCTCGACCGGGTTCGACAACGTCAGCGAAGCCACCTCCCTCTACGGCGCGGTCAACGCTTCCCGACTCAACACGGCGGCGGTCACCGATCTGGTCCGCACCACGGTCAGCGTGATCGAGAACGGCGGTCCGCTGATCGCGGAGTTCGCCCAGCGCGAGATCGACCGGCTGGCCGGCTACCTCAAGGCGCTCGGACTACGCTCCGATGTCACGTACGAGGCCGAGGACCGGGACTGGCTGCTCTGCCTCACCCGGGTCGCGAAGCACTCCATCGACGCGACCAGTCTGACCACAGTGGACGGCGACGGCCGCGGATCCATCACGGGCGGCCTGTGGACGAGCGCGTTGGGCAACCAGTACCTGCAGGACCAGCAGGCGGCCATCCACCGTGGGGTGATGATCCGGCGGATCTTCATCTTCGACGGTCCCGAGCTTCCCCATGATGACGACTTCAGCCAGATCCTGCGCAAGCACGCGGCCATCGGGGTCAAGGTACGCATCCTCAGCAGCGCCGATCTCAAAGGCGGCGCGGGAAACAACCTGTTCGACTTCATCGTGTTCGACAATGTGCTGAGCTACCAGGCGGCCCCGGCCGCGTTCGACGATGGCCACCCCCCGACCATCGTCTCGACGACACTGGTGACCGAGGTGCCGCGGGTGCAGCAGCGGATCAACCGATACCGCCAACTATGGGAGCTGGCCCGCGACTACGTCCCGCTGCCGCGGCAGCCGACGTTGTCCGACCACCAGGAGCGGGCACTCAGGCCCAGGGTTGGCTGAAGGTGTACTCGATCCGGTCGACGATCTCGGGCGGAAGGGCGAGCGACTCGTCGGCGGCCCGCACCCTCATCTGCTCGAGCACATCCGGCTCGACCGAGGTCTGGCTCAGGATGGTGTGCACAGCGTGCTCGATCCCGAGGAACCGCCGGGGCAGGACCGAGTACGTGCGGTAGGCCGCGAACGGGGTGGCCTGTGGGTTGAGGCGGACCACCGAGGGCATCTCGGCCCACGTATCGGGCGCCGGATCGGGCATCGCCACCACCTGGACGACCGGGTCGCCGCGGTCACGCAGCAGACCCAGCCGGAGCAGCTGCCACACGGCGGCGAGGAACGCGCACGACCACGAACGCTCCTCGCCCTCGCCCGACCACAGCTGGACGTCGACGAAGACGGAGTGGCGGTTGGCGGCATTCTCGCTCGGCGGCGCCCATGCCGTGGGCGAGCGGAACGCCTGACCCACCTCACCGACCCCAGGTGAGCGCAGCCCGTTGCAGAGCCATCCGGTACGCCGGGTCGCGGGACGGCCGCCACCCGTCGTACCGGGGGGTGGGTCGTCAACCAGCCGGGACAGCACGAGATCGGCGACCGCCACGTGCTGGTCGGTCACCGCACAGGCGCTTTCCCGGGCCAGGTAGTCCACCGTCTGCCCGGCCGCGTGCGCCGCCTCCAGCACCACTGCCAACACGTCCGCCGGGGAGGCGACGCGGGTGAAGTAGTCGTCGACGAGGAAACAGGTGCTCACCCGCGCCCGCTTCGGCGCGAGCCCGGCCGACACCGCCTCACGTGCGGTGCGCGCCCACGGGCCCACCTGCTGGATCAGTCGTCGCACATGGGCCGGGCCGGCCTCGAAGTCCTCCATGTACAGGTGCCCCAGCTCGAGCGAGAGGTGCGAGAGGGGCAGCGCGGCAACGGTCGGCGTCGCGGCGACCTCCTGGAACAACGCCCCGGTCACAGCCGGCCCCAGGCGGCGTCGTCGTCGAGCCGCTTGGCGATGAGCTCGAACGCGTCCACTGTGGACCGGTTGGCGATCTGGCGTATCGTGGTGTCCCAGTCGGTGATGAGCTGTTCGCGCCACTGGAGAACGGGGTCCAGCGGTACCGACCCGATCAGGGTCGTCCGCCCGATCTTCATGCTCGCCGGCCAGCGACTGGAGCTGCTCGTTGGTGGAGCGCAGCCAGGCCACCTGCTCGGCTTTGAGCCCGGCCAGCTCATCGGAGTCGGGATCGACGTATGCCGTCCGCACGAACCGGATCGCGTTGGACAGCCGGGTCCGGTCGTGCCTGAGCTTGACACCTTGCTCGATGATGCCGTCGGCACCCTTGACCAGGCCATCGGCGGCGATGATGTGCTGGCGCGTCCAGCGGTGGAACACGAGCCAGCGTGCGGTCATGCCCGCGCAGTTCAGTCCAACGCGGTCGCGGCCAGGGCGATCTCGGTCGCGTATGAGCGGCCGGCACTGAGATCGATGAGGCTGACCTCGTACTCCTCCTCCAGCCGGAGGAACAGCCGGGCGCAGCGCTGGACAATGTCCGGCGTTGGAGGCGAACTCGCCGCCGCCGATGTCGCCGGGGAACAGGGCCAGTTCGCCGGCGCCGTCCGGCCGGCTGCGCAGGCTGTTGCGGTCCGACTCCGCCCACACATCCATCTGCTTGGGCCAGTCGACCTCACCGGTGAGGTAGGAGTGAAGCCCACCCGAGGCGATACCCCGCAGAGCGGACTCGATGCTGAAGATCGTCCCCACCGTCGGCGAGCCGAAGTCGAAGTCGAGGTAGGCCACATGGGTGCCCTGCAGTGCCCGCCGGTACGCCACGTTCGCACTGGTCACCGAACGCCCGGTACCGCCCTTGTCCGAGGTGGCGAAGACGAGCATCGTCAGGAGTCCCCCAGTTCGTCCGGGCGGGCCACGGCCAGGTGGTCGAGTTCACGCAGTACGGACAGGAGCAGAGCGGTCGCACTGCCCGGCCGGTCGCTCATGATCTCGTGCGAGCGGGTCAGGCGGTCGCTGAGAGTGTCTATTTTGGAGCGCATGGCCTGGCCGCTCTCAGCCGAGCCGGCCAGCCGTTCCTGGTCGAGCAGGTGCTCGGCTTCGGCGAGCGAGATCCTGCGCCAGATCGGTGAGCCGCTCACTGCGCAGCGGATGCCGTTCGGCCATGCTCGCGGCCAGGACCAGACTCTCCACCACCCGCACGTGTCTGGTGCCAACTGGGGTCGGCGTAGTTGTGCTCGACCGAGGCGAACACCGCCTTCGGCTGGTCCCACAGCCGGTTGGCCTCTCCGCCCCGGATCCGGCGCCGCGCGACGTGGTCCCACACCTCGTCCACCAGCTCGAGCACCCGACCGCGCAGCTCGATGCTGTTGATCTGGCTGGCGATGTAGATGGCCCGCTTGAGCAGGAGAGGTGCGAAGTCGGTGGCGACCCAGCTCAGCTTCGGGCCCGGACGTCTCGGTCCCCTCGAGGTCCACCGCAACGCCGGGATCGTGCAGAGCCACGGCGCCGTCGGCCGTCCCGGGTCGGCGGGTGATCCGCCCCCGGTTGGCCAGCTCAACCAGCACCAGGCCGAGCCGGCTCAGGTCGGCGTCGAGCGTGTCACGGCGGGTGGCGAGGTCACGGGCGGCGATCGAGGTGACCAGGAGCGAGAAGTAGTCGGACTCCTTCTCGTCCACCGTGCGCCAGGGAATGTCCTCGAGCGGCCATCGACCCGGCCCGTAGCTCGCGATGGTGGCCCAGTACTGCTGGGTCAGATCCCAGCGCAGGCGCAGGTTACCGGACAGCCGCTGCTGCTCGTCGGTGAGCAGGCCCAGCCGACGGGTCCGCTCGGAGAACAGCTCGTTGATGCCGTCCAGGGCCACCACGGTGAAGTAGAGATAGGGCTCGTCCAGCGCGTACCCGTCGCGCTGGCTCCCGATGTCCGCGTCGGCGTCGACCGTAGGTGCGCCCTTCGTGATGCCCCACGACCAGCCGCACTCGAACAGCCGGGACGGGCGGTCCAGGTCGGCTACCCGCTCGATACCGATGTTGAGGTCGCGCAGCCCGGCCGCGACATCACGGAGCGAGCGGCGCAGGCCGTCGGTGGCCCGCCGGCCGGCCTGCCGGGTCTGGTTGATGGTGCGGGTCAGTACCTCGCCGTACACCGAGTCGTCGGGGAACACGTTGATGGCGAAGCTGCGCAGCAGGCCGACCATCGCGGCGGACAGGCGCTTGCTGGCCAGCCGCTCCAGCTCCTCGATCTGCGCCAGCAGGTCGGGCTGCTCGACCTCTGGCCGGAAGACCTTGACGAACCCGAGCGCCGACAGCATCAACGTGATCGACAGCGCGAAGCTCTCAACCACGTCGAGAGTCAGCTGCGCACCGGTCGCTTCGGTGTCCTCGTCAACAGGCGCGAAATAGCTGCCGCCGGAAAAGTCGGGCGTGCCGTCCGGCAAGGAATAGCGCCGCAGATAGTCGACGATCACCCGGACCAGGAGCCGGGGTACTTCGATGGCGTCGCCGAGATGGCGGAGGGATCTCAGCACATCCTCGTCGGCCTGGTTGGGCCGGTCCAGCCGGAAGCGGGGTATTTCGGTGGCCGGCAACATGATGCACAGGAGCTGTTCAGCGTCCGAGATCGAATTCGACGTTCGGCGCCCGCCCCAGAGCCACTCTGCTTTGTCGGCGTCGTAGGACGCCAATGCGGTGGCTCGCCAGGTCTCCAGAAGCTGCTGACGGGGTTGAATTCTCATCGGTCGCGATCATCCCCTGTGGTCAGCCGGGTCCCTTCTTCCGACGGCGAGGAGCATTCCTTCGTAGCCGGCGCGCAAGGGCGATGCCGTATCAATTTTGACGACCTCGACACCGTAGGTCAACGATCCCAGCACCTGTTCCACATCAGCCTTGCTGACCTTGACCGCCGGGTACCGGATACCCGCGTACTCGTACCCCTCGGACTCCTCCATGAAGGTCGCCGCGAATGGCGCGTTCGGCTTGAGCGAACGGATGAACGTATGAACCGCTCGGGTGAACTCCCCCATGTCGGGCGAGAGCGAGCAGGCCACGAAGAACATCGTGCCGATATCCCAGTGCCGCTGCGGCAATCGGAAGACATCACCGGCCACGAGCCCGACCTTGGCGTGCAGAGCGCCGCGCGGGTCACGTATCCGGCGGTACGGCTCGTAGGCCTGGAGCACTGACCAGAACTGTTCCCAGTTCGGCGGATATGACGGTGTGTTCTTCTTCAGCCAGTCGATATTGGCCGCGGAGATCTCCCACATGCTGATATGCCGGCAGAAGGGCAGCATGGCCAGGGCAGGAGACAGATTGGTGCCGGTTCCCACGTCGATGCCACGCCCTCGGATGATCCCGGCCCGCTGGAAGAAGTCGCCTACCCGGGCCAATATCTCGCGATCATCATCGCGAAGATGCTGGTAATTCTGATCATGATAGGCATCCGAGGGGAAGATTCCCCACGGGAAGTCCGCATTGCGGCGGGAATTGTCCGTTTTGGGCATGGAAGTTACCATAGCCCGCCCTGCCGGACGGTCCTCGTCCACGCCACACCATTGGTCCATGGGGTCCTGTCCTGCCCACCTCAGATGATAGGCCGGCGCGACCAGGAGACGCGACGGATGCAGTGATCCTGGTAAACGTGTGACCGGATTCGCAACTGGCTGTTCGGCCATCGCGGAATGAGCCACCTGGATCGGCCGGGCCGATATGCTGCCGGCCACGGGCAGGATCGCGACCGGGGGTGGGCCGACAGCCGGTGGGTACTGACATTCCGATCGTACAGTTCCGCGACCGACCGGGAATCCTCGATCTCCGCTGGGGGCACCCGGCGCCAGACCTGTTACCGGTGGCCGCCTGGCGGGACGCGACGGCCGCGGCGCTGGACAGGTACGCAGAGGCCGCGCTGGCCTACGGCAATGCCCAGGGACCAGCACCGCTCATCCACTGGCTCTGCGACCACCTGGGGCGCGTGGACGCACCCGCGCCCGGTCCGGCCGAGACGTTCGTAACGGCCGGCGCCTCCCACGCACTCGACCTGGTGACCACGGTCCTCACCACGCCCGGCGACACGGTGCTGGTGGACTCCCCCACCTATCACCTGGCACTGCGGACCATCGCGGATCACCGGGTCGAACTGATGCCGGCGCCGTCGGACGACGGCGGGATCGACCCGGACGCGACCGCGCACGTCCTGACCGGGCTGGTCCGCCGGGGGCGGCGGCCGGCGATGCTGTACCTGGTTCCGACGTTCGCCAACCCCACCGCGCTCACCCTGTCGCCGCGACGGCGCCGAGCTCTGATCGAGGTGGCGCAGCGGCACCAGGTCACCATCGTCGAGGACGACACCTACCGGGAGCTGCACTACGGCCCGCCGCCGCCACCCTCGCTGTGGAGCCTCGCCCCCCGCGGCACGGTCGTACGGATCGGCAGTTTCGCCAAGACGGTCGCGCCTGGTCTACGGCTGGGTTGGGTCAACGCGAAGACGGATCTGGTCGCGGCCCTGGCGACCCGGGGCTATGTGGACAGCGGGGGCGGCGTGAACCACGCCAGTGCCCTGGCGATGGCGAGCTTCGCCGGATCGGCCGGCTACGAGCGCCACCTCGAGGTGATCCGGGTCGGCTACGCCACCCGCCGCGACGCCCTGGTGGATGAGCTGGCCCGCCTCGGACATCCGGTGCGCAAGCCCCTGGGCGGCTGGTTCGTCTGGCTCCGCCTGCCGGAGGGCGTCGACGCCGTCAGCCTGCTGGACCGGGCCGAAGCGGCTGGCGTCTCATTCCTACCCGGCCCGGTCTTCTGCACCGGCCAGGGCGGGCACGACCACGTCCGGCTCAGTTTCTCGATGCTGGATCCGTCGCGGTTACGCACCGCCGCCCGCCGGTTGTCCGGCGCCATGTCCGGTTAATCGGTTGAGGCCAGGAGGCGGCGCCGGTAACGTCCCCCGGCCGGACTGTGAGGGGGACAGATGAAGGGCTCTTGGCGGAGCGAGGCCCCGGAGCTTGGCCGCGGTCCTTGGCGGATGAGCACAGCTCAGTCGACCGGTGCCGACGAGATCGAGGTAGAGGCGGGGTATCTGGCCGCGGCCCGAGCGGCGTTGGGACACATGCGGGCCGACGTGATCGCGACCGGGACACCGGTATTCGTGTCAGGCACCGACGAGGTGTGGTTCAACCAGATGTACCGGCTGGCCCGGGCGGCGCGCCGCGAGGATCTGGTGGACCTCCCCGACGTCCCGCTGTTCTTCGGTCGGCTGGACTACGAGCCGGGAACGGTCCACGACCGCGTCCCGAGCGGCGACGCGGACGCCGACCGGATCTACGTCGGCCGCCGTCATGTCCGCGACGACCAGGGCACCCCACTGGTGGTCGACTGGCGGGCGCCGGTTTCCATGCCGTTCTACCGGGCCACCCGGGAGGACCCGCGGGGCGTCCGGCTGCGCCGCCGTTACGGGTTCTCCGACACCGCCGAGCTCACCGCGTACGAGGACGAGCCGCTCACCGGGGGCGCGCCGGACAGGCCCAGTGCCCTGCTCACCGCCGAGATCGAGCGACCCCGCTCGGGACCGATGCGTGACATCGTCGCGACCATCCAGCCCGAGCAGGACGAACTCGTACGGGCTCCGCTGCAGCCGAGCATCTGTGTGCAGGGCGCACCGGGTACCGGCAAGACCGCGGTCGGCCTGCATCGCCTGGCTTATCTGCTGTACACCGAGCCGAGCCGACTGACCGCGGGTGTGACGGTGGTCGGCCCGAACCGGTCGTTCCTGTCCTACATCCGCCGTGTGCTCCCGGCGCTGGGTGAGGTGTCGGTGCTGCAGAAGACCATCGACGAGCTCATCGACCGGCCGGTGACCGGTAGCGACGCCGCCGAGACCGCCCGGCTCAAGGGCGACGCCCGGATGGCCGAGGTGCTGCGGCGCGCTTTGTGGGGTCACCTCCGCGAGCCCGTCGACGATCTCGTCTACGTGCACGGCGCCACCCGGTACCGGGTCGCCCGCGGTCGGGTGGCGCAGACGATGGCCGACCTGCGAGGTACCCGGTACGGGCCGGGCCGCGACGGCGTGGCGCAGCGCCTGGCCGGCCTGATCGTCATGCAGATGGAGCGCCGCGGAGCCACCCCGGACGACCGGGAACTGGCCGCGGTGGCCCGGTCCAAACCGGTCAAGCTTCTGCTGGATGCCTTGTGGCCCAAGGTCTCCCCGGAGCAGGTACTGTTCCGGCTGCTGTCCGACCCTGCCCACCTGGCCACCGCGGCCGACGGCCAGTTCGCTCCGGACGAGCAGACGAGCCTGGGGTGGGCCAAGCCGTACCGTTCGGCCAGGTCGGCCCGGTGGTCATCCGCCGATGCGGTGCTGCTCGACGAGCTGGCCGGGTTGATCGACCGGACGCCGTCGTTGAGCCACGTGATGGTCGACGAGGCGCAGGACCTCAGCCCGATGCAGTGCCGCGCGCTCGGCCGGCGCTGTGTGACCGGGTCCCTCACCGTGCTCGGCGACATCGCGCAGGGCGACGAGCCCGTGGGCGGCCGGGGACTGGCCGACGCTGCTGCACCACCTCGGCAAGCCCGACAGCACGCTGGCCGTCCTCGACCGGGGCTTCCGGGTACCGGCGCAGATCATCGCCTACGCCGCCCGCCTGCTGCCGACGATCGCGCCGGGCCTGGGCGTGCCGACCGCGCAGCGCCAGGCCGCCGGGGCACTGCGGCTCACTCAGGTCGACGCGGCGTCGCTGGCCGACACCGTGCTGGCCACCTGCCGGGAGCACCTGGCCGACGACGGGTCGGTCGGGCTGATCGCGGCCGATACCGACATCGCTGACCACTGTGCGCGACTGAGGGCCGCGGGGCTCGCGACCACCCTGCTCGGCCAGGACGAGGACGCCCTCGACGCGAGCCACCTGGTCTGTGTACCGGCTGGCCTGGCCAAGGGCCTGGAGTTCGACACGGTCATCGTGGTCGAGCCGGGCCGGATCGTCACCGCCGAGCCGCGCGGCCTGCACCGGCTCTACGTGGTCCTGACCAGGGCGGTGAGCGCACTGCACATCGTGCATGGCGAGCCGCTGCCGCCTCCGCTGCGCTCCGATCAGCGGGGCTGAGCCGTCGCCGCGCGGGCCGGGTACCGTCAGCCGGCGACCGAGCCGGCCACGGCCACCGCGTCGGCCGCCGTCGGCAGCCCCTCGAGGCGGTAGGCGACCTGATCGTCCTGCCACAGCAGGGTCGGGCCGGCCAGGCGGGTGGTCGCCGGGCGCACCACACCGCTTCTGTCGATGTAGGACAGCTCGTGGGTCCCGGTGATCCACGCCGCCGGGTAACCCTTCACCTGCAGGTACGAGACGTTGCCGGCGGTCTTGATGAAGGTGAGGTCGAACCGGCCGTCGTACTCGTCGATCCGAACCGTCGCGCCGCGGTACAGCAGCGAAACCACGCGTGGTGCGCCGTCGGGGCCGGGATCGGAGACCCAGATCTGCTCCGGGTCACCCAGGGAGGCCGGCACCCCGATCCGGAAGTGGGCCAGCCGGCGGGCCTCGTCCAGACCGACCGGGCGAGCCGAGGGTAGGACGGCCGACGCGGCGGGGGCGGGCGTCCCCGGCGGGGCCGCGGCGCCGGTGTGGATCTCCACTCCGGCGAAGCGGAGGACGTTGACCACCATGTCGGCGACGGCCTCCCGGGTCGCCGGCACCACGGCGATGACCCCGGCCGCGACGGCGACCGCGATCGCCACCCCGAGCCGCGTGCGTAGCTGCGCCAGTGCGCGTGATGTCCGCGACTTCACGGTGCCCACCGGTACCGCCAGGCGGGCCGCGGTCTCCGCCTCGCTGCGGTCGAGGAGGAACCGGTGCGCGATGACCTCCTGCTCGAGCGCGCTCAGCCCCCGCACGGCGGCGATCAGTTCCCGCTGGCGCTCGGCGGCGAGGCTGGACTCGAGGGCGGAGTCGGCTGGCGGTGGCGGCGGTGTCACCCGCGCCAGCCGGTCACCCGCCTCGTCGCGGCGGCGGCGCGACCGGTGCAGGTTGCGCGCCTCGTTGGCCACGATGGACAGCAGCCACGAGCGGAACGAGGCCTCGCCGCGGTACTCCGACAGCCGCCCGAACGCCTTGACCAGCGCATCCTGGACCAGGTCGTCGGCGTCGTCGCCGGCGCCGAAGTGCAGGGCGGTGCGACGGGCCGCGCCGGCGTGGCGGCCCACCAGCTCGGCGAAGGCGTCGTGATCTCCGCGGCGGGCCCGCTCCACCCACTCGTCATCATCGGGCACTGGACCTGGACCTCCTCACCCCTTCGACACCGCTGGAACCGGATTGGTTCGGTCGGTGTCACCCAGGCATGACCTCCCGACGTAACTTTCTCACTCTTGTCGGCGCTGGCGCGGCGGTCACTCTGCTCGGCTGCGACACGACCTCGGGCGCACCGGTCACCGCCGCTGCGCGGGCGGAGCTTCCCGATGTCCTCCTCGTCGACACCGCGAACGGACTCGGCGTCGTCCGGGGCGGCTCGGTGACGGCTCTGGGGCCGGCCGTCGTGACCGCCGATGGTCGGACAATCTTCGCGGCGCGGGGTATCGGCCCCGACACCGAGGTGCTCACCATCGAGACGGACTCGGGCCAGGTGACGCGATCGGTCCGCCTGCCCGGCGCGTGGGTGCCGGCCGTGGCCAGCCCGCTCGCCGCCGCTCTGATCGCTCCCACCCACGACTCCGGTGCGGCACCGGTCGCCTACGCCCCGGCCGGTCGGGCCAGCACCAGCGTCATGATCATCGCTTTCAGCGGCACCACCCGCCGGCTCGATCTCGCCGGGAACTACGTGCCGGATGCGTTCAGCAATGACGGCACGGGCCTGTTCGTGCTCGACTGGCTGCCCTCGGGCGCGCCTGAGCACTACCGCGTCCGCGAGGTCAACGTCGACAACGGCCGACCGAGCCCGCTGCTGACACGGGACAAGCAGCCCGTCCCACCCGAGGCCGAGGAGCAGATGCGCGGCTTCCGGCGCAACGCGGTCTTCGGGCCCCGGTGGGACGTGCTCTACACGCTCTACACTCACCAGCCGGGTACCGTACCGTCCGAACGGGGGTGGCCCGGTGCCGACAACGCGTTCGTCCACACCTTGCAGCTCGACCAGCACTGGGCGTACTGCGTCGACCTGCCCGCCCCGTTCGGGCTCGACCCCAACGCGAGCCATGCCCTGGCGGCCGACGGCTCCCGGCTGTTCGTCGTCGACGCCGCCGCCGGCAAGCTGGCCGTCGTGGACACCGAGTCGCTGGCGGTGTCGGATGTGGCGACCCTGCCCGCGGCGGCGGGCTCCGCCTACGCGGTCGCCGCGTCCGACGCCGTCCACATCGCGGTGGGCGCCCGGCTGACGGCGATCGACAAGAACACCCTGGCGCCCAGACAGGCCCGCACCATGACCGCCAACGTGCTCGGGCTCGTCGCCAGTGCCGACGGCAGTCGGATCTACGTCGGCACGGCCGGTGCCGTCGACTGCTACGACGCCGCGACCTGGCAGCAGCTGGGCCGGGTGAGCGTGGCTGGACTGACCGGCCTGCGCCAGGCAGTCTGAGCAGCCACAGTGGACCTACTGCTTCGGGCGCGGCAGCCGGCGAGGATCGATGCGGGTCTCCACCGCCGCGTCGCCCTCCCTGGTGACGATGTACGCGCCGGGCCCGTCGCGTTCGGAGACCGCCTCGACCAGTTCGGTGCCACGATAGACCAGGCCGACGCCGTCATCGGTGCAGTGGGTCGTCGGAAGGGTGCCGTCCGCCACCAGCGTCTGCACCAGCGGGCGGCGCCGGTGTTCGGTGTCGTAGTGCACGCCGTTCCCGTAGGGCAGCAGGCCAAGACCATTGGTGACCGGACGCAGCTCCGGCCCAAAAGAGTCGGTCGTACCGCCCAGGTACCAGCATACCGAGCCGGCGCTGACTCCACTGAGGACGACTCCGGCGTGCCACACCCGGCGGAGGATCTCGTCCAGCCCATGCACCCGCCACACGGCCAGCAGATTGGCCACCGAGCCGCCCATGACCCAGACCGCGTCCTGATCGAGCAGCGTGCCCTCGATGTCCTCCAGGTTGGGCATCGGAAACAGGCGCAGCGGGGTCAGATCGAACCCCGCGACCCGGGCCGCCTCGGCCATCCGGGCGTCGAAGTGCTCGGCGTCGCCGATGGCCGTCCCGACGTACATCACCCGGGGCCGCCGCCCATGCACGCCCGACAACTCGACCGCGTGGTGTACCAGCGCCTCGAACGTCACCGGGACGCGGTCGCCGACGCCGTGGCCGCCCGACGTGGCCAGGATGGTGGGCTCAGCAGCAGACATGGCGAGGATCCTACGCCCAGGCCGGCCCGGATGATCTGGTGAGTCCGACGCGGCCGTCCGCTGACTCCCCGCCCGCCGGCCGGTCAGGTGTCGCGGCGGAACAGCGCCGTCCACAGGAAGGGCTGGCCGAAGCTGGTGGACCCGTCGGGCTCGTCGCGCATGCGGCGCAGCTCGACCCCGGTCAGATCGGAGAAGATCCAGCGCAACGCGTCGGGCGTGTAGGCCACGCCCCCGTGCAGCCGCCCCTGCCGGTACAGCTCCACATCGGACAGTTCCGAGCCCGTGGCACCGGCGGCGAAGCAGCTCAGGCCGAAGTGTCCGCCCGGCCGTAGCGCCCGGTCGAGCAGGGCGAGGTAGCTGATGCGGCGGTGCGGCGGAAGATGATGGAAGCAGCCGGAGTCATAGATCAGGTCGTACCGGCCAGGCAGGTCGAGGCGGAACACGTCGCCGCGGTGGAACCGTATCGCGGCGCCGGCCTCGCGGGCCCGGTCCTCAGCCCAGGCGATGGCGGCCGGTGAGAGGTCGATAGCGTCCACGTCGAACCCGGCCGCGTCCAGGTACAACGCGTTCCGGCCCGGACCGCAGCCGATGTCGAGCGCGCGTCCGGCCGTGACCAACCCGCGGTCCACATAGGACACAAGGTTCTCGTCCGGCTTCGCCACGAAGAACGGCACCGGCCGCTCGCGGTCGGCGTAGAAGGCGTCCCACCAGGCAGCCCCGCCCGCGGTCCAGCGGTCGGCCTCCGGCGCGAACAGGCTGTCCATGAGCGCCAGAAGGTCGTCGATCGTGCGGATGCTGCGGTCCACCAGGCCCTTTCCCCGATCCGTCGTGACTCAGGGTAGGCGATCAGGCTCCGGGCGGCGCGGGCGACGCCGGCGGCCAGATGGGTGAGGCGCGCGGTCGGACCGGTCCGGCCAGATCCGCCAGGCCCGGGGACTGTCGATCACGGTCATTGATTGACATACTTGGTGTCTGCGTCGTCAACGTGCGCCCGGCGACCGGCTTACTCGCCGGCCACGTTGACACCGGGTGCCCGCGTCCGGCTCAGCCACCAGGAGACCGCCACCCGTCCGCCGACCACCACGTCCGGCCGCGAGCCTTATCCGGGCACCCGACGGCACGTTTGCCGCTTTCCATTGACTGATCGCCGTACGTTGATGGTAGCCTCCTCCGTGAGAGCGCTCTCACAGCCGTCCCGCAACCGACCGTTCGGGTTCCGCTCGCTCTGCCGGCCTGGTTGCCCATCAAGGGAGGACCATGTCAACCACCATCAACGGCCGGTCCGGTCGCCGTCCCCGCCGACCGGTACTCGTCGCGGCCCTGGCCGCCCTGTCCGTGGTCGCCGGCATGGCGGCCGTCGCCCTGCTCACGATCGCCGCCGGCCCGGCCGATGCCGCGGTACCGGCCGCCCCGCCCGGCTTCACTCTCACCTGGAGTGACGACTTCAATGGTGGCTCCGGCACCGGCATGGACACCGGGGTATGGAGGTATGACACCGGGCCGGGCAGCACGTTCGGTACCGGCGAGATCGAGACCATGACCAACAGCACCGCGAACGTCTTCCACGACGGGTCCGGGCACCTGGTCCTGCGCGCGCTGCACTCCGGCAGCGATCCGGGCAGTGGCTGGACATCCGGCCGGATCGAGACCCAGGCGGCTACCTTCGGTGCCCCGCCCGGTGGCGTGGTCCGGATGGAATCCTCCATCCAACAGCCGAACGTCACCACGACCAACGGTGCCGGATACTGGCCGGCTTACTGGATGCTCGGATCGACCCTGCGTACGGGTACCCCCTGGCCGACCTCTGGTGAGGTCGACATCCTCGAGGACATCAACGGGCGTAGCTCGGTCTTCGGCACCCTGCACTGCGGAGTGAATCCGGGCGGGCCGTGCAACGAGTCGACCGGTCTTGGCAGCGGTGAACGGGCCTGCCCGGGCTGCCAGACGGCCTACCACACGTACGCGGTCGAGATCGACCGGTCCACGTCACCCGAACAGATCCGCTGGTACCTGGACGGGGCGAACTACTTCACCCTGCCGGCCAACCGCGTCGACGCGACGACCTGGGCCAACGCGGTCGACCACCCCTTCTTCATCATCTACGACCTGGCCATGGGCGGCGGATTCCCGAACGCCTTCGGCGGCGGTCCCAACGCGTCCACCATCTCAGGTGGACAGATGAACATCGACTACGTGGCCGTGTACAACAAGGCTCCGGGCGGCGGGGGAGGCGGCGGCACGAACATCGCCCAGGGCAAGCCGACGACCGCCTCCTCGACCGAGAACGCGACCCTCGGCGCGGCCAACGCCACCGACGGCAACGCCGGCACGCGGTGGTCGAGCGCGTTCAGCGATCCACAGTGGATCCAGGTCGACCTGGGTCAGTCGTACGCGGTCACCCACGCCACCCTGACCTGGGAGGCCGCCTACGCCTCGGCGTACCAGATACAGATATCCTCGAATGCCGTGAACTGGACCACGGTGTTCAGTACGACCACCGGCGACGGCGGTACGGATGACCTCGCCCTCAGCGGTACCGGTCGCTACGTCCGGATGAACGGTACCCATCGGGCCACCGTCTACGGCTACTCGCTGTGGGAGTTCGCGGTCAACGGCACTCCGTCCGGCGGCGGGGGTGGTGGGGGCCTGCTCTCCCAGGGCCACCCGGCTACCGCGTCATCGACCGAGAACGCCACCTTCCCGGCCGGCAACGCGGTCGACGGCAACACCGGTACCCGGTGGTCGAGCGCGTTCTCCGATCCACAGTGGATCCGGGTCGACCTCGGCGCGTCCCATCAGATCAGCCGGATCGTGCTCAACTGGGAGGCCGCCTACGCGCGGGCGTTCCAGCTGCAGACCTCGGCCGATGGCAACTCATGGACGACGATCTTCTCCACGACCACCGGTACCGGCGGGGTCCAGGACCTGACGCTCAACGGCACCGGCCGGTACGTGCGGATGAACGGCACCCAGCGGGCCACGCCGTACGGGTACTCGCTCTGGGAGTTCCAGGTCTACGGCAGCTGACCCCACGCACGGAAGCGATGAGAGGAAGGTTGATGACCAACCACGTCCGAAGGCTCGCCTCGGCCGGAGCCGCCGCCCTGACATTCGCGGCGATCGCGCTCACGGCCGGGGCGGGCCCGGCGTATGCGAGTCTCACGCCGGCAGCCCCCGACTTCGGTCCCAATGTGTTCGTCTACGACCCGTCGACCCCGGCGGCGAGATCCAGGCGAAGCTCGATCGAGCTGTTCACCCAGCAGGACAGCAACGAGATGGGTACCGCCCGTTACGCCGTGCTGTTCAAGCCCGGGCAGGTACGACGTGAACGCCAACCTCGGCTACTACACGACCGTGGCCGGGCTCGGGCGCAGCCCCGACGACGTCGACATCCACGGCGCGGTCCGGGTCGTCGGCCAGCCCGACCCGAACTCGGCCGGCCGGCATCTCCGCGCTGACCAACTTCTGGCGCTCGGCCGAGAACCTCGCCGTCACGCCGACCGACTGGTCGCAACCAGTGGGCGGTGTCGCAGGCCGCACCGATGCGGCGGGTCCACATCAGAGGGCATCCTCTGGCTGGAGCCGGGCA
Source organism: uncultured Actinomycetota bacterium (assembly GCA_963803345.1). GTDB lineage: Bacteria > Actinomycetota > Actinomycetes > Mycobacteriales > Micromonosporaceae > CAWDLX01. The sequence continues at coordinate 413,959 of CAWDLX010000009.1, forward strand.
ACGGCGGCTTCTCCAGCGGCGGCTACATCGCCGACTCGAAGGTCGACGGGATCACCATCAACGGCTCCCAGCAGCAGTGGCTGACCCGCGACAGCGAACTCGGCGACGACTGGACCAACGGGGTCTGGAACCAGGTCTTCTCCGGCGTCGTCGGCGCACCGGCGCAGGGCTTCCCCGACCCGCCGTACACGACGCTGGCCACCAGCCCGGTGACCCGGGAGAAGCCGTACCTGTACGTGGACGACGCCGGCCGGTACCGGGTGTTCGTGCCGGCACTGCGGCACAACACCGCCGGCACCACCTGGGCCGCCGGCCAGCCGAGCCGGGGACGCTCGCTGCCGATCAGCGACTTCTTCATCGCCAAGCCGACCGACGTCGGCATCGCGGATCAACGCGGCCCTGGCGCTGGGCCGGCACCTGCTGCTCACCCCGGGCGTCTACCACCTCGACCGGCCGCTGCGGGTCAAGCGGCCGGACACCGTCGTGCTCGGCCTCGGCATGCCCAGCCTCGACCCCGACCACCGGGGCACGGCGGCCATGCGGATCGCCGACGTGGACGGTGTACGGGTCGCCGGCGTGCTGGTCGACGCCGGCCAGCGGGTCCGCCACGCTGGTCGAGGTCGGCGGCCTGGCCAGCCACCGCGACCACGCCGCCAACCCGATCTCGCTCCAGGACGTCTTCTTCCGCATCGGCGGCCCGTGGCGGGGCCGGGCGCTGACGAGCCTGGTGGTCAACAGCCGACGACACCATCCTCGACAACATCTGGGCCTGGCGCGGCCGACCACGGCAACGGCGTCGGCTGGACCGTCAACACCGGCGGACACCGGAGTGCGTCGTCAACGGCGACGACGTGACCGCGTACGGCCTGTTCGTCGAGCACTACCAGAAGTGGCAGACCGATCTGGAACGGCGAGCGCGGCCGGACCATCTTCTACCAGAGCGAGCTGCCCTACGACCCGCCGAGCCAGGCGGCCTGGACGCAGCCCGACCGGCAACGGCTGGGCCTCCTACAAGGTCGGCGCCGTCGGTGCGCACCCACGAGGCGTGGGGCCTGGGTGTCTACTCGTTCTTCAACCAGGGGGTCGACATCCGCGCGGACCGGGCGATCGAGGTGCCGCGGCGCGGCCGGCGTCGTGTTCCACAACATGATCACGGTGTTCCTCGACGGCAGTGGCGGCATCGAGCGCACCATCAACGACGCCGGCACCCCGGTCGTCGGCTCGTTCGGCACCAGCACCGTCGTCACCTACCCGTAGACCCGCCGCCCTGTGGTCGTAGGGGCACTCCCCGGTCCAGGCAGACCGTTCGGAGAGTGCCCCCGCGAGCACGTGCGCGGCCACGGAGTTGTCCATTCCGTCTATTGTAGACGGTAATGCAGGTGGACCACCCCGTTGTCGAAACGCCGCTCGTCGAGGAGCTCGAGGGGTACCCGCAGCCGGTCCGGCAGCGCCGCCGTGCCGCCGCCGATGACGACAGGGTTGACGAAGAGGTGACACTCGTCGACCAGACCGGCCCGCAGCGCCGCCGCGGCCAGCTCCGCTCCGCCGACGCTGATGTCTTGGTCCGCGGCCGCCTTCCATTCCCGGACGGCGTCGGCGTCGAACTCCCGCTCGATCCGGGTCTTCGCGCTGGACACGGTGTCGAGATGGCGGGAGAAGACCACCTTGTCCGCGGCACGCCAGATGGCGGCATAGTCGGCCACCGCCGCCGACCGGCCCTGTGTCGGCATGCTCTCCCATGCCACCATCACCTGGTAGAGCCGGCGGCCGTACAGGTATGTGCCGATACCACGCTCCAGGTCGTTGACGAAGGCGTGCACCTCCTCGTCGGGCGCCGCCCAGTCGAACCGGCCGTCATCGTCATTGACGTAGCCATCCAGGGACGTGATTGCCGAGTAGATCAGCTTGGCCATACCTCCAACCTACGACACCGGGCGGTCGGTGAATCAGCAGACGGTCACCCTCGCCCTGAGCTTCAGGTGGGTACACCGCGCGGACGAGTATGGAAGCGGGCGACCCTCCGACCTCACGCCCGACTGCAACCTGGTCGACGGGGTGGCCGTATTAACAGATGACCGATGAGTGCGCGGGAAGGAGGCGCGGTGATCGACGAGTCCGGTTTCGACGAGTTCTACCGGACCACGTCACGGCGTCTGCTCACCTACGCATATGGCATGGTCGGCGACGCCGGCACGGCCCAGGACATCATCCAGGAGGCTTACGTGCGCGCCTGGCGACGCTGGTCGACCATCAGCGTCTTCGACCATCCGGAGTCGTGGGTGCGGCTCACGGTGAGCCGGCTCGCCACCGACTGGTGGCGGCGGGTCGTCGTACGTCGACGGTACGAGGCGACCCAGCGCCCGCCCGAGCCGGTGGCGCCGCCCTCGGAGACGACGATCCTGCTCGTGGCCGCGCTCCGGCGGCTGCCGCCCCGCCAGCGCCAGGTGTTCTGCCTGCATCATCTGCTCGACCTCAGCGTGGCCGATATCGCCCGGGAGACCGGCGTGCCGCAGGGGACAGTGAAGTCCTGGCTGTTCCGGGCGCGCGGCTCACTCGCGCGGACGCTCAGCCCCCTCGACCCCACCAGCCACCAGGCGGATCACGATGCCTACTGACTTCGATGACGCCCTGACCGGACTGTGGGCCGACGCGGACCGGCTGCTGCTGCCCGAACCGGCCGACCTGCGCGCCGCCGGCAATGCCCGGACCCGCCGGCACGTGCTCGTGGTCGCCAGCCTGGTCGTCATCGTGATCGCGCTCATCGCCGGAGCCGGCCTGGCCGTCGCCGGTGCCCGACCATCCATGATCCACCCGGCCGGACCGGGTCCGGCACCTTCGCTGACCGGCCCCGCGCCGGCGACCGGCGGCACCCGGCCGAGCCCGTCGGCTCCGGGCGCATCCGCCCAGGTCACTCCCCCGGGCTCGTCGGCCAGCGGGGTCGCGACGTGCGGCGCGGCCAGCCTGACCTTCGTCACGCGCCGCGACGAAGGTGCGATGGGCAGCGCCTACACCACCTTCGTGCTGCGCAACGCGACCGGCTCCGCGTGCCGGCTCACCGGCCCCCCCGACCTGCGCCACGGCACCGCCGGCGCACCGGCTGGCACGTTCGCCGGACAGACGACCACGGTGGTCGTGCCGGCGCACGCGATGGTCGAGTTCGCCACCCGCCGGACCAACGGGTATGGCGGCTACCAGCCCGGTGATCCGGCCTGCGCCCACCCGGCCACCTATGCCCAGCTGTCGCTACGGCTGCCCGACGCATCGAGCGTCGAGCTGGGCACCGGGACGATAACTGTCCAATGTGGATCGCTGACCGTGATGGAGTGGAAACTTTCGTCCTGAACGTCGCCGGTGGTCGTCCGGCTGACCGCATCGAACTCCGCTACCGGACGGCCGCCGAGGCCATGGTGACCCGAAGCCTGGTGGCCGGGCTGTACCGGAGCGTCGAGATCCACCCGTGGCACTTCGATGACCGGACGAGCGGGTCAGAACCTCAGTAGCAGGCTCACCATCACGCCGAGGTACCCGATGACGAACAGCACCGTGCCGCCGCTGAACAGCCAGGGCCGGCGCACCGACACCGGGAACCTGGCGTCGGGGTAGCGCCGCGTTATCGTGCCGAAGCCGGTCTGGGACTCGCGGTGCAGCTGCAGGTGCATGGCGTGCAGAAGCGCGTCCAGGTCCTCCTCCGACCACCAGCTCGGTGCGAGCACGACCGCCGAGCGGTCCGACCGGTCGGTGATGACGAGCAGCTCGCCGATGTACCCGAAGGTCGAGCCGATCGGGTACGTCCGGGCCGCGTACGGGTGCTCGACGGTGACCACGCGACCGGTCCACTCGGTCGAGACGAGCTGGCCGCCGCGGTAGCGCAGGGCCACGTTGCGGACATTGAGCCGGCTGATCACCACCAGCAGCGCGAACGGCACCACAGCCATCAGGATCAGCGCGGTCAGCGAGACCGGCCGTACCCGCAGGTTGTGCAGGGACGCCCGGTCGACCACCTTGCCCAGTCCACACAACGCGAACAGGCCGAGCACCAGGGCGAGCGTCACCAGTGGCCTGCGGTGCCGTCCCGACTTGGGCCGGATCTCGACGTCCATCGCTCTGTCTCCCTCCGCCGGCACCCGCCGGCAGTGGGACCCTCCCACCGGACGTCCGGAGGGACATCGGGGTAATCCCCCGCGGTCACCGCGGTTGCCCGGTGTAGGTGATCTCATAGGGGTGCAAAGCGCGTCAACCCGCCATGTCGGCGCGTCCGCGCGAGATCGTCGTTGAACCGTGTGCCGCTGGTACAACGTTGTCAGGTATGGTTCGCGTCATCGCGCGGCAGGACGGAAGCATGCAGCCAGGCAACGGCAACGCTCGCGGCGGTACGCCACGACCGCGTCGACCGACGATGGTCGACGTCGCCCGACGGGCCGGGGTCAGCCTCAAGACCGTCTCCCGGGTGATCAACGGCGAGCCACCGTGGCCGGCGACCTGGTCGAGCCGGGTGCTGGCGGCCGCCGCCGAGCTCGGGTTCCGGCGCAACGACATCGCCCGCACCCTGCGCTCGAGCGAGGTCCAGCCGCACCATCGGGCTGCTCATCGAGGAGATCGCCAACCCGTTCTACGCGGCCATCGCCAGCGTCGTCGGCGGAGATCGCCGCCGCCCACGACACCCTGCTGATGATCGTCTCCTCCGAGGAGGACCCGAGCGCGAGAAGGAGCTGCTGCTGAACCTTGTGCCAGCGCCGGGTGGACGGGCTGCTGGTGGTGCCGGCCGGGCATGACCACTCGTACCTGCGCCGCGAGGTGCAGATGGGCATCCCGGTGGTGTTCCTCGACCGCCCGCCGGGGCAGCTGCTGGCCGATACCGTCCTGGTGGACAACCACGGGGGTGCGCGCAGGCCGCGGCGCAGGAGCTGCTCGACGCCGGGCCACCGGCGGGTCGGCATCCTGCTGGACTCGCTGTCCGTGTACACCATGCGGGAGCGGCTGGCCGGCGCCCAGGAGGCGATGGCGGTCGCCGGCGTGCGCTTCGACGAGGCCCTGGTACGCGCCGGATGTGCGCACGCCGGATGACGCCGCGCGGGCGGTGGCCGAAATGTTGGCCATGCCCGACCCGCCGACCGCGTTCTTCTGCCTGAACAACCGGATCACCGTCGGCGCGCTGCAGGAGCTGTGGGCCCGGCGCAGTGGCGCCGGCCTGGTCGGCTTCGACGACTTCGAGCTGTCGCACCTCATGCCCCGTCCGTTCCACGTCGTTGCGTACGACCCGGCGGAGCTGGCCCGGATCGCCGCGGAACGGCTGTTCGCACGGATCGGCGGCGACCAGTCGTGGCCGTCCACCCGAACATTGCCCACATATCTGATCAAACGCGGTCTGACGGCGCCTGACAACGTTGTCTCACCCGAACCGTTGCCGGGCGGGGCCGCGACGAGCCGGTGACGGGCCCGACAGCTACGAACCACCGCCAAACCATCGACGAATCTCGACTCGACCCCATCGTCACCTCGGTGCCAGCTTGATGACTCTGCGTAATACGCGCGTCATCGCGTTGGATTGTGATGGAAACGAGGCCGAAACCACCGTTGACAGACGCGTTCGAACACGTGGAGAGTGGCGGCTCAATGATCACCCGAGACAACGATGTCAGCACAATCGGAGGGAACATGCGTCTGAATCGGCGGGTCGCAGTCGCCGTGGTGGCCGTGGGGGCCATCCTCGCGTCGGCCGCCTGCAGCAGCGATAACGGCAGCGGCGGCGGCAGCGCACCCAGAACGTTGAGGTCTTCACGTGGTGGGCCGACGGTGGCGAGAAGGCCGGGCTCGATGGCCTGGTGGCTCCGTTCCAGAAGCGACTGCAGCCAGTTCACGTTCGTCAACGGCGCGGTCGCCGGCGGTGCGGGCTCCAACGCGAAAACGGTGCTCGCCCAGCCGGCTGCAGCCAGTCCGACCCGCCGGACACGTTCCAGGCCCACGCCGGGCGCTGAGCTGACTGACTACATCAACGCCGGCCAGCTCGAGGACCTCAGCCAGGAGTACAAGGACTGGGGCCTGAGCAACGCCTTCCCGAAGGGCCTGCATCGGACAACCTGACGGTGAACGGCAAGATCTACTCGGTCCCGGCGAACATCCACCGGGCCAACGTGCTGTGGGGTAACAAGACCGTGCTGGCCAGCGCCGGCATCACTCAGAACGCGACTACAATGGACGGCTTCTTCGCCGACCTGGACAAGCTCAAGGCCAAGAACGTCACCCCGCTCGCCATCGGCAAGGACTGGACGCAGCTCATGCTGTTCGAGTCGGTGCTCATCGCCGACCTCGGCGCGGACAAGTTCACCGGGCTGTGGAACGGCTGCCACCGACTGGTCGGGCGCGGATGTCACCAAGGCGATCGGCGGACTTCCAGAAGCTGCTGAGCTACACCAACAAGGACACCCGCGACACGTTCGACTGGACCGACGCCGAGAAGCTCGTCATGGACGGCAAGGCCGGCTACCAGCTCATGGGTGACTGGGAGGCGGCCGACCTCGACGCCAAGGGCTTCAAGGACTACAGCTACTCGGTCTTCCCGGGCAACACCGGCACCTACCAGTGGCTGGCCGACTCGTTCGTGCTGCCGAAGGGCGCCAGGAACCCCGAGGGCACCAAGTGCTGGCTGAAGACCGTCGGCAGCGCCGCGGGCCAGAAGGCCTTCAACACCAAGAAGGGCTCCATCCCGGCCCGCACCGACGCGTCGGCGTCGGACTTCCCGGCCTACCAGCAGGCGGCCATCGCCGACTGGAAGACGCTCAAGCAGGTGCCGTCCTGCGCCCACGGCTCGGCCTGCTCGCAGGGCATGCAGGGCGCGATGAACACGGCCATGGGCAAGTTCTCCAGCGACGGACAACGCGGCCGCACTGCAGGCGGCGCTGATCGCCAGCGCGGCCGCGCAGTTCACCAAGAAGTAAGTCAGATCTCAAGAGCGGTAACGGTTCGCGGCGGGCCGGCGTCATCCCCGGTCCGCGGCGCGTCCGTCGCAGGAGGGAGCGCCATGCGTCATCGGTTACGGCGGTGGGGGCCCGGGCTGCTTCTGCTGTCCCCTCGCTGATCGTCCTGGCGGTGTTCGTCTACGGACTCATCGCCTGGACGATCGACCTGTCCCTGCAGAACAAGCACAACGCACTGCCGTCCAAGGGCTACGTCGGGCTGGACAACTACACCAACCTGTTCACCAACGACATCAGCGACCGGTTCGTCCACTCGCTGCAAGAACCTGGGCATCTTCACGCTGGTGTTCATCGTCGGCACGCATCGTGATGGGTGTGCTGTGGGCGTTCCTGCTGGAGCGCGGTGCCCGCGCCGAAGGCGTCTTCCGCACCATCTACCTGTTCCCGATGGCGGTGTCGTTCGTCGCCTCCGGCGTGGTGTGGCGCTGGCTGATGAACTCCGGTACCGGTGACAACGCGGGCGGGCTCAACGCCATCTTCGGCGGGCTGCACCTGGGCTTCCTCGAGAACCGGTGGTGGACCGACCCGAACTGGGGCATGGCGGCGATGGCGCTGCCAGCGATCTGGCAGCTGTCGGGCTACATCATGGCGCTGTTCCTGGCCGGGTTCCGGGGCATACCGCACGAGCTGCGCGAGGCGGCCGTGATGGACGGCGCGTCGACCTACCAGCTCTACCGGCGGGTGCTGTTCCCGCAGCTGACCCCGGTCGCCCTGTCCGCGCTCATCATCACCGGCCATATGTCGATGAAGATGTTCGACCTCATCATGTCGGTGTCCGGCCCGCAGTACCTGACCGAGGTGCCGTCGGTCTACGTCTGGCAGATGCTGCTGACCAACGACCAGGCCAAGGCGGCCGCCATCGCGGTGTTCCTGCTGCTGGTGGTGGCGCTGGTCATCGTGCCTTACCTGATCTACGTCAACCGGGCGGAGAAGCGGTCATGAGCACTGGAGTCATCACGCCGCCGCTGCCCGGTGAGGGAGTCATCCAGGCACCGCCGCCGCTGCGCCCGCCGGGTGACCGTTCGGCCGTGGTCTGGCGCACCGTGCGGTACGCGGCGCTCATCTTCTTCGTCGTCATCATGCTGATGCCGCTCTACGTCCTGATCGTGACCAGCTTCAAGAGCGGCAGCGACATCGGTGTCAACGGCCAGTGGAACCTGCCCGCGCACTGGACGTTCGCGTCGTGGGCCAAGGCCTGGGACCGGCTGTCCGCATCGTTCCTGCGCACCTTCGAGCTGGCCATCCCGGTCGCCATCATCTCGTCGTTCCTGGGCGCGCTCAACGGCTTCGTGCTGTCCCGGGTGACGTTTCCCGGGCGCCGACGTGGTGTTCACGCTCATCCTGTTCGGCATGTTCATCCCGTACCAGGCGATCATGATCCCGCTCGGGGAGATCCTCAACGAGACCGACATCCAGCGAGGTATCCCCCGGCTGATCCTGGTCCACATCATATACGGCATTCCGATCTGCACCCTGATCTTCCGCAACTACTACGCGACCACGGTGCCGAACGAGATCGTCGAAGCGGCCAATGTGGACGGCGCCGGCGTGGTCCGGATGTTCCGGTCGGTGATCCTGCCCGTCTCCGCCCCCGGATTCGTGGTAGCGATCATCTGGCAGTTCACCTCGGCGTGGAACGACTACCTGTTCGCCATCTTCCTGTCGAACACGAGCAACGGCCCGATCACCATCGCGCTCAACGCGCTGGCCGGTGCCCAGAGTCCCGACTACGCCGCGTCGATGGCCGGTGCGCTGATCACGTCACTGCCGACCCTGGTCGTCTACATCCTGCTCGGCCGGTGGTTCATCGGCGGTCTGATGGCCGGCTCGGTCAAGAGCTGACCCGGCCCGAGTTCTTGATATTGACACCGTCCGGGTAGGTGGCCAGAATCCCGTGAGAGCGCTCTCACTGTCCCACTGACCGGAGGCGATGCGCGGATGACCACGTGCACGGGCGCCTACGCTCTGGTACTGACCGAGCCGGCCAGCCGGGTGTTCTCCGACGACCTGTTCTTCCCCGAGTTCGTCGGCGGCGTCCGGGAGGAGCTGCGCGCGGCGGGCCGTCATCTGATGCTCACGCTGGCCTCCATGCCGCATTGTCACGACCGCATCGAACGGTATGTGCGCGACGGCCACGTCGACGGCGTGATGATCGCGTCGATGCACGGCACCGAGCCCCTGCTGCCGGGGTTGTGCCGGGCCGGCCCCCCGGTCGTGGCCAGCGGTCGCCCGTTGCACCACAGCAGCATCCCCTTCATTGACATCGACCACGCCGCCGGCGTCCAGGCCGCGGTGCGGTACCTGGTGGCGCGGGGACGTACCCGCATCGCCACCATCGCCGGGCCCCAGGACATGGTGGCGGGGCTGGACCGGCTGGCCGGCTACCAGGCGGCGTGCGCCGACACGGACCGGCCGGCGATGGTGGCCGTCGGGGACTTCACCCGCGAGTCCGGCGCCCGCGCGATGCGCGCGTTGCTCGCCGGCGACCCGGCCGTCGACGCGGTCGTCGTCGCCTCCGACCTGATGGCCGAGGGCGCCCTGCGCGTCCTGCGCGAGGCTGGGCGCCGGGTGCCCGACGACGTGGCGCTGGTCGGGTTCGACGATGTGGAGACGGCACGCCGGGCCGAACCTCCGTTGACGACCGTACGTCAGCCCATCGGCGAGCTGGGCCGGCGGCTGGCCCGGCAGATGGTCCGCCTGGCCGAGGGCGAGGACATCGAGTCCGAGCTGATCCTCCCGACCGAGCTCATCGTGCGCTGCTCGACGTCGTGAGGCAGGACGCATCCGGTGCGGGTACCCACCGGGCCCGGCCGCGGGCGGTGGTCCACTGTGGACAGCGGCCGGTCAGGGCCGGCAGAGGTCGACCTGCTTGGTGGTGAGGATGTGCGTGACGGCCTCGGTCAGGCGGCTGCGGGTCAGCGTTCCCGAGCTGACCGCCGAGACCACCGCCTGCACGATCTGCCTGGTCAGGGTGGCGACGGTCGTGGAGGTGAACAGGATCATGTCAGCCCCGGCGGCGAGCGCGGCGACGGTGGCCGATGGCACTGTGTACCCGGCCGCCTGAATCGCCGTGCCCGACAACGAGTCGGTCAGCACCAGTCCGGAGAAGCCGAGCTGCTCGCGCAGTACCGTCCTGATGACCTCGGGCGACACGCTCGCTGGTCGGGTGGTCAGCCCCGGCACCAGCGCATTGGCGATCATCACCGCGGGCACCCCGGCCCGGACAGCCGCGGCGAACGGGAGCAGGCCGTCCTGCCGCAGGGTACTCCACGGCAGGGTCGACGCCTTCCGGACGTCGGTGTTGCCGGTCGCGTACCCCAGGCCAGGGAAGTGCTTGACCACCGGTACCACACCGGCCGACTCCAACCCGCGGGCGAAGGCGATCCCATCGGCCCGGGCAACGGCCGCGGTACGGCTGAACGAGCGCGTGCCGTCGGGGTTGGCGTCGCTCGGACCCGCACGGTCATCCAGATCGAGCACCGGCGCCAGGTCCATCGTGACCCCGTTCGCCTTCATCCGCTGACCCGTGCGCAGCGCGAGCTGCTGGATCTGATCGGCCGTCATCGTCGCCGCCATCTGGCGGGCCGAGGGCAGGACGCCGACCAGGTTGGCCATCCGCTGGACATCCCCGCCCTCCTCGTCGGTCATCACCAGGGGGGCGATCCCCCCGGGTGCGCGGGCGGCCAGCTGCCGCAATGAGGAACCCAGGTCGGCCGGGGCCGACGAGCCGAACAGGATCACTCCGCCGGCGCCGTCGGCGATCTCGCCCGTGATCGCGGCCACGTTGGTCTCGCTGACCGGTATGACCACGGTCTGCTCGGCCAGCCGGGTGACCGTCCAGCCGGCCAGCGCTCCGGCCGTCGTACAGGCCGGACCGGTGACGGTGGGCTGAACCGGTCCGGCGCTGGTGGTGGCGGGGGGCGGCGACGTGGTCCCGGTCGGGCCCGGGGGGGCCGCGGTCGGCGTGGGCGGCCGGTGGCACGCGGTGACCAGCAGCATCATCGCGATGACCCCGACGAGCAGTACCGGCCGACCCGACGGTGCGATCATCACGCCTACCTCCCACACGTCGGCCGGTGCGGCCGGTCATAAGGAGAACGGCCAGGTTGGGCGCCAGGTTGCAGTCCGGAGCAGGGCACAGCCTGGCCGGTGCGCGTTGCCGCGCGGTCAGCGCTGGATGCTCTGGCCGTGGCGGAAGAAGTCGGTCGGGTCGTAGCGGCCCTTGACGGCCTGTAGGCGCGGGTAGTTGGCGCCGTAGTAGGCCGTGGGCCAGTCCGCCAGCGTCTCGTCGGCGTAGTTCTGGTACACCTCCCCGCTCAGGTACGGCTGGATCGCGGCGACGAACTCCTCGGTCCAGCGCAGGTTGGCCCCGTCCTCGGAGTTGCGCACCCACTGGGCGATGATGGAGATGTTGAACAGCCGGGACCGGTGGACGAAGGCCGTCGCATCGGCCGGGACGGCGCCCACCGCTCCGCCGCCGAGCAGGTCGAAGCGGGCCATCGAGTACCCCGACGGCGCCCGCCGGAACGCCTCGACGATGACCGCGAACGCGTCGTCGTCGAAGCCACCGTCGCGGAAGTAGCCGCCCCGCCAGGTCAGCTGCAGACCGTACATGATCTCCGCACCCAGGCACCGTTGCAGATCGACGTACGACGTGGGCCCGAACGTGTCGAACACCGGGCGCCCGATCGAGCGCAGCCCCGCCAGCTCGGCCTCGGCACTGTCCGGTGAACCGACATACATGCCGTATGCCATCAGGACCGGCTCGCCGTGCGGGTACGGGTCGGTGACCAGGGCCAGGAAGAGCGACAAGCGGTCCTCAGCCCGACCCAGATAGAGGTCGCGGTAGCCACGCAACGCCGCTTCCGCCTCGTCGATCGACCAGGCCATGACGCCGCCGACGATCGTCTTCGGCACCGGGTCGAGCCGGTATGTCAGGCTGGTCACGACCCCGAGTCCGGCCCCGCCGGCGCCTCTGAGCGCCCACAGCAGATCGGGATGTTCGTCCTGGCTCACCCGGAGTACCTGTGCGTCGGCGTCGACGAGCTCCGCGGCCAGGATATGGTCGCAGGCCAGCCCGTAGCGCCTGCTCAGCAGCCCGTAGCCGCCGCCGAGGCTGTACCCCGCGTTACCGACGGTCGGGCATTCTCCGCCGGGGACGGCGTAGCCGAACGCGACGCCGTCATTGTCCACGGTGGAGTAATCGACGTAGGTCACCTGGTCGATGTCGCGCCAGCCGCAGCCGGCACCGGCGGTCACGGTCGCGCTGTGGGCGTCGAACACGGTGCTCTTCATCGGCCGCACGTCGATCACCAGGCCGCCGTCGACCAGCGAGAAGCCGCAGGCGTGATGACCGCCGCCGCGGATCGACACGGGCAGCCCCACCTCCCGCGCGAACCGGACGGCCGCGACAACGTCCGCGGTGTCGGCGGCCCGGCACAGCGCGGCCGGTCGGGTCCGTATCCGGCTGTTGAACAGGATCCGCGCGCTCTCGTAGGACGGATCGTACGGCGTGATGATGTCACCGCGGAACGTGGTGCGCAGGTGGGACAGATCGGCGGGCACACGACATCCTAAGACTTGCACCCGTGCTTGTGTCCCACATCCTGCGACGATAGGGTGCCGGGCGGATCACCCCTACGTCCCGCGGAGTTCCCCATGTCCTCTCCTCAGGGTTCCCTCGCCAAGGACCGACTCGGCGTCCCGTCGGTTGTCTTCTTCGTGATGTCGGCCGCCGCCCCCTTGACGGTCATCGCCGGGGTGGTCACCACCGGATACGCGGTCTCCGGCATCCTGGGCGTACCGTTCGCGTTCATCGCGATCGCGGTCATGCTTATCGTGTTCAGCGTCGGATATGTGGCGATGTCACGGCACATCAACAACGCCGGCGCGTTCTACACGTTCATCACGAAGGGGCTGAGCCGCCCCCTTGGCGTGGGTGGGGCGTGGATGGCGCTGGTCGCCTACAACGCGCTGCAGATCGGCCTGTACGGCATCATCGGCACGGCCGTCAGCAACGCTCTCGCCGGCAAGCCGTTCAACGTCGCGAACCCGCCGAAATGGTGGGTCATCGCGCTGATCGCGTGGGCGCTGGTGGCCATCCTGGGAGTGCTGCGCGTCGACATCAACGGCACCGTTCTCGCCGTCCTGCTGTGCGCCGAGATCATCATAACGATCGTGTTCGATGTGGCCTACCTGGCCAAGCCCGGGGCCGACCTGCACGGCAGCCTCACCTTCGACACGCTCCTGCCGAACAACCTCTTCGTGGCCGGATTCGGGGCCGTGCTCGTCTTCACGTTCCTCGGGTTCGTCGGCTTCGAGTCGGCGGTCGTCTTCTCCGAGGAGAGCCGGAACCCGCGCCGTACCATCGCGATGGCCACCTACCTGGCCGTCATCATCATCGGCGCGCTGTACGCGCTGTCGTCCTGGGCCATGTCGGTCGCGACCGGGCCGGACAACATCATCAAGGACTCGGGCGAGCAGGGCCCCGCTCTCATCTTCGGACTCGCCGCCAGCCGCCTCCCCGAGATCTTCGTCCAAATTGGAACGATTCTCTTCGCAACGTCGGTGATCGCGGCGATGATCTCGTTCCACAACACGGTGGCGCGGTACACGTTCGCGCTCGGCCGCGAGCGGGTGTTCCCGGTCCTGCTGGGCTCCACGAGCCGCGGCAGCGGTGCGCCGATCGCCGGATCCATCGTCCAGAGCATCGTCGGGCTCGCCGTGATCGTGCTCTACGCCGTCACCGGCTGGGATCCCGTGGTCCGGCTGTTCTTCTGGTTCGGCACGGCCGGCGGGTTCGGCATCCTGACTCTGATGACGCTCACGTCGATCGCCATCATCGTGTACTTCGCCCGGTCGCCACAGGGTGAGAACGCGTTCCGGCGGATCGTGGCGCCACTGATCGCTCTGGCCGCGCTGTGCTACGTGCTGTACTACGCGGTCAAGGGCTTCGATGTCCTGCTCGGCGTCACGTCCGACGACCCGCTGCGTTGGATCATTCCGGTCGTATTCCCCGTTGTCGGCGTGATCGGCATCTTCTGGGCGCTGGTCATCCGGGCCACCCGACCCGACACGTACCAGACGATCGGTCACGGTGGCGCGGCCGCGGCCGTCATACCGCAGCAGGACCGGGTGGTCGCATCCGAGCAGCCGGCCGACCCGAGCGGGGTCAGCTGAGCACGCCCGGCTGGCGGGTTCACGTCGGGATCCGAACACTATGGTGCCCGACGTGAGCACGCCTGACCTTGATCGCGCGACGGTGGCCGGGCTTCGCCAGGCTCTCGACGAGGGTGCGCTGTCGAGCCGGGCCCTCACCGAAGCCCATCTGGCCCGGATCGAGCGGTACAACCTGGTGTTCGGTCCGGTCCGGTGTGTCGACCCCACCGCCCTCGACCAGGCTGACGCGAGCGACCGGGCGCGGCGGGCGGGCGGTCAGCGCAGCCCGATCGAGGGGATACCGGTCCTGATCAAGGACAACATCAACGTCGCCGGGCTCCCGACGACCGGCGGTGCGCTGGCCCTGGAACATTCACGCCCGGCCGCGGACGCGCCCGTCATCAGCCGGCTGCGTGACGGCCGGCGCGGTCATCCTCGGCAAGACCAACCTGTCCGAGCTGGCCAACTTCCTGACCAATGACATGCCCTCGGGTTACTCCTCGCTGGGCGGGCAGGTACTCAACCCGTACGACACCTCCATCACCCCGAGCGGGTCGAGCAGCGGCTCGGCGACGGCGGCCGCGCTGGGTCTGGCCCCGCTCACGGTCGGCAGTGAGACCGACGGCTCGATCACCAGCCCGGCCGACCACCAGAGCCTGGTCGGAATGAAACCGACCCTTGGTCTGGTCAGCCGGGCCGGGATCCTGCCGATCGCGGCCAGTCAGGACACCGCCGGCCCGATCACCCGGACCGTTGCCGATGCGGCCGCCCTGCTCGCCGTACTCGCCGGCCCGGACCCGGCCGATCCGGCGACGGCCGACTCCGGCACGGCCGCGAGCGACCTGCGCTCTCTCGTCCTTGACCCGGCGGCACTGGCCGGCGTGCGACTGGGCGTGGTCCGCGTCGAGCCCCAGGACCACCCGCCGCCGGATCCGAACCGCCGCGCCTGCCACGAACAGGCGCTCGCCGCGCTTCGTCGAGGCCGGGGCCGACCTCGTCGATGTCACCCTGCCCACGCTCGGCCACGACGACGAGCTGACCGTGCTGCACTACGAGTTCGCGCCCGGCGTCGACCGGTATCTGTCCACAGTGGGAGATGGCGCTGCGCTGCGGTCGCTGGCCCAGCTCCAGGCATGGAACCGCGAACACGCCGAGCTCGCCCTCAAGTTCGGTCAGGACCACGTCGATATCGCCGTGGCCGTTGACCACGAACGCGAGCGCGACGCCTACCGGCGGGCCCGGGAACGCGACCTGCGGATCACGTCCGGCGGCCTGCTGGCGGCGCTCGGCGACGACCTCGAGTGCCTGATCTTCCCCGGCGCCGAGGGATGCGGCTGGGCCGCCCGGGCCGGGTGGCCCAGCATCGTGATACCGGCCGGTTACACGGCCGACAACCGGCGGCCGGTCGGCGTCATGCTCGTCTCCCGGCCATGGACCGACGCCCGCCTGCTCGCCCTCGGGTACGCCTTCGAACAGGCCCACCCGGTCCGCCGCACCCCGGCCGAGATCAACCCGGCGGTGCTGCGCCGCCTCTAGCTCTAGCTCCAGCCCTGGCGGCCCGTCGCCCGTCGCCCATCGCCATAACTCGGTCGTGCCGCGCCGCGGGTCGTGGTTGACTCGGGCCGACGGTACGGCCACGAGCGACGGGAGACGACATGCGAGCAACCTTCACCTCCATCGAACAGGGAATTCTGGATCTCTTCGAGGGGTGTGGCGGTTGCCGCGAAGAACGCTGAACCTGGGGATCCTGGCGCATGTCGACGCCGGTAAGACGACACTGACCGAACGGCTGCTGTACGCGGCCGGGGTCATCGACACCGTCGGCAGCGTCGACGCCGGCACGACGCGGACCGACACGCTGGCGCTGGAGCGCCAGCGCGGGATCACCATCAAGTCCGCCGTCGTGTCGTTCGAGATCGCCGGCGTGACGGTCAACCTGATCGACACCCCGGGCCACCCGGACTTCATCGCCGAGGTCGAGCGCGTGTTGAGCCTGCTCGACGGCGCCGTCCTGGTGATCTCGGCCGTCGAGGGCGTCCAGCCGCAGACCCGCGTCCTGATGCGCGCCCTGCGCCGGCTGCGGGTGCCGACGCTGCTGTTCGTGAACAAGATCGACCGTCGCGGGGCCGACGCCGGGCGGGTGCTGGCGGCGATCGCCGGCGCGGCTCACGGCGCGGGATCACTCCCGATGGGTACCGTCGACGGAGCCGGCACCCGGGCCGCGCGGTTCACGCCGCTACCGACCGCGACGATCCGGCCTTCCGCGCGGCGCTGACCGAGGTGCTGGCCGACCGGGACGACGCGCTGCTGGCCGCGTACGTCGAGAACGAGCCGCCGTCACGGACCGGCGCCTGCGCCGCGACGCTGGCCGCCCAGACCCGGCGAGTCGCTGGTCCACCCGGTCTTCTTCGGGTCGGCGATCACCGGCGAGGGCGTGGACGCGTTGCGCGGCCGGCCTGGTCGACCTGCTGCCCGCCGGCGGTCGGCGACGCGCGAGCCGCCGTCTCGGGCCGCGTCTTCAAGATCGATCGGGGTCCGGCCGGCGAGAAGATCGCCTACGTGCGGATGTTCGCCGGCACCGTGCACGTCCGGCAACGGCTGCCCGTCGAGACCGACGCCGGCGGCCATGGCCGAGGCGAAGGCGACCGCCATCAGCGTGTCGGACGAGGGCACCTGGGTCCGGCGCGCCGGCGGTCGCGGCCGGCGAGATCGGCAGGCTCTGGGGCCTGGGCAGGTCCGCATCGGCGACACGATCGGCGAGCCGACCCGCGACCGGCCCGCAGCACCGGTTCGCGCCGCCGACGATGGAGACCGTCGTCGGTACCGGTCCGCCCGGGCGATGACGCCGCGCTGCGCGCCGCGCTGGCCCGGCTGGCCGAGCAGGATCCGCTGATCAACGTCCGGGCGGACGACACCGGTCGCGAGGTCTCCGTCTCGCTCTACGGCGAGGTGCAGAAGGAGGTCATCCAGGCCACCCTGGCGACCGAGTTCGGCATCGACGTCACGTTCCGCGAGACGACGACCATCTGCGTCGAGCGTCCGGTGCGCACGCGGCGAGGCCGTCGAGATCCTCAACACCGACGTCGAACCCGTTCCAGGCCACCATCGGTCTGCGGGTCGAGCCGGGCCCGCCGACTCGGGAGTCGACGTTCCGGATGCGGGTCGAGCCGCAGGCGATGCCGATGTACGTCTACAAGAACGCCGACACGTTCACCGACTACATGGGCCAGTACGTGCGCCGGACGCTGCGCGAGGGCCGGTTCGGCTGGCAGGTCACCGACTGCGTCGTCACGATGACCGACTGCGGGTACAGCCTGGCCGACGGTCCGCCGTCACGCCGCGGGCCGCTCAGCACGCCGGCCGACTTCCGCAACCTCACGCCGATGGTGCTCATGCGGGCGCTCGACCGGGCCGGCACCGTGGTCTGCGAGCCGACGCTGCGGGTCAGCCTCGAAGACGCCGGTGTGGGCGATCAGCGCCGTGCTCGACCGCGCTGGGCCGGCTCGGCGCGGCGGTACGGCACCAGTCGGTACGCGGCGACCTGACCACCATCGAGACCGTCGTACCGGCGGCGCGGGTACAGGACCTGCAGCGGCGGCTGCCCGGGCTGACCGCCGGCGAGGGCGTACTCGAGTCCACATTCGACGGTTACCGGCCGGTCGCACGGCGAGCCGCCGACCCGGCCACGGACGACGGCCGACCCGCGGCACCGCGAGAAGTACCTGACTGTCCCTGACCCGCCAGGGCGCCCGGCACTGACCCGGCGGCCGTCTTCCCGCGCGCTCGGCCCCGGAAGGAAGGGCACCTTGTTACCGCCTGGCGTATAGGAAGGGCACCTTGTTAACACGACGGGCCAGCGGACGGCCGGATGGCGCGACGCGGGCCAGCCCGGGGGGCGCGTGGTACGGCCGGCCGGCGAGACGGCGCGCCAGCGGTACGGCCGGGGACGGCGCGACGGCGGGCGGCCCCCAGTGAAGCCTTGACGTGACTCGATGCGAGGGGTTACATCGGGATCAATATGTTAGGAAACTTTACTAACGTATTGGGCCGCCCGGCCGTTCCCCGCATCCGTCCCGTTGAGGAGGACACGCATGACCCGGTTACGCCCCCGGAGTCTCCTGCTCGGCACAGCCGTGCTCACCCTGGCCGGCTCCGCGGTGGTCGCGGTGGCGACCACTGCGGCGGCCGCGGCCAACCCCGGCCCCGGCTTCCCGGCCCACTACTCCGCTCCCTACGCCGAGATGTGGAACTCTCCCTCGACGCTGATGGCCGCCTTCAACGCGACCGGCAACAAGTACTACACCCTGGCGTTCATCATCAGCCAGGGCACCTGCAACGCCATCGATCAACGGCGACACCGCGATCACCGACGCCGGCTGGAACAGCGCCATCAACAGCCTGCGCGCGGCCGGCGGCGACGTCATCGCCTCGTTCGGCGGCGCGTCCGGTACCGAGCTCGGCGTCTCCTGCACGCGGTGTCCACCCTGCAGGCGCAGTACAAGCGGGTCATCGACCAGTTCAACCTGACCCGCGTCGACCTCGACATCGAGGGCGCGCCGCTCGACAACACCGCCGCCAACGACCGCCGCAACCAGGCGCTGGCCAACCTGCAGGCGCAGTACGCGGCGGCCGGCCGCACGCTGGCGGTGGACTACACCCTGCCGGTCAATCCCGACCGGGCCTGGAGTCCAACTCGATCAGCCTGCTCAACAACGCGAAGAGCCACAACCTCAACGTCAACGTCGTCAACATCATGACGATGGACTACGGCCCGGCCATGGACATGGGCGCGGCCGCGATCCAGGCGGCCAACGCGCTGCACAGCCAGCTCGGCCAGATCTGGACCACCAAGACCTCCGCCCAGCTGTGGGCGATGGAGGGCAACACCCCGATGATCGGTGTCAACGACACCAGCGCCGAGGTGTTCACCACCGGCAACGCGACCACGCTGGAGAGCTTCGCCGCCGCCAACGGCATCCAGGAGCTGTCCTTCTGGGCGCTGGGCCGGGACAACTCAGGGCTAGCAGCGGCACGCCGCAGAGCACCTACCAGTTCACCAACATCTTCAAGGCCATCACCGGCGGCGCGGCGGCGGCGGCGGCCGGCGGTGGCACGCCGATCCACGGGTACGGCGGCAAGTGCGTCGACGTGGCCGGCGGCCAACTCCGCCAACGGTACGGCGATCCAGCTGTGGACCTGTAACGGCACCGCCGCCCAGCAGTGGACGCACACCGGCAACACGTTCCAGGCGCTGGGCAAGTGCATGGACGTCACGTCGGCCGGTACCGCCAACGGTACGAAGGTGCAGCTCTGGGACTGCAACGGCACCAACGCCCAGGCGTGGACCCAGGGATCCAACGGCAGCCTGGTGAACACCGGCTCGGGCAAGTGCCTCGACGCCACCGGGCCAAGCTCGGCCGACGGTACCCGGCTGCAGATCTGGACCTGCGCCGGCACGGCGCCAACCAGAGTTGGACGCTAGCCTGACGATTGCACCCCTTGGCGGGTCGCGCCGGAAGGAAGGGCACCTTGTTACCGCTTCGTGTATAGGAAGGTGCCCTTCCTAACCTCGGGCCGGCTACCGTGGCCGATGGAAGTGTCCACTCGAGAGGAGACGCTGTGGCTGGGAAGTTCGAGCTCTATACGGACAAGGCGGGTAAGTACCGGTTTCGCCTGAAGGCCGGCAACGGCGAGATCATCGCGGTGAGCGAGGCGTACGAGTCGAAGGCCGGCGCCACCAACGGCATCGAGTCGGTCAAGCGCAACGCCGGCGACGCCGGCGTGGACGATCAGACGGGCGCCTGAACCGGCCGGCCGGCCGCCGGCCATCTACTGTGGACGGTAGCCTGGCTGAGCCGGCCGGCCACCGGTCCATCTACTGTGGACGGTAGCCTGACCGAGCTGGCCGGCCCGACGTGTCCGGCTCCAGCCGGGCGGCGCCTCTGGTCCGGTATCGTGGCGCGGAAGTCCGGGTACGGAGGTAGGCAGTCGGCATGCTCCCTGACCGCTTGATCATCCGGGACGCGACCGAGGCTGACGCCCAGGCATGCGCGGCCATCTACGCCCCGTACGTCCGGGACACGTGCATCTCCTTCGAGGACGAGGCGCCCACGCCGGCGGAGATGGGGCGGCGGATAGCCGCCAGCGTCGAGCGGCACGCGTGGCTCGTGCTGTGCGAGGACGGCCGGGTGGTCGGGTACGCGTACGGTCAGCGGTTCAAGGAACGGGCCGCCTACCGCTGGTCCTGCGAGACCAGCATCTACCTCGAACCCGGCCGCCGGCACATGGGCGCCGGCCGGGCGCTCTACGAGACGCTGCTCGCGCGGCTGGCCGAGCGCGGATACCGTCAGGTGCTGGCCGGGATGGCCCTGCCCAACGAGGCCAGCATGGGCCTCCACCGCGCGCTGGGCTTCGAACCGGTCGGTACGTACCGGCAGGTCGGTTGGAAGCATGGCGGGTGGCACAACGTCGCCTGGATGCAGAAGACGATCGGTGACCGCACTCAGCCGCCCACCGAACCCGGCTGACGCGCGGTCAGCGTATGCCCGCCCGGCCCGAGCCGGTGCGCGGTGCCGTCAGGCAGCAGCACCTCGGCGTCGGTACCAGCGGGTGCGGTGACGGAGAGCTGGAACCGCCCGCCCTCGATCGACCAGTGCACCGCGATCCGACCGTAGGGCGACTCGTGTTCCGCCCGGGCCCACCCGATGCCGCCGCCGGGCCGGGGCCGCACCCGGAACCGCCGGTACCCCGGTGCGTCGTCGCTCAGATCGAGTCCGGCCACGTACCGGTGCAGGAACGACACGACCGCGCCCTTGGCATAGTGGTTCAGCGACTCGTGCGGCACGCCGTGCGCGTCGACGCCGTTCCACCGCTCCCACATCGTCGTCGCCCCGCGGTCCACCATGACCATCGGCGCTCTTGCGCTGAACTACCCGGGCATGGTGCGGGCGGGATTCGTGAGCGCCACCCTCCGTACCCCCGGCGAGACTCGAACTCGCATCCTCCTGGTCCGTAGCCAGGCACTCCATCCATTGAGCTACGGGGGCCCTTCGCACCCGGACCGTGCCGCGGAAGGGGCGGGATTCGAACCCGCGGACCCGGGCACCGGGCCTCTGCCTTAGCGGGGCAGCGCTATGGACCACTCATGCCACCCTTCCCACGCTGAGGGCGGAGGATTCGAACCTCCACGAACGGATTCAGAGTCCGTCAGGCTGCCGGGTTATCTCAGCCCTCATCATCATCAGTCCACTGTGGAGTTTTCGCGATGCGCTGCCAACCTCCGGAGGAGCGCATGGGCGGTAGGACTTGAACCCACAACACGCGGCTTTGGAGACCGCTGCTCTCCCGATTGAGCTACGCCCACAGGGGATGGTGGTTAGGTGACTGACGGAAAGCCGCCCTGACCCGGTGCCGGGTGGGCGGCCGCGCCAGCCTGGTTCCGCTAGTCGCGCCACGACCACAACATCATGACTACCACAGTAGGTCCTCCGCGCGCCTGTGACAACGAGGTTTCCCCCGCCCCCCGCACCGTCCAGAGTGGACCATGCCCCGCCACACCGAGATCGCTGTGCCGGCATCAGGGACGCCGGTGGAGGGCGGCCGGGGCGCCGAATCAGCGATCTCGCGGAGCAGCGTCCGGCCAGCGGGCGAGCGTCGGACGAATGAGCGCATCGCGAGCGGCCGCCGTCGGGTCGGGATCTCGCCTCGAGAGCGGCCCCGTGAGCGTCAGCGCCGGATGGTGGTCGCGTCGGTGCTCTATTCAGAGGCGGGGTCGATCAGGTCGAGGGACCGATGGCGGCCAGGATGGCCCGGCCGAGTTCGGTGGGCCGGGTGAACTGGGGCCAGTGGCCGGTGGGCAGATCGATGTACTCGACATCGCGCAACTTCGCCAACTCCTGCAACTGCGGCTCCCCGCCGGCCATCCATTCCCGCAGCATCGCGCTGGTGAACTCACAGGCGATGACGGTCGCGGGTATGTCGTAGCGACGGTCGTCGAAGAGCTCCTGGATGTCCTTCGCGACATGCTCCGGCGTGGGCACCGCCCGCGCCCGGAACGCCGCGCGCAGGTCGTCGTTGAGATCGACGAGGTCCTCGTCGTCGAAGAGCGACCACTCCGGCAGTGGGATCTCACCGTTGACCGCCGGGTATCCGTCGGCGCCGCCGCCACCGGGTCCGGTCGGCCAGCAGTCGACGTAGATCACGCGGGCGACCCGGTCGGGCCGCGCGTCGGCGGCGGCGTGGACGATGGCGCCGCCGCGTGAGTGACCGACGAGCACGACCGGGCCCAGCGACTGTTCGATGGAGTCGATCACCGCGATCACGGCGTCGACGTGATCGCGCAGGGTGATCGCCGAGCGGTCGGCGTGCCTGGATCCGAGCCCGGGCAAGGTCAACGGATGGGTACGGTGACCCGCGCTGTCGAGCACCGGTGTGACCGCGTCCCAGGAGGCGCCGTCAAGCCACATGCCAGGAATCATGATGACGTCCAGGCTGGGCGTCGGCTCGCGCGGGATCACGTCGTCGTCGTTGTTCATGTCGGGGCACGCTAACGTCTCTTCCGGACGATCGACATCCGGGTATGGGGGCGACATGGCTTACGACACGAGCCCGACGGCACGGGCACTGCTCGCCCTCGAGCTGATCCAGAACAACCCGGGCATCACGGCCACCGCGCTCGGAGAGCGACTCGGCGTGACAGAACGGGCGGCACGGCGGTATGTGGCGATCCTCCGGGAGGCGGAGCTGCCCATCGAGTCGGTCAGTGGGCCGTACGGGGGCTACCGGGTGGGGCGTGGACTTCGGCTCGCGCCGCTGATGTTCAGCGCCGCCGAAGCCATGGGACTGGTGATGGCCGTCCTGGAAGGCCACAAGTACGCGGCCCACCCGACCGAGCTGGTCGGCAGTGCGCTGGCCAAGATCCTCAGAGTCCTGCCGGACCGGTTGTCGGAGCCGATCCGGGCGCTGCGCGAGGTGTCCGCGCCGGCCCCGACGCGAGAGACGTGGCCGAGCCCGGAGCTGACGACGCAACTGTTCGAGGCATGCACGGCGGCCCGCCGGCTGCGCATCGGATACCGGCTCGGGTGAGGGGACCGAGCGGACGATGGACGTCGACCCGTGGGCCGTCGTCCTGCGCCACAGCCTGTGGTACCTGCTGGGCTGGTCCCATACCAGGCAGGCGCGCCGCGTGTTGCGGGTGGACCGGATCGTCACGATCCAGACGCTGCCGGAGACGTTCACGCCGCCGCCGGACCTCGATGCCCTGCGCACTCTCGAGGCGCACATGCATCAGGGCTGGCGGTACCCGGTCGAGGTCGTGGTCGATGCCACCGTCGAGGAAACGGCGCGATGGATACCGCGGAGCCTGGGTGGGCTTGAGCCGACCGAAGACGGACGGACCCGGCTGCGGGCGACGACCAATGAGCCCGACTGGTACGCCCGGAAGCTGGCCGGCATTCCGGCTCCGTTGCACGTCATCGGCTCGCGCGAACTGCGCCTGGCCACCGCCGCCCTGGGCCAGCAGTTGCTACGGGCGGCCGGCACCAGCCGCCACACCCTGCCCGGTCAGCGGGTGGCCAGGAAGTCCAGTACCCGCCCGGTGAGCAACGCCGCCGCGTCGGCGTCGTAGGAGGCGAGGCTCGAGTCGGCGAAGAGGTGCTGGTGACCGGAGTAGAGAAAGAGCTCCGCCTGCCCGGTCGACGCCACCAGTTCGCGGGCGGCGTCGAGATCGCCCCCGTCCACGAACATCGGGTCGGCGTCCATGCCATGGATCTGTGCCGGAACGCCGGGCGGCCATCCGGTCCCGAACTCCGACATCGGTAGGCAGGATTCGAGCATCAACGCTCCGCGGGCACCCGGGCGTGTCTGGGCCAGGTTCTGCGCCGGCATCACCCCCAGCGAGAAGCCGGCATAGACAAGCTCGGCCGGCAGGTCGTCCGCGGCGCGAACTCCCTGTTCCATGAGCTGGGCGAAGCCGACCTTGCGGGCATAGGCCAGTCCGTCGTCCAGACTGGAGAAGGTGTGCCCCTCGTACAGGTCCGGTGCGTGCACGGTATGTCCGGCTCGTCGGAGTCCATCGGCGAAGTCGAGAACCCCCGTGGTCAGACCCTGAGCATGGTGGAACAGTAGTACCTCAGCCATGGTGGCCCCCTCGGTCCGGCGAACGCTTTCTTGTCGTGAACAAATCAATACTTTAGACTGATCGAGAAATGTCGAGCAACTCGAACGTTCCAGACTACGACCTCGCGGACACCGTCGAGATCTCCACTCCCGCGCAACTACGGGCCATCGCCGATCCCCTGCGCAGCGCGATCCTCGACCTCGTGCTCGAGCGGGCCGCGACCGTGGCCGAGCTGGCCGCGGCGATCGACCGTCCAAAGAGTACGGTCGCGCATCACGTCAACGTCCTGGTGGACGCGGGGATCCTCCGGGTCGTGCGGACCCGACGGGTACGCGCGATCGATGAGCGGTATTACGGGCGGACCGGCCGCACCATCTACGTGGGCGTTGTCCGGCGCCCGGGCGATACCACGACTCCGGTGTGCGTCAACGGGCTGTCGGTGGCAGCCGCGGAGTCGGTGGCGGCCCACGAGGCGGACCGGCTCTACTCGACGATGCGGCACGTCCGTATTCCCCCGGAGCGGGCCGGCGAGTTCTGGCAGCGCGTCGAGGCCCTCGTGCGGGAGTTCACGCAGCTTCCGCGCTCCGGCGACACGGTGTACGGCCTGGTCGCCGGCCTGTACCCGACCGACTACCCCACCCTGCCCGAGCCCGCCGGGCAGTAGTCACCGGTCGGCCGGATCGCCATACCGACCACGTGGGCGCCCAGGTAGGCAAGCGTTGCCGCGGCCACGACCGCGAAGCTGGGCGGAAGGACCGGGAACGCGAGCGCGGCGGCCAGCCCGACCCACAGGCTGGCCGCCGCGATCGCCGCCGACAGACCCAGACCGACCAGTGGCACGGCGGTGAGCCGGTTGGCCGCCCCGGCCGGCGCGGCGAGCAGGCCGAGGATGAGCAGGGCGCCGACCACCTGAGTGGCCTGGGCCGTCGTCACGCCGACGAGGCAGAGGAAGAGCAGTCCGATCGCGCGGACCGGCAGCCCGCGGGCCGCGGCGACGTCAGGGTCGAGGCTCGCGAACAGGAGCGGACGGGCGAGCAGGAGCACGCCGGCGGCGACCGTCACGCTGATCTCGACCGTCGTCCGGGCCTGTCCGGCCGAGATTCCGAAGATGGATCCAAACAGGACACTCACGCTGGCCGCCCCATTGCCCGCGCCGCTGCGGCTACCGCGTCGGCCGCGAACACCTGCGCCCGCAGGACCAGGAAGTATCCGACCAGGCCGGCCGCCAACGCTACCGCGGTACCGGCGAGAAAGGCGTGCTGCACGAACGGCGACGACCACCCCGCTGCGATCATGCGAGTGCCGGGTCCGGTAGGCGTGGGCCGCGCAGAGCCGTCGTGGCACCGGTACCGACCCGGGCCGCGAGGTACGCCGCGAAGCCGACCGTGGCCAGCCAGAACCCGACCGGGTACGGCGTGTAGTACGCCGCGGACAGCGACACCCACACAGTGGACAGTCCGATGAGGACCGAGACGGTCAGGCTCACGACCGGCCGGGCCGACAGTAACTGGGTGGCCGCCGGTGGCAGTACGAGCAGGGCGAACACCACAAGCGCGCCGGTGATCTGGCCGACCTCCGCGGTGGTCGTACCGAGCAGGACGAGGAACGCGACGCCGAGCGCCGCCGTCGGCGTGCCGCGGGCGCGCGTTGAGCATGAACGGCACAGACCACATGTCCTGGATGTCGGTGACCAGGTTCCACGAGAACCGGGGCATCACGCCACGTCGCCGTGAGGGCGGACCGGCGGGCCGGGCTGCCCGACGACGACCAGCCGGCCGTCGCCCGTGCGGAGAACCTCGATCGGCGTGCGGTAGAGACGGCTGAGCGTGTCCGAGGTGATGACCGCCGACGGTGGGCCCGACACCGCCCCACCCCGACCCAGGTAGATCACGCGGTCGAGATGGGGCAGCAGCGGGTTCACATCGTGCGCCACGATGACCACGGCGACGTGGCGGCTGCGGCAGACCTCGCCGAGCAGGGCCGCGATCGCCGCCTGGTTGGACAGATCGAGGCTGTCCAGCGGTTCATCGAGCAGGAGCAGCCGCGCACCGCTGACCAGTGCCTGCGCGATGAGCAGTCGCTGCTGTTCGCCTCCCGAGAGCTGCCCGATCGGCCGGTGCGCGTACGCGCCCGCGCCGACGAGGTCGACCACCTCGTGTATCCGCGCCCGGGCCGCCCGCGACCGGACACCCGGCCAGGGCAGGCCCCACTGTCCGCCGTCGAGACCGAGCCGGACCACATCGAGCCCCCGCACCCGCAGCGAAGGATGGAAGCTTCGCCGCTGGGGCAGGTACCCCACCGACCGGTTGGCCCGAGTCGGCCGGACGCCGAGCACCACGACCTCGCCGGCCCGCACGTCGACCAGACCGAGGATCGCCTTGAGCAACGTGGACTTGCCGACTCCGTTCGGACCGAGGATGGCCACGAACTCGCCCGGCGCCACGGAGGCGTCCACATGGGACCAGACGGTCCGCCCCCCGACCACCGCGGTCGCGTCGAGCACCCGGACCAGCGCGGTGTCCACAGTGGTCGTAGCCGGGGCGGCGCTCATGACGCGGCCGCCTGGGCCAGCGCCTGTCGCAGCGCGGTCAACTGAGCGACCTGCCAGTCCTGAAAGGACACGCCGGCCGGGGTCGGCGTTTCGGTGATCGGGGTCACCGGGATGCCGTTGGCCCGCGCGATCAGCGAGGGCGACGACCCGTCCGCGGCCGACCGGGCAACTATCGCTACCTCCGGGTTCGGGGTCTTCGCCGTGAGCCTAAACGAAAATAGTTCCCGTTTTCAATTATCGTATCGAGGTCTGAATATGCGCGCGTACGCAGTCCTACCGGGGGTCCGTAGGGGCGACCGGGGTGAGGTGGTGCAGGAACCAGTCCCGGGCCAACTGGGCCACCCGCGTCAGAGCGCCCTCCTCCTGGAACAGGTGGGTGGCGCCTGGGACGATCTCCAACCGGGCCTCGCCACCGAGTCGGGCGATGGCATCGCGGTTGAGTCCGATGACCGGGGTGTCCGCCCCCCCGACGATGAGCAGTACCGGCTGGCGGACCAGGGAAAGGTACTCACCGGCGAGGTCCGGGCGGCCGCCGCGCGAGACGACCGCGCGCGCCAGGGTCGGACGGATCGCCGCGGCGACAAGGGCCGCAGCGGCGCCGGTGCTGGCGCCGAACACTCCGATGGCGAGTCCGCTGGTGCGCTCGTCGGCGCGCGTCCAGTCGATGAGGGTGGCCAACCGCCCCGCGAGCAGCCCGATATCGAAGCGGAGGTCGGCGGTGAGCGCATCGACCTGCTCCTCCTCCTCGGTGAGCAGGTCCACCAGGACCGTCGCCAGCCCGGCCCGGTTGAGTTGCTCGGCGACGAACCGGTTACGCGGGCTGTGCCGTCCGCTTCCGCTGCCGTGGGCGAAGATCACCACACCCCGGACCGGATCAGGCACGGCGATGTCGGCATCCAGCGCCACACCGGCCGCGTGGATACGGACGCTTTCGCGGTTGGCGGTCATGAACCTGCCTCCGGGTACGGGCAACGCCTGTCCGGCTGCGGGTACCCCGGACCCGGCCGGCTAACCCTCCAACCGTGCCATGACGGGAAACACCGGTCGCGGGCGGCACCGCCGTGTCAGCGCTCCTCGGGACACGCCCGCGGTCGCGGCGCCACCGGTGTCATGAAGCTGTCCATCAGGGACCAGTACTCGTCCGGCCGGTCCAGCCACGGGAAGTGGCCGGCGCCGTCGATCACCGCCAGCCGGCCGACCCTGGGCGGTAAGGCGTCCATGATCTCCTCGGATGCGGCCACCGGGGTCACGGCATCGAGCCGTCCCACGCAGACGAGCGTCGGACACGTGATGGATGCCAGGTCGTGGATGAGATCGAGCTCGGTGAGCAGTCGCATACCCACCACCGCGACATCAGGGTTGGCCACCACGCGGGTCAGCTCCTCCGGGCCCGGCACGTTCGGTCCGAACGCCGCGAACACCTGCGCCCACTGCGCGTCGGTCACCGGGTGGCCGCCGTAGTCCCGCCGGGCGAGCTCGGCCACGGAGTCGCCCGCCACCGCCCGGAAGCCGCCGACCAGACGCTGCAGATCGAACCGGGCCATGGTGGACTGGAGGACCAGCGAACCGGGGTGATCGGGGTGTCGCGCCGCGTACAGCATCGCGACGAACCCGCCCATGGAGTGGCCGAGCACGACCGGCCGGGCGATGCCGAGGGCGTCACAGAACGCACGGAGGTCGTCCGCGCACGCCTGGAAACTCCAGTGCGCCGCATCGTGCCGCGCGGACCGGCCGTGCTCGTGCAGGTCCAGATAGACGACCTGGGCCACGCCCCGCAGTGCCGAGAAGTGCGGCTTGAAGTAGGAGTGGTCGTAGCTGCCCGGCCCGCCATGGACGAGGACAACGGTTGGCCGGTCACGCATTCGCGGACCGTCCGGGACCAGTGCCGGCCCATCCACGTCGAACCACAGGCTCGTCCCGTTCACCGCGACGCGCATGCGACGCCTCCTCCATCGGTGACGACGGTGTCAGGAGAAACTGATCTGGGTGACGCCGGTCATGGTGCCCAGGTAGGCGTGGCCGGCGACCACCGTCGGAGACGCGAAGTGCGGCATCTGGCTCAGTGTCAACTGCTGGCGCACCGCGCCGGTGCCCGGGTCGAGCAGGTAGAGGACACCGCCGTCGTAGTCGACCACCCATACCACACCGCCGCCGAGCACCGGAGATCCGGCCGCCGGCACGCCCGCGTGCCAGAGCACATGGATCTGTCCGTCCTGGTCGATGCGTACCGCCCGGGTACCGTCCCGGCAGGGTACATACACGATGTCGGCGCTCACGGCCGCGCCACCGTAGGCGGCGCACACCTGGGTCTGCGCGACCTCGCCGCCCAGCCCGCCCAGATGGTCCAGCCGCACGGTGTAGCCCACGCCCCGCTTGCCGGCGATGAACGCGTACTGACCGACGACGGCCGGCGTCATCGAGCCGAGGTCCAGGTCGGCCGCGTTGTCCTCGGCCCACGTCGACGGGGCGAACCGGTCGGCCAGCGCCAGGTCGGGCCGCAGGGCGATGATCGAGTCGCTGCCGTCGTACCCGCCGCGTACCGACTCGCCGTTGCCGGCCGCGTAGAGCAACTGTCCATTCGCGACGGTGCCGCCGCCGGGAGCCCAGATGCCGCCCTCGCGGGTGGTGGGGATGGCGTAGGAGGTCGTCGGAGCATTGCCGACGATCGGGATGGACACCACCGACCCGATGTACGGACCGCAGTCGCCGGCCAGTCCGCCATAGGCCACGTAGACCCGCCCGTCGAGGACGGTCAGGGCCGATCGTTGCTGGTGGGCGATCGGTTGCCCGCGCGGCGGCTCGGCCCCCCGGGTCACCACCACGGTGCCGGTCCGGGCGTCGATGCCGTACAGGGTGTGGTGGGCCCCGGTCGACTCGGCCAACGCGAAGAGCAGACCGCTGCCGGGGTCGTAGGCCATCGTGCTGGTGATCCCGAGCGGATCGATGTTGCCGCACGGCAGGCCCCTGCGCGGCATCGGCGTACCGAGATGGGTCGACCAGCGCACCGTGCCGCTGGCGCCGTCCAGCCCGTAGACGGTGTCGTTCTCGGTGGCGGCGTACACCACGCCGGCCACCACCAGTGGCTGTCCGTAGACCGCGCCGTCGAGGGTCGCTGTCCACCCGGGAGTGACCGCGCCGACCTGGGCGAGTCCGACGGCGACGCCCGAACGGGCGTTGTCGTGGTGGTATGTCGTCCAGTCCCCGCCACCGGTCGGTGACGTGGCCGTCGTCGGTGTGGCCGTGATCGAGCGTTCGACGGGTGCCGGCCCGTCCGGCGCCGGGCCCGAGCAGGCCGCGAGCGTCGAGCTCAGTGCGAGTGCCGCCGCCAGGATCAACCCACGACGCGTCAACGTCGGCTCCGCTCCCATCGCCCACCTCCGGCATCGATCCAACCATGCCGCGGCCGGCCGGACGAGCCGGTCCGCCGGAGGTAGCGACGGGTGCGGATCAGGCGATGTCCCGGCGGCGGGTCAGCAGGATCCCGACGAATCCCGCGAGAACCGACCAGCCGACCATCACCAGCGCCCCGACCCACCAGGCGGCCGACTGGGGGTACAGCTTGTCGGGCGAGATCATGATTTGAGAGGCGATCGGCGGCAGCGCGACCGCCGAGGTGAGCACCCAGTCGCCGTGGATGAGGTACGTGCGGATCAGCGTGAAGACGCCGATACCGCCCGCGAAGCCGACGATGTAGATGGCCATACCGGTGACCACCGAGCCGATCTGGCTGCGGATCAGGGTACCCAGGCCGAAGCCGAATACTGCCCACAGCAGGTACGCGGCCGCGTTGAACAGCATGGCCCGCTGGACCGACCACTGGTCGAGCGAGTTGGTGAGACCGATGTTGTGGAAGAACAGCAGACCGCCAATGAACGAGACGAGCTGTGAGACGAGCCAGAACAGCAGGCCCAGGCCGATGGCCGCGACCAGCTTGCCGAAGACGACCCGGCTGCGGTGCGGCGTGGTGAGGAACGTGGCGGTAGCGGTCTGGTACTGGTACTCGTTGGTGATCACCAGAATGCCGAGCAGCATCACCAGGACCAGGCCGAGGAACTGGCCCGATGTGAAGATGTTGCCGGCCGCCCGCACCAGCTGTGCGGGCAGGTCGTGCTGCTCGATGAAGCGCTGTTGGGCCTCGGCGACGCGATCCGGCGGGAGACCTGGGCGGGGTCGGAACACGGCGCTCGTGTCCCGGGCCACGGCCAGGTCGCCGGCGGCCTCGGCCATGTTGCCCCACATCGACACGGCGGTGATGAGAAGCGAGCCGAGGCCGAAGAGCCACCAGGCGTTGGTCGTGGAGATCTTGCGGATCTCGCTGCGGATCAGGCGAAGTCCCGCGACGCCGACGTGCGCGATGACCGGACGCTGTGGTTCGACCGGCGGCTGGGTCAGCGTGGTCGTCATCGGATGTCCGCCTTTCCCGCGGTCAGTTGGAGGAACACGTTCTCCAGGTCGGGCCGCTCGGCACTCAGCTCGTGGATCTGAGCTCCGGCATGCATGGCCGCGGCGCCGATCGTCGGACCGTCCGCACCGGAGATCAGCAGCGCTCCGTCAGGCGTGCGGGTCGATGTCGCGGCTGGGCCGAGCGCGCCCAGCAGGGCATCGGGGCGTGGCGTGCGTACCCGCATCCGGCTGGCGCCCATCGAGTCGATGACCTGCCCGATGGTGCCCTGCCGTACCAGTTGGCCGGCGGCGATGATGACGACGTCGTCGGCGAGAATCTCCATTTCGGACAGTAGATGACTCGACACCAGGATCGTGCGGCCCTGGCTGGCGAGCGACGTGAGCAGCTCGCGCATCCAGCGGATGCCCTCGGGGTCGAGACCGTTGGCCGGCTCGTCGAGGATCATCACGTCCGGGTCGCCGAGCAGGGCGGCGGCGATACCCAGCCGCTGCCGCATGCCCAGCGAGTAGCCCTTGAACTTGCGGTGCGCGGCCGGCGTGAGAGCCACCATCCCGAGCACCTCGTCGGCCCGGCTGGACGGGATGCCGGCGGCATCGCACAGCATCAGCAGGTGGTTGCGACCCGACCGGCCCCGGTGCGCGCCCGAGGCCTCGAGGATCGCCCCGACCTGGCGCACCGGATCGTCCAGGTCGGCGTAGTGCCGGCCGCCGATCGTGGCCGTGCCGGCGCTCGGCCGGACCAGGTTGAGCAGCATGCGCAGGGTGGTCGTCTTGCCGGCCCCGTTCGGTCCGAGGAAGCCAGTCACCCGACCGGGCTCGACGGTGAACGACAGGTCGTCCACCGCCCGGACGGTGCGGTACACCTTGGTCAGTCCGTTGACCACGATCTGCCCGTCGGACATGTGGCTCCCCTCTACCTCAGCCAGCCGGATCGCGCCCGACCAGGCTCGACCGGCGCGGAGGCACACCTTACCGTGACGCCTACTCGGTGTAGGTCCGCGCTCAGCTGCGCCACAGCCAGGCGGGTGTCAGGCGCCGGCGGCGGTGAGGATGGCGTCGGTGACGAAGCCGAGCACGAGGCCGGCGAGCAGCCCCCAGGTCGTGTGGAACTTGAGCGCGAAGCGCCGGGCGACGGCGAGCAGCTCGACGATGACGTACAGGATGGAGCCGGCGGCCACCGCGAGGAAGGCGACACCGGCCACCGCCGCGGTGACGTGCTGCCCGACGACCGTTCCGATGAGGGTCGGGCCGCCGCCGATGAGTCCGAGCAGCCCGAGCTGCCACCAACCGGGCCGTACTCCGGCGGCGGCCAGCGGGGCGACAATACCGAAGCCCTCGGTCGCGTTGTGGGTGGCGAATCCGATGACCAGGACCCAGGCCAGGGACAGCTCTCCGGTGGCGGCCGAGTTCCCGATCGCCAGCCCCTCGGCGAAGTTGTGCAACCCGATCCCGACCGCGATCAGCATGGCCAGCTGCCCACTCGGGCGCGACCACAGAGTGCCATCGTCCACTGTGGAGCCACGCGCGGCTTCGGCCCGCCGGGCGGTCCAGCGGTCGAACGCGACCAGCCCGACCAGCCCGACACCGAGGCCGGCGATCATGACCGCCCCGTAGCCGGCCGCCGTGGCCATCTGGTCATCGGCCAGCGCGACGTCGATCGGTTCCCACGCGTGGCTCAGGATGTCCCACAGCAGGAACACGAGAACGCCGGTCGCCACCGCGTTGAGGACGGCCCGCATCGACGCCATCCGCGCGCGGACCCGGCCAACGGGCAGGCCGAGAAAGATCGTGAACCCGGCGATCGCGCCCAGCCAGGCGACCTGCACCGACGACATCTCCGACCTCCGTACGTTCACCCGGCAGTGCGGCTAGGCTAGCCATACTTAGGTGGACCTTACAAGGCGGGTCGGCATCGCGCCCCCCTACATCGTGTAGGGGATGGCGGAGCTGGCTGGGGATCGGGGTGCGGGCCGGGTCAGGTGGTCGGCGGCGACCATACAGGCTTCTCCCGCTGGCCGCCCACCCGCTGAGCGGTTCCTCGATACCTGACCTAGCCTCACCATATGGGGCAATCGATCCCCACCCGGACAAGACCCTCGGGGCGCCGATGACATTCCGGCGCGGCCGGGGTCAGTACCGGTATCACACCAGCGAGCACGCGAGGAGAGCACTGTGACCACCGAATGGGCCAGCGACGCCAGTGGTTCCGGTCAGTACGTCGAGGTCAACGGCATCAACCTGTACGTCGAGTCGCGTGGCGTCGGGCGAGCACTGGTCCTGCTCCACGGCGGGCTCGGGTCGGGCGAGATGTTCGGCCCGATCCTGCCCTCGCTGGCCGAGCGTCACCAGGTCATCACCGTCGACCTGCAGGGACACGGTCGCACCGCGGACATCGACCGGCCGATCGACATCCGGCTCATGGCCGATGACATCGCGGCGCTCATCGACCATATGGGCCTGGACCGGCCGGACGTGGTGGGGTATTCGCTCGGCGGTGGGGTGGCGCTGCAGACGGCCGTCCGGAACCCGGCGAAGATCGGCCGGCTCGTCGTGGCGTCGGCCAACGTCCGACGCGACGCGATCTACCCCGAGATGCTGGCGCAGCAGGGCCAGGTCGGCGCGGCCGCCGCCGAGTTCATGAAGGACACCCCGATGTACGAGCTCTACCAGCGGGTCGCTCCTCGTCCCGAGGACTTCCCCCGGTTGCTGGACAAGATGGGCGCGTCGATGGCGAAGGACTTCGACTTCACCGAGGACGTACGCGGGCTGTCCGTGCCGACGCTGATCGTGGCCGCCGACGCGGACATGGCTCCGCCCAGCCACTATGTCGAGGTGTTCGGCCTACTCGACGGTGGTCAGCGGGACGGCGGCTGGATGGGCGAGGGTCGCCCGAGGGGCGGGCACGCGCTGGCGATCCTGCCCGGCCTGACCCACTACAACCTCGCCGGGTCCCCCTTGTTCGCCGCGGTCGTTCTCGCGTTCCTCGACCAACCGTCGGGCTGACGGCGAGGGTCCACGCTGAGCGGGGATGACCCGTTGACAGGCTCAGCACAGCGTCCTGAGGAGGTTCGCCCAGACGCTCCGGTCATCGTGAGGGTAGCCGCCACGGTGCCGGCCTGGGCCGACCCGTCGACCGGGCCGTCGCCCGCCGCGACGGGGTCACCGTCGACGGGCCGCCCGTCGGGCGGACAGGGCCAGCGCAGCGACGAGACGGTGCTCACGGGCACGGACGCCCAGAAGGCCACCGCGGCCGCGCTCGTGGCCGTCCCGGGTGCCACGGTCGACCGGGTCGAGACCGACGCGGACGGCGCGGTGTACGAGGCTCATATGACCAAGGCCGACGGTACGAAGGTGACCGTGAAGTTCGACAAGAGCTTCACCGTGACCGGCGTCCAGGACGGCATGGGTTCGCACCAGTAGGCGGCTAGCCCCGTAATTCGCACATGGGATGCGGTGGGTCGGCGTCATCGTGTGCGCCTCGGGTCGATCTTGAGGAGGTCGAGTAGGCGGATCTGGAGGGTGTCGGGCTGGGGGATCTCGGGTGTGCCGTCGTTGCCGGGCCGTAGTCGCAGCGTGGCGAGGCCAGTGAAGATCAGGCCGGCGGTGGGTTTCGCGGGTCGGCCGGCGTAGAGGCCGTCGAGCTTGGTCGCGGGCGCGAGGTTACGGCGGGCTTCGCGTTCGACCAGGCAGTAGATGAGCAGGGCGAGGCAGACCACGCCGATGAGGGCGGTGATGCGCCGGTTGGTGTGCAGGAACATCGGCGCCACGGCCAGGGGTCCTTTGAAGTCGTGGTAGCGGCGTTCGCTGGCGCCGGGCTGGTTCTTGTACCGGGTCAGCACTTGCGCCGCGCCGACCTTGCCCGGGAGGTTGGTCAGCAGCGCGTACCAGCCGTCGGTGGCGGTCTCGGCATCGAGGGCGGCCTGGTCGAAGTGCCAGTCCAGGGTTGGTCGTCCACTGTGGTCAGTGCCGATGGTGGTGCGCAGGTAGTCCCCCACACGGCGTTCGCGGGCGATGGTGGTGATCCGGGTGGTGACCGCCTCAACGGTGGGGTAGTGCCGGGAACCCAATCCTCTGGTGAGCCGCTCGAGGTCGTCGCGGGCGCGGTCGAGCTTTTTGGCCCGGGCGGTGGCCGCGGCGCCGGCGCGGGCGGAGGAGTAGACAAACACCCGGCGCACGGTGTAGGAGGGGCCTTTGCTCTTGCGGGGACCGGTGACGGTCATGGTGTCCTCGATCACCCGGTAGTGGCCCCGCTGGTCGGCGGGCAGGTGCAGGTCGCGGTCGGCGACGTAGGGCACCGGCATCGCGCTGTCGTAGTCGCAGCCTGCCAGTACCTGAGCGGACACGAACGCCTTCGATGCCGGGGCCAGGAACGTGACGTCGGCGGTGACCATCGCGGCGATGTTGGTGTAGGACAACAGCTTCGAGTCACCGACGAGTAGGAACCGGCGTGGTTTGGCCAGCCGGCGTAGCGCCTCCATCGCCCCGACCACCTGGCCGACTTCGCCGGCGCCGCCGTCGTAGGGCTTGAAGAACACCGGCACCGACCCGTCGGCTGCGGTCGCGATCCCGGTCTGGATCTGCTTGAGATCGGGGCGGCGATCCTTGGGGTGGCCGAACTTTGGCCGGGCGAACTCCTCCTCCGCGACCGGGTACTGCCCATACAGGCTGATCGAGGTCATATCCCAGTGCAGCTGCGACACATCGATGCCGAACGTGGCGATCGCGGCCGCGCCGACCGAGCCGGTCACCTCGTCGAGCACCGGCGCCAACGCGTCCAGCGCCCGGGCGATACGGTCGTCGTTGAGCACGTCCGGGTCCACGCCCAGCGCATGGGCGACCGCGAACTGCCGCGCCCATCCCGCCACGTGCAGCATCGGGGCCGGCGAGGTCAGCCGGTTGGCGATCAACGCCTCGATGATCTGCCCGTGCGTGGCGTAGGCAATCTCCCGCACCGGCGCCGCCCGGTCGATGATCCCGGCGATGTCAAGCCGCCGGCAGAACCCGGCCACCACTGGCAACGCGCCCAGGATCTGCTCCGCACTGGCCGGACCGTAACGAGCCCTCACCGGCACCTCCGCGTGTCGTCCACCAACCGATTCCTACAGTAGTAGACTGTAAGAACCGGTGGTGGGCAACACGCCGTGACCACTGAGTCTGCGATGGGCGGTGACGTGATGGCCCAGCCAACCTCGGCGCAGCGGCGCCGACTGGCCGAGATCACCCGTGCACTCGGCCAGATCGGCCCAGCCCTACCGGGCAGCCTGCTGGAACGGCACAACCGCTGCGGCAAGGCCAACTGCCGATGCAAACAGGACCCGCCGACCCTGCACGGCCCCTACTACCAGTGGACCCGCAAGGTCGACGGCAAGACCGTCACCCGGTGGCTCAGCCGCGAGCAGCACGAGCGCTACCAGGACTGGTTCGCCACCGCCCAGCGCGCTCGCGCCCTACTCAACGAGATCGAACAGCTCAGCCTGACCATCGCCGAGACGGCCGAAGGGTGGGACTAAGGCCCGTAGCGGTCGGGGCAACCCACCGCATGTCATGTGCGAATTACGGGGCTAGCGGAGCTGGCCCAGCAGGCGCTCGATCGTCGCGCTGACGCGCTCGTCGACCACCTGCCGGGCCGGATCCTCGTCGTGCCATGCGATGATCTCCCGGGCTCCCTGCTCGAACGCGATGGTGGCCACATAATCGGGCACAGCCGCCTTGATCTTCGTGTTGTCGAAGATCATGGAATGGGCCTTGTCGCCCAAAAGGCTGGCCCCCCACTGCGGGTCGACCGAAGCGATACGGTCCGAGGTCACGTGAACCAGCCGGGGCTGGACACCGGCGGCGGTGCCGAGCAGGGTGACGATCTGGTTCCAGGTCAGCACGTCATCGCTGGTGATCGTGTATGCCTCGCCGATCGCCCGGGTGTTGCCGAGGAGTCCGGCGAAGCCCTTCGCGAAATCGACGTGGTGGGTCAGTGTCCACAGTGACGTACCGTCGCCGTGGACGACAACCTCCTGCCCCCGGCGCATCCGGGCGACCTGGGTCCACCCGCCTTCGATGGGCAGGCTGGTGCGGTCGTACGTGTGCGAGGGGCGCACGACGGTCGCCGGGAACCCGGCTTCCCGGTACGCCCGCAGCAGCGTCTCCTCGCAAGCGATCTTGTCTCGCGAGTACTGCCAGTACGGGTTGTGCAGCGGCGTCGACTCGGTCACCGGCAGCCGCCGGGGCGGCTTGTGATACGCCGACGCGGAGCTGATGAACACATACTGACCGGTGCGGCCGGCGAAGAGGTCCACATCGGACTGTACGTGCTCGGGTGTGTAGGCCACGAAGTTGACGACCACATCGAAATCCCGTTCGCCGATGGCCGCGCGCAGGGCATCGCCGTCACGGACATCGGCCCGGAGTACCTCGGTCCCCGCGGGTAGCGGCCTGATCGAGGTGGTGCCCCGATTGACCACGGTCAAGGCGTGACCGGCGGCCAGCACGCGTGGCGCACATGCCGAACTGATGATGCCGGTGCCACCGATGAAGAGGATCCGGAGCGCGGTCATGCCGCACAGCGTAGCAAGATGATCACCGCGCCCCCGTGCGTCGGATGAGCGCACCGGGTGAGCCCGCATCACCCGTTCCGGGTGAGCGTAACCACCAGGTCCGGCCGCGCGCATGGGCCGCGATCTCATACCTGAAGGGTGATCCGACCTCACCCATCGCGGCCGAGACTGGATGCCATGACGGCCACGCCGGCGGAGCGTGACATGTCCGCGTGGGTTGACGATCTCACCATCCCACTACCGCCCGGTCGCACGGTGGGCGAAGTGGTGGACTTCGTGCTCAGCTCCGCCCTACGCGGAGCGCCCGCCCGGGCGATGAACCGGCAGGTCGCCGCCGAGTTCGGCCTCTCGCCCGAGCACGCGGAGTTGGCCCGGGACCGGTCGTTCGGTGGGCTGGTCCGCGCCGCGACCGCCCTCGACTGCCCGCCACGGGACACGGATCCGGTGGCGTGGGAGTGTTTCCAGCGCTGTGCCACCGATCCGTCGCTGGTCACGCGCATCTACCCGCACCGCCCGCCGAAGGATTCGGCGGTGCGCGGCCCCGGCGACGCGACATCTCGGATAAGACCCGGCGAGATCTACGAGGACTGCGCCTTCCACCCCGTGCTCTGCACGGCGGTGGCCGGCGACGAGGTACGCGGTATCTCCCTGGTCGACGGCAGCATTCCCCGGGTCTGCTCGATGACGACGTGCGGCGTGATGCAGCTGTCCGTCGGCGAGGCGGCCGCCGTGCGCTCGGACTGGCCGGCCCACGCCCAGCGCCGGCAGGCCCGGATCGACCCCGACAGCCGTTCGTAGCTTCCTCGCGGCCACCACGAACGGGCGACCGAGCGGTCCACGGCCGGTCCGGGATCTGTGACCTGCGTCATAGCCAACGCTCGCGGTCGAACGCGTCCGAGCCGCCCGTTCTGGCATCGCTGGGCGTGCTAGCCGGGACATCACGGACGGGCGCGCGCACCTCACCCGTCGCCCACCTGCACCGCGAGGTCTCCGCCTGGCATCGCGAGACGGACCAGCGATGCCACATCGGTCTGCGTGAGGCGGACGTAGCACCGCCATAGCCGCTCCAGCGCCTCCGGGTCACAGCGACACCGCTGACAACCCGGAGGAGCAGGTCATGTTCACGATCCGTCGTACCGCCATCGTTTCCGCCCTCGCCGCCGCCGCTCTGGCCGTCACCGGACTGACCGCCATGACGGCCTCACCGGCGTCGGCCAACATCAACCCGGTCAAGCCCGATGTCGGTGTCCAGTTCCACGCCATGTGGTCCAGCTACACAGACGCCCAACGCGTTGATGTCCTCACCAAGATGCAGAACGCGGGCATGACGACCGTACGCATCGACGTCTCCTGGGCGATGCTGCAACCCAGCAGCGGCACCTCCTACGACAACTGGGGGGTCTCCTTCCTCGACAACGTCGTAGCCATGTCCAACGCCCACGGCATCAAGCCATTGATCACTTTGTGGCTGACTCCGAGCTGGGCCAACAACAACGCCGGTGAGCGCGTGCTTCCGACCAACCCGGCCACCTACGCCGTCTGCGCCCAGTGGGTCGCGGCCCGCTACACCAACAAGGTGGTGGGCTGGGAGGTCTGGAACGAGGAGAACAGCCAGGACTTCCTCGTCGGGGCGGACCCGGTCGGGTACACCAACCTGCTCAAGGCCGCCTACCCCGCCTTCCACGCCGGATACGCCGCGACCACCGTCGTCTTCGGTGGCTTGCAGTACAACGATGACGGCTGGCTCAGTCGCGCCTACGCCGCCGGCGCCCGCGGTTCGTTCGATGTCATGGCTGTGCACCCGTACATGGGCGTCGCGAACGCTTCGCCGAACACGGCCGACGACGGTACAATGTGGACACTCAAGCACGCGACCGTGGTACACAACGTGATGGTCACCAACGGCGACGGCGCCAAGATGATCTGGTTCACCGAGTTCGGCTGGAGCACTCACACCAACCCGCCGGGCACCCCGAACTACGCGCTGGGCGTGACGGAGGCCGGACAGGCTCTGTTCCTCACCAGCACGATCAACATCATCCGGCACACGATGCCGTGGGTCGAGAAGGTGTACTGGTACACCGAGCGCGACTCGGCCGCCGAGGGCAACACCCAGAACGCCAATTACGGTGTGCTGCGTCAGGACCAGTCGCCCAAGCCGATCATGACCAACATCTACAACGCGACGCACGCATGAGGGATCCGACAGACCCGACACCCCGACGCTGAGGGAGGCCGACCGGCCTCCTCAGCTGTGGTCGCTGGTGAGTCCGGACGAAAACTCGTCGGGTTGTTTGTCAGTATCTGTCCGGTACCTGACTTTGCTTGGCTCCCGTTGATCGCCACGGGTGGTACCGGTTCCCACCGGTGCCGGCACCCGCCCGTCCTCGGTGGACGGGCTCCATCGATGTCACGAAGGAGCCACCGTGTTTTCGAAGCTCAGACATATGGCGATGGCGGTAGCCTCGGCCGGCGTACTCGCCGCGGCCATGGTCGTCGCCATCGCCTCGCCGGCCTCGGCCAACGTGGGACGGGTGAATGTCCCGGACGTAGGCGTCCAGTTCCACGGCACCTGGTCCCGCTACACCGACGCCCAGCGGACCGACCTGCTCGACCGATTACGCTCGGCCGGCATCACCACGGTGCGCATGGATGTCTCGTGGGAGATGCTCCAGCCCCACAGCGGCCGCTCGTTTGACGCCTGGGGCACCGCCTTCGTCGACCACGTGATCGCCCAGTGCAACTCCCGTGGCATCACCCCGCTGATCACGCTCTGGCTGACCCCGGGCTGGGCGAACGGAAATGCCGGGCTCCACGTACTTCCCACCAACGTCGCCGACTACGCCCGGGTCGCCCGCTGGGCCGCGGCCCGGTACAAGAACCGGGTGGCCGGGTGGGAGGTGTGGAACGAGGAGAACAGTCCCGCCTTCCTCGCCGGGGCCGATCCGCTCGCCTACACCCGACTGCTCCAAGCCGCCTACCCCGCGTTCCACGCCGGTTACCCGGGTACCACCGTCGTCTTCGGCGGCCTCGAGTACAACGACGACGGCTGGATCGCCCGGGCCTACGCCGCCGGAGCGCACGGCTTCTTCGACGTCATGGCCACCCATCCGTACATGGGCAGGTCCAACATGCCACCCGACAGCGCCGACGACGGAACGATCTGGACCTTCAAGCACGCCTTCGCGGTCCGCCGCCTCATGATCGCGCATGGCGATGGGGACAAGTCGGTGTGGTTCACCGAGTTCGGCTGGAGCACGCACGACAATCCGGCCGCCACCCCCAACTGGGAGCTTGGCGTGACCGAGGACGCGCAGGCCCGCTTCTTCACCCGGACGATCGACATTATCCGCACGACGATGCGCTGGGTCGGCAAGGTCTACTGGTACACCGACGACGATGCCAGCGTCGCGAGCGACCAGTTCGGACAGAAGACCAACTACAGCATCTTCCGAGCCAACTGGTCGCCCAAGCCGGTCGTCGCGGCGATCTCGGCCGTAACGCACCTGGTGGGCTAGGACGGTAGCCATCAGAATCCGCTGACGATCAGGGCCGCGGCGCCGAGGAGGGCGGCGCACGCGGCCCGCGTCAGCCGGAATCCGTCGGAGCGCGTCTCCTCGGCCGCCATGATGGTGGCCAACACGGCCATGAGGCAGATCCTGCCGTGTCCGGCCACGACCATCGGCAGCATGATGGCCCACCCCGCGCCCACACTGTCCAGCCCGCGACGCACCCCGAAGCGGATGCTCCCCCAGGTCGCCCGGAGGCCGTCGGGGGCCACCACGTCGGCCGACCGGCACTGGCGCAGGTACCGCTTCTTGGCCGGGGTCATCTCCCACGCCGCGGCCACCAGGCAGGCGGCCGACACGCTCCACCGCGACGGTCCACCGAGGAGGGTGACCGGCCAGGCCGCCGCACCGACGATGGTCCAGACGGCGAGGAAGCCGAAGGCGAAGAGGGCACTGTTGCCATGACGGCGCCGCCACCGGCTGGTCAGGGCCACGTGGCGGATCGCCGGCAACGCCGGTGGCAACATCATCGCCGTCACCATCACCAGCCATCGGCCGGCGGGCTGCGCCAGATCTTCGTGGCCCGCGGTCATCAGGACGGTCCAGGCCGACAGGCACAGCAGCGCCCACACCCATTGCGGTTGTCGCCAGATCAGCAGTCGCCATGCCGCGGGCGAGACGGGCGGCGAAGCGACGCCGATC
Organism: uncultured Actinomycetota bacterium; assembly: GCA_963803345.1. GTDB lineage: Bacteria > Actinomycetota > Actinomycetes > Mycobacteriales > Micromonosporaceae > CAWDLX01. The sequence goes on from CAWDLX010000009.1 coordinate 455,922, forward strand.
ACCGTCGTCATTGGACATACAAGCTGATCCGGCCGACGGACACCGGATTGTCGGCGTGGTGGACCGCGCCGGCGCCCGGCTGACCGCCGTCGGGCAGGGTACCCATGGGGACGAACATCACCGTGACCTGGCGATCGTCCCAACGCCGCTCGCTGCGCAGCCGTTGGTACAGGCCGGTGACGTTGAACACCAGACGGCGACCCCCTCGCCCGCCGCCGGTGCCGTCCCGGTCGTCGGTGTGCCTGTCGACTCCGAAGAAGGAGAGGTTCCCGACGTAGTGGTCCTGCGGCACGGGGTAGTTGGTGTCCCCGATGTTGAGGTACACACCGTAGGACAGGCCGGGGTTCGCGACAGCCCGAACACCCTCCAGGTTGAGCAAGACCCGCCGCGGTACCCCGCCCGTCACCTTCCGCAGCGGGCCCACGGGGCGTGACACTCCGAATTGGACGGTCACCGCCCGCCCGGTGAGAATGGTCGGCCGCCGGGTGGCACCCACCATCTCGGCCGGGATGTCCGGACCCAGTTTGCCGACCGGTGGTGTGTCCGACGACGCGGATGTGAGCCCTGACGGCGCCGGGGCGGTCGGCACTCGCGGATACTGCTCCGATTCGTAGCGGTAGCCGAGCGTGCGGGTGCTGAGAACGTCGCGCGACCGGTTGACGACGTCGACGCCGGCCTGGTCGTGGAAGTGGAACAGCTGGCCGTCCAGCCAGGCCGGGTCGGTCGGGGTGGGATCGTGTGCGGCGTCGAAATGACGCATCCACGCGACCCACAGCCGGTCGATGTTGGCGTGGTGGAGCCAGAAGATCGGGTCGAGGGCGGCCTTCGACACGTCGCTCATGTACCCGGTCGGGCCGCCGATGATGTCGTGGATGTCGTTGTGTGGAGTCTGTTCCAGCAATCCCGGCGTTCCCGCCAGCGAGTGGTGGGCGCCGACCTCGGGACCGCCGAAGCCGCCCGCCGCCCCCGGCGAGGGTGGATAGGAGAAGACGGTCTCCGCGAAGGCCCACCGGGCGGTGGTCACCGAGGGGCCGCCGTAGCGTCCGTCAGCGAGCCCGTCGCCCGCGTTCACGTTCATTCCCTGCGCCTTGTTCCGCTGGGCACGGTAGAGCGGGTTCGGCTCGCCGGTGGGCAGCCTGGTCTTCCGGAACGGGATCGGCAGCGTGTTCGTCAGGCCGCCCCGGTCGTAGTCCCAGTAGGGCAGCGCCCACTGGGCTTTGGTCACGTCGTCGACGTAGTCCAGCTTCTGGATGATCGAGCGCATGATCTGCTCGAGGTAGAGCAGGTACATCCGGTGCCACGGCAGGAAGAACCAGGTCGAGTGCTGGCACTGGTTGCGCCACCGATCGACCGGTTGGTCGCTCGTACCGGTACCGTGGATGGCGGCCTGGTACGTCCAGCCGGTCGGGTCGCTACGGCGGAGGACCGACCGGTTCACCATCTCGCGGACCGCGTAGGCGTAGGCCAGCGTGATCGGGTGCCACGGTTGCGTAGCCTCCAGCTTCCAGATGTCCCGCCGGTTGTACAGAGTCGTCACGCGTGTGCCCTCGTCGCCATGGTGGAGAGAATCGGCCGCGTGTCCGCCCGCGCGGTCTTTGCTGTAGGAACGACAGGTGCGTGATCGAGGAAGCGGTCGCCCGCTGGCACTGTCGTCTTGCGGTCATTCACCGTACCCGTATGGGTGTCCACTGTGGTCAAACGCTGGCGAGCCGGCGCCGGGCGTCCTTGCGGTGGCGCTCGGCTGGGTCGCGGTCCACGGCCCGGTGAGCGCGCGGTAGAGGGCACAGCTGGAGGTCAGCGCGTCATGATCACCGACGTCCGTCCGCTCGCCGTCGAGGACCAGGACCCGCTGGGCCCGTAGGGCCGAGCTGATGCGATGGGCGACGACGATCAGGGTCGTACCCCGGGCCCGGAACGCCTCCTCCGCCCGCCGCTCCGCCGCCGGGTCGAGATGACACGTCGCTTCGTCGAGAACGACGACCGGCGCGGACGACAGGTACGCCCGGGTCAGCGCCAGCAGTTGCCGCTCACCGGCGGAGAGCCTCGCCGGACTCACGGGAGCGGACAGCCCGCCCAGCCGGTCCACCACGGCGTCGCTACCGACCGCGCGCGCCGCCGCCGCCACCTCGTCGCTACCGGCGTCCGGACGGAGATAGGTCAGGTTCTCGCCCACCGTCCCCGAGAAGACGAAGGCCTCCTGCGGGATGAGTACCCGGGCATCGGCGAGTTGCTCGGCCGTCAGGTCCGCCGCCACGGCTCCACCGAGCAGGGCGGATCCAGCCTGCGGGCGTATGAGTCCACAGAGGATGCTGACCAGGGTGGACTTGCCGGCGCCGCTCGGTCCGATCACGGCCAGGTGGTCACCCTCCGGGATGTCGAGGTCGAACTCCCGCACGATCGGCTCCGCCCGCTGGCCGTAAGCGAAGCTGACCGAGCGGAGGCTGATCGTGTAGCCGTCCGGCGCGTCGGTGCGGGGCATGGGGATCGACGGGACCTGGGAGGCGGCGAGGAGGCGCTGAACGGTGACGACGAACCGTAGGCCCCCGGTGCCCAGCCCGGACATCAACTGGTTGAGCGCCGGCTGGAGTCCCATGAGGACGTAGGTCAGCGCACCGAGGAGTTCTCCCGCGGTGAGTCCCCGCCCGACAAGCCACGGTGCCGCGCCGAGGAGCAGGATGAGCGGCCCCCAGCCGCCGATGAGGAAGCAGGCGAGTCGCAGCATCGCCGGGCCGGCCAGCGCCCGCTCGGCCCTCGCGACGGCGTCGATCTCGTCGGCCACCAGAGCGAGCGCGTGATCCTCCGCACCGGTCGCGACGGTGTCGCGGATCCCCCCGACGACCGAGCCGGTGACGGCCCCGAGCCGCTCCTCGGCCATTACCGCGGCCCGGCAGCGGGTGGCGGCGATTCCCAAGGACGCGACGAACAGCAGCGCGCCGAGGACCGAGGGTGGCACGATCAGCCAGGCCGCCACCGGTGCCACGGACACCGCGCCGATCATCGTCGCGATCGATGTCGTCGCGAAACCGCGCATGGTACTGACGATCCCGGCGTACGTGTCCCGGGCCATCTCCACCTGACGCGTCAGGCGAGCGACCGAGGCTCCGTCGTCGCGCGAACCGGCCCGCTGCCGGAGCGCGCCGGCGACAATCCCTCGGACCAGCTCGTCGCGCAGCGACTCGACCACCGCGCCGGTTGCCTCGAACACGCGACGCGACCCCAGCGCCCCGACGGTGGCCGCCACCACGAGGGTCGCCAGCCAGGCCACGCCGACCGCCGGTCGGTCCTCGAGGAACCCGTCGTCGACCGCCCGCGCGACGGCCAGTCCGCAGCCGAACGCCGGCACGGCTTCCAGCACTGACCAACCCGCGAGCCGGAGCACCGGGCGGCCCCGCAGGAACCGGGCGGCGAAGCGGACCGCCGGCCTCACCCGAACGCTGCCTGGTAGTCGGGATCGTGGCAGAGCACGAGGTGCGCGCCCTGGGCCCGGACCCGACCGTTCTCGAGCCACACGACCAGGTCGCACCGGGCGGCGACGGCCGCTCGGTGGGTGACGACCAGAACGGTTCGACCCGCCCGGTCGTGCTCGAGGGTGTCGCCGATCCGCGCCTCGGTGATCATGTCGAGGTTGGACGTGGCGTCGTCGAGCACGACCAGCCGATCGGCCGGCCACGCCCGGGCCAGGCCGAGCCGCTGCTCCTCCCCGCCCGACAGCGGCGCATCGGCGAGCGGGGTGTCGTAGCCTGACGGCAGCCTGGCCACCACGCCGTGCGCCTGCATCGCTGACGCGGCCGCGAGGACGGCGGCCGGGTCACGGCCCGGACCGATGGCCTCACCCACCGTCCGTCCGAGCAGTACCGGGCGTTCGAAGGCCGGGCCCACCGCCCGCCGGAGGGCATCGTGACTCAGTTCCCGCAGCGGTACACCGTCGAGGAGGACCTCGCCCGATGCCGGGTCACGCAGCCGGGCGGCCACCGCGGCCAAGGTGGACTTTCCGGCGCCGTTCCGGCCGACCACGGCGACCAGTGTGCCGCCCGGCAGGTCGAGGTCGATCTCGTCGAGCAGTACGGCCCCTTCGTCATGGACAGTGACCCGGCGCAGTTCCAGCCGGCCGACCACCGACCCGCGTTGCGCGGGCAGCCCGCGCCGGCCGTAGCGGGGCGGCTGGACCGCGAGCACGTCCTCGATCCGCCGCCGACCGGCCCTGGACCGGGCCAGGCGACCCAGAGCTCCGGTCAGACCACCGAGCCCGATTCCCAGCGTCGCGTACCGGCTGGCCGCCACGAGTTCGCCGGCGCTGATCCGGCCGGCGGACAGCGCCATCCCGGCCACGGCCAGCACCGCGACCAGGACCAACGGTCCGGCCAGAGCGGCCTGCGCGGTCGAGCGGGACACCACCCGCCACATCTGCTCACCGTGCTCGCGCAGTTCGCTCAGCGGCGCCAGGACGCGCTGCTCCTCCCGGTGCGCGCTGCCCGCGGCCGCAATGGTGCGGATCCCGGCCAGCGATTCAGCGACGCCGGCCGCCAGAACGTCCCAACACCTGCTGGTACCGGGCAACGATGTCGCTGGTCCGACGGGTGAATGCCCGCAGCACGAGGGCCATCACCGAGACACCGGCGACGAACGCGACGCCCAGCCACGGGTCGATCGAGATGAGCAGAGCCAGACTCACGGCGGGTACGAAGACGGCCGTGGTGATGAGAACGATCGCCGGAGCGCTCTGTACCGCGTCGGCGGCGTTGGCCGACACCCGCGCGACCAGGTCGCCGGGGGCGTACCGGCGGGCCCGGTCGGGGCCGAGGTCCAGCAGATGTCCGATCAGGCGGCGGCGAAGCCCGGCCGCCGAGTCGGCGGCGTAGGAGGTACGGGCGAACACACCGATGACATCACCCACCACGCCGACCACGATCAGACCGGCCAGCAGTGCGAACCAGTGTCCATAGCCGTGGCCGGCCATGACGACATCGACGGTCCGGCCCAGGACGAACGGTATGCTCAATGCGACCAGACTGTCCATAGTGGAACTCACGCCGATCAGCGCGAGCCGACCGCGCACCGAGAATGGCGGCGGTCCCGGACGACTTCGACGGTCGTCCGGGACCAGGGACATGCCCGTCATTCGCACAGGGTCAGGCTGAGGTTGCTGCCGTGCTCGTTGCACAGCAGCAGGCTCAGGTCGCTGGCACCGCCGTGGCCACCGTGGCCACCGCGGCCCGAAGGCCCGGACTCCATGCCTTGGAGGTCGAGCAGACTCATTTCAGAACACCTCCCTCCATCAGGTGTGGTTCACATTGGCCCACGACGCCTGTCGTGGGAACTCAGGCCCCGGCCGGCGCCGCCGGGGCAACGCCAACAGAGGAACACCGACCGGCTCGTCATGCAGCACCGCACCGAGCGCGAGCAGTACGCCCGCGGTGCCGGTGGCGAGATCCATCGACAGCCGCAGCAGCTGCGTGCCGGGGAAGGCGATCCCGCCGCCGTGTGGCATCGCGTGCCAGGCCAGGCGGCGCACATGGGTGCACGATTTCCGGATCCTGCGCCGGGTCGGGCGACCGACTGGTGAGGTAGGCAGAATGCCGGCCCGGCCGGAGAACAGCCCGGGCTGGATGTACATGGGCGACTGGGCGGCGAGATGCGACCGTGCTGGCCACGGCGAACTGCTCGTCGTGCCGGCGCGCCAGGTACTGGTCGATCACCAGCCCGATGCCGACGCTGCCGACATCGAGGTACGGCATGGTCCGCCAGCCCTCGTCGACCTCCAGGGCGCCGGTCGTCGCGCAGCGCAGCGGCGCAGGTCCTGCCGCAGGGCGTGCGCGGCCGCGGTCGAGGAACCGGTCGTCGCCGGTGTCGTCGTAGCGCCCGCAGGAGCAGCAGCGCCGCGCCGGCCGAGCCGAGCATGCAGCCCGGCGTACGGGTGCTCGCCGCCGCTGACCGTCTCCGGTACCGAGTCGCGTCGCCGAGGCGGTCGGCGACCAGTTCGGCCGCCTGCGCGGCCGGCGTCGCGCAGCGCCTCTCGCCGGTGCGGTCGGCGAGATGGAGCGAGGTTGAGCCCGATGCCGGCCAGCCCGCCGTGACAGGTCGGGGCCGAGGTCTCCCAGTCCTGGCCAGGCAGATCGTCGAGCAGGTCGAGCGCCTCCTGCCGGTGCCCGAGGTGGTCCAGCGCGAAGGCGACCCCGTGCAGTCCGTCGTAGAGGCCGAGTCGGGCGACCCGGCACCGGCGTGCTGGCCCGGGTCGAGCAGCCACCGCTCGTGCTCCGGGTACCGGCCGGCGCCGGTGACCGACAGCGCGTACAGCACGCCGGCCGCGCCGTAGGCGAGGCCGAGCCGCCGCCGGCCGGAACTGCTCGATGTCGCCGGGGAACAGCCGGTCGTCGCGGTCGGGGTGGCGCTGGCGAGGATGGCCCGCGCGAGCTCGGTCGCGCAGCTCGGGCCACCGGGCCGGCATCGGCGTCGACGCGCGGGTCCGGTCGCGCCGGCGTGCCGTCGGCGGAGCGATGACCCTCTGACGGCCTCGTCGAGGAAGTCCGCCGGCACCGGGAAGTGCTCGGCGATGATCGTCGGCCAGGTGCCGCGCCTTGTCGGGCGAGAGCCACAGCAGCTGGGTCATCGGGAGGAACAGGGCCAGCCGCAGGCAGGCCAGCGCGTAGCCGGTCGACGTCGACGCCGGTCGGTCCGCGACGGCGCGGCGAAGCCCTGGTTGCCCAGGGCCGGCCGGGCCGCGTCCGTCGACCGGGCCGGCGACCTCGAAGTCGAGCAGCGACACCGTGTCGTCGTCGGACGCACCATGATGTTGAACAGGTGCAGGTCGCCGTAGACGACGCCGCGCTCGTGCATGGCCGCGCACGGTGGACTCGACCTGGTCGATGCATCCGCAGACGCCCAGTCGGTGTACGCGGCGACGGTCGCCCGGTGTCGCGATCGCGGTCGGATCAGCGGGTAGCGGCGCGGCGATGGCCCGGCTCAGCGGCGTACCGGTCGACGAACTCCATCACCATGAACCGGTGACTCGCCGACAGGTGAAGCGGTCGTAGACCGCGCGGGACGCCGGGCATGTCCGGCGAGCTGCCGCAGCGTCGTCGTACTCCCGGTCGAGCCGGGCGACCGCGTCGTCGCCGGTGCCGGTCCAGCCCGGCGTGCGGGCGGCCCTCCTTGAGCACGACGCGTTCCCCGGTCGCGGCGTGTCGCGCGCCGGGTAGACGCCGCCGCCGTTGGAGAAGTGCAGGACGCGCTCGATGCGGTAGGGCAGGTCCGCCAGCGGTGACCGCGTTGCGCGCCGCCAGGTGCGGCGCAGGAAACCGGGCAGCGTCACCCAGGGCGGCACCGTGGAACACCGGGTCGCGACGGTCCGGCACCAGGTGCCCGTCCGCGTCGGCGAGCGCGGGCACCGAGCTGCCCGCTGGGTGTCAGGCAGTATCGACTGGCGAAGCCGCCGTAGCGGACGTAGAGCGGGCCGTCTGCCCCATCGCAGGTCGCTGAGGATGTACGGGCTCGGCCTCGCCGTCGAGCCGCTCGCCCAGCTCGGTGAGGATGGCCTCGCAGGCCCGTTCGTCGGTCGGGTAGATCGTGACGAGCTTGCCGCTGTGCCCGCGCGGAGCGTACTTGGACAGCCGGCCCAGCAGGTGGGTCATCGAGCGGAGGAACTTGAACTCGAATCCGGCGCTCGGACACAGTAGTCCCACACCGCGTCGAGAATCCGCTCGGCGTTGTCGGGACACGCGCCCACATGGATCTTCCAACCCTGTGCCGGCAGCGTCACGCCGTCGGGGGCGAAGACGTACCAGTCCTCCTGCTCGACCCGCCGCCAGCCGGCCGGAAGCGTCCGTTCGGATGTCTGGAATCGAGCCGTGTCGACCCGGGGCATTCTGTCGTAGTACACGGGACTCGCGACACAATACGCTTCGTACCGATCGTCCAAGACACCCCTCGCGAATCACTCAGCGATGCACCGGCTTCTTCGACCGACCACCAGTCAGGCCGCGGCATCGACGGCGAGAATACATCGTGACCAACGACCGGCTGCCGGCATCGTTTCGATTCGCACGCCAATTCACCTACGCCGCGATATTCGTCAGCGGGGCATATGCCAGAATGCGCGGCGAGAGAGTTACGGTGCGGCGATTCGGAAATACGCGCGGGTCACCGTCATCGCCTCGGCGGCATAGGTACGGACGAGATCCGCGAGCCGGTTGGCGATCAGCAACCCGTACTGGCCCGGTTGGTTATGGGTCACCGGCCGGCGTCCGGCCAGTGGATCGGTCAGGGTCCCACCGTCGCGAACCTCGCAGGCTATGTAGCCCTCAGCCGCCCAGACGCCGATCCGGCCGCCGCCGCCGCCGTGATGGACGCTGTTGGACGCGAGCTCGCCGACGACGAGCTCGACATCGAAGCGGCGCCCGATGGGAAGTCCGAGGCAGGTGGCCCGACCGACCGCATAGGCCCGGGCCCGCAGCAGGGTCCGGTCGTCGAAGTCGAAGCCCTCGACCTCCGCACCATCGGTGAACGCCTGGTTGTAGGCGTCGAACGCCTCCGCCGGCGCGTAGGCGTCGTTGTCCCGCGCGGAACCGCCGTCGAGGACCTCCGCATGGGTTCGGGCCGCGTCGCGCAGCGCCACCGGTCCGAGCTGCGCCGCGTCGTACGGGCAGAGCACCGTGACCGCCCGGTCCGCGAGAACCCGGTTGGTCAGGGCCTCGTGCTGGACGCAGGCCGGGTACTCGAGCCCGTTGCGTCCAGACCAGACGGCCTCGGTGACGATCCGCACCGGGCGGGTGGGATGGGCCTCGACAAAGGCCAGCATGATGGCCGGGATGATCCGTCCCGGATTCGCCCCCGCGTGGGCCATGTCGACCAGGTGCACGGCGCCCACGCGTGGCCCGAGCGCCTCGCGGATGGCCTCGAGGTTGCCCCCGGGTACCGCCACCGCAACCGGTTCGTCGGCCTCGAGTCCGGCCAGGATGAACGGCATCGTGCGGGCCAGGTACTGCTCCCGGCCCCGGTAGAGCACCGCCCGGTGCGCGAGGTCCCCCGACACCACGGCGGACCCGCTCGACGCAACCGGGCCTGGCGGTGCGATCGGGTCAGCCGCGTCGAACAGACCCGTGCGAGGCACCCGGAGGGAACTCGCGATCACGTTGGCCCGGTGCCGCAGCATCTCCGTCTCGGTGACCAGCAGAGCCGCTCCGGTTTCGGTCAACTGGTAGTAACGGCGCAACCTGGAGGTGACGACCTCCTCGCGCTCGACCTCGATAAGTCCGATCTCCCGCAGCCGGTCGAGCATCGAATAGATAGTTCCCGTCCGTAGCCGGATCCGCCCGTCAGAAAGGCGTGCGACATCGTCGATGAGCGCATATCCGTGTTGGGCCCGCCCGGCTAATGCGGTCAGGACGAGAACGGCCGGTTCACGCAGGGCACTCGGCAGCATGAGCAAACAATATCGCTCGCGCGGGCGGCGGCCCATGATATATCCGGGTCATGTTCTTTATTCGAATATCCACGCGTGATACCCCTTCACGAATCGCGTTCCCGTCGACTGTCCCGACCAACCTCGACCGCCTCGGCCCGCGGTGCGGCCCGGCCGACCGGTAGCGACGGTTCGTCGCCCGGGCGCCGCCAGGTGGCGTCGTCGGGACGTCGCCGCGTCCGTCCACTGAGGAGCATCCACCCGACAACTCCGAGCACGACCGCGGCGACGACGCTGACGACCCGCAACAGCGAGCGCGGGGGCTTGCTGACCACATCGGAGCCGCCGGCCGGCGCGGTGATGTCGGCGACCGTCAACGCGTCGTCGCCGGCCCGCTCGACCACCAGCGCGGCGGCGGCGTTGGCGGCGGCGACCGCCTGGGCACGATCGCGTCGTACCACCGAGATCTCCAGGTTCGCCGATCCGGGGCTGATCGCGGCCGAGAGGCTCGGCGAGAGCTCGTCCGGGCCGACACCGATCGCGCGACCAACCGCGTCAACGAGCGGGCTGGACGTCGCTATCACCGCGTACTTCTGCGCCATCAACTGCACCGTGTCCGCCGGCATCATGGTCGGTGGCCTCGGTGCGAACGAGACGACGCTGGTGGCAACGTAGGAGGAGGGCCAGGCCTGGATGCCGCCCATCGCCGCCGCCAGAAACGCCGCCGCGGGAAGGATCGCGGCAACCACCCGTCGCCGCGGCGGTCGTGCGAGACCGGCACGGTGCCGGATCAGTTCGTCATTCATCTGTTCTCCTAACGTGCGGCGCGACGACGCCCATCGCGGGATCGGGACTGCGGGGGGAGGCGGTGACCCGGATGGGCCCGGTGACGACCGGGCGGCCGATCCGGGTGGTTGGACGAAGGCCCGGGTGGACGTTTGCGCCGCCAGCAGCCCGAGACAGAGCCACACCGAGGACGCGAGGACGGCGTTGCGCAGTGGATAGTCCAGCAGCCCCTGGCCGAGAACCGTGGCCAGCGCCGCGGCCACGCCGGCTCGCATCGTCTGGTCGGCCGATGCCGCCGTGTGCTCCGGCCCGGACCGGCTGCGCCGGCGGCGGACCCGGTCACGGCGGTGCGCCCGGCTGAGGGCGTAGGCGGTGACGCCGACCGCCGCGCACATGGCGAGCAGACCGATGGTGCCCTGTTCCGCCGCCACCGTGACGGCCAGGCTGTGTGCGTGGTCCGGCGCGACCGCCGTGACCTCGGATGGGCTGTGGTGGGCGAGTAGTTCGAACCCGCCCGGGCCGACGCCGAGCCATGGGTGGTCTTCGAACTGCCGCAGCCCCTCGGTCCAGATCTGGGGCCGGAAGTCGAACGGGTTGCGTTGACCGTCCACAACCGACAGTGCCCGCTCGCCGAGCACCGACAGCAACGATTGGTGTGGCCAGGCGAACAGCAGCAGCCCGGCCAGCAACACCGCCGACAGCGCGGTCGACACCACAACCCGGCGCACCGAGGGCGCCAGCACGACGAACACGGCCAGGCCGAGTGCCAGGCCGACCCAGGCCCCCCGGGAGAGCGAAATCGCGACGGCGGCCAGGCCGGCCACGGCGCAGGCGGCCGCCAGGAACCGCATCGGCTCACGCCGTCCGGCCGAGAAGAACAGCGCGAGACCGAGGATGAGCGTCAGCGCGGCGAAGGCACCGAGTTCGTTCGGCTGGCCGAAGATACCGGTGGCCCGGTTCTCCACCAACGCCCCGCCGTAGTGCGGTTCGAATGAGGTCGCGGTGGCGATGCCCTGCAGGCAGACGCCACCACCGACCAGGCAGAGACAGCCCGTCACGAACCGTGTGCCGCGGCGGCCACCAGCGGCGAGGATCGTGACGACAGTCAGCAGGAAGCCGAGCAGGTAATCGCTGGCCAACCGGGTCGACCGGCCCGGGTCGACCCCGGCGATCGTCGATACCAGTGCGGCGAGCACGACGAGACCGAGCACGGCCACCATGGGCGAACGGCTCAGAACTCGGCCTCGTGCCGCGACCTGGCCGTGCGCGACGAGGGTCATGATCGCCAGGGTGATGCTCGCGACGGTCATCGCCTGGACCACCGGGACCGGCAGGCCGGTCGGGAGCAGCTGCGCCACGGGAAACGACAGCGGTACGAGGCACACGGCGGCGGCCGGCCATGGCACACCGCGGACGTTCATCGGCGCCACGCGTCGGCCAGCCCCCGCAGCGCGCCGGCGACCTTCGCCAGATCACGGGCCGCACCGACCGCCGGCACGAGCGCGGCCGCCCGGAGTGCGCCGCCGGCCCCGGTCAGTCCCCGGCGCGCCATGACCCGCCGCAGCGGTACCGACAGGTAGGCGATGCCGGCGCCGATCACCACGAGCACACCGGCCAGGCCGGCCACGGCGAGGAGGACCGGCGCCGCGGTATAGGCCGCGAGGCGGGCCAGGTCCCGGCCGAGCAGGCGGGCATCCCGGGAGCGGCCGCTCCCCAGCCCGTACCGGTAGTACATCGTGATGGTCTGCCAGATCGACGGACGTTGGTCCCAGACCACCTCAGCGTCAGCGACGAGCACTGCGGGGCACCCGGCGGCCACGGCCGACCGGCCGAACAGCACGTCCTCCCCGGTCTGGAGATCCTCCGGGAAGCCGCCGGCCTTGTGCCAGACCGACATGCCGAAGGCCATCGACCGCCCGGTCGGCATCGCGGCGTCGAAGGACCGTCCGAGCAGGCGGCCGTACAGCCGGGACAGGAGCCCGGGGTGGCGCAGCTCGCCCGGGTCCGGATAGCCCAGGGCGGCCATGGCGGTCTGCAGCGCGCCGCGGGAGGTGACCCGGTATACACCCGTGAGGAGATGATCCGTACCCAGGTCAGCGGCGGCCGCCCGGAAAGCGTCCACCCAGCCGGGACCCGGGTCGCAACCGGCGTCGGTGCAGGCGATGAGATCGTTGCGGCTGGCCCTGATTCCGACATTGCGTCCGGCGCTGATGCCGGCCCCGGGCTCCACGATCAGCCGTATCCGTGGTTCGGTCGTCGACCAGGTCGACACCCGGCCAGTGGTGTCATCGCGCGACCCGCCGTCGACCACGACGATCTCGTCGTCGGGATGGGTGAGCTGTCCGGCCAGCAGACCGAGTAGGCGGTCCACTCCGGCGCCGTCATCGAGGACCGTGGTGACCACGCTGACCGCCGGCCCGTCGGTCCGGCCGGCCCCCGGGCGGCACGCGACGCGGGACAGCTCGCGCACCAGCCCTTCGGCGCAGCTGGCCGCGCCAGGATGGTCCACGATGAGCGCGGCACCGGCGGCACCCATCGCTTCCCGGGTCGTGCTGTCGGCCAAGGTGCCGAGCGCCGCGGCGATCGCACTCGGCTGGCCCGGTGCGACGGCCAGTCCGGCGGAGCCGCCGAGGCGGTCGACCACCGGGCCGCCCAGCGTCGCCACCACCGGCACACCGGCGACCATCGCCTCCATCGCGACGATGCCGAATCCCTCGCGCTGTGGGCCGTAGCCCGCCGGCTTGGTCAGGACGCCGACGGCGTCAACTCCGGCCAGCAAGGACGCCGCCTGCGGCAACGGGCCGGTGAACACGACCCGGTCCTCGACCCCGAGGGCCCGGGCGACCTGGAGCAGTCGGGCCGGCTCGTCCGGCTCGCTGGGGTCCGTCGGGCCGATCACGACAACCGCCCACTGTTCGCCTCCCGGGAGGGTCAGTGCCCGCACGGCGTCCTCGATGCCCTTGTACCGCACCACGCGTCCAACGACGGCCAGCAGTAGCGGCAACGTCCGCACCGGCACACCGGCCGCGGCGAGCGCGTCCCGGGCGGCCGGACGTGGCAACGGCGGGGTACCCGGACGTGGCGGCGGTATCACGATCGGATCAGCCGCGCCGGACGCCGCCGCGAGCGAGGGCGAGGCCGCCACGACCCCGTCCACCAGCCGGTTCACCACCCAGCTGAGGGGGTGGCCGTCGAAAGAGTGGTCGTGCTTGACCCAGGCGCAGCGAACGCCGGCCGCCCGGGCCGCCGGGGCGGCCACCACCGCGGCCTTGATCCCGTTGGCCAGAACGATGTCCGGCCGGTCCGCGCGCAGCCGCCGGGTGAGTACCGCGCTCGCCCGGAGCATGCTTGCCGGGCCCGACCCGGTGGGGACGATCTCAACCCGGACGCCCGACTTCGACAGCTGGTCGACGACCGGGCCGTCCGCCAGCACCACCGCGTCGACGGTTATCCGGTCCGTCGCCGACAGAAGCGAGGTGAGCCAGAGTTCAGCGCCGCCGAGCACGCCCGCGCCACACACCACCGTCAGCCGAAGGGGCGTGGTCATGAGCCGCTCCGGCCGGGGGCGAGTCCGGCCCACAGGCCCTGTACCACCCGGACCTGCTCCGGATCGAACCGGGTCACGCAGGCGAGCCAGACCACCAGGTACGTCGCAGCGGCGGCGATGAGGCTGGCCGCCAGCGGCATCGGGAACAGCATCAGTCCACCGGCCGCCGCCGAGGCCAGCACCGCGGGCAGGAGCGGGAACCCGAGCTCGGGTCGCCCGATGCGGCGGCGTGCGGCCGGATACAACAGCAGCGTCTCCGCCGCGTAGGCCAGCGTCGTCGCGGCGGCGGCGCCGGCCGGCCCGAACGATGGGATCAGAACGAGGTTCAGTGCCGTGTTGAAAAGCAGGGCACCGAGGCTGCCGATCAGGATCGTGGGTGTCGGCCCGGACGCCATGAGCACGAACGCGGCCAGGTAGGCCGCACCGAACAACAGCGGCGCCGGGGCCAGCCAGGCGACCACCGCGGCGTCGCGACCGAACGATTCGCCGTAGAGCAGCCGCATCACGTCGGGCCCCCGGGTCCACAGCAACGCGGCATAGGGAAGGAACACCGACGCCAGCACCACCAGTGCGCGTTCGGCGCCACGCCGGACCCCGGCGGCGTCGGCCGCCGCGGCCATCACGGGGAACACGCTGCGGGCGACCGTCCACGCGACGAAGATCACCGTTTCCAGCAGCCGGTAGGCGGCGGCGTACCGTCCGGCGGCGGCGGCGCCGGCCAGGACGGCCAGCAGGACCGCGTCGAGACGGAACAGCGCCATCGACGCCAGCGAGTGCACTCCGCTCGACAACGACGTGCGGCACAACTCGCGGATACCCGACCAGGTCAGGTGGGACAGCCTCGGCCGTATCCCGAGCCGGGCCGTACCGGCGGCCATCGCCACGACACCGGCGACCGCACCGGCGAGGTAGGCGACCGAGACCCACAGCAGATCCGGCCGCACCAGTAGCGCGCCGAGGACCAGCGCCGCCGCCAGGATCCGTTGCACCAGCTGGGCGATGGCAACGGTCGCCGCCTCCTGCAACGCGATCGCGATGCTGCGGAACGTCTCGGCGAGGGTCTCCAGAAGACAGGCGAGGACGAGGAGGGTGACCGGCAGGATCCGGTTGTCGAGGGAGTCCAGGTCCGTGGCGACCCAGCCGGAGACGAGCATGACCGCGACGATCAGGGTCACCCGCAGGGCCAGCAGTTCGGCCAGGAGTCCGGGCAGCGCGGCCGGCGATCGAGCGCCGCGCTGGACGACCAGGGGATCGAACCCCCATGACGGGACAACGGCCAGCAGGGCTCCCGCGCTGATCGCCACCGCGAACACGCCGAAGTCCGCGATGGGAAGGACCCGGGCGACGCCGACGATGATGACGAGGGTGCCCAACTTGCCGATCACTTCGCACGCCGTCAGGACGACGATCGATCTGGCCGTGCGGACGGTGCGCGGCCCGGCGACGGTCTCAGCCACCAGTTCTTCCCAGCACCGCGCCGAGGGTGCGCAGCATGATCTTCGCGTCCAGCCACAGTGACCAGTTCTGGATGTAGCTGTTGTCGAACTCGACCCGGTCCGGGATGGACGTGTCGCCCCGAAGACCGTGCACGGCGGCCCAGCCGGTCAACCCGGCCGGAACCCGCTGGCGGGCGCTGTAGCGCGGATGAGACTGGCTGAGCTGCTCGACGAAGTAGGGCCGTTCAGGTCGGGGCCCGACCAGTGACATGTCTCCGCGCAGAACGTTGATCAACTGTGGCAGCTCGTCGAGCGAGGTGGCACGCAGGAGTCGTCCGAGCGGACGGACCCGGGGGTCACCCGCGATCGTCCAACGCTGCTCGGACTCGTTGCTGGAGTTGGGGGTCATGGTCCGGAACTTGTACATCTGGAAACGCCGGCCGTCCACGCTGACCCGTTCCTGCCGGAACAGCACCGGGCCGCCATCGAGTCGCACCGCGATCGCGCAGGCCAGCATCACCGGCGACAGTGCGATGATCGCGGTCGCCGAGCACACCACGTCGACGACCCGCTTCATCTGCCAGCTCAACCGACGAAACGGTGCCCGTCGCAGCCGGACGAGCGGAATCCCGTGCACATGCTCGGTGTCCCGGGTCGAGCTGTGCAGCTCGAACAGTCGGGGCACCATCAGCACCTCGCACCGCAGCCGGTCGCAGGTGCGGACGATGTCCACCAGCGCCGCCACCCGGGTCGAGCCGAACGTGACCACGACGTTGGCGACCTGGAGCTTCTCGATCCACCAGCCGAGCTCGCCGGTCCGGCCGAGCAGGTGCGCCGGGGTCGAGTCCCGGCGCCGTCGCTCGTCGTCGAGGTACCCCACAAGCCGCAGCCCGTACTGCGGATGCTCGAGCATCGCCTGGCCGAGACGTCGACCGACCTGACCGGTACCGAGGATGAGCGTCGCCTTTCCGCCGCCGCGCCGCCGGCGCCGTCGCTCGATGAGGTACAGGATCCCGCGCGCGGCCACCAGGAATACCGCGACGGTCGTCGCGTTCACCAACAGGGTCGTCGGACGACCGACCGATGGGTTGTCTGAGGCGACAGATCCCACCACCGCGCCGGCGGCGGCGCCCAGCCCGAGCCAGGGCAGGTCGTCGAGCAGCGACACCGTGCACCGGAACCGGTACAGGTCCATGTGAGCGAGCACGGCCATCCCGGTGACGCCGATCAGGAGATGCGACAACACGGCACCGGCGGTCAGGGTGCTCGACGCCAGCATCGCGAGCAGGTCGCCGACCAGCAGGACGATGGCGCGCCGACCGATTCGGGCCCGGCCCGCCGGGTAGCCCGACGGCACGAGTGGGTCTTCGTCCCCAGGGCGGAGGGTGGAGGGTGATGAGTGCCGCGCCGCTACCATCACCCGCTCGTGGTGCAGTGCGAACGCCGGCCCCCGCCGGGCGGTCTTACTGGTCATCGGCCGCTCCCGACGGCGGCTCGGCGCAGGCGTGCCGCGTTGCGGGTCCGCGCGGATCCGGCGATGACGTGGGGGTACAGGTCACGCACCAGACCGCCCACCCGACCGAGGTCGTGGACCGCGCGTACCCGGTTGCGGTTGGCGACGCCTTCCGCGTCAGCCAGATCCGTGGATCTCAGGCGCGCCAGCAGCTCCGCCGCCAGCGCCCCGGCGTCACCGATCTCGACGATGCCCGCGTCCGACGGCAGCGCCTCACGGACCCCGCCCACATCGGTGGCGACCACGCTGCGGCCACTCGCCATGGCCTCGAGCAACACCAGCGGCATCGCCTCCCAGCGGGAGGGGAGCACGACGACGTCCGCGGCGGCATACCAGGGCACCGGGTCCGTGACGTGCCCGGCGAACACCACGCCGGGCGGGGCCGAGCTGCGCAGGCAGTCCCGGTCCGGCCCGTCACCGACGAGGACCAGCCTCGCTCGCGGCAGTTCGGCCGTCACGCGTGACCACGCGGCGAGCGGGACGTCCTGGCCCTTCTGACGGCACAGCCGCCCGACGCACACCGCGACCGGTCCCGCGTCGAGGCCGGTCTGCCGCCGGCCGCGGGACCGGGCGGAGCTCGTCGCCGCCAGGGAACCGGAAGACATCGACACCGTTCGGTACCACGACCATTCTCGCGTGCACTCCGTGCTGCTTGCCGCGGGCGCGCTCGTGCTCGCTCACGCACACCACCAGGTCGGTCCATCGGGCGGCGTACCGCTCCCAGGCGACGGCCGCGTTGAACAAACCGCCGGTCGCCGCTTCGAACGACCACGCGTGCGGCTGGTACACGGTCGGCAGCCGACCCCGCACGGCCAAGCGGCCGGCCAGACCCGCCTTGGCGCTGTGCAGGTGGATCAGGTCCGGCTTGACCGCGGTGATGAGCGAGGCGAGTTGGCGCGTCTCGCGGCTGACCCGCACGCCGACCTCTCTGGTCGCACTCCAGTCATGCACCCGGGCGCCGGCGGATGTCAGACCAGCCGCCAGTGGCCCCTCGGCCGGGCAGGCCACCGAGAACGTCGCACCCGGCCTGGAGCTGATCGGTCACGAGACTGTTGACAACTCCCGCCACGCCGGCACTGGTGGGTTGTGTGATGTGGAGAATTCGACTCACAATGCACAAAGTATCTCAACAACCGTACATTTGGGCACGAAGACCTCACACGCCTCGTAGGATTTCTTCATTCCACGCGTGTCTGGCAGCCCGGTTGTCTGACATTGGCACGTAAGCGCATATTCTCGGGAGTTTATACCGATGGCCGATATACGTTTCAAGGCCGCACTGATCTGCCATAAAGTCACTACCGCGACCGCGGGCCCGCCTCGTGATCCGCAGACGGAACCGGGGCTGCGCCCCGCCACCGCGAAGATCGTCCAGGTGAGATCGTCACGACCGTTCTCTCGGGCCGCGCGGTGCGGATCCGTTTCCGGCGAACGGGATGACCGCCGGACCCTCGGGGAAGGCGACGCATGACGTCGAGCAGGATCCGGCTCGACCGGCCCTCGGGCGTCGTACCGGCACCGCGTCGCACACCATTCGAGAATCGTCGGACATTGGTGCTCATGTACCACGGCGTCGGATCCCGGCCCGCCCACGCCGACCCGCATAACCTGTTCGTTGCCGTACCCGATATCACGGCACATCTCCAGTGGCTGCAAAGCCGCGGGTGGCAGGCATTGTCATTGTCCGAATACCTGGCTGGTGCGGTGGGGCCACGGCGCTTCCTGGTGACCTTCGACGACGGCTACCGCTCGGTGCATGACCTGGCCCTGCCGCTCCTGTGTGACATGGGCGTGCCGGCCACTGTGTTCGTGTGTTCCGGCCTCCTCGGTCGCACCTCCACCTGGATGCGCGACATGCCCCAGGAACCGCTGGTCACGGCGGACCAGGTCCTCGCGATGAAGACGGCCGGCTTCGACATCGGCCTGCACGGCTTCGACCACACCCTCCTACCTGGACTGTGCCCCGGCAAGCTGGAGGAGCAGACGCTCGGTGCCGCGCGGACCCTGGCCGCGGTCACCGGCGAGTGGCCGCGCGCCTTCGCCTACCCGGCCGGGGCCCACGACGCGCTGGCCCGCGCTGCCGTGGCGGCGACCGGAATCGAAGTGGGCTTCGCCACTCACCAGGGCAGCGGTCGCTACGGGGTGCGGCGCATCGATGTCAACAGCACCGACACGAGCCGGTCCTTTCGCATCAAGGTCTCGCCGGGCTATCCGCTGATCAGGCGGGCGGCGGGGGCGCTGCCGGGCCTGCGTCCGACTCTGCACGCGATGGTCGGGACGGCACGGCGGGAGCCGTGAACCGACCCAGGACGTACCTGCGGACCTCGCCGGGCAGCCACGCCCGGGCCGTTTCCCGCACCAGCGCGCACATCCGTACGGCCAGGCCCACCAGCGGCGACGACTCGGCGCGGAGCCGTTCTGACGGCACCACCCGGGTGGCGTCCTGCATCTTGTGGTGCAGCACGCCTCGCATGTAGTCGATGGACGCGATCGTCGGGTCCCGGGCCAGCTGGGTGATGAGCTCGACCCGCAGGAGCAGCGCCGGCGAGATGGAGCCCCAGTCCGCGCTCATGCGGCCGTCGAGGATGCGGTACGACCGTGCGTCGCGTACGCCGACGAAGAAGGCGGCGAGCGTGCCGTCGACACGCAGGGTCGAGATGTCGACCTGGCCCCGGTCGGCCAGCGCGCCGAGTACCTCGACGTAGAAGCGGCGACGGCGGGGGTTGTCCAGGTCGCTACGGCGGCCCAGAGCGTGATCGCGCGACCGGTGCATCTGGACAATCTCCGGCAGCAACTCGCGCACCCGCGGGCCATCGGCCGCCCGCCGGATCTCAGCTGTCAGGCCTTCGCGGGCCAGCCGGGTGTAGCCACGACGTACCTCTCGGCGGACCTTAGTGGGAAAGAGTTGTTCGGCGTCGCGGTCCGATCCGAGCGGGAGCTCGGGGCTGGCCTGATCGGGGCGGATCCGGGTACGCGGGAGGAGGCGGATCATCGCGGCGGCGACGGGATCGCCGACCGGCAACTGGGCCAACTCGAGCCGCCACGGTCCGCGGACCGAGGCGAGCCACCGGACGATCGCGGCTGCGAGTTCCGCCGCGACCTCGCCATCACGCGCGGGCAGCCGGCCGTAGTCGCTGGGACCGTGTCCGGCGAGCACGACCGTGCTCAACACACCGGCGCGGCGCACCGCCAGGCAGGCGATCCCGTCCACGCGGCCGTCCGACTCGAATACTGATCACCACCGGTCGGGCACGGTTGCAGGAGTACCACGTGAGCACCCACACCGGACTGGCGCAGAACGGTGCCCCGGTGGCGTCGAGCAGCGGCTCGGCGGCTCGCACGATCGCGTCCACCTCGGGCGCGGTCGACGAGATGCTCACGCGCCGCCGCTGATCCGCCGTGCGGATCGCCCGCGGGTGCTCGTCGAGTTCCGGCTTCATCGCCGCCATTGTCCTTTCGTATTCCGCACGGCCTCGTCCGCGCGCGTGCCACGACTCGCGGGCACAGCTCATTGTCCATGGCGGGCCGGGGTGGGCCGATGTACGGCGCGTAGATCCACGCGACGGCCATCGGACAGTTGTCGCCGCTCAGGTAACGGGTCGCGTCGGGCCAAGGGCCGCCGCCGGCGTCGCCGGTTGTCAGGTCTACTGTGGACGGTTATCGAAGTAGGCGCGTACGGTGGTCCGGTCCGCGGTGAGATGGGCGCGCACCAGGTCGGCCGCACGATTGACGGTGAGCAGGCCGCGCCCGCCACTCTGGCCGGCGGCCACGAGCCGGCGCCCGGCCATCGGATCGCTCACGGTACCCGCATCCTGAACCTGCAGGACGACGGACCCGGGCGCCGTCCCGATCGCGAGACGACCTCGCCCGCCTCCGTGGCGGATGCTGTTGGAAGCCAGTTCGCCGACGACGATCTCAACGTCTCCGCCGCGGGCCGTCGGTAGACCGCAGCGCACGGCGTGCGTCACGGCCCGGGTCGGTGCCACGGCGCAGTTCGACGCATCGAACTCGAACACCTCGGCCCGCGCGATGTCCTCTTCGGACAGTGGGAGGTTGTAGTCGTCCAGCACGTCCTGGACCGCGTAGCGTCCGCTCGGGCGGGTACCTGTGTCGTCGGTGAGCAGCGGATGGGTGCGGGCGGCGTCGGACAGGACGGTCGGCGCGAGGTTGGCCGCGTCGTACGGGCACAGGATCGTGGCCGCCCGCTCCGCGAAGGCCACGTTGGTCAGGGCCTCGTGCACGACGCAGGCCGGGTACTCGGTCGGGGTGCGCGACGGCCAGATCGGCTCTCCGACGATCCGCACCGGCCGGCCCTGGTGCTCCTCCGCGAAGGCCAGCAGTACCGTCGGGATGATCCGACCCGGGTTGCGCCCGGCCACGCTCATATCCACCATGTGTACCTGGCCGGCCCGGTGCCCGAGCCGTACGCCGATGGCCGCGAGACGCTCACCGGGCACCGCGACGGCAACGGGCTCGCCGGCCTCCAGGCCGGCCAGGACGAACGCCACCGTCGCGTCCAGGTACTGGGCCATGGTGCGGTAGAACAGCGCTGGGTGGACGAACCGGTCCGACCTCGGCGCCGCGACCGCGGCGTCGGCGCCGTCGGTGCACAGAGCATCGGTGCGCGTGGCATCGGTGCGCGTGGCATCGGTGCGCGTGGCATCGGTGTGTGTCGCATCGGTCGCCGCGGTCGGGCTGCCGTGCTGCGACGGCACGCGCGTGTTCGGCTGCAGCAGGCTCACAGCGGTGTTGGCCCGGCGCCGCAATGCCTCCGACTCGGCGCTCAGCACGGTCGCACCGGCCTCACTGAGCCGGTAGTAGCGGCGGAGTCTTGAGGCGACGACCTCCTCACGCTCAACCTCGATGAGCCCCGTGCCGAGGAGTCGCTCGAGCAATGAGTAGATGGTGCCGGTCCGCAGCCGGACCCGCCCCTCGGACAGACGCTGTATATCCTCTATCAAGGTGTATCCGTGTTGGGGCCGCCCGGCGAGCGCCGCGAGGACGAGAAAGGCGGGCTCACGCAGATTGGTCCGTGGCATGCCGTGCACGATATCGTCTTGACGACTCCATATCGACGAGGCGCGACTATTCTGCGTAGCGGACCTACAACGGCGTGAGATATCGGGAGTTCTCCACTGTGGAGCGTGTCCACAGGGCAATCGAGTGGACGTCACAATCGCCATACGACCGAGCGTTCCGGACGGTACACGCACCACAGGCCGGTGTCGACGGAGCGTTCCAGATGGCGGCCGAGAACCAGATGTCCGGTCGTGATACGCGCGATGCTGCTCCGGATGCGGGCGGTGACCGTCTTTCGGGCCCGCTCCACGGGGTCGTCCAGTCGCCTGGCCCGCCCGCCCAAGCCGAGGGCCGAGGAGAGCGCGTCCACCAGCTGTGCCCGTTCGGTCCGCGCTCGCTCGGCCCGGGCCAGGTCAGCCGCCGGCCTCGGCGTCGTCCGCCTCGGCTGGCGAGATCATCGAGGCGTTGCCGGATCTCCCGCCGCGCCCGGGCATCGAGGACCTCGTCGGCGCCCGGCGGACGGCAGCGCTCCCCGCCCTGCAGGGACACCAGTTCCGACACATGCGCCGGCTGCCCAGGGCGGGGCCGGCAGTACGCCAGATCGACCAGCCCCTTGGCATGCGGGACCTGAATGGTCGGGCCGCCGAGACCCACCTCCCACATCCCGCCGAGGCGGCGGAAGACTCCCGACATCATCAGCCGCTGTCGGCTGGTCGGCTCCCGACGGCTCGGCTTCCGGCGCGACGCGATCACGGTCGAGCCCGGCCAGCAGGTCGTCAGCGTTGAGCAGAATCCGCCGCAGGTGGGCCCGTTCGCCGGCCGAGGCAGCCAGGTTCGCCAGCCGGCTGGCCTCCGCCCGGTCGCCGGACCGGGCCCGGCGGGCCAGCAGTGATGCCCGGTCCAGCCGGGCCTGGGCGAGCCAGAGACCGCGTCCAGTCGGATGTTGACCGACTCCGCGCTGGCGTACCAACCGTCGGCCTGAGCATGGTCGCCCAGGGTGTCGGCCAGCCAGGCCAGCGCGAATCGGCCGCGCCCAGGCACACCGCCATGTCCGCGGCGCCGACGCAGACGCCGGCCAGCGCCTGACCCGGTCCGGACATCGCGGCGGCCGCCGCTTGATCCTCGACCAGGTACGCCACGCGGGCGAGCTGGAACCAGATGCTGGCCCAGTCCTTGAGCTGGCGCAGGTCGTCCCACTGGGACATGACCCGGGACAGAGCATCGGCGGCCTCGTCGAGCTCGCCCATCTCCGCCGCCCGCATGGCGAACAACGCCGCCGTGGATTCGGAGTACGGGTTGGCGACCAGATGGGACTCGAACGTCGTCGGCCAATTCGGCCAGCCGCTCCTGGTCGCGTCGCAGATGGATGATCTGGTGCATCCAGCTCGCCTCACCGTCACGCAGCCCCGCCGTCGCGGCGATGTCACGTGCCTTGCCGAGAAGAGAATCAGCCTCGTGCAGACGCCCGCCCAGAAGTGACCGCATCCCGCGCCACGTCACGATGCGCCATCGGTCGGCCGGGTCATCTCGGGATCCGGTGGTCACGCGGATCAGCTCGGCGAGCTCGGCGTCGGCCGCCGCGAGGTCACCCGCCATGATCAGATCTGTGAACCTTGCCGCGTGCGCCATCCGCAGCGAACGGCTGTCCCGTGACCTCCCGGCCAACTGCACCAGCGTCGCCGACTCGGACAGCATCTGGCTCAGCGGTACCGGGCCGACGGCGTGCAGCGCGTGGTGGTCGGCCAGCGAGCTGACCATCGTGGCGACGTCGCCCACGCGGTTGGCCAGCGTGACCGCGTCAACGCTGACCGAGCGGGCACGTTTCGGATCTCCGATCTGGTAGAACTCCTGACCCAGCCGCGCCGTCAACCGGACCCTGGTCGGGGTCCCGGCATCGCCAAAGGCAGCGATGGCCTCCTCAAGCAACTCAACGGCGCCCCGCACCGCGAAGCGCTGGTCCGGCCGGATGGCGAACGCCGGATCGGTCAAGCCCAGCGTCGCGGCTCCCTGCAGCTCCGCGTCGCCCCGCGCGGCCAGCAGAGCTGCCAGGTACGCCGTCGCCGCCGGTTCATGATGACCCAGACCGCGCCACGCATCGGCGAGCATGAGAAGGCTGGCCGCCCGGGCGGCGCGCCGCCCGCCCCCAGCGGCCAGGCTGACCGCTCGGCTGAGCACGTCAATGGCGTCGACGTACGCCCGGTCGGCGAGCCGTTCCCGGCCGGCTTGCATGAGTACCGCGATATCCGGCTCCGGGTCCGCCGGATCCGTCCGGTCGTGGACGTGCCAGGCGAGCGCTGTCGCGGGTGCTCCGGCGGCCCGGAGGACCTCGAGGGCCCGGTCATGTCGCGACCGCCGCCGGGCCGTCGGCAACGATCGGTGGACGACATCACGGGCGATCGCGTGCACGAACTGCCAGCTGTCCGGCCCGTGACGCGCGACGAGGCCGGCGTCGACGGTCGCGTCAAGGAGATCCTCGGTGATCAGCAGATCGAGGCCGGCCACCTCGGCCAGCGGTTCGATCTCTCCCCGTGGTCCAAGAACCGATGCGGTCTCGAGGAGTTCCTGGGCCGCCGGGTCGAGACTGCTGACCCGTCGGCGAACGGCCCGCACCACGGCCGGCGGTAGGATGTCGGCGGCCGCCCGGACAAGGGATGACGCATCCGCGGTGTGATCGAGTGACCGCAGGATCTCGCTGGCGAAGAACGGGTTACCCCCGCTGCGCTGGGCCAGCAGATCGACGAGTGCGTCGTCAGGTGCGAGTCCACTCGCGCGCACGAGATCTGCGATGGCTGGCCGGGCGAGACCGCCGAGCGGGAGGCAGGTCGGCACGGCCAGGTCGAGATCGGTGAGTGCGGACGCCGCGTGCCCGTCGATGGGCTCACCCGTGCGCAATGTGGCGAGCAGCACGATCGCCACGTGGCGAAGCTGGGCACCCAGCTGCCCCAGCACGAGCACCGACGCGGGATCTGACCACTGCAGATCGTCGATGACGAGCAGGATGGGACGGCCACGGCCAGCCGCCGTCGCCCAGAACTGGTAGAGCCGGTGGACCTGTGCGAACCCGTCGTCGGTGGCGCCGAACGACGGCGACGCGTCAGCTAGCGTCGCCAGGTCGGCCGCATTCTGGTCCGGGGTCCGGCCGAGGAAGTCGTCAACGAGCTGGGACCAGACCCAGAACGGCTGCCGGGTCGCCTGCGGTGAGCAGGCACCCCAGGCGCGGCGGAACCCCCGACCGGCCGCCCGGTCGGACACCGCGAGAGCCAGCGTCGTGAGCCCCGCCCCCGCTTCGCCGGTGATGATCACCAGCTGGCCACGCTCGTCAACCGCCGCGTCGAGGATGCGGTCCATCTCCTCGATCACGCTCGTCCGGCCCACACACGCCAGCGAGGCCGGCGACGGTTGCAGCGGGCTCATTGTGACGACATCTCCACGAACGGCGGTGTTCTCCCGTGACCGGGAGCCCAGCGAGCCATAAACCGATTGAGCGGATCATTTGCGCCCGGGAAGTGCGTGGCACTGTTGGGCAGATCAACTCGTGTCAGACCGAATCCCGTGGCGCTACTTTACGCCAGGTATCCGCGATGTCGTCGCAGACCCATTCCGATCAAGGCTAGCAATTCGATGTGATTCCACGTTCTCACCTACCAGTCAGGGATGTTCTTGGCGTGGGCTTTGTCGAACTCGCGCCGGACGTATCCCCGTCCGCTACCGTCGGCGTACGAGCCCGGCATCAGAAACTCCGGGGTGCTCGCGGGGGTGGAAATGAATCATCGGTGGCGGACCTGCCTTCTTCTCCTCGGCGCGCTGACGATCGTCACGTCGGCGCTGATGACCGGTGCTGCCTGGACGGGTCCGGCCGCGGCCACTTCGATCGCGCCCTCCGGCGGACCGGGCCTGCGTATCGGCGTCCAGGTACTGGCGCCGACGACTCCCGCCACATCTCCCCCGGTGACGCCGACGGCGTCGCGGTCACCGGGTCCGGTCGCCGCTCTGCCCACGACGGGCAGCCCGACGCGCCGGATCCTCGTGGAGATCATCGCCGGCGGCGGCGCGATCATCATCGGCCTGGCCCTGGTCAGCGTCGTGGCGCGCCAGCGGCGGCGGCCGCCGGCGGGACCACCGGCCTGATCGCCGGGCGTCAGCGGGAGCCGGCGAGGACGGCTCCACGGCGGTAGCACCGGCCCGCACCCGGCGGCGACGCCGCAGGTACGCCAGGACGCCGACCGCCGCCGCGACCAGGAGGACACCCGCGCCGACGTACCAGCTCACGGCGTTGCCCCGCGCCCTCGGCTGCAAGGCGGCCGCCCCAGCCGGGAGAAGGTCGGAGTCGGTCGCGCACACCAGCGGCGGGCCGTTGGCCTTCTGGGCGGCACAGGCGACGGTCGCCAGGCGCAGCAACTGCGCACCGGTCGGCCCGACCTGACCCGATGTGCTCAGACGTATCGAGGCACCGGGTTTGACGGTGATCGTCCACGTGACGACGCCGGCCTTGGCGACTCCGCCGTGATCGGCTGAATGAAAGGTCAGACCACGCGGGAGTGTCGCCCAGATCTCCAGCGATGTCGCGGTGGTCGTTCCCACGTTGCGGGCCGTGATCGCATATACGAGCTGATCACCCGCGCTCGTCTGAATCCGACCGTCGTCTATGGCGATGCTCAACTGTGGAATCGGCGCCGTGGGCGTTGGTACCGGGGCCGCGTACGCGCACCATGCCGGGCCCGCGACAGCGATGACGGATCCCAGGACGGCGGCGGCCAGTTTGCGTTGTGACACAGGTTTCCTTTATCGGCTACTGGGTCGTGGCTATGTATTCCAACGTGGCGGAATAGGTTCCGGTCGTGACAAACGGGATGGTGGCCTGGAAATCGTTGCTGATGGCGTCACCGCCGGGCGCGGACGGACCTGACTGGCCGTGGACGGTGACGGTCGCCCCGGTGGAGAGCGGGGTGAAGGCCTGGGTACCCGTTTCGCGCACCCGCAGGTCCTCGATCGGGATGGTGTCCGTGCTGCCGTTACCCGCCGAGACCAGCTGGTCGGTGGTGGCCCGGACCGAGACGCTGTAGCCGGTCGGGCTGTTCGTGATAACGGTCATCGTGACGGCACCCTCGGCGGTGCTGGTCTCGCCCGGGATGCCGGAGACGGTGAACGCGGTCGGCAGCGACGTGAGTGCGATCACCTGCGCGGCGATGACCACGGTCGCCGAGCATCGCGGATCGGTCGCGCCCTGGGTGCAGTTGGCCCCCAGGGTCGCCGATCTCACCTGGTTGACCAACTGGTCCGCCTCGGCGTCGCCAGGTGCGGTCGTGACGCTGTAGCTGATGATGGCGGTGTCGTCGACATCGAGGTCGCCGGTCCAGGTGAGCAATGGCGGCGCGTAGCTGAGTGTGCCCAGGGTGGCGGTCGCGTCGGAGTCGAACGTCGCCTTGCCGAGCACTCCGACGAGCGAGTCGGTGATGCCGGCCCCGGCCAGCGCCGCCTGGCCGGTGTTGGTGACCGTGATCGTGTAGTGCACGACGCCGCCGGCCACCACCGTGCCCGCGTCGGTGGTCTTCACGATGGTCAGCTGCGGGATCAGGACGGTGACGGTGGCGGTGCAGGCCGGTCCGACCGAGCCAGGCGCGCAGCTGGCCCCGGACGCGGTGGAGGTCACGGTGTTGGCCAGCTCGTGATCGCCGCTGTCGGGGAACACGGTCGTGACCGAGTAGGTGATCGTGGCGGACGCGCCGATGGCGAGGTCACCGGTCCAGCTGAGGGTTCCGTCGGCGAACGACACGTCGCCGATGCTCGCCGTGGCGTTGTCGTCATAGACCGCGTCGTCGAGAATGCCGGACAGCGGGTCGCTGACTGTGGCCCCCAGGTACGGGATCTGGCCGGTGTTGACGACGACCAGCGTGTAGGCGACCCCCTGACCTGCCGTGACGGTGGCCGTCGAGGCCGCCTTGGTGATGATCAGCGCCGGAATCAGGATCGGTACGCTCACCGTGCACCCAGGATCGAGGCTACCCGGCGCACAGTTGTTCGCCTGGACCGTCGAGACGGTGGTATTGCTGAGAACCCGGCCGGGCGTGCGGTCGGCGCCCACCGTGACGCTGTAGCTGATCGTGAGGGTGGCGCCCAGCGGGATGTCTCCTGTCCAGGTCAACACGGGCGCCGAATAGTTGACGACGCCGGTACTGGCGGTGGCGTCGTCGCCGTAGGCGGCGTCGGGCAGCAGGGCGGCGAGACTGTCCGTGATGGTGGCGCCCTGGTACACGGTCTCGCCGTTGTTGGTGGCGGTGATCGTGTAGGTGACGACGCCGCCGGGCGTCGTGGTCGGGGCATCGGCGGTCTTCACGATCGCCAGTGCCGGGGTCAGGATCGTCACCAGGATCGAGCATGCCGGTCCGGGCGCGGTTGGCGCACAGTTGCTGCCCGGCGCCTGCGTGGTGATTGTGCTGGTCATCACGTGGTCGCCCGGGTCGGGATCGAGCACGGTGACCGTTCCGGTCACGGTGACGGTACCGCCGATCGGGATGTCTCCGGTCCATGTCACGGCGTTTCCGACCACGGACAGCGTGCCCGCGCTGGCCACCTCGTCGCCGTTGGGACGGGCGTCGTCGAAAACGTCCGCCGCGTCGGTGACGATGCTGATGCCGGCATACGGGGTTGGCCCGCTGTTGGTGAACTCGGCGGTGAACCGGACCACTCCCCCCGGCGTCGTCGTGGTGACATCGGCGACGTTGGTGATGGTCAGCGCAGGAATCAACAGGGTGACGGTCGCGGTGCAGTCCGCGTCGGTCCCGGCCGGCGGACAGTTGCTCCCCGCCATCGTGGACACCGCCGTGTTCGACAGGTCATGGTCGCCCGTAGCCGGAGTGTGCGCGGTGACCGTATAGGTGACGGTGGTGGTGGCGCCGACAGCCAGATCACCGGTCCAGGTCAGTACCGGAGCGAGATAGGCCAGCGCGCCGGTGGAGGCGGTCGCGTCGGAGTTGTACGCGGCGTCGTCGAGGACGTCGGTCAGGCTGTCGGTCACCATGGCTGCGGCGTAGGGACTCTGGCCGGTGTTGGCGATCGTGATGGTGTAGGTGAGAGTCGAGCCGGGTGTCGTGGTGGCGGTGCTGGCCCGCTTCGTGATGTGCAGCGCCGGAACGAGGATGACCACTGAGGCGGTGCACGCCGGGCTCGCGTTGCCGGCGGGGCACGTGCTTCCCGGCTCGCTGGAGGTCACGGTGTTGGTCAACAGCGCGCCGCTCACATCGGCCGCGTTGACCGTCGCGGAGTAGGTGATGGTGACCTGCGCCGCGACGGCCAGGTCGCCGCTCCACGTCAGTACCGGCGCGCCGTACGAGACCTCCCCGGAGGAGGCGACCGCGTCATCGCCGTAGGCCGCATGGGCGAGCAGTCCGGCCAGGGAGTCGGTCACCACGGCGCCGATGTACGGGGTCTGGCCGGTGTTCGTGACGGTGATCGTGTACCCGATGCTCGTCCCCGGGGCGGCGGTGGCCCGGTCGGCGGTCTTGACCATGCTCAACGCCGGAACGAGCACGGTCACGGTGGCCGTGCACGCGGGATCGGTGCCGCCGACCGGGCAGTTGTTGCCCGGCACGGCCGAGCTGACCACCGAGGTCATGACCTTGTTACCCGGGTCAGGATCGCGGACGGTGAAGGTACCCGACACGGTGAGCACCGCTCCGACGGCCAGGTCCCCGGTCCAGCGGACGACTCCGGTACCGGTGACCAGCACCAGGTTACCCGACGACGCGGTCGCGTCTCCATTGTAGACACCGTCGTCGAGCGCGCCGACGAAGCTCGCGCTGACGGTGATGTCGGTGTACGGGGTCTGGCCCGCGTTGGTGACGGTCGTGGTGAAGCGCACGATCGCGCCGGGCCGGGTGTTCGCGGTGTCGGCGCTGTTGACGATCTGCAGCTGGGACACGGTCACCGTGACCGAGCACGGCGGCACGGTCGCGCCCGGTGCGCAGGTACTGCCCGGCGCGGCCGAGGAGACCGCGGCGGTCAGGATCCGGTTGCCGGCATCCGGATTGGCCACGGTCACGGTGAACGTGACGGTGGCCGTGGTCCCGGGCGCGAGGGTTCCGGTCCATACCAGATCCGGACTGCTGAACGTGACCTCGCCCGTGCTGGCCGCGGCGCCGCCCGCGTAGGAGGCGTCGTCGAGCACACCGGTCAGATCCTCGCTCACGGTGACCGCGTCCTGCAGGGTCTGGCCGCTGTTGACGATCGTCACGGTGTACGAGACCGACCCGCCGGGCGTCGTGGAGCCGGCCCCGGCGGTCGTGGACAGGCTCAGGGCCGGTACCAGCACCGGGACCTGGACCGCGCAGTCCGGATTGGCGCTGGCCGGCGGGCAGGTGGAGCCGGACGCGAGCGAGGAGAGCCGGTCGACGATGACCTTGTCTCCGGGATCGGGTGTCCGCACGGTCATCGAGTACGTGATGATGGCCGCCGTCCCGACCGGCAGGTCGCCGGTCCAGGTCAGCGTCGACCCGGCGAAGACGGCGGTACCGATGGTCGCCTCAGGCTGGTCGCCGAACGTGGCGTCGTCGAGCGCTCCGCTGAGCGCGTCGGTGACCACGGCGGCGGTGTACGGGGCATCACCGTCGTTGGTCACCGTGACCGTGTAGCCCACGGTCTGGCCCGGAACGGCGAAGGGGGTATCGGCGACCTTCGTGATGGTCAACGCCGGCGTGAGTACCGGCACCGTGACCGTACAGGACGCCTGCGGTGTCAGGACCGGACAGTCGCTGCCCACCGCGGACGACGTGATCGTACTCTCGAGCACCTTGTTGCCGAGATCCGGATCGTGGACGGTGAAGCCGCCACGCACGGTGACCGTGGCCCCGATCGGGATGTCGCCGGTCCACTCCAGGCTGGTCGGGGTCACGACGGTCGTACCGGACGAGACGAACTGGGGTCCGTTCGGATCGGCGTCGTCGAGAAGGTTCAGGCCGCCCAGGTTCACCACCGTGCCGAAGTAGGCGATGCCGCCCGTGTTGGTGAAGGTGGCGGTGAGCTCCAGCGACCCACCCGGCAGGACGGTGGTCACGTTGGCGGTGTTGGACATCGCCAACTCGGCGACCGGAACCGTGACAGTGCACCGTGCGTCCCCGGAGGCGGCCGCGCAGTTGCCGCCCGATGACGTCGACACCACGGTGTTCGTGAGCGAATGATCGGAATCCGTGGTGTGTCCGATGGTCACCGAGTAGGTGATGGACACCGTCCCCGTCGCGGGCACATCACCGGTCCAGGAGAGTACCGGCTCGGTGTAGTCGGGCTCATCGACGCTGCTCGAGGTGGCGTCGTTGTTGTAGGCGGCGTCCTTGAGGACATCGCTGAGTGAGTCGGTGAACTGCGCTCCCGGGTACGTGCTCAGACCGGAGTTGGCGACCGTGATCGTGTACCGCAGCACCGACCCGTTCGTCGTGACCAGGCTGTTGGCGGTCTTGGTGAACGTGAGCGTGGTCACGTCGACCACCGGCACCGTGACCGTGCACCGAGGGTCCGCCGACCCGCCGGGGCAGTTGTTACCGTCCACAGTCGACGATGCCGCGTTGACCAGGCTGGCGTTGCCGAGATCGGGATTGTCGACCGTCGCGGTGTAGGTCACGGTGACCGACGCGCCGACCGCCACGCTGCCGGTCCAGGTCAGGACCGGGGCGGAGTAGGACAGGGTGCCCGCGCTCGGCGCCGCGTCCGCGTTGTAGGTGCCGTCGTCGAGCACGCCGGCCAGGTCGTCGGCGACGCTGATGGCCGTGTACGGCGTCTGCCCGCTGTTCCTGATCGTCAGCGTGTAGGTGATCACCGTACCCGGTATGGCGGTCTCGAGGTTGGCCGCCTTCGAGATCGTCAGTCCCGGGGTAAGGACGAACACCGTCGCCGAACAGGCTGACACATGGCTCGTCGCGGTGCACGGGCTCCCCGGCGCGGACGAGGTGACGGTGTTCGCCATCGTCTTGTCGCCCGGCTCCGGAGTCCGCACCGTGACGGAGTACGTGACCGTGACGGTGTCGCCGGTGCCGAGATCGCCGGTCCAGGTCAGGGTAGGTGTCGTGAACGCCACCAGTCCGGCGCTCGCGGCGGCGTCGTCGTTGAAGGTGGCGTCATCGAGAACGCCGGCGAGCGGGTCGGTGAGGGCGAGGCCGGTGTACGGCGCCGTTCCCGAGTTGTGGATCGTGATCGTGTACCCGACGGTGTCGCCCGGCACCACGGTCGTGCTGTCTGCTTCCTTCGTGATGGTCAGCCCCGGTTCGAGCACGTGGACCGTCACTGTACACAGTGGATCGAGGCTGCCCGACGCGCAGTTGTTGCCCGGCGCGGTGGACGACGAGATGCCGGTGATGACGTGGTTCCCGGTGTCCGGATTGAGGACGGTTGCCGTACCGGTGAGTGTCACCGTCGCGCCGACCGGAATGTCGCCGGTCCAGACCGCGCCGGTGTCGCCGATCGTCAACGTCCCGGAGGACACCGTCTCGTCGCCGTTACTGGACACGTCGTCGGCGAAGCCGACCGAGTTGAACAACACGCTGATACCGGAGTAGGGCACCGTGCCGGTGTTGGTGTACGTGGCGTTCACCCGGATCACTCCGCCGGGGAGCACCGTGGCCACATCGGTACTGGTGTCGATGACCAGGCGGGCGACGGCAACGGTGGTCGTACACGGGCTGCCGGCGGGACAGTTCGAGCCGACCGCGGCGGAGGTGGCGACCACGGTCAGCAGCAGGTCACCGCCGACCGGGTTGTGGACGGTGGCCGAGTACGTCACGGTGACCGCCGCGCCCGGCGCGAGCGTGCCGGTCCAGACGAGGTTGGGAGTGACAAACGTGACACTGCCCACGGTGGCTGACGCGTTGGCGTCGTATGTCGCTTCGTCGAGCAGTCCGGCCAGCGACAGGGTCACGCTGACGCCGGTCTGGGTGGTCGCGCCCGAGTTCGTCACGGTGGTCGAGAACGCCACCACCCCGCCCGGGACGGTGGTCGCCGGCGCCGTGGTGGCGATGGTCAGGCCCGGCACGAGGACCAGGACCGTCGCCGTGCACCGCGGATCGCTGCCGCCGGCCGGACAGTTGTTCCCCGGCGCGGGCGACACCACGGTGTCAACCATCGTCTTATCGCCCGGATCCGGATTCTCGACGGTCACCGAGTACGTCAGCGTCACCGCCGCCCCAACCGCCAGGTCACCGGTCCAGGTCAGGGTGGACGACGCGAACGACACCGACCCGGCCGACGCCACCGCGTCCGCGTTGTACACCGCGTCGTTGAGCACATTGGACAGTGAGTCGGTGAACGTGGTGCCCACGTACGCGGTCTCGCCCGTATTGGTCGCGACGATGGTGTAGTTGACGCTCGCCCCGGGCGTGGTTGTCGCAACATCGGCCGTCTTGGTCAGGACCAGCCCTGGTACCAGCACGGTGACGCTGACCGAACAGGCCGGATCCGTGCCGCCGGCCGGGCAGCTGCTGCCCGCGGCGGCCGACACCAGCGTCGCCGCCAGGACCCGCGATCCGGTGTCCGGATCATGTACGGTCACCGTGAACGCCACCGTCACGCTGGCCCCGACGGCCAGGTTCCCGGTCCAGGTGAGGGTGGACGAGGCGAACGTCACCGTGCCGCTGGTGGCCGTGGCGTCGCCGTTGAACACCGCGTCGTCGAGCATGTCGACCAGCGACTCGGACACGCTCGTCCCGGTGTACGCGGACTCCCCCGCGTTGACGATCGTCACCGTGAACGTCTCGGTCGAGCCAGGCGTCGTGGTCGGCGTGCTGGCGTGGTTGGTGATGGTCAGCCGGGGCTGCTGCACGGTCACGACCGCCGTACAGCGCGGGTCGGTGCCGCCGGCGGGGCAGTTGCTACCGGCGGAGGTCGACACCGCGACGTTGTGCATGCTCCGATCCCCGACCGCCGGATCAACCACCGTCACCGAGTAGGTGATCGTCGCGGTCGCCCCGACCGCGAGCGCGCCGGTCCACGTCAGGGTGCCGCTGGCCACCGCCACCGCTCCCGATGTCGCGGCCGCGTCCCCGTTGTAGGTGGCGTCGTCGAGCACCCCGGCCAGACTGTCGACCAGGTTGGCCGCCGGGTACGGCGTCTGTCCGGTGTCGGTCACGGTCACCGTGTAGCCGACCACCGCTGCGGGGGTTACCGCGGCCCGGTTGGCCGTCTTGACGATGGTCAGACCCGGCACGAGTACCGTGGTCGTCGCGGCACACCGGGGGTCACTCCCGCCGGCCCGGCAGTTGTTGGCCGGAGCCGCCGAGATGAGCGTGGCCGTCACGACGTTGTCACCGACGGGCACCGGCAACAGGGTCACGCTGAACGTCACCGACACGGTCGCGCCCGGGGCCAGGGTGCCGGTCCAGGTCAGGGTCTGTGCCGCGAGTGCCACCGCACCGGCCGTCGCCGTCGCGTCGCCGTTGTAGGTGGCGTGGTCGAGGACCTGGGCCAGCGCGATGTCCACCGATGTTCCATTGTAGACAGTCTGGCCGGTGTTGGCGATCGTCACCGTGTACCCGAGCGAGGCTCCGGGACTGGAGGTCGACGCGCTGGCCGCGATCGTCAGCGTCAACGACTGTGCGAGGACGGTCACGGAGATGGTGCAGCGCGCGTCGCCGCTGCCGGAGGTGCAGTTGTTCCCGGCCGCGGCCGAGACCACGGTGTTGGACAGGCCGCGGTCGCCCGCGTCCGGGCTGCTCACCGTCACCGAGTAGGTGACGGTGACAGAGCCGCCGACCGACACCGCGCCCGTCCACGACAGCGTCGATCCGGCGAACGACACGACGCCGGCCGAGGCCGCGCCGTCACCGTTGTACACCGCGTCGTCCAGGATGCCGGCCAGGCTGTCCGTGAACGCCGCGACCGGGTAAGCGGCCTGCCCGGCGTTGACCAGCGTCACCGAGTAATGGATGGTCTGGCCGGGCGAGGCGGTCGACAGGTCGGCCGTCTTCACGATGGTCAGCGCGGCCACCGCGACGCTCACCGCGCACCGGGCGTCCGCACTGCCCGAGGCGCAGTTCGTGCCCAGCGTGCTCGAGGACACGGTGTTGGCCAGCAGGTGGTTGCCGTTGTCCGGGCTGGACACCGTGACGGAGTACGTGATCGTCGCCGTCGCGCCGGCCGCCAAGGTGCCGGTCCAGGTCAGCGTCCCCCCGGTCACCGATGCGACGCCCGTCGTCGCGGCCGCGTCGTTGTTGTACGCCGCGTCGTCCAGGACACCGGCCAGCGGATCGGAGACATTGATGCCCGCGAACGACCCCGCCCCGGTGTTGCTGACCGTCACCGTGTAGCGGACCGTCCCGCCAGCCACCACAGTGGACACATCCGCCGACTTGACCACGACCAACGGCCCGGCCGCGATGGCGATGCTGGTCAGCTGGGTGGCCGAGGCGCCGGTGGCGTCGGCCACCCGGACGGTGAACGGATAGGTACCGGCCGTTGTCGGCGTTCCGGACACCGTACCGGTGGCGGGATTGAGAGTCAGTCCGGGGGGGAGACTGCCGCTCGCCACCGACCAGGTGAAGGGCGCGGTCCCCCCGTCACCGCGAGCGTGTCGGTGTACGCAACCCCTACCTGGCCGCCCGGCGGGGCCGGGAAGGCCAGGCTCGGCGCCGCGGTGACCGTGAGCGACACGGTCTTCGTCGCGGACTGGCCGAACGAGTCGACCACCCGCACGGTGAACGAGTACAACCCCGGCGTCGTCGGTGTACCCGCGAGCAGCCCGGTACCCGGTGCCAGCGACAATCCGGGCGGCAGTGACCCGGCGCTGACCGACCACGCGAACGGCCCGGTACCGCCCGACACCGTCAGCTGCTGGCTGTACGCGTTGGCTACCTGGCCGTTAGGCGGGTTTCCGAACGTCAACGACGGCGCCGGCGCCACCACGATCGACAGCGACTGGGTCGCACTCTGCCCACTGGCGTCGACCACCCGCACCGTGAACGGGTATGTTCCCGCGGCCGTCGGGGTACCCGACAGCAGGCCGCTCCCGGCGGCCAGCGTGACCCCGGCCGGCAACGCACCCGCGCTGATCGACCACACGAAGGGGCCGGTGCCGCCCACCACCGTCAGCGGGTCGCTGTAGGTCGCGCCGACCTCGGCTGGCGGGGGTGCCGCGTTGGCCAGGCTCGGCGATACGTTCGGCGTCACCGCCGCGGAGGGCGCGGACGGCGGGCCGGCGCCGCCGGCGTTGGTCGCGGTGACCGTGAACGTGTACGCGGTGCCGGGGGTCAGCCCGGTGACCGTCTGGGTCAGCGCGCTGGCCGGGAAGGTCTGCGCCGGCTGGGCGACGCCGCCGATGAGCGGTGTGACCACATAGGACGTGAGCGGGCTGCCGCCGGTGGTCGGCGCGGTCCAGGTGAGCGTGGCCGAACCCGTACCGGCGCTGGCCGCCGTGATGGTCGGCTGCCCGGGCAGCGCGAACGGCACCACGGACGACGAGGCGGGACTGGCCGTGCCGGTGCCGAAGGCGTTGACCGCGGCGACGGTGAACGTGTACGTGGCGCCCACCGTGAGTCCGGTCAGGGTACGGGTGGTCGTCGAGCTGTCGAACGAGATCGGCGACTGCGCCACGCCGTTGCGGGTGGGTGTGACGACGTACCCGGTGATCGGGCTGCCGTTGGTCGCGGGCGCCACCCAGTTCACCGTCGCGCTGGCGACGCCGGCCGTCGCCGTCGGCGCCGCCGGTGTGGCCGGCGCGGCGGCGTACACGTACGAGGCGGCGCCGGCCACACCGCGGGTGACCACGGTGACCGTGACCGTTGCCGGTGTGGCCCTGGCCGGCATCGAGCTGATGTCGAGGGTGCCGTCACCGTTGACGGTGAAGCAGCCGGGCGCCGCACCGGACTGGCACGGCAGCAGGGATACCGGAGTGCCGGCCTGCTGCTCGGCCGTCGTTCCGATCTCGATGGCCGAGGCGCCGGAGATGTTGGTGCCGCCGACGATGACGTGGTTGCCGCCCGCGATCGACCCCACCGCTGGGGTCACCGTGATGCCCGACGGCGCGGTGGCGATCGTTCCCACCGTGGTGGACGACGACAGACCCGGGTTGCCATCGATCGAGGACGCGGTCGCGACCGACGTGGTCTGGATGAGGCTGGGCGAGACGCTGCCGCTGGACACGATCCCGACCAGGGTGATCGCGGGCAGCGTGGTGCCGTTGGCGAACGGCGTGTTGCTGTTCGTGCACGTGATCACCTGTCCGACCGGCGCCTGGCACACCCAACCGGTGCCGAAACCGCCCACCGGAGTGACGCCGGTCGGGAGCGTCTCTGTCACCGTGATGGGCTGGGTCTCGTTGGCGCCGGCGGCCACGCCGGCCACGACGGAGTACGTCACCGGTCCACCGAGCACGAGCGACGAGCCGTTGAAGCTCGTCTGCGCCACGGTGAGGTTGGGTACCGGGTTGAAGGTGACGACTTTGGTGTCGTCGATCTCGTGGTTGTCCACCACGGACCCGGTCGAACCGACCCAGCCGAAGGCCAGCTGGCGTGGAATCCCTCCCGCGGTGAGCCAGCTCGAGGACGGGTACAGTCCATTGGGGACAACAGGCAGCGTGCCGGACAGCGTCCTCGAGCTCTGGCCGACCGGGGTGAACCGGACGACGTACCTGCCGGCCGCCACGGACAGACCGGAGGCCGTGGTGAACGACGTCGCCGTCGGGTTGATGGCCACCTCGGCTGGAACGAAGGATGCCGACCGGGTACTGGCCCGCAGCGGCACCGGGTTCGAGTTGACGTTGGTCGCCGTGCTGGCCAGACCGCAATAGCCCACGGTGCCCGACCCTGGGCCGCGGATCAGCACCTGGCCTGGGATGGCCCGCGCATTGCCGATGAAATTGGGATCCGAGCAACCCGTCCCCTCGTAGGTGCTGCTGCTGTAGTTGCCGAACACGTCGAACCCGATACCGAGGTACCCGTTCACCAGGCCGGGCAGGCTGTGGGTGCCGGAGTAGCCCAACGCTCCCCCGGACTGACCGATGGTGGCCGGGGCGACCGGGCTGGCCGGATCGACCGCCGCGAGGACGAAGGCGATGCCGTCGGCGCCGTTGCCCCCCCACTGGTACGTGTCGAACGTGACATCCAGACCCTGCGACGTGGGGACGCTGGCTGCCCCGAACAGCCCGCCGGTCGTCCCGAGCGAGGTGTCCGTCAGCCGCAGTTTTCCGGAGCCCTGGGCGTCAGAGGTCGCGGCGCAGCTCTCCAGCGGCCCGGTCGTGGTGTTCCCGGCCGCGGTCAGGCAGGCGAAGTTGGTGCGGGAGGTCCCGTTGGGCAGGTCGGGCAGGACGACCGCGCCGACGCCGTTGGCTGTGTTGTTGTGAAACGGCTGGTTGAACAGCGTCGTACCGGCGGCGTGCACGATGACCGGGGTCACCACCACCAGGCCCAGAGTGGTCGCGAGCACGATGGCGAGCCACGTGGGCAGACCCAGCCATCGCCAATGACCACGGCCGCGGGTCAGCCCGATCCGCTCGGGCGTCATGCCGCGCTCGGGTTCGGGTGGACGGATCGACGGTCGAGTGCTGTCGCTGCCGCACTGCGCCACGATGTACCACAACAACGAACGGCCGCTACAGCCACAGCTACCTCCTCAGACCTCGAAGCTGACTATCGCATCGAATCGCCGTCTTAACCCACCAAATACGACAAAGTCTGCCCAGGTCGCGGGTAATACAGCATTGAACGGAAAGGCTCCGGGTGGGCCTTTCCGTTCAACGTGTTATGACGGCCGCGCGACTATCTCGCGGTCGCCGCATATTCGCGTATCAGACGCGGCGCCAACCGGTCTCAATCACCGCCGTGAGCGGCCGCGTTCATGGCGCGGGCGGCCGCGATGATCTGGGCCTGCCGGCGGCGGCGCGCGATCCTGGTTCCGATGACAAGAAGGACGATGAGCACGATCGCGATGGCGAGCAGGTGCAGCGGCAGGATCACGACCGTGACGGCCATCTGTTGCACCGCTCCGTTCTGGCCGGGCAGCGCAATGGTGGCGTGGCAGATACACCACAACGGGGGATCGCTCCACTGGGTGGTCACGTCGCGTCGGGTCCCCCGCAGCACGGTGAGGTCCGGCAGCTCGATCCGCGCGCCGGCGACCCCGACCGTGATCCGATGGCCGTCTCCGCGGAAATCGTGGTGCACCGTTCCGGTGTTCTCCAGTGTCGTGGAGAAACTGATCGGACCGGTCAGCGCGAAATGCGGACCGGTGAAGGAGGAGAGGACGGTCGTGTCGGTGACCGGCCCGGGGACCGCTATCAGAATGGGAGCGCCGATTCCCCGGTTCACCCGGATGTTGTCACCCTTGTCCGCCGCCGGTACGAGAAAGACGAGAGCGACCTGATGGTCGCCCGGCTCGGCCTGGCCGGGCAGCGCGATGTGGACGGCAACCTCGCGCTTGGTATGCGGCGCGAGGACGAAGCGGGCCGGCTCGACCGTGACCCAGGTGCTCGCCGAGTATGGCGCCGAGGCCTGGAAGATCATGTTGCCGGCCTGGTTGGCCACGAAGTCCCGCTTGCCGACGTCGATGTCCAGCGGCGCGCTGCCGTTGTTCACCACCTCGAAATGGTGCTCGGCGTGCAGCGTCTGCGGAGTCACCACCAGGCGGGTCGGGCTGACCAGGAGCGAGAACTCGGGGTCAGCGGCGGGGGCGGCCAGTGCGGGCCCGGCTGGCACGACCCCCGCCACCAGTAGGACGC
Source organism: uncultured Actinomycetota bacterium (assembly GCA_963803345.1). Taxonomy (GTDB): domain Bacteria; phylum Actinomycetota; class Actinomycetes; order Mycobacteriales; family Micromonosporaceae; genus CAWDLX01. The sequence goes on from CAWDLX010000009.1 coordinate 495,306, forward strand.
TCAACGTCGCGGTGACACCGCGCCATTTCGCGGTCAACGTCCCACGGGTCATGTCATCAAGTCCCGAGCGTCGAGGCGATGTAGTCCAGGGTGCCGCTGTAGGTGTCGGGCTGCACGAACGGAATGGTTATCTGGTAGTCATTGCTCACCGTGTCGCCTTCCTCGGCCGATCGCTCCGTCTTGGTCGTCACCACGAGCGGCGTGCCTGGCGTCAGCGCGGTGAACGTGCTGCCCCCGGTCTCGCGGACCTTCAGCAGCGTGGTCGGGATCAGGTCGTCGTTGCCCACGATCGTGCCGACCAGCGACGGGTCCTCGGGCTCGACCGTGACCTGGTATCCGGCATCGTTGTTGGTGGTCACGGTCATGGTGACCGGACTGGCGCCGGTCGTCACCGTCGCCCCCGGAATGCCGGTGAGGGTGAAGGCGTCGGTCAGCGCCGTCAACGTGATCGCGCCAGTGACGCCCACGTTCGCCGTCGTCGATTCGGTGGTGCTGTCGATGGCCGCGGCCGGTCCCCCGGTGGCCACCTCGATGGACGCGGTAGCGACAACGGCGCAGGCCGCGGCCGCGAGGAAACTTCTCGTCCTTATACCCAAGGTCATCGGAAACCCTTCCCTGTTTCGATCCGAAGCTTGCCTGCACATGATGGCAGGGGGCTCTGTCGCACCAACGGGGATGGCAGCCAAAACCGGTCATCGGTAACCCAATCGGATTAGGGGGACGATGGCCGGCGGATACGCGGACCGCCTGGGTTATGAAGCCGGCCTACATGTACGGCGACCGGTTCCCCGCGTATACCGGTCCACTATCTGTCAGGCGGCCGCGAAACTCCAGGTCAGGGCGACCGTTGAAGCGTATGTCCGTGCATTCCGAGCAAGGGGAGTTGATAGCACGATGCCTCATTTGTTAGACATATTGCGCAGCCGTCGGACCATTCTTGTCGCCGGCGCCGCCGTACTCACGGCCGTCGGAGTCGTGTCCGGTGTCGCGGTCGCCGCCACCACCGGCCACAGTGGAACCTCGGTGACCCGGGTATCGGTGGCCACCAACGACAGGGTGGCTGTCTACTCGGCAGCCGCGTGGACGACGGTCGGCTCGACCAGCGTCTACGCGCTCGCCGGGCAGTTCATCGACGCCCGGTTCACCGCCGAGTCGTCCTGCTACGGCGGCACCAGCGGCTGGTGCTCCGTCCGGATCCTGGTCGACGGCGTGGAAGCCGAGCCCGTGTCGGGCCTCGACTTCGCCTTCAACGACGCGGGCAGCTTGTCCGCATGGGAGAGTCTGTCGGTCGAGCGGGTCCGCACCGTGACCACCTCCGGTAGCCACGTCGTGGTCGTGCAGACGGCCACGGTCGGCGGGCTCACTCATCGCCTCGACGACTGGACGCTCACCGCGATGGCGGTCTCCCCCTGAGCGGAATCAGTTAGGCCACGCGGGCGTCCATTGGGGGCGCCCGCGTGGTGCAGGTCTGTCACCGGATCTCCAGGACGGGTCGCCGCCAGCCCGGGCGCCGGGCGACCCGTCCTGGTGCCACGCAGCGCCACCTCCGCGTGCCGGCCCGGAATGCGCTGCGCCCGTGAACGCCGGCGATGAGTTCGTTCTCGCAGTACCGTTCGGCGGCTGGTGTCCACAGTAGATAGATCTCGGCTACCGGCGCGGATTCCCCCGGAAGGTCTAATTCACCCTACTGTCCGGCAACATTCACACATCCATGCCGTGCGGTGCCACACGATACTTCCATAGCGCACCCGGCGCGGCGGTCACGATGCGATCGCGCATCCGCCAGGGTCCATTCTGCGATGAAAGGCAAGCTGTGTCGATGAGAGATGTTGTTGGGCTGGCTTCCGATGATCGTTTGTCGGGGTTGGGGCAGACGGCGTTGTTGGATCGGTCGCCGGTGGCGCCGTTGGTTGAGTTTGTTTGTGATGTGGCGGTTGTGGGTTTGGGTTATGTGGGGTTGCCGACGGCGTTGGGTTTTCATGCGTCGGGTGTGCGGGTGGTGGGGGTGGATGTCAGTGCGGCGCGGTTGGCGGCGGTGCGGTCGGGTCAGGTGGATGTGCTGGATTCTGATCGGGTGCGGTTGGCTTCGGCGTTGGCGGATGGGGATTGTTTCGGGTTGACCGATGACGGGGGGGTGGTGGGGTCGGCGGGGGCGGTGTTGGTGTGTGTGCCGACGCCGGTGGATGAGTATTTGGTGCCGGATCTTTCGGCGTTGCGGGCGGCGTGTGGGTCGGTGGTTGCGCGGGCGGTGCCGGGTCAGGTGTTGATGTTGACGTTGACTTCGTATGTGGGGTGCACGTTCGATTTGTTGGTGCGGCCGTTGGAGGAGCGGGGGCTTCGGGTGGGGGAGGACGTGTTCGTGGCGTTCGCGCCGGAGCGGATCGATCCGGGCAATGTGGATCATGCGCAGTTTGAGGTGCCGCGGGTGGTGGGTGGGGTGACGCCGGCGTGTACGCAGCGGGCGGTGGCGGTGTTGCGGGGGTGTTCGGCCCGGTTGCATGTGGTGCGGGACGCGCGGACGGCGGAGTTGACGAAGTTGTTCGAGAACACGTTCCGGGCGGTGAATATTTCGTTGGCGAATGAGTTCGCCGATATTGGGGCGTCGTTGGGTGTGGATGTCGGGGAGGTGATCGACGCGGCGGCGACGAAGCCGTATGGGTTCATGCCGTTCTATCCGGGGCCGGGGGTGGGTGGGCATTGTATTCCGTGTGATCCGCATTATTTGTTGTGGCAGTTGCGGGCGGCTCGGGTGTCGGCGCCGTTGATCGAGACGGCGATGGCGGCGGTGGCGTTGCGGCCGGGGCGGGTCAGCCGGCGGGCGGTGGAGGTGTTGGGTCGGCGGGGGGTGGCGGTGGCCGGGGCCCGGGTGTTGGTGGTGGGGGTGGCGTATAAGCCGGGGGTGGCTGATGTGCGGGAGTCGCCGGCGTTGGAGATCATCGAGCGGTTGTGGGCGGCGGGGGCTCGGGTGAGTTTCTTCGATGAGCGGGTCGCGGCGGTGGATGTGTTCGGTGGGGCGGTGCCGCGGGTGACGGATCCGGATCAGGAGTGGGATCTGGTGGTGGTGCAGTGTGTGCATCCGCAGACCGATCTGGGGTGGTTGGGTCGCCAGGGTGCGGTGTTGGATGCCACCTACCGGTTGGTGGACGTGGCGGGCCGCGTCCTGCCATGACGGCGACGGAGACGTTGGAGCCGGGACCGGCCCGGCCGGTAGCGGCGGGGTCGGCGGGGTCGGGGTCCGTGCTGGATCTGGTGGGGGTGGTCGGGCCGGGGCGGCGGCGGCGGGGGGCGGGGCTGGATCCGGGGATCCGCCGCGATGTGCGGCGGATCGTGACGTTGGTGGCGTTGACGCCGTTGCTGTTCGTGTTGGCCAACGAGACGCCACGGTTGCTCGACGATCCGGTGGTGGCCACGTATGGGGCGTTGGCGTTGTCGGTGACGATCGCGTTGTTGTATGTGGCCTACGCCCATTACGACGATCCGGCGGTGCAGGAGGTCGGTCACCGGCCCCGTGATGTGGGCGGGTTCCCGGTGTTGGCGGCGGCGCCGCGGGTGAGTTTGTTGGTGGCGGTGCATAACGAGGCCGACCGGATCGGTGAGTGTGTGCGCTCGATCGTGGCCAGTGACTACCCCGATCTGCAGCTGGTGGTGGTCGATGACGCGTCCACCGATGACACGGCCACGATTTTGGACGGGTTGGCCGGCGAGTTGGGTTTCACGGTGATCCACCTGCGCGGCAACGTGGGTAAGAAACGGGCCCTGGTCGCGGCGGTTGAGGTGGCCGACGGGGACATTCTCGCGTTCACCGATTCGGATTGTCTGTTGGCCCCCGACGCGGTGGGTCGCTGTGTGCAGGCGCTGGTACGTCATCCCGAGTTGGGGGCGGTCAGTGGCCACGCCCGGGCCTGGAACGCCTCCCAGTCCCTGCTGACCCGCATCCAGGACGCCTGGTATGAGGGCCAGTTCCGGGTGGCCAAGGGCGCCGAGTCGGCGTTCGGGGCGGTCACGTGTGTGTCGGGGCCGTTGGCGGTGTTCCGCCGGGAAGCTATCTACAACTATTTACCGGCCTGGGCGGCCGACCGGTTTCTGGGTGGGGAGTTCCGCTTCGCCACCGACCGCCAACTCACCGCCTACGTGCTGGGCCAGAAATGGGTGGGACGCCGACTCAAACAACGCCACCCCGACTCCCGGTTCGTGTCCGATGTGGACTACCCCGAACGGGTCTGGCGGGTCGGCTACGTCCAGTCGGCCCGGGTCTGGACCCAGGTCCCGGCCCGACCCGCCACCTTCCTACGCCAACAGGTGCGGTGGAAGAAATCGTTCATCCGTAACCTGTTCTTCACCGGCCGGTTCATGTGGCGACGCGGCACCGCCCCCGCCGTCATGTTCTACGGCCACGCCCTGTGGGTCGCGCTGGCCCCGTTCATGGCCCTGCGCCACCTGATCTGGGCCCCCCTGCACGGACTATGGCTGCTCAGCCTGCTCTACCTGGCCGGCATCCTGCTCAAAGGCACCGCCTGGGCCGTCGCCGTCAAAGTCGACAACCCCGCCTCCCCCGCCTGGCGCTACCGACCCCTGATGAGCCTGATCTCCGCCACCGTCCTGGCCTGGCTACTGCCCTACGCCATCCTCACCATCCGACGCGGCATCTGGACCCGAGGATGAAACGCCTCACCATCCTCGCCGCCGACCTCCTCGCCGCCATCATCGTGGCCGCCCTCTACACCTTCGTCCTCACCCGCGGCCGGATCCTGCCATGACCCAACCCACCACCACCCAACCCGCCACCACCCACCCCGCCACCACCCACCCCGCCGCGACCAAGCGTGGCTGGGGTGGGGTGTTGGGGCGGGCCGGGTTGGGGCGGGCCGGGTTGGGGCGGGCCGCGGCCGGGCGGGGGGTGGCCCGGTCGCGGTTGTTGGGGCCGCCGTTGCGGCTGGTGGCCGCGCTGATCGCGGCCGCCCCGTTCCTGGTGGCCGCGCAACTGGTGACCAGCACGGTGGTGGGTGGGCTGGGGATCCAGTACGCCCCACCCGAGCAGAGCGCCAGCCCGGCCGAACTGGCCGCCTGGCACGGTATCGGCTCGGCCCTGCCCGCCACCGCCGCCCCGGTCGTGTTGGCCTACCACGATGTGCGTCCCGACTCCACCGACCCGTATGTGGTCTCGCCGCTGCAACTGGATCGTCAACTCGCCGCGTTCGCCGCCGCCGGCTATCACAGCCTGAGCAGCGCCGAGTTCGTGGCGTATCTGCGCGGCGGACCGACCCCACCCCGCGGCTTGTACCTCACCTTCGACGATGGCATCCAGGGCCTGTACCACTACGCCGACCCGATCCTGGCCCGCCACCACATGAACGCCACGTCGTTTCTGATCACCGGCCGGGTCGGGCACAACCAGCCCTACTACCTGAGCTGGGCCGAGGTCGGCCAGCTGGCCCGCTCGGGCCGGTGGGACTTCCAGGCCCACACCCACGACCTGCACACCCGCGGACCGGTCGGACCCGACAAAATCAACGGTTCCCTGCTCACCGGCAGCAGCTGGAGCGCTAACCACAGGGAAACCGTGGCCGAACACCAACAACGCGTCAACCAGGACCTCACCCTCATGTTCGCCGACTTCGCCGAACACCACCTACCCCGACCCCAGGTCTTCGCCTACCCCTTCTCCGAAGCCGACACCTCCTACGACCGGGCCGCCGTCGAAGCCACCGCCACCCTCATCCGCCACCAGTTCCCCGTCGCCCTCACCAACAAGACCGCCTCCCCCACCCCCGCCAGCCGCCGCGGCACCCCCAACGGCGTCGTCGAACGCCTCGAAATCTTCCACACCACCGACCCCACCCAACTCCTCACCCAGATCGCGGCCTGGACCGCCATCGCCCCCCACGTCGAGCACCCCCTCACCGACCCGCTGCGCTGGTGGGACGAGACCAACCGGGGCGTAGCCGACCTGGGCGCCCTCACCCACCGCCCCGGCGCGACGGTGGACCCCCACACCACCTACCTGTCCGCCGACTACGCCCCCTACGCCAGCGCCGACTGGATCAACTACACCATCACCACCGACGTGCGCGGCCTGACCCGCGAGGGCAACAACGCCAACGTCCTCGTCCGCGTCGGCAGCAACGCCGAAACCGAAATCCGCACCTCCTGCTGCAGCGTGCAGATCGTCGACGCCACCACCAACACCGTCCAAACCCAACAACGCATCCCGGTCAGCGACACCCACCAACTCCACATCCAGGTCACCAACGGCGCCCTGAGCGTGTCCGTGGACACCCAACCACCACTGCACCTGAACACCGGCACCGGACCCGCCTACACCGGCGGCATCGCCCTGGCCTCCCGCCGCGCCGCCAGCACCAGCTGGCCCTACTTCGCCAACATGTCCATAATGGAGACACAGTGATCCACAATGGAGACACAGTGATCCGTAATGGGGACACAGTGACCGTCGACGCGCCCGCCGCCGCCACCGCGACCACCACCCCACCCACCCGCACCCACCACGACCGGCCCGACTTCCGCCCCGACATCCAAGGCCTACGCGCCGTCGCCGTCATCGTGGTCGTGCTCTACCACGCCGGCGTGCCCATCCTGCACGGCGGCTACATCGGCGTGGACGTCTTCTTCGTCATCTCCGGCTTCGTCATCACCACCCAACTACTGCGCGAAATGACCCACACCGGCCGCCTGTCCGTACGCCGCTTCTACGCCCGCCGCATCATGCGACTACTCCCCGCCGCCGTCACCGTCATGACCGCCACCCTCATCACGTCCTACCTGTGGCTACCCCGCCTACGCTGGCACAGCATCGCCACCGACGCCCTCACCGCCAGCGGATACTTCCTCAACATCCGCCTCGCCGCCCAAGGCACCGACTACATGTCGGCCAACCAACCACCATCACCCCTGCAACACTTCTGGTCCCTGGCCGTCGAGGAACAGTTCTACCTCATCTGGCCCATCCTGCTCGGCCTGAGCGCCCTCTGGCTGCGCCGACACCACCCCCACCGCGCCGCCGCCGCCGCCATCATCACCACCCTCGCCGCCACCTCCCTCGGCTACGGCATCTGGGAAACCAACCACAGCGCCCCCTGGTCCTACTTCGGCTCCCCCACCCGAGCCTGGGAACTGGCCACCGGCGCCCTCATCGCCCTGGCCGCCCACCGCCTCACCCACCTACCCCCACCCCTCACCAGCACCCTCAACTGGCTCGGCCTGGCCGCCATCACCACCGCCATCACCCTCTACAACCAGAACACCCCCTTCCCCGGCTACGCCGCCCTGCTACCCGTCCTCGGCGCCGCCGCCATCATCACCGCCGGCTGCGCCACCACCGCCCCCACCACCACCACCCACCGCCTGCTCAGCACCGCCCCCATGCAAGGCATCGGACAACTGTCCTACTCCTGGTACCTCTGGCACTGGCCCCTGCTCATGATCGCCCCAACCGCACTAGGACTGGACCTCAACACCGGCCGCGGGCTGGTCCTGGCCGTGATGTCGCTCATCCTGGCCGGCATCACCTACGTGTCCATTGAGGACCCACTGCGCCGGTCACTGCGCAACCGGCCATGGCGCGCCATCATCACCGGCACCGCACTATCGGGCACCCTGGCCCTGGCCACCACCGCCGGCCTGATCATGCTGCCAAACCAGATCGGCTCAGGCCAAGCCCAGGACACCCAGAGCGCCCTGGCCCACGCCAGCGTCGCGAGCACCCAACTCAGGACCCTGCTCAACCAGGGCACCCAACTCGAACAAGTACCCGCCAACCTCACCCCACCACTGGCCCAAGCCGCCAACGACCAACCCCGCCTCTACCACGACGGATGCGACAAGGGATTCACCGGCGCCACCATCACCAACGTCTGCGCCTACGGCGACCCCACCGCAAAAACCAGCATCGTCCTCTTCGGCGACTCCCACGCCGGGCACTGGTTCCCCGCCCTGGACACCATCGCCCACCAACGCGGCTGGAAACTCTACGTCATGACCAAAAGCGCCTGCTCCGCCGCCACCTCACTGATCTACCTCGACGCCCTCAAACGCCCCTACACCGAATGCGTCAACTGGCGCGCCGCCGCCATCGCCTGGATCCGCACCAACCACCCCACCATGGTCATCATGTCCTCCAACAACGGCGGCCCCACCCCCCTCGACGCCACCGGCGACCCCGACCTCGCCTGGACCAACGCCTGGCTCACCACCACCCACGCACTACACCAACCCGGCACCCGACTCACCTTCATCAGCGACACCCCATGGCCCGGCACCGACATCCCCGACTGCCTCTCCGCCCACTTCACCGACATCCGCCGCTGCGCCCGACCGCTCGCGCGGGCACTCAGCGCCCCGGCCCGCCGCACGATGGTCGCCAACGCGCTGGGCCAAGCCGGTGTACACGTCATCGACCCGGTCTCCTGGTTCTGCACCGACCGGATCTGCCCAGCCGTGGTCGGCAACATCATGGTCTACAAAGACGACAGCCACATCAGCACCGCCTACTCCACCGCCCTCGCCCCCGTCCTCGGCGAGCAACTCACGGCGTGAACGAGTCCACTGTGAACCGGTCGAAGGAGAACTCGGCGTTGTCGCCCCGGATCCCCACCGCGCCAGCGGCCCGGATCGGAGCGCAGCCGACCCCGTCATCGGTGGCTCCCACGACAAAGTGACCATTGATGAGCATCGTGATCCGGACACTGCCGTCCGGGTTGTTCACCACGGTCGCGCCGACATAGCGCCACTGGTTGAGCGGGATGGCATGACCCGACTCCTCGGCTGAGACCGTGTGGTACGTGCCGCCGTTGGTATGCCCGCCGGGGCACTTCTTCTTGATCAGTACCACACCGTCGCGGCGGGCCACACTCACGGCGTAGGAGGAGTACTGGCTCTGATACCGCACCCAGATGTGCACACCGTCCCAGTCGACCGGAGGCGTCCGGTACGTCGAGGTCACCCGGGCCACCGACAGGCGGAACTGGACATGAACGTCGCCGAAGTCCGACTGGCGCGTGATCAGCCGGAACACGGCCGAGTCGGTATGCGGATCCGAGTCAGCATCCGGCGCGACCCGGTCGACCGGGCCGGTCCAGCCGGCCCCGTCGCGGGCGAACAGCGAGCCGCTGGTCACCACCCACGCGGGTGAGCGGGCCGCGTCCGGGCTGTTCGGGTTCCAGTAGGCGAACTCGTTGGTGATGAGCTGGTCGGTGGCCGGAAAGCGATAGGCGAACAGGTCGGTGTCGCGCGGGCCGACCGGGTGGACCAGCATCGCCAGCAACCCCAGCAACGGTGTGATCGCGCGCGCGCGGATGAGCATGATCGCAGATACTCCCTCGTCAGTACGGCACGACTGTCAGCACGCCACGGCCCGGGCGGGCCGGCGACAGACCGCTGCCGGCCGCCACGCCTAGCTCCTCGGTGCACGCAAACTACAACGGCGGGCCCGGGCGCCTGGAGACGCCGCGGCGGCTATGAGAACGAGGCGGATAAGGCTACCGGTCGAATAGTCGGCTGCCCGGGGTATCCGGAGCTCGGTGCCCCAAACGCGCGCTCAGGTTTCTCGCAGCGAAGAGATGGCCCGACGCAGGGCCCGGATGACCGCATCGGTTTCGTCCACTTTGGACTGTAAGGCGGTCGTCAGCCTCGCGTCAGTGGCGCGGGCGGCGAGGCCTTGCAGGTCCATGCCCAGCCGTGACAGCGCCTGGATAACCTCGCCCCGCAAACCCTCGGCGATGTGCTCACGGTCACTGAGCATACGGAGTGCTTCGTTGTCACGGCGGCTACGAGCCAGCTGCAACACCAGAGCCGCGTGCGCGGCGTAGGCGACCACCATCTCGAGATCGACGGCGTCGAACTGGGCGGCGCCGGTCCGGCGGCTGAGGAACAGGACTCCATCGGCCGCGACATCGGTCAGTATCGGGACGGCCACGGCTGGGCCGGCGCCCGCGTCCGCGCGGCCCCTGGTGCGGGGATCGGTGGCCAGATTGTCGATGAGCACGGCCCGGCGCTGCGTCAACGCGTCGGCGTAGATCGTGCCGGCCACCGGAGTGACCAGCCCGACGGGGCCAGCGAACAGGCCTTCGCCGGCCACCACGCGCATGTGGTCGGCGACATCCGCGGGCACGCAGACCGCGATGCCGACGCAGTCGGTGATCGAGGCGGCATGTCTCAGCACCTGCCACCGGGCCTCATCGAGATCGTCGCTGGTCAGCACCGCGGTCGACAGGGCGGCCATCGCGGCCTGCCACTGCTGCCGGCGGCTCGACTCGGAGAACGCGGCCGCGTTGGTGATGGCCGCCCCGGCCGCCGCGGCGAGGGCCTGCACGAGCTCCTCGTCATCCTGGCTGAACTGGTCCGCACCCTGCTTGTCGGCCAGGTAGAGGTTGCCGAACACGCGCTCACCGATATGGATCGGAACTCCGAGGAACGACTGCATCGGCGGGTGCCGGTCCGGGAAGCCGACCGACGACACGTGGGTCCCGATTCTCGGTGTCCGCAGGGGTTGGGGATAGTCGATCAGTCGCCCGAGCAGACCTTTGCCCTCGGGCAGATGGCCGATGGCGGCGATGGTCTGCGCGTCCATGCCGATATGCAGGAACCTGACCAGACGCCCCTGCTCGGTCACCCCCAGCGCCGCGTACCGGGCGTCGACGAGCTGGCGCGTGGATTCGAGAATGTGGGTCAGTACGGCCTCAAGGTCGACCGCCGAGGCGATGCTCTGATTGGCCCGCAGGAGGCCTCGCAGCCGGCCCTGGGTCGCCTGCACATCGTGCGCGCGCTCAATGAGCTGCTCGAGCAGTTGATCGAGCTCGAGCCGCGCAACGTTGATGAAGTCAGGCGCCGAGCTCACCGACGGGTACCCCCCCTGGGTATTGACCATGTGTCGTCACGGTCATTGTGCGTCACCGGCGGGTCGACGTACAGCGACCGGTGGTGGTGTTCAAGGACTTTGGCCGCGCTGATCCTGGGACTTTCGACTCTGAATAGGTCAACGGCACGGATGCCACCGTATGGTTCCGCGAGCGACCGCCACTCAGTCGTCTCCGCCGCTCCGGGGCTCCTCATGAACCACCGGCCGGACGGCGTTGTCGACGCACTGGGCACTGATCGACACCTCCCAGCTGGGGCCTTCGAGGTGGATGTTCACCCACGACGCCGGTCCACGGTGGACATCATCGGTGTGGTATCCGGGTGCTGGGCTCCAGGCGACCAGGTAGGCCTGCGACTGTACACATCGGACAATCACCGGGCCGGCCCGCGATGCTACCGTGCGATCGGTGGCTGACAGCGCACCGGCCGGGTTCGTGGGTTTGGACGAAGGAGCCGGGGAGGTATCCGTCGGGACGGCGTCAGGCGCGGTGGCGGGGTCAGGGTCGGTGGCGGGGGCGGCTGACAGCGCGTCGGCGGGCAGCGACTGCAGCGGCGCGTCGACCAGGCCCGTCCTGATCGCGGCCAGGGCGGTGAGCCCGATGATCACCGACGAGACGGCCCCGATCGTCCACGCTGCGACGCTGACCCACACAGAACGCGACCGGCTCACCCGTACCATCCTGCCAGGCACATCGTTTCCGGGCCTTAACGCCAGCTTAGGGCTCGGGGCCGTCGCGGCCCGGGTGGGGTACGGTCACGCCGTGGCCGATCTGCTGCTGGTCGAGGACAACGCTGAGATCCGCCGTGCGTTGATCCAGGCGCTCGGGGCGATGGGGCATGTCGTGAGCGCGGCGGCGGACGGTATGACCGGGCTGCGGATGGTCGTCAGCGGCAAGCCCGAACTCGTGATCCTCGACCTCGGCCTGCCCAACGTCGACGGTGGGCAGCTGATCCGGATGATCCGGTCGGTCAGCGAGGTACCGGTCATCATCGCCACCGCCCGCGGCGACGAGTCGTCGATCGTGCGGGTACTCGATGCCGGCGCGGACGACTATGTGATCAAACCCTTTGGTCCGGCTCAGCTCAACGCGCGAATCTCAGCCGTGCTCCGCCGTGCCGATACGGCGGGCCGGCCGTCGACCGAGCCAGTGGTCATCGGCGGCCTGCGCATCGACCATGACGCCCGCGAAGTGACCCTGGACGGCGCCGCGGTCGACCTCACGCCGCGCGAGTTCGACCTGCTGACCTACCTCGCCGGCCGGGCCGGCTCGGTGGTGTCCCGGCGGGAGCTGATGGCCCAGGTATGGCGGTTGCCGTTCGGCGGTGGTGACGACACCGTCGACGTACACCTGTCCTGGCTGCGCCGCAAGCTCGGCGAGTCTGCCCAGAACCCGCGGTACCTGCACACGATCCGTGGCGTCGGGGTCAAGCTGGCCGCTCCACCGGAGGGACCGGGGTGAGAGCGCGGCTGGCTCTCCTCGCCGGCGCGACCAGTTCGCTGATCCTGGTGGCGTTCCTCATACCGCTGGCCGTTCTGGTGCGGTCGGCCGCGGCCGACCGGGCGGTCAGCGCGGCGGTGGTCGAGGTACAGACCCTGGCACCCGCGGTCGCGACGGCACCCGATGACGCCGCGGTCGGCCGCGCGGTGGCCGCCGCCAACGCGGCCGGAGGCCACCCGATGACGGTCTACCTGCCAGACGGTGCCGTCCTCGGCGTCGCCCAAGCTCGGTCGGATGCCGCCGCCGAGGCGGCGTTGGGCCAGAGCCAGACCGTGACCGTACCGGGCGGCCAGGAAGTCGTGATCGCCGTGGCCGGACGGCCGGACGGCACGGCCGTGATCCGCACGTTCGTCCCGGACAAGGAGCTCTACGCCGGGGTCACCCGTTCCTGGCTCGAACTCGGCCTGCTCGGGCTGGGGCTGCTCGGACTGAGCGTCAGCGTGGCCGTGCTGCTGGCCCGCTCGTACACCCGTCAGCTGTCCCGGCTGGCGAACGTTTCCTACCGGCTGGCTCAGGGCAGCCTCGGCGCACGCGCCAGCGACGAGGGCCCGGCCGAACTACGGCAGGTCGCCGGCGGGCTCAACCATCTGGCGGGACGGATCGTCGACCTGCTGGCCCAGGAGCGCGCCACCGTGGCCGATCTGTCGCATCGGCTGCGGACACCGCTGACCGCATTGCGTATCGACGTGGAGTCGCTCACCGCCGACGACGCGCGCGACCGGCTGATCGCCGATCTGGACGCGATCGATCGGCGGGTGGACGAGGTGATCCGCGACGCCGACCGGCCGGTCCGCGAGGGCGCGTTCGTCACGTGTGACGCCGCGGATGTCGTCGGCGAGCGGGTCCGCTTCTGGTCCGCCCTGGCCGAGGACGAGCGGCGGCCGTTCGAGTCCCGGGTGGCGCCGCGCGAACTCCCCGCCGGCTTGAGCGCGGCGGAACTGTCAGCCTGTGTCGACGCGGCGATCGGCAACGTGTTCGCGCACACCGAGGAGGGGACCGCGTTCCGGGTGTACCTGACCGCCCGGCCGTCCGGCGGCGCGATACTGGTCATCGCCGATGACGGCCACGGCTTCGACAGCGAGGCGGCCGAGCGAGGATTCAGTGGAGCCGGCTCGACCGGCCTCGGACTCGACATCATCCGCCGGGCGGCCGAGCGGTCCGGCGGCGGGTTGAGCATGGCGAGGTCGGCCTCGGGCGGGGCCAGCCTCACCGTGGAGCTGGGTCCGCCGGCGCCGGCGATCGTTCGCGGCCACCGTGAGCGGCGGTTGGTGCCGTGACGGGCGGCCACCCGGCTGTGGCGGGTGGCCGGTTCATTGATCAGTCGTCGCCGCCGCGATCGTCGCCGCCGCCGTGGTCGTCGAGACCGCAGTCGTCGTCCGCCAGGTCGGGGCTGTGCTGTCCGATGACCGTCGAGGCGTCCGGGCAGGTGGTGACGTTCTCGTCCGGGTTGTCGAGGCCGACGTTGTCGCCCTCGCGGTCGCCCGCGCCCGAAGGGCCGGCCGATGTCCGGTCGCCATGCTCGTCGTCCGGTGTGGGCGTCGACGACGGTACCGTCTGGTCGTCCACCATGACGGTGTGATCGGCCGGCTGGCCGCCCGGACCGCGATTGGCGAACGCGATCCCAGCGGTGATCGATCCGACGATGACCACGATGCCGACCGTGGCGACCACGATCGCCCGGATCCTGTTGGCGAGCTTCATGCCCTGCTCCTCACGATGTCCTGTGTGGACCGTCAGTGTGCCGGGACTGGTCCTAGGCGCACGTTATGGGCGGCTCAACGAAGGCTTAAGGCGCTGGCGGTCACGGCCGGCAGGTCCGGCGACGTGTAGGCGGTGCCGTCAGCCAGTACGACCGCGCTGTGGTAACCGTCGAGCCCGGCCAGCCAGGTCATCCCGGCCCGCCCCATGGCAACCACCGCGGTGGCGAACGCGTCCGTGTCACCGAGGTCGTGGCCGACGACCGTGGCCGAGCGGACCTGGTCGGCCGGGGCAGCCGTGCGGGGGTCGATCACGTGCAGGCCGCGTTCATATACACCGGAGGTGGCGACGGCCAGGTCGGTTCCCCGGATCAGCCAGCTGATGCTGTCGCGCAGCCAGGGGTGCCGTATCCCGATCTCCCACTCGCTGTCCGGTGTGGGACGGCCCCGGGTCTGGATGTCGCCACCCACCTCGACATAGTGGTTGACCGCCCCCGCGGCCGTCAGGCGCTCCGAGAGGACCTGGACCGACCAGCCCTTGACGAACCCCGACGGGTCCAGCCGACCGGTGGCGTAGATATCGAAGTACCCGTCGGTGCGCTGCCACAGGTCGGCGCACCGATCGAGTACGTGGCGCAGGTCGTCCGAGCATTCGTCCAGCGTGGACAGTCCACGATGGAGTCTGTTGACCTCGCTGTCGTCGCGGTAGGTACTGAACCGTCGGTCGACCAGATGAAGCCAGCGGAAGGCTTCGTCGAGTACCCGGGGATCGGGTACCGGATCGCAGAGCTCGACCGTGGCCAGCGTGCCCATGACCGGCTCCCGCCGTCGCTGCGCCGGTGGGGCAGGGTTCACGAGAGTCCGGCCCGGCTCAGTGCGTCCTTGACCGAGAGCTCCCAGGCGTTGCCGGAGTACGTCGCCCCGGACACCCGGCCGAGGTTCCAGGTCTGGGCCGACAGGATGCTCCGGCTGAGCGACGTGTTGGCCTTGTTCGCGTAGGACAGGCTGGCACCGGGCGACGTGTTGTAGGAGGCGCTGGCCGAGGTGACCTTCCCTGCGGTGACGGTGATCGTCACTGAGATCGTGTAGTCGTGGCATTCCCCACACGGCGACGATTTCGTGGTGGGCGACTGAGCGGTACGCACCGCGACCGCGACCCCGGTGACCGTGACACTCTTCGGCGGTGAGGTGGTTGTGGTGGATGTCGTCACCGGTGGCGTGGCGGTCGGCCGCGAGGTACCCGTCGTCGGTCCGGGCCGCGGCGACGGGCCGGCGGTCGGGTGATCGGTGCTGGTGGGACCGGCCGGACCCGCGGTACCGGCCTGCCCCGGCGTCGCCGGGATGGACGACTGGTCGCCCGGTTCGACGGGCGCGTCGGCGACGACCGTGGCCGGACCGAGCATGGTCGACTTGAGCCCGACCAGCACGGTCGTCCCGACCAGGAACCCGAGCAGGGACAGGGCCATCCGGCGCATCAGGAACTCCCTTTCACCACAGTGCTCAGAACTCGAACGGGTCCAGGTGGATCTGCCGGCGCGGTACGTGCAGCCGCCGGAGCAGCGTCACCGCGCTCTCGACCAGGCCGGCCGGACCGCACAAATACACCGCGCGCCGGGTCACGTCCGGAACGATGCGCCGCATCCCGCGCGGCGACATGACGGCTCGCGGACCGGGATCGTCGCGGTTGCCGACAACGTAGTGGATCCGGGCATCCCGCTCCTCGGCGAGCCAGTCCAGCTCCTCGCGGAACACGAGGTCCGATGCCGAGCTGGCCCGGTAGACGACGATCGTTCCGCGTGGCAGATCCTCGAGCAGAGCTCGGATGGGCGCGATGCCACTCCCACCGGCGATGAGCAGCGCCCGGTGCCGGATGCGCTGGTCGGCGGTGAAGGCTCCGGCCGGTCGCGAGGCGAACACCCGGGCGCCCGGGCGCAGCCATCGCAGTTGCGCGGTGTGCTCACCGACCGCCTTGATGGTCAGCCGCAACCAGTGCTCGTTCGGCGCGGCCGAGAGGGAGAACGGGTGCGCCTGGGCCCAGCAGTGGCGGCTCAGGAAACGCCAGCGGAAGAACTGGCCGGCCCGGGCGTCGAGCTCCTCGAGCCGCTGGCCGCGGATGTAGACCGAGAACATGTCGGCGCCCTCCGGCACGACCTCGGCGACCCGGAACCGGTGCCTCACGTTCAGCCGCGCGGGCGCGACCAGCCGACCCCACACGAAACAGGCGATCACGAACACGTACACGCTGAGCCAGAAGTCACGGGACCAGCCTGGCTCGGCCAGGTCCCGACCGGCGGCGAACTGGTGACCGTACCCGAGCGCGAGGACGCCGTATGACGTCAGATGGAGCCGGTACCACACCTCGTACGGGATCAGCGCGCGCACCGCGCGCAGCGTCAGCAGGGCGATCCCGACGAGCAGGCCGGTGGCTACGAACGCGCTGATCATGTCGGGGAACGTCGACAGCACGGTGACGGTCTCGCCCCACAGCGAGGAACCGTCCATCATGGAGTAGCTCACGACCAGCGTGGCCGCGTGCACGAGTACGGCCAGGGTCAGCATGACCCCCAGATCGCGGTGCAGCCGCAGCAGCTCGTTGGCGCTCACCGTCCGGTCCAACCAGGCCATCCGGGTCATCAGCAGGATCTGGACCAGCAACAGATAGCCGGCGAGCATCCCGGTGACCCGGCCCACCTCGCCCAGTGCGGCGGCGGCGCTGTCGACCGATCCGGCCGGCGTGCCGAACCACCACACGGCGATCGTGACGACGAGGCCGGCCCAGAAGCTGAGGATCAACAGGCGACGGGGGGCCGCCCCGCGGCCGGGCGCGCGCATCGGCACCCGCATCGCCACCCGCATCGCCACCCGGGGACGGCGCGGGCCGGCTGGCCGAGGAGAGAGTGGGGCAATCATCGTCAAATCCCGCCGCGACGCCACGGTGGCAGTCTGGCCGACCCGGGGCGGCGTTTGAACCCCGCGCGGCCGATCGTTGGGGTTTCTTATTGCGTCCTTCAGCTCGACATAAGGTAGTTGGCTGAACCTCTGAGACGGGTCTGAGGATTGTGTACGAAGCGTAGCCGCGCGGACACGACCCGACCCGACCGCTGATTGCCACTATATCCTGGTTGCCATTATATTAAACCGGTGACCATGACCGAACCCGCCTTCTTCATTCTCACCGCGCTGCTCGCCGAGCCCCGGCACGGGTACGGGATCGTCGGGGAGGTCGGCGAGCTCTCCGAAGGGCGCGTCCGGCTCAAGATCGGCTCCTTGTACGGCATTCTCGATCGGCTCGTCACGGACGGCCTCGTCGAACTCGACCGGGAGGAACCGCACCAGGGTCGGTTGCGCCGCTACTACCGCATCACCGACGGCGGCGCTGAAGCCCTGCGGGCCGAGGCGGCCCGTCAGTCGGCGAATGTCCGGGCGGCCAACCGGCGGATCCGGGCCGTCCGAGCTCGCTTCGGGGAGTCGACGTGAGCGGCCCGCTGGAGCGCCGGCACCGACCCGACCGCGGCTGGCTGAGGTGCTCAGCGTGGTCGTGCTGGCCCTACGGGTGCGGTTCAACGGCTCGCACGCGACTCCTCGCGGACTGTTGTGGCGGCGCGTGCTGTACGGCATCGCGCTGATGGGTCTGCTGTACCAGGCGGTCGCGGCCACGATCTGGGTGCTCGTCGCCCTTCCCGACCTAACCGTGTCCACAGTGGAGTTTCTGACCTGGTCACGCCTGTGCGGCCTGCTCTGGGTCGCGGCGTTCGGCGGCCTGGTGGCGGGACGCCTGGTCGCCGCTCGGGCTCTCGTGGTGATCGCCCTCGCCTCGACCGTCGCGGTCACGATCGCCACCCATGTCATCGTGACGAACCTCGGCGCCGGCCGGGCACCGTTCACGCTGGCAAACGTCAGCCGGTGGGCCTGGCTCGCCGTGTCGGTGGGCGGCGTCCTCGCCGCCGTGCCGCACGAGCGAACCTCGCGACGGCTCTGGTTCGGCGCCTACCTCGTCGGCACGTTGACGGCGGTGCCGGTCCTGCTGGTGACCTACGCACCGCACATCGCACCGTACGGGCAATGGGTCCGGCTCGGGAACCTCACCAACGTCGCGTCGGCCGCGCTCATCATCGCGATGGTGGTGGGTCTGGGGCGTGCGGTATCCGGCCGGCCGAACTCGCCCACTGGCTGCTCGCGCTGGCCGCGTTCGCCGGTGGCATCGGGGGTGTACGGCTGATGATGTCGCTCGCCATGGGCGCGTGGCCATCGCTCCAGCCGGTCTCCGCCGCCGTGTCGAGCGTTCTCGACGGACTCCTGGTCGGCCTGGCGGTGGTGTGCGCGATGGTCGGCGTCCGCGCGGGCCGCCGGGTCAGTACACGGTCCCCGTAAGCGCGACCCGTTCACCGGGTCGCGCCCGATCAGCGGACGGCGTGACCGTGTCCGATCGCCTACAGTAGAGCGTGGGAGGCGAGGAGCGATGCTCGACATCACCGCACTCGTGATCGTGTTGGCCGTCGCTGTCGCGGCTGTCGGCATCTGGCGCTGCGTGACACTGGTGCCGCGGGCGACGGTTGACCGGTTCCTGTTCCGGTACGGTCTGGCCGCTCCACCGACCCCCACGCTGATCCGCTATCTCACGACCAGGCGCCGGTGGCGCAGTCTCGCCATGACCATTGCACTCGTCGGCTCCTTGGTCGCGCATCTGGACGAGAGCCGGGTCGAGATCGACGTCGTCGTACTGGCGGCCGGGTGGCTGATCGGCTCGCTCCTGGCCTACTGGGTACGGCCGGTGCCGGAGGTCGCGGCGACCCGCGTCCACCGGTACGTCGTGCCGGCCGCGGTGAGGTGGACACCGGCGGCGGTCGGCGTGTTCATCGTTATCGTCGGTGGCACGATCCTGGCCGTCGGTCACGTACCCGCACCGGGCCGGGTGGCTTCGTGGTGCGTCGGCGGCATCCTGGCCGTCACGGCGGCCGTGGTCGCCGTCCGGTCGATCGGATCATGGCCCGAGCCGGCCGGTGCCGCCGACGAGCGGTCCGCCGTCGCTGTCTCTTCGATGCAGGCGATCGCCGCCGGTGCGGTGCTGGTCGGGATGGTGTGTGCTGGGCACGCCATCACCGTGGCCCAGGCCCACGTCACCGGTCAGACCGACATCGCGCTGAGCCGCGTGGAGATCATGACGTTGGTCGCGGCGTTGGTGCTGGCGCTCATCCTCAACAACGCGAGCCGGTTCACCACGGTGTCCGCTCGACGTTCCACACCGGTCACGCTGATCGTCACGGTTTCGGCGTTGGCGATCGTCATTGCAGGGGCCTGGCTCGGGTACGGGTTGCGGGCTGATCACCCGCCATTCACGCCAGCGCAGATCCATGCCCGGGCCACCGTCGTGCTCGCTCACGTGGACCACTTCGACGCCGCGGCATCCACGCTCGATCTGACCGGGCTTCAGGGCGTGCATACCGTTGATTCTGATGTCAACATCGTGGGCCGGATCGACTACGATCTGCCGCCCGAAGCGAGCTGGACCGGCACCTTCGATGTCGTGGTCATCGACCGGAACAGCAACACCGCCGCGCCACTGGTGTTCGGCATCAACGGCGGTGGTTTTGGCGGCAACCTGTTCGACCTGCCGCGTCGGTACCCCTGGCTGTCCGCGCTGGCGCTGGCGCCGGGCCGGCGGCTGGCGCCGTCAGCCGCCACGACGCCGGCGGTGCGTTCGGCGCCTTTCGGTTTCGTGGCCGTCTTCCCGGGCGCGGGCACCATCGCCGCCCAAAACCTCCTCATCGCCCTCATCTATGTCGGCCGCGACGGACAGATCTACTGGGCGGCTTCCCTACCCGTACGGGTCGGCCTTCCAGCCCGGTCGATGCCGCTGCGCTGACCGCACCGGCGCGCCGTATCATGAGCGCCACGATGTTCGCGATCGACGCGGCCTCCGCGATACCGCCGTACGAGCAGCTGCGCGCCCAGTTGGCCCGCCAGATCCAGGAGCGCACCCTGGCGGTCGGGACCCGGCTGCCGACCATCCGCCACCTCGCGGCCGATCTCGGGCTGGCCGCGAACACGGTCGCCCGGTCCTACCGCGAGCTCGAGGAGGCGGGTCTGATCGAGACCCGCGGCCGGGCCGGCTCGTTCGTGTCGGCTGCTGGCGAGACCGGCCGGGACCGGGCCCGTCGCGCCGCGGCCGAGTACGCCGCCGTCGTGACCAGTGTCGGCATCGACGCGGAGGAGGCGGTCCGCATTGTGCGGGCGGCGCTGATGTCGGCCGCACCGCCGCCGTGACCCAGCCCCGGCGACCAGTCGAGTCACCACAATCAGTGCCGTACATCGATGGGCCGGACGCCCACGTGACGCAGTCCGGTGTTAACAAGGGCACCTTGCTCTACAGAATCCGGTAACAAGGTGCCCTTCCTTCGCCCAAGCCGTCGATGGTTCGTGGGCGCACAAGTAATCATGCTGTTATCGGACCGTTGTGCGTACGGGTTCGTTCGTGACCGGGTTGCGGGTTACCTTGCCACCATCGGACCATGCCATCCGGTGTGACCCGTCGAAGCCTCCTGCTGCTGTGAAGGTCGGGCCATGTTCCGCTTTATCGTCCAACGCACACTGCGTGCGATCGTGACCATGTTCGCCATCAGCATCGTCACGTTCGCTCTGTTCTTCATCATCCCGGCCAGCCCCGCGCAGCTGATGTGCGGCCGCAACTGCGATGCGAAGACGGTTGCCTCGATTCAGCACAGCCTCGGACTCGACGTGCCGATCGTCACCCAGTACACGCAGTTCATCAAGGGCATCTTCGTCGGCCGCGACTACGGTCAGGGCGAGTTCTTCCGGCACTGCCCGGCGCCCTGTCTGGGCTACTCGTACCGGGGCAATGAGCTGGTGACCGATACCCTCGCCCGGACGCTTCCGGTCACGCTGAGCATCGTCATCGGCGCCGGCATTCTGTGGATCCTGTTCGGCACAGCTCTCGGTGTGATATCCGCACTCAGACGCGGGACAGTGTTCGACAAGATATCGATAGGTGTCTCTTTAGTCGGGGCATCGTTCCAGGTGCAGTTCCTCGGCCTGATCCTGCTCTTCATCTTCGTGTACGGCTTGAAGATACTGCCGTATCCCAGCTACGTCTCGCTGTGGTCCAGTCCCGGCGGCTGGCTCGCGGCGATGATCCTGCCATGGATGACCCTGGCCCTGTTCAACTCCGCGCTCTACGCCCGGCTCTCCCGGGCGCAGATGCTGGAGACCCTGTCCGAGGACTTCGTCCGCACCGCCCGGGCCAAGGGAGCGAGCAAGCGCTCGGTGTACCTCAAGCACGCGCTGCGGGCCGCGATCAACCCGATCGTCACCATCGCCGGTCTCGACATCGGTCTCAACCTCGGCGGCACGGTCATCACCGAGACCGTGTTCAGTCTCAACGGTCTCGGCAAGACCGCGGTGAACGCGTCGTTCCAGCTCAACCTGCCCGTGGTGCTGGCCACCATCCTCATCGCGGCGGTATTCATCGTGGTCGCGAACATCATCGTCGACGGGCTTTACGCGAGTATCGATCCGCGGGTGCGGCTCGGCACGACGTAGCGGCACGGTGTTGGGGCGGACCGGTGTCGGGGCGGACCGGTGTCGGGGCGGACCGGTGTCGGGGCGGACCGGTGTCGGGGCGGACCGGGCGGCTCTCCAATCTGGACGGTGATCCGCTCCTGACCTCCCGGATCGTCGCGCTCGCGATTGGGTCACAGCCCGAAAGTTCGGGTGACCCGGGTGGTCAGCTCAACCTCGGTCATCGTGGCGTCGACCTCGATGACGGGCAGCGCGAGGTGGCCGGCTTCGTCGCGGAGGCGCTGGGTGAACATCCGGTCCCGCTCGAGCAGGTTGTCCAGCGCCCGCCGGGGATCGCGCGTCGTGTTGGCGATCTTCCACAACGAGCCCCGGCTCTCGAACGCCGCGCGACGGAAGTCGGGCGTCGGGAGCAGCCAGACGGCGTGACGAGCGGCGGCGAGCGGCTCCACCAGATGGGGCAGCAGCCGGAAACCCTCGGCGAGGACAGCCGGCTCGGTCGGTAGGGCGAGCAGGTCCTCGACGATGAGGTTAAAGCCCTCGCCCCGGTACCAGTGGAATGTCTCGAGCATTGTCTCGACACTCCGGTCCAGCCACCGCTGATCCATGTCCATGGCGATGAACTCGGCCAGGTACGGGGAGTCGTCCGCCGCGCCGCGGCGGGCGTGGTCGGCCATCACGTCATCGGTCGCGTACAGACGCAGCCCGTGCCCGGCCGCGACGCGACGGGCGACGGTCGACTTGCCCGCGCCGCTGCCACCGCCGATCCAGTACACGTGCGACAGTCGCGTGCCATCGCCGCCGTCACGTCGCCCTGGTCGCATCCACATCCTACGGTCGCGCTGCCCGCCACGGCCTGGCCCGCGGCCCGGACCACCGTACCCGGCGGCGGCTGCCTCCGATCGGGCCACTACGGGATGACCACCGCCCGGATGGTGACCGGAGTGTGCAGGGTGTAGTCGAGCTCGTCGGACTGGACGACCCCGGACGGAGTCTCCACATCGACCGCCTTGGGCACCGTCGCCGGGTCGGCCGTACAATGAGGATCGGCGCTCGAGGTGGCGCAGACACCGAACGAGAAGTCGCCCGGCGTCGGCGAGAACCCGCGGGCCTGGTCGGGACTGAACCCGTCCTGGCCGGTGAGGACCACGCTGAAGCTCCAGCCGCTCGCCGGCACGCCGAGCGTCGACTTCGGGACGCTGAACGTGATGAACCGGGACAGTTGGTTGGCGCGGATGTTCACGCTGCCGACGGTGGAGCCGTGGGCGTCGACGTAGCGCTGGCCGAACCCCTGCACCTCGATCAGCCGGTTCCAGGCGTCGGGTGCGGCGATGGTGTAGTTGCGTTGGGGGAACGACGCGGCGGTACTGGTATCCGCGGGTGCGGCGGCCGGGTCGTGCACGTACACGTCGACCAGCTGAGCCCCGAGCGGGCTGCCGAATGTGGGGCTCAGATCCCTGGTCTGCACGCGGAACACGATGTCGGTGCCGCTGTCGATGACCTGGAACCGCTGCAGGTCGAACGCCCCGGCGTGGAAGTTGTCCGAGGTCGGGTACGCGTAGTTGCCCGGACCGTTGTCGTCGCCGTTCGGGTCGGTGACGTCGAGCAGGACAGTACCGGGAACGAAGTCCCAGACCACGCTGCGGCGGACGACGGCCGTCGCGCCGGACGAGCTGGTGGCCGCGACCGCCAGCACCGAGGTGCCTGGCGTGACGGGTACGGCGGCGGTGAACGCACCGTGGGCATCGGCCGTCGTCGAGACCGGCGGGGTGGACGTGCCGCTGTCGGTGTTGACCGTCAGGACATCGATCCGCGCGCCGGGGTCGGCGGCTCCGGTCACCGTCACCGGTGAAGCGTCAATGGCGGTCACGTCCGCCGGCGCGGTCACGTCGAGCGTGGCCGTCGCCGGGGGCGTGTGCCGGACGTAACGGTTGACCACGATGCTCGGCGTCTCCACCGGCGTGCCGGCCCGTACACCGGCGACCAGGCGGACGAACTGGGCCGCCGACCACGTCAACGGAGCGGCCGAACCGGCCGGCCCGCCGTTGGTGAAACCGATGGAGGCGATGGTCGGGTCGGTGCCGTAGGCGGACGCGGCGAGGTCGGGCAGCTCCCAGTTCTGCTCGGGTATCAGGCCGACGCCGGAGGCGAAGGTGGCCATACCACGCAGCAGTCCAGCCGCGCTCGCCCGATCACCGACCTGGAGTTGATGCTCGCCTCGCTCGCCCGACAGCACAGGCCACAGATGACCGGTCCCCTGCCCGGTCGGGGCCCACGGGCGGCCGTCGGCGGCCCGGTCGCCGTAACCGTCGCCGTTGTAGCGGTGCCAGCCTGGGCCGTTGACGGTGTCGGTGCGGATTGTCGCGTCCACAATGGACAACGAGCGGACGAGGTCGGCGTCGGCCGGCGAAAGGAGGCCGAGCCGGCTCAGCTCGAGGAAGCCGGCGTCGATCACGGTCCGCTGGTCGACCGTCGGCCCGCCGTTGCCGAGGTTGTAGGTGATCGCCGCGTTCGGATCGCCGGTCTTGGAGAGCCGGATGAAGTACGGCTCAGTGGTGAGCGGCCCGTTCGTGGTCAGGGTCCAGCCTTTGACCCGGCGCTGCATGTCGTCGGCCGTGGCCCGGTAGATCCGGGCCGACGCCGGGGACGCGTTGGCGTCGGCGATCACAGCGGCGGCGACGAGTCCGGCGACTTCGGCGGCGATCGTCGACGGCGAAAAGCCGCTCTGTTCCTCCCACCGTTCCACACCGAACGCCGGTCCGTGGGCGACCACGAAGTCGGCAGCCGCACGGACGTGGCTCCAGGTGGCCGCGCCCGTCAGGCCGGCCTGCCACGCCATCAGGATCGGGTACGCGGTCTCGTCGAGCTGGGTGCCGAATGAGTCCGGCGCCATCTTCCCGTTGAGCAGCGAGTTGCGTGGCATCGAGCCGTCCGGCTGCTGCTGGCGGCTGAACAGGAAGTTCACCGTGGCGCGTGCTGTGGTGACGTCGCCGGACGCCAGTAGTCCGGTGAACGTCTCGTACAGGTCGCGGGCGAAGACCTCCCGGTACGAGCCGAAGTAGGTGTTCGCCGGGTCACCCGCGCTCACGGCCTGTCCCCAGGGACTGGCCAATGACGCGACGATCGCGCCCGGGAATGTCTTGTCCTCACTGGCTTTGAGGACGTGGGCGGAGATGTAGTAGGCCGCGTTGAGCCGGTCAGCGTCCGAGTGGGACAGTCCCGGGTAGACATTCGGGGGCTTCGTGAGGCGCTTGTCGTAGTCCTTCCAGCCCTTCTCGAAGGCGCCGAGGACCTTGTCGAACCGCGGTGCCGTGCTCGCGGCGGCGGTGCTCACCGCCTGGGCCTGAGTGGTGGCGAAGCCGAGCGCGAGCTGGGCCGATCCGTCCCGGTCGAGATCGAGCGCCACCGTCTCGGTGACATTGCCGCCCAGGGCGGTGTCGTAGGGGGTGGTCAGTGCTCGCGCCGTGTCGAGCTGGGCGAGCCCGTCGCTCGGGGTACCGGCGAAGCCGACCGCCACGCTGCGGAACGGACGGTCGGCCCTCAGGGCGGCGAACAGGGGTACCGCGTAGTCGCGGTTGACGGCGTTGCTCGCGGTGTTCGGGTCGGACGCCACCGGTACGGCCTGGCCGCTCGAGGTGTCGACCACCGCGTTGTCGGCCCCGCCGTTCCCGCTGCCGCCCCCTCCGTTGCCGTTGACCGAGGGATCGAGGCGAGCGTAGAGGTGCAGCGTCTTCGGGTTCGCCGTCAGCGGTACCAGACGGACCTGGGCGACCACGCTGCTGCGGGCCGGATCCGTCACGTACGTCGTGACCAGGCGGTACTTGCCGGACCGGGCCGTGCTCGTCACCTCGCAGGACATCCCGCTCGGACCGGCTGCCCGCACGGAGTAGGTCATGTCGCGGGTCTGGAGGTCGGTGAACGTCGTACCGTCGGTGACCACGAACTGCATGGTCTCGACGTTCGTGTTGTCCACGGTGGGACTGTACACATCGGACAGTACGCCGTTCGCGACGGTGAACCATATCTTCGACGCGGGTGTGGCGGCTGTCCCGACACAGTCCTTGCGGGCCAGGTCGAAGTGTGACAGGCCGCCGGGAGCGCCTGGTGCGACCACGGCGGCCTGCGCCCGGGCCGGCGCGCCGGACAGAACCCCGATCGCGACCAGTAACGCCAGAGCGCGGCCGGCGGCTCGCCGCCACCGACCGGATCCCCGTCGCGGTGTGGTCCGTACGCCTGCCGTTGCCATCGCGCACCTCCAGGGGGCCGCGGTTGCGATAAATGCGCCGTACGAGAGTCGATATTCGCAGACATCGACTACGCGGCGCCAGTGGGGCGCGGAAGGAAGGGCACCTTGTTAACGCTTTCTGTATAGGAAGGTGCCCTTCCTAACGTGGATGCGGTTGCGCTGCGGCCGGGGCGCGTCCATGCCCTGGATCCAGAACGAGGGCCCGCGCCCGCGGGGGTCGACCAGGTACTCGGGGCCGTTCTCCCGCTGACGGTCCTGGTAGCCGAGCAGAGCGCGCCAGAACGGGCGTACGTCGGGGCCGGCGAGCGCGTCGATCGCGACGTTGACGACCTGGACCGCGCTCGGGTCGGCCGGCACACCCAGGTCGCGTGCGGCGGCCGAGATCTGCCGGGCGAGGTCGACGTCGCGCTGACTGAGGCCGCCGATGCTGTGCGACCGCAGACACACCGTCACCCCGTCGGTGCGCAGGTCGACATCGGGGTGGTGGTTGGCGGCCTCGGCCAACTGGCCAATCGCGTCCACCAGGTTGACACCGGTTCCGAACGATCCGGTCAGGAAGTGCGCGCACGCGCCGGTGAACAGCACGCGCCAGTCCTCGACGCCGTCTGACTCCTGGAAGGACCGCTTGGTGATCGACTCCGCCATGCCGGAAAGGTACCCCACGTCGTGATGGGACACAGGTGCGCTAACGCGGAAGCAGAACATCCGCGACCGGATCTAGCATGACCGGCATGACCGGCATGACCGCGGCCAAGGATCCGATCTTCGAGGAGGATGTCCGGATCGTCCCAGCCAACGAGGCGTCGTGGCAGGACCTGCAGGCCGTTCTCGGCACCTCCGACGCCGGCCGGTGCCAGTGTCAGCGTTTCAAGGTGGTGGGCTGGATCTGGCGGGACTCCACGCTGGCGGACCGGACGGCGATGCTCCGCACGCAGACGCACTGCGGGGACCCGGACGCCGCCACGACGAGCGGGCTGGTGGCCTACGTGGCCGACGAGCCGGCGGGCTGGGTCGCCGTCGAGCCGCGCCCGGCGTACCCCAAACTGCGCGGCTCCCGGGTGCTCTGGTCCGGTCGTCATGAGGACAAGGACGACGACAGCGTGTGGGCGGTGACCTGCTTCGCGGTCCGCAAGGGCTACCGCGGCCGCGGCTGACCTATGTCCTCGCCCAGGCCACGATCGACTTCGCCCGGCGGCGCGGAGCGCGGGCGCTCGAGGCGTACCCGATGATCGCCGACCCGGGCCAGCAGATCACCTGGGGCGGGATGCACATCGGCGCCCGCCAGGTCTTCGAGGACGCCGGATTCCAGGAGGTCGGCCATCCCACCCCGCGCAGGGTGATCATGCGGATCGACTTCCACCCGAGCAATGACCCACCACGCTCCTGACCTCGCTGGGGCAGGTCCACACAGGACGCTGAACCTCGGCCGTCGCGCGGCCGTACACAGTGACGATCGGACCAGCGGAAGGGAGAGCGTCATGCGATCGTCGCGTGCGGAGTCGATGCGAGCCGAGGCGCTCTTCGCGTCGCCGCTGCAGCCGTCCAGCCGCCCGGACGGGCTCGAAGTCCGCCAAGCCATCCGCTCCTGCCTGCGACAACGCGGACCGGTAGGTTGCGCCGCCTACGTCGCGTACGAGTTCGGCGACCATCCCATCGAGGCGGTGGCGCGGATGCGTTGGGCGATCGCTGTGCTGCGCGACCTCGACCGGACGGATCCAATGCCGGATCGACCGCGCCGGCGCCGCTCCGCCGTCGCCACCCGGACGCCACCACCCTCGGTGTGGGCGCGCCTGAGCCGTCAACGTCGACGTCCACTGTGGAGTTCGACTGGCCCCCGATGGTCACCGGGTCGGGGGCGTCCAGTCGGACGATAGCCGTGACCTCGGTGGATTCGCACGCCGCACGGCGGGACCGGCTACGGTTGGATCATGGCGGCTACGTTGGTCCGGTTGTCGATCCCGCGGTTGGGCATACGTCCGTACCACCAGCTCCTGGAGATCGGGTGCGGCCTCGGAACGGCCGTATCGGCGGTGGCCGAGAACCTCACCACCGGACACATCCTGGCTATCGACCGCTCGGCGGCCGCGGTGGCCCGGGCCGTCACGCGCAATGCCGACCACATCGCTCGCGGCGTCGCCCGCATCGTCCAGGTCGACCTGGCCCGGCTCAGCGTCGGGGCCCAGCAGTTCCACACGATATTCGCCCTGAACGTCAACCTCTTCCAGACCGGCGACGATGGCACCGTCGAGTTCGTCCGGCGGGCCCTGCGGCGTCGTGGACGCCTCGTCCTCGGGTACGAACGCCGCGACCCGGGCCACCTGGCCCACCGGGCCGACCAGATCAGTGCCACGCTGCGATCCGGCGGCCTGACCACCCCGACGATCGAATGGGCCGGCCCTCGCCAGCTGTACGTGACCGCCGGCCGCCGGTAGGTCACCACCCGTGCCCGGTGCCCTCAGGTGAGCAGGTCGTAGGCGGGCCCGGTGAGGAACTCCGGCAGGTCGTCGGCGAAGGCCACCCGCTCGAGCACCGCCCGCGTCTCCTCAGGCCGGCCCCGGCGCCACGTCTCCTCGCCGACATCGGCCCGGATACGGGTGGTCTCCTCGTCCAGCAGCCGGTGTGCCAGTTCGCGGGTGACGGTCCGTCCGTCGTCGAGCCGCGCGCCGTGGCGTATCCAATGCCACACCTGGGACCGGGATATCTCGGCGGTGGCCGCGTCCTCCATGAGGTTGTTGATGCCGGCCGCCCCCCGACCGCCGAGCCAGAACGAGATGTACTGGAAGGCCACGTTGAGGTTGGCCCGCAGCCCGGCCTCCGTGATCGAGCCCGGCGTGGCGGCGGCGTCGAGGAGCTGGTCGGGGGTGACCGACACCTCAGGTCGTTGCCGGTCGATCTGGTTCGGGCGGTCGCCCAGTACCGCGTCGAACGCGGCCATGGCCACGCTTACCACGTCAGGGTGAGCGACCCAGGTACCGTCGAAGCCGGCCGCGGCCTCGCGCGTCTTGTCCTCCCGTACCGCCTGGATCGCGCGCTCGTTGGCCCCGGGGTCACGCCGTGAGGGGATCAGGGCCGCCATGCCGCCCATCGCGAAGGCGCCCCGCCGGTGGCAGGTGGCAACCAGCAGTTCGGTATAGGCCCGCATGAACGGGACGGTCATCCTGACGTCGGTCCGGTCGGGTAGCACGAACTCGGGCCGGTCGGCGAACGTCTTGATCATCGAGAAAATGTAGTCCCAGCGGCCGGCGTTGAGCCCGTACGAGTGGTCGCGCAGCTCGTAGAGGATCTCGTCCATCTGGAAGGCGGCCGGCAGCGTCTCGATGAGGACGGTGGCCCGGATCGTGCCGGCCGGCAGCCCCAGCGCCTCCTGGGTGGCCACGAAGACGTCGTTCCACAGCCGGGCTTCGAGATGGTGCTGCATCTTGGGCAGGTACAGATAGGGTGCGGTGCCCCGATCGACCAGTCTCTGTCCATTGTGGAATAGATAGAGGCCGAAGTCGACCAGGGCGCCGGACACTGGTTCGCCGTCGACCCTGAGGTGCTTCTCATCCAGGTGCCAGCCACGGGGTCGTACCAGCAGGGTCGCGGGACGCTCGACCAGCTCGTAGTGGCGCCCGTCCGAGGCGTCATAGGTGATCGTGCCGTCGATGGCGTCGATGAGGTTGAGGTGCCCCTCGACCTGGTTGGCCCAGGTCGGGCTGTTGGCGTCCTCGAAATCGGCCATGAACCCCTTGGCCCCCGAGTTCAAGGCGTTGATCACCATCTTGCGATCGGTCGGGCCGGTGATCTCGACCCGGCGGTCGGCGTAGTCGGGGCTGGGCGGAGCGACCTGCCAGTGCCGACTCGCGGGTGTCACGCGTGTCGGGAAGGAAGTCGCTCGGCGCCGCGCGGGTACGCCGGGCGGCCAGCAACTCCCGGCGGCGGGGATCGAATCGACGGTGCAGGTCGGCCAGGAAGTCGAGCGCGGCCGGGGTCAGCACCTCGGCACGGGCACGGTCACTGAGCTTCGGCTCGCCGCTGACGGTCACGCTCACAATCGGGCTCCTCGGATCGAGTGGTCGAGCAGGGTCATCGGGTGCAGCACCCGCACGCCGGGCGCGTGGGCCGCGATCTGCAGGGAGCAGCCCGGGTTGGCCGCGGCGATCACGGTGGCCCCGGTGCCGAGCAGGTTCGCCGCCTTGCGCTGCCCCAGTGTCGCGCGCGGCGTCCGGCTGGGTCAGGTTGTAGATGCCGGCCGAGCCGCAGCACAGCTCCCATTCTGGCGGCTCGACCAGGTCAGGCCGGGGATACGCCCGCAGCAGATCGCGCGGTTGCTGGCGGATCCGCTGGGCATGGGCCAGATGGCACGCGTCGTGGTAGGCCACGGTCGCCACGATCGGGTGCCGCACCGCCTGGGCCGGCTGCTCGGCCAGCAGCTCGTGCACGTCGCGCACCTTGGCCGAGAAGGCAGCGGCCCGCGTCGGCCCAGGCTGGATCGTCGGCCAGCAGCCGGCCGTAGTCCTTCATCGCCGACCCGCAGCCGGCCACGTTGACCGCGATCGCGTCGGAACTCCTCGTAGGCGGCGATGGTCCGCCGGGCCAGCTCGAGGGCCGGGTGGCTCGACTCCACTGTGGAGCTGCAGGGCGCCGCAGCAGCGGGGTCGGCGGGGCGCGTGCACCTCGTACCCCTCGGCCGCCAGGACCCGGACGCGTGGCCGCGTTGACAGTCACCGAACATGGCCCGCTGGACGCAGCCCTGCATGAACCCGACCGGGCCCCGGGGCTCCACTGTGGACGACGCCGGGGTGACCTCCGGTAGCCGACGTGAACGCCTCCGCCACCCGGGTCGGTGGCGCCAGCGTCGACCAGGGCCCGAGCCGGCGCAGAGGTACCCGCCGCAGCAGCCGGGTGAGTCGAGGCGCCGCTGCAGCGGCCAGCAGCGGCACCAGCGCCCGGACCCGGCCGGGGCGGGTGAATGTGCCCAGAACCAGCGCGATGAACGCCCGCTCGGGCCAGCGCCGGGGGACCTGGCGCTCGAGCTGCGGGCGGACCTGCTCGATCAGCCGGTCGTACTGGACTCCGGACGGGCACGCGGTGACACAGGCCATGCAGCCCAGACACCGGTCGAAATGGACCCGCATGTCCTGCGACAGGACGGCGCCGGATTCGTGGCCGACCCGCATGAGCACGATCCGGCCCCGGGGCGAGTCCATCTCGTCCGGGAACACGGTGTAGCTCGGACAGGTGGGCAGGCAGAATCCACAGTGGACGCAATCGGAGATGAGATCAGGATCGGGCGGCCGACGCGGGTCCCAGGCCGAGGTCGCGCCGGCGTTGAGGACGTCCATCAGATCCCTCCGAACGCACCGGGCCGGAATCGCCGCTCCGGGTCGAAGCGGGCCTTGACCCGCTCGGTCAGGGCCCGCAGAGCGGGGTCGGTCAGACCCGGGTTGTCGACGCGGGCGGCGCCGTCGAGAGCCAGGCAGGGTCGCGGGGCCAGCGCGCCGCGAGCCGCGCCGGCCCGGGCGGGATCGCCGCCGGCGAACCGCAGCCAGGACAGTCCGAGTCCGGCCCGGGTCACCACAGTGGCGTCGTTCGACCGGGCCGCCGCGATGATGTCGCCGAGGCCGGTCAGGCGATGGGAGACCTTGAGGACGATGCCGTCCGGGCAGCGCTGTCCGGCCCGCTGCGCCGACCAGAGTCGGGTCGTCATCGACCTCGACGTCCCTGGTGGACATATCCGTGATGGCCGCCCGCACCCGCTCAGCCTGCTCGACCGCCGCCGCGCCGGCCGAACCGGACGAGCAGACCACCGCGCTCACCGCGCCACCACGCGTCCAGGCACAGTGCTTCGATCGGCGTCCGAGCCAGCCGCACGGCCGTGCGGACCAGAACGGTCGGGTCGTCGGTGTGGGCCGATACGGTCGCCGTCCGGGCCGGGATCGGATGCAGCCGGACCGCGACCGAGGCGAGCAGCCCCAGCGTGCCCCGGGAGCCGGTGAACAGCTTGCCCAGGTCGTATCCGGCGACGTTCTTGATCACCCGACCACCCGACGACGCCACCGTGCCGTCGGAGAGGACCACCGTGGCGCCGATGACGAGGTCGCGCGGACCGCCGTAGCGGTGGCGGGCCGGTCCCGAGTCGGCGGTGGCGAACAGTCCCCCGATCGGTGCCGCCCGGGTCGGCCGGGTCGATGGCCAGCCACTGGCCCGACCCGGCGAACGCCGCCTGCGCGTCGGCCAGTGGCACGCCGGCCTCGATGACGGCGGTGAAGTCGCCCGGGTTGTGTGCGACGATCCGGTCGAGTCCGAGGGTGCTCAGATCGGCGAGCGGCTCCGGATCGGGACCACCCCAGTCGGCTCGGGTACCGGTGCCCACCGGTCGTACCGGCCCCGCGGACCGCGCCGCAAGGCGTCGGCTGCCTCCGCGGTGCGTCGGTCGGTCGCATCAGAACCGCTCCGCCAGGCCAGCCGCCTCGAGCGGGTGCTGCCGGTAGGGACCGGGCACCTCGCCGCACAGCCGGGGTGTCGGCATCACCTTGCCCGGATTGGCCAGCCCGGCCGGGTCGAAGGCGCACCGCAGCCGCTGGAACGCGTCGAGGTCGGCCTCGCTGAACATCTTCGGCATGTGCTTGCGCTTGTCCACGCCGACCCCGTGCTCGCCGGTGATCGAGCCGCCGGCCTCCAGGCAGACGTCGAGGATGCGCCCGGACAGCTCCTCGGCCCGCGCGGCCTGCCCGGCGACCCGCCCGTCGTAGCAGACCAGCGGGTGCAGGTTGCCGTCACCGGCGTGGAAGACGTTGGCCACCAGCAGGCCGTACTCGGCGGACAGCTCCTCGATGCGGGCCAGCACCTCGGGCAGCCGGGTACGCGGGATCACCCCGTCCTGCACGAAGTAGTTGGGCGAAATCCGACCCATGGCCGGGAACGCCGACTTGCGGGTCTTCCAGAACAGCGCCCGTTCGGCCTCGTCCCGGGCTGACCCGGACGTCGTCGGAGCCACGTTGGACGCAGATCTCGGCCACCCGGTCGAAGCCGGCCGCACACTCGGTCTCGGCTCCGTCCAGCTCGACCAGCAGCGCCGCACCCCGGCCGACCGGGTAACCGGCGTGGGCCATCTGCTCGGTGGCGCGCGATGGTGGCCCCGTCCATCATCTCGATCGCGCCCGGCACGATGCCGGCCTGGACGACTCCGAGACCGCCTGGCCGGCCTCGAAGGTCGAATCGAAGAAGGCGACCAGCGTGCGGACGGCCTCCGGCCGGGGGACCACCCGCAGCCAGATCTTGGTCGCGACGCCGAGCGTGCCCTCGGAGCCGACGAACGCGCCGACCAGGTCGTAGCCGGGCGGGTCGAGGGCTGTCGCCGCCCAGCCGGACCACCGTGCCGTCGGACAGCACGACCTCCAGCCCGACCACGTAGTTCGTGGTGAAGCCGTACTTGAAGCAGTGGGCGCCGCCCGAGTTCTCGGCCACGTTGCCGCCGATCGTGCAGACGATCTGGCTCGACGGGTCGGGTGGGTAGAACAGGTCGGGACCGACCGCCGCCGAGACGGCCGCGTTGGTCACCCCGGGCTCGACGCAGATCCGCCCGTTGTCCAGGTCGATCTCGAGGATGCGGGTGAGCCGGGTGAGGACGATCAGCACACCGTCGGCGACCGGCAGGGCGCCACCGGACAGTCCCGAACCGGCGCCTCGGGCCACCCACGGCACGCTCGGCCTCGGCGCAGGCGGCGACCACGCGCCGCACCTCGTCGCCGTCGCCGGGCAGTACCGCGACCGGGGGCGGGCCTGGTACTGCAGCAGCCCGTCGGACTCGTACGTGCGCAGCTGATGCTCGTGGGTCAGTACCCAGTCGGGCCCCACGATGCTCACAAGATCGTTCAACAGGTCCACTGGTCAGACCATAGAACCCGCGCGCGTCATCCGTCAACGGGTGCCGTAGGCTTCCCGGTGATGACCAACTCGCTGTTCCAACCCGTGGTACCGCAGCGGACGTTCGAGGCGGTCGTCCGTCAGCTCAAGGACGCCATCGCCGGCGGCAGCCTGCGCTCGGGTGACCGGTTGCCGACCGAACGCGAACTGGCTGAGCAGTTCCAGGTCTCGCGGGCCAGCGTGCGCGAGGCCCTGCGGGTGCTGGAGACACTGGGCATCGTGGGCATGCGCCGCGGCGCTGACAACGGCACCATGCTGTTGCAGGAACCGGACAACGTCTTCACCACCGTGCTCGATCTGCTGGTC
This sequence comes from uncultured Actinomycetota bacterium, assembly GCA_963803345.1. Classification (GTDB taxonomy): domain Bacteria; phylum Actinomycetota; class Actinomycetes; order Mycobacteriales; family Micromonosporaceae; genus CAWDLX01. The sequence goes on from CAWDLX010000009.1 coordinate 529,367, forward strand.
GCGCTGCGGCACGTGCCGATCGCCGACGTGGTCGAGTTCCGCGTGATGATGGAGTCAGGAGCCGCCCGCCGGCTGGCCGAGGCGCCCGCCCCCGGTGCACTGTCTACATTGGCCGATCTCCTCGACGCGATGGCCGCGCCCGATCTCGCCCAGGCCGACTTCCACCGACTCGACGCCACGTTTCACATCACGATGGTCCGATCGGTCGGCAACACCCTGCTCAACCTGGTCGAGGCCGCGGCTGACAGTACACTTCGGACGCTCATCGCCGATGTCGCGCTGGTGGCCACCGACTGGACCGCCGCCCGGCCCCGCATCGAGGCCGAGCACCGCGGCATCCACGATGCGCTCGCCGCTGGTTCGCCCGACCGGGCGGCCGAACTCGTGACCGAGCACATCCGGTACTGGGGCGGTTCGATCGTCACGCTCCAGGCCAGCCCGGCACCACTGCCCTGACGACATATTGGCACCCGCCGGAGCAAGTCGCACCAGCAACGGTTGAGGCCTTCAGTCCATCGTGGACGATGGTCAGGGTCGGGCAGGATCGCCACGGTTCCCTCTTCTACTGCCATTACTCGTTGTCTGGTGGTTCTGGTCGGCGGGTGCCTTGCGACAAGAATGACCCGGCGTGGCTGCCTCCGCACAGGGCCGGAAGTCCTGATCGGAGGTCCAGATGGCCGTGCTGCCCGGACCGCTCCCGCGTACCGCCACCGTCATGGGTGACCGCGTCACTGGCCGCTGAAGATCACCGCTGCCCGCAGTGCCAGCACGCTGAGGAGTACCAGCAGCGCCACCCACGCCACCGACCGTGAGGCCGGGAGGGCGGCGGCGCCCTCCGCCGCGGCACCGGAACCGGCCCCGGCATCGGCCGGCAGTGACCGGCGCGACGCCATCAGTCCGCCGAGCCCTGGCAGCAGGCCCACCACCGCCACCACCCACAGCAGGGACCACGGGAAGGCGAAGGCCCGCCCGAGCGTGCCCGGCGGGACGAGCAGGACGACGAAGACCACGATCAGCGCGAACTCGAGCAGCGGGAAGAAGCGTTCGAAGCGGTCGAAGACCCGGATGCTCCCGCGCGCGTCCGCCCGGCGGTACACCAGCCATCGCAGCACGGCGGCCGCGCCGGTCAGGCCGGAGGCGAGGAACAATGCGCCGAGAGCCCAGGTGTCACTCCACACCGGCTGGTTCGACACCGCCAGCAGTACCCCGGTGTAGCCGGCGATGAACAGCCCGAGCACCAGCCCGAGCAGGCTCCAGAGCTTGCCGGCGGCGCCATGCAGCCGGCGGGCCACCCAGTCGGTGAGGCCCAGCCGGACCACCCGGTCGTCGGCCAACGCGCCCACGAACGAGACGGTGGCGAAGACGCCGAAGGCCACCAGAGCCCACGCCCCGACCGACATCGGCGACCAGTACTTGAACACCGGGGCCAGTTGGCCCGGGCGTCGTGTCGACCAGCATGTGCCAGAACCGGGAAGGTTGCCCGAGGTCGAGCGTGAGCAGCACCGGGCAGGCGAGGAATGCCGGGAAAGCGATGTAGTAGCCGAGGCGGGCCGCCGGCTCGTCCACCGGGTTGCCGTTCAACCGCAGCAGCGAGGCGATGACGTACGAGCCGCCGGACAGTCCGGCGAGGAAGAAGTAGAAAAGGATGTACCAGGTCCAGTCCGGGGCCCGGACGAAGTGTTCGGCATCGGCGAGCAGAGTCATCGCGCTCCTCCGGTCGGACTGGGGTACCGGCTCGGGCGCGGCCGGCTGGCTCGCCGGCTCACGCCGCCGGCGCAGCGCGATCAGGCCACCGATCACTCCGACCACCGCGGTCACGGCCGTGGCCAGATACCCGAGGGCGTTGTTGCGGCTCGGCAGGACCGCGTTGGCCGCGTTCGGCAGGCCGTACGCCTCGGGCTCGTCCATCAGCAGGAAGAAGGCGTTCAGGCCGCCGTAGACGGAATCGTCGGCGCCGTACAACCGGGCTTCGGCGACGCCCTGCGTGTGCAGGTCGTCCACCCGCTTGGCCGCCACCAGCCGCAGGTCCTTGACCGGACCGAACTGGATCGACTGGGTCGGGCAGGCCTTGGCGCAGGCCGGTTCGAGCCCGCCCTGGAGCCGGTCGTAGCACAGGGTGCACTTCTGGGCGACTCCGCGTTCCTGGTCCATCTCGATCACGCCGTACGGGCAGGCCGAAATGCAGTCACGGCAGCCGTTGCAGACCGATCGGGCTGGATGTACACCGTGTCGAACTCGGTCCGGATGATCGCGTCGGTCGGGCAGACCTCGAGGCAGCTGGCGTGCGTGCAGTGCTTGCACACGTCGGACATCATCAGCCAGGCCTTGCCCTGGCCCACGGTGGACGTCTCGTCCGGCACGCGGTCGATGAACTGGACGTGCCGCCAGTTCTGGGCGTCGAGGCTGCTGGTGTTGTCATAGCCGTCGCCGAACGCCGGGTGGGTTACCCGGCAGCTGGTTCCACTCCTTGCAGGCCACTTCGCAGGCCTTGCAGCCGATGCAGACGCTCGTGTCGGTGAAGAAGCCGTAGGCCTGGCCTGGCGTGATGTCCACCATCAGAACCCCATGAGGTTGGGTGTGATCTTGGAAAGGCCCCGCTCAGCGGCGTACAGGTCCAGCGGTAGCGCCGCCAGCTCGTCCACCTCGGGCACGGCCCGGATGTCCCGACTGAGATCCACGTCGATGATGTACCGCTGGCAGACTGGCACACGCGTCGATGCGCACATGCGGGAATGTCGCCGGTTCAGCGTCGGGATCGCCCTCGTCGCGGCCGACGACGGGACCGCCGCGCTGCTCCGAGTACACCGTCCGGCGGGCGCCGGCCGACTCGCCGCAGGCCGGGCAGGTGCTGGCCGAGAACGGCCAGCTGTGAGCACACCGGGCGCAGATCAGGAACCGGCGCCCGCTGACCAACCGGTCCTCGGACTGGCCGCGCTCGCTGACCTGCGCGGTGCCTCCGCAGCGCGGGCAGCCCCGCCCCGGTTCGACGCCCGACCACGCGTCGCCGGCCAGAGCCAGCAGCGGCGCGTACAGCGACGCCCTGGCCAGGTAGGTTTCGACCGGGTCGAGGTCGTCACCGGCGAGCCACGCCGCCAGGACGCTCTCCATCCGGCCGCTGGCCAGCAGACCCCCAGCGGCGGCGGCGAGGCTTTCCGGACCACTGGCCCCGGTCGCCTTGAGCACCGCCGGCAGGACACGGTCGACCGCCCACGCGGCGAGCCGCACGGGCGCCGGCCGGTCGGCCCGCACCGCGTCGAACGCGTCGTCCCAGACCTCGAGGAGCGCGAGGTACAGGTCCAGCACCTCCACGGCGAACGGGTACCGCTCGCGCAGCTCCCTGGCCCGCGCGCGGTGGGCCGCCCACGGGTTGTCGGTCCGGTCGGCGTCCATGGCCACGCCGTCAGATCTTCTCGAGATTCACGAGGAAGGCCTTGAACTCCGGTGTTCGGGAGCTGGCGTCCCCCACGAATGGTGTCAACGCGTTGGCCAGCCAGTGCTGCCCGGTGTTGATGCCGACAAAGCCCCAGTGGATCGGGATACCGATCTGATAGATCTTGCGGCCGTCGATCTGCAGGGGCCCGAGCCGCTTTGTCACCACCGCCCGGACCTCGAGCTTGCCCCGCTTCGACGACACCCGGACCCGGTCGCCGGTCTGGATTCCCTTCTCCGCGGCCAGTTCGGCCGGGATCTCGACGAAGGCCTCGGGCTGCAACTGCACGAGATGCTCGATGTGCTGGGTGACATAGTGCTCGTGCTCGGTGAGGCGGTACGAGGTGGCGACATACGGGTAGTCGGACCGGGTGCCGAACCGGTTGGGCCGGCCGGCCAGGGAGTCGTACAGGAAGGCCACCGGTGTCGCCGACACCGACGGGTGCAGCGGGTTGTCGATCGGTGACTCGATCGGCTCGTAGTGCTCGGGGAAGGGTCCGTCCCCGACACCGTTGCTGAACAACCGGCCGGTACCTTCGCCGTTCATGATGAACGGCAACGGCGAGGCCGGATCGGCCGGGTTCGCGGTGGCGGGGTAGTCCGGAACATCGCCGACCCACTTGCCGGCAGCCGCGTCCCAGGCGATACCTGGCCGGGCCGGGTCCCATGGCTGGCCGGCGGGATCGGCCGAGGCGCGGTTGTAGAGGACCCGACGGTTCAGCGGCCAGCTCCAGGCCCAGTTGGGGTAGTAGTCCATGCCGGTCGGGTCGTTCGTCTTCGGATCCTGGACCCCGGCCCGTCGCTTGGTCAGGTTGCCGCTCTCGGGGTAGTGGCCGGTGTAGATCCAGTCGCCGGCCGTGGTGGTGCCGTCGTCCTTGAGCGCCGCGAACGACGCGAGCCGCTGGCCGGTCGTCAGGTCGCTGCCGTTGATCTCCTTGGCGATCTCGTCCAGGTCGGGCTTGCGCGGATCGGTGTACGTCATCGTCAGGGCTTTGATCGGGTCCGGGAACCGGCCGCCCTGCTGGGCGTAAAGGTCACGCACCCGTTGGAACAGTTCGGCCATGATCCAGTGATCATGACGTGAGTCGCCGCCCGGTGGGAGCACCTGCTCCTTCCACTGCGCCCACCGGCCGCTGTTGGTGAAGGAGCCGTCCTTCTCGATCCAGTGGGTGGCCGGCAACAGGAAGACCTCGGTCTGGACGGTGCTCGCGTCGATACCCGGCGCGGTCCAGAACTCCGAGCTCGTGGTCGGGTAGGCGTCCATGACGCAGAGCCACTTGAGCTTGGACAGGGCCTGCAGCACCTGGTTGGAGTCTGGCCCGATGCTGGTCGCCGTCATCCCGGACAGCATCAGGCCTTCCATCTTCCCGCGCAGCGCCTGATCGAAGATGCTCAGCCAGGACGCGTTGCTGGCCGGCTTGGGCAGGTAGTCGAAGGCGAACTCGTTGTCCTTGGTGGCCGTGTCGCCGTACCAGGTCTTCAACAGGCTCACCATGAACTTGCGGTAGTTCGTACCGAAGAAGTTGAGCGAGTTCGGGCGCAGCTTCTTGGCGGCGCTCTGGGCCACGTAGTCGTCGAGCGTGTGCTGTCCCGGCGCGGGGACCTTGAGGTACCCCGGAAGGATGTCCCACGAGATCGCGTGGTCGGTGTTGCCCTGGATGTTCGCGTGGCCGCGTTCGGCGTTCATGCCGCCGCCCGGCCGACCCATGTTGCCGAGCAGCAGCTGCAGCAGCGCGCCGGACCGGATCAGCTGGACGCCGGTGGTGTGGTGGGTCAGACCCACCGCGTAGACGATCGTCATCACCTTGTCCGGCCGACCCATCTCCCCGACCAGCCGGGCCACCTCGAGGAACTGCTGCTGCGGGATGCCGGTGATCCGCTCGACCATGTCCGGCGTGTACCGGCTGTAATGCTCCCGCATCAGGTTCAGCACCGATCGGGGATGCTTGATGTCCACCACCGCGAAGCCGTCGGGGCCCAGCTCGTAAGCCCATTTCGTCGTGTCGTAGACGCGCTTCTGCGGATCGAACGCGTTGAACAGGCCGTCGGTGAACCCGTAGCCCTCCTTGACCACCAGGCCGGCGTTGGTGGCGTACTCCACGTACGCCTGGTGGAACAGGTTGTTCTGCAGCACATAGTTGATCAAGCCGCCGAAGTAGGCGACGTCCGTGCCGGTGCGGATGCGCAGATGCTGATCCGCGACGGCCGAGGTCCGGGTGAAGCGGGGATCGACGTGGATCATCTTGGCGCCGCGCTCGAGCTTGGCGCGCATCATCCACTGGAACCCGACCGGATGGGCCTCCGCGGGGTTGGCGCCATTGATCATGATCAGGTCGGCATGCCGGATGTCACGCCAGTGGTTGGTCATGGCTCCGCGGCCGAACGTGGCGGCCAAACTGACCACCGTGGGACCGTGTCAAACGCGGGCCTGTTGCTCCAGATAGATCATGCCGAGGCCGCGCAACACCTTGGTGGCGAAGTAGCCCTCCTCGGAGCTGAACGCCGCTCCCCCGGCGAAGGCCACACCCTCGCAACGGTTCACGACGTTCCCGGCGGCGTCGTTGGTCACGAACGTCCGGTCCCGGGACGACTTGATGTTCTGAGCCAGCCGGTCCAGCGCGAAGTCCCATGACACGCGCTTCCATTCGGTGGCACCGGGCTCGCGGTGCAGCGGGGTCTCCACCCGGCGCCGGGAAACGGCGAGCTGCAGCGAGCTGGCGCCCTTGGGGCACAACCGGCCCTCGTTCACCGGGCTGTCCGGGTCGCCCTCGATCTGCAGCAGCTGCACGCTGCCGTCGGTCGACTTCTTCGTGTACGCGAGCAGAGCGCATCCCACGGCGCAGTAGGGGCAGACCGAGTGGGACACCGTGGCGCCCTCGATCCGTAGACCGAGCGCGACCTGCCGGGCCGGTACCAGGTCGAATCCGAGAGCCGAGGCCGCCAACGCCCCGCCTGAGCTCAGTTTGAGGAACTCCCGCCGGGTGACCTCCACCTCGGTATCCCTTCTCCGCGCCGGGTCGATCCGTCCGCGTCGCCGCCTCCGGCGCCACCAACGCGGCAATGATCGTAGAAAAAATGCTAGACGCTTGATGCGTTACGTCAAGCCGAAGGACTCACCCCATCGCCAGTTGGAGATCGCGACGGTCGCCGTCATCGTCCGGGTTGCGCAGGATGTCCAGCATGCGGCTATCGGCGGCGACGACGACGCCGTATCCGCCACGCCCGGCGGCGTCGCGCAGCTCCACCCGCCATGACGCGCGGCCTTCGGGAACGGCGACCACCAGCCACGGTCGCTCGGATCCGTCCTCAGGCACGGTTTCGGCCGCCGACGGGTCCCCGCCCACCCCCCGGTAGGCGAGCAGGGTCGCGCCGGCCGGAACGTCGATGTCGCCGGTGAACTCCGCGCGCACGCGCAGCCGGCCCCGGGCCAGCCGGACGACCGTGGCCAGGCCGGCCGGGCGCTCCGGCGATGCCATCGTCGCGGGTCCGGCGGTCCGTCGCGGGGCGGCGCTGTCGAGGCCGGACGGGCCGACCACGAGCAGGGACCGGTGGGTGACCACCGCGAGCGCCGCCATGAGGGCGACCGGGTCGAGCGACGCCTCCGGCAACGGATCCACCCACAGCGAGTCCGCTCCGGCCGCGTCGAACGCGGCCGCGTCGGCCAGCCACGCGGTCAGGTCTGACGGGCGTTGATCGAGCAGCACGCCGATACGGACCCGTTCCCCAGCGTCGGCGTTCGGCATCGGGCCAGACTACGGTGCCGGGCCCCCGCGATACCCTACCGGCCGGGTCATGTGGCCCCACAGCCCTGGATCCGGGCGGGATGTGCTTTTGTACGTGAGCCGCACGAACCGACTGCGATCCGCCCGCACCGGTGGTGCGGCTGGGCCTCGGCGGGATCGAGCGCTGGGTCGCCAACCCGGTTGTCCTGTGGATGGTCGCCTACGGCGGCCACCTCACGGCGCGGTCGGAGCGGGACCCGCCGCCGACCGACCACGCTGATCCGGCCCAACCGCGCGAGGCCAGCCTCTGATCGGGTCAGGGCGTGGCCCCTCTGGAGGCCGTGATATGACCCAGTCGCGGCACTGACCCTCGCGGTGAGGTCGCGGCTACTGACCCGTGCGGCCGTCGATACTCTCCCGTAGGAGGTCGGCGTGGCCGCAGTGCCGGGCGTACTCCTCGATCATGTGGATGAGGATGTCGCGGACGCTCATCTCTTCGCCCCGCGCGGTGACCACGACCGCGTCGAGATCGCTCAGCCGGTCCAGCCATTCGTCGGCCGCGCTGATCTGAGCCTTCCAGGCAGCGAACGCGTCCTCGACGACGGCCGTGTCCGCGACGGCGCCGTTGAAATCCCGGTCATCGTCGTCGGCCGACCAGTACAGCAGCGGCGCGTCCCGCTGGCCCTGCAGTGCGCGCTGGAACCAGTTCTGCTCCACCCGGGCCATATGCCGGACGAGCCCGAGCAGGCTCAGTGTGGATGGTGGCACGGACCGCCGGGCGAGCTGCTCGGGCGAGAAATCGTCGCACTTCATGGCGAGCGTCAGCCGATAGTTGGACAGGTACGCCCGGATGGTGGCCAGCTCGCCGACCGGGCTTGCCATGAACCTGGGGTCGTCCTCGGGCTTGACCCACAGACCGCCGTAACCCACCACATGTTGATCACTCATGCCTCCACCCTGGCCGATCGGGGCCGCCGGGGCAAAACGAGCGCGTCGGCTCGGCTGTCCGTATCAGCGCGATCGGTCGAATGCCGGAGTACCGGTGCCGATCGGTGGGCGGTCGGGCATCTTCCGGCCGCTCCCGGCATACCCGGAGCCGATTGACGCTCCAGTCCGCCCTTGCCAGCGTCTGTGGAGGGCCGGATGGAGGGGGAGCGATGGCGGCACACGGGCCGGCAACGAGATCAGGCGCGGCGGATGGGGCGGTGGTCGTGGCGATGATCCACGGTGACCACGATCGCGATCTGGCCGATCTCGTATCGCGGTCTCTGGCCGGCGCCGGCGTCACTGTCGCCACTGACGACGACAGCGCCGACGCGGTGGTTGTCATCCTGTCGCGGGCCGGGCTTGCCGACCCGGGCTGGCTGGGCGAGGGGCGATTCCATGGACGCGTCGTGCCACTGCGGGTCGACGAGATCGAGTCTGAGCGCGTCCCGGTGGCGCTGCGGGAGCTGAACTGGCTCGACTGGCGGGCGGACAACCCGGCGGCGAGCCTGGGAGCCATCCTGGCCGCGCTCAACTCCGACCCGTCCCGACGTGACCTGGCCCGGGAGCTGTCCTATCAGTCGCACGCATGGCAGGTGGCCCGGCGCCCCGACCAGATGCTGATTCACGACCTCGGCCAGGCGCGCCGGATGGCCGACCTGCTCGAAGAGGTCTCGGCTGACCGGACGAGCGTGGTCATTGCTGGGAGTCGGGATTTCGTCGCCCGGTCGCTGCTGGTGTCGGGCCGACGGCATCGGGCCCGCCGTCGGCGGCGGGTGGCCGGTGTCGTGGCGGTCGTCCTCGCCGTCGCCGCCGGCTTCATCTACGCACCGCAGATCCAGCTGGGCGGCTTCAACAACCATGAGGCCATCGTCACGACCGGTGAACCGGTACTGATGTCTGAGCTTCCCGAGTGGACCGCGGCGAACGCGGCCGCGCTTCTGCTCAACGGCTCCCCGGCTCAGCGCGACCTCGCTCGGCCGACGCTCATCGAGGCGCTGAACGCGCCATGGGCGATCAGCGATCCTGGTGTGGTCAACGCCATCCTCAACATGGTCGTGCTCGACCGCGGGTCCCACGCCGCGGTCCTTTATCGCCGCGGTCCGGTGTCCGCCATCGCGGTCCTGGACATCGCCGTCGCCACCGTCATGTGGACTGTCGACCTGCCGGCCGTCTACTGGGACATCTCCGTGTCTCCGGACGACGCGACCGCGCTGGCCGTTGGTCGTACCGGGGGTGCGGTGGTCGACCTGACATCGCACACCGTCCGCGCCCTGCCACGCGGCGACGCCTACTACAGTGCACGGCTCATGTCGCGCACGACGGCGGTAGTGCAGATGCTCGACGGCCGTCTCGGGATCATGCACACCAACGAGGGCGAAGTGACGGCACCGGCCTCATACGAGAGTATCCTGGCCATTCAGTCCACATCGGATGGTCATGGTGTGGGCCTGGTTCAGGCCGACCCGGGGCATTTCGCGCTCGTGGATCCAACGACCGGCCAGATGCGCCAGTCCGTCCTCGTCGCCGCGCCGGGCGATCCGGTCGGCGGGCTCGCGCCGGATGGCGAGCACGCCCTCGTCGCCGGTGCCGACGGCCAGTTCTGGGTCTTCGGAGTCGGCTCTGCTCCCTCGCCGACCGGAATCACCGTCCCGACCGATGTGGTCGGCGTGGCATGGATCACGAACGACCGAGCGGTCGTTTTCAGCTACGACCGCCGCGGCGAGGTCTACTACCTTCCGCGCGCCGAGCTGATCGGGACCGTCTGCCGTGATGTTCCACGGGTACGCGAGGTCCGACCGTCCCAAGGATCCGATGTCATCGGCTGCTTCGGTGAGGGCCTGAGCGCCTTCTGGCGCCTGCCGGGCGGACCCCTGCCCACGCGGCCCGCAGGCATGTCCTCGGAGCTGACAGCTGAATCGGCCGGGGTACGGGTCGAGGCGCGTGACGGCCTGGCGCGCGTCATCGGACCCGGTACCGCCGTCACCAACTGGTTCCGGCCGTTGCTGTTTGACATCACCGCGGTGACCGTGTCGGCCGACGGTACCCGGATCCTGATCGGTGGCGTCGCCGGTGATGTGGCCATTGTCGACAGAACAGCAGAATCGGCATCGATTGCGACGCTGTGGCGAGCACCGGACAGCGCGGCCATCTCAGCCGTGCTCTGGCGGGACGGCCCCATCGTGGCGACTGCGTCCGGACAGACGTGGGCGGTGCCGGACTGCGGGCGCTGCGGTACCGACACCGACCTGATCGACACGTTCAGGGACCGGTTCACCGGCTGCCTGACCGAGCGTCAACTGTCCTACATGGACAGTTACACGCGTGACACGCTCGGCATCCGCCAGTGCGCGACGCCGATCGGGGGGCTGTGACGGTGTATCACATCTTCATCTCCTACAGCCGGCGGGACGCGGCCTGGGTCGGGGACCTCGTCGGAGCGCTGGAGCGCGCCGGAATGACGACGTGGGTCGATCAGCGCGACATCCCGGCGAGCCTGCCGTGGCTGCGCGAAGTCCAGGACGCGATCGAAGAGGCAGACCTCTTCGTCGGGTGCACCTCCCCGGCCTTCCGTTCCTCGCTCAACTGCAACGCCGAGGTGGCGGTGGCGGAGCGGGCATCCAAGCCTCAGCTGCGGGTCACCGTCGGCGGACCGGTCGCGGTGGCGGCGGCCCAGATCGCCGCATCGCAGAAGAGTATCGACGGCGCGCGACGGATCCGGACCGAGCTGCGCGTGCTGTCGCGCGACTGGGACCGCGCCGGCCGACCGCGGGCTCGGCTGGAGAGCCGACGCCGGGCCAGCTACCTGAGCCGGGCCGAGTCGGTCGCGCCGCCGCTCGCGGAGGCAGAGCGGGCATTCCTGCGGGCCAGTCGCGCCCGTGCCAACCGCCGGTCGGTCACGGCGTCGCTCGTCGTGCTGACGGTGGCAGTGGGGATCGGCGTGGCTACAGCCTTCGTTGGCGCGAAACAGCGGGTGGATGACGCGAACGACCAGCAGGCGGCCGCGTACAGCTTGGAGCGCGACCGGTTGGCCGTTGTCGAAACAGATCCGTACAGCGGCCTGTCCATCGCCGCCGGGCTCGGGGGGGACAACGCCGCGGTGCACGCCGGGGTTATCCAGGCCGCACTGCGCGACCCGGTACCCGACGACGCGTTCGACACGCCGCCCGGGGCCACCCGCTTTGTCGTCGCACCGGTCGGCGACCAGGTAGTGCTCGGCAACGTCGGCGGACGGCAATGGCGACGGTCGACGACCGCCACCGACGTTCGGACAGCCGAGGCGGTGACCCCGCCGGCCTACCGTCCCACCACGGCCGGCGACCTGACCTATCGGACAGTGACCGGTACCGCCCAGGTACAGGTGCTCAACGGTGGTCAGCTGCGCCAGAGCGTCACGTTCCTGGAGCCGCCTCAGGCTCTCGCATTCTCGCCCGACCGCCGGATGCTGGCCGCCGCCGTCAGCGGCCAGGTCGAGGTCGCCGATCTGAGGACGGGCCAGCTTCGGACCATCTACCGCGGAGCTCCGGGCGCCATCCTGGACGTCGCGTGGTCCGCCGACGCCAGGCGTCTGTGGGGAGTCACCGCGCGGAAGGTCGTTTCGTGGTCGGTGGGTGAAGCGTTCACCCTGCTCGACGATCCGACCGCCGCTTTCAACACCGTCCTGGCGGCGGCCGATCCGCACGCCGTCTGGGTGGTGAGCGACTTCGCGCTGACCGAGATCGACGTGCGGTCCGGGTCCGTGCTGACCGAGCGACCGATCGACGACACGATCCTGTCGGCGGGCGGGTCGTCGGATGGCACCGTGGCCGCGCTGTCCGGAAAGAAACACGAGTGGATCGTGCCCTTGGCCACCGGCGGACCGGCGCACAGCTTCGACGTGCCGAACTGCGACCCGGGCCGGCCGGCCTTCTCGGACAGCACGACGTTCTACCTCGCCTGCATCGGCGGAGACCTGTTGAGAATATCGGTGGCGCAGGCATCGATCGTCAGCCGGCGGGACATCACCGGGGGCGGCGCGTTCGGGGTTCGCCCCCTCCCCGGTTCGGACCTGGCGCTGGTCGGCGACCAGGACGGCCATCTCTATGTCGTGTCGCCCGGCAAGGCCACCGAGTTGGTGCGCAGCGGCTGCGGAGCGACGGCGTCGCGAGTAGCCGTCGCACCGACCGGAAAGGCGGCCATCGCGGTGGGCAACGGCTCCGGGGTCAGCACGTGTACCCGGGTGGGCCTGTTCATCGGCGACGACCCGACCGATCCCGCGGACTGGCAATGGAACGCGGTGCTCGAACTCCCGCGCAACTCGATCGTCGCGAACGCGGTGACGTTCGACGCGATGGGCGACGGGTTCGCGATCGGCTACAGCGACGGCACGGTCACGTTGCACCCGACCCACGACATCATGCCGGGGCTCATCCTCAACACCGCTGTGGGACGCGTCCGAGACCTGCTCACGATGCCCACCGGCGACCTCATCATCATCACGGACGCGGGAATGGTGCAACGGGCCCACTTTTGCGGTGTGTGCCTGACCAACATTGAGCTGGCCCACCTCGCCGCCGCTCGGCTGACCCGAGCGGTCGACCTCGGCCTGGCCCGTCCGACCCCGACGGCGACCACATCGCCCGGGTGACCACGCGGCACCGTCCCGCCCACCGCGGCCGGCCGATCAGATGAACAGAAGTTGGGCGCCGTCGGTCATCTCGATGAAGTCAGCCGCGCTGATGATGCCTTCGACAGCTTCGTACAGGTCGTCCTCGTCCAGGTGCATCATATCGGCGGACATGCGGCAGGCCCACAGGTGGCCACCGGAGTCGACGATCTGGGACAGGAACTCCGGCACGTCCGGCACACCCACGTCGTGGATCTGCTTGCGCATCTGATGGGTGGCGACCGCGGTCATTCCAGGCAGGCCGCCGAGCCCTTGGGGAAGGTGGGTGGCGGTGTTGCCGAGCATGGTGAATTTCAGCTGGTCCATCCGGGACTTGGTGATCATGTCGAAGCCCCAGAAGGTGAAGAACAGGTGGGTCTGCACCCCTTCACCCAGCGCGGCGTTGGCGAGGATCAGGCCGGGGTAGGCCATGTCGAGGTTGCCCTTGGAGCAGATGATGGCCAGCTTGCGGCCGGTCGGGGCGGCGTCGCCGAAATCGGGGATCGGCGCGGCCTCGGGTGCGGTGGTGATGGTCGTGGTCATGGTCATGGCGATTGCCTCCTGGTCAGACGCAGCCGTGCGGTTTCGGGAGACCGGCGATGTAGGCCATCTTCTTGGCCGGCTTGCCGGGGAACAGCAGGAACAGCTCCTTGACCGGAATACCGCCCACTGCGGACACTCGCCGGAGCGTGGGTGTCTCGCCGAGGGTCAGGTAGTCCGTGCGGAGGAACCGGATCGCCTTCCAGTGAGGGTCGGTCAGATCAATCCCGATCTGCGCCGCGAGCTGGGTGGCGAGGGCTTCATTCCATTCGCCGTACTCGGTGAGGAATCCCTCCTGGTCGACGTGCACCTGCGCGGTGCCGATGGTGGCGACGGTCATGTCTCCTCCTGGGCGGGTTGGTGCTTGCCGGTCATGGACATGTGCGCGGGCAACGGAATCGGCCGCCCGGGCAGGAGCAGGTGCCAGTAGATCCAGCGGAACGCGAGCTTTCCCCAGTGGTTGCGAGCGGTCTCCTTCAACAGTTCGAACGGCCCGAGCACCGGCAGCGGGTACGTACCGGGCAGCGGCTGGGTGTCGTAGTTGAAGTCGATGAGCAGACCTTTGCCGTCACCGGACTCGACGAAGCAGTTCGCATGCCCGTCGAACCGTCCGGTCATCGGGCGACCAGCGGCGTGCTGGCAGAAGTTGTCGGCGAAGACCTCGACCGAGAAGTGCGCCACCGAGCCGGCCTTGGAGGTCGGGATGTTGTTCGCGTCGCCGATGGCGAAGATGTTGTCGTAGCGGGTCGACAGCAAGGTGTGCTTGTCCACCGGCACGAGATTGAGCTCGTCGCCCAGACCCGATCGGGCCACGAAGTCAGCGCCCATGTTCAGCGGAACCGTGACCAGAAGGTCGAAAGGAATCTCCCGCTCGTCGTAGGAGACCAACGTCCGCGTCTCGTTGTCGACGCGTTCGACCAGGAAGTCGGACTCGACCGTGATCTTCCGTTCGTCCAACATGGACCCGAGCCGGGCCGAGGCGATCGGCTTGGTGAAGGCTCCGGGCAGCGGGGTGGCGTAGATGACCTCGACCCGGTCACGGCGGCCCCGCTGGCGCAGGTACGCCTCGACCAGGAACGCGAACTCCAGTGGCGCGACCGGGCACTTGATGGGCATGTCGACGATATGGACCACCAGCCGACCGTGGTCGAATGTCTCGAGGGCCTCGGCGAGCGCGCTCGCCCCGTCGAGGGTGTAGAAGTCGTAGATGCCCCGCCGCCACAACGGGCCGAGCATGCCGGGCGTCTGGTCAGGACGAGGACTCACTCCGCTCGCGATGACCAGGAAGTCGTAGCCGAGCTCACGCCCGTCGGACAGGATCGCCGTACCGGCGACGGGGTCGACCCGGTCGATATCGCCCAACACCAGCTGCACCCCGTCGGCAATGAACCGCTCCCGGGGCTTGACCAGCTGATCCCGACGGTAACCGCCGAACGGGACGAACAGCAGACCCGGCTGGTACAGATGCTCATCGTCGCGGTCCACCACCGTGATCTGCCACTGCGTCCGGTCGAGCCGGCGCCTCAACTTGTTGACCACCATCGTCCCGGCGGTGCCACCGCCCAGCGCCAGCAGCCGCCTCATCGCGCTCCCCCTCATCTCGGAGCGGCACGCTTGCCAGCCCCGGATGAGGACCGCGGATGCCGTTCAGGTCATGCCTTCTGAGTCGACGCTAACCAGAACGCACATCCCACGATCAGAGGCAATGGTCCTGGCCATCGGGGCCATCCGGCGTGCGTCCGGCGTCGCCGGGGTTACGGCCGCGGCATGAGGATGCCCAGATCGGCGGCGCGTGCCGCCACCTCCCTGCGGGTGCGGGCACCCAGCTTCTCCAACGCCGCGGCGACGTGACTGTCCACAGTGCGCACCGAGAGGACGAGTTTGCCGGCGATGTCGGCGTTCGTCATGCCGTCGGCGACCAGCTGGACCACCTCGACCTGACGCTCGGTCAGCCCGGCCCGGTTGATCCTGGTCGTCGGCATCGGGCCGCGCGGGATCCGGGCAACCCCGAGACTCCTCAGGCGCGCCCGGATCAAGCGGCCCAACGGCCCGGCTCCGAGCGTGTTGAGTACGGCCAGAGCGGCCAGCTGGACCGTGGTGTCAGGACTCTCGGCCAGCGCAGCCGCGTACTCATACCGGCACCCAGCCGCCCGCCATACGTCGGCCGCCTCCCGCCACCGGCCGTCGGCGAGCAGCGCGTAAGGGTGCGCCAGACCGTTCGCGCCGACAACACGGCCGGCCCGCCCGAGCCAGTACGCCAGCTCGGCCCGCAGCGCGACCGTGCCGAAGCGGCGCGCCAGCTCGTTGGCGTGGGTCAGGTCGGCCAGGGCGGCACTGGCGTCGCCCTCGAGCGCGGCCGCCTCGGCCAGCGCCGCGGCGGCCGGACCGATCCACTGGCACTCGCGCAACCGTACGGCGACCCGCCACGCCTCCCGGAGCATCTCCACCGCGCCGGGCTCACCGCGGCGTAGGCGGGTACGGCCGATCACCGTCAGCGCGCGGCATCGTACCGGCGGGGAGCTGTCGAGGGCGTACGCGGCGGCCGGCTCGACCTCGTCCCAGTCGCCGGTCGCGTGGTGCAGCGCCGCCAGGGCCACCCGCAGGTAACGGGAGAACGTCACGAACTCGCAGCGGTCGGCGAAGTCCATGCCCTCGGCCAGGTGGCGCCGGGCGTCGTCGAGCCGCAGCCGCTCCAGGTCATGCCAGGTCATGTTCACATAAGCACGGCAGGCGTGCTCCGGCTCGTCAGCCGCGAGCGCGATCCGCACGCTTTCCTCCATTGTGGAGCGTGCTCGGTCGTCGGCGAGCACATGTTGCGCCACCGCGAGGTTGTTGAGCGCGTGTGACAGCGTCCCCGGAGAGTCGTGGCCGAGCTCGATGGCCTGCTCCGCGATGACCATCGCCTCGGCAGCCTGCCCGGCCAGCGCATACAGCTGAGCCTTGTTGCTCAGCGCCATCGCCAGCTGGCGGTCGTCGCCGGCGGCCCTGAGGACGCCGACGGCCTCGTCGGCGGCCGCGCCAGCCCCGTCCGGGTCCCCGGCCCACCAGCAGATGCGCGACAGCCAGCGAAGCGAAGCCCCGCGGGCCAGGGGGTCGTCCGCCGGCCGCAGTGCGACCGCCCGCTGTTGCGCCGCCAGCGCGTCGCCGGAGGGAGCATCGATGGTGTAGCACTCGATCGCGTAGCCCTCCCACAGCTCCGCCTCGGCGCGTGGATCCAGGACCGGGTGCTGATCGAGTACCAGCCGCAGATGGGCCGCGGCTTCCCGGTGCGCTCCGGCGGCCGAGGCCTCCCGGGCAGCAACCGGTCCATATCGGAGGATGATGTCGCTGTCGCCGGCCTGGGCCGCGTGATGCATCACCCGGGACACCTCGATGCCGGGCCGGCCGAGCAGCGCGGCCAGCACGCGTCGGTTCGCCGCCACCCGGCGCGCCGCCGGCATCGAGTCCACCACGGCGCGGCGGGCGAGTTCATGGCGGAAGCTCACCCGGCGCGGCGTGACCGTGAGCAGCCCGCGCTGCTCGACCGGGGCGAGCGCCGCCGGGCCCTCCGGTACCAGCGCTTCGACCAGCCACCGCTGCACCGCCGAGGGTATGACGGCGAGCTGTTCGACGATCGCCAGCGCCGACAGGTCAAGATGCGCCATCCGGGCCTGGACGGCATCCGCGATGGTCAGTGGCACAGTCGCCGCGTCCCCGGCGGCCAGAACCTCGGCGACGAAGTACGGATTGCCTGAGGTCACCGCGAAGACCTCGGCCGCGTCGACGTGCGCCTCAGCGCTGAGACGGCGTACCGCGGACACGGTGAGCCTGGCCAGACGTAGCCGCCGCACCCACCCCACCCGCGAGGCCAGTCCCAACAGCTGGCCGCAGCGGATGGCCGGTACCCAGTTCGTCGTCCCGGTAGGTCAGTACCAGGACCAGCGGCAGCTGGGCGGCCCGGCGGACCAGGTACCGCAGCACGTCGAGGGTCGCTTCATCCGCCCAGTGGACATCCTCGATGGCGAGCACGGTCGGGTGCATCGCCCAGCCGAGCTCGTGCCGGAGGGCCTCTGACACTTCGCCGCGGTCGCCACGCTCCAGTGCCCGGGTCACCGCCGCTCCGACGCTGCCGATGAGATCCCGCAACGGCCCGAGTACCCGGGGGGTGGCCAGGTCATCGCAGTAGCCGACGAGCAGCCGGCCCTCCGCCGGCAGTACCCCGCGGATCGCGTCGACCAGACTCGACTTCCCGATACCGGCCTCACCGGAGATGAGGACCACGCAGCCGTCGCCGCTGCCGGCATCGCGGGCCGCACTGGCCAGCGTGGCCAACTCATCGTCGCGCTCCAGCATCATCCTGCCCACCCGGTGAATTCTGGCATGCGGGACGACGGCGGACCGATGTTCGTCGCCCGCCGCACCGATATCGGCAACGCGGCCGGCTGAGCTCGGTAGCTCGCACGGATTCCACGGCGACCGGCAGGGCCTAGAACTTGTCGGACGCCCACACGACAAGGCAAGGAGCGCCGAATGGCGGTCAATGAGGCACGGCTGACGGAGTTCATGAACCGGTTCGTCGGGGATCTCGGTGCGACCATGGCGGCCGGTAACGTCGTGGTCGGGGACCGGCTCGGGCTGTACCGCGCCCTCGAAAACGAACCGCTGCAGCCCCAGGAGTTGGCGAAGCGAACCGGCACGGCGCCGCGGTACGTCGACGAGTGGCTCCGCGGCCAGGCGGCCGGTGGCTATGTCGAGTACGACCCGGAGACCGGCCGGTATTCGCTCACCGAGGAGCAGGCCTTCGCCCTGACCGATCCGGACGGTCCGGTCTTCGCCCCGGGCGCGTTCCAGCTCGCGGTCGCCGCGCTGCGGGCCGAGCCGGCGATCACCGCGGCGTTCCGCTCCGGTGCCGGGGTGGGCTGGCATGCCCACGACTCCGACGTGTTCGCCGGGTGCGAACGGTTCTTCCGGCCGGGCTATACCGCGAACCTGGTCAGCACCTGGCTACCCGCATTGGAAGGGGTGGAGGCGAAATTGCGCGACGGCGCGCTGGTAGCCGACGTCGGATGCGGCCACGGCGCCTCGACCGTGCTGATGGCGGCGGAGTACCCGCGGTCGACCGTGGTCGGTTCCGACTACCACGACGAGTCGATCGCCACCGCGCGTAAGCGCGCCGCGGACACAGGGCTGGACGGCCGGGTGCGGTTCGAGGTGGCCACCGCGCAGACCTTCACCGGCGGCCCGTTCGACCTCGTGACCAGCTTCAACTCACTCCACGACATGGGTGACCCGCACGGCGCGGCCCGCCACGTCCTGGACAAGTTGACTCGCGGCGGCACCTGGATGATCGTCGAGCCGTTCGCCGGCGCGAGCGTGCATGACAATCTCAACCCGGTCGGACGTGTCTACTACTCGTTTTCGACGTTCCTCTGTGTACCGAACGCGCTCGCGCAGGAGGGTGGCTACTCCCTCGGTGCCCAGGCCGGCGAGGAGCCGCTGCGCCGTATCGTGACCGCCGTCGGGTTCAGCGTGTTCCGTCGGGCGGCGCAGACCCCGTTCAACATCGTGTACGAGGCGCGACGATAGGGGCTCTGGTCTCCTCCGGGATCGGCCGGCGACCCGGCCGCGGGCCCATCTACCACAGGCAACCATGGAGGTTGAGAGATGACTCGGCAGGCTGTCGCGACGGACACCGCACCGCAGGCGATCGGGCCCTACAGCCAGGCGATCATCGCCAACGGGTTGGTGTTCTGCTCCGGTACGGCGGGCATCGACCCGGCCACCGGCATCGCCCCGGACGGCATCGAGGAGCAGACCGAGTTGGCTCTGCGCAACCTCGACGCGGTGCTCGCCGCCGCCGGTGCGTCGTTGGCGACCGTGGTCAAGACCACCATCTTCTATGCCAACGTCGAGGATTTCGCGACCATCAATGCCATTTACGCAGGATACATGCCGGATCCGCCGCCGGCCCGCTCAGCTCCGGCCAACGTCAGCCTGCCCCGCAACCTGCTCCTCTCCATCGAGGCCATCGCGGTCCTCCCGACCGGCTGAACGCGGCTGACGAACCGCGTCCCACCCACACCAGTCCTGCGGACCGACGCTCCTCGATGGGACGAGCTGTCCTGGCGACCACGCCGGTGGCAGGATGCGTCGATGGACTCGGTTGCTGGCCCGATCGTCGGGGGACTGCTGGCCATCGCGGGCGGCCTCCTCGTCGCGCTGACGTCGGATGGACGAGAACGCCGACGGTGGCGCCGCGATGCCCAACTCAAGGCGAGCGTGCAGCTGCTCGCCGGCTTGCAGGCACTGATGCGCCGGATGATCGACGTGGCGTACCTGGCCGACAAGCGCGCCGAGTCGCGGGCCAGTGTCATCCAGCGGTACCACGACGCGACCGTCGTCTGGAACGGTGCGATGTACGAGGCGCTGATGGTGAGTTCGCCCGGACTCGCGGCCCTCGTTCCGCCCCTGGACCGGGAGGTCGATCGCCTGGTCGACGAAGCCATGGACCGCCAGTGGTCACGCGCGGACTTCCGGGCCGAACGGCTCACGATCGGGCGTCTGGCCGCCGAGTATGCGGACAGCGCGGGCGCAGGCCGGCCTGCCGTCCATTGACCTGCCATCCGTCTGGGCGTGGCATGACGACACCTCAACCCCACCGTAGGCCCCGCGGCGAGCAGGGTCAGGTGCGGTAGCAGTCGGCCAGCGCGGCGAACGCGGCCTTGGGTTCCCAGGGCATGTCGGGGTAGGTCTGGCTCGCGCGGTCCTCGAGGACCTTGACGATGCCCTAGCTGGCCATGTCCAGGTCGTGCGGGGATCGTCGCGATGCGGCAAGTCGTAGCAGGCGAAGGTGAAGACGAACGGGGCGTCCACGCCCTCGGCGTCGAAGACATCCAGCAATTCGCGCAGATAAGTGGCCTGTTCCTGCTTCGTCGCGTGCGTAGTCCCCGTTCAGCCGTACCGGGATGCCCTCCTCATACTCGACGATCTCCCCGCCTCTGGCGCCCCGGTCGGCCGCCCCGCGGTGGCTGGCGCAGCCGAACTCGGTGATGGCCACAGGTTTGGCCCTGGGCGACCAGAGCCCGGATGGCGCTCGGCGTACACGTCGGCCACCTCCGTCGAGCCGGTAGGCGTCGACCGACGATGATGTCGAACGGCGTCCAGTCGACGCGCTCGAGCGGGATCGACGCGTAGGTGATCTTGCCGCCGAACCGTTCGCGGACCACGGCCACCGCCTTGCCGAGGAAATCGTTGACGCGAGCCGGCAGCGTGGCCGAGCAGCGCGCGCACGCGGTGCGGCCGGCCAGCAGCCGCGACCCGCTCGTCGAAGACTCTCGCCGGGCAGGAACCCGCTGTTGAACAGGCTGAGCTCGGCGCCGGTGACGAACACGAGCTCGGCGCCGCGCTCGCCGGATCCGCTCCGCGCGCTCGGCGCAGTCGGCGAGGACGTCGAGCATCTGCTCGGGGTCAGCTGGTAGGTGAACGGCGAGAACCAGACCTCCAGGCCGAGGTCGGCGGCGTGGTTGGCGGCGAAGTCGAGCCGGTCCGGGTCGTTGCCGAAGACGCGCACCGCGGTGCAGTGCAGGTCGTCGCGGATGATCTGCAGCTCGCGCCGGACGACGGCGTGGTCGAACGGCCGGCGATTGCTTGCGTCGAAGCTGAATCCGGTGTCGTATCTGATGCCTTTGGCCCGCATAAGTGTCGCCCTTCGTCCTGCGTGAATGGCCTGTGGCGACCAGGTCACCCGACCAATATACGGTACGGGCCGTACCTTAAGGCGGCTCGGGCGCAAGTCGCCGTGTCTGCGGCCATGGAGGTACGCTGCGTACCTGAAGGGGAAGGGGATGGCCGACGAACCGAGTCGCGACCGACGACCGGGCCGACGCGGCGGCGTGGAGCGGCGCTGGAGCAGGCGATCCTGCGCGCGGCCATGGACGGAGCTCACCGAGTCCGGGTACGCCGGGCTGACCATGGAGCGGGTCGCCGGTCCGCGCCGGCACCAACAAGAACGCCATCTACCGCCGCTGGCCCAACCGCGCCGCGCTCGGCATCGCCGCCTACCGGCAGTTCACGGCCACCACCGACCCAGGCCCCCGACACCGGCGAGCTGCGCGGCGACGTTCTGGAGCTGCTCCGCCGGGCCAACTGCACCTGGTCGTCGCCCACCGGCGCCATCCTGCGCGCCCTGCTGGCTGGCGCCCGCGACGACCCCGAACTGCTGGCCCAACTGCAGGAGCAGTCGGCCGACGCCGGCAGTCGGCCTCTGGCTGACCATCCTGGCTCGCGCCGTGGCCCGCGGCGAAGCCCGGCCCGAAGCCCTCCATCCACGGGTCGCGACCGTGGCCATCGTGCTGCTGCGCAACGAGTTCATCACCCGCGGGATTCCCGACCGTGCCCGACGACGTCCTCATCGAGATCGTCGACGAGGTCTATCTACCACTGGTCCGCCGGCAGGGCACCGACGGCCCGACCGCGGGTACGCCCCCGTCGTCGACCTGCGCCGACAACAACTAGCACCGAGCCCGTGAGCGCCGCGGAGATTGAGGTGCGGGACGCCGTTGACGTTGACCGGCTGGCCCAGCTGATGGGCCTGTTCGCGTCGGCGTGGTGGACGGCGAGCCGAACGACCGATGACGTGATCAGGATGCTTTCCTCCTCAAGCGTGGTCGTTGCACTGGTACACCGGCCGTCCGACCGGCTCGTGGGATTCGCCCGAGCTGTCACCGACGAGGTGTACCTCGCGGTCGTGCTCGACGTGATCGTGGCCCCGCAGTGGCGGGAGCAGGGGCTCGGCGCGATGTTGCTGGACGGTGTCGTCGGGCATCCGCGGTTGCGGGCGGTGCGCAGCATCGAACTGGTCTGCCAACCGGAGTTGGTGGCGTTCTACCAGCGCTGGGGATTCACCGAACAGGTCGGCCGTTCGATGTTGATGCGCAGGACCAGCGACGGTCTGCTGGTGAGCAGTGCGGACGATGCGCCTCGGGCACCATGGAGAACCCCTGATTGACCTCAGCGTGAGCATCCTGGGCAAGCGCATCTCGTTGCCTCAGCCACCGGGCGCCTATGCCCGCTCGGCCCGTACTCCGCGTTGGGTGTCGGAGCCTGCCTGCCGCGGTGCGCCGCGCCGGTAGGTGTCGTCAACCGCCGGCTCGGGCGGGGGGAAGTCGAGCGTCATCTCCGTCGAGCGCCGCGTCACCAACCGGCACGGCAACAGTTGGACGCCGCGCTCGAGCGGGTGGCCCTCGATGGCGCGGAGCAGCATGGTGGCGGCGGTGTGGCCCAGCTCGTTCAGGTTGAGGTCGACGTGGTCAGCGGCGGTCGGCAGCCCTCCGCCATCACCTCCCAGTTGTCGACCCCGACGATGCCGACCTCCTCGGGCACGCGCCGGCCGGCCTCGCGCAGCGCGTCGGCGACCCCACGGGCGATCTGGTCGCTGCCGCAGAAGATGCCGTCGAACTCCTCGCCACTGCGCATCAGAAGGCTCGCCGCATCCCGGCCCCAGCGCTCGCTCCATTCGCCCATCAGCGGCTCGCCCAGGACCATCGTCAGGCCGGCGGCGCCCAATGTGGACTGTGCGCCGACGGCCCGGTCGCGGGCGGCGAGATGCCGGTCCGGTCCAGTGATGTGGGCGATCCGCGTGCGGCCGGTGGCGATCAGGTGCCGGATCGCCAAGGCCGCTCCCTGCTGGTCGTCGTGCATCAGCGACAGGTCGTCGGGGTGGTCCGATCGCGGCCCGGGCGTAGACGATCGGGATCGGACAGGTCGCGCGCCGAGCGACGGGCGCGGGTCAGTGGTGCGACCGGTGACGATGATCCCGTCGACCCGGCGGGCCAGCAGTGTGCGCACATAGTGCTGTTCGCGGATGCGGTCGCCGCGACCGTCACAGAGCAGCACCGAGATCTGACCGGCGCCGAGGGCGTCCTCGGCGCCGAGCATGACCGGGATGGTGAACCGGCCGAAGCTGTCTGTGGTGAGGACGCCGACGGTGTAGGTGCGCCCCTCAGCCAGGTTCCGGGCGAGCATGTTCGCGTGGAAGCCGAGTTCCTGGGCGGCGGCCACCACCTTGCGCCTGGTCTCCGGACGCAGCTGGCCCCGGCCGTTGAGCGCCTTCGAGACGGTCCCGGGCGAGACGCCCGCGCGCGCGGCCACGTCGTTGACCGTTACCGCGCCGTCACGCGTGTTTCCGGGTCACGCAGCGTCCTTTCCGAATACGGGTTGACGGAGCCTAACGGCAGAGGAAAAGTTTCCGCAAGGCCGCAGTTGCGTCGCGTTTGCTTAGCCCTATTGACGGCAGCATCTGCGCTGCTCCTAAGGTCCCGGAAAGCCTTAACCGCGCGACCCCGCAGGCGGCGGAAAAGTTTCCGGTCGAGCTCGACCGGCTGGGGCATTCCATAAGGAGAAGACATGGCACCTGGCAAAGACCGGACGGCCGTGCCGACCGGCACCGGCCGTGCGTGGATGGTCGGGTTAACAGCGCTGGTTGCCCTGCTTGTCGCCGTCACCGGTTGTAGCAGCGGCAACAGCGGCGGCGGCGGCAGCACGACGCCCGGACGACGGCACTGCCCTGACCATGTGGGTGCGATCGGCCACAGACCAGTTCAGCCAGCGCCTGGTTGACGCGTACAACTCGAGCCACAAGAACCACGTGACGCTGACGATCATCCCGAATGACAACTACCTGACGAAGGTCGGCACCGCCGCCGGCTCGAACAGCCTGCCCGACATCCTCGCCTCCGACGTCGTCTACACACCGAACTACACCAAGCAGGGCCTGTTCCAGGACATCACCGCGGAGCTCAACGCGCTGCCCTATGCCTCGAGCGTTGCGCAGTCGCACATCCGCGTCGCCTCGCTCGACGGAAAGGTGTACGCCGTTCCGCACAAGCTCGACTCGTCCGTCCTCTTCTACAACAAGAACCTGTTCCAGCAGGCCGGGCTCGACCCGTCCAAGCCGCCGGCGAACTTCGCCGAGATCCTGGCCGACGCCCGGAAGATAACCGCACTCGGCAACGGCATCACCGGCTTCGACATCGCCGGCAGCTGTGGGGGTTGTGGCGTCTACACGCTGTTCCCGTACGCCTGGGCGGCTGGCGTCAAGGTCCTCTCCGACGACGGCACGAAGGTCGACATCAACAACGACGCGTTCCGGCAGATCTTCGGCCTGTACAGGCAGCTCAACCAGGAAAAGCTGGTGGCGAGTAGCGACTCCACCCAGGACGGCTCGACGTGGCCGAACAACTTCCTCTCCGGCAAGGTCGGCATGCTGGCGCTAGGCTCCCCCATCGTCGGCGCGCTCCAGGGTCAGAAGGTCTTCGAGTGGGGTGTGACCTCGCTGATGTCTCCCGACGGGGCGCACACCTCGACATTTGTCGGCGGTGATGTCGCCGGCATCTCCCGTTCGTCCAAGCACAAGGCGCAGGCGTGGGACTTCCTCCGGTGGACTCTCGACGAGAACGCCCAAGTAGAGATCATCGCCAAGAACGGCGACCTGCCGGGCCGCATCGACCTGTCGGGTAACAAGTACACCGGCTCCGACCCGCGGACCAAGTTCATCGCGGACGGCCTCAAGAACGGTGTAACCCCGTTCGCGCTGCCCTTCGGCGACCTGTTCAACAACCCGAACGGCCCGTGGGTCGAGACGATCCGGGGGGCCATCTACGGACCCGACCTGAACAAAGCGTTGGCGGACGGGCAGAGCAAGATCCAGGCAGGCCTGGACGCCGCTCAGTGAACCGGTAGCCCGGACCTGGCCGCGCCGGCTGCGCACGCAGTCGGCGCGGCCTCCGCCCGAAGGACGGAAGGACAGGCCGTGTCGATCCTCACCCGCGCACCGGCGGATGCGACGCCATCTACAGTGCAGCGACCGCCGGGGCGCCACGCGGTGGCCGCGATCCGGCGTCCGGTGGTCGGCTTGGCCTTCGTCGCGCCCAGCGCGGTCGTGGTCGCGGCCCTGTTCGTGGTACCGCTGGTCATCCTCGTCTACATGTCGTTCACCGACTGGCCGTTGCTCGGTACGCCGACCTTCATCGGCCTCAAGAACTACCGGCAGCTGGGGTCGGACGAACGCTTTGTCGGCGCGATCTCGTTCACCCTGATCTACACGGCGATCACCACGGTGGTCCTGTTCCTCATCGCGTTCATGCTCGTCGCGATATCGAACAGTCGCCGCCGGGGAACCCTGTTCTACCGCACCACGTTCTTCCTGCCGTACGTCGTCGGCACGGCGGCGGCCTCGTCGATGTGGTGGCTTGACTCGAACGACCAGCTCGGTGTCTTCAACCAGGCCCTCCAGGCCACCGGGCTCACCCATGAGCCGGCCGGCCTGTTGGCTACGCCCACCAAAGCGCTCTTCACGGCCATCGCGCTCGTGGTGTGGAAGTTCATCGGCTTCCAGGTACTGGTGCTCCTGGTCGGTCTGCAGTCCATTCCGAACGAGCTCTACGAAGCGGCCACAGTGGACGGGGCATCCACCTTGCAGCGCCTGCGTTACATCACGGTGCCTGGCCTGCGACCTACCCTCGCCCTGCTGACCGTGCTCTCGGTCACCGGGTCGCTGCTCGCGTTCGACCAGTTCTTCGTGCTGACGCACGGCGGTCCGGACAACAGCACCGTCACCGTGGTGCTCGCGCTCTACAACAAGGCGTTCCAGTCATACCGGCTCGGCAGTGCCGCGGCCGAGGCGGTCGTGATCCTGCTCGTCCTCGTGCTGGTCAACGTGGTCCAGCTCCGCCTGCTCCGGGAACGGGAGAAGTGATGTCCTCGCTGACCAGGCTCGCCCGTCGCGGGGCAGCCACCGCCGGCTTCCACGGCATGGCCATTGTCCTGTCGGTAGCGTTTCTGTTTCCTCTGATCTGGGCCGCGCTCAACTCGCTCAAGTCGACCGACGAGGCGAACCGACAGCCGCCGACCTGGTTCCCGCACACTCTCTCGCTGCAGAACTACTCCAGCCTGGCCCACTTCGACCAGGGTGTCGGGACCTATCTGTTCAACACGATCGTGTTGTGCCTGTGCACCGTCGCCCTGTCGGTGACCGTATGCGTGCTCGCCGGCTACGGGTTCGCCCGCTTCCGGTTCCGGGGCAAGAGCCTGCTGTTCGGCACGACGCTCGCGATCCTCATGGTCCCGTACGCCACCATCCTGCTGCCGCTGTACATCGTGCTCGCCAAGCTGGGCCTGACCAACACGTTGGTCGGACTCTCCCTGGTGCTGGTGATGTTCCAGCTACCGTTCGGCGTATACCTGATGCGCAACAGCTTCGAGTCGGTGCCGAGGGAGCTGGAGGAGGCGGCGTTGGTCGACGGCTGCACCGACTTCGGCGCGCTACGCTACGTGTCCGCGCGCATCGTCATGCCCGGCATCGTCACGGTGGCGCTGTTCTCGTTCCTCACGGCCTGGAACGAGTACCTGGCTCCTCTCATCTTTCTCAACGACGGCACGAAGTACACCCTGCCGGTGATGCTGGTCAACATCCGGTACGCGTCGTTCAACATTCTTGATGTGGGCGCCCTGCAGGCCGGGGTCATGGTCGCGATGGTTCCCTGCCTCGTGCTCTATCTCGCGTTGCAGCGGTTCTATGTCAGCGGCCTCATCAACGGTGCCCTGCGCGGCTGACGCCGCCCGATTCCACCACAGTCAAGGAGAACGATCGTGACAACACCGAACCCCGTCAAGGGGCCGGTATCCCCACTGGCGACCGAGCGGCTCGAGGCGCGCCCCCTCGGACTGGACCGGGTCCAGCTCACCGGCGGCTTCTTCGGCGAGTGGCAACGCCGGAACCGGGAGGTGACCGCCCCGCACGCGCTCGGCTGGCTGGAGCGCGACGGCTCGGTGGACAACCTGCGTCGGGTGGGCGCAGGCCAGCCGGGTCCACACCGCGGGATGTGGTTCAGCGACTCGGACGTGCACAAGGTCCTGGAGGCGCTGTCCTGGGACCTGGGCCGGGCGCCGTCGCCGAGCCTGCAAGCCGCGGCGGAGAACCTGATCCAGGTGCTGCACATCGCCCAACGACCGGATGGATACCTGAACTCCTACGTGCAGGGCGGATTCGAAGTCCGCTGGGACAACCTGGTGATGAGCCACGAGCTCTACTGCATCGGCCACCTGATCCAAGCGGGTGTCGCCCACCATCGTTGCACCGGTAGCACGGCACTGCTCGACGTGGCCCGCCGGGCCGCGGACTGCGCGGTCCGCGACTTCGGCGACAACCAGCGCAAGGACACCGACGGCCACCCGGTCGTCGAGACCGCCCTGGTCGAGCTCTACCGCGAGACCGGCGATCGCAGTTACCTCGATCTCGCACTCCAACTCGTCAACGTCCGCGGCTACGGTGTACTGATCCCCAAAGGACACTTCGATTCGCCGTACTATCAGGACAAGACTCCGGTGCGCGCCCAGACCACAGTGGTCGGACACGCCGTCCGCGCGCTGTACCTCCTATGTGGAGTCGTCGACCTCTACCTCGAAACCGGCGAACAGGCGCTGCTCGACAGTGCCCTGCGGCAGTGGGACTCGATGGCCGCCAGCAAGCTCTATCTCACCGGCGCGGTCGGATCCAGGTTCGAGGGCGAGTCCTTCGGCGACGAGCACGAGCTGCCACCGGATCTGGTGTACGGCGAGACGTGCGCGACGATCGCTTCGATCATGGTGGCCTGGCGCCTACTACTCGCGACCGGCGAATCGCGCTTCGCCGATGCCATGGAGCGGGCCCTCTACAACCTGGTGTCGGCGTCGACCTCGGTGCAGCGGACCGCGTTCTTCTACAACAATCCGGCCCAGCGGCGGGCCCCTCACGCGCCGGCCGACGCGGACGGGCGCCGCCAGCGCGCCGAGGCACCCGGCACCCGCCCGGCCTGGTTCGAGTGTGCGTGCTGCCCACCGAACATCATGCGGACAGTGGCCTCGCTCGGCGCCTTCGTCGCGACGCACGACGGCGACGGGGTGCAGATCCACCAGTGGGTGCCGGCCACCATCGCGAGCCCGGTCGGCGACACCGAGGCCCGGCTGAGCGTCGCCACCGACTACCCGGCGACCGGTGACATACGGATCAGCGTGGAGGCCGCCGACGCGGGCGAGTGGACTCTCTCGCTCCGAGTGCCCGAGTGGTGCCGTGGAGCACACGTGGCCGTCAATGGCACACCCCAGCCCGCCGAGCCGGATGCCCGCGGCTACCTCAGACTCACCCGCGTCTGGCAGCCGGGCGATGTCATCGCGTACTCGATGCCCATGCCGTTGCGACTCACGGTGGCGCACCCGGCCGTCGACGCGGTGCACGGTATGGCCGCGTTGGAGCGCGGACCCGTCGTGTACTGCTTCGAGAGTCCGGACCAGGAGTCCACAGTGGACTTGAATCGGGTCGAGTTGGTCCTGGACCGGCCACCGGTCGAAGAAGTGCTGGACCTGCTCGGACAGCCTGTGATCGTGGCACGCGTCGCGGCCGTAGCCCGCGATGACAGCGCCTGGGGCCGCCTCGGATGGGCCACCATCGGCGAGGAGCCGGCCCGGCACGGCGCGCAGGTCGACCTGGTCGCCATCCCGTACCACCTGTGGGCGAATCGTGGGCCCTCCGTGATGCGCATCTTCACACCGGTGTGGCCGGGGATCCCCGATGCTTGACCGCTACGTCGTCGGAGTCGACTTCGGGACGCTGTCGGGCCGGGCGCTCGTCGTGCGGGCGGCGGATGGTGAGGAAGCCGGGACGGCCGTGCACGTCTACCGGCACGGGGTCATTGACGACTGCCTGCCCGGCTCCGATCGGCCCTTGCCACCGGACTGGGCGCTCCAGCATCCCGACGACTACCGGGAAGTCCTACGCACGGCCGTGCCCGCGGCCATCGAGAACGCCGGAGTCGACCCCGAGCAGGTCGTCGGCATCGGCATCGACTTCACCGCGTGTACCGTGCTGCCCGCGCTCGCCGATGGGACTGCGCTATGCGAGATTCCACAGTGGAGTGGCCGGGCCCACGCCTACCCGAAGTTGTGGAAACACCACGCCGCTCAGCCGCAGGCAGACCGCATCACCTCGCTGGCCCATGACCGCGGCGAGCCCTGGCTCAACCGGTACGGCGGAAAGATCTCGGCGGAGTGGCAGTTCGCCAAGGCGCTGCAGGTGCTGGAGGAGGACCCGGCGATCTACCGTCGGGCCGACCGGTGGATCGAAGGAGCCGACTGGATCACCTGGCAACTGTGCGGCGTCGAGACCCGAAACGTCTGCACGGCCGGGTACAAGGGAATCTATCAGGACGGCCGGTATCCGGACCGCGACTACCTGGTCGCCCTGCATCCGGACTTCGGCGACTTCACGGCGAAGCTGGAGCATCCCATCTCCCCGCTCGGTGTCCGGGCCGGTGGCCTCACCCCGGCCGCGGCAGCCTGGACCGGTCTGCCCGCCGGGATCGCGGTCGCGGTCGGCAACGTGGACGCGCATGTCACCTCGGCCGCCGCCCAGGCGCTGGCGCCCGGCCGGCTCGTGGCCATCATGGGGACGTCGACATGCCTGGTCATGAACGGTGCCCACCTGGCCGAGGTGCCCGGGATGTGTGGCGTCGTCGATGGCGGTATCTCGACCGGCGCCTGGGGTTACGAGGCCGGGCAGAGCGCAGTGGGCGACATCTTCGGCTGGTTCGTCGAGCACGCGGCTCCGGCCGGGTACGGCAACCACGAGACCCTGGCCGCCGAAGCGGGCGGCCAGGCGGTGGGAGCGCACGGCCTCGTGGCTCTGGACTGGTGGAACGGCAACCGATCCCTTCTCGTCGATCATGAGTTGAGCGGGGTGATCGTCGGTCTGACACTCGCGACGCGCCCGCCGGATATCTATCGCGCCCTGCTCGAGTCGACCGCGTTCGGTACCCGGATGATCATTGAGGCGTTCGAGAGCGCCGGGCTCCCGGTTGACGACATCGTCGTCGCGGGCGGGCTCACCAGTAACGCGTTACTGATGCAGATCTATGCCGACGTGACGGGTCGCGCCATGCACCTCGTCGCCTCGACGCAGGGCCCTGCCCTGGGGTCGGCCATCCACGCCGCTGCCGCCGCCGGTTGCCATCCCAACGTCGCCACCGCCTCCGAAGCGATGGGTCGTATCCGAAGGGACGCCTATCGCCCCGACCCGGGGCGCACCGTTGCCTACGACGCGTTGTGCGCCGAGTACCGCGCCCTGCATGACTATCTCGGCCGAGGCGGAAACGACGTGATGCACCGGCTGCGCGCGATCCGCAACGCCGCCCGGGCCGCGACGCCATGAGCGCATCGGTGATCAGTCAGATCCGTGCCACGGTGGCGCGGTTGCACACCGAGCTGACCCGGTACGGGCTGGTTGCCTGGACCGCGGGGAACATCTCGGCCCGGATCCCCGGTGCCGACCTCATGGTCATCAAACCCAGCGGTGTGTCCTATGAGGACCTCAGCGCCGACGCCATGGTCGTCTGCGATCTGTACGGTCGGATCGTCGAGGGCGATCTCGCACCGTCGAGTGACGCCGAGGCGCACGCGTACGTGTATCGGGCCATGGCCCAGGTCGGCGGAGTCGTACACACCCACAGCCCGTACGCGACCGCGTGGTCGGCGCGCGGCGAGGCGATCCCGTGCGTTCTCACGGCACAGGCCGACGAATTCGGGGGCGAGATCCCGGTCGGACCATTCGCGCTCATCGGCGGCGACGACATCGGCCGAGGGATCGTCGACACCCTGATCCACCACCGTTCCACCGCCGTCCTGATGCGCAACCATGGCGTATTCACCATCGGCGTCGACGCCCGGGCCGCGGTCAAGTCCGCGGTCATGTGCGAGTCGATCGCTCAGACCGTCCATCTGGCGCGTCAGATCGGAGAGCCGATCCCACTCCCGCCCGACTGCATCGACGCGCTCTTCGACCGCTACCACACCGTGTACGGCCAGCGGAGGCCCGCGTAGCCCATCGTCCGGGAAGGTCCACCATGACAACTGCCTCGATCTGGTTCCTCACCGGCAGCCAGGAGATGTACGGCCCGGCGACTCTGCGGCAGGTGACCGACCAGTCCCGCGAGGTGGCCGCCCGCCTCGGCGGGTGGGCTGAGGTCGACGCCGAGGTGGTGTGGCGCCCGGTGCTCACCGGCGCTTCCGACATTCTCACCACCTGCCGCGAGGCGAACGCGGCCGACATCGTCGGCGTCATCGCCTGGATGCACACCTTCTCCCCGGCGAAGATGTGGATCGCCGGGCTCGAGGCGCTGCGCAAACCGCTGCTGCACCTGCATACGCAAGCCAACGTCGCGCTCCCCTGGGCTGAGCTCGACATGGACTTCATGAACCTCAACCAGGCCGCCCACGGCGACCGGGAGTTCGGCTACATCCAGTCCCGGCTGGGTGTGCGGCGCAAGACCGTCGCCGGACACGTCAACGACCCACGGGTCGCCCGGCGGGTCGGGGAATGGGTCCGGGCGGCGCGGGGCTTCGCCGAGATGAACGGGCTGCGGCTGGCCCGTTTCGGCGACAACATGCGAGATGTCGCGGTAACCGAGGGCGACAAGGTGGAGGCACAGCTCCACTTCGGAGTGTCGGTCAACAGCTACGGCGTCAACGACCTGGTCCGGGCGGTGGACGCCGTCGAGGAGGCACAGATCGACAGCCTGGTCACCGAATATGACGCGGCATACCGGGTGGACGCCGACCTGCGGGCGGGTGGCGAGCGACACGGGGCGCTACGCTACGCCGCCCGCATCGAGGCCGGCTTACGCGGATTCCTCGGCGCCGGGGGATTCCGCGCGTTCACCACGAACTTCGAGGATCTCGGTGGCCTGCGCCAACTCCCGGGCATCGCCGTACAGCGATTGATGGCGGACGGTTACGGCTTCGGTGCCGAGGGAGACTGGAAAACGTCGATCCTGGTTCGCACCGTGAAGGCGATGGCGGGCGGCGCCACGTCGTTCATGGAGGACTACACCTACGACCTCACGCCCGGCCGGGAGAAGATCCTCGGCGCACACATGCTCGAGATCTGCCCGAGTATCAGCGCCGACCAGCCGAGCTGTGAAATCCATCCGCTCTCCATCGGCGGGCGCGAGGATCCGGTCCGGCTGGTCTTCGACGCCTCGCCAGGTCCGGCGGTCGTGGTCGGCCTGTGCGACCTCGGCGACCGGTTCCGGCTCGTGGCCAACACGGTCGAGATCGTGCCCCCGGACGAGCCACTGCCCAAGCTGCCCGTGGCCCGGGCGGTCTGGCGGCCTGATCCGGACCTGGCAACGTCAGCTGAGGCATGGCTCACCGCCGGCGGCCCCCACCACACGGTGTTGAGCCGCGCGGTCGGTGTCGAAGAACTGCACGACCTCGCCGAGATGACCGGTACGGAACTGCTCGTGATCGACGCCGAGACGACCACCCGGGCGTTCACCCGCGAAGTGCGCCAGAACCTCGCCTACTACCATCTGGCGCGCGGGATCCCACTCTGATGTCCGGGCCCCGCCCGGTCGCCCGCGCGCCGCCGGCGGTGCCCGCCCGCCCATCAACCCCCGTCCGCCGCGCATCGTTTCCGTCGCGCCATCGTCAGCGCCACCACGCACCAGTGCCACGTCCGCTGTTCCTGACGGTGAGCGCGGGCACGGCACCGCGGTTCGCCATCACCACCAGCGGCAGCGGCGGAGAGCAGCGCCTGTCCGGTACGGCGGCACTGCCGCTGAACACCTGGTCGCACCTCGCGGTGACGCTCTCCGGCACGACCGGGACCCTGTACGTGAACGGCACCGCGGTGGCAACCAACAGCGGTATGACCCTGCACCCATCGAACCTCGGGGCCACCACGAACAACTGGATCGGGCGGTCACAGTACGCCGACCCGTATCTGAACGCGACCGTGGATGACTTCCAGATCTACAGCCGGGCGCTCACCGGCACCGAGGTGCAGGCGCTCGCCGGGGGCCAGCAGGGCGCCGGTAACGTGGCCTCGTACCGGTTCGACGAGGCGAGCGGGGCGACCGCTGTCGACTCGTCGGGAAACGGGCGGACCGCGACCATCCATTCGCCGACCGGCTCGGGCACCAACTCGTGTCCCGGCAAGGTGTTCCTGCAGCGCGACCTCACGTCCGGTGGGCTGGTCTGTTGGAGGGACCAGCAGAACTTCGCGCCCTTCATCGACGGCATCCCGCCGAACACCGCGAATTACACCCAGGCCCTGCGGTACTACGCCGACAAGGCCGAGTTCCCGATCATGCCGGCGTACACCGCGAACCAGGCCGACAAGGCGGCCGCGACCGCGTTCGGCAACCCGGGGAGCAACAACTTCTCGAACATCAACGCCACCCTGCAGGCGAGGCTCTTCTCGAAGGCGCTGCGGGACTACCCGACGCCGTACATCACGCAGGACTCGTATCGCAAGCTCATCGAGTGGCTGTCCTGGAACGAGTACGTCAACGGTGACAACCGTTTCCCGGACAACAACGAGTTCTTCTCCAACTGGAATCCGACGAACAAGACCCTGACCCGGTCGAGCATCCACCACGATGTCCTGGGGTCGTACAACTGGATGATGTTCGAGGATGTCGCCGGCATCCGGGCCCGCCTCGACAACAGCCTGGAGCTGTACCCGATCGATATGGGCTACGACCACTTCACGCTCAACAACGTGCGCTACCACGGCGCCGACCTGACGGTCGTGTGGCAGCGGCCGGGCGGGACCACGTGCTACCCACTCGCACCAGCCGGCTTCACGGTGTACGTCAACGGCCAGCGCGCGTTCACCGTGAGCGACCTGGCGCACGTCACATGGAACTCGGCCACCGGCGCCGTCAGCATCCTCGATGGCAGCGCCACCCAGGTGCTGTTCACCAGCGCCCGGAGCGTGAACACCGCCACCCAGGTCAGCCTCTCCGGCAATGCCCGGGTGGTTGACGCCTTCCAGAAGGCCGGTCTGGATCTCAGCACCACCGGCGGCGCGGCCAACCTCGCCAAGGGTAAGGCCACCTCGGCCTCGTTCACCACCACGAGCCCGGCCGCGCAGGCCACGAGCACGGCGAACGCGGTCGACGGCTTCACCATCAGTGGACTACCGGTGACCTCCGGGTCCTATGTGGGCACCAACCCCATCTGGGGCGATGCCGGTACACCCAACGCCCAGGACTGGTTCCAGATCGACCTGGGAGCGCCAACCCAGTTCAATACGGTGAAGCTGTACTTCTACAGCAATAAACAGTTCGGTTCGGGCGGCGGCACGTACGCGCAGCCGACGGCCTACACCGTGCAGACATTCACCGGAACGGCGTGGGTGGACGTCCCCGGCCAGGCCCGATCACCCGCCACGCCGGCACCGAACTACAACAAGGTCACCTTCGCTGCCATCAGCGCGCAACTGGTCCGGGTGCTGATGACACACGCGCCCGGTCTCGGCGCCGGCCTGAAGGAGGTCCAGATCCAACAGAACTGACGGGAGCTGGGACCGCCGGCCGGCACGGGTCGGCCGGCGGCCAGCGACGCGTGGCTGAACGCGGGTCGACCGACGCGGCGAGCTTTTGCGTAGAATCGCAACGATGCGGCCGATGCGGCATGGCTACACCAACGAGACCAGCGGCGACGGCACGGCGGTGATCAAGCGCTTCACCGGTCCTGACCGGGCGGCTCGCCGGCAGCGGGAATACTCGGTCCTGGACAGGCTCCGCGGTCGGTTGCCCGTCCCCGGTCTGCTGGGCGGTGATGAGAGCAGTGTGCATATGGAGTTTGTCGATGGCGCTCATGGCCAGGACCTGATCGACGCTGGCCACGCAGCGCCCGTCCTGCGAGCCTGCGGCGAAATGCTGCGCCGCATCCACCACGTCGACGTGGCCGACGTGCTTCCGGCCGTCACACGCGGGCCCGGAACCGTCCTCGTGCACGGCGACTACGGCCCCAACAACCTCCTGTTCGACCGGCGTACGTTCAGCGTCAACGCCGTGCTGGACTGGGAGTGGACGCACCCGGGTCACGAGGTCGAGGATCTCGCGTGGTGCGAATGGATTGTCCGGATGCACCACCCCGACCACATCGACGCACTCGACGGGTTCTTCGACGGCTACGGGTGGCGACCGGGGTGGAGCCAGCGCCGAACGTCGATGCTCGCCCGGTGCCAGGCGCTGCTGGACCTGTGTCAACAGTGGACGCCGGAAGGGGTACCGCTCTGGCAGCGCCGGCTCGACACCACCGCCGAATGGCACGAATGATCACGGCCTCCAATGCCACCGGCCGGCCCTCGTCGAATCCCGGCCCCGCCATTCGCGCGACGAGTGGCGAACGGGGAAGCGCCAGTTGGCGGTCGTGCGATCGGTTGACCGATCTTCGGCCGGCTTGACGAGTGTGCTGCCGCGGGCCACAGCTTAGCGTGTGGCATTGGCGGTGAGTCGACGATGGCGATAGCAGACTTGTGGTTCGATCCGATCTGTCCGTGGGCATGGCAGGTTTCGCGATGGCTGATCGAGGTGGAGCAGGTCCGAGATGTACGGATGGACCTTCACGTGATGAGCCTCTCGGCCCTGAACGAGGATCGGCTCACCGTGCCCGACGACGAGCGCGCGGCGCTGCGCGACGCCTGGCAGCCGGTCCGGGTGGTCACGGCAACCGGGCTGTCGCTCGGAGGTATGGCGGTGCGCAGCCTCTACTCTGCGCTGGGCCCGCTCGTCCACACCGACCGGATGGCCATCGGCCGGGACATGTTCGCGCTGGCGCTCGGTCGGGCCGGGTTACCGCACAGTCTGGCCAACGCCGCGCTGGACCCGTCCTACGACGCCGCCGTACGAGCCAGCCACCATGCCGGAGTCGATCCGCTGGGCGACGTGGCCGCTTGCCCAGTCCTGCACGTCGCCGGGCCGTACGGCGAGTCCGTCGGCTTCATCGGGCCACTGGTTACTCCGTATCCCAGGAGTGAGGCGGCCGGTCGGCTCTGGGACGCCGTCGCGCTGGCCGCGGCCACCGACGGGTTCTTCGGCTTGCGAAGGCTCGTCGCCCGCAGCCCGGCATTCGACACGGCGGCGTAATCGGGTGTGGTAGGAGTGTGGTGTTTGTTTGAGATGATGGCTATGCATTAGCTTGGCTGACGGTAGGTTGGCGGGTATCGTTGGGTGGTGTTGGGTTTCGTGTTTCAGCTTTTTTCGTTGTTGGTTATGTTGAGCGGTTGTGCGCTTTGGGCGAAGCGGGTGTGATTGTCCTGTACGACCAGGACCTCGTCTCGGGTGACCGCTGGGATGACGAAATACGCACGATGATTGATTCCTGTGCGGCCTGTGTCGTCGTCATGACGCCTGACGCTGAATCGGCCGCCTGGGTGAAACGCGAAATCGAACGCGCTGAGCAGATGGACCGCCCGGTCTGCCGTTGCTGCTGGAGGGTACGCGCTTCTTCCGACTGGCCGACGTTCATCGAGACGTTCGGATGGGACGATGCCCGGTCAGGCGTTCGTGGAGCGGTTGCGGAACCTGATAACGCGGATCGACTGGGCCAACGTGTGGCTCGTGCCGAGCATTGAGCCAGGCCTCATGGCGCGGGCGCAACTGCTCGAATTGTTGGTGTCACGGCTTACCTCACCCGACTCCAATGTGGTGGGCGTGTCGACAGGCTTGGTCGGTGCCGGTGGATTCGGGAAAACCGTCCTGGCCAACAGGTCTGCCACGACGGCCGCATTCGAACACGTTTCCGCGACGCGGTATGGATCACGTCGGCGAGCGCACGACCGGTGCCGCGCTCGCGGAGAAGGTCAACGATGTCTACTTTCAGCTGTCTCGCGAGCGCCCAGCTCTGTCCGACCCCGAGCAGGCCGGCCTCCGCCTTGGAGTCCTGCTCGACGGGCGCAGCGCGGTTCTGTTGATCGTCGATGACGTATGGGCGGCTGAGCAGCTGGCCCCCTTTCTTCACGGTGGCCAGGACACGTGCACAGACTGGTGACGACACGTCGACCGGGGATACTGCCCTCCGCGGTGCGGGAGAACGCGCTCAAGGTTGACCAGTTGACCGAGTCCGAGGCCCGATCGTTCCTGACCGGCGGCCTGGATCTCCTGGCCGACCGACGTATCTCAGCTCGTCCGGCTGACCGGCCGTTGGCCGCTGCTCGTTCAGCTCGCGCGAAGTCGACTGGTGTTCAATCTCAAGACCCTCGCCGACCAGGCGGTGCAACGGCTCGTCACCCTGCTGCGCGAGGGTGGCCCCACGACATTGAACCTTCGTGATGACGGCAATCGCAGCCACGCGGTGGCGGCGAGCGTGGCGGCCAGCTTGGACCGGCTCACCGACGACCAGGACCGGTTCGTCGAGCTGGACATCTTCCCCGACACGTCAAGATCCCACAGCCGATGCTGTCGCTGTTGTGGGGGCGGACGGCCGGCCTCGACCAGTTCGAGGCGGAGCGTCTGTGTGAACTCCTGGACGACCTCAGTCTCTTCGTCGACTACACGGCGGACTGGGTCCGCCTGCACGACATCATCGGATCCTATCTGCGGGAGACAGGGCGCGGACGGCTGGCCACGCATGCCGCCCTGCTTGACGCTGCTGCGGAGCGGCTCATTGGACCATCGGCGGACCCTTTCGACGCGGGACGCCGGCCCTGGTGGAGGCTGCCTGAATCCGCCGACTATGTGTGGAGGCACGTCTGTTGGCACCTCGCCGGCGCTGGCCGGCTGGACGAGCTCAGAATGTTGGTCACCGACCTACGCTGGGTCGAGGCGAGGTTGCGCAACCATGGACCGGCGGCGATCGACTCGGACCTGGCGCTCACTCTTGATCACGTCACCGATCCTACGGTGGCGGCATTGTGGCAGGCGTTACGCCAGAATGCTCACCTGTTGGGTCCACCGACCAGCCAGGCTCTCGCTGACACGCTAGCCATCCGCCTGGCCGACGCCATCGAGCTCGAGCCGATCGTCAGGGCGTACACCGCCAGCATGGCCGGTGCGCAGCGTCTCTCGCAGTGGTGGCCATTACCGGACAGTCCTCATGTCGCTCTGCGTCGGGTCCTCACCGGCCATACCGGTCACGTCGAAAACTGCCGAGTCGCGCCCGACGGATCCTGGTTGGTCACCACCAGCAAGGACCACACCGTGCGAGTGTGGGATCCTGCGTCTGGCCTGATGCGGCAAACGCTGACCCACGCCCACGACGAGATTGTCGTGGCATGCGCGATCGCCCCGGACGGCTCATGGCTTGCGACCGGCGATGCCGCCGGCACCATCATCCTCTGGGACCCGGGTACGTGGTCGCCACGACAGACTCTCGTCGGTCATGCCGGAGAGGTCACGACATGCGTCGCGGCCCCCGATGGAACGTGGCTCGCGACAACCAGTAGCGATCGCACCGCGCGGATCGGGACCTACACCGGCTCGCTGCTGACGACCCTGATAGGGCACACCGACAAGGTCGTGGCTTGCGCCGTCGCGCCAGACGGATCCTGGATAGCGACGAGCAGCCAGGACTCGACCGTCATCGTCTGGGATCCCGACTCCGGAACTGCTCGCTCGACCCTGCGGGGGCACAGCGGATGGGTCGTCGTATGCCTCGCCGCACCGGACGGGTCTGGCTGGCGCTGCCGGTCACGACATGGCCGTCCGAGTCTGGGATCCGAGCAGCGGCGCGCTGCTGACGACCCTGGCCGGACATGCCGGACCGGTGGTCGCGGGCGCCGTGGCACCCGACGGCACATGGATAGCGACCGCGAGGGGACGACGACGAGAAACTGGGAAGACTGAGCCTTACGAGTGGGTTGCAGGCCATAGCGAGGAGGTCGCCACGTGCGCCGTGGCCCCCGACGGGGTGTGGATGGCCACGACCAGCTACGACGACACGGTCCGGGTCTGGGACACCACCACCTGGCAACCCAGGCAGCGGCTCACTGGTCACGCGGGCGCCGTCGTAGCATGCGCGACTGGCCCGGACGGCACCTGGCTGGCAACCGGGAGTTGGGACAATACGGCGCGCATCTGGGACACGCGGCGCCCTGATCGACATCCGCACACGACGAGCTCGTCCCCGGACGACGCCGTGACGGTGTGCGCGGCTGCCCGCGGCGGGACGTGGCTGGCGACGGGCGGCCGCACCGGAACCGTCCGGCTGTGGGACATCACGTCCGGCGAGCTCCTGCACACCATGACTGACCATCAGAGTTGGGTGACCACCGCTGCCGTCGCACCCGACGCAACCTGGTTCGTGACTGGCGGCCACGACTCAACGGCCCGAATCTGGGATCCGCTCACCGGCACGGCGACGCACCTGCTCGCCGGTCATTCCGGTGCCGTCGTCGCGGTTGCCGTGGATCCGGACGGATCGTGGGTGGCGACTATGAGCGAAGACGGAACCGCTCGGCTGTGGGACCCTCTGACCGGCGATCTGCTCCACCTTCTGACCGGGCACACCGGGAAGATCACAGCTTGCGAAGTCGACCCGGACGGGACCTGGCTGGCCACCGCGAGCGAAGACGGCACGGTGCGAGTCTGGAACCCCTGACGAGCCACCTTGATCAAGGTTCTGGCCGATCACGTCGGGCCGATACTGGGCTGCACCGTCGACCCCGGAGGTGCGTGGCTGGCCACCGCAAGCGCTGACCATACCGGGCGAATCTGGGATGCCAGGAATTGGACGGTCCGCCATCATCTCAGCGGACACGCGGGTCCAGTGCTCGCCTGCACCGCTGTCCCTGACACGACCTGGCTGGCTACAGCCGCTTCGGACCACACTGTGCGGATCGGGATCCGGCCACGGGCCGCTTGCGACACGTTCTCACCGGTCACACGGACACCATCTCGGCCTGTGCCCCTGCGCCGAATGGGTCGTGGTTGGCCACCGCGAGCCACGACCGGACTGTGCGGATTTGGAATACAGACACAGGGCGCCCGGTGACGGCAGTCCGGATGACGCGTCCGGTTCGCCAATGTGTCTGGCTCGACGGGACTGCCGGCCTGGCGATAGCGGGCGACGCGGGGGTATATGTCATGGCATTCGGAGCTTCCGCCGATACCGGCAGGTCGAGCTCGATACGCGTTGATCGCGAAACCTTGTCACCCGGGTACATAATGGGTGCCCACACCAACACCGATCTTGACGCCCGAAAGGCCTGATTGCTGCTGGTCTGGAGTCCTCAGTGGGGAGGAGACGCAATGCCGGGGTGGGTCTTCGTCAGTTACAGCCACTACGACAAACAGTACGTGATCGGTGTTATTGAGCACCTGGCCCGCCTCGAGTTTGAGGTCGAGGGATATGACGGGATGGGTGGCGGACCGGATGAGCCCGATCGCGAGGAGCAAATTCGCACATGCGCGGTGTTCGTCCCGGTTGTCAGTGTTCACTGTTCTGGGCCCGGATGGGTCAAGGATCAAACCAACCTTGCCAGGGCCCTCAGCCGTCCGATCGTCGCGCTGAGACTTGGCAGCCCTCAGGTCGCCTGGCTCGAAGGAATCGATGTCGATGATGTCACCGATGGCAGCCCCGTGCCTCGGACAACCATCAACAAGATAAAGAAACATGTGAAGGAGCTCAGCCGCCCGCCGTGCTCGACGACAGCGAGCACCCCTCACTGCCGACCCGATTCGACGAGGTCACCCACTATATCGACGATATCGCTCGCGGCGACGACCTTGTGCGGTATGCGGTTCAGGCCCAGTTGTACCGGATCGACCACACGCCTGACCAGATGGTCGGCCCGGGCTCGCCAATCGACAAGGCGGAGTTGAGTCGATGCCTGGCTGGCAGCGGTGCGTTTCTGCCCGAGACGCTGCGCGCCCTCGACGACGCGATCACCGTGCTCGGCCGGACCAGAAGCCATACCGGTGGACTCGCTTCCTTCGGGTTACGGATGCGGGAGGTCACTGATCACGCCAGCGTCTCCGCCCGCATTCCAGCTCTGTGGACACGCGATATGAGGACGAAGTCCCACGATGAGATCCATGTTCTGGTCCAGGCATCGACGTTGGTGAACAGCTTCATCGTCGCTAACGAAGTGGGCATGTCGAGTGGCATCGTCCGGGACCAGGGCGCCGGCGCCATCGCTCATGTAGCGGACCGGCTGATCTTACTTGCCGGCGGACCACCGACTCCACGCCACTACGAGGCGCAGGCCCTCCTCGGCAGCCTGGCGAAGTTCGCTTTCGAGATCGTTCTGAACCGGCTGGAAGCCAGCATCAGACGCTCGCCACTTGGCTTCCGCTCGTGGCGGCCCCTGACCAAGCTTCTCATGATCGCCCGCAACGACCAGCGCGATGGCGACGACACCCTTGCCCAGGCTCTCCGGCACCCGCTCACAACCTTGGTACAGGATGCCAGCGAGCTTCGATCGGCAAGCATCAATCCCGGCCGATCACTCGATCTCGAGTTCCTCATCGCTATTCCGTGGAACTGGGCCGGCGAGGACCAGGAGGGTGACCGTGTCACACGGGTTCTGCTCGAGCGTGCGGAGGATGGCAACGCGACGCTGCGTGAACGCGGCACGGCGGCCATGGGCCTGTGGCAACGTGCGGTCCTGAATCATCGCGTTGACGACCAGACCCGCCGGAAGCTCCGGGAGCTGGCGGAGCTGTTCGATGACCGGAGCAAGCGTCCGGACATCGCGTCCGGCCTGAGTTGGGTTGCTCGCACACTCGAGACCGCGATGGAGAGAAACACTGCCGTTGTCAATGATTGGCCGACGGTCGACGAGCCGTGGTACCGAGCTGTCTTTGACGCGGCCGACACGCTTGACCTCCACGGCGTGCCTGACTCCATTCGAATCGGCACGAGGAATCTCTTCTTCCATTCGCTGCTCCAGAATGCCGGGGTCGAACGTCGCAAAGCTATCGACACTCTGCGCACCGGCGGCCTTGTGGAGCCCGTGGCGTCGGCATTCGTCAGGCTGCTCAACGATGCCAGAACCGAGGCCTGGATCCGGGTGCGCGTTCTGTTCGCACTCGGGTTCATGCATGTCCGCGATGTCGTTACACACACGGAGCTCGTGGCGGCCTGCTCCCGCGCGTTCGACGCCATCGCCCGCGGTGCGCGCCCTTCCGGAGCGCAGATCGTCGAGCTGCAGACGGCGTTGTTCGCGGTCGGAGACATCTTCGGAGTCACCGGAGTCGAGGACCCGGAAAGCCTTGAGCTCGCTGGTGAGGTCCGAGACAGCCTGGCCCTGATGCTGACCGAGCTGGTAGACGGTGACCTCACCAATGAACGATCGCGGTTCTCCATCGCACGCGCACTTGCCTACCTGTTGACATTCACAGCGCAGCCCGGCCAGCACGACCTCTCACACACACTGCTCACCAAGCTCCGCACCCACGAGGACGGCGTGACGAGAACCTTCAGCGATTGGGCGCTCCGGTTCCGGTTCGCGGACGACCACAGCATCCGTCCGCTGCTCTACGCCGCCAGGTAACCACGGCTCGCCACCGAGCCCATGGGAAGGACATCGTCCCGGATCTCGATGGCTTGCCGGACGTGCTGGCGGCGGCTTCGCACCGCGAGGTCGATGAGCGAGACGAGGACGATGAGGGCGGTGGCGCCCTTGGCCGCCTGGTCGGTGGGGACGGCCGTGAAGACCGGACCCGCTCCGACGGCCCAGGTGAGTACGACGCAGGTGACCAGACTCTGCACCATGATGGCCTGGTGGATCCACGGGCGCCAGCGGCCCTGCCACACCAGGGCCGCTTGGGTGATCAGCCCAAGGATCAGGACCGCCAGCACAACCGGCCCGCGCAGCCGGAGGAAGCCCTCGTCGTAGGCGAACGCGTCGTACACCCCGGCGGCCACGGGGTCACCGGAGATCGCCCT
The DNA here is from genome assembly GCA_963803345.1 of uncultured Actinomycetota bacterium. Lineage (GTDB taxonomy): Bacteria > Actinomycetota > Actinomycetes > Mycobacteriales > Micromonosporaceae > CAWDLX01. Next base: position 572,375 of record CAWDLX010000009.1, read on the forward strand.
GATCGCCCAGGCGGGGTTCACCAGCACGCAGGTACCGGCGACGAAGAAGATGATCGCGGCCGTCCGCCCGAGCCGGTTGATCCGGTCGGTGGGCATCGGACGGGGCTTCCACCGGGCATTCGGCTGACGACGCCGGACCCAGGCGGCGACGGAGAAGCCCACCGCGAGCAGACCCGGCCAGGCGAACACGGTCGGCCAGGCCTGTTCGATGGCCCGCTTCAGGTCGCGTTGCTGGTCGGCGTGGACGACGAGTTCGTTGAGGATGGCACCGAACGGGATCAGGACCGCGCCGGCAACCGCGAGGGTGAGGAACCTGCGGGTGTCTGCCGGGTCGATGAGGGTTACGGGCGAGCCGTAGCGCGCCGCGACATTGGCGGGTCGGCCAAGGTTGGCGAGCAGCTCGCGGGCCCCCCCGTCGCGCGCTGCCTCGTCGCGCGCTGCCCCGTCGCGCGCTGCCTCGTCGCGCGCTGCCCCGTCGCGCGCTGCCCCGTCGCGCGCTGCCCCGTCGCGCGATGACCGCCCGATCGCCGCCGCGTCGACCTCCTCGCCCAGCAGCATGCGCAGCTCCTGCGCGACATCGCGCCGCTGCTTGCGCGGCAGGAGCATGACAACATCGGCCACATAACTGTCGATCAGCTGGTCAGCGGTCATCGCACGCATCACTTTCGAGGAGATGGTCTATCACTTTGTTGAGGCCACGCCAGGAGGCGGTGAGCCGCCGATGGAGAACCTTGCCTTCGGCGCTGAGTACGTAATAACGACGGGGAGGCCCCTGCGTGGCACGCCATTCGCTGCTCAGCACGCCCTGCGCCTCGAGCCGGCGCAGCAGCGGGTACAGCGTGCCTTCCTCGATCGGCAACCCACTGTCCACAAGACACTGACGCAGTTCGTAGCCGTATCGCAGCGTGCGTAGCTGTGAGAGCACCGCCAGGACCACGACCCCCCGACGCAGCTCCTGTTCGAGCGTGTCAAACGCGCCGCTTACCATGCGCCATACAGTACCATGCGCCGCACAGTCTCGGCAACCGGCCCGACCTGGAGTAGGGAGTCGGTGCGACCGGCAGGGGGACTTCCCCGATGCCCGCAAGCGGTCCCGCCGCGACAGTGACAGGGTGCCGCCCGCGCGACCGCGCCGGCGTAAACACCCGTCATTGGAGGAGACCATGTGAAGTGTGGGGGCGTCGTCTGTTCACGGTCGCCGCGATTCTCGTCACCGGGGCGGGCCTGGTCGCCTGCTCGGCCACCACTCCACCGCAACCGGCGCCGCTCCGGCGGGGTCGAGCGCCGGCACCGGCGCGGACGGACTGAGCCTCGGCGGCTCGCCCTTCCCGACCACGACCGCCTCCGGCTGACACCACCGGCTCCGGTTCCGGCACGAGCAGCGGGGGCGGCAGCGGCACGGCGGCGGATCGACCGGCGGGAGCACGGGCGGTGGATCCACCGGCGGCGGTTCCACCGGTGGGGGCACCACGCCACCGGTGGTCACCGTCTCGCTCGACCCGGTGGCGGAACTCAACTACCCAACTGCCCGTACTCGGTCACCGTGCACGGCCACGTATCGGTCAACAAAGGCCCGATCCAGGTCACGACCAAGTTGGCCATGACCTACGTCAGCGTCGGTCCGCAGAACGACGTGCTCACCTTCAGTGGCACCGGCCCACAGTCGAAGGAGGTCACGATGACCGCGACCGTGGTCGGCTTCACCGACCGCGCCACCGCGACGCTGGGGCTGGTCAACCACCCCTACGTGGCCAACCCGGACGAGGTGACCTACGCGATCCACTGCGGCGGGAAACCGTCCCGGCTGACCGCCACCCCGAGCAAGCACGCTTGCCCCTATACCGCCGACTTCTCCGGCACGATCTCGGTACCGGTCGCCCAGACAGTCACCTACGTATGGTCGGTCAGCCACATCAGTGAGGTCCCGGGCGGCACGCTCACGTTCACCGGCGCTGGCCAACAGACCGTCATTCTGCCCAACGTGACCGTGAACACCAGCAAGGTCACCAACAGCTTCGTGGTCACGCTTCGGGTAACCAGTCCTGGTGGCGGACTCTCCGGTGGCACCGCCATGTGCAGTTCGATCAAGCTGTGACCCGGTCGGCTGGCGCCGCCCTTCCATCCACTATGGACTAAGGAGGGCGGCGCCGCTCTGTGCTCGAGCGACCGGTCAGTCGCGTGAACCCGGGGCAAGGGCCGGGGTCGCCGGGGCGACACTACGCCGGCGTTTCCAGGTCCGGGCGTTATCGTGTACTGCGCGATGGTGAGGAGGTGCGCGGTGGCCATACGGATCCGCTTCGAACGGCTGGCCACACCGCGCTCGGTGACCGGATGCGACGCGGGCCTGCTCCCGTCACCCGGCCAGGGCTGAGCGATCGTGCGGCGGCTGCCTCGATGGTGGAGGTTAACCCTCGGGATACCGTCCCTGGTCATCGGGGCGATGCTCACGGTCAGCCCGTTCGCGTCGGTGGCGGCGCTCGGCGCGCTGGTGACGCTCGGACTGATCCTCGCCGGCGTGGTCCAACTGGGCCGGTCCGGCCCGGCATCGGCACCGCGATGGTCAGCCGCGGCCGGCGCCGCGTGGGCCGCCGGGGGCGTTGTGTTGATCGTCTGGCCGGGGGTGACCATCCGGGTCGTCGCGATCGTCGTGGGTGTCTCGCTGGTCGTCGGCGGGTCGGTAGTGGCGGCGGCGGTTCTGACGGTCGCCGTAACGGGCAGGACTCTCACGGCCGACGCGGCGCCACCGACCGACGCGGAGCGCTGGCGCATGGTGGTCCTCGGGGGCGTTACGGTCACCTGCGGACTGCTGGCCCTGAGCTGGCCGAGCCCCACCCTGTTCGTGATCGCGCTGGTGTCCGGTGTCCCGGTGATGCTGGCCGGCGCGGTCGCCCTGCTCACCACAGCGCCGCCGCTCGCTCCGGCCACTGGCGGATGGATGGCCCGGCATCGCCCGTGGCGGGCCGTCGCCGCCTTGTCGGTCGCGCTCGCCCTGCTGGGCGCCAGCGTGTGGCGGCACGCCGGCATACCCCGGCCGGACGCCTTCTACACATCACCCGCCGGCTCTCCGGTCGCGCCGGGCGTACTCCTGCGCGGCGAACCATACGAACGCGCTGCCCCGGCGGGTGCCCGCGCGTGGCGCATCCTGTACACGACCACCCGCGACGACCGCACCCCGGCCGTGGCCAGCGCGTTGATCATCGCCGCCGCCCGGCTCCCACCCGGACCCCGACCAGTCATCGCATGGGCCCATGGGGCGACCGGGATCACCCCGGGCTGCGCCCCGTCGCTGCTGGACGATCCGCTCGGCGGCGGTGCCATGCCCGGCCTCGACCAGGCCGTGGCTCGCGGATGGGTTGTTGTCGCGACCGACTACGCCGGCCTCGGTACCCCCGGCCCGCACCCGTTCCTGATCGGGCAGGGTGAGGCGCGTTCGGTCCTCGATGCGGTCCGCGCCGCCCACCATCTGGCTGGGGTGACGCTTGCCCAGCAGACCATCGTGTGGGGACATTCCCAGGGCGGCAACGCAGCGTTGTGGACCGGGATCATCGCGAGCGGCTACGCGCCGGACGCGGGCGTGATCGGAGTCGCCGGTCTCGCCCCGGGCACGAACCTCCCCACGCTGGCGCGGCTCTGGGGTCAGGGCAAGGGTGACGCGATCTTCGCCGCGTACCTCATCCAGGCGTACGCCGATACATACCCCGACGTTCGAGTGGGCACCTACGTCCGCGCCAGCGCCGAGATCCAGACCCGCGAACTGGCCAGCCAATGCCTGTCCGCATCACCGCTCTACCTGTCCGGTATCTCGTCGTTGCTGTTCGGCCAGTCAATCTGGGCCACCGATCCGGCGACCGGCGCGTTCGGCCAGCGACTGCGGGAGAACATCCCGACCGGGCCGATCCCGGTACCGGTACTCATCGGCCAGGGCAGCTCCGACACCGTGGTGACCCCGGCCTCCCAGACCGACTTCGTCCACGTACGCTGCGCCAGCGGGAACCGGGTCGACTACCGCGTCTATCCCGACCGGACCCATGTCGGCCTGATCGCCCCCGACTCGCCACTGATCCCTGACCTGGTCCGATGGACCCAGGACCGTCTAGATGGCAAGCCGGCCGGATCAGCCTGCCCGACCTGATCGCTGACGGGCGATACGATCCACGCACACCGTGGTTTCAGTCCGGCGACGGTGTACGGGACGGACGCAGCGCTCCGAAGTAGACACCGGCCAGGATGAGCGGGCCGCCGAGGAGAAGTCCGACTCCGATCGGCTCGTCGTCCAGCCAAGCCGAGAGGATGACCGTGACGAACGGGGTCAGAACCGTCACGTACGAGGTGCGCGAGGCCGACCACCGGTGGAGCACGACCAGGTAGAGAAGGAACACCACGACCGACCCGACCACTACCAGGTAGGCCACCGCCAGGCGGGTGGCGGCCAGCCGCGGCAATGCCCAGGTGTCCCCGACCAGCGCCGAGCCGGCCAGCAGCAGTACCGCGCCAACCGCCATCCCGACCGCGTTCGTGGTGACCGGGTGTACCGGTGGAAACCCGCGCACCACAATGGACGACTGGGCCTGGCACAGCACGCCACCGAGCGCGGCGAGTAGATAGACCAGCGGAGCCGGGCCGGTCAGACCTTGCCACGAGAGCAATGCGACGCCGAGCAGAGCCGGCACGACACCCACGACCGCGGCGACGGTGAACCGCTCCTGACCCCACGCCACCGCGAGCAGCAGAGTCGCCAACGGGACCAGTGAGAACAGCAGCTGTCCGAAGCCGCCGTGCAGCCGGACCAGTGCGAAGTAGATCAGCGCGAACGCGACCCCGAAGTTGAGCGCGCCGAACAGCGCCGCACCGGCCAACGCCCGACCGCGCGGCAGCTTGAGCCGGAGCATGGCCATGACCACGAACAGCACCACGGCTGCCAAGGAGAATCGCAGCGCCGCACCCCACAACGGATCCAGCTCCCGGTTGCTGAAGCGGATGCAGACCCCGTTGCCGCCCGCGAGGATCGAGGAGCCGACGAACGAGGCGAGGGCCACCCGGTGACGGGCCGGCAATGACGATCTCCTCGAGGAGGGCATGGCCGCCGACATTACGGCCACCGGGCGTCAGGACACCTGGGCGAAAACCCCTATGTTGGCCTCAGCCGATCAGCTTCAGCCGATGGGCGGCGGCGATCGCCTGGACGCGGGTCGCGACGGCGAGCTTGTCCATCACCGCGGACATGTGGTGTTCGACGGTCCGGTGGGACACGCTCAGGCGAGCGGCGATGTCGGCGTTACTGAGGCCCTCGCCGAGCAGGCTGAGCACTTCGAGCTGGCGCGGCGTGAGACCGGCCGGGTTGGCCGCGGTGGGCGGCCTCGGACCGCGCGGCACAGCGGCCATGCCGCGGCCCCGCAGCCGCATCCGGAGATCGCGCGCCACGCGTACCGCCCCGAGTTCACTCAACGTCCGCAGCGCCTCGATCGTGGCAGTCCGGTCTCCCCCGGACTGAGCGGCCACCCGGGCATAGCGGCGACCGAGCTCGGTCCAGCGCTGGGCCGCCGCTGCCCACTCACCTCGCATCATGAGCTCGAACGGAGTCGTTCCCGTCGCCATCACCGCGCTCGGCCCGGCCGCCTGCCAGAGCCGGTAGGAGAGCTCGGCGGCGTACCAGGTGTGTCCTTTGTCGACGGCCAGAGCCAGGCCCTGACGCGCCTCCTCGGCAGCCCGACCGGGATCCCCCTCGAGCAGAAAGTACTCCGCGCGGGCCGACGCGACCGGTCCGATCCACTGAATCTCCCCGACGCCATTGGCATGCTCGGCCGCGCGGTCCAAAGTGGGCAGTGCCTCGGCGGCGCCACGGGCGGCGAGGATGCGGGCGCGCGCCACGAGGGCTGGAACGACCGCTACGCCGAGCCGGCTCGGCCGGCTGAGGGACACCTCGGCATCGGCCAGCGCGTCGTCCCAGGCGCACTGTTCCATCCGCAGCACAGCTCGCATGCCGTACAGGTACTGGACGAAGCCGTCGAGATCGTGCAGGGTGGCGTACCCGAGCGCCTCCTCCAGCACCGGCCCGGCGGCATCGAACTCCCACCGGTCCAGTTCGAGGCAGGCCAGGATGGCCAGCGCACGGGCCGCGCTCTCCACGAGCCCGGCGTGGGCCGCTACCGTGTACGCCCTCCGCAGCACGGCGGTGGCCGAGGTGTCGCCACCGAAGCAGCGAGCCGTACTGCTGTTGATCGATGCGTGGATGGACGTTCTCGAGATCGCCCAACCGCTCAGCGAGATCCCGCGCCCGCTCACCCCACTCGACGGCCGGTGTGATCTCGTGCGCCAGCATGTGCAGCTGCGCGAGGTTGCTGTACGCCATGGCCAGCTCGCGGCCCGGCGCTTCGGCCTGCAACGCCGTGACCGCGTCCAACGCGACCGCGCGAGCCTGCGGGCCTCTACCGGTCCACCACTCCAGCCGGGAGATCCACCGGAGGTTCTCTCCGACGCGTATCCGCTCGCCCAGCTTCTCCCGTTCGCTCAGCGCTGCTCGACGCGCCGCCAGGCCGGCCAGGGCGACGCCGGCCAGGTATGCCTGAACTCCGTATGCTTCCAGCAGTTCCGCTCGCGCGGTCGGCGACAGCCGATCGATGTGCGGTTGTACGGCCTGATAATGCGCCACAGCTTCCCGGTGTGCGCCGAGCGCGGCGGCTCCGGCCGCGGCAACCGGGCCGTACCGCAGCAGTGCGTCGATGTCGTTGGCGCACCTGGCGTGGTGAACCAGGCGCGCCGGGTCGGTGTCCGCGGTCTGGGCCAGCAGCACCAGCGCCCGCCGGTGCAGCGACGCGCGACGGGCCGGAGACAACGAGTCCTCCACCGCGTGGCGCAGCAGCTCATGTCGGTACGCGACGGCGTTGCCACTGGCAATCAGAACGCCCGCCGAGATACATTCCTCCACCGGCGCCTCGAGGCCGGCCAGAACCGCGACCTCGGCGCGGGTGGGCATCACCGAGACCAGCCGGGCGGTCTCGCGGGCGGAACCGGAAAGCAGTCGGAGCCTGGCCAGGATGAGGTCGCGTACGGTCGCCGGCACGGATCGGTCCGCCGTCACGATGAGCTCCGTCACCAGCAGCGGGTTGCCGCCGGTCAGGTCGAACAGTTCAGTGGCGTCGCGACCGGCCAGTGCCGCCTGCTCGGCCACGCAGCCGCGCGAGAGCGGCGTCACCGGTACGGCTCGCACGACATCACGGGGCAGCGCGGCAAGGACGGAGCGCAACGGATGATCCGAGCCCATCTCGTCATCCCGGTACGTCACCACGAGCAACGCGGGGAGTCGGTCGATCCGGCGACCGAGGAACACCAACAGGTCCAATGTGGCCGCGTCGGCCCAGTGCGCGTCCTCCACCACGACGACGCGCCGCGCCGCCCGCGGCGGAGGCCCCGAAAGCTCCTCCACCAGGGCCTGGAAGAGCTCCGGGGTACCCGACCCGGCGCGCACGCATTCGGCCAGCCCTCCTCCGGTCTGAGCGGCGATGTCGTGCAGGGGTCCCGACGCCCTCGGCGTGACGAGCGGATCGCACATGCCCCACAGTATCCGGGCCCGGGATCCGGACGCGGCGGCGAAGGCGCGGACCAGGGCCGACTTGCCGATCCCAGCCTCGCCGGCGATGAGCGCCACGCGACCCGCGGTGGCCGACTCCCGCAGCAGCCCGTCGAGGACAGCCAGCGCAGCGGATCGTTCCCACAGCTCCATCGCCCGTCATGATATGACCGGCACCCCCGCTGCCGGACGTCAGCGACGGCGATCGTCTCGGTCGTGGCCTACGACGGCGGGGACCTCGCCCCCGTAGACCTGCTGGAGCACGCGGATCAGGGCGGGCAGACCCTCGAACAGGGCCGCCTGTTCCCGACCGGTCAGCGCCGCGGTCATCCCCACATGCTGGGCGTGGTACGCCGATCCGATACGAGCGTTGGCGCCCGTGGCCGGCAAGGCCCGGCCACGGGCACCGAAGATCTCAGCCGTCCGACGGTCGGATGTTCTGGTTGAGTCGGAACAGGTTGGTGGGATCGTAGCGAGCCTTCACCGATGCGAGCCGCGCGTAGGTGGCCGCCGGATAGGACGCTCGTACGCGTTCCTCGCTCGCCTCACCGGTGAAGTTCACATAGGACGCCGCGTCCGGTCCGAGGGCGGTACATGCCGAGCGTGCCCAGTCGACGACCGTGTCGAAGTCGTCCGGGCCCGGCGTCCGGGCCACCACGTTCAGGATGAACTCGCGGTCGCGGGTACCGAAGGCGGTGGCGTCAGCCGCAACCCGGCCCATGGCGCCGCCGAGGTGGTGGATATGGAGTTCGGACAGGGCATTCGGCGCCCCAACGTGCGACTTGACGAGCGCGTCGATCGTCGTGTCGCCCAGATCGGTGAAGAACGCGGACCGGAAGTAGTTCCACAAACCGCGCGGGTACAGCGGATCCAACAGCGTCTGCATCGCGAGGTACGGCATTGGCCCGAACACGTCGGCCACCACCGGCGCGAGCCGGCGGAACGGCTGGGTCGCGGCGTCGCCGTCCTCGGGCCGCCCCGACCAGACGCCGAGCACGGCGACGATGGGCTTGCCGTGGATCTCCTCGGGCAGGAACGGGAGTGGGGGCGCCGTGGTCAGGTTGGCCGCCATCGACAGCTCGTCGGGCGCTGCCGCCGCGGCCTCGCCGAAGCCCTGGAGTACGCGGGCGGCGTCTTCACCCCGGTAGAAGACCAGGCCGGCGAAGACTGTCGGGCCGACCTCGTGCGCCCGGAACTCGAATGACGTGACGACGCCGAAGTTGCCACCGCCGCCGCGCAGCGCCCACAGCAGTTCGGGGTGCTCGTCCTCACTCGTGTGCAGGTACCGGCCATCCGCGGTGACGACATCGGCGCCGATAAGGTTGTCGGCGGTCAACCCGCACCGCCGGACGAGCCAGCCGATCCCGCCGCCGAGAGTGAAGCCCGCGATGCCGGTGGTGGAGACGAGGCCGCCGGTGAGCGCCAGCCCGAATGCCTGGGCCTCGGCGTCGACGTCCTGCCACAGACATCCACCCTGCGCCACGATCCGGCGCCGGTCCGGATCGACCCGGACCGCGTTCATCGGCGACAGATCGAGCACCAGGCGCCCAGCGAGTCGGCCTCGGCGAGCGCCGCCGTGGCGGTCCGCTCGACCTCGTCGAGGTCCGCGCCGCCCAGCAGGAGGGTGCCCCGTAGGACCCGCGCGTACACCACCTCGGCCGGGTCACCGAACTGCTCGGCGGCCGCGACACCAGCGTCGGCGAGGTCGGGCAACCGGTCGCCCAGGCCCCTACGGGCGTCGAGGATGGCCAGCCCGAACAGTGCGCGCGAGCGCTCACGGGACGAAGCCGCGGCCAGCCCGCGGATGCGTTCAAGCCAACCCGCGCCTTCGACGAAATGACCTCGCGCCAACCAGTACCGCCACAGGCTGACCCCGAGCAGCAATGCCTGCTCGGGGTCGTGGCGCAGTGCCCAGCCGAGTGCGCCGCGGAGGTTGTCATGATCGACGTCCAGCAACTGAGGGCGCTCGACGACGACACCGGCCGTCCGGTCCGGGTCATGCGCACGAGCGAGGTCGAGGAAATGCCGGCAGTGTGCGGCTTCCAGCGGCTCGACCTCCCGCGCGGCGACCAGTTGCTCGTAGGCCAGCTGCCGGATCGTCTCCAGGAGCCGGTACCGGGAACGAAGGCCGGTCCGCTCGACCTGGACGAGAGACTTGTCCACCATCCGGCCGAGACAGTCCAGCACATCCGAGCGGGGCAGCCGCTCGTCCGCGCACACCTGCTCGACTGCTTCCAGCGAGAAGCTGCCGGCAAAGACAGCGAGCCGACGCAGCATTGTCTGCTCGTCCAGCGACAGCAGCGCGTGACTCCATTCGAGCGCCGCCCGCAGTGTCGCGTGCCGGGTGATCTCGCCGCGCCGACCGAGCAGAGCGAGCGCCTCGCCCAGTCGCTCCGCGATCTCCGCCGCCTCGAGGTGGGACATGCGGGCGGCGGCGAGTTCCAGAGCGAGCGGAATCCCATCAAGCCGGCGGCAGATCTCCACCACCGACGCCGAGTTGCCGGCATCAAGCATGAAGCCAGGCCGTACGTCGTGGGCACGGTCGAGGAACAGCCGCACGGAGGCCAGATTCGCCAGGCGCTCCGGGTCGCTCGCATCCGGAGGCTCGGGTAACTCGAGTGACGGTACCCGGAAGGTCACCTCTCCCGGAACATGTAACGGCTCTCTGCTCGTCGCGAGCACGGTGACGCCGGGGCAGCTACGGCGCAGCGCGATAGCGAGTGCGGCGCAGGCGGCGAGCTGGTGCTCGCAGTTGTCCAGCACGAGCAGCAGGTTCAGTGGGGTCAGCCGGGTGACCAGGGTGCGCAACGGATCCGAGCCCGCCCCCGGATCCAGTCCGAGCGCGCTCGCCACCGTGTCGGCGACCAGTCGCGGATCGGCCACCGGCACCAGGTCGGCGATCCAGATGCCGTCGGAGTACGCGGCGAGCAGCCCGCGAGCGGCCTCCTCCGCGAGCCTGGTCTTGCCGGCACCGCCCACCCCGGTCAGGGTGAGGAGCCCACCACGGTGCAGCAGCGAATGGATCTCGGCTATCTCCCTCTCGCGCCCGACGAAACTGGTGAGCGCCGGGGCGAGGTTGTGCCGGGGCAGCTGCGCCGCCCGCGGTTCCGGTACATCGGGGCTACCGGTCAGCAGGTCCCGATAGAGCCGTCTGGTGTCAGGGTCGGGGTCGGTGCCGTACCTGGCGCGCAGATCACCACGCAGCTGCTCGTACCGTGCCAAGGCCTGCGAGCGTCGGCCCGCCGCCGCGTGGCGCCGCATGAGGCTCCGCACCCCGCGCTCGTGCAGAGGGTCGGTCGCGAGCGCGCGCTGCAGCGCGTCGAATGACTCCGCCTCGTGCCCCGGTGCTCCAGCGGCGTCCGCGGCGTCGGCGAGGTCTACGAGGAGGTCGCAGTAGTTCCCCCGCAGCTCTTCCCGCGGCCGCGCGGCCCAGTCCTCGAACCTGTCCTCCGGCAGAAGATCCCCGGTGTACGCCGATACCGCGCTGCGCAGATCGGCGAGGCCACCGCTGGCCCGGGCGAGTGCGGTCAGCTGCTGGAAGCGCCGGACATCGACCTCGACCAGCCCGTCCGCGAGCAGTACGACGACATCGTCGCGCAGCTCCAGCCATCCGTTGCTCGAACCGTCGCTCGCGAGTACCCGGCGGGCGACGTACAACGCCTGGTGGAGGTTGTTCAGCGCGGACGCCGGATCACGGTCAGGCCACAAGGCGTTGAGGAGCACGTCGCGGTGCAGGCGCTGATCACGCGTCAAGGCCAGCAGCTTGACGAGCGTGCGCGCCTTACGCAGGCGCCATGCTCTGGCGTCGACAGGCTCCCCGCCCCGATCGACACCGAACCCGCCGAGCAGCCGTATGCGCACGCTCAACCTCCTGACCCACCCTATCCACACTGCTGCCCGCGCAGAGACGCGCGGCGCGGCAGCACGGCACCGGACAGACAATGTCGTGGCGGGTGATCGCAGAGCCCGGGAAGCTGTTCGTCATGGGGCTGATCTACCTGGTGCAACACGCGGAGAAGCGGCCGGGGGCCGGCGACCCGACGCTGACCGGACAAGGCCGATATCAGGCCGAACTCACGGGACTGTGGGTTGCGGGACTGTGGGTTGCGGGACTGTGGTTGCGCGAGGGCGGCCTCGCGGCAATCTACAGCAGTCCGCTGCGTCGAAGCCTGGAGACTGGCCTGATCATCGCCAGAGCAACCGGCCTCGACGTTCAGGTGGACGATCGGCTGCGGGAACGAATGAACTGGGACGGTAGCCAGCCGTACGACGAATTCCTGGCGGACTGGGACCATTCTGTGCGCGACCGGGACTTCGTACCACGTTGCGGTGACTCATCCCGTCAGGCCGCCGCGCGGTTGCGCGAGTTCCTGCACGAACGTGCTGACACGTCCGCGGCGACGGTCGTGGTGACCCATGGCGGTGTCACAGTGGACCTGCTGCGCACGCTCCTGGGTGACAGGGCCGTGCCCTCAACGCTCATGGACCACGGGGTTCCACCATGCGCGATCACGACATTGGACGGACTGGAGGTGCTCGGCGTGGCCTCGACCGACCAGCTGTCGCAGAGCGCGACATCCACGGCCGGTGCGGCACCTCCTCATCCGGTGTAGGGAGCGAGCACGTGGGTGAAGTCCCACGTGTTCTGAACGATGCCGGAGCAGTCGTTCTTGTCGCGAGCACCGGGACACCCTCCGTTGTCGCGCTGGATCGCCCAGATGGACAGGGTGCCGATGCCATTCGCCTGAGCGAAGGTCAATAGCTGCTGCGCGTCGGGCAGGAAGGTGACCTCCGTCTTCTTCGGGAAGTCGTCGATGCCGGGCAGCAGGGTGTTGCCCTCCATCGCCCACAGCTGGGCGGAGGTCCTGGTCGGGTAGAGGGTGGCCAACTGAGCGTGCAGCCCCTGCGCCGCGCTGATCGCGGCCGCTCCCATCTGGGTGGTGACGTGGTCGTAGTAGTCGAACGTCATGATGTTGACCACGTCGACCCGGGTGTTGTTCGCGACGGCGTTCTGCAGGACGGCGAGCCCGTTGGACTCGAGCCCGGCCGGTTCGACCGGCAACGTGTACGAGATCTGAAGTGTCCGGCCCTGGCCGACTGCCCAGTCCTCCAGGATCTTGATCGCCTTGTTGCGGCGGTCGATACCCGCGGTGTTGGACAGCGACTTCACCTCGACGTCCATGTCGAGTCGCGTCACGTCGTACGTCGTCACCACCGACTCGTACGCGGCGGCGATCTGGTTGACGTCGCGACAGGAGTCGGCGAGCTCAGTGCCACCGTTATCGGCGCTGAAGCCGCCGAACGACGGGATCACATCGCCACCGAGGGCGCGAAGGTTCGCAATGTCGGGCAGGTACCGGCCCGCCGCCGTGGGCTGTGACGCCTCGCCGTTCCAGACCGGGGTGCACGAGCCCTTGGCGGGAACCTCGATGAAGGCGAGCGTGAAATACCGGGCACCGGACTGCTGAGCGATCGTGGTGATGCTGTCGATGGTCCAGGTTTCGAAGTACGGCGCGAATACATGCGCCGGGATCGGCGTCGCGGCGGCGTTGGCCGACGTGGCCACAATGGTCACGCCCCCGATCGCCAGCAGGCCTGTCACCAGGAACGCCAAGACTCGCTTGCTCAGTGTCATGTCATGCTCCGCTCATCTGCCAGGCGAACGCCAGCGGTGAGGTGCCGAAGCGATAGACCGCTGGCTGTGTTGGAAATGGACTGAACGTCGTCTGTTGAACTCGGCTGTGTCATTGGACGGGACGTACACCGTGGGCAACGGGGTGGAGACGGGTCGAACTACGCATACCACTACCTCTCGCGCTGAAAGATAGTTAGTTAAGTTACCTGTACTATCTCCATGAGCATGTGTCAATGCCTGCAGCGGCGGGATGGGGGCTGTGGAGCGTCGAACCTCGTCGAGTGCGTAGACCCGGCCACAACGTCACGCCGAGACGCGACCAGTGCCGTCCCAGGCCGAGCTTCTTCCCGGGCGGTCGCTGATCCGGACGAGCACCTCGTAGGGCTTGCCGTCCGTGCTCGCCTCGAAACGGGCCATGTGCTCGAAGCCGAGCGAGGTGACGACTCGCTGCGCCCGGGCGTTGAACGACGCCACGGTCACCCGGAACGCCGGTGGTGCGAAGTGCTTCTGGCCGTACGCCAGGCCGGTCGCGATCGCCTCCCGGCCGAGGCCGCGGCCGGTCAGTGAAGGCCGAAGACCGCCACCGGTGTCCAGCGCGCTGTCGTCGTAGGCGTACCCGGGCACCCGACCATCGGCGCCGAACGACCGGTAGCCGATGAGCATGCCGTCGTCGTCGACCAGTGCGGTGTAGCCGTTGGCCGGCTCGGTGAAGAAGCCCGGATCTGCGCCGGTCAGCGAGTACTGCTCGTACGGCTCGGGGTACTCCCAGGTCGTGATGTCGGCCGCGAAGGCGCCGGTCATCGGCACGATCTGCATGCGGCCCACCGTAGGCCGCTGCCGTCGCCGCGTCGCCCGAGTTTCGAGCGGTGCCCGCCGTGGTCACAGCACCGAGCGGGACAACGCGTAGCTCAGAACGCCATCGACCCCGGTCGACTGATGAGCGCTCCGCGGACGCACCTGTTGACGTGCCGCTAGTTGTAACCGAAACTGTTACAGCGAGGAGGGTTCATGGCTGCCAACAGCAGGCTCACGATCGCCGTGCACGCGTTGGCGTGGATGGCGCTGGCGCAACGGCGCGGGTACGGCGTTCTCACCTCTGAGCAGGTGGCCGCGAGCGTGAACACCAACCCGGTCATCATTCGACGCAGCCTCGGTGACCTACGCGAGCGTGGTCTGGTCGATGTCCGCCACGGTGCCGGCGCCGGTTGGAGTCTGGCGCGGCCAGCCAAGGAGATCACCCTCCTCGATGTGTACGACGCGGTCGAACGCGAACCACTGTTCGCCCTGCATCGCACCGAACCGAACCTGGAGTGCCCGGTCGGCCTGGGCATTCGGCCAACGCTGGGGCGGCTGTACGGCGTCGCCGAGCGGGTCCTGCGGCAGGAACTCGAGCGGACCTCGATTGCCGACGTACTGCACGAGACCCTGCGGGTACGCCGATGAGCGCCATGCGGTGTCCGATCGTCGAACTGCGCCAGTACACCCTGCACCCTGGCCAACGCGACGTCCTGATCGAACTCTTCGACCGCGCACTCGTGGAGCCACAGGAGGCGGCCGGCATGGCGATCCTGGGCCAGTTCCGGGATCTGGACGACGCGGACCGGTTCGTCTGGCTGCGCGGGTTCGACACCATGCCAGAGCGCGCCGAGTCGTTGCGACGCTTCTACAGTGGACCGGTATGGAAGGCGTCCCGCGCTGGCCGAGAACGGCGCGGAGCCGCTCGCGTGGTTGCAGACCGCGTACGCCGAGAACACATTTCCAGCCCTACCAGTACGGACGGGAGAGCACGTCTTCGTGTGGTTTGCACGGCTGTCGCGCCCGAGCAAGGTAGCCGAACCTGACCAGCGACTGGCCCGGTCGCGCGCCTGGCAGGCGGACCTGCTCCCCACGCTGTCGACGATGCTCACCGACCGGCCGCAGCGGCTTCGCCTCGCCCCTACGGCCAGGTCGACGCTGCGTTGAGGCACGCGCGCCCGCTGTCGACGCGGGAGGCCGGTGACAACCTTGGCGAATCCGCGGGCCATCACTCCGATATGGACAGTTCCTCCTAGCCGCCGCACGCGTCGCTCGCCTCACCGCTGGAACCGACACCCACCTTCGGCGCAGTCAGCCCGAATACGTCCAGGCGTCGTGGGAATGACGACCGGGCCGGAAGCCGTGAGCCTCGACCATCGCTACCGCTGCCGTGAAACCGCTCGCGAGTGCGGCAGGCTCGTGCGCGTCACTGCCAAAGGCGAACCCGTTACCGTCCGGAACGCAATGCAGGGAGCCGAGTACCCGGTCGAAACGGCCGGAGGCGAGCACATTCGCGGTCGCTTCGACGTGCCAGTGTGGCTCTCCGATCTCCAGACCGCTGAGGATCCGAAGGTCCGGAAACCTCTCGCGACAGCGCTCGATCGCTTCCAGATAACCGTTCGCGTCGAACTCGGGAGGAGTCAGCCGCCCGTCGGGCGTCGCGAGGACGGCGAGCGGCTCGCTCGCGTTGATGAGGTCGGGGCCGACAGTCCAGACCGTGTGGTCGACGTGCTCGGTGAAGGCGATCGCCGGCAGTCCCAGGTCCACCGCCCGCGCGCAGGTGCGTTCCATCGAGCCCATCTCGGCATCCCAGGACCACTCCGAGTGCACGTGGCTGTCCGCCGGCAACGTCAGGTCACTCCGCTCCAGGTCCCCATCCAGGCCGGCCGGGGCGGCTCGGTCAGGTTTGCGTTGGTCCGTCGGATGCCGACGGTGGAGATTCCATCGCTTCCACCGCGGGGTCATCTACGTCTACTGTGGACAGTTCTATGGCGCCGGGTGCCGATGCTGGGCGCCGCTGCCGCCACCACCGCGCGCCGAGCGAGCCGAGCGCTCCGGCCGCCGCGACACCCGCGACGGTCGCGCCGACGCCCCAGCCCGGACCGCCGGCATCGCTTACCGCGGACGCGGCGCCGGATGTCGGTATCCAGGACGGGGTTGGCGTGATCGTGGGAACTGGAGGGGTTGCGCTCGGGCTCGGAACCAGGCTCGCCGTGGGTGTCGGGGTCGGGTGCTTCGTCGGGAACGCGCTCGGCGACGCTTTCCGCGCTGTGGCGACATACTCATCACCGCCCCGATCGCGAGCGCCGCTCTTCTGGGTGGTGGTCGGATGCGGCGTCGGACTGGGTGTCGACGTCTGCGATGGGGACGGGGAGGCGGACGGGCCACCGCTGTCGGTCGGCGACGGGGACGGCGTCGCCGGCTCGCTGGACTGCGACGGCGCCGGCATCGCGGCGGCGACCGCGGTCCGGATGCCGCCCAGCAGCGGATAGAAGGCACTGCCCGGGCAGTCCGTAGCCGCCCAGTTCCGGTGCCCGCTCACGCCCAGGACGCTCTTGGTGTACGTCGCGTAGCCCGGAGCCTGGTTGACGTAGTGGACCGAGCCCGTTGGATTGACCCGCCCGACGGCGGCCAGGTAGGCCAGGACCGTGACCAGCGAATCCTGGGCGGCCTGGGTGGCCGGCGCGTCGTCCAGGTAGCCGAGGAGGCACACTCCGATGTTGCCGGTGTTGTAATGCAGCACGTGGGCGCCGGTCACCATGGCGCCGTCCGGACTGAAGACGGGGAACCCGTCCGACCCGGAGTACCGACCTTCGTAGACCACGCCCTGGTCGTCGATGAGCAGGTTGTAGCCGATGTCGCCCCACCCGATCGACCCGGGACTGCCGTCTCCCGACAGGGTCTGACGGGTGTAGATGGAGCGAACCGTCGCCGCCGGATCGGGGTCGGCCGCGAAACCGGTGTGGTGGACGGTGAGCGCCTGCACCGGGTAGTACTCCTCCGGCCAGTACCCTCCGTTGTTCGTGTATCGCAGCGACTCGTCGGCGCCCCAGGCGGAGCGGGACATGTACGGAACCGGGCAGATCAGTCCGCCCGGCAGATGCAATCCCGAGACCGCCCGTTGGGGCAGCGCGGCAGCCACCGGGCGATTGCCCACCGCTGCCGCGGCCGCCGAGCCGCGCGCCACACCGAGGGAGCCCAACACCGCCGCCGAACCCACGAGCAGGCTTCGCCGTGTAACCATCCGCCGCCCTCCGCCACGTCCGGCCAGTCACACTAGCGAATCGGACGCTGCCATGCCCACCCGGAGGTCGGCGGCGTGTATACCCGGCCTCCGCGGCCGAACTGCCGTGGCGCCTTGTCCAGTATGCCGGCTATGTCAGGCGGCGGAGTGTGCGGGCTAGCGAACCGACTCGGAGCGTTTGGGTAGCTTCCAGTTCGGCCGCGGGTAGTGGCAGGTGTAACCGTCCGGAATCTTCTCGAGGTAGTCCTGGTGCTCCGGCTCGGCCTCCCAGAACGGTCCGGCCGCCGTCACCTCGGTGACAACCTTGCCTGGCCACAGTCCGGACGCTTCGACGTCGGCGATCGTGTCCTCGGCGACCCGCTTCTGCTCCTCGCTGGTGTAGAAGATGGCCGAGCGGTAGCTGGTGCCGATGTCGTTGCCCTGCCGGTTGAGCGTGGTGGGGTCGTGCACCTGGAAGAAGAACTCGAGTAGGTCGCGGAACGATATCTCACGCGGGTCGTACACGACCTCGAGTGCCTCGGCGTGGGTGCCGTGGCGGCGGTACGTCGCGTTGGGAACGTCACCGCCGGAGTAGCCCACGCGGGTCTTGAGCACGCCCGGCCGCTTACGGATGAGGTCCTGCATACCCCAGAAGCATCCGCCGGCCAGGATCGCGGTTTCAGTGCTCGCAGTCATCACGTCCCTCCTCTGCCCGGGCCTGCCCGGGCCACCGTCATCCCGACCATCGACGCTACTCCTAGCGGCCGGTACGACGGCCCTGACCGCTGCTTGCTCGACGACGAATCCGGTACAACCATCGCGGTTATGGGTGAGCCAGCCTGGCGGCTGTTCGAGCGGGTGGCCGACGAGTATGACGAGGTGCTTCCGTTCTTCTCGGTGTACGGCGCCTCGATCATCTCCGCTCTCGCGCCCGCGCCGGGGTGCCGGTTCCTCGACCTCGGTGCCGGTCGGGGCGCCCTGGCCGCGGCCGCGCTCGAGCGTGGCTGCCTGGTGACGGCCGTGGACGCGGCGCCAACGATGGTGTCCCGGTTGAAGGCCCAGTACCCCCGGACCAGGGCCTGCGTGATGGACGCCCAGTCACTCGCCTTCGCCGCCAGTTGCTTCGACCTGGTCGCGGCCGCGTTCGTCCTCCACCTCCTCGCCGACCCGGGCCGCGCCGCCGCCGAGGCATACCGCGTCCTCGCCGCCGGCGGCACGTTCGCTCTGCCCAGCGGCGGCCTACCGGCCAGCGAGCTCTCCGCGCACCTGGACGATCTGTTCGCTGAGTTCGGACGGTTCCGCCGGCCCGGCTCCGACTTCGGCCGGCCGCTGGCAGCGCCGGACCTGCTGACAGCCGCCGGCTTTACGCACATACGCGAGCAACGAGCCGCGGTCGCCGTCCACGTACCGGACAACCAGACGCTGTGGCGCTGGGCGATGTCGCACGGCTACCGCGCATTCGTCCACGCGCTTCCCGACCAGCGCCGGGATGACTTCCACCAGCGAGTGCTCGACCTGCCCCCGTACGACCGGACGCTGAGCCGCACAACGTCGGTCTGGTCCGGACGACGCTGACACCATCGGCCGGTGCATCCTTGGACCAGCTCCGCACGGCAGGGCCCGGCGCTGCCGCGGAGTCGGTCGACGCGGTGGTAACGGACGCCTGGCGCGGCTGGGGCTGACCAGCCGGTCCACTATGGACGATCAGGCCGGCGCCACCTTGCGGGCGAGCCCACCGTGGGCGGTGGGTGCGTCATCCTGGTCGGCATCGTCCTGATCCGGTCGCCACTGATGGACCTGAACCAGACCGGGCTCCACGAGTTCAAGGTTGGCGAAGAACCGTGCCACGTCGGCGCGGGTGCGAAGAGTCTGCGGCGTCGATACGCGCTCGTTGTACCGCCGCTGGGCCTCCTCCTGCCCGGGATGGATCTCCAACGCCGGATGGGAGATCGCGAGGTAGCTGCCGACCGGCACGGCCGCCATCAAGCGTTCGACGATGCCCCAGGGATCCTCGTCGTCCTGGACGAGGTGCAGCACACCGAGCAACATGACCGCAATGGGCTGGTCGAAGTCGAGCGTCCGCCGCGCCTCCTGCAGGATGGGCTCGGGATGGCGCAGGTCGGCCTGGATGTAGTCGGTCGAGCCCCGGCTGGTACCGGTGAGCAGTGCCCTCGCGTGAGCCAGCACGATCGGATCGTTGTCGACGTAGACCACGCGCGCCGACGGGTTGACTGACTGTGCGACCTCATGCGTGTTGTTGGCTGACGGGATCCCGGTACCGAGATCCAGAAACTGACGAATCCCGGCCGGCCCGACCAGATACCGCACGACCCGGGCCAAGAAGTCCCGATTGGCGCGTACCCGCTCGCGCAGACCCGGCGTCGCCGCGAGCACCCGTTCGGCCGCCTCGCGATCGGCGGCGAAATTGTCCTTGCCGCCGAGCCAGTAATCGTAGACCCGCGCTGGATGCGCGACGCTCGTGTCGATTCCGACCGAGAGCCCGTGCGTGGAGCGCTCGACGGCTGGATCCGGCTCCGCTGACATGTGTACCCGCCCTCCCCGCGCCCACGGACCGTACCGGACGGGCGCCCAGTGGCCTGCATTCTATGGGCACGCCCGTCGAGCGCGCTAACGCCGCCGGGCACCCCGGGCGGAGGCAGGTCGCCCGGTCGTCGGGCACCCCCCGCCGGCCACCTACAGCAGTGCACAAGACCCTGCGACCGGCGTGTCGTCGTGCTCGGCGCCGGACGATGCACGAACCGGCACAAAGGGTCGCAGTGCACCGGCCTTGTAGGCCGCAACCCACGCACGTACGGACTCGGTTGGCACAATGCCGGCATGGCTGGTGACATCACGAGGCGTTCATCCTCACGACGCTCAACATCCGGCTTCTCCCCGACGGGCACCTCGCGGCGAAAGCATATGGCCGTCCGACCGGCGGCGGGCCGCGGTACCTACGTGGCGTTCCCTGTCTCCGGCGAGAGATCGGCATCGCTCTGCTGCCTGGACTCCGACCTTGCGGCGGTGTCGATCCCGCAACCCCAACGCCAGAGCGACCCTCAGGTCGCTCGACCTTCCTCGCTGTTCCATTGCCAGCGGTGAGATGATCGCTGCCATGTCCGAGGACCGCCAGGCATGTTGCTCTCGTAACCGGCAGCTCGCGGGGGCTTGGCGCCGCCACGCGCGACGGCTGGCACAGGACGGCGTCGTTGTCGCGGTCAATGCCCTCGCCGCAGATGCCCACGCACGGGAGGTTGTCCAAGCGATCCGTGAAAATGGCGGGATCGCCGAAGCGTTCTGCGCCGACGTCACCGATGAGCAGCAGGTGACCGGGCTGGTCGCCGCGATCGCCGACCGACTCGGCCACATCGACATCCTCGTACTCAACGCCACAGGCCCTCAGCCCGAGGCCAGGGTGACGGATGTGCCGTGGGCCGACCACCTCGCTCAGCTGAACTTCTTCGTCAAGAGTCCGGTCCTGCTCGGCCGAGCAGTACTGCCTCAGATGCAAGCCAGGCGGTTCGGCCGCGTCGTCAACATCGACTCCGAGGTCGTCGATCGGCCGCCTCCTGGAAGGTCGGCCTACGCAACTGCGAAGAGCGCGCAGATCGGCCTCACTCGCAGCTGGGCCCGCGAACTTGCCCCGTTCGGCATTACCGTCAATACGGTGGCTCCCGGCTTCATACCCGTCGAGCGGCACGCGGATGTATCCGTCAACGTTAGATCCGCCTACCTCGCCTCAGTACCCCTCGGACGCATGGGAACTCCGGTCGACATCGCGCACGTGGTGAGCTTCCTCGTCTCGGAGGGAGCCGGTTTTGTTACCGGTCAACGCATAGTCGTCGACGGCGGCCGGAGCCTGGGTATCTGACAACATCCTGCGGCGCCAGTCGGTATCGTCGTGCGCGGCTGTCGGTCTCCTCGAGACTTCGACCAGGTCGGCCCGCCGAAACGGCGCGGCTTTTGTGGTTCGGCGGATCGGCTAGGAATGTCCTATGGGGCTGTTCGTGGAACTGGTGCTACTGGACGCCGACGACATGATCGTGGCCGCGGGGTGGTCGGTGCCACTGGGCTGGAACGGCGAGCCTGCCGACCTGCCCACCGGGTACACCGACTCACTGGCCTGCGCTGTCGACGGCCACCGCTGCGGAACCGAGCCCGACACGCTGGTCATCGCCGCCGCACAGGTACATCCCGATCTACGTGGCCGAGGCGCCGCCGGCGAGATGCTCACCGCTATGCGCGGCCTGGCCGAGCAACGAGGCTGGGCACGCGCCATCGCACCCGTTCGGCCCACGCTCAAGGCCCGTTTGCCCGTTGACACCCATCGAGGAGTTCGCGGGATGGACCCGCGCCGACGGCGCCCGCTGGATCCCTGGGTCCGCACCCACTGGCGCCTGGGCGCCCGCATCATCGGCACCGCGCCCCGGTCCCAGACCATGACCGGCACCGTAGCCGAATGGGAGGACTGGAGCGGCATGGCCTTCCCGACCTCAGGCGAGTACGTGATCCCCGACGGCCTGGCCACTCTCCGCATCGACCGCGACGCCGATCGGGGAACGTATGTCGAACCCGGCGTCTGGCTCCAACACCGGTAGACTGACGCGCACGGATCAGCATGTTGGGCCAGTGCCTCTCCTCGCCTCGACGACGCCCGCATGCGGTCGCAACGTGTGAATGTATCGTGACCGCTTGACCGTCCAGACGCGACAGTCCATACCGGACGGTCGGGCCTCGCGCGCAGACGGGAAGAGGGTGATCCCGATGAAGGTGCTGGTGACCGGCGGGACGAGCGGGCTGGGACTGGCCATGGCCTCCGCCCTGGCCCGGCGGGGGCGACGGTCGCGCTGACCGGCCGGTCCGGACAGCGTGCCAGTCTCGGTCGCCGCCGGCCTGCCCGGGGCGATCGGCATCGAGCTGGACGTACGAGACGAGTCGTCGGTGGCCAGGGCGGTCGACCAGGCGTGGTCACGGCTCGGCGGCATCGACATGCTGGTGAACAACGCCGGGATCGGCATGCGCACGGTCAACCCGCAATTCATGACGCACCCGCAGGGCTTCTGGGAGGTGCCGGTCGACGGCTTCCGTGCGGTGGTCGAGACCAATCTGACCGGCTACTTCCTGGTGGCGCGCGAGGTCACGCCGCGGATGTTGGCCGCCGGCGGCGGCCGCATCGTCAACATCTCGGTCAGCCATTCGACCATGCACCGAGCCGGGTTCGTCCCCTACGGGCCGTCG
This sequence comes from uncultured Actinomycetota bacterium, assembly GCA_963803345.1. Lineage (GTDB taxonomy): Bacteria > Actinomycetota > Actinomycetes > Mycobacteriales > Micromonosporaceae > CAWDLX01. The sequence goes on from CAWDLX010000009.1 coordinate 594,833, forward strand.
CGTGCCGGCAGCGAGGCGCTGTCCCGGATCATGGCCGCCGACCTGCGGGATACGGGTGTCACCGTCAACCTGCTGCTGCCCGGGGGCGCGACCGTCACGGGGATGCTGCCTCTCGACGCCGTGCCCGAGGGCCATGCGTTCCTGGAGCCCGCGGTGATGGGCCCGCCCATCGTCTGGCTGGCGTCCGACGACGCGGCCGGCGTGCACGACGAGCGCATCGTCGCCGTCGAGTTCGAGCGCTGGCTGCGGGACAGGAGCGGCCGCCAGTGAAGCGGACCCTCACCTGACCAGGACGTGGCGGGCGCCCGGCAACAACCCGGGAACGCCCGCCACGATCGGTTACCTGATGGTGAAGTTCGCGGACAGTGCGTCCACCTGTACCTGGTAGTTGCCCGTCTCGACCTGCGGCGCGCTGGTGCTGTCCAGATCTGCGGGTGTGACCGCCAGGGTCGACGTCGGGAAAGTCAGCTGGATCGTCTTCGCCTCCCCGGGATTCAGGGTGACCCTGGTGAACGCGACGAGCCGTTGGTTGGGCACGACGACATCACTGACCGGCTGATGCACGTAGACCGGAACGACCTGCGTGCCGGCGCGTGCGCCCGTGTTCTTGACGGTCACGGTCGCCGTCGCCGAACCGTTGCGCTTGACGATGGGCGTGACCGACAGGTCGCTGGTCTGGTAGGTGGTGTAGCTCAGTCCGAAACCGAACGGATAGAGCGGATCGTACTGGTGCCCCTGGCCCGAACCGGTGTCCGGCAGCTGGTCGAAGAACTTGGGCTGATCGCCCGGCATCGACGGGCAGTTGCCGCAGAAGTCACCGCCCGGCGCGTCGGCCTCGGAGGGCCAGCTGACCGCCAGTCGCCCGCTCGGATTGATCTTGCCGAAGATGACGTCCGACGCAGCCTGTCCGGCCTCCGTGCTGCCCTGGTACGCCATGATGATTGCGTTGGCGTTGACGCCAGGCCCCAGCGCCAGCGGGCGCCCGGCGATCACGACGAGGATGACCGGCTTTCCGGTCTTCTCCAGCGCGGCGATCAGGCCTTTCTGGTCGCCCGGTAGGGCCGGCGCCGGGTTGTCGCCGAGACCTTCGGCGTAAGCCTTCTCGCCCACCGCGACGACATACGCGTCGGTCGAGTCGGCGGCGGCGACGGCGGACGCCTGGTCCGGCGCGTAGGTCACGTTGGCATCGTTTGCCTTGATGCCGTTGAGAACGGTGGTGCCGGGCGGAATCTGGTCGGGCGGGCCGACGCAACACACGTGGCCGGAGCCGAAGACGCCCTGCCAGCTGACGCTCCAGCCGCCGAGCTGGTTTGTCATCGAGTCGGCGCTCGGACCGGTGACGGTGACCCTGGCGCTGGTGGCGAGGGGGAGCGCGTTGTTCTGGTTGCGCAGCAGGGTCATCGACTCCTGCGCCGCCGTGAGGGTGGCGTCGCGGCCGGCGGCGACGGCCGCATCAGCCTTGCTGGCGTCGACGTAGGGGTGGTCGAAGAGCCCCAGCTGGAATTTGAGCGTGAGGATCCGCCGCACGGCCTCGTCGATGCGTTTGGTGGACACCTTGTGCTGCTGGACATCCTGGAGCAGTCCGGCATTCCAGCCGACGTAGTCAGATGGAGTCATGGACATGTCCACGCCGGCATTGACCGCCTTGGCGATGGCATCGGGGAAGTCCGCCGCGATGTGATAGGCGGTGTTGAGCGCGTTGACATCGCCGTAGTCGCTGATCACGACACCCTTGAAGCCGAGCCGGTCGCGCAGCTCGGTGGTGAGCAGGAAGTGCGACGCGGTCGCCGGAATGTTGTTGATCGAGCCGGAGTCGACCATGACTGTCTTGGCGCCCGCGTCGATGGCCCCCTGGTACGACGGGAGGAACATATCCTGCAGGTAGCGCACCGGCAGTTGGGCCTCCACCCGGTCGTGTCCATTGAGCGACTCGGAGTAGCCGGCGAAGTGCTTCACGGTCGCCGCGGCGCCGCCCTGTTGGAGACCGGTGACGTTGGCGCCGCCGAGCGCGGCCGACAGGACCGGCTCCTCGGCCCAGGTCTCGTAGGCGCGCCCCCAACGGTTGTCCCGGTACAGGTCCTGCACGGGTGCGAAGTCCCAGTTCCAGCCAGTCGCGGCCAGCGCCTGTGCGGTCACCCGACCGCCGGTCTGCGCGAGTGCCGGGTCCCAGGTGGCGCCCATCCCGATGGACTGTGGGAACAGCGGTGCCTGGTACGGATGGCCGAAGCCGTGCACGGCGTCGACCCCGAAGATCACCGGGATGTGCAGTCGGGAGTTCGTGACGGCCTCGTGCTGGATCTGGTTGTAGAAGTTGGCCCACTCGGTCCCGGTGTTGCCCGGCGGGTTGTCCGTCCCGCCGACCAGGATCGAGCCGGTGAAGTTCTTGACGACCACGTTGTTGATGCAGGTCTGCTGCAGCGGGTCGTTGTTGCCGCCGGCGTTCGTGCAGACGCCGTCGGCGTGCGACATTGCGTCGCGCATGCTGCCCACCAGGATCTGGTCCATCTGGCCGATCTTTTCCGGAAGGGTCATTCGGCGGAGGAGGTCCTCGACCCGGTCGCCGATGGGGTTGCGCGAGTCCATGTAGTTGCCGAGGGCGCTGACGCTCGATTGGGCGACGCCCCCGGAGAGCGTGGCGCCGACCAGCACGGCCGTGCACGCAGCGGTGATGTATCGGACCCAGACGCGGTCCCGCCATCGGCGGGCGGGCTCGAGCGGGCGGCGGCGAGCTAGTCCATAGGGCTTCATCAGTCAGTTCCGTTCTGGTCGAAGGTACGTGAGGCGGCCCATGAGCGCGCCCCGATACGTCGGCAGAGGTCGACGTTCAAGGGCCCAGGCGTCGCCGACCGGCGTGCGCGGCGGCGTGCCACGGACGTTGAGCACGGCGGCGTGACAGCGCGGAACCGGTCCGCCTCCACGAAGATGAGCACTCAGCTGCCGAATGCCACCGGCGGGGTGTGCGCCTCGGCGAGGATTGGCCGACGTACGGTCCCCGGGTGGCGGCTGGCGCCGCCGTCCGGGGTCCGCGACCTGGACATGGGCTACTCCTGATGGGAGGTCATGCTAGAGAGCGCTCTCACGGAGCCTACCATCCACCGCCGCCGATCAGTCAAGCCGAGGCGCGCAGCGAACAGTCCGGACCGCGCGGTGCGGGCTGGTCGTTGACCTGTGTTGCAGGCGCTCGGGCGGATGCCCCTTACCCAAGAGAGTCGATCGGTGCCAACTGTCCAATCACGACAGACAACCTGCGCAACCATCGCGAGCAGGACACCGACGTTCCCCCATCAGCCCGTACCGGATCTGCAACCGCGCATTCACGCCAGATCGCCGGTCTCTCGATCAGGACAGTGCCTCAATCGGTGCGACCGTGACCAGATCCTTGACGGCATCGGCGAGTCTTCCATCGAGCGTGATGAACGCGTCGGCCTGGAGTTGGGTCAGCGCGATGTACTCGGCGGCGTAGGTGTCGGGCCAGCCGAGCTGGTCGGCGACCTTCCAGGCCACATTCTGCAGGACACGGTCTCCGAGCAGTCGCATCCGCAGTCCACGTACGTAGTCGAGCCGCCGCTGCGCATCCTTCCGCCTCATCTCACCGCGATGAACTGCGTGGTGCAGCGACGACAACACTTGTGAGCGCAGAAGCGTCGGAGCGACGATGTCGTGTTCGTCGGCGATCACGGTCTCGTCGTGAGCCAGCTGGATAGCCACATCGGCATCGATCACGTACCTGGTCATCGGAGGTCGGTTCCTTTCGTGCGCCGTCACGGTGGTCGCGGGTTACTGCGGGGGGTCTTCCCCGACGAGGCCGTCGACGGCTTCGCGCAGCAGGTCGGCGTGCCCGACGTGTCTGGCGTACTCGTCGTGCAGGTCCACCACGATGCGCCGCAGGTTGGGCGACGCGCCGCTGTCCGAGGTCGTGAACTTCGCCGGCTGGTCGAGTCCACCATCGCCGAGCGCCTTCGCCATCGCGACACGCGAATGTTCGACCGCGTGGCGCCACAGGCGGTAAAGGTACCCGGGTGAGTCGCCGGCCGCGGTGTGCCACGCCCAGTCGGCGTCGGTCGCGGCGGCCGGCACGTCCAGCGGGGGTCCCGGCGGCTCGCCGGTGAAGTCGATGGTGTACCGCTCCTCCACGAGCGCCATGTGTTTGAGTAGGCCACCGATGGTCAGCGTCGAGGGCGGATGGGACTGGTTCAGGCCGGCCGCGTCCAGGCCGCCGCATTTCCAGGCGAACTGCGCACGGGAACGGTCGAGCGCGAACAGCAGCATCTGAACCTCGTCGGCGGTCATCGACGGCTCGGAGATCGTGGTGTCCAGAACGGTGTCGTCGGTCATGGGGATCACGCTAGGTCTCGTTCCGGACGTTCTGCGTCCGGAAAGCCGGGACCGCAGGTGGCGGCCCGCGACGGCATGCCCACGGCTGACAGCTGGCCGATCGTGCGACCCGCTGGTGCGTCGGCGGCAACGGTCGGACCATTCGGGTCCGGTCGCCGAGCAGACGACGTGTGGCAAGAGTGCTTCACGCCGGATCGACGACCTGCTCGAACAGTTCGACGGTCGCGCTGAACAGGAACGGCCCGGCGCCTCGCGACCGGTGGTCACCTCGGGGATGGCCTCCGACGGAGAAGCACGAACCGGGTGAAGGGCGTGACAAGAGTTTACCCACGGGATCACTGCCCACCGATCGTCGGAGCAGCAAATCAGGCCAACCGGTCGCCGATCGTTCGGGCGGCCGTCAGACTTGCCACGTTGAGGAAAGACGCAGACGCTCACAGTCGACCGGGGGACGTCATGACTCTGACGGAATCGTTGCGCGAACACGTGACCGGGCTCATCGTCGCGCCCGACGACGAGGAGTACGAAGAGGCCCGACGCGTGTACAACTTCATGGTCGACAAGCGGCCGGCGGCCGTGGTCGAGTGCGCCAACGTCGGCGACGTCCAGGCCGCGGTCAACCACGCCCGGGACAACGGACTGCACCTCGCGGTACGCGGAGGCGGGCACAGCGTCCCCGGCTTCGGCACCGCCGATGGTGCCATCGTGGCGGACCTGGCGCGAATGAACACAGTGGACGTTGACCCGCGTGCGCGGACGGCTCGGGCGGGCGGCGGTGCCACCTGGGCGATGCTCAACGACGCCACGACCGCGCACGGCCTGGCCACAACAGGTGGCATCGTATCGTCCACCGGCGTCGGTGGTCTCACCCTCGGCGGCGGCATCGGCTACCTGACCCGCAAGCACGGATTGTCCTGCGACAACCTGCTCTCCGCCGAGGTCGTGTTGGCCGACGGCAGCCTGGTCACCGCCAGCGCGGACGACCACCCCGACCTGTACTGGGCTCTGCGCGGCGGCGGCGGCAACTTCGGCGCCGTCACCTCCTTCCAGTTCCAGCTCCATCCGGTCGGCGACGTCCTCGCGGGCATGATGTTCTTCGAGGTCAGCGACGCCGCGGCGCTCCTGCGTCACTTCGGCGACTTCATCGCTGACGCACCCCGTGAGTACGGCGGCTTCCCGGCCTGGCACCAGGCGCCACCGCTGCCGTTCATTCCGGAGGACCGGGTGGGCCAGCCGATGTTCGTCATCATCTCCTGCTGGACCGGCGACCACGACACCGGCGCCCAGGTGCTCCAGCAGTTCCGCGACGTCGCTCAGCCGGTCGCGGAGATGGTCGGACCGATGCCGTACGCCGCCCTCAACTCGGCCTTTGACCCGCTCCTGCCCCGCGGGCTGCAGCATTACTGGAAGGCCGTCTACGCGCGCGAGCTTACGCCAGAGGCGATCGCCGCCCACCTCGAGCACGGGCCGAAGGTCCCGGCGGTCAACTCCGCGGTTCATCTGTACCCGATCAACGGCGCCGCTCACGATGTGCCCGCGGACGCGACAGCCTTCGGCCATCGTGACGACAACTACGCCTGCGTGATCGCGGGGATGTGGCCGGATCCGGCCGATAACAAGGCCAACATCGCCTGGGTTCGCGACTACTACGCCGCACTGGCGCCGCACTCCAGTACCGGCGGGTACGTCAACTTCGCGTCCTCGGATGACCAGGACAAGGTTCAGGACAACTTCGGGCCGACCTACCCGCGCCTGGCTGAGGTGAAGGCCCGTTACGATCCCGGCAACGTCTTCCACCTGAACCAGAACATCGCGCCCGCGAAGGCGTAGAAGCGGCACCGATTCACAGCTCTCCGCCGAACATCTCGGCCCTTGCCAGCAGGTCGACCGCCAGCTATGGTTAGCGAATGTTCACTAACATACCATGGCTGCTATACGGAGCGACCGGCCGTACCGGCACGCTCATCGCCGAGGAGGCGGTCGCCCGCGGGCACCGTCCCGTACTGGCCGGTCGTGATCCGGACCGGCTACGTCGCCTGGCCGAACGCCTCGACCTGGCCTGGGCAGCGGGGCCGGCGACCGAGCTGGCGCGGCTGATCGGCGATGCCCGCCTCGTCCTGCTGGCCGCCGGCCCGTTCGGCGCCACCGCGCCCCCGGTGCTGCGGGCATGCCTGGACGCCGGTGTGCACTACCTTGACATCGCCAACGAGATCCCCGTGGCGCTAGCCGCTCTGGCCACCGACGACGAGGCGCGGGCGAAGGGCATGACGGTGCTGCCGGCGGTCGGTTTCGGGACGGTGGCCAGCGACGGACTGGCGAGGTACGTGGCCGACCAGGTGCCGGGAGCGGACCGGCTCGACCTGGCCATCCTGCTCGGCAGCGACGGCTCCAGTGCCGGGGCGAAGGCGAGCACCATGCAGGCGCTGGCCGGTGGCGGACGGATCCGACGCGACGGTCTACTGGTGCGCCAGCGCCTCGGCGCCGGATCGCGTCAGATGCGCACGCCGATCGGCAAGCGCACCCTCGTGCCGGTGCCCACTGGCGACCTGGTCGTGAGTGGACACACCACCGGAATCCCGAACATCACCGTGTCCTTTCCCGTGCCGATGCCACCGGTGGCGGCCAGGCTCGCGATGCCAGCGCTGCCGGCCGTGGCCTGGGCGGTCGGGAAGCTGCCCCAACGGGCCGCGCCGTCCGGGTCGGCGGCGCGAGGAGCGTCCACAGTGGGCAGTTATGTCTGGGCCCGGGCGACCGCCGCCGACGGCCGGTCCGCGCAGGCGTGGCTACACACCGGCGAAGGTTATGCCTATACGGCCCGAGCGGCGATTCTCGCTGTCGAGGCCACGTTGCGGACCGCACCGCTCGGCGCGACCACGGTGGCCCGGGCATTCGGCCCCGAGCTGTCCTTCGCAGCGGGCGGTGAGCTGCATGCCGAGGCCTAGCCAGAAAGACAAGATCCTCCAGGCGGCCCTGGAGTGCTTCGCCGACCTGGGTTACGACGCGACGAGGGTCCGCCACGTCGCCGAGCGGGCGAGCGTGTCCGAAGCCGCGCTGTACCGGCACTACCCGTCGATGGAGGCGCTGGCCCAGCAGTTGTACGCCTACCACTTCGGCGCTTACGCGACGCGGCTCGAGGAGGCCACCTCGCTGGGTACGACCGAGGAGCGGCTGCGCCGGGCTGTCCGGACCACGCTCGCCTACTACCGGACCGAACCGGCGGCGTTTACCTTCGCCCTGCTGCGCACGCCCACGTTCCTGCCGAACCTCCCCACGCGCACGAGATACCCGATCGAGATTCTGGAGCGCGTGATCGCCGCCGGCCAGCGCAAGCGGGAGTTGCGGACCGGTCAGCCCAACCTCCTGGCCGCCATCTTCCTTGGCTGCGTACTGCGGCCCATCCTGCTGGCCACCCTGGCCGCGCCGGGCGCGCTGGACCTGATGGCCGAGTCCAAGCACGACCGCGTGATCGAGAGCGCCGCGCTCGCCGCCCTTCGAAGGGATTCCCATGAGTGAGTCACCACTTCCCCCGCGCCGGCACGGGGGACGACCAACGCGAACCCCGGGCGAGGCGGCACAGCGGTTCCATGACTCGCTGGCGGCGCCGAGCAAACGGTTGGTGTGGTTCGACAAGTCGGCCCACACACCCCACCTGGAAGAACCGGACAAGTTCCGGGACCTGCTCAGGACGGTCAGGGCCACTACGCAGCGGTGATGACGATCTTGTCGATGGATGGCCCGGTACCGTCGGGGTTGGACATCGTGATGGACTGCGTGCCAGTCGTGAAGGCAGCTTCGACGGTACGGACGCCGCAGCAGTTGCGTCCCCCGGTGAACGTGACCGTCGTCGGCGTCCCTCCCGACCAGCTCACGATGGCCTGATGCGAGCCAGGTGAGTCGGCATTCACGTAGTAGATGGCGATCCGGTACGTGCCCGCACGAGGAATCTTCACCCCGGAAATCTGGAGCGTGCCAGGCCCCGGCGAGTCCCCCCAGTTGCCGAGCCGGCTCACTATCTGGCCGCCGGAGGCGTTCTTGTACGACACGACATGGGCCGATCCGCCGAGAATGACCTCCGACGGTCCCGCCTCCGCCTCGATGGTGACCTCCTTGAAAGGACTGGGCGCGACTGACGCACGGTGCGTCGCCGTCGGGGTCGGCCCGCTGGTCGAGGACGGCGGCGATGGTGACACCGCCGCCCGGTCCGGCCCGGATTGACCGCCACGGGACGGCGGTGCGAACCCCGGGGTATCGGCCGGGCTGTCGATCAGGCTCGGAATCGTGACAAGAGCCGTCAAGCCGACCACTGTCAACAGGCCCAGCGTGACCACGAGCCGGCGGTTGCGCGGATGGGGAAGGATGGCCCGCCGCCGGCCTCGATACCGCTCGCTGTCGCCGGCCAGGTCGTGGTCCCAGGAGTCCATCTCCATCGGCGCTGGTCCGGGCCTGGTGGTCAGAGCGGCCCCATCCGCGCCGGTCGGCGGCGTCGCCGCGGCGTCATCTTCCGAGTATGTCGACGGCACCCGGACAGGATAGGCCGGACGGTTCCCGTACCGGCGTGGCGTCAGCCGTGGTGGCCAGGGCTCATGACCTCGTTCCCGTGACGAGTCGTTCGCGATCGAATGCTGTCGACACGACCCGCCAGCCGAGCAGGTCGACGAGCAACAGGGCGGCCGCGAGGCCGAGGGCTTCGGCCAGCGTCACGTGGAATCCGCCGAACGCGATGGTCGTGGTCACGATGATGGAGGGCAGGCTCGCGAGCACGCTGAGCTGCGCCGCGACGCGAGGGTCGCTCGACCGGGCTGAGATGGCGATACTGACCCAGATCGAGAAGGCGGCCACCAGCGGCGTGAACACCAGCTGAGCGAGGAGCCCCGGGCCGAGGAGGAGGGCCGCGGCCACCGGCGGCTGCGCGAACAACTCGATGGCGACGGCGAAGACGCCGAAGACACCGTACGAGACGGCGAGCGTCGGTAGGAACGCTGCCAGTGCCTTGCCGATGAGGAACTCCTCGCCGCGGATCGGAGTCGTGAGCGCCGGCTCGAGCGTGCCCTGCGCCCGCTCCCCGGCCACCGCATACGCCGCGACCGTCGCCGGGACGATGGCGGGGATGCCCAACATGTAGACCAGTGGCTGCGCGTGCCGCAGCGCCTCAGACGCCGCCGCCGGAAGCACGAAGATCTGGATGAACGGTTGGACGCTGAAGAGCAGGGGCAGCACCGCCATCGTCGCCACGATCTGGCGGTGGCGCCGGTAGTCCCGCAGTTCCTTCCGGTAGATCGCCCGGATGCGCCTCGTGCTCATCGTCACCGTCGGTTCGCTTCCTCATCCTCGTCAACCAGCTGCAGATAGACGTCTTCGAGCGTGTGGCGCGATTCGCAGATGGACAGCACGTCGCCACCGGCCTCGACGAGGGCGCGGGTGAGCGCGGGCGCGGCGAGCGTCGGTTGGGACACCGTGATCGCGTATTCACCGGGGCCGTACTCGTGCCAGCCGTCGACGGCGGGGAGGCCGCCGAACACGCTGTCCGGATCGGTGAGCGGAGCCAGAGTCCTGACCCTGAGCGTCTTGGCGAACAGTTGGTCGCGTAACTCGTCTGGACGACCGATCATGCGCAAGGTCGTGTTCAGGATAGCGACGCGGTCGCAGAGCCGTTCGGCCTCTTCGAGTCGGTGGGTGGTAAGGAAGATGGTTACGCCCCGTTGCCGCATCCCGTCGATCAGCTCGTGAACGTCGCGCGCGGCGACCGGATCGAGGCCGGCGGTCGGCTCGTCGAGGAACAACACCTCGGGCTCGCTGAGCAGCGCCCTGGCCAGAGCGACCCGCTGGCGCAGTCCCTTGGACAAGGATCCGCAGGCATCGTTGGCCCGGTTGGCCAGGTTGACCGCGCGCAACGCCCCGTCGATGCGGCCCTTCGAGTCTGGCACCTCATAGAGGTCGGCGAAGCATTCGAGATTCTCGGACACGCTGAGGCGACCGTAGAGTCCCGGCGACTCCGGCATGATCGATATCCGTCGGCGGATCTCCGGCCCGTTGTCCGGGGTGAGCGGGATTCCGGCCACCGTCGCGGTCCCCGAGGTCGGTGCGATGAGCGTGCCGAGCGTACGCACCGTCGTCGTCTTCCCGGCGCCGTTAGGTCCGAGAAACCCGAACACCTCACCCTGTCCGACCTCGAACGACACCTGGTCGAAGGCAACGCGATCGCCAAATCGCTTGGACAGATGATCGACCGAGAGCGCCGCAGCGCCGTTTCCACGGGCAGACCCCACCACCACGCCCCAGTCCCTCACGACACCACGACCGGCCAGATCGCCACATCGAGCAAGGCAACCTCCACCGGCAGCCTAGTGCGGCGAGCCTGCCAGCACCGCCCGACAGAATCGGTGTTTCCTGCCTGCCTGCGTGGCGTAGTACGCAGACCGTCCGGTCGCCGCCGTGCTCAATGAGCACAGCCACGTTCAACTATCTGGGAGGTAACGATGAGCACTCGCAACTGGCCGCGGCGACTGGCCGGGGTCGCGGTACTGGCGCTCGCGACCGCGGCGGCGACGACGTTGATGGCCAGTCCAGCGTCGGCGGTCATCCCGAACTACCACGTCGAGACAGTGACCAATCCGTGGAACGTCGTTGCCTACCAGGGTGCCAGCGCAGGCTGTCCGTCCAACACCAAGGTGGTCGGGGCCGGAGTATGGGGCGGCGGTGCTCAGGTTCGTATCAGTGATCTGATTGTGGGCGACGGCTTCGCGTACGGCTACGCACACGTCGACGAGGACGGCTACGGCAGTAGCTGGAGCCTGTCGGTGCGGGTGGTCTGCGCCGACCTCGACGGATACCTGCGCGTACCGGCCACCTCGGCCAACGATTCGACCTCACCGAAGAGCGCGAGTGCGAGCTGTGGCAGCGGCCGGTCCCTTGTCGGTAGTGGTTTCTCCATCAACGGCGCCGATGGCCAGGTTGGTCTGGCCAAGGTGGTACCGGCCATCGACCATGTCTTTGTCGAGGCGTACGAGGACGACAACGGTACGAACAGCACATGGAGCGTTACCGCCTACGCGATCTGCGCCTACGCGCCGAGCGGTCTGCACCTCATCACGACGGCCACCAGTCCCAACTCCAACACGGCCCAGGGTACCGACCTGTCGTGCGCATCGAACGAGACGCAGCTCAGTGGCGGCCTGAACATCGTCGGTGGCGGACCCGATGTGACGATCGCGGAACTGAAGCCGGCTACGAGTTGGCAGGGGCACTCGCTGGAGAGCGCCAAAGCGTTCGAAGACTTCGACGGCACCTCCGCGACCTGGAGCACAACCGTGCTCGCCATGTGCGCCACCACGTGACCACTACGCACCGCTGCCCTACGTCACGTGCGACTCACCGCTACCGTCCAGCCACCGCCCGGACCTCGCGTACCGCCTCGTTGACCCCGCCGTCCCACGCAGTGCCGTGGCCGGGAAGGACCCAGGTCGCCGGGATACCCTCGAGCCGGCTGAGCGAGGCCAGCGCCTGGTCCGGGTCATCGGTGAAGGGTGCCGGCTGCGGGCCGCGGCGGCCGGTCAGGACGTGTCGGGTCGTCAGCCCGTCACCGACGAAGATCGCGTCGGCCACGGGAACGTGGACGGCGATACTCCCGGGCGAGTGGCCGGGTAGCGCGATGATGCGAGGAGCGCCGGGCAGGTCCAGCACCTGCCCGTCGTGTACGGCCACGACCTGGGTGACGTAGGTCGTACGCAGTCCACCCTTGCGGGTCGCGTACCACAGGAAGCGGGCCGTCGCACCGAGCTTGACACGCCCCCAGGACGCCTTGGACTTGACCTCACCGCGAGCGCGGGCGGCGTCCGCCTCGTGCACGTACACCGGTATGCCGTGATCGCGCCGGAGACGCTCGGCGAAGCCGATGTGGTCGGTGTCCCCGTGGGTCAGGATCACACCACGGATCTCGTCCAGCGATCGGCCCATGGTGGCGAGTTCGGCCACCAGATCCCGCCAGTGACCGGCCAGCCCGGCATCGACAACGGTCACACCTTCATCGGTGTCGACCAGGTACGCGGCCACGATGTCATTGCCGATGCGGTGCAGATGGGGACCAAGTCTCATTGTCCTGCCCTCTCCACGGTTGCTATGGTCAACATGATGGCTACGATACATAGCCATCATGGCTATGGGCAATAGCTATAAGCGCCGCTCCCGGGGACCCTACGACGATCGGAAAGGAGATCAGATGCCAACGCCCGATCGGACCTCGCTCGAAGAGATCATCCGGGCCGGACGTGACATCCTGGAGTCGCAAGGGTCTGCCCGCCTCACGATGCAGGCGGTGGCCGATCGCGTGGGTGTGCGTGCTCCTTCGCTGTACAAGCGGGTGCGCGGTCGTGACGATCTCATCGGCCTCATCGCCAACGCGACCGTCCACGATCTGGGTGAACGGCTCCGCGAAGTCGCTGGCGGATCGGATCCTCGCCAGGACCTCGGCGAGCTGGCCCGGGCGTTCCGGAACTTCGCCCGCCAGTACCCGGCGGGCTATCGGCTGATCTTCGCGGGGCAACCCGAGGCGGCCCGGCCCGACCCGGACTCGCTCGCCCGCGCGAGTGCCCCGGTTCTGCGCGTCGCCACCGAGCTGGCCGGGGCCGACCACGCGCTCGAGGCCGCGCGCATGATCACGGCATGGGCCAACGGCTTCGTGAGTATGGAGCTGGCCGGCGCCTTCAACCTCGGCGGAGACATCGACATCGCCTACGAGTTCGGGATCGCACGCCTGGTCGAGGCACTGGGTGCGAGCCGCGGCCCGCACCCAGATCACCGCGATTGTGCTCAATGAGTCTGGTGATCGAGGACTGGTCGGTGAGCGTGTGGTCGACGAAATTGTGCTTGGCGAACGGCGAGACCACGAGCAGCGGCAAGCGGGGGCCGTAGCCGCAGCGTCCCTTCTCACCGGCGAGCGGCGTCGAGGTGGACGAGTCGCCGCACGAGATCACAACGGCTGTGCTCGACCAGTCCGGGGCGCGCGCGAGAGCATTGATCTCGTTGACTATGAACTGGCGTCCATTGTGGACGTGATCGATCACGTTCACCAAGGGCGTCAGGACTGGCGATCCCTGAGTTCTCTCACCTCGCCGCTCACCCTGGAGAAGGTGGTCGAGACGGCGTCTGACAGCAGGCGGCCGCATTCCCGGACATCGGCCCGGACGGCATCGTCGCGGACGGCGTTGCCAGCGGCCTCAAACGCCTCGCCGACCGCCGCACGCAGCGTGCTCAACGCCTGCGGAACCTCGCCCGTGCCGGCCTGTTCCATGTGCAGCTTCAGCTTGAGCGCCAGCGCCTCCAGGCGCTCACCGAGTTCGCTCCAGGTTCGATCTGACCCGGTCATCGTGTTCTCCTTCTGGTCGGGCGGTGACGTCTCAAACGCAGTGTCGGCGTCGGCATCGCTCAGTGTGCGAGCCGGGCATAGTCGGGCAGCCACATCGCAGCGTCGACAGCGCTCTCGATATCGTCGTCCGGGGAAGCCGCGACGCCCGACTCGTGAGCTTCCCGCGCGACGGCGACGGCGATGGCGCGGGAGATCGGGCGAAGGTCGGCCAGGCACGGATAGAGGGCGCCACGGGCCAGCCGCTCGGAGGAGGTCATCCCGGCCAGGGTCGTTGCCGCGACGAGGAACATGGCGTCGGTGATCACGCGGGCGCGGGCGACGATCGCCCCGAGTCCCAGCCCGGGGAAGATGAAGACGTTGTTGGCCTGGCCGATCAGGCGCGTGTGCCGGTGCCAACGGGAACCGGATCGAACGGGCTGCCGGTCGCCACCACCGCCCGGCCGCCGCTCCAGGCGAGCACGTCCGCCGGGCGCGCCTCCGATTTGGTCGGTCGGGTTGGACAGCGGCAGCACGATCGGCGCCGGGACCCGCTCGGCCATGGCCCGGATCGCCGCTGGCGTGAAAGCGCCAGCCGTACCGGTGGTGCCGATCAGCACGGTCGGGCGCCATGTGCCGCACCACGGTCTCCAGGTCGTAGCGCGATCCGGCCCGCACCGGGCCCAGTCCGTAGCCGGGCCAACTCGCTCTGCGGGAGTGCGTAGGCCTGCTTATCGTCGTCGACTTCGTCACGTCCGTCGAAGATCAGGCCGCGCGAGTCGAGCAGGACGATGCTGTGCCGGATGTCGTCGACCCCGGCGCCCTCCCGGCGCATGGCGGCGGCGATGAGCCCGGCGATGCCGAGCCCGGCGGCGCCCGCGCCGAGGAAGCACGAAGCGCTGGTGGGACAAGGACTCCCCACGCTCGCGCAAGGGCGGCCAGGATCGCCGCCGAGCACGACCGCGGCGGTGCCCTGGATGTCGTCGTTGAAGCTGGGCAGCCGGTGCCGGTAGCGCTGCAGCAGGCGGATCGCGTTGTGCTGCTTGAAATCCTCCCATTGCAGCATCGCGTCGGGGTAGCACGTGCTGACCGCGTCGACGAACGCCTCGATGAACGCGTCGTAGGCCGGTCCCGCGCAGTCGTGGCTTGGCGGTAGCCGAAGTAGAGCGGATCGTTCAACAGCTCCTCGTTGTCGGTGCCGCAGTCCAGCGAGATGGGCAAGGTCAGGCTCGGATGCAGGCCGGCGCCGGCCGTGTAGAGCGCGAGCTTTCCGATCGGGATGCCCATGCCGCCGGCCCCCTGGTCGCCCAGGCCGAGAATGCGCTCGTTATCGGTGGCCACGATCAGACGTACGCCGGGCTGCTGGGCGTTCGCGAGCAGCTCAGGGATCCGGTCGATGTCGTCGGGTGTGATCCAGAGGCCTCGGGTGCGGCGCACGACGTGGCTGAACTGCCGGCAGGCGTCGCCGACCGTCGGCGTGTACACGATCGGGGCGAGCTCCTCCAGATTGTCGGTGAGTACCCGGTAGAAGAGCGTCTCGTTGCGGTCCTGCAGTGCGGCGAGCCCGATGTACTTCTCGAGGTCGTCGGACTTGCGGTGCAGGTGTTCCAACTCAAGGGCGACCTGCTGAGCGAGGCTGGCCACGCCGGACGGCATCAGTCCACGCAGCCCGAGCGCGTCCCGTTCCGCAGCGGTGAACGCCGCGTCCCGGTTGTACTCGCGATGGGCCAGCAGCGCGGCACCCCGCACGTTCTCCGGTACCGGACCGTCACCTGCCGCGAATACGCCGTCACGCTTGCCGTGCCACTCATGGAAGTCCTCCGCCCGAAACGATTGCCACCCGCGACAGCATGCCGCCGCGGCGCTCGGCGAGGAAGAGCCGACCGGCGGTGTGAATGGGTGCCCTTCGGCCCTCCTCGAAGCTGGCCGGTGCGGCTACGAAGGGGGTCATGGCATTCCCCACGGATCTCGAGATCGCGGTAAACGCCGGGCTCAAGCCGCTCGGCGACCTCGCAGGCGCGATGGGTATCGGAGCGCATCTGCTCGAGCCCTACGGCGACTCGGTAGCGAAGATCAGACTGGCCGCGCTGGACGAGCTGGCCGACCGGCCACGAGCCAGGTACGTCCTCGTCTCAGCCATCACGCCGACCCCGTTCGGTGAGGGCAAGACCACCACCGCGGTCGGGCTCGCCGATGCTTTCGTCCGCATCGGACGCTCAGCCACCCTCTCCCTCCGGCAGCCGTCGATGGGACCCACGTTCGGTATCAAGGGCGGCGCCGCCGGTGGCGGGTACAGCCAGGTCGTCCCGATGGAACGGCTCAACCTGCACCTCACCGGCGACTTCCACGCCGTGACCGCGGCGAACAACCTCCTCAGCGCCATGGTTGACGCGCACCTGTTCCACGGCAACGCACTCGACATCGACCCGCACCACATCACCTGGCGACGAGCACTCGATGTCAACGACCGGGCGCTGCGCAACGTGGTCATCGGCCTGGGTTCCGACAAGGATGGCGTGCCCCGCCAGACCGGCTTCGACATCACGGCGGCCTCCGAGGTGATGGCCATCCTCGCGCTCGCGACGTCCGTCGACGACCTCCGCGCGCGGCTGCGTCGAATCGTGGTCGGCTACACGCGCGCCGGAGTGGCGGTGACGGCCGACGACCTGCAGGCATCGGGCGCGATGCTGGCGATCCTCAACGACGCCATCAAACCCAACCTCCTGCAGACCCTGGAGAACACGCCGGTACTGGTACACGCCGGACCGTTCGGCAATATCGCGCACGGCAACTCCTCGGTCCTGGCCGACCTTGATCGGGATCCACACGGGCGACTTCCTCATCACCGAGGCGGGTTTCGGGGCCGACATGGGCGCCGAGCGGTTCTTCGACATCAAGTGTCCGGTGTCGGGTCTGCGGCCGGACACGGCCGTGGTCGTCGCCACCGTGCGAGCGCTCAAGGCACACTCCGGTCGCCACCACCTCGTGGCCGGCCACCCACTGCCGGAAGCTCTACTCACCGAACATCCCGACGAGGTGTGGGAGGGCGCCGCCAACCTGCGCAAGCAGATCGAGAACATCCAGGTGTTCGGCGTACCCGCCGTCGTCGCGGTGAACGCGTTCCCCACCGACCACGAATCCGAGTGGCGCGCCGTTACCGAGATCGCGCAGTCGATGGGCGTGCGAGCCGCCGTCTCGCACCATTTCGCCCACGGCGGACGAGGGGCGACGGACCTGGCCGAGGCGGTCACCGAGGCGTGCGAACAGCCGTCCTCCTACGCGCCCCTGTATCCGGCCGAGATGCCACTGCGCGACAAGATCGAGATCGTCGCCCGCCGGATCTACGGAGCCGACGGCGTCGAATACGCACCGACGGCGGCGGCCGACCTCGACCGGTATGAGCGCAACGGCTTCGGCCAGCTACCGGTCTGCATCGCCAAGACGCACCTGTCGATCTCCTCAGACGCCCATCTCCTCGGCGCTCCGACCGGCTGGACCCTGCCCGTCCGCGAGGTGCGGGCCGCGGCCGGCGCCGGGTTCATCTACCCCATCTGCGGTGACATGGCGACGATGCCAGGACTCGGCGCTCATCCGGCGGCACACTCGATCGATATTGACGACAACGGCAACGTCGTCGGCCTGTCACAGACACACGTGACACCGGCCTAGCGATCTGGCGCCGGACGGGCGAACCCGGATCGCCGTCGGTGGTCCGGTGCCCGGATGTGTTGGCGGTCGGCGACGCCAAGGCCGGCCGGCTTCATGGCACGCTGTCCCAGCCGCGGCGGGCGGGGCGGACGCCGAGTTGCGGGTCGCGGCTGCGGTACACGATGTAGGGACGGGTCAGGTAGCCCAGTGGTGCGGAGAAGACGTGGACGAGGCGGCTGAAGGGCCAGAAGGCGAACAGAGCCCAGGCCGACAGGGCGTGCAGCCGGAATCCGATCGGCGCTTGGAGGATCAGGCCCGTATCGGGCTGTAGATAGAAGATGGACCGGAACCAGGGCGAGACCGTTTGCCGGTAGTCGTGTGGGTGGCCGGTGAGGTTGCCCAGCACCGTGGTGCCGACGCCGAGCACGATGGTCCCGACGAGCAGCACGTACATCGCCTTGTCGTTGCGGGTGGTGGCGGAGAAGACGGGACCGACGGTACGGCGGCGGTAGATGAGGATCGCGGCGCCGGCCAGCGTGCAGAACCCGGCGACCGTACCGAGCGTGACGGCGACAGCGTGGTAGGCCGATTCACTGACGCCGACGGCGTCGGTCCACGATTCGGGGATGAGCAGGCCGCCAACGTGGCCGAGCGCGACGAGCAGGATGCCGACGTGGAACATGGGGCTACCCAGCCGCAGCAGGCGGTTCTCGTAGAGCTGGGACGAGCGGGTGGTCCAGCCGAACTTGTCGTAGCGATAGCGCCAGTAGTGCCCGACGATGAAGACGGTGATGGCGATATAGGGCACGGCGACCCACAGGATCACGTTCAATGGTGCCATCGTGGTGCTCCCTGCGGCTGTGCGTCGCGGGGCAGGGGCATGTACTCCGGCGGGGCGAACGGCGCCAGCCCGACCTGTTCCTCGGGCGGCCCTTGCGCGGCGAGCCGGGCGACGGCGGTGCGTTGGTCGCCACGCAGGGGTGGCAGGGTCGCCGACACCGAATCCAGGACATCGGCCCAGGGCGACGCGATGTCGTGTACGGCCAGGCGGAGCAGCTCCAGACCGGCGCGGTGCTCGATGAGCAGGGCCATGCCATTGCGGGGGCTCGTAGCGGCGTATTCGAGCATGACGGCGAGGTGGTCGGGCAGTTCGTCGTCGGTCAGGCGTAGCCCGGCCGCGGCGTACGTCTGCTTCAGCGTCAGCAGGGCCATGCCGCGTTTACGGGTATCGCCGTGTGCGTAGTAGGTGAGGAACAGGCAGCAGCGTTTGCGGTGGTCGAAGGTGGCCACGTAGTCGGCTGAGAGTTGGGGTAGCGGAGTGTCCGTGAGGTGGCCCAGGAAGCGCGACAGCGGTACGCCGACCGGTTCGGCGAGGGTGATGGCCAACCGACGCAACAGGTCGAGCCGGCCGACCAGGTCGTCGTCGGGGTAGCCGAGCAGCAGCGACTGTGCCTGCCATGCCGCCGCGTTCCGGCGTTCGGTGCCGGTCATCGCTTTGGCTCGTCCCCGGCGACCGGGTCCCCGCCCGATCGGCCGGAGGAGGTCTTGCGGCGAGGTGGGAACAGCCCTTCGGGGTGGCCTTTGCCGTCCCAGTTGAGCAGGTTGATCCGCCGGGGTTTGTCGGAGGGGTCGACGATGGTCTCAGTGGTCTGTCGGTCGCGCAGCATGTGGAAGTTCTCCACCGCGATCGGGGTGGGGCCGCCCGACGATTCCCCGAATGGTCCGGAGCCGCCCATGCCAGGCCCACCTTCGTAGTTGAGCGAGCATTCGGTGGCGAGTTCTTCGAGACTGTGGGCCTGTTCGGCGTGGGCGGGTGGAATGACATACCGCTCGTCGTACTTGGCCAGGGCCAGGAGCCGGTACATGTCGTAGATCTTCTCGCCGGTCAGGCCGACCGCGGCGGGGATGGAGTCGTCGGCGTCGCGGCCCAGGTTGAGATCGCGCATGTAGCAGCGCATCGCGGCCAGCCGGCGCAGGACGGCGTCCACCGGCTGCGGGTCTCCGGCGGTGAACAGTTGCGCGAGGTAGTCGACCGGGATGCGCAGGGCGTCGATGGCCGCGAACAGGTTGCCGCGGTCTTCGGCGTCGTAGCCGGTGTCACGTACGACGTCGACGACCGGCGACAGCGGTGGGATGTACCAGACCATCGGCATGGTGCGGTACTCCGGGTGCAGCGGCAGCGCCACCTTGAATGTGTTGATCAGCGCGTACACCGGGGAGCGTTGCGCGGCCTGGATCCAGTCCCGAGGGATCCCGGCCCGCTCGGCCGCGGCGACGACGGTCGGGTCGTCCGGGTCGAGGAACACGCTGCGTTGCGCCTCGTACAGGTCATGCTCATCCACAGTGGACGCGGCTTCGAGCACGCGATCGGCGTCGTACAGCATGAGTCCGATGTAGCGCAGCCGTCCGACGCAGGTTTCCGAGCAGACGGTCGGGATGCCGACCTCGATGCGGGGGAAGCAGAAAGTGCACTTCTCCGCCTTGCCGGTACGGTGGTTGAAGTACACCTTCTTGTACGGGCAGCCGGACACGCACATCCGCCAGCCGCGGCAGCGGTCCTGGTCGACCAGCACGATGCCGTCCTCTTCCCGCTTGTAGATCGCGCCGGACGGGCAGGATGCGGCGCACGACGGGTTGAGGCAGTGTTCGCAGATGCGCGGCAGGTAGAACATGAACGTCTGCTCGAACTCGAACCTCACCTTGTCGGCGATGCCCGTGAGGAGGACGTCCTTGTCGCCGTGGTCGGGTGAGCCGCCGAGGTCGTCGTCCCAGTTCGCCGACCAGGAGATCTTCATCGCCTTTCCGGTTATCAGCGACCTGGGGCGGGCCACCGGGATGTGTTCCTGCAGCGGGGCGTTGGTGAGCGTCTCGTAGTCGTAGGTCCACGGCTCGTAGTAGTCCTGGATCGACGGCAGTTTCGGGTTTGCGAAGATGGTCAACAGTTTCTTGAACCGGCCGCCGCCCTTGAGCGCGAGCCGGCCGCGGCGGTTGAGTGTCCAGCCGCCGCGCCAGGTGTCCTGGTCCTCGTAGCGACGCGGGTAGCCCTGCCCGGGGCGGGTCTCGACGTTGTTGAACCACACGTACTCGACGCCGGTGCGGTTGGTCCACGCCTGTTTGCAGGTGACCGAGCAGGTGTGGCAGCCGATGCACTTGTCGAGGTTCATCACCATCGCCATCTGGGCCATCACGCGCATGTCAGTACTCCACATCCTGGTTGCGGCGGCGGATGACGGTGACCTCGTCGCGCTGGTTGCCGGTCGGTCCGAGGTAGTTGAACGCGAACGACAGCTGCGCGTAGCCGCCGATCAGATGGGTCGGCTTGATCAGCAACCGGGTCAGCGAGTTGTGGATACCGCCACGCCGGCCGTTGGTCTCGGTGCGCGGAACGTCGATGAGCCGGTCCTGGGCGTGGTGCATGTACACGGTGCCCTCCGGCATGCGGTGCGAGACGATCGCGCGGGCGACGACGACACCGTTGCGGTTGACCGCCTCGATCCAGTCGTTGTCGTGCACCCCGATCTTCGCCGCGTCCTGTGTGGACATCCAGATCGTCTGGCCGCCCCGCGACAGCGACAGCATGAACAGGTTGTCCTGGTATTCGGAGTGGATCGACCACTTGTTGTGCGGCGTCAGGTACCGCACGGTGATGCCCAGCTCGCCCTGCTCGCCGATGTCCGGTTCGCCGAAAAGGGCATGCATGTTCAGCGGCGGGCGGTAGACCGGTAGCCACTCGCCGAGTTCGGCCATCCAGTCGTGGTCGAGGAAGAAGTGCTGCCGCCCGGTCAGAGTGTGCCACGGCTTGAGCCGTTCGACGTTGATGACGAACGGTGAGTACCGCCGCCCGCCCGCCTCGGACCCCGACCACTCGGGCGAGGTGATCACCGGCGTCGGCCGGGACTGGGTGTCGGCGAACGTGATCTGCTTGCCTTCGTGCTCGGCGGCGAGATCCGCGAGCGGCACACCGGTCCGCTTCTCCAGGGTATGGAAGCCCTGGGTGGCCAGGTGCCCGTTGGTGGTGCCGGACAGAGCCAGGACCGCTTCGCAGGCCTGCACGTCCCGTGCGATCGACGGCCGGCCGTCGGCGACGCCGCCACGTACCGTGCCGTTCTTGTGCCGCAGGTAGTCGATCTCCTTACCGACCTCGAACGTGACGCCCTTCGTGGTGGCGCCCAGCGAGTCCAACAGCGGCCCGAGCGCGGCCATCTTCGCCGCGATCGCCGCGTAGTCCCGTTCCACCACGACCAGCTTGGGCATACTGACCCCGGGAACCGGCTCGCAGTCGCCGGCCTTCCAGTCGAGCACCCGCCCGTGCGGGTTCGCCAGCTCGTCGGGGGTGTCATGCAACAGCGGCGCGGCCACCACGTCGGTGCGGGTACCCAGATGTGTGGCGGCGAGGGCGCTGAACGCCTCGGCGATGCTCATGAACGCGTCCCAGTCGGTACGGGTCTGCCACGGCGGGGCGATCGCCGGGTTGAACGAGTGCACGAACGGGTGCATGTCCGTGGTATTCAGATCGTGCTTCTCGTACCAGGTGGCCGCCGGCAGCACCACATCGGAGAAGATCGTCGTGCTGGTCATCCGGAAGTCGATGGACAACAGCAGATCCAGCTTCCCCGTCGGGGCTTCGTCGCGCCAAACCACCTCACGGGGCCGCGCATCGGGTGGCGCCTCGGTCGCGCGCACGGCATGGTCGGTGCCCAGCAGGTGCCGCAGGAAGTACTCGTTGCCTTTGGCCGAGGAACCGAGCAGGTTTGCGCGCCAGACGGTCAGAACCCGGGGGAAGTTCTCCGGCGCGTCCGGATCCTCGCCGGCGAAGCGCAGGTCGCCGGTCTTGAGCTGATCGACGATGTGCTCGGCGACGGGGACGCCCGCCTGTCCGGCCTCGTCGGCCACGTCGAGGGGGTTGCGATTGAAGGTGGGGTATGACGGCATCCAGCCCATCCGGGCCGACGCGGCGATCAGGTCGGCGGTGGACCGGCCGGCGAAGGTGCCGCCGGCCTGGCCGGTGGCCAGCGTGGCGGCGGAGAACGGGTCGTAGCGGTACTGGTCGGTGTGCAGGTACCAGTACGCGGTCTGGATCATCTGTCGGCCCGGCCGCGCCCAGTCCGACGCGGTGCCCAACACGTTGTAGCCGGTGATCGGGCGGACCTTCTCCTGCCCGACGTAGTGCGCCCAGCCGCCGCCGTTGACCCCCTGGCATCCCGTCAACGTCGTCAGGGTCAGGAACGAGCGGTAGATCGTGTCGGAGTGGAACCAGTGGTTCGTCCCGGCCCCCATGATGATCATCGATCGGCCACGGGACTCCTCAGCGTTGGCGGCGAACTCCCGGGCGATCCGCGCCGCGGTCGGACCCGGCACACCGGTGATCGTCTCCTGCCAGGCCGGCGTGTGGGGCTGGTCCGCGTCGTCGTAGCCGGTCGGCCAGTCCCCCGGCAACCCGGGACGCGCGACACCGTACTGCGCCAGGAGGAGGTCGAACACCGTCGTGACCAGTCGCCCGGCGACCCGGCGGGCAGGCACGCCCCGGCGCATGAGCTGTGCTGCACCGGATGGGGTGTCGAAGCGCGGCAGGACCACCTCGACGGGCGGCTGATCGCCGCCGGCCGCGGACAGCAACGGGCGTACGTCGCCGAGGTCAAGGTTCCATTTCCCGGCGCCGGCCTCGCCGTAACGGAACCCCAGCGAACCATTGGGTACCACCGGGGTGCCGTCAGCGTCGAGGAGCACAGTCTTGAACTGCGCGTGCTCGCCGCCACGATCGGCGGCGTCGACGTCGGCGGCGGTGAGCATCTTGCCCGGCCGGAACGTGCCGTCGTCGGTCTCGTCCAGGCTGACCAGGAAGGGCAGATCGGTGTAGCGGGCGACGTAGTCGGTGAAATAGTCGACCTGCCGGTCGACGAAGAACTCCTTGAGGATCACGTGCCCCATCGCCATCGCGAGGGCGCCGTCGGTGCCGGGCTGGGCGGGTAGCCATTCGTCGGCGAACTTGACGTTGTCGGCATAGTCCGGGGCCACCGCGATGACCTTCTGTCCCCGGTAGCGGGCCTCGGCCATCCAGTGCGCGTCCGGGGTGCGGGTGACCGGCAGGTTGGACCCCCACATGATCAGGTATCCGGCGTCCCACCAGTCCCCCGACTCGGGCACGTCGGTCTGGTCGCCGAACACCTGCGGGGAAGCCACCGGCAGGTCGGCGTACCAGTCGTAGAACGACAGCATCGCCCCGCCGATGAGGTTGTAGAACCGGGCGCCGGCGGCGTGCGACACCATCGACATCGCCGGGATGGGCGAGAACCCGGCCAGCCGGTCCGGTCCCCAGGTCCTGATGGTGTGCACGTGGGCGGCGGCGATGAGTTCGGTGGCCTCGTCCCAGGAAGCGCGGACGAGGCCGCCCTTGCCACGCACCGACTTGTACCGGTGGGCCTTCCCCGGATCGCCCACGATGTCGGCCCAGGCGGCGACCGGGTCCCCGCCGTGGGCGGCCTTGGCCTCCCGGTACATCTGCAGCAGCAGCCCACGCACGTACGGGTAACGCACCCGGGTGGGCGAGTACGTGTACCAGGAGAACGCCGCCCCACGGGGGCAGCCGCGCGGCTCGTACTCCGGCCGGTCCGGGCCGACCGTCGGATAGTCGGTCTGCTGGGACTCCCAGGTGATGATGCCGTCCTTGACGTACACCTTCCACGAACACGACCCGGTGCAGTTGACCCCGTGGGTGGAGCGCACCACCTTGTCGTGGGACCAGCGGTCGCGGTAGAAGCTGTCTGCCTGCCGTCCGCCGATCTTGTGTACGGTACGCAGGTCCGCGGACACGTCGGCCCGGGTGAAGAACCGGCGGGTGCGCACCAGCGCGTCGATCAGGGCATCGTCCAGTCCGGCGGACGGCGGCGCGGTCGGCTGCGGTTCGGGTCGGCTACCCACGGGTCAGGATCCCCTTCCAGGACGGCTCGGCCGCCCGTTCGTTACGGTCCACCTGACGATCTCGACACATGACGATCTTCACACTAATCCCGTGCGGGCGCTGTCACGGCGTGGCCACCGCGGCACTCACACGTGTGCGGGGTTCTCCGTGCGGGTGGTGGCGCGGGTGGCCGGGTCCGTTCCGGTGTGGGTGGGTCCGTGGCCGCTGCTCCGGGCGATGACGGTGACGGTCAGCGCCAGCGTGGCCAGGGCCACCATCGCGAGTGCGGCCAGGCCGAGTCCGTAGGAGCCGTACTGGCCGTAGAGGGCGCCCATGATCAGTGGGGGCACGAAGCCGCCGAGACCGCCGGCGGCGCCGACGATGCCGGTGACCGAGCCGACCTTGTTCTGCGGTGCTCGGGCGGCGACGAGGGCGAAGGTGGCGCCGCTGCCGGCGCCGAGCGCGGCGGCCATGGACAGGAACGCGATCGTGCCCAGCGGCGCCAGGCTCGGCGTGAATGCCTGCACTACGGCGCCGGCCGCGACCACGCCCAGCGCGGCGGCCAGGACGCGGGTGGGTGCCAGGCGGTCAGACAGCCATCCGCCGATCGGACGCATCACCACAGCGAGCAGGACGAAGCCAGCCATCCGGTTCGCGGCGTCGGCCTGGGTCAGGCCGTACGCGGTCTTCAGGTAGGCGGGCAGGTACACGGAGAAGGCGACATAGCCACCGAACAGGACCGCGTACAGGGCGGATGCCTGCCAGGTGATCCGCAGCCGCGAGGTGGCGGCCAGCCGGCGGGACAACGGCTCGACCGGGACCACCCGACCGGGCACGTCGCGCAGCAACAACGCGGCCAGCAGCGCGTAGCCGGCCAGCACGACCGCGGTGACCACGAACGGCGTCGCGGTGCCGTGGGCGGTGACGAGCTTGACGGTCGTCAGCGCGCTGATCGCGGTACCACCCATGCCCGCGCCGAACACGCCGATGGCCAGACCCCGGCGGGCAGGCGGGAACCACGCGTTGACGAACGGCACGCCCACTGCGAACGCGGTGCCGCCGATGCCGAGAAAGAACCCGCCGACCAGCAGCCCGATCAGCGACGCGTGGCCGGAAAGGCCCAGATACAGCACCGGGACGATGGTGGCGACCGATACCAGCGGGAACATGATCCGCCCACCGAACCGGTCAGTGAGTGCACCGACCGGAATCCGTCCGACGGAACCGACCACGACCGGAACCGCGACCAGGAGCGCCTGCTGGAACGAGCTCAGATGCAGCACATCTTTGAACTTCGGTGCCAATGGGCTCAACAGCGCCCACGCCCAGAAGTTGACCGCGAACCCGATGGTGGCCAACCCGAGCATCACGAACCGTTGCCGGCCGGTCCGGTCCCGCACGGTACCGGGCGGTGCCGCCGCGGGCTGCGATGTGCTCATCTTGGCTCCACTGTGGTGTCGTACCGTCGGGTCCTGGTCGCGCTGATCTGGACAGGCTGGTGCTGTGACCAGCCCCAACCAGAGTCAGGTTCACCGCCGGGGCGCACCAGGGCCGTTGTTCCCAACGTCGCGGGGTCTGCCGGTTGGCCACGCCCAGCCGTCCGCGGCTGACAACGCTTACCACGTTCGCGGTGCAACTCGTCCCGCGATTAGGGGCATTGGACCCTGCCGCAGGCGTGCGAAGAGGGACACCATCGGTCGGTGACGATTCCGCGACCGCTGTCCGGCCGGCCCAGCTCGGGTGGCAGCGCTGGTTGGGGTACGGCCACGACATGTCGCGGACGAGCGACGTGATCTCCACATGAGCGGAGCGGAAACATGAGCAGCCTGGGCGTAGTCCTCCTCGTGATCGTCGGCCTGCTGATCCTGGTCGGGCTCGCGCTGTCGCTGAGGATCATCAAGCAGTACGAACGCGGCGTGGTGTTCCGGCTGGGTCGGGTCGTCGGATCCCGGGAGCCGGGACTACGGTGGCTGATCCCGATCGTCGACGTCCTGCACCGGGTATCGCTTCGCATCGTGACGATGCCGATCCAGTCCCAGGGCATCATCACCCGCGACAACGTCAGCGTCGACGTGTCCGCCGTCGCCTACTTCCGGGTGGTCGACGCGGTGAAGTCGGTCGTGGCGATCGAGAACGTGAACGCGGCGATCGGCCAGATCGCCCAGACCACGCTGCGCAAGGTCGTCGGCCAGCACACGCTCGACGAGACGCTGTCGGAAACCGACCGCATCAACCTCGACATCCGCGAGATCCTCGACGTCACCACCACCGAGTGGGGCGTCGAGGTGACCCTGGTCGAGCTCAAGGACATCCAGCTGCCCGACAGCATGAAACGGGCGATGGCCCGCCAGGCCGAGGCGGAACGGGAGAAGCGGGCGAAGATCATCAACGCTGAGGGAGAGTCCCTGGCCGCGGCGGCACTCGGTGACGCCTCGGACACCATGATGGCCCACCCGCTGGCGCTGCAGCTGCGCAACCTGCAGAGCCTGGTGGAGATCGGCGTGGACAAGAACACGACGGTGGTATTCCCCGCCCCGCTGATGAGCACCATCGGCGAACTCGGCGCCTTCCTGGCCCGCGAGGCAGCCGCCGCCGCCGGGTTGCCCCCGGCGTCGTCGGACATTCAGGCGCTGACCGGCGCCCTCGGCGTGCCAAACGGCACCACCCCCGACACCGCCACCGCGAACAGGATCGTGGACGTTCGCGGGAGCGTGACAGATCACCGGCCGCCTGGTAGCGCGCTCACTGAAAAAGATCGTGGACGATGCTTTCCGTCGCGGACGTGGAAGCGATCAAGATGGTGTCGCCAACATGGAGCCGGTGACCGGCGCTCGGGGAGACCAGCTGTCCATCGTGGACGATGGCGGCGACGAGGGTGCCCGGCGGCATCGTCAGGTCGGCGATCATCTTGTCGGCGGAGGCCGATTCGGCCCGGATCCGGGTCTCGATGAGGGTGATGCCGGCGGAGGTGAGCCGGACCAGTCCGATCGTGTCGGCGGAGCCGGACGCTTCCTCGATCAATGAGATCAACGGCGCCGAGGCGGGCAACGCCGCATCGACGCCCCACCGTTGATCGAACAGCCACCCGTTGTCGGGATCGTTGACCCGGGCCAGCACCCGCGGTATCTGGAAGTGTCGCTTCGCGAGCAGCGCTATGACCAGGTTGTCCTCGTCGCCACCGGTGGCGGCCAGCAGCATGGTCGTGTTGAGTGCTCCGGCGGATTCCAGAATGGACGGTTCACAGGCGTCGCCGTGGACCAGTCGGTGCAGGTGTTGTCCCGCAAGCGCTTCCAGCCGAGTCCGGTCGCGTTCGATGACGGTCACCTCGTGGCCGGTGGCGGCGAGCAGCTCCGCGGCCTGCTCACCGAGCCGGCCGACTCCGGCGATGAGGATTCTCATGTTCCCAGCTCCCGGTCGAGCATGGACCGGAGCCGGCTGAGGGCCGTCGCGGCCACGGCGAAGGCGACCTCGTCGCCGGCCTGGGCGAGACTGTCGAGGTCGGGCAGAAACGACTGCCCCATCCGCGTGACGACGACGACCTGGATCTCGCCCGGAATGTTGAGATCGCGCAGCGGACGACCGGCGTACCACGCCGGCGGTGCTTCCCGGATGAGCAGCGTCTCGCCGTTGCCGAAGGTGAGCTCGGGTTCGAGCATCCGGTGTGCCAGCATCTGATGGATGCGGTTGGCGGTCCAGCGGACACTCGCGACAGTGGGAATGCCAAGGTCGCGGTAGATGTCGGCGCGGTTGGGATCGTAGATGCGGGCCATGACCTGCGGGACCCGGTACTCCTCCTTGGCGATCCGGGCTGCGACGACATTGGTGTTGTCTCCGGAGGTCACCGCGACGAACGCGTCCGCCGCGTCGACGCCGGCCTCCCCGAGGGTGCGACGACTGTACCCGTTGCCGACAACGAAGGCGCCGGTGAACGAGTCGGGCAGCAGTTCGCGGGTCTCTGAATCACGGTCGATCACGCACACGTCGTGGCGCTCCGCGTGCAACTGCAGGGCGAGGGCGGATCCGACCCGACCACAGCCCAGTACGATCACTTTCATGGAGTGCTCCCGGAACGGTCGCGGTGACGCAGGATTGCCTTGCGGGTCTCGTCGGCGGTAAGGAGCAGCAACCCGAGCACGACGAGGAGCGCCCAGTCGGCCAGCGACAACGGCGCGGTGTTGAACACAACTTGTAGTGGCGGCGCGTAGCTGATCGCGCACATCATGGCGATGCCAGCGAACTCCGCCAGAACCAGGGGCCGGTTGGACAGCAGACCGAGCCGGAAGATACTCTCCCGGTCGCTGCGTACCGTGAAGCCGTTGAAGAACTGGCACACTACGATGCCGGCCTGGGTCATCGTCAATGCCTCGCGGTACACCCGGTTGTCGGCGGTGAAGGCATCGAAGGGGATGCCGGCGGTGTGGATGTGCCAGAAGAAGATGGCCGTGACGCCCACGGCCTGGATGCTGCCGAGAAACAGGAAGCGACGCACCAGGGCCGCGGAGAACAGGTTCTGCCTCGGGTCACGCGGCGGTCTGGACATCGTGGTCGGCTCTGGTGGCTCCGCGCCCAGGGCCAGTGCGGGCAGGACGTCGGAACCGAGGTCTATCGCGAGCACCTGTACGGCGCTGAGGGGTACCAACGGGAACCCGACCGCGGTCGCGGCCAGGATCGGCACGAGTTCGCCGATGTTGTGGCTGAACAGGTAGATGAGGAACTTGCGGATGTTCTGGTACACCGACCGACCCAGCTCGACCGCGGCGGCGATCGAGGCGAACGAGTCATCCAGGAGCACCATCTCGGCTGCTTCCCGGGCCACATCGGTTCCCGACTCGCCCATCGCGACGCCGATGTCGGCCCGTTTGAGCGCCGGCGCGTCGTTGGCGCCGTCGCCGGTGACCGCGACCACCTCGCCGCGTTCCTGGAGCGCCGCGACAATCCGCATCTTGTGTTCAGGCTTTGCCCGGGCGAAGAGCATCTCGTCCGGCTGGGCGACAATTGCCCGAAGATCTTCGTCGGAAGACTCGTCCAGCTGAGCGCCGGTCACCGTTTGTGGTGTGTGTCCGGTGATGATCCCGACCCGGCGAGCAATCGCCTCCGCGGTCAATGCGTAGTCACCGGTAATCATGACGATCCGGATGCCCGCGTCGTGACAGGCCCGAACAGCGGCCACCACCTCCGGTCGGGGTGGATCGAGCATGCCGACGAGACCGAGCAGGGTCAACCGGGACTCCACGTCATCCGGCGACCGTTGTGGCACGACGGCGCCGACGGATCCGGCCGGGCCGAGATCGCGCACGGCAACGCCGAGGACCCGCAGTGCCGAGCCGGCCATCGCATCGTTGGCCGTTACCACGCGAGCCCGCGTCTCGCCATCGAGCTCGCGGACGCCTTCGACACCGGCGATGTGGGTACATCTGTTCAACAGCTCGCTCGGCGCGCCCTTGACGCACGCCTCGAGCCGACCGGCCCGGACATGTACGGTCGTCATGCGCTTGCGCACCGAGTCGAATGGCAGCTCCGCAACTCGAGGGGCAGTCGCCTGCTCGGCGGCGATGTCCAACCCGGCCTTCGCCGCCGCGACCAGCAGCGCGCCCTCGGTCGTATCACCCAGCACCCGCCAGCCGTCCCGGTCATCTGGCGGCAACAGCCGGGCATCGCAGCACAATGCCGCGACCCGCAACAACTCCCGGACCGGTCCCGGGTTATCCACCTCACCCCGGTCCGGGCCGTATCCCACCCCGGTGACCAGGTGCCGGTCGCCGTGTTCCCACAGCTGTTGGACCGTCATCTCCGCCTTGGTCAAGGTGCCGGTCTTGTCGGTGCAGATCATGGTGGTCGACCCGAGCGTCTCCACCGCGACCAGCTTCTTGATCAACGCATGGCGTCGCGCCATCCGCCGAACCCCGATGGCCAACGCCACCGACATGGTCGCCGGCAGCCCCTCCGGGACCAGCGCGACCATCACGCCCAGGGCGAACACGAACGTATCCACGACTCGACCGCCGAGCGGCAAGCGGACCGCGAAGACCAGCGCCCCCAACACGAACGCGGCGGCGGCCACGCGCCGAGCCATGAGAGCCAGCTGGCGCTGCAGTGGACTCTGTTCGTGGACTGTATGGGCCGTAAGCCGGTAGATGCGGCCGAACTCCGTCGCCGTACCGGTCGCGGTCACCAACGCCTTGCCACTTCCGGCGGCGACCACCGTTCCCATCCACACCATGGTGCGGGACTCCAGCGGCGCGGTGGTCATCGCCCCCGGCTCCACCGTGCGCCGCTTGGGCTCGCTCTCACCGGTCAACGCCATATTGTTCACGGACAGCTCATGGCTCTCCACCACCAGCGCATCCGCCGGCACGGCATCACCTGCCGCCAGCACCACCAGGTCACCGACCACCAAGTCGCTGGCCGGAACCTGAACCCGCTCACCGTCGCGCACGACCTGGGTCGTGTGCGGCACCATCGCCCGCAACGCCTCCGCCGTGCGTTCGGCGGCGTACTCCTGACCGAAGCCGATCCCGGCGTTGATCAACACGACTGCCAGGATCGCGATCGCCAGCTCGAGGTCACCTGCTGGACGCGGCGTTGACAGCAGATAGGCCAGGACGGTGATGCCCGCCGCCACCAGCAACATCACGGCGAACAGATCCGTGAACTGGCGCGCGAAGCGCAGCATCAGCGACGGTCGGCGCGGCGGCGGCAGTTCATTGCGCCCGTCGTGTGAGAGCCGCTGCGCGGCCTCGACCGCCGACAGCCCACGTGGCAGCCCGGCGACGGTCGCGGATATCTGCTGAGCTGCCCCCGGGTCAACCGCCGCCTCGACCGTGGCGCTCGCCGCGTCCCTCGCCTGCGGCGTCATCGGTGGTCACCCGTCGGCACGTCGCCTCCCGGGCCGCTGGCTGATGGTCGCCGACCCTGCAACGTCGCCCATCTCGATCATCGAAGGTGACGATAGCAGTAGGAACTCAGCCCGCAGGAGGCGTTCTGGTCCGACCAACACTCGGCCGCACGGCAGTCAAGGGCACGGTCCTTACCTGTGCGGTGTCGCGCGGATGCCGACGGCATGATCGTCGGCCCGGGCGGCTGAGCGGACCTGCTCCGCGGCGACGGGATCGATGTCATCGAGAATCTCCATCGCTCGTTGCCGCGACCGGCCGGCCGGCTCATCGTCGCCAGCGAGCTGGAACGCGTCTCCCAGGTGCAGGAGTACCTCCGCCTCGCTCGGCCGGTCGCCGGCGGCCCGGTGCAGCTGGAGCGCGCGTTGGTAGCAGTCCACCGCGCGCGCGGGATTACCTCGGTGGTACTCGATGTAGCCGATGCTGTCCCACGCGGTGGCCTCACCGTGGCGGTTGCCCAGTTGCCGATGCAGCGCCAGAGCGCGCCGACAACACTTGAGTGCCTCGGTCAGCTCGCCCAACCGGGCGCTGCCCCAACCGATGTTGTTCCACGTTCGAGCCAACCCGGCCCGGTCACCTTCCTGATCGAACAACTCCAGTGCCTGCCGGTCGTGCCACAGGGACTGGACGATGTCGCCCTGCCGCTCGAACATCCGGGCGGTATTGAGATGAGCGGTCGCTGTGCCGCCCCGGTCGCCAATCTCGGCGTACAGGTCGAGTGCCTGCCGGAGGTGACTCGCGGCCTCCTCGTCGTGGCGGCACATGTCGTGCGTGCGACCCAGGCAGCGATGGGCATGGGCGCGCGCAGACCGATCGGCGAGGCGGAGCGCCGCCGACAACGCGAGACCCTGCACGGCCAGCTGATCGTGCCAGTACCCGCGGAGGTTCAGAAAGTTCGTCAGCACCCACGACAGTTGCCAGCACTCGCGGTGGAACCCGGCCGTGGCGGCGCTGTCCATCACCGCGAGCAGGTTGCGCCGCTCGGTGGTAAACCATGCCAGCGCCTCGTCGTGCCCACGCACCTGCTCGACCACCGCGCGGGGAGACGCCAACCCGAGCGGGATGTCCGCCCGATGCGGGTACAGCAGCCTGTCAGCGGCGTACGCGGTGTGCAGGTAGTGGTCGATCAAGCGGCCCCAGGCCCCCTTCCGGTCCGGCTCGGTGGTCTCGTCGCGGGCCAGCTCCCCCGCATACGCGCGGAGCAGATCGTGGGTGGTGTAACGGCCGGGGCGGTACTCGTCGATCAGGCGCGCGCGGGTGAGTTCCGCGAGGATCGGCCGCACCTGCGCCGATGCAACGTCGACCAGACTCGCCGCCACCGCCGGCGTGGCATCGACGCCGGGATGAAGGCCGAGCAGCCGGAACAGGTACCGTGCCGGTGGGCTGACCGAGCCGTACGAGGGCGCGAACACCGACCGTACGTCGACTGCGGGGTCGCCGTCGGCCAACGCGCCCAGCCCGTCCGGCGATCTGCTCAGCTCCGCGGCGAACCAGGTGAGCGGAAACTCGGGGCGGCTGGCCACGCGCGCCGCCACGACGGCGAGGGCGAGCGGGAGCCGGGCACACCTGGTCACGATCTCCGCCGCGGCCGCCGGCTCCGCCGCGATCCGGTGCTCGCCGAGCCGACGCCCGAGCATCCGCGCCGCGTCCGGGGCGGGAAGCAGGTCGAGCACGATCGGCCGCGCGCCGTCGCGGGCGACCAACCCGGACAGACCGTCCCGGCTGGTAACGACCGCCGTGCAGCCCGGGTCGCCGGGCAGCAGGGGGCGCACCTGGTCGGCGTCCCGCGCGTCGTCGAGGACCACGAGGACCCGCCGCCCCGCGAGCGCGCTCCGGTACAGCGCGGCCCGTGCATCGAGCTCCGCTGGGATACGCGCGGGCGCGATGCCCAGCGCGTCAAGGCACATCCGCATCGCCTCGGCCGGATGCAGCGCGGACCCGGCCGGATCGAATCCCCGCAGGCCGAGGTACAGCTGCCCGTCGGGGAAACGGTCGGTCGCCGCGTGCGACCAGTGCAGCACCAATGCGGTCTTGCCGACTCCGGCGGTGCCCGACACGACGACCACCGGTTCCCCGGCGGCTTCGAGCGCCGCGAGTTCGCGCGCGCGGCCGACAAACGCCGGCGGCGGCGCGGGCAACTGCCGAGGAACCGGCGTCGCGGGCGGCTGCCGGGGCATCGCCGCGACGGTCGGTCGGCCGGCTGCGAGCAGGGCCGGATCGGCGCGCAGCATCCTCCTGTGCAGCTGGCGCAGCCGCACTCCGGGGTCGGTCCCCAGCTCTTCGACGAGACGGCGGCGGATCCGGTCGTACCGGTGCAGCGCCTCGGCCTGCCGGCCGCTGCGGTACAGCGCCAGCAGGTACTGGCCGGCCAGCCGTTCGTCCAGCGGGGAGGCCTCGGCCAGCGCGGCCAACCGGCCGAGTAGCTCGGCGTGCCGCCCGGCGTCCAGGGCGAGGTCGGTGTAGTCCAGTTCGGCCGACAGCCGCTCGGCCTCCAGCCCGGTGCGCACCCGGCACAGCCATGGCGTGTCCAGCCCCGCCCAGGCCTCCCCCCGCCATAGCTCGAGGGCGCGGGACAGCGTGGACTCCGCGAGCCCGGACTCCTCGGCCGCCCGGGCATCCGCGACGAGATGGTGGAAGCGGTGCACGTCGACGGTCATCGGGTCGGCGGCGAGCCGGTACCCGCCCGGCTGGTGCCGGATGGTCACGGCGGGCGCGAGAACCCGGCGCAGCCGGGACAGATAGCTGGCCAGGGCTCCCCGGGCGCGTTGCGGTAGCCGATCCGCCCACACCCGATCGAGGAGGGCATCCGCGGGAACTGGTCGGTTCGCGTCCAGCACCAGGGCGACAAGAACGCAGCGCTGCCGGGTGTGCCCGACGTCGACGAGACGATCGTCGATGCGTACCTCAACGTCGCCAAGCAGCCGGAAGTCCACGGTCACGCGATTCCCCTGGTCGCATCCCAGGTTGCCCCAGTCACCGCCATGGTGGCCCAGTCGCCAGCATCTGGCCAGCGCATTCAATGATTGCCGAAGAATTGTGGAGTGTCGATCGCGCACAGTGGTGAGGCATTGCCCGACAACGAAAGGAGTGACCAGCATGCAACGACGGCAGCCGCTCGACCGGGCCCGCCAGCTGATCATCGCCGGAGCCGCGGTCCTGACCACTATCGTCGCGACGCAGCTGGGGGCGACGCCGGCTCGCGCCGCCGACCCGGTCGGCACCGCCCGAGGATGGGGACTGAACAGCAGCGGTCAGGTGGGTGACGGGACGACCGTGAACCGCCCCACCCCGACTCCGGTACTCGGCATCAGTACCGCCGCCCATGTGGACGCCGGCGCCGCGCACAGCCTTGCCGTACTGCACGACGGAACGGTCCGGGCGTGGGGCGCCAACAACTCCGGCCAGCTCGGCGACGGGACGCTGACCAACCGCCCGTCGCCGGTACGTGCCGCCGGACTCACGAACATCGTGGCGGTGTCGGCCGGTGGTGGGCACAGTCTCGCCGTCGACGCCAGTGGTGTGGTGTGGTCCTGGGGCCTGAACAACCGCGGCCAACTCGGTGATGGCACGCTGACCACGCGGGTCATTCCGGTGCGAGTACTGGGACTGCCCGGTCCCGCGGCGCGGATCAGCGCCGGCGGCAGTCACAGCGCGGCCCGGCTGACGGACGGTTCCGTGTGGACGTGGGGCTCCAACCTCAACGGCCAGATCGGCGACGGTACGGTCATCAACCGCTCGTTGCCGGTCCGGATCGCGTTTCCCGGTCAGGCGCTGGACGTGCAGGCGGGCAACGAACACACGCTCGCGGTGCGCTCCGACGGCATCGTTTTCGCGTGGGGCGACAACAGCTCCGGGCAGATCGGCGACGGCACCACGATCGACCGGCACCTGCCCACTCAGGTCGCCGGACTCACCAGCGTGATCCAGATCAGCGCCGGTGGCCTGCACAATCTGGTCCGGCGCGGTGGCGATCCACGCACGGCGTTCGCCTGGGGCAGCAACACGTCCGGGCAGCTGGGCGACGGCACGACCACCACCCGGCTGCGCCCGGTCCAGGTGCTCGGGCTGGTCAATCCCAACGGGGTGTTCGCCGGCGGCCAGCACAGCCTCGCCCATGAACTGAGCGGCAGCACTCCGGTCCGGGCATGGGGCAATAACGGCTCCGGGCAGCTGGGCGACGGCACGACCATCAACCGGCTGCGCCCGGTGGTGGTGCCGGGCCTGACCAATCGCCTGGCCGAGCTGTCCGCGGGCGGTTTCCATTCGATCAGTACGGTCGTCATCTTCTGACGCCACCGAGCCGCGCGTGGATCGCCCGCATCCGCGCGCGGCTGCACGCCCGCGTGCTCAGTCGGGCGGGGTTGCGGTGCTTGCGCGAACAGCGTGCGATGGACCGGAGTCAGGTCGTTGACGTACTACGGACGAGGACGACGCAGCAGCGGTTCTCGCCCGGCTCGAGGCGGGCGACGATGTGGTCAGCGGCGATGGCGTCGACCAGCGCGGCAAGCAGGGAGTGGTTCATCGCGCATACCAGTTCGCGGTGCGTCTGGGCGAGCGCGTGGAAGGGGCAGTTAGCGAGAATCATCCGATCGCCGTCGCGCCGTGGTTCGTAACCGTTGGGGGTCAACGAAGTACTGGCGAGGGCAAGGGCCTCGTCCCAGTCGCGTGGGCGACGGCGGTCGCCCGCCGACGCTTGTCCGATCGAGACTCCGTAGGCGGTGGCCGACCTGTGCAGTGCGTCGAGGACAGGATCGTTGGTCTGGGCCGCCTGGGCGATCGCGTCGGCCATGAGTCGCGCGGCTCGTTCGTAGTCGCGCTGCGGTAGCGTCACGGCGATCTCCGTGGCCGCCCGCCGGTAGAGCTTCGCCGGTCGGCCGGCGCCCGGCCCGGTACGCGCGGTGAGGCGGGCATACTCGACCTCGAGGAGACCCTCCGCCTCCAGTCGATCGAGGTGGAACTTGGCCTGGTGGCGAGGAATTCCGATGGCGTCGGCGGCGGCGTCCCGCCCGACCGGGGCCGGCTGGGCGCACACATAGCGGTACAGCTCCCGGCGCACCGGTTCGGCCAGGGCGCTGATCCCGGCCACGCTGCGCTCGAACTCGACCACTACCCACCTTCTAACGGACACTATTCTTGACGCTACACGGACAGCGCCTCTATCGTAGGCGATACGATCCGTTAGATCTGGGGGCACGTCGTCAACCTGTTGACACTGCCAGGCTTCTACAACGTCGCCGTACGGGATTTCGGACTGCTCATCGCCGCATTGGCCCCGTCCCGAGGCGGTCGGCCCCTTGTCCACTATGGAGTCAAGCTGCGCGAACCGGACGTGGTCCACATCCGAGCTCATCACGGAGCCACCACGGATAATGAGCTCATGTCCAGTCCGGCGATCTCGGCCCGGGAAGCCGAGGTGCTGGCGTTGCTCGGGGAGCATCTCAGCAACGCCGAGATCGGCGCGCGGCTGTTCATCTCGGTGCGCACCGTGGAGACCCACGTCTCCTCGCTGCTGCGCAAGCTGGAGATGCCGGATCGGCGGGCGCTCGCCCAGCGCGCGGCCGAGCTGGCCGCGCCGAGCGGTCAGCACCCGGCACCGGCCCTGCCGGCGCCGCTGACCTCGTTCATCGGCCGGGCACGGGAGCGGGCCGAGCTGGGCGAGCTGGTCAAGACGCACCGGCAGGTGACCGCGGTCGGCCCGGGCGGGGTGGGCAAGACCCGGCTCGCGTTGGCGGTGGCCGCGGAGGCGGCCGGCGAGTTCACCGACGGGGTGTGGTTCGTCGACCTGGTCCCGATCACCGATCCTGGGCGTGGTCGGGGCGGCGGTCGCCGGCGGCGCTCGGCGTCGGCGAGCAGCCCGGCCGCGGCATCGACGAGTCGGTGCTGGCCGCGCTGGCGGAGCGCGCAGGCGCTGCTGGTGCTGGACAACTGCGAGCAGGTACGGGACGGGGTGGCGCCCTTTCTCGAGCGGCTGCTCGCGACCTGCCCGCGGTTGCGGTGCTGGCGACCAGCCGGGCCCGGCTGATGGTGCCGTTCGAGCAGGTGTACCCGGTCCCGCCGCTGTCGCTGGCCGGCGACGGCGCGAGTCAGAGGCGGTCGCGCTGTTCATGGACCGGGCGGCGGCGGTCGGCCGGCCGCCGGATCCCGCGGTGCGCGACCGGGTCGCCGCGATCTGCGAGCGGCTCGACGGCATGGCGCTGGCGATCGAGCTGGCAGCGGCGCGGTGGCCCACGCTCGGGCTGGACGGCCTCACCGCCGGCCTGTCCGACCAACTCCGGATTCTCGCCGGCGGATCCGCGCGCCGACGACCGGCACCGCTCGGTGCGGGCGGCGCTGGACTGGAGCTACGACCTGCTGGAGCCGGCGGACCGGGCGCTGCTGCGCCGGGTGTCGGTGTTCGTCGCGCCGTTCACCGCCGAGTCGGCCGCCGACGTCGCCGGGTTCGCCCCGGTGGAGCCGGCCGCGGTCGCCGACGCGTTGGCCCGGCTCGCCGAGCAGAGCCTGCTGGCGGTGACGATGTCCGCGGCGGCACCGGGTACCAGGCGCTGGAGACCATCCGCCAGTACGGGACCGAGCGGCTCATCGAGGGCGGCGAGCTGGCCGAGGCGCGCTCCAGGCACCTGGGCTGGTGCCTGGCCAGCGCGGCCGTCCTCAGGGGAGGCGCCCAGGTGGACTGGCGAGCCCGGTTCGACGCGGTCGTCGACGACCTCCGGGCCGCCCTGGCCTGGGCGGCCGATCGCCTGGAGCGGCGGCCGGAAGCGTACCGTCTTGCCCTGTCCATGGCCGAGCTGACCTTCACCCGCAACCTGCTCGGCGAGGCCCAGCAGCGGTACGAACAGGCGGCCGCGCTCGCCGGCGACCCCGCCGCCGAGGCCGCGGCGCTCCGGCACGCCGCCGGGGTGGCCGGGTGCCGGATGCTCGGCGATGACATGTTCCGCCTGCATCGTGCGGCCGGGGAGGCCGCCCGCAGGGCGGGGGATACCGCCGGCGCCGCCCAGGACCTGGCGACGGCCGCCACCACCGCCTACCGGTTCTCCGGCGCGTTCGTGCGGCTCCCGTCGAAGGACGACGCGATCGACCCTGCTGGCCGCGGCGCGCGAGCTGGCTGGCGACGACCCGGCCGCCCGGGCCGCGGTGGCGGTGGCCGAAGCCGGGGTGCTCGCCGACGCGTTCGGCGGGATCCAGACGAGCCCGGACAACGACGTGCCCAGTACGCTCGCGAGCGCCCGCCGTGCGGTCGACCTCGCCGAGCGTACGGGTGACCCGTTCGCCGAGACGGTCGCGCTGGACGCGTTCACCGCCGCCCAGAGCTGGTCCGGTGACACGTTCGGCACCGCCGCGACCGCGCGGCGCCGGATAGCGCTGCTCTCGTCGGTGCCGGTCACTCCGGCCAGCACGCACGAGCTCATCGACGCGCTCGTCTCCGCTACCGAGGCCAGCCTCGGAGTGGGCGACCTGGCGGGTGCCCGCCGGTGCGGCCGCCAGCTCGCGGATCACCCGTTGCTGGCCGAGGTCGGCCACCAGGCCATCCGCTGGCTGCTGGTCGCCGACGCGTTCGCCGGCGACGCGGAGGCGGTGCTCACCGGCAGCGCCCGGTTCCTGGACGCGTGGCAGCGCAGGCCGGCAGCCGTCGGCCGGTCGGCCCCGGCCCGCCGCGGCGGTTGCGATGATCCACGGCCTGCGCGGGGACCAGCGGCCCGCGCCGAGTGGCTGGCCATCGTGGACGAGCTGCGCACCGTGCCGGAGCTGGCCCGGCCGACCGCCGCGACACATGCGGCGGCGCAGTCCTGGCAGGCCAGCAATCCCGGTGGCTACGCGGCCACGTTCGACGCCATGCTCATGCTCCACCACGGGGACGCGAAGGCGGCTCTGGAGCGGGTGGCGCCGAGCCCGGAACGGG
The DNA here is from genome assembly GCA_963803345.1 of uncultured Actinomycetota bacterium. GTDB lineage: Bacteria > Actinomycetota > Actinomycetes > Mycobacteriales > Micromonosporaceae > CAWDLX01. Next base: position 633,841 of record CAWDLX010000009.1, read on the forward strand.
TGTGGAAGTGGGTCACCTGGATCTGGCTGCACTGGTACGTGGCGCTGCGCGCCGAGGCGGCGGTGCTCGCCGGGAACCCGGACGCCCGGCGACCGCATGGCCGCCGCCCGCGCCACGTGGCCGGCAACCCGGTCGCCAGCGCCATGGTGGAGCGGGCCGAGGCGCTGCTCGACGACTGACCTGCCGCGGCTGCTCGCCACGGCGGACGCGTTCGACGCCGCCGGTTGCCGCTACCAGGCGGCGCGGACCCTGGTGCTCGCCGGCGGTGAACACTGCCGCCGCGCGGTGCGGCCGCGCTCGCCGAACTCGGCCTCGCCCCCATGGCCGTCCGGTAGCGGTGCCACAGGACGCCCACGACGGACGCCCCGAGCGCGATGGTGAGCAGGGCGGAGAGGAGCAGGGTGGGGCGGCCGCCGATGGCGCTCACCACCGGTCCGCCCAGCAAAGTGCCCAGTGCGGTGGACGGAATGGTGAGCGCGGAACGGGCAGCGAGTACGCGGCTCAACGCCTGCGGTGGGGTGCTGCGCTGGAACAGCGCGGTGCAGATGGCGGTGAACGGACCGTAGATCAAGCCGCCGGCCGCGAACCCCATCAGCCCGGGCACGACCGCGTCGGTCAGCCCGAGCGGCAGCAGGGCGGCGCCCCAGCCGATGATGATGCCGACCACCACCAGCCACGGTGGACGGTGCCGCAGGAGTCCGGCACCGAGGGCGCCCAGGGTGGCCCCGATGCCGAACACCGTCCAGTACAGACCCAGCAGGCTGGGCGAACCGTGCAGCTCGTGGGCGATGTGGACCGGCAGCGCCACCTCGACCGGGCCGTAAAGGAAGAAGAAGACACACGTCACCGCGACCAACCCGAGCAGGCGGGGCTGGCCGAGGATGGTGCGCCAGCCACCGCCGACGTTCACCATCAGGCCGGAGGGGATCCGGGCTGGGTGGGCCCGCCGACGGGCGGCCGCCCAGCAGCTCACCGCCAGCACGGCGAAGCTCGCCGCGTCGGCGCCGATCACCCAGCCCGGACCGATCAGCACGGTCAGGCCGCCGGCCAGGGCCGGGCCGATCACCACCGCCGCCTGGGTGAATGTGGACAGCACGGCGTTGCCGGTCACCCGGTCCTCGTCCGGGAGCAGCTCCGCGACCAGGGTGTACGCGCCGGCGCTCCCCCACGCGTGCAGCAGCGACGAGACCGCGAGCAACGCCACGTACCCGATCGGGTTCAGCAGCCCGGCTACGGCCAGGATCGCGACCAGGCCCAGCGCCATCGCCCGCAGCGTGGCGTCCGCCGCGACCAACTGCACGCCGCGCAACCGGCGCACGAGCCGGGCGAGCAGGGCCGCGCCGACCGGGGCCGGCAGCGCGTACGCCGCCACCGACAGCCCGGTCCAGACGCCGGCCTGGTCGGGTGGCGCGATCTGCAACGCCAGCCAGGCCACCGCTACCATGCTCATACCGTCGCCGAGGGCGGAGACCAGCATGCCGGGCAGGACCCGGCGCAGCACCGGCTGCCTCACCACACGACCGACCGAGCCGATCCAGGTCCGGGTGCCGGTTCGTAGGTCGTTCATGCGGCCAAGGTTGCCCGCGCGGGGACCGGACCGGCATCCGTGCCGGCCACGGAAACCATCACGGAACACCTTGAGGCGTCAAGGTCCGAGCGCACGAGCGAAGGTCATGACCCCATGATGTCCGTTGGCACCCTCATGACAGAGCCGGGCACGCGCGCTCATCGGCAGGGCCGCGACCGTCGCAACCGGCGGTGTTCCCGTCGAGTCCTGAACCGCTGGATCCCGGCCCGCGGTGGTGTGACTTTCGGCCCTGTCGGTACGAACTCCGGGGGCCAACAATGCATTCACGAGTGTCGAATTAGACCGTGGCTTGGTCGCGAGAGGTGTTGGGTGCGGATCATAAGAGGCGTTTTGGGAGCGGTTGTCGGGATGACCCCGGGCGTGATCCTGGTTCTTCTTACCGAGTTCGTGATCCATGGGGAGATACAGCTGACGGTCGGGGCTCTCGGGGTTCTGCTGGCCGTCGTGGGCGCCATAGCCGGCCTCGTCCTCGGCTTGAACCGGAGGACCGCGGGTGGGGATCGGCCCAAGCGGCGACTCTCCGCGTGAGGTGCTGGCAACAGGTACGTGACGGCACCACCATGCCACCGTAGCTGGCGACGTTCCAGCGATGCCCGCACGCGCAGCGCCGGATCGGTTTCAGCGGCCCTCCGCTCGGTTGAAGCGGCGGCTCCGCCGAGGTGAGGGGTGATCGCCTGCGAGGTGTCGATCGGCCGGTCGATCTCGGGACCTCCGCCCCTGGTGCGCATCTGTCATGCCATCGTGTCATGGGGAGCGTGACCTGGCTGGAGCGTCCACACGCCGATCCTTGGCCCTGGTTTGTGTCCCAAGGCTCCCCCGCAGGGCGGCCGATGATTCCCGCCCGGACGAGACGGGAGGCGACGTGGCGGCGCAAGCGCCCAACGCGGTCCTGACGCAGGGACTGAGCGAGGCCGAGGCGGCTCGACGGTTGACGGTCGACGGCGCGAATGTGCTGCCCGAGCGCCATCGGGTTGGACTGGCGCGGCGGGTGCTACTCCAGCTGCGGGATCCGCTGATCCTGGTCCTGCTGGTCGCCGTCGGGTTGACGATCGCCACCGGCGACTGGAGCGACGCCGCCGTGATCACCCTGGTGATTGTGGTCAACACGTCGGTAGGGGTGGCGCAGGAGGTCAAGGCCGACCGGGCCATCACCGCGCTGTCGGCGATGGCCGCCCCGGTGGCGAGGGTGCTCCGCGACGGGGTTCAGCGTCATGTCCCAGCCGCGGACGTGGTCGTGGGTGATCTGCTGATGCTCGCTGAGGGCGACATCGTGGTGGCAGACGCGGCGGTGGTCGAGTCGGCCGCACTACTCGTCGACGAGTCGGCGCTGACCGGTGAGTCGGTGCCGGTGGACAAGGCTGTCGGCCCCGACGATCTGGAGCAACCGGGTGACCTGGTGTCGGCGGGGACGGTGGTGGTGCGCGGCCGTGGTCGGGCCGTGGTCACCGCGACCGGTACGGCCAGTGCGATGGGACAGATCGCGGCGCTGATGGCGACCGGGCCCGCGCTGACACCGCTGCAGCGGCGCCTCGTCGGGGTGGGTCGGGTCCTTGCCGTGACTGCGCTCGGGCTGTGCGCGGTCGTGATGGCGCTGGGACTCATGCGCGGTCAACCGGTCGAGCTGATGGTGGTGACCGCGATCAGTCTCGTGGTCGCCGCCGTGCCGGAGTCACTGCCGGCCGTCGTGACCGCTCGCGCTGGCGCTGGGTGCGCGCCGGATGGCCGCCCGGCACGCAATCATCCGACGGCTGCCTGCGGTGGAGACGCTGGGTTCGGTGACGGTGCTGGCCACCGACAAGACCGGCACCCTGACTGAGGGATCGATGTACGCGGACCGGCTGTGGACCCCCGGTCGTGAGGCGATCCTTTCGGTGCCGGCTACGCCCCGACCGGCACCATCCGCGAAGGCGACCGGCAACTGAGCCAGGCCGATGCGCCCGACCTGACCGCGCTGCTCACGGCCGCGGTGTTGTGCAACGACGCGAGCCTGCGTCCGCCCGACACCGCCGATGGGCCGTGGACGATGGTCGGCGACCCCACCGAGGCGGCGTTACTGTCGGCGGCGGGCAAGCTCGGTCTCGACCAGACCCGAGCTCGCCCGGCAGTGGCCCCGGATCCGTGAGCTGCCCTTCGACAGCGACCGCAAGATGATGACCACCGTCCACACCCTCCCCGACGGTCGGGTCCGGATCGTGTGCAAGGGCGCGCCGGAAGGCGTTGCTGACCCGGCACCTCCTCGTCTCTGACGCCGAGACCGTCGCCAGGGCCGCGCGACGCGCGGACGAGTTGGCCCGCGACGGCTACCGGGTTCTGGCCGTCGCCGCGGTCGATCGGTTCGCGCCGGCCGCCGGCACGGACGTCGAACAGGGACTGGAGCTGCTCGGCCTGATCGCCCTGGCCGACCCGGTGCGGCCGGCCGCGGTCGGGACCATCCGCGCCTGCCGGGCCGCGGGCATCACGCCGGTGCTGATCACCGGCGACCATCCCGCAACCGCCCGGGCTGTCGCCACGGCGGTGGGCATCATCGGCGCGGACGACGAGGTAGTCGACTGCCGCACGCTGACCCCCGACGATGCCCGCCTGGGCGACGCGAGGGTGTTCGCGCGGGCCACCCCGGCCCAGAAGCTCGACATCATCCAGGCCCGCCGCGACCGCGGCGACGTGGTCGCGATGACCGGCGACGGCGTCAACGACGGACCCGCCCTGCACCGCGCCGACATCGGCGTCGCGATGGGCCAGCGTGGCACCGAAGTCGCCCGCCAGGCCGCCGGTCTCGTCCTCGCCGACGACGACCTGGCCACCGTCGTCGCCGCCGCGGAGGAAGGCCGGCGGGTCTACGCCAACATCCGCCGTTTCCTGCTGTACGGCCTGTCCGGCGGCGCGGCCGAGATTCTCGTCATGCTGGCCGGCCCCTTCCTCGGTCTGCCGCTACCGCTGCTCCCGGCCCAGATCCTGTGGGTCAACCTACTCACCCACGGCCTACCCGGCGTCGCGCTCGGCAGCGAACCGGTCGACCCCGCCGTGATGCGACGCCCGCCCCGGCCGCCCACCGAAAGCGTCCTCGGCGCTGGGCTGTGGCAGCGCATCCTGCGCGTCGGCATCGTGATCACCGCCGTCACCCTCGGCGCTGCCGTCTGGGCAGATCAGCACCGGCCGGCCGTGGCAGACCGTGGCGTTCTTCGCCCTCGGCGCCACCCAACTCGCCGTCGCGCTGGGCTCTCGTGCCCGGCCCGGCACCTGGGCCAATCCGTCGCTCCTGGTCGCCGTCGCCGGCGCGATCCTGCTCCAACTCGCCGGCGTCTACCTGCCGCTCCTCCGTGATCTGCTCGGCACACAACCGTTGGCGCCGCTTGGATCTGCTCATCGTCAGCGCCGCCGCGAGCCTGGGCTACGTGGCCATCCGGCTCGACCGCGTCATCCATCCGCCGCGACACCCCGCGCCGGCCCAGCCGCCCACGTTCGACGGAGTCCGGACATGAATGGCGCCGGGGCCAGGGCTACGCCACGAGCGCGGTACGGATCATGGTGGATGCACTGTTCGACCGTGCGCAGGGGAGGCTCACCCGCATACCAAGCATGTGCGCGCGGCTCCCGATCGGTCACGTTGGGTACCCAAGGGTCGGCCGCCACCAACTGCGTCACCGAGCCCGGCGAGTTCTTGACCGCAGCGCTACGGCCGCCTGCGTCAACAGGAAGCCGACGAGCAGGAAGGGGATGAGGGGGAGATTGCCGGGTATTACCAAGATCGTCGGATACGTGATCAACAATCCGGCGATCCCCGGGGCAATGGCGACGACCGGGCCAGCCTCGCGCCGCCGCCAATGTTCGGCCATTGCGGCTATCACGAGCAGGTCACCGATCCCGATCGCGCTGTTCGCCAGCGACGTCGCGACGACAAACATGAGGTAGTACTCGCCCGCTGGTCGCTGACTTGGCGCGGTGGTCGCCGGCGCCGTACCAATGACCTGCACCGTGTCGAGAACGGCCAGAGCCAGCAGGAGCAGCATCATGGCCCGAAACCGGGGCGGCACCGCTCGCCCCATCATGATTCCCCCGGCGGTTGCGATCGCCGCGACCGGGAGGTTGGTCCACGGGTAGAGGCGCAGTCCAGCCGCCAACCCCGCGGCATCGAGCAGGACGGCCACCGCCAGGGCGATGACGATCTGCCACGTCTTGACGCGGACGAAGATCCACGGAAGCAGACCGAAGGCAACCGCGACCACGATGTACAACCCGGGCACCGCGGCAGCGTACGCGTACCGGCGCCGATCGCAATTCTTGACCATGGCCACGTTGACCCGAGCCGGCCCGGTTGACCACCACCGAAACGATCACCGCACCCCGGGCGACTCGACAATCACCCGAACTTCGTCCATTGCCCTTCAGAGACCACCTCGACGGAGCCGTCGACGACCTTGATGGCCGTCTGTTCATCGATGGCATAGGCCGGGACGCCAATGCCGGCCGCCCACCGCTCCGCGTGCGCCAGGGTGTTCGTGGGGAAAGCGTCCAGATGCGGGAAGATCGAGAAGTCGACCACTCCCAGGGTGCGGTCGTCCGGCGCGGACTGCCACTCGACGAAGGAGTCCCCGATCCGGGGCGTCATCACCATGCTTCCGGCGCTCACGCCCACCCAGACCGTGTCGGGCAGCGAAGGCAGCAGATCGGCCAGCCCGGACTCGCGCATCCAGTGGCACAGGTATGTTGCGTCGCCGCCGTCGACCAGGAGCACGTCGGCCTCCCGGACCCAGGGGACCCATCGCTGCGCGCCGATGGTAGGCAGTGCGGCGAGCTCGAGGACACCGAGCGACGCCCAGCCCAGGCCGGACAGGTACTGCCAGTCAGGCTTGGGCTCGGCGGCGACGAAGCCCCGAACCGATGTCGGACCGCACATCGGGTGACCCCACTGTGCTGTCGGGACACAGAGGGCGTGGCACTCGGCGATCGGCTTGCCGAGAAGCTGCACAAGCGCCGAGTGGATGCTCGGGTTCGTGACGCCGCCTGACGTAAGCAAGAGCTTCAAGGTGCCTCCGAATTAGCGCGTGGAAGGTGAATGTGCCTGATGACCAAGGACGGAGCCGGGACTCATCGTAGTTCGGGCGTCCACTTTCGGAGGTCCCTCAGGTTGTCGGTGCGATTGCCCTCCACCCGGTCCTACTTCGCCGGGCAGAAGCCACCGGCTGGACGCCTTGACCGCCGGCCCTCCGCACGGACCAGCCAGAGCCCAGGTGGCTAGAGTCGGCTGGTGCAGCGTCACCACGGCGAACCCGCGCAACCGATCGAGCTTCGGACTGTGGAGGCCGACGACCTGTCGTTCCTGGACCCGCTGCACGACGATGAGGAGTACGCGTTCTTCGCGGTGAACCACCGTCCAGCCAGGTCGGAGATAGAGCGGCAGATCCTAGAGGCTGGTTCGCCGGCGGTCGACTTCCGGATCGTGTGCAACGCCACGACGGGCGAGGCGCTCGGGTGGATCCGTGCCGATCTCGACTTCGACGACGGAAATGCCCGACTGGGTTACGGCTTCGCGCGCCAACACTGGGGCCAGGGCTACGCCGCGAGCGCGGTACGGATCATGGTGGATGCACTGTTCGACCGAGGTGACATTCACAAAGTCTGGGCGAGGGTGGACCCAAGAAACGAGCGATCGATGAAGGTGCTACAGCGGGCGGGCCTCCGGCTCGAAGGGACTCAGGAATCCCATGTCGTCCGCAGAGGCGAGCGGGTCTCCGAGCACTCTTCGGGCTGGCCCGACCTGCCTCGACCAGCTCCACCCAACCGGCACGGTCAGATTCCGTCGACCCAAGGCGCTCACTCGCCGACACCAGCCCGGGTTGACCGTTCCGAATGGCCCATGCCGCACCCTGCGGAGACGCCGCCCGCAGCGCCTGACGTCGTTGAGCAGCTCTCATGAGGGCGCTTCCGATGGCACGCTGGCGGGCACCGGTGCAGCGGCGCGGGCCCGGCTGAAGTGGCGGACGAATGGCAGTTCGACCCAGCGGTGCAGCACATACGCCCCACCGAAGGCGAGCGCCAGGGTCAGCAGGGCGAGTGCGGACGCGATCGGCATCGACACGTTCGTCAGCCCGGGATGGATGATGAACACCCGGATCACGAACTCGTGGACCAGGTAGAAGCCGAACGAGACCTCCCCGAGGAACACCGCCGTTCGAGACCGCCACCAGCTCGCCTTTCCGGCCACATCGAGGCCGTGCCGGCTCCCACGTTGATCCAACGGCGCTCCGCGACGGCCCGGGCCAGCACACCGCCCAGTACGAACTCGAGCAGCCGGACCGGCGGGAACGTGTACGCGGCCTCGGCCCAGCTCGGTATCGCGGCGAGCACCACCGGCGCCGCGATGATGGCGGCACACAGCCCGCCGGCCGCGAGCACCAGCCGGTCGGCCCGAATCCGCCGCAGAAGTGGGAGTAGCACGGGGAACAGCAGATAGAAGAAGACCTCGCAGGACAGTGACCAGCTCACGCCGTTCACACCGAAGACGAACGTCTCGTCGGGTGCCCACGCCTGCACCAGCACCAGGGCTGCGAAGGACGTGAACGATCGCCCCGTGTAGCCGATCACGAGGAACCACACGAGGACCACGGCCCACATCACCACGTGGCTCGGGTAGATCTTGACAAGTCGCCGCCGCCAGAATGCCCGCGGTGTGTCGTGTGATCGCGCCGACCAGGTCAGCACGAAACCGCTGAGGACGAAGAAGAAGGACACCCCGCTCGCGCCGCCCCGCAGAAGCCAGGGCAGCACCGTGCTGGCCGTACCCGGAGTCGACACAGTGGTCCAGGGAAGGTGGTACCCGAAGACGGCCAGGGCGGCGGCGAACCGCAGCCCAGTCAGTGAAGGCAGCCGAGAAGGACGCTCCATGTTCTCCCCGCAACGAGCCATCGATCGTCGGGTCAGGCTACCAGCCGCGTCGACCGGTCCCGAGGCTGCCATCCGGTGGCCAGATCGCTCAGACGTGGCGCACAGCACATCGACGCCGACCACCGCCCGGAGGAAGGTCATATGGCGCTCGCCGACACCGAAGACAACGAGTTCTGCGTCATCGATGACACTCGCCTGCGCCAGACCAGCCGCCCGCACCGACCCATGGTCGAACGCTCCATCGCCTGGCTCGAGTCCGCCGCTCGGCTCGTGGCGTCCGGAGCGCAGAACCGAGCAGCCAAGTCCGGAAGGAGCCACCGCGGCCCGGCCGGCCCCGCCTCGGCGAGCACCGGCAGGGCAGCCACGACGACGAACGTCAGAACGGTCGCCAGTCGCCAGGGTCGCGCGGCGCGACCCTTTCCGATCTGCGGACGGGCGCTGTCGCTCGGTCGGTACCAGGGAAACCGATAGCCATCCATCTCATACGGGATGTCCTATGTGGACAACGGAGGTGCTGGCCGATCAGACGTTGATTGCTCCGGTGCCCTTCTGGGTGGTGCCCCGCAGGTAGTTCTGCCACGTGGTCGTCGAGGTGTGGATGTAGGTGTTCGAGTAGCCCAGGCGAGCCATGGCCCTCTTTCCGGCCGCCTTCGACAGATCACCGTAGGCACCGTCGACGGCGAGGTGCTCGCCCCAGATGCTGTTCAGCGATGCCTGGACGAATCTCATCTTCACCGATGAGCCGCTGTTGAACACGCTGTTGCCCGACCCGGAGCTCTCGTTGTCGACGTGCACGTGGTCCTGGTGTCCCTCATAGAAGTAGTGCAGGACGTCGCTTCGCGCGTGCCGGGTAGGGACACCCGGCGACTTCCCAGGGTGACAGAATCCGCCACATGGATTTCGCCGAGGTGATTCGCAGGCGCAGGATGGTGCGGCATTATTCGGACCGGCCGCTGGCTCCGGATGTTGTCACGCGCGTGCTGGCCAGCGCACTTCGGGCGCCGTCAGGCGGGTTCTCACAAGGCTGGGCTTTCCTCGCCCTTACCGACCCGGCTGACCGCGCCCGGTTCTGGCCCTTCGTGCCGACCAGGGTCCAAGAGACGCCAACCATGCAGGACGCGCCGCTGGTCGTGGTCCCGTTGGCCCACAAGGCGACCTACCTGGAGCGCTACGCCGAGGCCGACAAGGGCTGGCAGGACCGGACGGAGGCGCGATGGCCGGTGCCGTACTGGTACATCGACACCGGAATGGCGGCTCTGCTGATGCTGCTCACGGCCGTGGACGAGGGACTCGGTGCCTGCTTCTTCGGGATTATGCCCATGCCGGGCGAGAGCTTCGACCCCGAAGTCGACGTGCCCGCGCACACCAACTCTTTCCGGGCGGAGTTTGGGATACCGCAGGACTACGTTCCGATCGGTGGGATCACCGTTGGCTATCGCGCGGGAGACATCCCACCGCAGAGTCCACGGGCCGCGGAACGCAGGCGGGCGGCGGAAGAAGTCATCCACCTCGGACAATGGGGCCAGCATTGACTGATGCTCCTGTCGAACATCCGGTCATCGGAGTCGGACGACGCGCTGGTGCGTTGCTGACGTGTTGAGCTGTGGATCATCGGCCGTCGGTCGACGTAATACCGCCGCACGGCGTTGGATGAGGGCCTGGTCGACGGCAGACCGGGCTGCCCGCCGCGTTCCAGGGCCTCGGAGATGATCGTGGACAGTTAAGCGCCTCGCGACGCGCCTGCGCTGCCAAACCCGACGCAAATGGTCGCGCCATGACAACCAACGTCCAGGCGGTACGCCAGACGTACGTTGACGGACGCACCCGTAGCCACTCAGGTTGGCGACTCGCTTGACCGCAGAGGTGTGCGCATCGGCAGGACGCGGCCCCGGGACCATTCCCCTCACCGGCCTGCCGGCGCGCACGCCGTCGTCTGCTCGGTTATGGTGCCTTCGGTGCCTGTATGGGATAGATATCGATCGGGTAGCTGCCACCGTACTCGATCGTGGACCGGTCGCCGCTTGCCAGGAACGTCTCGCCCACGCTCGGATCGTTCGTGCTGGCCCCGAGGTCGACGCCGTTGAACGTGGCCGTCGCCGCGGCATCGACCGAGTCACCCGTACCGGTAGCCGTGATCTTAAATTTGTGCTGCTGGTCCGCCGTGGTGCATTGGCTGTCGGCGCAGTTCGTGATTGCGGTGAACCGGTATGTGGTCTTGACCCGCTGGCTCACGGCGACCCAGGTAGCCTCGAGCGTCGCCGTTTCGTCCGTGGTGCACCCATCCGCGATGGAGCAGGTCGTGAGCCCGACCGTGACCGGTGCGAGGGTCGCCTGGTCGAGGTTGTTCTTCGCCGTGAAGGCCCCGGATCCGGTCGAGACGGCGTCACCGAATGCGAACTCGACGAAATTGCCGTCCTTGTCGAGGACAATCTTGTCCAGGGAGACGAAGGTGTCGTCGAGGAATGTTACGACTCGGCCGTCCAGGCCGTATCCCTGCGTTACCGTCAGCTGGTAGTAGGTCGTGCCACCGTCGGTATTCGGGATGATCCATATGGCGTTGGCCGATGTACCTGTGCCGCCGCGCACGGTCTTGTTCCCCAGGTCGATCGTGGGGGCGGAATAGTCCGGGTAGGAGATGAATCCCGGCAGCTCGCCGGAGATGACAGTGACCTGCGACGTGCGGGAAAGGGCCGCGTTTGTCGTCGGTTCCCCCAGGTTGTTCCCGTTCAACGTCCCGGTTGCCGGCGCGGACCGGTACGCCACATCGCCGCTCAGCCTGATCTTGGTTCGGTCGGGCGGGGCGTTGCCGCCGTCCTTGAAGGCCGAGTGGGTCGTCGCCATTTCTCCGGTCCCGGTCCAGTCCACCTGGATGATGAGGCTCCTATCGATGACCTGGCAAGGGGAAGGGCCTAACACACACTGGTCCACCTCCACCGGTGCCAGCGTCGCCGAACGCAGTTTTCCAACTTCATCGGTGTGGAAGATGGGCGCGGTTGTGAACAGGGTGCCGAAGAAGGAATCGTCGGTGTAGATATCGCGACCGCTCGGGTCGATGACCGTCCGGGACAGCTCGATCGTCGTGCCCTGACCGAATATCGGGCGGTGGTCCTCGTCGTAGGCGATGCCGTCGAGGAGATCCAGCTGTGTGACGACGGTGTTCCCGTGCCCATCCGCCGCCGACCACAGGGCGGTGGCATGAACAACGGTCCCGCCGTCGAGCGTCTTGGTGGCCGCGGCCGCCGGCGTCGCCGGCGCCACGACCAGGGCCGAGATGATGAACACGAGTACGGAGATGAGCGGGATGGGTGTGTGTCGCCTACGCCGCGCGGTTGCGGCCGGCGGCGCCGGCCGGTTGGTGACATCGTTCATCGTGGCTCCTCAGTCTGGTCAAGCGGCCGTCAGTCGCCCAGGGACTCCGGATCAGCCTCCGCGCAGCGAACCCAGCTGTTCCGCCTTGTCACTGGCGGCAGCGGGCGCCTGTACGGTTCTGCGTTCCATTCCGTGCCATCCGCAGTCCGGGCGGATGAACTACAGCCCAGGATCAAGCGTGGCCAAGCGTGCTCGCGCCGACGGTCTGCGGCTGTATTGCGCCTAGCCGCTCGACGGTTCAGTCACCAAGATCGAGTCCTGAGACATCCGCATATCAAGCAGATCCGGTAGCTCGGCTGTCGACTCCAAGCGAGAACTGACCAGCAGGTTCCGCTTGAAGAATTGACCACCTTCCGAAGATCTGTTCAGCGTGAGGACTGGGCGAAGATCCGCCGGCTGCGTCGTGGTGAGATCGAGGGTGAGGTCGCGCAGCAGTTCGCCGGTGGCGGCGTTGATGATTCTGACGTTTAGGTCGTGGACGAGGCTGAGTGCGTGGGGCGGTTCCTGGGCGAAGCCCAGGGAAGCTTGGGCCGAGCAGAGAGATAGGCCGAGACCTGGGCTTGATCACTTAACGCCGACCAGCCGTAGCAGTCCCCTCGCGAGCCTCAACAGTGTGGCACGGCCGGGTCTTTCCAAGGCGTCCCCTTCAACGAGCCGGATGTCGCGCCGTTGTTGTAGAACGCGTCCGCCGAGGCATAGAAGCCGCCGTTCCACGGTGACGACGCGACCCGATACCAATACGTGTTGCCATCGGCAACGGCAAAGCCCTCGATCCAGCAGCTGATCGCGACCGTCGTGTAGGCCGGTATTGTCTGACCTTGGGTTCCCCCAGCGTTCGTGTAGTTGGTCCAGGTATGCGTTGCCCCGCCCGTCGTCTCCGCATAGGTCGTCGGGGCCGGGGCAGGCGGTGGCGCGGCACCACCCCAGCTCACGTGGTTTGACTCCAGGCCGTTCACGGTCACCCAATGGTCGGGGCCGTCGGCTGAGTAGCAGTAGCTGGCGCGTATCGGTATCCGGCAGGCGCGGTCGGAGCAAGGTCCGAAGGTAGTCGCCGGACAGCTTGCCGGGGTATACGGCACGACCGTTCTTGACCAGCGCGTCCCATACGTTGCTGCCTTTGAGCGAACTCTTCGCGTCATCGTCGAAGCGCTGCCAGTCGGCCTCAACCCTGTCGGTCCTGGTCAGATAGGCGAGGTGTTGGAACGCCTTCAACAGATCTCCTAGTCGAGCGGACCAGCCAAATCGTCGGGTCGACGAGCGCGTTGGCCCGGCACGGGTGCCGTGGCCCGGTAGGCGTCGTCACCGGCGGGCGCCAGATGCAGAGCCGAGCCGGCCACGAGGTCTCGTATGCTCCGCGACACGAGCAGGTGGCCTGGCGTCGCGCGCTCGGCGAGGGTAACGGCGGCGTCGACGCCGCGGCCGTCGACCACTGGTCCGGTCCGCGGTATCTCGGCAATGTTGAGGCCGAGCCGGACCTGTGTACCCATTGGTCCACTCAGGATGGACAGGGCGTCGCGGACGGCCGCGGCCGGGCCGTCGTACACGACCACGGTCTGCCCGTCGGGAGCTCGGGCATGGCGCGGCTCGGCCCAGTCGAGCTCCAGATGGGAGACGAACCCGGCCACCAGCACGGTATCCCGATCGCCCTGTCCGGTCACCTGGTAGGCGATGTGTAGGCCGTCACTGAGCGCGTAGCGGATGGGCTCATGTCGGACGGTGGGTGCGGGTCGGCCACCCGGACCGGGCCGATGAACTGATACCCACGCCCGTGCACGGTCCGGATGAGCCGCTGGTGCTGCCCGTCGTCGCCGGCCCTCGGACGCGTGAGGAACCCGCGTGCTGTCGAGCAAGGAAGGGCACCTTGTTAACTGTCCTGGCTCAGCAGGTTGTTGACACGCGGCTGATCGGGGGGTGGCCTCCGAGCGCGGTGTGTGGTCGCTGATTGTTGTAGATGGTCAGCCAGTGGAGCAAGGCTTTGGCGCGGTGGGTGTTGCTGAGGTAGGGGCGGCGGTAGGCCCATTCGTTTTGCAGGGTGCGGTTGAAGCGTTCGACTTTGCCGTTGGTCCAGGGGCAGTGGGGCTTGATGAAGTGGTGTTTCGCGTCGAGGGTGGTCACGGCGGCGGCGAAGATGCGGCTCTTGCGGTAGGCGAAGGCGTTGTCGGACAGGATGGCTTTGATCTGGGGGATGCCCTGGCGGGCGAACCAGGCGGCGGCCCGCAGGAGGAACGCGGCGGCGGTGGGGCCCTTTTCGCGGGTAAGGATTCGGAGTAGGCCAGCCGAGTGTGGTCATCGACGGCGGAGTGGATGTAGTCGTAGCCGATCTTGCGGCCGGCGGTGCGGGTGTGCCAGCCATGTACACGCCAGCCGCCCCCATCGGGGATACGGCCGATCTTCTTCACGTCGATATGGATCAGGTCACCCGGGTGGGGATGTTCGTAGCGGCGCCCGCTGTGGCGCACGGCCCGGATCCGTTCGCCGGTGATCGGGTCACAATCGGCTAGGTGGGCCACCTGGTGGCGGCGCAGGATCCGCCCGCAGGTGGCTACCGCCACTCCGGTGTGTCGAGCCAACCCGATCGCTCCGCACCGGTACTTCGCCCGGGCCTTGAGGACTCGCTGTTCCACCTTGGCCGGCGTGCGAGTGGGCGTGCGATGTGGGCGGCTGGACCGATCCTGCAGTCCGGCCAGCCCATCCTGGTCAAAGCGGGTGATCCATACCGTGGCCCGCTGACGGGATATCCCCAGCTCCTTGGCCACATGAGCAATCGGACGACCGTCGACACGAACCCGCTGGACCAGCAGCCGACGACCATAGTCGTTGAGCCGCGCGTTAGCGTGGGACACGAGGACCTCCTTGCGATCGTGAAGCGCCTAACTCCACTACGCCAGGAGGTCCTCCTTTGATCAACAACCCGAGCCGGCGTGTCAACAACGTCCTGGGTCAGGACAGTTAACGCGTGCGGTACAGCAAGGTGCCCCTATTAACGGACTCTTCCCGAGGTTGAGCATGGCGAGGGCGATGAGGGCTTCGGGGGATCAGCCCGGTTCTTGTCTCGCCCTGGTGCGATGTGTGCGCGGGCTCGACCGGCATCGTGCGACGGGCGTTCAGGACAGACGATCGTGTTGCCGGGAAGCCGGCGTTTCGCGGGCGGGGAGAGCGCGACGCAGCTGGATGCGTCGTTATCGTGGTTCGGGTGACCGACGAATGCGGTCTTCTCATGCCCGCGCCACGGTGGCGCCACGTCAGCGCCAGGCCGGGGGGTGTCGGGAATGTATGAACCGGTCCACATTCGTCCCAGGCTCACTCGCCGTCGCATCGTGGGCGTGCTCGTGATGACTGTCGTGATCCTCAGGCGATTGCGTGAGCGTCGTACGGACCATGCCCCGCCCCCCCAGCCGACCCGCTCACTCTCGATCAACTCGAGATGTTCATTCCCGATGCCGCTCACGACCGAGCTGGTCGCGGCGATGGTCAGGGCGCGCGTCGCCCAGCCGCACGCCACGCCGGCGCGTCGGGAGCGGCAACAGGGTCGGCCGCGCGTCGAGCACGCCGCACAAGTGGGACAGCAAGCAACGCAAGAACGCCGAGACCATCGTCCAGGTGGGCGTGGCGCTCGAAGTTCCGAAGCGCGGGGAGGTCGTTGCCTTGGCGGCCGCGATGCAGGAAAGCCGCCTCTACAATCTCGGCGACCTCGGCGCCAACAACGATCACGACTCGCTCGGGCTCTTTCAGCAACGCCCCTCGATGGGTTGGGGAACCCCAGCAGAGGTCACCGACCCGGTGTACGCCGCTACCGCCTTTTACCTGGCTCTGCAGAGTGTTCCCCGATGGAAGTCGATGTCCATCACCGCCGCCGCGCAGAGCGTCCAGCGCTCGGCATACCCCAACGCCTACGCTCAATGGGAGGCCGACGCGACAGCTCTCGCCCAAGACTTCCTCTGTACCAGTATGTAATCACTGGGGATTCGCTCGCTGGTTCCGGTCAGTGTCGCGGCCAAGCCGAGGCGAACCTGACGATAGGCCGTCCGGTGATGAAAGCGACACGATGAGTCCGTTCGTCCTCGGCATGAGTTCGCCGCCGACAGACCGTCGTGCCAGTTGACCCCATCGCATCGCCAGTTCGGGCGTCGAAGCTCGGCTGGTGCGTGAAATGGCGCGCGGATGCTGAAGGTCGAGATGGTTGAGGTCAGCGGGGAGTCGCGCGTGCTTGCGGTAGGCGAGTGTTCCCTGCCCCGAGCGGTGCGACAATTTCGGCATCGCCTAGGACGAGGACGTCGCCAACCGCATCCGGGACGTCGTGCGGGATGAACCCGGCCTGACGGAGAGGCGGATGTTCGGCGGGTTGGCGTTCCTGATCAACGGCAACATGGCGGTAGGCGCCAGCGGCCAGGGTGGCGTCCTCCTCCGGGTCGACCCAGCTGACACCCCGACCCTCGTGCAACGGCCCGAAGCCAGCCGCTTCGAGATGCGCGGTCGAGAGATGGATGGCTGGCTACGCATCGATCCGACCGGGCTTGCCACGAAAGGCCAGCTCAAGTCGTGGGTGTCCCGTGGGGTCACCTATGCCCGGTCGCTGCCGGCCAAATGATGTGCGGCTCGAGCCGAGGAACGTTCGCTCATGGCTCCCCTCCGTCTCAGGACGCGGTGGATGGTCGGTTTCCAAGCCGGTCTGGCGGACCCGGAAGTGGCTTGGTGGGGACCTGATCGCGGCGCAGGACTCCGTCCGTACGGGCCGCGGGTACCACCCCGGCAACGCGACTGCCGATCTGGGGACTTCCGCGTGTTGTGTCAGGTCCGATCTTTACCGTGATGCGTCCAGAACGGCGTTCCGAAAGACACGGCTGAGCGGAGGTCAACCATCCGAACAGGCATGGAAGTGTGCGAGCTGACTCCTGGGATGAGGATGGCGGCATGGCAATACCAGCGATCGAAGCGGGTCGCGAAGCTTTCCACCAGCGGGCGTGGCGAGAAGCCTACGAGCGGTTCTCCGAGGCTGCCGGCGGTGCCGCGTTGAAGGCCGAAGATCTCCGATCCGGCCGGACTCGAACACCCACGCTGCAGTCCACTGGGGACGGACGCCGGAAGCGTAGGCGCCGCGCGGGCCAGCAAGGATGCCGCATACGGTGTACCGCAGCCGCCCCGCATTGAGCGCCCGCAGCGACCTCCATCTTGAGCGAGGCAGCCTGGAACGCGCTGACCATCTGGTCGAGCACCGCCGGCGGGTACAGCACCAGCACCCGCTGGTCAGGCTCGCCGGCCAGCAGGAGCCGAGAGCCCGCGACGAGGCCGCAGCGGTGGCGGATCTCGGCCGGCAGCCAGACGCGAACAGCCGCAACGCGCCCAGCGGGTCGGGGCGCAGCATGATCAAGCCGGACTGGACCCGCATATCGAGCGCGATGTCGGCCGGCCAACCCAGCGCGGATGACCGCACGCTCAGTCCCACGGCCGTTACAGTAGATCGCCGCCACCGCGTACAGAGCGGCGCGACCTGGACGCGTACCACGATGATGTCGGGCGGGAACCGAAACCGGGCAAAGGCCGAACTCGGCGGCGACCAGGAGCGGCTGCTGGCAGGCCTCATCGATCAAGCCTGCCTTGATCATGCGATCGACGAACGCAACAGCACCCGGCGGTGCACTGTTGAGGCTCGGCCCTGGCATCGGGGCCTTTCGGCCCTACGCGTCACGGCTGCGCAGCGCGACGCTCAATATCGGACGCGTACATTCGCCCACCGGAGCGAACTGCTTAGCTTTCCCGACCCTGGTCGCGACGGCTCTACGCCTCGAAAGGCAGTCATGCCCGTCATCTCGACCGAGGAGTTAGTACCGCCCGCGGTGCTGAGCGCGACGCCCGGTGTCTGGCGGGCGCCGACCCGTCGTTGGCTGGCGCTCTCGATGGGCGCGGCCCTACTGGCCGTGGTGGGCAACGTCGGAGCGCTGCTCAGTGTGGGGCGCACCTACGGGGCCGCCTACCCGAGCCTAACCAATCAGGCCATCGCCCAGGATCTGGTCAGCTTGGCCATCGTCGTCCCGCTCCTGGTGTGGACGGCCATCCAGGCCGAAATCGGCTCGTTGCGCGGCTACCTGGTCTGGCTCGGTCTACTGCTGTTCACCGCGTACAACTATGTGATCTACACTCTGTCTATCCACTTCGGACCGTTCTTTGTGGTCTGGGTCGGGGTGCTCGGGTTCACGGTGTACGCGCTGATCGGCGGCTTCGCGGCGCTGGACCCCGGCGCAGTTCGGGCCCGGGTGCAGCGGCCGTCGATGCGCATCGTTGGTTGGTTCATGATCATCGTGGCGGGGCTGTTCGCGATGGTGTGGCTCGCCCAGATCCTGCCCGCGCAACTTGCCGGTACGGTGCCGGCGGCGGTCACCGACACGGGCACGCCGACCAACCCGGTCCATGTGCTGGACCTTGCGGTCTTCCTGCCGGGGCTGGCGATCGCCGGCATCCTTTTGCTCCGGCGGCGGGCTCTCGGGTATGTCCTCGGCCCGCCGCTGTTGGTGTTCCTCGCGCTGACCGCGGCGCCGATCCTGGTGACGCCATTGGTCGAGCAGGCCCGGGGGGGCACCGCCAGCTGGTCGGTGGCCGCCCCGTTCGTGGTCTTCGCTGTCGCGGCCGGCTGGGCCGCGCTCCGCCTGCTGCGAGCTATCCCGTCCGCTAGCGCCACACCGGCGTGAAGCCGTCGCTTCGAAGGAGTCTGCTGTGAGGATCCTCGTCGTCGGGGCCGGCGTGATCGGCACCGTCTACGGCGCGCACCTTGCCGCCGCCGGCCACACCGTCTCCGTGTTGGCCCATCCAGCCCGGACCGATGACATCGCCCGCACCGGGCTCATTGCCTGCGACGTGCTCACTGGCGGCGAGGTATCGGCGCCGGTGTCGGTCGTCGCTGACGTCCAAGCCGCGACCTTCGACCTGATCCTGGTTGCCGTCCAGTGCGAGCAGGTCGCCGCCGCCTGCCACCTTCTGGCGCGGGCGACAGGTTCGCCGTCGATCCTCGTGTTCGGCAACAATCCCGGGGGCCGCGCCACCATCCCGGCGGGCCTGCCCGGTCGGGTGTGGCAGGGTTTCCCCGGCATCGGCGGGGTCATGGCTGACGGCACCGCGCGCTACCTGCGCATCGCTCAGCAGCCCACCACCCTCCAGGCCGGCCCGGACCCGGCGCTGGCCGGCGTCGCCGCGTCGCTGCGCGGCCAGGCCTTCGCCGTGGCGACAACGTCCGATATGGACGGTTGGTTGGCCTACCACGCGATCTTCGTGGCGTGCATCGCCGCCGCCCTGTACCGATGCGGCACGGATCCCAGGCGACTGGCCGGGGACACCCCGGCCCGCACGCTCATGTGCCAGGCGATCACAGAGGGCTTCACCGCAGGGAAGGCCAGTGGCAGCGGCGGCCTACCCCGCAACCTCGCGATCCTCCACCATCGACTGCTACGGCCCGTGGCCGTCCGCTACTGGGCGCACTCAATGCGCTCGCCCATGGGCGAGCTGTGTTTCGCCGCCCACGCCCGGCACGCCCGACCGGAGATGCAGGCGATGGCCGCCGATGTGCTCCGGCAGGTCGCCGGCCGACCGCACACCGATCACCTCACTCAGCTGCTGAGCGACGACTCAGTACCGGCTGACGCAGGCTGACGGCCCGGCGCTGTTGCGTTCTCCGAACGTAGATCGAGGCAGGCTTGATCGATGAGGTCAATCCGCGCCCGTGCCTGGTCGCCGGCGCAGTCTGCGTTTGCTGGGTTCCGGTTCCCGCCTGACGTGATCGTGGTCGCGATCCGCTGGTATCTGAGGTTCAATCTGTCCTACCGCGATGTCGAGGAGTTGCTGGTTGAGCGCGGTGTCGAGGTCGATCAGGTGACAGTGTTCCGGTGGGTGCAACGGTTCGCCCCGCTGCTGGCCGACACGGCCCGATTCGCTCGTCATGCACCCGGGGACAGGTGGTTCGTGGACGAGACCTACGTAAAGGTCAGCGGCGTCTGGCGCTACGTCTACCGAGCTGTCGACCAGCACGGGCAGGTCATCGACGTATTGGTCTCGACTCGCCGGGATGCGGCGACGGCTCGCCGGTTCTTCCAGCGCGCGCTGTCGACGTTGAAGGTGACGCCGGTGGAGGTCGTGACCGACCCAGCTCCGTACGGTCATCTCTGGCTCGTGGGCGACGAGTCGCCGCTGCATCGCCGTTGAGGTCGCGGCTGCCCTCGAACATCCGGATCTGTGGCGGATAGCGCGCCGCTCGTCGTCCAGGTAGGCGATGTCGCGGGGCCCGATGCGGGATGGCTTGGAGTCCACAGTGGATACATGGTCCGTGGTGCGGCGGTTGCGCGATGTGGGCTCGGCGCCGGCCTGTAGCGCGCGGTACGAGGCGTACGAGAAGACCTGGGCGGAGGCTGTTGAGTGACGGGAGCATGGCTGGCTGGACCGGACCGGGCGGACACCATCGCGCGCCTCGATGGGGTGGTGACGGCCTTTACCGCCGATGTCGGTGCCGCGCCCACCTTGGCCGAGCTGCGCGAGATCCTTGGCCTTTCGGTCCCCACCGCTGGCGACGACCTCGAGGCGTTCGTACCGCCGGTCCGCTTCACTGCTGTCCTCAAGGGCAACAAGAGGCACAAGGGCGGGCCGTCGCGGGTGGGCGAGCTGAATGACGCGGCGTTCTTCGAGGCGTCGGACCTGATGGGCTTCCTGGCGGAGCGGCGGGCCGCTGCGTCGTCCGGGCCGGTCTCGCTGGCCGTGCTCGCCGAGGCGCTGCTCGACGTGCTGCGCTGGTCGGCGATCCGATTCGAGGACGTCGACCTCGACGCGGTGTCCAGGATCTCGGCGGATGCGGCCCCGGCCGTGGCCAAGGCAAAGATCGGCGACGTGGTCGCAATCCCGATCGGGCAGTCCCGCTACCGGCTGGCGGTGGTGTTGGCCCGTAACCAGTTCGGCACGGCGTACGGCCTGCTTGAGGGCACGCCGACGGCGCCCCGACTGCCGGATCCGGCCCGGCCGCCGGCCCCTCGCGGGCGACCAGTCCACTCCGACGACAGACTAGTCTCAAGTGGACAGTGGATTGTGGTCGGACACGACGACGCGCTGCGGTCGCTGTTCCCGGCCGATCCCGAGATCTATCACGACCCGAAGCTCGTCATCGCCGGCGTCAACCTCGATCTCGGCCCGTTCGGCACGGCCGAGTCGGGAGGCAGCGGCCGCCTGCGGAAGATCGACGAGCAGGAGGCTCGCGAGGTCGGTCTCCTGGACGGCACATATGAACAGGTGTACCTGGGAGAGCGGCTGACCGAAGCGCTGGCCAGGGGCGCCCTGTAACCCGCCCACGGAGGAGATAGGGATCTACTCGTCGCGAGCATCTGTCCGATTTAGACGATATGGACGAATTGTGTCGAAGGGGGGACTTGAACCCCCACGCCCCTAAGGGCACTAGCACCTCAAGCTAGCGCGTCTGCCATTCCGCCACTTCGACGAGGTCACCCATCGTACCCGCCGGCCCGGGCATGCTCCCGACCGCCGTGCCTCTGGCGACGACGCATCACTGTACACGGGAGCGGGAAGGGCCGGCCAACCGGTATGTCACGACGTTCTCCCGAGTTATCCACAGGCTCTCAATTTATCCACAGTCACGATTGGGAGGTAGCGCGATCCCGGCGCTTCGGGGCAGCATGGCGGCATGTCTGTGACGGGGAACGGCCACGGCATCGGGGTGCCTCCCCCGCTCGCCCCCGACGCCGACGTTGAGCTGGACGCCGCCGGTGCCGGCCAGGCCCCGATCGATGCCTCCCGATCCCCGACCGGCCGCGGGCCGGGCTCCGCCGACCTCGGCGCCCCGCTCACCGACCCCGCCGCGAGGACGGCCGGATCCGACGCCGCCAGCCCACCTCCGGCCGACCTCGGCAATATCGACCACAGCAATATCGACCACAGCAGTATCGACCACAGCACTATCGACCACAGCGGCGAGGTATTGACCGCCGCCCATGCCGAGGCACGCGAGCGGGCTGAGGGCGGTGACCTCACCGGCGCCCGTACGCTGCTGGAAGAGGCTCTCGCGGCGGGCGAGCTGCGCCACGGCCGTGATCATCCGCAGCTCGCGCCACTCATGGTGGATCTGGCAACCATTGCCCGGAATGTCGGGAACCTCACTGAAGCCCAGAACCAGCTTCGTCGCGCCTACGGGATCGTGGTCGCGACGGCCGGTCCCGAGCACGCCACCTCACTCTCGATCGAGGGCCGGCTGGCGGCGGTGAACTACCGGCTGGGCGAGCCGACCGAAGCGTACGACTGGCATATCGCCGACGTCGGCTCACGGGTACTGGGACCTGAGCACCCCGCGGTTCGAGGGGCCCAGCAACGACTGGCCGCGACCCCGGTACATGAGGAGCAGACCCCGCCCGTCGAGGCGCCTCCGGACGAATGGCCGCGTTCATATGCGGCGATCGGATACGCACAGCCTCCGCCCGGCTATCAGCCGCCGGGCGTCGCCGAGTTCGACCCGGTGGCGACTGACGATGCGGGCGGCTGGGCACCCGGCTACGCCCCAGTAGAGGCCGCCGACCTTACCGGACACCCCGACGACACCAGGTACCCAGACGTCACCGGGTACCCCGCCGACACCGGGTACCCCACCAGCACCCGGTACGCCGCCGACGTGCCGTACGTCCCCGGCGCGATCAGAGCACCCGCAATCCACGCGGTCGAGCCGCCGCCCCGCGAGTTCGGGCAGGTGGACGTGTGGGCGGATCCGGTCGGTGCGATCCGACGCACTCGCGGCCACGCCGGCGGCGTCGCGCTGGTCGCGTCGCTCGGACTGGCCATCATCGCCGCGGCGGTCGTCATCGCGTACCAGTTGTTCGGCCCCGGATCGCCGTCGCCGACGACCGCGACCCAGCCGACGTCGACGCCCGCCGGCAGCGTCACCGCCTCGCCGTCCCCGACTCAGCCCGACAGCCCGAGCCCGTCATCGAGCGCGGCCGGGTCACCCGTCTCCGGCGTCGGTCTTCCGCCGGCACAGGTGAAGCTCAAGGACGACGGTGGATCCGTCACGTTGACCTGGCTCGATCCCAGCGGCGGCCGCGTACCGTTCATCGTCTCCTTCGGCCGGGTCGGCGAAGCGGCAGGACCCGAAGTCAGCGTTCCTGCCGGTCGGACATCGCAGACGATCGTCGGGCTGAATCCTCGATACAACTACTGTTTTACCGTGGCGGCGGTGTGGGCGGCCGACATGGTCATGTCGAGTACTCAAACATGCACGAACAGGGCGGCGACGACGACGATGTTTACGGAGTTCCGATCAGGAGATCGACCGCCTAGGATGGGCCAGGCTTGGGCACGGTGCGAATTCTGACGGCGCAGCGGCAGCGGGGGTGGGGCATGATGCGCGACGCGATATCAACGGAAAGATGGTCACCGCGATGACCGACGTTATTCAGGGCAGCCGGGAACTCGAGGGCATCGACCTCGAGAGTGAGATCGATTCGTCTGACCACAGTGGACAATCCTCGTTGCGGGGACCGGTCATCACTGTCTTCGTGGTCCTTGCCCTGGTGGTGGCGACCGGGTTGACCGTGCTGGGCCTCGGTGTCACCGACACCACCATCACGAACTTCGACGCGAATTCCTGGCTGTACAGCCGCAGCCGGAGCGAGGTGGACCGCGTCAACGGCGTCACCGCCAAAGTCGACACCCGCGCCCGCATCAAGGATGCGCGCAATCATGAAATCCAGGTAACTCAAACCGACAAGTACCTCATTCTGCGCGACCTCGAAACCGGCCAGGTCAGCACAATGGATCTCACCACCCTGCAGAGCACCGCCGTCACCCCGACCACCCCTGGCCTCGGCGTATCGGTCGCGTTGTCCGGCGAGAACGCGTTTGTCATCGACAGCATCCAGGGCCACGTCAGCCAGCTCGACCCGCGCACGCTTGTCCCCGTCGGCGACTCGCTCGCGATGCCCGGCGGCATCTCACCGGCCGGGTTCGACGGCAAGGGCACGCTGTGGATCGCCGTACCCAGCGAGGGCACCGTGGTCGCGATCCAGCCCGGTACCGGTGGTGCCGGCCCGAAAGTGATCCGGACCGTCCCGGTCGCCGCTCCCGGGCATGACCTGGCCGCTACCGCGCTCGACGACGGCGTCGCGGTCCTCGACAACACCGACCAGGTGCTGAACACGGTCCACGGCAACAAGGTGGACACGACGAAGGTGCCGGTCGACGCGCCCGCCGCGGTACCGCCGCGCACCAACGGTGCGGCCGTGCCGATGACCATGGGCTCGGAGCGCAAGGTCGTCGTTGCCCAGGGCACGAAGGTCGTGACGATCACGGTTCCCGGCAGCGGCCCACTGTCCCCCGCGACTGCTTTCGCCGGTCACATCTACGTCGCGGACTCGGCGGCCGGGGTCGTGTACGACTTCGATGGCGATGGCAAGCTGGTCAACCAGATCAGGATCAACGGATCGGGCGGCTCGATCGATCTCGAGGTCCGCGAGGACCACCTCTTCATCAACGCTCCGGACGGGTCGACGGCGGTCGTCGTGGACCGCAACCACGTGGCGAAATCCGTGGACAAGTACCAGAACGGGGTCCTCGGCGGCGACCCGCCGCCCGCCCCGCCGCAGAAGCAGACCCAACCGCCGCCGAAGACCAGGCCGGGCGCACCGCAGAACGTCACCGCGTCCGCCGGCGACAAGACGGTTCGCCTGTCGTGGCGCAAGGCGCGTGACAACGGTGCCGCGATCACGAAGTACGTCGTGACCGGTGCCGGGCAGACCGTCACGGTCGGCGCCAACCAGCGCACCGCCACCATCAATGGCCTGACCAACGGCAAGACCTACGTGTTCAAGGTCCATGCCACGAACGCGCTCGGCGACGGGCCGAACGCCTCGAGCCCGCCGGTGACTCCCACCGGCGATGTACCCGACGCGCCGGTCTCCGTGACGGCGACCGCCAACCCGGACGGAACGGTGACCGTCACCTGGCCCGCGGCCAACGGTGAGGGGCGCGCCATCACCCGGTACACGGTCACCGCGATCACCAGCGGTGCCCAGGCGCCAGCCGGCGACGTCAAGACCACCACCCTGACGATTCCGGCCGGTGGTCTCGAGTACGGCACGCAGGTCGCGTTCACCGTCGTCGCCGTCAACGACAAGGGCGCGGGCAGCACAGCTTCGCCGTCGAGCAACACGGTCGTGCCGTTCAACAAGCCCGGTGCCCCGAAGAACCTGAACGCGGTCACGACGGCCACCCAGCGGGGCGCGGTCAGCGGTGTCCTGGGGACCGGCGGCCAGCAATGGCCGGCCGGTCGACAAGTACGTCGTCGAGGCCGGCGGCAACAGCCAGGACGTGACCGACACCTCGGCCACTGTCACGGGGTTCGGTGACGACGTGGCGGTGACGGTCACGGTGTACGCGGTCAACGAGGCCGGCAACGGTCCGAAGGCCACCGCCAGCGCCCGAACGATCGGAGCGCCGACGATCACGGTGACGAGTTCGAGTTCGGACTTCAACTCGGTCAGCGTCACGTTCACGCCGAACAACAAGGGCGGCACGGCCACGTGCAAGCTCGAGATCACCGGCGGTGGCGCGACGCAGGCCGGCTGCTCGACCCAGCCCGTCACGCTGACCGTGGGCGGGCTGTGGCCCAACGGTACCTACAACTTCACCGCCAGCGTGACGAACCCGGCCGGCGCCGCCAGCGCCCCCGGGTCCCAAGCAACGTCGCAGTTCCGCGCGACTGTCCTCTGTGGAGATACGAGTTACTGCGGCACCGGTATCTACATCTACTCGGTACCCAGCCAGTCCAACCCGGGCAACGCGGTCGGGCGGTACTACGACGGCAACCAGTTCACCCCGGCCTGTCGCGTGTCCTCCGACAACGTGAACGCGTCACCGTGGGGCGGACACAACAGTTCGGAGTGGCTGCGCCTCACCTACAAGGGCAAGACGGCGTACTTCCCGTTCGCCTGGGTCAACACCGACGGCGCCAACAACCTCGGCCTCATACCGGCCTGCTGACCCCGCCGACGCGACCGTCCTGCCGCGCACCCGCTCGCGGCAGGACAAGGTGCACCGGGGGCCCGACGCGGCACGAGCAGCATCGCCACGATCAGGCGTTGACGTCGACCCGGCGCACATCGCTGTGTCGCTGCAGGTAGGAGCGGATCGCGATCAGTGCCGCCATGCCGTCGCCGACCGCTGAGCCGAGCTGCTTCGTCGATCCGGAGCGCAGGTCGCCAGCGCAGAAGACACCCGGCATGGTGGTGGCGAACGTGTCATCCGTCCGCACGAAACCCCATGTGTCCAGGCTGACTGCCGGCGTGTGGGCGAGGAATCCGGAGTTCGGCTGGAGCCCGATGAACACGAACACCGCCGCGGGGTGCCACACGAACTCCTCCCCCGTCAGTCGATCGCGCGCCTCTACTTTGGACACTCGCCGCTTGCCGGCGGTGAACGAAACGATGTCGGTGTTGAGATGCACCGTGAACGCCTCGTTCGCCGCCACCTTGTCCTGCAGGAGCCGTGAGGCGGTCAGCCTCGGTCCATGCGCCACGATGCGGACACGCCTACCGAACTGGGCGAGGAACAGCCCCTCCTCCAATGCCGAGTTGCCGCCGCCGACCACCATGATCTCGTCGACACCGCGGTACAACGGGCCGTCGCAGGTGGCGCAGAAATGAACGCCGGCGCCGATGAGTTCGTCCTCGCCGGGCACGCCGAGCCGGCGGTACGTCGAACCCGTCGCCAGCAGCACCGCATGCGCCCCGACCGCCCGGCCGGTACCAAGACGGACCAGCACGTCACGACCGTCGGACTCCAGGCCCGTCGCGGGCACGGCTGAGAGCAGTTCCACGCCGTACCGGCGGGCCTGGGCGATGAACCGGTCGGCCAGTTCACCCCCGGCCACACCGTCGGGGAAGCCCGGATAGTTGTCGATCCGCTCGGTGACTCCGGCCTGCCCGCCGAGACCACCCGAATCCACGACGAGGGTCTCAATGCCTTCACGGGCCGCGTAGATGGCCGCCGCCAGCCCAGCGGGCCCGCCACCCAGCACGAGCAGGTCGTACATCTGCTCCTCGGCCTCCAGGTGCAGGCCCAACTTCACCGCGAGCTCGTCGTCGCCCGGCTCCAACAGTCGTGAGCCGTCCGGGAACACGATCATCGGGATCGTGCGTCCGCCGTTCTGCGCACGCTCCACATAGGCCAGTGCATCCGGGTTCCCGTCGATATCGACCCAGTCGTAAGCGATCCGGTGCTCGGCGAGGAACTTCTTGCTGCGCCGGCAGTCCGGACACCACGGCGCTCCGTACACGGTGATGTCGGCCATGCACCCCTCCACGTCCCGCCCGTACTCACCCAAATGTATGCGACACGACATCGCCGTACCGGCCAGGGTGCTCGCTTGGTCCGCTCCACGAGGTCAGACTCAGCTCGACCACTCGGGAGGGGTTGACCACCATGATGGGACCGTCGCACGCGCTCTCCGGTGCCGCCACCTGGCTCGCCGGTACGTGGGCGTTGGGTTACTTCGACCACTACCACCAGACCCCGTTGCAGGTGGCGGTGGGTACCGCGGTCTGTGCCGGCGGTGCGCTGCTGCCCGACCTCGACTTGTCCGGGAAGGTAACCACTGATGAGGGCGGCGCGACGGTGGCGCACACGTTCGGGCGCGCCTCCCTCTTCCTGGCCGAGTGCCTGGAGAAGCTGTCCCTCGGCATCTACGACGCGACCCGACTCAAGCACGATCCGCGCCGGCACAACGGGCACCGGACATTCACCCACACCCTTCCGTTCGCCATCGGCGTCGGCTGGCTCACCACGCTCGGCTGTGTGGCCGGCGGGAAGTGGGCTGTCCTCGGCATCCTGTTCTTCACGATGGGGCTCGCTCTGCGCGGCCTGTTCCACACCTGGGCCAGAAACCTCGGGTGGATCCCCATCAGCATCGCCTCGGCCGCCACCGCCTACGGTACCTACCTCTACCTGCCGGCCGACCGGGGCTACCCGCTGATCGGTCTGGCCGTCGGCGTCGGGTGCGTGGTGCATCTGCTCGGCGACATCATCACCCGCGAAGGCGTACCGATCCTGTGGCCCATCCCGATCGGACGCCGGACGTGGCGGATGATCGGCGTGCCCAACGCCGTCGCGGTGAAGGTCGGCGGCCGGGTGGAGGCCCTGTTGCGCGGCGCGTTCTTCCTGGTATCGCTGCTGGCGACGCTGGCCATGATCGCGCCGACCCTCTTGCGGCGCTTCGACATCGGGCTCTGACGCGAAGGGCACTCCGCCGGTGCGGAGCGCCCTTCGACCGCCAAGTGGCCGCCGCCGCCCCGTGGATCATGGGGGTCAGGCGATGAACCCCCAGACGACGAGAACGATGATCACCACCACGGCGATGGCGATCAGCGGCGCGTACCTCTTGAACATGCTCTTCGCCCCGGTGATCGCGAGCAGGTCGATCGGCTCGGCCTGAGCGGGAGCCGGTCGGGCGGCCGGCGTCGGGGGTGCCGGCGGGGTCGCGGTCACCGGCGGAGGCGGCGGCGGAACGGGCGTCGGCGGTACCGGCGGGGTCGCCGTTACCGGAGGCATGGGCGGCGTCACCGGCGGCGGCGGTACCGGAGGCGGCGGCGTCACGGGAGGCGGCGGCGTCGCCGGAGGCGGCGGCTCGTAGGCGTACGCCGACGCGGGCTGCGGCGGCGGTGGAGGTGGCGGAAGCGAGACTGGTGGCGGGGGCGCCGGCGGCAGCGGGGTGGCGGGCTCCTGCAGGGCCAGCGGGTGATACTCGGTCGCATCAGTCGACGTCTCGGCAGCGGGGGGCACAGCAGCGTGGGGCGGGACCGGCGGCGGCGCCAGAGCCGGGTCAAGCGGCATCATCATGACCGGCGGCTCGACGAAGACCGGGAACTCGGCCGCGGCTGGCGGCTCCGCGGGAGTTGGCAGCTCGACCGCGGCGGCGGCAGGCGTCGCGGCAGCGGTCGCCGCGGCAGCAGCAGGCGCGGCAGCGGTCGCGGCGGCAGCGGGAGCGATCGCCGGAGAGTGGGCGATGGTGTCGGCCAGGCAGTCGGCGAACTGCTTCATCAGTTTGTTACTCACGTCGCCGATCATGCCGCGGCCGAACTGGGCCATCTTGCCGGCGATGTCCATGTCGGTGACCACGTTCACGAGGGTGGCCGATCCGCCAGATGCCTCCTGCAGGACCGCCGACACCCGGACCGAGGCGGCCCCACCGCCCCGACTGTCCTGACCCGACGCGACGATGGCGATCCGGTAGCCGGCCTCGTCCCGTTCGACGAAGCGTCCGTGGCCACGGAAGGCGAGGTTGACCGGACCAAGCTTGACCTTCACGTTGCCGGTGAAGCCCTCACCGTCGAATCCGGTCAGCGTCGCGCCCGGCATGCAGGGAGCGATCCGCTCCACATCGAGGAGCACGTGCCACGCCTGGGCGACGGGAACCGGTACCTCGAAGCTCTGCTCCAACCGCATGCGAACTCCCTTCTGTGCGTGGCCTGCGCGATCGGGCGAGTCTGCCGCACCGATGGGTCCGTCGGGCTGACCGGACCCACCGGTGCGACGTGTCTACAGGCCGGCGGCCGTCGCCACCGCCCGCCCGGTGAGTACTCCGGCGAGATGCCGGCGGTACTCGGCCGAGCCGGAGATGTCCGTCGGAGGGGTGGTCCCTTCGCCGGCATGAGCCGCTGCCGCCTTCACCGTACCGAGATCGGCGGCGCCGGCAAGTGCGGCTTCCGCGGCCCGTGCCCGCAGCGGCGTGCCACCCATGTTGCACAGGCCCACCCGGGCTTCGGCGATGGCTCCGTTCTCCCGCCGGACGACCGCCGCCACCCCGACCACGGCCCACGCCTGGGCTGTGCGGTGGAACTTCTCGTAGTGGGCGGTCCAGCCGGCGAGCCGTGGGAACCGCGCCTCGACCAGCACCTCGTCGGGGCCGGCGGCGGTGGTGAACAGGTCGGTGAAGAAGTCGGTCGCCGCCACCGACCGGCGACCGTTCGGTCCGACCAGCACCATCGTCGCGTCCATGGCCACGGCGGCGGCGCACAGGTCCCCGGCCGGGTCGGCGTGAGCCAGGGAGCCGCCCAGCGTGCCCCGATGGCGGACCTGGCGATCGCCCACCGTGCCCGCGGCCGCCGCGACCACCGGCGCCTCGGCCCGGACCAGGCGCGATCCGGCCACTTCGGCGTGCGTCGTCATCGCGCCGATGACCAACTCGTCGCCTTCGATACGGACTTCGCGCAACGCCGGAATCCGCCCGAGGTCGACGACCATCGCCGGAGCGGCCAGGCGCAGCCGCAGGACCGGCAGCAGGCTCTGGCCACCGGCCAGCAGCTTGCCGTCGTCGCCGGCCTGGGCCAGCGCACTGACAGCCTCCTCCACACTGGACGGACGCACGTACTCGAACGCCACGGGAATCATGCGGCCACCTCCGGGGACGCGTTGGCCGACGTGGACTGACCGTTGGCAGCCAGCCAGACCCGCTCCGGGGTCAGCGGCATCGCGATGTCGTTGACTCCGCGGGGCCGCAACGCGTCCACGACCGCGTTGACGATGGCCGGAGTGGAGGCGATGGTGCCGGCCTCGCCGACGCCCTTCGTCCCCAGTGGATGTCCGCTGGCCGGTGTCTCCGTCCGATCAGTCACAATGGACGGTAGGTCGGCCGCACTCGGCAGCAGGTACTCGGCGAAGGAACCGGTGATGAGGTTGCCGCTCTCGTCGTACACGGCCTCCTCGTACAGGGCCTGGGCCATACCCTGGGCCACACCGCCGTGCACCTGGCCCTCGACGATGAGTGGGTTGATCACCTTCCCGACATCATCGACCGCCACGTACGAGCGGATCTTGATCCGGCCGGTCTCGGTGTCCACTTCGGCGGCGCACAGGTGCGTGCCGTGCGGGAATGAGAAGTTGCCGGGATCGAACGTGGCCTCGGAGTCCAGCTGCGGCTCGAAGCCGTCGGGCAGGTTGTGCGCGGTGAACACCGCTCCGGCGATCTCGGCCATCGTCTTGGCCTGGTCCGGATTGCCCCGTACCCGGAACGCGCCGTCACTGAACTCGATATCGGTCGGGGCGCACTCGAGCAGGTGCGCGGCCACGATCCGGGCCTTGTCGCGGACCTTCTCGCAGGCCATGACCATCGCGACCCCGCCGACGGCAAGCGAACGCGAGCCGTAGGTGTCCATCCCCTTGACCGCCACCCGGGTGTCTCCATAGAGGACAGTGATGTCCTCGAACGGCACCCCGAGCTGGTCGGCCACGATCTGGCTCCAGGCCGTCGCGTGCCCCTGCCCGTGCGGGGTGGACCCGCTGACCACCTCGACCTTGCCGGTGGCGAGAATGCGGATGGTGACCGACTCCCACCCGCCGGCGCCGTACCGCAGCGCGCCGAGCAGTCGTGAGGGCGCCAGCCCGCACATCTCGGTATAGGTGGAGATGCCGATGCCGAGCTGTACCGGGTCGTTGCTGGCCCGGCGGGCAGCCTGTTCGGCCCGCAGCTGGTCGTACCCGAGCAGCTGCATGGCCTTCTCGGTGGCCGCCTCATAGTTACCTGAGTCGTACTGCAGCCCGCATACCGTGGTGAACGGGAACTCCTCGTGCCGGATCCAGTTCTGCCGGCGCACGTCGAGTGGATCGCGGCCCAGCTCGACGGCGAGTTCGTCCATCATGCGTTCGATCGCGTACGTCGCTTCCGGCCGACCGGCGCCACGGTAGGCATCGGTCTTCGTGGTGTTCGTGAAGACGCCTGTGCAGACGAACTTGTAGGCCGGGAACTTGTAGATCGAGTTGTACATGAAGCCGCCGAGCAGCGGCACACCCGGTCCGACCAGGGCCAGGTACGCGCCCATGTTGGCGGTGAGGTCGATCGAGAGGCCGGTGACCGTACCGTCCCGCTTGGCCATCAGGGTGATGTCCTGGATCACGTCGCGGCCGTGGTGGGCCGATACGAGCGACTCGCTGCGGGTCTCGGTGTACTTGACCGGCTTGCCGACCTTGCGGGCCACCGCGAAGGCGATCCACTCCTCCGGGGTCGCGGCCAGCTTGCCGCCGAAGCCGCCGCCGACATCCGGCGCGATGACGCGGATCTTGTCCTCGGGTACCCCGGTCGTGGCCGTCAGGAGGAAGCGGATGACGTGCGGGATCTGGGTCGCCGAGTAGACGGTGAACTCGCCACCGGTCGGGTCGACCACCACGCTGCGAGGCTCCATGAAGGACGGTATGAGACGTTGCTGGATGTAGCGCCGTTTGATCACGATTTCCGCGGCCGCCTCGGCGTCGTCCACGCTGCCTCCGGTACCGGCGGCCGCCGAGTCGAACACCCAGGTGTAGCACTTGTTGGTGCCCTGGTCGGAGTGGACGAGATCCGAACCCTCGCGCAGCGCCGCCTCCATGTCCAGGACGACGGGCAGCGGTTCGTAGTCGACCTCGATCGCGTCGAGGGCGTCGATCGCGCTGGCCCGGTCGCGCGCCACGACCACCGCGATCGGCTCCCCGACGTGGCGGACCTCGGTGGTCGCCAGCGGGGTGTAGGTCGGGCTGACCATGTCCTCGGTCACCGGCCACGCACACGCGAGTACGCCCTGCATGTCGGCCAGGTCGGCGCCGCTGAAGGCGGCGATGACGTTGGGCTGGCTCAGCGCCGGTGCCACGTTGACCGACGACAGCCGGGCGTGGGCGTAGGGGCTGCGCAGGATGGCCAGGTGCTGCATGCCGGGCAGCACCAGGTTGTCGGTCCAGCGGGTCTGGCCGGTGACCAGTCGGGCGTCCTCTTTGCGCAGGCGCCGGCGGCCGACCTCAGGCTGCTGGGTCTCACTGATCGTCGCGGTCACGATGCCACCGCCGTCTCTGCCGTCGCGGCCGTGGTGGTCTGGTTCGGGATGGTGGCGGTGGCGGCCGACGACGCTTCGGCGGCGGCCTGGACGGCCCGGACAATGTTCTGATATCCCGTACAGCGGCACAGATTTCCGGAGATTCCTTCGCGGATTTCCGCCTCGCTGGGGTGTGGATTCTCCTGCAGCAGATCGATCGAGGACATGATCATCCCGGGGGTGCAGAAACCGCACTGCAATCCGTGATTCTCGTGGAATGCCTTCTGGACCGGATGCATGCTGCCATCGGGTCCGGCCAGACCCTCCACAGTGGTCACTTCCGCGCCGTCGGCCTGGACCGCCAACACGGCACAGCTCTTCACGGACTGGGCGGCACCGTCGGCATCGGCCAACAGGACCGTGCAGGCGCCGCAGTTGCCGGTGTCGCAGCCGACCACGGTACCGACCTTGCCGACATGATCCCGGAGATACTGGACAAGCAATGTTCTCGGCGTTACGTCGTCGCTGTAGCTGATTCCGTCAACCGTGATGTTGACGCGGGCCATCGCGCCTCCCTTGGACGTAGGGAATGCCGGCCCGTCGGGCGGACGCACGTGGGCCGTTACCGATACCCAACCCTGCCGGTCGAATCTCCACAAGGGCATGTGCACAGGGCGAGTGATCTTCACAGCGGACCCGCAGTGTTGTCAGCGCAGCAGCTGGCCGAGCAAATGAGCGTCTAGCCTCGCATATGCAGGGCAAAGATCGCGCGCAACATCGCGTTTATGGTTCCGACATGGCGTCGTGATGGATCCGCCCCGACAACGCGACCAGCCGCTGACCCCTTCCGCCCCACCGGCTGGCGATGATCTCGGCGGCGATGCTGACGGCGGTCTCCTCCGGCGTACGGGCACCGAGGTCGAGCCCGATCGGCGACGAGAGCCGGGCCAGCGCCGCGTCCTCCACGCCTGCCTCGCGCAGGCGCCGCATCCGGTCGTCATGGGTACGGCGTGAGCCCATCGCCCCGATGTAGCCCAGCGGCGCCCGCAGCGCCAGCTCGAGCACCGGTACGTCGAACTTCGGGTCGTGGGTCAGCACGCAGACGACCGTGCGCTCGTCGACCCGGCCGGCGTCGAGCTCGCCCCGCAGGTACCGGTGCGGCCAGTCGACCACCACCTCGTCGGCGTCGGGGAACCGCTTGGCTGTGGCGAAGACGGCCCGGGCGTCGCAGACGGTGACCCGGTACCCGAGAAAGCCGCCCACCCGGGCCACGGCGGCGGCGAAGTCGATCGCGCCGAAGACCAGCATCCGGGGCCGGGGGGCGTAACTGTTGACGAACAGCGTCAGCCCGTCACCCAGACGCTCGCCATCCAGTCCATAGTGGAGAGTACCGGTGCGGCCACCGGCCAGCAGGCCCCGGGCGTCGTCGGTGGCGGCGTCGTCCAACCGGGCCGAGCCGAGCGTGCCGTCACGCCGGTCCGACCACAGGACCAGGCGCCGGCCGAACTTCTCCGGCGGCCCCTCGATACACGTCACGACGGCGACCGGCTCGCCGGCGCCGATGCTGGTGGCGACGTCGTCGAGCTGGGGGAACGTGCTGCGGTCGATCTTCTCGACGAACAGGTCGATGATGCCGCCACAGGTGAGACCGACCTCGAACGCGTCGTCGTCACTCACCCCGTACCGCTGCGTGCGAGGCTGACCGGTTTCGATGGCCTCGCGGCACAGTTCGTACACGGCCCCCTCGACGCAACCGCCGGAGACACTGCCCACCGCGGTCCCACCGGTGTCCACCAACATCGTCGCGCCGGCCGGCCGCGGCGCGCTGCGCCAGGTGCCGACGACCGTGGCCATCCCCACCGGCTGCCCCTCGCGCCACCACCGCATCAGGTCGGTCAGCACGTCGCGCACCTGGACCACCTCGTCCCTGCCACCCGCCAGCGCGGGCTGATGTGATCACTATGCCTCGCCGGAGGCGGTCATTGCCACGGCAACATCGCAGCCGGCCACCGTCTGGTGACACGACGATACGGTCAGGCGGGTTCGACCGGCGGGATATCCATGTCGGTATCGTCGGCGATGTCCTCGCACGCCACGGTCTGTACCGAGTCAGCGCGGGCGGCCAGGTAGGCCCGGGCGCCAACGTCGGCCGAGGCCAGCATCGTGACACCGCCCCAATGCTCCCGGCCGAGCAGGACCGGGTGACCGCGCCGGGGGCCGTAGGTCGCGGATACCAGCGCGTCCCGGCCCGCTTTGTCGGCGATGCGCCGTACCGCGGCCGCGGTCACCCCGGGCGTGTCCACCAGCAGAACGATCACCGCGTCGGCGTCGGAACCGGCGAGCGCGTCGAGTCCGACCCGCAGCGATGAGCCCATGCCGCTCTTCCAGCCCGCGTTGTCGACCAGGGTCGCGTCACCGAGCTGGGCGGTCGCGCGCACGTCGGGCGCCGACGCGCCGAGCACGACCACGATCGGCGAGCATCCACCATCGCGGACCGTTGCGACGGCCCGTTCGACCAGCAGGCTGCCCTCGAAGCGGACCAGCGCCTTCGGTCCGCCGTACCGGCGTCCACCACCGGCGGCCAACACGAGACCCGCGACGCTCAGCTCGGCTCCTTCAACGCTCCGGCACTGACGCTTTCGGCACTTACGCTTTCGGCACTGACGCTTTCGGCAATCAGGGGCTTCGGCAATCCCGCCGAGGATAACGGAGTTCGGCGCCGCCGGGCGAGGATCCACGCGCGGTAGCGTCAAGGCATGCTGCACGACCACTGCTCCTACTGCGGTACCCGGTTCGCCGAAGATTCGCCCTGGCCGCGTACGTGTGTCGTGTGTGGAGAGACGACCTGGAGCAATCCGTTGCCGGTGGCAGTTGTGCTGTTCCCGGTCCACTACGCCGACGACCGCCGCGGCCTGGTCGTGGTCCGACGGGACGTGGAGCCGGCGCGAGGGCAGCTTGCCCTGCCGGGCGGCTTCATCGAAACGGGAGAGTCATGGAGGCAAGCCGCTTCGCGGGAGCTACGTGAGGAAACTGGCCTTTGGGCTGATCCGGACGAAGTCGAGCTTTTCGACCTGCAGAGCAGTCGGACCGGATACACCCTCAACGTCTTCGGCATCGTCGCGTCCCGGCCGGCCGAGCAGCTGCCCGCGTCGGTGGCGAACTCCGAGGTCTCCGAGTGGCTCGTGCTCACCGAGCCGGTCGAGCTGGCATTCCCCAACCACACCGACGTGATGGCCGAGTTCTTCGGCGGCCGCGGCGCGCTCACGCCCTGAACCGTCCGACCGCGCCATCGTCCACTTTGGATGAAGAGCCCGTCGGGCGGGCCCGGGCAGGAACGCCCCCACATCACGCATCGGCGTAGCAGGTGACCACGCAGACATCGAGCGGAAACCGCACCGGGGTGTCACCGAAGAGGAGCCGGCCGGCCCGCTCACCGGCGGCGCGAACCGCGGCCACCGCCTGTGGGGCCCGGTCGACCGGGGTGTGGATCACGAACTCGTCGTGAACGAAGAACACCAGCTCGGCCGGGGTCGGCTCGAGCTCGCCGCGCAGGCCGGCGATCAAGGTCAGGGCCCACTCGGCGGCCGTCGCCTGGACGACGAAGTTGCGGGTGAACCGCCCCCGGGCCCGGGCCCGTTCGGCGGTCATCGGTTCGTCCCCGGCCGGCGGGCAGGTGCGCCCCAGCCACGACCGGACCAGACCGCCGTCCTCGCCAGTCCTGGCTGCCCGTTCCACGAAGTCCCACGCGGTCGGGAACCGGGCCCGCAGGGCGGCCAGTGCCGGCACGGCCGCGCCGCCCGTCTGGCCGTACATCGCGCCGAGCATGGCCACCTTGGCCTTCGCCCGGTCGCCGCCGAAGGCGTCCGCGGCGAGGGCCGCGTAGAGATCACCGGTACCCGCGGCCGCGGCCAGCCGGGCGTCACCGGCCACGGCCGCCAGCACGCGCGGCTCGAGCTGTCCGGCGTCGGCCACCACGAAGGTCCACCCCTCGTCGGCGATCACCGCCGGCCGGACCACCTTGGGGATCTGGAGCGCCCCGCCGCCGCGGGTGGCCCACCGGCCGGAGACCACGCCGCCCGGGACGTACTCGGGATGAAAGCGTCCATTGTGGACCCACTGGGCGAGCCAGGACCAGCCGTGCGCCGTCCAGACCCGGTACAGCTCCTTGAACTCCAGGAGCAGCGGTACGGCCGGATGATCCACCTCGCGCAGGACCCAGGCCCGGGTCGACGGGAGGACGATCCCCGCCCGCGAGAAGGCCTTGAGCACGTCGGCCGGCGACTCGGGGTGGACCCGGGCGCCGCCGAACGCGGCCGAGATCGCAGCGGTCAGGTCGACCAGCCGGCGCGGTGGCCCGACCGGCGACGGCTCGCCGAGCAGGTCGCGCAGCACCTCGTCATGGGTGTCGGCGTGCCACGGCAGGCCAGCCTGGCCCATCTCGGCACCGGCCAGGGCGCCGGCCGACTCGGCCGCCACCAGGAGTCGGAAAGCGCCCGGCCCGGGTACCCCCGCCATCCGGACCACCTGGTCGGCGTACGCGTCCAGCAGTAGCCGCATCGGGTCGGGGCCGGACGAGCGAACCGGCTCCTCGAAGAGCGCCTCCTGCGCGAGCCCGGGTGGTGCGGCGCCGGCGAGCACGGGGTCGGGGGGCACCGGCTCGTGGTGCAGCCGGGCCCAGATCGCCGGCAGCGCCCGGGGCTCGCCCCAGCGGCCCGCCGAGCCGAGCAGCAGGGCCTCGGTCAGCTCGACGTCATGGCAGCGTCGCACCCGCACTCCGGCCCGCAGCAGCCGTGGATAGATGGCCAGTGTCGACGGCCACACCCACCGGACCTCGGCCGGCCGGGCCGCGATCGCCGATGCCAGGTGGGCCACCTCGACGACCGGCCCGGACGGATGGCCGTCGTCGGCGAGCGGGCACAGCCGACCGGCCCCACCCTCGTCCGCGACGGCGGCGATCAGCACGTCCGTCATAGTGTCAGCCCTTGACCGCTTCGGCGCTCAGACCGACCGCGATGTTCTGGTGGCGTCCGGGCCGGGCCTTCGAACCGTCGGTCAGCGGGAGAGCTCCCAGAAGGCCACCGCGGCCGCCGCGGCGACGTTGAGCGAGTCGACGCCGTTGCGCATCGGGATCACGACCCGGGCCTCAGCCGCCCGTAGCGCCGCCCCGGACAGGCCGGGCCCCTCTGCCCCGAGCACGAGCGCCGGCCGGTTCCGCAGATCCGCGGGCAGTTCCTGGATGGCCAGCGCGTCGTCGGCCGGGGTGAGGGCGAGAACGCTGAATCCGGCCGAGCGCACCTGCTCCAATCCGCCCGGCCAGGGCTCGAGGCGCGCGTACGGGATCGCGAACACCTCGCCCATGCTCACCCGCACGGAGCGTCGGTAGAGCGGGTCCGCGCATGACGGCGAGAGCAGCACGCCGTCCATGCCGAGCGCCGCGGCTCCCCGGAAGATCGCTCCCAGGTTGGTGTGGTTGACCAGGTCCTCGAGAATGACCAACCGCTGGGCACCAGCGATCACGTCGGCCGCGGTGAGCAGCGGCTTGCGGTGGAACGAGGCAAGTACCCCGCGGTGGACGTGGAAGCCGGTCAACCGCCGCAGCAGCTCCTGATCGGCGGTGTACACCGGCACGCGCTCGGGCACGTCGACCTGATCCACCCGCTTGGCGTCGAGCAGCACCGACCGGGCCTGGTACCCGGCCCGCAGCGCCCGCCCGAGGACCAGTTCACCCTCAGCGATGAACAGTCCGTGCGGTCGCTCGAACTGTGTCCGCAGGGCCACATCGGTCAGCGCCCGGTAGTCCGCCAGGCGGGGATCGTCAGGGTCCATGACCGGTTCGGGCACGCCCCGACGGTACGCGACGACATCAGTGGATCTCGGGCGCCGTGCGGCCGATGGTCCAGCCAAGGCCGAGCCCGGCCGCCAGCAGGGCCAGCGCGGAGATCGTCAGCAGCGGGGTGGACAAGCCGAC
Source organism: uncultured Actinomycetota bacterium (assembly GCA_963803345.1). GTDB lineage: Bacteria > Actinomycetota > Actinomycetes > Mycobacteriales > Micromonosporaceae > CAWDLX01. Next base: position 672,446 of record CAWDLX010000009.1, read on the forward strand.
GGCGGCCAACCCGAACGCCACCGCCGCCAGCAGCAGATAGCCGTCCCCCCGGTTGAGCACCCGCGACGCCAGGATCGCGCAGGCGAGCAACGCCCATCCGGCGGCCAGCAACAGCAGGCCGCCAACCCCGAGCCAGCGCATCACGGTACCGCCGGCGAGGTCGGCTTCGAACGCGGCGGCCGGCTTGTCCCCCAGGTGCTCGGCCGCCGGCCGCGCCAGCCCGATGACCCCCAGGGCCGGCGCTGACAACACGGTTCCGAGGACGGCCAGGACCAGTCCGGTCAAGGCCCAGCCACGCCCGGGCGTCGCGATCACGAGCGTGGTGAGCGCGATCGCGCCGACCAGAGCGAGCCCCAGCCCGAACGCGGTCAGCATCAGCCACGCGCCGGGTGAGGCGCCGGCGGGTGGGTCGTGCGGGCGGGGCACGCCCCAGACGGATGCCACCGAGAGGGCCACCGCGGCCCCCGGGACCGCCCAGACTGCAGGCCGGGCGAACGCACGGACACGGGGAGCCCAGTTCGGATCGGGTGGTGGTAGGGCCGCCTCGACCACGCCCGCGTCGAGGAGAGCGTCCACACCGGACAGTTGAGCGGGTTGCCCGCCGACGGTCGGCTCGGACCAGGGTGCCGCCAGCAGGCTGTCCACCGCCAGTATCCGGGCGGGCACGCTCACCTCGTAGCCGAGATCGGGCGGCGGCGAGGGAACCGCGGCCGCCTCCGCCGGTGCGGTGAGGGTCGCCTCGGCCGTACCCGCGTGCGGCGCGACCCCGTCGTGTGGCACGTGCTTATGGCTGCGTTTCGACACGGCCGACCCCCGTCTGCCAGCCGGAGACGCGGCGCGCCCCGGCTCCTACCTACGACAGATCGTGGCAGGGGCCGGGGCGGGCGCAGGGTTGATTGCGGAAGTTACGCCCGGCCCGGGGGATCGTCCGCCGGGCCGGTGGCGGCCGCCGGGGGCAGGCCGAGCGGGGCCGTCTTGCCGGTCGTCTCGGCCGCCACGGCGGCGGCCTCGGCGGCCTGGGCAGCCGCCGCCTGCGCGGCCTGCTCGGCCAGGCTCTTGGCCTCCTCCGTCACGTCGGGGTCGCCGGCCGTCACCGCTGGCTGGTCGCCGCCACCGTCGGGAGCGAGGCGGAGATTGCCCAGCGCGCCGCCGATGCCCTCCAGCGCCTTGGTGAACTCGACCGGGATGACCCAGACCTTGTTGGACTGTCCGGCTGCGATCTGCGGCAGCGCCTGCAGGTACTGGTAGGCCAGCACCTTCGAGTCCGGGTTGGCGGTGTGGATCGCGTCGAACACGGTCCGGATGGCCTTGGCCTGACCGTCGGCCTGCAGGATGCGGGCCTGCCGGTCACCGTCGGCCCGCAGGACGGCCGCCTGCTTCTCACCCTCGGCGGTGAGGATCTGGGACTGTTTGTGGCCCTCGGCGGTCAGGATGGCGGCCCGCCGGTCCCGCTCCGCCCGCATCTGCTTCTCCATCGAGTCGCGGATGGACGGTGGCGGCTCGATAGCCTTGATCTCGACCCGGGTGACCTTGATCCCCCAGCGACCCGTGGTCTCGTCGAGGACGCCGGAGAGGTGCCGGTTGATCTCCTCGCGGCTGGTCAGCGCCTTCTCCAGGTCGAAGGAGCCGATCACGTTTCGCAGCGTGGTGACGGTGAGCTGCTCGATGGCCTGCAGGAAGTTGGCGATCTCGTAGGTGGCCCGGACCGGGTCGACAACCCGGAAGTAGAGCACGGTGTCGATGGAGACGACCAGGTTGTCCGACGTGATCACCGGCTGCGGTGGGAAGCTGACGACCTGCTCGCGCATGTCCACTTTGGTGCGGACCTTGTCCAGGTAGGGCACGAGCGCGTTCAGGCCCGGTTTGAGCGTGCGCTGGTACCGACCGAGCCGCTCCACCACGTCCATCCGTTGCTGCGGAATGACCCGCAACGCCTTGGAGATGGTGACGACCACGATCAGCAACACGCCAAGTGCCAGCACCAGCAGGAACACTTGTACCCCGTCCATGGGTATTCCTTTCTGTCGGTAGAAGCTCAGTCGCGCCAGACCAGCGCGGTGGCGCCCTTGACCTCGACGATGCGGACCTGCGCACCGGCGTCGATGACCTGCGTCGCATCGTAGGGTCGGGCCTGCCACAGCTCCCCGCCGACGTTGACCATGCCGCGGCCCTCCGCGACCTGTTCGACCACGGTCGCTTCGGCCCCCTCGAACGCCTCGATTCCCAGGGTGCGCTTTTCGGCACCCTGGTGCAGGCGACGCTTGATCGCCGGCCGGACCGCGGCCAGCCCGAGGGCCGAGACGATGGCGAACACGATCACCTCGATCAGGACATTTCCGGACACGAGGCCCACGATGGCGGCCGCGAAGGCGCCCGCACCGAGCATGATGAGCACGAAGTCGAGCGTGAACATCTCGGCCACGGCGAGCAGGACACCGGCGATCAGCCAGAGGACGGGTAGCACACCCAAATCGTGGCACGCCGTGTCGACCAGCGCGACCCACGACCTGCCAGGTTCCGCCGGCCGTAGGCTGAACCGGTGGTACTCGCGCTGTCGACCGTCAGCCGGGTGGACGAGATCGTCACCCGTACCCAGCTCTCCGGACGCGCCCCGTCGCTGGTCGCGGGCGTGGTCCGGGACGGCACGCTGGCCTACGTCACCGGGGCCGGCGAGCACCCGGCGGCCGACCGGGACACCCAGTTCCGGATCGGATCGATCACCAAGACCCTGACCGCGGCTGTCCTGCTCGGGCTGCGCGACGAGGGCCGGCTCAGCCTGGATGACCCGATCTCGACCCACCTGCCGGAAGTCGCCGGGGGGGTGGGTGCCCTGCCGCTGCGCCGGTTGGCGTCCCACGTCGGCGGGCTGCGCCGGGAGCCCGACGGCGACTGGTGGGAGCGACATGCTGGCGTACCCCTGTCCGACCTGCTGGCCGGGGTGACGGCGGAGAAGCTGACCGGCCGCCCGTACCGGGAGTTCCACTACTCGAATCTCGCCTACGGGCTGCTCGGCGGAGTGATCGAGCGGGTCACCGGTACGAGCTGGATGCAGGCCCTCCGACATCCGGCTGCTCGACCCGCTCGGCCTGCAACGGACCACCTACGAGCCACAGGAGCCATTCGCCCGCGGGTACGTGGTCCACCCTTGGCTGGGCACACTGCGCGAGGAGCCCCGCCACGACGCGGCCAGTATGGCTCCGGCCGGCCAACTATGGTCGACAGTGGAGGACCTCGCGCGGGTGGGCGCGGTTCTCGCCTCGGCGCCGCCGGGCGGCACACTCAATACCGGCACCGTCCTGCCGGCCAGTTCGGTCGCCGAGATGGCCGCTCCGGCGGTGATCGCCGATCCCGACGGGTGGAGCGCCGGGTACGGTCTAGGACTGGAGCTGTGGCGACGGGGCGATCGTGTCTTCTGTGGCCACACCGGCTCGATGCCCGGCTACCTGGCCGTCCTCTGTGTACACCGCCCGAGCCGGACCGGTGCCGTCGCCTTCGCCAACACGTACTCGCTGCCAGGCTCGACGATCAGCGACCTGGGCCTGTCCATAGTGGAGGCAGTCCTCGACCACGAGCCGGCAGCGCCGGCGACGCCCTGGCGCCCGGCTCCGAGCCGCCAGCCGACGCGGCTGCCCTGTGCGGGCGCTGGTGGTGGATGGGGCGCGAGTACGAAGGCAGTTGGGACATGAGCGATGGCCGACTTGTCCTGCGTGGACGGACTGACGCCGATGACGGCACGTGGCGATTCCAGCCCACGACCAGGGACCGGTGGCTCGGTGTCAGTGGGGACAACGCCGGCGAGATCATGGTGGTCCGCCGCGATGATGACGGGCTGGTGACCGCACTGGATATCGCCACGTTCGTGTTCACGCGAGATCCGCTTCCACCGGACTGAGCCGGCTGGCCGGTCCGACCTACGGGAAACGCGTCCCACGCGGGACGGTCGCACGGGTCCTGCGAGACAAGGGTGCGGTCGAGCCCTTACCCTTTTCCTCATGTCCTCAGCCCGGACGCTCACCGCTGGCACGCGCCGCTCCGTGCGGCTCGTGGCCTGGGCGCGCGCGTGGCGGGCCGGGACGGTGTCCTACGACGACGTGGCCGACGAGACCGAGGCCGGCGAGGAGCACCTGGTCGCCGACGCACCCGGGACGTGGACCGACATCCCGTTGCGGGAGGCGGTCAGCAGCCTCTCGAAGCTGCCGCCCGATGAGATCAGGCTGGTACTGCCGGTGCCGGGCGATCCGCGCGGGCTGCCCGGACCTGGCCCGTTCACCGGCGCCGCGCTCGAGGCGGGCGAGGCGGTCATCGCCCGCGACCTCGGGCTGGTGCCGCAGGTACGGACGCACACGTCGGGGTCGGGCGACACGTTCGCCATCGTGTTGTGGCAGGTGTATCCGTTGCCGGCCATGCCGTCGGCGTCGATGAGTCCGGACGCGGCCGAGGCGGAAGCCGATCTCTCGGTCGCCGTGTCCGACGCCCTGGTCGCGCTGACCCGCCTCGACGTGGCGGCGTGGCGTCCCGAACTGGCCGGTGCCCTGGCCGAGCTGCGCCGGCCCGACAACGCGACCGTGCTCCCCCCGGGCTTCTCCCCCCGCGCCCGGCGCCTGTTCGCCCGGGCCAGCGTGCTCGACCGGGTCCTCGCGTTGGCGGCCGAAGCCGCCCCGGGCGGCGCGGTGAACAACTTCGAGGCGCAGCAACGCGAGGAGGCCCTCCGCCCGCTGACCACCGCCTGCCGGCGCGCCCTGGTGGCGGCGTGCAACTCGCCGCTCGAGGGCTGACTGTTTGCCCGGACAGTTAGCCAACCCGCTTTGTCGAGTACGGCGTCCCTACTAACGGGTAGCGAGGCATGGGGGCAGCGGGGGATGACTTCTGGTTGAGTCTGCCTGGGGGCGCGAATGTGCGCCAGCCCGGGGCTCCCCACGCCGCCCGGGGTTTGTCGAAAGCCGCCAGCCAGCCCGAGCCGGCGATTACGGTGAGTTCATGGCTGGGGCGGGACGGTCCATGGCGGCCGGCGTCGTCCCGGCGTCCGCCCCGCGTTCAGGGCGCCGGGCGACGGCGGCTGGCGCGCTTCTCGCGGCGGGAATCGCCGGGGCCGGGGCCGGCGTCGCGGTTACCGTGCGTTATCTGACCCGGCCATCCGCCGCAGGCGGGGCGCCCGGGCCGGCCGCTCCCACCGAGCGGCCGCGCCGGGCCGGCGACATCGTGCTCATCTGTGACAAGGACCTGATCTGCCGGTTCGCCCTGCCGACCAGCCAGCCGCTCCTGGGATACCTGCCCGAGACCATGCCTGGCCGGCCCGTTCTCGATCTGGTCGATCCGGCCGAGGCGGACGCCCTGCGGGTGTTCGCTGAGCGGGCCACGCCCGGCAGCCCCTCGCTACCGGTACGGCTCAGGCATCACGACGCCGGCTGGGTCGAGATGCTCGCCACCCGACACGACGAGACGGCACTCGACTTCGCTCCCCGGTCGATCCCGGAGCGGGTTCGGATGGAGGAGTGGCTGGCCACGCACCGGGCGCTCAACGACACCATCCTCAACATGGCCAGCGACGCCATCGTCAGCCTCGACCGGGACAGCCGAATCGTCGAGTGGAACCACGCCGCCGAGGTGATCTTCGGCTGGACCCGGGAGGAGGCGCTCGGCCACGACTCGAACGACATGATCGTGCCGGCCCGGCTGCGTGACGAGTACCGGCGTGGACTGCAGGCGCTGTTCGCGATCGGTGTCGCCCGCATCGACGAGCCGACACCGGCGATCCTGCTGCGCCGTGACGGCACGGAGATCCCGACCGAGACGACCAGCTGGTCGGTCCAGGTTGGACAGACATGGCGGTTCAACTCGCTCATCCGAGACGTGACCACACGCAACCACAACGAGCGGGCCCTGACCGAGGCGCGGGAGAAGGCCGACGAGGCGTCCCGCCACAAGTCCGAGTTCCTGGCCACGATGTCGCACGAGATCCGGACTCCGATGAACGGGGTCATCGGCTTGGCCGATGTCCTGCTGGGAACCAGGCTCGACTCGGACCAGCGCCGTTACGCCGAGGGCATCCGCACCGCTGGTACGGCCTTGCTCACGGTCATCAACGACATCCTCGACTTCTCCAAGGCCGAGGCGGGCATGGTCGTACTGGACGAGATCGCGTTCGACGTGCGGGAGCTGCTCGAGGACGTGGTCGACATCCTGGCCGGCCGCGCCCAGTCCAAGGGGCTCGAGCTGGTCGCGTTCTGCCGGCCCGAGGTGCCATCGCTGCTGCTCGGCGACCGGGGACGGTTGCGCCAGGTGTTGCTCAACCTGTGCGGGAACGCCGTGAAGTTCACCGAGCGGGGCGAGGTGGTCGTCACCGCCAGTCTGGTGAGCAGGGACGCCGGCCTGCACCGTATCCGGCTCGAAGTCAGCGATACCGGTGCCGGCATCAAGGCCGAGGACACGGAGCGCATGTTCGACGCCTTCGCCCAGGCGGACGCGTCCACGACGCGCCGCTACGGCGGTACCGGCCTCGGGCTGGCCATCTCCGAGCGGCTGATCGAGGCAATGGGCGGGCATATCGGCGTGATCAGCGATCTCGGCGCCGGCAGCATGTTCTGGTTCGAGGTGCCGCTGAGCAGCCCGGTCGGCGAGACCACCGCGGCCTTCCCGGTCAGCACCGAAGACCTGCTCGGTCTGCGCGTCCTGGTCGTCGACGACAACGCGACCAACCGGTTCGTGCTGGAGACCCAGCTGCGTGAATGGAACATGTCGCCGACCGCCGTCGCGTCCGGCCAGGCTGCCCTGGCCACTCTGGACGATCCGCAGACACGACCCTTCGACGTGGCCGTCCTGGACATGGCGATGCCCACTATGGACGGTCTCGAGCTGGCCCGCCGGATCTCGACGGACGACACTCACGCGGGCACGTACCTGGTCCTGCTCACCTCAGGCCCGGAGGTCGATCCGGCGGCGGCCCGCGATGCCGGCGTGGGTGCCTGGCTGACCAAGCCGGTTCACCGCTCCGAGCTGTTCGACTGCCTGGCCCGCTCGCTGAACCCTGGATCCGGGGCGCGGGCCGCGCCCAGTACGCCAGCCGCGACGGGGCGCCCAGTGCGGGGGCATGTGCTGTTGGCCGAGGACAACGAGGTCAACCAGATGGTCGGGGTCGGCCTGCTGTCCGAGCTGGGCTACCGTACCGATGTGGCGGCCAGCGGCGGAGCCGCTCTCGAACTGGCCCGCCACGCGCGTTACGACGCCATCCTCATGGACTGCCGGATGCCGGGGATGGACGGGTACGAGGCGACGGCGCGCCTTCGCGACATCGAGGGCGAGACCGGCCACACGCCGGTGATCGCTCTGACCGCGAGCGCGCGCGATGAGGATCGCGACCGCTGCCTGTCCGCCGGCATGGATGACTTCGTGTCCAAGCCGATCGACCGCGCCGCGCTGACCCGGGCGCTGGACACCTGGATCGGCGAGGCCGAGGTGCAGTTGGACGGCGACGAGTGGGCTACCGCGCCCGACGGCGACGGGGCGGCCGACATCGACACCCGCCTGACCGTGCTGGGCGGCGATGACGAGGGCGGCCGGACGCTGGTCCGTCGGGTCGTTGAATCATTTCTGAAACGGACGCCGGCCGAGCTCGCCGCGCTGGCGCAGGCGGTACGGGCCGGCGATCTGGAGACGACCACCACCCGGGCGCACCGGCTGCGCGGCAGCGCCGGCAACGTGGGTGCGCTCAGTCTGGCCGACCGGTGCGCGGAGCTCGAGGCGGCCGGGCGGATGGCCGATCCGCGGGCGGCGCACGAGACGCTGGCCCAGATCGAGGACGCATACCGGCACGCCGAGACGACGCTCCGGGACCGCCTGGTCGGCTACCGGGTCGAGCCGGAGCCATGACAGCCGGGCCGGAGGACCGTCCACTGCGGATACTCGTACTGGACGACGACCCCGACTCGCCGCTGGTCATCGAGGACATCCTGGGCCGCCGCGCTGGCATGATCGTCCACAGTGCTGACACGGCGGACAGTGGCCCGGGTGAGGGTGGGCGGAACCCTCGATGGCGGTGGGTATCGTGGGCGGGTGAGCGCTGTACCGCCCGGACCGTTCGACGGCGTGACCCTGAGCATGCTCCACGGCGAGGATCCGGTGGAGCTGGTCGAGCGAAGCCTGTCGGCTATCGACGTAGCTCAACCGCTGATCAACGCATTCGTGACCGTCGACGCCGACCGGGCCCGGGCCGATGCGGCGGCGGCGCGGGCTGAGCGGGCGTCCGGTCACGATCGTGGGCCGCTGCACGGTGTTCCGGTCGCGGTCAAGGACATTGTGGACACCGCTGGTCTGCGGACGACGATGGGTTCGCGCCACTTCGCCGACCACATTCCGGGTACCGATGCCGTGGTCGTCCGGAGACTGCGGTCAGCTGGAGCGATCGTCGTGGGCAAGACCACGACCCACGAGTTCGCGTTCGGTCCGACCGGTGACCGGGCGGCCAACGGTCCGGGCGGCAACCCGCACGACCCGACCCGGATGGCCGGCGGATCGAGCGCCGGATCCGCCGCCGCCGTCGGCGCCGGGCTGGTACCGCTGGCCATCGGAACCGATACCGGCGGATCGGTCCGCATCCCGGCCGCCCTGTGCGGGGTGACCGGGATCCGGCCGTCGATGGGTCGGGTGCCGACGGACGGGGTGTTCCCGCTGTCGTGGTCGCTGGATACGGTGGGAACGCTGGCCGCCGACGTGGCGGGCACGGCGGCCGGCTGGCACGTCCTGGCCGGTACCCGACCGGTACCCTCGCCGGGCCTCACGTCACTGCACCTCGGACGGGTCGAGGACGCGTGGTTCGACCGTCTCGATGAGACAGTCCGACGTGGATTCGCGGCCGCCGTGCTCGCCCTTGAGCGGCGGGGCGCCCGGATCGGGCCGGCCGGCCTGCCCGACGCTGCCGACCTGCTGGAGATCTACCGGACGGTGCAGTTGGCCGAGGCGCTGGCGATCCACCGCGAGCGGTTGGCCACCGCCCCCGAACTCTTCGAACCCGAGACCCGCCAACGGCTGGAGGCGGCCGCCGCGGTCAGCGCCCCGGACTACGCCGTCGCGCTGCGGCGGATGGCCGACCTGCGGGCCAGCGCCGGCGAGCGTCTGGACGGCTTTGACGTGCTCCTGCTCCCGACCGTACCCGTGGTCGCGCCACCCATCGGGGCCCGCGACACCGAACTCGGGGGCGGCTGGACCTCACCCCGCGACGCGTTGCTCGCTCACAACGCCGGTATCGGAGTCCTCGGCCTACCCGCCATCTCCCTACCGATCGGGGACGGGGCCGGCCTGCCGGTGGGCCTCCAGCTGGTCGGTCGTCCGGGCCAGGACGAGCTCCTGCTGGCCACCGCCCTCACCGTCGAGCGCGCCCTGCGCCCTTGAGCCGGGCCGCGAACCGGGCGGGTCCTAATCGGAGGGTCGGGCCGCCAGTTCGGCGTCGCCGCGCAGGATGCAGAACTCGTTACCCTCGGGATCGGCCAGGACGACCCATCCGCCGCCGTCCGGTTTGCGAAGATCGGCGACCTCGGTCGCGCCGTGTGCCACCAACCGGGCCAGCTCGTCGTCGCGGGTACCCTGGCGAGGGCGCAGGTCGAAATGAATCCGGTTCTTGGCCTGCTTGGCGTCGGGTACCTCGATGAAAAGTACCTTATGGGCGCCGTCCGGCGAGTAGATCATGCACTCCTCATGACCGGCCAGGTTGGGGTCGTCGGGGTCCTCGTGGTAGTCCAGGACGGGCTCCCACCACTTGGACAGGGTGTAGGCGTCAGCGCAGTCGACCGTGGTGTGCGAGATGTAGGAAGACATCTGGTCATGGTGCCCGGCCAGGGGCGGTGGCGCGATCCGTTTACCGATCACCGTCGTAATTGGACAGTCCCAACCGGGCGGTGAGCGCGACGTGGTCGCTCAGGTGCGCCACAGCGCCGCTCGGCTGTTCGAACCACACCTGCGGGTCGCTGACCGCACCGCCACGCGCCAGGAGGTAGTCGATCCGGTGGGCCGCCGACCCGGGCGGCAGGAACTCGAGCTTGTACGTCGCCGGGTCGCTGTCGGCGAACGGGTCGTCCCAGCCGCCCTCGGCGACGAACCTCCGGTACAGCGGCGACCCGCTGGCCAGGTTGAAATCGCCGGCCACCACCACCCGGCCATGGGACGGGCGGGCCGAGGTCTGCTGGAGGCGCGCGAGCTGAGCGGCCTGGAAGTCGAAGTACCGGTTGGCCGACGACCAGTTGCCATCCTTGTTGGCGGTCAGGTGGGTGTTCACCACGGTCAGGTCGTGGCCGGGCAACTCGGCGCTGAGAACCCCTTGAAGCAGACTGTTGACCGTCCGCTTGAGCCGGAACCGGGAGCTGCCGGCGCTCGGTCGGCACAGTCCGAACGAGCGGTAGCCGATCTGCCCCAGCCGGTGTCGCGAGAAGGTGACCAGCCCGCCGGCCGGACCATGCGGCCTGCCGCGCTGGGCGACGTAGGCGAACGACGGCAGGTGCGCCCGGATGGTCGCGAACGTCGAACGGAACCACACCTCCTGCAAGGTCACCACGTCGATGTCGGAGTCCTCGATGGCCTGGCCGAACTCGCGAGCCCGATCAGCCAGCGGCGGCAGGGCTGACGGCAGCCCGCACACGTTGAACGTCAGTATCCGCACGGGCGTCATTGTCCCGTACCGCTGCCCACCAGGTCGCGCCGGAATGCCACCGTGGGCACCACCGCCCCTACCTATCGTCCTCAGTGGACGGATGGTAGTGGGTGAATGCGGGCAGCGGGCCCCGGAACGGGTCCGGCGTGGCCAGCCCCACGATGCTCGTCCGCAGCACCACGCACGTGACATCGGCCGCTCCGGCCACCATCAGCACGGTACCGCTGCCACCAGAGCCCCGCCGCTCCGACGGCCCATGACGAGCCGGTCCGGGTGAGTACCTGCGGGACGACCGGGTTCAAGCCAGTTTCGCTCAGGACGCGCGGCGTACCGGGGCGGGGCAGCACCCGGTCGGGCAGACATCCCACACCGGCAGCGTGCCGAGCCGGGCTCGGGGAGCGGCGGGTTCCAGTCGCTCCCGGATGAGGTCACGCACCATGGCCACGAACCGTGGGTCCGATCCCGGCGTCGCTGCCCGGGCGAAGGTCAGCCCCAGGTCGGCCGCCGTCCGGGCCGCCTCGTTGTCCAGGTCCCAGGCGACCTCGAGGTGGTCGGAGGTGAACCCGATCGGGCTCACCACCACGCCCCGCACAGCGGCTTTGGCCAGCGCCTCGAGATGATCGTTGAGGTCCGGCTCCAGCCACGCAACCTGGGGCGGGCCGGAACGCGACTGCCAGACCAGATCCCACCCGACGCCGGGCGCGGCCGAGCCGGCGACGAGCGTGGCTGCCTCATGCAGTTGCGCCGTGTACCGGTGACCGTGCGGCCCGCTGTGCTCCTCCATGGTGATCGGGATCGAGTGCGCCGTGAAGACGAGCCGAACGGGGTCCACATCGGACAGTCGCGCCAGCGCGGCCCGTACCCCGTCGGCATGAGGCTCCACGAACCCCGGGTGGTCGTGGTAGTGGCGGATCTTGTCGATCTCGGGCGCGTCCGGCCCTACCTCGGCCCGGGCGCGCTCGATGTCGTCCAGGTACTGCCGACAGGACGAGTACGAGCCGTACGGTGAGGTCACGAAGGCCAGCGCCCGCCGCACCCCCGCATCGCGCATCTCGACGATGGTGTCGCGCAGGTACGGCGTCCAGTTGCGGTTGCCCCAGTAGAGGGGCAGCTCGATGCCGGCCGCATCGAGCACCGGGCGCAGGGCGGCCAACAGTTCGCGGTTCTGGTGGTTGATCGGTGACACGCCGCCGAAATGATGGTAATGCTCCGCCACCTGGGCCAGTCGCTCGTCGGGAATCCCCCGCCCCCGAACCACGTTGCGCAGGAACGGCATCACGTCGTCCGGGCCCTCGGGACCGCCGAACGAGAACAGCAGGATCGCGTCGTACTCCACCGCGTCCACTCCAACCTCATCGAGCGGCGTCACGCCACCTTCTCAATGACCCATGCCCAGGCCACCATCGACCGGGATCACCGCGCCGCTCACGTATGCCCCCGCCTCGCCAGCCAGGAACGTGCACACCCCGGCCACCTCGGCCGGCGTACCCAGCCGTCCGGCCGGGATCTGCTTGAGGATCTCGGCCCGCCGATCGTCCGGCAGCACGGCGGTCATGTCGGTGTCCACAAAGCCCGGGGCGACCACATTGGCGGTGACGTTTCGGGTGCCCAGCTCCCGGGTGATCGACCGGGCCATTCCGACCAGGCCGGCCTTGCTGGCCGCGTAGTTCACCTGGCCCGGTCCGCCGTACAACCCGACCACCGAGGATATGAAGATCATCCGACCGAACCGGCCGCGGACCATCTTCGTGGCCGCCCGGCGGGCGCACCGCCAGGCGCCCGTCAGGTTCGTGTCCAGGACCCGGGTGAACTGCTCCTCGCTCATCCGCATGAGCAGCGTGTCGTCGGTGATCCCTGCGTTCGCGACAAGGACCTCGACCGGCCCGAGTTCGCCCTCGACCGCCGTGAACGCCGCGTCCACCGCCTCCGGGTCGGTGATGTCACAGATGACCCCCAGCATCCCGTCGGGCGCGCCGGACCCCCGGTGGGTGATCGCGACCCGGTCGCCCTGCCCGGCGAAGGCGCTCGCGATCGCCAGCCCGATGCCTCGGTTACCACCGGTGACCAACACGGTCCTCGCCACGGCCGCCTCCTGCCATCCCGATCACTCCTCCGTGAGCCTATGGGTTGCCGGCCGCCCCGGTTGTGTCACCCTCCGCTCGTGGAAGGAAGGGCACCTTGTTAACCGTTCTGGTAGAGGAAGGGCCCCTTATTAACGGGACGTGATGATCGTCCGAACGGTGGACGTGGGCATGGATACTGTGCGGTAGGCTGCGTGGCATCGAGGTCCGTGCGCCATCGAGTCTTGGAGGTGATCGCTGTGCGAAGTAGCGATCCCTCCAGTCGCGGCCGGGCCTCCCGTCAGCTCGCCTGAGCCGCGCTGACACAGACCTGGCACGACTGCCCCCGCAATCCCTTACCACGTCGCCGCGTGCTGGTTCTGCCCGCGCGGCCGATCAGCCGGGAGCAGCCATATGAGCCGTTACGCCGCCCACGTGGGTTTCGCGATCGTCGCCATCTGGATCGCCGTCATCTTCATCATCGTCAGCAGTGCCACCAGCTGACCGGTGTTAGCACGGACGCCGTACTCGACAAAAAGGGTTAGCAGACTGTCCGGGCAAACCCCGGGGCGGGGAACGCGGGCAAACCCCCGGGGCGGGGAACCCGGGCCAACCCCGGGGCACCCGAGGGTTCGGGGCCAGGGCGTCAGGGTAGGCGGGATGTCCACAGGAGACTCATGGTCGCCGCGGCCAGGGCGATGATGAGTCCGAAGCCGATGAACCATTGGCCGATCTCCTGGGCCTTGGTCCGGTACCCGATGGATGATCCCATGTCCTGGTACACCTGGCTCAGCGCCTCGGCACTCGCCGCCTCGTAGTAGTGACCCTTGGTCGACTCGGCCAGTTGCTGGAGTGCGCCCCGGTCGACCGGTACCCGCTGGAGGCTGCCGTTGATGTCGACGGTGCCGCTGTCGGTGCCGAACGCGATCGTCGAGACGGGGACGTTGGCCGAGGATGCGGCGGCGGCGGCGTCCTCAATGGACCGTCCGTAGGTGCGATAGCCGTCACTGAGCAGCACGATCCGGGCCGGCGGGGGACCCTGGGCGCCGTCGGCGGGTACGCCGGCGATCGCGTCGAGGCAGGTGAAGACCGCTTCCCCGGTGGCGGTCGCCTCGGCCAGCTGTAGCCCTTCGATGGCCGATACGACCGCCTCGTGGTCCTTGGTCGGCGACACGATGACGTTGGCCACCTTCGAGAAGGAGACCAGCCCGATGTTGAAGTCGCCCGGCAGCTGACCGACGAAGTCCTTGGCGGCGGTCTCGGCGGCCGCGATCCGGGTGGGCGCGACGTCGTCGGCCTGCATCGACAGCGACACGTCGAGGGCGAGCATCACGGTGGCCCGCTCCAGCGGGACCCTGGTGTCCACGGACGGCTTGGCCAGGGCGAGGGCGAGGATGAAAAGGCTGAGCAGGAGTGCCACGGCCGGAGCATGCCGGCGAACCTTGCCGATACCGCCCGGGGCGACGGCGCGGAGCAGGTCCACATTGGAGAACCGGACCGCGAACGCCGTGCGCCGCCGCTGGCGCAGCAGGTAGGCGACGGCGACCGCCACCACCGGTACCACCGCCAGGAGCCACCAGGGCGACAAGAACCGGATCATCGGGTGGTCCCTCTCGAACGAGCGTGGCGCGCGGCGGCCACGAACCGGACGATGTCGAGCAGCCAGTCGGAGTCGGTCCGCAGCCGAAGGTGCTGGGCGCCGGCCGCGCGGATCGTGCGGGCCACCGCGGTGCGCTGGGCGGCCGCCGCCGCGGCGTAGCGCTCGCGCAGTTTCCGGTCGCTGGTCTGCACCTCGTGCATGAGTCCGGTCTCCGGGTCGGCCAGGGCAAGTATCCCGACATCGGGCAGTTCCAGCTCGCGCGGGTCGAGAATCTCGACGGCCAGCACGTCGTGGCGCACCGCGAGCAGGCGCAGGGGCCGCGCCCACTGCTCGGGCGGCACCAGGAAGTCGGAGATCACCGCGGCCAGACCACGGCGGCGGGGTGGCCGGTTGAGGGAGTCGATCAGGGCACCGAGGTCGGTCCGGCCGGCCTCGGACGGGGTACGGGCGATCGCGCGCAGCAGGCCCTGCGCCTCTTTGCGACCGGGCCTGGCCGGGAGCAGCCTGGTGTGCCCGCCGGACGCGATGACCGCGCCGATCCGGTTTCCACCCCGGGCCACCAGATGGGCCACCGCGGCCGCCGCCGCTATGGCCAGGTCCCGCTTGAGGCAGTCCGCGGTGCCGAAGTCGAGACTGGCGCTGAGATCGACGGCCAGCCAGGCCTCGAGCTCGCGGTCGGCGATGGTCTGGCGGACGTGTGGGACGGTGGTGCGAGCGGTGACCGGCCAGTCCATCCGCCGGACATCATCGCCGGGCCGGTACTCCCGCGACTCCCCCGGCTCCCCACCCGGGCCGGGCAGCAGGCCGAGGTAGTCGCCCTGCAGCAGCCCGTCAAGCTTGCGCGTGATCAGGAGCTGGAGCCGGTTGAGCGTGGCGTCGGCCCGTTCCGCGTGCAGCGGCAGGCCGACGCTGAGCCCGTTCGCCTGAGCCACGTCAGGTCACGACCGTGGCCAGGCGGGCAGCGCGGTCGGGTTGGCCGGCAGCGGTGCCGGTGTGACCCCGGGGGGCATGGTCACATAGTCGCTCGGTCCGGGCGTGGCGCTCTGCCGTGGGGCGACCGTGGGCAGTGGCACCGCCTGCAGGATCCGGTCCACGATCACGTCGGCTGAGACGTTGTCGGCCAGCGCGTCGTAGCTGAGGACCAGGCGGTGGCGCAGCACGTCCGGGGCGATGTCCTGCAGGTCCTGCGGCAGCGCGTAGTCCCGCCCACGCATCAGGGCCAGCGCCCGGGCGGCCCGCACTATGCCGAGGGAGGCGCGCGGACTGGCGCCGTACTGGACCAGCCGCGCCACGTCGGGGACGCCGTGAGCCGCGGGCTCCCGGGTGGTCAGCACCAGCCGGACCGCGTAGTCGACGAGCGCGTTGTGCACGAATACGGCGTCAGCCCGTTCCTGCAGGCGGGACAGCTCCGCCGGGTCGAGTATCCGGCTCGCCTCGGGGGGCTTCACGCCCATCCGGTACACGATCTCACGCTCCTCGATGTCGCTCGGATACCCAACGACGATCTTGAGCAGGAACCGGTCGCGTTGTGCCTCGGGCAGCGGGTAGACGCCCTCCTGCTCGATCGGGTTCTGGGTGGCCATGACCAGGAACGGCCTGGGCACCTGGTGGGTGTTGCCCCCGATGGACACCTGCTGCTCGGCCATGACTTCGAGCAGGGCTGACTGCACCTTGGCCGGTGCTCGGTTGATCTCGTCGGCGAGCAGGAAGTTCACGAAGACCGGCCCGAGCTCGACGTCGAACTTCTCGCTCGACGAGCGGTAGATGCGCGTACCGACGATGTCGGCCGGCACGAGGTCCGGGGTGAACTGGATGCGCGCGAAGGTGCCGCCGACCACGGTCGCCAGCGTCTCGACGGCCAGGGTCTTGGCCACGCCCGGTACACCCTCGAGCAGGCAGTGTCCCCGGGCCAGGACGGCTACGAGCATGCGCTCGACCATCCGGTCCTGCCCGACGATCACCCGTTTCACCTCGAATAGGGTGCGCTCCAGCAGGGTGGCGTCCTGCGCTGGAGTACTCACCGCGGCCGCGGTCACCAGGACCGGTTCGGCAGATCCGGGCGTAGGCGGCGGCGTGGCTGCGAGGTCGGGCACGTGATCTCCTTCGACGCGGTCGTGACTCGACATCTGCAAGCGTCGCATGTCCCGGCTGTGCCCCGCGTCAAGAACGCCCCACAGTCACCGAGGGCTGCACCGGCCCCGGCCGGCCTGTTTCACCCTGTGTAGCGGCTCGTGTCCGCAGGTGCCCACCGGCCCGTCACGGTACGTGCCTGCACAGTCCGGCGAACTCGCGGTCAACTCACAGAGGCCCAGCTCATGGTCGGGTTTCAGTCGTGAAATAACCCCTTGACACGGCGCTGACCTGCCGTTACGCGTTCCCGCAAAACGCACCCCGTAGCGGGACTGGCATCAGCCCGATCGGCATGGTTAACATTGGCTCGTCGCCAGTGCGGCTTCCCCCGTGGTCGCACTGGCACACCACTCTCAACCGGCCCGTGCGGCCGGTTTTTTGCGTGTCCCGCTGGTCGGTGGACCGGATCAGTGCCGCGGTCGTCGCCGGGTCGGGCGGACGCCCCCGACGACCGTGACGGCCGATCTCGGGCCGGGTGGGAGACTGGGCGCATGGACCTGGTGTGTTCGGCCAAGGGCTGCCGCCGGCCGGCCAGCTGGGCGCTGCGGTGGAACAACCCGAAGCTGCACCCTCCGGAGCGCCGCAAGACGTGGCTGGCCTGCGACGAGCACCGCGAGCACCTGTCCGGGTTCCTCGTCCGGCGCGGCTTCCTCCGCGATGTCCAGCCGGCCGAGCAGGCTCGGCAGGGCGGTTGAGATCGGCCCCCGGACGAGCCGGGTGGCCGGGGACATCCATGACGGTAGCGGTGCCCCGTACGCTGCGCGGTATGGACTTTGCCGTCGGTGCCTCCGCCACGGCGGAGCTGACCGTCACCGCGGCCGACACCGCGCGGGCGCTCGGGTCGGGTGACGTGGCGGTCCTCGGGACGCCTCGCGTGATCGCTCTGGCCGAGGAGGCCACGGTCCGAGCTGTCGCGGCCGCCCTGGGCGACGGTCAGACCTCGGTCGGCACCCGGGTCGAGTTGGATCATCTGGCCGCCACGACGATCGGGCGTACCGTCGAAGCGGCCGCCAGGTTGGTCGAGGTGGACGGGCGCCGGCTCGCGTTCGACGTTTCGGTCCGTGAGGGGACGACCGAGGTGGCGCGGGGACGGGTGTACCGGGTGGTGGTGGACCGGGAACGGTTCGAGGCGCGGGTGCGGCAGGGGGAACGATGAGGGAGATCGCGTCGGAGGTGTACGTCCTGCGCTACCCGGTGCTGGACGTCAACGCGAGCCTGATCGTCGGCGGCGAGCTGGCCCTCGTCGTGGACAGCCTGTCGACCGGAGCGCAGGCCGACGAGCTGCTGGCCGGGGTGCGCCGGATCACCAACCTGCCACTGGTGATCGTGAATACACACCACCACTTCGATCATACGTTCGGTAACGCCACTCTGGCCGCCGCCTCGCCGGGAACGACCATCTGGGCGCACGAGGTGGCCGCGGAGACGCTGCGGGATCGGGGGGCTGAGATACGCCGGGAAGCAGCCGAGAAGCTGGCCGCCACCGATCCGGCCTTCGCCGAGGCCGTCGCCGCGGTCGACCTGCGGGCGCCCGACCGGACGGTGGTCGAAGAGTCCATCATGGAGCTCGGTGGGCGCGGCGTGGACCTGCGCCATTTCGGTCGCGGACACACCGACGGCGACCTGGTCGTGCGGGTCCCCGATGCCGGCGTACTGCTGGCCGGTGACTTGATCGAGCAGGGGGCACCACCCTCGTTCGGCGACTCGTTCCCGGTCGAGTGGCCGGAGACGCTGGCCGCGATGCTGCACTGGATCGACCCGCCCGACGGCGAGCCAACCGTCACCACTGTCCTTCCTGGACACGGCACGACGGTGGACATCGGCTTCGTACACGGCCAGCACGACGAGCTGACCCAGCTCGCCTGGCTGATCCGCGAGGGCCACTACGACGGGGCGGAGGTGGACACCGTGGTGGCCAAGGCGGGGTTCCCCCCGGCGGTCGCCCGGACAGCCGTGATCCGAGGCTACGCCGAGCTCGACGGCCGGATCTGACCCAGCGCCGCCGCGAGTGCCTCCGCGGCCGGCACCGCGAGGTCCGGGGACACCCCCACACCCTCCCAGTTGGTACCGGTGAACGGGTTGATCGAGCGGGCCTGCGGTACCCGTACGCAGATGTGCGGAGCCACCCAGTGCTCGTCGGTCGGGTGGGCGCCGCCCCGCGTGGTCTCCCCGATCAGCAGCGCGTCGAGCAGCCCGGCCCGGGTCAGCTGCTGCAGGTTGTAGGCGATCTCCTCGCCGCCGGAGAACGTCTGCGGTCCGGTCAGCACGTACACGGGGCGACCGAGGTAGCGCGGGGCGCTCAGGAACGGCCAGCTCCAGTACTGGCGGGTGGCGTCCTCGACCCGCGAGTACACGTCGTTGAGATGGACCGGCTCGGGTGGCAGGAAGTGGCTGCACAGGAAGGCCACCCCGTCGGGATGGCCGCCCCGGTTGGCCCGCAGGTCGAGGATGAACGCCCGGGTGTGCGCGAGCAGGGTCATCGCCGCGCTCAGAGCGGCGCCGGCGAACTCGGGCCCGTGGATGTTGCGCAGGTCGAGGTACCCGATGTTGTCATCCAGACGTTCTACTTTGGACACACCGTATCCCTGGAGCCTGGCCTGGTCGGCGAAGACCTCGTCGGGCGGACCGGTCCGGAGGCCTTCGGGACGGAACACCACCGCCAGGTGATGGTCCGGGCAGACCGCGTGCAGGTTGGCCGTCAGCACCTGGCACAGTTCCGCCTCGCCCAGCCCGTCGTACGCGCAGTCGGCAATGGACGAGGCCGCGGTCGCTCCGAGCTCCGGGAAGACGTACCGGTCACGCACCACCTGCGCGACCGCCCGGACGACCTCGGCACTGTCCAATCAGGACACCATCGAGCCGACCACCGGCTTGGTCAGCAGGGCCGACTGGTTGCGCCCGACTCCCGGGTCCAGCGACCGCTCGACGAAGATAGCGTGCCAGACGCAGAAAACGAGGACGGTCCAGACCTCCCGCGAATGGTCCGCCTCACCCTTGTGGTGGGCGTCCAGGAGCCGGATCGCGTACCCGAGGTCCAGCAGTTCGCCAGCGCCCGACTTCGTCAGGATGTCGCGGGCCCACTCGTACATCTCACCCTTGAGCCAGACCCGGGTCGGGGTCGGGAAGCCGAGCTTCTTGCGGTTGACGATGGCCGGCGGCACCACCCCGGCCAGCGCCCGCCGTAACGCGTACTTGGTCTCGATCGAACGGGGCGGCAGCTTGAGGTCGACCGGGATGCCGGCCGCGACCTCGAACACCTCCTTGTCGAGGAACGGCACCCGGGCCTCGAGCGAATGGGCCATCGTCATCCGGTCGGCCTTGACCAGGATGTCGCCGCGCAGCCAGGTGTACACGTCGACGTACTGCATCGTGGTCACGTCGTCGAGCCCGAGCGCGGCCGCCTCGGCGTAGAGCGGGGCCGTCACGTCGGTGTAGCGCACCCTCCGGTCGTACCGGCGCAGCAGCTCCTGCTTCTCCGCCTCGGTGAAGATGCGGGCGTTGCCGTAGTACCGCCTGGTCAGCGGCGTGGTACCCCGCTCGAGGAAGCTCTTGCCCTTCACCCCTTCGGGGATCACCTTCGACACCGCCCGCAGACCGCGCTGGACCGGTGTCGGCAGGCCGTTGACCGCGGCCAGCGACAGCGGTTCGCGGTAGATGGTGTAGCCGCCGAAGAACTCGTCAGCGCCTTCACCGGAGAGCACGACCGTCACGTGCTCAGCCGCCTTCTTGGCCACGAAGTAGAGCGGCACCAACGCCGGATCGGCGACCGGGTCGTCGAGGTGCCAGACGATGCGCGGCAGGGCGTCCATCATGTCCTGCGGCCCGATCTTGGTAGCGATCGTGGTCACTTCGAGGTGGCGGGCCGACTCCTGGGCCACGTCGATCTCGGAGTACCCGGGCACATCGAAGCCGACCGTGAACGTGAGGATCTTCGGGTTGAACTCCCGCGACAGGGCGACGACGGCGGTGGAGTCGATGCCCGAGCTGAGGAACGCGCCCACCGGTACGTCCGAGCGCATGTGCAGCCGGACCGACTCCCGCAGCGTGTCCTGGATCCGGCGGAACAGCGCGTCCTCATCGGAGACCGGCGCCGGATGGAACCTGGCCCGATAGTAGCGGCGGGTGATGATGGTGCCGCCTGGAGTGAAGGTCAGACTCTCGCCCGACCCGATCCGGCTGATCCCCTGGTGCAGGGTGTGCGGCTCGGGTACGTACTGCAACGTCAGGTAATGCGACAGGTTCGCCATGTTCAGACCGGCGTCGCCGAGTGCCGCCGACGGGGCGAATGGCAACAGCGCCTTCTTCTCGCTGGCGAAGTACACCCCGTCCTGGGTACGCAGGTAGTGCAGCGGCTTGATGCCGAACGGGTCGCGGGCGCCGAACGCGATGCCCTTCACCGAATCCCAGATGACGAACGAGAACATCCCGCGCAGCCGGTCGAGCACCTTCTCCCCCCAGTGGTGGTAGCCGGCGACGACCACCTCGCCGTCGCCCTGGGTGGCGAACTCGGCCCCGAACTCGGTGATCAGCTGCTGACGCAGCTCGATGTAGTTGTAGATCTCACCGTTGAAGGTGAGCAGGTAACGGCCCGCCTCAGGCCCCGTCGGCGGGTACGGGAGCGGCTCGTGACTCAGCTCGACATCGATGATCGAAAGCCGTTTGTGGGCGAAAATAACGTCCGGTCCGAACGCCTGGACGCCGGTCTCGTCGGGTCCGCGGTGGTGCAGGGTCTCCAGCGCGGCCGCGATCGGCTCCCGCTGAGCCTCGGCCGAACCGGTATCGCTGATGAAGACGAGCACTCCGCACATGTTCAGCATCTTGTCACGCGATAGTGTCGGACGCGGGTCGCGGGCCGATCCCCGCGGTGGTTGAGAAGGAGACAGCCGTGACCGAGGAGTCCGAACAGGTGACAGCGGAGACCCCGGCCGAGCCAGAGGGCACCCGCTCCTACGACATCGACTTTCCCGAGACGTTCAAGCAGTTCATGCGGACCGGCTGGAACGATTCGACCCTCGACGTGAGCCGTCGCCCCGAGGCCGACCGGCACGCTCAGCGCCGGGCCGCGCTGGCGGCCGCGTTCCCCAGCGAGACCCTGATCATCCCGAGCGGGCGCGAGAAGGTCAGAGCCAACGACACGGCCTACCGGTTCCGCCCCGGCTCCGACTTCATGTGGCTCACCGGCGAGCACGACCCCGACGCCGTGTTGATCATGCGTGACGGCGAGCCCACCCTCTACCTCCGGCCGCGCTCACCCCGCGACACCGACGAGTTCTTCCGCAACGCGAGCTACGGCGAGCTGTGGATCGGGCGCCGCCACACGCTGGCCGAGAAGCAGGCCGAACTCGGCATACCGACGGCCACGCTGGACACGCTCGGCGAGGCCCTCGCCGGCTGTGCACCGGGGCGGACCCGGATGCTGCGCGGCTACGACCCTCTCGTCGACGCGGCCGTGCTCGGCTACGACAGCGCCGAGGCCGGTACCCGCGACCGGGAGCTCGGCTGGACCCTGTCCGAGCTGCGGCTGGTGAAGGACGACTGGGAGGTCGCCCAGCTGCAGGACGCGATCGACGCCACCGTGCGCGGCTTCGAGGACGTCGCCCGGATCCTGCCCGCCGACCGCGCGGTCAACGAGCGCCTCATCGAGGGCGTGTTCGGCCTGCGGGCCCGGCACGACGGCAACGCGGTCGGCTACTCGTCGATCGTCGGGGCCGGCGCCCACGCCACGATCCTGCACTGGATCCGCAACACCGGCGCCACCCGTCCCGGCGAGCTGATCCTGATGGACATGGGCGTCGAGAACCGCAACCTCTACACGGCCGACGTGACCCGCACGATCCCGGTGATCGGCACGTTCACGCCCGCCCAGCGTGATGTCTACGACATCGTGTACGCCTCCCAGCAGGCCGGCATCGACACTGTCGCACCCGGCGTCGCGTACCAGGAGATCGCGCGGGTCTGCAACCAGGTGCTGGCCGAGGGCCTGTACGAGCTCAAGCTGCTGCCCTGCTCGGTCGAGGAGGCCCTCGACAAGGAGAACATGGTCTACAAGCGCTGGACGCTGCACGGCTTCGGGCACATGCTCGGCCTCGACGTGCACGACTGCGCCTCGGCCCGCAAGGAGCACTACCGCGACGGCGAGCTGGGCGAGGGGTACGTGCTCACCGTCGAGCCCGGCCTGTACTTCCAGCCCGAAGACGATCTCGTACCGGATGAGCTGCGCGGCATCGGGGTACGCATCGAGGACGATGTCCTGGTGACCGACACCGGCGCCCGGGTGATGTCCGCCGGCCTGCCGCGTACCCCCGACAACGTCCAGACCTGGCTGGCCGCCCAGCGCGCGTCCGGCCACCGCCTGCCCGGCTGACCGACCCGGGTACGCCGTCATGGTCGATACCGGCCGGCAAGCCGTGGTGAGTGGCCGTCGTGCGCGACGATGGAGTCGTCGGGTCGCCTCGTGTCAGGTGGCTGACACATCACAGCCCGCCCCGGTACCAGCCGGCACCATCACAACAACATACGATCTTCAGCCGACTGGACCTACTCGTCCGAAAGGTACGTCATGGAGTCTGGCACCATCGCCCTGATCGTCGGCGGCGTCGTCTGCCTGCTACTGGTCATCCTGCTCGTCTGGGTGATCGGCATGTACAACCGGCTGGTGCGCCAGCGCAACCAGGTGCAGGCCGCGTGGGCCCAGATCGATGTGCAGCTCAAGCGGCGGACCGACCTGATCCCGAACCTGGTCGAGACGGTGAAGGGCTACGCCGCACACGAGCGGGGCACTCTCGACGCCGTCATCCAGGCGCGCAATGGCGCCCTGGCCGCCGCCAACGCCGACCCGGCCGCCCGGGCCCAAGCTGAGAATGCGGTCACCCAGACCCTCGGTCGGCTGTTCGCGCTGGCCGAGGCGTACCCGAACCTGAAAGCGAACGAGAACTTCCTCGCCCTGCAGGCCGAGCTGACCAACACCGAGGACAAGATCGCCTACTCGCGGCAGTTCTACAACAGCTCCGTGCAGACGTTCAACAACTCGACCCAGACGTTCCCGGCGAACATCATCGCCGGCATGTTCAACTTCAAGCCCAAGGAGTTCTTCGAGGCTCCCGAGGGCGAACGGGGACCCGTCCAGGTCCGGTTCTGAAACCATGGGGCCCCTGCTCCTGGAGGCGGTCGTGCTGGCCGCCTCCTTCGGCCTCTACGCCGGCCTGTACGGGCTGATGCTGCTGGCCACCCGCCCGCACGGAGTGGAGCCGGCCCCGGCCGGTCAGGATCTCGGGCCCGAACCACCGGCGGTCGTCAGCCTGCTGGCCAACGGTTGGGACCTCACCGAGGACGCGGTCGAGTCGACCCTGCTCGATCTGGGGGCACGCAAGTTCTACGAGTTCCGGCAGCCGGCCAACGACCCGACGCAGACGACTATCCACGTCACCGCGACGCCGGCCGGCCAGCTGACCGGACTCAGGCCGTACGAGCGTTCGGTATACGACCGGGTGACGGGACTGGCCGACAACGGGCTGGTACCACTGACCGCGTTGACCTTCCGGGACGACAAGCAGGCCGCGTCGTGGTGGAAGACGGTCAAGGCCACGATCATCGCCGATGCCCGGGAACGCGGACTCAGCCAGCGCCGGTTCAGCCCGGCCGTCGTGACCGCGCTGACGGTCACCGCCGTCATCGCCGCTCTGGGCATCGCCTACGCGGTGTACCACTACGCCAGGCGCGACCCGAGCCCCAGCACCGACGACGACCCGCTCGGCACCGGTCTCTCGGTCGGCTTCTTCGCCTTCGTCGTCCTCGGCGCGATCGGCGGCCGCAATGTCGGTGAACGCGACACCGCCCAGGGGCGGGAGGTGGCCGCCCACTGGCTCGGCGTGAAGCAGTGGATGCGCGGCAACGACGGGTTCAGCGACCTACCACCCGCGTCGGTCGCGGTGTGGGATCGCTATCTCGGGTACGGGGCGGCACTGGGCACCACCCGGGTGGCGAGCGCCGTCATCGACATGGGCATGGGCAACCGGCGCCGGGTGTGGTCGTCCGCCGGCGGCGTCTGGCATCGGGTGAAGGTCAGCTACCCGCGGTTCTGGCCACGGTACGGGCAGCCATGGGGCAAGCTCGTCTTCCGCGCCGTCCTGGCCGCCTCCATCGGAGCCGTCCTGATCCGGTTCTGGCGCCAGGGGCTCTCCCAACTGTCCACTGTGGACTTCATCCACGGCACGTGGTACGACCGGGTCACGGCGCTCATCGGCCCGGCCGGGTACCTGCTCGGCTTCGTCCTGCTGACGTACGGCGCGTACGTGATCGTGCGGGTCGTCATCGACGCCGCCGCGCCGAAGCAGGTCACCGGCCAGGTACTGTGGGTACGGGTCTGGCGCTCCAACAACGGCAGTGAGAACAGTGCGTCCGTACCCTGGCTCTACTACTGCGCCATCGACGACGGTGCCGACGACCACACGAAGGCGTGGGGCCTGCCGGCCACCCTGGAGCGGCGATGCGACACCGGAGACACGGTGACGGCCACCATCAGGCGATGGTCGCGTCGGATCGACGAACTCGAGCTCCAGCAGCGGGGCGCCGCCGGACACACCAGCGGCGCCGTCGCCCTGCCCGAGCCGCCCGCCGCGGTGGCCGCCGCTGTCCGGGCCGGGGGCCTCTTCGCCGGCATCCTCACGCCGCCTACCGTGTCCGGCGCCACGTTGCTCACGCCGGAGGAGGTCAGCCGGGCCCTCGGCATGAAGGTCACCATCCGCACACCCACCACCGGGCCGGTCGCGATGATCGTGTTCACCACCGACCCCGGCAAGAAGGCCGTCCTCATGGTCAGTGTCATGCAGGGCAACCTCGTCGAGATGATGTGGCGGCGCAGCCACGGCAAGGGCACCCCCCTGACCGGCGTGGGCGACGAGGCATGGGCGGACGGCCCCCGATGCGCCGCCCGGAGCGGGAACACCTTCGTCGGCCTGGTGCTGCAGGGCCCCGCGAAGAGCAGCACATCCGCGCTGCCTGAGCTCCTCGGTCAGGCCGTGGCCCGCCTCCCCAAGCAGGCCACCCCCGTCGACTGATCCTTGGGCCCCGTGCGCGGCCGTTGGGTCCCTCCGCCGCCCCCGGACGGGCCTCCGCGTGACCCGATCCCGCCCCGCCTCCCCTCGGGCTGCCTCCCCCTCCGGCGTTAGCTGCCGCCCGCTCCGCCTCCCCCTCAGGTGTTAGCAGGGACGCCCTGCAAACCCTCGCCGCCCCCGCATCCCCTTCCGCCTCGCCCTCGGGTGTTAGCAGGGACGCCCTGCAAACCCTCGCCGCCCCCCGCACCCCGCTCCGCCTCCCCCTCGGGTGTTAGCAGGGACGCCCTGCAAACCCTCGCCGCCCCGCACCCCCTTCCGCCTCGCCCTCGGGTGTTAGCAGGGACGCCCTGCAAACCCTCGCCGCCCCCCGCACCCCTCCGCCTCCGCCTCGCCCTCGGGTGTTAGCAGGGACGCCCTGCAAACCCTCGCCGCCCCCCGCACCCGCTCGCCTCTGCACGCCCCTGTCACGGCACGCAAGGGGGAGCAACCAGCGGCCACAACCCCCGTCGGATCACCTGCCGACGGTGGCGAGGAACTCCAGGCGGTTGCCATGGGGATCCTCGGTGTGCAAGCGCCGGCGGCCGGGGATCTCTGAGGGGTCGGCCCAGGTCACCGGGTACCCGTGGGCTGTCAGGCGATCGGCCAGGGCGTCCAGGTCGGGCCACAGCAGACCCGGGTGGGCCTTCCGGGCGGGGCGGAAGTCCTCCTCGACGCCGAGGTGCAGTTCGATACCGTGGCCGGCGAACCAGCATCCGCCGCGAACGGCCAGCTTCGGCGGCTTGGGCAACTCAGCCAGCCCGAGCAGATCGGAGTAGAACAAGCGAAGGGTCGCCTCAGTTCCGGGCGGGCAGGCGAGTTGGACATGATGGATCACATCCGCGAGGGTCCCACGAAACTTGACGCGTTAGCAAGACGGACGTACGGTTTCTTGAGAGGAGAGCAAGCGGAGCGTCTCCCAGCCAGCGGTCAATCCCTGCGAGAGACTCAGGGCGAGCCCGCCCGAGACGAAGCGAGCCCGCCCGAGACGAAGCGAGCCCGCCCGAGACGAAGGAAGTGCGACGTGCCAAGCCTCGACACCTTCGGTGCCAAGAGCCAGCTCAGCGTCGGCGACGCGAGCTACGAGATCCACCGTATCGACACGGTGCCGGGGCATGACCGGTTGCCGTACAGCTTGAAGATCCTGCTCGAGAACCTGCTGCGTACCGAGGACGGTGCCAACATCACCGAGGCCGACCTCCGGGCGCTGGGCGGCTGGGACGCACGGGCGGAACCCAGCGTGGAGATCCAGTTCACCCCGGCCCGGGTACTGATGCAGGACTTCACCGGTGTCCCCTGCGTCGTCGACCTGGCCACGATGCGTGAGGCCGTGCGGGAACTGGGCGGCGATCCGACGAAGGTGAACCCTCTCGCCCCGGCCGAGCTCGTCATCGACCACTCGGTCATCGCCGACATCTTCGGCCGGCCGGACGCGTTCGAGCGCAATGTCGAGTTCGAGTACGGACGCAACAAGGAGCGCTACCAGTTCCTGCGCTGGGGTCAGACCGCGTTCAACGAGTTCAAGGTCGTCCCGCCTGGCACCGGCATCGTGCACCAGGTCAACATCGAGCACCTGGCTCGCGTCGTGGTGGCGCGCGAGGGCGTCGCCTACCCCGACACGGTGGTCGGCACCGACTCCCACACCACGATGGTCAACGGACTCGGTGTACTCGGCTGGGGCGTCGGCGGTATCGAGGCCGAGGCGGCCATGCTCGGCCAGCCGGTGTCGATGCTCATCCCGCGCGTGGTCGGCTTCAAGCTCAACGGCGAACTGCCCGACGGCACCACCGCCACCGACCTGGTCCTGACCATCACGCAGATGCTGCGCAAGCACGGGGTGGTCGGCAAGTTCGTGGAGTTCTACGGCTCCGGGGTGGCCGCCGTACCGCTGGCCAACCGGGCCACGATCGGCAACATGAGCCCTGAGTTCGGCTCCACCTGCGCCATCTTCCCCATCGACGCCGAGACCGTGCGCTACCTCAGGTTGACCGGGCGTACCCCGCAGCACGTCGCCCTGGTTGAGACGTATGCGAAGCAGCAGGGCCTCTGGCACGACCCCTCGGTCGAGGCGTCCTATTCGGAGTATCTCGAGCTGGATCTGTCCACAGTGGTCCCGTCCATTGCCGGCCCGAAGCGTCCGCAGGACCGGGTCTCGCTCTCCGACGCCAAGACCGCGTTCCGCACGGTACTTCCGGACTATGTGGACGATGACGGAGTGGACATCGGTTCGGAGGAGAGCTTCCCTGCCTCCGACCCGCCGGCCATCCGGCCCGATGGCGGCCGGGCGCACAGGCCGACCCCGTGCACGACCTCCGACGGTACCTTTGAACTGGACCACGGCGCCGTTGTCATCGCGTCCATCACGTCCTGCACCAACACGTCCAACCCGCATGTGATGATCGGCGCGGCCCTGTTGGCCCGCAAGGCCGTCGAGAAGGGACTCTCGACGAAGCCGTGGGTGAAGACATCGCTGGCACCGGGGTCCAAAGTGGTCATGGACTACTACGAGAAGGCGGGCCTGATCCCGTACCTGGACAAGCTCGGTTTCAACCTGGTCGGCTACGGGTGCACGACCTGCATCGGCAACTCCGGCCCCCTGATCGACGAGGTGTCGGCTGCCGTCAACGAAGCCGACCTCGCCGTCGTGTCCGTCCTGTCGGGCAACCGGAACTTCGAGGGCCGCATCAACCCTGACGTGAAGATGAACTATCTGGCCTCACCGCCCCTGGTCGTCGCGTACGCCATCGCCGGCACCATGGACACCGATCTGGTCCAGGATCCATTGGGGACGGACCCCGAAGGCCGAGCGGTGTACCTGCGCGACATCTGGCCCAGCCCGCGGGAGGTCCAGTCGGTCATCGACTCGGCCATCTCGTCGGAGATGTTCACCAAGGACTACTCCGACGTGTTCGCCGGCGATGAGCGGTGGCAGTCCCTACCCACTCCGACCGGGGAGACGTTCACCTGGGACAGCGGGTCGACCTACGTCCGCAAGCCTCCGTACTTCGAAGGCATGGCCGCCTCCCCCGTGCCGGTGTCCGACATCGACGGTGCCCGGGTCCTGGCCAAGCTGGGCGACTCGGTGACCACCGACCACATTTCTCCGGCCGGCTCCATCAAGGCCGACTCGCCGGCCGGGAAGTACCTGACCGGGCATGGGGTCGACAAGCGCGACTTCAACTCGTACGGGTCGCGGCGCGGCAACCACGAGGTGATGATCCGCGGTACCTTCGCCAACATCCGGCTGCGCAACCAGCTCGTACCCGGCGTCGAGGGCGGCTTCACGGTCAATCACCTCAACGGCCAGCAGACCACCATCTACGACGCTGCCCAGTCCTTTGCCGAGGCCGGGGTACCCCTGGTCGTCCTGGCCGGTAAGGAGTACGGCTCGGGGTCGTCGCGTGACTGGGCGGCCAAGGGGACGATGCTGCTCGGCGTACGGGCGGTCATCGCGGAGTCGTACGAGCGCATCCACCGGTCGAACCTGATCGGAATGGGTGTACTACCGCTTCAGTTCCCGGCCGGGGCCACCGCCGGCTCGCTCGGACTCACAGGCACCGAAACGTTCACAATCACCGGGGTGACCGCTCTCAACGAGGGCAGCACACCCTCCACTGTGCACGTGAGCACCGACTCGGGGATTACGTTCGACGCCGTCCTGCGCATCGACACCCCCGCCGAGGCGGACTACTACCGCCACGGCGGCATCCTCCAGTACGTCCTGCGGAAGATGCTCGCCTCCTGACGCCGCGAGGAAGGAAGGGCACCTTGTACAACAAATTCCGTTAACAAGGTGCCCTTCCTTCCCCCCAACCCGGCCCCCCAACCCGGCCCCCCAGCCCGGCCCCCCAACCCGGCCCCAACAGCGCGGGCACGCTCATCGGAGGCCGGCGTCGAGGGTCAGTTCCCGTCCCAGCGCGTCGGCGTCGGCGTCCACCCCGTGGGCGGAGAACCAGGCGGCGACGTTGTGGACGTCCCGGATCAGGAACTCCTTGCCCCGGGGATTGGCCACCACGTCGACGATCTGCGGTAGGTCGATGACGATGAGCCGTCCATTGTGGACCAGCAAATTGTAGGCCGACAGGTCCCCGTGGGCGAACCCGGCCCGGGCCATCGTCGTCAGCGCCTCGACCAGCTGCCGCCACAGGTCGGGCAGGTCGGCCGTGTCCTGGCGGAGCTGGGCCAGCCGGGGAGCCGCTGTTTCGCCGTCGGCATCGCCGATGAACTCGAGCAGCACCTCGGTACCGATGATCTGCACCGGATAGGGCACGGGTACCCCGGCCGTCCACAATCGACAGAGCGCGGTGAACTCTGCCACCGCCCACTGACCGGCGATGGCCTCCTTGCCGAAGGACGTACGGGTCGACATCGCCCGATTGACCCGGGTCGCCCGGACCCGGCGGCCCTCGAGGTAACCCGCGTCACGGTGGAACATGCGGTGTTCGGCCGCCCGGTACCGCTTGGCCGCCAGCAGGCAGCGGCGGTCGGTGTCGGGGATGCCGCGCTCCACCAGGTAGACGTCGGCCTCCTTGCCGGTCTTGAGGATGCCGAGTTCGGCGTCTGTCGCGGCCAGCTCGGTGACGAGCCAGTCGGGATGGGGTACGGGCCCTCGCTCGGTCGGGCTGGACTGGTCCCAGGTGGACCAGCGGGCGCCCTCGTCGGGGATGTCATCGCGGACCTCGAGGTGCCGGCGGTGACCGCGGCGGGCAAAGGTCTCCTCGTCGTCGAAACGACGCTTGCCTGACTTGGGTGAATCTTCGTGCGAACGCACTGGAGGGTCTCCTTGGTCGGTTCGGGCGGTAGCCCCGACCAGCCAGGTGGCCCGTACGCGGATCCGCGTCAGGCGCGGATCAGGCCTCGATCGGGGAGAGGGCAGGCGGCATCGGCCGCGCGACAGGCGCGTGCATGATTACCCCTCCCTCCTCGCGCTGGCCCGTTCGGCCGCGCACCTCGAAGCGACGCGACGACCTTGGCAGACCGAACACCGGGGGCGCAACCGAATTCTTCAGTCGAACTCGGGGAGGCTGCCGGACTCGCGGTGCACGCGGAACGCATCGGGGATCTTGCGAGCGTGCGTACGGAACAACGGCAGCTCTTCCGCTTCGGCTTCGGTAACCCACCGCACGTCGCTGGTCTCGACCGACAGCCGGGGCTCGCCGGCGATCAGCCCGCACTCGAACACCAGATGGTAGATGTGCGTCGCCGCCTCCGGTTCGACCGGCCGGGCCCGGTTGTCGTACACGCCGAGAACCCGCGCCGCCCGTACGGTGAAGCCACTCTCCTCGTACGCCTCCCGCTCGGCCGCCCGGGAGGGCCGCTCACCCACGTCACACGCCCCACCCGGCATGCACCACAGTCCGGAGTCGGCCCGCTGCACGACCAGGAGGCGCCCGTCGTGGTCGAAGGTGGCGGCGTCGGCGGCCACCAGCGGCGTGCGCAGCCCGAGGTCGCCCCGGTATACCCGCTCGATCTCGAGGGCGGACCGGGTGTCCGTCATGGCCAGCAATTCGGCCGCGATGGCCTGGATCCGCTGATAGCGCCCGAGGTCGTACTCGTTGACGTGGTAGTACACGCCGTTGGCGGCCAGCGCCCGGAGTTCGTCGGCCAACTGGGCGATCCGGATGGCGGTCACACGGTCGATTGTGACATACCGAGCCGTACGTACGGATTGCACACAACCCCGGCACCTGTCACGATCGACGGGTGCCGCGGGTGAGCCAGGACCAGCTCGATGCGCGCCGCCGGGAGATCCTGGCCGGCGCGCGGGCGTGCTTCGCCCGGTACGGCTACGAGGGCGCCACCGTGCGCCGGCTCGAGGAGGAGACCGGGCTGTCCCGCGGCGCCATCTTCCACCACTTCCGGGACAAGGAGTCGCTGTTTCTGGCCGTGGCAGAGGACGACGCCACCACGATGGTCGAGACGGTGGCCCGCAACGGCCTGGTCCAGGTGATGCGCGACATGCTCGCCCCGTCCGAGTCCGATGTGGTCGGATGGCTCGGTACCCAGTTGGAGATCTCCCGCCGACTGCGGACCGACCCGGAGTTCGCCAAGCGCTGGGCCGTCCGGGCCGAAGCGATCGCGGCCGCCACCCGGGAGCGGCTGACCCGCCAGCGCGAGGCCGGCGTGCTGCGCTCCGATGTGGACGTCGACATCCTGGCCCAGTTCCTGGAGCTGGCCTACGACGGGCTCGTCCTGCATCTGGCGATGGGGCGGCCGGCGGCCGACCTGGAACAGGTGCTGGACCTCGTCGAAGGAGCCGTCCGCCGCTCCTAGGCTAGGGGCGTGACCCGACCCTGGATCAGGCCGATGCGCGCCCGAGCGGCCGACGAGGAACGAGCCTCGACACCACTCGAGCTGTTCTTCGACCTGTGTTTCGTGGTCGGCGTCGCCGCCGTCAGCGATCGGCTGCACCACGCGTTGAGCGCGGGCCACGCGGCTGAGGGCGTCATCGGGTACCTGGCCCTGTTCTTCGCCATCTGGTGGGCCTGGATGAACTTCACCTGGTTCGCCTCGGCCTACAACGTCGACGATGTGCCGTACCGGCTGGCGACTTTCGTGCAGATCACCGGCGTGCTGATCCTCGCGGCCGGGGTGCCGCGGGCCTTCGACGAGCGCGACTTCGCCCTCATCGTCAGCGGGTACGCCGTGATGCGGGCCGGCCTGGTCACGCAGTGGCTGCGGGCGGCCCGGGGCGACGGGCCGGGCCGGCGGGTCGCCCTGCGTTACGCGATCGGCGTGAGCGCCTGCATGGTCGGCTGGCTCGGCCTGCTGGTGCTCCCGGTCGGCCAGCGGCTGCCGCTGGTCGTGGTGATGGGGGCGGTCGAGCTCGCCGTGCCCGTCTGGGCTGAACGGGGATACCGGACGGCCTGGCACCCGGGGCACATCGCCGAGCGGTTCGGGCTGTTCACCCTGATCGTCCTCGGCGAGGCCGTCTTCGCCGCCACCATGGCCATCAAGACCGCACTGGCCGCCGGCGGGCGGGCCGGTGAACTCATTCTGGTCGCCGCGTCCGGCCTGGTCGTCGTATTCGGGATGTGGTGGCTCTACTTCGGACAGCGAGCCGAGCGCATCCTGCGCTCCAACCGGGACGCCTTCCCGTGGGGCTACGGGCACTACCTGATCTTCGCCTCAGCCGCCGCGGTCGGGGCTGGACTGGGTGTCGTGATCGACCAGGAGGCGGGCCTCTCGCCCATCTCGGCCCGCGCGGCGACGACGGTGGTGGCCGTACCGGTGGCGGTGTTCCTGGTGTGCGTGTGGTTGCTGCATGTACGCCCGCACCGGCTCGGATTCGTCTTCAACCTCGCCTTCCCCGCGACGGCCGGCCTGGTGCTGCTGTCGCTGGCGACCCCGATACCGTTGCCGGTGATCGCCGTGCTGATGGCGCTCCTGGTCGCCGAGACGGTCATCCAGGAGGTGCGGGGGTAGCGGGTGATCTGCAGCTCGCCCGCTCCTTACAGATTCGCCTCGGCGTACGCCGTCATCGCGTCACGCAGATACTCGGCCAGCCGGGGATCCACCGCGTCGAACTGGGCCCGGAACTCCGGACTGTCCACATAGAGCTGTCCGAGCCCGGGGTAGGACTCGCGGTTCGGAGTCCAGAAGTTGCAGATCCACCGGTAGTGACCGGCAATCGCCTCCTGTACCGCCGGGTCGCCGACCGGACGCCCATCGTCGATCAATGCCGCCAGCGCCGGCCCGAATGTCCGCCAGTCCGCCTGGATCCGTTCCGCGTCGGCCTTGGTCCACCTGCCCACGCGCTGCCGGCTCTGCTCGATGTGCGGGACGATGTCATCGCCGTACCGCTGCACCAGCTCGGCCTCGTACCGCGCCTGCTTGGCCGGGTCGAAGTTCTCGAACATGTCCTCGGGTCGCATCGTGTCACCTCCTTCCAGCGCCTCGATCGTGGCTCGTACCGTGTCGGCCAGCCGGGCGAACCGGTCCCGCTCCTCGATGAGCCACCGATGGTGCCGGCGCAGCTGCTCCACCTCGTCGCCGCCCTCGTTGACGACGGTGGCGATCGCGTCGAGCGGCAGGCCCAGATCGCGCAGGACCAGGATCTGCTGCAGCCGGAGCAGCTGTTCGCGGTGGTAGTAGCGCATACCGCCGTCGGCGACCCGGGCCGGCCGGAGCAGCCCGATCTCGTCGTAGTGCCGCAGCGTCCGGGAGGTCACCTTCGACATCCG
Organism: uncultured Actinomycetota bacterium; assembly: GCA_963803345.1. Lineage (GTDB taxonomy): Bacteria > Actinomycetota > Actinomycetes > Mycobacteriales > Micromonosporaceae > CAWDLX01. The sequence goes on from CAWDLX010000009.1 coordinate 706,144, forward strand.
CGCGACCTGGGTCGTCGACCAGCTGTTGCTCATGCCGTCCACGGTACGAGTTGACGTTACGTCAACCGCAAGTGTTTCCAAGAGTGGCGACGGGAGGAATCAGGGGCGGCGGGTGGTGGCGGCCGCGTCTGGTTCGTCGACGGTGGACTCGAGGGCGGCCAGCTCGGGCAGGACAGAGTCGACGATTGCCGAGGCGGTACTCGCGGCCGGGGCGGTCGGACCGGGTACCGTCTCCGGCCCGTCGCCGTCGGGTACCTCGTCGGCCACGTTGTCCAGGCGATGGCCGTTGACGGCGACCGCGTACTGGGTGCGGTAGAGCTCGGCGTAGAGGCCGCCGGCGGCGAACAGTTCGTCGTGGGTGCCCTGCTCAACCACGCGGCCGCCATCGAGGACGACGATGCGGTCGGCTGCACGGATCGTGGACAGCCGGTGCGCGATCACCAGCGCGGTACGCCCGTGCAGGGCCGCGGTCAGGGCCCGCTGGACCGCCGCCTCCGATTCACTGTCGAGGTGAGCCGTGGCCTCGTCCAGGATCACGATGGAGGGCGCCTTGAGGAGCAGCCGTGCGATCGCGATCCGCTGCTTTTCGCCACCGGAGAACCGGTACCCCCGCTCGCCGACCACGGTGGCCAGGCCGTCGGGCAGGTTGCGGACGAGGTCGACGATCTGGGCCTGCTCCAGCGCGGTCCACAGCTCATCATCGGTCGCGTCGGGCTTGGCGTAGCGCAGGTTCTCAGCGATCGTCTCGTGGAACAGGTGGGCGTCCTGCGTGACCACGCCGATAGTGTCGCGCAGCGACTCGAGCGTCGCCTCCCGCACATCAACACCACCCACCACGACGGTTCCCGATGTCACGTCGTACACCCTCGCAACCAGCATGGCGGTGGTGGACTTGCCCGCCCCGGACGGGCCGACGAGCGCGACGAGCTGGCCCGACCCGACCGTGAACGAAACCCCGCGCAGTACCGGGTCCGTGATGGTGCGGTCGAGCGCGGCGACGTCCTCGAGCGACGCGAGCGACACCTCGGCCGCCGACGGATACCGGAAGGTCACCTCGCGGAACTCGACCGTGGACGCGTTGCGGGGCACCACGGTGCCGTCGGGCTTCTCGGTGATGGCCGGGGCCAGGTCGAGTACCTCGAAGACCCGCTCGAATGACACCAGAGCGCTCATCACGTTGACCCGCACGTTGGACAGTGCCGTGATCGGGCCGTAGACCCGGGTCAGCAGCAGCGCGAGCGTGACCACGGTGCCGGGCTGGATGGATCCGTTCGCGGCCAGCGTGCCGCCCAGCCCGTACGTCAGGGCCTGCGCGAGAGCGGCGATCAGTGTCATCCCGACGAGGAAACTGGTGCCGTACATGGCCTGGCGCACCCCGATGTCGCGCACCCGGGCCGCCCGGCCGGCGAACCGGTCGGATTCGGTGCCGGGGTGACCGAACAGCTTGACCAGGAGGGCACCGGCGACCCCGAAGCGCTCGGTCATCGTGGCGCTCATGGTGGCGTCGAGCTGGTAGGACTCCCGGGTGATCTCGGCCAGCCGGCGACCGACCAGGCGGGCCGGGAGCAGGAACGCCGGAACCAGAAGCAGCGAGATGACGGTCACCTGCCACGACAGCGACAGCATCACCCCGGCCGTGAGGGCGAGCGAGATGATATTGCCGACCGTCCCGGACAGGGTGGACGTGAAGGCCTGCTGGGCACCCATGACGTCGGAGTTGAGCCGGCTGACCAGCGCCCCGGTCTGGGTACGGGTGAAGAATTGCAGGGGCATGCGCTGGACGTGGTTGTACACCTTGGTACGCAGGTCGTAGATGACCCCCTCGCCGATGCGGGCCGAGAAGTAGCGCTGGCCGACGGTGAGCCCCGCGTCGATGAGCGCCAGTCCGCCGATGAGCAGCGCGATGCGGACCACCTCGGCGGCGGCGCCGGGCCCGCCCCTGGTGATGGTGTTGATGACATTGCCGGCCAGGACCGGGGTGGCGACCCCGATGATCGAGTCGACGACCACGATGAGCAGGAAGGCGGTGATGGCCCGGTAGAACGGCCGCGCGAATCGCATGACCCGCAGTGCCGTGGCCCGACCGACCTTGCGGCCGGCCAGCTCGTCGCGGCGGCGGGCCGAACGCATGGCGTTCCAGCTCGCACCGATCGGATGACTCACCCAACACCTCCACCGCAGACCCTAGGACCCACCTCTGACAACTTGGGCCAGTCGTGGGATCTTCCACTGTTCGCCGTCAGCGCAGCGCACCGTCGGCGGGTGCCCGGAAGCGGCGCGGCCGTGGAGTCAGTCGCCCTGCCCGACGAGATCGCGGATGCGGCGCAGCTGAGCCTCGCGCTCGGCCCGCTCCTGGGTGGGGAAGTCCCGCTGACCGGCGGCGGCGAGCAGCGCCTTGATCTCAGCGACAGCGGCCCGGGGTGGCACGAGCAGCTGCGCGACCAGATCGGCCACCGCCTTGTCAAGATCGGTTACCGGGACCACGATGTTGGCCAGACCCAGCTGGGCGGCCTCGGCCGCGGGTACCCGGCGACCGGTAAGGCAGATATCCATTGCCCGTGCATATCCGACCAGCTCGACCAGGCGTCTGGTGCCGCCGAGGTCGGGCACCAGGCCCAGCGAGATCTCGGCCATCGTGAACTGTGCGTCGTCGGCCAGCACCCGCAGGTCGCACGCCAGGGCGAGCTGGAAGCCCGCGCCGATGGCGTGCCCGCGCACGGCCGCCACGCTCACCAGGTCCGGCCGGCGGAGCCAGCTGAACGCCTCCTGGAAGCCGGCGATGCGCGCGGTCGCGTCCGGGTCGTCGAGCTGGGCCATGGCGGCGAAACTGGATGGGTTGCCGGGGTCGCTGACCGCGGTCAGGTCCAGGCCGGCGGAGAACGCTCGCCCCTCGCCGTGGACGACCACTACGCGTACGTCACCCGGCAGTTCCCGGCCGAACTGCCGGAGTGCCTCCCACATCGCGGGAGTCTGTGCATTCAGGACGTGGGGCCGGCACAACATCACTGTCGCGACCGGCCCATCACGGTCCAGGCGTACCCCTGGGTCGTTCAACCCAGCTCCCCGCGACTGTTCATGCTCCAGAATTCAAATGAATTCACGACGCCTTCTTGCGACGTCGAGCGCCTCCCCGCTGCCGCAGCTGAACCCCGGATTCGGTCAGGACACGGTGGACGAAGCCGTACGAGCGTCCAGTAGAAGATGCAAGAGCGCGAATGCTCTCACCCGACGTATAGCGCTTGACCAGGTCCTTCGCGAGCGTGGCCCGCTCAGCTCCGACGATCCGGCGCCCCTTCTCGGTCGCTGTGGCTGTTGTCGTGGCTGCCATCTCGAAATTCCCTCACGTCCTACATGGGAGGTTTTGGTGGAACACCGCTTCGTGTGAAGTGATGTTCCCGGTCTCACCTATTAGACCGTCTTCGACGATCATGCGCTAGACATCATTTCAATGCCAGCGGACACGCGTTGACGCCCGATCGCCACGCGGGCGCTACCGTGTCTGCCCGTGACCACCCGACGTACGCAACCTCAGGACGGACAGCGGCGCGATCTGCTGATCTGGTTCCTGCTGAGCGCCGTCGGACTGGCGGTGACCGCACTCGCGGTGCGTGGTGGCGCGGTGCTCGGGACCCGCTCAGCCCCATTTCTCGGCTCCTACCGGTTCAACATCGGCTTCGCCAGCGTACTCGCGCCGGCGTGGGCGGCAGTGGTGATCGTCGCGTCCGGTCGGGGACTTCTCGACCGCCTGCGGTGGCCGGTGCTGCTCGTCGCCGCGTGGGCGGCCGCGCTCGTCTGGTCCGTGACACTGGCCTTCGTGGATGGCGTGGCCGGGCTCACCCGCTCGCTGGAGTCCACCGACAACTACCTCAACGACGTACCGGCGGTCGGCGACAGCGCGCTCGGGTTCCTGCGTACGTTCACCGCCAACGCACCGCACCTGTCGATCGCCGCGCGCGGTCACCCGCCTGGGCCGGTACTGCTGCTGTGGGCGCTGCACCGGCTCGGCCTCACCGATCGGCTCAGCCTGGCCCTGCTCATCTGTGTGGTCGGCGCCCTCCTCGTCCCGTTGACAATGAGCGCGGTCCGCGGTGTCTGCGGGGAGAAGGCGGCCCGTTACTACGCACCGGTACTGGTTCTGGCCGCCTACGCGGTCTGGATGGCGGTGTCGGTGGACGCCGTGGTCGCCGTCCTGGGCGCGGCGATGGTGGTCATGGGGGTACGGGCGAGCGACCCGGCACGGACCGGTTGGCGGGCCGGGCTGTGGGCCCTGGCCAGCGGCGTGACGCTCGGAGTCGCCGCCCTGTTCTCGTACGCCGCGCCCTGGCTGGGCTTGTCCGTCGTGTGCCTCTACTTCGCCCGCCGGCGCGCGTTCCTCAACCTGGCCGCCGGACTGGGCGCGCTCATCCCCGTGCTGTTGGCCGGCCAGGCGGGCTTCTCCTGGATCGAGGGACTGCTGGTCGCCCGGCACGACTACGCCGCCCGGATCGAACCCAACCGCTCGGCCGTCTGGTGGGGCGGCATCAGCCTCGTCGTGCTGATCCTGGCCGCCGGACCCCCGATCGTGCGCAGTGCCCGCCGGATCCGCAACACCCCGGGCTGGCCGTTCCTGGTCGGGGCCGGGGTGGCCGTCGCCTTCTCCGTCCTATTTGGACTCGCCCGCGGTGGGGCCGAGGCGTCCTGGCTACCCTTCTTCCCCTGGCTGACCGTGGCCGCCGTCGCCCCGACAACCCAGGGCGGCGAGACGCCCCGGAGTCCCCTCCTACTCGTAGCCTTCGGCGCCGTCACGGCGATCGTCGTCGAGGCGGTTCTGGCCACCCCCTTGTAGGCCCCCGGAACCGGCCCGGTCAGTGCGCCCGGTGTAGCCGGGTGCGGGCCTCTCCCGCCCCCTCGTGGTCCCGGTGTGCGGCAGATGACCGCCGCGCTGCCCCGCCCGAGCCCGCCGCCCGCCGCCCGCCCGGGTGTGCCCGCCGCCCGCCCGGGTGTGCCCGCCGCCCGCCCGGGTGTGCCCGCCGCCCGCCCGGGTGTTTGCCCGGACGCCATACTCGACAAAACGCGTTAGCAGACTGTCCGGGCAAACCCCAAACCGCAAACCCCACCCCAAGCCCGTACCTCAGGCGAGCTCGACGATTTCCAGGAGGTCGTCGCTCCAGGCGTCCTCGACACCGTCGGGGAGGAGGATGGCGCGGTCAGGCTTGAGGGCCACCACGGCGCCCGGGTCGTGGGTGACGAGGACGATGGCGCCGGGGTAGCGGGCGATCGCGTCGAGCACCTGCTCCCGGCTGACCGGGTCAAGGTTGTTGGTCGGCTCGTCCAGGAGCAGGACGTTCGCCCCCGAGCACACCAGTGTGGCCAGGGCCAGTCTGGTCTTCTCGCCGCCGGAGAGCACGCCCGCCGGCTTGTCCACATCGTCTCCGGTGAACAGGAAGGCGCCGAGGATCCGGCGCAGTTCGGTGTCGGTCCGCTCCGGCGCCGCTGAGCGCATGTGCTCGAGGATGGTCCGGTCCACGTCGAGAGTTTCATGCTCCTGGGCGTAGTAGCCCAGCCGGAGACCGTGTCCGGGTACCACCTCACCGGTGTCGGGCTGGAGCAGTCCGGCCAGCATCCGCAGCAGTGTGGTCTTGCCGGCACCGTTGAGGCCAAGGATCGCCACCCGGGAGCCGCGGTCGACAGCCACATCGACGTCGGTGAAGATCTCTAGCGAGCCGTACGACTTGGACAGCGCGCTGGCGGTGAGAGGTGTCTTGCCGCACGGCACCGGGGTCGGGAAGCGCACCTTGGCCACCTTGTCGTTGACCCGGACCTCCTCCAGCCCGGCCAGCATCCTCTCGGCCCGGCGGGCCATGTTCTGCGCGGCCACGGTCTTGGTCGCCTTGGCCCGCATCTTGTCGGCCTGAGCCATCAGGGCGCCGGCCTTCTTCTCGGCGTTGGCCCGTTCACGGCGGCGTCGGCGCTCGTCGGTTTCGCGCTGCTCCAGGTACGCCTTCCAGCCCAGGTGGTACGTGTCTACAGTGGACCGATTGGCGTCGAGGTACCAGACCCGGTTGACCACCGCCTCCAGCAGCGACACGTCGTGGGAGATCACGATGAGGCCGCCCTTGTGGCTGGCCAGGAAGCCTCGTAACCAGGTGATGGAGTCGGCGTCGAGGTGGTTGGTCGGCTCGTCGAGCAGCAGCGTACCGGCGTTGCCCTCGCTGGCCTCGGCGAAGAGAATGCGGGCCAGCTCGATCCGGCGGCGCTGTCCTCCCGAGAGAGTCCCGAGCGTCTGCCCGAGCACGCGGTCGGGTAGGCCGAGGTTCGAGCAGATCCGGGCTGCGTCGGCCTCCGCCGCGTACCCGCCGAGCCCGGCGAAGCGCTCCTCGAGCACGCCGTACCGGCGTACTGTCCGCTCGGATGGATCTTCGGCGAGCTGCGCCTCGAGCTTGTGCATCTCGGTCAGCACGGTATCCAGTCCGCGGGCCGAGAGAACCCGGTCGCGGGCCGTGACATCCAGGTCACCGGTACGGGGATCCTGGGGGAGGTATCCGACCGGTCCCCGCCGCTCAACGCTGCCCGCGTACGGAGCCGCCTCGCCGGCCAGGACCTTCAAGGTGGTGGTCTTGCCGGCCCCGTTGCGGCCGACCAGGCCGATCCGGTCGCCCGGCTGTACCCGCAGGTTCGCCTCGGAGAGCAGGATGCGCGCGCCCGCCCGCAGCTCCAGGCCTGTCACATTGATCATGGTGATCTCACTCTCGGCGGTCGAAGGCTGGAAAATGGCATGCGTCTACGCCGGCCGCAATCAGACACGGTCGGCGCGGGGCAGGTCAGCCTTCGCAGCGCACCACCAGATGATTGTACCCAACGGCGCATCCGGTTACCCACCAAGATCGCCGGGTACCCATGAGACAGTCCCCACCTCGAGGAGCCCCCGATGTCGCTGAACGAGAACGCCTCGATCGATACCAGTCAGGTCCGTGATGTCGGCCGCGGAGGTGGCGGCGGCGGGCTCGGAATGATTCCGATTGGCGGCGGTGGCGGCATCGTCGGCCTCGTTGTCCTCGTGCTGCTCGTGATCGGAGGTGGCGTGTTCGGGGGTAGCCAGTTGTTCGGCGGCGACCAGCCGGTCGACTGCAGTACCGCCAACCCCGACCGGCTCAACGAGGTCAAGTGCCGTGACGCCCTGTACGTGAACTCGATCCAGGCATACTGGCAGACCGCGTTACCGGGGACGTTCGGCAAGCCGTACCAACGAGCGGTCACCACGTACTTCAGCGGCCAGGTCAACACCGGCTGCGGACCGGCCGACAGTGGGGTGGGCCCGTTCTACTGCCCGGAGGACGACACGGTGTATCTCGACACCACGTTCTGGGACCAGCTGGCCAACCAGTTCGGCGCGCCCGGGCAGTTCGCCCAGCCCTACGTGCTGGCCCATGAGTACGGGCATCACATCCAGGACCTGCTGGGTACCGAGGCCGACGTGCAGCGCCAGATGCAGCGCGACCCGTCCAACCAGAACGCGCTCTCGGTGAAGCTCGAGCTGCAGGCCGACTGCTACGCCGGTGTGTGGGCCAAGCACGCGACCGAGACCAAGGCGGACAACGGGCAGCCGATCTTCACGTCGGTCACCCAGGCCGACATCCAGCAGGCGCTCGAAGCCGCAGCGGCCGTCGGCGATGACGCTATCCAGAAGAAGATGGGTGGCGGCGTGGACGAGTCGCAATGGACGCACGGCTCGTCAGCGCAGCGCGAACGTTGGTTCACCACCGGCTACTCCACCGGCAACCCCAAGTCCTGCAACACGTTCAGCTGACGTTGGCCGTTGCCGTTGGTTAACAAGGGCACCTTCCTATACACCAGGCGTTAACAAGGTGCCCTTCCTTCGGGAACGGCGGGCGGCGGCGGTTCGCGGACGAGGATGCGCACGGCGCGGGCGCGCGCGGCGGCCCGTCCGAGTGTGGCCAGACGGGGCTCCCCGACATCGAGGAACCGGTCGGCCCGAAGGCGCGCCACGGCGCTCAGCCGGGCATCGGCGAGGATCGTGTCGACGGTGCGCCGGTCGCCCCCGGTGACCACGGCCGCCAGCGGCTGCCCGGCCAGCAGTCGGGCGGCGATGTCGGCGGCGCTACCGGCGGCCGCGCGCGCCTGGTTGACCCGGCGCCGGGCGAACCGCTGCTGCGACCAGCCTCCGGCCGCTGTGCGGCCCTGCACATAGGACGAATCCACTTTGGACATCACCAGCTCGGCACCGTCCGCGATGCCGACCGCCACCGAACCCTGCCGGGCCAGCAGCAGCCCGAGCCGGCGCGGCTGGAGGGCCAGCTCGACAAACGCCTCCACCGTGACGGCCACCGGCGCGCCCGGCGGCGGGTGGAGCTCGGCGGTGGCTCCGTCCAAAGCGGTCAGCACGACAACGCTCTCGGCGGCGACCATCTGCGGCGCCCCGTGCCGTTCGCCGAAGCCGTCCAGCCAGCGCGACAGGCGCTCGGGATCCACCTCGATCCAGCGCCCACCTCCAGCGGCCGGCCGCGCACGTGCCATGCCCACGAGTCTGCCATCCTGGTCGCCATGACTCCGCTGGCCACCGAGATCATGGGCCGGCTGACTGCCGTGTACCCGGCGGCGGCTGACCGTGGCCGGGCTGTGCCGATGGCCGCGTACATGCGCAACCAGTTCGACTACCTCGGCATCACCAACCCTGATCGGGCGCCACTGACCGCCCAGGTCCTGGCCGGGCTGCCCAAGCCCGCCGAGGCCGACCTCCGCGATGTCGCCCTGGCCTGTTGGCGACTGCCCCAGCGGGAGTACCAGTACTTCGCCTGTGGCTGGCTGCGCCGGCACGCGGCCACCAGCACGCCGCGCCTGGTACCGACCCTGAAGCGGCTGATCACGACGAAATCGTGGTGGGACACCGTCGACACGCTGGCCGCGGACTCGGTCGGCCCTCTGGTGCGCGCGCATCCTCGGCTGGTGTCCACCATGGACGAGTGGATCCATGATGACAACATGTGGCTCGCCCGCACGGCGATCCTCCACCAGCTGACCTACAAGCAGGCCACCGACCAGGCACGGCTGTTCCGGTACTGCCTGGAGCAGTCGGGTCACCGCGACTTCTTCATCCGCAAAGCGATCGGGTGGGCGCTGCGCCAGTACGCGCGCACCGACGCCGACGCCGTGCGAGACTTCTTGGCCGAGTCCGGCGGCCGCCTCTCCCCGCTCTCGATCCGGGAGGCGTCCAAACACCTCTAGCCGCGGTACCGCGTTTGCCCGGACAGCTTACTCACGCATTCTGCTTAGTAGGGTGTCCGAGCTAACACATGGGCGGGGCGGGGCGGCGGCGGGGCGGGACCAGGGGACGGCGGCGGCGGTCCACTGGAGCTGTCCGACTCGTTCAGTCTCTTCCGATTCCGCTATGTCGGTTTGCCCCTCCGCACCGGTACATCCCACACTGGAGGGCCGGCCGAGGGCACGTCATCGGCGAAGTATCGAGGGCAGACCGGTGTGGACTTCTGGGACCTGTCCAAATCGCTGGTCCGTCGGGCGGCGGCGGGCTGCTGCTCACCGCCGGGCTGATGGCGGGGGTGGGGATCAGGGGACGCCGGCATCGGGGAGCGCGGTCAGTCGGTAGCGCCGGGTAAGGCTCGGTAGCACCGCTTGAAGGGCCGCGAAGGTGCGGCTGCGGTCGCCACCGCCGTCGTGGAGCAGGATGATGTTGCCCGCCCGGCAGCCAGCCGTAACCGCGCGGGCAATCGTCGGCGTCGGCGGTAGAGCCCAGTCGCGCGGGTCGATGTCCCATGACAGCGGCTGCATGCCCAGGCCGCGGGCTGTGTCCACAATGGCGGGAGTCCAGAACCCGCCGGGTTGGCGGTAGTACGGGATGCCGGCGTCGGGCGCGGCGGCCCGGATGGCGGCGTTGGTCCGCGCCATGTCGGCCCGGATGGCGGATGCCCCGAGCCGACCGAGGCTCTCGTCGTGGCTCCATGAGTGGTTGCACAGTGTGTGCCCGGCCGCGACGATCAGACGGACCAGATCGGGATGGGCCGCCACATTCATTCCGATCAGGCAGAACGTCGCGGTCACGTGGTAGCGGGACAGCATGGCGAGCAGCTTTGGCGTCCATTGTGGACTCGGGCCGTCGTCGAACGTCAGCGCGACCGAGGTTGCTGTCGTCGCCCGCATCGGGCTGTTGGCGCTGGGCAACGCCTCCACCGCCGGATCGGGCCGCGGGGCGTTCAGGTACCGGACCGGCGGCGGTGCGTGTGGCTTCTGAGTGGCGACCAATGACGCCGCATCCGGTTGGCCAGCAACGAATCCAGACCAGACAGCGGCGACGACGACGAGGGCCAGCCCGGTGGTGACGGCCACGAGGCCGCCCCGACGACGCGCCAGCATGTCAACCGCCCACGGGTGAGGTGGTGGAGGTCGACGCATACCTGGCTGCCATGTGCGACCCCCGTCGATTCGGCTTCCTCAGTTGTACTGCCCTGGCACACGGGTCAGAACGAGAACCCAGTGGTGTCAACCGAAAGGTGAGCTCAGGTGGACAGGATCAGACCGATGGCGAGTACGGTGATCACGAGGCTGGACACGAGCGCCGTGATCAGGCGCCCGCGTGGGCCGGTCACCACCCGTCCCACCACGTTTCCGCCGGCCGCCAGGAACAGCTGCCAGCTGGCGGAGGCGACGAACGCCGCCGCCACGAACGCGGCCGACCCGGCGACGCCCAGACCATCGGTCGACTGGCGACCGAGGACCAATGCTCCAAAGTAGACAATCGTGGCCGGGTTGAGCAGTGTGAGCCCGAGCAGGGTCAGGTATGCCACGCGAGGCCTCGACATTCCGCCTACCGGCCGGGGTGACGCGCCTTCACGATGGTGTCGGATCGCTGTGACCGCCGTCCGGGCGGCAAGGGCGAGCAGTACCGCCGCCGCCGCCCAGCGCAACGTGGTGGCGATGGGAGAGATCAGGCTGGCGATGGCGGCCCCGCCCAGGACGGCGGCGAGGGCGTACACCCCGTCGGCGGACGCCACCCCCAGCGCGGCGGCCGCCCCGACGCGGAGTGAGGTCCGCGCGGTCAGGCTGATGATGAGCGCCGCGATGGCCCCAACCGGCACAGCAACGCCGTACCCCGCCAGCAGCCCCGCGACGAGCGCCCCGCTCACGACCGCGGGACGGCCGGACCGGACAACGCAGCCGTGTGCTGTCGCCGCACTCCCTCCGCCGCGGCGGACGGGTGCAGGCGCAGCGCTCGGATGTCGGTCACGGTGAAGCATTGTGCGGTACGACCGCAACGGTGAGCGAGCGAATTAGCGCCGGAACCGCCCTAACCGCCAGAGGCAGCGCCGGAACCGCCCTAACCGCCGGAGGCAGCCCAACCGTCCTAGCTGCCAGAGGCAGCCCTGCCGTCCTAGCTGCCAGAGGCAGCCATTGCCGCACCGATGATGCCGGCCTCGTTCTGCATGGTCGCCGGCACCACCTCGGTGTCGAGGTCGATCAGCGGCAGGTACCGGTCGGCCTTCTTGCTCACGCCGCCGCCGATGATGATGAGATCGGGCCAGAACAGCCGCTGCAGCTCCTCCAGGTAGCGCCCCAGCCGGTGGGCGAAGTCCTTCCAGACCAGATTCTCCTTCTCCCGCACCGAGTCGGCGGCCCACGCCTCCGCCTCGCCGTGATGGTGCAGGTGAAGGTGGCCAAGTTCGGTGTTCGGCACGAGAGTCCCGTCCACGAACAGCGCGCTCCCGATGCCGGTTCCGAGGGTTACCATGATCACGACGCCGGAACGACCGGCCCCGGCGCCGTACCGGATCTCGGCCAGCCCGGCCGCGTCGGCGTCGTTGAGGACCGTCACCGACCGTCCGGTCGCGGCGGCGAACAGCGCGACCGCGTCCACGCCGATCCACGAGCTGTCGATATTGGCCGCGGTCCGGACCACGCCACCCTGGATGACCGAGGGCAGTGTCAGCCCGACCGGCCCGTCCACTCCGATCCCGGCCAGGACCTCGACCACCACACCGGCAACCGCGTCGGGCGTCGCCGGAATGGGCGTGGGAATGCGGACCCGATCGGCCGCGAAGGCTCCGGCGGCCAGATCCACCGGTGCGCCCTTGATGCCGCTGCCGCCCACATCCACTCCGACCACGGGACCGGCCACCGAGTTGCTCACCGCCATATCACCCGAGGGTAGCGACCAGGGACAGGGTACGCGCGGGGTTCTCCACGTGGGCGCTGTGTCCAAGGCCGGCCAGGGTGACGGACGGGACGCCCAATCGGGCCAGCTGGGCGTCGGTGTTCATGGGATCGTGCTCGCCCCGGGCCAGCAGCACCTGCGTGCCGCACCGGGCCAGCAGATCGGGCATGTCGGGGGCGCCCACTGCGAAGGTGAGCGGGTCCATGGCGAGGCGCCACCGTCCGTCCCGCTCCACCAGGCCGTGACCGACAGCGGCATCCTCCGGTCCGATGAGGCCGGCCAGTCCGGCCACTCGCAGGTACCGCCCGGCCGCTTCGGCTCGGGACGCGAACCAGCTCACCGGCCGCTGGGCGAGCGCCTCGCCGCGGGCCAGTTCCTCCCCGGTCCAGGCCACTTTGATGCCGAGTCCCACCACCGCCCGTACCCGCCGGCCAGCGGCCAGGGTCAGTCCCACCGCGCCGCCGAGTGAGTGGCCCAGCACGACGGTATCGGCGTCGACGAGATCGGCCATCGCGGTCGCCAGCGTCTCGAAGGTGTAGACCGGCAGCGCCGGAGAGCCGCCGTGACCGGGCAGATCCGGGGCGAGCCAACGCCCGGGCCAGGCCGAATCGAGCAACGCAGTCACACCGTTCCACACATCGGCGGTCGCCCCGAGCCCGTGCAACAGGAGCAGGGTAGGTCCGCTGTCGCCGCCTGACCGTACCCGCACGCCGGGCGTCAGACGTTGAAGCCGAGTGACCGGAGCTGGTCGCGTCCCTCGTCGGTGATCTTGTCCGGGCCCCACGGCGGCAACCACACCCAGTTGATCCGGAAGTCGTTGACGATGCCGCCACCGGGTCCGGCCGTCAGAGCCGACCGCGCCTGGTCCTCGATCACGTCAGTCAGCGGGCAGGCCGCCGACGTGAGCGTCATGTCGAGCGTGGCCACGTTGTCGTCGTCGACGTGGATCCCGTACACCAGGCCGAGGTCGACGACGTTGATGCCGAGCTCGGGGTCGACCACGTCGCGCATGGCCTCCTCGACATCGGCCACCGCCGCCTTCGACGTACCAGCGACAACTTCCTCGCTCACGGCGTCACCTCTTCCTTCGCCACGGCCTGGGCGGTCGCGTCCTTGAAGGCCATCCACGACAGTAGCGCGCACTTCACCCGGGCCGGGTACCTGGCCACTCCGGCGAACGCGACCCCGTCCTCGAGCACGGCCTCGTCGCCGGCGATCTCGCCCCGGCTGCCGACCATCGCGGTAAACGCGTCCACTCGCGACAGTGCATCCTGGACGGTCTTGCCGGTCACCACCTCGTGCAGCACGCTCGCCGACGCCTGGCTGATCGAACAGCCCATGCCCTCGTACGAGACATCGACCACCTTACCGTCGGCCAGGTTCACCCGCAGGTCGACCTCGTCACCGCACGTCGGGTTGACATGATGCACCTCAGCCGTGAACGGCTCGCGCAGCCCACGCCCGCGCGGCTTCTTGTAATGGTCCAGGATGATCTCCTGGTAGAGGCCATCCAGCTGCATCTAGTCAAACACCCCCCGAACCTTCTCCAACGCCCGTACCAGCGCGTCGATCTCCTCAGTCGTGTTGTACAGGTACAGCGACGCCCGGGTCATCGCGGCCACGCCGAACCGGGCGCACACGGGCCGGGCGCAGTGGTGACCGACCCGCACCTGGACGCCCTCGGCGTCGAGAACCTGACCGACATCGTGCGGGTGGATTCCGTCGAGGTCGAAGGAGACAGTGCCGCCCCGCCCGACCGCGGTGCGCGGCCCGAAGATCCGCAGTCCGGGTACCGTCTGCAGAGCCTCCAACGCGTAGGTCGTGAGTTCCTTCTCGTGCCAGGCGATGGCCTCCATCCCGACGTTGGTCAGGTAGTCGACCGCCGCGCCCAGACCGACCGCCTCGACGATCGGCGGGGTGCCGGCCTCGAACCGGGCGGGCGGTGCGGCGAAGGTGGAACCCTCCATCCGGACCGTCTCGATCATCGAGCCACCGCCGAGGAAGGGCGGCATGGCCTCGAGCAGCTCCCGGCGTCCATAGAGGACACCGATGCCGGTCGGGCCGAGCATTTTGTGGCCGGTGAAGGCGAGGAAGTCGACATCGTAGTCGAGCACATCGAGCGGGCGGTGCGGCACGGCCTGCGACGCGTCCAGCATGAACAGCGCCCCGACCTCGCGGCAACGGGTACGGATGCGGTTGGTCGCGTTGTCGGTACCCAGGATGTTGGAGACGAGCACGATCGAGACCAACTTGGTCCGCTCGTTGATGAGTGCGTCCACGCCGGACTCGTCCAGCCGGCCGTGGTCGGTGATGCCGAACCAGCGCAGCGTCGCGCCGGTGCGCTCGCACAGCAGCTGCCACGGCACGATGTTGGAATGATGCTCCATCTCGGAGATGACGATCTCGTCGCCCGGGCCGAGGGTGAACCGCGGGTCCTTGAACGCGGGCCGACGCTGGCGTTGAGGAACGAGTACGCGACGAGGTTGATCGCCTCGGTCGAGTTCTTGGTGAACACGATCTCGTCGGGCGAGGCGGCACCGATGAAGGCGGCGATCTTGGCGCGCGCGCCCTCGTAGGCGGCGGTCGACTCGGTGCCCAGCGTGTGCACCGAACGGGCCACGTTGGCGTTGTGCCGCTCCAGGTGCTCACGCATCGCCTCGACGACCTGGCGCGGCTTCTGCGAGGTGTTGCCGGAGTCGAGGTACACCAGCGCGGTGCCCGTTGACCTGACGGCCGAGGATCGGGAAGTCGGCCCGGATCTTTTCCACGTCCAGGACCGGCATGTCCTCGTACTGCGGCATGCCTGGCGGGATCGCGACGCTGGTCATCATTGGTACACCCCTCAGGCGGCAGACCCGGCGAGATAGCGCTCGTAGCCCGACTCCTCGAGCTGCTGGGCCAACTCGGGCCCACCCTCCTCGACGATACGGCCGCCGACGAACACGTGCACGAAGTCCGGCTGAACATATCGCAGGATCCGCGTGTAGTGCGTGATGAGCAGGATGCCGGTCTCGCCGGTCGCGCGGACCCGGTTCACGCCTTCGGAAACGACCCGCAGCGCGTCGATGTCGAGCCCGGAGTCGGTCTCGTCGAGAATGGCCATTTTCGGCTCTGAGCAGCTCCAGCTGGACGATCTCGTGCCGCTTCTTCTCGCCGCCGGAGAAGCCCTCGTTCACGTTGCGCTGGGCGAATGCCGGGTCCATGCCGAGACGCTCCATCGCGTCGCTCAGCTCGCCGCCCCAGGTGCGCAGCTTCGGCGCCTCACCGGTCGATGGCGGTCTTGGCCGTGCGCAGAAAGTTGGCCACGCTGACGCCGGGCACCTCGACCGGGTACTGCATGGCCAGGAACAGCCCGGCCCGGGCCCGCTCGTCGACGGTCATCGACAGTACGTCGACCCCATCGAGATCTGACCGATCCGCCGGTGATCTCATACTTCGGGTGTCCGGCCACCGAATAGGCCAGGGTGGACTTGCCCGAGCCGTTGGGGCCCATGATGGCGTGCGTCTCGCCAGCCCGGACGGTCAGGTTGACGCCGGCCAGGATCGGCTTGCGCCCACCGTCGGGCAGCTTGACGGCGACGTGGAGGTCGAGGATCTCCAGGACGCTCACGGCTCTTCCACTCCATTGCTCGGCACGAGGCTCACGTAGATGTCGCCATCGTGGATCTCGACGGGGTAGACCGGCACCGGCTCGGTGGCCGGCAGGCCGGTGGGCTCACCGGTGCGCAGGTCGAAGCGGGAGCCGTGCAGCCAGCACTCCAGCGTGCAGCCGTCGACCTCGCCCTCGGAGAGCGGGATCTGGGCGTGCGAGCACTCGTCGTACACGGCCCGGTACCTCGCCGTCCTCGCAGTCGGACGATGGCCAGCGGTGACGCCGTTGACCTCGGCCGCGACGACCTGGCCCGGCGCGACGCATCGGCCGTCGAGCAGACCTTCACGTAGGTGGCGTCGAGACTCATGACGCCGCCTCGCTCGCTCGCTCAGCTTCTCCTCCAGCCGGGCCTCTCGTAGCGCGAGTCGGTCCGCAGCTCCTCGACCGGGATCTTGCCCAGCAGCTCGGCGAAGAAGCCGCGCACGACCAGGCTTGCGCGCCTCGGTCTCCGTAATGCCGCGCGACATCAGGTAGAACAGCTGCTCGTCGTCGAAGCGACCGGTGGCGCTGGCGTGGCCGGCCCCGATCGACCTCGCCGGTCTCGATCTCCAGGTTGGGCACCGAGTCGGCCCGGGCCCCGTCGGTCAGCACCAGGTTGCGGTTCACCTCGTACGTGTCGGTGCCGGTCGCCTCGGCCTGGATGAGCACGTCGCCGACCCAGATCGTGTGCGCGTCATCGCCCTGCAGGGCCCCGCGATAGGCTACATAGGACCGGCAGTCGGGCACCGAGTGGTCGACCAGCAGGCGGTGCTCCAGGTGCTGGTGGGCGTCGGCGAAGTAGAGCCCGTAGAGCTCGGCCTCGCCCCCGCGACCGGTGTAGTCGACGCTCGTGTACTGGCGCACCAGATCGCCACCGAGCGACGACCTGCACGTGCCGGATCCGGGCATCGCGGCCCAGCCGGAACTTGAGGTGCTGCAGCTGCACGGCGTCGGGCGCCCAGTTGGCCACCGTAACCAGGGTCAGCCGGGCGCCGTCGCCGACCAGCACCTCGACGTTGTCGGCCAGCGTGGCCGAACCGGTGTGCTCCCAGACCACGGTGGCCTCGGCCAGCTCGCCGATGTCGAGACGGAGTGGCCGTACGTCTGGGCCTGCGCCCGTCCGCCGACACCACGGTGACTGGCCCGGCTCGGCGACCGCCTCCTTCGCCCGGACTATCACGACAACGCCTTCGGGCCCGCCGATAGGCCAGCGCGCTGACCCGGTCGAACGGCACCAGGGCACGCCGACCCGCGTGTCGGCCGAGCGCTGTCCACAGTGGACACCGTGACCCCGGCGGGGGCCGCGTGCCGTCCCGGCGGCGGCGCCGCGTCACGGTCGGACCGTCCACCGTGGCCAGGCCGCGCAGGCGCTTGAGCGGAGTGAACCGCCACTCCTCCTCCCGGCCGGTCAGCGCCGGGAAATCGGCGACATCGAACGAGCGGAGCAGCTGGGACTTGGTCTTGGGTGGTACGAGGGTGGTTGCCGTGCTCATTCGGGGTCCCGGCGCAATCGTGAGGCGAACGGACGATTCGTGGGGTGATCATCCGACCGCGCCCTCCATCTGCAGCTCGATCAGGCGGTTGAGCTCCAACGCGTACTCCATCGGAAGTTCCTTGGCGATCGGCTCGATGAAGCCGCGCACGATCATCGCCATCGCCTCGTCCTCGGTGAGGCCCCGGCTCATCAGGTAGAACAACTGGTCCTCGCTGACCTTCGAGACGGTCGCCTCGTGCCCCATCGACACGTCGTCCTCGCGGATGTCGACGTACGGGTAGGTGTCCGAGCGCGAGATCGTGTCGACCAGCAGCGCGTCGCACTTCACCGTCGAGCGGCTGTGGCTCGAGCCCTCGAGCACCTGGACCAGACCCGCGGTAGGACGTACGGCCGCCGCCCCGGGCGATCGACTTGGAGATGATAGTCGAGGACGTGTTCGGCGCCGCGTGGACCATCTTCGCGCCGGCGTCCTGGTGCTGGCCCTCGCCGGCCATCGCCACCGAGAGCACCTCGCCCTTGGCGTGCTCGCCGGTCATGTAGACGGACGGGTACTTCATCGTCACCTTGGAGCCGATGTTGCCGTCGATCCACTCCATGGTGGCCGCCTCGTGCGCGACGGCCCGCTTGGTCACCAGGTTGTAGACGTTGTTCGACCAGTTCTGGATCGTCGTGTACCGGCAGCGGGCGCCCTTCTTCACGATGATCTCGACCACCGCGGAGTGCAGCGAGTCGCTCGAGTAGATCGGCGCCGTGCAGCCCTCGACGTAGTGCACGTAGGCGCCCTCGTCGACGATGATCAGCGTCCGCTCGAACTGGCCCATGTTCTCGGTGTTGATCCGGAAGTACGCCTGCAGCGGGATCTCGACGTTGACGCCCTTGGGCACGTAGATGAACGACCCACCGCTCCACACGGCCGTGTTGAGGGCGGCGAACTTGTTGTCCCCGACCGGGATCACCGTGTTGAAGTACTCGCGGAAGATGTCCTCGTGCTCGCGCAGCCCGGTGTCGGTGTCGAGGAAGAGCACGCCCTGCTGCTCCAGGTCATCGCGGATCTTGTGGTAGACCACCTCGGACTCGTACTGCGCGGCGACACCGGCGATGAGGCGCTGCTTCTCCGCCTCCGGGATGCCGAGCCGGTCGTAGGTGTTCTTGATGTCCGCCGGCAGGTCGTCCCAGCTGGCGGCCTGCTTCTCGGTTGACCGGACGAAGTACTTGATGTTGTCGAAGTCGATGCCCGGACAGGTCGGCGCCCCATACCGGCATCGGCTTGCGATGGAACAGCCGCAGGCCCTTGAGCCGCAGCTCGAGCATCCAGTCGGGCTCGTTCTTCTTGGCCGAGATGTCGCGCACGACGTCCTCGTTGAGGCCACGTCGAGCGTTGGCGCCGGCGGTGTCCAGGTCCGCCCAGCCGTACTCGTACCGGCCGAGGACGGCGAGCTGCTCGGCCTGCGTCGGCGCGGCGATCTGCTGCTCGGTCATCGCGGAACCCTCTCCTGTCGGGTGGTGTTGGCGGCTGGGCGGGTGGCCCGGCGCGGGTCGGGGATGTGGGTCGTGCAGACGCCGTCCCCGTGGGCGATGGTGGCAAGTCGTTGGACGTGCGTGCCGACCAGGCGCGAGATGACCTGCGTCTCGGCCTCACACAGCTGCGGGAACTCGGCGGCCACGTGCGCCACCGGGCAATGGTGCTGGCAGAGCTGACCACCGGAGGCGATCGTCGAGGCGGAGGCAGCGTAGCCCTCGGTCGACAGCGCCGCGGCGAGGGCCTCGGCCCGGGCCATCGGGTCGTCGCCGGCATCGGCGGTGGCGGTCCGGCAACGCTCCTCGAGACCGCTGACCGCCAGCTCGGCGAAGGCGGCCACAGCCGCGTCACCACCGGTACGGGAGATCCAGCGCAGCGCCTCATTGGCCAGGTCGTCGTAGGTGTGGCGACCGCAGTCACGCCGGCCGGCGTCGGTCAGCGCGAATATCTTGGCGGGTCGGCCACGGCCGCGGTGACCGTGCACGAACTTGTCCCGCGCGGTCACCTCACCGTCGCCGAGCATCGCGTCAAGATGGCGGCGGATGGCGGCCGGGCTCAGCCCGAGCGCGTCACCCAGCTCCGCCGGCGGTCGCGGTGCCCCGCTCGAGCAGGAGCGCCTTGACGCGCGCCCGCGTTCGGCTGTCGGCGACAGCCGGAACCGGACCCGCGACGGTTTTCACAACACCAACGTTACGTAAATCGCTCCGGCGGCTGGCAAACCGGACTCCCGGTGATCCACCTCACGGGGTATGCCCAGGGCGGCCGAGCCCCAAGTGACTGTCTCGGCGCCGGCAGATGCCCTCAGACGGCGTTGGCGCACCGCCCGGATCAGGCGACTCGTCCGCGGTCCGGCGGTGGCGGGGGCTCGGACGTCAGGGTGGCACGCCGTAGCATGGCGGCGTGCAGGGGCTGGTGGACGTGGTGCGTAGCGCGGTGACGCTGCGACGGGCTGGCGCTGGCTTCACTGGTCGCGAACGTCGGACTGGTGATCACCGGCGGCGCGGTCCGGCTGACCGGGTCCGGGCTGGGCTGCCCGACCTGGCCCCGCTGCACCGACGAGTCGTATGTTCCCACCGCCGCGATGGGCGTCCACGGGCAGATCGAATACGGCAACCGCATGCTGACCGGGGTACTGGTGGCGATCGCCGTGGCCGGAGCGGTGTCGGCGCTGATGCAGCGCCCGCCGCGCCGCCGGGTGGTGGTCCTTGCCGTGGTCGTGGCGGCGACGATCCCGTTGCAGGCCGTGGTCGGCGGCATCACCGTGCTGACGCACCTCAACCCGTGGGTGGTGGCCTGCCACTTCCTGGTCACGATCGGGATCATCGCGGTCGCGTACGCCTTCTGGATGGCCACCCGGGAGAGCGATGCGCCGCCGGAGCCGACCGTGTCAGCACCGGTGCGGCGGCTGTCCAGGCCGTGGTCGCGGCCGGTGCGGCGGTGATCGTGGCCGGCACGGTGGTGACCGGGAGCGGGCCGCACGCCGGTGACGAGACGGCCCGGCGGACCGGGCTCGACCCGGCCAACGTGGCTCAGGTCCACGCCGATCTGGTCTTCCTGCTGATCGGCCTGAGCGTCGGGGCCCTGTTCGCCCTCCGGGCCGGGCGGCCGGCAGGCCCGGGTCGCGGGACGCGACTGTCCGCGCCGGCTGGCTGATCGGGATCATCGGGGCCCAGGCCGTCATCGGGTTCGTCCAGTACGCGACGCACCTGCCGGCGCTCATCGTCGGGGCGCACATGGCCGGCGCATGCGCGGTGTGGCTCGGCACGCTCAGCCTGCTCTACGCGACCCGCACCCGGCGTCGCCCGCTCGATTCGCGCCCGCGCGTCATGGAGGACGCCGACTGGGCTCCCCTGCTCGAGGACGCTCGACGCACACACCACAGCTCTCCGTAACCGTCCGGGCGGGTCGAACGGGTCGCGAGCCCGCACCGACCCGAAGGAAGGGCACCTTGTTAACGCCTGGCGTATAGGAAGGGCACCTTGTTAACCCGGCGGGTCAGCGTCACGGCGGGGCGGCGGGACGGCGGGACGGCGGGACGCGGGTCACGAGGGATGGACGATCGCGAGGCCGAGACCGATGGTCACCACGCCCAGCCCGGCCAGGGTCAGGAACACGGGGGTCAGGCTGCCGGTGGCATCACGCAGCGCCCCGGCAGCGGTCGGCCCGACGGCGGCCAGGAGGTATCCGACCAGGAAGGCCATGCCGGTATAGGCGGTCGCTTCCCGGGGTGACGGCGCGGCCTGGGTGATGGCGGTCAGAGCCAGCGCCAGGTTGCCGCCCATGCCAGGGCCGACCACGGTGACCCAGACCCACGGTGCGGCGGCGGGCGCCGCGCCGATGAGGAAGAGACCGGCGGTGGTCAGCCCGACCGAGGCGGTGATCCAGACCGCTGGCCAGGCGTACCGGTGGGCCAGCGCCGGCAGCGCCAACGCGGTGACCAGTTGGGCGGCGCTGAACACGGCCAGCAGCAGACCAGCCCGGCCGGCGCTGAACCCGAGGTCGTTGTACCGGGCGGCCAGCCAGGCCAGGGTGGCGTAGAACAGCAGCGACTGCGCGCCCATGAACAGCGAAACCCGCCAGGCGGCCAAGCTCCGCCATGGCAGCCGAGGACGCTCAGCCCGTATCTCCACCGTGGACACGTCGACGTTGCCTACCGGCAGCCAGTACGCCAGGGCGGCCATGGCGAGCACCGCCCAGACCGCGAGTACCGTTTGTGCCGACACGGCGAGCCAGGCCCGCAGCGGCTCGGTCGTCCCCGACGCGAGCAGTGCGCCGCCGATCAGGACGGCGGTGTAGTAACCAGTGACCGGGCCGACCCGCTCGGGCATCCGTCGGCGGACCAGCGCCGGCAGCAGGGGGCCGGCGATCGCGATCCCGGTGCCGGCCAGCGCGGTGCCGAGGTAGAGCGGGGCCACCGACGGGATCGCCCGCGCGGCGGCACCCAGACCGATCAGAGCGAGTGAGGCGAGAACGAGCCGGCGTTCTCCGAACCGCGCCGCCAGCGGGGACGCCACCGGGGCGAACGCCGCCATGCACGCGACCGGCAAGGTGGTCAGTATCCCGGTCGCGACCGCCGAGAGTCCCAGGGCCGCGGCGAGCTGTTCGGACACCGGTGGAACCGAAGCGATCACCGGACGCAGGTTCGCCGCGACCAGCAGGATCGCGGCGAACCAGACAGCGTGCCGGAGCGGTCCGACCGAGCGCGAGGAGGCGAGCGAAGCGAGCCCCCACAGCTTGCGAGGGGTCCTTGGCGGTCCGATCAACCCCAGACCTCGGCCGCGGTCTCCACCACCAGGCGCAGCTTCGCCATCTCCTCATCTAGGGTGAGCACATTGCCCTCCACTGTGGACGAGAATCCACACTGCGGTGATAGGCAGAGCTGCTCCAACGGCACGTACCGGGACGCCTCGTCGATGCGGCGCTTGAGGTCGTCCTTCGACTCGAGCTCACCGCGCTTGGTGGTGACCAGACCGAGCACCACCATCTTCCCGGACGGCACGAACCGCAGCGGCGCGAAGCCGCCCGAGCGCTCGTCGTCGTACTCGAGGAAGAAGCCGTCCACCTCGAGTTCGGTGAACAGCGCCTCGGCCACGAAGTCGTACGAGCCCTCGGCCGCCCAAGACGACCGGTAGTTGCCCCGGCACATGTGGGTGGTGACCCGCATCCCGGCGGGGCGGTCGGCCAGGGCGGCGTTGATCTGGCGGATGTAGCGCAGGTGCTGGTGCTCCGCGTCATCTCCGCGGGCGGTGAGTTCAGCCCGCTGGGCCGGATCATTGAGGTAGGCCAGGCTGGTGTCGTCGAGCTGCAGGTACGTGCAGCCGAGATCGCCGAGCGCCTTCACCTGGTCGGCGTAGGCGGCCGACAGGTCGGTCCAGAACTCCTCGTCGTTCGGGTAGACGGCCGGATCGATAGCCGCCCGCCCGCCCCGGTAATGGACCATCGACGGTGACGGGATCGTGAGCTTGGCCGTGACCGGGCGCCACGCTACGGCGCAGGAACATGTAGTCGTCGCCGAAGATGGTCTCGTTCAGGCGGATCGGCGCGTGCACGCTCAGCGCGGCCGCGGTGAACTCGAGGTCCCCTGGAAGCGTTGTGGAACTTCACCTGGATCTTGTCGGAGGTCGGGGCTATCCCACCGAGCCGGTAGATGAAGTCCATGTGCCACGAGGTGCGGCGGAACTCGCCGTCGGTGGCGGACTGAAGCCGAGGTCGCGCTGCATCGTGATCACGTCGCGGATGGCGTCGTCCTCCACGGCCCTCAGCTCATCGGCGCTCATCGCGCCGGCCGCCGCGTCCTGCGCGCGCCTTGAGCAGGTTGGCCGGGCGGAGCAGGCTGCCGACGTGGTCGGCCCGGAACGGGGGTCGCATCGGGCCTCCTAGAACGGGTAGGCGGGGATGTCGGCGCGGATGGTGATCGAGCGCTGGTCGGTGAACGCCTCCAGGTTGGCCGTACCGCCGAACCGGGCCCCGGTGCCGGAGGCGAGCACACCGCCGAACGGCGCGACGGCCTCGTCGTTGACCGTCTGGTCGTTGATGTGCACGATGCCGGACGGAATCCGGTTGGCCAGGTCCAGTGCCTTCATCACGTCCCGGCTGAGGATGCCCAGCGACAGCCCGTACTCGGTGCGGGCGGCCAGTTCGACCGCTTCGTCCACTGTGGAGAATCGGATGACCGGGGCCACCGGGCCGAACACCTCCTGCTGGTAGGCGGGCATGGTCGGGTCGACCACGTCGAGCACAGTCGGCCGGTAGAACAGGCCCTCGAAACGCCCGCCCGCGGCCAGCCTGGCGCCAGCGTCCACAGTGGACGTCACCAGCGCATGGACCTTGTCCCGCTGGCTGGCGTCGATCAGCGGCCCGAGAGCCACCTGGCCACCGGCCGGGTCGCCGACCGGAAGATTCTCAGCGTGCCCGGACAGCGCGGCCACGTAGTCGTCGGCGATCTTTTCGTGCACGATGTGCCGTCCGGCTGTCATGCAGATCTGGCCCTGGTGCAGGAACGACCCCCAGGCGCCGGCCGAGACGGCCAGCTCCAGGTCGGCGTCGTCGAGGATCACGATGGCCGAGTTTCCGCCGAGCTCCAGGTGCACCCGCTTGAGATGGCGTCCGGCCAGCTCGCCGATGACCCGACCGACCCGGGTGGAGCCGGTGAAGGAGATCACCCGTACCTGGGGGTG
Organism: uncultured Actinomycetota bacterium; assembly: GCA_963803345.1. Lineage (GTDB taxonomy): Bacteria > Actinomycetota > Actinomycetes > Mycobacteriales > Micromonosporaceae > CAWDLX01. The sequence goes on from CAWDLX010000009.1 coordinate 730,126, forward strand.
CACGACCAGGGCCTCACCGACCGCCGGACCGGCCGGAAGCACATGCAACAGCCCCTCGGGCAGACCGGCCTCCTCGAACACCCGGGCCTGGATGACACCGCCGGCCATCGGCGTACGGACATCGGGTTTGCAGACGACCGCGTTGCCCAGCGCCAGCGCCGGGGCCACCGACCGGGTGGACAGGATGAGCGGCACGTTGAACGGCGAAATGACGCCGACGACGCCGACCGGGTCCCGGCGCAGCAGGCTGAGCCGGGGCTGGTTGGTGGGCAGAATCTCGCCCAGCGGCCGCGATGCCAGCGCGGCCGCCTCGTAACACTCCTGCGTGGCGACGCCGACCGCGAAGCCGGCCAGACCCTCGACGGCTCCCGTCTCGCGGGTGACCCAGCGCCCGATCTCGGCGCCGTGGCGGGCGAACAGGTCTCCGGCCCGACGAAGGACGGCGGCCCGCTCCTCGAAGCTGGTGGCGGCCCATCCGCGCTGGGCCGTCACCGCTGTCGCGACGGCCCGCTCGAGATCCTCGGCGTCGGCCAGCCCGGCCCGACCGAGTTCGGCGCCAGTGGCCGGCTCGATCACGGGCACATCGCCACCGTGGGCCGCGGTCCACCCGCCGCTGAAGATCCGGGAGTGCCAGACGTTGGTGTCCAGCAGAGATTCGGTCATCGGTTCCTCCCACGGGACGGACGGGGCGAAGCACGGGACGGACGGGGCGAAGCACGGGACGGACGGCGCGAAGATGGAACCACGCGGCAACAGACCGAACCTATGGCCGGTACGGATGGTCGTCAACAACGTCATTGATCGTTGACGCGGTCCCGCCGTGGTCCTTAGTGTCGACATGAGAACGGCGGTTCGCATGGCGGACGGATCTGGGAGCGTGGTTTGGCCGAGTTGACCAGCCTGGCGGAGGCGGTACAGGCGCTCATCTCCGACGGCGACACCGTGGCGATGGAGGGCTTCACCCACCTTATCCCGGTGGCCGCCGGGCAGGAGGTCATCCGCCAGGGGCAGCGCGACCTGACCCTCGTCCGGATGACTCCGGACATCGTCTACGACCAGATGATCGGCGCGGGCTGCGCCAGCGGCCTGGTCTTCTCCTGGGGCGGGAATCCCGGTGTGGGCTCGCTGCACCGCTTCCGCGACGCCATCGCCAACGGCTGGCCCGGCCCGCTTCGACTCGAGGAGCACAGCCACGCCGGCATGGCCAACCGGTACGCGGCCGGCGCCTCCGGGTTGCCGTTCGCGGTGCTGCGCGGATACGTCGGCACCGACCTGACCGGGAACACCGCCGGAGTGGCCGCCATCACCTGTCCGTTCACCGGCGAGGTCCTGACCGCGGTGTCGGCTCTCAACCCGGACGTGGCGGTCATCCATGCCCAGCGGGCCGACCGGCGCGGCAACGTGCAGCTGTGGGGTATCACCGGTGTGCAGAAGGAGGCGGTGCTCGCCGCGACGCGGTCGCTGGTCACGGTCGAGGAGATCGTCGACGACCTCGATCCCCGCCCCGGTGCGCTCGTCCTGCCGACCTGGGCGGTGACCGCGGTGGCGGTGGCGCCGCGCGGAGCGTACCCGTCCTACGCGCAGGGCTACTACGACCGGGACAACACGTACTACCGGGCCTGGGACGCCATCTCCCGCGACCGGGACACGTTCCAGGCCTGGCTCGACGAGAACGTCCTCAATGGAGTACGCGGGTGACCTATTCGACCGATGAGATGATGAGCGTCGCGGCGGCCCGGGCCCTGGCCGGGCGGACCGCCTGTTTCGTCGGCATCGGGCTGCCCAGTCTGGCCGCCAACCTCGCCCGACGTCTGCACAATCGCCAGCTGTCGCTCATCTATGAGTCGGGCACCATCGGGGCAAAGCCGTCCATGCCACCACTGTCGATCGGCGACGGTGAGCTGGCCATGACGGCCGACTCGGTGGTCGGTGTGCCGGAGATCTTCAACTACTGGCTGCAGCCCGGACGCATCGACGTCGGGTTCCTCGGCGCCGCTCAGCTGGACCGGTTCGGCAACATCAACACCACGGTGATCGGGCCGTACGACAAGCCGACCGTGCGGCTGCCCGGCGCCGGCGGAGCGCCCGAGATCGCGGCCTCGTGCCGGGAGGTGTTCGTCGTCATGCGCCAGTCCCGGCGGGCGTTCGTCGAGAAGGTCGACTTCATCACATCGCTCGGCTACGGCGACGGCCCTGGCTGTCGCGAACGGCTCGGTCTACGCGGTCGGGGGCCGGTACTCGTCATCACCGACCTGGGCCAGCTGGAGCCGGATCCGTCCACTTTGGAGCTGACCCTCACCGGCCTACACCCGGGAGTAGAGGTCAGCGCGGCTCTGGCCGCGACCGGCTGGCCGCTGTCGGTCAGCTCTGATCTCATCGTGACGCAACCACCGACCGAGGAGGAGCTGAGCATCCTGCGCGCCCTGCGCCGCTCCCGAGAGGAAAGCTGAGCATGAGATTCGCCCGACCCGTCGGCGTCCATCCGCCGCTGGACAGTCCCGCCTACCGATCATCCCAGCTGCGCGCACCGCACCGACCCGCGCTGGTCATACCGCAGACGATCAGCGAGATCACCGGCCCGGTACTGGGCGAGCGCAACTTCGGCCCGCTCGATGCCGACCTGACCCGCCAGCACGACGGGGAACCGCTCGGCGAGCGGATCATCGTCCACGGCCGGGTACTCGACGGCAGCGGGCGGCCGGTTCCGGCTACCTTGGTCGAGGTGTGGCAGGCCAACGCGGCCGGGCGCTACCAGCATGACCTCGACCGCCACCCGGCCCCGCTCGACCCGAACTTCTCCGGCGCGGGCCGGTTCCTCACCGGGCCGGACGGTACCTACCGGTTCGTGACCATCAAACCGGGCTCGTACCCGTGGAAGAACCACCACAACGCCTGGCGACCGGCCCACATCCACTTCTCCTGTTCGGCCGGGCGTTCGTGCAGCGGCTGGTCACGCAGATGTACTTTCCCGGGCGATCCGCTGTTCCCCCACGACCCGATCTTCAACTCGGTCCCGGATGAGGGGGCCCGCCAGCGGATGGTCGGCCGCGTTCGACCTCGACGCCACCGAGCCCGAATGGGCCTTGGCGTACCGGTGGGACATCGTGCTCCGGGGACCGGAGGCTACCGTCTTCGAGCATGAGGACGACCACGATGACTGAGTCGCCCGGACTCACGCCGTCCCAGACCGTCGGCCCGTTCTTCGCCATCGTGTTGCCGCTGGCAGCCGGGCCGTTCGCTGTCGAGTCGGACGACCCCGGGGGGATCTGGGTGCGCGGGCGGGTTCTGGACGGCGCGGGCGAGCCGGTACCGGACGCCCTGATCGAAACCTGGCAGACCAGTCCGGCCACCTCGGACCGGTTCCGCGGTTTCACCCGCTGCCCGACCGACGCCGAGGGCAGGTACGCCGTCCGGACGCTGAAACCGGGGCCGGTCGCCGGACCTGACGGGTCGACCCAGGCGCCCCACCTGGCGATGTCGGTGTTCGCCCGGGGCATGCTCGATCGGGTCGTGACCCGGGTCTACTTCGCCGATGAGGTGGCCGCCAATGCCGACGATCCGGTGCTCGCCAAGGTGAGGGAAGGGGCCGCCTCGCTGATCGCGGCGAGTGGCGAGGACGGATACACCTTCGACATCTGTCTGCAGGGGCCCGATGAGACCGTCTTCTTCGACATCTGAGCTGTTCGGCGGGGTGTTCGCCCGGGGCCCGGTGTCGCTTGACGACGAGGCCTGGGTGGCCGCCCTGCTCCGGGTGGAGAGCGCACTCGCCCGGGTGCAGGCGGGCCTGGGCGTGGTGCCATCCGACGCCGCCACCGCCATCGCGGGCGCCTGCGCCTCGTTGCGCCCCGATCCGGCCGAGCTGGCCGCGGCCACCGCCGAGGGGGGAAACCCGGTGATCCCCCTGGTGGCGGCGGTGCGGTCCGCCGTGCCACCGCAGGTCGCGTCATATGTCCACAAGGGAGCGACGAGCCAGGACATCATGGACTCGGCCGTGATGCTGCTGGCCCACGACGCGCTCGGGCTGATCATCTCCGAAGCCCGGGCGGCGGCTGAGGCGGCCGCCGGACTGGCCCGTCGGTACCGCGACACCCCGATGGCTGGCCGGACCCTGCTGCGGCAGGCGCTGCCCGTCACATTCGGACTCAAGGCCGCCGGTTGGCTGGTCGCCCTGGACGAGGTCGGTGACCGGCTGAACGCCGTGCGGGCGGGCCGGCTCGCGGTCCAGTTCGGAGGGCCGGCCGGCACCCTGACCGGTCTCGACGGCCAGGGGCTGGCCATCGTCGCCGGGCTGGCCGGCGCACTCGGTCTGGCCGAGCCGGTCCTCCCCTGGCATACCGACCGCACGCGCATCGCCGAGCTGGCGGGCGCCCTGGGTGAGCTGGCCGGAGTCTGCGCCAAGGTGGGCCGGGACATCACGTTGCTGGCCCAGACCGAGGTGGCCGAGGTGGCCGAGGGTGCGCCGGGCGGCTCGTCGTCGATGGCACACAAGCGCAACCCGATCGGGGCGGTGAGCGCGATCGCCTGCGCCACACGGGCCCCCGCACTCGTCGCGACCCTGCACGCCACCATGGTCCAGGAGCATGAGCGGGCCGCCGGCGCGTGGCACGCCGAGTGGCTGCCACTGCGGGACCTCCTCGTGACCACCTCCTCGGCCGTGGCCTGGCTGCGTCACGCGCTGGCCGGTCTCATCGTCGACCCGGACCGGATGGAGTCCAATATGGACGATCTTGTCGCGACACTGGGGGGCGCCGACCTCGGCGAGAGCGCGGCCCTCGTCGACCGGGTCCTGGCCGGTCGGGAGCGAAGGTCACGATGAGCACAGCGCCGATCAAGTACATTGTGGACGGTCCGGAGGATGCTCCGGCTCTGCTGCTCGGCGCGTCCCTGGGCACGACCACCGAGCTGTGGGGCGGCCAGATCCCCGTCCTGGCCCAGCAGTTCCGGGTGGTGCGCTACGACCACCGGGGGCATGGCGACTCACCGGTACCGACCGGACCGTACCGCATCGCCGATCTGGGCGGTGACCTCATCGGGGTGCTCGACGCGCTCGACATCGAACGGGCCCACGTGGCTGGCATCTCGCTGAGCGGGATGGCCTCGATGTGGGTGGCCAGTCACGCCCCGGAGCGGGTGGACCGGTTGGCTCTGCTGTGCACATCGGCCCGGCTCGGACCGCCCGAGATGTGGTCGAGCCGGGCCGCCACCGTCCGGGCGCGGGGAATGGCCGCGATCGCCGACGCCGTGGTCGCCCGATGGGTGCCGCCCGAGTTCGCCCGGGCGCACGCCCGCACGGTCTCCTGGCTGCGGGGCATGTTGGTGCGCACCCCGCCCGAGGGGTACGCCGGCTGCTGTGAGGCGATCGGAGCGATGGACCTGCAGGCCGACCTCGGTCGGATCGCCGCGCCGACCCTGGTGCTCGCGGGACTCGCCGATCAGGCCACCCCGCCCGCTCACGCCCAGCGGATCGTGGCCGGCATTCCCGGCGCCCGGCTGGCGCTGGCCGCCGGCGCCGCCCACCTGCCCCATGTGTCCCGGCCGGACCTGATCGTCGACCTGTTGCTGACCTTCCTCGGAGGTGCGAGATGACCGACGCCTATGAACGGGGGCTGGCCGTACGCCGCGAGGTGCTCGGTGAGGCCCATGTGGACCGGTCGCTCGGGAACGCGACCGAATTCACCCGACCGTTCCAGGAGTACGTCACCTCGGCCGCCTGGGGTCAGGTCTGGGCCCGCGAGGAGCTGGACCGGCGTACCCGGAGCATGCTGACCCTGGCCCTGCTCACCGCGCTGCGCTGCGAAGGTGAGCTGGCCATGCACGTGCGGGCGGCCATCGGGAACGGGGTGACGCCGGCCGAGATCCGGGAGGTGCTGCTGCACACCGCGGTCTATGCCGGCGTGCCGGCGGCCAACTCGGCCTTCGCCGTGGCCCAGCAGGCACTGTTGGAGCTGACCTGAGGGTGACGAAATGACCGAGCGCGAGGTGGATCCGGCCCGGGACCGCGACCCCGACTACGTACAGTCGCTCGAGCGCGGTCTGTCTGTCATCTGCGCGTTCGACCGCACGCACGCGGAACTCACGCTGAGCGAGGTGGCGACCACCACCGGGATGACCCGGGCGACCGCGCGCCGGTTCCTGCTCACGCTGGGTCGGCTCGGCTACGTGCGCACGGACGGCCGTGCGTTCTCCTTGACTCCCCGGGTACTCGAGCTGGGGTACGCCTACCTGTCCGGACTGTCCCTGCCGGAGGTGGCCGAACCCCATCTCGAGGCACTGGTGGCCGAGGTCAACGAGTCCTCGTCGGTGTCAGTTCTGGACGGTACGGACATCGTCTACGTGGCCCGGGTGCCGGTATCGCGGATCATGACAGTGGCCATCAGCGTCGGTACCCGTTTCCCGGCCTACGCCACCTCCATGGGGCGGGTTCTGCTGGCCGGTATGTCCGACGCTGACCTCGATGGGTACCTGGCCACGCTGGCGCTTCGGCCGCTGACCACCCGCACGGTGAGTTCGGCGCCGGCGCTTCGGGCGGAACTGGGAAAGGTACGGGCGCAGGGGTATGCGCTGGTCGACCAGGAGCTTGAGGAGGGACTGCGTTCGGTGGCCGCGCCGATCCGGGACCGCACCGGAACCGTGGTCGCCGCGATCAACCTCTCCGCCCACGCCAGCCGGACGTCGCTGGAGACCATGCGCCGCACGCTCGTACCGCCGCTGCTCGCCGCGGCGGCCCGGATCACGGCCGACCTGCCGGCCCGGGCCCGACGCTGACGGCGGCCCCGCCCCGGCCGCCCGACTCGCAGCGCCCGATCGGTCAGGCCGACCTAGCCGAGGCGGCGCCCGATGGCCGAGGCGAACCGATCGACCGCCCCGGCCGCGGTGCCGAGGAACAGCGACGGCTCGGTCAACTCCAGCTCGATCAACACCGGGGCGCCGTCCGGGTCCGGGATGAGGTCGACCCGGGCGTAGAGCAGCGGCCAGCCCGGTGTGGCGGCGAGGACCCGCTCGGCCAGGTCCCGCTCGGCCGCCGACGGGTCACGGGCAGTGATCGCCTCGGCGCGGTACAGCCCTTCGACGCCGAAGTCGGGGCCGGCGAGCATCGGGCCCTTGCGGATAGCGTGTGAGTACTCGCCGCCGAGGAAGAGCAGGCTCGTCTCGCCGGCCGTGTCGACGGCCGGCAGGTACGGCTGGAGCATGGCCAGCCGGCCGGCCGCGTGCAGCCGGTCGACGTGCCGCATCGCCAGCTCGCGATGATCGGCGTCGGCCAGGTCGTACCGGCCGGTGTCGAGGCTGCCCGCGCCGACGGCGGGCTTGATCACCCATTCACCGACGTCCGGCAGGTCGACCGGCCGGCCCGGCGCGTACCACTCGGTGGTGACGACCGCGACCCCGGCATCGGCGCAGTTCGGCCAGGTAGCGCTTGTCGGTGTTCCAGGCGACCACCGCCGGCCGGGTTGGCCAGCCCGGGCACCGAACCGGCCCACGCCAGGAACTCGTCCCGCCGGGTCGGGTAATCCCAGGTCGACCGGAGCACGGCGAGGTCGTAGCGCGACCAGAGCACCTCGGGGTCGTCCCAGACCACGGCGTCGACGGCCAGGCCGGCCGCCGTCAGAGCCGGTACCAGGAGGCGGTCATCCGGGTCGAGGTCAGATACCCCGGCACACGTCACCAGGCCCACCCGCGGACTGTCGATCACGCGGTGGACCCTACCGAACGGGTTGTCGAACCTCGCGGGTCAGCGGGAGAAGACCCGGCGCCCCATCGAGCGCCACAGGTCGTTGCTGGGGCGCATCTGCTCGACGAGCTCGCGCTCCCATGCGTTCTCCAGGGCCACGCCGGCCCGCTCGCACGCCTCGCGGGCCTGGGTGGTGCTCTCGGCGAAGTGGTCGCCCTCGGTGCCGTCGCGACCCAACAGGACGATGCGGGCGCCCCGCCGGCCGGCGTACTCGATCACGGCCGTCGCGCCGCCATGCCCGGCGGCGAAGGACTTGAGCCCGGTCACAAGGCCGGTCGACACGGTGGAAAAGTGGGTCAATGCGGTATGACTGCCATCTGCCATGCCGGCCAGCCTAAGCAGACAACCCCGGGAAAGACGTGAAGACGACAGTGTTTTGTGGCTCGTGTTACTCCGGAAGCCTGATCCAGTAGGAAAAACCGGACACCGCGTGCGATCTCGCCCTTAAGCTGTAGGGATTTCGGGCGTTTCAGGTACGAAGGAGGGCGTCCACGGCGATCGCCACGAACACGATCGTCAGGTACGTCGTGGACCAATGGAACAGACGCATCGGGCGGATCGGCTCACCCCGGTTGATCCGTCCCAGCATCCGATGCGCCTCCAGGACGAACAGAGCGCCGACCACCAGCGCCACCCCCAGGTAGGCCCAGGACAGCCCGAGCCAGTACAGCGAGGCCGACGCGGCCAGCGTCAGCCAGGCGTACGCGACGGTCTCCACCCCGACCCGGCGGGCCGAGGCGACCACCGGCAGCATCGGGATGCCGGCCCGGGCGTAGTCGTCCTTGAACCGGATCGCCAGGGCGTAGAAGTGGGGCGGCTGCCAGAGGAACACGATCGCGAACATGGCCCACGCCGGCCAGGCCAGCGAGTCGGTCACGGCGGCCCAGCCGATCAGCACCGGCATCGCCCCGCATACGCCGCCCCAGACCGTGTTCAGAGGTGTGGTCCGTTTGAGCCACAGCGTGTAGACGAGGTCGTAGTACACGATCGCCGAGGCGGTGAGCCCGGTGGCGAGCCAGTTGGTCAACGACGCCATCAGGACGACCGAGAGCACGGCCAGGGTCAGCCCGAAGATCAGTGCGGCTCGCGGCGAGACGACATGGCTCGGCAGGACACGGCGCGCCGTACGCCGCATCAGCTGGTCGATGTCGCGGTCGAGGTAACAGTTGAGCGCGTTCGCCGCGCCGGCGGCCATCGTCCCGCCGACCAGCACGACCGCGATCAGCCCGAGGGAGGGCAGCCCGTGCCGGCCGTTGACCGGCGCGACGGCACCCGCCAGCAACATCGCCGGCACCGTCGTCACCAACAGCAGTTCGACGATGCGCAGCTTCATCAGTGACGCGTACGCCCGGGCCCGGTCGGCCAGTCCGACCCGGCTCACCGGCAGCAGCGCGACGGCCTCGTCGAACGGAGGGGTTGCGCGGTCCGCGACTGTACTCAACGGTGGCGCCACCTTCCGGCTTCGAACGGGGAGATCTGGGACAGCGTACGCGTCGCGACCGGAGGGCCTGTTCGGACCCACCAGTCGGGTCCGCCGTCACACATGTCAGAGGAGTTTCGCCGGCTGCTCCCGCCGGACACCGCCGACCGAAACATACCCGGGTGGGATGCTGGGTAGGGTTCGTGTTTGTGAGCGTATTCGACTGGTCCGACACCGACCGCCGAGCGGTCGACACGATCCGGGTCCTGGCGATGGACGCGGTGGAAAGGGCCGGCAACGGCCATCCCGGTACCGCGATGAGCCTGGCGCCCGCGGCGTACCTGCTGTTCCAGCGGGTCATGCGGCACGACCCGAGCGATCCGGCTGGCCCGGCCGGGACCGGTTCGTGCTCTCCTGTGGACACTCCAGCCTGACCCTCTACATCCAGCTGTACCTGTCCGGATACGGGCTGGAGCTGGACGACCTCAAGCGGCTACGCCAGTGGGACTCGCTGACGCCCGGCCACCCCGAGCACGGCCACACGGTGGGCGTCGAGACGACCACCGGCCCACTCGGACAGGGTCTGGGCAACGCGGTCGGGATGGCCATGGCCGCTCGCCGCGAGCGGGGACTCTACGACCCCGACGCCGCCCCCGGCACGAGCCCGTTCGACCATCACATCTACGTGTTCTGCTCGGACGGCGACATCGAGGAGGGCATCAGCCACGAGGTCAGCTCGCTCGCCGCCCATCAGGAGCTGGGCAACCTCACCGTGATCTGGGACGACAACCAGATCTCGATCGAGGACGACACCAATGTCGCCAAGTCCGAGGACGTGGCGCGCCCGGTACGCGGCGTACGGCTGGCACGTTCAGCACGTCGACTGGCGGACGGACGAGGGCTACCAGGAAGACCCCGAGGCGGTCTACCGGGCGCTGCTGGCGGCCAGGGCGGAGACCGACCGGCCCTCGTTCATCGCGCTGCGCACCATCATCGGCTGGCCGGCGCCGCACAAGCAGAACACCGGTAAGGCCCATGGCTCGGCGCTGGGAGCCGACGAGGTCGCCGCGACCAAGAAGATCCTCGGCTTCGATCCGGACCGGACGTTCGAGGTCGCCGACGAGGTCCTCGACCACGCCCGCGAGGTGCTCGCCCGCGGACGGGCCGCCCACGCCGGGTGGCAGCGGGCCTTCGACGCCTGGGCGACGCGGAACCCGAACCGCAGGGCGCTGTTCGACCGGCTGGCCACCCGTACGCCTGCCCGAGGGCTGGACCGCCGCCCTGCCCGAGTTCCCGGCCGACCCGAAGGGCATGGCCACCCGCAAGGCCTCCGGCGAGGTCATCAACGCGATCGCGCCGGTGCTGCCGGAGCTGTGGGGCGGCTCGGCCGACCTGGCCGAGAGCAACAACACGACGATCGAGGGTGAGCCGTCCTTCCTCCCGCCGGAGCACTCCACAAAGGAGTTTCCCGGCGACTGGTACGGCCGGACCCTCCACTTCGGAATCCGCGAGCACGGCATGGGTTCGATCCTCAACGGGATCGTGCTGCACGGCGGCACCCGCCCGTACGGCGCGACGTTCCTCGTGTTCAGCGACTACATGCGGCCGGCGGTCCGGCTGGCCGCGTTGATGAAACTACCGGTCATATACGTATGGACGCATGACTCCATCGGGCTCGGCGAGGACGGGCCGACCCACCAGCCGGTCGAGCAGCTTGACGGCGCTGCGGGCCATCCCCGGACTCGACGTGGTGCGCCCGGCCGACGCCAACGAGACGGCGTGGGCGTGGCGGATGGCCCTCGAACATACCGACCGGCCGACCGCGCTCTGCCTGACCCGGCAGAACCTGCCGGTATTCGACCGGTCCGGGCTGGCCGGGGCGGACGGGTCGGCTAAGGGCGGGTACATCCTGGCCGAGGCGAGCACCGGCGGCGCCGAAGGTCATCCTCATCGGCACCGGCTCCGAGGTGCACCCTGTGCCTGTCGGCCCGGGAGCGGCTCGAGGCCGACGGGGTACCGACCCGGGTCGTATCGATGCCGTGCCAGGAATGGTTCCGGGCCCAGGACCCGGCGTACCGCACCCAGGTCCTTCCGCCCTCGGTGAAGGCGCGGGTCAGCGTGGAGGCCGCGGTGGCGATGTCGTGGCACGATCTCGTCGGGGAGGCCGGCGAGTGCGTGAGCATCGAGCACTACGGAGCGAGCGCGCCCTACCAGGTGCTCTTCGAGCAGTTCGGCTTCACCGCGGACAACGTCGTCGCCGCGGCTCGCGCATCGCTGTCGCGCGCAGGAGAGTTGAAGGGTTCCACCACCGGCAACTGAGCGAGTTGCATGATCATGAGTGACAGGTTGGCGGAGCTCACCTCCGCCGGGGTCTCCATCTGGCTCGACGACATCTCCCGAGAGCGCCTCCGTCACCGGTGGCCTCGAGGCTCTGCGCCGGGACCAGCACGTGGTCGGCGTGACCTCCAACCCGACGATCTTCGCCAAGGCGCTGGCCGAGTCGGAGGACTACGCCGACCAGATCCACGACCTCGCGCTGCGCGGGGTCAGCGTCGAGGAGGCGGCCCGCATGATCACCACGCGGGACGTGCGCTGGGCGTGCGACGTCATGCGACCGGCCTACGACGCGTCGTCCGGGGTGGACGGTCGGGTCTCGATCGAGGTCGACCCGCGGCTGGCCCACGACACCGCCAAGACCGTCGCCGAGGCCAAGCAGCTGTGGTGGCTGGTCGACCGGCAGAACCTGTTCATCAAGATCCCGGCCGTCGACGAGGGCATCCCGGCGATCACCCAGACGCTGGCCGAGGGGATCAGCGTCAACGTGACGCTCATCTTCGGTCTGGACCGCTACGAGCAGGTGATGGACGCGTTCTTCGCCGGGCTCGAGCAGGCCAAGGCGAACGGGCACGACCTGACCAACCTCGCCTCGGTCGCGTCGTTCTTCGTGTCCCGTGTGGACACCGAGGTCGACAAGCGGCTGGAACGCATCGGCACCGACGAGGCGAAGGCGCTGCATGGGCAAGGCGGCCATCGCCAACGCCCAGCTCGCCTACGAGCGCTACGAGAAGGCGTTCGACTCCGACCGCTGGCGGGCGCTGGCCGCCGCCGGCGCCAAGCCGCAGCGTCCACTGTGGGCATCCACCTCGACGAAGAACCCCGACTACCGCGACGTCATGTACGTCGAGGAGCTGGTCGCGCCCGGGCGTGGTCAACACGATGCCGGAGCCGACCATCCACGCGTTCGCCGACCACGGTGAGGTGAACCCGGACGTGGTCACGTCCTCCTACGCGCAGGCGCAGGCCGTGCTGGACCAGCTCGACGCGATCGGCGTCGCGTACGACGACGTGATCGCCACCCTGGAGCGCGAGGGCGTCGAGAAGTTCGAAGCCTCCTGGCTCGAGCTGTTCAAGAGCGTGGAGACCCAGCTCGGCGCCGGCACGATAGACGACGGACGACAGCGAAAGGTGCTCGATGACAGAGGTTGAGTCGGCGGCTGGACTCTCGGTCCGGGGCGCGGACAACGCGCCCGGCGCAGCCCAGGCCCGGCGGAGCCTGGTCGACGCGGACGCGCTGCCCGGCTGCTGGCCGAGAAGGACCCGACCCTGTGGGGTCCGGCGGCCGAGTCCGAGGCGGAGGTCCGGCTGGGCTGGGTCGACACCTTCCGGCGCAGCCGGGACCTGCTGCCCCAGCTGGCCAGCCTCCGGGAGCAGCTCGGCGGGCTCGACCACGTGGTGCTGGCCGGCATGGGCGGCTCGTCGCTGGCGCCCGAGGTGATCACCCGTACCCTCGGCGTCCGGCTGACTGTCCTCGACACCACCGACCCGCATCAGGTCCGGGCGGCGCTGGCCGACCGGCTCGAGCGTACGGTGGTCGTGGTGTCCAGCAAGTCCGGGTCCACTGTGGAGACCGACTCGCACCGCCGGGCGTACTGGCAGGCGTTCGCCGACGCCGGCATCGACGACATCGGCCGGCGGTTCGTCATCGTCACCGACCCGGGCTCTCCGCTGGAGCAGACCGCCCGCGACATGGGCGCGCACCTCGTCCTGGCCGACCCCGACGTCGGCGGCCGCTACAGCGCGCTGACCGCGTTCGGGCTGGTCCCGGCCGCGCTGGCCGGGGTGAAGGTGGCCGAGCTGCTCGACCAGGCCGAGGAGTTCAGCGCCAGCATCGGGCGCGACGACGCGAGGCGGCGAGCAACCCGGCGCTGGCCCTGGGCGCGGCCCTCGGAGCGGCCGCACTGGCCGGGCGGGACAAGGTCGCCCTGGTCGACGACGGCACCGGCATCACCGGGCTGGGCGACTGGGCCGAGCAGCTCATCGCCGAGTCCACCGGCAAGGACGGCACGGGCATCCTGCCGGTGGTGGTGGAGAACCCGTCCGCGCCCGGCGCGACCGGCGACGACGTGCTGACCGTGACCGTCGGCGGCGCTCTCGACCGCGCAGGACTACCCGGCCGGCGGGGTCGACCCCGCACGTCAGCGTCAACGGCCCGCTCGGCGCCCAGTTCCTGGCCTGGGAGGCGGCCACCGCCCTGGCCGGCCGGCTGCTCGGGATCAACCCGTTCGACCAGCCCAACGTGACCGAGAGCAAGGAGAACACCAAGAAGATCCTGGCCAGCGGGCTGCCCGAGCAGGCGCCGCTGTTCACCGAGGGCGCGGTCGAGGTGTACGCCGACCACCTGGCCGGAGCGAACACGCTGACCGGCGCGCTGCGGTGGCTGCTCGACGCAGGCCGGGCCCGACCGGGTACATCGCCGTGATGGCCTACCTGGACCGGTTCGGCGACGTCGCCGGTCGCCGAGGTCCGCGCCGCGCTGGCCACCGCCAGCGGCCGGCCGGTGACCTTCGGCTGGGGACCGCGGTTCCTGCACTCCACCGGCCAGTACCACAAGGGCGGCCCGCAGGTCGGGACGTTCCTGCAGATCACCGGCGTGGTCACCGACGACCTCGACGTACCCGGCCAGCCATACACGTTCGGTCAGCTCCAGGCCGCCCAGGCCGCCGGCGACCGGCAGGCGCTGCGCGGGCCGCGGCCGGCCGCTGCTCTGGCTGCACCTCACCGACCGGACGCGCCGGCGCGGCCCAACTCGCTCGCCGCGGCCCGGCTCACTCGGCCCGAACACCTGCCAGCTACGGAAGAGGTCACCATGGCGAACCCCCTGCGCGATCCGAACGACCGCCGGCTACCCCGCATCCCCGAGCCGTGCGCGCTGGTCATCTTCGGCGTCACCGGCGACCTGGCCCGCAAGAAGCTGATCCCGGCCGTCTACGACCTGGCCAACCGCGGCCTGCTGCCGCCCGGCTTCGTCGTGCTCGGCTTCGCCCGCCGCGACTGGGGTGCCGGCGAGTTCGCGTCAGATGGTCAAGGAGGCGGCCCAGGACACACGCCCGTACCCCGTGGAGCGAGGAGGTGTGGGCACCGGCTGGCCGCCAACATCGAGTTCGTGCCGGGCTCGTTCGACGACGACGAGGCGTTCGACCGGCTGGCCCGGACCCTGGACGAGCTGCGCGACAGCCACGGCATCGAGGGCAACGCCGCGTTCTACCTGTCCATCCCGCCGGCCGCGTTCCCGGTCGTCCTCAAGCAGATGCAGCGCACCGGGATGGCCGACAACGACAAGTCCGGCGGCTGGCGGCGGGTGGTGGTGGAGAAGCCGTTCGGGCACGACCTCGCCTCGGCCACCGCGCTCAACCAGCTGGTCGGACGACGTGTTCACCCGCCAGGACGTGTTCCGCATCGACCACTACCTGGGCAAGGAGACCGTGCAGAACATCCTGGCACTGCGGTTCGCCAACGCGCTGTACGAGCCGGTCTGGAACTCCAAGCACGTCGACTCGGTGCAGATCACGATGGCCGAGGACGTGGGCATCGGCAGCCGGGCCGGCGTTCTACGACAGCGCCGGCGCGGCCCGGGACGTCCTGCAGAACCACCTGATGCAGCTGCTCGCCCTGGTCGCCATGGAGGAGCCGACCAGCTTCGACGCCGACGAGATCCGGACCGAGAAGCTCAAGGTGCTCGGGCCATCACCCTGCCCGAGGACATCGCTACCGGCACCGTCCGCGGCCAGTACGTGCAGGGCTGGGTGGCCGGCGAACGGGCCGTCGGATACCTCGAGGAGCAGGATGTCCCGCCCAACTCGACCACCGAGACTTACGTGGCGGTCAACCTGGGCATCCAGAACCGCCGCTGGGCCGGTGTGCCCTTCTACATCCGGGCCGGCAAGCGGATGGCCCGCCGGGTCACCGAGATCGCGGTGCTGTTCAAGAAGGCGCCGCACCTGCCGTTCCACGCCTCCGACGTGGAACTGCTCGGCCACAACCAGCTGGTCATCCGGGTACAGCCGGACGAGGGGGTGACCCTCAAGTTCGGGTCGAAGGTCCCCGGTACCACGATGGAGGTCCGCGACATCACGATGGACTTCCAGTACGGCGAGGCTTTCACGGAGTCCATCGCCCGAGGCGTACGAGCGGCTGGTGCTGGACGTCCTGATCGGCGACAGCACGCTGTTCCCGCACGCGGACGAGGTCGAGGCCGGCTGGCGGGTGGTGGATCCGCTCGAGGAGGCGTGGGCGGGTACGGTGCCGTTCACCTACCGGGCCGGCGAATGGGGCCCCCGCGCCGCCGACGAGATGCTCGCCCGTGACGGCCATGCCTGGCGGAGGCCAAAGTGAGCGAAGGGCCGCCGCGGGCCGATCCAAGACACATGAGTGAGCGGAGAGCTTCATGATCGCGCTCTGGGACACCAGTGGAGACGACGTCGTCAAGGCGCTGTCAGCGGAACGGCGTAACGCCGGCGGCGTGGCCAGCGGGCTCGCGTTGACCCTGGTCGGCTCGGTCGACGAGCGGCGGGTCAGGGAGGCCGAGACCGCCGCGGCCACCGCCGCCGCCGCGCATCCGTGCCGGCTGATCATCGTGGTCCGGAGCAACCTGGCCGGCCAGCAGCTCGCGGTACCCCGAGTCGCGGTTGGACGCCGAGATCGTGGTCGGCGGGCGGCTGGGCCCGGCCGAGGCGGTCGTGCTGCGCATGCACGGCCGGCTCGCCCGGCACGCCGAGTCGGTGGTGATCCCGCTGCTGGCGCCGGATGTGCCGACAGTCACCTGGTGGCACGACGCGCCGCCGGAGCGGATCGCGACCGACCCGCTCGGCGTGCTGGCGGAGCGCCGGATCACCGACGTGGCGCAGACAGCCGACCCGGTGGCGGGCTGTTCGAGCGGGCCGAGGACTACGCGCCCGGCGACACCGACCTGGCCTGGACCCGGACGACGCCATGGCGCTCGCTGCTGGCCAGCTGCGCTCGACACCGCCTCCGCCACGGTGCTCGGGGCGACGGTGGTCGCCGCCGACGAGCGACCCGACCGCCCTGCTCCTGCGCGGCTGGCTGCAGGGCGGCTCGGTATCGCGCCAACCGCGCGTCCGGCGGAGAGCGGCATCCAGGCGGTGTCGCTGCGACTGGACAACGGGGCCGAGATCGCGCTGGAGCGTCAGGGTCAGGCAACTGTCCTGCGCCGCACCGGGCTGCCCGACCGGGACGGTGCCGCTCGAGCAGCGCGGGCTGGGCGACCAGCTCGCCGAGGAGCTGCGCCGGCTCGGGGCCGACCGGTCCTACGCGAGCTGCGCTCGAGGCGTGCACCGGCAACCTCCGGTCTCAACCTCAGGCCGAGCTCGAGAGTGCACATCTGGTACGACCCGGCGCCCACCACATGAGCGGGACCTCATGAGCGAGACCTCGGTCATCGTCCACGCCGATCCGGACCAGCTCGCCCAGGCGGCGGCGGCCCGGCTCGTCGTCGCCCTCATCGACGCTCAGGCCGCCCGGGGAAGCGCCACCCTGGTGTTCACCGGCGGCCGGACCGCGGCCAGGCTGTACCGGGCCATGCGGGACATCCCGGCGCTCGACGCGGTGGACTGGCCGCGGGTGGATGTGTGGTGGGGCGACGAGCGGTTCCTGCCCTCCGGTAACCCGGATCGCAACGAGACGTTGGCCAGGGCGGAGATACTCGACGTTCTCCCGCTCGACCCGGCCCGGATCCATCCGATGTGCGGCCCCGATGGACCGGACGGCGACGACCCGGAGGGCGGCGGCCGCCCGGTACGCGGCTGACCTGGCTGGGGCGGCCCGCCCCGGAACCGCGCCGCTGCCGCACTTCGATGTCGTGCTGCTCGGTGTCGGCGAGGAGGGGCACGTGGCGTCGATCTTTCCCGAGTCGCCGGCTGCCTACGACACCCGGACGGTGACCGCTGTGCGGGGGTGTCCGAAGCCGCCGCCGACCCGGATCACGATGACCCTGCACGCCATCAACACCGGTGCGCAGGTCTGGCTGGTCGCGGCCGGGGCGGAGAAGGCCAGCGCGGTCGGGATGGCCCTGGCCGGTCCCGGCGAGGTGCAGCTGCCCGCCGCCGGTGTCCACGGCGTCGAACGAACGCTGTGGATGCTCGACCGGGCGGCGGCCGCCGAGGTCCGACCGAACATGCGCGCCCTGCGCTGACCGCCGGTGTGGGCTGGGCGCCCGCCATCGGAGCCTGGGTCAGGACGGCCCCGGCCCACGGGTACGGGAAGATCAGGTTCCTACTCGCCCCGGCGGGCGCGGAGCCGCTGCATCGCTTCGGCGAGGATGGCGGCACCGTCCTCGTCGCTGCGGCGCTCCTTCACGTAGGCGAGATGGGTCTTGTACGGCTCGACCGTCGGCGGCGCCGGCGGGTTGGACTTGTCCTGGCCGGCCGGGAAGCCACAGCGGGGGCAGTCCCAGGTCGCCGGAACGGCCACGTCGGCGGCGAAGTGGTGCTCGGTGTGGTGGCCGTTGGCGCACCAGAATCCGACCACTCGACGGGGAACCGCTTCCGTACGTTCTGCGGTGGGATCGACCCAGCGCACGGGGCTGGATCCGACACGGGTACCACGGATGGCATTTCCACTTGCCACGGCTTTTCGCTCCTGGTGTCCGGGGTTGAGACTCAGGCGAAGCTCGGCGGGACGGTGGTAGGTGCGGTCACAGGGGGGTGAGACCCGACGAGTCTAGGACTCGACCGGCGGGATGGGGAAGGCGCTACTGCGTAGGTGTGGTCGTGGCGTCGGTCGGCGTTTGACCGCCCTCGAACTTGATCCACAGACCAAAGCCCACAATGCACGCGAACCACACCATGCCGACAACCAGCGTGTAGCGGTCAAGGTTCTTCTCGGCGATGGAGGAGCCGGCCAGGTTGCTGGAGACACCGCCGCCGAACATGCTCGAGAGCCCACCGCCCTTGCCACGGTGGAGCAGGATCAGCAGCGTCAGCAGCACGCTCGTGATGATGAGCAGCACGACGAGGGTGTATGCGAAACGATGATCATGACGGTGGAGGGTCCTCTCGGAGCGGGGCGCGCCCGTGGGGCAACCCGTAAAGGATAGCGACCCGCCCCGGCCTGGGCACGCAGGGGCGGGCCGCGGACGTTACGGCTTGGCCAGCCCCAGTGCGACCAGGTCGGGGGATCCGTAGGCGGGTGAGATGTAGGACCCGAGCACATTGGAGCCCGTCAGCCGGATACCCCGCTCGTACAGGATCGGGATGGTCACCGCCTGCGCCTGGATCTGCTGGTCGAGATCGCCCCATAGCGCGCCCTGCCGGTCCCGGTCGGTCTCGGACAGCGCGGCATCCATCTGCTGGTTGATCTTGGGATCGTTGAGCAACGAGAAGTCACTGTTGTTCGACCCGTGCCGGTCGCCGGGTCGACCGGCGGGATTCGCCGGCCGTCGAAGTTGGCTGGCAGGATGGCCGAGCCGCTGGCCCAGTCCGGGATCCAGCCGGCGAGCATCATGTCGTAGGGGTTGGCCGGATCACCGATGCCGGTGGCGTAGTAGGGACCCGGCGGGATCGGTACCGGGGTGACCTGGATGCCGGCCTGCTGGTACGCCTCGACCACGGTCGCCATCAGCCGGCGCCGCAGCCCCGTGTCGGGGAAGGCCACCTTGATCGTCGTCTTGCACGGGTGCCCCTGGCGGGCTTGCTCGGTCATGATCGCGTCGACTTTGTCCGGGTTGCCCTCGGGGTTGTTCAGGCTGTCATAGAGGTCGAACTTCTTGTACCCGGTCACGCCCGGCGGGATGATCGTGGTCGCGTAGTCGCCGGTCACCGCGCCGCCGTTCACCGCGCGCTACTTCCGCTTGTTGAAGGCGTAGATCAGGGCCTGCCGGCAGGCGATGTTCGGGACTGGACCTTCGTGTTGATGGCGAGAATAGCGCACGCCGCCGGTCGGGCCGCTGATGGTGCGGGCGCTCAGGTCCGGGTCGTTGATGACCTGCTGGAGGAAGTTCGGCGCCACGTTGACGTCCAGCATGCACCGTGTTCCGGGCGTTGCCCTGGTCCTCGATCAGCTCGTTGGTGATCACGCCGCGTCGTCCTGGCGGAAGGTGAAGACGATCTTGTCCGGGTACGCCTTGCGGACCTGGTCGTTGGTCTCGGTCCAGAAGTTGTTGCGGACCATGACCATCTGCTTGTCGTCCCGAGACGTGATCTTGTACGGCCCGTTGGAGTACGGGCTCTTGGCGTAGTCGGCCTTCGTGTCCTTCTCCGGCGAGGACCGGGGCGAACGTCGCTCATCGCCAGCCGCGTACCCGAAGTCGCCGACGGGTCGCCTGAGGTGGAACACGATGTTGCGCTCGTCCAGGCACTCGATCGACTCGAGGCCCTTGCCGTCGTTGTCGTTGTCCAGGTACGGGCCCTGGTACGGCTTGGCGTTGTCGTGCAGGTAGTGCGTCGGGTACGTGGCCCCCCGTCGCATCAGGCTGGAGAAGCTGCCGCTCGATGCCGTACTTGACCTGCGAGCAGGTGACCGGCTCGCCGCCCTGCCACTTCACGCCCGGCTTGAGGGTGAACTTCCAGACCGTGTTGTTCTCGCTGGCCCGGCCGGTGTCGGTGGCCAGGTCGGGCACGATCTCGTCGGCGCCGCTCCCGGGGTCGACCGGTAGGTGGTCAGCGTGCGGGTGGTCAGCCGGAGCACGTTCGTCGCTGTTCGCCGCGTACTGCGCCCTGCGGGTCCAGCGAGTCGAGCGCCGCCGACAGGTTGACGTAGAGCGTGCCGCCCTTCTTGGGCTGGGGCGGCCGAGTCGGACGCGCCGGCCAGGTCGCAGCCGGCGACGGCGGCGCAGGCTGACGAGGCGCCAGCGGCAGCCATCGAGCGGCGACGGGGCGGCGGACAGACGGTGGCGCAATGGACACAATGCGGCGTACGCTGTCGCGCATGCTCGTCCTCGCAGGGCAGGCCGGGTCAGCACGCTTGTGTGCGGCCCGGACACGGTCCGGCACCAGGTCTCGGGGTGGCCGTCGGGGGGTCGACACCACACTCTAGGACCCGCGCCCCGCGCCGCGCTAACCGGGGCATGCACCGAGCTGCATGGTCAAACGCTGAGCCACCGGTCGCGAGTCTCGGGAAGCGGTTTACGACGCGGCTCGCCCAGCCGGCAGATCTTGACGAACTCGTCGGCGTCGAGGCTCGCCCCGCCGACCAGCGCACCGTCGATGTCCGGCTCTGCCATGATGGCGGCGATGTTGGCCGCCTTCACCGAGCCGCCGTAGAGGATCCGGACCGACCCGGCAACCGAACCGCCGTGCTTCTCGCGCGATGCGCCCCCGGATCGCCCCGATGACCTCCTGGGCGTCCTCGGGGGTGGCCGTCTTGCCGGTACCGATCGCCCAGACCGGCTCGTAGGCCACGACGACCTTCTCGACCTGGGCGCCGTTCAGCCCGGCCAGCCCGCCGTCGAGCTGGGCGAGCGTGTACGGCACATGGTCGCCGTCCTCGCGGATGTCCAGGCCCTCGCCGATGCACAGGATCGGGGTGATCTCGTTGGCCAGTGCCGCCTTGACCTTGGCGTTGACCAGCGCGTCGTCCTCGTGGTGGTAGGCCCGCCGCTCGGAGTGCCCGACCACCGCGTACGAGCAGCCCAGCTTGGCCAGCATCGGCCCGGAGATCTCGCCGGTGTACGCACCGGCCGGGTGGGCCGAGATGTCCTGCGCGCCGTACCGGAGCAGCCACTTGTCGCCGTCCACCGCGGTCTGCACGCTGCGGATCGCGGTGAACGGCGGCAGCACCGCGACCTCGACCGCGGCGAGCTCCTTCTCGGTCAGGCTGTGGGCCAGCTGCTGGACCAGCTTGTTGGCCTCGTAGTGGTTGAGGTTCATCTTCCAGTTGCCGGCCATCAGCGGCCGGCGCGGCTCATCAGCGGCATCGCTCATTGCTCCACAGGTGGGGCTGTCCAGGGCCTCGAGACCAGGCAGTGTCTTACCCTCGAGGTACTCCAGCGACGCGCCGCCGCCGGTCGAGATGTGGCCGAACGCGTCCTCCGGGATGCCCAGCGCCCGCACCGCGGCCGCCGAGTCGCCGCCGCCGACCACGGTGAAGCCGTCGACCTTGGTGATCGCCTCGGCCACCCCGCGGGTGCCGGCCGCGAACGGGGCCACCTCGAACACGCCCATCGGTCCGTTCCAGAACACGGTCCGGGCACCGGCCAGGGCGTCGCCGAACGCCTGCGTCGTCGCCGGCCCGATGTCGAGCCCCTTCTGGTCGGCCGGGATGTCCTCCACCGGCACGACCGCGGTCGGCGCGTCGGCGGAGAGCTCCGACGCCACCACGATGTCGATCGGCAGCAGGATCCGGCCCTCGGACCGGCCGAGCAGGTCGCGGCACGTGTCGACCATCTCGTTCTCGAGCAGCGAGTCGCCCACCTCGTAGCCGAGGGCCTTGAGGAAGGTGAAGCACATCCCGCCGCCGATGAGCAGCCGGTCGACCGTGGGCAGCAGCGCCTCGATCACGGCCAGCTTGTCGGAGACCTTGGCCCCGCCGAGGACCACGACGTACGGGCGCTCGTACGTCGCTCGGTGAGCCCGCGCAGCACCTCGACCTCGCGCAGCACCAGCCCACCGGCGTAGTGCGGCAGCAGCGCCGGCACGTCGTAGACGCTGGCGTGCTTGCGGTGCACGGCGCCGAAGGCGTCATCGACGTAGGCCTCGCCGAAGGCGGCCAGCTGGCCGGCGAACTCGTGCCGCACGGCCTCGTCCTTGCTCGTCTCGCCCGGGTTGAACCGGAGGTTCTCCAGCAGCACGACGCCCCCGTCGCCCAGCGCTCCCGACGGCCGGGTCGGCCTGCTCGCCCACCGTGTCGGTGGCGAACGCGACCGGGGTGCCGAGCAGCTCCGTCATCCGGGTGGCGACCGGGGCCAGGCTGTACTTCGGGTCGGGCTCGCCCTTGGGCCGGCCCAGGTGCGACATCACGATCACCCGCGCCCCGGCGTCGCGCAGGGCGGTCAGGGTCGGCAGCACGGCGCGGATCCGCCCGTCGTCGGTGATGACGCCCGGCTCACTCTTGTCGAAGGGGACATTCAGGTCGGCGCGGACCAGGACCTCGCCGACCCCGGACGCCCTCGGCGAGCAGGTCGTCGAGGGTCCTGATCACAGCTGACCGCCCACGAATGTCACCAGGTCGACCAGCCGGTTGGAGTAGCCCCACTCGTTGTCGTACCAGCCGACCGCCTTGACCTGGTTGCCGATGACCTTGGTCAGGCCGGAGTCGAAGATGCACGACGCCGGGTCGGTGACGATGTCGGAGGAGACGATCTCGTCCTCGGTGTAGGTGAGGTAGCCCTTGAGCGGGCCGTCGGCGGCCGCCTTCATCGCGGCGTTCACCTCGTCGACCGTGGTGTCCCGGCCGACCGTCACGGTCAGGTCGGTGGCCGAGCCGGTCGGGATCGGCACCCGCAGCGCGTACCCGTCGAGCTTGCCCTTGAGCTGCGGCAGCACCAGCCCGATCGCCTTGGCCGCACCGGTCGAGGTCGGCACGATGTTCAGCGCGGCCGCCCGGGCCCGGCGCAGGTCCTTGTGCGGACCGTCCTGCAGGTTCTGGTCCTGGGTGTACGCGTGGATGGTGGTCATCAGGCCGCGCTCGATGCCGAACGTGTCATCGATGACCTTGGCCATCGGGGCGAGGCAGTTGGTCGTGCACGAGGCGTTCGAGATGATCGTGTGGTGGGCCGGGTCGTACTTGTCCTGGTTGACGCCCATCACGATCGTGATGTCCTCGCCCTTGGCGGGGGCCGAGATGATGACCTTCTTGGCGCCGTTCGTCGACGTGCACCCTGGCCTTGTCGGCGTCGGTGAACAGGCCGGTCGACTCGATCACCACGTCGGCGCCCAGGTCGCCCCAGGGCAGCTTGCCCGGGTCGCGCTCGGCGAACGCCTTGAAGCTCTTCCCGGCCACGGTGATCTCGTCCGCGGTGGACTTCACCTCGTACGGCAGCCGGCCCAGGATCGAGTCGTACTTGAGCAGGTGGGCCAGGGTCGCGTTGTCGGTGAGGTCGTTCGCGCCGACCAGCTCGATGTCGGCGCCGGAGGCGAGCGCCGCCCGGAAGAAGTTGCGGCCGATCCGGCCAAATCCGTTGATACCAACCCGGACAGTCACAGGAGACAACTCCTCGTCTGTGCGCCGGCTCTCGCGGCCGGCGGCCGTTAGGTCCCTGGCCGCTCCGCGCGACACTGCACCGCACCTTGCAGCGGAGCGGCACCGCGCGGCAACGGACCGTCGTCGGCCTCGTCGCCGCACAGATCGCAACCCTATCGAAACGAACGGCCCGACCACGCGCGCCGGGGCCTCAAGATCGCCTGTGTCGGCGACGTCACCGGCGGGTGGGACCGGTCAGCTGGCGAGCATCTCGGCCGTGACCACCGACTCGGTGTCGGGAATGCCCAGGTCGCGGGCCCGCTTGTCGGCCAGGGCGAGCAGCCGCCGGATCCGCCCGGCGATCGCGTCCTTGGTCAGCGGCGGGTCGGCCAGGGCGCCCAGCTCCTCCAGCGAGGCCTGCTTGTGCTCCAGCCGCAGGTGGCCGGCGCTGGTCAGGTGGTACGGCGCGTCCTCACCGAGGATCTCCAGCGCCCGGGTGACCCGGGCCGAGGCGGCGACCGCCGCCCGGGCCGAGCGGCGCAGGTTGGCGTCGTCGAAGTTGGCCAGCCGGTTGGCGGTGGCCCGCACCTCGCGCCGTACCCGGCGCTCCTCCCAGGACAGCACGCTGGCGTGCGCGCCGATGCGGGTGAGCAGCGCGGCGATCGCGTCGCCGTCCTTGACCACGACCCGGTCGACGCCGCGCACCTCGCGCGGCTTGGCCGAGACGCCGATGCGGCGGGCCGCGCCGACCAGGGCCAGCGCCGACTCCGGGCCGGGGCAGGTGATCTCCAGCGCGCAGGAGCGGCCGGGCTCGGTCAGGGATCCGTGGGCCAGGAAGGCGCCACGCCAGGCGGCGACGGCGCAGCAGGTGTTGGCCGACGACGACGTGCTGGCGGCAGGCCGCGCACCGGACGCCCGCGTACATCGAGCAGGCCGGTCTGGCGGGCCAGCGCCTCGCCGTCCTTGACCACCCGGACGATGTAGTGGCTGCCCTTGCGCAGCCCGCCGGAGGCGAGCACATGGAACTCGCTCGGGTAGCCGTACACCTCGGCGATCTCGCGGCGCAGGCGGCGGGCGGTGGCCCCGGTGTCGAGCTCGGCCTCGACCACCACCCGGCCCGAGACGATGTGCAGCCCGCCGGCGAACCGCAGCAGCGCCGCCATCTCCGACCGCCGGCAGCACGGCTTCGAGACATCGACACGACTCAGTTCATCCTTGACCGACCCGGTCATCGCCATGGTGCTGTTCACCTCGTGTTGCTGTCGGGACCTCGCGGTCCGTTGCCTCTGACCCTGCGGCCCGTGGCACGGACCCCGTGGGCCACACCCCCCGGTGCTTCTGCCCCCCGGCACCAGCACCCGGCCTTGTCCCGTACAGCCAGTAACTCCGTCAGGCCGTCAAGACTTCCCGCAGCGCTCTCGCGAGCGCCGCCGGGTCGTGCTGCGGCCGACCGTCGGGGACGGCGACCGGCGCGAACACGACCCTCGCCCGCAGCGATTCTGCCGCAGAACTGCAGCCCGATGGGATCTCCCACCACTCCCCCATCGGCTAGAACTACATCGACTCGCGGGCCGGGCAGGTAACGGGCCAGCGCCCGGAGATGGTCAGCGGGTGAGAGGTCGGCCGTCTCCTGCTCGGTTGCGAGGTTCAGGGTAACCACACGACGGGCATCGCTGCGCGCCATGGCGGCGGCGAGATCTGGCACCAGCAGGTGCGGAATCACACTGGTGAACCACGAACCCGGACCGAGGAGCAGCCAGTCGGCCGACTCGATGGCCCGGACCGCCTCCGGACAGGCTTCGGGGCGGTCGGGGGTCAGGCTCACCGACTCGACGACGCCACGGCTCACGGCCACGTTGTGCTGGCCACGTACCGTAGTCACGTGGTCGGGTCTGTGCGGTAGGGCGCCGCGGACGGTGGCGGCCAGACGGACCGGCGTTGCACGCCATCGGGAGCACCCGACCGACTGCCCGCACCAGTTCGCCCGCCCGGGCGAGCGCGTCGACCGGGTCGCCGGTCATCTCCATGAGCCCCGCGAGCAGGAGATTTCCCACCGCGTGCCCGGCCAGCGCGTCATGTCCGGGGAAACGGAACTGGAGCAGTTCGGCCGCCCGGGCGGCGGCTGGGTCGTCCGGGTCGGCCAGTGCGGCCAGCGCCTGGCGGAGGTCGCCGGGCGGCAGGCCGCCGCGGGCCGCGCGCAGCCGCCCACTCGACCCGCCGTCGTCACCGACAGTGACAATCGCTGTGATCTCCAGATCGAGCGGTATCCGCAGCAGCCGCAGCGCCCGCAGCGACGCTGCCAGCCCGTGCCCGCCGCCGAACGCGACGACCTTCACCGGCTCCCGGCTCACTCGCCCAGGTCACGATGCTGGGCGTTGGCGGCCAGCCGTACATCGCGGAGGCGACGGGCCAGTTCCTCAGCGAGCGCCACGCTGCGGTGTTTGCCGCCGGTGCACCCGACCGCCACGGTGAGGTACCGCTTGCCCTCCCGTTCGAAGCCGGGCGCGGTGGCGTTGACCAGACGGACGAATGTCTCGACCAGCGTCGAAGCGCCCCGCTGGCCCAGCACGTAGCGGCTGACCTCCTCGTCCCGGCCGGTGTGTTCGCGCAGGTCCGGCACCCAGTACGGGTTGGGCAGGAACCGGGCGTCCACCACGAAGTCCG
Organism: uncultured Actinomycetota bacterium; assembly: GCA_963803345.1. Taxonomy (GTDB): domain Bacteria; phylum Actinomycetota; class Actinomycetes; order Mycobacteriales; family Micromonosporaceae; genus CAWDLX01. The sequence goes on from CAWDLX010000009.1 coordinate 756,351, forward strand.
CGTCCGGTGGCAGCCCGTACTTGAAGCCGAAGGAGAGCACGGTCACCCGCAGCCGCCGGTTGTCCTCGCCGCCGAACAGCTCCTCGACCCGGGCCCGGAGCTGGTTCACGTTGAGGTGACTGGTATCGATGACGATGTCGGCCGTCGCCCGTGCCTCGGCCAGCAGCATCCGCTCCGCGAGAATGCCGTCGGACAGGCGGCCGTCGCCCTGCAGGGGATGGGTCCGCCGGACGTTTTCGAACCGACGGATCAGGACATCGTCGTCCGCGTCGACGAACAGGACCCGGGGGGAGAATCCCTTGGCTCGCAGCTCCCGCACCGCGCCGGCCAGATCGGTCGAGAAGGCCCTGCTGCGCACATCGAGCACCATCGCCGTGTGCCGCGCGGTACCGCCGGCCTGGTATGCCAGTTCCGCCATCTGCACCATGAGGGTCTGCGGGAGGTTGTCCACGACGTAGTAGCCGACGTTCTCCAGAGCCCGGGCAACCGTGCTCCGCCCGCCACCGGAGACGCCGGTGACCACGACGATCTCGGTCTCCGCGCGGGCCGCCTGCTCGGACTCGGGCGATGCCTCGCTACTGTCGTCCACCGACCCCCCTCGAGCTGCGACGACGGTAGAACATTACGTCGATGGTGGTCCGCCCTCGGTCTCGGACCGGGTCGGGTCGGCCGGATCGACTCGGTGCCGGCGCCGAATCGGCTGGCCGCGCCGGGGACGCCGGGTTCGCCCACGCCGGCTCCGGGTCCGACGGTGACGCGCCGGCCGCCGGCTCCGACGGTGGCGCGCCGGCTGCCGGCTCCGACGGTGACGCGCCGGCCGCCGGATCCGGGCCGAGCGCGGCGACGATCGCCTCGGCCGTGCGTCGGCCGATCCCCGGTACCTCGGCGATCTCCTCGACGGTCGCCTGGCCGAGCCTGCGCAACGAGCCGAACTGTCGCAGCAGCGCCTTGCGCCGCACCTCGCCCAGCCCCGGCACGGAGTCCAGCGCCGAGGCTGTCATGCGCTTGGACCGGCGCTGGCGGTGGAACGTGATAGCGAAGCGGTGCGCCTCGTCGCGTACCCGCTGCAGCAGGTACAGGCCCTCGGACGTGCGCGGCAGGATGACCGGGAACGCCTCTTCGGGCTGCCACACCTCCTCGAGTCGCTTGGCCAGCCCGCACATCGACACGTCAGTGATGCCCAGCTCCCGCAGAATCGCACCCGCCGCGTTCACCTGTGGCGCGCCACCGTCCACCACGACCAGGTTCGGCGCGTACGCGAACTTGCGGGCCCGTCCGGTCTCGGGGTCGATGGCCGGACGGTCCGAGTCGGTGAGCTCGCCCGAATCGCGGGCCTGCAGGTACCGGGCGAACCGCCGGCGCAGCACCTCGGAGATGGCAGACACGTCGTCGGTCGCTCCGGTCACGATGAACCGCCGGTACTCGCTCTTGCGGGCCAGGCCGTCCTCGAACACCACCATGCTCGCCACCACGTCGGTGCCCTGGATCTGGGACACGTCGTAGCATTCGATCCGCAGCGGCGCCGTCGGCAGGCCCAGGTTCTCGGCGATCTCCTCCAGCGCCTGGCTGCGAGCGGTCAGATCCCCCGCCCGCTTGAGCTTGTGCTGGGTCAACGCCTCGCCGGCATTGCGGGCGACCGTATCCAGCAGGGACTTCTTGTCGCCGCGTTGGGGCACCCGCAGGCTCACCCGGGTACCCCGCAGCTGGCTGAGCCAATCTGCGAGCGCCTCCACGTCGGCGGGCAGTTCGGGGACGAGCACCTCCCGGGGCAGGTCGGCGGCACCGTCCTCCGCGTCGACCTCGCTGCCGTAGACCTGGGTGCAGAAGTGATGCACCAGATCGCCGGTGGTGAGCTCTTCGGTCTTCTCGACCACCCAACCCCGCTGGCCCCGGACCCGTCCCCCCCGGACGTGGAATACCTGCACAGCGGCCTCGAGCTGGTCCTCGGCGAACGCGACCACATCAGCGTCCGTACCGTCGGAGAAGACCACCGTCTGCTTCTCCATGGCCCGCCGCAGGGCGGCCAGATCGTCGCGCAACCGGGCCGCCCGCTCGTACTCCATCTCGCCGGCGGCCGCCTTCATCTCCCGTTCGAGATAACGCTCCATCCGGTCGGTACGGCCAGCCATGAAGTCGACGAAATCCTCGACGATGCGCCGGTGCTCCGCCGCGTCCACCCGACCGACACAGGGCGCGGAGCATTTGTCGATGTCCCCGAGTAGGCACGGCCGTCCGATCTGCCCATGCCGCTTGAAGACTCCGGCGCTGCAGGTACGGGCGGGGAACACGCGTAGGAGCAGGTCCAGCGTCTCCCGGATGGCCCAGGCATGCGAGTACGGCCCGAAGTACCGCACGCCCTTGCGCTTCGCCCCACGCATCACCATCAGCCGCGGGTACTCCTCGTCCAGCGTGACGGCGAGGAACGGGTACGACTTGTCGTCCCGGTAGCGCACATTGAACCGCGGGTCGTACTCCTTGATCCAGTTGTACTCCAGTTGCAGCGCTTCGACCTCGGTCGACACCGTGACCCAGTCGACGCCGACCGCGGCCGCCACCATCTGGGCCGTCCGCGCATGCATGGTCCACGGATCGGCAAAATAGGAGTTAAGCCGGCTCCGCAGACTCTTCGCCTTGCCGACATAGATCACGCGACCGTTCGCGTCCCGGAACCGGTAGACGCCGGGCTGCTCGGGGATCGTCCCCGGAGCGGGCCGGAAACTGCTCGGCGCACGTACCACGTCTGCGAGCGTATCCCCCGCCCCCGACGCTTCCAGCCCACCCACACCGACAGCCCGCCCGCCCCCCAGTGTTTGCCCGGACAGTCTGCAAACGCTTTCTGTCGAGTACGGCGTCCGGGCTAACAGTCGAGCGGGGTCAACTGTTTGCCCGGACAGTTTGCTCACGCCTTTCTGTGGAGCGGGGCGTCCGGGCTAACCGTGGACGGGGCGCGATGAGTGGCGCGGGTGTGCTGAGTTGGCGAGTCGCCCGCGCGGGCGGGCTTGGGCCGTCGGCGGCGCCCTGTGTGTGCACCGGAGTTGCCGGTGAGCGCGCCGGGGCGGACGCACCAAGCGCCCGCGAACCCACCAGACGCCCGCGAACGGACCAAGCGCCAGCGGACGCACCAAGCGCCAGCGAACCCACCAGACGCCCGCGAACGGACCAAGCGCCAGCGAACCCACCAGACGCCCGCGGACGCACCAAGCGCCAGCGAACCCACCAGACGCCCGCGGACGAACCAAGCGCCAGCGAACCCACCAGGCGCCAGCGGACCCACCAGGCGCCCGCGAACGGACCAAGCGCCAGCGGACGGATCAGGCGCCGGCGACGGATGAGGCGCGGGCGGTGGCGGTGCGCTGGGCGGCGCTCGCCTTCGTCGGACTCGCCTTCGTCGGACTCGCCTTCGTCGGACTCGCCTTCGTCGGACCGGCCTTGGTCGGACCGGCCTTGGTGGCACCGGCCTTGGTGGCACCGGCCTTGGTGGCGCGGGAGCGGGACTTCGGGGTCTCGGGCTCGGGCTCGGCGGACCTGCTTGCCCGGGAGTTGCTGCCGTTGCCGGCGGCACCGTTGGCCTTGCTGGCACCGTTGACCTTGCTGGCGCCGTTCGACCTGGTGACACCATTGGGTTTTGTGGCGCCATTGGCCTTCGCGGCCCGGGCAAGCGCGGCAATGGCGGCGGCGGTTCCGCCGGCCGCGGTGCCCTTGAGGCCGAGCACGTGACGCAGCCACTCGCCGGTGTAGCTCTCCGGGGTCTCGGCCAGCTCCTCGGGCGTACCGACCGCGACGACGGCGCCACCCTTGTGGCCGCCGTCGGGGCCCATGTCGATGACCCAGTCGGCGGTCTTGATCACGTCGAGGTTGTGCTCGATGACGATGACCGTGTTGCCCTTGTCGACCAGGCCTTCGAGCACCAGCAGCAGCTTGCGGATGTCCTCGAAGTGCAGGCCGGTCGTCGGCTCGTCGAGCACGTAGACGGTCCGTCCGGTGGAACGCTTCTGCAGCTCGCTGGCCAGCTTGACCCGCTGCGCCTCGCCGCCGGAGAGCGTCGGCGCCGGCTGGCCGAGCCGGACATAGCCGAGCCCCACGTCGACCAGCGTCTTGAGGTGCCGGTGGATCGCCGGGATCGCCTCGAAGAAGTCGGCCGCCTCCTCGATCGGCATGTCCAGCACCTCGGAGATGGTCCGGCCCTTGTAGTGCACCTCGAGCGTGTCCCGGTTGTACCGGGCGCCCTTGCACACCTCGCACGGCACGTACACGTCCGGGAGGAAGTTCATCTCAATCTTGATCGTGCCGTCGCCGGCGCAGTTCTCGCAGCGGCCACCCTTGACGTTGAACGAGAATCGACCCGGCCCGTACCCGCGCACCTTCGCCTCGGTGGTCTCGGCGAACAGCCGGCGCACGTGGTCGAACACGCCGGTGTAGGTGGCCGGGTTGGACCGCGGGAGTCCGCCCGATCGGCGACTGGTCGACCCCGACGACCTTGTCCACATGGGACAGCCCCGCGACCCGGGTGTGCCGGCCGGGCACCAGCCGTGCTCCGTTGACCTGGTTGGCCAGCACGGTGTAGCAGGATGTCGTTGACCAGGGTCGACTTGCCCGAGCCGGACACGCCGGTGACCGCGATGAACTGGCCGAGCGGGAAGCAGACGGTCAGGTTGCGCAGGTTGTGCTCGCGGGCACCGTGCACCGACGAGTTCGCGCCCCGGCCGCCTGGGGCCGCCGCTGCGCCGGCAGCGGAATCATCTTCCGGCCGGACAGGTAGGCGCCGGTGACCGAGTTCGGGTTCTTCAGCAGGTCCTTGAGCGATCCACTGTGGACGATGTGGCCGCCGTGCTCACCGGCGCCCGGGCCGATGTCGACCACCCAGTCCGCGGTCCGGATGGTGTCCTCGTCGTGCTCGACCACGATCAGCGTGTTGCCCAGGCTCTTGAGCCGGACCAGCGTCTCGATGAGCCGGTGGTTGTCCCGCTGGTGCAGACCGATGCTCGGCTCGTCGAGCACGTACAACACGCCGACCAGGCCGGAGCCGATCTGCGTGGCCAGGCGGATCCGCTGCGCCTCGCCGCCGGACAGGGTGCCGGCGGCCGGTCGAGCGAGAGGTAGTCCAGCCCGACGTCGACCAGGAACCGCAGCCGCGCGTTGATCTCCTTGAGTACCCGCTCGGCGATCATCCGCTGCCGGTCGTTGAGCACCAGCGAGTCGATGAAGTCGTGGCACTCGCCGACCGACATCGCGCAGACCTCGGCGATGTTGCGGCCGCTGATCGTGACGGCCAGGATCTCGGGCTTGAGCCGGGCGCCGCCACAGGCCGGGCAGGGCACGTCGCGCATGTAGCCCTCGTACTTGTCCCGCGACCAGTCCGAGTCGGTGTCGGAGTGGCGCCGCTCGATCCACTGCACCACGCCCTCGAACCCGGTGTAGTAGGACCGCTCCCGCCCGTACTTGTTGCGGTAGCGCACGTGCACCTGGTCCTGCGTAGCCGTGCAGGATCTCCTTCTGCGCCCGCTGCGGCAGCCGCCGCCATTCGGTGTCGAGGTCGAAGCCCTCGCGCTGCGCCCAGCGCTTCGAGCAGGCGGAGGAAGTACTCGAGCGTGTGCCCACCCGACCACGGCTGGATCGCGCCCTCTCGCAGGGTGCGCTCCGGGTCGGGCACGATCAGGTCGGGGTCGACCTCCTTCTTGGTGCCCAGGCCAGTGCACTCCGGGCATGCGCCGTACGGTGCGTTGAACGAGAACGAGCGAGGTTCGAGGTCCTCGATCGCCAGCGGGTGGTCGTTCGGGCAGGCCAGGTGCTCGGAGAACTTGCGCTCCCGCTGGTCGTCGTCCTCGGGCAGGTCGACGAACTCCAGCAGCACGATGCCGGCGGCCAGCTTGAGCGCCGTCTCGACCGAGTCGGTCATGCGCTGCTTCGCGCTCGCCTTGACCGTGAGCCGGTCGACCACCACCTCGATGGTGTGCTTCTCCTGCTTCTTGAGCTTCGGCGGCTCGGTCAGCGGGTGCACCACGCCGTCGATGCGGGCCCGGGCGAAGCCCTTGGACTGCAGGTCGGCGAAGAGGTCGACGTACTCGCCCTTGCGCCCGCGGATCACCGGCGCCAGCACCTGGAACCGGGTGCCCTCGTCCATCGCCAGCACCCGGTCGACGATCTGCTGCGGGGTCTGCCGGGAGATGGGCGATCCGCAGACCGGGCAGTGCGGCTCGCCGGCCCGGGCGAACAGCAGCCGGAGGTAGTCGTACACCTCGGTGATCGTGCCGACGGTCGAGCGCGGGTTGCGCGAGGTGGACTTCTGGTCGATCGAGACGGCCGGGGAGAGGCCCTCGATGAAGTCGACATCGGGCTTGTCCATCTGGCCGAGGAACTGCCGGGCGTACGACGACAGCGACTCGACGTACCGGCGCTGCCCTTCGGCGAAGATCGTGTCGAAGGCGAGGCTCGACTTGCCCGAGCCGGACAGCCCAGTGAAGACGATCATCGCGTCGCGGGGCAGGTCGAGGTTGACGTCGCGCAGGTTGTGCTCCCGCGCTCCTCGAATGATCAACCGGTCGGCCACTTCTCCCACTCCCACCTTCGGCATCGCTCCACGAACAGGGTCGACCTCAACAGCATCGACCTGAACAGCATCGACCTGAACAGCATCGACCCAACATGGGCGCTGGTGCACCCGCCGTCGCAAACGCCCCATCTGCACGGCTGGAAACGGCAGGTCTGCGCGCCGCGGCAACTCTAGTCGTGCCCTCCGACAAAACTTCGCGCGAGCCGGATTCGTTCCGGGTCAGGACTGGCTGATCACGATCCGGTCGAGCGAGGGCGCCCGGTTGTCACTGTTCCCGAAACGGATGGTGTTCGTACCCGCATTGAGGGTGACGTTGATGGCCGAGTGTGCCTCGACCACGCAGCTGCCCATTCCGAACGTCCGAGTGAACGTGACGTTCTGGTCGCCACCCGAGTTGACCGTGATCACCGCGGTGCGTTTGTTCTCGCCCGACTGCGCGTAGTACACCGTCATCGCGTAGGTGCCGGCGGAGGGGGCCGCCACCGCGAACGTCACGGTACCCGGCTGCTGACGGAATATGTTCCACTGGCCGACCTGACTCACGACGGCAGTGCCGCCGCAGCTACCGGCCGGCACGATGGCGCTGTCGGCCGCGGCACTGCCCGATCGTTGGGAATCCTCGGCCTGCACCGTCTCGGGCTGCGCGGCCGGCGGGTTCGTCGAGGGTTGGGTCGGTGGCGTGGTGGTCCTGCTCGCCGATGTCGCCGCGGCCCCAGCCGACGCGGCGGTCGACGCCGGGCCGGCCGGCCCGGACGACACCGGTGCGCCGAGTTGGGTGTCCGGGGTGGTCTCGTCTGGTGCCGGCTCGATCAGGGCGCCGTTCTCCGCGGTGCTCACCGGGCCCGGATCGGCGAGCGTCGGCTGTGACGAGGAGTTCAGCAGCAAGGGCAGGCCGACCGCACCAGCCAGCACGATCAGGGCGGCCACGATGCCGAGCCAGGTTCGCGTCCGGGACGCGCCCCGGCGGCGGCCTTCGTACTCGCCGGCCGGCGTGTCGGCGCCCGGCTCGATGTCCCAACTGTCCTCGTCGAGCACGACCGGACCTGGCCGCGAGGGCTCGGCCGCCTCGGCCCGCGCGGCGTATGCCGGCGAGCGTGAGCGGGAGATATCCCGCTGCGGACGATCGGACGGCCGGCCCGTCTCGTGCCATGGCCGCTCGGATCCGGTCCGCGGATCGGCCGGCACGGTCCAGGGACCGGCCGGCGAGGTCCAGGGATCGGCCGGCACGGTCCAGGGATCGGCCGGCGAGGTCCACAGATCGGCCGGCGAGGTCTGCGGATCGGCGGGCAGAACCAGCCCGACCTGGTCATCGGCGTCGTCCGCCTCGTCCGCCACCCCGTGGTTGTGGCTGTCGTACCCATGCCGCCCAGCCGACTGATCGCCGGCGTCCATCGGTACTTCGGCATATGGCCTGCCCGCCGCGGTTGGGTTCGGGTGGTCATCAGCGGTGGCCGCGATCGCCGGCTGCCCGTCGCCGGGTGCGGCAGGCTGGTGGTCCGGGGCGGACGCCGCGCGGGCCGCCTTCTCCTGCCGGGAGGAGGCCGGACCCAGCGCGGGCAGCGCGGCCGCGGCCCGCTTGGCGACCGCCCGAACCGTCGGCGGTTCCTCGGCCGGCCGGATGACCGGGAGCTGAATGGTCGCACCGCTGAGCGGACCGTCCGGCGGGCGAGGCGACGGGATCGCGGGAAGAACGTCGGTCGGCTCGGCGACCGCGTCGCCGGGCCCGTTCGGATACGGCCCGACGCGCAGCCGACTGTCCCCCTCGACTCCGTCCGCCATTGAACCCCTCTGCCACCCCGGCGTGGGTCGCCGCCCCCGGCTGCACACGCGGCCCGAACCGTAACGCCTGAACGGACAGGTGCGCGACCCACCAACCGGTTACCGCTGGTTCACCCTTTCCGATGACGTCCACAACCGACACGTCGGACATGGGCGCCTCACCCGTGGTGGCTCCGCCCCCGGGCCCGCTTGTTTCGCAGCCGGCGACGCTCCTCGGTGGACAGATGCGGATCGCGGCGGCGCATTTCGTAGGCGATCTCCCGCTGGAGGCGTCGCCAGCTCTCCATGCGCCGGGGCGTGAGTTCGCCCGTCAGCACCGCCGCCTGGACGGCGCAGCCCGGTGTCGTGAGATGGGTACAGTCGGCGAACCGGCAGGCCCTGGCCAGCTCGTCGATGTCGGCGAAGGCATGCTCGAGTCCGGAGACCCCGTCGAAGAGGCCGACCGCCCGGATGCCGGGGGTGTCGATGACGCAGCCGCCGCCCGGCAGGGGCACCAGTGCCCGGTACGTCGTCGTGTGGCGGCCGCGACCGTCGGCCCGTCTGATCGCCTGGGTGTCCATGACAGTCGCCCCCGCCAGTGCGTTGACCAGCGTGGACTTTCCCGATCCGGAGGCGCCGAGCAGGCCGAGGGTACGCCCGGGGCGGACGTAGGGCCGCAGCAGGTCCACGCCGGCGCCCGTCTGCGCAGTGACGCCGTATACGTCCACCTTGGGTGCGACAGTGGCCACCTCGTCGGCCAGCGCCTGGGGATGGGCAGCCAAGTCGATCTTGGTCAGGATGACCACAGGTCGGGCCCCGGACTCCCACGCGATCGCGAGCAGCCGCTCGATGCGACCCAGGTCGGGCTCGGGGTCGACCGCCGCGACCACGGCGGCGGTGTCGACGTTGGCTGCCAACACCTGCGCGGTCGCCGCCGCTCCGGCGCCGGCGCGAACGATGGCGCTACGCCGGGGCAGTACCGCCTCGATGGTGGTCCGCTCGTCAGGCCAGGTCCGTACCGCCACCCAGTCACCGGCGCAGGGCAGCCGGACCGGGTCGGCCGCTGACGCGCACAGCAGTCCTCCGCCGATGCTGACGCGGTGCGCGCCGCCGGCGTCGATCACGGTACAGACGCCGCGGTCGACCCGGGTGACGCGGGCGGGACGATGATCAGGGCGCCGTAACCGGGCGAAGGATGCGGCAAAGTCGCCGTCCCATCCCAGGGACGGCATGTCGAAGCTCATCTGAGTCCTGTCGTCGACGTGTTCGCGGGGGGTCAGCGGCGTGCGCCGCGACCCGCTACCCCCGCCTGCGCGGTGGGCCCCATGCCGTGACGCGACATCGACCTCACCTCCTCCCGTCGCGCTGGTTTGAGCCGAACGGTATGCGCCACCACCTCCGGGCGAAAGCGAATATCGGTTACGTTTGCCGACGTGACCGCTGACCCGTTGGCGCTGGTAGACGACATCAACGCCGCCACTGACCGCCTGATCATGTCGGCCTCCCGGCTCGATGACAGCGCCATCGCCCAACCGTCCGGCCTGCCCGGGTGGACCCGGGGACACGTGCTGACCCACGTCGCCCGCAACGCCGACGGAGCCGTGAACCTGCTCACCTGGGCCCGTACCGGTGTGCAGACCCCCCAGTACGCCAGCCGCGAGCAGCGAGCGGCTGACATCGAGGCCGGATCGGGACGGCCGGCGGCCGAGCAGCTGGCCGATCTGCGAGCCACCCGGGAGCGATTCGCCGAGGCGATGGACCAGATGCCGGCGCAGGCGTGGGCCACCGTGGTCCGCTGGACGCACGGCGATGCCGCCCCGGCCGCCCGGGTGCCGTGGCACCGGCTGCGCGAAGTCGAGCTGCACCACGTCGACCTCGACACCGGGTACGGGCCACCCGACTGGCCCGAGGCGTTCGCCGTCCGGATGGCGGTCGAGCTGGCCCGCCGCATGGGTACCAGACACGACGCTCCACGCCTTGTCCTGCGGTGTCCCGAGATCGGGCACGACCTCACCTTCGGGGCCCCCGGCGGGGAAGTGATCGAAGGACCTGTCCGTACCGCCGTCGCCTGGCTGACCGGGCGCGGCCCGGGTGATGGGTTGACCGGTGGCGTGCTGCCGGAGGTTCCCCCGTTCGGTTAGGGTCGGGTCGTGACCTATACCGGAGATGTGACGCCCGGCGGCCCGGCCGCCGTCCGCGACCTGCCCGATCTCACCATCACGAAGGTGTCGGTGGGGCCGATGGACAACAACGCCTACCTGCTGCGCTGCAAGGCCACCGGAGAGCAGGTACTGATCGACGCGGCCAACGACGCCGATCGGCTGCTCGAGGTCATCGGGGACGCCGGAGTGTCCACTGTGGTCACCACCCATCAGCACCAGGACCATTGGTTCGCCCTCGAGGACGTGATCGAGGCGACCCATGCCCGGTCGATCGCCCATCCGGCCGACGCGACCGCACTGCCTATTGTGGACAGTACCGTCGAGGAAGGCGGCACGTTAGGCGTCGGCACCTGTGCCCTCGAGGTCATCCACCTCGTTGGCCACACCCCCGGCTCGATCGCACTCCTCTACCGCGACCCGGCCGGCTTCCCGCACCTGTTCACCGGCGACTCCCTCTTCCCGGGTGGGCCTGGCCGGACAACAAACCCGACCGACTTCGGGACGCTCATGGACGACCTGGAGGGCAAGGTGTTCGGCAAGCTGCCGGATGAGACCTGGTTCTACCCGGGCCACGGCAAGGACTCGACTCTCGGCAACGAGCGCCCGTCGATCCCGGAGTGGCGCGCGCGGGGCTGGTAGCCGGTAGCGACACGCCGGACCGTGTCGCTGATCGTGTTGGCGGTCGTGTCACCAGTAATATCGGCGACGTGACCGTGAGCATCTCCATCACCCTCGATGACGATCTCGGCGAAGATCTCAACGTCGCCGCCGCCGGCGGCAACCGGTCGGCGCTCGTCGCCACCGCGATCCGCGAGTACCTCGACCGGCAAGCCGTCGAAGCTGCGGCCGCCTGGCACGCCTCGCTCACCGGCGAAGATGCGGCTGCGTTCGCCGAGTTCAACGCCGCGTGGTAGCACCAGCCCGGGGTGATGTCGTCGAGTACACACAGGGCAGCCGGAGAATCCGCGTTCTCGTCGTCAGCGCCAACGCGTACTCGCGCACCTACCCCGTCATCGTCCTCATCCACGACCGCGCCGACGGCAACGTGCCCGGCATCCTGCTGCCGCTCCCGTCCGATCTTGGCGGTGGCGGAACCATCGACCTGTCCCGAATCCGCTTCGCCGACCCGACAGCGTTCGGCCACCGGCACGGCCGCATCCCGGCCACACTCGCCAACCAAGTCGACCACGGACTCCGCCGCCTCCTAGCCCTGTAGCCAGGCATCGCGGTTGCCGACGATCCACGGCGTGTTGCCTGCTTACCGGTTCACAACAGTAGTGGTGTCGCTGCCGACACCACGGAGGCGACGGCGGAAACTACGGCGCACGCGAACATAGTGCCTTCTCTGGCCGAGCCGGTTCTAACCACACCAGATGGACCAACGCCCGGCACGCCGGGGCCTGCAACGACGCCAACCGCACTCTGCCCAAACGTTCGATGGTGGCAGGTTTCGGCCATGTACGCGGTCGACATTCCGAGCCGGTCGAGGGTGCGACGGACTCCGAGGTAGCGAAATCGTGCCATAGGCTTTGCCAGTCGATGGTCCTGAGGACAACCAAGCAGAACGCCCCACGTATCACGATCGCACGGGCGCGTCATGCCGCGTCGGTAAACGCCGCGTTTAGCCTTTACGCAGAACGATATTTCGGCGGCAAACACTAGCATAAGAATCGCAGCGCATTGAAATCGCACCGGCCAACGTTGGTCAGCAAATAGGCCGAGGGCCGACAAAGCCGCAACCACTGAGAGAACGACGTTCAAGCTGTCCTTTGTTTGTCTCTTCATAAGACTATCCAGGCGCTCACGACAACACCGCGAGTATCACGATTAGGATTATCGCTAGCGCTATCCAGTAGCCTCCGCCAAGGTCACCAACCCCCGTCGAGTGCTCGCGATCGACCAGGGGGATGCGCCGCCAATGCCCTCGTATCGGCGTGCCGTCACGTCTCCGATACGAGGACACCCAGGTCTGATGTTGTTCTTGAGGCAACCGCGGCGGGCTAGATCGGTAATAGGAGCGAACCCGGTGGCCGTTTCGCCAGTGGCTGCGTACGCGGGACATTGTGGATCACCTTTGTTGATCGATGCCTATATGGAACAACTATGATGGTTGCACGTCACTGCAACGTCTCCGTTGAGCCCAGGTCCTGCGGCGTGTCGTTCATGTTTGTGCACGACTGAAATCTTTACGACATGGAGAGTCTGATCAAAGGGGGATCATGAACACGTGGAGATCTGTGGGGATCTGTCGCATATTCAAGGTCCACAACACTGCGGCAGCCGAACCGCCGAAGTTCGATCATGCCTCCACGATTATTGATGCGAACCCGCCGACTCACGGTGCGAATCACGATCAACAAACCACAACCAATACCAGCCCTCATGCCGAGTCAGATCGCGGCACAGACGCTAGACCGGCCGATACTCCGCCGAGCGCCCACTCACGCACTACCAGTCGCAGCCCAGCCTTGGTCGAGGGCAAGCCGCGAAGCGGCGCGGCAGCCGATCGCCGGAACCACTGATCAGGCCAACCACCTCGCGATCGTCCCGGCCCAGCCGTCCAACTCGCCAACATCGGCCAAACAAGGCAGCATGTTCGGCGCCGGGCGGGCCGGCTAGCTCGCGACGCCGGCCCAGGCCCGGCGCGCCCGAGCAATACGGCGTTTTGATCTAAAGAAGGCTCAATTCAGCAGTGCACGATGGTGACCTCGGCCAGTACGACCCCGGTAGCGTAGAGACAGGTCGAGACCACCGGGGGTGATCACCGTGGATCCGAGTCTGTCGTTCGGTGAGCGTCTGCGACTGCTCCGCACCAGGGCCGGCATGTCGCGCCCGGTTCTCTCCGGCCTGGTCGGCCGATCGACCGAGTGGCTGAAGGCTGTTGAAGTCGGTCGGCTCGGGATGCCGAGGTTGGAGATGCTGGTCCGCCTGAGCGAGGCGCTCGGCATCCGGGACCTGGCCGAGCTGACCGGCGATGTGTCGCTCTCCGTCGAGCACTACTCGCGCGGCGAGCACCCGGCGGTGCTGGCTATCCGCGACGCCGTGATGGGCTACCGCCTGCCTTCTCGTGATCGCGCCCCGATCGCGATCCCCGAGCTGGCCGACCGGATCGGGTACGCCTGGCGACTATGGCACACAGATCTGGAGCGACGCGTCCGTGTCGGCTCGCTCCTGCCCGGCCTGATGACCGACACCCAGCACGCGGCCCTGGTCCTGACCGGCGCCGATCGCAAAGCCGCGCACGTCGCCCTGGCCGATGTGTACCACCTGGCTCAGCACGTCCTGGTCAACGCGGCCGAGCCGCACCTCGTCTGGCTGATGGCCGACCGGGCCATGTCGGCCGCGCAGGAGGCCAACGACCCGGTGGCCATCGCCGGCGCGGCCTGGACGGTCGGGATGATGCTGCGTGGCAGCGGCCGGATGGACGAGGCGGTCCAGCTCGTCACGGGCGCGGCCAACGATCTGGAGCCGTTGCTCAACCGCGGCGATGCCGAGACGCGGGCGATGTTCGGAGCGCTCCACCTGCACACGGCGGTCACTCTCGCCCGCGTCGGCCGGGACGGCGAAGCCTGGGCGGCCTGGGGTCGGGCCGAGGCCGCCGCCGCAATGCTGCCGGCGGGCTACGCCCATCCGTGGACCGTCTTCGGCGCGGCCAACGTCGAGTTGCATGCCGTCTCGCTCACGGTCGACCTGTGGAAGTCACGCGACGCGCTGCGCCGGGCCGAACAGATCAACCCCGATCACCTCCCGTCCCGCGAACGACGCGGGCGACTGTTCGTCGAGCTGGCCCGCAGCTACCAAGGGACCGGCGACCGGGTCAGCGCGTGCCGCATGCTTCTTCGCGCCTGTGACGAGGGGGTTGACGCCGTCGCGTGGAGTCCCGCCGCAGGGCTGATCGTCGACGACCTCGTGGCCCGCGCACCCGCGATCATCCGCAACGATGTAGTCCGGCTCACCCATCGGTTGGACCCATCCACCACCTGACAGGTACACCGCGTACCCCGCCGCCAACAGGTACTGACACTGCCTCGAACTTCGGCCGAACCGGCGTTGCGGTGCTAGCTATCATTTCCCTCCGTCAGATATTTGTGCCGGATGGCGTGATTAGCCAGACCACCCTTGATCATTGGCTTGGGCTATCTCTCGTCTCATGCGTCTTGATGTCGGCCATAATTGCCGCCGTCGATGCTCGGCGAAAGGCTCCTCGCGACTCTGGCCCGGCGGTTCAATCGACTCCGTATGGGCCCGCTGTCGTCCTGGGTGGCGACGATGACGCCGGGGTCCACCCAGGCGCTCGCGATGCTCCCCACGTAGCCAGCGGCGATCCTAGCAACTCCGCGGTTAAGGCGGGCGAGCTGTTGCCGGGTTAGTACCTTCAGGCTTTCCGGGCGGTGTCGGGAACACGCACGGCAACAGGGAGAATTTCGAGTCGCTCATCAACGACATCGAGCACAAGATCTTCGACAAGCTGCCCGACGAGACCTGGTTCTACCCCGGCCACGGCAAGGACGGCACCCTCGGCAACGAGTGCCCGTCGCTCCCGGAGTGGCGCGAGCGCGGCTGGTAGGCCCGCTCGAGCCCGCGACCCGGCAGGCTGCTTCGTATACGCGCCGAGACGTACAGTATGTATAGTAGAGTGCATGAAGACCGTGATCGACCTCGACGAGGATCTCCTCGACCGCGCTCGGCGCGAGCTGGGCACCGCGACCAAGAAGGACACCATTCACGAGGCCCTGCGTCTGGTCGCCGAGCGAGGGGCACGCCTCAGCGCTATCCAGGAGTTGCTGTCGATTGACCGCGACTGGACCGGCATCGTCGACGACGACAAGGTGCCGGCCTCTGACAAGGACGCCGCGTGACGGTGCCCTCGAGCCTGTACGTTATCGACACGTCTGCCTGGGCACGCATGGCCGTGCCCACGGTCAACAAGCGAATCGCCGCCATCCTTGTGGAGGGCGCGGCCGGTACGTGTCTGCCGCTCGACCTGGAGGACGGGCGCAGCGCACGGAACCTTCATGACGCCATGAGAATCCGAGCCCTGCGAACCCGGGTCATGACTGACCTACCCATGACTCCCGGCGTCACGGTACGTGCTCGCGAAATCCAGCTTGCCCTCACCCAGCGGGGCCATCACCGCGCTGCCAGCCCGGTCGACCTCGTCACCGCGGCAACGGCGGCCGAGTACGGCGCAACAGTTCTCCACTACGACCGC
Source organism: uncultured Actinomycetota bacterium (assembly GCA_963803345.1). Classification (GTDB taxonomy): domain Bacteria; phylum Actinomycetota; class Actinomycetes; order Mycobacteriales; family Micromonosporaceae; genus CAWDLX01. The sequence goes on from CAWDLX010000009.1 coordinate 772,033, forward strand.
GACTACGACCTTATGGCCCAGGTTGGCGGTCCACGCAGCGAGTGGGTCGCCCCAGCCGGAACTCTCCCCTGATCGGCCACGGCAAGTGTTTACGGGCAAGGGCCTTCTGGCTTTCCGGGCGGTGTCGGGAACACGCACGGCAACAGAGAGAACTGCGAGTCGCTCATCAACGACATCGAGCACAAGATCTTCCACAAGCTGCCCGACGAGACCTGGTTCTACCCCGGCCATGGCAAAGACTCGACGCTCGGCGCCGAACGCCCGTCGATCCCCGAATGGCGCGCCCGCGGCTGGTAGCTAACTGCCAGGTTTGTCGCTCAGGGCCTGAACAATCTCTTCCAGTAGGAACTGGACTTGAGGCTGCACCGGACGACCGTGGTAGATCTGCTCGACCAGATCCAGTCCCTGCTCCACGGTCGTGAATCCAATCTTCCGATAGAGGAACATGATGTCGTCAGCGTCGTTTTCAACGCGGGATGAGAACAGCTTCATCGCCAACAAGTAACGCGCTGAGGCCACGTCAATGTTGAGCGAGGCACTCGAGTAAAAGGGCTGCCGGCCGGGGATCAGGCCCCGGCAAGTAGCCCTTCACCGCGTCATTGAGCCAATCGACGTTCAATCCATGGCGGTGCGCCACGGCAGCAGCCGCCTCCCTCACCACATCGGTCGGGAGGAACACCGCATCGAGATCTCTCGTAGACCGCGCATCGTCGTAGGCAACCGCAATCGCCGCTCCGCCGACGAGGAACAGATCGGCATGAGCACCGCGGAGCGCTAACTCGGCGCTCAGCTCGTCCAACAGTCCCCGTATCGCTCACGATCGAGCCCGGCCGTCATACGCGTTCCAAGGCTCCGCGAGTGATGAAGACTCCCCGCCTACGAAACGGTAATGGCGACTCAACCAGCGCTTGGGGATGGAAGCCTCGCAACTCCGCCACGAACCACCATGGCGTCGCCTCACGCTCAGAATCCCGAACTGAGTGGCGCTTGAGCGCCCAGAAGGTCAGCCGCGACTTGCGCCGCATCCCCGACGCCTCGGAATGAACTGAGGGCACTCACGCGTCCAGCGTACCCGGTTGATCATCTGATTTGACCCCATCGTCTGTTCACGGCTCAGCCCCTTCAGGCTTTCCCGGTGGTGTCGGGAACACGCAGAAGGACCCCGAGCGCTTCGCCTCCCTGATCAACGACGTTGAACACAAGATCTTCCATGTCCTGCCGGACGACACCTGGTTCTACCCCGGCCACGGCAAAGACGGCGCCCTCGGCAATGAACGCCCGTCGCTCCCGGAGTGGCGCGAACGCGGCTGGTGACCCGACCGATGTGATATCATCGGATATCACGCGGCTGGGCGGGAGGGACGACCGTGACCGATCTCCTCATTCGCGACGTTCCAGACGATGTCGTCAGGGCGATCGACGCCAACGCGGGTCGGCTCGGGTTGTCCCGCACTGAGTACCTTCGGCGCACGCTGACCCAGGCGGCGCACGTTTCGGCCAGCGTGACAGTTGAACAGTTGCGCCGCTTCGGAAGCACGTTCGCCGATCTCGCCGACGATGACATCATGCGGCAGGCGTGGGCGTGACCTGGCTCATCGACAAGTCAGCGCTCGTGCGTCTTGGCACGAGCCCGGACGCCGAGGACTGGGCTGAGCGGATCGGACGCGGGCTCGTCCACATCACGACGGTGACCCTGCTCGAGGTCGGGTACTCGGCCCGGAGCGCTCGAGAACTGCGCACCGCCTCGAACGAACCGCCGCTGTCGCTGATGCCAGTCGAGTACTTGACGCCGGCCATCGAACGGCGAGCGGTCGAGATCCAAACAAGTCTGGCCGACGTCGGCCAGCATCGTGCGCCCAGCATTCCTGACATCCTGATCGCCGCGGCCGCCGAACGCGCAAACCACACGGTGCTCCACCTCGACAAGGATTTCGACATCATCGCCAGCCTTACCGGTCAACCGATCGAGCGCCTTCGCGCCTGACGAAGTGTTTGCCATCAAGCCCCTTCGGGCTTTCCCGGTGGTGTGGGAAACACGCAGGAGGACCCGGAGCGCTTCGCCTCCCTCATCAACGACGTCAAGCACAAGCTGTTCGACAGGCTTCCCGACGAGACCTGGTTCTACCCCGGCCACGGCAAAGACGGCACCCTATCGGTCAGGATGCGGTGCGCTTAGCTGAGCCAGGCGGGGCGGCCGGACCGATCATGGAGAACTTCGTGGTGATGGAGTTGGCCCGGCAACTCACATGGTCGGAGCAACGGGGAACGCTGCACCACTATCGAACCAAGGACGGCGCAGAGATCGATGCCGTGATCGAGACCCCCGACGGCCGAATCAACGCGATCGAGGTGAAGGCGGGATCGTCCGTACGAACCGAGGACCTCAGCGGACTGCGGGGAGTATCCACCGCATTGGGCGACCGGTTCGTCGCCGGCCACGGCAAGGACTCCACCCTCGGCGCCGAATGCCCGTCGATCCCCGAATGGCGCCCGGGGCTTGACTTCACGTTAACGTGAAGTTTGAGCATGATGGCATGAGTCCGTCCATCCTCGATGAGGCGTACGACCGGCTGAGCAACACTGGTCCAGAGTGGAACGGTTGGCTCTCCAACCACGGGCCGATGGTGGTGGAGGTTCTGGCACGATACGGGCACGAGCACACCATCCACCGGTGGCTCGACTCATACCTCGACCGACTCGAGGAACGGCCGCGGGGCATCCGGAGCATCCCCGTCGACGATTGGCGCGATCCGTTGGGCGACCCGACCCGCACCGGCGACTGGCTCACGTACTTCGACCGGGAGCTGCGCGGTCAGTCGTGGCGTGGCGTCCTGTTGCAGTGGTGGCCCCGCCTCCTGCCCGGGATCGCGGCCGGCGCGACCCATGGTGTGATCCGGGTCGGCCACGTCGTGGCAGCGCTGCTCGATGAGGAGACACCGGCCCGCGTGAGCGAGCTCGGCCAGGGCCTGGCCTACTGGGCGGCGCGCTGGCAGCCGCTCACGAACACGACGGACGCAGAGTCAACCATCGAACATCTGCCCAGGGACCCGCGGGCGAGACTTGACGCCGTACCGCTCATACCCGAGCAGCGCTCGGGCATCCGGGCGCGGCTGGCTCAGCTGGCCGACCAGCCCGGCTGGGCGCGGGCAGCCGGCGCCGTGCCCGGGTCGCCGGGGGACGGCGTGGCTACTCGCCTGGCCGGGATCGTGGAGGCCGCGGTAGGCCGGCACGCGACGCACGGGTACGCCAACCCGGTGATGCTGGTCCACGCCGCCACCGCACCGAACGCGGTACTGCGCGCCCTTCCAGCCCTCCCCGAAGCTGTTGGGGAGCCAAGCCTCCGGGCCGCCTGGGCAGCCACGGCCGCCATCACGGCGGCCTACGCCCCCCGCGCGGCGAGGCCCATGGTCGAGCAGAGTCCCCCGTGGACAGTCGAGGAGCTGATCCACCTCGCGGCCGACTCCGGCGCCGAGCACGCGATCAAGTTCGCTGACGCCGCCATCACGGCCCACCAGCGCGGCGGCGCCACGTTCGACCTGGTCGGGGTAGCCACCTCGGTCGGCCAGATTGCCGCCGACTGACGGGATCAGCGGATGTTCTCAGCGGTAGCCGGTCGCGACACGCCGATAGTGCCGCTGGTGGTCCCATCGACCTGTCCCGAATCCGCTTCGCCGACGCGACGGCGTTCGGCCATCGGCACGGCCGCATCCCGGCCACACTCGTCGGCCAGGTCGACCACGGACTCCGCCGCCTGCTGGCACCGTAAGCCAAGGATGCGCGGTCGACATGCGGACCGTGTCGATGATGGCGCCAGCGGTTGTCACCAGTAGTATCGGCGAGGTGACCGTGAGTATCTCCATCACGCTCGATGACGATCTCGGCGATGATCTCGACGCAGCGGCCGCTGACGGCAACCGATCCGACCTTGTCGCCGCGGCCATCCGCGAATACCTGGACCGTCAGGCCGTCGGGAAGGCCGCTGCCTGGCCCGCCTCACTCACCCTCGAAGACGCTGCCGCGTTCGCGGACTTCAACGCCGCGTGGTAACCAGCGGCTAACGCAACCCTGCGGGCGCGGCGGGCCGGACGGATTGGGGGAAGGTGAAGAGGTCGTGCGGGTCGTAGGTGCTCTTCGCGCGCTGGAGTCGGGGATAGGTGGTGGGCCAGTACGCCTCGGGAAAGTCCACAATGGCGGCGTCGGCGTAGTTGACGTAGGCGCCGTTGCCCAGCCACGGGGCCATCACCGAACGGGATCCACGGACGAAGGTGTCGAACGGTACCGGTGAGGCCGCCGGATCGGACCAGTTCGCGGTGTACTGGACCATCGCCAGTGCTGTCCGGTGCCCGAAGGCGTTGGCGTCGGGGGCGCTTTGGCCGACGGCACCACCGAGGCTGTCGAAGGACACGCCGGCGCCGCCGAGGCCGGACACATGCCGCGCCGCCTCGGCCCGTCCGACGGCGGCGTCGATCGCGGCTGGCGGCATGGGGTTGTACACAATGGACGATGTCGCCGAGAACGGTCCACGGGCGGTGGCGGCCAGTGACACGGCCAGGCACTGGGAGGCGTTCTGCCCGCTGCATCCCGCTTCGAGCAGCATCGCCTCGGCGTAGCTGTGGGCGTGCACCGAAGCGGTGGCCGGCGACGGGAGCCGGGCGAGCAGCGGAGCCAAGGCCCGCGTCAGCTCGTCCAGCGGGGTGGCCGAAGCACCGGCGATCATAGGAGTGATCTCCCCGGCCCCGACGTTGGTGAGCAGCTTGCACGTCGACGTGGCGCCCGCCCCGGCCGTGGCAGCCCACCGTTGCCAGCCATCGAGCACCTCCCCGGCGACGTCGAACGGCCAGTCGTAGTAGAACGTCGACACTGTTCGTACCGGCTGAACGGCCAGCGTGAACGCGGTCGCCGCCCCGAAACTGCCGCCGCCACCGCCCCGTACCGCCCAGAACAGCTCGGCGTCGCGGTCGGCGTCCACCTCCCGGACGGTACCGTCGGCCGTCACGATCTCGACCGAGCGCACGAGGTCGCAGGTTAGTCCCCACGCCCGGCTGAGCAGTCCGACGCCGCCGCCGTGGACCAGCCCGCCGATGCCGACGGTGGGGCATGACCCGGCCGGTATCCCCACGCCCTGAGCGGCCAACGCCGCGTAGACCTGGATCAGCCTTGCTCCGGCACCGACCCGGGCCACCTGGTGGGCTGTGTCGACGGTGATCGTGTTGAGTCCCGACACGTCGATCACCAGCCCGTCGCTGGTCGACCAACCGGGGTACGAGTGTCCACCGCTGCGCACCGCGAACGGGGTACGGGAATCGCCGGCGTATCGGACGGCCGCCGCGACGTCGGCGGCTGACGCGGCCGCGATGATGGCCGCGGGGCGTACGGACCGGTCGAAGCGGGGGTTGTACAGGCGGCTGGCCGAGGCGTATCCGGAATCGCCTGGACGCAACAACCGGCCCTGCAACGAGCGGGCCAACCCGGAGAGGTCCGTTGTGGACGGTGATCGGGTCGCGGTCGGCCGTGCGGTCGGCGTCGTGGAGGTCGTCGCCGGCATCGGGGAGGCGCGACCGGTACAGCCGGTGAGCAGCCCACCCGCCCCGGCCGCGACGGCCAGTTGGAGCGCCCGGCGGCGGCTGATTCCGGTCATAGCCGCAGGTTAGGTGACCCCCGCCACAACCACGGGCAACCGCGCCGGGCGGCGGTGGCGGTTGGCCAACCTATCGAGGGCTGTCATGCTGTGGCGGGGAGGTACATGTGAGTCTCTTGACGCCGGACACCCAACCGCCGGCCCGCCCGACGGTTGTCGCCCTCGCGACATCTGGTGCGCCGCCCACCCTGACCGTGGCCGACGAGGCAGTGAACCTGCAGTCGAGGATCCTCTACATCCGGTCGTACCTGCTGATGCGATCGATCATCGGGTTGGTCGGCATCACGCTGCCGATCGTGCTGGTCGTGGGCGACCACCTGCTCGACCCGGGCGCGCCGGGGGTCCGCGACGCACTGAGCGACTACTACTACTCGGGCATGCGCGACTTCCTGGTAGGCGGCCTGATCTCCGCCGCGGTCTTCCTCATCACATACAAGATCTTCGAGAAGAGCGTGAGCAACGTGCTGAGCCTGGTCGCCGGCGTGGCCGCCTTCGCGATCGCGTTCTTCCCGACCAACCGACCTGACGGCGTCACCACCCCGCTCACGCCACTGCAGAACCGACTCGGCGAGGAGACCGTGTCGGCCGTGCACTACGCGAGCGCTGGCGTGTTCATCGTCGCCATGGCGATCATCAGCTTGTTCTTCGGCATCCAGGAGGGTCGGCGCTCGCCTCAGCGGGCTGGCCAGCTGGCCCGGATGTCGCCGACCTTCTGGCGGTGGTTCCACTGGGTCGACGCGCTGCTGATCGTCCTGGCGGTGGCGTTCATCGGGCTCGCCAAGATCCAGGGCCAGCTCAACGGCCACAAGTTGTTCATCGGGGAGGTCGTCGCGATTGTCGCGTTCGGCCTGTCGTGGCTGTTGAAGGGGCTGGAGCTGGATGTGCTGCTCGGTCCCCGGGCGGCCCGACGGCGGTGGGAGCGCGAGGCCGCGAAGCAGAACCCGTGAGCCCGTACCGGTGAGCCCGGTGCGCCTGTCGAGTTGCTGACCGCGGTCCGGGGCTGCGCGGCCCGCCGGTAAGGGGCGATCATGGCAATACGCACAGAACGGGAGATGTCATGTCCGAGGTGGATCGCCGGTCGGTCGCGGAGGAGTTCAGCGACTTCGTCCGCGCCAGCCGGCCGGCGTTGATGCGGGCCGCCTACGCGCTCACCGGTGACCAGTTCCTGGCCGAGGACCTCGTCCAGTCGGCGCTGGCCCGTACCCACCTGGCCTGGGGGCGCCTGCGCGAGCAGGGCAACGCTCAGGCCTACACCCGCAAGATCATGTACCACCTGCAGATCAGCGCATGGCGCCGTAAGCGCCCGGCCGAGGCGATGACGGACGAGCCACCGGACGTGGCCGGCCCCCGTGGCGACTCGTCGACCAGCGCCGTGACGACCCGGGTGCAGATGCAGGAGGCATTGAACTGGCTCACGCCCAAGCAGCGGGCGATCCTCGTGCTGCGATACCTCGAGGACCGCAGCGAGCAGGAGACGGCGCAGCTGCTCAACATCTCGGTCGGCACGGTGAAGAGCCGGACCAGCCGGGCACTCAGTCGCATGAGGACGGTCGTGCTCGATCTCGGCATGTTCGCGGACGGCGTACGCATGTCCAACATGGACGGTGCGACCGCCCGGGGCGTGTTCGGCCGCCGTGGTTGGACGCCGACGAGCACGTCGTGACCCCCGTACCGCACTCCGCCCATGTCAGCGGCTAGTCATGACCTTGCGTACATGGATACAGATCCGGCAGCGATGTGTCTAGATATTGCGGAGAAGTGTCAACGAGGCTACCGTCCTCGTACACCCCTATCCGTCCGCTCCTGATCTGACGACCCGCCGCGTTCGCCCGCTCAGTTCCGGTGGTCTGCACGTGCACGTCCCCGATGGCGCCCCCGTTGCGAGGTCGCCAGGCACCGCACTGCGTCCGCATCCTCGGGCAACACACGTCCTCACCGTGGCGAGGCTCCGGACGCTCGACGGCCCATGCGGCCGGGACGTCCCCCGGCCCTGTCGAAAGTGAGCGATACATGCTTCGATCTATCCGAGCCGCGCGACGCCGAGGGCGGATCGCCGCGGCCGTCGCCGGCGCAACGCTCGTCGCCTCCGGGGTGGTCGCCCTGACAGCGGATCCGGCGTTCGCGGCCGCGACCGGCGGCGTCGGCGCCACGCTGCCCTATGTGGAGGTCCAGGCTGAGAACTCCACCACCAACGGCACCATCATCGGTCCGAGCGCGGTCTACAACACGCTCCCGTCGGAGGCGTCCTACCGCAAGGCCGTGACCCTGCAGGGCTCCGGCAAGTTCGTGCAGTTCACGACGCCGGTCGCGACCAACTCGATCGTGTTCCGCTACAGCATCCCCGACACCTCAGGCGGCTCGGTCTACACCGCTGCGCTGTCGCTGTACATCAACGGCACCAAGCAGGCAAACGCCACCCTCACCAACGCGTACAGCTGGTACTACGGCGGCTACCCGTTCACGAACTCGCCGGGCAGCAACCCGCACCACTTCTACGACGAGGTACACCGGCTCTTCACCACCACCTACCCGGCCGGGACCACGTTCAAGCTGCAGGTGGACGCCGAGGACACGGCCTCGTCCTACACGATCGACTTCGCCGACTTCGAGAACGTGGCCGCAGCGCTGTCCCAGCCGGCCGGCTCCGTCTCGGTGACCAGCCGTGGGGCCGACCCGACCGGTGCCGCCGACTCCACCGCGGCGTTCAACTCGGCGATCTCGGCCGCGGGCGCCGGCGGCACCGTGTGGCTGCCGGAGGGTACGTACAAGATCCCCGGCCACGTCATCCTGAACAACGTCTCGATCAGGGGTGCCGGCATGTGGCGCTCGACGATCACCGGATCGGCCCCGGGCCTGTACGGGCAGGACGCTCCGAATGGCAGCAGCAACGTGCACATCGCCGATCTGGCCATCGTCGGTGACGTGCAGGAGCGCAACGACGGCGCCCAGGTCAACGGCATCGGCGGTGCGATGAGCAACTCCACTGTGGACCGTGTCTGGATCGAGCACGACAAGGTCGGTGCCTGGATGGACGGACCGATGGAGAACCTGGTGTTCAGCGGTATGCGCATCCGCGACGTGACGGCCGACGGCGTCAACTTCCACAAGGGAGTGACGAACTCGAAGGTCACCAACAGCGACCTGCGCAACCTCGGTGACGACGGGCTGGCCACCTGGGCCGACTCGGTCGCCGACGCCAACGACTCGTTCGATCACAACACCGTGCAGTACCCGATCCTGGCCAACGGCATCGCCATCTACGGCGGGCACGACAACGTCGTGACCGACAACCGCGTCATCGACTCCGGGCTGTCCCAGGGCGGCGGCATCCATGTCGCCCAACGGTTCGCGTCCACCACGCTCGGCCGTACCGACGTGCTACGCAACACCATCATCCGATCCGGCAGCCTCGACCCCAACTGGCAGTTCGGGGTCGGCGCCCTGTGGTTCGACGCCCGTGACGGGGCCATGACCGGACTGACCAATGTGGACAACGTGCTCATCCAACAGAGCCCGTTCGAGGCCATCCAGTTCGTCTCCGGCTCGAACATCACCAACGTGAAAATCAACAACGCGACGATCCAGAACACCGGTACCTGGGTGGTCCAGGAGCAGGTCGGCGGGGCCGCGACCATCACCAACAGCACCGCGACCGGTACCCAGGCACCCGCGCCGGTCTACAACTGCGGGGTCGGTTTCACCCTGACCGACGGCGGCGGCAACTCCGGCATTTTCGGTTCCACCGCCTGCTCGAACATCCAGAACCCGGCCTTCCCGCCGTACCTGCCGGACAACGGGTCCCTGATCTCGATCAGCCCGACGGCGGTCGGCTTCGGCACCGTCGCGACGGGGTCGTCCAGCGCGACCCAGGCGGTGACGGTCACCAACAGCGGCACCGCGGCCGCTCCGGTCGGCGCGATCAGCACGACCGGCGACTTCAGCCAGACGAACACGTGCGGCACCAGCATCGCCGCCGGTTCGTCGTGCGCGGTGAACGTGAAGTTCACTCCGACTGCCACCGGGACCCGTACCGGCAACCTGACCGTGACCGCGTCCGGCATCACCAACACCGTGCCGCTGTCCGGCACCGGGGTGGCTCCAGGCCCCATCCTGAACCCGAACCCGACCAGCCTGTCCTTCGCCGGCACCGTCGTCGGCTCCACGTCGGCCGCCCAGGCGGTGACGGTGACCAACTCGGGCACCACCACGGCCACGGTGTCCGCAGTCTCCGCCAGCGGCGACTTCAGCCAGACCAACACCTGCTCGTCGCTGGCGGTCGGCGCCTCGTGCACGGTGACGGTGCGGTTCACGCCCACCGCGTCCGGCAACCGGACCGGCGCGGTCACGATCACCAGTAACGCCAACAACAGCCCGACCACGGTATCGGTGAGCGGCAACGGCATCGGTACCAACACCAACGTCGCCCTGGGTCGACCGGCCTCGGCGTCGAGCCAGGTCAACGGCGCCCAGACCCCGGCCATGGCCACCGATGGTGACGCCAACACCTACTGGGAGAGCGCCAACAACGCCTTCCCGCAATGGGTGCAGGTCGACCTCGGTGCGCAGTACAGCATCGGCAAGGTGACGCTGAAGCTCCCGCCGCAGGCGGCCTGGGGGACGCGGACGCAGACCCTGTCGGTACAGACGGGTGCCAACGGCACGTCGTTCGCGACCGTGGCGTCGGGTACCTACACCTTCACCTCGCCGACCAACGTTGTGAACATCACGTTCGCGGCGGCGACTGCCCAGTTCGTACGCATCAACGTCACCGCCAACAGTGGCTGGCCGGCCGGGCAGGTCTCGGAGCTCGAGGTCTACCCGAGTGGCGGCAGCCCGCCCAACTCGGCCACGTTGAGCACCAACCCGTCCTCGCTCACCTTCGCGAGTCAGGCGCTCAACACGACCAGCGGGTCACAGGGGGTCACCGTGACCAACACCGGAACGGCGGCCGCCTCGGTCAGCGGGGTCTCGGTATCGGGTGACTTCCTCCAGACCAACACCTGCGGTACCTCGATCGCGGCCGGCGCGTCGTGCACGGTCAGCGTCAGCTTCCGGCCGACCGCGTCCGGGACCCGCACCGGCACTGCGACCATCACCAGCAACGCGACCAACAGCCCGACCACGGTCGCGCTGTCCGGTACCGGGGCCGGGACGGTCGCCACCAACCTGGCCGCCGGCAAGCCGACCAGCGAGTCCAGCCACACCGACGTGTACCCGTCGTCGAACGTCACCGACAACAACCAGAGCACCTACTGGGAGAGCGCCAACAACGCGTTCCCGCAGTGGGTGCAGGTCGACCTGGGCTCGTCGCAGAGTGCGAGCAAGGTCGTCGTCCAGCTGCCGCCGGCCTGGGGCGCCCGCAACCAGACGTTCTCGGTGCTGGGAAGCAACGACGGCTCCACCTGGACCACCCTCAAGACATCGGCGAGCTACGCGTTCACCCCGGGTGCCAACAACACCGTCACCATCACGTTCACGGCCGCGAGCTTCCGGTACTTCCGGTTGAACTTCACGGCCAACACCGGCTGGCCGGCTGGCCAGTGCTCCGAGTTCCAGGTGTGGACCATCTGATCACTACTCCAGGCGGTGCCGCCGGGTGGAGCCCCGCCCGGCGGCACCGCCGTCCGGCCCGCCCTTCACCAAGGCTGTCGCATGTCTGGGCCCCTATGGGGGCAACAACATGCGTCAACCCACGAGCGAGCGGGTGATGGCCGCGTCGGGATCGGTACCGTCGTGACCTCACCGGGTACCGCGATACGAAGTCATGCGCCAACCCTGCCGCGTCCGCCACCGCCCATGCTGGCGGTTTTCGGACGAGGCGTTCAGGACAGCTGGGCCGTCAGTCCGGCGGCCAGGACCTCGGCGTCCACGTCGGTGATCTCGTCGCCGTAGTCGGCCAGCAGGGTGGTCCGCTCGTACACGACGCGGCCAGGTTCCACCTCGCCGGCCGGTACGATGGCCGGCTCGCCGTCGACGAGCGCGATGACCGCGTCGAGGTGCTCGGACCGGGCCAGTACCCGTACGTCGTCCGCGGTGATCGTGGTCATGTCGCGTACCCCCTTCGCGCACCGTCTTCCCGCCATCAGTCTTCCCGAAACAGCCGGCGGACATACCCGAATGGTCCGGTCGCACAGCCAGCGCGAGAGCGCTCTGTGTCGATTCCATTACCGCGGTATCGCCGTCGCCTGGTACTTGAGACCATCAGACGTGCTCTGGAGGCTCGCCGTGACGGCCGTCGTGTTCGCCCTGGCCGGCTGCGGGGCGCCCGCGGCCGCTCCGCCGGTGGACGGGCTGCTCCGGACGGCGGGCTGCTCCCTACCCGCCACCCCACCGCCGATGCCGATCGACAGCGCCTCCACGCCGGATGACCAGGTCAGCCTGGACGACATCGGTGACCAGATCGACGGGGCGGCCAGCGCCCGGTTCGCCAGCGTCTACGCCGGCCTGGAGATCCGTCGGACGACCAGCCGCATCCGGGTGTTCCGGTTGCCGTCGGCCGGCTTCGACCGCTGGATCGAGGGCGGCTTCGGCTCGGTCTGCGTCGAGCTGGCCGACGCCCGGTACTCACACCAGCGACTGATGGATCTGCGGACCCGCGTCTTCGACGAGGCCGACTACTGGCGGGCCAAGGGCATCGTGATCACGTCGATCGTCGCCGCCCACGATGGCAGTGCCGTCCTGGTGGCGGTGACCGACGTGCCGCGGGCCGAACATGAGCTGTCGGCCCGGTACGGCTCGGACCCGCCGCTGGTGATCTCCCCAGGCGGGAGCGCCGGCTAGGCCGCGGCTCGGCCACTGGCTCGGCCGGGTCAGCCGGCCGGACGTTCGTCCACTGTGGACCTGCGGCGGCGGGCGGCGAGGAAGAAGATGGCGCCGCCGATGAGAGCCACCACACCCAGGGCAAGGAAGATCAGGGGCAGGGTCCGCCCGTACGTCCTGATCTGGTTCCCGTCGTGGGTCGCGTCGGCCGCCGCCTGGCTGATGCTGGCCTGGGTGTTCTGGGTGACCACGTCGTAGACCGGGATGTTGGCGGTGGCCGCACCACCGCCGGGGAGGTTGAGTCCGGCCTTGCGGATCTCTTCCAGGTGGGTGTCGATGACGATGCCGGTGGTCGGGTCGACCCAGTAGGTCGACGACGACTCATAGGTGTACGTGAGCGGCACCGGCTGGGTGAGCGATGGCAGAACGGTCGCCAGCTGTGCCTTGAGCTCGTCCGGGATCGGGAGCACCGCACTGAGCGCGGCGAGGGCGCTGACCGGCAGGGCCTGGGGCAGGGCCGAGAGCACCTGCGGGTTCTTGATCGGTGCGGCCGGCGCTTGGGCCTGGTACACGTAGGTGTCCACGCCGCCGTGCTGCTCCTCCCGGACGTACTTGAGCGTCGTACTGGTCTGGGTCTCGTTGACCCAGCCCTGGTAGTCCTGCTGCTTGGCACCGATCGGCCAGCTCACGGTGAGCCCCTGCTGGTTGATGACGTTCCAGTCGGCCGGGTGGCTGCCCGCGTTCTCGAGGGACTTGCGGTTGACAGCGTAGGTCGCCTGGGTCTGGCCGACCGGCTGGCCGCCGGCCAGCAGCGTGCGGGCGTCGCTGACCTGTGCGGCGTCGCCGTCGGTGGCGAGCACCTTCACCGTGCGGGTGGCCGTCACCGGCACGTCCCGCACGATCGCCCGCGCTGTGTCGTTGGACGCCAACGCCTGCGGGTTGAGCAACACCCGGGCCGTACCCTCGTACTGGCGCGTCGTATTCGTGTCGGCCGGTAGTTGGGCCTGGTTGGGCACTACCACCCAGTAGAGCACCGCCGCGGCCGCCAGCAGCAGCACGCCGAGCCCGGCCAGGATCCCGCCGAGCATCGCACCCGTTCGTGGTCGCATGTCGTCCTCCGAGATCGCCGGCTGAGCCGGACTCTCGCAGGCTATCCGCGCCCGGACAGCCGACGGTCCCGATCGGTAAAAACTCAGTCGGCCCAGGCTACCGCCTCGCACCAGAAGCGGGCCAGGAACGCTCCCGGCTGCTCGCCCCAGGCCACCCAGGCCTCCGCGATAGTGGCGAGCTCGTCGGCGGTCGCCCAGCCCTCTCGCACCACCCGGTCGATGACTCCCGGCGAGCCGAAGAGCCGGGCGGTGAACCCGCCCAGGCCGCGGGTCTCGTCGGGATCGCCGTACGTCATCGCCCGGGCCGAGGCACGCACCCGGTCGAAGCCGGCCTCGGTCAGCAGGTCGCGCAGCTGCTTGCCGACGCAAGGACTCGTGCCCTCACGCAGGCGCCGGGCGAGCTCGTTGGAGCGGCGCAGAACGGGGCTGGTCGGATGGCACAGCTCGCCGTCCCAGTCGGCGTCGACCACGCCGATCACCGCCCCCGTCCGGGCGACGCGACGGGCCTCGCGCAGCGCACCCAGCGGATCGGGCAGGTGCTGCAGCAGCGCGCTGGCGAAGATGGCATCGAAGCTGCCGTCCGGGAACGGCAAGGACATGACGTCACCGGTCATCACGGTGACGCCGGCGACGGGTTGCGCGAGCGCGTCGATGCCGACGGTTTGGCCCGGCGCCACGGCGGCGGCCAGGCCGACCGTGATGGTGCCGGGACCGCAGCCCAGATCGAGCAGGGACATCCCGGGTCGCAGGTGCGGCAGGAAGAAGCTGGCCTGCGACTCGGCGGTACGGTCGGCGTGGTGGACCCGGCGCTCGAGCATGGACTCGGCCTGGCCGGTGGACATGGTCATGAAATGGAACCCTCCCGCGGGGAGGCGCTCCCGTCAGACCCGCGCGGACGCCGGTGCGCGGAGGAAGCGCAGAACATCGGACATTGTTCTGACCTCCCTTCGCGGCTCGTCGGCGTGCCGGCACGCTACCGCTGGGAGGGCATCGACCCCAAGCGCTTTTTTGCTGCGTTGCGCGAACCCCGGACCGGATGCGAACATGTGTTCGTGTCCACCGAGGGGACCATCCTGCACGCCGACCTCGACGCGTTCTACGCCTCCGTCGAGCAGCGCGACGATCCCCGGTTACGCGGCCGGCCGGTCATCGTCGGCATGGGCGTGGTCCTGGCCGCGAGCTACGAAGCGAAGGCGTTCGGGATCCGTACCGCGATGGGCGGCCGGCAGGCCCTGCGACTGTGCCCGGGCGCGGTCGTGGTCGAGCCGCACTTCGAGGCGTACACGACGGCCAGCCGGGCGGTGTTCGAGGTGTTCCACGACACGACTCCGGTGGTCGAGGGTCTCTCGATCGACGAGGCGTTCCTCGATGTCAGCGGCCTGCGTCGCATCGCGGGACCGCCGTCGCAGATCGCGGCCGGGCTGCGCCGGGCCGTACTGGACCGGGTCGGTCTGCGTATCACGGTCGGTGTCGCCCGCACGAAGTTCCTGGCGAAGGTGGCCAGCCGGGTGGCCAAGCCGGACGGGCTCCTGGTTGTCCCGATCGAGGGCGAGCTGGGCTTCCTGCACCCGCTTCCGGTCGGGCTGCTGTGGGGGGTCGGCGAGGTGACCGCGAACAAACTGCACGAACGGGGCATCCGCACGGTCGGGCAGGTCGCCCGCATCGGCGAGCCGGCTCTCGTCTCGATCGTGGGGGTGGCGGCCGGCCGGCACCTGCACGCGCTGGCCCACAACCGGGATCCCCGCCCGGTGCAGACCGGCCGGCGCCGCGGCTCGATCGGATCCCAGCAGGCGCTCGGGCGGCGCCGTCGCAGCCCCGACGAGATCGATGCCATCCTGGCCGGACTCGCCGACCGGGTGACCCGGCGGATGCGGGCGGCCCGTCGGGTCGGGCGCACGGTCACCCTGCGGCTGCGCTTTGACGACTACACCCGGGCGACCCGGTCGGCGAGCCTTCGCTGGGGTACCGCCCACACCCAGACGATCCTGGACACGGTGCGCGCGCTGATGGCCAAGGCGGCGCCACTGGTACACGAGCAGGGCCTGACCCTGGTCGGCATGGCCGTGGGCAACCTGGCCGACGACGACGTGGTGCAGCTCGAACTGCCCTTCGAAGAACGCAATGGCGAGGACCTGGACGCGGCGCTCGACGCGGTGAAGAACCGGTTCGGTTCGGCCGCCATCACCCGGGCGGTGCTGCTCGGCCGGGACACCGGCTTCACCATGCCCATGCTGCCCGACTGACCCGGCCTACCTGGATGATCGGGGCCGGCGCCTTGAGCTTCCCCCAGGGGCAAGGCCTAGCGTGGTGCGGGTGCGGGACCTGACGATCGGACAGGCAGCGCGCCTGGTCGGCGTGACGGCCAAAGCGCTTCGCCACCACGACCGGATCGGACTGCTCCGGCCGGCCGCCGTCGATCCGGCCACCGGGTACCGGCGGTACCGGGCCGAGCAGGTGGACCGGGCGCGACTCGTCCGGCGGTTGAGGGCCCTGGAGCTTCCGCTGGACGAGATCCGGCGGCTGCTCGACTTGGACCCGGCCGCGCTCGGCGACGCCCTGCGGGCCCACCGGCGGCGCGTCGACGCCCGGGTCATCCGGCTGCGTGGAGTCCTGCACACCCTCGACCACATGCTCGCCGACGACACCGGATGGACAACGATGCCCGATCCTGACCAGACTCCGCAGCTCACCGCCCACCAGCACCGACGGCTCGGCGTCGAGCTGTACAACGCCACCTGGCGGCTGATGGAGCAGGAGGACCGTAACGCCGACGACGACGCCCGCACGCTGGCCACGGCGTTCGCGTCCTATTACCACTGGCAGCAGGCCGGCGCCGGCCCGGAGCACACCGCCCGGTCCGAGTGGCAGGTATCGCGGGTGTACTGCGTGCTGGAGCGGCCCGAGCCGGCCCTGCACCACGCCCATCGGGTGCTCGCGATCTGCCGCCAGCATGGCATCGGTGACTGGGACCTGGCCGTCGCCTACGAGGCGTTGGCCCGGGCCAGCGCGATCGCCGGTGACCACGACGATGCCGGGCGCTGGCTCGAGCAGGCACGACTGGCGACGGAGGACATCGCCGAGGACGACGACCGCGAAGTGGTGCTGGCCGACCTCGACACCATCCCCCGGGCGACGGTTACCTGACGGTCCTATCCGGACTATCCACTGTCGACAGTCGCGAGGAGGATGCCCGGGTTGAGGATGCCGGCCGGGTCGAGCGCCGCCTTGACCGCCCGCAGCGCGGACAAGGCGACCGGGCCCACCTCCTCGGCCAGTCCGGCCGCGTGGTCCCGACCGACGCCGTGGTGATGGGTGACGGTACCGCCGGCGGCCACGATGGCCCGGGTCACCGCGTCCTTTGCCCGGGTCCAACGGGCCACCGCGTCGGGCGGCCGGGCACACACGATGGTGAAGTACAGCGCGGCCCCGGCCGGGTACACGTGCGACACGTGACACAGGACGATCGGCTCTGGCAGGTCGGCGACCAGCCTCTCCCGGACAACCTCGCGTAGACCGGCCAGCCCGGACCAGAACGTGGCCGTCTCGAGTGTCTCGGCGAAGACTCCCGCGTCGAGCAGGGCGTCGCGCAGGTACGGCGCCCGGAATCGGCTGCGGGACCAGTCGGCCGAGGACTCCTCACCCAGCGGGGTTCCCCCGTGACCGGCCAGCACCGCGCGCACCCCGTCGGCGTCGCGGACGGCCTGCTCATCCTCGTACGCGATCACGGCCAGGCAGCCGGACACGTCGGACCGCCCCTCGAGGACGCCGATGACCGCGGTCTCCGTCTCGTCGGACAGCCGGGCCATCGTGGGCCGCGGGCCGGACTGGGCCAACGCCCGCACCGCCGCCACGCCCTCGGCGAAACCGGGGAACCGCCACGCCTCACGGTGCCGCTCGACCGGTACCGGGCGGATGGCGACGGCGACCGACGTGATCACTCCGAAGGCGCCCTCGGAGCCGAGGAACAGCTGCCGCAGGTCGGGTCCGGCGGCCGAGCGCGGTGCGCGGCCCGTCTCGACCGTGCCGCGCGGGGTGGCCACTGTGAGCGCCATGACCATCTCGTCGAAGCGCCCGTACCCGAGCGAGTACTGGCCCGACGACCTGGTGGCCGCGAAGCCGCCGATGGTGGCGTACTCGAACGACTGTGGGAGGTGGCCCAGGGTGAATCCGTGTTCGCCGAGCAGCCGTTCGGCCGCTGGACCGGTGAGCCCGGCGTCCAGGACCGCCATCCGGCTGATCGGGTCCACTGTGGTCAGTCGGTTGAGCCGGGCCAGGTCCAGGCTGATCACGCCGGCGAAACCGGTCCGGTCCGCGGCCAGGCCGCCGACGACCGAGGTACCGCCACCGAACGGCACCACCGCGACCCGCTCACGGGAGCAGAAGTCGAGCACGGCCACCACCTCGTCGTGCGAGCCGGGACGCACGACGGCATCAGGCGCGTCCGTGACGTCGCCGGCCCGGATACGCAAGAGGTCCACAGTGGACTTTCCCCGGGTATGTCCCAGCCGGGCGGCGTCGTCAACAGACACATGCGTCGCGCCGACCGCGTCGGCGAGCGCCTGCGTCAGGCGGCCCGCAAGCCGCGGCGCGGGCAGCTGGACCTGTTCCCGGGCAACGGAATCAGCCCCTGTTCCGGCCGGCCGCCCGAGCCGGCCGGCCAGCAGTTCCCGGACCTGGTCCGGCAAGGTGACGGCCTGTTCCGGGTCGCCCCAGCCGTTCCATCGCGTCGCGGTCATCGGCTAGACTCTGCGGCATAGACTCCGGCGGTGCAACAACCTCCCTCGACCGTGCGCGCCGCGAGCGGGACCTGACCTGGCTGGCCGGTGGCGGCGAGGTCGATGTGCTGGTCGTGGGCCTCGGCGTCACCGGCGTCGGGGTGGCGCTCGACGCGGCCAGCCGCGGCTTGTCCGTCGCCGCGGTCGACATGGGTGACCTGGCCAACGGCACCTCGCGGTGGAGCTCCAAACTCATCCACGGTGGACTGCGGTATCTGGCCAGCGGCGACATCGCGGTGGCGTACGAGTGCGCCCGTGAACGCGGCATTCTGATGACCCGGACGGCGCCCCATCTGGTCCGCCCACTGCCGGTGGTGCTTCCGCTGACCCCCGACATCTCCGCCCGCGCTCAGCGAACGCACCGGATCGGGATCATGGCCGGAGACGTCCTGCGTCGGGCCGCCGGTACGTCGGTCACGGTGCTGCCCCGGGCCTGTCGCATCTCCCCCGAGCGCACGCTCGCACTGGCGCCGGGGCTGATCCGGGACGGGCTGCGCGGTGGAAACCTCAACTGGGACGGTCAGGCCGAGGATGACGCCCGGCTCGTCACCGCCATCGCCCGCACGGCGGCCGGCCACGGCGCCCGGATCCTCACCTACTGCCGCGTGCTCGACCTGGCCGGCGACGATGCCCGCCTCCGCGACGAACTGACCGGTACCGATTTCAGCGTGCGCGCTCGGGCCGTCGTCAACGCGGCCGGGGTCTGGGCCGGCCATCTGGTCGACCAGCTACGGCTACGCCCCTCCCGGGGTTCCCATATCGTGCTGCGGGCGGAGCGCCTCGGTGGCCTCGCAGCGGAGGTGACGATTCCGGTGCCCGGCCAGCCGCGACGGTTTGTGTTCGCGGTGCCCCACCCGACCGGACTGGTTCACGTCGGCATCACCGACGAAGCGGTCGAAGGACCGGTGGAGGACGTACCGACGGTGCCGGAGTCGGACATCGCGTTCCTGCTCCTCACCCTCGGCTCGGTGCTGCGCGACCCGCCCGGCCGCGCCGACGTGGTGGGTGCCTACGCCGGGCTACGTCCCCTGCTCGACGACGGCACCACCCGGACGTCCGATGTTTCGCGGCGGCACACGATTGCGACCTCGACCAACGGGGTGGTGACAGTGGTCGGGGGCAAGCTCACCACATACCGTCGGATGGCTGAGCGGGCGGTCGACGCCGTTCTCACCCGCCACCACATCGCGGCGCCCCGGTCACGCACGGCGAACCTGCCCCTCGTCGGCGCGGCCGGCCGCTCTGAGCTGACCCGACTGGATGCATCGTCCACATTGGTCAGACGGTACGGGACGGAGGCGCCGGCCGTGGCCGCCCTGGCGCGGGCCGAGCCCGAACTGGCCGAGGCGCTCGCCCCGGGTGTTCCGGTCATCGGCGCCGAGTTGGTCTGGGCGATCCGCCACGAAGGCGCGCTCACCCTCGCCGACCTGCTCGACCGGCGCACCCGCCTCGGCCTCGTCCCCGCCGACCGCGCCGCCGCCCTCCCCGCCGCCGACCGGATCCTCGCCACCTTCGCGTGACCGAGAAGCCCGGCCGGGCAAAGGGCACGGCCGGCCGGCGAATGGCACGGGCCGGCGAAGGAAGGGCACCTTGTTAACGCTTCCGGTATAGGAAGGTGCCCTTACTAACGAAACGGCACGGTGCGCTGCCCCCGGGTCAGGCCCGGCGGACCGCCAGGGCCACCGAACCGGGCGTGACCGGTGCCGGCAGTGTGCCACCCGTGCGCAGGTAGTTGTGTACTGCCGCCGCGGCCGACCGACCCTCGGCGATAGCCCACACGATCAACGAGGGACCGCGTCGCATGTCGCCGGCCGCGAAGACACCGGGTACCTCGGTCTGCCAGTTCGCGTCGGTGGTGATGGTTGTCCTCGGGTTCCGGTCGATGCCCAGCTGGGCCAACAGCGGGCTCGGTTGGGTACCGCCGAAGCCGATGGCGAGCAGGATGAGATCGGCCGGTAGTTCCCGTTCGGTTCCGGGCAGCTCGGTCAGCGTGAAGCCGGGGCCGAGCTCGACATCGACCACCCGCACCGCCCGTACCCGCCCGTCGGCGTCGCCGAGGAACTGCTGCACCGCGCCGCCGAAGATACGGGTACCGCCCTCTTCGTGGGCCGTACCGGTGCGCAGGATGATCGGCCAGGTCGGCCACGGGTTTCGCAGGCCGTCGCGGGCGCCGGGCGGCTCGGGCATCACTTCGATCAGATGCACGCTGGCCGCGCCGTGCCGATGCGCCGTACCGAGACAGTCGGCCGCCGTGTCCCCTCCGCCGAGGACGATCACGTGCTTGCCGGCCGCGCCCACCGGGGGCGCGACGAGGTCGCCGGCCACCACCCGGTTGGCCCCTTCGAGGTACTCCATGGCCTGATGGATGCCGGCCAGCCCGCGGCCCGCGGTGTCGGCCACGTCGCGAGGGTCCAACGCGCCGCACGTCAACAGGACGGCGTCGTTATCCGCCCGCAACTGCTCGCCGGTGATGTCCACGCCCACCGTGCAGCCGGTGACGAAGTCGACACCCTCTGCCGCAAGCTGTTCCATCCGCAGGTCGATGTGCCGCTTGTCCAGCTTGAAGTCGGGGATGCCATAACGGAGCAGGCCGCCGATCCGATCGCTGCGCTCGTACAGGGTGACCGCGTGCCCGGCCCGGGCGAGCTGCTGGGCCGCCGCCATGCCGGACGGGCCTGAACCGACCACCGCCACCCGTCTTCCGCTCGGCAGCGGCGCGACCAGGGGTGCGAGTCCCGCCTCGGCCGCCCGGTTGGCGATCTCCACTTCGACCTGTTTGATGGTCACCGGATTGTCTGCGATGCCGAGTACGCAGGCCGCCTCGCACGGCGCCGGGCACAGCCGGCCGGTGAACTCGGGGAAGTTGTTGGTCGCGTGCAGCGCCTCGGCCGCCTCGGCCCACCGGTCGGAGTGGACGAGGTCATTCCATACCGGGATCAGGTTGCCCAGCGGGCAGCCCTGGTGGCAGAACGGGATGCCACAGTTCATGCATCGGGTCGCCTGGTCGTGCACCAGTTGAGGGTCGCTGCGCTGGTACACCTCGCGCCAGTCGAGGATGCGGACCGGGATCGGCCGCGACGGTGGAACCTGGCGGGAAAACTTCAAGAAGCCACTGGGGTCTGGCACGCGTGCTCCCGGGAAGTTCGAGTGTCGCCCGGGACAACATTGGCCCTGCCACATGGTACGGGTCCGCACCCGGCTCCTCGCCAGCGGGAGAGGACGGGCCCGCTGCTTAGCATACGGGCCCGCCCGCCGGCTCAGGGGCTCACCAGCTCGGTTGATCACAGGTACCCCCCGCCCAGTACCCCTGCCCCGTCGACCGTGACCGGGTCGGCCGTCACTCCCCGGATACGTCGCGACCAGCCTCCGCCAGATCGGCCCGTCTCGTCGCGCGCAGTACCGGTACAACTGCGGTGCGTGCCGATCGAACAACGTCAGCCTGGTTCGTCACCCCCCGCGTGCGTCACACCCGCGGCTGCCCCGATCGGCCGGGGCAGGTTCGCCCGCGTCAGCCCAGCAGGCTCAACGCGTTCAGATCACCGGCGTGGTGGGGCGGAGTTCGGCGCGGGAGATCTGCCAGATGCCGCCGGCCGGGCCGGGCACGCCGAGGACGAACGCGATGGCGGTACGGGTCTTCGGGCTGGCCGAACCCGAACAGGAACCAAGCGTCTCCCGTGATCGGATGCATGACAGGCCATCCCGCTCGTCAGCGGTTTGACGGGACGCCGGACATCATCCGGACAGACGAGCCGACGTGCTGGACAGACACCACAATCCACTCTCGACATTCGATGAACGTGAGAGGTTGTCACTCGCCGGTGTGTCCTTGGTCGCACCATCGGCGGGTCGGCCGGCTGGTCCTTGTCAGGTGATTCAAAGGATCCTTCACTATGCTTCGACCCAGCCGAGCGACTG
Source organism: uncultured Actinomycetota bacterium (assembly GCA_963803345.1). Lineage (GTDB taxonomy): Bacteria > Actinomycetota > Actinomycetes > Mycobacteriales > Micromonosporaceae > CAWDLX01. The sequence goes on from CAWDLX010000009.1 coordinate 794,229, forward strand.
GGGCGAGCGACCCGGTCGACCGATGGGGGAGGTTGTCTTGGGCCAGTCCGACCGCGATCGGGTCTACCGCGGGTCTGCCTCCGTGGCGACCGCGCCGGGCCGGGCCAAGCCGCGTACCAAACCCGAGGCGCCGGGCGGGCCCGGCGGCGGGACGCGCAAGCGCCGCCGCACGCCCAGCTGGTCCACCGTACTCATAGTCCTGGGCAGCATCGTGGTGCTGCTCAGCGGTGGCGGCTACCTGCTGCTGCGGGTGGGGTTGAACTCCATCGACAACTCGGTCGAACAGAAGGATCTCCTTGGCGGCAGCGGAGCCGCGGCGACCGGACGTACCCTCGACGGCTCGCTCAACCTCCTGCTCGTGGGTACCGACACCCGCACCGACAACAACGACGGGTCGCACACCGACACGATCATCGTGGCCCACGTCCCCGCCTCCCACGACCGGGTCTACCTCGTCACCATCCCGCGCGACACCAACGTGACGATCCCGCCGTTCTCCAAGAGCAACTTCGGCGGTGGCTCGTACAAGGTCAACGCGGCGTTCAGCTTCGGATCCCAGAACGGCGGCGGTGACGCGGGCGGCTTCCAGCTGCTGGCCGCGACGCTGAACAAGGAGTACGGACTGTCCTTCGACGCCGGCGCCATCGTGAACTTCGAGGGCTTCAGCGACATCGTGCAGCAGCTGGGCGGCGTCGACATGTACGTCGATGAGACCGTGTACTCGATCCATCGCGGCGTCAACATCGCCACCGGGCAGCCGGCCGCGCCCTACAAGATCGACCCGAACACCGGCGTGCCGCTCTGCTACAACGGCGTCTACTTCGACACCGACCCGCTGCGGTGCGCACGCCCGGGCACCAGGCCGATCATCTACAAGAAGGGCAACATCCACCTCGGCCCGGCCGACGCCCTGGACTTCGTTCGCGCCCGGGACGGCCTCGAAGGCACCGACTACGCCCGCCAGCGCCACCAGCTGCAGTTCATCAAGGCGGTCATCAAGCAGACCTACGACAAGGGCCTGTCCGACCCGACCAAGCTGACCGCCTTCATGAAATCGATCGGCAAGGCATTCATCTTCGACGGCAACGGCACGTCGGTCGGCGACTGGATCTTCACGCTGAAGAGCATCAAGCCGACCGGCCTGGTCACCATCAAGATGAATGGTGGCAAATACGTCTCGTACAACGGCCAGGCTCCCGACTCGCGTCAGATGCTCAACCAGACCAGCCTCGACCTGCTCGCGGCCATCAAGAACGACACCGGTACCGCTGACCTGGTCGGCGACTTCGTCAGCAAGCACACCGACTGGATCGCCACCTGACACCCACCCCGATCGGGCGCTGTGGGGCGGCTCGATATGGGGTTGCTGGTTTGCCCGGACACTTTACTCACCCTTTTCGTATGGTGCGGCGTCCGCACTCACCCTTTTTGTATAGTGCGGCGTCCGCGCTAACAGCTCCAGAGCCCGCCAGCCCACCCGGGAAACCGCCCAACCCGGACACCGCCCAAACCGGGCACCGCCCAACCCGAGCACCGCCCCAAACGCGCGCCAGCCCACCCGGGAAACCGCCCATCCCGGGCACCGCCCATCCCGAGGCACCGCCCAACCCGGGCGCCGCCCAACCCGGGCGCCGAGGATAAGGCGCCGTGCGCCCGCGTCGTCGGGTCAGACCCCGGGCACGGGTACGTCGACGGTGACGACGCGTCCGGTCGGCGGGCCGGTGAACATGGCGGCCGGGTCGGACCAGTCGGCGGCCACGATGAACAGTGTCCGGCCGTCCGGACCGCCGAGCGCGCACGAGAAGCAGCCCAGATCGAGCTGGACCGTCTCCAGGACCTCGCCACCCTCGCGCACCCGGACGCAGTGCTGGTTGGGCACGTCGGCGTACCAGACCGCCCCTTCGGCGTCGATGCAGATGCCGTCCGGGGCTGCCTTCTCGCCCAGGTCGGCCCACGTCCGCCGGTTGGCGAGATCGCCGTCGGCGTCGATGTCGAACGCGGTCAGGACGTGCCCGTATGACTCCGCGACGATCAGTGTCGAATCGTCAGGCGTAACGATCATCCCGTTCGGGAACCCGAAACCTTCACCCACGATCCTGGCCCGCCCGTCTGGGGTGGCCAGGGCGACGATGCCCGGCTGGAACTCGCCGCCCGGGAATGTGAAGCCGATGTTGTTGAGGTAAGCGTTGCCCCGGCTGTCCACCGCGATCTCGTTCCAGTGCTCGTCGTGGAACACGTCGGTCAGGTCGGCGTGGGTGACGACACTGCCGTCCGGCTCCTGCCGTACCACCCGCCGGGTTGATCCAGACAACAGCAGTAGCCGACCGTCCGGGAGCCAGTCGATGCATGCCGGGCCGAAGGTCCCGTCGCCCGGGGCGCGCAGCATCACCTCGCTGCGGCCATCGAGATCCACTGCGATGATCTCCTGGCGGCCCCAGTCGGCGAACCACAGCCGCCCGTCGTACCACCGTGGTGACTCTCCGAACACGATCCCCGTCATCAACGTGCGCGTCATGACTACTCCTCGAATCCGGGCGCCCGTCCGGACGCCTCTCACGGTATGTAGAAGCCGCGCCGCCGGCTTCGACATGCTGGCAGATACCCGGACCGAGGAGGAGCCATGAAGTTCGTCATCCTGATCCAGCACAACCCGAAGGGCCGCGAGATCTGGGAGAGCATGCCGCCCGACCAGCGGGCCGCCGGGCTGGAGGCGTACACGTCATTGACCGAGGACCTGGTGGCCTCCGGCGAGATGATCGTCTCCGAGGCGCTGGCTGACCCGTCGCTGGCCAAACGGGTACGGGTGCACGGCGACGAGGTGATCGCCAGCGACGGCCCCTTCGCCGAGGTGAAGGAGTACCTGGCCGGGTTCTATTTGATCGACTGCGACAGCGTCGACACCGCCGTGGGCTACGCCGCGCGCATCCCCGAGGCGGCGCACATGGATATCGAGGTGCGCCCGGTCCTCGACCACCTCAGTGTGGACATGTGAGCACGGACACCCTGTTGCGCGAGCTCGCCCCACGGGTACTGGCCCTGCTGGTACGCCGGTTCGATTCGTTCGACCAGTGTGAGGACGCGGTGCAGGAGGCCCTCATGGCGGCCACGCGGCAGTGGCCGGTCGAGGGTGTCCCGGCCAACCCGACCGGATGGCTGGTCACGGTCGCGTCGCGGCGGTGGACCGAGCTGTGGCGCGGTGACACCGCCCGCCGCCGACGAGAGTCGACCGCCGCCCGGCTCGAACCGGCCAGCACCCCGCCCGCGCCGTCCGCCGACGACACCCTCACGCTGCTGCTGCTGTGCTGCCATCCGGCGCTGACGAAGGTGTCACAGGTGGCGCTCACACTGCGGGCGGTGGGCGGGCTGACCACCGCCGAGATCGCCCGGGCGCTGCTCGTCCCCGAGGCCACCGTCGGGCAGCGGATCGGTCGGGCCAAGCAACGGATCCGGGCCAGCGGGGCACGGTTCTCCCAGCCGCCCCCCGGCGAGCGGGCCGGCCGGCTGGCCGCTGTCCGTCAGGTCCTCTATCTGATCTTCAACGAGGGCTACACCGCCAGTTCCGGCGCCTGCCTGCACCGGGTCGACCTCACCTCCGAAGCGATCCGACTGACCCGGCAACTGCATGGCCAGCTCCCTGACGACGGCGAGGTGAGCGGCCTGCTCGCGCTGATGCTGCTCACCGATGCCCGCCGTCCGGCCCGCACCCGACCGGACGGCGCGCTGATACCGCTGGCTGAGCAGGACCGCCGCCGATGGGACGCCGCCGCCATCGCCGAAGGGGTGGCGCTCGTCGAAGGCTCACTCGCGACCGCCGAGATCGGACCATTCCAGTTGCAGGCCGCGATCGCCGCGGTCCACGATGGGGCGGCCACCGCGGCCGATACCGACTGGCCGCAGATTCTGATCCTCTACCAGCTACTCGACCGGGTCGCCCCGGGACCCATGGTCACGCTCGGGCGGACTGTCGCACTGTCCATGGTGGAGGGTCCCGAGGCGGGTCTCGCCGCGCTCGCAGCGGCGGCCACCGAGCCGGCCCTGGCGGGCCACCACCGCGTCCACGCCGTCCGGGCCCACCTGCTCGAGCTGACCGGCGACCGGGCCGGCGCGCGAGCCGAGTACGAACTCGCCGCCCGCCGTACCCTGAGCCTCCCCGAGCAGCGCTACCTGCGCGAACGCGCATCCTCCTGAACTTGTCAGAGCCGCCAGCTAGGGTCGGAGGCATGAGCGAAGACCTACTCATCGACGGCCCCATCTACACGCCGGCTGACGCCGAGTACGCCACCGAGGCCGCCGCCCACAACCTCGCGGTCCGGCATACGCCCGAGCTGGTGGCCGGCGTGTCCTGCACCGATGACGTGGTGAAGGTGGTCCGCTTCTGTCGCGACCACGGGCTGCGGTTGTTCGTGCAGGCGGTGGGACACACGATGTCGTCGGTCAGCTCCGGTGTGCTGATCACCACCCGGCGTCTGGACACCGTGGACGTTCGACGCGGGATCGCGCATCGCGACCATCGGCGCCGGCGTGACATGGGCACCGGTGATCGCCGCGGCCGCGAAGTTCGGACTCGCCCCGGTGACCGGCTCGTCAACCGGTGTCAGCGTGGTCGGCTACCTGCTGGGCGGCGGTCTTGGACCGCTGGCCCGCAGTCACGGGTTCAGCTCCGACTACATGGTCGGAGCCACCGTGGTGACGGGCACGGGCGACGTGCTCGAGGTCGATGCCGAACGACATGCAGACCTGTTCTGGGCTCTGCGCGGCGGCAAGTTCGGGCTGGGCATCGTGACCGAAGTGCGGATCCGTCTGGTCGAACTGGCCACTGTGTACGGTGGCTCGATCGCCTTCGCCGAGGATGCCGTGGATGCCGCCCTGCGGGGCTGGCTCGACTGGACGGCCACCGCCGACCCGCGGGTTACCACGAGCATGTTGCTGATGCGCTATCCCCAGCTCGACCTCGTCCCGGAGCCGTTGCGTGGGCGCACGCTGCTGCACCTTCGCTTCGCCTTCCCCGGTGCCATCGACGAGGGTGAACGGCTGGCCGCTCCCCTGCGCGCGCTGGCCCCCGCCTACCTCGACGAACTCGGTGAACTGCCGGCCAGCGAGATCGGACGCGTCCACAACGACCCGACGCAACCCGCCCCGTCCTGGGTGCACGGCGTGGGTCTGGCGCGCGTCGACGGCGGCCTGGCCACCGAGATACTGGCCGAGCTCGGCCCCAGCCGGGAGTCGCCTTTCGCGTCGGCCGAATTGCGGCACCTCGGGGCCGCCACGCACGTCGACGTACCAGAGGGGTCAGCCGCCGGTGGGCGGGCAACCGTGGGCTCACTTGGTCTTCTCGGGCTGATTCCAGAGACTTTCCCTGTCGTGCTGCCCGAAGCGGCCGCCCGACTGGACAGGACGGTCGCGCCGTGGCGGGCCGCCGAGACCGCCATCAACTTCCAGGGCGCTCCGGTAACCGCGAGCCGCGTCGCCACCGGGTGGCCGCCCGAAGTCCTCGCCCGCCTCGGCGAAGTCCGACGTATCTACGACCCCGACCGGGTGTTCGCCTACTAGATCGTCCACAATCGACGCTCACCGCCCCGACAGGCCGTGGGGCCCTGATCCACCCGGGCCGCGATCGACGTCACCCCCGCCTGCCGGCGCCCTCTCTGTCGGCTGACGTGCGTCCGTCGTGCGCCAGACCGTCCCTCCCGGCGACCGGGCGTCCGTGCGGCCTCACCGCCCCGACTCGGGCGCATCAGGTCGACGTAACGCCCCTACGGGGGCCGGCCACTGACCCGAAGGCCTACGGCCGAGATTGACCGTACCCACCCGACGGTACCGGCACACAGGGATGCGGCCATTCACGCTCTTCGCGCTCATATCGGCTCTGAGCACGACTGTCAACGCCTCTGATCAACGCAACGCCGACGGAAGAACCAGCCGGTCGGCCGTAACCTCAAAGTGCCCGAATATCGTGTGCGCGTTTGTGCGCTGAACTGACCTCCTCGCCCGGTTGGACGTTGTCGGCACCGGTCGTTCGGCCGGTGATTGGTCATCACGGATGGGGATGTGTGGTGTGGTTCTGGCGCAAACCTCGGCTGGACACCTGGCGGGCCGGATATGCGGTGCGCTGTGACTATCCAGGCTTCGGAACTCATGAGTACGTCGGGTTCCGTATCTATGAGCGCGCTGCCGTCCGCTTCGCGAAGGCTGACGCGGACTACTTCCGGCGCGGTCCGGTCCGGGTGGTGCACTCGGTGGTCGTGATCAGCCTGCGAGACTTCGAACTCCACGCGCGCCGCCGCGACTGCCGGGCGCCCGACTGTCCAATCACGACACAACCGCTGACCCGGGTACGGGCCACGGACCGGGGCGAGCGGTGACCCCTTCGCACACGGCGACGGGGGCGCTGAACTGCGTCATGCGCACCCCGTGACCGCGTCGGCGACCAGAGCCCGCGTCGCGGCCCACGCTGGCCGCACGCCAGGACTATCTCGATCTCGATCGGGATGACAATATCGAATTCCCAGCCACGTCCGACATCGACTACATCTCGTTATCACCGTTCCTCAATCGGTCCCGGACAACGTCAGCGACTTGTACCATCCGCCGGCACTTCCAATCAATACGAAGCAGTTCGAACGGGAGGTCGGAGCTATGTTGCCGCCCTGCTACCGGCACCGGCCCAGGACCGTTGGGCCATGTCACCACCGGCGGCACAGGGGGGTACGGGCGCGGGCTGCGGTGACCGGCGGGACACGCTCCGGGACAAGGCGAGCGTCGTCGTGGCTACCTCGGCACCACGATGACCCGAGGCGGTTGAGGACGTGGTCGCCATGGCCGTGGTGGGCGGTCCGGACGGGGCCATCGCCAGCACCGGCCCGGCCGGCGAACTGGCGGGCCGGGAGCGGTGACGGTGCGGGTTGATCTGACCCGGCTGTGTGGGCACCCCCCGACCCAGCCGGGCGGAGTCTTCCATCTGTCCCGTGTGGACAGTGTGGTGGCTCTCGAGAACCGCACCGAACGCGGCTGGCGCTGCGCGGTGCTGGCCCGGCGGCAGCCCGGCGCCGGTCCTGGTCACCTGGATGTGGCTGCGCTCGAGTTGATCGGCGCGGCCACGACGGTGACGGTCGACCCGGTCGCGGACGCCGACGGGTACGCCATGGTCTGGCTGGCCTGCGTCCGTCTGCTGTGGACGAGCGGGCACGTGCACGCGGTGGCCCAGTGTCTGGCCGAACGGCTGCGCCCGCCTCACGACGTTGCCGTGGATCTCGACGCCGGGGCGATAGCCAGCCTGGTGCGGGTGGCCCACGTGCATCCCACCGGTCTGGACAACCTGCTTCACCGCCTGGTCCGGCTCGGCCTGCTCGGGTACATGCCACCCAACCGGTTCACCCTGACAATCCCGGCCGATACCCAGTGGAGCACCCGGATCCGCTGAAATGGTCGAACAGGGTCGGGGCCGGACGGGAGTGGTCCGGCTAACGGCAGATGAAGCCGAGGGCGGAGCTGGTCACGATGAACTCAGGGGTCGTGACGAAATGCGCGGCGCATCGGTGGGCACGTGGTAGAGCATGTGCGTACACAGAGCCACCTCGACGCACCCGTCGGACATCGGCAACCGCTGGATGTCGGCCACGTCCGAATCGTTCATGGCCGGCATGGACGTCGACATGATGCTGAGGCTAGACCATCGACGGTGGGAGGAAGATCACCGCATTCTGTCAGCGCAGGCTCGGTCGAACCCGGGTCAGCTCGGCGATGGCCGTCGCCGTGACCGTGTCGACCGGTTGGTCGCCGTCAACGGTGAGAAGTACCTCCCGGGTGGCGTAGTAGTCCAACAGCGGGATGGTGAGCTCGTCGAAGATCTCCAGCCGATGGTTCACCACCGCCAGGCGGTCGTCGCTGCGGCCGGACTCACGGGCACGGGCCAGGGTACGGGTCAGCAGCGCCTCTCGGGAAACCTCGAGGTGCAGAGCCACCTGGACCCAGGCGTCGATCTCCCGGGCGACCAGGTACGCCGCCTCGGCCTGGGCAACCGTGCGTGGAAAGCCGTCCAGCACGAATCCGCCCTGGCGGCTGGCGATCTCCACCGGCCTGCGGAGGATGTCCATCACGATGCCGTCGGGGACGAGGTCGCCGTTGGCCAGATAATGCTCGACCGAGCGCCCGATCGCCGTGCCCTGCTCGACATGCTGGCGGAGCAGCTCACCGCTCGATATGTGGGTGATACCGAAGTGGTCGCCGATGCGGTTTGCCTGAGTACCCTTCCCCGAGCCCGGGGGGCCGATCAACAGTAGCCGCACCTTGCCGCCTCTCGCCCCAGCCGCTGTTCGAACACCCGTCAGGCTACACCGGCCCGCGCACGTTCGGGCAGGTCAGTCGCGCCGGCCCGGCCACCCGAAGAATCGACGGGCGGCACGGCGATCAGCTCCGGATCCACAGTGGACAAGCGTCGGAGGGGTACCCGGTCGGCGACCGTCAATGCCGCCCGGCCGACCACCACCGCGACGCGCCGCTCACCAGGACCGGCGCCAGAACCGGCAGCTCCAGTCCACCGGTCGCAGCTCGTCGGCGATCCCGTGTTCGGCCCGGAAGTCGTCGACCGCCCGTTGGCAGCCACGCGTAGCCTGATAGCCGTCGACGATCACGTACCCACCGACCGACAACTTCGGGTACAGGCACCGCAGCGCGACCATGGTCGAGTCGTACCTGTCACCGTCGAGGCGCATCACGGCGATCTGCTCGACCGGCGCGGTCGGCAACGTGTCGGCGAACCAGCCGGGCAGGAACCGTACCCGGTCGTCGAGCATCCCGTATCGCGCGAAGTTCCCCTTCACCTGCTCCATCGGTGCGGCCAGGTACCGCACCGTCCACAGTGCATCGTCGGCATGGTCGGCGCGGTGGCTACCTGGCCTCGGCGGACCTTGGAACGAGTCGGCGACCCACACCGAACGGCTCGGGTCGGCATAGGCCGAGAGCATGGCCCGCATGAAGATGCAGGCCCCGCCGCGCCACACTCCGGTCTCGATGAGGTCGCCCGGAACCCGGTCGGTGAGCACCTCGTGGACGCATGCCTCGAGGTTGTCCAGCCGACGAAGGCCGATCTTGGTTTCGGCGTCAGGCGGCCAGTCCCGGCCCTCGGCCCGGGCGTCGGCGCTGTAGGTGAACCGCCTCACCAGGTCCAGCCCGTGCCGGTGCAACAACCTCCGACCGCACCGTACGGCCGCTCCCAGCAGGCCCCGCCGGCCGACCACATATGGTTGCCAGCTCTCCCCGAATGCGTACCGGGTCAGCGTCTGCTTGAGCAGATCGAGATACAGTCGTCGGGCACGATCGGTGTCCAGTTCGGACAGTTGAGCGACCTCAGCGTTCCGGTCATCGTGTTGTCTCCGATTCAGGCTGGTCAGCAGCGCCGACGGTCCCGGTCGGGTCATGCCACACTCCTGCGGTCGGCCCGGGCGATCAAACGGATGGCGTCGCCCAGTTCGGGGTGCACGACGCGTGGGCTGCCACTGGCCACCCAGTCGGCCACCAGCAGGGACCGGGCGTGCGTCCAGCGCGGCCGCGGGCGCCGGTAGAAGCGGGAGAACACCGTGTCCTGGCTGACCGGATCGAAGCCGTGCTGGCGTACGAGATGCCCGAGCGACCACGGGGTGAAGTGCCACCGGTGGTAGCGGGGCTGAATGTAGGGCCAGGACACTCCGAGCCGGCGGGCCGCGGCCGAGGCGATGTTGGGTACCTCGAGGACGAGCAGGCCACCCGGCGCCAGTGCCCGCCGGGCCGCGGCCAGGAACTCATGGGGATCGTCCACGTGCTCCAGCACGTGGAAGGCGCAGACGGCGCCGACGGGGACGGCGAACTGGGCGTGTTCGAACCGGCCCTCCCGTACGGCTACACCCAGTGTGGCCCGGGCATAGGCGGCCGCCGTCGGTGACACGTCCACCCCTTCGGCCTCGATGTCGCAGGCCCGGGCCGCCTCGAGGAAGAACCCGCCCGCGCAGCCGGCCTCTACCAGCGAGGTGGGGCGCTCGGTCTCGAGCAACCACCGCAGCCGGCGCTGCGATTCGAACCGGCGGGCGGTCGGCTCGAAGGAGTCGGCATGGCCTTCTCCGCGACCGCACCTGTCGTCGTACGGCTGCTCGGCCTCACTCTCTGTCCCGTCGCCGAGCGTCCAGTGCAGACCGCACTCAGGACAGCGCAGCAGCCGCGCCGGGATCTCGGCGGCGACCGGACCGGCCGAGCCACAGACCACACAGGACACGCGGACCGGCATCAGGTCAGTCCCGCCGTCCGCGCGACCAGCCGGAACAGACCGGCGCGGCCGGGATACGTCAGGCGAAGCGGTCGCCTATGCCGCAGACCGGTCCCGGTCACGACGGCTCCAGATCCGCCGATGACGCCCACACCGCCGATGAACCCGGGCGCACCCGACGCCTTGCCCATGCCCCGCATGCCTTCCGGTCCCTGTTCGTGCTGTGACTGGTGAGATGCGAGGGGCGCACGAGAAAAGCTACAGGTAGTTAGTGAGCAAAACCGTCCATATGGGAAATTGAAACGTCTGACCTATGCCCGATTACTCTTCCGACCAGTCATGACCGCCAGCCGCGCGGGCTACCGGGGACTCGGCGGCCATCAGAAGTAGTCGAGCAGTTGCGGCAGCGGACCGGCCGTGGCCACCTGGAGCAGAGCCTCGCCGTCGGCGTCGGCCCCGGCGAGCAGCCCGGCCCGTCGCAGCAGATCCGGGCTGGCCCCCCGGCGTACCACAGGGCCAGGCCACGCGGGGTCAGCCGGAGGCCGCCCGGACCGCCCCGCTCCAGCCGTCCCTGCCCGGCCTCGAGGACCAGCCGGTGCGGGCCAGCGTTCCACGGGCACTCGTCGTCGACCAGGTCGAGGTTGACGGCACCGCTCAGATATGGCGGCCAACCGCGGGCGGCCACCGCTCCGGCCGCATCGACCAGGCGCAGCATCCACGGCCGACGATCGACCACCGGCGCGTGCCAGCTCGCGGTGGCCAGTACAGCCGGGTCCACAGTGGACACCTTCATCCGTATCGTCGGGGCGCACCGCCGCCCAGCCGCCCAGCATGGACAGCAGGGCCTGGGCGGCGACCGGACTGGTCACGACGAAGTCGTCGACCGTGACCATCCCGGTCTCGCGGTAGCCGGGCTCACGGTCCCAGCTCGCGTAGCCGAGCAGCCGGCCCTCGGCATCCTCGACCACGCTCACGCCGTCGTAGTCCAGGTACTCAGGCACACCGCGCGCCCAGGCCGGCCCGCAGCGGTCGAGCATCGCGGTGCCGGTCTGGCCCAGGTCACGGTAGAGGGCCTGCAGCGCGGGCTCGTCCTCGGCGTTGGCGGACCGCAGGCGGATCCCGGGCGGCATCCGGATAGCGGCCAGCGTCGCGGTCGGCACCCCCGTCCACTCGATAGCCCCGCACTCCTCCCAGCCGAGCTGGCGGTACGGCACCGGGGTGGTCGGGAAGAGCGTGCTGACCACGGCGCCCCGCTCCCGCGCGCCGGCCAGCAGGCGGGTCAGCACGATACGGGCCAGGCCCTCGCCCCGCCGCTCGGTGGCGACGGCCACCCCGGCGACGCCGCAGGCCGGCACGCTTCGCCCGCCGAACCAGTGGCCCTGCTCGCGATCGACCGCCTTGGCCACCAGGACACCATCGTCGAATACACCCCACGTATGCCGGCCCGGAGTGTCCGAGGTCCAGCTGTCGGGTCGGGTCCGGTCGGCGTAGCCGAAGGCGAGCGCCGCCAGATCCCACGCGGCCGGCTGGTCGTCAGGCGTCAAGCGCCGTACGTCATAGGGCACCGCGCCATCCTGCCACCGGATTCGCGGACCACCCTACCGGTCTAGCGTGATCCGGAGTATGTGTACCGGCGCACCCGGTCGACCACGGTGAACCCGGCGGAGGCGAGGGCGGCGGCGATCTCGGGACTGTCCACAACCGACCGTGCGACGGTCATTCCGCCGGCGCGGCCCGCCCGCAACGCGGCCTGGACCAGGCCTCGGCGTACGACCGCGGCCGTTTCCTCGTCCAGGGCATGCGACACGAACAGGTCATCGAGCAGAGCCTCGGCCGGTTCGTCCGGACGTTCCAGCGCGACGGGTAGAGGATCGCCGCGCCGATCAGCTGCCCGTCGGTCTCGGCCAGCAGCAGGCCGTCCGGTGTGTACCTGGAGTCGCCGCTCCACCGAGCGAACGTGTCGCGGGCCGAGGTCGGGCCGAGGTCGGGGTGGGCGGCCGCGAACAGGTCGGCCAGGGCCGGGGCCAGGTACTCGCCCGCGACCGCTGCGCGGACCGCAACAACGCCGCGCTGGTCGCGGGTTTCGAACGGATCGATGGGGCGCTGGTATAGCTCGGAGGCTCGCCGGCTTGTCCCAGCCCGCCTCGACGAACAGGGCCCACCCGTGCTGGCGGGACTCTGGGATATCGGTGGTGCTGACGAGCACCCGGGGTGGGCGGCCAGAAGTCGGTCACGTCCGGATGAGGCTGCGGCCCAGCCCGTGCCGCCGGGCGGCCGGGGTGCACGATCGGGCCCCAGAGCCGGCCGGCGGCGTCCAGGGTGGCCGGCCACCGGACAGCCGCCCCGGCCAGGAGCCGCCCTCTGCGTCGCGGTGCAGGGCCAGCGTGGTGGCGGTCATGCCGGCCGGGCGGAGCATGGCCCGGGCCAGCGATGCGTCGACCGGGGCCTGATCCGGCCAGCCGACGATGGCGGGTAGCCGAGCGTGGCCAGTTCCTCGTCGAGTGCGGGCGACGGCCGGTAGTCCTCAACGGTGATTGTCAGCATCGGTGCTCGCTCCGTCGGAAGTCGGCGAGGACACACGGGCGGACGCACGGGTGTGCGGCCCCGCTGGGCACGACACCGTGCGCCCGCCCGGTCGCCCGATAGCGCGGAGCACACCTCGGCACGCCACCGGGAAATCGGCGGTGTGTACGTTCCGATCATGCGTGAGCCACGGAACGCACACGTTTGCACATCATGCTCCTGCTACGCTGCGAATGCAAGAGTTGATGCACGTGCACGAGCGCGAAGCGCATACGACGAGAGCGAAGCGCATACGACGAGAGCCGAGCGCGACGACGAGAGCGAAGCGCGTACGCCGACCCGCGCGCAGCCGACACCAATAGGGAGCACAAATGCCGTTCCACGCACCCTCGGCGGCAGATCTACCCGCCGTCACCTGGCAGAAAAGCCGCCGCAGCAACCCCAACGGCAACTGCGTCGAGCTCGCCAGAGTTGCCCGACGGCGCCTTCGCCATCCGCAACTCCCGGGACCCGCAGGGCCCAGCACTCATCTACACACGAGGTGAGATCGAGGCATTCATCCTCGGCACCGCCGATGGTGACTTCGACAACTTGATCGCCTGACCTAATCCGATCGCTGGCTCCCCGCCGGCGCCACGGCCGGCCTGAGCCGTTCGGCGTACTGCTATTCGGTCTCAAGTAGTGGCATGCTTGACCGCAGACGCGGGGGCTCAGGTTCGGCGCGGGTTCGAAACATCGGAGGGTCAACCTGTGACGACGACTGGCCCGGACAGCGGGCCGGGCGGTGGGCCCACCGTCCTCCGTATGTTGCTCGGCGCCCATCTCCGGCGGCTGCGGGAGGCGCAGGGCGTCACCCGCGAGGATGCCGGCTGGGAGATCCGCTCGTCCGACTCGAAGATCAGCCGGATGGAGCTCGGCAGGGTCAGCTTCAAGGAGCGCGACGTCGCCGACCTGCTGACCCTGTACGGCGTCAGCGATAGCGAGGAGCGGGACCGGCTGCTCGCGCTGGCCCGCGACGCGAACACTCGCGGCTGGTGGCACCGGTTCGGCGACGTGCTGGCCGGCTGGTTCCAGTTCTACCTGGGCCTCGAGGCGGCGGCGAACCTCATCCGCACGTACGAGGTGCAGTTCATCCCCGGCCTGCTGCAGACCCAGGAGTACGCCCGGGCCGTGGTCATGCTCGGCCACGGCCGGGCCACCGGCCAGGAGGTCGACGCCGGGTCGACCTGCGTATCCAGCGCCAGCAGGCGCTCAGCCGCCGGACCCGCCGCAGGTGTGGGCGGTCATCGACGAGGCCGCGCTGCGCCGGCCGATCGGCGGGTACCCGGTGCTGCGGGCCCAGATGCAGGCGCTCATCGACGCGACCGAGATGCCCAACGTTCGACTGCAGATCCTTCCGTTCGAGGTCGGCGGGCACGCCGGGCGCCGGCGGCTCGTTCACGATCCTGCGCTTCCCCGAGGGCGACCTGCCCGACATCGTCTACGTCGAGCAGCTGACCAGCGCGCTCTACCTGGACAAGCGCGAGGACCTCGACCAGTACGCCGAGGCGATGGAGCGCCTGTGCGTGGAGGCCGACCCGCCCGGCCGGACAGCCGACACCCTGTCGCGCATGCTCAAGGACCTGAGCCAGTAGCGATCGCACCACCGGGCGTCGGGGGCCCGCCTCCCGTTACGTCAGGTAGGCGGAGAAATGCTCAGTGACCAGGTCAGCCACCCATTCGGCAGGCGTCGTACCGTCCACCTCGATGACCGGTATCCGGTGCCGACGGGCCTGCTCGATCGAGTCGGTCGCGATCAGCCGGTCGCGTTCGAGGCGCTGCCGCGCAGCGAGCCCAGGGTCGCTGACGCGGCGGATACGGCTCGGGCCCGGTCCAGGGTGCGTGCCTGGTACAGGCGGAACTCCTCGGTCGGCACCATCACCACCATCCGGGCTGGAGAGTCCACAATGGATGCCACCAGCTCCGGTCGTAGTCCCCAGCCCTCGGCCACCACCGGCCGGCCGGAGACCAGAGCCCTCAGGTCGTCGAGGATCCACTCAAATGCCGTGGGGAAGCCGGCCAGCTGGGTCGCCGCCATCTGCGTTGGTGTGTGTCGGACCCAGATGTCCTCCGGGTCGGGGTCGACCGCGGGCTCGCCGGATCGAGCCGCTCGGGCGAGCCATCGGTCCATATGCGACCGGCCATTGTGGTAGTCGTGGTGGTAGGCCGTCAGTCCGTGCCGGCGGGCGAGGATGTTGGCCACTGTGGACTTGCCGGCCCACTGCGCCCCACCTATCCACAGCGTCCGGCTCAGCGTGCCGAAGGGATCCCAGATCACGGGGCGAGTCTGGACAACCCGGGCGACAAGATCAAGTCTTGAACTTCGCGTACCGGTATGATCTAGTAGAACCAGGGGGAACCGCATGGCTCATCTGCGCTGTGACTTCTTCTCCGACACCCTCGGGCTCGACACGTCGATGACGGTTCTGCTGCCCCAGGCGACCCGTACGAAGATCGGACTGGCCGGGGCGGCGCGGGCCGGCGACCCACCAGTCCTGTATCTCCTGCATGGATTGAGCGACGACGACACCGCCTGGGTCCGGCAGACCGCGATCGAGCGTTACGTCGGGCCGCTCGGGCTGGCCGTGGTGATGCCGCAGGTGCACCGAAGCTTCTATACCGACGAGGCGCGGGGCAACCGGTACTGGACCTTCCTCAGCGAGGAACTGCCGTCGGTCGTAGCCGGCTTCTTCCGGCTCGCCCCGACGGGCGGACACGTTCGTGGCCGGCCTGTCGATGGGCGGATACGGCGCGCTGCGGTGGGCGCTACGTGACCCGGGGCGCTTCGCCGCGGCCGCCAGCCTCTCTGGCGCCCTGGACATCGAAGCCCGCCAGTCCAACCATGAATGGCGCAGTGCTCTGCCTGGACTCTTCGAGCAGGTCTTCGGCGATGGCCCGATGGCCGGCTCCGACGATGACCTGTTCGCGCTGTTGGAGCGGGCCGACCCGGCGAGCCTCCCGGCGCTGTTCATCGCGTGTGGCACCGAGGACGCGCTGTACCCCGAGAGCGAACGCTTCGTGGAAGCCTGCCGGTCCCGCGGCGTGTCCCCGACTGTCCACATCGGACCTGGGGGACCACGACTGGTCCTACTGGGACATCCGGATCCGCGAGGTCCTCGACTGGCTCCCGCTCTGACCGTCCTGGCATGACGAAGCCCCCCACCGCGTCAGCGGCAGGGGGCTTCGTGCACCGAGGGGAGGCTCGGAGCCGGACTCAGGCGGCGTAGCCGCGGGAAGCGGCCCAGTTGGCCAGGTTCACGGTCGACATCCAGTAGGAGCCGGAGCCGTTCGGGTCGGCCGAGTCGCCGATCTTCACGGTCGTGCCGTTCTCGCCATACCCGACGACGGTCAGGTAGTGGCCACCGGAGTAGTCCTTGTCCGCACCGGTGAGGTCGGTCGCGGTACCGATGACGTTGACGACCACGGCGTGCCCGTTGGTGATGGCGTGCACGACGTTGACGCGCATCTGGTCGATCTCAGCCGGGTTGGCCGACTGGCCCGGAATCGCACGGCCTGGTAGATGCCGTTGCCGAGGTGGGCGTTGAGTACCCGGGCGATGTCGATGGCCGAGTTCGTGCCGTTCTCCGTCGTGCCGAGCTGCTTGGCCAGCGCGTCGAAGCTGTTCAGCTGACCCGCCGCGGACAGGGCCATCCGGGTGGCGGCCGGACCGCAGTAGTAGAAGTTCGGCTGGCGCTCGTAGGCGAAGTTCAGTGCCTTCTCCTTCGGCGTAGCCGGGGCGACCGGGGCCGGGGCGACCGGCGCGGCGGCGGCCTTGGCCGGAGCGGCCGCGGCAGACGGAGCGGCCGGCGCGATTGTGGCGGCGGCCTTCGGGGCGGCCGGCGCGGCGGCGGTGGACGGCTCGGTGGGCATCTGGGCGATCTTGGCCGCCGGGTTGTCACCACCGATGATGCCGGCCGAGCTGGCGGCGACCGTCGTGGCGTTGGCCGTCGGGGCGTGATCCGAGCTCACGCCAGCGGCGGTACCGGTGAGGGCAGCACCGGCCAGTGCGACTACCGGCGACGCCCAACACGGCCTTGCGGGTCGGAGTCAGGGCGATTGCCGGGAGCCAACGGCTGAAGATGCTCTTCACAGTGAATGCTCTTTCGGTCGGGGACACCGGCTCGGGTGAGCGGGCGGTGCGCCAGCGGCGTGCACCAGCGGCACGGAGGGTCCAACTATGCCCGGCATGCCCGACATTTCCGTATGTGGCCCCGACCACTACCCTGACCAGCGCAGACTCCCCGAATCGCGCTCACGTCGGGGGCAGGAAGTGACTGCGGTCACCGTCACGGGCCGATTGCCGCCACTAACAACCCGTGATTGGACGACTACGGCGAGTGAATCCGCGGTGGGGTTTGTCGATGAACAGCGACTACTCAGAGCACCGCTCTGAACACTCTGCGTCATGCATCGTAATGCGGCTCAGTGGGTGCTGATGCAGAGCGGGCAGCGATCCCGGCGGCGATGATCATGCAGACCACTGTCGTCAGGGCGCCGAGGATGAGGGCAGCCGATTCCCCCGGCGCCAGGACGCCCAATTGCGTGCCGACGGTCGCCGCCGCCACGGGTACGCCCATCTGCGAGGCGGCCAGGACCGCGAACGGCCACGGCTGGCCGGTCACCCGCATCGCGGCGTGCACGAGTCCGGCGACGCCGCCCAGGACGAGCCCGAGCACGATGAAGGAGGGGTGGCGGCCGAGGTCGCGCAGGTCGAGCGTGGCGCCCAGCCACACGAAGAAGACCGGCTCCAGGAACCCCTCGGTCAACGCGAAGAGCTGGCGGGCCAGCCGCCGCGGCGCGCCGATCGACGCCACCACCAGGCCGAAGCCGAATCCGGCCAGCAGCACCGAGGTGTGCGTGGTGGTGGCCAGCGCCGCCAGGCCGAACAGCAGGATCAGGTTGACCCGCAGTTCGAGGGCGAACTTTCGATGCTCCGAGAGGTGGTGCAGTCGCTTGCGACGGCCGGTCTTCTCCAGATGTCGAAGGATCACGAAGAGCACGGCGCAGGCGGCCAGCACCGCGAGTGCGCCCAGGGCCGCCCGCACCGCGTGGGCCGGGTCGATGACCAGTGGCAACGCGAGGACGCAGGCTGTGTCGGCGATGGCGACCTGAGGCAGCAGCTCGAGGGCGGCCGGCCCGGTCAGGTGCTCCCCCTCCATCACCGGCACGATCAGCGCGGCGGACGAGGAGGCCAGCAGGACGGCGTAGAGCCCGGCATGACCGGTGTGGAACAGCCCGGCGACACCGATGCCGGCGGGCACGGCGAGCAGTCCGACGGCTGCCGCGCGCGCCGCTCCGGTCCGCAGGGCCGGCCGCAGCCGCGGGTCGCGTACCGGTACCCTCGCCCCGGCCACGAACATGACCAGGGCAAACCCCACCTGGGCGAGAAAGGCGAACATCGGATCACCGGGGTGCAGCAGCCCGACTCCGGTCGGTCCCAGCGCGATACCGGCCGCCAACTCACCGACGAGCATGGGCACATGCCAGCGCGGTGGTAGCGCCAGCAGCGGACCGGCCAGGGCCGCCACGCCGATCAACCCGAGTACCGCGAAGGTCACGAGCCACAACGTAGCGGCAGGTCAAGTCGGTTCTGAGTCGGCGTGCTGGAAATGGTCACACCGGACGAGAGGGCCGCTCGCCGCGGCGGGGCTCGCCGCTGGCTCGTAGCATCGACGGGTGCCCGCCGCCCCCCGAACCGCCGCCAGCGCAGCTCTGATCGCCGTGGTCGTCGTGCTCCTGGTCGCCGCCGCCTGCGGTCCCTCGGAAACGCCGACCCGGCCCGGATCCTCCGGTGCCTCGGCGACGCCGAGCGGCTCGCTGGGCGCGGGCGTCACGCCGCGAACGACCGGTGCCACGCCCGCTCCCCCGCCGGCCGCACGGGCACACTACGGCAACCCGAAGGGCACGCCGCCGTCCCGGCCGAGGCCCGCGCCGTGGACACCTCCCACCCGGACCGGGTGGTCGGCACCGGCACCCCGGCGAGCTGCACCTCGGCGGCGGTGGTCACGGCGGTCGCGGCCGGCGGCATCATCACCTTCGACTGCGGGCCGGCCCCGGTGACCATCACGATGACCGCCACCGCCAAGGTGCGCAACGCCAACGGGCCGAGGATCGTGCTCGACGGCGGCGGCAAGGTCACCCTCAGCGGCGGCGGGCAGCGCCGCATCCTCTACATGAACACCTGCGACCAGGCCCAGGGCTGGACCACCTCGCACTGCCAGGACCAGGACCACCCGCAGCTGACCGTGCAGAACCTGACCTTCGCCGACGGCAACTCCACCGGCGACCTGACCGAGGGCGGCGGCGGCGGCGCGATCTTCGTCCGCGGCGGCCGGTTCAAGGTGGTCAACTCGCGGTTCGTCCGCAACCGCTGCGACCGACCGGCCCGGACCTGGGCGGCGCCGCGATCCGGGTGCTCAGCCAGTACCACGACCTGCCGGTCTACGTCGTGAACAGCACCTTCGGCGGCGCCAGGGCCGGGCGGCGTCTGCTCCAACGGCGGGGCGCTGAGCAGCATCGGCGTGTCCTGGGTGGTGCTCAACAGCGTCCTGTCGCTACAACTCGGCCGATCGGCAGCGGCGCCAACCCGGCCAGCGGCGGGCACCCCGGGCGGCGGCAGCGGCGGCGCGATCTACAACGACGGCAACCGTTCACCGTGCGGATCGCCGGCACGATCATCGAGAACAACCACGCCAACGAGGGCGGCGGCGCCATCTTCTTCGTCAGCAACGACCGCACCGGCACCATGAGCATCGACGGCTCGACCCTGCGCCGCAACCCCAGCGACGGCTTCGAGACAGCCGGGCTTCCCGGCATCTTCTTCCTGGGCCAGCACAAGCCGACGGTCGCGAACTCGACACTGTCCTGACCACCACCCACTGTCCGAGCCGGACAACGGCGGCCCTGGCAGGATGTCGGATGTGGTTGATGCGGTGATCTTCGACCTGGACGGCGTGATCGTCGACTCCGAGCCGGTGTGGGAGCGGGTTCGCCGGGCGTACGTCGGCGAGCACGGCGGCGCGTGGCAGGCCGGACACGCAGCGCCGGCTGATGGGGATGAGCACCGGACGAGTGGGCCCGCTACCTCAGCGGCGAACTCGGTGTCGACCGATCGGCCCCGAACGGTCGCCACCGAGGTGGTGGCACGGATGGCCCGCGCTACGCCGAGCCGGTGCCGCTGATCGACGGGAGCGACCGCCGCCGTCGGGCGGATGCGCCGGACCAGTGGCGGCTCGGGCTGGCGAGCTCCTCGCCACGATCCGCTGATCACGACAGCTCTGGACGCGGCCGGGCTGGGCGACGCGTTCGAGGTGGTCCTGTCCACAGAGGACGTTGCCGGCGGCAAGCCGGCGCCGGACGTGTACCTGGCGGTCGCCGAACGGCTCGGCGCCGACCCGCACCCGCTGTGTCGCTGTCGAGGACTCCTCCAACGGGGTACGCTCGGCCGCGGCGGCTGGAATGGCGGTGGTCGCTGTGCCGCACCCCGCCTACCCGCTCGACGCCGACGCCGCCGGTCGTGCCGCGCGCACTCTGTCCACATTGGATGATCTGACCCCCGACGCCGTGGCGGCGCTGGCGTGAGCTGATCGCCACCTTCGCGCTGACCCGGCACTGGCGTTGCTAACATGTCCAGAGTGGACAGTGCGGAACCTGGTGACCCACGTCGGTACCGGGCACCGATGGTCGACCTTGATCGTGTCCGGCCGGTTGTCGCAGCCACCGCCGTACGAGCCGGCCCCGGCACCGGCGGATCCCGGCGATTGGCCGGACTGGCTGAGGGCCGGGGCGGACGACCTGCTGGCGGCTGTCCAGGACGCCGGAGCTGACTGTCCCGTGTGGACATGGCAGGCGGACCGGACAGCCGGCTTCTGGGTGCGCAAGATGCTGCACGACGAGGTGATCCACCGCTTCGACGTTGAACTCGCCCAGGGCCGGACCGGCACCCTGTCGGCCGAACTGGCCGCCGACGGCATCGACGACTGGCTCACGACCCTGGCCACCATGTCACCGCCCGGCGGCCCTAAGTTCGATGGGCTGGCCGGCACCGGCGAGACTCTCCACGTGCACGCGACCGACACCGAGGGCGAGTGGCTGGTCCGGCGCACACCGGCCGGTGTGGCATGGGAGCGGGGACATGCCCGGGCCGATGTCGCCGTGCGCGGTCCGGTACGGGCACTCCTGCTCGTGCTCAACCGCCGGCTCGGCCCGGCCCACGTCGAGGTGCTCGGCGATCACGTCCTGTTCGACCATTGGCTCGACCACAGCGAGTTCTAGCCGTCCACAGTGGACCAGTGATCTGAGCCACTTGAACGTTCAAGCTATCCGGCTATCGTGGACCGCATGACCGACGATGGGCACGACCCGCCTGCGCCCCCGGCCCGCCGGCTCACCGACCACCGGCTGTGGGACGAGTCGACCAGGCCGGTCGGCCCGCCAGCGCCGGCCGGCCATGCCTACTCCGACCGGGCCTTGGCGATCGGAAACCACCTCGTGCAGGTACACGACCACCTCCGGCAGGAGCTGGCGCAGGTACGGGACCTGTTACGCCAGGTCCGGGCCGGCGCCATGACGGTCGAGACCGCCCGGACAGCGCTCAACCAGACCGCCCTGCGACAGAACAACTGGACGCTGGGCGCCTACTGCGCCGCGTACTGCAACCTGCTCACCCAGCACCACGGCATCGAGGACCAGGCGGTCTTTCCGCACCTGCGGCGGGCCGACCCCGGTCTGGTACCGGTTGTCGACCGCCTCGAGCAGGAGCACCGCATCATCCACGAGGTGGTCGAGGGCGTCGACCGGGCACTGGTCGACCTGGTCAACACCCCGGACGACTTCACCGCCGTCCAGGAGGCCATCGACCTGCTCACCGATACGCTGCTGTCGCACCTCGCCTACGAGGAGGCACAGATCGCCGAACCGTTGGCACGGTACGGCTTCTTCGCCAGCCAGCTCTGACCCGGCCGGCGGTCGGGAGCGAGACCGGACGGACACGCGGCCTACCATGGACGTGTGCTTCGCCGCCCCTGGGCGCTCGTCGTCCTCGCCGCCGCCGTCTTGACCGCCTGCTCGTCGCCCGCCCCGGCACCCACGGCCACGTCGACTGCGCCCGCCTACGCCACGCCGGAGGCCGCGTTGGACGCCATCGGCCAGGCGATCAACCGGCGCGACGACGACGCCATGCGACACCTGGTATGCGCCGGCGCCTGGAACGAGAATCTCTCCTTCCAGGAGACCCGGGCCGAACTGATCGAGGCCGACTCACAGCTGTCGAGCATGCGGTACCTGGCCCAGGACTGGCACGTGATCTCCAAGACCGGCACCACCGCGGTGGCGACGATGCGGATCACGGTGGACGGGGTACCCGGTGACCTGTCCGAGCAGGGCCAGCAGGCACTCTCGTCCGGATCGGCGCCGATCCCGCTCAACATGTTCGGCATCGACCATCAGCTGAACCTCGTCAAGCAGGGCCCGGCCTGGCTCGCCTGCGGCCCCCTCGGCGTCCGGCCCCGCTGAGGTCAGGGGTGACGCCGCATCACCTGCCCATGGCGTAGCCGGAGCCGCGCGGGTCGGCCGCCCCGGTGAGCTGCCCGGTCCGAGGGTCACGACCGACCGCGCCCAGCCGTCCCAGTGACCACGGGCTCGCCACCGTCACCCGGTGCCCGCGTCGGCGCAGGTCCTCGACGACGGCGTCACCGATCCGCGACTCGACGACCACCTCGCCCGGCCGCATGTCGCGCGGGTGGAACGAGCCCGGGAAGCCGTTGTTGTGCCAGCTCGGCGCCTCGATCGACTCCTGCAGCGTCGAGCCCGAGCACGAGATGGTGGAGCAGCAGCACGAGCTGCCACTGGTCCTGCTGGTCGCCGCCGGGGGTGCCGCACGCCAGCACGGGCGTCGCCGTCGCGATGGACCATCGTCGGGCTGAGGGTGGTCCGCGGCCGCCGCCCCGGGATCAGGCTCGACGGCAGCCCCTCCTCGAGCCAGCACATCTGCAGCCGGCTGCCGAGTGGGAAGCCGAGCGCCGGGATGACCGGTGAACTCTGCAGCCAGCCGCCGCTCGGCGTGGCGGAGACCATGTTGCCCCAGCGGTCGACCACGTCGACGTGACAGGTGTCGCCGCGGGTCGCGCCGTCAACGGTCCACCGTCGGCTCACCCGTCCGGCGGCACCGTTGCCGGCAGTGCCTTCGGCGGCAGCATCCACAGTGGACGACGTCGGCGCCGAGGGCGCGTAGGACGACGGCAGCCGGGGCGCGGCCGCCCGGCGCTCCGGGCCGCAGCTCGAGGCTGGCCCGGTCGCCGACCAGGCCCGCCGCGCCGCGCGTATACGGCGGCACAGCAGCTCGGCCAGGGGTACCGGCGCCGCGTCGCCGTACCAGGCCTCCCGGTCGGCGAAGGCCAGCTTGGGCGCCTCGACGGCGCGGTGGACGCCCGCGCCGGTACCGGGTCGACAGCTCGGGGTCACCGAGCGCGTCGAGGATCGCCAGCTGCTGCAGCAGCACCGGACCCTGGCCCCAGAGCCCGGTCTTGTGCGCGACCAGTACGTCCCGGAACGGGTGCGCGGCCGGTCGCCTCGTAGGCGGCGGTGAAGCCGGCCAGGTCGGCGCCGGTGACGACGCCCGGGTGGCGGCCACCGCCTGGATGCTGGAACGGTCGCCGGGCGAAGGCGTCGACCGCCTCGGCCACGAAGCCTTCACGCCAGGCGGGACGGGCGGCGTCGATGCCCGCCTCCCGACCGCCACCGGCGCGCCGACTCCGCCTCGACCAGCCGTCGGTAGGTGCCGGCGAGCGCCGGGTTGAGGAACAGCTCGCCCGGCCGCCGGTGGCTGATGCCGCCGGGCAGCCAGAGCTCGGCGGAGGTGGGCCAGTCTCGGTGAACAGGTCGCGGACGGCTGACGATGTCGCCACCCCGGCCGCAGCAGCGGGTGGCCCCGCTCGGCGTAGCCGATCGCGTGCTCCAGCACGTCGTCGAGCGCGCAGGGTGCCGTGGTCGCGCAGCAGGGTCAGCCAGGCCTCGACCGCGCCGGGCACGGCGGCGGCGAGCGGGCCGGCGCCCGGGACGAGCTCGAAGCCGAGGTCGCGGAAGTGCGCGATGGTGGCGCCGGCCGGCGCCGGGCCTTGCCCACACAGCACCCTCGGAGCCGGGTCGCCGGCTCGGGCGAACAGGATCGGCACCTCACCGCCGGGCCCGTTGAGGTGTGGTTCCACGACGTGCAGGGCGAAGCCGGCCGCGACCGCGGCGTCGAAGGCGTTCCCACCGCGCTCCAGGACCGCCATGGCCGGCTGCCGTCGCGAGCCAGTGCGTCGAGGTGACCATCCCGAAGGTGCCCGCAGGGGCGGCCGGGTGGTGAACGTCATGACAACACCTCATCGGGCGGCGGCCAGCGCGGGCCGGTGCCGTCGGCGCTGACCAGGTGGCAGGCGGCCAGGTCGCCGGCCGGCCCGACCTGACGCTGCGGCGGTACACTCCGTGGCGCACCTCGGCGAACGCGAGCGGGCACCGGGTGTGGAAGCGGCAGCCGGACGGCGGATCGAGCGGGGACGGCAGGTCGTCGCCGGGCAGCACCGGTTGCCGCTGCCGTTGGCGGACCGGGTCGGCCACCGGCGCGGCCGCCAGCAGCGCCTGGGTGTACGGGTGGCGCGGGCGCGCGAAAGATCTGCTCGCGCGGCCTCCTCCACGAGTTGACCGAGGTACATGACGGCGAGTCGTCGGCCAGGTACTCCACCGCGGCCAGGTCGTGGGTGATGAACAGGCAGGCGAACCCGAGGTCGCGTTGCAGGTCGGCGAGGAGGTTGAGCACCGAGGCCTGCACCGACACGTCGAGGGCGGTGGTGGGTTCGTCGGCGACGAGCAGCGTTGGTCCGGAGACAGCGCCCGGGCGATGCTGACCCGCTGGCGTTGGCCGCCGGAGAGCTCGTGCGGGATACCGGCGGGCACTTCGGCCCGCAGGCCCACCTGGCCGAGCGCTCGGCGACCCGGTCTGGCGGCCCGGCGCGGGGGCCGATCCGGTGCAGCCGCAACGGCTCGGCCACGATGTCGCCCACCATCATCCGCGGGTCCAGCGAGCACGCGGGGTCCTGGAAGACGAGTTGAAACCGCGCCGCAGCGGGCGTAGCTGTCGCCGGGACATGCGGAGACGTCGGTGCCGTCGATCCGGACCGTGCCGGCGGTCGGCGGCAGCAGCCGGATCACGCACCGGCCGAGGGTGCGACTTCCCGCTGCCGGACTCCCCCACCAGCCCGAGACCTCGCCCGGCGTCGATGGTGAGGCTGACCCCGTCCACGGCCCGTACCGGGCCGCTGAGCTACCATCTGAAGTGCTTCGACCAGGTCGACCGGTTCCAGCGACGGGCTCATCGCGCCTCCTCGGCCGGTTGCCGGCAGCGGATGGAAGCAGCGCACCGGATGTCCGGCCGGCCCGGGCTCGTACGGCCGGCCGTTCGGTGCGGCAGAGTCGTCGGCGTACGCGCACCGGTCCGCGAAGGTGCAGGCGTCCGGCGGGTCGCAGGTCGGCACCCGACCCGGGATCTCCTGCAGCCCGCATCGGCGTGCCGCGCCGGGTTGGGGACCGCGTCAGCAGCCCGGGGGTGTACGGGTGCTGGTGCGGCGAACAGGCCGTCGGTGCCGCGCCTGCTCCACCACCCGCCCGGCGTACATGACGACGACGCGGTCGGCGACGTCGGCGACCACGCCGAGGTCGTGTGTGATGAGGAGGATCGCCGTGCCCGAGCCGGCCCGCAGGTCGCGGAGCACCTCGAGGATGCCGGCCTGGACGGTGACGTCCAGGGCGGTGGTGGGTTCGTCGGCGACCAGCAGCTTGGGCCGCAGGCCACCGCCATCGCGATCATCACCCGCTGGCGCATGCCGCCGGAGAGCTGATGCGGGTAGTTGTCGCACGCGCCGCGGCGGCAATGGGATGCCGACGAGCGCCAGCAGCTCGACGCGCGCGGGCCGCGGCGCCGCCCGCGCATCCGCTGGTGCCGCGCAGGACCTCGCCGATCTGGCGTCCGACGGTGAGCACCGGGTTCAGCGAGGTCATCGGTTCCTGGAAGATGTAGGCGATCTCCTTGCCGCGCACGTGGCGCAGCCCCGACTCGGAGAGCCGAGCAGCTCGGTCCCCGCCAGGCCGGACCGCACCGCCGGAGATCGCGCGTTGCCGGGCAGCAGCCGGGTCGCGCCATCGCGGTGACGCTCTTGCCGCAGCCCGACTCGCCCACCAGGGCCAGACCTCCCGCTCGGCCACGATCGAAGCTCACCCGGTCGACCGCCGAGACCGGCCCGTCCTCGGTGCGGAACGCGACGGTCAGGTCGCGCCGACCGAGGAGCAGTGCGGCGTCATCGCGGCGTCTCCCTCGGGTCGAGCGCGTCGCGCAGGGCGTCGCCGAAGACGTTGAACGCCAGCGGACCACGACGATGATGACGCCCGGGAAGGACCGCCGTCCAGGGCGCGGGCGGCGAACTGCTGGGCGGCTGGCCAGCATGGTCCCCAGCGACGGGGCCGGGGGCTGGATGCCCAGGCCGAGGAACGACAGCACCGCCTCGCCCATGATCGCGGCCGGCGCGGCACGGTGGCCTGCACGATCACCGTGTCGCGTTGGGCAGGATGTGCCGGCGAGCACCCCCAGGTCACTCGCGCCGTCCGCGACGGCGGCGGCGACGAAGTCCAGCGCGAGCCGCAGGGTGTCCGAGCGCACCACCCGGATCACCCCCGGAATGCGGCGATCCCGATCGCCACGGCGGCGATGGCAGGATGGCGCCCCGGATGGCGGCCAACCCCACTGCCATGATCAGGAACGGGAACGCGAGCAGCAGGTCGGTGAACCGGGAGATCGACCGGATCGACCCAGCCGGAAATAGCCCGGCGAGCAGCCGAGCGGCACACCGATGACCAAGGAAGTGGCACCGCCAGGACCGCGACCAGCATCGAGACCCGCAGCCCGAACATGATGCGGGAGAACTGGTCGCGGCCCAGGTCGTCGGTGCCGAACAGTGAGCCGGGCGTGGGCGGCGGCAGAGCGTGGGGCGAAGTCGGTCTGCTCGACCGCGAAGGGGGCGATCCAGGGCGGCAGCAGGGCGACGACGACCGCCACCAGGAGGACGACGAAGCTCACGACGGCGAGCGGGTTGCGCAGCAGCCGGCGCAGGACCCGCCGGCGGTGCGCCGACCGGTACCCGCCGGCTGGCGCTTCCAGCAATGGGTACGGTGACGACGGTCATGCCGGCGCCCCGCCACCCGGATCCGTGGGTCGATGACCGAGTAGAGCAGGTCGACCAGGAAATTGATCACGATGTACGCGGTCGCGGTGAGCAGGACGACGGCCTGGATCACCGGGTAGTCCCGCTGGAACACCGCGTCGATGGTGATCTTGCCGAAGCCCGGCAGCCCGAAGATCTGCTCGGTCACGACCGCGCCCGAGATCAGCCCGCCGAGCTGCAGGCCGACGATCGTCATCACCACGATGAGGCTGTTCCGCAGCGCGTGGCCGAACACGACCCGGGTCGCGCCGAGACCCTTGGCCTGGGCCGTACGCACGTAGTCGGTGGCGAGCGCCTCGATCATCGCCGAACGCGTCTGCCGCATGATGATGGCGGCGAGCCCGGATCCGAGCATCACGGCCGGCAGGAGCAGATGGCGGAAGCTTGCCACGGGTCGGCGAAGAGCGGCACGAAGCCGGAGGCCGGGAACACCCGGTACGCGACGGAGAGGAGGATCGCCATCAGTCCGAGCCAGAAGTGTCGGCACCGACAAGCCGAGCAGGGCCAGGCCGTTGGCCGGCCACTCGGCCGCGCTGCGCCGGCGGACCGCCGCGAGCACGCCGGCCCCGATGCCCAGCAGACCGGCGATCACCATCGCGAGGACGGCGAGCTGCAACGTGACCGGCAACGCGTGCCCGATCGTGTCGCTCACCGTGAGCCCGGTGCGCGAGGATCGGCCAAGGTCACCCTGTAGCGCGTTCGTGACGTAGCGCACGTACTGCACGGGCACCGGTTGATCGAGCCCGAAGGAGTGCCGGATCTCGGCCAGCATGGTCGGGTCGCTCTCCTCGCCGGCCAGCGCCCGGGCCGGGTCGCCCGGCAGGGCGCGGATACCGAGCGAAGACCACGATGGTCACCAGGACGAAGGTGATCAGCGGACTCACCGCACGCGTCGCAGCACGTATCGTCCCATGATCACCTCCGTCCCATGTCACCTGTAGGGCTGGCTGGCGTCAGGCGGCGAAGCCGGCCGTTCTTGAACCGGAGCAGGCCGTCGCCGTACACCTGCACGCCCACCACCGTGCGGGCGACACCGGTGAAGTTCTTCGCCCGGTACAGGTAGATCAGCGGATCATCCTGGTGCAGTTGGGTGATCACCTGCCCGTACAGGTCGCGCCGCTTCGTCACGTCGGCCTCGGCCCGCGCCTGCGAGATCAGGGAGTCCACCGACGAGTTGGAGTAGCCGTTGTTGTTCTGCGAGCCCCCGGTGCTGACGAAGTTCGCGATGTTGCCGTCCGGGTCGACCCGGCCCGACCAGCCGATCTGGAACATCTGGTACTTGCCGGCGTCGGTCTGGTCGAGGGAGGCCGCGAACTCGGTCGGCTGGAGTTCGAGATCGAAGCCGCCCTCCTTGACCTGAGCCTGGATGGCCTGACCCAGACGGGCCGCGTCGGGCGTGTTCCCGATGACCATGCTCACCTTGAGCGGAGTCGTCACGCCGGCCGCGGTCAGCAGTTGCTTGGCCGCCGCCGCGTCGTGCTTGGGGCAGGCCTGCGCCGCGTCGGACGAGAACGGGCTGGCCGGGCTGATCGGTCCGCAGGCCGGCGCGTACTGGCCGCGGAAGACCACCGTGTTGATGGCGGCCCGGTCGATGCTGAGCTCGAACGCCTGCCGTACCCGAGGATCGCTGGCCAGCGGACCGGCCCACGGCGCGGCCAGCTTGCCGCCTGGCTTGCCGACACCGTTGACGTTGCCGATGTTGATGGTGATGCCCTGGTACCCCAACGAATCCGAGACGAGCAGTGACAGCTTGGACTCGGCCTTGAGCGCGTCGATGTCGGTGGCCGCCACCGTGTCGAGCACCTCGACGTCACCGGAGCGCAGGTTGTTGAACCGGACGTTGGCGTCGGCGATGATCTTGTACGTGACCTGCTCGCAGGTGCACCTTGGCGGCGTCGTAGTAGTTGGGGTCCTTGACCACGGTCGATGTGGTCCTGGGCCACCCGCTCGGCGAACTTGAACGGACCCGACGCAGACCGGATCGGTGGCGAAGTTGGCATCGCCGGCCTTCAGCGCGGTCGGTGACATGATCATGCCGGACCGGTCGGCCAGGATGGCGATCAATGGTGTGAACGGCTGCTTCAGGGTGATCATGACCGTGGTCGCATCGGTCGTCGCCACGCTGGCGACGCTGCTGAGCTCGCTCTTGCGGGCCGAGCCGGCCAACGTCATGTGCCGGTCCAGGCTGGTCTTCACCGCGGCCGCGTCGAGCGGCGTGCCGTCGGCGAACTTCACGCCCGTCGCGCAGCTTGATGGTCGACGTCTTGCCGTCGGCCGAGAACGTCGGCAGGGCGGAGGCCAGCTGCGGCACGACGGTGCAGCTTGGCGTCCACGTCGTAGAGCTTCTCGCAGATGGCGTTGAACACGGTGCGCCCGACCAGGGTGCGGGCCAACGTCGGGTCCAGCGCGTCGGGCTCGGCGGAGAGCGCCACCCGTAGAGTGCCGCCTTCCTTGGCGGCTCCTGAATGGTAGAGGAACTGAACGAGTAGATACAAAACAACATGGCCGCGA
>CAWDLX010000010.1:0-149776 GCA_963803345.1 uncultured Actinomycetota bacterium
GCGCGGTCAGTGGGGTGCAGGCCGACTGGTCTCCGTCGGACGGATTCTGAGCTCAGAGTCGCCAGCGCGACGCGACCAACCCTTGCACGATCTGCAACGGTTCGCGCTCGCCCGCTTGGACTGCACGCCGGCAGCGGGCATGGTGGACGGGCCATGATCCTCTGCGCCGCTGGCGACATCCACGGAGTCCTCGACCGGCTCTTCGAAGACGTCCTCGCCTTCGAGGAGTCGTTCGGCGCTGCGCGGCGAGCGCGAGGAGGACGCCGCGCTGCCGGGTGAGCTGGCGCCGATGGGCTCCTGTGATTCAGCGCGCGCGGCGGTAGTGCATGGCCACCGCGCCATTGCGGAGTGGCTCCGCCGAGAGCAGCTCGAGCTGGCGCGTGCCGGGCAGCCCGCCCTGGTACAGCGTCGGGCCGTGGCCGGCGATCCTGGGATGGACGAGCAGCTTGTACTCGTCGATCAGGTCCAGCCGGTCGAGCTCGGTCGCGAGCTTGCCGCTTCCGAGCAGGACCCCGGCCGGGGTCGCGTCCTTGAGCTTCTGCACGCCCTCGCGCAGATCGCCGGCGATGTGGTGGCTGTTGGTCCACGGGAAGTCCTTGCGCGTCGACGACACCACGTACTTGGGTTTGGCTTCCAGCTTGACCGCCCACTCGCGCATGGCCAGCGGCGCCTCCTCGTCGCCGCGGGCGACGGCCGGCCAGTAGCTCTCCATCATCTCGTAGGTGACGCGACCCCACAGCATTGCCCCGCCCTCGTCCATGAGACGGGTGAAGAAGGCGTGCGTCTCGTCGTCGGCGATCCCCTCCCGGTGATCGACGCAACCGTCCAGGGTGAGGTTGAGGCCGAAGGTGAGGAGTCCCATGGCCGGCGAGTCTAACGCCACTACCGCGTCGAGCGGCTGAGCTGCCCCGTTCAGGACCGCCGACTACCCCAGCTGCCGCTCTCATTCTGCGGCCCGACAGGGAGTCACGATGGCCGTCCGAGCAGCAACGCACTCATCTAGCAGCGATCCGGTGCGTCGGCCCCGCACTCGTCGGCTACGCAACGTAGCTAAGGGCAATGACGTGTCTCGCGCCGTTGGCAAGTGGACACAACAGCAGCTAGCCTGAGTTTCCGGGATAAGTTGATCTAGGGCTTGTTTTCGCAGTTCAGGGTGGGTGCCGGGGTGGGTGGGTGTATTACCCATTGGGTGTTTAGCGGGTTGGCGCGTAGCGGTCGATGCTGAACAGGTCGGCGAGTTGTCGTTGGATGGGGTTCATGTCGGTGAGGAGTCGTTGGGCGCGGGGGCGTCCTTTGCTGCCGTCGTGGTAGAGCAGAACGGTTTCGCCGATGCCGGATAGTTCGTGGAGGAGAGCGCGGACGGACAGGTCGAGGTCGGCGTTGGTGGCTTCGCGGCGCATGAGGTGGGCGATGGTGAGGGCGAGCACGGTGTAGAAGATGTGGACGCGGATCTTCTGGTCGGTCCAGTGGTGCATGGGTGAGAACGACACCACGTGGGGGTTCTTCATTTGCCGGAACCCTGCTTCAACCTGGGACTGGGAGCGGTAGGCGGCCACGATGTCGGCGGTTGTCCAGTCGTTGCGGTTGGTGAACAGGATCCGTTTGCCGAAGATGCGTTCTTCCAGTGCGGCACGGCCGGCTGGATTGGCGGTGAAGGTCAGGCGTAGGTCGGCCGAGGCTGTTCCGGTGAGGGTGGTGGTGATGACCTCGTTGACCCAGCGCGGTTTGCAGATCGCGGCGATCTCGGCCTGCACCGCCTCGCGGGATTTGCGGGTCTTGCCACGGGCGAGCCGATCAGCGATCTCGCCAAGTCGTCGCGTCGCCTTGGCCAGGGTCTGGTCGAAGCCGCGCGACTGGGCGGCGTGCAACGTCGCCGAGTGGGTCAGGACGGCCCGGCGGGTCACCCCGAGCGCGGTGACGGTGGTGTCCACACAGCGCACCCCGGGGAATCGGTCTGCGTCCACGGCGCGGTAACGCCGTTTGGCGATGGCCAACAGGTCGGGATGGTCGCTGGGGGGCAGCGATCCGACGAACCCGAGGCCGGATTCCTCGACGACGTTGTGGTTGTCGGCCGAGTTTTGCCCGGCGTCGTAGACCACGGTCAGCGACGACACCCCCTGGCACAGGTCCCGGTAGCGGGCCAGCAGCGTCTCAATCACCGTGGTGAACTGGGTGACGTTGGGCCGGTCGCCGGGGTAGGCGTGTGAGAGCAGGGGCACCCCACCGTCGCGGGTGACGACCAGGGCCAGCCCGATCAGCCGCAGATCGACCCGTTTCTGCTTGGCTTTCCCGCGTTGCGCGATCGGAGCCGCCTCGTTGCCGGAGTCGATGAACGTAGCGAAGTTGGTCATGTCCAACACCAGCCCGGACAGGTCCAGGTCGAACTCGGTGACCATCCGCCGGCCGAGTTTGGCTTCGATCGTGGCTAGATCTGTCTCGTTGAGCCGGTCCATCGCTTCCCAGAACCGGCGATGGTCCAGCGCCGCCTCGCCGACCCGCACCCACCGCGGCCCGGCCGTGGTGGCCCACCAATCAGCAAACGCCGCCTTCGAACACGGCTCGACCAGCCGGTTGGCCGTGGCCAGCGCCATGTAGGTGCCCACCGTGGCGCCGGCATCACCACGGCGAGGAGCCACCGCGTCGACCACCTCAACCACGCCCAGACGATCCAGCACCGACCACACCGCCGCGAGATCACCGAAACGCTTGTGCTGACTGCGAACCGGGACACCGGTTGCCGCGCCAGCGAGCTTCGCCGCGACCTCGGCCGCGCTGCCCAGGTACTGCTGCGAGACGATCCGCGGCTTGCCGTCCACCCGGGCCGACTCAACCAGGTAGTAGTACGTCCGCCCGTCCGCGCGCCGTTTCTCGATCACCGAAGCCATATGTGGGTAATACACGACGGCGGGCAGAAAGTCCAACACCGCAACACAAAACACGCGTTAGATCAACTTATCCCGGAAACTCGGGCTAGAGGATTCGTGTAGGTGCGGGCGCACGTGGTTCTGCAGCAGAGCCCGTACGCCGACACGTGTCACCGGCGTCGGCGGATCGCCGGCTGCGTGATAGGTGAAAGGTCGACCGATCCACATGATTCGAGAGTCGCGGCAGCGCTCGGATCCTCGCGGCCGGCCGCCGGCAGAGCGTAGGCCCGGAGCGCTACGGCGGCCGCCTTGGCTTGGTGGAGTCATTCGTTGACGGCGCGCAGCTCGCCGATCGCGTCGGCGAGTCCAGCCAAGGCTTCCACGAGTCGTAGCATGGCTTTGAGAGCTGCCGCTGATCGCGCGCGGCCGCACTGCCGCGAGTCGTGGTGTTGATCAAATCGGGCGATCGGGCCGCCAGCGGTGCCTTCCCACGCGGCGGCGGTCGCGGCCAGTAGGCCTGCGGCAGCGGCAATGGTGCCCACCACGACACGGGGGTTGTGGGCGTTGGTTCTGATGTGACTGGCCGCGTCTGCGATGAGTGACGCAGCGCGTTCGTAGATCTCGGCCGGGACGGGACGCAGCTGGCGGGCCCGGTGGTCGGTGCCGGCGAGGGTGGTGTCGGGCTGCCAGCGTTGTCGTAGCCGGGTGAGGCTGAGGTCAGCGGCGAGCCGGCCGCCGCCGTAGGAGATTGGCCCATCGTCGGCGGCGGCGTCGCCGCTCAGGTGCACGGCGTAGCCGGTGATCTGGCCAGGGTTTCGTTCGCTTTCGCGCAGCCGTCCGGTGACCGTCCTGTCGTGGGTGAGGCGAGTGAAGAAGTCGTCCTCGTCTAGCGCCACGGTGGTTCGCACCGGCGGGCGCCCGTCGTAACAGGTACTGGCAGGACCTCCCACCGGGCCAAACGCCACGCGGGCGGCAGGTTGAGGTCGCTTCGGTCCCTGGCGCGTCGGAGGTCTTGCCGGCCAGCGGGATCAGCAGGACGATGGCGCCCACTCATAGGCCGAGGCCGAGCCAGGCGAGGTATCTGAGGCGTTTCATTCGACGCTCTTCAGGATCTGCTCGATCGCGGTGGTGCGCGACCGGAGCTCGGACATGTCAGCAGCCGCCCGCTGCTGGGCGTCTAGGGTCTTCTCGGCGAGCTGCTCGTAGCGGCTGACCAGCTGCCGCATCGCCTCCTGGTCAGTTGTGGAGACCTTCAGCTTCCGGTTCTCCAGCCAGATCGCCGCACCGGCGCCGATCAGGAACATGACGAACACGATCAGGCCGATGAAGGCGACCGCCTCCGGCCAGCCGAGAGGCTCGGTTGTCGCGGCGAGGGGCATCAGGACTTCTCCGTTCTGGTCAGCGTTTCGGCTGCCTCGGCTAGCGTCGCCGGAGTCAGGTGCAGATTGAAATTCGTAACTTCGTAGTACTTCATCGCTTTTCCGTCCTCGGACAGCTCGAGGCTGCCCACGATGAGTCCGGCCGCCTCGAGCCGCTGGAGATGCATGTGGAGAAGGGGCCGGCTTACACCGATCTCTCGGGCCAGATGGCTCACGTAGTCCCGGCCGCCCGCCAGCGTCGCGACGATGCGCAGCCGGATCGGGTTGGCCAGCGCCGCCAGCATCTCGACCAGGGTGTCGCCGGTTGGCCGAGCGCCTGTCATCCCGCTCCTTCATGCGCCAGAAGATTCTTGCACGTGTCAGTGTAGCCCTTCATGTGTCAGCCGCGCTAGCACTGTTGTCAGAATGAGAACCGCATCACCGTATGAACGGCGGCCGGCCAAGGTTGGCCCCGGTCAGCCGGTTGTCAAGAGCATCGACGGGATCCGTCCGGTGATCGGCACCGCGACACGCCCGACACCGCCGCAAACACCGCGATCAAGCACATGACGCGCACCGGACGCGGCTACCGCACCGTTGATTGCACTACACACCGCGCATATCTGGCCGTAACCTGCTGCGCAGCCACCGGCCGACAGGCCGGCAGCGCACACGCCTGAATCAGCGGGCCACCACGGCTAGCTGCGGATGAGTCGGGAAGGCGGAGGCGTTCGATGAGTGAAGCGATCTACTCGCACGCCAGGCTGTACGACCTGATGTTCCCGGTCAACGGGCCCGCGGTCGACTTCTACCGGGCCGACGCCCATCGGCAAGGCGGACGCGTGCTGGAACTCGGGTGCGGCACCGGGCACAAGCTGATCCCCATCGCATCCGACCGGCGTCCGTGCGTCGGCCTGGATTCTTCGGCAGACATGCTGGCCGAGGCCGAGCGTAAGGCGAACGAGCGCGGTGTAGCGGTGGAATGGGTGCAGGGCGACATGCGCGCATTCGATATGGGCCGCACGTTCGACTATCGTGTTCATCACCGCCAATTCCCTCCTGCATCTGCATGAGGCCGAGGATCTGGTCAGATGCTTCCAGTCGGTTAGAAGGCACCTGGCACCCGGAGCACGGTTCGTCTTCGACATATTCAACCCGTGCGTGCGCCTCCTCGCCGAAGCCGATGGCGTGCGGCGCACCCGGGAGTCGCTGTCGTTCACGGATCCCGACCGCGGTCACGTCAGCGTCGATGTCGCCGAGATCTACGACGCGACCACACAAGTCACCCGCGGGACATGGCACCTCTCGACCAACTCCGAGCCAGACTTCGTCGTCGCACCAATGGAAATCAGGAGCATCTTCCCCCAGGAGCTTCCGCTGCTTGTCACACTCGGCGGCCTCCGGCTCGTCGAGCGCCTCGGCGACTGGTCCGGCCGACCATTTGCCGGGGACACGCCGCTTCAACTCTGCATCTGCGAGTCCGCGTGATCGAAGGTGCGTGAGACATCATCGCCGGGCTGGTGATCGACGCTCACGGACGGGTTCAACCACCAGAGATGCCCCCTGAACAGTGCGAACCCGGTTCGTATTCTGGCAACTATGGCCCACGCCTGTATTCGCAGGTCAGCAGCCCCTTACCAGAGTCCCTGGTAAAAGGCTATTCGGTTGTTGCTGCTTACTTTGGGAGTAGGTTGGAGCACATGATCGACATGTCTGCGGTGGTCACGCCGATGGCGTCGGTATCCGTCGTCGTGCTCCCGAGCTGAAGGGCGTTGACGGCCTCGTTTGGCTCGATCGCCGTGGTGGCTCATTGCAGTAGTTCAAGATCGCGTCGGATCCGGTCGCGCATAGACAGGTTGTGCTCGCGGGCGTCGGGGAGGCGTTCATGGCCGGGCATGTGCCACGCCTCGTCCGTGAGGTTTTGCACCATTGTGGACAGTTGAGTGCGGGCGATGACGGAGGTCTGGCGTCGAGGATGGCTTGTCCGGTGTCGCCGGCGCGGGCGATGGCCCCGGCGATACAAAGGATCGACGAGGTGGCCTCGATAACGTCGGTGACGGTTTCGGTGCTGTGGTCGGCGGTGGTGGCGCCCTGGCAGGACGCGGCGAGGCCGCCGATGACGGTCGCGGCGTGCGGGATGGGCAGCAGCATCGGGGAGGCGAGATCGACCTCGGCCTGTTGTTGGGCGCGCCTGTTCGCAGCGTCCGGCGATCTCTTCGAGGTGTCCTCTCCTCGGCCATTGCGGATGAACGGGACAACGGCGAGGGCTCGGGCCGAGGGACAGACCTACTGCGAGTTGACGGCTCAGCAGGCTTCTATCAAGTCACCCCCGGTCAGGGCTCTCGCCCTGCGGGCCGCCGTGGACATATCAACGGAAAGCCTCATGGCACGTGTTCTCGGAGTCACCCAACGGCCCAACCGCGGCGGCTCCCGTCGAAGCAGCCCGGCACGGACCATCATTAACAGTGAGGATGTACGAGAGAGTCCTCCCGGCCCCGGACTGACCCACTCTTTAACTGACTTCGGGTCTTTAACGGGATCTGTCGCCGTGGCTGGGAGGACTCCTCGTGCACTCACCGGACGTGGCTGTGACCTGATAGGAGCCTGGCTAGAGGCGCCCGTCACTGTTGTGTCCGTTCCGCCCGGCTGGTGCGTGCCGCCCTTCCCAGTCGAGAGCAAGGACGGTCACCCTGATGGTACGACGGCGCGTGGAAGTCACCGGCGGAGTCGATACGCACAAGGACACCCACACCGCGGCGGCGCTGGACAGTGCCGGCCGGGTGTTGGGCACCGAGCAGTTCCCGACCACCCGTACCGGGTTCATAGCGCTGCTGAAGTGGATGCGCGGCCTCGGCACGGTCAAGAAGGTCGGTGTCGAGGGCACCGGCGCGTACGGCGCCGGGTTGGCCCGGTTCCTCGCCGAGGCCAACATCACCGTGATCGAGGTCGACCGGCCCGACCGTAAGACCCGCCGTTGGCAGGGAAAGTCCGACCCGATCGACGCTGTGTGCGCCGCCCGGGCCGCACTGGCCGGAACCCGCACCGGTACTCCCAAGCAACGCGACAGCCGCGTCGAAGCACTCCGCAACCTGCGGGTCGCCCGCCGCAGCGCCATCAGGGACCGTGCCGACGTGCGGCGCCAGATGCACACCCTGGTCATCACAGCCGTGGACGAGATCCGCGACCAGATCCGCGGCCTCACCGCCATCGCGTTGATCAACCACTGCGCGGCCGCCGACCCGAACCTCGATGACGTCGCCGACCCGGCCGTCGCCGTCATGGTCGCGCTACGCAGCCTGGCCCGACGCCACCAGCAACTCACCACCGAGATCGCCGACCTCGACGAGTTGATCACACCACTCATCGAGGCGATCAACCCGAAACTGTTGGAACTCAACGGTGTCGGCCCCGACGTCGCCGGCCAGCTGCTCGTCACAGCGGGCGCTAACTCCAACCGGCTCCGCTCGGAGGCAGCGTTCGCCATGCTCTGCGGAGCATCTCCGCTGCCGGCCAGCTCCGGCAAGACCGACCGACACCGCCTCAACCGCGGCGGCGACCGCCAGGCCAACGCCGCCCTCTACCGCGTCGTCCTCAGCCGACTGCGCTGGGACCCACGCACCCGCGCCTACGTCGAACGCCGCACCAAGGAAGGCAAGTCGAAGAAAGAGATCATCCGCTGCCTCAAGCGCTACATCGCCCGCGAGGTCTACGAGCTGCTCAACCCGCCCCAACCAGCGCCATCACCCGCTTGACATCCATAGGAGCATCCAATAGGTGTTCTCGTTGCTGGGCCGCTGCCACGGGCTGGCCCTCTCGCAGAAGTACACCGGCATGCCCGGTGCCTCCGCGATCTCGGCGTGCAGCGCCATCTCGCTGCCCTGGTCCCAGGTCAGCGACCGGCGTAGATGCTGCGGCACTGTTCTCAGCGCCGCAATGACGGCGTCGCGGACGGCGTCGGAGGTGTGTCGGCCGGGCAGGTGTAGCATGGCACGCCCAGTCCACGGCGTGGACCCTCCACAATGGGCACACCCGAAGTGGTACAAGGCGCGGCCGCAGACGGGTACCGGCCATCGGTGACGCCCGAAGATGACCTGCTTGCGCCTGGAACCGCCCGCCGACGTGTTCGTCGGTCGGCATGCCGACCACGCGCTCGCAGGCTGTCGGGGCGGTAGCTCACGATCCGGACCCGTTCGGCCATCCGGAACTGGCCTGCGCTGGCCCACCCCCTCACGCCAGGCGGCGCTCGCGTTACGCGAGTAGGAGCACCGCGGCCCAGCCGAACCAGGCGATGAGCGCGCAATAGCCGACGGCGAGGAGCGCCGCCAGTAGCCGCCTGGGACGCGCTGTTGTTCCGAAGTCGCCGGCTAGGAGGAGAACGCTGGCGTCACTCCGAGCCACCCGGTGGCGGTCCAGGCGCCATCGACAAGCATGAGGATCGAGAGCACAAGGGCGCCACCCATTAGCCCGGATCGGCCGGTTTGGCGGGTGCCCAGCAGTAGCGGGATGCCCAGCAGCGGTTGGGCGATCGCGAGGGTCATCCACACGACGTGCTTCGCACCGGGGCCGGGCCAAAAGCCGGTGAAGGTTGCCCCGGCGAGGAAAAGCAGCAAGACATCGACGGACCCAAACCCGCGTAGCGTCTCGCGGGACACGTCGTCATGCTTGGCGTTGATTTTGAACAGCACGACCAGCCACGGACGTGGGCGATGACTCCGCGGCGGCATCCCTGCAATCCCGACCAGCAGTGTCGCTGCCGCCACGATCGCGGCGGTGCCGCCAACCACGGCAGACCAGTTCATCTCGGGCTACGCTCCGCGCACGGGCGCGCCTTCGAGGTGCTCCTTCATGCTCTGCCAGATGCGCTGCTCCTGAACGTCGACCGAGCCAGATGATCACAGGACCGAGCAGTCGAAAGGCGCCCTTCGGCCGGACCTGTCCGGACCACCTCATGCGCGTTCCTGCAGCGTCGGGCTCGAACCTGAGCATGTATTCGATGTCGGCTTGCTCCATCGTCGTGGTGGACGCAAGCAACCTCGGCCTGTCGTAGTCGGTCAACTCGATCAGCATGTCTGCGGTTCTTCCTCCAGACCGCGCACGTTCGCATCTTGGCATTGAGCGTGCATCGTCAGGGCGGCGAGCCCGGCCGCCCGGTGGTTGTCAACGCGGAGGTCGCGTGGCCGGACTTGGAGGCTGCCACGAGGCCGCGCCCTGGCGCGAAAACGGCCTTCACCCGATGCCCCAGGGCTCGGCACTGCCCCGTGCCAGCAAGCTGGCGGGTAACGAGGCCGCCGGCTTCGCGTGATGCTACGGACCGCTTGGTTGCTCCCCCAAGAGGGCCTTCGACACTGCGCTTCGGCCCGACCCGTTTCCACACCGAGCCGCCAGTCCGCTACCGGGCCTCCTAGCAGCTGTTCATCTGAGGTCGCGAGGACCTCGACCGCCAACCCGCCCTTCGGATGCGCTCTGCCCGGGGCACCGACGCAACGCTGCTGACCTGTGAGCCCCAGCGCCCGGCGGCAGTAGTCTGATCGGACGGCCCCGGCCCGGGGCCGGACATGGAGGTCAAGCGATGCCATCCGACCAGCTGGCCCGCGTCCGTTTCGGAGTGGTCAACGAGACCGCGACGGCTGGCCGCGCGTTCGTCGACCACGTCCGTCGGATCGAGGACGCCGGCGTCGACGTGTTCCTCGTCCGCGACCACCTGATGGCCGCCGCCTACGGCCCGCAGTTCGCCCCGTTCCCGGTCCTCGCGACGGCGGCGGCGGTCACCGAGCGGCTGCGGGTCGGCACGATGGTGCTGTGCAACGACTTCCGGCACCCGGCGCTGGTCGCGCACGAGGCGGCCAGCCTACATCAGCTCTCCGGCGGCCGGTTCGAGCTGGGGCTGGGCGCGGGCTGGTTCCCGCCCGAGTTCGAGGCGGCCGGCATCGGCTTCGACGCGCCGCCCCGACGGATCGACCGGCTGGAGGAGTCGTTGGCGATCGTGCGCGGCCTGTTCTCCGGGCGGCCGGTCGACCACGACGGTTCGGCGTACCGGATAAAGGGTCTGGATCTGGCGATCGTGCCTGTCGAATTCGGCTACCCGCCGATCGTCGTCGGCGCCGGCGGCCCGCGGATGCTGCGCGTCGCGGCCCGGGTGGCCGACGTGGTCGGAATCCTGCCGGCGCCGATCCGGGGCGGCGAGGACAGCGACGACCCGCTGGACCGTTCGCCGGAGGCGTTCGACCGCAAACTCGCCGTGATCCGCGAGGCCGCCGCCGGCCGCCCGGCGCCGCCGGAGATCAGCACGTTCGTCACCGTGCGGATCGCGGACAACCGGCGGGAGGCCACCGAGCAGCTCATCCGGGAACGCGGCTGGGCCGGGGTCGACGCCGAGGCGGTGTGGGCGATGCCGACCATCTTCGTCGGGTCGGTCGGGCAGATCCGTGACGACCTGCGGGCTCGGCGCGAGCGGTTCGGCCTGGCCTACCTGGTGTGCTCGGACACCGACGTGCCGACGCTGGCACGGGTCCTGGCCTGACCGTGCGGGCGAGTCCGCCGTGCGGCCCGGCGAGACACCAGCGCGAGGCTCGCGCGGCGGGCCGTCGGCGTCGGCGGCGAACCGAACAAGACGTGCCGAACGGCACGACGCCCGTCAGGTCGAACGTGCGGAAGAGACCGCCGCATGAACCAGCACCCGCCGGGTCGAAGACGGTCGACCTCACC
Organism: uncultured Actinomycetota bacterium; assembly: GCA_963803345.1. Classification (GTDB taxonomy): domain Bacteria; phylum Actinomycetota; class Actinomycetes; order Mycobacteriales; family Micromonosporaceae; genus CAWDLX01. The sequence continues at coordinate 10,928 of CAWDLX010000010.1, forward strand.
ACCTCAACCTCGTAACTGTCACATCACATAACCGGGCCGGCCATTGACACGTAGCCGTCAATGGCCGGCGTCGACTTGCTTCGGACGTTCGGCTACTCAGAGACCGTTGCCGGCATGTCGAGTAGTGATTTGAGGATGTCTTCGATCATGTCGAGGCCAGCTGGCAGGCCGTTGTCCGCGCCTGGGTCGGCCATGGCCCTGGTCATGTGGTCGCGGCCAGCTTTGTCGCGGAAGGCCAGCCTCATCGTTACCGTCGTCACTCCGTCAGTCTCGTGCAGCTGCCATGTCTCGACCGCTTCCGCATCCGGCCAGCCGTTGAACAGCCAGGTCTCCACGGTCCGGATCGGCGGCTCGACCTCCAGGTAGGTTCCGCGGAACGAGCACACGGTCCCGTCCTCGGTCACGAAGGAGTAGAAGTAGTCCCCGCCGACACGCAGGTCGATTGAGCACTCCGTCATCCGGTCCGGGGGCGTGGCCCCCCACTTGCTCACATGCTCGGGTCTGGTCAACACGTCGAAGACGAGTTCCATCGGAGCGTCGAACTTTCGTGTGACGAGGACGTCGGTCTCGTTCGGGAACTCGATGACCGCCGACCCGTGCCGATTAGGTGTCACTGCCGCTCTCCTTGTCGCTGTATCTGCTGAAGGTAGTCGTCCATCCGGTCCAGTCGGTCGTTGATCGCCTGCGCGTACTTGGCCACCCAGTCATGCAACGGCCGGAGGTGCTCAGGTTCCAGGCGGTACAACCGGTGACGCCCCTGCGCCCGACAGGTGACGAGTCCCACCTCGCTGAGCACGCGTAGGTGCTTCGAAACCTGAGGTTGGGACATCGAGAGTGCGTTCACGATCGCCCCAACCGCCTTCTCGCCTGTGATCAGCGCGTCCAGGATCTCTCGCCGATGCAGGTCGGCAACCGCGTTGAAGACATCCGACGTCGTCGAAGCTCTGGCCACGGGTCAAATATATTCCGTTATGGGTATGTGTCAAGGGGATCAGGAACGTTCCGGGTTCGCTGTCACGACTTGTCCGCGACCCGCATTGCCTCGCCCATCGTGCCGACGAGGCGGGTAGACCGGGCATGGCCGGTCTGGCCGACGGTGGCGAAGTCCATCGCGCGTACGTGCGGCCGCCAGGGCTGTCCAGTCGCGCCAGCGCTCCAGCCACCGTCATTCGGCCGGCATGTGGTCGCTCGCGGGCGGGAACGAGCTGACGATTCAGTCCTGGTAGTACTCCATCCCCAGGTGGGTGATCTGCTCCTCGCCCATCAGCCAGCGAAGCGTGTTCTTCAGCTTGGTCTGCTGGATGAACAGGTCGTGCTCGGGATAGACGCTGAGAGCGTGCTGCGGGCTCTTGAAGTAGAAGGACAGCCACTCCTGCACGCCCTTGAGCCCCGCGCGCTGGGCCAGGTCCATGAAGAGCACCAGGTCAAGTACCAGGGGCGCCGCCAAGATCGAGTCACGGCACAGGAAGTCGACCTTGATCTGCATCGCATATCCGAGCCAGCCGAAGATGTCGATGTTGTCCCAGCTCTCCTTGCCGTCACCGCGAGGCGGATAGTAGTCGATGCGCACCTTGTGATAGACGTCGCCGTAGAGCTGGGGATAGAGATTCGGCTGCAAGATGTGCTCGATCACGCCGAGCTTGCTCTCCTCCTTGGTGCGGAAGCTGTCGGGGTCGTCCAGCACCTCGCCGTCGCGGTTACCAAGGATGTTGGTCGAGTACCAGCCCTGCAGCCCCAGCATGCGGGCCTTCAACATCGGCGCCAGCACGGTCTTCAAAAGGGTCTGCCCTGACTTGAAGTCCTTGCCAGCGATGGGCACCCCGGCCGTGTGGGCGAGCTCCACCATCGCCGGCACGTCGGTGGTGAGATTTGGCGCTCCGTTGATGAAGGGCACGCCCTCCTTGAGAGCCGCGTACGCATAGAGCATCGAGGGCGGGACGCTCTTGTCGTTCGCATCCATCGCGGCTTCGAGCACGTCCAGGTCCTGGTGGGCCGGGCCGGGCTCGAGAAAAATCTCGGTGGATGCGCACCAGATCACGACCATCCGATCGCAGGAGTGCGCCGCCTTGAAATCGCGGATGTCCTTGCGTAGGGCCTCGGCAAGGTCTCGCTTGCTCGCAGTGGACTTGACGTTGGCGCCGTCGAGCCGCCGAACGTAGTGCTGGTCGAAGACGGCCGGCATAGGCTCGATCTCCTTGAGATTCGGCCGCGATCGGCTCGATATGCGCGTAGCCGGTCGAGCACGCCGCACTTGAGCGCGGCTTCGTAGGCAGTGTCCGAGATCGGGTCCCAGGCACCGAAGACCAGCTCGTCAATGCCGGCCAGCGGCACGAAGTCGCGGATGAGCGGCACCGGTCATCGGTCCGTTTGCCGAGGCGAATGGTGCCCATCTGAGTGAGCGAACCGACGGGCTCGGCGAGGCCGCGCCTGATCAGCTCGACGCCGGCGATGAACGGTCGACGCCACGGCGCCGAGCCCGACTATCAGGACGCCCAACCTGCCGGCGGCCGGCTCGATGTGGTGCTTGGATGTCGCCACGAATCTCTACCTCCAGGATGGTGCCGCGCTGGCGCTCTCTCGCCAGCGAGCTCAATGGCCTACGTGTTGCCGCGATCTTGGTGGCGGCGAGGGTCGGGCGCGGACACCCCGTGCCGATCGCTCTTGCGCCGCAGGTACGTACGGGCTGGACTGCGATGATCAAGGCCCGTGCCAACCTTCTATCCGGCCTGCGGACTGGCTACGGTGATAGACCGAGCATGGAGCGAATCTCGCCGCCAAGCGCCGCGAGCCTCTGCAGGGTGTAGGAGGCGGCGTCGAAGGCCGTACAGCCGTGGTAGATCCGGCCGTGGTCATCGAACAGCTGACCGATGAACTCGTGCTCCCCGACCTCGGCCGCGGTCCACCGATCCCAGAGCACGTGCTGCATGGCCTGCGTCAGCGTCGGTGGCCGCGTCCGGAAGATGATTTCGTAGCCCTGGTCCCGCAGCGCGCCGATCAGGTGCTCGGCCGCCTTGGCCTGCATGCCGTCTGCAAGTCGCCCGTCCTCGTACTCGATACCCGGGAAGTCGATCGGCGCCGAGGCGAAGTCATCGGGGCGCATGAACTGGAAGACGAACGTCCGGCGCAACGTCTCCTGCAACGTGCTCGGCGAACATCGCGCGCCTCGTCCCCGTCCCGGGCGGCGGCTCTCCCAGACACGGATCTCCTCGGCCCGCTCGGGATCCCAGCCCGCCATGCCGCCGACGATGACATCCGGCTCGGGGAATCCGGGTACCGCAGCCGCCACATGCTGACCGTCTTCGGCTCGACATCGAACATCGCCGCGATGTCGGCCACACTGAACATCTCTTTCACCATGTGTCCACCCTCAGCTCACGGGTTCGTAGAGCCTCATCTACAAAGTACTGCCCGAGCGCAGTTTGTCAACTGTGGTCTACAAACTGGTGCGGCGATCGTCCACCGTGTCCAGTCCCCGCGGTTGAAGGGTCGCTAGCCCGCGCTGAGGCTGGTGCGGCGGACAAGCCACCAGACGGTGGCGGCCGCGATGACGCCGATGGCGAGGTAACCGCCGGTGAGGATGAGGTGGAACTCGGGGATGCGGCTGCCCGGCTGGTACTGGATGCGGCTGGAGATGTTGTGCTGGGCCAGGCACTGGTTGGACACGTTCTGAGGTCCTGACGGCTGCGGGCACATTGCCTGCAGTGTGCCCGGTGAGAGCTGGTGCCCACCGGCGTCGACGAGATCTCCTGAACCCGATATCACCAGGCTGTTCGGGTCGGACCCGACTCCGCTCTGCCTACCCACCGCGACCGGCGTCGTGGTGGTCAGCGGTGTCCGGAAGGTCGGGTAGCGCCACTGGACGAGGAAGAACAGGCCGATGTAGCCGGCCAGTGCGGCGAACGCCGCCGGCAGCGTGCGGCGTATTGCCGCGCCCAGGGCGACACCGACGACGAGCCAGACGACGCTGAGGGTCAGCGGGAGCATGCCGGTGACCTGGAACGCCCGGTCGGAGAACAGGCTCTGGTCCGCGGCGATGGACAGCACGTGGGCCAGGTGGTCGCACGCCACGGCCACGGCCGCGGACAGGGCTGCGGTGAGTCCGGCGAGGAGGGCGAGTTTCGTCCACAGCCAGCGTTGCGGGGTGATGTCCTGGCTCCAGGCGAGCAGGAGGGTGCGCTGCTCGTGTTCGCGGGCCAGCACCGGGACACCGACGAACACGCCGATGAGCAGTGGCAGGAACAGCACCGTGATCGTCAGGTAGGACGAGACCTGCAGCAGCCCGAACGATGCCGTGCAGGGCCGCGTACTGCGTCGTGTCGTCGGGGCACACGGCGTTGCCGCACTGCTGGTTGATCGTGGTGATCCGGGCCGCGACGAGGAGGATCGCACGCGGTGAGGACGGCGAGCAGAGCGATGCTGGCCGACGATGGTCGTGCGGTGCTGGCGCCAGGTGAGCCAGACCAGGTCGATCAGCCGGCGCCCCGCGGCTGCGCTCGCCGTCGGCCGCCGGAGTAGTGATCGGGGCCGGGTCGGTGAGGATGCTCATGCGGCGGCCGTCGCTTCCGCCCGGCGCGGTTGGCGCGCTGGTTTTGAGATAGGTGAGCACGAGGTCCTCCAGGGACAGGGGTTCGCTGCGCCAGCCGGGCGCGACGACCGCGGGCAGTGGCGCGTCGGGGAGTGTGACGATGAACGTGGACTGCCGTTCGGTGTGCCGGGCCTGAGATGATCTGGCCGGGCGATGGAGGCAGGTCGGCTCGCGGGCCGGTCAGCCGGGCATGGCCGGCGAGCAGGTCGTCGACGTCGCCGGTGAGGACCGGGCGGCCGGCGGAGAGCAGGAGCAGGTGTTCGCCGACGCCGGCGAGTTCGGCGACGATGTGGGTGGACAGCATCACGGTCATCCCGGTCTCGGCGACTTCGGCGAGGAGTTCGCCGGTGACCTCCGTGCGGGCGACCGGGTCGAGGTTGGCCAGCGGCTCGTCGAGCAGCAGCAGGCCGGGGCGGGCGCCGAGGGCGACCGCGAGGGCGACCTGGGCGCGTTGCCCGCCGGACAGGCGCCCGCATCGGCGGTCCAGCGGGATGTCGAAACGGTCCAGCCACGTCAGCGCGCGGGGCTGGTTCCAGACGCGGTTGGTGCGTTGCCCGAACTCGAGCATGTCGGTGACGGTGAAGTCGCGGTAGAGGGGCTTGTCCTGGGCCAGGATGGCGACCCGGTGCGCGGTGTCGGCCGGCCGTTCCTGCCGCTGGGCGTCGATCGGTTGTCCAGCCGACGAGCAGCTGACCACTGGTGGCCGGCAACAGTCCGGCCGCGATGCACATCAGCGTGGACTTACCGGCGCCGTTCGATCCGACCAGTGCGATAATCCGCCCGGCGGGTAGCTGGAAACTGCACTTTCGCAGTGCCCACGTCTCGCCGTAGCGCTTGCTCAGATCGCGGGCTTCCAGGGCAATATCGGCGGTCATGCGACACCGCCGACCGATGTCGACCCGGCCACGTCGGTGGTCCGCGATGACTGCATCGACTGTTCGGCCTTTACCGAGGCCACCAGCGCCTCGACGTCCTCGTCCTCCAGGCCGGCGTCACGGGCCTGACCGAGCCAACGGGCCAGGCCGCCCCGCAGCCGGGCCATGACATGGGGATCGGCCGAGCCGAGCGTGCCGGTGATGAACGTTCCCGAGCCTTGGCGCGACTCGACCAGCCCGGACAGCTCCAACTCACGGTATGCCTTGAGCACCGTGGCCGCGTTCACCGTGCACGACGTGACCACCTCACGCACCGTCGGCAGCCGGTCACCCGGCCGCAACTGTCCCAGCCGCAGCGCTTCGCGCACCTGGCGTACCAACTGCGCGTATGCCGGCACGCTGGTCGCCCGGTCCACATGGAAACTGATCACCGCCGGTGCCCTCCAAACCCTCACTCACAATTGTGATGGTTGAGTAATACACCATAAGATGCCAGGTGGCAAACCCCCGCACGCCAGCCAGCCACCACTGGCCGCTGCAGCGGATCGAGTCCGGAATCTTCCTGACCCTGGCCGGCCCACTAACCACCACCTGCTTCTGGTGGCGGTTCGTGATGGCGCGATTCTCGGCCCCTCCCGCTCGCGACCGGGGCGTCCCGGCCACGCCGGGACGCGGCCGCGACGTACCCGGCGAAGCAGGCCATGAGCAGCGCCGCGATCGCGAAGACGACACGCGGCCCGAGCCCGTCGACCAATTGGCCACCGATGAGCGAACCCACGCCATCGGCGACGAAGGAGGTGCTCACCACCGCGGCGACGACCGTACCGACATGCTCGGCGGGCGCGGCGTTTTGCAGCAGGGTGGAACCGACCACGCTCTCCAGTCCGTTGCCGACACCCATGACCAGCGCCATCACCGCCGCTACCGCGAGCCACGGCGAGAGACCCAGCCCGAGATGCCCCACGACCTGCACGAGAATGCCGGCGATGAAGACGCCGGCCGTGGCGGAGAGTGCCTTGATCCGCCCGACCCCGAGCGACACCACCAGCGCACCAATGCTGATCATTGCGAGCAGCAGGCCGTAGCCGCCCCCGCCACCGGGCAGGTTGTCCTGGGTCAGCGCGACCACGGCCGGCCGGTCGACGGCCGCCGAGAAGCCCACCCCGATCAGGCCGACCGCCACACCGGACAGCCGCGCTTCGCCGAAGATGAGCCGGGTACCAGCGACGGCCGAGGAGACCAGGCGCGGCCGCTGCGCCCCGGCCGCCTTCGCCGGCGGTACCGAGCCCGCAGCGGTCACCAGCGCGGCCGAGACCACAAAGGACAGAGCGTTGATGAACAACGCCCACCGGTAGCCGAACTCGGAGGCGGTGACCCCGCCAATGCCCGCGCCCGCGCCGAACCCGATGGCGATGCCCGCGGTGAGTACGCCGTTGAGCCGGCCGCGCGCCTGCGCCGGTACCCGCCGCGCCACCCACGTACGCGCGCCCGGCATGGCGATGGTCGCGATCGACTCAGCGACCAGGATCATCGCCAGCAGTGCCCAGTACGACGGCTGCACAGCGGCGATGGCCAGGAACAGCAGGCCAGCGCTGAGGTCGCACGCCACCATCAGGGTGCGCAGGTTGTAGCGGTCGGCCACGGCCCCGGCGAGTGGGCCGAACAGTCGCGGCAGCACGCGTACGACGAACAGGCCGCTCACCATCGTGGCGCTGCCCGACGTCGTGTAGATGTACACGCTCAGGGCTGTCAACGCCGCCATGTCACCGATGATCGACAGTGTGCGCGAGGTGATGAAGAATCCGACGCCCCGCGGTGATGTCCGCGTGGTGTCCGTGGGTACGTCGTCGCGAACGTCAACCATCCCGCTCGTCTCCCGCCACTGCGCCGTACGGATTCACGTCGAGGTAGTCGCCCACCTCGCTGCTCGCCCTACCGGCCCGCCCACCGATGCCGCGCCGCCACCCGACGCCGATGGCGTGCCGATCGCGCCAGCTTGTCGGCACCGGGGGGTCGCTTGGCCAGCAGCACAGCAGTGCGGAGCGCACGCTCGCCGTCCTCATGTAACAGGATCCTGCCGATTCGACATACCGGTCTTGACACCGGTTGCCATTACCAAAACTATATCTTAATCGATATAGAGAGGTAGCGGAGAGGTCAGTCGTCGGCAACTCAACCTGGGGTTGAGGCCGACGCTGCGTCCGCGCGGGAGGCGATGTGCTGCGCATCCGTTTGGAGGGCGACGACCTCGCTCGAATCCGACTGGCGCCGACCTTCGGTCCGCTGTCCGAGACCCTGTTCAGTCTGGGAGCCCTGCGGGGACGCTCGTCAGATGTGCTGTTTCGTGGTTGGCGACGCGGCGTTCGCGTTGACGCGCGGGCCTGGGTCCAGAGCCTGGCCCGTCTCAGCGATCCGTTTCCACCCGTTGACGTTCACACCCTGGTCGGTCAGGTCGGCAGCTTCGACCACGGCATCGACGCCCTGCAGCGTACGCGCGGGGTGATCTTGAGACGGAACTTCGAATCTCGACCAGCATCGACCAGAGGGACAAGGGACGGCTGCCTCCGTTGCCGCCGTGGCTTCGCGACTTACCCAGCGATAGGGGTGCGATGGCTTACCTCGTCGAGGGACTTCGAGTCTGACAACCAACGCCCCACCGTATGGCGCACGGATGACGGTCGTCAAGAAGCCGAGATAGAAGCGGCCGGTTCGGCACGAAGTCAGTCGCAGGCGCACCGGCCGGGCCAGTGACTGGGCGGAGAGGGGCCAGGCCCTACCCAGAGCTGGTGCCGGAACGGACTCCGGTGCTCGGCAGACCACCAATCCCGGCTCGACGCCCGGTGGCCAGCCACCCGGACCGTGATTGACGGGGTTGGCGGAGGAGACGGACCATGGGTGCCGCTGCCAGAACCAGGGTCGACGTTAGCGAAGGGATCTGCCATGGGGTCGGCCGACCACGAACCACCATCGCCGGTACGAGAGCACCCTGCGGGACCGGATGGGTCCGGCGCCCCGCCGGCCGCACCGCGGCGCCGGCGTGCCGGGATCGTCGCGGTGACGGTGGTCGTCCTGGTTGTGTTGGCCGGGGCGCTCACCGCCGCTGTGCTCGTTTACCACCCGTCGGACCGTGCGGCCTCGAGGTCGGGTAGCCATCCCTCCGAAACGCCAGTCGCCGGCACCTACTCCGGCGACCTGCGCCAACTTCTGCTGGCCCGGCCGGCCACGGCCCAGCCGGTGAAGGATCCGATCAGCGCGGACGGCGTACTTTCGTTGGACCAGGCGGCGCAGATCACGCATCCGGAGGCCGAGACCAAGGTCCAGCTGCTGGCCTTCGACTACCAGCGTGGCGCGGCAGTGCAGTGGCGCGACGGCGACGCCGAGGTGATCATCCGGCTCTTTCAGTTCGCCTCCCCGCACAGCGCCCAGGGTTACCAGGACGCCTTGGACGAGACCTTCGCGCCGGCCTTCTTCGACCAGGCGCCCCCAACCGTCCAGGTGGCCGGCGGCCATGTGTATGTGTCCAAGCGCCCGCTGGACGAGAGGGGAATTCTCGGTAATGCGACCGCGGTACGAGGGAACCTCCTGATGATCGTTACCCGATACCAGTCCACGTCGGTCGTCGGCCCGATCATGGATCTGGCGACCAGCCAGTACGCCCACCTGCCCGCATAACGATGGCTCTCCCGGTGTGAGTGCGGATCGTCCTGCGCGAATCCTTGCCCTGTTCACGTTCCATCTGGCGTGGCGTCGGCGCGGATTGGCTGTCCTCACAGTCCCGCTCTTGCATGACCTTCGGCTCTGGTGATGCGGTGTTCACGGTTTCACGCTGTTCATAGCCACATCGGTGTTATCGAAGGGAGCGGTCATGTCACGCAACGGCACGGCGTTGGCCGGGCGGCGTGCTCAAAGGGGTCTGACCTGGGGCACTGTCGTCATTGGCATTGGCGGCGCGATGGTTGGCCTCGTCGTCGGCTTCTTCGTGGGCCTCATCGTGGGCGGCAATGTCGGCAGCGACTGGATCCCGTGGGTCCAGGGCGACGCCAATCACCAATATCTGGAGGCCGCCCCGGTGCTCGCCGTCGTGGGCGGCGTCGCTTTCGGCGTGCTGGCATTCTGGCTGGCTTGGCGACGCCGGCCGGTGAAGTAGGGAGCAGGCGACCTGACGCCGCAGGACCGTGACCAGATGGCGCAGCACGGAATCTCGAACTCGTCGGCGTAGCACTTCACGCAACGAGCGTCAGGAACTGCACGGCGAGCCGGACAACTCTGTACCCCGGCACGATCGCGGGCCGTACAGGCCTCCACGGCCACCGCGCGGTCTTGACTGTCCACAACGGATCACGATCACGCGATGGCCGTACCCTATGCCCACACAACACCCGGTATGAATCAAACCGTTACAGAGATCGACCCAGTCTAGAAGTGGATTCGATCTCCTATTAGGACAGTCTTGACACTGTGCCGAAGGCGGCTTTCGTCACCTAGCGAAGCGGCCGGAACGCGGCGCGGACTTCGCTCGCGAAGAGCTCGGGCTCTTCCCATGCGGCGAAGTGGCCGCCCCTGTCGACCTTGTTGAAGTAGGTGAGGGTGGGGTAGGCCTGCTCGACCCAGCTGCGTGGGGCAGCCCACACCTCGCCGGGGAACGTCGTGAAGCCGACCGGAACCGATACCTCCGGAGGAGCCTGGCCGGATGCGGCGACAGCAGCTAGCGCCTGTCCGTTCAGGTTCGGAGCCTGAGGCGAGTAGTCTTCCCAGTACGACCGCGCCGTCGAGGCGCCGGTGCCGGTCAGCCAGTAGAGCGTGATGTTGTCGAGGATGTTGTCCCGCGTGAGATTGCCCGTGGGCTTCCCGTCGGCGAAGGCGCCGGCGATCTTGTAGTAGCTGTCCGTGTCATGGTCGAGCATCCACGCCGCCAGGGCGACGGGTGAATCCAGCAGGGCGTACCCGATCGTCTGCGGCCGGGTGGCCATCTCCTGGAAGTAGCCGGATCCGCTCGCCCTGAATGTGTCGAGCTGCGCCTGCGCGGCGCGTTCCTCGTCGGAGTCCGTCGGCTGGGGCCCACCGAGAACCCTCACGAGCACGTTCACGTGGATGCCGAGGAGCCCCTCGGGTGCCTGGCGGCCCATCACGTCGGTGACCGCGGCGCCCACGTCGCCGCCCTGGGCGACGTAGCGGGTGTAGCCGAGTCGGCGCATCAGCTCCGCCCACGCCTGCCCGACGCGACCGACGTTCCACCCGAGATCCGTTGGCTCGTTGGAGAAGCCGTAGCCGGGCATGGAGGGCAGAACGAGGTGAAATGCGTCCCCGGCCTCTCCGCCGTGAGCGGTCGGGTCGGTGAGCGGGCCGACGGTGTCGAGAAGCTCCATGACCGAGCCGGGCCAGCCATGCGTCATGATCAGCGGCAACGCGTTCTCGTGCGGCGACTTCACGTGGATGAAGTGGATGTCGACGCCGTCGATCTCGGTCTTGAACTGCGGCAGCGCGTTCAGCTTCGCCTCGCAGGTGCGCCAGTCGTAATCTGATGCCCAGTAGTCTGCGAGCTTATGAATTGTCGCCGACTGCCCGCCCTGCGACCGATCTTCGACGAGCTCCTTGTGTGGCCAGCGCGTCGCAGCGATGCGGTCGCGAAGGGCTTCGAGTTCCGCGTCGGGTGTCTCGATCGTAAACGGCCGGATGGCATTCGCTGACGGTTTGGTCGTGACAGACACGTCGGTCTCCTTACCGTTTCGAGGTCGTGGAAGGTCGCGCCGGGCTGTCCGCCCGCCGACCGTGACAAGAGGGCGTGCCCCCCGGCTCGTGCCCCGGGGTCGTGCTCCAAGGAGCTCGTTGGATGAGGCCAGTTTCCGTACTGGTCCGGCCTGAGGCGACACCGCCACTCAACCGCCAACAGTAGGGCGCCTCGCCGCTGGTCGCGGACCATACGAGTGAACCCACGCCGAGCCCGCCGAATGCTTCGAGCGCTTGAACTACGCAACTCGTCGGCGCCGACCTCCGCCACGATGGCCGCACGCACCTCCGCGTCGACGATGATCGCCTGCTGTCCGTCCGGAAGGCCCGTGGTAGCCGTGTCAGCCGAATTGACACGCGGCGGTCAATGACGGCCAAGGCGCTGACCACGCGACCCACGGTGCCGGGTTGACTTCGGGACCTGGTCCGCCGCCACGTCCTTCGCGAAGAGCTGGGCGACCACTTCACCATCGGGAGGACTCAACTCTGTCCACTCGCGAGGAGAGCCTCCGCCACCGCCGTGCGGGCGTAGAGCACCGAGCGCCCCGCGCGGTGAGCGCTGACCATGCCCGCGTCACGCAATGTGGTCAGGTGCTGGGAGACCCCGGCCGCCGAGATGCCGGTGCGAAGCGCGAGCTCGGTCGTGGAGGCCGGCGCCTCCAGCTCGGTCAACAAGATCGCCCGGGAGCGGCCGATGACGGCGGCGATGGCCTCGGCGTGCGCGACAGGGCGGTGCTCCCAGAGCGTACCCGTGCCCCGGGCGGGGTAGCCGAGCTGCGGCGGATGCGGTGGACGTGACCAGATGAGCACGCGCGCGGCGAAGGCCGAGGGGACCAGCAGCAAACCCGGCCCGGTCGCCTCGCGGGACAGGCCGCACTGGCTGCGGACCATCTGCAGGGTGTTGTCATCCCAGTTCAGGCTGGAGTGCAGCTCGTTGAAGAGGTGGCCCGCTCCGCACTCGGCCACCTGGCGGGCCCGGTGGAACACGTCCGCCTCCAGCAGAGCGCGGATCCTGGCCCAGTACGGGGCCAGCGCGAGTTCCCAGTAGGCCTCGATCTCCTCGGAGAGCCGGCCCAGCCGGCCGTCCGGGTCCGCGTACAGCGCCTGACAGCGGGGGCCGGTGCAGTCGAGGACGGCCAGGTCGGCCCGGACCTGATCGGCCGGGGTGGCGCGGAGGGCGGCCAGTTCCGTGGCGAGGTCGGGCGCCGGTTCGCCCGGGGGTGGGGTGAGAAAGTCGGGCATGTAGCCGGTGCGCGGGATCAGTTCGGCCAGCCAGCCCGAGTCCAGCCCGGCGGCGGCCAACCGCGGGCGGACCTGATCGGACCAGGTGCGATGGACCGGATGCGCGGAGCGGGCCGCGAGCAGCTGGAAACTGGTGATGACCTCCCACATCGGCGAGATCGCGAACCGGGTCAGGGCCAGGTCGTCGGCCGAGAAGGCTAGTTCCGACAGCATGACGGCTCCGGTGGATTCAGTCCCAACTTAATCAATGGCTCACGAGTGTACGTCAGCCGCAGGATCAGCGTCGTGCTGTCGGGTTTTTGGCGGGCTGCCCCGCACCGTCTGGATCATCTTCGCCGGTACCGTGGTGAACCGGCTCGGATTCGTGGTCACCCCGTTTCTGGTCTACTACCTCGGCTCGCGCGGCGTCACCAACGCCGAGGTGCCCTACGTCCTGGGGTCGTTGGGGGCGGGCAACCTCATCGGCCCGGCGTTCGGCGGTCTCCTCGCCGACCGGGTGGGTCGGCGCCCCACGATGCTGGCCGGGCTGATCGGCACGGCCCTCGCGCAGGGCCTGCTGTTCGCCGCACCGAACGTGCTCACGATGGCGTTGGCGGCCGTACTGCTCAGCGCGGCGGGCTCCACGGTCGGCCCGGCGGCCGATGCTCTGATCACCGACACGGTGCCGGCCGAATGGCGGCGTCCGGCCTTCGCGCTGTCCCATTGGGCGGTCAACATCGGCGTGTCGGTGGCCGGTGTGCTCGGCGGATTCCTCGCGACGCACGGCTACTGGATCCTGTTCACGGTGGACGCCGCCACCTCGCTGGCGTGCGCGTTGATTGTGGTCGCGTTGCTGCCCGCCGGCCGCGGCGGCGGCGTCCAACTCGCCGACCCGGACAGTGGGGTGGGCTACGGGGTGGTGTTACGCGATCCGCTGATGTGCGCGCTGCTTCCGTTGTTCGGCATCGGATTGGTGATCTACTCGCTGACCGAGGTCTGCCTGCCGCTGGCCATCCGCGACCATGGTCTTCCCGCCACCACCCTCGGCCTGATGGCCACGCTCAACGCGATCCTGGTGGTCGTGCTGACGCCTGTCGCCACGCACGCATCGGCCAGGCTGCCGCAGATCCCGGTGTTTGTGAGCGGCAGCGTGCTCGTCGCGGTGGGCGTCGCGCTGACCGGGGTGGCCCACGACGCATGGTCGTACGGCGGAACCGTCGTGATCTGGTCGATCGGCGAAGCGACGGTCAGTGGCATCACCTACTCGATCGTGGCAAGCCTCGCCCCGGCGCACGCCCGCGGCCGCTACCAAGGCAGTTTCCAATGGATCTGGGGCATCGGCCGGTTCACCGCCCTGGCCGTGGGCACCGCCGTCTACGCCCACTCCGGCCCCGCCGCGGTGTGGTGGTTCGCCGCCATCGCCGGCCCCGCCGCCGCCTTCGGAGTCGGCGCCCTGGCGCCGGCACTCGCTCGACGCACGGCCACACCCGAGCCGTCGACTGCCGCCGAACAAGACTCAACAGGGCGGACTTCGTCTGAACGAATTGAAGGAGCCCTCCGTGGCTAGAGAGCGCAACCTGACGCACGCCGAGGCGATCGAGCGGGCGCGCCGGCTCAACGTGCGGTGCTACGACATCGCGATCGACCTGACCGACGGCTCGGGCAATCCCGGCGACGGCACATTCCGCACCGTCACCGAGATCGTGTTCGACTGTGCCGAACCGGGCGCGAGCGCCGTCGTCGACGTCGCCGCCCACACGGTGTACTCCGCCGTGCTCAACGGCACCCCGGTCGACATCTCGGGCTGGTCCGCCGAGACGGGCCTGCCGCTTGAGGGCTTGATCGCACACAACAGGCTCGTCGTCGAAGCAAGGTTCGACTACTCCCACTCCGGGCAGGGGTTGCACCGGGTACTCGACCCCGTCGACAAGCATGTCTATCTGTACAGCCACTTCGAGATGCGAAGTGCGCAGACGGTCTACGCCTGCTTCGACCAGCCCGACCTCAAGTCGGTGTACACGTGGCATGTCACGGCGCCGTCACACTGGAAGGTCTTCTCCAACGCGCCGATCGACCGGGTCGAACAGAAGAGCGGCGCGAAGCTCTTCCACTTCACCGAGTCGGTACGCATGAGCACCTACGTCACCGCGATCTGCGCAGGGCCGTACCACGAGGTGCGCCAGACCCACGACGGCATCGACCTCGGGCTCATGGTCCGGCAGAGCATGGCGCGGTACCTCGACGCCGATGACCTGTTCCTGCTGACCAGACAGGGGCTGGACTTCTTCCACGAACACCTCGGCGTGCGCTACCCGCTGCCGAAGTACGACCAGCTCTTCGTGCCCGAATACAACAAGGGCGCGATGGAGAACTTCGGTTGCGTCACCTTCTCTGAGCAGCGCTACATCTTCCGGTCGCCGGCCACGAGATTCGAGTACGAGCAGCGCTCCAGCACCATCATGCACGAGCTGGCGCACACGTGGTTCGGAAACCTGGTAACCATCCGCTGGTGGGACGACCTGTGGCTGAAGGAGTCGTTCGCCGAGTGGGCGTCGCACTGGGCAAACGCGCAGGCGACCGGCTTCGCCGACGCGTGGACAACCTTTCTCGCCGCCCGGAAGCGCTGGGCCTACAGCCAGGACCAGCTCTCCAGCACCCACCCGGTCTACGACGATGTGCAAGACGTCGCCGCGGTCGAGGTGAACTTCGACGGCATCACCTATTACAAGGGCGCGAGCGTCATCAAGCAGCTCGTCGCGTACGTCGGTATCGACGCGTTTGCCGACGGCCTGCGGCGGTACCTCACCAAGCACGCCTGGGGTAACGCGGACTTCGGCGACCTGCTCGCCGAGCTGTCCGCCGCATCCAGCCGGGAGCTGATCGAGTACGCCGGCCAGTGGCTGTCCACCGCGCAGATCAACACGCTGCGGCCGATCGTCGACATCGCGCCGGACGGCACCTACACGAGCGTCTCCGTCAAGCAGACCGCGCCGGCCGACCATCCCACGCTGCGCCGCCACCGCATCGGGGTCGGGCTCTACGACCTGACCGGCTCGCGACTTGTGCGCCGGGAGATCCGCTACATCGACATCGCCGGCGAGCGGACCGAAGTGCCCGAACTCGCCGACGTCAGGGCCGCCGACGTGCTGCTGCTCAACGACGAGGACCACACGTACGCCAAGCTCCGTTTCGACGACAGGTCGTTGGCGACGGTGGTCGCCCATGTCGGCGACTTCGACTCGTCGCTGGCCCGCGCGCTGTGTTGGGCTGCCGTCTGGGACATGGTGTACGACGCCGAACTACCCGGTCGCGACTTCATCACGCTCGTATCCTCCGGACTGGCGGTCGAGACGGACATCAACATCACGACCGCGACGCTGGTGCACGCCGACAACGCGGTCGCCAACTTCGCCGACGAGGCGTGGCAGGCAACCGGATGGAGCCTGCTCGCCTCGACAGCTCGCGAGGCTGTCGAAGCCGCGGCACCAGGCAGTGGATTCCAGCTCGCCTGGGCGCGGGCGTTCGCGTCGGCTGCCCGCACAGACGAGGAACTGGCCATCCTGCTTCGCTGGCTCGACGGGGCCGACCTGCCACCGGGTCTGTCACCGGCCGGCGACTTCCGCTGGCACCTGATCAAGGCGCTCTCGGCCACCGGCAAGATCGGTGCGGAACTCATCGATATCGAGCACGCCGCGGATCCCACCACGGCGGGCGACCGGGAAGCGGCCACGTCGATGGCACTGCAGCCGACGACGGAGGCCAAGGCGGCCGTGTGGGCGGAGCTGACCAGCTCTGCGCCGATCCCGAACTGGCGGGGCCGCGCGTTGCTGCACGGATTACACCACCCGTCGCAACTGGCGGTGACGCAGCCGTACGTGAGCAGGTTCTTCCAGGTCGCGCCGATGGTCTGGGCAGCGCAGGACAGCGCGCTGGCGCAGGATTTCATCGCGCTCGGCTATCCGCGATTCCACGTCAGCTCCGCCGCCATCGCACTCGCCGACGACTGGCTCGGCGAGGCAGGGCATCCGGCACCCCTGCGTCGGTTGATCGCAGCGGGGCGGGACGCAGCCGTTCGGGCGCTGGCTGCTCGCCACCACGGCATGATCACCGCACCGCCCCTGTCCGGGGAACCGAGTCAAGCGCGTCCATGGCTCGCTGGAACACCTGCAGGTTAAGGTTCGGGCGGTGCTTGCTGGCAGCACCGCGCTCGCTGGAACCGTCGGTGTCGCCGCCGTACTCCTGCATCCACATGCCTTGGCCGACGCATCTTCCCCGGCAATCGTGGTCGGTACGGTGCTGCTGCTCGCCGGTTACGGCGGCTACGCGTGGTGGGTCGCCCGGAAGCCCCGGCGGTCCAGCGTCGCACTGCCGTTCGGGCTCATCGCGGCGGCCTGCCTGAACATCGAGGTCTGGGCTGGCGGCCCGGTGCTGCTCGGCCCGACCGCCGAGCAGGCCACCGGCGGGCTCATCAGTGCGGCGGCTCCCGCCGATTCGCCTTGTGACACGCTCGATCGGCGTTGCGTCCGCACCTCCTAGCTGTCCTGCTTTGGACCGCAGGGTAAAACTGGTCGTGTGACATGCGTCGTGGGCCTGCACGCTCGGACGGGTGCGGCCGAGGCTGTGGCGCTCGCCGTATCGGGCGGGGTCGCTTCGTCGGTGGCGTTGCGCGGTCGGTGGTCCCTCGATCTCATCGAGGATCGTGCCGAGCGCCAGATCTACCATCTGGTCGCGGATCTGCCGCTCGCGCGGGCGGAGGTCATGGTCCGTCGAGAGACGGATGCTGTGGCGGACATCGCGGTGCACCACCTCCGTTCGATCATCGGATCACTCGGAAGGGTCGATGCTGTCGGCGTGATCGTTGGCGACTTTCCGGTGCCGGACTCGTTGGTCTCGATCCTTGCCGCGCACACGCTCATGCACGCGGCCGAGGGCGCCCTGTTCCGCGACGCGCTGCTCGATGCCGCGGCAGCGTGCGCCATTCCAGGCATTGGTGTGTCGCGGAACCAGGCAACCGAGTTGCTCGGTGGTGAGTACGCGGACGCCGTAGCCGTCGTCGGATCAGCCGCGGGTCGGCCGTGGCGCAAAGACCACAAGCTCGCGACGATCGCCGCGATCATCGCTGCTGACTCAGCCGTGAGCTGACCGTCCTTTGGGGACAGATAAACGAAGCAGCGGCGTTGAGCGCCGCAGCCAGAGCCGGCGTATCGATGGCGTCGTTTCCGCGTCGTACGCCGAGGCGCTGCCGGGCGATTTCTGGACGCCTTAGCGCGGGCTGCGTGACGGGACCCCGCAACGACTGCGAACGACCGTGACCGTGTCGTTTAGCATCGACGCATGCCCTATGTGGAGAACAAGACGTTTGCCGCCTCGGAGCGCGAGGCCCTGGACAGGTTCCTCGACGCCCAGCGTGAGGGGCTGATCCGCAAGATCGATGGGCTCGACGACGCGACGGCGCGGAAGGCACCGACTGCGAGTTCGTTGTCGCTGCTGGGTCTGGTGAAGCATTCCGCGATCTGGGAGCGCCGGTGGTTCCAAGTCGTGATGGGCGGACGCGAGTTTCCGGACGAGTGGCCCACCGTCAAAGACGAGCTCGAGGACGCCGACCTGATGGTCGGTGAGAACGACACAGTAGACGACTGGGTCGCGTATTACCGGGAGCAGATCGCGCAGTCCCGCGCCGTCGCGGCTTCGATGGATCTGGACAGCCCCTGCGCGCGTCCAGACCTTATCGAGTGCAACGTGCGGTACGTCCTGTTCCACATGATCGAAGAGACCGCGCGCCATGCCGGCCACGCGGACATCATCCGCGAGACCCTCGACGGCACACGCGGAATCTGAGCCATACCTTCGGTTCGCCCTGCTCGAGCCGCCACCACAACGGCGCACTGTCCCGAATCCGGCGGGCGTCGACTGGCGCAAGAACTCGCCGGTGGCCGGGTCAGGCGATCTCGGCCACCGGGGTCTCGCCCGCCTGGGTCTCGGATCGGGGCTCGGTCGTTCGCGCCGGTCGGGCCAGGGCGATAACCCCCAGGACCAGGGCCAGTACTCCCGTCGCCGCCGGCCAGATCCAGTGGGTCCGCTCGCCGTAGACCCAGCCGAAGACCGGGCTCCGGAACACGTCGCGGTGGTACATGAGTGTCCGCACCGAGACGAGCGTCGCGACGGCGAACGCCAACAGTCGCCACGCCCGGTCGGGCTGGACCGCAGCGGCCGCCAGACGGGTCAGCGCCGCCCCGGCAACCAGACCGACGCCGGCCACAAGCACGGCCGACGCCGTCCGCGCCCGGTCGCCGAACAGGTAGCCGCCGATCGTGAACATCGCGCCGGCGGCCACGACGTAGCCGAGCACCTCCCACGGCACCGCAGCACGGAGCGCGATCACGGCCAGCCACCCGACCAGGACGCCGCCGCCCGCCGCGTACACCATAGGCCAGTCGATCCGGAGCCCGATGTCGTCGGTGACAAGCGGAGACGCGGCCGCGACGAGCGCGAGCACCGCCAGGCCTCCGGCTGGTCCGCCGCGGACGACCGCGAGGACGAGCAGCACGACGACGAGGCCGATCGCGACCGCGACCGGCGCCAGCCAGCCGTTCCCCTCAACCGCGACCGGGCCGGAGCGGATGCGGTCCGGATGGACCGGCAACCGGACAACTGCCAGACCGGCGACGACGACCACGCCGGTGACCACCACAAAGTCGACGACGGCGCTGAGCTCGACGACCGGGCCGTGCGTCGCGGTCGGGCCGGCGACGCGGAGCCGGACGATGATGCCGACGACGAGGAAGATGAGGGCGCAGAGGCCACCCTCGGCTGGCCACGACCAGCCGGCCTCGTCGAACGGCGACCGGAACAGCACCGCGTTCATGAGCAGCCCGGCCGCGAACCCGGCCAGCAGCGCGCCCCGCTCGATCGGCCTACCGGCTCGCAGGGCCAGCAGGACGCCGCCGAGCACCACGCCGTAGAGCGCGTTCATGACCACGGTCTGCGAGAACTCGAAACTCGACGAGGCCTGCCGGTAGAACGGGTAGAGGCCGACCGCGTGAAGCGCGCCGAGCGCCGCAACCATGAAGCCGTAGCGGGCGAGCGGACGGATGAACCCGATGGCGAAGGCCACGACGACGAGGGCGGCGGCGGAGTACCCGGGGTTGAACCAGCGGGCGGCCGGCCCCTCAGGGACGATCTGGGTCGCAAACACGACGGTGTAGCTCGCCAACTCCATGAGGATGCCGGCGAGCAGACCGCCGACGAGGTAGGCCGGCGCCACGATCGGATCAACCCGCCGGGGCGGGTCGACTGAAACTGTCCCCGATGGATGGCCGATCATCTCCCGTACCTCCGGCAACGCATCATCGCAGAGGTGGGCTCAGGCGGCTGCCCCGGAAACTCACAGACGATAGACCGTCGGCCTGAGCCGTAACGACGACCCGGCCCACGACTACAGGAGACCGCTCCTTGACCGCGTGACACCGATAGCATCAGGTCGCGGACCAGCACAAACACCCCCGCCATCGCGTCCTATCGCCCGCCGCACCCCGCGGCGTACGAGAATCCTGGACGAGATCTCAGCGGAGCGTGTCGGATCGAGGCAGCGGCGTTCGTAGCAGGGGTGAGAGGCGGCCCGAGGGGCGGCCACACGACGACAGGAGATGATCCCGATGGCGCAGTACCTGATTTCCGTGCTCTACGACACGACCGACCTCGCCACCGCGGAGGAGATGGCCGCGATCGACGCCTTCAACGAGCAGCTCCAGGCCGAGGGCCACTGGGTCTTCGCCGGCGGCCTCGCGTCGCCCAGCACGGCCACCGTCGTCGACGGCCGGGACGGGGAGGCGGTGTTCACCGACGGGCCCTACCTGGAGTCGAAGGAGTACGTCGCCGGCTTCTGGATCATCGAGGCCGCCGCACCTCGACGTGGCGCTCCGGCTCGCCGCCCTGGGGTCGAAGAACTGCAACCGGAGGGTCGAGCTCCGGCCGTTCCTGGGCGAATGACCGACGTCGGCGAGGTGATCACCCGGGTCCACCGCGAGGAGTGGGCCCGGGTGGTCGCGACCCTGGCCAGGCGCTTCGGGGACCTCGACATCGCCGAGGAGATGGCCGCCGAGGCGTTCGCGACCGCCGTCGAGCGCTGGCCGGTCGACGGCGTCCCGCCGAATCCCGGCGCGTGGCTCACCACCACCGCCCACCGCAAGGCCATCGACCGGCTCCGGCGCGAGGTCAGGCGCGAGGAGAAGCACAAGGAGGCGCTGATGCTGTCCGACACCCCTGAGCCGCTCGGCGCCATCGACGACGACCGGCTCCGCCTCGTCTTCACCTGCTGCCACCCCGCTCTCGCCATGGAGGCGCGGGTCGCGCTGACCCTGCGGATGGTCGGCGGGCTCACCGTGCCCGAGATCGCCCGCGCGTTCCTGGTCCAGGAGACCGCCATGGGCCGGCGGATCACCCGCGCGAAGGCGAAGATCAAGGCGGCGAAGATCCCCTATCGGCGTGCCGTCACGTGAGGACCTCCCGGCCCGGGTCACCGGGGTGCTCGCCGTCCTCTACCTGATCTTCAACGAGGGCTACCTGGCCTCGGACCCCGGGAAGGAGCCGGTCCGCGGCGACCTGACCGCCGAGGCGATCCGGCTGACCCGGCTGGTCCGTGCCCTGATGCCGGCCGACGGCGAGGTCGCCGGACTCCTGGCGCTGATGCTGCTGACGGAGGCCCGCCGGGCCGCGCGGGTGTCGGCGAGCGGTGAGCTCGTCACCCTCGCCGAGCAGGACCGCGGCGCCTGGGACCGCGAGCTGATCGCCGAGGGCCACGCCCTGGTCCGCGCGCGCCTCGCCTCCGGCCAGGCGCCGGGGCGTTACCAGATCCTCGCCGCGATCAACGCCGTCCACACCGACGCCCGCGACGTCCGTGACACCGACTGGTCGCAGGTCGTCGCGCTCTACGACCAGCTGGTCCGCCTCGACCCCTCGCCGATCGTGCGGCTCAACCGGGCGATCGCGGTCGCCGAGCTCGACGGCCCGCAGGTCGCGCTGGCGGAGGTGGACGGCCTGCCGCTGGAGGGCTACCACGCCTTCCACGCCACCCGCGCCGACCTGCTGCGCCGGCTGGGCCGCAGCGAGGAGTCGCGGGCGGCGTACGACCGGGCCATCGAGCTGGCCGGCAACACCGCCGAGACGGCGTACCTCATCCGCCGCCGCGACCAGCTGGCCGGGTGTGCGTAGTGCAGGTGGTCCCGCCGGCCTGGGGCTTTAGGCTCTGCTCCCATCCGCTCTCGGGGCGCACGCTGCACACATGGTGACCTCGTGGTTGGACGCGACCATCGTCGCGAAAGCTGAGCCCTATCGCATCAAGTCGGTGGAACCGGTACGCGTGCCGACCCCTGCCGAACGGACCGCCGCCATCGAGGAAGCGGGCTACAACACGTTCCTGCTCCGCAGCCGTGACGTCTACATCGATCTGCTCACCGACAGCGGTACCGGTGCGATGAGCGATCGGCAATGGTCCGCCCTGATGATCGGCGATGAGGCGTACGCGGGAGCAAGCTCCTTCTACCGCTTCGAGCAAGCCGTGCGCGACGTGTACGGCTTCGGCTACGTCGTCCCCACGCATCAGGGCCGGGGCGCCGAGCACCTGATCTCCCAGATCCTCATCAAGCAGGGTCAGTACGTGCCCGGGAACATGTACTTCACCACAACGCGTGCGCACCAGGAACTCGCCGGTGGCACCTTCGTCAACGTCGTCATCGACGAAGCGCATGACCCGCGGGCCCGTCTGCCGTTCAAGGGTAACGTCGACATCGGGAAGCTGCGCGAACTCATCGACCGGGTCGGGGCGGCCAACATCGCCTACGTCAACGTCGCGGTCACCGTCAACATGGCCGGCGGCCAGCCCGTCTCGATGCGCAATCTCCGCGAGGTCGCCGACCTGTGCCGGCGCGAGGGCATCCTGCTGTGGTGCGATGCCACCCGCTTGGTAGAGAACGCGTACTTCATCAAGGAGCGGGAGGACGGCTACGCCGACGTGCCCGTGGCCGACATCGTCCGGGAGATGATGTCGTACTTCGACGGCTGCACGATGTCCGGCAAGAAGGACGCCCTGGTCAACATTGGCGGGTTCCTCGCGATGAACGACGAGAGCATCCTGCAGCGGGCGCGGGAACTGGTCGTGCTGTATGAGGGCATGCCCACGTACGGCGGCCTGGCCGGACGGGATATGGAGGCGATGGCCGTAGGCATCCGGGAGATGGTCGACGACCAGTACATCGCGCACCGGATCGGCCAGGTCCGCTATCTGGGCGAGCAGTTGCTCGACGCCGGCGTACCCATCGTGGAGCCCATCGGCGGCCACGCGGTCTTTCTCGATGCCCGGCGCTTCCTGCCACATCTCGACCAGGAGCAATTGCCGGCCCAGGCGCTCGCGGCGCAGCTGTACCTCGACAGCGGCGTCCGCTCGATGGAGCGTGGCATCGTGTCGGCCGGCCGCGACCCGAACACTGGTCGCAACCACGCACCGAAGCTGGAACTGGTGCGGCTGGCCATCCCCCGGCGGGTCTACACCGACCGGCACATGGATGTCGTGGCGGCCTCGGTCATCGCGTTGTACGGCCACCGGCAGGAGATCCACGGCCTCCGCATGGTCTACGAGCCGCCCACTCTGCGCTTCTTCAACGCCCGCTTCGCCCCGCTGGAGGGCTGACACCGTGTCCGACGCGGCGTTTCGCACCATCATCGAGCCGTTCCGGATCCACGCGGTCGAGCCGATGCGGATGCTCACCCGCCCCGAACGGGAGCGGCGGCTGGCCGAAGCGGGCTTAAACCTGTTCGCCCTGCGGGCCGACGACGTGCTCATCGACCTGCTGACCGACTCCGGCACGGGGGCGATGTCCAACGAGCAGTGGGCCGCCATCCATCGCGGGAACGAGGCATACGCCGGTGCGCCCTCGTGGTTCCGGTTCGAGACGGCCGTCCGGGAGCTGTTCGCGTTCCGGCACATCCTTCCGACCCACCAGGGCCGCGCCGCCGAAAGGATCCTCTTCAGCGTGGTGGGCGGCCCAGGCCAGATCATCCCCAACAACACGCACTTCGACACGACCCGCGCCAACATAGAGGCCACCGGCGCCGAAGCCGTCGACCTCAACATCGCGGAGGGTAGGCTTCCCGCCAACCGGCATCCGTTCAAGGGAAACATGGACATCAGCGCATTGACCGCGCTCCTCGAGGCCCGCGCCGGCGACGTGCCACTGGTCATGATGACGGTTACCAACAACTCCGGCGGCGGGCAGCCGGCCAGCCTCGCCAACCTGCGTGCCGTCCGCGAGGTGTGCGACCGGTTCGGAAAGCCGTTCTACCTCGACGCGTGCCGGTTCGCCGAGAACGCCTGGTTCATCAAGATCCGCGAAGACGGCTATGCCGACATGCCCGTCGCCGACATCGTCCGGGAAGTGTCCGCCCTCGCCGACGGCATGACCATGTCGGCCAAGAAGGACCCGCTGGCCAACATCGGCGGCTGGCTCGCGCTCAACGACGACGCGGTCGCCGAGCGGTGCCGGAACCTGGAGATCCTCACCGAGGGCTTCCCCACATACGGCGGCCTGGCCGGGCGTGACCTGGACGCCATCGCGGTCGGGCTGCGCGAGGCGGTCGACGAGGACTACCTTCGCTACCGCATCGCGTCCACGGCATACCTCGGTGAGGCGCTCGAACGCCTCGGCGTCCCGGTCGTCGTACCCTTCGGCGGTCACGCCATCTTCATCGACGCCCGTGGGCTCCTTCCGCACATCCCGCCTCTGCACTACCCCGGACAGGCGCTCGCGTGCGCGCTCTACGTCGAGGGGGGCGTGCGTTCGTGCGAGATCGGGACCGTCATGTTCGGCCGCCGGCCCGACGGTTCGGAACACCCGGCGACGATGGACCTGGTACGCCTGGCCATCCCGCGCCGGACGTACACGCAGAGTCACATCGACTATGTCATCGAGGTGGTCGAGCGGGTGGCCGCCAAGGCCGGCGACCTGATCGGAATGGAGATCACATACCAGCCCGCCCGGCTGCGCCACTTCACCGCCCGGTTCCGCCACCGGAGCCATCAGGCCGGACAGCCCTAGCAGCACGGTCGGGGCTACCGGAACTGACAGTACCGGCATGGCCCTTGGGGATCACACTGACCATCCATATTGGACCTTCGTTGCCCGGGCCACCCGAACGGTCACGGTCCTATCGGTGTACGTCAGCGTCAACGCGGACAGGACACCGCCCAACAGCGTCTGGTCACGACGCCGTAGGCTGGTCGCGGAGGTCCGCTATGCCGATCCGTGTCGTGCTCGAACGAGGCCCGAAGGCGAAGAAGTTCGTCGCGTTCGCGGTCGATTGGTCGGGCTGGAGCCGCGGGGCGAAGACCGCCGAGGGGGCGCTTGAGACGCTCGCGGCGTACCGCTCACGCTATCGGTCCATCGCCGCCCGGGCGGGCCTGGGGCGCGCGTTCGACCGCGCTGGGCCGCTCGAGGTGGTCGAAGACCGACTTGGCACGGGATCGACCGACTTCTGGGCCATTTCGTTCTCGCCGAGCTCCCTCGAGCAGGAGCCGATGGACGCGGCCGAGCTCGAACGCAAGATCACTCTGCTGCGGGCCTGCTGGGCGTACTTTGACGACGTCGCGTCGCGGGTCTCGCCGGAGATGCGCAAGGGCCCGCGCGGCGGCGGGCGCGATCGCGACACGATCATCCGCCACACGATCCGCGTCGAGAGCGAGGACTTCGCGAAGCGGGTCGGCCTGGTCGTCCCGGAGGGCGGGGCCCTCACCTCGGGGGCCCTGGCGCCCTACCGGTCGGCATACCTCGAGGCGATGCGTGCCTACCAGCGAGGCGAGTTCAACGGGCCGATGCGGTCGTGGACGTTGGCCTTCCTTGTCCGCCATTCCGCCTTCCACACTATGGACCACGCGTGGGAGATGGAGGACAAGGACATGTCCGCCGAGGCGTCCGACACGGCCACCTGACGGTTCAGCGTACCGACAGCCGGTGGTTCTGGCCGACTCCGGTCACCGCGCCCGGTGAGAGGTCGTCCGACGGGCCCACCTGATCGTTCGCGCTCATGCTCGGAGTCCCGTCGTGATTGTCCACCGTGGATTGTCGTACGGATGAGGGCGTCAGCGCGCCGCGGCCAGGCCCGCGCGCAGGTGAGCCGCGTCCATGGCGCGGCCACTTGCCGGCGTTCCCGGTTGCTGGCGCCAGCTGTCGTCGAGCCCGCCGGCGTCTACCGGGTCGAAGCCCAGCCCCGCCATCATTGCCATGACCTTCTGCTTCGCCAACGCGTCGTCGGCGGCGATGGGCAGGGCGATCACCGCACCATCCGGCGTGGTCGCGCCGGTGGCCATGTCTTCGGCGAACACGCTGTTGAACGCCTTGACGACGGTGGCGCCGGGGAGGTGCTCGGCGGTCCACCGGCTTGATGTCTCACCGGTCTCGTCGATCTCGGGGATGCCCCCGAAGTAGTTGTCGGCGTCGACGACGAGCTGACCATCGAACGCGTTGGCCGGTAGGCTCGCGACGGCCGCCAGCGGCAGGGCGAGGACGACGAGGTCCGTGTCCCGGGCCGCCTCCTCGACGGTGCCGGCCTTGGCTCCGGTCTCCTCAGCCAGCGCTGTCAGTGACCGCGGGCCCCGCGAGTTGGCCACCACCACGTCGTGGCCGGCGGTCTCGAACCGCCGGACCAGGGTGCCGCCAACGTTGCCGGAGCCGATGATGCCAATCTTCATGATGCCTCCTGACGCCGTCCCGTGGTAAGGGTGTGGCGCTTGTTGCCGGCATGGTCGACTCAGCTCGCGTTGGTGCGCCACACCGGCGGCGGTCAGTCCAACTTTCGAGCGTGGCACCGGATGCGTCGCGGCGTGGCGATTCCAGCCAAAGAGGGTCAGCCGTTGTCGCGAGTACCCGGCCCGGTCAGTTGGAGTCCGCGGCCCATCCCGCTTCGCCGGCGACATGGAACCATGATCACCGGCGATGTTCGCCGTCGGCTCAGCGGTCCGCGGCCGCCATGGCCTGCTGGCGCGCCAGCAGGCGTGACACGGCCTCGGCGGTCATGGGTTGGGCAAGGTGGTAGCCCTGCCCGAGTCGGTAGCCGAGCTCGCGAAGCACAGCTGCCTGTTCGGCGTTCTCGACTCCCTCGGCAACGGCGTCCAGGCCAAACGCGTGGGACAGTTGGATCACCGCCCGGGCCACCGCTTGTCGGGCGTTGGCGTCGGCCGGTTGGCCGTCGTCGATCTCGATACCCTCCACGAACGACTTGTCCAGCTTCACGATCGCGGCGGGGAACGCGCGTAGCAGGCTCAGCGACGATTCGCCGGTGCCGAAGTCGTCCAGCGCCAGCCGGATGCCCATGCGGTCAAGCCCATACAGCGTTCGCGAGACCTGTTGACCGCGGAGCACCGCCGATTCGGTCACCTCGAGTACCAGCCGCTCACAGGGCAAACCGCTCTCGGCCAGCGCGGCCGTCACATCGGACACGAAGTCGGGGTCGTGCAGTTGCCGCGCGGACACATTCGGTCCCGCATTCTGCAGCGCGTCCGGCCCGAACTCGGACAACCACACCGCCGTCTGGCGGCAGGTCTCGCGCAGCACGAACCGGCCCAACGGCACGATCAGGCCGGTCCGTTCGGCGGCCGGTATGAACTCGGCAGGGCAGACGACGCCACGGGTCGGGTGATGCCAACGGACCAACGCCTCGACACCGATCACCCGGTTGTCGTCCAGCCGCAAGATCGGCTGATAGACGACTCGGAACTCGTCGTTGTCCAGTGCCCGCCGCAGCTCGCCGCCGAGCTGCATTTGCGCCAGTACGGCCTCCCCCATGCCGTCCATGTACCGAACGAAGCTCGCCTTACCATGCTGCTTGGCCGTGTACATCGCGACGTCGGCGTCCCGCAGAACCGAGTCGACGGTCGCGCCGGGCACGGCGGCGGCGATGCCGATGCTGGCCTGCACCAGCAGGCGGTGCTCGCTGATCGGGCTGTTGAGCGCGGTCAGCAGCCGGCCGGCCAACTCCTCGGGCTCAGCATCGGCGCCGGTGAGCAGCACCGCAAACTCGTCGCCACCAACCCGCACCGGCAGACCGTCATCCCCGACCTCGGCACGCAGCACCTGCGATACCGAGACGAGAAGCCGGTCGCCGACGCCGTGGCCGAGCAGGTCATTGACAGTCTTGAAGTCGTCCAGGTCGACGAGTAGCACCGACGCCCGTCCCCTCGTGGCCAGGCAGGTCGCGAGCCGGTCCCGAAACAGCGCCCGGTTGGCCAACCCGGTGAGGCCGTCGTGGGTGACCTCGTACTGCAGCCGCTCCTCCTGGGTACGCGTGTCCCGAAGCAGCCGGGCGTTCTCCCGGAACGCGATGAACTGCCGGACCGTGACCAGCGCGGTCACCACCACGGCAGCGATCACGACCAGGCGACCCGGCCAGCGCAGCGGTGCGCCGAACGCGACCGCGATCAGCGGTACGTCGACCGCCGCCACGGCCAAGTAGGGCAGTAGCACACCGCCGCGGGCGGTGTCGCGGCGAAGTCCACGATTGGTGCGCCACTGGGCCGCGACGCCCAAGCGTGGCCAGCACCGGGGCCAGCGGCATCACGATCGCCTGGGCGGGAACGCCGGCGGCATATCCGAACCGCACCGCGAGCACGGCGACGGCCCCGGCGGGGATGCCGCCGCTGGCCGCGATGAACCGCATCGCAACACGATCGACGGGACCGCCCGCGACATACGACACCTTCGTCGCGGCGCCGACCGCGACCAGGAAGGCGAGCCCGACCAGTACCATCGCCTGCCGGCTCCACGGCTCGCGGGCGGAGAGCATCGGGGCCAGCCCGAGGTACCACAACACAGCCGCGCAGCCGAGGAACGCGATCGTGCGGTCGAGCAGCATGCGCCACCACTCGACCCCCCCGGTCGCGACAATCGGCACCCGGGCTAGCGCCCAGATGGCGACACCGAAGCCCATCGCCACGCAGGCCGCGGCCGGCAGGGGCATGCTGCGGGTACGGGCCTCGGCGGCGTGCGCCAGCATGTCCACCCCCAGCCAGCCATAGCCGATCGTGATCGCGGCAAGAGCGGCCAGCACGGCGCGCCAGAAACGCTTGGCGACCCGGTCGAGGTCGCTGCCGCGGACCATGTGATGGACGGACGCGGTTGCGAGCGCGCCGCCAATCGGGACGAACGTGTACGCAAACGCCTCGGTGCCGGCGCCAGCCGTGAGGTACGCCACGCACCAGGCGGTGCCGAGAGCGGCAACCCCGGCGGTGGCCCTCACGTACCGCCGGGCCGCCCTGTTCATCGCGACACCAGCGACATCGACCGCGGGGCTCGCCGTTGTCCCAAGCGCCTCCCGCATCACGGCCTTGACAATATCCTGCCTCTTGTGTCCCGGATGTCACCCGAACGTTCGGAAGTTCACTGATGCGCGCACTGAACTCCGGCCCGCGTCGCGGTAAGCGATGCGGATTAGTGCGCGCGCAGGTATCGCCGCCTCCGGGACTCCTGGCTGACCTGCGAAAATGGCAACAGGCGATCAATCATGGAACCGGCGCACAGGCCGTGGCGATGTAGTCGAAGATCACGAGCCGGGCCTGCGTTGGGAATGTCACGTTCGGTCCGGGCGGACGGTGGATATTGGGGGAGCCGCCATTTCCGCGTTCGCGGTCATTTGGCGGCCAGATCGGCCAGTTCCGGCGTGGAGATCGCATTAAAGTAACGGGGGGCAACGCCGGTTCTCGTCGAACCACTCATCAGTTAGTCCATATAGGACAGCTACGAGCGACTCTTATGCTTGAAGTGTTTGCGCGTGGAGTCGGTGGGCTGGCGAGCACTGGCTCAGGATGATCTGTGTCGGAGCCCGGCGCGGCGGGCCGGCCGACGGTGTGAACGGCCGCTTCACGCTGTGGCCAGTTGTCGCCCGCGCACGTCCTGTCGCAGCACGATCCGGAAGGCGTGGCTCAACTCGGGATCAGGATCGATCCCCAGGTCTCGGGCCAGCCGGTCACGCGTCTGCTCGAAGAACCGCAATGCCGCCACCTGTTGACCGGCGCCAGCCAGGGCGAGCATGAGGCGTGCTCCCGGCGCCCCGTTCAACGGATCCCGGTCACATGCGGCGGCCAACTGCGGCAGCACCGCCCGGTACAGGCCCAAGGCCAGGCCGACATCGGCGTACTCCGTGATGGCGGCGAGGCGTTGCCCGGCAATGAGGTTGAGCGGTGGGCAGTCACGCAACAGGTCGACATCGGCCAGTACCGGTCCGCGCCACAGGTCGAGCGCGACCGTGTAGTGCCGGAAGGCCCCTTCGAGATCGCCGGCTCTCGAGCAGGCGTTTGCCCGGCCCACCTGCTGCCGGAACACCGCCAGGTCAAGATGGCGGCCGGTCCTGCTGGATCGGGTGGGGTCCACGCGGTCGGCCCCATCACCAAGATCACGCCGTAGGGCACGATGACGTACGGGTTCACGCCGGCCGGCAAGCAGGGCAACGTCGTGCAGCCGGACTCGGCGTCGGGTTGCAGCGGCTACACGTGTATCACGATCATCGGTTCCAGCAACTTCGTGACCGAGTGGTACACCCAGGGCATCAGCGAAAACGCCATGTGCACCTGGGCGGACTTCTTCGCCAACGCACAGATCGTATTGTCGGCCAACGTTATCTGCGGCGACGGCCCAGGCGTCTTCTACTGGTACTGGTACCCGAACCAGACCTTCCCGAGTCCTACCGTCGCCTGCAATCGATGGTTCAACATACCCGGGTACCCGTGCGAGACCATCAGGCGGTAGGAACCGGTTGTACCGTAGTCGGGAGGCGACCGTGGGCGGTCGCCTCCCGGGCACATGTGCATCAGCGCATGATGAACTGATGATGACGGAGGACCCTGTGGCCGGTGCGACGCCGTTGGGCCACGGTTCAGGGCTGCCACCACTGGTCACGGCCGCACGAGGCGAGTCGGCCGGCGGAGCGCGGTGGACGATCAGCGTGGGCGGTACGCGCGAGGACTGCCTGACGCTGATGGAGATTGAGTTCGCCGATGGGCGCCGCGGCGCGGGAGGCGGCCTGGGTGGACCCACGCTTGTCCTCGACCGGCTGACGAACATGTCCTGGCACTGGTCCGATTCCGGTCTCACCTTCGTCGTCGGCCGGGTGCACCCCAGTGTCGCGCGGGTTCGTCTTCATCTGGACGGGGCAGAGGTCTCTACCGTCGACCTCGAACCCGCGGGCGACCCCGCCATGTTCGGTGTCCGATTCGTTGGGACGGTGCTACCGCCCGCGACCAGGCCCGTTGCCAGTTGGGCATTGGACGGCTCCGGTGAGCCGGTCGAGCGGGAGGATCTGGGCGGGCAAGCCGCGATGCTCGATCGCCCGAAGGATCGGATCCGCGGCCGGGCCTGCCTGATACGACGGGCGGCGGTTGGCGCCCCGCCTGACTTGTGGCCCACCGTTGGATGTCGCCCACACATCTGCACCGGCGTGGTGCATCGTCCGCGCGACCAGCCGCCACGGCTGTGCCAGGGAACGGCCACGTTGAGATCGTCCTCCGGCGGTGTCAGCCTCTCCACGCTCAGGACGGGCAGGTCATCGACGGGCTGATCTGCGCGCGTAGTATCTGGTGGCCCTTGATCCCCAGGAAACGGAGACCCATGTTCGCCGCCTACGTAGCGATCAATATAGTCGCTTCGATCTTTACGGGTATCGCCGCCGTCACGTATTTGATCGGCCACTCCTACCCCAGGGCCCAAGCGGAAATGAAGCGCTTGCCGAGTTCGTGGCTGCCCAGGCTGGGCACGGCGCTGGCGGCGGGCTCGTTGGGTCTGCTGGCCGGCTTCGCGGTGCCGGTGCTGGGCACGCTCGCTTCGCTCGGTCTCGTGCTGTACTTCATCGGCGCGTTCATCGCGCACCTGCGGGTGGGGTCGCGCAAACTCGCCGGATGGGCCATCTTCTTCGTCACCACCGTGGCGGCTCTGGTGGTGAACCTGGCATACCACGGCCTTTGGTGAATCCTGCTTGCGCATCGGCTACCGACTCTGGCCTCGCGGGTGACGGAAAGGGCGGACGATCTCGGCGTACTCGGCGAGCGTCGGGGTCATGTGGTCCTGGTAGATCAGGTGCTGAGGGCCAGCAGCGGGTGCGCGATCACCTCACGATCAGCGGTGCGCGCGTCGCAGGCCGAGCCAGACGCCGATGGCGCCGAACACGACGCCACCGACCACGGCACCGATATTGGCAGTTGCCTCGTAGCCGTGGGCAGCGCCCAGGCTGAACGAGGTGAACCAGTTACCCCCGATCGTGGCACCGACGATCAGGCCCACGAGCGTGCCGGGGATGGCGAGAGCGAAGCCGAGGAGTACGGCCTTCGTCGCCCGCCGGCGATGTGATGATGTCGCGACGTGCTGCGCGGCTGCGTTGCGGGAGCTCATGACGATCTCCTTCGTCTGTGATCGGGTCCATCAACTGCAGCCTCGCACCACTCACACGATCCCACCTGAGGCGCGCTACCTGTTCGGGCTGAGTACCGGTGCCCGGGTCGGCGCGGAGCGGCGGCGCCAGCGATCACGGAACTGCCGCCGTGACGGCCGTTTCGGCTCCCTACATTCGAGGTGCCGATCGAACGGTTCGCTCCGGTTCTTCGCTCCCGCGCGCGCCGACGGTCGTCGGTGCGCTACAACGCCGTTGCGAACGCGCGCAGCTCGGCGTTGAATCGCAGCGGGTCCTCCGAGAACGGGGTGTGCCCCGCGTCGGGGTAGTACGAGGCGCGGGCGTTGGGGATGAGGCGGGCGTGCCGTTCGCTCATGCCCGGTAGGACGACTCGATCCTTGAGGCCGTGCGTTATCAGGACCGGCGTGGTGAGCGTGGCGAGCAGGTCGTCATGGGCGACGCTGCGGCTCAGTAACGCCTGCCGTACGGATGGTGGGACGACGGCGTTGTAGCCGACGATGCGGTAGAAGTCCTCGGCGGTCGGTTCGGCCTCGGTGGTGAGGCGGATGAAGGCCTCCAGCGCGCTGATGCTTGTCTCGACCTCATCGGAGAACAGTCCGGGTAGCGTGGCGAGGAAGTCCTCGCCGAGGAACGGCATCACCGACTCGCCGAGGCTGGAGATGGCCGCGACCAGGCTGACTCCTCCAATGAGGTGCTCACTGTACGCGCGGAGGTAGTCGCAGATCACCACGCCGCCGTAGGACCAGCCGCACAGGACCGGTCGGTCGAGATCAAGCGTGGTGATGACCTCGTGGATATCCTCGGCCCACAGGTCGGTATCCCCGTAGGCGTCGCGCGGTCGCTCCGACCGGCCGTGTCCACGCAGGTCCACCGCTACCATGCGTAGGTCGTGGACCAGATCGGACTGCATCTGGGCCTGCCAGGCGAGCCCGCACTGGGAGAGGCTGTGGATGAAGAGCACGGGCCGCCCGGACGGATTACCGACCTCCTCGACGTGAAGCTCAACGCCTTCCCCGCCCTTCACCCGGTAGGTACGCCGGGTCACGCCATTGACCTGCTGATTCACATCGTCCCTCCTCCGGTGGCATTCGTGCCGGAAGGTTAGGGGGGCGCGGCGGCCGGCGCATCCGGATGTTGCCGCAGGTCGTAACGGCGGGGAATCGGGAATTTTCCCTATGGGACCGGGTCGCCGCGATGACTGCGCGGGCCACGCTCGGCGGCCCACACCGCGATGCGTGTTCTCGATCGGAGGCCGAGCTTGGTCATGATGTGGTCGATGTGGCTGGCGACAGTCTTCTCGGCGATGCAGAGGGCTCGGGCTATCTCGCGGTTGGTCAGGCCGTCGGCGAGTAACCGACTCACCTCGCGCTCGCGCGATGTGAGCCGGTCGGCCGCGTCCGCGTCGGCGGCACCAGCAGGCGACGCTGCCGGCGGCGGGTCACGGTCCTCTGTGCGGGCAAGGTCGATGGCGTCCTCTATGGACAGTGCGGATCCGGTTGCCCAGGCGGCGTTCCAGTCGTCCGGTGCGAGCCGCTGCCGGGTGGCCTCCCGGTCCACGGTGAGCGCTCGCTGGTCGACGGGCGCCAGCGGCACACCGATCTCCCGCAGCAGGGTGTCACTGGCCGCGAAGAGCTGGGCGGAGCGTTCCGCGTCGCCGAAGGTCAGGGCGGTGGCGGCGAGCCCGGCCAGGCATTCGGCGATGCCCTGCTGGTTGCCGAGCTCTCGCTGCAGGGCCAAGCTTTCGACGTAGAGCGCTCTGGCCCTGTGGTGGTCGTCCTCGGACCGGATGGTCTGGCCCAGCTTGTGCAACGCCGAGGCGATGCCGGGTACACCCCGCAGCTCCCGCCATAGCGCGAGGCTCTCTTCGTACAGCGCGGTGGCGCGCCCATGCTCGCCGTCAAGCTGAGCGAGATCACCCAGGCTGTTGAGCGCGCCGGCGATGCGGTCCTTCAGCCCGTGCTGCCGGTAGAGGGCGAGACTGTCGCTGAGGATCCGGTCGGCCGCACCGTAGTCGCCCTCGTGATAGGCCACCAGACCGAGATCACCGACGAGCGGTAAGCGACCAACGATGTCGTCCACGCGCTCGTACTCGGACAGACTCTCGGTGAACAGGGTGCGGGCGGTGGCGTAGTCGCGCTGGTCGAAGTGGACGTGCCCGAGCACGTGCAGGGCCTCGGCCAGGCCATGACGATCGGAGGCGGAGCGCCAGAGGCGAACACTCTCGTCGAGATACCTTCTCGCGGCCGGGCAGTTACCCTGACGCCAGGCGAGGGTGCCAGCGCCCAGCAGCGCCTGCGCTCGCCCGGTTCCGGCCGCCGGTGCCCGGTTCAGTGCCCGCACCAGCCAGCGGCGGCCTTCGCCGGTGAGGCCACGCTGGAACCAGAAGTACCACAGAGCGCCAACGAGGAGCAGGCCGCACTCCGCGTCCTCCGATGTGACCGACTCGTCCAGCGTCCAGCCCAACGCCGCGCGAAGATTGTCCAATTCGACCTCGAGCGCGTCCCTCCATCGCTGCTGTTCGGGCCCGCGCAGCGCCCACGCCGCCTCCTCGGCCAGCGATCGGAAGTACGCGGCGTGGGCCCGCCGCACGTCCTGCTCCTCGCCGCTGCCAGCCAGCTGCTCGAGTGCGTACTCGCGGATGGTCTCCAGCATGGTGAATCGTCGTGCGCCCTGATCGTCCACGCTGACCTGCAGCAGGCTCTGGCCAACGAGCGCCTCGATGACGTCGATGCTCGCCGGCCCCTTCGAGGCGAGTGCCTCCGCCGCGGCCAGGCTACAGCCGCCGGCGAAGACGGCCAGCCGACGGAACAACGCCTGCTCGGCGTCGGAGAGCAGATCGTGGCTCCACGCGATACTGTCCCGTAGAGTCCGGAGCCGCTCGGGCAGGTCGCGGGGACCGCCGGTCAGGACGGGCAGGCGGTACCGGAGCCGGCCGAGCAGCTCACCTGGACCGAGGACAGCCGCGCGTGCGGCGGCAAGCTCGATCGCCAGGGGCAACCCGTCGAGGCGCCGGCAGACATCGACCACATCCGCGGCGTTCGCGTCGGTCAGTGCGAACTCGGGGCGCACGGCCTGGGTGCGCTCCAGAAAGAGCTGGACCGCGCCGACCCGTGCCAGTGCGGTGACGGGCGCGAGCGACCCGGGCCCGGGAAGCGCCAGCGGCGCCAGGTTGAAGGCATGTTCACCGGACACCCGTAGGAGCGATCGGCTGGTCGTCAGAACGGTCAAGCCCGGGCAGGCCATCAAGAGGTTCACCAGCACTGGACCAGCTGCCAGCACGTGCTCAAAGTTGTCGAGAATCAGCAGCAACCGCCGATGTCCACAGTAGACCGTGAGCTCATCCAGCGCCTTCTCGTCCGACGACCGCGGGTTCACCGTACGCGCGATCGTGACCGGTGCAAGATCGGGCTCTGCCACCGACGCCAGAGGCACGAAGACCACCGCCTCGAAACCGGCATCCACCCCAGACGCCGCGGCGATCGCGAGCCGGCTCTTGCCGACGCCACCAGGCCCGGTGATCGTCACCAACCGGGCCACCGGACGCGCCAGCAGTCGCGCGAGTGTGTCCGTCTCTGCCTCCCGGCCCACGAAGGTCGTCAGTGGTACCGGTCGGGGCCCAACCCAGAGGGGATCGCGGGATGCGACGGCCGACCCATCGTTCGGCCCGCGCGCCTCAGCTGCGACCGTCATGTCCGCCGGCTCTCGTGGTGGCGTTTCATTCATGCGAGTCTCGCACTAACCGGCGCCCGGGCAAACCCGCTCTCCTGCGTACGAATCGACCCGTCTCATGCTATGGCGGGTGGCTATCGCGGCCGACGATGTGCGACTAGAGTGTCCGCCGAGCCGCCCACGCCCGGAGTCAGAAGCGGTAACCTGTCATGCCTGAGTACTGGCCCAACGAGTACCTCCTCGATACTTGGCCCTCTGCACAGCCGTGGGGCACGACCAACCTGGGCAGAACCGCCGGCACGCTGTATCTCACCAGCGAGCGGCTGATCTTCGACAACAAGAAGGGCGTGGAAGACCACTACACGCTCTTGCGGGAGATCGCCGCCGTATACCCGTACGGCAACTGGCCACGAATCCGCGTGGTTCTTCACTCCGGCCAGGACCGTTACTACTACGCGCTGGCATCGCGAATGGCGTCGGCCTCCGACGGCCGGGGTCACGAGGCCCGCGACATCGCGCTGGCCCGAATCTGGTCGGCCGTCGCGTCGGCCCACGGTCTGGTCGAGCCGTATCGCGGTTAGGCCAGACCGTCCGGCAGCCGACCGACGGATGCATGATAGTCAAACCGTCAGTCTTACCCGCTCACACAGCCCAACCGATGAACGGAGATGACCATGGACTTGGCGTCGGAGAAAACGGCACTGCTGCGGCGCGACGCAGAGTGGGCCGCCGCGGCGTCCGAGGGACGCGACGTGGAGAGAATCATCTCGTACTGGACCGACGATGCGGTGCTCATGCCCCCGGGCCTCCCGGCAGTCGTCGGCAAGGCCGCATTGCGCGACTATGTCCAAGGCAGCCTTGAGATTCCTGGATTCAAGATCGCTTGGACATCGACGGAGGCCACAGTTTCCTCCGATGCAGACATGGCCTACATGCTGGGCACGAACTCGGTCACCATGAACACCGCCGATGGTAGCCCGGCCACGACCCACGG
Organism: uncultured Actinomycetota bacterium; assembly: GCA_963803345.1. Lineage (GTDB taxonomy): Bacteria > Actinomycetota > Actinomycetes > Mycobacteriales > Micromonosporaceae > CAWDLX01. Next base: position 47,439 of record CAWDLX010000010.1, read on the forward strand.
CCGCGCAGTCACGATCTGGCGCCGTGAGAGCGACGGCGAATGGCGCTGCAGTCTGGACATCTGGAACGCCGAGTCCGACGCCGACTCCTGATTTGCCCACGCCGTCTGCGCGCCATCCTATGTGGACTTCCGGGTCGGTGCCGCGGGGGGACGCACGGAAGGGCGCCCGGAGCGGCTGGCTATGCTCCGAATCATGAACGAGTCTCGCCACGCCCTTCCCTCACGTCCCTCCGCCTGATCGTCACGACCGGCAGCCTTATCGCCGGCTGACCGCGCTTATACGATCAGCCTGGGATCAGGACAGAGAGAGGCTCGATGACACTGCAACAGATCAACCCAGAGGATCTGCCTACACCATCCACCTATACACATGTCATTGTGGCGACTGGGAGCAGGCTCGTGTTTGTCGCGGGCCAAGAACCCGAGGACGGTCAGGGCAACGTCGTCGGTCAGGGTGATCTGGCAGCCCAGGCTCGTCAGGTGTTCGCCAATGTGGGACGTGCCCTGGCGGCGGCCGGTGCTCGGCCTGATCAGGTAGCCAGGATCACAATCTTCGTTGTACACCACCGGCCGGAGTATCTGCCTGTGATCGAAGAGGCCCGGGTTTCGCTGTTCGGGGACCACAAGCCCGTGGACACGTTGGTGGGTGTGGAGTCGCTGGCCCGCCCCGAGTACCTGATCGAGGTGGACGCGATCGCGGTTCTCGGCGGAGCCGCGACGGGTCGGGTCACTGTGTGATGATGTCCGGGTGATCGACGAGGTCCTGGCTGATCAGCTTGACTACTACCGTCGCCGGGCGGGCGAGTACGACGTGACGGCGTATGGCGATGTCGCGGCGGCCCGTGTGCGCATCGCGCGGCTGGTCGCGGAGATGCGCCCGACCGGACGCGTGTTGGAGATCGCGTGCGGGACCGGCTTGTGGACGGAGCCGCTGGCGGCGCTGGCTGACACGGTGACGGCGATCGATGCGGCGCCCGAGGTGCTGGAGATCGCTCGAGATCGGGTGCGGTCGGCGAATGTCAGCTTCGAGGTTGCCGACGTGTTCTCGTGGCATCCGGACGCCCGCTTCGACGTGATCTTCTTCTCCGCGTGGCTGTCGCATGTGCCGACGGGCCGGGTCGAACAGTTCTGGCACTCACTGCGGGGGCTGCTGGCCGACGACGGTCGAGTGCTGTTCATCGACGAGCATGTCGACGAACGCGAGAAGGAGGCCTATGTCCCTGGCCGGGACGAGATCGTTGAGCGGCGACTGCGTGATGGCAGCACGTTCCGCGTGGTCAAGAACTTCGTGGATCCGGATCAGATGGAACTCCGGTTGCGTCGGCTGGGCTGGGATTGCGCGGTCCGCCGGGACGGCAGCGACTGGGTCTGTGGCGAGGCGCGTCCCGCGAGGTAGCCGACCCACTCTCCACAGTGGACAACTTGCGTGTCGGACGCGACCCGAGTTGATATCAGCAGGGCCGGGACAGCGGTGATGTGGTGCCGGTCGTTCCTCGAGTGAACTAGTTGTACTGCCCACAGAGGTTGGTGACAGGGACACGACTCTGAAGATCCACAGATGGTGAAGACCTCCGGGCGAGTGTGGAGCTGCTACGGCACCCACTCTTCCCGGAGGTCCTCGTGCCCCACGCTAACGCAACCCTGACCGAACGTGGCCGTTTGAAACTGGCTCAGTGTGTCGTGGACGATGGCTGGCCCCTGCGCCGCGCCGCCGAGCGGTACCAGGTCAGCGTGCCTACTGCCAAGCGCTGGGCGGACCGCTACCGCCAGCTCGGTGAGGCCGGCATGCTCGACCGGTCCAGCCGGCCGCACCGCAGCCCGAACCGCACCCGGCCCAAGGTCGAGCGCAAGGTGCTACATCTGCGCCGCAGTAAGGGATTGGGGCCCGTCGCGATCGCGGGCCGACTGGGCATGCACGCTTCCACCGTGCACAAGGTTCTGGTCCGTCACGGCGTGCCCAAGCTCGCCCACGTGGACCTGGCCACCGGGCAGCCGATCCGCAAGGAGAAGCCCAAGCGCTACGAGCACCCCGAGCCCGGCGACCTGGTGCACGTGGACATCAAGAAGCTCGGCCGCATCCCCGATGGCGGCGGCTGGCGGGTGCACGGCCGCGCCGCCGGCCGGCGCAACAGCCGCGCCAGCGCGAACACGGCCCGCGGCTATGGCTACATCCACAGCGCCGTCGACGACCACTCCCGCCTGGCCTACAGCGAGATCCTCGCCGATGAGCAAGGCCCCACCGCCGTCGCGTTCTGGCAGCGTGCGCAGGCGTTCTTCGCCGCCCACGGCATCACCGTCCGCCGGGTGCTCACCGACAACGGCTCTTGCTACCGCTCCCGCATCTGGCGCCGCGCCCTGGCCGACGCCGCCATCACCCACAAGCGGACTCGCCCATATCGACCCCAAACGAACGGCAAAGTGGAGCGGTACAACCGCACCATGCTCGTCGAGTGGGCCTACGCCCGCCCCTACCCGAGCGAGACCGCCCGCCGCCGCGCCTTCACCCGCTGGCAGCACATCTACAATCACCACCGGCCCCACAGCGCACTACGAGGACACCCACCAGTCAGCCGTGTCACCAACCTGCGTGGGCAGTACAACTAGTACTGGACGGTCTAGTATCGATGGGTTGGAACTGCGTTCTACTTCTGGAGGGTGTGTGTCATGCAGCTTTCGTCATCTGAACCCACCCTTGTGCTGGATGGCCTGGCGTACGTGGAATCGGCGCGGTGGCATGACGGCCGGTTGTGGTTCGCCCACTGGGGGGCGGGTGAGATCGTCGCGGTCGACCTTGACGGACGACCCGAGGTCGTCGTCGCGTCCGCCCCGGCGGGTCTCGGCTGGTCGATCGACTGGCTGCCCGATGGCCGTCTCCTGATGACCGGTACCGGGCTCCAGCGCCAGGAGCCGGACGGTTCGATCGTCACCCACGCCGATCTGCGCGGCATCACCCACCACGGCTGGAACGAGATCGTCGTCGATGGACGCGGCAACATCTACGTCAACAGTCTCGGCTTCGACTTCCGAGCCGGCGAGGCGCCGACGACCGGTGTCATAGCCCTGATCACCCCGGACGGCTCGGCCCGCGAGGTCGCGGCCGGTATCGAGTTTCCCAATGGCATGGTGGTCACCCCCGACAACTCCACGCTCATCATCTCGGAGTCCTTCGCCGGCCGGCTGACCGCCTTCGACATCGCCGCGGACGGCCGCCTGTCGAATCGGCGTGTCTGGGCCGATGGCATCGGTCCCGACGGCATATGCCTGGACGCGGAAGGCGCGATCTGGGCCCAGTCCGCCGGCACCCGAACGCACACGGGGCGCCAGGATGCACCGGAGGGCGAGTTCATCCGGGTTCGCGAGGGGGGTGAGATCCTGCAACGCATCCAGGTCGATCGGGCCGGGTTCGCGTGCGCGCTTGGTGGAGCAGATCGACGGACGTTGTTCATGCTGGCCGCCGATTGGCGGGGCATCGAGAACGTGGATGAGGCGATCGCGGCACGGACCGGCCGGGTGCTGTCCACCGCCGCGCCGGCACCCGGTGCCGGCTGGCCGTGAGCGCCCCACGTAGCTCGCTCACGATCCACGACCAGGGTAGCGCCGGGCTGTCCTCGCGCCCCCGGTGCCGACATTGCCAGACGGCATACAGTTGCCCGGTGACCGATGGTGACCTGGAGGTCCTCCTGCGCGAGCACGCGTCCGCGACGTTGGTGCCAGGGGCCGCGCTCGGCGTCCTTCACGACGGAGTAGTGACCACCGCTTGTTTCGGCGTGGCCGACACCACGACCGGGGAGCCGGTGACATCCGAAACCCGTTTCGCGATCGGGTCCTTGGGCAAGTCCATGGCAGCGACCGTGGCAGCGGTTGTCGCCGAGGCTGGACGGCTGTCTCTGGACGATCCGGTAGCGGCGCATGTGCCGGAACTCCATGACGCGGGCTGGGCTGAACAGGCCACGATCCGCGACCTTCTCGCCAATCGTTCGCGGCTCCCGCTGAGCGCCGACGTCGAGTTCTCGGACTGGCCGGACGGCGATGACGGCGTACTGTCGCGCGTCGCTTCGAAGGTCGCCAACGGGGAGCCGATGCCGCCGTTCTGGTCGTATACCAACGCAGGATGGTGCCTGCTCGGCCGCGCCCTGGAGTCCCTGACCGGGTTGGCCTGGGAGGAAGTGATGCGAGCGAACCTTCTGGTGCCATTCGGCATGGGTCAGACGACCTTCACGACGTGGCCAATCGCGGAGCCTCGCGCGACGGGACACGAACTCGGCGCGGACGGCATATCGCCGGTGACAGCCTGGTCGCCACGCCACCTCGGCCCGGCGGGCAGCACCGTGCAGTCGACGGTGAGCGACCTGCTGCGCTTTGCCGGCTGGCATCTCGACCAGCCATCCCTGGCCGCGATGCGCCGTACGCAGGCTGACGTCCGAATCCACGGCTGGCTCGATGGGTGGGGCCTTGGCTGGGGGCGGTTCGATTGGGACGCGGGTCCGGTATGGGGATGGGACGGCGTCATGAGGGGGCAGCGCGCGATTCTGCGGATCATGCCAGATCAGCGCACGGCCATTGTCCTGCTTGCCAACAGCGGCGCCGGGCGGGCGATGTACCGATCGCTGTTTCCGGATCTTCTGCGGACGAGGTTCGACATCGGCATGCCGCCGTTGCCACTGGAGCCCTCGGCCGGCGCTGCCGGTGACCTGTCGCGCTTCGCCGGGGTGTACGCGTGGCCCGACCGGCGTTGGGACGTGGTGGCCACAGACACCGGGCTCGTCATGACGGGTCCGGACGGCACGATCGAGGCGCTCCCCATCGACGACTGTGCGTTCCTGGTGGATGCCGACGATCCCGACACGCCTACGATGACCTTCGGAGCGTTCGATAGCAACGGGCGGCCGCGCGTTCTCTATGAGATGCTCTGGGGCCTGCCGCGAGTCGGCGTCGGGACCTGATCCGGCGTTGACGGCAGCGGCCCGCGCTGCCGGAGAACTCGGCCGATAGGGGGCGATTGTGGTTGATGCACGGTACGACGCCGTCGCGGACTTCTACGAGGCGGGCTTCGACGATCCGGCCGACCCGGTTCTGATGGCGGTGCTCGATCTGCTCGGTTCGCCGAAGAGCATGCGTGTCCTCGACCTCGCCTGCGGCCACGGTCGGGTCGCCCGTGAACTGGCTCGGCTGGGCGCCAGGGTCACCGGTGTCGACATCTCCCAGGCGCTGCTCGACAAGGCCCGGGCGCTCGAAGACGCCGAGCCCCTGGGGGTCCGGTACATCCACGCGGACGCGGCCTCGGCGACCGGGCTCGGCGACGGGGAGTACGACGCTGTCGTGTGCAACTTCGGCCTGGCCGATATCGACGACCTCGACGGCGCGTTGGCGGCGGTTGAGCGGGCGGTACGCCCCGGTGGCACCTTCGTCTTCTCGATCCTGCACCCCTGTTTCGCCGGTACGGCCACGGTGTCGGGGAGCTGGCCCGCCAGCGGACGCTACGTCGACGAGGGCTATTGGGTCGCCGAAGGCGCGTACTCGACACTTCGGCGTCGGGTCGGTGCCAATCACCGCACCCTCGCCTCCTATGTCAACTCGCTCAGCCGACACAGGCTGCAACTCACGGCGATGACCGAACCCGCCCCGCCACGTGAGTGGGCCACCGATGACCGCCGCGACGCGGCCCGCCTTCCCGTCTTCCTCGTCGCGCGCTGTACGAGGGTCGTCGAGTAACGGCAGCAACATTTTTCCCGGCGTACCCACCTATCGCCCGCCGTCCATATCCCCATTTGGACAGCCCTTCCCGTGTTGTCGACCAGGAGCCGGATGGGATTCGGGCTTCGCCTGTCGCGGTCAACGGATCGTTGTTTACTACCTGTGGAGGAGCCCGCCACCGCCTGAACGGAGTGACCCATGCCGCACGGGGACATCGGCGTGACCGGCCTGTCGACCATGGGTCGCAACCTGGCCCGCAACCTCGCCCGTCACGGCTACACCGTCGCCTTGCACAACCGGACCGAGAGCCGGACGACCGACCTGGTGCGCGAGTTCGGCGACGAGGGCACGTTCCTGCCCGCCGCCGCGCTGCAGCGACTTCGTGGGCTCGCTGCGCCGCCGCGTACGGTGATCATCCTGGTGAAGGCCGGGGCGCCGACCGACGCGGTGATCGACGACCTGGCCAAGCTGATGGAGCCGGGCGACATCATCGTCGACGGTGGCAACGCGCACTTCATGGACACTCGGCGGCGGGAGGCCGCGCTGCGCGAGCAGGGGCTGCATTTCGTCGGCGCCGGTATATCGGGCGGCGAGGAGGGCGCGCTGCACGGACCGAGCATCATGGTGGGCGGCTCGACCGAGTCCTATGCGAGCCTCGGCCCGATGCTGCGGGCCATCGCCGCCGCAGGTCGACGGTGAGCCATGCTGCGCGCACCTCGGCACCGATGGCGCCGGTCACTTCGTCAAAATGGTCCACAATGGAATCGAATACTCCGACATGCAGCTGATCGCCGAGGCGTACGACCTGCTGCGTCAGGCGCTCGGGGCTACGCCGGAGCAGCTGGCCGATGTGTTCCGCGAGCTGGAACCGGGGCGAGCTCGAGTCCTACCTCATCGAGATCACAGCCGAGGTGCTGGGTCACGTCGACCCGGCCACGGGGTCTCCGTTCGTCGACGTGATCGCCGACCAGGCGGAGCAGAAGGGCACCGGCCGCTGGACCGTGCAGACCGCGCTGGAGCTGGGCGTGCCGGTCACCGGTATCGCCGAGGCGGTCTTCGCCCGCTCGTTGTCGGCGTCGACGGCCGAGCGTGCGGCGGCCCGGGCCCTGCCCGGTCCGGCTCGGACCACCCGGCGCGGTCCGCAGCGACCACGATCTCGTGGAGGACGTCCGGCGAGCCCTGTACGCATCGAAGATCGTCGCGTACGCGCAGGGGTTCGACCAGATCGCCGCCGCCTCGGCCGAGTACGGATGGGACATCGACCGTTCGGTCGTGGCCGGGATCTGGCGGGGTGGGTGCATCATCCGGGCCAGGTTCCTCAACAGCCTCCGTACCGCGTACCGGACGCCGCCGGTCCCGCCGACCCTGCTGGCCGACTCGGCGTTCGCCGACGCCCTGAGCCAGGCCCAGCATCCGTGGCGGCGGGTCGTCGCGACCGCCGCGTCCATCGCAGTGCCCACGCCTGGCTTCGCCTCAGCCCTGGCCTACTATGACGGGCTGCGGCGCCAGCCGCTGCCGGCCGCGTTGATCCAGGGGTTGCGCGACTTCTTCGGTTCGCACACGTACGCGCGCGTCGACCGGGACGGCATGTTCCATACCGAGTGGGCCGGCGACCGGCACGAGCACCCGGCGTAGGGGCGGGCGTACCGGCGGTGGACGCTCGGCCCGCGGTATTGGCATCCTGGGGACATGCAGAGTGTTTACGAGGCAGCAGGTGGCAGGGAGGGTCTACTTCGCCTGGCCCGGGCGTGGCACTCCCGGGTGATGGCCGACGAGATCGTCAGCCACGCGTTCCGCCACGGATTCCATCCGCAGCACCACGAGCGGCTCGCCGCGTACTGGGCGGAGGCCCTCGGTGGCCCTACCACCTACTCCGACAGCTATGGCGACGAGACGTCGGTGGTGCGTATCCACAGCGGCAACGGCCCACACGAGGAGATGGACCGCCGCGCGATCGCCTGCTTCGACCAGGCACTGGATGACGTGGGGGTACGCGCAGGCGGGCCGGTACGACAGGTGCTGCACGACTACTTCGCCTGGGCCACGACGACGGCGATGTCGCGCTACCACGAGTCTGCCGACGATGTCCCCGAGGGATTGACCATCCCGCGATGGTCATGGGAGGGACTGCGGCCCTGAGCCCAGCAAGGACCGTGCAGCCAGGTGTCCAATGTGGCCGGCCGTGCTCAGCTCACCGACGCGGACGACACCAGCGCCTTCGTCGTGCACACCGCGGCCAGCTCCTGCCGACACCATGACGAAGCGTCAGATGCGGGAGGCCACCGTCGAACGGTCGGCCGGGACGCGGTCGGCCCGGCGTCGCCTGACCGGGGCGGTCGGCCGCATGCTCGGGCCTTCGTCCGATCGGGCCGCCGCGCAGACACGACTGCAGTACCGGGCGTGGCCCTTTGTGGTGACCCGTACCGCCCGTTGTCCACATACGACGCACACCAGCGACACTGCCGTGGTACCACCCCGGGCGTTGAGAAACAGCATCGCGCCGCGGACGACCCCCGCCGCTCCGGTGCGGATGGCGTCGGCGAGGCACTGCTCACGGACCGGACAGGACAGGCAGATCCCCACCGCGACCGAGCGCATGTCCCGGTCGTCCGCCCACCACTCCGGATCGCGGTCGGCACAGGCGGCCAGCCGCCACCAGGCGCTCGCGGCCGCGCCGACTGGCCCGCCGGACATCATCATGGGCGGCCGTCCATGTCATCAGGCCGCTGGACGCGGGCGTAGCAGGCGCGCCGGGCGGCGATGAGGACGCGGTGTCGTTGTTCGACCGTCGTCACGGTTGACTCCTTGTCGGTCTGGTCGCGCCTCAGGCGGCGGTGGTCACGTCGCGAGCAACGGCAGGCAGCCACGGGCGCACTCCCTGCGCTCGGCCGGAGGTACTCATCGCGGCGGCGGTTGCAGCTCTGACTACGTTTGCCCGGGCGGCGCAGTTCATCGCCGGCCATCGGTACCTTCGATTGCCCCTCCCGCCACCCGCGCATGACCGGGCGCTCAGTGTTGATCTCCACCACAGGATCAGCCTGACCCTGGGCTAGCGTGGAGCTGTGATGTTCAGTCGGGACCTGCGCGAGGCTGTGGCGAGCGGAGAGATCACGGTCTCGATCCGGCTCTGGAGCCGGCCGAAGGTAAAGCCCGGTGGTCGTTACGCGACCGCGGGTGTCGTTATCGAGATCGACTCGGTCGAACTACTGCCCTTCTCTGCCGTGACCGCGGACGATGTTCGCCGGGCGGGCGAGCGTGATCGAGAGTCGCTTCGGGACCGGGCCGCTCATGCCGGTCCGATCCGCGACGGTACCCTGGTCTACCGGATCGAGTTCCACGTCGTGTAACACCACGCGCCAGACCGGTACGCTCACGCCCTGAGTAGAGTTCCGCGAGGCGAACATTGGAGCTTTCATGACCGCGACGTCGGGTGTTCGGATCGGCACGATCGCCGGCGGCGTCGTCATCGTCCGCCCGAACCCCGACGGCCCGCCCACGGCCGATTTTCCCGCCCAACGCCGGTACCGGGTACCGCATCCATCCACTGTGGACGGCTTCGACCTGGCCCCGGTGCTGGCGTTACCCACCACAATGGACAACTCGGCCGGCTGGTACGACTCGCCCGATCGACGCATACTGCTCACCCAGATACCTGAGCCGTACTTCGGCGAGCCAATGGTCCTGCTCAGCGAGGGCGACCACATCATGCGGGCCTATCCAGTCGGCGAAACCCGCCTACTCGCCGACGACGGCACAGAGGTATCGCTGACAGCCGATGGCCTGACGCTGACATCCGGCGGCACGACCGTGCCCCTCGTCCGCACATCGCGGTGGCGGGAGGAACAGGTGAGCTTCGAAGCGGGCGGCGTGAGGCTCGCCGGCAGCGCCATCGTGCCCGCCTCACCTGGCCCGCATCCAGCCGCGGTGCTGGTTCACGGCGCGGCTGGCGGGCAACGTGACTTCTGCCGGCTACAGGCCCAGCCATTGCTCGAGGCGGGAGTGGCGGTCCTGATCTACGACAAGGCTGGCCACGGCCGCTCCGACGGGACCTCGGACCCCACCATCTTCGACCAGGCCGCCGCAGCCGAGGCAGGGCTGGCGGTGCTGGCCGCACATCCCGATGTCGATTCGCGGCGCGTCGGGTTGGCCGGTTTCTCCAACGGCATGTGGGCGGTACCGATGGTGGCGGGCCGCACACCGGTTGCCTTCATTGCCGGTATCGGTGCCCCCGGCGTCTCGATGGCGGCTTCGGAGGTGCACCGGCGAACGAAGGTGCTCCGCGACTGCGGGGTCAGCGAGTCCACGGTTGCCGCCGTCGGGCAGGCGTGGCAGTACATCTTCGACATCGCCGGCACCGGACGCACGGACACTGTAGAGCTGCTCGACCGGGCTTTGGCCGCCGTCACTGAGGCACCCGATCTCGACCGCTACGAGGTGCCTGACTACGTGCGGCAGAATCCGATGCTCTCCGCCCTGCCACCGATGATGCCGGCCGAGGACCTCGCCGCGATGCTGGCCGCCGAGGCCGATCCGGAACTGGGATACGACCCGGCGGCCGACTACGCCCGCATCACCTGTCCGGTCTTCCTGCAGTACGGCGCCGACGACACCAGTGTGCCCGTGACCACGTCGGTGGATGCGATCGCCACCGCCGGTCCGCTGACTGTCCACGTGTATCCGGGCCTCGAGCACATGCTCAACATCCTTCCGGTGCTCGACGGCCTGAGCGCTGAGGAGTCGATGTACCAGTTCCACTCGTTCCAGTTCGGGCCCGGCGTGTGGCGCGACCTCATCGGCTGGCTCGAGACCACGGTCACGGGAGACCGGGCGTAGCCTTCTGATGCCCTCCTCGCCTGCGGTGCCGGTCAGGTCGACGGGGAACCGGGAGGGCGCAGTGGTTGTTCCTCCAGGATCGGCAGCTCGACGCATTCGGCGGTGTGGACCAGGCGCCTGAGCGCGACCCGGAACAGCCACGGCATGTGGCGGATGCCCTGGTCGACAGGGATGATCGTCGGGGCGCCGAGTGTCAATCGCCGGTCGCCGACCCGCATCCGGCAGCTGCCGGCCGTTTCGATGTTCTTGAACCAGTCCGATTGACGCCCGAAGTTCAGTCCGACGACGACCGTGCCGTCGGAGCGGAACGCGCGCACCGGGGTGTGGCGCACCACACCGGATCTGCGCCCGACGTGCTCCAGATCGGCGAACCACGCATGGCCGGCCAGACGCAGGTCATCCTGTTGACGGTGCCGCGCATATACCTGGTCCATGCTCGTGGGAAGGTCATCCGCTCGCCTGTCCTCCTGGTGTCGGCCGGCCGCGGCAGGTTGTCGGTACAGCCTCGATGACGACCGATCCCGTGGTCCGCTGCGAGTCATCCATCCTCGCCATACTCCTGGACCTGCCGCACGGCCAGCGTGGCGAGCCAGCGTCGGATCGCGGACACTCGTCCGTACATCCCGCCGGATCGGTCGGTCGCCGGACCCGCGGTGACCGGGAGCACTATGACACTCATGGACGATGACCCGTGGCGTCGCGGCCTGCGTACCGGATTCGACCGGGCCGCCGAGGACTACCAGCGCACCCGGCCGGTCTGCCCGCCTGAGCTGTTCGACGACCTGATGGACCTGGCCGGACTTGAGGCGGGGGACCGGGTGGTCGAGATCGGATGTGGCACCGGGCAGGCGACGGTGCCGCTCGCCGAGCGAGGACTCGCCGTCATCGCGCTCGAACTGGGCGCCGAGTTGGCCGCCGTCGCCCGGCGCCGCCTGGCCGGATTCCCGGCCGCGGAGGTGGTGACGTGTTCATTCGAGCAGTGGCAGCCACCCGGCACGCCGTTTGACGCCGTGGTCGCCGTCAACTCACTGCACTGGGTCGACCCGCCGCTTCGATACTCGAAGCCCTATGAGCTTCTGCGCCCGGGGCGTGCCATCGCCGTGGCGGGATGCCTGTGGGCGCAGCCCGTGGACGCCGACCGTTTCTGGAGGGACGTGCAGGAGGATTACCGGGCAGTCGGATATGACGGCAGCCCGCCGCCCCCTCCCGAGCAGATCGGCCTCCAGCACCTCCCGGCCGGGGCCGCGGGTCTGTTCGAGGAGGTGTCGAGCCGGCGCTATCCCTTCCAGGTCGCCTACCGCAGCGAGGACTACCTCACCAACCTGGCCACGCGGTCCGGCACCTACGCACTCGGTGAGGCCCGCAGCGGCGAGTTCCTCGCCCGTGTGGCGCGACGACTGGAATCGCTGGGCTGGCCCCAACTCACCGCCAGCTTCGTCGGCTACCTGTGTGTCGGACGACGGACCTGACCGCGCGGTGCCTGCCCACCGCAGTGGGCGTAGAGCGCGTCGTAGACGAACATGCCCCGGAGCAGGAGCTGATCGTCGTCGGCCTCGACGGCGAGTCCCGTTTCGCGGATCAGCGTGTCCAGATCGGCGGCCCCGACCAAGGGTTGCATCCGGTACCGGGGTACAGGCTTACCGTGGCGGTATGACAACTCCCAGCTCCGGCGCCGAGTGGGTACCGGACGTATGCACCCTGCCCACCATGGAGCGGCCGCTGCGGCGGGCCGAGTTCGACACTCTGTTCGCCACCGCCACGCGCGCGGCGCAACGGGTCGGGCCGACCCATCTGCGGCTCTCGCTCGCCGGAGGGACGGACCTGGAATCGACGGTCCGCGACCTGGCAGCCCGCGAGAGCGAGTGCTGTTCGTTCTTCGCGTTCACGGTCACCTCGACCGGAGCCGGCCTGGTGAGCCTCGACATCGAGGTGCCACACGCTTACGTCGACATTCTGGACGCCCTGGGCAACCGGGCCGATCACGCCCGGACCCGGGAGTGAACGAGGTCCTGCGCAGCGCGGAGCTGGCTGAGGCGGCCGGCGTCAACCAACAGACACTGCGCTACTACGAGCGCCGCGGACTGCTGGCCGAGCCCGACCGGTCGCCGGGCGGGCATCGTCGGTATCCGGCGCAGGCGGTGAGCGCCCTGCGGGGACCTGACCATCTGCGCCACGACTCCTCGCTGCCCGCTGCAGTTCGCCGACCTCGGACCGGAGAGCGCCCGGCGCTGAGAACGTCAGCCGTGGCGGGGGTCGAATCGCCGCCGCGGACTAGGACCCGGCCGGGCGGGTGAACCGCCAACCGGCGGTGAGGCGCTCGGTCACTACGGTGCGGACCGCGGCCAGAGTGCCCCAGCGGTCGCCGCCGCCGTCGTGCATCAGGACGATCTCGCCGGGCCTCATCGCCGTACGTAGATTGGCGGTCAGGGCGGCCGGATCCTGGGTGACCCAGTCATCGATCGTGTTGACGACCGCCAGCGGCTGCATGCCCAGCGAGACCGCGACCGCGGCCGACCGGCCCCAGGTGCCGTTGGGAGCGCGGAAGTAGGGGACGGGCGCGTCGGGGTCACCCAGCGCCTCCCGGATCGTCCGGAGGGTGGCGATCAGATCGCGGGCGACCCGGTCGGTGCTCCAGGTCCCCATGTCGTCGTAGCTCATCGAGTGGTTGCACAGCAGGTGTCCCTCGCCGACCGCGCGCCGCAGGATCGCCGCGCCGCCGGGCGCGAGGATGTTCTGCCCGATGACAGCGAAGGTGGCCTGGATCGAGTGCTCGCCGAGGAAGTCGAGCAGCGCACCGGTCGTGGCGCCGTTGGGCCCGTCATCGAAGGTGAGCGCCGCGACGTTGCCGGCACCGAGCGCCCGGGCCACCGGGGTGGCGGTCGGCGGCCCGAAGGTCATCGGCCAGCGCGGGCGGCCGTGCGCGCCCGCCCCGGACCCGGCGCGGCGCAGGACGCGCGCACGACGAGTTCGGTGGGCAGCCGGACGTGCGTGTCGCGCTCGACACCGTCGATGAGGTCGACCAGCAGCCGCAGCGCTTCGGCGCCCATCTGCTGCAACGGCTGCTTGATGGTGGTCAGCGGTGGCGAGGCGAGCGCCGACTCGGGTACGTTGTCGAACCCGATGACCGACAGATCGTCGGGCACGGTGAAGCCGAGTTCCTGAGCGACGTCCATGGTGGCGATCGCGGACAGGTCGTTGGCGGCGAACACCGCGGTCGGGCGCTCGGCGTTGGTCAACAGCTCGTGGGCCACTGCCTCGGCGGTATCCGAGCGGTATCCGCCGACGAGCACGAGAGCCTCGTCGACCGCCACTGACGCGTCCGCCATGGCCCGCCGGAACCCGGCTTCGCGCAGCCGTGCGGATTCGAGATCGGGCCGGCCGCCGAGGAAGCCGATGCGGCGGTGGCCGAGCCCGAGCAGGTAGTTGGTCGCCAGCATCGCGCCGGCGAAATTGTCCGAGTCGACGGTGGGCAGGCCGGACGGCCCGGTGTGCGGGTCGACCGCGACCACGTGGAAGCCCTGCTTGGTCTCCACCACGGTCGGCGTCACGATCACGGCCCCGTCGATGAGCGTGCCGGACAGCCGCGACAGGGAGCGCCGCTCCCAACCGACGTCGGCCCCGCGCGCTCCGCCGGAGTAGGCCAGCAGCTCGTAGTTGGTCCGGGCCACCTCACGCGACGCCCCCTTGAGCAGTTCGGTGGAGAACGGTTCGAACTCAGCGACCAGGATGCCGAGCACGTGGGTGCGATGGCTGCGCAGGCTCTGAGCGCCGAGGCTGGCTTCGTATCCGAGCTGCTTGATCACCTGTTGGACCCGGTCCATCGTCGCCTGGGCGACCCCGTACCGGCCGTTGACGACCTTCGACACGGTAGCCACCGACACCCCGGCGGTCCGGGCGATGTCCGCCATCTTCACGCGCTGCATGAACTCCACGTGGCGATCATAGAGGTCGCCAGAGGCGGCCGACGCATGCGTCGAAAACGTTATCGATAACGATTGACAACGTGTTTCGGGACTGTAAAACTCCCGTCGTCCAGGTATCTCGACGACGTTCTGAGGAGACTACCGATGGCGATAAAGCGCCGCACTGGCGTCATCTTGGCGCTCTTGGCGACGACCACGCTCCTCGCTGCCTGCGGTGGAGGGGGAAGCGGCGGCGGTTCAGGCAACGCGGTCACCATCACGTGGTGGCACAACGGCACGGCGGATCCGTTGCTGGGTTACTGGCAGAAGGTGGCCAACGACTTCCAGAAGCTGCACCCGAATGTCACGATCAAGATCAGTGCGGTCCAGAACGAAGAACTGCAGAAGACCAAGATCCCCGCGGCGCTGCAGGGCAACAACCCACCTGACCTGTTCCAGCAGTGGGGCGGCGGCGAGCTCGCGGACCAGGTGGCGGCGGGCAAGGTCATGGACATCAGTGGCAAGGTCTCCGCGGAGCTCACCCTGATCGGCGGCTCGGCCGCCGGTTGGCAGGTCGACGGCAAGACCTACGGCCTGCCGTTCAGTCTGGGTATCGAGGGCTTCTGGTACAACAAAGCCCAGTTCACGCAGGCGGGTATCACCGAAACGCCCAAGACCGTCGCCGACCTCGAGGCCGACATCCAGAAGCTCAAGGCGGCCGGCCTGGTGCCGATCGCCGTCGGTGCCAAGGACAAGTGGCCGGCCGCGCACTACTGGTACAACTTCGCGCTGCGCGACTGCACGACCAAGGTCATGCAGCAGGCCGGCGTCGACAAGAAGTTCACCGACCCGTGCTTCGTCAAAGCCGGCAACGACCTCAAGGCGCTCCTCAGCACCGACCCGTTCAACAAGGGGTTCCTCGCCACGCCCGCGCAGCAGGGGGCGACCAGCTCAGCCGGCCTGGTGGCGAACCAGAAGGCCGCCATGGAGCTCATGGGCCACTGGGACCCGGCCGTCATGGCGGGCCTCACGGCCGACAACAAGGGCCTCGGCGACAAGCTGGGTTGGTTCGCGTTCCCAACCGTCGCCGGCGGTAACGGTGACCCCAACGCGGCCCTCGGCGGCGGCGACGGCTTCTCCTGCTCCTACAAGGCTCCGCCGGAGTGCGTGGACCTGCTCAAGTACATCGCCAGCCCTGAGGTGCAGAAGGCATTCGCGGCGACCGGTGCCGGACTGCCGGTGACCAAGGGCGCCGAGAGTCGGCGTGACCGACGCCAACATGAAGTCCCTTATGGACAGTCGTAACAACGCCAGCTACGTCCAGCTCTGGCTCGACGTGGCCTACGGCAACAACATCGGCGGCGCGCTCAACGACGCGGTGGCCAACATGTTCGCCGGCCACGGCTCGGGTCAGGACATCGTCGACGCGATGACAACCGCCGCCCGCCAGTGACCACGACGAACCGCCCGGAGCAGCCCGTGGAACTCACGGCCGGGACGCCGGGCTCCGCCGACCGCGCACCCGCGCGGCCGGTGGGGTTCCGGCCCGGCCCGCGCCCCATGACGCGGCAGTCCAACGTGCGCCGCAAGCGGCTCGAGATCGCGCTGTTCAGCGGGCCGGCGCTGCTGGTGTACGTGGTGTTCGTGCTGCTGCCGATCGGGTTCGCGGTCTACTACAGCCTCTTCAAGTGGAACGGGATCGAGCCGCTCGCCAACTTCATCGGGCTGGACAACTACCACCGGGCCTTCACCGATCCGGTGTTCCTGCGGGCGCAGCAGCACAACCTGTTCTTCGTCATCGGGTCGATCGCTGTCCAGCTCCCGATCGCTCTCGCGATCGCCCTCGCTGCTCAACCGGCGCATCCGCGGGCGCGCGGTCTTCCGGACCCTGGTCTTCATCCCCTATGTGGTGTCCGAGGTCATCACCGGCGTGCTCTGGCTGCTCATCCTGCAACCGGACAGCGCCATGGACCGGCTCCTGCAGTCGGTCGGCCTCGGGCGGATGGATCAAGCTGTGGCTGGCCGACCAGAACTTCGTGCTGTGGACGCTGCTGTTCATCCTGTCCTGGAAGTACATCGGCTTCGCCATCATCCTGTTCCTGGCCGGGCTGCAGAACGTGCCGGACGAGCTGCACGAGGCGGCCGCGATCGACGGCGCGAGCTGGTGGCAGACCCAGCGGCGCATCACCATTCCGTTGCTCGGCCCCACCATCCGGATCTGGGTCTTCCTGTCGATGATCGGTTCGTTGCAGCTGTTCGACGTGGTGTGGGTCGTCACCGGCGGCGGGCCGGCCAACTCGTCCGCCACCATGGCCACTTACATGATCAATGTTGGCTTCTACCGGTCGCAGTTCGGGCTACGGCAGCGCGGTGGCCGTCATCGTGTTCGTCATCTCGTTCGTCGCGGCCCTCGTCTACCAGCGGTTCGTGCTGAGCCGCGACACCGAGGGTGCCCTGACCGAGAAGGGTGGGCTGAGTCATGGCCGACATCGTCCGGGCCTCCGGTCCGGACGCCGGCGACCCGGTGGAGCTCTCCACTGACCTACGCGATCGCACTCGCCGTCACCGGGGTGGCCATCGCGCCCGTGTTCTACGTGGTGGTCGGCGGCTTCCGCAGCAACGGCCAGCTGGCCGCGCATCCAGCCGGCTGGCCGCTCGCCGTGGATCTTCAGCAACTACCGGTCCGTCCTGACATCGCCGGACTTCTGGCACCAGGTTCTCAACAGCTCGATGACCGCTCTCGGTACCACGGTCGGCGTCGTGGTGCTCGGCGTCATGGCGGCGTTCGTCCTGGCGCGCTACGACTTCAAAGGCCGGGAGGGGCTCTACACGTTCTTCACGCTCGGCCTGTTGTTCCCCCTCGGGGTGGCGATCCTTCCGCTGTACCTGATGCTGCGCAACCTCGACCTGCTCGGTTCGCTGCTCGGGCTGATCATCCCGCAGATCGCCTTCCAGCTGCCGATCACGATCGTCATCCTGCGCCCGTTCCTCAGAGCCATCCCGGTCGAACTCGAGGACGCCGCCGTGATGGACGGATGCGGACGGGTCGGCTTCTTCCGACGGATCCTGCTGCCCCTGTCGCGGCCGGTGCTCGTGACCGTCGGGGTGCTCGCCTTCGTCGCGAGCTGGAACGCCTACCTGTTGCCGCTGCTGGTTCTCAGCGATCCGGCCACCTTCACGTTGCCGCTCGGCGTGCAGTCGTTCTCCACCCAGTACTCGCAGGACACCGCGGCGATCCTGGCCTTCACATCGCTGGCGATGCTGCCCGCGTTGGCATTCTTCACGCTGGCTGAGCGCCGGATCATCGGCGGTTTCCAGGGCGCAATCAAGGGTTGAGGGGAAACATTTCATGACCGAGGTCCGCACGTTGGCAGGCCCGACGCTGCCCGCCCAGACCCATCCGGACCAGGCCGGCGAGGTACGGGTGCGCGAGCTTCTGGAGCGGATGACGCTCGAGGAGAAGCTCGCGCAGATCGTGGGCTTCTGGGGCCAGGAGGATGGCGAGGCGGTCGCGCCGTTGCAGGGCCGGGCCCGCGATGTCGCCGGCCCTCGAGGAGTTCGCCCGACACGGCCTGGGCCACCTGACCCGTGCCTACGGATCGCGGCCGATCGAGGTCGGCGAGCGGGCGGCCTGGGTGTGGGAGTTCCAGCGGGGTCTGGTCACGGGTACCCGGCTCGGCATCCCGGCGATCGTGCACGAGGAGTGCCTGACCGGACTGTCGGTGTGGAAGGCCGCCACGTTCCCGACTCCGCTCGCCTGGGGCGCCGCCTTCGACCCCGACCTCGTGGCCGAGATGGGCGCGGCGATCGGCGCGTCGCATGCGGACACTCGGCGTGCATCAGGGACTGGCTCCGGTGCTCGACGTGGTGTGCGATCCGCGCTGGGGTCGTGTCGAGGAGTGCATCGGTGAGGATCCCTACCTCGTCGGGGACCATCGGTACCTCGTACGTGCGGGGACTGCAGTCCCGCGGGGTACACGCCACTCTCAAGCACTTCGCCGGATACTCGGCCTCCCAGGGCGGGCGTAATCTCGGCCCGGTGCACGCCGGCCCACGGGAACTGGCCGACGTGCTGCTGGTGCCCTTCGAGATGGCGGTGCTCGACGGCAACGCCCGTTCGGTGATGCATTCGTACGCCGAGATCGACGGCGTCCCCGTGGCGGCCGACCCGCGCCTGCTCACCGGGGTGCTGCGCGATCGCTGGGGGTTCGACGGCACGGTGGTGTCGGACTACTTCGGCGTGGCGTTCCTGGAGCAGCTGCACCGCGTGGCGCCCGATCGTGGGGAGGCGGCGGCTCAGGCGCTGGCGGCCGGGGTGGACGTGGAGCTACCGACCGGCGACGCCTACCGTGCCCCGCTGGCCGAACTGGTCCGCAAGGGCCAGTCGACGAGGCGCTCGTGGACCGCGCGGTACTGCGGGTGCTGCGGCAGAAGCTCGAGCTCGGACTGCTCGACGCGGCGTTCGACGACGAGCCGCCCACGTATGTGGATCTCGACTCAGCCGAGCACCGGGCGCTGGCCCGCCGGCTGGCCGAGGAGTCGGTCGTGCTGCTGTCCAACGACGGTGTGCTGCCGCTTCCCGGCGGCCGCCGGATCGCCGTCATCGGTCCCAACGCCGACCGGCCGGGCGCCCTGTTCGGCTGCTACTCGTTCCTCAACCACGTGCTTCCGCAGTATCCGCGCATCGAGGCGGGCATCGAGATTCTGACGGTCCTGGATGCAATTCGGGCCGAGTTTGATACCGCCCCCGTGCTCAGCGCACGTGGTTGCGGGGTGGACGATGACGACCGGTCCGGCTTCGACGAGGCGCTCGCCGCCGCCGCCGCATCCGATGTCGCCATTCTCGTCATGGGCGACCAGGCGGGGTTGTTCGGGCGTGGCACCGTCGGTGAGGGGTGCGACCGGGACAACCTCGAGCTCCCGGGCGTGCAGCGCGAACTGGTGGAGGCCGTGCTGGCCACGGGCACGCCGACCGTCCTGATCCTCGTCACCGGCCGTCCGTACGCGGTCGGCTGGGCGATGGCGCGCTGCGGCGCGGTCGTGCAGGCGTTCTTCCCCGGAGAGGAGGGCGCCGCTGCCCTGGCCGCGGTGGTGTCGGGCCGGGTCAACCCGTCCGGTCGGATGCCGGTGAGCCTGCCCCGCTCGGCCGGCGCCCAGCCCTACTCGTACCTGCACCCCGCACTCGGCGAGGGAGTCGACGTCAGCAACCTGCCAACCACCCCGGCGGCGGCGTTCGGCCATGGTCTGTGCTACACCACCTTCGAGCACGCGGAGCTCACGGTCCCTCGGCAGGTACCCACCGACGGGGCGCTGGTGGTCCAGGTGCGGGTGACCAACACCGGTCCGGTGTCCGGCGACGATGTCGTGCAACTCTACGGGCGCGACGTTGTCGGGTCGGTGACCCGGCCGGTCGCCGCGCTCCTGGGGTACCAGCGGGTCCACCTCGAGCCGGGCCAGTCGGTCACGGTCGAGTTCACCGTCCCCACGACGCGGCTCGCGTTCTCCGACCGGTCGCTGACCCGGGTCGTGGAACCGGGCGACGTGGAGCTCTGGGTCGGCACGAGTGAGTGTCGTGATACGCGGGGTCTGACCACACTGGTGGGTGAGGTGTACGCCGTCACGAACGCGTCCGCCCGGTGGACCACCGTCAAGCGTCTCGGCGCGACCCCGCAGACCACCTCCTGAGCGTCGTCAGTCCTGCTCGGGGTTCACGGCGGCTGCTCCAGCGCCTCGGTCACCCAGCTCAGCAGCGCGGGCGGGGGAAGCGCGCCGACCTGGGTCCGCCGTACCTCGCCGTCGCGGATCCACAGCAGCATCGGGATCGACAGGGCGCGGTAGTGCTGAGCGGTGTGCGGGGAACTGTCCACATTGACCTTGACCGCCTTGAGCCGGCCGGCGAACTCCTTCGCCACGTGCAGCACCCCGGGCTCGACGACCCGGCACGGTCCACACCACGGCGCCCACAGGTCGACCAGGACGGGAAGCGACGAGCGGAGCACGACCGCCTCGAAGTCGTCGTCGGTGGCGGTCGTCAACCAGGGCAGCCAGTGCTGGCAGCGCCCGCACCGGGGCTTGCCCGAGGCGGCCACGGCGACCCGGTTCTTCGTACCGCAGTGCGGGCACGTCACGACGTCGGTGCGTCCGGACGTGGTGGGGTTCGCGGTCATCGCCGGCCCGCCTGCTCGTGCGAGGCGAAGTCCACCGAGACCTCTCCGTCGTGGGCGTCCACCACGATGACAGATCCCTCCTGCACGTCGCCCGCGATGAGCGCCCGACCCACCCGGGTCTCCACATCATGGGCGATGAACCGCCGCAACGGTCGGGCACCGTAGATCGGGTCGTAGCCCCGCTCGGCGATCGTCCGGCGGGCGTCCTCGGTCAGCTCCAGTGCCAGGCCGCGCTCGTTCAGCCGGCCCCGTAGTTCGTCGATCTGCAGATCGACGATGCGCTCGATCTGCTCCAGCGACAGGCGGTTGAACACGACGATGTCGTCGACCCGGTTGAGGAACTCGGGGCGGAAGTGCCCCCGGAGCTCGGCCAGCACCCGGTCCCGGATGTCCGGTGTGATCCCGCCGTCGGAGCCCGTGAGCAGGTGCTCGGCGCCGATGTTCGATGTCATGATGATGACGGTATTGCGGAAGTCGACCGTGTGCCCCTGCGAGTCGGTGATGCGTCCGTCGTCGAGCACCTGGAGCAGCGTGTTGAACACGTCCGGGTGGGCCTTCTCGATCTCGTCGAACAGCACGACCGAGTACGGCTTGCGTCGCACGGCCTCCGTCAGCTGACCACCCTCCTCGTACCCCACGTAGCCGGGCGGGGCGCCGACGAGCCGGCTCACCGTGTGCCGCTCCTGGTACTCGCTCATGTCCAGCCGGACGATGTTGTTGTCCGAGTCGAACAGGGCGGCGGCCAGAGCGCGGGCCAGCTCGGTCTTCCCGACGCCGGTCGGGCCGAGGAAGATGAACGAGCCGATCGGTCGACGCGGGTCCTTGATGCCGGAGCGCGCACGGATGATCGCGTCGGCGACCAGCTGGACGGCCTCGTCCTGCCCGACCACGCGCTCATGCAGGATCTCGTCGAGCCGCAGCAGCTTCGCCCGCTCACCCTCCTGCAGGCGGCTGACCGGAACGCCGGTCCAGGCCGCCACGATCTGGGCGATCTCGTCCTCGGTCACCACCTCGCGCAGCAGCCGCCGCTCGCCCAGGCGTTGGGTGACCTGCTCCTCCTCGGCCTGGATGCGCCGCTCGAGCTCGGCCAGCCGCCCGTAGCGCAGCTCGGCCGCCCGGTTGAGGTCATACGAACGCTCGGCGTCCTCGGCCTCCAGCCGGGCCTGCTCGAGCTCGCCGCGCAACTCCTGCAGCCGGCGGATGGCCTGGCGCTCGGACTCCCACTGGGCCCGTTTCGCGTCGGCCTCGGCCCGCAGGTCGGCCAGCTCCCGCCGCAGCTGGTCCAGCCGGGCCAGACTCGCCGGGTCGCTCTCCTTGCTCAGCGCCGCTTCCTCGATCTCGAGCCGGGTCACCCGCCGGGTGATCTCGTCCAGCTCGGCCGGCATGGAGTCGATCTCGGTGCGCAGCCGCGCACACGCCTCGTCCACCAGGTCGATCGCCTTGTCCGGCAGGAACCGTTCGGTGATGTACCGGTGGCTCAAGGCGGCCGCGGCGACGAGGGCTCCGTCGTGGATCTTCACCCCGTGGAACACTTCGAGCCGTTCGCGCAGTCCCCGCAGGATGGAGATGGTGTCGGCGACGCTGGGCTCGTCCACCAGGACCGGCTGGAACCGGCGGGCCAGGGCCGCGTCGGACTCGATCCGCTTGCGGTACTCGTCCAATGTGGTCGCACCGATCATGTGCAGTTCGCCCCGGGCCAGCATCGGCTTGAGCATGTTCCCGGCGTCCATCGAGCCCTCGGCGGCGCCGGCCCCGACCACGGTGTGCAGCTCGTCGACGAAGAGCAGGATGCGACCCTGGGCCGCGACCACCTCGGCCAGGACGGCCTTGAGCCGCTCCTCGAACTCGCCGCGGTACTTGGCTCCGGCGACCAGCGCGCCGAGGTCGAGCCCGAACACCGTCTTGTCCCGCAGACCCTCGGGGACGTCGGCCCGCACGATGCGCTGGGCCAGACCCTCCACGATGGCTGTCTTGCCCACCCCCGGATCACCGATGAGAACCGGGTTGTTCTTCGACTTGCGGGACAGGATCTGGATGACCCGCCGGATCTCGGCGTCCCGGCCGATCACCGGGTCGAGCCGGCCGGCCCGGGCATCGGCCACCAGGTCGCGGCCGTACTTCTCCAGCGCCTCGTAGGCGACCTCCGGCATGGCCGAGGTGACCCGTTGGTTGCCGCGGATCGTCGTGAGCGCGTCGAGGAAGGACTCACGGGTGATCCCGTACTCCTTGAGCAGACGACCGGCCGCGCTGCCGGAGCCCTCCTCGGCGAGCGCGAGCACGAGGTGCTCCACCGAGACATAGGAGTCCTTGAGCCGTTGGGCCTCCCGGTCGGCCGCGTCGAGGATCCGGCTCAGCCGCTGGGTGATCATCACTTGTCCTGGCACCGCGCCGGGCCCGCTCACCCGCGGCCGGCGCCCCAACTCGGCCTCTACCGCCTCCGTCAGCGCCGTCGGGTCAGCCCCGACCCGGCCGAGCAGGCCGGGCACCAGACCCTCGGGCTGGCGGAGCAGAGCGAACAGGAGGTGCTCACCGTCCACCTCGGAGTGTCCAAACCGGACAGCCGCGGTCTGGGCGTCGTGCATGGCTTCCTGAGATTTCTGGGTCAGCCGGTTCAGGTCCATGGTGGTCAGCTCCTTGACAGGCGGGCCTGGGCGTGCAGCTGGTCGATCTCGTCGAGCAGGTCGAGCACGAGACCGATGGCGGCGTAGTTCAACGGCAGTTCGGACCGCAGTCGCCGGATCCTGGCCACCGTGGTGAGCTGAGCCGGCCGGAACCACAAGCCACCGGCCGCGTCACGGTCGGCGTCGAGCAGGCCAAGCACGACGAAGCGGCGCAGCAGGTCGGGGTGGATGCCGCTACGGGCGGCGAAGGCTTCGAGCCCGTAGCGCCGTGGCCGCACGAGCGGATAGCGGTACTGGGTCATCACGTCCTCCGGGGCTTCATCGCGCGCCTTCGCTTCGTGGGTCGAATGGGGAGACCCGGGAGAGCTCCTCGTACAGTTCCCGCTCGCGGTCCGACAGCCGGCGCGGTGTCATGATCTTCACCTCGGCGTACAGGTCGCCCGGTCTGCCCCGAGGGTTCGGCATGCCCTGACCGCGCAGGCGTAGCCGCCGGCCCGATGACGACGCCGCCGGCACGGTGACCTTGGCGCCGCCGCCCGGCGTCGGCACGGGTACGGTCGCGCCCAGAGCGGCCTCCCACGGCGCCACCGGGAGATCGACGGTGATGTCGCGGCCGTTGAGCCGGAAGCGGGGGTGCGGTGCGATCCGGACGGCGAGGTAGAGGTCGCCGGCCTGGGCGCCACCGCGGCCCTGGGCGCCCTGCCCGGCCAGGCGGATCCGTTGCCCGTCGCTGATGCCGGCCGGAATCGTGACGTCGTAGCTGCGCTCGCCCAGGCTGATCGTGCGCCGCCCGCCCCGGAACGCCTCCTCCAGCGCCAGCACCAGCTCGGCCTCCTGATCGGCGCCGGAGAGCCACTGCGGACCACTGGCCTGGCCACCGAACAGGTCGCCGAACAGATCCTGGAGGTCGACCGGGCCGCCGTAGCGGGTGCCGCCCCCGAACCCGCCCGGTCCGCTGCGTCCCCGAGCGGCACCAGCCCGACCCGCACCGGCCCGCTGGAACTGTTCGTCCAGGTCCTCCGGTACGCCGCGAAACTCGGGGCCGTAGCGGTCATAGCGTTCGCGCAGCTTCGGATCGGCCAACACGTGGTAGGCCTCGTTGATCTCCTTGAAGCGCTCCTCAGCCGCCGGATCCTTGTTGACGTCCGGATGGTTGCGGCGGGCCAGAGTGCGGTACGCGCGCTGGAGCTCGTCGGCGCCCACCCCGTGCGGGACACCGAGCACCTCGTAGTAGTCCCGGGCCATACGTGGTCATTCCCGCTCGGCGGCGACCAGCACGGCGGCCGGCCTGAGCAGCCGTTCGCCGTCGCCGTAACCGGGGCGCACCACCTGAACCACCGCACCCGCAGGCGAGTCGTCGTCGGCGACGACGCCGACCGCCTCGTGCCGGTACGGGTCGAACGGGACCGCGGTCTCCGCGTGACGCGGGAAGCCGAGCCGGGCGAGTACGTCGACCGCCTGGTCCCGCACCGCCCGGACACCCACCACCACGGGGTCGCCGTCAGCCGGCGCGTGTTCGAGCGCGCGCTCCAGGTTGTCCAGCACCGGTAGCCATTCGGCGGCCACCCTGGCCCGCTCGGCGCCGCGCTCGTCGGCCACCTGTCGGGCGCAGCGCTTGCGGATGTTGTCGGCCTCCGCGATCGCCCGTCGCCAACGGTCCTCCGCCTCGGCGAGGGCCGCGTTGTCTGGCGGCCCGTTGCCCTCAGGTCCGTCCCGACGCGGGTCGCCATCGTCCTGCGTGGACATTCTTCCCCGTTTCCCACCGCTACTGCGGCGTGAAATCCGCGTCGATCACGTCGTCGTCACCTGGCCGCTGCTGGCCCGATCGCTGGTCGGGGCGGCCGCGGTCGGCGTCGCCCGATCCGCCGGCCGGACCTTGCCCACCGCCGGCCGCCATCAGGCTCTGGTACGCCTGCCGAGCCTCGCTGGTGAGTTCGCGGACGCGGTCCAACGCCGACTCATCCTTGACGGCCTGCTGCGCGTCGGCCACGAGCATCTCGGCCCGCGCCCGCTCGTGTGACGGGGCCGCCTCACCGAGCTCGTCCAGCCGGCGCACGAGCTGGTAGGTGGCCGCCTCGAGGTCGTTGCGGGCGTCGACCATCGTCCGGATCCGCGCGTCCTCGTCCCGGTGGCTCTCGGCGTCGGCGATCATGCGGTCCACTTCGGACGTGTCGAGGTTGCTGGTACCGCTGATCGTGATGGCCTGCTCGGCGCCGGTGTCCTTGTCCTTCGCCGAGACGCTGAGAATGCCGTTGGCGTCAACGTCGAAGGTGACCTCGATCTGGGGCACCCCTCGCGGCGCCGGCCGGATGTTCTCCAGCCGGAACCGCCCCAGGACCCGGTTGTCGGCCGCGCGTTCCCGCTCGCCCTGGAGGGCGACGACGTCGACCGCGGGCTGGTTGTCCTCGGCGGTGGAGAACACCTCGGTGCGCCGGACCGGGATGGTCGTATTGCGCTCGATCACCTTCGTCATCACGCCGCCCAGCGTCTCCAGACCGAGCGACAACGGGATCACATCGAGCAGCAGGACCTCTGGGCCCTGGCCGGTCAGCACGGCCGCCTGGATGGCCGCGCCGAGCGCGACCACCTCGTCCGGGTTGACGGTCATGTTCGGTTCCTTGCCGCCGGTGAGGCGGCGGACCAACGCCTGCACGGCCGGGATGCGGGTCGAACCGCCGACCAGGATCACCTCGTCGAGATCGGCATCGGAGACCTTGGCATCGGCCATCGCCTGCTCGACCGGCTCGAGGCAGCGCCGGACCAGATCGGCGGTGATCTCTTCGAACGTGGCCCGGGTGAGCGACGCGGTGAGGTGTTTCGGCCCGGACGCGTCCGCCGTCACGAACGGCAGGCTCACCTGCGTCTGGGTCACCGAACTCAGCTCGGACTTGGCCTTCTCGGCGGCCTCGAAGAGCCGCTGCAGCGCCTGCGGGTCCTGGCGCAGGTCGATGCCCTGGTCGCGCTGGAACCCGTCGGCCAGGTGGTCGACCAGGCGGCGGTCAAAGTCGTCGCCACCGAGATGGCTGTCACCGGCCGTGGAGCGGACCTCGACCACCCCGTCGCCGACATCGAGGATGCTGACGTCGAACGTGCCGCCTCCGAGGTCGAACACGAGCACGGTCTCGTGGTTCTTCTTGTCCAGTCCGTAGGCGAGTGCCGCGGCGGTCGGCTCATTGATGATCCGGAGTACCTCGAGACCGGCGATCCGACCGGCGTCCCTGGTGGCCGTGCGCTGAGCGTCGTTGAAGTAGGCCGGCACGGTGATCACCGCCTGGGTCACCTTCTCGCCAAGAGTCCGGCCGGCGTCGTCGACCAGCTTGCGCAGCACCTGCGCGCTGATCTCCTCCGGCGCGTACAGCCTGCTCCGCACCTCGAATCGGACCACCCCGTCGGGTCCCTCGACGACGGTGAAGGTGACCGCCCTGGCCTCCGCTGTCACCTCGTCGAAGCGGCGTCCGATGAAGCGCTTGGCGGAGTAGATCGTCCCTTGTGGATTGAGGATGGACTGCCGGCGGGCCAGCTGCCCGACGAGCCGCTCGCCATTGTCGGTGAAGGCGACCACCGACGGGGTCGTCCGGGCACCTTCGCTGTTGACCACCACCGTGGGTTCGCGACCTTCCATCGTCGCGATGACGGAGTTGGTGGTTCCGAGATCGATTCCCACTGCCCTGGGCATGGCACCCCCGAGTGCGAAATAGCCCGCCAACCAGCCGGGAGGGCGGGTCGGATCAATGCCGTGGCACTGTCATCGTCGCACCGTCGGCGTGGCTGGCGGGTCCAAATGCGGGCACGTGTCGGGCCACCCCGGGGGCGCGACCCGACTGGTCGCCCCCGTCCCGTCGGTGCGCTCCCGTCCGACCCGGCGCGCGGTGCCCGCTCGTGAGAGCATGAACACGCTGGCCGATGCCTGTCACATCCGCCCGGCGCCGCGGGTCGTGCCGGCACACGCACCGGACACGCGGCCAGGATCCTCGCCCGGTCCGGACGCACTGGAGATGATCATGACCAAACCCATCCTGGTGACTGGCGGTACTGGCACGCTCGGGCGCCACGTCGTGCCCCTGCTGACTGCGGCTGGTTGCGAGATCCGGGTGCTCAGCCGCCGCGCCGAGGCGTCGGGGGATATCGCGTACGTCACCGGGGATCTGCTCACCGGTCAGGGAATCGAGGCCGCCGTCGACGGGAGCGGGACCATCCTTCACCTCGCCGGCGGCCCGAAGGGCGACGACCAGGCGACCCGGAACCTGGTCCGGGCGGCTTCGCGGGCCGGCGTCGAGCACCTGGTGTACATCTCGGTCATCGGGGCGGACCGGGTCCCGCTGGGCTGGCTACGCGCCCAACTGGCGGCCGAGCAGGCGGTGACCGGGTCGGACCTGCCCTGGACGGTCCTGCGCTCCGCCCAGTTCGACGACCTTGTGTTCTCGTTGGTGCGCATGTTGGCTCGCCTGCCGGTGGTACCGGTGCCGGGCGGACTGCGCTTGCAGCCCGTCGACTCCCGCGACGTCGCCCGACGGCTCGTCGACCTCGCCCTGGGCCAGCCGGCCGGACGCGTACCCGACCTGGCCGGGCCGACGGTGTACGGGCTGGGTGAGCTGGCGCGCAGCTACCTGCGTGCCAGCGGGAAGCACCGGCTGTTGGTCCCGGTGCGGATACCGGGCGCGGCGGGCCGGGCGTACCGGGCCGGCGAGAATCTCTCGCTCACCGCGGCCTCGACCGGTACGCGGACGTGGGAGGAGTTCCTGGCCGAGCGCCTCGGCGACTAGGCGCCCAGGCCGCCGGACGTACCGTTGCACCAATGGCCCAAAACCTGCACCGGACGAGGGTACGACACGGGGTCACTGCCGCGGCCCGGCCTGGACGAACGTCCAATGGTGACCGCCGGGATCCTCGGCGGTGTAGGACCGGTAGCCGTGCTGGTGGATGTCCTCGACGATGCGGGCACCACCGGACCTCGCCCGAGCCAGATGGGCCTCCAGGTCGTCCACGTACACCCAGGTCCGCTGCGGCGGTGGTGCCCCGGGATCCGGAGCCCGACCGTCCGGGCGGATGATCACGGAGCAGTTGCCCACGCGGAACTCTATCCACTGTGGACCACTGTCCGATGTGGACGGCAGCGCCCCGGTGGAGTGGAGATCGAATACCTCGGCCAGCCAGTGGGCTGCCCCGACCTGGTCGGCGTAGAGCAGAACCACGGCCAGGCGGCCCAGCTCGTCCGGCGGCCGTCGTGCGGTGAGCCGTCGGTCACACCAGGACGGAAACCAGCCGGGCACCGTCCTGACCCAGGCTGTGCCACCCTCGCTCCGGCCGCCGTCGGGGATCGCGGCCTCGACGGTGATCTCGGTGCCGTCGCCGTGGCGGCGGAACCAGATCTCGGTCACGACATCGTCGATCGAACTGGTCCACGCGAGCCGGCGGCCGGGCTCCCAGGCGGTGATGCGGGCCAGTTCGAGCCCGTCCCCGGTCGCCTCGTCGTAGATCTCGATCACCCGGCCACCGACGCCGGACTCGCACCGCATGCCGACCGCGCGGGCGAAGTCGAAGTAGTTGATCGGGCCGCGGACATACCACAGGTCCATCTCGTCGGTGAACGCGGTGAACGCGGTCTGCGGATCCACGCTCACCAACACGGTCACGGTGGTCTTCACCGGTCCTTTGCCTCCAGGTGTCGTTTGAACGAGGTGAGCTGGACCGCCCAGTGAGCCTGTATCTGGTCCAGCCATGCCTGCAGTCCGGCCATGGACTCGGGGCGGAGGCGGAACATCCGTACCCGCGCGTCGTCCGGATGGCGTGCGTCGGCCACGACTCCGGCTCGCAGCATCAGCCGCAGGTGCCGGCTCATCGTGGGTCCGGACACGCCGGTCGCGTTCGCGATCTCACCGGCACGTCGCGGGCCGCTGCTCAGCAACCGCACGACCGCCCGACGGGTCGGGTCGGCCAGCAACTCGAAGAGCCCGTCCGCATCGACCGTCACTAGCTAATAGTTGCGCTTGTGGCTAACTATTGTCAACGGCACGACGGGCGGCGGCCCACCCGGTCGGATAGGGGCGCGCCACTAGGCCGGTGGGGGAGCGGGTCCGCACACTGAACCCCATGTCCGAGCCGCCTCCCGCCCGCCACCATGTGGTGCTGGCCGCGTTGCTGTTCTGCGCCGCCCTGGCCGCGCTGGTGACGGCGGTGGTCGCCGGCTCCTCGGCCGGCATGAACTGGACCGCGGGCGACAACTCGCTGGTCATCTCCAACTCGGTGAACGGGCTCGCCCTTGCGGTGGCCGGCTGGCCGATCGCGGTTCACCGGGGCCGCAACCCGATCGGGTGGCTCTTTCTCGGCGGTGGTGTCGGCTACCTCATGTCGGCCGCCGGACTGGCGTTGCTGAACACCGCGACGGCGGCTGACGCCGGCACCATCGGGTGGCGGACGGTGGCCACGCTGACCGACGCCGCCTGGGCGCCGGCGCTGACGTTCAGTATTCCGGTGGCGCTGATGCTGTTCCCGGAGGGGCGGCTGCCCAGCCGCCGTTGGCGATGGCTGGTCGCGCTGGCGGCCGTGAGCTCGGCGGCGTTCGTGGTCGGTGGCATGGTCGGCATTCCCGGCGTGGCGCGGGACCTGGGCATCCGGAGCCTCATCGGCCCGACCGACGGCCTCAACCCCGACGCGACCTTCGTCATCGGCGGGGCGGGGACTCTGATCACCATCGCGGCCGCCCTGGTCGCGCTGACCCAGCGGTTCCGCCGGGCCCGGCAACCCGTGCGCCGCCAGCTCTCCTGGCCGCTGCTCGCCCTGCTGCTCGTGTTCGTCCTCTCCCTGCCCGATCCGTGGCTCGCGGACAACCTCGCCAGCCTTCTGGTCATCGCGACCGTCCCGGTCTCCATCACGATCGCGATCTTCCGCCGGCAGCTGTTCGACATCCAGCTCGTCTTCTCGCGGTCGCTGCTCTACGTCCTGCTCAGCAGCGGCATCGTGGGCGCCTACCTGGCGCTGGTCGCGGTGTTCGACCTCGTCTTCCGCACGAGCACGCTGGGCCCGGGCGCGCTGGCCACGATCGTTATCGCGGCCGCGTTCAACCCGGTGCGCGTCGGCCTGCAGCGCGCCGTCGACCGGGCCGTCTACGGCGCGCGCCGGGATCCGGTGCGGGCGATCGCTGAGGTCGGCGCCCGTCTCGGTGCGGTCGGCAGCCCGACCGGACCCGGTCTCGACGGTGTCCTGGAAGGACTCTGCCAGGTGATGCGGCTGCCCTATGCCGCCCTCACCGTGGACGGCACCACGATCGCGCGGCACGGGACAGTTCCGGCGGATCTGCATGCCACTGCACTGGAGCAGGGCGACGACCGACTCGGCGAGCTGGTCGTCGGTCTGCGGGCCGGTGAGTCCCGGCTCGCCCCGAGCGACCTCGGGGTGCTCGCCCTGCTGGCCACTCCGATCGCGGTCGCCGTGCGCGCGAACTCGTTGGCCGCGGCCCTGCGGGAATCGCGCGAGCGTGTCATCACCGGGCGCGAGGAGGAGCGACGCCGGCTGCGGCGCGACCTGCATGACGGTCTCGGGCCGGTGTTGACCGGGGTCGTGCTCAACGCCGAGGCGGCCCTCCGGCTCGTGCGCACCGACCCGGACCGCAGCGGCGAGCTACTGGTCAGCCTGCGGGATCAGACCACCGGCGCACTCGACGATATCCGGCGCCTCGTCTACGAGCTGCGCCCGCCGGCGCTGGACAGCCTGGGACTGGTCGGCGCGTTGCGCGAGTACACCATGGTGCTGGCGCAGCGGGCCGACGGCGAACCACTGCGCGTCACGGTCGACGCCGAGCCCCTCGCCGAACTGCCGGCCGCCGTCGAGGTCGCCGCCTACCGGATCGCCACCGAGGCGCTGACCAATGTGACCCGCCATTCGAACGCGACCGGGGCCAGCGTCCGGCTGTCCGTCATCGAGTCGACGCTTCACGTGTCGGTGCATGATGACGGGGTGAACGTCGGCGGTGGTTGGCAGCCCGGTGTCGGGCTCACGTCGATCCGCGAGCGGGCCACCGAGCTGGGTGGGTCGTGCACCATCCAACACGACCGTACCGGCGGTCGGGTGGACGTACGGCTGCCCCTGGCCCGTCCGGCAGCCGACCGGCTCGACGCGAGCGCCGGCGGCCACGATGTGGAGGTGTCGTGGTGACCCTGCGCATCGTCGTCGCCGACGACCACGCGATCGTCCGGGAGGGCATCCGCGCTCTTCTGTCCGCAGTGGACGGTTATGAACTGGTGGGTACCGCCGAGACAGGCCCGGACGCGGTCCGCGCGGCGGTCACCCTGCGACCTGACGTGCTCGTCATGGACATTCAGATGCCGGGAATGAGCGGCATCGATGCCACGCGGGAGATCGCACGGGTCGCCCCCGACGTACCGGTGCTCATGCTGACGATGTTCGAGGACGACGAGTCCGTCTTCGCCGCGATGCGTGCGGGTGCCCTCGGTTATGTCCTCAAGGGAGCGTCGCCGGACAATATGATCCGCGCGATCGCGTCGGTCGCCCATGGCGAGGCCGTCTTCGGTACCGGGGTCGCCCGCCGCGCATTGGCGTATCTGAGCGGCCCGCGGCCGGATCCGACACCCTTCGCCGAACTGACTCCGCGGGAGCGGGAGGTGCTCGATCTGATCGCCACCGGAATCGGCAACGCCGCGATCGCCGGCCGGCTGGGCCTCGCGCCCAACACGGTGAGCAACCACATCTCGAATATCTTCGCCAAGCTACGGGTGGCCAGCCGGGCCGAGGCGATCGTCCGGGCCCGCTCGGCCGGTCTGGGTGGCTGATCCCCCATTCCCTCGAAATGGCAAAGGCGTCGATGGCTATTCAAGATCTGCGCTTATTTCATGCATTGGGAGAAGCCGGGAAAAGCGCGGGCCGCTCACGAGTGGTGCGTCGGCGACCTTCATTGTCTTCCGAGCAAACAGCCGGCACTGGCGAGTGAATCAATGGCGCGCGACAGTTCTTGTTCGTTAGCTGTTCCTTTGCCCGCGTCAATGAGCTAACGTTTCCCGTACTCTACTCGTCGCGCTTCGGGAAGGACTTCGGCGTGGCCAAGGAAACCGTGACCCGTCTCATCGATGACCTCGACGGCGGCGACGCTCACGAGACAGTCACATTCGGACTCGACGGATACCTG
This sequence comes from uncultured Actinomycetota bacterium, assembly GCA_963803345.1. Lineage (GTDB taxonomy): Bacteria > Actinomycetota > Actinomycetes > Mycobacteriales > Micromonosporaceae > CAWDLX01. The sequence continues at coordinate 79,795 of CAWDLX010000010.1, forward strand.
TATCAGATCGACCTGTCGAGCAAGAACGCGAAGAAGCTGCGTTCCGAACTATCCACCTATGTGGACAGGGGAACGCGCGTCGCGGGGCGTGGGGGAGCAGGCCTGCGCGGTGCGATCCGTCAGCGTGGCTCGGCCGCCGCCGACCGCCAGCAGAACCAGGCCATCCGCGCCTGGGCCATCCGCAAGGGAATGGCGGTCGCTCCGCGCGGTCGCATCAAGCAGGAGATCGTCGACCAGTACCACAAAAGCGCCGGTCGCTGAACGCCGACGGCAACCTCGTCGGGGGTGGCGGTCTGCCACCGTGGCGTTCAACTCAATCAGGATCCAGGCCAGTCCCAGGCGGTCTGAGGACGCCGGATCGGGAGGTCCGGCGCCTCAGGCCGCCAGCACCACCTGGGTACAGCGACTCATCGCGGTCGTCTGCCCGTTCTCGTCGAACAGTTCGGCCGCGCAGAAGACGACCTTGGAGGTGCGCCGCAGCACCTCGCCCTTGGCGATCAGCAGGCCCGGCCGGGTCGGTCGGAAGAACTCGACCCGCAGGTCGGCGGTCATGAACAACTCGTTGCGGTTGAGCACGGTCCAGCAGGCACCGCCCATCGCCGCGTCAAGGATCGCGGTCACCAGGCCACCCTGGATGACATGGCCGGTCGGGGTGACGAACCCGAACTCCGCGGTCGCGTCCCACTCGATGGTCGACTCACCGGCGCTCCACCCGGTCCGCCGATAACCCAGCGTGGACCACAAGTTCGGACCATCACCGCCTCGCTGGGCGGACGAGCCGATGTCCTCGAGACGCTCCCCGGCGGTGATCGATCGGTCTGGCATGGATGGTTTCTCCTCGTGGTCGGGCGTCATTGTGGTCGGGGCGGCATTGTGGTCGGGCGGCATTCGGGGCGAACTGGCAGGTCGTCAGGGTTGACAGGAAACCTGTTTCAGCATAGGCAGTGAAGAAACATCGCCCCGAGGGAGCCCGTCCATGCAAACCAACCTCGCTCGACTCGCCGATGAGGCATTGCACCGGCTTGGTGATCATCCGTCGCTGTTCTTCGAGGGCACCTGGTACTCCTCCGGGGAGCTGCACGGGCGCTCCACCCGGGTTGCCCGCGGCCTGGTCGAGCTCGGCGTGACACCCGGCGACCGGGTTGTCGTGATCATGGCGAACTGTCCCGAGGTGGGCATCGTCTACTCGGCGATCTGGCGGGCCGGCGCGGTCGCCACGCCGGTCATCTTCCTGGTGTCGGCGCCGGAGCTGCAGCACATCCTGGTCGACTCGGGTGCCGTCGCCGTGGTGACCTCACCCGAGCTGCTGCCCAAGGTCGAGGAAGCCCTTGACGGCCGGTCGCTACCGACGATCGTCGTCGGGCAGAACTACGCCGAACTCGAGCGGTTCGACCCGCTCCCGGTGGTGGACCGGTCGCCGGACGACCTGGCCGCGCTGCTCTACACCGGTGGTACGACCGGACGCAGCAAGGGCGTCCGGCTCAGCCACGCCAACCTGTCCAACGCCGGGTGGTCATCGCGGCAGACCAGCTACATACCGGGCATCACCCGGGGCATCACCGGCCTGCCGCTGTCGCACTCTTTCGGGCTGCTGGTCAACGTCGGCAACTACCACGCCCAGGAGGCTGGCGCGGCGGTCCTGCAGCGCTGGTTCGACGCGCCGTCGTTCCTCCGGCTCGCGGCCGAGCACCGGTGCCAGACGACCGCCGTGGTGCCGTCCATGGTGGCCATGCTGCTCGGGTACCCGTTGGAGGAGTACGACCTCAGCGCGCTCACGTACGTGTTCTCGGGGGCCGCCCCGCTGTCGCGGGCGGTGGCGGAGGAGTTCGAACGCCGGGTGCCGGGGGTGAGCGTCCTCGAAGGGTACGGCTGCACCGAGACGGGCGGCATCATCAGCGGTACGCCGCCGCTGGCGCCCAGACGCGGAACGGTTGGCAAGCCGGTACTCAATGTGGAGCTGCGCATCATCGGGCTCGACGGCACCGAGCAGCCGGCCGGACAGGACGGCGAGATCGTGGTCCGCGGCCCCAACGTGATGCAGTCGTACTGGGGCGCCGAGCCGTCGCCGGACGGCTGGTTCCACACCGGCGATGTCGGCCGCCTGGACGACGACGGATATCTGTCCATCGTGGACCGGATGAAGGACCTCATCATCCGGGGCGGCTACAACGTGTACCCGCGGGACGTGGAGGACGTGCTCATGCGGCATCCGGAGGTGGCCATGGCGGCCGTGGTCGGCCGGCCCGACGACCGGCTCGGCGAGGAGGTCGTCGCGTTCGTGGCCCTCACCGCCGGTGCCAGTGTGACCGAGGAGGACCTGGTCGCCTTCGCGCGCGAGCAGATGGCGGCCAACAAGTACCCGCGCGAGGTCCACATCCTCGACGCGATCCCGCTCACCTCGGTCGGCAAGCTCGACCGCAAGAGCCTACGGGCGAGCGTGGCTGTCCCCACCGCCACCTGACCTCCCTTCCCCGGCCGGCCGGGTGTAGCGGTGCTTGACGCCGGGCGGGAAGTACTCCGGGTCCCCGGCCGGTCGCAGGTCGACGTCCGGAGTCTGGGCGGCGTCCGGGACATAGTGCGCGAACTCGCTGTTGAGGCGGCGAAGCTCGATCCGCACGGCGTCGGCCAGCAGCGCACGCGGAACGTCAGAGGCTTCCTGGCCGGGCGCGAGCTCCACCACGACCCGAAGGATCCGGTCCCGGTCGGCCGTCTCGACCACCGTCACCACGAACCGGCCGGTGACCCAGTCGCTCACCTCGGTCCGCGGCCTGGGCCGCCGGGCCGGCACTGGTCGCCGGCGCGGTCGAGTAGAACTCGCCCAGGCCGGCCAGTACGCGCGCGGGTCGTTCGCGATCCATCCGCACCACTTTACGCAGCGTTGCCCATCCGCCAGACGCTGAGCACGGATCCGTCATCGCAGGCCACGGTCGTGGCGACCGCCAGGCAGTCGTAGTAGGGCGACCATTGACTGGTCTGGCCGAGCTGGACCACGCTGGCCCGGCGGACGTTGAGCAGTCCGATGTCGGCCCGTCCGAACGGTCGCAGGCGGACCACCACCGCATCGGGCCGGTACGCGGTCGCGTCGACGTTGCGCCACAGTCCGCCGTCGATCGCCCGGACCTGACCGGTGTCGGATGAGACGACCATCGTGTCCCGGCCGAACGGCGCCACCAGCACCTCGCCCGGTGGCCCGGGTCGCATCTCGACGCCGTTGACCCGGGCGGTCACCAACATCGTGTACGGGTTGACGATCCACACTGCCCGGCGGCCGACCAGGCACAGCCCGGGCTCGCACGAAATCGGCTCGGCGTTGGTCAGCGGTGGTACGAGCCGCCACACCGGCGCCAGGGAGACCGGGTCGTAGGCCGAGAAGACGAACTGGCCGATGTCGCTGACCTGGCCCACCACCACCGACCCGGGCAGCGCGGTGATGAACGACGAGCTGGCCAGCGAGCCGACCAGCCGGCTGGCCCGGGTGGCACCCGTGCGCAGATCCCACAGGTCGACCCGGCCGTCAACCGTGTCGGTGACCATCCAGTCGGCGCCGGCTGGCAGGCCGACGATACCGGTGGTGCCGGCCCGCACCCCGGGCAACGACCAGCGAACGCCCGGATCGAGTCGACGCGTCCACAGCACCGCCCGGGTGTTCAGGTCCCGAACCGTCACCAGGTGGGTCCACTCCAGACCCGTCTGCACGCCGGTTGGCGGGCCGGGCGGCACCGCCGGGTCACGATCGATGGTCACGATGAGACCGTCGGTCAGGTACACCAACGGAATCGCCGCCACCGGGTACGTGTCCGTGGCGTCGTTGACCACCACGGAGGTACGGACTCCGACGCTGGTCGGCGGCAGGATGCTGGCGAACAGCGGGTCCCGGGTCGCGTACAGGCGGGCCAGCGGACCGGTGATCGGTAGGCTCCACATGACGCGCTGGTTGTTGCGTTCGTGGGCGGAGAGCCGGATCGTCCCGTCCCCCACCGAGTCCAGTGAGTACACACTGGACGATGTGAGCCAGAAGTAGCGGGTGGTCGCCTTCAGCTGCCAGGCCAGGGTCAGCTCGCTCGAGCGCAGCAGGCCGGGCCCGGTGAGTACCAGCACCACGCAGACGGCCAGCAGCACGACGGTGGGGACGGGGTGCCGGCCGCGCCAGGTGCGTCCGTCCGGTGGTGACCACGGAGCGGTGGTGTCGACATCGATGACCACATAGGGCATTTCGATGAAGGACGCGGCGGGCACGACACCAGTGTGCCCGCCATCGACGTGGCTAGCTACAGCTGGCCGCCGGATGCCGGTCGCATCCGGACGGCGGCCAGCTGGGTGGCCTGGGCGACCAGCTGGTCGGTGCTGTCCCAGACCTCGCAGACCTGGTCGACCAGTCCGCCGGCGAGCATCCGGGCCCGCTGCCGCACCCGCAGCCGACCCGGGGCCGGGATGGCGCGGACGTAGGCGGTCAGCTCCAATGTGGGCACCCAGCCCACGCTGCCCATGGTCATCGTCGCCGGGGGGAAGCAGTCGCAGGCGTACAGCAGGCTGACCGGGTTGAACGGGGCGTCCGCGGGCAGTCCGATCCACCCGCGCAGGTCGCCGGCGAAGGCCTGATCATGCAGCGAGCGGCGGTCGATGTACTGGTCGACCTGGCCCAGGATCTCGATCCGCACCGGGCTGCCCGGCACGTCGGGCAAGCTGTGCCGGCACTGCTCGGGCGGCGCGGTGTCCACCGGCGGCGTGCGGAGGAACAGGGGACCGGCGCCCGCGTCGGGCAGCCGGCCGACGGTGAGCAGCGCCTCGACCTTGACCTGACCGTCCTGGCTGAGCCGGGTGCGCAGCTGGCTCGCCGTGCGGCCGCGCCGCAGCGGCTCGACCGCGATCTGGGCCGGCCCGACCTCGGGCGAGGAGACGTAGAGGACACTGGCCGACAGCGGATGCGGGTGATCGCCCTGGTTGTCGGTGGCGATCGCGGCCCGGGCCATGATGGCCAGCAGATAACCACCGTTGGGCCGCCCCCCGACCGTCCACAGTGGGTCCAGTTCAGCGGTGAAGGAGCCTGCGGCGCCGGCCACCGCCGTCACCTTCTCGAACGTCGACATGGGCTCCTCCGGATCGGGCGTAGCGAGGACTTTACCGGTGGGAGATGCGCGCACCCGTGGTCGTCGGTGCACACTAGGGCATGGCTCACATCCGGTCGACGCGGCGACGGTGAGGACGTGGACGTTGAACTCGACTACGACATGCTGGGTAATCGATTGGCCGCCATCGGCGAGGTGGCCCTGAGCTACGACTCGCTCGGCACCCGCCCCTCGCAGGTGGGTGACTGGAAACTCGGGTACGACCTGATGGGCAGCCGGTTGCGTCGCATCGGCCCGATCGAGGTCGAGTACGACCAGCTCGGCAGCCGGGCCCGTACGGTCGGCTCGTGGTCGCTGGAGTACGACCGGCTCGGCACCCGGCTGCGCCAGATCGGACCGTACGAGCTGGCCTACGACCGGCTCGGCAACCGGGTCCGCACGATCGGCCCGATGACCGTTTCGTACGACCAACTGGGGGTCCGTCCGGCCGTGGTGAGTCTGGACGAGCCCGACCTGTCACACGATCTACGGCTGGCGTTGTTCGTCGTGCTGTACCTGGAGGAGCGCCGGCGCGAGAACGTCCGGCCGTGACCGCGGGAGCCCACGACCTGCTCGCGGGTTTTTGCTGAGACCGGGTAGATTGCGTGGCCATGCTCCCCGATGCAGGCCTGGCGACCGCAGATCTTCCCAGCCGCGCCCGGGTGGTGGTGGTCGGTGGCGGGGTCATCGGAACCTCGGTCGCCTACCACCTGGCCCGCGAGGGCTGGACCGACGTGGTCCTGCTCGAGCGCGACCGGCTCACCTCGGGCACGACCTGGCACGCGGCCGGACTGATGGTCACGTTCGGCTCGACCTCCCAGACGTTCGACGGAGATGCGCCTGTACACCCGCGACCTCTACGCGTGCCTGGAGGCGGAGACGGGGCTGTCCACCGGGTTCATGCCGGTCGGCTTCATCGAGGCGGCGGCCGACAAGGGCCGGCTCGAGGAGTACCGCCGGGTGTCGGCATTCAACCGGATCTGCGGGGTCGAGGTCGAAGAGATCTCTCCGGGCGAGATCAAGGGCATGTTCCCGCTCGCCCGTACCGACGATCTCCTGGCCGGCTTCTACGTCGCCCAGGACGGCCGGGCCAATCCCGTCGACGTGACGATGTCCCTGGCCAAGGGCGCCCGCCAGCGCGGAGTCCGGATCATCGAGGGGGTGACCGTGACCGGATTCCACACCGACCGGGGTGCGGTGACCGGGGTACGCACGCCGCGCGGGGACATCGAAGCGGAGTTCGTCGTGAACTGCGCGGGCATGTGGGCCCGTCAGCTGGGCGAGCGGGCCGGCGTGAACATCCCGCTGCAGGCGGCCGAGCACTACTACCTCATCACCGAGCCGGTCGACGGCGTCGACTCGTCCCTGCCCGTCCTGGAGGATCCCGCCGCGTACGGCTACTTCCGGGAAGAGGGCGGCGGGCTCATGCTCGGCCTGTTCGAGTCGGTCTGCGCGCCGTGGAAGGTGGAGGGGATTCCGGAGAACTTCTCCTTCGGCCAACTCCCGCCCGACTGGGAACGAATGACCCCGTACCTGGACAAGGCGATGTCGCGCATCCCGATCTCGTCCGAGGTGGGCATCAAGACGTTCTTCTGCGGGCCCGAGAGCTTCACCCCCGACCTCCAGCCGGTGGTCGGGGAGGCGCCGGAGCTGCGCAACTACTTCGTCGCGGCCGGCCTCAACTCGATCGGCATCCTGACCGGCGGCGGTATCGGGCGGGCGGTGGCCCACTGGATCATCAACGGGCGGCCGGATGTGGACATCACCGGGTTCGACATCGCCCGGCTGCACGCGTACCAGCGCAATCCGGAGTACCGGGCGACCCGCACCGTCGAGTCGTTGGGACTGGTCTACGAGACGCATTACCCGAACCGGGCGATGCGCACGGCCCGCGGGGCCAAGCTGTCGGCGCTGCACGCACGGCTGGCCGCCCAGGGTGCCCACTTCCGGGACGTGAGCGGGTGGGAGTCGCCCGACTGGTACGCCGGACCCGGCGTGACGGCGCAGGCCGGTCCACTGACCTGGGGCCGGCCGAGCTGGTTCACGAACTGGGCGGCCGAACACCACGCCTGCCGCGATGGGGTCATCGCGATGGACATGTCGTTCATGTCCAAGTTCAGTGTGGAGGGTCGCGACGCGGCCGCCGTGCTGGAGAAGGTGAGCGCGAACCGGGTCAATGGTCCACAAGGGATGATCACGTACACGCAGTGGCTGAACGAGGGCGGTACCCTGGAGGCCGACCTCACCGTCACCAAACTGGACCACGAGAGGTTCTGGGTGGTCGCCTCGGACACCGCCCACCGGCACGCGCTGACCTGGCTGCGTCGCCACATCGGCGATGCGCACGCGTTCGTCCATGACGCGACTTCCGCCTTCGCGCAGATCAACGTGCAGGGTCCCCGGTCGCGAGAGCTCCTGCAGGAACTCACCACAGTGGACCTGTCCGATGACGCGTTCCCCTTCCGGGCCGCCCGCGAGATCCCGATCGGGTTCGCCCGCATGCTCTGCGTGCGGATCACCTACCTGGGCGAGCTCGGGTACGAGCTGTACATCCCGACCGAACAGGCCCAGCACGTGTACGACCGGCTGGTCTCGGCCGGCGCCGGGCACGGGTTGCGCCACGCCGGCCTGAAGGCGCTGGCCAGCCTGCGGATGGAGAAGGGCTACCGCGACTACGGCCACGACATCGACAACACCGATACCGTGCTCGAGGCCGGACTGGGCTTCGCGGTGGCCTGGGACAAGCAGTTCATCGGCCGGGACGCCGCGCTGGCCCAGAAGGAGGCCGGCCCGCTGTCGAAGCGGCTGGTTCAGGTGCTGGTGACCGATCCGGATCCGCTGATGTACCACGCCGAGGTCGTGCGCCGGGACGGGACGGCCGTCGGCTATATCCGGGCCGCCTCCTACGGGCACACCCTGGGCGGTGCGGTCGGCCTGGCCATGCTGGCCACACCCGACGGAGCGCCACTGGACCAGTCCTGGTTGGACAGTGGCGAGTGGACAGTGGAGATCGCCGGTACCTGTCATCCCGCCCGTACCTCCCTGCGCCCGCTCTACGACCCGACCAGCGCCCGCGTCCGCATGTAGTCGGATGGCCCTCGGGTCGGCTCACGTGTCAGCGTCGGGCTCACGGGTCGGGCTCACATGTCAGCGTCGGACCCAAGATCAAGTGTTAGCCCGGGCGCCGTACTCGACAAAAAGCGTGAGTAAAGTGTCCGGGCAAACATCTGGGCGGGGCTGGGCGGGGCGGGGCGGGTCAGGCGCCGCCGGGGCGGGGGCGGGGAAGGCGCACGTCGAAGTCGGGGACCGGGTAGCCCAGAGCGCGTAGGCGGGCGGCGACGTCGGCCAACGGGCGGTGGACCCGGTTGGCCGCCGCCATCACATGCGACATGGCCACCGGATAACGCGGGTCCAGCCAGGGTCGGGTGCCGTCGAGGTCCTTGCTGGCCAGGATCAGGTCGACCGAGCCGATGGTGGTCGCGTCGACGCCGTCGAGGTCGGCCTCCACCGCGTAGCCGAGCTGGCGCAGCCGGTCGGCGATGTCGCGGGGCGGCCGGTGGGTGCGGCGGGCGGCGTGCAGCAGGTGCGGCAGCAGGATGCGCTCCTCGACCGGCCACCACGGGTCGGCGCCGTCGAGGTCGCGGCTCATGATGACCAGATCGTCCCGGGTGAGCTGGACGGTGGTCAGCTCGCCGAATGTCGTACGCACCGTGTAGCCGAGGACGGTGAGCCGGGCGGCGACGTCGTGCACGTCCCGGCCGGTGGTGCGGGCGGCCCGCATGACGTGCATGGCGGCGACGGGTTCGCCCGGGTCCAGCCAGGGTGCCACGCCGTCGAGGTCGGTGCTGGTCATTACGGCGTCGTCGGGGTCGAGCGCGTCGACCATGAGGTGATCGGGGTCCACGTCCACGCGGAAGCCGAGCGCGACCAGCCGGGCGGCGACGGCGCCGACTGTTTCGCTGGTCGCCTCGGCCGCCCGGAGAAGGTGCACTGTGGACACTGCCCGGGTCGGGTCGAGCCATCCCGGGGTGCCGTTGAGGTCGCGGCTGCCGAGGATCAGATCCTGCGGGGTGATTTCCACATCGGAGGCCGGGACCGCCGGTACGTCGAAACCGAAAGAGATGAGTTGATCTGCTATCTGAGCGGGTGAGCGTCCGGCACGCTCGGCCGCGCGGAGCAGGTGCATCGGTGATACCGCCTCCTTGCGGTCCAGCCAGGGCGACACACCGTCGAGGTCGCGGCTGATCAGCAGGAGGTCGTCCGAACCCGTCCGCAGGGCGGCGCAGCCCTCGGCCAGCGGGAACCCGAGGGCGGCCAGGCGGGCCGCGACGGTGCTGGCGTCGGTGCCGAGCCGGTGCGCCGCCCGGACCACATGGATGAGCGGCACCGGCTGGGCCGGGTCCAGCCAGGGGTACACCGCGTCGAGATCGTTGGAGAGCATGACGAGATCGTCCGGCTCCACCACCTCCAGCGGCAGGCGGTCGAGGTCTATGTCCACTGTGTACCCGAGCCGGCGCAGGCGGGCCACGATCGCGCCGACCGGACGGCGGGCCCGGTGGGCCGCCTTGAGCAGGTAGGGCAGTGTGACCGGGACGGCGGAGTCCAGCCAGGGTCGGGTGCTGTCGGCGTCCCGGCTCATCATCAGCGCGTCGTCGGGATCGGCCCCGACCGTCTCGTGGCCGACCGCGCAGGTGTACCCGAGCTCCTCGAGCCGGGTCGCGATCTCGCTCGCGCTCCGGCCGACCCGCCGGGCCGCCCGCACGAGGTGGGCCAGGGGCACGATGTCGGTCGAGTCGAGCCAGGGTCCGGTGCCGTCCGCGTCCGCACTGAGCTGCAGCGCGTCCGAGGGGCGGGCCGGCACCGCACCTGCCCAGTCGGGCCCGGGGGTCAGCAGCTTGGCGTGCCGGCCGGCGGCGGCGAGCGCGGTCAACCGCCACTCGACCAGCTCGTCCGGGCCCGTCAGCGTCGCCGCGTCGGGCGGGAAGCAGCCGGCGACGCGGGCGTCGACCGTTTCGCCACCGAGCTCCCAGTGCCGGTACCCGGTGGTCAGCGCCCGATCGAACACAACGTCGGCGATGAGCGGTCTGGCCGGGGCGAACGCGTAGAGCCAGGGGTAGGTGAGCACGACCGGCCCGGCGTCGGTGAGGGCGTCGACGGCCTCCCACAGCAGCCGTTCCACGTCCTCCTCCCGGTAGGCCAGGATCTTCGTCCGGTCCACCGACAGGCGCGGGGCCAGTTCGCGGCTGAGGTTGACGACAGCTCCACTGAGTTCGCGTCCGGCCCACAGCCCGTCGGCCAGGATCGCGCCGTCGCCGGTGCACCACCACACCCCGGCCCGAGGGTCGGCCACGACACCGGCGCCCGGAGCCGCCTTGCCAGCCGCCTGGGCGGGCGGGGTGGCCGCCGACAGCTCGCCCGGTCGCCACTCGTGCCGCTCGGCCCCGTGACTCGCCTCGGTCGCGAAGTCGGCCACCCACAGCACACTCCGGAGCGTGTCCACACAGGACACTGCCGAGACGGTGGTCCGCAGGTGCAGCCGTACCGTGGTGCCCGCCTCGCGCCCCGGGCCCAGGGTGCGGATGCGGAACAGGCTGCCCGGGCCGGCGATCTCGACCCGCAGCCGCGGGCCGGGGCGGCCGTCGCGCCCGAGCCGGCACGTGTCCACGGTGATCTCATCGGCCAGCATGAAGTACGACAGCACGCCGATGCCGAACCGGCTGTTGGGGAACAGCTGGACCGGAGGGTCGAGCCGGGCCCACTCGGCCTGCTCCTCGAGGAACTCAGGGAGGTCGCCGAGCCGGATGCCGGCCTGCGCGAACACCTCGCTCAGCTCGCGCACACCCATGCCGATCCCGTTGTCCACGCACTCAAGGTAGGGCCGGCCGTCCGTGTCCACGCTCTGGTCGAACCGGATCCGCCCGGCCCAGTCGGTGGGCAGGTCGCGGGACCGGCGCAGGTACTCGGTACGGGCCTGCCGGTACCGGCACGCGTCCAGGGCGTTCTGGTACAGCTCCCGGATGGCCAGCGCGGGATCGCCGTAGAGCTGTTCGCCCATCAGCAGTTCCTGCACGCGGTCCTCGGCCAGCCGGAAGCGGACACCGGCCGACTGGTACGCCCGCACTCCGTCCACTTCGGAGGGGCGCAGGCCGTCGGTGGTGGCGTGGGTCGGCAGCCGGCGCAGCGCGGAGAGCTCGTCGTCCGCCGCGGCTGACCGCTGGATCTCGGTGAGCATCTGGTTGAGCGAGTCGATGTGCGTGCGCAGGGCGACCTCGGTAGCCGGGTGGGCGCACACCGCGTCCAGTACGAGCGCGGTACCGCGTGGCTGCCAACGGGCAGCCCGTACCGTCGCGCGCAGACTCACCGCGGTGACCGGGTCGGCGATGCCGAGATGCTCCCCGACGACCTCGGGCAGGGCGACCGCCTCCAGGGCGAGCCCGCGCGCGGCCACCAGCAGGTAGCCGACCAACCTCTCCCGGACCCCGTCGGCCGCCCGGTCGGCGAGCGACTGCGGACGGTCGGTGCGCCCGAGGAAGCCCGGGTCGGCCCGCAGGGCCCAGAGCAGCTCGGCCAGCCGGTTGAGGCCGAACAGGTCGTCCTGGGCCGGGACGACCTCGGTCAGCCACTGTGGTTGGTACGCGGCCGGTTGCCGGCCGATCCAGCGGTGCAGCAGCCACCAGCCGATCTCCTCAGCGGCGTCGCGCCGGCCCCGGGCGACCGCGGTCAGGGCCCGCCGGTGCGGCTGCGGGTATGTCTGGGCGAAGCGCTCGAACGCGGCCCGGTCACTGCTGGCATCGGGCGACGGGGTCAGATCATGCGGGGCGACGGCCCGTTCCCGGCCCGCCAACGTCGACCAGAGCGTGTCGTACAGGTAGGGCAGGGCCAGCAGGAGGGCGATCTCCCGAGCGGCCAGCGGCTCATCACCGAGGCAGTCGGCCAGCCAGGCCGCCCGGTCGGTGATCCGGCCGGCGAGTTCACGGTCCTGCCACGGATCGTCCGCGACCAGGAACAAGCCGTCGCCGCGGGTCCGGGCCAGGGCACCGACCAGAGCGGCGCTGCGTTCGCGGACGGGGGCCAGCTGCGGGTCGGCCGTCGCGTGGTGCCACAGCCGATGGGCGCGCACCGCGTCGGTCCAGCCAGCCAGATCGGCCGGGTTGGCTGGCCAGTCGGTCGGTGGCGTCTGCAACTGAGCCTCACTCAGGTACCAGGTCGGTGATCCTGGCGACCTTACCGACCCGCGTCCATCAGGCGAAGCTGAGACACGACTGATCGCGGTTCGGCACTGGTACCGCAGCGACGTAAGGTTCGGCGGTGGCGGTTGTCATCGAATCCCGCGGTGCGCCCGCATGGCGGGTACTCCTCGCGTACCTGCGGCCACACTGGTGGGCCCTGCTCGGCGGCGGCCTGCTCGGGCTGCTCACCGGGGCCACCGGGCTGGCGTTGCCGCTGGTGGCGCGCTCGCTGATCGGCAGCCTGGCACAGGACCAGCCGGTCACCGCCGCGCTGGTGGGGCTGACCGCCCTGGTCCTCAGCAACGCGGTGATCGGCGCCGTGTCGGGCTACCTGCTCCAGCGCACCGCGCAGTCCGTGGTCCTCACCGCGCGGTACGGGCTGGTCGGGCGGCTGCTGCGACTCAAGGTAGAGGCGGTGGACCGCAGCGAGCCCGGCGACCTGATGTCGAGGGTGACGGCCGACACCACGCTGCTGAGCGAGGCCACCACGTCATCGCTGGTCGGCGGCGTCACCGGTGCCCTGACGCTGGTCGCGACCGTGATCATGATGGCGCTGACGGACTGGGTCCTGCTCGCGGTCACCGCCGTCGCGCTGGTCCTGGCCGGCTCGGTGATCGGCCTGGTCGTCCCGCGGATCAACCAGGCGGCCAGGCGCGCCCAGGAGTCCGTCGGCTCGATGGGGCGGCGCTGGAGCGGATGTTCGGCGCGGTTCGCATGGTCAAGGCATCCGGGGCCGAGGAGCGGGAGGGGGAACGGGTCCGACATGCCGCCACACTGGCCTGGCGGGAGAGCGTCCGGGCGGCGAAGTGGTCAGCGCTGGCCGGCAACATGGCCGGTGTAGCGGCCCAGATCGCCTTCCTGGCCGTACTCAGCGTCGGCGGTGCGCGCGTGGCCTCGGGGGCCATCACGGTCGGCACCCTGGTCGCCTTCCTGCTGTACGTGTTCTACCTGATGTCCCCGATCGGGCAGCTCGTCCGCGCGCTGACCCAGTACCCGGTCGGGGCGGCGGCGGTGGCCCGCATCCAGGGAGCCGAGCAGCTCCCGGTCGAGGCGCTGACCACCGGCGACCGGGCCCTGGCCAGCGCCGGACCGGCCTCGGTCTCCTTCCTCGACGTACGGTTCCGGTACCGCCCCGAGCTGCCGGAGGTCCACAATGGAGTGAGCTTCGAGGTCCCGGCCGGCGGGATGACCGCCTTCGTCGGTCCCTCAGGCGCCGGCAAGACCACCCTGTTCTCGCTGGTCGAGCGCTTCTACGAGGCCGACTCGGGTCGGGTCCTGCTGGACGGCCGGGACGTCACCCAGTGGCCGCTGCGAGACCTGCGCGGCGCCATCGGGTACGTCGAACAGGACGCCGCCGTCCTCTCCGGCAGCCTTCGGGAGAACCTGGTCTACGCCGCTCCGGACGCCTCGGCCATCGAGCTGGACGCCGCGGTCCGGGTGGCCCGGCTGGACGGCCTGCTGGCCCGGCTCCCCGAGGGCCTGGACACTCAGGTCGGGCATCGTGGCACCAAGCTCTCCGGTGGGGAGCGGCAGCGGGTGGCGATCGCCCGCGCCCTGCTGCGACGCCCGCGCCTGCTCCTGCTCGACGAGGCGACTTCCCAGCTCGATGCTGTGAACGAGGCGGCGCTGCGCGCGACGGTGGCCGACATCGCCCGGACCACCACCGTGCTCGTGATCGCCCACCGGCTGTCCACCGTGACGATGGCCGACCGCATCGTGGTGATGGACGCGGGCCGGGTGCGGGCCGTCGGCACGCATGCCGATCTGGTGACCGGCGACGAGCTCTACGCCGAGCTCGCCGCCACCCAGTTCCTCATACCGGCCTGAGTCCGGCCCCGGCGCCGCGGGCGACATCGTGTGCCGCAGGCATCTCGTTTCCGTGCAGTCCAGCTCCGGCGCGGATACCGTCGAGTCAGGGCCCGGGCGCCTCGCCACCACCCTGTCGTCAACCCTGTGACGCGACGCGCGAGGGCCGGGGATACCCGCGACGTGCATGGTCATGTCATCATCCTGGTGCCGGAACCCGGGCTCGGAGAACGGCGCTCCCGTTGACACGCCTCACGGAGGTCCTGTGCCGCGCTCCGCCGCCCGACGTGGGACGACGCCACGGTTGACCCTCACCATCGGGTGTGCGGCGGTCGCCTTCCTCGCGATCCTGGCGGCGTTCCTCATGCCGTGGGGTCCCCGGATGATCGATCTCGATGTGTACCGGGCGGCCGCGCGGGCCGTACTCGCAGGCGGCGACCCGTACACGGTCAGCGGTCCGGAGGGCCTGCCGTTCACGTACCCGATCTTCGCCGCGTTCGTCTTCATCCCCCTCGCGGTGCTCCCGACTGTCGCCGCCCGGGTGGCCATCACTCTGGTCTCGTTCGCCGCGCTGCTGCTGATCTGCCACCTGACGCTGCGGGTCGTGCTCCGCCCCCTGTCCGACCGGCGGGTGGCGCTGACCAGCATCCCGGTCGCGGTCCTGGCCGTATCGGCCCATCCGGTGCTCGACACGCTGCTGTTCGGACAGGTCAACCTGGTGCTGGTGGCCATGGTGCTGGCCAACGTCCTGCTGGTCACCGGGCGGGGTCGGGGCATCCTGGTCGGGCTGGCCGCTGGCATCAAGCTCACGCCCGGCCTGTTCCTGATCTACTTCCTGGTCACCGGCCAGCGCCGGGAGGCCCGCACCGCGGCGCTCACCGCCGCCCTCACGGTGATCGCCGGACTCATCGTCCGGCCCGCGTCGGCCTGGCAGTTCCTGACCAGGTACATGCTCGACCCCAGCCGGACCGGCAATGTCACCTACGCCGGCAACCAGTCGATCCTGGCGGTCACGGCCCGTCTGCTGCGTGACGCGACACCGCCCCCCGCGCTGACCTGGGGGCTGAGCGCGGTCGTGGTCGCCGCCGCGCTCCTGATCGCCCGGCAGCTGCGCCGTACCGGTGACGAGCTGACGGCGGTGTCGGCCGTGGCCGCGGCCGCGCTGCTCGCCTCCCCGGTGTCGTGGACCCACCACTGGGTGTGGTTCATCCCGGCGGTCGGCGCGGTGTCACTCTGGGCCCACCAGGCTGGCGGCGGCTGGCGGTGGGTACCGGTGGTCGTCGCGACGCTGGTGCTGTGGAGCGGGCCGATGCGCTTCACCCCCAAGAACGACCTGCGCGAACTGGCCCACACGCCGGCGCAGCAGCTGGTCGCGAACAGCTTCGGACTGCTGGCGGTCGCGTTTCTGGTCTGGGCGGCTGTGCGGGCCCACGCCGGCTCAGGCGGAGCTGGCGGAGGGGGAGGCACCGGGGCTGGCGCTGCCCGAAGCGGTCGGGGTGGCATCGCTCGCCGAGATCACGTCCACCACGAAGCGCAGCGCGCCAGCGGTCGCACCGGTGGTCTGCTGGGGGTAGGCGAGCGCCGCGGGGATGTCGAGCTGAACCCGGCTGCCCACCTTCACGCCGACCAGGCCCTGGTCCCAGCCCTTGATGACCTCGCCGTGCCCGATGGTGAAGCTGAACGGCTCCCCCCGGTCCCAGCTCGCGTCGAACTGCTCGCCGGTGGCGTAGTTCACCCCGACGTACTGGACTGAGATCGTCTGGCCGGACTTGACCGCCGGCCCGTCGCCGGCGATCCGGGTGGTCACCTTCAGCGCGGTCACGCTGCCCTCACCCGCGGAGACCTCGGGCTTGGTGCCGAGCGCGTCGGCGGGCGCGGACGGGCCCTTGGGGCCGAAGGCGGTGAACGCCACGACGATCGCGGCGACCACAACGGCCGCCACCGCGAAGGGGGCGGCGTTCTTCAGGAACAACCGACGCCGGCGCGACCGGGCCCGGGCGATCGCCGCCTTCCTGCCGAGCTCACGCCGTTCACGCTTGCTCAGCCGGCCGTCAGTCGTCTGCGCGGCCGTCCGCCGCTCCTTGATCCCCTTGCTCACACCCGTCGCCCTCCATGCCGAAAATCCGGATGGGAGCCTATCCCGTACCCGGGCGCGTCGCCGAGAGGGACCACCCACCTCCACGGTGACATCGAGGCTGTTTCGCGACGTTTCGCCGCGCGCTGCTCGCCTGCTGTCGGACAAGTCCGACCTGTCACGCGGCCATGCCGCCCCGGTCGCCGCGCCGCCGCCACCACCGCTGGACCCCGAGCGAGCCGAGCAGGAACACGATGGTCAGACCACTGACCCAGAGACCCCACCCCGACCACGGCTGCGGGTAGTAGAAGCGGACCACGTGATGGCCCGACGGTACGGCTACCGCCACGAACGCATGGTCGGCCGGCGACCAGCGTGGCGTCGCTACCGTCGACGCTGACCCTCCAGCCGGCCTGGATAGCGTCGTCGAGCACGAGGTATCCGGTGCCGTGCGCGTCCACATCGAGGACGACCTGGTTCAGCCCGTCGTCGACCCAGCTCACGGTGGCCGGCCGGCCGGACGGGGTTGGCCCGGGCGCGTCGAGGACCACCTGGTCCGGGCTCGAGCTGACCGACGCGATCAGTCGACCCGCTGGGCCGCGTCGGGCACGACAAGGGTCGGAGTGAGCCCAGTGGGCCCGGTCGAGGGCGCGGGTGCGCTCGTAGATGGTGGTCTCCTGGGCGTAGACCAGGCGGAGCCCGTCATTGACGGCGGCGACCGTGGTCATGGCCGGGCGTCCGTCGTGGGAGGCGACCGTCACCGACTCGTTGCCGGTCACGGTGATCTGCGCGGTCAGCCGGGCGGACGGCGGCACGTTCTCGGCGGCCAGCGGCACGATCCAGGCCGCTCCGGTCTCCGGCTGCGGGTCGGTCCGGTCGTTCTCGGCGACCAGGTGGTGGGCGGTGTCGAACAGGCGCACCCGGACGCTCACCGGCCCGGTCGGCACGTCCCCGGCCGGGGCGGGGGTAAACCCGATGCCGCGCAACGGGCCGCGCACCGGGAGCGCGGCCGACACCGTCTCGGCCGGGCGGAGCACGATCGCGGGGCCGGTCTCGGCCTCGGTGCTGCACCGACCCGAAGGGTGGCACCGCTGGCGGGGCGATGTAGTAGGACACCGCCGCCCGGTCCAGCATCGGGCTGACCGCGGCCAGGCCGTCAGCGGGTTCGCTGATGATCGCGGTGGCCGGGACCTGAACTGGTCACCGGGCAGGGTCTGGGCCAGATCGGCGAAGCGCGTAGTCGAGCAGCCCGTGGCCATGGAAGCTGCGCAGCCCGACGGTCATGTCGACGCTGCCGAAGATCGCCCCGTCGGCGCCGTAGTACCGGTCGTGGCCGAGGTGTGTCGGCGAGGTACGGTCTGGGTCGGGTTGGTCGGGTAGAAGTTGTCCCGGTCGGTACGGGGGTAGTAGGACTGCACCCAGGCCAGTGCCTGCCCCGCGATGAGCAGCGGCAGCAGGCCGGCTGCCGCTCGGCGCAGCCAGCGCCGCCGACCGGCGGCGCTGGCCGGGATCCACCAGAGCCAGGCCGCGCAGTCCGGCCGCGACGCGCCAGGATCGCCACTCCGACCCCGAGACGGGCGTTGAGGAAGGACAGGTCGGTCTCGGCTCCGTCGGCTCGCTTGGCATCGGCCGCCCGGGCGACCTCGCGGCCGGTGAGGTAGAGCAGCGACGCCGCCGACGGCCAGCACGCCCAGACCGCCACCCCGTAGACCCGGCGGGCGCCCCGCGGGCGCCGTCGGCCGCCAGCCAGCCGTGCCGGGGCAGCCAGGTGCTCGGGCCAGCCAGCGCTGGACGGCGGTGCGTGGCGAGTCGCCCGCGACCCGCTCCCGGTCCGCCGGCGGACCAGGGCCTCGAAGCCGACCGCGGCCAGGGCAGCGAGCAGGAAGCCGAGCACGCTGCGGGCCCGCCCGACGAAGTTGTCGGAGAACAGGAACGACGCCCGCTGTAGCAGCCACAGCGGCGGGCCGCCGACGTAGATCACGACGGTCCAGACCCCGGCCGCGCCGACCAGGGCGCCCAGGCGCCGCGGGGCAGCATCGACCGCGAGGTCCGGGCGAGCGCGATCGACGGATCACCACGAGCACGAGCGCCGCCGCGCCCAGGTAGGACTCGGCGTCGATGAGCTGGAGATCGGGCCGAACCAGTTCGGCAGGTGGGCCGGGCTGACCGTGCCCAGCGCGTACGGCGCGATCGTGGTGAGTAGCGAGCTCGGCCGGGATGATCTTGTCCGACATCCTGCGCCCGACCGGCCGAGCAGACAGTGCTCATGTAGGAGATCCACGGGCAGCGAGCTGCCACGCCACCAGCCCAGGCCGGCGAACACCCCGGCCGCGGCGGCGCATGGACGCGGGTCAGGATCGGCGCCAGTGCCGCCAGAACCGCTGCGCCTATTGCGCCGGCCAGCCGGACCAGCAGGTAGACCGCCGCAGTGATCAGCGCGTACCCGGTGACGGCCGGGAAACCGCCGAGCATCATGCCGGCGACCGGAAGCGCGACCAGGGCCACCTCGCGCGGCCGGGTACGCTGGGCCAGGCACTCGACCGCCCAGAACAGCGCCGGGATCAGCGCCGCCACCCTGGTCTGCGGCCAGCCGGTCCAGACCACCATGAAAGCGCTGCCGGCGAAGACGAGCCCGCCGAGCCAGGCACGCCGCCCGGCTCAGCCGCAGCCGGCGCAGGAACAGCACCATGCCGCCGATCGCGCAGATGAGCTCGAGCAGCTTCTCGTACGCCGGAGCGAGCCAACCGGGCAGGAACAAGTACGGCGCGGACAGCGGCGAGGCGACGGCCTGGTTCGGGGTGCTACCCGAGGGGACCG
This sequence comes from uncultured Actinomycetota bacterium, assembly GCA_963803345.1. Taxonomy (GTDB): domain Bacteria; phylum Actinomycetota; class Actinomycetes; order Mycobacteriales; family Micromonosporaceae; genus CAWDLX01. The sequence goes on from CAWDLX010000010.1 coordinate 98,826, forward strand.
CCGCCCAGCGCGTACGGGTTCCACGCGGCGAACTCGCCGTTGCGCAGCGCCGCGCCGAACAGGATCTCGTTGGGCATCTGGTCGTCGACCAGGTCCCGCAGGTATTCGGTCTGGACCGGCACTCCGGCCAGCACATCCCGGTAGCCGCTGTAGCTGCCCAGTGACCCGGTGTCGGCGAAGACGGTCAGACCCAGCAGCGGGCTGCCGATGCCGGCCAGGGCGAACACGGCGGTCGCGGCGACCACGCAGACCGTCAGCGGGCTGAACCGGCGGCGGGGCTTGCGGGGAGCGTTCTCGGCACGTTCGGGACGATTCGGACCGTGAGATCGTGGCGGGCGCCGGACTGAGAGCACGCGCAGAAACGACAGACGACCGGGCGGGCGCGTCGACGTACCGCCGGGGTCGTCGTACTCCCGGGCGGACGGGAAGGACCTCACCCGGAACAAATACCCGGCCGCGGGTACCGCCGTTCGTTACCGTCGGCTCGACGTTTGCTGGGAGTTCCGTTTCGAACTCGGGACCAGCCGCGTTACCGGTCGGGCGCCGGGCCGGCGGATCGTCCATGATCTCGTCAGCGCGGCCCACGTTAGTCGACCTTAGTTGGCTTCGCGCCGTGAACGCACATTGATCGACGTGGTCCTACCCATCGTTGCCGGTGTGACCTTCGCGACACCTGGGCAGTCCACTGTGGAGTAGCGCTGGTCGGCGGGCGCCGGCCGTACGGGTGTGATGCTGGTGCCCATGGCTGAGCAGGTGGACGTGGTGGTGGTCGGGCTCGGCGTGGGCGGCGAGGAGGTCGCCGGGCGGCTGGCCGAGGCCGGGCTCGCCGTCGTCGGGATCGAGAACGCCTGGTCGGCGGGGAATGCCCGTACTGGGGCTGCGTGCCGAGCAAAATGATGATCCGGGCGGCCAACCTGCTGGCCGAGGCCCGGCGGGTCGCGGCGATGGCCGGCCAGCCAGGTGCGCGCCCGACTGGGCCCCGGTCGCCCGCCGTATCCGGGACGAGGCGACCGACAGCTGGGACGACAAGGTGGCGGTCGAGCGGTTCACCGGTAAGGGCGGCATCTTCGTCCGGGGCACGCGGCCGGCTCGTCGGGCCGCGGACCGTGGCCGTCGGTGACCGGGTCTTCGCGGCCGCCCGCGGGGTGGTCGTCGGCACCGGGACCAGGCCCGCCATCCCGCCGGTGGCCGGCCTGGCCGATACTCCCTTGTGGACGAACCGGGACGCGATCGAGGTCGAGACGCTGCCGGAGTCGCTGATCGTGCTCGGCGGTGGCTCGATCGGCGTCGAGCTGGCGCAGGTGTTCGCCCGGTTCGGGGTCGCGGTGAGCGTGGTCGAGGCGGCCGACCGGCTGATAGCGATCGAGGAGCCGGAGGCGTCCGACGCTGGCCAGCCGGGCGCTCGAACGCGACGGGGTACGGGTCTGGTCGGCCGCCCGGGCCGAGCGGGCCGACCACGACGGGCACCGGGTTCCGGCTCGACCTCGCCGGACGGTTCGACGCTCGGATGCGCAGCGGCTGCTGGTCGCGACCGGCCGCCACCCGGACCTGCGCGGGCTCGGGCTCGACGCGGTCGGGCTCGATCCCGGCGCCCGCGGCCCTGCCGGTCGACGAGCGGATGCGGGCCGCTGACGGGCTGTGGGGGGTCGGCGATGTCACCGGCCATGGCGCGTTCACCCACGTCGCGATGTACCAGGCCGGCATCGCGGTACGCGACATCCTCGGGCAGGTCGGGCCGCCGGCCGACTACCGGGCCCTGCCCCGGGTGACCTTCCTCGACCCCGAGATCGGCGCGGTCGGCCTCACCGAGCGGCAGGCCCGCGACCGGGGCATTACCGTCCACACTGGAATGAGCTCGGTGTCGCAGCTCGGCCCGGGGCTGGATCCACAAGGCCGGCAACGACGGCTTCATCAAGCTGGTCGTCGACGCCGACCGCGGGACCTGCTGGTCGGGGCGACCTCGGCCGGGCCGGCCGGGGGCGAGGTGCTCTCGGCGCGCTGGCGCTCGCCGTCCACGCGCGGGTACCGGTCGAGCGGCTGCGGCACATGATCTACGCGTACCCGACGTTCCACCGTGGAATCTCCGACGCCCTGTCGGCCTCCCGTGAGCCGGTTCACGCCCGTGAGAACATGTGCGCGTGACGGACGACGCGCCCGACCCGGCGGCTCACGAGGTGCTGACCTGGGAGCAGTTCGGGACGGGCCGGCGAAGAGCTGGCCGAGCTCGTCCGGGCCGACGGCTTCAGCCCGACGATGATCCTGTCGATCGCGCGGGGCGGACTGTTCGCCGCCGGGGCGCTCGAGCTACGCGTCGAACGTCAAGAACCTGTACGTCATGAACGTCGAGTTCTACACCGGCATCGACGAGCGCCTGCCGATGCCGGTGATGCTGCCGCCGGTGCCGACCGCGGTCGACCTGTCCGGCGCGACCGTGCTCATCGTCGACGACGTGGCCGACACCGGGGCGACCCTCAAGCTGGTGCACGACTTCTGCGCCGACCACGTCGCCAGGCCCGGTGCGCGGTGCTCTACGAGAAGCCGCGCTCGTCGGTGCGGTGCGAGTACGTGTGGCGCCGTACCGAGCGGTGGATCGACTTTCCCTGGTCCTGACCGGGACGGTCGGAGCCGATGTGGTTCGCCCGGTTCTGCCGGGGCGAGGCGGCATTCGCCGGCGCGACGACGCGCCGCAGCGTCCGGGCCGCGCTCGCCCTGCTCGGACAGGGCGGCTTGCCGCGAACCGCTACCCTCGGCAGTCGAACGGGTGAGCGGGGAGGCAAGGATGGCGCGGCGATGGCCCAACTGACAGTGCTCAGGGACCGGCTGCAGCGCACGCTGGACCCGGCCGAGGTCCGCGACCGGTTGGCCGCCCGGGCCCGGACGACCCCGGGCCGGCTGACATCTACCTGATCGTATTGATCGTGCTCGGCGCTGCTGACCGGGCTGTCGGCGGTCGTCGGCGCCGTCCAGCGGGGCGACGCGGTCGACGCGGTCGCGACCAGCAGCGGGCCGCTGGCCGTGCAGGCGCAGCAGCTCTACCGGTCGCTGTCCGACGCCGACGCCACCGCCGCCGCCGCGTTCCTGTCCAGCGGGCCGGAGCCGCGCGGCCGCTGCGCCAGCGCTACCAGGACGACATCGCCGCGGCCAGCGCCGCGCTGGCGCGGCCGCCGCCGGCGGCGACGCCGAGCGGCGCCGGTCGCCGGATCGCGGCCGCGCTGCCCGTCTACACCGGCGCTGGTCGAGACGGCGCGCACCTACAACCGGCTGAACCTCCCGGTCGGCGCGGCCTACCTGCGCGAGGCGTCGGCGCTGATGCGGGCACGACTGCTGCCGGCGGCGCAGCGAGCTCTACCGGCGTCGAGACGGACCGGCTGGCCGACGACCGGTCGACGGCGCGCCGACGTTCCCCTGGCTGACGCGTGCTGCTGATCCTGCTGACCCTGGCCGGCCTGGTCGTCGCCCAGGTCTATCTGGTCCGGCGGACCCGCCGGCTGGTCAACGTCGGCCTGGCCGCGGCGACCGCGGCCGGCGTCGGTGCTGCTGCTGTGGGTCGTCGCTGTCCTGGATCGGGGTGCGCGATCAACCTGAGCGCAGCCGACCGGGACGGCTCGGCCCAGGTCGCAGGCGGTCGCCCAGGCGCCGCATCGCCGCCCTGCAGGCCCGCGCCGACGAGGCGCTCACCCTGGTGCCCGGGGCAGCGGCGGCCCGTTCGAGGACGGACTTCAACGCCCACCTGGCCGAGATCCTCGGGGCCGGCGGCGGGCGGCGGTCTGCTCGACGCGCGATCGCCCGGAGCGAGGGCGTCCGGCCGTCGCCGACGCGTTGACGCACGGCCCGCAACGCCGCTCGCGCTACTGGCAGACCCCGCACACCAAGCTGCGCGCCTCGACGACACCGGCAGTACCCCGACGCGGTCGGGCTCGCGGTCGGCCCGACTCAGTCGATGCGCGTTCCACAAGGTCGACGATGATCTGGCCCGGCCATCGCGCCGGCCAGCGCCACCTTCACCGACCGGGCCGACAGCGCCCGTGGTGCCCTCGACCGCCGCGGTGGTGGGCTGGCTGCTGCTCACCGTCGCCCTGGTGGCCGGCCTGATCGTCGGGCTCGAGCAACGGATCGCGGAGTATCGATGAAGTGTCACCGTGGTGGCCGCCGCCCTGGCCGTGCTCGCTCTGCCGGCTGTTCGTGCGCCGCCGGTGTCCACATCGGACGTGCGCGCCGTCAGCGCCGCTCCCGTCCGGGGTACAGGACCCGGCCGTGATCCCACCGCCGCGCCGGGGTCGACCGCCCAACTGCGTGCCCGCTGGCCAGCCTGCGGCCGCTGGGACCGCCGCCGCCCTGGGGCATGCCGCCCGGCTCGATCATGGCCGACGATCGCGCACCGCGGGCCGGCTGATCGTCGGCGTCGACCAGAACACATACCTGTTCGGCTTCCGTAACGCAGCGACGGCGAGATCGACGGCTTCGACATCGACATCGCCAGCGAGGTGGCGGCGGCCATCTTCGGCACCGCCGACGGGCACATCCAGCTCGTCGCGATCACGTCCGCCCAGCGGATCCCGTACGTGCAGCGCCGGCACCGTCGACCTGGTCGCCGACACCATGACGATGAACTGCGACCGGTGGCAGCAGGTCGAGCTTCTCGAGCCAGTACTACCACGCCGGGCAGCGGGTCCTCGTGCCGGCCACGTCCGAGCGCCACGAGCATCGACGACCTCGGCGGGAAGAAGGTCTGCGCCGCCGCCGGCAGCACCTCGATCGCCTATCATCGCGACGGCCCCGTCGAAGCCGGTCCCGGTGTCGGTACTCGACTGGACCGACTGCCTGGTCATGCTGCAGCAGGGGCAGGTCGCCGCGATCTCGACCGACGACACCATCCTGGCCGGCCTGCAGGCCCAGGATCCGAACACCAAGCTGGTCGGCCCGCGCCTTCACCAAGGAGCCCTACGGCATGGCGATCGCGAAGGGACATCCCGAATTCGTCCGGTTCGTCAACGGGGTGCTGGAGCGGATCGCGCGCCGGCGGACGTGGGCGCCAGCTGTACCACAAGTGGCTGGGCCTTGCGGTGACCACGCCGCCACCGCCGGCGCGCTACCAGGCGGACCAGTGACCGAGCGGGAGGAGGCTGGGGCGCGGCTGACCGGGCTGGGCGCCGCCCACGACCGCATCGCCACGGCGATGTACACAGTGGACACCCATCCGGCCTGGCACCGGCTGGACCGCGGGCGGGTCGCCGGCGAGACCGCCATGGGGGTGGCGCCGCTTCGGCCCGAGGTCGATCTGTTGTGGGCGTGTTTCGGCGCGCTCGGCGAGTACCTCGAGCGGGCCCGCGCGATGCTGGCCCGGCCACGCTTCGGTGGCGGCGTGCCGCCGGAGCTGACCGCGCTGTTGACCGGCGACGCGGTCGGGCTGGACGCCGGCGGGATGCCGGTCGACGATACGGCGACGCCGGTCGGCCGGATCAGCCTGGCCGAGCTGGCCGAGCGGACCGAGCGCCGCAGCGCGGTCGTGCTCTGGCCCAACTCGGCGGATGTGGACACCGCCGCGACGGCGATGGCGGCCCGCTATGTCGAGGCATCGGCCGAGGTGGACGCGGTGGCGGCGCTGGCCTCCAGCTCGGTCAACCCGAGCTGGCCGCATCCGCTGCGGGCGGCGGCGGCGGAGGTCGAGCGCTCGACCTGGGCGACCCGCTGGCCGCCGCACCGGGCGGCCGGCTCAGTGCGGCCGCGCACGTCGCGCCTGGAACGACCTGGGTTCGGCCGACGCGGACCGCCCGCACCCAGCTTGGCCGAGCTGGCCAGCGTCCGGGACAGCTACGCCCAGCGGCCGCCGCGCCTGGCCGCCATGATCGACGAGGTGACCGCGGCCGAGGCGGGAGGTGGCCCGGGCTACGCAGGGTCACGGCGAGAAGATCGCCGACCCCGGCCTCGGGCCGTTGCCGTCCGCGGCCGCCGTCCTGCGGGGGCGGCTGACCGACCTCGACGCGCTGCGCGACCGGGCCCTGGCCGACGGGGCGCAGTGGCGCCGCCTGGCCGCGGACATGTCCACAGTGGAGACATCGGCCCAGACGGGCCCGGGCGCGGGCGGCCGAGCTGGGCGACCTCGCCGACGGGCCTGCTCGCCCGGCGCGCCGAGCTGCGGGGCCGGCTCGAGGCCTACCGGGCCAAGGCGGTCGCCCGGGGGCTGGCCGAGGACGCCCGCCTGGCCGGCCTGTTCGCCCAGGCCCACGATCTGCTCTACACCGCGCCCTGCGACCTGCGGGCCGCCACCCGGGCGGTGCACGCCTACCAGACCAGCCTGGTCGACCTGTCCGGGCCGCGGCGAGAGGAGTGCCGTCGATGACTGACGCCTGCGAGCGGCCCGGCTGCCCCGGCACATTACGCGGCCGACGGGTACTGCGACGAGTGCGGGCACAAGCAGCCGGTGGCCACCGCCGCCAAGGCCGTGACGGCGGCGAAGGCGGCGGCCGCGAAGCCGGCCCGCGGGGCGAAGGCGGGTGGTCGGAAGGCGGCCGGCGCCAGGAAGTCGGCCCCGGCCGGAGCGCCGGCTCCGCGGGTACCCGAGGCCACGGTCTCGTCCCGGGCCGGCATCACGCTCGCAGTGAGTGCGGCCACGACCTCCGGTACCGGCCGCACGACCGGACCCACCACGAGCGGACGGAGCGCGCACCGGTCGGGCGCGGTCGGCTGGGCGCCAACCTGGTGGTCGTCCCGCCGGTACCCCGCTGCGCGACCCGACGACGGCGGTAATGACCAACCCCTCGGTACCGCGAGTCCCAGCGGTTCTGCGCGACATGCGGCAGCCCGGTCGGGCGGGCGCGGTCGGGGAAGCCCGGCACTGTCCGAAGGCTTCTGCCCGAAGGACCGGACGCCGTTCTCGTTCGTACCGAGCCTGTCCCCGGGTGAGCTGGTCGACCACCGGTACGAGATCCTCGGGCGCGATCGCCCACGGCGGGCTCGGCTGGATCTACCTGGCCCGGGACCGCAACATCAGCGACTCCGGCGCCGACCGATGGGTCGTCCTCAAAGGACTGATCAACACCGGTGACGCCGACGCCATGGCCTCGGCGGTGGCGGAACGCCGCTTCCTGGTCGAGGTCGACCACCCGACCATCGTGAAGATCCACGATTTCGCCCAGCACCCCGACCCGAAGACCGGCGTGATGGTCGGCTACATCGTGATGGAGTACGTCGGCGGCCGATCGCTCAAGGACCTGGTGCTGTCCCATGTCGGACGCTGACGGCAGCGCGCTCCCGCTGCCGCTGCGATCAGGTACTGGCGTACGGCATCGAGGTCCTGCCCGCCCTGGGCTACCTGCACGATCGTGGCCTGCTGTTCTGCGACTTCAAGCCGGACAACGTGATCCACGCCGAGGAGCAGCTCAAGCTCATCGACCTCGGCGCGGTGCGACGCATGGACGACCATGCCTCGCCGCTGTGGGGCACGCCGGGCTACCAGGCACCGGAGCTGGAGCGCGAGGGCGCGTCGATCGCCTCCGACATCTATACGGTCGGGCGCACCCTGGCCGTGCTGAGCTTCGACTTCGGCGGGTTCTCCACGCCGGTACGCGGCCAGCCTGCCCCACCCGGGCGACGTGCCGCTGCTGGCCGAGCAGGAGTCGTACCACCGGCTGCTGCTGCGTGCCACCGACACGCGACCCGGCCGACCGCTTCGCCTCGGCGGCCGAGCTGGCCGAGCAGGCGCACCGGCGTGCTGCGCGAGGTGCTGAGCGCGGCTGACGGGTTGGCCCGGCCAGGCGCCGTCGGCCCAGTTCACTCCGGAGCGGCGGACGTTCGGCGCCGGCGCCGACGCCGGTGCGGTCGACGGGCCGACCGTGGCCGCCGCGCTGCCGGTGCCCGCTGGTCGACCCGACCGACCCGGCCGCCGGCTTCCTGGCCACCCTGGGCGGTGACGATGCGGCCGGTACGGTGTCCACACTGGAGTCGTCGCCGGTGTCCAGTGTGGAGGTGTCGCCTGCGCGCTGGTGCGGGCCCTCGTCGACGCCGGCCGCGGGCGCGACGCGGCGGACGACGCTGGCCGGCATCGTGACCGGTCCGGGCGACTGGCGGCCGGACTGGTATGCCGGGCTGATCGCGCTGGCCGCGGGCCGGGCCGGCGACGCCGTGACGGCGTTCGACGCCGTCTACTCGGCCGCTGCCGGGCGAGCCGGCGGCCCGGCTGGCCCTGGCCGCGGCCGTGCGAGCTGGCCGGCGACCGCGACGCCGCGATCCGCCGGTACGCCCGGGTGTGGCGGGTCGACCACACGATGGTCAGCGCGGCGTTCGGGCTGGCCCGCACGCTGCTGGCCGCCGGCGACCGGGCCGAGGCGGTGGCCATCCTGGACGAGGTTCCCGAGGTGTCCAGCCAGTACACCTCGGCTCAGATCGCCGCGGTCCGCGCCACTGTGGACAGCATCGTCCGGCGCCGCTGGCCGAGGCGGACCTGGTGGCGGCGTCGGCCCGGCTGGAGCGAGCTCCGGCTGGACGCCGCCCGCCGCACCGCGCTCGCGGTGGAGATGCTGCAGAAGGCGCTGACACTGGCTGACCGGCAGGTCGAGCGCCGCGCCGTCCCCGGCGGTCGCCGCCGCGCGGCCGGCGGCGCAGCGCCCTGCCGCGACGGATCCCGTGGGCCGACGTGCTGCGGTCGTATCTGCAGCTGCCGCGGTCGGCACCGTCCGCGCGCGTCCAAGGCCGCCAGCGTTCCTCGGCGAGGCGCTGCGGGAGAACGAGATCCGGCTCGGCCTGGAGAGCGCCTACCGGACGCTGGCCAGCCTCGAAGCCGATCGCTGCGGAGCGCTACCGGCTGGTCGACCTGGCCAACTCCGTCCGCCCCCAGACGGTGCTCTGAATGTCCGACCTGTGCCCGCCTGTGGCCGCTCGGTGGCCGACGCCGACCGGTTCTGCGAGGCGTGCGGCCACGACCTCGTCGGCGGCGTACCCCGGCTCGCCGCGGCGCCGTCCCGGCCGGGAGCCGGCCAGCCGCGCCGACTGGGCCCGGCCGGTGGGTGAGCTCGGCGGCGCCCGTGACGGCGTGCGCCGGCTGCGGCGGTACCACGTTCGGCGCCGAGGGCTACTGCGAGGACTGCGGTCAGCGGCGGGCGCCGCGCCAAGGACCACACCGAGCTCGACCTCGGCGTGATCGCCGCCGTCACCGACCGGGGCCTGCGCCACCACCGCAACGAGGACGCGGTCGCGCTGGGCCACGCTGCGCCGACACGATCGTCGCGATCGTGTGCGACGGTGTGTCCTCCTCGACCCGGCCGGACGCCGCCTCCAACGGCGCGGTCGACGCCGCCGCGCCGGCGCCTCGTCGGTGCGCTGACCCGCCGGCCGAGCGCGGCCGACGCGATCGCGCCGCGGCCCGGGCCGCCCAGGCCGCCGCCGCGCTGGCCGCCGGCCCGAGCCCGGCCCAACCCGCCCGCCTCGCACGTTCGTCTGCGCGGTGGTCGGCAGCCGGGCGGACGCGGTCGACCGTCGGCTGGGTCGGCGACAGCCGCGCCTACTGGCTGCCCGACGGCCGACGCCGCCGAGACCGTGCCGCGGTGCCTGACCGCGGACGACTCCGTCGGCCGGCGCAGATCCGGTCGCCGGCGGCATCGCGCCGGCCGGCCGGCCTGCCGCTGGCGCGGCGCGCTCGTGCGCTGGCTCGGCGCCGACGCCACCGACACCGTGCCGCACTGCGTCACTTCACGCCCGCCGGGCCCGGCCGGGTGCTGGTCTGCAGCGACGGCCTGTTCAAGTACCGGCCGGACGCCGGCCGAGCTGGCCGCGGCCACACCCCGGCTCCGTCCACTGGAGACGGCGCAGGCGCTGGTGCAGTTCGCCCTGGACGCCGGCGGGCGGACAACACTCGCCGCCGCGGCGCTGATCCCGCCCGACCTCGCCGCGCGTCATCCGTGACGTAGGAGCAGCCAGGCGTCGCCACCTGGACCGATGCAGCCCGCCCTTCACAGCCGAGGTGTTCCAGAACGAGTACCTGCCGGTGGACTCCACAGTGGTCGATGCCGTCGATCACGGTGACGTCCGCCGGCGACGGGGTCGCGGCCGCGACCGGCGCCGACGCGCGGCCCAGGTCATCATGATCGACTGCTCGGGGTCGATGGCCGACCCGCCGACCAAGATGTCCGAGGCCAAGCGGGCCACCGCCGCCGCCATCGACACGCTGCGCGACGGCGTGGCGTTCGCGGTGGTCGCCGGCCGCAACGACGCCGTCATGGCCTACCCGCGACCAGCCCGGCTGGTCGCGGCCACGCGCCGCCACCCGGGCCGCGGCCAAGCGAGCGGTCGACGCGGCTGACCGCCTCCGGCGGCACCGCGATGGGGCAGTGGCTCGACCTGGCCCGCCAGCTGTTCGAGACCGTCGCCCGCCGCAGGTCAAGCACGCCATCCTGCTCACCGACGGGCGCAACCAGCACGAGACGCCGGAGCAGCTGGCCGCAGACGCTGCGCGCCTGCGAAGGCCGGTTCCTCTGCGACAGCCGGGGCGTCGGCGCCGACTGGAGCGGTAGCGAGCTGCGCATGATCGCCTCGGCCCTGCTCGGCACCGCCGACGGCCTGGCCGACCCGGCCGAGCTGGCCGCCGACTTCACCGCCGATGACCGCAGACGGCGATGGGCAAGTCGCATGCCGAGGTGGGGCTGCGGCTGTGGACCCCGGCCGGCTCGACGATCGCGTTCGTGAAGCAGGTCTTCCCGGCCGTCGAGGACCTGACCGGCCGGCGCCCGAGTGAGTCGCCCGCATCGGCGAGTACCCGCTGGGCGCGTGGGGCGCGGAGAGCCGCGACTACCACGTCTGCGTCCAGGTACCGGCCGGCGCGGTCGGCGAGGAGATGCTGGCCGCCCGGGTCAGCCTGGTCGCGGGCGACGAGGTGCTGTCGCAGTCGCTGGTACGGGCAATCTGGACCGACGACAGCGCGCTGTCCACGCGGATCAACCAGCGGGTGGCCCACTACACCGGGCAGGCCGAGCTGGCCGACGTGATCCAGGAGGGGCTGGCCGCCCGCGACGCCGGCGACGTGGAGACGGCCACCGTCGAAGCTGGGCCGGGCGGTGCAGCTGGCCGAGGAGTCCGGGCACACCGACACCGCCAAACTGCTGGCCAAGGTGGTCGACGTGGTCGACGCCCGCACCGGAACGGTACGGCTCAAGCAGAGGGTGGCCGGGGTGGACGCCGAGCTGGCCAACGTCCGCTCGGTGAAGACCATCCGCGTCAAGAGCAGCTGAGGATCCCACGATGCCAACCTGCCCCAAGGGTCACCCGTCGACCGCCACCGACTACTGCGACGAGTGCGGTGCCCCGATCGCCGGGTACCGCCGCGCCTGCGTCCACATCGGAGAGCGGCCCCGCGGTGGCTGCCGCCGGCGTCACCCGGCGAGACCGTGCCCGGAGTGCGACACGCCCCGCGACGGCCGGTTCTGCGAGGTGTGTGGCCACGACTTCCTCGCCGCCCCGTCGCCGACTCCGGCCTGGCGCCGCGCGCCTGTCGTCCGGCCTCGAGCGTCCCGGCTGGACCCGGCGGCCGGCCCCGTCGCCGGCGCCGTGCGGCCTGGCCCCGGCCAATGGCGTGGCGGGTCGTGGCGACGGCGGACCGGGCCTACTACGACCGGATGCAGGCGGCCGCCGAAGCCGACGCCGAGGCCGTGGCCTTCCCCGCCTTCTGCCCGGAGCGCCGGTTCACCCTGACCGGCGCGCAGGTCCTCATTGGACGGACGCAGCCGGTCGCGGGGGATCGAGCCCGGCATCGACCTCACCGGACCGCCGGAGGACGCCGGAGTCTCCCACTCGCACGCGCTGCTGGTGGCCGGCACCCGACGGCACGTGGAGCGTGGTCGACCTCGACTCGGCCAACGGTACCTACCTCAACGACTCTCCGGACCCGCTGCCGGCCAACCAGCCCACGTCGTTGGCCGCCGGCGACCGGATCCACGTCGGCGCCTGGACCACCCTCACCCTCACCACCTCCCAAGCTGCGTGAGTTCTGCGTCGTCCTGGCGACACACAACTCACGCAGCGCACGTTATCCACAGTGGGCGGCTTCGGGGCCGGCAGTTCGAGACAATCAGTTGCGTGGATCCCTCCCTGGCCAGCCTCCTGGCACGGCAAGCCAACGTGGTGACCCGCCGCCAGGCGCTGTGCCACATGTCGGACAACGCGCTGCGGCACCGGGTTGCGGCGGGTCGTTGGCGTCGCCTTCAGCCGGGGCTCTTCGTGGCCACTGTCGGGAGGCTCACGCAGGAGCAGCGGAACTGGGCGGCGGTGCTTGGAGCGGGCGGGGACCAGTGGCCGACGCGGGTGTGTCTGGGTGGCCTGAGTGCCCTGTGCGCATGGGGCCTGGCCGGCGTCACGTCTCGCGGCATCCATGTCCTGGTTCCTATCGGCCGTCAGGCCCGCGCGCGTGCGGGCGTCGTGCTGCACCGGACCCGGTGCGCTCCGGACCTGGACGGTGGCCGCTACCTCCGGCCACCGGCCACCATGCCCGGCCGGTCGCTTGTGGACGCCGTTCAATGGGCGGCCAGCGACCGCGAGGCGATGCTGATCATCGCGGCGAGTTTCCAGCAACGGATCGTGCAGCTGTCCGAGCTTGAGCGAGCTTGGGAGGGCATGCGCAACGCGGGCCGCAGGGGGCTACTGCGGAGGACGGCCGTTGACTGTGCCGGCGGATCTCACAGTCTGGGTGAGCTGGACCTGCTCGACCTGTGCCGCAAGGCACGACTGCCACTGCCTGTGCGTCAGTCTCCCCGGCTGGACCGGAATGGTCGGCGACGATTCATGGACGCCGAGTTCGAACCCTGGAGGCTGAGCGGTCGAGATCGACGGTGCCCATCATCTCGAGGTCGGCGCAGATGTGGGACGACTCGATGCGGTCCAACTCGCTCGAATTGGACGGCTACATCGTGCTGCGGTATCCCGCGCACGCCCTGCGTACGCAGAGCTCCCAGGTCGCCGAGCGACATCCGCGCCGCCCTGCGCCGACTCGGTTGGCGGCCGGAGCTGTGTGAGTATCGGGTGGCCCTGGGCAACTCAGGACTCACGCAGCACGGGGAGCTGCTCAGCGGGCGGGGCGGAGCCAGAGGGCGCCCAGTGGGGGGATGCGGAGGGTGGCCGATGCGGGCTGGCCGTGCCAGGGGGGTCCGTCGGCGTTGACGACGCCGAGGTTGCCGACGCCGGAGCCGCCATACACGGCGCGTCGGTGTTCACGATCTCGGTCCAGCGTCCCCCGGCGGGCAGCCCGAGCCGGTACGCCTCGTGGGGTACGGCGGAGAAGTTGGCCGCGCAGACCAGCGGCGAGCCGTCGGACCCGGTGCGCTGGAAGACGAACACGTTGCTGGCGGCGTCGTCGCCGATGATCCATGAGAACCCGGACGGCGACGTGTCGAGTGTCCACAGTGCACGGTGATCCCGGTAGTTGGAGTTCAGGTCGCGGACGAGCTGGAGTACGCCGGCGTGTGGGGGGTCATGGCGCAGTGCCCAGTCCATGCCCCGCTGCTCGGACCACTCCCGTTCGTCGCCGAGCTCGCAGCCCATGAAGATCAACTGCTTTCCGGGGAAGGCCCACATGAAGGCGAGCAGGGCGCGGACGTTGGCCATCCGCTGCCAGTGGTCGCCTGGCATCTTCCCGGCCAGCGAGCGCTTGCCGTGGACCACCTCGTCGTGGCTGATAGGCAGCACGAAGTTCTCACTCCAGGCGTAGACGGCGGCGAAGGTCATCTCGTTGTGGTGGTACTGGCGGTGGATGGGTTCCTTCACGACGTACTCGAGGGTGTCGTGCATCCAGCCCATGTTCCATTTGAACCCGAAGCCGAGCCCGCCGGACGAGGTGGGCCGGGTCACGCCCGGCCACGCGGTGGACTCCTCGGCCACCATCAGCATGCCGGGGTGGTGCTTGTAGACGGTCGCGTTGAGTTCCTGCATGAACGCGACCGCGTCGAGGTTCTCGCGTCCACCGTGGACGTTGGGTAGCCATTCGCCGTCCTCGCGGGAGTAGTCCAGGTACAGCATGGACGCGACGGCGTCGACCCGCAGTCCGTCCACATGGAACTCCTCCGCCCAGTACAGGGCGTTGGCGACCAGGAAGTTGCGTACCTCGGGCCGGCCGAAGTCGAACACGTAGGGTGCCCCAGTCGGGATGTTCGCCCCGACGCGGGTCGGCGTGCTCGTACAGCGGTGTCCCGTCGAAGCGGGCCAGCGCGAACTCGTCCTTGGGGAAGTGGGCCGGAACCCAGTCCAGGATCACCCCGATGCCGGCCTGGTGGAGCCGGTCGACCAGCAGCCGGAACCCGTCCGGGTCGCCGAAGCGGGCGGTCGGTGAGTAGTACCCGGTGACCTGGTAGCCCCAGGAGCCGCCGAACGGGTGCTCCATCACCGGGAGGAACTCGACGTGGGTGAAACCGAGTTCGCTGACATACGAGGTGAGCTGGTCGGCCAAATCCACATAGGATAGTCCCGGTCGCCAGGAGCCCAGGTGGACCTCGTAGATGCTGATCGGCTCCTGGTGTGGCCGACCCGGTCGAGCGCCGGGCCAGCCAGGCGCCGTCGCGCCACCGGTGCTCGGAGCGGTACACCACCGACGCGGTCCGGTCGGGCACCTCGGCGTAGCGGGCCAACGGGTCGGACTTCTCCCGCCAGACCCCGTCCGGACCGAGGATACGGAACTTGTACCGGTGACCGGGCTCAGCTTCGGGTACGAGCAGCTCCCACACACCGCTGCCCCCCATGGACCGCATCGGCCAGCCGTCATGTGGCCCCCATCCGGTGAAGTCGCCGACCACCCGTACGCCCTGCGGCGTTGGGCGCCCACACGGCGAACGAGACGCCAACATCGCGGGCCTGCGCGCCGAGCACGGTCCACAGACGTTCGTGCCTGCCTTCGGTGATCAGCTGGAGGTCAAGCTCGCCGAGCGTGGGCAGGTGCCGGTAGGGTCGTCGACGAGCACACCGTCCACTTCGACCCGGTAGGTGGTCAGGGATGGGGGTACCGCGGCCTCGAACACGCCCTCGCTCTGGATCCGCTCCGCCGGGTAGCGCTGGCCGTCGGCGACCACGACGACCTCGGACGCGCCGCGCCGCAGTACCCGCACCACGCCATCGTGCGGCCCAGCAGTCCGTGCGGGTCATGCACGTTGCCAGTGATCAGTTCGAGTGTCACCGCCGCACCTCCAGGCGGTGCACGGTGAAGATGTGCGCCGGCTCGCCGTAGGGGTCGAGCCGTACCGCGTTGTGCTGTCCCCACACGAACTCGGCTCCGGTCAGCTCGTCGCGCACCCGGAACCGTTCATGCGCATCCAGCCCGAGGGCGGCCATATCCAATGTGGTGTTTCCCCACAGGGCGTTGCGCGAGTCGAACGAGCAGACGACCAGCACCGTGTTCCCGGTGGCACTGTCGCGTTTGGACCAGCACAGCATGGCCTCGTTGTCGATGTCGTGGAAGACCAGGTTGCGCAGCCAGTGCAGCGCCGGATTGGCCCGCCGGATGCGGTTGAGCCGGGTCAGGAATGGCGCCAGCGACTCGCCGGCCCGCTCGGCGGCCGCCCAGTCACGCGGCTTGAGCTGGTACTTCTCGTTGTCCAGGTACTCCTCGGACCCGGGCCGGGCGGTGTGCTCGAACAGCTCGTAGCCGGCGTAGATCCCCCACGACGGACTGAGCATGCTGGCCAGCACAGCTCGGATCTTGAACATGGCCGGACCGCCCTTCTGCAGCGACTCGTGCAGGATGTCGGGCGTGTTCGGCCAGAAGTTGGGTCGCATGTGGTCGGCCGACGCCACGAGCTCCTCGCAGTACTGGCGCATCTCGGCCGCGGTCGTGCGCCAGGTGAAGTAGGTGTAGGACTGGGTGAACCCGATCGTGCCGAGCCCGTGCATGACGGCCGGCCGGGTGAACGCCTCGGCCAGGAACAGCACCTCGGGATGTTCGCGCTTGACCTGCCAGATCAGCCAGTGCCAGAAGGCCGTCGGTTTGGTGTGGGGG
Organism: uncultured Actinomycetota bacterium; assembly: GCA_963803345.1. Lineage (GTDB taxonomy): Bacteria > Actinomycetota > Actinomycetes > Mycobacteriales > Micromonosporaceae > CAWDLX01. The sequence goes on from CAWDLX010000010.1 coordinate 114,787, forward strand.
TTGTCCACCCGGAAGACCTTCACGCCCTGGCTCACCCAGTAGAGCACGACCCGCAGGATCTCGGCCCGCAGCCCTTCGGGGTCGTTGTCGAAGTTGAACGGGTAGATGTCCTGGTACTTCTTGGGCGGATTCTCCGCGTAGGCGATCGTCCCGTCAGGCAGGGTGGTGAACCACTCCGGGTGTTCGGCCACCCAGGGATGGTCGGGGGCGCACTGCAGGGCCAGGTCGAGCGCGACCTCCAGCCCGGACCGGGAGGCCGCGGCGACGAATGCCCGAAACTCGGCCACCGATGCCCAGCTGCGGGTGGACGGCGTCGTGTCCACCTTCGACCGACCCGATCGCCCAGGGAGAGCCCACATCGGACGGTCGCGCGACGAGGGCGTTGTTGCGGCCCTTGCGGTTGACCCGCCCGATGGGGTGGATGGGGGGGAGGTACACGATGTCGAAGCCCATCGCCGCGACACCGGGCAGGCGCCTGGTGGCGCTGGCGAACGTGCCGTGCCGCACCGGGGTGCCGTCGCGGGCCACCTCGGCCCCCTCCGAGCGCGGGAACATCTCATACCAGGCCGAGAACAGCGCGAGCGGCCGGTCGACCCAGATCCGGGCCGGTGCCGCCGCGGTGACCAGCTGCCGTACCGGGTGGGCCCAGAGCAGGTCGGTCAGCTCCAGTGCCGGCGCCGTGCGTTGCCATACCAGCAGCGTTGAGTCGCGCAGCGCGGCGGCCGCCTCAGTGACCTCCTTGGACCGGTCGGCCGGGACGAGCTCGGCCGCCGCGTCCAGCACACTGGCGCCGATGGCCAGGTCGTTGGCGAGATCGGCCGCGCTCTGTCCGGCTTCGAGCTTGGCGGTGACGGCGTGGTGCCAGCTCAGGTAGGGATCGGCGAACGCCTCGACCGTGAAGCTCCATTCGCCCACCGCGTCCGGCTGGATCAGCCCGTGCCAGTGGTCCGGACTGCCCGGTAGCGCCGACAACCGGGTGAACGGCTTCGCCTGCCCGTCCGGCCCCATCCACACCACGTTGACGCCCATCGCGTCGTGTCCCTCCCGATAGGACACGGCGGTGACGGGTACCAGCTCGCCCACGACCGCCTTGGCCGGGTGTTCGCCGCCGGCCGGGCGTGGCCTGACATCGTCGATGGGGATACGTCCGGTCATGGTGGCCATTCTGCCGTTGATCAGGCGGCCCCGCACCGTTTGGGCGCCCTCAGAGCACGCCCCGGTACACCTGCATGGTCCGCTGCGCGATCGCGTCCCACGAGAAGTGCTCCACCGCCCGCTGCCGGCCGGCCCGCCCCATCGCCCGCGCCCGGGCCGGGTCGGCCAGCGCCGCGTTCACCGCGGCGGCCAGGTCGGCCACGAACCGGTCCGGATCGAGAGGCGTTCCGGTACCGTCGGCCGCCTGGGGCAGCGGTACGAGCAGGCCGGTCGTACCGTCGAGGACAACCTCGGGTATCCCACCGGTGGCGGTGGCCACGACCGGCGTCTCGCACGCCATCGCCTCGAGGTTCACGATCCCCATCGGCTCGTACACCGACGGGCAGACGAAGACGGTGCTGTGCGTCAGGACCTGGATGACCTCGGGCTTCGGCAGCATCTCCTGTACCCAGATCACATTGCCCCGCTTGTCGCCCAGCTCCGCCGCGAGCAGTGACACCTCCGCCCCGATCTCCGGGGTGTCGGGTGCTCCGGCCAGCAGGACGAGCTGCACGTCGGCCGGGATCGACCATGCCGCCCGGAGCAGGTAGGGCAGACCCTTCTGTCGGGTGATCCGGCCGACGTAGGTGACACTGGGCCGGGCCGGGTCGATGCCCAGCCGGTCCAGCACGTCGGTGCCGTGGTCGGGCGAGTACTGGACTGTGTCGATGCCGTTGTGTACGACGTGTACCCGCTCGGGGCTCAGGGCCGGGTAGGCGGTGAGCACGTCGCGCATCATGCCGGCCGATACGGCGATCACGGCGTCGGCCGCCTCGATGGCCGTGCGCTCGCACCAGGACGAGAGGGCGTACCCGCCGCCGAGCTGCTCAGCCTTCCACGGGCGCAACGGCTCGAGGCTGTGCGCGGTCACCACATGGGGCACGCCGTGCAGGAGTTTCGCGGTGTGCCCGGCCAGATTGGCGTACCAGGTGTGGCTGTGGACCAGCTGGGTTCCAGCGGCGGCGGCCGCCATCTCGAGGTCGACCCCGATCGTGCGCAGGGCGGCGTTGGCCGCGGCCAGCCCGGGCGGCTCGGCGTACGCGGTCACGCCCTGCTCGGTACGTGGCGCGCCGAAGCAGCGCACCCGCACGTCGGCCAGCGGACGCAGGCCGCGGACCAGGTACTCGACGTGGACCCCGGCCCCGCCGTACACCTCGGGCGGGTACTCGCGGGTGAGTAGATCGATGCGTACAGCCACGTTGCGCAGACTATCCGTCCGAACTGGCCCGTAGCGCTGGTGCCCACCCGGTTCGGTCGTTAGCGTCAGCTCATGGCCCTTCCAAAGGTGCTCGCGATCGTGCTGGCGGGTGGCGAGGGCAAGCGCCTCATGCCCCTCACCGCCGACCGGGCCAAGCCGGCCGTCCCGTTCGGGGGCCTCTACCGGATGATCGACTTTGCGCTGTCCAATCTGGTCAACGGGGGCTATCTCAAGATCGTCGTGCTGACGCAGTACAAGTCGCACTCACTGGACCGGCACGTGACCAAGACCTGGCGGATGTCCAACCTGCTGGGCAACTACGTCACCCCGGTACCCGCGCAACAGCGGCTCGGACCGCGCTGGTTCGCCGGGTCGGCCGACGCCATCTTCCAGAGTTTCAACCTCATCAATGACGAACGGCCCGGACTACATCATCGTGTTCGGCGCCGATCACATCTACCGCATGGACCCGTCGCAGATGGTGGCCGACCACATCGCCTCCGGGGCGGGCGTGACCGTGGCCGGCATCCGGCAGCCGCTGAGCGACGCCGACCAGTTCGGTGTCATCGAGGTGGGCGAGGACGGGCAGGGCATCAAGGCGTTCCGCGAGAAGCCCACGGACGCGATCGGTCTGGCCGACGCACCGGACGAGGTCTACGCGTCGATGGGCAACTACGTCTTCACCACGGACGCTCTCACCGAGGCGCTGACCAAGGATGCCGGCAATCCGGCCAGCAAGCACGACATGGGCGGCGACATCATCCCCATGCTGGTCGAGCGGAACGAGGCGGCGGTCTACGACTTCAAGGACAACCTGGTACCCGGGAGCACCGACCGCGACCGGGGGTACTGGCGCGACGTGGGGACCCTGGACTCGTTCTACGAGGCGCACATGGATCTCATCGCCATCCACCCCGTGTTCAATCTGTACAACTACGGAGTGGCCCATCTACACCGAGAACCGGCCGTGGCCGCCGGCCAAGTTCGTGCACGGCTGGCAGGAGCGCCTGGGCAGGGCCATCGGCTCCATGGTCTCGCCGGGCGCGGTCATCTCCGGCTCACTGGTGGAGAACTCCGTCGTCTCGCCTGACGTGCACGTCCACTCCTGGGCCCATGTGGACGGTGCGGTGCTCATGGAGGGCGTGGACATCGGCCGGCACGCCGTCGTCCGTAACGCGATCCTCGACAAGAATGTCGTGGTACCCGAGGGTGTCGAGATCGGCGTCGACCTCGAGCGCGACCGCGAGCGGTTCACCGTGTCCGACAACGGTGTGGTTGTGATCGGCAAAGGCCAGATCGTCGAAGCCTGACCGGGCGATGGTCCTCAGTGGACGGTCAGCCGCCCTTGCGGGTTCTCAGTTCGGGGTCGTGGGGCAGGTTGACCAGGTTGGTGACCCAGTCGACGTGCTCCTTCTCCCGCTGCCGCAGCGTGTCCTTGCCCCGTCCGCGGCGCTGGTCCTTGGCCTCGCGCAGGGCCGCTTCGCGCTCCGCCTTGACCCGCTCGGCCTCCAGCCGGGCGGCGGCCGCCCGCTCCTCGGCCGCCCGCTCGACGGCCTCGCGCTCAGCCTTCACCTGCGCCCGGCGTGCCCGGCCCCGCACTGGCTTGGCCGCGGCCTTCGCCTCGCCGGCGGCCCGCGACCCGGCCGCGCTGGTCACTACGTCGGCTTTGCCGTTGGCGGCCGTCGTGGCGTCCTCGGCGTCGGCGTCAGTCGTGGCCTTGGCGGCGGTCGTGGCCTTGGCGGCGGTCGTGGCAGTGGCGGCGGCCTTCGCGGCTTTGCCGGCGGTCTTGGCGTTGGCGGCGGACTTCGCGGTTTTGGCGTCCGCGGCGGCTTTCGCCCGGGCGCGCTTGGCCTCCTCCGCCGCCGTCACCCGGGCCTGCCTCGCGTCGGCGGCCGCCTTCTTCGCGTCCATGGCGGCCTTCTTGGCATCGGCGACAGCCTTCGTCTCAGCCTCCTTGGCCGCCCGGGCCGCCGCTTCGCGCTCCGACCTGGCCCGGATGGCGGCCTGCTTCTCGGCGGCGGCACGCTCGCGGGCGGCTCTCTCAGCCGCCGCCCGTTCGGCCTTCTCTCGCGCCCGCCGAGCCCGCCCACTCACGGGTTTAGCGGCCTCTGCGGCATTTGCGACCCCACCAGCCGCCGCGTCCGAGGACGTAGCGGCGGCTGACGATGCCGCGGCGGCCGTCGACGAACCGGCCAGCCGCTGGGCTTCGGCGAGGCGCTGGGCTTGCGCGGCGCGGGCAGCGTCCTGCGCGATCCGCGCGTCGCGCGCCGCCTGGGCGTCCCGGGCGGCCTGGGCCTCCCGTGCGGCCTGCGCCTGACGCGCGGCCTCCGCCTCCTGGAGCAACCGCGCCGCCTCGGCCTGCCGGATCGCCTGGGCCCGCCGTACCTCTTCCGCGCGGGCCTGCTCATCGGCCCAGCGCTGCTCGGCGGCGGCCTGGGTGGCGGCGGCGCGCCGGGCTTCGGCGGCGTCATCGGCCCGGCGACGTTCGGCCGCGGCCTGGGTGGCGGCCCGGCGCTGCCGGTCGGCGTCGGCTTGAGCGGCGGCCTCCAGCTGGGCGCGCGCCCGTTCGTCGACCGGCTCGGCATCGATGTAGGTAGCGGAGTCGACCCGGCGCGATGGTTCGGCTCGCACGAGCCGGGGTGCGACCTCGATCGGCGGCCGGCGCGGCCGCGGAGTGTAGACACCACCGGCCGCCGCGGTCCCCACCGCCGCGGGCGAGCCGGCGTTGGCCGAGCCGATCGCCTTCGGTCCGGCCGCCGCGCGCCGCGCCCCCGCCTGGACAGCGATCGGGCCGGTGACCGTGCCCGAGACCAGGACGGGGGCCAGGTCCCGGACGGGTTTGACCTTGCGTGGTTGGGTGGCGGCTATCGCCGCCGACGCGAGCAGCCCGGCCGTCGCGGCGAGGATCGATGCCTGGTAGGCGGGGCTGTCGGTGGCACCCGCGCCACCGGGTTCGAGGGCGGCCGAGAGGTAGCACGCGGCCACCAGCGCCGGCCCGGCGAACCCCGACGCGGCGATCCCGAGCCGGCCCGAACCCATCCACCGGGTAGCGGCGGCGATCAACAGCCCGAGCCCGCCGGCGATGACCACCATGAGGTACGGGCCGAGCCACCACTGGGATGTGGGCACCGGAGTTGGCGATTCCAGCACGCCGATGCGTGGCGTACGCACGGGTACGTGCTGGCCGAGGGCGAGCAGGACGGAGGCGAGTCCGGCCATCCAGATCCACGCGACGGTCACGGTGAGCCCGAGGGCGACCGGAGTGGCGGCGAGCGCGGCGATGGCCAGCACCACGCCGAGCGCGATGCCGACGCCGGTGGTCAGGGCGAGCTGCGACTGGTCCGGCCCGGTACTGCTGGCAGCCCGCCCGGCGATCCAGACCAGGGGGTAGGCGGTCGCCGCGCCCAGACCGGCGCACAGGGCGGCGACCGCGCGCGCGCCGGCCAAGGTGAGCGGACCCCGGGCAGCCGCGGCCGCGGCGAGCAGGTGGTCGCTCACGGTCGGCGAGGTGGGAACCTGTCTGGTCACAATGAATATCCGGCGGCGGATGCCGCGACGACCGACGGCGGCTCCAGCGAGCACGGCACCGGCGAAGACTAATACCAGCCACGTTGTGAGCCGATGATGGGCATCGGCATCCGAGGACGTGACATCAGCGCTCACGTTGATGATGGACAACGCCTGGCCGACACCCAACTGAGCGGCCCCGACCAGAGCCGCAGCGCCGAACGATGTCACAACCAGCTTGATCCATGTGGCTTTCGTCACGCCAGAAGCTTACGAGGAGCTTCGACGAACGACCATGCCGAGGCCCGAGTTCGACGGGTCCGCACCGGATGACCCCACGCCAATTCAGGGCATTCCCGTCCCGGCTACCCGAGAGTAGGCTCCGCCGCGTGACGATTGAACAGAATGTGGATCCGGACCAGATCGGTCTGTGCGCAAGCCGCTTGCGCCGCCTGGATTCGCACTTCGCACGTTATGTCGATGACGGCCGGCTCGCCGGATGGCAGATCGTGGTCACCCGCCGTGGCGCGGTAGCTCACGCGTCGACGTACGGCCAGGCGGATATCGAGGCCGGCCGACCTGTTACACCGGACACGCTGTGGCGCATCTATTCGATGACCAAACCGATTACCTCGGTCGCCGCGATGATGTTGTGGGAAGAGGGCCACTTCGAGCTCACCGACGAGATCAGCCGATGGCTGCCCGAGTTCGCGAATACAAAGGTGTATGACAAAGGTTCGGCGCTGCGCCCGTTCACGGTGCCCGCGACGGAACCGATCCGCGTGTGGCACCTGCTGACCCACACCTCCGGACTGACCTACGGCTTCCTGCAGACCTCGGTGGTCGACGCGCTGTACCGGGCGTCGGGCTACGACCTCTACGGGCCCGACGGGGTGGACCTCGCGTCGGCGGTCCAGACGTGGGCGCGGCTCCCGTTGCTGTTCAACCCCGGCTCCGCCTGGGGATACTCGGTCGCCACCGATGTGCTCGGCCGGCTGGTCGAGGTGATCTCGGGTCAGACGCTGGCCGAGTTCTTCAGCGAACGCGTATTCGCTCCGCTGGGAATGACCGACACCCGGTTCTGGGTCGATTCGGCCGACGCCGACCGGCTGGCCGCCCTCTACGCGCCGAACCCGGCCAACGGTCGGGCGCTGCGGCTCGACACACTGGGCGGACGCGCGCTGGAGAAGCCGGACTTCCTGTCCGGTGGCGGCGGGTTGATCTCCACCGCGGCCGACTACCACCGGTTCACCCAGCTCCTGCTCCACGAGGGGGAGCTCGACGGGGTCCGGCTGCTCGGCAACCGGACGGTCCGCTTCATGACCCGCAACCATCTGCCCGGCGGCAAGGACCTCGGTGCGCTCTCGACCGGTGGCTTCGCCGAGACGACGCTCGACGGGATCGGCTTCGGGCTGGGCTTCGCGGTAGTCGAGGACCCGGTCCCGGCGCGGGTACCGACCACCGAGGGCACCTACTACTGGGGCGGCGCGGCCAGTACAGCCTTCTGGGTGGACCCCACCGAGGAGCTGACCACGATGCTGTTCACCCAGCTGTTGCCGTCCAGCGCGCACCCGCTGCGGCCCCAGCTGCGCCAGCTCGTGTACTCATCGATCCTGCGTTGACCACCCCGGGACCTCATGAGATTCGTCCCACCCGGTAGGCGCGGGAGAGGCTGGGCCGGCATGATCCCGCGATGTCCTCGGTGGTGCTGCTCAAGCTGCTGGCCGTGTTCGCGGTCATCGCCGTCGGCTGGCTCGCCGGCCGCTCCCGGATCTTCGGACCGGAGGCGGCCGGCGTTCTCGGTCAGGCGGCCTTCGGGCTCTTCACACCGGCTCTACTGTTCCGCACGACGGCCGGGATCGCGCTGGCCCGGCTGCCCTGGTCGACCCTGGCCGCGTACTTCTTCCCGACCGTGGGACTCCTGCTCACCGTGCACGCCTGGCAGCGGCTGCGCGCGGGTGCGCCACCCACGGCCGGGGCGATCCGTGGGCTGTCGCTGAGCTTCAGCAACTCGGTCCAGCTGGGCATCCCGGTCGTGGCGGCCCTGTTCGGCGCGCCCGGGCTGGCCATACACATCTCCATCGTGAGTCTGCAGTCCCTGGTGCTGCTCAGTACCGGTACCGTGCTCGCCGAGACGGATCTGGCCCGGGACACCGGGCGGCGGTGGGACTGGCGCATGCTCGGCCAGATCACGCGGCGTAGCCTGATCCATCCGGTGGTCCTGCCGATCCTGCTCGGGCTGACCTACAACGCCACCGGGCTGGCCATTCCCGGCCCGGTCGACGACGTACTGGTCATCCTCTCCGCCGCCGTCGTGCCGGTCAGCCTGGTGACGATCGGGCTGAGCCTGCACCAGTACGGGATCGCCGGCAAGGTGCGCCCCGCGGTCACCCTGTCGATCGGGAAGCTGATCGTCCACCCGGCTCTGGTGCTGGCCGTCGCCCACTGGGGGTTCGGCCTGCGCGGTCTCACCCTCGTCATCGCGGTGATGTACGCCGCGCTACCGACCGGTTCGAACGTGCTGCTGTTCGCCAACCGGTACCAGACGCTGGAGGGCGCGACGACGGCGGCGATCGTCGCGTCGACCACCGGGTACCTGCTCAGCGGTTCCCTGTGGTTGCTCCTGCTGACCCATCTGGCCGGCTGATCAGACCGGTCGGGACACCGGATACCGTGGACGATGATCGGGGTGATCTCCTACCGGACCGGCAACGCGCAGAGCGTGGCCTACGCCTTCGACCGGCTGGGGGTGGCGAACCGGCTCGTGGAGCGGCCGGACGAGGCGCACGACGCGGACCGGTTCGTGCTGCCGGGGGTCGGGTCGGCCGGCGTCACGATGGCGTCGCTGCAGGAGCAGGGCTGGCCGGAGTGCCTGCGCGAGCGGGTGGTCGAGGGGGGTGCAACCGTTCCTCGGGGTGTGCGTCGGCCTGCAGGTGCTCTTCGAGCACAGCGAGGAGGACGACGCCAAGTGCCTGGGCTGGCTGCCGGGACGGGTGCACCGGTTCCCGGCCGACCGGGTGCGGGTGCCGCAGATGGGCTGGAACGAGGTGACCGCCCGGGTCGGCGCCCACCCGTTCGTGGCGCAGCTGCCCACGCCGGGCCACTTCTACTTCGTGAACTCCTACTACGCCGTGCCCGAACGGGCGGCCGACACGGCCGGCACGACAGCGTACGGGGTCGAGTTCGCCCGGTCGTGGCCCGAGGCAACGTGATGGCTACCCAGTTCCACATCGAGAAGAGCGGGCCGCTGGGGCTCGGGCTGCTGCGCCGCTTCGCCGACCTGGATATGTCCACTGTGGACGAGGCATGCTGACCCGTCGGCTCATCGCCTGCTTCGATGTGCTGGGCGGCAAGGTGACCAAGGCCCGCCAGTTCCAGGACAACATCGAGGTCGGGGACGCCGCCGAGGTCGCGGTGGCCATGTACGAGGACCAGATCGACGAGATCATCTTCTACGACATCACCGCCAGTGCCGAACGCCGCCCGCTCGACCTGGATACGGTGAAGGCGGTCGCGGCCAACGTGTTCGTGCCGCTGACCGTCGGCGGCGGGCATCCGGTCGCTGGCCGACATGCACCGGGCGCTGGACGCCGGGGCCGAGAAGGTGAGCATCGACTCGATGGCGGTCCGCCAACCCGGAGATCATCACGGCGGGCTCGAAGGAGTTCGGCCGGCAGTGCGTGGTGCTCAGCACCCAGGTCAAGCGGGTGCCGGTGACGCCGCAGATCCCGAGCGGCTACGAGGTGGCCATCGACGGCGCCCGCGTGATGACCGGGATGGACGCGCTCGTGTGGGTGCGCCGCGCCGAGGAACTCGGGGCCGGGGAGATCTGCGTCAACAGCATCGACCAGGACGGCACCCACCAGGGGTACGACCTGGAGATCACCCGACGGGTGTGCCGAGGCGGTGAACGTCCCGGTGATCGCGTCCGGCGGCGCCGGAACGGTCGAGCACATCGCCGACGCGTACCTCAAGGCCGGCGCCTCCGCGGCGATCATCGCTCGATGCTCTACTCGCCCCGGATGGCGGCGCAACACCGGGGTGGAGGAGCTCAAACGGGAGCTCACCTCGACGTACGGCATACCGATGCGGCCTTACCTGCCCGAAGCCTGACGGCGCATGGACGGTGAGTTGGCGGGAGCGACGGCCTGGAGCACGACGGACATCGCGGCAGCCCGGCTGCACTGTCCTGAGTGGATCAGGCCTGTCCGGTGTGGACAGCCTTGACCACCCAGTCGGCGATCCGGTGCAGCAGCTCCTCGGAGGCCGCGTTCTCGGCATGCCCGAAGCCGGGCTCCAGCCAGAGCCGCTTGGGTTCGTTGGCCGCGCGTAGAGGCGTTCGGCGTGTTCGACAGGGAAGTAGGGTCGGCGTCGCCGTGCACGACCAGCAGCGGTACCGGTGAGATCCGGCCCACGAGCTCGTCCGGCGCTGCCGGCGCGGTGGGCCAGCCGGCCGACGAGATGCGGGTACGCAGGGCGACCCGGGAGACCAGCCGGCCCAGCCGGCGCTCGATCACCCAGTGCACCCGGCGCATCGGCACGGTACCCCGGTAGTACCAGCGGCTGGGCCCGCTGACCGCGACGACCGCGCGCCAGGCCTCGGTCAGGCCGGCGTGGCGGACCACGATGGACGCCCCCATCGAGAAGCCGACGGTGGCGATGTTGGCGTAGCCGAGCTCGCGGGCCCAGGCGACGGCGGCGTCGAGATCGAGCACCTCGAGGTCGCCGACGGTGCTGTGGCCGCCGGACCGGCCGTGGCCACGGAAGTCGAAGCTGATCACGCCGGCGCGCTCGGCGAAGATCCGCGCCACCCGCCGGATCGACGGGCGGCGCCAGGAGCCGGTGAAGCCGTGGGCGACGACGATGGCGAGCTCGGTCCGGGCCGGCGTCGTGGACCGCGACGATGCGGACGCCGTCGGTCGTGCGCAGGGCGGGTGGGCAGCCCAGCGGCGGCCGTCGTCGATGATCGGTTGTCGATGTCGTTGAAGTGCTCCACCCGAGGGCGGGTGGGCGAAGTAGGGCCCGATCAGACCCCGCCATTGGCCGAACGCGGTCGGTCGCGCGGAAGTTGTCCTCGTGCGCCTCGACCGAGTCCCACTCGACCAGGAGGACGAAGCGGCTGGGCGATTCGATGCCGCGGGTCATCCGGACCGACTGAGGACCGGCGTAGTGGCAAGGATCGACTTGGCCTGCGCGTATGCCGCGGCGAACGTCCTCCTCCTGACCGGGGGTAATGTCGATCAGGGCGACTTCGAGAACCATGGTCGGCATGGTTGCATACCGCCCGCGCCCGGCTCCCGAGGCCCCAAGACCAGGGTTTGGGCACCGCAAACGCCCGCCACGGGCACCCGTGACGCGCAAACAGCGATCTCCCCGGTCGGCCGGAGGCCCACCCGTGCGTCGCCCGCGGATCGCCACCCGCGGGGGTTTCGCTCCCATCACCTGCCTAGGTTCCTAGGACGCTGTACCAGGGTGAGGGCATGGCTCACATGAGTGAGCTGAGTGAGTCCGGCTGTGACGCGAGGGTGCAGGTCAGCTGGGTGTGTGCCGGTGAGACACATGTCTCAAGATTCTCCTGGCCGGCCCGATCCGCGCTGACGCCGGGGGAGAATGAAGTGCTACACGGAGGGGAGTACTCCCCCGCAGCGGTGTCGTCAGCACGGTCCGGTCTCGCATCGGACCCGGTGCCGTTGGCCTCCCGGTCAGACCGGTGGTGGAAGAGACCTCCGCGGAACATCAGGGTGCCTCGCGCTGCGAGGCGCCTGTGTCTGCGGAGGTCGTGACGTGAACGTGCCGGTGTGGGTCTGGGTGCTCACCCTCTCGGGTTCGCAGCGGCGATCTGGCGGTCGACCTGCTCGTCATCGGGCGCCGCCCGCACGAGCCGTCCATGCGCGAGGCGGCCTGCTGGGTGTCGGCGCTACGTCGGTCTGGCCGTGCTCTTCGCGCTCGGGCTGTGGCTGTTCGCCGGCGCGACATCCGCCGGCCAGTTCACCGCCGGCTGGATCACCGAGTACAGCCTGTCGGTGGACAACCTGTTCATCTTCGTGATCATCATGGCCCGGTTCGCGGTACCGCGGGCCTACCAGCAAAGGTGCTGCTGGTCGGCATCGTGCTGGCCCTGGTCATGCGGGGCGCTTCATCGCCGCCGGGGCGGCGCTGATCAACCAGTTCGTCTGGGTGTTCTACATCTTCGGCGCGTTGCTGCGTCTACACGGCGATCCGGCTGGCCGGCCACGGGGTGGGCAACGGACACCGAGGAGGAGTTCAACGAGAACCCGCTGATCCGGTGGAGCCGCCGGGTGCTGCCCATCTCGCAGCGGATACGACGGGGCGCAGCCTGCACACCCGGGCGAGCGGCCGGCTGCATGTTCACGCCCGCTGATCGTGGTCATGATCGCGCATCGGTACCACCGACCTGATCTTCGCGCTCGACTCGATCCCGGCGATCTTCGGCCTCACCAAGGAGGCGTACCTGGTCTTCACGGCCAACGTGTTCGCGCTGATGGGCCTGCGCCAGCTGTACTTCCTGCTCGGCGGCCTGCTGGACCGGCTGAAGTACCTCAGCGTCGGCCTGGCCGTCGTGCTCGCGCTTCATCGGCGTCAAGCTCGTCCTCGAGGCGCTGCACGACAACAACGTGCCGTTCATCAACGGCGGCGAGCCGATCAGCTGGGCTCCGCACATCCCGATCTGGCTGTCGCTCGCGGTGATCGTGGCGACGCTGGCGGTGACGACTGTGATCAGCCTGATGAGTACCCGCAAGGATCAGGCGGCGGCGATGGCAGCCGCAGCACCGACATCTGACGTCCGACGTTCAAACGTCAAGCGCTAGCCCCGTAATTCGCACATGAGATGCGGTGGGTTGGCCCCGACCGCTACGGGCACTTAGTCCCACTCTTCGGCTGTTTCGGCGATGGTCAGGCTGAGCTGTTCGATCTCGTTGAGTAGGGTTCGAGCGCGTTTGGCGGCGGCGAACCAGTCCTGGTAGCGGTCGTGCTGGTCGCGGCTGAGCCACCGGGTGACCGTCTTGCCGTCGATCTTGCGGGTCCACTGGTAGTAGGGGCCGTGCAGGGACGGCGGGTCGTGCTTGCATCGGCAGTTTGGCTTGCCGCAGCGGTTGTGCCGTTCCTGCAGGGTGCCTGGTAGGGCAGGGCCGGTCTCGCCGAGGGCATGGGCGAGCTCGGCCAGACGGCGTCGCTGCGCCGGGTTGGGCTGGGCCATGCACGACACCGCTCATCGAGAGTGATGGTCATGGCGTGTTGCGCCACGACTGATGTCCTACGGTACTATTACCGTAGGAATCGAGTGGTGGATCGAACACGCGGAGAAGAGGACGGGTGAAAGCTCGCTACGGTCCGGCCAGTGCGGAGCAGACGCTGGGGGCGTTGCCGGTGGTGGCCGGGTTCTGCCGGCGGCTGGACATCGCCGGCATCATCGACCGGGCCGCGCCGGTGCGGGAGATCGCCTACGCCACGCACGGGCAGGTCATCGAGGCGTTGATCGCCAACCGGCTGACCTCGCCGGCGCCGATGCTGCACGTTGGGGCGTGGGCGCGGCAGTTCGCGGTCGGGCATGCGCTGGGCCTGGACCCGGACGTGCTCAACGACGACCGCATCGCCCGGGCGCTGGACGCGTTGGCGCCGGTGCTGGAGCAGGTGACCGGCTCGGTCGGAGCGGCCGCGATCGCCGCGTTCGGCATCGACGTGTCGCAACTGCACTGGGACATGACCTCGATCAGCCTGTACGGCGACTACCCGGTCGCCGACGAGGACTTCGCCCGGCCAAAGTTCGGGCACCCCAAGGACCGCCGCCCCGACCTCAAGCAGATCCAGGCCGGAGTCGCGACCGCCGCCGACGGTGCGGTGCCGGTGTTCTTCAAGCCCTACGACGGCGGCGCGGGCGAGGTGTCCAGGTGGTCGGGGCGATGGAGGCGCTACGCCGGCTGGCCGGACCGCGCCGGTTCCTACTCGTCGGTGACTCGAAGCTGTTGTCCTACACCAACATCGCCGCGATGATCACCGCCGAGGTCACCTTCCTCGCCCCGGCGTCAAAGGCGTTCGTGCCCGCGCAGGTGCTGGCCGGCTGCGACTACGACAGCGCGACGCCGGTGGACTACGTCGCCGACCGCGACCTGCACCGGCCCGCCGACCAGCGGGGCCACTACCGGGTCGATCGAGGACACCATGACCGTCACCGGTCCCCGCAAGAGCAAAGGACCCGTCCTACACCGTGCGGCGGGTGTTCGTGCACTCCTCCGCCCGCGCCGGCGCCGCGGCCACCGCCCGGGCCAAGAAACTCGACCGCGCCCGCGACGACCTCGAGCCGGCTCACCCGCGGACTGGGCTCCCGGCACTACCCCACCGTCGAGGCGGTCACCGCCCGGATCACCACCATCGCCCGCGAACGACGCGTCGGGGACTACCTGCGCACCACCATCGGCACCGACCACAATGGACGACCAACCCTGGACTGGCACTTCGACCAGGCCGCCCTCGACGCCGAAACCGCCACCGACGGCTGGTACGCCCTGCTGACCAACCTCCCCGACAGCATCACCGCCGCGCAGGTGCTGGCCCGGTACAAGAACCAACCCGGCGCCAGCGAACGCCGCTACCACGACTTCAAAGGACCCCTCGCCGTCGCGCCGATGTTCCTGCACACCAACCGGCGCATCGCCGCCCTCATCGGCGTGGTCTGCCTCGCCCTGCTCATCTACTGCCTCGTCGAACGCGAAGCCCGCCGCAACCTCGCCCCGCCACAAACTCGACGGCCTCTACGCCGGCCGACCCGCCAAACCCACCGCCGGCCTGATCTTCAACGCCCTCGCCTCCCTGCGACTGCGAACCAGCACCGACGGCACACCCGAGATCCCCCAGCCCGACACCCTCCAGAACCGCCTCCTCGACCTACTCAAGATCGACCCGAGACGCACACGATGACGCCGACCCACCGCATCCCATGTGCGAATTACGGGGCTAGCCGGGTGGGCGGCGTCGCTGCGTGAGTCTTGCGTGGCTCTGGCAACCCGAAACTCACACACCCCCGATCGGCCCCCATAAGGGCGGCAACCGGACCCACACCCCGGGGCGTTAGTGCGGCGTCCTGGCAAACCCCGGGGCGTTAGCGCGGCGTCCGTGCAAACCCCGCGGCGTTAGCGCGGCGTCCTGGCAAACCCATCGGCGTTAGCGCGGCGTCCCTGCAAACCGGGGGCGGGCGGGGTCAGGCGACGCGGCCGGCGCTGACCAGGCTGGCTGCTCGGGCGCCGGCGAGTTCCTCCCATACCACGCTGCCCTGCTCCTCCGCGGCGTGCAGGAGCTGGCGGCTCTGGCCGATCGACCCGCTGGCGACGAAGCCCACGTGGTCGACCGATCCGTCGGGGCCAGCGAAGAAGTACAGGTCACCGGGGCGCTCCTCGCCCAGCCGGACCGGCGTCGTCACCGCCGCCTGGCCCTTCGCGTCGCGTGGCAAGGTCACGCCGAACCGGCGCCAGGTCAGGTGGACGAGCCCGGGCGCGTCCACGCCGTACGCGCACGAACCGCCCCAGACGAAGGGGGCGTCACGCAGCCGGTCCGCCCATTCGAGGACTTCGGCGGGGTCGGAGGGTGGCGCCGGGGGGATGGCCGCCAGGTCGTCCTCGATGGCCCAGGCCGGTTCGAATCGGCCGGGCACGGCGACCGGCACCCAACCGTCGTGGGGAGCGCCGAGGGCCATCAACCGGGTACCGAACGTGACCCCGGGGACGGCGAGGGCGGCGTCCGGGTCGTCACGCAGGGCGGTCGCGGTGGCCGTGACCACGTGCCAGACGCCGGTACGGTCCTCGACATCGTCGTTCTCGCGGTGGCGGGCGGCCACCCGGATGCCGGCGGCGTGGATCCCGTCCAAAGTGGACAGTTGGTCGGTCGGTACCCAGCCCTGGACGCCCTCGGGATCGAGTGAGTCCGGCTGACCGACGGCGATCACGTGGGTCCAGAAGTCGTGCACCCCGACGACCCGGACGTGCTCGCCGAGCAGCAGTTGGGTCAGCGCACGGCCACGCAGGTCGGCCCGGTCCTCCGCCGACATGGCCTCCATCCAGTCGCGGGGTCGGGAGGGCACCATGAGCGCGGGCTCGTCG
Organism: uncultured Actinomycetota bacterium; assembly: GCA_963803345.1. GTDB lineage: Bacteria > Actinomycetota > Actinomycetes > Mycobacteriales > Micromonosporaceae > CAWDLX01. Next base: position 130,798 of record CAWDLX010000010.1, read on the forward strand.
ATCGCGCGTACCCGGTCCGGCGCGGCCCACAGGGTCGCCACAGCAACGCTGACGACTGCCTCGCTGCCCGGCGTGAGTGCCGGCTCACTGCCCGCCAGCAACGCCCCCAGACTGACCACGCTGCGGCCCCTCTCTCGTTGGCCTGCAGCCTATGTGCTGGCGCGCGTTGACGTACAGCGGGCGGAGTACGTCGCGTTCGATCCGCCGATCACCAGCGGTAGTGTGATGATCACGTGGTGGGCATGTGATGTTCCTCCTCGATACGTCTGGCTGACCGGAAGGTGCGTTAACGTTCGGCCTGAGTGGCTCAACGGGAGGGCAGGCGGATGACGCTCGGACTGGTCAACGCCACCAACGCACGTGACCTCGGCGGCCTGCCCACAGTCGACGGGCGGCGGGTGCGATCCGGGCTGGTGTTCCGCGCCAACGCCCTCGACCGGCTCACCGATGCCGACCTCGCGGCGGTCGGCCGGCTCGGACTGTCCTGTGTGGTCGATCTCCGGTCCGCCCGTGAGGTGGCGATGATCGGCGCGGACCGGCTGCCGACTCCGGCGCCACAGCTGATCGCGTTGCCGCTGTCCGACCCGGACAACGAGGTGTTCGCGTCGGTCACGGCGATCCTCAAGGGTGACCCGAGCATCGCCGGGGCGCACGCGCGGCTCAAGGGTGACCCGAGCATCGCCGGGGCGCACGCGCGGCTCGATCGGGATGTCCTGCACGCCGAGATGCTGCGGGCCTACCGGTGGATCGCCACGTCGGAGCCCGCCCTGACCGCGTTCGCCACCGTGCTGCGGTTCATGACCGAGCCGTACGGGTTGCCCCTGCTGTTCCACTGTTCGGCCGGCAAGGACCGGACCGGCTGGCTGGCCGCGGTCCTGCTGTCGGCTCTCGGGGTCGACCGGGACACGATCACGGCCAACTATCTCGCCACGAATGAGTACAACCGGGACGGCATCGCCTACGTGCTGAGCCGCCTCGAGGGCAAGATCCCTGATCCGACGGTCATCCAGCCGATGCTCGATGTTCGCCCCGAGTACCTGGCCGAGGCGTTCACAGCGGTCGAGGAGAAGTACGCAGATATGACAGCCTATGTCCGGGACGGGCTGGAGCTCGAGGACGCGGTGGTCACGGTGCTCCGGGAGAAGCTGCTCGAATAGCCGCTTCCACCGGCGCTCAGCCGAGTTGGTGACGGTCGGCCCACGCCGCGGCGGCCACCCGGGCGACGAGCTGACAGGCTTCGTCGCCGTGTTGGTTGACTGCCAGCGGCGTGGTCAGGCAGACCGCGAGCACGAATGGATCGGCGTCGACGGGATAGACGATGCCCGCGCTGTGCCGGACACCTCTGATCCAGCCGTTCTTCAACGCCACCTCGGTGCCAGCGGGCAGGCCGGCCGGAATGTCGTCGCGGAACTCCTGCCCGCACATGATCTCCACCATCGCCGCTGACCCGGGAAGACGGCCGTCGAGCATCGCCCCGAACAGGCCGGCCAGCCCGCCGGCCGTCACCAGGTTGGCGATGCCGGCATCGTCGGCGGCGCTGTCCTCGATACCGCGACCGACAACGCACCCGCGTGCCCCCGCCCGTTCGATGACCTCGGCGACCGCGGGTACGCCGATCTGGCTGAGCACGAGGTTCGTCGCGAGGTTCGACGACCGGACGATCATGCGCCTGGCCAGCCAGCTCACGGGTACCCGCGAACCGAGCCGCTGCCACACGAGCTCATCGCTGTCGTGATGGCGATCACAGCCGTACGGCGCCGCCCCGGTCAACGCGGACGCGAACTCGTTGTGTACCAGCACCGGTGCGTCCGGGTCGATCCGACCGGCCACGATCGCGCCGTACAGCGCGGCCAGCACGGCGGCCTTCATCATGCTGGCGGCCGGATGCGGGTACCCGGGCTCACGCTGATAGGCCGCCGTGCCCGACCGGCCGCACCATACCGAGGCGATTCCCGGCGTCCGGGCGAGCGCGGTGTCCACTGTGGTCAGGTGAGCCGCCATCACGAGCACCCTAACGCGCGATCAACGCGCAGACTGGAAATCCCCCAGAGTTGACGGCCGGTGTGTGCGTGACCTGCGGTATCGAAGATCAACCTCTCGGACACCGGGCTGCTTGCGGGGCACGTTGTTGACACATTCTCGTAACGATCCATACGGTGACTCAGCCGGACCGCCGGTGACTCCGTGACCTCGATGAGATCGTCCACATTTCCAGGTGACTCGAACCTCGAGGAGGAGGTCGCGATGTCCGGTTGGAACGCATTGAACTACGACGCCAAGGACAACCTGCTGCGCGTTGTGCGGGGGCAGGCCGAGGGGATGCTGGCCCTGGCATCTCGGCCGGGCACATGGGAGGCGCCCACCGCGTGTCCACAGTGGCAGGTACGTGACATCGTCGGCCACCTCATTGACGTGACCGAGAGCTACTTCGTCGGCTTCGACGCCGCCCGAGGTGGTAACCCGGTGGCCGACGCGCTCGGAGTACGGGTGATGCAGGACCGGCTCGACGAGGGCGCCAAGGGTTTGCGGGCGCTGTCGCAGGAGCAAGCGGTCGAACGGCTGCGCATGGACTTCACCAAGGCGATGGAGATATTCGACGCCCTGGGTCCGGACGAGTGGGGCAGCCTGACCGTCGCGCACAAGTACATGGGACCGCTGCCGTCCCTGTTCTACCCGGTCTTCCAGCTGATGGACTACGGGGTGCACTCGTGGGACATCCGCCAGGGCACGGGACGGGCCCACGGGCTCGACGGAGACGCCGCCGATCTGCTCGTACCGTTCATGTTCATCCTGTGGCAGGCCACCGCGAGTCCACCGGCCGAGGCACCCACCCAGCAAATCGGCATCACCGTCACCTCGGGTCACAATGCCGGATCCTGGCGGGTGAGCGCCGGCCCGGACGGACTGTCCTATGAGGATGGTGACGTGAGCGGGATGCCGGCTGTCATAGAGTTCGACCCGGGCAGCTTCGTGCTCACCGCCTTCGGGCGCAGCAACTCGGGCACCATCCGCGGCGACATCGGAGCGGGCGAGCGGTACCTCAACTCGTTCTTCCGGATCTGATCCAGAGGAGCGTTGTGCCGGTGGCAGGCCACGTGCTGGCCGGGCGACCTGCCACCGGCGGACCGGTCGTGCGTGCGAGAATCGTTGCGTGAGAGCACATGTGGCCGCGGTGTGTCGCAGCGCGACGCACACGATGGCCAAGCCCGTCACCGGGTCGGTCACGCTACTGGCCGGTCTGGGCGTCGACGGTGACACCCATCTCGGGGTCACCGTCCAGCACCGTTCGCGGGTCGCCCGCGATCCGAGTCAACCCAATCTGCGCCAGGTCCACCTGATCCACGCCGAGCTGCACGACGAGCTGGCCGGGCGGGGCCTGCCGGTCGAGCCGGGTCAGATGGGAGAGAACATCACCACCCGGGGCGTCGACCTGCTCGGCCTGCCCACGGGTACCCGGTTGCGCCTGGGCCGGGAGGCGGTGGTCGAGGTGACCGGGCTACGCAACCCGTGTATACAGCTCGAGGGCATCCACAGTGGACTGATGGAGGCCGTCCTCGACCACGACGCCGACGGCAACCTCATCCGTAAGGCGGGCGTGATGGCGGTCGTGGTCAACGGCGGCGATGTCCGTCCAGGCGACGACATCGACGTGGACCTCCCCGCCCCGCCACACCTGCCGCTGGCGCCCGTCTAGCTGTTCTGGTGCTTGCGGCGCGCGGCTTCCCGGCCCCGGACGGTCTGGTCGAGAATGAGCTTGCGCAGCCTTACCGCGACCGGGGTCACCTCGACGCATTCGTCCTCCCGGCAGAACTCGAGGGCCTGTTCGAGCGAGAGCTTGCGCGGCGGGATCAGCTTCTCCGTCTCCTCGGCGGTGGAGGAGCGCATGTTGGTGAGCTTCTTCTCCTTGGTGATGTTCACGTCCATGTCGTCAGAGCGGGAGTTCTCGCCGACGATCATGCCCTCGTAGACCTCGGCGGTCGGATCAACGAACAAAGTGCCGCGCTCCTGAAGGTTCATCATCGCGAACGGGGTGACCACACCCGCCCGGTCAGCCACCAGTGAGCCGCTGGCCCGGGTGCGCAGGTCGCCGAACCAGGGCTCGTACGACTCGAAGACGTGATGCAGGATCCCGGTACCGCGGGTGTCGGTCAGGAACTCGGTCCGGAAGCCGATGAGCCCGCGGGCGGGTACCAGCCACTCCATCCGGATCCAGCCGGTGCCGTGATTGACCAGCTGTTCCATCCGCCCCTTCCGGGTGGCCAGCAGCTGCGTGATGGCGCCGAGGTACTCCTCCGGAGCGTCGATGGTGAGCCGTTCGACCGGTTCACACACGCGGTGGTCGACGGTACGGGTGACGACCTGCGGCTTGCCGACGGTCAGCTCATAGGACTCCCGACGCATCTGCTCGACCAGGATTGCCAGGGCCAGCTCACCCCGGCCCTGAACCTCCCACGAGTCAGGTCGGTCGGTCGGCAGGACCCGCAACGATACGTTGCCGACCAGTTCCCGGTCGAGGCGGTCCTTCACCATGCGCGCCGTGACCTTGGCGCCCTTGACCCGGCCGACCAGCGGCGACGTGTTGGTACCAATGGTCATCGAGATGGCCGGTTCGTCCACTGTGATCAGTGGGAGTGGGCGTGGATCGTCGACATCGGTCAGCGTCTCACCGATCATGATCTCCGGGATGCCGGCGACCGCGATGATGTCGCCCGGGCCGGCGCTGTCCGCCGAACGACGCTCCAGCCCTTCGGTCACCAGCAGCTCGGAGATCCGGACCTTCTCGGTCGATCCGTCAGTGCGACACCAGGCCACCGTCTGTCCTTTGCGGACTGTACCCTGGCGGACCCGGCACAGCGCCAGCCGTCCCAGGAACGGCGAAGCGTCGAGGTTGGTCACGTGAGCCTGGAGCGGGTAACCCTCCACATAGGACGGAGCCGGGATCGTAGTCAGCAGGGCGGCGAAGAGCGGCTCGAGCGACTCGGAGTCCTTGGGAACCGTCCCGTCGTCGGGGCGCTCGAGCGACGCGACGCCGTCGCGGGCGCACGCGTAGATGATCGGGAAGTCGATCTGGGCGTCGTCGGCGTCGAGGTCGAGGAACAGCTCGTACGTGTCGTCGACCACCTCGGCGATGCGTGCGTCCGGACGGTCCACCTTGTTGATCACGAGAATGATCGGCAGCCGGGCCTTGAGGGCCTTGCGGAGCACGAACCTGGTCTGCGGCAGCGGGCCTTCACTCGCGTCGACGAGCAGGAGCACCCCATCCACCATGGTCAGTCCGCGCTCGACCTCGCCACCGAAGTCCGCGTGTCCAGGCGTGTCAATGATGTTGATGATGACCGCGTCGCCACCATCGGGCGGGCTGTACCGCACGGCCGTGTTCTTGGCGAGAATGGTGATGCCCTTCTCGCGCTCGAGATCACCCGAATCCATCACCCGGTCGGTCATCTGGCCCCGCGTCTTGACCGCCCCGGACTGACGCAGCATGGCGTCGACCAGCGTTGTCTTGCCATGATCGACGTGGGCGATAATGGCGACATTGCGCAGATCCGGTCGTACGGGCATACCCCTATCGTCCGGGTTGCCCGCCCGCCGACCAAACCGGGGGGACCCTCGGTGACCCCGCGCACCCCCCGCGCGCGACCGAGCTGTTAATAGGGGGCCCCTCCTCTACCGGAACGGTTAACAAGGTGCCCTTCCTTCCAGATCGGGCGGCAGGGTGACCGGGGCCGGGGTGAGGACGGAGCGCTGGGCGTCGAGGCGGGCGCGCACGTGGGCGACGACGGCATCCAGACCGATCGTGGTGGACTCACCGGTGGCCCGGTCGCGTACCTCGACCCCGCCGGCGGTGAGAGCCCGCTGGCCCACGACCAGGCGCAGCGGTGCCCCGATCAGGTCGGCGTCCGCGAACTGGACGCCTGGCCGCTGACCCCGGTCGTCGTGCAGGACCTCGATTCCGGCCGCCCACAGGTCGGCGTACAGGCCGGCGGCGATCTCGGCCGAGCGGCCGGTGTCCAGTTGGCACAGGTGCACCTGGTACGGGGCGATCGTGACGGGCAGTCGCAGACCCCGTTCGTCGTGGTGTTCCTCGGCCACACAGGCCAGTAGCCGGCCCACGCCAATGCCGTAGCAGCCCATGATGATCGGCCGGCGTTCGCCGTCGGCGGCGAGGAAGGTCGCTCCGACCGCGGCCGAGTACCTGTCACCCAGCTTGAAGATGTTGCCGACCTCCACGCCACGGGTGGTGCGCAGCGGGTGGCCACAGTTCACGCACGCATCCCCGTCGGCCGCGGCGGTGATGTCGGCGACATGGTCGAGGTGGTAGTCCCGGCCGGCGTTGAGGTTGCGCAGGTGGTACCCGATCCGGTTGGCCCCGCCGACGAGGTTGGGGCTGGCCTGGACGAGGTCGTCGACGACCACCGTGGCTCCGGTGATACCGACCGGAGATCCGTAGCCCGGAACGGCCCCGATCGCGGCGATCTCCTCCTCGGTCATCGGGCGCAGGTCGGCGCCCTTGACCACGTTGGCCAGCTTGGTCTCGTTGAGCTCCATGTCGCCCCGGACCAGGGCGACCACCAGCTCCGCCGGCGCGTCACGTCGCTCGAGCGCCATGAAGAGCGCTTTGGCGGTGCGCTCGATCGGGATACCCAGCTTGACCAGTGCCTCGATCGTGGTCGCGTCGGGCGTCGCGAACTCCTCGACCTCGGCGAGCGCCTCGACCTCGGCGAGCGCCTTGCCGGCGATGGGCGTCTTGGCGAACGTGGCCACCTGGCGGTTGGCCCGGTACCCGCACGAGTCGCACAGCAGCAGGGTGTCCTCGCCGACCGGGGACGGGTACATGAACTCGTGGGCCATGTCGCCGCCCATCATGCCAACGTCAGCCCCGACGGCCAGGACCGGCAGCCCGCACCGCGCGAACGTGGCGAAGTACGCGCGGTACTGCGCCACGTACTGGCGGTGCAACCCCTCGTCATCGGCGTCCAGGCTGTACGCGTCCTTCATCCGGAACTCACGGACCCGGATCAGGCCGGCACGGGGGCGCGGGTCGTCCCGGAACTTGGTCTGGATCTGGTACACCAGCCGCGGCAGGTCGCGGTACGAGGCGATCTCGGTACGGCAGAGGTCGACCACGACCTCCTCGTGGGTCATGGCGAGGACCAGGTCGCGTCCCCGGCGGTCCTGGAAGCGGGCCATCTCAGGACCGATCTCGGACCATCGACCGGTGGCCCGCCACACCTCGGCCGGGTTCACCAGCGGCATGGACAGTTCCTGGCCGCCGATGGCCTCCTGTTCGGTGCGCAGTATTTCCTCGATCTTGCGAAGGCTGCGCCAGCCGAGCGGCAGGGCCGAGTACATGCCCTGGCCGAGCTGGCGGATCATGCCGGCACGCAGCAGCAGCTGGTGCCCTTCGGCGTCGGCTCGACCACCGGCAGCGCGCAGGGTGGTGCCGAACAGGTTCGACATTCTCATGGAAGGCGGGACTCCTCTGACCGGGCAACGGATGCGGACGGGTGAGCCGGCGGTCCGCCACGGTTCCCAGGAGGTGGTGCTGGCCTAGCCCCGGCGGGCCGGCACGCTAGGTCGAGTGGCGCGCGTCACGCCCGCGGCGACTGCGCAGATAGCGTTCACGGCACCTCCAGTCCCGGTCGGTAACCACTGTACCGGTCCCGGTCGACCGGTTTTACGGCACCGGCCTCAAATCTACAGTGGACAGTCAAGCTGCATACTTCTCCAGGTACCGGCTGCCACGGGGCATCACACGCCGCACCGACGACGTAGGATCGCTGTCATCCGGTCGACCCAACGTACCCCCCACGCGGACCGTCGGCCGTTGACGCGCCCGAGTAGCCGGCCTGTGTGCTGTGAACCGGGCGTGGTCCGCGTTGAAGGAGCGACATGGATCCGCGCTCGTGGAATGACGAGACGCCGGCCCTGGGCAATCGGTACTACGCCCCTTACCGCGACGACGACGAGCCTGACCGTCGACCCGGCCGCTCGCGGTCGGTCATGGCCGTCTGTGTGTCGTTCGCGCTGGTGATTGTGGTAGGAACGGTGGGCTGGCTGCTGCTTCGCCCCGGTCCCGGTCCGGCCGGCGGACTGGCCTCGGATACCGGCACCGGGACATCCGATCCCTCCGGCGGGTCAGCGGCGGTGACCGTGACCACGCCGCCACCCACGGCGACGCCGAAGCCGACACCGAAGCCGAAGCCGTCCAAGACCACGGCCAAGCCCCGGGTCACGCCCACCACGAAGCCACCGAAGAACCAGCTGCCGCCCCCACCTCCGCCTCCGGTGACCGAGCAGCCCAGCTGCGAAAAGCACCCGGGCCCGGACGCCACTAAGAGCGAGGTCAGCAGTGCGCTGGCGTCGGCCGGCGGGCAGGACTACTGGGCCCGCGACGGCGTGAACCCGCCGCAGGGAGCGACGCTGCCGTTGCCCTCGTTCTCTGTGCCGGCCCGCTTGATGGACGCGATCGCGTTCACCGAGAGCAGTTGGCGTTCGACCGTGGTCGCGTGTGACGGCGGGATCGGGTTGATGCAGATCATGGCGACCAACGTGACGTTCCTCAACGACCGGTTCAACGCGAACTTCGACGTGCACACCCTCGACGGCAACGCCCGGCTCGGCGCGGCCTACCTCGAGTGGCTGACCTGCTACTTCGGTACGTACTACTTCGGCACGTACGACCTGGGCGCGACCGCCGCGGTCGGCACCGGTGGCACCACCTTGCGGCTCGAAGACGTGGTGATCGCCGCCTACAACGTGGGTTACGGGCAGGTCGAGGATCTGCACGGCACGGCGGACGGCAGCGATGACACCCTGTCGATCCCGAACAGCGGCTACGTGGACAAGGTGCTCCAGTACTACACCGACCAGCCGTGGCTGTCGCTGTGACATCCTGACGCGTATTGTCAGCAAGGGCTCCCGCGACGGCCACGGGGCAGTCCGACGTACGGTTCCGGCATGACGATGAGCGACCGGCTCGCCGCCGCCGTGGCGCGCGGACTGTCCCTGCCCCGCGCGCTCACCCATGACGTGGCCGTCCGCCGTCATCTGGGCATTCGCAGCCGCGACGGGATCATCCTGCGCACCGACCACTACGCGGCCGGGTGGGATACCGGGTGCGCCCACCGTGCTCATGCGCACCCCCTATGGGCGCGGCGGCGTCAACGTGCTCGCCGGACGCATGCTGGCCAGCCTCGGATTCCATGTGGTGATCTCGAGCTGTCGGGGGACCGGCGGATCCGGTGGCGCGTTCGACCCCATGCGACACGAGCGGGACGACGGACTGGACACCGTCGACTGGCTGCGCCGGCAACCGTGGTTCACCGGCCGGCTCGGGCACCTTCGGACCGAGCTACGTCGGCTACACGCAGTGGGCCATCGCCGACGTGCCCGAGCTGGCGGCGATGGCGACCGCGGTCACGTCCTCCCAGTTCCGTGACCCGGTCTACGCCGGCGCGTCGTTCGCGTTGCACACCACGCTCGCCTGGGCCAATGTGCTGGCCGCCCAGAAGGCACCGTGGTCGCGTGTCGCGGCCGAGGTGCTGCGCGGGCAGCCCCGGCTCGAGCGGGCTCTGCGTCATGTCCCGCTCGGCGAGGCGGACCAGGTCGCCACCGGAGCCGAAGTCGAGTTCTACCGCCGGTGGCTGGCCCTGGCCGGGGCTGATCCGGCCGAGGTCGACGCCTACTGGAGTGACCTCGACCACGAGTCGCCGGGTGCCCGACGGTGCGGGCCCCGGTGCTGATGGTCGGCGGCTTCCACGACATCTTCCTGCCCTGGCAGTTGCGGGACTACGCGACCCTGCGGGCAGCCGGTGCCCAGCCCGTACCTGACGATCGGGCCCTGGACGCACGGTTCGTACGGACTGCTCGGAGCGACGCTGCGGGAGAGCGCCGCCTGGCTGCGGGCCCACCTCAGCGACGATTGGTCCGGCCTGCGCCAGCATCCGGTCCGGGTGCACATCGCCCACGCCGGATGGCGCGAGTTCGACGACTGGCCGCCCCGGCCCGGACAGGTCCAGCCGTGGTACCTGCAGGCTGGTGCCCGCGCTCACCCCGGGCCCCCCACAACCGTCCACATCGGACAAGTTCCGGTACGACCCAGCCGACCCGACCCCGTCGATCGGCGGGCCGGTCCTGCTGTCCAACGTGTCCCGCCCCGGGACAACCGGGCCCTCGAGGCTCGCCCGGACGTGCTGGTGTACACCGGCGACGCGCTCGTCCGCGACCTCGAGATCGTCGGGCCGGTGAGTGCCACTATCCACGTCGCTGCCGTCGCGGCCGTACATCGACGTGTTCGTGCGCCTGTGCGATGTCGCCCCGGACGGTGACCTCGCTCAACGTCTGCGACGGGCTGGAGCGGGTCACCGGTGGGCGGTTCCCGGTCAGCGCGGACGGCAGCATCGCGGTCGACGTGGAGCTGTGGCCGGCGGCGCACCGGTTCCGGCCCGGGCACCGGCTGCGGGTGCAGGTGTCGGCCGGCGCCCATCCGCGCTATGCCCGCAACCCGGGCACCGGTGAGTCTCTGGCCCGGGCAACCGATCATGCGGGCGGTCGACATCGAGGTGTGGCACGACCCCGACCACCCGTCGGTCATCCGGCTGCCGGCATAGGTAGGACACATCCGTCCACGCGTTTGCGGATCGTGGATCTCACCCGTTAGCAGAAGTCCCTCCGTCACGCGGAGTCGCCATGCCATCATCAGGTCACAGGCGACCCACGTCTCTCCCCGGTTGGCGCGCCCCGCACTGCTGCGTGGCCGCGACGAGAGGAGAGAGCGAATGCGCGATATCTCGCGCTGGACCAGCCGGATCTCTGTGGTGCTGCTCGGCGGACTCTTGGTCACCGGACTGCTCGGAGAACTACCGGCGCAGGCGGCGTCCTACAGCGGCACGGTGCGTGTCGCCAACAACTCATACCTGAATGTCCGCAGCGGACCGGGTACGTCGTACGGCGTGGTCGGACAGCTGCGCAGCGCCACCACGGTGGCCATCTCCTGCCAGGTCAACGGTGAGTTGATCGGTGGGAGCATGCGGACGACCCGGATATGGGACAGGCTGGCCAACGGCCTGTACGTCACTGATGCCTACCTGTCCTTCGGATCGGGCCGGCCGGCCATTCCGGGCTGCACCATGGCCGGCTCGGCCAAGGTCACGACGATGCTCAACCGGCGGGCCAACGCGTCCACCCTGCTCGCTCCACTGGGGACAGTTCCGGCCTCGGCCAGGCTGGCGGTGACCTGCCAGTTGCTCGGTGAGTCCATTGTGGGCAGCCTGCGGACCACGAACGCGTGGGATCGACTCGCGGACGGCTCATTCGTAGCCGACGCCTACGTCGGGTTCGCCAATGGCCGGCCGGCCGTACCGTGGTGCGTGTTGCCAGGACCGACGCCGCCGGCGGCCGGAGCGGCGTTCGTTTCGTGGATCGCGCCCTACGCGCGTACGTCGATGAAGACGTACCGGGTTCCGGCATCGGTCAGCATCGCGCAGGCCATCCTCGAATCCGGCTGGGGCCGCAGTGGCCTGACGGTGGCCGGCAACGCCTACTTCGGTATGAAGTGCTTCGGTACCCCGGGTCCGATCGCCACCGGATGCCGGCCGTTCTCGACCAGCGAGTGCCTGCCGGCGTGCGGTCCGGCGGTGGCCAGCTTCCGGCTCTACCCGACCATCACTGCCTCGTTCAACGACCATGGCGCAAACCTGTCCACATTGGATAGATACCGGACCGCCATGACGTTCTCCGGCAGCCCGGACCGGTTCGCCCAGGAACTGCAGCATGCCGGATACGCCACCAGCCCGACGTACGCCACGAACCTGACCAAGCTGATGCGCACCTACAACCTGTACCAGTACGACCACAACCTGGTGTAGCCCGGGTCCTCGGGTTGGGAGCGCTCAGTCTCCCAGCCCGAGCCGAGCCAGCCGGGCCGGGTCGGCGATGATGTCGAGTTGGACGACCCGGCCCTGCCGGATGGTGAAGGCCATCAGCGAGAACGGCTGGCCGTCCACCATGGACAGGAGTCCGGCCCCCCCGTTGACCACCACCGGTCGGGCCGACCGGGCCACCTGCGAGAACATGATGGCCTGGCGCGCCACCACGTCAGCCCCCCGCATCATGCCGCCCCGGCCGGCTGGACCAACGTCCGAGCGCACCACGATGTCGGGGTCGAGCACGGCGATGAGCGCCCGCAGGTCGCCTCCGCGGGCGGCGGCCAGGAAGGCCTCGACCACCTCATGTTGGCGGGACAGATCGGCATCGGGGAAAGGGTCGGCCCCGCGGACCCGCCGGCGGGCCCGGCTCGCCAGCATCTTCGCGGCGCTCGGTGTGCGGCCGACGATCGGCGCGATGTCGTCGAACGGCAGCGCGAACATGTCATGCAGCACGAAGGCCAGGCGTTCGCTCGGGCTCAGCGTCTCCAACACGACCAGCAGGGCCAGCCCGACCGAGTCGGCCAGCAGCGCCTGCTGCTCAGGATCGGTCTGGTCGGTCCCGCTCACCACCGGGTCGGGCAGGTGCGTGTCCAGCGGTTGCTCGCGACGGGTACCCGCCGAGCGCAGCATGTCCAGGCATACGCGACCGACGACGGTGGTCAGCCACCCGCCGAGGTTGTCCACCTGCGCGGTGTCGGCACGGCTGAGCCTGATCCAGGCCTCCTGCACCGCGTCGTCCGCTTCGGTGAGCGAGCCGAGCATCCGGTAGGCCACCGCCCGGAGCCGGGGTCGATGCGCCTCGAACTCCTCGGCCAGCCGATCGGTCACGCCAGTCACGTGCCTGAGGTCTCGTCGAGCCACTGGGCGAACGTCGGGCCGGCCAGCCTCGCATGGGAATCCGGCAACAGGGCACCGTCGGCGACCAGATCGGAGTCCGGATTGGCGGGGTCCAGGACACCGACGACCTTCGCCGGCTCGCCCCGGCGCTCGGCCAGCAGCGCGGCCACCTCGGGCAGGCTCTCCTCCCGCGGGCCGGCGATCTCCGGGATCGGGCCGCTGTCCGGCGCCTGCTCATCGAGGGCCAGCGCGACCAGAGCCTCGGCGACGGTGCGGGCCGCGACAAGTTGGGTGCGCATCCGCGGAACGTAACTCACGTCGCCCTGGCGGCCCCAGTCGACCAGCTGGCCGACGAACTCGTGGAACTGGGCGGCCCGCAGGATGCGTGCCGGCACCGGGCCGGCCAGCATCGCCTGCTCATGGGCCAGCTTGGCCACGTTGTAGCCGGCCGTGAGCCGGTCAATGCCGATGATGGATACGACGACCATCCGGCGGACCCCGGCCTGGGCGGCCGCCTCCTGCAGGTTCCGCGACGCCGTGACGAAGAACCCGGTCGCCGCCTCCTGCTCCGGCGACGGTCCGGTCGCCGCATCGATCACCTGGTCCACGCCGACCAGCGCACCCGCCAGCCCAGCCCCGCTGAGCACATCCACTCCGGTCGCCCGGGACATCGCTACCGCCTCGTGGCCCTGTTCGTCCAGTACATCCATGATGTGCCGGCCGACGCGTCCGGTCGCGCCGGCCACCGCGATCTTCGCCATGTCACTCCTCCTCGTTCCTACCGTTTCACAGCCATGACGAGATGGCGGGCGTAAAGGTAACCGGGCGCGAAGATCCGCCCGCTTGACACGTGGGCGATAGTGGGGCGTGCCAATGGGAGGAGCAGGGCATGGCCGCCGAGAACCGCAACACCTACCTTGACCAGGTCGTGGCGCAGCAGGTCCAGCTCGAACAGGACCTCCGGACCAAGCGGTCCGCGCCGTCGATGGCCGAGGCGGCGGTGATGGCCGCCACCGGCGTCGGCTGGCCGGGTGCGCGGGTTCCGGACACCCGACGTGCCGACCGGACCGGCGACCTCGGCCCTGGACGTCCGGCTGACCGGGTTCTGGCGGTGGAAGACGGTGCTCGTCCCGCCGAACGCGTTCGTGGTGCACACCCGGCGGGGCGAGGCCGAGCCACTGCACGTCGGGTCTGGGCGAGTCGTTCCGCTTCAACCCGTACACCGACTCGTACCTGATCGTCCCAGGCGCTATGCAGACCGTGCTGATCAACGCGTACTGCATCTGCCGGGAGTTGCAGGGGGTACTCGTCCAGGCGTACATGCAATGGATCATCGAGGACTTCGGCGCCGCCTACCGCAAGCTCGACTTCGGCGACCCGGGCGATCCGATGCGCCTGGTCAATCTGCAGCTCAAGGAGCAGGCGGAGGCGGCCATCAAGGACAAGGTCGCCACGATGAGCGTGCACGAGGTGCTCAGCGACAAGCAGCCGATCGTCGAGGAGCTGACCGCGCGGCTGCGGGCCGTGATGGAGGGAGAGTCGGCCGATGAGGACGCCGGGCCTCGGCCTGCGGGTAGTGACGGTCCAGATCAAGGAGGCGGTGGTCAGTTCCCAGAGCCTCTGGGAGAACCTGCAGAAGCCGTTCCGTTCCGAGCAGGGGCGCATCGCGCGGCTCGCCGAGCTGGACGCCGAGGAGGTGATCTCGGCCCGGGAGCTGAGCCACGCCCGTACCCAGGAGACGCAGCGGCTGGAGAACGAGCGGGACCTGGCCGACAAGCGGGCCGCGAACGAGTCGGCCGCGTTCGACCGGGAGGCCGACGAGTCGGCTCGCCGGGCCGAACGGGAGCAGGAGGACGCCCGACGCCTGGCGGAGCTGCAGAGCGAGACGGCGCTGCAGGCGCTCGCCCTCGAGCGGGCCCGCGACGCCGAGGAGCTCGATGTCGGCCGGCTGCGGCTGCGGCCGGGAGAACGAGCTTCGGAGCTCACGGTCGAGGGCGAGCTGGCCGCGGACGGGCCCGGACCGAGGCGTCGCACGCCGGCGACCTGCTGCGGCTCGAGCGGGAGCGGATCAGGGCGGGGCTGGACAACGAGCAGACCCCGGAGGCGATCCAGGCCCGGCTGATCAGCGCGTTGCCCGAGATCGTCGCCAAGCTTCCCAAGCCCGACGAGCTGCGGGCGGTCACCATCGGCGGCAGCCCAGTCGACCACGGTCAGCGGCCTGCTCGCCGAGCTGGCGGCGGTCGTCAACGCGCTGCGGTCATCGGTGGTTTCGGGGTAGCCGACCGTGGCGGCCGGGACCTGTGTCACGGGCAATGACCACAGTGGACGCTCGTGACCGGCCGCACCGGGGAGTCTTCCTCGGGCCGGTTGTCACAGCCGGTCACACCCGGGCAATCAGGTGGAACACGCGGGCGATCCACGGATAGGGCATCTGGTCGGCCAGAGCCAGCTCGAGCCGTTCGAGGTCGGCGTAGAAGCCAGGGTCGCGCCTGCGCTCGTCGTCGGCGAGGTAGTCGCAGACCGTGCGTACCCCGTAATGACCGATCACCCGCGTGCCGACCTGACGCAGCAGCTCGATGGCCGCGCCGGGCGTCTGCCGACTCACCGGCGTGTCGAACAGCGTCGTGTGCCCGCTCGTGGTGCCGATCGCCGTCCGGGCGGCGACGAGATCCTGGTCGTGCAGGGCGGCCTTGAGGACCTCGGAGTCGGCGTTCGTACTGGTCACCGACAGCAGCCCGCCGCGCCGGACGAGGCCCGCACAGTCGGCCAGCAGCCGGGTCGGGTCGGCTACGTAGGGTAGGACGTTGTGGCACAGCGCCACGTCGAACGCGTGGGCCTCGAGGGCCTCGGTGAGCGCGACGGCGTCGGCCTGGATCACCGTGAGCCGGTCGGACAGGCCCGCCACCGAGAACCGGCGCTCCGCTTCGGCCAGCATGGCGGCCGAGTGGTCCAGCAGGGTCACCCGGTGACCCAGCCGCGCCAGTGCGATGGCATCGGCCCCGGTCCCGCCACCGATGTCGGCCACCGCGGCGCGGCCGGACGGCAGATGCCGGCCGAGATTCGCGCTGACCACGGCGTACCGGATCCGTCCCCACGGCGCGTCCTGCCAGTCCAGCCAGGCGCGCATCGCCCCGTCGAACACCTCGGCGTCGGTCACCCGACGATCCTAGCGGCAACCATCCCGACCCGAGTGCTTGTCCACTGTGGAGCTTCGGTCAGGTCTGGTCAGGCGGGTCGGCGCTCGAGGGCGATGACGGGGATGACCCGGGTCGTCCGGCGCTCGTACTCGGCGAATCCGGGGTAACGGCGCGCCTGCTCGGCGAAGAACCGGTCCCGCTCCTCGCCGGTCAGCACGGTCGCCCGGGCCGGGAACGTCTCGATACCCGTCTCGACCGTCACGTCCGGGTTGCTGAGCAGGTTGTGGTACCAGTCGGGGTTGGTCGGCGCGCCGCCCTTGGAGCCGAAGACGAGCAGCCGGTCACCGTCGGCCAGGTACATCATGGGGTTCACGCGCTCTTCGCCGGACCGCCGGCCGGTGGTGTGCAGCAGCAGCAGCGGGGCGCCGGCGAAGTTTCCTCCGACCCGGCCCTCGTTGGCCCGGAACTCCTCGATGATCTTGTCGTTCCAGTCGGGCATGTCTGTCTCCTTCGTGTCACCAGGATGAACCGGCCGACCGGCGCGCGCACTCCGCACACGGTAGAGTCCGGCAGCTATGGGAGGCCGGCGGCTCCAGTTCACCCTCGCGGCAGTAGCCGTCTCCGGTACTCGCCGTGATCGTCGGTGTGGTGATGACCGGCGGCTCCTCCCCGACCGGCCCGGCCGGCACGCCGGCGGTGGCGGGGGGACCGGGTGCGGCGTCATCCGAGCGGTCGGGTTCACCGGAGGCCTCCCGATCGGCGCTCACCGCCGCACCGCCGACCCGTACCTCTACCGTGGGCCCGCGACCGTCGAGCACCACCCGCACGACCGCCCCGGCGACGAGGTCGACCAAGAAGGGCGTCAGCACCTGGGACTTCACCGGCGTCGGGACGGCCCTGGCCGACGTGCACGCCGCGTGGTACTACAACTGGTCGGCCGATCCCGACCGCCAACGCCGGACGCACCGCCGAGTTCGTCCCGATGATCTGGGGCAAGGGTTCGGTCACCGCAGTCCACTTGAACAGAGCCCGGGCCGACGGCACGACGATCCTCGGCTTCAACGAGCCCGACTTCGGCGAGCCAGGCCAACATGAGTGTCGAGGACGCGCTCGACCTGTGGCCGCAGCTGCAGGCGACCGGGCGGCGGCTGGGCAGCCCGGCCGTGGCCACCGGCGGCGCCACCCCGGGCGGCTGGCTGGACCGGTTCATGTCCGGCGCCCGCGCGCAGCGGGCTAGCGGGTCGACTTCATCACGCTGCACTGGTACGGCTCGGACTTCGGCCCGGACGCCGTCGGCCAGCTCGCGCGGCTACGTCGCGGCCGTCTACGACCGGTACCACCTGCCGATCTGGCTGACCGAGTTCGCGCTGATCAAGTTCGGTGGTGGAGGAGCGACCTATCCGACCGCCACCCAGCAGGTCGCCTTCATCAAGGGCGCCACGCCATGCTCAACGGTCTCTCCTATGTGGAGCGTTACGCGTGGTTCGCGCTGCCGACGGCGTCCGACGGCGACCACACGGTCTGTACCGCAACGGCACGACGCCGACCCCGATGGGCGTGGCGTACCGCGCCGCGTGAGACGCGATCGACCGCTGTCTCTTGCGAAGTACATCGATCGAGGGGTATTCTCCCTTTTGTTAAGTATCCTTACAATTGTTGTTCGGGTTGGGAGGTGGCCACATGCGCAGACGAACAGTGGCCCTGTGGGGATCGATCGGCGCCGCCCTGCTCGGTGCAGCGGCCGCCGTGGTGGCGACCGCGCCCTCGGCCAGCGCCGCGCTCGACCAGCAACTGGTACGCCTCGGCGCCGTACCTGATGCCGTTCGACAACAGCCCGCCCGACGCGGTCGCCGTGCATGAACGCCACCGGCCAGAAGGCGTTCCAGCTCGCGTTCATCCTGGCGCCCAACGGCGGCGGCTGCACCCCCACCTGGGACGGCACCCGGGCGGTGTCCGGCGACACCGAGGCGGCGGCGCTGATCTCCCGGATCCGGGCCAGCGGCGGCGACGTCAGCGTCTCGATCGGCGGCTACGGCGGGCACCAAGCTCGGCCAGACCTGCGGAACGCCGGCCGCCACCGCCGCCGCGTACCAGCAGGTGGTCACGAAGTACGCGCTCAAGGCCATCGACTTCGACCTGGAGGAGCCGGAGTACGAGAACGCCGCGGCCGTCCACAACGAACTCGGCGCCGCCCAGATCCTGCAGCAGAACAACCCCGGCCTGTACGTCTCGGTGACCACCGCCGGCACCGCGGCCGGCACCGGCTGGTTCGGCCAGCAGATGCTGAACGACGCCAAGGGCCTCGGCTTCACCCCGAACAACTACTCGATCATGCCGTTCGACGGCGGCTTCAACGGCGGCGGCAGCCAGGTCAGCGCGCTGGAGGCGTTCCACGGCCTGCTGTCGAGCACGTTCGGCTGGGACAGCGCGACGGCCTACGCCCACGAGGGCGTGTCGATGATGAACGGCCGCAGCGACGCCGGCGAGTACTTCCGGCAGGCCGATTTCCAGACCGTGCTCGACTACGCGACCAGCCACCACCTGGCCCGCTACACCTACTGGTCGGTCAACCGGGACCGGCAGTGCCCCGATCCCAACCAGGGCACCACCTCGGGCACCTGCAGCAGCGTCCCCCAGGCGGCCTGGGAGTTCACCACGTACACGGCGCGGTTCGCCGGCGCCACCCCGCCGACCAGCCCACCCACCACCACCCCACCGACCAGCACCCCGCCGGGCACCTGCACCGCGCCGGCCTGGATCGTCCGCGACCGCCTACACCGGCGGCCAGCAGGTCTCCTACCAGGGGCACACCTGGAAGGCCCAGTGGTGGACCCAGGCCGAGACCGCCCGGGACCGCCCAGGTCTGGCTCGACCAGGGCGCGTGCGCCGGGTCGAGCACACCCCCGCCGACCGGCGCCTGCACCGTCCCGGCCTGGGCGGCGGGGATCGCCTACACCGGCGGCGCGGTGGTGTCGTACAACGGGCACCGATGGACCGCCAAGTGGTGGACCCAGGGCGACCAGCCCGGCAACAACGCGCAGAACGTCTGGACCGACAACGGACCCTGCTGACACC
>CAWDLX010000011.1:0-53262 GCA_963803345.1 uncultured Actinomycetota bacterium
GTCGGCGCCGAAGTACTTCGCGTAGTTCCTGGCGAACTCGGCCGCACGACGATCTCGCTCACCGGATCAGCTAGGTATCGCCCGGGCGCCGGGCACCCCAATAACGCCAGGGGTGCCCCGACGAAGAGATGCGGCGGGAGCTGTCAGAACGGTCGCCGCCGGTGAACTGCTGCTCGAGCCGGTGGGCCGTGCCGGTGACCAGCCGAGGGGCTCTCGAAGTCGTTGATCTGCAGGTAGTCCAGCGGGACCGAATGCCGGAACGTGACCACGTCGCTGAACATGGCCATGCCGCCGCAGCCGGTGTTGCCCACCGCTTCCACGGCGGCGCGCAGGATGACCTTGTCGACGTCACCGAAGGGCGACTCGATCTGTACCCAGTCCTCACCGCTGCCGAGCCGGTGCCACAGGATCACGACCTGTGACCGCATGCCGTCCAGTTCGAACAGCAGCTCGATGGTGTCCGGACCTTCGTCCGCGACCTTGTAGTTGTTGTCGACGTGCGTGACCAGGTCGTCCAGGTCGTCATCCTGTCTCCGTTTCGAGGGATGGGTCGGGCTCGAGGTGTCTCCAGCAAACCGGCCAGCGTCGTGGACCTGTCAACGCAACGCTGTCGGCCCCGCTACATGGGCACATGTCGAACGTGACGCCGGCCTGGCCCGTCGGTAATCTTTGGCAAACCTCGTGAACTTGGACGCAAGCAGCGTCCGCTTTCACTCCGTCTTTGCAAGTTCTTGCAGGGAGCACCGCTCGGTGTCCGTGCATCCGTTCCGCCTACCTCGGGACAGGACCACGTGATGTCAGCCGCTCGCGTGCTACCGGGCGTCGCCGCCCCGCTCGCGGCCGCCGGCGGGTCTTCCCACCCCGTCCACGACCCCCCGACCAGAGCGGAGGAAGGCAATGAGACTCAGGAGAATCAGGTACACGCCGGTCGCGGGGGCGATGGCCGGGCTGCTGGTGGCCGCGCTCGCGGTTGTCGCGCTGGCGCCCTCCGCCAGCGCCTCCGGTGGACCGAACCTCGCGGCGGGCAAGACGACCTCGGCCAGCAGTCAAACCAGACGTACGCGGCGAGCAACGTCAACGACGGCAACCAGGCCAGCTACTGGGAGAGCGCCAACAACGCCTTCCCGCAGTGGGTCCAGGTCGACCTGGGCAGCGCGACCAGCATCGACCAGGTCGTCCTCAAGCTGCCCAGCGGCTGGGGCGCCCGGACCGAGACCGCTGTCGGTGCAGGGCAGCACCGACGGCTCCAGCTTCAGCACCGTGGTCGCCTCGACCGGGTACGCCTTCCCGGCAACAGCAACGTGGTGACCGTCAACTTCGGCGCGACCAGCGACCCGGTACGTGCGGCTGAACGTCACCGCGAACACCGGCTGGCCGGCCGCGCAGCTCTCCGAGTTCGAGATCTACGGCGCGACCAGCCTCGACGAGCAACCTGGCGCTGGGCAAGACGATGTCGGCCAGCGGCGTCTCGCAGACCTACGTCGCGACCAACGCCAACGACGGCAACCAGGCCAGCTACTGGGAGAGCGCCAACAACGCCTTCCCGCAGTGGCTGCAGGTCGACCTCGGCTCGTCGGTGAGCATCAACCGGGTCGTGCTCAAGCTGCCGCACCGGCTGGGGTGCCCGTACCGAGACGCTGTCGGTGCAGGGCAGCACCACCGGGTCGAACTTCGCCGACATCGTCGGCGTCGGCGGGGTACGCGTTCGACCCGGCCAGCGGCAACACGGTGACGATCAGCTTCACCGCGACCACCACCCGGTACGTGCGGCTGAACATCACCGCGAACACCGGCTGGCCGGCCGGCCAGATCTCCGAGTTCGAGGTCTACGGTCCGTCCACAGGGGACACCCAGGCGCCGACCGCGCCGACCAACCTCGCCTTCACCGAGCCGCAGACCGGGCAGATCCGGCTGACCTGGAACGCGTCGACCGACAACGTCGGCGTCACCGGCTACGACATCTACGCCAACAGCACGCTGCTCACCAGCGTGCCCGGCAACGCGCTGACCTACACCGACACCCAGCCCGACAGCCGCGACCGTGACCTACTTCGTCCGGGCGCACGACGCGCGCCGGCAACCAGTCGGGCAACAGCAACAGCGTGACCCGCACCGGCCAGAGCGGCGACACCCAGGCGCCGACCGCGCCGGGCAACCTCGCCTTCACCGAGCCGCAGTCCGGGCAGATCCGGCTGACCTGGAGCGCGTCGACCGACAACGTCGGCGTCACCGGGTACGACATCTACCGCAACGGCACGCAGTTCGACCACCGTCAGCGGCACCACGTCCTGACCTACACCGACGCGCAGCCCGACACCGCGACCGTCTCCTACTTCGTGCGGGCGCACGACGCGGCCGGCAACACAGTCCGGCGCCAGCAACACCGTGACCCGCAACGGCAGCGGCGGCGGCACCAACCTGGCCGTCGGCAAGCCCATCACCGGTACCCCGAACACCTACATCTTCGTCCCGACCAACGCCAACGACGGCGACCTGACCACCTACTTCGAGGGCGCCAGCTACCCGAGCCAGGTGACGGTGCAGCTCGGCGCCAACGCCGACGCTCACCTCGGTCGTGGTGAAGCTGAACCCGGACGCCGGCCTGGGGCACCCGCACCCAGACCATCCAGGTGCTCGGGTCGCGAGCAGAGCGCCGGCGACGTTCACCTCGCTGTCCGGCCGCGCAGATCTACACCTTCAACCCGGCGACCAACGGCAACTCGGTGACCATCCCGGTCAGCGCGCGGGTCGCCGACGTCGAGCTGTCCATCACCACCAACAGCGGTGCCCCGGCGGGCAGGTCGCCGAGTTCCAGATCATCGGTACCCCGGCGCCCAACCCGGACCTGACCGTCACCGGCGCGTCGTGGTCGCCGGCCAGCCCGGTCGAGACCGACGCGATCACCGCGTCGGCCACGGTGCGCAACGCGGGCACGGCCGCGTCGGGCGCCACGAACGTCAACTTCTATCTGGGTACCACCAAGGTCGGCACGGCCAACGTGGCCGGCGCTGGCCGCGGGCGCGTCCACGCACGGTGATCGACCAACATCGGCACCCAGACCGCCGGCACCTACCCGTTGACCGCGAAGGTCGACGAGGCCAACACGGTCATCGAGCTGAACGACACCAACAACAGCTTCACCAACCCGACCAACCTGGTGGTCCAGCCGGTGCAGAGTTCGGACCTGGTCGCCTCGCGGTCGCCTGGTACCCGAGCACCCCGTCGGCCGGCAACACCGTGACGTTCACGGTGACCGTAAGAACCAGGGCACGATCGCCTCGGCGACCGGTACCCACGGCGGTGACGATGACCCTGCTCAAGGACACCAACGGCGCCACGGTCACGACGCTGACCGGCTCGTTCAGCGGTGCGCTGGCACCGGGCGCGAGCACGAACGGATAGCATGGGCACCTGGACGGCGGTCAACGGCAAGTACACCGTGCACACCGTCATCGCGGTCGACGCCAACGAGCTGTCGGTCAAGCAGGGCAACAACACCAGCGACACGCTCGCTGTTCGTCGGGCAGGGCGCGAACATGCCCTACGACATGTACGAGGCGGAGTCCGGTACCGTCGGCGGCGGCGCCACCGTCGTCGGCCCGAACCGGACGATCGGCGACATCGCCGGTGAGGCGTCGCGGCCGGCAGGGCGGTCACGCTGAACGCTACCGGCGCGTTCGTGCAGTGGACCTCGCGGGCGGCGACGAACACCTTCGTGGTGCGCTTCTCCATCCCGGACTCGGCGGGCGGCGGCGGCACCACCGCGACGCTGGACCTGTACGTCAACGGCACCCTGGTGCAGCCGCTGAGCCTGACCTCGCACTTCGCCTGGCTCTACGGGGCGGAGACCGGTCCGGGCAACTCGCCGGGTTCCGGCGCCCGCGGCACATCTACGACGAGGCGAACTTCGTGCTGCCGTCGTCGTACCCGCCGGGCAGCACCATCAAGCTGCAGAAGGACGCGTCGAACGGCTCGCAGTACGCGATCGACTTCATGAACCTGGAGCAGACCGCGCCGGTGGCCAACCCCGACCCGGCGCACCTGACCGTCCCGACCGGCTTCGCCCAGCAGGACGTGCAGAACGCGCTGGACAAGGTGCGGATGGACACCACCGGTACGCTGACCGGCGTCTACCTGCCGGCCGGCCAGTACACGGTGACCGGCAAGCTGCTGGTCTACCAGAAGCCGGTGCGGGTGGTGGGCGCCGGCGTCTGGTACACGCAGTTCGTCGGCCCCGCCACGATGGAGAACACCGACGCGGACTGGGACCTGCAGAGCGGGGCGAGCGGCTCGTCGTTCAGCGGGTTCGCCTGGTTCGGCAACTACACCTCCCGCATCGACGGCCCGGGGCACACCTGGGATCTGCGCAACCAGTCGAACATCACCATCGACAACGTCTGGATCGAACACCAGGTGGTCGGCGTCTGGGGCGCGGCGACGTGCACGAACTCGCACTTCACCAACATGCGCATCCGCGACCTCATGGCCGACGGCATCAACCTCACCAACGGCAGCCAGAACAACGTGGTCAGCAACGTCGAGGCCCGGGCCACCGGCGACGACAGCTTCGCGCTGTTCGCCGCGCTGGACCAGAACCGCGGCAACCTGAACGGCAACGTCGTACCAGAACCTGACCGCGCTGTTCCCGTGGCGGGCGGCCGGCGTCGCCGTCTACGGCGGCTTCAACAACACGATCCAGAACTTCCTCGTCGCCGACACCCTGTGCTACTCGGGCCTGACGATCAGCTCGCTGAACTTCGGGTTCCCGTTCGAGGGCTTCGGCGCCAGCCCGCCCACCACCATCCAGAACTTCTCGCTGGCACGTGACGGCGGGCACTTCTGGGGCAGCCAGGTGTTCGGCGCGATCTGGGTGTTCTCCGCGACCAACGTCTTCCAGGGCATCCGGGTCAACGACGCGACCATCACCGATCCGACCTACTCCGGCATCATGTTCCAGACGGACTACGTGGGCAGCACGGCGCAGTTCCCGGTCGCCGACACCATCTTCACCAACACCACCATCACCGGAGCGCACCAGAGCGGCGACCAGTTCAACGCCAAGTCCGGGTACGGCATCTGGGCCAACCCGCTGCCCGAGCCCGGACAGGGTCCGGCGGTCGGCTCGGTGACGTTCAACCACCTCGTCGAGAGCAACAACGACGTCGAACATCCAGAACACCACCACCACGTTCACCATCACCGTCAACCCATAGGCCCGTCTCCCGTCCCCCTGTCTCCCGTCACCAGGTGCCGCCGGGAAGCGGTGATGTTCCCGGCGGCACCGCCGTGTTCTCCGGTAACCCTCAGCTCAGACGGGTACGGTGGGACCCGACCGTTGGAAATGCATGGAGGGCATGATGACGACGCCGTTGGGTGGAATGGGTGGCGCGGACCGGATTCCTCCCGGACCGGCCGGAGTGCCGACACCGCCATCGGCCACCGGCGGGGTGGAGCCCGACCTCGGCCGGGCGATGGTGACCGTGGCGACCTATCCGGACTACGCGGCGGCTCAGCGGGCCGTCGACTATCTTTCCGACGAGAAGTTCCCGGTCGAGCGGACGGCGATCGTAGGCACGAACCTCGCGCTGGTGGAGCAGGTCACCGGGCGCCTCACGACCACCCGGGCCGCGCTGGCCGGTGCCGCGAGCGGGGCCTGGTTCGGATTGTTCATCGGCCTGTTGTTCGGCTTGTTCAGCGGCCGGGCGTGGCTCGGCGTGCTGCTCACCTCGATTTTGATCGGGGCGGCCTGGTTCGCCATCTTCGGTGCCATCGCCCACGCCGCCACCGGTGGCCGGCGTGACTTCTCATCACGGAGCACGCTGCGCGCCAGCCAGTACGCCGTCAACGTCGAGTCCGAGGTGGCCGAGCAGGCGCGCCAGCTCCTGGTCCGCCTGAACTGGAACGCCAGCGGCGCCGGCAGCCGCTGACCTGACCTGACCGACCGACCTGACGAGAGCGCCAGAAACCACGGTGTCAGGCCGGTGGACCTTCGACCAGCGTGACCGTCTTCTCGTGTCGGGTGCCGTCGCGGTCGACCCAGCCCACACTCACCGTGTCACCCGGGTGGTGTGACACCATGAGCGCCCCGATGCGCGTCGGCGAGTCCACAGTGGAGCCGTCGAGCGAGGTGATCACGTCGCCGACGGCGATCCCGGCGCCGGCCGCCGGCGACCCCGACACCACGCCGGCCACGCTCGCCCCGGACACGCCCTGCTGAGCCTGCGTCTGTACGCCGAGGAACGCGGTCGATCCGATGTGGATCGTGTCGGACGCGTGGCCCGCGATGATCTGGTTGGCCAGGGTCATGGCGGCGTTGATGGGGATGGCGTACCCACGCCCGCCGCTGGCCTGGTAACGGAAGCCCGTGGTCGCGGCCGTGTCCACTCCGACCACTTCGCCGTCGGCATTGACCAGCGGTCCACCCGAGTCGCCCGGCTGGATCTCGGCCGCTATCTCGATCAGACCGGTCAGGTGCTCGGCGCCCCCCGACTCGTCGGTCGCGGTGATCGCCTTGTCGAGTCCGGTGACCGTGCCCGTCACCGCGACCGGCGTGCCCCCGACTCCGCCGGCGTTGCCGAGCGCCATGATCGCCTGACCCACCTCGACCTCGTCGGAGTTTCCGAGGTTGGCGGTCGCGAGGCCACTGGCATCGCTCAGCTGGACCACCGCGATGTCCTCGGACTGCGTGTATCCCAGCACGGTGCCGCTGTAGGTCCGCCCGTCGCCCACGTCGACAACGCTGATCTTGGTGGCCCCAGCGATCACGTGGTTGTTCGTGAGGATCACACCGGACGCGGTGAGAACGATGCCGGTGCCGGCCGCGCGTGCGCCCTGCAGGCCCAGCGTGGTGTTGATGTCGACAATGGCCGGGTTGACCTTGACCGAGAGCCCGTCCTTGTCGATCGTCGCGGCCGGCGGGGTGGTCGACGGCGCGGTGGGAGCGCCAGCGGTCGGTTGGCTGCTCGGGGTGAGCGCGTCGCCCGACCTGGTCGCTCCACCGGCCAGAAAGTAGGCGCCGGTCACGCCCAGCACGAGCGCCAGCAGCGCGAGCGCGATCAGGCTGATGATCGGTCCACGGTTGCCGCGCGGTGGGGGAGGAGGTGCCGGCCACCCCGGCGGGGGGCCCCATCCGGGCGGGGGTGGCGACCATCCAGGCTGTGTGTTCGTACCAGGCGAGGGGTACGTGGCCGGCGGGTAGCCACCCTGGCCGTACGCCGCCTGCCCTTCGGCTGTCTGTCCGTAGGTCGGCTGGCCCGCCGTCTGCCCGTAGGTCGGCTGTCCGTAGCCGGGCTGTCCGTAGCCCGGTTGTCCGTAGCCGGGCTGGCCGTAGCCCGGTTGTCCATAGGCGGTCGTGGGGAGGCCGTAGGTCGGTGTGGCCCGGCCGGACCAGACGGTCGCTGGGCCCCCTCCGGCGTCCCGCTGGGGCGAGCTGGCCTCCGCGGTTGTGCCCCGGTTGGCCCGGCTCAGGCTGCTGCCACGCCCCGCCAGGCTGCGACTGCCATGCCGACGGGGCCGCCCACTGCGACTCCGCCGCCACCTGGGCAGCCGTGGGCGTGGGTACCGCCGGGGGAGGCAGGGGAATCCGGGTGACCGGTTCCGTCGGGTCCACCGGCCCGGGCCGTCCCGCGGGCGGCTCGTTAGGCCACGTCATCACCGACACCTCCTGGGGCCGCTCGTCTCAGCATTACCAGTAGACATCATGTTGCTGCGGCGCGGCTGAACATGACCTGTGTGCTTGCTGTGGCTGATCAGTATCCACAGTGGAAGGACGGATACCGGGGGCGAATGCGATGCTAGCCGAACCGTGGCATGCCTGTCCGGCGGATCGATGCGAACGTTCGTTCCCGGACGAATGTCGCATACCGCTGGCCCGCTCGGACCGGCCGCCCCAATGGTAGGGTCCCCGTGCGATCTGTGAGAAAGGCGTGATGTGAGCACCGAATCCCCGGATTTCAGCGGCGCGGAGCTTGCCAAGATCTACGGCGAGCGGTTCAGCCCCGCCGAACTGGAGAGCAAGCGACAGCTCTGGCAGGCGCTGTACGAGGGATTCTTCAAGCGCTTCATCCGCCCGACGGACACAGTACTGGATCTTGCCGCCGGCTCGTGCGAGTTCATCAACGCCTGTACCGCCGCCGACAAGATCGCAGTGGACCTGAACCCCGACACGAAGAACTTCGCCGACAAGGGGACGCGGGTGATCCTCGCGCCGAGCTACAGCATGCCGGAGATCCAGGATGAGTCGGTCGACGTGGTCTTCACGTCGAACTTCTTCGAGCACCTGCCCGACAAGCGGGCGCTGCTCGACACTCTGGCCGAGTGTCGTCGGGTGCTGAGGCCACGCGGCAGGATCCTCGTGCTGATGCCGAACCTGAGGTATGTCGGTGGTCGGTACTGGGACTACTTCGATCACCATCTGCCGCTCACCCACATGAGTCTGGTCGAGGGCCTCAACCTCGCCGGCTTCGCGGCCGACCGGGTCATCCCACGGTTCGTGCCCTACACCGTCAAGGACTCGCCGGTCAAGGTCCGCCAGTTCATGGTGCGTACCTACCTCAGGCTTCCCCTGGTGTGGCGTTTTCTCGGTGGCCAGATGTTCGTCGAGGCCCACAAGGCGGCCGACGGTGAGGTTCAGCCGCGCCCGCACGGGTAGGTTCGAGATGTGCTCCATGTCGGCACGTCGGGCTGGCAGTACCGGTCGTGGCGTGGCCTGTTCTATCCGGCGGGCCTGGCGCAGCGGCAGTGGCTGGCGTACTTCGCGGAGCATTTCACCACCGTCGAGGTGAACAACGCCTTCTACCGGCTTCCCGAACGTGAGACCTTCTCCGGCTGGCGCGAGCAGGTTCCGGCTGACTTCACGGTCGCGGTGAAGGTGAGCCGGTACCTCACGCATATCCGCCGCCTGCGTGATCCGGCCGAGCCCGTGGCCCGCTTCTGCGGCAGAGCTGAGGCTCTCGGCCCCCAACTCGGGCCGGTGCTGCTCCAACTTCCACCCACCCTCACGGCTGATCCGGGGCTCCTGGAGGCCGCGCTCGCGCAGTTTCCGGTGTCCGTGACGGTCGTCGTCGAGCCCCGGCATCCGTCGTGGTGGGTACCTGAGATCGAGCAGACGCTCCGCAAGCGCAGAGCGGTCCTGTGCTGGGCCGACCGCCAGGGTCGCCCGGTGACACCGCTGTGGGCCACCGCTGACATCGGATACCTGCGCATGCATGAAGGCGGAGCGGACCCCAGGCCACGGTACGGCCGGAGGGCGCTGGCCTCCTGGTTGGAGCGGATCGCGTCCACATACGACACGCGTACGGCGGATGTCTTCGTCTACTTCAACAACGACCCCGGCGGCGCGGCCGTCATCGACGCGGGAGCGTTCATCGCCCAGGCGCAGCGCATGGGCCTGTGTGTGCACAGCAGATAGCCCACACGGTCAGCCGACGCCCGCGGGTTCACCGGCCGGCCGGCCGGCGACGACGCTGCCAGCCTCGCCCACCGGGCGACGACGGCGCGCGACAGCCACGCCGACCGCCACGGCAGTGGCTGCTCCGGTGACCGCCACCACCACCAGACCCGGGGCGCCGAAGAGCTTGAGCGCGCTGGCCAGCAGCACGATGACCAGTCCGGCCCGCACGACGCCCGCGGGAGCCCGCGATGACAGCCGGCTGCCGACCAGCACACCGGGTACCGAGCCCAGCACGATCGTGGCGGCCAGGTCGAGGTGGAGGTCACCGAAGAACAGGTGACCGAGGGCGGCCGACGCGACCAGCGGGACCGCCTGGACGAGGTCCGTCCCGACGAGATCATTCGGCCGGAGCGCCGGGTACAGGATGAGCAGCACGACGATGATCAGCGAGCCGGAGCCCACCGACGTGAGCCCGACCACGAGACCGCCGAGTGCTCCGAGGACCACGGTGGGTAGCCGTCGCACCGCGATGGTGGCCGGCGGCTGGAGCGGGTCGGACCGGCGGCGGCCCAGGTACGTCTTCGCGACCAGCCCGACTACGGCCAGAACCAGCGCCCCGCCCAGCGCGTACTGGATGCCCCGCTGCACCGCGTCCGCGCTGGGAAGCAGCCGGGCCAGTAGCACGCCGGCAAACGCGCTGGGCACACTGCCCAGGCACAACCACCGCACCAGGCTCCAGTTCACCGTTCCCCGGCGGGCGTGGACCCAGCTGCCGAACGGTTTCATCACCGCGCTGGCGACCAGGTCGCTCGACACGGCGGCCAACGGCGGTACCCCGAAGGCCAGCACGAGCAGCGGGGTCATCAAAGCACCGCCACCCATGCCGGTCACGCCCACGACGACACCGACCCCGAAGCCGGCCAGAGTCAGGATGACGTCCACCGCTCGAGTCTGCGTCGAGAGTGGCCCGGTTGTCTACTTTTCAGCCTGGATCGCTGGACAATGCCGCGAGCCAGCGTGGTGCTACGTGTTCGGTGAGCCACACACCGTTGGCCGCCTGATGGAACACGTGGCCGTGGGCGTGCATCCCCGCGGCGTCGACGGTCAGGATCACCGGCTTGCCGCGGCGGGCTCCGACCTGCCGGGCCGTGGCGGCGTCGGCGGACAGGTGGACGAACTGGCGCTGACCGCGCAGCAGCCCACGCTCGCGGATGCCTCCGAGGAATCGCTCGACCGTGCCGTGGTACAGCACCGGCGGCGGCGTGGCCGGCGGCAGACCGAGATCGATCGCGACGCTGTGCCCCTGCGCCGCCCGAATCATTCCATTGTGGACCTCGAACCGGCGCTTCTCGGACGTGGCGACGATGCGATCGATCTCGGTGCGTGTCATCGGGCGTCCGTGCGCGGCCATGGCGGTGAGCAGGTCGTCGATCGGAACCCAGCCGGCCGGGTCGAGGGTGATCCCGATCGCCTCGGGGTGGTGGCGCAGCACGTAACTGAGAAAGCGGCTGCTCATGCCGACTCAGCGTGGGAGGGCGGCCAGGACCTCATGGCAGAACCGGAGGCAGTCGGCACAGATGTGGGCCACCTGGTCCGCCGCCTGTTCCGACCCGGGCTGATCGGTCCGGCCGCAGAAGTCGCACCGGCCACCGACGACGGCTCCGGCCTCGCGCCGCCGAACGCAGCCGTCGCAGATGTACACGGCCGGGCCGGCGATGAGGTGGCCGACCGCATCACTGGTCGCTCCGCAGAAGGAGCAGGCCGGTTCGGCGGACCGGCGGCGGTGGCGCCAGTCGGGTACGCCACCGGTCGACTCGATGATCTGGTGCACCCGCTGGTGGCTCAGGTCGAGGGCGTCGGCGATCTCGCGAAGGCTGGCTCCGGCCAGGTGCAGGCGGCGCACGGCCCGGTGGTACTCGGATCGGGCCGCGTCGACGCCGGCGTGCGCGTCGGTCAACCGGGCGGCCGCCCGTTCGGCGTCGTGGCGCAGGTCATCGTGGATCGGTGTCACGGCCACGGTGGCATTCCACTGTGGACGGCGTTGGTGTCCATGCCGTCAAGGATAGATAGACGATCTGCGGATGTCTAGTGCCGCTAGCCAACGCTGTCTGCATATCCCGGCGTCCGCGCTGACAGATGGGATGGCAGCCAACAGATGGGCTGGCCCTCAACCGATCGGCTGGCCCTGAACCGATCGGCTGGCCTGCAGGCTGGCCACCCGCATCATCAACCCGTCGGGGTGGCGTCGCGCGACTGCGGCCCCCGTGATCAGGAGTCTGACGACGAATGTGCCCCGGCTGATTTGTTTGCCCGGACACTTTGCTAACGGTTTTCGTATAGCGCGGCGTCCCTGCAAACACATGGCGGAGGTGGCGAGGGGTGGCGGAGGTGGTGGGGGTGGTGGGGGGTGGCGGAGGTGGTGGGGGGTGGCGGAGGTGGTGGGGGGTGGCGGCGGGTTGGCGGAGATGGCGAGGGGTGGCGGAGGTGGTGGGGGGTGGCGACGGGTGGCGGAGGTGGTGGGGGGTGGCGGCGGGTTGGCGGAGATGGCGAGGGGTGGCGGGGGGTGGCGGGGGTGGCGGAGATGGCGAGGGGTGGCGGGGTGGCGGCGGTGGCGGCGGTGGGCGAGGGATGGCGGCGGGTCGGCGGAGATGGCGAGGGGTGGCGGGGGGTGGCGAGGGGTGGCGAGGGGTGGCGCCCCGGCCATGGAAGGCGGGCTGGACGACAGTCAGCGATCGAAATACCAGTGGCTGGCCCCACCGGGTGCCTCGCTACCCACGCCGAAGGCGTCGGTGAACGTGAAACGGTAGAGCTGCCACGGCGGCGGGCCGGCGCTGGGGGCCGAGTATGGCGCGGTGAAGGCATCCCCGTCGACCTCGGCCGGCCAGCCGAGGTCCCGGTAGATGGCGGCGAGCCGATCCAGCGTCGGTCGATCGGTGACCCGGCGGGCCGTGCCCTCGAGGACGAGGTCGATCCCGGGCAGTCGGATACTGAGGGTGGCGGCCGGGTTAATGGTCAGGTTGCGCGCCTTGCGGGTGCCGGGACCGGCGGTGAAGTACAGGTCACCGTCGGACCAGGCCGCCCCGATGCCGGCCGAATGGGGCCGGCCGTCCGGGCGAACGGTGCCCAGGAACATCGGGATGTCCGCTCCGAGCGCGCCCTGCGTGATCAGATCGTGCGGTCGGCTCCAGGGAAAGTCGGGCAGGTCGTAGCTCGAGCCGAGGTTGCGTACCCGGCTGGGTTGCAGATCGGTCATGGCGGCACCTCCGGACGGCGAGAACTCCAGGAAGGCAGACCCGAATGCTAACTCCTCATCGCGACAGCCGGTCGATGACCGAGCGCACTTCCTGGCGATTGATGGCCGCCGCCATCAGATCGGGGAACGCGTCCGGTGTGCAGGCGAACGCCGGCACTCCGAGTGCGGCCAGGGCGGCCGCGTTGTCATGGTCGTAGGCGGGCGCGCCATCGTCGGACAGGGCCAGCAGCACGATGACCTGGACACCCGCCGCGGCCATCGCGGCCACCCGGCGCAGCATCTCATCCCGCACACCGCCTTCGTACAGGTCACTGATCAGCACGAAGATGGTGTCGTGCGGACGGGTGATGAGGCCCTGGCTGTACGCGATGGCCCGGTTGATGTCGGTACCGCCACCGAGCTGGGTGCCGAAGAGCACCTCGACCGGATCATGGAGCTGCTCGGTAAGGTCGACCACAGCGGTGTCGAACACGACCAGGGACGTTCGCAGCGTCCGGATGGTCGCCAGCACCGCCGAGAACACTCCACTGTAGACAACAGACGCGGCCATCGACCCGGACTGGTCCACGCACAGCACGACATCGCGCTGGACCGCGTTGGTCCGTCGACCGTAGCCGATCAGGCGCTCGGGCACGAGCGTGCGGTGCTCGGGCTGGTAGTGCTGCAGGTTGGCCCGGATCGTCCGGTCCCAGTCGATGTCGTGGTGCCTGGGCCGGTTGATCCGGGCCGCCCGGTTGAGGGCACCGGTCACCGCGGCCCGGGTCTTCTGCGCGACCCGCCGCTCCAGATCGGCCACGACCGTGGCCACCACCGCCCGGGCGGCCTGCCGGGTGGCGTCGGGCATGACCCGGTTGAGGGAGAGCAGGGTGCCGACCAGGTGCACGTCCGGCTCGACTGCCTGCAGCATCTCGGGTTCGAGCAGCAGCCGGTGCAGGTTCAGCCGTTCGATGGCGTCGGCCTGCATGACCTGGACCACTGTGGACGGAAAGTAGCCGCGGATGTCGCCCAGCCAGCGGGCCACCGCCGGGGCGGACCCGCCCAGGCCGCTGGCGCGGGGGCCGCCCCGGTCGGGTGGACCTTCGGCCGCGCCGCCGTAGAGCGCCGCGAGCGCGCCGTCGATCCCAGCGTCCACTCCGGACAGTGACACCCCGGTGCCGTCATCGCCGCCGCCGAGAACCAGCCGCCACCGCCGCATCCGGTCAGCCTCGCGCAGTTCCCGCCAAGAACCGCGGTCAAGCTGCGGGGCCTCGCTGACGCTCGGCTCCTCGCGTCCGCTCATCCGCCCGCCTCCAGGGGATCTCGGCCGAGGATCAGGCGCAGGGTCGGCAGCACCAGGGCTGCCCGGTCGGGATCCACCGCATCGGTCCGCGCGTCATCCCCGCGGGTACCGCCGGTGCCGAGGTTGCGGGCCCGTTCCCCGAGGGCGCGCCGTTCCGGCCCGCTGAACGCGCCGAATGTCCGCCGCAGCAGCGGCAGTACCTCGACGAACGTGTCGGCCGGGATGTCGGCCAACCACCCGTCGACCAGTCCGAGCAGGCGTTCGTCGTGCACGAGCAGCAGCCCGCCGCCGGCCAGGAAGCCCTCGACCCAGGCGGCGGCGTGGGCCGGCGGGACCCCGACGGTCAGGACGACCGACATCCGCCGGCCGACCTCGTCGGCGGCCAGCCGGCCGGCGTCGAGCAGCAGCCGGGTCAGCCGACCGGCGATCAGTCCGTGCAGATCGTCGCGGTCGGCCAGCCGGAGCAGGGTCTGCTCCCACGCGGTCGGAGAGATCGGGCTCGGCGAGCAGTCCGAGCGCGTCGTGGACCGCGTCGAGTTGGGCCCGGATCGGCGGCGGCCGCGTCGTCGTCGAGCGCGGTCACCGCAGCCGGTAGGCCGATGGTGATGCGCAGCACCAGTCCGCGCGTGACACCCCGTACCGCTGTCACATCAGTGCCTCGCACGTCGCCGTACCGCATGGTGCGGGCCAGTGCGGGCAGCGCGGCCATGAGATGGACGACCTCGGCGTCGAGCGCGACCCGGTCGGCCAGGGCGCGTAGGCACCACCGGCCACGCATCGGCCAGATCGGCCAGCAGACACCGGCTGACGAGCTCCGTCACCTCGGGCAGCGACGCCCGCCGCCACGGCCAGCTCGGCCACCTTGGCGGTGGCGGCCGCCGGTACGGTCGTGCCGTAGGCGCCGGCCTCGATCAGATCGACGGCGAACTGCGGCTGCCAGGCCACCTGCCACGACTCCCAGAACGTGCCGAGGCCGCGCCGGTCGGCGGAGCGGCTCGCCCCACGCGACGCCGAGCAGCCCGAGCCGGTGCAGCAGCCGGCTGCGGTCGAGGTCGATCTCCCGGCGCAGGTCGAGATCGAGCTGGCTGACCAGGGGCGAGGGCCGCATCCGCAGCCGGCGCTGGGTCGCGGCCACATCCGCGACCAGCGGTACCGAGGGCGTCTCCGGCGGAACCTCGCCGAGCCGCTCGCCGACGACCATGCGCCGGTCGACCAGTGCGACCCGCAGCTCCTCGCCGTCGCACAGCACCGCCCGGGTCGCCTCGGTGACCTCGGCCAGCCCGGGCAGCGGCCGTCCACGAAGGACGGCCAGCGTCTCGGCCAGCCGGACCGCCTCGATCACGTGCGCGCTGGAGACCGGTTGGCCCTCCTCGCGCAGCAGCGCCGCCACCGCTACCAGCCAGCGGATGACCGGCCGGTCCGGCTGGGTGAACAGATGGTGGTACCAGCCCGGGGAGGGGACGCCGGCCCCGTACCCCTGCCACGACGCCAATCGGCCGTGCGTCCACGGTACCCAGGTCAGCGCTGACTTTGACCCTTGGGCAGTCCACGTAGGACGGCGGCGTCGGCGCTGGCGGCCGGCAGCTGCGCGGTCAGAGCCGGCACGTGCCAGGCGCCGCACACCACGGCGACCCGCTCGTGCTGGCGGCCCGCCGCGCGCAGGACCGTGCGCATGTGCGCCTCGCGCCGCGCATCCTCGTTCATCGGATGGTGTCGACCGCTCGGACGCCCGCCATCGCCGACGCGATCGCCTCGAACGGCGCCAGCGCGGCGGCCTGCTCGTCCTACCGTCGACGCCCGGCCCGAGGAAGCTGGTGCTCGACCACGTCCTCCCACCAGCGTTCGGGGTCGTCGTACCCGGCGGCCGCGGCCAGCATTCGCCGAGCGGATCGATCCGTACCCGGGTCTGGCAGCCGCTCTCCTCGGCCGGCGGGCGGCGAAGTGGTGCGCGGCCGGAAGGTCGAAGAAGCGCACCGGTACCCCTGGGCCACCGCCCACCGGATCGCCTGCCACTCCGGGGAGAACTCGGCGAACGGCCAGAACGGCTCGGTCGGGCCGGGGCACCGTCCGCCGTCGCCGGGTAGGCCAGCAGCGCCACCGGCGGCGCATGTCGTGCGAGCCGGCCAGCGGGACCAGCGCGTCGGCCTCGGGCGGCCCTTCGATGAGCACGACCTCGGGCTGGTACGCCTGCAGGGCGCGCCGGACAGCCCGGGCCGAGCCCGGTCCGTGGTGCCGGATCCCCAGCAATACCACGCTATCGCTCATCCCACCGCCTCGCCTCGCTCACCGGCGTCATGAGACCCGAAGGCCGACTGAGCCCCACGAATCGCTGGCTACGCTCGCTCATGCCGGGCGGCCCGGTAGAAGTCGCGCCAGCCGTCGCGCTCGCGGATCACCGTCTCCAGGTACTCCTGCCAGACGATGCCGTCCGAGGTCGGGTCCTTGACGACCGCGCCGACGATGCCGGCGGCCACGTCGGCCGGGCGCAGCACGCCGTCGCCGAAGTGGGCGGCCAGCGCGAGCCCGTTGGTGACCACCGAGATCGCCTCCGCCGTGGACAGTCGTGCCCGACGGCGACTTGAGCTTGGTCCGGCCGTCCTCGGTCAGCCCGGCCCGCAGCTCGCGGAAGACGGTGACCACGCGCCGGATCTCCTCGGCCGCGGCCGGCACGTCGGGCAGCTCGAGCGAACGGCCCAGCTCGGCCGACCCGGCGGGTGACGATGTCGACCTCTTCCTCGGCGTCGGCCGGCACCGGCAGCACGACGGTGTTGAACCGTCGCCGCAGCGCGGAGGAGAGCTCGTTGACGCCGCGGTCCCGGTCGTTCGCGGTGGCGATGAGGTTGAAGCCCTTGCGCGCCTGGACCTCGTAGCCGAGCTCGGCCACCGGCAGCGTCTTCTCGGACAGGATCGTGATCAGCGAGTCCTGCACGTCGGCCGGCATCCGGGTCAGCTCCTCGACCCGGGCGATCGCGCCGTCGGCCATCGCCCGGAACACCGGGCTGGGCACGAGCGCGTCGCGGCTGGGGCCGTCGGCGAGCAGGCGCGCGTAGTTCCAGCCGTAGCGGATCGCCTCCTCGGGCGTGCCGGCGGTGCCCTGGACGAGCAGGGTGGAGTCGCCGCTGATCGCCGCGGCCAGATGCTCGGAGACCCAGGTCTTGGCCGTGCCGGGCACGCCGAGCAGGAGCAGCGCCCGGTCGGTGGCGAGGGTGGCCACAGCCACCTCCATCAGCCGCCGCGGGCCGATGTACTTCGGCGTGACGGCTCGCCACCGGCCGCCGTACGCCCGCCGAGCAGGTAGGTCACGACGGCCTGCGGGGACAGCCGCCAGCCGGGCGGGCGGGGCCGGTCGTCGTCGGCGGCCAGCAGCGGCGAGCTCGTCGGCGTACAGCGTCTCGGCGTGCGGACGCGGGCACTGCCGCTCGTCGTACGCGGTCATGCTATCTCCATGGTCATCTCGTGGCGGAACCGCAGGATCGTGGCCAGGTCGTCGAGGGCATCGACACTGTCCACAGTGGACTCGGGTGGCTCGGTGTGGGGGCATGCGTAGGCCGGCCAAGCGGACCAGCCGGTGCAGCTCGCCGCCCAACTCGGGCCGCGCGGCCAACGCCCGGATGCCGGCCAGCACCGCTCGGGCCAGTGGAACGGGCCACGGCGCCGGGCAGCGGCAAGAAGCGCGCCCCAGACGCGCCGTACGCCCCTGCCGCAGCGCGAGCACCGCCCGGTCGACCAGCTCGGTCGGGTCGAGTGCGCGGTAGAGGCGCGGCGGCCAGCGCCCGCGTCGCGGCCATCGTCGCCCGAGCCGGTCGAGCACGCCGCCGCCCACCGGGGCTGGCGCTGGGCCGCCGCCGCCCGCGCGAGTCCACTGTAGATGGTCGCGGCCCACTCCTGGGCCGTCGCGACCGACCTGAGCCGGGCCGGCCAGGTCGACAGCGGCGTGCGGGCCAGGATCTCCTCCAGCCACCAGGCCCGCTCGCCCGGTGCCGGCCGGCGGCCGGGGCGCGATCCCGTCGCGGCGCATGGCCCGGTCGCAGTCGGTCGGCAGGGCGACGCCGATCCACGATGCCGCGGTGCACGGTCAGGGCGGCCGCCGAGCCCGTTCGGCCATCCGCCGCGCGTAGGCCGAGCCGGGCAGCCGGGCCAGCAGGCGGGCGGCGTTCTCGCGGACCTCGACTGCCGGCGGTCGTCCAGGGCCACGCTCGAGCAGCAGCTCGTCGGCCGGGCCGAGCCGGTCGGCGAGAACGTCCGAGCAGGTCGCGCCGCTCGTCCGGGGTCAGCGCGGCCCAGTCCCCTCCAGCAGCTCGCGGGCGGCGTCAGGGACGCGGCGCGCAGCCGACGCAGGTAGCCGACGCCGCTGGCCGGGGGTCCCGGCCGACCAGATGTCGGGATCGTCCGATGTGGACTCGGCCGCGGTCAGGTACGCCCAGTCGGGGTTCTGGCCGGGCCAGCCACTGGGCGCGGGCGCCGCCGACGACCGAGATCGCGATCGCGGAGGTCGGCGTGGTAGCGGCCGTAGTCGAGCAGGTCGGGCAGGACGGCCGGCGGCACCCGCCGGCCACCGGCGCGGCGGTCAGGCCAGCCACTCGGCGAGCACGAGCCGCCCGCGACGCGGCGTCGATCCGAGCCCAGCGTCACCGCTGAGCAGGGTCGGCCAGTCGCCGGGCCGCCGACCGGCCCACCAGCGGCGGTGGTCGTCCGACCGGCGCGGCGCCGGCAGCGCGACCCCGGCCGCCGGCACCCGACCCGGCCCGCCGGTAGACGGCCCACCCGGCCACGCCACGCCCGGCGTCCGAGCAGCCCGCCGGTCGGTGCCGACCAGCGCCAGTGGACAGCCCTCCCGACCGGTCGCTCTCACGCCCGCACGGTCGCGCGCAAGCTGCGGTCGGCTGCAGGCTCGCCTCCTCGCGCTCACCAGCCGCACCAGCCCGGTCGGCGAAGACAGACCGGAGCGGGCGCAGTCCGCGCGCGGTCCACTCGCCGACCAGGTGGCCGGGACGGCCGCCGGCCGCGGCGACCAGCCGCCAGGGGTCCCCGCCGGCCCGGTCGAGCGGCGAGCGCGGCGCCGTCCCGGTCGACCAGGCACCACCGCCCGGCCCAGCCCGGGCAAGCACGGCTCGGCTCGAGACCATCGGCCACCGCTCCAGCCACGGCTCGGCCGCCAGCGCCCTCGGCGTACCCGGTCAGCGCCTCGGCCACGGTGGCCGCGCCGCCCAGCACGGTCGAGCGGCGCGGCTCGCCGTGCCGCTGCGGCGACCAGCGCCCGCAGCGGCAGGCGTCCCGGGTAGAAGCACAGATCGGCCTCGACCGCCGTGCCCGGCACCAGGTCGGCGGCGAGGCTCGCCCGGCGGCGGCGAACGAGAGCACCAGCGCCGGCCGGCCGGTGCGTGACGCCGCGCAGCCACACCCGCCGTACGGCCAGCCGTTCGTCGGACTCATCGCGCACGCGCCACGACCGCCCACTCGTCGCGCACCCGTGCGCCGGCCAGCACGTCCTCGGTCGGCCACCGGGAAGCCGACCCGCGAGCGTACGGTCGCGGCCAGGTCGTCCGGCAGCTCGGCCGCCCGGCCGTAGCGCCCGGGCCAGCAGCCAGAGCAGGCCCAGCTCGGTCAGCAGCCGCTCGGGGCGTCGACGGCGACCACGGCCAGTCGCCGGACGCCGGAGGCCAGGCCCGGGCGCCTGGGCGTCGACCAGGCGGGCGGCCATCGTGTCCCAGTGCTCGTAGCCGGCCCGGCTGCTGACCGCTAGTCCCTGGCGGACCTGGTCGGTCAGCCAGCGGTCCAGCTCCGCCACGCCGGCCTGGACCCGCTTGGCCCGCCGGGCCTGGCTGGCGGCGGTCACGGCCGGATCGGTCGCCTTCGCCGGCCGGCTGGCCGGCCGGCTCGTCCGCTCGCGCCCGGGTGCCGAGCCACTCGCTGACCCAGTACGGGGGCTCGGCCGGGCCGAGGGCACCGTCGGACCACCGGAGCATCAGGCCCGAGCGCGTGTTTGCAGGGGAACTTGCGGCTGGGGCATGAGCAGCGGTATGCCGGTCCGGTCAGATCGACGCAGGTCTGGTACGGCAGTGGCCCCGCTGCCCTGGCACAGGCCCCACAGGCAGGCGGGTTCGCTCGAGCTCGCCGGTGTCCCGCCACCGCGCGGGCGTCCCCAGGCCTCGTCCTGCCGTGGCCGCGGACGCGTCGGGAGCCAGCGCGAGCACCTGCTCGGCGCTCCACCGCGTCGTCATACCAGGCACAGCACGCGACTGTAGCTCGCCGCGCCAGCCCGGCGGACCTGGCACGGGCCGGCGCGGGCTACAGGGATACCGCCTCGTCGAGCAGGCGGGACATCACGGGCGCCGGCGGGAGATCGGTCACCCGGTACCGGGGCGGTGCGAGCCCGGGCTCGGCGACCAGGCCGGTCTCCGCCCGCACCAGCGGCCACGGAACCCGGGCCGGGCCGCTGGGCGTGACGAATCCGACGAAGTCCGCCTCCGGCAGCAGGGCGTGGCAGTCAGCCGGCCAGACCGCCAGGGAGAACATGGACCCGTTGGCGCGCTCGACCACCATCGGTTCGCCGACGAAGACATCCTCGTCGGCCCGCTCGAATCTGGCCCGCAACGCCTGCGTCTGCGCCCCGTACTCGTCGGCGGCCAGGCGCAGCCGCGCCCGGTGTACCCGGTCGGCCAGCTCGCCCGGCTCGCTCGCCCGGTACTCGACCACGGCACCTGACCGGTCGACGGTGTAGGCGACCGGGCTGAGGCCGCGCGGGGCCTCGACGTACTCCTGCTCGACCATGGCCTGGACCCGGGCGACACCGTCCGGATCGTCGCTCATCACGATGAGGGTGTTCACGTCGGGCACGAACGCCACCGGCGGGCTGCCGACCCGGTCGGCCATCCCGGCCAGGAACCCGTCAACCAGCAGCCATGAGGTGAAGTAGCCGTCGCCGTCGTCGACGAAGCGCAGCACCGCCCGGCCCGACTCACCCATGGTCGCCGCGGCCGCCGCCTCGACCACGTTGCTCCGGGCCGCGGCGAACACCTCCCGCGGCTCGACACCCCAATCGGCCACGATGTCGCGGGAGACGTAGGCCATCGAGGTTGGCTGGTCGATGACGACATACTCCGACAGATACGGCATAGCGGGGCGCCACAGGCGGGTGTCGCGGTCGAGCGTTGCCGACAGCGCGAATGTGCTACCTCGTAATACAGGCCGTAACAGGTGGCGTACCGTCGGCCACGTGGGCATCGGCGTCGGGTCGACCATCGGGCCCAGCACCGCCTCGATCCGCCGCTCGCGGTCGATCCGGGACCCGGCGGAGGTCTCCCGAAAGACGTTGTCCAGAAAGAACCACACCGGCTCACCGGTGTCGCCCGGCCGGGCATACCGGATGGCGAACGCCTCCGGGTCAAGGTACGCCCGCTCGACACCCGGGAACCGGCGCACGACGGCCAGCGCCTCGGCGGCGAACCGTTGGCGGGTCATCCGGCGGCGGAACAGTCCCACGATGGGCGACGATAACCCACCGGGGTGGCCCCGCGAGCCGCGCCCACTCAGGCGGCGGTGTCGCGGGCGTGCACTCCGATCAGCGGGGTCGGGTCGGTGACGCACCAGCCGCGCCCGAAACCGTCCACAGTGGACGAAAGGTCGGGTGGGTCGGGCTCGACGCGGCTGACCGGCTGGGTCACGACTGCGCCTGGCGGAGGACGGGCGCCTTGGCGTGGCGGGCGACCAGCTCGGTGATCCACTGGCTGGCCGCCATCAGGGTGTCGGGGGCGAGGACGTGCCATCGATGGCGACCGACGACGGTGGTGCGGATCACGTCGGCCTGGTGGAGGAGCCGCACGTGCTGCGACACGGCCGACCGGCTGACCGGGAACAGGTCGGCCAATTGCCCGCTGGTCGCCGGGCCCTGGGCGAGGCGGCCGAGGATGCGCCGGCGGGACGGGTCGGACAGCGCGGCGAACACATGGCCCGGCTCCATGGCATCTCCTTCAAACGCGTAAGGAAAAGCTTACACAACGTCCGGCTGTATACACCAGCGGCCCCGGACCGTCCCGGCAAACGGGACACCGTCCCTCGAAGGACCGCCAACGTCGGCAATCCCTCCGTTTCCGGCCGGTACTACGATCATCACCCCGAGAATGGCGTTCAAGGGGGGTGCCGTCAGGCATGCAGACGGAGCGCGTGCCCGGCCGGATCGTGGTCGTTTCGGCGACGATCGGTGCGGGCCATGACGCGGTTACCGGCGAGTTGGCGCAACGCCTTCGCA
This sequence comes from uncultured Actinomycetota bacterium, assembly GCA_963803345.1. Lineage (GTDB taxonomy): Bacteria > Actinomycetota > Actinomycetes > Mycobacteriales > Micromonosporaceae > CAWDLX01. The sequence continues at coordinate 22,172 of CAWDLX010000011.1, forward strand.
GCCGGGGCTTCGACGTACGGTGCCACGACTTCATGGATCTTCTGCCGCTGGGGCTCGGCCGGCAGGCGGTGACCGGGCACCGGGAGGTCCTGCGCCGGCTGCCCTGGCTCTACGGCCTGCTGTTCGGGATCGGTGACCGGTTCCGGGCCACCCCGTCAGTGACGCGGCTGCTGCTCTACCCGGTACGCCGTCGGATCCTGGACCTGGTCGACGACGGCGTGACCGCCGTGGTCTCGACCTACCCGCTGGCCAGCCAGGTGGTCGGCCCGCTGCGCCGCAGCGGCCGGCTGGGCGTGCCAGCCATCACCTACGTCACCGACTTCGCCGTACACCGGCACTGGGTCGCGCCCGGTGTCGACGCCCACCTCGCCCCGCACGCGGTCGGCGCGGCCCAGGCCCGCCGGCACGGCGGTCGGCGGCCCCGGATCGCCGGCGCGATCGTGTCCGACCGCTTCGAGCCGGCCGCGCCGGCCGCCCGCCAGGCGGCCCGTACCCTGCTCGGCCTGCCCGCGGGCCGGCTGGCACTGGTCGTGTCCGGTTCGTGGGGCGTCGGCGAGATCGAGGCGACAGCGGTCGATATCCACGAGAGCGGCCAAGCGATCCCCGTCGTCGTGTGCGGGCGCAACGATGCCATGCGCGAGCGGCTGCACAAGCTCGGCGTCCCGAACGCCCTGGGCTGGGTGGACGACATGGTCAGCCTCATGCACGCTGTGGATGTGTTGGTTGAGAACGCCGGCGGCAGTATGGCGCTGGAAGGGATGGCCTGCGGGCTGCCGGTCATCACGTACCGTCCGCTGCCTGGCCACGGCAAGCAGAGCGCGGTCGCCATGGCCCGGGCCGGTATCACGACCTGGGTCCGCCGCCGGGACGACCTGGGGCCGGCCCTGGTCGAGGTCGTGGACGGGCTCCAGGGTGCCCGCCAACGCCACGCCGCCCAGGCGCTGTTCACCGCGGACGCGGCCGAATGCATCGACGACCTGGTCTCCGATCCGATGGTGGCCCGGACGCCGGGGGCAGGTCGGCTCAGGGTCGCGCGGGCGGTCCTTGCCGGCGCCGCCGCCCTCGGACTCACCGCGCTCGCCCTGCGTACCCGCCGACGCCGTCCCGCGCCGCGATGACCGGCCGCGTCGCCTCGACCGGCAACGCCACCACCACCACCACCACCCGGGCCGCCGCTACCGTCCATAAGGGACGGTGACCGGGGCCGCGGTCGCCATCGCGCTGGTCGCTGCGGCCTGTTACGCGTTGGCGGCGACGACGCAGCACCGGGCGGCTCGACGAGAGCGCAACTACGCCACTCTCGATCCCCGCCTTCTCGTGCGGCTGCTGCGCCGGCCGCTGTGGCTGCTCGGGGGCCTCGCCGATCTCGCCGGAGCGTTCTTCCACGCCCTCGCGCTCGGCTTCGGGCCCCTGTCCCTCGTGCAGCCGTTGCTGGTCAGCGGTCTGGTGCTCGCGGTACCGCTGGAGGCAGCCTGGGACCGCCGGCGGCCGAACCGGCGGGATCTGACCGGGGTCGTGCTCGCCGCCTTCGGGCTGGGTACCTTCGTCGCGATCATCTCGCCGGAGCCGGGCTTGTCCGTCCCCGACACGGGGGTGCTGCTCGGCGTCGACCTGCTGGTCGGGATCGGGGTGGGCGGTTGCATCGTGTTCGCGCTGCGCTCGCTGCCGACCCGCCGGGCCACCCTGCTCGGGATCGCTGCGGGCGGGCTGTACGCGGTGGCGGCGGCGCTGGCCAAGGTGTGCGTGAACCGGATCCAGCTGGACGGCTTAGGGGTCCTGGCCGACGGACACCTCTACGCCCTGGCCGTGGTCGGGATCGCCGCCATGGTGCTCAACCAGAACGCCTTCCAGGCCGGTTCGCTGGCCGGACCGTTGACCGGCATCACGCTGACCGACCCGCTGGCGAGCCTGTTCATCGCCACCGCGGCCTTCGACGAGCACCTGTCGATAGCCGGCTGGGACGGCCTGCTCGCGCTCGGTGCCGCCCTGATCATGGCCTGGGGTGTCTGGATGGTGAGCTCGACGTGGTCCGGACCGCCGCCACGCTGAGGTACCCGCGTGGTCGGTGATAGCGTGTGGGCTCGATGTCCGAGTCGTGCAAGATCAACCTGATTTGATAGGACCCCTATGCGCCCTGTGGACGTGCAGACACCTGCGCCGGCGAGGGGGGCCCGGCACCGTAGTCGTCGCAGCGTCGCCACCATCGCCCTTGCCGTCGGTCTGGTCCTCGTGGCTGGAGCGGGCGTCGGCGCCGTCCTGTTGCGCTCGTCGGCGTCCGGCCAGGCTCCGGCACCCGGTGACCGGATCGCCGGACCGCCGTTGTCCAGCGGCGCGACCGCCCCGGGTACCACCAGCGCGGGTCCCTCGGCCACCGGTAGCCCGAAGGCCACGCCCTCGAAGACGGCGGGACCGGTGTCGAGCGCGGCTCCCAAGCCCGGCTCGAGCTGCGCGTTCACGGTCAGCGGCGGGGTGTGCCCGATCGCGCCGCCGGCGCCGGCCGCCGCCGGCCGGACGTGGCAGGTCAGCTTCGACGAGGAGTTCAGCGGCACGTCCTACGACCACAACAAGCTGACCGCCTGCTTCGACTGGAACTCGGGCGACTGCACGTCCACGTTCAACAACGGGCGCGAGCACTACCAGCCCTCGCAGGTCGCCGTCTCCGGCGGCACGGCCAAGCTGATCGCGGCGCCACTGAGCCCGCCCTACAGCAGCAGCGCGTGCCAGAACGGGTCGTGCACCTACAAGGCCGGGCTGCTCTCGACCGCCCGGGCCCAGTCCAGCTCGTCGAAGTACCTGTACTCGTTCACGTACGGCTATGTGGAGTCCCGGTTCAAGTTCCCGGCTACGCAGGGGTTCTTCACCGCGTTCTGGATGTTGCCGGCCGACCCGTCCTACAACTACGACACTGAGATCGACATTCTCGAGCTGCTCGGCGATGACCCGACCACCATGTTCATGACGTACCACTGGGGCGGGCGGAACACGAGTTTCGCGGTCAACAAGGGCAAGTTCAACAATGGCGCCTGCGCGGTGAAGGACTACTCGAAGAACTTCGTCCGCATGGGGGTGGACTGGGAGCCCGGGTACATCGCCTGGTACATCGACGGCAAGAAGTGCGCCCAGGTCAACGCGGGGACCGCCCAGATCGGGAACAAGCCCATGCAGCTGATCCTGCACATGATGGTCGACAACAACTGGCAGCGGCAGTGGAATGTCGGCCTCACGGACCCGACCCTGACCCGACAGCTCGAGGTGGACTACATCCGGGTGTACCAGCAGCACTGAACGCCCGACGAGTTGGGCTGATCGGCCGGGCCACGCCGGTCGAGGTCGATATGATCGCCTACGGTGTGGTCCCGGGCGAAGGGTGGCAGGCAGGTGGTGTCGCAGCCGGTCCTCACGCCGCTCACCGAAGCCGCGATCTTTCTGACGCTGACCGTCCGCACCGGTGCCGAGGCTGACGTTCGGGACCTGTTCGGCGATGTGGCCGGCCTGAGCCGGGCGGTCGGCTTCCGGGAGCCCGACGGCGAGCTGAGATGCGTGGTGGGTCTCGGATCCGAGCTGTGGGACCGGCTCTTCGTCGGCGCCCGCCCGGCCGGCCTGCACCCGTTCCGGGAGATCGTCGGGGCGAAGCACACGGCCAACTCGACCCCGGGCGACCTGTTCTTCCACCTGCGGGCCCGGCGGATGGATCTCTGCTTCGAACTGGCCCGGCAGCTCATGAGCCGGCTGCGGGACCGGGTCGACCTCGTCGATGAGACCCACGGCTTCAAGTACTTCGACGAGCGGGACCTGCTCGGGTTCGTCGACGGGACCGAGAACCCGGTCGGCCCGGCCGCCCTCGAGGCCGCGACCGTCGGCGACGAGGACCCGCAGTTCGCCGGCGGCAGCTACGTGATCGTGCAGAAGTACCTGCACGACCTGGACGCCTGGAACGCGATCCCGGTCGCCGAGCAGGAACGCGTGATCGGCCGCACGAAGCTCGACGACATCGAGCTGCCCGACGAGACCAAGCCGGCCAACTCACACGTCGCGCTGAACACCATCGAGGACGCCGACGGGACCGAGCGCAAGATCGTCCGCGACAACATGCCGTTCGGCTCGGCCGGGGCGGGCGAGTTCGGCACGTACTTCATCGGCTACGCGGCCACGCCCGAGCTGACCGAGCAGATGCTGCGCAACATGTTCATCGGCAACCCGCCCGGCACGTACGACCGGATCCTCGACTTCTCCACCCCGTTGACCGGCAGCCTGTTCTTCGTACCGCCGGCGGACATGCTCGAGGACCTGCCGCCGGCCGCCGGGCCGGCTTCGGCGGCCATGCCCGAGCAGGCCGGGCCGGTGGTACGGGAGACCGCGCCGATGGACGGCTCATTGGGGATCGGCAGTCTGAAGGGGAGCCTCACGTCATGAACAACCTGCACCGCGAACTGGCCCCGATCTCCGCCGCCGCCTGGGACGACCTCGAGGCCGAGGCGCGCCGCACCTTCACCCTGCACGTAGCCGCCCGGCGGGCGGTCGACGTGATCGGGCCGGCCGGTACGACGCTGGCCGCCGTGGGCACCGGCCACCTCGACGCGGCACCCGTGGCCGCGGACGGGGCGCTGGCCCGGGTTCGCCAGGCCAGGCCCGTCGTGGAGTTCCGGATGCCGTTCACGGTGGCCCGGCAGGCAGTCGACAACGTCGAGCGGGGGGCCAAGGACGCCGACTGGCAGCCGGTCAAGGACGCGGCCAAGCAGATCGCCTTCGCCGAGGACGGCCTGGTCTTCGACGGCTTCGCGGCCGCCGGGGTCGACGGGATCCGGGCTGGTTCGTCCAAGATCGCGTTGCCGGCGGCCGTGCCTGAGTACCCCAACGCGGTCGCGCAGGCCATGTCGCAGCTCCGACTGGCTGGCGTCGGCGGCCCGTACCACCTGCTGCTGAGCGCCGACGCGTACACCGCCGTGGCCGAGACGAGCGATCACGGGTACCCGATCCGGGAGCACATCCAGCGGGTCCTCGGTGCCGAGGGCCAGATCATCTGGGCGCCCGCGCTCACCGGCGGCCTGTTGCTGTCGGGCCGGGGTGGCGACTACGAGCTGTACCTCGGTCAGGATCTGTCCATCGGGTACGTGTCGCACGACGCCGCGACAGTGGAGCTGTACTTCCAGGAGTCGCTGACGTTCTTCGTGCAGACCGGTGAGGCCGGGGTCGAACTCACCTCCCGGTAGCTGTCGATTCCCGGTGGCCCGCACGTCGTGCTGGTAGGGACGCGACACGGCGTCCCCTATCGGAGGGGGTAGCGATGAGCAAGTTCCTTTACCTGTACCGGGGCCCGGCCACGCCGATGGACCAGTACACCGAAGAGCAGTCGACCGAGCTGACCAGGGCCTGGGGCGAGTGGATGGGCCGGGTCGGCTCGGCCCTGGTCGACCCCGGCTCGCCGTTCGGCACGCGGTCGGCCCTGGCTGATGACGGCACCATCCGGGCCGCCAGTGACCAGAACGGCTACTCGATCGTCGAGGCCACGAGTCTCGACGCCGCCCGCGACCTGCTGGCCGACCACCCGTTCCTGACCGAGGGCAAGGGCCGCTTCGCCGTCGAGGTGTTCGAGCTCGTACCCATGACGATGTAGCCCGGGGGGCGGTCGTGCCCGGCCGCGTCGCCATCGCGACTACGGGCCGTTGGTGGGCAGCTCGAAGTAGACCTGCACGGTCGTGCCGCCCGCCCCCGTGTGTACCCGCACCAGGTCGGCCAGCCGGTTGACCAGCAGCAGGCCGCGCCCGTCGATGGCAGCCAGGGACGTCGGCCGCCGTCCAGCCATCGGATCCGCGATCGCACCCCGGTCGCGTACCTGGCACACCACGTGTCCCTGCTGCGCCCAGACACTGAGCAGGCCGTAGCCACCGCCGTGCCGGACGCTGTTGCCGGCCAGCTCGCTGACGGCCAGCCGGATGTTGTCCAGGGCCGCTGCCGGCAGTCCGAGATCCGCACCGCGGGCGGCCGCGTACTGGCGAGCCTGACTCAGATTGCCCAGGTTGACCAGCATCTCGAGCGTGCGACCATCGGCCGGCATGCTCAGCGGCTGGTTCACCATGGCCAGTGCGCGACCCGGGTCGAACGCGCCGCTGGTCCTCGACACCGCCTTCTCGATCACCGTGGGATGTGTGATGGCCGCGTCGGTGACCGCGACCGGGTCGAGCCGGCTCACGTCATAGGGGCAGAGGATGTCGGCCCGGCGACCCCGCAACGCCAGGTTGACCAGCGCCTCGTGCTGTAGGCATGGCAGGTACTCGAACGGTCGGCGGCCGGGCCACATCACCTCGGTCACGATCCGCACCGGCCGGCTCGGGTACTCGTCGGCGAAGCGGAGCATGACGTCGGCGATCACGCGACCCGGGTTGCGCCCGACCGTGTCCAGGTTGATCGATCGTACGTTGACGGTCCGCGGTCCGAGCGCGCCACGGAGCAGGTCCAGACGCTCACCAGGGGTGGCCAGGGCGACTGGGATACCAGCGGAGATGGCCTCGGTCACGAATGCGACGGTGCCGGCGAGAAACTCGTCAGCGTCCCGGTACAGCAGGACGGGATGGGTGACGTCGTCGGTGTCCGTCGTGGTCGTCGGCCTGGTCACGGATATGGGCACCTCGTCTGCCGCGGATGGCGTTATCGTACGCCCGGGCGGCGGCCGGCCGGCGCGCCGGCGCGACGTTTCGGACCATCGAGGGCCGGGTATCGCGGCGGCATGAACCCGTCCCGTGCACAGGCGCCCGCATGATCTGGCGGGCCGGAGCGCGCCCGGCGGCTCGGACCCGACCACTACCGTGGTACCTCCCCTCCAACGATCTCGCGTTGACGCTCGCCGCCGCCACCGGCCTGGCGCTGGCCGGGTCGGACTGCGGTCGGCTGTCCGAGCTCGGCTCGACCTCGCAGCGCGGCCGGGTCGCCAGCCCGCAGGGGATCGGCCGGGACATGGTCGGCGAGGTCGACGCGGAGGAGATCGCGAGCTGGATCGTGGCCCAGTACGGCGGCCGCCGGTACCCCGGCGTTGTGGTCGGCTCGGCTCATGGCGCGGCGGCCCACCTCGCCGCCGCGCTCGACGCGGCGTATCTACCGACCGGCGTCGAGGTGCACGTGCGATGGCAGGGCGGGGCCCCGGCCGATGTCGATGGCGCCATGACCGCGGGCCAGCTCGCGAGCCGGGTCATCACCGCGACGAACCCGACGGTGCGGGTGCGCCAGGTGCACGACCCGATCACCCTCGGCTCGGCGTCGGCACAGCGGGTCGATCTGCATCTGCGCTGGTCGGCCCTACCCGCGAGCTACCGCGCGCTGCTGACGCACGGGCTCGAGCGGGCACCCTTCGTCATCCTGCTCCGCGATGAGCGGCGGTGGCCGGTGTTCCAGGACGGCCGGTACTCGTTCCAGATCGGCGGCGCCGCCAGCGATCTGACCTTCGACGAGTACGTGGGCGGCCGGGACATGGCCGCCATGCTGGCCGAGGGCGGTGAGGAGCAGGTGCGGCCGGACCGGCGCAGCTCGCTCGAGCCGGGCGAGCGCGGGGTCGAACCCGAGTTGGCCGCCGAGGTGCGGGACTGGAGCACGCAGGCCGGGGCAGCTTTCTGCTCGATCCGGTACGGCGATGCCCGCGCGATGAGCTCGGTGGTGGCCGACCTCTACCGGGACTGGCTGCGCCGGGCGGGCAAGACGGCCGAGCACGCGTTGGTCGTCGCCGGCCGGCTGGTCGATCCTGGGCAGGCCATCACCAAGGCACTGGTGCCCTACTGGTGTGAGAACGCCACCTCCGCCGCGGTCGCCGGAGCCGAGATGTGGCTGGCCGGCAGCGCCCCGTTCACGACCGTCCACGTGCTGCCCGAGGCGCCCGGCGGATCGTGGTCGCGGGTGGCCACGACCGGGCAGTGGGAGTCGACCGCGTTGTTCGCGACCCGCCGGGGCGTCGTCGATGAGTCCGCACGCAAGGCGTATCCGGGCCGGGCGCTGTCGCCCCAGCACGCGGCCCGGGCGTTGAGGGGCCTGCCAGCCGATCCGCCGCCACCGCCGCCGCTTCCGTTCGACGACGCGCTCGGGTGGCTGCGTCCCGCCACCGGGTACGATCTCAGCCTTGACCCGGGGGAGCCACTCGAGACCTGCTGAGCGGTCCACTGTGGACAACCGCGTGGTGTGGATGGCCCCGGCTGATGCCGGTTGTCTACTGTGGACGACTATGACTAGAGGATGCCGCGAGCGTGAAACGCCGCCCGCACGACGTCGGCCGCCCCGGCTCCGTACAGCGTCCGCGCCGTGTTCACGGTGGCCGCGGCCGCGGCCGCGAAGGTGATGTCCGGTGTGAACCTGAACTGAGCGTCGATGATGATGGTGCTGGCTCGCGTATCGCCGAGCCCCGATCGGATGTCCCACAACGCCCGGGACCAGATCTCACCATCGGCATGCACCTCGCCGATGACATCGGCCGGGTAGTGCTTGTCGCCGTCCAGCCGGCGCAGGCAGTGCGGCACGGCGGCGGTGTAGGAGACCGAGTCCCAGTCGGCCACGCAGGCTTCCGGGGTCAGCGTCGGCACTCCCGTGGCCCAGCTCGTCACCGCGACGGCGAGGTAGTCGCCGAACGCCTCGCCGATCGAGCCGGCCTCGAGGGTGGTGCCGAACCCGGGCACCTGGCCGTCCTGCACCGAGTGGCCGTACTCGTGCACGATGACCTCGGCGTCCTCGCCGTCGTCGACGCCACCCTTGCCCAGCGTGATGTTCGCCTTGTCGTCGCGGAAGAACGAATTGTCCCCGCCGAACTGGTCGATGCGCAGCTCGATCTGACGCTGGTTCACCGGTGGGAGAGCGGAGCCGAATCCGAGGTGCTGGATGTACCCCTGAGCGGTGTTGACCCAGTAGTAGCCCATCACCTGCTCGAACTGGTCACTGTCGCGATGGTAGGCCGGGAAGGCGCCGTCGATGGCCACAGCCGCCTTACCGGTCGCGCTCTTGACGCGCACGTATGCACCGGTCAGGGTGCCCGAGCCGGCCAGGCGGGTGAGGGTGACCTGGTGGTAGGCGGCGGCGAAGACCGGACTGTCAGCGTCCTTGTTGTCGATGAGCGATTCGTTGCCGAGCTGCTGGACCGGGTTCGGGTAGAACACGGTACCGGTGGCGCTGGAGCCGTAGGGATCACCGGCGGCCAGGGCCACTCCGGAAGCTCCGGCGACGACGAGCGCGGCCGTCGCGGCGACAGCGGCGAGGACGATGCGACGCTTGGTCATGTGTTCGCTCTTCCGTGAAATGGACGAGGGTCCCCACCGGTACAGCGTGCGCACTGGCGGTTGCGTCACAGTCGGGTGTGTCGGGCGGTTCAGAGAGTCCGTTACCGCCGGGTCTGCACCGCCAACCTCGCGGCCCCGGTCCGCGACACACGGTGCCAGCGCAGCCGGATGCCGGCCACCGCTGTCACGACCGAATGGAAGACCACGAGGTACATCAGCTGCCGGTAGACCAGCTGCTGGAGCGGCAACGTCCACATCGGGCGAAGTGACTCGCGGTCGAGTCGTAGCGCGTAGGCGGTGACCGCCGCCTGCATGCCCAGCAGGCCGAACCAGACCGCCGCCAGCGCCGGGATCCCCTGGAAGAGCAGGCCATACGCCACATAGACGTCGACCGCCGGTGCGGCCAGCGGCAGAATGAGCTGGACGACGAGCAGATAGGCCAGCCCGCGCCGGCCCAGCCGGCCGGAAGTGCCCGGCTCCACGAGGGCGTGGCGGTGCTTCCACATCGCCTGCATCGTCCCGTAGCACCAGCGGTACCGCTGCCGCCACAACTGGCGCAGCGACCCGGGCGCCTCGGTCCACGCGACGGCGTCATCGACGTACGGGACATGCCAGCCGGCCCGCACGATGGCCATGGTCAGGTCGGTGTCCTCGGCCAGCGTGTCGGCCGGTACGCCGCCGACGTCGGTGAGGACCTCCCGCCGGAACGCGCCGATGGCTCCCGGGATGGTCGGCATGCACTGTCCGACCTCGAACATGCGCCGATCGAGGTTGAATCCCATCACGTACTCGAGGTGCTGCCACCGGCCCAGGAGGCCGCCGCGATTGGCGATCTTGGCGTTGCCGCTGACCGCGCCCACATACGGGTCGACGAACGGCTGCACCAGCCGGCCGACCGCGTCCCGCTCGAGCACCGTGTCCCCGTCGACGAGGACCAGCAGCTCCGTGCGGGCGGCGGCGATGCCGGCGTTGAGGGCGGCCGGTTTGCCGGCGTTGTCCTGGCGGATCACCCGTACCCGGGGCAGGCGCAGCCGTTCGACGATGGCGGCCGTGTCGTCGGTCGACCCGTCGTCGACCACGATCACGTCCACATCCGGGTAGTCGTTGCCGACCAGCGATCGCACGGCGGCCGCGATGTTGGCCCGCTCGTTGTAGGCCGGGACGATCACGGTCACCGGCCCGAGATAGCGGCGGCGCCGCGTCTGCCGTCGTGTCCGCCGTACCTGGACGCGGGCGGCCACGATCTGCATCAGCAGCCGGAGCAGGCTCAGTACGAGCGCGACCCCGAGCAGCACCGACATAGCCCTGATGACCACGGTCGCCCCGGTCTGCGCGATCCGCACGACATCGCCGCGGAGCCGGACACCGGTGGGGGCGGTGGCGCTCGGCGCCAGGCCCAGGCCGGCGGATACCGTCGTGAACCGGTACCCGCGCCCGGACAGGCCGGTCAACAGCTGGTCCAGGGCGGCCACCGTCTCGCTCCGGTCGCCGCCGGCATCGTGCATCATGATCACGGCGCCCTGCCCGGCCGGTGGGGTCGCCGCGGCGACGATCGGGGCCACTCCGGGGCGGCGCCAGTCCTCCGTGTCCCGATCGGTCAGCACGATCAGGTAGCCGGCCGCGGCGACCTTGGTCATCACCGCGAACTGGCCGGTGGTGACCGCGTCCGGAGTCGCGCTGAAGGGCGGTCGCATCAGCGTCGCGAGCTGTCCGGTCGCCGCGGCGATCGCGTTCTGGGTGAGCGTGAGCTCCAGCCGGAGCCGCCACTGTCCGACCGAGTCCAGGTCGGGGTGGGTGAAGGTGTGCACGCCGATCTCGTTGCCGCTCGCGACGATCCGGCGGGCGATGTCGGGATACTCGTTGACCCGGGAGCCGACGACGAAGAACGTGGCGTGGGCGTGATGACGGGCCAGCACGTCCAGTACGGCCGGTGTCCACTGTGGATCCGGCCCGTCATCGAAGGTCAGCGCGATGGCGCCGGGCGGCATCGACCGGCTGGCGGGCGTGCCGTCAGGCCCGATCCTCATGACCGGTCCACCGTCGAGTACCGCGCGCGGGCCCGGTGGACCGGTGGCCGCCACCGGACCCGTCTCACCGCCGACGTGCTCGACGAAGCCGGCGAGTCCGAGTTCGGCGAGCAGGAGGGCGAGGACCAGGGTGAGCAGGACCCAGTGCGCCCGGAGTCGGCCGGTCGGCCGGTGCCGCGACACGGTTACCGCGACTTGGTCGGATGCGGCGGAGTCTGTGTCGGTGTGTTGCCCCGCCTCGTCCGCGTCGGGGTGGCCGATGTCGCGGTCGGGTCCGTAGTGGGAGTCGCCGAGGTGGGCGGCACACTCTCGCCCGCCTGGCCGGCCGGCCCGACCGCGGCCGGCGGGGCGGAGGAGGCGGGCGGGCGGGATGCCGGCGGGGTACGACGGGCGTCCGGCAGGCCGGGAATGCCCACCGGGGACGCTCCCGCGATGGCCAGCACGAGCAGGACGAGGACCGCACTGATCGCCGCGCCGCCGGTCACGACGGCGGCCCGGAGCAGGCGCCGTCGGCGGCCGGACCGGTCGAGGAAGACCGGTGCCCCGCCCCGATGACTGGTCGGTCCGCTCATGGTCGGGGCGCGGCGGACCGCTTGCCGGTCGGATGCGGCCCGGAACTGGGGTGGCCCGGCGGTGTCACCGGCGAACCCTGGCCGTGCCCGCCGGCCGGTGTGTCCAGGACGGCGGAGCAGTACCCGTCCACCCGGTCCAGCCCTCCGGCGGTCGCGAGAAGCTGGATGAATCTGGGGTTGCGGCTGGCCGCCGCCCGGTCGACGACCGCCTCCGCCTGGAATGCCCGGCACAGACCCGCCACATCCGGCGGCGTCGTGCCGTGGGGCAGCGCGGGGATCGCGGAGTTGCGGTCGCCGGCCGTGGCCGGCGGCGTCGCGGCCGAGGTGACTGAGTCCACCGGCCGCGGACGGTACGGGACCTGACCCGGCAGCGCTCCGACTCCGGCCGCCACGGCCACACCCGCGGCGACCAGGGTCATGGTGAGTACGGACACCTTCACCACGAGGGCGCGGGTCCAGACCGATCTGGCTCGGCCCGCCGCGAGGCGTGATCCGGCGGCAGCCCTGGCCGACCGGAAGGCCGCCACTGCGAGGTCCTCGCCCGGCACCGCGGCGGTGGGGTCTCCGGCCATTCCCGCGGCGCGGACGATCCGCTCGAGCGGCGAGCCGCCAGCGGCTGAAGCGGTGAGGATCCGTTCCGCCGTCCAGTCGTCCATCAAAGGTCTGGGCCGTTTCATCTCATCCCGTTCAGCGCCGCCCGGCGCGCCACCGTTACGCATCGGAGCCGTCCCGCCGGATCGACGCGGCGTCAAGGGCCGCACGCTGGTCGACGAGGACGGCCAGCCGGCGCAGGCCGCGGTGCGACGCGGTCCGGACCGCGCCGGCGCGTTTGCCGAGTACGCGGCCCGCCGTGTCCGCGTCCAGACCCATGACCACCCGGAGAAGTACCGCCTCGGCCTGGTCGGGAGGCAGGCTCCCGATCAGCGCCACCGCATCGTCGGTCGAGACCAGTTCCAACGCCCGGGCCTCGGTGTCGTCCGAGCCGGCCCGTCCGACCAGCTGCTGCAGACCGTCGTCGGTTGGCACCGGTCGCCGTCGCAGCCGACGAAGATGATCGAGCGCCCGATTCCGGGCTATTGTTGCTGTCCATCCGCGAAAGGCCGTTCCATCCCCGCTGAACGAGGTGAGATCACGGGCGATCTGAGCCCACGCCTCGGACGCCACGTCCTCGGCCTCCTCGCCGACCAGTCCACGCAGATAGCGGAGCAGCCGGGGTTGCACAGCCCGGTACAGGTGCCGGAAGGCGTTCTCGTCACCGTCCTGTGCCCGGGCGACGGCGGTGGCCAGGTCATCGGGCACGGTTTCGACCGCCGGGCCGTCCGGCTGTGCGTCGCGCGGGGGCGGCACCCGCCGATCCCGCTCGTCTCCTCGTGTCATCGCCGACATCATCGGGGAAGACGATGATCAAAGAACAGTCGGGGGCGGGTTCGCCGGGTCGCGACTGTCTACAGTGGATCGAGGCTCTCGGCAGTCGCCTGGGGTTCCGTCGGGGTACTACGGTGACGAGATGACCACCCGGACGGCCCACGTCTGGAACCAGAACCCCACCCGCTGACCGATCATCGATCCTTGCTGACCCTCCGGGCGATCCGGGGGCGGCGGTGTTGTCTGCGATCCTTACCGACGACCAAGGATGTGATCGTGGACGACGCGTACAAGTGTGACCTGCGGGACCTGCTGCTCGACCGGATCCGCTTCGTGGTGCCTCCCTTTCAGCGGCGCTATGTCTGGACCGCGACCGAGTGGGGACGGCTGTGGGACGACCTGATCGACACGGCCGGTGCCGCCGACGCCACCGCCCACTTCCTCGGTGCGATCGTGCTGCAACGGGCCCACGAGCGGGCCGGCGAGCCGAAGATCCGGCGGGTGGTCGACGGCCAGCAACGGCTGACCACCGTGCAGCTGTTGCTGGCCGCCGTCCGCAACGTCGCCACCGGGCGCGGCCTGGACGACATCGCCCACCAGGTCGGCGAGCTGATCGCCAACCGGCCGGCCGGCCCCGGGCATGAACTCAAAATCGTGTCGTCGCTGGGCGACCAGGAGGCGTTCCGCCTGGCCATGACCACGTCGACGCCGGCGGCCGGGCTGGCCGAACCGCCGGTCCAGGCGTACCGGTACTTCGTCGGGCGGGTGGCCTCGCTCGCCGGGTACGGCCGGTCCGGCGCCGACGCGCTGCGCCGGCTGGTCGATGTGGTCGGCCGCGGCGTGTACGTGGTGGTCATGGACCTCAGCGACCGGGACGATCCGCAGGCCATCTACGAGCGGCTGAACTCCGGTGGCGCGGTGCTGCGACCGTCCGAGCTGATCCGCAACCACGTCTTCTACCAGTGCGACCGACAGGGCCTGGTGCCGGAGCAGATGTACGAGGAGTACTGGGCCGAGTTCGACGACGGGTACTGGTTCGACGGCGCCCTGCCGACATCGTCCACCCGGCTGGACCGGATGCTGCGGGCGTTTCTCATCATGGAGACGGAGGACAACGTCCCGATCGGCAAGCTGTTCCGCATCTTCCGGGACTACCTGACCCGGCACGAGGGCAACCTGCGGGCGGGTCTGGCCCGGATCGCGCGGTACGGCGACATCTTCACCGGCCTCGACACCGGTACCGGGCTGGATCCGTACGAGTCTGAGTTCGTCGACCGCTTGCGGATCGTCGAGTCCACTGTGCTCACTCCGGTGCTGCTGCGACTGTTCGGCGAGTTCGAGCCGACGCAGCGGCGGCCGGCCCTGACCGTCCTCGAGTCCTATCTGCTGCGCCGGGAGCTCTCCGGCCAGGAACGTCCGCGGCCACGCGGACCTCGTGGTGCCGCTGCTCCGGCTGCTCCAACCGGGAGTGACGCCGGTCCAGGTCATCCGTGAGCATCTGGCCAGTCGCGCCGGCCGGTCCGCCTGGCCCTCCGATGCGCAGGTACGCGAAGCCGTGGCGACCCGTCGGATCTATGTGTCCGGACAGAACAAGGCACCGGTACGGATGTTGCTCATGCTGGCCGAAGAGCGGCTGCGGACCGACCGGACCGAGCGGGCGGACTACGTCGTGGACGAGCTCACCGTCGAGCACCTCATGCCGCAGGGTTGGCGGGTCGAGGACTGGCCGATCCCCGACTCGGACCACCAGCGTCGGGAGCGGGAACGGTCTGACCGGGCCAGGGCGCTGCACACATTGGGCAACCTGACCCTGGTGACCAAGGTCCTCAACGACGATGTCGCCAACGGCGCCTGGGCCCGCAAGTACGAGCAGCTGCTCCGCTTCAGCAATCTCCGTCTCAACCAGGACCTGCCGGCCGAGTTCGGCAGCGCGGCCGCCATCCGCCGCCGCGGGGACCGGTTGGCCGATCTGCTGTGAGCCGCGCTGGTCGCTCCGCCCGCGGGAGCGCGGCTCGCCGTGCCGGCGCCCGCCCCGCCCGCCGAGGACGAGGCCACCGACGACGATGACCCCGCCGACGTGCCACCTGAGGCCGCCAACCAGGGCCGCCGCACATCCTACGGCGCGCGGATACGCGAGGTTCTGGCCGCGGCCGGTGAGCCGCTGACCTACCTCGAGATCGCCGCCGCCAGTGGGGTCGACCAGCCCGACGGTGGGGTGCCGGCCAGGATGGTTCGCTACCTGCTCGCCCGGTGGGCCGTCAGTGGGGTGCGGACCACCACCAAGGACGGCAAGGTCGCCGGGGAGATCAAGCCGCGCCGCCGGCCCGCGGCCGCTCGTGAACCGGCTCCGGTACCCGGTCAACCGTCCGAGCTGGAGCGCACGTCGCCGGCATAGGCGATCGCCCGTCAGGCGATCGACGCGGAGACGATCGCGGCCACGGCGACATTGACGGCGGCGCTGACCCACACCGCCGGGTGGGGCTGAGCATCGACCATCAGCTCGCCCAGCTGGCCCGGCGTAAGCAGATCGACGACCCGGAAGGCGACCGCCATGAGCAGCAGCCCGAGCGCGCCGTACACCGCGGCCGCCGCCAGTCCCTTCCACACACTCGCATGCGTGGTCAGGATCGACGTGAAGATCACGGCGGCGATCCCGATCACCGCCGAGCTGAGAAACACCGCCGCGTTGCGGTTGCGTTCGAGGAAGATCTGCTGACGGAGCCGGCCCGGGGTCAGCCAGTCGGTGAGCAGGAAGCCGCAGATGAGCAGGGCTACGCCGACGCCGGAGTACCCCAGTGCGACGAGCATCCCGTGCTGCACGTTCATGAGTCCCGTCCCGATCTCGCAGGTCCACGGAGCTTGAACCATACCGCTACCTTCGCCAGTCATGGGATTGAACAGCGGCCAGCGCCGGGCCGCGCGATAGCCGGCCTATGTGGACGATCCGCGGCCGGCCGTTCCGCTCGGCTGGACTGGTCCGACGACGCGGGTCGGCCCGGCGTATTGTCAGGGCCACCATGACTGACACCGTGCACTCCGACCTGAGCCTAACGGTCAACGGAGAGTCACACGCGATGCGGGTGGACAACCGGACGACCCTGCTCGACCTCCTGCGGGAGAGCCTCGACCTTACCGGTACCAAGAAGGGATGCGACCACGGACAGTGCGGCGCGTGTACGGTGCTGCTCGACGGTCGCCGGGTGAACTCCTGCCTGATCCTGGCGGCCACCCTGCACGGGAGGGAACGTCACCACCATCGAGGGCATCGCCGATGGTGAAGAGCTGACGGGAATCCAGTCAGCGTTCGTCACCCGCGACGCCTACCAGTGTGGGTACTGCACCCCCGGGCAGATCTGTTCGGCCGTGGGGATGCTCGATGAAGTCGCGGCCGGCTGGCCGAGCGCGGTCACCGAGGACGTGGGCAGACCGACCGTCGCACTGGACGACGCGGAGATCCGTGAGCGGATGAGCGGCAACCTGTGCCGCTGCGGTGCCTATGCGAACATCGTGGCCGCCATCCGCGACGTCGGGAGCGGCCGGTGAAGACGTTCGAGTACCAACGGGCCGCGGATGTCGAGACAGCGGTCGTCCTGGTCGCCGGGCACCCCGGCGCGCGGTACCTCGCCGGCGGTACCAACCTGGTCGACCTGATGAAGTTGGGCGTCGAACGGCCCGACCTGCTGGTCGACCTGTCCGGTCTGCCGCTACGCGAGATCACCGCCGACGCCGACGGCGGTGTCCACATAGGATCCCAGGTCAGTAACAGCGACCTGGCCGCTCACCCGGTCATCCGTGCGCGGTACCCCGCGCTGGCCCAGGCCATCCTCGCCGGCGCGTCCGGGCAACTGCGCAACGTGGCCACCGTCGGCGGAAACCTGCTGCAGCGGACCCGGTGCATGTACTTCAGCGACGTGACCCAGCCGTGCAACAAGCGCCGCCCCGGGTCGGGCTGTGCGGCGCTGGCGGGGGAGCACCACAACCTGGCCGTGCTGGGTGCGTCGGAGCACTGCGTCGCCACCCACCCGTCGGACATGGCCGTCGCGCTGGCCGCGCTCCGAGCGCGGGTACACGTGCGCGAGCCGGACGGGCCCCGCACCATCACCCTCGATGAGCTCTACCGCCCGGTCGGCGACCGGCCCGACCTCGAGGTGACCCTGGCACCGGGCGGGCTGATCACCGGCGTATCCCTGCCGGCGCCGTCGGGTACCCAACGCTCGCGCTACCGGAAGGTGCGCGAGCGGGCATCCTTCGCGTTCGCCATCGGATCCATCGCCGCCGTCGTCGATGTCCACGACGGCACGATGACGCGAGCGGGGATGGCGCTCGGGGGCGCCGCGTCGCGGCCATGGCGGGCCCACGCGGCGGAACGGGTGCTGACCGGCGCTCCGGCTACCCCGGCGACGTTCGCGGCGGCGGCCGATGCCGAACTGTCCGCCGCCACGCCGTTGCCGCACAACGGGTACAAGGTGCGGCTGCTGCGTCACCTGATCGTGTCCATCCTCACCGAGCTGGTGCCGGCATGACCACTGTGGACATCCGTCGGAGTGTCGGCCAGTCAGTGACCCGCCTCGAAGGACGGGACAAGGTGGCCGGCCGGGCCCGCTATGCCGCTGACATCCCGCTCGATCAGCTGGCCTACGGCTGGGCAGTCGGGTCGACGGTGGCCCGGGGCCGGGTCACGGAAATCGATGTGGACGCCACCCTGGCCCAGCCGGGTGTGCTGGCCGTGCTGCATCACGGCAATGCCCAGCGTCTCGGTGACACCGGTGACCCGACCCTGCTGTTGTTGCAGGACGACCGGGTTCACCATCGCGGGCAGGTGGTGGCTCTGGTCATCGCGACCACCCTGGAGCACGCCCGGGAGGCAGCCGGGACACTCCAGGTGACCTATGACGCCGAGTCCCACGACGTCGCCTTCTCCGAGCGCCACCCCGGGCTCTACGTCCCCGATCACGTCAACCCGAATCTCCCGTCGGAGTCGGTCAAGGGTGACGTTCACGAGGCGCTCGGCCGATCGTCCACTGTGGTTGATCAACTGTACCGGACGGCGGCCCAGCACAACAACCCCATGGAGCCGCACGGGGCGACCGCGTTCTGGGACGGTGGCTCACTCATCGTGCACGATTCGAGCCAGGGCGCGTTCCAGGCCATGGCGATGCTGGCCGCGCTGTTTGAGCTGGAGCCGGGATCGGTACGGGTCCTGTCCGAGCATGTCGGCGGCGCTTTCGGAGCCAAGGGCACCATCCGCGCTCACTCGGTCCTCGCGGCCATGGGCGCGCGGATGGTCGACCGCCCGGTGCGGGTGGTCCTGACCCGTGCTCAGATGTACCACCTGACGGGCTACCGGACCCCGACCGTCCAGTGGGTCCGCCTCGGCGCCGACCCGTCGGGGCGCATCCTCGCCCTGGACCACCTGGCGTACTCCCAGACCTCGACCATCCTCGAGTTCACCGAGCAGACGGCGCTCATCTCGCGATCGATGTACGACGCGGAGACCCTGCGCACGAGCCACCAGGTGGTCCGCCTCGATGTGCCCACGCCGCGTTGGATGCGGGCTCCTGGCGAGGCGCCCGGCTCGTTCGCGCTCGAGTCGGCCATGGACGAGCTGGCTCATGCCTGCGGTCTCGATCCGGTCGAGCTGCGGCTGCGCAACGAGCCCGCCGTCGAGCCGGAGAGCGGGATCCCGTTCAGCAGCCGGAGCCTGGTCGCCTGCTTCCGCGAGGGCGCTCGCCGGTTCGGCTGGGCCGACCGCGATCCCCGCCCCGGCGTGCGCCGCGATGGTCGCTGGCTGGTCGGCACGGGGACAGCGTCAGCCACCTACCCGGCCCGAACCGCACCGACTCGGGCGTCGGTCACCGCCGAGCCCGACGGTGGATTCACGGTACGGGTGACGGCGGCCGACATCGGGACCGGCGCCCGCACGGTACTGAGCCAGGTGGCGGCCGACGCCCTTGGCGTGGAGCTCGATGACGTGCGGGTGCTCATCGGCAACAGCGACTACGGGCAAGCCATGCTGGCCGGCGGCTCCATGGGTACCGCGTCGTGGAGCTGGGCCGTGGTCGAGGCCTGCCGCGAGCTGATCGATCTGCTCTCCGCCGGCGCTGACATCCCGCCGGAGGGTCTGACCGGTCGTACCGATACGTCGCCGCTGGTGGCGGGGCGCCCCGAGTTCGCCCGCCACGCCTACGGCGCCCACTTCGTCGAGGTGGCCGTCGACGTCGACTCCGGTGAGATCCGGGTGCCCCGGATGGTCGCCGCGGTCGCGGCCGGCCGGATCGTCAACCCGTTGACCGCCCGGTCCCAGCTCATCGGCGGGATGACGATGGGGGTCTCGGCCGCCCTGCACGAGGAGTCCATCATGGACATCGCCTCGGGCGATTTCCTCAACCACGACCTGGCCAACTACCACGTGGCGGCCAACGCCGACATCGGTATCCTCGACGTGGTGTTTGTCGAGGAGGTCGACGACGAGCTGAACCCGTTGGGAATCAAGGGTATCGGCGAGATCAGCATCGTCGGTGTGGCGGCCGCGGTGGCCAACGCGGTCTGGCACGCGACCGGGGTACGGCACCGGGCCATCCCGATCCGGCCGGACCACGTGCTACTCGGCGCCGACTGACATCGCCACGTCGCGGATGGCCGGAGTGGACTGACCCGGCCGGCTGATCGTAAATGTCATCGGGGTCATCCATGCGGCCGATATCCAGCCGAGCGGTCGGGCCAGCCCGACGCGGTCGGCCAGCCGCAACGCACCCACCAGCGGTCCCCGCTGCCGCCGGGCGAACGCCCGATCGTGGCGCAACCGGTCCAGCGCGCGGGCCAGCTCACCCGGGCGGAAATCGACCCGCAAACCATGCCGGTCGGCCAGCCGGCGCACATCTCCGGCGGTGATCCAGTTGAGCGATTCCCACAACGGTTGTCCGGCCGCCCGCCGGGCCAGGTGCCTCGTCCAGTGCGGGCGGCCAGGCACCAGCCCGATGCGGTAGTGGGGCTCATACGGAATCCGGTAGTTCGGACACGTGTGGAGCATCCGCCCGCCGGGGGCCAACACACCGACCATGGCGTCGAGATTGCGATCCAACGGCCGCATGTGCTCGAGCACGTTGACCGACAGGACCACGTCGAACCGGCCATGCTTGTCGGGGGAGAGCTGCTCGGCGGCGAGCGGCTCGATCACCGGAAGGGTGTCCATCTCGGCCAGCAACGCACGCACGGGCATGAACGTCTCGAATCCGGCGACCAGTGGCTCGATCGCGCACAGGTGTACGCCCTGCTGGTGCAGGAAGGCAGCCAGGACGCCGGCACCAGCACCCACCTCGAGGACGCGGTCCGGGCGCCGGAGCCGAAGGTCTGCGAGCAGACGGCATCCGAGGCGGGCCTCGGATGCGAGGTCATGAAGGAGGTCGACCGCGGCGTCGGGCGAGAGCTTCGCACGACGGGCAACCTCAGCCGCGAACGCGGCGTCCTCGACGGTCCGGGCCAGGAACATATCCAAGCTCGTCATCGAGACGTCGACCAGCTCCGGTGAGGTCACGCGCGTGAGCGTAGACGGTGGATCCGCCGATCACTGCCCCTACTGCGAACGGCTAGCTCGATCTGTCGGCGGGCCGACACTTTGGGTGTTCTCTGAGGATTCTCTCAGACGGGACCCCACTTGAGCGGTCGCTCAAAAGAGGCTACGCTCCTGATTGAGCGATCGCTCAAACAGCCGGGGGTGGGGGATGCGCGCGCTGTACGTCGAGATCTCCATCCGGACCGACCTGGACGAGATCTGGCAGCGCACGCAGGCCCCCGACCAGCACCAGCGATGGGACCTGCGGTTCACCCGGATCACCGGTGACGACGCCCCGCGCCGGTTCCGGTATTCGGTCCGCGTCCTGCCGGGGGTATGGCTGCACGGCCGGGGCGTCTGCGTGGGCGAACGCCACCATCCCGACGGCACGTGGATATCCGCACTGCGCTTCGCTCCGGACACGCCGCTGTCGCCACTCGGCGCGGGCGCCGGCTACTGGCGCTACGTGCCGGACCGCGGCGGTGTCCGCTTCATCACCGGATACGACTACCGGCCGGCCTGGGGCGCCTGGGCCGACCTGGTCGTCCGGCCACTGATGAGTTGGGCCACCGCCTGGTCCTTCGATCGCCTGCGACTGTGGCTGGAGCGTGGCATCAGCCCCGAGGCGTCGCGGCGGCACGCGTTGGCCGACCTCGCGGTGCGGGTACTCGTGGTCACCGCCGTCATGCTGATCGGCCCGGTCCCGCTCGCGGCGATGGTCGGGTTGGCCGCGGGGCTGCTGCCGCCGGGGCCGACCACGCCGGCGGCCCGCCGCTGCCGTCGCCGCCCCCGCCGGCCCACCACTCAACCATCCATTATGGACACAGTGGAGATACCATGACCGTCGCCCTCACCAGCTCGCTGTTCGCCCGCGCCCTCGGGGCCGACTTCGACCGGCTGCATCCGCGCCTGCGCGAGCGGTTCGGCTTCACCAGCGAAGACGGTCGGGCCTGCGTCGGCACCGGGGTCATGGACCGCGTCTGGCGCGGCCCCCGCTACACGGTCCCGTTCCTGCGTCTGGGTACCACACGCAATGTCCTCTTCCCGGAGGCCGGTACCAACGTGCCGTTCACCATCGAGAACTACGCCTACCGGGACGGCTTCGGCCGGGAGACGCTGACATTCGTGCGCACCTTCGACCTCGGGACCGGCCGTCGCCGCCGCTTCGATGCCACCATGGTCTACAGTCCGACCCGGCATCGGATCGTCGACTTCCTCGGTACCCACCAGCATGTGGCGGTCGATCTCGACCTGTCCGTGGACAGTGCCGGAGCGCTACGGATCCGGTCGCGGGGCCAGCGCCTGCGTGTCGGTGGCCTGGACATCCGGTTCCCCCGCAAGCTGTCCGGCGACGCCGACCTGTGCGAGTGGTACGACGAGTCCGCCGGCCGGTTCCGCGTCGAGGTACGGGTAACCAACCGACTCACCGGTCCGATCTTCGGATACCACGGCAGTTTCGTGACCCGGTACGTCGACTGCTGCGATGCGCCCGGATCGGTCCGGCCCGTCCGGGAGAACCCCCGAGCCTGACCCCTCGGCCGTCGCGCTGGGGCACAGCCTCCGCTCGCGGCATTAAGATCGCCGATTCGGCGTCAGCGACGCCCGCGGCGGGCGCCCGTGACGCTCACATCGCGATCTCCGCGAGCGGTCCCCTGGCGAAGATCCGATTTGCCCGCTCACATGTGCAGTCACCTGCACTCTTCAGCGGGACAAACAGATCTTGAGCCGGAGGTGGTGTTGACCGGTGCCGTCGAGAGGTCTAGCTTGCTCGATTAGGAAAGTTTCCTAATCGAGCCAGCATTCCGGAGGTACCGATGCGCGTACACGGCCGACGTTGGTTCGCGGCCGCACTAGCGGGACTCATCGCGGTCAGCGTGGCCGCCGTCTGGAGCGGTGCCGCCTACGGTGGCGCCACCGCCGCTCTCACCCATCGCTCGACACCGCGCCAGGTCGGCTACTTCATCCAATGGGGTATCTACGGGCGTGGGTTCTCGGCGAAGAACGTGGACACGTCGGGGACAGCGTCCCGGCTCACCGATCTCGACTACGCCTTCGTCAACGTGGCGCCGGAGGGCAGCGACGTCACGTGCCAGTCCGGCGACGTGTGGGCCGACTATCAGCGCCCGGTACCCGCCGAGGAGAGCGTCGACGGCGTCGCCGACCAATGGGGCGAGGCGCTCAACGGCAACTTCGGCCAGCTGCTCAAGCTCAAGGCCAAGTACCCCAACCTCAAGGTGAATCTGTCACTCGGTGGCTGGACGTGGTCCAAGTACTTCTCCGACGCGGCGCTCACCCCACAGTCGAGGGCGGCCTTCGTATCGTCCTGTGTGGACAGGTTCATCAAGGGCAACCTGCCGTCACTGGGTGCGGGCGACGCGGGCGGTCCCGGCTCGGCGGCCGGCCTGTTCGACGGTATCGACGTGGACTGGGAGTGGCCGGGCAGTGAGGGCAACACCGGCAACATCGTGCGGCCCGAGGACAAGGCCAATCTCGTGCTCCTGCTCAAGGAGTTCCGGACCCAGCTCGACGCGTACGGGAAGCAGACACACCAGCACTACCAGCTCAGCGCGTTCCTGCCGGCCGACCCGGTCAAGATCGCCGCTGGCTTCGACGGGCGGAAGATCTTCGCCTCGCTGGACTACGGCAACATGCAGGGCTACGACTACCATGGCACCTGGGAGACCGTCACCAACCAGCAGTCGGCGATCCGGGTACCGTCCGGCGCGCCGACCACACCCGACTTCAG
The DNA here is from genome assembly GCA_963803345.1 of uncultured Actinomycetota bacterium. Taxonomy (GTDB): domain Bacteria; phylum Actinomycetota; class Actinomycetes; order Mycobacteriales; family Micromonosporaceae; genus CAWDLX01. Next base: position 45,679 of record CAWDLX010000011.1, read on the forward strand.
CATCGACTCGAGCGTGAAAGCCTGGCTCACGGCGGGTGCCCGGCGGGACCAGCTGGTCATCGGTATTCCGGCCTACGGGCAGGGCTGGACCGGGGTGACCGGTGGTGGCGACGGTCTGTTCCAACCGGCCAGCGGACCGGCCGCCGGTACCTGGGGACCAGGGAACGAGGACTACAAGGTGCTCAAGACCCTGCCCAGCCAGGGGTTCACCGTTCATCGTGATCTGCGGGCCGGGTTCGCCTGGCTGTTCGACGGTACGACGCTCTGGACGTACGACGATCCGGTCGTCGTCCTGCAGAAGGCGCTCTACATCAGAGCCCAGGGCCTGGGCGGCGCGATGATGTGGGAGCTGTCGGGCGACGATCCGACGGGGTCACTCAACCGGACCATCCACTTCGGACTCAACGGCTTCTGAGCCGGACAGTGGACCGGTGGACGCGGTGCTCGCCACGTGCGAGCACCGCGTCCGCTGCTCAGCAGGTCACATCGACCACGATCGTGGTGCCTGGCGCGTCGGACAGCTTGTCGCTCGTACCCTCGATGTGGGCCGTCTTCTGATCCGGGGAGAGGGTGAGCGTGGCGTTGCCGAGGTCGAAGTGGTGCTTGCCGCCCAGGACCGCCTGGACAGTGGCCTTGCCGGCCGTACTCGTGTTGTTCACGGTGACCACCTCGACCGGTGGACCGGCGTACCGGCCAGTCACCCCGGCCTCGTCGATGACCACACCGACGGCGGCGCTCCAGAACGTCGCCAGCCGACTGACAACTGCCGCCGTGCAGGTCGCGGCTCACCTCGCCAGCCTTGATCGTGATGTCCGCCGGGCCGTCGCAGGTGATCCGGATGACGCCGGGTTCGCCGCCCTTCAACCCACCCGGACAGGCCGAGGTGTCGGAGGTCGGCGACGATCCCGTCGCCGTCGTCGTAGGGGAGATCCCGGTGGGACTGCTGCCAGTGGTGCCCGCCGTGCAGCCGGCGAGGAGGACCAGAATCGCAGCAGCCAGTGACAGGTGTCGTCCCATGGATGGGCACCGTACCCTGGCCGCCTCGCAGCACCCTTCCGCCCGGTCCCGCCGCTCCCCGGTACGACCCGGCCCTCGGTGGGGTCGTCGGGCAACCCGGATGCATGGTCCCGGCACGATCCGGTACGGTGGTAGCCGGTCCCGGGCGATTAGCTCAGCGGGAGAGCGCTTCGTTCACACCGAAGAGGTCACTGGTTCGATCCCAGTATCGCCCACGCAGGTCAGAGGCCACTTTCCATCGATGGAGGTGGCCATTCTTGTGCCCGTACAGCAGCGGAATACAGCAGTCGTCAGCCATCGAGACTCTCCCCCAGGCGTTGAGCGCTTCGCGGGTGGCCTTCGAGGAGACCTGCGTGTAGATCTCCATCGTGATCGAGAACTGGGCGTGGCGGAGGATCTGCATGGCCACGCGGGGGTGGACGTCAAGATCAGCTAGGAGCGTCCCGCAGGTCCGGCGGGCGTCATGCACGGTGATCTTGCGAACGCCCGCTTTGACGATCCGGGCGTCGTAGGAGCGGTTGAAGTTGCGCGGCTCGATCGGTGTCCCGAACCGGGTGGTGAAGACCAGGGTCGAGCCTCGCCAGGTGACCCCAACTCGTCAACCACGTCTTCGCCATCACGCGCGAAACACCGACGGGCCCATGACCAGCGGTGACGCGGCGCCAGGTCGTCGGCCATGCCCGGTCTGAGCCTCCGCTGATCTCGTCGGGCAAGCAGGCTGTACGTGCCGTCGGCATGCTGACGGAAGTACGCGGTGTAGCCGCCGGGATTGCCCACTCGATGTTTCGGTAGAAAGACCCCATACGTGTGATCCGCCCAACCCGGGCAAGCACGACGTACACCATCGGGCCGGTAGGTCTCTCCTAGCCGTCCATGCCGCCAGGCCTGTCGTACATCTTCAACGAAGCGGCTCAAGACAAACATTGTCGCGCCAGACGGCAAGCACCACGACCAGGCAGGATGACCACGTGCCCCACGAGCTCCGACTCCTCGCCGATTACTACCAGCTCCACCTCCTTAGCGAGGGATCAAACACGAACCTCGCGGATGCCTAGACCGAGCAGGCCCTTCGGAGACCAGCTCGCCGCCGCCCAAGACGCCATCGCGACCGGAACCCGGCCAACGTCTTCGTTGCCGTCACCGTCGATGTACTCGATCACCCTCCGCCCGACGACCACGCCCTGCTCGATTACGTTGTCGAGGCCACCCTGCACACCACCTCCGACTACATCGTCATCATGGGCTGCACCGACTACGAACCCGAGGCGACTCGGCTGCCGGCATTCTGCTCGGTCGCTCCGTGTCCGCATGTCCCGATCGAACCCGGCCACCGCACACCAGCTGACAGTGCGCAAGGCCGACATCTGCGCTGGCCCATGGTTCGCGAAGGACGCATATCATGACCGATACGCTGACCCGCGGCGACACGCCGGGAGTTTAGGCTTCATGCATCGCAAGCATGCGGTCGACAGGAGGCGCGATGCGGGCTGTCTCGGTGATCAACCTAAAGGGCGGCGTGGGAAGGACCACTCTCACCGCCAACCTCGGAGTCGACCTTGCCAGCCGCGGCTACCGGGTCATGCTCATCGACCTTGATCCTCAGTGCAGCCTGACGTTCAGTTTCTTCACTCCTGATCACTACAAGCAAAACATCAGGGGCGGCCGGACTATCAAGAGTTGGCTAGACGGATTCTTCCACGGCAAGGCCACTGTGAATCTTGCGAAGTTCTATGCAGTGCCCAGCAGCTTGAACCAGCAGATCGAAGGGCACAAGGGCTTCGTACACCTGATCCCCAGCGACCTACAGCTGATTAATCTAGAGCTCGGCATGTTTACGGCTCGGGGAGGCCGGAGGAACGTTGACGCCGATGTTGAAGTTCTTCATCGGCGAGGAGCGCTGCGCGATGCTATTCGCGACGATCCGATTGCGGACTACGACTTCGTGTTGATGGATTGCCCGCCCAGTCTCGGGCTGTTGACCCAGAGTGCCATCGTGGCAAGCGACCATCTCGTGATCCCGACGCGGCCAGACTACCTTTCGACCGTCGGGATTGAGTCGCTCCTGGAGGCATTGGAGGAATTGCGAACCGACTACAATGCCCAACTCGCCAAGCACGGACTTATTCCAGAGCGAGAGTTCATTGCCCCGCATCTCCTTGGAGTGCTGTTCATGATGGTAAAGTTCAACGGTATGGGCCGTCCGATGAGTGATCACCAATACTTTATCGATCGAGTTGCTAATCTCTTCCACCATCGCCGACCGGAGCCAAGGCGATCTTCGATGCGAAGGTACGGGTGAGCAAAAGCACTTCGGCGGAACCAATCCGACGGGAGGCTTTCCCGTAATGAGCTCGACAAGGAACAACGCGGCGCGGGATGACCTCTTTGCGGTAACTGACGAGTTTCTGACCAGACTTCCTGGCCTGAGAAGGGCGGCAGTGGCATGACTGACCCGCGCAAGCAGGTCCTCGCGGTCCTCAGCAGGGTGGCCGAGTTCCTGGAGACGCTGCCAGAAGATCAACTTAATGACCTTGAATCTGGAGCGGCCAGGCTGACGGTCATTCCGGCCGGGTCCAACCAGCCGCTGGTGCCGACGCCACGGACAACGCGCACGCGGAAGGAGAGTGGCCCGCCAACGCCCGAGGTGACCCAGGTCGCTGAGGCCCTCCGCACCATCGATAGCCGCGAGTCCGCCACGGAGCTCCTACAGACGCTTACCAAGGAACCGCAACTCAAGCAGGTCGCCTCGATCCTCAGCCTGTCGATCCCCAGTAGCCTGACGAAACCTCGCTACATCTCCGCGCTCGTCGAGGCGACAGTGGGCAATCGCCTCGACTCGGAGGCGATCCGGGGCAACGCCACGCTTCCGTACTGAGAACGGTCGAGGCGCCTACGTGCGCCGCCTCCACACCTTGATCACCTTGTCGGCACCGGCGGCGACGATGGTTGAGCCGTCGGGGGTGAAAGCCACTGCGTAGACCGGTCCACCATGACCTGCGAGGCTTTGGACCTCCTCGCCGGTGATGAGCCCGACGATCCTGACCATGCCGTCCGCCCCGGCCGTCGCGAACACCTTGCCATCCGGTGAGCAAGCGACGGCGTGAACAGGTCCGGCGTGCAGGTCGAGCTGGCGTAGGACCTCACCGTCTACGCTATCAACGGGACGTCGCCACCCGCTCCACCGCTAATCATGATCGTCGCCTCCGGGTTCCAGCACAAAGCCGTCGCCCGGCTGCTCCGCAGGTCGGCCCGGATAGCCAGTCGCCACGATGCCGTGGTCCAGACGCTGACCGAATGACTACCGAAGTTGGCGACGGCGAAGTACTTGCTGTCCGGTGAGAACGAGACCGGCCAGGCCGGTACCATTCTGGTCGCCGCGAGCCGGGCCAATTGGCGTCCGTCGACCGTGCTCCAGATCCGAGCCGATTGGTCATCGCCACCGGTCCCAAGCCAGGAGCCGTTGCCCGAGAAGGAGATCGCCCGGACCCGCTCATGTCGACCCAGGGATCGTGATAGCGCACCAGTCGACGGATTCCACAAATGGACACCGGATTGACCTCTCGCCGCTGTGGCTACGCGGCCATCGATCGTGAACGCCAGAGGCCAGGTCGGCTCCAGACCACCGGAGAGGGTGCGCAGCCCCGCCAGAGACAGCCCGTCCCAAAGGCGCACCATATGGTCGTCCGCCGTAGCGAGGAGCCCTCCGTCAACCGAAAACGCGATAGATCGGACGGCTCTACCATGGCCCTTAAGTACCGATGCCGGCTCGAACCTTACCGAGGGATGGCACGCCTCGAAAAGCGTCTTGCGGTAGTGGTCCGAAACCTTCCCCGCGTGTGACGTCATCTCGCAGAGGAGGTTCCTATAGCGCGCGAAGATCTCGCTGTTGAGACCGATGGGCATGACCACGCGTCGGTACCTCGCTGCCAGGGTCGCCTCGCGGCTGACCCACTCAGACATCTCCGAGTCGGCCGACATCACCGGCACGAAGACGGCACACTCCGCGATCTCGCGCTCGATTCGCCTGGGAAACGCCTCGCCGGGGGCCAGACTGTGGTCGCTCCAGACCTCTATCCCGTGACTGCGCAACTGCTGCGCCAAACGGCCGACGAACTCGGCGTCCTCATGGCTGTAACTTACGAAGGCGGAACCCATCGGGTACTTGCTCCATCCTCATGGGAGGGAATGCAAGTAGTCTGCCCGACGCCGTCCGGACACACATCGGCTGTTGGTCCCCCGAACCGGGCATATTTCGGGTCACTCTGGGTAGCCGAGAACTATTGAGCCGGCAACCTCAGCCAGCTCTTCTGGCTCGATCGCGCGTACGCGGATACTCCCGGCAAAGGGGGCCGCTGTCGACGGCTTGCGCATAGGCCTCGCCGCGCTGATGTCGTGACTCGACGCGGCTTGACAGTGCGGCCAGATCAGCGTGCACCGATACGGCGGCATCGACCCGAACCGGCCATGATCACGCCAGTTGTGATCATCACGCGGCCGTCAATAGCCCGGGCAAGATCGCCCCCGAGACTATGATGCCAGCTGACCACCCAGGCGTGATGAGGGATCGACGAACATCGCCAGGCAACAGGAAGCGCGGACGATAGGCGTGCTCGGGCAATCCCTGACTGGGTCACCCCACGAGGGCAGTCAGCAGAAAGTCAGCGCGCGGGCCATCGCCAAGTGCTCCTGGACGACAAGCATGGACGGCACGAAACGTAAGAGGCCCAACGACGGCCGCTCGGGAGCCGAACGGCCCATCGAATCAGGGTTCACACCGAAGAGGTCACTGGTTCGATCCCAGTATCGCCCACCCAGGTCAGAGGCCATTTCCCATCGATGGAGATGGCCTTCGTTTTGTCCTTGATTGACCATCTGAGTGCCTATCTCCCCGGTCCGGACCGTTTCGTCGGGTCGGGTAATGGCGGCGGGCCATTGAAGATCTGGTCCATGACCACCGCGCCCGTGAGCAGGACCGGGCGAGTTGCCGGGCCGCGTGCATGGCTCGGTCGGTGGCGACCAATGCGAGGTGCGGCTCGCCCGCCCGCTTCAGGAGGGCCGACGCGAGGTTGTAGGTATGCACGCAGAGGCGAAGCCGCTGCTGCCGGTCCTCTGATTCGTCGACCGCGCGGTTGGATTCGTCGATCAACGAGGGTAGGAGCCTACCGAGTGGCTCGTACCGTGTCTGCTGACGGAGCATCCATGCTCGGCGTACGTTCTCCGTCAACGCCACAACACTCAGCGGCTCCCGTGGAACCAGGTCGCTGGTGGGTAGCAACGCCTGGCTCATGGCGGCCACGACATCGCTGATGGGACGCGGCCTCGCCGGACCGACGAAACCGTCAACCCGTGACGCCATCACGGCCGCACCCGCCGCGGCGAGAAACGTCCGTCGCTTCACGTCCGTCGCCTCCTCGTCGGCCTGAAACCGCCCAACCGCGTCGGCAGTAAGCCGGTCGTAGCCCGGCGCGGTCAGTGGGGTGCAGGCCGACTGGTCTCCGTCGGACGGATTCTGAGCTCAGAGTCGCCCGACGCGACGCGACCAACCCTTGCACGATCTGCAACGGTTCGACGCTCGCCCGCTTGGACTGCCCGCCGACAGCGGGCATGGTGGACGAGCCATGATCCTCTGCGCCGCTGGCGACATCCACGGAGCCCTCGACCGGCTCTTCGAGGACGTCCTCGCCTTCGAGGAGTCGTTCGGCGCTGCGCGGCGAGCGCGAGGAGGACGCCGCGCTGCCGGTGAGCTGGCGGCGATGGACTCCTGTGATTCAGCGCGCGCGGCGGTAGTGCATGGCCACCGCGCCGTTGCGGAGCGGCTTCGCCGAGAGCAGCTCGAGCTGGCGCGTGCCGGGCAGCCCGCCCTGGTACAGCGTCGGGCCGTGGCCGGCGATCCTGGGATGGACGAGCAGCTTGTACTCGTCGATCAGGTCCAGCCGGTCGAGCTCGGTCGCGAGCTTGCCGCTTCCGAGGAGCACCCCGGCCGGGGTCGCGTCCTTGAGCTTCTGCACGCCCTCGCGCAGATCGCCGGCGATGTGGTGGCTGTTGGTCCACGGGAAGTCCTTGCGCGTCGACGACACCACGTACTTGGGCTTGGCCTCCAGCTTGACCGCCCACTCGCGCATGGCCGGCGGCGCCTCCTCGTCGCCGCGGGCGACGGCCGGCCAGTAGCTCTCCATCATCTCGTAGGTGACGCGACCCCACAGCATCGCCCCGCCCTCGTCCATGAGACGGGTGAAGAAGGCGTGCGTCTCGTCGTCGGCGATCCCCTCCTGGTGGTCGACGCAACCGTCCAGGGTGAGGTTGAGGCTGAAGGTGAGGAGTCCCATGGCCGGCGAGTCTAACGCCACTACGGCGTCGAGGGCATGCAGCTGCCCCGTTCAGGACCGCCGACTACCCCAGCTGCCGCCCTCATTCTGCGGCCCGACAGGGAGTCACGATGGCCGTCCGAGCAGCAACGCACTCATCTAGCAGCGATCCGGTGCGTCGGCCCCGCACTCGTCGGCTACGCAACGTAGCTAAGGGCAATGACGTGTCTCGCGCCGTTGGCAAGTGGACACAACAGCAGCT
>CAWDLX010000012.1:0-179472 GCA_963803345.1 uncultured Actinomycetota bacterium
CAGCAACGCAACTGAGCCAAGAACAGCAACCTCTTCCACGTATTGCGCCACCTGCGCCCGTTCGAGGAGCGGCTCGACCCAGCTCGCCCGGCCGCACCGCGGTGATCGCCTTCGACGTGGACGACTTCAAGCGATCAACGACGGTACGGCCATCAGGCCGGCGACCAGGCCCTGCTCGCCCTGGTCATGCACTCCGCTCGGCGCTACGCGGCGACGACCAGCTCTACCGCATCGGCGGCGACGAGTTCGCCGTCGTGATGGACGTAAGGGCGTCGCCGAGACCCGCTCGATCGCCCGCCGCCTGCTCGACGCGGCCCGCGCGGTCGGACACACCGTCAGCGTCGGGGCCGCCATCCACACCGTCGGCGAGACCGGCCGCGAGACCCTGCTCCGCGCCGACCGGGCGCTGTACGAGGCAAAGCGGGCCGGCCGGGACACGGCGCGCATCGCCGCCTGACCCCCTCGAATGCACGGGCACCTTGTCGTCACCCTTGGCCTGACCGGGCGACCTTTCTGCCGGCGGGCCGGCCTCGGCCACAGCGGCAAGCCGGCCTCGGCTCACAGCGGCAAGCCGGCTCGGCACAGCGGCAAGCCGGCCTCGGCTTACAGCGCAGGCCGGCTCCAGCTGGGACAGCACCTGGTCGACCGTCACCCAGGCCCCGCCCGTGCGATCGGCGACCAGAGCTCGACGTGCCGAGCATGGCTCCGACCACCGCGCCGGCCAGCGCCCGGACTCGACTCGTCGGCCGACCGCCCGGTGCGGGCGGCGATGGCCTCCCGCAGCCGGTCGAGGGTGCCGAGCACGTTCTCGAAGCTGCGCGCCCGCAGCGCCGGCACGGCGAAGACCAGCTTCGACCGTTCGCGCAGCCGGGCCTCTTCCGCCGGCGGCATGGCGCTGAAGGCCTCCCGCACCGCCGCACGGAGCGCGCCGAGCGGGCTGAGCTCAGCCGGCGCCGCCAGCAGCGCGGCCGCGAGGAGGTCGTCGTACTGGTCCTGGATGACCAGGTCCTCCTTGGTCGGGAAGTACCGGAAGAACGTGCTCGGCGAGATCTCGGCGGCGGCGGCGATCTGGTCGACCGTGGTGGCTCGTAGCCCTGCTCGGCGAACAGGCGCAGCGCATGCTCCTGGATCGCCCACCGCGTCTTCTGCTTCTTGCGCTCACGCAACCCGGGAGAGTTCATGACCCGATTCTGGCTCAGGTGTCGGCGCGATCCGGCGGGCAGGAGGACCGCCACGGCCAGCGCCAGCGCCGACCAGACGGCGATCGCGGCGCAGACCGCGAGCACAAGCTCATGCCGTGCAGGTACGCCGCGCTGGCGCTGGCCGCCAGGGCCTGCTGTGCAAGCTGGCCGGCGACGGCCATCGCGCCCCGGAGACCGAGTCCTTCGCGCCGCCTGCGCCGCCGGCCCGGGCAGCCCGGTGACGTCGAGCCGTCCAGAGTAGACACTGGCCAGCAGGCTGCCGAGCAGGGCGATGCCCAGCGCCGCCGCCGACCTGGCGCAGGGTCATGTCAACGCCGTCCCGGAGCCGGCCTGCTCGACCGGCAGCTCCCCCAGCACCGCGTCCATGGCCGGCGCCAGCGCCAGCCCGACCCGAACCCGACGATCGCGAGCCAGCGTCGCCGCCAGCCGTACGCCGTCGGTCAGGTCGGTCGGGGCGCCCAGGCCGCAGCCCGACCGCGATGATCGCCAGGCCGGCCGTCACAGGGATCTTCGTGCCGAGCCGGGCCAGATCGCGGTCCGCAGCCGGCGGCGGCCACCATCAGCCCGGCCATCAGCGGGAGCAGCCGCAGCCCGGTACTGAAGCGCGTCCCGGCCCTGCACGGCCTGCAGGTACTGCGGCAGCGTGAACAGCAGGCCGAACAGCGCGAAGCCGGCGATCGTCGCGGCCAGGTGCCCCACAGGAAGCGCGGGCGACCGAACAGGCTCAGGTCGATCATGGGGTACGGGTGGCGCCGCTCCCAGCACGACGAACGCGGCCAGCAGCAGCCACGCCGGCGCCGACGGTGAGCACCACCAGCCCGTCGCCCCAGCCGCGGCGCGGGCGCCGCGATGACGCCGTACACCAGGCCGATCAGGCCGGCCGTGGACAGCGCGCCGCCGAGCACGTCGACCGGGCGCGAGCGGGGGTCGCGCGACTCCGGCAGCAGGAACAGCCACGGCGACCAGGCCGATCAGGGCGCCACGGGCACATTGACCAGGAAGATCGAGCCCCACCAGAAGTGGTCGAGCAGGTAGCCGCCGACGATCGGGCCGAGCGGTACGCCGATGCCCATGGCGGCGGCCAAGACCGCGATAGCCCGGGCCCGTTCGCCGGCCCGGAACAGCACCGGAGGATCACGGCCGTGGCGACCGGGGTCATGATCGCCGAGCCGAACCCCATCAGCGCCCGGGCGGCGATCAGCGCGCCGGTAGCCGGTGACGTAGCCGCGGCCACCGACGAGCCACCAGGAACGCGACGCAGCCCGATCAGCAGCATCCGCTTCCGGCCCACCCGGTCGCCCAGAGCGCCCAGCGGGATGCAGCAGCCCGGCGAAGACCAGGATGTACGCGTCCACGATCCACTGCAGGCCGTCGGTGCCGGCGCCCAGCTCGGTCGCCAGCGTCGGCAGCGCGACGTTGAGGATCGTCCCGTCCAGCCCTAGCGTGAGCAGGCAGATCGCGAGCGCACCCAACGCCCACCACCGCCGCGTTCCGAGCTCCGCCATGACAGCCACCACCTTCGAGAGCACATCCAATGCTAGTGACTATCATTTCGACCCCTGTCAACAGTGTTCCCCGCCACCCTCCTCGGCGACGATCGCACAGACTTGTCCACAGGCCTGCCGCACCCGACCGCTTCCACCGGGACCGGGGCGATCTTTGGGTAGGCGATCACTCACGATTCGCGCGGCAACTGGCGCTGAGCCTCAGGGCAGCTGGCGGGCGACGAGTTCGGCGATCTGGGCGGTGTTGAGGGCGGCGCCCTTGCGGAGGTTGTCGCCGGTGACGAAGAAGTCGAGCGCGCGCGGGTCGTCCAGCGAACGGCGGATGCGGCCGACCCAGGTCGGGTCGGTGCCGACCGCGTCGGCCGGCATCGGGAACTCCCCGGCGGCCGGGTCGTCGACCACGATCACGCCCGGCGCCTTGTCCAGCACATCGCGGGCGTGCTCAGTGTCCACTTCGGACCGGAACACGGCGTGCACGGCGACCGAGTGGCCGGTGACCACCGGCACCCGCACGCAGGTCGCCGACACCTTGAGGTCGGGCAGCCCGAGGATCTTCCGGGACTCGTTGCGGATCTTCAGCTCCTCGCTGGACCAGCCGGCGTCGCGCAGGGACCCGGCCCAGGGGATCACGTTGAGCGCCAGCGGAGCCGGGAACGGGCCGAGGTCGTCACCGACGGCGCGGCGCAGGTTGCCGGCCCGCGAGCCCAGGGTACGGTCGGCCGGCCGCCATGGCCACCTGGGCGAGCAGGGTGTCCACACCGGACTGTCCGGCCCCGGAGGCGGCCTGGTAGGACGAGACGACCAGCTCGCGCAGGCCGTACTCGCGGTGCAGCGCGCCGACCGCCACGATCATCGACAGGGTCGTGCAGTTCGGGTTGGCGATGATGCCCACGTGGACGAGCCGGACCTGGTCGGCGTTGATCTCGGGTACGACCAGCGGTACGTCGGGGTCCATCCGGAACGCGCCCGAGTTGTCCACCACGACCGCGCCCGCGCGCGGCGGCGACCGGCGCCCACTCCGCGGCCACGTCGTCGGGTACGTCGAACATCGCCACATCGACGCCGTCGAAGACAGTCGGCTCCGAGCGCCCGCACGGTGAGCTGCTCGCCCCGGACCGCGATCAGCTCGGCCGGCCGAGCGGTGCGACGCGACCAGGCGGATCTCGCCCCACACGTTCGCGCGCGAGGAGAGCAGTTCGCACATGACCGTGCCGACCGCTCCGGTGGCGCCGACCACCGCCAGCGTGGGACGGCCGCCCTGCGAGGTCACGGCAGCGCTACCTCCCGGTGCCGGCGTAGACGACCGCTTCGGTCGCTCCGCCCAGGTCGAATGCGTCGTGGATCGCCCGTACGGCGACATCGAGGTCGGTATCACGGCAGATGACGGAGACCCGGATCTCCGACGTGGAGATCATCTCGATGTTCACGCCGGCCTGGGCGAGCGCGGCGAAGAACTTCGCCGCGACACCGGGGTGCGAGCGCATGCCCGGCTCCGACCAGGGACACCTTGCCGATGTGGTCGTCGTAGAGGAGGTCCCGGAAGCCGACCTTCTCCTTGACCTTGCTCAATGCAGCCATCGCGTTCGGACCGTCGTCTTTGGGCAGGGTGAACGAGATGTCGGTGGTCCGGCCGCTCGTGCCGTCGGTGACGGCCAGGGTCGACACGTTCTGCACGATCATATCGATGTTGCTCTCCGCCGCCGCCACGGCTTCGAAGATGCGCGCCGCTTCACCGGGCTCGTCGGGAACCCCGACGACGGTGATCTTCGCTTCGCTGCGGTCGTGGGCGACACCGGTGATCAGAGCTTGCTCCACGGGAAGGTCCTCCATCGAGCCGGCCACCATCGTGCCGGACCTGGTCGTGTACGACGAACGGACGTGGACCGGCAGGCCGGCGCGGCGGGCGTATTCGACGCTGCGCAGGTGCAGGATCTTCGCTCCACACGCGGCCAGCTCGAGCATCTCCTCATACGTGATCTGCTCGATGTGCCGGGCGTTCGGGACGATACGCGGGTCGGCCGAGAACACACCGTCCACGTCGGTGTATATCTCGCAGACGTCGGCGGCGAGCGCGGCGGCGAGCGCGACCGCGGTGGTGTCGGACCCGCCCCGTCCGAGGGTGGTGATGTCCTTGGTGTCCTGGGCGACTCCCTGGAACCCGGCCACGATGGCGATGGCTCCCTCGTCGAGCGCCGTGCGGAGCCGGCCCGGGGTCACGTCGATGATCCGCGCCCGGCCGTGCGAGGACGTCGTGATCACGCCGGCCTGAGACCCGGTGTACGAGCGGGCCTCGTAGCCGAGGTTGTGAATCGCCATCGCCAGTAGCGCCATCGAGATCCGCTCGCCACTGGTCAGCAGCATGTCGAGCTCGCGCCCGGGCGGTAACGGGCTCACCTGATGGGCCAGCTCGAGCAGCTCGTCGGTGGTATCGCCCATCGCGGAGACGACGACCACGACGTTGTCGCCGGTCTTGCGGGCCGCCACGATACGTTCGGCCACACGCTTGATCCGCTCGGCGTCGGCGACGGACGAGCCGCCGTACTTCTGCACGATCAGCGCCACTCGGTTCTCCTCGCGGTCATGCCCCTCGCCATCCCGGAGCGTAGGTCGACCCGGCATGACAATGGCGCCATCGGCACAAGGCCGACGGCACCGATGACTTTGCCCAGCGTACCTGTGGTGCGGCCAGCCAGGGAGCGTCGGTCCCACGATCCGGCGCGCGCTCACCGACAATGTCAGGGTGAAGCGCGCCTGGATTCTCCTCGCGGCGACGGTGGCCGCTGGCCTCACCGGCTGCTCGGGTACCCCGCCAGCCGCGGAGCCGACACCGACCTCGACCGCCCCGCAACCCGACCGCGACCGGCTGGCCGGACTGGCGGCGGCCGCCCAGGGCAACGCCTACGTCGCGTCGTACCTGCTGACGACCAGGAACCTCGACGATCGGACGGTCACCGTGGCAGTCGGCACGGACGGCTCCTGGGTGGTCGGACTACCGGCGACCGGACTGAGCGGGCTGGTCAACATGGCCATGTTCCAGTCCAGGGATGGTCTGTTCCAATGCGTACTCGGGCCGGCCGAGGACACCGGGGGGCGGCCCGACCTCGACGCGCTGCGGACGCCCGGCTGCGTCCGAGTGGCCGGCTTGACGGCGACCACCGACCCCAGGGTCCAGCACATCTTCTCCGACTGGCTGCCTGCCCTGACCGATCGGGCCACCGCCCTGTCAGTGACCCTCACCGCAACGCCGGCCGGGGTCCAGGGCACGTGCTTCTCCGTGGAGTCGACCTCGGCCGCCCTGGCGCCGCCGGTGGACCCGGGCAGCTACTGCTTCGACCCCGACGGGCTGCTCACGGCGGCCACGGTCGGTTTCGGCGCCGTCCGACTGATAGGTAACGCGGCGGCCGCCCCGCCGTCGGTCGCGCTGCCGGCGCCGGTGGTCAACCGCGCGCCGGTGCCGATGGTCGCGCCGCCCGCCCCGGTCGTGACACCCAAACCGTCCGGCAGTGCCTCCCCCTCGCCCTGAGCCGAGGATCGGGGCGTATTCTGGAGCGCATCATGCTGCGGAGCCTCCTTCTTGCCCGCCGCGACGGGGCCTCGTAAAGGCCGGCACCCCGTCGCGGTGTTGAGGCGCGCCGGTCGCGACCACGACCAGCCAGCTTGAGGAGCCAACCGCATGAGCAGCATCGATCCTGTGGCGCGTCAGAGCGCCAGCACCATGCCCGTTCGCCGTTATCGCCCGTACTCCGACGTCTTCGGCAGTCACCCTGGCCGAACGCCAGTGGCCCGCCGCCCAGATCAACAAGGCGCCGCGCTGGTGCGCTGTCGACCTCCGCGACGGGAACCAGGCCCTGATCGACCCGATGTCACCCGAGCGCAAGCGCCGGATGTTCCACCTGCTGGTGCAGATGGGGTACAAGGAGATCGAAGTCGGATTCCCGGCATCCGGCCAGACCGACTTCGACTTCATCCGCCAGATCATCGAGGACGACCTCATCCCCGACGACGTCACCATCCAGGTGCTGACCCAGTGTCGGGAGCCGTTGATCGAGCGGACCTTCGAGTCGCTGCGCGGAGCACGGCGGGCCATCGTCCACTTCTACAACTCGACGTCGATCCTGCAACGGCGGGTCGTGTTCGGCCTGGGCCGGCCCGGGATCACCGCGATCGCCACCGACGCCGCCCGCATCTGCCAGAAGTACGCCGAGATCCATACCCCGGACACCGACATCTTCTACGAGTATTCGCCGGAGTCCTACACCGGCACCGAGCTGGAGTACGCGCTGGAGATCTGCTCGGCCGTGATCGACGTCATCGATCCGACGGTGGACCGCCCGTTGATCGTGAACCTGCCCGCCACGGTTGAGATGGCCACCCCGAACGTCTACGCCGACTCGATCGAGTGGATGCACCGCAACCTGCCCCGCCGTCCCTCGGTTGTGCTGTCGCTACATCCCCACAACGACCGGGGTACCGCTGTCGCGGCCACCGAGCTGGGTCTGATGGCCGGCGCCGACCGCGTCGAAGGCTGCCTGTTCGGCAACGGCGAGCGCACCGGCAATGTCGACCTGGTCACGCTCGGGCTGAACCTCTTCTCGCAGGGCATCGACCCGCAGATCGACTTCCATAACATCGACGAGATCAAGCGGACCACCGAGTACTGCAACCAGCTGCCCGTGCCCGAACGCCATCCGTACGCCGGCGATCTGGTCTACACCGCCTTCTCCGGCTCCCACCAGGACGCGATCAAGAAGGGCCTGGAGGCCCTAGAGCGGGACGCCACGCAAGCGGGTATCCCGGTCGCCGACGTCGAGTGGGGCGTGCCCTACCTGCCGATCGACCCCAGGGATGTCGGGCGCAGCTACGAAGCCGTCATCCGGGTCAACTCGCAGTCGGGTAAGGGCGGCGTCGCCTACATCATGAAGTCGGAGCACAGCTTCGACCTGCCGCGCAAGCTGCAGATCGAGTTCTCCGGCGTGGTCCAGCGGCACACCGACAACGAAGGTGGCGAAGTCGAACCGGACCTCATGTGGGACATCTTCTCCCGCGAGTACCTCGTCGACCACCAGCCCGACCCGCACCTCGTGATGCATTCGTACGCCACCTCCACAGTGGACGGAAAGGTTGAGCTGATCGTCGACTCCACATTGGACGGCGAGCCACGGCCGCTGACCGGCATCGGCAACGGTCCGATCGACGCGTTCGTACACGCGCTCGGTGGGGCGGGCATCGCGGTCCGGGTCCTCGACTACGCTGAGCACGCCATGTCCTCCGGTGGCGACGCCCAGGCCGCCGCCTACGTTGAGGCGAGCGTGAACGGCGACTCCTACTGGGGGGTCGGCGTCGACGCGAACATCGTGACCGCCTCCCTGCGTGCCGTCACCGCCGCCGTCAACCGCGCCCGGCCTGCCCCCGAAGGAAGGGCACCTTGTTAACCGTCCTGGTATAGGAAGGTGCCCCTGTTAACGGGCTCGCGTTGGCGCGCTGCGTCACAACGGGTCGGCGCGCTCTTCGGCGACGCGGCCGGTGTGGCGCTCGTGATCCGTGGTCACCGGGAAGTGGCAGGCGACCAGGTGCCCTGGACCGCCCGGGCCCTGGGCCAGCGGGGGTGATACCGAGGCGCAGATGTCCTGCGCTTTCCAGCAGCGGGTTCGGAACCGGCAGCCCGAAGGCGGATTGATCGGTGAGGGAACGTCCCCGGTGAGCAGGATGCGCTCCCGGCGTGCCTTGTCGCGCCGGGCCGGGTCGGGCACGGGTACGGCTGAGATGAGCGCGTTCGTGTACGGGTGGAACGGTGTGCCGTAGAGCGCGTCGCGGTCGGACAGCTCGACGATACGGCCGAGGTACATGACGGCCACCCGGTTCGAGATGTGGCGCACCACCGAGAGGTCGTGCGCGATCACGACGTAGGTCAGTCCGAGCTCGTGCTGCAGGTCGTCGAGCAGGTTCACCACCTGCGCCTGAATGGACACGTCGAGGGCGGAGACCGGCTCGTCGGCGACGATCAGCTTGGGTCTGAGGGCGAGAGTGCGGGCGATCCCGATGCGCTGGCGCTGGCCGCCGGAGAACTCGTGCGGGTAGCGGTTGTAGTGCTCGGGGTTGAGGCCGACCAGTTCGAGCAGCTCCTGCACGGCCTTCTTGATGCCGTGTTCGGTCTTGACATCCTGGATCCGGTATGGCGCCCCGACGATCGTGCCCACCGTGTGCCGGGGGTTCAGCGACGAGAACGGGTCCTGGAAGATCATCTGCATGTCACGCCGGAGTGGGCGGAGCTGCCCCTGCGACAGGTGCGCGATCTCGCGGCCCTCGAACATTATCGAGCCGTCGGTGGGTTCGATCAGGCGAATCAGCAGCCGGCCGGTGGTCGTCTTGCCGCAGCCGGACTCGCCGACCAGCCCGAGCGTCTCCCCGCGCAGCACGTCGAAGTCGATCCCATCGACCGCCTGTACCGCGCCGACCTTACGCCGCAGCAGGCCCTTGACGATCGGGAAGTGCTTCTGCAGCCCACGTACGCTCAGCAGCGGCTCGCCGCCACGCGCCTCACCCGCGCGCGGCGCCGGAACTGAGAGCTCAGTCATACCGTCGCCTCCAGCTTGGGCGCGATCTCGTCGCGCCACAGGCCCGCCGCTCGTCAACCTTGAGATGGCAGGCCACCAGGTGCCCGCTGCCGATGCCGATCAGCTGGGGGCTCCACGGTCTGGCTGGCGCCGTTGGTCCGGTTGGCGTAGGCGCACCGAGGATGGAACGAGCAGCCGGAGGGCAGGTGGATCAGCGACGGCGGAGTTCCCTTGATCGGGATGAGCCGCTCGGTCCGGGTCCGGTCCATCCGTGGCATCGAGCCGAGCAGGCCCCAGGTGTACGGGTGCTCCGGACGGTGGAACACGTCGTCGGCCGTGCCGTACTCGACGCACTTCCCGCCGTACATGACCAGGATGTCGTCGACCAACTCGGCCACCACCCCCAGGTCGTGGGTGATGACGATGAGGGCGGAGTTGAACTCCTCCTGCAGAGTCCGCATCAGGTCGAGGATCTGGGCCTGCACGGTCACGTCGAGCGCCGTCGTCGGCTCGTCGGCGATGAGCAGCTCGGGATCGCACGACATTGCCATGGCGATCATCGCCCGCTGGCGCATGCCGCCCGAGAACTGGTGCGGGTAGTCGTCGACGCGCCGGGCCGGCTGCGGGATGCCGACCCGGCCGAGCATATCGATGGCGTGCTTGCGGGCCACGCCCCTGGACACGTCGTTGTGGACCCGGTACGCCTCGATGATCTGCGCGCCGACGGTGAAGTACGGGTGCATGGACGACAACGGGTCCTGGAAGATCATCGGCGACCTTCTTGCCACGCAGCCGGCGGACCGTGTCGGGCGACGCGCCCACGACCTCGGTACCGTCCAGCCAGATCTCACCGTCGACGTGGGCGTTGCGACGGTTGTGTAGGCCGAGGATGCCCAGGCTGGTCACGGACTTGCCCGAGCCCGACTCCCCGACGATGCCCAGGGTCCGGCCGCGTTCGAGCTGGAACGAGACTCCGTCGACACTGCGCACAACGCCGTCGTCGGTCGGGAAGTGGATCCGCAGGTCGCGTACGTCGAGAAAGGACTGCGGCGTCGTCGCGCCACGGGTCAGGTCGATCATCAGCTGATCCTCACCCTTGGGTCGATCACCGCGTACAGCAGGTCCACGATGAGATTGGCCAGGACGATGAACGTGGTGGCGAACAGTACGGCACCCATCACCTTGGGCAGGTCGTTGTTGACGATGCCGTCGATGGCGAACTTGCCCAGGCCGTTGAGGGAGAACACCTTCTCGGTGAGGACGGCGCCACCGAGCAGCAGGCCAACGTCGAGGCCGAAGATGGTCAGGATGGGGGTGAGCGCGCCCCGGAGTCCGTGTTTGAGCACGACCGTGCGCTCGGGGAGGCCCTTCGCCCGCGCGGTGCGGATGTAGTCCTCGTTCATGGTTTCGAGCATGCCGGCCCGGGTCAGCCGTGCGTAGGCGGCCGAGAACAGGAAGGCCAGCACGATCCAGGGCAGCAGCAGATCGTACGCCCATTCACCCGGATTCTCGGTGAACGGCACATAGCTGTTGCCCGGCGCCGTCAGGCCGAGTTGATAGCTGAACACGGTCAGCCCGATGAGCCCGGTGAAGAAGATGGGGGCGGACACACCGGTCAACGCGACCGTCATCGCGGCCCGGTCGAAGAAGCTGCCCCGGCGTAGCGCGGAAAGGACACCGGTGGCCACACCGAACGCCAGCCAGATGATCGACGCTCCGACCGCCAGTGACGCGGTGACCGGGGTCCGGTCCAGCAGTTCGGGGAGTACCGGCTCACGGGTGATGAACGAGTAACCCAGGCACGGGGCCGGGCAGTGCTCGACACCCTGCCCGTAGTCGTAGTCGGCACCGACGAAGATCCCCTTGACCCAGCGTCCATATTGGACAAAAGGCGAGTCGTAGAAGCCGAGCCGCTCGGCGGTCAGGTGGACCGTCTCGGCGGTGGCGGCACGGCCGACGTACCGGGTCGCCAGAGTCTCCGGTGACGAGCCCGCGATCCGGGGCACCAGAAAGAAGATCGAGAACGTCACGGCGCTCACGACGAACAGCAGCAGCACCGCCGCCGCGAGGCGCCGGATGATGTACGCGATCACATCGGGCGGCTCCGGCGGCCGGCCCGGGAGATCGTCCCGGACCGGCCGCCGACTTGCCTTCACCTGCCTTACTTGGGCGTCACAGGGGTGGCGGTCCTACGCGACGCCGAGTGCCAGGTAGTCGTACTCACCGAAGGCCTGGTTGACGAACACGTTCGTCAGGCCCTGGCCACGGACCAACAGCGACTTCGAGTAGACCTCCGGGAGGATGACCGCCTCCTGCATGACCTTCTTGTCGATGTTGCCCCAGATGACGTTCCGCTTGGCTACGTCGGTCTCGGCGAGGGCGGCGTCCAGCATCGAGTCGACATCGGGGATCCGGACGCTGATGTTGGACGAGCCACCGGTCTCCCGGATGACGCGGCTGTCCACGATCTGCGACAGGAAGCCGAAGCCGTCCGCCCAGTCGGCCTGCCATCCGTTGGTGGCCAGACCGATGCTGTGGGCCCGCATGTACGGCGGGTTGCCGGCGTACTGAGCGAAGTAGTCACCCTGCGGGAACGGCTGGAGGTTCACCTTGATACCGACGCTGAGCCAGCGCCTGCTGCATCGCCTCGGCGCTCGCCTTCTCCTTCGGCCGTTCGGCCCGGTAGGCCATACCGGTCTCGAAACCGGTCGGCTTGCCACACGCGGTCAACGCGGCCTTGGCCTTGTCGACGTCGCCATGGTTGTCGGCTCCGGCCGGGTAGAGGTCGAAGTCGGTGTGACCGGCGATCGCGGGCGGCAGCAGGGTCGTGGCGATCTGACCACCGGCGACCTCACCGCCTATCGCGGTCTGGTTGGCGACCCGGTCGGTGGCGTACATGATCGCCTTACGGCAGTCGATGTTGTCCAGCGGTGCGACCTGCGCGTCGATGGAGATGTACCACAGGCGCAGGCTGACCGGGTTATCGGACTTCGCCTTCTTGGTCGGGTCCGAGAGGATGCTGTTCACGGCCGCGGCCTGGACACCAGTGGCTGCCACGTCCATCTGCAGCGTGCCCGCGAGCAGCTGGTTGTCGATGTCGTTGGCGTCAACCTTCAGCGCGACGTCGATCTCCTCGGGAAGCGCCTTGCGGTTCGGGTCGGTGGACGGATCCCAGTTCGAGTTGCGGACCAGCTTGAAGCTCTTGCCCGGCTGGAGGTCGGAGAACTTGTACGGGCCGGAGGAGACCACGTGGTCCTTGTACTTCGCCCCGTCGTCCTTCGCCTGCGGGACCGGGGCGGTCTGCGGCATCTGGGCGAGGTAGTCGAAGCCGGCGAACGGCTGCTTGAGGTGGAACACGATGGTCAGGTCATCGGGGGTCTCGATGGCCGAGTCGGTGTTCATGTTCGGCGTCTTGAACGGACCCTTGTAACCGTCCGGCAGGTTCAGGAACTGCTCGAAGTAGGCCGGGCCGTTGGGGAAGGTCGCCTTGTCGGTCGAGCGCAGCACCGCGTACTTGACGTCCTTGGCGGTGATGGCGCTCCCGTCCTCGAACTTGAGGCCGGGGCGAAGCTTGTAGGTGAAGGTCTTCGCGTTGTCGCTGGCCACGCCCAGGCTGGTCGCGAGGTCGGGGACGAGCTCCTTGCTCTGCTCGCCCGGGCCGGACTTGAACATGACCAGCGAACGGGCGTAGAGGCGGGCGAAGTTCCACGAGTACGCGTAGTAGGTCTCACCCGGGTCGTAGGTGTCCCATTCGCCGGAGTTCGCCATCTTGATGACGCCACCCTTCTTGTCAGAAGGGTTGAACACCTGGGTCATCGCGGCGTTGAACGCGGGCGTACTCGTGTTGCCGGGCCCTGTTCCACCCGTGCCGCTCGTGCCCTTGCAGGCCGCCAGGCCGAGCACGAGGACCGCGCCCATAGCGACCACGCTGACGATTCTTCGTTTCATTCAGATACACCCTTCGTTGTGGGAATGGTGGGCTCAGTGTGTGTCATCGCGCCTTCGGGTCGAGCGCGTCGCGGAGTCCGTCGCCGAACAGGTTGAATGCCAGCACGGTCATGAAGATGGCCAGGCCCGGCCACAGCATGAAATGCGGCATCGTGTAGAACGTGACCGCGTCGGAGAGCATGCCGCCCCAGGTGGGCGTGGGCGGCCGGATGCCCACACCGAGGAACGACAGCGCCGCCTCGAAGAGGATGTTGGTCGGGATCAACAGCGTCGAGTAGATGAGGATCGGCGCGACGAGGTTGGGCAGGATCTCGTGGAGGATGATGTACGGCCCGCGGGCGCCCAGGCTGCGCGAGGCGTCGACGAACTCGCGCTCGCGCAGGGACAGCGTCTGCCCGCGCACGATCCGGCCGATATACGGCCAGTTGAAGAAGCCGACGATGAAGATCAGCAACATGATGCGCAGGGTGTCGCCGGAGAGCCCGAACGCCTGGTCCGGCACGACCCCGGCCAGCGCGATCGCGAACACCAGCAGCGGGAAGGCGAGGAAGATGTCCATCAGCCGGCTGATGACGGCGTCGACCCAGCCGCCGAAGAAACCGGCCACCACGCCCATGATCGAGCCGATCACCACGGACAGCAGGGTGGCCACGAACGCGATCAGCAACGAGATCCGGGCGCCGTAGACGACCCGGGCGAAGATGTCCCGCCCGTTGAGCGGCTCCACGCCCATCAGGTGGTGCCCGCTGATCGCTCCGAAGGTCCCCTTGGGCGCCAGGGTCTCCTTGTCGATCAGGTCCTGGTTGAACGCCGTCGGCGAGACACCCAGCCACGACAGCACGATCGGACCGAGGATCGCGAGCAGGATGAGACCGACCACGACGCACCCGCCGATCATGGCGACCCGGTCGCTACGCAGCCGGTTCCAGGCGATGCGCCACAGCGAGCGCCCCTCGACCCGGGTTTCCGCGACCGTCTCGGCCAGAACGCCCGGGCCGGGCTCATGCAGGAAGGGCCCACCCAACGCATCCGGTACGGCCAAGACCTGCTCCTCCCCTCGCAGCGCCCGGTCAGCGCGTCACCCTCTCATGACATGCCGACAGCTGGCTACTCCCCGGAGATCAAGAGAGAGCCTGCAAGGATTCTTTCCCCCCAACGTCCCCGCCGGTCAAGCGGTTGAGCCGTAGCAGGCCAGGTTGAATCCATGTCGTGACGGGCACGTTATCCGACTCCCCCTCGCCGGGACCGCCCTCCCCATTCACCGCAAAACGGATCTTGAACGCGGGCGACCCGGCATAGCCCGGGTCGGCCATGTCCGTCCATATCGGACAGTTTGCTTCCACTCGGTGCGAAACACCATTACCGGGCTGTTAGGTCGAGCCGGGCTCGACGGTGACACTTGATCTCGTGCGGGCAACCCGGGTCGCCCTGGCGACCGTCCTGTGTGGAGTGCTGTGGGTGCTCGGCGCCTGCCAGCCACTCGACCAGGCACCGGGCACCGCGACCGGGCCCGGCTCCGGACCGCTGTCGGTGGATGTCGGTACGTCGTCCCAACAGCTCGACGCGCTACCGGTCGCGCCCTGGGGCTCGATGGCGCATTACAGCCGGGACCGGTTCCCCCACTGGGTCAGCCAGGGATCGGGCTGCGACACCCGGGACAAGGTGCTCGAGCGCGACGGGCAACGCGTCAAGGTCGGCGACCAGTGCGCCATCACAGCCGGGACATGGCTCAGCCCGTACGACGCGAAGACCGTCACCGACCCGGGCGCTCTCGACATCGATCACGTGGTTCCGCTGGCCGACGCCTGGCGCACGGGTGCCGCGTCCTGGACCGATGCCGAGCGCGAACAGTTCGCCAACGACCTCATCCGGCCGCAGCTGGTCGCGGTGACCGCCGGCTCCAACCGCTCCAAGGGTGACCAGGACCCGTCCCAGTGGAAACCTCCCAACACCGCCTACTGGTGCCGCTATGCCCAGAGCTGGGTAGCTGTCAAGGCGTACTGGCGATTGAGCGTCACGGAGGCAGAGAAGGCGGCGCTCACGACGATGTTGGGGACCTGCTGATGGACAAGCGCACGACCAACCTCACCGCCGGCCCGGGCGGTGTCATGACCGACGAGGTCGGGGTCGTCACCGGTGATCTCACGCTCGAGACCACAGTGGACACCGACGGCACGCTACGCCAGCTGGTCCAGTATCAGCAGGCTGATGAGTGGTACCGGGTGACCGACTCACCCGCCAGCCTCCCGGAAAGGAGTACCATCGACAGCGTTCACTCCGCCGCGGTCGACCGGATGGTCCGCGGGCAGCGTTCCGACTGAAGCAGCTCGGGACTTACGGCAAACCAAACGGTCCGCACGCCGGACCCGGGGTGGGCCTGATGTGCGGACCGAGTTCTGTGCGTCACGCCGACCCGTCGGAGCGGCGTGGGAGTGGCGTGGCAGCAGTGGCGTGGCAGCAGTGGCGTGGCAGCAGCGGCGTGGCAGTGGCGTGGCCGGGTTACAGGGGGTCAGTCGCCCTGACGCTGCGAAGGGATCTGTCCCTGGAGCAGCGCGCGAACTTCTGACTCACGGTAACGACGGTGTCCACCGAGAGTGCGGATGGCGCTCAACTTGCCGGCCTTGGCCCACCGCGTCACGGTCTTGGGGTCGACGCGGAACATCGACGCGACCTCTGCCGGAGTGAGCAGCGGTTCGGGCTCGTGCGTACGGGATGCCATTCGGATCTCCTCCACAGGTACTCAGTACGACGCCCGGGGTCCCGCCGGCCGACGCGAATCCCATCGTCCGGCTAGTCCCCGATGTCCGACATGGGCCGAACGGATGATGGGTGGTGGATGGTCGGATGACTTACG
Organism: uncultured Actinomycetota bacterium; assembly: GCA_963803345.1. GTDB lineage: Bacteria > Actinomycetota > Actinomycetes > Mycobacteriales > Micromonosporaceae > CAWDLX01. The sequence continues at coordinate 16,064 of CAWDLX010000012.1, forward strand.
CGTCAAATGCCCACTTTGTAGGTAACAATTCAGTTACAACGCTCTAAGAGCTGAATTGCCCGCCACCGCTCGACAAGCTGCTCGTATGCGGTCGACGCACCGTCCGCATCGCCCTTCGCCAATGCCGCGAGCCCTCGCGCGACCAGCGCGGGCGAGTCGTCGGCCCGCAGGACGTCCTCGGTCAGGATCGAGGCGAGACCGCCGTAGTCGAGCTCGACCACCGACCGGGGATGGAATTCCTCGAGCCACCGGGCGCACTCCTCGACCGCCTCCGAGATCGGCACGTCACCCACCGACCGCCGCAGAACCGACAACGCGCGATGGGCCCGGCTGCGCGCCTTGGAGATCTCCGTCCGGTAACGCAGCGTGCGCGCCGGCGGATCAACGTCGATCACCCGCTCGCTCAGATCGACGAGCACGAACCACCGCAGCGGCACGCTCCAGGTCGAGATCTGTTCGTGCTGGCGCGGCGCCCCGTACTCGAGCACCCGGGCGCCGGCGTTCCAGTCCGAGACCACGGCCTTGGCCAACCCGGCCAGCACCGGCGGGACGAAGGCGTCGGCCAGGATCGCCGGCACGCCGTCGCGAGCCTCCAGCGCCGCCTCGGCGACCCGTACCCGAAGGTTCCACGGGCAGATCAGGATGGCGTCGTCGGACTGCAGCACATAGGCGTCGTTGGGCAGGTCGGGCAGCCTGGTCCAGCCGGCGCCGAGCGCCTCGATGACCGTCGTTCGCTGCCGGACCGGCCCCTCGACCGGGGTGACCGCGCGCCCCTCGTGCACATACCGGCGCCAGTACACCTGGCTCTTCCGGTCGAACGCGCTCAGCGGCTCATAGATCCGCAGGTACGACGCGAACAGTGTCGGCACGGCGCGATCGTCGCACGGACCGCGCCCCGCTGACCACAATGCGCCGAAACCTGTGCCCCGCACGGGGGACCGCGGCGCATAGGCTCGGACCTGACTAGCCGACCGACCGGCCGGCCACCGTGGTCGTGGCCCCACGAAGGTCAGACCCGTCCCCCACACTCCGTAGGAGCGAGACAATGGATGTCTTCACCTCCGGCCCCAGGTCGGGGCATGAGCAGGTCGTCTACTGCCAGGACAGTGCGAGCGGCCTGCGCGCCATCATCGCGATCTACTCCACCGCGCTCGGCCCGGCTCTCGGCGGTACCCGCTTCCACCCGTACGCCAGCGAGGCCGACGCTCTGGCCGACGTGCTCGATCTGAGCCGCGCCATGGCCTACAAGAACGCGCTGGCCGGGCTCGATCTCGGCGGCGGTAAAGCGGTGATCTGGGGTGACCCGGCCACGGACAAGAGCGAGGCCCTGCTGCGAGCCTACGGCCGGTTCGTCGAGTCCCTCGGTGGTCGCTACTACACCGCCTGTGACGTGGGCACCTACAGCCCGGACATGGACATCGTCGCCCGCGAGACGCGCTTCGTCACCGGCCGCAGCGTCGAGAATGGCGGCTGTGGCGACTCCTCGGTGCTGACCGCGTTCGGCGTCTTCCAGGGGATGCGGGCGGCGGCCGAGCACGTCTGGGGCTCACCTACTCTGGCCGGGCGCCGGGTGGGCATCGCCGGCGTCGGCAAGGTAGGCCGGCACCTGACCGACCATCTGACCTCCGACGGCGCCTCGGTCGTCGTGACCGACGTGAACGAGGCCGCCCTGGCCGCCCTCTCCGCCGCACACCCAGAGGTGGACGTGGTGTCCGACACCGCCACCCTGGTCGACTCCGACATCGATGTCTACGCGCCGTGCGCCCTCGGCGGAGCTCTCGATGACGACACCGTCGGGGCACTCCAGGCCAAGATCGTCGCCGGCGGGGCCAACAACCAGCTCGCCCACGCCGGCATCGAGAAGCTGCTGGAGGAGCGCGGCATCCTCTATGTCCCCGACTACCTGGTGAACTCGGGTGGCGTGATCCAGGTGGCGGATGAGATCCACGGCTTCAACATGGACCGCGCCCGGGCCAGGGCTGCCAAGATCTACGACATCACCCAGCGCATCCTCCAGCTGGCGTCGGCCGACGGGGTACCGCCGGCGGTGGCGGCCGACTCGCTCGCCGAACGTCGGATGGCCGACGTGGGACGGCTCCGCGCGATTCGACTGGATCACGACCGCTAGCTGGGGATACCGGCCAGTGCGTCCATACCGATCACCGGCCGGCCCCCGGTGATCGGTCCCGGCGGTGCGGGCGGATAGGCGTCCCGGTCCCGAACAGGCGCTCGATGTCAGGCGCGGGGGCAGTGATATTCCTTACGTCCTCCGTTCGGCCAACGCTCGACGCGCCAGGCCCGACCGAGGTGTCGAACGGGCCTTCGGCCATGTACCGTATGACCCACGAGAGATGACTGAACGTCGGGGCCCGCCCACACGGGTTGCCCCGCGATTTCTGTGCGAGGGGGTCGCCATGGGGCGCGGCCGTGCGAAGGCCAAGCAGACGAAGGTGGCCCGGGCGTTGAAGTACCACTCCCCCGACACCGATCTTGCCGCGCTTCAGCGCGAGCTCGGGGGCTCTTCTGACGCCGAGGCCGACGACTTCGAAGCGTTCGACGACGACGAAGACGAGGACGACGATCCGCCGTCCGACGACGGCACCTGGGCGACCCGCTCCCGGTAGAACACTCACACCAGACCCACGCGACCATGGGGACGCGTGGGTGCGCTGAGTTGGTCCCGGAACAGGCCCAGCCTCGCGGCCCAGGGCGGTGTCGTGGGACGGCTGGGCATATCTCACCTGCGGATGCGATCGTCGATGACGGCGGCCACCTGACATTCGCCGTGGTCAGCGTGGGCGGTTGGTGAACTCGTAGAACGTCGGGAATGCGTCCTCGAAGGTGCGCCAGCCGGGTCGGCCGTCGATGGGCTCACCGGCCGCGGTGGCGCGGGCCCGCCACACGGCCTCGGCCTCCGCGACCAGCTCGGCCAGGCCGGGTACGGCCTCGAGCGGGGTGGGTTCAGGCAGCTCGGGCATGGTCGAGCACTCCTTCCAGTAGCGAGATCTTGCTGTTGCGGCAGTGCCGCGTCTGGGTCGTGTCGAAGCGGCCCTGCTCGAAGTACCGGTTGGCGGCGTGAGCTCCCCCGCAGAAGCCGAAGTACGGGCAGGTCCGCCGGCACCCCTCGACCCCGCCAGGTACTCGGCGATCCAGCCGCCGGGCTGGTCGGCCGCGGCCGCAACGATCTCGGCGAGCGGTCGGGTCGAGCACCGAGCCGGAGGAGAAGTCGGCATACCGGGACGAGGTGAAGCCGGCCAACTCCGGCGAGAGCAGCACCACCGCGCCGTCGTGCGCCACCGTCGGGACGGGGTCATGGCGGCGGGGCAGAAGCTGGTCGGCCTGACCGGCCAGCGCGGCGCCGGCATACCGCACGGCCCACTCGACCTCGCGAACCTCGATCCGCGGGTCGGCCCGCCAGGCGGCGGTCAGCTCCGCCCAGAAGGCGCGTACCGCGGCGTCGTCATGCGCGTTTGACCGTACGTTCACGCCTTCCTGCTCCTCCAGGTTGACTCCGAGTACCCCGCAGCCGAGGTCGACGAAGAAGCGGTACAGCTCCGCCGCCAAGCCCGGCCCGGGATCAGAGACCACGCAGAGGGCGGCGAAGGGGAGTCCGTGCCGGCGCAGGGTCTCTATCCCCTTGACGATCCTGTCGTAGGCGGGGTTGCCTCCTCGCAGCACGCGTTTCGCGCTCGCGCGGGCCGGACCGTCGATACTCAGGCCGATGCGCACATGGCGTTCGACGAAGAAGTCGCACCAGGCGTCGTCGATCAGGGTCGCGTTGGTCTGCACATGATGTTCGACGCCGCTGAATGCCGCCATCAGCCGGCCGAGATGTTGGCGGCCGGCGGCGAGCGGCTCGCCACCGTGCCACACCACTGAGAAGCGCGCCGCTGCGGCGGCCCAGGCGTTGACTGTCGTCGCCACCGCCTCGGCCACCTCAATGGACATCCGTCGAATCAATGGCGCGATGCGGGAGATAGCAGTAGTGACAGTCCAAATTGCACAGCGTTGTCGGCTGCATGATGACGTAGGACGGAACCTGGTTGATGTCCGCGCATGCCTGTCCACCGCGGGAGCCCAGGCTGACACGAGCCCTCCCTGATTCGTCTGTGGCACAACAAGACTAGGTGGATGTGTCTGTACCGGAAAGGCCCAATTGTGTCATTGGATGATCACAACGTGCTGATTTGCCCGCCTTACGTCGACTAGCCGCTGTAGGAGCCGGTCAGGTTGACCTTGCCGGTGCCGGTGACGATCTCACCGGCGACCCAGGCCTCGATGTTGCGCCCGCGCAGCAGGGCCAGTGCCCGGTCGCTGTCGTCGGGCGCGACGATCGCCATCATGCCCACGCCCATGTTGAACGTCGACTCCATTTCGGACTGTTCGATGCGACCCTTGCGCTGCACCAGATCGAAGATCGGCTGGGGCTGCCAGCTCGACCGGTCGACCATCGCGTCGACCGTGTCCGGCAGTACCCGCACGAGGTTGCCCGGCACCCCGCCGCCGGTGATGTGCGCCAGCGCCCGCAGGTCGGTCTCGGCGTTGAGATCCAGGCAGTCCTTGGCGTAGATCCGGGTCGGGGTCAGCAGCTCCTGGCCGAGCGTGCGCTGGTTGTCGAAGTCGTCGACGACACTGTCCAGCTTCATCCGGCTGATGCCGAGCAGCACATGGCGCACCAACGAGTAGCCGTTGGAGTGCAGGCCACTGGAGCCCATCGCGATGACCACGTCGCCCGCCCGCACGCGGTGCGGGCCAAGCACCTGGTCGTCCTCGACCACGCCGACACCGGTCGCGGCCAGGTCGTACTCGTTGGGGCGCAGCACACCCGGGTGCTCGGCGGTCTCGCCGCCCAGCAGGGCGCAACCGGCGGTACGGCAGCCGTCGACGATGCCGGCCGCGATGGCCGCGACCTTGTCCGGTACCACCTCGCCGCAGGCGATGTAGTCCAGCAGGAACAGCGGCTCGGCCCCGCAGGCGACCACGTCGTCGACCACCATCGCGACCAGGTCGACGCCGACCGTGTCGTGCACGTCCATCTGCTGCGCGATGACCAGCTTCGTGCCTACGCCGTCGGTCGACGAGGCGAGCAGCGGCTGCTTGTACTTCTGCACGTCCAGGCGGAACAGGCCGGCGAAGCCGCCGAGGTCGCCGACGACCTCGGGTCGCCAGGTCCGGGGCACCCGCGTCTTGAGCAGGTCGACGGCGCTCTCGCCGGCGTGGATGGACACGCCGGCGTCGGCGTAGGTCACGGTCCGGCGGTACTCCCGGTCGGTGCCGGCCCTCGTCCGCTGCGCCGGCCGCGTTTGCGGCGCGCTCGGTCACGTGCGTCACGGTACTCCCCCTAGTCCTTCCGGACGGGTCGTGCTCTGAGAATCGCGGTGTCTTACGGACGGAGCAGCGCCCCGCCGACGGCACCGCGACGGCGGGCCGGGCACCGAGGTCCGGCGTGACCCGCCGCCCGCACCCCCTCCAGGACATGCTTGCCGATCAGGTCGTCGGCCGGCAGCGCGATCGGATACTCGCCCGTCGAAACAGGCCCGGCAGAGCCGGTTCTTCGGCTGCTCGGACGCGGCGATCAGGCCGTCCAGCGAGACGTAGCCGAGCGAGTCGGCGCCGATCGAGCGGCGGATGCCTTCGTTGTCGAGCCCGTTGGCCAGCAGCTCGGCCTTGGTGGCGAAGTCGATGCCGTAGAAGCAGGGCCACGTGACCGGCGGGGACGAGATGCGGACATGCACCTCGATGGCGCCGGCCTCCCGCAGCATGCGCACGATGGCCCGCTGGGTCGTTGCCCCGCACGATCGAGTCGTCCACCACGACGATCCGCTTGCCGCGGATGACCTCGCGGAGCGGGTTGAGCTTGAGCCGGATGCCGAGCTCCCGGATGGTCTGGCTGGGCTGGATGAACGTCCGGCCGACGTATCCGTTCTTGACCAGACCCGCGCCGTACGGGATGCCCGACTCCTTCGCGTAGCCGATGGCCGCCGGCGTGCCCGACTCCGGCACCGGGATGACGAGGTCGGCCTCGACCGGGTGCTCTCGGGCCAGCGTCCGGCCGATCTGGACCCGGGCTGCGTAGACGCTGCGACCGGCGATCGTCGTGTCCGGGCGGGCCAGATAGACGTATTCGAACAGGCAGCCCTTCGGGTCCGGATTGGCGAACCGGCTCGAGCGCAGGCCGTGCTCGTCGATGGCGAGCAGCTCGCCCGGCTCGACCTCGCGCACGACGCTCGCGCCGACGATGTCCGAGCGCGGCCGTCTCGCTGGCCACCACCCAACCCCGCTCGAGCCGGCCGAGCACCAGCGGGCGCACGCCGTGCGGGTCACGGGCCGCGTAGAGCGTGTCCTCGTCCATGAACACGAGGCAGAACGCGCCCTGCAGCGTCGGCAGCACTTCCATCGCGGCCGCCTCGACCGAAAGGTCCGGGGCGGCGCCAGCAGGCTCGTGACCATCGCCGAGTCCGACGTGGCGCTCTCGCAGTGTCCGAGCTCGGTCGACCTGGCGGGCCAGCTCGGCCGTGTTGACCAGGTTCCCGTTGTGGGCCAGCGCGATCGTCGTGCCGCTGCGCGGCCATCGTCGCCGGCCGCGGTGGCCCGCAGCGTCGGCTGGGCGTTCTCCCAGGTCGAGCCGCCGGTGGTCGAGTAGCGGGTGTGCCCGATCGCGATGTGGCCGACGCAGGCTGGACAGCGTCGCCTCGTCGAAGACCTGCGCCACCAGACCCGAGATCCTTGTAGACGACCACGCCGGTACCGTCGCTGACCGCGATGCCGGCCGCCTCCTGACCACGGTGCTGCAGTGCGTACAGGCCGAAGTAGGTGAGCTTGGCGACCTCTTCGCCCAGGTGCCCAGACGCCGAAGACTCCGCATTCGTCCTGCGGTCCCGGCTGGTGGGGGTTGAGGTCGTTGGTCAGCCGCCCGTCGCCTCGAGGCACCTGCCGCTCCTCGCTAGAGATCGTTGGTTACTCGCATCGGCTGGCCGGTTGATCGTCGAAGCCCCGACGGTGAGGGGCCCGCTGCCACCGAACCCTCAGTCTACGCGGGCCAGGAACATGACGGACAGCCATGATTCTGCCGCCCCGCGTAGTCGTCAAGTGCACTCATCGGCCCGCAGGGTGGTCCGGGCGGGTGCGAGATCACGGTGAACCACCTCGTGACCGTAGCGTCGTGTTAGCTTTGCCGAACCGTGCGCCACGCCTGATCGGTCAGACCGCGGAGTCTGGCCAGACAGGCAGATATCCGGACAGGTCAGCGCGGATGCCGCTGGCGGTGACCCGCCCCTCCCGCCGGCGTCAACCCATCCCAGCCTGCCGGTGGCGAGCCGGACAAACGTCACCGGATCGGTCTCCACGACGTTGGGTGGGGTACCCCGGGTATGCCGCGGACCGCGCGACGCACTGAATCGCGCCATACGGAGGAACACGCATCTCCACCGAACGGCCAGGTGCCCGCTCGCGCAGAATCGTGAGCAGCGCCCGTACCGCGTCGCGCAGTACCGTGGGCTCGATCACGTCACCCGTCGCGAGCACCCCGACCGCCGCGGACACAGCGGATCAGAATTGGCCATACTGTGGGACATGGCCGGACGATACGGCTCGACAGACGGACACAAACCGGCGGGCCTGGGTCGCGCTGAAGGCGTCTGACAAGGCATAGTTGCCTGCGATGCACGCTGCTCGGATCGGGCGTGCGGGTAGTACCGGAAGGGGCGTGGGGCGTGAGTACGCACCGTCGTGCGTGGTTGATTCGCGCTGCAGTGGTGCATGGTCGCATGCGGCATCGGCTGGTCTGTCCAATCGCGCCCGGCACCGCGTTCGCGGAGCAACCCGCAGGTCATCATCACGAGCCTCGCCAACGGCGCAGCTCACCGCGGGTGGCAACACGACCCTCAAGTTCAAGGTCAGTGACACCAACACCGGCGGCGGACGTCGGCCAGATCCAGGTCAAGTTCACCGGTGACCTGCACGGGCGTCGTGCAACTGCCAGGGCAAGTGCAACTTCGTCCGGAGATCCGCCATCCAGGACACCCACGAGTTCACCGCCACGCTGACAGCTCGCCGAACAGCGTACCGACCGGCCAGCAGAAGAGCGGCAAGGTGGAGATCAACGTCGCCAAGATCGGCAAGACGGCGACCAGCAGCGCCAGCCGACCTCGACCGGGTTTCGGGCAGGGCCGGCCGCGGCGGCGTCGGTGCCGCAGTTGTCCGGCGTGGTCGTCGACATCTTCACCGGGTCGCAAGGGATCGGCAACGCCAAGGTGGCCGCGCAGGACTCGGCCATGCCGGCCCACACCTTGGACGGTCGGCACCGACAAGGACGGCAACTTCAAGATCGTCTCTAACCGGGGACAAGCCGATCGCGCCCGGCGTGATCGCGTTCGTGGTGACCAAGGACAGCTACCAGAATCCGTGCTCCAGCCGACCATCACCGGCGTCGCCGGCCAGGCCCGAGAACAACCTGCAGTTCGCGATGACCCCGACCATGGCGCCGCGGCCTCGCCGCGACGGCCTTACCGCACGCAGTCTGGCGACCACACCGCCGGTCTCCGCCACTCCACGGAGCAGGGCGCCACTCAACGGCGATGCCGGCGGCAACAGCGGCGGTGGCGGCCTCTCCTGGGTCCTCATCAGCCATCGGCGGGGTGCTGGTCGCTCTCGGCATCGCGGCAATCGTGATCCTGCTGGTGCGCCGCAAGCGGCGACAACGACGAGGACGACGCCGCTGCGTCGGGCGGCCGCGGGCGGCCGCGGCGGCCCGCCCGGCCCCGGGCCGGTGGCGGGCCCGCCCGCCGCACCCCCAGGGTCGCCGACGGCCCGCCGGAGCCGACCACCGTCATGCGTGGCGGCCCGGGCGGTCGCCACCGGATGGCCGGGCGGTCCCCGCGGCGCGCGACCAGACGATGATCGCCCGCTCGCCGCTGGCCGACATGCCGACGCAGCTGCACGGCCGCGTCGGCGGTCCACCGCGGTGGGCCGCCGCCCAGCCGGCTACGGCCAGAACCCGTACGCCTCGGATACGGCGGCCGGCGCCGGCGGTGGCGGGACGGCAACAGCCGGACTACCCCGGTGGCTCCCCGCCGAACTACGGCCAGCCCGATCCGTACAGCAACGCCTACGGCCCGCAGCAGCACCAGGGCGGTTACGGCCCGCCGCGCAGGGTGGCTACGACGGCCCGCCGCCGGGCGGCACCCGGCGAGCAGGACCCGCGGACCCCGACCCGGTCCGCCGCCACCCAACCGCCGGGTCGACTGGCTCGAGGAGTAATCGCACCACCCGCGCAAGAGGACCCCGGCTGCGCGTGGCCCCGGTGCACGCGACCGAGCGTCAGCCGAACAGGTCCGGCAGCGTGCCGGTGTAGGCGGCTCCGCAGCTCGTCGAGCGGGATCTCGAACAGGCCTTCCACCGCCAGCGCGGACGATGTGCGGCCGGACCGTGCCCAGCTGGGTGCACGGCATGCCCCGCTCGGCGGCCAGCGCCGCGAACGCCTCGGCCTGTTCGGCCACGTACCTCGACCAGCGCCCGGGCCGACGACTCGCTGAACAGCGCGACGAGCGGGCTCGAGGTCGGTCCGGCAGCGTCGACCTGCGCCCCGAACCCGCTTCGCAGGCACGACTCGACCAGCGCCTGAGCCAGGCCGCCGTCGGAGAGGTCGTGCGCGGTCACCAGGTGCCCCGACCGGCCGGGCCTCGGCCAGCAGCCCGGCCAGGCGCTGCTCGGCGGCGAGGTCGACCCGCGGTGGGGTGCCGCCCAGGTGCCGGAGCGTCACGTGAGCCCACTCCGAACCGGAGAGCTCCTCGCGCGTCTCGCCCAGCAGGAAGACCGCGTTACCGGGCGCGGTGAAGCCCATCGGACCCGGCGGGCCACATCGTCCAGCACGCCCAGCACACCGACGACCGGTGTCGGCATGATCGGCATACCACCGGTCTGGTTGTAGAAGCTCACATTGCCGCCGGTCACCGGGATGCCCAGCTCGAGACAGCCGTCGGCCAGCCCGCGGACCGCCTCGGCGAACTGCCACATGACCGTCGGGTCCTCGGGGGAGCCGAAGTTGAGGCAGTTGGTCACCGCGATCGGCATCGCCCCAGTCACCGCGACGTTGCGGTACGCTTCGGCCAGCGCGAGCTTCGCCCCGGCGTACGGGTCGAGCCAGGTGAACCGGCCGTTGCCGTCGACCGACAGCGCGACACCCAGGCCGGCTTTCTCGTCCACCCGGATCACGCCGGCATCCTCCGGCTGGGCCAGCACGGTGTTGCCCAGCACGTACCGGTCGTACTGCTCGGTCACCCAGGTCTTGTCGCACAGGTTCGGCGAGGCGGCCAGGCGCAGCACGGTCTCGCGCAGATCGGCGCCCTCCTCCGGCCGGGGCAGCGTCTCCGCCCGGTCGGCCAGCACGAGCGGGCGGTCGTTGGGCTCGCGCATCGGCCGGGCGTAGACCGGGCCTTCATCGGCCAGCGAGGCGGGCGGTACGTCGACGACGACCTCGCCCTTCCACCAGACCCGAAGCCGGCCCTGGACGCCGTCGGCCGGGGGCGCCATCACCTCGCCGATCGCGGTGGCCAGCACGCCCCAGCGGGCGCAGATCGAGAGCACGACCGGCGAGGTCCTCCGGCGTGACGACGAGCAGCATCCGCTCCTGCGACTCGGAGGCGAGCACCTCCTGCGGGTCCATCGACGGCTCGCGCAGCGGCACCAGGTTCAGGTTGACCGCCATTCCGGTGCCGGCGGCGGCCGCCGTCTCGGAGAGCGCGCAGGTCAGCCCGGCGCCGCCGAGGTCCTGGATGCCGACGACCAGGCCGGCGTCGTAGATCTCCAGGCAGGCCTCGATCAGCAGCTTCTCCGTGAACGGGTCGCCGACCTGGACACTCGGTCGGCGCTGCCCGCTCTCGTCGTCGAAGGTGGCGCTGGCAAGCACCGAGACTCCGCCGATGCCGTCGCGGCCGGTCTTGGCGCCGATCAGCACGACCACGTTGCCGGGGCCGGCGGCCTTCATGCTCTGCAACCGCTCGATCGGCAGCACGCCGACGCAGAGCGCGTTGACCAGCGGGTTGCCCTGGTAGCACTCGTCGAAGACGACCTCGCCGCCGATGTTGGGCAGACCCAGGCAGTTGCCGTAGCCGCCGATGCCGGCCACCACGCCGGGCAGCACCCGGCGGGTGTCCTCGTGGTCGGCCGCGCCGAAGCGCAGCGGGTCCATCACCGCGACCGGGCGGGCGCCCATGGCGAGGATGTCGCGAACGATACCGCCGATACCGGTCGCCGCGCCCTGATACGGCTCCACAAAGGACGGATGGTTGTGAGACTCGACCTTGAACGTGACCGCGAGGCGGTCCGATACCCGTACGACGCCCGCGTTCTCACCGATGCCGGCGAGCATCGCCGACGAGTCGGGTGCCTTCTCACCGAACTGTCGCAAGTGGATTTTGCTCGACTTGTACGAGCAGTGCTCGCTCCACATGATCGAATACATGGCCAGCTCGGACTCGGTCGGGCGCCGGCCGAGGATCTGCCGGATCCTTTCGTACTCGTCCGGCTGCAGCCCGAGTTCCACATAGGGCTGGTGCTCATACGGCGTACCGAGAGCCCGCAGGACGGTGTCGAACCCGACCTCCCGCCGGGCCGGCGCTGAGTCCACAGTGGACTGGTCGCCCTCCACCTCGTCGGACACCTCGGGTCGCGGTTGCGCCGCCCACGGCTCCTCATGGTCGGCCGGCATGGGGTCACCGCTCGCCGCGGTATCGCCGGGCTCACCGCCGGGGTACCGGGCGACCAGGTCGGGCTCAGGCGATGACGCGGCCTCGTACGGGATGTGGCCGTTGCCCTCCGGATCGGCGCCGGTGGAGCCGCCGACCACGGCCTCGGATGGTGTCGTCATGGTGCGCTCCGATTGCTCACGACAGGTCCACGCGGGTCACTCCCGGGCCAGCGGCACCCGACCGGGTGCCACGCCGACACGGCCAACACCGCTCCTGCGGGCGGCGGGCCAGATGGTTGATCAGCGATCCGAAGAAGCCCAGACCGTCCAGGGACGGGCCGGTCAGCGCGTCGATCGCGTGCTCGGGATGCGGCATGATGCCGACGACGTTGCCCGCCAGGTTCCGGATGGCCGCGATGTTGCGTTGGGAGCCGTTCGGGTTCTCGCCGAGATAGCGGGCCACGATCAGGTCCTCGGCCTCGAGCTCGTCGAGCGTGTGCGCGTCGGCGACGTAGCAGCCCTCGCCGTTCTTGACCGGAATGACGATCTCCTGGCCGAGCGTGAACGCGTTGCTCCACGCCGAGTTGGCGCTGGTGATCGCGAGTCGCTGGTCCCGGTTCCGGAAATGCAGGTGCTGGTTGCGGGTGAGCGCGCCCGGCAGCAGGTGGGCTTCGCACAGGATCTGGAACCCGTTGCAGATGCCGAGCACCGGCAACCCGCCGCGGGCGGCGTCGGCCAGGGTCTGCATCACCGCCGAGAACCGCGCGATCGCCCCACAGCGCAGGTAGTCGCCGTAGGAGAAACCGCCCGGCAGCACGACCGCGTCGACGTGGTGCAACTCGCTGTCGGCGTGCCACGAGCCGGACCGCGGTCGCCCCGGCCCGGTCGACGGCGCGGACGGCGTCCCGGTCGTCCAGCGAGCCAGGGAAGGTCACCACGCCGACGATCGGTTTCACGGGTTCGCTCCCACCTCGGCGGCCTCCGACTGCTCCACCCGGATAGTGAACTCCTCGATCACCGGGTTGGCCAGCAGGGTGTCCGCGATCCGCCGCGCCTGTTCCTCGTCGGCCGGACCGGCGAAGTCGATCTCGATGCGCTTACCGATCCGCACCGACGTCACGCCCGTCACACCGAGGCGGGGCAGCGCGTTGGCCACCGCCTGCCCCTGCGGGTCAAGGATCTCCGGCTTGAGCATGACATCCACGACGACGCGAGCCACGTGAACTCCTGACATATGGTGCGGGACACACATATCCACGATCCGGTCGCAGGGCGTCCTGCGCGGCCTTCACAGCCTACCGGTCGATAGCCGGATACCGGATCAGCCCCGGCCCGGTCGGTGCGGCCCAGGCCGTCAGGTCAGCGCCGCGACCGCGGTCACCGTGGCCAGTACGCCACAGATGGCCGCGCCGACCAACCGGATGATCGACAAGCGGACCCTACGGATGAGCGCCCGACCGAGCATCACCGCGGCCCCGGACACCATAGCCAGTGCGACCCACGATCCGACGAACACCGGCACCGCCGGACGGCCGGCAGCGACCAGGCTGGCGGTGAGGATCTGTGAGAGATCGCCCCACTCGGCCGTGAACAGGACAAGGAAGCTGAACCCCGCCGCACTGAGCCCGGACCGGGTGTCCTTGATCTTGCTGTTGTACTCCTCCCGCGCCCGTTCGTTCTCGGCATCAGCACTGCGCGCGCCGCGGAACAGCACGATCGCGCCGATCAGGAACAGGGCCGCCGCGACGAGCTGTACCGGGGTATCGGGCAGTTGAGCGATCAGACGGCCCGCGGCCACCGCCACCGCGCACTGCACCCCGAAGGCGGCGACGACGCCGAGCCAGACCGGAAAGGGCGGATAGCGGGTGGAGAGGACCAGCGCGGCGACAAATGTCTTGTCGGGCAGCTCTACCGGCACGATCAGAACGAACGCCGCCAACGCCGCCGTGATCCACTCCACCCGCCCAGTCTGACAGCTCCGTCCCGGATGGCCGCATCAGAGGATCGGCGCCGGTACGTACGCGCCGGCGTCGGGGTGCAGGGCGACCACGGCCGCGATGCGGTCGACGACCGCTCGCACCTGGGCCGGGGCGGCCCCGGCGAAGTCCGACGGGTCGGCTACCAGCTCCGCGATGTCGGTCCGGGACAGCCGCAGCCGGGAGTCACCGGCCAACCGGTCCAACAGGTCGTTGCCGGCGGCGCCGCGTTCACGCATGGCCAGCGCGACCGCCACCGCGTGCTCCCTGATCGCCTCGTGCGCGGTCTCCCGGCCCACACCGCGCCGGGTGGCCGCCACGAGCACCTTGGTCGTCGCCAAGAACGGCAGGTACCGGTCGAGTTCGCGGGCGATCACGGCCGGGTAGGCCCCGAATTCGTCCAGCACGGTGAGCAGGGTCTCGAACAGGCCGTCAGCGGCGAAGAACGCGTCGGGGACGGCGACCCGCCGGACCACCGAGCACGAGACGTCACCCTCGTTCCACTGATCGCCGGCCAGCTCGCCCACCATCGACAGATATCCACGGATCACCACAGCCAGCCCGTTGATCCGCTCGCACGAGCGGGTGTTCATCTTGTGCGGCATGGCCGACGAGCCGACCTGACCCGGCTGGAATCCCTCCGTGACCAGCTCGTTGCCGGCCATCAGGCGGATCGTGGTGGCCAGCGAGGAAGGGCCGGCCGCCGCCTGGGCCAGCGCGGCCACCACGTCGAAGTCCAGCGACCGCGGGTACACCTGGCCGACGCTGGTCAGGGTGCGGGTGAAGCCGAGGTGTCGGGCCACCGCCCGCTCCAGCTCGGCCAACCGGTCCGGGTCGCCCAACAGGTCGAGCTGATCCTGCGCGGTACCCATCGGGCCCTTGACCCCACGCAGCGGGTACCGCTCGAGCAGGTCGGAGATCCGGTCATACGCGATGAGCAGCTCCTCGGCCGCCGAGGCGAAGCGCTTGCCGAGCGTCGTGGCCTGAGCCGGGACGTTGTGCGACCGGCCCACCATGACCAGGCTCTCGTACTCCATCGCCCGCGCTCCCAGCCGGGCGAGGGTGGCCACCATGCGCTCGCGGATCAACGCGAGTGAGGAGCGGATCTGCAGCTGCTCCACGTTCTCGGTCAGGTCACGCGAGGTCATCGCCTGGTGGATGTGCTCGTGCCCGGCCAGTGCGGCGAACTCCTCCACCCGGGCCTTCACGTCGTGGCGGGTAACCCGCTCCCGTTCCGCGATGCTGCCCAGGTCGACCTGGTCCAGTACCGCTTCGTAGGCCTCGACCACACCATCGGGCACCGGTACTCCGAGATCGCGTTGGGCGGTGAGCACGGCCAGCCAGAGCCGACGCTCGGCCCGTACCTTCTCCTCGGGCGACCAGATCGCCACCAGTTCGGCCGAGGCGTATCGGGCGGCGAGGATGTCCGGGATGCGGGCTTTCCTGGTCATGCCGCCACACACCCCTCGCAAGCTCGCCTCCTCGCGCTCGGTCACCCCACCAGGCTAGTAGAGCGCGAAGTCCAGACCGGCTGCGATCTGGTCCACCTCATCCTGGGTCAGCGGCGGCTCGGCCGCCAGGAGTTGGCCGGACGGCTCGGTGTTGCTGATGCTGACCTCGACATAGGTGTCCACGGCCACGATCCGGGCCGCGTGCAGTCCGGGCCGGGCGATCCACGAGCCACCGATCAGGTCGAAGTCCTGCCACTCGTAGAGTGTCGTCGCACCGTGCGTGAGCGTGCGGCACCTCGGCCGACCGGCGGCACACGTGGGCAGCCCGGTCGCGGTGGTCATCCGGGCGACGACGAGGGTCAGTGTGCCGGCATGGTCGGCGTCGCGTACCCCGATGGCCCGGCTCGTGTACGAGAACTCGGGGACGATACCCCCGGCTACCGTCGGCACCGCGCCGTCGATGTGCTCGACGGCGAATGTGTCGCGACCCGCCTCGGCCGGTCCCCACGCGATCCCGGGGGCGTACGCCTGCGCCAACTGCCACGCCCGCTCCTGGAGCTGCGCTTTCACCACCGCGACCGGCGTGGACGGTCGACCACCGAGGAAGCGCACCGGCGCCGGCGCCGGCGTGGTGACCACGGCGGTGGTGGCCGGTCCGACAGTACGGGTAGCTCCCGGGCCGGCGGTGATCAGCCACACACCGGCGGCCAGCACGATCAGCACGGTGAGACCGGTACCGAGCGTGCGCCGGCGCCGGATGGCCCGGCGCTGGCCGGCCACGACCCGATCGACGTCCACTGTAGACACAGGCGCCTCCCGGATCGCGCCGTCGAACACATCTCTCAAGCTCACGGCGTCTCCAACCCCGCGTACTCGCCGGCCACCAGGTGACGAAGGGTGTCCAGCCCCTTGGCGGCCTGGCTCTTCACCGTCCCCTCGGCCAGTCCGAGAACATGTGCGGTCTGCTCCACGGACATGTCGCAGTAGAACCGCAGAACCACCACCGCCCGACGTTGTGGCGGCAGTTCGGCCAGCAGGTCCAGCACACCGAGCTGGCGGGCCACGCCATCCGGCGTGCGGGATGTCCGCCCGGCCAGGCCGGCCTCCTCGGGCAGCTCGGCCGCCGGGTGCTCGCGGCGCCAGGGCCGGCGTGTCTCGTCCATGAAGGCGTGGATCAACACACCGCGGACGTACGCGTCGGTGTTGCCGGCCGTGGTGACGCGGTGCCAGTGCCGGAAGAGCTTGCCAATCGTGATCGACACCAGGTCGTCGGCGAGGTACCAGTCACGGCAGAGCAGGAACGCCGTACGTCGCAGCGACTCCATCCTGGCCGCTACGAACGTCCGGAACTCCTCCTCCTCGGCTGGCTTCACGCCTCTCCGCTTCGCCCGGCGTCACTCCCGTGGTGCGCTCCTGCCATCCTGACGGAACCGGCCTGCCGCGGGGTTGCCCGTCAGCCGACCGGAACCGGTTCCACCGGCACCGGCACCGGCACCGGGTGATGTTCGAGCGTGCGAACCGAGCGGCTGATCGACATCCCGAGCACGGCGAGGCCGATCGTGGCCGCCGCGCCGATCAGTGCCCATCGCACGCCGATGGCCAGGGCGAGCGGGCCGGCCACGACCTGCCCGACCGGGATGGCCAGGAAGGATCCGAGCATGTCGTAGGAGTACACGCGGGCCAGCTTGTCGGCCGGCACGTGCTCCTGTACGGAGACCTCCCAGGCGATACCGAACTGCTCGATGCCCAGACCACTGAGGAAGAACACCACCATCAGCAGCGCCACGTTGGCCGACAGTCCGAGCACCGCCAGGCCGACGACCTCGACCGCACAGCCCAGCACGCCGACGAAGAGCAGGCGGCGGACCCGCAGCCGCATGGCCACGAACGCGCCCACCACGCTGCCGACGATCTCGGCGGCCAGAATGAAGCCCCAGCTCCGCCGCCCGAAGCTCTCGTCGGCGATGGCCGGCCCCAGCACGCTGATCGCCGCGACGACGGCCATGTTGTAGAAGGTGAACGCGAGTACGACCACCCACACCCAGGTGCGGGAACGGAACTCGGTCCAGCCGTCGCGCAGTTCGCGCAGGATGTCGCCCGGTTCGGCCGCGGCCTCCCGGTACGGTGGGACCCGGACCAGGCCGTAGAACACTGCGGCCACCGCGAACGTGGCCGCGTCGATGGCCAGGCCCCAGCCCGAACCGAACGCCGCCACGATCAGGCCACCGCTGGCCGTACCGAGGATCTGGGCCGCGTTGAGCCCCAGGCGGTTGATCGCATTGGCTGGCTTGCGCAGGTCGCCGTCGATGGTCTGGGCGACCACAGCCGCGCTGGCCGGCTGGATCATCGCCGCCACGGTGCCGTTGAAGGCGCCGATGATCATGAGCAATGGGATGGTGGCGTGGTGGGTGAAGAGCAACCCGGCGGTCAGCGCCTGGCTGGCGAAGGCGAGCAAACTGGCGGCCACCATCACGAACTGGCGCGGCAACCGGTCGGCGATGACCCCGCCGACGAGGACGAAGATGACGTTGAACAGCGATCGGGCCCCGACGACGAGGCCGAGGTCGCGCACGGAGCCGGTGAGGTCGAGTACCGCGAAGGCGAGCGCGATCGGGGCGACCCCGTTGCCGAACATCGAGATGACCCGGCCGAGCACGAGGTTGCGGAATGCCGGGATCCGCAGCGGAGCGAGGTTCATGCGTCGGGCTCGATTTCGAACATCGCGATGCTGGCGCTGACCCGGATGGTGCCCTCGGTCCGGGGCGGTTGAGCGGCCTCGTGGAGCGCGAGCGAGGCGGCGGCGACCCGGGCCCGCACCTCATCCCAGATCACCGGATCGACCCAGAGATCGGCGTCGGCCAGGTAGCTCCGGCCCGACGGGCGCAGCCGCGCCGAGCGGTGCACCAGTTCACTGGCGACCGCCTTGTGCAGCGCGTGCCGCTCGGGCTGTGAGTGCGGTCGGGCAGCTGGCGGGGCCGGCAGAGGTGTCTTTGTCCAGCACATACCGGTACCGCCGGGCGGTGCCTCCATTGATCTTTTCCTCGGCGGCCACCGCGATCTTTCCCACGGCGAGCAGCTGGCGCAGGTGGTAGCTCGCGTTGGCGTGGGCCATGCCGAGCTCGCGGGCGACGTCAGCGGCCGTCATCGGAGCGCCGGTGAGTAGCGACATGATGCGCAGGCGGGTCGGGTGGGCCATCGCCCGCATCTCGGCCGTACCTCCCAAAGACATGTTTGGGAGTGTAGGGCACGGCTGCCCCGCGGCGCCATCCCACCGCGGTCGTACACCGTGGACGCTTCGCCCGGGCGGCCGGTCGTCTTTCCGCCGGACACCGCGGGGTCAGGTCGTCGGACGCCCGGCCGACCAGGTCTGACCGGCCAGCAACGGACCGGCTCCGACCCATAGGACGTTGACCAGACGGGTGGCCGTCTCGGCGGGATCAGCCTGCTGCTGCTCGACGACCCACTCCGCCATGGACTCGGCTGCCCCGGTCAACGCGTACCCGAACGTCCGCATGTCCTCGACCGAGGCCAGAGCACCGGTCTCATCATTGGTCCGGGTCAGCATCTGCGTGACGATCTCGATCATCTGGGCCCGCAACTCGCCCAGTACCTCGGCGAAGGTCTCCTGCCCGCGGGCCTGCCGGTAGAGCACCCGCCAGCCGTCGCGGTACTCGGCGACGAAGCGGAAGAAGGCCCGCAACCCGCGCCAGAGCCGGTCGTCCGCGGCGCCGCCCTCGGTCACGGCACCGGTGACGGCCGCCACCAACCGGTCGCCCTCCCGGCGCATGCAGGCGATGTAGAGCTCCTCCTTGGTACCGACGTAGGCGTAGACCATCGGTTTGGAGATTCCGGCCGCCTCTGCGACATCGTCCACTGTGGTCGCGTGATATCCGCGCCGGGCGAAGACGGTCACGGCGGCGTCGAGGATCTGCTTCTCCCGGACGGAGCGGGGGAGCCGCTGGAACGCGGGGGCCGGACGCACGCTGGACAGCATATCTACCCGGACGTAATGTTACGCACGAGTAGGTTTCTGGACGACTGCCCCGAGGATGCGCCGTGACACTGTCAGACTTCGATGCCTCCGCCCTCGACCCGGACCAGTTCGCGGCGACGGTCAAGGCGGCCACGAAGAGCCAGCTGGAGGAGCTCATGTCCGGGGAACACCGCAAGGCGATCCTGGACACCGTCTTCAACCGGCTACCCAGCCGGTTCCGCGCCGACCGCGCCGGCACCACCGACGCGGTGGTGCACTGGCACATCACCGGACCGGCCGGTACGGACAGCTACGAGGTGACGATCGGCGACGGTGCCTGCACCACCGGCGCGGTCACGGTGGCCGACCCGAAGTTGGGCCTCACGCTGGGCGGCCCTGACTTCCTCGCCCTCATCGCCGGCAGCTCGAACCCGACCATGATGTTCATGACCGGAAAGCTCAAGGTGAAGGGCGACCCGATGCTCGCGGCCGGCATCGCGAACCTGTTCGACTTCCCGAAGGGCTGAGTCGATGGAGTTCTCGCTCCACCTCAGCGAGGAGCAGCGCGACCTGCGTACCTGGGTGCACGGCTTCGCCGAGCAGGTCATCCGGCCGGCCGCGGCTGAATGGGACGAGCGCGAGGAGACGCCTTGGCCGATCATCGAGGAGGCGGCGAAGATCGGGCTCTACAGCTTCGAGTTCCTGGCCAACACGTACAACGACGCCAGCGGGCTGTCCACCTGTCTCGCCCAGGAGGAGCTGTTCTGGGGTGACGGCGGCATCGGCATGGCCATCATGGGCACCTCGCTCGCGGTGGCCGCGATCTACGGCAATGGCACGCCGGACCAGCTGCTCGAGTGGGTGCCCCAGTGCTACGGCGACGCCTCCGACCTCAAGCTGGGCGCGTTCTGCGGCACCGAGCCCGAGGCCGGATCCGACGTCGGCGCGATGCGCACCCGGGCCGTCTACGACCAGGCCCGCGACGAGTGGGTCCTCAATGGACAGAAGGCGTACGCCACCAACGGCGGCATCGCCAACGTGCACGTCGTCAGCGCGGTGGTCGACCCCGAGCTCGGCTCTCGCGGGCAGGCGGTGTTCGTCGTCCCACCAGGCACCAAGGGGCTGGAGGGCGCCCGGAAGTTGCGCAAACTCGGACTGCGCGCCTCGCACACGGCCGACGTGTTCCTCGACGATGTCCGGGTGCCCGGTTCGTGCCTGCTCGGCGGGCGGGACGTGTTGGAGGCCCGACTCGCCCGGGCCCGCACTGGCCAGCCCACGTCTGGTCAGGCCTCGATGCGTACGTTCGAACTGACCCGGCCGACGGTGGGCAGCCAGGCTGTCGGGATCGCCCGCGCCGCCTACGAGTACGCGCTGGAGTACGCCAAGACGCGGATCGCGTTCGGCCGGCCGATCATCGAGAACCAGGGCATCTCGTTCGCGCTGGCCGACATGCGAATGGAGATCGACGCCGCCCGGCTGCTGGTGTGGCGGGCCGCCTGGATGGGGCGCAACAACCAGACCGTTCGAGGCCGGTGAGGGCTCGATGTCCAAGCTGAAGGCGGGCGAGGTCGCCGTCGCGGTGACCGAGAAGGCGGTGCAGATCCTCGGCGGCGCGGGCTATGTGCGCGACCATCCCGTCGAGCGCTGGTACCGCGACGCGAAGATCTACACCATCTTCGAGGGCACCAGCGAGATCCAGCGGCTGGTTGTCGCCCGCGCGATCAGCGGCATGCGCCTGAGCTGAGCGGGGCCGCGCCGGGTCTGACTGCTAGCCTTCGACGGTGGAGATCGTCAATCGGCCAGCCGTGCGGGTCATCTGCCTCGACGCGTCGGCCGGGTTCTGCTGTTGCAGTGGCGTGACCCGACCGACGGGGGGGTGCTGTGGGAGCCGCCCGGCGGTGGCATCGACCCGGGTGAGTCACCGATGGAGGCGGCCCGTCGTGAACTGGTCGAGGAGACCGGCTTCGACCCGGACGCCATCGGACCCGGCAGCGTCGATCGTCGAGCACGACCTGATCTGGAACGGCAAGCGGTTCGTCGGGACGGAGCCCTTCTTCCTGGCCCGGTTCGAGACGACCGCGCCGAGGGTGGTGACCACCGGCATGCTGGCCAACGAGAGCCCGGCCCTGCGGGGGTACGGCTGGTTCGGGCCGGCCGAGACGACCGTCCTGGTGCGCCTGCAGCCCGTCCGGCTGCCCGAGGTGGTGGCCGCCCTCGATCCGGCCGGCCCGTGGGCCTCCTATGTGGACGGGCTGCCGTCCTGACCTGCATCGATGCCCGCCGCCGCGTGTCGGGGGTGCGAAGGGGTCAGCGGACCCCTAGACTGCCGCCGCGAGCCACCGACCGAAAGGCGGACCATGCAGGAGACTGTCGATGAACCGGTGGCTGCCCCGACCTGGCAGTTCACCCTCGGCCTGGTGGGCGGCCTGGTCGTCCAGTTCGTCGCGGCCGCGGTCTTCCTCGGCCTGGTCGCGATCCGGCCAGGTGGGTGCGACAGCAGCCTCGGATCGGCCTACGCGCTGACGATCGCCCTGGCCCTGGACCTCGCCCTGGTCGCCGGCTCGCTGTTCGTGCTCGACCGGCGCCGGGGCGTCACCCGGGGGGCGCTCCTGGGTTGGGGAGTCAGTCTGATCCCGACCTTGGTCGCCGTGGTGCTGGCACTGTCCTATGTGAACTCATTGCCGAGCGGCTGCGGCTGAGGCGATGTCGGTGCGGTGATGCGATCCGTCCACTGTGGTCGATCGCACGAGCTGGTAGGCCCGGGCACGCGCCTCAGCGAGATCGGGCCCGACCCCGGTACAGGCGAGAATGCGTCCGCCGCTGCTACGGACCACGCCGTCCTCCCCCCGGACGGTGCCGGCGTGCAGGATGCCGTCCTGCTCGGCGCCGATGACCTCATCGCCGGTCCGGGGTGACCCCGGGTATCCGGCGCCGGCCACGACCACCGCCACCGCCGCCCCCGTACGCCAGCGCAGCGGGCGGCTGTGCGGCCAGGGTACCGGTCGCCGCGGCGTAGAGCAGGCCGCCGAGCGGCGTGGCCAGCAAGGGCAGGACGACTTCGGTCTCCGGGTCGCCGAAGCGGGCGTTGAACTCGACCACCTTCGGACCGCTGGTGGTCAGCGCCAGCCCGACGTAGAGCAGGCCGGCGAACGGGGTGTCCCCGAGCCGCCATCTCGGCCAGGGTCGGACCGACCACAGTGGACATCACCTCGTCCACAAGTGCCGCTCGGACAGCCACGGCAGCGGGGCGTAGGCGCCCATCCCGCCCGTGTTGGGCCCGGTGTCGCCGTCGCCGACCCGCTTGAAGTCCTGGGCCGGCAGCAGTGGCCGAGCGTCCCGCCGTCGGTGACCACGAATAGGGACACCTCAGGGCCGTCCAGGTACTCCTCGATGACCACGCGTTGGCAGGCCGCCGGCGTGGGCGAGCGCCACCGCCCGGTCCTCGGTGACCACGACCCCCTTGCCGGCGGCGAGACCGTCGTCCTTGACCACGTACGGCGGCCCGAACTCGTCCAGCGCGGCCGCCGCCTCGGCCGGCGTGGTGCACACTCGGGCCGCCGCGGTCGGTACGTTCGCGGCCATCATGACATCCTTGGCGAACGCCTTCGACCCCTCCAGCCGAGCGGCTTCGCGGGTTGGCCCGAAACAGGCGATGCCCTCAGCCCGTACGGCGTCGGCGGCGCCGGCCACCAGCGGTGCTTCGGGACCGATGACGACCAGGTCGGGTGCCAGCTCAGCGGCCAGGCCAGCCACCGCGGCGGCGTCGCTCACCGTCACCGGGAAGCACCGGGCCAGCGCCGCGATGCCCGGGTTACCCGGCGCGGCCAGGACCTCGGTGACGCCGGGATCCTCGGCCAGAGC
The DNA here is from genome assembly GCA_963803345.1 of uncultured Actinomycetota bacterium. Classification (GTDB taxonomy): domain Bacteria; phylum Actinomycetota; class Actinomycetes; order Mycobacteriales; family Micromonosporaceae; genus CAWDLX01. The sequence continues at coordinate 39,011 of CAWDLX010000012.1, forward strand.
GCGCACCAGCGCGTGCTCGCGCGCCCCCGACCCCACCACCAGTACCCGCACGGCTCTCCCTCCACCCGCCCATCTTCCCTAGCGCCCCCATGTTTCCCTGGCGCCCCCTGTTCTCTGGCGCCCCCTGTTCTCTGGCGCCCCCTGTTCTCTGGCGCCCCCTGTTCTCTGGAGCGCCATGTTCCCTGGCCCCCTGTTCCGCTGGCCCCCATGTTCCGCTGGCCCCATGTTCCGCTAACCCCCGCATGTTCCGCTGGCCCCCATGTTCCCGCCCATGTGTTAGCAGGGACGCCGGGCAACACAGAAACCGTTAGCAAACTGTCCGGGCAAACCCAGAATCACCCCAGCAGATCGTGCCGGACGACGTTCTCCTCGCGACCTGGGCCCACGCCCACGACGCTGATCCGAATGCCGGAGAGCTGCTCGATGCGGTCGAGGTAGCGACGGGCGTTGTCCGGGAGCTCCTCCATCGCCCGGCACTTGGAGATGTCCTCCCACCAGCCGTCCAGCTCTTCGTAGACCGGCCGGGCGTGGTGGAACGCGGTCTGGGTCATCGGCATGTCGCGGTATACGGTTCCGTCGATCTCGTAGCCTACGCAGATCGGCACCTTCTCCAGTCCGGAGAGGATGTCGAGCTTGGTCACGACGAGGTCGGTGATGCCGTTGACCCGGCCGGCGTAGCGGGCCACGACCGCGTCGTACCAGCCGCAGCGGCGTTCCCGGCCGGTGGTCGTCCCGTACTCCTGGCCCACCTTGCGCAGGTGCATGCCGTTCTCGTCGAACAGCTCGGTCGGGAATGGCCCACTGCCGACCCGGGTGGTGTACGCCTTCGTCACGCCGATCACCCGGGTGATCGCGGTGGGCGGAATCCCCGCCCCGACACACGCGCCGCCGGCGGTCGGGTTCGACGAGGTCACGAACGGATATGTGCCGTGGTCCATGTCGAGCATGGTGGCCTGGGCCCCTTCGAGCAGGACGGTCTCGCCCCGGTCCAGCGCGTCCCACAGGAGAGTACGAGTCTCCACAATGTAGGGTCGCAGCCGCTCGGCGTACCCTTCGTACTCCTCGATCACCGCCGCGGCGTCGATCGCCTTGCGGTTGTAGACCTTGAACAGCATCTGGTTCTTCTCGCGCAGGACCAGTTCGAGCTTCTGCCGCAGGATCCCGGGGTCGAGCAGGTCCTGCACCCGGATGCCCATCCGGGCGGCCTTGTCGCCGTAGGCCGGACCGATGCCGCGGCCGGTGGTGCCGATCCGGGACGACCCGAGGTAGCGCTCGACCACCCGGTCCAGCGCCCGATGGTGCGGCATGATCAGGTGGGCATCGCCGGAGATCCGCAGGCGGGAGGTGTCCACCCCGCGATCCCGCAGGCCCTGCATCTCAGTCAGCAGCACCTTCGGGTCGACGACGACTCCGTTGCCGATCACCACGGTCGCGTTGGGCCACAAGGCGCCCGAGGGCATCAGGTGCAGCGCGTACTTCTCCCCGTCCGGGGTCACCACGGTATGGCCGGCGTTGTTCCCGCCCGAGTAGCGGACGACGTAGTCGACCCGCCCCCCGATCATGTCGGTAACCTTGCCTTTGCCCTCATCGCCCCACTGGGCCCCGATGAGCACGATCGCTGGCATCTCGTCCGCCTCCCCGGGGTTGCCCTGACCCGTTGGAGTCGGGCGGCCCGAGGGCGCCCGGCGCGCCCTCACCCCGGGATGTCAGGCTAACAAGGAACAGTGTCACCGATCGTGAGGAAGGCTCACAACGTGCGGGATGTCGTGATCCTGTCGCTCGACGGGGAGTCGGGCTGCTCCGGTGACGGTTGCGGCTGCGCCGCCGGTGCGCCCCGCGTGCCGGTCCTGGCCTGTGCGGACGCGCTGCGTGGCGCGGGCGCGAAGGTGGACCTCGTGACGGCCTGCTCAGACGCCGAGATCGACGCCGCTGTGAAGCCGGTCGAGGGCGGCGACGCACTCCTGGTCATCTCGGCGGCCACGGACGGTGAACTTCGGGCCGTGGTCCGGCGGATGGTCCGCCACGCCGCGCCGGCACCGTCCAGGCGGCCGGCCGACCTGCCGGCCGGGCGAACCATGTTCGACCTTCCTCCGCTCGCGGTTCTGCCCCTCGCACCCGCGGTACCCGGGCTGGTCACCGCCCTCGGGCTGGCGCGTGACCCGGCCGATGTCGCCGCCGCCGTGGCCGGCGGCCGGTCCCGGCGGCTGGATCTGCTGCGTACCGACAGCGGCTCGGCCACGCTGCACGGTGCGCTCATCGGCTCGCTCGACCGAGCGTGGCGAGGGCAGGTCGAGGTGGACGACGCGATCCTCACCGACGGACGCGAGAAGGTACTCGCGTGTGCCGTCACCAACGCCGGACCGTCCGAGGTGGACGGTCTGCCACTGGCCCCGGACGGGCAACCCGACGACGGTGAGGTCGAGGTGGCGGTGGCCGTACCGGTCCTGCGCCGCCGGCTGCTGCGCAGTGCCACGGTCAGCATCGAGGTGCGCCGCGCCCGGGGCCGGGCGGTCAGCGTGACCCCGCGGGACGACCCGATCCCCTACGTCGATGACAGCGTGGCCGCCACCCTTACGCACAAGCGGTCCTGGTGGGTCGAGCGCGGAGCCTGGGCACTGTACGTCTTGTGACGGCTCGATTACCCTTTGCCCTTCCTCGTGTGTCAGTCTTTCGGGGAGGGGGTGGGAGCATGGCACCGGACGATCCCGACAACCTCGACGACAGGGACGACGAGAAGGCGGATTTCGGTCCAGACTCCCCGTGGCGCCGCCCACCCGTGCACCGGACTCCGGCCGTCACCGCTGAGCAGCCGGCCGTCACCGCCGACCAGCCGGTCGCCGCACCGCGGCACGCGGTACCCGCGCCGCGACACGCTTCTCCCCACCGCGATCCGGCATTTCCGCCTGTCCTGCCGCCAGTTCCGCCCCTCCGCTCAGCCCCTCCGCTCGGGCAGCCGCCGACCCGCCCGGTCGGCTCGGCATCGGTCAGCTCGGCATCGGTCAGCTCGGCATCGACCGGTCCCCGTGCGCCGGCTGCGTCGCGCCGCCCACCGGTACCGCCGGCGTCGTACAACGGGTCCACGCCGACGTTTGACAGCTGGGGCCCGATCAGCCAGCCCGAAACCCCCGCGCGGGCCGAGCCGGAGACCCCGACCCGGATGGGGTACGCGGTACCGACGGCGGAGGAGTTCGCCACCCGCCGGGCGGTCCGGCCTCGTGACTGGGTCGCGACCACCGGCGTCAGGGCGGCCGCGCGCCGGAGCAGCTTCGGGCTGGTCCGGCTACGCCCAAGCCGCCGCGAGCGGGACGGCAGGATCGCGCTGGCCTCGGCCCGGCGGGCCTTCGGCGGTCTCCGCCAGATCACCGTGGTCAATCCGAAGGGCGGCGCGGGCAAGACGATCGCCACTCTTCTGCTCGGGCTCACGTTCGGCCAGGCTCGCGGTGGCTTCGTCCTGGCCTGGGACAACAACGAGACGCAGGGCACCCTGGGCATGCGGGCTCAGCCCGACCTGCACGCCCGCACGGTGCGCGATCTACTGCACGACCTGGGCCGGTTCCAGCATGGCGGCGGCCGCATCGGTGAGCTGGCCGCGTACGTGCGCAGCCAGGACGACGCGATGTTCGACGTCCTCGCCTCGGACGAGGCGGCCACCGCCGGTGAGATGTTGACCGCCCGCGCCTTCCGGGACATCCGCGAGGTGGTCGGCCGGTTCTACAAGCTGCTCCTGGTCGACACCGGCAACAACGTGCGGGCGGAGAACTGGCAGGCCGCCGTCGACGCGACCGACCAGACTGCTCATCACGATGTCGGCCCGCAACGACTCGGCCGAGACGGCCGCCCGGCTGCTCGACCATCTCGAGCAGACGGGCCGGCGCGAGCTGGTGCGCCGGGCGGTGGCGGTCATGACGATGCCGCCGCACAGCAAAGAAGTGAACCCGCGGCCGATCGAGCGGCACTTCTCGGCCCGCTGTCGGCTGGTCCTGCGCGTGCCCTACGACCGGCATCTCGACTCGGGCGCGCCGGTCCGCTACGCCGCCATCTCGCCCCAGAGCCGTCGGGCCTGGTTGCGGGTCGCCGCCGCCGTCGCCGACGGCCTGTAACCGGCCTGCAGGGCCGGCAGCTCGCGCTCGCTCACATCCGCCACGTACCGCTCGCAAGCTGCGGTGGCTCGCACGCTCGCCTCCTCGCGCTCGCTCGGTGTGAATGAGCAGCAGAAGGGCAAGCAGTCAGCCAGCCAGCGCATCGGCCGACGGGTCGCAGTCGCGCAGGAACTGGGCGCACCGGGCCGCCTCGTCCGCCTCGCCGATCGCGCCGCCGCCTTCGCCAACACGTTGAGACAGCGCAGGAAGCCCCGGTTCGGCCCGTGCGACCAGGGCACGGGCCGGCACCTTCCAGCCGTTGCGGCGCAGCTGGTCCAGACCACGGTGGTATCCGGTACGGGCGAAGGCGTACGCCTGGATGACCTGACCGTCGGCGAGGCCCGCTCGGCCAGGCCGCCCAGGCCGCGCTCGACGTGGGGTAACGGGCCGCCAACTCCTCCGGCGTCATCGAACCGCCGTGTGCCACGGTCTCGGCCGGATCCTCGGGCAGCAAAGTGGCCGGGGGCTCGGGCAGAAGGTTCACCATGATTGTCATTCAACCCCGACCGGGAAAGCGGTTCGGGTAGCTGAACGGGTGAGTGCCTTTCCACACGTCCGGCCGTGGTTAAGGCTCGCCGGGATGGGTTGAATCAGAACGTCCGGAGCCTCCCCAGGACCCGGTACGCAGTGGCCCGGGCTGCCCCGGGCCACTGTCCTCTGTGCGGGCTCCGTCGGCGGCCAAGTGCGGGCTCCGTCGGTGCACGGCGCCACCGCCCTACGCTGAGGCGGTGCCGCTGATCGACCCCCTGCCGTGGCCACCCTTGGCGCGCCTCGGCCGAAGTGGATACTCCCGCCGAACTGTCCGCCCGCGTGGCCGGCGGAACATTGGCCGGCCTGACCGTCCAGGGCCTGCGGGTCGAGGTCGACCTCAGCCGGGTAGACGTCGAGCGACGCGCTCTTCGTCGGCTGCCGGTTCCCCGGCCGGGAAGCGATCGCTGACCTCGTGCGGCGCGGGGCCAACGTGGTGCCGGTGTTCGACAGGTCCCGTACCCGACCACTCCTTCCACCTCTACACGCCATCCGATCTGGCCGACGGCTTCGACCGGGGTGGCTTCGAGGCGATGTATGACACGGTGGTGTACCGGCACTTCATCGGGGTCGGCGGGCCGCTGCCGACCGTACGGGAGGCGCTGGCCCAGCGGATCCACGACGCCGGCATCGACAACGCGCTGGCGGACGCCACCACCGGATGGGTGGCCGCCCACGGTCGCGGCCAGCGTCATCGGCGTCATGGGCGGGCACGCGGTCGCCGCGCGGCTCGCGGCCCTACCGGATGGCGGCCACGCTCGCCCTTGAGCTGGCCGCGGCCGGCCGGCTCGTGGTGACCGGCGGCGGCCCCGGCATCATGGAGGCGGCCAACCTCGGGCGCGTACCTGCACCGGTACGGCGCGACGGCGCTGACCGCGGCCATCGACGAACTGGCCGGCGCGCCGGTGTTCACCCGGCCCGAGCCGTACACGGCGGCGGCGCTCCGGCGTACGGCGGCCGTACCGCACCCGGCCACAGGGACCTGCTGCGACGGTGGGCTGTCGATCCCGACCTGGCTGTACGGCCACGAGCCGGCCAACCTGTTCGCGGCCGGTATCGCCAAGTACTTCTCGAACGCGATCCGAGAGGACACCCTGCTGCGGCTGGCCCGGGGCGGAGTGGTTTTCGCCGCCGGCCGGGCCGGCACGGTGCAGGAGGTGTTCCAGGCCGCCACCAAGGCGTTCTACGAGGCGGACGGCGCCAGCGGCCCGATGGTGTTCCTGGACGTGAAGTTCTGGACGAGAGGCGTCCCGATCGGGACCCTGCTGCGTCCGCTGCTGGCCGCGTCCCCCCACGGGGACCTCACCGGTCTCGTCCACCTCACCGACGACGTTTCCGAGGCGGTGGGGTTGCTCTGCGGGGGATGATCCGAGGGTGACCGCGGACGAGGGCGAGGTCCGGTACGACGACGGCTACAGCTGGCTCGACCGGCTGGAGGCGTACTGCTTCACGGCCGTGGTCGGGCTCGATCCCGGAGGAGACCGTCCGGCGTCTGGGCGGCGATCCTGGCCGCAGCCAGGCCCGCACGTTCGAGGAGTGCTTCTGGGCGGCCGACGGCCCGCAGTGGACGTTGGTCGACCGGGTCGACGACGGCGTGCTGGTCGCCGAGCACAACGGCTGGCGGGCCGAGGAGGCGGCGGCGACCCTGTCGCGCGGGAGCCCGGCTGGCCTGCTTCTTCCGCAACGTCCAGGCCGTCATGCACTTCGTGTACGCGGTGGACGGGCCGTGGTGGCCGAGTTCGACCCGCTGGTCGAACGGCTGGCCCGAGTGAGGCGATCGCGGCGAGCTGCGGGTGCGGTTCGGGCTGTTCGCCGCCGAGTCGTCGGCGCTGGCGCTGCTGGAGCGGCTGACCGGCGTGCGGGTACGCCCGACCTGGCTGGCCACCCGGCATCCGGCGGTCGCGCTTCCGCTACTGCGTCCGGCTGACCCGCGGCGGCATCGAGGGTGGCCGCCGCAGGCCGTGGGCGTCTGGCCACTCTAGCAGCGAGCGCTGTCCCCTTTCCGATCCGCTACTGAGGTTGAATTCCGGGACGGCGGTGCCACCGCGCTCGGCTAAGCTCGCTGCGCGTGTGTACGGTGCTGCTTCGCTTCCAACCGGGCGCCGCCTGGCCGCTGCTGCTCGCCGCGGTCCGGGACGAGTTCGTCGACCGGGCGTGGGATCCGCCGGCCGAACACTGGCCGGGTGAGGCCCCCGCGGTCTATCGGCGGCCGCGACCGGACTGCCGGCGGAACGTGGCTCGCGGTACGCCCGGCCCGCCCGGCGATCTCGTGTCTGCTTTGCGGGACGGCCGGCGGCCGCCGAGCGCCGGTGCGCGGCCGACGCGGGGGACCCTGGCGCTGGCGGCGCTGATCGGTCGGGCTGGGCAGCCGGCTCGACCCGGACACGGTCCGCGACTACGACGGGTTCCACCTGCTGCTCGGCTCGCCGGACGGGGTGGTCGTCTGGTCCTGGGACGGAGAGGCCCTCGCCCGCACCGAGCTCGCGCCCGGCGACCACATCATCGTCAACGAAGGAGTGGACACAATGGACGATCCGCTCGTGCCGTACTTCCTGCCCCGGCTGGCGCGGCGGCCGCCCTCGGGGAATGGACGAGGAGCGATTTCTGGGGCGACTGGGTCGACCTGTTGCGGGGCGAAGGCCTGCCGCCCGACGAACCCGCGCGCTCCTCGTCCGGCGGACCTTCGACGACCGGACCACACGGGTGGTTCGGCGGCCTCTCGGCCAGCCTCGTCGCGTGTGGGCCGCACGGCGGTGCGGTACGACTTCACCTCCACCCCGGACAGTCCACAGTGGAAGCGCGTCATCTGAGCGCGGTACCGGTACTGCGCAGGTCCTCGCACGCCCGCACGACGCGCTGGGCCATACCTTCCTCGGCCGCTTTCCCCCACGTGCGGGGGTCGTACGCTTTCTTGTTGCCGACCTCACCGTCCACTTTGAGCACACCGTCGTAGTTGGTGAACATGTGCCCGGCCACCGGTCGGGTGAAGGCGTACTGGGTGTCGGTGTCGACGTTCATCTTCACCACGCCGTAGTCCAGGGCCGCGCGGATCTCACTCAACAGCGAGCCGGAGCCTCCGTGGAAGACGAGGTTGAACGGCTTTTCCCGGCCGTACCTGGCCCCGACCGCGTCCTGGATCTCCTTGAGGATCTCCGGTCGCAGCTTGACGTTGCCCGGCTTGTAGACACCGTGCACGTTGCCGAAGGTCAGCGCGGCCATGTAGATGCCCTTCTCACCGAGGCCGAGCGCGGCCGCGGTGGCCAGGCCGTCCTCGACGTGGAGTAGAGCTTCTCGTCGATCGCGCCGACGATGCCGTCCTCCTCGCCGCCCACCACGCCGACCTCGATCTCGAGAATCGATCTTGGCCGGCAGCACGTCGGCCAGCAGCTCCTCGGCGATCGCAGGTTCTCGTCCGAGCGGCACAGCCGAGCCGTCCCACATGTGGGACTGGAACAGCGGCTCCTCGCCCCGCGCGACCCGATCTCTGTCGAGATGGCCAGCAGGGGCCGGACGAAGCCGTCCAGCTTGTCCTTCGGGCAGTGGTCGGTGTGCAGGGCGATGTTGACCGGGTACTTCTTGGCCACCTCGTGCGCGTAGGCGCGAGGGCGACCGCGCCGGTGACCATGTCCTTGACCGTCGGGCCCGACAGGTACTCGGCGCCGCCGGTGGACGACCTGCACGATGCCGTCGCTGCCCGCGTCGGCGAAGCCCTCGCAGGGCCGCGTTCAGGGTCTGCGAGGAGGTGACGTTGATCGCCGGGTAGGCGAACCCGCCCGCCTTGGCGCGGGCGATCATCTCGGCGTAGACCTCGGCTGTGGCGATGGGCATCGGTTGCGCTCCTAGCGTGAGTCGAGTGAGCCGTGGACCGCGCTGTCCCCTCCTCGCAGGAGTATCCCGCAACGGCGGCGGACCGTGTCCGGCAGGGCGGTGCGTTGTCCCGGCGGCGCGGCGCGTTTGGTCGTACGGTGGAGCGTGGAGCCGACCTGGGGAGGCTGCTGATGACCGAGCGAGAACCTCGACCCCGACGAGCGCGACCCCGAGGCGCCCGTTGAGGACGCCGTGGAGCAGGCCGTGCCGGCCGATCCGACCGAGGACGACGACGCCCGAGCGGGTACGCATCAACCCGGACGTGAACGAGTACGACGCCCTCGAGCAGGCCCAGGAGCGTCGGGCTGGGGATGACGAATACCGCTGAAACTGCTGAGCACGACCCTTCGGCTGGCGCGATCATGTCGCGGGTGCTGCTGACCCTCACCACCACGTACGAACCCGCGACCGATCTCGGGCTACCTGCTGGTCAAGCACCCCGACCGGGTGCACTCCTTCGACGTACCCACGCGGTACGGCGCACGTGTGCTTCCCGGAGGCGACCGACAGCGCTGCACCGCCGCGCTGTTCTGGAGGTCGACCCGGCTGCGCCTGGCTCAGCGGCGCGCGGCGACGGGTTCACCCTGGGCCAGCACGTCAACGACCGCCCGTACGCCGCGTCGAGCCTGCTGGCCGGCGGCACTCAACCGGTGTCTTCCGCTCGGCGATGCGCGGGCAGAGCTCCGAGCGGCCCGAGCTGGCCGCGACCGCGCATGCCGCTGGAGGTGCGGATTCCGGTCGTCCGGGGCGGGCGGCACTGGCGCAGGCCTGTTCGCGCCGCTCGGCTGGGCCGTGACCGCCGCCCCGATCCCGCTGGACGACACCCACCCGGATTGGGGCGAGAGCCGGTACGTCGACCTGCGCGCTCGACCGGCACGCTCCGGCTGGCCGACGCGCTCAACCACCTGTACGTGCTGCTGCCCGTGCTCGACGATGCCAAGCACTACTGGGTCGCCCCGGACGAGGTGGACAAGCTGCTGCGGGCGGGTGAGGGCTGGCTCGCCGCCCACCCGGAGAAGGACCTCATCACGCGGCGCTACCTGCCCACCGGCGCACGCTGACCGGGGACGCGCTTCGCGGAGCTCGCCGTACGGCTGGCCGAGGCGGACGACCGGGCCGAGCCGGACAGCGTGGAGCGGTCGACGAGTCGCCCGGCCGACGAGGAGGCCGAGCTGCCGGTCGCCGGGCGTGCGGCGCGGTGCCGCTCGCCGAGCAGCGTCGGGCGTGCGGTGCTGGCCGCGCTGGCGCACGCGGCGCCGGCCCGGGTCCTCGACCTCGGCTGCGGCGAGGGCGCGCTGCTGGCCGAGCTGCATGAAGGTGCGCGCGTACACCGAGCTGGTCGGCGTCGACGTGTCGCCCACGGGTGCTGGAGATCGCCGAGCGCCGGCTGCGGCTGGACCGGCTGCCCGCGCGGCAGCACGGGCCGGGTCCGGCTGCTGCAGTCGGCCCTCACCTACACCGACGACCGGCTGGTCGGCTTCGACGCGGCCGTCCTGATGGAGGTGCATCGAGCACGTCGACCCGCCCCGGCTGCCCGCCGTCGCGGCGTCGGTGTTCGGCCACGCCCGTCCGTCCACAGTGGTCGTCACCACGCCCAATGTGGAGTACAACGCCCGCTACGAGGGCATGGCCACTGGTTCGCTGCGCCACCACGACCACCGGTTCGAGTGGACCCGGGCCGAGTTCGCCGACTGGTGCGCCGCGGTCGGCGCCGGCGTACGGCTACACCGTGGAGATCCGCGGGCGTCGGCGAGGGCGACACCGAAGTCGGTTGCGCCGACCCAGCTGGCCGTGTTCACCCGGGCGGAGGGGTCATGACGACGCTCGACAGATCCCGGAGCTGTCGCCTGGTCGTCCTATCGGCGTCACCGGCTCCGGCAAGTCCACCTTCGCCCGGCGGCACTTCGCGCCGACCCAGGTGCTCTCGTCCGACGCGTTCCGCGCCATGGTCGCCGACGACGAGAACGACCAGTCGCGCATCGGCCGCCGCGTTCGAGGCGCTGCACCACGTCGCCGGCATCCGGCTGCGGGCCGGGCGCCTCACCGTCGTCGACGCCACCAACGTGCAGCCGCATGCCCGGGCCGCGCTGGTGCGCATCGCCCGCGACCACGACGTGCTCCCGGTGGCGATCGTCCTCGACGTCCCCGAGGAGATGTGCTGGGAGCGGACCCAGCAGCGGCCGGACCGCGACTTCGGCCGGCCGGTGGTCACGCGCCAGCACCGGGACCTGCGCCGCAGCCTGGGCTCGCTGGCCCGGGAAGGGTTCCGGAAGGTCCACGTCCTTCGTGGACAGTCCGAGGTGGACGCGTGCCGAGGTCGGCGTACGAGAAGCTCTTCAACGACCGGCGGGAGCTGACCGGTCCGTTCGACATCATCGGTGACGTCCACGGCTGCCGGGCCGAGCTGGAGACGCTGCTCGACGACGCTCGGCTGGACGGTCGAGCGCGACGGCGACGGCTCAGCCGGTCGGCGCCGCCACCCGGACGGGCGTACGGCACTGTTCGTCGGCGACCTGGTCGACCGTGGCCCGGACTCGCCCGGCGTCCTGCGCCTGGTCATGGGCATGGTCGCGACGCGGCACCGCGCTGTGCGTGGCCGGCAACCACGAGGACAAGCTGCTGCGCAAGCTGCGCGGTCGCAACGTGACGGTGAGCCACGGCCTGGCCGAGACGCTGGCCCAGCTCGACGCCGCCGCCGGCCGACCTGCGTGGCCGCGGTGCCGGCCTTCCTCGACTCGCTCGTCTCGCACTACGTCCTCGACGGCGGCCGGCTGGTCGTCGCCCACGCCGGGCTCAAGGAGGCAGTACCAGGGGCGGGCGTCCGGACGGGTCCGCGGCTTCTGCCTGTACGGCGACACCACGGGCGAGACCGACGAGTACGGGCTGCCGGTGCGCTACCCGTGGGCGCGCGACTACCGGGGCAGCGCGACCGTCGTTTATGGACACACGCCGACGCCTGGCCCCGGAATGGGTCAACAACACGATCTGCGTGGACACCGGCTGCGTCTTCGGCGGAACGCTGACCGCGCTGCGCTACCCGAGCGCGAGCTCGTCTCGGTGCCGGCCGCGGCGGTCTACTACGAGCCGGCCCGGCCGCTGGCGCCGGCCACACCGCCGCGGGCGCCCGGACTGTCCATCGCCGACGTCACCGGGCGGCGCTCGATCGACACCGGGTACGGCCGGGTCACCGTGGCCGCCGAGAACGCCGCCGCCGCGCTGGAGGTGATGGGCCGGTTCGCGATCGACCCGTCGAGCTGCTGTGGCTGCCGCCGACGATGGCGCCCTGCTCCACCTCCACTGTGGACGGCTACCTCGAGCATCCGGTCGAGGCGTTGGCCGACTACCGCGCGGGTCGGCCTCGACCGGGTCGTCCTGCAGGAGAAGCACATGGGCTCGCGCGCGGTCGTCCTGGCCCGCGGCGACGGGACCGGCGTCTGTTACACCCGTACCGGCCGGGCCTTCTTCACCGACGGCCGACTCGGCGACGCCCTGGTGTCCCGGGTCGCCGCCGCCGCCGGTCCGCTCTTCGACGAGCTGGACTCCGACTGGGTGCTGCTCGACTGCGAGCTGCTGCCCGTGGTCGGCCAAGGCGAACCGGGCTGATCCGCGAGCAGTACGCGAGCGTGGGCGCGGCCGCCGGCACGGCACTTCCGGCCGCCCTGGCCGTGCTGGCCGCCGCCGCGCGCCCGCGGGCTCGACGTGGCCGCGCTGGTCGAGCGGACCCGGGCGCGCCTGGCCAACGCGGCCGGGTTCACCGCCGCGTACCGCCGCTACTTCTGGCCCACCGACGGGCTGGACGGCGTCCAGCTGGCCCCGTTCGCCGTCCTCGCCTCGGCCGGCGCGCACCACAGCGGGCGCGACCAGGGCTGGCACCTGGCCCAGGTGGACCGGCTGGTCGCCGCCGACCCGGACCTGTTCCAACCGACCCGGCGGCTCGTGGTCGACCTCACCGACCCGGCAGATGAGGCGACCGCGGTCGACTGGTGGCTGGAGCTCACCGGGGCCGGTGGCGAGGGCATGGTGGTCAAGCCGTACGCCGGCCTGGCCCGGACCCGCGATGGCGGGCTCGCCCAGCCGGGGATCAAGTGCCGAGGCCGGGAGTACCTGCGCATCATCTACGGTCCGGACTACACCGCCCCGGAGCACCTCGACCGGCTGCGCCAGCGCGGGCTGGGGCGCAAGCGCGGGCTGGCCCAGCGCGAGTACGCGCTCGGGTTGGCCGCGCTCGACCGGCTGGCCGCCGGCAGAGCCGCTGTGGCGCATCCACGAGGCGGTGTTCGCCATCCTGGCCCTGCGAGTCCGAGCCCGTCGACCCCCGCCTCTAGGCCCGCCCCTCTTGAAGGAAGGGCACCTTGTTAACGCTCTGGGTATAGGAAGGGCACCCTACTAACGGGTAACTCCGAGCGAACGGGTAGCTCCGTGCGAGCGGCCGAGTGGGTGAGGCCGTGCGCACGGGGTCGTGACGATGCCAGCCGGTAACCTGTTCGCCGTGACCACAGCACTCGGCGACGTCCTCGCCATCAACCCGCTGAACGCCGCCGAGCTGATCTCGACGTTCGGCCTGATCGGCGTGCTCACGATCATCTTCGCCGAGACCGGACTGCTCATCGGGTTCTTCTTCCCGGGCGACTCGCTGCTGTTCCTGGCCGGGATCGCCGCCTCGCCGTTCGCCGCCGTGGTCATCCCCGGGCGTGCAGCCGATCCCGATCTGGGGGTTGCTCATCGGTGCCCCGATCTGCGCGATCGCCGGTGCCCAGCTGGGTCACTACCTCGGCGCGAGTTACGGGCGGAGGATGTTCGACAAGCCGAACTCAAGCCTGTTCAAGCCGGAGTACGTGCGACAAGGCCGAGCACTACTTCGAGAAGTTCGGGCCGGCCAAGGCGGTCATCCTCGCCCGCTTCATCCCATTGTTCGCACGTTTCTGAACCCGGTGGCCGGGGTGCTGGAGATGCCGGCCAAGCGGTTCTTCGTCTACAACGTGATCGGCGCGCGTGCTCTGGACCGACGCCGATCCTGCTGCTCGGGTACTTCCTGGCCAAGCGGCTCACCGGCATCCCCAACATCGACCGGTACGTGATCCCGGCCGTCATCGTGATCGTCCTGGTCTCGGCCATCCCGATCTACATCGAGGTGTACCGCGGTTGGCGTGACCGTCGGCGAAACCGCGCCGAGCAGGAGGCACGGGAGCGGGCCGAGGCCACCGAGGGCCGCCACCGCGCCTGAGGAACCGGTACCGTCGACTATGCCTCGCCCACCTCGAGCAGAGCCTTGAGGAACGCGGTGTCCACCTGGGCGGGGTCGGTGAGTGGGAAGAAACCACCGCCGACCACGTCGGTGACGGCCTCCAGATCGACCGCGGCCGGTTCGGTCACGTTGATGCCGATGACGATGATCCGGACGGGCTTCGTCGGATCGGAGAGCTTCTCGATCCGTGCGCTGAACTCGGCGAGGCGCGCCCCGCCGGCTGCGCTGTCCCCACCGTCGGTCAACACGATGATGAAATTGGGCCGGCCCGGGTCGTAGCCGGCGAGCATTGTCATGTAGGCGTCGCCGACCGCCGCGTAGAGGTCAGACCGGTCGCTCGGACCCGGCGCCGCCGCGGCGATACGCTGCTCGAGGTCGGCCCGGTGGGCGCCGGTGAGCAGCCCGACCGGCACGACATCATGGTGGCCGGCACCGAACGTCCACATGCCGATCCGGCTCTGCGGGGCGAGCAGGTCGAAGCCGTGCCGGGCGGCCGAGGACATCACCCCGGCCCGGCTCAGGCCGCCGGAGGACGGTGTCTGCATCGACGCGCTCACGTCCGCCAGCAACAACGCCGTCGGTGGCTCGTTGACCGCGCTCCACAGGTTGAGAGCGCTCCGCACCCGTTCGGGGTCGGCCACGGCGAAGGCCCCGGCCGGCGCGGTGGTGGTGGCGGGCGAGGCCGGAAAGCCCCGGCCGGCGTTGCCCTCGGGGTCGCGGAACGCCGCCTGGGCCAGCCGGTCCTGGGCGGCCGGGCCGAGCAGGATGGTCCCGAACCGGCTGGCCGCCTGCCGGTGATCCTCGTCGATGTCGGAGCGGATCGCGTACGGGTAGTCCAGGTTGGGAGCCGCCGGTTCGAGCTGGACGGCGGCCAGAGGTAGTGCCGGATGTTGGCTGTCGAAAGCGACGACCGCCTGCTCGGCGGCGGGTGCGGCCTGCGCGGTACGGCCGACCAATGGCAGTAGTTCGGCCATCGATCGCGTAGTGACCAGCGTGCGGAACGCGCCGACCAGGGCCGGCAGATCGGTATTGGCCGCGGCCAACGGCTCGCCGAGCAGCATGGTGGCGACCAGGCCGGCGGTGTCACGGTGCGGGTCGACCAGGCCGATCGTGAGCCCGCTGGTGCCCTGCTTGAGCTCCTGCTCGAGTTGCGCGAGCTGGAGCGGTGATGTGGGCCAGCCGACACCACGCGCCGCGGACTCAGGCATGGCGAAGACGATCGGGGAGGTCGCGATCGATGGGGGATCGGCGGCGAACTCGGTACGGTCGACGGCTTCCACCCGGTCGATCCACGCCGTCGAGTCGGGTACCCAGACGTCGGGCGCGGCATCCGGAGCCAGGGGCGGTACCCGCTCCTCGATGTCGACCGTGCCACCGGCCGCCTCACCGAGTTGGCTGGCCAGGGTCGGGGCCGGGGTGGGCTCGACCGCGACCTCGACACAGCGGCCGTTGACCTGCGGTCGGGTAGCGGTCCAGTCGGCCGCGACGAGGCGCAGTACGGCCGCGATCTCGGGGAGGCCGCCACGCTCAGCCGTAGCCCACCGACGCAGTTCGACGCGTCGGCCGACACGTTGTGCACGACCACGGCGCCGACGACCGCCGCGGCCAACGTCATGAACCCGGCCGTCAGCCGGGCATGCCGACCACCCCAGGGCCACCCCATCCGGTGACGTGGCCCGGTCCCGGTCAGGGACCTGCGGTGGCGTCCGAGCACTGTTCTCTCCGGTGGTGCGCCGACTCCGACGCACGGCGCTGGCCTGATCTCGGCGGGTTACACAACGGAATAGTTCAGATTGTCGATGTGTCGTTGAACGTGATCGGGCAGTCCACTATGGACCGGTTGACGGCCGTACCCGTGAGCAGCAGCGCACGGTACGTCAGGCGGGCCGCCTCCTCGAGGTTGAGCACCCGCCGCAGCGCCAGGTCAACCGAGTCGGCCAGGACGGCGCAGCCGTGATGGGGCAGGATCACGCAGTTCGGTGCCGTCCGCCACCGCCTCGGCCACCGCGTCGGCCAGGCCGCGTCGAGCCGGGCGGATGGAACGGTGTCGCCGCGATCCGGCGCACGTAGTACGGCGTGATCGGTGGTGATCAGGCGGATCCGTTCGCCCAACGAGTCCAGCAGGACCGTGATCTGCGGGTGCAGATGGATCACGGCGTTCACGTCCGGGCGGGCGCGGTAGACGGCGCGATGCAGAGCGAACTCGCTCGTGGCGCCGGGCGCCACTCGGCGGCGTCACGCCATGCCAGGGCACGCTCGGCAGGTTGGCTTGGTCAAGACGGTCGAGCCAGGCGCCGGCCGCGGTCACCCGGACCTCGTCGGCGGCGGGACGCACGGGCGGAGAGATTGCCTCCGCTGCCCACCACGAGCCCGGCCCGAACGACACTGTCTCCGGCCCGGATCAGGCCCTCCGTCACGATCGGCATCACTCACGTCGCGGCTCGATCCGATCGGGCTCAGGGCAACGGCTCCGATCACGGCAGCAGACGCACCGCGCCAGTACGACCGACCGCGCGAGGACGCTGCATCTGCGAAGACCCGCGCCGCCGGCGCGCGGTCCTCGGCGGCTCCGTTCAGCGGGCGGCGCGCTTGGTCGCGCGCTTGCGCGGCGGCGTGAGCAGGTCGGCGATCGACTGGATCGCCGACGGGACGAGCCGGTAGTAGGCCCACACACCGCGCTTCTCCCGCTCCAGCAGGCCGGACTCGGTGAGGATACGCAGGTGGTGGCTGACGGTCGGCTGCGAGAGACCGATCGGAGCGGTCAGGTCGCAGACGCAGGCCTCGCCATCGGGCGACGCCTGGATGAGGCTGAGCAGGCGGATGCGGGCCGGGTCGGCGAGTGCCTTCAGCACTCCCGCCAGTCGCTCAGCATCCACACGGTCGTAGGGCTCGCCGTTGAGGGGCGAGACCTGGGGCAAGATCAATTCGGCCAGCGCAGTTCGCACGAGTTACATCCTTCCACGGACCATCGATTCGTCCACATATCCGAGGACGTCGAACCGACATTTATTGATGGCTGTACAGTCAGACATGGATGTCCAGATCGGCGAGCGTGAACACCGACCGGTACTCCTGTCCCGCCGCTCGAACCGCGTCCCCCGCGCCCCGATCGACTATCACCGCTATTCCAACCACTTCGGCACCCGCCTCCTTCAACGCATCGACCGCAGTCAGCACGCTACTGCCCGTTGTCGACGTGTCCTCGACCGCGAGCACCCGACGCCCTGCCACCTCGGGTCCCTCGATCCGGCGTTGAAGACCGTGCGCCTTCCCTTCCTTGCGTACGACGAAAGCGTCCAGCGCCCTGCCTCGCTGGTGCGCCACGTGCAGCATGGCCAGTGCGATCGGGTCGGCCCCCAGGGTCAGCCCGCCCACCGCGTCGATTTCCCACTCGTCGACGAGATCGAGCATCACCTGACCAACGAGCGGAGCCCCGGCGTGGTGCAGAGTCAACCGGCGCAGATCCACATACCAGTCCGCCTCCGCACCCGACGACAGCACCACTCGACCCCGCACCACCGCGAGATCATTAATGAGTTTACGCAGGTCGTCGCGCTCCGACATGTTGATTAGCCTATCTCCCCGGTACGAGATTGACGATCAAGATGGGCTGTGAGTTTCCTGTCTCATCCGGACGGGGGATGGACAACGGTGACATCGGTGCACGGATGGGGCGTGCGTCACGTGCCGGGATCATCGCGACCGATGCGGCCGCGGGTGTCGGTCGAGACCCGCTGCAGCAGTCGCCGCGGCAGATGCCGAAGGCCGAACACGACAACCTTGTACTTCACCGCCGGAACGCTGACAACCTTGCCCTTTGCGAGGTCCCGTAACGCACTCTCCACCAGCACATCGGCATCCATCCATAGCCACTCCGGCGTCTTCGACATGTCGATACCGGCGCGTTGGTGGAACTCGGTTCGCACGTAGCCGGGACACAACGCCATCACGCGGACACCGAACGGAGCCACCGAGAGTCCGACCGATTCGCTGAAGTTGGTTACCCACGCCTTCGATGCCGGATAGGTCGAACCCGGCATCGCCGCGCCGAAACCCGACACCGATGACACATTCACCACCGCGCCGTGCCGCCGCTCGACCATGCCCGGCAGGGCCGCCAGCGTAAGCCGCATCACCGCCGTCACGTTGACGCCGAGCAGGCGCTCCTCTTTGTCCGGTGTGGACCGTAGGAACGCGGTGTTGAGGGTGAGACCGGCGTTGTTCACGAGGAGATCAATGACGGTCGGACCGTTGGTGACGCGCTGCGCCACCCGGTCCCGCCCGGCCCCGGTGGCGAGATCGGCCTCGATCGTCTCCACCGCCGTACCGTGGGCCGTGGTCAGCTCCCCGGCCACCGCGGCAAGACGCTGGGTGTCGCGCGCGACCAGCACGAGGTCGTACCCGTCGCGGGCCAGTCGCCGGGCGAAGGCGGCACCGATGCCGGAGGTCGCACCGGTGACGAGGGCAAGAGACACGGGCACCTCACGGGGTCGAGCGCACCGTCTCGGGATCGCCGGGGGGCGCGGCTTCGGGATCGGCCGGCGGCGGGCGTCGCCGGAAATGCGGACGCGACGCCGGGGCGAGCAGCAGCACCGCGCCTGCAATGTAGCCGAGCGCCTGCAGATCTGTGAGTCCTCCGGCCGTCCCGACCAACAGACCCGGCATGGCATCGTCATATGCCTGACCGACCTGAGTGCGCAGGGCGATGCTCCCCGGCTGTACCGCTCCGGCCCAGTCGACCCCTCGGCCCAACGACGTGTAGGACGCGCTGCCGAGGCCGAAGCACAGGGAGAGTCCCACGAGGCAGAGTGCGCCGGTACGGGCCGCCCGCCGACCCCGGCCGACGCCGATCGCGCAGACGCCCATACCGACCGCGAGCACGACCGCGACCACCCCGCTGCTGATGAGCACGGTACGGATCACGTCGGCGATCTCGGCGATCTGCGTCGGTTCGATCAGGGCGTGGGCGGCCGTGTACCAGAACTCGTCGACCACGACCTGAGAGCCGATGAACAGCGTGGTGGCCGATACCGCCCCGAAGACGGCGCCGGCAAGGAGCAGCCCCCGAGCCAGGCTCACCGTGGGCGGCCGTCGCCGGCGGGTGATGATCGGCAGCTTGGGAGCCAGGAGGTCAGGCGGCTGCCCCGGGTCAGGCATCATCACAACCTCCCGATTAGTTCGCTTTTACGCAAACTACCCGAAAGATCGCAATTGCCAAGGCCGAACGTCAGCGCCGATCAGATGGTGGTGCCGTCGGGTCGTTCGGCTGAGGCGGAGTGGTAGGGCCGCCCGGAGGGGGCGGCGCGCCCGCGCCGGGCGATGACCCGGGAGGGGGCGGCGGCAGTTCGAACCGCGGCCCTGACGGCGGCGGAGCGACCGAGGGAGGTGGCGGCAGGTACTGGCCGGGGAACGGCGGAGGCTGTGCGACACCGCCGTACCCGGGGGGTGTCCAGACCGGCTCCGGTGTCTTGCGGAAGTACTCGTTCGACTGTGGCAGGGCGAGCAGGATGATCACCGCGATGCCACCGATGATGGCGACCGCGGCCGCGGCGAGGACGAGGATGTCGGTCAACCCGGACGAGGTCGACTCGAACTTGATCGACGCGTTGGTATCGGTGGGGGCGGACTGCACGCCTGGCCGGGCGATCGCAGTCGCAAGCCCGCAGCCACAGCACGCAACGGTGGCACCGTCGATGATCCAGGCGAGGATCCGGCCAGCGTTGCGCTTCTGTCCGATGAGGACACCGGCCGTGAGGTGGCCAGCGGCGACCAGGATGAAGAAGACGACGGCCACGCCGACGAGCAGATGCTGGGCCCGGCTCAGGTCGGCGTCGGTGTAGCCCACGTCGGCGCCGATGACGGTCGCCTTGACCGACAGGAGCGCCTGGACGAAGGCGATCCCGGCCAGTACGAGCAGGGCGGCGATGGTGAACGAGAGCAGCCGGGCGACCGTGACCGGCCGGGGCCGACCGGGGGTGGTCGACTCGATCGGGTTAGACATGACCGTCCCTCCGAGATCCGTTGGCCCCATACGGTACCGGGATCTCCGCCAGATGCGACCATGGGGCGGTCGTGGACCGCCGGTGGTCGGTCAACGCGGCCGCGCTGGACGGTTACCCTCGGGTCACGCTGAGGTGATCCGCGCCCGAAGGCCGGTCGACGATCACCTTGTCGCCGTCCCGGATGTCGCCGGCCAGCAGCGAACGGGCCAGCGTGTCCCCGATCTCGGTCTGGACCAACCGGCGCAGTGGCCGTGCTCCGTACACGGGGTCGTACCCGTGCCGGGACAGCCAGAGTCGGGCCGGGTCCGATACCTCAAGCGCCAGCCGGCGTGCGGCCAGCCTCCGCCGGAGCAGCTCGAGCTGAATGTCCACAATAGACCCGAGATCGTCCACTGTGAGCGCGTGGAACACCACGATGTCGTCGAGCCGGTTGAGGAACTCGGGCTTGAAATGTGCCCGTACCGCTACCATCACGGCATCGCGGCGCTGGGCGTCGGTCAGCGACATGTCAGTCAGGTCATCGGCGACCGCGTGCGAGCCCAGATTCGAGGTGAGAATCAGGATGGCGTTGCGGAAGTCGACAGTGCGCCCCTGACCGTCGGTGAGCCGGCCATCGTCGAGCACCTGCAGCAGAACGTCGAACACCTCGGGGTGGGCCTTTTCGATCTCGTCGAGCAGGATCACGCTGTACGGGCGCCGTCGCACGGCCTCGGTCAACTGGCCGCCCTCCTCGTACCCGACGTACCCGGGCGGAGCGCCGACCAGCCTGGCCACCGAGTGCTTCTCGCCGTACTCGCTCATGTCGATGCGGACCATGGCCCGCTCGTCGTCGAACAGGAACTCGGCGAGAGCCTTGGCAAGCTCGGTCTTGCCCACCCCGGTCGGGCCGAGGAACAGGAACGAACCGGTGGGCCGGTTCGGGTCAGAGATGCCGGCCCGCACCCGGCGGACCGCGTCGGAGACAGCCGCCACCGCCTCGGGCTGGCCGACCACGCGCTGGCGCAGCGACTCCTCCATCCGTAGCAGCTTGGCCGTCTCGCCCTCCATCAGCCGGCCGGCAGGAATGCCGGTCCAGGCGGAGACCACGGCCGCGATGTCGTCCGGGCCGACCTCCTCCTTGAGCATCGCGCCGTCATGCTGCAATGTGGACAGTTCCGATTCGGCCGTCGCCAGGCGCCGCTCGAGCTCAGGGATCCGGCCATATCGCAGCTCGGACGCCCGCTCGAGCTCGAAGTCCCGCTCGGCCCGGTCCGCTTCCCGGCGCAGCTGATCGAGCATCTCCTTCACGGCCGAGATCTTCGCGATGTGCTCCTTCTCGGTGCGCCAGCGGTCGCCGAGCGAGGCCAGTTGCTCGCGCCGGTCGGCCAGCTCCTTTCGCAGCGCCGCCAGCCGCTCGGCCGAGGCCGGGTCGGGCTCCTTGGCCAGCGCCATCTCCTCGATCTCGAGTCGGCGCACGGCCCGCTCGATCTCGTCCACCTCGACCGGCCGTGAGTCGATCTCCATACGCAACCGGGACGCGGACTCGTCGACCAGGTCGATCGCCTTGTCCGGCAGGAACCGGTCGGAGATGTACCGGTCGGACATAGTGGCCGCCGCGACGAGGGCGGAGTCGGTGATCCTGACGCCGTGGTGAACCTCGTACCGCTCCTTGAGGCCACGCAGGATGCCGATGGTGTCCGGCACCGAGGGCTCTCCGACCAGCACCGGCTGGAACCGGCGCTCGAGAGCGGGGTCCTTCTCGATGTGCTCGCGATACTCGTCCAGCGTGGTCGCACCGACCATCCGCGAGCTCGCCGCGGGCGAGCATGGGCTTGAGCATGTTGCCGGCGTCCATCGAGCCCTCGCCCTTACCGGCGCCGACCACGGTGTGCAGCTCGTCGAGGAACGTGATCACCTGGCCGTCGGAGTTCTGGATCTCCTCGAGGACACTCTTGAGGCGCTCCTCGAACTGGCCGCGGTACTGGGCGCCCGCCACCATCGCGCCGAGGTCGAGGCTGACCAGCTTCTTCCCGCGCAGACTCTCGGGCACGTCACCCGCCACGATGCGCTGGGCGAGGCCCTCCACGATGGCCGTCTTGCCCACTCCTGGCTCGCCGATGAGGACCGGGTTGTTCTTGGTACGGCGGGAGAGGACCTGGACCACGCGCCGGATCTCGGAGTCCCGCCCGATGACCGGGTCGATCTTGCCTTCACGGGCCCGGTCGGTCAGATCCACCCCGTACTTCTCCAGCGCCTGGAACGTCTGCTCCGGGTCTGGCGTGGTTACCCGACGGTCGCCGCCGCGGACGGTCGGGAACGCGGCGACCAAGCTCTCGTCGGTGGCACCGGCCTGCTGGAGCAGCTTGGACACATCACCGCCGACGCGGGCGAGGCCGGCCAGGATGTGCTCTGTCGAGATGTACTCATCGCCCAGCGGACGGGCGATCTGCTCGGCCGCGTTGAGTGCGTTCACGAACTCCCGCGACAGGCTCGGGTCGACCACGCTCGGGCCACTGGCCCTGGGGAGGCTCTCCACGGCGCGCGCGGCAGCCCGCCGCATGTCGGCCGGGTTGGCCCCGACCGCCCGTAGCAGCGCCACCGCCGTCGATCCGCCCGTGTCGAGCAGGGCGAGCAGAAGGTGCCACGGCTCGACGGTGGCATGCCCGTTCTTGTCGGCAATCGCGGCCGATGAGGTGATGACCTCGCGGCTCTTGGTAGTCAGGCGCTCCGTGTTCATGGCTCCCTCTGACGTGTCCACTCAACTCAACCAAAGTTGAGTGTATGCCACTCAAGTCTCATTCGCCAGGCGTGGTGACCCCAACCGCACGGGCGGTAACAATTCACACCGAAACATTCGCGCGGCCCTTCCCCCGACCCCGGACTTCCCGATATTTTGACGCCAGCCCGGCTGGCATCAGGAAGTAGTTGACGTGAGCCTGCAACAGGTGACTTTCCGCGGCTTCGCGAACCCGGTCGATCCGACCCCCGCGGAGTTGCGTGCCTGGGCGTACCACCCCGAGTCGATCCGGCTGAGCGTCATGCCGCCGGACTGGGACCTGCTGGTCGCCAATGATCGCGTCGTGACCACGCTGTTCGACCTGGCCATGGATCCGCAGTGCCCGGCGCGTCGATTCGCGCTGCACTGCCTGTACATCTACGCCGCCGACGCCATCCGGACCAAGTTCCGCGCCCACCCCAAGCGGCGGCTGCGCAAGCTCGTCGAGCAGGCCGAGGACGACGGGGACGAGCTGGTCGAGATGTGGGCCCACAACACCCGGGTGCTGCTGGCTCTGCCGGAGCTCTTCGATTACCACGACTGGTGCGAGGGCGGACTCGTGCGTACGCCGCGACGGCTCAAGACCCCGTCCTCCCTCCCATCTCCCCGCTCCGCCTCCGGCTGATCCCCCGCCCGGGCGAGGACGCGGCCCGCGATGTATTCGGTAGACACCGGACCGGGCCGCCACCATGTGGTCGACCCGGTCCGGTACCCAGCTGCGAGCGAGCTACTACTGCTGGCCACGCATCTTGTCCTTGGCCTTGTCGGCGGCCTTGTCGATCTGCTCCGAGTGCTTGTTGCCCGTCTTGTCATCAATGGCGTCCGCGCCCTTGTCGACGGCTCCGTCAGCTTTACCACCGGACATGGCTTCCTTGGCCTTGTCCTTCATTTCGTTGATCTTGTCCATCGCACCCATGCCGTAC
The DNA here is from genome assembly GCA_963803345.1 of uncultured Actinomycetota bacterium. Lineage (GTDB taxonomy): Bacteria > Actinomycetota > Actinomycetes > Mycobacteriales > Micromonosporaceae > CAWDLX01. Next base: position 62,470 of record CAWDLX010000012.1, read on the forward strand.
CTCCCTGAGCCAGCATGTCGGCTATATCGGACATGCGCCTCCGCCCAGGCTAGTCCGGCTCCCACGTCCGTCCACGGGTTCGGCCGGTCCCGTTGACGATGGCTCCGCGCGGGTCCGCCCTGTTAACTGTCCTGACCCAGGACGTTGTTGACACGCCGGCTCGGGTTGTTGATCAAAGGAGGACCTCCTGGCGTAGTGGAGTTAGGCGCTTCACGATCGCAAGGAGGTCCTCGTGTCCCACGCTAACGCGCGGCTCAACGACTATGGTCGTCGGCTGCTGGTCCAGCGGGTTCGTGTCGACGGTCGTCCGATTGCTCATGTGGCCAAGGAGCTGGGGATATCCCGTCAGCGGGCCACGGTATGGATCACCCGCTTTGACCAGGATGGGCTGGCCGGACTGCAGGATCGGTCCAGCCGCCCACATCGCACGCCCACTCGCACGCCGGCCAAGGTGGAACAGCGAGTCCTCAAGGCCCGGGCGAAGTACCGGTGCGGAGCGATCGGGTTGGCTCGACACACCGGAGTGGCGGTAGCCACCTGCGGGCGGATCCTGCGCCGCCACCAGGTGGCCCACCTAGCCGATTGTGACCCGATCACCGGCGAACGGATCCGGGCCGTGCGCCACAGCGGGCGCCGCTACGAACATCCCCACCCGGGTGACCTGATCCATATCGACGTGAAGAAGATCGGCCGTATCCCCGATGGGGGCGGCTGGCGTGTACATGGCTGGCACACCCGCACCGCCGGCCGCAAGATCGGCTACGACTACATCCACTCCGCCGTCGATGACCACACTCGGCTGGCCTACTCCGAATCCTTACCCGACGAAAAGGGCCCCACCGCCGCCGCGTTCCTCCTGCGGGCCGCCGCCTGGTTCGCCCGCCAGGGCATCCCCCAGATCAAAGCCATCCTGTCCGACAACGCCTTCGCCTACCGCAAGAGCCGCATCTTCGCCGCCGCCGTGACCACCCTCGACGCGAAACACCACTTCATCAAGCCCCACTGCCCCTGGACCAACGGCAAAGTCGAACGCTTCAACCGCACCCTGCAAAACGAATGGGCCTACCGCCGCCCCTACCTCAGCAACACCCACCGCGCCAAAGCCTTGCTCCACTGGCTGACCATCTACAACAATCAGCGACCACACACCGCGCTCGGAGGCCACCCCCCGATCAGCCGCGTGTCAACAACCTGCTGAGCCAGGACAGTTAACAAGGGCACCTTCCTCTACCCCACGCGTTAACAAGGTGCCCTTCCTTCACTCGGGTCACCGGTTGGCGCGGGGCTTCCAGACCACCAGAGCCGACGGCGTGTTCGGGCGGGGCACGAGGTCACGTCGGTGGTAGCCCATCGCCTCGAACTCGGCCAACCGGCGCCGTACCGCGTCGAGTTCGGCCTCGGTATCGGCCAGCCGCCGGCGCAGCTCGTACGTGATCTGCTCGAGCTCGATGATCCGCTTGATACCGGCCAGGCTCACGCCCTCGTCCTGGCTCAGCCGCTGGACCTCGCGCAGGATGGCCACGTCCCGCACGCTGTACCGTCGCCCACCACCGGCGGCCCGGCCCGGCTGGACCAGGCCCATCCGGTCGTACTGGCGCAGAGTCTGCGGGTGCATCCCGGCCATCCGGGCGGCCACCGAGATGATCAGTACCTTCGCGTCGTCGCTGGTGACCTCGGCGAAGAAGAACTGGGCGTTCACCGGAAATCACCACCGTGGTCGGGACGGGCGTGGCTGCCCCGGAACTCGTGCCGCCGGACCAGGTCGTCGATGGGTCCCCGGGCGGGCGGCGGTGCGTACAGCGCGTAGTCCTCCAGTGCCTTTCGCGCCTCGGGCGACAGGTTCGCCGGTACGTCGACCTCGATGACGACCAGCAGGTCGCCCAGGCCACCGTCCCGACGGGGCACGCCCCGACCGCGTACCCGCAGGGTACGGCCGCTCGGCGTGCCCGGCGTGACCCGCAACGTTACCGCGCCGTCCAATGTGGGCACCCGCAGATCGGTCCCGAAGACCGCCTCGGCGTAACTGATGGGCACGGTCAGGGTCAGGTCGTCCCCGTCCCGTCCGAATGTGGCGTCGCCGCGAACCTTGACCAGCAGGTGCAGGTCACCGGCCTGGCCACCGCGTTCACCGGGCTCGCCCCGGCCGGCCAGCCGGATGCGCTGCCCGTCCGAGACACCCGGCGGGATGCGCACATTCAGCGTTCGGGTCTTGGTGACGCCACCGGTGCCCCGACACTCGGGGCACTTCTCGTCGACCACGGTCCCGACGCCCTGACACTCGCGGCACGGATCGGTCATCGCGAAGTGACCCTGCTGTGAGGTGACCATGCCCGAACCGTGGCAGACCGGGCAGGTACGGGGCTGCGTACCTGGCTTTGCCCCGTCGCCGTGGCACGTCTCGCACACGCCGGGCGCCCGCAGCGTGATGGGCAGGGTAGCCCCGTGCACCGCGTCGGCGAAGTCCAGCGTCACCTCGGCCTCGACGTCGCGGCCCCGCTGCGGACCCCGCCGACCACCGGCTCGACCCGCACCGCCACCGAAGATGGTGCCGAACAGGTCGGTGAACCCGGCGCCGCCGAACCGCTGGTCGCCCTGCGGTGGGCCACCGGAACTGAACAGGTCGTTGAGGTCGAACGGGCTGTACTGCTGGTCAGCCCGGGCGCTCCGGCGGAACGCGCCCGCGCCGAAGAGTGAGCGCATCTCGTCATACTCGCGGCGCTTGCGTTCGTCGGAGAGCACGTCGTACGCCTCCGAGACCGCCTTGAACCGCTCCTCCGAATCCCGGTTACCCGGGTTGCGGTCCGGGTGCAACTCCCGCGCCAGCTTCCGGTACGACTTCTTGATGTCGTCCTGGGAGGCGGACTTGGAGATCCCGAGAACTGCGTAGAAGTCCTTCTCGAGCCAGTCCTTGGAACTCACGATTCACCTCCTGACGGCATGTCGATGTGCTGTGCGTGACCGTAACCGGCGACGACCAATGGTCACCATCGTCATTCCGGATCGGCCACCGCGACCAGAGCGGGCCGGAGCAGCCGGTCACCCAGAAGGTAGCCCCGCCGCATGATGCCGATACACGTCGGCTCGGTCACATCGGCTGAGGTCTGATGGGCCACCGCCTCGTGCCGGGTCGGGTCGAACGCGTCCCCGGGTTCGCCGAATCCGGTCAAACCGAACTTGGCCAGGATGGCGTTGAGCTGGTCAGCCACCGTTGCCAGCTGGCCGGCCAGGTCGCCGTGGTCACGGGCACGGTCGAAATCGTCCAGGACGGGCAGCAGAGCACCAACGACCATGGCCACCGTCTGTTCGGCCATGAGTCCACGGTCCCGCTCGACCCGCTTGCGGTAGTTCGCGTACTCGGCGGTGACCCGCTGCAGATCACGCAGGCGTTCGTCGAGTTCGGAGCGCATCGACTCGAGCTCGGCACCGAACCCGCCTGGCGCCTTGACCTCCTCGCCGACCACCTGCTCGACCTTGCCGGGGCCGCCGGTCCGGCCCGCGTCCGCGGTCTGCCCGGCCCCGGCCGCCCTGGTCTCGCGGGCACCGCCGGTCTCCTGGCCGCCCGCGTCGGCCGGCTTGGTCGGCTGACCCATGGTTGGCGGCGTGGTTTTCTCAGCGCCCTCCTCGACGTGAGGCTGGGCCGTCTTGTCCGCATCCGGCGTTGGCTGTCCCGACATGTCGATCTTCCGCTTGTCTCTGATCACGACCTGTTCCCGGGCTGGTCCGGAGTTCCGCTCCGGACCAGCCGTACGCCCGTTGTCGGTCACTTCTTGTCGTCCTCGTCTACGACCTCGGCGTCGACGACATCCTCACCACCCGGAGCCGCGCCGGCCGACGGACCGGCTCCGGCACCTGCGGCGCCGGCGCCCTCGTTCTGCCCGTAGAGCATGGTGCCGGCCTTCTGCGCGACCTGCGCCAGCTTCTCGTGCGACTGCCGGATGCGCTCGATGTCCGATCCGCCCAGGGCACCTCGCAGGTCGGAGAGAGCCTCGTTGACCTCGTCCTTCGCCGACTGGGGCAGCTTGTCGCCGCTCTCGGCCAGGAACTTCTCGGTCTGCCACTGCAGGGCGTCGGCCAGATTGCGTACCTCGGCGTCGGCCTTGCGCTGACGGTCCTCGTCCGCGTGCTCCTGCGCGTCGCGCATCATGCGCTCGATGTCGTCCTTCGGCAGGGCCGAGCCGCCGGTGATCGTCATCGACTGCTCCTTGCCGGTACCGAGGTCCTTCGCCGAGACGTGCACGATGCCGTTGGCGTCGATGTCGAACGTGACCTCGACCTGCGGCACGCCACGCGGCGCCGGCGGGATACCGGTGAGCTCGAACGTACCGAGCTTCTTGTTGTACGCCGCGATATCGCGCTCGCCCTGGAACACCTGGATCAGCACGGACGGCTGGTTGTCGTCGGCCGTCGTGAAGATCTCGGAGCGCTTGGTCGGGATGGTCGTGTTCCGCTCGATCAGCTTGGTGAAGATGCCGCCCTTGGTCTCGATGCCGAGGCTCAGCGGCGTCACGTCGAGCAGCAGGACGTCCTTGACCTCGCCCTTGAGCACGCCGGCCTGCAGTGCGGCGCCGACGGCGACGACCTCGTCCGGGTTCACGCCCTTGTTGGGCTCCCGGCCGGTCAACTGCTTGACCAGGTCGGACACGGCCGGCATACGGGTGGAACCGCCGACCAGGATCACGTGGTCGACATCGCCGATCCGGATATTGGCGTCCTTGATGGCCTGCTCGAACGGGGCCTTGCAGCGGTCCAGCAGATCCTGCGTCATGCGCTGGAAGTCCGACCGGCTCAAGGTCACGTCCAGGTGCAGCGGGCCCGACGGGCCGGCTGTGATGTAGGGCAGGTTGATGCTGCTGACGGTCGCGGCGGAGAGCTCGATCTTGGCCTTCTCGGCGGCCTCCCTGAGCCGCTGCATAGCCATCTTGTCCTGGCCGAGGTCGATGCCGTACTGGCCACGGAACGTCTTGACCAGGTGGTCGATGATCCGCTCGTCCCAGTCGTCGCCGCCGAGGTGGTTGTCACCGTTGGTGGCCTTGACCTCGATCACGCCCTCGGCCAGCTCGAGCAGCGACACGTCGAAGGTGCCGCCGCCAAGGTCGAAGACGAGGATCGTCTGCTCCTTGCCGCCCTTGTCGAGGCCGTAGGCGAGAGCCGCGGCGGTGGGCTCGTTGATGATCCGCAGGACGTTGAAGCCCGCGATCTCGCCGGCCTCCTTGGTCGCCGTCCGCTGCGCGTCGTTGAAGTACGCCGGAACGGTGATCACCGCGTCGGTGATGGTCTCGCCCAGGTACGCCTCGGCGTCGCGCTTGAGCTTCATGAGCACCCGCGCGGAGATCTCCTGCGGCGTGTAGCTCTTGCCGTCGATGTCGACGTGCCAGGTGGAGCCCATCTCACGCTTCACCGAGCGGATGGTCCGGTCGGGGTTGGTGACGGCCTGACGCTTGGCCACCTCGCCCACCAGGACCTCGCCGTTCTTGGCGAACGCGACGATCGACGGCGTGGTGCGCGACCCCTCGGCGTTCGCGATAACGGTGGGCTCGCCCCCTCGAGGACGCTCACCACCGAGTTCGTCGTGCCAAGGTCGATGCCGACCGCACGTGCCATGTGTCTGTCCTCCACGTCTGTGACTTGGCTGGCCCGGTCAACTTGAGCGGACCTGACTCAATGCTGCCACGCCGACCTCGGATGTCAAGTCAGAGTTGAGTCGGAACACACGCAGGATTTGTCGGGCGGCCCAGGGTAGCCATCATGAAGGCACCCCCACACCGCAAGGGTGTGAGGGTGCCCGGTCCTGCCGTTCGTCAACGGCCGCCGTTCGTCAGCTCCTGCCGTTCGTCAACTCCTCGCCACGACCATGAGCCGGGCATCCGTACCGTTTGCCGTCTTCGCCCCGGCTATGCCGACCTGGGTGCCCACCGCGACCGCGCCCGGCTGGATCTGGGCCTTGTCCTTGATCACCGTGAACGGGTCACCGAACGTCCAGGTCAGCGTGAAGCCGTCGGTGGACTTCACGGTCACCGAGCGTCGACGTGATAGCAGTCACCGCGCCGCGTTGCGCGACCACGGTCTTGGTGCCCTCGTCGGTCTGTACGACTGCCTCGCCATGCAGGAGCCGGTTACCGAAACCGAACCTGATCAGCTTGTGCCGTAGCTGCCGCAGCTTGCCCGCCTTGCCGTCCTTGGCGCCGCGGGCTGGCCGACGGCGCCGGTGACGCCTCGGTGGCGGCGGCCAGGGTGATCTCGTCGGTGGTGAAGCCGATCGACTGCAGCGCCTGCCCGTCCCAGCTCAGATCGGAGTAGCCGGTCTCGTCCGGTGCGGCCGCCCGGGCACCGCCGAAGCGACCACATGCCGACAGGCCGAGCACGGCGACCACCGCCACCACGGCCACGGCCACCGGTATCCGGGTGCGCGACGAACCTCTCATGATCAAGCCTCCTCGTATCCGATCAGGATGAAGCATCGACCCGTGCGGGGCGGGACGGGGTCAGCGCGACGTTCGGGTTCGGTAAGGCCGGCGGAGTCAGATCGGCACCTGTACGGTGATCCGGGCCCCGCCCTCGGGCGCGTGGCCGGCCTGGATGCGCCCGCCGAGCCGGATCACCAGCCGGGCGGCCAGAGCCAGGCCCATGCCGCTGCCGACCTTGCGGATGCCCTTGTACCGCTCGTAGAGCGCGCCCCGCTCGAACACCACGGCCAGGTCGTCGTCGGTGAAGCCCGGTCCGCCGTCGCGCACCTCGAGCAGGGCGTACGGCTGATTGACGCCCCGGCGGCCGTCGGGCGGGGTGTGTCCGGCGACCGGGAGGGCCAGGGTCGTCTCGTCCACACCGCCGGTACCGGCGCGGACGGCCAGCACCACCGGCGCACCCGGGCGGTACCACCCGCAAGCGCGTTCTCCAGCAGGCCGTCGATGACCTGCCGGATGCGGCCCGGGTCGGTCCGGACGACGACCGGCCGCGCGGGCAGTTCGGTGCGCAGCACCACGCCGACCGCGGCGCACCGCCCACCCCACGACTGCGGCCGCCGACGCGACCAGGGCCGTCAGGTCGACCTGCATCACCTCGAGCGGGAAGTCGTCGGCCTCCAGCCGGGCCAGCACGAGCAGGTCCTCGATCAGCCGGTCCAGGTGTTCGGACTCGGCGAGCATGGTCTGCCCGGCCCGCTGCGCGCCGTCGACCCCGACCACCCCGTCGGCCAGCGCCTCGGCGTACCCGCGGATCGTGGTCAGCGGCGTGCGGAGCTCGTGCGAGACCGACATCAGGAACGCCCGCTGCCGGTTCTCGCTGGTGGCCAGCGCGGCCGGCCAGGTCGTTGAGGGCGATCGACACGTCGGCCACCTCCGCCGGCTCGTCCGTCGGCGCGCGCACGCTCCGGTCGCCGGCCGACAGGCGCCGGGCAGTCGGCGGCCACCACGCGCAACGGCCGGCCCAGCCGGCGGGCCAGCAGGACACCGGCGACCAGACGCGGCCAGCAGGCCGGCGAGGAGGGCCAGCCACAGCCGACTGAGGACAGTCCAGACGCGGTCGACCGCGGACGTCGGCTGCAGCAGCACGATCCCGTCGCCGCGTCCGGCTGGACGGCCCTCGGCCAGCATCAACCGCCCATTGTAGAGAATCCGCTGGCTGACCGGTTGGCCGTCGGCGATCTGCCGCACCACCCGCGCCGGCAGTCCGGGCTGGTCGGGCTTGCCGTCGCGGATGAGGACGGTCGTCGATGCCCTGGTCCCGCAGGGTCTGAGCCACTTTGGTTGCCCGCTGGTCGGCCCGGGCCGCCGCGCCCGGGGTGTCCCGGCCCTCGATCGCGTTCGCCGCCACCCGGGCCTTGGCCGCCAGCGTCGCCCGGGCGTCCTCGTTGGCCGAGCGCGACCACCAGCGGCAGCGCCACCGCCGCGGTGATCGACCACCGCGACCACCGCGACCAGACACGGTGGCCAGGACCGCCCGGGTGGTGAGGCGTGCGCACCGAACCACGCGCCGGCCGGTCGCGGTCACCCGCTCCACCTCGTCGGCGGTGTAGCCGACGCCCCGTACGGTCCGGATCACGTCGCGGGCCAGCGGGCTCGCGTCGCCCAGCTTTGCCCGAACCTGGGCCACGTGGACATCGACCGTGCGGGTTCCGGCGTGGGCGGCGTACCCCCAGACCGAGCCGAGCAGCTCCTCCCGGGTGAACACCCGACCAGGACGCTGCATGAGATGGGCGAGCAGGTCGAACTCGGTCGAGGTCAGCGCCACCTCGACCCCGTCGGCCTGTACCCGGCGCCGGCCCGGGTCGAGCGTCACCACGCCGACGCTGCGCGGCGGCTCGGCCGGCCGTCGGCGCCGCCGGTCCGGCGCAGCACCGCCTTGACCCGGGCCACCAGCTCGCGCGGGCTGAACGGCTTGGTCACGTAGTCGTCCGCGCCGAGCTCCAGCCCGACCACCCGGTCGACCTCGTCGTCGCGCGCGGTCAGGAAGATCACCGGAGTCCAGTCCCCGCTCTCCCGCAGCCGGCGGCAGACCTCGCGTGCCGTCCATGCCCGGGCAGGCCGATGTCGAGCACGCAGGCGACCGGGCGTAGCCGGCGGGCCGCGGCCAGCCCGGCCGGCGCCGTCGGCTTCGACGTGCACGCCGAACCCGTCCCGGCTCAGGTAGAGCTTGACCAGGTCGGCGATCGGCCGCTCGTCCTCGACGACCAGCACCAGGCCGCGACTCTCGCTCACGCTGCCAGGGTGCCACGCCCGCGACCCGACAGAGATCACGGAAACGTTCGAGGGATGTACGAGCCCGACCGCCGTCCATGCCATTCTCTTTGCGTGCGCATTCGCGATCCGCGCCCACCAGGCGAGCCGGACGAGCCGGACGATGAGGTCGAACCCGGTCCCGTCACCATCCGCCGACCCGCCGAGCCGGTCAGGTCTGTCCGGTTCTGCGTACCGACCGGGGTTGTCCTGGCGAAGTTCGGGCTGGCCGCCGTTCTGCTCGCGCTGAGCCTGGCCTTCGGCTCCCGGGACCAGGTCGTGATCGGGGTGGTGGCCGCCGCGGCCGTCGTCGGATACGCCGCCCGCGACCTGCTGGCCCGCGACCGGCTCCGGGCCGACGCCTCCGGACTAATCGCGGTGTACGGGTACCTGAGCAGGGCGCGGCTGGAGTGGTCAGAGGTGGAGCGGCTGACGGTGGACAGCCGGCTACGCCTGGGCATCAGGACCGAAACCCTGGAGGTCGACGCCGGCGAACGGATCTTCCTTTACGGCCGGCTCGACCTCGGTGTCCCGCCCGGGGATGCCCTCGCCGCCCTCGAGTCCCTGCGCCCCACCTGAGCCGTCCTCTGATCTTCCCGCTGTCAGCTGGGCGGCGGGGGCAGGCTGCTCAACGACTTCGTCTGGAGTACCACCGCGAGCGCGAAGATGAGGAACAGCCCGGCGACGGCGGCTGCGGCGACCTGCGTGCGGTACTTCTGCGGCGGGTAGGCCATCGCGATGGCCACGATCGCGCCGGTGACGAGACCGCCCGCGTGCGCGGCGAGCGAGATGCCGGGGGCGAACGAGAAGATGACGTTCACGACGAGCACCGGGACCAGGCTGGACGTGTCGAGCTTGAGCCGGCGCAGCACCACGAACAGAGCGGCGAACAGGCCGAATACCGCGCCTGACGCACCAGCGCTCGCCCCGGCCGGGGTGAACAGGTAGCAGGCCACGCTACCGCCCAGGCCGGCGGCGACGTAGAGCGCCAGGTACCGCACCGGGCCGAGGGCAGTCTCCAGCACCCGGCCGACGATCCACAGTGCCCACATGTTGGCCAGGAGGTGCAATGGTCCATAGTGGACGAACATCGCGGTGAAGAGCCGGTACCACTCACCGTCGGAGACACCGCCCCGGGTGAAGAAGTGGGCGCCGGAGTTGGTGTAGACGTACTCCAGCTTGCCGAGCATCGCGAACCGCTGGGTGAAGTCGCTGCCCCGCCCGAGAATGCCGCCGAGCGAACCGCCGAACGCGCTCTTGGGGGCGGAGACAAGCGCGATGATCTCGACCGCCACGTTGATGGCGATGAGCGAGATGGTGACCGCGCCGCGGGCTCCGACCATCGTGCCGCCGAACACGGTACGGCGTTGCCGCTGGGTGCGCCGGCCCTGCGAGACACACTCCGGACATTGGAACCCGACCGATGCCTCATTCATGCATGCCGGACAGATCGGCCGGTCGCAACGGGTGCAGCGGACGCCGGTCTCACGGTTCGGATGGCGATAGCAGACCGGCGCCAGTGGCTGTGGCGGGACCGGTGGGGGGACCTGCGTCATGGCGGCAAGCCTAGCCGCTGATCCCACGAGGCCGGCTGCCGTCGGTAGGCGGGTGCCGGGTCAGCCGCGCTCGATGTCGACCCGCTCGATCACGATGTCCTGCGACGGCCGGTCGTTGTTGGTCCGGGTGGTCGCGATCGCGTCCACCACCTTGCGCGACGCCTCGTCGGCCACCTCGCCGAAGATCGTGTGCTTGCGGTTGAGGTGCGGCGTGGCGGAAACCGTGATGAAGAACTGGGAGCCGTTGGTGCCGCTGCCGTCGGGACGCTTGCCGGCGTTCGCCATGGCCAGCAGGTACGGCCGGTCGAAGACCAGCTCGCGGTGGATCTCGTCGTTGAAGCTGTACCCCGGTCCGCCACGACCGGTACCGGTCGGGTCACCGCCCTGGATCATGAAGTTCGGGATGACCCGGTGGAAGATGACGCCGTTGTAGTACGGGCCGGATCCGGGTGCCCCCGTCCGCGGGTCGGTGTAGGGCTGTGTCCCCTCGGCCAGACCGACGAAGTTTGTCACCGTCTTCGGCGCGTGATTGGGGAACAGCTCGACCCGGATCGGGCCGAGCGTTGGTGTGCAGCGTCGCGAAGATCGACTCGCCCACGATGACTCCTCTGTGTCGACAACAAGGTCAATCCTGCCATTCGTCCATTCCGGGTGTGCGGCGGTGCGGAGAGGTCCAGGATTGGATGGGTACGGCACGGACATATCTGGAGGTGCAGCGGTGCTCTGGTCCGGGAAAAGCTCGCGGACCCACTCACAGCAGCTCATGGACGAGCTCACGCAGAGTTACGCACACTTCAAGCTCGCCGCGGCGCACGCGGCGGGCGGCGCGGCGGAGAAAATGACCCCGGCCTACGACCGGGCGAGGATCCTGGCCGCCGAGCGCGCGGCCATGACCAGGGATCGCCTGGCCCCGTTGTATGAGCAGGCGCGCCATGGCGCGATGAACGCTCGCAAGGGGGAAGTCGTGCGCAGGAAGAACCGCTGGCCGGCGCTGGTCGGCCTGCTCGCCGCCGGCGCAGCCGTGGGTGCGGCCGGCGCCGTGGTCGCCCGGCGCCGTCGGGCCGCCGCCGAGTGGGACGAGTTCGAGCCACTCGGTGGCATCGACAGCAACTACGGCCCGTCGGAGCGCAAGTCAACCAGCGGGAAGCTGTCCGCGGGTGCCGCTTCCGTCGCGGGCTCGGTGTCCTCGGGGATGTCGGCCGGCGCGGGCAAGATCAAAGATTCGCTGCACGGCCGCGGCCAGAAGTCGGACATGGATGGCGTGGGCATGTCGGAGTCGGACATGCGTGAGGCCATGACCGACCCCGGCAAGCGCAACTCCAAGCACTGAGCGGACCGGGTCAGAGCCAGCCGGAGCGGCGGAACAACCGGTACAGGGCGACCGCCGACCCGAACATCACCAACAGCACCAGGGGATAACCGTACTTGTAGTTGATCTCCGGCATGTTGGGGAAGTTCATCCCGTAGATGCCGGTGATCGCGGTCTGGGCAGCGGCGATGGCCGCCCACGCGGCGATCTTGCGCATGTCGTTGTTCTGGTCGACTGTCACCTGGGCCAGCCGGGCCTGCAGGACCGAGTTCAGCAGGTCGTCGTAGGAGGCAACCTGCTCCACCGTCCGGAGCAGGTGGTCGTTCACATCCCGGAAGTTACGCATGACCTCGACCGGCATGTTGCCCAGTCGCCCGTCGACCATGGCGGTCAGCGGGCGCTGTAGCGGCGTCACAGCGCGTTTGAACTCGACGAGCTCCCGCTTGAGCTGATAGATCCGGGCGATCCGCCCGTGCACCTGTCGCGAGAACACGTTCGACTCCACCAGGTCGATGTCGGACTCGACCCGGTCGGCAACCTCCACATAGGAGTCCACCACCCGGTCGAGGATGGCATAGACGACTGCCCACGGGCCGATGCCCAGTAGCTCCGGGTTCTGTTCCAGCTCGTGCCTGATCTGGCCGAGCGCGTTGGCTTCGCCGTGGCGGACGGTAATGACATAGTCCGGCCCGATGAAGAGCATCAGGTCACCGGTCTCGACGATCTCGCTGGTTTCGGTGAGCTCCTTGTGTTCGACGTACCGGGCTGTCCGGACGACCAGAAACGTCATCTCCCCGTACTGCTCGATCTTGGGCCGTTGGCCACCCGTGATAGCGTCCTCGACCGCGAACTCATCCAGGTCGAAGACCCGCGCCACATCGTTGAGCTCCTGCTCGCCAGGCTCGTGCAGTCCCAGCCACGCGAAGCCCTGACGCTGGCGGGCGGCGGCGAGAGTGGCGGCGTAGTCGGGCCAGTCGCCACCTCCGCGTCGCCCGTCGACGTAGACACCGCAGTCGACAAGGCCGGGCCCGATCGGGCGGCGGGCCGGCACGACGCTCGCGCCGGCGGCGGAGTTGAAGATCCGGGTGACGGCCCGGACAGGCGCCGCGATGGCGCGGGTAAGACCGTGGGTACTGCTGGCAGACCCTGTGTGGTTGTCCGGCATTGCGACGCCTCCCCTCGTGGGCTCAGGGCACGGATACCCGCACCCTAGCCGGCGAGGGGACCGTTTCCATGAACGGACGAGGGTCGGCGTACCGGCGCGACGATCGGCATAGACAGGCACCGGGTGAGCCGGCCACAGCGGGGGGTGGGGTGGAGCGGCCGGCTCACCCGGTGCCCAGTGGGGGCGGGGGTGAAGTCCGCGGAAACTGGCCGGTCACGCACAGCGCCTTTCCAGCGCGCAATGGTTATGCGCTCGGCCGGATCCTTGGCCGCCATCGGACCAGAATTCACAGGACAGCGGAAGACCCGGCTGCGCTGTTCGAGCCTAGTGTCGGAGATCCGACACAATGTTCTGCATCTTGCACTTGCGGTAGGTTGAGATCGCATGCGGCAAATCGTTGGCTACCTCTGAGCCGACCCTGATCCGATGCCGAGTTCGGCTGGCCGATCCGCTCAGCCGCGTACGTCCCTGATAGCAGCGGCGAGCCGGCCGACCCCCTCGTCGACCTGGTCGGTGGTCACCGCCGAGTAGGCCAGCCGCAGCGCGGCCCGACCGCCCGTGAGCAGGAAGTCCGTACCCTTGACCACCGCCACGCCACGCGCCGCGGCGGCCGGCGCCAATCGCTCGACATCGATGTCGCCGGGAAGCTCGACCCAGAGGAAGTAGCCGCCATCAGGCTCAATGAACTCGCATCCGGGGATTTCCCGACGCAGCGCCGCGGCGAGAAGTCCGGCCCGCTCCGACAGCGCCTTGCGGACATTCACGATCGACCGCTCGATATCTCCGCTGACACAGAACTGGTACACGGTTACTTCGGAGAGCATGTTCGGCGAGATATACGTGTTGACAGCCCGCTGGCCGATTTCGTCGATGGTGACCGTGGGTCCGAGCAGATACCCGACCCGGACGCCGGGGCATACGGTCTTGGTGAACGAGCCCGCGCCCACCACGGTCGGCTGGGCGGCGTCGTCGAGGCTGAGCATCGACGGCAGCGGCTCGCCCCGGAAGCGGATGTCGACGTACGGGTCATCCTCGAAGATCGTGAACTCGTACTCTCGGGCCAGCGCGATCAGGGCCCGGCGGCGGTCGAGGCTCAACGTGACGCCGGACGGGTTCTGGAAGTTCGGGATCACATGGGCCAGCCTTGGTCGCACCCCCGACTCGAGCAGCTGGCGCAGCTCGTCGATGTCGAGCCCGTCCTTGTCGAGGCCGACCTGGTGCACCTTGGCGCCGCGGTTGCGCAGGCTGAGCAGGGTTCGGTCGTAGGTCGGGCGCTCGACCACGACATCATCGCCCGGGCGGACCAGGTGCTCGAAGAGGAATGCGTCGGCCTGCAGCGAGCCGTTGGTGATGAGGACCTGCTCGGTCTGAACCCCGTGGCGGGCGGCGATCCACTCGCGGAGCGGGAGATACCCGTGCGATGGCCCGTACCCGGTGACCGCGGCCGGATCGGCATCGAAGGCGCGGACAGCGGCGTTCTTGAGTCCCTCGACGTCCACGATGTCCAGCGACGGGGCACCCCGGGCGAACGAGATCAGCTGCGCAGCGGTCATGACTACCTAGGGTACGGAAGCGTCGGGCCGGTCCGGCTGCTGGGTTTGGTTGTACCGTCGATGTGGACAAACGTACGGAGAGCACTGGCGATCTAGAACCTGCGTTCTATAAAGTTGTGGACATGAGTTCGAACTGGTCGTCCTGGGAGGACTTCTCCGGCGCGTCACCATTGCTCGCGACCGATGTCCGGATCCTGCTCGAGCAGTACGGACGCGGGTTCGGCTACCTCGCGACCGTACGGGTGGACGGGGGGCCCCGGCTCCACCCGGTGTCGCCGGTCATCGCCGACGGCGGTCTCTTCTGCTTCGTCATACCCTCGCCCAAGCGCCGCGATCTCGAACGCGACGGCCGGTACGCACTGCACTCCTACCCAGGCGACCAGTCGTCCGACGAGGCATACCTGTCGGGCCGGGCCCGGCGTGTCACCGACGTCGCCATGGTCGACCAGGTGGCCGAGCTGCACCGCGCTGCCCCAACCGTCGACTGGCGACTGTTCGAACTCGAGGTGGCCGTCGCCATGGTCACCCACCGAGCCACCCAACTGAACAGCGCCGACCACCGCATCTGGCACGCCAACGGCCCCCGCTTCGATTTGTTCAACCTCTGAACCAAGGCGGGCCGGTTCGGGCGGGAAGGTCGTGTGCGTCTACGGCGACGATTGGGTACAGTGGGTCCGCTCGCGGGTGTAGTTCAATGGCAGAACATCAGCTTCCCAAGCTGACAGTGAGGGTTCGATTCCCTTCACCCGCTCCACCCTTCACCCGCTCCAAGACAGGACCCGAGACCGCCTCAGTACGGCCTAACCTGACGCCAATCGTCAGCTGTCGATGATCTGAAATACGCGCCTGTGCCAGTACAGACGCCCGTATCGCTCGTCCCGGTAGGGCTCGAGTACGCCGATGTCGACCAGGGCCGATACGGCGTTGCGGTTCGCTTGATTCGACCGCCCGTAGCGTCGCTCTGCGTCGGCGACCGAGAGAATCGGGTACGCGATCAGGTCGTCCGCGATCTGAACGGCGAGTCGCGCGCGGGGGAGGGCGGACCGGACTGTTTCACTCACCTCGGTACGAAGCGCCAGGAGCCGCATGATCCGATCGTGACCAGAGCGGGCCTCCGCACAGACAGCCTGTGCGAAGAACCTGATCCAAGGCGCCCAGTCACCGGTTGTGCTGACGGCGAGGAGATGGTCTCGATACTCGTCAGCACGATCCTTCAGCCAAGGCGACACGGAGAGCACCGGCGAGCGGAGCGCGCCCTCGCGCATCATCTGGAGAACGGTGACGAAACGTCCGATGCGACCGTTGCCGTCGGTGAACGGGTGGAGCGTCTCGAACTGGTAGTGAGCCATCGCGACGCGGGCGATGAGTTGGATTCTCTCTGCGGGCGCGGGCGCTGTAAGCCAGTCCACCCACCGTTCACACAGCGATCGAAGCTGATCTCCGGGTGGTGGCGGGATGAAGCGAGCTTCGGTGACTCTTCGATTCTTCGCGCCGATGAACACCTGCCGTTCTCGAATTGATCCGGCCTCCGGCCCGTCGCTGTCGGTGCCGCGCACGATCTCCGCCTGGAGTCCCGAGAGCATGGTCAAGGTGATCGGACGGTCCCCGATCCATCCATACGCTGCATCAGCCGCACGGGTGTAGTTCATGACCTCGCGAACGTTTGGGGCCACGTCGGCCTCTTGCTCATCGAGCGGGAGCGCCTCCGCGGCGAACAGGTCGGTCAAGTCCGCGTAGGTCCCCTCCAAAGCCGAGGTGCCGATCGCCTCCCGGCGGGTCGCGACCCGTGTCACGAGCTGTGGGTTGGGGATGATGCTGGCAGCAGCGTCGAGACGACCCAATTCGGTCATAGCGTCACTGACTACCATCCAGACTTCCCCGGGCAGGTCGACGTGATCCGGTAGATCGTCGGGAACGAAGGCCTCGGCCTCAAACGGCTCGCCGAACCGTGCGTCGTGACCACTGATCGGCACGACACTGCCCACGGGCGAGTCACGCAAGGACGCCATAACTTGGATTGTAGGCGCCCGACACCAAGTTTCGCCCTCGAAACTTGGAATTACACGGGTGGAATCCAAGTACTGATCCTTCCCCCACCAGCCGGCCTCCGCGTGCCCCTCACGAGCCCGGCGGCACCGTCAGCCCCAGGGAACCACGGTCCCAAAGGGCGCCAAGGGATCTTGGCATGGCGAAGGGCCTGGCGTGTGTGCCTCGACGTGCCCCCCGCGTGCCCGTAGTCAGGGTCAGCCAAGGGGAACCACGGTGTCCACCGACCACAGCCGAACAAGCGCCTACCTGGCATCACACCAGGTCAGTGGCGTGCCGGCCGTGATCTGTAGCGAGTTCCCAAGCTGACAGTGCGAGTTCGATTCTCGTCACCCGCTCCAGTGCAAGCCGAGGTCAACGGCCGCGCCGCCGGGCCGGGGGTCTTGCTGTTCTCGATCTCTGCAGGTCCGAACGTGTCAGGTCAACGACCTACCCAGCGGGACCACGATCCACGCCGGTCGGCGATGTCAGTGGCCCGGCGCCGGACGGTCGGTCATCATGGATCCATGGCACCCATCGGCGTGACGATTGACCACAGGATCATGGGCGGGGTTCCGTGCATCGCTGGAACCCGCATCCCTGTCGCCACAGTCGTGGGACTCCTGGGCCAAGGACAGAACATCAATGAGATCCTCAACGACTACCCCACGCTGACCCACGACGGCATCCTCGCCGCCCTCCGCTACGCCGCCCACGCCGTTGACGAACGCGAACTGCCGCTGCGGCACACCGCGTGAGATCCCTCGTCGACGAGTGCCTGTCCGTGCGCCTCGTCGAACACCTCACCGAAGCCGGACACGAAGCGACCCATGTCAACGACCACGGCTTCGCCGGGCAACCCGACGAGGTGGTGCTCGCCACAGCTGTCGCCAACCAGAGCGTCCTCCTACCCGAGCCGGCGCCGACATCACGGAGATCGACGGCTCGCACGTCGTGATGATGTCCCAGCCGGATGCCGTGACCGAGGTGATCCTCAGAGCGCACAACGCGGTCTCGTAGTTCCAGCCACCGACCGATAAGCCGACCACCCAGTGGCCCACGGACACTGAAGGTCACGGCCGGGGCGAGGCGGCACGGCAATGCACGGGGCAACTCGAGCACCTCCGGGAACGCGCCAACGAGTACCAGCAGGTCAGGCGCCCGGAAGTTGCGTCGGCCCGCCCGCCCTCTCAAGGCGGCGTGGCGCTGACCAGGCAACCCCAGGCCGCGACGATCTCGATGCCGCATTTTCAAACTGACGGTGAGGTTTGGGCCACACCATTGACAAGCCCTAACCCGGCGCCGCATCGCGCCCAATGCCCGCTGCCCCGGCCAACCAATACCCATGCCGACGAATGCGCGCCGAGTCGTCGGCGAAGCAACTTTCCCACCGGTGATCCAGGTGCATCCAGGCCACAGGCTGGCCGGGCTCGGCCACCAACGGAACAGCCCGGTCCACAATCGCGGCATACGACAGCCCCAGAGTCGCCGGATGATCGGGATGGTATGAGCGGACGCAGACAGCGGCCGGCCGGGCGAGGAGCTCGGCCAAGACACCCGTCTCCTCGAACAACTCACGCCGGGCTGCCTCACGAGGTGTCTCCCCAGGTTCGACTTTCCCTCCGGGCGGAACCCAGCCCCGCCACGGATGGCACACCAACAGCACCTGGGTCAGACTCGTGTCGAACACCCAGACCTCAGCCCCGAGCGGGTCGACCGGACTGCTACCCGCGGCGGCCAGCCAGCCGGCGACATCGTCGAATTCGACGACTGCTGTCTCAACGTCGCCCAATGCGGCCTCAAGCGACTGCCGCTGCAACTCGTCCCGACCCACGAGCCAGAACCTAGCGCGAATGTACGACACCGCAGGCGGTCGACGGCCCGGCAAATGGGCGGCAACCAGGGATCAATCGACCCGCCGGTGGTCCATTCCCGCAAGACTTGCGTGCGGGACGTTGACGGCGCTGACGGGCTCACGTCGGGCCCTATGTTGCCGTCCGGGCAATGTCGAGGGCATCGTCGAGAGCGAGCGCGGCCCCTTCGCTAGCAAGTCGTGAATACATGTCGGCTCCCAGACGCGTCTGGAGGCGCTTCACCGTGTCAGCATGAGTCGCGCGATCGATCTTCCATACGTCCGCTCCGACCGAGTGCCGAATGCCATCGGCTGCCCCCATCAGCGTGGCGCCTCGGCTGGCGTCGTCCGCCTGTTCGGCCATTGCGGCGAGTGCGTCGAGCGTGCGGGCGATCGTCTCCCGGTTAGCCACCCCGACGGCCAATTGGAGCGACTCAGCGAGCAAGTCCTTCGCGGCGGTGATCTCCTGACGTGCCATATGCGCCCGGCCCAGGCCGATGAGCGCGATGCTGAGCAAGTTGTCCTCTCTGCCAGTCCGGGCAATGTCGGCACCCTCTTCGAGCGGCGGGATCGCGTCGCCTTCACGACGATTGATCAGGAGGGTGGTCCCAAGGGCCAGCAGCGCGAACGTGAGCCCCCAGAGGTCATCCAGTCGCCGGAAACTCTCAACGGCCTGGCTCAGCATGTGTTCGGCACCGCCGTTATCTTCGCCGCCGTCAATGGCCTGGCGCTCGCCTCTTATGACGCCGAGCGGGACCGAGGCGGTCGCGACCCCACGAGTGTCATCGCGCATCACACACCGCTCCAGGGCGGGTTGAAGGACGCTCTCTGCGCGGTCGTAGTCGCCGCGCTCGAACAGCATCATGCCCAGCGACAGCCTGACATCGGCTCGGTTGTCGTCGGTCAGTGCCAGGTCGGCTGCGAGCGTTCGGTCCATCGCTTCCTGGCCCTCGGTGTACCGCCCGAGTGTGAACCACAGCGGCCAGGCGGCCAGCCCGACCTCGGCTGCAGCAGCGCCGTCGCGTGTGGTGATGAACCATTCCAGCGCGACACGCACGTTTGCCTGGTCGACCATGTTCTGCTCGATGACCGACCGCATGTCGCCGATGCGCAGCTGCCGCGCACCGTCGACCACCAGATTGCGGTAGAAGTCGGCGTGTATGCGGCTCAGCCGGTCCCGCTCGCCCGACGTAGTCAACTCGTCGTTCGCGTACTCGCGGATGACCTGCAGCATGGTGAAGCGCGGTTGGCCCGGCAATGAGTGGTCCGGGCGTAGCAGGGTTTTGTCCACAAGGGACGATACTCCGTCGAGTGCGACAGGAACCCGTTCGTCAACGCAGATGGCATCCACGGCTTCCAGGGCGAAGCTGCCAGCGAAGACGCCGAGCCGCGCGAATAAGCACCGGTCCCGCTCGTCCAGCAGGTCGTAGCTCCACGCGATTGTCTTACGCAGGGTCTGCTGACGCTCAGGCAGGTCGCGCGACCCGTCGGTCAGGATTGCCAGGCTCGAGGTGAGCATGCGGCTGAGCTCGTTGAGATCGAACATGCGCATGCGCGACCCAGCCAACTCGATGGCGAGCGGAAGGCCATCAAGTCGTTCGCAGATCTCCGCGATCGTGCGCACCTCAGCGTCATCGAGCCGCAGCGTCGCCCCGGCAGCCGCCGCCCGGTCCACGAAGAGCCGGACTGACTCGGACTCGCGCGCGGTGTCGATACCGTCTGCCGGGTTCGCGATGGCGAGTGGAGGGACTTCGAACACACGCTCGCCGGTCAGGTGAAGCCGTTCGCGGCTTGTGACCAAGACCGACAGCTGTGTGGTCCCTGCGATCAGCTGGGCGACGAGCGGGGCCGAATCGAGATGGTGTTCGAATCCGTCGAGCACGAGAAGGATACGACGGGAGCCGACGTATCCCGCTACGGAATCAAGCAGCGACGCGCCTGCTGCCTCCGGGATGCCCAGCGCCGTGGCGATGGTTGGCACGACAAGTGGCTGCGCCGAGGACACCTGCTCCAGCTCGGCGACCGCGACCGACTCGAAGCTCCCCACCACGGTGGCCGCGGTTTGCATTGCGAGTCTGGTCTTGCCGATCCCACCCGGCCCGATGAGAGTGACCAATCGAGTCTGGTGATCGGTCACCAGGCCGCCGACGGTCGCAAGCGCGTCACGGCGGCCAATGAACCGGTTGGCCGCCCCGGGTTCGTCGCGGCCAACCTGCCGGACGGCCGGGGACGCCTCGGGTGGGGACGCGTCGGCAACCGCCGACGGCGCCGCTACCGCGGCAAAACGTTCGCTCACCAGAAGCGCGAGGTCGTCGGAGATGAGCCCGACGAGGTCCTTGGCCTTGGCGTACGTGTGATACGACACCCCGCTCTGCTGTAGCCGCTTCAGCATCTCGACCAGCCGCGGGTCCCGCTCAGGAGCGGGCGACCGGACGTAGACCAGCCTTGGCTTGTCGGCCGCGCCGAGGTACTCATCCTCCAAACCGGAAATCTGGCCGCCGGGCGCGACCCACCCGTACTGGGATCCATAGACTCCAACGAATACGTCGCTCTGTTGCAGATACGCCAGGTAGAGATCTCGCGGCGGATACGGGCGGGCACCCAGTTCGAACATGACTGGCGTGAGATGGAGTCGCTCGATCGCTCGCTTGGCCGCTGCCCGCTCGTCCGCCAGCTCATTCATGGTGGAGCTAACGAAGACCCGAAGCCGCTGGTCAGGCGTACGGATTTGGACCATGCTTCCCGCCTAGCGACATGCGTGCGCCTGCAAACACCGAGACTAACGCTGATCGAGCCTTTCTCGGCGGTCTTGCGACTATCCAGCGGGCTGGCAGGCAACGCTCGCGACTTCGCCGCGTTTGGGGTCATGGCCCGGACGTAACCCCTACCGTAGCCCGTTGATGACCTCGGCGTGCCCCTCACCTGCCCGGAGCCACAGTCACTCGCGGGGAACAACAGCGACCGCCGGACACCCGTCGACGGCGAGCTGCGGCGGCCCCACCCCAACCAGCCATGCCCTCAGATCCGACGAGACTTCCCAAGCTGACAGTGCGAGTTCGGTTCTCGTCACCCGCTCCAGTCCGTAACAGCAGGTCAGGGAGTTGTTCGCGACCGAATCGGCCTCCCCTCGCAACTCGGCAGCTGCGGCCACTGGCGTGCCGGACCGTCTCTGCCCCAAGCAAGCTGACCGTCCAGCGCGGGATCGGCCAACACGGCCGGTCACAGAGACCACAAAGCGCGTATAGGCAACGGATTGCACATCCTGCGCAACCCAATGTAAAGTCACGGCGAGGGGTGAGAGCAATAACGTCACAGACCATAGGTTTCGCGATCTCCGATGCGGACCGCGAACGGCTCGACCGGCTCGTCGACCACTTCGGCGGGGGCAACCGATCGGCGTACCTTCGCGCGACGCTAACGGTCATGGAATCTCTACGCCGGGCAGAGCGTCTACGCGAGATGCAGGCGGCCAACCACCGCCGACTCGCCGAGCGCGGCGTGGCCGCGGCCGACCTACCGCAGCTGATCCACGAGGCGTACAAGGGGGCCGGGGAGTGACCCTTCCCGGCCCCGTACCGACCCCGGTCGTCTTCGATGTGAACGTCCTCGTCCAAGCCATCGCCTCCGGAAACAGCACCTACACCTCCTGGCCCTCGCCACCGCCAACCTCAGGCAACCCATTCGCCGACGGTCTGGGCATCGTCAACGACGCCGCCGAGTTCGCACTCTGGCTCTCTCCACACATCCGCGAGAACACAGCCCGTGTGCTCATGGCCGTAATTGGTACCCCGAAGGAAGAGGCGGACGACTACACCGAGATCCTCAATGAGATCGCCGACGCGTCGGGCGGCGGAACCCTCGTGCCCCCCCGCATTGTGCACGACTGCCCGGACCACGAAGACAACCTGGTCCTCGACCTCGCAGCCGAGGTGGGGGCACTGCTGCTCGTATCCGAGGACACCGACCTCACCAGCATGTCCCCATGGCGCGGCGTGCCGATCCTCCGCGCCGCCGAATTCACCGCCCGCGTCGACGCGATGCGACGCCACCAGCGCCGCAGAAACCCACGCTGACACCCACCACTGTCGGGCCATCCACGGGCCAGTAACCCAGGCCAGATCGTATGCTGGGCGGCGGTGTTCATGCTGGTGACTCCCCTGCGGTGGCAGTTGATGTCGCGCCGTGTCGGTGCTCGCGGAGGTGCCGAACCGCGATCCAACCCAGGACCAGGGCGAGAATCGCGAGTACCGGTGTCACGATGCTCCACCAGGTGACGATTGCGAGCGGCAGCGCACCGATGGCCAGCAGCGCATAGGCGCCTGCCATGGACCGGCGGGCTGCCACGATCACGGCGAGGATGAACGCGCCGCCGCCGAGGCCGAGTATGCGGTCCCAGCCGTGTGCAGCGATGCCGATCCACACGTAGAGCAGCGCGAGGACGGCCAGGAGAACGCCGGGCCAGGTCCGGCGCAGGGTGTCGTTCATCGGATCTCCTAGGCGTGGATGACGTCGGCGGCCGGGCGGCGCGGGCTCAACAGGGCCACGGCGGTGGGGTATCCGATCCGGAAGGTCATGATCGGATGGGTGTTGGCGGGCAGCATCACCGCCGCCGCGGAAGTGAAGACGGGCGACAGATTCGCCGAGGTCTCGCGGTCAATGCGTTCGGGGATCTGGCACACAGGTTGCATCGCGAGCCCCAGCGTCGTGGCCTTCAGGTGCATCCGCTGCCAGATCCGCCCGGCCCGCAAACGTTGAAGATTGTCGTGCGGATCGGTGACGACGATGGCGCCGAACGCCGATGCGGTGGGCAGTTGGGTGTCGCGGGTGCCGCTGAGCCAGCCGTCGTTGTCCTGCTTCTGCGTGGTCGGCAGCAGCTTGGACACCGCGCGGATAAGGGGGGACTGACCGGACGGATCGATGGTGATGCCGTCCTTGTGGGTCTGGATGTCGTGCCAGTTGGAGCGGTACCAGCGGTAGTCGTCGGCAGCCTGCTGCGGGTCGCCAATGATCGCCTCCGTGACGTTCCAGCCGGAGATGCTTCGGCCCAGGCAGCATAGGCCGGTCCGGTTCCGGTGGAGAAGACTCCGCCGGTGGTCGCGAGCCAGGTCAGCCCGCCCGATCCGGCGACCGCGACGGCTGCTGCGCCCAGACCGAAGAACTGCAGGGCGTCTCGGCGGCTCACCGGCCGCACGGCGAGCGGCTGGTCGGTGGGTTGTTCCATTTCAGTTCGCACGCGATGAGCCCCTTGGTGCGTCACGCGCCTGTAACAGGGGCGTCGACGCTGGTGGACGAAGGCCACCAGGGACCGGAGCGACGAGTCCAGCCTACGCCTGGTCATCGTGCCCCAGCCTGGTGTGTCGCCGCGCTGGCTGGTTGGTGGCCGCCGGCGCAGCGACCCGAGCCGGGCGTCCTCGAGGGCCCACGGCAGCCCCGGCCCGGCTCGAAGGCGGTAGCGCTGCCCGGTAGGCGGACGCTGGCCCGCTCCATAGCTGTCTGGCCGGTAGTTTGAGGGGCGTGTGCCGATCAGGATTCATGCGGCGATGTCCAGGTCATTGCGGGCAGCCCGACGCCGGTCGCGCCACCGGCGACACGCTCGACCTGACGACGTTCGGCAGCTGACCGCACCGTTCCAGTGACGGTGAGGGCGTGCGTGCCCACCCTGACGGAGATCGCTGTATCAAAAGGCACATTCCGTCGTACCGAATCCTCGACGGGCACTCTGAACCACGGACACAGTGGCTGTCTCGTTGACTGTGACGCCGCCCCTGCGGACTCAAGCCGCGACAGCTGCGGCTGGGTCATGCCCGGCACGGCCCGGCACTTGCCTGATCGTGCCCTGACAGGGTCTCGGCTACTTGCGTTGCTTTCGTAGAGAGTACGGAAGCGCAACAACACCAGACGGGCCTTGGTCCCCGTGCTCGCCCGGCTCAGGCGTTCTGTCCCAGAACACGGTCTTTCCGCTCAACACCATCGGTGAGCCCGATCCCATCCACCGAAGTACGATCGCTCCCGTTCGATGCTTTCCTCGCATATCTTCGAAAACGCAACATAGTTGGTCCGCTTGCCACCGACCCCGGACTCGGAACTCCCTCTGCATCTCCCCTCCTTGCCGATTTCGGTAGCGATGGATTCGGGCCCAGATCCTGTCACCCCATTGAATCACTCGCCACGTACCTACAGGTTGATCTCCGGGCTTTGCGCTATCGAACGCGTCCCAAGTGCCGGCCAGATCGATAGTCCGACGCACAAACAACCTGCGAAAGCCGGGAGAAACGATGGACGTTATAATTCCTACGATTATGGCGGTAAGAAGGCCAGAGGCAACGCCAACGAACCATTGGTTGTCCATCACAGAAGACATCTGACTTTGGTTGTCCGTCCCAGGAGTCAATCGATAAGATAGATGGTGCCGTTGTTCTTTACCCTGTCCATCGGTCTACCGTGGATCATCGCGACGAACTCTCTCGTCCTACGCGGCGTCGAGAATGTCTGGCGCGTATAGACTAGACCCTCCGAAGTCTCGCGGTAACTTAGCACCAACGGCACGAGCAGCGGGCCCAGGAGGCGTTCGAGCTGCTGACGGTCGGAAAGCACTTGAAAGCCAATCGACAAATACCTCTGGCGCTGTTGCGTATCACCCAGGAGGATTTCTCCCCACTGATTCGGCAAGACCTTCAGACTCGACTCTATTAACAGCCGGCCGAGGCCCAATCCTTGGCACTCTGGCATAACCGCCGTTGCGGCTCGTTTCCCGCTCCGGTGTACGTACGAACACGCAGCGATCGCACCGCTGAAACGCGCCGCCACAAATATCCAGGGCTCTGTGGTCTGTATGCGTTCAAGATGTTCCGATCCGCCACGATCCCGATCCCCGTACGCCGCTGACATGACCGCTATGAGATCATTGGCGGACCCATTCACAAAGTCGCGCCAGGCAACCGTGCGTGGCGCCAGAGCCGTGACTCGGAAATCTTGCAACGATTCAGACGGTTGCCCATTCGCTGCGGTCACGGGTTGTTCGACCTCCTGGGCCATTCGCACTCCTAGTCCAGAACACGGCCATATCCGCGCCGTTGATCGTACTGTGGGCGTCCAAACCGGCCAAGGCTACAGAGCTTGGCAGACCCGACGCGCGGCGATCAACTGCCATCCATGGACTCCTGTAGGGTTGAGTGTCATGAACGTCGATGGCTGGTACTCCCGGCCGCCCCGCCGACGTCCTTCCGGCCAACCGTCCGCACGGTCCCCTTCTTACGCGGCACGTCCGGTGCATCCTGGCGACGACGGGTGGACCGCTGCCGCTTCGGAGCCAGCGACTCGCCAGAGCCTGACAGCGGGGGCGCTGCCCGTCCCCGCAAGCCGGAGGCCGCGATCTGCTCCTGAACCTCCTCGATCGCGTCGTCCAGCTCGGCAACCTGGTCCCAACGGGCTCGGGCCTGGCAGTGGGCCCGAGCAGACTCGAGGTCAGCGGCAGTGCAATGGTCTCCAACTCCCGCTCCGGGAGGGTCTCCACTGCATCGCCCGCGACGGGCTGGCCCCGGTCGGGCGATGGACAAACGTTTCGTAGCGGTACGGGGGCGGCTGCGGGGCGGCGAGAGCGAACGGCGAAGATCCCCTGAGATTTTCGTTGGCAGAATGTCGGATGCGGGTTGAGGCGTTCGTAGCAGAGGTGAGAGGTGGCCGGTGGAGGCCGCCGGGACAAGGGAGTCATGAGATGACGCGGTACTTGATCTCGTTCGATGACGGCGCGATGGACCACATCCCCGAGGCGGACGCGCCCGACGTCGGTAAGGCCGCCCACGCGGTGGTTCAGGAGGCCGTGAACGCCGGCGTGTGGGTGTTCGGCGCTGGACGGGAAAGCCAGAGGGCGACCATCGTGGCCACCGACGGCATGGTCACCGACGGCCCGTACCCGGAGACCAAGGAGGCCATCGGCGGATTCGCGGTCGTCGACGTGGCCTCACGCGAGGAGGCGCTGGCGTGGGCTGCCAAGATCGCCGTCGCGTGCCGCTGTGCGCAGGAGGTCCGGGAGCTCCTGCCCGACCCCGAACAAGACGCGATGCTGCGCCAGGCTGACAGGCGATGGTGACGTCCCGACGACGTTTGGTCCAAGGAGACCCGCCCTCCGTGGCGTGCGCTCCACCCACCCGAACGAACCCGACCACCAGATGGAGACGCGGGACCTTCCGCCGGTACCCTCCGCACCCCCACACGCGGCCGGCCCGTTTGACGCTTTCGAACGCTAGTTCTACAGTGAGGCGGTGGAGGAGCTACGCGGACGCTGGTGGAACAAGTCGTACGGGCGCGTTGCCAGGAAGGACTTGTGGTTATGGCAGGACGGGTCGACGTGGATCGTCGGCGCCCGTCACGGCGAATCGGACGGCGAGGTCTGGCGTCGGCCGTTCGACCGCGAGGACGAAGCCCGCGCCCTGATCGACTCCATGATGAAGCGCAACGGAGGCCGGGCGGGGTGGCTCAACATGACATCACTCGTGCAGGACTCGCCCCGTAGGCGCGGTTAGGCCGAACGGCGGCGGTCGACCCCGTCCAGGCGGCGCTGCTATCCGATGTCGGCCGCCAAGTCCTGGTACGCAGGGACGAGCTCCGTCCAGCGGGTCTCCGCGTCGCCGCGCTCACGCCCGGCGATGTGCGCAGCAAGATCTTCGATGTGGATCTGCCATCCGACCCCGTAGAACGGAAGCTTGTCCAGCGGCATGCCACGAGCCTGCATGACCAGGATGGTCTGATCGCCGGCCGCGGTCAGCGTGGCCTCCAGGAACACGTCGAAGTGCGCCTGCAGTTCTCTGCTTGTCACCACCAACCGCCGTGGCGGCTCGCATGCTTCGACGCGCCCCGTCCCTTCCCATCCCGAGCCGGGGACCAACAGACGGAACTCTCCGCCGGGGCGGAGGTCACCCTCCACCTGGCCGTACCAGCGGGCCAGACGGCTGGGCTCGGTGAGTGCCGACCAGAGATCGTCGATATCGGTGTTGAAGCGATCTTCCATGCGCACGATGCCCTTGCCGTCCTCCGATCGCAGACCGCCCAGGAGGCGCGAATCCGACCGTCCGTTGCTCGTCATCTGGTGCTCCTTCGTTCGCGGTTTCCCCGAGCTGTTTCCGTATGCAGGGCGTGGAGCCGCTGATCCCACAGTGCCCGGTACCCGGCAAGCCAATCATCGATCTCGGCCAGCCGTTGGGGCGGAGCCTGTAGACCCGCCGCTGTGCCACCCGGCGAACCTGGACCAGCCCTGCCTCCCGGAGCACCCGCATGTGCCGTGGAACCCCCGGGCGGGCAATCGGCAGCAGCGCCGCCAACTCGTTAAGGGTGGCCGGGCGGCGCGACAGCGTGTCCATCATGGTTCGCCGACTTCCGTCCGCCAGCGCCCGCAGTCCGGCTTCCACTCCAGGAGAGTACCAATCTAGTTACGTAACCGTCAAGGTACATATGCTTGCGCCAGCCGGCTTGCGGATCACGGGCGAGGACTGCTTCCTGATCAAGCTCCACGCGCCCGCCTGGATCAGCCCGAGAGCTTGCTCGCGCTCGGCTCGGAGCGACGCGGCGGGCTCGCATGGGTGTGGCTACTCGCGATGCAGCGAGAGTGCCAGGCTGGGAACGGCGAAGGACAAGAGAAAGATCGGCAAGATGCTCTTTCCGCTGCATCGGAAGCTGACGATTTCGCCGTCGGCGGCGTCGAAGGTCTTGGTACGGCTGGAGTTTCGGCCGCTGCGGACTTGTAGGGTGTGACGTCCAGGTTCCACTGGCGTCTCGAACGTGTCATTCAATTCGACCGACCCGGCACGCTTCCCGTCGAGCACGACGTCATACGTGCCGCGACGGACCTCTACTCCGATGGTTTTGTGGGTCAGCGTCAGCGTTGCGGACATTGCTGATCTCCTTGCGTTGAGGGGCGGTTTCGCTGGGTGCTCGACGATCGACGCCACATGGCGGCGACAGTCAGCCATGTCTGCCGGTCAGGAGCCGTTCCCGGTCGAACATCGCGGCCACGACGCGCCAGGCGAGCAGGTCGACCGCCAGCAAGGCTCCGGCCAGACCGAGCGCCACGGTGGTCGACACCGTGATCACGTTCAGCGACATCAAGGCAAGGATGACCAGCGGCGGGACGCTACCCAGCACGCTCAACTGCTGTGCGGCCCGCACATCCGTGGACCGGGCGGAGACCGCGATCCCCACCCAGATCGCCCAGCCCGCAAGCAGCGGCGTGAACACCAACTGGACCAGCACGTGCGTTCCTGCATAGATCGCCGAGACGATCACAGGATCGGCGAACAGCGCCGCAGCGCCGAGAAAGATCCCAAAGACCGCGTACGCGATCACGAGCGTCGGAACGAATGCGGCCAGCGCCTTGCCAATAAGAAACTCCTCGCGACGGATCGGGGTGATCAGGACAGGCTCGAGCGTGCCCTGCTCGCGCTCGCCGACCACCGAGTAGGCGGAAACGACAGATGGCACCATCACCGGGATCACGAGCATGTAGAGCAGCGAGAGCCCAATGTGAGCGCTGAGGTTCTTCCCCGTCGCCTTGAATGCGAACAACTGGATCATCGGCAGGATGATGAAGAGCACCGGTACCATCGCCATCGTCCCGATCACGACGCGGTTACGCCCGTAGTCCCGCAGCTCCTTGACGCAGATCGCGCCGACCCGAGTCCAGCTGAAGCTCATCGGCTTCTGGCCTCCACGTCCTCGTCGATCAGCTCGAGATAGACGTCCTCCAGCGAGTGGTGAGACTCGACGATCGACAGAATGTCGGCGTCAGCTGCGACGAGGGCTCGCGCGAGGGCTGGAGCTGCGAGATCGGGATCTGAGACGATCAGCGTATAGCCAGATGGCGTCTGCTCCCATCCTTCGACTTCGGGCAGAGCGCCGAGCACCGCTGTTGGATCGTCGAGTGGCGCGCCCAGCCGCACGTCCACGGAACGTCTGAACAGCCGTTGGCGGAGCTCGTCCGGCCGGCCAATCAGTCGCAACGCCGTACTCAGGATGGCCACCCGATCGCACAATCGTTCGGCCTCCTCCAGCCGGTGTGTGGTGAGGAAGATCGTCACCCCGCGATCGCGCAACGACGCGATCAGTTCGTGGACCTCGCGCGTCGCCACGGGATCAAGACCAGATGTCGGCTCGTCAAGGAACAACACCGTCGGGTCGCTGAGCAACGCGCGCGCAATCGCGACCCGCTGACGCAACCCCTTCGACAGCGCTCCACACCGGTCGCCTGCACGGTCGGCGAGGTTGACTGCCCGCAGAGCCCGCTCGATGCGCCCCCGGCGATCGTCGAGCCGGTAGAGACCGGCGAAGCATTTAAGGTTCTCCATCACGGTGAGGCGCAGATACAGACCCGGAGACTCCGGCATGATCGAGATCCGCGACCGAATCGCAGAACCGTTCTTCGCGATCAAGGGGATGCCGGCGACAATCGCCGACCCCGAGGTTGGCGCGAGCAACGTACCCAACGTCCGCACCGTCGTCGTCTTGCCCGCCCCGTTCGGACCCAGGAAGCCGAACACCTCGCCGTAGCCGACCTCGAACGAAACATCATCAACAGCAAGGCGATCGCCGAAGCGCTTGCTCAAGTGCTCGACCACCAGCGCGGACTCACCCTTCGAGCCATGGAGGGTCGAGGTGGCACTACTCGGCTCGGCGCCACCGACCACCTGCGTCGGCAGCTCCGGGGTCACGGCCTCAGCCTCCTATCGCGGACGTACGACGCAGTTCTGTCGCGCACATCGGTTGAACGGTAACACTGCTGATCGAACTGCTCCTTTTGGTCTTGCGGCCAGGAGCGGCCGAGGACGAGCCGGAGCGGACTCTCGTCGAGACCACTGGTCGCCGGGAGCCAGGACCACGACGAAGTCGCGGCGACGGTTGAGGTACGCCGTCACGGCGGTGTTGCCGGCCAGCCCGATGGCCCGGTCGTCCGTCGCCCTACAGCAAGCTTGCCACGATCAGCATGGCCGCCGACGCCGCTAACAACACCGGACAGATCTTGAACCAGATGATGGCTGTCCGTGCACCGGTGAGGCTTGTCAGCGCCGCGAGGCCAACCAGCAGGCCCGCCGTAATCCGGTAAACCCATGACGTGACGATGGCATCGCCGCCGACGGCCGTGACCACGATGAGCAAAGCCGCGATGCCCCACATCGTCAATGCCTCCGCCAGCCATTCCTGGAGCAGGACCCGTCGATTGTCGGTAGTGATCGGGGCGAATCCAGCCAGCACCTGGCGCGTCGGTACGGCGTGGGCAGTACCCCACAACCCGGTCACCGCGCCCGCGATGTACGCGAGAATCGAGGCCATACGTCGAGCGTGCACGCCGCCGGCGGCGCGCACCAGGCTGTGTTTCATAAGCTCGGGGCATGACGCGGTTGGAGGATGCACCATGGCGGGACTGGCACGAGTGGTACCGGTTGTATGACGATCCGCTGTCTGCCACCTCGCAGCGTCTCGCCGTGGTCCGCGAATGGATCCGGTTCGCGGTCGAGGCGGTGCCGCCAGGCCCGGTCCGGACGGTGAGCATCTGCGCCGGCGACGGCCGCGACCTCATCGGAGCTCTCGCCGGACACCCTCGTCGCAGCGACGTGCGGGGACTGCTGGTCGAAATCGACCCGACGCTGGCGGAGCGTGGCCGGGCCGCCCTATGGCCGGGTCTTGACTACCTGGTCGGTGACGCTGCCCTGACAGACAACTATCTCGGCGCGGTGCCGGCTGACTTGGTTGTCATGTGCGGGGTCTTCGGCAACATCAGCGACGACGACATCGTCGCGACCGTCCGGGCCATGCCAGCCTTCCTGGCCTCCGGCGGCTTCGTTATCTGGACCCGCCACCGCGGTGCGCCCGACCTGGTGGCGACCATCGACCGCTGGTTCGTCGACGCAGGCTTCACCCAGGAGTTCGTGTCCTCGACCGAGCATCAGTACGGTGTCGGGGTACACCGGCTCGTCACCACGCCGCAGCCGCTTGCCCGGGGCGAGCATCTGTTCACGTTCATGCGTTGACGGTGGCGAGGACCACCAGCCCGCGAGTCAGTCGCGGACACGCAGGACTACCTTGCCTCCGGCGTGGCCACCTTCAACGATCTCGTGGGCACGCGCCGCTGCCGAGAGCGGTAGCACGTGACTGACCACCGCGCGCAGTGAGCCGGTGCCGAGCAGGTCAGCCAGCCGGCGGGTTCGCGCGCCATCGTTGTCGACGAGTACCCCGTGCAGGGTGAGGTTGTTGTCCAGGACCGGGTCCAGGTCGAGGTCGGGTGTGGCGATCGTGGCCATCTGCCCGCCGCCGCGCAGCGCTTTCATTGTCGCGGCGAGAACGCTCCCGCCGACGAGATCGGCGATTGCGTCGACCGGGCCGCCAGCGAGCTCGGTGGCCCGCCGGGCGACATCGTCGACCGTGTAGTCGATGCATGCGGCGGCACCGAGGGTGCGCATCTGCGCGTGCATCGCCTGCCGGCCGACCCCGATCGCGTGCAGCCCATTCGCGGCAGCCAACTGCAGCAGGAACATGCCCACCCCGCCGCTCGCGCCCAGCACGAGGATCCGGTGTCCGGGTTTGAGACGCAGGCGGCACAGTACGGCCAGGGCGGTCCCGGCCGCTAGCGGCGTGGCCGCGGCGTCGATGAATGAGGTGCCGGCCTGTAGACGCGCGACCAGCTCGGCGTCGACAACAACGAACTCGGCGTAACCACCAGCGCCATCGCGGAACCGTGTCATAGCCATGACCCGATCGCCAGAGCGAAGATCGGCTGTTCCCGGTCCAACCTGATCGATCACGCCGGCCACGTCGTACCCGAGGACGCAGGGCGCACGCAGTCCGGCCCAGCTGCCGTCTTGACGGTTGCCGGCGTCAACCGGGTTCACGCCGGCCGCGTGCACGGCGATGCGGACCTGGCCGGGACCTGCAACAGGGTCCGCAAGTTCAGCCAGGCGCAACTGATGCGGGTCGCCGAACTCGTTCACGACTACTGCCTTCATACGATCGCAAGCCTCTCGGGTCGGGCACCCGTCGCCCCTAGCGGGCGCGGAACTGCCACGTCAAGCTCCGACGCCACAACCTTGAGAACCAACGCCGTTAGTCGCCTGTCCACATCTGGGGTCCTGACAATCGCCGCCCGATACTCCATCACCTGACCGGATTCTCAGACGCCGTCGGCAGGCGCCAGCCGCTGGGCGAGCCACTCGCACCACTCCAGGCGCAGCCGCTCATACCCGATGCCGTACCTCAGCGTTGCCGCGCTACCGAAGTCGGGGTTCGCGGGCGATGGCCCACCGTTCGGATACGCCCGGTCCAGCTCCTCTTGAAGGGTCTCGTACTCCGCCAGCCGTGCACGGTGCTGGCCCGCCTGGGCGAGCACCGCGTTGCGCGCGCCAGCCGGGTCGGCGACCCACATGGCGTAGACCTTGAGCAGCATCTCGTCCCGACTCCGCTCGCTCGCCGGCGGCCGCAGCACCCAGGCGGCAAGCTCGGCCCGCCCTTGCGGGGTGATCGAGTACACCCGTTTGTCGTTGGGCCCAGGGCCTGGCTGTGACTCGACGCTGAGCAGCCCCGCTTCGGCCAGATCGCGCAGTTGCGAATGGATCTGCCCGTACGGCGCGGTCCAGAAGTACCCGAGCGGGCGCCGGGCGCGTTGCGCCAGCTCGTAGGCGGTGTTGGGCTTCTTGGCCAACAGCGCCAGCAACGCGTAGCCCAGACTCGAGGTCCTCACGGGTGTTATCTTGCCTTGCTCGTGAGGTGTCGGCCTTGACCCGAATGATCGCGTCCACGGCCGCGTTCACGCTGCCTCACATCGTCCCGTAGTGGATCGGCCCTGGGCTTCCTGGTCTGGACCACTTACTCCCCGCGAGCCGACCGAGCCGGGCGCCCTACCGCTGGGGGTGTGGGTACTGCGGCGGACGACCCTGGAAGGAAAGAATGCGCGGATTCTGGATAACCCCATCGTTGATCTCGATGGCCCGTCGCAGCGTCTCGTTGGCTTGCCATGCCTCAGGACCGCCGAGTATGGGTCGCACATAGGGCAGCAGCGCCTCGCTGATCTCCCAGGTGGCCGAGTCCCATAGGTACGAGGGACTGTGGTCGACGGCGTAGTAGCGGATGTTGTCGCCCACCGTGAACATGGGCTCCTTGAACGACGTGGGACGCGCCCAGCTGAAGCCCATCCCCTCGTCACAGGAAACGTCGATGATGATGCCGCCGGAGGCGAAGGTGGCCAGGTCGTCGTCGGTGATGAACATCAGCGGCCGGTCGGTGTGCTGCAGTACACAGTTGACGACGATGTCGTGCCCTGCCAGAAAGGCAGCCATCGGCACCGGGCCGTCATCGAGGAGTGCGTTGCATCGGCTGGGATCGTCGGAGTCGGCCTCGAAATGCATGATCCGCGTCGAGTGGATCGGTGAGCCGACCGCCGTGGCGCCCCGATGGGTGAGGACGTCGACATCGTTCACGCCGTGCGCGTTGAGAGCGGTGACCGCGCCCCGGCCGGTCGCTCCGAACCCGATGACGGCCGCCCGCAGCCGGCGGCCGTAGTCGCCGGTGGTACCGACGAGCGCCAGGGCGTGCAGCACCGAGCAGTACCCCGCAAGCTCGTTGTTCTTGTGAAAGACGTGCAGGCTGAAATCGCCGTCGTGTGACCAGTGGTTCATCGCCTCGAAGGCGATCAGGGTCAGGCGCCGGTCAACGGCCAGCTGGGTGATCTCCTCGTTCTGCACGCAGTGCGGCCAGCCCCACAGGACCTGCCCATGCCGAAGTTCGGCGAGGTCCTGCGGAAGTGGCTTGGGCATCAGAACAACGTCGCAGTCGGCGACCAGCCGCGAGCGGGGGAACAGGCCGGCGACCAATGGCGCCAACCGCTCGTCGGGTACGCCGAAGCGTTCGCCGTAGCCTTGTTCGAGAAAGATGGTCCGGCGCAGGTCGGCATCGATCCGCTCGACGTGCCGCGGGTGGATCGGCAGCCGCCGCTCATCCTTCTTGTTCGACCGTGACATCACGGCGAGGCTCAGCTGATCCACGCACTCCTCGATCCTCGGAAGGTGGGCCATGACCGTCCAATATGGATGTGATACGCGCCGGCCCCCCGTGTGGAGCCACCCCGCGGCACCGCACAAGAGTAGCTGCCCAAGGCTGACACACGTTTCTCACATCAGGGCGACCTATGGACCGAGCACGGGCACAGGGACCACGTTGTCGGGTTGCGAGGTCTCCGGGTTGGTCGGCACCCCGTCGAGGCGGACCCAGTCGACGTGTCCGGGCGCGGTCATTCGCAGTGTCGCGACCCGTCCCGGGGCCCCGCAGGTCGCGGTGTCACGGGTCGGCCAGACGCAGGTCGACAGGTCGATCGGGCGGCTGCGGTCGTCCGGCCAGTCACCGAGGACCCGGGGTCGGTCGAAGACGGTACTCAGGTCGACGACGACCGGACGGTTGCCGTCGGCCTTGGTGCCGTTGCGCGTGGCGATGAGCCAGTGCCCGTCGGGCGAAATTGGCGACCCGTAGAACGGGTAGGCATCGATGTCACAGGCGGTCTTGAGGGTACGGAAGCCGTCCGGAGCCAACAGGCCGAGACACATCATGCGCTCACCGCTCTCGCCCGCGGCGCCGACGCCCACCCGGGCGACCACGCCGGCCGACACCACGCCGACGAAGTCCATGGGCTGTGCCGCCGCCGACGCGACGAATGGCCCGTGAGCCGGGTCCCACAAGTCGATGTGGTCGATGCCGCCGCCAGTCTCGGTGTAGCCCAACACAATCCGGTCACCGGTGAACGCGAGCGGTCCGAAGCGTCCGGCGGTGGTTGATGCCACCGTGACGATCGACGTGCCGTCGATGCGACCGACCACCAGACGGTCGCCGGTGCGGTAGGCCAACCGCAGCCCGTCCGCTGCGACGAGCGGGTACGCCTCGGCATCGGCGAGCAGGTGGCGCTGGCCATCGTCGGTGAGAAGCCACACCGACACCGTGGGCGCGGCGACCGATGCGGCGCCGAAGACGAGCCACCCGGCCGGCACCCGGTAGACCTTCAGCGGGTCCACCCCGGCAAGAGAGATCCGGCCGCCGCGCGCCAGCCACAACTCGTCCTTGATCAGGACATCCACCGGCGGCACGGCGAACGTACGCTCAGGATCTTGTGCCGCCGTACTCCGCGTCGAACTCTGGCTGCTCGGGGTCGGCGGACCCGACCTGGTCGCCGCCGCGCCGCCGCGACATCCCGTGCCCGACAGCGCGACCGCCGCCAATGTCATGGCGCAGACGGCGCTGCGCCGACCTCGCCCGCATGTTGTCCCCATGCTGTCCTCCCCTGCCCCCCACTGGCCGGTGCGCCGCAAAGCTGCGGAGGTCGTTGTGGGACTAGACGCGTTGGTGCCGTGGATCGTTGTCCGCGCGGACAGACCGTTAGCCGATGACGAGCCGGCCATCAGCGCACCTGCTCGGGTGGTTCTACAGCGTTCCCTTGTCAGCGACCCACTCGGTTGGTTGGTCCGTCACCCGAGCGATCCGGTCGTAGGCGGCGTCGTAGTGCAACACGGTCGCTCCATGCACCTCAGCCGTGGCGGCGACGATGAGGTCGGGTAGCCGGAAATGGCGGTGCTGGGTCGTCTCACCGAGGCGCCGGTGCACCTCCAGCGCCCGGTCCATGGCCGCGGTGGTCACATCCAACCAACGCTGTCCATGGATGGCGCTCCACAGGATCTCGTACCCTGCCGGATCGGGAGCGTTGTTGAGGAACTCCAACGCCGTCATCTGACATCCAGCGAGCCGGCCCTCGGCCAAGAGACTCTCGAAGCGACGACGGACCGCAGGATGCCTTCCTTGCAGGACATACACCGACGTGTCCGCCAGGTAGATCGGCCCAGCCATCAGGCGGCGTTCGCGCTGCGCGCGTCGCGCTCCAAGTCGGACACGTCGCGCCCGCCGCCGTACCCCCAACCGTCGCCCGAACCAGCGAAGTCCATCGGCACGCTGTCAAACGCGGCCAGGATCTCCCGTGCCTGCCGTCGGATCGCGAACGCGTGCAACGCGGCGTTGATGGTCGCGACCTTCGTCGCGGTCCCAAGCACCTCGCTCGCGGCTTCGAGCCACTCCTCGTTCACGTCCACGGTGATGCGTCCCATGCCGACGACCGTACATCATCGGGGGCGTCTGAGACGCACCACATTGTTGCGATCCGGGATGCCACCAACCGGCTCACCTACGCACCTCGCCCATCTTCGGCCCGACGGGCGATGCGTTTGGTCCGTGCGACCGGCATCATCTGGTGCCGGGCGAACCGCACCATCCGAATCTGGGAACGGCGTCATCGAAGGGGGAGTCGACGGTGAAGGAGGTAGTCGCCACGGGTCTGGAGGTACCGGAGGGTCCGGTCCTGCTGCCGGACGGCCGGATCGCCTTCGTCGAACAACGGCGCGGCCAGGTCTCGGTCTTCGACGGGAACGCGGTGAGGTGCCTGGCCAAGGTCGGTGGTGCCGCCAACGCGGTGACCCTCGGCGTCGACGCCCTCTACGCCGCGCAGAACGGCGGTGTGGTCAGCGCCTGGCGGTCGGCCGATCCGCGCACTCCGGGCATCCAGCGGGTACACCTGGACGGCCGGGTCGACTATGTGCGGACGGCCGTGCGGGGGCAGCCTCTGCTCGCCCCCAACGACCTGACCTTCGGATCGGATGGGCGACTGTGGTTCACCGACCCCGGCCATCCGTACGATCCCGAGCGGCGTGGCGCCAACGGGCGACTGATCGCCATTGGAACCGGCGGGGACGAGATCGTCGCCAACGTCGGCCCGGTGTACTGCAACGGCCTTGGCTGGGGCATCGATGGCGCCCTCATCTGGGTGGAGAGCTATGGACGGCAGGTATGCCGGCTGGGCCCCATGGGCCGCGAGGTGATCTGCCAGCTCCCGGAGGGACACGTGCCAGACGGCCTCGCTGTCGCCGCCGACGGCCGCGTCTTCGTGGCGACGGTCACCTCCACCGGGATCACGGTGGTCTCGCCCGACGGCGCGATCCTGGACCTCATCGAGCTGGACCATGCCGCGTACCCCACCAACTGCTGCTTCGACGGCAACGCGCTATGGATCACCGACTTCGGCCGCGACCACGAGAACGTCCGGGGGAGCGGGCGCCTGTGGCGGATCGAGACCGACGCGGTGGGCGCGGCGCTCCACACCGGCGCCGTGGCCTGACGACGTGGGTTGCCGGCGAGACCTGGCGCTCAACGCATCGACGGACCCGCCGAACTAGCCGGTGTCACCGAAGACCGCCTCCAGCAACAGGTCGCCGTAGGCGCTTCGGCCGTACAGCACCCATCGGCCCTCCCGTTTGCGCAGGACGAGGCCGGCGTTCACCAGCGCGCCGAGGTGGTACGAGACGGTGGCCGGCGCCAGCTGGCGACGGTTGCTCAGCTGCGCCGTGGTCCGCGGCAGGTCGAGGTCGAGCAGCACCGCCGCCCGGCTCTCGCCGAGTAACTCGTCCAGCGCCTGCCCGCGCCCCCTCACCGACTCGGCCGAGCCGGAGCGGTCACGGCCGACCGCCGTACCGGCCCGGGCGGCGGGGTAACTGACGACCGCATTGGTGGGATCGACCACCTGCGCGAACAGGTGCGGCCAGCCGAGCACCGATGGGGCCAGCACCAGCTCCTCGCCGGCGAGCTGCCTCACTTCTTCCTGGGAGATGCCGATCCGCAATGTCGCTCCGTCCCACCGCAGTCGCGTGTGCAAGGTCCGCAGAACGCCGGCGATACCGCCGTCGGCCAGCATCCGCGCCCGGTTTGCGAGGTCGCGCTCGAGCACGTCGCGAAGCTCCGGCCACCGCGATGCCAGTGCCGTGCGCCAGAACTGGGCGAGTCCGTGCGCGGCGCGGCGGGGCAGCGTGCCATCGTCGGCCGCGCGCCGCACCGGCAGCGGCAGGCGGATCCCGGTCGCGGCGGCGTAGTCGAGGTTCTCCTGCAGAATCTCGACCGGGGCCTCGGCGACCGCGTCGATCTGATTGCGCAGGATCTCGGCCGGCCGGCCCCCGGTCGGCTTGGGGGTCAGGAAGTCGGGTACGTAGGCAGGGTAGCCACCGACCAGTTGGGCGAGCAGCCGCACATCCGGATACCGCATGGCGTAGCGGGCGTCGGTCAGATCGCCGAGAACCGGGTGGACCCAGCCGGTGGTCGTGAGGGACAGCCACGACACCGCCTCGAATGCCGGGGACATCGCCATCCTGATCCGGCCCAGGGTGGCGGCGTCGAAGTCGATGGCGATCACGGTTCGAGCGTAGGTCGGGACCCGGCGTGGGCGGCCCGTGAGCATTCGAGCTGGATCGAATTGTTACCGGCGCCGCCCTCGGCCGCGTTGGCATTGACGAGACGTCGTCCGTCTCCGGCGCGGAAGGGCACCATCGTGGACAACTTTGTCATCTCGTCGGTCGACGGTGGGCGGGACTGGATGTTCGCCATGCACGGCGACGACGGCGAGGTGATGGCGGTATCCGCCCGCTGTTACCAGCGCCGTGACGAGTGCGACACCGCGATCGCCGAGCTGTTCAACCGGTACGAGTTCGACCTGACCGTGCGGCAACGCAACGACGGCACGTGGAGCTGGGAGCTCAGCAAGGCCGGGCGGCCGCTGCTCGTCTCGCCGGGCACCCATACCTCGCCCAAGAGCTGCGGCTACGCGATGCGCCGGGTCAAGCGACTGATCGAGGATCTGGCCCGGACGATGGGCCCGATGCGGTGAGGACCGGCTCCGCTCAGACAAGTGGGTGACCGTAGCCGATTGCGCCTACGATCTCGCGGCACACGCCCCACCTTCGGCGACGCCGCCCGCACCAACGCAGCTTGCGGCGATTGGAGTAGTG
This sequence comes from uncultured Actinomycetota bacterium, assembly GCA_963803345.1. GTDB lineage: Bacteria > Actinomycetota > Actinomycetes > Mycobacteriales > Micromonosporaceae > CAWDLX01. Next base: position 101,478 of record CAWDLX010000012.1, read on the forward strand.
CGCACGGACTTGTCCCCCGTCCGCTCGGCGGCAAGGGTCGTACGGACGGTGGACGAGACCCTGGTCCGGCCGTCGTACCTTCACACCATGACCGAGCCTTCGGGGAGCGCGGGCGCCGCTGGTCCGGAACGTCACGCCTCAGCCGCCGTCACCCGGCGCTTACGCGAACCTTCCGCCGGAATACGCCGCCGCGATGCTGTCCGAGCTCGCTGCCGCGGGCGTACCGATGCCGGCGACGGCTCAGCCCCGGTCGCGGTCGCAGGCCCGGCTGTGGGGGCTGGGCGTGCTGGTGGTCGGAGTCGTGGCCCTCTTCGTACGCGGTTTCATCCAGCAGCGCCAGCACGGTGGGGCGCTGACGATATGGCAGGTGATCTGGCTCACCCTGCCCATCGTCGCGGCCGCGGCCTTCCTCGCGTACCGGTTCGCGTCCGGTCGGGGCCTGGCCATCGGCCATGTGGTCGGTCTGGTCGTCGGTACCGCCGGCACCAGCTACCTGACCGCGATCAGCAGCGGCCACCTCGTCTCCAACTCCCTGTTCCAGTTCGATGCCAGCTGCCTACTGCAGAACACATGTACCGCCGCGTTGTCCACGGCCAACCCGTCGTCCTACGTACTCAAGGTCGTCAACAACTACTGGCACGTGTACGGCACCACCGGATTCGTCTCGGCGGCGGTGGTCGGCGCGGTCATCGGGGTGGGACTGGGCCTGCTCATGCGGCGCCGGTCCGTAGGGCCCGGTCGCCTCATGGGATGAGGCCTGACGGTCATCTGTCCAGCGGCCGAGAGTCGTCCGGCCAGTACCACGCACACCACGGCCGGACGTAGCCTGCGTCGGTGACCGGTCACGTGTTCATCAGCTACAGCCACGACGATCGCGCCTACGTGGTGGGGCTGACCGCGCACCTTCGCGCAGCCGGCCTTCAACCGTGGACCGACGACGGCATTGAACACGGCGCCCGGTGGAAGAACAGCATCGAGGAGCGCATCACCACGTGCGTGGCGTTTGTGCCGGTGATGTCGGAGAGCTCGCGTGCGGCGGCGTGGGTCGGCCGCGAAATCGATCTGGCGCAGGAGCTCCGGAAACCCATCCTGCCACTGCGGCTGGGCGGACGACGCTTCTTCGAACTCCGCGACATCCAGAGCGAGGACATCGCGGACGGCGGGCTACCAGGCCCCGAGTTCATCGCGCGGCTGCGTGCTCTGCAGACCGGTACCGGCGAGACCGACTCGGCTGAGCTGGCCGAACTCGTTCGACGACACACCGAGGCCTACCAGCTGGGGCAGGCTGGCGACCGGGCCCAGGCGGTGCGCCTGTTCCGCAGTCTGGTCGCCGATACGACCCGGATACTCGGGCCGGACCATCCCTACACCTTGGCCAGCCGGCACGAGTTCGCCCGGAACGTGGGCGACACCACGGATCGGGTCGAGGCGATCCGCCTGCTCCGTGGCCTGGTGGCCGACAGCAGCAGGCTGCTCGGTCCCGACCATCCCGCGACACTCAAGAGCCGTCATGTACTGGCCCGCACGATCGGCTATACCGGCGACCAGCAGACGGCCATCACGATGTTGCGGGAACTGGTCTCGGACCGGATCCGGGTGCTGGGACCGGACCACCCGGCCACCCTCAAGAGTCGCCATCAGTTGGCCTGCAACGTCGCCGCGGCGGGGCACCGGAAGGAGGCCCTCGACCTGTTCCGGAGCCTGGTCGAGGATCGGACCCGGGTACTCGGCGCCGATCACCCCGAAACCCAGCTCAGCTACCAGTGGCAACAGCACTACGAGGACTGACCGGTCAGGACCTCCGGCCGCGAGCCGATGAGCGCGGGGTGTTCCTGGCAGGATGGCCACGTGGATCTCGACTCCGGCGCCGGCCTGCTGCACCGACTCACCTCGTACCTGCCCGACCGCGAGTGGGACGTCCCGGTTGATGATCCCCGGGTGCGCCATGACCTGGTACCCAACGACCCGGCCACCCTGCCACCCCCGATGAAGGCGTATGACCTGCCCCGGCTCGCGTTGCCCCGCGAGCTTCCCGACCCGGGGATACCAGCCACGTCTGCCCTGGCCGGGGTCGCCTGCCCGGCGCAACCGCTGACCGCCGCCCAGCTGGGCCGGGTGCTCTTCCTCGGCGCCGGTGTGGTCCGCACGGCGGAGCGCAACGGGCGCCGGTACCTCTTCCGGGCTTCCGGCTCGGCCGGCGCGCGGTTCCCGCTCGAGGTCTACGTGAGCACCCGCGGCGTGGCCGGCGTACCCGACGGCGTGCACTGGTACGACGGGCAGGAGCACGCCCTGGTCCAGGTCGCTCCGGCGGCCGGCGGTACGGCGACGACCCTGGTGATCACCGGCGTGCCGTGGCGCACCGGGTGGCGCTACGCCGAGCGCGGCTTCCGCCACCTGTTCTGGGACGGCGGCACGCTGGTCTCGCAGCTGTGGGCGGCGGCCGGCAGCGCCGGTCTGCAACCGCGCCTGCGCTCACTGTTCCCGGAGGCGGCCGTGCGTGACCTCGTCGGCGCCGACGGCGTGCACGAGTTCCCGCTGGCCCTGCTGACCTTCGGCGACGGGGACCCGGCGATCACGGCGACCGGCCGAGCGGCATCGGGCGAGCTGCCCGCGGTCGAGTTCGCGTTGTGCACCATCGCGGCCCGGGCCGGCGAACGGACCGAACTCGGGGCACCGTGGCCCGACGCGGCCGCGCTCCACGACGCGCCGCCGGCCGACCCGCTCGACCAGGTGGTGCTCCGCCGCGGTTCGCAGCGGCGCATGGACCGGACGAAGACCGTGACCCGATCAGTGCTGGAGTGGTCCTTGGCAGCGGCACTGCGCGGCATCACGGTGCCGCACTGGGTCGTCGTGCACGGTGTGGACGGCGTCGAGCCAGGCATCTACCGCTGGCCCGACCTGTCGACGCCGGTCCGGGCCGCCGACCTGCGCGACGAGCTGGAGCGGGTCTGCCTGGACCAGAGCCTGGCCGCCGAGGCGGCGTTCGTGGTGATCAGTGCGGTGGCACAGTCCACACTGGACGATCGAAGCTACCGGGAGGCCCAGTTGGCGGCCGGGATCGTCGAGGGCCGGCTGCACCTCGCGGCGTACGCCCAGGGCGCCAGCGCGAGCGGGATGACCTTCCTCGACTCGGAGGTCCCCGGTCTGCTGGGCGAGCCGGCCGACCTCGTGACCCTGTTGTTCACCTGTGTCGGCGTTCCCGAGTACCGGTCACGTGCCGGCGGCGGACCGGGCGCGCCGGTGGCGATCCGGATGGTCGTGCCGCGCCTGGCCTCCTGACCCTCCCGCGAATGCCGACCGGGGCTCCGGGTCCCGGATCGTCTCCAGGTGGCATCATCGTCGGCGTGCTCTCGCCGCCCGCCGTGGTCACCACCGACGCGATACCGCCGGCCCGCCGTACCGGACGGCGGCTGTCAGCACCATCGGTCGCGCTCGCCCTGGTGCTCGCGGTCGGCGTCACCGATCGGATCTGGGCCTGGGCCACCGGGTACGGCATGTGGGGCGACGAGCTCTATGTCGCGGTGAATCTGCGCGACCGCGGTTTCGTCGGGCTGACCGGTCCGCTGGAGTACAGCCAGGTCGCCCCGCCCGGCTGGCTGATGCTCGAGAAGGGCGTCCTGCTGATGTTCGGCAGCGGCGAGCGGGGACCCTACGCCTGCCCGAGCTGGTGTCGGCCATCGCCGTCCTGGGGCTGGCCAGCTTTCTGTCGTACCGGGTAGTCAGCCGGTGGGCGGCGGTGCTGACTGCCGCTCTGGTAACCGTGGTCCCCAGCCTCAACCGGTACGCCGCTGAACTCAAGCATTACTCGCCCGAAGCCGCCGTGGCCCTGGCCATCCTCGGCGCGGCCGGCTGGCTGGCCACCCGCGGCCACATCGTCGAGGTGCACGACTTCGGTACCGCGGGATCAGCGTTGATCGACCTCACCGGTACGCCGGATGCCGCGCGGCCCCGTCCCGCCGCCGACCCGGGCTTTGCCTGCCTCACGATCTGGCCGGTCGGCTGAGGGTTCCCGCTCCACGAGGATGCGCCCCGTGCGCAGGCAATACATCGTGATGTGGCACCCGAACGCACCAAGATCCGCCTTTGTAGGGCACCAGATCGACGAGTGATAACCTGCGAAATGTGAACGCACAGCTCGCCGTGGTGATACCGGTCCTGATACTGGTCGGGTGCATGATCTACGTCGATCTGGTGTGCCTGCGTGATATCGCCAGTGCCCCGGCGGTGCGTAACCTGACCCGGCAGCAGTGGGCGATCATCTGCCTGGTCACCTTCCCGGTCGGGCCGATGCTCTACTGGACGTACGGCAAGATGCGTTGACCAGCTGGGCGGCTCCCGCGACGGCGGCCGGCCGGTCAGTTTAGAGTCATGAGCCGTGACGCGACGCGTGGTCGAACCCAAGGGCAAGGGCGCACTGCTGCTGGACTCGCATCCCGAGGGGTGCCGGCATTCGGTGCAGCTGTGCGCTGCCGAGATCGAGCCCGGCGCCGGCCGGGAGACCCCGAAGACCGCGTTGGTCATCGGATCGAGTACCGGGTACGGAGCGGCTATCACAGTGGCCGGGCTGGTCGGTGAGCGGATCTCCGGCGTGGGCCTGTGCCTCGAGCGGCCGCCGACCGAGCGCCGGACCGGGTCGGCCGGCTGGTACCGCACGGTGGCGATGGCCGATCTCGCCGCGTCGGCCGGGGCCGACTTCGAGTTCCACAATGGAGACTGTTTCGCCGACGGCACTAAGGACGTCATTCTCGACCGCATCGCCGAACGCTTCGGTGGGGTGGATCACCTCGTCTACAGCGTGGCCGCGCCGCGCCGCACGGATCGGGGCGGCGCAACATACCAGTCAGTCATCAAACCGATCGGGGCGCCGACCACGACGTACTCCGTCGACTTCGAGAGCGGATCGCGCCGGGTCAAGCGGATCGAGATCCAGCCGGCCACGGCCACCGAGACCGAGGCCACGGTCAAGGTGATGGGAGGCGAGGACTGGGCCGAGTGGGTGGCCGCTCTGGACGCCCGTGGCCTGCTGCGGCCTGGCTTCCAGACGGTGGCGCTGTCCTACATCGGATCCACCTTGACCGCGCCTATCTACCGCGCCGGCACCATCGGCCAGGCCAAGAACCACCTGGAGACGACCGCCCGGGACCTCAACCAGTCGCTGCATTCCATCCGGGGTCGGGCGGTCACCTCGGTCAACGGCGCCACGGTCACCCAGGCCTCCACCGCCATCCCGGGTATCTCGCTCTACGTGTCCCTGCTGCACCGCGTGCTCGGTGACTCGATGCAGTCGCCCGCCCGGCAGGGGCAGCGGCTGTGGCGGCACGTCACGGGCGCGCAGCCGCTACCCGTCGACGCCGAAGGACGCGTGCGGCTCGATGACTGGGAGTTTGTGGACGGAGTTCAGGAGCAGGTCACCAAGGCCTGGCAGGAAGCCGTCGACGCCGGCGAGGTGCCGGCCGGGGTGTCCGAGTGGTTCATGGACGAAGTGTTCCGGCTGTACGGATTCGGCGTCCCCGGTGTCGCCTACGAAGAGGCCGTCGAGGTCGACATCGCCTGGCCCTCAACGCAGTGATGGTGCTCGACCGGTTCACAGTGGACTCGTTCACGCGGTGAGTTGCTCGCCGAGGACGGGGGCGAGGGCGGTGGAGTAGGCGGTGCTGATGTGGCTGTCGTCTTTGTAGACCATGATGTTGCCGACCACGGCTGGGCAGATCCGGTCGGTGCAGAACCAGGAGACCGGGTCGATGACGTGTACACCGGCTTGGCCCAGCGCGTTGGCGACCATCGTGCGGCGGGCCGGGGCGCTGAGTGCCCGCGCGAGCGGTCGGGCGCAGCGGCGGATGTCGGTGAAGTGGGCGGAGAGGCAGTCGGGGATGTCGGTGCCGGGCCATGGGGTGTCGCTGATGAAGGTGAGTCGGGTGCCGGGTTGGTGTAGTGCGTGGGTGGTGGTGAGCCAGGCGTTGGTCCAGGCGAGGTCGGGGTCGCCGGTGGCGTCGAGGGGGGTGGGGCCGCCGTTGTTGGAGGACATGATGACCATGGTGGGGTGGTTGGTGCGGATCCAGGCGATGGCGGCGGCGCGCCAGTTGACGCATTCGGTGTAGGGGCGTTTGAGGGCGTCGAGGTAGATCAGTGAGGTGGCGGCGGAGCAGGCGCTTTTGGTCATGACGTAGAGTTTCCAGCCGCGTTGGTGGGCGATGGTGTCCAGGGCGGGGAACCAGTGCCCGGCGTGGGAGTCGCCGAAGAGGACGATGCTGGTTTTTGCGGTGGGGTCGCCGTAGGCGCAGACGTTGGTGATGGTGGCGCCGGTGAATCCCTTGTCGCATCCGTCGTGGTAGAGGCGGGGTTGGTCGTTGGGGGCTTGGGCCAGTGGTGGGGTGAGGTTGGCGGGTACTTGTTCGAGTTGGGTGCCCTGGTTGAGCAGGGTCCTGAGTTGGGTGCTCGCGACGCTGGCGTGGGCCAGGGCGCTCTGGGTGTCCTGGGCTTGGCCTGAGCCGATCTGGTTTGGCAGCATGATCAGGCCGGCGGTGGTGGCCAGGGCCAGGGTGCCCGATAGTGCGGTGCCGGTGATGATGGCGCGCCATGGCCGGTTGCGCAGTGACCGGCGCAGTGGGTCCTCAATGGACACGTAGGTGATGCCGGCCAGGATGAGCGACATCACGGCCAGGACCAGCCCGCGGCCGGTGTTGAGGTCCAGTCCTAGTGCGGTTGGGGCGATCATGAGCAGGGGCCAGTGCCAGAGGTACCAGGAGTAGGACAGTTGTCCGATGCCTTGCATGGGGGCGGTGCTGAGCAGGCGGTGGGTGGTGGTGGTGGGGGCGGTGGTGGCGCAGCCGGCGGTGATGATGGCGGCGGCGCCGAGGACGGGTAGCAGGGCGGCGTAGCCGGGGAAGGGGGTGTTCTGGTTGTAGAGGGTGATGGCGGTGGTGATGGCGGCCAGGCCGAGCCAGTTGAGGGTGGTGGTGAGGGGTGGGGGTAGGTGGGTGAGGCGGTGGGCGGCCAGGGCGATGAGGGCGCCGGTGGCCAGTTCCCAGGCTCGGGTGGGGGAGCCGAAGTAGGACCAGGGGGCGCTGTGGTTGGTTTCCCAGATGCCGTAGCCGAGGGAGGTGGCGGCGAGGGTGGTGATGATGGCGGCGGCGGCGGCGCGGTGGGGGTGGTGTCGGCGCAGCCAGAGGGCGCTCAGGCCGAGCAGGATGGGCCAGATGAGGTAGAACTGTTCCTCGACGGCCAGGGACCAGAAGTGTTGCAGGGGTGATGGTGGTTGGTTGGCCGACATGTAGTCGGTGCCTTGGGCGGCGAGGCGGATGTTGAGGAAGTATCCGCTGGCGGTGAGGGCGTCGGTGGCGATGCTGTGCCAGCGTAGGCGGGGTAGCCACAGGTAGGACGTGATGAGGGTGGCGGTCATGACGGTGACGGCGGCGGGGAGTAGTCGCATGATGCGGCGGGCGTAGAAGCGGCGTACGGACAGGCGGCCGGTGTGGGTCATTTCACGCAGTAGTTGGGTGGTGATGACGAAGCCGGAGATGACGAAGAAGACGTCCACGCCGATGTAGCCGCCGTGCAGGATGGGCATGCCGGCGTGGTAGAGCACGACCACGATGACGGCGACGGCGCGTAGGCCTTGGATGTCGGGGCGGAAGTCGGGCCGGTCGTGGTGGGTGCGGGTGGGTGGGGTGGTGGTCGCGGTGGCGGCGGCGGGCGCGTCGACGGTCACTGTGTCCCCATTACGGATCACTGTGTCTCCATTATGGATCACTGTGTCTCCATTGTGGATCACTGTGTCTCCATTATGGACATGTTGGCGAAGTAGGGCCAGCTGGTGCTGGCGGCGCGGCGGGAGGCCAGGGCGATGCCGCCGGTGTAGGCGGGTCCGGTGCCGGTGTTCAGGTGCAGTGGTGGTTGGGTGTCCACGGACACGCTCAGGGCGCCGTTGGTGACCTGGATGTGGAGTTGGTGGGTGTCGCTGACCGGGATGCGTTGTTGGGTTTGGACGGTGTTGGTGGTGGCGTCGACGATCTGCACGCTGCAGCAGGAGGTGCGGATTTCGGTTTCGGCGTTGCTGCCGACGCGGACGAGGACGTTGGCGTTGTTGCCCTCGCGGGTCAGGCCGCGCACGTCGGTGGTGATGGTGTAGTTGATCCAGTCGGCGCTGGCGTAGGGGGCGTAGTCGGCGGACAGGTAGGTGGTGTGGGGGTCCACCGTCGCGCCGGGGCGGTGGGTGAGGGCGCCCAGGTCGGCTACGCCCCGGTTGGTCTCGTCCCACCAGCGCAGCGGGTCGGTGAGGGGGTGCTCGACGTGGGGGGCGATGGCGGTCCAGGCCGCGATCTGGGTGAGGAGTTGGGTGGGGTCGGTGGTGTGGAAGATTTCGAGGCGTTCGACGACGCCGTTGGGGGTGCCGCGGCGGCTGGCGGGGGTGGGGGAGGCGGTCTTGTTGGTGAGGGCGACGGGGAACTGGTGGCGGATGAGGGTGGCGGTGGCTTCGACGGCGGCCCGGTCGTAGGAGGTGTCGGCTTCGGAGAAGGGGTAGGCGAAGACCTGGGGTCGGGGTAGGTGGTGTTCGGCGAAGTCGGCGAACATGAGGGTGAGGTCCTGGTTGACGCGTTGTTGGTGTTCGGCCACGGTTTCCCTGTGGTTAGCGCTCCAGCTGCTGCCGGTGAGCAGGGAACCGTTGATTTTGTCGGGTCCGACCGGTCCGCGGGTGTGCAGGTCGTGGGTGTGGGCCTGGAAGTCCCACCGGCCCGAGCGGGCCAGCTGGCCGACCTCGGCCCAGCTCAGGTAGTAGGGCTGGTTGTGCCCGACCCGGCCGGTGATCAGAAACGACGTGGCGTTCATGTGGTGGCGGGCCAGGATCGGGTCGGCGTAGTGGTACAGGCCCTGGATGCCATCGTCGAAGGTGAGGTACAAGCCGCGGGGTGGGGTCGGTCCGCCGCGCAGATACGCCACGAACTCGGCGCTGCTCAGGCTGTGATAGCCGGCGGCGGCGAACGCGGCGAGTTGACGATCCAGTTGCAGCGGCGAGACCACATACGGGTCGGTGGAGTCGGGACGCACATCGTGGTAGGCCAACACGACCGGGGCGGCGGTGGCGGGCAGGGCCGAGCCGATACCGTGCCAGGCGGCCAGTTCGGCCGGGCTGGCGCTCTGCTCGGGTGGGGCGTACTGGATCCCCAGCCCACCCACCACCGTGCTGGTCACCAGTTGCGCGGCCACCAGGAACGGGGCGGCCGCGATCAGCGCGGCCACCAGCCGCAACGGCGGTCCCAACAACCGCGACCGGGCCACCCCCACCCGCCCGGCCCCGGCCCGCCCCACCCGACCCGCCCAACCCGGCCCGCACCAACCCGGCCCGCACCAACCCGGCCCGCTTCGCCGCGGCCCGCCCCAACACCCCACCCCAGCCACGCTTGGTCGCGGCGGGGTGGGTGGCGGCGGGTTGGGTGGTGGCGGGTTGGGTGGTGGTGGGTTGGGTCATGGCAGGATCCGGCCGCGGGTGAGGACGAAGGTGTAGAGGGCGGCCACGATGATGGCGGCGAGGAGGTCGGCGGCGAGGATGGTGAGGCGTTTCATCCTCGGGTCCAGATGCCGCGTCGGATGGTGAGGATGGCGTAGGGCAGTAGCCAGGCCAGGACGGTGGCGGAGATCAGGCTCATCAGGGGTCGGTAGCGCCAGGCGGGGGAGGCGGGGTTGTCGACTTTGACGGCGACGGCCCAGGCGGTGCCTTTGAGCAGGATGCCGGCCAGGTAGAGCAGGCTGAGCAGCCATAGTCCGTGCAGGGGGGCCCAGATCAGGTGGCGCAGGGCCATGAACGGGGCCAGCGCGACCCACAGGGCGTGGCCGTAGAACATGACGGCGGGGGCGGTGCCGCGTCGCCACATGAACCGGCCGGTGAAGAACAGGTTACGGATGAACGATTTCTTCCACCGCACCTGTTGGCGTAGGAAGGTGGCGGGTCGGGCCGGGACCTGGGTCCAGACCCGGGCCGACTGGACGTAGCCGACCCGCCAGACCCGTTCGGGGTAGTCCACATCGGACACGAACCGGGAGTCGGGGTGGCGTTGTTTGAGTCGGCGTCCCACCCATTTCTGGCCCAGCACGTAGGCGGTGAGTTGGCGGTCGGTGGCGAAGCGGAACTCCCCACCCAGAAACCGGTCGGCCGCCCAGGCCGGTAAATAGTTGTAGATGGCTTCCCGGCGGAACACCGCCAACGGCCCCGACACACACGTGACCGCCCCGAACGCCGACTCGGCGCCCTTGGCCACCCGGAACTGGCCCTCATACCAGGCGTCCTGGATGCGGGTCAGCAGGGACTGGGAGGCGTTCCAGGCCCGGGCGTGGCCACTGACCGCCCCCAGCTCGGGATGACGTACCAGCGCCTGCACACAGCGACCCACCGCGTCGGGGGCCAACAGACAATCCGAATCGGTGAACGCGAGAATGTCCCCGTCGGCCACCTCAACCGCCGCGACCAGGGCCCGTTTCTTACCCACGTTGCCGCGCAGGTGGATCACCGTGAAACCCAACTCGCCGGCCAACCCGTCCAAAATCGTGGCCGTGTCATCGGTGGACGCGTCATCGACCACCACCAGCTGCAGATCGGGGTAGTCACTGGCCACGATCGAGCGCACACACTCACCGATCCGGTCGGCCTCGTTATGCACCGCCACCAACAAACTCACCCGCGGCGCCGCCGCCAACACCGGGAACCCGCCCACATCACGGGGCCGGTGACCGACCTCCTGCACCGCCGGATCGTCGTAATGGGCGTAGGCCACATACAACAACGCGATCGTCACCGACAACGCCAACGCCCCATACGTGGCCACCACCGGATCGTCGAGCAACCGTGGCGTCTCGTTGGCCAACACGAACAGCAACGGCGTCAACGCCACCAACGTCACGATCCGCCGCACATCGCGGCGGATCCCCGGATCCAGCCCCGCCCCCCGCCGCCGCCGCCCCGGCCCGACCACCCCCACCAGATCCAGCACGGACCCCGACCCCGCCGACCCCGCCGCTACCGGCCGGGCCGGTCCCGGCTCCAACGTCTCCGTCGCCGTCATGGCAGGACGCGGCCCGCCACGTCCACCAACCGGTAGGTGGCATCCAACACCGCACCCTGGCGACCCAACCACCCCAGATCGGTCTGCGGATGCACACACTGCACCACCACCAGATCCCACTCCTGATCCGGATCCGTCACCCGCGGCACCGCCCCACCGAACACATCCACCGCCGCGACCCGCTCATCGAAGAAACTCACCCGAGCCCCCGCCGCCCACAACCGCTCGATGATCTCCAACGCCGGCGACTCCCGCACATCAGCCACCCCCGGCTTATACGCCACCCCCACCACCAACACCCGGGCCCCGGCCACCGCCACCCCCCGCCGACCCAACACCTCCACCGCCCGCCGGCTGACCCGCCCCGGCCGCAACGCCACCGCCGCCATCGCCGTCTCGATCAACGGCGCCGACACCCGAGCCGCCCGCAACTGCCACAACAAATAATGCGGATCACACGGAATACAATGCCCACCCACCCCCGGCCCCGGATAGAACGGCATGAACCCATACGGCTTCGTCGCCGCCGCGTCGATCACCTCCCCGACATCCACACCCAACGACGCCCCAATATCGGCGAACTCATTCGCCAACGAAATATTCACCGCCCGGAACGTGTTCTCGAACAACTTCGTCAACTCCGCCGTCCGCGCGTCCCGCACCACATGCAACCGGGCCGAACACCCCCGCAACACCGCCACCGCCCGCTGCGTACACGCCGGCGTCACCCCACCCACCACCCGCGGCACCTCAAACTGCGCATGATCCACATTGCCCGGATCGATCCGCTCCGGCGCGAACGCCACGAACACGTCCACCCCCACCCGAAGCCCCCGCTCCTCCAACGGCCGCACCAACAAATCGAACGTGCACCCCACATACGAAGTCGACGTCAACATCAACACCTGACCCGGCACCGCCCGCGCAACCACCGACCCACACGCCGCCCGCAACGCCGAAAGATCCGGCACCAAATACTCATCCACCGGCGTCGGCACACACACCAACACCGCCCCCGCCGACCCCACCACCCCCCCGTCATCGGTCAACCCGAAACAATCCCCATCCGCCAACGCCGAAGCCAACCGCACCCGATCAGAATCCAGCACATCCACCTGACCCGACCGCACCGCCGCCAACCGCGCCGCACTCACATCCACCCCCACCACCCGCACACCCGACGCATGAAAACCCAACGCCGTCGGCAACCCCACATAACCCAAACCCACAACCGCCACATCACAAACAAACTCAACCACCGGCGCCACCGGCGACCGATCCAACAACGCCGTCTGCCCCAACCCCGACAAACGATCATCGGAAGCCAGCCCAACAACATCTCTCATCGACACAGCTGCCCTTCATCGCGGCGTGGACTTGGCGAACCGCGATCGATGTCCCCGACCGCCTGGCGCCGAGTGCACACTATATGGACATAAGGGGCAATACTCGCCGCATAGTTACGTGCGTGTCGCCAGCGATCATGGTGGATTCGACCTTCCGAGGGACATCGGGTCCGTCAGCGCGGCCGGGAGCTTCCACTGTGGACACAATCGTGTCGCGGCTCGCGGCCGGAACCGGCGCGCAAAAAAGCCGCGGCGCCGCCCTGGAAGGTTGGGCGGCGCCGCGACGGTGGAGATGTGGCTATGAGCCTTCCTGCACCTGGTACACCTCGTCGGCGACCAGGCCGTGGGCCTCCCGGTGGACGGCCGACGCCGCATCCGCGGACGGCGCCTCGACGAGGCAGAACACCTTTCCGTGCTGCTCGTCCACCCAGTACCGCAGGTAGTTGACGTCGTAGCGGCCCTGGGTCTGCAGGTCGGCGATGTGGGCCTTGGCGACGTCGTCGGCGGCGACGCCTCCGCTGATGGTGTGGACATCCATGTAGAGCGGCAAGGGAGCCTCCTGGCGAGTTCGTATGGGCGGAGAACGATTCGACGGTATGGCTCTGACCTGGGCGGACGCCTCGGGACCGGCTCCCCATTTTTCGCCCCGAGGATCCCTAGAAATCACGCCAGGCCGAGCTGGACCGCCTTCGAGGCCGCCGCGGTGCGGGTCGGCGTGCCGAGCTTGGCCAGCACGGCGGAGACGTGATGGTCGACCGTCTTGGCCGAGATGAACAGCTGTGCCGCGATCTCGGCGTTGGTCCGCCCGGCACAGATCAGGTCGAGCACCTGATGCTCCCGGCGGGTCAGGCCAGCCGGATGGGCCCGGGTGGTGGCATGGCCGCCGGTCGGGACCGACCGGATCCGTAGGGCTCGCATGCGCTGACGGGTGAGCCGAGCTGCCGGCTCGGAGCCGAGCTCCTCGAACCGTCGCAGCGCGTCCCGCAGCGACTCCTCCTCGGTGGCGTCGTAGAGTGCGAGCGCGGCCTCGTACGGGCAATCAAGGGCCAGCCACTCGTCAGCCGCCGCAGCGTGCTGGCCGTCGACCATGAGACGGTACGGTCGAGCCAGCGGGCCGATGACGGACCGGTCCGAACCGAGCCGGCGCAGCCAGACCGCCGTCGCGCCACGCTCCCAGGAGTCCAACAGGTCAGCGAGGTCGGCCAGTGTCTCCGCCTCGGACAGCGCGGCCGCCGGATCGCCGCCGAGCCAGTGAGCCTCGGCCCGGGCCAGCCGCACGACCACCATCCACTCTGGCTCGCCGGCTCCCTCGGCACCGGCGAGCGCCTCGTCCAGACATGCCCAGACACTGGGTTCATCGCGGCGGGCCCGCACGGTACCCAGGCTGGTCAACGGGTTGAGCCGATTGATCGGGGAGGCGACCCGGCCGAGCAGCTCCGCGGCCAGTGACGCCGACTCGGCCCACCGCCCCGACTTCTCCCAGACGCTCGTGAGCTCGCCTTCCAGACAGGTCGTGTACGTGAACATGTCGCGTTCGTCGGAGTACGCGAAGCCGTCGACGAAGTACGGCTGCGCCTCGGTGAAGCGTCGCTGTCCACAGAGGAACCCGTACAGGTTGCTGTAGGCCCGCCCCACCTGCGGATCCAGCCCGTGGCGCAGGGCGATGTCGAGTGCCGTCCGCATGTCCTCGAGCCAGGGTGCGTCTGACAACGCGGCCGCGGCGGCCATCGTGTTGGTCGCCTCGCTGCGGACCGCGGGCAGGTCGAGACGCTCGGCCAGCTCCAACGCCCGGCCGGCCAGCTCACCGGCCAACTCGTTTCGCCGCTCGCCCATGTGCCGGTTGGCCAGGCTGGCATAGGCCCAGGCCAGTTCGGACGACTCACCGAGCGGCTCCAGGATCTGCACGGCCAGCTCGGCACAGGCGAGCGCGTCGTCCCTGCGACACAAGCGCCACATCGTGCGGGACTGGCGACGCAGCCCATCACCCTCGTGAAGGCGGTCGCCGGCTTCCCGCCACAGCTTTAGTGCCTGCTCTCCGGCGGCGGCCGCGTCCTCCCACCGATCCACATAGGACAATTCGTCGGCCAGGACGTCGTAGAGGGCGGCCATGGCCTCGTCATCCTCGTCGGAGGCGAACCGGATGGCCCGTTCGTACTGGGCCGCCGCCTCCCGGTGCGAGGAGAGCTCGGCGGCCCGCCGGCCAGCGCGGGGGGCGAACAGTCGGACCGCCTCCACGTCGCCGGCCGCCTCCGCGTGGAAGGCGAGCCGGGCGTCATCGTCGCAACCGGACTCCCTCAGCGCGGCCAGCACCGCCGCGTGCAGCTCAGGCCGGCGGTGGCCGGCGATCGCCTGCTCGACCGCGAGCCGGGCGATCTCATGCCGGAAGCGCAGGTCGGCTCCATCGGCCACCAGCAGTCCCGAGGCGTACAGCTCGTCGACCGCCTCGTGGTCGTACACGGTGGCCGCACGGATCAGGCTCAGCTGAACCCGCCCGCCGGTGATCGCCGCAACGTCGAGCACCGCGCGGGCCCGGCTGGTCAGTCGGGCCGCCCGGGCCAGCACGGCGTCGCGGGCCGACGGCGGCAGTTCATCCCTACCGCCGGCCAGCACCTCGGTGACGTAAAACGGGTTCCCGCCGGTGAGCCGGTGCAGCGCAGCCGGGTCCAGCCCGCTGCCGGCGGCCAGCGTCGCGACCGCCTCGGCCGACAACGGCGCCAAACTCACCCGGCGGGTCGAACGCTGCGATGAGAGCTCGCCGAGAGCCAGCCGCAGCGGATCCCGGGCGGTCAGCGTGTCGTCCCGGTAGGTGGCGACCAGCAGCACCGGCGCCGTCCGCAGCCGCCGGCCCAGGAAGCGCAGCAGATCCACGCTGGCCTCGTCGGCCCAGTGCATGTCCTCGATCACCACCGCGCAGGCCTCGTTGGCCGAGGTCAGGTAGCGCAAAAGGGCCGCGAACAGATCATCCCGGGGGGCGCTGGACCGGCAGAGTTCGAACAGCTCACCGCCGATCTGTTCGGCCAGGTCGAACAGCGGGCCGAGCGGTCGGGGCGTGAACAGCCCGTCACACGCGCCCCACCACCACCGAAGGTCGGTCCGCTCCCCCTCGATCTGCTCGATAAGGGACGACTTGCCGACACCGGCTTCGCCGGAGACCAGCGCCAGCCGGCCCTCACCGCGCCGGGCCTGGGCCGCGTACTCGGTGAGCGCGGCCAGGGCAGACTCGCGCTCCAACAGCATGCCGCAATAGTCCGCTCACCGGGCACAGCCCGCCACCGGGCATCCGACAATCCACAGTGGATGTTGTACGGTCGCTGGATGGGGCGCGAATCGATCATCCGGAACGCGGACACCTACGAGGCCTGGCACTTCGCCGAGGCGACCAGGGTCCACGACACGATCTGGGTGTCTGGCCAGCGCGGCTACGACGAGCGGGACCAGATCTCGCGGGACCCGGTGATCCAGGCCAGGGTGGCGTTCCGTCAGCTCGAGCGGACTCTGCGCGACGCCGGAGCGGGCCTGGACGACATCGTGAGCCTCACCACCTACCACGCGAACATGTCCGACATGGACGGCTTCCGGTCGGTCAAGGACGAGTTCATCCGGCCGCCCTACCCTGCCTGGACGGTGGTCGGGGTCGACGCACTGGCGTCCCCGGACATGGTGGTCGAGATCGCGGCGGTGGCGGTGGCGGGCTCCGGCCGCGACCGGACCGTGCACTACCCACGACCCTGAACTCCATCGGCCGCGAGCCGACCGCCCCGCCCGTTCCGGATGGAGCTGCCCACCGGCGAGGATCACCGCCCGTGCGTCAGGACGGGCGCTGACCCACGACCGCGGCGAACCGTCCTGCGTAACGCTCGCGCAGCCGCTCCTGGTCCTCTGTGGACCACGCGAGCTCACGACCATCCACTGTGGCCTCGAGCCGGTCGAGCATACGGTGCCAGCCGGCGGCGTTGCGCGACATGATCGTCACGGGGTGGTAGCCCTGCGCCAGCGTGGCGGCCGCCTGCGCGATGTCGTCGTGGTCGAGCGCGTGGGTGAGCACCAGGAGTGTCCCTCCGTCGGCTCCGACCAGCTTCCACGTCACCAACGCGCTCGGGTTCACCGTCTCCCAGAACGTGTGCTCGAACAGGTACGGTGGGTCCAGCCGTACCACATGGTCCACCACCCGGTGCCGGTCCGGCCCGTGATGGGACACATACTCGCCACAGGGCCGCAGGTCCAGCTCCGGCCGGATCCCGGTCCACCGCTCGATCTCGGCCGGATCCGTGATGGCCCGCCACACCTCGGCGACCGGATGGTCCAGGTTCCGCTCGTACCGCAGAGTCAACCGCTCGCCCGTCTGCTGGATCATGCCGTCTTTCATGCCCGCTCCTTCCGGTCGAGATGGGCTTCGAGCGCGGCCAGCCGGTCCGTCCACAGTCGACGGTACGGAGTCAGCCACGCGTCGATGTCAGCCAGCGCGCCCGGCTCGACCCGGTAGAGCCGCCGCTGCGCATCCACCCGGACGGCCACCATGCCGGCATCCCGCAGCACCTTGAGGTGCTTGGACACCATCGGCTGGCTCATCCGGAGCCGCTCGACGAGATCGTTGACCGGCAACTCCCCGCCGAGCAGACAGTCGAGGATCTCCCGACGCTGCACCTGGGCCAGTACCGCGAACCCGTTCACCCCACCAACATACCTCCTCAAGCATATACCCCAGCAGCCATACTTGGGTTTGCCCGGACAGTTGGCAATCGCTTTCTGTAGAGCGCGGCGTCCGCACTAACAGCGGGCCGACTGATCAGGCTGGGTCATGCCGCCAGGACGTAGCGGGGGACCTGGACAGTGGGGATGCGATCAAGGCACGAGAGCGATCAACCGCCAGGTTATTCAACCAATCGGTTGACAAGGCCTTCGCGCCCGCCTAGAGTCGTACTCAACCAAATGGTTGAACACGGGAGACAGCAGTGGCGGACGAGGATCGGCTCTCGCGGGTCTTCGCGGCGCTCGCCGACCCGACCCGGCGCGACATCGTCGCCCGGCTCACGGTCGGCGACGCCACCGTCGGACAGCTGGCGCAGCGGTACAACGTCTCGTTCCAGGCCGTGTCCAAACACCTCAAGGTGCTGGAGGAGGCCGGGCTCGTCTCGCGGAGCCGGGACGCCCAACGGCGACCGGTCCACCTGCGGGCCGAGGTGTTCGACCTGATGACGGCGTGGATCGACCGGTACCGCCGGCAGGCTGAAGAGCGGTTCCAGCGCCTCGACGCCGTTCTGTCCGCTATGGCCGAACAACCTGAGAAAGCCGAACAACCCGAGGAAGCCGAACAACCCGAGGAAGCCGGACAACGTACGGAAGGGCAACCATCATGATCAACAAGACCCACATCGAAGCCGACCCCGACCTGCCGACCGTGCGGATCACCCGCGACTTCGAGGCGACGGTGGACCGGGTGTTCCGCGCCTGGACCGACCCGGACCTGGTCACCCAGTGGTTGGGCCCGAAGCACGCCGATATGCGCATCAGCGAGTGGGACATGCGCACGGGCGGCCACTACCGGTACGCCGACTACCGTGACGGCAAGGAGGTCGCGGCGTTCTACGGCTCGTTCCACGAGGTGCGGCCACCCGAGCGGCTGGTACAGACGTTCACCTGGGCGGGCGCGCCCGACGGTGTCTCCCTCGAGACGGTGACGTTCACCGACCTCGGCGCCGGCCGCAGCCGGGTGGAGATCCTGTCGGTCGTTGACAACCTCAAGGACCGGGACGCCATTCTGGCCAGCGGGATGGAGACCGGAGTGGTCGAAGGCTACGAGAAGCTCGACGCGATCCTCGCCGGCCAGTGACGGACCGAGGCCCGCGACCAACGTCCACTGTGGATGGCGTCGCGGGCCTGTCCGGTCTCAGACCTGCCCGACGAACAGGCAGAACGGGTGACCGGCCGGGTCGAGCAGCACTCGAACGTGCTCCTGCGGCTGGCGCTCGGCGATGGTCGCACCGGCGGTGAGCGCGTGGTCGACCGCGGCATCGAGGTCCTCGACCGCGATGTCGAGGTGCAGCATCATCCCCTGCTCCCCCTGCGTCGCGGGCCACACCGGCGCTACATATCCGGGCTCCCACTGGAACGCCATCCCGGTCAGGCCCGGCCCGGGCTCCTCGGGACGCAGCATGGCGTAGCCGTCCTCGTCAGGATTGCCCGGCCGCGCCGGGTAGCTGGCCACCAGGTTCCAGCCGAGCAGGCGTTGGTAGAACGCTGCCAGGGCACGCGGATCGGGTGCGCTCAGGACGACCGAGGCCACCCGCATGTGAGGTCGCATGCCACGCAGTCTCGCGCACGCCGAGGCCCCCCGCGACCGGTCAGCCCAGACGGATATAGAGATCGCGCAGCAGGGCGATCTCGGCGCCGTGATGCAGCATCTCCCGGTTGATGTGCAGGACGAGTGCGGCCAGCGAAGCGTCGGCGAACGGGCCTTCGGCCGGTCCGCATGGTCGGGCAAGTCCGTCGGTACCCAGCGCCTTCACCCCGGCCGCCCATCGGGCGTACGCGTCGTCGAGCTGGCGGAGGGCGCCGGCCGCGGTGCCGGCGTACTCGAACTCGTTCCGTACGAACGGCGGTCCACCGAAGTGGGCCGCGCTACGTTGCAGCAGGCAGCCGGTGATGATGTGGCCCAGTCGCCAGGCGATCGTGGTCACGGGTGTCGGGTCCGGTGCCGGCCACTCGTACTCGCTGCGGAACGGCCCGGCGCCGACCACCTCCGGGGCTCTGGTCTGCCCGTACGGGCGGACGGTCCAGCAGTCCGGCACCGGTTCCCAGAAGTACTCGGCGTCGGTCAGGCCGTCCAGGCGCGGGCGCAACTGGTTCTGCCAGTGGAAGTCGAGCTGGTCGTACAGCTCCGTGGCCCAGTTGATCTCCATAAGCCCGGACCCTACCGGCGATTGCGGACATCTTCTGTCCCCAGCCCGCCGGCGCACTCGAATTCCCGAGTTAGGCCGATCGTCACGACGGGTATCGAGGTGCCAGAACCCGTCGAAGGAGGACGATTACCGTGGGTATTGGCGCGAGTATCTTCATGCTTGCCGTGGGCGCGATCATCGCGTTCGCCCTCAACGTGCACGTGGGCTGGCTCGACCTGAGCATCGTCGGCTGGGTGCTGATGCTCGCCGGTGCGGTCGGCCTGATCATGACCCTGACGATCTTCGGCTCACGCCGCCGCACGGTGGTCACCCAGACTCCGCCGCCGCCGGGTGAGCGCCGCGTCGTCGACCAGCCGGTCGTCAGCGAGTACGACGAGCGCCCGCTCTGATCCGTGATCGGCGCGCCGTACTCCCGGGCGCCATCGCGCACCACCGAAGGTATCCACCGAACGGTTGAGGGAAGGTCAGACAAAAGGCTGGGAATGAAGGATATTTGGCGCCCTGCCCGTCGCGTCGGCTTGACCATGTCAGTTATAGATCGGTTAACGTCCGTGGTGGCGCATCGTTGCTCTCTGTCGCAGTTTGCCACCGAGCGCCCGACCTGTTGCCTCACGAAGGGTGACGTCCTTGGCTGACCGGTATACCGGCCGCCACATCCGGGCAGCGCGCCACGGCGCCTGGTTGACGAAGAAGAGGGCGAGGCGGAGCGGCCAGCTGCTACCCGCCGCGGCCGCCATGACGGTCGCCGGAATCCTCGTCGGCGGCGCCGGCACAGTCATCGGTACCAGCGCCTCGGCGCCAACCGGTCCGGTCGCGGACAACCAGCTCGGCGGAGCCAGCCTCACCGCGGCTGATCGGGCGGCGACCGCCGACCGGGCCGGCCGCGCCAGCAACCGGGCCGCCACACAGGGCCAGGACACGCCGACGGGGACGACGACCCAACAATCCGCCACCGGACGGGTCATCGACATGGGCGAGTGTGACGCGTCCTACTACGACCAACCGCAGCGGACGGCTGACGGCGAGATGTTCGACCCGAACGCACTCACCGCCGCCCACCAGACGCTCCCCTTCGACACCCGGGTACGGGTCACCAACGTCGCCACCGGTAAGTCGGTCGTGGTCCGCATCAATGACCGCGGCCCCGCGGTCGGCGACGGCTGCCTGGATCTGTCCAGGGCGGCGTTCGGCACGATCGCCAGCCTGGACAAGGGCGTGGTCGATGTCCGGTACGAGGTATTGGTGCAGGACGCCACCTGATCTACCGGTCTGCGTAACCCGCCGAATGGGTCGAACCCGCCGACGGTCGGATACCGCTGGTCACGGGACGTCCAGGCGACGGCCCCGATCGGGCATGCTGGTTTCTGCGGAAGGCTCGAACCCGACCACGAGACAGGCATGGACGGACGACGTAACTCACTCACGCCCGAGGCCGCCGCCGGCCTTGGCGCGGCACTCGCGGTGATCGTCATCGTGTCCGCGATCCAGTTGGCGGGTGGTTCGAGCGCCACCCTCGTCGGCTGGCTGGCGATCGCCCCGTTCCTCGCGGCGGCGTTCTCCCCATGGCGGTTCGTGGTCGGAATCGGGGTACTCGCCGCCGGCACGACGCTGTTGACGGGATTGGTCCGCGGCTCGTTGACCGAGTCACTGGGCGCCAGCGTGCTCGGAATGGCGTTGGCCACCACCGGCGCCGTGGCAGTGGCGGTGGTGCGGCAGTCGCAGTACAGCCGGTACGCCGAACTGTCCCGGCTGGCCGAGATCGCGCGCGAGGCGGTCCTGCGCCCGATCGGCCCGCAGGTGGGCCAGCTCGCGGTGGCCGGTCGGTACGTGTCGGCCAGTGCGGCCGCCGGCGTGGGCGGCGACCTCTACGAGGCTCTCGACACCCGGTACGGGGTACGCATGATCATCGGCGATGTCCGGGGTAAGGGCATCGACGCCGTCCGGCTGGCCAGCATCGTCTTGGGCGCGTACCGCCATGTCGCTTATGAGCAGTCGGACCTGCGCTCGGTGGTCACCGACCTCGACACCGCCGTGTCCCGATCGATCGGGGATGAGGACTTCGTCACCGCCGCCCTGGTCGAGGAGCGCGGCGGCACCCTGACGGTGGTGAACTGTGGGCACCCGGCTCCGCTGCTGCTACGGCGGGGGCGGGCCATCGTGCTTGACCCGCCGGCACCGGCGCCGCCGCTGGGCCTCGGCCCCCGGGTACAGGCTCGAGTCGAGCACCTGGAGCCGGGCGACCGCCTGCTGCTCTATACGGATGGCCTGGCCGAAGCGCGCCGGGGCGGCGAGTTCTTCCCGACCGTCGACCGGGCCTGGGGCCTGCTCGGACACGGCACCGTCGAACATGGACTGTCCTCATTGGAGAGCGCTCTCGCCGCCTGGGTCCGAGGCCGCTTCGATGACGACATCGCGCTGATCCTGCTCGAGTACACCGGCGCCGCCCCCGAGCCGGAGCGGGCCGTGCCGAGTTGGGAGATCGGAACGAGAACCGCTCGAAGCTAGGACCTCCCCGGTCAGGTGCCGACGTAGGCCGAGAGGTGCTCGCCGGTGAGGGTGGAGCGGGCGGCGACGAGGTCAGCGGGCGTGCCCTCGAACACGATCCGGCCGCCGTCGTGGCCGGCGCCGGGGCCGAGGTCGATGATCCAGTCGGCGTGCGCCATGACCGCCTGGTGATGCTCGATGATGATGACCGACTTGCCGGCGTCGACGAGCCGGTCGAGCAGGCCGAGCAGCTGTTCGACATCGGCGAGGTGCAGGCCGGTGGTCGGCTCGTCGAGGACGTAGACGCCGCCCTTCTCGCCCATGTGGGTGGCCAGCTTGAGCCGCTGCCGCTCGCCACCGGACAAGGTGGTGAGCGGCTGGCCGATGCTGAGGTAGCCGAGCCCGACATCGACGAGCCGGTCGAGGACGACATGCGCGGCCGGTGTGCGCGCGTCGCCGGCGCCGAAGAACTCCTCGGCCTCGGTCACCGACATCGCGAGCACCTCGCTGATGTCGCGGCCGCCGAGGCGGTATCCGAGCACCGACGCCTCGAACCGCTTCCCCTCGCACTCCTCGCAGACGGTCGAGACCCCGGCCATCATCCCGAGGTCGACGTAGGTGACTCCGGCGCCGTTGCAGTTGGGGCAGGCGCCCTCGGAGTTGGCGCTGAACAGCGCGGGCTTGACGCCATTGGCTTTCGCGAACGCCTTGCGGATCGGGTCGAGCAGCCCGGTGTACGTCGCCGGATTGCTCCGCCGCGAACCCCGGATCGGGGCCTGGTCGACCGCTATCACTGCGTCCTGCCCGGACACTGAGCCGTGGATCAGTGAGCTCTTCCCCGAGCCCGCTACCCCGGTGATGACGACCAGTACCCCGAGCGGGATGTCAACGTCGACATCGCGCAGGTTATGGGTGCTGGCGCCGCGCACCGGCAGCACTGCCGACGGTGTCCGCACCGATGTCTTCAGGGACGCGCGGTCGTCCAGGTGCCGTCCGGTGAGAGTTCCGCCGGCCCGGAGCCCTTCGACGGTACCCTCGAACACCACCTGGCCGCCCTCGGTGCCGGCACGCGGGCCGAGGTCGACCACGTGGTCGGCGATCGCGATCACCTCCGGCTTGTGCTCCACGACGAGCACCGTGTTGCCCTTGTCGCGCAGCCGCAGTAGCAGCTTGTTCATCCGCTGGATGTCATGGGGGTGTAGGCCGATCGTGGGCTCATCGAAGACGTAGGTGATGTCGGTGAGTGCGGAGCCGAGCTGGCGGATCATCTTGACCCGCTGTGCCTCGCCGCCGGACAGTGTGCCCGACGGCCGGTCGAGTGAGAGGTAGCCCAGCCCGATCTCCACGAAGGAGTCGAGATTGAGCCGCAACGACTCGAGCAGCGGCGCGACCGACGGCTCGGCCAGACCCTGCACCCATGCGGCGAGGTCGCTGATCTGCATGGCGCACGCGTCGGCGATGTTGATTCCCTTGACCTTCGACGATCGAGCCTGCTTGCTGAGCCGGGTGCCGCCGCAATCGGGGCAGGTGGTGAACGTGACCGCCCGCTCGACGAAGGCGCGGATATGCGGCTGCAGCGCGTCAACGTCCTTGGACAGCATCGACTTCTGCAGCTTCGGGATCAGGCCCTCATAGGTCAGGTTGATGCCGTCGACCTTGATCCTGGTCGGCTCCTTGTAGAGCAGGTCGTGGAGTTCCCTCTTGGTGAACTTACGGATCGCCTTGTCCGGATCGAAGTAGCCGCAGCCGGCGAAGATGCGGCCGTACCAGCCGTCCATGCTGTAGCCGGGGATCGTGAGCGCCCCCTCGTTGAGCGACTTGCCGTCGTCGTACAGCTGGGGCAGGTCGATGTCGTTCACCGAGCCCCGGCCCTCGCAGCGCGGGCACATGCCGCCGAGGATGCTGAAGCTTCGCCGCTCCTTCACCGTGCGGCCGCCGCGCTCCATGGTGACCGCGCCCGCGCCCGAGATCGAGGGAATGTTGAAGGAGAACGCCTGGGGCGAGCCGATGTGCGGCTTCCCCAGCCGGCTGAACAGGATGCGCAGCATCGCGTTGGCATCGGTGGCGGTGCCGACCGTGGAGCGGCGGTCCGCACCCATCCGCTGCTGGTCGACGATGATCGCGGTCGTCAGCCCGTCGAGGACGTCGACCTCGGGCCGCGCCAGCGTCGGCATGAAACCTTGAAGAAAGGCGCTGTACGTCTCGTTGATCAACCGCTGCGACTCCGCTGCGATCGTGTCGAACACGAGCGAGCTCTTACCCGAACCGGAGACGCCGGTGAACACCGTCAGCCGGCGCTTCGGGATCTCGACGCTGACGTCCTTGAGGTTGTTCACGCGCGCGCCGTGCACGCGGATCAGATCGTGGCTGTCGGCTCCGTGGCGCTCAGGCGGCCGAGTGTCCGTCCTCGTGGCCCTGCTCATCGTGTCTCCATCTGTCAGGCGGAGCCGCGGTCGCGGTCTCCGCCGGCGTCGACTGGCTCGATCCAACCAGACTCGGGCGCTACGCCTGGCTTCTCCGTCGTCAGCTCGGTGTCGTTACGACGCTGAGCGCGGGGTCGCCTCTCATCAGTCCTGGAGCAGCCCGAGGACGTTGCCGTCGGGATCGGTGACCGTGGCCACCAGGCGGCCGCCGCCAACGTCGTGCGCAGGCTCCTTCAGGGTGGCGCCGGCGGCGGTCACCTCGGCCAGCTTCGCCTCGATGTCCGGCACGTGCCAGTAGGCCACCGGCGAGGTCATGCCCTGCGGTCCGCCGCCCGGCACCAGCCCGATCTGCTGGCCGGCGGCCTCGAAGCCGACGTAGTAGGCAGAGTCGCTCTGTGGCGGTACGCCGAGCAGGGCCGTGTACACGGCCTTGGCCGTCGCCAGGTCGGACACGGGATGCAGCACGGTCTTGATTCCCTGGGTGGAAGAGTCGGTCATGGTCACTCCAGTAGTCGTGGGTCGGATCGACCCGGTGTGGATGGGCTTGTCGGGCGTCGGGATGTCCATGTCGGTCACGCTAGTTCGGACTCCGTGACCTTCGCTTCTCGATTCCTGATCGTCTGGTCACGTGTCCCGCGAGCCATCTCCACCGCCGCGCGAACGTGACGCTGAGGTCGCCACGCCACCGCACCCGGACACGAGTACGGCCCGCAGCGTCATC
This sequence comes from uncultured Actinomycetota bacterium, assembly GCA_963803345.1. Lineage (GTDB taxonomy): Bacteria > Actinomycetota > Actinomycetes > Mycobacteriales > Micromonosporaceae > CAWDLX01. Next base: position 126,405 of record CAWDLX010000012.1, read on the forward strand.
GCTGCGGGCCGTCGCATCCGGACGGATGACTCGTCGCGTCGCTACTGCGCGGGGCGTGGGTCACGAGCGGTCCCGATGGACCGGATGACGAAACGCGCCCGGTGCCGGCCGACGTACCGGCGTGGGTAGCGTGGCGCGATCAGCGACTGGAACACGGTGCTCAGCATGGTGCGCCTACCCTTGCGTCGGTGGATCGGGGGGATTCGCGTAAGTCCTCTCCGGACTCGCGTTACCCCGACAACGACACAGGCCGACAAGAGTAACGATGTGTCGCAGATCCGACTTCGCCCGTTATCGCACACAGGGCGTCCGCCCCGATCCGGGTTGTTCTCAGTTACCCGCTGGTAGTAAACTTGTTGTTACTGGCCGGTAACCCCTGCGTGGACGAACCGGCGAGTTGGCTGGCGAGCACGGAGACACCGGGCTCGGGACTCAGGGGAGTAGTCGCACGCGATGAGCCACTACAAGAGCAACCTGCGCGATCTCGAGTTCAACCTGTTCGAGGTGTTCGGCGCGCCCGAGGGCGAGCCGCACCCGATCCTCGGTCAGGGCCCGTTCGCTGAGCTCGACGTCGACACCGCCCGCAGCATCCTGACGCGAGTCGGACCGGTTGGCCCGGGAGGACCTGGCGCGCCAGCTACGCCGCGGGCGACCGCACCCCGCCGGTATTCGACCCGGCGACCCACACGGCGCCACTGCCGGCCGAGTTCCACCGCTCGTACGAGACCTTCATGGCGTCCGAGTTCTGGCGCCTCGACCTGCCGAGCGAGCTGGGCGGCACCAACGCTCCGCGCACGCTGTGGTGGTCGTTCGCCGAGGGGGTGCTCGGCTCCAACGCCCCGATCTGGATGTACGCCTCCGGCCCGTCGTTCGCCCACACGCTGTACGTCGAGGGCACGCCCGAGCAGAAGGAGTGGGCCAAGCTCTTCGTCGAGAAGCAGTGGGGCTCCACGATGGTGCTCACCGAGCCCGACGCCGGCTCCGACGTGGGCGCCGGCCGGACCCGGGCCATCCCGCAGCCCGACGGCTCCTGGCACATCGAGGGCGTCAAGCGCTTCATCACCAGCGGCGAGCACGACCTGACCGACAACATCATCCACTACGTGCTGGCCCGCCCGGTCGGCGTCGAGGGGCACGGCGGGCCCGGGCACCAAGGGCCTGTCGCTGTTCGTCGTGCCGAAGTTCCACTTCGACCCGAAGACCGGCGAGCTGGGCGAGCGCAACGGCGTCTTCGCCACCAACGTCGAGCACAAGATGGGCCTCAAGGTCTCCAACACCTGCGAGCTGACGTTCGGCGAGAACGGCGTACCGGCCAAGGGCTGGCTGCTCGGCGACGTGCACGACGGCATCCGGCAGATGTTCCTCATCATCGAGTACGCCCGGATGATGGTCGGCACCAAGGCGATCGCCACCCTCTCCACCGGCTACCTCAACGCGCTCGAGTACGCCAAGAACCGGGTCCAGGGCGCCGACCTGCTGCGCCAGGGCGACAAGACCGCCCCGCGGGTCACCATCACCCACCACCCCGACGTACGCCGGTCGCTCGTCCTGCAGAAGTCGTACGCCGAGGGCCTGCGCGCGCTGGTGCACTACACCGCACTGTGGCAGGACCAGGTCCGGCTGGCCGCGTACGCCGGCGACCAGGCCACGGTGACGCTCGGCAGACGGGTCAACGACCTGCTGCTCCCGCTGGTCAAGGGCTGCGGCTCGGAGCGGGCGTACGAGCTGCTCGGGCACGAGTCGCTGCAGACCTTCGGCGGCTCCGGCTTCCTGCAGGACTACCCGCTCGAGCAGTACGTGCGGGACGCGAAGATCGACACGCTGTACGAGGGCACCACCGCCATCCAGAGCCTCGACCTGATCTTCCGCAAGATCGTCAAGGACGGCGGCACGGCGCTCGGCGTGCTGGCCGACGAGATCCAGGCCTTCCTCGACAGCGAGGCCGGCAACGGCCAGCTCAAGGAGGAGCGGGCCCTGCTGGCCGGCGCGCTCGCCGACGTGCAGGCGATGCTCGGTACGGTCTTCGGCTGGCTGGGTGCCGCGGCCGGCGGGGAGCCGAACGAGCTCTACAAGGTCGGGCTCTCCTCGCGGCGGATCCTGCTCGCGCTGGGCGACCTGGTCGTGGGCTGGCTGCTGCAGCGCCAGGCCGAGGTGGCTCTGGCCGCCCTCGGCCCGGGCCGACGTATCGGCCGCCGGACCGCGCCTTCTACGAGGGCAAGGTCGCCTCGGCCCGGTTCTTCGCCCGCGAGGTGCTGCCCCGCCTGTCCAGCGACCGCCGCATCGTCGAGGCCACCACCCTGGACATCATGGAGCTCGCCGAGGACTCCTTCTGACAGCCACCGGTTCAGCACGCGGCGGGTTCCGGTTCGGCCCCGGGTGCCGGTTCGGCGCTGTGCACCGGTGAGACGCGTCAGGCCCGGGCGATATGGACGGCGGTGAGCGCCGCCGTGCCGCGGCGACGCGGCGGACCAGTCCGCCATCCCAGGAGTGCACGGCGAGCCCAGCGGTAGAAAGACCCTCCGGGTCGGCGCCGGCCGGATCGAGCAGCGCGGACAGCTGCGACAGCGCCGGGTTGTGCCCGATCAGCAGCCGACCGTCCCGGCGCCGTCGTCGACGTCGCCGACCACCGCGCAGCAGATCGTCCACGCCGGCGGCGTACAGCCGGTCCACGTACGACACATCGGGGGCTCTGGTCAGCGCTGCGCGCCACCCCGTGCCAGGTCTGCGGGTACGGCGGGCCGGCGAGCACAGCACCACATCGGGCTGGTAGCCGTGGCCGGCCAGCCAGGCGCCGGCCGCGGCGGCGTCGCGTTGTCCGCGCCGGCTCAGCGGGCGCTGCATCGTCGACCACGCTGTCGGGGATTGGCCGCCTTCGCGTGGCGCAGGATCACGAGCGTACGGTTACCCATCGCGACCATCCTCCCCCAGCTGGTCCGGCCGCAGCCGGGGCACCTCCGCGTCGCGTGGACGCGGCTAGGCGAACAGGGCGAGGTAGATCGCGACCTGGTGGCAGATCGCGGCGACCAGGGTGCAGGCGTGGAAGAACTCGTGGTGCCCGAACACGCTCGGCCACGGGTTGGGCCGGCGCAGCGCGTAGAACACGGCGCCGACGCTGTAGGCCACTCCGCCGGTGAGCAGCAGGACCAGCGACGGCCACGCCGGCGTTGTGGAGCACGTCGGGCAGGACGAACACGCCACCCAGCCCAGAGCGATGTAGAGCGGCGTGGACGCCCAACGCGGGGCGTGCGGCCAGGCCATCTTCATCGCGACACCGGCCAGCGGCGCCGATCCAGACCGTGGCCAGGATCGACCGTCTGGGTCGTGCCGCGCAGGACCAGGATCGAGAACGGCGTGTACGTGCCGGCGATGAAGAGGAAGATCATCGAGTGGTCGAGCCGGCGCATGACCGCCCAGCCGCGGCGGCTCCACACGCGGCGGTGGTAGAGCGCGCTCACACCGAACAGCCCGCATACGGTGAGGCTGTAGACCGCGCAGCTCACCACCGGCGGCCACGCCCGGCCGGCGTGAGCGGCCAGTGAGCACAGCACGATGCCGGCCACGATGGCCACGAAGAACGCGTACGTGTGCAGCCAGCCGCGCATCCGCGGCTTGACCGCCACGGCATGGTCGAGGACTGTCGCCGGGCGGTCATGCCGGCCATCCTACGGTTACGGAACCGTAGGTTCGCAAGGCTCGTGGCCCTTTTCACGATCTCGAAAACACCGGCCGTGGCGCCGCTGCCACAACGCCGACTGTGGCGGATGATGTCTGGCGACCTGGAGGAGGAGGTGACCGCGTGCGGCTGCGGTCTGTCGGCGCGCGGCGCGCTGCTCCTCGAGGTCGACGACCCGACCGGCTGGTTCGCCGAGCTGGAACGGCGCCGCGCGGCCGGCGAGCTGGACGCCGTCGAGATCGTGCCCGGGGCACGCACGATCCTGCTCGACGGACTCGACGATCCCGGCCATGACAGGAGAACGTGTCCGCGGTGGAGCCCACCGCCGACCAGCGCCGGACCGCGGGCCGCGTGGTCGAGATCCCGGTGGACTTCGACGGCGCCGATCTGCCCGGTGTGGCCCAGCGCTGGGGGACTGATCCGCGCGGAGTAGCGGACCGGCTGGTCGGCGACGGAGTTTCGGGTCGCCTTCTGCGGCTTCAGCCCTGGCTGGGCCTACCTCGCCGGGCTGCCCGACGAGCTGGCCGTGCCGCGGCTGGAGACACCTCGGACCCGGGTGCCGGCCGGCTCGGTCGCGCTGGGCGACACGTACGCCGGCATCTACCCGACTGCCTCGCCGGGCGGCTGGCGGCTGGTCGGGCGCACCGATCTGTCCCTGTTCGACCCGGACCGGGATCCCGCCGGCCCTGCTCGCGCCGGGTACCCGGGTCCGGTTCGTGGAACGGTCCGGCCCATGATCGAGGTGGTCCGCCCGGGCCTGCTGACCACCGTGCAGGATCTCGGCCGCCTCGGGTACGCCCACCTCGGGGTGCCCCGCTCCGGCGCGCTCGACCTGCCCGCCCTGGTCGGCGGCCAACCGGCTGGTCGGGCAACCCGGACGGCGCGGCGGGACTGGAGACCACGCTGTCCGGCGTGGGGCTGCGGACCGAGGTGCCACGACACTGGCGGTCACCGGGGCTCCCGCACCGGTCACAGTGGACGGTGCCGACGTGCCGTTCGGCGCCGCGGTGGCAGGTCGCGGCCGGCGCGCGCGTCGACATCGGGGCCGCCCAGGTCGGTGTGCGCTCCTATGTCGCGTTCGCCGGCGGCGTCACCGTCGCCCCGGTGCTGGGCAGCCGGTCCACCGACACCTTCTCCGGGCTGGGCCCGCCACCGCTGCGGGGCGGGTTCGTCCTGCCGATCGGGCGCGGCTCGGCCGGCGACGCTCCGCTCACCTCGACCACCCCTGATCCCCGTACCGGTGGAGCGGTGGAACTCCGGCTGCGGCTCGGCCCCCGCCAGGACTGGTTCACCGTGGCGGCCCGTGACCAGATCTTCGCCGGTCCGTACACGATGTCGGTCAAGAGCAACCGGGTCGGCGCTCGGCTGGCCGGGCCCGCGCTGACCCGGGCCATCGCGGTCGAGCTGCCCAGCGAGGGCATCGTGCTCGGCGCGGTTCAGGTACCCGGCGACGGCCAGCCGCTGGTCTTCCTGGCCGATCACCCGACCACCGGCGGCTATCCGGTCATCGGCGTGGTCGACTCGGCTGATCTTCCGCTGCTGGCCCAGGCCCGGCCCGGTACGCCCGTTACATTCGTCGCGTGGACCTGAACGCGGATCTGGGCGAGGGCTTCGGTGTCTGGCGCCTCGGCGACGACAAGGCCCTGCTGGGCCTGGTCACCAGCGCGAACGTGGCGTGCGGGTTCCATGCCGGCGACGCGATGACCATGCGCCGGGTATGCGAGTGGGCGGCCGACCGGGGTGTCGCCGTCGGTGCCCAGGTCGGCTACCGCGACCTGGCCGGGTTCGGCCGGCGCCGGATCGAATACGACCTGGCCGAACTGCGCGACGAGATCATCTACCAGATCGGCGCGCTGGACGCCTTCTGCCGGTTACAGGGCGAGAAGGTCCGCTACGTCAAGCCGCACGGCGCGCTCTACAACGCCGCGATGGTCGACGTGTGGCAGGCGTCGGCGGTGGTCGCGGCCATCGTGGACTTCGACCGGCACCTGCCCCTGCTGTGCCAGCCTGGCTCCATCCTCGCCACGACCGCACAGAGCGGCTGGGATCCGCGTCGTGTTCGAGGGCTACCCCGACCGCGCGTACACCGCCGACGGTACCCTGGTCCCGCGCAACCAGCCCGGGGCGGTGGTGTCCGATGTGGACACCGTGGTCAGCCGGGCGTTCCGGCTGGCCACCGCGGGCGAGGTCGAGGCGCAGGACGGCACGGTGCTGACCCACCCGGTCGAGTCGCTCTGCCTGCACGGTGACACTCCGGGCGCGGTCGAGCTGGCCCGGCGCGTCCGGACCACGCTGGAACAGGCCGGCGTCCGTCTCGGCCCCGTTCGTCCCCCTGGTCTGAAAGGAAGGGCACCTTGTTAACGCGTGGGGTAGAGAAGGGTTCCCTTCTCTACCCCAGCCGTTAACAAGGTGCCCTTCCTTCCCGTCAGACGGTCGCGTCACGGCCGAAGAGGACGAGGGTCAGGGTGCTCGCGCCATCAGTCGGCTACCACGACCGGCACGCCCCAGTCCTGCCGGGTGAGGTGGCAGGCGGCGTGCTCCACGTCGGCGTCGCAGGTGGCCGCCCGGGCGCTCACCTGCAGCACGCCCCGTCGACCGCGCCGATCGATGACCAGCGGCGGGACAGCGTCGGTGGTGGCGCCGGCGCCTTCGACCAGCAGCTCGGGCGGCGAGGCGGAGACCTCCAGCCGGGTGGACGGGCCGAACGACTCGTCCAGCTTCTGTCCCGGCGCCGGGGTGAACACCACGTCCAGCTCACCTCGACCCGGGGCCAACCGGCACGGGCGTCCGCTCGGTCCGGTGCCGGGCACCGGCCACAGTGGACACACCGGCCGCCGTCAGCGCACCCGGAGCGAGCCGGGTCAGCCGGTGGGCGCGCCGACTCCACCACCAGCACCCCGCCGTCGGGCAGCGAGGACGATGTCGCTCGGCTCGGCCAGCCCGGTGGCCACTGTGGACACCGCGTCGGTCGCCGGGTCGTAGCGCCGCACCGCGCCGTTGTACGTGTCGGCGATCAGCACCGAGCCGTCGGGCAGGGCGCACACGCCGAGCGGGTGCTGCAACAGGGCCTGGTCGGCCGGGCCGTCCACGTGGCCGAAATCGAACAGGCCCTGGCCGACCGCGGTGCGCATATGCCCGTCCCGGACGTACCGCAGGGCCGACGACTCGGAGTCGGCGATCCACAGCGTGCCGCCGTCAGCGCTGGTCGACAGGCCGGACGGCTGGGCCATCCAGACCTGGTCCAGCTCACCGTCGCGCAGCGCCTCGACCGTGGTACCCGCGTACACCCCGGCCCGTCGCCACACGGGGTCGAACCACCACAACTGGTGGATCCCGGCCATCGCCACGATGACCTGCTCCTGGTACCAGGCCAGGTCCCACGGCGAGGACAGATCGAGCTTGTGCGGGTCGTTGGTGTCCACGGTGGAGCGCCACGGGTCGCCCGTGCCGGCGACCGTGGTCACCAGGCCGGTCGCGAGGTCGACCCCACGCAGCAGGTGGTTGACGGTATCCGCGACGACCAGGTCGTAGCCCGCACTGGCGGCCGCCTGCTCGGGCAGCAGGCAGAGCCCACCCGGCTCCGCGAACTCGGCCTCCTGTGCCGATCCGTCGGCCCGTCCCCGGCGCCCCGAACCGATGCGCCGCAGAACCGTCTCACCGTCCTCGGTCAGCTCGACGATGCTGTGGTGGGCCGAGTCGCTCACCAGGAGGGTGCCGTGCGTGGTCACGATGGCCTTGCCCGGGAATCGCAGCACAGTGGACGGATCGGCCGGCGGCACGTACGGTCCGCTCCCCCGGTGCAGGGTCCCCTTGGCGTGATGGGTGCCGACGAGGTCCTCGACGAGCCGGGCGATCCCGTCGGCATGCCCCTCGCCAGCCATGGTGGCTACCACGTACCCCTCCGGGTCGACCACGGCCAGGGTCGGCCACGCCTTCGCCGCGTACTGGTCCCAGGTGATCAGCTCGGGATCGTCGAGTACCGGATGGGCCACCCCGTACCGCTCGACCGCGGCGGCCAGCGCGTCCGGGTCGCGTTCATGTTCGAACTTCGGCGAGTGCACGCCGATCGTCACCAGGACCTCGCCGAAGCGCTCCTCGAGCGGGCGCAGCTCGTCGAGCACATGCAGGCAGTTGACGCAGCAGAAGGTCCAGAAGTCGAGCAGAACGATCTTCCCGCGGAGGTCCTTCATCGTCAGCTGTCGGCCGCCCGTATTCAGCCAGCTCCGTCCGCGCAGCTCCGGAGCCCGTACCCGCGTCATGCTGACAATCTTGCCCGACGATCACGTGACCGCCAGCAGATCACCTCGCTCCACGCGAAGCATCATTCTCAGTACGGGAAGCGCCGTCATGGTTGACGACTCGCCCGCGCCGGAGTTGACCGCAACGACGCCCGCAGGTCGGTCAGCGTGACGTCAACCCTCCCTCCGTCGCGCCATTGCGCTGCACGATACCTAGAAGTACTATGCATCAAAGTTCCAGGGTACGGGAGCATTGGGGGGACCAGCGTGAGGGTCGCCAAGGATCTTGTGGCCGCCTCGGCGACCCCGATGGTGCTGGGCATTCTGGCCGAGGGGGAGAGCTACGGCTACGCCATCCTCAGACGGATCAACGAGCTGTCCGGTGGAGAACTGGACTGGACCGAGGGGTTGCTCTACCCGCTGCTGCACCGGCTCGAGCGGCTCGGGCTACGTGGAGTCGAGCTGGCAGTCGGTCGCCGGAGAGCGGCGGCGCAAGTACTACCGCATCACCGAAAGCGGTCTGGCCGAGCTGGCCGAGCAACGCCGCCAGTGGGACACGGTCGTGGGCGCGCTCAAGGAGATCTGGCTCGGCCCCGACGATCGCAGGCCGCTCATGGCGATTCCGCTGGGAGGCGAGGCATGACAGGCGCCTGACGGTCACGAGACGCTGGAGGCCCAGTTCGCGCAGTGGCGTCAGTACGCGCAGCGCCGCCCGGAGCTGCAGCAGTCGGACGCCGACGAGCTCGAAGACCATCTTCGGGGTTCCGTCGACGAGCTCATCGCCGTCGGCCTGCACGCCGACGAGGCGTTCCTGGTCGCGGTCAAACGCATGGGCGGCCTGGACGATCTGTCCCGCGAGTTCGCCCGGGAACATTCGGAGCGGCTGTGGAAGCAACTGGTGCTGACCGGCGAGACCGGCAGCCCGGTGGCGGACGGACGGTCGCGGCGCGACCTGCTCGTGATGGTCGATCTGCGCGGCGGGCGCGGCAGCGTCCATCAAGGTGCCAGAACTGTTCGGGATGACGCTCGACAACGACGACCGCGTTCTACGGGCCCAACTTCAGCCCTGTTCGCGCTGCCCTGGCTCGCGGCCTTCCTCGCCTGGCGCCGCCAGCGCTCGACCAGCGCTGATCGGGGTGACTGCTGGCGTTGTTCGCGCTCGGGCGCCGTGGCGGCCAACGTCTATCCGCTCGGCGGACAACTCCCAGTCGGTGGTCGTGACCAGCATCCATCTGCCCATCGCCCTGTGGTTCGTGGTCGGTCTGGCCTATGTGGCCGACGACCTACGCTCGTCACGTCGGCACATGGACTTCATCCGCTTCACGGGCGAATGGTTTCGTCTACTTCGTCCTCATCGCCCTCGGTGGCTTTGTGCTCATGGCGTTCCTGTTCGGGACCTTCGAGGCCATCGGGATCTCCCCGGAAGATTTCATCTCGCAGTGGCTATTCCCTGCGGCGCCGTGGCCGCCGTGGTGGTGGCCGGGTGGCTCGTCGAGGCCAAGCAGAGTGTGGTCGAAAACCTCGCGCCGGTGCTCACGCGGCTGTTCACTCCGCTGTTCACGGCGGTGCTGCTGGCCTTCCTCGTTGCCGTCGGCCTGACCGGTGCCGCCGTCGATATCGACCGGGAAGCACTGATCCTGTTCGACCTCCTGTTGGTCGTGGTGCTGGGGCTGTTGCTCTACTCGATCTCAGCCCGCGATCCGCTGGCCCCGGCCGGCCTGTTCGACAAGCTACAGCTCGCGCTCGTGGTCAGCGCGCTCGTTATCGATGTCCTGGTGCTGTTGGAGGTCACCGGGCGGATCACCGAGTACGGCACCACACCCAACAAAGCAGCGGCGCTCGGGGAAAACGTCATCCTGCTGACCAATCTTGCCTGGTCGGCATGGCTGATGCTCAGTTTCGTCCGCCGGCGCACGCCGTTCGCCTCGCTCGAGCGGTGGCAGACCGGCTACCTCCCGGTGTACGCCGCATGGGCCTGGATCGTCGTCCTGGTCTTTCCTCCGGTATTCAGCTACCTCTGATCGACCAGGACGGCTGCCGACGCGCGCGAGCGGACGGCCCCGGGTCGCCAGTCACGAGGGCCCAGTCACGAAGGCCCAGTCACGAAGGCCCAGTCACGAAGGCCCAGTCACGAAGGCCCAGTCACGAAGGCCCAGTCACGAAGGCCCAGTCACGAAGGCCCAGTCACGAAGGCCCAGTCACGAAGGCCCAGTCACGAAGGCCCAGTCACGAAGGCCCAGTCACGAAGGCCCAGTCACGAGGGCCCAGTCACCCGCGCTCAGTCACGAGGGCTCAGTACGCAGAACTCGTTGCCCTCGGGATCTGCGAGAACGACGAAGCTCGCCCCGGCCGGCTTGCCGAGGTCGACGCGACGGGCGCCCCTATCCTCGAGCCGTCGTACCTCTGCCGCCTGGTCGTCGTTGGCTCGCGGCGCGAGGTCGAGATGGAGGCGGTGCTTCACCTGCTTGCCTTCGGGCACGGACACGAACGTCAAACCCGGGCCGCGCTCCTCGACCGGTATGGAATCGCCCTTGGTCAACGCGTGTGGGGGCACGAGCACGATCTCATTCGGCAGGTCCACGGCGACGCGCCAGCCCAGTGCCGTCGCCCACCATTCAGCCTGCGCTGTGATGTCGTTGCAGTCGACGACGGTCGTGTACCAGCGGACGCTCATGGGACCTACCGTAGCCAGACCTCCGTCACGAAGGCAGCCCCGGTCCGTGCCAGTGGTCCCGCAGCGGACGGGCCGGGACGGCGCTCAGCGCGGGAACATGCTTTGCTGGGCTTGGTCGGCCAGTCGACATGATCACTGCGGCCGGGACGAGTAGGACGCCGCGTCAGCGAGGGGTGTGCGGCGGGATAACCGAGCGCCAGGAGCGAGCGCCAGCGGGCCCCGCAGCTTGCGAGAGGTGTGGGGCGGGATACCCGAGCGCCAGGAGGCGCGGTATGACCGAGATGGACCTGAGCAACCGCACCGCTATGCCCGCCGCGTTCGACGAACGCACGATGCTCATGCAGTTCCTGCGGTACGTGCGCCTCACCGTGCACGCCAAGTGTGCTGAACTGTCGCCATCGGACGCGGCCAAGACGCCTCTGCCCGGCTCGCCGTCCATGAGCGTCACCGGGCTGGTCAGCCATCTGCGCTGGGCAGAAGCATTCTGGATCGATGTCGTCTTCCTCGGCCTACCAAACCAGTGGCCGGGTACGGATGACGATTCCGAGCTCCAGATGCGCGGCCGATTCGGGCGGCCACTGGCCGAACTCCTCGACGAGTACGCCGCCCAGACGGCCCACACCGACGAGGTGGTAGCCACCCGCGACTGGGACACGGAGTCGGTGCACGACTACGGCGATGTCGGCAAGCCCGTCACGTTGCGGTACATCATCGTGCACCTGATCGAGGAGACCGCCCGGCACAACGGCAACCTCGATATCCTCCGCGAACTCGCCGATGGCGTTACCGGCGACTGACGGGATCCGCGGTCCGCGATCGCTGTCGTGGTGCCGGAAAAGACGCCCTGCGGTCGTTTGCGACACCCAGACGCGATCGTGCGGCCGCAACCATGAGCGCTCCGGCGGGGATAGGGCCGGGGCACGTCCGGCTGACACTCGACCCGTGCCCTGGCTGGCTCAGGCGGCGACCCTTTCGAGCTCGGGCGACCGGGCGGTCTCAAGGGCCGCGCGGCCGTCCTGTTCGGGAGTGAACTGGCGGCGCAACCAGAGCGCGAGCAGGGCCGCGAACAAGCTGCCGGCGATCACGAGCGTGATCCACGTCGAGCTGTGGCCGGTGCCGATCAGGGCGCCGGCGGTGGCTGGGCCGATGATGGCGCTCAGGCCGAACACCATGCCGGCCATGGCGTTGTAACGGCCGCGCAGGTCGTCGGGGGCGAGGGCGTTGGTGATGGTCGGCAGGACCGGTGTCATCATGGTCTCGCCGACGGCGAAGATCACGCCGAAGGCGACTACCGCGATCGTGGCCGGCTGCGGCCGGCTGTGCGATCCGGCCCAACCGCTCAATGCCAGTGCCCCCCAGGCGGCGGCGAAGAGCAGCCCGACGATGGAGAGCGCGCGGGTACGGCTGCGCCCGTCGAGCCAGCGCAGCACATAGAGTTGGGACACCACGATGAGAATCGTGTTGCCGGCGAAGGCCCAGGCGATCACCCGGGCCGGTACGTGGGACACCTCGGTCGCGTACGCGGTGAAACCGACCTCGATCTGGGCGTATCCGACGGTCGCCAGGACCAGCCCGAACGCGATCAGCGCCATGAACGGCCGGTCGCGGACGACCCGGCGGTACCCGCCCCGGTCGGTTGTGGCGACCGACCTGTCCGATGTGGACGCATGGGGGGCGGGACGGCCGACGTGGGGCATACCGAGCAGGATGGCCGCCGGGACCAGTATGGTGAGCCCGTTGACGAGGTAGAGCGCCTGGAACGTCACCGGTCGGCTCACATCCACCAACGAACCCGAGATCAGTCCACCGGCGCCGATGCCCAGGTTGAGCAGGGTGAACGCCAGCCCGAAGGTCTTCTGACGCTCTGCCTGCGTGACCAGCGCGGCGAGGATCGTGTCGTTCGCCGCGAACAGCCCGGCGCCCGCCAGCCCGCTGACCGTGAGCGCGGCCGCGGCGGTGGCCAGACTGTCCACAAAGGCCAGTGCCGCGGTGCCGGCCGCCATCACGGTGACGAGGCCGAGCGCGACCCGACGTGCGCCCAGGCGGTCGATCAGGGTGCCGACGAGCGGAGAGAAGGCCAGTCCGAGGGCACCGGTCCAGGCGACGAGGAGCCCGACCGAGCCGGCTGGCAGTCCGCGGACCTGAGTCAGATAGACCAGCAGGAACGGCAGTGTGAGGCCGACCCCGATGGCAGAGAACAGCGTGCCAATGAGAATCCGGCGGGCGTCGCGTCCGGCGGGCAGGGCATCACGGAACATGCCGCGAGTCTGCCGAGGGGGTACGACAATTCGCCAACGGTTTACGGTCAGGCGGCCGGACTCAGGCAGGCGTACCTGGTGGCGCTGTTGTCCGTCAGCTTCACCGATGGCTGGGTGGTGTCACCGCAACCACTCTCGGTGTCGACCACCTTCGTGATGCGGTAGGCCCCCGCGGTTGAGCAGTCGACAACCGTGGCCGAGTTGTCGCCCCCCTGCTTGACGCAGGCACCCACGACGAACTGGTTGCCCTTGGTCGCGAGCTTGAGCCCGACATACCCGCCGACCGCCACGACGATGATCACGGCCACCGCGATGACTGCGATCGTGATGCCCTTACGGGACTTCTTGGCCGGCTCGGGAGACTGCTCCACATACGGCCAGCCACCAGTCGGGGTCATCTTGTCGCGCGGACCGCGCCCAGGCTCGGGCGTGGGCTGACCGTAGTTCTGGGGACCGTAGTAGAAACCGCCGCCCTGAGCTCCGCCATGGCCGGGACCGGCCTGCCCCGGGCCCTGCGAACCCTGTGGACCCGGCGAGCCTCCCGGGCCGGGCGGACCTTGGGGGCCGCCCGGACCCTGCGGGCCATGCGGACCGGCCGGAGGTCCATAGGCACCTCCGCTGTACCCCCCGGGCGGGGCCGCATACGTTCCGCCCTGCCCGTAGCCTCCACCCGGCTGGCCGCCCGGGGGACTCTGCGGCCCTGGCTGACCGCCGCCCGGCTGACCGTACACAGTGGACTGAGCCGGGTATCCCTGAGGCGGAGCACCGAAGTTGCCGGGCGCGTTGGGTGTGTACGCCGGTGGGACGGGTACCGAGGCCGACGCGCCGACCCGGGCCGACCCGGACTGGGGGGCGGACGGGGGCGCGGGCGGCTGACCGAACTGGGGCGCGCCCTGCCCGAACGGCGGTTGGCCGAACGCGCCGGCGCCCGCCTGGTTGGGTGGCGGGCCATATGTCGAGGGGGGCGGCGCCGGGACCGAGGCGGAGGCCGAGAAGCGGGGGGCCGCAGAGGGCGGGACCTGGCTGGTCCGGTCCCCGTCCGCCGGTGGTTCAGCGGGCGGGTAAGGAGCTTCGGACATGGTGCCTCCTCGTCGAACTGGACGTGCAACACCGTACCCGGCCGGACCGCCCGTCGGTCACCCCCGGTCGGATCATCGTTACCGACCTACGCAAGCCCCGTGACCACGGCATATCCACGCCGCCGGGGGCCGCCCCGCCGAACCCCCGGATGGGACGCCGACGGCCCGGCGGGGTCCGCCGGGCCGTCGGTCTGGGAAGGAAGGGTTACCAAGTCATGTGTGTTACTCGCCACGGGTGACGATCTCGAGAAGCTCCTTGCGCATCGAGGCGGACGGCGCCTCGCGCATGGCCCTTTCGATCGCGCGGTGACGACGGTTCATTGAGCGGCGGTGCCGCATGCGTTCCATCATCGTGGTCATGACTATATTAGACACCCCGTGAGGGCCACTCCGCCAACGATTCTAAGGTGATCTGCCACACGTGCCTACATATACTCGGTTGACCTCGATGCTATGACCAACAAATACAGGCGCCTGCACGGTCGGAGGCGCCTCGAGGTGGTTCGTGCGGATCAGCCCCAGCCGAGCAGGGCGGCCGCCGGATCGCTCAGGATCGCCGCGACATCGCGCAGGAACTTCGACCCGAGCTCGCCGTCGACGATCCGGTGGTCGAACGAGAGCCCGAGCGTGGTGACCTGACGCGGCCGCACTTTGCCCTTGTGCACCCACGGCATCTCGCGGACGGTTCCGAGCACCAGGATGGCTGCCTCACCCGGCGGCAGGATCGGGGTACCGGTATCGACCCCGAACACGCCGACGTTGGTGATCGTGAACGTGCCCCCCGCCATGTCGGCCGGCGCAGTCTTGCCCTCCTTGGCCGTACCGACCAGGGCGCTCAGCGCGTCGGCCAGCTCCCGCAGGGACAGCCGGCCGGCGTCCTTCACGTTGGGCACGGTCAGCCCGCGCGGCGTGGCGGCCGCGATACCCAGGTTCACGTACTCCTTGACCACGATGGCGTCGTCGGTCCAGGTCGAGTTGATCATCGGGTACCGGGAGATACCGACCAGGACCGCCTTGGCCACCAGGAGCAGGGGGGATACCCGCACGCCGCGCCAGTCCGGCAGTTCGCGGAGCCGGTCGAGCGCGCCCATGCCCCGGGTGATGTCCACGGTCAGGAACTCGGTGACGTGGGGTGCGGTGAACGCCGACGCGACCATGTTCTCGGCGGTCAGCTTGCGCACGCCCTTGATCGGGATCCGCTGTTCGCGATCGACTCCGAACGAGGGTGCGCTGCGCACGGTCGGTGCCGGCGACGAGCCGTTGACCCCCGCGTGCACGTCCTCCCGGGTGATCGAACCGGCCGGCCCGGTACCGCTGATCGTGGCGAGGTCAACCCCGAGGTCGCGAGCGAGCTTGCGGACCGGCGGCTTGGCCAGCACGCCACCGACCGGACTCCCCGCCCGGGCGGGCGCGGCGGGCTCCACCGCTGGGGCGGTTGCCGGTTCGGCGTTAACAGGGGGCCCTTCCTCTACCGGATCGGTTAACAAGGTGCCCTTCCTTCCACCGCCAGCACCGCCGGCATCGCCAGGGGAGGGCTTGCGGGGGCGGCGGGTGGCGGTGGTGATTTTGGGGCCGTAGCCGACCAGGACGGCGGTACGTCCGCCGGGCGCGGGCCCGCCGATCATGCCCGGCTCGATCATGCCCTCGGCCGGAGCGACGTCGACCGCGGCCAGCGAAGCGGCCGACGGCTCAGGCAGGTCGCCGGCACCGGGGTCGGTGTCGATCGCGATGATCGGCGTGCCAACCTCGATGGTGGACCCCTCCGGGTGGAAGATCCGGGTCACCCTGCCCGCCCACTTCGCCGGGATCTCGACCGCCGCCTTGGCTGTCTCCACCTCGACGATGGGCTGGTTGAGGGTCACCGTGTCGCCCTCGGCCACCAGCCAGCGCAGAATCTCGCCCTCGGTCAGGCCCTCGCCGAGGTCGGGCAACGGAAAATCACGTACGCGGGTCACCGGCTCACCACCCGAACGAGCGGTCGACGGCGTCGAGTACGCGGTCCAGATCAGGCAGGTATTCCTCTTCGACCCGGGCTGCCGGGTAGGGGACGTCGAAGCCGGTCACCCGCAGCACGGGTGCTTCGAGCGAATAGAAGCACCGCTCGGTCACCCTGGCCGCGATCTCGGACGACATGCCGAGGTTCGACGGTGCCTCGTGGACGACGACCAGCCGTCCGGTGCGGCGCACCGAGTCGTAGACCGGCCCCAGGTCGAGCGGGGAGAGCGTTCGCAAGTCGATCACCTCGAGCTCGCGCCCCTCCTCCGCGGCCGCGGTCGCCGCTTCCACGGCCGTCTTCACCATCGGACCGTACGCGACAACGGTGGCGTCGGTGCCGCGCCGGACGACCTTCGACGCGAACAGTGGGTAGGCGTCGGGCAGGTCCAGGCCGGTGTCAACCTCACCCTTCTCCCAGTACCGCCGCTTGGGCTCGAAAAAGACGACCGGATCGTCCACGGCGATGGCCTGCTGGATCATCGTGAACGCGTCGGCCGGGTTCGAGCAGGCGACGACCTTGAGGCCAGCCGTGTGTGCGAAGTAGGCCTCGGGTGACTCCGAGTGGTGCTCGACCGCCCCGATCCCGCCGCCGAACGGGATCCGGATGACCATGGGTACGCGCAGCTTTCCCTTCGACCGGTAGTGCATCTTGGCCACCTGGGACACGATCTGGTCGAAACCCGGGTACACGAACCCGTCGAACTGGATCTCGCACACGGGCCGGTAGCCGCGGATGGCCAACCCGATGGCGGTACCGATGATGCCGGACTCAGCCAGGGGCGTGTCGATGACCCGCTGTTCGCCGAAGTCCTTCTGCAGTCCGTCGGTGATCCGGAAGACACCGCCCAGCTTGCCGACGTCCTCACCCATGATCACAACCTTGGGGTCGGCCTCGAGCGCCCGGCGCAGACCCTCGGTCAGCGCCTTGCCAATGGTGAGCATGGTCATCGGTGGCCTCCCGCGAACGAGTCGAGATAGCGGGCGAAAGTCTCGCGCTGCTCGTCCACCTCGGGCGAGCCAGCCGCGTAGACGTGGTCGAACATCGTCAGGGGCTCGGGGTCCGGCATCGACAGGACCCGCTCGCGCAGGACTGCCGCCTCCCGGGCCGCCTCGTCCTCGACCTGGCCGAAGAACGCGTCGTCGGCCAGGTCCCCGCGCTCGAGCAGCGCGCGCAACCGCTTGATCGGGTCCTTGGCCTGCCACGCCTCGACCTCGGACGCGATCCGGTACCGGCTGGGGTCGTCGGACGTGGTGTGCGCGCCCATCCGGTAGGTGTAGGCCTCGATCAGCGTCGGGCCCTGGCCGTGCCGGGCGTTGTCCAGCGCCTTGCGGGTCACCGCGTAGCAGGCGAGCACATCATTGCCGTCGACCCGGACGCCGGGGAAGCCGAAGCCGGAAGCCCGCAGGTACAGCGGTACCCGGGTCTGCCGTTCCAGCGGTTCGGAGATGGCGTACTGGTTGTTCTGACAGAAGAAGACGATCGGGGAGTTGAATACGCTCGACCAGACGAACGCCTCGTTCACGTCGCCCTGGGAGCTCGCCCCGTCACCGAAGTACGCGATGACCGCTTCGGAGTCGTCGGCGCCGACCTTGCCGTCCATCGTGATGCCCATGGCATAGCCGGTCGCGTGCAGCGTCTGCGCCCCGATCACGATCGTGTACATGTTGAACTTGAACTCGTTCGGGTCCCAGCCGCCCTGGTCGACGCCGCGGAACAGCCCGAGCGGCATGATCGGGTCGATACCCCGGCAATAGAGGACACCGTGCTCGCGGTAGGTGGGAAATGCCATGTCCTGGGGGCGCAGAGCGCGACCGGAGCCGACCTGGGCCGCCTCCTGACCGAGCAGGCTGGCCCAGATGCCCAGCTCGCCCTGGCGCTGCAGTGCGGTGGCTTCGGCGTCCAGCTTGCGGATGACGACGAGGTCGCGGTACAGCCCGCGTAGCTCGTCGTCGGTGAAGTCAACGCTGTACTCGGGGTGTTCGACCCGCTCCCCGGTGGGGGTGACCAACTGGACGAAGTCCGGTTGAGCGGGTGGCCCGGTGACCGAGACACCAGGGCGGGCGGAAGCGCCCTTCGACATCCGTTTTCTCCCTGTCGTCATGTGCCTGGCCGTGGGGGGTGGCCCTGGCCGAAGGCAGTGTCTGTAGCTCCGGCCGGCCCCGTGGTGAGGGCCGCCGGCGCGGGAGCCGACCGCGGGGCCCCGCAACCGCAGGGTGACCGGTCGTCGCGACCCCGTTGCCGCTGTTCCAGCATGTCAGAAACGGTGGCTCAGGACACATCCGGGCGGGCCGGTTACGAAGATCACTCCAGCCGGTTACCCCAACCTGACCGCGCGTACGCGTGAGCCGGCTGGCGTCAGCGCCGCGGGGTCACCGCCACCAGAACCTCGGGGCCGCGTCGGTCCAGGACCGAGCCGGCGGCGAAGGTACCCAGCAGGGCGGCGCCGACGCCGTACCCGACGCCGATGACGAGCACCGCCCAGGACCCGTATGCCGAGCCGACGAGAAGGTACGCCGCCGTGATCACGGGGAGGCTGAGGACCAGCGTTCCGATCATGGCGACCACAGCCAGCATGCCCTTGGCGCTGCCCGAGGCACTGTTGAGAGCGAATGGATTGGTGCTGTCGGGGAGCGCGTACGGCGCGAGGACGGACAGGAATCCGGCGGTGGCGATGGCCGCCCCGAACGCGGCGCACAGCATGCCGAATCCGGAGGGTGCCTGGCTGGCGTGCCCGGTCAGCAGTGAGACGACCACGACGACCAGCACCTGGACCGGCAACGCGACCAGGGCCACCGCCAGCGCCCGGGCCCGGAGCTCGACCCGTCCCGGCACCTGGGTGAGCAGATGGGTCGCATAGGCGTTGCCGTCGAAGGCGAACTGGTTGCCCAGCATCATCCCGCCCATCGTCCCGCACATGCTCACCGCGAACCCGAACGGCAGTGTGGCCACCCCGGTCTGGCCCGGTCCGGAGACCACGTTCAACGCTATCGGCACCACCGCCGAGGCGGTCAGGATGGACACCAGGCTCGATCGCCGTCGCGGGTCGCGCCACCAGAACCGGGACTCGCGGGCGACGATGGCGCCGAAGCGGGTAGCCGGGACGACCCGGCGCAGCAGCGCCGGTACCAGACCGGCCACCGCGCTTCCGGCAGGTACCGCCGGCGCCCGGGCGACTCCACCCGAGGTGGTACCGAGCATGGCCGACTCGATCGTGTGCGACCACCACCAGAGCAGCGCCACGATGGTCGCCACGGTCAGGACGAGACGGCCCGCGGCGGCCGGCCAGCGGGCCTCGGCCACGTCGAACGCGAGCGCGTACGGCGCCCCGAACGGCGTCCAGCTCACCAGCCGGGCCAGCGGCATCGTCTGGGCGACGCTGCTGTTGGTCATCTTCGATGAGATCAGCAGCTGCAACGGCCCGATCGACGAGGCGAGCAGCGCGATCACCACGGCGGCCATGTCGCGGACTCTCCGCGAGCGGAGCAGGCTGGCGAACGCGCTCGTCACCGCCCGGCTGGCCACCACGCCCACACAGAGTCCGAGCAGGACGCCGATGAGGGCCGCCCCGGCCCCGGGCCAGCCGAAGCGCACCCCGGCCGCGATGGCGAGCCCGCTCGTGGCCACCACGGTCAGGACCGCCGGTACCCCGATGAACGCGGCCGCCAGCATGCCCCGGGCCAACGTCATCCGCCGGATCGGGAACAGCGCGAAACGGGCCGGGTCGAGTGACTCGTCGACGCCGAAGAACAGCAGCGGCACCAGGACCCACGACAACACGAAGCCGGCCCCGGCCAGCACCGCCACCACGTACCCGCCGTCGCGGGAGGCCAGCCCGGAAGCGGTCAGGGCGAGGAGCACCAGCAGCGACAGGAACAGACCGACCACAATGGAGATGACGTACGCGACGATGCGCCAGGTCTGGCCCCGCAGGCCGTTTCGCATGACCCGCAGCTTGAGCCGGGCGAAGTCGCCGATCCCGGGCTGACGCGGGGAACCCGCGCCGGCCCCGGCCGGCGCGTGAGCGATCACAGCCACGACAGCTCCTGGCCGGTAGCGGTACGCCCACCGACGACGGCGACGAAGACATCCTCGAGATCGCGTCCGGCCCGGACCTGGTCGAGCGTGCCGACCGCGCGGATCTGGCCCTCATTCATGATCGCCACGTGGGTGCAGAGCTTCTCGACCACCTCCATGACGTGGCTGGAGAAGACCACCGTGCCGCCACCTCGCACGTAGCGGTGCAGGATGTCGCGGATCAGCGCGGCCGACACCGGGTCGACCGCTTCGAACGGTTCGTCGAGAACCAGCAGTCGCGGCGCGTGCAGCAGCGAGCAGGCCAGACCGATCTTCTTCTTCATGCCGGCCGAGTAGTCCACGACCAGTGTGCGGCCGGCGTCGGCCAGGCCCAGCACGTCGAGCAGGTCCCGGGCGCGGGCATCGACCTCGGCGGCGTTCATCCCTCGCAACAGTCCATTGTAGGCAAGCAGCTCGGAGCCGGTCAGCCGGTCGAACATGCGCACGCCGTCGGGCAGCACGCCCAGCAACCGCTTGGCCCGCACCGGATCGGACCACACGTCGTGCCCGAGCACGTACGCGTGGCCGGCGGTCGGACGGAGCAGTCCGACCGACATCGAGAGGATCGTCGTCTTGCCCGCCCCGTTGGGCCCGAGCAGGCCGAAGAAGGAGCCGGTCGCGACATCGAGATCGACCCCGGCCACGGCCAGCTTGGTGTCGAACTGCTTGACCAGGCCACGCAGGGCGAGGGCCGGCCCGGGCGCGGATCCGTTGGCGGCGTGAGGGATCACCCGTTCGACGGTACAGGGCCAGGCCCCGGCCGAGGCCCCGCCGCCCGGGTGGGCGGATCCACGCCTCGCCCGCGCCCGTCGGCCAGGGGTCCACGGCGTGGTCGGGGCGCCGCTACGCTGGCCGCCGTGAGCGCGATCCACCCATCGACACCTGTGGCCGCGCCTACCCGCCGCCGGTGGCTGCGGCCGGCCCGCGCGGCCGTGGTGCTGATCCTGGTAGGGCTCGCACCGACCCTGTCGACCGCCCGACCAGCGGCCGCCGCCTGCGCCGCGACCGGCGAGAAGCCCGGGCCGGTCAACGCGACCCCGTGGGCTCAGCAGCGGCTCAACCCGTCAGCCGTGTGGCCGCTGACCCGGGGTGCCGGGGTGAGTGTCGCGGTCATCGACTCCGGCGTCTCCCGGGCCCCGGCTGTGCTGCGGGGCCGGCTCGACTCCGGCTCCCGGGACTTCACCGTCAGCACCGGGGGCGACCCGTACTGCGACAGCACCGGACACGGCACGCTGGTGGCTGCCATGATCGCTGGTCGCGACGACAGCGGGTACTTCACCGGCATCGCTCCGGACGCGACCATCCTGTCGGTGCGGGCGGTGCCGGAGCAGCAGAACGAATCGCTCAACCGCGACATCGCGCGCGCGATCGAGTACGCCATAGACCAGCACGTCGGCGTCATCAACCTCTCGTTGACCACCGGCGACGACGCCCGGCTCGAGCAGGCCGTCGCGGACGCCGTGAGCAATGACATCGTGGTCGTGGCGGCCGCCGGCAACGAGGGCGGCGCACACGAGGGCAACGTCTCCTATCCGGCGGCGTATGACGGCGTGCTCGGGGTGGCGGGGGTCGACGAAGCTGGCCAACGGGTCGATACCTCGCAGTCGGGTTCGTACGTGGACGTGGCGGCGCCGGGGGCGGACCTGGTCGGGCCGTCGGTCGACGGCACCGGCTACGTCACCGGCGACGGGACCAGCTTCGCGGCCGCGTACGTGTCCGCGGTGGCGGCCCTGCTGCGGTCCTACGACCCGACGATGTCGGCCGAGCAGGTGGTGGACCGGATCGTGAAGACCGCCGATCGACCCGCAGAGGGACCGAACAACAACGTCGGTGCCGGGGTCGTCAACCCCTACCGGGCCATCACCACGATCACGTCGACCCGGCCCAACGTGCCGGCCGCGCCGCTGCCGGCCCAGCCCGCAACCGCCGACCCGCTGGCCAGCCAGCGGAGGATCACGATCTGGGCGGCCGTGGGCGGGCTGTTGCTGGCCGGCGCCCTCCTGCTCGGCGGGCCGGTCCTGCGAGCCGGCCGCCGACGTTCCTGGCGCCCCGGCCGGATGGGCTAACCGCCAAGAACGCCGGGCGGCGCGTCGCTGTTGGTACCCCGAACGTCCTCGTCCTCGTCCAGCCAGGTGGTGCGGTCATCTCCATCGTCGAGACCGTGGCTCCCCCGGCCGGTCGGGATGCTGCTCGTGCGGCCACGGTTGCCGCCGGCCCGCACGCCACCCGCCCCCATACCGCCCATGCCGGGTAGGCCCATGCCACCGGTGACCGGGCTGATCGCCGGGCCGAGACCCGGGATGCGGGCACCGGCGCCGATCCCGGCGACCCCGCCGGCCAGGCCGGGGCTGCCGGCGGCGCTCGCGCCCAGAGCGCCGAAGCCACCGGGCGTGCCGAATCCGCCACCGGCGCCGGCCAGCGAGGTGCCCGGAATCTGCGGATCGAACGCGCCGTCGGCACCGGGGCCACCGATCCCGGTCGGGTCGAAGCCGGCGGCCGCGCCCGGGTCGAGCCCGCCGAACGGGGCCGGATCGAAGGCGGCACCGGCCCCCGGGGGTAGGCCGCCCGCGCCAGGGTAGGAACCGCCGGGGGTGTAGCCACCGGGACCGAGTCCGGGCGGCGTCGCCGGGGTGCCCTCAGGGACGTTGGAGTACTCGCCGGAGTACCGGGTGCGCAGTTCGGCGTACGCGGTCTGAGCCCTGTCCTCGAAGCCGGTGACGAAGCCCTCCCACGACTTCATCCAGCCGCCCACTGCGGGCAGGCCGGTGACGACGTCCATACCGGTCCCGTACGCGTCGTGCCCGAGCTCGCTGTACAGCTTGGCCGCGAACGTTCCCGGCGGGAAGAAGTTGTCCCACAGCTCCCCGCTCTGGCTGTAGGTCCGTTGCCGCTGATCGACCTCGTCGTACATCCAGTCGGGGATCGGGATGCTGGTGACCGCTGTGCGCAGGTGGTCACGGCAGGCGGCGAAGCCGGTGGCGATCCGGACGTGGTTGTCCCGCAGCTCCGCGACGGTCTCGGCCAGGCCCATGAGGTGCTGGCGGAAGGCGTCGGCGGCCGGACCCTTCCAGCTGTCCCTGGTACTGGTCTGCAACTGCGCCAGTGACGCGTGCAGATCGTTCAGATAGTCGAACAGGCTCATGTACTGCAGCGACGCGTCCTCGACGTGATAGTAGTTGCTGCCGATGACAACCTGATTGACGATCTCCTCCCAGCTCGGCACGTCAGACCCCGCCTCCCAGCGCCCGCAGGAACGCGTCCACGCCCAGCCCGTTGCGCTCCTCGACGGTCTTGTACCGTTCGCTGATGGCCTTCATCGCCGTGCACATTCGGTTGAGATCCTTGGCGACCGCGGCCAGGCTGTCGTGCAGTGCCGTGTAGGTACTCTGCTCGCGCTTGGCCAGGTCCTCGGCCTCCTGGAACCCGACGCCCAGGGCGCTCTTGGCTGAGGCGGCCTGATCCTTGTCGACCTCGCCCCCGACGGTGGCGAAGTAGTGAGCCCGGGTGAGGGCGTCCTGACAATCGACCCGGACGGCCTGGGAGAGAATATCCAGGTATTGGCCGACGTTCTCCAGGTGCTCGGCGTCGACCACGAGCTTCTTGGCCGACGTGAGGCTGTTGGTGAAGGCGTCGGTCGCGCCGCCACCGTCATCGGGTTTCCAGCTCATCCGCGCTCTCCCCGTCGGTGTGGCACCAGCATTGCGTGCCGCGGGCATTTCGCGTGGCACGCGCGCGGGTCGTCAAGCGCGGTCGACGGGACCCGAGCAGGCCCCGCCGCGCGCCCCGGTCGGACAGTCAGGACTGCCACTGCCTCACGTTCTGCAGTTCGGTGTTCTCATAACCCTCGTTGGCGACGCGCACGGTGACCCCGATGCTGGCCAGGGCCTCGTTGAGGTCGGTGACGGCACGGTCCCAGTTGGCCTGGGCCTCGTTGTAGGCGACCCGGTCGGCACCATCCCAGTCCAGCGACTGCAGCTTGGCCCGCAGCGTCGCCAGGTGATTCTCGATCTCGCTCGAGGCGCC
This sequence comes from uncultured Actinomycetota bacterium, assembly GCA_963803345.1. Lineage (GTDB taxonomy): Bacteria > Actinomycetota > Actinomycetes > Mycobacteriales > Micromonosporaceae > CAWDLX01. The sequence continues at coordinate 150,420 of CAWDLX010000012.1, forward strand.
GCTGAGAGCCCGTTCCAGTTCGGAGAGGTGCTCGAAATCAACACTGATAGGAGAACGTCATGTCCTCACCTAGCTCGTCGGCGCCTGCAGGGAACTGTCGTACCTGTTGAAGTGCTGCTGCTGCGCCTCGTCGTTCGCGAGATGGCGCGCGGCCGACGTGTCGAGCAGATCGGCAATCTGGTTGAGGGCGTTGAGGACCGTGGTGACATCGTTCGACCAGCGGGCCATGACGTCCTGGAATCCGCTGGCCGCCATACCCTTCCACCGGGACGCGGCCTCGGCGGTCACGGTGTTCATCGTTCTCTGCACAGCTTCGACGCTGTGATGCGTACTGCGTGCGTCCTTCGCGGCGGCGTACAACGTCGTCGCGTCGACGCGCATCGGCCCTGTCATGCCACTCACCCTCCCGTGCTCTCGCGGCGGCGCCGCCTGCGTTCGCGGCTCCTGCGACGAAGATAGCTGAACGTCGTTTCCTCCCGCAGCCCCGGCGAGAGTCGCCAGGATGATCGACAGGTGTCGACGCTCACGGATCGCACCAGGCGGTCTGGACCAGCTGCGAGCCGTCCCGCCGGCGGACCAGGGTGCCCCGGCCCGGCGGCTGGGGCGACGGCCGCAGGTTGCCGAAGCAGCGGGCCCTCCTCGCGGTTGCCGGACATCAGCAGGCCGGGCGAGTCGAGCTCGCGCAGGCGCTGCAGCACCGGCTCGAACAGGGCGCGGGCGGCACCCCCGACCCGCCGGGTGATGACCAGGTGCAGGCCGATGTCGCGGGCCTGCGGCAGCAGCTCGAGCAGCGGGCTGACCGGGTTGCCCGCCGGCGACGCGACCAGGTCGTAGTCGTCGACCAGCAGGTACAGCTCCGGCCCCTTCCACCAGCTCCGGTCGCGCAGCTGGTCGGGGGTCACGTCCGGGCCGGGCAGCCGTTTGGCGAGCGAGCCGCTCAGGTCGGGCACATCTCAGCCAGCGCCTGGGCCGACGCGGCGTAGTCGAGCAGGTGCTCCGGCCGCAACGCACCCAGCAGGGTGCGCCGGTAGTCGGCGACGAACAGCCGGGCCTCGCGCCGGCGTGTGCCGCTCGGACAGTCCGCGGGCGATCAGCCGCAGCAGGTTCGTCTTGCCGCACTCGGCGTCGCCGAGCACGATCAGGTGCGGCTCGGCGGCGAAGTCGAGCTGGACCGGGGCGAGGTGGGTCTCGTTGATGCCCGATCGGGATGCCGGGCCGACCGCGCTCGTCCAGGCTCTCGAGCTCGGCGACCGGTAGCCGGCGCGGCAGCAGCCGGACCTTGGGCGCCGGCTGGCTGCTGCCAGGCCGACCGGACGTAGCCGACCAGCGCCGCCGTCGCCTCGCCGAGGTCCTCGACGCCATGGCCACCGTCGATACGCGGACAGTGCGACCAGGAAGTGGAGCTTGTCGCGGGTCAGGCCGCGGCCCGGCGCTCCCTGCGGCACGTTGGCCGCGGCCCGCCGGTCGATCTCCGACTCGGCCGGGTCGCCCAGCCGCAGCTCCAGCCGGGTCTGAGCAGGTCCCGCATGTTGATCCGGATCTCGGCCCAGCGGGCGGCGGTGAGGACCACGTGGACGCCGAAGCCGAGGCCGCGACCGGCGAGCGTGGTGATGGCTGTCTCCAGCTCCTCGTAATCCTGGCGCAGCGTGCCCCAGCCGTCGACGACCAGGAACACGTCGCCGAACGGGTCGTCGGCGAACTCACCCGCCGCCCGGCGCCGCCGGTAGGTGGCCATCGAGTCGACGTTGGACTTGGTGAAGCCGCCTCCCGCTCGTCGACCAGCGCCACCACCTCGGCGACGGTACGCCGCACGGCCTCGGCGTCGCGCCGGCCGGCCACCCCGGACACGTGCGGCAGTCCCTCGAGCGTGCGCAGCGCGCCACCGCCGAAGTCGAGGCAGAAGAACTGCACCTCCCGCGGCGTGTGGGTGAGCGCGAGCGAGCAGATCAGCGCGCGCAGCAGGGTGCTCTTGCCCGACTGCGGAGCGCCGACCATCACCACGTTGCCGGCGGCGCCGGCCAGGTCGACCAACAGCGGGTCGCGGCGCTGCTCGTACGGCCGGTCGACCACCGCGACCGGTGCGGCCAGGTGACCCGGCCCGAACCAGCCGACCGGGCACAGCCCCCGGACGGGGTCGACGCCCAGCGGCGGCAGCAGCTCGTCCAGGGCCGGCGGCTCGGCCAGCGGCGGCAGCCAGACCTGGTGCGCCGGCGGGACCCTGGCCGCGCAGCCGGTCGATGATGACGTCCAACGTGGACATCGCCCCGGCCGGCGCCGGCTCGCTGGCCCGGTCGGCCGACGGGCATCTGGGGTACCGCGACATGCCCGACCTGGTAGGGCACGATCTGGCGGCGGACCGCGGACCTGGACCGGCCGACCCCGGCATCCGGTACGGGCCGGACACGTAGGCGGCCCGGAACCGCGACATGGTCGAGCTGTCCTTGAGGTAGCCGTGGCCGGGCGCGTTGGGCAGCTCGTACGCGTCGGGCACGCCGAGCACGATCCGGCTCTCCACCGCCGAGAACGTGCGCAGACCGATCCGGTAGGACAGGTGGGTGTCCAGGCCGCGCAGCCGGCCCTCCTCCAGCCGCTGGCTGGCCAGCAGCAGGTGCACGCCGAGCGACCGGCCGAGCCGGCCGATCATCACGAACAGGTCGATGAAGTCGGGCTTGGCGGCGAGCAGCTCGCTGAACTCGTCGCAGATGATGAGCAGGCTCGGCATCGGCGTCAGCGGCGCCCCGCCGGCCGGGCCTGCTCGTAGTCGTGGCGGGACTGGTAGTTGCCGGCCGCGCGCAGCAGCTCCTGGCGGCGGACCATCTCGCCGTCGAGCGCGTCGTGCATGCGGTCGACCAGCGGCAGCTCGTCGGCCAGGTTGGTGATGACCGCGCTGGTGTGCGGCAGCGCGTCGAGCGAGGCGAAGGTGGCGCCGCCCTTGAAGTCGACCAGGACGAAGTTGAGCTCCTCGGACGAGTGGGTGACGGCCAGCGCGGCCACGATCGTGCGCAGCAGCTCGCTCTTGCCGGAGCCGGTGGCGCCGATGATCAGGCCGTGCGGGCCCATGCCCTCGTGCGCCGACTCCTTGATGTCCAGCTCGACCGGATTGCCGTCCGGCCCGACGCCGAGCGGGATGCGCAGCGTCTGCCGGAGCGGCCGCCGGCGCCAGGTGGTGCCGGGATCCACCGACGCCGCGTCGCCGACGCCGAGCAGGTCGGGCAGCTCCATGCTGCGGGCCAGCGGTTGGTCGGTACTGACCGCTTGGGACAGTCGGTACGGCGCGAGCTGCCGGGCCAGCCCCTCCGCCTGCTCGAGGCTGAGGGCTCGGGCCGGCCGAGTTGGGTGACGCTGGCACCGCGGCCGCTCGGCCACCGAGGTCGGCGTGACATCCAGCGCGAGCAGCCAGCGGCCGGCGTCGCGCGGCATGACCCCGGACAGGTCGATGACCGTGGTGCCCAGCCGCCCGATCCCCTGCAAGCTGGCAGGTCGGGGCGACCTCGCCGCCGTCGAGGACCACGACGAGGTGCGGGCCGTGGTCAGCGGCTTCGCCGCCGGGCTGTGCGGGGTCGCCCGGCAAGGTCCTCGGCCAGGTAGCGCTCCGCCTCGGCCATGGTGTCGAAGACCAACCGGCGGGCGCCCCCGCCGTCAGCGCCCCGGGTCGCCTGCGCATGCGGCAGCCACTTCACCCAGTCCCAGAAGCCCCACCGCTCGGTCGCCGCCACCACCACGACGACCAGGTCATCGGGGGCGTGGAAGGTGGCCAGCTCGCCGAGCATGGCCCGTACCAGGCCGCGGGTGGCGTTCTCGTCGCCGCGCAGCGCGATCCGGCTGAACGAGCGCAGCGAGGCGGCGATCGGCAGGTCGGGCACCGTCTGGTGGGCGGTCACGAACCGCCGCAGCGCGATGGCCGTCATCGGCTCCAGGTCCTCGACCGGCTTGGTGTCATCCTTGAGCTGCAACCGGATCCGGATCTGCTGGGCGCCGACGGCGACCCGGACCTCGCCGAAGTCGTCGTCGGTGCTGCGGCGTTCCCACATCCGCCGCGACGCCGGGTAGCACCAGAGCGAGTCGGGATCGGGATGGCGCCACAGCTGCGCGGCCCGCTGCTGCTCGGCGGCGCGCCGGACCCGTTTGCGGGACTGGCCGAGGTAACGCATGTAGTCACGTCGATCGGCGTTGAGCTCGGCTTTGGCCTCGGCGCCGCCAGTGGCGAACTGACCGACCGCCATGCCGAGCATCGACACCCCGAACAGGCCACCGGCGACATACGTGACCGGGCCGCTGCCGTGTCCGGCGTAGAGGAAGGCCATCGCCCCGACACCGGCCAGCATCGGCAGCATCATCAGCAGCTGGCCGATACCGCGCGGCAGCTGCTCAGGCAGCGCCGGCGGCGGCTCGAGGAGAAGTTCACCCTCGGGCATCGCCGGTCCGTTACGGCGGGGTGGCCGGCGGAAGACCCTGGTGCTCATGCCCTGCTCCTCCCCCGGGGCTACACCTGGCATCGACATACTAGGTACTCTCACTGACGCGCCGCGACCGACCGGACATCGCACCGTGGCGCTCAGGGGGGAGGAAGGGTGACCAGCACGGTCAGCGCAGGCCTGAGCCGGGTCACGATCGTGGCGCCCAACCGGCGCATGCATCTGGCGATCCCCTCCGATGTCCCGCTCGCCGACATGGTGCCCACGCTGCTGCGATACGCCGGCGACCACCTGATCGACGAGGGCGCGCTGCAGGGCGGCTGGATCCTCACCAGGCTGGGCGGCATCCCCCTCGACGGCCGCCGGACCGCCGTGGAGCAGGGCATCCTCGACGGGGAGCTGCTGCAGTTCCGCCCGAGGACGGCCACCCCACCGCCGCCGCTGTTCGACGACCTGGTTGACGCGGTGGCCACCGCCACGGTCAACCGCGCCGGTCGCTGGCAGCTGGCCGACACCCGCCGGTTCGCGGTCGGGCTGAGCGCGACGGCGTTGATCAGCGGAGCCGCGGCCGCACTGTTCATCGGCTCGCCGCGGACGATCGCGGGCATCGTCACCCTGGTTGTCGGGATGGTCCTGCTCGTCACGGCGGCCCTTACCTCCCGCGCCGGCGGCGACGGCCGGGCCGGCGCACTGCTCGGCGTTGTCTCACTCGCCTACGGCGGGGTCGGCGGACTGTTGCTCGGCGGCGATGTCCCGCTGGCCCGCCTCGCCGCGCCGAACGTGCTGCTCGCCGCCACCGTGATCGTGGTGTTCGCGGCGGTGGCCACGGTCAGTGTCGGTACCGCCAAACCGGTCTTCGTCAGCGCGAGTATCGCCGGTGCCGCCCTGGCGGTCGGTGCCATCGCGTCGATCACGATCGGGGCCACGCCGGCCGGCGCGGCGGCGGTCATCGGTACGCTCGCATTCGCGACCATCCCGATGCTGCCGATGCTCGCGTACCGGTTCTCCGGCATGCGGGTGCCATCGATCCCGACCGGCCCGGACGATGTCCGCAACGACCGCGAGTCGGTGGACGGTCCGGACGTGCTCGCCCGGGCCGACCGGGCGGCGGAGTTCCTCACCGGGATGCTCGGCACGGTCGCGGTGACGGTGGGCGGGGCCATGCTCGTGGTCGCGTTGGTGGGCGGGCTGCCCGGCGCGATCCTCTGCGCGGTGCTGGCGTTCTGCCTCATGTTGCGGGCCCGACCGTTGCCGGGCCGGGCACAGCGGCTGACCCTGCTGATCGCGGGCGCCGCCGGCCTCGGGCTGGCCGCCGCGACAGCGTTCGTGGCGGCGGCGCCACTGGTCCGGCTGACCGCGGTCCTCGGCGGACTCGCGCTGGTCGCGCTGGCCAGCCTGGTCTACGGGTTCTCGATCGCCGGCAAGCGCATCTCGCCGGTCTGGCCCCGGGTACTGGACATCGTGGAGGTCATCCTGATCGTCGCGGTGGTACCACTCGCCCTGTGGGTCGGCGGGCTCTTCTCCTGGATCGGTACGGTCACCTCGTAACGGCAGCATCGACGCACGGGGGAGGACGCCGCCGTGAACACACGCCGCGAACAGGTGCAGGCCCACCGGTTCGTCACCCGCCGCCTCGTCTCGGCGATGCTCAGCGGTGAGCCGGAGACCAACGACCTGCCGATGCGACGGCTCGGGCAGGCCCTGTTCGCCAGTGCCATGGTGGGCGTCATCGTACTGGCCGTCATCGGGGTGATCGGCGCGATCAGCGGCGGCGGCGGATCGCTGGGACCCAGGACCCTGGTGGTCGAGAAGGAGACCGGCGCCAAGTTCGTCTACGACCCGCTGGGCCGCAACGAGAACATGCTCTACCCGGTGGCCAACTACGCCTCGGCCAAGCTCATCGTCGACGGCTCCACCTCGGCCCAGCGCACGATGTCGCATTCCGCCCTGCGGGACATCCCCCGCGGTCCTGAGCTGGGTATCCCCAACGCGCCCGACGCCGTCCCGACGCCCGACGCGCTGCTGGGTCCACCGTGGAGCGTCTGCGATCTGCCCGCGGCCAGACCCGACTCCGTCCCGGTCGCCCGGGCCGTGATCGGCATCGACATGGCCGGCGCGATCACGCCGTCCAGAAAGCAGGGGCTGCTGGTCGCCACGGGCGGGCAGACCTACCTCCTCTATGACGGACGCAAGCTGCTCATCGGCGACCGGGCATTCGAGCTGGCCCTCAACTTCAACGCCGGTCCGGTCGCGGTCACCACCCAGTTGCTCAACTCGATCCCGTCCCTGGCCCCGATGGAGCTTCGGGTACCCGACGCGGGCCAGCCGGCCGATCCCAGCCCGGGCGGCCGGTCGGCAGTGGTGGGGCAGGTATTCCGCGACGACAACCAGTACTACCTGATGCGGCGCACCGACATGGTCCGCATCGGTGAGCCGTTCGCCCTCGTCCGACTGGCCGCCCTGAGCCGGGACACCCACGAGACGGTGACTGCCACCACCATCACCGTCAACGAGGCCGGCAGGTACCTGGCCAGGGACGGGGCGTACTACGAGCCGGTCGGGTACCCGCTGGAGAAACCGACGCTTCTCAACGACCCCAACCGTCCACCTCGGACACTGTGCGCCCGGTACGACGAGAAGGGCGGCGCCGTCTCGGTCCGCATCGACATGTTCAGCGGTGCGCTGCCGGCCGCCCTGGCCGACGCGGCGACCCGGATACCCCAGGCCGGGCAGGCCGTCGTGAGCGCGGTCGACCAGATCGTGATCCCGGGCGGTCGGGGGGTGCTGGTCGCGCCGGCGGGCTCGCTCGGCGCCTCGACGGTCGGCAGCACGGTGTACCTGGTCACCGACGACGGCATCAAGTACCCGTTGGCCCGGTCGGCACAGAACCGCCCGGTCGACGCGGTGGAGGCGCTTGGTTACCAGGGCGTGACACCGCTGCATGTACCGATCGACATGCTCGACCTGCTGCCCACCGGCGTAACCCTCGACTACAACAAGGCGCTGCTCCCGGTCGAGCGGATCGCCACCGCGCCCTCCGCACCCGACCCGGCAGCGACCTGACGGGGGACGGCGGCGTGTGGCTTCATCGATTAGCCTGACAGCCAGGCCACAGTTGGGCACGGGGAGGCTGCGGATGGGCGAACTGGTCACGATCGATATCGACGCCCTGAAGACGTTTCACAGCAACCTGACCGGACGGCTCGCCCAGCTCGACACGGTGGAGCGGCATCTGCTCGACATCGCCCACAACCCGCCCAGCTTCGGCACCTTCACCGAGGCCCGCCGGGCCGACAGCTGGTACCGGCGACTGCATGGTGAGCATGTCGAGCGGGTCGCCCGGCTACGGCGGGCCGTCGTCGCGGCGCAGAACTCCACCGCCGAGATCATCGCCAACTACACGGGCAACGAAGCCGCCCAGAGGGCCAGGCTGGACGACCTGAGGAACCTGCTCAATCCGATCACCGCGGTGCTGGGGAGCCCTGATGTCGGACGTGCATGACTACGTCTCGCGGTACCGGCACTACAGCCACCGCGACCTGTTCAGCTTCGTCACCCCGGTCGACGCCGGAAGCGTGTCGCTCGCGTCGTCCCTGTGGGCCCGGGTGGAGAGTGACCTCACCAACCTGAGCCAGGACCTGACCCGTGACATGGAGCAGCTCATGTCGACGTGGCAGGGTTCGGCCGGCGCGGAGTACGCCGACCGGATCGGTACCGTGACCGCCTTCAGCGTCATGCTGACCCAGGACGCGAAGGCGATCGGCGACGGGCTCGATGACCTGGCCATCCCGATGGTCAACGCGATCCGCGACGCACAGGCCGACAACCCGGCCAACTACGAGGGTCACCACCATGCGATCCAGCTGGCGGCGACCGGTGCGCTGACCGGCAACCCGCTCATCGCCGCCGGCGCCGGCCTGTTCGGACTCAAGCAGGACAACGACGAGGCCGACCGTGCGCAGCAGCGCATGGTGCAGGTGGTCAGCACACTCGCCGCCGCCTACGACGTGACGACCCAGCGCACCTGGCCGACCTCGATCGCCAGCGAGCCGTCGGGGCTGCCCGGCACCATGACCGGTGCCGCGGTCGGCGCGGCGGTGGGCGCCATCCTGGCGGCGCGGGCGGGCACGGGCACGGCCCGGGGACACGTCGGGGCGAAGGTCCCGGGTGCCGACCCGGTGGGCGCGGCACCGACAAGGACGTTGGCCGTCGGCCCGTCCCAGATCTCGGCGCCGCCCGAGCTCAACAACACCGCCGACGGTGGACCGCTGGTCGCCGGGGCCGGCGCGGCGACCCTGATGGGCGTGACCGGGGCGACGCTGGGTGGGCTGCCAAGCGCCTCCAGGGGTCCGGCCGCCCCCGGGAAGAGCCTCGGTGCCACGTTCGGCGAACGTGGGGTGCAGGGCGTGCTGGGAAAGGACCAGCCGACAGGGGATCGGCCCGACGACGAGGCCGGCGCCCGGCGCGGGCCCGACCCCCGCGCGGGCCAGAGTGCGCCGGTCGAGGAGGAGGAGGCGCGCCGCTCCGGGCTGATCGGCCGAGGGTCCGCCGACCCGGACGACGCCGAGGACGAGCGCCTGACCTGGCTCACCGAGGACGAGATGGTCTGGGGTCAGCCGCGGCCGGCTCCACCGTCCACCCTGGCCTGATCCGCCACGCACACGACCGGAGCGTGCCGGAGGTCAGTAGGCGCCCTTGCGGGCGAACACCACGGCCACCGTGCGCCACATGATGACCAGATCGAACGCGAGTGACCAGTTGTCCACGTAATACAGGTCGAGCCGCACGGCATCGTCCCAGGACAGCTCGGACCGGCCGGACACCTGCCACAGACCCGTCATGCCCGGGCGCACCAGCAGGCGGCGGCGCACGTCGCCCAGGAAGTCGCCGTCGTCGGCCGGCAGGGGGCGCGGCCCCACCAGCGACATCTCGCCCAGCAAAACGTTGATCAACTGGGGTAGTTCATCAATCGAGGTGCGCCGCAGGAACCGCCCGATCGGCGTGATCCGGGGATCGTCGCGGATCTTGAAGAGCAGCCCGTTGCTCTCGTTCTGGTCCACGAGGTGCGCCAGGCGCTCCTCGGCGTCGATGTACATCGTGCGGAACTTCCACACGTTGAACGTCTGCCCCTCCCGCCCGACCCGCGCCTGCCGGAAGAACGCCGGCCCGCGGTCGGCGGCCCGGACGGCCACCCCGACCGCGACGAACAGGGGCAGCAGCACAAGGAGCAGGATCAGCGCGACGAACCGGTCGAGCAGGTTCTTGAACAGCCACCCGACCCCGGAGACCTTCGGCTCCTCGACGTGCAGCAGCGGCAGTCCCTCGACCGGACGGATGTGCACCCGCGGTCCGGCGATGTCGGTCAGCTGCGGCGCGACCACCAGGTCGATGCCGCTGCCCTCGATCTGCCAGGCCAACCGGCGCAGTTCGCCCGGCTCGGCACTGGCCGATCCGCACACGGCGATCATGTCGGCCCCGAGTTCGCGGACCAGACCGAGCGCCTCCCGGCCGGAGAACACCGGTACCGGTGAGGTCGTACCCCGCCCCGCCGCGTACCCCTCGGTGAGCAGGATGCCCACCGGCACCAGGCCGGCCCCGGGCACCCGACTGACCGCGGTGAAGACCTCATGGGACTCGTTGTACGAGCCGATCAGGAGGACCCGGTGCACCCCACGGCCCCGGCCCCGGGCCAGGATCAGCACCCGGCGGGCCAGCGAGCGCCCCAGCAGCAGATAGACGAGGCTGACGAGCAGAGTGCTGCCGACCGAGAGCCGGGACGGGGAGAACTGCGTCGAGAAGACCAGGAACGAGACGATCGCCGTAACGGTCAATGCGGCGCGGAACACCCGCTTGAACTCATCGGTGCCGATACCGAGGTAGCGCCGGTCGTACGCGCCGTGGCCCCAGAGCACGATGATCCAGGTCAGCGGCAGGAAGACGTACGCCACCAGCTCGAAGATCTCGGGCGAACGCTGGAAGCCGGCGTCGGCCTGGGTGAACTGGGTGACGGTGGTGACCGATGCGGCGATGGTGGCCAGCAGGTCGAGCGCCACCAGCGTCAGCGCGTAGCTGCGGTGCCAGGTGGAGACCCGACGCACCGAGCGGTACCAGGAGGAACGGGGGACGCCGTTGTTGCGGGAGGGCTCGACGGTGAGGGTCTCCTGGCCCGACGTGCGTACCGACGGCGCTGCGATGCCGTCCCCGTCTCGGGGCATGGGCGACCTTGGGTTGGAGACTCGTCGTCACCTGGGGTGTGCCCTCCCCCGCCACGTCGGAGATCACCCGACCTCGCCTGCTGGAGATACGTGCGCCACATCACACACGACCCGCAGCCCGGCCCGGCGCGGTCGTCGCACATTCAGTGTGCCATGACCCTCCGTAGCCTGCTGCGCGGCCGACACTAACGTCACCCGGGCACGCTGTCGAGGACGCGAAGCAGATACGCACCGTAGTGAATCACCGCAGGAGCTTCGACATCCGCCGGTCGGCCAACGGTTTGCCGCCGGTCTGGCACCGCGGGCAGTACTGCAGGCTCGAGTCGGCGAAGGACACCTCGCGAATCGTCTCCCCGCAGACCGGGCAGGGCATGCCGGTACGGGCGTGAACCGCCATTCCCGACCGCTTTTCACCCTTGAGACTGGCCGCGTGCTGGCCCACCGAACGCGCGACGGCGTCCTTGAGTTCCTCCTGGGTGGCGGCGTAGAGGGCAGCCATCTGCTCGTCGGTCAGCCGGTCCGTGATGGCGAAAGGGCGAAAGGCGCGCCCGGTGGATGATCTCGTCCGAGTACGCGTTGCCGATGCCCGCCAGTACCTCCTGGTCGGTCAGGACGCCCTTGAGCTGTCCGCGGCGGCTGCGGAGACGGGCGGCGAACGTCTCCGCGTCGGCGCTCAGCGCGTCCGGGCCGAGCTTGGCCACCCCGGGCACCAGCGCCGGATTCCGGACGAGGTAGGCGGCCAGCTTCTTCTGGGTGCCCTGCTCGGTCAGGTCGAAGCCGGCGCCGTCGTCGAGCCGTACCCGCAGGGCGATCGGACCCTTGCCGGGCCTGAGCGAGTGGCGGTGATCGCGTCGCGGTAGTGCAGCCAGCCGGCCCGGGCCAGATGCACGATCAGGTGCAGGTCGCCTGCCGGGATATCGAGGAACTTGCCGAACCGGCCGGCGCCGGTGATCTCCTGGCCGTGCAGGGCGGTGAGGGGGCGGGTCGAAGGTCTTCATCGCACTGATGGCGGCAATGTCGACCCGCTCGATCCGGCGACCGACGACACGCTCACGCAGGTCCGCGGCGAGCGCTTCCACCTCGGGCAATTCAGGCACGGGCCCACGGTACCTGTCTATTGCCAGATGGAGGCTCGTCGCATGAAGGTGGTAATCGCCCACAACCGGTACTCGTCGGCCCAGCCGTCGGGCGAGAACACCGTGGTCGACCAGGAGATCGCCCAGCTGGGGCGGCCGGGGTCGAGGTGCTGCCCTTCCTGCGCTCCTCCGACGAGATCGCGTTCGCTGCCGACCGCGCGCAAACTGCTGCTGCCCGGTCTCCCGGTCTACGCGGCGCCAGGCCCAACGCGACCTTCGCGCGCTGATCCGCGGACACCGCCCGGATGTGCTGCATCTGCACAACCCCTACCCGCTGCTCTCGCCCTGGGTGGTGCGGACCGCGCACGCCGCAAGGCGTGCCGGTGGTGCACACGGTGCACAACTACCGGCAGGTCTGCGCCAACGGGGTCTTCTTCCGCGACGGCCACGTCTGCACCGACTGCGTCGGCCGGGCGTCTGCCCACCCCGGCGGTCGTGCACGCCTGCTACCGCGGCTCGCGGGCGCAGAGCGCTGGTGATGGCCGCCACACTGGCCGCGCACCGGGGCACCTGGCGCCAGGTCGACCGGTTCATCGCGCTGACCGACGCCGATCGCCGACCACCTGCGCCGGTACGGGGTCGACCGGGACCGGATCGTGGTCAAGCCGAACTCCACCCCGGACCCCGGCCCGCCGGCTGCGCTCGGGGACGGGTTCCTCCTGCTCGGCCGGCTGGCCGAGGAGAAGGGGGTCCGGCTGCTGCTCGAGGCCTGGCGGCGGCAGCCGGACGGCGCCTTCGGGACGCTGCGCATCGCCGGCGACGGCCCACTGCGTCCCGAGGTGGAGGCGGTCGCGGCCGGCCGGGCCGACGTGGCCTACCTCGGTCCGCCGACCGCGCCGGGGTACGGGCGGCCCTGCGGGACTCGTCGGTGGTGCTCGCTCCCGTCGGTCTGGGCCGACGTGCTGCCGACGGTGATCCTGGAGGCGCTGGCCGCCGGTCGCCCGGTGCTCGGCACCGACCTGGGCGGCATCCCGTACCGATCGGCGAAGCCGGCTGGACCGTACCGCCCACAGTGGACGGTCTGGTGGCCGGACTGCCACGGCCCGGGCCGGGAGGCACCGGCGATGGCGCCCGCCGCCCGGCGGCGATACCAGACCACATTCGGCCCGGAGATCGTCCTGGACCAGCTGCTCGTGTCTACAAACCGGACTGGTGACTGCCTACAAAGGACTCAGTCGAGCCGCGGGGCGGGCGGTGAAGGCGATACTGGCCAGCAGGAACAGTCCGTTGACCGGCCGGTGAACACCCACAGCACGGCGACTGTCCATTGTGGGGCGATGGTCAGCACCAGCCCGGCGACCAGGACGACCGCCCCGTAGTCGCGGACCAGCTTCACCATCCGGACCAGAGGTGAGCTGCGAGGGCACCATGCTGGCCGCGTTCGGGCCGGACTGCATGACCGAGGTGACCAGGTTGACCATCCAGGTGCCGGCGAACGCCGCCACCAGCCAGGCCGGGGTGCCGGCCGGTAGGCCACCGCGACCGCCGACAGCGCGGTCACCAGCGCCGATCTGGGCGGCCACGTCGCAGAGCACGTCGACCCGGGCGCCGGCCGACGAGGTCCGTCCGGTCACCCGGGCCAGCTGGCCGTCGGCGCAGTCGAAGGCGTACGCCAGCTGCCAGGCCAGCAGCGCGACCAGCCCGAGCAGCCCAGGCCGGCAGTCACCGGCCGCCGCCAGCGGGCGAGCACGGCCACCACGACCGAGGCGCCCAGGCCGAGCACCAGGTTGACCAGGGTCAGCGCGGTCGGGGGCAGGCCGACCCGGTTGCCCGGCGTACGCCGAAGATCGCGCCCGAGCCGTTGCGATACGACCTCGCTGTAGAGCCCGCCGCCCCGGTTGACCGCGTAGAAGTCCGCCGGCCGGTGGCCCGGATGGACGGTGGCGCAGCTCAGACGACCGATTGCACCGACGTAGCTCCCAGCTCCGTCGCGGATCTGGGCTCTCGGCGAGGTCGAGGTGCTCGAGGATGGTGTAGCGGTCCGGCCGGGTGCGCGGCGCGAACAGCACCGCCGCCACCAACTGGTCGTCGGTCAGCCCGAGGTCGGCCGGGACGGCGGGGCAGACCGTGCCGGGCCAGCACGGCGCTCAGCTGGGCGAAGCGGCCCACGTCGCCGCGCAGCCAGGTGCAGAACAGCGCGCCGAGGCCGACCTGCTCGCCGTGCGCCCCGGGCCAGTCGGGGAAGAGGTTGTCGATCGCGTGCGAGATCTCGTGGCAGCCGCCGCTGATCGGGCGGGTCGAGCCGCAGACCGCCATCGCGATGCCGCTGCTGATCAGCGCCTCGGCCAGGGTGGCTGACGAAGCCGTCGTCGGTCATGTCGCCCGGGTGGTTCAGCACCGCCTCGGCCGCCGTCCGGGCCAGCGTCACGGCCAGGCCGTCGACCTGCTCGCCGCGTACCACGTGGGCCAGTTCCCAGTCGGCCAGCGCGCTGACGTTCGACACCATCTCGCCGATGCCGCCCCGGTTGTGCCCGTCCGGACCGTTCTCGACGAAGTCCAGGTCCACGATCACGGCGATCGGGATGTGCACCCCGTACGAGCCACGCACGCCGTCAACGTCCAGCGACGCCGTCGGCGAGGCGATGCCGTCGTTGGCCAGGCTGGTGGCGACCGAGACCATCGGGATCCCGTACCGGGTGGCCGCGTACTTGGCGGTGTCGATCGTCTTGCCGCCGCCGATGCCGACCACCGCGTCGTACGAGCGGGCCTTGAGCTTCGCCGCCAGCTCCAGCGCCGCGTCGACCGTGCCGCCGGCCGCGGTGAACACGTCGGCCGAGCCGAGCGACGGGCCGGATCAGTTCGGCGATCCCTCGCCCTGACCCGGGCCGACCACCACCGCCACGTCGCCGCCGGCGGAGATCCGCCCGTCGGCGAGAATGCCACCGAGGCTCGCGATCGCGCCCCGCCGCACGTCGATCGTGAGCGGGACGGCGACCGTACGCGCTAGCAGCGGCACGCGATCTCCCGAGCCCGGGCCAGGTCGGCGTGGTTGTCGACCTCGACCCACTCCAGATCGCCGATCGTGGCCACCCGGACTTCGCCGCCGCGATCGGCCAGCTCCTGGTAGCCGTCCTCGTAGTACAGGCCCGGGTCGCGCCGCCAGGTCGCCTCGAGCGCGTCGGTGAGCGGCCGGGCCGCGGCCGGCTCGATCAGCGTGGCGCCGATGTACTCGCCGAACGCGTCCGCCGGGTCCATCAGCTTGGTGATCCGCGTGACCTGGCCCTGGTCGTCGAAGACCACCTTCATCTCCTCGTCGGCCAGCGACTTGACCGCGTCGACGGCCAGCAGCACGCCTGGTCCGCGGGCGGCCAGCAGTGTCTTCTCCACGCTGACGGGGTGCACGGTGTCGCCGTTGACCAGCAGCGCGCCGTCGGCGAAGTGGTCCCGGGCCAGCCAGAGCGAGTAGGCGTTGTTCCACTCCTCGGCCCGGTCGTTGGGCACCAGGTCCAGCGTGACCCGTAGGCGCGCTCGAACGACCGCTGCCGGTCGCGGACCGCCTCCGCCCGGTAGCCGACCACGACGGTGACCTCGGTCAGCCCGACCGCGGCCAGGTTGCGCAGCGCGATGTCGAGGATCGTGACATCGCCGTCCACCGGCACCAGCGCCTTGGGCAGCTGGTCGGTGTACGGGCGCAGGCGCCGCCCGGCCCCGGCGGCCAGCACCAGACCGATCACCTGTTCAAACCCCTTTCGCCCCCGCGTACGCGTCAGCGTAGCCGGTGCCCGCCGGACCGACCCGGGACCGGGACACGTCTGAACAATGGGACACGTCGTGCCCGCAGTTGAACAGTATTTGAAGAGTTGCGCCCGGGTCGGGACCATGTCCGTACCGTGGCGTTGCGAAGGGGTGATGCACGATGCAGGTGCGAGAGGCGATGAGCAAGGCCGTCCTGGTGGTCGGGCCGGATCACACGATCCGGCAGACCGCACAGCTGATGTCCGCCCGCCGGGTGGGCTCCGCGGTGGTCGTCGACCCGGACGGCGCCGGTGTCGGCATCATCACCGAGCGGGATGTCCTCAACGCGGTCGGCAAGGGCGGAGACCCCGACACCGAGCGCGCCTCGGCCCATCTGACCTGGGATGTCGTCTACGCCGGACCGGCCTGGACACTCGAGGAGGCGGCCGCGGCGATGGTCCGGGGCGGATTCCGCCACCTTGTCGTCCTGGAGGGCAGCGAGGTACTGGGCATCATCTCGGTCCGTGACATCCTGCGGATCTGGTCGCAGCGTACGGCGTCCACGTCCGCTCACTGAGCCCGGCCGGCCCCACCCCGAACGCACCGACGGGCGCCCCTCGCCGTTGAGGGGCGCCCGTCGCGTGGGTCGGGGTCTACTTGGGTCGGCCGTACGCCTTGATCGGACCGACCTGTTCGAGCACGGACATGCGGACGTTGTCGCCCGCCGCCGGCGCCTGCATCACCTTGTCGTCGCCCTCATAGATCGCCACGTGATGGGTGTCGCTGTAGTAGAACACCAGGTCGCCCACCTGGAGGTCGGCACGGGCGACGGCTGGTATGGACTGGCGCTGGGAGAGGGCGTTGTGGGGCATGTAGACACCCACCGTCCTCCAGGCGGCCAGGGTCAGCCCTGAGCAGTCGAACGCGTCCGGCCCGGCGGCGGCCCACACATAGGGCGCGCCGGCCTGCTTGCACGCCCACAGTGCGGCCTTGTAGCCGTTGGTCGGGGCGTACTCAGCCGGGCACGGCCAGGGCCGGTAGGCACCCGTGCCGTTCGTCGTGCCGTACGCCTGCCGGCGCAGGTTCTGCAGGTCATCCAGCTTGGACTGGATCTCCTTCTTCTTCTTCGCCAGATCGGCGTCCTGCTGGGACAGCTTGGCCACCAGCTGGTCGATCGGCGCCTTCTGCACGTCGTACTGCGCCTTCACGGCCGCCACACCGGAGACCTGGCGGTTCTGCTCGCGGGCCATTACGTCGATGAACGTGAGCTGGTCGGCGAGGGCGGACGGGGATCCGGCCGACATGAGCGCGTTGAACGTGTCGGGCCCCTGGCCCTTGTAGACCTGGGCGGCCAGGTAGCCCACCTTGGACTGGCCCAGTTCGACCTGGACGCGCAGTGGCTCGATCTTCTTCTCGAGGGCCGCCTGCTGCGCCTTGTTCTTCACGTACTGGTCGTGGATGCTGTTGTACTCCTCGATCATCGGCTCGGCCTGATTCCAGACCTGAGCGATCTGCGCCTCGATCTGGGCCACCGTCGGCCCGGCGTGCGCCACATTCGCGGGCAGCGCGAGCAGCATGAGGACGCCAACAGCGCTGGCGATGAGCACCCGCAGGGGGGTGCTGAAAGGTCTGTGCACTCGCGTGGGGTCCACCGGTGCTCGACTCCTTCTTCCACCTCCGCCGACCGGGTTAGCTGACGGGTTCGGGCGGGAAGCATGCGCCCTACCGCGACGGGCCTGCTCGCGGATTCACCCCGATGGTGCCTGTTCGGTTCCCCGGCTCGCGGATCCGTCGCAACGACTCCGTGTGGTCGCGGCGGCCGCGATTAGGCGGCGTCCGGCCGCGGTCGGGGGTCGACCAAAGCGTCAGCCGGACGATCCACAACCTTAGGGGTGACTTGTCGGGCGAGCAAGACACTCGGCCGTGTGATCGACGTGATTAAGTTTTCGCAGGTCAAAGAACGGACAGCCGGTAGGTTAGTTCTAGCGGAAAGTAGTGAGGCATGGCCGTACGGCTATGTCGGCAGGGTCTGCACCACGGCCAGCACGTCGTGCAGGGTCAACACGCCCAGCGGTGCCCGACCGTCACTGACCAGCACGATGTGCCGCCGGTCGCGGCGCATCGCGAGCAGCAGGTCGGCGAGTACCCGATCGGGGGTCACCACCCCGAGCGGGCGGACCACGGACGCCGTGACGGGGCGCCGCCGGGCCTCCCCGGTCACCCCGATCACGTCCTTGACGTGCACGAATCCGATCACCCGGCGATTGCCCCGCTGCAGTACCGGGAACCGGGACCGGCCGGTACCGGTGGCCAGAGCCTCCAACGCGTCCGGTGTCACGTCGTCCTGCACGGTAGTGACCTCGGCCCACGGCCGCATCGCGTCCCGGCGCGCGCCGGCTCTGCAGGGCGAGCGCGCCGCTGATCCGGGCATGCTCCTCCGGGTCGAGCAGCCCCTCCATGCGTGACTGCGTGGCCAGGTTGGCCAGCTCCTCAATCGTGTAGACGGTCTTCACCGAGTCGGTCGCCTCGATCTGCCAGAGTCTGAGCACCATGCGCGACGCCCAGGTCACCGCGGTCAGGAGCGGCTTGGTGGCCAGGCTGAACCACAGCATCGGCGGCCCCAACCAGAGCACGACCGCCTCCGGGCCGGCCAGCGCGATGTTCTTCGGCACCATCTCGCCGATCACCGTATGCAGGAACACCACGATGGCCAGGGCCAGCACGAACGCCACCGGGTCAACCGCCGAGGCCGGCAGGCCCACCGCGGCGAACGGCGCCTCGAGCAGGTGCGCCAGGGCCGGCTCGGCCAGCGCTCCCAGGCCGAGCGAGCAGATCGTGATCCCAGCTGCGCGCCGGCGATCATCAGCGGGATCTGGCTCATCGCCCGCAGCGCCGCCCGGGCCCGGCGGCTGGTCGCGGCGAGCGGCTCGACAACCGTCCGGCGCGACGCGATCAGCGAGAACTCACCACCGACGAAGAAGGCGTTGCCGAGCAACAGGACCACGGCCAGGAGCAGGCTACCCATGCTCCGCCTCCCGCGGTGCCTGCACCCGCACCTGTTCGACGCGGTGCCGGTCGACCTCGAGCACGGTGAACTCCCAGCCGCCCTCGCGGACGAACTCGCTGGGCACCGGAATGTGACCCAGCCGGGCCATCAGGAAGCCGGCCAGGGTCTCGTACGGTCCTTCGGGCAGCCGGAAGCCGGTCAGGTCGGCCAGCTCGTCGCTGCGCAGGACACCGTCGACCAGCCAGCTGTGCTCCTCGCGAGGCGCCGTCACCACGCCGTGACCGTCCTGGTGCGCCGTCGTGCGCCGGCAGGGTCACGTCGACCAGGCTCGGTTCGACCGCGTCGTGCTCGTCGGCGATCTCGCCGACCAGCTCCTCGACCAGGTCCTCGATGGTGACCACACCATCCGTGCCGCCGTACTCGTCCACGACGATGGCCAGGTCCTGACCGGCCGCCTGCAGTGCGGCCAGCACGCCGTCGAGGTCCAGTGACTCGGGGACGAGCACCGGCTCGCGGGCGACCAGTCGCACCGGCGTGTCGCCCCGCTCGGCCGGCGGACCCCGAGCAGGTCGTTCAGCGTCACGCACGCCGACGATCTCGTCCAGGCTCTCCTGGTAGACCGGGAAGCGGCTGTTGCCGGTCGCCGTGATCTTCTCGAGCACCGCCTGCACCGAGTCGACAGCCGGCTACGCCGACCACGTCCACCCGCGGGGTCATCGCCTCGGCCGCGCGCTTCTCACCGAACCGGATCGTGCGGCGCAGCAGCAGCGCGGTCTCCTCAGGCACCGTGCCGGCCTTGGCCGAGTAGGCCGCCAGCAGGCCGAGCTCCTCGGGTGACCGGGCACTGGCCAGCTCCTGTTGCGGCTCCACCCCGAGCCCGCGGACCACCGAATTCGCCGTCCCGTTGAGCAGACGGATCAGCCAGCTGAACAGCGCCGAGAACATCACCATCGGTCGGGCGGTGAAGCGGGCCGTACTCAGTGGCCGGGCGATGGCCGCGTTCTTCGGTACCAGCTCGCCGAACAGCATCGAGAAGAGGGTCGCGATGACCAGAGCCAGGGCGTGCGCGACGCCGGCCCGGGCGCCGCCGAGGAAGCCCAGAGCGGGCCGGATCAGGCAGGCCAGAGCCGGCTCGGCCAGGTATCCGGTCAGCAGGGCGCTGATCGTGATGCCCAGCTGGGCCCCGGAGAGCTGGAAGGACAGACCACGCAGGGCGGTGCGCACGGTGCGGGCGGTCTCGTCACCGCTGGCCACCTGCTGGTCCACCGCGGCCCGGTCGACGGTGACCAGAGAGAACTCGGCCGCGACGAAGAACGCGTTGAGGGCGGTGAGCGCCACGAACGCCAGCAACGGCAACAGCGTTGCCAACACACTCACGTCGATGATCCCCTCACCCCTCGCGAAATTGTTCCACGAACCGACGGGTCACACGTTCGCGCCCGATTTCCCCGGGCGTTCTGTAGCGGATTGATGGTCGATCGTCCTCCTTGGGCCTTGATCCGACGGCCGGCTCGGGGGATCCTGTGGATCACTGTTTCAACGGCCGACCTGGGGAGGTGGCGTCGTGGGTGCCCTCATGGTCGGTGTCATCACGGTCGGCGTCATCGTCGGGCTCCTGGTCGGCCGATCCACGGAACGGGCCCGGCGGGGCCTCAATTGGCATCTCCTCTCAGTGCGGCGGCAGGAACAGGTCGGTGTCGTAGTTGTGCACGACGGCGGTGGTATGCAGGCCGACGTGCGCGATCGGCGCGCCGACCGGGTTCAACGTCGCGAGGGTGGGCACGCTCCAGACCAGGTCGCCGGTGACGGGCTTGCGCAGCTTGTCGGAGCGGAAGTCGCTGTAGCCCGCGTGGTAGACCGCGGTCATCGCCAGCGACGCAACCATCGCGATGGCGCCGACGCGACGAGCCCCCGACGCGCCGGCGCAGCCGGCTGTTGTCGAGCGCGGCGAAGACAAGCAGGATGGGGAACGCCAACAGCAGAGCCGTCGGCGGCGCCGTAGACGATGCCGCGCCAGAAGAGCGCGCCGATGAACTCAACGCCGCCGGGGTGGCCCGATCCGCCCTCGGCACGGGTTGCGATGACGGCGCTGACCCCGCAAAGACGAGCCCAGGCCGATGGCGAGCCGCCAGCGGCGGGT
Source organism: uncultured Actinomycetota bacterium (assembly GCA_963803345.1). Taxonomy (GTDB): domain Bacteria; phylum Actinomycetota; class Actinomycetes; order Mycobacteriales; family Micromonosporaceae; genus CAWDLX01. The sequence continues at coordinate 171,008 of CAWDLX010000012.1, forward strand.
GAACATCTCGCGTAGCGACTGGCCGGTGTCCCGCGCCCAGGCGACAAACAGCCCGAGACGGCCGCCACGTAGACGATGGGTAGATGTCGCGCTGGAGACCGAGTTTGTCGGCGACCACGAACGGCACAAGGAACGCGACGGCCATGCCGCCGAGCAGCCACGCCAGGTGCCGGCGCGCACTAGCAGGATGAACGGCCGGCGAGGGCGTCGCCGCGGCGCTGATTCGAGTCGGACGCGGTGGTGCTGCAATGGAAGCCATGACCGCCTCCTCTGAAGTCGCTTTTCGACACGCTCGACGCTACGCGTGCGGCAGGCAACCAGCATCCGGACCGAACCACAGCCGTGGTCCGTGTCTATCCACACCGGTCACGCCGCGGGGTCGGCCGGCGAGCCCTTCCAGCGGGGTCAGCGGCTGCTCGGCGGTGCTACTCCTTCGAGGCAGCTGCGACACTGATCTCGGATCGGTTCTCGCCGTTGCTCGGGCTCGAAAGCGATAGCCATCGGTCCGAGTGAGAGCTGCGCCGTATCGAGTGGCGCCGATAGTCGGAGTTCGTTCAGCGAACCCGAGGAGGGGTCATGTCTGAGCTGCTGCTCGATCGTGCCGGTCGACGCCGATCGCCGGCGACGCTACCGGGCTTCCACGCCGGCCACGCGCCGGGCAACAAAGGCCTGCGCTACCCGGCCGATCCGCCGAAGGTCGAGGAAATCGTCGCCGTCATGCGTACCGCCGGCGACGGAGCGCACGGCCGGCGCCTACGCGGGCTGATCGTGATCACGTGGCGCGCCGGACTGCGGATCCAGGAAGCCCTCGCGCTTGCCGAGGGCGATCTCGATCATCGTCGCGGCTCACTTCTCGTCCGGCGTGGCAAGGGCGGGCGCCGTCGCGAGGTCGGCATGGACTCCTGGGGCTGGGAGCAACTCCAGCCGTGGGTTGAGATGCGCCGCGAGCTCCCGGTCGGTCCGCTGCTGTGCGTCATCAACGGCACGACGTGCGGTCGCCGCTGGTCGCCCGCTGCGGCTCGCGCCGAGCTGCGGCGCACCGCCGCCGCGGCAGGAGTCCGACGCCGTTTCGCGCCGCATCAGCTTCGCCACGCCCACGCTGTCGAGATGGCGCGCGAAGGCGTACCCCTGATCGTTATCCAGCGCCAACTCGGACACAGCAACCTCGGCATCACCTCCGTCTACCTCCAAGGCATCGACAGCGGTGAGATCATCGAGACCGTCCACGCTCGGCGCGCGCCGATGATCCCCGTCAGCGCATCGCTGCGGCTCTGAGCGACCGCGAGTGCGGCGCTGCTCGTCGCGCAAAGCGGCACTCAGCGGAAGATCCACCGCGGCTCGACGGCTGTGGAGCAGAGTGCGGGCGGTGCGGCCCGCCTTGCGTCCGCAAGGTCGGGCGCAGCGCTGCAATTCGGCGAAGGCGAGGCGTCGATGCAGCGGACCTAAAGTGCAAGCGTTCGATCCTTCGCGCGTGCAGGCCACGTAGATCTGGCGATGCACGGCCTCTGTAACCGAAAGCCCTGCTAGCAGTTGCGCGTGGTGCACCCCTTTAAACGCAACGCCGACACTCCCCATTCCCGACCCTTGGCCTGATGGACCGTCAGGCCCGGAATGAGGTTGGCGGGCAGGACGACGCGATCGCGAAGCCACCCAAGACGGCGGGTGTAGTTCCCGCGAACAGCCGGGAAAGTGACGTCTGTTTCGGTCGCGACCAAGGCGACAAGCGCGTTATATGCCTGGTTCAGACCCGGGCGGCCTGGACGACGCAGATGATCGATGACTTCAGGCCATCCGCGGTCGAGCCGATCAATTGCGGTCGGATCAGCGATTCTCAATGTCGCCAGCGCGTCGTCCGCGTAAGTAGCAGCGAGCCCGAGTAGCTGACGAGTTGCGTAATCCAGGAGCATCGTTGCGCCGGCCTCCGGGATGTTTCCCTTGGCGGAGCCGAAGGCGAGTGGAAGCACCGACGCGTTCAGTTCCCAGAGGTGCGCCCACTCAGACGCAAGTACGACGTCAAGTGAGTCAGCGGCATCGCCTCGCGGAAGAACCGTCGACTCTCCAGCGCGAAGCCTCCGTGCCAGATCAGCCTGTTGCTCGGACCGCCAACGAAACGATTGCAGAAGCGGAAGCGTGGTCATCGACGAGCTCTCCACCAATGCCGGCACGAGGTCGGGACGCGCGCCCCGGAACCGATACAGCGCTTGCCACGGATCGCCGATGATGGTCACTTCGACCCCCGAGACTGCCGCGAATTCCACCACCGCAAGATCGAGCTCGTTGCCGTCGAACACCTCGTCGACGATGAGCCCGCGGATCGTTCTCGCAAGGCGCTCTCGTAGCGCGACGCACACATCCTCGCGTTGCAGCGCAAGCCAGAGGACCTGGCGTACATCCTCATGAGTACATACACCCTCGCGAAGCTTCCGCGCGACTTGCTGAGTACTAGGTCGCTGGGCACGGCGATCCGCCACGCCCGGCATGATCGTGACGTTCCCTCCAAGTAGCCGAAGCACCACGACTCGATCCGAGTAACTCGAGTCGACGAGGGCCTTCCAAGTGTCCCTCACGTCGAGCGTGTCATGTGCACCCGGCCATCTGACGAGCCCCTGGCGCAGCAGCGCATGGAGCAAGTCCGCGATCAAGGTGTCCAGAGTGGACGACGTGATGCGGAGTGCGTATCGCGTTCATGCTCCAGTGTCGTTGGATCCGGGTCCGCAACTCCCAGGTCGCGGCGCGCGTGAAGCTCACGCGACAACACCGCGCGGATCGGACGCCCGACGCCGGCCGAACCGCTGAACCGCAAACCGATGGGCGACCGTTGTCTTCCCGGACCCTGGGGCCGCCTCGAGGAACAGGCGGGCGCCGTGCTTGCGATCGCACGAATCTGGTCGGGTGTCAGAGTCCGACTCCACGTATCGGCCTAGCCGACCTCGGGAGCGTCGCCGGCAACGTCGTCAGATCGCTGCTCTGGTGCCGCGGGTCCCTCAACCTCCGCGTCGCGTGATCCCTCGAACAGAAACTCGAGCAGGTCGCGGATGTGTCCAGGCAGCGCGACAACAGTATTCGCTTCTCGCGCCTGGCGGATCCCGCTCGCTAGGTTCAGCGCAAACTCGCCCTTGCGAGCGGCACCCGCCAAGCTGGAATCGCAGGACGCTCGTTCGTAGCTGCTCGACGACCTCTGAATAGCGCGTGGACGTTCACCTGGTTCATCGGGCCTGGGAGCTGGAGATCCATCGCCGCTAGCACCGATGAGATCAGCGCTTCGTTACCTTCCGTGACGGACGGTTCAAGTGTGGGATGGCTGTGAAAAACTCGGACGACCGCGTCGTCATGTGCATCAAGCCAACTCGGACGTGTCGGGCTGGCATCGAAGTCGACGTCACTGTCGGAGGATGCCCAGCTTCGCGCAGAGCTCATGGCCCTGGGTGGCAAGAAGTCGCACGGGCCACGACCCGATGCGCGTGCCAATCGCGACGATGCTCAGAGCATCGATAAACGCGGTCTTGCCAGCGTCGCTCCCTGCCCACACCCACCCGAACTCGCGCAACAGCGCTGCGTCCGTTACGCCCTCGACGAGCGTAGTCGATCCGCGAAGAGTGCCGCCGACCGCGTCGAATCGAAATGCAGCCGCGTTTTCCGCAACACCTCGCGATCCGCGAGCGGAATCCGACCGATGGCCCGGGATACTGTTGACCCCCCTGCGCTCGGCGCAGGACCACGACGTCGCTCGGGTCGCACGCCGTGATGATGTCGGGTGCGTGAGAGGACAGGATTGTCTGCAACTCCGGACGCGCCAGCGTGATCCGCCGTAGATAACGAACGAGTGAGTGCTGGAAGGTTGCGGGTGCAGGTGAGCTTCCGGCTCCTCGATCACGACCGTCGCATGAAACGGCGCGACCGGAAAGAACGAGTCTTCTTCCGCCTCTGCGTCACGAGCGGTCGCTTCAAGCCTGTCGAGCGCCACGTCCACCTCGGCCGATTCATCCGACGCAAGGTCATCAGGTTCTGCACCGGTTCCGCTCTCGCTGAGGCTTCGATAGCCGCCGCGTCGGGAATAGCCGCGAGCGTGACCGCGATATGCAGCAGGTTGACGTAGCCGAGCCCGGACACCTCGAGCGGTCGCGAATTGACCCGCCCTTCAAGCGCCGCGAGCATGAGCTCAAAGACGCGGGCGAGGTAGGCGTCGTCCACGACCTGGCCGCGAACGTAGGGCCATTGCCGGCTGACACCCGAAGAAAGCGCGGAGATGCGCCCGAATTCGCTCTTCGACAGCCTCGATGAGGTTATCCGCTGCAAGAGCCTCGAGAAGTCCCGACGCCTTTCCTCTGAGATTGCGAAGGTTCCGGGTGCCGTCGATGCGCTGCTGGTGTGCGCGCAACAGTTCAACCAATACGCGCGCCTCTCGCCGCGCAACTCGTCGACTGGATTACGCCACGCCGGCAGATACACGAAGCGGAGGTGCTGGAGGAGGTCCTGTCTTGTCGGACGGGCGGCCCTAATACTCCCTAGGCTGCGGTCAAGGTCTCGCTGCCACTCGCCGGCAAGACTCCCCGGCGCTTCGTGCCCTGACTGAGCTTGAAGCATCCGCCCTAGAGGCCCCTCCACACGCGATTCGTCCTCGAAGCTGTACCGGACTTCGATCGTTCGAGGACGGTCACCGAGACCTGCTGCGTTCAGTCTCGGCGGCCGGGGAAAGACCAAAGTGTGAGCCAACATCGCGGCATCGCAGACGGTCGTTTTCCCTGCACTGTTGGCACCAATCAAGACGCAAGAAGCGACCCGGAATCGAGATGTCGATCGCTTCTTCTCCGGCCGCGCGAAAGCCACGCACGGTGAGCTGACTTAGGTACACAGGCGATCCACCTAAAGGTCGTTGTTCGCACGACAATAGGCGACGACGCGCCGGGTTGTAGGAGGGGTTGGTCGCGCACCTACGGGCGAGCCGGTTCGTATGAAGCATGGCGCCCGTACGACCTCCCCGGCCGGTCCAGGCCATGCAATCGGCGGAGAGCCGGGCGCCTGCTAGGCCTGTCAACGGCCATAGGTTTCTCCCCAGTGGCGGCCATCGAACCTCCCCACTGGCGGACATGTTTTCTCCCCGCTGGTGGCCATCGGTTCTCCCCGCTTCGGGGTAGCGACCAGGTCGTCGCGGAGCCGAGCCCGTAGGGCGAGGCGGAGCGGCGATCTGGTCGCTGCGCGGTCAGGTGAGGGCGTCACCCCCTTGCCGGCGGTCGCCTGCGCGAGCCGGTAGCTGTCGGTGCCGTCAGTGAGCAGGACGTGGGCGTGGTGCAGGAGGCGGTCGACGGTCGCGGCGGCGAGCGTCTTGGGCATCAGTTCGTCAAAGCCGGCCGGGTGGATGTTGCTGGTGAGCGCGATCGAGCGTTTCTCGTAGGCGGCGTCGATGACGCGGAACAGCGCTTCGGCGGCGTCGGGCGCGACCGGGAGCATGCCGATGTCGTCGATCACGATCAGATCGGCGCGGATCGAGCTGCCGATCGCCTTGGCGACGCTGTCATCGGCGCGGTGGCGGCGCAGCAGCACGGCCAGGCTCTCGAGCGTGTGCGAGGCGACGGTCTTGCCGCGGTCGATCGCGAGATGCCCGAGCGCCTCGGCGAGGTGGCTCTTGCCGGTCCCCGAGGGTCCGCAGACGCAGAGGTTCTCGGCGCGGTCGATCCATTCGAGCGTGCGCAGCGCCTGCTGGGTCGCCTTCGGGATCGGTGAGGCGTCGGGGTCCCAGGCGTCGAAGGTCTTGCCAGCTGGGAGCCCGGACGCGCGCCGGCGCATCCGGATCGTGGCCTGGTCGCGGCCGGCGGCCTCCTCGGCGAGCAGCACCCGTAGGACCTCGGCGGGCTCCCAGCGCTGGCTGGTGGCGGTCGCGATCACCTCCGGCGCGGCCTTGCGGACATAGGGCATCCGCAGCCGCCGCAGCAGCGTGTCGAGCTCGACGGGCAGCGGCGGCGCCGCAGGGGTCGTGACGGTCATGCGCCGAAGCCCTCCCAGGACCGCGTCGAACGCTGCAGCGACTGCTGCTCGCTCGCGCGCGCGGGAAACGCGATCACGTTCCCAGAGCGGTGGTGCGCGAGGATGGCTGCCAGGTCACCGTCGCCGAAGCGCCCCGCGTCGGCGGCAACGGCCAGCGCCTCGTCGACGAGCTCGGGGCCGTGGAGCTTGGCGAGCGCAGTCGCCTCGGCGACCTTGCGGCGCAGCTTCGTCGTGCCGGCCGCCGCCGCGGCGATCAGCCAGCGCTCCGCGCCGGCGCCGATCTCAAGGAACGCCCGCTCGTCGCTGCTGCGCGCCCGCGGCTTGCGCTCCAGCGCGCCGGCCGGCCGCGGCGGGTAGTGCTCGTCGCGGATGCTCGGCCGGCCGGGCGTGGTCAGCTGGTGGCGGGCGACCTCGTGCGGCCCGTCCGGGCCGTCGGCGTGGACGACGACGAGCTCTGAGCCGTCGGCGCGCGCCCAGACACGCTCGTCGATCAGCGTCGACGGGACCGAGTAGATCGCGCCGCCGACACTGATCGTCGACTGCCAGGACACCTTGCGCGTGTGGCCGAAGCAGACCGTGTGCGGCACCGTCGGGAGTCGGTGCAGCCGGTGGCGCTCCTCGACGAGCATCACCGCTGGCGCCCGGCGCGTGATGCGGTGCTCGCGCGCGTTGACGCGGTCGCAGAACTCCAGGCACGCCTGCTCGAGCTGCGCGAAGTCCTCGTATTCGCCGCGCAGGTTGTGCTCGGTCGGGACCAGGTCAGCCTTCGCGATCCGGACCGTCGCCTCCGAGCCGCCCTTGCTCTGCGGGTCGGCCGGGACACAGGTCTCGACCGACAGCCCGTAGTGGCGCGCGACCGACACGATCCGCGGGTTGCGGACCGCGATCCCCGCTACGTGATCGACCGACACCGTCTTCTCGTTGTCGGTCAGCGCATAGGTCGGTGCGCCACCGAAACGCCGCAGCGCCCGATCGAGCGCCATCACCACCGACGACGTCGTCTTGTCCCAGAGCGGCAGCACCACCCGGAACCGCGACCACGCCAGCCACGCGCAGAAGAGCACGGTGCGCCGGCCGGCGACGTCGGGTCCGTCGCCGTAGTCCCACTGCATCCACAGCCCCGGCTCGGGGATCCAGGGCCGGGTGCGGCGGCCGTGCTCGGCCCGCCAGCGCCGCTTGGCATCGGCGATCGCTCGACGCGTCGTGCGTTCCGAGCCCATGTAGCCCATCGCCAGCAGCTTCTGATGCGCGGCGTCGGCGCGGATCTTGCCGCGCGACCGCGCCACCCACTCCTCGATCTTTTCCGCGAACGCATCCACGCGCGGACGCGAACGCACCGACAGCGGCAGCCCGCCGCCGGCCTCATCACGAGCGCGCACCCAGTGCGCGACCGTCTTGTGATCGCAACCCACCAGCTCGGCCGCACCGCGCAGCGAGCCCGCCAGGTCAAACGCTTCCAGGATCTCCATCACTTCCTCCGGAGTCTTCAAGCCCGCCCTCCAGGCTGCCTCGAGTCGTCAAGGCGCCGGACGTTGCAGGCCGGTCAGGACGAAACCGTCGGGAGATCCATGGCCACCCATGGGGAGATCCGATGGCCACCAGCGGGGACTTTCAGTGGCCGCCTACGGGGAGATTCCCATGGCCGCCGTCAAGGCCCGACCTCGCCGTGACACCGGAGGCGGGACCGACTATCCCGCAGGCGCCGTGGCGCGGTATCTGAGGCGACCCGAGGCAGGAGTGCTCCTTCCGCGTGAACTGAGCACTCTGAGCATCACGTCGGTCTGCGTGCAGGGGATCGACGCCTGCGTTGCGTGTCAAGTGGTCCAGCTGCTATGCCTTGTCCGCCTGCGCGGACGAGATCGACGATCAGTCGCACTCGGGGTGAGCTTGTCGCGCCGCGGCGCCCGTACGGCTGCTGACCGATGGTCCGCCAGAGCAGTGAGCAGCTTCCACGCTGACGGCGTGCTTGGCTCGGTTAGCGCGTTGGCGATGGCTTCGGGAACACGAGTGCCTGGGTCATCTCCGCGGCGATCAGGGCGGGGATTGCAAGTTCGTGCTGCCCGCCGCGGTCGACATATAGGGCAAGCAGCGCCGCCGCCCAACCCCGGACGTCGGGATCTGGGTCACCTGTCAGCGCGACGAGGAGCCCGACATGAGCCGCGGGAATGCCAAGCTTCTCGATTGCCGCGAGCGCTCGCACTCGTGCGACGTCGTTACCGCGCAACAGCTCAAGGAGGCGATCGGCAACGTCATGGTCGTTGTATGCGCCGAGCGCGATCGCGAGCGCCGTGGCGTCGCGGACGACGGCCCCGTCCTCGACGCGCGAAGGGTCGGCAAGGTTGGTCGCGATCTGCTTGAGACCATCCCGGATGTTCTGCGGCACCTGGTCCACGCGCCTAAGGAGCGGCCAAAGCGCGCGGGTCTTGTATTCCCCGGGAACATTGCCGTCACGGAGGAAGGCTAGTAGTGGCGCCCAGCAGGCA
>CAWDLX010000013.1:0-199235 GCA_963803345.1 uncultured Actinomycetota bacterium
GCCGGCGTCCTGCCGCACCGCCCACGGCGACGTGCCGACGCCCGCGTTCATGCCGGTCGGCACGAAAGGGACGGTCAAGAGCCTGGACCCGGACGAGCTGCGCGCGCCGGGCGCGAGATCCTCCTCGGCAACACGTACCACCTGCATTTCCGCCCGGGCGCGCAGGCGATCGCCGAGCTCGGCGGCCTGCACGCGTTCATGGGCTGGGACGGGCCGATCCTGACCGACTCGGGCGGCTTCCAGGTCTTCTCGCTGCGCGACACGCTGCTCGCCGTCGACGAGGAAGGCGCCACTTTCCGCTCGGTCTACGACGGCGCGGCGGCCCGCTTCACGCCCGAGCGCGTCGCAGCGATCCAGGCGCGGCTCGGCTCGGACATGGCCATGTGCCTCGACGTCTGCCCGCCGGCCGGCTTCGAGCGCGGAGCTCGAGAGGCGGTGGGGCTGACGACGGCCTGGGCCCCGCGCCAGCGCGAGGCGCCGCGGGCGCGGGCCAGCTCCTGTTCGGGATCGCGCAGGGCGGCGTCGACCTCGAACTGCGCCGCCGGTCGATCGCGGAGATCGTCGCGCTCGGCTTCGACGGGCATGCGCTCGGCGGCCTGACCGTGGGGGAGCCGCGCCCCATGCTCGAGACCGTCAGTGGGCGGCGCCGCTGCTCCCGGCCGAGAGCCCGCGGTACTTCATGGGCATCGGCGACCCGGTCGGCATCCTCGACGTGATCGAGCGGGGGATCGACATGTTCGACTGCGTGCTGCCGACGCGCCTCGGGCGCACGGGCACGGCGCTGACCTGGGAGGGGCGGCTCAACCTCCGGAACGCCCGCTTCGCCCGTGACCCGCCTCCGCTCGAGGACGGCTGCGACTGCCCCGCCTGCACCCGCTTCTCGCGCGCCTATGTCCGCCATCTCGTGAACCAGCAGGAGATTCTCGGCCTGCGCCTGCTGAGCCTGCACAACCTCCGCTTCCTGCTCCGAGCTGACGGCCGGCGCGCGGACGGCGATCGAGAGCGGGCGGCTGGCAGACTTCACGCGGGAGAGCTGGCGCCGCTGGTCGCCGGCAAACGTGCATAGCGCGCTCTTCGTCCTCATCCTGCTGGTCCTCTTCCTGCTCTGGCTGATGTTCGTCCTGCCGCAGCGCCGCCGCCAGCGGCGCAGCAGGCGATGATCGACCACCTGCGCATCGGCGACGAGATGATCACCGCCGGCGGAATCTTCGCGATCGTGCGCGAGATCTCGGAGGACGAGGTGCAGGTCGAGATCGCGCCGGGCATCGAGGCACGGCTGACCGGCGCGCGATCGCCGCGGTGACTCCCGATGGACGACGAGGACGACGAGCCCGGGACGCCGCCGCCGCGGGCGCGGCGTCCGCCGAGCGCTAAGCTGACCGACCCAGCGTGCACCGCCGCTCACACCTGCTCCTCGTCGGCTTCATCGTCGCCGCCCTCGTCGGCGTGGCCCTGCTCGCCGTGCCCGGATCGCCCGCGCACAAGAAGACGCGCTGGGCCTCGACCTCCAGGGCGGCCTCGAGGTCGTGCTCCAGGCCGAGCCGCCGAAGGGCCAGAAGGTGACGTCGCACGGCCTCGACACCGCGCTCTCGATCATGCGGGACCGCGTCGACAAGCTCGGCGTCTCCGAGCCGGAGATCCGCAAGCAGGGCCCGACCAGATCGTGATCCAGCTCGCCGGCGTCCACGATCCGAAGCAGGCGGCGAGATCATCGGCAAGACCGCCCAGCTCGAGCTCTACGACCTCGAGGCGGACCTCACCGGCCCGTCGTCGCGACCCAGGGGAACGTCCGGTACCCCGTCGCCACGCCGAGCCTGTTCAACCTGCTCGCCGGTCAGCAGGCGAAGGCGAAGCGGGGCAAGCCGACGCTGCTACCTGTTCGGCAAGAAGAAGCGGATCCTCGCCGGGCCGGCCGCGACGCGCGCGCAGCTGTTCAACGCGAAGAACCCGAAGATCCCAAGGGCGGCAAGGTGTTCGCCGTTCCCGCCAAGACGGTGGTCATCACGTGCCGCCGACCGCCGCAGACGCCTGTCCAGGCAACGCCTCCGGCGGCCAGACCTACTACTACCTCTTCAAGTACGACCCGACGAACCCGGACGAGACAAGCGATCCCGGAGATGACGGGCACCGACCTGAAGTCGTCCGGCACGCAGGCCGACTTCGACCGAGACCGGCCAGCCGATCGTCCGGCTCTCGTTCACGGGCAAGGGCAACAAGGAGTTCCAGCGGATCACCCGGCGAGCTCTACCAGCGCGGGCGCCTGCTACAAGCAGCCGCGCAGCACTTCGCGATCGTCCTCGACCGCGACATCAAGTCGTTCCCGCAGATCGACTTCACCGACCGTCGCTCTCGGACGGCATCCCGGGCGGCGGCCAGATCACGGGCATCGGCTCGTTCAACGAGGCGAAGGACCTCGCGCTCGTCCTCCAGACCGGCGCCCTGCCGGTCCAGTTCACGCAGCTCGAGCAGACCGACGTCTCGGCGACGCTCGGCAAGGACTCGCTGAACCAGGCGAAGAAGGCCGCGCTGGTCGGCCTGCTGATCGTCGCGCTCTTCCTGCTCCTCCTCTACCGCTTCCTCGGCCTCGTCGCCGTGATCGGCCTCGGCATCTACGCCGCGTTCCTGTACGCGGCGATCCTGCTCCTCAACGTGACGCTGACGCTGCCGGGCTTCGCCGGCATGATCCTGACGATCGGCGTCGCCGCCGACGCGAACGTCGTCATCTTCGAACGCATCAAGGAAGAGGTGCGCGCCGGGAAGTCCGTGCGCGCGGCGATCGGCGCCGGCTACGCGAAGGGCTTCCACACGATCATCGACGCGAACGTCGTCACGGCGATCACGGCGCTCGTCCTGTTCGCGGTCGCGACCGCGGGGGTGAAGGGCTTCGCGCTGATGCTGCTGATCGGCACCGTGATCTCGCTGGTCACGGCCGTCGCCGCGACGCGCGCGATGCTCGGGCTGCTCGCGGGCTTCCGCTGGTTCGACAACCCGGCTTCATGGGCGCGAACGGCCAGCAGCGCGGGAGGTGGCTGCAGATCGACTTCATGCGCCGCCGCTACCTCTGGTTCGCGATCTCCGGGGCGTGATCGTCGATCAGCGCTCTCGCTCGGCGTGCACGGGCTCAACCTCGGCATCGACTTCAAGGGCGGCACGCAGGTCACGTTCAAGACCCAGACCGTCGGGCTGTCGAAGGTGCGCGCCCAGGCGGCCGCGATCGGACGGAGCGACGCGGTCATCCAGGGCCGCGGCGCGTCGCGCGGCGAGGCGTACAAGGAGTTCCAGATCCGGACGAAGTCGCTGACGCCGGCCGAGCAGGAGACGCTCTCCGAACGACCTCCAGGAGCGGCTCGGGGCGAAGTCGATCGGGGTCAAGAACGTCTCGTCGAGCTTCGGCCGCCAGATCGCGAAGCTGGCGATCCTCGCGATGATCGTCTCGCTGCTGCTGATCGTCGTCTACATCTCGCTCCGGTTCGACTGGAAGTTCGCGGTGCCGGTGATCGTCGCCCTGCTCCACGACATCGCGATCACGGTCGGCGTCTACTCGCTGAGCGGGAGCGAGGTGACGACGGCGACGGTCGCCGCGGTGCTGACCGTGCTCGGCTACTCGATCTACGACACGATCATCATCTTCGACCGCATCCGCGAGAACATGCCGCTGATGCGGCGCGCGTCGTTCGCGACGATCGCGAACGTCTCGCTCTGGGAGACGATCCGCCGCTCGCTGGCGACGACGTTCATCACGCTGCTGCCGGTCGGCTCGCTGCTCCTCTTCGGCGGCGCCACGCTGAAGGACTTCGCGTTCGCGCTGCTCGTCGGGATCGTCTCGGGCGCCTACTCGTCGATCTTCATCGCCGCGCCGCTCCTGACGATCTGGAAGGAGCGCGAGCCCGAGTACCGGCGGCGGATCGGCAGCGAGGAGATCGAGCAGGGCGTCGGCGGCCAGGCCCAGGCGGCGCTCGGATCGCGGCGGAGGCGGCGGCGGCGCGGCGCCCGCGCCGGAGACGCCGTACCTGCCCGAGATCGAGCCCCGCGCCGCCGGCGACGGGGCCGTCTCGAAGTCGCAGGCGAAGCGCGAGCGGCGCCGGCAGCGGCGGCGCTCCCGCCCGCATGGCCGAGCCAGGTAAGGCATCCGACGTGCTCGAGCGGCTCGCGCTGGCCGCCGTCGGCGCCGTCGCGCTGACGGCGGAGCGGATCGACGAGCTCGCCGGCGAGCTGACCGGGCGCGGCGGGATGCGCCGCGACGAGGTGCGCCAGCTGCTCGAGGACGCGCGTCACGCGCTGGCGCGGCGACGCGACGCGGCTCGGCGAGCGGGCGGGGGCGAGCCTGGCCGGCGTCCTCCGGCAGCTCGGCCTCGTCACGCGCGAGGAGCACGAGGAGCTGGAGCTCCGCGTCGCCCAGCTCGAGCACCGGCTGCGGCTGGTCGAGGGCCCGCGAGCCGTCTCCTAGGCCGGAAGGCTCCGGCCTGCCGGCCGTGTCAACACTGAGCGCATGGCGCAGCCCGCGCCGCGCAACCTCGGGCGGATCTCCGAGATCGCCCAGGTCGCGGTCCGGCACGGCTTCGGCTACTTCTTCGAGACCCACAAGCTGACCGACCTGCTGCCGTGGCCGCGCTCGGCCAAGGTCGGCGCTCGAGGAGAGCGCACCGCCGACGGCCCGCGGCCAGCACCTGCGCGAGATGCTCGACGAGCTCGGGCCGACGTTCGTGAAGTTCGGCCAGCTGCTCTCGACGCGGCCGGACATCGTCCCGCCGGACATCATCGTCGAGCTGCGAGCGCTCCAGGACGACGTCACGCCGTTCCCGTTCGCCGAGGTCGAGCGGGTCGTCCGCGAGGAGCTCGAGCTGCCGATCGAGAAGCTCTTCCTCGAGTTCGACGAGACGCCGATCGCCGCCGCCTCGATCGGCCAGGTGCACCGCGCCGTGCTCCCGAACGGCCGGCGGGTCGCGGTCAAGGTGCAGCGGCCGGAGGCGCCGCGCCAGATCGAGGCCGACCTCGCGCTCCTCTACCAGGCGGCCCGGATCGCGAAGGAGCGCGTGCGCGCGCTCGACTTCATCGACGCGCGCGAGCTCGTCGACGAGTTCGCCCGCTCGATCCGCCAGGAGCTCGACTACCGGCTCGAGGGCCGAAACGCGCAGACCTTCCACCGCAACTTCGCCGGCCACCCGCACGTGCGCATCCCGCACGTCTACTGGAGCTACACGCGGCAGCGGGTGCTGACGCTCGAGCTCCTCGAGGGCCCGCAGCTCGCCGACCTCGAGCTCGAGGGCTACACGCTCGACGAGCGCCGCCGGCTCGCGTACCTGATGACCGAGGCGTGGATGACGATGATCTTCCGCCACGGGTTCTTCCACGGCGACCCGCACCCGGCGAACATCCTCGTGCTCGGCACCGATCAGATCGGCCTCGTCGACTTCGGGCAGGCGGGGAAGCTCTCCGACGACGACATGTCGAAGCTGACCGCGCTCTTCATCGACGCCGCCGAGGAGAACGTCGACGCGCTCGCCAGGCGGCTCGGCGACCTCGGCGTCCGCTACGAGCGCGCGCGCGAGGCGGAGTTGACCGCGGAGATCCGCGAGCTCTACTACCGCTACTACGGCGCGCGCCTCTCCGAGATCGACCCGATGCAGGTGATCCGCGAGGCGTTCGCGCTGATCTACTCGCAGAACCTGCGGCTGCCGACGCGCTTCGTCCTGCTCGACAAGGCGATCGCCACGCTCGGCTCGGTCGGCGTCGAGCTGTACCCCGACTTCAACGTCTTCGAGGTCGCGAAGCCGTACGCGCGCGACCTGATGCTGCACCGCTACACGCCGCAGCGGATGCTCGGCCGGGCGCGCAAGGAGACGCGCGCGCTGGCCGACGTGCTGCGGAGCGCCCCGCACCAGGTGCACGAGGTCCTCGAGCAGATGCGGCACGGCCAGCTCGAGGTCGGCTTCGTGCACAAGGGGCTCGACGAGCTCGCGCACAAGCTCGACGTCGTCTTCAACCGGCTGGTCGTCGCGCTGGTCGTCGCCGGCGGCCTGATCGGGTCGAGCCTGATCGGGATCTTCGCCAAGAACGGGCCGCACGTTCTGGGCCTGCACGTGATCTCGCTGATCGGCTTCGCGCTCTCCGGCGTGCTCGGGGTCTGGCTGATGATCGGCGTGATCCGCTCCGGACGGCTTTAGCGTGGGGGAAACCATGTTTCCCCCACGGGCCCCCTTCTTCTTCGTTGCGACTGGCGCGTGTCGCTGGGCCTGCGCTCGGGCAGAGCCCGGCTCCGGCCGCAGGCGGTCGCGACCGGCCAAGGTCGGTTGGGGACGGCTGTAGACAGTTCGTAGCACAATCGCGCGAATGGACATCTAGGCGCGCGCATTGCCGGGGCGCTACCTTCGTCGAATGTCAGCCGCCCTGATCGTCGCCGAGCCCGAGACCGCGACACGGGGCTTCCTCCAGCGGCATCTGGCCGACGACGGCTTCGAGGTGCTGGCGGCGAGTGCCACCGGGGAGGCGCTCGACCTGGCCGAGCGGGTGCGGCCCGACCTCGTCCTCGTCGGCGAGCTCGAGCTGTGCAGCCGGCTGCGCGAAGGCGAGCCGGGCCGTTCGTGGAACCGCGACGTGCCGGTGATCCTCCTCGGACACGAGGAGGCGGACAGCGTCGACCGCGTGCGTGCGCTCGAGCGGGGCGCGGACGACTACCTCGACCGGCCGTTTGCGTACGAGGAGCTGCGGGCGCGGATCCGCGCCGTGCTGCGGCGTGCGGCGCCCCGGGCGGGCGACATGCTCGAGGCGGGGGAGATCGAGGTCGATCGCCCAACCCGCTGCGTGCGTGTCGCCGGGCGCCGTCTGCTGCTGCCGGCGAAGGAGTTCGAGCTGCTGGCGAAGCTCGCCGAGCAGCCGACGCGCGTGTTCACGAAGGAGGAGCTGCTGCGTGAGGTGTGGGGGTTCCGTGCGATGGGGCGGACGCGGACACTGGACTCGCACGCCTCGCGCCTGCGGCGCAAGCTGACGGCGGTCACCGACATCCCGTACGTGTTGAACGAGTGGGGCGTCGGCTACCGGTTGATGCTGCCGGGCTAGCGTTCGAACGCCGGCTCGTGCACGCGAGGAACCGCCCCAAGCCCGTCGTGGAGTCGCCGGCTCGACAGCGGTGGCACCCTCCCGTAGCATGGTGCGTGGTCGAACGGAGGGATCGGTGCGGGAACCCGTGACGACTGCGGCCGGCACAGTGGCTTCGAGGCTCGCCAGATGATTCGCACGTCCGCCGATCCGAGCGGCGCACCGGAGCTGCTCGCCTCGCCGGTCGCCGACGACGCGCTCGCTCGCGCAGCGGCGTTCTTCGGCCGCGCCGCGAAGGAGCGGAGCCAGGACACGTTCGCCTTCGAGCAGGACGTGTTCGCGGCCGAGGACGTGCGCGCCCGGCTGCTCGAAGTCTTCAACGGCAAGTGCGCCTACTGCGATGCGCCGCTCACGCTCACCGACATGCTCGTCGACCACCTGCGCCCGACGAGCGGCGCGCTCGAGCTGGACGGGACGGCGAGCCCCGACCACTACTGGTGGCTCGCCTACACCTGGGAGAACCTCTACCCCTGCTGCCCCAACTGCTTGAGCTTCAAGGGCGCTCGCTTCCCCGTTCGGGCGTCGCGTGCGACACCGGGCACGGTCGGCGACGACCTCCTCGCCGAGTTGCCGCTGCTGCTCGACCCTCGCCGCGACGAGCCCGAGCAGCATCTCGTCTACTCCGAGGACGGGACGCTGGCGAGCGTGACACCGGAGGGCGAGACGACGATCGAGGTGCTGGGTCTCAACCGCAGCGGCCTCGTCGCCGACCGTGCCGCCGCGCTCGAGGAGGTGCGCGTCGAGTGGAAGCAGCTCGAGAGCCGGCTCGATTCTCCGACCGCCGTCCCCGAGCCGGCCGAGGTGGAGCGCCTCTTCTCGAAGGGGCTGCCCTACGCGGGGATCCGCCGCCAGTTCGTCAACGGGTGGATCCGTTCCCGCCGGGGCGAGGTCGACGCCGCCCTGGAGAGCACGCCGGAGGGGATCTCGTCGGTGGAGGAGGTCGCCTCCGATGTGATGTTCGTGAGCAAGGCGCGGCGAAAGAGCGTGAAGTCGGCGTTCGACGCCCGCCAAGTGGCACAGGACTCGTATTCGGTCGCGGCCGAGGCGCCGGCCGGGGAGGACTACTTCGGCCGGACGCGACGAATCGAGCGCATCGTCATCGACAACTTCAAGGTGATCCGCTCGCTCGACCTCGAGCTGCCCCGCATCGCCTCGGACACGGCCTCCGCTCCCTGGCTGATGCTGCTCGGCGAGAACGGCTGCGGCAAGAGCTCGCTGCTCCAGGCGGTCGCGCTCGCGCTGATGGGCCGGGAGGCGCGCGACGCGCTCGGCGAGAACGCCTCGACCTACGTGCGCAACGGCACACGCAGCGGCCGGGTGGAGTTGCATCTCGCGGGCAGCCTCACGCCGATCGTGGTCGAGTTCAGGCGCGGCTCGAAGCGCTTCAGCGGCGAGAGAGACCCGAAGACGCTGCTGCTCGCCTACGGCGCGACCCGGCTGCTGCCCCGCGGCGGCCGCGAGTCGCCGCCGGTCGGGGGCACCGTCCGGGTCGCGAACATGTTCGATCCCTTCTCGCCGATCGGCAATGCGACCGAGTGGCTGCTCGGCTTCGACGACCCGCACTTCGACGCGATCGCCCGCGCGCTGAAGAGCCTGCTCGGCCTCGGCGAGGGCGATCGCCTCCTCCGCAACAGGCGTGCCCGCCGGATCGAGGTCGAGGCGTTCGGGCTCCGCGTTCCCCTCGAGCACCTCAGCGACGGCTATCAATCGGTCGTCGCGCTCGCCACCGACGTGATGGCCGTGCTGCTCGAGCGCTGGCCGTCCGTCGATGCCGCCGAGGGCACGGTGGTGATCGACGAGCTCGGCTCCCACCTGCACCCGCGCTGGCGCATGCGGATCGTGCCGAGCCTGCGCCAGGTGTTCCCGCGCGTCCAGTTTCTCGCGTCCACGCACGATCCGCTCTGCCTGCGCGGGCTCGGTCAGGGTGAGGTGGCGGTGATGGAGCGAGACGCCGAGGGCGAGATCATTGCCATCACCGACCTGCCCTCGGTCGCCGGGCTCCGCGTCGACCAGCTGCTCACCTCCGAGCACTTCGGGCTGAACAGCACGATCGATCCGGAGCTCGACGCGCTCTTCGCCGAGTACTACCTGCTGAAGGCGAAACGGAAGCGCACCGCCGCCCAGGAGCGGCGCCACGCGGAGCTCACCGAGCAGCTCGACGAGCTGCAGGTCCTCGGCGCCACTCGCCGCGAGCGGCTCGTGCTCGAAGCCGCGGACGACTTCCTCGCACGCGAGTCGACCCTGGCCGGCACCGACGAGCGGCTCGCCCTGAAGAAGAAGACGAAGGTTGCGATCGCGGACATCTGGGAGCAGGTCAGCGCCGGGAAGGCGCCGTGATCCGTGTCTCGCTCGGCCCGACCCCCGCCGACCTCGACGGCCCGGCGTCGAGGGGCGGCACGGAGATCGCCGCGGCGACCGCGTTCTACGCAGACTCCGCCAACGCGGAGGCCGCTTTCCCGTTCGTCGCCTACAAGGCCGACTCGGTCAAGGAAGCGCTGAACAGGGTCTTCTCCTTCAAGTGCGCGTACTGCGAGAGCGTCTACGGGGCGACCCAGCCGCTCGACGTCGAGCACTTCCGGCCGAAGAGTGGCTTCAGCGACCAGGCGGGCAAGCTGGTCAAGCCCGGCTACTACTGGCTGGCCGCGCACTGGGACAACCTGTTGCCCTCGTGCGCCGACTGCAACCGGCCGCGCAGGCAGAACCTCGCCGACGGGCGGGTGATCGTCTCGGGCAAGGCGAACCAGTTCCCGATCGCCAACGAGGCCAGGCGCGCCCGCAAGCCGGGGCAGGAGAAGAGCGAGCCGCGCCTCCTCCTGCATCCCGCGCGGGACCAGCCGCAGCGCCACCTCGAGTTCGACGCCGACGAGGGCATCGTCCGGGTGGCCCGGTCGGCCTCGGGCCGGGCGAGCACGAAGGGCGCGGCGTCGATCGACGTGTACGCACTGCTTCGCGACGGTCTGGTCCGGGCGCGCAAGGCACGGCAGAAGCTGATCCGCAAGGAGCTCGCCGTCGCCCGCGGCCTGGCGCAGACGATCGACGAGGTCGGCCCGAACGCGCGTCTGGTGAAGATGCTCGGCGAGTCGCTGACGATGCTGCGCGACTACATGTCGGCCGACGCGCCGTACGCGGGGATGGCTCGGCAGATGATCGAGCCGGCCCTGAAGGAGCTGACGGGATGACCGCAACCGCCGACGATCCGCGTACCTACGACTACTCGGCCCCGACGCGACGCTGCGACGTGGGATGAAGGGCGGCATCACGAGCGGAGTCGTCTATGCACCCGTCTCGTCGAGGCCGGCGAAGCGCTGGCGGCGAGCACGGATCACCTCGAGGAGCAGTCCCCACGCCCGCTGTCGCAGGCGAGGATCGTTCCGCGGGATTAGGATCAGCCGGTGGCGAACCTGGCCGACGAGCTCAAGCGGGTTCCGCTCTTCAGCAGCCTCAGCCAGCGCCAGCTGAGGCAGCTTGCGCGCACCTTCAGGGAGCGCGGATTTCGCCCCGGCATGTCGATGGTGCAGCAGGGCCAGATGAGCGGCGTGGACTTCTTCGTCATCGCCGAGGGAGAGGCGTCGGTCAGCGTCGACGGGAAAGAGGTGGCGAGGCTTGGGCCGGGCGACCACTTCGGCGAGCTTGCGCTGATCGGCGAGCGAGTCCGTTCGGCGACGGTGACGGCGGAGACACCGATGCGCTGCCTCGTGACCGCCTCCTGGCACTTCCGAAAGTTCGCCAGGGACAACCCCGACGTCTCCTGGAAGCTCCTCCAGCACCTGGCCAACCTGTTCACGGAAGCGCAGAGCGGCCGCGCTCAGGGCTCAGGGCGGGCCGGCTGAGCGCCTCGCTACTCGCGCTTCGCAAGGGCTGTCCGTCACTGGTTCGGCGGTCGCGCTTGCGCGGCAAGTAGATGATCGTTGCAACAGTTGGGAGCGGGCGGGGTGCCCGCAATGACCCGCTCGACGGGCCGGCCGCCGCCACGGTGCTCGAGGTCGACGCGCCTGGCCTCGCCCTCGAGGGCGAAGCGGAGTTCGAGCTGTCAATGACCACCAGGGAAAAGCAAGGAGCCGGCTTGAAGCCACTGATGCGGAAGAACGTCCTGCCACGCTTCACCTCGGTGCGCCGGAGCCCGGCGTTCGCGGACCGGCTCTCCTAAGGCGGCGGACGGCTGACAGCACGGCCAGCAGCGCAAGCAGCTTCGCGAGTCAGGGCGGGCACCGCAGCCGCGACGTCATCGCAGCGGCGACGGCTGGTCGTCGGGCGCGCAGCCGTCGATCAGCGGATGCAGCTGCCAGTCGTTCTCCGGTCGGCGCTGGCGGTCGTAGACGGCGAGCTGCGCCGGGGTCAGTGACGCGAGTTGCGGAGCCGACAGGCCCCCCTCGTGCCGCGGGTCGGGCGGCGGCGGCGCCTCGCGCACGTGGCGGCACCAGCGGCCGTGAACGTCGCGGATCGTGGCGACGACCGACGTCGGCAGCGGCTTGCGCGGGTCGTGCCCGCCGCTCAGTTCCGGCTCCAGGCGCAGCTTCTGGATCGTCTTCACCGGATGGAGCTCGGTGTGGCCGGCATGTCCGGCATCCCACGCCCAGCGCCCGGTGACGATGACCGTGTCGCCGGCGTGGATCTGCTTTGCGACCGGACCCGTGACGAAGAGGTCGTCGAACGCCTGCGCCGCTTCCCACGCCGTTGCGAGCGCGGCCGCCATCGCCGGTGCGAGCGCGATCGCGATGCCCGCGCCGACGATGTCCTCGACGATCGAGCAGATCGCCTTCCCGATCCCGAACGGCACCCAGTCGAGTGTCGCGTGACAGATCTCGCCGGGGCTCGGCCCCGGGCTGCCGGGGATCTTGCCCTGGATCAGCTCGAGGAACGGCTTGAGCGCCTGGCAGACGAAGACGATCCGCGAGCCCTCGCACTCGCAGTGGACGATCGGGATGCTGATCGCGCTCCCGTCCTTAGCGTGCTCGTCCCACAGCTTGTGCAGGTTGTTCTGATTGTCGTGGTCGTACGCGAGGCCGCTGCCGTCCCACGTGTAGAGCACGCCGTAGCCGTCCACCGGGCTTGTGCCGCCCGGTTCGCGGGGCGTTGGGAGCGGCGTCGGCGTCGGGTGCGGGTCGACCAGCAGCGGGCCGAGCGGGCTGTGGCCGACCACGTCGTCGCGGATCTTGTGCGCCTCGAAGCTGGCCGGGTTCGAGATGTCCTCGCGGTAGGCGGCGAAGTCGCTCGGAACGTACGGGAGCACGAGCAGGTTGAACGAGAAGTCGTTGTCGATCGCGTCGAAGCCGGACTTCTGGTAGCCGACCTCCTCCACCCCGACGACCACTCCGATCGCGCACTCGTCGCCGCCGCCCGCGAGGCAGACGAGCTTTCCGCCCAGCAGGTACTCGCAGAGCGTGAACTCGGCGATTGCGCCCGCGCCCGCCTCCAGGAACCCTGGGACGTCGCGGTAGGCGGTGCGCTCGACGCAGTGGGTGTACTGCCCCGGCGGAGTGATTACGGGCCCGACGGGGACCGCCATCAGGCTGTCCCCTCGACATAGAGGGTCACCCCTCCGACGACCTGCTCGCCGTCGTAGGCGTGGACGTTCACGACGTCGCGCCCGCTGAAGCCGTCGGGCGCGGTCACTTCGACCGCGATCTCGGCCGCCTCGCCCGGCCCGAGCCGTGCTTCGCGCGGATGGACGGCGACCTCCCAACCCTCCGCAACCGGCCACGCATCCCGATCGTGCCGGGCGATCCGAGCGCGGCGGCGCTGCGCGATCGTCGTCTCGGTCCGCGGGCGGGCAGGGATCCTGCACCGGAATCCGGTAGCCGTCGACCTCCAGTCGCAGCACGCGCTCGCGCGGTCCGTCGTTCCGCAGCGGGAACGTGGATCCCGCCCGCGGCGAGTTCAGCGGCCTCACGTCCGTGTTGTGCTGCCCCATGTTGTTGGCCGGGTTCGCGTCGTCGTCCCAGAGCAGCTCGACCTGCAGGCAGTAGTGGCCGGCTGCGGCTGGGGTACGCCAGGGAACGCGCGCGAACGCGGGGCAGCCGGGGGCGCCCTTGACGGGCAGATCGACGCTACCGAGGCCGACGTCGTGGCGGACCGTGCCGATGCCGAACTCGAGATAGGACACCTTCACCGGCAGCTCGACCGCCGGCGCGGTGGTTGCGCCGTTCCAGACGCGCGCGACGACGACGTAATCGGTTCCCGGCATGAGCGAGTGGGAGTCGACGCCGCCGCCCGAGGGCAGCTCGACGTGGATGTCCGGATTGTCCCACGTGACCGCGAGGCCCTGCGCCTGGAGGTATTGCTGGCTGTAGATCAGCGGGTCGGGCTGCCGGTACGCCCAGGCCGGCACGGTGGCGTCGCCGCGGTGTTCCCTGCTGGAGGATGCGAGCCGGCACAACCGCGCGAGGGAGCGCAGGAGCCAGATGAGCCACCCTGCCGCGAGCAGCAGCAGGAGGACTCCGCCCGGCGAGCAGCGACGGCCGCGACATGAGCACCGGCGGAGGGAGGGGCCTTGCCGGCAGGCGCACCGCGGAGGCGCCGCGTGCACCCTTGCCTAACGGTCCCTGCGGCGGGCGAGCAGCCCGCGCACGAGCCGGCGGTACCGCACGAGGGCCAGCACGATCACAGGCATCAGAACGAGGTACACCAGCTCGAGGCCGCCGTTGCCGCCGTCGGGTGAGACGTGAAACCACTGCTCGATGAAGTCCACCGCCACCTCGCTCTCCGGCCCGCTCGGGGCGGCCACTCTAACGCATCGTTGACGGTTGGGGCTCAGATCGCGGGGTCGCCGCGACGCGTCCCTGGGGTGAAAGCGTCTGACGTGCTACCCGCGGCCGTAGCCGACACCGCGCACGTGCTGAACCAGTGGTTGCGTCGGCTACCGCCCGACGCACTGTCCTTAACCGTTCGAGGCGGTCTCGAAGAAGCCGAGGACCGTCACCCAGCCGCCGTCGTAGGCGTCGCGAGTCTCGGCCGCCCTCTCGCCGAGGATCTCCCAGCCGCGGTGCTCGAGCTCGACGCGGGTGCCGTCGCCCTCGGCTGCGAAGCGCACCTCGAGCTCGGTCCCCTGGCTCGAGTCGTTCCCCGGATACCAGCTCATCGCGAACCGACGGGGCGGCTCCCACGCGAGCACGCGACCCCATTCGCCCTCGCCGCCGTCGGAGTGGCGCTCGAAGATGCGCCCGCCGACCTGTTCCTCGAAGACCACCTCCGTGATCTTGTCCATCCCGATCGAGTACTGGCCTGTCGGCCACCAGCTGCCGATCTCTCGCGTGAAGACCTCGAACGCCCGCTCGGGGCTGCACTTGACGACGACGTTCTTCCTGACCGCCTCGGCGGTCGTCTGCGCGCTGCTCATCCCGCTCTCCCTTCGCTCTCGGCCGTCGCCTTGAAGCCGGCGAGGGCCTGCTCCCAGAAGCTGTCCAGGTACGCGCGCAGGTCGGCGAGCGCGTCCGGCTCGACCCGGTAGATCCTGCGCGCTCCGTCCTTGCGCTCGGTCACGAGCCCCGCCTCCTTGAGTACGCGCAGGTGCTGCGAGACCGCGGGCCGGGAGACGGGTAGGCCGGCGGCGATCTCGCCCACCGGGCGAGGACCGCCGCGTAGCCGCTCCATGATCTCCCGCCGGGTCGCGTCGCCAAGCGCGTCCATTGCCATTGCGTAAGCCATGACTTACGGTAAGTAGTAACTTACTATCGGTCTCTTGTCAAGTTCCCAGAATGTAGCTACATAATGTGCTACATTTTGGCCGTGAGCGATCGCGTCGGTGTCCGTGAGCTCCGTCAGAACCTGAGCCGCTACCTGCGCCGGGTCCGAGCCGGCGAGCGCTTGGTGGTGACCGAGCGGGGCCGCCCGCTTGCTGTCCTCGCCCCATGGGTCGACGAGACGGACGTCCTTGACCGATTGATCGCATCCGGTTCGGTGCGACGCGGAGACGGGCGACTGCTCGAGATCACGCCGGTGGCGAGGCCGGTGTCGCATGACGGGAGCGAGGCACTGGCGCTGGAGCGCCAGGAGGCTTGAGCGCGGGGCCGACGGCTCTCTACCTCGACTCGTCGGCGCTCGTCAAGCTCGTCGTGCCCGAGCCCGAGACGGAGACGTTGAGGGCGGAGCTCACGAACTGGCGGCGTCACGTCTCGAGCGCCCTCGTTCGCACCGAGGTGGTCCGGGCTTGCGCCAGGGTCAGCTCAGCCGCCCGGCGCCTGGCCGGGCAGGTCGTCGCGAGCCTCGACCTGCTGGTGATCGACGAGGCGATCCTCGGCGCAGCCGGCAGGCTGAAGCCGCTCGAGCTTCCGGACGCTCGACGCGATCCACATTGCTTCTGCCCAGGTGCTCGGTACGGCCCTCGCTGCGGTCGTGGCCTACGATGCGCGGCTGATCGACGGCGCGAAGGCGGCACGGCTCCCCACCCTCACGCCTCGGTAGCGCGTACTCGCCGTCGAGACCAGCCAGACGGACGGCTGCCGACCCCGGGGACTTCAGTGTCTGACACCGACGGTGTCAGACACTGCCTAGAGCAGCGCGCCCTCGAGGCGGAGCAACTGCTCCTTGCGGTCGAGACCGCCCGCGTAGCCGGTCAGCTTGCCGCCGGCGCCGACGACGCGGTGGCACGGCAGCACGATCGGGATCGGGTTGCGGTTCATCGCCCCGCCGATCGCGCGGGCCGCGTTCGGACGGCCGACCTTCGCCGCCAGCGCGCCGTAGGTCGTCACCTGGCCGTACGGGACACGCGCCAGCTCGCGAAGCGCGAGCCGGTGGAAATCGGGGACGGGGGAGAGGTCGGTCTCCAGATCGAACTCCCGGCGCGTGCCGGCGAAGTACTCGTCGAGCTCGCGACGCACCCGGTCGACGCGCCCGGGGATGCGCAGCACGCGGAGGCCGAAGTCGGCGGCGAGCTCGTCGAGTGCCTCCTCGGGGCGGTAGGCGATCTTGCAGAGGCCGCGGTTGGTGACGGCGACGAGCAGGTCGCCGACGGGAGAGTCGGCGAGGTCGTAGGCGACGTCGACGAGCCCCTCGCGCTGGGCGGCGTCGTGGAAGCGGCGGTCCAGATCGGTCGGAACGGTCATGTGATCTCCTTTCGTAGGCGGCGGACGCCCGTCGAGGCGGCCTGGCGCGCCGCCTCCTCGCTCGAGCCGAGCGCGGCGCCGATCGCCGCGTAGGGCAGGTCGTAGGCGTAGCGCAGGACGACGGCCGCCCGCTCGGTCGGCGGCAAGCCGTCGGTCAGGTGCTCGATCTCGGTGTACGCGGGCCGCCGGGGCAGCTCGATCGGCTCCTCGAGCTCCACCTGCGGCTTCTCGCGGCGGAAGGCGTCGACCGCGACGTTCCGGGCGATCGTCAGCACCCAGGCGCGCAGATGGTCGCCGTTTCGGAGTGCGGGATAGGCGCGCAGGGCGCGGAGGAACGTCTCCTGGAAGGCGTCCTCGGCTCGCTGCCGTCCGATCCGGCGCGCCAGCAGCCCGAACACCTCGTCGCGGTGCTGGGCGTAGAAGCGCTCGAACGGCGGGATCACGGCGCCTTGCATCATCGAGGGAAACGCAGCCGGACGCCGGACTGTGAGATCGCGCGGCGATTTGGGTCACTGGGGTTGAATTGTGGGGGATCGTGGGGTAAAGTGGGGCAGCGTGGAACCATGCTCCTCGGCGAATACGACCACACCATCGATGAGAAGAACCGTCTCACACTGCCGGCCAAGTTCCGTCAGGCGATGGCAGGCGGGGTCGTGCTCACGCGCGGCCTCGACACCTGCGTGTCGGTGTTTCCGGCCGAGGGCTGGCTCGCGCTCGTCGAGTCGAACCTGGCGGGGCTCAATCCACTCAGCCGGGAGTCGCGCATGATCGAGCGCTTCTTCTACACCGGCGCGATCGAGGCGCAGCCGGACAAGCAGGGCCGGGTGATGCTCCCGCCGCAGCTGCTGGAGCACGCCGGGCTCGAGAAAGAGGTCGTCGTCGTCGGGATGCGCGACCGCGTCGAGATCTGGGATCGCGCCGCCTGGCGCGACCAGCTGAAGGAGGTAATGGGGAGTGCTGAGCATGTTGCCGAACGTCTTGCAGCCGAACACAACTGATCACGTCCCCGTGCTCGCGGACGAGGTCCGCGAGCTGCTCGCGCTCGAGCCGGGAGCACACCCTCGTCGACGCGACCTTCGGTGCGGGCGGGCACGCCTCGCTGCTCGCCCGCGACCTGCACGGTCACGGGAAGGTGATCGGGATCGACCGCGACCCGACCGTGCGCCCGTACTTCGAGCGCTTCCGCCGCACGGCCGGCGTCACCGCCCGCTTCCTGCGCGGCGACTTCTCGATCGTGCTCGAGCAGCTCGCCGAGAACGGCGTGCGCGCCGATGCCGTCCTGCTCGACCTCGGCGTCTCCAGCATGCAGCTCGACCGGCCCGAGCGCGGGTTCTCGTACGCGGCCGACGCGCCGCTCGACATGCGCATGGATCCGTCGGCCGACTACTCGGCCCGCGAGCTCGTCAACGAGGCGGAGGAGCGCGAGCTGGAGCGGATCTTCCGCCGCTACGGGGAAGAGCGGTTCGCGCGGCAGATCGCCCGCGCGATCGGACGCCGCCGGCGCAAGCAGCCGTTCGAGCGAACCGGCGAGCTCGTGGACACGATCAAGGGGGCGATCCCCGCTCCGGCGCGCTTCGGCGAGGGCCATCCGGCGCGGCGCGTGTTCCAGGCGCTCCGGATCGCGGTCAACGACGAGCTGGAGGCGCTCGAGGCGGCCCTGCCCGCGGCGATGGAGATGCTTCGCCCCGGCGGCCGGGTCGCGGTGATCAGCTTCCACTCGCTCGAGGATCGCATCGTCAAGCACTGGTTCCGCGAGCAGGCGCGCGGGTGCACCTGCCCGCCCGAGTTTCCGATCTGCGTCTGCGGGCACGAGCCCGAGCTGCGCGTGCTCACTCCCAGGCCCGTGCGTCCGAGCGCCCGCGAGGCGGCGCTGAACCCCCGCTCGGCCTCGGCCCGGCTGCGCGCCGCCGAGAAGGTCGGATAGTGGCGGCGGTCGCGCCGCACGCGCGGGCCGAGACGCCCGCCGTTTCCGAGCCCCGCGTCCGGCCCAGGCCGCGTCGTGAGCCTCGTCCGCGGATCGCGCGCGGGGTCGTCTGGATCGTCGTCATCGGCGTGCTGCTGGCCGGCGTCGTGTTCATGAACGTCGCCGAGCTGCGGCTGAACATCCGCCTCGACAAGCTCGGCAGCGAACGGACGCAGCTCCGCTCCGACATCGCGGAGCTCGCCTCGAAGGTGTCGAGCGCGCAGGCGGCCGGCCGGATCCAGGCGCAGGCGCGCAGGGACCTGGGCGTGATCCCGGCCAGCGCCGCCGAGACGACCTTCCTCGACCTGCCTGCGAAATGACCCTGCGGCTGGCGAACCGCCGGATCCGCCTCGTCCTCGCAGTCCTCCTCTTCGCATTCGCCGCCACGTTCGGGCGCGCGGTGTGGCTCCAGGTCGTCCGTGCGCCCGCGCTCGAGCGGCTCGCCGCTCAGCAGCACCACGAGACGATCACGACGCCGGCCGCCCGCGGGACGATCTACGACCGGATGGGCGTCCAGCTCGCGATCGGCGAGGAGGCGACGACGGTCTACGCCGACCCCCGCCAGGTGCGCAATCCACAGAAGGTCGCGGTGGCCGCCGGGCAGGCGCTCAACATCGACCCGGACAGCATCTACCCGCAGCTCATCGACAAGAAGCGGAGCTTCGTCTACGTCGAGCGCAAGGCCGCCGGCCGATCGGGCGGCGGCGCTCGAGCGGCGCGGTCTCGCCGGGCTCGGCTTCTATCCGGAGGAGCGGCGGAGCTACCCGCAGCACACCGTCGCTTCGCAGGTGCTCGGGTACGCGGGCGTCGACAACAAGGGCCTCGCCGGCCTCGAGCTGGGGCTCGAGCACGACCTCGCCGGGCGGCCGGGGAAGGAGACGATCGTCAGGGACCCGTTCGGCCGCACGATCGACGTGGTCAGCTCGACTCCGGAGCGGCCCGGGCGCGACGTCTTCCTGACCCTCGACCACACGCTCCAGGCGAAGGTCGAGTCGGTCCTGCGGCTGACGGTGGCCAAGTGGAGCGCGGCGAGCGGCAGCGCGATCGTGCTCGACCCGTCGACCGGCGGCATTCTCGCGATGGCGGTCGCGCCCGGGTTCGACGCCAACGACTTCTCGCAGGTGCCGGACAGCCTGCAGAGGAACCGGGCCGTCACCGACACGTACGAGCCCGGCTCGACGTTCAAGCTCGTCACCTACGCGGCTGCGCTCAGCGACAAGGTCGTCACGCCGAACGACACGTTCAGCCTGCCGCCGGAGATCAAGGTCGCGGACCGAGTCATCACCGATGCCGAGTCCCGCCCGACCGAGACGATGAGCGTCGCCGAGATGCTCGCGCGCTCGTCGAACGTCGGCACGGTCATGCTCGCTCAGCTGCTCGGGCCGGAGCGGCTCGCGCGCTGGATCGCCCGCTTCGGCTTCGGGAAGCCGACCGGGATCGACTTCCCCGGCGAGAGCCCGGGGATCGTGCTCCCGGTCGAGCGCTGGTCCGGCTCGACGATCGGCAACGTGCCGATCGGGCAGGGGATCGCGGTCACGCCGATCCAGACCGCCGCCGCCTACGGCGCGCTGGCGAACAAGGGCGTCTGGATCCAGCCGCACCTCGTCGACCACGTGCGCGGAGGACGGCCGCCGAAGCTGATACGGCATCGCATCGTCTCGGCCCGGTCGCCCAGCAGCTCCTCGGCATGCTCCAGGGGGTCGTCTCCGCCGAGGGCACCGGCGTCGAGGCGGCTGTCCCCGGGTATACGGTCGCCGGGAAGACCGGGACGTCTTCGAAGCCGGACCCTCCGGGGGCTACTCGGACACGAAGTACGTCGCCTCGTTCGTGGGGATCGTCCCGGCGAGCGCGCCTCGGCTGGTCATCTTCGTCTCGATCGACGAGCCGCAGGGGAGATCTTCGGGGGTCTCGTCGCAGCGCCCGCGTTTCGCGACATCGCCCGGTTCGCGCTCCAGTACCTCGGCGTACGGCCGGACGACCTCGCCTCGCTCCGGAACGCCGGCAGCGCACCGCTGGGCTAAAGGGAACTGAAGGAAGGGCGGGGGGATCCCTCGAACGCGTGACACGGTTACCTCTAGCGCTCTCACCCCTACGGGCCGATGTAACGTCTTGGTAGCACTAACCAACCGAAAAGAGGTTGATTCCCGCGCCTGAACGAAGGAAGGTACGCGAGGAGACGTCTGTGGCTGACAAGGATATCCAAGTTGAGCTTCCACCCGAACTGGAGACGGGCACATACGCGAACTTTGCTCTCGTCTCGAGCGGGGAGCACGACTTCGTGATCGACTTCTGCCAGGTCGATTCGCGGCGGGAGGAGACCGATCCACCAAGAGTGCGCGTCGTCAGCCGGGTTAGGATCGCGCCCTCGTTCGTTGGTCCTCTGCTCCAGGCGATCTCCCAGAACGCGTTCAACCGAGACGAGATGATCAAAAAGGCCAAGGAAGGTGGTGATCTCCCGTGAGTCCACTTGTTGTGACGCCATCAGGCCCACCGGCTGGGGGTCTACGGGCACGCTGGCACTCAGCCCTCCTCCACTGTGACGAAGTACGTTGACCGCCAGGACATCCGGCGCTACCTGATCCGGTTTCCCGAACCCGCCCCGCCGCACCTTCGCGTCTCCATGGAACTCGGTCGGGAGGAGGAGGGAGTATGGGCTCGATCTCAGAGCTCGATGTCTCCGCCGATGGCGTCGATCTTGAAGACGCGTTTCGGAACGTGATCTCCGCTGCTCGCGAGTGGCTCGGGTATCTCCAGGATGAGCAGCCCGAGTTGGGTGCTGAGATCGCATCTCAGGCCCGTTACCTTCCGCTGCTCGAAGCGCCCGTCTTCAGCTGGTTCAAGAGCTTCAAGTTCGTCGACTAGCAGGGCGCGGCCGGTCAGTTGCCGCCTCGGCTGAGCGACTTCCGCACTGTCCTAACGCGCAACGGCTTTGAGCTTGCACGAAGTCGGAGCCACGAGATTTGGGTGCAACTCGATGATGACCGGCGCGTTGCTCGTCGTGTCCCGGTGTCTCACGGCAACGCCGAGATCCGGACGAGGGGTCTGTTTCGCGACATGTTGCGCCAGGCGGGAAAGACTGAGCAGCGCTTCTTCGAAGTCCTGCGCGGCTAAAGAAGTTGCGAACCGTGGCGGCCCGGAACGAATAGATCGACTGGGCATCGTCTCCGACCACCGTGAGACCGCGGCCTCCAGGCTTGAGCCCCAACAGGATCGACGCCTGCAGCCGGTTTGTGTCTTGATACTCGTCGACGAGCACATGATCGAAGCGGCTGCCGACGTCTTCAGCGAGGGCTGGCTCCCGCACCATTTGCGCCAAGTAGAGCAGAAGATCGTCGTAATCGAGCACGTTCTGGCGCTGTTTGGCTTCGACATAGCAGGTAAACACTTCGCGGAGTTCGTTGGCCCAGCCGGCGCACCACGGAAACGACGCGCGCAGCACCTCCTCGATCGGCGTTTCGGAATTCACGCAGCGGGAATAGATTGCAAGACACGTGGCCTTGGTCGGGAAGCGCGTCTCCGTCTTCGAGAACCCGCGTTCGTGTCGCACGAGATTCATGAGGTCGGCGGAATCCTCCCGATCATGAATCGTGAAGGCCCGATCAAGGCCGATCTGGTCGGCGTATTCGCGCAGGAGACGAGCGCCGATGGCGTGAAATGTGCCCGCCCAGGTCAACGTGCCAGTCATGATGCCAGCATTCTCGCCCATGACTTGCGCCGAAATCCGCTCAACCCTGCGGATCATCTCAGCCGCCGCCCGCCGGGAAAACGTCAGGAGGAGAATGCGGCTTGGATCGGCTCCCTCGACAATCAGGTGGGCCACGCGATGCGCCAACGTGTTGGTCTTGCCCGAGCCGGCGCCCGCAATGACCAAGAGCGGTTTGGCGAGGCCGTCAGCCAGCGGCCCGATGCCATGTTCGACGGCCCGTCGCTGTTCCGAATTGAGCTTGGCAAGGTAGGCGGCGGACACGGTCGAATCGTTCCTGATCTGCCCCACAGCGGTTGCACAGCCGGGCACTCCTGTCATCGCCTTGCGACGATGAGCGTCACCCTCAGGAGAGGTAGTTGACTCTTCGGCGTATTTGAGAACAAATACAGAACATACCATCGGAGAAGGTTCGGCCGCGCGCCATCGGACCGTACTTCCCTTTGGCCTCCCAGAGATCGACCGGCATCTGCCGGAGGAGGGCTGCCACTGGGCGCCTTGCATGAAGTGGCCGGGGGTGGAAATAGCGCGATTGACGGTGCGGCTGCCGCTCTCTTCGCCGGCGGCATCGCCCGTAGACAGTCCAGCCCTGCTCGCCGATGAACTCGGCCTGCGACTGCGCCAGCTCCTGGGCCAACGCGGCCGCGTACGGCGCGAGCCGGCTGTGATCATAGGGCGACAGGTCGATCACGTAACGGTTGGGCACGAGAGTGCGCCCCCCGGCCAGGATCGCCTTGTGCGCCTCCGCCTCTCGTTGCATGGCGTTGAGGATCTCCACGGGGTGCACCACACCCTTGAAGACCTTGGCGAAGGCCCCTTCGACGAGACCTTCCAATCGCTTCTCAAAGCGTTGCAGCACGCTCACAGCAGGCCCTTCCCATCGCGACTTTGCCCGTACCGCGTCGCTGCCTTGCTCTGACAGTTCCGGACCCCCGGGACTGCGCTGGAATGACTGACGTGCGGTCTCGTGCTCACTCGTCCTCCGCGTTCTGTCGAGGACATGATGGTATCCGCCCGACGCACTCCCGTCCGCGCACCGCGGGTTGCCGGATGTTACTCTTCCCGGGCACTTCACACGGTGCATACGAGCCACGTGGTATCCGGCTCGACCCCCCGCGCGGACACGGTCTATCCTGGTCCACGCCGCCGGGTCGGGCAATGCCGGTCGGGCGGTCGGCGGCAGCCGAGGTACCAGCAACCACAAGGGAATCAGCCACGGGGAAGTGGCGGAATGGCAGACGCGCACGGTTCAGGTCCGTGTGCCCGAAAGGGCGTGAGGGTTCAACTCCCTCCTTCCCCACCACACAGCGACGGAGCCCACCACAGCGACCGAGCCCGGCCCGGTCGGGCGGGGCTCCGGTACTTTCACGGCCCCGGCGCGTCGTGATCCGGTCAGCCCGGCAACCGGTTGGCGACATGGCCCGATGAAATCATGGCCGACCCCTCTCACCAGCCATTCGTTACTGTCAGTAAGCGGATGGTCGACAGCGCGTACGTTCTTCGATGGTCAAAACTTCGGGTCACTTTCGCGACACGCCGCCTCGCTAACCACAACGGTGTCATTCGGGTGCCCAGGATGGATCCCTGACGACGAGAGACCCGTAGAGATAGAGACCCGCGAGGAGACACCCCGTGCAACTGCCACAGCTGAAACGAATCCGCTGGGCTGTCCGCGCCGCCCTCTTCCTTGGCGTGGCGGCATCCGTCGCCGCCAACGTGCTGCACGCCCTGCCGAACCCGATCAGCCAGACGATCTCGGCCTGGCCGCCACTCGCCCTGCTCCTCACCGTCGAGCTGACGTCCCGCATCCCGATGCACCGGCGCTCGCTGGCCGTGTTGCGCGTGTTCGCCACCATGGCCATCGCCGCCATCGCGGCCTGGGTGTCCTACTGGCACATGCAGGGCGTCGCCCACCACTACGGCGAGACAACGACCTCGGCCTACCTGCTGCCGATCTCGGTCGACGGACTGATCGTCGTGGCCAGCGTGAGTCTGGTCGAGCTGGCCGGCCGCATCCGGATGGTCGAGGAGGCAAGGGCCGCCGCGGCCGGCGCACCCGCCGTGGCCCCGGTCCAGTTCGTGCAGCCTGCCGTACCGGTGTTCCAGCGCGCCCCGCGCCGAGCCGCTGCCGGCCCTCACCCCTCACGCCGGCCTGGACGACGATGACGAACTCAGCGACGACGCCATCCGCGGGCCCCGGTCAGCCCCGCGGTGGCGCCGAGCGCCCGTCCGTACGCGCCACCCCTCGTCAGGAGCGGGACGGTCCCGGCCGCCACGACCCGCCCCGCTCCCGCGTACGCCAACGGCTCCCAGCCGTCGCGATCCAGCCGCCCGGCGGTGTCCAGCTCCACCCGGACCGTCGTGACCGCGAAGACCAAGCCGGCCGAGTCGACCACCCCGCGGCCGCGCCGACCCGTGGCGGAAACGGCCCGGCTGGCCGATGAGATCGAGGCGATGAACCCGCGCATCACCGAGGCGGAGCTGGCCAACGAGGTAGGCGTCAGTGTCGACCGCCTGCGCGCCATCCGCCGCGAGTCGGCCAGGGTCGGCTCGTAACACGTAACACCCGAACGCCGGGCTGCTCACAGCCCTCGGACGGATCAGGGGCCTCGGCCCGGACCGGGTAAGCTGCGGTCTGGATCGGGGCCTCTCGTCGGGTACCACGCGAGACGTGTGCCACGCGAGCAAGGGCCGGCCGACATCATGACGAAGGGATGTGCTCGATCGTGAGCATCGCACTGGTCACCGGCTCCGCCGGCCTGATCGGGTCCGAGGCGGTCCGCCACTTCGCCGGGCTCGGCCTGGATGTGGTCGGAATCGACAACGACATGCGGCAGTACTTCTTCGGCCCCGACGGCTCGACCGCGTGGAGTGTGCTGCGGCTCACCAGCGAGCTGGGCGACCGCTACACCCACTTCGACGTCGACATCCGCGACCGGGACGGCTTGGCCGCAGGTCTTCAAGAAGTACGGCCCGGACATCGCCGTGGTGATCCACACGGCCGGCCAGCCGAGCCACGACTGGGCCGCCAAGGAGCCGTTCACCGACTTCGACGTCAACGCCGTCGGCACCCTCAACGTGCTGGAGAACACCCGGCTGTACGCGCCCGAGGCGCCGTTCATCTTCTGCTCGACCAACAAGGTGTACGGCGACCGCCCCAACACGCTTGCCGCTGGTGGAGCTGGAGACGCGGTACGAGATCGAGGCCGGGCCACCCGTACGAGCAGGGCATCACCGAGGAGATGTCGATCGACGACTGCCTGCACTCGATCTTCGGGGTGTCGAAGGTGGCCGCCGACATCATGGTGCAGGAGTACGGGCGGTACTTCGACATGCGCACCGCGTCGTTCCGCGGTGGCACGCTGACCGGCCCGGCCCACTCGGCCGCCGAGCTGCACGGCTTCCTGGCGTACCTGATGCGCTGCGTCATGGAGGGGCGTACCTACAACCTCTACGGGTACAAGGGCAAGATGGTCCGCGACGCGATCCACTCGCACGACGTGCTGACCGCGTTCGAGGCGTTCTTCCGCGAGCCCGCGCTCGGCCGAGGTCTACAACCTGGGCGGCGGCCGCTTCTCCAACACCTCGCACATCGAGGCGTTCCGGATGGCCGAGGAGATCACCGGCCGCGAGGCGAACGATCAACTACGTGGAGCAGAACCGGGTCGGCGACCACCAGTGGTGGATCAGCAGCATGGCCCGGTTCGAGGCCCACTACCCGGACTGGAAGATGACCTACGACGTGCCCGCCGATCCTGCGCGAGATCTACGAGGCCAACGTCGACAAGTGGGTGCCGGGCGCCGGGTCATGATCGACCAGGGCAAAGCGCAACGTCCTCGGCGTCCTCGTCGACGCGATCGACTACGAGGCGGCCACCGAGCGGGTGCGTCGCCGCCGCCCGGGAGCAGCGGCCGCTGGCGCTGACCGCGCTGGCCGTGCACGGCGTGATGACCGGAGTCCAGGACCGCGGCCCACGACGCCCGGCTCAACGCTTCGACATCGTCACCCCGGACGGCCAGCCGGTGCGGTGGGCGCTCAACTTGTTGCACCGGCGCCGGCCTGACCGACCGGGTCTACGGTCCCGACGCTGACGCATGCGGGTGCTGCGCCGCTGCGCCGACGAGGGGCTGCCGGTCTACCTGTACGGCTCGACCGATGGAGACCCTCGACAAGCTGGTCACCGGCGCTGCAGACGCACGTGCCCGGCCTGAAGATCGCCGGGTCGGAGCCGTCGAAGTTCCGTGCCGGCCCGGCCGGGCGAGGACGCCGAGATCGCCGCACCGGATCCGGGAGTCCGGCGCCCGGCTGGTGCTGGTCGGGCTGGGCTGCCCGCGGCAGGAGGTCTTCACGTTCGCCATGCGCCCGCTGCTGGACGATGCCGCTGATGGCGGTCGGCGCGGCGTTCGACTACCACGCCGGGAACCTGCGCAAGCCACCGCCGTGGATGCAGCGGCACGGGCCTGGAGTGGCTCTGGCGGCTCGGCCTGGAGCCACGGCGGCTGTGGCGGCGGTACGTGCTGCTCAACCCGAACTACGTGGCCCGGTTGCTCGGCCCAGAAGAGTCGGCCTGTGGAAGGCCCCGCCTGCGCCGGCCACCGGAGCCCCGGCAACTTCCGGTCTGACGTCATTCGCCGTGTGAGGCCCTTCCGCCAGCGGCCGGACATCGATAACCTCAAGGACCGGATGCGACGCCAGAGCGTCCCCTCCGACCCGACCTGGGGAGGTCGGCTGGTGGCCCCGGTCGGCGCATCCGCCGCCGGGGTCACCACCCGACCGTAACCGTAGGCTGAGGGCGTAACCGTAGGCTGAGGGCGTGACCGTAGGCTGAGGGCGTGACCGTGCCGGCCGAGCCAAAGATCGAACTCCACGTCCACCTCGAAGGGGCGATCCGTCCGCACACACTGCTGGACATCGCCCGCCGCAACGGCGAGACGCTGCCCGCCACGACGGTCGAGGGTCTGCGGCGCTCTACGAGTTCACGACTTCGCGCACTTCATCGACGTGTGGGTCCTCACCACGAACTGCCTGCGCACCCGGGCCGATTTCCACCAGGTCGTGCTCGACTACGCCGAGGAGGCGGTCGGGTTCGGGGCGGTCTATCTCGAAGGCGATCTTCTCGCCGGCGAGCGGATCGAGCGGGGGTCGACCCGCACGAGCTGTTCCAGGGCTACTTGGACGGCGCCGACGAGGCGCTCGAGCGGTACGGCGTGACCGTCAGGTTCACGCCCGACCTGCACCGCGGCGCTGACCTGGCGAGGCCGAGGAGGTGGCCCGGCTGTGCGTCGCAGTACGCCGAGCGCGGCGTGTCGGGCTCGGGCTCGGCGGACTGGAGACCCAGCGACCGGCCGGGGACTTCAGCGGGCCGTTCGAGATCGCCCGCGCCGGCGGCCTCGCACTCGTGCCACACGCCGGAGAGGCGGCCGGCCCCGAGTCCATCCGGGAGGCGCTTATCCTGGGCCCGGCCCGGATCCGACACGGCATCCGGGCCGTTGACGAGCCCGCACTGCTGGCCGAGCTGGTCGACCGCGGGATCGTGCTCGACGTGTGCGTCACCTCGAACCTACGCACCGGGGTCGTCACCGACCTGGCCAAGCACCCACTGCCGGCGCTGCGGGCGGCCGGGGTGCAATGCACGATCAACTCCGACGATCCGGCGATGTTCGGTACCGACCTGGGCCACGAGTACGAGATCGCGGCGGGTCTCGGGGTGAGCGCGGCCGACGCCTACGCGGCGGGTGTGGCGGGCTGCGTCTGTGACGAGATCGCCCAGGCGATGCTGGCCGAGATCGGCCGGACGGCGTACGGCTTGGGGTAGTCCGACGCGACGTTGGCCGCCGGAGGTCCGGATGGCCCTGCGCGGATGGCCCTACGCGGATGGGCGGCGGGCAGGGCAAGAGGGGAACCCTACGGTCATAAGGTACCCCCTGGATGGGTCAGAGGTCGAACTCGCCATCCTTGGCGCCGTCGACGAAGGCATCCCATTCACCGGGCGTGAAGACGAGCACGGCGCCGGTCGGGTCCTTGGAATCCCGGACGGCGATTGCCCCGTCGACGAAGGCGACCTCCACACAGTTATCGGTGTAGGGCCCCGATCGGGTGCTCTTACGCCAGTCGGCTATGGTCAGGTCAACGGTGAGAGCCCTTTGCAGTCATGATGTTGGTGCACTCCTTAACCATGTTGGCGATGAGCGCGGTCGTGGCTACCGGCGTCAATGCGAGCATGTCAACGAATTGCTCGAAGACGTCGAGTAGCGTTGCAACTCCTCCGCCTTCTCCTGGAAAACGCCCCCAGTCGCCATCGTGACGTACACCGTGTCCGTGTGGCGTCATGCGGGAAACTGAAGAGGACAAATGATCCCTCCATGCCCGGATGGGCGCCCGCTTCGAGCGGGAGTACTTGCAACGTCACGTTGGGCCATGTGCGACCGAAACCAGATGTTCCAACTGCTGCCGCATGACTTCCCGTCCGCCAACGGGTCGGAGCAGCGCCGCCTCGTCAAGAACGCACCAGAAGTCGACCGGATCATCCTGGCTGAGCAGGTCCTGTCGTGCCAGCCGGACCCGAACCCGATCTTCAACCTCCTGAATGGACGGTTCTGGTCGACTGGCGCGGATCAGACTACGTGCATATTCCGGAACCTGCAGCAACCCAGGTACACATTGAGCCTCATACGAACGGATACATTGGGCGGCCGCCTCGAAGCTTACATAGGCGCCGGTAAGTACTGATCCGTACGAATGCCACCACCCGCGCTTGCGGGTCTCGCGGGCGATGTCGACGAGATCCTCGAGTTCGGGCTGGGCCACACCGTA
This sequence comes from uncultured Actinomycetota bacterium, assembly GCA_963803345.1. Taxonomy (GTDB): domain Bacteria; phylum Actinomycetota; class Actinomycetes; order Mycobacteriales; family Micromonosporaceae; genus CAWDLX01. The sequence goes on from CAWDLX010000013.1 coordinate 28,617, forward strand.
AAGCGCGAGCATGTCACGCACGTCGCGGGGGCTGGCGCCGGTCTGGCCATTCTCCAGCCGGGAGATCTTCGAAGCCGAGCAGTCGAGCCGCTCGGCGACAGTGTCGATCCTGAGTCCGGCCGCCTCGCGGTACCGGCGCAATTCAGCGCCCAGCCTGCGACGGCGCACCGTCGGACTGCCGCGCCTGCCGGTCACGTCCGTGAGCTCCTTCTGCCCGACCGCCAAGAACCGTTCGCAAGCTGCGGTGGCTCGCTGACGCTCGCCTCCTCGCGCTCATGTCAACTGCGTGGGCCGGTTCAGTCTGCCTGTACACACGAGCACAATCAAGCCAGATTGTCCGTTGCCGTGGGGAACTGCCCGATCACCCATGGGGATGACAAGTCGGTCGGTTGTGGTATCGCCGACCGGGTTGTTCTGCGTTGTTAGCTGGGGCATGCTGTGGGTACACCCCTGGTAACAGATTGTAACCATCACGGCACCGCGAGGGGGCACAATTGCGACGCACGACAAACAATGCCCGCGGGGTGTCGAATGAACACGTCGAGGGCCATTGGGCGCTCCACGGAAGCCTCCTCGTCGTTCGACGTCAATGAGGACTCGGACCTCGAGTGAACCGGGGAGCGGGTGTTGGCCGGGCCGCCGTGTCACACGAACACACCAGGCACCGAGCGGCCGGTCAACGTCGCCCGGCCAGGGGGAACCACGGCACCGCAGCACGGCAAACGGACGGGACACACGGCATCGGGAAGGGGAATCCGTGTTACCTCGGTCTGGTGATGTTCTCTGCGTCACGCGCTCTGCGAGCGCTCAGTTCACCGAACCCATCATGTTCCGCGTCATCCGAGTGCACGACTGGCAGACGACCGACGGCTGGGCCTGGCTGGACGGGTACCAGCTCGACTCGGCAGGCGACGCGGTCGAACGACGATCGATTTTCGTGCAGCTCGGCGGGCTCAGATCGCCGGGCCCGGCTGTGCGGCGCTAGGTACGCCGCCAGCACCATCCAATGTGGTCGATGCCCGCGGTCCAGGCGCGGGCGCCGACCTAACATCGACCTACCCACCGAACACCACCCTCGCGCCATCCGCTCGGACCCCGCACTCAGGGGGAACTGACCATGGCGTGTGCCCGCCGGAGCCTGCGGTGGCTCGTGGCTGTGTTCGCGGTCTCCGGCTCAGCCGTATTCGCCACCGCGGGACTCCCCGCGCTCGCCGCGACGGCCACCCACCCGGTGGCGGCGAGACCAGCCGCCCCGGGCGAGACGCCACACACGTCGCGGGCGCACACCCCGTCACCGGCACGGGCCCTCTCCTCCCACATCGGCAGCCGGACCGGGCCGGGACCGGCCGGCGGACCCGTTCCCGGGCCGTCGAGCTCCGCCTGGTCCGGCGGCGCCGGCGTCATCGTGTCGCTCGGCGGGCTGGTCACGATCGCCGTCCGCCGCCGGCAGGACTGACGGTCGCAGCCGTCCATCTCGTCGCCGCCTACCAGGTCGTGCCCGCCTCGGCTCGTCCCGCCTCAGCTCGTTCGCGGGCTCGGCGAGGAGTCGGTGGTCGGGGGCGGGCCGTCCGACACGATCAGCTTGATCTGGTCACCGGGAGCCGCGTTCTGGCCCGGTCCGGGCTGAGTGCCGATCACCCGACCGGCTGGCACGGTCGAACTGTGCTGGTGGGTTACCTCGCCCGGCACCAGCCCTTGACCGATCAGTACCTGCTGAGCGTCGGCGAGGTCGCGTCCGGAGACATCGGGTACCGCGATCGTGGCCGGTTGGGTGGTCGTCGGCGGGGTACTGGTCGGCGGCGTTGTGGCCGTCGTCGCGGGAGTCGTCGCCGTCGGCCGGGTCGTGGTGTGCTGGGTGGTGAGGTGGCGTCGGCGTCGGCGTGTTGCGGTTGTTCAGGGCCAGGTACACACCCAGGCCGATGATGGCCAGCAGAATCACGACGGCCGCCGCGATCAGGGCGGGCATCACCGCGCTGCGCGGGCGCTCGTCCCGGTCATCCCAGCCGGGCCGGTCCCAGTCATCCTCACCGCCCGGTCCCGGCGTGGGCACCTGGGCCCGGGCGGACCACCTGGGCGTGGCGGGCGGCGGCGTGGCGGGACCCGTATCCGGCGGTTCGGCCGGCACGGCGGGAAGGACGCCGGTACCGGTCGGCCCGGCATCGGCGGGTGGGCTCGCCGCCGGTACCCCGCCGACGACGGTCTCGTCACGGCCGTCCCACGGGTCGACCGGGTGTGCCTGCTCCGGGCCGGCTGGACGCTCGACGGTGTCACCGGAGTCTTCGAGCGGTGGCTGTTCTGCCGTATCGCCGATCCCGCCCTCGACCGGCCGCGCCGCGGCGCCGTCGGTAGGAGGTACGTCCGGCTCGCCGGAATGCTCCTCCGGATCGCGCGGGTCCACCATCTGAGCGCTCCCATCGTCGACACATCCACCAAGCAACGCAGCTTAGTGATGCGCGGCCCGGATGCCCGGCAAACCCGGTAACGGGCGGTCAGGTGGCGCCGCTACAGGTCAGGTGCACCTCGTCGTTCCAGTGCAGGGCGGGCGGGTCGCTGGCCAGCGGTGCCTGGGCGGTCACGGCTCCGCCCCGTAGCTGGGTGTCGTAATGGGGATAGAGTCCCGCCTCGACGATCGCGTCCACCGCCGTCGAGCAGCCCTGCCCGACGATCGCCGGCACGACGGCCAGCGGGGCCGGCCCGGTCACGAAGAGCTTCACGGTGATCCCCTTGCGGACGACCGCGTTGGCGGGCGGATCAGTGGCCCGGACCGTGTCGTTGCCCTCAGTGCCTTCGAACCTGAGCGACCAGCCAAGCTTGAGACCACGCACCTTCTGCCGCGCCGCCTGAAAGTCCATTCCGGCCAGATCCGGCAATGCGAAGGTGTCGTCCGCGGCCGGGGATGCCGAGTCGCTCGTGCTGGCCGATGACGTTGGCGTGACCGAGGGCGTCAACCCGACCTGGGGTGACCGTTGGCAGCCCGCTCAGGGTCGCCGTCGCGTTCTTCTTCGCCACGTAGATGCCGAACATGGCGCCGCCCGCGCCCAGCAGCAGCACCAGCGCGGCGATCGCCGTCACCGCGAACGGACTCCAACCGCGGGGAGCGTCATCGTAGTCCCTGTAGGAGGTCACCAGCCCAGTGTCCGGTACGGGGGCAACACGGACGAACTCGTCCTGAACGGGCATGACCCAAGTACGCTGCCGCGCATGGCACGACGTGGCTGGGGGCGACCGGTCGGGATCGCCATCCTCGCCGCGGCCGGGTTGGCGGCCGCCCAGGCCGGAGTTGGCTACGGGCTCGGGATCATCTCGTGGTCGCCACAGCAATCGGGTGAGAGGGCGGTCACCGACAGTGGCGCCTGGACAGCCAGCCTCGCCTGGACGGCCCTCATGGCCGCCACCTCAGTGGTGATCGGCGCGGTCGCGGCCGATCGGTCGGCGATGGGTCTCCAGAGTGGACGGACGCTGCGGGGCGTGCGCCGTGTCGTGCTGAGCCTGGCCGCGACTCTGGGCGGCGCGGCGATAATCCCGCTTGTCGGGGTACCGGCCCAGTACGCGCGGGTCCAGGGCACGTTCGCACCACACATTCTGGTCGGGGTGTACGCCGCCGTCGGCCTGGTTGCCGGACTCGTGGTCGCGTTGATAGCCACGTCGGTCCGGGCGGTGGCAGCCAACGTGTTCGCCAGTGCCGGCTGGCTGTGGGCGCTCGCGGTCATCGTGGTGATCCACCGATCGGTGATCGGCAAGCCACTGTCCTACGTACCGCTGGCCGAATGGAAGGTCACGGATACCGGCCCGGTCTGGGGGTCGTTCTACCTGCCCGGTGCGATGCTGATGCTCGGCTCGACGTTGCTGATCGGTGGGCTGGCCGCGTTCCCGGCCGCCGGGCGGGGCGCGGGGCGCTTCGGTATCGCCATCTCCGGGGCGTTCGGCCCGCTGCTCGTGACCGGTGCCTACCAGCTGGCCAGCCCCGATCCGGCTCATACGCCGTTCGAGCAGATGTCGGCGTTCCACACGGCTCCGTTCCTGGTGCTGGCCGGGCTGGCCGGCTCGGTTCTGGTGGCCGGGGTCGGCGGCGTACCCAGGCCACGCCGACGCCGGCCGGTACCGGAGCCGCCGACGCAGCCACTGCCGACCACGCCGGCGGAGCCGTCCACACAGGACATACCTCCGGCGCACTACAGCGCGACGGCGTCGGTCCCTGTTAGCCTCCCGAGGCGCACCCGCGACGAGTGCGTAGCCGTCCAGGGGCCACGTGTGCACCGGCTCGTTGGTGTGCATATGAGCGATATAGCGGGTCAGCATCTCGCGCAGCGCGGTCGTCCGGTCGCGACCCTGGCTCCTCCAGCTGCGCGACCATGCGGGTCTGCCACACGGCGCCGTTGCGCCCGGTCCGGCACCGGCCCTCGATCACGCCGAGCAGGCGGTCGCGGGCGGCCGGGTCGACACCGAGGGAGTCCAGTCCGGCGTATGCGGCCGGCAGCAGATGCCCGAGAACGAGTTCACTCGCCGGCGACTCGCCCTGTTGTGGCCAGAACAGTGTGGCTTCATGCCGTGCCGGGCGGCGAGCAAGGAAGTTGTCCCGGGCCGCGCCGAAGGAGAGCTGGCTCCACACTGGACGGTCGGCCTCGGCCAGGCTGCGGGTGAGTCCGGCATAGAACGCCGCGTTGGCGAACATGTCCACCACGGTCGGGCCGGCCGGCAGCACCCGGTTCTCGACCCGCAGATGCGGCAAGCCGTCGCGGATGTCATAGACCGGGCGGTTCCAGCGGTAGATGGTCCCGTTGTGCAGCCGCAGCTCGAACAGCCTGGGCAGCCGCCCTCGGCGACCACGGTCTCGGGATCCTCGTCGTCGCAGGCCGGCAGCAGGGCGCCGAAGTACCGCACGTTCTCCTCGAACAGGTCGAAGATCGAGGTGATCCACCGCTCGCCGAACCACACCCGCGGCCGGATGCCCTGGTTGCGCTGCTCGGCCGGACGCTCGTCGACCGCCTGCTCGAACAGCGGGATGCGGGTCTCGTCCCAGAGCCGGTGGCCGAACAGGAACGGGGAGTTCGCGCCGAGCGCGACCTGTACCCCGGCGATGGCCTGGGACGCGTTCCAGTAGTTGGCGAAGCTCGCCGGTGTCACCTGCAGGTGCACCTGGATGCTGGTGTTGGCCGACTCGCCCATCACCGACTCGAGCCTCAGCCGCAGGTTCTCGTCGCCCTTGATGTCCAGGGTGATGTCATCACCCCGGCAGTCGATGATCTGGTCGTTCAGCGCCCGGTAGCGCGGCTGCTCAGACATGTTGTCCAGCACCGTGTGCGTGGGTACGAGGGTGGGCAGCATGCCGGTGAGAACCAGCTCGATGTCCATCCGGTCGCCGACCGCCTGCGCCGTGTTGAGACTGTTGCGCAGTTCTGTTCGTACTCGGTCAGCCCCTGCCCACCGATCAGCCGGGGTGGCACGTTGACTTCGAGGTTGTAGGCACCCAGCTCGGCCTTGAAGGTCGGATCGCCCAGCCGCGACAGGAACTCCTTGTTGCACATCGCCGGCTCGCCCTTGGCGTCGACCATGTCGATCTCGATCTCGAGACCGATCATCCGCTTGTCCTCATCGAAGCGGAAGTGGTCGAGCATGTGCGCGAAGACATCCAGGCAACGCAGCACCTTCTGCCGGTAGTCGACGACGATCGGTACGGCTGAAAGCGGACGGCAGCTCAAAGTTGATCATGCGATCTCCAGGGTGGAATTACTCCAGGCTAGGGCGCTTGTAAAGAGCCGCCGGCCGCCCGTCCGAGGCCCCGGCAGGAACACCGGCAGAACCAGCCGCCGATACCGGTGCAGATGTTGTGCAATGTGGACAGATCAAGTAGCCGGCGCGAGCTAACGGTGGCCGCGGCGAGTGGGCCGGGGGGACCGGCACTGCCAGGCGGCCGGAGCAAGTCGAAGTGGGGACGGGGTTCCGGCTGTCGGCTGAGCCGCCGTACGAGTGGGCGGGGCCGGTGCGGCCCCGCCCACCGTCGTCGGCCGGACCGCGGTCCGCGGCCGGAGGCACTAGTCGGGAACATCATCGCGGGGAAGGCCGCGCGCGCCATGCCACCGCTCGGAACTGGCCCGTACCAGCTCCTGGCATCGCTCGAGCTCCGAGCGCATCTCGCGCAGGTAGTCATCATCGCCCGGTGTGGTCGGACGCTGCCTGAGGTAGTCGATCGCGGCGTAGAGGTCCGGGACCAGCCCGTCGAGGCGCTGCTCGGCGGCGGCCACGGCCGAACCGGCGGTGTCCTCGAGCTGGGCCGTCGTTCGCGCGGCCAGTCCGGCCAGCACGGCGGCATGCCGATCACGTGCGGCCGGCAGCATGCCGCGCCGCCTGGCCCGTTCCAGGGCCACATCGCGGACCGCGTCCAGCAACCAGAACCGCATCTCGGCGCCGTCCTGGCGCAGACTCGACCAGACCGAGCCCGACGAACCGGTCTATCAGCCCGACCACGTCGGTGTCTCCCAGCGGTGCGTCGGCCAGCAGGTCCTCGGCCAGCTCGATCGACCACCGCCACTGCAGGGTGGCCAGTCGGCTCAGGCACGTCTGCTCCTGCGGACCGAGCAGGCTCCAACTGGCCAGCACCGCGTCGCGCACCTGGTGGCCGGCCGGGTCGCCGTCACCGGCGTCATCACCCGAGCGGGCGAGCATCTCGTCCAGCCCCAGCACCCGTCCGCGCGCCGCGGCCAGCTCGAGAGCCAGCGGCAGGCCGCCGAGCTTGCGGACCAGGGCGCCCAGCGTGCGCGGTCTCGGTCGGGCTCGATCGGGCGCGGCCGGACCTGGCGCAGCCGTTCGATGAACAGCAGGGTCGGCCGGATAGGTCAGCACGCTCGCGCCCCGGGCGTGCGGCGGCGGCACGTCCAGCGGTGGTACGGGCCACTCGTGCTCGCCGGCGACACCGAGCGGGTGTCGACTGGTGATCAGCAGGTGCAGCCCGGGAGTACTGGCGGACGAGGCGTTCGCAGGCGGCGACCGCGGCCTGGGGATTGCGATCGGCGCCATCGACCACGAGCAGGGCCGGGCCGCGCGACAACCTGGCCCGGCAGGTCGTCGAGGCGGGCCACGTCGAGGGCGGTGAGGGCGGAGGCGAGAATCTCGGTCTCGGTCGAGGTCTCGGTCACGGCGAGGCCTCCGACGCCGGCCGGGAAGCGCTCGGCCATGGTGTGGCCGACCGCAGCGCGAGCGCGGACTTGCCCACGCCGGCCAACCCGACCAGGGTCACCACCGCCACCACGTCGACCAGGTTGCCCGACGTCGCGCACCATCGCGTCGCGTCCGATGAGCGGCGGCGGCCGGGCGTAGGCGCATGACCGAGCGCTGGCGCCGGGCTGGCCCCGGCTTGCGGAGGCGGCGATGAACGTGTCCCGGGCCGCACCGTCGAGGTTCAGCGCCTTGGCCAGCAAGCTCCACGGTGGAGCGCTGCGGGCGGGTAGCTCGGCCGGTCTCCAGGTCCCGCAGGGTGCGCACGCCGACCCGGGCCGTCCCGGCGAGTTCCTCCTGAGTCAGGCCGGCCTCACGCCGCAGTTCGCGGAGTACCACCGCAAACGGCGGTAATCGGTCCGGTGACACGTGGGACACGCTACGCACAGGCACCCTTGGTCCGCATCGGCTCCGTCGGCCGGTGCGACGCAGAGGCCTGGTCAGTTCCCGACAAGTCTGTGGCTACAGACCCAGAGCCCGCGGGCGATCACCATGCGCTGTACCTCGGAGGTGCCCTCGCCGATCTCCAGAACCTTGGCGTCGCGCCAGAACCGGGCCACCGGGTACTCGTTCATGAAGCCGTACCCGCCGTGGATCTGGGTCGCCTCCCGGGCGTTGGTCACCGCGACCTCGCTCGCGTGCAGCTTGGCGATCGCGGCCTGCCTGCTTGAAGTCCCAGCCCCGCAGCATCCGCGCGGCCGCGTCGTGCCAGGCCAGCCGCGCGGTGTGGGTCCGGGCCTCCATGTCGGCGATCTTGAACTGGATCGCCTGGAACTCGCCGATCGGCTGGCCGAACGCCTGGCGCTCCCGGGCGTAGCGCAGCGACTCGTCCACGCAGCCCTGGGCCAGGCCGGTGGCCAGCGCCGCGATCGCGACCCGGCCCTCGTCGAGGGTGCGCAGGAACTGGGCGAAACCCCGGCCGCGCTCGCCGAGCAGGTTGGCCGCCGGCACCCGTACGTCGTCGAAGGTCAGCTCGTGCGTGTCCGAGGCGCACCAGCCGACCTTGGAGTACGCCGGCTGGACCTGGAAGCCAGGTGTACCCGACGGCACCAGGATCGTCGAGAGCTCCTTGCGGCCGTCGCGGTCGGCGCCGGTGACCGCGGCCACCGCCACGACGGCGGTGATGTCGGTGCCCGAGTTGGTGATGAACGCCTTGCTGCCGTTGATGACCCATTCGTCGCGTACGCTCGTCGAGGACCGCCCGGGTCTGCGCGCCGCCGGCGTCGGAGCCGAAGCCGGGCTCGGTCAGCCCGAACGCGGCCAGCGCCTCTCCGGTCAGCAGCTTCGGCAGCCACTGCGCCTTCTGCTCCGGGGTGCCGAACCGGTAGATCGGCATCGCGCCGAGCGACACCGCCGCCTCGAGGGTGATGGCGACGCTGGAGTCGACCCGGGCCAGCTCCTCGATCGCCACGCAGAGCGCGAAGTAGTCGCCGCCCATGCCGCCGACATCCTCGCGGAACGGCAGGCCGAACAGGCCCATCTTGCCCATCTGCCGGATCGATGTCGTACGGGAACGTGTGCTTCTCGTAGTGCTCGGCGATGACCGGGGCGACCACGTCGCGGGCGAACTCGGCCACTGTCTGCGCGCAGCGCCTCCTGCTCCTCGGTGAGCATGTCGGGGCCTCCTTCGTGGCTCGACCTAGACGGGAGTGACGCCGTGGCGGCGTCGGGAGAAGTGGCGGTCCTTGCCGCGGGCGTGGGCGTACCGGCGGATCAGCTCGGCCCGCAGCGCGGCCGGCTCGACGATGGTGTCGACCACCAGCTCGCTGGCCAGCCGCACGATGTCGATGTCGCGCTCGTACTCCTCGCGCTTGGCCGCGACGAACGCGGCCCGCTCCCCGCTGTCCTCGATGGCGCGCGATCTTGTTGGCGTAGACCGCGTTGACGGCGGCCTCGGCGCCCATCACGGCGATCTTCGCGGTCGGCAGCGCGATCGTGGCGTCCGGCTCGAAGCCCGGGCCCGGCCATCGCGTAGAGGCCGGCGCCGTACGCCTTGCGGACGACCACACAGATCTTCGGCACGGTCGCCTCGGCGATCGCGCTGATCATCTTGGCCCCGTGCCGGATGATGCCCTGCTTCTCCACCGCCGTGCCGACCATGAAGCCCGGGTACGTCGGACAGGAACAGCAGCGGCACGTTGAACGCGTCGCAGAGCTGCACGAACCGGGTCGCCTTGTCGGCCGAGTCGACGAAGAGCACGCCTCCCTTGTGCAGCGAGTTGTTGGCGACGACGCCGACCACCTCGCCCGTCCAGCCGGCCGAAACCCGACGGTCACCTCGCGGGCCCACAGCGCCTGGATCTCGAAGTACGAGCCCTCGTCGAGCAGGCCCTTGACGAACCGCCGCATGTCGAAGGCCTGCCGCTCGCTGGCCGGTACCAGCGCGGCCGAGGTCGACCCTCGGGCGCGGTCCACCGGATCCGGCCGACGGGCGGGCTGCCGCTCCCAGTTGGACGGCAGGTAGGACAGGTAGCGCCGGACCGTGTCGATCGCCTCGGCCTCGGTCTTGCACAGGAAGTGGCCGACCCCCGACTCAGCACAGTGGACCCGTGCCCCGCCCATCGCCTCGAGGGTGGTCTTCTCGCCGGTGACCATCTCGACCATGCGGTCCGAGCCCAGGTACATCGAGGCGTTCCCGTCGACCATCGCGACCACGTCGCAGAAGGCCGGGATGTAGGCGCCGCCGGCGGCCGACGGCCCGAACAGCGCGCACACCTGCGGGATCGAGCCGGAGGCGCGCACCTGGTTCCAGAAGATGTGGCCGGCCCCGCGGCGACCCGGGAACAGGTCGACCTGGTCGGTGATGCGAGCGCCGGCCGAGTCGACCAGGTACACCATCGGTACGCCGTCGGCGTAGGCCCGCTCGATGATCCGGATGATCTTCTCGACCGTACGGGCGCCCCAGGACCCCGCCTTGACCGTGGAGTCGTTGGCCATCAGGCAGACCGGACGACCGTCCACGGTGGCGGATCCGGTGATGACACCGTCGGCCGGCAGCCCGTCGGCGAGGACATTCGCAAGCAGGCCATCCTCCACAAAGGAGCCCTCGTCGACCAGCAGAGCGACCCGCTCCCGGGCGAACAGCTTGCCCTTGGCGGCGTTGGCCGCGTGGTACCGCTCGCCGCCGCCGGCGACGACCCGCTTGCGCAGCTCGCCCAGCTCCTCGTCCACGCGTCCCCTCCCCGCGGTACGTCACCTTAACGATCGTTAGGGTCCTTACCCCACCCCCCTACGCACGCCCCCACCCCGCGCCCCACCCCCACCACCACCCCCCGCCGCCACCCCAGTCGCGGGCGCCCTACCTGATTGCATGGACGCCGTACAACACAGAAAGCGTGAGTAAACTGCCCGGGCAAACACCCCAGCCGCACGCGCGCGCGCCCAGCCACAGCGGAGTCGACGCGCAGAAGAGGCCCGACGCTGCGCCGGGCCTCTCCTATCTATGTGAACGTCGGTGGCGGGACGTTGTCTCCCACCCGCGGCACCGACGCGAGCCGAATGATCGGGTCCGTCGACACGTGAACGTATCGCCCTTGCCGCACCGGTGGGCTGCTCAAACGGTCACGTCGGGGTCACAGTTTGGTCAAGCGATCAGGGGCAGGCGGGGACCGGCCCGCAGCACGCCGCTGTCCAGCCGCCGACCGACGATCTCCTGGGCCAGCTCGGCCGCGTCGAGCAGCGCGGCCATGTCCACGCCGGTCTCGATGCCCATGTCGTCGAGCATGTGCACCACCTCCTCGGTGGCCACGTTGCCGGTCGCGCCGGGCGCGTACGGGCAGCCGCCCAGACCACCGACGCTCGCGTCGTATTCGGTGATGCCGTACTCCAGCGCGGTCAGGATATTGGCCAGCGCGGTACCCCGGGTGTTGTGGAAATGCAGCAGCATCGGGTACGCCGGGCTGGCCGGCCCGCACGACGTCGAGCAGGTCGCGTGACCCGGCGCGGCGTGGCCATGCCGGTGGTGTCGCCGAACGCGATCCGATCGGCGCCGTCGGCGACCGCCCGGTCGACCACCCAGGACGACCCGCTCCGGTGCCACGTCACCCTCGAACGGGCAGCCGAACGATGGTGGAGATGATGACCTCGCACGTCGCGCCGGCCTCGTGCGACGAGGCTGGATCAGCGCGGTGATGTCGTCGAGCGACTCGGCGGTCGACCGGTTCACGTTGCGCCGGTTGTGGGAGTCCGATGCGGACACGACCACCTCGATCTCGCGGAACCCGGCGTCGAGCGCCCGCTGGGCCCCGCGAGTGTTGGGCACCAGGGCCGAGTAGCGCACGCCGTCCACTTTGGCCGCACGGGCCCATACCTCGTCGGCGTCGGCCATCTGCGGGATCGCCTTCGGATGCACGAAGCTGACCGCCTCGATCCGGCCGACGCCGGTACGGGACAGCGCGTCGAGCAGCGCGCACCTTCGCCTCGGTCGGTACCGGCTCCTCGTTCTGCAGCCCGTCGCGCGGCCCGACCTCGCGCAGGCTCACCGCGGCCGGCCAGGCTCACTGACATCGTCACTCACCTCATCCGCGAACGATGGCGGTGTCGTAGTCGCCGGAGAGGAACTCGGCGTTGTCGAGCAGCTCGGCGAAGAACGGCAGGTTGTTCTTCGGCCCGGCGATCTCGAAGCCGGCCACCGCGGCCCGGGCCCGCTCGATGCGCCTCGCGCCCGGTCGGCGCCGTGACACGATGAGCTTGGCCATCAGCGAGTCGTAGTTCGGCGTGACCGTGGTACCGGCCGCGTAGCCGGCGTCGACCCGGACGCCCTCGCCGGCCGGCTCGACCCAGGTGGTGACCGCGCCCGGGCCGGGCAGGAACCGCTTCGGGTCCTCGGCGTTGATCCGCAGCTCGATCGCGTGACCGCGGGAGACCAGCGCGTCCGGGTCGAAGGTCGGCGGCAGCCCGGCGGCGACCCGCAGCTGCTCCTCGACCAGGTCGACGCCGAAGACCGCCTCGGTGACCGGGTGCTCGACCTGCAGCCGGGTGTTCATCTCCAGGAAGAAGAAGTCGCCCGGTGGCCGGGTCGAGCAGGCACTCGACCGTGCCGGCGTTGCGGTAGCCGACCGCCTCGCCGGCCCGGACCGCCGCGGCCAGCAGGCGCTCCCGCCGCTGCGGGGTCAGCACCGACGCCGGGCGAGGGCGACTCCTCGACCAGCTTCTGGTTGCGCCGCTGCACCGAACACTCCCGCTCGCCCAGCGCGACCACCCGGCCGTCGGCCAGCCCGAGGATCTGCACCTCGACATGGCGTACCGACGGGAAGAACCGCTCGAGCAGCACCGAGCCGTCGCCGAACATCCGCTCGGCGAAGCCGCGTACCTTCTCGTACTCGGTCCGCAGCGCCGCCTCGTCGGCCGCCGCCGCCATGCCCATGCCGCCGCCGCCGGCCGCCGCCTTGACCATCACCGGGTAGCCGATCCGCCGGGCCTCCGCCACGGCGGACTCGACGTCCTTGGCCGGGTCGGCGGTGCCCGGCGCCACCGGTACCCCGGCCGCTGCCATCAGGTTGCGAGCATTGATCTTGTCGCCCATGGCCGTGATCGCGTCCGCGCCGGGCCCGACCCAGATCAGGCCGGAGCCGGCCACGGCCCGGGCGAACTCTGGCGTTCTCCGACAGGAAGCCGTATCCGGGGTGGATCGCCTGCGCGCCGGTCTCCACCGCCGCGGCCAGGATGGCCGCGACCGTTGCGGTAGGACTCGGCCGGGTTGGCCGGCCCGATCAGCACCGACTCGTCCGCCTCGGCGACGAACGGCAGGTTCGCGTCGGCTTCGGAGTAGACGGCCACGGTCCGGATGCCCAGCCTGCGCGCGGTCCGGATGATCCGTCGCGCGATCTCGCCGCGGTTCGCCACCAGCAGCGACTCGATCATGTGCTCCTCCACAGTGATATCCACAGAGTTGTCCACAGGCTGTGGGTGACGTGATACCGCCCACACCGTCGCACACTCCGGGACAGCTCAGGCGACCTTCGGTGCCAGCGCGGCCAGGGTCGCCGCCCGCAGCAGCTCGCAGCACCGGTCCCGGTCGACTTCGCCGGAGAGGAACGGCGTCGAGTTCATCAGGCCGAACGCGGCATGTGCCAGCACCCGCGCCTCGCTGGCCGACAGCTCCGGGCGCAGCTCGGATCAGTACCCCGACCCACTCCTCGACGTAGAGCCGCTGCAGCCGGCGGATCTCCCGGCGGGGCTCCTCCGGCAGCCGGTCCAACTCGTGCAGGTGCAGGGCGATCACGGCCGGGTTGTTCAGTGCGAAGTCGACCTGGAACTCGATCAGCGCGGCCAGCGCCCCGGCCGGGTCGCCCACAGTGCTCCTCGACCCGCGGCCCGGCCGCCGGCGAGCAGGCTCCTCGCTGACCGGGTTGAGCGCGGCGGCCAGCATCGCCTCCTTGCCGGCGAAATGGTGGTACAGCGCCGGCCCGGTGACGCCGGCGGCGGCGCCGATATCGTCCATCGAGACACCGTGGTATCCGCGTTTGGCGAACAGCCCCACCGCGATGTCGAGGATCTCCTGGCGGCGGGTAGCGGCGCTTCCGGGTACCCGCAGCGCCGCCGAGTGCCTGCTCAACCGTCACCCGCTCAGCCTAACTCCCCGTCCAGCCTTCCCCCTGAACGAGCGTTCGGGCGGGCGGCGGGATGGCCCGGACGCGGCCACGCCGCCGGCGTCAGTCGGGCTGCTGGCCGGACTGGGCATCGCGGGCGGCCTGGAGCAGTCGGGTCAGGCGTTGTCGTGCCCGTCCTCGTCGTCGGGCAGCTCGGCCAGAGCCCGCCGGGCGGCCGCCTCGGCATCGGCCGGCCGGCCGGTACGAAGGAGCAGCTCCGCGTGGAGCATCTCGGCATGGGCGGACTGGAGCGGGAAGCCGATCTGGCGGAAGGCGGCCGCCGAACCGCCCGCTCGCAGGGTCGCCTCACCCAACCGGTCGGCATTGCGCAGGATCCGGGCGCCGTCGTACAGCACCATCGCCCGCTCCCAACGGCCGTGGTCGTCGCCGGGCAGGCCCAGGCTGAGCTCATCGGCCACGGCCAGCGCCGCCAGTGCACCCTCGATGTCGTGCGCCCACAACAGCGAGGTGGCATGCTGGCGGCGGTTGCGGAACTCGTCGACGCGGCTGCTCGGCCGACGCGGAAGGCGCGGCGGCGCAAGGTAGGCCTGCGCGGCGCCGGCATCGCGGTCGAGCTTGTCGAGGATGTCGGCGATCTCTTCGCAGATCTGACCGACCCCGGCCAGGTTGCCCCGTCGGGCGCATTCGAGCCGGACCGGTCGAGCTGGGCGATGGCCTCGTCGGGCTGGCCAAGCCGTTGGTACGCGCTCGACAGGAGCATGCGCAGCGACAAGGCGTGGCTGGCCCGGTCCGAGTCCAGGTCGGTCGCGTCGTCAGCCGCGTCCGAGAACGGATCCGGCCCCGCCTCGGGCGGGGCCAGGAACCCGGTCCGCGGTGACGTCGGTCGCGGACGAGTCCACAGTAGAGTGAAATGGGCCAGCGCCTCCTCGGCCATATCGGCGCAGTCCAGCGGCCGGTCGGCGTTGAGGTAGGCGATGGCCAGGCCGTGTCGGGCCCGGGCGGCTCCGTCCATGTCCTCGGCCGCGAGCCGCTCAGCCACGGCGGACTGCAGGTCGTCGATCACCTCGGCCGCCCGCGGCGTGCCGGCCAGCAGCCCGGCGCGCTGGGTACGTACCCGCCGCAGCAGCTCCACGTCGGTGGCGTGGGCCATGGCGTGCTCGTACGCGGCCACGGCGCCGTCCGACGTCGCCGAGCTGCTCGGCCGCGAATCCGGCCATCATGCTGGCATGCGCCACGCCCTCAGTGAATCCGCATTCCTGGCTGACCCGGACCGCCGCCTCGGCGGCGGAACGGGCGTCATCCATCCGGCCCAGCGCACCCAGACACTGGGCCCGCTGCACCGCGATGTGGGCCCGGGCGAACGGGTCGACGCAGGCCGACAGGTACTCCGCCGCCCGGTCGAGCGAACCGCAGCGCGTCCTCGGGCCGGCCGACGTAGAGCTGTGCGGTGGCCACGGCCACCAGCGCGCCGGTCCACCGGTCGGTGCCCGTGTGGGCCAGCAGGTAGGACGCGGCCTCCTCGACCATGGGCAGGCCGGCCAGGCCACGGCCGGTGGCGCACATCGCCCGACCGATCCGGCCTCGCGTGCCCTGCCGGCGCACCTCGTCCCTGGCTTCGGCGAACAGAGTCGGCCGCCGATCGCCAGGCGGTCTCCGCCTCGGCCAGGGCATCGCCGTTCGCCGCCTCGACACCGTGTCCGTCCGCACGCCGACCCCGCTGCGACGGCGTCAGTTCGGCCGCCGCGTACTGTTCGTCGAACGCGTGCCAGGCGGCGAACGCGGCTCCGCGGCGGCCGTGGCGCAGGTGGTCCTCGGCCAGGTCGAGCAGCTCGTCCGGATGAAGCCCGCCCAGACCGGCCCCGACCGCGGAACTGCCGGCCGGATTGTCCCATGTGGACACGGATAGCGTCGTCGGCCGGCTGGCCGGTGTCGGTGTGAGCGGGAGCCGGTCGACGATCGGGACCGCGTCGAGGCGCTGCCGGACCAGTTCGGTCTGCCGCGATGTGCCATTGCGTTCGTCGAAGCGGGCCGCTGTGTCCAGGGCGAGGCTGGCCAGTTCGATGGCCAGCGCGTCCGCCTCCACCGTCGTGTCGTGTCGGCCCTCGTGCGCCGGCCGGCGGAAACGACCGGGCGGCTGCCCGACCTCGCGGGCCCGCCGCAGCACCAGGGCGCCGGCCGCGGCGAACGACATGGCGGCGTGCGGCGACGGCGGGCGGTCGAGCCAGCCAAGGTGGTGTTCGAGGATCTCCAGACCCCGGGCCTCGTTGCCCGTCAGCGCACAGAACTCCAGATGGCTCGAGATGCTCCCCAGGTCGGACAGGTTGGGCCGCAGCAACCGGTAGGCGCGCCGGTGCGCGTCACGGGCGAGATCGAGGCGACCGGTCCGCAGGTAGGGCAGCAGCAGCGTGGTGAGGATGTCCTGCGGCTGCTCGGAGCACGTGAGGCTGCCGTCGATCACCTGGTCGGCCAACTCGACCGCCTCCTCGTCGCGGCCCAGGCTGGCCAGGTACCAGGCCTTCGACGACGGGTCGCAGCCGACACAGTCGGACAGGTCGTCGCGGGGCGCGGCACACCAGCGGTCGTACCACTCCTGGGCCGCTTCGACATCGCCCACGTGCAGCGCTACCCGGTGCCGGTGGGCGTAGACGGCATGCGGGCTGTGACCGGTCTCGCGCCAGCGTCGCTGCATCTCGTCGAGGGCGTCGTAGGTGCGCCGCAGCGGGATCTCCGGGAACCGGGTCATCCCGCTGACCATGTACTTGTGATGCCACAGGACGAACCGGGTCTGATCGGCGAAGCGGGCCGGATCCCGGTCGTACTCGGCCACACACCAGGCGAACGTGACGAATGACTTCACCGGCTCGCCACCGTATACATAGGACGTTGTGGCGAGCATCCGAGCGCGGAACCCCAGGTCGGTCGCGTGCATGGCGTCCGCCGCGGCGATGATCTGTTCGGCGAGCGCGATCTGGGCCGCGCCGTAGGGCATCGACGTAGCCTGATCGAGAAGGTCCCAGAGTCCGTCTTCGGTGTGCATGGTGCCGCCCTCCGGTCACCCCTGTGCGGGTACGGCCCGATCGAGCAACCCGAGGGCAGGGCCGCGTCCGCGGGCCGGATCGGATGGTAGCCCAGCAGCGGGGCCTCACCATAGGGCCATTCGACGGCCAACCGGAGAACACCCAGGTCAGGCACCTTTTCCGAGCATCACCGTACCGGGGCGGTGCCCTCGCGCGCCGACCGGACAAGGGCCCGGCCGGCCAGGGCGGCCAGGCCGGCGCCGGCGGCGTTGAGCAGTACATCGTCGGTCGCGGACACGCGACCAAGGTCCAGCACGTACTGGAGTATCTCGACGGTCACCGAAGCGACCGCGGCGATCAGCGTGACCGCCCACGGACCGAGCCGCCAGCGCAGCGGTGCGAACAGGCCGAACGCGGCGAAGACCAGCAGGTTGCCGGCGATCTGGACGAACGCGAACCCGGGGCCGTCCTGCAGCACTCCCCACACATCGAGCAGGGGTACCGGATGTACCTCGCGCGGGCCCGGCAGCGGGGTGAGGATCATCCAGATCCAGGGGACCGTGCCGACGACCAACCCCGCGTCGGCTATCGACAACCGCCACGCGGTACCTGTGGGCAGGCCCCGGGCTCGCCGCCAGCGCGTCAAGCCCACCGCGACGACGGCGCCGGCCGGCACCAGCAGGAGGCCGGTCAGCACCGGCGGCAGCCACTGGTGCGGTATCACTCGGGCCGTGTCACGTCGCCGCGGCGCCGTAGCCGATCAGGCTGTACTGGGCCAGTGACGCCGGTTCCGGCACGGTTCGGACCAGCGCGAGGTCGGCGGTGTACTGGGCGATCGCGTGGTTCGCCCCGCTCTGCGTACGGGCGACCAGCCCTCCGCCCGGCAGGAAGAAGGCCGAGATCAGCGTGCCCGGCAGCCCGGGCAGCGTGAGGGTGGCGCCGGAGGTGACGTCGACGATCTCGTTCGCGTACAGATCCCGGCCGATGTCGCCGTCGGGCACGTTACCGGAGTGGACGTTGAGGGCGACCTGCCGGGCATCGGGAGACAGGCTGAGCGCGCAGAACGATCGGCGCCGGGTCGAGCCGCCGTCCGACCCGAGGCGAGGCACCTTCGCGGTGGCGGTCGTCCTGGCCACGAACACGTCACCGCCCCCATCGTCGTAGGCGATCGCACTCCCGTCGGCCGAGAACACGACGTGGCACCCCGGTGAACCGGGCAGGGCGGTGGTCGTGCCGGTGGCCACATTCACCAGAGCCGGCTTGTCGCCGCCGTCGAAGCCATACCCGTAGATCTGGCTCCCGTCCGGGCTCCACGTCGGTTCGCAGGTGTCGACACCCTTGCCAAGTCCCTTCTTGTTGGAGCCGTCGGCGTCGGCGACGTACAGCGTCTGGTTGGACGACTCCACCCAGGCGACCCGCCGACCATCCGGGGACACCATCAGATTCTCGATCAGGTCGATCCACGGCAGCCTCAGCCGGTCCTTCGTGGTGGCGCCGGCCGGCGCCCAGGAGACCAGCGCGACGGGGGCCGGGCCGGCGTGGTCGAACGGTACGTAGAACAGCTGTCCGGCCAGGTTGGGCGGAACCGGTGTCGTCGGCACCGGTGCCGGCGTGGTCGCGAGGCTGGACGGTGTGGCCGAGGCGCTGGGTGCGGGACTGCCGCAGCCGGTCGCGGCGAGGACAACTGCCATGCCGCCGAGAAGGAGCCGTCGCCGCGCTCTTCCTGTTCTCATCGTCAGGCCACCTTGTCGACCACAAAGGACAGCGCCGCAACTGGCGTGACGTTCAACCTAGCAACGGTCAATACGACGATGTGTGCTCGGTCGGACATGACACCGGCGCCAGCTCCGGCCGCTTGGCCGCGAGCGTGTCACCGCTGGAGCGGCCGGTGAGCCGGCGCTTGATCCACGGTGCGAGGTGCTGCCCGGCCCACCGCAGGTCATGCGCCCGGGCGGCCGGCCAGCGCCGGCGCGGCGCCGGCGCGATCGGTGCCAGCCATGCCGGGTCCGGCTCGACCCGCAGCGCGGTGAGCACGTGTGCGGCCACCCGGCGGTGCCCGATCGTGGACATGTGAAGCCGGTCGTCACCCCACAGGAGCGGGTTGTGGAACTCCCGGTCATGCCACAAGTCGATCAGGATCGCCCCGTGGCGGTCAGCCACCTCCGCGACCGCGCGATTCAGGATCTCCATCCGCGGCAGGATCATCCGGCGTCCAGGCAGCCGGCTGGTCACGTCAGCCCACCGGAACAGGATGACGTCGGCGTCGCCCGCCCGCAGGGTCCGGACAACCTCGTCGAACCGGGCCAGCATCGCGCCGGCGTCGAAGTGCCGCCGCAGCACGTCGTTGCCGCCGCCGGCGAAGCTGACCAGGTCGGGGCGCATCCGGAGGACCTGGGGAACCTGCTGGTCCACGATGGCATCGAAGAGCCGACCGCGGACCGCCAGGTTCGCGTACCGGAAGTCGGGGACCTCCTCAGCCTTGTCCCGGCCGGCGTGTCCAGCCCGGTACACCTCAGCCAACCGGACGGCCACCAGATCAGCCCAGCCGCGGTAGCCGATGCCGTCCGGACTGGAGTCCACCATGCCTTCGGTGAAGCTGTCGCCCACCGCCACGTAGTTGCGCCACCGCACGCCGCTCGCCCTTCCCGCCGGACCGTCCTGTCGTCATACTGCCGCCGGGGTGATCAGCTGCCCGCATCACCCCATCGAGTGGTGGCACACGTCGCGCTCCGTGACCTAGTTGTTATACAAATCAGCGCCGGATACCGCAGTAGTTCCGCCGATCCGTGCGATTTCCGGCAAACTGTGAGTGGAGACTCCCTCCGGAATGTGAGCAATTCTCGACGGTGTTGGAAGGGTCGTGGAGCTCGAGATCTACGCAGACGTGGTCTGCCCGTGGTGTTACGTCGGCACGGCCCGCCTCGACAGGGCGCTCAGCGCTTTCGGGGGCGAGGTCACCGTCCGTATGCGCCCGTTCCAGCTCGATCCCCACGCGCCCCGTACCGGTCAGCCGCTGCTCGGCTGGCTCGGCGACCGCTTCGGCGGACTTGACCGGGCCCGGCAGGTGATGGCGCACGTCACCTCCGTGGCTGAGGCGGAGGGGCTGCGACTCGACTTCGACCGCGCGATCATCGCCAACACCTTCGACGCGCACCGGTTGCTCTGGTTCGCGGACCTGCCCGATGCTGTCTTCTTCGGGGCCGGTCCGGACACCCAGCCGGAACTGGCCCAACTGCTCTTCCGGGCCCACTTCACCGACGGCCTGGATCTTGGTTCGGTCGACGTCCTGGTCGAGCTCGCCGAGCGGGTCGAGCTCGACGGCGCCCGGGTGCGGCAGTTGCTGCTGTCCACCGAGGGCACCGCCGACGTGCGCGCGCATCTGGCCCGGGCCCATGACCTGGGCATCACGTCGGTGCCGACATTCGTCGCGGCCGGCCACTACGCGCTCACGGGCGCCCAGGACGCCCCAACCCTGCGCCAGTTCCTGGACGAGGTGGCCCGGCGTGAGGGTCTTGCTCCCACGTTCCAACCGATCATCCCGACACAGCGCTCCTCGGCGCCCACCAGTGTCGCCGACGACGACTCACATGTCGGCTAGCGACCCAGACCCTCCAGCACCACGGCGCCGGGCAGTCTGGCCAGCACCGGCCCGGGCAGGACGATCTTGCTCCGCCGTAGGCCGGATCCGATCACGACCGATGCCGTGGCGGCGACCGCCGCGTCCACCAGGATCGGCCATCCGACCGGCAGGCCGATCGGGGTGATCCCGCCGTACTCCATGCTGGTCAGCTCCACCGCCTCCGACATCGGAGCGAAACTCGCCTTGCGCACGTCGAGGTGTCGACGTACCAGGCCGTTGACGTCGGCCCGGGTCGTCGCCAGGACCATGCACGCGGCATACCTGACATCACCCTCGCGTTTGCCGGCCACGACCACGCAGTTGGCCGACTCCTCCGGCGTCACGCGGTACGCGTCACAGAAGGCCGCGGTGTCGGCCAGCTCCGGATCGATCTCGGCGACCTCAACGTCGCGCGCCTCTGGCCAGGTCTCGAGCGCCGCCAGAACGGGCGCGCCCAGCAGGTCCGGCCGCTCGACAGCGGCCTGCGTCGACAGCGTTCCCAGCACGTCGACATCCTGACACGCCGCACAGTCAGGCGGCGGCCAGGTCGGGGCTCGGCGTACCGACGAGCCGCACCAGGCCGGCGCCGGCCAGCCGCAGCAGAGCGCCCAGGTAGGGCAGCGTGCCATCGGCCCGGTGGACGATGTCATCGCCCGGCCTCAGCACCGCGTCCGCGGTACCGCGGTCGGGGTCGTACACGGCCGCGCCGTACCGGTTGCCGCCGTGGAACCATTCGAACGCCGTCAGCGCCAGTCGGGCGTACTGGACGTTGCGGGTCGCGAGGTACGCGTCGACCAGGGCCTCGACCAGCGCACCGGCATCGGCCGCCAGCTCGGCGCCGGAGCCGGGCAGCCGGAGGACCCCACCACCGAGGCCGCATCGCCGCGCGTACCACTCGAGTGACTCGAGCCCGCGTCCGAGCAGTCCGCCGTTTCCGCACTGCCGGCCGGCCGTGATCAGCGCCTGCGGCAACCGCGCGCCCGCCCCGCGGTCGAGTCGTTCGGAGAACCACGGCCAGGACGATCCGCGGCGGCCGGTCGTCCACGCCTGGTCGAGACGGTCAAGTGCGGTCCGGAGCGCGGCCAATCTGACGCCGTCCGCGGGCGGATCAGCGGCCAGGCCGATAACGGCGTACGCCTGAGCGTCCAGTCCGGGCAGGGTCAACGCGGCCACCATGGTGCGGAGTTGGGCCGCCCGTTCCCGCAGTGGCAGCGGTACGCCGGGCTCCGCCGCCACCGTGCCCAGCCCCCAGAGGGACCAGCCCGTGGCTCCGGCGGCTGCGCCACCGGCCAGCTCGGTGATCGACGTGTCCAACCACGACAGCGCCCGACGCCACAGCCGCGGGGCGAGGTGTTCCGGCGGCAGGCGGACCAGTCCGGTGGCTACGACCGCCAGGCGGGCCCACTGCTCGGACTCGCCGGGCGCCGGAGTGGTCACGCCGTCCAGCCGGATCTGCGGGACCAGGGAGGTCTGCGCGCCCGATCGGGCAACCCCACGCAGGATCGCCGCGTACCGGTTGGTCACGGCCGGCCAGGTGAGGCGGCCTCCCCGGGCGAGGGCGGCCGCGCGGTGGCCGGCCAGCCGGTCCGGACTGGCCAGGAGAGTGAGCACGGCCCGGGCCAGGCCCCCGGGCGCGGCCGTCACTCCGACGCCGCCGGACAGCAGCTCCTCGGCGTACGGATGCGTCCCAGCGACGACCGCGCAACCGGCGGTGACGGCGGCCGTCATCGTGGCCGACCAAGCCCGATCCGCCGGGAGCGACGGCGCCAGCACCACATCGGTGCGGGCGAACAGCGTCGACAGTTCGACCGGACTCAGGTACGCGTCGAGCACGTGCACCGATCCGGTCATACCGCGACGCTCGAGCAGCTCGCGTCGGGCGTCCGCCCCGGCGC
Organism: uncultured Actinomycetota bacterium; assembly: GCA_963803345.1. GTDB lineage: Bacteria > Actinomycetota > Actinomycetes > Mycobacteriales > Micromonosporaceae > CAWDLX01. Next base: position 50,911 of record CAWDLX010000013.1, read on the forward strand.
TCACGACCACGACCTGAACATCCGCCCGGTTGCGCCTGATCTCGGGCAACGCGTCGAGCACCAGCTCCAACCCGCGGTCGGCGCCGCCGACGCTGGCCAGGAGCGGCCCCGGCGGTACCCGGTCGAGCAGATCGGTCAGTGCCGGCCGGGGGGTGGCCGCGCGTTCGCGCATGCCGCGCCGGCCGGCCGGGCGGCGGCTGTGCCACAGCACGGTCGGGACGCCGAACGGGATCACCTCGACGAGGTCGCGGGCGATCGCGAGCACCGCCGGCACCCGCTCACGAGCGGCTTCGGTAAAGACGAGCACCCGCCACGCGCCCGCCACGACCATCGCGGCGCCCCGGCGAGCGGCGGCATCCGGCCCGGGCATCCGGTGCAGCAGCACGACGTAGGGCAGCCCGAGCCGGTCGAGTTCATGCACCAGGTCGGGTAGGTACCCGCCGCCGGAGCCGTCATCGTGGATGAGCACGACATCGACGCCGTGCTCGGCCATTACCCGCGCCGCCCGCTGGTAGTCGTCTCGCTCGTCCTCCTTGATCACCGCGGCGACCTCCCGGGGATAGGTCAGCCCATACCGGTCGATGGCGCAGACCACCGGATCGAACTCCGGCGCGAGCGCACGTCCGAGCTCCGCCGCGAACGCCGCCGGCCCGCATCGACGCGGCGGATACGTGGACACCATGCCCAGGCGCACCGGCGGCTCCTCGGGGTCGTCGCGATAGGTGGGTCGCAGCTACCCAGACCGGGGGGCGGTCAACCGGGGGATGGTCCGACTTTCATTGTGGGCGGAGCGGCCGGGCGGGTGTACGACAACGCCGGTATCGGCGGCAGCGCGCGGGCCGGCCGCGGGTGACGTATTCTGCGCGACCTGGTGATCAGGTCGCGAGGGCGACGATGGCGACGGCCACCAGCGCCACCAGTACAACGGCGCCCACGATGAGCGCGATCGGCAGTCCCTTGCTGGGCGCGGGATCGGAGGTCTCGGCGAAGGCGCGGAACCGATCGGTGATCTCGCCAGGGTCCATCTGGTCATCGGACATGTGGCGCACGATAGCGAAGGATCTCGACAGATGTGGGGGCCCCACGCCGCCGGCGATCGCGACGTACGCCACCCTCGACCCGTCCTGAACTGCCCAAACACCTAGTAGCCCGGACATATGGACCGGCGGGCGGCGGGTCTCGTGGCGCCCCGATCGCGCGGCTGATCTACTGGTCGCGCCATGGATGTCGCCGCTTTCCGGTTCGGGCGGGCCACCCTGTTCCAGGCCGACTGCCTCGAGTGGCTGGTCGGCCAGCCGGCGAACTCGGTCCACGGGTGCGTGACCGACCCGCCGTACGGTCTGGTCGAATACAGCCCGGCGGAGCAGGCCAAACTGCGGGGCGGACGCGGCGGAGTGTGGCGGATCCCGCCGGCATTCGACGGCCACGTACGGTCTCCGCTGCCCCGGTTCACCACCCTGGGCGACACCGACCTGGCGGAGTTGGCCCGTTTCTTCACCGCGTGGGGGCGGGCCTGCTGCCCGTGCTGGTACCGGGCGCGCACGTCATCGTCGCGACCAACCCGCTGGTCTCCCACCTGGTCAGCGCGGCGCTCGGCGACGCGGGACTGGAGCGGCGGGGCGAGATCGTCCGGCTGGTACAGACGATGCGCGGCGGCGACCGGCCGAAGAACGCTCACGACGAGTTCCCCGGCGTCTCGGTCATGCCCCGCTCGCAGTGGGAGCCGTGGCTGCTGTTCCGCAAGCCCCCGCAGGGCCGCGTCGCCGACAATCTGCGCCGGTGGGGTACCGGCGGTCTGCGCCGGATCGGCGCGGACCTGCCGTTCGGCGACGTGATCCGGTCAGCGCCGACCCGGCCCGCCGAACGGCGGCTGGCGGAGCACCCGAGCCTCAAGCCGCAGGGCTTCCTTCGTCAGGTCGTCCGGGCCGTGCTCCCACTCGGCAAGGGTGTCGTCCTCGATCCCTTCGCGGGCTCAGGGTCCACGCTCGCGGCAGCCGAGGCCATCGGCTACCCGAGCATCGGCGTCGAGCTGAACCCGGAGTATGTCAAGATCGCCCGCACCGCCGTACCGGCATTGGCCTGCCTTTCTCCAACAAACTGACACACGCGTGGCCACCCCGCGAGCGCTCGGCGGCGGCGTCACAGTGCCCACATCCGCACGGTCCGGTCGCCTCCGGTCACGAGGTACCGACCGTCCGGCGACCAGGCGACCGAGAAGACCACGTAGGTATGGTCGTCCAGCGTGGCCAGATGGTCGCCCGAGTCCACATCCCATACGCGGGCGAGGAGGTCGCCGCCGCCGGCCGCCAGCCGTCGACCATCCGGCGACCAGGCCACGCATCGCATGACGCTGTCCCGGTTGGTGATCGTGGCGAGTTCGATCGCGCGATCGGCATCCCAGACGCCGATGGTGTCGTCGTCGCTGACCGTCGCTATATGGGAGCCGTCGGGCGACCAGGCCAGCGCCCAGACCGTGGCTGTGTGCCCGACCAGCTCAGCGACCCGGGTGCCGGTGTTCGTGTCCCAGATGGACACCCGACTGTCCCGTACCGGCAGCGCCAACCGGTCGCCGGCCGGTGACCAGGCTCCGCCCTCGGTCCGACCATGCTGGCGGGGGACAGCGCGCGCCTGGGTCCACGAGTTCGTGCTCCAGATCCGGACAACCTGGTCGTCGTCGCTGGCCGTGGCCAGTGCAGTGCCGTCTGGTGACCACGCGAGCAGGAACGCGTGACCCTCCGATGTCCGCAGAGCGCGCCGCCGCGTACCGGTCTGCGGGTCCCACACCCTGACATCACCACGGGCACCGATGGTGGCCAACGCGCACCCGTCCGGCGACCAGGCCAGCGCCATCACGCCGTCGGGATGGCACAGCTGGGCTCGGATCGTGTCGGATCGCAGATCCCAGAGGAAGGCCTTCTCGTCGTTGCCGGCGACGGCCACCGTCCGACCGTCGGGAGACCACGCCACCGACTCGATGCTCGGGCGGTGCAGGTCCAGCTCGAGCTCGCTCCATCCGCTCATGTCCACTTCGGACGGTGGCAGTTCGAGGGTACGGAACGGAGCCGGTAGCGCCGCCGGACCGGCCGGCTCGACCGGCGACTGGCCGACCGTGCTCCGCAGGTCGAACAGGTACGGCGGTCGGGGCAGCCCGCCCCCGACGATGCGATGGAACGGGCGGTCGGACAGTCGGGCGAACGCCCACTGTCCGGCCAGCAGCAGCGGCCGGATCGGCACCCGCATCTCCAGCGCCCGGGTGACGAGCCGGTCGACCCAGGCCGAGTGTTCGGCCGCCGGCGTCATGACCACCATGAACGCCGCGCAGCTGTCGATGCGGGGACGGACCTCGGTCAGCCAGGATCCGCCGTAGCTGGCCGGGTCCTCGAACCACACCTCGATGTCCGCCGACCTCAGATGGTCACCGAGACGCCTGACGTACCCGACGTCACGCGGGTCGTAGGCGATGAAGACGTGACCACCCATCACCCGGTCCACGCCAGCCGGCTCAGCGCGACGGCGGCCGACTCCTCGGTGGCGTGCCGGTAGCCGGTGCCGGCCCACAGATGCACCCGTTCGGGGTCGCCGGCCGCGGCCGCCGCCCGCCGCAGCGGGCTCGTCAGATGGTGCAGCGCCGGGTACCCGAGCGGAGCGTCCGCGTCGTGATCGTCGATGAACTCGTTGCGCAGCCCGCGGGCCGGTCGTCCGGTGAAGGAACGGGTGACGATCGTGTCGCGCGTACGCTCGGCCAACGCCGCCCGGTGGGTGGCCGAGGTGCCGGCCTCGTCCGTACGCAGCAGCGCGGTGCCCACCATGGCCGCCGCCGCACCCACCGCCAGCACCCGATGGACGTCGGCGGCGGTGCCCAGCCCGCCAGCCGCGATCACCGGTCGGGGCACGACCGCGCGCACGCTCGACACCAGGTCGGTCAGGGGAAGTGGCGGGGTGGGTCGGCGCGGTGTCATCGTGCCGAAATGCCCGCCGGCCTGCGCACTCTGCACCGCCAGGAGATCCGCGGCGCCCTCGGCGAGCAGGGCCTCGGTGGCCGACGTGACGGTCTGGACGACCACCGTGCCGGCCCGGCGGAGCCCGGCGACGATCTCGGCCGGCGCGATGCCGAAGGTGAAGCTCACCACCGGTACCGGATCACGTTGGAGCAGGTCGACCTTCTCGGCCCAGAGGTCATCGTCCTCGATCAGTCCGGCCGGCAACTCCACACCGTACCGCCGTGCCTCGGCCGCCATGGCCCGCGCGTACCCGCGGTAGGCCGCCGCGTCGACCGGGAGGGGATTGGGAGCGAACAGGTTCACCCCGAACGGAACGCCCATCGCCCGGACGGCCGCCATCTGCCCCGCGAGCTCGTCGACCGACCGGTACCCGCCCGCGAGGAACCCCAGGCTACCGACCCGGGCCGCCGCGCCAACCAGTTCCGGTGTGGTCGGCCCCCCAGCCATGGGGGCGGCGAGCACCGGGAGGGTCACGCCGAGCGCCGCGAGCGGAGTGGGATCCACAGCGCAGAGCCTAGCGACGTGCCTGACCCACCTGGTCAGGCCTCACCCGCCTCATGTCGGGCCTGGTAGTTCGCGTACCTGCGGGCCGCGAAGCCGTGCGCCTCGACGAGGTAGGTGCGGACCGTCTGCGCCGTCGCGTCACCAGGGTTCACGACGCATACCCAGTACTGGGAGGCGTACATCGGATGTGGCATGACCGCGTCGACGGCAGCGTAGTCGAATCCCGTGTCGAGCACCCCGTCCGCGTCACGCCGCGTCGGTACCACGCCGAACAGCGCGGTGTAGGTGGCTTTGGTGAGGCCGACGTTGAGCCGGTAGGCACCGGGCCGGTCGAGCTGCGACACACGGTCGTAGCGATCGCCGGTGACCAGCGTCGCGAACGGTTGCTGGCGCTGCGGTGGGAGGTCGCCGGCCGGGTCGTACAGAAAGAACGTGTCACCGGCGTTGTCGGCCGTCCTCACACCGTTGAGAGATTCGCAGATGTACCTCGTCCACTCGTTGCTGTCCATGTCGCCGTCCTCGAATCCCGCTCAGCTGTCGATCTTCTCCCACACGGACACATGTGACTCGCTCTCGCCGGTGAAAGGGGCTCGGGTCCAATCAGCCCAGCGATGCCTGAGCCGCATCCCGGCCAGCCGGGCCATGAGGTCGAACTCGGCCGGCCACGCGTACCGGAACGGCATCGACACCCGCTGGACCGCCTGCTCCCGGAAGTGGACGTGATGGGAGACCAACGTCTGGTTCTCCACGTCGTACTCATCGATGCCGATATGCGAGTCGCTGACGTCGAAGGGCATGAACCGCTGCCCTGGCGGAAGCCACCGCAGACCCGGGATGAAGGTCTCCACCAGAAACACGCCTCCCGAGCCCAGGTGACGGGCGGCGTTCATGAAACAGTCGACCTGGGCGTCCTGTGTGATCAGGTTCGTAACGGTGTTGAAGACCAGGTATACCAGGCGGAACGAGCCAGCCCCGTCGACCGTCGATGTGGCCAGGTCACCTATGACGACCGGGATGGACGCTACGTCGCCACCCGGTTTGGCTCGCAGACGTTTGACCATCGCGTCAGACAGGTCGATGCCGGACACCCGGATCCCGCGCTCGGACAGGGGCAGAGCGACCCGTCCGGTACCGACGCCGAACTCCAGGGCCGGGCCGCCATCGGCCAACTCCGCCAGCAGGTCGACCATCGGGTTGAGGGCGTCGGGCCCGCCCATCGGTGCGGTGTCGAGGTCGTACGACGACGCGACGTCCTCACCGAACCAGTCCTGGGGCACCCAGTGGACCCTAGTCGCGACCGGGCTGACCGGCCACGTCATTTCGTCCCCGCCGCACAACCCGACGACCGCGTCCTCGTCGTTGGGCATTCGCAGCACCGCCGACGCGCGGTGGTCAGCGGTCGCCATCCAGCATCGGCTACGCGATGATGGGTGGGGTGCGCTCCCAACGATTTACCGTCGCCGCCGAGGTCATTTCCCGCGGTCGACTGCTGATCCCGGTCCCGTTCGACCCGGACGCGGTGTGGGCGCCGAAGCCCCGCCATCACGTCGGCGGAACGATCAATGGAATGCGCTTCAGGGCCGTCATCGAGTTGTACGACGGTGCCTGGGCGATTGTGCTCAGCCAGGGGTCCCGGCGCGGGCTGGGCGCCGGCCAGAGCGCCGAGGTGGCCATCGAGCCTGAGGGCCCACAGCGCGCCGACCTGGCTGAGGACGTGGCCGCCGCGCTCGCCGGCAATCCGCAGGCAGCCGCGTTTTTCGACGGGCTGGCTCAGTTCTACCGGCGGGGCTACCTACGCTGGATCGACGCGACCAAGCGCCGCCCCGACGAGCGGGCCGAGCGGATTGCGCGCATGATCGAGCTACTCGAAGCAGGAATCAAGGACTACCACTGACGTGGGGCCTGACCCAGCCATGCCGTCCAGTCGGGCCGGCCTTGAGCATCCCGTGAGACCAGGCAGCGCAGCCGGGGGCCAAGCGTTACGCGGCGCTCGTCCTTTCAGTGCTGCGGCTTGTTCGCGCGGAGCAGTGCGGAGCCGAGCTCGGTGCGCTGGTAGTGGACCTCGTGGCCGTGCCGGCTGGTGGACAGCAGGCCCGCTCCTCGTAGTGTGCGCAGATGGGCGGAGACGCCTGCCGGGCTGAGTGACGTGATGGCGGCGAGCGCGGTCGTGGACATCGGCAGGTCCAGGCGGGCCAGGATACGGGCGCGGGTGTTGCCCAGGAGTCGGCCAACCGCATCCGGCGGCGGTGCGGGTACCTGCCAGAGCTCAGCGATGCCGGCGGCCGGGTAGACGATTGTGGGAAGCCACGGTGGCTCTGTGATCGCGGCGACGTGGGGCCACAGGTAGGCGCTGGGCATCAGGAGAAGTCCACGTTCGTCGACCTCGACGGTGTGGCCGCTGGTGTCGGCCAGGTCCAGGCCATTGACCGTCCAGCGAATCTTGGGGTGAAGCTGTCCAAGGACATGTCGCAGCCCGTGGGAGGCCAGCGAGCGGGAACGTTGTTGGATGTCCCGCTCGAGCAGCGCGCGGATGCGGACCCAGAACGGCGCCAGCAGGTTGGTCCAGGCATCGTGGAGCCTGGCGGCGAGATGGTCTCGGGCGCGTTCTGGTTCGGTCAGCAGAGCAGTGAGGAGATGATGGTGCGGCTGGTCGTGCACGGTGTCCCGGCACCGTCGCAGCTCGCGGACGACGTGCGCCGGGTCGGTCGTGCGGACCTGCGCCAGCTGATCCGCAAAACTCGGCCGGGCGGTCTGTGGCGGCGGGGCGAAGAAGTCCGGCACGTAACCGTGGCGGGGCAGCGCGGCAAGCAGTGGCGCGAGGTCGAGCCGGCTCACCGGGGTTGTGACCTGCGTCAGCCACGGCTGGTGGTAGGTGCGTCCTCGCTCGTCGGCCAGGCTCTGCACGGCGGCCTGCGTCTCCCACACGGGCGAGACGGCGAAGCGCAACGCCGCGAGGCTTTCCCGGTCCCGCAGGGCAAACAGCGTCATCGGCACTCAACATACGCCCAGATGCGAATCAATTGCGGTGCTGCCCATCGCAGGTTTTCCTGAGGTCATGCCAGGTGCTAGCGAGCGGACCCAGCCGGTGAAGATCGTCAATGCGAACTGGATCGCCGGGCCAGATGGCGATCACGGCCGGTTCGAGATCATGTTCATTACCGAGGACGACCAGCGGCATGTGGCAGTCCCCAGCCCGGCGGCGATGGCAGCCCTGATCGCGTTGACCCAGGCCGACACCGTCCTGCTCTGGGATCCGTCCGTTCGCACGCTGATCACCGCCAATGTCATCGGCACGATGCCGTGGACCCAGCCCGTCCAGCACGACGTGCTCGCTCGTCCAGACCGCGAAAAGTAGCCATCGGATGCGCCGACGCCGGCGAGCTGTTCGCAAGGCCGTTGACGACTTCGATCGTGCCAGGCTCTCACATGCCCCTGAGCAGCCTCGCCGTACACAATCGTCATCGGCGCATCCAGTCCGTACCGGGCGGGCAGTTCCTGGGCGGCCTTGCCGACATCGGTCGTGCTCACTTGGGCGTCGACGATCTCGACGCAGACGTGTGCGAACTCCTTGAGCATCCACGCGTCGAAGTCGGTCGTCGGCCGGCGGTAGACACGGACCCGGTTCCCGCCGCTCAGGATGCGCAGTCCGGCGTACACATCGCCGTAATGAGCCGCCGCGTAGGGCTCGACCCGACTCGCGATCTCCGGATCGGGCGCGACGGGATGGTGCTTCAGGATAGGTGAGGGTGGAGCCAAGGGGACTTGAACCCCTAACCCCCGCCTTGCAAAGGCGGTGCTCTGCCAGTTGAGCTATGGCCCCGGCTCCGCCAACCCGGCGGGTCAGCGCAGATCAGGGGCGGTGGTCGCCTCGTGCCACAGAGCCCGCTCGTCGTTGGCGTTCTTCGCCCGCTTCGCGATGAACACGGCCAGCGCGGCGAGACCGACCAGGATGAACAGCTTCTTGAACATTCGCGGACCGCCTCGGTGAGTTGTCGAGAGTGGGGCTAGATGGAATCGAACCATCGACCTCAGAGTTATCAGCTCTGCGCTCTAACCGACTGAGCTATAGCCCCCTGACGCGAGGAGACACGTTACCGTACGCGCTCGGGATCCCCCAAGCCGGTATCCGACCAGGACGGGCAGCGGCCGCAGCCGCTGCCCGATGTCGTGCCCCGCCGCGGCTACTCCTTTTCGGAGAGGGTGAGTTCGATGCCGCCGACGAGGTCGGCACACACGTTGTAGACAAAGGCACCCAGTGTCATCAGCGCCGTGAACAGCACCATGTTCACCGCCCCGAGCAGGACGGCGGTACCGATGACTCCCTTGGCCGTGACCCGGAAGCTGTCGTTGGGGGTACCCGCCTGACCGGTCACCTCAGAGAGCGCGCTGTTCAGCGCGTCCCACACGTGCATGGCGTCCAGTGCCAGGTAGAGGACCGCGGTGGCCACGATCGCCACGACGAACAGCACCAGCGAGACCGCGAAGGAGAACTTCATGACCGACCACGGGTCGATCCGCTTGAGATGTAGCCGGGCTCGGCGCGGCCCGCGGTTCGTGGAGCCGCTCGCCCGACCGGCCGGCCGAGCTTCCGTCGCCTTCGTACCCGGCGTCGGAGCTGGCCGGGTCGGGGTGGCGACCGTGGGTACGAACGAGGTCGCGCCACTGGTCTGGCGCAGGCCGGTGCCGGTGACGGTGGTCATCGGCCCGGCAGGTGCGGGGGTGACCGATGCCCGTGCGATCACGGGCGAGGCCACGCCCGCCGAACTCACGACCGGCGCCGTACCGGTGACCGGGCCCACCTTGGCCGAGCCTGTCCGACTTGCGGCCACGCCGACCACCGGAACCGTCGACGTGCCACGGACGGTCTCCTTGGCCGGCCCGTCGGCCCTGGCGTCGCCACCGGGCCGGCCCGGATCCACCACCCTCGTCGGCCTCGGGGAGACGCTGGTCACCACAGGAGGGACCGGAGTCTGACCTTTCACGACAGGTGTCGTGCCCGGCGAGTCACCGCCGGCGGCCGGGGAACCGTGCGCCGGGGAAGCGGGCGCCGGGGAAGCGGGCGCCGGGGAAGCGGGCGCCGGGGAGCCCGGCGCCTTCTCGGGTGCGGACGATTCGGGCGCTGCTTTGCTCGCGGTCGCCGGGGCTTCGACCGAGGGGTCGTCCGCGTCGGTCGAGGCCCCCGATGCACCCGACTTCGCCTGTGTCTCCGTCATCGACCAATCCTGTTCGTTCGGGTCGCTCCGAGCGTGCGTCCGCTACTGATCCTGCTCTTCGGGTTCATCGGCGTTGCGTGCGATCGCCACCAGGGTTACCCCATCGGGCAGGTCCATCAGCTTGACCCCCATTGTGTTCCGATCCCGCGTCCGGCGTACCGGCTTCACCGGAGTACGGATGACACCACCGTTGGAGGTGATCGCGAAGAGTTCGTCGTCTGGACTTATTACCACAGCCCCGACCAGTCCGCCGCGCCGCTGAGTGATCTTAGCGGTGAGGACGCCCTTGCCACCCCTACCTTGCACGGGATACTCGTCGATCGGGGTCCGTTTGGCATATCCGCCGTCGGTGGCCACGAGAACGTCCATGTCGTCGCGCACCACCTCCATGGCCAGCAGCTCGTCGTCTTCGGTGAACCTCATCCCGATGACGCCCGACGTGGCCCGGCCCATCGGTCGGAGCGCTTCGTCGTCCGCCTTGAAGCGGATGGCCTGCGCACGCTTGCTGACGAGCAGCAGGTCGTCCTCGGAGGCGATGAGCGCGGCGCCGACCAGCTCGTCGTCGTCTTTGAGGTTGATGGCGATGATGCCACCTGAGCGGTTCGAATCGAACTCGGTCAGTGACGTCTTCTTGACAAGGCCCTTCTTGGTCGATAGCACCAGATAAGGGAAGACCTGGTAGTTCGGGATCTGGATCACCTGCGCGATGTGCTCGTCCGGCTGGAAGGCCAGCAGGTTGGCCACGTGCTGACCACGCGCGACCCGGGAGGCTTCGGGCAGTTCGTAGGCCTTGGCGCGGTACACCCGACCCTTGTTGGTGAAGAACAGGATCCAGTCGTGGGTCGAGACGACGAAGAAGTGGCTCACGATGTCGTCCTGGCGCAGGGTCGCCCCGGAAACGCCCTTACCACCACGCCGTTGCGACCGGTAAAGATCGGTCTTGGTGCGCTTGGCATACCCGGTACGGGTAATCGTGACGACCACGTCCTCTCTCGCGATCAGATCCTCGACCGACACCTCACCGTCGAACGGGATGATGCGCGTGCGGCGCTCATCGCCCCATTTGTTGACCAGCTCGGTGAGCTCATCCGAAATGATCTTCCGCTGGCGGCCCGGCTTGTCGAGGATGTCGCGCAGATCCGTGATGTCGATCTCGATCTTCGCCAGTTCGTCGACGATCTTCTGGCGCTCCATCGCCGCCAACCGGCGCAGCTGCATGTCGAGGATCGCGGTCGCCTGGACCTCGTCCACGTCGAGGAGCTGCATCAGGCCGTTTCGGGAGTCCTCGACCGTAGGCGAGCGCCGGATAAGGGCGATCACCTCGTCCAGCATGTCGAGCGCCTTGACCAGGCCTCGCAGGATGTGGGCCCGTTCCTCGGCCTTGCGCAGCCGGTACGCCGTGCGCCGGACGATCACCTCGACCTGATGCGCCACGTAGTGCCGGATGAACTGGGCCAGATTGAGTGTGCGGGGCACCCCGTCGACCAGGGCCAGCATGTTGGCCCCGAACGTCTCCTGCAGCTGGGTGTGCTTGTACAGGTTGTTCAGCACGACCTTGGCAACCGCGTCACGCTTGAGCACGAGGACCAGCCGCAAGCCGGTGCGGCCGCTGGACTCGTCGCGGATGTCGGCGATGCCGGCGAGCTTGCCTTCCTTCACCAGTTCCGCGCACCGCTCGGCCAGGTTGTCCGGGTTGACCTGGTAGGGCAACTCCGTGACGACCAGGCAGGGCCGGCCGCGCCGGTCCTCTTCCACCTCGATCACCGCGCGCATCCGGATCGACCCGCGCCCAGTGCGGTACGCCTCCTCGATCGCGGTGGTGCCGGCGATGAGCGCGCCGGTGGGGAAGTCGGGTCCCTTGACGATCCTGATCAACTCGTCGAGGGTGCTCGCCTCATCGACCTCCGGGTGCTCCAGGCACCACTGCACAGCGGCCGCGATCTCGCGCAGGTTGTGCGGCGGGATCTTGGTGGCCATGCCGACCGCGATGCCGTCCGAGCCATTGACCAACAGGTTCGGGAACCGCGCCGGCAGGATGGCCGGCTCCTGAGTACGTCCGTCGTAGTTGGGGCCAAAATCTACGGTGTCCTCGTCGATATCCCGCAACATTTCCATCGCGAGCGGGTCCAGGCGGGACTCTGTGTACCTCATGGCCGCTGCCGGGTCGTTGCCCGGCGAGCCGAAGTTGCCGTTGCCGTCGATCAAGGGGTACCGCAGCGACCACGGTTGGGCCATCCGGACCAGGGTGTCGTAGATCGCCGAGTCGCCGTGCGGATGGTAGTTGCCCATCACGTCGCCGACCACCCGGGCGCACTTGACATAGCCGCGGTCGGGGCGGAACCCGCTGTCGAACATGGCGTAAAGGATCTTGCGGTGGACGGGCTTGAGCCCGTCGCGAACGTCTGGCAGCGCACGCCCGACGATCACGCTCATCGCGTAGTCGAGATAGGAGCGCTGCATCTCGACCTCGAGCCCGACCGGCTCGATCCGGCCGTGCAGTCCGGTCGCGACCGGCGCGCCCTCGTCCATCGCGGCGTCGTCGGCCGCGGCACCGTCCGTCGGTTCCTCAGGTTCCGTCACAGGTCAAACCTCATCGCTCACCGCGGCTCGGCCGCGCACCAACTACGGGTGTGGAAAAGTCTGTGGACAATGTGGATAACGCCGGACCGGATAGATCCCGCGTTCATCCGGAAAATCAGATGTCGAGGAACCTGACGTCCTTCGCATTGCGCTGAATGAAGGAGCGTCGAGCCTCGACGTCCTCCCCCATCAGGACGCTGAAGAGCTCGTCGGCGGTTGCCGCGTCGTCGAGCGTCACCTGACGTAGGGTCCGGGTGGCCGGGTTCATCGTGGTCTCCCATAGTTCCGGGTAGTTCATTTCGCCCAGACCCTTGAACCGCTGAATGTCGTCCGGTTTGGCGTTCGGCCGCTTCTCCTGGCGAATCGCGATCAGCCCGTCGCGCTCCCGGTCGGAGTACGCGTACTGCGCGTCATCGCCCTTCTTGTTCCACTTGATCTTGTATAGCGGCGGGGCGGCCAGGTAGACGTGGCCGAGCTCGACAAGCGGCCGCATGAACCGGAACAGCAGCGTCATCAGCAGGGTCTGGATGTGCTGACCGTCAACGTCCGCGTCGGCCATCAGCACGATCTTGTGGTAGCGCAACTTGTCGATGTCGAAGTCTTCATGGATACCCGTGCCGAGCGCCGTGATCAGCGACTGCACCTCGTTGTTCTTGAGGACCCGGTCGATGCGGGCCTTCTCGACATTGAGGATCTTCCCGCGGATGGGCAGGATCGCCTGTACCCGTGGGTCGCGGCCCTGTTTGGCCGAGCCTCCGGCCGAGTCTCCCTCGACGATGAACAGCTCCGAGACGCGCGGATCGGTCGACTGACAGTCGGACAGCTTGCCCGGCATCGAGCCCGACTCGAGCAACGACTTGCGGCGGGCCAGCTTGCGGGCCTGGGCGGCCGCGATGCGCGCACGGGCGGCCTGGCTGGCCTTCGTGATGATGGTCTTCGCCTCGCCCGGGTTGCGCTCGAACCAGTCGACCAGCCACTCATTACAGACCCTGAGCACGAAACCCTTCATGTCGGTGTTTCCGAGCTTGGTCTTCGTCTGGCCTTCGAACTGCGGATTGGTCAGCTTCACCGAAACGATCGCGGCCAGACCCTCACGGATATCCTCGCCGGTAAGTTTCTCGTCAGCCTTCAGGTACTTCTTGTCGGCACCGTACTTGTTGACGACCCCGGTCAGCGCGGCCCGGAATCCCTCCTCGTGCGTGCCGCCCTCGTGCGTGTTGATGGTGTTCGCGAATGTGTACACGCTCTCGCCATACGACTCGTTCCACTGCATGGCGATCTCGACCGACATGCCCTCGCCGTCGGCCCCGAACTCGACCACCGAACGGTGGATCGGCGTCTTCGTGTGGTTGAGGTGACGGACGAAGTCGGCAATGCCGCCCTTGTAGCAGAAGGTGACCTCTTTGCGGTCCTCTGTCACCGCGCCGTCCTCGACCCGCTCGTCGCGCAGTGAGATGGTCAGCCCGCGGTTGAGGAACGCCATCTCCTGGAGCCGTCGGTAGATCGTCTCGAAGTTGAAAGTCGACCGTCTCGAAGATGGCCGAGTCCGGCCAGAAGGTCACCGACGTGCCGGTCTTCCGGGTCTTTCCGACCTGCTCGATCGGGGCGACCGGCTTGGAGTTCAGATAGCTCTGCCGCCACACGTAGCCGTCCTTGTGGATCTCGACGTTGACCCGGGTGGACAGCGCGTTGACCACCGAGACGCCGACACCGTGCAGACCACCGGAGACCGCGTAGGCCGTGCCGCCGAACTTTCCGCCAGCGTGGAGCATCGTCAGCGCCATCTCGAGACCGGTCTTGCGGGTCTTGGGATTCACATCGACCGGTATGCCGCGACCGTTGTCGACGCAGCGCAGACCGCCGTCGGCCAGGATCGTCACCACGATCGTGTCGCAGTACCCGGCGAGGGCCTCGTCCACGGCGTTGTCGACCACCTCCGACACCAGCTGCTGCAGGCCGCGCTCGCCGGTCGAGCCGATGTACATGCCTGGACGCTTACGGACCGCCTCGAGGCCCTCGAGCGCGGTGATGGAAGCCGCGTTGTACTCATCCTTCTTCGGCGTAGCCACGCTCGGTCGCTTTCTCCGCAGGCGCCACCGCGCCCAGCAGGGGGTCAGACGCCTGGCACACTCGCCGGATGACCGGCACGCCGGGCGCATCGTCGTATGAAGGAACTCCGTGGATCAAGGTCCGGTGGACCAGAAGCTCAGTCGTATACATCCTATCCGGTCGGAGCGACATATCAACGCTACGGCACCCCGACGGCGGGTCTCACATCGCCACAGCCCGCCGAAACGGACCGGACGCAACCCCCTCCACACGGTTGGCTACGTCAGGGCCGCCTCGCCGCGTGGAGGCGGTTCGCCCGATCCGGGCGTCGGGTTCGCGACCGACCCACCCGGGACGCCCGGGACACGGGGGCGGATCCAGCGAAAACCAGCCGTTCCGGGGGTCGCGCACACCGTGGTCGCCGTCGTATGGTTTTCCGCTGCCATGTGACCAGCGGCACGCCCACGGGGACTGTGGCCCACCCGGTCAGCGATGCGAAAGTTCAGACTTCGCGCGTCGCACAGGCCGCCGGCCAGCCGGCCGACACACTGTCACCCTACGGCGTACCCGCGGGGAGCACAGGCCCAGAAAGAGGAGGACGGCGATGGGACTCGACAATGTCGCGGTCCACTGGCCCCGGACCGGCCGCTTCTACGAGCCGGTGCCGCCAGACGAGTTCATCGACTTCGCTGAGTTCGCCGCCGCCGCCCCGCCCAACGCCGGACCGGCCGCCGCACTGGCCAGCCACATCGCCAAGACCGCCACCGTCCGGGCCAGCGCGTACACCGACCTCGTCGACCTGCTACTCGGACTCGAAGGCGTCCTGTTCGCCACCGACGCCGCGGCCGAGGACGAGGATCCGGTCATCGACCCCGACGGCTGCGCCTGGATCGCCGGCGGGCTGGAGAAGTTCGTCCAGGGCCACGCGCCGTTCGGAGACACTGTGACGTTCGACACGATCGCCCAGGTCCTCCGGGCCGCCCTCGCCGGCGCCCGCCTGGCCGACCAACAACTGCGCTGGCTCGACTCCCGACTCGACGCCCTCCGCGACGAGCACGGCCACGTGCCGCAATGGAACTTCTCGTTGCTCGAGCTGAACGTGCTGGCCCACTTCTACCGGCGCTGTACCGACCGCAACTTCGCCGTCTACGCCGACTTCTAGCCGCTGGCTTCTTCCCGCGCGGTGTGCTTGCCGGTGCGCGCCCAGGTGCTTGCCCGGACAGTCTGCTAACCCTTTTTGTAGAGTGCGGCGTCCCTACTAACCCCACCTCGGCGGGCGCGCCACCGAACCCCACCTCGGCGGGCGCGCCACTAGACCCGCCAAGCCCGGCGCGCCACTAGACCCGCTAGGCCCGGCGCGCCACCGAACCCGCCAAGCCCGGCGCGCCACCGAACCCGCTGGGCCCGGCGCGCCACTAGACCCGCTGAGTCGGGCGGGCACCACCAACCTTTGGTCAGGCGGCGCCACTGAACCCGGCTCGTTCGGGCGCGACCATGTCCCGTTGGATTGAGGTGGCGCCCAAAACCCTCGTGGTGGCCGGCGCCGCTGACATACCTGTTGGTGAGGCGGCGCCCGGATGGGATGACCGTGGCGCGCCAGTGGATCCGCCGGAGCCGTGGGGAGGGTGGGGGTCAGCCGTAGGTGTCACGGGGGCCGCGGCCCGGGACGCGCTTGGGACCCTTGCCCCAGGATGGCCCTACCGGTCCGTGCACCTTGAATCTGGTCACCACGTCGCGGCCCACCTCGGCCCCGATGCGCGCCATCAGTTTGCCGGCGAGCAGCCGGATCTGGGTGGCCCAGGCGGTCGAGTCGGCCTCGATGGTCAGCTCCCCGTCCTCCAGCCTGACCGGGCGGCTGTGCTCGGCCAGGTCAGGACCGACCACTGTGGACCACATGGCGAACAGCCTCGCCTCGGCAGCCGGCTTCTGCCAGCCCCGCACCTTCATGAGCCGGTCGAGGACCGCCCCGAACGGTTGGGGATCGCGGGGGTCGGGCCCGGGTCCGGAGTACCCGCGCAGTCGCCGGCCGGCCCCGCGGGGCCGGGGGCTCCGGGTGCGCTCGGCCCGTTTGGCGCGTGCCGCGTCGAGTACCGCCCGGGCCAGTTCCGGGCCGCTCTTGTCTTCCGGGTCGTCAGGATTCACGATGTACCGCTCCTTCTCCCACGGTGTACCGGGCGCCGGCCAGCGACGGCGGTACGTCATCGGCGACGGCGCAGGTGACCAGCACCTGGCTCGCCACACCCACGAGATCGGCGAGCCGCCGCCGCCGCCCCGTGTCCAGTTCGGCGAACACGTCGTCCAGGACGAGCACCGGCTCGACGCCCTCACCCCGCAGCAACTCGAACGCGGCCAACCGCAGTGCGAGCGCGAACGACCACGACTCACCATGCGACGCGTACCCCTTGGCCGGCAGTTCACCCAGCGTCAACGTGATGTCGTCGCGATGCGGCCCGACCAGGGTCATCCCACGGTCCACTTCGGACGGTCGGGCGGCCACCAGGGCTTCGGTCAAGCGGGCCTCGATCGCGTCACGGTCGGCGACCGGTATGCCCGTGTCGTGCCACGATTTGGCCTCATAGCCGATCCTCGCCTCGCCACGACCGGCACTGACCGCGTCATACGCCTTGGCGACGTGGGTCGACAGGGCCGCGCACAGGTCCAGCCGACCGGTGATCAGCTCGGCGCCGTGCGCGGCCAGATGGGTGTCCCATACGTCCAATGTGGACAAGTCGCCGGCCCGGCCGGCCACCTTACGGGCCAGGAACGCGGTGCGCAGCAGTGCGTTGCGCTGCTTGAGGATGCGCTCGTAGTCAGCCCGCACCCCCGCGAAGCGGGGTTGCCGCTGCACCAGGAGATCGTCGAGGTACCGCCGGCGCTCGGACGGGTCGCCGCGGACGAGTGAAAGGTCCTCGGGGGCGAACAGCACGATCCGCAGCGCGCCGATGATGTCGCGAGCGCGGGTCACCGGCGAGCGGCCCAGACGCGCCCGGTTGGCTTTGCCGGGCACCAGCTCCAGCTCGACCAGCAACTCTCGCTCGTCATGCACGATCGCGCACCGGATGATCGCGCGCTCCGCGCCCACCCGCACGAGTGGCTGGTCGGTAGCCACCCGGTGGCTGCCGAGGGTCGCCACGTACCCGAGGGCCTCGATGAGGTTCGTCTTGCCGTACCCGTTGGGTCCGACCAGCACGTTCGGCCCCGGCTCGAAATCCACCTCGCTGTGCGCGTACGAGCGGAAGTCGGTCAGTTCGATCCGCCGCACGTACACGCCTACTCCTTCTTGACCGCGTGGCCACCGAACTGGTTGCGGAGGGCCGCCACCGCCTTCATGGCCGGTGAGTCGTCCTGCCGCGACGCGAAACGTGCGAACAGGGCGGCGGCGATGACGTTCATCGGCACGGCCAACCGGATAGCCTCCTCCACCGTCCACCGGCCTTCGCCGGTGTCGTCGGCGTAGCCGCGCAGCGATGACAACTCGGGATCCTCATCCAGCGCCCGGTCGAGCAGATCAAGCAGCCAGGACCGCACCACAGTGCCGGCCCGCCACGACTTGATGACGGCCGGCACATCGGTCACGACCTCGGCCGCCCGGAGCAGCTCGTACCCCTCAGCGTAGGCGTGTATCAGTCCGTACTCGATGCCGTTGTGGACCATCTTGGCGTAATGGCCGGCGCCGACCGGACCAGCGTGCGCGAAGCCGAAGTCGCCGTCAGGCTTGAGTGTGTCGAAGATCGGCATGAGCCGCGCCACATGCTCGTCGGAACCACCGACCATCAGGCCGTACCCGTTGTCCTTACCCCAGACACCGCCGGAGACCCCGACGTCGACGTACCCGATGCCGCGCGGCTCGAGGCGCTGTGCGCGCGGGCCGTCGTCGGTGTACTTCGAGTTGCCCCCGTCGATGATGATGTCGCCTTCGCCGAGCAGCCCGGCCAACTCGTCGATCGTCGATTCGGTGACCTCCGACGGCACCATGCTCCACACCGCCCGGGGCGGCGCCAACGCCGCGACCAGCCCGGGCAGGTCGGGCACATCGGTCACCTCCGGATGGTGATCGAACCCGACCACCTCGTGCCCGGCCGCGCGCAGGCGGGCGCGCATGTTGCCACCCATCCGCCCGAGGCCCACCAGTCCAAGCTGCATGACCCCTCCCCGGGGAACGTTACGCGGTCAGCCACCCACCCGCATGGGCATGATCAGGTATCGGTACCCCGGAATCGGCTCGCCGTCCTCGCCGCCCGGACTGATCACGGCAGGCTTCATGGCACTGGTGAACGAGATCAGCACCGACGCGGCGTCGAGCACCGACAGCCCGTCGAGCAGATACGCCGGGTTGAATGCCACGGTCAACGGATCGCCGGTGAACTCGCACTCCATCGCCTCGCTGGCCCGAGCGTCCTCGCTGCTGCCCGCCTCGATGATGACCTCGCCCTCGGCGAACCCGAGCCGGATCGGTGTGGTGCGGTCGGCGACCAGCGCCACGCGGCGTACGACCTCGGTCAACGCCGCCACGCCGAGCCGGGCGCGCGCGTTGTGCTGGTCCGGGAACAGCGAACGGATCTTCGGGAAGTCCGGATCGAGCAGCCGGCTGGTCGTACGGCGGGTGCCGCCAGCGAACCCGATCATGCCCTCGCCCAGCCCACCACGGGACAGCGCCACGGTGACTTCACCGCCGAGCGGGCCGAGCGTCTTCGCCGTGTCAGCCAGCGTCCGGGCCGGCACCAGGGCCTGCAGGTTGATCGAGTCGTCGCCGGGCCGCCAGGAGATCTCCCGGACCGCGGCCCGGTACCGGTCGGTCGCCAGCAATGACAGCGTCGTGCCCTCGAGCTCGAGCCGCAGCCCGGTCAGCATCGGGATCGTGTCGTCCCGTCCGGCAGCGATGGCCACCTGCGCCACGGCCTGGGCGAACGCGGTCGCGTCGATCACCCCCGCCTCCTCCGGCATCGCCGGCAGGGTTGGGTAGTCCTCGACCGGCATCGTCGGCAGTGTGAACCGGGCGCTTCCGCAGGTCAGCTCCAGATGGCTGCCGACCGCGGCGACCTCGACCGGCTTGGCGGGCAGAGCCTTGGTGATCTCGGCCAGCAGCCGGCCGGAGACCAGCGAGCTGCCGTCGGAGTCGGCCTGGACCGACACCGTGACCTGACTGGAAACCTCGTAGTCGAAACCGCTCACGGTCAGCTCACCATCGGCGACTCGCATGAGCACGCCAGCCAGTACCGGCACGGAAGGGCGACTGGGCAGGCTCTTAGCCGTCCATGCGACGGCGTCGGCCAGGGCGTCGCGCTCGACCCGAAACTTCATGCGATGCCTCCTGCGGGAGAGTTTCGATTCTGTCCTGCGGGGTATCTCCGGCGCGACCCGGGGTACGGGTCCGGTGGGGCCTGGTCTGGAGCCGCTGTCCCCACTGCCGATGATTGCTGTTTGTCTTCTAGAGAGATAACCAGTCGTCGTAGTCGGTGCTGTGGACATTGTGGATAACCCGGGTTCGCCCTGCTCAACCGTCGTACGACCGGGTGGACAGAGGGTGGACAGTGGTCGACGACACGCCGACGTCCGTCCACAGTAGGGTGGGTGTACGACGTTTTCCCCCGCCGTCCACACTGGTATCCACGGGGTATCCACCGGTTGTCCACAGTCCATGTGGACAGTTGGTGGTCACCGTTCGTCGATCGGCGAGCTACCGAACGAACAGGTCCACAGCGTCGTACACAGGGCTTGTCCACAGCCTGTGGACAGCGGGCACCGGCTCCGCCCGGCAGCGGAGGGCTGGCGACCGCGTGAATCATGACGACTGCTTGATCCGGTTGGTCAGTTCTGCGATCTGGTTGAACAACGAACGGCGCTCCGCCATCTGCTGACGGATCTTCCTATCGGCATGCATGACGGTGGTGTGGTCCCGGCCGCCGAAGGCCTGGCCGATGCGGGGTAGGGAAAGGTCGGTGAGTTCCCGGCACAGGTACATGGCGACCTGCCGGGCATTGACCAGCACCCGGGAGCGGGATTGTCCGATCAGATCGTCCACACTCACCCCGAAGTATTCCGAAGTGGCGTCCATGATCTGGTCAGTGGTGATCTCAGGCCGGGCCCCATCCGGGATGAAGTCCTTGAGGACCTCCTCGGCCAGCGCGAGATCGACCGGTGCACGGTTGAGGCTGGCGAACGCGGTGACCCGGATCAGTGCGCCCTCGAGTTCCCGGATCGAGCTGGTGATCATCGAAGCGATGAACTCGAGCACGTCACTGGGGGCGCCCAACCGTTCGGAGGCGGCCTTCTTCTGCAGGATCGCGATCCGGGTCTCCATGTCGGGTGCCTGGATGTCGGCGAGCAGCCCCCATTCGAACCGGGTCCGCAGCCGGTCCTCCAGTGAGGCGAGGTGCCGCGGCGGTCGGTCTGACGTGATGACGATCTGCTTATTGGTGTTGTGCAGTGTGTTGAAGGTATGGAAGAACTCCTCCTGCGTCCGTTCCCGGTTCTCGAGGAACTGGATGTCGTCGATCAGCAGGATGTCGACATCGCGGTACCGGCGCTGGAAGGCACTCGTCTTGTCATCGCGCAGGCTGTTGATGAAGTCGTTGGTGAACTCCTCGGTCGACACGTACCGGACCGAGCGGGTGTTGTCGAGCGTCATCGCGTAGTGGCCGATGGCGTGCAGCAGGTGCGTCTTGCCGAGTCCCGAGTCGCCGTAGATGAACAGCGGGTTGTATGCCATGGCGGGCGACTCGGCGACGGCGACCGCGGCCGCGTGCGCGAACCGGTTGGACGACCCGATGACGAACGTCTCGAAGGTGTATTTCGGATTGAGCCGGTTACCTCCGTCGCCCCCGGCGCGGCCGCGCTCGTCGCGATGCTGCGGCACATGGCCCTTCGGCCGCATGTCGGCGGTGTGCCGGCCGGGCCCGCTCTCCGGCGCGCTCTCCGCCAGGTCAGCGATCATCGGCTCCCGGCTCGACGGTACGTGCGGCGTGGTCTTCGGCTTGGGCACGGGTACCACGGCGACCGCGATGGTCGGATCGGTCAGCGCGTTGCGGTGCCCGTCCGGCGGGGTCCGGACGGTGACGGCGACCTGGATCGCGCGGCCGACATGCCGGCTCAAGGCCTCGGTGATCATCGTGCGCAGCTGGGTCTCGATGACATCGCGGGTGTACGCGTCGGGAACCGCCAACAGGGCGGTGTCGTCGAAGATCCCTCGCAGGACGGTGAGCCCGAGGTACGCCCGCTTCTGCGCCGACCCGATCTCCTCCTGGAGATCCTGGGTAGCGGCGTTCCACACCGCGGCGTAGTCCACCGTCTCCGTCACCGTCGCGCCCCACCCCTGCTGCCTCGCCGCCCCGCGCGACCCGTTCCCGAGTCGAGTCGTGCGGGATCGTGATCCCCACGGTGGCCACGCACCCATCCACAGGTTTTCCACACCTGTGCATCGGCCGTACGGCGATGGTTATGGCACCGTCGGTCGGTGTTCGTGGTGGTTCTCACCGTGGCGAACGAATGAGAGGCAGGTCCGGTATTGCACCATTCGTGCGTGAATGTCCCCCGCCGTTCAGAGTCCGCAACCGGGCACGGTAACAGCGTTGGCCATACCGACTCAACCGCTCGCCGGCCGTGTGGTTGCGGGCCACGCCGTGTCTGTGCACGCCACGCCGTTTGGCGGCCCGGACCGCCTGGGTAGTCTGAACCCGAGGCCGTTTTGCGGGCGGCGCTGGCGACCAAGTACTCTTGTGGGGTTATCCGCCCCACGGGCCGGTTGCGTGTGCCTCGAGGCACCGCTTCTCGCAGGTACCGCACGGAAGGCTTCCACACGTGAGCAAGCGCACTTTCCAGCCGAACAACCGTCGGCGCGCGAAGACCCACGGGTTCCGGCTGCGTATGCGCACCCGCGCCGGGCGCGCGGTTCTGTCCGCGCGTCGCGCCAAGGGACGCGCCCGCCTCTCGGCCTGACTTCCGTCATGCTCCGGGCCGACCAGCGGATGCGACGGCGTGACGAATACACGTCCGCGCTGCGGACCGGCCGCCGGGCGCGACGGGGAGATCTCGTCGTGCATGTCGGAGTGGCCCGAGGTGCCGGTGGGTCGGAGCGGAGCTCTGTGTCACGAGCGGGCTTTGTGATCCCCCGAGCTGTCGGCAACGCCGTTACCCGCAACACCGTCCGCCGTCGCCTGCGCCATCTGCTCCGCGACCGGCTGCCCACGCTGCCCGAGAACTCGCTGGTTGTCGTGCGGGCCATGCCCGGGGCGGCCGTTCGTTCGTACCGGGAACTCGGCCGCGACCTGGACGCCGCCCTGCAGGCAGTGACCCGGCCGGTCGGCGCGGGCGCGACCACGGAGGTCGGGAGGTGATGTCGTGACAACCGATCCACGCCCACCCCGATCCGGGGACACCGACGAACCGGATGTGAGCGCGGGCACTGTTAGCCAGGGCACTGTTAGCGAGCCCACGACGGTGGGCGCGCGTGTGCTGTCGGCGCCGATCGTCGCGTACCGTCGTTGGATAAGCCCCGCACTTCCGGCCCGTTGCCGGTTCTACCCGTCGTGCAGCGAGTACGCGTTGACCGCGATCGCGACGCACGGACCGGTCCGCGGACTGGGTCTCGCGATCTGGCGGTTGTTGCGGTGCCATCCGTTCCACCCCGGTGGGATCGACTACGTGCCGCCCCGGCGCACCCCCAAGCCCCGCGGACGAATGACCGCCGCCACGACGAGACTGGAGCCGTGACCCCATGGGTTGGTTGATGGGTCCGATCTACACGTCCATCTCCTGGATCCTCCTGCGCTGGCATGAGCTGTGGGCAGCAATCCTCCCCGGCTCCGGCGAGTGGCTGGGGACGGACTGGCCGTGGATCCTCTCGATCGTCTTCCTGGTGATCACCGTCCGGATCATCCTGTTCCCGATCTTCGTCAAGCAGATCCGGTCGCAGCGGGCGATGCAGGCGCTGCAGCCCAAGCTCAAGGAGCTGCAGACCAAGCACAAGGGCGATCAGCAGACTCTCCGCCAAGAGATGATGAAGCTCTATCAGTCGGAGAAGGTCAATCCGCTGATGGGCTGTCTGCCCATGTTCCTGCAGATCCCGGTCTTCCTCGGGCTGTTCCACGTCCTGCAGCGACTCGACCCCGTGCAGCTCAAGAACACCACTCTGTACGGCTGGACCCAGGTCGAATGGGACAGCGCGGCCCACGCCCACCTGTTCGGGGTCTCCATCGCCGCGCGCTTCGCCGACGGATCTCACGCAGCTCGGCATCCTGGAATCCAGCGGCGTCGCTGTCAAGATCATCGCTGGCATCCTGGTGCTGGTCATGATGGGGACGACGTTCCTCACCAGCCGTCAGATGATCCTCAAGACCGGTTGGAGCAGCGACCCGCAGCAGCGCATGATCCAGAAGCTGATGCTCTACGGCATCCCGTTCTCGCTGCTGCTGTCCGGCTGGTACTTCCCGATCGGCGTGATCATCTACTGGGTGACCCAGAACCTGTTCTCGCTCGGCCAGCAGTACTGGGTGCTGCACAAGTACCCGCCGCCGGTCACCGCCGGCAACATGCCGATGAAGCAGGCCCGTACCGCGCCCGCCGCCAAGTCCAACGGCAAGGTCGCCGACGGCAAGGCTGCAATGGCAAGGTCGCGAATGGCAAGGTGGCGAACGGCAAGGCGCCCAACGCTGAGCGGCACCAAGCGCGCCGGTGGCGGGTTCGTTAACCCCATCCAGGAGGCGGCCGCGAAGGCCGGGCTCTTCCGTCGCAAGCGGGACGCGGAGCCGGAGCCGGCTCCCGAGCCAGCCGTCGAGTCCCGAAGTACCGCACCCAAGGTCGGCGCCAAGCCGACCAACCCCAAGCCGACACCGCGCAAGGCGCCGCCACGAAAGGTCGTCGTGGCCAAGGCCGCCCCCGGCAAGAGCACCCCGAGCAAGAAGGGTGGTCCCAAACGCTGACGGGTTGACGCGACCCGCCCGTACCAACCGGACGCCGTTGCGTGCCCGTGCCGCGAGGAGATTTCCGGGTACGGGCACCATGGCGTAAGGATGCCCGTACGCTCGGTGGCGCTCCCCATATGCCGTGGTGACCCCTCGTTGGACCTCCTCGCCCGTACCTACCCCTAGGACCCGGGCGAGCTGTTCGGTGCCGGCGACGGTGCCCCGAGCCCTGGAAGAAGGAACCGTGAGCGACCAGAACAAGGCCTCACAGCTTGATGACGACCTCGATGAGCGCGATGACGCCGAGCTCGACGGCCAACTTGACGAGGGACGCCGAGGATGAGGACGCCGAGGAAGACGAGTCCAAGCCCGACGGCGAAGACGAGTCCGAGGACGACGGCAGGACGTCGGCGACCACGGAGGACGACGCCACGGCCGAGCCGACCGAATCGGACCTCTTCCGGCAGAGCGAGATCGCAGCCGACTACATCGAAGGTCTCCTCGACATCCTGGACTTCGACGGCGACATCGAAGAGCTCGTCCAGAACGGCCGGCCGATGGTTGAGGTCGTCGGCAACCGACTCAACGCTCTGGTGGGCACGCGGGGCGCGACTCTCGAAGCGCTGCAGGAGCTCAGCCGCCTGGCCGTGTACCGGCAGACCGGTGAGCCATCGCGGCTGCTACTCGACGTTGGTGGTTTCCGCGCCGGCCGGCGCAAGGAACTTGTCGCGGTGGCACGCAACGCCGCCGAGAAGGTCAAACAGCACGGTGAGCCGGTACGACTCGAACCGATGAGCGCGTTCGAGCGCAAGTGCGTGCACGATGTCATCAACGCGATGCCCGGAGTCGAGAGTGAATCGGAGGGCGTCGAGCCGAGCCGCCGTATCGTCGTCCGACCATCGGGCGAGTGACCAACTGATCGAATATCGTCAATTTTTACCACGCGAGCGGTCGGGGAATCACCCGACCGCTCGCCCGCGTGTCGGGGCCGTTCGCCAGTGTGGGTGAATGGGCGCATGCCTGACGACCCGGCGAGTGCGGCCCCGCCGTCGCGCCTCGAGAAGGCCGCCCGGAGCGTGTTCGGAGACCGGGTATCCGTGGCCGAGAGGTACGCCCAGCTGCTCATGACGGACGGGGTGGTCCGGGGACTCATCGGTCCTCGTGAGGCGCCACGGATCTGGGATCGGCACCTGCTGAACTCGGTCGCGGTGGCCGAGCTTGTACCGCCCGATGCCGCGGTGATCGACGTGGGTTCCGGGGCTGGGCTGCCCGGGGTTGTTCTCGCGATCGCGCGACCGGACATCACGATGACTCTGCTCGAACCACTCGCTCGGCGGGCCATATTCCTCCGCGAAGTCGTCGAGGCGCTCGAACTCGGCCGCGTCACGGTGGCTCGAAGCCGGGCAGAGGAGTACGCCCCCGGTCTCGACTCGGCCGACATCGTGGTGTCCCGGGCGGTGGCTCCACTCGATCGACTCGCTGGCTGGTGCCTGCCCCTGACCATGGTCGGCGGGCGGATGCTGGCCCTGAAGGGATCGTCGGCGGCGGACGAGATAGCCGAGTACGCCGCCGCGATCCGGCGCCTCGGCGGAGCGGCTCCGGTGATCCGCCGATGTGGCGTGGGCCTGATCGACCCGCCGACCACGGTGGTGGACATCCGTCGCGATCGTACTGAGGCTGGCACGGCCCGTCGGCGTTGAGAGGACCGGCGGGCAGGACGGGCCGGGGAGACGTTTGACCGCCTTTGGCGTTCTTGCGCAGCGGAACCACCAAAGTTGCCGGGGGCGCCACGCGAGGCGTCGTGGCCTTCGCGTCACGCCGGCCTTAGGCTGGCCGGGCGCCGTTCCATCAGGCACACGAACCGGTTGCGAAGCCCGTCCTGCGGGCGGCCCGGCTGTCCATGGGAACGACGCCTCACACACCCGGACGGGATGAGGATGAGACCGTGAACGGTTCGTACGACGGCATAGTCGCCGCCCAATCGCACCTCGGCGGGGTGTCCGCCGGCGGTGTTTCACGTGAAACGGATGTCGAGGCGAGCGACACCATCGGTACAGCCGGCGGTAGTGGCTCCCCCTCGACCCCGTTCGGATTCAGGCTCCCAGCTCCCAGCGCCGTGGCTCGTGATCTGGGTCCGCGAGGAATGGCCGGCGGGAACCCGGTCTACGAGCCGACCGGCGCTATGCCGCTCTACGAAGCGTCGGGCGGCCCGAACACTATCGTGTCGGCTGCCGGGCACCGAGGCCCGAAGTCCGGCGAGATCGACAGTGTTCGCGAGGCGCGGGTACCGGAAGACCCCCCACTGGCCCAGGAGGCGAAACGGGCGGTTCAGATTCTCAATCCGAGCGGCGAGATCCAGATGCCTCGGCCGCCCCGTACCCGGACGTTCTGCGTGGCCAACCAGAAGGGCGGTGTCGGCAAGACCACCAGTGTGGTCAACATCGCCGTCGCGCTGGCGCTACACGGCAATCGGGTCCTCGTGATCGATCTGGATCCCCAGGGCAACGCGTCCACCGGGTTGGACGTGCCCCACCACGCGGCCATTCCAGACGTGTACGACGCCCTGGTCCTGGAGACTCCCCTCAACGACATCGTCCAGACGGTGTCGGGTATCCCGAACCTCTATTGCGTGCCGGCCACGATCGACCTGGCTGGTGCCGAGATCGAGCTCGTCTCCATGGTCGCCCGCGAGTCCCGGCTCCTCCGGGCCATCCAGGCCCACACCAGCCAGTTCGACTACGTGTTCATCGACTGCCCGCCGTCACTCGGACTCCTGACGGTCAACGCCCTGGTGGCGGCACACGAGGTGATGATCCCGATTCAGTGTGAGTACTACGCACTGGAGGGCGTCCAGCAGCTCACCAACAACATCCAGCTGGTGAGGAACCACTTGAACCCGGCGCTCGAGGTCACCACCGTGCTGCTGACCATGTACGACCGCCGGACGCGGTTGGCTGACGCCGTCGAGCAGGATGTGCGTGCCCATTTCGGCGACCGCGTGCTCACCGCCGTCATCCCCCGCAACGTTCGGGTGTCTGAGGCGCCCAGCTACGGCCAATCCGTCATGACGTACGACCCGGGCTCCCGGGGCGCCACGAGCTACTTCGAGGCTGCCCTTGAGATCGCCACCCGAGGCGCCCAGATCGGCGGTGCGTGATGCCTGGCAAGCCAAAGGGCGGGCTCGGCCGGGGCCTCGGAGCCCTGATCCCTCAGGGAGCGTCCATCTCTGTAGTGGACACCCCCCCACAGGCACCGGTGCACGTGCCGCAGCACGTCGCCGACCTTCCCGAGGCGCCCGAGTATCTCGATGACGGGCTGGCTCCCGTGCCTGGCGCCCGGTTCGCCGAGGTGCCGGTCGGGTCAATCCACCCCAACCTCCGCCAACCTCGCCAGGTCTTCGACCAGGAGCAGCTCGAGGAGCTCCGCGCCTCGATCGCCGAGGTCGGCTTCCTCCAGCCCATCGTGGTCCGCGAACTCGTCGACGGTACCTTCGAGCTGGTCATGGGCGAGCGCCGTTGGCGGGCCGCCCAGACTCTGGGGTTCGACACGATACCGGCGATCATCCGGGAAACCCGGGACGACGCGATGTTGCGGGACGCCCTCATGGAGAACATCCACCGGGCGAACCTGAACCCGCTGGAGGAAGGCGCGGCCTACCAGCAACTGCTGGAGGAGTTCGGTGCGACCCACGAGGAACTCGCCCGGCGGATCGGACGGAGCCGACCCCAGATCTCGAACACCATCCGGTTGCTGAACCTGCCGGCCCCGGTTCAGGCCCGGGTGGCGGCCGGGGTCCTCTCGGCGGGCCATGCCCGGTCCCTCCTGGGACTTGCGGATCCGGCGCAGCAGGAGGCATTGGCCACGCGCATCGTCGCCGAGGGCTTGTCGGTCCGCGATGTCGAAGAGCAGGTCCTACTCCTCAAGGGCGACGGAGCGGCGGCGAAGAAGGCTCCCGCCAAACGGGCCAGGCCGCATGCTCCGGGCCTCACTGAGTTGGCGGAGCGCCTGTCCGACCACTTCGACACCCGGGTCAAGGTCGAGCTGAGTCGCCGGAAGGGCCGCATCCTCATTGAGTTCGCTACCGTGGACGACTTGGAGCGCATCGTGGCGATGATCGGACCGCCTCCGGCCACCGGCTAGTCCGGGTAAGGCGAACCCGTTTCGGCCGGGAGGGATCGGATCCCCCTCCGGCCGTTTTCGTTCTGTACCATCCGCGCTCCGTGCTATCGCGCCGGCGGTCCACCGTGGGGTCCGTGTTTCACGTGAAACCCGGCATGCCCGTGCCCCGGACGGCCGGGACCGCGTGGCACCTCGGCCGGTTGGGCCGTCTCGACTAGGGTGTGCCGCGTGCCTCACGACACCCCCTCGCCCCCCGACTTCATCACCTGGCCAACGTTCCCATTCGAGGGGGACATCCGGGTCCGCCCGCTGGATCCGCCGGTCGACACGGAACCGGCACGGCACGGCGAGGATCCAGAGGACTGCAGTGCTTGCCAGGCCCCGGACGACGCGTACATCTGGGTCGCCAGTCGATGGCGGGTCCGGGCGCTGGACCATCCCACCGGGCTACCGGTCGTCCTCATCCTTGAATCGCGCTCGCACCTGGACCTGGGTGATCTCCCGAATCTGCTCGCGGCCGAGCTGGGCGTGATGACGGTCCGCCTGGAGAGAGCCGTCCGGTCGCTGGCGGGCGTGGCGCGCGTGCACGTGAACCGCTGGGGCGACGGGTCGGCGCACCTCCACGTCTGGTTCTTGGCCCGTCCGTATGGACGGCTTCAGCTACGCGGGACCTTCCTGTCCCTGTGGGACGACATCCTGCCGCCCATCCCCGAGGCCACATGGAGAGAGAACGTCGCCCTGGTCGCCGCGTGGCTGGGGCAGTTTGGCGGGCGCACCATCGCCGAGCCCTCGCGCATCGACTGGCAGTCGCCGGCCAGCCTGGACAACGGATCCGCCGGGGTCGTCGTCGAAGGCCGCATGCGTCCCTCCGACCGGACAGCTGGTCGCTCAACGTCCCGCGGCCCGGCCCGCGACACGATCGGGCCTGGCCGCGTTGCGTCGGCCGGGCGGCTACCGCCGGACCCTGGCGATCCCGCGGGGGTCTGGGAAACAACGCCCTAGCGTTTCCCGCCCGGCTCCTCCCATGGCGTCCCTATGGCGCGTACGATCGTCGTCGGGAGCCGGGCGCTCCTCCTATCCACGAGGTGTCCTTGCATGTCGCGTCGACTGGTTAGCCTCACGCTCGACACTCTTGAAGATCTCCCCCGCCGTTGCCGCCAGTGTGTCTACTGGGAACTTGACCCGGTCGCTGGCGAGCGAGCCTGCGCCGCGGGCGATCCCGGGTTGGAGAAGGAGGCTTGGGTTTCGCAGACTCTGCTGGAGTGGGGATCCTGCGGCAAGCTCATATACGTGGACGGGATGCCGGCCGGCTTTGCGCTCTACGCCCCACCTGCGTACACGCCGCGGTCCATGGCGTTCCCGACGAGCCCGGTGTCCGCCGATGCCGTCATGCTGATGGCCGCCCATGTCGTACCAAGTTTTGCCGGCGGGGGGCTCGGGCGCATGCTCATCCAGGGGGTGGCCCGCGATGTCACCAAGCGCGGCATCCGCGCTATCGAAGCGTTCGGCGATGCCAAGTTCGGCGACGAGCTGGATGAGCTGACCGGCTGCCTGGCTCCTGCGGACTTCTTCCTCGCCGTGGGCTTCAAGACTGTCCGGCCCCATCCGCGCTTCCCGCGCTTGCGGTTGGAGCTTCGTACCGCGCTGTCCTGGAAGTCGGACGTGGAGTACGCCCTGGAGAAGCTACTGGGTTCGATGAACCCTGAGGCCATCCTTCGACCGGCCACCCGCAGCCTCCTGACAGGCGCCCAGCGCGACGCCGTCTGTTGATCCGGACTCTAACTCCGGTTGCGCGTGTCCCGTTCCACGTGAAACACCCGCCTCGCTGGTCTCGCCAGCCCACTCAGACCCGAGCCTTCAGGCCCGACTGGTCGGCCTCGACGAGGCGGTCGATGGCGTCGACATCAATGGAGCCGGTCGGCACGTCGGCCTCGACCGGCAGGTACATCCGCTGGACGGCGGCCACGATGGCGCCGACAATCCGGTCACGGAACAGTGGGTCGATCAGCCGGTGCCGGTCCTCCCGCGACGTTAGGTAGCCCACTTCCACCCGGACGGCCGGCATGCGGGTCAGTCGGAGCAGGTCCCACGTCTTGGCGTGCGCCTGGCAGTCGACCATGCCGGTACGAACGACGATCTCGCGTTGCACGAGGGCCGCAAGCCGCTCGCCCAGCGACGAGGTGACGCCGCCGTCGCCGCTCCCATAGTGATACGTGGCGACGCCCGACGCGGCCGGGTTCGCGTGGCGGTCCAGGTGCAGGGAGATCAGAAGGTCGGCGCCAAGTTCGTTGGCGAGGTCGGCCCGCGCCGACTCGGTCAGGCGCTCCCTCGGCGACGGGCCGCGGGTGAGGTTCGCCCGCATCCCCAGGGCCACCAGCCGGCCTTCGAGGCGCGCGGCCAGGTCGTACATGATCTCCGCCTCGGTCCACCGCAGCGGTCCGTCAGGAACGCTCACCCCTGGGTCGCCGCCACCATGCCCGGGGTCGATGACGATGCGTTTGTCCACCAGAGCGGTGCCGGCTGCCCGGAAGCGCTCGGTTTCACGGAGCAGATTCGGGCGTCCTCCGACCACCTTTCGACCCAGCCGACGTAGGGCGGTGTACGTGCCGGGCCCGCTGACGCCGTCCGGGAGCAGTCCGACCTCGCGCTGGAACCGCGCCAGGGCAGCCGCAGTGCGGCGGCCCATGATGCCGTCCGCTCGGCCCAGGTCGTAACCCATCTCGAGGAGGCGCTCCTGGAGTGCCCGAACATCGTCACCGAACAGCGGTTCCGGTTGGACGTGCGCGAGCACCCGCGACCCGAGCGTCCAGCGTGCCCCGTCAAGCGCACGCCACGTCTCCTCGTTGACATCACCCGTCACGGTCAGTCCACGTGCCTGCTGGAAGGCCCGGACGGCAAGCTCCACCATGGCGTCGTAGACCGCGTCGACCTCGGGCGGCGTTGGGTCCTGCAACAGCGCCAGCGTGGTGAGGATGGCCCGGATCTCCACGACCGCGTCCCCGCGGTCTCCTCTCCGGATCACCGGCATAGTGCTCCTTTCCGCCCAAAACCATCCGTCTCCGCATAACCCGACCAAACCTGGCGCAGCTTATCGCGCCGGCCACATCCTGGCGGCGCCGCCGGTGCACGACAACCAGAGCGGGCGGAATGGTCATTACCCATCCGCGGGCACGCAGAACGCCCCGCGTCCGATGAGACGAACGCGGGGCGGCGAACGTTGCCGCGACGCGGACGTCAGATGGCGGACTCGATGAACCGCACCAGGTCGCCCTTCGGCTTGGCGCCAGCCAGTGACTGCACCGGTTGGCCGCCCTTGAAGATGGTGAGGGTCGGAACGGACATGACCCGGTACGCCATGGCGGTCTCGGGGTTCTCGTCGATGTTCATCTTGACGATCTCGACCTGGTCGGCCATCTCGGTCGCGATCTCGGCGAGCAACGGGTCGACCTTGCGGCAGGGGGTGCACCACTCGGCCCAGAAGTCGACCAGGACCGGCTTGTCCGACTGCAGCACCTCGCTGGTGAACGTGGCGTCGGTGACTGATTTCGTTGCCATGGGGGGACTCCTCCGGATTGTGGCGGTGCGATCGGTGTCAGTGCGCTGTGCGCACAAACGGTGTCAGTGCGCTGTGCGCACAAACGGTGTCAGTGCGCTGACGAGTGGTGGCCGGCGAGGTAGCGCTCGGCATCGAGGGCGGCGGCGCAGCCGGTTCCGGCGGCGGTGATCGCCTGACGGTACGTGTGGTCGACCACGTCGCCCGCCGCGAACACGCCGGGAATGTTGGTCGCGGTTCCAGGTGCGTTCACGAGGACGTAGCCGTCGGGGTCGAGGTCGACCTGCCCGACGAAGAGCTCGCTGCGCGGGTCGTGTCCGATGGCGATGAACACGCCGGTCACGTCCAGCGTCGAGTCCTCGCCGGTGACCGTGTCGCGCAGCCGGACGCCGCCGACCTTGCCGTCGTCATCGAGGATCTCGGTGACGACCGTGTTCCAGCGGACCGTGATCTTCGGGTTGGCAAGGGCACGCTCTGCCATGATCTTGCTGGCCCGGAACTCGTCCCGGCGATGGACGATCGTGACTGTCTCGCCGAAGCGGGTCAGGAACGTCGCCTCCTCCATGGCCGAGTCGCCACCGCCGATGACGGCGATGTTGTGATTGCGGAAGAAGAAACCGTCACAGGTGGCGCACGACGAGACGCCGTGTCCCAGCAGCTTCTGCTCACCGGGAACGTGCAGAGGCCGCCAGGCCGAGCCGGTCGCGAGGATCACCGCGCGGGTCCGGTACCCGGTGTCGCCGACATAGATCGTCTTGACATCGCCGGTGAGGTCGACCCGTGTCGCGTCGTCGGTCAGCAGCTCAGCCCCGAACCGCTCGGCCTGTTTACGCATGTTGTCCATCAGATCCGGGCCGAGCACCCCGTCGGGGAAGCCGGAGAAGTTCTCCACCTCGGTGGTGGTCATCAGGGCACCACCCGACTGCACGCCCTCGATGATGAGCGGCTTGAGTTGGGCTCGCGCGGCATACACGCCAGCGGTGTATCCCGGCCGGGCCGGAACCCAGGATGATCACGTTGCGGACATCGTCCATGGTGGAACGCTTCCCTCCGGCGAGCACGGTACGTCAGGCGTCAGCGCGAATGTTTCCGCCGACCTGCGACGGACGCAACGCCATCGTACGAACTGGGAATTCCCCGAAGCGGCGAGCGTCACTCTCGGCGCGCCGGACCCGCGCGTTACACCCGTACGGCGTCGAGCTCGTCGGCGCCGTCCACACCACACAACTCGCCGACCGCCACCACGATCACGCCCGCCGTCTGGCGTACCACCACGATCACCGCCGGCTTGCGCGTCGAAGCGCGCGTAGTCCGCCGACAACACCTGACCGGGGTGGGCCTTGACCACCTGATCGAGACAGCCGGCCAGCTGGGAGGGGATCGCCAGACGCCCGCCGTCCGCCGCGTTGATGCCAGATGGCTGCTGGGATGAGCTCGGCGGGGGGCTCGCGGCAGGGGCCGGGGTCGACCGGAGGATGGCCGCGTCGCGCAGATTGGCCGCGGTGTAGCTCTTACCGCTGGCGGTGACGGCGGCGCCCGGGTAACCGAGCGGCAGACCGCCGTCGAGGGATTTGGAGGGAGCGCCGGAGAGGTCTTCGGAGGAGCCGGCGCGCGCCGCTTGCCTGTCGGGGAGCCAGACCGGCGGAGTCGGCACTGCCGGCCGACGGCAGCGAGCTGGTCATGTTCTTGGGATGACAGCGACCAGCCCGTCCCGATCGCGACCAGCACGGCGGCCGCGGCGGTGAGCGTGGTGAACCTCCGGCGGCGTCGCTGCCGGGCGGCGTCGAGCGACACGACGGTCGCCGCGAGCCCAGCACGCCTCTGCCGTGGATCCGGACCGAGCTCAGACTCCCGCCCGTGCTCCGACGGTGCGGCGCGCCGTTCGGCCGCCAGCGCGATTTCCAGCCGGGCGATCACGTCGGCCGGCATCGGACCGGTCATGGCGCCGTACGAACTCAGCTGCGCCCGCACCGCACCGTCGGCACTGGTCAGCTCAGCGTGCGCGGCGCTCCAGTCGGGCTCGGTATGGACGAGGCGGGCCACCTCGGCTGCCTCGGTCGGCTCCAGGCCGCCCGCGACGAAGTCGGCGAGGCGGTCGAGATCGCGCCCGCTCATCTCGGCCAAACTCACGACACACCTCCTTCGATCGCGGTCACACCGTCCCCCAGTCCGACGTCCCCCAGTCCAACGTCGCCTCAGTCCGACGTCGGCCCTGCGGCGCCGGGTTCCGCCGACCGGGTCGATCGTGATCCGTTTCGCCACGCAGGTGGCGGAGCATCACGGCGAGGCGGGCCCGGCCGCGCGCGCAGCGGCTCTTGACGGTGCCCTCGGCGACGCCAAGGATGGCGGCGATCTCCGCGACCGAGTAGCCCTGCATGTCGAGCAGGATCAGCGGCACCCGTTGCTCGGCCGGCAGCTGGGCCAGCGCGGCCCGCACGGTCAGGGCGGTGTCCGAATCGGGCGGTGGCTGCGCGACCGTCGGCTGTCTCGAGCTCGGGCAGGGCGACGGTCGGTCGGCTCTGCCGTCGGCGGGCGCGGTCGAGGCAGGCATTGACCACGATGCGGTGCAGCCAGGTGGTGACGGCGGATCGCCCCGGAACCGGTCGGCCGCTCGGAAGGCCGACACCAGCGCGTCCTGGACGGCGTCGGCGGCCTCTTCACGATCCCCGAGCGTCCGCAGGGCCACCGCCCACAGGCGGTCGCGGTGGCGCCGGACCAGCTCGCCGAAGGCCGACTGCATCACCCGCGACGTGGGCGCGCAGGAGCGCGGCATCGTCGAGGGGTGTGCACCCGGTCACGGCCAGCACACTATCGGTCCGTGGCAGCGGGGCAAGGTACGGCCTGAGCGGCTGGCCACGGGCACGCGCAGCTCAGTGGCCGGGCCGATCACCGTGATCTCGTTGACCGTCAGAGCGAAGTGCGGTCGCCCTTGGGGGGCAGATTTGTGATCCAGACCATCAGGTACTGGGCGGTAGTCATCGAGGTGAACACCATCCGGGTGCCGTCTGAATCGGCCACCGGCTGACCGATCGGCGTGTAGCCCTTGACCAGGTCACCATCGGCGGCGCGCGCCGCGGCGTTGTCAGCCCGATCGCCCGGATCGGAGGTCCTGTCGCCGGCGCGCAGCTCGACGGACGGCCCATCTGGTTCACGACCACGCGGACCTCGGAGTGTCGTCGGCTTGCCCAGATTGATCAGCACACCCATGCCGGGTTTGAGCTGCCGTGCCTTCCTGGCCGAGCCGAAGTAGGGTCCGTTGTAGTCGTCGTCTGACCAGCCGGTGTTGTCCTTGCCGTCGACGGTCAGGCCGGCGTCGGCCAGCTCGCTCCGTCGCCCTGCGGAGGGTCGACAATGCGGACCTGGCCGGCGTGATCGCGATCGGCGTGCCGCCGGGTTTGCCGAGCCCGACGGGCCGGGATTGCCCACAGTGGAGGCGCGACGGCGCGGGTTGGGCCCGAGCCGAAGACCTTGACGCCGATGAACGCGCCGAGGACCGCGATGACGGCCAGGACGGCGATGCCCAGGGCGAGTCCGCCAGCGCGCCGGCGGGCCCCGAGCCGGTGTCGGCGCCGAACCCCATCGGCCCGGCGTTGTCGTCATAGTCGTGCTCGTTCGCCCTGGGTGGCCAGGCGGCGCGAACTCGGTGGCCAGGGTGGCCGGCGGCGGCGGCGGGACCCGGTGGTCGAGCAGGTCGGTGGTCACCTCGTCGAGGTAGCGAGGGATGCCGCCGCGTACCTGGCGCGGGCTGGCCAGCCGGCCGGCGTCGTCGCGAACGGCGTCGGGCAGCTCGAGTGGCCGGCCTCGGCGTAGGGCCAGTGTGCGGTCAGGCACGCGTACAGGACGGCGCCCAGGGCCCGCACGTCGGTGTCGGCGTCGGCTGGGCCGTCGGCATGGGCGTCGGCCAGCACGACCCGGCCGTCGTCGGCGATGAGTACCGTGCCGGGGTGGATGTTGCCGTGCACGATGCCGGCCGCGTGCAGCGCCGCGACCGCCTCGGCCAGCGCGTGGACGACCAGCGTGGTCCGTTCGGCGTCCAGCGGTGCCTGTCGCAGCACGTCGCGCAGCGAGATGCCGGGCACCCATTCGCGCACCAGGTAGGCGAAGTCGACCCTCGTCGACCGCGTCGTAGACCGAGACGATGTGGGGGTGGACGAGCCGGCTGGCGGCGACGGCGGTGGTGAGCATGCCGTCGGCCGTCTCGCCGCCGGGCTGGCGCAGGACCAGGGCGACCGGGCGGCGCAGGCGGTGTCGGTGCCGCGCCAGATCTGTCGACCGGCGGCGTCGTTGTCAACGTGCTCATCGAGCCGGTACCGGTCGCCGAGGAGATCGCCGTGGAGAAGGTGCCAAAGGTGATGACGCCGGGCGTCGCGGCTCCGCCGGATGAGGCCCGATGCCCGTGGCCTTCGTGGCTCACCCGTCCTCCTCATCGGACCTGCTGCGCCAGGACCGACTGACCGCGCGGCGGTCGCCGACTCCATGGTGACCTTAACCAGGCGGGAGTGTGCGCGTCCGCATGTAACCGCAGCGTGAGCATGCCTGGGGCGCGCTACCGCCTGAACCCGTCTGCGTTCGGTGGAGCGCGATGAACGCACTCCGCCGTCCAGGGTGCCCCGTGCTGGGCGCCACGTCCAGCGACCATCCCGACGGGTGGGTTAGGCGTCGAGTCCGCCTCATGGCTTTTGTCGCCCAAGGATAGGCCTTTGCGAACCGGATCTCCGGGAACCGCGACCGGCCGTCCATTGTGGACGGAAGTCATCAGCGGCCCAGTCGGGCGCGCAGCATGGCGCCCAATTCGCGCATTCGCGGACGCGAAGGAAGGACGCGGCCGCGACATACACCGGAGCAGTACGACTGAGCCGAGGACCAACTCGCACGCACTGGCGGACTTGCTGTCGCCCCACGTGCGGACCAGGACATACACGAGCAGTCCGGCCGGGACAGCCGCGATCAGGGCCGCCAGCGCCAGCCGCCGTACCGTCCCGAAGACCCGGGTCAGGTCGAGCGGGCCGATACGCCGACGGAGCAGTATGTAGCCGACGACGGCGGCGACCACGAACGAGACGGCACTACCGATCATCAGGCCGGAGGCGACCAGGGCCAACGGCAGGACCACGTACAGCAGCACGTCCAACGCGATCCGGACGGCCACCACCGGCACGTTGATGACGGCCGGAGTCTTGGTGTCGGGCATCGCGTAGAAGGCGAACAGCTGCAGCTGGCTGATCGCGAACGGCACCAGGCCCAGGCCGGCCGCGGCGATGACCCAGCCCGTGCTCACCGCCTGGTCGTGCAGGTACGAGCGCCACTCGAACAGGGTGATGGCGAGTGGGCGGTCGAGCACCACGTACGCCGCGGTCGCCGGCAGCAGGACGACGGCGACCAGCCGCGTGCCGAGTGAGAGCTGGTGCACCAGGTCGGCGCGCCGCCCCTCCGCCGCCGCGGCGGACATCCGCGGCATCAGACGCGGTGATGATCGAGACCGCCACGATGCCGTGCGCCATCATGAAGACCAGAAACGCGTTGTTGTAGATCGCGGGTCCCGCGACGTTCTGACCGAGGCGCGCCCCGGTCGGCCGCCATCTGGGCGAGCTTGAGGATGACGACGACGGCCAACTGGCTGACCACGACGTACACGAGCATCCACGAGCCGACCCGGCCGAGCTCGCGCAGCTGCAGCTGGCGGAAATCCCAGCGCCACCGCCACCGGAACCCCACCCGGCGCAGGGCCGGCCATAGGCCGGCTGCCTGCACCACGATGCCCAGAGTGGTGCCCAGGCCGAGAACGAGGATCTGCGTGGTGGTCATGCTCAGAGCGGTCGGTGGCGTGCGCGCCCGGCAGCAGCACGAACGCGCCGGCCATCCCGATCACGATCAGGTTGTTCAGGATCGGTGCCCACATCGGCATCGCGAAGTGGCCCCGGGTGTTGAGCACCGCCGCGAACAACGCCGCCATGCCGTAGAAGAAGATCATCGGGAGCAGCAGGTACGACAGCGTGGTGATCAGGTGACGGTCGGCCGCGGCGGTGGAATCGTTCTTGAGAACCGCGGTGAACAGCGGTGCGCACGATGACCGCGACCACGGTGGCGCCGCGAGGAAGATCGCGGCCAGGCTCAGCAGCCGCTGGGTGTACGCCTCGCCCCGGTCGACGTCGCGGGTGCGGGCGCGAACCAGCAGAGGGACGACCACGCTGGCCAGCACGCCACCGAGCAGGAGCTCGTAGACCATGCCCGGCAGAGTGTTGGCCAGGTTGTAGTCGTTGCCGATCGCGGCCGCGCCGATCGCGGCGCCGATGGCGGCGGTCCGGACGAAGCCGGTGACGCGGCTCACGATGCTGCCGACCGCCATGACGGCGCCGTGCCGGGCGACGGCCGCACCGGTCGCCCTCGTCCGGGCCGATCGGACGCACGAGCGGGCTGCTCCATCGTTACCGCGGACGGGTCGACCTCGTATCCGAGGCTGTTCGCGGCCGGCAGTCCCATGATCAGCTGCGTGGCCTCGGCCGGGTGGGTGGCTCCGGGCGGGCGGGCGGTTGGCTCACCGGGCGGGACCACCGGAAGCATCACGGTGGCGTCGGTGTCCCGGGCCCGGCCCTGCCACCCATCGTCCATGTGAAGGCGACCCTATAGCGCCCAGGTCACAGCTGGTACCGGCAACCCGAGACCCGACACCGGAAGTCGCGCGACCGGCCCCACGCCGGACGGATAGGCTGGCCAACCGATGTCCGCCTCGACCTCTCCAACCTCGCCTGTCCCGGCCCGCACGTACTCGACTCGCCGCCCAGCGCAGCGCCGTGGTCGAGCTCATGCGGCTCGCCCCGGTCGCCGACGAGCTCGGCCGCCGGTTCGCTCGGGCCGGACACGAGCTGCACCTGGTCGGGGGCTCGGTCCGCGACGCGCTGCTCGGCCGGCTCGGCGACGACCTGGACTTCGCCACCGATGCCCGGCCGGATCAGACCCTCGCCGTCGTGACGGGCTGGGCGGACTCGATCTGGGAGACCGGTCGTGAGTTCGGCACGATCGGGGTGAGCCGGCGGGGTCTCCGGCTGGAGATCACAACATTCCGGGCGGACAGCTACGACGGCGTCACCCGCAACCCGGTCGTCCGGTACGGCGAGAGTCTGGCCGACGACCTGCGGCGGCGGGACTTCGCGGTGAACGCGATGGCGGTGAGCCTGCCCGGCCATGTGTTCACCGATCCGTACGGTGGCCTGGCCGACCTGGCCAATCGCGTGCTGCGCACTCCCGGTACGCCGGAGGAGTCATTCGGCGACGACCCGTTGCGGATGCTGCGGGCGGCCCGGTTCGCCGCCCAGCTGCGCTTCGAGGTCGCGCCCGCGGTTCGCGCGGCGATGAGTGCGATGGCCGCCGACCTGGGCCGCATCACGGCTGAACGGATCCGGGACGAGTTCTCCAAGCTGCTGCTCGGGGAGGATCCGGTGACCGGGCTGCGGCTGCTGGTCGGGACGGGCCTGGCCGAGGTGTTCATCCCCGAGCTGCCCGGACTCCGGCTGGCCATCGACGAGCACGCTCAGCACAAGGATGTCTACGAGCACACGTTGACCGTCGTCCGCAACGCGATCGCACTCGAGACCGACGGACCCGACCTCATCCTGCGGCTGGCCGCGCTGCTGCACGACATCGGCAAGCCGGCCACCAAGGCGGTCGGCCCGGACCGTCGGGTGAGCTTCCACCACCACGAGGTGGTCGGCGCCAAGCTGGCCCGCCAGCGGCTACGGGCGCTGCGTTATCCCAAGGACGTGATCACCGACGTCTCCGAGCTCGTCCTGCTCCACCTCCGGTTCTACGGGTACGGGCGGGGTGAATGGACCGACTCGGCGGTGCGCCGTTACGTCACCGACGCCGGTGCGCTGCTGCCCCGGCTGCACAAGCTGACCCGCTCGGACTGCACCACCCGCAACAAGCGCAAGGCGGCCCAGCTGGCGGCCGACTACGACGCGCTCGAGGAGCGTATCGACCGGATCGCCGCGGCGGAGGACCTCGCGCGGGTCCGGCCCGACCTCGACGGCAACGCGATCATGGAGTTGCTCGGCCTGCCGCCCGGGCCGCTGGTCGGCCAGGCCTGGCGGTACCTCAAGGAGCTCCGGCTCGAACGGGGTCCGCTGGATCACGACGTAGCCGTCGTCGAACTGCTGCGGTGGGCGGCCGACCAGGGCATGACCCCGCCGGACGGAGACCAGGCCTGAACCCGTCAGGCTGGAACCCGCTGGTCAGAACCTCACTGGACCGGACCCCACCGGACCGGCACCCGCGCCGACCCGCGGGCTGACCATCGCGTACCACAGGGTGACCAGGCCGTAGGCGACCCCGACCAGCAGGACCACCCGCGGTGCGTGCCCGGTCGTCGGGAGCACGTGGGCACCGACGAACACGCCCGCCACGAAGAGCAGGTTGTAGACGGTGTCGTTGACGCTGAACACCCGTCCCCGAAAGTCGTCGGCGCACTCGACCTGCAGAGCGGTGTCCGAGACGATCTTGATACCCTGCGCGGCCACACTGATCA
The DNA here is from genome assembly GCA_963803345.1 of uncultured Actinomycetota bacterium. GTDB lineage: Bacteria > Actinomycetota > Actinomycetes > Mycobacteriales > Micromonosporaceae > CAWDLX01. The sequence goes on from CAWDLX010000013.1 coordinate 91,350, forward strand.
GCACCGCCCCGGAGATGAGCAGCCCCTCCCGCATCGGCAGGCAGAGGGCCGGCACGCCGATGGTCAGGGCGACCAACAGAACCACCACCCACCGTTGCCAGCCCACCCGTCGGGTGGCCGCCGGCGTGATCAGCGCCGCGACCAGGGCGCCGACGGCGGCCGCCGCCGCCACCGGCAGCAGCCCGGCCACCGACGCCCTGGGGCTGCCGGCGTAGAAGTAGTTGCGGTAGAGCAGCAGGGTCATCAGGGCCAGTACGCCGTAGAGTCCGCGATGGATGGCCTGGACGGCCACCACCTGGGCGGCCGCGGGCCGGTTCAGCAGATGCCGGACACCGGCGACGAAACCACGGGCGGTGTCAGCCAAGCGCGGCGGCGACGGTACGCGGTGGGTCGGGCCGCGTCGTCGGGACCCAGGGCATCCACCCGGAAGCCGACGAGCGTGACCAGCGCTGAGACACCGTAGGCCAGGGTGGCCACGGCCGCCACCGCGGCGTAGGGGCGATCAGCGGCGCCGGTGAGATGGAAGATCCCGGCGGCCGCGCCGATGGCGGCGGCGAAGGTCGACGCTCCCGGCCGTGGTCGCGAGCGAGTTCGCGGTGACCAGGCGTCCTTCGTCGGCCACATGCGGGGTGGCGGCGGACAGGCCGGCCAGGAAGAACCGGTTGAGGGCGATCACGCCGAGGGCGGCCAGGACGAAGACCACCCCCTCGTGGCCGCGCCAGACCTGCCACGCCGCCGGCAGGACGAGCAGGGCACGCGGTGCGTTGGCCACGAACAGGACCTGCCGCCGACTCCAGCGGTCGAGGAACACGCCCGACGAACGGACCCAGCGCCGAGTAGGGCACGAGCAGCACGGCGAATGCGGCCGCGATGGCCATCGGGCCGGCGGCCTTCTGCGGGTTGAAGAAGACACTCCCGGCCAGGCCAGCCTGGAACAGGCCGTCGCCGATCTGGCTCGACACCCTGACCACGAGCAGGCGGCGGAAGTCGGCGCGGGCGAGGATCGCGCGCAGGTTGTGGTGCGGTCGCTCGGTGGAGCGGGGGACCACAACGGCCTGCATGAGTCCCGAGGGTACGGGCCGCCGGCCCCGGCTGAGACAACGGAGAGCCGCGAGAGGGGAAAACTGTCGTACCCACGACGCACACTTGCTCCGTGAGTGGGTACTGGTTGAGTCACCGGTCGGCGAACTCGGCGTGGGCCTCGGCGACGGTGCGGTGTCCGGTGTGTCGTTCGGCCGCCCCAAGGGGGTGGCCGTCGGGGACGACGGCGCGGACAGGTGGCAGCGCGAGCTGTTGAGCCAGGTCAGCGGGGAGTTGGCGGAGTACTTCGCCGGCCGCCGGGCAACCTTCGACGTGGCGTACGCAGTTCGCCCGCGGCAGCGATTTCGAGCGGGCGGTATGGGCGGAGATCGCCGCGATCCCGTACGGCGAGACGACCAGCTACGGTGCGATCGCCCGGGCGGTCGGCGAGCCCGGTGGCGCCCAGGCGGTCGGGCTGGCCTGCAACCGCAACCCGGTTCCGATCATCGTGCCGTGCCACCGGGTGATCGGCTCGGACGGGAAGCTGGTCGGCTTCGGCGGCGGGCTGGCGCGCAAGCGTTTCCTGCTGACCCTGGAGGCCCGGGTGCACATCGAGCACACCTTGGCTCCATAGAGAGCCGAAAGGAAGGGCACCTTGTTCCGGATCCGTAGAGCACGGTGCCCTTCTTAACGGGGTGCGTCGGAAGGCGCGGTCAGCGCTCGACCGTTCCGGCGATGAAGTCCTCGACGGCGGCGTGCGCGTCGTGGTCGGCGTACTGCACCGGCGGCGACTTCATGAAGTAGCTCGAGGCCGACAGGATCGGGCCGCCGATCCCCCGGTCGAGCGCGATCTTCGCGGCCCGGACCGCGTCGATGATGACGCCGGCCGAGTTCGGGCGAGTCCCACACCTCGAGCTTGAGCTCGGCGTTGAGCGGCACGTCACCGAACGCGCGCCCCTCCAGGCGGATGTAGGCCCACTTGCGGTCGTCCAGCCACGGCACGTGGTCGGACGGTCCGATGTGGACGTCGCCCTTGGTCATCTCGTGCGGGATCTGCGAGGTGACCGACTGGGTCTTCGAGATCTTCTTCGAGACCAGCCGCGTGCGCTCCAGCATGTTCATGAAGTCCATGTTGCCGCCGAAGTTGAGCTGGTACGTGCGCAGCAGCTCGACCCCGCGGTCCTCGAAGAGCTTCGCCAGTCCCCTGTGGACGATGGTCGCGCCGACCTGGGACTTGATGTCGTCACCGACGATCGGCAGGCCGGCGTCGGTGAACTTCTGCGCCCACACCGGGTCGGAGGCGATGAAGACCGGCAGCGCGTTGACGAAGGCGCAGCCCGCGTCGATCGCGGCCTGGGCGTAGAACTTGTCCGCCTCCTCCGATCCGACCGGGAGGTAGGCGACGACCACGTCGACCCGGGCGTCACGCAGCGCGGCCGCCACGTCGACCGGAGCGGCGTCCGACTCCTCGATGATCTCGCGGTAGTACTGGCCGAGCCCGTCGAAGGTCGGGCCGCGCTGCACCAGGACGCCGGTCGGCGGTACGTCGCATATCTTGATGGTGTTGTTCTCGCTGGCGACGATCGCTTCGGCGATATCGCTGCCGACCTTCTTCGCGTCCACGTCGAAGGCGGCGACGAACTCGATGTCCGAGACGTGGTAGTCGCCGAACCTGACGTGCATCAGACCCGGGACGCGGTCGTTCGGGTCGGCGTTGCGGTAGTACTCCACGCCCTGGACCAGGGATGAGGCGCAGTTACCGACCCCGACGATGGCGACACGAACGGAGCCCATCGCGGCTGCCTCCTTCGTTCAACGAGCTTGCGCGTTGAAGCCGCAAGCGACTCATCTCACCGCTCCGGGGTGTCCGAAGGCGGCGCGGTGTTCTCGGTGTAGTCGCGACACACGTCGCCGGGCGCTCGCCCGGAGCGTTCGGTGGCGATCAGCTCCTCCAGCCATCGGACCTCGCGCTCGCACGCGTCGAGCCCATGGCGCTGCAGCTCGAGCGTGTACGCGTCCAGCCGCTCCGCCGCTCGGGCGAGCACGTCCCGCAGGCCCTCCCGCCGCTCCTCGATCCGGCGCCGCCGGCCTTCGAGGATGCGGATGCGGGTCTGCTGGTCGGTGCGGGCGAAGAAGGCGAAGTGCACGCCGAATGCGGGATCGTCGAATGTCTCGGGTCCGGCCTGCAGGAGAAGCTCCTGGAACCGTTCCTTGCCCTCCGCGGTGATCTTGTAGACGACCCGTCCGCGGCGGCTGGTCATCGGTGGCGCGACGGCCGGATCCTGCTCTTCGTCGGCTGATCCCTCGGTGATCCAGTGCGCCGCCTGCAGACCGGCGCAGGGTCGGGTAGAGCGAGCCGTAACTGATCGCGGCGCGGAACGTGCCGAGCTTCGTGGCGAGCTGTTTGCGCAGCTCGTAGCCGTGCATCGGGGACTCGTGCAGGATGCCCAGGATCGCGAGTTCGAGCACGTGTCACCTCCCCGACACCACCACGATGTATCGAACCGATACATCGACCATAGATCCGAGATCGTCACCACGCAACCGGAACGGCGGTGTGGTAGATCACGGCGTGGGTGTCGGTCGCGCCCGGCCGCGGATATCCTCGACGCTCGCGAGGCGGTCGGGTCGGGCAGGTGGGGAAGCGGCATGGGCTGGGGCAGTGAACCCACCAGGGAGCTGCCGTTCGTCGGCCGGATCGACCTGACCGAGGCGTACGCCGCAGTGCGCCGTCGGGGCAAGGCGCTGCGGCGGCGCCGGATCATCAGCTCGATCCTGGCCGGCGTCGTGCTGGCCGGCGTCTTCTCGGTGGTCGGCTTCTACTACCTGGTCGACATCCCGCTGCCGGATGCGTTGGCGCTGCCGCGAGACGACCACCGTGTACTACTCCGACGGTATCACGGTCATGGCCCGGCTCGGCAGCCAGAACCGGGTGATCGTCGATCCGGCGACACTGCCGCGGTACGTCGTTCGACGCGGTGGTCGCGGCCGAGGACCCGGGCTTCTTCGACGACAACGGCACAACCATCTCGCGCCAGTACGTCCGGGTGGCGGCTGGGCTCGACGCCGATTCGCTCAGTGGTCAGGCCCGGGAGCTCGTCCTCGCCTCGAAGCTGGAGGACGAGTACAGCAAGGACGACATCCTCGGGTTCTATCTGAACACGGTCTACTTCGGCCGCGGGGCCTACGGCATCGACGCCGCCGCACAGGCGTACTTCGGCCGCACCGCCGCCCAACTGACCCGGGCCCAGGCGGTCGTGCTGGCCGGCCTGCTGGAATCACCCGGCGATGGCCGCTTCGACCCGACCGTCGACCCCGGACACGGCGGCGGACCGGTTCGCGGCGGTAGTGCGACGCATGGTCGACGCGGGCACCCTGGACCCGGTCGACGCCAGCGCGATGAGCCTGCCGGCGGTGCAAGGCGATCGACCCGACCGCCTTCGAATCCGGGCTGGACGCGCCGACCGGAATCGTCGTCGCCGCACGTGCTGGCCGAGCTGCGGGCCAGCCCGGAGTTCCAGGCGGCCGCGCCGGGCACGATCGAGAACGGCGGCTACTCCATCGTGACCACGCTCGACGCGCGGGCGCAGGCCCTGCTCGAGAAGACGCGCCGACGAGACCGTGGCCAACTCGGTCATGAACGGCCAGCCGGACAACCTGCAGGCGGCCGCGGTGGTCGTCGAGCCGAGTACCGGTCGGGTGCGGGCCTACTACGGCGGCCACGACGGCACCGGGGTCGACTACGCCGGTTGGTACGTCGACGCGCGCGGCAAGCCGGTCGGGTACGGCGCCCATCCGCCCGGCCAGACCATGGACGTGTACACGCTCGCGGCCGCCCTGAACGCCGGCATCTCGGTGAAGTCCACATGGGACAGTCCGATCTGCAGGGCGTACGCCGGCCGGGCGCGAGCCGGTGCACGACTACATCGGCGCGGCGGTGCCAGCCGACCTGCAGCGCTGGCCGACGCCACCAACGGCTCGCTCAATGTTCCGTTCTATGCAGTGGCGCAGAAGGTGAGCGTCGCCGAGCGTGCTCGACATGGCGCGGGCGGCGGGATCGACTCGATGTGGGTGCCAGACTCGCCCAACACGACGCGCCAGCGTTACGACCTCGTTGACCCGTACGGGCGCGCAGCTCACTCCGCAGCCGTTCGGACGGCGACGTTGCGCTGGGTGAGTATCCGGTGACGGTCGAGGATCAGGCCAACGCGATGGCCACGTTCGCGGCCGGTGGCCTGCGGGCGCAGGCGCCCACTTCGTGCCGGCGGTGACGAAGGCCGGCTGGACGTGATCTACACCGATCGCGGCGGAGCCGCAGCGCGTGCTGAGCGCTACCGGGCGGCGGCGCGACCTGACCTGGGTGATGAGTCAGGAGCCGGCCGGCCGGCTCGCGGCGGGCGGCCATCGGCGACCAAGGCCGGCTTCTGGGGGCTGCGGGACAGTCCGGTCGAGACCGCGCACGCGTGGATCGTCGGTTTTACCGGCAACCTGGCGATGGCCGTCTGGGTCGGCAATGTCGAGATCGAGCTGCCGCTACATGACTCCAACGGAGTGATCGGGTCACCGGCTCCGGCCTGCCGGCCCAGATCTACCGGACATTCATGAATGTCGCGCCCGACAGCTCGGCTTGCCGCCGGTGAGTTTCGCCGCGCCGGCTTTCGGGGGCGATGCGCGGGCCGGAAACGCACCCGCCCCGACCCGTGGACATGCCGGCTGACCAGCACGTACGCTGTGTGTCCGGCCGATTACGACACCGCGCGGACTGAGCGAGCTGCGAGCCGTTCGTGGGTCGCCGTTCACCGAGGTAGACCCGCGTACCCTCGTGCCATGCGAACGCAGCGACAGATCGTTGACTACTCGCTGCAGAAGCGCGCCTTACTTCGTGATGTCTACTCCGGCCGCGTGGGTACGTACGAGGTGTGCGACGCCTCGCCCTACCTGCTCTCGGCGGCCCGATTTCACGGTGACCCGACCGAGCGGCGCTGCCCGGTGTGTCGACGCGAAAATCTCACCCACGTCAACTACATCTACGGCGACGAGCTGAAGCAGTCAGCCGGGCAGGCCCGCTCGAGCGTCGAGCTGCCGGTGCTTGGCGATGTCGGTTCAGGAGATCCAGGTGTACGTGGTCGAGGTGTGCCGGGGCTGTGGCTGGAACCACCTGGTCGAGCAGTTCCTGCTCGGCCGGGCGCTCGTTGAACGCGCAGGAGCTCGCCGCTCCGGCCAACCGCAACCGCAACCGCAACCGCAGCCGGGGCGCCAGGCCGGTGCTCGCACGGCGGCGCGACGGCCAGATCACGGGGGAATGCCGAGTGATGACCCGGCAGCGGCCGAGACCAGGTGTTGTCCAGGTCCCGGCCGGTACGACTTGGTGTCTTATCCGTATATATCCGCCTGACACGGGCGAGGCGGCAACGCACACGACCCCGCTTGACGCGGTCCATCCATGGTCTGTAGGAGCAGGGCCACGCCCCCGTGGCGTACCTCACCGCAGACGGGTGGCGTGCCTGTCGCGCCGCCCCCACACGGCAAGGTGTAGCGGATGAATCCGTACGACGAACCCGGTAGCCGACCGGTCGCGCAGCCGCGTCCGGACGGAGAGGACCGTTATCCGGGCGGCTATGACCGTGCCGGGTACGACAGCGGCGGGTCGACGGCCGTTCGGCTTATGACGACCACGCGTACTCCGGAGCGATACCGACGAGCCGGCTACGACGGTACGTGACGCCGGCCGGTACAGCGGGTCGACGGCCGGCGGTCGGGCGGGCCTCGGTCGGCCGGGCGTCGGTCGGGTCCGGCGGTCGGGCGCGGCCCGGAGGGCGCTGCGGCCGGCCGAGCCCCGGTACGGCGGGCCGTACGGGGGTGGACGCCTACGGCGAGGACTCGTTCGGTGCGTAGCGCGGGTCAGTCGACTACGACCCGTAGGCGCGGCGAGCCCCGTTATGGCGAGCCGTACGGCATGGACGCGTACGGCGACCACCTCCGATCTCCCCGGTCAGGCCTTTCGCGGGCGCTGGCTCCGTGCGCCAGCAACCACAGTGACCCGCCGCCGTTCGCCGACGGGCCCGTGGCGCCGGTTCCGGCCCGCCGGGATACCCGCCCGGCCCGGGAGGGCCGCTTGGCCCCGGTGGTCCGGATGGGCCGCCGTCGGGTCGGGCCACGGTCGGGCGCTCGGTCGGCCGGTCTCGCCGAGCGGGCCCGGTGGGGCCCCGGCGGGGGCGGTCCGACGGTCCTGGCGGTCCCTCGGTCCCGGTGGTCCGGGCGGGCGCGGGCCGGGTGGCCCCGTGGGCCTGGCGGACGGGCGGTCCGTACGGGACGGGGACGGTTACGGCGAGACGTTACGATGACGAGGTTACGGCGATGACGAGCGTAGGCGACGACCGGTACGGCGACGATCGTCGGGGCGGCCTGCGCGACCGGTTGGGCCACGGGCGGCGCGGCCCGGGGCGGGGCGCCAGGAGGTCGAAGAAGCGCAACCGCCGGCGCAACTGATCATCTTCGGCGTTCGCCGTCTTCATCATGCTGGCCGGCATCGGCGTGGTCGGTGGCACCTACTACGTCGACGGTGTGCCGACTCCCGACCAGCTGACGTCTGCCCGAGGCGACGACCGTCTACTACGCCGACGGCAAGACCCTGATGGCCCGGCTGGGCTCAGGAGAACCGCACGATCGCTCAACGTCCGACGAGATGAACGACGAGGTCAAGCAGGCCATCGTCGCCGCCGAGGACCAGACCTTCTGGACCAACAAAGGCGTCGACTTCACCGGCGTGATGCGGGCCGCGTGGAACAACTTCACCGGCGGCCAGACCCAGGGCGCGTCGACGCTGACCCAGCAGTACGCCCGGCAGGCGATGGACCTCAAGGGCGCGACCTACTCCCGCAAGCTGCGCGAGGCGGTCATCGCCTGGAAGCTCGACGACAAGTACTCGAAGAAGGACATCCTCGGCTTCTACCTCAACACGGTCCCGTTCGGCCGGGGTACCCACGGGGTCGAGGCGGCTGCGCAGGCGTTCTTCGGCAAGACCGTCGAAAGACGCGCCGGCCGGCCCAGCAGATCACCGTCTCCGAGGCGATGCTGCTGGTCTCGTTCGTCAAGCAGCCCGAGCCCGACCCGGACGACCCGACCGGCCATCCCGGGCTACGACCCGACCAGCGGCCCGGTCGCGAAGCAGAACGCGACCGACCGGTGGGACTACGTGCGCGGCGGCATGGTCGAGCTGGGTTATCTGAACCAGGCTCAGGCGGACGCGCTGGCGTTCCCGACCACGGTCTGCCGTACAACCCGAAGGCGCCGGCCTCCGATTTGGACACGCCCACCGGTCTGGTCGTCCAGCACGCGCTCTCCGAGCTGCGGCAGTCGCCCCTGTTCAAGGGCAAGCCCAAGGGCTACATCGAAAACGGCGGCTTCCAGATCATCACCACGATCGACAAGCGGGCCGAGGACGCCGCGATCCAGGCGGCCGACATCACGAACCCGAAGGCACGCCGGCGATCGACCGGGGCCAACCGGCGGACTGGCAGGCCGCGCGCTGGTCGCGATCCAACCGGGTACCGGCCGGGTGCTGGCCTACTTCGGCGGGCAACGACAGGGCGCCGGCGCGGACTACGCCGGCTGGTACTACGACGAGGACGGTGGCCGACCGGCTACGGCGCCCACCCGGCCGGGCTCGACGTTCAAGGTGTACGACCTGGTCCACCGCGCTCAAGAAGGGGATCTCGCTAACTCGTACTGGGATTCGCCGCCGACTGACGAAGGAGTTCCCGGAGGCGGGCCGGACCAAGGGCAGCTGGGCCCGATCCACAACGCCGGCCCGACCACGTGCACGCCGGTCTGCCCGCTGTGCAAGGCGGCGGTCGAAGTCGCTGAACATTCCGTTCTTCGACCTGACCCTGCACCTCGGCGCGGCCAACGTGCTGGCCACCGCCCGCGACGCCGGGATCGACTCCATGAAGGACGCGCAAGGACGTCCGCCAGACCTGCGCACGGCCGACATCGGCGCACGATGGTGCCCGAACATCTTCGGCACCGAGCTGGGCATCGGCCAGTACGGCGATCACGGTGCTCGACCACGCCAACGGCATGGCCACCATCGCCGCCGGCGGGAAGCGGGCCGAGGCGCATTTCGTGAACAACGGTGATGCAGGACGGCAAGCCCGTCTACAGCGAGAAGCTCGGCATCGTCAAGGATCTCGGCCTGACCCCGGGCCAGATCGGCGATCTCGACCGCGTCGCTCAAGCGGGTCAGCACGAGTATGCCGGACTCGGGCAGCGGCTGGACGCTACCCCTCACGTGGGATGTGGCCACGAAGACCGGCACGTGGGAGTGGAATGACAACGACCGACAAGAACGCCCACGTCTGGGTCACCGGCTTCACCAACACGATCGCGACCGCGGCTGGCTCGGCACCAAGTCCGGCAGCTACCTGAACCCGAAGCACGGCGGCAGTGCATCAACGTCTTCGGTAACAACTTCGTCGGTCCGATCTGGAAGCAGTTCATGCAGCAGGCGGTCACTGCCCTGTTCCCGCAGCCGAGCCAGGAGCAGCGCAAGTTCGTCGGACCCGGCAACACCGGCAACCAGATGCCGAGCGGCGCGATGCCCTCGCCGACGCCGACCAGCCCGCCGACGCCGACCGACCCGGGCCCGGGCGGCGGGGGGCCGCCGCCGGTGTCCCCGTCGACCTCGCCCACCGGGTCGCCGAGCCCGTCCGGTCAAGGCTCGCCGCGACGCTCCAAGCCTCCGGGACTGGGTTGACGCTCCCGCCCGCTCCGCGTTGTCCTGGCCGACTCGTGCCGGCGGCCGGCCGGGGCGCCAACGGCAAGGTGTGACTGATGAACGACGACCCCCCGAATAGGCACCCCTTCGAGGCGGAAGACCCGGACGGCGCGTCGCCGCCCGGGCGTCGACCGCGTCCGCCGCAGCGCCACCGTCCCGAGCCACCGCGCGCCGACGACGAACAATGGGCGCCGCCCCGCCGTCGCCCACCAGCCGGACCGGCCGGGCCCAACGCAGGATCGCGCGGGTACGATCCTGCCCATCGCGCCGGCCGGACCCTCCGCGCCCTCCGCGCCCTCGGCGCCGGCCGGGTCGGCCGGGTCGGCCGGGTCGGGTGGTCGCGGTCGGGCTCGGCACCGTCGCGCGGACCCCCACGACGAGCGCGCCTCGCCGCCCCGGTCGCGAGCCAACAGGCCGTCGCCGCCGTCGTCGCCGCTGAGCCCGCCGCCCTTCGACGACGACCTGGACGCTGTCGGTGGACCGTCGTCGCGGGGCGCCATGGGTCGCGGCCCCTGTCCGCCATCGCCCGTCGCCGACCGGCACTGCGCCGATCGGGCCGGGCATCGACGCGCCCGCGCTGGAGAATGGCGACGAGCTGCCCGTCGCCGGCCCGCTCGCGCGCAGCATCAAGGCCCGCAAGGCCCGCCGCCGCAACATCATCGTGGCGTCGTTCGCCATGTTCATCATGCTGATCGGCATCGGCGTCGTCGTCGGCGCGTACTACATCGACGGGATCAAGACTCCCGACCAACTCACCTTCCCCGAGTCGACGACGCTGTACTACAACGACGGCAAGACGGTGCTGGCCAAGCTCGGCCAGGTCACCCGGTACAACCTGACCTTCGAGCAATGAACGACGCCGTGAAGGAGGCCGATCGTCGCCTCCGAGGACAAGACGTTCTGGACCAACTCCGGGGTGGACTTTCGGCAGCGTGCTGCGCGCCGCGTGGAACAACTTCACCGGTGGGCAGACCCAGGGCGGCTCGACCATCACCCAGCAGTACGCGAGGCTCGCGTTCGACCTCCAAGGGGCGACGTACTCCCGCAAGATGCGTGAGGCGATCCTGGCCTGGAAGCTGGACGACCAGCTGTCCAAGGAGAAGATCCTCGAGTACTACCTCAACGCGGTCCCGTTCGGGCGCAACACGTACGGGGTGGAGGCGGCCGCCCGGCGTTCTTCGGCAAGACGGCCAACCGGCACGCAAGGCCGCCCAGCAGATCACCAAGGCCGACGCGATGGTGCTGGTATCAATGGTCAAGCAGCCGGAGCCGGATCCGGCCGATCCCAAGGGGCGTCCGGGCTATGACCCGACCTAAGCCCGCTGGCCGAGAAGCAGGCGCGCGAGCGGTTCGAGTACGTCCGCCAGCAGATGAAGGACCTCGGGTACCTGACGCCCGCCGGAGGATGCCACGCTCAAGTTCCCGCTCGACGAGGTCAGAAATACGACCCGAGCATCAACGCCGGGTTCGGCATGCAGAAGCCGGTCGGGATGGTGGTGAACCACATACTCAGCGAGCTGAGCCATTCCGACAGCCAATTCAAGGACATGCCGTGGCAGAACATCCGCGACGGTGGATACAAGATATACACGACACTGGATCCGAGGGCACAGAGCGCGGCCGAGGCGGCCGCCGACGCGACACTCAAGTCCAGCGGCATGTACGGCCAGCCGAAACAGTTGCAGGACGCGCTCGTCGGGGTCGAGCCCGGGACCGGCCGGATACTGGCCTACTACGGTGGCCACGACGGCAAGGGCACCGACTACGCCGGCATCTACTTCGACGAGAAGGGTGAGCGGCAACGGGTACGGACGTTACCCGGCCGGTTCGTCGTTCAAGGTCTACACGCTGGCGGCCGCTCTCAACGCCGGCATCTCGCTGAACTCGTACTGGGAGTCCAAGCCCCACGACATGCCCGGCCGGACGGGCAACAACCAGATCCACAACTCGAGCGACTGCCCGACCGGCGCGAACAAGCCGTGCTCGCTGCTCAACTCGACCATCGCATCCCTCAACGTCCCGTTCTACGAGGTGACGGCGAGCGTCGGCGCGGTCAAGGTGCTCGAGATGGCGCGGGCCGCCGGCATCGACTACATGTGGAACGACGCCCGGCAGCGACAGCAGCTGATCGGGACGGACGTGATCCAAGCTGGTGCCGTCGACATTCGACACGATGCTTGGCATCGGCCAGTACCCGATCACGGTGATGGACCACGCGAACGGGGTGGCCACCTTCGCGGCGGGCGGCCTGCGCGCCACCGCCCACTTCGTCACGAAGGTGACCGACGGCGACCAATCGTGTACTCGGAGAAGCTGCCGTCGGGAAACGAGGCAGCGGATCCTGAGCCCCGAGGCGGAGAACGACCTCACCTACGCGTTGAGTAAGGTGACCGCGGCGAATCTCAGCAACGGTTGGGACACCGCCGGCAAGACCGGTACCTGGGAGTTGGGCTCGACCAATACCGAGAACGCCGACGCCTGGATGGTCGGGTTCACCCGGCGGCTGGCCGCCGCGGTGTGGGTCGGGAACCGGGGCGACGAGAAGGCGCTGCGGGACAAGAACAACAACCAGATCTACGGTGCCGGCATCCCAGCGACCATCTGGCGCTCGTTCATGACGAACGCGACGAAGAACATGAAGCTGAACAGATCCGGGACCACGTTCGCGCCGCCGAGCTTCGCCGGCAGCACATCGCCCCCCGGCAGCGTGCCGCCGCCGGACCAGCCTCAGCAACCGGGCCGGGGATGCCGGTTCATCGTCTTCTGTCCGCGGAACCGGTGACCTGGCCGCGCTGAACCGGTGACCTGGGCGGAACCGGTGACGGTGGTGAGCGGGTGGCCTGGCCGCGCTGAACCGGTGACCTGGCCGCGCTGAGCGGGTGGCCTTCAGGGCGGCCGCCCGCGCCGGCGCACCGGTGTGCGGCAAGATGGGCGGCGTGAGTGGCCCTGCTACCCCGGATGGCGGCCTTGAGCTGCGCAACCGGTCGGTGCTCGACGACCGGGTCGACCCGTCCCGGGAGGACCCGTTCGTCCGGGGCGTCTCGGAGGCGGTTGGCGGGCCGCCCGGTGAGCATGCCGCCCGGCGTCCCAACCGGGCAGCGGCGATCATCGTCCTGCTCGCGCTGCTCACGTTCACGCTGCACTGGATCCAGAAGTCTCCGTGCATGGACGGCGCCTGGGGCGCGGACCGGCCGCAGTACACCCACTTCTGTTACACCGATGTGCTCGCGCTCTACTACGCCGAGCACCTGAGCGAGGGCAAGGTCCCCTACTTCGACTAGCCGGTCGAGTACCCCGTGTTGACCGGGTACTTCATGGGTGCCCTCGGCCTGCCGGTGCATGCTCTCGGGGTGAGCCGGCCCGGACTCAACCAGGGCGAGGCCTTCTACAACATCAACGCACTGCTCCTGTCGGCCTTCGGCATCGCCGCGGTGGCCGTGGTGCTCGCACTGCGCCGGCGACGACCGTGGGATGCCGCGATGTTCGCGCTGGCCCCGGCGCTGGTCCTGACGGCCACGGTCAACTGGGACCTCCTGGCGGTCGGCCTCACGTGCTTCTTCCTGTACGCGTGGTCGCGGCGTTGGCCGGTGACGGCGGGCGTGATGCTGGGGCTGGCCACAGCGGCCAAGTTCTACCCGGCGTTCCTCATCGGGCCGCTGATCGTGCTCGCCCTCCGTAGTGGCCGGTGGCGAGCGGCGAACATCGCGACGGGTACGGCCGTAGCCACCTGGGCGGTGGTCAACGCCCCTGTGTTCTTCTGGGCCCGCGACGGATGGGACCAGTTCTGGTCGTTGAGCTCCAGCCGGCCGATCGACTGGGGCACGCTGTGGTACATCGGCGTCCATACCCCGGTGTCACCCAACCCGAACGGCGGGCTACAGCCCTTCATCTGGCTCGGGGACAACATCCCCAGACTGAACCTGCTCACATATGTCCTTTTTGGACTCGGCTGCCTGGCGCTGCTGGCCGTCTCGTTGCGGGCACCGCGCCGGCCCCGGCTGGCGCAGCTGTGCTTCATCGTGGTCGCCCTGTTCCTGCTGACCAGCAAGGTGTGGTCCCAGCAGTTCGTCCTGTGGCTGATCCCGCTGGCCGTCCTGGCCCGTCCCCGCTGGGGGGCTTTCCTGGCCTGGCAGGCTGGCCGAGGTCGGGTACTTCCTGGCCTTCTACGCCCAGCTCCTCAACGCCAGCGGCCAGTACGTCATCCCCGAGGGAACGTTCGTACTGGCCGCGAGCCTGCGCTGGATCACCGTCGCCGTCCTGGTCGGGTTCGTGGTGCACGACATTCTGAGGCCGGAGGCTGACGTGGTGCGCCACGCCTACGACGACGATCCGGACGGCGGCGACTTCGACGGGTCACCCGATGTCGGCCTCGACCGGTTGCGGGACATGACCGACCGGGTACGTGCTTCCTGGGCGGCGGCTGACGCTCGCGACGGGGTCAGAAACTGAGGCCTTCGAGGATCATGAGGGCCGCCGGTGCCAACAGGCCCGCGTACGCCGGCCAGGTCGGCCGGGGCCGGTCGCGCGAGCGCGCCACGTCGATCGCGCGTGTCACCAGTCCGCCCACGGCACCAGCGGCCAGCACGGCCAGGAGGAGCGTCGTGACCGCGATCAGCGCAGCCGGTCGGGTCAGCGTCCGCAGGCCGGGCAGCGCGCCCATCACGTCGACGAACGACGAGCCCCGCAGCGGGCCACGGGTGCCCAGCGTCAGGGTGACCATCAGTGCGGCGCCGGCCACGAGCCCGGCCCGTACCCGCCACGACCAGGCCGAGATGAGCACGCCGGCGGCCGCGAGGGCGTACAGCGTGAAGCCCGGGAGCAGCGCCATTCCAGCCGGGTCCGGCAGGGCGGCCCGCGCCGTGGCGTGCGCGTCGCCCCACAGCCATGACGCGGATGGGGCTGTTGCCAGGCCGAGTACCGGGGGTGAGCCGGCGGAGAACGCGGCCACGGTCAGCCGCTGCCCGGAGTACCGGCCGAACATGGCGACGAGCACACCGACGCTGACTATCAGGCCGACCGCGTCCACCACGAACAACCGTGGCGACGCCGGTGTGCCGTGCGACCAGCGCCAAGCCGCCACGGCCCAGCCGGCCAGCGCGCCGAGGAGCACCAGGTAGACCAGAATGGTCCCGGCACCGGCGCTCACCGTGATCTGCCAGGCAGTGACCAGCCACCCCGCCGCGGCCCAGGCCGGATGCGGCGGGTCGGCCGGGCCCTCGTCGACCGCACGCCAACGCAGCCCATGCCCGTGGGCGAGCATGGCCGACGCGAGGGCGAATCCGGCCGACCCGATCATCGGCTCGGCGCTGCTCAGGTGCCAGGGAGCGAAGAGGACGGCGACCCCGGCCGCGGTTGCCGCCACCCAGCCCGCCCCCAGCTGGCGGACCAGGGCGTACGGGCCGACGAACGCGAGAACTCCGGCCAGCATCGCGACAACCGTATAGCCGAGGATCGCGCCGGTCTCCGGCGCGCCGAGGCCAAAGGGGGCGTATCCCACGAGCGCGTCAGGGAAGTCCGGACGGAACTGCCGGGGCAGAGATCCCGCCTGGAAGAGCTCCCGGGGGGCGTGGACCAGGGCGTTGCCGACGCGCGCGAGCAGGTAGGAGGCGGTCGCCGCGTCGCCGTTGTCAACCGGTAGTACGTGCGCCGGGTCGCTCAACATGCTCTTGTTGGCCAGTGCGGAGAGCGCGACCGCGGCCAGTCCGGCGAGGGTCCATTCATGTGCCAGTACCCGCCGCGGTCGTCGCGTGCGCGCGGCCAGCGCTGCCACGGCCGGGCGCAAGCGCGGGGCCATGGGAGCGAAGTTGGACCACTCCGCCGGTGCCGTCGGCGGCCCGATCGGAGCCGGCGCGCGTCCGGACGTGAGGATCTCGGTCGACCCGCCTCCGCTCCTCGCCGGCGTACCGGCTGCCGCGGGCGCCGGAGCTCTGGCCGCCTCGGAGCCGACCGTCACCTCAGGTCCCGGCTCAGGCGCTGTCCTGGCCGTCGCGACGGCGGTCGGTTCCGACTTTGCCTTGCGGGTTGTCCGGGCTGTCGAGTCGCCAGGTATCCCGGCTGTGGTGTCGCCGGTTGTCCTGGCTGTGGTGTCGCAGGTTGTCCTGGCTGTGGTGTCGCGGGTTGTCTTGGGGATGGTGTCGCGGGTTGTCTTGGGGGTGGTGTCGCGGGTTGTCTTGGGGGTGGTGTCGCCGGTCGGGCCGGCGCTGGGCCGGGCCGGGGATGTGGCGGTCTCGTCAGCTGCCGGTGGACGCGGGGCCGGCATCCGCGGAGCTGGCGGACGGATGCGGGGCGGCCGACGGACGGACGAGGCCGCTGTCGGCCGGGGCTCGGACCGGTCGGGCGGTCGGGACGGGTTGGCACCGCCCGGCGTTCGGTCGCCGTCGGTCACTGGGGCCATCCGGATGGACGTGCGGTCATCGCGGCCCGCTTACGCCTGGAGCCCGGCCCGGAGCAGCGCGATATCGTCCGCCTGCCCGTCGGTCGGTGTCTCGACGACCGCCGGCGCGCCGGCCGCGCGGATCACCGCGACGATGAGGTCGGGGTCGATGAATCCGCGGCCAAGGTTGTCATGGCGGTCGGCGCCCGAATCGAACTCGTCGCGGGAGTCGTTGGCGTGGATGAGGTCCAGCCGACCGGTGATCGCCTTGACCCGGTCGACGATGCCGAGGAGCTCCTCCCCGCCGGCGTGGGCGTGGCAGGTATCGAGGCAGAACCCGACTCCGAATTCGCCGACCGCGTCCCACAATCGGGCCAGCGCGTCGAACCGGCGGGCACAGGCGTTGTCGCCCCCGGCTGTGTTCTCGATCAGGATGGGTAGCGGGAAACCGCCGCCGTCCTGGGCGTAGGCGAACGTCTTGCGCCAGTTGATGAAGCCGGCATCGAGGTCGGCCCCGCGTTCGACGTGTCCACCGTGGACGATCAACCCCTCGGCCCCGATCGCCGCGGCGGCCTGAGCGTGCTGCATGAGCAGCTTCCGGCCCGGGATGCGGATGCGGTTGTTGGTCGTCGCCACGTTGAGCCGGTAGGGCGAGTGGATGAAGATGTCCAGCTTCGTGGCCCGCAGAGCGTCCTCATCACCGCGCGGCCTGGGCGCCGCGTAGCTCTGCGGGTCGGTGAGGAAGAACTGGATGACCTCGGCTCCTACGGCCTCCGCCGCCGCGAGCGGGTCGGCCGAGTCGACGTGTGCCCCGATGCGCATAGGGCGAGCCTACGACCCGGGTCCGACATCGCGCCCGCCCGATCCGTGCGACGCCTCCGGCCGGCCACGTGAGTCAATGGATAGCTCTGCGTGACCCGGTCCTCGGTCGATCGTTACACCTACGCGTGCCGCGCGCCGTCGAGGCTCGTGACAGCGCTGTGCGAGCTCGGGAGGAAGCTGTGCACCTGTGGGCGCGCCGGACCCACCGCGGCGGGCGGTGGTACGTCGGCGTTGTGATCCTCGCGGTCGCCGGCTGGTTCATCTTCGGCCAGGCGGTCAGTGCCGGCGCGGCGGACACGTGGACCATCACGTTCACCGCTGGCCCGCTGCCCTGCTCCTCCCGCCCGGACGTGGCTGGGCTCACCATCCTCCCCGGCACCAGTATCACCCTGGTCAACCGCATCGGGTCGGCCGCGACCGTCGACCTCGGCGTACCTGCCCAGAGCCGCCTCGACGACGGTGACGCGGTCTCGGTAAGGCTCTCGACCGGCGAGCGCACGGTACGGCTTGTTCCGGAGTGCCCCGGTATCGGCGATGTGATCCCGTCGGCCGTACATGTGGTGCCCGGAGCGGCCCTCGAAGGCCCCGATCCGACCTCGACCGTTCACCCGTCCGGGTTGGTTCTGCCGTCCCGGACGCCGGGTTCCTCGGCCGGCACGCCGCTGGCCGAGGCCGGACCGGGGGCCGCCTCGACCGTCAGTGGACAGCCGGCCGGACCGGGCGCAACCGGTACGTCCGCGTCTTCTCCAAGCGCGGAAGCGGGTGATCCCAGCGCGGCCGCGGTGGCCGACAGCGGCCTCGGGACCGACGTGTTCGGACCTGGTTACCGCCTGTTCGACGATCATCCCGGAGTGGGACTCCTCGGCGTTGTGGCGCTTATTTGCATTTTGGGCGTCGTTGTGGGCATAATTCGGGCTATCCGCGCTCAGCACGGGACTCGTGCGGCAGGGCGCTTCACATAACAGGCTCCGCGGGGCGCCTCCTATCCAACCTCGTCGGTGTGGTCGTTCCTCCCCAGGTCCCACCCAGCAGAAACGGATAGCGCGCCCCGCGGCTTGTTGTCTCCGACCCGACCGCTGGCCGGTGACGCCCATCCGGTACGCTTGTCCGGTTCGCCCGGGCCGTCCATGGCGCGGGCGGCGACGCACGACCTCCTGCCACGGAGAGACCGTGGCCGCCTAGCCCATAGGAGGTGAGAACGTCTTGCGTCATTACGAGATCATGGTGATCCTCGATGGAAGTCTCGAGGAGCGCACCGTCACCCCGTCTCTGGACACGTACCTGAACAACGTGATCCGGTCGTCGGGCGGTTCGGTGGAGAAGATCGACGTCTGGGGCCGTCGCCGGCTCGCGTACGAGATCAACAAAACCACCGAGGGGATCTACGCCGTCATCGACCTCGAGGCGACGCCCGAGGCGGTAGCCGAGCTTGACCGGCAGCTCCGACTCAACGAGTCGGTCCTGCGTACCAAGGTCATCCGTCCGGACGCACGCTGACCCTGCGGTGTGCCCGCCCCGCCCGCGAGGGCAACCGGCGGACGCATCCGACGCGCCCGACGTGGGCGTGCATCGGAAATCCCCGAACCGTCAGTCCCATATGGCAACCTGGGTCCTCGAACATAACGAGGCTCGGTGCGCTAGGAGTGGATCATGGCAGCAGGAGACGTCACCATCACGGTCATCGGAAATCTCACCGATGATCCGGAGCTGCGCTTCACCCCCTCGGGTGCGGCCGTGGCGAAGTTCCGCGTCGCGTCGACGCCGCGGTTCCTCGACCGGCAGACCAACGAATGGAAGGACGGCGAGCCGCTCTTCCTGGCGTGCAACATCTGGCGCCAGGCAGCGGAGAACGTCGCCGAGTCCCTCCAGCGGGGTGCCCGCGTGATCGTCACCGGACGACTGCGTCAGCGGTCGTACGAGACGCGCGAGGGCGAGAAGCGCACGGTCATGGAGCTCGAGGTCGACGAGATCGGCCCCTCGCTCCGGTACGCCACGGCGAAGGTGCAGAAGATGCAGCGGACCTCTGGCGGCGGTGGCTACGGCTCCGGTGGTGGTTCTGGCAACGGTGGGGGTGGAGGCGGAAGCTTCGACGACCCCTGGGCCAGCGCCGCTCCGGCAAGCGGTTCGGGCACCACCTTCGACGAAGAGCCCCCGTTCTAGACGAACCGCTACTCACGAATCACGGAGCACGATATGCCCAAGGCTGCGGCACTTCGCAAGCCGAAGAAGAAGGTGAACCCGCTCGACAAGGAGGGGATCACCTACATCGACTACAAGGACACCGCGCTGCTGCGCAAGTTCATCTCCGACCGCGGCAAGATCCGCGCTCGGCGGGTGACGGGCGTGAGCTCACAGCAGCAGCGTCAGATCGCGCGCGCCGTCAAGAACGCGCGAGAGATGGCGTTGCTGGCCTACACGACCACGGGCCGCTGAGAGGAGATCGACTGATGAAGGTCATCCTCACGCAGGAGGTCTCCGGCCTCGGTACGCCCGGCGACATCGTCGAGGTCAAGGACGGCTACGGTCGCAACTACCTCCTGCCTCAGGGCTTCGCGATCGGCTGGACCCGGGGCGCGGAGAAGCAGGTCACCTCGATCAAACGGGCCCGCTCGACCCGCGAGATCCGGGACCTGGGTCACGCCAAGGAGGTCAAGGCCCAGCTCGAGGGGCTGCAGGTCTCGTTGCTGGCCCGGGCCGGCTCGGGCGGGCGGCTCTTCGGCTCGATCACCCCGGGCGAGGTGCAGCAGGCCGTCAAGTCGGCCGGCGGCCCCGACCTCGACAAGCGCCGCATCGAACTGCCCGGGCACATCAAGTCCGTCGGGCAGTACAACGTCAAGGTGCGCCTGCACCCCGACGTGACCGCCGCGTTCGCGGTGAGCGTCGTCGCGTCCAAGTAACCCCGAGTACCCAGAAGGGCGCCGCCGGTCACCGGCGGCGCCCTTTCCGATCCCGTACCCAGCGAGCCCGACCTGGCCGAGGCGCCGCCGCTGGGCCGATCCCCCCGCGGACCGCCCTCCGCGCGTCGGCGGTGGCCTCGGGTTGTGGTTGGTCCCCGGCCTCGGGTTGTGGTTGGTCCCCAGCCTCGGGTTGTGGTTGGTCCCCGGCCTCGGGTTGTGGTTGGTCCCCGGCCTCGGGTTGTGGTTGGTCCCCAGCCCCGGGCGGAGGTTAGGAGGGGCGCCGTACTCGACAAGAACCGTGAGCAAGGTGTCCGGGCAAACGCGGCCGGCGACCTGGAGAAGGTCACGGCATGCTCTCGGCGCGGTCACGGAGTCCGCACTGGACAGTCACCGCGCTAACACCTTGGTTGCGAGGCGATCACGAGTGGTTCCCGTACCGCGGTTGATGCGTCGCAATGGCAGGAGTGACACATCGACCGAGGGGAGTCCCGATGGTCCACATGCGACACAATCGTCCGGTCTGGCTGGCGACGGCCATGGTCGGCGCCCTGATTGCACTGAGCGCCTGTACCTCGTCAGGTTCGACCGGCTCGGCGGGTGGTTCGTCCGCGCAGAACGGTCGGTCCGACGCGCTCGCCCCGATACCCTCACCGGCCGGCGACCACAATGGCCCGGTTAATCCGCAGTATCAGCCACAGTCCACCTTCGGCCTCGACATCGACACCGCGTCCTACACATACGCGCGCCGCCAGATACTCGACGGGCGCCGGCCGGACCCGTCGACCGTGCGCCCGGAGGAGTTCGTCAACGCCTTCAGCCAGGACTACCGGCAACCGGACGGGCCGGGGTTCACGGTCACGGTGGACGGTGCCCGCCTTCCGGCCACCCACGGGGCAAGCGGAGACACGCGGCTGATGCGCGTGGGCCTGCAGACGCGGCCCGAGGATGTGGAGCACCGACCGGACGCCGCGCTGACCTTCGTGGTCGACGTCTCCGGTTCCATGGCCGAGCCCGGTCGGCTCGACCTGGTCCAGGACGCGCTCAACACGCTGACCGATCAGCTCCGCGAGACCGACTCGGTGGCCATCGTGTCCTACTCGGACGAGGCCGACGTGGTGCAGCCGATGACCCGGGTACGCAGTCGGGCCAGTCTGCACAGCGCCATCGACCGCCTGCACGTGCAGGGCAGCACCAACCTCGAGGCCGGGCTGGTCACAGGGTACCGGGTCGCCCGCGAAGGATTCGTGCCGGGCGCGACGAACCGGGTCATCCTGCTCTCCGACGGACTGGCCAATGTGGGCGACACGACGGCTCAACCGATCCTGAACCAGATCCGCGAAGAGGCTGCCCGGCAGATCACTCTTCTTGGTGTCGGGGTTGGCAGCCAGTACGGCGACTCGCTGATGGAGCAGCTGGCCGACCAGGGCGACGGTTTCGTGGTGTACGTGTCGGACCGCGACCAGGCCCGCACGCTCTTCGTGACGAAGCTGCCGGCGACCCTTACCCTGCGGGCCCGGGATGCCAAGGCGCAGGTCACGTTCGATTCGTCCACTGTGGCCAGCTACCGGCTGCTCGGCTATGAGGACCGGGCGCTGGATGCGTCCCAGTTCCGCGACGACTCGACCGACGGCGGGGAAGTCGGACCGGGCCATAGCGTGACAGCCCTATACCTGGTCACTTTGCGCCCCGGCGTCGGCTCCGGCGCCACAGTGGCGCAGGCACGGGTGCGCTGGCTCGACCCGACCACCCGCCAACCATACGAGTCGGCGCAGACCATTGACGTGTTCGCGCTCCGCGGTGACTTCGAGGCAGCCTCCCCGCGGCTGCGGGTCTGCTATGCCGCTGCGTTCTTCGCCGAGGTACTGCGCGGCGACCGGGACTCGGCACGCCTGCGGTTGGCCGACTTGCGGGTCGTGGCGATGGGTGCCTACGCCGCGACCGAGGACTCCCAGGTACGCGACCTGGGTGACCTGATCGGGCGGGCGTCCACTCTGGACTGACATCGCCGGAGCAGCGGGCCGGGGCACGGGGCTCGGCCCGCACCGCTCCCCTCACCACCGAGGCCCCTCCCTGGTCCTCCCGCGTCCTCTCGCGCATCCTGGCCCGCGCGCGGCCCCGCCCTTGGCCCGCGCGCTGCCTTTCCGCGCCGCCCGCTCCGGGCTCGAGGTGTTAGTACGGACGCCGTACTCGACGAAAAGGGTGAGTAGGGTGTCCGGGCTAACTCCGGGGCGGGGTTCGCCCGGGCGGTAGAGGTGGGGAGTCGGGCTCGAGGTGTTAGTGCGGACGCCGTACTCGACGAAAAGGGTGAGTGGGGTGTCCGGGCTAACTCCGGGGCGGGGTTCACCCGGGCGGTACAGGTGGGGAGTCGGGCTCGAGGTGTTAGTGCGGACGCCGTACTCGACGAAAAGGGGTGAGTAGGGTGTCCGGGCTAACTCGGGGGCGGGGGTTCACCCGGGCGGTACAGGTGGGGAGTCGGGCTCGAGGTGTTAGTGCGGACGCCGTACTCGACGAAAAGGGTGAGTGGGGTGTCCGGGCTAACTCCGGGGCGGGGTTCACCCGGGCGTTAGAGCTAGAGGGCGAAGGAGTGGATGACGGTGGCTACGCCGGCCCCGATGATGGCGGCGGCCAAGCACATTGTCCAGGTGCGCCAGCCGATCGCTGCCCGCCGGAGGAGGAAGGCGATGGCCAGGGAGAGGACGAGGGCAGTGAAGAACCAGGGCAGGTTGGTCAGCAGCGCCCGGTTGGCCGACGCTCGACGGTCGGAGTCCATCGCGATCAGCCAGATGACGCACAACAGAGCCGGTACGCCATACCAGGCCACGGTCAGCCCGAGTACCCGGCCGTAGCTGTCCGCTGGCTCGGGCGGCGGCGGAGCGGGGCGGGTCGCGATCTCCCGGACGGCATGGCGTCCGGTCGGTTCGAACGCTCGCTGGTCGGTCATCGGCTCGCGGAGCCCGGCTGACATCCGCCGGGGGTACGGTTCGGGTTCGGTCGGCTCCAGCCATCTCGGATCCGCGTGGAACTGCTCGGGGCCCGGATCGGCGGCGTGGCGGGGATGCGCCGACCAGGTACCACTGGGCGTGTGCGACCAGCCAGGCTGCTGAGCGGGAGCCGACCACCGCGGGCCTCCGGGTCCGACAGAGCCGGTTCCGACAGGGCCACCGGGTCTGACAGTGGACGCGGTAGGCCCGGGAGCCGCCGTCGAGCCTGGGCCGAACGTCGGGCCGGCTGCGGATACGGGGTACCAGGATGGCGTGGAGGCCCAGGACTCTTCGCCGCCGCGCGCCGAGTCGTCCGACCACAGATCCGGGGCCTCGTGGCTCTGCGCGTCGGTGTCGTCTGGCCACGAACGGTCACTTTGACCGTATCTCCACTCGCCAGACGCCATACGGCTGAGCGTGGCCGGTTGACCGGACGGTTCACCATCCACCGAACCGGTAGTTTACCGGGCCACGACCCCCACTCTGACCGGCCCGAACCCGACCCGACCTGCCCCAGCGAACCCCGACTCCGAGCTCGACGAAGCCGGCCCGAAGCGCCCGCCGAGCCCGGAGCCCTGAACCCGCCCTGGGCCTGAACCCGCCCTGGGCCTGAACCCGCCCTGGGCCTGAACCCCCCGCGACTAGAACCTCCCAGCCCGAGACGAACTGAGCCTGCGAGCAGACCACCCGAAACCCCGGGACCGAAACCCGGGCCCGAAACCCGGGCCCGAAACCCGGGCCCGAGCCCCCAGCCCGAAACCCCCGGGCCCGAAACCCCAGCCCGAGCCCGGGCCCGAGCCCCAAGCCCGAAGCCCCCAGCCCGAAACCCCCGGGCCCGAAACCCCAGCCCGAGCCCGGGCCCGAGCCCCAAGCCCGAAGCCCCCAGCCCGAAACCCCCGGGCCCGAAACCCCAGCCCGAGCCCAAGCCCGAAGCCCGGGCCCGAAACCCAGGCCCGGGCTCGAGCCCGAAACCCCGGGCCCGAGCCCCAAGCCCGAAGCCCCAGGCCCGAGCCCCCAGCCCGAGCCCGGAGCCCGGAGCCCGGAGCCCGAGCCGGACCACCAGGCCGGAACGAGGACCGCAGCACCGCACCGACTCGCCGAATGAGCGACACGCCGTGAAGTTTTTCTTTATCCACAGCCTGCGGACGGCGGTTGACGCGGGGCGGCCCGGGTGCGCGTAGCGGAACGGAGCGTTGTACACAGGCCGTCCACAGGGTTGTACACAGTGGCCGGTGGGTCATCCACATGTTGTCCCGAGGCTCATCAACAAGCGCAGTTGTATCGCGGCGCCAGTCTTCCTACGGTGGGTCGGTCCGGGGGTGTTCAGGAGCACCGTTCGTAGCGAACTGATCGGGTGGGCAGAGAGCGTCGGCTTGCTGGGGGGCGTGCCGCGCCGACGCACCGCGGCGATGTTGTCACACCCCCGGACTATCCATGAGGCGAGACCGAACGGTGGGGGTTCACAGTGTCGATCGCCGACGAAGTCCGCGCGCCAGGTCCGCCCGGACCCGGCCCGTCCGCGCCATCGCCGCAGTCCTACGGTGAGCCGTCGTTCGACCGCACTCCGCCGCAGGACATCGCGGCCGAGCAGAGCGTGCTCGGCGGCATGCTGCTGTCCAAGGACGCGATCGCCGACGTCGTCGAGATCCTTCGCTCGAGCGACTTCTACCGTCCGGCCCACTCGACGGTCTTCGACGCCGTCATCGACCTCTATGGTCGGGGCGAGCCGGCCGACGCGGTGACCGTTGCCGCCTTCCTCCAGGACGGCGCCAACCTGGCCCGCATCGGTGGCGCGGCGTATCTGCACACGCTGATGTCCTCGGTGCCGACCGCGGCCAACGCCGCCTACTACGCCCGGATCGTGGCCGAGCGGGCGGTGCTCCGGCGCCTGGTCGAGGCCGGTACCCGCATCGTGCAGATGGGCTTCGGCTCGGCGGCCGGCCAGGGCCGCGACGTCGACGACGTGGTCGACCTGGCCCAGCAGGCGGTCTACGACGTGGTGGAGCGGCGGGTGAGCGAAGACTTCGCGGTCCTGGCCGACCTCCTCCAGCCCACGCTCGACGAGATCGAATCAGTCGGAGCCCGCGACGGCGTGATGGCCGGGGTACCGACCGGGTTCGGCGACCTGGACCGGTTGCTCAACGGCCTGCACCCGGGCCAGTTGGTGATCGTGGCCGGCCGGCCAGGTCTGGGCAAGGCGCTCGCACTGGATACCGTCCTGCCCACTCCCGACGGGTGGACCACGATGGCCGAGGTCGCCGTCGATGCTGAGCTGTTCGGCGCCGACGGCCGGCCGACGCGGGTGACGGCGGTCAGCGACATCCTGCTGGGCCGGGAGTGCTTCGAGGTCGAGTTCAGCGACGGCTCAGTGATCGTGACCGACGCCGAGCACCAGTGGGTGACCACGTCACGGGTCGCAGCCCACAACGCTGCCCGCTCCGGTCCGGAGACGCCGCCCGGGTCGGTACTCGTCGCGCCTCCGACGGTGACCACCCGGCAGATCGCGGCCGCCCTGCGGCACCCGGTCGACGGCCGTCCGCTGCACACCGTGGCCAACACGCGCCCGCTCGAGCTTGCCGAACGGGCGGACCTCATGGTCGCGCCGGCCGTGCTGGGCGGCCGGCTCATCGGAGCCGATGCCGAGGGCGACCCGCAGGTGCGCATCCCGCCGGCGTACCTGCGGGCCTCGGCCGACCAGCGCCGGGACCTCCTGTCGGCTCTGCTCGACACCGGCGGCGCGGTGGCCCCGGGTCGGGGCACCGCAGATCAGGATCAGCTCGCCCGCGTTGGCGGCCGACGTCCGCGAGCTGGTGGTCAGCTTCGGGTTACCGGTGCTCGTTGGCGTTGGTCGGCCCACGCCCGGACTCCGTGCTCACGTTCAGCCGACCAGCTCGGCCGCAGGCACGGTCCATTGTGGACGTCCGTCGGGTGGCGAGCGTGCCGGTGCAAGTGCGTGACCGTCGACAACGCCGAGCATCTCTATCTGGCCGGGCACAGCATGGTGCCGACTCACAATTCAACCGTGGCGATGGATTTCGCCCGGTCGGCCTCGGTGCGGCACAACATGTCCAGCGTGATCTTCTCGCTGGAGATGAGCAAGATCGAGATCGTGACCCGGCTCCTGGCGGCCGAGGCGCGGGTGCCGATGCACGTGCTGCGTTCCGGCCAGCTCTCCGACGACGACTGGACGCGGCTCGCCCGCCGGATGGGTGAGATCAGCGAGGCGCCGGTGTTCGTCGACGACACCCCGAACATGACGCTCATGGAGATCCGGGCGAAGGCGCGTCGGCTGCGCCAGCGCCACGATCTGCGCGCTGGTCATCGTCGACTACCTGCAGCTGATGACCTCGCCGAAGCGGGTGGAGAGCCGCCAGCAGGAGGTGGCCGACCTGTCCCGCGGCCTGAAGCTGCTGGCCAAGGAGATCGAGTGCCCGGTGATCGCGGTCAGCCAGCTCAACCGCGGTCCCGAGCAGCGCACCGACAAGCGTCCGCAGCTGTCCGACCTGCGTGAGTCCGGCTGCCTGACCGGCTCGACCCGGCTGGTGCGGGCCGACACCAACCAGGAGGTCACTCTGGCCGAGCTGCTCGCCAACGGGATGACCGACATCCCGCTGTGGGCGCTCGACGAGCGGCTGAAGTACGTGCCGCGCACGATGACCCACGCCTTCCCGAGCGGCGTAAGCCGGTCCACCGGATGCGGCTGGCCTCGGGACGCGAGATCGACGCGACAGCCAACCACCGGTTCCTGGCGGTCGATGGCTGGACCCCGCTGTCCGCAGCTCCGGGTGGCGCGCGCCGGATCGCCTCGCCGCGGCACATTCCGGCTCCGCTGCGGCCGCGGTCGTGGCCCCAGGAGCGGGTGGTCACGGTGGCCCAGATGCTCGGTGCGGTGGGGACGCTGGCCGGTCAGCGCCGCCGCTGCTCGTCCGGGCCCCGCGGCGAGACCTCCATCCCCGACGCGGTCTTCCGGCTGCCCAAGTCGCAGGTGGCCATGTTCCTGCGGCAGCTGTGGGGCGTCGGCGGCACGGTCACGGCCGACGAGTACACCCGCTCCGGCCGCATCGCGTTCGCCTCGGCCAGCCGACGACTGCTCGACGGAATCGCCGCCCTCCTGCTCCGCTTCGGCATCGCCAGCGTGGTGGACGACTCTGGCCCAGGCGCGACCGGCTCCACATTGGACATTCCGGGCCAGCGACGAGCAGCTGCGGTTCATCCGGGAGATCGGCGCCCACGGGCGCAAGGGTGACGTGTGCCGGCGGCTCGAGGCGATCCTGGCCGGCCCGGCGGCTCGCTCCACTATGGACACCATTCCGGACGAACTGTGGGGCCGGGTGCGGGAGATCCTCGTCGACGAGGGCACGGTCAGCCACGAGTACGCCGACGTGGTGGCCTTCGCGGCCCGCCTGCCGGCCCGACCGGCCGGCAGGGCAGCGGATGGGCCAGATCGCCACCGTCCTCGACGAGGCCGAGCTCGACCTCTACGCCACCAACGACGTGCTCTGGGACGAGGTCGTCGCCATCGAGGAGATCGGCGCGCAGGACGTGTACGACGCCACCGTGCTGGGTCTGCACAACTTCATCGCCAACGGGATCGCCGCCCACAACTCCATCGAGCAGGACGCGGACGTGGTGATCCTGCTGCACCGCGATGACTACTACGACAAGGAGTCGCCGCGTGCCGGTGAGGCCGACTTCATCGTGGCCAAGCACCGCAACGGACCCACCGACACCGTGACCGTGGCCGCGCAGCTGCATTTCTCACGCTTCGTCGACATGGCCGTCAACTGATCGACGCGCGCTCGTCGTGGTGGAGACCGTATGCTCCCGCGCGGCGCGGCGTCCGTGCGCCCTTCGGTCAACGCCGAGGAGTTCGACGACCTCGCGGTCGGAGGTCTGCGGGAACGAGGTAGAAGGCGCTGACCGCGCCGAACGTGGGCGGCGCCTGCGGGCAGACCACCTCGTCGGCCTCGTCGGCCGAGCAGCCTGAGCGCGTCGACCGCGCCGACCGGTACGGCGACCACGACCCGGGCGGCGCCCAGTCCGGCGGGCCACGGCCACCGCTGCGCGGGCGGTGGCGCCGGTCGCCAGGCCGTCGTCGACGATGATGGCGACCCGGCCAGCCAGCGACAGCGGCGGACGGCCGCGCCGGTAGGCCGCTTCGCGCCGGTCCAGCTCGGCCGCCTCGGCCGCGAGCACGCTGGCGATGTCCGACCTCGGTCGAGCCGCGCCTCGACGGCCGGGTTGTGCACCACGACGCCGCCCGGCCCGAGCGCGCCGAAGGCGAGCTCCGGCGACCACGGCACGCCCAGCTTGCGGACCACCAGCACGTCCAGCGGCGCGCCGAGCGCGGCGCGCCACCCGGGCGGCGACCGGTACGCCGCCGCGGACCAGTCCGAGGACGACCACGTCCGTCCGGCCGGCGTAGCCGGCCAGCAGCCGGGCCGAGGACGTCGCCGGCCTGCCGCCGGTTGTCGTACGTCACAGTCCTAAGTGTTTACGCGAATCGGGCGCGAATCCGCCGGCGACCAACGAAAACTCAGCGGCGAAGTGTCAGTACCCGACAGATACCGTCGTCATGTGAGCAAGATGCCGTCAGATTCTTCGTGAGCGCCGCTTCGCCATGCTGTTCCTCGCCCGGACCGCCTCGGTCCTGGGAGCGCGTTCGGCCCGGTGGCGCTCGCGTTCGGCGTGCTCGCACTGCCGGGCGCGACGGCGACGACGCTCTCACTGGTGACCGCCGCCGAGGCGCTGAGCATGGTCGTGTTCATGCTGCTCGGGGGGTCATCGCCGACCGGCTGCCCCGGTTCCGGGTCATGATGGCGGCCGATCTGGGCGCGGCCGCCGCCTGGGCCGGGCTCGCAGCCATGCTCATCACCGGATGGGCGCCGCTGTGGCTGATGATCACGGCGTCCGCGTTCGCCGGCATGATGACCGCCCTGTTCTACCCGGCCCAGACCGGCGATCATGCCCGAGGTGGTGCCGGAGGCCCGAGCTCCAGGCGGCCAACGGGGTGCTCCGGCTCGGCATGAACCTGCGCGGATCGGCGGCTTCGCGGTCGCCGGCGGGGCGGTCGCGCTGCTCGGCGCCGGATGGGCGATGGCGCTCAACGCCGGCCTGCTGCTCGCGTCGGCCGCGTTCACGGCCGCGCTGCGCCTGCCCACGACTGCGAGCGTCGCGGTCCGAGAGCGCCGGCGTGCTGCGCGAGCTGCGGCGACGGCTGGCGCGAGTTCCGGTCCCGGCAGTGGCTATGGGTGGTCGTGTCTGCAGTACTCGTTCGTCCTCATGGTGCTGCAGGCGGTGATCGGCGTGCTCGGGCCGGTCGTCGCACAGCAGCGGCTCGGCGGTGCGACCGGCTGGTCGATCATCCTCGGTGCCGAGTCGGTCGGCATGCTCGTCGGCGTCGCCCTGGCCATCCGGGCCAGGCCGCGGTATCCGGTGCGGCTGGGTGGTGCTGCTGACGTTCCCGGTCGCCAGCCTGCCGCTGGCGCTCGGACTGGGAGCGCCGTTGGCGGTGGCGGCCGGCGCCGCCTTCATCGGCGGGGTCGCCGTGGACATCCTGGTCGTGCATGTGGGACACGACGATGCAGCGGGAGATCCCGCGGGAGGCACTGTCCCGGGTCAGCTCGTACGACGCGTTGGGCTCGCTGCTGCTAGGTCCGGTCGGGCTGATACTGGCCGGTCCGGCCGTGGTCGGCGCTCGGTGCCGATCAGGCGCTGTTGCTCAGCGCTGCGGTGATCATGCTCGCCACCGCGGGTGCGCTCTGCTCGCCCGGGCGTACGCCGTCTGCGCTGGTCGACCCAGCCGTCGCCTGAGCTCGGTCCGGTCGCCCCGGCGGTACCCAGCCTGAGCGCGGCCGGTCGCCGTCGGCACGGCCCAGGTCAATCCGGCCCCGGTACGGCCGGCCGCCGCGCTTGATCAGCCGGGTGTGCCCGTGCTGGCTGGACGCGGCCGTGACGGCGGCGCCCGGCGGTTCAGGCCTTGGCCGGTACGCCGGTCGGGGCCGACCGCGGGGCCGGGATCGGGCGGGGCCGCAGCGCGGGCGCCCAGACGAAGAACGCCACCGGGTAGAGCAGGTAGCCGAACCGGGTGGATGGCAGCAGCAGCATGACCGCGCAGCAGCGCCCAGGCGGTCAGCCGGGCGGCGGCCGCCGCGGTCCGGGGTGGCCGCCGCACGAGGGTCGTCACGATCCAGCCGGCCGCGGCGACCAGCAGCACACCGGTGATGACCCGGCCACCCGGGACGAGGGTGGCGATGAGGTGACCGGGCAGCGGTGACGCCGCCGGGCTGCCGACCAGTCCCCGGCCGAGCGGGAAGGCGACGGCATTCTCGACCAGGGCGCCCGGGGCGATGATCAGCGCCGGGAGGAGCGAGACCGACCGGCAGCCCGACCGCCCCGACCGCGTACCAGCGAGCCGGCGCTGGGTCAGCGCGTGGACGCCGAGGATGACTGCACCGGCCACGCGAAGAGCTTCAGCGAGGCGGCCAGCCCGATCGCCACGCCGGATCCGGCCAGCCGTCCGGTGGTGGCCAGCGCGAACGCCAACAGGCACAGGGCGAGTACCGGCAGGTCGTCACCACCGGTCGCCAGGGTCAGGGCGCAGATCGGCAGGACGGTCGCCGCCTGCAGGGCACGGATCAACGCTGCCGGGTGCGATGCCGGCCCGCCGCAGTATCACCAGGGCCGCCGTCAGAGCCGCGACCGTCACGAGGGCGAACCAGATCCGGGCGTCACTCCACCAGCCGGTCGGCCCGCCCAGCGCGCGGGGCACGCCGAACACGGCCATGCCAGGCTGGTAAGGCAGGTAGCCCAGCAGCTGGTCGGGCTGGGCGGCGATGGCCGCCCGGCTCAGGAACGGGCGAACCGGTCTCGAGCAGACGCCGACCGCCGTCCTCGATGACCAGCACCTCCTCCTGGGCTCGTCCGGCCTGGCCCGCCCCGCGCTGGACAGCTTCGATGACCAGGGGTACGAACGCGGTGGCGATCCAGGCGGTGACGGTCAGCAACGCGCGGGACAGTAGTGGCGCTTGACGGTATACCGACCACCGCACCAGTTGGACCAGCACGACGCCGGACGCGAGGCCGTAGCCGACCGCCGCGATCGAACCCCACTCACGATGGGGGGCGAGGTTCGAGTGGATGGTCACGGCGGCGAAGATCGCCGACAAGGCATAGAGCCCCAGATCGACCCAGAGCCCGTCGCCAGCGCGGTTGGCGGTCGCTGTCCAGCGTCGCAGGACGCCGCCGGTACGGCCGAGCGCACCGCTGACCGCACCGGTCGGTACGTCATCGCGCCGCATCAACCACTGGTCCGCCACGGCCGCCAGTGTGCCAGCCCTGGTCAGGACGCCGGGCCGGAAGAGGCGCCTGTCCGACGTGCGGGGCTACCATTCGGTACGTGGCGCGCGAGAGCCCCGTTGCGGACCCCGGCGACCGTGATCTAAGGGTGACCCGGCCCCAGCGGAGCGCTGGCGGACTGCCCGGCGTCGTGCACGGGCTGGCCGACGGTCTGCAGCAGATGGGTGCGCGGCGCAGTGCGCTGACCCTGCTCCGGATCAATCAGACCGGCGGGTTCGACTGTCCGGGTTGCGCCTGGCCCGATCCGGCGGCCGGCGAGCGCTCGCACGCCGAGTTCTGCGAGAACGGCGCCAAAGCGGTGGCCGAGGAAGCCACCCTTCGCCGGATCACGGCGGGCTTCTTCGCCGAGCACCCCATCAGCGAGCTGGCGACCCGGTCCGACCACTGGCTGGGCCAGCAGGGCCGGCTGACGCAAGCCATGGCTCGCCTGGCCGGAGCCGACCACTACCAGCCGATCGGCTGGGACGCGGCGTTCGACCTGGTGGCGACGAGGCTGCGCGGGCTGGACAGTCCGGACCGCGCCATCTTCTACACCTCCGGACGCACGTCGAACGAGGCCGCCTTCCTGTGGCAACTGTTCGCCCGCGCGTACGGGACGAACAACCTGCCGGACTGCTCGAACATGTGCCACGAGTCGTCCGGGCTCGCGCTGACCCAGACGATCGGAGTCGGCAAAGGCAGCGTCACGCTCGAGGACATCCACCGGGCCGCCCTGCTCGTGGTGGTCGGCCAGAATCCTGGCACCAACCATCCCCGGATGCTGACCGCGCTGGAGAAGGCCAAGCGCAACGGGGCGACGATCGTGGCGGTCAACCCGCTGCCTGAGGCGGGGCTGATCAGGTTCAAGAACCCGCAGCGCCCACGCGGAGTGGTCGGCGGCGGTACCCCGCTGGCCGACGAGTTCCTGCAGATCCGGGTCGGCGGCGACATGGCACTGTTCCAGGCGATCGGTACGCTCCTGCTGCGGTGGGGTGCTGTGGACAAGGAGTTCGTCGACACCCACACCGAGGGGTTCGACGACTACGTCGCCGCCCGGCAGACCGTCGACTGGGAGCGGGTCGGCGCGGCGACCGGACTGGCGCGGGAGCGCATCGAGACGGTGGCCCGGATGTTCGCCGACTCACCCGCCACGATCGTGTGCTGGGCCATGGGTCTGACCCAGCAGAAGGCGTCGGTGCCGACCATCCGGGAGATCGTCAACGTGCAGCTCCTGCGCGGGATGCTCGGCCGGCCCGGGGCGGGTCTGTGCCCGGTACGCGGCCACTCCAACGTACAGGGCGACCGCACCATGGGTATCGTCGAGCACCGCCCATCCTGGATGTCCACATTAGAGCGACGGCTGGGCTTCACCGGCCCGACGGCGTCGGGTGTCGACACCGTCGACGCGTTGCGGGCGATGCGGGACGGGCGGGCCAACGTCTTTCTCGGACTGGGTGGGAATTTCGCCGCCGCGACCCCGGACACCGCGGTCGGCGAGGGGGCGCTGGCCGGCTGTTCACTGACCGTCCACATCGCGACCAAGCTGAACCGCACCCATGTGCTGCCCGGCACCGAGTCGCTGCATCCTGCCGTGCCTGGGTCGTACCGAGCGGGACGAGCAGTCCTCCGGCGAGCAGTTCGTGACCGTGGAGGACTCGATGTCCGCCGTGCACTCCTCCCGCGGGCGACTCGAGCCGGCCTCGCCCCAACTGCTCTCCGAGGTCGCGATCATCGCCGGACTGGCCCGGACTCTGCTCGGCGACGAGCTGCGGTGGACCCGGTTCGCCGCTGACTACCGGGAGATCCGGGCGTGCATCGCCGGCGTCGTACCGGGCTTCGCAGACTTCGAAGCCCGGGTGGCCGAGCCGGGCGGCTTCACCTTGCCGCATGGACCACGCGACGGGCTCGTCTTCCCGACCCCGTCCGGCACGGGCGATGTTCACCGTGACCGACCTGGCCGTCATCGACGTGCCGCCGGGCCGGCTGCTGTTGCAGACCATTCGAAGCCACGACCAGTACAACACGACGATCTACGGCCTGGACGACCGCTACCGGGGCGTCCACGGTGGACGACGGGTGGTGTTCGTGCACCCCGACGACCTCGGCGAGCTGGGCATCCCGGACGCCGCCACGGTGGACATCGTGTCGGAGTGGACGGACGGTTCGACCCGGCGGGCGCCGTCGTTCCGCGTGATCGCGTACCCGACTGCCCGGGGTTGCGCCGCCGCCTACTTCCCGGAGGCCAACGTCCTCGTGCCGCTCGACTCGACAGCCGAAGGCTCGCAGACACCGACGTCGAAGCAGATCATCATTCGGCTGGAGCAGGTGGCAGCAGCGACGTGATGATGGCGGCCGCGTCGGCTGGCGTCGCGCCGGCCCCGACGGCCAGGCCGAACAGGTACGCGGTGAGCGGGGCGGCCGGCCGCGCGACTCTGTGCGCCACGTCGCGGGCCAGGTCGAGCACGGTCGGTTGGGCGACCAGCGCACGGTCGACGCCCAACGCGGTACACACCTGGGCGGTCCACTCATCCAATGTCGGCACGGGCCCACTCCTCCGCTGTCTGTAGGTCGCTCGATCGGTGTCACAGTCGAACCACGCCCGGCCGGTACCGACCGATCCGGCTCGACGTGAAGTCCATCCACTGTGGAGCGTAGGCTGGCCCCGGGTTCGGCCGCGATCAGCCGCGGGCCGAGCCGGTCGAGCCACCAGACACCGCACAGCCATTGCTCCCGGCCCGAGTCGTCGACCAGCACCGCACCGTCGACCTCGCCCGCCGCCGCTCTCAACTGGTGCAGCACCGGGCCCGACAGGAAGGGCAGGTCGGCCGCCAGCAGCGCGACCAGCTCGATGCCGGCGCCGATCGACTCGACACCGGCGCGGGCGGCGGCGACCGGGCCGGCGCCGGGCGGATCCTCCCGGGTCAGGGTGGCATTGGTCGGCAGCAGCGGCGCCAGCGAGTCCGGCCCCACCACGACGACCGGTGCGACATGGCCGGCTCCGGTCACCGCCGCCAGGACCCGGGTGAGCAGGCTGACGCCGCCGACGGTCAGCCAGGGCTTGGGCGCGCCGTCCATCCTCCGGGCGGAACCCCCGGCCAGGACGACGGCGGCGAGATCTGGCATCGCCTCCGATTATCCGGTGGGTCCACCCCGCCTACCCCGTGGGTCCACCCTGTGCTTGTCCAGTGGGCCCACCAGACGCGCGCGGCCGCTGGCTCGGACGCAGTGCCGCGCACGCCTTCACGGCCGCCGCGAAGGCCGGGTCGGCCGTGTTGACCGGTCCGCCGGTGGCGGTCACACCGTGGTCGGCCAGGCAGTTGCGGTAAGCGGCGAGCGCGGAGTTGTCGGCGCCCCCGCTGGGGTTGGCCGCCGGCCGCACCGAGCTGCACGCCTGTAGGGCCTTGTCCCAGGTGGCCTGATCGACGCCCGCCGGGGCCGCGGTACCGAGAAATCCGCCGCCGAAGCCGCCGCCGAAGCCGCCCCGGGCCTCGGGACTGCCCGGGAGAGAAGGAGGGACGGCGCGCCGCTCGGGAGCGCGCGGGGGCTGCGCTGGCCGGTGCCGTTCTGGCCGACCGCGCGTGAGGGGAGCGTGACCCCGTTGCGCTGCAAGCATGAGGTGTAGGCGGCGAAGCTGGTGCCGTCCTGACCGCTGGCGGCCGGAGCCGGCGAGCTGCTCGACCCGCACGCCACCGCGAGAGTACCGGCGGCCAGGGCCACCAGGGCGCTGACGCCCACCCGCGTGCGCATCTTCACGTCTTCGGCCCTTCTCGATGTGTCGCGACGACACTCAAGCCGACCCGCCTCGACGCCGGTCAGTCCAGGCTCGACGGATGCTCGGAATGGCCGTCAAGGCAACTCCGAGGTTGTCGCTGAGGGAACGGCGAGGCCTCTCCGCGAGACTCGCAGCAGCCGTGAGCAAGGGTTCGCGTCGGCGTGCCGTGCTGTGGACGGCCGGTGGGGCGCTGGTCGCGGTGGCGGTGGTGCTGGCATTGGTACTCAGCGCGGGTGGCTCGGCACCGGCCGCGGTCACCGCGACCACCACGGTGGCCCGGGGCACGGTGACCCTGCCAGGTCGCCGCGCCGGCACGGTCGAGGCGGCCCAGACGCGGGGGCTGAGCTTCAGCGTCGGCCGGCACCGTCACCGAGGTGGATGTGAAGGCGGGCGACACGGTGAAGGCCGGCCAGGTGCTGGCCCGGATCGATCCATCCGATGCCCAGGCGGCGGTCGACTCGGCCCAGCAGCGGGTGGCCGACGCGGCGCAGCCGTGACCCGGGCCGAGCAGACGGCGGCCCTTCCGCCCTGCCCGACCCCGACCGCGCGCACCGGCGGTGGGACCGGTGGCGGGGCAGGCGGAGGCGGCAGGTGGCCCGGGTCCGGGCCCCACCTCGACCGGCACCAACCGCACCGCGTCGATGACCGTCGCCGTCCCGACGCCGACCTGTACCGAGTCGAGCCGTCAGCAGTCGACCAACGACGCCATGCTCTCGGCCCAGCAGCAGTACAACAACGCCAACCTCGCGCTTGTCCAGGCGCGGGCCAGGCTGGCCGGGACAACGATCACCGCGCCGATCGCCGGTCGGGTGCTCTCGGTCGGTGGCAAGGTGGGCAGCACCGCCGCCCGGCGGTACCGGCTTCATCGTGCTCGGCGACATGTCCAGCCTGGCCGTCTCGGCCCAGTTCTCCGAGGCCGACGTCGGCCGGCTGGCGGTCGGCCAGGCCGCGGCGATCACCCTGCCCGACCATGGCCAGCCGGTGCCGGGCAAGGTGTCGCAGATCGACCCGGCCGGCACGGTCTCCAACCGGCTGGTCCGCTACGGCGTGATGATCGCGTTCGACCAGGTGCCGGCTGATCTCCTGCTCGGCCAGTCGGCGACGGTGACCGGTGACCACGGCGTCGGCGGCGATGTCCTGTACGCGTCGTCGGCCGCGGTGACCGGGGTGGCCGGCGGCGCCGGTACGGTGCGGGTGCGTACGCCGCCGGGCGACGAGACCCGGACGGTCACGGTGGGCCTGCGCGGGGACCAGTACACCGAGATCATGTCCGGCGTCGTCGCCGGTGACGTGCTGGTCCTGCCGACGGCGGCGTAGCGCTCGGTCTGGAGTCCCTGGCCCGAGCGGGAACATGGTTCTCGCAGCCGGCTCACAGCTCGCTTTGAGGTGGACCGGACATGCTCCACAGCAGAATCGGAGGGGAGGTCCACATGCGGGAGGCGGAGGGCAACGGCCGGGCCGGCCGGGTACTCGTCGTGGACGACGAGCCCAACATCTGCGCGTTGCTGTCGGCGACGCTCCGGCTGACCGGGTTCGAGGTCCGCATCGAGCACGGCGGCCACGACGCCCTCGATCGCGGCCGAGGAGTACCAGCCTGATCTGGTCGTGCTCGACGTGATGCTGCCCGATCTGGACGGATTCCAGGTGGCGCAGCGGCTGCGGGCGTCCGGGTTCCCGGTGCCGGTGCTGTTCCTGACCGCCCGCGACTCGGTCGAGGACCGGATCTCCGGCCTGACCGTGGGCGGCGACGACTACGTCGCCAAGCCGTTCAGCCTCGAGGAGGTGGTCCTGCGGATCCGGGCCATCCTGCGCCGCGGTCGCGGCGACGCCGGGCTCACCGATGACGGGGTGCTCCGCTACGCCGACCTGGAGATGGACGAGGACGCGCACGAGGTACGCCGGGGCGGCAAGCTGGTCGACCTGTCGCCGACCGAGTTCAACCTGCTGCGGTACCTGCTGACCAACGCCGGCCGGGTGGTGTCAGCAAGGCGCAGATCCTGGACCGGGTGTGGAGCTACGACTTCGGCGGCGACGGCCGGATCGTCGAGTCCTATGTGTACTACCTGCGCCGCAAGATCGACAAGTGGGATCCGCCGCTGATCCACACGGTGCGCGGCGTCGGGTACGCCCTGCGACTGCCGCGGACCGGCGAAGCGGCGTGACCGGGTTCCGCCCTGGCGGGAGTGGACGCTGCGGAGCCGGATGGTGGTCGCCATCGCGGCCCTGGTCGGGGTCGGCCTGCATCCTGGCCGACGTGTCAGGGCGTGCTGCTGCTGCGATCAGAGCCTGATCAGCCGGGTGGACCAGCAGCTGCAGAGGTCCGCCGAGTCCCGGCCAGTCGGTTGCGCCGGCCGGAGCGGCGAACCGACTGAGGTCGAGCCACGCGGCTTCACGCAGTACTACTTCGCCAGCGACGGCACGCCGATCGACCCCGGCCGTGCAGTCGACGTCGGCAGCTTCAGCGAGCTGATCGACCCATCTCGACCGGCCGACCGTACACAGTGGACGTACGCCGGTGGCGTCGTCGTGGCGGGTCGGTGTTCCGGACCGACGACACTTCGCGGCGACTACCAGGTGGCCGGGATCTCGCTGGCCGAGGCCGACGCGACTCAGACGCAACCTGCATCCTCATCGACGTCGGCGTTGACCCTGCTCGTGCTGGCCGGCATCGGGGCCGTGGCCGCGGCCGCCCTGGTCCGGGTCGGCCTGCGGCCGCTGACCCGGATGGAGGAGGCGGCGGCCGAGATCGCCGGCGGTGACCTGTCCCGCCGGGTGGAGGACGCCGACCCGCACACCGAGTCCGGGCGGCTGGGCATGGCGCTCAACACCATGCTGGTCCGGATCGAGACTGCCATGGCCGAGCGGACCGCGTCGGAGCAGCGACTGCGCCAGTTCCTGGCCGATGCCGCCCACGAGCTGCGCACGCCGCTCACCTCGATCCAGGGCTTCGCCGAGCTCTACCGGCGCGGCGGGTATCCGAGAGGCGGGCGACCTGGACGAGGCGATGGGTGCGATCGAGGACGAGGTCGGCCGGATGCGCCTGCTGGTCAACGACCTGCTCATGCTGGCCCGGCTGGACGAGGAGCGCCCGCTCGAGCAGCGCCCGGTCGACCTGCTGGCGGTGGCGGCGGACGCCGTGCGTGACGCGCACTGCGGGTACCGGCCCGGTTCGTCCTGCTGGGGCCGCTCGACGACGGCAACGACACGTTCGACCCGGTGACGGTGGAGGGCGACGAGGCCCGGCTGCGCCAGGTGGCCACGAACCTGGTCGCCAACGCGCTGCAGCACACGCCGGACGACGCCGAGGTCGTCGTCCGGGTCGGGCCGGCTGTCGCTGCGGCCGCGGCCGGTGGCCGGCACCGGCGGCCACTGCCGGCCGCGACCTGCCGCCGGACGGGCCGGTGGCGGTGCTCGAGGTGGCCGACACCGGCCCGGGGATGGCCCGGGCCGACGCCGAGCGCGCCTTCGAGCGGCTGTTCCGGGCCGAGGGCAGCCGGTCACGGCGTCGAGGCGGGGCCGGACTGGGTCTGTCGATCGTGTCGTCGATCGTGCAGGCGCATGGCGGGCGGGTCGAGCTGTTCACCGAGCCCGGCGCGGGAGCCCGGTTCCGGGTCCTGCTGCTCCGCCCCACTACGAGGACCGCCCCCTCGGATGCCCTCAGCGAGGACGAGGCCCACTCCGAGGTGGCTTTGAGCTGACACCGGGCGGGCTCCGAGATGGGTACCGCGACGATTCCGCGCATGCGCGTACCCCGCCTGCCGATGCCCGCGTTGAGCAGGTCCATGCTCGTCAACGCCGGGCTGGCCGTCCTGGCGGTGGCCGGCGGCGTCTGGGCCTACGTCCTGGTCACGGCCGACCCGAACGCCGCCGCCGCCGCCGGTACCGGTGCGCCTCGCACGGTCGCGGTGACCCAGGGCGTGGTGACGCGCGACCGTCTCGGCGACCGGCTCGGTGCAGAGCGCGAACACCGCGATCGGCCGACTTCGCCACGTCGGGAACGGTCACGTCGATCTCGGTGCAGGTCGGGCGACACGGTGAAGAAGGGCCAGATCCTGGCCAAGCGTGGACCCGACCGACGCCCAGGCCCAGCTGGACACGGCCAACGCCAACCTGAACGCGGCCCGGGCCAGCCTCGACCGGGCCGACACCGGGCGGCGACGACGCCACGATCGCCAGCGCCCAGGCGCAGGTGACCAACGCCCAGGCCACGGTCGACGCTGATCAGCGGGCGCTGGCCGGCACCGTGCTGACCGCGCCGATGGCCGGGACATCACCGCGATCAACGGCAGCGTCGGCGGCTCGTCCGGCGGCGGCGTCCGGCCGGCGTCCGGAGCAGCGGGGCGGCAGCGGCAACAGCGGCGGGCAAGCGGCAACGCGAGCGTCGTCCGTCATCCGGCTTCATCCAGCTGGCCGACCTGACCCACATGCAGGTCTCGGCCAGCTTCGCCGAGGCGGACGCGACCAAGCTCAAGGACGGGCAGCCGGCCACCGTGACCTGGGCCGCGCTCACCGGCGGCGACGCGCGACCGGGAACCGTGACCACCATCGCGCCGACCGCCACGACCTCGAACAACGTGAACTCGTACGCCGTGACGGTCGGCCTGACCACCCTGCCGGCCGGCATCCGCATCGGCCAGACGGTGACCGTGGTGGTCACCACCGCCGAGGCCCAGAACGCGATCCGGGTGCCGACCGCGGCCGTGCGGACGGCGGGCAACCGGCACACCGTCACCGTGCTGCAGGACAACGCACGCCCAGGTGGTCGCGGTGGAGGTCGGCGTGGAGGGCGACACGTTCACCCAGATCACCTCCGGCCTCACGGTCGGCGCAGCAGGTGGAGATCGTCACCGGCCTCGGGTTCGGCCAACACCACGACCACGGCCGCTTCGGCGGCTTCGGCGGTGGCGGGCTGGGCGGCGGCGGTGGCGGGCGGCGGCGGGCGGCGGTGGCGGGCTGGGCGGTGGCGGGCTGGCGGCGGTGGCGGTACCGGCGGGAGCCGGCAGTGGTCGGAGGCGGGCGATGACCGCGGTCACGGCCGAGGCTGGCGCCGATCGCACCGGCTGCCGACCACCCGGTGCTCGACGTGCGTGCGGTCACCAAGGTCTACGGGATGGCCGAGACCGCGGTCCACGCGCTGCGGGGTGTATCGCTCACCGTCGCAGCGGGGCGAGTACGTGGCCATCATGGGCGCGTCGGGCTCGGGCAAGTCGACCCTCATGAACATCCTCGGCTGCCTGGACATCCCCGACCACCGGCCGGTACCTCCTCGACGGGGTCGACGTGAGCCGGCTGACCGACCGGCAACTGGCGCTGGTCCGCAACCGCCGGATCGGGTTCGTGTTCCAGTCGTTCAACCTGATCCCGCGCACCACCGCCCTGGCCAATGTGGAGCTTCCGCTGGCGTACGCCGGGATGAAGGCGGCCGAGCGCCGGGCCCGCGCCCGGGCCGCGCTGGCGATGGTGGGGCTGGCCGACCGGGCCGCGCACGAGCCCAACCAGCTCTCCGGTGGCCAGCAGCAGCGGGTGGCGGTGGCGCGCGCCCTGGTCACCGCGCCCGCACTGGTGCTGGCCGACGAGCCGACCGGCAACCTCGACACCCAGTCCACATCGGACGTGCTCGCCGTGCTGGACCGGCTGAACCGGGGCGGCCGCACGATCATGCTCATCACGCACGAGGATCGACGTGGCCCGGCACGCCCGGCGGGTGGTCCGGCTGGTGGACGGTACGGATCGTCTCGGATGTACGCCGGGACCGACGACGACTCGGTCTGGCGGCGGCCCGGCGAGGGGGGCGGGTCGTGAGCCTGCTCGAGACGGTGCGCTTCGCGCTGCGCGGCATCAGCGCCAACAAGCTGCGCTCGGGCCTGACCGTGCTGGGCATCCTCATCGGCGTCGGCGGCGGTCATCCTGCTGGTCGCGGTGGGCAACGGCTCGGCGAAGGCGGTCCAGAGCGCCATCGAGGGCCTGGGCACCAACACGTTGACGGTGACGGCCGGCAATGTGCGGCAGGCCAGCGTGCAGACGAAGAACAACTCGCTCACCATCGACATGGTGGCCGCGCTCAACGACCACGACGCCGCGCCCGACGTGAAGAGCGCCTCACCGGTCGTGACGGGCTCGCAGACGCTGGTGTACGACGGGACCGACCACTCCGTGCCCGAGTTCGTCGGTACCTATCCCGGCGTACGTGCCGGCCTCGAACTACACCGTGGCCAGCGGCTCGCCCTTCACGATGGACGACGTGACCAACGGCCGTCGGGTGCTGCTGATCGGCTCAACGGTGGACGAGGCGCTGTTCGCGGGGATCGACCCGATCGGCAAGCAGATCACCGTGTCGGGCACGCTGTTCACCGTGGTCGGGGTGCTCGCCGCCAAGGGCGGGGCCGGCTTCGACGACCCGAACGACATAGCGCTCGCGCCGGTGAGCGCGGTCCAGCAGGCGCTGACCGGGTACGGGCCGATCAACCAGATCCTGATCCAGGCGACCGGCCCCGACTCGGTGGACGCCGCGCAGACGGAGGTCAGCGCGATCCTCGACCAGAAACTGCACGTCACCGGCACCGAGCCGTACCGGATCCTCAACCAGTCCCAGCTGCTGGCCGCCCGGGCCGACACGGCCCAGACGTTCACCCTGCTGCTGGCGGCGGTGGCCGGCATCAGCCTGCTCGTCGGCGGAATCGGCATCACCAACATCATGATGGTGACGGTCACCGAGCGGACCCGTGAGATCGGCATCCGCAAGGCGCTCGGGCGCGCCGAAGCGGACCGTGCTCACCCAGTTCCTGGTCGAGGCGACGGTGCTCAGTGTGATGGGTGGGCTGCTGGGGGTGGCCGCCGCAGTCATCGGCAGCCGCTTCACCATCGCCGGGGTCACCCCGGTGATCGTGCCGAGCTCGGTTTTCCTGGCTCTAGGCGTGTCTGTCGCGATTGGACTGTTCTTCGGTAGCTACCCGGCCAGCCGGGCCGCGTCGCTCCGGCCGATCGAGGCGCTGCGGTATGAGTGAGCGAGCGTCAGCTGCGAGCGGTGTGTGGCAGATGTGAGTGAGCGCGAGGAGCCGGATGTGGACGCCCAGACCACAGTGGACGGTCTCGACCAGGTCGGCGACGGCGAGTTGACCGACGATCCGTTCGACGACGACCTGGACCGCCAGCTGCATGGCGCGGGCACCCTTCCCGATCACCCGGACCACCGTGGTCATGGCCGGACTGGTCCTCGTGATCGCCGGGTTCCTCGGCGGGGTTCTGGTCCAGAAGAATCTCGGGGCGACGGTTGGTAGCGGCAACCTCAACGGGACCAACCTGCCGGCCGCTCTGGCCAGCCGCGCCGCCGGCGGCGGATTCGGCGGCGGGGGCGCGGGTGGCAGCGGCGGGACAGGCTCCGGCGGCGGTGCCGGCACGGGCACCGGCCGCGGTGGTACCACCGGGACCGTCACCTTGGTGGACGGGACGACCGTCTACGTGACCACCGCCGACGGGCAGGTGGTGATCGTGAAGACGACCGGCGCGACGGCGGTGCGAACCGAGCAGGCGGCGGCGGTGAAGGACCTCACGGTCGGATCGTCGGTGACCGTCACCGGTACCACGGCGGCGGACGGCTCGATGACCGCGACCCAGATCACCGCGCAGTCCAAGTAGCTCAGGGCGCTGTCGGGTCGTCCAGACACAGGCAGAACGGGTGCCCGGCCGGATCCGCGTAGACCCGGAATCCGTCGTCGGGGTGCAGCCGGGTGGCCCCGAGCGCGAGCACCTGGCCTCAGCCGCGTCCAGGTCATCGACGAAGAAGTCCAGGTGGCTCTGCTGGGGAAACTCGGGATCCGGCCAGCGCGGCCGCCGGTGGTCAGGGGCGGGCTGGAACGACAGCCGTGGCACGCCCTGTGTTCCTAGCACCACCCAGTTGCCGTCATCGATCCGCTCCCAGCCGGTCAGCTCGGTGTAGAACGCGCCGAGCGCTACCGGATCCGGGCAGTCGATCACGTACGCGTACAACCGACCGATCATTGGGTCCACCCCTCCCGAACGGAGGCTACCGCACGTTTGCGCCCCCACAGGGGCCACAACCTGAGTCGGCCGCTGTGGCCGCCGGTGTCGTGGGTGGAGAATGGGCGCATGGGTAGGGTGACGGACCGACGTAGCGTCACACGGATCGATACCACCACACCAGGTGGAGCGGTCAGGGTGATGGACACGCTGGTCGGCGAGGAGCCGCTGGAGATCCGGGTGGCCCGACCGGGCGGGACGAAGGCCCCGCTCGCGGTGACCATGCGGACCCCGGGCGACGACATCGATCTGGCACTGGGCTTCCTCCTGACGGAGGGCATCATCGCGGCGGCCGACGACGTGATGACCGCGCAGCTGTGCGCCGGTACCGATGAGCCGAACACCTACAACGTCGTCGACATCACGCTCGCGCCGCACGTGCCGCCACCCAGCACCGACCCGACCCGAGCCTTCTACACGACCAGCTCGTGCGGGGTATGCGGGAAGGCGAGCATCGACGCGGTCCGGACCACCTCCCGGTTCAACGTGGCCGGCGACCCGGTGACGGTGACACGCCGCCACACTGGCCGCCTGCCGGATCGGCTGCGTAAGGCGCAGAAGGCGTTCGACCGCACCGGTGGGCTGCACGCGGCCGGCCTGTTCACGGCCGGGCGGCGACCTGGTGTGCGTGCGCGAGGACGTGGGCCGGCACAACGCGGTCGACAAGGTGGTCGGGTGGGCGCTGCGCGAGCGGGCGCCTGCCGCTGGCCGGCCAGGTGCTGCTGGTCAGCGGTCGGGCGAGCTTCGAGCTGGTGCAGAAGGCCTCCATGGCCGGGGTGCCGGTGCTGGCGGCGGTGTCCGCGCCGAGCACCCTCGCGGTGGACCTGGCCGCTGATGCCGGGCTCACGTTGGTGGGCTTCCTCCGCGGCGCGACGATGAACGTTTACGCGGGCGCCGCCCGCGTCGTCGCGCTGACCCGTCCGCGTCGAGCTCCACTGTGGACTGACTCGGCGCGGAGGGGCCGGCCAGGCGGGTGGCGATCCGCTCAGGTCGTCGTGGGCGAGCTGGGCCAACCGGTATTCCGGCTCCTCGAGCACGGCGCGCGCTCGATGGCGAACCGGGCCAGGCGAGCTCACCGCGGCGCCAGGCGGCCAGGCGCGAAGAGGTCGCCGGACCGTCGAACCAGGTCCGGCTCCGCCCGCCGCATGACGTCCAGCCAGAGCGCG
The DNA here is from genome assembly GCA_963803345.1 of uncultured Actinomycetota bacterium. Classification (GTDB taxonomy): domain Bacteria; phylum Actinomycetota; class Actinomycetes; order Mycobacteriales; family Micromonosporaceae; genus CAWDLX01. Next base: position 135,531 of record CAWDLX010000013.1, read on the forward strand.
CGGCTCACGGCGAGCATCGCCGGCCGTTCGATCAGCGCGTCCAGCGCGATCTCGCAGAACTCGTCCCAGCACAGCAGCAGCGAGATCCATGCGACCGAGTCGTCGTCGGGCCGCCGACCTTCGAGCTGGGCGTCCAGGTACGCGTTCTTGAGCGAGTCCCGCCCGCCCGCATCCAGCCGTTCGAAGAGTCGTCCTCGTCGGCGGCCTCCACCAGCATGGCATCAGCCGCGTGTAGGCGGCCCGGGTCGCCTCCGCGATCGCTTCCCGCGCGGCACCGGTCACCGGGTCGAGCTGGTGTTCGTAGGCCGTCCGGTCGGGCAGCGCGGTCAGCCCGCCATGGTGGCCTCGGCCGCCGAACGGCTGTCGCGCACGTCGTATTCCTGGCCGTCGGGTGGGCAACAGTCCGGGTCGGTGCACAGATAGGACCAGTACCGGCCGTCCTGCGACCGCAGCGCGTCGAGCAGCTCGGTTCCGATATCGGCCAGCGCGGCGCCCAGGTGTGGCACCAGCGCCCGCACCAGCGCGTCCGGCCCGTACCCGATGAGGATCGCCTCCTGCACGCCACCCGGGCGCAGTTCGTCCGCCAGTTCGCGGACCAGAGTGCGGGCGACCTGTGGACTCTCGGGCAGGTTCGCGCACGCGGTCACGACGAGCTGCCGTTCGCGCAGGCCGACGAGGACAACGGAGTCGGTCGGATGGTACCCGAGAAGGTAGGGCACCGCGCCGAGAATGTCGCGTGGCTCGGCCAGCTTGAGCCGGAACGGGGGTCCGGTGGGGTCACTCATGAATGTCGAGCCTGCCGAGACGGCGACCAGGTACGGAAGCGCGAATCGGCGAACTGTGGACAGCCGGGCCGCCTGTGGATAACTGCTCAGGTGTCGAAACGCAGCCCACGCAGGTCGAGCGCGCCGTCCGGGCCGGAAGATGTACCGGCCGACCTGCCCAGATCGTAGGCGAGTGTGACAGTGGCGACGGTGTCGAAGCCGGCCGTGTGGAGGCTACGCAGGGCCGCCACATCGCGGACCGGTGGGGACACCGTGAGCCGGCGCAGCCCGCGCCGGCGGGCCTCGTCGACGACGGTGGCGAGCAGCGCACGACCGATACCGCGTCCGCGCATGCCGTCGGCCACCACGACCGGCTCGACCTCGCCGGCCCGGCCGTCGAGCATGAGGCCGACGAAACCGGCCACGCCCCGGTCCGCCTCGGCCACCCACATGCCGGACAGGTTGAGCTGGGTCAGGTACTCCTCGAAATCCGGCGCCCGCGTCGGTCTCCCGGGCCGCTTCGCCGTAGAGGCCCTGCTGGTGGCGCGTCAGCTCGGCCCAGAGCCGCCGGCAGTCGTTGTGGTCCGCGGGCCGGTAAGGGCGGATGGTCACCCCCGGCAGGCTCCGGGCGGGTGACAGCATTTCGGTCATAAGGTCATGCTTACCCCACCAGCCCGGCCACCGGTACCCGAATGACCCGTGTCGCTAGGCTGGCACCAATGGACCTGGCGTATCTGCGAGCCCACCCGCAGCAGCTACCAACGTTTCTGCGCCACCAACGCATCCGGGAGACTCCGGTGGCGGGTGGCTCGATCTGTCAGGCCAGCCGGCTCACCCTCGACGACGGCGCTTCGGTGTTCGTCAAGTACCTCAACGATCCCGGGGCCGGAGAACCGGGCACTTCGCAGCCCGAGCACTTCTTCGAATCGGAGGCCGACGGCCTACGGTGGCTGGCCGGCGCCGGCCCGTCCGGTGCGCCGGTGCCCGAGGTCCTGGTCGCCGGGCCGGACCTGCTCGCACTGGAGTGGGTCGAGCCGGGTCCGGCGACGCCGACCGCCGCCGAGCGGTTCGGGCGGGAGCTGGCCACGACGCACCGGGCCGGCGCCGCACGCTTCGGTGCGCCCTGGGCCGGCTTCATCGGGCGCCTTCCTCAGTCCAACGACGGCTCCGGCATGGCCTGGCCCGAATTCTTCGCCGAACGTCGGCTGCATCCGCACCTGCGGAGCTCTGCAGACTCGGGTGCTCTGGCAGCTACGGACGTGACACTCGTGGAGTCTGTGCTTTCGCGTATCGACGAGCTTGCTCCACCCGCCGAGGCGCCGGCTCGGGTGCACGGCGATCTGTGGCCCGGCAACGTGCACTGGAGCATCGAAGACCGCGCATACTTGATCGACCCGTCGGCGCATGGGGGACACCGCGAGACGGACCTTGCCGAGCTGGCCCTGTTCGGTGGAATGCCGTACCTGCCAAGGTTTCTCGCCGCATACGACGAGGCTTGGCCACTGGCTGAGGGATGGCGTCAACGGGTACCGCTTCATCAGTTGCACCTGTTGCTCGTGCACACGGCATTGTTCGGCTCGAGCTACCGGGGCGCGGTGGTCGACGCCGCCCAGGACGCTCTGCGGGGATGGTGAACCGGGGCCGGTCGGGCGCTACTGTTCAGGAATGCAGCCTGTGCAAGGTCTCGCCGACCGGTTCGGCCGTGTCGCCACCGATCTGCGGGTCTCCCTGACCGACCGGTGCAATCTGCGGTGCACGTACTGCATGCCCGAGGAAGGGTTGGCCTGGCTACCGAAGCAGACCGTGTTGACCGACGACGAGGTGGCCCACCTCGTTCGCATCGCGGTCGAGCAGTTGGGCGTAACCGAGGTCCGCTTCACCGGCGGCGAACCGCTGCTGCGGCCCGGCATCGTCGACATCGTCGCGGCCTCGGCCCAGCTTCGCCCCCGGCCGCGGCTGTCGGTGACCACCAACGGCATCGGACTCAAGCGGCTCGCCGGCGCCCTGGCGGCGGCCGGCCTCGATCGGGTGAACGTCTCGCTCGACACGCTGCGGCAGGACCGCTTCGCCGAGCTCACCCGCCGTGACCGTCTCGAGGACGTGCTGGCCGGACTGCGGGCGGCCGACGAGGCCGGGCTCCGGCCGGTGAAGCTCAACGCCGTTCTGATGCGCGGTGTCAACGATGACGAGGCGGTTCCTCTGCTGTCGTTCGCTCTGACCCACGGGTACGAGCTGCGCTTCATCGAGCAGATGCCGTTGGACGCGCAGCATGCCTGGCGCCGCGAGGACATGGTCACCCAGAGCGAGATCCTGGCCGCGCTGGGCGAGCACTATTCGCTGAGTGAGGACCCGCACGAGCGGGGGGCGGCGCCAGCGGAGACGTTCATTGTGGACGGTGGCCCGGCCCGGGTCGGCATCATCGCCAGTGTCACGCAGCCATTCTGTGGCGCCTGCGACCGGACCCGGCTCACCGCCGACGGCCAGGTGCGCAACTGCCTGTTCAGCCAGGAGGAGACCGACCTGCGGGGCCTGCTGCGCGACGGTGCCTCCGACGACGTGATCGCCAAGGCCTGGCGGACCGCGATGTGGGGAAAGCGGGCCGGCCATGGCATCGACGATCCCACGTTCCTGCAGCCGGCGCGGCCCATGTCCGCGATCGGCGGCTGAAGGTTTCCGATTGTCGGCATATACCGGTCGACGTATCGTGGCGGCGTGACCAAGCCGTTGCAGGAGCCGACCTTTCTGATTCTCACCGCGCTCGCTACGGGTCCGTTGCACGGCTATGGCGTGATCCAGGAGGTGAGCACCCTGTCCGAGGGACGGGTCGTGCTGCGCCCCGGAACTCTCTACGGTGCGCTTGACCGGCTGGTCGAGCAGGGCCTGGCCGTAGCCGACCGGGAAGAGGTCGTGGACGGCCGGCTGCGTCGCTACTACCGGCTGACCGATGAGGGAGCCGGGGTACTCGACGCGGAGGCGGCCCGACTGACGACGAACGCCGAAGCGGCGATGAGCCGGCTGCGCCGCCGGGCCCGCCTGGCTTGATGGTGACCGGAGCGCGAGGAGGCGAGCTTGCGAGCGTCGGCGGGAGCTGGCCGGGCCGGCGTCGGCTGGGGCAGGATGGTGGCGTGGTAACGGTGCGGTACTTCGCGGCCGCCCGCGCGGCGGCGGGGGTCAGCGAGGAGACATTCGATGTGCCGTCACTCGGCGCGCTGCGCAAGGAACTCGCCGCGCGCGGCGAGCGGATGGCGCGGGTCGTCGAGGTGGCGAGCTTCCTGGTCGACGGTCTCGCCTGGCACCAGGCGGACGCGCCTCTGCCGCGCACCTGCACCGTCGACGTGCTGCCACCCTTCGCCGGGGGCTGAACCGTAGCGCCGCGCCGGAGGCGCCATATAGCTCCGTGCCGGAGGCGCCATATAGCTCCGCGCCGGAGGCGCCATATAGCTCCGCGCCGGAGGCGCCATATAGCTCCGTGCCGGAGGCCGCAATGTCGATGAGTGCCGTAGGGATTGCCTCAGGCGCCATTCGGTAGGTTGGCCGCCGGAGGGAACATGATCGCGGTTGTGCTGATGGTTGCCCTGCTCGTTGTGGCGGCCGCGCACTACTACCTGTGGCGTCGGCTCGTGCGCGACACCACCACCAACCGGGTGGTCCGCCGCATCGGTACCGGTGTCGTTGTCGGCCTGGGCGCCGTCCTGCTGGCCAGCCTGATCGGCAGTCGCGCCCTACCCAGGACGGCCGAGATCCCGATCGCCTGGCCGGGCTACGTCTGGCTGGCGCTGGTGTTCTACCTGCTGCTGACCGTGGCCGTCCTGGAGATTCCGGCGTTCGTGCTACGGCGAAGACTCAGGGCCACCGGCGCCGATCCGGCCCGGCGGGTCTTCCTGGCCCGGACCGTCGCGGTGACGGCGGGCGTCGCCTCGGCCGGGCTGGTCGGGGCGGGCATGGTCTCCGCCCTCGGGGCCCCCGGGCTGAAGCGGATCCAGATCCCCCTGGCCAAGCTGCCCCGCTCGGCTGATCTGACCCGCATCGCCGTGGTCAGCGACATCCATCTTGGGCCCTTGCGCGGGTACTCCCACACCCGACGCATCGTCGACATGATCAACGGGCTGGACGCCGATGTCGTGGCCGTCGTGGGTGACCTTGTCGATGGAACCGTGGCCGACCTGGGCTTCGCCGCGTCGCCGTTGCGCGACCTGCGCAGCCGGTACGGGTCGTTCTTCGTCACCGGCAACCACGAGTACTTCTCGGGCTTCCAGGAGTGGCTGGACGAGGTGGCCGGTTTCGGGGTGACACCGCTGCGCAACGAGCGGGTGGCGCTCCCGTTCGGGGTGGATCTGGCCGGGGTCAACGACGCGTCCGGTACCGGCTCGGGCGATCCGCCGGACTACGACCGCGCGCTGGGCGGGCGGGACCCGGCCAAGCCGGTGATCCTGCTCGCCCATCAGCCGGTGCAGGCCCACCAGGCGGCCGCTCACGGGGTCGACCTGCAACTGTCCGGGCACACGCACGGCGGGCAGATGGTCCCGTTCAACGTGATCGTCCGGGCGACCGGGCAGCCGGTGATCAGTGGGCTGGGCGTGGTCGACGGCATGCCGGTGTACGTGACCAACGGGGCCGGATTCTGGGGGCCGCCGGTGCGGGTCGGGGCGCCGCCGGACATCACGCTGGTCGAAGTGCGATCGATGTAGTAACGGACAGTATCGACACGCCACAACACGCGCGCCCGGCCGCCCTGGGCGCCGCCGATGGGGCAAGATGCGCCTGTGCCGGTAGCGCCCGAGTCGTGGATCGCCGATCTCCATATCCACTCGAAGTTCTCGCGAGCGTGCAGTCGAGACCTCGACCTGGAGAATCTCGCGTGGTGGGCGCAGCGCAAAGGCGTCCGGGTGCTCGGTACCGGCGACTTCACCCACCCCGGTTGGTACGACGATCTGTGTACCCACCTGCGCCCGGCCGAGCCCGGCCTGTTCCGGCTCGCCCCCGACCGCGAGCAGCACGTGCGTGACCGGTTGCCGGCCAGCGTGCACGCCCCGGTCCGGTTCATGCTCAGTGTCGAGATCTCGACGATCTACAAGCGCGGCGACCGCACCCGTAAGGTCCACCACCTGATCTACCTGCCTGACCTGGACTCGGTGCGGCGGTTCAACGACCGGCTCGGCCACGGCGCCGGCGGGCTCGGCGCGAACCTGGGCTCCGACGGCCGCCCGATCGTCGGTCTCGACTCGCGCGATCTGCTCGAGGTGACGCTCGAGGCGAGTCCGGACGGGTTCCTGGTGCCGGCGCACATCTGGACGCCGTGGTTCTCGGCACTCGGCTCACGCTCAGGTTTCGACGCCATCGCCGACTGCTACGCCGACCTGGCCGGTCACATCCATGCCGTCGAGACCGGGCTCAGCTCCGATCCGGCGATGAACTGGCGTGTGTCCAGTCTGGACAGTTACCAGCTGGTGTCCAATTCGGACGCGCATTCGCTCCAGGCGCTGGCCCGGGAGGCGACCAGGCTGGACACCGGACTCGACTACGCCAGCATCAGGCGGGCGCTGGAGACCGGTGAAGGTCTAAAAGGGACAGTCGAGTTCTTCCCCGAAGAGGGGCGCTATCATGCCGACGGCCACCGTGCCTGCGGGGTGTGCTGGGAGCCCCGGCGGACCCGGGAGGGCGGCGGCGCCTGTCCGGAGTGTGGCAAGCCGCTCACGATCGGCGTCCAGCACCGTGTCGAGGAGCTGGCGGACCGGCCCGCCGGTTACCGTCCCCCGCAGCGTCCGGACGCCACCTATCTCATCCAACTGCACCAGGTACTCGGCGAGATCCAGCGGGTGGGGTCGAAGGCGAAGGCGGTGGAGTCCGCCGCCGCCCGCCTGGTCGCGGAGCTCGGCTCCGAGCTGGACATCCTCATCAGTCGCCCGCTGGACGAGGTCGCCCGGGTCGGCGGTGAGCTGTTCGGCGAAGCGGTCGCCCGGCTGCGCCGCGGCCAGGTGCACCGCCAGCCGGGGTACGACGGCGAATACGGCGTGGTCCGCCTCTTCGACCCGACCGAGCTGGCCGCCGGTACCGGTCGGGTGGAGGCCCTGTTCGAGGTCGAGCCGGCGGCCCGCCCGGTGACGCACCGGACGCCGGCGATCGTCCCCCGCCGCCGGCTACCCCGCCAGGCAGCTCCCCCCGCTGGCCGCGCCGGCCTCTCCCCACCAGCCGTGGGAACCCATGCTGGCCGGCATGGAGGAGGTCGGTACCGGCCTGCTCGACCGGCTGGACGCGTTGCAGCGGGTGGCGGCGTCGGCGTCCAAGGGCCCTCTGCTCGTGGTGGCCGGGCCGGGAACAGGCAAGACCCGGACGTTGACCCATCGCATCGCCTACCTCTGCGCTGAGCTGGGCGTACCACCCGAGCAGTGCCTGGCCATCACCTTCACCCGCCGGGCGGCTGAGGAGATGCGGACCCGCCTGGCCGGACTCATGCAGGACGGCGCCGAGCGGGTCACGGTATCCACGTTCCACGCCCTATGCCTGTCCATCCTGCGCGAGCACCCCGAGCAGGCCGGCCTGCGGCCGGGCTTCGGCGTGGCCGACGACGTGGAGCGCACCGCGGCCCTGGCGGCCGACGCGAACAGCCTGCGTGAGCAGAATCTGGTGGATCTGGACGAGCTCGGACCACTGGCGGTCGCGCTGCTGCGCGAGGACCCGTGCTGGCCGGACAGTACCGGGTCCGCTGGCCCTGGGTCTTTGTCGACGAGTACCAGGACGTGGACGGCGTCCAGTACGAGTTGCTCCGACTATTGACCACAGTGGACGGTAACGTCTACGCGATCGGCGACCCGGATCAGGCCATCTACTCGTTCCGCGGCGCCGACGTCGGCGTACTTCCTGCGCTTCAGCGAGGACTTCCGAAACGCTCGGGTGGTCCGGCTCACCCGCAACTACCGCTCGAGCGCGCCCGATCATCGCGGCCGCCTCGCAGGCCATCGCGCCCACCTCGCTGGTCCGGGGGCGGCGCCTCGACCCGGCCCGGCTCGACCCGGACGCGCCGCTGGTCGGGCTGCACGCGGCGGCGTCGCCGGTGGCCGAGGCCGAATGGGTCGCCCGTACCATCGACGAGCTCGTCGGTGGGGTGTCGCACCGGTCGTTCGACGGCGGCCGGGTCGATTCGCGAGCCGGGGTACGCGACGCACTGTCCTTTTCGGATATTGCCGTGCTCTACCGGACCGATGCCCAGGCCGGCGCCGGTTGTCGAGGCGCTGGCCCGGGCCGGCATCCCGGTGCAGAAGCGGACGCCACGACCGGCTCAGCGCCCGCCGGGCGGTCGGCGAGATCGCGCGCGAGCTGCGCTTCACGCCGCGAGCCGAGGGCAATCCTGGTCGACCGGGTACGCGCGGCTGGTGCGGCCCTCGCCTCAGGGCGGCCGCGACTGTTCGAAGTGGACGGTTCCGCACCGGCCATGCTGACCGAGGCGGAGGTGTACATCCGCGGTCGAACTGCTCGTGCCGCTCGCCGCCCGATGCGATGACGACCTGGAGAGCCTGTTGCAGGCACTCGCGACCGGCGCCGAGGTCGACGCGCTGGATCCGCGGGCTCAGGCGGTCACCGCGTTGACTCTGCACGCGTCGAAGGGTCTCGAGTGGCCCGTGGTGTTCATCATCGGATGCGAGGACGATCTCCTGCCGCTGCGCCTACCCGGGCAGGCGCACCGACGAGATCGCGGTCGCCGAGGAGCGCCGGCTGTTCTTCGTCGGGCTGACCCGTGCCCAGAGCCGGCTGTTCCTGTCGTACACGACCCAGCGCACCCGGCACGGAGCGCCCGCGCCAGCCGGCCCGGACACCATTCCTGGACGCGGTCGACCCCGGCCTTCTGGAGCGCCTGGGCCCCCCCTCGGACGCCCCCGTCCTCCCGCGCCACCGCCAGCTTCGTCTGCTCTGACGCGAAACTGGCCAAAGCTGACGATGTTGCCGGGTTGGCTGGTCGCGCTACCGTTTCCGCGTAGCTGCCCGGGCTGTCGGGTAGGTGCATGAAACGGTGGCCGCGCCCCGGGTAACCGCTAGCGTCTACCCGCGGTGGGGTTGGCTGGCCGAGCGGGCCGGAAGCCAGGAGGAGAGATGTCGACGCAGCAGCCACCGGGGCGGGGGTCAGACGACGACCCGGCGTACGCGCAGCCGCAGGACCCGTGGATCGGCTACGACCACGGGTCTCGCCTCGATGCCGACCGATCCGATCCCTCAGGGGCAGCCGTACAACCCTGAGTCCGATGTCTGGTCCAGCGCGACCGTGCAGCACGGCGGTCCGCAGCCGTTCCCGGTCCCGCCGCCGCGGCCCCGACGAACAGCCCTCGTCATCTCCATCGTGGTCCTGGTCGTGCTCGCGCTCGGGGGCGGCGGCGCCTATGCGGCCTACCGGTACTTCGCTAACCACCGCTCGGCACCGCCACGGCGACGACCCCGCCGACCACCACCGACATCCGCGGCCAGTTCCCCTACACGGTCAAGGTCGGCGATTGCCTGGTCAACATGGGTACCGGGAGAAGCCCAAGATGGCGCTTCCCCGTGCGCCACGCCGCCGGCTCGTACACGGTCGTGAAGATCGCGTCGGGGGCGGGCATTCCGGTCGGTCCGAGGGACACCTTCGACACCGACACCACCAGTGCCGCGGTGTGCAAAGGGATCAAGTTCGACACCTGGTACGGCTACCAGGTCGACGATCCCGCGCTGAACCTGTTCTTCTGCATGACCAACAACTGAGGGCGCCCGGGATCAGGGCGAGTTCACCCACTCGTCGGTGCCGTCGGCGAAGAGCTGGTGCTTCCAGACGGGGAGCCGTGCCTTGACCTCGTCGACGAGGCGGGCGCAGAGGGCGAACGCCTCGGCCCGGTGCGCGGTCGACACGGCGGCGGCCAGGGCCACATCGCCGACGGCCAGCTCGCCGATCCGGTGCGACACGGCCAGAGCGCGGACAACCGGGTCCTTGGCGATCTCGGCCGCGACCTCGGCCAGGACGGCGGCGGCGTCGGGTGGGCCTCGTAGATCAAGCCGGAGCACACCACGGCCGCTGTCGTGGTCGCGGACGACACCGGCGAATGACACGACCGCCCCGGCAGTGGGGTCGGCCACCGCCGCCTCGTGCTCGGTCACATCCAGCGGGGTGTCGGTGACGCGCGGTGCGCAGCGATCATGGTCGTTCTCCGGTCAGCAGGGGCAGCGGTACGAACGGCACAGCGGAGCCGGCCTCGCCGGTGTGCCCGGGGGCGATCACGGCGAAGCCGTCGGCCCGGACCAGACCACGCAGCATGGCCGAGCCGGAGTGGGCCAACGGGTGGGCGAGGCCGGAGGCCTCGATCCGCACCAGCGCCAGGTGGGTCTGGTCCCCCCGCCCGGGGATCGGTCTCGCCGAGAGTCACCTCGCTCATCGCCGGCGCGGCCCGACCCGTCAGTCCGGCCAGCAACGGCACCACGAGGGACACGAGGGCCACGATGGCCGACTGCGGGTTGCCAGGTAGCCCGGCCACGAAAGCGGTACGCCCGCCGGGACCCGCTCCGGGTACCTCGGCCAGCAGCATCGGGAAGCCCGGGCGGACCGCGACCGTATCGGCGATGTAGCGGGCGCCGAGTTCGGCCAGGGCCGGGTGCAGGTGGTCGACCGGCCCGTGCATCGTGCCACCGGTCGTGCAGACGAGGTCGGACACGGCCAGGGCAGCCTGGATCGCCGCTACGTGCGCTTCGAGGGTGTCCTCGACCGGACCCCGCGGGGCGAATCCCGGTACCGTCGCCGCACCGTAGCGCCGCAGCCATCCGGGCACCTGCGGTCCGAGCGAGTCGCGCACCCGGCCGGCTCCGGGCAGCCCTTCAACGAGCAGCTCGTCGCCGAACACGACCACGGCCGCCCGGATCGCCGGGATGAGACGCAGGGTCTGATAGCCGCAGGTGGCGGCGATGCCGACGACGCCCGGCGTGACCGGGGTGCCGGCCGCCAGCAGCTCGTCGCCGCGCGGCCGCCTCGTCGCCGGCGTCGCGCCACTCCCGTACCGGCCGGCCGGGACCGTTGACCAGCCCGTCAGCTTCCACAGTGGACTCTTCGGTGCGGATGATCTGCTCGGTGCCGTCGGGGACCATCGCGCCGGTGGCGATCTCTACGCACTCGCCGTCGACCGACGCGGGTGGCGACCTCACCGGCCAGCACCCGACCGGTCAACCGCCACGGGCCGGCGCCGCGGGTGGCGTAACCGTCCACACTGGACGTTGGAAAGGCCGGGAGGTCGGTCAGCGTGATGAGCGGGTCGGCCAGGGTCAGGCCGTCGGCCTCGGCCAGAACCACGTCGACCGGGGCCGGCATGGCGGCGCGGCCGGCGGCGTAGGCGGCGGCCCGGGCGGCGCCCCAGGACGCGGTTTCGAGTCGGTCGACGTCATCTGAACCTTTCCGTGTGGGTCAGCGGTGGTCGCCGCCGTGGAGCTGGTCGACCGCGTGGGCCAGGATCGGGCCGAGCACCGCCAGCCCGTCCCGGGCGCCGCCGGTCGACCCGGGCAGGTTGACCACCAGGGTGCTCGCCCGGCACGCCGGCCACGCCCGCGGGACAGGGCGAGGCCGGCACCCGGTCGCGGGAGTAGGCGCGGACCGCCTCGGCGATGCCCGGGATCTCGTAGTCGAGCAGGGCGCGGGTCACGTCCGGGGTCCGGTCGGTCGGCGTGATACCGGTGCCACCGCTGGTGATGACGGCGTCGACGCCGTCGGCGACGGCCGCCCGCAGCGCCTCGCCGACCGGGTCGCCGTCGGGCACGACCACCGGCTCGTCCACGTCGAAGCCGAGCTGCCGCAGGCCGGCGACCAGGATCGGGCCACTCGTGTCGGCGTAAACGCCGGCCCAGGCCCGGTTGGAGGCGACGATGACGCGCGCCCTCATGACGGTCGCTCCCACACGCCGGTCTTGCCGCCTTCCTTACGCAGCACCCGGACGCCGTCGATGCTCGCCGCCGGATCGACCGCCTTGACCATATCGATGACCGCCAGTCCGGCCGTGGCCACCGCGGTGAGCGCCTCCATCTCGACCCCCGTACGGTCGGCCGTGCGCACGGTCGCGGTGATCTCGACCGATGCGTCGCCGAGTGCGAGCTCGACCTCGACACCGTGCATCGCGATCGGGTGGCACAGCGGGACCAGGTCGGGCGTCCGCTTGGCGCCCATGATGCCGGCGATCCGGGCCACCGCCAGCGCGTCGCCCTTGGGCAGCGCGTCCGGCGCAGCAGCGAGATCACCTCGCGCGGTGGTCCGGACGTACCGGCGGCCACGGCCCGCCGTACGGTCACGTCCTTGCCCGGCCACGTCGACCATGCGGGCGGCGCCCGACGAGTCGACATGGGTGAGCCCGGGGTGTGTGAGCTCTGGGCCGTCTGCGTCCACGGCCCGAGGGTACGCCGAGGTCGGGCCGGGCCGCGCCGCGTGTCCCGGCACGCGCGTGACTGAGCGACCACTGTCCGCTGTGGTCGGTGGTGCGCCCGCGGCGTAGCGTTTGTCGCCCGTTCTGTGAATCCCGTTCCAGACCCGTTCTCCCACGCAGGCCCCGGGGGGAGGTGGATCCTGTGGAGGAGTGGCTGTAGCAGAGGCAGGCGGGCAGTTCTGTCGTGACGGTCCTGTCCCAGCCTTGATGAACCGGCATCCGTGCCGGTCTGTCCGATCGCCCGTTGGCCGCCTACCCTGACAACGGGCGCGTTGCGGCGTGCCCACGCGTCGATGGCGTTCGACGCTGGCGGCCCGGCGGAAGGCGACATGTGAGGGAACGGGCCCTGCGATGGGTCGTGGGCTGCGTTGTCGCGCTCGCGGGGCTGGTCAGTGGCGGCGTCCTGGTGCTGCGCCACGACAACCTCGGCGCGACGACAGCCTGGCTGCTCCCGGCACTGACCGGTCTGGTCGCGGTGGCCAGTTCAGCCGTGGTCCGGGTCCGGCTCCGCTCGGCTGTCATCGGTACGACCTGGACCGATGCCGCCATCCTCATCTGCGTCGTATCCCTCCCGCCGGCCTGGGTGCCGCTCTGCGTCGGTGCGGGCGTGTTGGTCGCCAAGCTCTTCATGCGGGTCGCCCCGATCAAGGCCGCCTACAACGCGGCCAAGGACGCCCTGGCCGCCTCGGCGGCCCTGCGGTGGCGCTGCCGTTGGGCGTGGCCTGGGCGCCGCACCCGCTGTCCCACCCCTGGCAGCTCTTCGCGGTCGACACTGGCAGCCGGCATCACCGAGACCGTGATCGGCGTGCCGGTCCTGGCCCTGGCGACGGGAATGCGGTGGAAGCACGTGCTGTGCAACGGGGGGTTGACCAAGGTGGCCGGCTTCCTCGGCAAGTTCGCCGTAGCCGTACTCGCACTCCGGCTCATCAGCGTGAACGTGCGGTTGCTCGCGGTCATGCCCTCGGTCGTCCTGTGCCTGCATCTGCTGTACGCGAGCCGGCTGCGGGCCCAGGCCGAGCGGGCGGCCTGGCAGCGCCTGGCCGCCGCAACGGACGAGCTCAACAGCACCGACCTGGACACCGTGCTGGCCACGGGCCGTCGTCAACGCGGCCACCCTGTTCGAGGCGGACGAGGTCGAGGTGTTCGTCCGGGACGAGCCGGGCGGCCCGACGCTGGTCCGAGGCGACGCCGACGGGGCCGCCTGGCGCGGCAACCCGGGCGCGGCCCCGCCGCCGACTTCGGCGGCGAGAGCGTGACCGTGCGCGCTGGTCGGCCAGGACGGCACGCCCGACCTCGGCGAGCTGCGGTTGAACTTCGCCGGCCGGGTGAAGCTGACCGACCGCGAGCGGCTGACTCTGCGTACGTTTGTCGCGGCCCTGCGTACCGCCGTCCGCAACGCCGCCGCGTTCGCCGAGACCCGCCGGCTTGGCCGAGCGTAACGCCGCACGCCGCCCTGCATGATCCGTTGACCGGGCTGGCGCAACCGGCGCCAACTGCCGAGACGGGACGAGAAGCTGCTCGGGCGCGACCCGGCGTGACCGCGCTGATCGTCGCTCGACCTCGACATGTTCCGCGAGGTCAACGAGACGCTCGGGCACCTCGCCGGCGACCGGCTGCTGGTCGAGGTGGCGCGGCGGCTGGCCCGGGGCGGCGGTGACGACGACTGGTCGCCCGCTCGGCGGGGACGAGTTCGCGGCGCTGCTACGTCGGCCTGCCGTCAGCCAGCGCGGCCGAGCAGCGGGCCCGCGAGCTGCTGGCCACCCTCGACGCGCCGATCGACCTGAACGAGATGCGCGTGCGGGTGGAGGCGAGCGCCGGCGTCGCGGTCGTCGAGGAGCCGGTCAACCGACCCGCAGGCGACCCGACGCTGCAGGAGGCCGGCATGGTCGAGCTGCTGCGCCGGGCCGACGTGGCGATGTACCAGGCCAAGCGCGGCGGGCCGCAGATCGTGCGGTACGACCCGAGCCCACGACAAGGCCGACGTCGCCCAACTGATGCTCGGCGGTGACCTGCCCCGGGCGGTCGCTGAGCGCGAGTTCACCGTGCTCTTCCAGCCGATCGTGGATCTCGCCAGCGGGCAGATGATCGCGGCCGAGGCGCTGGCCCGCTGGCACCATCCGGCCCGGGGCGATCTCGATCCGCGGCGGTTCCTGGCCGCCGTCGAGCGGTCCGGACTGCTGCCGGCGTTCGCCGAGGCGGTCCTCGACCAGGCGCTGGCCACGATGATGTGCTGGCGGGAGCTCGGCCTGGACGGCGCCGGTGGCGGTGAACGCCTCGCCCCGCAGCCTGCTCGACCCGACTTTCCCGCGCATGGTGCGCCGACCGGCTGGCCGCGTCCGGCGCGCGCAGCGACCGACCTGGTCATCGAACTGACCGAGTCGCTCACCCTGGGCCAGGTCGAGCTGGTCGGCGGGGTGCTGCGGGAGCTGCGCGACTCCGGGCTGCGGCTGGCCCTGGACGACTTCGGCACCGGCTCTCGTCGCTGTCGATGCTGGCCAAGGTCCGGGTGCACGAGCTGAAGATCGACCGCAGCTTCGTCGCGGCGATGGGCAGACCTCCCCGGAGGCGGCCGCCGTGGTCCGCTCGACCATCGAGCTTGGCCGCAGCCTCGGCCTGCTGGTCGTGGCCGAGGGCGTCGAGCGGGAGGAGCAGCGCCGCACGCTGTGGGAGCTGGGCTGCCCGGCCGGTCAGGGCCACCTGTTCGCCCGCGGCGTGCCGGCGCGGACGCTGCTGGACCTGGTCGGATACCGGCGTCGACGGCACGCCCGGTCGGCTTGTGCGCGCCGATTCACGGCTCGGCGCGCCAACGTGATCGACCTGCCCCGACCCCGCCGCGCCGGCATCGCTGACCGCGGCCGCCGGACGCATCGGGCTCGACGACCTCGACTGACGGAGCGACGAGGACCGGGCGGCGGGCGTTGGCCGAGTCCGCGCGATCGGTAGGGTGCGCCGATGCGCGCTGAAGGAGGAACCGGTGACCGACGACGCTGCCCACGCCGAGCCGAGGCGGCGCTGCTCGACGACCCGGCGACGGCCGACCTGGCGGCCAAGGTGACCGAGTCGTGGAACGACTTCAGCGCCGCCCTGGGCAAGGCGCTGGCCGAACTGCCCGCGGGGACCCGGCTGGAGGTGACCGTCGACCAGGCCGCGCTCGAGGGCGGGCTGCCGGTGTACGAGGTGAGCGCCGAGCGCGCCGACGGCGGCGAGTTGACCGCGTACGCCGTGGGCAACACCATGCTGCCCGAGGCCCACCGGCTGCCCCGGGACGCCGTGGGCCAACTGGTCGCGCTCGGCTGGTCGCCGCCGGGTGCCGGGCCCCAGCGCGACGAGCGGTATCGCCTCACGCTCCCGCAGGCCAGGCGGGCCGACTCGGCCGCCGTGCTGACCCGGACCCTGCGCGACGTCTACGGCGCGCCGCATCCGGCGTTCCTGATGTACACGATGGAGTCGACCAACGCCTCGGGGCCGTCGGTGCTGCCGCCGCTCGGAGCGGCTCGGCCGATTGTGGCGACGACGACGACTCTGCTCTGCCGAGCCAGGCCGAGCTGGCCGTCCTGCCGTTGCCGGATCAGGTCGCCACCGTGCTCGCGGCGATCCTCAAGACGACGCCGGAGAGCCTGCCGGTCGACAACGACGGTGATTTCGGCATCCGGTCGGGCTCGGCGATGGTGTTCGTCCGGGTCCGCGACGATCCGCCACTGATCGATGTGTTCTCGCCGGTGCTGACCGACGTGGCCCCGACGGCAGCAGCTGTTCGCCCGAAGCTCTCGGAGCTGACCGCTCGGCTGCCTATCGGGCGGCTCTACTGCGCCAACAACACGGTGTGGGCGTCGGTGCCGGTGATCGGGCGCAACTTCCAGGCCACCCACCTGATGCTGGCCGTCCAGGTGATGACGGGACTGGCCGACGAACTCGACGACCGGCTGCACGGCGAGTTCGGCGGCAAGCGGTTCTTCGTCGAGGCGGACCGGGCCGACCGAGACTGCCGCCAGGAGGAGAGGAGGCGGTGGGAGACGGCGACGGCCACACCGGCCTGTACCTAATAGGGTCAGCCAGCGGGATCCAGCTGGTCTGCTGGAGGGTGCACAGGTCGGAGGCCATCAGCCCGCCGTCCGAAATTGTCCACAGTGTACTGTTGATGACCAGGGAGCGCCGGATCGGGTAGGAGTACCCCTGTCCGGTGTCCGGTTGGGCGATGAAGCCGACCTGGGCGAGGTGGCTGCCCTCGATCCGGAGCACCAGGGCACCCGCCGCCCGGCGTCCCGGTCGGTCGTGATCCGGCCGGCCATGGTGGTCAGGTTCATCGGCACGACCAGCAGCCCGGTGGCCGGCCAGTACAGGAAGGCGTGCGGATCGAACTCGGCCTCCGAGTTACCTCCGGGAAGGGTGTACACCGCAAGCCGGGTCGGATTGTCCAGATTGGACACGTTGAACAGGGACACCTGGGTACCGGTGGCCTGGACGTTGCCGTTGACATCCTGCCCGATCCCGATGAGCCGACCGTCACCGACCGGGTGCAGGTAGGACGAGTAGCCGGAGATCTTCAATGCCGCCCCGGACCACCGGATCGGGCCGGGTCGCTCAGGTCCACTGTGTACAGCGGGTCGGTCTGCTTGAACGTGACCACGTACGCGGTCGCGTCGAGGAACCGGACAGCGTAGATCTTCTCGCCCTTGCCGAGCCCCTCGACCTTGCCCACCTGGGTCAGGTTCGACCCGTCGGCACGCAGCACGTAGACGCCGGACTGCGAGGTCACGGCCGAGTTGCTCTCCCAGTTGGAGTTCCCGCTCGTGGTGGCCACCCGCAGGTACCCGTTGCGGGCCGACATGGCGTACTGGTTGACCAGGAAGCCGGGCACCCCGCCGCCGGCCACGAAGGTCGGCCGGCCCGGCTTGGAGGTGTCGAACTGGTAGACGGTGGTCCCGTCGACTGGCTTGGCGCCGTTGACGGCCGGGCGCCACCGCTGGTCCGTCGCGACGTAGAGGCTGGACCCGTTGCTGTAGACGGTCTGGCCGTCAGCCATTATCGAGACCGGTTGCGGGTCGGCCAGCGTGTCGGCCGCGACATCCAGGCTCAGCACGGTCAGCATGTTGGATCCACTGTAGACATCGGGTCGACTGATCGCGTCGCAGCCGATCTCGGGATGCGTGGTCGCGCTCCCGGTCGTGACTGCGATGCGCGGCAGCCAGCGATCGAGGGTGGCCTGGTCGAGAATCTGCCGGTTGACCTTGACGCGTTGGGTGGCGGTGGCGTTCGAGGGGGGGTTCGGGAAGGTGATCCGAGGCGATGAGGTCACGACGACCCGGGCGACCGAGCCGGTCTGCCGGGCGTCGAGCACCGACCCGTCGACACTGAGCCGGGACAGCACCCGGCCACCGACCAGGTCGACCAGGATCAACCGCGGCCCGACGATGTCGGGAACCGCGTCGGTGGGCCCGCTCGGCTTGGTGGGCACCGCGTCGGGGGCCTGGTTGCCCGGCGGCGCCGGGTCGACATTGCCTGCCTTCGGCGCGTCGCCCGACACGCCTGCGCCGCTGCCCGAGCCGCCGACGGCACCAACGTCGTCGCCCATCGGCGGGCCGACCGGTACCGGCGTGGCCGGGCCGACGTACATGCCCCGGTAGCCGCCGTTGACCAGCACCAGCGCGTGGTCGCCCGAGATGAGCAGCTCGGACGCCCCGTACCGGACGATGTCGTCGGGACGCGAGCCGTCGGTCAGGTCGATCGAGCCGGTCGCGCGCTGGCTGGCCGCGTCGATGATGCGCAGCACCCCGTTGTGGACCACCAGAATGCGGTGTCCGTCGGTCTTGACCAGGTCGGGCTCGTCGACCGAGGCCTCCTGGTTGTTTGTGCCCGAGTACACCGGTGCCGTCCCGGACTGGTTCGTAGCGCTGGAGCCGGCCGCGCTGGCGCTGAGGTCCTCGCGTTTCTGCGGCCCCGGAGCGACACCCGGCAGCGCGAGGCCGCCCGCGTCGTCGATCGCGTAGTTGGAGCCGAAGCCGTACGGGCCCACCGCCTCCTTGGCCGTGGACCGGATCTGGGCGAGCGCGTCGGCGCAGGAGTCGAACGCGACCAGCCGGTACGCCGGTACCGGTCCGCTGGTCGCCGAGGCGGTGTCGTCGCTGGTGCAGGCGGTCAGCGAGCCCAGCCCGGCGCAGAGCGCCAGCCCGGCCGCGCCCGCGCGCAGGAGCCCGCTGCGGGGCTTCCGAGGTGTCATGCGGCTTGGACGTTGATCGCGGCTGGTCCGTTCCGTGTCAGGTCAACTGGCCCTCCACCAGCCGAGATAGCACGATCATGCTGCGGCTGGACGTGACGAACGGCTCCGACCGCAGCCGCTCGAGCACCTTCTCCAGGTGCCGGATGTCCGACGCCCGCAGGTGCACCAGGGCATCGGCCTGTCCCGACACGGTGTACGCGCCGACTACCTCGGGATGCCGCCGGACCGCCGCCGCGATCTGGGCCGGCGTGGTCCTCCCGGTACAGAACAGCTCGACGAACGCCTCGGTCGTCCAACCCACCGCCGCCGGGTCCACGACCGCGGTGAATCCCCGGATCACCCCGGCCGATCGGAGCCGGTCCACCCGCCGCTTCACCGCGGGCGCCGACAGCGCGACGAGCTGTCCGATGTCCGCGTAGGACGTTCGGGCGTCAGCGGTCAGAGCCACAATGATTCGCTGGTCTGTGTCGTCAAGCTGCAACGGATCGCCTCCTGCCCGCAACGAAACCAACTGTTTCCGGTCGTTGACCCTACCTACCCTTGGTGATCGTGAAGAGCCCCGCGCGCCACCGCACGTACCTCATGTGCCCACCCGAGCACTACGCGGTGGAGTACGCGATCAACCCGTGGATGGACACCTCCACGCCGGTCGACGCCGAACTCGCGGTCAAGCAGTGGCACGGCCTGCGTGAGGCCCTGCTCGCTCTCGGCCACACCGTGCACGTGCTCGAACCCCGCCCGGGGCTGCCAGACATGGTCTACGCCGCCAACGGCGCGTTCTCGGTCGACGGGATCGTCTACGGCGCCCGGTTCCGTTATCCCCAACGGGCCGGCGAGGAGGCGGCCCATCGGGAGTTCTACGAGGCCGACCCGCGGACCTGGCACTTCGTCGCGCCGACCGCGGTCAATGAGGGCGAGGGAGACTTCGCCTATGTCGCTGGGCCGCACGGAGGGCTCGTACTGGCCGGCTACGGCTTCCGCACCGAACTGGCCGCCCATGCCGAGGCCCAGGAGACGCTGGGTCACCCGGTCATCTCGCTCCGGCTGGTGAACGAGCGGTTGTACCACCTCGATGTGGCACTGACCGCGCTCGACGACGAGCGGATCGCGTACTTCCCGGGAGCGTTCTCCCCGGCCTCCCAGCGGGTGCTGGCCGAACTGTTCCCGGACGCGCTCGTCGCTGGTGAGTCCGACGCCCTCGCGTTCGGTCTGAACCTGGTCAGCGACGGTCATCACGTGCTCCTGAACGCGGCGGCATCCGGGCTCGCCAGGCGCCTCGCCGACGCCGGCTTCGAACCGGTTCTGGTGGACTTGAGCGAGCTGAAGAAGGGCGGCGGCAGCGTCAAGTGTTGCGTCGCCGAGCTTCGCCCGCCGTTGCGCTGACCGCTGGCGCTTCACGTCTGCCCGCTCCCCTCTCGTTGCGCGTGTCCGCTACAGTCTGGGCTTCCGTGTGCTGCTGGTATTGATGTGGCACCCGTTTCGTCAAGGAGTGCATACCCTCATGCGCAAGCTTCTGATCGTGACCTTGCTGGCGAGTGTCGCTCTGGGTGGGGTCGCCGCCTGCGCGTCCGGTACCCCGACCGACTCGTCCTCATCACCGACCGGCTCATCCGCTGCCGACCAGACCGCGACGGTGTGCCAACAGGCCCTCGCCCTGGAGAAGTCGAAGAGCTCGGAGGTGCTGGCCAAGGTCCAGGCGGCACTGGCCAGCATGGCCGCCGGCGGCAGCCCGGACCTGACCGGCATCCAGGCCGACCTCGAGAAGATCCAATCCGACTGGGTCACCGCCTTCCAGGGCTTCGCCTCCCAACCGGTCAAGCCCGAGGTGAAGACGGCGATCAACAACTTCATCACCTACCTGCAGGCGATCGGCCAGAGCAGCAACACCGACTCGATCCCCCAGGTCACGGCCAAGTTCGCCGAGCTGGACCAGGCACTCACGGCGGCCTGCGCCTAGTTAGTTCCGGTGCCCGGACCCCGGCTGCCCGCTGTGGGCGCCGGGGGACGGGTGCTTCAGCGATCTTGGACTGCCCGATCTCGCCCTACCTCAGCGGCGCGTCTATTAAGAGTTACTTGGCGGCATATGCCCCAATCGTGCAATCTGAAGGTGTGGGCATCCCGGCGAGGCCGTCAGCGGCATTGGTGGCGGCGTGGCGACAACGTCTGCGCGCCGTCGAATCAGACCCACCACCGCAGCGTCGGTTGCCGCCCGACCGCCCGTACGGTGAGCTGGCCGCGTCCCTGGTCGCCACCCGTGATGTGGTGTCGGAGGCCCGGTTCCCGCTCGATCTGACCAGCGCATCCCACGCCCGCGACGCGGCGGCGGCCTTGGCCGGTCAGCTCAACGACTACATCCTGCCCAGACTGCTCCGGATTGACGCCCCGCTCCTGGCGGTGGTGGGCGGCTCAACCGGCGCCGGCAAGTCGACGCTGGTGAACAGCCTGGTCCAGGCGCCCGTCAGCCGGGCCGGAGTGATCCGGCCGACCACGCGCTCCCCGCTGCTGGTGAGCAACCCGGGCGACGCGGGGTGGTTCGCACAGGCGGAGATCCTGCCGGACCTCGTCCGCTCGTCCAACTCCGGCGAGCGGACACTGCAGATCGTCAACGCTCCCGCCCTGCGCCCCGGGGTTGCCCTGCTCGACGCGCCGGACATCGACTCGGTCGTCACCGCGAACCGGGAACTTGCCAGGGAACTGTTCGCAGCCGGCGACCTGTGGCTGTTCGTCACCACGGCGGCCCGCTACGCCGACGCCGTGCCGTGGCGGCTGCTCCGGGAGGCACGGTACCGCGGCACCTCGGTGGCCATCGTCCTCGACCGGGTGCCGGCGGAGGTCGCCGATGAGGTAGCCGGCCACTTCGGGCAGATGCTGGCCGCGCAGGATCTTGGCGACGAGCCACTCTTCGTCGTGCGAGAGTCCACCTTGGACGGACACGGGCTACTGCCCGAAGATGAGGTGCGCGCCGTCAAGCAATGGCTGGACGAGGTGGCCGGCAGTATCAGCCGTCGGCGGGCCATGACCGCCCGGACGCTGCTCGGAGCGGTCAACGCCGTTCCGGCGCGCACCGATGAGCTCGCTCTCGCGGCGGACGAGCAGGTGGCCGTGCAGACCCGGCTGGCCACCGCCTGCCGCCAGGCCTTCGCCGCGGCGATGGCCGATGTGGAGACGCAGCTCCGGGGTGGCGCGGCCCTGCGGGGCGAGGTCTACGCCCAGTGGTTACGACTGCTGGGTACTGGTGATCTTGGTCCGGCGCTGCGCAGTGCGACGGACCGCCGCGGCGATGAGGCCGTTCCGGTACGCGGCAACCAGGCTCATCCGGGCGTCGAGTTCCTGGCCACGATCGCATCCACCATGGCCGGGCTGATCGCCGAAGCCGACGTCACCGCGACCAACCTGTGCCGCGAGAACTGGCGGGCCGAGCCGTCCGGTCGGTTCTTCCTCGCCACCGACTCGGGACTCGGGCGACCCTGGACCGGCTTCGCCGACGCCAGCCATGATCTCGTGTACCAGTGGCAGCGCTGGGTACAGGCGCTGGCCCGAGCGGATGCGCCACCGGTACGGACCCCCTCGCGGTCGTACTCGACCGCGGCCACGGTCCTGTTCGTGACCATTGCTGCCGTGGCGCCGCCGCGAGAGTCCGTCACGACGACCAGTCCGGCCGCTGACGTCCTGCGCCGGATACTGGCCGACGAACACCTCCGGGTGCTGGCCGAGCGGGCTCGGGCCGAACTGCTCGTCCGGGTTGGTGACCTGCTCCAGGCCGAGGTCGACCGCCATCTGGCACCGATCGTCGCGATCGAGGCCGACCATGCGCTCGCCCAGCGATTGCGCGACGCCGCTGGCCGGGTGCGGGCGGCCGGGCTGGCCACCCGGACGGGCGTCGCCGCGTGACCGCGCTGCTGGCCGGCGGCCCGCGGACGGGAGCGCCGGCCAACTACGCCGCGCAGGCCGATGCGCTGGCCGACCGGTTCGACGCGCTCGGCCGGTTCGTCCGGCTCACCTGGGGCCACGTCGCCGCCGCCCCGGAGATGTCCGATGTGGATGCCTCCGCGGTCGCCGCGGCCGGGGTGCTCAGCGAACGGGCGGCGGCCCGGCTACGACTGGCCGGTGGCCATACGGTGGTCGCCCTGGCCGGTGCGACCGGCAGCGGCAAGTCGAGCATGTTCAACGCGCTGGCCCGGATGAACCTGTCCGCCACCGGGCACCTGCGACCGACCACCGGCGCGGCGCACGCCTGCGTCTGGGGCGAGCGGGGAGCGGACGATCTGCTCGACTGGCTCGGGGTGACCCACCGGTTCCGCCGCGAGAGCCCGCTCGACGCGCAGGATGAGGCGTCGCTGCACGGCCTGGTGCTGCTCGACCTGCCGGACCTCGACTCGGTCGCCACCGGGCACCGGCTCGAGGCCGAGCGACTGGTCGGCGTGGTCGACCTGGTGGTCTGGGTGCTCGATCCACAGAAGTACGCCGACCAGAGCGTGCACGGCGAGTACCTGCGGCACATGGGTCCGCTGCGTGATGTGACCGTCGTCGTGTTCAACCAGGCCGACCGGCTCAGCCCGGCCGACACCAACCGCTGCCTGGCCGACCTGCGCCGTCTGCTCGACGCCGACGGGCTGCCGGACGTCCCGATCCTCGCCACGTCGGTGCGGTCAGGGGCCGGCGTGAACCGGCTCCGGCGACTGCTCGAACGGACCGTCGCCGGGCGCCACGCCGGACTGGCCCGGCTCGAAGGTGAGCTGGACGAGGCGGTCGGCGGCCTGGTCCCGCTGGTTCGCGACGGGCATCCGTCAGCGGCCGAGGACGCGCTCGACCGGCACGTGGTGTCCGACTTCGCCGGCGAGTTGGCCGACGCGGCCGGGGTGATGGCGGTCGCCGCCGACGCCGGTCGAAGCTACGCCCGGCGCGCCCGGGTACCCGGTTGGCCATTGCGGCCCCGCGGTGCCGGCGCCGTGCCCGCCGACCGTCGCGTGCCACCCGCCGACCCGGCCGCCGTCGCCGTCGCGGTCCGGCGGATGTCGGCGACCGCCGGAGCTCGCCTACCGGCACCCTGGCCGGACCAGATCCAGGCGGCGGTGGGCGGCGGCCTCGACCGGCTCCCCGACGAGCTGGGCGACGCCCTGACCCGGGTCAACCCGCCGCTGCCCAGCCGAGCGGGCTGGGCAGCGGCCCGTGTGTTGTGGTGGCTGGCGGTGCTGGCGGCGGTCGCCGGCCTGGGCTGGCTTGCCGGCGCCGCGTGGGACGGCGGGGGCGTTCAGCCGCCCCGTCCCGGCGGGGTGAGCCTTCCGGTCCTCCTCATCGGTGTCGGTTTCGTCCTTGCTGTGGCGGTGCCCCTGGTATGCCTACCGTTGGCGCGGCTGTGCGGCCGCCGCTACGCCGACCGGGTCCTGCGCCGACTCCGGGAAGCCGCCGGCAGCGTCGCCCGCGACAGCGTCGGACCAGCGCGGCTGGTCCTGCGGGACTACAGCGCCGCCCGGTCAGCCCTGGAGATCGCGGCGACCCGGACGGACGGCGGTTAACCTTCACCCGTGCTGCGGCTACTCGTGCGGGCGGGGTACGGACTGCTGGCCGTGGTCAACCTGTGGTGGGGCATCTGGGGCCGGTTCTTCCCGCGCGGGTTCTACGAGACCTTTCCGGGGTTCGGGCATCGATGGGTGGCCGCGTACCCCCCGTACAACGAGCACCTCGTGACCGACCTGGGCGCGACCTTTCTCACCCTCGGCGTACTGCTCGGTGTGGCCACGGTGGTGACAGACCGCCGGCTCCGCTGGGCGGTGCTGGCCGGTGTCCTCGTGTTCAACGCGCTGCACCTGTCGTTCCACGCGGCCAACCACGGCACCATGGACGCCTTCGATGTCGGGGCGAGCCTGGCCACGCTGATCGCGGGTGTGCTGGCGCCGATCGTTCTCGGTTGCCTCGAGCTGGTGGCCGGCGCGCGTGGTCGCCGGGCCCGCTGTCCCGGCGGGTGAGTCAGGCCACGCGGAACTCATTGCCCTCGGGGTCGGCCATGGCGATCCAGGGGAACCCGAGGTGGACCCGGTTCTTCACCGTCTTCTTCTCGGGTAACACTGGAGGAACCAAGAACCGGTGGTCCGACACGAGTGAGCGGGAGTGGGCTACCCGTCGTGGGCTACCAGTCGATCAGAGCATCGGCGTTGATCTGGCAGGCTAGCGGGCCTTCCAGTGTCAGTGATTCGCCGCGGCCCGCCACGGCGTGCTCCACGAAATGATGGCCAACGAGTCGGAAGAGTCGAAGAGTCACGAAGTCGAACGCGACCAGATCGGGCTCCACGAGTAGGTACCACTCGATGTGTGCGGTCGCATAGAACTGCATCTTGAGCAGGCGGTCGTTCGCGGCGTTGCTCGGTGAGACGATCTCGCACACCAGGGTGACCTCGGAGGCCTCGATGACTCCGCCGTGCGGGTCAGTGTCGGCCACGACGAGGTCCGGGATGACGATCCGGTCTGGGCCGAGACGAAGGTTGGCCGCCTCGTACGCGCGTAGGCCGGCGGCCCGGGCGGCCGGGCGGATCATGGCCATGAGGAGGAACGAGATGTCCTGATGCGGCTTGTTCGGAGCCGGGCTCACCCACAGTCCCCCGTCGATCAGCTCGATCCGGTTCGGCGTTTCGCCAAGCGCGAAGTACTGCTCCTCCGACCACGGGCCGGGATGTTCCAGCACGGCCGCGCTCATCGCGATCCACCTCCGTACGATTGGTGGTCATCTTATCGCGGCGGCCTGGTGCTCCCGTGCCGCAACGAGTCGATCGCGATTGTCAGGCTCGACGCGGTCAAGCGACGCAGAATTCGTTGCCTTCTGGGTCGGCCATCGTGACCCAGGTCGAGCCGCCCTGCTCGCCGTCCCATAGCTTGCTCGCTCCGGCCTTGAGCAGTCGGTCGACCACCTCGCCCGCCGCTCCGGCCCGACGTGCAGGTCCAGATGCACCTTGTTCTTGATCTTCTTCGGTGGGCCGTGCGCCGGTTGTCGGTTCGCTAAGGATTGCCCTCCGGCACCACCTGGAACAGGACCCGGCCGCCAAGGCCGGAGCCGCTGCGCGGGTCGACCGGCGCGTCGGGATCGCGCACGGCTGCGCCGTCCTGCAGGCCAGCCGGCCGTCCACAGTGGTCACATCGTCCTGGGTCACGCGACCCTCGTCGAGAGGAGCGGATCAAGGCGGAGTGGTCCTCGACCACGTAGTCCAGCGCCTCGGCCCAGAACGCGGCCAGCGTGTGCGGATCCTCGCAGTCGACGCAGACTTTGTATGCAACAGCCATGGCTCGCACGCTATGGCCGGCTACGACGAAGATTGTCCGCACGTGAGCATTCACGCGACCGATCCGTTCGCGACCCCTGAGGACGCGAGGTCGAGCCTGCGCCGCCTACGCGGACGACTGCCCGCGTCGGTCGCGTTGTGGACGGCCTGGGCGGGACGGCCGCCCAGCCGGGCTGACCGTGTCGTCGACCGTGGTCGTCGATGGTGACCCGGGCCGGGTGCTGGCGGTCATTGACGCGGAGTCCGAGCTGTACCCCGCGTACGGGACAGCGGCCGGTTCGCCGTCTGCGTGCTGCGCACATCTGACCGTCGGTTGGCGGACATCTTCGCGGGGATCATGCCGGTACCGGGAGGCCCGTTCCGCGAGGGTGGGACGAAACCGCTTCGGGCGCGTGCCCGCGGACGAGCCGTACCTGGGCTGGCTGCCGGTTGGACAGCGCCATCGTGATGGGTTATTGAGCAGCTGGTGATGGCCACTGTCGAAGCTATCCGGTTGGGGGACCATGGAGCACCCCTGATCCATTACCGTGGCCGGTACGCCGACGGGCCGGCTGGCGGCCCGGGTGGGAGCGGATAGGGTTTTCGGATGGGCGTGCAGCCGCGCTTCGGTGCAGGCAGTCGGGTTCTGGTCGCCGGCGGTGCCGGATTCGTCCCGTCTCACCTCGTCGAGCGCCTGATCGCCCGTGGGGCCACCGTGGTGGCGCTCGACAACTTCATCACCGGGGCGAAGGAGAACGTCGCGCACCTCGAGGGCCACCCGCGTTTCACGCTGATCGAGACCGACGTGTCCATGCCGATGCCGGCTGATGCTGGAGGCGCTCAGCCGCCGCTTCGACGCGATCCTGCACCTCGCCTCACCGGCCAGTCCGACCGACTTCCGCAAGCTGCCGATCGAGATCATGAAGGCCAACGCGCTCGGCGCCCTGCACCTGCTCGAACGGGCGGTGGCCGACGGTGCCCGGTTCCTGATGGCCTCGACCTCGGAGGCGTACGGGGACCCGCTGGTGCATCCTCAGAGCGAGGACTACTGGGGCAACGTCAACCCGGTCGGCGAGCGGGCCGTCTACGACGAGTCGAAGCGTTTCGCCGAGGCGGCCACGATGGCCTATCACCGGGACCTCGGTGCCGATGTCGCCATCGTGCGGATCTTCAACACCTACGGCCCTCGCATGGCCATGACCGACGGGCGTGCGGTACCGACGTTCATCCGACAGGCGCTGCGGGGTGAACCCATCACGGTCTTCGGTACCGGGAGCCAGACCCGCTCCATCTGCTACGTCGACGACCTGGTCTCGGGCATCATGGCCCTGCTCGACTCGACCGAGACCGGGCCGATCAACTGTGGTACGGAGCATGAGATCAGCGTGGTCGACCTGGCCCGCACCGTGGTCCGGCTGACCGGCAGCGACTCGCAGATCGTGTTCCTGCCCCGTACCCCG
The DNA here is from genome assembly GCA_963803345.1 of uncultured Actinomycetota bacterium. Classification (GTDB taxonomy): domain Bacteria; phylum Actinomycetota; class Actinomycetes; order Mycobacteriales; family Micromonosporaceae; genus CAWDLX01. The sequence goes on from CAWDLX010000013.1 coordinate 162,633, forward strand.
GACGACCCCGACCAGCGCCGTCCCGACCTGACCCGGGCCCGGACCCTGCTCGGCTACGAGCCCGACGATCGGCCCGGAGGAGGGCCTCCGCCGCACGATTGCGCGAACTTCGCGTCGCGAATCAGGATCTAGGGCGCGTCGCGAACATCTAGGGCGCGTCGCGTAGGCGGGCGCGTCGCTCGCATACCCCCTTTAGCACATGCGCGCAACACTTGTCCGTCGCGCTGCGCCGGTTCATCAGCGTTCGTCCGTACGCTGGGCAATGATGACGACACCGGGCCCAGAGGACAATCCCGAGCAACCGGCCCAGCGATGGACCGGCCGGGCCAGCGTCGGCTCCTCGGCTACGCCGGCGCCGGCCGCGCCCGGGTCGACCTCGGTGTCGGGCCGGGCGACCGTCGACGCGTACCGCGCCTCGTCGCTCCGCCTCCGCCGCCGGTGGCGGTCTGGCCCCGCCGCCGCCACCGGCGGACCCGGCCTCTACGGCGGGGCGCCGGCAAGAGGAAGCTGAGGCCGCGTTGGGGTCGCATCGCCCTGGTCGGCCTGCTGGTCATCGGACTCGTCACCGCCGGCGTCGTCCTGTGGGGCTTCCTCTACATCCAGCACGTCAACGACAACCTCAAGCGCACCGACTCGATCGACAGCATGGTCGGCAGCACCCGCCCGGGGAAGGGGGTCTCCGGGGCGCTCAACATCCTGCTGCTCGGCTCGGACTCGAGGGACCCGGACCAGCCCGTCAACGTCGGTGGCAACTGGCGCACCGACACCATTGAGCTCATGCACATCAACGCCAACCACGACAAGGCGTACCTGGTCTCGTTCCCCCGCGATCTCTGGATCCACATCCCCAAGAGCAAGACCAGTCAGTACGGCGACACCGACGCCAAGATCAACGCCGCCACGGCATGGGGCGGGGTACCGCTGGTGGTGCAGGCGGTGGAGGAGTACAGCGGGGTCCGGATCGACCACCTCGCGTTGATCGACTTCGCCGGATTCGTCCAGGTCACTGACGCCCTCGGCGGCGTCGACATGAATATCGAGCAGACGATCACCTCGATCCACCAGCCGCATCGGACGTTTCACGCCGGCATGAACCATCTCAGTGGTGCTGAGGCGCTCGACTACGTCCGGCAGCGCAAGCAGTTCGCTGACGGGGACTTCGCCCGCATCCGCCACCAGCAGGAGTTCCTCAAAGCGGTGCTGGACAAAGCGGTCAGCGCGGGAACGGTGGCGAGCCTGGACAGACTGACCTCGTTCGTGTCCTCGGTGGCCAACTCGTTGACGGTGGACAAGGACTTCTCGCTCCTCGACGTGGCCTGGCAGTTCCACAGCCTGCGTAGCAGCGATCTGACGTTCCTGACCTGCCCGAACAACGGTACGGGCAACGTCGACGGACAGAGCGTCGTGCTGACGGACCCGGCCAAGGCGAAGTCCTTGTTCACGGCGATCAACGCGGACACGATGTCCCAGTGGATCACCCAACCCGGCAACGTACCGAAGTAGCGCGCGGCCCGGCGACTGGTGCGGAGCAGGGCCCCGGTAGCCTGGGCCTGGCTGGGGCGGGCGTATCCGCGGTTGATTCGGTAGTCTGTCCGCGGCTTACCGCTGGACGCGCGGTGCCCCGTTTCCGCGCGTCGGTGCCCGGTGCACCCCAGTCGCTCGACGACGGGCAGCCCGATGACCCCTCCGTCGAGGAGCCGCTATGACGATCTACGCCGACCCGGCGACGCGACCGCGTCGGCCGGGGGGCGACCCGCCGCGGCGTCCTCGAGCGAGCCGGTCCCGCCCCGCGCGGAAGAAGCCCAAGGATCCTATCTGGGCCAAGCTCTGCGTGATCATGGGCGCCCTCGTCATGGTCGTCGCTGGTGCGGCGGTGGTCCTGCCCCGGGTGCTGGCCAACTGGGCGGTGTCGAACATCCCGCGGGCGAACCTGGTACCACAGGGCCTGCAGGGCAAGGACATCAGCGGACCGATCAACTTCCTGTTGCTCGGGATGGACCAACGGCTCGGCAGCAATGACCTCATCCGGGCGGACACCATCATCATCGTGCACATCCCGGCAGATCATCAGACCGCGTACCTGGTGTCGCTGCCCCGTGACGCCGAGGTGCAGATCCCGGCCTATCCCGATACGGGGTTCCGCGGCGAGCTCACCAAGATCAACGCTGCCTTCGCGTTCGGCTGCCAGAAGAACGGTCAGGGCGACTACACCACGCCGGCCGGGAGCGCGGTGCCGCGCTGACCATGAGACCATCAACGCGCTCGTCCCGGGCGGACTCACCTTCAACGGCGCCGCGATCATCAACTTCGACGGGTTCCGCGACGTCCTCAAGGCGATGGGCGGCGTCGATCTGTGCGTCGATGTGGAGACCCGGTCGATCCACTACGACAACAAGGGCGTGTACCACACGAACGAGGTGCCATTCGCCCAACAGAAGGTCTACAAGGTCGGCTGCCAGCACTTCGACTACATCTCGGCCCTGGACTACTCCCGCCAGCGTCACTTCGACACCGGTGACTACGTACGCCAGCGTCACCAGCAGCAGTTGCTCATGGCGATCATGAAGAAGCTCGCCTCCGCCGGTACCCTGACCGACCCGAGCAAGCTGGCCGCGCTGCAGAAGTCAGCCGGCAACCTGTTGACCCTCGACCTGGGCAACACCTCCACCCTGGACTGGATCGTTCACCCTCAAGGGCATCGACACCAAACACATCGTGATGATCAAGACGAACGCCGGCAAGATAACGCCCGGCACGATCAAGGGCAACGAGGCGTTCTCGCCGGAGAGCATGAAGATGCTCAAGGCGATCCACGACGACAACATCTCGACTTCCTCGGCGGTCACCCGACTGGATCACCGCCGACACCACCCCGAAGCAGGCGTGAGGCGAGCGCTCCGGCTTTGCACAAAGCCCCGGCGGCCGTTGCCCGGCGCCTAGAGTCGGCCCCATGCCTGCATCGCCGGTGTCCACCGACGAGTCGGCACCCGGCGCGGCGGCCCGGCGCGGGCGGCGGCGGTTACCCCGGATCCTGGTCGGCATTGGCATCGCCCTGACGCTGCTGATCGGGCTGGTCGCTGTCGGCGGGTTCCTGCTGGTGCGGCGATACGAGAGCGCCTTCAACCGGGATACCCTGCTCGCCCCGGGTGCCCGGGCGGCCGGCCAGGGATCGCTGTCCGGGCCGCTGAACTTGCTGCTGATCGGCTCGGACTACCGGACCTGGAGTCCCACGGCCGGTCAACGGTCGGACACGATCATCATCGCCCACATACGCGAAGGCCTGGACCACATCTACCTGCATCTCGATTCCGCGTGATCTGCTCGTACACATCCCGGCTGATCCGGCAGGCGGTTCGGCGGGGCGGTTGCGAAGATCAACACGGCGTTCGAAGCTGGTCACGGCGGCTCAGCCGGGATGCAGCTGCTCTCACGCACGCTCAACGATCTGTCCGGGATCCGGTTCGACGGGGCGGCAGCGGTCCGCTTCGACGGTCTCAAGCAGGCGGTCGACCTGCTCAACGGGGTGAACTTGTGCGTGGACGTGCCCACCACCTCCATCCACACCAGGAAGTTCTTCCCGGTCGGATGCCGCCTGATGAACTCGACCGATGTCCTCGACTACCTTCGCCAGCGGGAGCAGTACGCGGACGGCGACTTCACCCGGCAGCGCCATCAGCAGCAGTTTCTCAAGGCCATCCTGCAACGCGCGGCGTCCACCGGCATGCTGACCAATCCGGTGAAGCTCGACCAGTTCATCCGGTCGGTGGGCTCGGCGATGACGGTCGACACCGGCAGCCATTCAGCTCGCCGACGTGACCCTGGGGCTGCGCGGGATCGGCGCCGGTGAGCTCACCGGTGTCAAGATCCCTTCGTCCACCGAGACCCTCAACGGACAGTCGGTGGTCGTCGCCACCTGGGAGGCGAGTCCTCTGTTCGCGGCCCTGCGCGACGACACGCTCGACACGTGGATCCGCCAGCATCCGCGGTGGACGAACAACATCTGAGCCGCGCCTGCTATACAGGCCTTGTGTCCGACCGCCGAAGTCTGCCCGAGGTCAGTCCCGCCGAGGTGACTGACGACGCGCTCCTGATCGACGTTCGGGATGGCGACGAATGGGCGGCCGGGCACGCGCCGCAGGCCCGCCACGTGCCCATGATGGAGATCCCCGGCCGGGTCGACGAGTTGCCCCGTGACCGCGACATCGTGTTCGTGTGTCGGGTCGGCTCCCGATCGGCTCAGGTCGTCGCGTATCCTGATGGCCCAGGGGTTTCGACCGGGTGGCCAACCTCGGCGGCGGCATGTTCGCCTGGGAGGCGGCCGGCCGGGCCGATGGTCAGCGATGCCGGGCAGCCCGCCTTCGTGTTGTGAGCGGCCACTGGTTTTCGCCCACCGGGGCGCATCGGCCGAGCTGCCCGGAGCACACTCTCGAGCGCCTACCTGCGGGCCATCGAGCAGGGCGCGGACGGGCTCGAGTGCGACGTCCGGCTGACCCGCGACGGGCACCTGGTCTGCATCCACGACGGCCGGCTCGACCGGACCAGCAACGGCCGGGGCCGGGTCAGCGGGGCCACCCTGGACGAGCTGGAGCGGCTCGACTTCGGCGTCGTGGCACCGGGCCGGCCCAGCCGCGCCCGAGACCACCCCGACCGGGGTGCTCACCCTCGACCGGCTGCTCACCGACCGTGCGGGCCGCCGGCCGGCCGCTGCGTCTGCTGATCGAGACCAAGCACCCGACCCGGTACGGCAGCGAGGTGGAGGACCGGTTGGTCGCGCTGCTCGCGCGGCACGGCCTGACCGTCGCCGATCCGGCCGACCCGGTCCGGGTCACCGTGATGTCGTTCTCGCCGCTGGCGCGTCCGTCGGGTGCGTACGCTGGCTCCGCGGTTGCCGATGGTGTTCCTGTTCGAGGTGGCCACGCCGGGAGTCCGGGACGGTCGGCCCCCGTTCGGGGCGCAGATTCTCGGCCCCGGCTCTGCCCGTGCTCAAGGCCCGGCCGGAGCTGGTCGAGCGGGCCCACGAGCGAGGGCACGCGGTGTTCGTGTGGACCGTGAACGACCCGGACGAGGTCGACCTGGTCGCTCGGACTCGGGGTGGACGGGATCATCTCGGACCGGCCCGGCGGACACCCTGTCCCGGCTGGGCCCTTGATCGCACCGCCGCTCTGGCCTTCACCGGCCCGGGGTAGGCAGACTCGGCGCATGCCCATCGACTACCGGTCGCCTGGTGAGCGGCACTCAGTTCGCTCGCGAGCATGGCGTCCGAGTCGGCGGGACTGCCGGCCCTGCAGTCGCTGATCACCACGGCGCAGGAGGCCACCGGGGCCAGGGCCGCGACCTTCATCGAGTTCCGCCACAACAGTGGGCCGCATCGTGCTGGCCACCGGCGCGATGATCACCTCACTGGGCCAGCCGATCGCGCCGGACCTCGCCGACTGGCGCCACCGTCCACCGGACACAGCTCTGCGTCGCGTTGACTCGATCCCGCCCGAGCTGGCCGAGCGGCCGCTGCGCCAAGGGCTGGTCAGCGCTCATCGCGGCCGTCATCCGCCGTGGCAACGAGCCGATCGGGGTCGTTCCACCTCTACTTCGACACCTATGAGGTGGACGACCTCGAGGCCGTCATGTCCATTGTGGACCTGACCGCGAAGACGGCCCGCAGCATCTTCCACCCGCCGCAGACCGCCTCACTCGCGAGCGTGGCCGATGCCGAGGACCGGGCGCTCTTCCTCGCCGTGGCCGGGCATGAGCTGCGCACTCCGGTCACCGTCATCAAGGGGTACGCCGGCATGCTGGCCGACCGGTGGGACGTGCTCGACGAAGGGAACCGGCGGGAGGCGTCCCGGGTGCTGACGATCCGGGCTGACGAACTGGCCCGGCTGGTCGACCGGATGCTGCGCGCGTCGACCGGTGAGAGCGAGGCCGGGTGGTTGGTCCGCACGGTGCCGTTCGATCCGGTGGAGGCGTTGGCCCGGACTGCGCATGATCTTCCCATGGACCTACGGCGGTGCGCTGCGGCTGCAGGTGCCGGAGGGCCTGCCGATGGCCATCGGTGACCCGAGCCTGCTCACCTCGGTCGTGGCTGAGCTCGTCACGAACGCGGTGCGGGCCACGCCCCCGCAGACCGGGCGGGACGGGCCACCCAGTGTCGACCTCAAGGCCGGCGCCGACAGCGAGACCGTGTACATCCAGGTGCACGACCGCGGGGTGGGTATCGATCCCAGCCAGGCGGAAATCGCCTTCGAGAGGTTCTGGCGGGCGCCGCACCAAGCCGCGGACGCGCGTCCGGGGGTCGGACTCGGCCTGTATCTCGTCAGACGGCTCGTGGAGCGACAAATGGGATGGGTATCATTACGTCCTCGAGACGGTGGCGGCACCGTCGCCGAGGTCCGACTGCTGCGGGCGGACGGGCCGGATCGTCGAGCACTGCTCGGGGAGGCATGACGCGTGTCGATGGCGGTGAGCGACCGCACGGGGCCGGGGGCGGCTGACGACCCGTCCTCGCTCATCGTCGTGGCCCACCATCCGCACGGCGCCCGGATGGGCCGGCAGCGTCTCGCCGCCGAGCTGGCCGACATCCGCGATGTCATCGCGCCCGGTCTGGCCGCGGACGTGGTGGCCGTGAGTGCCGAGCTGCTCGGCAACGCGGTGCGCCACGCCGCGGCCCTGCCCGGCGGCGTGATCCACCTCGCCTGGCGGGTCGACCGGGCCGGCGGTCAGGCCTTCGTGCACGTGCGTGTCACCGACGGTGGTTCCAGCCTGACGCCGACCCGTCGGGCCGCCGACCCGGACGCGGTCGACGGACGCGGACTGGCCATCGTGGCCGCCCTGGCCCGGCGCTGGGGAGTCGACCGCGGACGGCCCGGGCAGCTGCGTCTGGGCCGACGTGGCGGGCGCGCGACTGACGCGACGGTGGAGCGCGGCTCCCGTCCGCGGCGTTGCTGACGGCCACCGGTACCGGGCAGGGCTTAGGCTCTCCGTTCGTGAGCAAACGGCGTGCACCGGCCCGGGGCAAGACACCGCGAGAAGAAGGTCCGGGACATCTACGTCTCCCGACCGTTCCAGGGCCTGTCCGGCGAGGGCGACTGGGTGGCGATGCGCGAGCTGGTGCCGGCCGCGACCGCCACCGTGCGCCTGGCCGGGGAGTACGCCGCCAGATACCCCGACCGGGAGATCACCGTGGCGACGGTGCTGCCGCTGGCCTGGCCGGCGCTGGCCAAGCCGGACGGCCGGATCTTCTTCGGGCCTGCAGCGCAACACCCAGAGCGGCGACGTGAGCCGGGATATCGCGCTGGCTCTACTGCTGGCGCTCGACTCCGAGCCGGGGCGTCGGTCAGCGTTCCGGCGCTGCCGGGCATCGGGCCACGCCTGCAGGACGTGCTGGCGCCCGACCCGCTGGAGGTGACCGTGCAGGACGGGTTCGACTTCTGGCTGGACGAGGAGTCGACCGATCCCGAGGTGATCGCGTCGCTCGAGCGGGCCAACGCCTCGGTGTTCCCGACCGTCCGCCTGTCCGCTGTTGAGTCCGCCTACTGGTGCCGGTTCCCGGAGAAGGCGCACGTGCGGTGGGTCCTCACCGACGACGAGGATGCCGCCCTCGACGCGCTGGCCCGGGTGTCGGCCGCCGGCGGCCTACCGCTCGGCGAGGGCACCGAGTTCGCCGGCATGTTCCGGGCCCATGGCCTGCTCGTGCCGGTATGGGACCTGCCGACCGGGCCTGACGCCAGCACGTGGGACGCGCCGATCGCCGCGTTCGCCGAGCGCTACCGGGCCGCACTGGCTGACGCCCGCCTCCCTCGACGGCGATCAGCGGCGAGCGCGGCAGGGGTCTGCTGGGCCGCCAGCTCGCTCTGCGCTGACTGGCGTGGATGACCCAAGCCATATGCCATTCACGTGATCGTGCGTTCATTCAGTCCCGTCTGCCGCGTAGGCACCACTTACCGTATGTGGACCACAACTAAGCGGATATCCCGTCGTGGAGGTGTGCTGTGAACTCACGTGATCGTGACCCCTCAGCCCAGCCGACCTCCCACACCCGCCCGACCCCGACCCACCCGCCGGGCGGCCGCGTGTCCGGGACGGCGCACCCGGTGCTCGCGGCGACCGCGCCGACGGGTTCGTGGTTCACCCGGCAGCTGGCCGCACGGGCCAGGCGCCGGGTGCTCAGTGGACGCAAGCGGGTGGTCGCACCGGGTCGAGATGCTCGGCCCGGAGTGGCGGATCGTCGACTACCACCCGGAGGACCCGGACTTCCTCGCCATCGGACCGGGCGGCATCTTCCAGGTGACGGTCTGCGACCACGGACGCTCACGGGTCCAGCTGGCCGGAGATGTCGTCCAGGTGGACGGCCAAAGACCCCCCTACGTGGCGCTGGCCCGTCGCGACGCGACCCGCATCTCCCAGCAGATGACCGGGATGGCCGGCCGCCGGATCCCCGTGATACCCGTGGTGGCGTTCCTCGGAACGGGTCAGATTGTCTACTATGGACGGCCGCCGGACGGCTGCGTGGTGACCTCGTACCGGGACATCGGGCAGGCCCTGCGCGCCCACGGCAGCCGGGTCGGCAAGCCGACCATCGATCGCCTGGTCGAGCTGGCCGAGCGGGTTGACAGTGCCACGGTCGGGCAGTATCTCGGGTCGTGACCGGTTGGATCGGCAGAAGGGCCGTCGTGCCGGCTGACAGACGTTGACCCGTCCGTTAGCGTCAGAGGCAGCTGCATCGGCGCGTGCATCGGCCGATGACGACGGAGAGGAGCGTTTGTGCCCCACGTCGAACTGTCGCTCTCCGAAGTCGCGGACCTGGGCGCTACCCGCCCGGGTGGCTTCGAAGGTTCTCTGCACCGGTGGGGGTTCGCGGTGGCATCGGCCAGCGAACCGTGCCTGGTGATCGACGCCTCGGGTGTGGTGGTGGCCGCATCGCCGGGCTGCCACGCTCTGTTCGGCATGGACCCGGCCGACGCGGTCGGTCGGCGCCTGGTTGACGGGGTGCTCCGGTTGCTCGACTTCAACGCCGTCTCCGGCGAACTCCCCGGCTGGGAGGCGGACAAGATCCCACCACTACTGGCCGTCGCGTCGGGCGGCCTGGCCCGGGGGCTGCTCCGCGTGGCCGACATCCACGGGGTGCCGCGTACCGTCGACGCGGTGTCCGCGCCATTGCGGGACGCAACGACGGTGGTGGGGTCGATCACCTACTTTGCCCCCGTCACCAGGTGATCTATGTCGCGCTTGCGTCTCAATAGGCGGGCTGAGGCTCGGACGCGTCCGCCGGTGACCTAGCCTCGTCTCGTGTTGGATCTCGTCCTGTTGCCGGACGAATATGCGGTGTGCCGGCTCGAGCCCGGCGCCGACCTGCCGCCGGACCTGGGCAAGGCGGGCGGCGTCGTGTCGGTCACCTGGACGCCAACGGAGATCTCGATCATCTGTACGGCCGACCATGCCCCGACCGAGGGCGTCGTCAACACGCCCTGGCGCTGCCTGCGGGTCAACGGACCGGTGAATCTCGCCCTGACCGGGATCCTCGCGGCGCTGGCCAATCCACTGGCCCAGGCGCGGGTGAATATCTTCGCCTTCTCGACCCATGACACCGACTACGTGCTGGTGCCCAACGTGCGGTTGGGCGAGGCCCTGGCGGCCCTCAGCGCGGCCGGTCATCGCATCGCCACCACCTGAACGGTCGTAGGCTGGCGGCATGCCTGGCGTCCCGCCTACCCGTTTTGTCTACCTTGGTCCGGAAGGCACGTTTGCCGAGCAGGCGGTGCGCTCCCTGCGGGCGGCTGCCACGGCGCCGGCGACGCCGATGCCGAGCGTGCCCGAGGCACTTGACGCCGTGCGCTCCGGTGAGGCCGACGCCGCGGTGGTACCGCTGGAAAACTCCATCGGCGGGCAGGTGGGGGTGACCCTCGACGAGCTCACCGCTGGAACACCGCTCGTGATCACCCGCGAGGTCGTGCTGCCGGTCAACTTCGTCCTGGCCGTTCCGGCCGGCGTAGCGCTGGAATCTGTCGGCTCGATCGCCGCCCACCCGCAGGCGTCCACCCAGTGCCGTGGCTGGCTGCGTCTGCACGCCCCGGACGCCACTGTCATCGACGTGCTCTCCAATGGAGCCGCCGCCGCGGCCGCCGCGGCCGGCCAGTACGACGCGGCGATCTGCGCTCCGGTCGGGGCCGACGGGCACGGGCTGACCGTCATCGCCAAGGACATCGCCGACCGGCCCGACGCGATGACCCGGTTCGCGGTCGTCTCCCGCCCGGGTCCGGTACCGCCGCCCACGGGCGATGACCTCACCTCGCTGGCCGTCTACATCGCCCATGACCGGGTCGGGGCGCTGCTGGCCGTGCTCACCGAGTTGGCCGTACGCGGGGTGAACCTGACCCGCATCGAGTCCCGCCCGACCGGCGAACGGCTCGGCCGTTACGCCTTCTTCCTCGACTGCGAGGGACACGTGGCCGAGGTGCGCGTGGGTGAGGCGCTGCAGGGCCTGCACCGGGTCTGCGCTGACGTGCGCTTCCTGGGCTCCTACCCCCGGGCGGTGGTGGAGCGCCGGCGGGGTGCGAGGCCGCAGGCCAGTGCCCCGCCCGGAACGTCGGACGAGGACTTCCGGCAGTCTGGGACGTGGCTGGCCCGCCTGCGGGCCGGCGAGATCGCCTGAGCCGGTCGCCACACGGTCAGGACCAGCCCAGCTCGTGGAGCCGGGCGTCGCCGATGCCGAAATGGTGGGCGATCTCGTGCACGACCGTCGTCACGACTTCGTCGACGACGTCATCCTCGGACTCGCAGACGCGCAGAGTTGGGTTGCGGAAGATCGTTATCCGGTCGGGCAGGACGGCGCCGTAGTCCCAGCCACGATCAGTGAGCGCGTGGCCCTCGTACAGCCCGAGCAGGGTGGGGTCGTCGCCCTCCGGATCGTCTTCAACCAGGACGACCACGTTGTCCATCAGCGCAAGCAGCTCCTCCGGGACCTCGTCGAGCGCGTCCGATACGAGTTCGGAGAAGCGGTCCCGGCTCATCTCGACCGGCATCAGCCCATTGTGGGCCGTCCGGCAACACCGCGCGGGGGCGCCACCCGGTAGGCGGCGCCCCACGCGTGGGTTCAGACCAGTGCCGCAGTCAGGTTGATCTGTGTACCAGGTGCCAACAAGCGCGAAATCGGGCAGTTCTGCTTGGTCGCCTCGGCGACCTTGGCGAAGGTGGACTCATCGATCCCCGGTGCGCTGACCCGGGTGTCGAGATCGATGCTGGTGATGGTCTGCTTGCCGTCGACCGACTCGAGGTGCACGCTCGCGGTCGTGTCGACCGACGTGGGTGCGAAACCGGCGTCCTGGAGTCCCTTCGACAGCGCCATCGAGAAGCAGCCGGCGTGGGCCGCTCCGATGAGCTCTTCAGGGTTGGACCCCTCTCCCTCCTGGAAGCGCGACGCGAACGAGAACGGCGCCTCCAACCCACCCTTGCCCGTGCGCATGGTGCCCGAGCCCTCGGTGAGCGTGCCCTCCCAGCGGGCGGTTGCAATGCGGATAGCCATGAACGTGACGCTAGTCGAACCGGCGGTCCGCCGCGACGGGACCCATCCTTGCGGGGCAGTCGGTGCTGCCACACTGGGCGCGATGAACATCGGCGTTCTGGGCACCGGCGTGGTCGGCCGGTCGTTGGCCACCCGGCTGGTCGAGGTGGGTCATCGGTGGCGCTCGGCACCCGTGATCCGGCCGCCGAAGGACCGCGCCAATGGCTGGCCCGGGTCGGGCCGGCCCGCGGGCGGCTGGGTACGTTCGCCGAGGCGGCCACGTTCGGGGCTCTGGTGGTGAACGCGACCTCCGGAGCCGCGTCGATCGCCGCGCTCAAGCTCGCCGGGGAGCGCAACCTGCACGGCAAGGTACTCATCGACGTGGCCAACCCGCTCGACGCGGTGGACGCAGTGCCGTCGCTGTCGGTGGTCAACACGGACAGCCTGGGCGAGCAGATCCAGCGCTCCTTCCCCGAGGCCCGGGTGGTCAAGGCGCTCAACACGGTCAACGCCGAGGTGATGACCCATCCCGGTCGGCTGGCGAGGAGCACACGATGTTCGTCGCCGGGGACGATGCCGAGGCCAAGGCGACAGTCGCCGACCTGCTCCGGTCGTTCGGTTGGAAGTCCATTCTGGACATCGGTGGGATCTCCGGCGCGCGGGGCATGGAGACCTACATGCTGCTGTGGCTGGCGCTGGCGCAGACCCAGGGAACTGTCGCGTTCAACGTGAGGATCGTTCGCGCATGACATCCAGCTACGACGCGGTCATCATCGGTGGTGGCCACAATGGACTGGTTGCCGCCGCCTACCTGGCCCGGGCCGGACGCCGGGTGGTCGTCCTCGAGCGGCGCGATGTCGTCGGCGGAGCAGCCGTGACCGAGCAGCCGTTCGGGCCGGACTACCGGGTGACCTCACTGTCCTATGTGGTGAGTCTGTTCCCGCCCGACATGGTCCGTGACCTCGACCTGACGGCGCACGGGTACCACGTGTATCCGCAGGGTCCCTACTTCGCTCCGCGCCGAGACGGCCGGGCGCTGCACCTGTCCGACGATCCGCGGCTGCGACGCGAGCAGATCGCGGCGTTCGCGCCGGCCGATGCCGGGGCCTACGAGCGGTGGAACGCCTGGCTCGGCGGGCTCGGCGCACTGGTCGGTCCGCTGCTGTCGACCATCCCGCCCCGGGTGGGCTCGCACCGGCCGGCCGATCTGGTCAGCCAGGCCGGCCTGCTGCGGACCGGGCGCAAGGTCGACGTGCGTACGGCGTACGACCTGACCAAGCTTTTCACCACCTGCCTGGCCGACCTGCTCGAGGACCGGTTCTCCTCCGACGCCCTGCGCGGGGTCCTCAGCGTCTCCGGAGTCATCGGTACCTGGGCCGGACCGCGCAGCCCGGGTACGGCGTACGTCGCCCTGCATCACCACATCGGTGAGACGACGTGGGGCTTCCCGCGCGGCGGCATGGGCGGGGTGACCCAGGCGATCGCCGGCGCGGCCCGACAGTTCGGGGCCGAGATCCGTACCGGGGCCGGCGTGGTCCGGGTCGAGATCGGCAATGGGCGGGTGCGCGGGGTCACGCTCGCCGCCGGCACCCAGATCTCGGCGCCCGTGGTGATCACGACCGCCCACCCCCGGATCTTCCTTCCTCGAGCTGGTCGGCCGGGAGCAGCTGCCAGCCGACTTCGTGGCCGACATCGAGGCGTGGCGGAGCCGGTCGGGCACGGTCAAGGTGAACTATCGCGGTCGACCGGCTGCCCGTGTTCACCGCCCATCCCGAGCCCGACCCCGAGGTGTACGGCGGCACGATCGTGCTGGCCGAGTCGCTCGACGACATCGAGACCGCGTTCCAGGACGCGGTGGCTGGACGGGCCGCCGAGCTGCCGTTCGCCGACATGTGCATCCCGAGCGTGCTCGACCCGACCCTGGCGCCGGAGGGCCACCACATCGTCAGCGCCTTCACCCAGTGGGTGCCGCACGGCTGGGTCGACGATCCGCACGCGGACGAACTGGACGCGTACGCCGACCGCCTCACCGCCCGGCTGGAGGCGGTCGCGCCCGGGTTCACCGACTCGATCGTCGGGCCGCCAGGTCATCGGCCCGGACACGATGCAGTCCGAGTACGGGCTGGTGGGCGGAAACATCTTCCACGGCGAGCTGACGGTCGGGCAGATGTTCCACTGCCGCCCGGCGGCGGGCTACGCCGACCTGCGCACCCCGGTACGGGGGTTGTACCAGGCCGGCAGCGCCACCCACGGCGGTGGCGGCGTGACCGGCATACCCGGCCGCAACGTCGTCCGCCAGGTACTGCGCGATCAGCGGGGGCTGCGCCGGCGCTGAAACTCGCGGACCTCCCGGCCGCCACCCGCATGGCACCATGGTGCACGAGCCGCGCGGACGAGGAGGCACAAGCCGACAGCGAGTGAGGATCGCAGGGCCGCCAGGCCCGAGGACCGGAGCGAGCGCGCGGCCGAGGACCGGAGCGAGCGGGCGGACGAGGAGGCATGGTGCACATGAGTCAGCAGGGGTGGTATCCGCCGCCACCGGACGAGCTGCGCCCGATCGCCCCGCAGCGAGGCTGGGTCGAGCGGCTGCTCGGGATCTCCGATCGCGGCGGAGCCACGTCCGTCGCGGTCCTCGTCGGGGCGCTCGGGGCGGCGGCGTTCGTCGGCTCCCTCGCCTACGGCTGGCAGAAGGAGGTCGTCGATCTCACCTCCAGCTCCGGCGGCAGCGGCAACGATGCCGCCGTGAGCACGATGACGTTCGACGTCTCACCCGCCTCGGTCGCCGGCCTCGGTACCGTCTACGTGCTGGCGATGGTCGGGTTGCTGGCCGTCGTCGGCGTCGCCGTGTCGTGGCAGTATCTGGCGCTGCGGCTGCGGGTGATCTCCAGCGGCGTCGGGGTGGGGCTGATCGGGGTGCTGATCGCCCTGACCATCCGGATGCCGTCGACCGCCGGGCAGGCCGAGGGGGCGGGCCTGTTGCCGGTCGAAGTGCGGGACCGCATCACCACGACGCAATCGGCCGGGCTCTACTTCGCCTACCTGGCGGTGGCGCTGCTGGTCGCCTCGACCTGGCTGGCCGGGCCGTCGTTGCGCCGGTCGGCCGCCGGAACCGCCTGGGCGCCCGCGGCGCCCCCAACGGGAATGTACCCGCCGCACGCCGAGGAATGTACCCGCCGCACCCGGGAGCGCCGGCCCATCCGGGCGTCGCGGCCTATCCAGGCGCCCCCGCCCCGGCGGAGCCGCCGGGCGCGTCCGTCGGGTCCGGCCAGCCGGGGGCGTCCGTCGGGTCCGGCCAGCCAGGCGCGGGGTCGTCCGTGTCCGGGCCGCCGGCACCGATGCCGCCACCGGCCACCCCGGCACCGTCCATTCAGGACGCGTCCGGCGACGTGCCACCGCCGTACCCGTACCAGCGGGGAACGGTGAACGGCCTCACCGTCTCGCCGGCCGAACCGATCGACGTTGCCCTCTTCCGGGGAGAGCAGTTCCCACGATGACCGCCGGTCCCATATCCGGGTGAGGACCGCCCGGCCCGACCGGTAGGCTCGTCGACTGTGATCGACCTGCGACTGCTGCGTGATGACCCGGACACCGTCCGGGCCAGCCAGCGCGCCCGGGGCGAGTCGGAGGCCGTCGTCGACGATCTCCTGCGCGCGGACGAGGAGCGCCGGGCGGCCCTGCAGACGTTCGAATCGCTGCGCTCCGAGCAGAAGCAGCTTTCGGGCCAGGTACGTACGGCCACGGGCGCCGAGCGCGATGAGCTTCTGGCCCGTACCAAGGGGCTCGCGGCCCGGGTGAAGACGGCCGAGGCAGCGGCCGGCGGGGCCGAGGCGACGTTCCGGCGCGCCCAGTTCGCCGTGTCGAACCTGGTCGGGGCGGATGTTCCCGCCGGCGGCGAGGACGACTATGTCGTGCTCCGGGAGGTCGGGACCCGACCCGAGATCGAGAATCCGCGCGACCACCTGGAGCTGGGCGAGCTGCTCGGCGCGATCGACGCCGAGCGGGGCGCCAAAGTGTCGGGCAGCCGGTTCTACTTCCTGACCGGCGTCGGCGCCCTCCTGCAGCTCGGCATGCTCCAGCTGGCTATGCAGCTGGCCGTGGAGAACGGGTTCACCCCAGTGGTCACCCCGGTGCTGGTCAAGCCGGAGTCGATGGAAGGCACCGGCTATCTGGGCGCCCACGCCAGCGAGGTGTACCGGCTGGAGGCGGACGACCTCTACCTGGTCGGCACCTCGGAGGTGGCCCTGGCGGCGTATCACAGCAACGAGATCCTCGACCTTCCGGTCGGCCAGCCGCGGCGCTATGCCGGCTGGTCGTCGTGCTTCCGGCGGGAGGCCGGGTCGCACGGCCGCGACGTACGGGGCATCATCCGGGTGCATCAGTTCGACAAGGTCGAGATGTTCTCGTACTGCCGACCGGAGCAGGCGCAGGACGAACACCTGCGGTTGCTGGCCTGGCAGGAGGAGATGCTCGCCAAGGTCGAGCTTCCGTACCGGGTGATCGACGTGGCCGCCGGCGATCTGGGAACCTCGGCCGCCCGTAAGTTCGACTGCGAGGCGTGGCTGCCCTCGCAGGGCCGGTACCTCGAGCTGACCTCCACGTCGAACTGCACCACATTCCAGGCCCGCCGGCTCGGGGTGCGCTATCGCGACGATGCGGGCAAGCCGCAGGTCGCGGCCACCCTGAACGGCACGCTGGCCACCACGCGCTGGCTCGTGACGATTCTCGAGAACCATCAGCAGCCGGACGGTTCGGTGGCCGTCCCGAAGGCGTTGCAGCCCTACGTCGGGGGACGTGACCTGCTCGAGCCTCGTTAGCACGAGGTCTACCTCAACGGCATGGCCGGGTTGGCGGGCGGCGGGTATCGTTGCTGACCCGCCACCCGGCCGAACCTGTTGCCGGGGGCGCGGTACGGCACAGGAGGGCACCCATGCCCGATTTCCCGGCGATCGTGGCCACCGATCTCGACGGCACCCTCGTGCGCGGTGACGAGACCGTCTCCGACCGCTCGATCACGGTGCTGCGC
Organism: uncultured Actinomycetota bacterium; assembly: GCA_963803345.1. Classification (GTDB taxonomy): domain Bacteria; phylum Actinomycetota; class Actinomycetes; order Mycobacteriales; family Micromonosporaceae; genus CAWDLX01. The sequence continues at coordinate 179,150 of CAWDLX010000013.1, forward strand.
AAGGTCCGGGAGGCCGGCATGACCGTGGTCGGCGTCACCGGCCGCGGCCCGCGCCTCATCGAACTCTGCCGCCGGGACATGCCCGAGGCCGACTTCCTCGTCCTGGCCCAGGGCGCTTACGTCGTCGACCAGCGACCCGAGCTTGACGAGCCGCGGGTGCTGCACCGCGCCCGGATCGCTGGCGCCGATGTCGCCGCCGCACTGGCCATTCTCGAAGCCGAGGTCGGGCATCTCAGCGTGCTTGTCGAGGCGGGCGAGGCGCCCCGTACCCCCCTGTGGGGCGACCACGACGTCGTCTGGCCCTATCCCGAGTGGATCCCCTACGACCGCGCGACGGCCTTGTCCGGCGACGTCTTCAAGGCATTCGCCCACGCCGAGCACCTCGACGCCGACGAGCTGCTCGCCATCGGCCGCGAGCTGATCCCGACTCACCTGGCCACGCTCACGCAGGCTGGACTGGGCTACGTCGAACTGACCGCCCCGGGCGTGGACAAGGCGTCGGGTCTGGCCGTCGTCGCCACCACTGTCGGTGCGGGGCCGGACGAGGTACTCGTGTTCGGCGACATGCCCAACGACGTTCCGATGTTCTGCTGGGCCCGTTGGCGCCGAGTAGCCGTGGCGAACGCCCACCCCGAGATCCTCGCCCTCGCCGACGAGGTGACCGCCAGCAATGACGACGACGGTGTGGCCACCTGGCTCGAGCGCATGCTCTCCACGTGATGCTCCGGCGAAGGAAGGGCACCTTGTTAACGCTTGCGGTATAGGAAGGTGCCCTTCTTAACGGGGCGCGGGCCAGCGTAACGGGGCGCGGGCGAGCGCGGACGGGGCGCGGGCCAGCGCGGACGGGGCGCGGGCGGGCGGGGCGGGGCGGGCGGGGGCGGGGTGGGGTCAGAGGTACTGGCCGGTGCGGCCGGTCTCGCCTTCGCCGGGCTGGCCGGGTGCGCTCGGGTGGCCGCCGGGCGGCATCATGCCGGGCATGCCGGACGACGGGCCGACCGGGAGTGCGGGCCGGCCCCGCATCTGCTCGAGCTGCATGCGGGCCGCCATCTGCTGAGCCACCAGGGTGGCCTGGATGCCGTGGAAGAGGCCCTCGAGCCAGCCGACCAGCTGAGCCTGGGCCATCCGCAGCTCCGCGTCACTGGGAGTGGCACCCTCCTCGAACGGCAGGGAGAGCCGGTCGAGCTCCTCCACCAGTTCGGGTGCGAGGCCGCTCTCCAGCTCGACGATCGAACGCCGGTGGATCTCGGTGAGCCGCTGGCGGGCCTTCTCGTCGAGCGGGGCGGACTTCACCTCGTCCAAGAGCTGCTTGATCATGCTGCCGATCCGCATCACCTTGGCCGGCTGCTCGATCAGGTTCGACGGGTCCTCTTCGGACCGGCTGCCGTCCGCCTGGGTCGCGTCAACCTCGAGTGTGCCCACCGGTCGCCCGTCCGGACCGACCACCACGACGGTCCGCTGGGTCCCGTCGCCGCTCGGGTGCGGTGTCTCGGTCATGCTCAACCCTCACTCTGTGTCTAGGAGGTCTGATCACCTCACGATAGCGTCGGCGCCGTGGCGTCCGACTCCCGCTCCGTACTGACCCGCTCCGCCCGACCTCCCGACCGCATGCTGTCCTATGGCCCGAACTCCGAGCAGGTCATCGATGTCTGGCTCGCACCGGCAATGCCCGCACACCCGGCCGGGAAACCCGACGATCTGCTGATCTTCCTGCACGGCGGCTTCTGGCGCTCGGGCTATGACCGGGCCCACGTCGCCCCCCTGGCCGAGGCGTTCGCCGACCTCGGCTGGACGGTGGCCACCCCGGAGTACCGCCGTACCGGCCGTACCGGCGGCGGCTGGCCGACCACGTTCGATGACGTGCGGGTCGCGGTCGCCACCCTGCTGTCCGAGTCGGGTGGTGACCGGGTCGTGGTAGCCGGGCATTCGGCTGGCGGGCAGCTGGCCCTCTGGGTGGCGGGTGAGGTCGCCGTGTCGGCGGTGGTCGCGCTCGCCCCGGTCGCCGACCTGCGAGCCGCCTACGATCTTGACCTCGATGGCGGAGCGGTGGCCGACCTGCTCGACGGCGGACCCCACGCCGTGCCGGAGCGCTACGCCGCCGCTGACCCGATGGCCCGCCGGCCCGTGCCGGTACCCGTGACGCTGGTTCACGGCGACCGTGATCTCCACGTACCGGTGTCGTTCTCACAACACTACGCCGCCGGCTACGAGTCATCCGTGCGTCTGGAGATCCTGGCGGGGGTTGACCACTTCGCGGTGATTGATCCGCAATCGGCGGCCTGGCCGGCCGTGGTCGGCGCGGTCGATGGAGATCAGCCGGCCCGGGTACCCACGTTGACGCGTCCGGGGCGCACGGCGGTAAAACCCCCGTGGGACCGGTGACGGACCGTGTCCGTGCTGGGGAGGAAATGTGTCCACAATGGACCGGCGCCAGGTTCTGCGGCTGATCGGCGCACTCGCCGCCGCGGGTGTTACCGGAGCTGGCGCGGCCTGCACGGCCAATACCGCCGACGGCCCCGGCATGGCGCTACCCAACGGCAAACGCATCACGGTCGGTCTGGTCGCCCCGGCCGTCGGCGCCTATGCCAAGGTCGGCGACGAGATCACCAAGGGCTTCCAGCTCTACCTGAGCGAGCACGACCGCCTGCTCGGGCTGTACGCCGTCGACGTGAAGGTGGTCGACGAGGGCGCGAACGTGAACGACGCCACCCGGGCCGTCAAGGGACTGTTCGCCGACAAGGTGCTCGCGGTGGCCGGTGTGGCCAACCCGCTCGCCCTGGCCGCGATCGTGCCGGAAGCGGCGAAGGCGAAGATCCCCGTACTGAGCGCGAACGCGGCTCCGGCCAGCCTGGGCGCCACCGAGTTCGTCTGGCAGGCGTCCTCGGTCGAGGGTGAGGCCGGCCGGGCGGCCGCCACCTTCGCCCGTGCCAAAGGCAGCCGGGCCTACGTGCTCAGCGACGGAACGCCCTCGGCCAAGGTCGAATCCGGCGGGTTCCAGAGCCAGTTCACCGCGCTGAAGGGCTCCATCGTCGACGTCTCCGAGGGCGCGGGCGGAGTCGTCGGACGCCTCAACGACGCCCTCGATGCGAATCCCGACGTGATCTTCGCCGCCCACAACGGCGACTCGGCCGTGGCCGTGCTCGCCGCCTACCGGGCGGCCGGGACCGAGATCAGCCTGGTCGGCCCCGGCTCCCTGACCGAGTCGATCGACCTCAGCAAGCTCTCGCCGCTCCCGACCGGGGTGTACACGGCCATGTTCTACGCGCCGGACCTCGAGAATCCCGACAACGAGCGATTCGTCGCCAGCTACCACAACACTCACGGGGTGCCGCCCAGTTCGGCGGCAGCGGCGGCCTACGACACCGCCGGACTGCTCGACCGGGCGCTGCGGGTGGTCGAGGGCGACGCCGACCCGGACAAGCTGAACGACGCCATGGGCATCCTCGGGCAGATCAACAGCCCGCGCGGCACCTGGACGTTCAACACCGCCGCATCGCCGCAGCAGACGTGGTACCTGCGCGAGCTCGCATGGACGGCCAGGTGCCGTCCAACCTGCTCGACAGCGACCTCGCCGTGCTCAGCTGACCCGGCCCTGACCGACCACCCAACGGTCGGCGCCGGTGCCGTGCCGGATATTTCGAAAAGCCGGGCGAGCGGGGGCTGGGTCGGGGCCCATCCTGTCCCGTCGGACAAGTCGGACATCGCCGATAGGCGCCGGCGCGAACGGTCAGTCGGGAACCCGGGCGACCGTGAAGACAGACTGGCCGAAGGGGCTGCCGTAGCGGTCGGCGAATCGGGCGACCGGGACAGCCAGCCGGTCGTAGAGGCGCAGCAGCGGGCCGTTGCGCGGGGACATCGCAGGCCTTGGCGGCGACGTACCAGCTCAGCAGCCCGACCGGGTTGATGTAGCGTAACTGCTCGACCGTGAGCCCGGCAGTGGTCAGCGCGCCGCCGAGGCTCGCCCTGGTGTAGCGCCGCTGGTGGCCGACCGGCCAGGTCGAATCGGGACATCGCCGACGGGAACGCCGGCACGACCAGCACAACCGCGCCACCCGGCTCGACGACGTCGCCAGGCTGCTAGAGCGCCCACATCATCCGGAATGTGCTCGAAAACATTGAACGAGACAGCGGCGGAATGTGTCGGCGAACGCGATGGAGGCAGTCGAGCCGTCGCCAGCAGCAAGCGGCATGTCCGGATCACGGGGTGCCCGGTCGAAGCGTTCGGCCAGCGCCCGGTAGCGCTCCGGGTCCTCGCCCTCGGTGACGGTGAAAGTGGTGCAACCGGTCTACCCATTCCAGGGCATAGTCGCCATTGCCCGATCCGATCTCAATGGGGTGTTCGCCTAGATATGGTCGAGCGAGATCAGCCAGCCAGCGGCGGTACCGCCGAGCGTCGGAGAGGTCTTCCAGCACCTGGTCCTGCAAACGCGAATCCCCGGTTACCTTGCCCACGCCGTACACTCTGCCAGACACCCCGGGGGCGCATGCGCCGCGTCCGCTGGCAGGCACTTGGAGCAGATCGTGAAGCTGTCCATCCTGATGCCGGTGTACAACGAGCAGGCGCTGATCGCCACCGCGGTGAAGCAGGCCCTCGACGTGGCGTACCCGTGCGAGATCGAGCTGATCGTCGTCGACGACGGCAGCAAGGACCGCACCGCGGAGATCCTCGCCGGCTTCGACGACCGCGGATGCGGCTGATCGTGCACAGCGCAACCAGGGCAAGGGCGCGGCCATCCGGACGGCCGCGGCCCAGCGCCACCGGCGACTACATGGTGATCCTCGACGCGGACCTCGAGTACGACCCGCAGGACATCCCGCGGCTGCTCGAGCCGGTGCTCGACGGCCGGGCCGAGATCGTCTACGGCAGCCGGACGTTCGGCAGCCACAGCGCGTACTCGTTCTGGTACGTCATGGGCAACAAGGGCGTCACGACGGCCGCCAACATGATCTACAACTCGTATATCTCCGATCTGGAGACCTGCTTCAAGCTGATGCCGGTCCCGCTGTACCGGAGCCTGCACGTCCAGTCGCACGGGTTCGGCATGGAGGCCGAGGTCACCGGCAAGCTGCTGCGCCGCAGGCTCCGCCCGTACGAGGTGCCGATCTCCTACCGTGCCCGTACCCGGGAGGAGGGCAAGAAGATCACCTGGCGGGACGGGGTCGAGGCGATCTGGATCCTGCTCCGGGAGCGGTTCCGCCGGCTACCCACGAAGTGATCCATGCGCCGCCGGTACCGCCCGCTGATCTCGTGCGGCCGTCCGTGCTCGTCGGTGCGGTACCGCAGTGGTGCTGGGCCGGCTTGGTCGACCGTGGACCGTCCGGCTCGGACACTCCTGGCGCCGCTGCCGCCGTCCGCTTCGAGGGCGAGCCGAGCCAGCCGACGGCTCGAGCTCCGGCCCGGCCGCCCGACCGCGGACCCGGCCGGCCTGCAGTCGTGGGGATGCGACCAGGACGTCCGGTTCGCGGCGACCGCCGCCACCGTCAAGAAGATGAACAACGGTCACGTCGGGATCGAGGTGAAGGACCGGGTCACCGGGGCGGTCTGGACGGCGCGGCGAGCCGGACTACCGGATCTGGGCGGGCTCGACTCCCAAGCTGGCGTTCTCGGTGGCGCTGCTCGAGCAGGCCCGGGCGGGCCAGATCACACTTGGACGCCAAGGCGAACGGCCAGATCGACGCGATGCTGCACGTGTCGGACAACGACGCCGCCGACTCACTGTGGGACCGTACGCCGGGCAAGTCCGACACGATGGATGAGCCGGTGGAAGACCCGGTACGGCATGGCGACCGCGGGCTATGTGAGCGGCTTCCCGAGTCGCTGGGGGTTCGTCAAGTGCACGCCCAAGGACCTGGCCGCCCTGATGACGTACGTTCTGGAGAAGCTGGACGCGACCGATCGGGCCTACATCCTGGGCCAGATGCGCACGGTCGGCGACATCCAGCACTGGGGCGTCTGGGCCGCGGGAAGCACCCTGCAGCCCGGGGTCAAGGACGGCTGGTCCCAGGAGATGGACGCCGGCAAGCAGCACTGGATCACCGCCACCGTGGGGTTCGCCGGCCCCAACCAGCGCTACGTGGTCGCCGCCATGTACCACCAGAATCCCGGCGGCGACACCATCGAGCGCGGCGTCCACGTGCTGACCGATCTGGTGGCCACCATCTTCGGGCAGCCCATTCCGGCGCCCGCGGTCATTCCGCCCCCGGACACCTGATTCTTTAATGGCGTAGGTCCGTCGGGCTCAAGGCCGCCGCTCCCGCCGTCTTGATGTCCGTGCGCCCTCACCGTCGTTGACGCGGGTCATCCGGGCAGTGCCTTGGTGATCGAGGCGCGCAGACCGGCCGGGTCGAGGCCATGCAGACGCTGATGGTCGGCGCGTTCGCCGTAGCGGTGCGAGTCGGTCCGGGTCACGCCCAGGCTGAGCAGCCGGTGCGGTACATCGGTCAGGGCACTGGACACCACATGGGCCGAGGTGCCGGCCAGGTACGGCTCGACCAGCACCACCAGTGGCGGCGTCGTCAGGGGCCAGACGAGTTCCCGGGTGCCTTCGGCGTCCCAGGGCCGGGGGGTGTTGCTGTAGGCCACAGCCAGGTCCAGTCCTTCGGTCGCGGCCAGCGTCGGGGCGAGCATCGGCCCGACCGCCACGACCAGGCCCCGCTGGCCCGGCCGGATCAGGGCGAGCCGCCCGTGTGTCGCGTGTGGACGTTCGTTGTGGTCCTCGGCCAGCCGCACATAGACCGGCCGGTCATGACGCGCGGCTACCCGCAGCATCGGCTCGACCTCGTCACGCGTGTCCGGGCACCTGGACAGTCCAGCCGTCCAGCGTGTCCAGCAGCGCCACATCCCCGGGCCATGGTGGGTCCGCCCGGCGGTCGACGCGTCGTAGGAGGCGCCGACGCTGACCAGGATCGCACCGACACCCTGGTGACCGAGGTCGAGCTTCATCTGCTCCCAGGCGCGCTCGACCAGGAACGGCGTGTACGAGTGGGCGATCGGCCGCAGTCCGGTCAGCGCCAGCCCGCCGGCGACGCTGACCATCAACTGTTCCCGGATGCCGACGTTGAGGACCCGGTCCGGATGGCGCTGGATGTGCACGCGAACCCCGCGGCCGAGATGTCGGCCAGTACCAGGGCGGTGCGCGGATCTTCGTCCAGCAGCGAGCCGTGATCGCGTAGAACGCATGGCGCATCATCCCGCCTTCCCTTCGATGTGGGCGACAACCACGTGGGGGCGGTCCGGTTCGTGGGCCAGCAGGGCGCCGCGATGGCTTCGTGGTCACGTCCGTCCACATCCGACGATGACCATCCGTTGACGGTGAACCGGGATGCGATACCGCCCGGCCAGCCGTGGGTGGCCGATTCGTTGTCGATCACGACCACGGTCAGGCTGGCCAGCCCGATCGCGCCGGCATAGGCGATCGCCTCGTGGTTGGAGCCCTCGTCGAGTTCGGCGTCGCCGACCAGCACGTAGACCCGCGGGGTCGTCAGTCCCTGGGCCCGCAGGCCGAGGGCCGACCCGACGGCGAGCGGCAGCCCGTGGCCGAGCGAGCCGGAGGAGATCTCCACCCCCGGTACCCGCAGCCGGTCCGGATGGTGGCCGAGCGGGTTGTCCCAGCTGGCCACGTCGTCCAGCCATTCGGGCGGGATGAAGCCCTTCGCGGCGAGGACGGCATAGTAGGCGGCCGGACCGTGGCCCTTGGACAGCAGGAACCGGTCCCGGTCGTCGGCCGTCACAGTCTGCGGGGTCACTCGCAGGACCCGGTCGTATAGAACCCAGAGGACGTCCAGCGTGGAAGGGCGCTCGGCTCGTGCTTCTCGTCGCCGGTGAAGCGGGACAACAACTCATCGAGGATCACGATACGATCGTGCAACATGAAGTTAACTTGAGCTCAAGGGATTCGCATGAACTCACTGAGCATCGGTGAGCTGAGCGCGCGCAGCGGGGTCGCCCCGTCGGCGTTACGGTTCTACGAGTCCCGGGGCCTGATCCGGTCAAGCCGCAGCGGGGGCAATCAGCGCCGGTACGGTCGGGCTGAGCTGCGCCGGGTGGCCTTCATCCGGATCGCCCAACGGGTCGGACTCTCCCTCGACGAGGTGGCCGACGCGCTGGCCACTCTGCCCGGCGGGCGGACGCCGACCAAGGCCGACTGGGCGCGACTGTCCGCCCTCTGGCGGGCGCGCCTGAACGAGCAGATCAGCCTGCTCGAGCGACTCCGCGACCGGCTGACGAGCTGCATCGGCTGCGGCTGCCTGTCGCTGCGCAGCTGCCGCATCTCCAACCCCGACGACAGCCTGGCCGAGCAGGGCCCCGGCCCGCACCACCTCCTGGCCCCCTGACCCGCCGACCCGCTGGAAGGAAGGGCACCTTGTTAACGCTTCCGGTATAGGAAGGGCCCCCTATTAACGGGCGAGGCGGACAAGCGCGGGGCAGCGCGAGCGCGGGGCGGCGGCGAGCGTGGGGCAGCGCGAGTGCCAACGAGCGGGCGACGACGGGCGAGCGCGGGGCGGCGGCGAGCGTGGGGCAGCGCGAGTGCCAACGAGCGAGCGAGCGCGGCGGCAGCGGGCGAGCGCGGCGGCAGCGGGCGAGCGCGAGGGGCACAACCCTCAGGGGGCGAGGAGGAGGATCTTGCCGATGTGGTCGGAGGTCTCCATGACCCGATGGGCGGCCGCCACGTCCGGCATGGGCTTGCGCTTGTAGATGACCGGCCGGACCGTATCGGCTTCGAGGAGCGGCCAGACATGCTCCCGGACGGCAGACACGATCGCCGCCTTCTCCTCGACCGGACGGGCCCGCAACGAGGTGGAGCTGACCGTTCCCCGCTTGGCCATCAGCGCACCGATGTCCAGCTCGGCCTTACGGCCGCCCTGCATGCCGATGATGGCCAGGTGCCCGTTCACGGCGAGGGCCGAAATGTTGCGCTCCAGGTAGGAGGCGCCCATCAGGTCGAGGATCACATCGGCACCGTGGCCGTGGGTGGCCGTCTGGACGGCCGTGACGAAGTCCTCGGACAGGTAGTCGATGACGACGTCGGCCCCGAGTTCGCGCACCGCGGCGTGTTTGGTCGGCCGGGCGGTGGTGAGGACCCGGGCGCCGTGGGCCGAGGCGAGCTGGATGGCTAACGTACCGACGCCGCTGCCGCCGCCATGGATCAGGCACGAGTCCAGCGGGCTGAGGTGGGCGTCCATGAACACGTTCGACCACACCGTGCAGGCGGCCTCGGGCAGACCCGCGGCGTCGACCAGGCTGACCCCGGCCGGTACCGGCAGGCACAGCACGGCCGGAGCCGCGACCAGCTGTGCGTACCCGCCGCCGGCGAGCAGGGCGCACACCTCGTCGCCGACGCTCCACCCGGTCGCCCCGGGCCCGAGACCGATGACGACGCCGGAGCACTCCAGCCCCGGGTAGGGCGACGCACCCGGCGGCGGTGGGTAGAAGCCGGCGCGTTGCAGCAGGTCCGCCCGGTTCACGCCGCTCGCCGCTACGTCGATGAGGACCTCGCCGGGTCCAGGTTCAGGATCGGGTACCTCGGTCCAGGTCAACACCTCGGCGCCGCCGGGACGGGGAATGGTTACCGCGTGCACTCACCCATCTTGCCGTGTCGGCCCGGGTGTTGGGCGATCAGGGCCAGCAAATCCCTCAGACCCAGGGCAGCCCGGTGATCCGCTCGTACACCTCGACATACCGGTCCCGGGTCGCGGCCACGATCTCCGGGGGCAGCGCCGGCCCCGGTGCGGTGCGATCCCAGCCGGTGCTGATGGCCCAGTCGCGGACGATCTGCTTGTCGAACGGGTACTGCACCTGCCCGGGCCGATAGTCGGCGGCTGACCAGAACCGGGACGAGTCCGGGGTGAGGACCTCGTCGGCCAGCACCATGACGCCGTCCGGCGATCGTCCAAACTCGACCTTCGTGTCGGCGATGAGCAGCCCCCGTTCGCCGGCCAGCTCCGCCCCTCGCTGGTAGATCTCCAGCGTGATCCGGCGCAGCTCGTCAGCGGTATGACTACCTTCCTGGGTCACCACCTCGGAGAACGTCATCGGGGTGTCGTGTTCGCCTAGTTGAGCCTTGGTGGTCGGCGTGAAGATCGGCTCGGGTAGCCGGCTCGCCTCGACCAGCCCGTCCGGCAGCGGTACGCCGCTGATCGCGCGGTCCCGGTGATAGTCCTTGAGCCCCGAACCGGCCAGGTACCCCCGGGCAACGCATTCGACCGTGACCATGTCGAGCCGCCGGCAGCGGACAGCCCGCCCGGCCCACTCGGCCGGCACATCGGTGCCCGAGATGATGTGATTGGGCACGATGTCAGACAGCCGGTCGAACCACCACAGCGACAGCTTGGTGAGCACCTTCCCCTTGTCCGGGATCAAGGTGGGCAGCACAACGTCGAAAACCGACACCCGGTCGGACGCGACGAGGATCAGATCCTCGCCGTCGGTGTAGACATCGCGCACCTTGCCCGAGTGGACGAGCTCCATGCCGGTGACGCTACCGGAACACAGGTGCGGGCTGACGGGGACGCGTCGAGAACCGTGGCACCGAACGTTTCCCGGCCTCGACGACATCGTGCAGCGCGTCCTGGCCGTCGTCTTCTTCCGGTGGCCCCGGGTGCGCCAGGCCGACAAACGTCGACGCCTACGTCGAGAAGATCCTGGTCAACCGCTTCATCGACGACCAGCGGCGCGGCTGGGCCAAGGTACGGCTGATGGAGTCATTGCCCGAACGGGCCGGCGGACAATCTCGAAGAGGTGCACACACGGCTGGACGTGCGCAACGCCTGCCGCCCTGGGCCAACGGGCGGTGCTGGTGCTGCGGTTCCTGTGTGACCGTTCGGTCGAGGACACCGCCGAGGCGTTGAACTGCCGCACCGGCACGGTCAAGAGCACCACCAGCACCGGCCCGCAGGAGCTGATCTACGCGGTCGACCCGGCCGCCGACACGAGCTTCGTCGGCGGCGACTGGGTTGACGTGACACTCTGTGCCGCCGGGATCATCCCCTGGCAACTGCGTCCAGGCGGGCGTCCAAACGCCAACGGCCGTGCCGTACCGCAGCGGCAGAACGCCGCCCCGGTAGGAGGACGGGGCGATCCGGCCGTACGGTTCACATTCGATCCGTCCACTGTGGTGCCCGCCGGAGTGGACACTGTGGACGGACTGGCCTTCCGGTGGGCCGATGGCGCGTGGGTGGTGGTACGGGCCGTGCTGGGAGCGGCGGAGCCGTCGGCCGAGGTGGCCCGCCGGGTCGCGGAAGGACTGGTCTTCGGTCCGGGCGACCGGGTGCGGATGCCGTTCACGATGGCCCGCCCGACCGCCGCGTCCACGCTGGTCACGACGTCCGCGTGGAACGACACACCGGGGGCGTTCGCGTTGGGATTCAGCCTGCACCCGGCTGTGGTGCGCAACGCGGTCGGCGACGCCGTGTCAGGCGCGGGCGAGCTGAGCATCGGACTCGTGCGGGCGCGCTGCCGGACGCGCAGCCCAACACCACCATCGGTGGACGACCGACGTACGTGAGCTACTTTCCCGGTGGTGTGTCAGGCCGGGTGGTCCTCTTCGGCGAGGAGAGCTACGTGGAGCTGACGGTCGGCCTCGGTGAGGGCATGGACCACCTCGGCCGGGAGCAGGCGATCGCCCTGGTGGCCAGCGTCCAGGAGCTCAACCCATCCAGCGATCGCAGCACGTGGAGCGACCCGCCGCTGCGGGACTAGCGACCCGCCCCTTGGGACTAGGCGGGAGCGTCCCCTGTGGACGGACGGAACCAGGTCAGCGGATCGTCGTCAACGTCCTGTCCGGCCGCGGCGAGGGCGCTGACCACCATCGTGCGACGGTAGGCGGCATATGTCACGATGTGGGCGACCATGCCGGCGGCGGTGAACAGGTACGGCGGATCGCCGGTCGCATCGACGAAGGTCTCGTCGAAGCTCTCCCGCTGGTCCAGGCCATGCACGTACGCCGAGAACTCCGGACCGACCCTGGCCAACCGGGCTCTGATCGCGGCGATCGTCTGGTGCTCCTCCGAGGCAAGGTCGTAGGGCACGCTGGCCATCGCGGCCAGCCACATGTCGAGCTGACCGGCCAGTCGGGCCAGCAGCGACCGGACCGTGGGGTCGGTGTCGATGCCCGGCCCGGGCGGGTGCAGCGGTGCGTCGAGAAGGTCATCGCCGAGCTGATCCGCCCGGTCGAGCAGTTGCTGCAGTACGGCGATGTGATGGTCGACCAAGCTGGCGATCATGCGGGTGGTCCCCTTCCTGGCCGGCAGCCGCAGCCCGGCCGGTGGATAGAAGTGCACGCCGTTGGGCGTAGGCAGGTGGAAACTGGCGCTCGCCGAGCGCCACTGCTGCGGCGACCGGTAGTAGACCCGTTGGAACGCCCGGGTGAATGCCTCGTGCGAGGTGTACCCCGCCTCCATGGCGGCGTCGATGATCGGGACACGTGTCGTACGCAGCCGGTAGGCCGCCCGTTCCAGTAGTACCCGCCGGCGCAGCCGACCTGGCGTCTCGCCCCCGAGGGCGCCGACCACCCGGTCGAACTGGGCACGCGACAGGTGCAGATGAGCGGCCAGGTCGGCCGGCCGCGCGCTCGGGTTCCCCGTGAGGCGGGCAACGAACTCGGCGAACCTGTCCATCCGACCATCCTGCCGCCCGCGCCGCCCTCCCCGCTTGATCGCCTTCCGCAACCCTTCTGGATCTTGTCATTCCGAGGCCCCTCTGGGGGCTCAGACATGCCAAGATCTCGGCCGCCATCGCCACCTCTCGGCGGGCGGCGGTGATCTGGTGTCTGGCACACTTGCGGTCGGGACACCGGCGCGCCGGTCGTCTTGGAGGGCTCGCCTAGTGGCCGATGGCGGCGGTCTTGAAAACCGCTTCAGGAGCGATCCTGACGTGGGTTCGAATCCCACGCCCTCCGCCTTGACCAGCCATAACGGAGATCGCACCTGGAACCCGCAGGGGTGATCTTGCCGGTATGGACACTCTATGGACACAGACTGCCGAGAGATTTCCCGGAGCCGTACACGGGCGGACGAGGGGCGACTCGACCCGCCCACCAGTGACTGCCTTCCTGGCGGCACAGCAATGCGTGATATGCCGTGGACGGGTCACCGGCCGAGGTGAGCACATCGACCACGAGGCGTGATGCACGCTTCTGGGCCTGCCGGGTCCGTTTACCCTCGACCTGAACTTTGCGCTAACTGGTGGCTCGTATGCGTTCGCGTGCCTGAACACGCAGCGCTTGTCTGACCTCCGTGTGGACGTCGACGCGTGCGGTGGCGGCCAGCTCGAGCGAGACCGCGATGCCGTACCGAACAGGCGGCGAGGCCGTTCTGGCTTCGCGAATGCCTGCGTCGATGTCGATGCGAAGCGCTTGCCCATTGGTGAAGGCGACTGCCGCGCTTCCTTCGAGAACTTCGTGCTGCACCGTGCCTCTTGTCACAATGTGATGATCGGCCTGGGTCCGTCGCACTCCGATCTCCTGCTGCGGCGGCTGAAACTTGAGCACCGCCAAACGGTGGCGCTGCGTGCGGGTGTTGACGGGCGACAGCCACGCCAGCGTGATCGTCATTCGCCTCCACTCGGTCGTTGTGGAGAGGCTTGGTGGAAGCGGGAAAGCAAGTGTGTGGCGCTCGTGATCGCGAATGGACCCGGCGCCAATGAGCACGGCACGGGTCCGGCTCGCTGCAGCCACTCGGTCTCGATCGAGGGCGCCGTATCCGACGAGCTGCGTGACGTCGCGCCTCAACGTCGCGTTCGCCAAGCCGAGCGCGTCTGCGAGCCAGGGCCTCATCTCGCCCCACGAGGCGGCGTGCACTAGGAGCGCCTTGGCTAGGACCGGGTGATACTGCGGGTCCGGGAACCGGAACTCGCCTTCCTCCGATTCGGTCGTCTCCAGCACGTCAAGGACTTGGTTGGTGATCCGTGTCGCGAGCGCGGCTGCGTTGCTAGTGCCGTGGGTGAACGCGGTCGCCTGAAGGTCCCCGTGGTGGCCTGGCGCTGCGACACGTAGACCTGGACCGAGCGCCGCTGTCGAAGCTGGCAAGAGCGCCACGTGGCTGCCCGTGGTCTGGGGCGGCCGTTGAAACAGCTGTCGGCCGCCCGGGAGCAGGATCTCGGGTTTGACCGCTCGCCGGTAGCCGAACCCGACCGCGCTGTACAGCGCGGGCATGCCTGCCTGACCTGCGTCCAAGATTGAGTCAGAGACCGTCGCGTCCGCGTCGTCGTCATGGAGGGCGCCGACGGTCACGACGTTGACGGCTTCGGCGGGCGAAAACAGCCGCCGCTGACGAGCACGGGAATGGATGTCCGCGGCAACGATCTTGCGGAGAGTTGTCTCGTCGTGAACGACGTGCGCCGGGAACAGTGGCGGCCACTGGATGGTTGCCCGCGCTTACCAGGACGACCAGGTTGTAGCGGTGGGCAAGCCAGTCGAGAAGCTTGGCTAAGGGGCTCATGCGGCGGGCGAAGGTTCTGGCCGGATCCCCGATCGACAGGTTGACTACACGCACGCTCGGTGCGGCCGGCGGCTGCTGGCCGTCGCCCTCGAAGATGCGGCGGAAGGCTCGGTGAACCAGGTCCACGAGCAGCTCGTTGCGGACCGTCGTCTCCTCCTGGGGGTTGGCCGGATGCGGCTCCAGGATCGGCCGAACATATAGCCGGGTGGATAGCGGAAGCCCTTGCGAACCGAGGTCACCGTGGCAGATAAGGGAGGCCATCGCTGTCCCGTGCTGGCGCTGCGCGGCTGTGTACCGGCTCGCGTAGTCATCGGGGTCGTCGATGACAAGTCGGTCCGCAAGTTGGGCGTGGTTGGCGAGCGGTAAGCCGTCTAAGAGCGCAACACGCGGCGCCGCAATCTGAGGAAGGGGTGCCGTTTCAGCCGGACCCGCCTCCGATACATCGAGCGCGGGGATAGCCATCGGGCGTGCAGGTGATACGAACATGATCGTCTCCGCGGTGAGGAGCTCGATCGCGTCCGGGCCAGCTTCGAGTACCGCTTCGACTTGCGCGTAGGGAAGATCCGCAAGAACGGCGTGGTAGCCGATCTCGGCAAGTGTTGCGGTGTTGATCACCGTGCCTCCGCCGTCGGCTACCAGTCGTTCGACCTCACCCTGAGCGGCCTGTCGACTAGCGATGTCCGATCGGTACCACAGCTCGATCTCAACGCGCGTTGACCCTGACTGTCCGACGACGGCCTTGTCTTCCTCCCATCTTTCCAGGAGCCCTGTCTCGCGAACCCGGTCCTGGGGTCCCCACCGTCGGATGTCACGCAGGAGCCCGAACACCGTCTTCAACGAGGCGAGGCCATAGGCGAAGGTGACGTTCGGGTTCGGTCTGCCATCCATCGAACAGTCGGATGAGCTCGGTGACGGCCCGGGCGTTCGTCATGACCATGTAGAGGGTTTCCGGCACCGGCTTGTCGGCGGGCTGGCCATCTTCGACGTAGTGGAAGTCGTCGTCAGGGTCCGCCTCGTCCTCCTCTAACTCAGCCAGAAACTCCATGCCTGGAACGCGGCGAACAGCGCCAAGAAACTGCTCAACCGTTCCCACGAGGTCAAAGACGACCACCAACTCCGGATCTGGTTCGGTGGTTTCGGTTGCCAGTCGGGCGCGTTCCGCAGCCAGCGCGTCCCGGAGGGCCCGGAACTGGGGGGACAGGCGCTGCCCCTGCCTGGACGGACTTGGACGGCGCGGTTGCGGTACCGGCCGCTGCGGCCCCGGGGGCGTCTGCTGGACCGTCGGCGCGCCGAAGGCCAGCAATTGGCGCAACTCGGTCATTCGTGGGCTTGCGTCCGCCATTGGTCCAGTCTGCTACGAGCGATAGCGCCAAGGTCGGCATCTGGCAGCGTCAACACGTAGCGTCGTCTTACGTCTTGAGCGAACTCTTCCAACTCCCCGTAGCTCGCGCCCGCGAGTCGGTCCGCCAACGTACGAGGTGCGAGCCCCAGGCCACCGCCGAGCCGAGTGCCCAGCCGTTCGAAGAACTCGGCTGCCTGGGCGCGCGATGGCGCATTGAGGGTCAGGCGTGCTTGGAACCGGCGCCAAGTTGCCCGGTCGAGCAGCTCGCCGTGGTTCGTCGCGCAGACGAGGATGACGTGCGAGGGAATCCTGTCGACCTGCAGCAGAAGCGTCGACACCACCCGTTTGATCTCGCCGGTCTCGTGAGTGTCGGCGCGTTCCTTCGCGATCGTGTCGAACTCGTCGAAGAACAAGACACAACGCCGGGTCCGAGCGAACTCGAAGACCCGGTCGATCCGAGCCGCGGTCTCGCCGAGAAAGCTGGACACCGTTCCCTCGTACCTGACCGTGTACAGGGGCACCATGACCTCGGCAGCGATGGCTTCTGCCAGGCTGGTCTTGCCGTTGCCGGGCGCGCCCTCCAACAGGATCCTGTTGCGCGGCTCGATGCCATGACTTCGCAGCAGGTCGACCCGGCGGTGTTCCTCAACGATCTCGGAGGCCACGGTCGCGACGGTCTTGTTGAGCTGCAGGTCGGCAAGGCGCCGGCGGGGAACGACCTCATGCAGCAGGTCCGACATCTGCCGCCTGACCTCGTCCCGAACGAGAAGATCACTTGAGCCAGACGTAGTGATCAGCTCGGCGAGACGGTCGGCTACAAGGTGGTGCTGGTTGCTCCGCTCCTCGGCGATGATCGCTTCAACCAATGAGCGAAACCGCTCACCATCGCCTCGGCGTTGGGCGTCGACCAAGTCGATGATCAGATCAGACCGGGCCACGGCTTCCTCCACCTGTCGACTTACCCAACTGTAAGGGCCGCGGTGCCCGGAGGTCCTGGCAAGACCTGTGAGCGACGGCCGTTAGTATATGATAGTCATATGATTCAGGCGGGACCGTCGGTGACACGCTTGTTGTGCGCGACGGACCGTTGCTCGACGCTGGTCCACTGGCCCATCGAGGTGAATCGCAGGCTTGATCAACTTCAGGATCTCGCGACCGGTGCGGGGACCCACGTCAGCCGCGCTCAGATCCTGGCTGCACTGGTGATGGCCGCGGAAGAGAGCGGTGAGGCCGTCGCCGAACTCGTCCGCATATATCGCCTCATGGAGGCGGGCGACCTCGCCGAGCCTGCCGATGGACGCCGACCTGGCCCCCGCAAGATCCGTTAACACTGAAGGTCGGCGCCGTGGCCTTGCCGGTGAGGGCGTCCGGTGTTCGTGTCAAGTGAGGGTGCGGCGAGCAAAGTCCTTGCACCGGGCACGACATGGCCGAATTCGGGCGCTTAGTGGAGGCCCGGCATCAATGACAGTTCCGTCGGTGCGGCGGGTGGGGTACGTCCTGTTGGACCTCGCTAGGGTTGCGGCATGTAGCTCCGCCTGAAAGGCCGTAGGGCTAGGGCCGGGGCTTAACGCGCACCAGGAAGGACGAGCTGCCGGATGCCCCGCTTGACCCTGCCGCAGCTGGAGCGGCACCTGTTCACAGCTGCCGACGTGCTCCGCGGCTCCATGGAGGCATCGGCCTATAAGGAATACATCTTCGGGATGCTGTTTCTGAAGTATGCCTCGGACCAGTTCGAGGCGGAGCAGCAGCAGGTTATCGCCGAGCAGCGCTTACGTGGCCGCAGCCAGGCTGACGC
Source organism: uncultured Actinomycetota bacterium (assembly GCA_963803345.1). Taxonomy (GTDB): domain Bacteria; phylum Actinomycetota; class Actinomycetes; order Mycobacteriales; family Micromonosporaceae; genus CAWDLX01. Next base: position 196,720 of record CAWDLX010000013.1, read on the forward strand.
TGAGCAGCGCGCCGAGTCGCCGTCGTTCTACAAGACGTTCTACGTGCCGCAGCGGGCCCGCTGGGAACAGATCCGTGATCATCTCCATAAGACGGTCGGGAGTGGGCTGAACAAGGCGCTGGAGGAGCTGGAGCACAGTAACCGGTCGCTCGACGGGGTGCTGCAACACATCGACTTCAACCGCAAGATCGGCCAGTCGTCGATGTCCGACAAGAAGCTGCGCGAGCTGATCATGCACTTCAACAAGGTGCCCCTCCGGCAGCAGGACTTCGAGTTCCCCGACCTGCTGGGCGCTGCCTACGAATACTTGATCCGCGACTTCGCCGACTCGGCAGGGAAGAAGGGCGGGGAGTTCTACACGCCCCGCGACGTGGTCCGTCTGATGGTGCAGATCGCCGACCCGCATCCAGGGATGAGCGTTTACGACCCATGCACCGGCTCGGGCGGCATGCTGATCCTCTCCAAGGAATACATCGAGGAGTCGGGTGGTGATGGGCGCAATCTGGCGCTCGCCGGCCAAGAGAAGGACGGCAGCGTCTGGGCCATCTCCAAGATGAACATGCTGCTCCACGGCATCCCGGACGCCGACCTCCGCAACAACGACGACGGCACGCTCGAAGACCCGGCTCACATCACCGGCGGTGAGCTGCAACGGTTCGACCGCGTGATCACCAATCCGCCGTTCTCGATGAACTACGTGGCTGACGCCATCCCGTTCCCCGAGCGCTTCCGTTACGGCTACACCCCCGACAAGGGCAAAAAGGCCGACCTTATGTTCGTCCAGCACATGCTGGCGGTGACTCGGCCGGGCGGCATGGTCACAACGGTCATGCCTCACGGCGTGCTCTTCCGCGGTGGAGACGAGGGCCGGATCCGTACCGGTTTCCTGAACGACGACCTCATCGAGGCTGTCATCGGCCTCGGGCCGCAGCTCTTCTACGGCACGGGCATCCCTGCCTGCATACTGGTGCTCCGCCCGGTCGGCTCAAAGCCCGCGGCGCGCAGGGGCAAGGTGCTGTTCATCAACGCCGACCGGGATTACCGGGAGGGCCGGGCGCAGAACTATCTGGAGCCCGAGCACATCGAGAAGATCGTTTCAGCCTATCGAGCCTTTGCGGACGTCCCGGGATTCGCACGCGTTGTTACTCGTAGCGACCTGACTGAGAATGAGGACAACCTCAACATCCGCCGCTACGTGGACACGACGCCGCGACCCAGAACCGCAGGATGTCCGGGCGCATCTGCATGGCGGTATCCCCAGGAGTGAAGTTGCTGCCAAGGAGGCGCTGTTCGCAGCGCATGGTCTCGTTCCCGACCATCTCCTCGTACCTAGGGACCACGAGTACGTCCTTCTTGGTGACATGGTGTCGGCGCGGCGTGACATCAGGCGTCTTGTCGAGGCCGATCCCGGTGTCGTCGCAGCCGAGGGCGCCGTGGCTAGCGCCATTGGTCGCTGGTGGGAGGAGCAGGAGACTCGCTTCGACAAGCTGCACTCACCGGGTGACCTGGTCGACCTACGCAAGGAACTGATCGAGACCTTTAGGAGAGCCCTGGCCTTCACGCCCCTGCTGGATCCGTTTGCGATACGCGGTATCGTCGCCTCATGGTGGGGTGCGAGCCTGCCCGACCTCAAAGCGCTCGCGAGCCACGGTTACCAGGGGCTGATTGAGGCTTGGGTAGCCACCGTGCTCGACGCACTCGCGGAGGAGAAGGCGAAGATCAATCCGCTCGACCACAACGTGGCCCGGGCACTCATGCCGGAGTACCTCGACAAGCTCGTTGGCCTTGAGGGCGAGGTCGTCGACCTGGACGGCACGATCAAGGTGGCCATTGCATCAGATGAGGAGGAAGAAGGCGACGATTCAGCCGAGGAGCCGCCCTCACCGGCCGAGCTCAAGAATCTGAAGAGCAAGCTGACCGCCATCAAGAAGCAGCTCAAGGCCGAGAAGGCGGCCTTCGCCGACCGTCTCGCGGCAGCGAGCGCAGCGCTTGACGACACGTCAGCCAGACTGATCGTTCTCGAAGGGCTGGAGTACGATCTTCTGGCCGAGGCCAACGATCGAATCGCCAGGCACCGGCGAGCTGTGACCGCGGCATTCGAGACGTGGTGGGACAAGTACCAGACGCCGCTCGCGGTGCTGGAAGCCAAACGTGACGCAATCGCAGCAACCCTCGCCGGGATGCTCAAGGAGCTCGGGTATGAGTGAACCCGTACTGCCTAAAGAATGGACGCGCGTCAGGCTCCGCGATCTTATATACAAGAAATATACGGGACCGAGTCCGACTTGCGAGGAACGACCGATTGCGAATGACGACGAGTGGGGTCTGCTCAAGACGACTGCAATAACCTGGCGCGGCTGGAACGAGAACGCCCATAAGGTGCCGCCACGTCGCTATTGGGGCAAGGCGTCTATCGAAGTCCATGGTGGGGACGTGCTCGTAACCAAGGCAGGTCCGCGTCATCGAGTCGGCGTCGTTGCGCATGTCGGAACCACGAGGCCCCACAGCAATCTGAG
>CAWDLX010000014.1:0-18237 GCA_963803345.1 uncultured Actinomycetota bacterium
CGCGATCGCGATGCCGAACGTGATGAGATAGATGGTCGGCAGCGTCACGCCCCGGATGGTCACATTCGATCGGGTGTAGGACCGGTCGATCGACCGGGTGTTCCCGGTGAACCCCATGATCAACAGGTTCTGCGCGATGACCGACAGCGCGAACGTGGTCAGCAGTGCTCCCTGCTCGCTGCGGCGGACCAGTGGCTGCAGCAGCAGCCGCTGCACCGGGTACCCCACCGCCCCGCCGACCAGGGCCACCAAGGGCAGCGACAGCAACGGATCCACTCCGAGCACGTCCAGACCGACCGTGGCCAGGTAGGCGCCGAGGATGACGAGCTCGCCGTGCACGAGGTTGACCAGCCGCATCACGCCCACCACCAGGGAGAGCCCCATCGCGGTCAGTGCGAACAGGCCGCCGAGCAGGATTCCGGTGGAGGTGGCTTGGATCAGCTCGGGCACGGCGAGCGCGTCCATCATCGGCTCCGGTGTCCGTCAGCTCTTCGGCACCGGGAACAACAGTGAGCCGGTGGTCCGGTTCGACGGCCAGACGACGACCGTCTTCCCGCTCTGCCACTGGACGCAGGCAAGGCCGAGCACCGAGACGTGGTCGGTGAACTTCACCGGCCCGACCGGGTACATCGCGTCGGTCTGCCCGATCGCGGCGTTGACCTTCTGCTTGTCCGTGGAGCCGGCCCGGCTGATGGCGTCGAGGAGGACCTTCGCCGCCGTGTAGCTGTCGGCGATGTGCTGGCTCCAGCTCTGGCCGGAGTCCTTCTCGAACGCCTGCGCCAGCTCCTTCGCCCCGGGGTATGGGAAGCTCGGGTCCCAGTACGCGCCGACCAGGACGCCGTCGGAGAGGTTGCCGAGCGCCTGCGCGAACTGCACCGGCTCGCCGCCTTTCTCCATCACCAGCAGCTTCGGGGTGTAGCCCGCGGTCCCCATCTGCTTTCGCAGACTGACCGCCTGCGGCGTGATGACGTTTACCAGCATGATGTCGGCGCCCGACTTCTTGGCCTGCTGGACCGCGGACTCGAAGTTGTTGTTCTCCACCGGGACCTCGACGTTGGCCACGATCTGGTAGCCGAACTGGGCTGCCGCTGCCGGCCACAGCTGCTTGCCGGCGGCGACGCCGTCGGGACCGTTGTCGTGGATGATCGCGACCTTCTTGTTGGTCTGCTCGCCAGCGCTCACCAGCGTCTCGAACGGCGCCCGCACCAGGTCCTGTTCGCTGAAGAAGATGGCCCAGGCTGAGGACCACGGCTTGACCGATGCGAAGATGCCCGTCGGTATGCAGCCGGTCACCAGCGGGACGCCGTTGCGGTCGGCCACGAGGGCGCCGGGAATGACGAGTTCCGGCGTGCAGGAGCCGAGCAGAGCGACCGCGTTCTCGGACGAGATGAGCTTGTCCGTGTTCGCCGACGTTCTGGTTGGGGTCGGTCTTGTCGTCCAGCAGTACCAGGTTCACCTTTCGCTTCTCGTTGCCGACCTGAAGGCCGCCGGCGTCATTGACCTCCTTGACGGCGTGTTCGTAGCCCCACTTCAGGAAGCTGCCGAACCCGGCCAGGTCCCCGCTGAGCGGGATGCTGGCGCCGATGACGATCGGTCCGGCGCCGCTGGTGGTCGGGTTGTTCGTGGTCTTCGGGCCGCCGCAGGCGGTCATGGTGAGCAGGCCGATCGTGCCCATGACGAGCGCGGCCCGGATCTTCGTGGTGAAAGACCGGATGGTCGGTGGGTTTTCCCGGTTCATGGGTAATCCTCGCAAAGGAACGGATGCGGACGGAGGCTGTGCGGAGACGCCGCGACCGGCTGAATCGCAGTCTGTCCCGGCCGGTTGCGGCCGGGTCGGAAAGGCAGGTCCGGTCGTGGCGTTTGCCGGGCCGGTCCTGACGAGCAGGCTCGGCACCGACCTCGGCGCCTGTTCACAGTGGACGGTGGGCATCCCCGGGTGCCCGATGGTGGTACGTACCGCGATGTCGACCGGGTCGACCTCGCGCATGCACCCGCGACTCCGGCCCGGGCCCACCGCCATTCACGGGTGGGGCCGGCCGCGGCGCGGCGCGGTCATGGCGTCCCGTCAGCCCGATCCGGCTGATGGACGGTGAAGTGGTGATGTGGCTCAACATGCGGTGTACCCGCCGTCGAGGTAGAGCAGCTGACCGGTCACGAACGATGACGCGTCGCTGAGCAGGTAGACGAGGGCACCGATGAGATCGGCCGTCTCGGCGAGCCGGCCGAGCGGTATCCGTGCCAGCATGGCCTCACGGGTGGCCCGGCCGTGGTCGTCGTCACCGAACATCCAGGCCGTCAACTCCGACCGGAAAACGGTGGGGGCTATGGCGTTGACCCGGATCTGGTGCGAACCCCACTCCGCGGCCAGCGTCCTGGTCAGCAGATCCACCGCCGCCTTGGACGGGCAGTACGCGCTGTACCCGGCCGGGTGACCAAACCGGCCCCTTGTCGAGGAGACGAGAACGATGCTTCCGCCCGAGCCCTGGGCGAGCAACTGGCGTCCGGCAGCCTGGCACACCAGCCACGATCCCCGCACGTTGGCCGCCATGACATCGTCGAAGTCGGTCACGTCCATGTCGACGATGGCGCCGACGCGGTTCATGCCGGACGCGACCAGAACGCCATCGAGGCGGCCGTACTCCCGGCTCGCGGCGCTGACCATCGCTTCGGCGTGGTCCGGCTGGTCCGGCCGTACCGCGACGGCGGTGGCATCGAGGTCGCCGGCCAGCGTCGTGAGCGCCTCGACGTTGCGGCCGGCGAGTGTCAGTCGGGCTCCGCGTGCGGCCAGGGCGTGGGCCGCGGCTGCGCCGAGGGCGCCCGTGGCCCCGGTGATCAGCACCGACCGTCCAGCGACGCTGAACAGATCAGTTGGCTCAACCACTGGCACTGTCATCGCGACTCCCGCCTCTGAGGAACCGTATCCCGGAACAGATGGTTCACGATGCGGACACCGTACTGTGGCGTGGCTCACTCGTCAACGGTCTCGGCGGTGATCCTTTGACCGGTTCGTTGCGCGCTGCGACGGCTGCAAGCCGTTGCGGTGCATGGACGCTGTCTCGTATGGTTCGAGCTGTCTGACCAAGTCAGGCGAATTGATGACAGGCATCGGCCGGCGCGAACGGCGTGATCATGGCGCCGACAGCGTCGCCCGCCGGTGCGATAAGGGATGGTGAGCCAGTGTTACGCATCGCGGTTGTCGACGACCATCCGGTGGCTCGTCACGGCATCACGTCCATCCTGGACGCCTTCGACGACATCGTCGTGGCCTGCGCCGTGTCGTCGCCGGGTGAGCTCGTCCGCATGGTCGACGGCGCTGTGGACGCCGACGTGATTCTGCTCGATCTCTACCAGGCCGACGGGCGCCCCGCGCTCGCGGCGATCGGTGAGCTGTCCGTCCATCGTCCGGTGTTGATCGTGTCGGCGTCCCGCGCGCCCGCGGATGTGCTGGCCGCCATGCAGGCCGGTGCGTCCGGCTACCTCACCAAGCAGGCCGGCGAGGAGGTATATGCGGCCGCGATCCGTTCCGTCGCCGCGGGCACGTTCTACCTCTCGGCCCAGCTGGCCGACCTGATCCAGGCCGCGACCCTAGGGCAGGCGCCGGCCCGTCCGCAGGAGACACTCTCGCCACGCGAGCAGGAGGCGCTGGGGTACATCGCCCGCGGCTTCACCCACCAGCAGACGGCGAACCGGATGGGCGTGTCCAAGGCCACTGTGGACACGTACATCGCGCGGATCCGGACCAAGCTGCAACTGGGCAACAAGGCCGAGCTGGCGCTGGCCGCGTTGCGTTTCCTGCCGAAGGCGCCCGCTTAGCCGGCGACCCCTACGGCTGGCCACTGGTCGCCTGGCACTGGTAACCGGATCTCGATGGTTCGATCCACCGCCCCGCAGCCGGCTTCAGCGTCCCTCTTGAACGGCGCTCTAATCTGTGCGTACCACGCACCGCAGCGACGTTGGCCTGTGTCCTGCCCGGGGAAGGGGCGACGACAGCGATGGAATCCATTCGCCCCGAGGAACTTTCTCTGCTCGAGCAGACCTGGTTCCGATCGCCGTGTCGGAGGAGGTCCTGCGGCAAAGGGTGGTTGCCGGCCGACTTCTTGGTCAGGACCTCGTGATCTACGCGACCGAGCGGGGGATCGTCGTGGCCCAGGGCCACTGCGTCCACCGTGGTGCCGGCCTGTGGCTCGGGCACATGGTCGGTGGTCAACTGGAGTGCCCCTATCACGGCTGGCGTTATGACGATCGCGGCCAGTGCGTGGCCATACCGTCCCTCGGTGCCGCCGCGCCGACCACACGGGTCAGCCTCCGGACATTCCGGGTGCGGGTGGCGTACGGACTGGTGTGGAGCTGCCTTCGCGATCCCTTCCCGCCATTTCCCACCCTGCCTGCCCCGCCGGCGGGCGAATGGACCCTGGTGGTGGCACCGGGTCCGTACGACATCTCGGCCGGCATCCGAACCGTCACCGAGAACTTCAGGAACGTCCCACCTGCCGTTCGTCCACCGTGCGACGTTAGGGCCGAACCAGCCGCAGGCCGTGGCCCCTTATCAGGTAGAGCGGAGCGGATGGAGCCTGAGCTGGACCGTGGACCTCGCACACGACTGGTGGAACGGTGCACAGGACGACTCCACGCCACCGGAGGTTGCCCGGAGTTTCCAGCACCGCTACCTGCTCTGGGCGCCGGCGACGGCCGTCCTGGTGAGCACGCTGGAAGACGGCGGCGAGTGGATCCTCGTGCAGGCGGTGGCCCCGCTGGACCGCACCGGTGAGTCCTGCCGGCAGTTCAATACCAACGGGATCGATCCGCGCGCCAAGGAGACCGGCGTCCGCGTCGAGACGCTGGTCGAGTGGGAGGTGAAGATCCAGCGCGAGGATCGGGAGATCATGGAGATTGTGTACCCCAAGGACGCACCCCTCGACCCGCAGGCTCAGGCACATACGCGGGCCGACAGATACTCCTTGATGTACCGGAGGATATACCAGGAGCTGGTCGCGGCCGCGCGACCGTCACTGTCCGATCAGGACACTTCATCGGTGGCGGGGAACTCGTGACGCACCTCGCTCGTCATCCGGCCGCACCCGTGGCGGGCACGGGCCGGGCGTACTTGATGCCACAAGGATGGCCTTCGGCACGCTCCCGGCACGGTCTGCGCCCACACCAGGCGAACCCGCTGGCGCCCCGCTCGACGATCGCTCTGGCCCGCCGGCCCCGGGTTACTTGTGGACCGCGCGCCGAGAGCCTAGAGTGACGGTCTAGAGTGACAGTCTAATTTCGAAGATCACGATTGGATTTTTCGTGCCGTTGCGACCAGGCATCGGCACGGTGGTCGGCGTTCAGGTGTCCAGAGCCGGCTCCGCGTCAGGACCGGCCACGATGGCGAAGGGAGGGCACCCGTGATAAGAATCGCGGTCGTCGACGGCCATCCGGTGGCCCGCCATGGAGTGATGTCGATGCTCGCCGATGCGCCCGACATCGAGGTCGTGCTCTCGGTCGCCGATCCGGCGGCGCTGATGAGTGCCGGACCCGGCCGCGTCGACGTGGTGCTGTACGACCCGTGTCCGGTGGAAGCGCCGGCGTCGTTGTCAACGGTTCGTGAGCTGTCGGCCCGAGCGCGCGTGTTGGTGATGTCGGCCGCGCGGAACATCGGGGACGCGCTCGCCGCGATCGAGGCCGGAGCGCGCGGGTACCTGACCAAACAAGCCGGATGTGAGCTGCTCCAGGGCGCGATCCGGTCCGTGGTCGCCGGCGGCGTGTACCTGTCGCCGGAGATGTCGAGCGGGCGGGCGAGCCCCGCCGCAATGCCGGTGCGGGCACTCTCGGACCGCGAGCAGTTGGCGTTGGCCTTCATCGCGGGGGGGCTCACCCATCAGCAGACCGCCACCCGGATGGGCGTGTCCAAGGCGACGGTGGACACCTACGTCGGGCGGATCCGGATCAAGCTCGGTCTCGGGAACAAGGCTGAACTGGCCCTGGCGGCAGTTCGATGTGTCGAGCCGCGTCACTTCCAGACGGCCGGCCAGCTTCGCTGATCGTGGGGTTAGACTGACGGTCAACGTCACGCTGGCGCGAAGGGACTGGACATGGAGGACGAGGCTGGGCCGAGGGACCGGGTACTGGGCGTGGCCATGGAGATCATCGTGGAGAAGGGGCTCGACCAGCTGCGGCTGGCCGAGATAGGCCGCCGCACGAGCATGAGCACTGGCCACGTTCTCTACTACTTCGGCACCAAGGATCGGATCCTGCGGGAGACCCTGCTGTGGACCGAGGACGCGCTCGCACGGCGGCGGCGCGAGGCGATCGCCGCCGCGAAGCCGGGCTGGCCACAGCTGCTCGCATACATCGACAGCTATCTGCCTCATGACCACGAGAGTCCGGTGTGGGCGCTGTGGGTGGAGAGCTGGGCGCGCCGGCACGCCAGCGGCGATATCCCGCCACTGCGCGAGACCGCCGCCACGTGGGAGGCCGACCTGGTGGCGATCCTGGATCGCGGACGCCAGGCGGGCGCCTTCTCCGGCGGCCTCGGCACGTTCCCGCAGCGGCTCAACGCGTTGATGAACGGCCTGGCGGTGCAGATTCTCGAGCAGATCCGAGGAATCGATGACGTGCGCGAGCTCGTGATCGAGCAGTGTCACATCGAGCTCGGTGATGGCGCGGTCCCCGGAGCCCGGCCCGGCAGGCCCCCCCGCCCGGCGCGGACCACCCGGCCGACGCCGGCTCCGCGCCCTTCGAAGCGCCGCCAGGAACGGTAGGTCGCCCGCGGCGCGGGATCGACCAGCACTGTCGCCATGTTCCGGCGCCGCCACGCCCGAACGCATGCGGCGCCATCTTGTGGACGGGACCGGCGAGGGTTAGAGTGCCACTCTAACTACCCTCCAATTCCAACCGCGAAGGACTCACATGAGACGCCTATCGATGGTCGCGGTGGCCCTTGTCTCGCTCGGCCTGACCGCGTGCACCGGAGCCGACAAAGCGGCAGAGAACACGAACAGCAACGCGCCACTCAACCACGATGCCACGACGCTGGTGGTCGCGGCCGATGCGATCTCGAGCGATTTCGATGTCGCCAGTGCCTATGTCGTGAACTCCGTGGTGATCTCGCGCGGCATCTACGAAGGTCTGATCAGGCTCAAGGGAACCAGTTCGGTCGAGGTCGAGCCCGTGCTCGCCGATCGATGGGAGCACAACGCCGACGCCAGCGTGTGGACCTTCCACCTGCATCCGGGGGTCACGTTCAGCGACGGCACGCCGTTGGACGCGGGTGCGGTGAAGGCGAACTACGTCCGCACGATCCGGCTCGCGTTGGGCACCCAGAGCATCCTGGGATCCTTTCTGGAGGATCCAGACAAGCAGATCACCGTCGTCGACCCGTTGACGGTCCAGTTCGCCCTCTCGTTCCCGTACCCGAGATTCGAGGTCGTGCTCGCCGCCCAGTACGGCACCGGGCTGATCAGTCCGAAGGTGTTCACCGAGCACTCGACCGGAGCCACCGACCAGGGCCATGAATGGCTGCAGTCGCACGCCGTCGGCACCGGCCCGTACGTCCTGCAGGAATACCAGGCCAATGACCAGGCGGTGCTGGTCCGCAACCCCAACTACTGGCGCGGCTGGACCGGGGACCACTTCGACAAGATCATCATCCGGTCGATCCCGGAGGCGTCCACCCGGCGGCAACTGCTGCAGTCGGGTGAGGTGGATGTGGCCTACGCCGGATCGGCTGACGACACCGCCGCCGTCAAGGCCGACACGAGGCTCCGCATCGGTAACGCCAAGGACCTCGAGATGGCGTACATCATCCTCGGTCAGTACGGGCCGCTCGCCTCGCCCGAAGCCCGGCAGGCGATGAGCTACCTGTTCCCGTACGACGAGTTCCTCGACTCGGTCATGAAGGACACGATGCAGCGGGGCTCCGGGCCCTTCCCGGACCTGCTGTTGACGCACGACCCGAACACCTTCAAATACACCACCGACGTGGAAAAGGCCCGGGCGCTGCTGCAGACGGCCGGCGTGAAGCCCGGCACCCAGCTCACATACGAGTACTACACCGGCTTCGGCAAGGAGGCCGGCCTGGTGATGCAGCAGCAACTGGCCAAGGTGGACCTCAAGCTGCAGCTGATCGAGAAGGATTTCTCGGCCTTCAACGCCGATCTCACCACCGACCGCCCGGTCGACAAGCGGGCCGACATGTACTACTGGTCATGGTGGCCGGACTACAACGACCCTTCGGACTACGCGTGGGTGATCCTCTCCAAGGATGCCGCACCCAACGTGTGTTCCTGCTACAACAGCGGCTACTACACCAACCAGCGGGTCAGCGACATCATCGACGCCGGCTTCAAGGAGACGGACATGACCAAGTTGTCGGAGTCGTTCCGCGAGGCGCAGGACATCATGACCCGCACCGATCCACCCGCCATCTTCGTGGGGCAGCGGCTGGAGGAGACCTACCGCCGCGCTGACATCCAGGGTCAGGTCTTCAACCCGCTGTACATCCAGACGTTCGACTACTACGCCATGCACCGCGCCTGAGGCAAGCTGAGCACACAAGCAGGGGAGGGATGACGGTGGTGAGGCTGGTCGTGCGACGCCTCGGCTTCACCGCGTTCGTGTTGTGGAGCGTCTCCCTGGTGACCTTCGTCCTGTCCCGGGTCGTCCCTGGCGACCCGGCCAGGATGATGGCCGGCCCACGGGCCAACCAGTTCGCCATCGACAACATCCGCAACCAGTACGGGCTCAACCGACCCCTCCCCGCGCAGTACGCCAGCTACCTCAACGACCTGGCCCATGGAGATCTCGGGGTCTCGTTCATGACCCGGCGGCCGGTCCTGACCGATATTGCCGACTTCTTCCCAGCCACACTTGAGCTGGCCGCCCTCGCGCTGGTGGTGGGCACCGTCGCCGGCCTGGTCGTCGGTACGGTCGCCGCGGTGCGCCGCGGGTCGCCGCTGGATGTCGCCGGGCGCCTGGTGGCCACGGGTGGTATGTCCATGCCGGCGTTCTGGATCGCCATGCTGTTTCAACTGGTGGCCTACACCGGGCTGGGTTGGCTGCCGTTCGGCGGCCGGCTCAGCACCGGGCAGCCGGCCCCGCCACACGGGTCCGGGCTGTATACAGTGGACAGTCTCCTGGCCGGGCAGCTGTACACCTTCCGCGACGCTGCCACCCATCTCGTCCTGCCGGTCGCCACGCTCGCGCTCGGGGTGGTTGGTGTCACGGCCCGGATCGTGCGGACCAGCGTGCTGGAGGTCCTGGGTGAGGACTACGTACGCACGGCCCGCGCCAAGGGGCTGTCCAGATCCCGCGTGCTGACCCGACACACGCTGCGCAACGCGTTGCTGCCGGTGGTGACCGTGTTCGGGCTGCAGTTCGGCCTGCTCGCCGGGGGCGTCTTCCTGGTCGAGACGGTCTTCGCCTGGCCCGGGCTCGGCCGGTACGCCTACGACGCCATCCGCGCCTCCGACTACAACGCCATCATGGGCGTCACGTTGCTCATCGCGGTCGTGTACGTGGTCATCAACCTCGCGGTGGATCTCATCTACCTCGGGCTGGATCCGCGGATCCGGTACACGTGAGCGCCGCGTCAACCACCAGCGTCGCCGCCGCCCGTCCGGTCGGCGGGTGGCGGGCGGGGCGGGCCGCTCGGCGCTTCCTCGGCGCATCCTGGTTGAACGTGCTGGGCGTGGCGATCGTTGCCGTTGTCGGCCTGGCCGCACTGATCGGGCCCGCCGTCGCCCCGCTCGACCCGAACCACATCAGCCTGGTCGACCGCCTCCAGCCACCGTCGACGGCCCACCTGTTCGGCACTGACGACCTCGGACGCGACCTGCTGAGCCGGGTGCTCGCCGGTGCGCGCATCTCGGTCGAGGTGGCCGCGGCCGTCCTCGGCATCTCGGTCGCCGTCGGCACCATCGCGGGCATCCTCTCGGCCCTGGTCGGCGGAGTCGTCGATGAAGTGATCATGCGCTTGACGGACCTGTTCCTGGCCTTCCCGGCGCTCATACTCGCCGCCGCGATCGCCGCGACTCTCGGCCCCAGCCTGACCAACACCATGCTGGCACTGTCCACTGTGTACTGGCCTTGGTACGCCCGTCTGGCCAGAGGGCAGGTGCTGCCGCTGCGGGAGCGGGAGTTCGTGCTCGCCGCCCGCGTGGCCGGAGCGGGCACGTGGGACATCGTGCGGCGTCACCTGCTCCGCAACGTGGCACCGGTCATCGTCGTGCAGCTGTCGCTGGACGTGGGCTACGCGATCCTCTTTACGTCCTCGTTGTCCTTCCTGGGCCTTGGCGCGCAGCCGCCGACACCCGAGTGGGGCGCGATGATGACCGACGCCCGTGGCTACCTGCAGGACGACTGGTGGTACCCGATGTTCCCCGGGCTGGCCCTGGCCGTGACAGTGCTGGGCTTCAACCTCGTCGGTGACGGGCTGCGGGACTTCATGGATCCACGGCTGCGCCGATCGCTTCGGGGGGCATAGGTGTCCGGCCACCTGCTGTCCGTACGGGACCTGCGGGTACGCTTCCATACGCCCGACGGCCCGGTGTTCGCGGTCAACGGCGTGAGCCTCGATGTCGATGCCGGCGAGACGCTCGGCCTGGTCGGCGAGTCCGGGTGCGGCAAGAGCGTGACGAGCCTGGCCCTGCTGCGACTGCTGCCCTCGGGTCCGGCCTGCGAGATCGACGGGCGGATCCTGTTCGACGGCACCAACGTCCGCGCGCTGCCTGATCCGGCCATGCGGTCGCTGCGGGGCCGGGATCTGGCGATGGTGTTCCAGGACCCGATGACCAGCCTGAACCCGGTGCTGACCATTGGTGAGCAGCTGACCGAGACGATCCGGGCGCACCGACGCATCGGCCGCACACAGGCCCGGGCCCAGGCGGTTGAGTTGCTCGAGCAGGTCGGGATACCTCGCCCGGCCGAGCAGTTGCACCGTTATCCGCACGAGTTCAGCGGAGGAATGCGCCAACGGGTGTTGATCGCGATCGCGGTCGCGCTGGCACCCAAGCTGCTCATCGCCGACGAGCCGACCACCGCCCTCGACGTGACCATCCAGGCCCAGGTACTCGAGTTGCTGGCGATGCTCACCGCCGGGTCCGGCATGGCGGCTATCCTCATCACGCACGACCTCGGCGTCATCGCGCGGATGGCGCAGCGCATGTCCGTCATGTACGCGGGCTTCATCGTGGAGTCCGGGCCGACCCGCACTCTGTTCGCCCAACCACGCCATCCCTATCTGGTCGGGCTGCTGGGCTCGGTACCCCGACTGGATGTCGACGATGGCAAAGCCGGAGCCCTGGCCCCGATCGAGGGAGCGCCACCCGACCTCTCGCACGAGCCGCACGGCTGCCCGTTCGCGCCGCGTTGCGAGCGGCGGTTGAGCGTGTGTGCCCACCTGATGCCACCACTCGTGCCGGGAGACGACGCGGCCGATGACGGTCGGGCGGTCGCGACCGGACCGCGGGCGACCCACCTGGTCGCGTGTCACAATCCCCATCCGGATCGGGCCGGTGTGCCATGACCGTTCACAGAGGGCCGTCATGACCGGCGTCGCGTCGCGGCCGTTGCTCGAGGTGCGCGACCTCGCCGTGCACTTCCCCGTGTCCACGGGTCACGTCATCCGCCGGCGCCGCGGCGAGGTCCGGGCCGTGGACGGGGTCACCCTCATGGTGCGGGCGGGCGAGACGCTCGGCCTGGTGGGGGAGTCCGGTTCAGGAAAGTCCACATTGGGCCGTACCGTCGTTGCCCTGCATCGCCCGAGCGCTGGCTCGGTCATCATCGACGGGGTCGACCTGGCGACACTGGCTCCACGTAATCTGCGGCGCTACCGCCGCCGTTTCCAGATGATCTTTCAGGATCCGTACGCATCGCTCGACCCGCGGATGACCGTGGGCGCCATCGTGGCCGAGCCTATGGCGCTCCTGGGTGTCGGAACCGGCGCCGACCGCCGGACCAGGGCGGGGGAGCTGTTGGACATGGTGGGACTGCCGGCCCGCCTTCTGCACTCGTACCCCCACGAGCTATCGGGCGGACAGCGCCAGCGGGTCGGGGTGGCCCGGGCGATCGCGGTGCGGCCCGACCTCATCGTGGCCGACGAGCCGGTGAGCGCTCTCGACGTGTCGATCCAGGCGCAGATCATCAATATGCTGCGCCGGCTGCAGGACGAGCTGAAGCTCACGTACCTGCTGATCGCCCACGACCTGGCGGTAGTCCGGCACGTCAGCGACCGGATCGCGGTCATGTATCTTGGCCGCATCGTCGAGTCGGCGACCACGGCGGAGCTTTTCCAGGCGCCACGCCATCCCTACACCGTCGCCCTCCTGTCGGCCGTTCCGGTGCCCGATCCGGCAGTCGAGTTGACCCGGCAACGGATCATCCTCACGGGGGAGATGCCGAGCGCCGCGGCACCGCCGGCCGGTTGCCGGTTCCACCCCAGGTGCTGGCTGCGCACCCGGTTGGGCAACCCGGCCGAGTGCACCACAGTGGATCCGCGACCACGAGTGGTCGGCGACGGCCACGAGGTCGCCTGTCATTTCTCCGATTGGTTGGACGCAACCGCGGACGCGACGTCGGTCTCCGCATACGCGCCGCCGGTCCGATCCATTGCCCGGCGGCTCGCCCCCGAGTTAGAGTGACAGTTAGAGTGACAGTCTAGAGCGTCGTTCAAGCATTGATGAGGACTGGTATGAATGACATCGCGAGCCGGCTCGGCGAGGTCGGACTGCCGATGGCCCTGGCCGATCTGCGCGCCCGGACCTGGGATGCCATCATCGTCGGCGGCGGACACAATGGTCTGACCTGCGCGGCGTACCTGGCCCGGGCCGGGCGCAGCGTGCTTGTCCTGGAGCGCCGAGAGCGACTCGGCTCGACGCCGCCGTCTCACTTTAGAGTGTTGCTCTAACCAGATCGAGGATGAGTGACCATGCGCCTACAGGCCCCGCTCCGACCCTTCCTCGGTGGGCGCCGGCTGACCGATGGGGATGACAACCGGTCCGCGTTCGCCTACATCGGGCTACCCCTGGGCTCCCCGTACAACGTCCGGGGCGTGAACTCTCCGGCCGCCGGCGCACCCGACCACCTCCGGCAGACCTGCTGGGAGCAGGAGTACTCGGTCGATATCGATCACTATGACTTCAGCCTGGGTGGCCCGCTCATGCCGTCGGGCCGGCCGGCCGACCTCATCGACTACGGCGACGTGGTGGGCGATCCGCGCGACCTCGAGGCCAGCAAACGGTATGCGACATCGGTAGTGCGGTCAGCGCTGGACCGTGGTGCGCTACCGCTCGTTGTCGGTGGCGACGACTCCATCCCGCCCATCGTGGTGCGGGCGTTCGACGGCTTCGGCCCGCTGAACGTCCTGCACGTCGACGCGCACATCGACTTCCGCGAGGAGGTGAACGGCGTACGCGACGGGTATTCCAGTCCCATTCGACGGATCCGGGACCTGCCCTGGGTGGACCGGATCGTGCAGGTCGGCATGCGCGGCGTCGGCAGCGCGCGGGCGCAGGAGGTGCGCGCGGCGCTCGACGCCGGCAACGTCATCATCACCGCTGAGGAGGTGCACGACCGGGGGCCCGGCTGGGTCATCGGGCAGATGACGTGGGACGCACCCTGGTTTGTGACCATCGACATTGACGGGTTCGACCCGTCGGTCGCTCCGGGCACCGGTTATCCGCTACCGGGCGGCCTGCTCTACCGGCAGGGCGAGGCGTTGCTGCGCGCGGTCGCCGAGCGCGGGCTCCTGGCTGGCGTGGGCGTCAACGAGATCTACCCGGGGCTGGACGTGCGGAGCGTCACCGCGCTCACCGCGGTCCGCCTTCTGCTGCACGCGATCGGAGTGTCGGTCCGCGCCGCGGGGCGGGAGGACCGTGTACTACCGCTGTCCCTCACTCCGGCCGCCGGGCGTTGACGGTGTCCGCGTCAACGGTCGTCGACGTGCACGTGCACCTGTCCGAGTCCAGGGCGATCGGCGCCGCGTCCAAGGCGGCGTACGAGATCTGGGAGTACGGCAAGCATCGGGACGTTTCGTTCTCCGACGCCGACGGCGACCTCGACGGCCTCGTCGCGGCGATGGACCGCGGCGGTGTCGGGCACGCCGTTGTGGTCAACGCTTTCTCGATCGATGAATGGCGGATGCGCGACACCGCCGCCGGGGATGGTGGCGGCTACCCGGTCACCGACGATGGGCTCGGCCCACTCGCCACCGGATTGATCCGGTTCAACGAGTGGTTGGTCGACACGGCCGCGCCGCTCCCGATGATCACCCCATTCGTCGCGGTCGACCCGTGGCTGTTCTCGCCGGCACAGATCCGTACCCACCTCGAGCGGATGCGGCGGCGGGGCGCCCGCGGCGTGAAGATCCACCCGGTGGAGCAGCGATTCGCCGCCGCCGACCCGCGCATGCTGCCGATCTACCGGGCGTGCATGGAGCTCGATCTCACGGTACTGGCTCATACCGGCCCGACCTTGGACGGCCGCGATCTCGCTTCCCCGGCAGCCTTCGCCCGCGTCGCGGCGTCGGTCCCGTCACTCCGGCTGGTGCTCGCGCATCTTGGCGGCGCCGCCTGGCGCCAGGCCGCGCAGTTCGCCGCCGCGCACCCACACGTGTTGTTCGATCTGTCCGAAATCATCGCCTGGACCGGTGCCCCGCGGGCGCCGACCCCGGCCGAGCTGGTGCGGCTCGTTCGCGATATCGGGGTCGAGCGGGTGCTGTTCGGCAGTGACTTTCCGTGGTACGACCCGGGCGAGATGGCCGAACGGGTTCGCGGCCTGCCCGGACTGTCCACGCAGGAGTGTGCGGCGATCATGGGCGAGAACGCGGTCAGGGAGCTGTCGCTCGCGATCTGATCACCCGGGCGATCTCCGTCATTCGAAGTGTGACTTGTCGCACCGTTGCCGTGGCGGCCACGCTGATCGCGCCGTCTCACGTCACCATCCACGGACACTGTCGCGCGCCGGGCCGTCCGATCGTCGCGCGGGACGGTCCCTTGCCCAGTGGAGGACGCCGTGTCCACCGACCTTGAGTACCAACCATGACGGGTCTGTCCCGGCCCGGAGGGGCGGCCCGGCAGGTCGAACGGATCCTCGGGCGGACGCTCGTCGCCTCCCGCGCTGGTGCGCTGATGCTGCTCGCGGTGACGGCCTGGCTCGGATACGTCGGCGCCGATGACATCGTCCTCGCGTCGTTGGCGGTGGGCGATTCGATGGTGCTCGGGGTGGCAGTCCTGGCGATTACGCGCTGGTCGCCATGGGTGGGGCTGGACACGCTGTGCCTCATGGTCCTGGTCGCGGCGCCGCTGTTCAGCAATGCCGCAGGCCCGCCGGCGCAGAGTCCCTTCTACATCGTCGTCCTCATCGCGTCCGTCGCCCTCGGGCTGCCGGACTGGCCTCTCGCGGGCGCGCTCGGGGCGGCGTTCGTCGTGGGCGTCGCCAACCTGACCGTCGCCGTGGTCCCACTGTCCGCCTACCCGCTGGCGAACGCGGTCCCGGACAGCCTGAGTTTCCTGGCGGTCGTCCTCGTCGTCTGGCTCGTCGCCCGCTCGCTGCGCAGCTCCGCCGCGGCCCTGGACCTGCACCAGGCCGACGCCGTACGCCGAAGCGCACAGCTCGCCGCCGAGCGGGAGCGGGCCCGCCAGCAGCGGGTGCTCGGCGGCGAACTGATGGCGACGCTCGCCGCGCTCGCGTCCGACCACGCCGTCGCGGATACGCGGTTGCAGGCGCACGTGCGGTCGGAGGCTCACTGGCTGGACATGGTGGTACGCGACGGCCTGCCGGACGATTCGCCCGAGCTGTTGGAGGCGCTGGGCCAGCTCATCGCGGACAACACAGGGCTCGGACTCACGGTAACGCTGCTCGCGCCGGCGATGGTGCCGCGCCTGGATCCAGCCGCCGTGGCGGCCGTTGTCGAGGCGAGCCGGGAGGCGCTGACCAACGTGCGGAAGCACGCGGGCACGGCGACCGCGGTCATAGCCGTGTCCGACGAAGCGGGGGAGGTCGTCGTCGAGGTCCGAGATTCCGGCCAGGGATTCGATCCGGCCCGTGCCCGGGTCGGCACCGGTCATGCCTTCTCCATCCGGCAGCGACTCTACGACGCGGGCGGTCGTGCCGAGATCAACTCGCGCCCCGGGGCTGGTGTGGTGGTACGACTGCGGGTCCCGGGCCACGTGACGAGGAGTGGTGTGCGATGACCGGGTTGACGCTGGGAGCCTTGACCGATCGCGTGCCGGCCTCCCACCGCCCGATGATGGTCCTGGGCGTGACCGTGCGGGTGGCCGGCGTCGCGATGCTCGCGTATGCCATCCCCCTGATGATGAACCGGCTTCCCCATCCAGGTTGGTTCCTCGCGCTGGCCGGGGTGGTCGGCGTGCAGGGCGTCGCGGTGGCCGTGTGGTGGCTGCGCCGGGGTGAGATCGTCCATGCCACAGTCTTCTCCGACCTGCCGCTCGGTGCGGCAGCGCTCTTCCTTGGTCCGCTGCTCGCGAGCCATGCCGCACAGCCCGGCTGGACGATGCTGGCCATTCCGTACACGGTCTTCGTGTCGTTCTCGTGTGGCCTGATCTGCCGGACGTTGCCGGGCTCGGTCGGAGTTGGCGTGGTCTGGGCTAGCGCTGCCATCGTCGGTGCGTTGGTGTTCGGCTCGTTGACCGCCGGAACCTCGGTGCTGCTGGTGGCGGCGTACGTCGTCATTCCCGGCATCGGCTGGACCAGCGCGCGGCTCATGCGTCGGGCCGCCCAGGCCCTCGAGCGGGCGCAGTCGGACGCGGTGCGGGAGGCGGCCGAGCTGGCCGTCGCGCGGGAACGGGTCCGGCACGGTGCGGCCCTGCACGACCGGGTTCTACAGACCCTCGAGGTTCTCGGTCGCGGCGCCGTGATCTCTTCGGCGGAGCTGCGTGGGCGGGTGCAGGCCCAGGCGAGGTGGCTACGTTCCTATGTCGAGTCCGGCCAGCCCGACGAGGATCTCGCCCCGCGCATCGCGGCGGCCGTGCGTGAGGCGTTGCCCCGAGTTGCGGTGGAGATCAATGACGCCACCCTGGTCGGCCGAGGCCTTCCGGGCCTCGGGCCGGGCCGGCAGGCGACGCTGGTGTCGGCGGTTCGGCGGGCGGCGCAGGCGTTCGGCGCGGCCACGCCGGGCATCGTGGTTCGTGCCGCTGCCGGGCCCGGGGGCCTGCTCGTGTCGCTCGTGGCCGAGGGCGCGTCCGGGCCGGCGGTCGTCGAGCTCGGCGACGCCGGTCCGCCCTTCCACGCCTCGGGAGGAACACTCACCGTCGATCCGTCGTCCTGCGTCGAGTTGTGGATGCCCTTTGACACCGCCGCCGCCCGCGACCTACCCGAACGGCGAGGTAACACACCACCGCGGGCCAGGGACTCACGGCGCGCCGCAGCCGACGATGGACCAGCGCGGAAGTGAGCCGGGAGAACACACCGATGACCCGAAGTCCAGCACCGCGGGAGTGGCCGGTCGTGTCCGCGCTGCGCCCGGTCGTGGCGCCGCTTGAGAACGCGGTGAACGGCTTTCTGGCCGGCCAGGTCAGCGTCCGGGCGGGGTGGGCCGCGGTCGCCTGGGCCCTGCAGCGCGACCCCGGTTCACCGCGGCCGGCGCCGTGGGGGCGGCTGGACCTGCGTACCGCTCCGTCGTACCCGGCCGCGGACCCGACCCTGCTCTCCTCGCTTCGGACCGCGGCGGTGCGCGCGCTGACCACGGCGCCCGTGATCGAGCCCGAGGATGTGGGGTCGTCGGGGCTGTTGCTCGGCGACGTTCCGGAGCTGATCGCGTTGAGCCTCGTCGAGGATCTGTCCGAATTGGACGGCGTGGATGCGACCCGGTGGGCCGGGCTCGCGGTGGCGCTGATGACCGTTCCCGTCGAGCCGGACGAGAGCGACCTGCGACGCCGGCTGCTCGCCATCTGCGCCAGTCGGGCCGAGGGTCAGCTGATGCGAACGGTCCGGGAGGTCATGGCCAGGCTGGCCGGAGGATGGCGGGTCGAGGCACGCCAGATGCTGGCACCGCTCATGCACAGCTCGTCGCGGAGTAGCTGTCGACCGGCCCGACCAGCGGCGGCCGAGCTCCGGTCCGACCCGCGCCGAGCTCGGCCGTCGATCGCGGCGGGTGCGTGACGGCCGGCCAACCGTGGAGGTCCTTTACAGCGCCGCGTCGCCGAGGTAGCTCGACTGCAGCAGGTCGGAGCGGGCCATCAGCTCCGCACCGGACCCGGCGAGCACCACCTGACCACGGGACATGACGTAACC
>CAWDLX010000015.1:0-9890 GCA_963803345.1 uncultured Actinomycetota bacterium
TTTTGTTGCCTTGGTTCGGTTGCCTTGTAGGCCAGATCGGCAACTTCTCGGTGGCCGGCCACCGCACCCCGGCCATCTGGTGGGACCTGGACAGGGTCCACGCCGGCGACGAGATCGTGGTGGAGACCCGGGCGACCTACTTCATCTACACGGTGACCTCGACCGAGATCGTCAAGCCCGACCGCGGTCGAAGTGGTCGCCCCGGTTCCCGGGCATCCAGGTGACAAGCCGACGGTACCCATGCTGACGCTCACCACGTGCAACCCCAAGTGGGACAACTACCAGCGGCTCATCGTGCACGCGCAGCTGGAGCGCCCGCCGTGGCCGGTCAGTCAGGGCCCGCCACCGGACATCAAGGGAAGCTGACGATGTACGCATGGATCTGGCGCAGGCTGCCCTTCGGGCTGCCGGGCAAGGTGATCGGCTCCGCGCTGCTGGTGGTCGCCGTGGTGGCCGTACTGTGGTTCTGGGTGTTCCCAGCCGCCGAGCCACTGCTGCCGTTCGATGACGTACAGGTCACCGACGGGCAGAATCCCTAGAGGACCGTCATGCGCGTACTTGTGATCGACAACTACGACTCCTTCGTCTACAACCTGGTGCAGTACCTCGGCCAGCTCGGGGTCGAGTGCGACGTGTGGCGCAACGACGAGATCAGCGTGGCCGAGGTGGGCCGCCTGCGCCCGGCCGGCGTCCTGCTGTCGCCGGGGCCTGGTACGCCCGACCGGGCGGGCATCATGCTCGAGCTCATCCGGACCTATGCCGGCGAATTCCCGATCTTCGGAGTGTGCCTGGGCCACCAGGCGCATGGGCGAGGCGTACGGCGCGGTGGTGGGCCGGGCCCCCGAACTGCTGCACGGCAAGACGTCCGAGGTCACCCACGCTGGCGACGGGGTGCTGGCCGGACTGCCCGACCCGTTCACCGCGACCCGCTACCACTCGCTGGCGATCGCCGAGCGACCCTGCCGGACGAGTTCGAGGTGACCGGCCGGACCGCCGACTCCGGACTGGTGATGGCCATGCGCCACCGGACGCTGCCGCTGGAGGGCGTGCAGTTCCACCCCGAGTCGGTGCTCACCCAGGGCGGCCATCTCATGCTGGCCAACTGGCTGGCCACCTGCGGCTACCCGGCGGCCCTCGACCGCGCCCCGGAGCTGGCGGCCGAGGTCGAGGCGCGTCGCGTCGCGGCATTCGCGTGAGCGCGAGCGCTCAGCGAGCCGCTCACGCGTAGCCGCTCGCGAGCGTCAGCGAGGCAGATGCGACGCGCCCTTGACGGACCCGCGTGAGCGCGAGGAGCGAGCGTCAGCGAGCCCCGCAGCTGCGAACGCGCCCTTGACGGACCCGCGTGAGCGCGAGGAGCGAGCTGCCAGCGAGCAGCGAGCGAGGCGGGTCAGGAGGCCGGTGGGCTCGCGGTGGGTGAGCCCGACGGTGATGGTTGGGTGAAGTGACCGACGAACAGCGTCACCTGGGTGGTCTCGGGATCGCGAGCACTACCGGCCGGTGGATCCATGTCGACCACGATGCCGTCCGGCGATGGATCGGTCACCTCGCGCTGTACGGTACTGACGTTCTGGAAGCCCAGGTTGCGCAGCACCGCCTTGGCACCGTCAGCCGTGTACGTCTTGTTGGCCACATCGGGCAACTTCTTGCGGTTCTCCTTGGAGATCGACAGCGTGACCTCCTGGCCCTCGGCCACGGTCGAGCCCTGGTCGGGACTCACCGCGACCACCCGGTCCTTGGGCTGGTCGCTGTCGACCTGGACCACCTTCACCGTCAGGTGCAGCGCCTCCAACTGTGTCTTCGCCGTCGCCACCGGCTGGCCGATGAGCAGGTTCGGGATGGTCACGCTCGCCGGGCCGGCGCACCAGTTGTAGGTCACGGTCGAACCCTGGGCGACCTCGGTGCCGGGGGTGACCGCCTGTTCCAGCACGATGTTCTGCTTGGTCTTGTCGCCGCAGGACACGGCCTTCGGATCGGCGCTCAGACTCAGCGAGCTGAGCATCTGCCGGGCCTCGTCCTTCGACTTGCCGATCGAGCGTGGGCACCTGCACCTTGTCCGGCAGCTGCGACGCGTACAGCCCGGCCACGATCGCGACGACGGCGAGTACGCCGAGCGCGGTCAGGGCGGCGATCGCCCAGCCCGACGTGCGGCGGCGGCGCGAGTCTCCGACCCGCGCCGGTGTCGGGCGCGGGCCGCCACTGGTCGGGCGGTGGACCTGGGTGGCCGCGCGGTCGGCCGCCGGCAGGACCGGCTCGGCGTAGACCGGCCGCCCGGCCGCCGCCCGCTGCAGGTCGGCCCTCATCTCGCCGGCGCTCTGGTACCGGTTGAGCGGGTTCTTGGCCAGGGCCTTGAGCACGATCGCGTCGACCGCCGGGGACACGTCCCGGTTGAGCAGGCTCGGCGCCTTGGCGTCCTCCCGTACGTGCTGGTAGGCCACCGAGACCGGGCTGTCACCCACGAACGGTGGTTGCCCACACAGCAGCTCGTACAGCACACAGCCGGTCGCGTAAACGTCGGAGCGGGCGTCGACCGACTCGCCACGCGCCTGCTCCGGCGAGAGGTACTGGGCGGTGCCGATGACGGCTGAGGTCTGGGTCATCGTCGACGCGCCGCTCGCCAGAGCCCGGGCGATGCCGAAGTCCATCACCTTGACCTGGCCGTTCTGCGTCAGCATCACGTTGCCGGGCTTGATGTCGCGGTGGATGATCCCGTGCCGGTGGCTGAAGTCGAGCGCGGCCGCGATCTCGGCGGTGATCTCGAGGGCGCGGCGGGGCATGAGCCGTGCCCTCGGCCGCGAGAACCTCCTTGAGGGTCCGGCCGTTGACGAACTCCATCACGATGTAGGGCAGGCTCTCGCCGGTGGCTCCCCGCTCCTCGCCGGTGTCGTACACCGCGACGATCGCCGGGTGGTTCAGCGACGCCGCGTTCTGGGCCTCGCGGCGGAACCGGAGCTGGAAGGTGTCGTCGCGCGCCAGATCCGTGCGCAGCATCTTGATCGCAACGTCCCGCCCGAGCCGGAGGTCACGCCCCTTGTGCACCTCCGCCATGCCGCCGTACCCGAGCAGCTCGCCGACCTGGTACCTCCCCCCGAGGAGGCGGGCCTGCGTCATCGTTCCAGTCGCCCTTCGTCCGTCTTCATCACGTCGTCCCCCACCTGACGCTGCCAGGCAGTACCGCGTACCGCCCAACTGTGCCGCGTCCACCCTGCCCAGCGCCATCGCCCCGGCCGACGGCACGGTGTGTCGAAATGGTCACGGTGCCGGGCTCGCCGAGTGACCCGTTGCCTCGCTGCTGATTCTGGATGATCGCGACCGCCGCCCCGACGCAGATCGGCCACGACCACCACGGCGACCACGATGGCCACGATCAGTCCGGTGCTCGCCTGCTTGGGCTGCTGCGGTACCGGCGCCGGCAGGTAGCCCGGCGGCACGTACGGTGCGCCCGGAGCGTGGTACGTCGGCGCCGGCGCGATGCCGGGCCGGACCGTGGCGGTCGAGCGGATGCCCGGCGGCGTGCCGGGCGACATCGGGACGGGGACCGGCGTGGGTCCGCCCGACACGGGCGAACCGGTCGGGACCGCGGGTGGAACCCCCACCGGGCGCGGCCCGGCCGCGGCCAGATCGGCCGCACACCGCCGGGCGATGCCGGCGAACGCCGACGCGGTCGGCCAACGGGCGGTCGGATCCTTGGCCATGGCCCGCTCGACGATCGCCCGCACCTGGGGCGGGATGTCCGGCGGCAGCGGCGGCGGGGTCTCCCGGACGTGCCGCATCGCGATCTCCAGGGGGTTCTCGCCCTCGAACGGGCGGCGGCCGGCCAGACACTGGTAGGCCACCACGCCCAGGGCGTAGATGTCTGACAGGGCCGAGGCCTGCTCGCCCATCGCCTGCTCGGGTGAGATGTACGTGGCCGTGCCGAGGACCGATCCGGCGGCCGTCAGCTGGGCGGCTCCGGCCGATCGGGCGATACCGAAGTCGGTGAGCACGAGCGTGCCGTTCGGGCCGCACGAGCAGGTTGCCCGGCTTGACATCGCGATGCACGACGCCCTTTTCGTGGGCCGCGTGCAGAGCGTCGGCCGCCTGGGCGACCAGCGCCATGGTGCGGGCCGGCGTGAGCCGGCCGACCCGGGCCAGCGTGCGGGACAGGGCGTCGCCCTCGACGTACTCCATCACCAGGTATGCCCCGACCGTCGGGTCGCTGCCGTAGTCGTAGATGTCCACCACGCCCGGGTGGTTGATGGTGGCCATCGTGCGCGCCTCGACCCGGAACCGCTCGGTGAAGCCGGCCTCCTCGAGCAGCGAGGGCAGCAGGATCTTGACGGCTACGGTACGGCCCAGGACGTCGTCGACGCAGCGCCAAACGTCGCCCATGCCGCCACTGGCGATCCGCTCCTCCAGCCGGTAGCGGCCGCCCAGTATCGTCCCAGGGCTGATCATCGCAACCTCGCTCCTACCCGGGTGTCGGCGCGCATCACTTGGTTCCCCTCGCCTGAATCGCGGCCTGCATCACCTGGCCGCCGATCGCGGTGGCCTGGCTGCTGCCGGCGTCGCCCGCGTTCTGGATGAACACCGCCACCGCGACCAGCGGTTCGCCGCTTCTGCTGCGGGCGTACCCGATGAACCAGCCGTGATCGGGGGCGTCGCCGTTCTGGGCGGTACCGGTCTTGCCGCCGACCTCGTAGCCGGAGATCTGGGCCCGGTTACCGGTGCCGCCGGAGACGACGCTGTCCATCATCTGCCGCATCTGGGTGGCGACCGGTACCGTGACCGGCTGCGCCCTGATCTTGGCTTCGGTCTTGTGGATGAGGGTCAGGTCCGCCCGTTGCAGCGAGTCGATCAGATACGGCCGCATCTGGGTACCGTCGTTGGCGATCGCGGCGGCGATCATGGCGCCCTGCAGCGGGGTCATCCGGACCTCGCGCTGGCCGATGCACGACTGGGCCAGCGCGGCCTCATCCACACTGCTGTCGGGGTTCTGCATCGCGCCGGTATGACTGGCCACGACGCGCATCTCGTTGCTGTCGTCGGCGGTGAGGTTGGGCACATCCTCGAAGCCGAAAGCCTGGGCCATCTTCTTGACGTTGTCCGCCTTCACCGTCTCCACGCCGAACCGGGCGAACGCGGTGTTGCAGGAGACCCGCAGGGCGTCCTGGAGTGTGATGTTCTCCGGGCAGACCACGCCGGGTGCGTTCTGGATGGCCGTCGACGTGCCCGGCGCGGTGTAGCTGGTGCCGCCCTTGAGCACGGTGGTCGGATTCACCCCGTCATAGGTGAGACCGGCGGCGGCGACCACCGTCTTGAACGTCGACCCGGGTGGATACGTGTTCTGGACGGCCCGGTTCAGCAGCGGTTGGTTCTTGTCCTTGTCCAGCTTGGCGAAGGCCGCGTTCGCCGCGTCGGCGTCGTGGCTGACCAGCGGGTTCGGGTCATAGCTGGGGGTCGAGACCATGGCCAGGATGGCGCCCGTCGCCGGGTCGATGGCCACCACGGCGCCGACCTTGGAGCTGGTCGTGTTGTTGAGCAGTGCCTTGTAGGCGGCGTCCTGCACCTGTTTGCGCAGGGTCAGCACGACGTTGCCGCCCTTGGCCTCCTTACCCGTGAAGGCCTCGAAGACGCGGTCGACGGTGAAATCGTCGGCACTCCCGTCGAGGAACGAGTTCTCCAGCCGTTCGACGCCGACCGCGCCCAGCGTGACCGGGCGGTACCCGACCACCGGCGCGTACGCCGCGCCCAGCGGATAACGACGAAGGTACTTGAGCGTGTCCTGGGTCGGAACACTCTCGGCCGCGGACTTGCCGTCGACGACGATCGCGCCCCGCTGCCGGTCGTACTCATACTGCTGGATGCGCACGGCGTTGTTCGTCTGGTCGTCGCGGTACCTCTCGGCACGGTAGACCTGGATCACATTGAGGTTCACGAAGAGAAGGCCGAACAGGATCATCATGACCACGCCGGCTCTGCGCAGGGGCGCGTTCACGTGACGACCTCCGTCGGGGCTTCGTGCAGCTTGGTCGCGGGTGGGCGGCGCGATGCTGCCCCCGGTGGACGGCGTGACCGGCCGGCGGGCGGCGTCGGAGATCCGCAGCAGCAGGGCCAGCAGCAGCCAGTTGGCCATCAGGGACGACCCGCCGGCGGAGAGGAACGGTGTGGTCTGCCCGGTCAGCGGGATCAGTCCGCTCACCCCGCCGATGATGACGAAGACCTGCAGGCCCAGGGTGAACGCGAGGCCACCGGCGAGCAGCTTGCCGAAGGAGTCCCGCACGGTGACCGCCGTCCGCAGGCCGCGCTGGATGAACAGCAGGTAGACCACGAGCAGTGCGGTCAGACCGAACAGCCCGATCTCCTCACCGAGTCCGGCGAAGACGAAGTCGTTCTGCACCTCGGGCAGGACATAGCGCGGGTACGTCAGGTCCGCCAGGTAGGGGATCCCCTTGCCCGGGCCGGCTCCGAACAGGCCGCCGGTGCCCAGCCCGAGCAGCGACTGGACCAGCTGGTACCCGGCGGCGTTGGCGTCGTCGAACGGATGCAGCCACACGTCCACCCGGTCGGCGAAGTTGCCGAACGGGCCGCCGACGGTCTGGCCGAGCGACCAGGCCACCGAGGCACCGCCGAAGAACAGCAGCAGACCGATGATCAGCCAACTCGACCGCTCGGTGGCGATGTAGAGAGTGACCACGAACATGCCGAAGTACATGAGGGACGTGCCCAGGTCCTTCTCGAACACCAGGACCATGAGGCTGAGCAGCCAGACCACCAGAACCGGACCGAGGTCACGTCCGCGCGGGAAGTCGATGCCCAGGAACCGCTTGCTCGCCAGCGACAGCACCTCTCGCTTGCGCACAAGGTAATAGGCGAAGAACGAGAGCAGCGCCAGCTTGGCGAACTCCCCGGGCTGGATCGAGAAGCCGCCGACGAGGATCCACAGCTTGGCGCCGTTCACCACCGACATGCTGGAGGGCAGCAGGGCGGGAATGAGGACCAGCACGATACCGACCAGGCCGAGGGTGTACGCGTACCGCGAGAGCACCCGGTGGTCGCGCACCACGGCCAGCAGGATGACCCCGATCACGGCGGCGGCCGCCGTCCACGCGAGCTGGCGGCCGCCGATCCCGCTGAACGTCGAGAGGTCGGCCCGCTGCGCCGCCGGTACCGCGCCGAGGTCGAGCCGGCGGAGGAACGCGACACCGAGACCGTTGATCAGCGCGATGGTCGGCAGCATGACCGGGTCGGCGTACGGGGCTAGGAACCGGATCGCGATGTGCACGCCGAGGAAGATCACGAAGAGTACGGCGGTGGGTACCCATACGTCCGGCGTGACCGTCTCGAGCATCCCGGTCTCCACCGCCGCCGAGTACAGCAGGACGACGATCATCGCGAAGATCAGCAGGAACAGCTCGACTCCGCGCCGTGTCGGCGCGCGCCGGACCTTCCCCGGACCGACCGGGGCGGGCAGCGCGAGCGCGGGGGCGGTCACAGCGTTCCTATCTCTCGTGGCGTTTTCGGGTCACACGACCGTGGGCCGGCTGTGGGTGGATCCCCGCCCATCCCATGCCGGCCACCGGTCAATTCGGCGCCAGGCGGCAATCGGGTGGGCTGAGCGTCGGTTGCGTCACTGGGACCGTCGCGGAGGCGCTGGGGTTCCCGGCTGACGGAGTCGTCCCCGGCGACTGTCCCGAGGTTGGGGTGGCGTCCGAGCTCGGGATCGGCGTCTGCGTAGGACACAGCGGCAGGACATTGCTGTTGTTCGGGTCCAGCAGGTTGCTCAGCTGGTCCCGGGCCTCCTGCTGGCTCGCCGAGGGGATGCCCTCGCGGACCTTCTGCTGTGCCACCGGAGTCAGCTCGTCGATGCGCGTCTTGCTCTTGTAGTCCACCGTGGAGAGACTGAATCCGGCGATCTTGCCAGGGATGCCCTGGAACGTGGCGATCAGGCCGTCGTCGGTGACCCCGACGTAGTACTTGGACTGGGTGTACCGCCAACCCAGCCACAGCCCGCCGCCGAGCAGCCCGGCCAGGATGATCAGGATCAGTGTGGTCCGGATGGGGTGCCTTTTGGGTCCGTCGTGATCGGACTCCCGGGCGCCGCCGTCGCCGGCGGCCGGCGGGGCGGCCTCGCGGGGCTGGGTCAGCGCGGAGGCCCGCGCGGCCGGCGTCGACTCGGCCGTACTGGTCATACCGCGGTCGTTGGCCGCCGCGCCGCCGACGACGGGACTCTCCTCGACGATGTCCTCGTCGGTCACATCGGCGATGATCACGGTGATGTTGTCCGGACCGCCGCCGCGCAGCGCGAGCTGGATGAGCCGCTCGGCGCACTGGTTGGGGTCGGAGTACTCCTTCATCGTCGCGGCGATGGTCTCGTCCGAGACGACCCCGGACAGGCCGTCGCTGCAGATGAGGTACCGGTCGCCGGTCACCGCCTGCCGTACCGAGTACTCGGGGTCGGCGTCCCGCCCGTCCAGCGCCCGCATCAACAGCGACTTCTGCGGGTGGGTGTTCGCCTCTTCGGGGGTGATCCGGCCCTCGTCGACCAGGAGCTGTACGTAGGTGTCGTCCCGGGTGATCTGCCCGAAGTCGCTGTCCCGGAGCAGGTAGGCCCGGGAGTCGCCGATATGGACCATGCCGAACCGGTTACCCCCGAAAAGCATCCCGGTCAGCGTGGTGCCCATGCCCTCCATGGCCGGGTTCTCGTCGACCGCGGCCCGGATCTGCTGGTTGGCCGCCTCGACCGCGGCCCGCAGGGCATCCACCGGAGCGTTGCTGGGTACGTCCTCGTCCAGGTGCGCCAGCGCGCCGATGACAATGTTGCTGGCCACGTCGCCGGCTGCCATACCGCCCATGCCGTCGGCGACGGCCAGCAGTCGCGGACCCGCGTACACGGAGTCCTGGTTACCGTGCCGGATCAGCCCGCGGTCGCTGCGCGCCGCATAGCGCATGGTCAGAGTCATGGCCTCAGCTCGAGGGATGTGCGGCCGATGCGGATCGGCACGCCGAGGGGAACGGGAGTGGGTGCGGTGACCTTGGCTCGGTCCAGATATGTCCCGTTGGTAGAGCCCAGGTCTTCGACGAACCACTGCCCGGCCCGCGGCACCAGCCGGGCGTGGTGGGCCGACGCGTAGTCGTCGGTGATGACGAGGGTGGAGTCCTCGGCCCGCCCGATCGTGATCGGGATCTCGCCGAGACTGAGCCGGGTGCCCGCCAGGGCACCCTCGGTCACGAACAGATGGTGGGCCGCCCGGCCCCGTTTCACTTTCGCTGGGCGGCCACCGGTCGTCACATTCACGCCGCGGGGCGCCGCGACCAGCCGGTTGCTGCGGGCGCCCACGAACAGGTCGCGCCGGATCACCCCGACCACCGTGAACACGAAGATCCACAGGAGGACGAGGAACCCGTAACGGGCGACAGTGATGACGTATTCGGGCAAGGTTGTTAGCCGTCCACTCGGAACGTGAGGGTGGTCGTGCCGAGCTGGATCATGTCACCCGGGTTGAGCGCGACGGCGGAGACCCTCTGACCGTTGACCGACGTGCCGTTGGTCGATCCGAGGTCGGTCAGCACGACCTGGCCGCCATCG
Source organism: uncultured Actinomycetota bacterium (assembly GCA_963803345.1). Taxonomy (GTDB): domain Bacteria; phylum Actinomycetota; class Actinomycetes; order Mycobacteriales; family Micromonosporaceae; genus CAWDLX01. Next base: position 9,566 of record CAWDLX010000015.1, read on the forward strand.
AAGTCGATCCGGGCGTGGCGGCGTGAGATCCCCACGTCGGGCAGGCGCAGGTTGGCCTGGTCGCCCCGGCCGATCACCGTCGAGCCGATGGACAGCGGATAGGTGCGGCCGTCGTTGGACACCAGCCGGGCGTTGCGGGCCGAGCCGCCCTGGCTGGGTACGCCGCCCGGGTAGCCCGCCTGCTGGCCGTACGGCTGGTAGGCCGGGCCGGGGTCGTAGCCCATCGGCGCCGGCGCCACGTCGCCGCCGGTGTAGACCTCGGCGGTGACCCGGAACATGCCGGTGTCGAGTCCCTCGCCCCGCTCGATCTCGACGATCACGTCCC
>CAWDLX010000016.1:0-95299 GCA_963803345.1 uncultured Actinomycetota bacterium
GCGCCCTGGTGCTCGCCGCACCCGCCTTCGCGGCCACCACCGGCACGGTCACCCGCTCGGACCCCACATTGGTCTTCACCGCCGGGTCGGCCGCAATCGCCAGCTCGGTCGGCGTGGCCACCACGATCTCCGGCGGCAACGGCAGCGACACCCTCACCGGGGGTCCGCGCAACGACACCATCAACGGCGACAGCGGCACCGATACGCTCAAGGGCGGTCCGGGCAACGACACGCTGAACGGAGGGCTGGCCAACGACACCCTCATGAAGGCGCCCAACAGCACCGACGGCGGCGTCGACAACTTCAACGGCGGCGATGGCGTCGACCTGATGATGTACACCTCGACGGCCGCCTCGCCGGAGGAGATCGAGGTGAGCCTGGACAACGTCGCCAACGACGGGTACTTCGGTGCCGGCGACAACGTGCACAGCGATATCGAGAACGTGCGGACCGGCAACGGGGACGACACCATCGCCGGCAGCTCGCTGGCGAACTCGCTCACCGGTGGCGGCGGCGCGGACAACATCCGCGGCGGATCCGGCAATGACTTCCTCGATGGTGGCACCGGCATCGACACACTCAACGGCGAGGCCGGCACCGACACCTGCGTCAACGGTGAGACTCTGCTCAGCTGCGAGGCGTAGGTACGGGCCGGGGCGCCGCGGGCTCGAGCCCGCCGCGGCGCCCCGGCGAGGTCAGGCCGGCGAGAGCAGGTGCGGATCGGTCAGGTCGAAGAAGGTGGCGTCGGCGAACATCGCGCCCATCTCCTCGTCCATCGGGGTCGGCTCCCGGCCAGTGTCGTTCTGCTCGCCGGCCCGGGCGGCCGCCTCCGAGCTGAAGTAGACCACCTGGGTGAAGCCGCCGTCCGGGTGCAGGGCGACGGTGCCGCCGAGGACATCGGGGCGAGCGCGGCGAAGATCGTCCCCCGCCTGCGTCAACATCTGTCGCATCCGCTCGGCATCGCCCACCCGTCCCTGGATGATCTGCACGAAGCCGGCGTCGTCGGTACCACCGCCCAGGAAGGTGAAGGTCTGCGTGCAGTCGTGGAAGGTGACGTCGCCGGTGAAGTAGCCGCGCGTCTGCTCCCACCACTGCTGCTGTACGGGCAGCTCGCTGCTGCGTTGGGCAGCCTGTGGCGACTCGAACCGCACCACCGCGATGGCGCGGCCGTCGGCGGTGGTGCCGCTGGTCGTGCCGAGCCACCCGGTCACCTGCGGCGCGATCTCGGTGTGCCATCGCCGGACCGCCCCGGCGAGGCCGTCCGGATCGGCGGTGCTGCCCTGGATGACCTGGATGAACATGCGTCTTTCCTTCCTACGCGGGACCGCAACCCCGGGGTCGGAGCGCCTGCGGCGATCGTTGCATAGTGGGCGGATGGACTCAGGTCGGCCCGCCGATGCGCTGCGCGAACTGGAGCACGAGTTCTGGAGCTGGCGAACCGTCACCGCCCCCGACACCTCCGACGACCTTCCGCGGCTGCACCGCCCCCCGGGCTGGGCGCCGGACTGGTCGGCCGCCGCGATCCAGGCCCGCCGGTCGGCCGCCGGCCGTTTCCTGCAGCGCCACCAGGGTCTCGACGTTTCCGACCAGCCGATCGGCGTCCACGTCGACGCGCGCCTCCTGGGCTGTGCGCTGGCCCGGGTCATCTGGGAGCTCGAGCTCACCCGGGGCTGGCAGACCAACCCGGGCTTCTACCTCGATCAGAGCCTGGGGGCGCTCTTCACCGTCCTGCTGGCGCCGCCGCCGTTCGACGAGGAGCGCACCGCCGCGATCGGGCAGCGGTTGGCGGCCGTACCGCAGATCCTGGCGCAGGCCCGGGAGAACCTGGCCGATGAGCTGGCCGCACCGTTCGCCGCCGATGCCGGGCGGCACCTGGCGCACGCGCCGGCGGATCTGCGCGAGGCGATGAGCGCGCTGGCTCCGCTGCTGCCGGCGGCCCGACGCTCCACACTGGACAGTGCCGCCATGGCCGCGGCGGCCGCACTGGCGGCGTACCGGGACTGGCTCGCCGCGGTCCGGCCCGGGGCCCGCCCGCAGACCGCGGTCGGCGCCGCCGCCTTCGGGTACTTCCTGCACGACGTCGCGCTGCTGCCCTACCCGGCGGCCGAGATCGCGGCGATGGGCCGCCAGGAGTGGCAGCGGGCGGCGGCGGCGGAGGCGATCCTCGCCGCCCGCTGCCACGACCGGCCGGTGCCGCCGTTGCCGGCCGACATCGACGCGCAAGTGGCCCAGCAGCGCCGCGACGAGCAGGCGGTCCGGGACTTCTACGTCGAGCGCGCCATCCTGCGCCAGCCACCGACGCTGCGGCACTACCGGTTCGCCCCGATGCCGGCGTACCTGCGCCCGCTGAGGTGGCTCGGGGTGGCCGACGACCTCGGGTCGCCGGCGACCGCCGGGGCGGACGCGGTGCGCTACCTCCCGCCGCCGGCCCCGGATCTGGCCTACTTCGCCCACGCCGCGGCGGTCGATCCCCGGCTGGCCATCATCCACGAGGGCGTGCACGCGCAGCAGCTGGCGCTCTCGTGGGCCCATCCGGTGCCGGCCCGGCGGCACTACTACGACTCGGCGCCCAACGAGGGCATCGCCTTCTACAACGAGGAGCTGATGCTGCTCTCCGGACTCTTCGACGACCACCCGCACAGCGCCCGGATGGTGGCGAACTTCCTTCGGCTGCGCGCTCTGCGGGTCGAGGTCGACGTGGCCCTGGCCGTCGGTGAGCTGAGCGTCGACGAGGCGGCCGGGCGTCTGGCGGCGGCGGTGCCGATGGACGAGGCGACCGCGCGGGAGGAGGCCGTCTTCTTCGCCGCCAACCCCGGCCAGGCGATCAGCTACCTCGTCGGCAAGCACCAGATCCTCGCGTTGCTCGCGGCCGCGGCCACCCGGGACGGCTTCACGTTGACCGGGTTCCACGACCGGCTCTGGCGGGAGGGCAACGTACCGCTGGCGTTGCAGCGCTGGGAACTTCTCGGGCTGCGCGACCACCTGGATCGGGCCGACGAGCTCGCCGAGCTGGGCCGCATCGCCCGGACGGCGGCGGGCTGACCCGAAACTGTCCCGCCAGGCTAAGCGGCCAGGGCTTCGCGCAACTGGGCGTACCCGGTGACCAGCTCGTCGCGCTCCTTGGCGATCGCCGGGCTGGCCGGGTCGCAGCCGCCGGCCACCCAGGCGTCGGAGATCTCCATGGCCACCGCCCGGTGCCCGGCGGCGTCGCGGACCCGCTGCGCCGGCACCCCGTAGACGTGCGCGTAGAGGGCGGCGAGGGCGTCGGTGAGGTCGTCGAGGGAGGCGAGGGAGCCGTCCGGCGCCTCCCGTTGCAGGTACCGGTGCAGCCGCCACCACTCGATCTCCAGCCGGGCCGCTTCGTCGAGGTCGAAGGTCTCGTGGTGTTTCGCCGCCACGATCGCGTAGAAACGGCGCATGTACGCCCGAGCCCGGTCCGGGTCGTTCTCGGGATACGGTGCCCAGGCCTGGTTGGCCCGCATCACCAGCCAGGCCCCCCGAAGGGTCGACCACCAGCCCAGGCCGAAGCCCTCCTGTACCAGTCCCAGCGACGCTCGCAGGAACGTTGCCCACCGGCGTTGGTAGTAGGCCACCCAGGCGTCGGCCTCACAGCCGCCGAGCCGGACCGGGTCGAACGATCGCATGTGCCCATGATTGCCGGCGCCGGCCGCGCGGTCGAGCACCCGACGGTCTACCGGTGCGTGGTGCGTCCGGGCACCCGCGCTGAACCATCCATGGACGCTGAGGCCGCCAGCTACCCGGTCCGGGCGAGCCGAGCGGCGACCAGGCGGGTGAACCGGGCCGGGTCGCCGAGCTCGCCGCCCTCGGCGAGCAGCGCCAGGTCGTAGACCAGCTCCGCGGTCTCGCTGAGCCGATCGGTGCTCCCCTGCCGCTCGTACTCCTCCTTGAGGCCAGCCACCAGCGGGTGGCTGGGATTGATCTCCAAGATCCGCTTGACCGGCGGGACATCCTGGCCCATCGCCCGGAACATCTTCTCCAGCGTCGGGGTGATGTCGCGGGCGTCCCCGACGACACACGCCGGCGACTCGGTCAACCGGACCGAGAGCCGGACCTCCTTGACCTGCTCCGCCAGCGTCTGCTGCAGCCAGGTGAGCAGGCCGGCGAAGTCCTTGCGCCGCTGTTCGCGCTCGGGTTCGGCCTCCTTCCTCTCCTCCTCGGTGTCCAGGTCGACCTGCCCTTTGGCGATCGACTGCAGGTGGCGACCGTCGAACTCGGTGACCGAGTCGACCCACACCTCGTCGACCGAGTCGGTGAGCAGCAGTACCTCGTACCCCTTGGCGCGGAACGCCTCCATGTGCGGTGAGTTCTCGATGGTGGTGCGTGACTCACCGGTGGCGTAGTAGATCTCCTCCTGCCCGTCCTTCATCCGCTCGACGTACCCGCGCAGGGTGGTGAGCTCCTCGGGATCGCGGGTCGAGGCGAACGAGGCTACGTCGAGGATCGCCGCCCGGTTGTCGGGATCGCTGTAGAGACCCTCCTTGAGGGCCCGACCGAACTCCTGCCAGAACGTGCGGTACCGCTGCGCGTCGTCGGCCATCATCGACGTCACCGTCGAGAGCACCTTGCGCACCAGGCGCCGGCGCATGAGCTGGATATGACGATCCTGCTGGAGGATTTCCCGGGAGATGTTCAACGACAGGTCATGGGCATCCACGACGCCTTTGACGAACCGCAGGTATTCCGGGACCAGCGCGTCGCACTCGTCCATGATGAATACCCGCTTGACGTAGAGTTGCACGCCGCGCCGGCCACCGCGCATGAAGAGGTCAACCGGCGCGCGGGCCGGAATGAAGAGCAGCATCTCGTACTCGAATGTGCCCTCCGCCTTCATGTGAATGGTGGCCAGCGGATCGGTCCAGTCGTGACTGACATGCCGGTAGAACTCGTGATACTCCTGCTCGCTCACGTCATCCTTGGCCCGCGCCCAGAGCGCCTTCATCGAGTTGAGCGGCTCGTCAGCACCGGCCAGCCGGATCGGCCAGGCAATGAAGTCGGAGTAGCGTTTGACGATCTCCCTGAGCTTCCAATCGGCCGTGTAGTCGAAGAGCTGGTCCTCCGGATCCTCCGGCTTGAGATGCAGCGTGACCGCGGTCCCCTGGGGTGCGTCCGGCACGGTTTCGATGGTGTAGGTCGCTTCGCCGCCGGATTCCCATCGGGTACCCGTGTCCTCGCCGGCCCGCCTCGTCAGCAGAATGACCCGGTCGGCCACCATGAAGCTGGCGTAGAAGCCGACGCCGAACTGCCCGATGAGGTCGGGCGAGGCGGCCGCCGCGTTCTTCGCATCCTTCAGCTTCTGCAGCAGTTCGGCTGTGCCGGACTTCGCGATCGTTCCGATCAGACGCACGACCTCATCGCGCGACATCCCGATGCCATTGTCACGCACGGTGAGGGTGCGCTGTTCCGCGTCGACCTCGAGGTCGATATGCAGATCCGTGGCGTCGACGTCGAGGTCGGAGTTGATGAGCGACTCCAGCCGCAATTTGTCCAATGCGTCCGAAGCGTTGGAGATCAGCTCGCGCAGGAACGTGTCCCGGTTCGAGTAGATCGAGTGGACGACCAGGTGCAGGAGCGCTCGCGCCTCCGCCTGGAACTCGAGCGTTTCGATCTCGGCACTCATGACGATCCTCTCGGTCGCGGTGCCCTCCACGATAGTGGCGCTGGTGGCGGGCCAGATCGGGGGCGGCGCCAGACGCGCGTCCAGGGCCCGGGCGTCCGGTCGGCCGATGTCGGCCCTGCGCGGGAGCCGTACCCTGCCGGTGTGATCGGCACAACCCCGGCCGGTCCGCCGATCGCCTGAAGGGCGTGCCGCAGATGCCTCCTGACAATGCCGGCCCGGACGATGACACGCAGTACGTCCTCATCACGCAATGCCTGCAGAACGACCTGTTCCTCAACCTCGACTGCCAACTCTGCCTGCCCGAGTCGGCGTCGGCGAAGCTGCTGCTCAACGTCGAGGACGGCGAGGGATTCCAGACCGTCCAGCACCGCCGCGTCCTCTCCGACGCCTCCCGGGAGAGGTCCCCGCTGGCCCAGTTCCTGGCGGCCGTGGTGGGCGGGCGGATCGAGGGGAAGGAGAGTCGGCCGCTGCACCTGATCAACATCCGGGACTGGCACGAGCCGGGCGAGCACTACGACCGCGAACGCAGCCAGTACGGCGCGCACTGCGAGGCCGGCACCTGGGGTGCGCAGTACCTGGAAGGGTTCGAGCAGTACCTCGACCCGGGGCACACCGCCGACGGCGGCGGTGGCGGGCGGCGCCCGGACTGGGCCGACCGGCTGCACGTGCATCACGTCCGCTCGGACACCCTCTTCGACTTCCAGTACGCGCACGGCGAGACTCCGCGCCGCCGCGAGGACGCGGAGTTGACCAAGGTTCTCGACGCCATCTTGTCGGACAGTCCGAACACCCGGGTGGCGGTCATCGGCGTGCTCACTGACATCAAGATCCTTCTGTTGCTCGTCGGCCTGCGGTCGCGCTACAACCTGCGCCAGCTCGTCGTCTCCGACTCGTTGACCGCCACCCGCACCCTGGACCGCCACCTGACCGCATTGGACTTCGCCCAGCGGGTGCTCTGGGTCGAGGTCGCCGACAACCTGGTCGAGCTCGCCCGGTTCCTCGGGGTCCGGCCGGGACGCGACCAGTTGACCGCGCGCGGCTCCTCGGTGGAGTTCTCCAAGTACTCCTCCTACGTCGCCGACAAGCAGGGCATCCTGTCCTATGAGGACGCGCGGCTGCGGGACTACCGCCTGCAGACCTCACAACGGCTGCGCAAGACCGGGCGGGCGGTCGCCCTGGCGGCCCGCTTCCTCATGTGGTGGGGCATCGCGTTCATGTCGGTGGCGATCGTGCTCTCCGTGCTCGCGGTCGTCTACCCCGGCCGGATCGCGTGGCAGATGCCGGCCTTCGTGGGCGGAGCCGGCCTGGTCCAACTCGTCACGGTGTTCTTCGTCCGCCCGGTCAAGATGCTGCAGGACTCGCTCGGCGCGGACACCATCTTCCGGATGGTCCTGGAGAGCCGCAGCCTCAAGGTCGCGCTGGCGCGATACCACGTGACCACGGCCGAGTCGCTGGGCGAGCCCGACAAGTCCGAGAAACAGCTTGCGCTGCTGGAGCGCGAGCTGCAGCTGCTCGATGGCATTGACGAGGGCGACTTCAAGCGCATCCGCGAGTTGGGTGTCGTCTCGGCGGCCAAAGCCAACCGCGCCGCCGGAGCCCGTCCGACCTGACGGCTCCGCGGCGCGGCCGGCATCACACCTCGATCGGAATCTCGTACACCTCGGCCGTCGGGTGACCCGCCCGCTCGTGGATACGCATCACCGCCTCCTTGCTCGGCCCGGTCGACAGGCAGAACACCTTGCCCGACTCGGGGTCGAGCCACGCGCGCTCGAAATGCACCCCCTCCTCCCCCTCGATCGCCAGATCGGCTTCGTGCGCCGCCTTCAGCTGGTCGTCGGTCACCCCGACGAAGCCACTGTGTACGTCCATGAACCGCGACATCGTCGCTCCCTTCGCCATTGGGTGCCAGCGTTGCCGACGCGGCTGCGCGCCGCATCGGTCAAAGCACCGATCAAGGGTGCGGCGCCCGACGTACTGTGGACGCTCGCCCCGCTCGCCTACAGTCAGCCCATGCACCCGCCCGCCGGCGGCGCACCGCTCTGCCCGGTGCTGATCGGGCGCGCCGAGTTGCTCGCGCTGGCCGCGCGGCGGCTGGCCGCGGCCGCGACCGGTGCCGGGCATCTGCTGCTCTTCGCCGGGGAGGCCGGCATCGGCAAGACCCGGCTGCTGACCGAGGTGTGTGCCCGGGCCGGCGCCCACGGTGCCACGGTGCTGCGGATCGGTGCCTATCCGCGCGACAGCGAGGTGGCCGGTGGGCTCCTCGCCGACCTGGCTGCCGCACTGGGCCGACAACCCGGTACGGCCGCGCACGGCACCCGGATGGCGGCCCGGCTGCGCGAAGGCGCCGACCGCGTCGGCGACGCGTACCGGCAGCGCCGGATGCTCGTCACCGACCTCGCCGACCTGGTGGTCGCCCTCAGTGCGCAGGGCGCGCCGGTCCTGCTGGCCATGGAGGACCTGCACTGGGCGGACGAGCTGACCCTCGACGTGCTCGACCGGGCGGCCCGCCGGCTCGCCTCGGCGCCGATGCTGGTCGTCGGCACCTACCGCAGTGACGAACTGTTTCCCCGGGTGCCGATGCGGGCGTGGCGGACACGCCTGCTGACGCAGCGCCTGGCCGAGGAGGCGAAGGTCCCCCGGCTGACCGAGGCCGAGACCGCTGCGATGGCGGCGGCCATTGTGGACGGCACCCCGGCGGCGGTCGTCTGCCGAGCCGTGTACGAGCGCAGCGACGGCATCCCGCTGCATATCGAGGAGTTCCTCGACGTATTCTCCGGTCACGACCGGGCTGATCCCGGCGCGGACCGGCCGGGCGTCCCGGACACGTTGGCCGACGCCGTGCTCGCCCGGGCCCAGTCGTTGAGCCGATCGGCGCGGGCCATCGCCGACGCCGCGTCGGTCATCGGCCGTTCCTTCGACCTCGACCTGCTGACCGCGGTGGCGCTCGCGCGCCCGGCCGCCGTCGACCGGGCGCTGCGGGAGCTGGCGCAGCGGTTTGTCGTCCAGCCGAGCCGGGACGGACCCACCTACGACTTCCGCCACGCGCTCATCCGCGACGCCCTCTACGCCGATCTGGCCCCGCACCGCCGCCGGGACCTGCACGCCCGGGTGGCCGAGGCCGCGAGCGCCGCCGGGTTCGGCAACGCCTTCGTCAGCGACCAGTACGAGCGGGCGCATCAGCCGGCGCCGGCGTACCAGCATGCCCTGGCGGCCGCGCGGGAAGCGGCCGCGCTCTCCGCTCACCAGGAGGCGGTCGAACTCTACCGGCGGGCTCAGCGCACGACACCACCGCAGACCACCCCGGCCGACCGGGCCGAGCTGCTCACCGCGCTCGCGGCCGAGCTGGCCGCCGTCGACGACAACGCCGCGGCGGTGAGCGCATACACCGACGCGTACGCGATCTGGCGGGATCTGGGCGACGACCGCGCCGCCGCAGCCCTGGCGCCCGCGCTGGTCGCGGCCCGCCACCTGCTCGGCGCCGACCTCGCCGAGCGGGTGCGCCGGCTGACCGACGCGCTCGCGCTGATCGAGCCGGCCGCCGATGCCTCCACTCAGGACACCCGTACCAGCATCCACGCCGCCCTCGCCGCCGCGTACATGCTCGACCGCCGGTTGGACGAGTCGATCGAGTTCGGTGAGAAGGCACGCTCTCGTGCCACCGGCGTGGGTGACCGGGTCACCCGGCTCAACACCGATGCCACACTGGGCTCGGCACTCATCTTCGCCGGCCGGATGCACGAGGGGTGGCGGCTGCTGGAGGAGGCGATCGCGCAGGCCCGAGCGGCGCACCTGGAGGCCGAGGCGGCCCGGGGCTACCGGATGCTCGGTTCCTCGGCGTCGGTCCTGGTCGAGTACGAGCGGGCCCGGCACTGGCTGGCGGAGGGCATCGGTTATGCCGAGCGGACCGAGCGCTTCAACGACCGCCACTACATGACCGCGCACCTGGCCCACGTCCTCTGGGCGACCGGCGACTGGCCGGCCGCCACGCTCGCCGCCCGGCAGGCTCTCGCCGACGGCCGGGGTGGGGTCACCACCCGCATCACGGCGCTGCACGTGCTCGGCTACCTCGCGCTCGGGCGGGCGGAGTGGCCGGCCGCCGGCGAGCACCTGCAGGAGGCCCGCGAGCTCGGCGAGCGCATGGGCGAGCTGCAGCGGCTCTCCCCCGCGCTGTGGGGACTCGCCGAGATGGCCCTGCACCGCGGGGAGACCGCCGAGGCGGTGCGCTGGTGCGAGCAAGGGCTGGTCGCGTCGGCGCAGGTGGATGACGCCGCCTACCTCTTCCCGTTTCTGGTGACCGGCGTCCGCGCCCGGCTCGCCGACGCCGACCTGGCCGGCGCGAGCGAATGGTTCGACCGGTGTGCGCGGCTACTGCACCACCGGACGATTCCCGGCACTCTGCCGGCCTTGGACCACGCATCGGGTCTGCTCCAGCTCGCCCAAGGCCACCCGGGGCAGGCCCGGGACGCGCTCGCCCGCGCCCGCACCGGCTGGGCCGAGCGGGGCCGGTTCTGGGAGGGCACCCAGGTGCTGCTCGACGGCGCCCGCGCCGCGCTACGCGGCCGCCGGCCCGCCGAGGCGGCCGCTCTGGGCGCCGAGGCACGCGACCGCGCCGGGGCGGCCGGGGCCGTCACCCTGCTGCTCGGCGCCGATCGGGCCGCCAGAGTGCTCGACGAGCCCGGCCCGCCATCGCCATCGGGGCTCACGGCCCGCGAGGTCGAGGTCGCCCGCCTGATCGCGACCGGGGCCACCAACCGCCAGATCGCGGCCACCCTGCACATCTCCCCGAAGACGGTCGCCGCGCACGTCGAACACATCCTGGCCAAACTCAATGCGGCTCGCCGCACCGAGATCGCCGCCTGGGCGAGCTCCCGCACGCCGACCTGAGCGCGCAACCTACGGGTGCACGGCGTCCTGAGTGGACTTCCGGTCAGCGGTGCGCATCGTGCTGGCGATCACCAGGCCACGCACCATCGCGAGCACCGCCAGGATCTCCACCAGGAGGCGGATGCCGCCAGTGTTGAGCCGCTCCGAGAAGACGGTCACGCCGATGATCAGGCTGACCGCCGGATCGGTGAGCGCGATCGCGATCAGCGGGGCGGCCAGGCGCCCGGCCTGGAAGGCATTCTGGTTCAAGGCGATGGCCCACACGCCGACCAGGATCAGCGTGTACGCCCGCCAGTCGACCAGCAGCCCCCAGGGATCCATCTCGAACCGGGCGACGCACGCCTTCGCCAACGCGGCGACGAAGCCGTAGAGCAGCCCGGTCGCCACCCCGAGCAGTCCGGCCCGGACCTCCGCGGTGCGGCGGCGGGCCAGCCCGAGCAGGACGCTCACCGCGAGGGCGATGCCCACGGTGACCGTGGCGAGCGCAGGCGTTGAGGGCTCCGGGTCGCCCGACATCGGGTCGGCGACGATGACGAAGATGGCCAGCCCGGCGCCGCTGAGCACCACCGCGACGAGGTCGCGCGCCCGGGGGCGGCGTCGATCCATGGTGGCCTCGAGCGGGATGGCCAGCACCAGCCCGCTCACGAGCAGCGGCTGCACCAGCGACAGGGGTCCGAAGGCCAGCGCCGTGGCGTGCAGGCCGGCCCCGGCGATGTCTGCGGCGCCGCCGGCGAGCCAGATCGGGCGCCGTAGCAGCCGGGCCAGCAGCCGGGGATCGAGCGTCGACTGTGGACGCTCGCGGCGGGCGGCGAGGTGCTGCAGCGTCGACGCGATCGCGTAGCAGCAGGCGGCCGCGAGCGCGATGACGACAGCCGTGGCGGTCATCGGGACACTGTCGCACGCCTACCCGCCCCCCTTCCCATCGATCTAGGGCATATGCACATGGTTCGATCTCCAATCGTGTGCGCAAGCCCTAGATCGACGAGAAGTGGGCGGGGGCGCGGGGTCAGTGGCGGGACCGCCGGGACCGCCGGGGGCGGCCGCGGCGGGACAGGGTCATCGCGACCAGCGCGCCGAGACCGGCACCGACCCAGAGGGCGGCGGCCCGCCGGTTGCGCCGGCCCGAGCGCAGCGGCGCCGCGACCCGGCGCGGCATGGCCGGTCGGGGAACCGAGTTGGCCGCAACGATCTGAGCGATCGCCTCCGCGGCGTCCGCACCGAAGAGCAGGCCGGCCGTGCGACGCTGCCGGTCGCCGGGGCTCGCGTCGGCCAGCTCGCGGATCGCCGCGCCGAGAGCGGCGGCCGAGCGGGCCCAGGTGGCCACGCCGGCCCGGTCCAGCGCGCCGGCGTTGTCGGTGCCGTGGCCGGGGATCGGCCGGTAGGTCAGCACGGCCAGCCCACACGCCATCGCCTCGACCGCGGTCAGCCCGCCGGCGTTCTCGACCAGGACGTCGACCGCCCGCATCAGGGTGGGCATGTCGTCCACCCAGCCGAGGGCGTACTGGACTCCCCCGTCCAGCAGCCGTTGGCGCAGGGCGGTGTTGGCGCCGCAGACCACGACCGGCGTGGCCACCCCCAGCCGGGTGATGTCGGCGACCGTCTGCTCCACCTCACCAACCCCCCACGAACCGGCCACCACGAGGGCGAGTCGCCCGGCCGGCAGCCCACAGCGCTCGCGGGCCTTCTGCTTGTCGAGCGAGGTGCGGCGGTAGGCGGGCGACACCAGCGGGCCGGCGACCCGGATGCCGCCGCCGCCGAGCGCCAAGGCCGCAGCCGCGGCCTGGTGGTGGGGGGCGATGTGGGCGTCGACCCCAGGCGCGATCCAGTGCCGGTGGATCGCGAAGTCGGTCAGGACGGTGATCGCCGGTGCCGAGAGCCGTCCGGTGCGGCGCAGCGGCCCGAGAACCTGGCTGGCGAGGGGGAACGTCGAGACCACGGCGCGCTCGTCGCCGGTGAGCACCCCGAGCAGTCGTCGGCGCACCGGGTAGAGCAGGGCGCGGGTGATCGGCGCGGTGACCGCGAACCGCCGGCCGATGGCGAACAGCCCACCGTAGACCCACGGCGCGCGACGCAGCACGATGTTGTGCGCGCTGATGGCGCGGGCGCCCAGGCGCCCCGGCAGCATGGCCATGAAGTCGTACTGGTCGACCGCGAACCCCCGAGCGCGCAACCGGCGGGCGAGTTCGCTGGTAGCGCCGTCATGGCCGGCGCCGACACTGGCCGAGAGCGCGACCACCCGGCCGCGCGCCCGGCCGACCCGGGACCTCGCCGGCTGACACCCCGCACCTGTGGGCACACGCCTCACCTCACGTCAGGTCGCACCCGATTGGTGCTGGTCGTCGGTGACCATTGTGGTAGCCCCCGCAGCGCCGGGCCGGTGATTGCCGAGATTCCGCGATGCCCGCGTGGCGGGCCGCCGGCCCCGGTGGCGGGGTGCACCGGCCGGGCCGCTGGCGGATCGAGCCGGACGGCCGTTGACGCCGGCCGGGGCCGCGCCAATCATGATCACAACACGTCCCACGCGCACACGGAGGCGCCATGGCAGCGCAACGACGGCCGGGATACTGGCTACCCAGCCTCTACTACTACCTGGCCGCCGCCATCGGGCTGGTCATCGCCCTGGTCGGGGTGATCGGTGGTCTGCGCGGTCTGGTCACGGCGGCGCTCCCGCAGATCTCCAGCGAGGTGCGCTACGCCGGCACCACCGGACCGACCGGCGCGCTGCTGACGCCGCAGGAACGGGAGCAAGCCCGCGCTGACGCGATCGCTGCGGCGCGGGTCGGCGGGTACGCCGACGCGCTCTACGGGACGGTCGCGGTCATCGTTGGTACGCCGGTGTTCGTGTGGCATCTGCGCCAGGCGCGCCGGCGGGAACCGGAGCTGCTGGCGCACGAACCAGGACCGCAGGGCGGCGCCGGCGACTGAGCCGACCGTCAGGCCACGGTCTCCGGCTCGGGCTGCGGATGGAGCACGCGGTCCAACCGGATCGCCACGTACCCGAGGGTCGCCGCCCCGGCGGCCACCAGCAGGTCCAGCGGCGCGAGTGGCTCGGTGCCGAGCAGATCCCGCAGCGGCGGCAGGTAGACGGCAGCCACCTGCAGGCCCAGCGCGCTCGCGACGGCGACGAGCAGCATCGGGTTCGACCAGGTGCCCGGGCGGGCCCGGGATCCGATGGCGACGGCGAGCTGGGTCGCGCCCAGGGCAAAGAACGCCATGCTCTGCCACGGCCGACCGGTGCTCTGGGCCCACACTGCCAGTCCCAGCGTGACCGCGGCGATGACCACGCCCACCCGACCGATGCGGCGCCATAGCCCAGCGCCGAGCACGCTCTCGGCCGGCGGTCGGGGAGGTCGGCGCATGACCGTCGGGTCCACCGGCTCGCCGCCCAGCGCGACCCCGGGCAGGCCGTGGGTCATCAGGTTCACCCAGAGGATCTGCGCCGGCAGCAGCGGCAGGGGCAGGCCCAGGAACGGACCGACGAGCATCACCAGGATCTCGGCGGTGCCGCCGGAGAGCGCGTAGAGCAGGAACCGGCGGATGTTGGCGTAGACCCGCCGCCCCTCCTCGGCCGCCGCAACCACGGTGCCCAGCTCATCGTCGGCGAGCACCAGGTCGGCCGCCTGCCGGGCCACCTCGGTGCCCCGCCGGCCCATCGCCACCCCGATGTCGGCGCGCCGCAGCGCCGGGCCGTCGTTGACCCCGTCGCCGGTCATCGCGACCACGTCGCCGCGGTCGCGCCGGGCTTGGATGATGTCCAGCTTCTGGGCGGGGGTGGCCCGGGCGAACACCCGGGCGGTGCCCAGCCGGGGGTCGCCAGGAGACAGCTCACGACAATCGACGACGGGCTGTCCGGGCTCGATGACGCCGAGCGTGACGGCGACGGCCCGGGCGGTCGCCGGATGGTCACCGGTGATGAGCACCGGGGTGATGCCAGCCGCCCGGCACGCCGCGATGGTGGTCGCGGCCGCGTCCCGTACCGGGTCAGCCAGCGCGATCAGGCCCAGCAGCTCGAGGTCGTGCTCCGGGTCGCCGTCCTCGGGTTGGGTTGCCGGTGCGGCCCGGTCGGCGGCGGCGACCGCCAGGACCCGGTAGCCCTCGCGGGCCAGCTCGGCCGCCCGACCGGCGGCCGTTTCGACCACGGCGGCCTCGGTCACCAGCACCTGCCGGGTCAGCACCGCCTCGGGTGCGCCCTTGCAGAGGATGCGCTGGCCACCATCCGGCAGCCGGTGCAGTGTGGTCATCCGCTTGCGCACGCTGTCAAAGGGCAGCTCGGCGATTCGAGGCAGCTCCCGGGCGAGCCGGAGCGGGTCCAGCCCGGCCTTGCCACCCACGGCGAGCAGCGCCGCCTCGGTCGGGTCGCCGACCACGCCCCACTCGTCACCGTCACCGGCGGGCGGGCGCAGGGTGGCGTCGTTGCACAGCACCACCGCGGCGAGCAGCCGCATCACGTCGGTCGCCGCGGCCAACGACACCGGTTGGCCCAGCTCGTGCAGCGCCCCGGCGGGCGCGTACCCGTGACCGGAAACCGTGATCGCGCGGGCCGGAGTCCACAGCTGCGCGGCGAACATCGAGCCTTCGGTGAGCGTCCCGGTCTTGTCGGTGGCGAGCACGGTCACCGAGCCGAGTGTCTCGACCGCGGGCAGGCGGCGCACCAACGCATGCCGCGCCGCCATCCGCCGGGCACCAAGAGCGAGCGCGAGCGTGACCACGGCCGGCAGGGATTCGGGCACCGCGGCCACCACCAGGCTGATCGCCGCGATCACCATCAACTCCACCGGTTCGCCGCGGGCCAGGCCGAGTGCGAGCACGACCGCGCAGAGGAGCACCGCCGCCGCGGCGAGCGCCCGGCCGACCCCGACGAGTCGCCGCTGCAACGGCGTCAGCGCCGGCACCATCGTCATCATCGCCGCGACCTGACCCATCGCGCTGGCCAGACCGGTTGCCGTGACTCTGGCCCGGCCCCGGCCGCGGACCACGACCGTGCCGGCGCTGACCAGGTCGCCGGGGTGCTCATCGCCGGCCGCCGCCTTATCCACCGGTACCGACTCTCCGGTCAGGGCGGCCTCGTCGACCAACAGCGCGGCCGACTCGACGACGGTGGCGTCGGCCGGCACGATGTCGCCTTCGGCCAGCACGAGCAGGTCGCCGACGACGACCTCGGCCGCTGGCACCACGCGCTGGGCACCGTCGCGCATGACCCGCGCCTCCGGTGCCGTCATCGCCGAGAGTGCGGTGATCGCGCGGTCCGCCTTCACCTCCTGGGCCACGCCGACGGTGGTGTTGACCACGACGACCAGGGCGATGACCGCGGCGTCCGCCCAGTCACCGGTGATGATGGTCAACGCCGCGGCGACCAGCAGGACCAGCACCAACGGGTCCCGAAGCTGGAGGAGGACCCGGCGCCAGATCGCGACGCGGTGCTGCGCCGGCAGCACGTTGGCGCCGTCGGCAGCCAGCCGGCCAGCCGCCTCGGCCTCGGTCAGGCCACCGTCGTCGAGCACGGCCACACTCACCCGGTCCACACGCACCTCGCTTCGTCCGCTCCTACGCTGCCGGCCGGCCGGCACATTTACCAGGGTCACAAGGCCCGGCCCTGCGGGCGGGCCCGGGTCCCACGGCCCGGCCCAGCCGGCGGGCCCCAGGTCACAAGGCCCCCCTGCGAGCGCCGCCCGGCCCCTCGCCGCCGGCCCGGCAGATCACCCGCAGCGGGTGACGCGTTCGACGACCCGGCCGGCCGCGATCGGCGAGCGTGACAGGCGGCCGGGTGGCGAGCGGGGATCGAGGCGGTGCAGGCGTGGTGGCTGAGCTGAGGCCCGGCGCGGACCGGCACCCGGACACCGAGCCCAAGGCCACAAAACCCGACGCGACCGAACCCGACGCGACCGAGCCCGACGCCACCGAACCCGACGCCGGCGATGCCGCCGAGGAGGTCTCACCCCTGCAACGGCTGGTCCGGCTGGCCCGGCGCTGGCCGCGGGTCGTCCGCGAACGGACGACCCGGCGCATGTGGGTGGGCAACGGTCGCGCCCACATCGAGCTCCGCGGGGCCCACCTGCCCGACTCCGACATGTACTTCCGCCACCTCGTCGATCGGCTGCGCGCGACCCCCGGCGTCGACGTCGCCGACGTCAACGCGGTCGTCGGTCGGGTCGTGGTCGCCTTCGACGGCGACGAGACCGATCCGGCGGCCATCCTCGACGTCATCGAGGCGGTGGAGGAGGCGCACGGCCGGCACACCGAGGGTTTCCCGCATGACCGGCCGGAGCATCCGGCCGACGTGGAACCGCTGCGCCGCCAGCTCATCGCGGTCGGCGCCGACCTGGCCGGGGTTGCCGTGACGACGCTGCGCCGGGCCCTGCGCCTGCCGGGCATCCCGCCCGACATCGCACCGATCCTGTCGCTGGTGGACGCCACGCCGCGGATCCGCCACGAGGTCGAGTCGCGGCTGGGGCCGGCCGCCGCCGACCTCACCCTCGCGTTGGCCGGCGCGGCCGCCCAGGCGCTGTCCCAAGGACCGTTGGGACTGCTCGTGGACGCGGCCCAACGCGCCGGCCAGGCGGCCGAGCTCGCCGCCCGCCGCGACGCCTGGCTCCGGCGCGAACCGGAGCTGCACGAGCGGCGTGGACCCAGCGCCACCGCCGCCGTCGCGAGCGCGCCGCGGGTGCGACCGCTGCCGCCGGGGCCGGCTGACCGGTACGCCGATCGGGCCGGCATCGCCTCGCTGATCGCCTCCGTGGCCACGCTGGCCCTCTCCGGCGATGCCCGCAGCGCCATCACCGTGGTCGCCGACGGCGCACCCAAGGCCGCACTCGCCGGCCGCGAGGCGTTCGCGTCCTGGTTGGGGGTGAGCCTGAGCCGGCGCGGCGTGGTCGCCATGGACAGTTCGGCGCTGCGCCACCTCGACCGCGTCGACACCGTCGTCATCGACGCCGGCGTGCTCATCACCGGCCCGTACGAGCTGCTGGAGCTCACCGGTCCGGACGGCGAGCCGCTGGGCCCGGCCGCGGCCCGCACGGCCCGCGCGCACGCGACGCGGCTGCTGGACCCGCGGCGTCCAGGGCCCCGGGAACGGGCAGTGTGGCGGATCGGCCCGCTGGCCGCGGTGGACGCCGGACGACCGGCCGCCCGGCAGCTCGGCCGCCGGGCCCGCCGGCCGGGGGCGGTGGTGCTCGGATTGACCCGCGGCGACCGGCTGGTGGCGATCACCAGCGCGGCACCGCAGCTGGACCCGCTCGCGGAAGAACTCATCGAGGCGGGGCGCCGGATCGGCCGGCTCGCCATCGCCGGTGTCGGCAGCGGGCTGGACCGCCGCTTCGCCGTCGACGCCACCGTCGCCGGCGGCAGCCACCTCGCCACCTCCCTGCGGGCGCTGCAGCAGGACGGCCGGGTGGTGGCGCTGGTCGCCGGCAAGGGCGACGCCGCCCTACGCACCGCCGACTGCGGCATCGGCGTCATCGCCGACGGCCACCCGGTGCCCTGGGGCGCCCACCTGGTCTGCGGCCCGGGCCTGGCCCACGCGGTGCGCATCCTCGACGCGGTCACGGCCGCCCGCACCGTGTCCCGCCGGGGCAGCCTCATCTCGCTCTGGGGATCCGGCGCCGGCGCTCTGCTCGCGCTGGCCGGGCCACCCCGGACGGCAACCACCCGGGCGCTGTTGGCGGTCAACACCGCCGCCGGCGCGGCGGTCGCCGCCGGTGGACTGGCCAGCCTGAGGCTGGCCCGCCAGGCGGATCCGGTGGGCCGGGACCGGCGGGACTGGCACGCGATGGCCGCCGGCGACGCCCTGGACGCGCTCGACGCGCCCCCCGGCGGCCTGGCGCAGAGCCAGGCCCAGGCGCGCCTGGCCGACCAGCCGGTGCCGGCCCGTTTCGACGATGTGGGCCTGGCCCGGGCCACCCTCGACGAGCTCGCGAACCCGCTGACCCCGGCGCTGGCCACCGGCGCCGCCATGTCGGCCGCGAGCGGCTCGGTGACCGATGCGGCCCTCATCGCGTCGGTGGTGGCCACCAACGCGCTGCTCGGCGGGGTCCAGCGGGTCGGCGCCGGGCGCGCGCTGCGGCGGCTGTTGCGGGCCAGCGCCACCCGGGCCCGGGTCCAGCGCGACGGCGTGGAGGCCGAAGTCGACGCCGACCAGGTCGTACCGGGCGACATCGTCCACTTCGGAGCGGGTGACGCGGTGGTCGGTGATTGTCGCATCCTGGCGGCGGCCGACCTGGAAATGGACGAGTCGAGCCTGACCGGCGAGTCCCAGCTCGTCGCCAAGGCGGCCGACCCGGTACCGGCGACGAACGTCGCCGAGCGCACCAGCATGCTCTACGAGGGCACGGTGGTCGGTGCCGGTCGGGCCACCGCGGTCGTGGTGGCCACCGGCGGCGCCACCGAGGTCGGTCACAGCCTGCATACGAGCCGGGCCGCGGCGCCCGAAGGGGGCGTGCGCAACCGGCTGCGGGTGTTGACCAAGGCCACCGTCCCGGTGGCCTTCGCCGCCGGCGCCGCTCTCATCGGCACCGGTCTGCTGCGCGGGCGCGGGATCCGGGAGTCGCTCGGCACCGGTGTCGGGCTCGCGGTGGCCGCGGTGCCCGAGGGCCTTCCCCTGGTGGCCACGGTGGCCCAGCTCGCCGCCGCCCGGCGCCTGTCGCGGCACAACGTGCTCGTCCGCAACCCGGCCACGATGGAGGCGCTGGGGCGGGTGGACGTGCTCTGCTTCGACAAGACCGGCACCCTGACCGAGGGAGAGGTGCAGCTGGGACGGGTTTCCGATGGGCGCGACGACACCACAGTGGACCGCCTGGACCACACGTACCGGCTCGTCCTGGCCGCCGGTCTGCGCGCGTCGCCGCCGGGTGGCGGCGAGCTGCCGCACCCGACGGACCGCGCGGTGGTGGCCGCCGGCCGGGCGGCCGGCGTGGGATCCGACGAGGGTCGCCCGGGTTGGCGGTTGGTGGACGAGGTGCCCTTCGAGTCGGCCCGCGGCTACCACGCGACCCTCGGCGCCACCCGCGCCGGTCAGGTCCTCTCGGTGAAGGGGGCGCCCGAGGTGGTGCTGCCGCTGTGCCGGAACTGGCTGCGGGACGGCGTCGGCCAGCCCCTGGACCGTGCCGCCCGGGCGGCCATCGATGCGGAGATCGACCGGCTCGCCGCCCAGGGCTACCGGCTGCTCGCGGTCGCCGAACGGGCCGCGTCGACCCGGGCCGAGCTCGACCAGACCCGGGTGGTGCGGCTGGACTTCCTCGGCCTGCTCGCCTTCGCCGATCCGGTCCGCCCGACCTCGGCCCAGGCGATCGCCGGCCTGCGCGCGGCCGGAGTCCGGGTGATCATGGCGACCGGAGACCACCCCAGCACGGCCGAGTCGATCGCCGCCGAGCTGGGCATCCTGGCCGACGGGCGCGTGGTCACCGGGGCCGAGTTGGACCGCGTTGACGACCGGACGCTCGCCGAGTGGTTGCCGACGATCTCGGTCTTCGCCCGGGTCACTCCGACCCACAAGGTACGCATCGTGCGGGCGCTACGTCAGGCCGGCCACACGGTCGCGATGACCGGCGACGGCGCCAACGACGCCGCCGCGATCCGGCTCGCCGACGTCGGCGTCGCGCTGGGCGATCGGGGCACCGACGCCGCCCGGGAAGCGGCCGACCTGGTCGTGATCGACGACGGCATCGAATCGATCATCGAGGCGATGGTCGAGGGCCGCGCGATGTGGGCCGCGGTGCGCGACGCGGTTTCCGTGCTCGTCGGCGGCAACCTGGGCGAGATCGCCTTCACCCTCGGCACGGGGCTCTTCTCCGCGGCCGGCTCGCCGCTCGGCGCCCGCCAGCTGCTCCTGGTCAATTTGCTCACCGACATGCTGCCGTCCCTCGCGCTCGCTGTCGGCGTGCGCGCCCGGCCAGACCCCGCCGATCTGCTCGAGGAGGGACCGGACGCGTCACTGGGCTCTGCCCTCACCCGCGAGGTGGGGGTACGGGCGGCCGCCACCGCGGCGTCGGCCACCGGAGCGTGGTTGGTCGCCCGGGCCACCACCGCTACCCCGGCCTACGCCGGCACGGTCGCGCTCGCGGCGATGGTCGGCACCCAGCTGGGGCAGACGGTGGCCGCCGGTTACCGCAGCCCACTCGTCCTCAGCGCGAGCGCGGTCTCGGCGGCCGCGCTCACCGCCATCATCCAGACGCCCGGGGTGAGCCATTTCTTCGGCTGCCGCCCGCTCGGGCCATTGGGCTGGGCCACCGTACTCACCGCGAGTGCGGCCGGCACCGGCGCCTCGGTGCTGGCCTCATCGGCGCTGACCGCCGCGGCGCGGCGGCGTCGGCGGCCGGCCGCCGCCGGTGCCGGTTTGGC
Source organism: uncultured Actinomycetota bacterium (assembly GCA_963803345.1). Lineage (GTDB taxonomy): Bacteria > Actinomycetota > Actinomycetes > Mycobacteriales > Micromonosporaceae > CAWDLX01. The sequence goes on from CAWDLX010000016.1 coordinate 20,855, forward strand.
GGAACTCGTTCATCCGGCGCCGGCCGGTCGTACGCTCGCGTAGGCACGGTCTTTCCGCACCCGCGCACCGCGCGGGGCATCGCCGTCCTGGCCGCCTGGCCACGTCGATCCGGGGGAATCGATGCAGCCCAATCAGTATCCCGTGCAGTTTTTTGTGGACTATCCCGACCACGCACTCGACCGGGTGACGTCGTTCTTCCGACTGATCACGGTGATCCCGATCGCGATCGTGCTGGCGACCGTGGCCGGCGGCACTTGGCAGACCGGGTACGGCAGCGCCCGGATCGTGGCCGCCGCCGGTGGTGGTCTGCTGTTCCTCGGCCCGTTTCTGATGATCTTGTTTCGGCAGAAGTACCCGCGCTGGTGGTTCGACTGGAACCTGGAGCTGTTGCGGTTCGGAAACCGGGTCAGCGCCTACCTCGCGCTCATGGACGACCGGTATCCGTCCACCGACGAGGGCCAGGCGGTTCGGTTGTCCTACCCGTACCCGGACGCTCAACGGGAACTGAACCGGTGGCTGCCACTGGTGAAGTGGTTCCTGGCGATCCCGCACTACGTGGTGCTGTTCTTCCTGGACATCGCGCTGGTGGTTGTGGTAATCGTCGCCTGGTTCGCGATCCTGTTCACCGGACGGTACCCACGCGGGCTCTTCGGCTTCGTCGAGGGTGTGCTCCGCTGGCACAACCGGGTCATCGCCTACGCCCTCGTGCTGGTGACCGACGAGTATCCGCCGTTCCGGTTAGGTCCATGAGTTCGTGGCGGTTGAGCTACCGCGGTGTCGACCCGGCGCACGAAGGCATCCGTGAGGCACTGTGCACAGTGGGCAATGGCTACCTGGCCACCCGGGGCGCGGCGCCGGAGTCGGCGGCGGACGGTGTGCACTACCCCGGTACCTACGCCGCCGGCTGCTACAACCGGCTGCGCGATCACGTCGCCGGCCAGAGCGTCGAGAACGAGAGCCTGGTCAACCTGCCGAACTGGCTGCCGACGACCTTCCAGGCCGGCGGGGGTGACTGGCTCGGGTCGGCCGGCGTCGACCTGCTCGCCGTCCGCCAGGATCTCGACCTGCGCCGCGGCATCCTGATTCGCCGGATGCGGGTACGCGACGCCGCCGGGCACACTACCCGGGTGATCCAGCGTCGCTTTGTCCACATGCGACACGAGCACCTCTGCGGCCTGCAGACGCTGCTGGTGCCGGAGGACTGGTCGGGTCAGTTGCGGGTGCGTTCGTGGCTGGACGGCACGGTGACCAACGCCGGCGTGGCCCGCTACCGGGGGCTGGCCAGCCGCCACCTGGCGCCGGTGCGCGCCGATCTGATCGACGGCGACATCGCCGTGCTCACCATGACGACGACGCAGTCGCACATCCGTATCGTGGAGGCCGCCCGCACCACGGTGCGACGACGCGACGGTGAACCCGTCCCGGTCACCCGCACGCCGATCCTGGCCGAGGCGCAGGTTGGCCACGAACTGGTGCTGCCGGTCGAGTCCGGGCAGGCCGTGGTGATCGACAAGCTGGCGACCGTCTTCACCTCCCGCGACGCCGCGATCGCCGACCCGGACAGCGAGGCGGTCGACCAGCTGGCCTGGGCCGGCGACTTCGACCACCTGCTCGGCGAACACGAGCTGGTCTGGAGCCACCTATGGCAACGCTGCCGGCTCGCCGTCCCCCAGGGGAGCGAGCGGGTGTTGCGGACGCTGCGGCTGGACCTGTTCCATGTGCTGCAAACCGTCTCCGAGCACAGCGCGTTACTCGACGCCGGGGTGCCGGCCCGCGGCCTGCACGGTGAGGCGTACCGCGGTCATGTCCTCTGGGATGAGCTGTTCGTCTTCCCGGTGCTCAACGTGCGGCTGCCGACCTTGAGCCGGGCGCTGCTCTCCTACCGCTACCGCCGGCTGCCCTGGGCCCGCCGCGCCGCCCGCGCGTCCGGGCACCCCGGGGCGGCGTACCCGTGGCAGTCGGGCAGCGACGGCCGTGAAGAAAGCCAGCGGCTGCACCTGAATCCGCTCTCGGGTCGCTGGGTGGTCGACGCCACCAGTCGCCAGCGCCACGTCGGCCTCGCCGTCGCCTACAACGCCTGGCAGTACTACCAGGTCACCGACGACCGCGGTTTCCTCGCGCACACCGGCGCCGAGATGATCCTGGAGATCGCGCGCTACTTCGGCGATCTGGCCGAGTTCGAGCCGGAGCGGGGCCGCTACGTCATCCGGGGGGTGATGGGGCCCGACGAGTTCCATACCGGCTACCCGCACGCCCCGGCCGCGGGTGTCGACAACAACGCGTACACGAACGTGCTGACGGTCTGGGTGTTGCTGCGGGCCTTGGAAGTGCTCCGACTGCTGCCCGCCCAGCGGCGCCGCGAGCTGTGCCAGACGTTGGCCATCGACGACGAGGTGCCGCTGCGCTGGGCCGAGATCTGTCGCCTGATGTTCGTGCCGTTCCACCACGACGGCGTGATCAGCCAGTTCGAAGGATACGACCGGCTTGCCGAGGTGCCGTGGGAGTCCTGGCGGGCGCGCCACGGCGATCTGCGCCGACTGGACCGGATCCTGGAGTCCGAAGGGGACAGTGCGGTTAACTACAAGGCCTCCAAGCAAGCCGATGTGCTGATGCTCTTCTTCCTGTTCTCGGCCGAGGAGCTGGGCGAGATCCTCGCCCGACTCGGCTATCAGCTGCGGCCACAGGCCATCCCGGCCACCATCGACTACTACCTCGCCCGGACCTCGCACGGGTCGACCCTCAGCGCTGTGGTCCACGCCTGGGCGCTCGCCCGCCAGCATCGCGAGCGGGCGCTTGCGTACTTCTTCGAGGCGCTCGACAGCGATGTCGCCGACGTCCAGGGGGGCACCACGGCCGAGGGCGTCCACCTCGCGGCCATGGCAGGAACGGTGGACATCCTCCAGCGCTGCTTCGCCGGCGTGGAGACTCGGGGCGACACGCTGGGAGTCAACCCGCACTGGCCCGAACAGCTCGGCGTGCTCGAGTTCGATCTGCGCTACCGCGGGCACACCCTGACTTTTCGGGTCGCCGGGGACGGCATCCGGATCTCGGCCCAGCCCGGTGGGGAGGGGGCGATCCGGGTGCGCTGCCGGGGCGAGAGCGCGCTGCTCGGCCCGGGCGAGACGGTCGAGTTCCGGCCCGCCGGCGCCCCGGCCGACTGGTACCCGCCCGACCGCGCGCGGCTGCGCGCCGACCGGCCCGGGATGAGGTGACCTACGACCCGGGCGCCGGCCTACCGCCGGGAGGAGAGTGGACAAATCAGGGGGGCACGGCATGGCTGACGCACCGGTCGATGTGACCACGGAACTGGCGAACGCCGCCCGCCTCGCCGGGCTCGCTCCGTCAATCCTGAACACCCAACCATGGCACTGGCGGATCCGGCCCGGGGTCGCGGAACTCTACGCGGAACGCTCCCGCCAGCTCGCCGTCATCGACGCGTCGGGCCGGCTGCTGACCCTGAGTTGCGGCGCTGCCCTGCACCACGCCCGGGTGGCGCTCGCCGTGGCCGGGCACGAGGCCGCGGTGGCCCGACTGCCCGCCGCGGCCTGCCCTGACCTGCTCGCCCGGGTGGAGATCGCCGGTAGCCGTCCGGGGCACACTGATGACCTCGCCCTGGGCCGGGCGATGCGCCGGCGCCGGACCGACCGCCGACCGTTCGTGGCCACCCAGCCGATCCCCGACCAGACGCTGCGGGCCGTGCGGCTGGCCGCCGAGGCTGAGGGTGCCCAGCTACAGGTCGTGCGCGCCGATCAGGTGGAGCCGCTGGCCGCGGCCACCCGCTTGGCCCAGGCCCACCAGGCGGCCGATGACGCCTACCTGGCCGAGCTTCGCCGGTGGACGCCACACAGCCACGCCTCCGGCGCGGGCGTCGGCCGGGAGACCATCGTCGCCGGTTCCGAGCGACCGGTGCCGGTGCGAGACCTCGCTCCCGAAGGTGAGATCGGGCTCCACCCGGGACGGGGCGACGACCGCTTCGCGAGCTACCTGATCCTGGCGACCGCCGGCGACGCCCAGCCGGACTGGCTCAGCGCCGGTGAGGCGCTGAGCGCGGCCTGGCTCACGGCGACCACCTATGGTCTCGCGGTCTCCCCGATGAGCGACGCCGTCGAGGTCGATGCGGCCCGCGCCGGCGTAGGCGCGCTGCTGGAGGGCCCGGGGCATCCGCAACTGGTCCTGCGGATGGGGCTCGACCTGCAGCCGGTTCCGCCGCCGGCGAGTCCTCGCCGCCGGCCCGAGGATGTCGTGGAGATGCCGCCGGTCCAAGGCGATCGTGAACCGGCGGCCGGCAGCTGAGGTCCGATAGCCGTGCCCGGCGGGCCCACCGGCCCTGTGCACATGCTCATCGGCGATAGCAGCGTGTTCGTGGGTGACCGATACGGTGCGACCCGATGCGTCGCCCCACTCGGAGAACCGCGGGTCACCACTGCACGAGGGAGGTTGGCCATGAGAGGGATCAGGCGTTGGACGGTGGAGGTGTTCGTCGGTGAGGAGGACGGGCAGACCTACGCCGAGGCGGCGTTGCATGACGACATCGGCAACCACGTGCTCGGCACCGGTCGGGCCCGGCTCAATCCGGCCGACCCGGACGTGCCGGAGATCGGCGACGAGATCGCGGTGGCTCGGGCTCTGAACAGCCTGGGACACCGGCTGCTGACCACCGCCGCCGGCGACCTCGAGTCGGTCACGCACGAACACGTCGCGCTGCCGCGGTGACGGCACCGGCGGTCCGGCTAGGACGTGACCGACTCGGCGATGCGTACTGCGTCGGCCGCCGTCTTGACGCCCTCGATCCGGTAGCCGACGATCCCGTCCTGCCACAGCAGGGTTGGCCCGGCGAGCCGGCTGGTGGCCGGATGGCGCTGGCCGGCCCGGTCCACATAGGTCACCAGGTGCGGACCGGCAAGCCAGAGCGCCGTGTCCTCGCGCACCTCGGTCCAGCTGACGTCGTTTGCGATCTTGGCAAACATGAGGTCGAACGAGCCGTCGTACTCGTCCACCCGGACCGTGCCGCCGCGAAACAGCAACGAGACGACCCGCGGTGTACCGTCGGCGGCCTGGTCTAAGACCCAGACCTCATCCGGTTGGCCCAGCTCGGCCGGCACCCCGACCGGGAACGCGGCCAGCCGGCGAGCCTCGGCCAGGCTCACCGGGTGACTGGACGGAAGTGGCCGCGGGTTGATCGGAACCACGACCCGCACCGCGCCGCCCGGCTCCCGACTGCTGTCCTGAACCTCCACCCCGGCGAAGCGCAGCACCCGGGCCACCGCGTGGGCCACCGCCGAGCGGGCCGGCGGCACGGCCACCACGGCGGCGACGGCGACCGCCACGCCGATCGCGATGCCGAGCCGCGTGCGCAGCTTCGCCAGCGCGCGCGAGGTCCGCGACTTGACCGTGCCCACCGGCCAGTCCAGCAACGCGGCGGTCTCCGCCTCGCTGCGGTCGAGCAGGAACCGATAGGCGAGCACGTCGCGATCGGCCGGGGCCAGCCCTTGCACGGCGGCGACCAGCTCACGGCGCTCCTCCGCGGCCAAGGTCGAGGTCACCGATGTGTCCACCGGCGCGGGTGGGCTGGCCTGTGCGGCCCGCTGGCCGGCCTCGTCGCGGCGCCGCCGGGAACGGTGCAGGTTGCGGGTCTCGTTGGCGACGATGGCGAGCAGCCAGGACCGGAAGGACGACTCGCCGCGGTACTCGGGCAGCCGGCGGTACGCCTTGACGACGGCGTCCTGCACCATGTCGTCGGCGTCCGCCCCGGCGCCCAGCTCGGCGGGCGGTGCGGACGGCCGCCTGCGCGTGCCGGGCGACCAACTCACCGAAAGCGTCACGGTCGCCATCGCGGGCCCGGGACACCAGATCGGCGTCGTCGACCACGTGACCTCCATCCTCACCCAGTTGACACCGCCGGAACCGACGCGGTTCCCGCGGTGTCCTTCGGGTATGACGACTCGACGCAACCTTCTCACCGCGGCCGGCGCCGGCGCACTCCTGACCATGGTGGGCTGCGGTCGCGGCACCTCGACGGCCCCGGTGTCCACGTCGGCCGCCCCCGACGTGGTGCTGCTCGATGCCCAGGGCGGGGCGGCGGCACTGCGCGCGGGGCGGATCGACCCGCTCGGCACCGCGGTCGCCGCGCCCAGTGGGGGGACGATCTACACGGTACGCCGGGTGGGCGCGGACACCGACCTGGTCGCGGTGGCCACCCGGTCGGGGCAGGCCACCGGTACGACGCGCCTGCGCGGCGCCTGGGTGCCCGCGGTCGTCGGTTCCTCCGGGTCGAGGGTCGCGCTGCTACCGGCCGGGTCGAACCAGGGCGGGTCGGATCAGGGCGACTACGGCGGCGCGGTAGCCGGTCGCGCCCGTACCAGTGTGCTGGTCGTCGGCGCCGGGCCGGCGCCGCAGCGGCTCGACCTGGCCGGAAACTACGTGCCAGACGCGTTCTCCAGTGAGGGCCAGGGGCTCTTCGTGCTGGACTGGCAGCCGGCGACGGCGCCGGACCACTACCGGGTGCGGGAGATCACCATCGCCGATGGCGCGGCCAGCCCGGTGTTGGGACGCGACAAGCAACCCATCCCGGCCGACGCCGAGGAACAGATGCGCGGCGAACGCCGTACCGCGGTGTTCTCGCCGGGCTACGACGTGCTCTATACGCTCTACACCCACCAACCGGGATCGGCCGGGTGGAACGGTGACGACAGCGCCTTCATCCACACGCTGCACCTGACCCAACACTGGGCCCACTGCATCGACCTGCCGGCGCCCTTCGGTCTCGACCCGCATCTGGGCCACGCGCTCGCGATCGCTCCGGACGGCAGCCGCCTCTACGTCGTCGACGCGGCCGGTGGTCGGCTCGCGGCGGTCGACACCGAAGGGCTCACGCTGCTGCGCAGCGTCGCCCTCGCGGCCATGCCCGGGACCGCGTACGCGGTCGCCACCGGCACTGATGTCGTCGTCGGCGTCAATAACCAGCTCCGGCTGGTTGACCGGGACAGCCTGGCGGCGCGGGCCCACCTCACGCTGCCGGCCCCGTTGCGTGGCCTGGTCACGAGCCCCGACGGCGCCCGGATCTACCTCGGTCTGCCCGGTGCGGTGCAATGGCGCGACGCGGCCAGCCTCGCGCTGCTCGGCACAGTGGCGGTGGCGGGGCTCACGGGGTTGCGCGCCGCCCTCTGAGGTCTGGTTCTGGGCGTACCATTGTGCGAACATATGTTCGTGTCCGAGGGGCCGATCCTGCACGCCGACCTGGACGCCTTCTACGCGTCGGTCGAGCAACGCGACGACCCGCGGCTGCGCGGCCGGCCGGTGATCGTCGGGTCCGGCGTGGTGCTCGCGGCCAGCTACGAGGCGAAGGCGTATGGCGTGCAGTCCGCCATGGGCGGGCGGACCGCCCGGCGACTGTGCCCGGACGCGATCGTGGTTCCCCCGCGCATGTCGGCCTACTCGCAGGCGAGCCGCGCGGTGTTCCAGGTGTTCCGCAACACCACCCCGCTGGTCGAGGGGCTCTCGATCGACGAGGCCTTCCTCGACGTCGGCGGCTTGCGGCGGGTCTCCGGAACGCCGACGCAGATCGCCATTCGGTTGCGCCGCGAGGTCCTCACCGAGGTCGGGCTGCCGGTCACGGTGGGGGTGGCGCGGACCAAGTTCCTGGCCAAGGTGGCCAGCGGCGTGGCCAAGCCGGACGGGCTGCTGGTGGTGCCGGCCGACCGGGAACTGGCGTTCCTGCACCCGCTGCCGGTCGAGCGACTCTGGGGCGTGGGGCCGGTGACCGCGGCGAAGCTGCGCGAGCGCCGGATCACCACGGTCGGCGCGGTGGCCGACCTCGGCGAGCACGCCCTGGTGTCGATCCTGGGTCCGGCCGCCGGCCGGCACCTGCACGCGCTCGCCCACAACCGCGATCCCCGGCCGGTACGGCCCGGTCGGCGGCGCCAGTCGATCGGATCCCAGCACGCCCTGGGCCGCAGCCAGCCGAGCGCCGACGCGATCGACGCGGTGGTCGCCGGTCTGGTCGACCGGGTCGCCCGGCGGCTGCGAGCGGGCCGGCGCATCGGCCGGACCGTGGTCCTGCGATTGCGCTTCGACGACTACTCGCGAGGCACCCGCTCGCGGACACTACCCTGGCCGACCGCCCGCACCCAGACCATCCTCGACACGGTCCGCGGCCTGCTCGCCGCGGCCGCGCCGACCATCGACCGCCGGGGCCTCACGCTGGTCGGGGTGGCCGTGGCCAACCTGGTCGACGACGCCGCGATCCAGCTCGAACTGCCCTTGGGCCCGCCCGACCAAGGCGATCTCGACACCGCGCTCGACGCGGTGCGCCAACGGTTCGGCTCGGCCGCGCTGACCCGGGCGGTCCTGCTCGGCCGCGACGAGATGCAGTCCGTCCCGCTGCTGCCCGACTGACGTGGCTAGCGCCGGTCCAGGCGCACGTCGTCGACCGGCGGGTTCAACGCCTGGTGCAGGAAGTCGCGCTCCAGCCGGAGCAGATTCGCGCCGCTGTCGTCGGTCGGGGCCATGTGGGTGGCGCCGACCAGTGGCAGCACCCGGTGGTCGCGACCCGCCGCCAGCAGGGCGTGCGAGAGCCGCAGCGTGTGCGCCACCACCACATTGTCGTCGGCCAGCCCGTGCACCAGCAGCAACGGCCGCGACAGCATGGGCGCGTCGCCCATCAAGGCGTTGCGGGCGTAAACCTCCGGGTGCTGCGCCGGGTGGCCCAGGTAGCGCTCCATCCAGTGGGTGTCGTAGAGCAGGGGGTCGGTCACCGCCGCCACCGCGACCGCGGCGTGGAAGACATCGGGGCGGCGCAGCACCGCCCCCGCGGCCAGATACCCGCCATAGGAGGCGCCCCGGATGCCGACCCGGCTCAGGTCCAGGTCCGGATAGCGCTCGGCCGCGGCGTGCAGGGCATCGATCTGATCCTGCAGGGGCACGGTCAGCTTGTCACCCCGGACCGCATGCTCCCAGGCGAGCCCGCGCGCCGGAGTACCGCGCCCATCGGCCACCAGGACGGCAAACCCCTGGTCGGCGAACCACTGGGCGATCGAGAAGAAGTTGCGGATGCGCAGCACGACCTGGCTGTGCGGCCCGCCGTACGGGTCGAGCAGGACCGGCAGGCGCTCGCCGGGCACGTGGCCGGTTGGGAACAGGATGGCGCTGCGCAGCGCCCGCTCGCCCAGCCGGAGCAGCGTCGGCCGGATCTCCAGCGGTGGCGTCTGGGCACCGGAGGCGATGGTCGCGACCACGTCCCCGGCGACGAGCACGGTGGTGCGCTCGCCGTTGAAGCCCAGCGACCGGGACATCATCACGGTCGTGCCGCCGGCACGTCGGCCGGCATGAACACCGCTGGTCCGGGTGACCCGTTGGGGCCCCTGCGCCGCACTCCAGGTCCACAGGTGCCGCTCAGTGGACTCCTCGGAGGCGTTGAACAAAACGACATCGCCGTCCACATCAGCCACCTCGAAGACCTGCAGCCCCGGGGGAGTGACCGGCACCCCATCCACGACGAGTCGCCAGGTGTCCTGCGACGCGGCGATCCAGACCAGCGCACCGGCGTCGGTGTACACCGGTACCCCGCGCACCACCTCGACCCAGTCCTCGGCGGTCTCCTCGCCCAGCACCGTGGTGGCTCCGGTGTCGGGGTCGGCCAGCAGCACCCGTACCCGGCGCTGGTCGCGGCTCTGCACGACGATCAGGAGGCCCGCCGCGCTCCACCGGACCGAGACCAGGTACTCATAGGTAACCCGGTCCCACCGCACCGCCACCGGATCGGAGCCGTCCAGCCGGTACACCCACAGTGACACGTCGGCGTTGGCGGTGCCGGCCGCCGGGTAGGCCACCGGGGTCGGCGGGTTGCCCGGGTTCGCGGGATCGGCCAGATACCAGCGTTGCACCCCGGCCGTGTCCACCCGGGACACCGCGATCCGGTCGCCGTCGGGCGCCCACCAGTAGCCGTGGTAGCGGTACATCGACTCGCCGGCCACATGCTCGGCCAGCCCGTAGGTGACGTCGTCGTGCTCCGGTTGGGCGATCGGTCGGTCGAGCCCGCCATCGACATCGATCACCCGCAGCGCGCCGGCCACGATGTAGGCGACCCGCGCACCGGTCGGGTCGAGGCGGGCCTGCATGGCCGCGGACGGCGTCGGCAGCCGCACCGGCGCCGGCGGGGCCGTGCTGGCGGCAGCGGGCACCTCGAGGAGCCAGGGCACCCCGCCGAGGAGGAAGACGGCCCGCCGGAGGAGTCGGTCGGTGGCGTAGCCGATGATGCCGTCGGCCTGTTCACGCATCCGTTGGCGCAGCGCGCGTTCGGCGGCGGAGAGGCCCTCAGCCCCGCCGGAGAACGATCGCGGGTCGGCGATCAGCTGTTCCTCGCCGGATGCGACATCCAGCTGCCAGAGACAGGTCATGGGGTCGTCACCGGCGACCGAGCGCAGGAAGAGGATCCTGGCGCCGTCGGGTGCGATGGTGACGTCGCGCGGCACTCCGAGCCGGAAGCGCTGGGTGCGCGCGGATGCGGTGGGCAGATCGGCAACGACCATGGGCCCACCCTGCCACAGCCGACCCGGGCCCCCGCCACCGCCGTTGCGGTACGTCTATCCACAGTAGATCTGATGAGACGGTGGATCTGATCTGGATAGAGAAGGTGGCGTCAGGGTGCCACCACGGGTCGCACCCTGACGCGTTGATGCCTATGCGTCCAAAGTGCCCGGGTCGACCTCCATTGCGCACCTCCCTCCGGGTGGCTGTCCACACCGGATGCTTCCCAACCGATGTCGTGATGTGCCGCCCTTGCAAGCGGTAACGCGAGACTAACCGGCGATAGCGGCCCGCGAATAGACCCCATCGATGCATGCCCCCATTCGCACCTTTATTCAGCTGGATTCCTGCCGGCGACCTTTCGGACGGGCCCGATCCTTTGGTAGAAACGGGTGGGCCGAACCGGCCCATCACCGTCCGCGCAGCGGACTCCTCACCGGACGGAGGTGCGGTGCCGCCGCTCGATACGCCGCCGGAGCGACGCAGCGGGCGGATGGGCGTCGCTGGAATCCTTGTCGCAACAGCAATTGCGACGACCGGCACCCGGATGTCCGCGGTCGCGATCCCCTGGCTGGTGCTCGTCACCACCGGCAACCCGGTCTCGGTCGGGCTCGTCTCCGGCGCGGAGATGCTGCCCTACGTGCTCAGTTCCGTCTTCACCGCACCGCTGCAGGACCGCTTCGGCAGCCGCCGGATGGCCATCGCCGCCGACCTCATCAGCATGGGGAGCATCGCCGCGATCGCCGCCGGACATCAGATCAGCTTCATCCTGTTGCTCGCCCTGGTCGCCATCGGCGGCACGCTGCGGGCCGCCGGCGACCGCAGCCGCACGACCGTCCTGCGGCCACTGATTGACCAGTCAGGTATCGGTTACCCCCGGATCACCTCGGCCTACGAGGGCATCCGGCGCACGGCCGGGCTGCTCGGCGTTTCGCTCGGCGGCGTCGCCATCGCCCTGCTCGGCGCCGAGGGTGCGCTCTGGCTCAACGCAGTGACGTTCCTGGCCAGCGCGCTGGTGGTGGCGATCATCGTGCCCGAGCCGGCGGCACCGCCGGTCCGCGAGACGGCGCCGGCTCAGAAGGCACCGCCGGTCCGCGAGACCGTGGCGGCGCAGAACGAACAGCCGGCCGAGTCGTACTGGCAGTCGCTGCGCTCGGGCTACCGGTATTTCCGGCGCGACCGGCTGCTGCCCAACATGACCAACATGCTGTTCGTGACCAACCTGTTCAACCAGGCCAGCGCGGTCATCTTCATTCCGGTCTGGGTGCTCACCGTGCTGCACTCCCCACTGACGCTCGGGGCGGTGGCCGGCGGATTCGCCGCTGGCGCGATCGTGGGCAACCTCGTCTTCACCGCGGTCGCGCCGTACCTGCCGCGCTACCCGGCCCTGGTGCTGGGATACATGATCGGCGGCATGCCGCGGTTCCTGGTGCTGGCGCTCAGCGACAACGTCGGCCTCGTGGTCGCGGTGATGTTCATCAGCGGCTTCGCGATGTGCTCGGTGAACCCGACCATCGGTGCGGTGATCTACCAGCGGGTGCCGGCGAGCATGCTGTCGCGGGCCAACGGGTTCATCGCCGGCGCCGCGTACGCCGGCCTTCCGCTGGGCGGCATCGCCGGGGGTCTGCTGGTGACCCGGCTGGGCTACACCAACGGCGTGCTGGTCGCCGCGATGGTGTATTTCGCCGCGACCCTGGCCCCGGTGGTCCGGCCATGGGTGTGGCGCGAGATCGACGACGTACGGCGCCATCCGGCCACGTCGGCGGTACAGGTCAGGATGCCGATGCCGATGCCGGTGGCGTTGGCCCGCCGGGCGCTGGGCCTGCGAGTGGTGCTCACGTACACCGACGGCGCCTGGAACGTGCAGGCCCGGCGGCGGCTGCGACGGCTGGTCGCGCAGACCCCGGTGGAGGCGAGCGCGGTTCGGGCCGGGCTGGACCGGCTCGACCGGGTGGCGGTGCGCACCACGGTCGGCCACGCGCTCGCCGTCGAGCACGCCGAGACCCGGCGGCGTGCGCTCGCGTTGCGCCACCGCATCGCCGAGCTCAGCCCGGCGGGCCTGGATGCTCAGTGATGCGTGGTTGGTGGCGGGCCCGTAGCGCCTTCTTGTCCACCTTGCCGAACTCGGTCAGCGGAAGCTCCGCCACGAACTCCACCGAGGCCGGGGCCCACACCAGGTTGAGCCGGGCGGCCACGTGGACCCGCAGGTCGTCTTCGGTCACGCCGGCGTCCTCGGTCAGCGTGACGTAGGCGTGCACCGCCTCACCGATCTCCGCATCGGGCACCCCGATCACGGCCGCCGCCCTCACCTGGGGGTGCGAGAGCAGGGCATCCTCGACCGGCCGGCAGAAGACGTTCGTGCTGCTCTTTCCGGTCACCACCATGTCGCTGACCCGATCCACCAGGTAGAGGTAGCCATCGGCGTCGAGGTAGCCGACGTCACCGGTGCGCAGCCAGCCAGCCGCCTTGGCCGCGGCGGTGAGCGCCGGCTGGCGCCAGTACCCGGCCATGACCAGCGACCCGCGCGCCCACACCTCGCCGGGCTCACCGGGCGCGCAGGGGCGGCCCGACTCGTCGCGGATCTCGATGGCCGCGTCGCCGTACGGCCGGCCACACGATGACAGCCGCTGCGGGTACCCGGGCTCGACGCCGAGGTTCGGCAGGGCGGTGAGGAACGGCGCCTCGCTCAGGCCGTAGGTGATGCGCAGCACCGGACCGAACCGCGCGATCGCCTGTGCCAGCCGGGCCGGGGCCGCCGCGCTGCCGGAGACGGTGAGCGTGTGCAGGCTGGTGCAGTCGGCGTCGGCCAGGCGGGGATCGTCGAGCAACGCGTAGAGCAGCGGCGGAGTCAGCAGGGTGCTCGTGACCCGCTCCCGTTCGATCAGGCCCAGGAAGGCGCCGTTCTCGACCCCCGGCTGCAGCAGCAACGTACCGCCGGTGAGCAGGGTGATGAACGCCGCGAGCTGTGAGCTGATGTGCCAGGTACCGGCGACCAGGAGGTGGCGCAGTGGCGGCTGGCCCGAATGGAGGTACGCCTGCGCCTGGTCGATCAGGGTGCCGAAGAACCCGTCCGCGTGGTGCACCAGTTTCGGTTCGCCGGTGGTTCCGCCGGTCTGGAACAGCGAGTGCGGACGCACTCCGATCTCGCCCGGCTGGAACGGGAGCTCGTCGACGCTGGGCGCGGCGGCCAGATCGTCGCCGAGCTCCCCTGGGCCCAGAGTCAGGATCGCGACATCCAACCCGGTGGTGAGGCTGCGGCTGAGGTTGGGGAAACGCGGTCCCTCATAGATGAAGAGATCGGCCCGCGCCTGCTGCAGGAACTCGCGGCGAAACGGCGGCGGCGCGTTCGGTGCGATCCACGCGGTCGTGCACCCGACCAGGTGGGCGGCGAGCTGGAGCGCGATCGACGAGGGCGGGTTCGCGGCCAGCACCGCGATGGTCGACCCCGGCCGCAGGCCCTGCCGCCAGAGCATCGCCGCCATCGAACGGATCCGCTCGGCCAGCTCGCGGTAGCTACGCCGCCGCTCATCCTCGGCCACCATCGGGTCGTCGGCCACGATCGCCTCGCGGTCGCCGTACGAGGAGAACAGCTCCAGCGCCGCGACCGCGTAGGACCGGCTCGACTCGCCCACCCGCACGCCCTACTCGCCGGTGGGCCGGAGCTGGCCGGCCAGCTGGGTCGCGAGTGCGAGCAGAGTGGCCTCACGGCCCGGCACGGCCACGAGTTGCACGGCACCGGGTACGCCGCCACCCAGCGGTACCGGCAGGCTCAACGCCGGGAAGCCGGCGACGTTCCACGCCTGGGTATACGGCGTACCCCGGGCGCCGTTGAGGTACGCCCGCAGGTAGCTGGTACGGGTCCCCCAGCCCATCGGCGGGGCTGGCCGGGCCACCACTGGACTCAGGAGCACGTCGTACCCGCCCAACCACGCCGTGGCCCGGGCCGTCCAGGCCAACGCTGGGCCCGGGGTCGGTCGGCCGCGCCGGCGCAACCGCTGGCCGCGGACGAGCATGCTGCGGGTGCGTGGTTCCAGCTCGCTGGCGGGCAGTCCGAGGCGCTGGACGTCCTCGGCGATCCCCGCGAGCCAGCAGCGGCCCCAGACCGAGGCGAGCGCCGTCGGGTACGGCGGGTCGGCCCGAACGACCGTGTGCCCGGCCGCGGTCGCCGCCGCAGCAGCCGCCTGCAGCGCGGCCCGGGACGCCGCGTCCGGGCGGCCGATCGGGGACGGCGAGCGCAGCGACACCGCAACGGTCATCGACGCGGGCGCCGACCCTGCCCGCCAGGAGGCGCCGCCGGCGAGCACGTCCATGGCGAGCACGACGTCGGTGACACTGTTCGCGATCGGGCCGGAGACACTGCACCCGTACCAGTGCTCGGCGAGACCGTCGAACAGCGGTAGCACGCCGCGGGCCGGCTTGAACCCGACCACACCGCAGTTCGCTGCCGGGATGCGCAGTGAGCCACCACCGTCGGAGCCGAGCGCGATCGCCACCATGCCCGCGGCGACCGCCGCCGCGCCGCCACCGGTCGAGCCACCGGCGTTGCGGGCGGGATCGCGCGGGTTGCGGGTGCCGCCGTGCGCGATGGACTCGGTGAAGCCCCAGATGGCGAGCTCAGGCAGGCGGGTCTTGCCGACCACGACCGCGCCCGCGGCCCGCAACCGCCGCACGAGTTCGTCGTCCGCGACCGCCGGCGTGTCCGGCGTCGCCGCGGACCCGTGCCGGG
This sequence comes from uncultured Actinomycetota bacterium, assembly GCA_963803345.1. Taxonomy (GTDB): domain Bacteria; phylum Actinomycetota; class Actinomycetes; order Mycobacteriales; family Micromonosporaceae; genus CAWDLX01. The sequence goes on from CAWDLX010000016.1 coordinate 36,106, forward strand.
TCGGCAGCCCGGCCACCGCCACGTTGTCCTTGATGGCCACCGGTACGCCGGCCAGCGCCAACTGAGCCAGATCGGTGCGCTGGGCCAGCTCGAGCGCGGCCGAGCGGGCCCGCTGCACGTCCACGACCTGGAACGCACCGAGTCGCCCGTCGTCCGCGCCGGTACGGGCCAGGCAGGCGTCGAGGACCTCGACGGGGGTACGGCGCCCCGAGCGCACGTCGCCAGCGATCTGAGCGGCCGACAGGCCGGCCCCACCCTCATGCATGCCCCGACGCTACGGTGCCAGTCCGCCCCCAGGCCAGGTACCGTGGGCGCCAGGCCACTGAAACGGGACTCGCATGGATCATGATCGGACCGCTGACGCAGTTCCGCCCAGCACCGCAGGGACCGCGGGCACGGTGCCGCCGCGCGTCACGGGCGCGGTGGGTGAGATGGCGTTCCCGCGGGCCGCCCGGCTCGAACTCGACGAGCTGCTGGAGCAACTGGTCTCGCGAGCCCACGACGTGCAGCAGTCACAGGGACGGCTGCGTGGCCTGCTCGCCGCGTACCTGAAGCTGGCCGGCGCGGTCGATCTCGAGGACGTCCTACGCCACATCGTCGCGGCCGCCCGCGATCTGGTCAGCGCCCGCTATGCGGCCCTCGGCGTGGTCCGGGACGGGCGGTTGGTGCGCTTCCTGCACCTCGGCATGCCGGCCGATGAGGTCGAGCGCATCGGCGCGCTGCCCGAGGGCAAGGGTCTGCTGGGACGCCTGATGGACTACCCGCAGCCGCTGCGGCTGGCCGACATTGGCAGCCACCTATCCTCGGTGGGCTTACCGCCCCACCATCCGCCGATGCGCTCGTTCCTCGGCGTGCCGATCCAGGTCGGCGGCCGGGTCTTCGGCAACCTCTACTTGACCGAGAAGCAGGGCGCCGCCGAGTTCAGCGCCGACGACGAGGAGTTGGTCCAGGCGTTGGCGGCCGCCGCCGCGCTGGCGATCGACAACGCGACCCTCTTCGACCAGGTACGGCGCGGCCAGAGCTGGCAGGGTGCCCTGGTGGAGATCACCACGGAGCTGGTCCGGGGCACGGATCCGGAGAGCATCCTGCGCGATCTCGTCCACCACGCCATCACGAGCGCGCGGGCGACCGGCGCCGGCGTCTCGATACCCACCGACGACGGCCAGGAGATCGACGTCACCGTTGCCGAGGGCACCTACGAGGGCTGGCTCGGCACCCGTACCCGCCTCGACGGATCGATCGCGGGTGTGGCCCTCGCCGCGGCCACGGCGATCCTGATCCCGGATGCGGCCACCGATCCGCGCACCGCCGACCGGATCGGGCCGGGCGCCGGCATCGGGCCGACGCTCGCGGTCCCGATCGCCGGCGAGGAGGGACCGCTCGGCGTGCTGAGTGTCTCGCGCGGCACCGGTAGCGAACCATTCGACGAGGCCGACCAGGAACTGCTCGCGGTCTTCGCCAGCCGGGCCGCGCTCGCCATGCGCTTGGCCGCAACTCGACGCAACGCCGAGGCGATCGACCGCATCGAGGACCGCGGCCACATCGCCGACCAACTGCGTGAGGGCGTCATCTCCCGCCTGTACGGGGCGGGCCTGTCGGTGCAGGCCCTGCTGCCCCGGGTCACCAGCGCGGCGGTCCGGGAGTCTTTGCTTCGACACATCGACGAGCTCGACGCGGTCATCGCCGATATCCGCACCGCGGTCTTCACCCTGCGCGAGCGCGACCGCTGATCACGCCGACGACTCTGGCGCTCAGCCGATCGTGACGGCGTTGGCCTCGCGCCGCAGCTCGCGCACGAGCGAGCGGGGTCGGCGCCGGACCGCCATCGCCGGTGGCGGCACCACGACGACGACGCAGCCGGCGGCCCGCGTGCAGTAGCGATCGACGGCCAGCGTCGGTAGCCAGTGGGTGTCGGACCGGCCGACGACCAGCAGGTCGTCGTCGCGGCTGGCGAAGGAGACGAGGGCCGGCGCGGTCGGAGCCTCGGCGATCACCATCGAGACCGCGACATCGTCCGGTACGCCGCCCATCGCCAGATCGAATGCACTGCGCACGGTGGCCTCGGCGGTCGCGGCGAGATCCTCCCGGCCCACGTACGCGTCGTACCCGCGCCACGGCGATGCGACCTGCCAGGCCCGGACCGCGTGCAGGACCGCTCCCCGGCGGCGGGCCTCGGCCACCGCGTACCGCAGCGCCTGCAAACCGGCCAACGACTCCGACACCCCGACGATGACCCGGCTCGTCTCGTTCTGGTTCACCGTGCCCACCTCCTTCGCAAGACGCGTTGTTTCGCGCGACCGGATCTGCTTCGCCAGACAGCGTCGCGGGCGGCGCGCGACGGCCAGCAGGGTCTTCGGTCCGCGGCCGGCGGGCCAGGGGGCCCGTTGTCGGCGGTGGTCGATGCGTCGGTCGGCGCGGGGCGCGTTCGCCGCCGAACGTCCTTCGAGCAGGGGGAACCCGGCCCTGGCCGAACGCGCGCCAACGGACACAGTGGAGGGTGTCAGGGAGGTGCATGATGTCAGAACCGATGGGACCTGTGGTCGTCGGCATCGACGGCTCCGCGAGCCTGGGCGCGCTGGATCTCGCCGCTGAGGAAGCCGCGGGCCGGGTCACCCCGCTGCTCGTGGTGCACGCATACGATCCCACCGCGGCCCGGCCGGAGACGGTGGCCGAGATCCTGGCGACCGCGGTTGGGCGGGTCCAGGCCGAGCACCCGGCGCTCGCGGTCGACGCCGACCCAGTCGGCGGTTCGCCGGTCGCGGTCCTGCTGGACCGGGCGCGGAAGGCCTGCCTGCTCGTCGTCGGACATCACGGTCGGACCCGACCCGGCCCGTCGCCGCTCGGCTCGGTCGCCCTCGCGCTGGTGCAGCGCTCGCCGGTACCGGTGATCGTGCACCGGCCGATCGACACCGCCGGTCAGGTGGACCTGCCGCGGCCGGTGCTGCTCGGGCTGGCCGCCGACGAGCCCTCCGACACCCTGGTCGAGTTCGCCTTCGCCGAGGCCGCGTTGCGGGGCGCTCCGCTGCACGCCATGTACGTGTGGTCGCAGGCGCGCGACTGGGACAGCCCGGACCTGTACGGCATGGTGCCTGGCTCGCCGTTGGCACAGGCCGAGGCGGCGCGGCTGCTCGACGAGGCGCTCGCCCGCTGGGCGGCCAAGTACCCCGACGTGGCGGTACACCAGAGCGTGCGGCACAGCCTCGACGCCTCGATCGCCCTAGCGGCCGCGTCCCGGTCGGCCCAGCTCGTGGTCGTCGGGTCGGGCCGCCGAGCGGGCGGCGGGCGGGCATTCGCCGGCTCCGTCGGCACCGCGCTGATCCACCGCTGCGGCTGCTCGGTCGCGGTCGTTGACCCCACCGCGACCTGACTGAGCCCCAGCCTTCCCCGTCTCCCCCACTTCCCCGTCGACCTAGGGCGTAGGCACATGGTTCGATCTCTAACCATGTGCCTACGCCCTAGATCGACGAGACAGGATCAGTGGGCGGCGAAGAGGTGGCGGTTCGGCTTGAGGCCGTCGGCGTAGTGGTAGGTCAGGTGGTCAATCACCTCGGTGACGCCGCCGACCCCCTCGACCAGGCTCACCACGAGCGGGATCGTGCTGCTGCGGTCCACCGTACCGGCGAGGGTCACGACGCCACTGTGGACGGTGACGGTCAGCGCGTCGTTGGCGATCCACAACGTCCGGCGGAGCACCTCGTGGAGAATCTCGTCGCGGATCGCGTCGTCGTCACGCAGGTAGACCCGCAGCAGGTCACGGCGGGACACGATGCCGAGGAGCTGACCAGCGCCGTTGACGACCGGCAGGCGTTTGACCATCTCCGCATCCATGATCTTGGCAGCGGCGGCGAGCGGGACGGCGGGGCGCACGACGATCGGCGGCGAGCTCATCAGATCCGCCGCGATCTCGCCGGTGGCCTTGGCGCGACCGCTGCGCCGCCACCGGCGCTCGAGCAGCGGCGCCGGCTCGCCGGCGAACTCAACCTTGTGGATGAGGTCAGCCTCGGACACCACGCCCACCACCCGACCGTCCGCGTCCACGACCGGGACCGCGCTGATGCCATGGGCGGCCAGCTGCTGGACGATCTCCTTGTAATGCGTCGCTTCGCCGACGGTGACCACCTCCGTGGTCATCACATCGCGCACCGTCCACCGCTTCATCGCTGACCTCCGTCGTCGGGCCTAGCCGTGTCCATATCCACGGTCGCCCGCCGGCGACGCTCGCCAGCAGGGCCGAAGGTCCCCACCCCGCGGGCGTGAGGTCAGGCCGGTACGGCGTGGGTGCGTTGCGGCACCGACGACCGCGGCGCCGGCGTACCGTGCACGATCGCGACCGGGCAGGGGGCCCGGTGGATCAGGGCGTGGCCGACCGAACCGAGCGTCGCGCCGGCCACCGCGCCGCGACCCCGGGAGCCGACCACGACCATGCGCGCGGTCTCGGCCAGGGCGAGCAGGGCGGTGGCGGCATGGCGCTCGGGCACGACGAGTGAGCGCAGGTCGACGTCCGGGTGGACCCGAGCAGCCGGCTGGATCCAGCTGGCGAGCCGGTCCTGCACGGCCGGGGACTCGGCCGGCTCGCCGGCGACCTGATAGACCGCGTCGACCCCGACGCCCCGGTGCTCTGCCCAACCGCAGGCGAACCTGAGCGCGTTCGCGGAGCTGTCCGTGCCGTCGACCCCGACCACGACCCGGCCGGTGGCCGGGTGCCACCGGCCCCGGGCAACGATGACCGGGCAGTGGGCGTGCGCCGCGACGTTCTCCGCAACCGGGCCGGCCAGCAGACCGGCCACCCCCCGCACACCGTGGTCGCCGAGCACCACGCGCGAGGCCCGGGCCGACTCGTCGACCAGGACCATGCTGCCCGGTCCGGCCCGGACGACCGGTCGGGTCAGCAGACCTGGATGGGCCGTCTCCAGGCGGCGCGCCAGCGCGTCCACCGCGGCGCCGACCTCGGGCGCCGGCGTCCACTCGTCGGGCTGGAACGGTATCCCGGCCAGAGACGCATAGAACAGGGGCCACACGTAGGCGTACACGATGCGCAGCTCCACCCCCAGACTCAGCGCCTCCTGCGCGGCCAGGTCGGCCGCGGCAAGAGCCGAGGAAGAACTGTCGAAACCCAGCACCACCGGCGCACCCAGGTTCTCGCTCATGCCGTCCACGCTGCTCGGGCCGCCAGCCTGGACACAGAGCAGGAAGGCACATCGGCGCGGGCACTCGGGCCTGCGCCCCGGTGGCGAAGCGCGGGCACTCGGGCCCGCTCGGTGGCGAAGCGCGGGCACCAGGGCCTGTCACGGTGGCCAGCCGCCGGGAGAGGGCCGAAGGTCCCGAATCGACCGGGACCCGATACCCAGGCCGGGCGCCGTAAGGGTCGGGACTTCGTTCTCTGTCCGCGCCCCGGCCGCGCCCCGCACGATCTCCGCATTGACAAACCGAGCTCAAGCCCCCCGGGGGCGAGGCTCTACACCGACGGAGTGATTCACATGCAGCGCAAGACCCTCGACATCCTGTTCAGTATTGGCGGCGTGGTCATCGCCGGCCTCCTGCTGGTCGCCGGCATCGTCCTGAGCTCCAACGCGACCTTCGCCAACAACTACGTGCACGACCAGCTGAGCCAGCAGAAGATCACCTTCAAGACAGCGGCCACGCTGACCGCGGAGGAGAAGGAGCAGGCGTGCCTGGTCACCTACGCCGGACAGGCGCTGACCACTGGCAAGCAGGCCGAGTGCTACGCGAACAGCTTCATCGCCGTGCACCTCAAGGGGATCGCCGGCGGCAAGACCTACGCCGAGCTGGGCGCGCCGCAGAGTGCACTGCAGGCGCAGGTCACCCAGGCCCAGAAGGACAACGCCCCCAACTTGGCCGACCTGCAGCAGCAGCTGGCCACCATCAGCGGTCAGCGCGACACGGTCTTCAAGGGTGAGACGCTGCGTGGTCTGCTGCTCACCTCGTACGGCTTCAGCGAGTTCGGCACCAAGGCCGGCCAGGCCGCGGTGGTGGCCTTCCTGGCCGCCGGCCTCTTGGCTCTGCTCTCCATCGCCGGTTTCGTGCACGCCCTGGTGACCCCGAAGAGCAAGGGCTTCGCGGTGCCCGCGCAGGCCGCCGTGAAGGAGGCGGTCAAAGCCTGACCAAGAGCGTTGCACCCGCAAGCTCCGCGGATCGCACCAGCGGTCCGCGGAGCTGCTGTCTGTCGGGGACCCAGCCGGCCGGGCCGGCCGGCGCTACGGTTCGGCGGCCGGGCCCGCCGGCGCTACGGTTCGCCGGCCGCGGTCGCCAACACGACGACACCGAACAGGCCCAGCGCGGCGAGGTGCACGACCGTGCACCACAGGCACACGGCGTCGACCACGAACAGCTCGACCCAGACCAGGTAGAGCACCGAGACCACGCCGACGGCGGCCAGCGCTAGCCGCCCCCGGCGAACCGCGATCGCCGAGGAAGCCCAGGCCACCGGCAGTCCCGCGACGAGCGCGGCGGCGAAGAAGACCACGCCGAGCACCGCCACCGGAATGCCGAGCACGGCCGACTGGGCGCTGGTGGTCACCCGCTGGCAGTTCACCGCACCGGTCTCGGGACAGGCGAGCGTCGTCGACGCGGTGAAATGCTCGACGGTCAGGTACACCGACACGCCCAGCCCGACGGCGGCGACCGCAAGCGTGGCCGGCGAGCTCCAGCGCGGCGGTCGCCAGCGGTCAGCCATTCGCCAGCTCAGGGAAGGCGCGCACGGCGGCACTGGTGCAGACCGCCGCCGGCTGCCCCCCGGTGAGCCGGCAGAGCACCGCCGTGAGGGCGTTGGCGCCGCCCAGGATCGCCCGCCCCACCGGGCTCGCCGGATCGGAGACTGCGGCCACGATCTGCTCCCGGGACAGGCCCTGCAGTATGGCAGGGTCGACGGTCGAGCCCACCATCACAAAGCGGTTGCCGAAATCGAGGAACGGTATCGCATTCGCCGAGGCGGCGTCCACGTACGGCGCGGCATCGTAGGTGCGCATCAGCGCGGCCTGCGCCGCCGTCGGCTGCTGCAGCGCCACGTACTGCCCGCCGCGCTGCTCGCTGGTGGCGGTCTCGACGCTCTGGAAGCTCAGGTACGAGCTCGTGTAGGTGCTCCCGACGAACGAGAGGGTCGCCGTGTCCGGGTAGACGTCGGTGTGCGAGGAGAACGCGGTGCGCAGGCCGGCGAAGGTGCCGAACCGCGACAGCGCGATCACCAGGGGCCACCGCTGACCGGCGCAGAACGGGCAGTACTCCGCTCCGATGTAGACGACGAGCGGCCGGCCGCCATCGGTCAGGGCGGGCTGACCGGTCAGCCGGCGGGGCAGGGCCGAGACGCCGCCTCGACCGGCCCGGTCAAGCGCCGTCGCGGCGGGCTTCGGCGCGCTGATGGAGGTGGCCGCCGGCGCCCCCTCGGCGCTGGTATCACCCGGCATGGCCACGCGGAAGATAACCATGACCACGAGCAGCAGCAGCACCGCACCGATGCTCGCGCCGGCCAGGCGCATCCGCTGCCGGCGCTGCCGGGCCCGCCGGGCGATCTCTTCCTGGCGGCGCTGGTGAGCCAGCCGCCGCTGGTGCGCGCTCCGGCCGGATATGGGCATGCTCGCCTCCTCATCGCGCCGGGCCTCCATCTGAGCATGGCTGCCCCACGGTCGCCAAACCGGGGCCGTTGTACCCCCACGCTGGGGACGAGCGGCACTGAACGCCGGCTGGCATTCACGGTGAACTGAGCGGGTCAGAAACGGTACACGCCAAAAGCACACGGAAGGGTCACCACCATGACCACGCTGCAAGACCGCCCCACCCCGGTCTTCAACCACACCGTCGTCGACCGCCCGGTCCTCGACCGCCCGGTCACCGCGAAGACCGAGCCCCCCACCCTGCGTCCGGCCGCGCGCTACGTCTTCGCCGCGCTGCGCATCGGGCTGGGTTTCATCTTCCTCTGGGCGTTCGCCGACAAGCTCTGGGGTCTCGGCCACGAGACCACCACCCAGGCCGCCTGGATCAACGGTGGTAACCCGACCAAGGGCTTCCTCGCCAATGGCGCTGAGGGCCCGTTCGCGGACTTCTACCACAACATCGCCGGCGCCGGCTTCACGAACTGGCTGTTCATGCTCGCCCTGCTCGGCCTCGGTGTCGCCCTCATGGCCGGCATTGGCATGCGGATCGCCGCGCTCGCCGGCGGCCTGCTCACCCTGATGATGTGGAGCGTTGTGCTTCCCCCGGCGAACAACGTCTTCATGGACGACCACCTGATCTACGCCGGCCTGCTCGTCGCCCTCGCGCTGGTCAGCGCCGGTGACACCGTGGGCTTCGGCAAGATCTGGGCAAAGACCGCGCTGGTCCGCCGGGCTCCGTGGCTGAAGTAATCCACGGCCCCGTCGACGTGGCTGAAGGAGGTCCCGCCGCCCCGTTGATCAGCGCCAGACCGGGCGCCGCGCACGCACAGCGCGGCGCCCGGTCGCTGTCATTCCCGACCGGACTCTGCCCGGTCGCTGTCATTCCCGACCGGACTCTGCCCGGTCGCTTCGGCTTGAGGCGGTCGAGCCGGATACCGTGATCGCATGCAGCCGGACGGCTCCGCGGTCTTCGTGGTCAACGCCGGCTCGTCGTCGCTGAAGTACGCGTTGGTCGGGGCTTGCGCGCATCTCGGCGGCGGCTTGGTCGAACGCATCGGCGAGCCGGGCGGGCAGGCGCCCGACCACACGGCCGCGGTCGGCCTGGCCGTGCGCTGGCTGGAGGGCAGCGGGCACCCGGTCGCCGCCGTCGGCCACCGGGTGGTGCACGGCGGCAGCCGATTCCGCGAGCCGGTCCGGCTCGATGACGCCGTGGTGTCGGCCATCGCCGAGCTGACCCCGTTGGCCCCGTTGCACAATCCGGCCAACCTCGATGGGATCCGGGCCGCCCGCAGCGCCCTTCCGGGTGTGCCTCAGGTGGCCGTCTTCGACACGGCGTTTCACGCGACCCTGCCCCTGGCCGCGGCGACCTACGCCATCGACGCCGGGATCGCGGCCCGGTACGGCATCCGCCGGTACGGCTTTCACGGCATCTCGGTGCGGTACGTGCTCGCCGGCACCGCCCGGCTGCTGGGGCGGGATCCGGCCCAGCTGAACCTCATCGTCCTGCACCTGGGCAACGGCGCCAGCGCAACCGCGGTCGCGGACGGTCGCAGTGTGGACACCTCGATGGGGCTGACCCCGTTGGCCGGTCTGGTGATGGGGACCCGGCCCGGCGACCTCGATCCGGCGGTGCCGCTGTACCTGAGCCGGGTCGCCGACCTGGCGCCTGACGAGATCGCGGACCTCCTCCAACACCGCAGTGGCCTGCTCGGGCTGTGCGGCGACAACGACATGCGGGCGGTGCAACGCCGCGCCGATGCCGGCGATCCCCAGGCTGCGCTGGCGCTGGACGTGTACTGCCACCGGATCCGCCACTACGTCGGCGCGTACCAGGCGATCTTGGGTCGGCTCGACGCGATCGCGTTCACCGCCGGCGTCGGCGAGCACAGCCACACCGTACGGGCGAAGGCGTTGGCCGGTCTGGGAAGCCTGGGTATCGCGGTGGATGACGCCCGCAACGGCGAAGGCGAACCGGCCCGGGTCATCTCAGCGCCCGGGTCGCCGGTGGCGGTGTGTGTGGTGCCGACGGACGAGGAGTTGGCCATCGCGCAGGAGACCCGGGAGCTGCTCGACCTGCCCGCCGGCCGCTGAGCCCCGCATGTCCGTCACCCACCTGGCCGCCGGCTCCGGCGACGCTGCTCCCGCGGGGATGGACGTCACCATGGACGTCACGGTGGCCGCCTGCCGTACCGGCGACGAGGTGCTGGAGCGGCTGGGCGTCGAGGCGACCGGGCTCTGCACCGACGAAGCCGCCGCGAGGCTGGCCCGGTACGGTCCCAACGCGGTCGCTACCCACCGCGTGCGGTTCCTGCTGGTGCTCTGGCACCAGGTGCACTCGGCGCTGCTGTTCCTCCTGCTCGCCGCCGCGCTCGCGGCGTACCTGGTCGGAGATCGCAGCGACGCCGTGATCATCGCGGTCATCGTCGGGCTCTCGGTCGGGCTCGGCTTCGCCAACGAGTACCGGGCCGAACGGGCGGCCGCCGCGCTGCACTCGCAGATCCACCATCGCGTGGTGGTTCGTCGTGACGGGCGTCCGATGGAGACCGACGTCACCCAGCTGGTGCCCGGCGACCTCGTGGAGTTGGTCCTCGGCGCGATCGTGCCGGCTGACATCCGCCTGCTCGAGGTCGCCGACCTGGCGTGTGACGAGTCCACCCTGACCGGCGAGTCCGTTCCGGTGGAGAAGGGGACGGCGGCGGTTCCGGCCGGTACGCCGCTGGCGGAGCTCTCCGGTTGTGCGCTGATGGGCACGGTGGTGCACGGGGGGGCCGCGCGCGGCGTGGTGGTGGCGACCGGCGCCGGCACGGAGTTCGGCCGGATCGCGAGCGGGCTGGGCAGCCAGCAGACCCAGACGGAGTTTCAGATCGGCCTGCGCCGCTTCTCGGTGCTGCTGGTCTACGTCGCCGGCGCGCTGACGACCTCGATCTTCGTGATCAACGTGCTGCTGCACAAGCCGATCCTGGAGGCGCTGCTTTTCTCACTGGCCATCGCGGTCGGCATCACCCCACAGCTGCTGCCGGCGGTCGTCTCGATCAGCCTGGCCACCGGCTCCCGCCGGCTGGCCCGTCGCCGGGTCCTGGTCAAGCGGATGGTCTGCATCGAGGATCTCGGGGACATCACCGTGCTGTTCACCGACAAGACCGGCACCCTGACCCAGGGCCGGCTCAGCTTCATGCGCGCGACCGCCGCGGATGCCGGGTCACCCGAGGAGGTGATGCGATGGGGACTGCTGTGCACGGAGGGCGATCTGCGCGACGGTGTCCCGGTCGCCACCAACCCGCTCGACCTGGCCCTGTGGGACTCGCCGGCCGCCGGCACTGCGCACGCGGGGTTGGCCGGCTACCGCCGGCTCGCCACGCTGCCCTTCGACCACGAGCGGCGCCTGGTGTCGATGCTGGTGCGCGCCGAGGACGGGACCCGCACGGTGATCACCAAGGGCGCACCCGAGACGGTCCTGCAGCGCTGCCATGACGTGAGCGACGCGGCCCACGCGGTACTCGCCGCGGAGTTCGCGGCCGGCAACCGGGTGGTGGCGGTGGCGAGCCGGCTAGCGCCCGGACTCGACCGGCTCACGGCCGACGCCGAGGTCGACCTGCGCCTGCTGGGCTTCCTGGTCTTTCTCGACCCACCCAAGCACGACGCCGCTGATGCGCTGCAACGGTTGGCCCGCCTGGGCATCACGGTAAAGGTCATCACCGGCGACAACCCGGCGGTCGCGACCAAGGTCTGCGGCGACCTGGGCCTGAGCGTGGGCGACGTGCTCACCGGCACCGACATCGACGCCCTCGACGACGCGGCGCTGGCCGCCGCGATCATCCGCATCACGGTCTTCGCCCGGGTCACTCCGGCACACAAAGCGCGCGTCGTGCGGGTGCAGCGCCTCACCGGAACCGGCGTGGCCTTTCTCGGTGACGGGGTCAACGACGCCCTCGCGCTGCACGCCGCCGATGTCGGCGTCTCCGTGGATTCGGCCACCGACGTGGCCAAGGACGCGGCCGACGTGATCCTGCTCGACAAGGACCTGGACGTCCTCGCCGACGGCGTCGTCGAGGGGCGGCGGATCTTCGCCAACACCATCAAGTACGTGCTGATGGGCACGTCGAGCAACTTCGGCAACATGTTCAGCGCCGCCGGAGCGTCTATCTTCCTCAGTTTCCTGCCGATGCTGCCTTCGCAGATCCTGCTGAACAACCTGCTCTACGACACCAGCCAGCTCGCCATCCCGAGCGACAATGTGGACGAAGAGCAGCTGCGGCGACCCTCGCACTGGGACATCGCCTTCATCCGCCGGTTCATGCTCTACTTCGGACCGTTCAGCTCACTCTTCGACTTCGCCACCTTTGCGATCATGCTGGCGGTGTTTCACGCCGGCCCCGCGCAGTTCCGCTCCGGCTGGTTCGTCGAGTCGCTGGCGACCCAGACGCTGGTCATCTTCGCCATCCGGACCCGGCGGATCCCGTTCTTCCGCAGCACGCCCAGCCTGTCGCTGGCGCTGGCCGTCCTTGCCGTGGTCGCCGTGGGCGCGGCGCTGCCGGCGACCCCGCTCGCGGCGACGCTCGGATTCCAACCGCTTCCGCCCGGTTACTTCGCCGCCCTCGGCGGCCTGGTGCTCTGCTACCTGGCCCTGATCGAGGTCGGTAAACGCCGGTTCTACCAACGGGCACCGGTCGCGCCGGCGCTCACCGCGCCACCGCCGGTCGGGCCGCCGGCGCAGACCCTGCGCCGGCGCTTGCGCCGGCGGGCGGCCCGCTTCAGCAGCGGCCACCGGCACCGCAACCTTAAGCCGACCTGAAGTCCTCGGTAAGAACGGCGTAAACCGTTCCCAGTGGGCGGGCAGGCTTGGTACGACTGTGACCGTGACGCGATCGGGACGACCGCCGATGCCACCCTGGGCGGCCGGCGGCGAGGTGAGCCCGGCCGGGACCGTCGCGGCGTGGTACGACCCTGAGCTCGACGTGATCGCGGCGACCGGCCACACCCCGGTCGTCGATCCTCGCGCGCCGCGGCCTCCGGCCCAACTGGCCCGGATGCCGCGCAGTACGACGGTCGGGCCCGCGGTCCGGGCGGTCCGACCGATCGGCCGGGGCGCCGGGACCCGGCGATTGCTCAAGCTGGCATTCTGGGCCGGCCTGCTCGCCAGCGTGGGCCTGTGGTGGTTGGACACGCCGATCGGTTCGGTGGACAGCCTCGGTGCCGGCCTGATCGAGGCCGGGCGGATCACCGGCATGATCGCCGGTTATGTTCTGCTCGTCCAGATCCTGCTCATGACCCGGGTGCGCTGGCTCGACCAGCGGGTGAGCGCAAATGACCTGGTGTTGCTGCACCGCGACCTCGGCGGCCTGCTCGTGGTCACGGTGCTCGCCCACGCCGCGCTGCTCATCGTCGGCTACGCCAACCTCGACGGCACCACCCTGTGGGGCGAGACCACCACCGTCCTCACCACATTCGAGGACATGATCAGCGCTTTCGTGGCGACCGGCGTCCTGGTCGGCGTCGGCCTGCTGGCGCTGCGGGCGGTGCGCGCGCTGCTCCCCTACGAGCTGTGGTATTACCTGCACCTGACCTCGTACGCGGTGCTCCTGCTGGGGTACGGGCACCAGTTCGCGGTCGGCCGGGATCTGGTCGAGCCGGGTCTCGGCCGCAGCTTCTGGATCGGCCTCTACGTGTTCGTCATGCTCTGCTGGTTCTGGGGCCGGGTGATGGCGCCGATCCGGCTGAACCTGCGCCACCGGCTGCGCGTGGCGCAGGTGGTGCACGAGGGCCAGGACATGTTCTCCCTGTACGTTGCGGGTCGCCGCCTCGATGAACTGCAGGCACGCGCGGGCCAGTTCTTCCGCTGGCGTTTCCTGGCCCGAGGGTGCTGGCCCCAGGCCCACCCCTTCTCGCTCTCCGCCGCACCCAACGGTCGATGGCTGCGACTGACGATCAAGGCAGTCGGTCACCACACCGAGCAGCTGAAGTGGCTCGATCCCGGCGTGCGCGTGCTGGTCGAGGGGCCGTCGGGAGTCTTCACCGCTGAACGACGCACCCGCCACCGGGCCCTGCTCATCGCCGGCGGCAGCGGTATCGCGCCGATCCGGGCGCTGCTGGAGGACCTTCCGCGCGGCACGATTGTGATCTACCGTGCCAGCTCGCCGGACGACCTGATCTTCCGCGAGGAGCTGGACTGGCTCGCGGATGCCCGCGACGCGCAGATCTACTACGTCATCGGGTCGCGCGACGATCCCGGCCCCCGGTCGGTGATGACTCCGAAGGGCATCCGAGCGCTGGTGCCCGACGCCAGCCGCCGTGATGTGTACCTGTGCGGGCCCGAGGGTCTGATCACCGCAGCCGTGGCGATCCTCAAGCGCTTGCGCGTGCCTCGGCGCCAGATCCACCTCGACCCGTTCGAGTTCTGACCCGACCACCTGGAGGCAACGGCATGCGACGCGTCACGCTGGGTCTGCTCGGCACGTTCGTCGGCACCGCGTTGCTCGTCGGCCTGAAGACGCAGAGCTTCGCGACGCCGTTGGGCCTGACCGTGACCGGGCCGGCCGCCCCCGCCGACGGCGCCGCCACCGGAACCGGCCAACCGGCAGCGCCGGGCGGGCCGGGCAAGACGCCGGCGCCGCACGCGACGCCCGGAAGGACGGCCACAACCGGCGCTCCCCGCCCGTCCGGCTCGACGACAAGGCCAACCGGCCCCGGGACCACGACCACCACCACCGCGCCGCCGACCACGACTACCGTCAAGGGCATGGCGGTCGCGGTGCGCACAGCGCAGTCGCCGACGAGCAAGTCGAACCCGTGCGGCGAATGCCATAACTACTCGATCTCGGTGACCATCACCGTGACCGGCGGGCACATCACGAGTGCCAGCGCCTCCTACAACACCTCACCCGGCGCCAGCCAGTCCTACGCCAGCCGGGCGAACAACTCGTTGAGCCAGAAGATCCTGTCGTCGCAGACGTGGCAACTCGGCCGGGTATCGGGTGCGACGTACTCGGGCAACGCTTGGGAGCTTTCGGTCAAGGACGCGATGAGCAAGGCCGGCCTGTCTGTATGACGGCCCTACCACCCCGTCTTCACCGCCGCGAGCTCGTCATGGGTACGGTCGCCACCGTCGAGCTGTACGACCCCGTTCCCCGCGCCGGCGTGCTCGACGAGGTGTTCGCCTGGCTGCACGAGGTCGACCGGCAGTTCAGCACCTACCGCGACGACAGCGAGGTCAACCGTCTCGACCGGGGTGAGCTGGACATCGAGGAATGCTCGGACGAGCTTCGTTTCGTGGTCCGGGAATGCACCCGCCTGTGGCAGGCGACCGATGGCTACTTCGACGTGTATGCGACCGGGCGGCTGGACCCGTCCGGATACGTCAAGGGCTGGTCGGTCGAGGTGGCCTCGCAGCGCCTGTCGGCTGCCGGCGTGCCCAATCACCTCGTCGACGCCGGCGGTGACATCCAGACTCGCGGGCGGCCCGGCCCGGGTCAGCAGTGGCAGATCGGCATCCGCCATCCGTGGGAGCGCACCAAGGTGTGCTGGGTGCTCACCGGCACCGACCTCGCCGTGGCCACGTCCGGCACCTACGAGCGGGGGCTGCATGTGGTCAACCCCCTCACCGGCGCCCTCGCCGCCGACCTGCGCTCAGTCACAGTCGTCGGCCGCGACCTGGCCGTCGCCGACGCGTACGCGACGGCCGCGGTGGCCCGGGGGCGCTCGGCCCTGCACTGGCTGGCCCGGCTGCCCGGTCACGAGGTCGCGGTCGTCGGTGCCGACGGCACCTGCTACGTATCGGACGGTCTGCCCGTCCTGGAACCCGCCGAGTCCGACCAGTCGTTGGCGAGTGCGCCCCCTTAAGCGCGTCTTCAGCTTCCACTAGGGACCCACTAGCCAGGCCACCGCCAGCATCGCCTTATCACCCGGCGACGCCGTACGGGCGCGCACGCGAGATGTAAGGAGAACGTAGCGGTGCAGAAGCCAAGGTCCAGGGTTGGCGCGACCGTCGGTCTGATCATCGGGATCGTCGTCATCGCGGGATCCGCGATCGGCGGACTGGCACTGGCGACCGACCGCGGTCGCAGTCACGCCCCGGGCAGCGGGGATTCCGCGGTGACCGTCGGCGACCAGAGCAGCCAGGGCGACCCGACCACGGGGCCCTCCGCCGGACCCAATGTGGCGCCACCCGGCCCCAACCCGATGTCAACCGGCGGGACCGGCGGCTCCGGCGACGACCAGACCGGCGATGGCGACCACTCCGCGCCGGCCGTACCGATGTCGAGCACCGGGGCGTCACCCACGCCGTGCGAGCCGGATGACGACCTCACTGCAACGGCCTCGCCGGACCCCGGCGACCCATCCGACGACTGTGGCGACGACGAACCTGACGGCATTCATCACTGACGGCGGGTCGGCGCGTCAGGGGATCACCGGCAGATCGCGGTGACTGCGCACGACTGGCGGTAGCGGCGGGCCGAGGTCGACCACGACCTCGGCCCCACCCGCCGATCCGCGCCCGAGCTGGACCGAGCCGCCGGAGCGGGCCGCGGTCCGGGCGACGATGTCCAGCCCGAGGCCGGTGGAGCCGCCAAGGCTCACTCCTCTTTCCAGCGTCGGCGCGGCTGGCCAGCCCTCCCCCTGGTCGGCGACGACGAGCCGGCCGCCCCCGCTGGGGCTCGCGGTGAAGCCGACCCGGAAGGCGGTCCCTTCCCGGGTATGCGCGAAGACGTTGCCGATGAGAGCGTCGACACAGGCCGACAGATCCTCGACGCTCAACCGGACGGGAACCGGCCGCGCCGGCAGCGCCAGCTCGAAGCGCCGGCCTTCCTCTTCGGCGAGCACGGACCAGAACCGCACCCGCTCGTTCACCACGCCGGTCGCGTCGCAGGAGACCGCCATCCCTTCCCGTACCGGGCGATCCGCCTCCCGGATGACGTCGTCGACGGTCCGCTCGACGGCATCGAGGTCGGCGATGAGACGAGCCCGGGTCGCCGGCTCCGCGGTTGACTCGACATCTATGCGCAGCGCGGTCAACGGGGTGCGCAGGCGGTGCGACAGGTCGGCCACGGTGGCCCGCTCCTGAGCCAGCAGCTCGGTGATCCGTCCAGCCAACAGATTGAGTCCGGCGCTGACCTGGCGCACCTCCGGCGGCCCCTCATCCGCTGCCCGCGCACCCAAGCTGCCCCGGGCCAGCCGGTACGACACGTTCGCCACCGACGTGAGTGGCCGGATGAGGCTGCGGGCCAGCCGATCGGCGACCAGCAGGCTCACGCCGAGCAGGCCGAGGCCGAGCAGCCCGAGCACCAGCCACGAGCGCGCCACCCCGGCCCGTAGCTCGGTCTCCGGCACGAAGGTACGGATCACGGCAGTGCCATCCGGCAGGCCGCCGACGGCGACCACGACCTCACGGCCACCGGGCACGTCGGCGGTCAGGCTCTGCCCGGCCGAGGCCTGGTTCACCGCGGCCGAGACGCCGGCCGGGGCCCCGAGCACCCGGCCATCGGGCAGGAACACGGTCATCGGATGGGACGCGGTCGCGTTGGTGGCCGCAACCACTTGATCCAGCGAGGCTGGATCCGCGGTGGCCACCGCGGGTGCGAGCGCCTGCACCTCCACGATCGCCGAGGTCACCGCGCGGTCAGCGGCCGCCGACCGGACGAGCAGGGCGAGTGGGATGAGAAATGCGACCAGGACGAGCGAGGTCGTCGCCCCGACCAGCAGGATGAGCCGGGCTCTCATCGCTCGGCCGGGCCGGCGCCGTCAGCCGGCGCGACCAGCTTGACCCCGACCCCGCGGATGGTGTGCAGGTAGCGGGGTTGCTGCGCGGTCTCCCCCAGCTTGCGGCGCAGCCACGACAGGTGCACGTCCACGGTGTCGTCGGGCCCGCCGTAGGGCTGGCGCCAGACCTGGGTCAGCAGCTCGCGGCGGGACACCACCGAGCCGACCCGCGAGGCGAGGTAGCTGAGCAGGTCGAACTCCCGCGGAGTCAGGTCGACCGGCAGACCGTGCAGGGTGACCTCGCGGGCCGCCTGGTCCAGCCGCAGGTCACCGATGATCAAGGGTGGTGGTGGACCGGCGCCAGCCGCGCTGCGGCGTAGCACCGCCTTGATGCGCGCGTCCAACTGTGCCGGGCCGAACGGCTTGATCACGTAGTCGTCGGCCCCGTTCTCCAGCACGGTGACGATGGCCGCCTCATCACCACGGGCGGTGGCGACCACGATCGGTACCGGACTCACCGAGCGGATCATCCGGACGAGGTCCGCGCCGTCGACATCCGGCAACCCCAGGTCGAGCACCACCAGGTCGGGCGGGCCGTCCACGATCGCCTGCAGGCCGGCCATCCCGCTGGCCGCGCTGGAGACCACATGTCCGAGGCCGGAGAGGGCGCGGATCAAGGCACGACGGATCTCCGCGTCGTCCTCCACCAGGAGGAGTTCGGCCACCGCGACACGGTAGCGCACGGCAGTTCCGGCCCGCGATCACGTGGCGTTGAGGCCGGCTTAAGGCTGCGTTAGTGCAGGCTCTGCCATCATGGTCGCCGTGGTGGCCGTTCGACCCGTGGTGACGAGCGTGGTCGCGTGGACCGTCGGCGCGGCCACGGCGATCGCGGTCGGGGTGATCGCCTTGTCGCTCATCGGCTCCGGTCTCACCGCCGGCCCGATCCCGCCACTCGCACCGAACGCGGTGACCCAGCCGGCCCCGTCCTCCTCACCCACCACGCCAGCAGCACCCGCCACCGCCACCACCAGCGCGCACCCACCGACACACCCGGCGCCGACCCGAACGGACCCGCCGACCACCAGTGACCGGACGGTGACCACCCACGGCGGCACCGTCATCGCCCGCTGCCGTCCAACGGGTGCCTACCTCGTCGCCTGGAGCCCGGCGCCGGGGTATCGGGTCGACGACGTGCAGCGCGGGCCCGCCCCGACCGCCCGGGTCACCTTCGAGGGCCTGGGCCACGAGGTCAAGGTCAGCATCGCCTGTCCGGGCGGGATGCCCGAGCCGACCATCACCGGTGAGGGTCCGGGAGACGACTACCACTAGCGACCCGGGCCGGCGTGGTCGATGCCCGCTGCGAGCGACGGGCTAGTCGTCGATCACTTCGGCCGGCGGGCGCCGAGCGGTGACCGCGCCGTGCTGGCCGTAGCCGATGCGCAGAACCATCTGCGGCGCACTGTGGCGCCCCAGCGCGATGCGCAGCTGTTCACGGGCGGCCGGCACCTCGATCGGTTGCGAGAGCATGGACGCGGCCAGACCCAGATCGGTGATGGTGAGCAGAACCCGCTGCAGCGCATGGCCGGCGGCCAACTGGTCGATGGGCAGGTCGCCGGCGGTCCCGAGGATGCCGACCAGCGGCTCCGGCTCGTAGTCGCGCCCGGGCGCCCGCTCGGAGGTCCCGAACGGCCGCTGCGGCAACAGGTCCTGCGGCTCCGGACTCGGTCCGGCGGCCGAGGCCGGCACGCCGTCGAGCGAATCGTCCGCCGACCGGGTCCAGGCAGCCAGCTCGGTCCGGTAGTTCTCGTCCCGGTTGAGCACCCGGTTGGCCGCCTGCGCGATCTCGGCCACCAGACTCACCGGCACCATCCCGGTCACCAGCTCGAGCCAGGCTGATTCGCTGCGGGCGGCCTCGATAAGGTGGGTCCGCACGTCGGCCGGCACCGGCTGCGGCCAGTACGGTGTCCGGTTGCTGTGCCGGCGCGGGATCGCGTCGTGCAGCCGCTCCTCGACCGGGGTCGGCGGTCGCGGCGCCGCGGGCACCAGCCGGGCCATGAGGGCCTCGTCGGCCAGGTCCGGCCGCCAGGTCACCTCGACCGGCACCTGCATGATCGCGAGGGCCAGGCGCAGGTTGTAGGTGGCCGCGCCACAAGCGATCCGGACACCCCAACCACTCGGGTCCGCCGACGGCAGGCGGCGTTCGGCATCGGCCAGCACCTCGACCCGGTCACCGCGCAGCCGGAAGCGCCACGGCTGGCTGTTGTGCAGGGACGGCGCGCGCACCGCTGCCGCGACTGCGGTCTGCAGCATCTCGGCATCGATACGGGCTACCCGCAACGAGTTCCCAGCCATGGCCACTCACCTCCGACAATCGCTACGGGCTCCGTTACTGGCTTCCGGCGACCGACGCCGGATAACGTTCGAGGACCCCTCCGCCATACGCTCGACCCTCGACCACCCGGGACAGGTCGGACAGGGCCGTTGGTCCCCATCGGCGGTGGCCTCCGCCCTGGACGGCCACCGCGGTGGCGGGGGTCCGGGCGGCGGGCTTAGGTCCCGCTAACCTCAGGACCTATGGCCTGTGCATGCCGTGGCGTCGATCGGGTAGAAATAGCGCATGATTCGGGTCTTCCTGCTCGACGACCACGAGGTGGTTCGTGCGGGCCTTCGCGACCTTCTGCAGCACGACGGTGACATCGAGGTCGTGGGTGAGTCCGGATCGGCGGTCGAGGCCACTCACCGGATCCCGGCCCTGCGCCCGGATGTGGCCATCCTCGACGCCCGCCTTCCCGATGGCAACGGCATCGACGTCTGCCGCGACGTCCGCTCGATCGATCCGACCATCAAGGGACTGATCCTCACGTCGTACGAGGACGACGAGGCGCTCTTCGCGGCCATTATGGCCGGCGCCGCGGGCTACGTGCTCAAGCAGATCCGGGGCACCGATCTGGTCGACGCGGTCCGCCGGGTGGCGGCCGGACAGTCCATGCTCGACCCGTCGGTCACCCAGCGCGTGCTGGAGCGGATCCGCCACGGCGTCGAGGAACCACACGAGCTCAAGTCGCTGACCGAGCAGGAGCGCCGGATCCTGGTCTACGTGGCTGAAGGGCTGACCAACCGGGAGATCGCCGGCAAGATGTTCCTGGCCGAGAAGACGGTGAAGAACTACGTCTCCAGCCTGCTCGCCAAACTGGGCCTGGAGCGGCGCACCCAGGCGGCCGTGCTCGCCACCCGCCTGCTGGGCGACCGCCACTGAACCGCCGCCGGCGACCGGCCGGCTGCTCAGAGCGGGACGCTCCAGTCCACGCTGGTCCCGGTCGGCTCGCGCCGGCGTACCTCGAAGATGCCGCCGTGACGGCCGGCGCGTTCGCGCATGTTCGCCAGTCCACTGTGAACGACTTCGTCACCGATGCCGACGCCGTCGTCGTGCACGCTGAGCTCGAGTCGACCACGGGCGACCCGCACCGCGACCGTCACGCTGCTCGCCGAGGCGTGTTTGACCACGTTGGAGAGGGCTTCGCGCAACACAGCGAGCAGGTCGGCGCGCAGCTGCGGCGAGGCGGCGCTGTCGACCGGCCCGGCCAGGTCCAACCCGGGGCGGAAGCCAAGCGGATCCGCGGCCGCGTCGACGAGCGCTCGGACCTCCGAGCGCAGCTCACCGCTCACCGGCGTACGCAGCTCGAAGATGGCCGACCGGATGTCGCGGATCGTGGAGTCCAGGTCGTCGACGGCGGCGTTGAGCCGCTCCGCCAACTCCGGCCGGGCGGCGAGCTTGCCGACGGTCTGCAGCTGCAACCCGGTCGCGAAGAGACGCTGGATCACCACATCGTGCAGATCCCGGGCGATGCGCTCGCGATCCTCCAGAATCGCGAACAGCTCCCGCTCCTCCTGCGCCACCGCCCGCTCGAGGGCGAGCGCCGCCTGGCCGGCGAAGGTAGTGAGCATGGCCAGATCTTCGTCGCGATCCCGCCGCTCAGTCGGCGGGTCCACCACGACGAGCAATCCGTAGAGTGCTTCGTTGGTAGCCAGCGGTAGCACGGTCGCCGGCCGGTCGGTGAGCGCCGATGGCCAGGCCGCCGACGACCCCAGGTTGACGGTGAGCACCTGGCGGCCGTGGATCGCCTCGGCGAACTCGGTCTCCGCGGCGGCGAGTGTGGCGCCGACCAGGCCGAGCGGCGGCGGGGCGTCGGCCATCGAGGCGACCTCGACCGTGAGCAGGTCCGTCTCGTCGTCGTGCAGCAGCACCATGGCCAGCGGCGCCTCCGCGACCTGGCGCGCTCGGGTGGCGACCAGATCCAGCGCCGCGGTCCGGTGCACCCGGCCGAGCAGCAGCGTGGTCAAGTCGGCCGCGGCCGCGAACCAGCGTTCCCGCCGCTGGGCGATCGCGTACAGCCGGGCATTGTCGATGGCCACCCCGGCCGCGCCGGCCAGGGCCACCACGATCTGCTCGTCATCTTCGGTGAACTCTGCCGCCTCCAGCTTCTCGGCCAGGTACAGGTTGCCGTAGACGGTGTCCCGGATGCGCACCGGAACGCCGAGGAAAGTGCGCATGGGCGGGTGGTTGGGCGGGAAGCCGTACGAGCAGGGGTGGCGGGTGATGTCCGGCATGCGGACCGGGCGGGGGTCGTCGATGAGCAGGCCGAGCACACCGCGTCCGGTCGGCAGGTCGCCGATCGCCGCATGCTCGGCCGCGGTCACCCCGTGGGTGATGAACTCGACCAAGCGGCCGTCGTCGCCGATCACACCGACCGCGCCGTAGCGGGCACCGACGAGTTGGCAGGCGGCGATGACGATGCGCTCCAGAGTGCTGCCCAGATTCAGGTCGGTGCTGATCGCCACGACCGCACCGAGCAGGGAGCGCAGCCGCTCCCGGCTGGTCACGATGTCGCCGACGCGGTCGAGGACCTCCTGGAGCAGCTCGTCGAGCTGCACCCGCGACAATGGCGTGAGACCCAGCTCGGGCGCGTCACCGAGCCCGTGGTCCTCCGGCCCGGGCGGCGTCGTCATGCCCGCATGCTACCCACCCCACCGTACCCGCGCGGAGCCGATGACGGGCCGACGGCCGAGAGTCTGCGCGCCGAGGTCGGGTGGACCTACGATCGCGAACAGGCCCACCAGTGCTGAGGAGCCATCATGGACATCGTGTCGGGCCGCCCCTTGAGCGCGGACGAGCTGAGCCGGATCGACGGCTACTGGCGGGCGGCCAATTACCTGTCCGTGGGGCAGATCTACCTCATGGGCAACCCGCTGCTGCGCGAGCCGCTGCGGCCGGAGCAGGTCAAGCCCCGGCTGCTCGGGCACTGGGGCACGACTCCTGGGCTCAACCTGCTCTACGCACACCTCAACCGGGTGATCCGCGGCCGCGACCAGGAGGTCATCTTCGTCACCGGTCCCGGCCACGGTGGCCCGGGAGTGGTCGCCAACGTGTGGCTGGAGGGCACCTACTCGGAGATCTACCCCGAGGTGAGCCTGGACGAGCCCGGCATGGCCCGATTGTTTCGCCAGTTCTCGTTCCCGGGCGGCATACCGAGCCATGTCGCCCCGCAGACCCCGGGCTCCATCCACGAGGGCGGCGAGCTGGGTTACTCGCTCGCCCACGCGTACGGCGCCGCCCTGGACAATCCCGACCTCGTGGTGGCCTGTGTGATCGGCGACGGTGAGGCGGAGACGGGTCCGCTCGCCGCCGCCTGGCACTCCAACAAGTACCTCGACCCGGTCGGCGACGGCGCGGTGCTGCCCATCCTGCACCTGAACGGCTACAAGATCGCCAATCCGACGCTGCTCGCCCGGATCGGCGACGACGAGCTGACCGCACTGCTGACCGGATACGGGTACCGCCCGTACCTGGTCGAGGGCCACGACCCGGAGCTGGTACATCAGGCGCTAGCGGCAACCCTGGACGCCGCCTTCGACCAGATCGCCGCGATCCAGCGCGCCGCCCGGGTCGACGGGTCGATCGTACGTCCACAGTGGCCGATGGTGGTGCTGCGCACACTGAAGGGCTGGACCGGTCCGAAGACGGTCGACGGCCTCCCGGTCGAAGGCACCTGGCGGGCCCACCAGGTTCCGCTACCGGCCGCCCGCGACGATGTCGCCCACCTGGCCCAGCTGGAGACGTGGCTGCGTTCGTACCGGCCGGACGAGCTCTTCGACGCCGCCGGTGCGCCGGTGGCCGGCATCGTCGACTGGTTGCCCCACGGCGACCTGCGCATGGGGGCGAACCCGCAGGCCAACGGAGGCCGGCATCCGCGCCCGCTGGAGCTGCCCGACTTCCACGACTACGCAGTCAAGGTCACCGAACCCGGGGCGGGCACGGCCGAGCCGACCCGGGTGCTCGGCGGCTGGCTGCGTGACGTGCTGACCGCCAACGAGCGCTACCGCAACATGCGCATCGTCGGGCCGGACGAGACCGAGTCCAACCGGCTGGGCGCCGTGCTCGAGGTGACCGACAAGGTCTGGCGGGCCCGCATCGACCCGGTCGACGAGCACCTGGCGCGGACCGGGCGGGTCATGGAGATCCTCTCCGAGCACACCTGCCAAGGCTGGCTCGAGGGGTACCTGCTCACCGGCCGGCACGGCATCTTCTCGTGCTACGAGGCGTTCGTCCACATTGTCGACTCGATGGTGAACCAGCATGCAAAGTGGCTCAAGGTGTGCCGTGAGCTGGCGTGGCGCCGCCCGATCCCGTCGCTGAACTACCTGCTCACCTCACACGTGTGGCGGCAGGATCACAACGGCTTCTCCCACCAGGATCCCGGGTTCATCGACTTCCTCGTCAACAAGAAGGGCGGGGTGGTCCGGGTGTACCTGCCCCCGGACGCCAACACCCTCCTCTCGGTGATGGACCACTGCCTGCGCAGCCACGACTACATCAACGTCGTGGTCGCCGGCAAGCAGCCCGCGCCGACCTGGCTCGATCCGGAGGCCGCCAGCCGCCACTGCGCCCGCGGCCTGGGCATCTGGGAGTGGGCCAGCACCGACGCCGGCGACCCCGACGTGGTGCTGGCTTGCGCGGGTGACGTGCCCACCCTGGAGATCCTGGCCGCGGCCGACCTGCTCCGCCGCTACCTGCCCGAGCTGCGGGTACGGGTGGTGAACGTGGTCGACCTCATGCGCCTGCAGCCGGCGGCGGAGCATCCGCACGGTCTCGCCGATCCAGAGTACGACGCCATCTTCACCACCGACCGGCCCGTCATCTTCGCCTACCACGGCTACCCGTGGCTCATCCATCGCCTCACCTACCGCCGCCACGGCCACGACAACCTGCATGTGCGGGGCTACACCGAGGAGGGCACGACCACGACACCGTTCGACATGGTCGTGATGAACAATGTGGACCGTTTCCATCTGGTCATCGACGTCATCGACCGGGTCCCGGGCCTGGCGCGCAGCGCCGCCGGGGTCCGGCAGGCGCTGGTCGACAAACGAGCCGAGCACCACGACTACATCCGCGCGACCGGCGCTGACCTGCCCGAGGTGAGCGAGTGGAGCTGGCCGGCCGCCGACCGGAAGGACCTACGATGAGCACCATGACCGACGCCGAGGCCGCCGCGGCACCCTCCGCCCTGGCGGAGGCGGCCCGGATGGCCGGGTTGGCGCCGTCCATCCACAACACCCAGCCATGGCGGTGGCGGGTCGTCGGGGCGAACCTGGAGCTGCTCGCCCGGCGTGCGCGTCAGCTCGAGGTCACCGATCCGACCGGCCGTTTGCTCACCGTGAGCTGCGGTGCTGCCCTGCACCACGTGACCACCGCCTTGGCTGCCGAGGGCTGGGCCGCCGAGGTTCACCGGGTCCCCGATCCGGCCCGGCCGGACCTGCTCGCGGTGGTGACGCTCACCCGGCGCATCGACGTGAATCCGCGGGCCATGCGCGACCTGCAGATGCTGCGGGTACGCCACACCGACCGCCGGCCGGTCTCGGACGTCGCCCCGACGCCGGCGGCGACCGAGGCTGTCGCCGCCGCGGCCGCCGCAGCCGGCGCCCAGCTGCACCAGCTCCGCCCCGATGACGTGATCAGCCTCGCCGCCGCGGCCGCGCACGCCCAGCGGGTCGAGACCGGGGATCCAGCCTGGCAGGCCGAGCTGGCCTACTGGGCCGGCGGCACCCGCGCCGACGGTCTCGGCGTCCCCGACGAGGTGATTCCGCATGACCCGCCGCAGACCACCGTGCCCGGGCGCTACTTCGGCCATGAGGGCCAGCTCGTCGTGGGCGCCGGCCACGACGGCGCCGCGGTCTACCTCATCCTCTACGGCGACCAGGACACGCCGGCCGGCTGGCTGCGCGGCGGGGAGGCACTCAGCGCGGCCTGGGTCTGTGCACTGGAGCACGGGCTCGCGCTGCTCCCGCTCAGCGGCGTTGTCGAGGTCGCCTCGACCCGGCAGGAGCTTCGCCGCCTGCTCTCCGGAATCGGCGAGCCCTATCTGGTGCTGCGCCTGGGCGCCCCCGACCCGGACGAGGCCGGGCCGCCGCACACCCCGCGGCTGCCCGCCGATCAGATCGTCGAGGTCGTGTCCCCCGAGCCCGTCGATCCCGTCTCTGCTCCCGTCGATCTAGGGCGTAGGCACATGGATCGATCTCTGATCGTGTGCGCACGCCCTAGATCGGCCCGGGTATGGTGGCCGCCATGACCGAGTTGGCGAGCCGCCACGGAGTTGACGCGCTCACCGCGGACGGCCGGATCGTCCGGATAAGGCCGACCACCGCGGCGGACGCGCCCGGACTGCAGGCGCTCTACGCGGGCGGCTCGCCGGACAGCCTTTACCGCCGGTTCTTCACCGGTGGTCGGCCCAATGTGGACGAGGAGGTCGCCCGGCTGACCCGGCCGGACTCGCCCGACCACGCCGGCCTGCTCGCCGAGCAGGCCGGCCAGATCATCGCGGTGGCCTCGTGGGAACGTCTCGGCGAGACGAGCGAGGCCGAGTTCGCCGTCTTCGTCGCCGATGCGCACCACGGGCGGGGCATCGGCACGCTGCTGCTGGAGTACCTGGCCGCGGCGGCCCGCCAGGTCGGGGTCACCGAACTCATGGGCGAGGTCCTGCCGGG
This sequence comes from uncultured Actinomycetota bacterium, assembly GCA_963803345.1. GTDB lineage: Bacteria > Actinomycetota > Actinomycetes > Mycobacteriales > Micromonosporaceae > CAWDLX01. Next base: position 62,448 of record CAWDLX010000016.1, read on the forward strand.
AAACGCCCCCATGGTGAGGGTCGCGGCTGACCTCGGCTCCGGTCTCCGGCTGACCCACGAAGAGGGGCTGGTCGTGGTCCGCATGCCGACCGACGGCGCGGACACGACCGCGCTGGATGCGCGCGACCGCCACGCCGCCCGCCTCTCCCTCACCCCGCTGCTGGCGCCCCGCTCGGTCGCCGTGATCGGCGCCGGCCGCCAGCCCGGCGGGGTCGGCCACGCCGTGCTCACCAACCTGGTCGCCGGCGGCTTCACCGGAACGGTGTACCCGGTCAACCCGCAGGCCACCACGATCGCCGGGGTCACCGCGTACCCGTCCATCGCGGCCGTGCCGGAGCCGGTCGACCTTGTCGTGATCGCCGTACCCGCACCCGCCGTGGCGACGGTGCTCGACGAGTGTGGGGCGCACGGCGTACGGGCCGCGGTCGTGCTGACCGCCGGCTTCGGCGAAGAGGGAGAGGCCGGGCGGACGGCGCAAGCGGAGCTGGTGCACATCGCGCGACGCCACGGCCTACGGATGGTCGGGCCGAACTGCCTCGGCGTCCTCAACACCGATCCGCAGGTACGCCTTCAGGCGACCTTCGCCACTGTCGACCCGCAGCCCGGCGGGCTGGCGGTCGCATCCCAGTCCGGCGCCGTCGCGATCAGCATCCTGGAGCACGCCCGCCGAGCCGGCACTGGCCTGTCCAGCTTCGTCTCGCTGGGCAACAAGGCCGATGTCAGTGGCAACGACCTGCTCTCGTACTGGTACGACGATCCGGCGACCACCGCGGTGGCGCTGTACCTGGAATCCGTCGGCAACCCCCGCCGGTTCGCCCACGTCGCCCGGGCACTGGCGCGGCGCAAGCCGGTGCTGGCGGTCAAGAGCGGCCGCTCAGCCGCCGGCCAGCGGGCGGGCGCCTCACACACCGCCGCGGCGGCCGCCCCGGACGCGACCGTCGCCGCCCTCTTCGCGCAGGCCGGTGTGGTGCGCTGCGACACCCTCGGCGAGCTCTTCGACGCCGCGCGGCTCTTCGTCGCCCAGCCGCTGCCGGCCGGCTCACGGCTCGGCGTCGTCGGCAACGCGGGAGGCGTGAATGTCATGGTTGTCGATGCCGCCGACGCCTACCGGCTGAGCGTCCCCACGCTCGCCGCCCCGATGCAGGAGCGGATCGCGGCCGGTGCGCCCAAAGCCGCGACGGTGGCCAACCCGATCGATCTCGGCGCCGCGGCGACGCCCGAGACGTTCACCGCGACCATCCACGAGCTCGCCACCAGCGGCACAGTGGACGCACTGCTCGTGGTGTTCGCCGTCACCGGTGCCAACGACGTGCCCGGCACCGTCGCGGCCATCTCGGCCGCGGTCGACGAGTCCGCGATCCCGGTCGCCGCCGTCCTGCTCGGGGTGCCGGACGCGCCGACCTCGCTGGGCTCGCGGCACGCCCCCGTCTACGACCTTCCCGAGCAGGCCGTCGTCGCGCTCGGCCACGCCGCCGGGTACGCGCGCTGGCGGGCGACGCCGACGGGTCGACGCCCCGACTTCACCGATGTCGACCGTGCTGCGGCGCGCGCGATCGTTGCCGGCGCGCTGGCGACCGGCGGTGGCTGGCAGCCGGCCGACGTCGCCGCCTCGCTGTTGCGCTGCTACGGCATACCAGTCCTGCCTGGCGCCGTCGTCGCCGGGGTCGACGCGGCGCTCGACGCGGCCGCCGAGTTCGGCTACCCGGTCGCCCTCAAGGCCGCCGACCCTGCCCTGGTGCACAAGAGCGACCTGGGCGCGGTCCAGTTAGGACTGTCAACCGCGGATGAGGTCCGGGACGCGTATGTCCGGATCGCCGCGGCAGTGTCCGGTTCGGCACCGGTGCTGGTCCAACCGATGGCGGCGCCGGGAGTTGAACTCGTCGCCGGCGTCGTCCACGACGGCGTGTTCGGCTCGCTGGTGATGATCGGGCTCGGCGGCGTGCACACCGAGATCTTCGCCGACCGGGCGCTGCGGCTGTTGCCCGTCACCGACGTGGACGCCGCCGCGATGTGGCGCTCGCTGCGGGCGGCTCCGCTACTCACCGGCTACCGGGGCCAGCCACCGGTGGACACCGCCGCGGTCGAGGAGCTCGAGCTGCGCCTCGGCCGGTTGGCCGAGGACCTGCCCGAGATCGCCGAACTGGATCTCAACCCCGTGATCGCCGGTACCTCCGGCGTGGTGGCCGTCGACGTCAAGCTGCGCCTGGCGGCGATCGGCGACGAACCCGACGCTGCGGTCCGGGCGCTCCGCGAGCCCCGCTGACCCACTGACCGCTGACCGCTGACGCCCGGCCGGCACGCGCCTCCCGCTCCCTTGCGTCGATCTAGGGTGTAGGCACATGCTCTGATCGGCGAGCTCAAGGGGTGAGTGCAAGTAGCTCGTTGAGCTTCTCTGCTGGAGTGTGCCACGCGAGAGTCTGGCGTGGGCGGCGGTTGAGTTGTGCGGCGACCGTGTCGAGGTCGTCCTGGGTGATGGTGGTGAAGTCGAATCGGCCTTTGGGGAAGTACTGGCGGAGTAGTCCGTTGGTGTTCTCGTTCGTGCCCCGCTGCCACGGGCTGTGTGGGTCGCAGAAGAAGACCGGGCATTCGGCGGCCAGACCGTAGGTGGCGTGGCCGGCGAGTTCGACGCCCTGGTCCCAGGTCAGCGACCGGCGCAGGTGCTCGGGCAGGCGCGCGAACAGTCGGCGGATGACCGCGATCACCTCTGGGCTGGACCGGTCGATCGGCAGCTCGCCGAGCAGGACGAAGCGAGTGCTGCGCTCGGCCAGCGTGATGATCGCGGAGCGCTTGTGGGCGCCGATGAGCAGGTCACCCTCCCAGTGCCCGGGCACGGCCCGGTCGTTTGCCTCGGCGGGACGGGCCGAGATGTGAACCGCCTCGGTCACCCAGGGCTTGCCCCGGATCGCTCCACGGGCGGCCTGGGCTCCTCTTGACTGGGAGCGGCGTGCCTTGCGGCCGGTACGCAGCGCGTCTGTGACCAGCTCCCGCAGGCTGCCGCGGCTTTGCAGGTAGAGGCTCTGGTAGATCGTCTCGTGCGACACCCACATCTCCGGCTGCTCGGGGTACTCCCGCCGCAGCGTGGCGGCGACCTGCTGCGGGCTGAACTTGTCCCGCAGCAAGTCGACCACACGCCCACGAACCGGTGTGCCCTCGACCAGCTTGCGCGGCTTGGGCCGCCGCCCACGCATCCTGGTCTTGGCCTCGGCGTAGACCGCGCTGTAACCACACAGGTACGAACCCCGCAGCGTCTGACCGATCGGGTTCTTCGTCGCATGCCGGTACGAGTTGTTCCGCGCCACCTCCCGCGTCACCGACGACGGATGCACGCCCAACGCACGAGCGATTGAGCTTCCCCCCATTTTTCGGACACCCGGGGTGAGGTGGGCAAGGTCCACAAGGAAGGATGTCGTGCCATGCCCGCCCCTCACCCTGCTGAGTTCCGTCAGCGTGCGGTCAATCTTGTCCGCACCGGGGACAAGCCGATCGCCCAGCTCGCCCGAGAGCTGCGGATCTCCGAGTCGTGCCTGCGCAACTGGATGGCCCAGGCCGATGCCAACGAATCGCCGAATTCTGCTCGCTTGACGTCGCCGGAGAAGAAGGAACTTACCGACCTGCGCCGCCAGATCCGCCAGCTGGAGATGGAAAATGAGATTCTCAAGCGCGCGGCGGCGTACTTCGCGAAGGAGAACGTACTCCCAAAGTAGGATTCCGGCTGGTCCAGGAACTCGCCGACGACGGACTTGATATCGCGGTGGCCTGCCGGTTGCTCGGTGTTTCTCGCTCCGGTTTCTACGCGTGGCGCAACACGCCGCTGTCGCCTCGCGATGAGGAGAATGAATTACTGCTGAAGCATATTCGGCAGATTCACGCCGACTCGCGCGGCACCTACGGCTCGCCGCGGGTGACGGCCGAGCTGGCCATGGGCCTGGGGCTGCCCGTCAACGAGAAGCGGGTGGCCCGGCTCATGCGCCATGCCGGCATCCGGGGTCTGTACTGGCGCCGCCGCCGGGGTTGCACCGTCCGCGATCCCAACGCGGAGCCGGCCGCAGACCTCGTCAACCGCCAGTTCGTCGCGACCGGGCCGAACCAGCTGTGGGTCACCGACATCACCGAGCATCCCACCGACGAGGGCAAGCTCTACTGCGCCGCCGTCATGGACGTCTTTGCCCGCCGAATTGTCGGCTGGTCCATCGCGGCCCATATGCGTAAGGAACTCGTCCTCGACGCGCTCGGAATGGCGGTGTTGCGGCGAGGTCCCGGCGACGGAAAAAGAATACTACATTCCGACCACGGCTCACAGTACACGTCGTGGGCATGGGGACAACGATTGCAGAAATCCGGAATCCTCGGCTCGATGGGCAGCGTCGGCGACTGCTACGACAACGCGATGATGGAATCGTTCTGGTCCACACTGCAACTCGAAGTTCTCGACCAGCGAACATGGCGGACCAGAGGAGAACTTGCCAACGCCATCTTCGAATGGATAGAATGCTGGTACAACCCAACCAGACGTCATTCCAGCATCGGAATGCACAGTCCGGTTGACTTCGAACAACTCCACACCCCGTCAGACCCCGACCACTGATCCACCTCACCTCGGGTGTCCAGAAACGGGGGGAGGTTCACGATCTCGCTCTTACGGTGCCCGTGTCGCCACAGGTTCTCAAGGACCTCGCGCTTGTCCTTCGTGATCGTTCCAGGTCTAGCCATCTCCACAGCCTCCAAGGCAAGTGCCCGACAGCCGCGCACGCAGACTGTCGTGTTGCACTCACCCCTGGAAACCGCCATCTCTATCCATGCGCCTATGTCCTAGATCGGTGGGCTCCTTCTGGTGCGGGCTAGGACGATGCGACGGATACCGTGGTGCGTAACGCATTGACGACCGCCGCCAGCTCGGCGAGGAGCCCGCTCACCGTGGTGGCCTGAGTACCCCCGATGGTCACCGCACGCAGCTCGTCGGGCTTGGGAAGCTTCGCGACGATCTCCGGCAGCGCCTTGATGAGCTTGGCCTGGATCGCCTCGGCGGTCTGCTCATTGTCCAATGTGGCCTTAATCCGGTCCCGCTCCAGGCGCAGCAGGTCGGCGGCGTGGGACGCCTCCATCCGAGCCCGCGCAGCGGCCAGCTCCCCCTCGATCGCGAGCCCGCGCAGCTCGTTCTCCCGGTTGAGCCGCAGCCGCCCGACGTCGAGCTCCTCGGCGTCGCGCGCCCGCTCGAGCGCCAACGCCGCCAGCGCCGTATCGTTCTGCAGGTCGGCGAGGCGCCGGGCGTCCTCCTGCTCGCGAACGGCCCGGCGGGCCGACTCGTCCGCCTCCCGGTCGAACGCGGCCGAGTCGTTGGTGGCCCGCTTGTCGGCCAGATCGCGCTCGTTCTCCAGCCGTTGCGTCTCCTGGGTCCGGGCCGCGTTCAACTCCCGGGTGACCACGACATCCTGCGCGTCCAGGTCGGCCAGCCGGGCGATGCGGCCCTGCTCGGCGCGGAACGGCTTCTGCAGGTTCTCCCAGAGACTCTGCGAGCTGACCACGGCCTCCTTGATCTGGACCGTGACGATGCGCAGGCCGAGGCCGCGATCCGCCCCGGACTCCTCGCCCTCGGCCACCGCCCGCAACCGGGCCGTCAGCTCCTCCACGATGGGCTGCTTGTCGCTGAGTACCTCGTGCACGCCCATGGTCGCGACCTTGTCCTTGATCGCCGCCTCCGCCTGCTCCTTGAGCTGCAGGTTGACCAGCCGCATCGGATCCTCGGCGTCGCTGAAGTCCAGCTTGCGGTAGGCCGAATCGAAATCCTGAATGATCCATTGCACGTACGCCTGCACGAGCACACCCTGCAGCTCACGGCAGATGCAGTAGGCGCTGATCAGTACGGTCTGCATCGCGCCCGGCACCACCAGGTACGAGTCGGTCGCCGGGTTGAACCGGAAGCTGACTCCGAGCCCGATGTGGCGGGGGCGATCCTCGCCGCGACGGGTGTGGACGACGAACGCGTTCGGCGGCACCAGCACGGTCTTCCAGCGCCAGACACCACTGATACGTACATCGGCGACCACCGGGGCCGGCCCGGCCGCGGTCATCGGCGGCCGCGGGGCCGACGCCGCCTGGCCGGGCAGCTCGGGCTCGCGGCGGGCCCGCGCCGGCGGCATCGGCGGGGGTGCGAACGACTGCGGGCTGGACCGCTTGGTGCGCAGATCCTGTTCCAGCTGTTCCTGCTGCGCGACCACCTGGTCCAGGTACGCGTTGCGGTTCTCCCCGGCCATGCCGCCTCCTCACGCGTCGGGCATGTCCACTATGGCCGACCTGTCAAGCTGCGATAACCGCCTCGTGGACCCCCGAGCCGGCTCGGCGACACCCGGAGGCCATCATGGCCGCGTGGCATGGGCGGGAACAGTGACCACGGCATTTGTCGGCAATTGCCGGGATCCTCGCGGCGGTGTGGGTGAGCCGTCAAGACCACTGGGCGCGCGACCGCGCGTCCAGGCACGCCGAGAAGACCCATGCATATGTCGAGTTGTTCGCCGCGGCGGATCGCTGGGCGTTGCTCATCCGTCGGTACTCATTACCCGACCTGACCGCGCAGCCAACACCGCGCGATCAAGAGCTCTCGGCCTCATTGGTCGACTACAACTCGGCGTTCTACGCCTGCGCCCTGGTCGCCGGGCGCGACGTGGTGGGCTGCCGCCGACGTTCTGTACGACGTGCTCAGGTCCATGTCGGACGCGTTGTCACAAGGACCGCCGGACGAGGGGTATGTCGGCCGCCCGATCGCGGTGTCACGGCGACGCCTGCTGGACGCCATGCGCGTCGATCTCGGCGAGGCCGGACTGGTGCGCGACTCCCCCGGGCAGTAGCCACGCCCGCCGGCTCAGCGGAGCCGCTAGCCCAGCCGAGCCGGTACCCCAGCCGAGCCGGTAGCTCAGCGGAGCTGGTACCTCAGCCGCCACCACCAGTCGCCCATTGTCAGCGCAAGCAGGTCGCCGAATGGTTGCACGAGGCGGCGAAGCTCGGCCTCGGTGAGGTAGTTCTTCAGGAATCAAATGGGACGAGCCGTCCGGTAACTTGCGTGGCTCGTAGGTGTCCGCTCCCTCGCCGTGTTGCAGCACGCTCGCCCAGCCTCCCGTGGGCTGGTTGTCGGCGAGGAAGACCACCGAGCCGGGGGCGAGCGAGCGGTGCCAGCCGGTGAAGAACGCATCCCGCTGGGCCGCGGGAACGTGTGCGAGCCGTTGCATGGCAAGCCCGCCCGTGACGGGGCCCGCCAAGCCGGACAGCTCGTAGGCATCCGCCTCGACGACGCTCACGTTGGCCTACGGGCGAGCTTGGCCGTGGCGATCTCCCGTATGGCGGTAGACGCGTCGATCGCGGTCACGTGGGCCGCCGATGCCACCGCCTGCCAGGTCCAGTGGCCGGGTCCCGCAGGCCACCTCCAGGACCCGCCGGCCAGCGCGGCCTGCAGGTCGCCGACCATCCGGTCGACCCAGGGCGGCGCCGGCTCCGCATAGCCTCGTCGTACCAGCTCGCCCTGGCGTCGCAATACGCCCGCAGGGCCGCCTCATCCGAACCGGTCAGGCCAACTCCTCGCCAGCGTGAATCGCCCCGCCCGTGCCAACAGTGGAGATGAACGCGGTGACGATCGGCCAGTACTCGTCGGGGCGGTCCAGCCACGGAAAGTGGCCGGCCCCGGCGATCACGCTGAGCCGGCGGCACTCCGGCGGCAGCGCCCTGGTCATCTCTTCGGCCGCCGCCACCGACGTGACCGCATCCAGCTCGCCGACACAAACCAGCGTCGGGCAGGTGATCCGGCCGAGGCTGGCGACGGTGTCGAGTCGGCGCATCAGCTCCATCCCGACGTCGGCCAGCGCGGGATTCTGGACACACCGAGCCAGCTCGTCCGGCCCGGGCACCTGCGGTCCGAACGCGGCGAAGACCTGGGCCCACTCCTCGTCGGTCACCGGATCACCGCCGTAGTCGCGGCGCGCCAGTTCGGCCACCTCGTCGCCGGCCGCGCGGCGGAAGCCGTCGACCAGCCGGTCCAGATCGAATCGGGCCATTGTGGACTGAAGGATCAGCCCGCCCGCGCGTCCCGGATGGCGGACGCCGAAGAGTATGGCGATGAAACCGCCCATCGAATGTCCGAGAACGATCGGCGCCTCCAGGTCGAGCGCATCGCAGAACGCGCGCAGGTCGTCGGCGCACAGCTCGAAACTCCACTGTGCGGGGTCGTGGCGGGCCGAGCGACCGTGGTCACGTAGGTCGAGGTAGACGACCTGGGCGTGCTCGGCGAGGCGCGCGAAGTGCGGCTTGAAGTACGAGTGGTCGTAGCCGCCCGGCCCACCATGGACGAGCACCAGAGTGGCTCGCTGACGCATCCGGGAACCGTCGGGTACGAGTGCCGGTCCGTCGACGTCGAACCACAGCCGGGTCCCGTTGACCTCGATGTGCATACCGCCTCCCCGGTCCCGTCGCGTTGTTAGCAGGGGCACCCTATACATCAGAATCCGTTAATGGGGTGCCCTTGCTAACAAAGCAGCGGGGGGGCACCCCCGGGGCCGGCTCACGTCGCCGACTCGGCCGGTGGTCCGGTGCGCCAGACCCGTTCGCCGTCGACCAGCTGATCGCTCTGGTGCAGCCCGGCTCGGGCGGCGACCCGGGCCGACGCCTCGTGGGCCGGATGGATGTGCGCGCTGATCACCTCGGCGCCCTGTTCCTGCAGCCAGTCGAGAAGGGCCTGGGCCGCCTCGCTCGCGTACCCCCGACCGTGCCAGGCTACCCCGACGACCCAGGCGACCTCGGCGCGCCAGCTCCGGTCATCGCCGGTGACGGTGGCCTGGACGGTACCGACCGGGGCGCCACCGGCGCGCAAGCGGACGATCCAGTTCAGCCAGATCTCGCCGGTGCGCGGCGAACCGGCGGCGAGCTGGGCGTACCGCTCGCGAAGCTGCGCCAGGTCCAGGGGACGCCCGCCCACGAACTCGTGCAGCCGCTCGTCGTCGAGCACGCCGACCATCTCGTCCGCGTCCTGCGCACACAGCGGCGTGAGCCGTAGCCGCTCGGTCTCGATGACCGCCTCCCCGTAGGGCTCCATGCTCTCATCTTCGCCCGCCGGCCCCGGGAACCGTTGGCGAGGTCGACGCGTCCCATCGACGAGGTGGAGCCCATGAGGCGCGTCGGGATGCTGGTCGCCATCAGTGCAGCGTTGGTTGCGGTGTCGTCCTGCGCCAAACCCAATGGGCTGAGCACTGAGAAGGGGTCGCCGGACGCGACCACCCCGTCCGGGTCCGACCCGTCCGCCCTGTGCCGCCGGGCCCTACCCGGGCACCTGGTGGTCTCCGCGACCTGGACCACTGTCGGCGAGGTCCGCAGTTGGGGCTATGGCGGGCCGGTGCAGAAACGTCCGCTCAGCGCCGCGTTCGCCTCGGCCGCCCCCGGCGATCAAGCCGCGTGGTGCTGGACGAGGGAATCGCGCGAGAGCTACACCGCGTGGGCCGTTCGCGCGCCGGCGGATGCGGTACGGGCGATCACCGTCAACGGTCCGACCGAGGTCACCCCGGCCGGCCCACCGCGGATCCCGTGACGCCGCCGCTCCTACTGGGCCGCGAGCCAGTCCAGCGCGCGGTCGGCGACCTGCTCCCAGCCCGGCTGGTTGCAGATGAGGTGGGACCGGTCGGTGAATGCCTCGAAGTCCAGCACACCGGTTGACCGGCGATAGGCACGCACGTTGCGACGGATCATCGTCACCGGCGTGAGGTGGTCCCGGTCGCCCGCGAGGAACAGTAGCGGCACGTGGGCCGCCCGGAAGTCGATGCGCGCCTGGGTGGTCAGCGTGCTGCGGGGGACATTGCGGCTCTCCGGCACGACATACTCCTCGAACGCGGCGTCGCTCTCGGCCCGGGTCATCGTATTGGCGAACGTGTAGTGGAACCGCTGCGGCGTCATCCGCACCGGCCGGCTGCCGGCCAACGGGTTGACGTGCGGGAAGTTGGCCCGCCAGAAATGGTGGTCGAAGGAGAGCACGCCCAGCGGCGGCGCCGAGCTGATCGAAACACCGGCCGCGGCGTACCCGTCGTTGACCAGGCGCTGTACGAGCAGGCCGCCGATCGAGTGTCCGATGAGGACTGGGCGGGCGGGAAGCGAGTCGATGACGGTCTTCAGATGGCTGGTGACGGCGCCGAAGGTGAGCGAGCCGAGCCGAGGATCGATCTGGGAACGCAGGTGCGCGGGGTCGCCGTCGTGGTACGGCCAGGACGGTGCCTGGCAGACATGACCGCGCGCCGATGCCCGGGCCACCCACGGCGCCCAGCTGGTGCCGTTCATGTACATGCCGTGGATGAACACGATCGTCGACGGGTCCAGCACGATGTGGACCGTACTCTGCCACCCCGGACAGGCGCCAGGCCGGGGACGCTACCATCGGTGGACGGCGGCCGACCGCGGCGCCCGCCGTGTCTTATGTGGAGGGATGGACGTGGATCGCTCGGGTGGTATCGCCGCGATCGGCCATACGCCGGTCGTCAAGCTGGGTCTTCTCGCCGGTGACGAGGGCGCCGAGGTCTGGGTCAAGGTGGAGGCGGCCAACCCGACCGGTTCGTACAAGGACCGGATGGCGCTGGCGATGATCGAGGGGGCCGAGGCGGACGGGCGGCTGCGGCCGGGCCAGTTGGTGGTCGAGTACACCGGTGGCAGCACCGGGTCGTCGTTGGCGTTCGTCTGTGCCGTCAAGGGCTATCCGCTGCGGATCGTCTCTTCCGACGCGTTCTCCGAGGAGAAGATCCGCACGATGCGCGCGTTCGGCGCCGAGGTCGAGCTGCTGCCCAGCCCAGCCGGCATCACCCCCGATCTGATCCCCGCGATGATGCGCCGGGCCGCCGAGATCGCCGCCGAGACCGGGGCCTTCGCCACCGACCAGTTCAACAACGTCGACATGGTGGCTGGGTATTGCCAGCTCGGGGTTGAGTTCGCCGAGCAGTTGCCCGGCCCGCCGGCGATCACGGCATTCTGCAGCTACGTCGGCACCGCCGGCTGCTTCCTCGGTACCACTCGGGCGCTGCGCGAGCGCCTGCCGGCCCTGCACCGGGTCGTGGTCGAGCCGGCCGAGTCGGCGGTGCTCTCCGGCCGCCCGGCCGGCACCCACCACATCGAGGGGGGTGGCATCGGACGGCGGCCGCCGCAGTTGCACGACAGCGACTATGACGAGGTGATCGCGGTGCCGGAGGCGGAGGCGTTCGCGATGGCCCGTGAGGCTGCCCGCGCCGAGGGGATCTTCTCGGGCCCGTCCACCGGCGCCAATCTCGTCAGCGCTCTCCAGCTGGCTCGCCGGCTCGGTCCGGGCCACCGCGTCGTCACCGTGCAGGTCGACAGCGGCCTGAAGTACCTCTCCGGCACCCTCTACAGCTGATCAGGCGACGCCGACCGAGCTGGTCAGGCGACGCCGGTCGGCCGGAACTGGACGCTGACCCGGGGACCGACCGCGCGAGCCGTCTTGGGTACGGCGTGCTCCCAGGTGCGCTGGCAGGAGCCGCCCATCACGAGCAGGTCGCCGTGGCCGAGCGGGAAGCGCAGGCTCGGCCCGCCCCCGCGCGGGCGCAGCAGCAGCGGCCGAGGTTCGCCGAAGGAGACGATGGCGACCAGGGTGTCCTCGCGCGAGGACCTGCCCATGGTGTCGCCGTGCCAGGCCACGCTGTCGCGCCCGTCGCGGTAGAGGCACATCCCGGCGGTCACGAAAGGCTCGCCCAGCTCGGCCGCGTAGTGCACGGTCAGCCGCTGGCGGGCCATGGCGAGCACCGGATGCGGCAGCGGCTCGTCGCCCTCGTACCACCGCAACAACCGCGGCACGTCGACCTGGCGGTCGTACATCTCGCGACGTTCGGCTCGCCAGTCGACCTCGTGCAGCAACGTCTGAAGCACCAGCTCCGACCCCTCGACCCAGCCCGGCCGGTGGTCGACCCAGGCGCCGCGGCTCAGCAACCGGCGCCGGGCGTCGGCGAGCGGGCGCAGCGTCGCCGCCTCGGCGAGGTCAAGCATCGAGGGCTGGTGCAGCATGGCGTCCAGCATACCCCGATACGAACACGGGTGCTAACCCGTCAGCTCACCAGCAGGTCGAGCGGCACCGTGGCCGCCAGCGCCAGCAAACCGGCGTCGTTGGGATGGATATGGTCACCGCTGTCCCACTCCGGGCGGAGCTGAGCCGGCTGGGCCGGATCCCGCAGCGCCTTGTCGGCGTCGACCACCGCATCGTAGTCCTTTGTGGAGCGGATGTAGTCGTTGACGCTGAGTCGGGTCGCCTCGAGCACCGGGGTCCAGGCGGTGTAGCCCTTCCACGGCATGAGCGTGCAGACAAGGACCCGTAGGCCCTCCTCGTGCGCCCGGACGGCGACCTGGCGCATCTGCGTGATGATCACGTCTGGGCTGTCCTGGTAGATCCAGATGTCATTGATGCCGAGCTCGACGATGACCGCCCGTACCGCGGTCTGGGAGAAGACGTCCCGATCGAGCCGGGCGAGCGCGCTCACTCCGGTGTTCGGGAACTTGATCGACACGCCGTCGTGGCTGTAGGCGTTGCCGGTGAGGCTCAGATTGAGCACCCCCGGAGCCGCCCGGCTCTCCGGGAGCACCGCCAGACGCTGAGCCAGATCGTCCGGGAAGCGGTGGTTCGCGTCGATCTTCGCACCGAAGCCGTCGCTGATCGAGTCACCGAGCACCACCACGCTGCCGCGGGCATGGCGGGTCAACACGTCGACGCCGGAGAGGTAGAACCACGACGCGACGGTGTCGCGGAACGCGGACGGCAACTCGTCGGAGGCGTGGTCCCCCGCGCCCAGGTAGGTCGTCTCCCGGGAGGTGGAGTGGTAGGTGGCCGGGCCGGAGTCGAGCGGGATCCACAGGCTCACCGCCAGGTCCACCATCGCCGGTAGATCCATGACGACCGGGTCGCTGCGCATCTCCACGCCGCGCGGGAGGGTCACCGTCGCCCGCCCGTTGAACATGATGTCGCGACCGCTGCCCGCCTGGATGGCGGCGCCGCCGGCCGGCCGGCCGATCGTCGCGTGGCCGATGGTGAGGCTCTTGGTGCCGAAGACGTTCGAGAGCCGGATCCGCACCTGCTCCCCGGCGACCGAGGTGTGCACGATCATCCGGAGGGTCTGGTTCGTGAAGCCAGTCGCGGCCGGCCCGTGCAGGGCGGCGGCGGTCTGCGCGGCGGCCCAGGTGCCGACCCATCGGGCCGGCGGCCCCACCGTCGCCTGGCCGCCCGCATTCGCGATGAACAGCGTGGCGGCGACCGCCACTGCAGCGGCCAGCGCCAGCAGTGGCTGGCGCCTCCACGAGTTGTTCATGCGCGGACCCTCCACAGCGGCGCGCCTCGGCCGGCTCGATGTGTGACTAGATGAGAACCCAGACCCCTTCGATCAGTCAATCGCAGGGGGATCCGCACCCGGTCCGGCCCGCCTGAGGCTTCGCTCACCCACCGAAGTGGACGGTCGCCAGCGCGGCCTGCAGCGACTCGCGGTAGCCGTCGGTGGTGACCGTCGCCCCGCTGACGCCGTTGATGGTGGCGCTCTGGGTCGCAAGTACCTGTGCGCGCAGCCGCGGCAGCGCGTAATCGTTGATCTCCTGGTCGCGGCGGTTGCCGTCCGGCTGTTGCAACGCTACGACGTCGGTGATCTGGTTGCCCGCGATCGTCACCTGAACCTGCACCGGGCCCCATTGGGTCTGGGCGACGGTGCCGTTGACGACCGTGGTGGCGTCGCCGGAACCGGCGGCGGCGGGTCCGGAGACGACACCCGCAACGCTCGCCGCGGCCGGCGTGGACCGGCTCGGGCCCGCGGTACTGGTCCGATAGGTGAAGAGCAGCACCACGCCGACGACGGTGGCGGCGATCCACGTCGCGATCCGGCGCATCTCAACCCCTACCAGTCGAACCGCTCGAGGTGAATGTGCTCGGGTGGGGTGCCGAGGCGCCGGGCCGAGGCGACGGCCGCCTGCATCCACTCGGTCGGCCCGCAGACGAAGACGTCATGGTCGGCGATGTCGGCCACGATGCGGTGCAGCAGCGCGTCGTCGCCGCCGGCGCCGGCCGGCGCCCACCGGTGCGCACCGGCCCGGCGGCCGGGCAGATACACCGTACGAACACCACGGTGGGTCGCGAGGGCCGACAGCTCGGACCGGAACGCGAAGTCCTGTTCGGTGCGTGCCCGGTAGATCAGCGTCGCCTCGCCCGGGGCGTACGGCAGCTCCTCCAGCAGGGCCCGCAGCGGGGTGATCCCGATGCCCGAGGCGAGCATGGTGAGCTTCGACCGGAGCCGGACCGCCGCGGTCAGCCCGCCGTACGGACCCTCGAAGAGCACCCGGGTACCCGGGCGCAGCCGGGACACGAGCCTGCTGCCGTCGCCCTGCTCCTTGACCGTGATGCGCAACCGGTCGGGCCGGGGGGCCGCCGAGAGCGAGTACGGGTGGGCCCGGGTCCAGCCGGGAACGCCGAGGAACCGCCATCCGAAGAACTGCCCCGCTCGAACCGGCAACTCGTGCAGGCGTTGCCCACGAAGCCAGACCGACACCACTCCCGGCGCCTCCGGCACCACAGCCTCGACCTCGATGCGGTGGTAGAGGCTGCGCCCCAGCGGGATCCCGATCCGGAACACCAGCACGCAGCCCGCGGCGATCCCGTAGAGCGTCCACCAGTAGGCGGTCGCCACGCTAGAGGAGAGGAAGTCGGTGCCGGTCCACAACTCGTGCGGGATGGCCAGGCCGACCCCAAGGTACGCGTACAGGTGCAGCAGATGCCAGGACTCGTAGCGCAGCCGTCGCCGGGCCGCCCGTACCGAGGTGACGGCCACCAGGCCCAGTAGGCCGGCCGCCGCGGTCGCCAGCAACATTCCCGGGTACGTCGTGACCAGATCCCACGCCTGCCGGAGCACGTCGACGTGGCTCGTGCCGGCATACCCGATGGTGATGGTCACGATGTGGGCCAGCATGAGATTCACCGACCAGAAGCCGACACTGCGATGCCAGTGCGCCAACTGGTCCTGGCCGAAGGCCCGCTCCACCCAGGGCACCCGGGCCATCAGGATCACCTGGATGAGCAGCAGATCAGCGCTGAGCAGACCGGTCAGCCGTCCGAGCGAGGTCAGCCCGGATGCCGGTTGAACCAGTCCGGCCAGGCCGCCGTGGCCAAGCCACAGACCGATGACGACGACCATGGTGGCCGCCGCGGCCAGGCCAACCCACACCCCGGACGCGGCCCGCGGATCCGGACGGGGCGGGGCGGGCAACCGGGTCGCGACCGTCGTCATGCGACCATGATGGGGGGCATCGCTGAGCATCTGCTTGGCCCGAGCTGTGCACATCCTGTGCAGCCGCCCTCACCGGAGGTCTGTCTACTATGGAGCGAGACCGCGATAGCGCCGGCCGGCCGCGCAATGCCCGCGCCCGCGACGAGCTGGGCCGACCGTTGGCCCGCGGCGCGCCGGGCCCCGCACCGGTCGCCGACGAGCCCGCGCGGCCGCCCGACGCGGCGCTGGCCGAGGCGCAGCGGCTGCTCGACACCGGCCGCGCTTTCCGCGCCCACGAGGTGCTGGAGGCCGCCTGGAAGGCGGCCCCGGCCCCCGAGCGGGAGCTGTGGCGAGGGTTGGCCCAGCTCGCGGTCGGTCTGACCCACTGGCAGCGGGGCAATCCCCCCGGTGCCGCCGCGCTGCTGCGCCGGGCGGCGCAGCGGCTGAGCGGGTACGCCAGCCAGCCGCCGCACGGTGTGGACGCCGCCGGGCTGGCCGCGCGGGCCCGGGACCTCGCCGATGAACTTGACCGGGGCGCCCCGGCGACCTGGACGCCGCGGCTACGAGGGTAGCCACCGGTATTTGCCGGCCGGCGCCGGCTGCGCTATCGTGATGGTATCTACCCTGAGTCGAGCGGCCGCTGAACGGCCCCCCAGGGACATTAATTGGACTGGTCGCCGCCAGTCGTTCCGCTCGCCGCCGAATCCGGCAACCCGCTGATCGCCTGTCGAATCCGAGGCGACCCGCTCGTCAGTGGTCGACCAGGCCGGCCACCAACCGGCACCGGTCGCCCGAGTGCCGCAGGCTCTCAGCACGCCGCCGGCGCCACACCTGTCAGCCCAGACCCCTGGAGAACCCATGACCGACGAGACCACCCTGGCCACCGAACGCCCCCGACGGCGCACGGCTGGCCAACCCCGCCCCAACCGGCCGGCCAACCAGCCCGCCCGCGGCCCTAGTGCCGGGGCCGAACCCCGGCGGCGCAGCCGCGCCAACCCGCCGGAGCCGGCGCCTGAATCCAACGAGAACGGTCCACTGCTCGAGGTGTCCGGCATCGTGGATGTGTTGGACAACTACGCGTTCGTGCGTACGTCGGGGTATCTGGCGGGGTCGAATGACGTGTATGTGTCGATGTCGCAGATCAAGAAGTACGGGTTGCGGCGCGGGGATGCGGTGACCGGGGCGGTGCGGGCGCCGCGCGATGGTGAGCAGCGCCGCGACAAGTACAACCCGTTGGTGCGGTTGGACACGATCAATGGGATGGATCCGGAGGAGGCGCGGCGGCGGCCGGAGTTTTACAAGTTGACTCCGTTGTATCCGCAGGAGCGGTTGCGGTTGGAGACCGAGGCGCATGTGCTGACCACCCGGGTCATCGATTTGGTGATGCCGATCGGCAAGGGTCAGCGGGCGTTGATCGTGTCCCCGCCCAAGGCGGGCAAGACGATGATCCAGCAGGCGATCGCGAACGCGATCGCGGCGAACAACCCGGAGTGCCATCTGATGGTGGTGCTGGTCGACGAGCGCCCGGAAGAGGTCACCGACATGCAGCGCTCGGTCAAGGGTGAGGTGATCGCGTCGACGTTTGACCGCCCGCCGCAAGATCACACCACGGTGGCTGAGTTGGCGATCGAGCGGGCCAAGCGGCTGGTCGAGTTGGGTCATGACGTGGTGGTGTTGCTGGACTCGATCACCCGGTTGGGTCGTGCCTACAACCTGGCCGCCCCGACGTCGGGGCGCATCCTGTCCGGGGGCATCGACTCCACCGCCCTGTACCCGCCCAAACGGTTCCTGGGGGCGGCGCGCAACATCGAAAACGGCGGCTCGTTGACGATCATCGCCAACGCCCTGGTCGAGACCGGCTCCATGATGGACACGGTCATCTTCGAGGAGTTCAAGGGCACCGGCAACGCCGAGCTGAAACTCGACCGCAAGATCGCCGACAAGCGGGTGTTCCCGGCCATCGACATCGACCCGTCGGGCACCCGCAAGGAAGAGATCCTGCTCGCCCCCGACGAGTACGCCATCATCATCAAACTCCGCAAGGTCCTGCACTCCCTGGACTCCCAGGCCGCCCTGGACCTGCTGCTGGACAAACTCAAGCAGACCCGCACCAACGCCGAGTTCCTCATGCAGATCGCCGCGAACACTCCCGGTAGCTGACCACCGCCGCGCACCGGCCGAGAAGTCAGACAGTTGACCAAGTCGCGCCGGACCGCGGTAGGGTCGGCTGGTGGCGACCCGCGAGATCCGGTATGCCGCCCACGAGCGGGCGGTCGCTGCGCTGACCGACTCGTACGCCGAGCTCGCCGACGGCAGCGCCGTGCGCCTGGCCAAGCGGACCTCGAACCTGTTCCGGTTCTCCCCGACGCCCGCAGCACGCCGCCTCGACGTGAGCGGGTTCGACCAGGTACTCGACGTCGACCCGGCCACCCGTACCGCGGACGTGCAGGGCATGGTGACCTACGAGCGGCTGGTGGCCGCGACCCTGCCGCACGGACTGATGCCGCTCGTGGTGCCCCAGCTGAAGACCATCACGCTGGGCGGCGCGGTGGCCGGACTCGGCATCGAGTCGTCCTCGTTCCGCAACGGGCTGCCGCACGAATCCGTGCTGGAAATGGAGGTCCTCACCGGCGACGGCCGAGTCGTGCTGGCCCGCCCCGACAACGAGCATGCGGGGCTCTACCGCGGCTTCCCGAACTCCTACGGCACCCTCGGCTACACCCTGCGGCTGCGCATCGAGCTGGAGCCGGTGCAGCCGTACGTGCGCCTGCGGCACGTGCACTTCGACACCGCGCAGGAGTGCCTGGAGGTGATGGCGCAGGTCTGCGCCGAGCGGACCTATCAGGACGAGCCGGTGGACTTCGTCGACGGCACCGTCTTCGGCCCGGACGAGCAGTACCTCACCCTCGCCGCCTTCGCCGACACCGCGCCCGCGGTGAGCGACTACACCGGCCAAGCGGTGTACTACCGCTCGATCCAACGCCACAATGTCGATCACCTCACGGTGCACGACTACCTGTGGCGGTGGGACACCGACTGGTTCTGGTGCTCACGCGCGTTCGGCGTGCAGCGGCCGGTGATCCGGCGGCTGTGGCCCAAGCGCTACCGCCGCTCCGATGTGTACCGGCGCCTGGTCGCCTTCGACCGCCGTCACCAGCTCAGCGCCCGGGCCCGCCGGCTGCGGGGTCTCCCACCCGAGGAGGCCGTGGTCCAGGACGTCGAGGTCCCGGTCGACCGGACCGCGAAGTTCCTGGACGTGTTCCACCGCGATGTCGGCATCGAACCGATCTGGCTGTGCCCGTTGCGGTTGCGGGGTGACCGGTCGTGGCCGCTCTACCCGCTGGCGCCGGGTGAGCTCTATGTCAACGTGGGCTTCTGGTCGAGCGTGGCGTTGCAGCCCGGCCAGCCGGCCGACTTCCACAACCGCCTGATCGAGGATACGGTCAGCGCCCTGGACGGGCACAAGTCGCTCTACTCCACGGTGCACTACCCGGCCGAGGAGTTCTGGCGGCGCTACAACGGTTCGGCGTACCAGGCGGTGAAACGGGTCTACGACCCCGCCGGCCGGCTGCCCGACCTGTATCACAAGGTCTGTGCCCCGAGGGACGATCCCGAGACGAAGGAGTGAACGTGGGTCGCGCACAAGCACTCGAACAGGTCTTCGGCGGAGGCCTCGACGGCGTGGCGGTGCGGATGTTCGACGGCAGCCAGGCCGGGCCACCCGACGCCGCGATCACCATCGACGTACGCACGCCCCAGGCGCTGGCCTACCTGGCCACCGGCCGCGGCGACCTCGGCCTGGCCCGTGCCTACGTCACCGGCCAGATGGAAGTCGAGGGCGACCTCTACACCGCGATCGCCCGACTGTCGCGGTTGGACCTCGAGATGCCCCTACGCGAACGACTGCGCCTGCTGCGCGAGCTCGGCGGCGTCCGGTTGCTGCGCCGACCGCCGTTGCCGCCGCAGGAGGTACGGCTGCGCGGCCGGCTGCACTCGCGCGCGCGTGACCAGCAGGCGATCTCACACCACTACGACGTCTCCAACCGCTTCTACGAGTGGCTGCTCGGACCCTCGATGGCCTACACGTGTGCGGTCTACCCGACAGCTGACTCCACGTTGGAGCAAGCGCAGTTCACCAAACACGACCTGGTCGCCCGCAAACTCGACCTGAAGCCCGGAATGCGGCTGCTCGACGTCGGGTGTGGCTGGGGTGGCATGGTGATGCACGCCGCCCGGGAGTACGGCGTGCGGGCGCTGGGGGTCACCCTCTCCCGCCGCCAGGCCGAATGGGCGCAGAAGGCGATCGCCGAGGCCGGACTGAGCGAGCTGGCCGAGGTCCGCCACCTCGACTACCGGGACGTGACCGAATCCGAGTTCGACGCGGTCAGCTCGATCGGGCTCACCGAGCACATCGGACTCGACGGCCTGCCGGCCTACTTCCAGTTCCTCTACGACCGGTTGCGCCCCGGTGGGCGCCTGCTCAACCACTGCATCACCGAGCCGAACAACCGGCTCAACGTGCGCAAGGGCTGGTTCATCAGCCGCTATGTGTTCCCCGACGGCGACCTCACCGGCGTCGGCCGCCTCATCTCGCACATGCACGACACCGGGTTCGAGGTCTGCCACGAGGAGAACCTGCGCGACCACTACGCGAAGACCACCGGGGCCTGGTCGGCCAACCTCGACCGGCACTGGGACGAGGCGGTGGCCGAGGTCGGCATCGGCACCGCCCGGGTGTGGCGGCTCTACCTGGCCGGGGTACGTCTGGGCTTCGAGCAGAACCGCATCCAGCTCCACCAGGTGCTCGGGGTCAAGCTGCACGCCGGTGGCCGCTCCGATATGCCGCTGCGCCCCACCTGGACCTGACCCGCTGCTTCCCGCTGCCCGCGTGTTAGCAAGGGCACCCTATTAACGGATTCTGATGTATAGGGTGCCCCTGCTAACACGCGAGCAGCTAGAGCGCGATGTCACGCACGCCGGTGATCCGCTCCGGGCGCAGCCGGCACAGCAGCTCACCCGGTACGCCATTGCGCCGGCCATACTCCTGCGCCCGGCCGGCGGGCACGTAGCGCTCGGCGATGCGGGTGGCCCACGCCACCAGGTCGGGCGCCTCCTCCTCGATGGCCACCGGGCCGCGGACCACGACGAAGTCGTACGGGTACTCCGACACGTCGGCGCAGAGCCCGGCTCGCGGGTTCGCCCGCAGGTTACGACCCTTCACCGTGCCGGCGCCGGTGGTGAAGACCAGCTCGTCGCCGGCGACCACGAACCAGATCGGCGCCACGTGCGGGGCCCCGGTGATCGAGGCGGTGGCCAGCTTGCCGGTCCGGGTTCCCTCGCCCAGGAACGACAGGGCCTGCGCAGGTGTCATGTCTGCCATCCGGTAAGCATGCCCCGCGCCGATGCCGGCGGGCCGGCCGGTCCGCTCGATGACGCTGCCCGGCCGGCCTGCTCAGCGGCGCTGCCCGGCCCGTACGTCGGCGAAGAAGGCGGCCAGGTCCGCGGCGACCAGCTCCGGCTCCTCGGCCGCGGCGAAGTGGCCGCCCCGCGGCATCGGCGTCCACCGCCACACGTCGTAGAGCCGCTCCGCCCACTCCCGCGGCGCCTCGCCCTCGGGCACGAACTCGTGGTGGAACAGTGCCACCGCGGTCGGCACCCGTACCCGGGCATCCGCGGTCAGGGGTGCGCCGTGGAACCGGTTGTCCACATAGTCGCGCATGGACGAGGTGATGGTCTGGGTCGCCCAGTAGATGGTGAGGATGGTGAGCAGGAAGTCGCGACCGAACCGGCGGTCGAGATCGCCGGCGCTGTCGGTCCAGGATCGCCACTTCTCCAGGATCCAGGCGGCGAGGCCGGCGGGCGAGTCGTTCAGCCCGTAGCCGACCGTCTGCGCCTTCGTGGACTGGATGGCGCTGTACCCACGCTCCACATCGGACCATTCCCGGTTGCGGGCCAGGAAGGCCTGCTCGGCCGCGGAGAGGGGGCGAGCGCCGGCGTCCAGCTCGGGCCACAACTCCAGGTTCGTCAGGTGCACACCGAGCACCCGCTCCGGCGCGTCGAGCGCCATGTACGAGGCGATCCCGGCTCCGAAGTCACCGCCACCGGCGCCGTAGCGCTCGTACCCGAGGCCCTGCATCAGTTGGTGGCACCGCTGGGCGAGGTACCGGTAGTTCACGCCGGTCACCGCTGGCCGGGGCGAGAAGCCGTACCCGGGCAGCGAAGGGATCACCACGTCGAAGGCCGGCCCATCGATGCCGTACGCCCGTGGGTCGGTGAGCAACGGCACCAGGCCCAGCAGTTCGACGAAGCAGCTCGGCCAGCCGTGCAACAGCAGCAATGGCGTGGCGTCGCCGATGCGCGCCCGTTCGTGCACGACGTGCAGCCGCACGTCGTCGACGTCGACCCGGTAATGGTGCCACCGGTTGAGCTCCCGCTCACGGGCCGGCCAGTCGAAGCCATCGGCCCAGTATTCGAGCAACGGCCGCAGGTAGGCGGGGTCGACGCCCTGGGCCCAGCCGACCCCCGGCACCGAGTCCGGCCAGCGGGTGGCCCGGATCCGCGCCCGCAGGTCGGCCAGCACCTCCTCGCCGATGGCGACGGTGAACGGTTCGGATCGCAGCGGACTGGCCACTCCGGGAGCATACGGATCGGCTGCCTATCATGGGAGACCATGACCGCCCGTTCCGGCGCCGTGCACCCGATCGCCGCATACGGCGAAGCCGTCCTGCACAGCCCATGTGGGCCGGTCACCGCGTTCGACGACGAGCTTGCGGCGCTGGTCGACGACATGTTCGCCTCCATGTACGCGGCTGACGGGATCGGGCTGGCGGCCAACCAGATCGGTGTCGGCCTGCGGGTGTTCGTGTACGACTGCCCGGGCGAGACCGACGACGAACGGTTCACCGGCCACGTGGTGAACCCGAGCCTCGCCTGCCCCAAGGGCCGCCGCTACCGCGACCAGGACCGCGAGGGTTGCCTCTCGTTGCCCGGGCTGCGCGGGACCGTGGCCCGGGCCAACCTCGCCACGGTCACCGGCCACGACCGTACGGGCGCGCCGGTGCAGGTGCGGGCCACCGGCCTGCTGGCGCACTGCTTCCAGCACGAGGTCGACCACCTCGACGGCATCGTCTACGTCGACCGGCTGCCCCGGCGGCAGCGTGACGCCATCCTCGCGGCGCATCGCTAGCGAGCACGTCACAAGCCATGCGCTATAGTAGCGCCGAAGTACTGTCAACTGCATTGATATTATTGCTGCTCTACTGACGCGATACACTGAAGCTGCGGTAACATAGACTCTGTGGTTGGTACGACACCTGGACTGTACCCCGCTGGCATCGGCCCAAGGTATCGCGAGTACTTGGAACGGCTGCATCGCGAGACCTCGTCTGCATTCGACGTCGCGGAGGCGGCTCGCACCCTCGACCTCGACGAAGGCCCGACCGCGCGTCTCCTCGGGTATCTCGCACGTCGCGGCTGGCTCAGCAGGGTGCGACGCGGTCTGTACGTGGCGGTGCCCTTGGACGCACGACGATCAGGGCAATGGGCCGAAGATCCGTGGATCGTTGCCGATCGGATCTTCGCTCCCTGCTACATTGGCGGATGGTCGGCATGCGAGCACTGGGAACTCACCGAGCAGCTGTTCCGTTCGGTTCTCGTCGTTTCAAGCCGAAGACTGCGGCGCAGCGACGTTCAGCTTCCCGGGATGCGCTTCCATGTGACGTCACGATCACCTGATCTCATCTTCGGTACAGTCGGCGTCTGGCGCAACCGAACCCGCGTTCAGGTGTCGGACCCGAGCAGAACCCTCATCGACATTTTGGACGATCCCCGTATCGGCGGCGGCGTGCGCCATTGCGCTGATGTTCTGCACGAGTACCTGATCAGCCAGTACCGCGACGACGAATTGATGATCGAACACGGTGATCGTGTCGGCAATCGAACGGCGTTCAAGCGGCTCGGGTACCTTCTGGAGGCCCGCGAACGTGGCACCGGCATCGACGTTGACGAACTCGTGAAAGCGTGCCTAGATCGGCGAAGCGCTGGGGTGACCTCGCTGGACCCTACGAGCCAAACGCGCGGTCGGATCATGCGCCGCTGGGGCATGCGGATCAACGCGAATCTGAACGAGGGCGACGAGTCGTGATCACACGCGCCGATATCGTCGAACGCGTCCACGAATGGGGCCTGACCGAGCAGGTCATCGAGAAGGACTACATCCTGGGCTGGCTGCTGTGGGGATTGGCGCTGATCCGGTGCTCGGCCAGAAGTGAATTTTCAAAGGTGGCACGTGCCTGAAGAAGTGCTGCATAGAGACGTATCGCTTCTCTGAGGATCTCGACTTCACCGTCCTGCGTGGTGGCCCGCACACGCCGGAGGACATCGCGCCGCTTCTCGATCGGGTGCTCGGCCAAGTACACGAAGCCTCCGGCATCACCTTCTCGACCCGCACACCGGCGCTGCGCAGGCGACCGGATGGGCTCTCGACTGAGGCGCGCGTGTACTACGTTGGGCCGCGGCTGCAGCAGCAAGCGGCATCGGTAAAGCTCGACATCTCCGCCAACGAGACAGTCGTCCGGCCACCCGTTCTACGCGACGTCGGACACCCGTACCCCGACGTGCTGCCTCGGCGCCGGCAGGTGCGCTGCTACTCCTTCGATGAACTGTTCGCGGAGAAGCTGCGAGCGATGGCGCAACGCGGCCGGCCACGCGATCTGTACGACATCGTCAACCTGTTCCGCCGCCAGGATCTGCGGCTGTATCCCAAGTCGATCAACGCTGCCCTTGTCGAGAAGTGCGCGGTGAAGGGCATCGCCGTGCCTACAGCGGACGACATTATGACCGCCGAGCGCAGGAACGAGCTGGCGGCTGACTGGACAAACATGCTCAGCCACCAACTCCCAGCGTTGCCCCCACTGGAGCCGTTTCTCGAGGAGTTGCCGACGTTGTTCGGTTGGCTCGACGGAACCATCGTCTTCGCCGAACCTTCACCACCGCACTACGACGCCGAGGAAGACGAGGCCTGGGAACCGCCGCCGACCGTGTGGACGTGGCGTGCCGGCGTTCCGCTTGAGGCAGTCCGGTTCGCCGCCACGAACCACCTGTGCGTCGATTTGACCTACGAGGGACGGCGTCGACTGATCGAGCCCTATTCGCTACGGCGCACCCGCGATGGCCACTACCTGCTCCACGCTGAACGCGCCGACGGAAGCGGTCATCGCTCCTACCGGGTTGACCGCATGCAGGCCGTCGTAGTGACGACCACCCCTTTCCGGCCGCGAGCGACAGTAGAGTTCTCGACGCATGGACCGCTGCACGCACTGCCGCAGAGTAGAAGCACCCGCGGACCCGGGAACCCACGAGGCATTTCCCACCCGCGACAGACCGGCCCGGTGTACGTCTACCGATGCGGCCGATGCGGACGGATCTTTGAACACTCACGACGCAACTCAACTCTGCGGGCCCACCACAACGGCCGCGGAAGCCGCTGCCCGGGTCGCCCTGCCGTGCTCATCGGTACGCGATAGGTCGATGATTTACTGCCGATTGGGGCTTCTACTCCTACGAAGAGTGGGTCAGCCGCTGGCATCCGGGCCAGCCCTGGTGTGGCGGGTACCCGCTGGGCGGTACTGACGTAGAAGCTCAACGATCTTGCGATGCGTACCACGGTGGGTGCCGTCCGGTGCAAAGGGCAACAAATCCTCGACCTCCGGCACGTAAGGCATCACGCGCGCCAGCGCAAGCCGTGCATCCGTCACCCTCGTATTCCAGTTCTTGAGGCCCTCGGTGATGAGCCAGGCCTGAAACCGCGCATGGTCGTCGTCGCTCATCAAGGCGGGCTTACCAATCGACGTTGTCCAGTCGACGCTTTCCTCGGCTGCGGTGACCGCGGCGATGGCTTGATTGATTAGATCCTCGACATAGTTCTGACGGCGAGAACGCACATTGACCCAATACGTGATGCCGCTGCCGATGAGGAGTGAGACGAGGGGAATGACGGCGTTGAGTACGGTCACGCGCGCAGATTACGGTAACGCTGGTCCTCGGGCTATAGGGCCAGTTCGCGTCCGGCCGCGTGACGCCATCCTCGCCACCGCGGGGCACCGCTAGGACAGGGCGCTGCCCTTCTGCCAGTCGGCCCAGGAGAGCACCCAGTCGCCCAGCCCGTTGCGAAGATCGAGATGGCGCGCGGTGCCGGTCACGTCAACGATGTCTCCGGCGCCGAACATGTTGTAGAACCAGTAGATGTAGTCGACGCCCACGTTGATGCAGCCGTGGGAGGTGTTCATCTTGCCGATCTGCCACACGGCCCAATCGCGCAGGTGCACGAACTCGCCGTCGCCGGTGATCCTGATCGACTTGCGGATGTCGACCGCGTAGAAGTTGGGCGAGCTCGGGTTGGTGATCCCGAAGCTGGACGAGGTCATGTGGTACACCTCGTACTTCAGCGTGACCACGTGCGGGCCGCTGTTGGTGGTGAAGTCGACCACCCCGTGCGCGGTGCGCTCGCTGCCCCCCTTGCCCATGCTGATCGGGATGCCGGCGGTCACGTCCTTGCCGTTGATCCGGGTGACCAGCTTGCCGTCGAGGTAGACCTTCATCCGGTGGGTCTTGGAGTCGGCGATCGCCACCTTGGACCGGCCGATGGTGAAGGACGCGGAGCGGTCCGCCTGGCCGTAGAGTCCGCCGCCAAGATCGTGCCCGTAGACCGCCGCGGTGACCGTGACCTTCGCTCCGGCCGGCCAGTAGTCGCGGGGACGCCAGTGCACTTCGTGGCTGTCCATCCAGTACCAACCGCCGACGACGGTGCTCGCGTCGGTGGTCACGGTGAGCGCCCGCTCGGCCGCTGCCTTGTTCTTGATCGGCTCGTCGAACCAGACCACGATGGGCTGGCCCACGCCGAAGGTGCCGCCGTCGAGCAGGGTGCCCTCATTGGCCCGCAGGTAGGGCAGCGTGAGGTTGCGCGGGCGCACCGTGGTGAATGTGCGGGAGTCCTGGTACGCCTTGCCGTCCGCGCCGCTACCGGTGACCGTGAGCCGGTAGGTCTTGCCGTAGCCGAGCGGCTGCGAGTTCCGCCATGAGCCTCGGGCCGCATCGAAGCTGCCGGTGACCGGCTGACCGGTGGCGTTGGTCAGAGTCACCGCGGAGAGAGTGCCGCCGGTCATGGTGGCGGTCACCGGGGCCGCCGGCGAGACATTCTTCGCATTGGCCCCGGGTGCGATGGCCAGGGCGGAGGCCACCGGTCCGAGGGTGGGGCCGGGGCCGCCGGAGGGCCCGGTGCCGACCTCGTGCCAGCGGACCCGGGTACTGGTGCATCCGGTGCTCGCCAGAACGGCGAGCACCAGCGCGCCGGCCAGCGCCCACCGGGCGGCGGCCCGACGGCCGGTCAACGGCGCCAACCTCATCGATGCTCCCCTCATCACCCGGTGCGCCACCCACGCCCACCGTCGTCTGTGAAGACGCACCACGAGACCGTTCGGTTTGAGTTCAGGACGGGGCGGACGGCGATACTGTAGCCCGCCGCCGCCAGCGCCCGCGCGCCGCTCAAGCCCCGTTGTTAGCAGGGGCACCCTTTTCGTCAGAATCCGTTAACGGGGTGCCCCTGCCAACAAACGGGCGGCGCTTTAGCTGCTGGTACCGGCCCGGCGCCGCCGCCGCGGCAGCAGCGCTGGCACCCGGGCGGCGTACTCGGCGTAGCCGCGGCGCCGCTGTGCGCATCGCCGGTCCATCATGGGCACACTGGCGCCGACGAAGAGCGCAACCATCACCAGCGGGCCGATGACCGTCCACCACCAGGTGGGCGCGGCGGCCAGGCCGAACAGCCACAGCCCCCACCAGAAGCCGATCTCGCCTAGGTAGTTGGGATGGCGCGACCAGCGCCACAACCCGACGTCGGCGACCAGACCGTCGTGAGCCGGATCCCGGGCGAACCGCCGCCGCTGCCGGTCGGCCACGGTTTCGACGGTGATGGCGGCCCCGGTCACCACGACCGCGAGCAGGTCGATCGGGCCCAGCGGCCGGCTGCCCGCCAACGCGGGCCATACCGAGAGCAGGCCCCCGAAGACGACCACGGTCGGCATGAGCTGGATGCCGGTGAGGTTCAGCAGCCACCATGGCAGCTGGCCGCGGGTACGCCGGCGCAGGTCGACGTAGCGCCAGTCCTCATGCGACAGTCCGGCCCATCCGGTGGCCCAGTTGGCGGTCAGCCTGATCGCCCACAGCCACACCAGGGTGAGCACGAGCAGCTGGCGCGCCGGCACCCCGGTGCCGGCGGAGAGCAGCCAGCCGACGGCGATCACGGGCGGGGCCACGCTCCAGTACGGATCGTAGAAACTGGCGTTGCCCACCACGACCGAGAGCGCGAAGATCACCAATGTCCCGGTGAGGTCACCCCACCAGGCCGACGTGATGGGGTGCCGCCCGATGACGGCGGCGACGGTGACGCCGGCCAGGCCGGCGAGCAGGTAGCCACCGGTGACCACGGCGAACGCCGCCGGCCGCCCGAGCCCGGCCAGGCCACGGCCGGTCGGGTAGCTCTCCTCGGTCACACTCATTGGTACCACTCGCTCCTCGCGCTCACGGGCCCCGGATCGTATCCGAGCCGCGGCATAGACTGACGCCGTCGGATGTGGCAGCCGCTCCGCGCGGCGGAGCGGAGGGCGTTCTTGACCGGTGCATACCTGCGGGTTGCCCTGCTCACCTACCGGGGCAACCCGTTCTCTGGCGGGCAGGGCATCTACGTGCGCCACCTCAGTCGCGAGCTGGTCCGCCTGGGACACCAGGTCGATGTCTACTCCGGCCAGCCCTACCCGGTGCTGGATCCCGGGGTGCGGCTGATCGCAGTGCCGAGCCTGGACCTCTACCGGGCCGGTGACCCGTTCCGGATGCCGCGCCGGCACGAGTACCGGGACTGGATCGACGTGCTCGAGGTGGCGACCATGATGACCGCCGGCTTCCCGGAGCCGATGACGTTCGCGTTGCGGGCCCGGCGGCTGCTGTGGGCGCGCCGGCACCACTACGATGTCGTGCACGACAACCAGACCCTCGGCTACGGACTGCTCGGCCTGCACCGGTGGGGGCTGCCACTGGTGACGACGGTGCATCACCCGGTGCAGATCGATCGGGAGATCGAGTTGGCCGCCGCGACCGGGGCCCGGCGACTCTCGCTGCGCCGCTGGTACGGCTTCACCCGTACGCAACGCCGCGTCGCCGCCCACCTGCGCCATGTCATCACCGTCTCCGGCTCGTCCCGGGACCAGATCGTCGAGCACCTCGGGGTCGAGCGCGACCGGATCGACGTCGTTCCGGTCGGCGTGGAGATCGAGCGCTTCGCCCCGGATCCGGCGCACCGGCGGGTTGCCGGGCGGTTGGTCACCACGGCGAGTGCCGACGTGCCGCTCAAGGGGCTGCTGCCGCTCGTCGAGGCGGTCGCCAAGCTGCGCACCGAGCGCGCGGTCGAGCTGGTCGTCGTCGGGTCGGCCCGGCCGCGTGGACCGGTGGCCGAGGCGATCGAGCGGTACGGCCTGGCCGGCGCGGTCCAGTTCACCGGGCGGCTCAGCGAGGCCGAGCTGGTGGCCCAGCTGCGCTCGGCCGAGCTGGCCGTGGTGCCCTCGCTCTTCGAGGGCTTCTCCTTGCCACTCGTCGAGGCGATGGCGTGCGCGACGCCGGTGGTCGCGACCACGGGCGGCGCGCTGCCGGAGGTCGCCGGCCCGGACGGGGAGGCGGCGCTGCTGGTGGCGCCGGGAGACCCGCAGGCGCTGGCGGTGGCGATCGGGACCGCACTGGACGACCCGGCGTTGCGGGCCCGGCTGGGCGCGGCCGGCCGGGACCGGGTGGTCCGGCATTTCACCTGGCCGGCGGCCGCCCGGCGCACGGCACTGGTCTACCACCGGGCGATCGCGAGCCGGGACGGGCGATGACCCGGTGCTGACCGTCGACTTCGGCCGGCTCCGGGTCGGCCCGGGTGATCGGGTGCTCGACCTGGGTTGCGGCGCCGGCCGGCACGCGTTCGAGTGCTACCGCCGCGGGGCCCGGGTGGTGGCACTCGACCGGCACGCCGGCGACCTGGCCGGGGTGGCCGCGATGTTCGCCGCCATGCGGGCGGCCGGCGAGGCACCGGCGGGCGCGGGCGCACTCGCGGTCCGGGCCGACGCGTACCGGCTGCCCTTCGCCGAGGGCATCTTCGACGTGGTCATCGCGGCCGAGATCCTGGAGCACCTGCCCGACGACGCCCGGGCCATCGCCGAAGCCGCCCGCGTGCTGCGCCCCGGGGGCACGCTGGCGGTCACGGTGCCGCGCTGGTGGCCGGAGCGGGTCTGCTGGGCGCTCTCGGACGCCTACCACGAGGTCGAGGGGGGCCATGTGCGCATCTACCGCCGCCGTGCCCTGGAGTCCCGGCTCCGCTCGGCCGCGCTGGTCACCCGGGCCCGCCACCACGCCCACGCGCTGCATTCGCCGTACTGGTGGCTGCAGTGCGCGCTCGGCGACGGGGCCCGCATCCCGCGGCTCTACCACCGGTTCCTGGTGTACGACCTCACTCACCGTCCATGGTGGACGCAGGCGACCGAGCGGGTGCTGAACCCGCTGGTCGGCAAGAGCCTGGTGGTTTACCTGGAGAAGCCGGGAGGCCGGCCGTGACCGCGCTCTCCGCGGTGTTGTCGCCGCCCGACGTCGACGCCACCGCGGCGAGCATCGTCTCGGCCCAGCTGCGCACCGGAGCGATCGCCTGGTTTCGCGGCGGACTGACCGACCCGTGGGACCATGTCGAGGCCGCTATGGCGCTGGACGTCGCCGGCTGGCACGACCATGCGCGGGCGGCCTACGACTGGCTGCGCCGGACCCAGAACCCGGATGGGTCGTGGTGTCGGGGCTACCACGGCGACCGGGTGAGCGACCCGGTCCGCGAGTCGAACTTCAGCGCGTACCTGGCGGTCGGCCTGCTGCACCACATCCGGATCACCGGCGACACCGCCTTCCTCGACCGCATGTGGCCGACGGTGACCGCGGCGGTCTCGTTCGTGCTCGGCTTGCAACGGGCCCACGGTGAGGTCGCCTGGGCCCGCTCGCCCGACGGCACACCGGCCGCCGAAGCCCTACTCACCGGCTGCTCGAGCATGTACCACAGCCTGCGGTGCGCGCTCGAGCTGGCTCGCCAACGCGGCGAGCCCCAGCCGGACTGGGAGCTGGCCGCCTGCTCGCTCGGGCATGTGGTGGCCAGCCATCCGGAGCGGTTCTCGCCGCGCGAGCGCTACTCGATGGACTGGTACTACCCGATCCTCGGCGGCGCTCTGCGCGGACCGGCGGCGCAGGCTCGCCTGGCCCAGGGTTGGGACCGCTTCGTGGTGCCCGGCCTGGGCCTGCGCTGCGTGAGCGACCGCCCGTGGGTCACCGGCGCGGAGACCTGCGAACTGGTACTTGCGCTCTGCGCGACCGGTGACCGGGCGCGGGCGGCCGAACTCTTCGCCTCGGTACAGCACCTGCGCCACGACGACGGCTCGTACTGGACCGGCTACGTCTTTCCCGACGACGCCCACTGGCCGGTGGAACGGACCACCTGGACCTCGGGGGCGGTGCTGCTCGCCTGGGCGGTGCTCACCGGCGAACCGGTCACCAGCGCGGTCTTCGGCGGCGACCGCCTACCCGTCGGCCCGCAGGAGCTGCGCACCGGCTGTTACCTCGACGTCTGTGCGGCGTAGCACCCGCAGCGAGCCGGTGATGCTGCTCAGCCGAAAGGCCGCACTGCCCAGGGCCCGCTGGTAGATGTGGTACGGCGCCTGCCCGCCATCGGCCGGATCTTCGAACACGTCGTGGATCGCGAGCAGCCCGCCGGCCATGACATGCGGCGCCCAGCCCTCGTAGTCCGCGTCGGCCGCCTCGTCGGTGTGCCCGCCGTCGATGAACACCATCGCGAGTGGCGTGGCCCACAGGCGGGCCACGGTGGCCGACCGGCCCACCACCGCCACCACGGTGTCCTCCAGGCCGGCCGCGTGCAGCGTGCGCCGCATCGTCGGCAGGGTGTCCAGCCGGCCGGCGACCGGATCCACCAGCGCCCGGTCGTGGTACTCCCAACCTGGTTGGTGTTCCTCTGATCCCCGGTGGTGGTCGACCGTGACCACCACGCCACCATGGCGTCGTACCGCGGCCGCGAGGTAGATGGTCGACTTGCCGCAGTACGTGCCCACCTCCAGCACCGGACCGTTACCCGCGACCTGCGCGGCGGCGGCGTACAGGGCCAGCCCTTCGGCCGGCGGCATGAAGCCGGGGGCGGCCTCGGCCGCGGCTTGCAGTGCCGGATCCATCGCGGACGCCCCATTCTCCGGGCTCAGGAGGGTGACCACGGGCCGTCGACGAACGTGCCGTCCGGGGCGAACGGGTACGCGTTGGGCCGGCAACCGGCCAGGTTGATGGTCTCCTGCTGCATCACCGGGGCCAGCTGACCGGCTCCGGGGCAGAGCATGTGCTTGAACCCGAGCCGGTGCCCCATCTCGTGGTTGATCACCATCGTGTGGTAGCCGGTGAGGCTCATCGCGAAGCCGGGCGCCCCGGTGAGCCATCGGCGCAGGTTGATAATGACGTTGGTGCCGTACCGGCAGGAGTACACACCCCCGGTGTGCAGCCCCACCGACCCGCACAGCGCGTCGGTGGTGTTCGGCGAGGCCAGCCGGATCCGCACGGAGTAGCTCGAACCGCTCACCCGGTGGAACGACCAGGAGGCGTTGGTCATGTTCTGTGCCGGATCGGTCACCGCAGTGGTGCCGGAGGCGATCCAGCCCTGTGGGTCGGCGATGATGCCGTCCACAGTGGCGGCGAAGCTGTCGGCCGTCCACACCGGATTGCTGCCCCAGCTGATGCCGTTCTCCACCTCCACCCGGTAGCTGACCAGGGTGGTGCCGGTGCCGACGATCCCGGTGGCGCCGCCGGCGACGGCGAACGTCTGGTTGCCGGTGGCCGGCACGCCGTCAGCGGGCGGTTTCGGCGCGGGGCCGGCGGGCTTGTCACTGCCGGGTGGGGTGGACTTCTTCAGGGTCGGCTTCGGTTTCGGCTTGAGCGTGGGTTTCGGGGTCGGGGTGGCGGTCGGGGGTGGGGTCGCCGTCGGCGAGGGCGTCGAGGCGGCCGTCGTGACCACCCGCGGCCGCACCGGGGAGGCGATCGCTCGCGGAGCCGCGCAGCCGGCCAGGCTGATCGCGGCAACCAGAGCCACCAGACCCGCTGCCGGTTTCATCGACTCTCCCCCTGCCCGCACCGCCGGTGGCGCGCCCCGGCGAGACTATCGGACGGGCAGGCTACGCCGGGTAGGCCCGGGTCTCGGTCGCCTTGATCGAGGCCCAGACCGGCTCGCCGGGGCCGACCCGGAGCTGGACCGCGGCCGCCGGGGTGATGTCGGCCGCCGCCACCACCGGCCCGGCGAGCTGGATGCGCAGGTTGTCCCCGTGCCGTTGCACCCCGGTGACGACCGCGGGCCAGGTGTTGCGGGGGCTGCCGGCCGGCTCGTCCCGGTACAGGGCGACCGCGCTCGGTGCGAAGGCGACGAAGGCATCGCCTTCGACCGCGTCGGTCACGGTCAGGACCAGCCCTGAGGCGAGCGTGACCACGTGCCCGCGC
>CAWDLX010000017.1:0-189361 GCA_963803345.1 uncultured Actinomycetota bacterium
AATCGGGTCCTTCAGCGCATCAACACCTACCTGATGCGGTTCCTGCGCAACAAGTTCAAACGGGTACGTGGCTTCAAGAAGGCCAAAGCAGGCTGGGAACGGATCATAGACCAGTCCCCGCGGACCTTCGCCCACTGGGCATGGGTCACCACCTTCTAACGATCAGGACGACAAGAGCCGTGTAAGTCGAGAGGCTTACGCACGGATCTGTGGGGGGCGGCGGGTGAGATTCCCGCCGCCTACCCGGCCCCTCTGGCGTGACGTGATTCGGTACACGTGACGTGGTTCGCGACGAAACAATAGCCGCTGTTTCTATACGCCCTCTGGCGTGACGTGATTGTGTCCATTCAGGGTCGAAGATCATGATGTGGCTGGGGATGGCATCCATGGCTGGCCGGTGAGTGCGGCGTGGATGGCGTCGATGGCGCGGATGCCGTGGTTTCGGGCGGTGACGAGGTAGGAGCGGACGCGGCAGAACCGGGCGAGGGTGAGGGTGGTCTGCCAGTAGCCGGAGACTTTCTGGTGTAGTTTCGGGCT
Organism: uncultured Actinomycetota bacterium; assembly: GCA_963803345.1. Taxonomy (GTDB): domain Bacteria; phylum Actinomycetota; class Actinomycetes; order Mycobacteriales; family Micromonosporaceae; genus CAWDLX01. The sequence continues at coordinate 538 of CAWDLX010000017.1, forward strand.
CTTGAGGGCTTGTTCGCTACAGTTGTTGGTCCACGGGACGCGAAAGTCCTTTGTGTACAGCCAGACCTGGTCGGCCTTGGCTTGCAGGCGTCTTGCCTGGACCAGTCCGGGGTGGTTGCCCTTGTGCCACGGACGGGACAGGTTGATCGAGATTCCGACGAGCACGCCCTGGTCGTAGCGCCACCGGGCGTCGGCCAACGCCTTGACATCGATGGCCGTGCCGTTGGTGCGGGCGACCTCGACCAGTTTCGCCGCATCACGTAGGGCTTTCTGGACCTGCCCGGCCCACTGCTGCACCTCGGGGTCGAGGTCGAGCACGCCCTGCAGGTGTCTGATGAGGTGGGCACCGCATTGCTGCACTCCGGCCAGCTGGGCGTCGAACTGGTGCCAGCCGGCGTAGTCGTCACGTACGAGGACGCCGTGCCAGTTGTCGAACACGCCCATGGCCGCGATCCGCTCCTTGGTGCGGGCGGCGATCTCCTTGTACCAAACCAGCTTCGCGTCCGGGGTCCGTACCGTGACCACGTGCGGGGCACCGTCGGCCGGTGCTCCGTCGGGGTCGATGTTGTCGACCACGTTGACCGGGGTCTCGTCCGCGCACAGCACCGCCTGCGAGCGCAGCGCGGCGATCATCGCCTCGTCGAACCCGCCCTGGGCGAGCAGGTCGGCGAACCGCTCATGCGCGCGGGCCACGAAGCCGGTCGACACCGGCACGCCCAACAACGCGGCCATCAACCCCGCGGTGGCCTCGACCGGCACGTTGCCCTGCGACGCCAACAGGATCGCCGCGGCGTTGATGTTCGGCCCGTACGACACGCTGCCCGCCGAGGCGTACGGTGCGCTCGCGGTGGTCAGCTTCCCGCAACAGCCACAGCGCCGCTTCGGCAGTACATAGTGGACCTTCTCCAGCTCGATCGGCTTGATGTCCCACACCTGCGCCCACGTCGCCTTCGCGTCGTCGCCGTGCTCGACCAGATCCGCCCCACACCCCGAGCACTCCGCCGCCGCTTCGACCTGCCGGGTATCGTCCGGGTCCTGCGTCGGCACCAACCCCGAACCCTGCCGGCCCGGCTGCCCACCCCGCTTACGGTCCTTGGACCGCACCCGCTGCGACGTGACCGCCTTGCGCTTCGCCTTCGCCGCCGGCGGATCCGCCGACGGCGGCGTGGAGGAGTTCGTCGAGTCCTTACCCAACTTGGCCCGCAACGCCGCGACCTCAGCCTCCAACGCCGCGATCCGCGCGTTCGCCTCATCCAGCCGAACCGCCGCCTCATCCAACCGCCCCGTCAACTCCACCACGAACAGCGCCAACTGTTCGTACGACGGCGGCTCCACGATGGACACACCACCATGATCCAGACCGCGACGCGGACGGGTCAACCCGACACGCCGACACCCAAGATCTTGATCATGGAAATACCCAGATCAGACCCCACCCGTGAATGGACACGCGTGATTCGGTACGACCGACGCCCAGCGGAGCGGTCAGTAACATCCGGTTTCTATACGCCCTCTGGCGTGACGTGATTCGGTACGTGGCGCGATGGTCGTGTTTGTGCGGGGGTGAGTCTGGTTTCTATACGCCCTCTGGCGTGACGTGATTCGGTACCGGACAACTTCCGCATCATCATCGAGCAGGCCGATCTCGTTTCTATACGCCCTCTGGCGTGACGTGATTCGGTACTGGCCAGATCCAGGGTCTGACCGTCACTGGCCAGTGCGTGTTTCTATACGCCCTCTGGCGTGACGTGATTCGGTACTTGACACGAAGGGCCTAGGCTCAGGTCCGCTCCGAGGGTTTCTATACGCCCTCTGGCGTGACGTGATTCGGTACCGCCAACCGCCCGATGCTATGGATGACCATTCAACGGTTTCTATACGCCCTCTGGCGTGACGTGATTCGGTACGCCCTGGCGCTGCAACGCGGTCGCCTCGGCGTCCAGGTTTCTATACGCCCTCTGGCGTGACGTGATTCGGTACGCGAGGCATCGAGAACCGTGACGACGAGATCTACCTGATTTCTATACGCCCTCTCGCCCTCTGGCGTGACGTGATTCGGTACCGGCCGCGGTCGACGCGGGTGCCGCCCCGGCGCCGCGTTTCTATACGCCCTCTGGCGTGACGTGATTCGGTACCCTCGGCATTGCCTGATGCCTCCCTATCCGGTTTCTATACGCCCTCTGGCGTGACGTGATTCGGTACGTACTACCCGATCAGCAGTATCCGGTTGTGCCTCTAGTTTCTATACGCCCTCTGGCGTGACGTGATTCGGTACTTGTGCAGGCCAACGGTGACGGGTTCGTGCAGCAGTTTCTATACGCCCTCTGGCGTGACGTGATTCGGTACCGCAACCCACAGCCTGAGCCAATCTGTGATACGTTTCTATACGCCCTCTGGCGTGACGTGATTCGGTACCCTGGCCGTCAGGAGCACCGCCTGACCTGTGCAAATGTAGCCCGTTGCGCGTGATCTTCGACGACGGGGTCCTTTACAGCCGCTCGGACACGCCCCAAGGGGGCATCGCCCCTGGTCAACGGACATGCGCGCAGCGCGGGCCTGACCGCCTCGCCAGCACCCAGGCCCGGAAACAGGGTAAACATCCGGTATGTCAGTCACAGGACCGCCCAGTAGAGCCGGTCGGGCTCGACGGTAGCCTGCCCGATGACAACGATGCGGTCCCAGCAGGCCGCACAGACCGGCACGACGTGCACGGCGTCGGTGCGGTAGTCGATCATCGCGGCCAGCTTGGCGTGGAGCCCCGGTAGTTCCGCCGGGTCGACCGTACAGATGAACACGCTCCGTTGGATACGGTCGCCCCACTGCTGTAGCACCGCCGCGACTCGGGCTCGGGTCGAGTCTCGTGAGATGTCGTAACACACCAGCGCGGTTATCGCCATGACAGCCCTGTCCAGGGCTGTGCGTCCTCAATCCAGGCGGCGATGCGTTGCGCCTGGCGGTAGAGGTGTCGGCGCACGCTGCCGGCGAAGTCGGGCAGGGCGCCGCGGGTCGTGCGCAGCATACGTCGTTCGTATGCGTCGATGATGATGATGCGCCCCGCTTTGGTCAGCAGGACGCCGGCCCGGCCTTCTTCGGTGCGCGCGTGTTCGGGTTGCAGCGTTGCGCCGGTCGCGGCGGTGAGCACGATCTGGTCGACGACGTAGGGTCGGAACTCTTCGATGAGGTCGAGCGCCAGGCTCGGGCGTCGCTCGGTCGGCGTGTGGAGAAGCCCGATCGCCGGGTCGAGTCCTGCTGCGGTGAGGGCTGTAACGGCCTCGCCCACCAGGATCGTGTAGCCGAACGAGAGTGCCGCGTTGATCAGGTCGAGTGGTGGTCTTCGGCTGCGGCCGTGAAATCGCAGCGGTTCGGGGACCATCAACCCAAGAGCGCGGAAGTAGCCGTTTGCGGCCGCGCCTTCCAAACCCATCACCTCGTCGCGGGTGTTGGCGTCGGGCAGCATCGTGACCAGGTTGCGCAGCGAGGCGATCGTGTCGGTGAGGTCCTCGTGCACGCCGCGGCGGATCTGGCGCTGCAGGAGCACGATCTGCTTGGCGATCTTTGCCTTGACGATGGCCTGCGCGATGGGCAGGTAGCGGGCGGGGTCGTCGGCCGCGGCGAGGTGCGCGCGGAGGCGGTCGACGTTTCGGATCGTGGCGTCGGCGAGGTGGCCCAGGTAGGCGTGATGCGCCCGGCGTCCAGGCGCACGGCGGCGCCGGGCACCGCGACGTAGAGCGTCTTCGTCGCGGGCACTTCGATGCGGTGCTCGTCGAGCAATGGCGGGTAGGGCGGTCCGAAGTCCTCGCCGAGGAAACAGAAGCCATCGTCGAAGGACATCACTTCGGTTTTGTCGGTGCCCAGGCTCATGCCGATCTCCTCAACAGCGGCGGTGGCCACCGCGAGCGCGTGGCGGGCGTCGGCGGCGTTGCCGGCGAAGAGGACGAGGTCGTCGCCGTATCGCACGAGTGGGAACCCGGCCGCGCGGACGCGTTCGTCGAGCTGCTCCAGGAACAGGTTGGCGAACATGGGTGACAGCGGGCTGCCCTGGGCGAGGCCGTGCAGGCGCCGGGTGCCACCGGGTTGCGTGACACCGGGGCGGGCGACGTTGCGGACGTGCAGCGCGTCGATGACGGGGCTGAGGACCTCGGCGATGGCTTTCTCCACCACCCGGTCGCGGGTGCGTGGGATCTGCAGTTCGCGGGTGCCGCCGTCGGGTTTGGGGACCGGCACCCATGCCAGTGATCCCGGCCGGTAGGTCCCGGCCGTGAGCTGTTGGGAGAGCTCGTTGATGTGTTCTGTGGCGGCGTCGGCGAAGCGCCGGGTTCCGGCGGAGAGGGCTTGGTCTGCCTCGTCGTCGGCGAGCAGCTCCTCCCAGGCGGCGGTCAGCGCGGCGACGGTCGCGGCGGCGGAGAGCAGCTCGGCCATGGGCGGTTTAGCCGGTCCGGCGTTGCCGCCAGGTTGGTTCGGGCCGGGTGACGCCGAACCCGCGGGTCGTGTGTGCTCCGACGCCGCTGTAGGGAGCGAGCTGAATGAGCCGGTCGATGCTCGCCGCGACGTGCGCGGGGGCGTCGCAGGTGAAACGGATGCGCCCGACGAAACCGGAAACGGTTCGGTCGTTGACCTTGACGACCTCGTTGGCGCCGTCGATGTCAGTGACCCAGACCGGATCGGTGGCGAGGTCGAGGTCCAGCGCGCCCGCGCTGGCAGGGGCGAAGTGACGCCAGGTCGCGCGGAGGCTGCCGAGCACGGCCTTCGGCGCCGGCCACGGCGTGAAATTGTTGCCGCGACGAAACGTCGTGGGGGTGGCGAAGTTCACGCACCAGGAGTCGGCCGGGGTGGCATCCAATGTGGACCAAGACAGGCCCGCGACCTGTGTGGGCGCTTGGACGGTACGGGTGTGCTGGCCGCCGAGGCGCAGCCGGACTCCCGGTGCGGTGCGGGTCAGCAGGCGGTCGACCATGCTGTCGTCGACCAAGCCGACGTTGAAGGTGGTGGTGTCGCCGGCGGGCCTGGGTGGGGTGATGCTGTATGGCTTGGCGCGGGCCTGGTGGGCGTCCGCGGTGTCGTCGAACCAGCCCGACGTCATCGCGTGCAGCTGCTCCACTCGCACGAGGCTTGCGTCGACGCCGGGTAGGACGATCTGCCAGCGGCTGGGCATGTCAGGGTCCCTTCGGTCGGCCGAGGTTCAGCTTCGGCACGGTGAACGTGCCACCGTAGACGAGGGGCCACAGCGCGGCGGGCCAGTCGGGCCGTTGGGTCGCGTGGATCCCGAGCCCGGTGGCGAATTCCTGCGGCCCGACCGCGCCGAGCAGGACCGTCGCATCCGGATGGGCGGACGCCTCCTGGCAGATCCACCCGGCCGCATCGGCCACGAGGGTCGGGTAGTCCGACCAGGCGACGGTGGCGCCGCTGGTCGGCAGGTATCGCCATTCGTGGATGGTGGCTGTCGCCGCCTCACTCAGGCCGAGTCCGGCGGCGTCGCGCACGTCGAGGACGTACCGGTCGTCCGGGCCTTGGCCGTCGCTGGCCGGCACGGGCCCGAACGAGTTCTTCGACATGCGTAACAGAAGGATGAGGATTTGCGCGGGGGAGGCCGGTCCGGGCGCCGCAGGCTGGATCCGCAGGGTGACGTGGTGCTCGTGGTGGCTGATCGCGCCGGTGCTCAGCAGTGGGTACGGGCGGCCGGGCGGGCGCCGGAAGGTGTGGCCCTCGTCGCTGAACGGGGCCGCCCCGATGCTGCCGCTGCGGCCGTAGCTGGGCCGCTGGCGCACCGTGAAGTCGACGCCCCGCCGGCCGGTCATGCTGCGGGTCGCGAAGGCCATCGAGACCGACCACGGCGCCCAGATGTAGAGCGCGTTGGGCGTGTCCTTGTGATCGTTGAAGTGGTTCGCCCAGAAGTAGCGGACGAGCTGGTCCAGGCGCTGATCCCACTGGTCGGCTCGTTCGTCGAGGGGCCAGGTCCACAGGTCGCCCAGGTCGGTGGGGCCGGGCACGTGCATCACGGCCGCGAACCGGGCCTGCACCGCGGCGAGGAACGCCTGGTTGTCCTCGAACGTCCAGTCCGGACCGGTTTCCTTGACCAAGTATGCGGTGCCGCGCCGGCGCAGGACCCGGTTGCGTTGCCACCAGAGCAGGACGCCGACGGCGAGCACGACGACCGCGCCGACGCCAAACCAAGACAGGATGGTCGACCGCCGCGGCGACGCCGACCATCCCGCCTCCACCAGGTCGGGCACGATCCCCAGCGCGGCGCCTAGCAGCGCCACCCCGACCGTGAACGCGACGGCGATCAACCATTCCGGCGCGACCACCCGGGACACGAACGACCATGCCCGCCACCAGAACGCTTCCCGCCACGAGGGACCTCGGCGTGGCTCAGCCATCGCGTCGCCCGAGGTGCTGGGGGCGTACAAAGCTGATCGGCCCCGTGCCGGAGCCGTCGGGGTGCACGACCAGCTCCACGTAGGCGCTACCCAGCCCGCCGTCCGTGGCGCCCGGGCCGCGGTAGGCCGCGACCCTCAGGTCGGTCGGCTGCCAGGGCAGGGTCACCGCATCGGCCGGCCCGGTCCACCGAGCCAGGTACGTCGTGTCACCGTCGAGCCGCGCTCGCAGTAGCGCGCCATCGTCGGTCCAACCCCACAGGATCGATGTGTGCGGCCGGGTCGGCGGTGCGACCGCAACATGCAGCCCGTCGAGGTCCTGCCACAGGCAGGTCGCCCCGGCCAACGGCCCGGCCACCGCATTTTGCCAGGTCGTGAGCTCCCCGGTGAGGTGCCAAGTCGCGGTCATCGTCGCGTCCCTTCACTGAGCATGTCGCGCACCGCCACCTGGGCGGCGGCGAGGTCGGGCACGGTGCCCGGCGCCACCTCGCCCAGGGCGGGGGTGACACTGCCGTATCCGCGCGTCACCGCTGAGCCGATGCCGACCAGGCCGTCACCCAGGTCGGCCAGGACCAGCCGCAGCAGCGCCCGCAGCTGACCCTCTTGGACGGGCGTCAGACCGGCAAGCAGCTCGATGGTGAGGGTGAACGTGCCTGACTCGAGTGCCTCCACAGTGAACAGTTGCTCGTCGCGAGCGCCCCCGGTGAAGCGGTCGACCGCGACATGGGTGCGCCGCACCACGGGGTCCACTTCGGACGGTGTGGTAACAACGGCCTCGAGGACGCGGACCAGGCCGCGGAACCCGACCGAGTGGGCGGCCGGGTCGTCGCCCCCGCCGTAGCCGAAGACCCCGCACGGCCAGCATTGGCCGCAGCGCTGATCCAGGCACGGACGTGGCCGCACGCCGACGCTGCGTAGGATGAACTCGCATCGCGAACGCAGCAATCCCTTGAGGCCGCTGCCCGGTATCACGATCCGGTCGCCGTCGCGGTACACGCGGGCGACCGCGACACCGGCCCCATCGTCCGATGTGGACTGTCCGGTGCCGACCCGCAGCGGGCCGTCGATCGTGACCGGGATCTGCAGGCGGTCAGGCGACGACACGGCCTTGCCGGCCGGTGCCGGTCGCGTCGCGACGGACCGGAGGAGGTCTGGGCCGTCACTGCGCAGCCACCGCGCGAGGTCGTCGGCGTCCTGCAGGTCGAGCAGACCGTAGCCTACCTCGTCGATGCGGACCCGGCCCCGGCCGCGGGTCACACCGTGGCCGAGCAGGGGTCGCCACGCCGCCAGGTGGGCGAGGAAGTCGGCGAGCTGACCGTCGTCGGGGTCGTCCCACCGCAGGAATACCTCGAAGCGACTTCCCGCGGCGAGCACCTCCTCCCGCCGCAGCGTGTGTGCGAGCGCCGCACCGCGGTCACGGTCGATAGCGGTCGACTGCCGTACGCCCAGGCGCGGGTCCTCGGCCGACATCAGGGTCGAGCCGAGCACCCAGATCGCGCTGGCAACCGCGTCGACGGTGGTGCTGGCCGGGTCCTTCGGCGTGAGCCGGCCGAAGAACTGGCTGGCCACCTCGTCGCCGGCGTAGTCACGCACGAGCGCGCGCAGGGCACCGGCGAGCGAGGTGCCGGGCAAGTGCGGCCGGCTCCACGGGTCGCGGTCGATCGCGAGGTCGATGTCGTCGCGGCCGGGCGGAGCCGGCGTGCTCACGCCGCCGGGTTCGTCCAGTCGGGCCACGAAACGCACCAACGCCAGGCGGTTCACAGCCCCCACCCGTCCAACACCTTGGCCGCGTCGACTCCTGGCAAATCCAGCAGGCGGGCCAATGCCTGCTGTTGCGGCGCCGGCCAGGACTGCGCAACTCGATGTACCAGTGCGACCGCGGCCGCGTCGCCGTGGGCGGCCGAACGCAGCCGGTCGACCAGTGTCGGCCATGAGGAACTGGTCTGGAAAGCGCGCAGCGCCGCCACCGAGTCGGCGATCCTGGTGATCCGTTGCTGCTCGGCCTCGCGAGCCACCCGACCCTGGGGCAGGTCCGGGGCGCCGCCGACCTCGCCGAAGCCCTCGTGCCGGCGCAGACCGATGCCCCGGGTTACCAGCTGGGCCAACGCAATATCATCGACATACCTCGACGTTTCGAGGACGTACGTAGACCCGGCTACGACGGCCAGCTCGGTGGGTTTGGGGAGCCCGCTCGCCACGTGCCAGCCGCCGACGCTGGTCCACCGCACCCAACGACGTTGTACGACCACCCGGCAGCCGAGCACGTCGCCGAGCTCGCCCAGATGTGGGTCAAGGGACGGTCGTCCCCAATCGTCGACCAAGATGCCCGGCGAACGTAGGCTCACCACCAACCCGCCGTCCGGATGGCGCAGCGGCAGCGGCGGGATGTGTCCGGGGCTAATCTGGGCCTCGGCGAGCCCGTGTGTAGTGCGTCGTCCGCCCACCTGTACCCAGCCCAAGCCGGCCAGTTCGTCCAGGAGCGCCGGTTCGTCGGCAACGAGCATGCCGGTGAACGTCAGACCAGCACCCAGCGTCTCCCGGCTCACTAGCTGCCCCTTGGTGGCGGTCTGTGTCTCGCCGATGCTGACATGGGTACGGCGACGTACCGCAACCTGGTCGTCGACCTCGCTGGTGGCCGGCTCCATCGGCGACCCGCAGCCCGGACAGGTCGTGGCGGGCCGGTCGACGAGTGCGCGGTCGACCATGATGTGCCCGCAGTCCGAGCGCTCCTCGTACTTGTGCTTCAGCACGGACAGCGGCAGCGGCGCAGCACCATGAAAGAGCGGCCCGAACCGGACTGACCCTTCGAAGAGCTGCTCGAACTGGTGGCGCGCGGCCGTCCCCGGCTGGGCTGGTCCACTATGGATGGACAACCACCGCGCCGCGTACGCGCCTCGGACGACGGCCCCAGGCAGGTGGGTGCGGGTGCCCACCACGAAGTCGCTGCGTGCCCGGTCGCCGATCTGCGCCGGCTGGCGTAACGTCAGCGCAAGACTCGCGACGGATCGCGCGCTCACGGCTGCTCCTCGGTGATGCGCGCCGCGACCAGGGCGGCCAAGTCCTCGTCGGTAACGGGCTCGTCCGGCCGGATGCCCACCCAGCCCAGCCCTCGCCGGCGCCACCCACCCAGGCCGTGCACGGCGGCCCCGGTCGCCCGCAGCACCCGGCTGTGCACGGCCTCCTCCCCGGGGGTCAGGGCACCGCGCAGCCATACCTGGAACCGGGCCTGCGGCGTCCACGCCTGTTCGGCGGCCACGATGTGGTCCTTGGTCGCGGCGTGCGTCTGCTCGTCGATCTGAACCCGATGCCGGATCATGAACGTCCACCCCTCACGCTCCGGGGTCGCCGACGACCAGGACCATACGCACGGCCGTACCGCGTCGCCGAATACGCCGCCGATCTGGGCCGTGCTCAAGCCCAGCACGTCGCGGGCCGCGGCGCGCATCAGGCCCTTGAGATGGTCGCCGGGCAACACCATGTCGTGGTCGACCGCCACGTCCAGCCCGTCGCGCCCGTACGCCGCACCCACCCGGAAGGCGGTATGGAACCGCACGGTGAAGCCAAGTGTGGTCACGGTGCCTCCCGGGTCTCACGGGTGGGCGGCCACCAGCGGGCCAGGTCAACGGCCGTGCGCACCCTGGCCCGCGCGTCCTTGTCCTCGCGAAGGGCGCAGCTGACCTTGTCCCCCGGAACCGTGCCGCTGTCGCCGGCGTCGAGGGCGATGCGCCACAGGACGGTCTCCCCGAGGTCGAGCACCCGGCGCCCGAGCGTGGCCGCCGCCGTTGCCTTCGCCGCGGCAACGGCGGCCGGGTCGGCGTCTCCCAACTCGTCGGGGTTGGGATCGGCCAGGTGCAGCAGGCTCAGCAGCATGGCCCGGTGCGCCGCGGGCAGCGCCGCCACGTCGGCCAGTTGCGGTGCACGCCTGGACAAGTCGTCGACGCTCACCGCGTTACGGGAGCGCGGCGGCTTCGACCCGTCGGCGGTGGTGTCCAGGAACGCCACCGCCGGGCGGTCACCGCGCGTCGCCCGCTTGGCGGCCTTCAGCCGCGCGTGCGCCTGGCGCACCATGTCAGGGAAGGGAGCGCTGCGATGATGGAACACCAGGCCTGCCGACATGGTGGGCAGCACATCGCAAAGCTGCGGCGGCCAATCGTTGGTAGTCTCTGCCAGCTGCGTGCTGAACGCGTTGAGCAGGTGGCGCACGATGGGCCACGCGGACGGGGCCGGCACCGAGACCAACACGTCGTCGCCGCCGCCGACGTGCGCCAGCACCGGCATGCGCTCCCGGCCGTTGAACACCGTCGCCACCGCCTCGGCCAGCGCCCCGACGCACGCCCGGTCGATCGCGGTCACGATGTGTGCCTTCGCCGGACGCCCGGTACGCGCGTGATGCTCGGCCGCCTTGTGCAGGAACTGGCCGACCCGGTTGCCATCGGCGTATATCAGAGCGATCTGGGTGGGGGTGTCGTCGCCGGCCTGGCGTCCCGCCTCTGCGAGCTCGGCAAAGTCGTCGGGAAACGTCACGTTGGGCCCGCGCTCGGCCAGGACCTGCCCCAGTCGCCGCTCCGCGCGCGGTGCCGCGTAGGTGCGTGAGGAGGTCGTCGCGCCCGCGGCCCGGTACCGTGCCCGGCAGTCGTCGCACAGGTCCGGGTCCGGGCCTTCGTCGGCGACGCGTTCGCCCTTGTGCCGGGCCGGGTCTGTGCGGCACGCGCCGCACGGCTTGGCGAGCATTACCTGGGCCGGCGCCGGCGGATACTGCCTGGCCAGCTGCCCTTCGGCGCGGCGCTGGGCGGCCATCTCGTACGCCACGGCGTAGCTGGACGCCCACCCGCCCGCGACCTCGAACGCGACCGCCGGCAGCTGCACCCGTAGTCGGGCAACAACGTTCGTCTCGGCAGCCGAGGCGGCAGCCCGTGCCTGCGCCTCGTCCAGGCCATCGACGGAGCACAGCGACACAACGCCGTCAACGTCACCAGCGTCGTCGTTCCACACCATCCCTTCGGGTGTCCGTCCCGCCCACGCCGATCGGCCGGTGGCGATCGACAACGCCGCGGATGCTCCGCGCCAGCCCTTCAGGTCCGGGGTGCGGGCCAGCCACTGCTGGATGCGTACCGCGGCCACGTCCAGGTACCACCGCTCGCCCGTCACCGCCGGTTCCCCTGTCGTCGGCCGCCACGCCCGCCGTCTGGTGCCGGCGTGGTCTCCACTGCGGAGTCCAGCTGCTGCGTGGGTGCCGTCACCGGCGGAAGCTCGACCAGCGGCCGGATCTCGCGACTCATGGTCGATCCGGCCGATCGTTGCCAGAACTCGAAACCCCGGTCGAACGACTCGTCACCTGGCTCGCCGGGGCCGGGCGGATACCACACGCTGTCATTGGGGACGCGGCCGAACGTGAGCGCTGCCCGCAGCGCCGGCCACCCGGTGTGGTCCGCCGTGTCCACAAAGTCCTTCACCAGATCTGCTATCTCGCGTGGTGGCGGCTGCTGGCCGAGATAGCGCGACCCGGCCGAGTCGAGTCTGACCAGCCGCACATCGACCGTGACGGCGCCGAACCCAAACGGCTTCCCGCCACCAAGGCTCGTCACCACGTCAGCGCTGCCGTCAGCCATGTCATCGGCCTCGCCAGCGCGGAACACCAGACGGGGATCGAGCGCGGCCAACAGAGCGCCGACCTGCGCGGCGGTCAGGTTCTCGAAGCAGACCCGGCCGACCAGGCGGGTGCCGTCCGGCATCAGACGTACCCGACGGGTCAGCTGCTCGGAATGGTGGGGCCGGGCCTGCCCCCGGGGCCATGCGCCACGCCGCTCCGGCTGGGGCTGATCCGGCCCCGCCGTGCGCCAGTAAAACTTGCGGCCCCGCACCGGCCGCAGGCCACCACTGTCGGCGATCGACCCCCACGTCGCCGCCGGCGGGGTGTCCCTCTCGGCGATCTTCTTCGGCACCCTGCCGTGGTCCAGATAGAACTGACCAGCACTGGGACGCGGCGACGACAGTGGCGCCAGATGCCAGGCAACGCCATCCACCGTGCCCACCGCCATCAATTCGTCAAACCGGACATGCCCCCGGTATGACCGCTGTCGTCCTACCTCGTCCTCCTCGCGGGCATGCGGGTCCACCGACCCGAACAGCTGGCAGGACGGGCACAGCGCGGCCGGATACGCACACGGGTGGGACTCGCCGATCCGCTCGCCGACCGTGCCGCCGCCGAGATAGCGCCACAGCTGGGACAGCCGGATCTCGGTCACCTCGGCCCCGCTGGTGCGCACGAACACAGGCTGGCCCTTCAACAGATACGGACGCGCGGGAAGCCGCCGTCCCACCGCGGGCACGGCCGCCATCCGGCGAGGCCCTGGCGGCGGCCAATGTACGTCGATGAACCCGACCGCGCCGGGCGACTGGGCCGGGGGATCGTCCTGCCGGAAGAGCCGCAGGTCGTCGCTTCCGTCCACACAGGACAGATAGGTGGCCCAGGCCTGGTCACCCACCCGGACAATGGGACTGTCCGGACCCATTCGTGCGGCCGCGAAATACACGGGATGCTGACGATTTCTCGCCCTCGTATCGGTCACCAGCAACACCCACGACCCGTCCAGATTCGGCGACAGGCCCGACCGGTGCGAAATGTCGCCCTCAACAAGCACGCTGCGATCTCTTGCATCCCCGACACGCATGTTGCCAATGGTAATTCGGTCGCCGGTGTGAGGAATCCGGGCGCCCCCGCCACCGAGCATTTCCAGCGGTATCCAGGCCACCTCCGAGGCGAGGGCCATCTCGACCGGCTTGCCCGTCGTCTCATCCACCTTCAACACGACGGCAAGGTCTAGACCCCTGGTCACCGACGCGTTCGCCACATGCCGGTGCACCGGCACGAACTCCTCGTCCACCACCCGAAGGCAACCCCCGGCCAGCGCCTCATGCGTCGAACGAACCGCCCCGGCGAATCCGGCGCCGGGAATGACTACCGTCCCGTCCCGTCGACGCGGAAGATCCTGCACCGAACCGTCGCCCTCCGAGGGCGTGAGCTGGTCCTCCGGAACGACGCCAAACCCGCCCACCAGCAACGGCGTGCGCGCCGTCACCGACACCTCAAGCTGGCCGCTCAGGCCGTCCTGCGCCAGTTGGGCATGGCCAGCACTGTTGCCCCGACGCACCGTGCCGCCCAACGGGACGAACGTGTACGGGTTGACAAACTCCGCCACTGAGCAACACCTTCCCGGCCGAACGCACCCATCGACAAAGCCCGGCGGCCCAACGTAAGACAATACGCACGCCGCCGACAAGCGCCACTCCGGCAATCTTCGCGGGACACCTCGGCGCCGTATTCAAACCATCGGCCCCAGAACAAGAGTGAGTGGGCCCTCATGGCGATTTCCGCACTCTGCGTGCTACGACACCTTTCGCTCGCGCCCAGGTAGCGTTCGGCAATCACCAGGCGGCACCCCAGAGCACGACCCGGCTCAACTGAACGGCAACGCGACGACCTCAAGCTTTATCTGGACTTTTGTTGCGTTTCGGACCTGGGCGCTGGGGCCCGTACGCCCGCCATCGAGGCGGTGGCCGACCCTGAGCAGCTGGCCGCCATGGACATGGTGGAAGAATAATAGTCCACAGTGGACTACTCAAAACGTACGCTGTCGGGGGCGGTGACGCGGCTGAGGATCGGCAGGGTCGCCGCGATCACGGCGAGCGAGATCGCCAGACCCGCGGCCATCGTCAGGTAGTACGTCGGGTCTGGCAGATGCAGCGTGGCGGTACTCGCGGTCGGGTTCAGCACGCGGTTGATGGGGATGGACGTGGCCAGGCCGACGAGCGCGGCGACGATCGTCGCGCTCAGCAACGGCAGCAGCGCTTCGAGCAGGACGACCCGGCGCAGGACCGCGCTCGACGTTCCGGTGACCCGCAGGAGCGTGAACGGCCGCCGCCGGTCGATGACGCCGCCGCCGACCGCGATGGCCAGGCTCGCGCCCGCAACCAGCAGGGTGAGCCCGACCACGATGAGCATGACGTTGCCCAGCTCCCTGTAGAGCGCGGCCCGGACCGCCGCGACCTCGCCGAAGGTCTGTGGTGCCGAGCCGGGTCCGCTGGTCAGGCCCGGATAGGTGACACTGAGGAACGTGCGGATGCGCTCCAGGGTCGCGGAACTGTCCACATTGATCAGAATGAGGTTGAGCGGCAACGCGCTCGGGTCGCCGGCGTACGGCGGGCTGGTCGACGTGACCATCGGGAGCGCGCGGTCGAGGAAGGCCAGGTTGTCTGTGGTCATCGAGCTGGTGTCCGCCGTCACCGCCGGCTGGCCGGGTGCGCAGTGACCGATCGGGCTGAACGCGGCCAGATCGGCACACGCGATAATGCTCGGCGGTGGGCCTTCGCCCTGCTCGAAGTGGACATCTCCGCTCGCGACCGGGCCGTGGATCGGCAGGACCGCGACGCCGGGGAAGGCATGCAACTGGTCGAGCAGCCCGCCCGGAAGAGATGCCGTCTTCTCGACGGGGCCGTGCGGTAGCACCCGCATCACCTGGTTGAGTGCGGTCGCGCTCGGTGCCTGCTGGGCGGCGAGCGCGGCGGGAACAACCGCCGCGATGAGCGTGCCCACGAAAACGGCCAGGACCAGGCCGCTGACCGATCGGAACGTGGTCCGCGGGTCGTCGGCCATGCGACGGGCGGCCAGCAGGGAGGCCGGCCCCGGCCACAGGCGGGCTAGCGCGTACGCGGTACGCATGGTCAGCCAGCCGCCTCCGATGACCAGGCCGATCATGATGAGGGCGAGCCCGAGCGGGGCCAGGCCGATGTCGGGCTGGCGTGGGTCGCGGACGGCGAGCGGGACGATGAACACGATCAGGCCCACGGCCAAGGGCAGGACCCGCCAGACGCTCGGTGCCGGGGGCGTCACGCGGCGGGTGACGCCCAGCGGCGAGATCTGTACCCGGCGCAGCGAGATCAGGCAGGCGACGGCGGCCGCGGCCGGCACGACCAGGAGTGCGGCCACGTATCCCCAGGCGGTCGGGGTGATGGTGTCGTCGAAGAACCGGTATCCGAGGAGCGGGATGCCGCCGAGCAGCGGGCGCAGCACGGCATACATGCCGATGCCGGCAAGCGCACCGAGCACCGCGCCGATGACGGCCTCCACCGAGGCGATCACGTTGATCTGCGAACGCTCGGCGCCGACCAGCCGCATCGCCGCATAGCGTTCCTCACGCCGGGCGGCGGCCATCCGGGTGGCATTCCCGATCAGCACCAGCATCGGCACGAGCAGTGCGACCGCGCCGAGGGCGAAGCCGAACTGGTAGAACTGCGTGCTGCTCAGCCCACGCGGCGCGGTCTGGATCGCCGCAACCCGGTGATGCGTGTGTTGCCGGGCCGTGCAAGTCTGCCGGCGCCTGACCGATGACGATCGCGAGGTCGTCCGGGCTTTGCAACCCGGCCTGGCCGATGGTGCCGGCGAGTGTGCCCGGGTACCGGTCGCCCAACTCGTCGTCCGGTACCGTCCGGAGGAGCGCGGCCAGAGCGCGGGCGAGGCATAGTACTGACCAGCGGCCGGCATTGCGGGCAGCCCCGGCACGACCGGGCCGCCGCGGGCCGAGGGTCGCGACATCCAGCCGTTGGATGGTGTGCCCGGCGTACTCGTCCTTGCTGGAGTTCCACAGCCGGCGACCCCTGGTCGGGTCGGCGATGTCGTGGTGCATTGCCAGCACGGCTTGGCGAGGGCGTCGCGGTAGGCGTGGTACATCGCGAGCGCCGAGAGCAGCAGCCCGACGCCGATGGCGACGGACAGGGCGGTGACCAGGAGCCGGACCAGCGCCTCGCGGCCGCTGCGCAGCGACATGTGCATCCCGAAGCGAAGCATCAGACCGGCACCCCCGCCGCAATGACCTGACCGTCGCGCACGGTGATCTGCCGGTCGGCGTGCGAGGCGACCCGCGCATCGTGCGTGACCAGCACGACCGCCGTGCCCTCGGCGTGCACCGTGTCGACCATGAGATCCAGGATCTTCTCCCCGGCGAGCGAGTCCAGTGACCCGGTCGGCTCGTCGGCGAAGAGGACCTTCGGGCCGGTGACGAGTGCCCGGCCGACGGCCACCCGCTGGGCCTGGCCTCCCGAGAGCTCACCGGTGCGGCGGCCTTCGAGTCCGTCAGTTCCAGGCGCGGGAACCAGGACCGGGGCTCGTTCGTAGGCGCTGCCGCGCCGTACACCCGCCAAGAGCAGCGGCAAGGCGACGTTGTCGAGCGCGGTCAGCTCCGGGCACAAGCTGGCCGAACTGGAAAACAAACCCGAAGTCGCTGCGGCGCAGGCGGGTGCGCTCGCGGTCGGACAGGGTGTCCAGCCGGCGGCCGTTGAACGTTACCGTGCCGCTGTTCGGCGCGAAGATGCCGGCCAGGCAGTGCAGCAGCGTCGACTTGCCGGAGCCGCTCGGCCCCATGACCGCCAGGATTTCGCTGGGCTCCAACGACATGGTCGCGCCTTGCAGGGCCACGGTGGCGCCGAACGACTTGGTGAGCTTGTCAGCGAACAGGATGCTCATCGGCTGATCTCGATTCGGAGTTGATCGAGCCGAGCCACGGTCATGTCGATCCAACGCAGGTCGGCCTCGAGATGGAAAAGGCCGTAGTCGGCCAACATGGTCCGACCCAGCGGGCCGGCCTTGCGCATCGCAGTGAGTTCACGCATGCGTTCGAGATGTGTGTCGCGCTGCGCGTCAAGGTAGGCAGCAGCCGGCCGATCGGACAGCAACGCCAGTACAACCTTGACGAACAGCGTCGCCTGCAGCATCGGTTCGGGTCGTTCCGGCTCGGACAGCCACTTCTCGACCTGGGCGACGCCACTGTCGGTGATGATGTACCGCTTGCGGTCGGGGCCGTCGCCGGGTGCCGCGCCGAGGATCTGGATCTGCCCGTCGCGCTCGAGACGGTTGAGGGTGCCGTAGAGCTGGCCGATGGACAGCGGTCGACCATGGTCGGCGAAGAATGAGTCGTAGGAGCGCTTGAGCTCGTAGCCGTGGCTCGGCTCAGGTTCGAGCAGGCCCAGAATTGTCGTGGGGACGTTCACCGGCCCAGTATTACCTGAGCGTATACCCCGAGGGAATAAGGGTTCGCCCTGAACTACCCCGGATCCGCTGAGTGCAAGCAGGGGTCCCCTATTGGCGTTTTCGCGCAAATAGGGGACCCCTGCTTCACCGCCGTCGGGAGGTCAGGAGATATCGCGCCGGCGGGTGAGCAGGACTCCGATGGTCCCGGCCAGCAGCGACCAGCCGATCATGACCAGCGCGCCGACCCACCAGCCGCGGACTGCGGATAGAGCTTGTCCGGCGAGATCATGATTTGGGACGCGATCGAGGGCAGCGACACCGCCGACGGTGAGCACCCAGTCGCCGTGGATGAGGTATGTGCGGATCAGGATGAACACGCCGATGCCGCCGACGTACCCGACCAGGTAGACCACCATGCCGGTCACCACCGAGCCGATCTGGCTGCGGATGAGCGTGCCCAGGCCGAACCCGAAGACCGCCCACAGCAGGTACGCGGCCGCGTTCAACAGCATCGCCCGCTGCACCGGCCACTCGCCCAGCGAGGTCGTGGCGCCGATGTTGTGGAAGAAGATCAGGCCCAGCGACGAGCGAGATCAGCTGGGAGAACAGCCAGAACAGCAGGCCCAGCCCGATGGCCGCGACGAGCTTGCCGAACACGACCCGGCGACGGCGCGGGGTGGTGAGGAACGTCGCCGTGGCCGTCTGGTACTGGAACTCGTTGGTGATGACCAGGATGCCGAGCAACATCACCAGGACCAGCCCGAAGAACTGGCCGGATGTGAAGATGGATCCGGCCGCCTTGACCAGTTGGGCGGGCAGGTCGTGCGCCTGCGGCGAACTGCTGCTGCGCGGCGGCCACGTCGTCGGGCGAAACGCCCCGGGCGAATTGAGCGCGGTGCGGGTTGCGGGCCTCGGCGATGTCGCCGGCCGCCTGGGCCATGTTCCCCACATTGACAGGCCGGTGATGAGGAGCGAGGCGAGCCGAACAGCCACCACGCGTTCGTGGTGAGATCTTGCGGATCTCGCTGCGGATCAGGCGCAGCCCGGGCACGCCGACGTGCGGGATCTCCGGTCGGGCGGCGGCGCCGGTGGGGCGCTCGGCCGTCGTGGTGCTCATCGGATGTCCGCCTTTCCCGCGGTCAGCTGGAGGAAGACGTTCTCCAGGTCGGGCCGTCCGGTGGTCAGCTCATGGATCTCGACACCCGGCTGCAGGGCGGCGGCCGCCGATCGTCGGGCCATCCACGCCGGCCACCAGCAGCGCCCCGTCCGGCGTACGGCTGGTGTCGGTGACCGCGGTGCCCAGCGCGGCCAGCAGTGCGTCGGGATCGGGTGTGCGCACCCGCATCTGGGCGACCGCCCATCGAGTCGATGATGGCGGCGACCGTGCCCTGCCGGACCAGCTTGCCGGCGGCGACGATCACGACGTCGTCGGCGAGAATCTCCATCTCGGAGAGCAGGTGGCTGGACACCAGCACGGTGCGCCCCTGATCGGCCAGCGACTTCAGGAGGTCGCGCATCCACCGGATGCCCTCGGGGTCGAGCCCGTTGGCCGGCTCGTCGAGGATCAGCACTTCCGGGTCGCCGAGCAGCGCCGCCGCGATGCCGAGGCGCTGGCGCATGCCGAGCGAGTAGCCCTTGAACTTGCGGTCGGCGGCCGCGTTGAGGTGGACCATCTCCAGGACGTCGTCGGCCCGGCTGGCCGGGATACCGGCCGCGTCGCAGAGCATGAGCAGGTGGTTGCGCCCGGAGCGGCCGCGGTGCGCGCCGGATGCCTCCAGGATGGCGCCGACCTGACGGACCGGGTCGCTCAGGTCGGCGTACCGGCGCCCGCCGATGGTCGCGGTGCCGGCGGTCGGGCCGCACCAGGTTCAGCAGCATCCGCAGGGTGGTCGTCTTGCCGGCGCCGTTGGGGCCGAGGAAGCCGGTCACCCGCCCGGATTCGACCGTGAACGACAGGTCGTCCACCGCCCGGACAGTCTTGTACACCTTGGTGAGCCCGCTGATGACGATCTGCCCGTCAGTCATCGATCTCCCTTCGCCAGGATCTTTCGCCAGGATCTTTTTCGCCAGGATCTTTCGGCAGCATGTTTCGGCATGAACTGGATATCGCACCCTATGCCGACAGCCGACACCGGGTAGGCCCCGTCTCAGCCGGCCCTCAGGCGAGGGTCAGCCAGGCCAGGGCGCCGCCGCCGGCGATCAGGCAGTAGATCGCGAACGGGGTGAGGGTGCGGGTCTGGAAGTACCGGGTGAGGAATCGTACCGACAGGTAGGCACCGACCCCGGAGGCGAGGCTGCCCGCCAGCACCTGCCCGCGGATGCCATCGCCGAGCGGGCCGAACAGGTCGGGCACCTTGAGAAAGCCGGCGGCCAGGATGACCGGTGTCGCCAACAGGAACGACAGCCGGGCGGCGTCCTCATGCGACAGTCCACGGTAGAGCCCCGCTGCCATCGTGACGCCCGAGCGGCTGATGCCGGGCAGGAGCGCGAGCGCCTGTGCGCTGGCGATGACCGTCGTCTCCCACAGCGAGCGCCGCGCGATCCGGGCGTCCGAGGCCTGGTCGACGGCGACCCGGTCAACCGTCGCCGGGTCGGCCATGGCCGTGCGCGGGCGGCCGTAGAGGGTGCCCCGCCCGTTGGCCGGTACTGGTACCGGCTGTCGCCGGCGCCGCTCGGCGGCCAGCAGGATGAGCCCGTTGATCATCAGGAAGACCGCCGCCGGGATCGGCCGGCCGAGCGTCGTGCGGAACGTGTGCTCCAGCAGCAGGCCGCTCAGCCCGACCGGGATGGTCCCCAGGATGATGATCCAGGCGAGCCGCTCGTCGCCGGTCCGGATGCTGCGATGGCGCAGGGACGAGCTGAAGCCGCCGACAATCCGGACCCAGTCGCGCCAGAAGTAGATGAGCAGCGCGAGCGCGGTCGCGACATGGAGGCCGACGATGAAAGCCAGGTAGGGCGACTCGGGAGCGGACACGTTGAGGTCGGCCGCCCACTGGCCGCCGATCATGGCCGGCACGAGCACGCCGTGCCCGAGGCTGGACACGGGAAACAGCTCGGTCACGCCCTGCATCGCACCGATGACAACGGCTTCGGCGTACGAGAGTCCACTGCTCATGACACCGCAACACTACACGCTGTAGGTGTGAGCCCCCGCCCGCTCTCAGCGGCCCCTCAGCGAGCCGTACGTGGCCACGAAGGGGCGGAAGAACGTGGTCAGCCGGTTGAGCGGCCGGTCGGGGTAGTCGACCGACAGGGTCACCGGATAGCTGTTCGGCTGCGTCATCGGCGATGTTCGCACGTTCCGGTCGAGTGACCGGCGGCGCTATGGTGACGTTCACCCCCTTAGGAGGGGTGAAAACTCTCCTCGATCTCATCCCGTGGAGGTCAGCCATGACCGCACCCGCAGTCACGAAACGGCCGGCCCTGTTCCTCGTGCCGCTCCTGGTCGGGGCGGTGGTCGCGGTCGCCCTCGGGGTCTACGGCCGGGTGCACACCCCGACCGAGAAGGCGCTGTTTACCGCGGGCTTCCCCTCATTGATCTCGTTCAAGGTGTGGCTGACCGTGGTCGCCCTCGGGTTCGCCCTCCTCCAGCTGCTCTCCGCGCTGTGGATATTCGGAAAGCTCGGCGTCGCTGCGCCCGGCTGGGCCGGCGGAGTGCACCGGGTCTCGGGCGCCCTGGCCTTCCTGCTGACGGTCCCGGTCGCGCTGCAGTGCCTGTGGGTGCTCGGCTTCGAGACGTACAGCCCGCGGGTCATCGCCCACGGCCTGCTCGGCTGCCTCTTCTACGGCGCGTTCGTGGCCAAGGTGCTGACCCTGCACTCCCAGCGAATGCCGCGGTGGGCACTGCCCTGGGTCGGCGGTGTCCTGTTCACGGCGCTGGTCGGGGCCGCCACCACCAGCGCCATCTGGTACCTGGCCACCACCGGCGTGCCCAAGTAGTAGCCGCCAGCCGCTAGCCCAACCGCACCCGCGGGTCGAGGACCTTGTAGAGCAGGTCCACCACGAGGTTCATGACGACCAGCACCACCGAGCCGATGAGCACGCCGCCCATCAGCACCGGCTGGTCGTACTGGCCGAACGCGCGCAGCGTCAGCAGCCCGATGCCGTGCAGCCCGAAGATCGTCTCGGTGAAGAGGGTTCCCGCGAAGGCGAACGTGATGTCGAGTCCGAACAGGGTGAGGATCGGTGTGGCCGCCGCCCGCAGCGCGTGCCGGAAAACCACCCGCCGCTCGGAGATCCCCTTGGCCCGCGCCGTGCGCACGTAATCCTCGCCGAGCGACTCGATCATCGAGGCGCGGGAGAACCGGGTGTACGACGCGGAAGAGACCACGCCCAGCGTGAGCCACGGGATGATCAGCCCCAGCGCCCAGCGCAGCGGATTGTCCAGGAACGGATGGTATCCCGGCGTGAGACCGAGGGCCGGCGCCACGTACAGGGCGACGATGAGGGCGAAGACGAAGTAGGGGATCGCGCCCAGCACCAGTGATCCGCCGACCGCGGCCCGGTCGCCGATCGTGCCGCGGCGCCGGGCGGCCAGCACGCCCGTGCTCACCCCGATGAGCAGGAACGCGGTGGCGGAACCGGCCACGATGGACGCCGTCACCGGCAGGGCCTGCGCCACCAGCTTGGTGACCGGCTGGCCCAGCGCGTACGAGTAGCCCAGGCACGGGGCCGGGCAGGCGACCGACTGTCCACCTGAGACAAACGTCCGCCCGGCGACCAGGCCGCGCAGGTAGTCGCCGACCTGGACCAGGATGGGGTCGTTGACGTGCAGGCTCTGGGCGATCTCGGCGTGCCGGGCCGGGCTGCACTTCGCCCCGCAGATCACCCCGGCCGGGTCGGTCGGGGCGAGGTAGAACAGGGCGAAACTCACCACGATCGCCGCGACGATGACCGAGATCGCGATGCCGACGCGGATGAGGACGTAGCGCAACACCTGTGGCTCCCGCACGGGACGGGCCCGGCCGGCCTTCGGAGTCGGCCGGCCGGGCGAAAAAGGTCAGCTCTTGAGGAACAGGTTCTGGAACAGCGGCACGCCCAGGGTGCCGTCCATCACGGCGCCCCCGATCGCGGTTCCGATCACGTTCGCCGATTTGGTGTAGTAGCGCGGGATGATGAGGTACTGGCCCATCAGCTGCTGGTCCAGGTCGCCCCACTTGGTGGTGGCCTGCACCTGGGGCTGCACCCTGCCTCCCAAACCTGTGCGGGGTGAGCCGACCATCACTCGGGGCGCTGAAGGAGGACTGAAGAAACGCAGAAAGGGGCGGTCAGCCCTCGCTCAGGGCGATCCGGCCGTACGCCCGGCGCAGCGGTCGCGGCGAGTACCAGGCCGCCGGACCGAGCAGCCGCATGGCCGCCGGCACGAGGACTCCGCGCACCAGGGTGGCGTCGATAAGGATGGCCAGGCCGGCGCCGATGCCGAACATCTGCAGGAAGCTGACCGTGCTGGTGCCGAAGGCGAAGAAGCTCACCGCCAGCAGGCCGGCCGCGGTCGACACGATGCGACCGGCGTGCGAGAGGCCGGCCGGTACGGCCTGGGTGGCCGGCACGCCCCGGTCGTGCATCTCCTTGATCCGGCTCATCACAAACACCTCGTAGTCCATCGACAGGCCGAACGCGATGCAGAACAGCAGCACTGTCATCGACATGTCCATCGGTCGGGGCGTCAAGCCGAGCAGCCCGGCCAGGTGCCCGTTCTGGAACACCCAGGTCATCACGCCCAACGTGGCGCCGAGGCTGAGCGCGTTCAGCAGGACGGCCCGCACCGGCTGGACCACGCTGCCGGTGAACAGGAAGAGCACAACCAGGGTGGTGAGCAGCACCAGACCCAGCGCCAGCGGCAGGCGCTGCGCGATGACGTGCCGGGTGTCGATCAGCTGGGCGTCGTCCCCGGTCACCAGCACACTCGCGCCCGGCCGGACCGGGCCGGGCCCGGATGGTGCGGACCAGATCCTGGCTGCGGTCCGACTTCGCCGGCAGCGTCGTGACGACCGTGAAGCGCTGACCGTCGGTCCGGCCCAGGGCCGCCGCACGGCACCGGCCGGCTGGGCGTGCCCGTGGCTGAACGTGCCGGCGCTGCTTGCCACCTGAGCGACATCGGGCAGCTGGGACAGTCGAATGGCGTAGTCGGCGACCGCGGCCGGGTCGAGCGCGCCCGTCGTCACGACGTCGATCGGCGCGCTCGAGTTGCCGGGGAAATCGCTCACCAGCGTGTCGGACACCTGCCGGCTGTCCACAGTGGTGCGGAGCACGCCCTGGTCCGGCGTACCGAAGCGGACCCCGAGCAGCGGGCTGGCCGCGAGCGCCAGCAGGGCCATCACCGGCAGCGCGGCCAGTACCGGGCGGCGCATGACCCGGGCGGCCAGCCGCCCCCAGAACGGCGAGGCGGCGCCGGTGACGGCCCGACTCCAGGGCAGCTTGCCGGCGTTGACCCGGTGCCCGAGCACGGCCAGCAGAGCCGGCAGCACGACCAGGGCGCCGAGGGCGGCGATAGCCACGACTCCGATTCCGGCGTAGCCGAAGGACCGCAGGAAGTACAGCGGGAAGACCAGCAGCGCCGCCAGCGCGGCCATGACGGCGACGGCGGTGAAGGTGACCGTACGCCCGGCCGTGGCCACCGTGCTGGCCACCGCGTCCGGAACCGACATCGACCCGCGGCCAACTGCTCGCGGAACCGGTTGACCACGAACAGCGCGTAGTCGATGCCCAGGCCGAGCCCGAGCGCGGTGGTCAGATTGATCGCGAAGATGGAGACGTCGGTGACCGACCCGAGCAGGAACAACTCGGCGAAGGTGCCGACAATGGCCAGCCCGCCGACCGCCAGCGGCAGCAACGCCGCCACCACGCTGCCGAACGCGAACACCAGCAGCACCATGGTCAGTGGCACCGCGATCGCCTCGGCGATGGCGAGGCTGCGGGTCACCTGGTGGTTCACGTCGTTGTTGATGCCCGCGTTTCCGCCGGCGAGTACCGTGACCGGGCCGCGGTCACCGGCCAGCCGGGCGACCAGGTCTTTGGAGCGGGTGATGATCTGGGCGTCGTCGCCCGCGATGTGGCCGAGCACCAAGGCCTGCGTGCCGTCGGTGGAGCGCAGGGCCGCGGCCAGCGAGCCGGAGGCTGAGGTGTCGGTGGCGAAGTAGGACACAACATTGTCGACATTCGCCTCACCGGCCAACGTCCGCGCGATCGACCGACCGGCCGCGGCCACCGCCGGCTCGTCGACCGTGCCCGACTTGGCCCGCACCAGCAACACCAGGTTGGTCTGGCCGCCGAACCGGGCGGCGATGAGCTGCTGGGCCTGGGTCGACTGGGCAGACGGGTCGTCGAAGCCGCCGTTCTTGAGCTTTCCGAAGGCGCCAACGCCGAGCACCCCGGCCGCGACCAGCCCCAGGAAACCGAGCACCAGCACGAGTCCGGCCCGTCGGGCCACGAATGCGCCGTAACGATGAAGCATGTCCCACCCCTCTGCTCTCTTTACCTTTGCTCGATGTTTACGATGTCAACTTAGAAGGAGATGCTAACGGTGTCAACATCGGGCAAGATGAACAGTGTGCGACCTGCAATGCCGCGCGGCAGCTACCACCACGGCGACCTCGCCAACGCGCTGACCGTCGCCGCCACCCAGCTGGCGCGCGAGGGTGGGCCCGAGGCGGTCGTGCTTCGCGAGGCCGCCCGCTCCGTGGGGGTCTCGGCTACCGCGGCCTACCGCCACTTCGCCGGGCACGGCGACCTGATCCACGCGGTCAAGGAGCGGGCCCAGACCGCCCTGGCCGACCGGATGCGGGCCGAGCTGGCGGCGGGCGCGCCGCAGGACGACCCGGGGCGCGACGCGCTGCGCCGGCTCCGCGCGATCGGGATCGGTTATCTCGGCTTCGCGGTGGCCGAGCCCGGACTGTTCCGGACCGCCTTCTGCCGGGGGGACCGGGGCTTTGAGGACCCCTTCGCGGGCATGCCCGACTCGCCCGCCTACCAGCTGCTCGCGGCGATCCTCGATGACCTCATGACGACCGGGCTGCTCCCCGCGAGGCGCCGGCCGTACGCGGAGATCTTCGCCTGGTCGTGCACGCACGGCCTGGCCATGCTGCTGCTCGACGGCCCGCTCAGCCAGCTGCCCGACGCCGACCGGCAGCAGGCGATCGACCGCGCATTGGACGGTGTGGTCCACGGGCTGGTCGATAACTATCCACAGTAGACAAACGAGGGCCCGAGCGGGGGGAGCCGCTCGGGACCCTCTGGGAGGTGGTGACGTTCAGGCGATAGCCGGGACCTTGTTGGGCTGCCCGGTGAAGAGCTCGGCCGCGTCCGGGACCCGGCGCAGGTGCAGGAAGCCGAGCACGGTCAGCACCAGCATCAGCGCGGCGCCGGCGAAGGCGGCGATCGCCGCGTAGAGGGCGATCTGGCCCAGCTGCCAGAAGGCGTACGCGTTGAGCAGCATCCCGCGCAGGGTCTCGCCCTTGAACAGGGTGTTGACCTGGGCCTGCAGCTGGGTGTTGGTCGGGTCGGCCTGGGCCAGGGTGCTGACCTGGGCGTAGGTCTTGCCGTCGGCGACCTCCTTGAGGTGCACGGCGATGAAGTGGTCGGCGTAGGCCTCGGCCTGCGCGCCGGTGGTCAGCTGCTGGCCGGCGTACTGGTTGAGGTACGGGCCGATTTCGGGTGAGGTCAGGGCCGAGCTGCCGGCCTTGGGGAAGAAGATCTGCTGGGCGGCGAGCTGGTCGTGCACGTTGGAGTTGGCGAAGTTGTAACCCCACAGGGCCAGCACTCCGCCGACGACCAGCACGGCCGTGAGGACGGCCCCGACCGACGAGGAAATGAGGTCGAACGTCGTGCGGCGCATGGTGATTCCTCCGTCCGCACTGTTCGCCGCCTCGGCTGGGCCAGTGCTCGCTCCGTCCATCACCGTCGCATCGCGGGCGGCTATCGATTAGTGCCGAAGGTCCCGAGTCCGGGCGGACAGAGGTCCTTGCGTGCCGCACGCCGGATCGGGTCAGTACGGCGGAGGTTGCCGGTCACGGGGGCGCAGCTCGCGCGGCGGGACCGCCCGGCCGACCGCTCGCCCGGGCGAGTCGTCGCGCCAACCGTTGCCGCCGGCGTCGTCGCGCCAGCCGCCCGCGTCGTCGGCGTACTCCGGCTCGTTCGTCCGCTGCCGCAAGGGCCCGTTCGGGCCGCGCCGGGATACCGACTCGGACCGATAGACCCCGTCGTGGGACCGGTAGCCATCGTCATGGACGCCATCGCCGGGACCGTAATCGTCCGCCGGCCGGCGGTTCTGCCGGCCCACGGGTTGGCGTTGGCGAGGGGCGGGCGGCCGGTCGTCGGTGCGCGGCTTGGCCCGGCGTAGACCGACGATGCCCGCCACGAGCACGGCCAGACCGAAGGTGGCCGACCCGGCGAAGATCAGGTTCAGCTGTTGCAGCGTCAGGCTGGCCCACCACGGCGAGGAGGAGTCGGGTGCGGCCGCGCTCGCCGACCCCGGCGGGGGAGGGACATACGGGGTGTAGCGCAGGATCGTGCTTGAGGTTGCGCCGCTGTTCTGGTGGATGGTCGACACCGTGTAGTAGGACTTGCCGTCCGGGCTGTAGGCGATGGCCTCACCGTCGCTCTCGTTCGGCAGCGCAGTGCGCCGGGGGGTCCCGGTCGTGATGGCCGCCACGAGGTCGGTGCCCTTGGCGACATCCCACTCGTAGGCGTCGGAGAAGGTCCGGATGACCACCTTCGTGCCGTCCGGCGACTGGGCCGCCCCGGTGATGGTGGTGGTGCCGACGACGCCGAGCGGGTTGGGCGTGTCGGTCGCCTTCAGGGTGAGTTGACCCGCCTTCTTCAGGGCCACGCCGGGGGCGCTCTGCTCAGCCTTGAGCGGACCGGTCGGGGTGTAGATGCCGCCGTGGGTCGTGATGACGATCGGCGTGTCAGCCGGGCCGACCAGCATGGCCTGCGCGTCCTGGGCGCCGTCCGGGTAGCTCATCCGGTAGATCGTGGCGGTGCCGGAGTTCGCCGCGAGCTTCCACAGCGCAATGGAGGCGCGGCTGCCGTCCGGATCGCCGAAGTCGGCGATGAGCAACGAGGACTTGGTCCCCGCGACCAGATCGGCCGGGTCGCGCGACTCGCGGTCGCGGCGGTCGAGGTCGGTCACCGAGCATTTGGTGTTGAGGTGGAACACGGTGACACTGCTCGGCCCGTTCGCTCCATTGTCGACCGCGAGGAAGCCGCTCGTCGTCGCGAGCAACCCGACGACGCCGGCGATGCGGTCGTCGTTGATGGTGCACACGGCCTTGCCCGGGGTTGCCGGCGGCGCGGACGGGGTGGCGCCGACCGCCTGGGCCGCAGCCGGCCCGACCACCGCGGCCAGCAGCGGCGCGGCGGCCAGGACCAGGCCCGCGATGAGCCGTCGCGTGCGCGTACGTCCGGATCGACCGGTTTTGATCATGTTTGCACCTATCTGGCCCAGGGACCGGCGAGGATGGTGTCAAGCATCGTCGCACGGCTGGCCAACAGTACCGCCCGCCCCGGCATCCTCGATCATGCTCCCGCCGGCCGGTTGGCGGATGGCTGCGTGACGTACGGCGGAAATCTACAATGGACGATGGCCGGGCCCGTCAGCCGTTGGGGGGCGGGACCTCCACCGGTCGGGCCACCGCAACCTCGGTCGGCGCGCCCTTCGGCCCCGCCCACTTCGGCCCCGCCCACTTCGGCCTTAGTGGCGGAAGCCTGACTCTCGTCGGTCGACGCCGTGGCTACTATCTCGGTAGAGAAGACCCGCACGATGCGGGCGTTCGGAGCTGAGGTGGAGCTGATCCCATCGCCCCAGTGCATTACGCCCGATCTCATCCCGGCCATGATGCGACGCGCCGGCCAGATCGCCGCCGAGACCAGGGCCTTCGCGACCGATCAGTTCAACAACGTCGACATGGTCAATGGTTACCGCGGCCTCGGTGAGGAGCTGCTGGATCAGCTGCCCGGCCCGCCGGGGATCGCGGCTTTTGCAGTTATGTCGGCACCGCAGGCTGCTTCCTCGGCGCGACCCGGGCGCTGCGGGTGCGGCTGCCGTCGCTGCATCGCGTGGTGGTCGAGCCGGCCGAGTCCGCAGTGCTCTCCGGCGGGCCACCGGGCACGCACCACATCGAAGGCGGCGGCACCGGCCGTCGACCACCGCAGCTGGAGGCGACCGACTACGACGAGGTCCTCGCCGTGCCGGAGGCCGAAGCCTTCGCCAGGGCCCGCGCCGCCGCCCGGGAGGACGGCATCTTCTCCGGTCCGTCGACCGGCGCGAATCTCGTCGCGGCGATCGCCTTGGCTCGCCGGCTCGGTCCGGGCCACCGCATCGTCACGCTCCAGGTTGACAGTGGTCTGAAGTATCTGGCCGGCAGCCTGTACGCGTAACGGGCGACCTCGGCCGCCGTAGGTCCGGCCCGTCCGCCGTGGATACTCCTCTGTGGACTGCTCGGGTGGGCGCTTCTCATGGATCCCCTGTGGACAGCTTCCCGGGGCCTGCAGCTGCGGCGCGGCCGGCGGGGTGCGGCCGGCGGGGTGCGGCTGGTGGGGTGCGGCTGGTGGTGACGGTAGCGGCTGACCGGCGAGGGCGGCGCGGCGGGCGGCAGTGATGTTCGTCGAGCCGAAGCAGGCGCGCCCTCCACAATGGAGGGAGTGCTCGACCCGAGCGGAGCGTCGGGGCCGTCATTCAATGCACAGGCGTCGGCACGGTTGGAGTCGGCGCGGGGGTCGGTGTCGGGTTCGGCCCGGCCGCCATGGAGACCCAACCGTACTGCGGGTCGAAGCGACGCAGCAGCCGGGCCGGCGACCCTCCGATGACGCAGTAATCGGGGAACTCGCCCCGGACCACGCTGCCGGCGGCCACCGAACGTGGCGCCCGAGCCGGGTGCCGGGCAGGATGACGCAGCCCGCGCCGATCCAGCAAGCTGTCGCCGATGACGACGGGGCTATTGCGTGGCCACTGCCGGCCGATCGGCGTGTCCAGATCCGTGTAGGAGTGGTTCTGGTCGGTCACATAGGCGTACGGGGCGACAAACACGTCGTCGCCGATCTCGATTGACTCGTGCGCCACGAGCAGGCTGCCCCGGCCGATTGAGCAGCGGCTGCCGATGCTCAGGACGGTCCAGCCGGACAGGTCCTGGCCGGGTACGACGCCGACGGTCAGGCTCACCCGCTCACCGATGAGGGTCGCGTCGCCGATGGAAATGGCCGTCTCGCCGAACATCGCGCCCGGCGGGAAGGCGATCATAGACCCGGGGCCGAAATGGGCGAACCGGTACCGGCCGGGGTGCTCAGCGGTCAGCGCGCCGTGCTGCCGCACCCACTCCCAGACGTAGTGCACCGCCCGGACCCTCCAACGACGCCACCACAGCGACCGCATCCCGCCTCCGATTCCGTACCCGGGGCCTTCCGGCGAGCGTTCGCACTCTGCCGCCGTCCCCTGCGAACGATCGCACCCGGGGTCAGGGCAGGACAATGGTGGATCCGCGACACGTGACAATCACGACATGTCCGTTAGATCGGGTCCGGTGTTGACCGCCGGTGACCTTGGTGCGCCGGCATCCATCCGGGAGTGATAATCGATGCGCCCGCGGGTGCCCCCCCGCCCTTCCCCAGCTCGCAGCGCGCAGAGGAGAGACCGTGGACAGGTACCCTTCCCCGTACGGCTCGACACGACCGTCGCCCACCCGGCCCGCCGGTACAACTACTGGCTGGGCGGCAAGGACAACTTCGCCGCGGACCGCGAATCCGGCGACGCCATCGCCGCCGCGTTCCCCGGCCATCCGCGACGCCGTGGTCGAGAACCGCGCCTTCCTGCAAGCGCGGTCATCACCTGGCCCGCGAGGCCGGCATCCGCCAGTTCCTCGACATCGGCACCGGCCTGCCGACCGCGAACAACACCCACGAGGTCGCCCAGGCCATCGCCCCGGAGTCGCGGATCGTCTACGTCGACAACGACCCGCTCGTGCTGGTCCACGCCCGCGCGCTGCTGACCAGCGCACCCGAGGGCGCCACCGCCTACATCGACGCCGACCTGCGCGACCCCGAGCCGCATCCTCGACCACCCGCGAACTGCACGCCACCCTGGACCTGTCCCAACCGGTCGGCCTGCTGCTGATGGCGATCATGCAGTTCATCGGCGACGCCGAGGACCCGTACGGGATCGTCGCCCAGCTGCGTCGACGCGCTGCCGACCGGCAGCTACCTGGCCATGTCCCACGCGACGTTCGACGACCTGCCGCCGAGCCATCGTGACCCGGCTCAAGGCCGCGATCGCCAACACCGGCGAGAAGGTCGGACCGCGCCCCCGCGACCAGTTCACCCGCTTCTTCGACGGCCTCGAGCTGGTGGAGCCGGGAGTCGTACCGATCGGCCACTGGCGCCCGACGCCGGGCGTGCCGTTGCCCGACCCGGCCGATGTCGGCGTCTACGGAGCGGTCGCCCGAATCCCCTGATCCGCTTCGTCAAGCCTCGGCGAGGACACCATCCACTCCGGACGCCAGGTCGGCCCAGGGCGGTGGTGGCAGGCGCCAGCCGTCGTTCGCCGCCACCAGCTTCGCCTGGTCGGCCTGGGCCTTGGGGCCGGCGAAGTCCACGTTGGCCGCACCATCGGGCAGCGGCCCGGTGTCCACATAGACCAGTCGGCCCACCCGCTCGGGCATCCGATCAGCGACGGCGGTGATGACCAGCCGGCCCACCGCCCGTGTGCTGGCGCTGCTGGAGCTGCTGCAGGCCGGCGGACAGCACACCGTGCCGTCGCTGGCCGAGCGGCTCGATGTGGACGAGCGGACCGTACGCCGGTATGCCGCGCACCTGGTCGATCTGGGTATCCCGGTCGAGGTCCAGCGCGGTCGGTATGGCGGCTACCGCCTCGCGCCCGGCTTCAAGCTGCCGCCACTCATGCTCACCGATGACGAGGCCGTCGCGGTGATGGTGGCCCTGGCGACCGCGGCCGGGTCACCCGGCGCGACATCGGCGGCGGCCAAGGTCCGACGGGTGCTGCCGAGTGCGCTCGCCGGCCGCATCTCGTCACTAATATCCACAATGGATACTACGGCCCCAGCCCGCCGTGGCTCGGCGCCCGCCGCGCGGGCCCTTCTCGGGTTGGCCGACGCCGCCCGTCGCCACCGGACGGTGACCCTGGCCTACACGGCCTGGCGCGGCCGGGACAGCGTGCGCGGCTTCGACCCGTACGGCCTGGTCCTCCACTCTGGACGGTGGTACGTCACCGGCTGGGACCATGAGACCCATCAGATCCGGACGTTCCGGCTCGACCGGGTGCGCTCAGCTCACAGCCCGCGGTCCTTGACCTGCTGCTTGAGCGGATCGGCCAGCGCCTTGGCCTTCGGGTTGCGCGAGTACGCCGCGCCGGGGAAGGCGAGGTCGAGTGGCTCCACCTCGGACCGGCAGAACTCCTCCACCCAGTCCAGCTTCTCCTGGAACTCGGGCTCCGTTGAGAAATCCCAGGCCACGTCGACCTCCCTCTATTGATTGCGGTGACTGCCCTATCTGCGCCCTCTGATGCAGCGTGTGGTCAGGCTCGTTCCAGCGTCCAGACCAGCGTCGGCCCACTGCCCGCGGTCGTCCTACCTGCCGGGGTCGACGTAAACGGCGTGCGACTCGACCTGGTGGAAGATCTCGTCCGCTATCGGCCGGCGGATCTCTTCGGCGAGGTGCCCGAGCAGCCCGGCGCAGCGGGCCAGCAGGACCACGCCGCGCAGCATCGAGCGGCAGACCGAGGTCGGCCAGCATCGCCCCACACGCCCGGCGCCATTGAGCGGAAGGGGGCGACCGAGCACCTCGGGCGCGACCCGTCCGACCGCCTCGAACAGAGCCAGGTGCGCGCCGTACTGGCCTTCCTCCCGCGCGATCCCGATGAGTACCGGGGTACGCGGGTCGCCGTGCTTGTGCAGGTGGTGCCCGAGCCCCGGGACGAGCCCGCCGCCGGCCCGCGGGCGGCGACGCGCTGCGGGCCAGCGCGTCGTAATCGTCCTCGGTGGTCGGTGGCGCCTCCGATCGCGCCAACGTGTCGGCCAGGAAGGCTCCGGTGTCCTCGCTGACGCCGAGGAAGCGGGAGCCGCCGCCGAGCAGACCGGCGGCCAGGGCGCCCTGGATCGCATCGGGTGCGCTGAGGTAGGTCAGCCGGGCGGCGATCGCGGTCGGGGTGAAGCCGTGATCGGCTAGGGCCACGAGGACGGCTTCGAAAACACGGCTCTGTTGCGGACTCGGCTCGCGCAGCGTGATGAGGCGGTAGGCCAGATGGCCGAAGCTCACCTTGCCAATGAGATCGGCCGACAGGTCCTCACCGAACAGCGAGATCTTGTCGATTGTGGACACACCCAGGGACGTCGGGTACTGCAGCATGTACGTCTCCTCGCTCAGCCCGCGCGTGGCGGGGGTTCAGCCACGCCCGGATCTCGTCACCATGCTCCCCTAACCCGGGCGGCGCGAGGGCGTAGCGCGGGGAAGTGGCCGAGAAACGGATCGGATGACGTACGGTCGGAACGTCTCCAGCCATGGCGACAGGCTCCAAGCCCAGCTTGGTCGCCAGGTCGATCCCACCCCGGACGTCGTTGATCGGTCCACAGGGGATGCCGGCCTCGCTCAGCACCTCGAACCACTCCTGGGCCGACCCGGTGGCCAGCCGCTCGAGCAGGATGGGGCGCAACTCCTCCCGGTGGGCGTTGCGTTGCTCGACCGTGGCGAACCGTGCGTCGTCGGCGACGGCCTCGATGCCGAGCAGTGCGGCGAGTTTGCGGAACTGGGCGTCGTTGCCGGCGATGACGATGAGGTCGCCGTCGCCGGTCGGCAGCGGCTCGTACGGGAACAGCGACAGGTGGGCATTGCCCATCCGGGTCGGTACGACGCCACCGGCTACGTAGGCCGAGGTCTGGTTGACCAACGCCGAGAGCGCGGTCGACAGCAGGTTGGTCTCGACCAGCTGCCCTTCGCCGGCCGCGTCGCGGTGATGCAGGGCGGCCAGGATGCCGATCGCCGAGTGCAGGCCGGTCATCACGTCGAAGACGGCGACGCCGGCCCGGTACGGCGGACCGTCGGGTGACCCGGTCAGGCTCATCAGCCCGGAGACGGCTTGGGCGAGCAGGTCGTAGCCGGGCAGGTAGGCCCCGGCGCCGGTGCCGAACCCGCTGATCGAGCAGTAGATGACGTTGGAGCGCCGCGCGCGGACGGACTCGTAGTCGAGGCCGAACCGGTGCAGGCCGCCCGGCTTGAAGTTCTGAATGAAAACGTCGGCCCGGGCGCTGAGTGCGTGCGCCACGGCGAGGTCGTCGGCATCGGCGAAGTCCAGCACGATCGAGCGCTTGTTCCGGTTGATGGAGAGGTAGTACGTACCGGTGTCTGCGCGCCGGGGCGGAACCCAGTGCCGGGTGTCGTCACCGGCCGGCCCCTCCACTTTGATGACATCGGCGCCGAGGTCGGCCAGCAGCATCGTGCAGTACGGCCCGGCTAGCACCCGGGAGAAGTCGGCGACCACGATGCCGGCGAGGGGGCCGTTCTGGCCTGTCGTCATGGATCCATCCTTCGCCTGCGCCGCGCTGGGTTACGGCTGCCGCCACCATACGGACACTTGTCCGCCAGACTCGTCGGCGGGTGTCGCCGTTGTCAAGCGGCCTGCCCGGGCGGGATCTCGATGTGCGGCCGCGACATCCACAGTGTCCAGTCCGCGCTGACCGCACCTGCCGTGCGCAACAGACGCGGCAGATGGCGGCTGACCAGCGTATCGACGCTCGTCTCCGCCGCATGGACGGTCACGTTCATCGCGGCGCGCACCCGGCCGGTGCCGTCACGGACCGGCACCGCGACGGAGCGGACCCCGGGTGCGAGCTCCTCGTCGGCCAGCGCCCAGCCCTGGGCCCGTACGGTCATCAGCTCCTTCTCGATGTCGGCCAGCAGCACCTTGCCCTGCGAGGTCGGCAAGGCTGGGAAGCGTGTGCCGATCGAGACCCGCAGTGCGATGATCTTGGGCACCGCGACCGGGGCGACGTAGACGATGTCCGACCCATCGAGCTGGGCCATCGACGACGACTCATGGGTCTGGGTGACGAGATCGGCCATGTGCGGCCGCGCGGGGGCCAGGAACCTTCACAAACACCGTTCGTCCATTGAGGAGGCTTGCGCCCTGCGGCGCACAAGGTCAACGATCCGGTCGGCTGGTACGGGCGGGGAAAAGTAGTATCCCTGCCCGTACGTGCACTTCAGCTCTCGCAGTATGTCGGCCTGCTCGCGGGTCTCGATCCCCTCCGCGACTGCGGAGAGCGTGAGGCTTGAGATCAGTTGGAGGATTGCGCGGACGACCGTCCACGGCTGGTGGGGGACGGTCGAGCCGACCGGGCTGGGCGTGAAAGAGCTGTCGATTTTCACGAGGTCGATCGGGAGACGGGTGATATAGGACAGCGACGAGTAGCCCGTGCCGAAATCGTCGATGGCGACCCGCACTCCCTGCTCGCGCAGGCGAGCCAGCTGGGCCCGCACCGCCGGATCAGCTGTGTTCTCGATCAGGCTGCTCTCGGTAAGTTCGAGAACGAGCGCCGAACCGGGGACGCCAATGTCGGCGAGAGTCTCGAGAACAAGGTCGGCGAAGGCGGGGTTATCAAGCTGCCGACCGGAGACGTTCACGCCAATGGTGATGCCGTAGTTGACAAACCAGGGGCCGGCGTCACGGCACGCCTGCTGGAGTACCCACGTGCCGATATCGCTGATGAGCCCTGCTTGCTCGGCGACGGGGATGAATTCGGACGGCGGCACCATCTCCCCTCCCGCTTGCGGCCAGCGGGCCAGAGCCTCGACCCCGACGATGCGACCATCGTCCAGCGCGACGATCGGCTGATAGTGCAGCGTGAGTTCCTTCCGCGAGACGGCCTGACGCAACCTTGTCGTCATACGGGCCAGATGCAGTCGCTCGTCGAGCAGCTTCGGGTAGAACTCAGCCACCCGGTTGCGGCCGGCCGCCTTGGCCGCGTAGAGCGCCTGATCAACGTCACGAAGGCCTTCGGCGGCGCTGGGCGGGTGCACACCCGTTTCGGAGACCATCAGACCAAGGCTGGCGGAAAGGAGCAGCTCCTGGCCCGACACGAAGAACGGGCACCGCAACGCCTGCACGATGGCTTCCGCCACCCGCCGGGCTTCGTCTCCCGGCGTGTTCTCCAACAGAACTCCGAACTCGTCGCCGCCGAAGCGCACCAGCACCGCCTCCGCCGGAATCGAGCTGACCAGCCGCTGCGCCGCATCAATCAGAACCTGGTCCCCGACCGGGTGCCCAAACGTGTCATTGACATCCTTGAAGCCGTCCAGGTCCAGCATCATCAGCGCCTGCCCCCGACTGGTCGGACTCCTGGACAACTGGTCCATGCGGTCGGTCAGGACGTACCGGTTGGCGACACCCGTCAGCGGATCATGCAGTGCCCGATACGTCAGCTCCCGCTGCAGCTCGTCCTGCTCTGTTATCGCTCGAGCGAGTGAATCCGATTGACCGGACAGCTCGTCCGCCCGGGTCTCGGCCACCCGCGCGATCATCGCCAACCGGGCCACCAGGAGCAACAGGATCAGCATCCCACCTATGGGTGGAACCAGCACCGCGACGACTTGCGGTGGCGCCCCGCCGGCGTGCACGACGTCGAGCGCGACGTCGAGGGGGGCCAACAGCGCTAGCAAAGCGAACAACACCAGACGCCAGCGCGGGAGGTCCGGCGTGGGTCGGCGAGGGCCTCCGACGACGTTCAGGAAAGTCGACAGCGAGGCCGGCGCCGCCCAGCAGGATGGCGTAAGCCAACCAGGCGGCGACGATCGCCAGACCGATCGGAATCGCCAACGTCGTGATCAGTTGAAAGTACACAAAGGCCGTTGTACAGAGCGAAGCCACAGTCGCGAGCAAGAGCATCCGGCCCGACCACGTTGACAGGGCACCGCCGAACGCCAGCTTCACCGCGAGGGCGAATACGAGGAGGGAGGCGGCGGGAACGGCAATGGTAATCAACGTCGAGGAAGCCGAATGGCTGCGCGCCAGCATCGGGTCGATATAGAGCTCCCAGGCGACCAGAAACGCTCCAAGAGCGGTCATCGACGCATCCAACGCGTCCCAGCCGCGCCGGCCCGCTGTCCGCCAGCCGAGCACCGCCAGCCCAGCCGCCAGCCCGAACAGTGCCAGGATGACCATCACGAACTGGGAGACCCGGTCTATCCGCTCGCCATGCCCCAGCCCGTACCGGACCGTGACGGCGATCGCGATGGCAGATCCCGACGCACCGCTCAGGGCAACCAGCCACCACCCGCCCCGGCGCTTGGGATGACACCTCAGTACCGCCGAGATGAGCACGACCACGCCCGCGGCCGCGATCAACATGCGGATGGCCCCGCCTGCGGTGATGGGCAGGAGAAAGGAGCCGGCCGCCGCTACGCCCTGAACGGCGAGATACGCGATGAGCCTTCTGTGACTCGCCATCACCACCCCCGCCGTCATGACGCGCTCAGGTTCAACCTACTGGCGCGCAGCCCGGCGCTGACCGAGGCCGCGATTGCGTCGTCCGTTCCAGAGGCGCGTCAGCTCGAGGGGCGAGCTGGAGCCCCCCAGCTGGCTCCGCACTCAGGTGCCCCACCGTCAACGGGGGACGAAAATCGCACCAACACCGGAGTGGGGTCAGGACAGGCGAGACAGCGGTTGCCCGGTCACCTCGGCGATCAGCTCGTAAATTCTTGTCGCAGTGCAGAACCGTGAGCCCCGCCATGGTACCGAGGCTGGTGGGCGACGGCGGTTCCTGGCGTTGATGGCCCGCGCGCTGCTCAGCCTCGCGGCGCCGGTCGATCTCACCCTGATGCTGGTCGCCTTCCAGGCCCGGCGGGTGTTCCAGCGGTCGGGCGAGGTAACCGGTCTGGTCACCCTGCCCGTGATCGCCGGCGTTGTCGTGCTGGTCGCGATCGCCGTACCGGCCGGGCAAGCCGGGTGGCGGGTGCACGGCGAGGCTGGTCTTCGTGGTTCTGCTCGGTGTTGCGATCGGCCTTGGCCTGTCCGCCGGCGCTAGTCTCCCGCCCCGGCTCAGCGGGGGACGAGCTTGATCGTGGTGGCGCGGGCCGGCGCGGCCAGCATCGGGTCGATGTACTGCGGTCCGTACCGCTGGTACTTGGAGCGGTAGGCGGTGTCGATCAGGGCGATGGTGTCGGAGTCGATCACGTCGACGAAGGAGACGTCCCTGTCAACGCCACCGGCGCGGACGTGGCCCTCGTGGCGGGCCTGCGAACTGCGGTACCAGTGCCCGTTCCGGCCGCGGTAGGACCGTACGTAGAGATCGTCGCCGCTGCGGACGACCCAGATCGTCACCGGGCCGTGCAGCGCTCCGTCGGGGCCGCGGGGCGATATCTGCAACTCGTCCGCGTCCTCAATCCGGCTGAGCTCGTCGGTGGTCCACATGGTCATGGCTGCCTCCTTCCACGCCCAGTGTGCGACCTGGGAACCGCGGCGGGGGCGGGAACCGTCAGCTCGTCAGCCCGTCCCAGGACCAGTGCGGGATGCTCAGCCCATCGGGCACGTCGTCGGCCGACTCGTGGTATTGCGCCATCGTTGTGGTCGTCGCCCAGGCGAAGTAGTCGTGTAGCACCTGCCGCAACGGCTGCGCGGTCAGACCCACGTCGTCGAGGGCCAGATCGAAGCAGGCGATGGCGCGATGGTCCATCTCCTCGTGGACCCCGTTGCCGCTGTGCCGGCGCACCACCGATGTCTCGTCGCCGTACGTGCCGGAGTAGGTGATCGGGCCGCCGAAGGCCTCGGCCCAGTAGGCCGCCAGCCGCTCGGTGTGGTCCGGGCGGGCTCCGCCGTGGAAGGCGTGGCTGACCACCTCGTCGGCCATCACCCGGGTGTGCCAGGCCTCGGCCAGTCGCAGCAAACCCTCCCAGCCATCGGCGGCTTCATAGACGCTCTGCATCGGCCCAGCATGGCAGAGTGACCTGGCCGGCGCCGCCCCGTGGCCCATTAGTCTACAGTGGACGCGGCTCGGCCGCCCAGTGCTACGTCGCGCCGGCGACCGTTCGGCGGGCGTCGCGCCAGGCGATCAGCGCGGTCGGCAGACGGGGTGAGCCGGGACACAGTCACCGGTCGCCAACGACCCCGCGACGACCAGATCGCCCAGCCCAGCCCAGCCCAGCCCAGCCCAGCCCAGCCCAGCCCAGCCCAGCCCAGCCCAGCCCAGCCCAGCCCAGCCCAGCCCAGCCCAGCCCAGCCCAGCCCAGCCCAGCCCAGCCCAACCAGCCGGCGGCCGGACTCCGCGACGACCGGGGACAAGGTCATGTCATGCGTCGCCCGGCAGCGGGCCGAGCAGACAGAACTCGTTGCCCTCCGGGTCGGCCAGCACCGTCCACCGCACCGAGCCCTGGCCGATGTCCACCTGCGTGGCCCCCAGATCCAGCAGTCGCTGCAGCTCATCCCCGTACGGGCCGTCGACGGGCCGCACGTCGAGATGCAGACGGTTCTTGACCGTCTTGTCCTCGGGCACGACGACGAAGACGATCGTCGGTACGCCGGGAGCGCGGCGCACCTGCTGGGCCAAGTCGGCGGGCTCGTTCTCCCAGGCGGCGATCTCGACCTGCTCGTTGTCCGCGTGCACGACGTGGTAGCCGAGCACGGCGGACCAGAACGACGCCAGCGCGGCCGGGTCACGGCAATCGACGACAATCTCAGTGAGTCTAGTGACCATGGGGACCTCCACCCTTGGCACGGTCAGCATGCTATTGCCGGGAGACTATCCACCCGTCCGCGTCATGGCGGCGGCTGCGGCGTCGGTCATTACGTAGCGTTTCACTACGGAGCGTCAGTATCGGGTGCTGGGTCGGCCGGCGGGCACGGTATCTGTTCCTCTTCCTTTGCAGTGAGCACAGTGACGCATCACCCACGTGACCAGGACGCATTACGGAGCGTTGTTGATCCCCGACACGTACTCGTCGCTACTGTCCGTACGTGATGCGTCCGGGTGCTCAGTGCAAAGGAGCCCAACACCGAAGATGCGGCCGGGTGCGTCGATAGCGCAGAGTAA
The DNA here is from genome assembly GCA_963803345.1 of uncultured Actinomycetota bacterium. Classification (GTDB taxonomy): domain Bacteria; phylum Actinomycetota; class Actinomycetes; order Mycobacteriales; family Micromonosporaceae; genus CAWDLX01. The sequence goes on from CAWDLX010000017.1 coordinate 39,957, forward strand.
CGTGCGTTCAGCAAGAGGGGCGACGCCGCCGGACCCGGTTGATCAGCCGCTGGGCGACCGCCGGTTCGATCATGCCCGCCTGCACACATCGGCGAAGTCTCCCCTCGACGATGCCGGCCAATGGCGCGTCGGGCCACTTACGCCAGCGTTTGGTGAACCACATCGACTTCTTCGACCGCAGCGCCGTATCGGCCCGTTCGGCCACCTCGAGGTCGACGGTGGCCGCGGCGGCGAGCACCTGACGCTCGCGGCGTGGCTGAGGGCCTTCTTCTCCTGCGGGCTGCGTCGAGTCATGCCGTACGTCCGGAGCGGAGCTTGCCGTCGAGGCGGGGCGCCCGATGCCGTCCACCGCCGTGCAGATGCCGAACACCTTGCTGTGGCCGTTGCAGCCGTTGACACAGCACGATGTCGCCGACCTATACCGTGGCCGGCTCGACCGGGCTCACCGTGACCAACGGTCGGGAAACAGGTAAACGGTGCAGCGGTCGGTCAGTGGGGGCGCGACCGCGTTGGTCGCGGCGAGGGTGGCATTGTCCGGAATGTCAGCCAGGACAGCGCGTTCCGGCCCAGCGTCGTAGGCCTAGTATTGCGGGGTCATCAGGTCGCGCAGCGGCAGGATCGGGCACAGTGCGAGCGCAGCGGCCAACCTAGGGCCAGCGCGATGCGAGTCAGCTTGGCCGGGACACCGTCTACAGAGGACACGGCCGAGATCGGCATCAGCACCGCGCCGTAGTGGTAGCCGATGCCCCAGTAGCTCGAGTTGGCCGACCGGAACCGCCAGGTCAGGGTGGGCAGCGCGATGAGCGCAACGGGCGAGCGGAGGGCGAGCAACGCGGTCGGGGCAAGCAGCTCCAGCACGCTGGACTGGTTGGAGGAGGCCGTGGGCCGATACCGGTCCTTTGTGGACGATGCCGCCGATGAGCTGCGTTCATCGCTGGCCAACCTGATCACACTCTGGAGGCCGCGGCGTCCCATCCGGACCGGGCCGACCTGCCGGAGGCGATCAATGCCGCGCTGGCCGAGGCCGGGCGGCTCTGGCGCCTTACCGATGATCTTCTGTTGCTGGCCCGCCTGGACCGCAGCCGGCCGGTCAACCGTCGCATCGTCACCCTCGACGCGCTCGTCGCCGAGCAGATCGCCGATCGCCGCTTCGCCGGGAGCGGGCCGCGGTACATGATGTCCACTGTGGAGGCACAGGTGCAGAACGACGAGGACCAGCTGGAGCGGGTGCTGCGCAACATCCTCGCCAACGCGGCCCGGTTCGCCCACAGCGAGGTGCGAGTCACGCTTTCACGATCGGCCGGTTCGGTCGAGCTGGAGGTGCTCGACGATGGGGCCGGGCATCGCGGTCGCCGACCGGACGCGCGTGTTCGACCGGTTCAACCGGCTCGACGCGGCGCGGGACCAGCTGCGCGGGGAGCTGGTCTCGGCCTGGCCATCGCCCGCGACATCGTCACCGGGCACGGCGGGCGGGTCGAGATCGCCGACAGCGCGGTCGGCGCCCGGGTCGTGGTCCACCTGCCCGAGCCGACGGTGGCCGCGGTTGAGGTCAAGCCCCAACTCCGCGCCGACGCGCGTAGCCAACGGTCCGCTTATCTGAGTAGCCAAGCCTCATGACAAGCGATCTCCCTCATCCCCGATTTCGTCCACTTTGCGCTGGACCTCCTGCGACCGGGGAAGGTTCAGCTCCAAGAAGAGCGCAGTCGCCTGCCGCCAGCATGAGCATGCATCGTCGAAGCGACCGAGTCGGCGATAGGCGCACGGTCAAAGAACCCGATCGCTCGTTCATGCTCTCCCAGGGCCTGGTACGTCTCGCCCAGGTTGTGCAGCGCCAAGGCACAACCCGGTGGATCATGAGCGCGCTCATAGGCCGCGAGTGCGGCTTGGGTTTGGGTTACCGCTTCGTCGTATCGCCCTTGCCGGAAATGGAGAGCACCGATATTGACTAAGGCCTCCCCGCGGCCGGCGTCATGCTCGAGCTCCTCAAATATTGCCAGCGCCTGTGACATACCAGGACAAGGATCGGGCAGCGCGCAGCGCACGCCCGCCGCTCGCCGAGTATGGCGACCCCAACGGTTGGAGTCCTAAGCACCCAGCACGGCGGCGACCACCGACTGGACCACACCCGAGCGCGCGCCGACGGCGCGCCAGCCGAAGCCGGACGCATCGATCAACGCACCGTCGATATCCCACAGCACCAGTCGCGTCACCCGGCCATCGTAGCCAGGCGCCGCGGGTCGGCGATGATCTCGATCGTGACAATCCGGTCGTGCGCGGTGGTGAACCGCATGACCGTGACCAGCCGGTTGTGCGGTTCGACGAGGATCGCCGGCGCCTCGTCGACGACGCCGACCCGCGCGTGCCCGGCCCGGCGCGAGAACGCCAACGCCTGCCGGCCAACCTCCGCGGCGCCCCGCACCACGCCCGTCCCGGCTGGCGCGGCGTAGGCGTCGGCCCGCACGGTCACATCCGGGTCGAGCAGCTCGAGCAGCGCGGCGAAGTCGCCCGCCCGCGACGCGGCCATGAACGCCTCGACCAGGCGCAGGCGCTGGGCCGGATCGGCCTCGGGCGTCGCGCCGGTCCGGACCCGGTGGCGGGCCCGGCTGGCCAGCATCTTGGTCGCCGGCACCGAGCGACCCAGGATCGGCGCGATCTCTTCGAACGGCACCGCGAACGTGTCGTGCAGGACAAACGCCACCCGTTCGGCCGGGGCGAGGCGATCCAGCACGACCAGCAGGGCGAGCCCGACCGACTCGGCCAGCACCGCCTCCTGCTCCGGATCCGGCCCGGTCAGTGCCACGGCGGTCTCCAGCGGGACCTCGCGCCGGGCGGTACGGGCCCGCAGTAGGTCGATGCAGACCCGGACCAGCACGGTGGTGTGCCACCCGCGCAGGTTGCGGACATCGTCCATTTCCGTGCGGGCCAGCCGCAGCCACGTCTCCTGCACGGCGTCGTCGGCTTCGCTCGCCGAGCCGAGCAGGCGGTACGCCCGCTCGACGGCGGCACGCGCTTCCGGGTCAAGTTCACGCTCGACTTCGAGGGGCACGGAGTCGGCGTACCGCTGGTGCCGTTGGTCCGCCGGCTGGCCGCCAAGGGGGCGCCGGTCAGCTACCAGAACCTCAAGCGGCTCATCGAGAGCGGGGTCAGCCGGTGAACCGGGCCACCGTTGAGGAGAACCAGTCCGCGTCGTCCAGCCATGGATAGTGCCGGCCCTGGGCTGCACGGCCAAGGCGGCCCGCGGGAAGAGGCCGGCGTCCTCGGTCACGCGCTTGGGTGGCAACGCCACGTCGTGCTCACCGGCGAGGAGCAGAATCGGCGACGCAAAGCGGGCCACGCCCGATCTGACCTCGGCCGGGTCGAAGGCGCCGGCCGAGTAATAGACGTTCGCGGCGTCCGCGTTGTGCGGCCGCCTCTGGCGGTCGACCTGGGCCCGGATGGCGTCGTCCGACCGGCCCCACGTGAAGGGTGTGATCGCGTCCCAGTCGGCTTCCGTGGCATCGCCCGACCAGACCCGTTCGAACGTGGGCTACGCCGCCGGGAACCACGACTCGCCGCGGCGCCGCTGTGCGACCTCCCGGCGATCGCCGTCGGCGATCTCCAGCCCGACCGGGCGCGGGCTGGGCGTGACCAGGACGAGGCGGCCGACACGGTCGGGATGCGCGGCGGCGTATAGAAGCGCAAGGGTCGCCCCGGCCTCGCGGCGCTCAGCTCAGCCGCACCGGACTTGAGTTGCCCCCCGTCCTCGGTCTGCGCCGGGATGAGCTGGAGGCCGCGCTGGCCGATTCCTGGCACCGGTATCCGGATTCATCGTCCACTGTGGAACTTCTGCCGGTCACTACCGCCCGCCGGCCCCCGGCTCTGTTCGCGGTTTGGCTCCGGGCGAGGGTTCTGATCGCCGCCTTCGGCTGGTGGGCGACCACCCTCAAGCCGGGCTGAGCGCCGGTATCCGGGTTGCCCCTGGCCCACCCGATCAGGGAGGGTGGGGCAATGACGAACGAACATGTGGTCGGCTATGACGGAATGTGGGCGCGGCCGGACGACGACCCCCGCCTGATGGGCAACCCGGTGGGCGAGTTCGCGACGATCCGCGAGTACCTGTCCAACTACCGGCTCACGCTCGGCATGAAGTGCGACGACCTCACGCCGGAGCAGCTCGCCACCCGTTCGGTGCCGCCCTCCACGATGAGTCTGCTCGGCCTGATCCGGCACATGGCGCGGGTGGAACACAACTGGTTCTACCGGACCCTGCAGGGCCACCGGGATGTGCCCCGACTGTTCTGGTCGGCGGAAGACCACGACCTCGACTTCAATGGTGCGGTCGCAGACCCGGCCGTGGTCCAGGACGCGTTCGGCGCGTGGCGCGAGGAGATCGCGGCCGCTGAGGCCTGGCTGGACCAGGGCCAGGACCTCGACGCCATGGTGACCACACCACACGACGAGAACGTGAGCGTCCGCGACATTCTCATCCACATGATCGAGGAGTACGCGCGGCACTGCGGGCACGCCGATCTGCTGCGCGAGTGCGTCGACGGCCGTACGGGTCAGTAGTCAGCGGGCGGCGGCCCAACCACAGTCAGCCGGCCGCCCGCCCGCGGGTGCGCCTATTTGTGCGACCCCATGCCGTCCTGGACCGCCGTGACCTTGAAGGCCTGGTCGAATTTGACGGTGACCTTCGTACCATCCGACTTCGTCATGTGAGCCTCGTAGACGGCACCGTCCGCGTCCGTCTCAACCCGGTCGACGGTGCCACCCGGCACGGCGGCGAGCGCGGCCGCCTTGGCCTTCTCCGCGTCCGCGCCGGTGAGCAGCGTCTCGTCAGGGCGCTGGCCGCTGCCACCCGGATGGTCCGCGTCCGGATGTGTCGGCGCGCCGGACGTGGTAGGCGACGGGCTGGTCGATGGGTCAGCCCACGCGGGAGCGGTCAGTGCGACCACTCCGGCGCCCAGAGCCCCGGCGGTCACGAGCCCGATCGCCCAGCCTACCCGCCGGCGTCGGACCTTCCTTTGGTCATCCCTGTTGTTAGTCATCTGAACTCCTCGGTGCCTACGGCCTGCCCCACCCTGGGACCGCTCCACGGTGACCCGGCCGCCTGAGCAGCAGTCCTCAGCAGACTGTGCTGAGACTGTGGATGGCGGCTATACCGCGGGCTCAGCTGGCTGCGGTGAGCACGCTCGTGAGGACGCGGGCGAACTCCTTGGGGTGACCGAGGAACCCGCCGTGGTCACCCGGGAAGTCGACCACGCTCGTCCCGAGCTGTTCGGCGAGCGCGACGCCGCTGCGTTGGGCCAGCTGCCCCGTCGAGGTCGAGCCGCCCGCCACCACGATCCGGGTGCTGGCCGACCGTAGCGCGTCGATATCCGGGCGATAGCGGGTGGTCGGCCGGATCAGATGAGCCAGGAATACCTCGGTGCTGGCCTGCATCCGGGCGATCTGCTCCGGCGAGGGTGGCCGGCTCGGCCCGGCGGCGTCGGGCGCGGACGGGTTGGCGAAGCCGGCGTACGCCATGAACTTCTGCATCGCCGCCCCCGCCCCATCGGCGCGAAACGTCTCGTAGACGTTGTCGAGCTGGGCGCGGACGTTCTCGTGATCGGGCAGCAGCTGCACGACCGGCGGCTCGTGGGCCACCAAGGTCCTCACGGCATCAGCATCCGCGGCCACGAGCGCGAGACCGACGACCGCGCCACCGCTGCTACCGAAGATCTGCGCCGGTCCGGCGTCCAGGTTCGAGATAAGGCGGCGTACGTCGTCGGCCTGCTGCTCAGGCGGGACGTCCCCAGTGGTGTCCTCGCGGCTGCTGTTGCCGAGCCCGCGCGGGTCGTAGGTGACGACCGTGTAGCCGCCCACCATCTCGTCCGCGAGAGCGGTGAAGCCGGTGCTGTCCATCGGCGAGCCGATCAGCAGCAGGAGCGGTCCCGTGCCCCGCCGTTCGTAGTAGAGGTGGGCTCCAGGCACGTCAATGTACGTCACGCCGAATCGTCCTTCCCTGCGGCCAGCTGGTCTGAGGCTACCTGGATGGACCTCCACCCGCCCGCGCAGTCATCGCTCGCGCTCAGCCCTTTGACCCGCCCTCGTTGGCCTCGCGGACGAAGTAGCGCTGCTCGCAACGAGAGCCGCCCGCAGGCGGGTGAGCGGCCCTACCATGTCGGACCTCCTTGGCGGGGTCACCATCGATGGGGTCGGTCATCCTCAACGGATGATCAGGTTGGGTTCGAGCAGGACATAGCGGGGGGTCGAGCCAGGTGCCTTGTCGAGCAAAGCGGTGAGCAGCTGCACGCACTCGGCCGCTGCCTCGCCCAGGGGTTGCCGGACGCTGGACAGTCCGGCGGCCTGCGCCATCGGACTGTCGTCGAATCCGATGATCGGAATATCCGCCGCCCGGCGGGCACCGAGCGCCAGCTGGTCGCTGGCGCACACGAGCGCCGTCGGGGGCTTGCTGGTGCGCATCAGCTCCATGGCGACCTTCTCGCCTTCGGCGATACCGTCCACTGTGTGCCGATCGAGCCGGGCCACGTCACAACCAGCTGCCCGCATCGCGGTCGTCCAGCCGTGCTGACGGTCGTCACCGACACCGGATCCCTTCGGCCAGCCCAGGAATCCGATCCGCCGGTGGCCCTGCGCCAGCAGGTGCCGCGTCGCGGCCGCGGTGCCCGCGGCTCCGTCAACGTCCACCCATGGGTGCTTGTCGACGCCGCCCCACGGCCGGCCGAACGTGGTGAACGGGACGCCGGCCTGGGCGAGCCAAGCGGTGCGGGCGTCGCCGTGGTGGGTATGGTTGAGGACGAAGGCGTCCAGCGCGTACGAGGCAAGCAGCTCCTCGTACGTCGATATCTCGCTGCGGTCGTCGGTCGCCGTGTACAGCATGATCCGATAGTCGGCCGACTCCGCGGCCTCCGTCAGCCCATGCAGGAACCGGTCGAGGACGGACGGCTCGACACCGTCACGGACCGGGTCGATGCGGACTGCGATGAGTTTGGAGCGGCCGGTCCGCATCTGGCGCGCCGCGAAGTTGGTCCGGTAGCCCAGCTCTTCGATCGCGGCCAGCACTCGCGCCCGGGTCTCGGCCCGGACCAGGTCAGGTGCGTTGAGCACGTTGGACACTGTCTGTCGCGAGACGTTGGCGTGCCGCGCCACCGTGGCAATCGTAACGCTCGCCGCCATCGTCCCACCTGTAATGGTTGAACGATCCAAACGTTGTGCGTCATGATTGGATCGTTCAAGTTGCTAGGATGTTTCGAACTTTCGACCTCGGCCCGGGACTTGTCAAGGGAGTGTCCGATTTGACGGATAATCAGACTGATGCGTCCACTGTGGATCAGCCGTACGCGGACCGGCCGCCGACGGATCGGCCTTACGCGGACCTGCCGCCCCCGGTCAACGACCTCATCGTGACCGTGCAGGCGCCGGCCGCGGCACTGAGCCGGCCCGACGGTCAGATCCGCGCGAGCGGGATGGACGGGCTGTTCGTCTCCGATGTCCGGGCGCTGACCGAGGTGCGGCTGCGCTTTGGCGGAGTCGAGCCGCACCCGTTGACGGTGCTGCCCGAGGGACCCGGGCGGACCCGGTTCGTGTCGATCGCGCACGGCTTCGGCGACCCCATCAACGACCCCACGATCAGGCTCGACCGCGTTCGCCAGCTGACCCCGGACGGGATGCACGAGGAGATCCGGATCGCGTCGGTCGCCACCCGGCCGGTGCGGGCCTGGGTCACGATCGAGCTGCGGTGCGACCTCACGCCGCTGGAGCTCGCCCGGCTGGGCCGGTCGCGGCCCGAACTCCCGGTCCAACCCCGCCCGGCCGAGCTGCGGTGGGAGAGCGACGGGATCACCGTCGAGGCGAGTGGCGCCGGCGCCGAATCGATGACCCGGCCCGACGGGCTGCGCTGGTTGGTGTGGTTGGCGCCAGGGGAGCGCACCGTACTCACCTGGCGGGTCGTGGTCGGTGAGCGCCGGCCGGTGCTCGCCGCGCCCGCCGGCCCGGTTGAATGGGCCCGCCCGACGGTGCGCGGCGACGACCCACGACTGGCCCGGCTGCTCGCCCGTTCGCTGGACGACCTGGAGAGTCTCCGGCTGGTCGAGGCCGGGGCCGACCCCGGTCGCGAGAGTACTTTCGTCGGGGCCGGCGCGCCGTGGTTCCTGACCCTGTTCGGCCGCGACAGCATCTGGGCGGCCCGCATGCTTCTGCCGCTCGGCACCGAGCTCGCCGCCGGCACGCTGCGCGCGCTGGCCCGGCGCCAGGGGCGCGCGGTGGACCCGGCGCCGGCGAGGCGCCGGGGAAGATCATGCACGAGCTGCGCCGCGATGCCGCCACGTGCGCGTCGGCGACGGCCAGCTCGCGGCCGCCGCTGCTACTACGGCACGCGTCGACGCCACCCCGCTTGGATCAGCCTGCTGCCGACGCCTGGCGCTGGGGCCTGCCGACCCGGAGGTCGAGCAGCTGCTGCCGCACCTCGAGCGCGGCGCTCGGCTGGCTCGCGACGTACGGCGACGCGGACGGGGACGGATTCATCGAGTACATCGACCACAGCGGACGCGGGCTGGCCAACCAGGGCTGGAAGGACTCGTTCAACGCGGTCCGGTTCCACGACGGAGCGCCTGGCGCCGTCCCCGATCGCGCTCTGCGAGGTGCAGGCGTACGCCCACGGGCGGCGCTGCGACGCGGCCGACCTGCTCGACGCGTTCGGCCGGCCCGGAGCGGACCGCTGGCGACTCGTAGCGCGGCGCGACTGGCGGACGCGGTTCCGCGAGCCGGTTCTGGGTCGACGGACCGCTCGGCCCGTATCCCGGCCATGGCCCTCGACGGCGACGGGCGGCCGGTGGACGCGCTCACCAGCAACATCGGGCACCTGCTCGGCACCGGGATGCTGCTCAGCCGCCGAGGAGGCGCCAGGTCGCCGCGGCTGCTCGGCGGCGCCCGCGCTGGCCGGCGGCTTCGGCCTGCGCACGATGTCCACACTGGACGAGGGCTACAAGCCGCTGTCGTACCACTGTGGATCGGTCTGGCCGCACGACACCGCCATCGCTCTGCTCGGCCTGACGGCGGCCGGGGCCGATACCGCGGCCGGCCCGCTCATCGACGGGCTGCTCTCCGCGGCGGAGGCATTCGACTACCGGCTGCCCGAGCTGTACGGCGGGCGACGCGCCGCGCCGACGTGGCCGGCCCGGTCCCGTACCCGGCGCCTGCCGCCCGCAGGCCTGGGCCGCGGCCGCAGCGGTCGCCGTCCTGCAGGCGCTCTCGGTCTGGCCGTCGACCTGCCGGCCGGCGAGGTCCGGCTCCGGCCCCTGGCGGCCGCGGGTGCGCTCGAAGCGACCGGACTGCGTATCGCCGGCCGGTCGGTGAGCATTGCCGTCGACCGGGACAACACGGTGCGCGTCACCGGCCTGCCCGGCTCCCTGAAGGTCACGACCGGACCGGGCGCCGGTCCGATCCTCGAGGTAGCCGGCGGCGCGGCGGACGGGTGGCCTACATAGAGTGAGGTGGGCCCGACGGTCTACCCGTCGTAACGTCGCCCCGGAAGTCAACTATAGTCAGGAAACTTGATGATCCTGATGCGGAATCGGAGGCCTGATGCCGACCGTGCGCTACGAGCCGGCGATCGACCTCGACGTGATCGCGGCGATCGACACCCATGTCCACATCGAGATCGATGACGCCGGCCGGCTGTCGTTGCCACCGGTGCTCATGGAGGCGTCGGCCGCGTACTTCAAAGCGGGCGAGCGGACGCCATCGCTCGACTCGATCGCCGACGACTACCGCCGGCGGGGGATGGCGGCGGTGGTGTTCACTGTCGACGCCGTGACCGCCCTCGCCACCAGCGCTGTCCAGCGAGGAGATCGCCGTGCCGGGGCCCGCCACGCCGACGTGCTCATCCCGTTCGGCTCGGTCGACCCCTGACCGGCCCAGCCGCCGTCGAGAACGCGCGGCGACTGGTCGGGATCAGGGGTACGGGGCTTCAAGTTCCACCCGAGCCTGCAGGGCTTCGACCCGAGTGCGCCCGACTTCACACCCCTATGGGCGGCGATCGCGCAGCTCGGCGTGCCCGCGCTGTTCCACACTGGACAGAACGGTATCGGTGCCGGGTTGCCGGGCGGTGGCGGGCTGAAGTTGGCGTATTCCAACCCGTTGCTGCTCGACGCCGTGGCGGCCGAGCACCCGAGCCTGAACGTCGTCTTCGCCCACCCTTCGGTGCCCTGGCAGGACGAGGCCAACTCGATCGCCCAGCACAAGTCGAACGTGTGGATCGACCTGTCGGGCTGGTCACCCAAGTACTTCCCCGAATCCTCGTAGGCTCGCGGGCGGGCGCTCAGGACCGGGTCCTGTTCGCGACCGATTTCCCGCTCATCACGCCGGAGAAGTGGCTGGCCGCGTTCGACAAGCTGCCGATCCCGGCCGAGAGTGCGACCCAAGATCTCAAACACAACGCCGTCCGCCTCCTCGGCCTGGCGTAGGCGCCGATGGAAAACTCGGGTATCGGCTCCTGGATTCACCGCCGGCGGGTGAAATCGGCCGACGCCGTCGCGATCGTGAGCGGCGAGACCCGACTGACCTACGCCGCGCTCGCCGAGCGGATCGATCGGCTCGCGAACGCCTGTCGGGGCTGGAATCGCGCCCGGCGACCGGGTGGCGTATCTCGGCCCCAACGCCCCGAGTTCCTGGAGACGCTGTTCGCCGCGGCAGCTCGGCGCGATATTCGTACCGTTGAATGTCCGACTGGCTGCGGCCGAACTGGCGTACCGTTGCACGACTCGGGCGTGTCACTGCTCATCCTACGGGCGGAGCTGACCGGTCTGGTGGCGGCGACGGAGGTCCGCGGATCGTCGTGGGGCCGGCGGAGAACAGGCGTACGGCGGTACGAGGATCTGCTGTAGGCGGCGGCGGCCGACCATCCGGATGTCCCGTGTCGCTCGATGATCCGGCCGTGATCCTTTACACGTCGGGAACGACCGGACGGCCGAAGGGAGCCGTGCTCAGCCACGGCAACCTCACATGGAACGCCTTCAACGTGCTGGTCGACTACGACGTCACCAGCACCGAGGTCGCACTCATGGTCTCGCCGCTGTTCCACGTCGCGTCACTCGGCATGGGCGCCCTGCCGACGCTCCTCAAGGGCGGCACCTGGTGCTGCAGGCGAAGTTTGAACCCGCAGCGGCACTCGCCGCCATCGAGGAGCACCGGGTCACGCCGCTCAGCGGCGTTCCGACGACCTTCCAGATGATGGCCGAGCATCCGAACTGGGCGACCACGGACCTCAGCTCGCTGACCAAGCTGACGTGCGGCGGCTCGGCCGTACCGGGCCGCGTTGCCGAGGCCTACGAGGCTCGCGGACTGGCGTTCTCGTCCGGATACGGCATGACGGAGACGTCGCCGGGGCACCACGTCGCTGTCGCCGCGGCATTCCCGCGATCCGGTCCAGCACCTCGGGCTGCCGCACTTCTTCACCGACATGCGTATCGTCGATGACGGACGGGAAGATCTGCCGCCGGGCGAGATCGGCGAGATCCTGGTCGCGGACCCAACGTGATCGCCGGCTACTGGAATCTGCCCGAGGCGAGCGCTGAAGCGATGGCCGGACGGGTGGTTTCGCTCGGGCGATCTCGGCTGTCGCGACAGCAAGGCTTCCTCACCGTCGCCGACCGCGCCAAGGACATGTTCATCTCCGGCGGTGAGAACGTTTACTCGGCCGAGGTCGAACGGCGTCATCATGGAACTGCCGCAGGTCGCTTCGGTCGCGGTCATCGGCGTACCGACGAGCGCTGGGGCGAGGTCGGCCTCGCCGTCGTGATTGCCGCCCCCGGGGAAACAGTCACGCAGCGAGGTCATCGCGAGACACCTCGACGGCCGCTCGCCCGCTACAAGATCCCAAGTCCACGGTCGTCGTCGACGACCTGCCGCGTACGGCAAGCGGCAAGATCCGCAAGCGCGGTCCGCGAACGTTTCGGCGGCCGCTGACTCTCAGTGCGGCGCCCGCGGGTGTGGTCAAGCGTTTGCAGGGTGCCCCGGCGTTCACACGGTGAACAGGGGTGGGTCGGTGCTCGAGGAAGACCGGCTGTCGCGGATCTTCGCCGCGCTGGCCGACCCGACCCGTCGCGACATCGTCGCCCGGCTCAGCGTGGGCGACGCGACTGTCGGGCAGCTGGCGCAGCGGTACGCGGTCACGTTCCAGGCGATCTCCAAACATCTCAAGGTGCTGGAGGACGCGGGACTGGTGTCGCGGAGCCAGGACGCCCAGCGCCGGCCGTGCCACCTGATCGCCGAGGTTTTCGACCTGATGACGAGGTGGATCGACCGTTACCGCGAGCAGGCGGAGGAGCGATACCGCCGGTTGGACGAGGTGCTGGCCGAGCTGGACGACCAGCCGAAGAGCTCGAGAGCGAAAGGACGCACATCATGACGACACACACGACGCGGCCCAGCGCCTGGTCCAGACGTTCACCTGGGAGGGGGCCCCCGACGGTGTCGCCCTGGAGACGGTGACGTTCGACGATCTCGGCGACGGCCGGACCCGGGTGACGACGCTGTCGGTCGTCGACAACATGAAGGACCGCGACGCGATCCTGGCCAGCGGCATGGACACGGGCGAGATCGAGGGTTACGAGAAGCTCGACGAGATCCTGGCCGGCGCCTGACCGTCCACAACGGACTGTCAACGGGCCGGCGGCCGGCACGGGTCAACTGTTAAGAGTCTTAACACAAGTTGCTCCGGTCCGCCGCGTGGGTGCGTCTCGACCGACCATATATCAGCATCTATGTCAGCATCTATGTGCCAATCCGTGCCATCGCTTGCGTGGCCCGGAAAGTAGGGGTCGACCGGAGGGAATCTAGGTAACGCCTCCCGATGCCGCGCGTAGGCCGCCGATCCTAACCTCGGCCTCGATGAGTGGGAAACCGAGGAATGGAGCTGACATGTTGGTCGATGGCGAGATCTACACCGAAGAAAAACTGTCGAGCGATGACTTCCCCGAGGGCAACGAGTTGACCACAAGTGCGGGTACCGACTACCAGGGTCTGGGCCCGCTGCAATGGTCGGTCTCGATGCTGGTCAGCGCGCAGGTGACAGGTATCTACCAGTGCTCGCTCCAGGTGCGGGCGAGCGAGGCGGCGGCGGCACGAGCTACACCATGACCGTGGTCAAGCCCGCGATGCCCGACACCTCGGTGGGTACGTGGCTGAAAATCAGCCCGGCCAACGAGAGTGAGGCACACGCGTGGACGTACAACGGCTGCGACGCGTCGAACTCGGCCCCCACGTGCCGGTACGTCGGCGGGGCCAGTGGGTGGCGGCAGGATCTGTTCGGAAGCCGGCCGCGCGACCTCTGGACGGTGGGACATGATGCGACCAACGTCGATGTCGTCGGGACGTTCCAGGTCAGCTCGTGCCCGGCCGGGAGCCCCGCCTGCCGACCCGACCAGCGCGGCCACGGGGACGACAACGCAGAGGTCCAGTCCTATCTGGAGCTAGACCAGCTCAAGCCGGACGGGACGCCCTGCAAGGCAATCCGGACCAACGGCACGGCCCTCGGGCAGGAGCTCGGCGGGGACTGCAACATCCCCACGCTGGTGCGTCATCTTCCGATCACGTACCACATCGTCGCGTCGATCTCGTCGAGTTGCGGGGGGTCGCGTCAGTTCGGGCTGAGCCTGCACTTCCTGTACAAGGGCGGCAATCCGGTGAAGATCGACGGCGGTAACCTCAGCACGGTCAACCTCTTTCGTCCGCCGGTCCCAGCGAGTGAAGCAGCCGCCGGGCGGTCGCCGTGGCCGCGCTCGGGAGCACGCACCACGGCGACCGGTCCACGGTGTCGCGGCTACTGGTCGATGGTCGGCCGGTGAACGGTCGGCGCGGGTCGTGGTCACTGAACACATTTCGACAGACGTCGAGGCCCGCTCGATCGTTGTGAGGAGCCGGGTCTGCGGTACACCGGCCAGCGCCGGCGCGGACTCGGACGAGACCCATACCCGCGTACGCAGCCGAGTTCAGCGGGGCCGAGGCGCGCTTCCTGGCTTCGGTGGTCGGGCCGGTGACATCCGCGCTCCGACGCGCTCAGGCTGACACGTTCGCGACGGCCGCGCAGCCGTCAGTGCGCTCCGGGCCGGTCGTACTCCTCCTCTCGGCCGACCTGCACGTGCTCGGCCAGACTCCGTCCACGGGTGAGTACCTGCGCGTCCTGGTGCCGACCGCGGGCGAACCGATCCCGGCCGCCGCTTACAACGTGGGCGCCCAACTGCTGGCGAACCAGGCCGGTGTGGACGCCCACCCACCCAGTGCGAGGGTTCACCTGACCGACGGCCGCTGGCTCACGCTGCGGGCGGCGATTGTCGGCACCGACCACACTGTCGCTGTGTCCATTGAGCACAGCTCGCCGGCCGACCGGTTGTCGATCTTCGCGCGAGCGTACGGGCTCAGTGACCGCGAGCAGGAATTCCTGCCGCGCCACCTCGCCGCCGGCAGCGACACCCGCACGTCGCCCGCAGCATCGAACTGTCCGAGAGCACGGTGCAGGACCATCTGAAGTCGGTCTTCGGCAAGACGGCGACCCCTAGCCGGCGCAGCCTACTCGCCCGCGCATCGGTCATTGCAAACCGGGTCACCCGTGAGAGTGGCGAGCGCCGGAGTCCAGCCCCCACGCATGCAGACGGGCGAATGCACCATCGGGTGAAGGCCGCGGTTTCACCATCCAGCGATACCTCAGAGGTTGCTAGAAGTCAGATGTCAGTCCTCAGCACACCATGCCGTATCGAAACGGGGGTCTCGTGAAACGTCCAATCATTCGTCTGGCGCTCGCCCTTACCGGCGCCGGTGTGGCCGCTCTGCTGGTCACATCTCCGTCCTGGGCAACGGGCTTCAGCCCGGCAGGCGGGCAGGTAGCGACGGGGGTCACGACGACCCGCACGTACCCGACGTTGATGCCGCCCACCACCCCGCCGACCAGTCCTCCCACGAGTCCACCGACGAGTCCACCGACGAGCCCGCCGACGAGCCCACCGACGAGCCCGCCGACCACCACGACGACGACCTCCAAGCCCGCGATCCTGCCAGTCACGGGGTCCAACACCACGCTGTTGATCGTCGTCGGTTCGGTTCTGCTCCTCGTGGGCTCCGTTCTGGTGGCGGCACGCTCTCGCCGGAGGGTCAAGAACTAACCACACCCGATGGAGCCAGGCGCACGATGCGGTCGTGCGGCGCAGCTCACCCGACCGGGGGACTGCGCCGTACGACCCGTGCCCTGGCGGCGGGTGCCACCCGGCTCGCGCCGGCGAAACCCTGACCGGCCAGCAGAGCCGTGCCCTTCCTACCGGGGCAGGTCGAGTAGCCGCTCGATGGTGGCGTTGACCCGTCCGTCCACCACGCGCCGGGCCGGGTCCTCGTCATGCCAGGCGACGATCTCCCGCGCGCCCTGCTCGAACGGGATCGTGGCCACATAGTCGGGCACCACCGCCCGGAGCTTCGAGGTGTCGAAGACCATCGAGTGGGCCTTGTCGCCCAACAGACCGGCGCCCCACTCAGGATCGACCGCCGCGATGCGCTCCGAGGTGAGGTGGACCAGCAGCGGCTCGGCGCCGGCGGCCGTAGCGAGCAGCGTGTAGATCTGATTCCAGGTGAGGAACGTCATCACCGGTGATGGTGTACGCCTCACCGATGGTGCGGGTGTGGCCGAGCAGCCCGACGAATCCCTTGGCGAAGTCGATGTGGTGAGTCAGAGTCCACAATGACGTTCCGTCACCGTGGACGATGACCTCCAGCCCGCGGCGCATGCGGTCGATCTGCGTCCAGCCGCCGTGCAGCGGCACACTGGCCCGGTCGTACGTGTGCGATGGCCGCACGATCGTCATGGGGAAGCCCGAGTCACGGTAGGCCCGCAGCAGCGTCTCCTCGCAGGCGATCTTGTCCCGGGAGTACCGCCAGAACGGGTTGTGCAGGGGAGTCGACTCGGTGACCGGCGCCCGCCGCGGCGGCTTCTGGTACGCCGAGGCGGAGCTGATGAAAACGTACTGGCCGACCCGGCCGCCGAATATGTCCACATCGGACAGTACATGCTCCGGCGTGAACGCCACGAAATTGGCGATCACGTCGAACTCGCGGGCCCCGACCGCGGCCCGCACCGACGCTGCGTCACGGATGTCGGCCCGCAACAACTCGGCTCCGGTGGGGGCCGGACGGATCGCGCCCTTGCCGCGGTTGAGTAGCGTCAGGTCGTGACCGGCGGCCAGCACGCGCTGACCGCTCGCGGAGCTCAGGATGCCGGTGCCACCGATGAAGAGAATGCGCAGTGCCGTCATGCGACCACCCTAGGCGGCCCGACCCGGCGAAGGCTCGCCGAGGACGGCCAACACATGCGGCCTACGCGTCGCGCAGCCGGAACAGCAACGCGCCGACCAGCACGGCCGCCCCCGCGTAGACGGTGAGCACGCCGAGCCCGGCCCACGGACCGATGGGCGCCGTGGCGAGATCCCGCGTGGACTGGATGGCCAGGCCCGCATCCATCGGGGCAAAGCGATGGATGCGGGTCTGCCAGCGGGTACTCGTAACGAACATGGCCACCATCGGTGCGCCGTAGAGCAAAGCGAGCACGGTGGCGATCGTCCCGGCGGTGTCGCGCAGGATCGCCCCCACGCCGGTACTGAGGATCGCGAGGAGGCCGAGGTAGAGCACGGTGCCGAGCGAGGCCCGCCGGGTGAGAGCGTCGGTCAGCGTGGGGTTCACGTACCCGTTGCCCGGGGTGAAGCCGTTGCCGGGCAGGACGAGCCGGGCAACCGCGAGCGATCCGAGGACGCCCACGACCCCGGCCGCCAAGGCCAGCAGCGTCACCACCGTGACCTTGCTCGCGAGCAGCCGGAGCCGGGCGGGCGTGGCCGACAGTGTGGGCACGATCGTGCGGGTGCCGTACTCGGCGGTGATGGCCAGTGCCGCGACGATCACTACCCCGATCTGGCCGAACCGGACTCCGAACAGGCTGAGCCTGGTCGTGTCCTCAAAGCACGGCGCCTGACAGTGCTCGTACTGCGTGGTGCCGGTGATGGCGTACCCGAGGGCAATGCTGCAGCCCACGGCGCCCAGCAATAACCAGCCGGTGCTGGGTAGCGTGCGCAGCTTCGTCCACTCGGAGCGGATCGCGCAGATCATGCGTCGCTCCGCCGCAGCCGCCACCAGGCCAGAGCGAGCGCGATCGCCGCGTTGGCCGCGACCACGGTGAACCCGGTCCACGGCCCGATCATCGACCAGGGCTCAGCGAGCGCCACACTCGGTGGCTGGGCGCGTTGCGTGGCCAGCCCCGCGGCCAGCGTCGTGTGCATCAACCACAGCGCCGGTGTGCCGGGTAGCACCGTTCCGACGATCGCGGGCAGCAGCATGAGCACGATCCCGAGGGTGATGGCGGCGGCGCTGTGGCGCAGGAAGATGCCCAGGGCAAGACTGAAGACCGCCACCAGGGCCAGCGCGCCCGCGGTGAGGAGCAAAGCGCGGACCACTGAAGGATCCAGCAGGTTGACGCGATGGAACGCCGGCGGCGCGAACCCGTTGCGGCGCAGGATCGGCTGCGTGACCAGCACGGCGACGATCTCACCGATCAGGGCGATGACAAACGCTACGGTGCCGAGAACGATCGCCTTGGCCGCGAGCACTCGCCCGCGCCGCGGGCTGGCGGCGAACGTCATGCGGATCATGCCGCGCCGGTACTCGGCGGTGGCAAAGAGCGCGCCGAGGGCGATGAGCGCCATCATGCCGCCGACAACACCGAATATCGCCGCTGAGACGATGTCGTCATCGGGCGGCTGGGGGCCGATCTTGCCCGAACCGGTGACGGTGTAGGTACCACCGGACTCGATCGCGTCGTCCGGCTGCGACTGGCCCTTCTTCAGGTCGGGCTGGTCTGGCTGCGACACCCGTTCGGTGTGCCACGGCGGGCCGGAGCCCCCGGCGAGTTGGATGCTGTCGAATGTGGCTGTGGCCTGGTTGGACAGGTCGGCGGTCGAGGTGCCGCCCGGCGAACGGATCACGGCCGTCGACGGCGACGACGAGACGTAGAAGCCGATCTCAGCGGTCGGCGGAAGGCTGTGCGGCCTGACTGAGCCGATCTGGGTCCAGGTCGTGCCGTCGGCCGACTCGTAGCCGCTGATCGTGTCGCCCGCACGGACCAGCCGCAGCCACCGGGATCCTGGGGCCTCACTTCCCGCGACATCCGTCCTGAAATCGGCCTGCATGTGGACGCCATTGGTCGGCGAGAGCAGGACCGCGACGTAGGACGAGCCACTGCGCGTCCCGTCCTTGATCATGATGCCGGCGGCCGGCCCCGACCACGGGCCGGAACCGTTGACGACGGTCGGGACGACGCCGTCCAAGCGTGGCACGCGCTCCATCGGCCGCAAGGCGACCGAGCCGACATGCACGGTCAGCGAACCGTTGCCGGTCATCGGTTGGTGTACGAACTCGAAGGTGTCCGACACCGGATCACCGCTCGGGCTTACCACAAAGAAGGGATGATCGTTGATATTCGTGGTGTTGGCGGAGGCGGTGAGCAGGCTGAGGCCGACCGTCAACACGGCGACGCCAAACAACGTGATCACCCAGCGGTCGACCGACCGCAGCTTCGTCCACTCCGACCGCATGAGGCGACCGAATCCGTCGTGGCCGGTCATGACCGCGCCCCCTCGGTCGGCCCGGCGGGCAAACCCGGACCGGCCGGCACGGCGAACTCGACCGAGTCGCGGGTCAGCTCCATGTACGCCTCCTCCAGCGACGCGCGGTGCCGGCGCAACTCGGAAAAGGACAGGTCGGCCCCGGCGAGCAGAGCCGCGATGCGCTCGCCCGGCAGGCCGTCAACGATGACGCTCTCCCGGGCGGTCGTCGCCACGGTGGCGCCGGCGTTGGCCAGCACCGTCATCACCTCCTCGCGATGGGCGGTGCGCACCTCGACCCGGTCCTTGGACGCCGCCTCGAGCAGCGTCGCCACGCTGGTGTCGGCCACGAGCCGTCCCCGGCCGATCACGATCAGGTGATCGGCGGTGTCCTCCAGCTCGCTCATCAGGTGGCTCGAGACGAAAACGACCCGGCCCTGCGCCGCGAGTGATCGCAACAGGCCGCGGATCCACCTGATGCCGTCCGGGTCCAGGCCGTTGACCGGCTCGTCGAAGAGCAGCACCGGTGGGTCGCCCAGCAGGGCCGCCGCGATGCCCAGTCGCTGCTGCATGCCCAGCGAGAAACGACCAGCCCGCTTCCCGGCCGCCGACGCCAGGCCGACCTGGTCCAGCACCTCGTTCACCCGGCGCCGCGGGATGCCGTTGCTGTGGGCCAGCCAGAGCAGATGGTCGCGGGCGCGCCGGCTGGGATGGACGGCCGCCGCGTCGAGCAGCGCCCCCACCTTCGTCAGCGGAGTGCGCAGCGCGCCATACGGCTGCCCTGACACGAGCGCTTCGCCCTCGTCGGGGGCGTCGAGCCCCATGATCAGTCGCATGGTGGTCGATTTTCCGGCGCCGTTCGGACCGACGAAGCCCGTGACCTCGCCCGGCCGGACCGTGAACGACAGCCCGTCGACCGCTACGGTGCCCCGGTAGTGCTTGCGTACGCCGCGGACCTCGATGAACTGGTGCATGGCCGGCACGTTACGGTCGGCCGTCCCCACCTGTCGTCACGCTGGCCTGGGATCCTCGCATCCATCTGGCGGGGGACGACCGGCTCGGGCCGGTTCGACGACAATGTCTGGCGTGAGGCTCCTCGCACGGCTGATGGGCGCGACGACCTGGCCTTATCTGGTCGCCGCGCTGCTGTGGGTCGCCGGCCTCATCGAGGCCGCGATCCGTGAGTGGGGCAGCAAGAGTCCGTCGTACGGGTCGCTGGTCGCGTTGGCCGTGCTGGCCCCGGTGGCACTCGTGCATACGTGGCCGGTCGCCGCGGCCTGGCTCTCCGGCGTCTCCTGCCTGCTCGGCCTGATGACCGGCAACCTTCCGCCGGTCGCCGGGCTCGCGGCGCTGGCGGTCATCTTCCACACCGCCGCGCTCTACCGTCCGGTCCGACTCGTCGCGCTCCCGATCCTGCCGTTCATCGCGTACGCGATAGCGCCGTCAACCGCTGAAATGACCGGAGGACGCCCGTACGGCCTGGGTGTGCTGGCGCTGGTCGCCGTCGCCGCGGGAACCGGGATGGCCCGGCGGGCCCGGGCCGAAGAGGTGCGCCGCGACGCTGCCGACCGGGCGTTCGCCGACTCCATGATGGAGTACACGGCTCGGGGCGAGCGGGCCCGGATCGCCCGGGAACTGCACGACGTCGTCGCCCACCACATCTCGATGATCGCTGTGCAGGCCGAGGCGGCCCGGCTCACGACGCCCGGCATGCCGGCCGAAGGCGCCCGACGACTGACCGCCATCGGGGACACCGCCCGCACGGCGCTGACCGAGATGCGCCGACTGTTGGGCGTTCTCCGCGAGGATGCCGAGGACG
This sequence comes from uncultured Actinomycetota bacterium, assembly GCA_963803345.1. GTDB lineage: Bacteria > Actinomycetota > Actinomycetes > Mycobacteriales > Micromonosporaceae > CAWDLX01. Next base: position 60,384 of record CAWDLX010000017.1, read on the forward strand.
CTCCACGCACCCGCCAGCCGCAACCTGGGCTGCACCAGCTCAACGAGCTCGTCGACGAGGTCCGCGACCTCGGGTCCGGCAGCACCCGGTTGATCGTCCACGGTCGCGTCGTCCCGCTCGACCCCGGCATCGAGCTCACGGCGTTCCGGATCGTGCAGGAGGCGTTGACCAACGCCCGGCGCCACGCCACCGGCGCCGCCGTTGACGTGGAGCTGGAGTACCGGGAGAACGCGCTCCTGCTCCGCGTACGCGACAACGGTCCCGGCCCGGGCTTGTCGGCGGACGGCCATGGGCTGACCGGGATGCGCGAACGGGTGGCGATGGCCGGCGGGCGGCTGATCGCGGGCCCAGCGCCGCTCGGTGGTTTCCTCGTCGAAGCCGTCCTACCCGTGGGGGCAGTGCCGTGAGCACGCGAATCGTCGTGGTCGACGACCAGGAGGTGGTCCGCGCGGGGTTCGCCGCGTTGCTGGCGACCCAGCCCGACTTCACCGTCGTCGGCTCGGCGGCCGACGGCGAGCAAGCGGTGCGCCTGTGCCGCGAGCAGGAGCCCGATGTCGTGCTCATGGACATACGCATGCCCGTCCTCGACGGGATCGAGGCGACGCGGCGCATCCTTGCACAGTCGCGTGAGGACGGTCCGCGCGTGCTCATCCTCACCACGTTCGACCTGGACGAACACGTCTACGACGCCCTCAGCGCGGGAGCCAGCGGGTTTCTGCTCAAGGACGTCACGGCCGAGCGTCTCTTCGACGCCGTCCGTGTCGTGGCGGCCGGCGAGGCCCTGCTTGCTCCGGCCGTCACCCGACGCCTCGTCGCGGAGTTTGCCCGACTGCGCCGCCCGCGGCACCCCCAACGTGCTCAGCTGGACGCGCTCACGCCCCGGGAGAGCGAGGTACTGCGACTCGTCGCCGAGGGGCTGTCCAATCCGGAGATCGCCACCCGGCTGGTCGTGGGCGAGGAGACCGTGAAGACACATGTCAGCCGGGTGCTCAACAAGCTCGGGCTGCGCGACCGGACGCAGGCGGTCGTGCTCGCCTACGAGTCCGGTCTGGTGATCCCCGGGCGCAGGTGCGGGCCGACTGTCAACTGAGCGGAGCCGGCCACAGGCGAAGGTCAGCCGTCGGCCAGGCGGACCTCGACGAGATTGCTGTGGAACGTACTCTGGCCCGCCATCTCGCCTATCAGCGGCCGCCCCGGCGGCGGCACCACAGATGGAGCGCTGCAGCCCGCTGGCGCCCATCCGGTTCCACAGTCGACGGTTGACCACCGCCATCTGCACGATCCCGATCGTGCCGCTGTACGAGTAGGGGAGGATGGCGGCCCTACCGTACTCGGTGATGATCTGTTGCCAGCGTCCCGTGATCTCGGCGATGGGCGTCGGCCCATGACATCGGCTCCCAGTCGTCGGGGCTGCCCTTGGGTCCGATGCGGCGTAGCGGTGTGCGTAGCCGGTCGGGGTGGTAGACGAAGTCCAGGTACGGGCGCACTTTGGCGCAGAGCCATCCCTGGGTGATGGGGTGGTCGGGGTCGCCCACGAATCTGACCGCCCGACCGTCGCGGACCTCGGTCAGCGTCGCGCACGTGTCGGGGCAGTCATGCGGACACGCGCCTTTCACGATCTGCGTTCCGGAGATCACTGGCAAGAGCTCCCGCCGCACCGTCGCCACCGGCCCTTCATGTCTCGTCCTCGCCCGTCCGGCCGACCCTATGTCAGCTCTTTCGGTCGGGGGATCGGCGGCTCCTCCCCAGCTTCCGGCGGGCCCTCCCTATTTTGTGGTACGGCATGTGGCAAAGGCCCATCGCGCGGTCCGCCCGAGAAGAAGGACAACCACTCGACAGGCGTGCGCCGTTCGTTACCATGACGGTGGTCAAGCAGGCGAAAGGAAGCACCCACCGTTACGCCGGAGTGCGTCCGTGAGCGGAGGTGCGCCGGGTGGCCGACGACGATGAACTCACCGGCCGGAGCCGGCAACCGCGCGCGCTCATCGTGACCGTGTACGGTCTCTACGCCCGCGAGGTCGGCGGCTGGATGAGCGTCGCCTCGATCATCAAACTGCTGGCCCGGTGCGGGGTGGACGCACCGGCCGTACGGTCGGCGATTTTCCGGCTCAAGCGGCGAGGACTGCTCGACCCGACCAAAGTGGACGGTGTCGCCGGCTACGTCCTGTCGGAGCCGGGCTACCAGATTCTGCTGGAGGGCGACCGGCGGATCTTCGAACGTCACCGGGCGACGCTGGACGAGGGCTGGGTGCTCGCGGTCTTCAGCGTCCCCGAGACTGAGCGCGACAGACGCCATCAACTACGCTCACGCCTGGCCCGGCTCGGTTTCGGGACGGTCGCGTCAGGCATCTGGATCGCACCGTCGCACCTGTACGACGAGGCACGCGACGCCCTTGAGCGGTCCGGGCAGAGCGCGTACGTCGACCTTTTCCAGGGCCGGTATCGCGCCTTCGACAACGTCGCCGACCAGGTCGGTCGGTGGTGGGACCTGGATCGCCTGCAGGAGCTCTACCAGGACTTCCTCGACCGCTACGAACCGGTCCGGCGTCGCTACCGTCGCGGCGGTCACATCGACCCGGTCCGCGCGTTCGTCGACTATGTCCGCGCACTGACCGACTGGCGGCGCCTTCCCTACTCCGATCCCGGTCTGCCGGCCGAGATCCTCCCGGCGGGTTGGAGCGGCGCCCGGGCCGCCAACACCTTTTTCGACCTCCACGAACGCCTGGCCAAGCCGGCCCACGAGTTCGTCGAGTCCATCCTGCGCACCCAGTAACCGTTCAAGCCGGTCTCCATCGTCGATGGCGGGTGCTTGAATCGCCGCGCCGGATGAGCTCGAGGCGTGGCTTCGGGCCATCGGTCCGGCCGGTCTGCGGGCGGCGGGCGCCGGCTTGCCACGGCTGCGGCCAGTGCGCGCCCGGCCCGGCATACCCCTGCTCGGCCGCCGCGTGCAGAGTCCACTGTGGATCGTACAGGTGGGCCCGCCCGAGCAGGCACAGGTCGGCGCGCCCGGCGAGCAGGATGGAGTTGACGTCGTCGTAGGACGAGATGACCCCGACCGCCATCGTCGCGATGCCCGTCTCATTGCGGATGCGATCGGCGAACGGCGTCTGGTAGGAGCGTCCGAACGCGGGCCGCTCGGCCGGGTCGACCTGCCCGGTCGAGACGTCGATGATGTCGGCGCCGGCCGCCGCGAACGCGCGCGCGATGACCACCGCGTCATCCGCGTCGATGCCGTCGTCGCACCAGTCGGTCGCCGAGATGCGTACGCTCATCGGCCTGTCCTCGGGCCAGACGGCGCGCATCGCGGTGAACACCTCGACCGGGTACCGCAGGCGACTGGCCAGGCTGCCGCCGTAATGGTCGCTGCGATGGTTGGTGCGGGGCGAGATGAAGGACGACAGCAGGTAGCCGTGTGCACAATGCAGCTCCAGCAGGTCGAAGCCAGCCTCGGCGGCCCGGCGGGTCGAGGCGACGAACTGCTCCTTGATCGCCTGCAGATCCGAGGCGGTGAGCTCGCGGGGGATCTGGTTGACCCCGGCCTGGTACGGCAGTGCCGATGGGCCGACCACCTCCCAGTTGCCCGTCGGCAGCGGCTGGTCGATCCCCTCCCACATCAAGCGCGTCGAGCCCTTGCGGCCCGAGTGTCCTAACTGGATACCGATCTTGGCCGACGACCGATCGTGCACGAAGTCGGTGATGCGTCGCCACCGGTCGGCCTGTTCATCGGTGTACAGCCCGGTACAGCCCGGGGTGATCCGGCCGGTCGACGACACGCAGACCATCTCGGTCATGACCAGGCCCGCCCCGCCGAGCGCCTTTCCGCCCAGGTGTACCAGATGGAAGTCGTTGGGCAGGCCGTCTTCCGCGCAGTACATGTCCATCGGGGAAACGGCGACCCGGTTGACCAGCTCGAGCTCCCGCAGTCGGAACGGCTGGAACATCGGCGGCCCGGCCCGGCCATCGCCGTGGCCGCGCGACTGTTCGTGGCGGGCGAACCAGTCCTCGACCCGGGTGATGAACTCGGGATCGCGCAGGCGCAGGTTGTCGTAGGTGACCCGGCGACTGCGGGTCATGATGTTGAAGGCGAACTGGAGCGGATCCTGGTTGGCGTACTGGCCGAGGTTCTCGAACCATTCGAGGCTGGCCTGGGCTGCCCGCTGGGTCGAGATCACCACGGGCCGGCGCTCCTCCTCGTAGGCCGCCAAGGCCGATTCACGGTCGGGCTGCTCGCGTAGGCAGGCGGCCAGGGCCAGCGCGTCCTCCATGGCGAGCTTCGTCCCGGAGCCGATCGAGAAGTGCGCGGTGTGGGCGGCGTCGCCCAGCAGGACCACGTTGCCGTGGCGCCACCGTTCGGTGCGGACGGTGACAAAGTTGAGCCACTTCGAGTTGTTCAGGTACAGCTCGGCGTCGCCCAGGACATCGCCGAACAGCTCCCGGATCGCCTGGACGGACTTCTCATCCGACTCACCCGGCCGCAGCGCCCGACCGGCGAACGCGTCGAAGCCCGCCCGGCGCCACACCTGATCGTTCATCTCCACGATGAACGTGCTCGTCCGGGCGTCGAACGGGTAGCCGTGCACCTGCATGATGCCGTGTGGTGTTGGCTGAATGTAGAACTTGAAGGCGTCGAAGACGAGGTCGGTGCCGAGCCACATGTAGCGGCACTGCCGGGTCTCGAGTGAGGGCCGGAACATGTCGGCGTAGCGGTGGCGGACCGCGGAGTTGGCCCCGTCGCTGGCCACGACCAGGTCGTACGAGCCGCGCAGGAGGTCGACGTCGGGCGCCGGGGTCGAGAAGCGCACGTCGACGCCCAGCTCCTGGCAGCGCTGCTGAAGGATCTGCAGGAGCCGCTTGCGGCTCATGGCGGCGAAGCTGTGGCCGCCGCTGGTCAGTACCTGGCCGCCGACGTGGACGTCAACGTCGTCCCACCGCGCGAACTCCTGCTCCATCTGGTGCAGGATGCGTTCGTCGGCGTGCTCGATGCCGCCGAGTGTCTCGTCGGAGAAGACCACGCCGAAGCCGAAGGTGTCGGTGGGCGCGTTGCGCTCCCAGACGGTGATCTCGTCCGCGACGCCCAGCTGTTTGGCGAGAGCGGCGAAGTACAGCCCGCCCGGACCGCCGCCGATCACCGCGGTGCGCATCGGGTCTCCATCACGGCGTCCCGTTCATGCCGACCGGCCGGCCGCGTGGTCGCGCAGGACGTACCGTTGCACCTTGCCGGTGCTTGTCCGGGGAAGGCTGTCGACGAACTCCACCAGCCGCGGGTACTTGTACGGCGCGATCCGGGCTTTGGTGAACTCCTGCAGCTCGGCCACGAGCGTGTCGGTCGCCGCGATGCCCGGCCGCAGCACCACGTACGCCTTGACGATGTGTCCGCGCAAGGGATCCGGCGCGGCGACGACACAGCATTCGGTCACCACGGGGTGCGCGCCGAGCGCCTCCTCCACCTCGGGTCCGGCGATGTTGTAGCCGGCCGACACGATCATGTCGTCGCCGCGGGCGAGGTAGTGGAAGTAGCCGTCGGCGTCCTGCCGGTACGTGTCGCCCGTGAAGTTCCACCCGTTCTGCACGTACGTGGACTGCCGCGGGTCGGCCAGGTACCGGCACCCGGTCGGGCCCTTCACCGCGAGTCGGCCCGGGGCACCGGCCGGAACCGGCTGGCCGTCGTCATCGAGGATCATCGCGTGGTACCCGGGCACCGGCCGGCCGGTCGCCCCCGGCCGGATGTCGTCGTCGGCCGCTGAGATGAACACGTGCAGCATCTCCGTCGAGCCGATGCCGTCGATCAGGCGTACGCCGGTCGCCTCGAAGAACTCGTGCCAGGTGGACTCGGGCAGGTGCTCGCCGGCCGAGACCGCACGGCGCAGGCTACGCAGGCGTTCGGTTCGACCGGCGCGCAGCATGGCCCGGTAGGCCGTCGGCGCGGTGAAGCAGACGGTCGCCGACGAGCGGTCGATGATGTCGGCCAGCTCGTCCGGGGTGGCCTTCTCGATCAGCAGCGTCGCGGCCCCCACCCGCAACGGGAACACCAACAGCCCGCCGAGTCCGAACGTGAACGCCAGCGGCGGTGTGCCGGTGAAGAGGTCGTCGGGGCGTGGCCGCACGACGTGACGGGAGAACGTGTCCGCGATCGCCAGGACGTCGCGATGAAAGTGCATCGTCGCTTTGGGACGCCCGGTCGTGCCCGACGTGAAGGCCAGAAGGGCGACATCATCGGCCGCGGTGTCGACCGGGGTGAAGTCCGCCGACGCCGCAGCCGCCCGTACGGCGAGATCGTCCACATGGGACGTTCCGTACGTGACGATGGGCGCGCCGCCGAGGTCGGCCGATCGCAGGTCGTCGACGAAGCGGCCGTCACAGAGCGCGAGGTCGACGCGGGCGATCTCGGCCACCGTCGTCAGCTCTGCTGGGCGCAGCAGGGGCATGGTCGCGACGACGACGCCGCCGGCCCTGACCACGGCGAACCAGCAGGCGACCAGCCACGGATTGTTCGGGCCGCGCAGCAGGACCCGGTTGCCGGGCACCATTCCGAACTCGCTCGCGAGCACGTTGGCGATCCGGTTCGCGGTGGCTTCCACGTCGCCGTACGTCCACGCCTCTCCGCTCGGCGTGAGCAGGCAGAAACGCTCAGCCCTGTGTTGCGCGATCACCTTCGTGAGGAGCTCGACGCCGCAGTTGATCCGGTCCGCGTAGCGTGTCTCGGCCAGATCGAAGATCAACTCGGGCCACGCGTCACCGGGTGGCAGGTGTTCACGGCAGAAGGTGTCCACATGCGCGGACGGCCCGAGCGTGGTTGGGGAGTTCCACGTCATCCCTCAAGTATTCGCTGCTCGTGACGACAGTCAAGGGCACAGAATATCGGCCGTCCGACTTGATCATCAGATGACGGCGTAGCCCTGCAGTTCCACCAGAGCCTGCGCGTCCCACAGCTGGGCCACGCCGATGGCTGCCATGGCCGGATAGGTCGGGCCGACCAACCGTCGCCAGACCAGGCCGATCTCCGCGGCCCGGGCCCGGTACGCGCGGAGATCGGTGGCGTAGATGGTCAGGCTGGCGAGCTGACTGGGTTCCCCGCCGGTGGCACGCAGAGCGGCCAGCAGATTGGTCAGCGCCTGCTCGAACTGGCTGACGATGTCGTCGCCGACGATGCGACCGTCGACGTTGCACGCGGTCTGTCCAGCGAGGAAGACCACGGTCCCCGGCCCGACGACCGCATGGGAGAAACCGCTCGGTGGGGCGAGCTCGGCTGGGTTGACGCGCTCGATGGCCATCGAGCTCAGCGCCCCTGCCAGTGCGGCGGCCGCCGCTCGTTGAACGCGGCGTGGAACTCGGCGTGGTCCTGGGTCGTCATCAGCAGCGCCTGCGTCATCGCGTCGAGCTCCATCGCGGCCGACATCGGCATGTCCAGCTCACGGGTCAGCAGGGACTTGGTCTGGGCCAGTGCGAGCGTCGGTCCGTCGGCCAGCCGTCGGGCCAGCCGCGCCACGGCGGCGTCGATCTCGTCATCCGCTACGAGCTGCGACACGAGGCCGTAGCGGTCGGCCGTGGCCGAGTCGATCGTCTCGCCGAGCATCAGCAGCTCGGTCGCCCGGCCCAGGCCGATCACCCGCGGCAGCAGATAGGCCGCCCCCATGTCGCCGCCGGAGAGGCCCACCTTGGTGAACAGAAAGGCGAAGCGGCCCGACGTGCTCACGACACGGAAGTCGGAGGCGAGGGCGACCACGGCGCCAGCGCCGGCGGCGATGCCGTGGACGGCGCTGATGATGGGAACCGGGCACTCACGCATCGCGCGGATCACGTCGCCGGTCATCTTGGTGAACCACATCAGGTCGCGCGGCTCCATCCCGATCAGCTCACCGATGATCTCATTGACATCGCCGCCGCCGCAGAACCCCCGCCCTTCGCCCCGGATGACCAGCGCCCGAACGTCGCGGTGATGCGGGAGCTCGGCGAGCAGGTCACGAAGGTCGGCGTAGCTTTCGAACGTAAGCGGGTTCAGCTTCTCCGGCCGGTCCAGCGTCACGGTCGCGACGCCTTCGGCCTTGGTGAAGCGGAAATGCTGCCACGCTGTCGTGAGCTGGGGCGAGGCATGGAACCGGTACGGCGTTGTCATCGAGTGGCCTCCTTGCCTCTGAACGCGCGGGCCATCGCGGCGGCCGATAGAGCAGCATAGCGTATCGGTGACGCCCGTCCAGAGATCGCAATCAGGCTGTCGGCCAACGGTTTATCCACTGCGGACTCGAGCCTCGCCTCCCGGCGGGGGGCTAAGGTCGAGCCGTGAGCAGATACATGGACAACCGGGTCGAGCAGTACTTGACCGAGCTGGCCGGGGCCGAACACGGCGACGCCGTACTGACCGAGATGGAGGAGTACGCAGGCCAGCATGGCTTCCCTATCGTGGGCCGCGCCACCGGGCGCTTCCTGGAGCTCGCGGCCCGCTCGGTCGGGGCCCGCCGGGTCATGGAGCTCGGCTCCGGGTACGGCTACTCGGCCTACTGGTTCGCCCGGGCCGTCGGCGAGTCCGGCGAGGTCGTCTGCACCGAAGGCGACCAGGGCAACGCCGAACACGCTCAGCGGTACCTGTCGCAGGCCGGCGTCTGGCCGCGGATCCGCTACCGCGTCGGTGACGCGCTGGCCGGGTTCGCGAAGGAGACGGGTGACTTCAACGTCGTCTACTGCGATGTGGACAAGGACGGCTATCCGGACTGCTGGCGGGCGGCCCGGGACCGGATCCGGGTGGGCGGGCTATGGTTGTGCGACAACGTGCTCTGGAGCGGCGAGGTGGCCGGCGAGCGGCTTGAGGGGTGGGCCGCCGCTATCGACGAACACAACCGGCTCGTCGCGGCCGACGAGCGCTACGTCGGCAGTATCAACCCGATCCGCGACGGCGTCATGATGGCCCTGCGCATCCGCTAGCGGCTGAAATCACGAACAACTACGGCGGCGTCGCGCGGGGCGGACCAACATGGACGCCGGGTTACGGTCGGATCGGATCGGGTCGGATGGTCCCTGGTGCGCCATGGGCTGAGAGCATCCACTGTGGACCCTCGCCGAGCTTTGCGCGGCGAGGATCAGGCGAGTGGCGGGTCAGCCGAAGGTGAACGCGTACGCCGCCACCCCCGGCACACCGAACTCGATCACGAACTGCCGATCGGTGATCGGGCCCGGCTGCCGGATCAGTTGGTAGAGGCGCTGCTCGGTCACGCTGCCGCGACCCTGCTCGTCGATGTCGAGGCCGTGCGCATCACCGGGTGGGCCTTCGTCGAGCCGGACCCGGAACGGGACGGTGGCGCCTCGCGTCGCCGGCCCCATCACGAGGTGCAGATCGCGGGCGTGGAACTGGTAAGCGATCCGGGCGTCGGCGTCCTCGGCGACGATCGCGTCCCGCGTCGCGGTCCAGGTGCCGTCCAGCGCCCACTGGTTGAGCCGAAGGCGGTCCGGCACCAGGTACACGGCCGCCTCGTCCGGTTGCAGGTCGCCCGGCGAGGCGAAGTTCTCGGTCCGCCCGTAGCCGAGGTAGTTCTCCAGCGACCCCAGGCTGGCCCAGTCCGCGGCCGCCTGCACGCCGGCGGCGTCGACCGTGACCAGATCGCTGTGGTTGGCCAACCCGGCCTCGGCCAACAGCCGTTGGATGACCATCTCCGTCTGGGCGTACTCGCCCTCGCCGAAATGGTGGTGTCGGAACTGCCCGTGCGCGTCGATCAGGTAGACCGCCGGCCAGTACTGGTTGGCGAAGGAGCGCCATATCGCGTGTTCGCTGTCGATCGCGACAGGATAATCGATGTCCAGCCGGCGGACGGCGCGCCGGACGTTGTCCGCGTGCCGCTCGAAGGCGAACTCGGGTGAGTGGACGCCGACCACCACGAGGCCGGGGTCACGGTACTTCTCCTCCCACGCCCGCACGTACGGAAGTGTCCGCAGCCAGTTGATGCAGGTGTAGGTCCAGAAATTGATGAGGATGACCTGTCCCCGCAGGCCGGCGGCCGACAGCGGCGGCGAGTTGAGCCACCCGGTGGCGCCGTCCAGCGATGGCGACCAACCCCCGGGCGGCCCGGGGGCGAGATCCTGGACCGCGTCGTCGACGGCGCTGGCCCGCAGGGCGGCCAGGGCCAACTGGTTCGCTTTCACCATGTCCGCCTCACTAGTTTCTATGGGGGCGGCACTCGGCCGTCGCAGGTGCGCTGACGTCGTGATAATCGTACGGTCGGCGCGCGGGCGCGCGGGCCGAAACCACAGGTCCGCTGAGCCGTGCTGGTTCATTGACGATCGGCCGGGAGTATCGAGGTACCGCAATGGGCCACGATCTGCTGCAGCGCGGCGATGTGTTGCAGGAAGGCCGCCCGCCCGATGATGCTCAGCTTGGCCCACGTTCGGGGCCGCTTGCCCACGAACCCCTTGCGGATCTCGACGTACCCAGCCTCCTCGAGCGTCGTCAACTGCTTGGACAACGCCGAGTCCGACAGGGCCACACTGTCGCGGAGGAACTTGAACTCGGCCCATTCGGTAGCCGCCAGCAACGAGACGATGGCCAGTCGGGTCGGTTGGTGGATGAGTTCGTCGAACTGAGCCTTGTCCATTACCGGACCCCGACGCGGCTGACTGACCGGTTGTTGAGCATGATCCGGCGCAGCCGGCGCATGCCGACCATCAGGACAGCGATGAACCACCAGTACCAGGTGGGGACCATCGCCACGTTGATCACCTGCTCCTGCCGGTGCTGGATCTCCTCAAGCGCCCGCGCCGCCTCATCCGCCCGTACCTGCTCGTTCATGCCCGCTCCCTGTCGCAAGCGGCATTACTTTCCTGACGAGAAAGTAGCAGCTACTTTCCTGTGAGGCAATTACTTGCTCGGTCGTCACAGGAGGCGCCGGTCGCCGGATCATGGGGATCGGCTCGAGGTCGGCCAGCACGACCTCACGGTCGTCGTCCTCCCGAATGTCCTCTGTGGTCGGTCGACCCTTCCGGCCCGGCCCGCCGGCCGAGCGGACCGGCCTGATCCGGCGCGAACGGCCACGACGTTCGAGCGGCCTATCCTGTCAAGAATGCGGGCCGCACTGACCACCCCGTTCCTGGTGTCGATCTACTGTTGGTGCGCCCTCGAACTGGGCCTCGTGGTGCGCGATCTTGTGCAGGGTCGGGCCCGCTTGGAGCACGACCGCGGCACCCGGGCGATCGTGGCGCTGAGCCTGGCCGGTTCGATCTTTGTCGGCATCGCGGTGAGGACCTGGGTGCCGGCCCTCGACACACCGGTGCCGGACGTGTTCGCCGTGGCCGGGCTGGTCGTGGTCTGGATCGGTCTGGCCGTCAGGATCTGGGCCGTGGTCGACGCTCGGGAAGTCGTTCAGTACGTTCGTCCAGGTCGATGCCGGCCAAAATGTCGTCACCCGCGGCCCGTACCGCTGGGTGCGGCATCCGTCCTACACCGGGCTGCTGCTCATCGCGCTCGGATTCGGGCTCGTGTGCGGGTAACTGGTTGTCTTTGGCGATCTGCGCAGTTGTACCGGTGTTGGGGTTGCTGCCGCGAATCGCGGTCGAAGAGTCGGAGCTGGCCGGGGTGCTCGGCGAGCCGTACCGCAGCTACCGAAGAGAACCCGCCGCCTGGTGCCGGGTGTGTGGTAGGCCTGTTCCAGCCCCGGCGTCACGAGATGTCTACCGGCCAGATGTTTGTCGTGGGCGGCGGTCCGAGCGGGGGCTGACGTACTCTCCACACTAGACAGACCATTATGGACGCCTGCGGGCTGCGGCCGAGCCCGGCCCCACGACACGGCCCATGTCCTTACGATGATGCGCCAGCGCTAAGAAAGCCGTGTATGGCGGCCACGAACTCACGAGGGGCGTTGTGGTGTACCCGGTGTCCGACCGGGATCGTCACCAGGCGAGCGTCGTCCATGCCGGGTCCGGATCGTTGAGCTGGGCGTTACCGTGCAGCAGGACCATAGGCGGCGCGTCGGGGTTGCCGGCCCACGCGTACGCGAGCGTCACACCGTTGGCGACGACATGTTCGGTCCCGGTGCGTGCTGCGTCCGTCATGCGGGAATCAGTTCCCAGACAAGCTCGGCGACGTCGATGACGAGCTCGGCGCTGTCCCGACCCGGATCGCCCGGGGCGCGAACCTCACCCACACACACGCAGACCACGTCATTGAGGCGGCGGTACCGGTCACTGTCGCTGCGGTGGAAGACCGAGCCAACGATCTGCCGCCGCCCCGGTGGGTACGCCCGGCCATATCCGTGCAACTCGAACATGATCGTCGCTTCGTCGTCGGTCTCGATGACGGCGCGGAAGTCCGGACAGAACGGCCCGGTCGGGCTGCGGCGAAGCGGGAAGTTCGCGCCCCGGAAGCGGCCACTGATCGAGCCCTCGCAGCGGCCCTCGGCCAGGAAGAGATGCTGCTCCCACCCGCCCTCGAGCCCGACGACCCAGCTCTCGGGGTAGGTGAAACGAATCCGGTATAACTGCTCGAGCCGCACGGTCGTACTCCCGCTCCTCGCGAACGATGACGTACCGCTGATTGTGCGCGCGTGGCGCTACCGCCGGTTGGCCGCAGTATGGCGTACTGTCGGACAGATGTTCGATGCGCATTGGGACGCAGGTCTGGATGAGGCGCAGCTCGCTGCCGCGACCCACGGCGACGGAGCCGCTGATCGTCGTGGCCGGGGCGGGCACGGGCAAGACCCGCACGCTCGTCTCCGGGTGGCGGCGCTGGTCGACCGCGGCGTCGATCCGGAGCGGATCCTGCTGCTGACGTTCACCCGCCGGGCCGCGGACGAGATGCTGGCCCGCGCGGCGGCGATCTGCGCCCGGCCGCGACGCCGCGCGCCGGCTGTGGGGCGGCACCTTCCACGCCGTCGCCTACCGGCTCGTCGCGCTGCACGCCGAGGCGCTCGGCCTGGCGCCGGTCGCCGTCGGTGCTCGACCAGGGCGACGCCGCGCGACCTGATGGACCTGCTGCGCCATGAGCACGGGCTGACCGGGGCAGGGCGGCGGTTCCCGCGCGGCGACACGCTGCTCGACATCTACTCCCGGTCGGTGAACACCGCCCGGCCGGCGCGGGAGGTGCATCGCGGCAGCAGTTCCCGTGGTGCGAGCCGCACATCCCGGCGATCCTGGACCTGTTCCGCGCGCTACGTCGCGCGCAAGCGCGCGCAGTGCCTGCTCGACTTCGACGACCTGCTGCTGGGCTGGCGGGCGCTGCTCGCCGACCCGGCGCTGGGCGCCGGCGATGGCTGCGCCGGTGGGACCACGTTCTGGTCGACGAGTACCAGGACGTGAACCAGATCCAGGTGGACATCGTCAATCTGCTCTGCCCCGGCGGCACGGGCTTGACCGTGGTCGGCGACGACGCGCAGGCGGTGTACGGGTTCCGCGGCGCCGACAGCCGACACCTGCTGGGCCTGTCCGCCGCGTTACCGGCGGCCGCGAACCGTCGTGCCTGGAGCGCAACTTCCGGTCCCGGCAGCGGATCCTCGACGCTGGCCAACGCGGTCCGACCGTCCGCCGACGGACTCCGTCGTACGGCTGCGGTCCGAGCGCGATGGCGGTCCGCGGCCGCGGCTGGTCCGCTGCCATGACGCGTCGGCCGAGGCCCGGGCAGGTGGTGGACACGATTCTTGACGCGCGCCGAGCAGGGCCGGCCGCTCAAGCGACAGGCCGTTCTGATGCGGGCCGCCCACCACAGCGATCTGCTCGAGGTGGAGCTGACCGCTCGACGCGTGCCCTTCGTCAAGTACGGCGGTTTGAAGTTCCTGGAAGCCGCGCACGTCAAGGACTTCATCGCCGCGCGTCCGGCTGCTGGACAACCCGCTCGACGAGATCGCCTGGTTCCGGCTGCTGCGGCTGCACGAGGGAATCGGGCCGCGCCAAGGCCCGCGCCTGCTGCTCGATGTCCTGCGTCCGGCACGAGCCTGACATCCAGCCGCGGCATGCCGATACGGTCGCGGCGGCCCCGGCGGCGACCCGTACGGCGCTCGCCGCCACGCTCGACGCGCTTGGCCGCGGCCCGCCGGCTCGCGGGGTGGCCGCGCGCGCCGAGGCGTGTTCTCGACCTGCTGCGGCCGCTGCTGACCGCCCGATATCCCGACGCACGCCGCCCGTCTCGGCGACCTCGACCGGTTGGTCGAGCGCGGCCGGCCAGTCGCCGACGCTCGCCGACTACGTCGCCGGCCTGACGCTCGACCCGCCCGCCTCGACCGAGCGACCTCGCGGGGCCGCCCCACCTGGACGAGGACTACCTCGTACTGTCCACTGTGCACTCGGCCAAGGGGCTGGAGTGGGACAGCGTCCACGTCATCAACGTCATCGACGGTGCGTTCCCCTCCGACATGGCGCTGCGCCAGCTCGGTCGGGCTGCGTCGAGGAGCAACGGCTCTTCTACGTCGCCGCCACCCGGGCCCGCGACGAGCTGAGCGTCTACACACCGCTGCGGATGCCACACCACCGCCGGGCCCGCGACGACCGGCACAGCTACGCGCCGGCCAGCGCGCTTCCTCGACGACGACAGCACTGTCCACCATGGATATACAGGAGGAGCGCCGGACGGTGCCGGCCGTACGTCCGACCACACCGGTGCCCCAGGTGGCCATGCCGACCCTCGACGGCCTGTGGACCTGATGTCGGCCGGCCGGTAAGGCCGGCTCACCGCCGGTGCGGCCGGGTCGAGTTGTCGGACGGGGCCGGGTCGTCGATGGAGGTCTGTTGGGCGGGCCGCGATCAGTTCCCAGACCTGGCTTCGTCCACCCGGCACGCTACCGGACACCGGAAATGTGACGCAGGTTTCTGCCCGTCCACAGATCCAAGCGGGGGGGAACCTGCGTATATCTGGTGTGGCGGTATCCGACGACGGGCTGGTGGCGGGCTTGGCGGCCGGCGATCCGCAGGCCGTGGCGGCGTTCGTACGTCGCTACCAGGCGCGCGTATTTGGGCTGGTGCTGGCCATCGTGGGCGTGCCGGCCGTGGCCGAGGAGGTCGCTCAGGAGACCTTCGTAAGGGCATGGCGGTTCGCGGCCGGGTTCGATCCGCGCCGCGGTTCGGTGACCGCATGGCTGCTGACCATCGCCCGCAACGCGGCGATCGATGCCGTCCGCCTGGTGCGGGAGCGACCGTACGACCCGCAGGTCATCGTCGGCCTGCTGTCGGACGCGACGGCCGGCGAGTGGGGGCAGCCGGACCAGATCACGGAAACCCAGCGGCTGGCATCGGCGCTGGCCGCGCTCCCCGCCGAGCAAGTGGTGGCAGTGGTGCTGGCGGCTGTGTACGGCCTGACCGCCCAGGAGATCGCTGACCGCGAGAGCATTCCGCTGGGAACCGCGAAGACCCGCATCCGGCTCGGGCTGGCCCGACTGCGCGATCAGCTGAAGGTGAACGATGGACGAGACGTCTCGAGTGCGCGCGGGTGCGCCCGCTGCTGGCCGAGCTGGCCACCGGTGCGGCCACCGGCATCGACCGCGACCGAGCCCTGCGCCACGTCGAGACGTGCGTGGCCTGCCAACATGAACTGGCCGAGCTGGCCCTGGTCGCCGATCAGCTGCTGCTGACGGTCCCCGAGCGGGAGCCGCCGGCGGGGTTCGAGACCGCGGTCATGAACCGGATCGCCGGCCTCGTGGACGGGCGAACGCGGCCAACCGACCCGACGGCCGACCCGACGGCCGACCCGATGGCCGACCCGATGGCCGACCCGATGGCCGACCCGACGGCCGACCCGACGGCCGACCCGATGGCCGACCCGACGAGGCAGGCCCGCTGGGCATCGCGGCGACGCGGGATGCAGCCGAAGGGGGATCGGACACCGCCGACCGGGCCGTCACCGCGACGCGACCGGGCGGCCGGGCGGCGTCGGGTACGGATCGTGGCGGGAATGCTGGCGATGCTGCTGGCGGCCGGCATCGGCTCGGGCGTGACCTACCTCAGCGGAGGTCAGGATCGGCGCCTTGCTGACCGGTACCGGCAGGTGACGGCGGCCGGCGCCGGCTACACCAACGCGGCTCCGGTCACCACTGCCGACGGAACCGTGGTGGGACACGTTTACATCTACCAGGGTGCCCCGGCCTGGGCGATCGTCGCCCTGACCGCGGCCCCTGCCGCTGGCGCGTGGGACATGTCGATCGTGACGCGCAGCGGTCTGCGCTACCCGATGGGCGTGTGCACCGTCACCGGACATACTGGGGTCACTGGATATGCACTGCCGATGCCGGTCGACCAGATCGCCGCGGTCGACCTCGACCACGGCGGCATTCGCCTCACCGTTCGCCCCGGATGAATCCGCGCGGGGGTCCGCGCCAGTAGTACCGGCAGAGACGAACACCCCCGGCAATGAGCGCGCGCGAGGAGCGAGCGCCAGCGAGCACCGCAGCTTGCGCGCGGTGTGTGACTGAAGGAGTCATCATGCGACGTTGGGCGCCCGGTATCGCGGCCGCACTGCTGACAACGCTGGCCCTTGCCGGCTGCGGCGGCGGGGCAAACAACCAGGCTGGCTCGACCCCTGCGGCGGCCCAGCAGACGGTCTCGGTACATGCGATCGACGGGCTCGGGCCCACGCTGGTTACCGCCAGCGGGGCTACGCTCTACTTCGCCGACCAGGACAGCAGCGGCCAGATCCACTGCCTCGACGCATGTCTGCGCTTCTGGATTCCGCTGACCGTGCCGGCCGGCGGCACGCCGACCGGCAGCGGAGACCTGGCCACCACCACCCGTCCCGACGGCATGGTCCAGGTGCTGTACCGCGGCAAGCCGCTCTACACGTTCTCGCTCGACAGCGGCGCCGGGCACGCCGACGGCAACGGTGTCACCGACGCCTTTGCTGGGACGACCTTCACGTGGCACGCGGCCACGGTCGGCGCGGCGCCAACGACCACCCCGAGCCCTGGCGGCGCGGGCGGGTACCGCGGGGGCGGCTACTAGGCAGCCGGCAGAACAAGGGTGTCATCCGCGCGCTCTCCAAAGTGGACAGCCATTACGATCGCCGAAAGTCAGCTCGCCGACCTGACCGCCCGGTCACGTGACGTCCTCATCGCAATGATCGGCGATCCACAGCATGACCTGGTCATGGCCGAGGACGGGCAGGCGTACCAGGTGACCACTGTTGTCCTGGCCCAGCCGGACGGGGCGCTGCGCCTGCACGTCAGCGTCGACAACTCCGACTGGTCCGCGGGCGTCGTCATCGTCCGTACGGCCCACCTGCCGGCCTAGACCCAGTGCACCGACCCTCGGACTGACCGCGGTCGGGCCGCAGGGACCTCGTCGACGGTTGTGTGACCGGTAGCTCAGGTACGCCGTAGATTGCGTACGACGAATTGCCGCTGTCGCCGATGACGCGGCGATGAACCTCAGTCGTCAGCTTGCGGGTGACCTTCGGGGCAACGCTACCGCCTGTTCCAGCGGCATGCCGACGTGCAGACGTATGCCCGCAGATGTCGCCTTTCAGCCGTTGATCGGGGAGTGACGCCCTCAGACCCGCCGGCTGCCCTCCAACGCCGCGCGGTCCCATCCGCCAAGGTCGGCCGCGGCGTTATAGGTTGATTGCAAGAACTCGGTGAGGGCGTGATCCGGGTTCGCCGCGGTGGCGACGGCGTCGTATGGGAGCAGGAACTCTCCGCTCGAGCTGTCGTAGTGCGCGGCGGCCGGGCTGACCGCCGCGTTGGCGTAGCCGGGCGGCTCGGGGTAGGCGTAGGCGTAGAACGCGCCCTCCGCCGCTCCGCCCGGCCAGAATCCGCAGCTGGCCAACTCGTGGGAGTAGGCCTCGCGATTGACCCAGGGCGGGCAGTTCGGGGCGCCACCGGGATGCGGCGGGGCCGAGCGACCACAGAACCGGGTGTGCGCCAGATCCATACCACCCCAGAAGAAATGCACCGGGCTCGCCTTGCCGACGAACCCCGAGCGGAACGCCCCGAGCACCCGGTTCGCTTGCAGCAGTTGGCGCCAGAACAGCTGCGCTGCCTGCGGGTCGTAGGCCGCGTGCTGGTGATCTTCGTCGAACGGGATGGCCGGGTCGACCTCGTTGGGCGTGGCGTAGATGTGGGTCCGCACGCCCAGGTCGGCCAGGGCACCCATGGTCTTGGCGTAGAAGTCGGCCACTGCTGTGGGGGCCAACTCGACGTGACGGTGGTGGCCGTCAGTTGTGCGGATGTTGAGGCGGTGGTCGATGAAGTCGAACTCGATGTCGAAGGCCCCGTCCCCGTACGGGATCGTCGAGGTGGTCAACCCCGATGGGCTGACGTAGAGGGTGGCGTTCCACCAGTGATTGGACAATGGCGTATGGACCATGCGGATCTTACCCACGATCTGAGTCCACATGTGCAGCGTGTCCCTCGTGTCCGTCCAGTCCGTCACACGCAACCGCGGCCACCCGACTCCGGCCATTACATTCTGCAGCATCACGATGCCTCCGTTCGATCCTGCCGGGTTTTCGCGGCCCAGGTGCTCAGCCAGCCATCGCCCGGTCACGCTGCCAGAGTCCCGAACCAGCGCCGTGCCGTCTACTTCGGACCGTACGCGGCTGGACAAGGCACACCACCCAACCTAACGCCACACGTCCCCGGTCCGCCGGTGAAGTGCCGGCCGTACGTCAGTTCTCGAATGGAGAGCGTACGATCGCGGCGCTGCATGACAATCGTGCGATGACCCAGCCGGGGGAGCCAGGAGGATTCTGGTCGAGGCGCACGGTGTGGGCGACGCTCGCGATCTACCTGGCGGCCAACGCCTGCACGCACGCGGCCTGGGGCTGGGGCGTCGCCATGTCCCACCGACACCGCCTTTTGCGCTGGGTGTAATGGCACTGCTCGGATCGTGGTTGCCCGCCAGGGTCCGCACCTTTCTGCTCACCGTTCTGCTCACGGTTCTGCTCACCGTCGCGGTTGTCGACGACGTGGTCGGCGTGCTCGTCATCGCCACGTGTACACCGAGCGGCTGATGCTCCCGGCGCTACTCCTGGCGGTCGGCGTGCTGGGCCTGGTCGTGCTGCTTCGTGTTCGGGCAGTCACGTCCACGCCGACCGTAACCAGCCCGGCCGTCAAGGACGGCACGAGGATCCCGGTGCTCCTGCAACGGAGTGCGCGGTATCCATGCTCGTTTGTGAAGACAGAACTGGATACCCTCTTGATCGCACTTACGTCCTGGTCGATGACCACGTGATTCCGGCCGAAGGCCGGCGTCGACCCGGCCGTCCGAAGAAGCTCACCGACGCTGACGGGCTATGGGTGATCGCCGACATGTGGGGCCGTTCGCGGGCGGCCGTTGGGCCGTCGTCGCCGGGGTCGAACGTCGACCCCGGTCGTGGCACGATCGGCGGCGTGGGCGTGGAGAACTCGCTCTGGCGCGCGATCGCCGTGTTCCGCGTGGGTGCCTGGGCGTACGTGGTCTACCTGACCGTTAGGGGGTTTGCCGGCTTCGAGCGGCCCGTGCTGGGCTGGGCCGCCGTCGCCGGGATGGGCGCGTGGACGGCTTTCGCGACATGGGGGAACGCGGCGCCGGCCCGGCAGGGCTGGCCGATGCTCACGGCGGATCTGGTGGTGGCGGGGGCGGCGTTGTATGCCAGCGTGTTCGTCATCGCTTCGGTGTGGCTGGTTCAGGGTGCACCGACGCTGCCGATGGCGTGGGTCGCGGCGCCGGTGCTCGCGTTCGCGGTGGCGAAGGGCCGCCGGTACGCCGCGGCGGCGGCAGTCGCTCTGTTCGCGGTCGACGGGCTCATCCGCGGGTTCGGCAACGATGTCGTCGTCAATGGCCTCGTGCTTCTGCTACTCGCGGGCTTGGTCTTCGGCTATCTCAAGAGCATCGCGGCCACCGCGGAGCGGCGGATGCAGCAGGCGACCCAGCTCGAGGCGGCGAACCGGGAACGCGAGCGGCTGGCCCGTCCCGCTTCCGGCCGCCGTGGCCGGTGAGGTCCGGGCGGCCGTGGTGGCGGCATTGGCGAACGTCACCGCGCACGCGGGCACGGGTGGTCGGGCGTTCGTCCTGGTCGAGGATGAGGGCGACACGGTCACAGTGACGGTCCGGGACGACGGGGTGGGCATGGCGCCGAACCGGCTCGCTGAGGCCGAGGCGGCCGGACGGCTGGGTGTCGCCCAGTCGATCCTCGGCCGGATCCGTGACCTGGCCGGAACGGTGACCATCACCAGCCGGCTGGGTGCGGGCACCGAGGTCGAGATGCGCGTGCCCCGACCGCGGATGGTGAAAGAGCGGCGTGACTCGGATCATGGCGGTCGACGGTCGTCCGATGCGGAGGGACGCGCTGCGGGAGAGTCCGGCCCGGCCGGGGACCTCGGAGACGGGAGAGTCCGGCCCAGCCGCGGACCTCGGAGAAAGGTGCCGCCGGGCGCCTGACGGATCGGCCCGAGCCTTGGTCGACTTTGGGGCGATTAGCCGTAGGTATGGACGGAATTCGCGCCACAGCCCGTCCACATAGGACCTAAGTGGTCCGGTGTGCGCGGCCGTCAACACGTCGGGAGCCCAATGGGTCGCCCCGAGGCGTTGATCGGAGTCTGGTTGCTGGTCCGGGTAGGGTGGCGGTTGGTGCGCCGGGAAGTCTGGCCGGCGATCGTGCGACAGGTCGCTGTGAAGGGGTTGTCATGATCGCGAGCCGAGGTGTGGTCGGCCTGCCGGAGCGGCGTCGATGAACGATGTGCTCCCGTTCGCCGTAGTGATCATCGCGGTGAGCGGGGCCGGGCTGCTGGCCGTGTGGTCGAACCGCTTCAGTACCCAGCTTCGGATTCCGGCGCCGGTGCTCTTCCTGGTCGTCGCGGCGGTCGCCTCCGATCTGGTACCGGCGCTGCGGCATCCCGGTCGATCGATCTGGTGCAGCGGGTCGTCACGGTGGCGCTGGTGCTGATCCTGTTCGACGGCGGCATGCACATCGGCTGGCGCCGCTTCCGCCGCGCGGCCGGCCCGATCGTCACGCTCGGCGTGGTCGGTACCGTGCTGACCGCGGCCGCGGTCGGCGCTGCTCGCCCACCTGGGTCGGCTTCGACTGGCCGGCCGGCGCTGCTGCTCGGCGCGGCGCTGGCGCCGACCGATCCGGCGGTGGTCTTCTCGGTGCTCGGCCGCCGCGAGATCGGCGGCCGCAGCGGCACCATCCTCGAGGGCGAGTCCGGCGCCAACGACCCGGTCGGCATCGCGATCATGGTGAGCCTGCTGTCCGCGGGCGGGGCCGGCGGTGGTTCGCTGCGGGCGCCGGTGTCGGGGAGTTCGCGCTGCAGATGGCCGTCGGCGGCGCGGTCGGGCTGGCCGGCGGGTGGGCGTCTGCTGTCTCGCTATGCGCCGGCGTGACCGCTGCCCAGCGAGGGGCTCTATCCGGTGCGGGTACTGGCCGGGCGCCTGGTCTCTCTACGGGCGTGGCGACGGTGGCCCACGGGTCCGGGTTCCTCGCGGTGTTCGTCGCCGGCATCCATGCTCGGCGACGCGAACGCCCCGTACAAGCGGGAGATCACGCGGTTCCACACGGCCGCTGGCCAGCCTCGCCGAGATCGTGGCGTTCATCGTGCTCGGGCTGACCATCTCCGTCGCAGCGCTCGTGCACGGGGCACGCCTGGGAGTCCGGGATGGCTGTTCGCCGCAGCGCTGGCGTTGGTGATCCGGCCGCTGCTGGTCGGCCTGCTGCTGCTGCCGGCGCGGCTGCCATGGGGCGAGCGGCTGTTCGTGCTGTGGTCCGGGCTGAAGGGCGCGGTACCGATCCTGCTCGGCACCTTCCTCTTCACCGCCGGCGTATCCGACGCCACCCGCCTCTACGACATCGTTGTCGTCGTGGTGGCGTTCTCGGTGGTGGTGCAGGGCGGCCTCGTGCCGACGGTGGCCCGCAGGACTCGGGTCCCGATGCGGGTGGTCGAGCCCGAGCCATGGTCGCTGGGCATGCGCTTCCGCGAACAGCCCACCGGCCTCAACCGCTACCGGGTCGAACGCGGCTCGCCGGCCGACGGCACCATGATCCGAGCCCTCCCACTCGGGGAGACCAGGTGGATAAGCATGATCAACCGAGGCGGCCGCATCGTGCCAGCACGGGCTGAGACGATCCTGCAGGCAGGTGACGTAGTGCTGCTTCTCGCTGACCCAGCCAACGTCGACGGGTCGCGAGTGTTCTTCGCCCCACCGGTCGACGGCCCAACCGAGCCTGCCCCATAAGGTGACGACTGCGTGCTCAATCGACCACGAATGCAGCGGCGACGATGGGCGCCGAGCGGGCGAAGCCGGTGCCGAGCGCGGCCGGTCGCATGGCGAATCCGATCCCGGCAAACACCATCGGTGCCGGCGCGGGAGGTAAGATCCGCGCGGACACTCCGTTGCTCAGCGTTGCTCAGCGTTGCTCAGCGCGAACGTAGTGGCAGCCGACGTCGTGTCGCTGGCGTGCGCCGCCATCGGCACCGGCGCCACGAGCGTGTGCGGGGAGGTCGAGGTTGGCTCGCCGTTCATCTGGCGAGCACACGGCGAGCACATCCGCGTCCTGCGTGGACAGTAGGTGATGACTGACCGAACCGACTCGGCTTGCTCGCTGGCCCGGATGGCGCGATCATGCTCGCGGCAGTGAACCCCGACCCCCGGAGCATCCATGGCCACATCAGCACGCGACGGTAGATCCCTGCCATCGGACCCGATTCGGTTGAGTCGCCGGTTACTGCTCATTCTGGGCGGTGCGGGATTATTGGCCGCGTGCTCGCCCGGGAGCGAAGCTGCGACGAGGCAGCAGCCGGCCAACGTCGTGGTGCCGCCCGCCAACGCCCACCCGACGCCGACCCCGAGACCCACCCGGCGCCCCCACTACCTCGCCAAAACCATGGGTTCCGCCGACACCGGCAAAGGCCGTTCCCGGCGTGTGCCCCCACGTATCCGGCATCGTCGAGCAACCCGGGGGGAGCGCAGCATTACCTGCCCTGCCACGGCACCAACATCGCGCTGACTCTCGACGACGGCCCTAGCCCGGTGTACACACCAAGGATCCTGGCCCTGTTGGCCAAGTACAACATCGCAGCCACCTTCTGCATGATCGGACGCAACGCCGCCGCCAATCCATCGCTCGTCGCCGCGGTCGCCGACCACGGCCACCACATCGCCAACCACACCTACACCCACCCACTCAACCTGCCCAAGCTCAAGCCGGCGCAGATCAGGGACGAGATCAACCGCACCTGCGACACGCTCATCCACCTGACCGGCGGCACACACCCCCGGTTGTTTCGCGCACCCGGCGGCAACTGGTCGCCGGCAATCATCGCCGCATGCGCCGAACGCGGGCATGCATCCGCTGGACTGGTCGGTTGACCCGCGCGACTGGTCAGAGCCCGGAGTGCCGCACATCGCCGACGTGATCCTCACGCACACCCGACCGGGGGTGATCATCCTTGACCACGACGGCGGTGGGAACCGGCAGCAGACCGTAGATGCCCTGGCTATCGCCCTGCCCCGGCCTGATCGACGCCGGGTACACCTTCGCCCAACCGTAAGCCAACGAAACCAGACTGGGCCTAGACGAGCGATTCCTAACCCGGCGTACGGCGAGTCGGCTGGATCATGATCTTTAGGGAGGGTATCCATGATCGTTTATGAAGACAGAACTGGATACCCTCTTGATCGCACTGTACGTGCTGGTTGACGACCACGTGATCCCGGCCGAGGGCCGGCGTCGTCCGGGTCGGCCGAAGAAGCTCACTGACGCCGAACTGGTGTGTCTCGCGGTGGCCCAGGTGCTGCTGGGTGCCCGCTCGGAGCACCACTGGATGCGCACGTGTTACGCCCGGTTGGGCCACCTGTTTCCCTATCTGCCCAACCAGCCCGGTTACCACAAGCGGGTCAAGGCGGCGGCACCGCTGATCTGCCGGGCCATCGAGTACCTGGCCACGCTGTGCCCGTCTTGGACCGATGACTTACGTCTGTTCGACGCCACGCCGGTGCCATGCGGCACCTCGCGGGAGACCGTACGGCGATCGGCGTTGGTCGGGTTGGCCGGCTACGGCTACTGCGCCTCGCACTCGCGCTGGTACTGGGGGTTGAAGCTGTACCTGCTCACCACGGTCGAGGGGATGCCGGTGGCCTGGTGTCTGGCCAACCCGAAGATCGGCGAACGGGAAGTCGCTCAAGAACTGCTCGCCCACGCCCGCGACCGGGCCGCGCTACGCGACGGGATGATCGTGTTAACGGACAAAGGCTTGGCGGGCAAGGAGATGGAGCACTTCGCGGCCGACCAGGTCGGAGTACTGCTGGTCCGCCCGGACCGCAAGGACGAGAAGCGCCGCTTCGGCAACCTGGCCGGGATGCGGCAATGGATCGAGTCAGTCAACGACACCCTCAAAGGCCAACTCGACCTGGAACAGCACGGCGGGCGCACCGAGGCAGGCGTCTACGCCCGCCTCGCCCAACGCCTCCTCGCCCTGGCCGCCGCGATCTGGCTCAACTGGGCCACCGACGCGCCAGTCAAGCGCTCGCTGATCGCCTACGACCACTGAGAGGAACCGATAGGGATCGGAATCACTCGTCTAGCCGCCGTCCACCCTCCACCCGCGGCTGCGTCGAACCATGATCGGCGTCGCGGTAACGGATTGGACCTTGGACGGCCGTTTCTGTCGCAACGACAGTCATTGGCAGCGGAGTAGATCGAGGTAAGTTGCACCCCTTATAGGGGGTAGAAGTTACCTCGATCTACTTCGCCATCCCCGGCATATCCCGGATATGTCGGGTGGATCTGCACCCCGCACAGGGAGTCCGGTTCACCCAACCCGTGCGAGGTCACCCAACGGCAAGCGACGGCGGGGCCAGCCAGACGAGTGATTCCGATCTCCGACTGAGTCGGTCAGTGGGCGCCCAGCAGCACTTGCGCCACCGCCAGGCACACCAGTTCAGCGTCGCTAAGCTTCTTCGGACGGCCGGGTCGACGCCGGCCTTCGGCCGGAATCACGTGGTTGACCGGGACGTGTGGTTGACCGGGACGTAGAGTGCGATCAAGAGGGTATCCAGTTCTGTCTTCATAAACGATCATGGATACCCTCCCTAAAGATCATGATCCAGCCGACTCGCCGTACGCCGGGTTAGGAATCGCTCGTCTAGCTCGCTAACGGTGTTTCGGGCGGTTCGTTTGCGGGCTTCGGCGGCGCTAGGTCAGCCGGTGCAGGTCGAGGATGTGCCAGGTGCTGTTGGGATCGTTGGTGGTCGTCCACCAGAGGAAACCGTCTCGGCTGTCGACAGCGTCGGTGGCGTTGTCGGCGATGAGGGCGGCGCGGTCGGTGGTCAGGTCGTGCAGCCAGAGTTGCTGAGCGAAGCCGCCGCTGACCGTGCTGCTGGGGGAGCCGAGTATTTCGAACCGGTCCAGCAGAGCCACGTCCGGGTTGATCGGCACCAGTGCGCTGTTGCCGATGCGGCGCAAGGCCGTACCGTCCGGATGCTCATCGGCATACGTGACGCTGGTGCCCTGTTCGGTAGTGATGCGGCACCAGGTGGGGCTGCAGTTGAGGAGCTGGTCGGGCCGTGCCTTTGCGGTGAGGTGCACGCGAGTGTCGAGGTTGAGCAGATCGACATCGGCCCCCCGACCCCGGGCCTGCGATCCGAGGTTGCTGCCATTGGCCTTGACGACCCACGGTCGGGTGGTCAATGCGTAGGACCCATTCAGTACGTCGGTCCGTACTCGGCCGCCGTCGGTGGAGACGGAGTGGACCTCGGTGTCGCGGCTGGCTCCGCGGGAGACCCAGAAGAGTTGGCCATGGTCGAGCTCGAGGTCGTGCTGCGAGTGGGAATAGATGGGGTCGCCCGCGTCTGAGGCGATCCGTTCGGGGGAGGAGTCGTGGAGGCGGCAGCGCCAGATTGTGGTGCCGCGGTCGGTATCGACCTGCGCCCAGTAGATCTCATTTCCGGAGTGCGTGATGGCGGCGATCACGGGCGCGTTGTCGGAACTGAGATTCGCGAGGGCGACCGGGGCCGCGTTGCCGGACTGGACGACGAATCGGGTTGTCCCACCATCGGGAGAGGTGGCGACACCCGCTGACGTGGTCGCGTCGACGACCAGCATCGGTTGATAGGCGGAGCCATCGGTGAGCAGGCCCGGCAGGTCGCTGATCCGGGCGGCGGGCCACAGGTCGCCCAGCCGGGCCGGGCCGGTCGGCGTGGACGGGGTTCGGCGCGAGTCGGGCGTCGGAAGCCCGAGGGCGAGGATGGCTGCGACAAGGGCGAGCAGCAGGGACACCAGGGCAGGCCATCGACGCTCAGGCCGCCGCGGATGGCCGGGCCCAGACGCCATAGATCGCCGACTCATGTCGCTGTCGAGGGTCGTCAATCGGTCTCCCTGGTGACACAGCCGTGGGCTGGCTCGCCGTAGCGAAACGTCAGGCCGGCAGCACCACCGTTGCGACAGCCTTTCACGATCGGCAGTTTATGCATCTATTGCCATCTAGCCTACCCTTGAACGCGGTTTGGCACGGGCCGGCCGCGCCCCCGGGGTGTCGCCGCCGCCGGCGGTGTCGTTGTACGGTGGTGCGGCCGCACACACGGTTGACTCTGGAGGCGAGGTGTGACCGCGCTCGACACGCATCCGACGGTGACGCTGGACGAGCCGGTCGGACGCCGCCGGGGTTGGCGGCCGGGGTCGGCCGAGGTCTTGGCCGCCGTAATCCTTGTTGTCCTGCTCGGTCGGGGTTGGCTGGTCGGGCACGTCACGTCTCAGCGGGCGCTGACCCTGGCCACGGTCTTCGTCTCGGTGATGGTGCAGGCGTTGCCGTACTTGATCCTCGGCACGGTCCTGTCCGCGGCGATCACCGCGTTCGTGCCTACCCGGTTCTTCGAGCGGGCTCTGCCGCGCAGTCCGGCGGCGGCGGTTCCCGTGGCAGGGGTGGCGGGGGCGATCTTGCCGGCGTGCGAATGCGGCTCCGTGCCAGTGGCGGGTGCACTGATGCGGCGCGGTGTCGCGCCGGCGGCCGCCTTCGCCTTTCTGCTCTCCTCGCCGGCCATCAACCCGATCGTGCTCATCTCCACCGCGGTGGCGTTTCCGGGGCGGCCGATGATGGTCGTGGCCCGGCTGGTGGCCAGCCTGGGCACGGCGACGGTGATGGGTTGGCTGTGGCTGCGGTTGGGGCGGCCGGGCTGGCTGCGCCCGGTCCGGGTGATCGACTCGCACACCGAGCGGGGTTGGGGGGCGTTCTGGACATCGTGCCGGCACGACGTCGTGCAGGCGGGCGGTTTCCTGGTGGTGGGCGCCCTGACGGCGGCGACTCTGAACGTGACCGTGCCGCCTCGATGGCTGGAGCTCGTCGCCGCCCACCCGATCGCGTCGGTGCTCGCCCTGGCCGTGCTGGCGGTCGTGTTGTCGATCTGCTCCGAGGCGGACGCATTTGTCGCGGCGTCGCTCAGTCAGTTTTCCCTGACGGCCAGGTTGGCCTTCCTCACGGTCGGGCCGATGGTGGACATGAAGCTGTTCGCGATGCAGGTCGGGTCGTTCGGCCCCCGGTTCGCCGTGCGATTCGCCCCTACCACCTTCGTGGTCGCGATCCTCGTCGCCGTCGGTGTGGGGACGGTCCTGCTGTGAAAGCGGCGGCGTTGCGATGAGAAAGGACGCGCAGGCGGTGCTGCTGCTCCTGGTGGGCGGCACAATGCTGAAGATCAGCTTCGCCGGGACGTATCTGCGGTACGTCAAACCCAGCGCGCGGTGGCTGCTGGTGTCGGCCGGCGTGGTGCTCCTCGTCGTGGCGATGGCGACGTTGTGGCAGGTGGTCCGGGCCGAGTCCAATCGACGGCGACCGGCTCACGCGTTCCCGAGGCATGACCATGAACACGATCATGACGAAGGGGCGGCGTTCCACGGGGCGCACGAGCTCAGCCGGTCCCGGGTTGGTTGGCTGCTGGTGCTGCCGGCATTGGCGTTGCTCGTGCTCGCCCCACCGGCGATCGGATCGTTCCAGGCCAGCCGGAGCGGCACGGCGCTGACCGCACCGGCGGACACGGACTTCGCGCCGCTGCCCGACGGTGATCCGGTGCGGATCTCGGTGCTGGACTACGCGTCCCGCGCGGTGTTCGACCGGGGCCGGTCGCTGGCCGGGCGGAACATCGCGCTGTCCGGTTTCGTGATGGCCGGGCCGAACGGCGCAACCTACCTGGCCCGGATGGTGGTGACCTGCTGCGCGGCGGATGCCCGCCCGATCAAGGTCGGGCTGACCGGTGCCGTGCCCGGTGACTTGAAGCCGGACACGTGGATCGAGGTCGACGGGACCTACACCGACCGTTCGGACAAGGACCCGGTCAACGGCGACACCATCCCGTACATCCAGGTCAGCGCGCTGCAGACCATTCCGGCGCCGCAATCACAGTACGAGTCGTGAGCGAACTGTTAAACGCCCGCTCCACGGTCCGCCGACGGTGGACGGCCTCGGTGCCGCTGGCCGCGTCGTTGGTCGCCGTCGGGGTAGCGCTGGCGCTTCCGTCACCGGCGGGCGCCCCGGCTCCGCCCGTCCAGCGGGGACCCGTCCGGCTGCACGACGCCTGGCCCTCCGCACGAACGTTCGCTATCGATGCGTCACTGCCTGGCGGAGTGGACTTCACTCCTCTGGTGGTGGTCGACGCGAGCACCGTTGTCGGGCTGAGCGCCAGTGCTGATCGTAGCGTGACCCGCCTCGTCGTACGCGGAGGGGATGCCCGGCTGCGAGTGTTGCGCACGATGCACAGCACGGACGTGGTGACGGTGGCGGCGGCGCTCGTCGCCGTTGATCAGGTCTACTGGCTTGAGTCGGGCCCGGACGCGCAGAGCCGGGGCACTACCAGTGTCTGGCGGGCCGGGTTGCGGGAGGGGACGCCGCGGTTGCTCAGCACGGCGGTGAGCGACCTGGTGTTCTTCGACTCGCAGTACGACCTGGAGCTCGTCGACGGGCGGCTGTACTGGGCGGCGTTCGCTTCGCACGGCTGGGGCCAGATCCGCTCGGTCTCGGTCAACGGCGGCCCCCAGACGGTACGACCCTTCAACAAGGTGTACGGGCTCACCACCTGGCCGTGGGCGACGACCTCGGCCGGGGAGGGTCTGGCCGGGAACATCGACATGGTCAACCTGGTCTCCGGCGAGCACCGCGTTGTGCGGGCATCGGCCAATCAGTACCTCAACTGCACCCCGACCTGGTGCCGCGTGACCACGTTGACCGACAACAACACCAATGTGCAGGTCAGGCTGGAACACCCGGACGGCACGCATGTCGTCGGGTTCACCGATCCGACGCTGTCGCCGGTAAACACCGATGTCGCGTTGCTCGACCGGTTCGAGGTCGTCGAGTCGCCGGTCAGCACCAGTGCGGCCAACGCAACTCAGAGGCTGTGGCTGCACGACCTGACCACCGGCCGTGATGTTCTCCTCGACGACAACGCCACCAGTTTGATCAGCAGCCGGGCGGGCTATCTATGGTGGTCAACGGGCGACAACGAGGCCACGCAGTGGCACATCCTCGACCTGCGCCAGTTGCACTGAGCGTGTTGCACTGAGCGTGTTGCACTGAGCGTGTTGCACTGAGCGTGTTGCACTGAGCGTGCCGGGTCACGCCCGAGCCGGCGTGAAATCGTCGCCGGCCGAGGACACCGGTGGCGAGGGTCCTGCTGCGCCGCTGCCCGACGACCGATCAAGGCCGGCCGTCGGGCAACGTCCGAGCTGGTTGTCGGGCGTAGCGCCGGATCGTCCACGTGAACGTTCGATCAGATCGAGCCGACGAGATCGCGTTCGCCGCAACTCTGCCGTAGTTCTGATCGTGGTGGTCGCCTATCAGGCGTACCGGGGCGTCCTCGCGCGCCGGCGCGGTTCTCCCAACGGGATCGAGAACGGAGCGTGGCGCCTGCTTCACTACGCTCAGGACGGTTACACCGTGGTGGCTGTGGCTCGAGGAACTCCTGAGGGACACGTTATCGAGAAGCACGTGGTGGCCCGCATTCCCGACCTGGACGAAGACTGGAGCCACAGGTTCGTCGAGGCCAAGCTCGACGCCGAGGAGCGAGCGTTTCACCTCAACGCCGATTCGCCACACCATGGTTCCCGGTAACGCATCGGTGGTTTCCGGTAACGCATCGGTGGTTCCCGGTAACGCATCGGTTTCATGCGTGGTTTCATGCGTCTACCACGCCACGACGCTGGTGGCGTGGTAAACACACATCCCGCTGGCACTGGGAAACACGTGCACGTTGTGTACTGCGAAGCCTGAACGCTATGCCATCTCGGGCACGCGCAGGTGCGCGAACGCCAACTCGAATTCGGCCACCTCGAGTACCTCGGCACCGGTCTGCTCGGCTACGCGAGTGCGCAGATCGTTGGCCCGGGCCCGGGTCTGTGCGAGCGTGTCGACGCTGTCGTAGATCACCGTCGAGACGGCCCTACCGGCCTCCCGGTTGACCAGCAGGCTGGCGCTGCAGAAACCGGGCAGCTCATCCAGCAACGGCAGGATCGCTCGGAAGGTCTCGACCGAGTCGTCGATCGACGCCGGGTCGCCCCGCAACCACGACGCCCGCGCCCGGGCACCCTCCATCGACTGATGGTCGCGGTGCATGAGCGCGATCTCCCATTCGTCGACAATCGGCGCCGATCCGCCGATTTCGGCGACGAACCGGTCCCGGAGCGGCCGTACCGCCTCGGTCGTCGCCCGCATGGCTTCCTCGTTCTGCCACGCGGACGTGGTGATGCACCAACCGGTCGCATGATCCACAAGGTGGGACAGACCCACACAGCCGGGCATGCGCATGAGCTCGGGCATGACGTCGTCCCGGACGAACATGATGCTTCGCTCGATCGCTGAGGGCTGCGTGGTGATAGTGGTAGAACGGGCGAACACGATCCACCCCCGTATGACTGGTCTGTGGCGACGCCACCCGCGGTGCCGCCGGCTCTGACCAAGGCTGCTCGCATTCCGGACTGCCCGCAGGCGGTTGGCGAAAGTCCGCACCTCGCTGTCCAGCTTGCTGACGCGGCAACGAACGGTGCCGACCCGCGATTCACGGAGGCTCTCATGTGCGCGCGGGATGCACGCCGCCGGGTCGACTCTGGTCTATGGGAGCGCTCCCGCTTTCCGTTTCCTCGGGATGAGCGCATCCGGCCATGGATCGCCGCACCTCAGCTCACGTGTACCACTTCCCGGTACCTGGCTTTGTCCATTATGGACTCTTATGGCGTACGCCTGATGTGGTCCGGACCGTCGCTCCCGCCGAGGTCGGCCCGGGCCGCGAGGCGGCCCTTGGCCTCACGCCCGTGCCCCAGCGGCCGATCTCGGAGTGCGCGATTATGGTACTCGAGCCACATCCGCAGTCCTGGCGCTGCTGGCTCACAGCCAGCCGGTAACGAAGATTCTGGCCATCGTTCCTGGGTCTGCCCTCGGCTGGGCCGTTGCGCTGCGGGAACAGAGACACGAGGCCGATCGACACGCCGGGGCGGGAACGTGTTCCACCGCCGTACGATGGCTCGTCCGACGCGGAGTGGGTAGGGTGCCCGATGTGCCTGTCTTCTTGCCCACCGCCCGCCGGGGCGCGGCGCCGTGACCGCGGCGAGGAACCGAATCGCCGATCTGCTGGGTGAGGTCGGCGCATCTGGTGCCGCCAGTGCGCGCCGGACCGCGAGGCCGGACGACCTACGGCTTGACGTGCGCGACGTCGGGCCGATCGCGTTTCCGGTGCCGGCCCGGCAAGCGAAGCAACTCTGCATGGTGGGCCGGCCAGCCCGGTTCGGCAAGGGCGAGCAGACGCTCCTCGACCGCGGCGTGCGGGACACGTGGGAGATCCCCAGGAGTCGCATAAAGATTGACAAGCGGCAGTGGGATCGGACGTTGCGTCCAGTGCTCGACGGCTTGCGCGCGGACCTCGGGCTGCCGGCGGGGTCTGTGCTAACGGCCGAGTTCCACGCGATGCTGGTCTATGGTCCGGGTCAGTTCTTCGCGCCGCATCAGGACTCGGAGAAGGCCGACGCCATGATCGGCACCCTGGTTGTGTCGCTGCCGTCGGACTCGCAGGGTGGTGCGCTGGTGGTGCGGCATGGCGGTGCGAGCGTGACGTACCGGTCGTCAAAGACCTCGTTGTCGTTCGTCGCATTCTACGCGGACTGCCGGCATGAGGTCCGTCCGGTCACGTCCGGCTACCGGGTCGTATTGATTTACAACCTGTTGCTGGCCGGGGACACCACCGGTTCGGTCACGGCCCGGGTCGATCCAGCCGTGACACAGCGGTTGGTTGGCTTGCTGGGCGAGCACTTCACGACCCGCGTGCCCGCCCGCTACGGCAGCGCGGACCATGACCCACCGACCCGGCTGGTCTACCTTCTCGATCACGAGTACACCGAGCGGGGTCTGAGCTGGGCCCGCCTGAAAGGGTCCGATGCCGACCGAGCGGCCGGGGTGAGGGCCGCCGCCGAGGCCGCCGGCTGCGAGGCCGTCCTGGCTCTGGCCGAGGTGCACGAGACGTGGAGTGCCGATGACGAATTCGAGCCGTCGTGGCATCGTGGCCGTTACGACTGGGGCGACTATGGCGATGACCTCGATGATCGTTCGGGTGAGCCCGAATTGCAGGAGTTGATCGACTCGACGGTCCACCTCGACCGTTGGGTGTGCGATCCGGGCGGGCCGGCGACGCCGACCTCGTTGACCATCTCGGATGACGAGGTCTGTGCGACAACGCCCTCGGTGAGCCTGGTGCCCTACGCCTCGGAGTACGAGGGGTATATGGGTAACTACGGCAATACGATGGACCGGTGGTATCGCCGCGCCGCGCTCGTGGTGTGGCCGCAGCGGCTCGCGTTCGCGGTCCGGGCCGAGGCTTCCCCGGAGTGGGCGCTGGACACCCTCGCGAAACAGATCCGGTCCCGCGACGTGACCACCGCGCGGGAGAAGGCGGCCACGCTGGCACCGTTCTGGGACAGCGCGGCGGGCGCGGCGCAGCGGCGGCGGGGTGCTGACCAAGGCCCTGCGAGTCGCCGGGAACCTTGACCACCCGGACCTTGCGAGGATGCTGCTGGTCCCGTTCAGAGTGGAGACGTTGGCGAGCGGTCACGCGGCGCTCTCCGCTGGCCTCGTCGCCCGTTACGGCGAGGCGTGGGTTCGTGATGTCGTCGGTGTCTGGTTCCGTAACGACGGTTGGCGGACCGTGGCGAGCGGCACTGACCGCCGGGTGTGGCTCGACTCGCTGCCGTCGCTGTGCGCGGCCGTTTGCTCCCAATCCGCCGACGGGCGGACTTTCGCTGCGCTGTTGGCCGCCTTCTCGTGGGGCTGGCTGCGCAACGAGGTCGACGCGGGGGCTCGCGGCTCGACGCCGTCGCGGCGGGCGGCGACGCTGGGCGAGCTCGGTCCGGCGGTCGCGGCCGTCCTGGCGGGCAGTGCGGTCTGCGGGGCCACGGACCTGCGCGACGAGATCGTCGGCGTCCTCAGTCAGGACAACGATGATCTGCTCGCCTGTCTGATGCCGGCGCTTCGGGCCGGCGCTCTGCTTGAGCCCGATGTGCGGCGTGAGTCGGGCCTCGAGGCTATCGCGCGGCACTGCGCCACCCGGCTGACGGCGCGGCTCGCCCGCGCGGCCCGGGCCGGCGACGACTGGTCGGTCACGCCGCCCAGCGGCTGCACCTGCGGGCTATGCGCCACGCTCGCCGCGTTTCTGCGCGACCCGGCCCGGCGTTTCTACGAGTGGCCGCTCGCGGAACAGAGCCGCCGGCACGTCCACCACACCATCGACGCGGCCGAATTGCCGGTCAATCACCAGACCCGCCGTCAGGGGCGGCCGTACACATTGGTGCTCACCAAGACCGACGCGCTCTTCGACCGCGAACGCCACGAACGCGAACGGGATGCCGCCGACCTGGCCTGGCTCAACACCAACTACGCTGGCGGAGCACGGACGGGCAAGCCCCGCACCCCGGCGACCGCGCGCCAGCGGTCCTGACCGAAGGCCAGCCAGCGATGTCACGGTGACTCGATCCCTGGTCTGACTCCGTTGGGCCTGACTCCGTTGGGCCTGACTCCATGGGGTCTGACTCCACTGTGGACTCCAATCCCAACGCCGGAGGTGGTTCGCGGCAGCCAGCCCTCGACTGCCCAGGCAGACCCACCCTGCCCGCACGAAGGCCGCGACGGTGTCCAGATCGGCGGGGTCGTTCCCGGCGATCGCGATGGCCGTACGTCCGGGCCTACCAGCCGGGCGGGCCTGGTCCTCGAGATCGACCGCACCAGGGGTGAGCACCTCGACGGTGAGCGCGATCTTCGCCGGGTCGCCGGAGCCGGCGAGGTGTACCCGGTAGCCCGCGGCCACGGCGAGCCGGGCGAGCACGGTGCCCACCTTGCCGGCGCCGAGGATGCCGATGGTTCGACCATCGTTGAGAGCCCGGTCCTGCATGTCGTCCTCCAGACCTGGATGCGCCACTTCGAAGGGCTCAGGTGGCGATGATGTCGCGGACAATGGGGATCACCGTCTTGCCGTCCAGTTCGACGGCCCGCAGGCGGGCGCGACCCGGCGGTGTAGATGAGGTCGAACCGGCCGACGCCGAGCCGGCTGACCGCACGGGCGATGCGGCGGGCCACGGTCTCCGGGGAGCCGATGTGAAGGGACCCGCGCTCGACCACGCTTCTGGCGTGACTACATCGAGACGGCCGAGGCGCTCCGAACCGAACTCGCCTCGCGGCTACAGTCCGAGTCCTCGCTCTCGCCGGGCGACTACACCGTGCTGCTCGCCCTGAGCGAGACTCCCGGCCGGCGAATGCGCTCGTCCGAGCTCGCCGCACACGTGGGCTGGGAACGCAGCCGCCTGTCCCACCATCTCGGCCGGATGCGGCGACGCGACCTCATCCGCCGCGAGGAATGCGCCACCGACAGCCGAGGTGCCGAGATCGTCCTCACTCCCACCGGCGCCGCCGCTTTCCAAGGCGCCGCCGTCCCCCATCTGCGCGCCGTCCGCGAGCTCTTCATCGACCCGCTCACCGCCGACCAACTCGCCTGCGCCGGCCAGCTCGCCGCGGTCCTCCGCGCACATCTCGGCCAGCACGCATCTATGCCGTGAGAGGCGGTCGGGCTTTCGCATTCGTAACCGCACCGGATGAGGGCGTGGCGTGGGTTTTGAGCGCTGATGATCCCCGACTGTGTGCTGACCGCGGGATCAGTCTTGGCGGTCCACTATGGAGACGAGGTCCAGGGTGCCGGCGGCGGAGGAGTCGAAACGCGATCCGAACCCGTGGCTGATGTCATTGACGACCGTAGCGAGACCTCTCGTGTCCGCGGCTGACGCGTGCCGCAGGCGCAGCTGTCGCGACTGCATTGCCACGACGCGCAGGCCGACCAGCCGGCCGGTTGCACACTCGACTCTGGCGAAGTAGAGCAGCCGTAGGTCGTCGCGATACTCTTCGTATCCGCTGATGCCCTCGTAGTCGTCGATGAGGTCGCCACAACCGTAGAGAACGAGCTTGCCCCGGTACACCTCGATCGGGCGCACATGGTGCGATGAGTGCCCGTGGACGATATCCACGCCACCGTCGATGAGCCGATGCGCGAAGTCGATATGGTTGGCCGGCACCGAGTAACCCCAGTTCGATCCCCAGTGGACAGACGCGACCAGGATGTCGCCAGCCTGCTTCTGCGCCGACATCGACCTGGCGAGCGTGACGGCATCGGTGCCGGTCACCTCCCTCACGAGGTTGACGCCGGCCCGCTCGGCAGTCGCGGCCCAGCGTTCGGGGACGCCGCTGGAGCGGGTCGCCAGCGAGAAGACGATGACGCGACCGCCAGCGCCGTGCGCCACGATCGCGGGTCGGGCGGCCTCGTCCACGTCGCCGCCCGCACCGACTCCACGGACGCCGGCAACGGCCAGTGTCTCGAGCGTCTCGGCTAGTCCCGGGTAACCGAAGTCGAGCACGTGATTATTCGCCAGTGCGCAGATATCCGGGCGGGCGGCTGTGAGGCAGCCGACGTTCGCCGGATTCATCCGATAGTGCACGCCCTTGTCGAGGGCGACCGCGTCGCTTCGGGTGATGCTCGTCTCCAGGTTCATCAGCCGCACGTCAGGAGCGACCCGGTCGAGCACACCCAGCGCGTCGCCCCAGGGCCAGAAGATCTCCACCGGCCGGGGAATCGGCCCACTGTGGGCCTCGGCGAGTTCCACGTACACCCCGGCGTGACGAGCATGACTCTCCCACAAACGCGGATCACCGGGGAACGGCAAAATCTGGTCCACCCCGCGGCCGGTCATGACATCACCGCAGAGGAACAGAGAGACGAGGCCGTCAGGCATGCCGCCACCTCCTGTTGCCGACTCTCCCATCGTTGCGCTTTCCAGCCCAGGAAGCTATGAAACGTACGAGGGGCTGTGTCGACGCAACATCGTGCCGGGCCTTGGCCAAGGCCTTGGCCAGACGCGGATCAACACGCTCTCGGTCCAGGACGTGCGGACCTGGCTCAACCGGGTCAGGCAGACCCGCCCGTGCTGTACGCAGGCCGGGTGCCAAGCTACCTCGGCACCTCGGCCTCATTCGTCGGCGACGTGGTAGCCATCCAGGCGCAGGGGGGTGACTCTGTCCTGGGTGCTCGACCACACCGCAGGTCCGATCACATCTGTGCCCGCGGGCGGCACAGTGGCTACCACTCACGACCTGATCAACTGGTCGGACGTGAGCAGCTCGTCGACCTTGTGCGACCCCGGCGCGGCCCGAATCGTGCGCGCCGCGACGGCTTATGCGCCCGAACAGGGACCGCTTCGCCCATGCTGACGGTGTCAGAGGCGGTCACCGGGTAGGTCCCGGTTGATGCACCGGCGATCGGGATTTTACTCGGCCGGGGCGGGCCGTGTGTCGGCTCCCGTCGACGACGATCTGCGGACTGTCGAGCGTCTCGAATTTGATACAGCGCTGCTCCCGGTCCATTCGTCGATCCGCTCGGCCACCACCGTGGCGACGTGACAGATGTTGATGTTGACTCACGGTTGGGACGGAAACCCACGGCGCGGTGCGGCCTCGTGCGAGCTCGGATCACGACGCCACACCCGACCCCGTCTGCGGTCGTTGGCGGGGACCGGCTGTGATCGCGCTGGTCATGGATGAAGTGTCGATTGACCACAATCTGTTCCACGAATATCGTTGTCTCGCGCGCATCCACCATCCAAACGGACACGCGTGTGTCAGTGCCTGCTCGCACCTCACCCAGGGCCGGGGCACGGCAGGACCGAAAGGAGGTCGTCCTCGTTCCCGTCGGCTGACTACAGGTATGCGGTCGTCGATGCCCCCTGATAGTGCGACCCACGAAAGGGAGTCCAAGAATGAGTCAAGCCCGTGCAATACCGCGCTGGCCCGTCAGGGTCGGCCTCGCCGTGTTCTTCTCGGCGGCGCTCGTGGCTGGCGCGCTCAGCGCCAGCACCGCGGCTCTGGCCGCAACTGGCGCAAACCCCTTCGCGCCGAACTACCAGCACCCGTACCGGCATGGCGCCGTGCCCACCCGCGAGGCACTGACGCATATGAACGCGTGGCGGGCGGCGAACCCGCAGGCGGTCCCGGCCGATTCGGCCAACAACCTTCGTTATGGCGGCGCCGTCGATGGTATCGGCGTGACCACTGGCGCGCCCAAGGTCTACCTCGTCTTCTGGGGCACCCAATGGGGCACCCAGAGTACCGATGGCAACGGTGACCTGACGTTCTCTAACGACAGTTCGGGCGCCGCGCCTCGACTGCAGGAGATGTTCAAAGGCTTGGGAACCAACGGAGAACTGTGGTCGGGTACCGACACTCAGTACTGCGAGGGCGTCGCGGCGGGTACCCAGATCTGCGGCACCAGTGGCACCCACGTCGCCTATCCGACCGGCGGCGCGCTCGCCGGTGTGTGGTACGCCAACTCGGGCGCGGAGCCCACTAGCGCCACGGCTCTGCAGCTGGGTCAGGAGGCGGTGGCTGCGGCGAGCCACTTCGGGAACACCACTCCAGCCGCGAACCGCAATGCGCAGTACGCCATCCTGTCCGCCCACAACGTGCACCCGGATGGCTTCCCCAACGGCGGGTGGTGTGCTTGGCACGACTGGAACGGCGATGTCGGCGCATCCTCCTCGGTGGGTGACATCGCGTTCACGAACATGCCGTACGTCCTCGATCTAGGCACCAGCTGCGGCCAGAACTTCGTCAACTCCGGTTCGGCCGGCACGCTCGACGGCTTCACGATCGTCGAGGGCCACGAATACTCCGAAACC
Organism: uncultured Actinomycetota bacterium; assembly: GCA_963803345.1. Classification (GTDB taxonomy): domain Bacteria; phylum Actinomycetota; class Actinomycetes; order Mycobacteriales; family Micromonosporaceae; genus CAWDLX01. The sequence continues at coordinate 98,485 of CAWDLX010000017.1, forward strand.
ATCACCGACCAGAACCCGGCCGGCGGCTGGACCGACACCTCCGGTGCCGAGAACATGGACAAATGTGCGTGGATCGCGCCCGGAGCACAGGGCGGCGCGGCAAACCTGTCGACCGCGCACGGCAGCTTCGCCATGCAGGGCACGTGGTCGAATGACTCGGTCGGCGGTACCGGCCGATGCGAGTTCACGCACACCGTCTTCGGCGGCGGCGGCGGCGGTAACCCGGCTGTCAGCAACCCCGGTACACAGACCGGTACGGTCGGGGTGGCCACCAGCCTCACCATGACCGCGTCTGGGGGCACGCCGCCCTATACCTGGTCCGCCACCGGTCTCCCGGCCGGTCTGTCCATCAACGCCTCCAGTGGCGTCATCTCCGGTACGCCGACGACGGCGGCGACCTACACCCCGAATGTCACCGCCACCGACACGGCCAGCCACAACGGCAGCGCCAGCTTCAGCTGGGTCATCAATCCCAGCGGAGGCGGCTGCGGCAGCCCCGGCCAGAAGCTCGCCAACCCCGGCTTCGAGTCGGGCAACGTCGCCTGGTCAGCGACCAGCGGCGTCATCGGCCAGTGGGGTTCGTCTGAGCCGCCACACTCAGGAACCTGGGACGCGTGGATGGACGGCTACGGCCGGTCGCACACCGACACATTGAGTCAGAACGTGACCCTGCCCTCGGGCTGCACCAATTACAACCTCAGCCTGTACCTGCACATCGACACCGCAGAGACCACGACAACCAGGGCGTACGACACGGTCAAGGTGCAGATCATCGATGGAGGCGTCACCACCACCCTTGCCACCTATTCCAACCTCAACCACGCCGCGGGTTACTCGCTGAAGTCCTTCAGTGTGGCCTCACACGCTGGCCACACCATCACAATCAAGTTCCTCGCCGTCGAGGACGTTTCCCTACAGACATCCTTCGTTGTAGACGACACGGCACTGACTGTGTCGTAGCCCTGGAACGAGACGGCGGGTCCGGGCCACCAGGCCCGGACCCGCCCGATCGGGGCTCGTCCCTAGCCGCCCGCGGATACCGTCAGGCGGAACGTAGTTTTGGTGGGACACGCCGACCCGGACGACGGTGGATTGCACATAGCCCGACTAGAGAGAATATCCGTCTGGCCAGCGGCGACGACCGAGAAGACCGCACCGGTCACCCCCACCTGAAGGCTCAGCTTGCCGCTCGGCGCCGGTCGCAACTGGGCGCCCGTGGCAGTGACCGGCGACCACGGATTGGCCAACGTACCGTGCAGATACACCTCGATCCGTTGCGAAATCCTTGCGCACACGATGCGACCATTGTCAGCCTCGGTCACGGTGATCGTCGTCGACCCGCTCGAAGGTTGACACGAGCTCGGCTGGGCACGACCACTGACGCCCGCCGCTGTGGCACCGGCCGCCGATCCGGTGCCCGCACCGGTAGCGCATCCCCCGCTCAGCGCCACCACGGCCAACACGACCACCGGCAGACCACCCGTGAATGTTCTCCGCATGAGGCTAGGACGCGGACCAGCCGCCGCGGGTTCCCCACGCAGCAACCTCCCAACAGAGGTGGCTCGCCGGCACCGGCTACGATGACTAGGCGCATACAGCAGTCGAAGGATCGGGCCCACCTGGCGAGCAACGGACGCCGACCCGGTCGGGCGGTGAGGTGCCGGCAACAACGCTGGACGGGTCAGCCCAGCCGGCGCGGCTGTGGCGGCCCGGCTCGGCCGAGATCCTCGCCGCGGTGATCGTGATCGTCCTGGTTGGGCGCGTCTGGCTGGTCGGGCTGGTCGCCTCGCAACGGGCGCCGACCTTGGTGACGGTGTCCGTGATGGTGCAGGCCCTGCCGGCCTGCGAGTGCGGCTCGCCGCCGACAAAGACCCGGTCAACAGCGAAAGCATTCCGTACATCGAGATGAGCGCGGTGAGTAACATCCAAGCACCCGAGTCACAGTACGAGTCGTGACCCACCAGCTCCAGCCACAGTGGACAGTGCGCCGGTGGACGATGTTCGCGCCGCTCGTCGCCTCGGTGCTGGCTGTCGTGGCGGCACTGGTGTTACCGACCACGGCGCCGCGACCGGCCGTCGGGCCCAGGGCGACCGGTCCGGCCCGGCTCTCCAACGTCTGGCCCTCCGCCCGAACGTTCACCATCGACGCGTCGCTGCCCGGTGGAGTCGGATTCGAGCCGATGGTCGTCGTTGACGCGACCACCACGGTGGGCGTGGCCACGAGCGCGGACCATTCGATCGCCCGACTGGTCGTGCGCATCCGAGATGCGCCGCTGCGGGTCCTGCAGGTGGTGCGCAGCTCCGATGTCATGACGGTGGCGGCGGTGGTGGTCGAGGGGGACCAGGTGTTCTGGCTGGAATCCGGACCGGACGCCGAGGGCCGCGGGACCACCAGCGTGTGGCGGTCAGGTTTGCGCGACGGTCGTACCCGACTGTTGAACACCGCGGTCAGTGACCTGGCCTACTTCGATTCACAGTACGATCTCGAGCTTGTGGACGGGCGGCTTTATTGGGCGGCGTATGTCTCCCACGGGCGCGGTGAGATCTGGTCGATATCGATCGATGGCGGCTCGCTGACGGTACGGTCGTTCGGCCGGCTCTACGGGCTGACCACTTGGCCATGGATCACCAGCTCGGCCGGCGATGGCAACGCCGGCGATGTCGACATGATCAACCTTCGCACCGGGGAGCACCGCACGGTGAAGGGCACCGCTGACCAGTACCTCAACTGCACCCCGGCCTGGTGCCGAGTGACCACGCTGGTCAACCAGAACACCGACATCCAGGTGACTCTCGAGCACCCCGACGGCACCCACGTGGTCGGCTTCGCCCACCACAGCTTGTCCCCAGTCAACACCGATGTGGCTCTGCTCGACCGGTTCGAGGTGGTCGAGTCGGCGGCCGGTTCCAACCCCGTCGACCAGACGCAGCTGATCTGGCTACACGATCTGACCAACGGTCGCGACGTTCTTCTCGACCAGAGCGCCACCGGTCAAATCGGCAGCCGCAACGGATTCCTGTGGTGGTCCACCGGTGACAACGAGGCCACCGTCTGGCACGTGCTCGACCTGCGTCAGCTCACCTGATCCGCCGGTCAGGGTCAGGACACCGGTACGGGCTCGTGCCGCCGTTGGCTCCACTCGGCGGCGCCGATGTAGGCGAGGGTGGCGGCGGCCAGGATGGTGAAACTGGGCGGCAGGTTCGGCCGGGCGAAGCTGACGGCGAGCCCGATCCACAGGCTGCCCACGGAGATCGCGGCGGACAGCCCGAAAGCCGGCAGCGGGCGGGCGGTGAGCCGGCTGGCGGCACCGGCCGGTGCGGCCAGCAGGCCGAGGATCAGCAGCGCGCCGATGACCTGGCTGGCCTCGGCCGCGGTGACACCGACCGTGGCCAGAAACGCGAAGCCGAGCAGCCGTACGGGTAGGCCGCGGGCCTGGGCCACGTCCGGATCGAGGCTGGCGAACAGTAACGGCCGGGCGACCAGCACCATCACCGCGCAGACGCCGGCCGCGATGAGCGCGGTCGCCCAGGCCCGGCCGGCGGAAATCCCGAAGATCGATCCAAACAGGACGGTGACGCTGGCCGCTCCGTTCCCGGCGCCGCTGCGGGTGGTGGTGAAGATCGACAGGAACAGCACACCGACACCGAGGATCCAGGCGAACACCCCGCCGATGACGACATCGTCGGGCCGCGCCCGCGGGCCCAGCCCGCCCATGGCCAAGGCGACAAGGACGGTGATGGCGAACAGACCGACGCGGGCGTCCACTCCCACGGCGAGGGCGGCCAGCGCTCCGGTGAACGCCACGTGGGACAGGGCATCGGCGGTGAACACCTGGGCGCGCAGCACCAAGAAGTAGCCGACCAGCCCGGCCGCCAGCGCCACCGCGGTGCCGGCGAGGTAGGCGTGTTGCATGAACGGGTGCGCCAGCAACGGCGGCCACGCCACGGCGACGCTCGTCACGCCGCGACCAGATGCGATGGGTGCGGCATTGCTGCCCGACGCCGCCCACGGGCCGCCGCCGTGGCGACCCGTGCGACCACGTACAGGGCGAATCCCGTTGTGGTGAGCCAGAACCCTACCGGATAGGGCGAGTAGTACGCCACGAACAAGGAGAACCACACGGTGACCAGGCCGATCCCGACGGAGGCCGCGAGGCTGACCAGGGGACGCGCCGTCACCGCCTGCGCGGTGGCCGGGGGCAGCACCAGCAGGGCGAACACCAGCAGCGCACCGGTGATCTGGCTGACCTCGGCCGCGGTCGTGGCCAGCAGCAGCAGAAACACGACACCGAGCAGGCGCACGGGGGTGCCGTGGGCGCGGGCCACATCCGCGTCGACGGAGGCGAACAGCAGCGGCCGTCCGACCGCCGCGAGGAGCAACAACGCGACGGCGCCGACGATGGCCAGGACGGTGACCTGTTCGGTGGTGATGCCGAGGAAGCTGCCGAATAGCAGCGCGGTCACTCCGTTGAGGAAGCCGCCGTAGAGGCTGACGAACAGCATCCCGGCGGCCAGGGCGAAGGCCTGCACGGTACCGATGAGCGCCGACTCCCCGCTGCGGTGACCCTGCGTGCGAGCCGGCCGGGCGGCCATGACCAGGGCCGCGGCCCAGGCGAAGACGAAGTAGCCGGCCGTGACGCTCAACCCGAGCCAGACCGCGGCAGCGGCGCCCGGGAAGCCGACCAGCGCCAGCGTGTGGCCGGCGAAGCTCTGCCGGCGCAGCACCATGAACCAGCCCACCACCGCGGCCAGGATCGCGACGATGCTGCCCGCCCGGAACGCGTTGAGCATGAACGGAAGTGACCACATCTCCTGGATGTCGACGAGCAGGTTCCAGGAAAACACGCCCATCAGCGGTGCCGGTCGTGATGGTGGGCGGGCGCCTCGGGTTGGCCGACGACGACCAACCGTCCGTCCGATGTGGTCAGAACCTCGATCGGGGTTCCGTAGAGCCGGGTGAGGGTGGGGGCGGTGATGACGCTGGCCGGCGGCCCGGACACCGCGCCCCCGCGACCCAGATAGGTCACCCGGTCCAGGTAGGGCAGCAGCGGGTTAACGTCGTGGGCCACGATCATCACGGCGACGTTCTGGCTGCTACAGATGCGCCCGATCAGTGCCGCCACGGCTGCCTGGTTCGGCAGGTCCAGGCTGTCCAGCGGCTCGTCGAGCAGGAGCAGCCGCGGGTCGCGGGCCAGCGCCTGGGCGATGAGCAGCCGCTGCTGCTCGCCGCCGGAGAGCTGACCGATGGGGCGGTGCGCGTAGGCGCCGGCTCCGACGAGGTTGACGACCTCGCGTACCCGCGCGGCGGCGGCTCGGGAGCGGGCTCCCGGCAGGGGCAGCCCCCACCGGTCGCCGTCGAGGCCGAGCCGGACCACGTCCAGGCCACGCACGTTGAGTGATGCGTCGAAGGTGCGCCGCTGGGGGAGGTAGCCGACCTGCCCGTTGGCCCGACCCGGGGTGTGACCTATGAGTGCGATGTGTCCGCCCGCCAACGGGATCAGCCCGAGGATGGCCTTGAGCAAGGTGGACTTGCCGACCCCGTTTGGCCCGAGGATGGCGACGAACTCCCCGGCCGCCACGGTTGCGTTGACGTTCGCCCAGACGGTGCGACCGCCCAGCGTCACCGTCGCGTCCACCACGTCGACGAGCTGGCCACGGGCGCCCGGGTCGTCGGCGGCGACGGCTGGCCCGGGCGCGGTCATCTTGCCTGGCGCCAGGCGCCCGATCGCCACGTCGCCTACCTTCCGGTCGCCTGGGCCAGCGCCTGCTTCAGTGCGTTCAGCTGGGCTACCTGCCAGTCCTGGAACGAGGCGCCGGCTGGGGTGAGTGTCTCGGTGATCGTGGTCACCGGAATGCCCTTGGCCCGCGCTGCGTCCACCTGCGCCTGAACGTCGGGGGTGGCGTTCTGACTGTTATATACATACACCTTTATCTTGTTGTCGTTGATCTGTGCGTCGATCGTGGCTTTGTCGGCCGCGGACGGGTCGGTCCCTTCGCTGATCGCGGTCAGAAAGCCCGGTGGCGTCAGCAGGTTAAGTCCCAACGCCGGCGCCGTCATCGCGAAGATGGATTCGGAGGCGCCGACCGGGGTGCCCGCGTAGCTGGCCTTGATCTGGTTGATGACGTCAAAGTACGCCTTCAGGTTGGTGCCCAACACGGTGCCGTGCTGGGCGTCGAAGAAGCTCGCGTCGGACGGGTCGATCTTCTTGTAGGCGGCCGTGATCTGGTCGATCACGGTCCGTACGTTGTCGGGGTTGTACCAGCGGTGCGGGTTTCCGCCATCGGCGACGCCGACCAGCTCGCCCACGGTCAGCACGGTGCGCGTGCCCGACGGGTTGGCGGCGGCCAGCCTCGTGGCCCACGGGTCATAGCCGACCCCGTTGATGATCGCCATCTGGGCGCCGGCGATCGTGCGGCCGTCGGCGGCCGTCGCCTCGTAGTCGTGCGGGTCGGCGTCGGGGCTGTTGATGATGCTGACCACCTTGACGTGTGCCCCGCCGAGCTGTTCGGCCAGGCTGCCCCAGAAGTTCTCCGCCGCCACGACGCTGATGATCGTGGTACTGCCGCTAGCGGCGGCACTCGGCGCGGTCGTCGCACACGCCGAGAGGGCCACCGCGGCGAGCAACAGCCCTATCGACCCGGCCGCGCGTCGGCGGGCGTGGAAAGACGTACGTCGCACCGGATCGCCTCCGGGTGTGTGTGATGTCATGATGGTCAGCCTAAACGAAAACCAAACCCATTATCAATACCGCCCCAGCGGGGCGGCGTGCCGGGTGAGCAATCTCAGTCCAGCTGCACGAGTCCGTGTCCTGCCCTCGGAGCCTCCTATGCTGGTATTGTCATCTCACGCTATGCGGATTTGGCAGCCATTTTCACCAAGCCGGACACTGCGGCGGTGACTCCGGGCAAACGGACATCCCGCGCCGGCGACCTGGCCCACCGTCCGGGACACCGGCGTGCGCCGGCGGTTGCTGGTGGTGGAGGCGCCCGGCAACGTCGACCGCAGGTCGGACAACATCGCAAGATGGTGTCAATGGTGAACGAGACGGTCGCGGGCGTGACCGGATCTTCGGCTACCAAACATGGACGCAAACGGGCCCACGTCCGTTCAAAGTCAATCGCCACGCATGGGCGGTGCCGGGCAGCGGCGGGATGAACCACCCGTCGACGCTCGCGGCTGGAATCGATAGCCAATGCCCGGGTTCGGTGAGAAGGTCCGGGGGCCGGGCCGGGTCGTGCTTCAGCTTGGCCGCAGTTGCGAGACGTACTGGCCCAGGTAGTTCGTCTCGTTTGGCGTTGTGCCGGGCCCCAAGCGGTGTGGAGCGGCCGTCGTTGGCGGATGAGCCGGCCGGGGTGTGGCGAGACGGTCGATGACCTTCAAATCGGTTCGGGTCGGGAGCCGGAGGGTGATACTCCTGTGGCTACCGACTACTAGGCGTCGAGTTCCCGCAAGTCCTGCCCTAGCCCCTCGATCAGCTCGGCCGCCTGGTCGACGAGGTAGAAGTGGTTGCCCGCGAACAGCCGGAGCCGGAACGGGCCGTACGTCACCTCGCGCCAACCGTCGAGCTGGGCGACGGTGCAGCCCCTGTCCTCAGTGCCGAGGCAAGCGATGATCGGTGTACGGACCCGCCGTAGCGGCTTGAACGCATGGCCCCGCAGCAGCCGGCTGTCGGCCCGCAGCGGGCCGAGCACAATCTCGCGGAGCTCCAGGTCGTCGAGCACCTCCCGTGGCAAGCCACCGAGCGACCGGCACAGCTCCAGCAGCTCCTCGTCGCTACGCTGCGGGATGTCTTCGGCCAAATGTGGCGCCTCGCGCCCCGACACCACGAGCGCCAGCGGAGCGCGGCCGGCATCCTCCAGCGAAACGGCGACCTCGTGGGCCAGCGCCGCACCCATGCTGTGTCCAAACAGGACTATCGGTCCGGTCAGCGCGGTTACGGCCCGCGCGACCGGAGCCACGATGTCGGAGAACGCCGTCGCGGCCCGCTCACCGGCTCGGTCGAGCCGGCCGGGATAACGGACCGCGTACACACCGATGTCGTCGCCGAGCAGGCGGGGCCACGCGGCGTACGCGGTCGCATTGCCGCCGGCGTGGGGCAGACACACGAACGAGAAGCGTGGCATCACCGGGCCGCGGTAGCAGCGCAGCCATGGCTCAGCCACTCAGTTGCTCCACTGTGGAGCGCAGCCACGCGTCGGTGGCACTGAGCAGCGTGACCAGCGTGGTCGCATCGGCCGGCACGGCCGAGTAGAGCGGGCGCAGCTGGGCGCCACGTAGTCGCTTGGTCTGCCAACCGGTCGGCCCGAGCAGGATCCGGCGTAGGCCATGGCCGTAGGCGTACTCGATTGGCAGGTAGTAGGCCGCGTTGAAATAACCGGCGACCTCACGGCTGTCCGGCAAGGCCAGCCCTGCACTGTAGAGGAGGAGGTCGGTAGTCCCGGCGATCAGGTACGCGGACGCGACCGGCCGGGTTCCAGCGTGGGAAAGGGTGAGGATGACGTTGTCCCCACACGAGTCGAGCAGCCGACGGTAGATCGACAGGGCCCGGTCCCGGTCGCCGGATTCGCCCCGCTGCCGGTACGCACTGGCGTTGAGCTCCGCGGCGGTGGCCAGGTGAGGCCGGGCGTGCTCGCCGACACAGGTCAGAGTCGGGCCGCCGGCCCGCTGGGCGATCTCTTTACGCACATTGGCGCGCCTGCCCTTGCTGAGCGCCGCGAGGTAGTCGTCCATCCCTGTCCCCGGTAGCTCCAGCACCGGGTAGAGGTCTGTCATCCCGACCACGAAGCCCTGCCCGGCCAGGATTTCCAGGAGCAGGTCGTCGCCCGGACAATGCAGGACGGCCGGCAGGGCTTCGCGTTGTCGCGCCTCACCCACCAGCGCCGCGACGAGCGCCGCCAGGTCCCCGGGTGCCGGCGGCTCAGCGGCCACGAGTGGGGAGCCGTAGCCGTTGGCGGCGCTAACGAGCTGGCGCGGGTAAGCCGCGCGGGACGCCCCGAGTCGTGCGTCGTCGATGTCGAGGCCGGCCACGACGCCACTGACCACGTCGATGGCGTTCATCCGGGCTGGCGCGGCGCCGGGGCCGCGCAGCCAAAGGGCCGGCCCGCCGGTGAGGCCGAGGAACGCGACCGGATCGGGGCTACCGGCGGCCCAGGCGAGACCTGCCCGTGGATCACCGGGAAGGGGCGGCCACCAGGCCGCAGCGTCGCGCGGGTCGGCGATCGTGGTCACCTCGACCGCGGCGGTGGCGATCGTTATCGCGTCGGCCGCGCGGGCGGCGTTGACGGCCGCCTCGGTGCCGGTGGCTCGGGTGGCGATCACCCGGCCCAGGCGGTCCCAGGACGACGTGAGCGGGTTGACCCGGCCTCCGGGTAATGCGGTGACCCGGACATCGACCACACCATCGACCGCCTCGGCCTCACCCGTCCCGTCGACGTGGATGATCAGGCCGGGTGCGGCGGTCAGGAAGCGGACCGCGGCGCTGCGCGAGGCGGTCGCCGCACGTCGTGGGGCGCAGCCGGACAGGAGCGTGAGCAGGTCTGCGACCAGGCTTCCGCCGTACGCCAGATCGATCAGCGGCACGAGGTCGTCTCCTGGCAGCCGCCCGGCGCACTCGACCAGATGGGGTTGCCCGTCGACGAGGATCCACTCGCTGTGCAGGGTGCCGCTGTCAAAGCCGATCCCGGCCACGAAGGCCCGGACCACGGCGTCGACGCGGGCGAGGATGTCGGGGGGGAGAGGCGCCGGGACGAGATGGCCCAGCTCGACCGGGTGCCGGCCGGGCAGCACCGACTTGGCCGTGACGTTGGTGAAGACGACCTCGCCGCGGTGGACCAGCGCCTCCACGCTGAGCTCCGGCCCGGACATCCGCGCCTCGACCAGGTACCGCGGCTCGGCCGCGCCCGGTGCCCGCATCAGCGGCTCGTCGGCATCCGCCGTCCGGCGCCAGGCGGCCTCGATGTCGTCGGCGGGCTCGAGCAGCTGGACGCCGACGCTGGCCTGCAGGTTGGCTGGCTTGAGCACACAGGACGGATGGCCGAAGCGGCGGATGTCCACCGCCGAGGCCACCTCCTGCCAGGCCGGTTGGGCCACGCCGGCCTGTCCGGCCGCGGTCCGCAAGGCCACCTTGTCGCGAACTAGCCTGGCCGCGGGCACTCCGGCCCCGGGCAGCCCGAGTTCGGCGGCGATGGCCGCGGCTGCCACAACGCCGTACTCCAATCCTGGCACGACCGCGGTCAGGCCGGCCGGCAGATCGAGCTCGTGGGCCATCTTCTCGGCGGCCCGCTCGTTCTGGATCGGCGCCTCGACCAGTTCGGCCACACAAGGATACGGGCGTATGCGGTCCTGGACCCGGCGGGCCCTGGCGACGTCAGCGTCCTCCACGATCACCAGAGCGCCGGGCGGGAGGACGCGGTCGAGATAGGGCAGGATCGCCGCGCCGAATCCCGCCATGACAACTGTTCTGCCCGCCACGCGAAAGCCCTCAGGTTTCGACAGTCTCGGCTGTCCGCTAACGTTTGGCCACCAAGCTCTCAGATATATGTTTCTCATTTATTAACAGGAATTCATGTGAGGTGTCGCGATGAAAATCCGCGGGTACCTGCGCGCGTACATTCCGGCAACCGGGGCTGGCCGCACCCTCGTCGTGGTGACCCTGACCGACTCGGTAGGCAGTGGGCTGTACCTGGCCGGGTCGGTGATGTACCTCGTCCGCGGCGTCGGCCTGTCCACGGCCGAGGTCGGCAGTGGCCTCACCATCGCGGGGCTCGCCGGCCTCGCTGCAACGGTTCCCCTCGGTGTGCTGGGCGACCTCTGCGGGATCAAGCGTTTGCTCATCGCCCTACAGCTATGGCGGGCTCTGATGCTGGTGACACTTCTTCGTCACCAGCGCCGTCGGCTTCGTCGTCGTCGCGGTCGGTCTCACCATCGCCGCCCGCTCGGTGTCACCGGCGACCCAGGCGGTGGTGGCCGCGGTTATGACCGGTCCGGACCGGGTCTCCACCATGGCCATCATGCGATCGGTCCGCAACGTGGGCTACTCGGTCGGTGCCGCCCTGACCGTGCCGGTGTTCGCCCTGGACAGCCTATGGGCATATCGGTCGATCCTGCTGACCAATGCGGCGACCTTCGTCGCATCCGTGCTCCTGCTCGTCCCGCTGACCATTGCACCCACGGCGCCGGGTGCCCTGGCCGGCCGCAACCGCCTTCCCGCCGGCTTCCGCGACTGGCGCTTCCTCCGCCTCGCCGCGCTCAACGGGTTCTTCTCATTGCACATGTCCATTCTGGCGATCGCCATTCCACTGTGGACACTGGCCACGAACGCGCCACGGTGGATCGTGTCGGTCCTGTTCGTGCTGAACACCGTGCTCGCTGTCCTGCTGCAGGTCGCCTCCGCCCGTGGCAGCGAGCAGCCTGGGTTCGGCGAACGTGCGCTGCGCCGGGCGGCGGTCGCGCTCGTCGTCTGCTGCCTGCTGTTCGGCGCCGCGCCGCTGGGGAACCGGTACCTGCTCATCGCCATGCTGGTGCTCGGTGCGGTCGCGATGACCGCCGGCGAGCTGTACCAGTCGGCGGGCGGCTGGGAGCTGTCGTTCCGGCACTCGCCGGCCGCCCGCCGGGCCGAGTACCTGGCCGCGTTCAACCTCGGCCCGGCTGGTCAGGACATCCTCGGCCCCATGCTGTTGACGACGGTGGTGACGTTCGGCTCGGTGGGCTGGCTCATCCTCGGCGCTCTGTTCGCGGTTGCCTCGTTGCTGATCCGCCCCGCGCTGCACGCGTTGGACCGCCAGCCGGCGCCGGTCGTCGCCGAAGGCTGAGTCAGACGCGACTTGGCGCCGCGGCGTGGGTCGTGATGAACTCCCCGATCGCGGCGATCGCGTCGGCGCCCTCGCGGAGCAGCGGGAAGTAGTACTGCCAGACGTGGAACATGCCGGGCCACTCCTGCAAGACGGTGGCCACTCCGGCGGCGCGGGCCCGAGCGGCCAGCATGATCGCGTCGTCGAGCAGGATCTCTTCGGATCCGACCTGGATGAGCACCGGGGGCAGGCCGGCGAGGTCGGCGAAGGCTGGAGACGCGAGCGGATGGTCCACGCCAACACCGCCCAGGTAGAGCGATGCCATGGCTCGCAGATCAGCGGTACGCAGCAGTGGATCCCGCCCGGCGCGGGAGGCGTGACTGGGCGCCTGGCAGGACAGGTCGGCCCACGGCGACAGGCAGGCCATCGCCGCCGGCATCGGGTCGCCGTGCTGGCGCAGCCGCTGCAGCAACGCGATGGCGAGCCCTGCCCCGGCTGAGTCGCCGACCAGGGCGATCCGGACCGGAGCCGTGCCCAGATCGAGCAGGTACCGGTACGCCGCGACCGCGTCGTCTATGGCGGCCGGGAAGGGTGCCTCGGGTGACCGCCGGTAGTCCAGCACCAGCACCGAGGCTTCGGCGGCGGCAGCGATGGCGTGGGCGAGATGGCGGTGCGAGCGCGGCGACCCCATTGTGTACGAGCCGCCGTGCAGGTACAGCAGGACCGGCCGGTCGCCGCCGGTACGCCGGGCCCACACCCCCTCTGCGTCGGCGATCCGGGTCGGTGGCTCGGCCGGCGGCAGCTCGACCAGGCCGGCGAACGCGGCGTCGGCCCGGTCGTAGAGGTCGCGTCGCCGCTGCAGCGGCAGCTCCGCCGCCGGCCGGTTGAGGGCGAGCAGCTCGTGCAGCAGCTCGAGCTCGGCTGAGCTCACGTCTCGCCGACCACGCGCGACACCGGCTGCAGCGGGGCCGGCGTGGCAGGCAGCTCGAGGCGCCGCTGCCACAGCCCGGTACTGCGCCAGCCGCCCAGCTTGTGGCCGACGTTGACCAGAGTGCCGACTTGGGCGAACCCGACCGCCTCGTGCAGCGCGACGCTCGACTCGTTGGGTAGGGCGATGACCCCGATCTCACTGCGGTACCCCTGTGCGTCCAGGATCTCCAGCAGCCGTTGGTAGAGCGCCCGGCCGAGGCCGCGCCGGTGATCGCCCTCGCGGACATACACGGTGGTCTCCACGGTCCAGTCGTAGGCGCGTCGCGGCTTCCACGGTGACGCGTACGCGATGCCCAGGGTCCGCTCGCCGCTGATCGCCACCAACCACGGATAGCGGTCGTTGACACGTTTCCAGTCCTCGTGCCACTCCTCGGCGGTCTGTGGCTCGGTGCGGAAGTTGATCGTCGTCGTCTCGATATATTGGTTGACGATGTCGCAGTGCGCCTGCATGTCCCCCGCCTGCGCGAGGCGGATCTGGAGCTCGTCGGTCACGTAGCCGGTCATGTCGCCGCCTCCGCGGGAAGAAGTACGTCGTCGGTTACCCTGTTGATTCTCCAGCGCGACATGTCAAGAATGTTGCGGCGACGCAGCGAGGATCTCCTCGACCGCCTCGGTGAGCGCGGCAAGCGTCGGCGTCTCAAAGAGAACTGCCAGCCGTACCGGCACGCGGAACTCCTTGCGAACCCGCGAGATCACAGACAGCGCCGAGATCGACGTACCGCCCAGCGCGAAGAAGTCGTCCTCGCGGGAGATCTCGCCGGTACGCAGGACCACCCGCCAGATGTCGTGCAGCCGCTCATACGTGTCCCGCGGCGGCTCTGCCGCCGTTGCCATCTGGACCGGCGCCACCGTGGCCATGGCCGCTGTCCGCGCCGCTGTGACTATGGCGGCTGTGACCATGGCCGCGCAGGCCAGCCGGTCAAGTTTCCCGTTGGCCGTGTAGGGCAGCCGGTCCCGGACCAGCACCGTCATGGGCACCATCGGCTGAGGCAGCAGGTCGGCCGCGCGACTTCGGATCTCGGTGGCGTTGAGCAGCGGGTCGAGGACGGTCACCATGGCCGCGAGCTCGGTCTGCCCCTCGGCGACGTCGTAGGCGACCACGCCGACGTCACCGACCCCCTCCACCTTGGCCATGCCGGCCTCCACCTCGGACGGTTCGACCCGGAAGCCCCGCACCTTGACCATCGCGTCGCCGCGACCCAGGTGGACGAGGTCGCCGTGGACGTCGAACTCCCCGCGGTCGCCGGTCCTCAGCTCGTACCTGCCGTCCGCTCCGGGGGCCGCCAGGTCGGTTGGGCCATCGACCGTCCACAGGAGAGGCCGCACGTGCGGGCTGCGGATAATGACCTGCCCGTCGTCGCCCAGGACCACGTCGACGTCGGCGACGGCTGACCCGACCGGCACACGCGCTGGGGCCTCCGCCCGGACCGGCAGCTGGAACAGCCGGGTCAATCCGGTCTCAGTGGAGTTGAGGCCGGTGGCGCGCACCGCGTTCGGGAAGATCCGGCCCAGCGTGGCGAAGTCGCTCGGCAGCACCGGCTCGCCGCCGACGTAGGCCAGGCGGACTGACGGTGCGGTGGCGGTCGTCACCGACGCAGTCTGTCGCAGGAACGAGGGGAAGGCGTAGAAGACGGTGACTCCGGTGTCGGCGATCCAGTCGATCATCGTGTGGACGCCGTCGTCACGGTAGGAGTACGGCGCCACCGCGGCACCGTTGAGCAGCCCGATGGCGCTGGCCTGTCAGGGTCGGTCTCGCCGTGTTCTTCTCGGCGGCGCTCGTGGCTGGCGCGCTCAGCGCCAGCACCGCGGCTCTGGCCGCAACTGGCGCAAACCCCTTCGCGCCGAACTACCAGCACCCGTACCGGCATGGCGCCGTGCCCACCCGCGAGGCACTGACGCATATGAACGCGTGGCGGGCGGCGAACCCGCAGGCCGTCCCGGCCGATTCGGCCAACAACCTTCGTTATGGCGGCGCCGTCGATGGTATCGGCGTGACCACTGGCGCGCCCAAGGTCTACCTCGTCTTCTGGGGCACCCAATGGGGCACCCAGAGTACCGATGGCAACGGTGACCTGACGTTCTCCAACGACAGTTCGGGCGCCGCGCCTCGACTGCAGGAGATGTTCAAAGGCTTGGGAACCAACGGAGAACTGTGGTCGGGTACCGACACTCAGTACTGCGAGGGCGTCGCGGCGGGTACCCAGATCTGTGGCACCAGTGGCACCCACGTCGCCTATCCGACCGGCGGCGCGCTCGCCGGTGTGTGGTACGCCAACTCGGGCGCGGAGCCCACTAGCGCCACGGCTCTGCAGCTGGGTCAGGAGGCGGTGGCTGCGGCGAGCCACTTCGGGAACACCACTCCAGCCGCGAACCGCAATGCGCAGTACGCCATCCTGTCCGCCCACAACGTGCACCCGGATGGCTTCCCCAACGGCGGGTGGTGTGCTTGGCACGACTGGAACGGCGATGTCGGCGCATCCTCCTCGGTGGGTGACATCGCGTTCACGAACATGCCGTACGTCCTCGATCTAGGCACCAGCTGCGGCCAGAACTTCGTCAACTCCGGTTCGGCCGGCACGCTCGACGGTTTCACGATCGTCGAGGGCCACGAATACTCCGAAACCCTCACCGACCAGAACCCGGCCGGCGGCTGGACCGACACCTCCGGTGCCGAGAACATGGACAAATGTGCGTGGATCGCGCCCGGAGCACAGGGCGGCGCGGCAAACCTGTCGACCGCGCACGGCAGCTTCGCCATGCAGGGCACGTGGTCGAATGACTCGGTCGGCGGTACCGGCCGATGCGAGTTCACGCACACCGTTTTCGGCGGCGGCGGCGGTAACCCGGCTGTCAGCAACCCCGGTACACAGACCGGTACGGTCGGGGTGGCCACCAGCCTCACCATGACCGCGTCTGGGGGCACGCCGCCCTATACCTGGTCCGCCACCGGTCTCCCGGCCGGTCTGTCCATCAACGCCTCCAGTGGCGTCATCTCCGGTACGCCGACGACGGCGGCGACCTACACCCCGAATGTCACCGCCACCGACACGGCCAGCCACAACGGCAGCGCCAGCTTCAGCTGGGTCATCAATCCCAGCGGAGGCGGCTGCGGCAGCCCGGGCCAGAAGCTCGCCAACCCCGGCTTCGAGTCGGGCAACGTCGCCTGGTCAGCGACCAGCGGCGTCATCGGCCAGTGGGGTTCGTCTGAGCCGCCACACTCAGGAACCTGGGACGCGTGGATGGACGGCTACGGCCGGTCGCACACCGACACATTGAGTCAGAACGTGACCCTGCCCTCGGGCTGCACCAATTACAACCTCAGCCTGTACCTGCACATCGACACCGCGGAGACGACCACGACCATCGCGTACGACACGGTCAAGGTGCAGATCATCGACGGAGGCGTCACCACCACCCTTGCCACCTATTCCAACCTCAACCACGCCGCGGGTTACTCGCTGAAGTCCTTCAGTGTGGCCTCACACGCTGGCCACACCATCACAATCAAGTTCCTCGCCGTCGAGGACGTTTCCCTCCAGACATCCTTCGTTGTAGACGACACGGCACTGACTGTGTCGTAGCCCTGGAACGAGACGGCGGGTCCGGGCCACCAGGCCCGGACCCGCCCGATCGGGGCTCGTCCCTAGCCGCCCGCGGATACCGTCAGGCGGAACGTAGTTGTGGTGGGACACGCCGACCCGGACGACGGTGGATTGCACATAGCCCGACTCGAGAGAATATCCGTCTGGCCAGCGGCGACGACCGAGAAGACCGCACCGGTCACCCCCACCTGAAGGCTCAGCTTGCCGCTCGGCGCCGGTCGCAACTGGGCGCCCGTGGCAGTGACCGGCGACCACGGATTGGCCAACGTACCGTGCAGATACACCTCGATCCGTTGCGAAATCCTTGCGCACACGATGCGACCATTGTCAGCCTCGGTCACGGTGATCGTCGTCGACCCGCTCGAAGGTTGACACGAGCTCGGCTGGGCACGACCACTGACGCCCGCCGCTGTGGCACCGGCCGCCGATCCGGTGCCCGCACCGGTAGCGCATCCCTCGCTCAGCGCCACCACGGCCAACACGACCACCGGCAGACCACCCGTGAATGTTCTCCGCATGAGGCTAGGACGCGGACCAGCCGCCGCGGGTTCCCCACGCAGCAACCTCCCAACAGAGGTGGCTCGCCGGCACCGGCTACGATGACTAGGCGCATACGGCAGTCGAAGGAGCGGGCCCACCTGGCGAGCAACGCGACGCCGACCCGGTCGGGCGGTGAGGTGCCGGCAACAACGCTGGACGGGTCAGCCCAGCTCGGGCTGACCACGCGCCGGCGACCTGGCCCACCGTCCGGGGACACCGGCGTGCGCCGGCTGTTGCTGGTGGTGGAGGCGCCCGGCAACGTCGACCGCAGGTCGGACAACATCGTAAGATGGTGTCAACGGTGAACGAGACCGTCGCGGGCGTGACCAGATTCGGCTTGTGCTCACGGTGCTCCCGGCATCGTTGAACCGACCGTATCGGCGCCGGCGGGTCGCGACCGGACGCTGTCCGTTCGGCAGGCGCGGCACCGGCCGGACGCGGTGAGGTGCTGCAGATCGATCTCGAACTCCTGGTCCCGGGACACCGACAGCCATTGTCCAACGGCGCTCAGAGGCTGTTCGAAGACGATCCCGCAGCCGGTGCAGATCAGGTGGATGTGCGGCGTCAGCGCGCACAGTCGGTAGCGTTGTTCGGCCCCCGGGAACGTGTGGACCAGGTCGTGGCGGGCGAACAGTTGGAGCGTTCGGTAGACCGTGGTCAGCGCGATCCGCACCTGCGCGGCGCGTAGGTCGTCGTACACCTCGCCCGCGCTTGCCGGCGCGGACCGGGACCGCAGGGCGGACAGGACGTGGCGACGCGGTGCGGTGGCCACCATGCCCACGGATCGAAGGCGTCTCGCCTCCGCGCCAGATTCCACGTTGGCAGTATCCCGCTAGATGGAAATGGTTGCCAACTCCGCATACATGGTGGCGTGATCACACGGTGCGTAGATCGAGCGCGTGCCAGACCGGGGCGTCCTGGGCGCCGGTCGACCACCAGAGCATGCCGTTGCTGTAGGAGGCGGTGCGGGCTCCGGAGCTGAGCTCCACGGTGCGATTGGTGTTGATGTCGAAGACTTGCAGTTGTCGGGTGGCCGTGAGATCCGAGTACGAGGCCACCCGCGACACCACGACGAAGCGGTCCAACGCCACCACGTCGTCGATTTCCGGAACGAGCTGGCCGCTGGCCACGGGTTGGCGGCCGGTGCCGTCGGGATGCATGAGGTCGACGCGATAGCCGTCGTCGGCCAATGTCACCGTGACGCACCAGCTGGGGGGCGTGCAGTGCGTGGTCTGCCTATCGGTGCCGGCAATCGCGACATCGCGTTCGGTGAGCATGTTTCGCATTGTGGTCGTGCCGGCCGGGGCGTCGCGTCCGTTGACCAACCACGGCCACGAAGACAGTTGCCACGTTCCTGGCTCGACATGGACCTCGACCGGTCCACCCGTGAGGGCGACCGAGCGGATCTGTGTGGTGTCGCGGCGGTGGGGGTCGGCGGCAGCCCAGTGCACCCGGCTCTCGGCGATGACCAGGTCGTACGGCGTGCCGTCGAGCATGGCGTCGCCCAGGTCGGCCGTTAGCGGGCGGGCCGCTCGGTTGTCGTGAAGGTTGACGGTCCACAGCTGGGCGGGTCCGCTATTCGTTCTCTCGGCCCAGGTCAGCACTGTGCCGGATTGGGCGAAGCCGCCAAACCATGGTGATTGGGCCAGCGGCAGGCTCCGCAACTGTCGCGGCGGCCCGGTGCCGCCACGGAGCAGCAGGCGCATCGCGCGGTGGCGCGGGTCCGGCGCGGTTCCGACGGAGGTCTGAGCGTCGAGAAAGATCGCTGGTTGGTACGCCGTCTGGTCGGGCAGGGTCGAGGTGATCGTCGCGTTTAGTGCGTGCGGCCAGGCCACCGAGAAGGGGACGGCGCCGGCCGGAGCCGGTGTCGGGGTCGCGGGGTAGCCGACGAGCAGGAGGCCACACGCGACGAGCGCGGCGCACAGGCTGAGCAGCCGGTCGAGCCTGGTCATCATTCGTACTGTTCATCAGGCACGGGGATCGCCTGCCAGCCGGTGACCTGCAGGTAGGGCACCGCCGCCCCGTTGATTGGATCCTGCAGGGTTGTCGGCGTGTAGATCCCCACGACCTGAAGCCAGGTACCCGCGGTGACGCCCGTTGGGATGTCGCCCGACAGGCCCACCTTGATCGGCCGGCCGTCGGCGGCACAGCACGACACGACAATGCGGGCCAGCATCGGCCGCCCATCCGGGCCGGGCGTGACGAAACCGCTCAATTGAAGCTGGCGACCGGTCACGGACCGCCCCGGTCGAAGACCGCTCGGGCCGCGTAGTCGAGCAGGCTGAGCGACGCCGGGTCCCCGGGCGGCAGGGGCGCGTAGTCGGAAGGCGAGTTCTGCGCCGACAGAACCGAACCGGTCTGCCCGGCGGTGTACGAGCCGAGAGCAGGCGGCGCGACAAGCAACAGAGCCAGCGCCGGCAGTACGAGCAGCCATGCCACCCGCGGCTCCCGGTGGCCGTGACCCTGCCCGCCCTGATCGCCCGTCGCGGGTCGGGCCAGGTCACGAAGCTCGAACCAGAGCGTCATCACGGCTGCCGCGATCAGCAACAACCCACCGACTATCAGGAGCGGGCGCAGCCCGTGCTTGACATAGCGCAGGTACGCGTCGGTGGTGCTCGACTTCACGACCGCACCACCGAGCAGAAGCATCACCACGGCCTGGGCCAGCCGGCTCATCGCGGCCTGCCGTGCTGGCTGACCTCAGCGGCGTTCACAGCAGCACCATCCCCACCACCGTGCCCAGCAGGATCGCCATCACGAACGTGGTCGGGGCGAACCGGGCGGCGAACCGGCGGCCGAACACAGCGGCCTGCATCGAGATCAGTTTCAGGTCAACCATCGGCCCAACGGTGAGGAAGACCAGTCGCGCGGTCAGCGAGAACTGCGACAGTGAGGCGGCCACGAACGCGTCAGCCTCGCTGCAGATCGACAACAGCACGGCGAGGATGGCCAGGACGACCACCGACAACACCGGCCGAGCCGACACGCCGCCCAGCCATCGCTGAGGTACGAATACGTTGATGGTGGCCGCCGCGGCGGCGCCGAGAACCAGGAACCCGCCGGCGTGCATGACGTCGTGGCGCAGCGCGGCCCAGAAGGCCTGGACTTTCGACCCGTCCTCGAGATCGGGTCGTTGCGGCAGTCGGATCCACTCGGTCCGGCCCAGGCTCAACCACAGCCAGCCCATCGTCACGGCCACGGCCAGGCTGGCCACGCCCCGGGCCACCACCATGCCGGGGTTATTCGGGAACGCGATCGCCGTCGCGGTCAGCACGATCGGATTGATCGCCGGCGCGGCCAGCAGGAACGCCAGCGCGGCGGCCGGGGCCACCCCTCGCGTGATCAGGGATCCGGCGATCGGCACGGAACCGCATTCACAGCCCGGCAGCACGACCCCGGAAACACTCGCGACCGGCACGGCAAGACCGGGATGCCTCGGCAGAGCCCTGGCCCAGAACGAACGCGGTACGAAGACGGCGATCACGGCGGAGAGCGCCACTCCGAACACCAGGAACGGTACGGCCTGGAGCAGAACCGCCACGAAGATCGTGGTCCACGTCTGCATCCGGGCGCTGGACAGAAGGCCGCTGATGCGATGGCCAGACAAGGCCAGCAGCAACAGCAGCGCCGCGAGGGCCTCGAGCGATCCAAGCCCCGTCCGGCGCCAGCGTTCGGCACCGCCCGGCCGCCGTGGACTTTCCTCGCTGGGCGGTGACGCAACTGCCGCCCGGCCGAAGACAGCGGCCGCGATACCGTCGATGGAACTCGCCCCGTCGGACACATCGCCCACACTCAACGCCGCCTCCAGGCGATTGCCCAACCCCTCCCATAGCCGGTGGGACCATCTGAATGCTACGACCGCGCTATCGGATGCCCGAGTCCAGCATCAGTTTGACGACGAGGACCTGGCCGTCGCGGATGGTGATGACCTGGCTGGCAGGTCGGGGCAGAGCGCCAGATTGAGGCCTGGCCTTGATCGTGTAGATGCCAGCGCGCGCCAGCATCAAGAAGTGCCCGCCACCATCCGAGTCGGCGCTCGCCACTATCCTGCCTGAAGCGTCCGATAGGACGACGTGTGTTCGGACCGGGATCGGCGGGCAGGGCGGGTCGGTCACCACGGGGCATCTGTCGGTTACCGTTGTCCCTTGTACGCCAGTCATTCCCGACGTGGCCGTTCCGCTCGGCTGGGTCGAACCCGGCGCCGACCCGGTCGCCGGCGGTGTGGTTGTGGGAGCTGTCGGTGTGATCGACGACGACCGGCTCGGGGCGATAGTTCGTGAGCTTGATGCCTGTACGTCGGTGGTGGTGGCGCAGGCTGACGCCGTCACGACTGCCAGCGCCGCCAGCACGATCACGTTGGTGAGTCTGGCCATGAGATTTGGACGGCGGAGGCCTTGCCGGCGTTTCGCTTTGGTGAGCATGTCACCACCTCGCTCGACGGGCTCGGCCGCCCCGCTGCGTCTACGTCACATAGGGGCTGACGGGGCGACCTCGCCACTGTCGATCTTACGGCTTGACCAGGCTGATCCGAGTATCCCAGTTGGCCAGGGCCGTGCGTGTGCCGTTGCAGCTGCCGAACGCACCGCTCTCGTACCCGGCCAGGGTGCAGGTCTGGCCGATGTACTCCTGTGCGATCCAGATCTTTGATCCGTCGACTGCGGTGGCCCCGTAGTCGCCCCACCGTGGACGCGGCGGGTTACCGAAGGCGCGGTAACCGGAGAATCCGTCGGCCGGCCCGGCGCCGGCTTGAGCGACGAAGATCGAGCCGGCACCGTTGTTGCCGTCGAACGCCGCGTACGCGGCCGACGGGAAGTAGCCGTCACCGAGCAGGGTGAAGGTCATCACGCCCTTACCATCGGCGGTCACACCGATCGCAGGGTAGGTCAGGTTGTTTCCAGCCAGCCCGAGCTGACCCTGGTTCGCCAGGTCGGCGGAGACCGAGTGAGCAGACGCGTGAGGCATGACGATGAACCAGGCCACACCCGCCTTGGTCTGGCCGTCCACCTTCACACCCGTGTCAAGGGCGCCGTACAGCTTGCCGTTGACATAGGTGACCTGCTGCATGCGGGAGTCGTTGCTGTCAATCGCGTACTCGACCTCCGGCGCGAACGGGTCCGGAGCGCCGAGCAGGAACGTGGCGCAGTCGGTGTCGTTCAGACAGTCGGCTGAGGGGTCGAGCCGGCCTTCTGGTTGGACGCCGGCGGGATCGAGTACTGCTTGACCTTGACCCGTGTGTTGCTCAGGGCAGGGTTGGGCGTGCTGGAGTCTAGCGAATCGGTGTTGCTCAGGCTCCACGTGACGATGGTCTTCGATGTTTCGTTGTCGTTGCCGGTCGCCTCGGGTGCGGCGTTGGAAGACAGGAAGAACTCTGTCCCGTTCGCTGCGCCGGAGTACTGGTTGGCGGCCGGGGACTGCGCGGGCCAGATCGTGAACCCGTTGTTGCCCTTGTCCGCGCCCGTGGTGTCGAACTGGGTCACCAGAACGTCAGCGTCCTGCCGCGACAGCGCCCGCTTCGAGAATGCGTAGATCTGCGCGCTATTGAACTCCGGGCCGAAGAACGAGTACTCGTTGGTCGTGATGTAGAAGCCGTTGGCGTCCACGCCCATGTGCGGGTAGTCACCCAGGCACGGGCAGTGCGGGTGCACCGGGGTGCCGCTGGTCCCGTCGTCGGTGACATCCAGGCGGTAGACCGCCCACGTGCCGGTCGGGTCGTTGGTCACCGCGATGTCCAGATGGTTGTCGCCCGTGAAGTCGCCCGTCACCGGGTCGACCTCCAGCGTCAGCGCGTCCAGGAAGAACGAGTGCGTCGTCGGGTCGAACAGGCACGACGGGTCGGTCACGAACTGGCCGAATGGACCGGCTGGCCGGGTGATCGCCGGCGGATAGCCGAGGAACGTGTTCATGTCAACGACGCCGGTCTGGCCGGTGCCGTCAGCGTTGAACACCCGGAAACGTCGTTGATGACCTCGACGACGTGCCCGTTGCCGACGCACAGACCCTGGTCGGGCGGCTCAAGACTGAACTGGTTGCCGCCGTTGGCGGTGCGCTGGTCGCGGTGGTTCATACCGTCGAAGCTGGCCAGCAGCTGCGGCCCGTTTCGCACGACCGCATTGGGCCGGACCGCGGTCGCGGCGCCGCTCGTCGTGGTCGCATCGCCCGCAGCAGCGTGCAGGCCCCGCTGCAGCCCCATGCTCCGGTTCAGCGCCGGTGCGGCGGTGGCCGACTGTGCCTGCGCGTCCGCGCCCTCCTGCGCCTCCGGGCCGAACGCCCGAGGGATCTCGCTGGACAACGAGCCGACATCACTATTGCCGGTCGGGCGAGGCTGGTAGGCCGCCGTTCCAACCTTTTGGATGTGCCGCACGCTCGGAGTCGCGGTAATCGCAGCCGACGCGCTCGTCGTGCTCACGACCGCCACCGCAGCCGCCGCGACGGTAAGCGCGACGACCGCAAGGTATCTGGTGACCTTCTTGTGGGTCATGACCCTCCCTTGGCACACGAAATCGGACAGGGCCGATCAACCCATGCTCGGGACGACAGCGGCCCGGCGCCCAGTCTCAACCCAGCCAGGCACATATGGGAAGAGGTCAATCACGAAATCCCCAAAATTTGAATTAATGCCATAATTAGCCTCAGAGCATCCCGGGATGGGTCGCCGAGTGGTTCCATGCTGACCAGGGCCGTGCAAGAGCGCGATCACCAGCCATGCCGTCGGTTGGGACCTCGGCTGCGCGGCCGGGTCCCAGGTCGAGACCGACGAAGAACACGGGTCCCTATCCGAGTGTCGCAGTCTGCATGTTCGGCGCTCGAGGCCGGCCTTCCCTCGCTCCGGTGGACCGCGGTGCGGGCGTGGCGTGCGGCAACGTCGGCAGCGTGCGGATCGGGTTCTCCGCCCCGGGAAACACGTGCAGCTTCGGGCCGGTGTCCATCCAGCCCCTCGGCCCGGTGCAGCGGGCAGGCGGGGCCGTCGGCCAGGTGGGCCGCGGCGGAGCCTGGTGCTCTCTGCGCGCGGCTGCAAGGGTCGGGCGGTCGATACGCTGTGATGGTGATGGATCGCCAACTGTCCTTTGTGGGCAGCATCATCGCGGTCGCGGTCGGGCTGGTCGAGGTGGCGGCGACCCAATCGTCCGGCTGGGATGGGCGAGCGCCCGATCAACCGCGGGAGGATTCTTGCTATCCAACCTGAGCTGGGCCAGATAGGCCAGCACCTCGGCGTGGGCCTGCTCGGTGGCCTGGGCGTTGCCGAGAACGGTGCCGCCGAAAGGCGAGTACGCCGCCTCGATCGCGCTGTAGCAGCAGGCGGCCGAGCCCACGGCGTGCCCAGCCAGCGGGTAGGTCAGCTTCGTGTGCGGGAACGGATCATGGTGCGCGTCGAGCCGGGCGATGATCGCGGCGCTGAAATCGCACGAGTGCCAGACGATGTCGTGCCCGCCGCAGATCACCAGCACCGGGTCCGTTGATCTTCTCGGTCGGGAAGACGGAGGCCGCAGCGTCGGCCGGCGTGGGGTCTTCGAAGTCGGCACCGGCCAGCGTCCAGGCCACCCCTCCGGCGGGGAAGCTGCCGACCTTCTGTTCCCAACCCCGTTATGTGTTCGGTGAGGCCGGCGCCGGTGTCAACACCGCGATCGGCGGACAGCGTGGCCACATAACGCCGGAGGTTGTCCATGCTGGAGCAGCATTTCAGCAAGCCGTCGACGATCGATCGCCTTCGGGGCTCGTGGTTCGCGGCGGAGATCGAGACGTACGTCGCTTGGATGGTGGGCCAGGGCTATAGCGCGAAGAGCATCTGGCGCCGGGTTCCTATCGGGTTCGCCTTCGGCGAGTTCGCCCGAGAGCGAGGGGCGTGCGCCGTCGGTGATCTGCCAGCGCACGTCGAGGCGTTTGTGGCCGCCCGGGTGGCGGCCCACCACGCAACCAGCTCGACGAGACCGATGGCAAAAGAGGTCCGCGGCCCGGTCGAGCAGATGCTCTCGGTTGTGGTGCCCGGGTTCGAGCCGAGTGGTCGTCCCCAGAACCGTAAGCCGCTTGCCCACCGGCAAGGCATCGTCACCAGCGATCTGAGCGCCACGGACGTGTAGGGCTCCGTACGACCTGACATGTAGGTCGTCTTCGGCGAGTTGAGTAGCTCCTCGCCGCTGAGAGTGATCATCCTTCGGGCGTCGGCCCGCCGAGCGGACAACCCGAAGGATGACCAACTCCATGATCCTGGATTCGGAGTCCTGGATGAACGTGCGGAGGTTCCGCGCCCTGTTCGAGCCGGGTGCGTCGTACGCCGAGATCGCCGCCGCCTGCGGGGTGGACTGGCGTACCGCGAAGAAGTATCTGCGGCAGCCTGTTGGTGCGACGCCGCCGGCGGCAACGTCGCGCAAGAGTACCCAGCTGCGGGTGATCGACCCGTTCACCGGGGTGGTGGATGCGATGTTGCGCCGCGACATCCGCATCCCGGCCGCGGTGATCCACGAGCGGCTGGTCGCCGAGCATGGCTTCGCCCATAGCGATCAGCGGGTGAAGCTGTACGTGGCCGAGGCCCGACCGCGCATCGCCGCGCAGTTGGGCGAGCAGGAAGAGGATCCGATGGCCGGCCCGCACCGCCGGTTCGAGGTGACGCCCGGTGCGGTCGGCGGCGTCTCCACCCACATGGCGCTCGACCTGCTCGACGCCGACCTCGGGACCGAGCTCATCATGCTGGTCGCCAAGCCGGCCGCGCCCGCCGTCGCCGACGAGATCGGCGAGCACATCGCCAAGCCGCGGACCCCGGTGGTGCCGGCCGTGCTCGACCCGGTGTGGGTGTTACGCGACGAGGTGCATGGCACGAGCAGTTGGTGCACGCTCAACGAGGGCCTGGGCCGCGTGCTGCGCTACGGCGCTTACTCCGACGATGTGATCGAGCGGCTGGTCAGCACGCTGGCCCGCAACGGCACCGAGTTCGGCGTGCAGACCGCTGGCACCGGCGCGCGCTGGTTCACCGGGCCGGCCGGGATGATCGACGGGCTCTATCTCGGGGCATATGGCCCGGCCGACGCCAACCCGGACATCGGCGACTCCGCCATCACCGAGACCGTCGGGCTGGGCGGGTTCGCGATGGCCGGCGCCCCCGCGATCGTCCGCTTCGTCGGCGGCAGCGTCGGCGACGCCACCCGTACGACCGGGCTCATGTACGAGATCACTTTGTCGGCCAACCCGTCCTACGCACTGCCCACATTGGACTTCCGCGGCGTGCCGACCGGCGTCGACGTGACCCGGATCGTACGGACCGGCATCCTGCCCCAGATCAACAGCGGCATTGCCGGCCGCGTCCCCGGCACCGGTCAGGTCGGAGCCGGGCTGGTCACGCCGCCAATGGAGTGTTTCGTCGCGGCGCTGCGCGCCCTGGCCACGGAGGCCGCCGATCTCCCGCCCGTCGCCGGCTGATCTCCTCACTCACCGTAGCATCGTGTCTCACACGGAGCGTGACGTGTTCATTCGTTCCGGCAGCATTGTCGGCGACATCCTTTGCCGTGAGTACGCCGAGGCATCACCGTAGGTGAGCAGGTGACACTTCGGTACGCACTCATGGCGTTGCTCAACGTGCCGATACTCGCTGTGCATGATGCGCCGAAGTAATCACTGCAAAGGACCGGCAGGGGCATCTCACTGGTCGCAGCGGCCCACACAGATAGTGACGACCTCTATTCGGGCATTTTGCGTCACGGCCTCGGTGACCAGATCGGCCAGTGGTTGTCGTCATCGCGGCGACGCGCGGTCTCCCAGCCCTCACCCATGGGGAGGATGTTGAGCCGCACATGGGTGAGTCGGTCGCAGGCCGCCCTCCGAGCCGCCGAGTAGCAGCAGGCCCGGCCGCGCGGTCGTGGTGTTCACCGGCAGGTACAGATCGCCGTGACCGTGGCGCTTGCCGGCAACACCCCGAGCAACGCGCCCGCGACCGTGTACGCCCAGCGCCGACTGCCGCACCGGACTGCCCGGGGGTCTTGTACATACCCGTGAGTCCGTCCAATCAAGACTGTCCGACGTGGAGCAACGCGCTCGCTCAGCTGGCCACGCCGTTGAGCTATGCGAGCACCGCGTTGACGCGCCAGTGATCTTCACGGTCACAGGCGCCGGGAACACTGACTCACGTCGTGCACGGCGGCGACGACCTCGTGCCCGGGTGGTCGGTGACGCGGGGCTGGTCCGTTTGGCGGCAGCCGCAGCGGCGGCCTGCTCGCATGGCCAACCGCCGGTAATCCGGTCGCGAGACGATCTCAGGTGGACCTCGCCGCGATCAGCCACACAGTGACCACCGCCCCGGCCGGGATGACCACGCCACCCACGTCAGCCTCGGCGGTCGCCTGCCGGGCCAACCGCGGGAAGGGCGTGCGGTAGCGCAGCACCTCCTCGATGGCGCCAGGCAGCAGGGTCGGGTCCGCCCGTACGTCGGCGGCCGCGTCCGGATGTTCGTCGAAGCTGAGGATGCTGTTGCCCAGCGTGGCCGTGGTCGTGATGTGCCCGGCGATGAGCAGCAGGCCGACGAAGCCGACGATCTCCTCGTCCTCCAGCCGCTCGCCGTCGACCTCTACCGCGACCAACTTGCTGGTCAGGTCGTCGCCCGGTGCCGACCGGCGGGACTGGATGTGCTGGAGGAGGTAGGTGTTCATCTCCTGGAACGTCGGCACGAACGCGTCGACATCCTGGGCCATTTTGACGAGTGACTCGTCCGGACCGGCGTTGCTGCGCTGGAACAGGACGTTGGCCCAGCGCCGGAACACGGCCGGTCCACGGCCGGGATGCCGAGCAGTTCGGCTATCACGATCACCGGCAGCGGGTACGCCAAGTCGTCGATGAGATCGAGGCGTTCACTACCGCCGGTCGCGTCGAGCCGCTTTTTGGTCACCGCAGAGATCCTCGGTGCCAGCCCCGCCACGACCCTCGGCGTGAACGGCCTGGCTGACGAGCCCCCGAAGCTTGCGGTGTCGGGGCGGATCCATCCGGACGAAGTTGCCGCGCCGGAACAAATCCAGATCCTCCTGCCGAGGCATCAAGTCGCCCAGATCCGAGGAGAACGTCGCTGGGTCACCCAGCACCCTGGTCGCCTCCGGATGCCCGAACACCCACCACGTCTGTTGTTTGTAGTCGTACCCGACGTTGCCCTGCCGGCGGCGTTCGTCAAGCCAACACAACAGGCTCGACAGGGTGTGCTGAGCCGGTCCCGTTATCGTCACG
Source organism: uncultured Actinomycetota bacterium (assembly GCA_963803345.1). Taxonomy (GTDB): domain Bacteria; phylum Actinomycetota; class Actinomycetes; order Mycobacteriales; family Micromonosporaceae; genus CAWDLX01. The sequence continues at coordinate 126,603 of CAWDLX010000017.1, forward strand.
GTGCCACCCCCGTACTTCCAGGCTGTCACGACGTGGGCGGGCGTGCCAGGGCATCTACGGTCCTGCCCGGCGGCCTGGCCTGGGCCAGAAGCGGATCCGACCCGTTCTACGCGGCTTACGTCCTGGTCCTCGTACTCGGCAACTCGTCACCGCCACGCGGCCTCCACGACCGTGGGGTCGGCGAGGTCGGCGAACACCTCCGCGGAGCGCCGCCAGTCCTCGGCGGTAACCGTCCGCCCGCCGCTGGCCGGGCTGATGTTCTCCTCGAACTTGCGACGCAGGTACTCGTTGCGAGATAGCCCGAGGTTGGCGGCCGCGGCGTCGATGCGGTCGACGGCTTCCTGGCTCAGGTTGCGGATCAGGATGTTGGGCATGGCCGCCTCCGAAATCCAGGTCGCGATATCAGGATATCACGGGGGTGTGGGCTCGCCCACAAGCGAAGCCTTGCCCGCCGGCCGCCTCCGAAATGCCAATTCTCCGAAACAGCGGGTCGCAAGTCTGTATACGTCGGTGTGCTTCCGAGCCTCGCGGGGCTGGGCCGCCTAGCATGGCCGGGTGAGTGGCGGCGACCAGCCGGGCCGGGCGGTGTTCGGGCTGGACGTGTTCGGGCTTGATGACCGGATGCGTCTTTTCTCGTATGTCACCGCTGACAATCGTGTGGCCTACCTCTGGGTGCTCCGCGCGTTCGAGGTTGCGCGCGCCAACTATCACGTGCTGATGCACACCACCGAGGTCGTTGTCGGCGCTGGGGCGGTTGACGCAGAGCATGCGGATTGCCCCGACCCGGTCGAGCTCGACCTCCCCGCCTGCTCGACGCGCTGGTCGAGTGGGGCGTGCTCGACCGGGCTCAGGACGCGCACCCGGGCCAGCCAGCCTGGCCGAGTACCGCAACCGGCACTCGGTCTACCAGTTCACCGAGGCCGGCTTCCGCGCCCACCGGGCGGTCGAGAGCGTGCTCGACCGCGACGATGGACGACAGCGGCGCTGTCCCGACTGGTCTTCGCCGACCTGCTGGCCGATCTGGCGGCGCTGGCGCGAGGCCAACGCCGATGGCGACGCGGAGGAGGTGTACCGCAAGCTCAGCCGTCTGGACCGGGCACTGGCTGACATCGCCGAGCGGGCGGCGCGCTTCTACCACATGCTCGGGGATCTGAGCCGTACCAACGACGCCCGGCCCGAGGTGTTCCTGGCGCACAAGGACGCGCTGCTCGCCCACCTGCGCGACTTCCACGACGAGCTGCAGCGGTACTCGCCGCGGCTGACGGAGGCCGTGCACGCGGTCGAGGAGACCGGTCTGGAGCGGCTGGTCGAGGCGGCGGCCGAGGCGGACGAGCGGATCTTCCGGACGCCGGCCGAGCGGGTGGAGGACTGGCGGCGCCGGTGGGCCGGGCTGCGGTCCTGGCTGGCTCCGCCGGGCGCGGACCAGGTCAGCGAGGCCGATCGGCTGGCCGACGTCGACGATCGGCGCGATCGGCGACGTGCTGGCCCTGCTGCGCCGGGTCACCGAGGCCCGCCGCGGCGGCGTCAGCCGGGAGTCCCAGTTGCGGCATCTGGCCGCCTGGTTCACCGCTGTCGGGTCGGAAGACGCCGCGCACGCGCTGTTCGACGCCGCGTTCGGTCTGGGCGGGCCGCGCCATGTCAGCGTCGCGTATCGCCGATCGCCGAGCTGATCGCGACGCGGTCGTCATGGTGGGAGGCGCCGGCGGTCGAGCTGTCCCGGACACTGGTGCGAGACCGGCCGCGACCCGGGTTCACGCAACCAGGCGCCGGCGCGGCTTGGACCGCGCCGACCCGGGCCGGGCTCGGCTGCGCGCAGGCGCGGCTGGCCGACCAGCGCCGGCTGGCCGAGGCGGCCGCCGGCTTGGCCGACGTGGCCAGGGCGGGCGATGCGGTCCTGGACGAGGCGCAGATCGAGGTGCTGCTGCGGCTGCTTGATCTTGCGCTGATGACCCGTACCGGCACCGCTCGGACGGCCGATCGCGGCGACCGCCCACGGGGTGCGGCTCCAGCTCACGCCCGCAGCCAGCGGGTTCGCGACGGTCGCGACGAAGAACGGTCGACCTGCACATCGACGGTTTCGAGCTGAGCATTACCGCCGCTGCCCACGGCAGGGAGCCGCGGCGAGTGAGCCGGTTCGCCCGCGACATCAGCGATCACGAGATCGGTGAGTACCAGCGCGCGGTGCGGCTCGTTCTGCGGCATCCGCTGATCACCGCCGAGTGGCCGGACGCCAAGGCGCTGCCGCGGGTACGGCGGTTCAGCGCCACCCTTCGGGCCGACCTGTCCGACGCGTTCGGGTACCGACTGGAACTGCACGGCTCGACGGTCCGGCTGGTCCGCACCAAGGACCTGGTCGACCCCAGCCAGCCGGCGCGATCCCGGACCGACCGGCCCTTCGACCGGCAACGGTACGCGTACCTGATGCTGTGCCTCTCGGTTCTCGGCCGGGCCGGTGTGCAGATCACGCTGAGCGAGCTGGCCGACTCGGTGGCCGCCGACGCCGCTCGGATTCCCGGCCTCGGCCTGGACCCGGACCGGGGCGGTGACCGCCGGGCGTTCGTGGACGCGGTGGCGTGGCTGGAGATGCGGGGAGCGCTGACCTTGACCGACGGCTCAGCCATCGCGTGGGCCAGCGACCCCCGCGCCGGCGAGGCGCTTTACGACGTCGGCCGCGACATCGTCTTCGCGCTGTACCGGCCCACTCGGATGATCCAGGCGGTGCCGTCGGTCGCGGCGATGTTGGACCGGTCGATCGCGGGCAGCGGCAACGAGGAGCGCCGACTCGGGGCGCAGGCCGCTCGCCGAGCGGTGATCGAGCGTCCCGTCGTGTACTTCGACGACGTGCCGGACGGGGTCGCCAACCACCTGCGCGGCGCGGCCCTGGCCGAGGATGTCCAGCGGCTGACCGGGCTGCTGGTGGAGCGGCGAGCCGAGGGTGTGATGGTGGTCGATACGTCGAACCTGTCGATCGAGCGGTTTCCGGGGTCCGGGTCGGTGGCCCAGGTCGCGATTCTGCTCGCCGTGGCGATGTCCGACCGGATCATCGACCCGGACGGCCGCCGGGTGAAGCGGCTGGAAGGCCCGACTCGGGCCGCCCGGCAGCAGCGGATGGTGGCACTCGTCGACGCGGGCCTGCCCGAGGCGACCCGGACCATCCTGGGCGTGCCGGAGGATCCGGCGGATGCGGGCGAGGAGCCGGGTCCGGGGCGGCTGCCGTTCATCCCCGAGTCGTTCCTGCGCACTGAGGTAACTCGGATCCTGGCCGTGCACGCTTCGTCGTTCGGGGCCGACTGGCACGCCGACCCGGAACGGCTGCGTATTGAGGCGGTGCACCTGCTCGACCGGTTCGGTCTGGTGACCCCGGTACCGGGTGGCGTGCTGGTGCTCCCGCTGACCGGTCGGTACCGCAACACGGTGGCGGTCACACGGCAGCGTCGCGCCCCGGCGGGGCTGTTCTGATGGCCGGCAGCCGCTTCCGGCCGAGCCGCGCCGGCATCGTCAACCTGTGGGACTACCGGGACGAGGAGTTCGTCTTCGTCAACGGTTGGCTCGCCCTGCGCGGCCCGAACGGATCGGGCAAGACCAAGGCGCTGGAGGTCCTGTTTCCCGTTCCTGCTCGACGGCCGGATCGAGCCCCGCCGGCTCAACCCGTTCGCCAGCGAGGAACGGACCATGAAGTCGAACCTGCTGTTTCGCGGGCAGGAGGCTTCCCACGCGTACGTCTGGATGGAGTTCGCGCGGCCGACATCCACAGTGGACGAATTCGTCACGATCGGCATCGGCCTGCGGGCGCATCGGCACGTGGACCGGGTCACCCGGTGGCACTTCGTGGTGGACGGTCGGGTCGGGGTCGACTTCTCGGTCATCGACGCCGACGACCGGCCGCTGAGCCGCCGGGATCTCATCGCCGAGCTGGGCGCCGAGCGGGTGTACGACGCGCTTGACGACTACCGACGGGCGGTGGACCAGCGGCTGTTCGGGCTCGGCCCGACCCGGTACGAGCAGTTGCTCGATCTCGTCCTGACGCTGCGGCGCCCGCAGCTGGCCAAGGACCTCAACCCGGTCGAGCTCTCCCGCACGCTCCAGAGTGGACTGCGTCCGCTCGATGACGCCCTGCATCGTCGAGGCCGCCCGGTCGTTCGACGATATGGAGACGGTCGCGCGGACCCTGGAGGGCCTGATCGCGGCGGATGAGGCGACGAGCGCGCTTCCTGGCGGTCTACTCGACCTACCTTCGCACCCACGCGCGCGCCACCGCGGACGCGCTGACCGCCCGACGTGTCGAATGCACCCGGCGGCAGTCTCTTGTGGACGACTCCGTGACCGCGGAGAGCGCGGCCGCGGCATGCCTGATCGATTCGTCCGAGCCAGCTCGCCGCGGCCGAGGGCGAACCGGGCCGACTGCGGGCCCACTTGGACGCGCTGCGGTCTTCGGCCGCGTACCAGTCCCAACAACAGCTGGCGGGACTGCGTCAGCATGTGGCCGATCTCGCCAACCAGGCGATCCGGGCTCAGGCCGCTGGCGCCCGGCTGGCCGGGGTGGTGCAGGGGCGGCGGGCGGAACTCGAACGGGCGCCGGGCCTCGGCCGAGGATACCGCCACAGAGCTCCACCGGATCACGCGCGATCTCGGGCGCGACGCCGAGGCAGCCGGCATCGACTGGACGGCGACCGACGCCGAGGCCGAGGACGTCGCCGCCCGGGTCAATGGGCGCGTCGCGGCCCGGCGCGACGACATCCAGGCGGTGCGCCAGCAGGTGGACCGGGTCGCCCGCGCCGAGCAGGAACACGCCCGGGTCAACGAGGAACTGGCAGCCATCCGCATCGCCGTGACGGCAGCCGAGTCGGCGGTGTCGATGGCCGACGCGGCCACGCACGAGGCCCGGGTGTTCACGAAGGTGGCGTTGGCCGGTTGGACCGATGACCGGGCCGCCGTGCTCGGGCAGATCGCCGAGCCGGACCTGCACGAGGCACTGACCGCCGCCGTGGATGCGGCCGCCGAAGATTCGACTGAAACGTTGCGCGACATCCTGGCGGACCGGAGCGCCGTCGGCCTCGACCGGATCCGGGCCGAGGCGGCCGACCTGGCGCAGCGCCGCCGGGTGCTGGTGGATCGTCGGGCCGAGGTCACGGCGGAGCGGGACCGGATCGCCTCGGAGCGAGACGACGCGCCCACGCCGCCACCGACCCGACCAGCCGACCGCAGCGATCGATCCGGTGCTCCACTGTGGAGATTGGTGGACTTCGCGCCGGAAGTACCAGCTGAACAGGCAGCCGCAGTCGAGGCGGCCCTGGAGGCCGCGGGGATCCTGGACGCGTGGGTCCATCCGAACGTCTGGTGCTACCGCCACCGCGGTCAGCGACGGCGAGCGCGATGGTTACCTGCGCCCCCTGCCCAAGGGCGAGCGTCCGACGGGCCGCACGCTCGCCGATGTGCTCGTTCCCGAGCAACGTGCCGGCGTTCCGGCCGCCACGGTCGCCGCGGTGCTGGCTTCCGTAGCCGTACTGGATGAGCTTGGTCCGGCGCCCCATCCGGCGGTCGACATAGACGGACGGTACTCGCTCGGGATCCTGATCGGCGCACACGGCAAGTCGACCCCGGAGTACATCGGCGCGACCGCCCGGGCCGCTCGGCGGGCGGCCCGGGCGGCCGAATGCGACCGGGTCATCGCCGAACTGGCCGCCACGATCTCCGAGCTGGATGGCCGGCTCCACCAAGTCGACGAGGCGCGGGCGGCCTTCGACGCCGCCGTCGCAGCCCTGCCTTCCCTTGCCCCGGTTCACGCGGCGCTGCGGGAGCTCGACCGGGCCGCCACCGCGCTGCGGCTGCGGCGCGAAGCGGAGGCGGCCGCATTGGCGGCCCTGGACCAGGCGATCGCGGTCCGGTCGGCCGCCGTGGCCGCGTTGCGGCGAACCGTGACGGAGCGGCGGTTGGCAGGCGACCGGGTCGACGAGGTGGAGGCGACCGTGCGCCACTTCGAAGCGACCGGGCAGCGCCTGCCACCGGCCCGGCGGGCCGATGCGGTGGCCCGGCAGGCGATGGCCGACGCCGACGCACGACTGGTCGAGGCCGACGACGAGTGGCAGGACGCGCGCGACGACGCAGAGGCCGCGGCCCAGCGCCACCGGGAGAAGCTCGAGACCTACGAGACCCTCGCGAGCGTGGTCGACGATGCCGACTCTCGCCGGGTCGTTGCCGAGGCCGCACAGACCGAGGAGGCAATCGACCAGGCGGAGGCCCGCTTGCGCGTGCTGCGTCAGGCCGAGCGCGACGCCCATGCCGGTCTGGCCGTGTCCCGCCAGCGACTCCTCGACGCACGCGAGTCGCTGGGCACCGCGTTCATGGAGGCTAACCAGGAGGCGCTGCGGCTGCGCCCGTACGCACACGCTGACATTCTGGGGCTGCTGCGCTGCCCGACGGACCTACGCTGGCCGACCCACATCGGAGAAGACGGGCGCTCGGCAAGCTCTCGCGCCGGCGACAGCGGCGCGTTGCCGCCGGAGGTGACCGCGCTCCACGAGGCGATCCTGGCCGTCACCAAGGAACTCACCCCGACCGATAGCTCCCTCAAGCAGAGCGCCACCCGCCTCACCGCCGCGCTGACCGAACTACAGGCTCAGTTGCCGGCGGCGGGACTGGACCACCGGCCTGAGTTCGACACCGACGACGGGGTCATCGTGGTCCGCATCGCCGACGAGTTCGGCCTCACCCCGGTCGCCCACTTCGCCGATCGTATCGGCAAACAGCGGCGCGACCAGGAGCAGCTGCTGACCGAGGCAGAGCGGCGCATCTTCGAGGACGCGCTGCTGACCCAGGTGGCCCGCCAGATCCACCACCGCACAATTGAGTCCCGAGATCTGGTCGACGGCATGGACCGGCAGATGCGGGCCCGACGCATGTCGTCCGGATTGACCGTAGGGGTTGGTTGGCAGCTATCCGACGACCTCGACGCGGAACAGCGCGAGGCGTGCAAACTCCTCGAACGCGACCCGGCCCGGCTCAATCCGGCCCAGCTGGCCACACTGCGCGGGCACTTCGCGAGCCGGATCAAGTCGGCCCGGGCGATGGCCCCGGAGCAGACCTACCGGGAGTTGTTGGGCAACGTCCTCGACTATCGCCGGTGGCGGGTGTTCGCGTTCACGCTGCACCGTCCGGGCGGTACGGTGGAGAGCCTGACCCGGGCCCGGCACAGCCAGCTGTCCGGAGGCGAACAGTCCGTCTCGCTGCACCTGCCACTGTTCGCCGCCGCCAACGCCTTGTTCTCCTCGGCCAGTGCGGCGGCGCCGCGGATGATCGGACTGGACGAGGCGTTCGCCGGGGTGGACGAGACTGGCCGGGCCGAGCTGATGATGCTGGCCACGCAGTTCGACCTGGACCTGTTCATGACCGGCTTCGATCTATGGGCGACCTACTCTGGCGTACCCGGCGCGGCCCACTACGACCTGGCCCATTCGGCGGTGGAGCACACGGTGGCGACCGTTCTGTTGGCCTGGAACGGATCGGTCACCACGGCCGACTTCGACGGTACGTTGGCCCGTGCGCTCGGCTCGCCTGAGACACGGCGCGTGCCCGGTGCCCTCGCCGCCGCAACGGTCTCCGATGACCTGCTGCTGGACGTTGATTGACCGGGGACCTGCCCGGGCCGGGCTGGGGTCGCCTGATCACCGTCGCCCGCCGCAGCCTGGAGCGCACCGGTGGGTCGCTCGACGCGATGGTGAGCTTGACCAACCCGACGGACGAGGAGCGTCGTGTGGTCATTGGTATCACCGGCGTGTATCGGTCCGCGACCGCGAGCCGACTGGCGGTCCGGTTGCGGGACGTCAACGCTTTCCTCGTCTCGGCGTACGGTCGCACGCTACCGGAGGTGGTGGCCGACGCACTCGGGCCATTGCGTGACCTCCCGGCGCAGCGGCGGCGCGAGATTTCCGCCCGCCAGGAGATGCTTGACATGGCGGCATCGTCTGTCCACGATGGACAGGAATGGTTCGACCAGTGGATCGATGAAGCTCGCGCCGACGGAATGCTGACCCGGTTCGTGCGGTCCGGGGCCGACTTCGGCCGGGTTATCCGGGTCCTCGACGCTTTGCCCGCGTCGGAGGAGCCGCTGCCGGTATTCGCCGAACGGATCCTGGGCGACACCAAGGCACTCAACGACGCCGCGCTGCGCGCAGCGGTGTTGCGGGCCGTCGCCCGGCGTACCGGTGTGGACAATCCAGGCACGGCGGAACAGGAACGGGCCTTGTGGGAGTCGGTCGGCGTGGTCCCCGATGACCTCGCCAGCCAGGTTCTGGTACTGAACCTGCCGGCCGTCGATGGGGGTGTGGTGGCGTCCTGGCTCACGTCGGCCGCCGCGGCTGGCCTGCCGATGCGGATCACCTTGCACCAGCTTCGCCTATCGCCGTTCACCCTGGCCGCTACGGACATCTTCGTGACCGAGAACCCCGCCGTCCTGCGCGCCGCAACCGCGCTGGGCGCCGCCGCGCCACCGCTGGTCTGCACGGAGGGGATCGCGTCGGCGGCGGTGCACCGACTCTTGTCGTACGCGCCGCAGGCCCGGCTGTGGTGGCGCAACGACTTCGACTGGCCCGGCGTACGAATGACGGGCGCGGCGTTGGCGCGTTATCCGAACTCCCGGCCGTGGCGCATGTCGGCGGCCGACTATCAGGCGGCCTCGGACCAGGGGCTACCGCTGCGGGGCACGCCGGTGGCCACGCCGTGGGATCCGGCACTGGACGAGGCGATGAGGCGGACGGGACGGGCTGTGATGGAGGAACGGCTGATCAGCCTCCTGCTCGACGATCTCCGTGGCCGCCACCCGGGTGGATGGCCGAGATAGCGATGCTCGGACAACCCCGTTGGTCGCCCGTTCCGAGGCTGGCAAGAAGAGTCCGACCGACAAGGGGCGAATCGGATTCCCATAGTCCAGGTGCCCCCGGCCGGCTACCCGCCGACAACGGGTGTGGCGCGGCCCGCATGGGTTGACCACGCGGCCGGTGCGGAGAGCTCCACCGACGGCGCCGGCGGCGGCCCGTTGCTCGTGTGCGAATGTGGCGGGGTGATCCATCGGCCGTTGATCCACGTGGGAGGCCCGCCCGGCGCGGGCAAGACGACATTCATCGAGGCCATGCTGGCAGCCAACGACGAGGAGGCGTTCATCGTGGTCCGCGCCCGGCGTGACACCTCGTTGCGCGCACCGCAGACCACCTCCGGTGTCGGCGACGTCGAACGGGACCCGGAACTGCGCCGGTACCTCAACGCGGACGCGATGACCGCGGTCGGGTACGCCTTCGGCTCCGCGAGTGTCGATGACTTCTTCATGTCGGAGTTCATGCAGGAGTACTCGACGGCCGTCGTCATCGAGGGCGACGACCCGACTGGGCTGGCCGACCTGAACGTCCATGTCATGGCCGCGTCTGCGGATCCCGTGCTCGCCCGGCAGGAGCAGAAGGGCGCATCAGTTGACCTGAACTCCGGCCTGCTGGCCTTGCTGGCCGACGCCGGCATCTCACTCGATCAGGCGCGACGCCGGTTGGCCGACGATGTCCAACGGCGGGGAGTGGGTGAGGCGAAGCCCGTACGGGCTCGCGGAGGCGGCGTCCGCGCCACGAGCCCGGGCCCACTGGCGCTGCGGTGGACCATTTCCGAGACGCACCACGGGATCGCGCGGGCGCAACTGGTCGTCGTCACCGTGCGCGGCGACGGCGAACGTGAACTGGGCGACGCTCTGCTGGCAGAAGTGGCCCGGCTACGCGGTGACGCGGAGGTCTTCGCCGACCTGCGCTTCGTTCTCGTCGGTGGGCGTATCCCGATCACCGCGGTTGCCGCCGACCTCAACAACCGCAAGGACCCCGGCACCCGCAAGGCGCTCGCCCGGGTCCGCCGTACCCTACGCTCCGCCTCGTAGCCGGGGCCCGGCGGCGGCCCCCTAGTCCAGCAGAGCGCGGATGTCTGCGGCGGTGAGGCGAGCATCGGCGAACTCCCCGTCGTCGACCACGCCGCGGAAGAGCTCGGCCTTGCGTTCCTTGAGTGCCATGACCTTTTCTTCGATGGTGTCCTTGGCCACCAGGCGGTAGACGATGACGTTGCGGGCCTGGCCGATGCGGTGCACCCGGTCGACGGCCTGCGCCTCGGTGGCGGGGTTCCACCAGGGGTCGAGGAGGATGCAGTAGTCGGCCTCGGTGAGGTTGAGGCCGAACCCACCGGCCTTGAGACTGATGAGGAACACGGGGTTCTCGCCCTGTCTGAAGTCCTCGATCACCGTAGCCCGATCGCGGCTCTTGCCATCGAGGTAGGAGCAGGCGATCCCGGCCTTCTCCAGCCGCTCGCGGGCCGCGCCCAGGAACCGGGTGAACTGGCTGAACACCAGGGTGCGGTGCCCCTCGGCGGCGATGTCGGCGAGCTGTTCGGTGAGATGGTCCAGCTTGGTGGAGGGCACCGCGCCCTGGTGGCCGACAAGGGCGACGTCAAGCGAAGCCTGGCGCAGCAGCGTGAGCGACCGGAAGACCTCGAACCGGTTGCGCTCCAGGTCGCCGAGCAGGCCGAGCACCTTCTGCCGCTCGTGCTGCAGGTAGGTCTGGTAGACCTTGCGGTGCTTGGGATCGAGCTCCAGCTCGACGACCTGCTCCTGCTTGGGCGGCAGGTCAATCGCAACGTCGGACTTGCGCCGGCGCAGCATGAACGGTCGCATCAGCCGCCGCAACTGCTCCAAGCGGCGTTGGTCATGACCGCGCTCGATCGGGTCGCGGTAGTGCTCGGCGAACTGGTCCAGCCGGGGGAACAGGCCCGGCGCGGTGATCGACACGAGCGACCACAGCTCGCCCAGGTTGTTCTCCATCGGGGTGCCGGTGATGGCGAGCTTCACCCCCGCCGGCAGCTCCAGGGCGCAGCGGTAGCCCTGCGACTGCGGATTCTTGACGAACTGGGCCTCGTCCAGCACCAGCCCGGCCGGCCCCCGCCACAGCTTCGGTCAAGGGGACTATCCGCGCCGGGACATCGCCTCCGGTAACTGCGCCACCGCCCGCGGACGTCAAGGTCGGGGGTGAACCGATGTGCCTCGCTGACCCAGTTGGAGACCACACTCGCCGGCGTCACCACCAGGAAGGGTCTGCAGTTCGGCTCGCCGACCGTGGTTGCTGGCCGGCTCGCAAGCTCGCTGGGCCTGGCATGACACATGAACGCCAGCGCCTGGATCGTCTTGCCCAGACCCATGTCGTCGGCGAGGATGCCACCCAGCCCGTGGGCGTGACGCGCCACCAGCCAACGCAGCCCTTCCTTCTGGTAGGGCCGCAGCTCGGCCCGCAAACCCACGGGTATGGCGACGTCGCCACCGGCATCCTCAGATAGAAGGCCGCCGATGGCGCGCTGCCAGGCCGCCGCGGCACCGGTGACCGCGCCCACCTGCGCGAGATCCGCCCAGAGGCTCACCTGCAACCGCCCGACCCGCACCACTCCCGGCGGCGCGTCCTCCAACGTACGCGACTCAGCGATCAGGGCGGCGAGCCGCCGGAATTCCGGCCGATCCAGGCTCAGGTACGCCCCGGAGGGCAACAGCAGCAGTTCCCGCTCCTCGGCCAGAGCCACGAACAGTTGCTGGAAGGGAACCCGCTCCCCGTCAACCGTGATCTCGACGGCCAGGTCAAACCAGTCACGTTCATCACCATCATCGGGATCCCCGCTGGCGAAGGTGATGACCGGCCGGTCTTCGATCTCGTAATAGTCGAGGCCCAGCACCTCGGCCGGCGCCTCGATCTCCACATCGTCCAGCTCCGACAGGGCCGGCAGGACCTCGCTGAGGAACCGGACAAGTTGGTCACCCCTGATCGTCGCCGTTTCCAACAGGCGGAAGCCATCGTCGACCATGGCCGGCACCGGCTTGGCGACGAGCTCGACCACCCGGCGCAGCAGGGCCTCCCGGTGATCGAGATCAGGCACCGGCTGTGGCTGATGGCCGGCTCGCAGGCTCGCCGACTGTGGTTGTCGTCCGGCTCGCAGGCTCGCCGACTGTGGTTGTCGTCCGGCTCGCAGGCTCGCCAGACCTGTCGTCCACAGTGGCTCGACGCGGTCGCGCCCGCCAAAGGGGGTCCGCCACGACCAGGCGAGCCGGAGCCCGCCCTCACCCAGCACGGCCACGGCCACGGCCAGCCGTGCGCGGCCAGACTCCGGGAGCTCGATTGAGCCGTCGGAGACGACCTCGACCGCCCCCCGCAGTTCCGGGTAGACATGCTCAAAGAACCGTTCCCGCTGAGCCGCCGGCACCCGCACGGGCGGGCCGCCCAAGGCCCGGCGCACCGACCCGTCCACCGCCCGGGCGAGCGGGCCCAATCGCAGCGGGCCGTCGCCCGACTGGTCCCTCCATACCAACCCATGCGTCGGGTCGCCGACGAAGACGCAGAGGTCGCGGTTGATCATGACGTCGCCGTCCATGAGCGCCGGGCTCAGCACTATGTCTTGCTCATCCTGCCGGGCACCCATGATCACCCTGACGGGCTCCTGGACGATCAGCACCGAGCCCGGCCCCTTGCCCACCTGCACCAACGGCACGCCCGCCTCGTGCGCCTCGGCGAGCAGGTCCCAGATTCGTCGGCTGCGCACCTCAACGAGGTCGATGATGGCCTCCCGCCCATAGCCGAGGTAAGCGCCGGGGGACTGGCTCGCGAGAGAGAGCATCTCCTCCAGAAGCCGCCGCACATGCGGGGACACGGACGTTCTTGGTCCAGCCGAACTGGACGTGCTGCCATGAGATGTTGGTGCGGACCCACCCGGCCTTGCCGGGCGTCGCCAGTCGCACCCACAGGCTGGTTGGCCTGACCTCGAACTGCAGGCCGACCGGCGCCCCGTCCGACTCGGATGGCTCCATGCCGACAAGCCAGACATCGAGCGCCGCCTCCCACGCTGATGACGGCGCCGCCGGCTTCGGCGCAGGTGTCACCATCGGTGGCTCTGCCGGCTCCATCCGGCGGGCCGAGTCCACCCGCTGGGCCGGGGCCGGCCGAGGAACGGCCGCTTCGATCTCCGTCCACAGGGTTGGCTGTTCAAGCCGATCTGGCAACTCCGGCACCTCCCGACATCGCGCCTTTGGCGGAGAGGTTAGCGCCGACGATGCCCGGGCGCCGTGCGCCACGCGATGCGAGACGCGCCCACGCATCAGCCGCGGCATTGTGGGTGGGATATTCTATTTTACGGGGGTTTGGTGCATCTCCGTTGCAGGCGCCCGTGAGCGTGCGGCGGGGCCGTCTCCCGCCACACGTGGCGGTGCGCGACGTGAGCCGGTTCTGCCGGCATGATGGTGCGGTGCCGAAGCGCCCGATGTCCGAGGTCGAGCGGGTCGAGCGTCGCCTGCACCGGGTGATGGCCGTCCGTCCGCGGGACCATGCCGCTTGCGCGGTTGCGTTGGAAGACGCGGTCACGCTCACCCGGACGATCCCGGCCGGTGCGATGACGTTCTCTCTGGACCAGCTGCTCGCCGAGCTGGCCGAGACCTACGCGGCGATGGGCCGGTTCGACGAGGCGCTGGACGCGATCCGGGAGGCTGTCGATGCCGGTCTGGGTGGGCAGCCGGATGCCCGGTGCCGGATCGCGGAGATCCTCATGCGGGCCGGGCGGGTCTCCGAGGCGGAGCCGATCTGGGCGCAGGTTCGCCGCGACACGCCGGACGATGTGTGGCTGTACAACAACGCGGGCATCGAGTATGCCGACGTCGGCGACCCCGCCACGGCGCTGGGCTGGCTGACCGACGGGTTGCGGCTGGCGCTGGCCACCGGCGACCCGGAGCGGCTGGTGGCGCAGTTGGCCGGCTGGCGCGGCGAGTCCTTGACCGCGCTCGGGTTGGCGCCGGATGACCTGCAGACCGAGGCCGACCAGTTCCAGGGCGCTCGCGAACAACGCGATCGCCAGCAGCGCGAGCTCCGCGCTACAGCGCAGTCCGCCGATGATGTCGTCGTGCCGGGCCCGATGCCGTTGACGGTCGCGATGGTCGTGGTTTCCCGCCAGCGAGTACGAGCAGGCACTGGCGCAGTGGCCGGGGTTGACCGAACCGGGCGGCCTCGCCGAGGGTGGCCGCGCTCATCCGGAGTACTGCCGGGCGTTGCAGGCCAAGCTGAACGACGCCGCCGAGGCGGGCATGACCGGCATCCGGATCGCTCCCATTCGGGTCGCCGATCTGCTGGCCTGGTGTGCGGAGCAGGACAGGGATGCGGACGACGCACGGGCCGACTACGCGGCTCACCTCGCCCATACCGCCCCGGAATCCCTCATCTCGTGGCCGCCGGGACGTAACGAGGCGTGCTGGTGCGCCTCGACCCGCAAGTACAAGAAGTGCTGCGGCGCACCGGCAGGTACCGGGCGTGGGTGAGCCGACCGGCGACCCGGTGGTGGACCAGGCGTGGACCAGCCCCCCGCCCGGCCTTTGCCGACATCGAGGCCGAGACGGCTGCGGCGCAGAGCCTGCTGGCCCGGGCGCACGCACTGGTTCCTGCGGTCTGAACCGGTGCCGCGGCCATGTCCACAGTGGACATCACCACCGTGAACGTTGCCGGTGGCGCGAGGTGATGCGATCATGTTCGTATGCACGGCCGGATCGAGTTTGCGTAGCATCGAACCGTCTCGGGTCGGGCGTACCCAACCGGAGAGCACGTGTTCGTTCTCGACGCCGAGGACCCGGTCGGGACCGGGTTCGTGCTGCGATGAGTACGGCGCCATGGATCGGCGCCGATGACGTTGCCCACGATGACCGGGCCAGGCAACACCAGCGCGGATGAACGGCCGCCAGGCCCGTCGGGTCAGGCCGGTCGAGCCGGTTGACCCAGTAAACCCGCTGTGGGCCGAGCCGGATCGGGACAACGTCGCCGGCCGTCCGGAGGGAGTCGACGTACTCCAGCGGAGCCCGGGTAAAGCGGAGGGCGTAGCCGAGCGCGGGAAGCGGCCACGGCAACCGCGGAGCGGCCGGTCGCGCGGTCATGCCACAGCTCCACCCTCGCCGACGCCCAAGCGAAAAATAGGCCAGCCGACCCTAGGCGAATGAGTACGCGGACCCTGTCCGGCGACGCCTGCTTCCTGCCACGCTGCGGTTTGTGACAGATCCGCGGCTACGTCCAACTGGAGCCGCCCAAACGCTCTCGAGGAGTCCTTCTGTGAATATCAGACGCTTCGCCGTCATCAGCCTTCTTCTGGCCACCGGCCCCGGCTTGGCGGCCTGCAGCGCAAACAGCCAGCCAGGTTCGGCCGCCACCACGACCCCCGCGCAGGTGTCGCCGGCCGACGCGCTGACCAACGCGTTGGCCACGCTCAAGAACACCGGATACGACGCGACGCTCACCCTCCCGGCGCAAGACGCCACGGTCAAAACGTCGGTCGACTACGCCAACAAGGCAGCCACGCAGGCGGTCTATATCGGCGACCAGACGTTGTCCGTCGCGTTCACCGAGATCGGCAGCGACCTGTGGGTCAAGGCGGACTTCGGTCCGCTGGCTCAGAATCTGAACATCGACAAGACCAAGTGGTACAAGTTCGACGCATCGAAGCTCAAGCCGGAAGCGATCCCGTTCGACCTCTTTGGCGGCGAGCGGCATAACCCGACGCGGCCGCTCGCCTGGCCGCTGGGCATCGGTGCGGTCTTCGCGAGCGTCGCCAATGTGACGCGCACCGACGCGACCCACCTCGCCGGTGTGGTGGACCTCACCAAGGCGACCGGGCCGGAGGCGGCGGGAAAGTCCAGCGTGACCGATGCCGCGGTTCCGTTCACCGCCACCCTGGACCGCCAGGGACGGCTGACCGAGCTGAAGATCACCGGGGCGAACGAGGACTTCAATCTCGGCATCACCTTCTCCAACTACGGGTCGCCGACCCCGATCGCGGCTCCGGCGGCGGCCGATGTCCTGCCCGCGCCGGACGGGCTGTACCAGGCCCTCAACGGGACGAGCGGCTGAGCCCCTCGAGCCGCTAGCCTGACCCGGGTTGGCGCCCGGCTCGTTTGGGCAGGCGTGGACCCGGGAAAGGCTGGCGGCTGGATGCCCGTGCGGGACCTGGACGCCGCCCTCGCGGGCGTCGATGGGCCACGAACCCAGGTGAACGACGGTCTGCGAGAAGCGCGCCCGATAGGTCGACGCGGCCAGCCCGTAGTGAGCCGTGAACCGCCGGGCGAAGTAGTTCTGGCCAGGCCAACCGACGCTGGTGCCGATGTAGGTCACCGGATTGTCGGTATGCGACAACATCGCCGCCGCCGTTTCGACGCGGAACCGTGACAGATAGGCCATCGGCGGCAGGAGGGTCGCCAGTTTGAAGATCCGGATGAGGGGTAGCCGGGCGCGAGATGGAGCCGGTCGGCGAGCTCGGTCAACGTCCAGTGGTACGAAGCCGACCGGCGCGCGTTCGCCGCCCGGCGTCGCAAGCTTGCCGGCCCGCCCGCCGCCGAACAGCAGCCAACAGCAAGGCTGGACGCGTCAGGAGACCTGATTGATCGCGAACCCAATGAGCCGGGGTAGCTCCTCCATTGCTCGCCCAAGAAGTCTCTCGATGGCGACTGCGTTCGTGCTGGCGTCAACGTCGATGTGGTTGCTCCACTCAGCCGGCTGGTACCGGGCCAGCACTGAGAGCGTGTACAGCACAGCTGGATCCGCTCGGCGCTCGAGTTGACACGAGCAGCAACACCGTGTCCGCCTACCGCCGGAGGAGGAGTTCCTCGATGGCCTGAATGTCTGGGTGTCGTCACACCGGAGGCAGGATCCGGGTTCTTGGGGCCGGAGGTCCTAAGCCGCCGGAGGCAATGGAACTGCCTGGTGTCGGAGGTTGGCGTTCAGGTACGGAGGAGGCGGAGCGCTTGAGCAGCGGTTGGGACCACGGGGCGTAGCCCCTGGCCGCGGGAGGCGGGTTCGTAAGGCCGGAGGTCCTGCTTGGCCGACCCGGACGTGCGTCGGCTGTCATTGTCAAGCAGTTGGTCAGGCAACGGGCCATCGTTGCGTGCCGCCGCGTAACCGAATGTCGCGGCTCTCAACCGTCGTTTCGTCGCGGCGGCGCAATCAACCTCTGTTGATCGATCGATTTCTGAGCCGGCGGCGTCGAGCGCGCCAAGAACCGCGCCTGGCGCGGTCGCCAGAGCCATGGCATGGCATAGGTTGGGCCCGTACCGGCGTCAACGTCCGGCGGGTCTGAACTCTGTGCCCTGGGCCGACAAGAGCCGCCACCCCGCACGTGGGTCGGTGACGAAGACGTGGGTGTAGCGGCTGCTGGCGGCGAACGCCGTTCCGTCCTCGTGCGTGAAGTCGATTTCGGTGCGTCCCACGATAATGCCCACATCGCCTACCCGGCGCACCAGTGCTTCGTCGGGGAAGGACTGTATGGCCGGGAACTCGAGGACTCCCGACGATAGTGCCTCGAGGAGGTCGGATCGAGTGACCACAGCCCCGTCGCTGACGCTGACGAGGATGAAGTCGTCTGCCAGCATTCCCCGCAGACCGGCGGTGTCACCGCCGACCAGGGCGTCGAAGAAGCGCCGGTCGTGGTCGAGCAGCGAAGCGCGGTCCTGCGGGTCGGTCAGGGTGATCATGGCGGTCCCTTCGGTGTTTGACGCTCGGCGACCCGGGCCGAGCGTCTTGTGCCAGCTCGCCCGGAGTTAAGGCTCGCATTAGTTGCCTCTGCGCCGGCCCCGGCGGCCCGTGCCGGCGCACAGATGCTTGCGGTACGCCGACACGGTCAATCGGACAAAGTCAGGCCGCGGCGATACCCTCGCCACCGGTCGAGCCGGGGACGGCGGTGAAGGCGGTCTTGGTCAGCGATCCGTCCGGGTTGATCCGGAACGCGTCGACGATGCCGTTGGCGCCGGTCTGCACGTAGAGGTAGCGGCCGTCGGAGGAGACGGTGGCGTCGACGGTGCCCGGGTCAGTGCCGGTGTTGCCGAGCGCGGTCAGGGTGCCGTCGCCGGTCAGGTGGTAGCCGGAAAGGCTGGCGCTGCCGGCGTTGGACAGGTAGAACGTTGCTGCCGGTGCCAGCGATCCAGCAGGTGGCGGCCTGGCCGGTGGGCGCTTGGGTCGAGCTGGGTGAGGGTGCCGTCGCGGTTGACGGTGAAGGTGCGCCACCGCGTTGGGGCCGGCCTCGGCGACGACCAGGTGGCCGCGGGTGTCGAAGGTGACCGCGAACGGCACCGCGCCGGGCAGGCCGGTGACGACCGGCTTGGCCGACAGGCCGCCGAGTGCCGACGGAGAACACGTCGATGGCGTTGCTGCCGGCCTTGGTGGTGACGACCAGCTTCGGCCGTCCGGGGTGAAGGCGATCTGGCCGGGGGTGTGGGTGAACTCCGGGCGTCGCGGCTCGGGTCCAGGCCGAGGCTGCGGTGCCAGGTCGGGATCCGGATGAGGGTGCCGGCGATGCGCAGGTAGCCCTGCACGGAGCCGCCGTCGCGGGCGTTGAGCACGTAGACCAGGTTGCCGTGCACGGCGATGCTGACCGGGAAGGCGCCGCCGGAGGAGATCACTTGGCGGCGGGCCAGGCGGTCGCCGTGCACGCCGAACACCGTGATGGTGTCGCTGCCGGCGTTGACCGCGTACAGCAGGCCGTTGTCGCGGTCCAGGGCGAGTGAGCCCTGCGACGCGAGGTGGTCGACGACCGAACCGGTCAGGACTCCGCCGAGGCCGCCGGTCGGGTAGGTGCCGGCCGGGCGCAGGCTGCCGTCGGCGGCCCGGTCATAGGCGACGATCGTGTTGCCGGCCGGGTTGTCGGTCTGCACGAACACCGCGTTCGTGTCCTCCGCGGCGGTGGAGGCCGAGGCGGTGCCGGCGATCACGGCGGTGGCGGCGAATGCCAGGCCGCCGACACCGGCGAGTTGGGCAATGAATCTCATGGCGTCTCCTCAGGACGAGAATGTGTCGGACGAAGGCTTCGCGCCGTATGAGCACCGACGTCTTTACCCCCGCAGCCAGCCTGTTCCGCGGCTCGTAAGAACATCCGACCGGCGTACCGCTCAACCGGGCGGCGCCGCGAACGCGGCCCACAACTCGTCTGAGGCGCACAACACGCCGTCCATTACCGCCCGCCGCCGTCCGGGAGCTGAGACGTGGCTCACCCCGATTCAGCTGAACTGACAAAGCTGTTACATCAATGAAAGGCCCTTTCCGAGTCGTCGTGAGGTGACGTTGGGTCCAGACGTTTGAGTCGGGCCACCTTGGGCCATTCGCGGAGCCATTCCCCGTGCCGGGCCAAGACCGTGTTGCCCGATGTCCTGGGCGCGGTGGCCGGCGAGCGGCCTGGATTACGCCACTCTTACGAAGTGCTTCCGGCTTGGCCGCATCGTCCAGAACCGCACTACCGTCTCTCTCATGCGCAGATGGATCGTCGCGGTCGCCGCCTTTGCCATTGTCGCGTCGACCGCCGGCCTGTACTGGTTCCAGCCCTGGAAGCTATTTACCTCGACGACTGTCAACGACGCCGTACCGGTGATCCAGACCACCACGACCTCGCCAGCCGCGCCCGACGCCCCGTCCCCTCCCACCGCCACGCTCGTCGCCCATGGCGCTCTCATGACGCATGAGCACACCACTTCAGGGACGGCCGAGTTGGTCCGACTCCCGAACGGCCGCCATCAACTCATTCTGCGAGGCTTGTCTACATCGGACGGACCTGATCTGAGAGTCTGGCTCACCGACCAGCCGGTGCTCACCGGAAGGGACGGCTGGCACGTGTTCGACGACGGCATGTATCTGGAGCTGGGCCGGCTCAAGGGCAACCGGGGCACTCAGGTTTACGATGTGCCCGCGGACAGCGACGTGACCACGTTCCGCAGCGTCACCATCTGGTGCAAGCGCTTCGCGGTGTCCTTCGGTGCGGCTGAGCTCGTCCGCGTCTGACTGATCGGCGGAAGAGACGCTGCCGCGAACTGCCCTGGGGGCCGTCTGAACAGTCCCGGCGAGTCGGGTGGTGCTGCGTTCGGCATGCGCCGATCATGACCGGGCGAAGGGTAGGTCGGGTCCGGATCGGGCTTGCTCGACGCGCAGGCGTTGGTGGGTCATCTGGTGACGGCGGGGTCGGTGAATTCGTTCCTGGTTGAGCATCGGGCCGGGTGGTCCTGGACGACACAGCCGCGGACTTGCTCACGGCGGGTCGAGGGCGGCCGAGCGTGCTCTCAACGGGCGGGACAAGCCCGCGATGCACTGGGTGGTGCTCGACGACGCCGTCGCTACTCAGGACCCGGTGACCCATCTGAACCCCGCGATACGCCCGGCTACGGCGCGATGTGACGGATCTTCATGCGTACACCGGTGCGTGTACTCCGGGTGTTCGGCTCAGCCTTCCGTCTGAATCACGGTGGCGAGTAGCGCATGGAAGTCTTCTGTGCATGGTCCACATGCATTCAGATGGGCGGTGATGCCGGGGTACCGCTGCACCGCCGCTACGTCCCGGGCGACGAGATCTGCGTAAGCGGCAAGCATCTCCATCGCTTGGTCGCAACCGACGTCGAGAGGATCGGTCCGGAGGAAGTCGTCAAGGTCTGACCGGCCATGCATCGGACGCCTCGCCGTGTCGTCCAGATGGCCGCGTTTCACGAGCACGGCGCGCAGCTTCCGTCTGGCGTCGAACATTGTCTTGTAGATCGCACCCCGGCTGGAGCCGAGCTCAGCGACGACGGCGTCAAGGGGTGTGCCGGTCACGGCGATCGCGACAAAGATCCGGCGCTGTCGTGGGGTCAGCTCCTGCTCGATCGCGGTGCGGACCGCGGCCAGCAGTTCGCGTTGTTCGGCCTGTTCGGCGGGTTCGAACCCGAACCGGTCGGGCAGTCGTTCCCAATCCTGGGCGTCGAGCCGGACACCCGGGGTTCGCCAGAAGTGCCGCCCGAGCTTGGCCGACACGTCGAAGATGACGAACCTGTAGGCCCAGGTGGTGAACCGGCTATCGCCACGGAACTGGCCGAGCTTGGCCGTGATCGCCAACAGGGCGTCGTCGGCGGCCTGATAGGCCATGTCGTCCAATTCGGGTCCGGCGATGCGGTGGACAGCGCCGCGCCGACGCACCTCGGTCATGGCAATCCGCAGCAGCAGATTGTGCAGCCGAGCCACGGCGTCCTCCCGCTCGGTGCCGGTGCCACTGAGCACTCGCAACCACTCAGCCGAATCAGGATCGAGGCCGGCCGGGATGGATGTGACCGCACTCGTTGCGGTTTTCGCCAACGCCATGGGCCCGATGTTACCTGCGGCCCGGTTACCGGTCGGCCGGTCGACCATCGCCTCAGTGGGTGTCGGTGAGCAAGGTCTCAGCCCGATGAGGAGGGTCGGCGGTAAGAGCGATGCGCCGTGCTCTGCATATCGGACGCGCGTCGTGGTCGGCGGCTAGATGAGGGCGCGGCGGCAACCCCGACGACCCTCGGACGAGGGAGAACGTTTCGGCAAGAAGGGCCTAGGTTGCTGGCAGGCGCGGTGCACGTGCCGGGGAGGGGAGGGGCATCGGATGCAGCTGGTCAGTAGCTATCTGGACTACTCCGGCCGGGACGACGTGCTCGGCGGGGGTGCGCGGAAATCCCGGTGAGCACGCCAACCGGTACGTACCAGGTGTGGGTGAAGCGGATCGGCAACAACCCCCGATTGCGGGTGCTGCTGCTGCATGGCGGGCCCGGGTCCACCCACGAGTACCTGGAGGCCTGCGACAGCTTCCTGCCCATGGCCGGGATCGAGTACTACTACTACTACGATCAACTCGGCTCCGGGTTCAGCGATCAGCCGGACCAGCCTTCCCTGTGGGAGTTGGACCGCTTCGTTGACGAGGTCGAGCAGGTGCGCCGCGCGCTCGGGCTGGAGCGTGACAGCTTCGTACTGTACGGCCAGTCCTGGGGCGGGATGCTCGCCGTGGAATACGCACTCACCTATCACCAGCACCTGCGCGGGCTGGTCATCTCCAACATGATGGCGAGCGTCCCGGCGTACAACGAATACGCCGAGCGGGTGCTGATGCCGACGATGGACCAGGCCGCGCTGGCCGAGATCAAGCAGCTGGAGGTCAACGGGCACACCGAGAACCCCCGGTACATGGAACTGCTGATGGAGCACCACTACGTGCATCATGTCCTGCGGATGCCGCCGGAGGATTGGCCCGATCCGGTGCAGCGCGGCTTCGCCCACATCAACCCCGCGATCTACGTATCCATGCAGGGCCCCAGCGAGCTGGGCATCAGCGCGGAAGCCAAGCTGGCGCACTGGGACCGGACCACGGAGTTGGCGTCGGTCGAGGTGCCGGCCCTGGTCATCGGCGCTCAGCACGATACGATGGACCCGGCGCACATGCGGATGATGGCCAGCCGCATGCCCCAGGGCCGATACCTGCATTGTCCCGATGGCAGCCACTTGGCCATGTACGACGACCAGCAGGTGTACTTGGCCGGTCTGATCGAGTTCCTTGCTGATCTAGAAAGATCCGCCGTTTCGTAAATCGCGGAGAAGTCCAGGGCCAGGGCGACGTTTACTAGTATGCGGTCGAGAAGGAACATAAGCGTTGGTATCCACGGGCCATTCGGCGGGCTAGTCCCCGGCCGCGCTCAACACGGTTCTTGCCAGTGCCCGGGCTAACGGCATCACCGAATTCGACGACGAACTTCTGCACCATCACCTCGGCCACCAAGGCGGCGTCAGCCCGCGCCGCCGTCGGCAGCCAGCCCAACACCCGAACCACGCTCGTGTACAGCATTCGAACCAGCACGCCACTGATCCTGCCCGCCCGAGCGAAACCGCAGCTTACGGCCCGTACGAACAGGTTTTGGCACAGTACAGGCTCCTCCATGAATACCGCCACGCGGCATAACCGCAAGCGAATCGGCATCGTGCCTGGTCACAGCCGAGACGCTGAACCTGCACCCCACACGGAAGCGTCTGCGCCGCGCGGGCCGGCAAGGATGCCGCACACGGTGTGCCGCAACCGCCCCGCACTCGAGCGCCCTGTCCAGTTCGGCCCCGACATGTGCCGACCAACAGATCACCGTCCACCGCGATAGCGAGCGCGACGACGCCATGGCGACGGTCGGTCCCGCGCGTTTGCACAAAGCGGCGCGACCGACTGGGCCGCGCCGCTCACGAACGTCTATGTCCGAGCGTGCCGTGTACGTGATGTTCTGCGTGTCACCGGCGTCCAGTTTACCCCATGATCGCGACATCAGGCCGGTAGTCGGTACCTCTGCTCGATCACCAATAGGCTGCGTTTCCGCTGCTCAGGGGCGGTTCGTGATGTTCTGTGTGCGCCGCCAGGGACTCGAACCCCGAACCCGGGGATTAAGAGTCCAGAACCCCGGTGTTTCTATTTGCTGAGCGAGGATTCGCCGTACCGA
Source organism: uncultured Actinomycetota bacterium (assembly GCA_963803345.1). Taxonomy (GTDB): domain Bacteria; phylum Actinomycetota; class Actinomycetes; order Mycobacteriales; family Micromonosporaceae; genus CAWDLX01. The sequence continues at coordinate 149,893 of CAWDLX010000017.1, forward strand.
CCTGTCCAGGTTTGGCGCAACTCTTGTCCGCCCTGTGCTTACCTGTGATGCCTGGGTGCGGACGCGTGACCATGCACCGAGCACGCAACTAACGACCATGAGGAGTGGTCTCGTCGGCGTCTGCCAATGCGGTAGCGGGTCCATATTGGACGAAGCGGCGTGCTACCGGCGGGCTAATCGTCGGTGCAGGGTGCTGGTGTCGATCTGGCCGGTGAAGGGGGCCGGGAGCGGCAGGAGTTCTCCGGTCTTGGCGACCGCGTGCTCCACGTAGTGCGTGTCGTCCAAGCGGAGCAGACGCAGTGTCACGGTCGTCGCGTCCTGCTCGGCGATCAGGTACCACGGGATGCGGGCGGCAGCGTACAGCTGAAGCTTCATCAAGCGGTCAGCCGAGGCGCTGCCGGGTGAGACGACCTCGCCGACCAGCGTTACTTCGCTGGCGTCGATGGTTGTCTCGTTCTCGACCCTCGTGATCACGAGAGCGGGAATGACGATGCGGCCCACGTGCAGACGCACGTTGACGGCTTCGAAGACCCAAAGTCCGGCCTGTTCTGCCGCCGCGTCGAGGGCGTTGGCCAAGCGACGGGACAGATGCTGATGTCGGGTGGTCGGTGCGGGCTCACCAACAGACTCCCGTCGAGTAGCTCAACGCGGCTGGCGGTCTCGCCGAGGCCGAAGTAGTCGTCCTCCGTCCAGGGACCGGCGTGTTCCAGAAGCGCCACGCTCATAGACGACTCTCACCTCCCGCGTTGCCAAACAGCATGCATGAGAGCCTAGCTGGACGGACTGAACCAGCGGCAGTCACCTACGGATCGTGAAACGGGCCGGTCTGGACCCAGGTCCCCGACGCGGACTGGTACCTGCACTGTTCGCGCCCGAGCAGCCCGACCTGACCTGGGACAACCCCGAGGTACGGGCCAAGTACGCCGACGTGCTGCGGTTCTGGCTCGACCGGGGGGTGGCCGTGTCTGGTCCCCGCTACCGTCGGGCCATCGAACGATCATGTCAATTCTTGAGTCAGACCGCCGGGTGACCCGCCCACACATTCTCATCGTCACGTCGCAGCTTCACGGGCGCACGAACACCTGTGCGAGCAGCCTGGGCTCCACGTGCTGGAACGCCGCCAGGGCCAGCTGGGCCTTGTTGCCGACGCCGAGTTTGACCCGGGCCCGGGCCACGTAGGTGTCCACGGTCGCCCGGGACAGCCCCATCCGCGTCGCTGTCTGCTGGTGGGTGAATCCATTGGCGATGTAGGCCAGGGCCAGCTGCTCCCGCTCGGACAGGCAGGTCGAGGGGACGGTGCCTTCGGAAGTGCCAGTGCGCAACATCCGGGCCGGCAGATGCGTGCCGCCCGCCGCGATCTTGCGGATCGCCGGGGCGTACTCGTCCTCGTCGGCAGTCTTGGCCAGGTAGCCGCGGGCACCGGCGTGGATCGCCGCGAGCAGGTCGCCGGGCCGGCGGGAGTGGGACACCACCAGGACCGACCGCCGCGCCGCCAGTGACCGCAGCCCGCCCAGGTTGGCCGCCTCGTTCAGCGGGAACGGGTCACAGATCACCATGGCGGCTATCGTGTCCGGCAGTTCGGCGTAGCTCGACACCGCCGTCACCACACGGATGTCCGGCTCGATGGCGAGGATGGAGCGCAGGCCATAGCGCGCCACGGGTTGATCATCGACAATGGCTATCCGGATCACGTCAACCTCCTCGAGGGGTGCCGCCACCCATGCTCTGAGCTGCTGGTTGTCGAGCGGTTGTCGTCTGGTATGTGGCCCCCGGCCGGCAAGGGCAAGGAAGCTGATCATCGAAGGTCTGACAGTGTGCTGCGCCTTGCGCGGCGTCGTACGATTGCGTAATGCTCTTCCGGCTGCTGGGGCCGATCCGAGCGTCGACCGGAAGTCACGTCGTCGACCTGGGTACACCGCAGCAACGGTCGGTCCTTGCCCTCCTGCTCCTTGAGCCTGGTCAGCTCGTGAGCGTTTCGCGGCTGGTTGATGCGTTGTGGGGTGACAACCCCCCACGAACCGCCATCAAGAACCTGCAGGTCCACGTTCACCGGCTCCGTCAAGGACTGAGCGAGGTACCGCAGATCAAGCTGGTCACCGTCGGAAACGGCTACCTCATCGAGGTCGATCCAGACCAGATCGACCTGCACAGATTCCGCACGCTCGTGCGGCAGGCGGGCGGTAGCACCGGCGCGCGGGCGTCCGGTCTTCTGGCCGAGGGGCTGGCGCTGTGGCGTGGCCCGGCCCTGGCCGACGCCGGCGGCCCGCTGTTGCGCACCATCGGAGCCCAGCTCGACGAGGAGCGGCTGGCCGCACTCGAGACCCGGCTGGAGCTCGAACTCGATCTCGGCCGGCACCGGGAGAGCCTGGTCGAGCTGAGCGGCCTCGTCGAGGCGTACCCGCTGCGTGAGCACCTCCGCTCGCTGCTCATGCTCGCCCTGTTCCGCAGTGGGCGCCAGGCCGACGCTCTCGCCACGTTTCACGCCGCTCGGTCACTCCTGCGCGACGAGCTGGGCATCGACCCGGGCTCGCAGCTGCGCGCGATGCACGAGCGGATCCTGCGTGACGATCCCACGCTGGCCGCCACCGCCGGCCCGGCGCCGGCGAGTTCTCCGGCACCGGTCGCGACTGCGCCTCGGCGGGTCGTGGCGGAGCTTCCGCACGACATCCGCGGCTACGCCGGCCGTCGCGCCGAGCTGGCCGAGCTCGACGCACTGCTGGCGGCAAGCGAGGACGAGGCGAGCACGGCCAGCGTCATCGTCACGATCGACGGCCTGGGCGGTATCGGCAAGACGGCCCTGGTCGTCCACTGGGCGCACCGGGTCCGCGGTCGGTTCCCGGGCGGCGTGCACTACCTCGATCTGCGTGGCCACCATCCTCAGCTGGCGCCGCTGTCGGCCGAGGAGGCGCTGGGCCAGCTGCTGCTCGGTCTGGGCGTCGCGACCGGTGACCTGCCAGGCGGCGAGAGCGAGCGGGCGCGGCTGCTGCGTTCCCTGCTCGCGGACGGCCGCCGCCTGATCGTGCTCGACAACGCGGCCGGCGCCGACCAGGTGCGGCCGCTGTTGCCGGGCGCCGCCTCCTGCCTGACGGTGGTCACCGCGCGCCAGCGGCTGGGCGGCCTGATCGCTATCGACGGCGCCCACCGCATCCAGGTGCGCCCGCTCGGTACGGAGGAGTCGGTTGCGCTGCTGGACCTGGCATTGGGATCGGATCGGATTCGGGCCGACAGCGCCGCCAGCGACCGGCTGGCCGACCTGTGCGGCGGGTTCCCGCTGGCGCTGAGGATCGCCGCGGCGAACCTGGCCGGCACGCCGGATCGGGCGATCGGCGACCTGGTCACCGAGCTGGCCGACGACCGGCTGGCCGCGCTGCGGGTCTACGACGATGACCAGGTCGCGATGCGCAGCGCGTTCGACCTGTCCTACCGCGCACAGACTGGGCCGGCCCGGCTGCTGTTCTGCCAGCTGGGCAGCGGGCCCAGCCTGGACTTCACCGCCGCCGCGGCGGACGCGGTCGCTGGCACGGATAGCACCGCCGCGGTGCGGGAACTGGCCGTCGCGCATCTGGTCGAGGAGCGGACCGCCGGCCGCTACGCGATGCACGACCTGCTGCGGGCGTACGCGGTCGACCGGCTCGGCCGCGATTTCGGGGCGGGCGAGCGGACCGGGGCCGTCCGCCGGCTGGTGGCGTGGCAGCTGGCGGGTGCCCGGGGCGCGACCGCGATGCTGAACATCCCGCGCCTGCTTGTTCCGCCCGGGCCCGATCCGGCGACCGGGCCGGCTGAGTTCGACACCGCGGCCGCGGCGATGAACTGGTTGGAGTCCGAGCGCACCAACATGGTGGCCGCCGTGATTCACCTCGCCGCCCACGACCCGGTGCCCGCGGGCTGGCAGTTGGCCGTGGAACTCCGTGGCTTTCTCCGGTTGCGCCGATATGTCACCGAGTGGGTGGCGATCACCACGGCTGCAATGGAGATCGCCCGGCACCTCGGCGACGAGCGGGCACAGGCCGCGTTGTGCCACAGCCTCGGCCATGCGAACTGGAGCCGCGGTGACTATCCCGAAGCGGTGGAAAGCTATAAGCGCACCTACGCTCTCAGCACGGAGCTGGGTTGGCGCGAGGGCGAAGCCGGCGCGCTGAGCGCGCTCGGCGCGGTGTACCACGAGATGGGTCAGCACGACGAGGCGATCGCCAGCTACCGGGAGGCGCTGGACACCGGCGCACTGTCCGGTCCGCTCGAGCTGATCACTCTCGGCAGCCTCGGCTTGGTGTACCAGTCGGTGGGACGGTTGCGCGACGCCGTTGACAGCTTCCTGCGCACCCTGCAGATCGCGCGCGAACGCGGGTTCGACGACATGGCGGCCACCAGCCTGGGCAATCTCGGTATGTCCTATCTGGAGCTCGGCAACCTGGCGGAGGCGCGCCGCTACCTCAACGAGGCCCTGGCGCTGTACCAACAATCCGGTTCGCGCAACGGTGAGGCCAATGTCCGCACCGGCCTGGCCATGTTGGAGGCCGAGTACTGCGCCTACGACGACGCGGCGTACCAGGCGGCGCTGGCTCTGCGGGTCGCGCGCGACATCGACGATCGGCGGATCGAGTGCGACGCGTTGTGCGCGGCCGGAATGGTGGCGTCCCGCCGGGGCGACGCCGCCGGCGCGCGGGAACGTCTGGTCGAGGCGATCGAGGTGGCCGACACGATCGGGTACGGCCGAGGCCTGGCACCTGCACTCACCGAGCTGGCCGCGGTCGAGCTGAGCCTGAGCGACCCACGGGCCGCGGCCTCGACGGCGCAGCGGGCCTTGGCGATCGCGCGCCGTGCCGGACGCCGCTCGGCGGAAGCGCGGGCGCTGGCGGTCCTGGCCAGGATCGATCTGGCCCGTGGCCACTATGACTCCGCGATCCGGCAGGCGCAGCAGTCGGTGGCCACCTGCCGGGACCTCGGGCTCGACCTGGATCTCGCCCGTGGACTGTACACGTTGGACACTGCACTTCGGGACACCCAGGGCCTGAGCGGCACGTCCGGATACCGGGACGAGGCTGACGCCATCATGGCACGGTTGCGGGTGGAGCTTCCGCAGCCGCCGCTGTGACCGCCTCGCGAGGGTTGCCGTTGCCCTGCGAATAGTGGGCTTCAGGACAGCCGCCCCCGCCCATACGATGTTCCGGCAGACCATTCGCGTCCACCGAGAGGCGGGCTGGGATGTCCACTATGGACCCGATCGAGTCCCTGCGGGCGGCGCTCGGCGCCTCGCCGGACAACGTGTTCCTACGGGCTCATCTGGCCGCGCTGTTGCTCGAGGGCGACCACCTGGAGGAGGCGGAGCTGGAGTACCGGGCGGCGCTCGAACTGGCCCCGGACGAACCGCGGTTGCAGCTCGGACTGGCATCCACGTTCGCCAGACGTGGTAAGGAGCGGCAGGCGCTGGTCCTGCTCGACAAGCTCCTCGACGCGGGCCAGGCGGTCGGCCCCGCACACCTGTTGTGCGCGCGCATCCTGTCCGGCACCGACACGGTGGCGGCGGCGACGCATTACGGCAAGGCGGTGCGACACGACGCCACGCTCGCCGATCCGGTGCTGGCCACGATGATCGGCGCGATGGCGCAGGTGGCCGACCCCGGCGGCGAGGTCGATCCGGACCGTACCGAGGATGTTCTGCGAGCACTGACCGAGGACCTTGACCTCGGCTCGCAGTGGTGGTCGTCCGAGAACGAGCCGGCCCAGGTCCGCATCACCTTCGCCGACGTCGGCGGCATGGAAGAGGTCAAGGACGAGATCCGGATGAAGATCGTGGAACCGCTGCGGCATCCGGAGCTCTTCCGGGCGTACGGCAAGCAGGTAGGCGGTGGCATCCTGATGTACGGCCCGCCTGGATGTGGCAAGACTCACCTCGCGCGAGCCACCGCGGGCGAGGTGGCCGCGGACTTCGTCGCGGTCGGCATCGACCAGGTGCTCGACATGTGGTTGGGCAGCAGCGAGCGCAACATGCACGCCGCGTTCGAGGAGGCGCGCGCCCGCAACCGTGCGTGCTCTTCTTCGACGAGGTCGACGCCCTGGGCGCGAGCCGGGCCGATGCGCGGGGGAGTGCGGGCCGCCACCTCATCAACCAGTTCCTCGCTGAACTGGACGGGTTCGCCTCCAACAATGATGGCGTTCTCGTGTTGGCCGCCACGAACGCCCCGTGGGGTCTCGACCCCGCTTCCGGCGTCCCGGCCGGTTCGACCGGCTACTGTTCGTAACGCCACCGGACGCGGCCGCGCGGGCCGCCGTCCTCCGCGTGCACTGCCAGGACAAGCCCGTCGCCGAGATCGACTACGGGCGCGTCGCCGCCGCCACGCCCGAGTACTCCGGGGCCGATATCGCGGCCCTGGTCGACGTGGCCGTGGAGGCGAAGTTGCGGGTGGCGATGCGCACCGGCGTACCGGTGCCGCTGTCGACCACGGACCTGCTCGCCGCCGTCAAGCAGGTGCGGCCGTCCACAAAGGAGTGGTTCGCGTCCGCCCGAAACTACGCGACGTTCTCCAACGAGGGAGGGATCTACGACGACGTGCTGCGCTACCTTGGCGGTCGTCGTCGGTGAATGCGGAGCTCGCGGCGGCTGGCCACGCTGGGAAGGCCGCCCTCTTGTACGGCGTCCGCCGATATCGGGCCGCCGAGCAATGCGTCCGGGCCGCCCTCGCCGTGGATCCCGCCGACGCCCAGCTACACTCGCTACTCGCCCTGTGCCTGAAAGGTCGGGGAAACCACGCCGAGGCGCTGCAGGAGGCGGCCGAGGCGATCCGGCTGGCGCCCGACGACGCCGATCCATACAAGATCATGGCCGTGCTGCTGCTGTCCGCCGAGCAGGAAGCCGCGGCCGAGACCGCGGTGCGGCAGGTGCTCGCGCTCGCGCCGACCGACGCGGACGCGTACGCGCTACTGGGCAGCATCCTGGCTCGCCGGGCGGATTGGCTCGGCACGCTCGCCGCCGCCGACGAGGGGCTGGCCCTCGACCCGCAACAGGTCGCCTGCCTGAACCTGCGGGCGCTCGCGCTGGCTTGTCTGAACCGGCCGGCGGAGGCGGAGCCGATGCTTCGCCACGCGCTCGCCACGGCACCGGAGAGTGCGGACACACACGCGATCCGTGGCCACCTCCGGGTTCAGGCAGGAGACTTCGTCGGGGCCGGCGAACACTTCCGGGACGCTCTTCGCCTCGACCCTGATTCGGAGCCGGTCCGTATCGGCCTCATCGAGATGCTCAAGGCGCGCAACCCGGTCTACGCGGCGATACTCCGTGGGCAACTGTGGCTGACGCGCATCTCCCGGATCGCCCGGATCGGTGTGTTGATCGTCGCGGTGCCGTCCGTGCGCCACGCGATACTGGCGCATTCCACGGGTTCCGCATTGCTCGCGGGTCTCGATGCGCTTGTCATGTTCTGGGTCCTCGTGGGTCTGGCCCCGGTGGTCTTCACCCTGACGTTGCTGTCCAGCCGCTTCGGACGCCGGGTCCTGCGGCCGAGCGAGACGCGGGTCGCGGTCGCGGTCACCGCCGGCCTTTGCGCCGCGATCGGCGCGCTCACCGGGGGTGCGCTCACCGAGAACGTCGCGCTCCTGATCAGCGTGCCGGGCTTCGCGTTCGGGTGCGCGGCCCTGGCCGCCGCCGGCCGGATGAAACCGGGTCAACGCCGCTGGTTCGCCGTCGGCGGCACGGTTGTGGTCGGCGTCCTCGCCGTCAGCACGGTGCTGGCCGGCCTCATCAGTCCCTCCGCGACCGGTACTCTCGATCTCGCCGGCGCATCCGCCGTCGTTGCGCTGGGCTGGCTGATCGTTGTCGCGGTGCTCGCCCGAAGGCGGACACGGACCACGGGCCGGTTCATTTGACCGCGATCGGATTGACCGGGCCGCCGACGGCTCCGGTCATGGCGAATGGAGCAGCCGTGAGCCAGCACTCGTAGACGCCGTCCTCCGCGCAGTCTTCCGCGAACGGGTCTAGACGAGCGATTCCTAACCCGGCGTACGGCGAGTCGGCTGGATCATGATCTTTAGGGAGGGTATCCATGATCGTTTATGAAGACAGAACTGGATACCCTCTTGATCGCACTCTACGTCCCGGTCAACCACACGTCCCGGTCAACCACGTGATTCCGGCCGAAGGCCGGCGTCGACCCGGCCGTCCGAAGAAGCTTAGCGACGCTGAACTGGTGTGCCTGGCGGTGGCGCAAGTGCTGCTGGGCGCCCACTGACCGACTCAGTCGGAGATCGGAATCACTCGTCTGGCTGGCCCCGCCGTCGCTTGCCGTTGGGTGACCTCGCACGGGTTGGGTGAACCGGACTCCCTGTGCGGGGTGCAGATCCACCCGACATATCCGGGATATGCCGGGGATGGCGAAGTAGATCGAGGTAACTTCTACCCCCTATAAGGGGTGCAACTTACCTCGATCTACTCCGCTGCCAATGACTGTCGTTGCGACAGAAACGGCCGTCCAAGGTCCAATCCGTTACCGCGACGCCGATCATGGTTCGACGCAGCCGCGGGTGGAGGGTGGACGGCGGCTAGACGAGTGATTCCGATCCCTATCGGTTCCTCTCAGTGGTCGTAGGCGATCAGCGAGCGCTTGACTGGCGCGTCGGTGGCCCAGTTGAGCCAGATCGCGGCGGCCAGGGCGAGGAGGCGTTGGGCGAGGCGGGCGTAGACGCCTGCCTCGGTGCGCCCGCCGTGCTGTTCCAGGTCGAGTTGGCCTTTGAGGGTGTCGTTGACTGACTCGATCCATTGCCGCATCCCGGCCAGGTTGCCGAAGCGGCGCTTCTCGTCCTTGCGGTCCGGGCGGACCAGCAGTACTCCGACCTGGTCGGCCGCGAAGTGCTCCATCTCCTTGCCCGCCAAGCCTTTGTCCGTTAACACGATCATCCCGTCGCGTAGCGCGGCCCGGTCGCGGGCGTGGGCGAGCAGTTCTTGAGCGACTTCCCGTTCGCCGATCTTCGGGTTGGCCAGACACCAGGCCACCGGCATCCCCTCGACCGTGGTGAGCAGGTACAGCTTCAACCCCCAGTACCAGCGCGAGTGCGAGGCGCAGTAGCCGTAGCCGGCCAACCCGACCAACGCCGATCGCCGTACGGTCTCCCGCGAGGTGCCGCATGGCACCGGCGTGGCGTCGAACAGACGTAGGTCATCGGTCCAAGACGGGCACAGCGTGGCCAGGTACTCGGTGGCCCGGCAGATCAGCGGTGCCGCCGCCTTGACCCGCTTGTGGTAGCCGGGCTGGTTGGGCAGATAGGGAAACAGGTGGCCCAACCGGGCGTAACACGTGCGCATCCAGTGGTGCTCCGAGCGGGCACCCAGCAGCACCTGGGCCACCGCGAGACACACCAGTTCGGCGTCAGTGGGCTTCTTCGGCCGACCCGGACGACGCCGGCCCTCGGCCGGGATCACGTGGTCGTCAACCAGCACGTACAGTGCGATCAAGAGGGTATCCAGTTCTGTCTTCATAAACGATCATGGATACCCTCCCTAAAGATCATGATCCAGCCGACTCGCCGTACGCCGGGTTAGGAATCGCTCGTCTAGGTCCCGCATCTCACCGCGGAACAGCCCACCCCAATTGGAGCAGCGCTGGCGGCGTTGTGGATGGCGCCCTCGGGGTCGCTGCGGTCGATGGCGGTCACGGCTGCTCGGCGAAGGTGTCGGCGATCCAGTCGGCGATGAAGGTGCTGACGTGGGGAAGGTGGTCGAGGCCGATGTGCTCGGCCTCGCCCTCGGCGGCGGTGAAGACCCGTAGTTCGCGTTTCGGGCTGTTGACCGCCCGGTCGAAGGAGTGCTGCGCGTACGCGAGCGGGTCTGCCGGTCGTTCTCGCCGTGCACGATCAGGAAAGGGACAGCGATGTGCTCGACGACTCCGTCCAGGTTGACCGCCTCCGCCATGGTGATGAAAGTGTCGAGGTCGGCCTCGCCCCAGACCCACAGTACGTGGTTCCAGTAGTGGGGGACCGGGTTCTCGCCTTCGCGCTGGAGCCGACGCTTCTGGATCGCGCCCCAGTCGTGGTTGCCGCCCCAGGCCACGCACAGAGCGAGGCGCTTCTCTAATGCGGCGGCCCGGGGCGCGTAGTAGCCGCCCAGCGACCATCCGACCAGCCCGATCCTGGCGGGTTCAACATCATCGCGGTGGTGCAGGTAGTCGACGCAGGCAGTGGCCCAATGCTCGGTGTCGACCCGAGCGGTGAGGCCGAGGAAGCGTAGGGCCTCACCGCTGCCAGGGCAGTCGACCATGAGGGTGGAGATGCCGCGGGCAGCGAGTTCGTGCGGGAAGCCGGAGGCGTGCGGTCCGTCGATTCGGCGCTCTGCATCCGCTCAATCTGGGTGAGGTAGTTCATGGCGCGCACGTACTTCTGGCCGGCGGTGCGCATGTGGCCGGACCGCTCATCGGCCTCGGCCTGGGCCTAGGTTCGACCCTCAGGTGCGCGCGGACGGCGACATCGGTGGAAACCTCGACCGTTCGACCGTCGACGTCGAAGAAGCGGAAACCATAGCCACTACCCGGGGTCTGCAGTAGGCCGGGCTCAGTCACCAGCGTCACGCCCGTCCGGCCCAGCCGCTGCGCCAGCGCCTCGACATCGCCACGGGACCCGGCACCGAACGCGATGAGGTCGAGACGCTTCTCGGCGGCCCGGCGCAGCCGGACCGAGTACTGCTCGGGCGAGCCCTCCGCGGCCAGGAACGCGAGACCGATGTCGGTGACCTGAGGAGTCAGGCCCCACATGGTCGTGTAGAAGTCCAGCTGCCGGTCGTAGTCAGGCACCGCCAGGTCGACGTGGCGCAGGTGGGTGATCAATTTCCGGTCCACAGTGGATTATCCTCGTCAGGCAGGTGTGCTGAGCATGTGGGCCACCTCGGCCATGAGCCCAGGCACGTCGCCGCGCTCGTGGTCGAGCAACCATTGGGCCAACTGCAGCGATGCGTTGACGACCTTCCGGGCCCGGGCGAAGCGCCGGCTCATGAACGATTCCCACAGGTCCTCGTCGAGGTGGTCGGTCTCGAGCAGCAGCTCGGCCAGCACCGCGGCGTCCTCGAAGGCCTGTGCGGCGCCCTGGGCCAGTGTGGGTGGGCACGCGTGCGCGGCGTCGCCGATGAGCACGACCCGGCCACGATGCCAGGGCGCCGGCAGCAGATGGCTTTCGAACCAGGTGTAGTTGACGTTCGAGGTGTCTGTGATTCTTGGGCGGATGTCGTCCCACGGTCCGTGGTAGGCCCGCGGGTTGCCGTTGATGGTGGCCGACCGCCGCTTGCCCGCTGACATGACGTCGATGCTGCGTGTGCCGGCGAAACCGTCCAGGTCGTTGCGCGCCCACCGCGGATAGGCGGCCACCAGGTCGTCCAGCTCGTGTGGGCGACAGTGCGTCCTGGGCCGACGCGTCCAGGTCCACAGAGGACATTTGGCCGTCGGCATCCCACCGTACCGGTGGCCTGTGGAGCCGTGGGTGCCCTAAACACCATATTGATTATTGGGCTTCCGCATGCTGTCATGGATGGAAGCTGGAGCCGGGATGCCGACTCGCCTGGGGCCGGGCCGTGACTGAGCAGCCTGGGGGAGCGCCCGTGGCGCCCGCTCTGGAGCTGCGCGACGCGCGAAGGAGGGACACGGTGATCCGGATAGCCATCGTGGACGAGCACCCCGTCCACCGTCACGGCCTGCGGTCGATTCTCGCCGGCGCGAATGACATCTCGGTGGTGGCCGCCGTTTCGGACGTGAGTCAGCTCAGGGGCGCCGGCGGCGGCCGAGTCGATCTGGTGATCTGCGATCCGTACCCCCGTGGGAGCCGGTCAGCCCTGTCGATGGTGCGGGAGCTGTCCTCCGATGCGGCGGTGCTCGTGGTCTCCGGATCCGATGAACGGGCCGACGTCCTGGCCGCGCTCCAGGCGGGCGCCCGGGGGTACCTGACCCGGCACGCCAACGATGTGGCATATGTGACCGCAATCCGGGCCATCATCGGGGGCGCCGTGTTCGTGGACTATCCCGTGACGCCCGACACGCGCTGGGGAACCGGCGGCCCGCTTCCGGCTCCGGCCTTGTCGGCTCGAGAGCGGGAGGCACTCGCCCACGTGGCCCGTGGCTTCACCCATCAACAGACCGCCCGCCGCATGGGTGTGTCCAAGGCCACTGTGGACACCTACATCGGACGGGTCCGGGTCAAGCTCCGGCCTGGGCAACAAGGCCGAGCTCGCGCTGGCCGCGCTCCGATACATGGACGCATCCATGTAATCCAGTCTGCCCGCAATCGGCCTCCACCCACACCGGAGTCAGAGAAATGATCTACCACAGCAGCAGGGCCCTACCGGACATCCCCAACGTGACATTGTCGGACCACGTGCTGCATTCGGCTCACAGCCACAGCGACCGTGCCGCCCTCATCGACGCCGACACCGGGGAGCGGCTCTCCTTTCGTGATGTGCTGACGCGGTCGAACGCGGGAGCCGCCGGGCTGGCGAGCGACGGTCTGGGGCCGGGTGACGTGGTCGGCCTGCTCAGCCATAATCAGCCGAGATACGCCGTGGCCGTGCACGCCGTCCTGTGGGCCGGTGGCGTCGTCAGCCCGATCAACCCGTTGCTCACCGCTTCTGAGATCAACAAGCAGCTGCGCCATTCGAAGGCGCGCGCGGTGATCGTTGCTGAGCACGCTCTCGACAAGGTCCACGAAGCGGTCGAAGGAACCGCGGTCGATCGGGTCTACGTGCTCGGGCAGCACCCGCGAGCCGGATCCTTCGACCTGCTGACCGCTGGCACAGGCGTCGCGCCGCCCCTCGACGTTGATCCCGCCACAGCCGTCGCGGTCCTGCCGTACTCCAGCGGAACGACGGGCCATGCCAAAGGCGTCGTACTGACGCATCGCAACATCGTCGCCAACCTCGAACAGCTACGCGTCGGCTGGCGGGTCACCGACCAGGACGTGAGCTGTGCCGCCCTGCCTTTCTTCCACATCTACGGGTTCACGATCATCCTTAACAGCGGGCTCCTGGCGGGCGCGACGATCGTGACCATGCCGCGATTCGATCTGCGCGGGTACCTGCGGGTCGTCCAGGAGCACGGAGTGACCCGCGGGCACCTCGCGCCGCCGATGGTGCTCGCCCTGGCCACAGCGCCGGACACTGGCGACTACGATCTGTCGACGTTGCGCCGGGCGGTGAGCGGTGCCGCACCGCTCGACGAAAACCTCGCGACTCGCGCCGAGCAGCGCATCGGCTGCGTCATCCGCCAGGGCTATGGCATGACTGAAGCCAGTCCGGGGACCCATTTCGTCTACGACGAGGACTTCGCCTCAACCCCGCCGGGATCTGTCGGCACGCTCTTCCCCGGCACCGACGCCAGGCTGGTCGACCTGGTCACCGGAGCGGACATCGGGGCGGGCGGGGCCGGAGAACTGCTGGTCCGTGGGCCGCAGGTGATGGCGGGCTACCTGGACGACCCGCTGGCCACCGCCGAAACAGTCACCGACGGCTGGCTTCACACCGGAGACATCGCTCGGGTGGACGAGTGCGCAAGGTTCTTCATCGTCGATCGGTTGAAAGAGCTGATCAAGTACAAGGGATACCAGGTCGCGCCGGCCGAGCTCGAGGCGCTGCTGCTGTCCCGCCCCGGCGTCCGGGACGCCGCGGTCATCGGCGTACCCGACGCCGTAGCCGGCGAGATCCCCAAGGCATTCGTGGTCGCGGCCGAACACGACGCTGATGCGCTGATGAATTGGGTCGCAAGCCGGGTCGCCCCGTACAAGAAGGTACGGGCGGTGGAATTCGTCGACGAGATCCCGAGATTGCCGTCGGGCAAGATCCTGCGCCGCGTCCTCAAAGCCGGCGATCAGTCTCCCGGGCGCTGAGCCGGGCGGCAGCAACCCTCGCGACAGGCGCCGACCTCGACGAGGGGTGCCGGTTCGCGGCCATCTCCTTGCTCGACCATGAGCTTGACTGTCCACTGTGGGCAAAAAGTGCCGCCAGTTCGCTGGCATCCACCCGCTGGCGGCGATCATCGGTCATCCCCGACACGATCCGTGCCCCCAAAAGATCATAAACATCATATTGATTACTGGGCTTCGGTGTGTTGTGATGGGCTGATCCCGAGCACGGACATCGAATGGCTTGGAGTTGGCCGTGACGCACCAACATTCGACACACCGCCCCGCGGAACCCGCTCTGGAACTGCGCGACGTGTCGGTGTCGTTCAGTGGCATCCGGGCCTTGGACGGTGTCACAGCGGCGGTTCCCGCTGGCGGTGTCACCGCGATCATCGGCCCGAACGGGGCCGGCAAGACGACGCTGCTGAACTGTGTCAGCGGCCTGTACCGGCACAGCGGTGACATCCTGCTCCACGGAAGGTCGCTGGGAGCGATGCCGACCTACCGCAGGCATCGCGGCGATCAGGCGCGCACATTCCAGACGCCCGTGCTGCTCGACGACCTGCCGGCCATCGACAACGTGATGCTGGGCGGGCATGCGCTTCTGCGCGGGTGGGCGGCGGGAGGAGGCGGCCGACTCAACAATGACGTCCTGCATCGCCGCGCTCACGAACTGCTGGACGCGCTCGGACTCGGATCGGTCTGGCACCGACCCGTGGGCGAGCTGCCACATGCACACCGACGCAGGGTGGAGATCGCCCGGGCTCTGCTGGCGCGACCTCGGGTGCTGCTCCTGGATGAGCCAGCCGCCGGTCTTGACGACGACGAAGCTGCCCACGTGGTCGCGATCGCCACCCAGGAGGCGGACACCTGCGTTCTGATCGAGCACAACATGCGACTCGTCATGGCCGTGGCTCGGCATGTCATCGTCCTTGCGGCCGGCCGGGTGCTCGTGGCCGGCGGCCCGGAGACTGTCAGCGCCGATCCGCGAGTCGTTGACGCCTATCTCGGCCCGGCGATCGTATGAGCGGGCCGTTGCTCCAGGTTCGCGGGCTCAACGCACGCTACGGACGAGTCGAGGTCGTCCACTCGTTGGAACTGGACGTGTGCGTCGCCGAGGCGGTCGGGCTGCTCGGCCCGAACGGCGCGGGCAAGACGACGAGCCTGTGCGCGATCTCCCGTACGGTGAAGACCTCCGGCCAGTTGATGTTCGATGGTCGGGACCTGTCCCGAGATGACCCCGCGGCCGCGGCGGACATGGGTATAGGCCATGTCCCCCAGGGCCGAGGCACATTCAACGAGCTCACCGTGCTGGAGAACCTGCGCCTGGGCAGCATGGGGGGCCGCCGGCGTGACCGACGAGCCCGGCGCGCGGACATTGACCGCATGATGTCGGCTTTTCCTGCCCTCGCGGGTGTCCGCGACCGTCAGGCGGGTCTGCTCTCGGGAGGCCAGCAGCAGATGCTCGCCCTGGCCCGCGCTCTCGTGGGCCGTCCGCGCCTGCTGCTGGTCGACGAACCTTCGCTGGGACTCGCGCCTGGCATCGTCGCCGACCTCCTCGCCACGCTGCGGTCACTGCAACGGGAGTGGGGACTGGCGATCCTGCTCGCCGAGCAGAACGCCCGCGTGGCGGTGCGATTCGCGTCGCGTGCCGTCCTCCTGGCAGCCGGGAGGGTTGTCTGGCAAGGAGCGACGGAATCCCTCGACGCAGAGCTGCTGCGTAACAGCTACATCGGTGTCGACGAATCGAGCCGGCGATGACGGAGCTGGCTCAGCAGATCGTCGGAGGGCTGGCGACCGGCACCGCGTACGCCGGCCTTGCCCTCGCACTTGCCGTCGTGTTCGCCGGCACGGGAATGATCAATTTTGCTCAGGGAGAGCTCGCGGCCCTGGGCGCGTTCATTGCCTGGTCCCTGTCGTCGGTTGGCTGGCCGATGTGGCTCATCCTTCCGGTCGCGGTCGTCGCCTGCGCTGTGCTCGGCGCGCTGGTGGAGCGTGTGCTCGTCCGGCCGGTGGAGGACGCCTCGCCGCTCGCGCTGTTGACCGCGAGCGCGGCTCTGTTGCTGGGCATCAACAGTGCGATCGCCTTGATTTGGGGCACCGATCCCCGCACGCTCGCGAGCCCGTTCGGTTCAGCAGTGGTGCATGTCGGGTGGGTGACGCTGACGGCCCAACAGGTCGGCGCGGCGACGGCGGTCCTCGGCGCCATGGTTCTCGTCGGTCTCTTCTTCCGGTACACCGGCCTGGGATTGCGGATGCGAGCCGTCGCGTTGAACCCGGCATCCGCGGTCCTGTTGGGAATCCGGGTCGGGTTCACGCGCATGATCGGGTGGGCGATCGCGGCTGCGGTCGGCGCGGTGTGCGGCGTTGTGATCGCACCGACGGTTGGGATCAGCCCGGCGATGATGCAGTCGCCGCTGCTGCTTGCGTTCGCGGCCACCGTGGTCGGTGGGCTGGGCAGCCGGATCGGCGCGGTGGTAGGTGGCATGCTGATCGGCGTCGGGACGGCACTGGCCGGACGGTATGTGCCGGGGCTCAACGGCGACCTGGCCCTCGCCGTTCCGTTGCTGGCCATCTTCGGTGTCCTGTTGATCAGGCCGACCGGACTGTTCGGCCGCCACAGCGTGGTGCGGCCGTGAACAGGCTGTACTGGCTGGCCGTGGCCGGGATCGCCGTTGCGCTTCCGTTCCTCCTCGACGACTACCGCACGTTCCAGCTCACGCTCGTCCTCACGACGGCACTGGCGGTCGCGAGCCTGGTCCTGCTCACCGGGTGGGGCGGCCAGCTCAGCGCCGGCCAGGGAGCGCTGTTCGGGCTCGGCGGCTACGCGTGTGGGATCCTGGTCGTCACGGTGGGCCTGCCCTGGCCGCCCGCCGTCCTGGCCAGCGCCGTCGTGGGCCTGGTCGGGGGGCTGCTCTTCGGGCTACCCGCCCGACGACTCGGCGGCATCAGCGTCGCTCTGGTGACGCTCGCGTTGGCCGTGTTGTTCCCACTCCTGGCGGTACGACTCAAGGGACTTACCGGCGGCCCGTTCGGGTTGGCCCTGCCACCCGTGGACACTCCGTCGGGCATCCAACTCTCGAGCTCTCAGTTCATCTACCTGGTGTGCCTGGGCTGTCTCGGCCTGACTCTGGCCGGGCTCGCGTCATGGTGCCGAGGGCGGACGGGCCGCGCCCTGGACGCGCTGCGCTCGGATCCGCTGATGGCCCGCACTCAAGGGATACACACCGGTCGGCTCTCGCTGCTCGTCGCCGGCGTCAGCGGCTCTGTGGCGGGTCTGGGTGGCGCGCTCAACGCCGTCGTCGTCGGATCGGTGACGCCGGACGCCTACACCGTGAATCTGTCGCTCGCCCTGCTGACCGGCGCGGTCGTCGGTGGCATCCGCTCGTGGGCTGGTGCGTTGATCGGCGCCGCCTACATCGTGTACGTCCAGCAATTGGCCAGCGACCTCCTCGGTAGTGACGTCGCGGGGCAGTGGTCGCACATCGTCTACGCGGCGACGCTGCTGGGCGCCCTTTACTTCGCTCCGGACGGCCTTGCCGGTCTGGGGCGGCGGCTGGCGCTCCTGCGTCGGCCGGGTGGGCCGACCGGAGTGCAGCCGGCCGGCCCACCGGATCCACATTCACCGGCACCGCCGGTGGAGATCGCCATCGAGATCCGCGGCCGGCACAGCGACCAGGCGAACCGGGCGCGGAGGACGGAGACTGTACCATGATCAAGCATGATCGAGGCCGGCGCAAGAGCCGTCCCGGCCTGCCGGTCGTCGGGGCGCTGGTAGCCACCGTGGTGGCCTTGGCCGCATGCGGACACACGGATTCCGGTACCGGCCCGGCCGCGCCGCCGAAGACGGACCCGATCGTCATATCGGCGAGCTTCGACCGGTCGGGCCCGCTCGCGGCGACTGCTGCCCTCGGCCGCGGAGTCGCCGTGTACATCTCCAGAGTCAACGCCGCGGGCGGCGTCAACGGACGAAAGATCATCTACAACGAGTACGACGACGACAACCAGCCCAGTCAGCTGGTCGCGAACGCACGCCGCGCGGTCGAGCAGGACAAGGCCTCGGTCTTCATCAGCTTCGGCGGGATCAGTGCCGCCGCGCGGGCCTACCTGAACCAGCACAAGGTGCTGCACCTCGTCTTCGCCGGCAACACTCCTTTCTCCGACGTGGCGCAGTTCCCGTACAGCCACGCCTGGTGGCCGGACCTTGGGTGGGAGAGCGCGATCGACGCGAGCTACCTTCGGCTCGCAACACCATCGGTAAAACTGGGGGTGCTCGGCTTCGACAACGACCTCACCGACAGCCAGGTCGGCGGCGTCAAGGCGGGCGGCCTCGATCCCTCGCTCGTGCTCCGCGTACCCACCACCCAACTCGACCTGACAAGCCAGGTCCAACAACTCAAAGCGGCCGGCGTCGACGCGCTGCTGCTCGCCGTCGGCAACGCCCAGGTCATCAGCGCGGTGAAATACATGAACCAGATCGGATACCACCCCAAGGTGTTCATCTACTCCACGGTGGCCGGAATCCTCACCACGATGAGTGCGCTGCCCTCGGCCATGTCCAACGGCCTCTACAGCACGCTGTGGCTGGCCGACCCGGCCGACCCCAAACTCTCCAGCGACCAGGCCCTGTCCGCGTACCGGTCGGAACGTCGCGGCGTATGGTAGCGGCGTGAACCCGAACAACTCGCTCGTTCTCAACGGGTACGCGGCCGCGCAGGCCCTGGTGCACGCTGTCGGCGCTGCCAACGTCGCCAACTCGGACGGCTACAACGCCGCATGGAACGCCACCCGTGGCCTCGCCGTGGCCGGCCTCCCTCCGGGCACGACGCTCACCGCCGGACCCGGCGGACGCCTCGTGTACGAGTACCAGATCAGCCAGTTCGACGCAGGCACCTGGGTTCCGATCGGCACACCGCAGAACGCCGTCTCCCTCGGGTACGCACGATAGGCACCAACCGGAGCGCATCAACGTGACTGACAGAACGACCAGGATCGGCGCCGCCAGCACGTGGGACCAGCCCGCGCTGGCGGCGCCGTCCAAGGCGGAACGCGTGGCGGACATCGTCGAAGAACGGATCCGCTCCGACGGCTTGGCCGTCGGAGCGTTCCTGGGCACCAAGGCCACCCTTCGGGAGCAGCTGCGGGTGAGTCCGGCCACATTGGACACCGCGCTGGGAGTGCTGGTCGACCGGGGCGTCGTGGAGGTGCAGCGAGGAGTCAAGGGCGGCATCCGGGTGGCGGGCGTCAGTCCGGCGCTGTGGATGGGCCGGACGCGCTGGCCGATTCACGGCGGCGCCGACGCGGGTCGGGCGGGCGAGGCCATGGCGCTCTACCTCGCGTTGCAACCCCACATCGTGGCCCGCGCGGTTGGGGCGCTGACCGCCGCGGATCGGAAACGGCTCAAAGCCGCGAAGGAGCGGCTGCGCAGGTCGATCGGCGATCCGGTCGAGTACTACGAGGCCCATATCCAGGCCCACCACATCCTGCTCGAGTCCAGCCACGACGAGGTGTTGACGGCAATGGTCCGGACGCTGATCGCGACGATGGAGGCACTCGCTGGTCCAGCCCAGCCTCCCTCGGGCGAGGACGTGGCCGCGTACACGGCCGAGCGGGTCGAGGTTCACGTCGGCGTCATCGACGGCGTGCTGGAAGGCGACCTCGACCGGGCGTGGCGGCGCCTGCTCGAGCACGGCGTGACATCGGCGGATGTTCCGGCCGCTCTCATGGTGCTGCCGCCTGGCGCGCTCCGGGTACAGGAACAGTGGGCGCGCGGGGTCAATGGGCGACGGGGCGCTCGCGCGCGGCGATGAGTTTCGGTCGTACGCCGGGCACGACGCGATTGCGGATCGTGCCCAGGCCGTCCACGGACATGGAGACCACGTCACCAGCCTGGAGCGGCCGGGCGGCTTCTCGGCCCTGCCGGCCCCACAACTCGGCCAGGCTGCCGCCACCGCATGTGCCGGAGCCGATCACGTCTCCAGGGCGCACCCAGGTGCCCCGGGACGCGTACGCGATCAGCTCGGCGAAGGTCCACGCCATGCTGGACAGACTGTCTTCGCCGACCGGGATGTCGTTCACGGAGACCCGCATGTCGAGCGCCAGCGACATTCCACGCCGATGCTTCTCCAGTTCGTCCGGCGTGACGAGCGCCGGACCCATGGTGGTGGCGGTGTCCTTCGCCTTGGCCGGCCCGAGTTGCAGCCTCATCTCGTGCGCCTGTACGTCGCGCGCCGACCAGTCGTTCAGAATCGTGTATCCGGCGATGTACTGTTCCGCCTCGACGACGGACAGGTCGCGGCCAGGGCGGCCGACGATCGCCGCCACCTCGAGCTCGAAGTCGAATATGCGGCAGCCCGGTGGTATGGGCACGTCATCGTAGGGACCTATGACGGCGTACGGGTTGGTGAAGTAGAACGCTGGGATCTCATACCATTCCGGCCCGAGATCGCGGTGGCCCATGAGCATCGCGGCGCCTCGCGCGTGCTCTTCGAACGTCATGAAGTCGCGAACGGTCGGCGGCTGCGGAATGGGTGCCCGCAGGCTGGCCGCCGCGAGCGACAGAACTCCGTGCGGCTCGCGCAGCGTGCGGCCGGCCGCGACCCGGAGCCGCTCGCCGTCGTCGCCGAGCAGGTCCAGCATGCGGATCCCGCATGGCATGAGGTGTACAAGGCCATCCCGGACCACGCCCACTCTGTCCTCGTCGCCGTCTACATCAGCAACCGAGACCGTGACCAGTCGCATCGACACCTCCGCGTCTCCCATAACCCCTGCAATCATTATAGTCTTTTGATGTCACCTGCGCTAGGCTGTCGGTGCACGGAAGGGGTGGCACATGGATCTGAGCCAGCGGCGCGGCCCGGCCGCCGAGGTCGAGCAGCCCGGCCTGCACGAGGTGGTAGACGGAATCTACGCCTGGGTACAACCCCAGGGAACCTGGTGGGTCAATAACGCCGGAGCCGTCGTCGGCTCCGACGGCGTGATCATCGTCGACACCTGTGCGACCGAGCGCCGAACGCGCAGCATGCTGTCCGCCGTCGCACGGGCCGCCGACGGGGCGCCGATCACGTTCGCCGTGAACACGCATCAGCACGGTGACCACACATATGGCAACAGCCTCCTCCCGCAGTCCACCGTGGTCATCGCGCACAGTGCCGCGCGGGCCGCTCTCATGGTCGACCCGGTGATCGAGGGGTGCCCGCCCTTCTGGCACCCCGTGCCTGACTGGGGAGCGGTCAGCCGCCGGCTGCCGACGCTCACCGTGGACACCAGACTCGCTCTCCACAGTGGAGGCCGCGTCGTGGAACTCAGCCACCCCGGCTGGCCCGCGCACACGAGCGGAGACCTGGTTGCCTGGCTGCCGCAGGAGCGGGTGCTGTTCGCCGGCGATCTCGTGTTCCACGGCGTGACGCCGCTGGTCTTCATGGGCTCGGTCGAGGGCGCCCGCCGGTCGTTGGAGTGGATCAGCGCCTTCGATCCGCTCTGGGTGGTGCCCGGGCACGGGCCACTGCTGCCCGATCGGGCACTCGCCAACGTCCTTGCCCTACACGACCGTTACTTCCAGCTCATCGGCGAGACAGCATTGTCCGCGCTGCGGAACAACATGAGCCCGTTGCAGGCCGCCCGGATGTGTCAGCTGGGTGAGTTCGCCGATCTGGCGGACCCGGAACGGCTCGTACTCAACCTGCACCGGGCCTTCGCCGACGCGCTCGGACAGGATATGGACATTCTCGCGGCATTCTCCGACGCGGTCAGCCTCAACGGCGGCCCGCTGGGCTGTGTCGTCTGATTCCACCGCTGTTCCCCACCTGTGCCTGGACCCCACCGCTGTCCCGCTTGCGCCGGCCTCGGATCGTACGGGCGGCGACCAGAGTAACGATGACGAGGACCGCAACGCTCCCGACCGCGGCGAGGACCACGACGATGTCGCGCCGGCCGGAAGGGGCCGCGTTGGTCAGGGCGGGCGCCGGCGTTGGGCGTCGGTACACCCTCGCCACGCGTTCACCGCGGTGACGTTCATCCGGATCCAGTTGGCGCAGTGCAGGTCCAACAGGTGCTGGCGGGAGTGCATGGTGTTGCCGGTGACGCTGACCAGGGTGATCCAGCCGTCGGCGGGCGGTTCGACGCCGCCGCCAGGCGCCGCGTTCGCGTCGATGGTGTACGCGGCCGGCACGTTGTAGGCGTTGTCCCCGATCAGCGTGTTGTCGTACTGGCCGGAGTCCTCGTTGTACCAGGCGACGTCGACCTTCTGACGCTGGGCGGCGGGTACCGAGGACAGGTCGTAGGCAAGAAACGTCGGAGGGGCGGCCCGCCATACCGTGGTGTAGTCACCGTCGTTGGCCTGCGCGGCGGGGTACGCCGCGGTGTCCGTACCGTACGCGGGCACGCCGCGACTGATCAGGGGTAGCGGCGCGACGGCGTCCGCGTCATCGCGGCCCGCCGCGGCCGGTGTCGGTCAAGCCCACCTCGCCCGTCACCAGTGGGACCTGCTGGGCCACCGGAAGCACCTCAGCGTCCCAGCAGGTGACATCGACGCACGAGTTCCAGTCGTAGACGTGCCAGGACGCGAGCAGGGCGTGGTCCGGATCGGCCGGCCGGTGGGTAAGCCAGCCGTCGAGCTGGTTGGCGTTGCCAAGGCCGCCGAGCATGACCGCGTTGTGCGCGCCCGCCGCGCGGACCGCCGCTACCAAGCTGGCCATGCCCGCACTCTGGTAAGGCGGCTCTTCAGCGGAGTCGAGGCAGCCGTTCCGCCAGCACTCCCAGCTGACACCGTCCGGCTCGTTGAACAGATCGAAGACGGCGTACGGGTCATGCCGGAAGGCCGTCGCCACCAACGTCCAGAAAGCCGGCGCATGGTCGGCGTCCGGCATGCCGCGCTGCCGGTCAGCGAGCGTTGCGCCGGGCGCCGCCCAGTGCAACTCGAGGATCACGTACAGACCCGCCCGGTGCAGCAGGCCGACGTAGTCGACGATCGCCTGCCGGTACGCCTCGCCGGAATACTGCGGCGGCACATCGTTGATGCCGAGCCAGCAGTCTTCGTTGAGCCCGATCCGGACCGCGTTCACATGCCACGACGCCATCGCGGCCACGGCAGCCGCGTCATGCCGGCCGCCGAATATCCCCCAGCCCTGGACACATGCGTATTCGGTACCAGACTGGTTCACTCCGACCAACCGGACCGTCCGGCCGGCATCGTCGACGAGCCGGTCGCCGACCACCCGCAAACCGACCATCTCGTGCTGCCCCGGCCGGGCCGGCCTGGTACTGGATTCGACGACCGCGACCACCAACCCAGCCGTCATCAGCAGAAGTCCGGCGACGGCGATCAGCCGCGAGAGACGCGAGCGATCATGCTTCAATGGACGTGTCCCTCCGCAGGCAGCGGCGAGCCGCTAGGGCACCGGACCCGCGTGTGCGACCGCCATCGCCGCGATCCACTCCGGCGCCGGTTCGAGTACCTCGAAATGGGCGCCGAGCGCCGGCCCCAGAGCGGAGTCGAAGTTCGGCATCGCGGCGACCAGCAACGCGTCCTCCTCGCCCATGTTCACGTGCTGGAACGTGACACCGTGCACCCGGGCCGGGATACAGATGAGGTCCTCGGGCTCCCACTCGTGGCGTGACCCGTCAAGCTCGGTATAGCCACGCCCGCGCACCACGAAGTGGACGATGCCACCCTGATGGGCGAGCCGACCCGACCGTGAGCCGGCCGGGATCTCAAGTTCGAACTGGTACAACGAATGGATCACCGGCCCGGAGAGCGCAGGGTGGGTGAACCACCGGATCCGGCCGAATGGTGTGAGCTCCACCGGGCAGGTCTCCCGGCTCACGACGCTCACACCGGCGAGCTTGCGTTGGTGTTCGGCCTGTACCCGAGCCATGATGTCATCCCACAGCGGCGCGGCATCGGGGTGCACGGTCAATCCCTCCAATCGGCATGGGTCTCACGCTGCTCGAACTGTGAACCGGTCACGTCGAAGAACGGCATGTAGACCATCGCGAGCCACTTGCTTGACTCGGTCGGATCATCGTTGTCGTTGAAGTGCTGGTGTACGCAGCCCTCGGGGACGATCGGCAACAGCACCAGGTCTCCCTCCCGCCAGGCGTAGCGCGCGCCGTTGACGTGGGTGTGGCCCTTGCCGGAGAGCACATACAGGCCGAGCCCGCCCTGGTGCACGTGCTCGCCGGAGTGTTGCCGGATATCGTGAATGAACACGATCCATCGCCCCGGCGGTATCGCCGGATACATCCCCGGGGGATCGTCGTAGTGCAGGTAGAGGCGGGCCACGCCCTGTCGGTAGCTCAACCAGGGCAGGTCCCGGCCCTTGATGACGACCTGGCCGTGCGCCGCCCGGTGCCGCGCCTCGGCCATGTACCTCATCATGTTCTCGTAGCGGTCCAGGCCCTCCGCGGCGGGCGGCGTCGCCTCAACGGCAGTGGGGGACGGTGAGTCTGACACTGACGAACCTCCTGTCAACGCATCGATGACTCTGGGTCGAAGATGGCGGCCGACCCGACCTGTGGCTCGGCGCGCAGGATGCGTCGCACCACCTCCGGAATCGCCGAGCCCACGGCGCCGAGGATGAACAACACGGCACCGATGGCGAAGATGTCGGGTTGATCCAGCCGACCCAGCGCTGCGATCAGCTCGGAACCGAGCCCCGTTTGACCGGCGAACAGCTCTCCGAGAGTAACCATGATCAGAGTCAACCCGACCGCGATCCGGGAACCGACCAGGATGTCTCCGGCGGCCGCCGGCGCATAGAACTTCACGACGCGTTGCACGAACGACGCGCGAAGCGTCCGGGCCAACTTCCCGTGCACCGCAGCAATGGACCGGACGCCCGCGACGGTGGTGAAGTACACCGGGAAGTAGGCCGAGACCGCCGCCAGCGTGATCTGCGGCCATCGGCCGAGTCCGAACATTGCCATGAAAACCGGCAGCAGCACGACCTTCGGCACCGCGTACACCGCGTTGGCCAACGGGTCGATGGCCCGGTACCAGTACCGCGACAGGCCCACCGCGATGGCGGACAGCCCACCTGCCCCGACAGCGAGCACGTATGCCACGGCGACCGACTGCAGGGTCTGGCCGATGCTGGCCGGCAGCCAGCCGTCCTGCCAACCCGCGACGATCGCCCGACCCGTCGCGGCCGGAGAGGGAACCGCGAAGCTCGCGGCCGATGCGGCCGTCCAACCGGAGAGAAGAACGGCTCCGCCGAGCAGCGGCGGCAGCAGCGAAGATCGGCGCGGTTTCATGCCAGGTCTGCCCGGACTCTACGTTCGACCAGGTACAACAGCCCGTTGATCGTCGCCGTCGTCGTCGCGACCAGCAGCACGTATCCGTACATGTCGGCGATCTGGAACTCGCGGTACGCGATCGCGACGAGGTGACCGACGCCGTCGGCGCTGACCAGGAACTCTGCTCCAATGACGGCGAGCACGCAGAAGAGCAGGCCGAGCCGGACACCGGGCAGCAGTCGTGGCCACGCGGCCGGAAGCAGCACATACCGCAGGCGTTCGCCGGCATCCATGCCCGTGGTCTGCGCGAGCTTGCGGTAGATGGCGGGAATGCCGACGAACGCCGCTTCGCTGGCCAGTGCCACCGGGACGACCGCGGCCAGCGTCCCGATCACGATGAACGGTAGCTCGCCCAAGCCGAGGGCGACGACCAGAGCCGGGTGCACGATGATGACCGGATACGCCATCAGAGCTCCGAGGTATGGCCGCAGCCCGCGCGCGGCCACGCGCGACCTCGCCATCAGCAGCCCCAGCAACACTCCGGTCCCAGCCGCAATCACGAAGGATATGCCCACCTCGATCGAGGTGACCCGCACGGCGCTGGTGAACTGCTGCGATGCGACCAGATGGGGAAGCGTCCGGACGGCGTCGCTGAAGGGCACGAGGCTCAGCCGGCTGACGACTCCGGAGCGCGCGACGAGCTCCCACGCCGCCACCGCGGCGAGCGTGATGCCGACCGTGGCCAGGCGGGCGTCGATGGCCGACCGGTTCACAACGGCCCGCCCTCGCGAAGAAGCTCCCATATCTGAGCGGACAGTTCGGCACACTCGCGACTGCGAAGGATCTCAACCAGCGGGGCGTCGGACGGCCATGGCGTCGTTATCCGAAGGCGCAACTGTGCGGGGCGGGCGGTCAGCACCCACACCTCGGTGCCCAGATACAGCGCCTCTCCGATGTCGTGCGTCACGAGCATGGTCGTCTGCTCGGTCTGTCGCCAGATGCGGCGGAACTGTTCGCCTATCGCCAGCCGGGTCTGCTGATCCAGCGAACCGCACGGCTCGTCCATCAAGAGCAGCGAAGGGTGCCCGACGAGAGCGCGCGCAATCGCAACTCGTTGGCGCATGCCGCCGGAGAGCTCGCGGGGCCGTGCTCGCGCGAAGTCGGCCAGGCCTACAAGATCCAGCACTGCCATGGCGCGCTGCCGACGCTCGCGCCCGGCCACCCCGAGGATCTCCAACGGCAGCTCCACATTGGCCACCACCGTGCGCCAGGGCAGCGTGGAATCCTCTTGGAACACCACGGCGGGTCGGTGCTCGGTGTGCGCCCCGGCGTCCTCACGCTCGGCGAGACCAGCCTGAGGCTGGTGCACGACGACTCGGCCGCTGCTCGGCGGAATCAGGCCGGCGACGATCTCCAGAAGGGTCGACTTACCGCATCCGCTCGGCCCGACCACACTGACGAAGGCCCCGACCGACACGACGCCGTCGATGCGTCGAATTGCTTCGACAGGTGGCCGGCCCGGCCGCGCCGGGTACGTCTTCGACACCTGCTCCAGCGTTACCCGTGGTGCGACCGCGGCCTGCACCGGATCGCCACCGGACTCCGGCTGATGCGACGGTGGACCGGCTGTTGCATCGATGCCCGCGGTGCGGGCTTCGGCCCGAATCACAGGCTGACCCGTTCCCCCGGTGCCAGCAGTGACTGGTCGACGACGGTCGACCAGTCGATGGAACTCTTCGCCACGCCCAGGAACTGGGCGGCGTCGCTGGCGGCCGTCAGCGCGGTCTGGCTCAGGCGCACATCCCAGGTCGGTATGCCAGACGGGTTGTTCAAAGCGGTGAAGTCGCCGATGATGCGCGTCGCCGCCGCCTCGTCGATCTTCGCCTGACCGGCCCAGACCTTCGCCACCTCGTCCGGCTCCTCATGCACATGAGCACAGGCTCGCTTGACGCCGTCGACGTAGGCAGCCAGGAGGTCGTGCTGCCCGGCGAGCGTGTCGGCCATGGCGAACATGATCCCGTCGGCCCAGTTCGGGAAATAGTCGCGGTTATGCCAGACAACGCGGGCATCGCCGGAGCTGACCAGCTGCGACGTGATCGGCTCGGGCGAAATGATCAGATCGACCGCCCTGCTCTTGAAGACCGCGACCATCTGGGGCAGCTGTCCGGCGTACACGATCTGCACATCGCCTTTCTTGAGGCCGGCCCGATCGAAGGTGTTGGCCATGAAGAAGTCCGTGATGCCGCCGGACCCGGTGGTGGCCGCCTTTTTTCCTCTCATGTCGGCCGGGCCGTTGATCCCGGAATCCGGATGCGCCAGAAATACGAACTCGGTGGTGTTGAAGTAGGATCCTATGATCTTTACCGGTGCCTGGGCGGCGGCCCGGATGACGCCGAGGATGCCACCGATGCCGACGGCCGCCTGCCCGCTGGCGACAGCTCGGACGGTATCCGAGCTGCTGGCGAACGACGTGGTGTGTGGGCTGAGATGCACCGCGTCAAACGCTCCGGCCGAGGAGGCGGCCAGGAGTGGCGCGAAGTACACCGATGTGGTGGTGGTGGCGGCGACCGAGATATCCCGCGGCGCGGGTTGGCCGCCTGCCACTGGCTTCTCCGAGCAGCCGTCCAAGGCAGCGATCAGCAGACCTCCGAGGCCGCCGGCGACGAGCTGGTTGAAATGACGCCTGGTCAACTGCGGGCTGGACATGACTTCACGCCTTTCGTCAGGCGGACCAACGAAAAGGGACTCTTGAAACCAGGACGGAGGCCAGAATCGCGCTAGACAGGAATAGAGTGTAGGCGCGCTGCGGCTGGTCGTTCGTCCAGTAAACGCTCGACCCCAAGTCGTGTTCAAACGGGAGCATTCCCCCCGAGGGTGCGGTCGTGGTTCGCCGACAGGGAAATGATGTCCTGGACAGCGATCGTGGTAGAGCCTTCAATGGATGCCGGGCCCGCTCGATGATGGCGTGCCGACTCCTACCGTCCGGGGAGACTCCCATGCAGACCAGGTGCGTACGCCGGCCATCGCTGTCCAGGGTCTGGCCCGTCGCCGCCGCGACCGTGGCCATCCTCGTCCTCCTCAGCGGCGGTGTGACCGCCGGCGCGGGCACCGTATCAGCCGGTGCCGCGGGTGGGGGTGACCGGGTGCGCGCGGTGAACGTCGTCCCGCCCGGGGAGAGCGGGTTCATCGACGCCTCCGGTACGCCGAGCCCGCATGTGGCCGATCAGCTCGGCGTGTACGCCGGCGGCCAGTACAAGTCTCTCCAGTTCGACACCGCGACCGGCGGCGGCACGCATCCCGGCGGGAACGCCGCCGTGACAGTCGCCCGCGACGCGTTCGGTGTACCGCGGGTCACCGCGACCAGCGAGCGCAGCCTGTTCTACGGCGTCGGCTACGCGATGGCGCAGGACCGGCTGTTCCAGATGGAGGTGTTCCGGCACGTCGGCCACGGCACCCTGGCCGGCCTGGTCGGCTCGACCGGACTGCCGATGGACCAGCTGGTGCGCCGACTGACCGAGGGACCAGCCGCCCGGGCGGCCGAGTTCGCCGCGTTGCCGGCGGCTGAGCAGGCCAAGACGCAGGGCTTCACCGATGGTGTCAACCAGGCCATCGCTGAGGCGAACGGCGACCCGACCCACGTCGCGCCGGTCGAGTTCTTCGTCTTCAACGACTTCCCGATCCAGCCCTGGTCGGTGGACGACACCTTGGCGTACGAGGAGTTCGCCGGCCGGTTCTTCGGCGAGTTCGGCTTCACCGAGCTGCTCGCGGCGCAGGTGTACGCGCAGCTGGTTGCGACACTGGGATTGGAGCAGGCGCAGCGCGCGTTCGCTGACCTGTACCCGGTCTCGGTGCCGGGTGCGCCGTTGACCATCCCGCCGGCAGACGGTACATTCCCGCGGCACACCGCGGCACCGGTCGGGTCGGCGGCCGTCGCCAACCAGGGGGCCGGCGTCCTGCCCACCGCCACCGAGCTTGCGCCCTCGGTGAACCGGCTCCTGAATGAGGTGAACGCGTTCCGGCAGGCCGAGCAGGCGTTCGGCGTCCCGAGGTGGGGCAGTAACGAGATCGTGCTGTCCGGGCGCCGCACCGCGGATGGCAACCCGTTCCTCTACGGCGGACCTCAGGTGGGTTTCGCTGCCCCCAGCTTGTTCTGGGAGGTGGAGGTGCGCGACCCGCAGCGTCATGCCCGCGGCGTCATGGTGCCCGGCATTCCGCTTGTCGTCGTCGGCCGCAATGAGGACTCCGGTTGGACGGTGTCCTCGGCCGAGGACGCCAACGCCGACACCTTCGTCGAGCAGCTGGACGCCACGAACAGCACTTACGTCCATGATGGACAGAGGTTGACCGTGGAGCAGCAGGTCGAGACCATCCCGTGCACGAACTCGCCGGCCGGTGGCCCGCCGTGCCCGACGACGCCGGTGCAGATCACCGTGTACCGTTCGGTGCACGGCCCCGCCCTGGTCGATCCGGATGCCCAGCACCGCCTGTTCGTCAGCCAGTCGGCCGCCGACGGCCGGTTCCTCGCGTCGTTCGCGGCGTGGGACCGGGCCGGCCAGCAGCACGACGTACGCCGGTTCGGCGCGAGCCTGGCCCCGATGGCTCTCGGCTTCAACTTCATGTACGCCGGGCCGTCCGGCGACATCGGCTTCTTCCATGTCGGCCGCTACCCGATCCGACCGTCCAACATCGACCCCAACCTGCCGATTCCCGGTACCGGTGCGTTCGACTGGCAGGGCTTCGAGCGCTACGCCGACCAGCCGCACGACATCAACCCGTCGACCGGCTTCCTGGTCAACTGGAACAACAAGCCCGCCCGGGACTGGGCTTCCAAGTCCACCAATGCCGGGAACAACGCGCCGAAGGTGTGGGGCGCCGACAGTCACGTTGTGCCGTTGCAGCAAGCCACGGCGCGTACCAGCTCCGCGACGCTCGCCAACGTCGAGGCCCTACCGATGGGTGTGGCGTACCTGGACAACCGCGCCCGCGTGCTGCTGCCCTCGCTCATCGCCGCGCTGCGGGGTACAACCGACCCACGGTTGCAGGCGATCCGTGGTTACCTTGCCGGTTGGGATCAGCAACGCAACCATGTCGCGTCCAACGGCACGTATGACACACCGGCGATCGTGTTCTTCGACCGATGGGTCGAGCATGTGCTGGCTGACACGTTCACGCCGAGTCTCGGTCCGGTGTTCCCGGCCTACGCCGGCCTGGCCTGCGCGACACCGCCATGCCACTTCGCGTCCGCCGACAATCTTGACGCCCAGACATACAAGTTCGAGCTCAATGTCCTGCAGGCGTTCGTGCACAACATGCGCGACCAGGCCCCGGGCGACTACGACTTCCTCGCCGCGTCGGGCGGCGCTGCTGCCGTGATGCGCCAGGCTGCCGCCGAAACCGCGGCGGAGCTGACCGTGGCGCAGGGGTCCGATGTCGCGGCCTGGACCGAGCCCGCCGACAGCGCGGTCTTCCAGCCGTCCGGCGCGCTCGCCCTCCCGTCCATCACGCCGCTGCCTAACCGTGGCAGCTACGCCCAGGTGGTCGAGCCCCTCGGCTGAGCCGCGTGATCCACAGGCGCTACGTACTGCCGTGCACGTCCGGACCCTTGGGCAGTGATGCTCACCTCGAACGTTCCGTCGAGCGATGAGCGGGCGACGGCCCGCGCCGGGCGGGCCCGGGCCGTCGCGCCTCGGGCTGGTTCATCCAGTCGACCGCGCAGGGCTAGCTGCCACAGCCGGGCAGCGGCCAGAATCCGGGTAGCCTCTGCCCGCCAATGCGCTGGCCGACGAACACGTTCGACCACAGCACAGCGTCGACGACCTGCACCGTGCGGTTGAGATGGAGGCTGACCTGCTCGCCGGCGTCGAGCACCGAGCAGGCGGTCAGCTTGGTCGCCGATGCGTAGTAGGGCGACTCGTGGTCCCGGATGGCGGTGGGCGAAGCGCAGTCGACGCTGACGCCCGCGGCGTCCGGTCCGCACAGGGAGTCCGCACCGCCCATGATTACCAGCACCGGTACCTGGATCGCCGTGGTGGCGGGGCCGAACAGCAGCGCGACCGCGCCGGTCCCCTCTGCGGACGGCCACACGTCCTTGCCGGCCTCGCTGCTGAAGGTCTCGGTGCTGAACAGCGTGGTCGAGTCGTCGGCGGCCGCCATCACCGCCGGGTCGGCATCGGCCGGGTTGAACAGGACGTTGCGCGTGCCGGGACGGGTGGTGATGTAACCGTTGTCATAGCCCATTCCAGCGAACTTCGGATCCTGGTTGGCCGGGTAGAAGTGCTGGGCCGAGTGCTGGAGAAACGCCACCGAGCCGTGGTTGTGGATGAGACCGGTGTCGATGAGACCGTCGACGTCGGCGTAGTCGATCGCCTTCTCCGGCCGTGATCGGAGACCATAGGAACCACCTCGGGATCTGGCGATGCCGGCCGTGCCGTCGACGGGCTCGCTGGAGCACACGGGCGATCCATGGCTGCCGTTTCGGCTGCTTGACTCCGCGGGCGTGCCGGTGGAGGCGGTGTCGGCGTTCCTTCGCGATTTGCAGGCGGCTGGACGGTCCGAGGCGACGCTGCGCTCGTATGGGATGTAATGCCGACATCGGCTTATTGCGCGTATGCGTTCACAGTGTTCGGGGACCGCTCGATATCGGTCAGATAGGCCAGATACCGCTCGACCGGTTCGATCGGGACGTCGTCGTCACCCAGGATGGTCCACGACTCCACCCGCGAGGTGGACATCGCCACCTGCTGAACGGGCATTGTTCCTCCACATCGTCGACGTGCTAGACGGAGGAGGAGATAACCAAGTCCACCACGCAGATCCCAGCCGCTCAGACGCCCGTGCTGGACCTGGAGGACAGGAGTTGGGAAGCTTCAGATAACCACAAGTACGCCGCAGACATTCCTCTGGCCTCCACGGGCAGCAGGGTCAAACCACCCGCGAAGTTCCCCGCCCGGAGGCAGGTACGCACCGCGCCCGACACGCGGCTCGCCGATCACCCGCGCGGCCCGGTGTACGGGTCGCGCGGTCATATCTGCCAGTGGCGTCCACAACCAACGGCCGGCTTGCCCTGCGAATAGTGGACTCAGGGCCGCCCGGCCCGACGAATAGACTTGGTTCAGCCAGATGCGGGTCGGCGGCTGAGAGGTGTCGATGTCCAGCTGCACACTCTCCCTCCACATGCAGGCGGCCCTGCACGTCTGATTGGACACGGCCGCCGCCGCGCTCGCATCTGGCTGCCTTCCGATCGTCCGCCTGGCCGAAGCCGTTTCAATGCCGCCTGATCGGTGGACCGGGTCCACTGCGCCCGCGCCCGCCAAGGTGCTCGTCGTCGAGGACCAGCCGAACATCCTCGACATGGTCGCGACCGTACTGCGCTTTCACGGCTTCGACGTGTACACGGCGGCGACCGCGGCGCAGGGGAGCGCGGCGGCGCAGGCGCACCGCCCGGACCTTGTCGTGCTCGACATCATGCTGCCGGATGGCGATGGCGTGGACATGTGCCGCGCCCTTCGCGCGGCCGGGCACCAGGTCGGTGTGGTGTTCCTGACGGCGCGGGACCTGCCGGCCGACAAGGTGGCCGGCCTGACCTTCGGCGGGGACGATTACGTCACCAAGCCGTTCCTGATCGAGGAGCTCGTGGCTCGGGTGCGCGCCGTGCTGCGCCGTATCCGGCCAGCCGACACCGTTGGCGAGCTATCGCACCTGGTGCGCCTGGCCGACCTTGAGCTGGACGACGATGCCTGCGAGGTGCGCCGGGCCGGACGACCGGTCTCCTTGTCGCCCACCGAGTTCAAACTGCTGCGCCACCTGATCCTGAACCAGGGGCGGGTACTCTCCCGGGAGCAGTTGCTGGAGGCGGTGTGGGGCTATGACTTCGGCGGAGCGTCCAATGTGGTCGACACCTACATCGGTTACCTGAGACGGAAGCTTGACCCGTTAGGCCCGCCGATGATTGCGACGGTGCGCGGGTTCGGATACGTGCTTCGCGCCCCACGCGACAGCGCGGAGGCGGGCGTGTGACGCGCGTGCCGCTGCGCCGCAGCCTGCTGCTGAGCATGATGGCCTTGACCGCGATCGCTCTGGCGGTCGCGGCCGTGGTGAGCGTTCCTCGCGCTCCGGTCCTATCTGCTTGAACGCACCGACGAGCAACTCCACCTCGCCGGTGGGCTTGCGCAGCAACGAATCGGGAGGCTGCTCGGGCTCGACGCGCCTGACCCGAATCTGCTCGCGGTCATCACGCCGTCGGACTTCGCCATCGAGGTGCGTCAGGATGACGGTCGGCTGGAACAGGATCTCGGGCCCGCCCGATGTCCCGCTGGGAGCACTGATCGCCGAGGCGCCGTCGCCGCCCGGCCGGTGGACAGGTTTCCCGGCCCGCGACGATCCGCGGCGGAAGCTACCGGGTGGTGTCCGTCCGCGTGGACGGAGGCGTCGCGGCGGTCGGGCTACCGCTGGCGACGGTGACCCAGATCGTGCGGCGGTTGGAGCTCATCGAGGTGGTCAGCGCAACCGCCGCGCTTGCTCTCCTGGCCGGGCTTGCCCGGCTGTTGCTGCTTCGCGGTCTGCGTCCGTTGGAGGAGATCACGGCAACCGCCACCGCGATCGCCGGCGGTGAGCTCGACCGCCGGATCGTGCTGGGTCCGGACGGGCGCTTGCATGGCACCGAAGTCGGAAGGCTGACGCTGGCCGTCAACGGCATGCTCGGGCACATTCAGAACGCTCTCGCCGAGAGGGCCAGATCGGAGCAGCGGATGCGGGACTTTGTCGCCGACGCGTCCCACGAGCTGCGTACCCCACTGACGTCGATCCGCGGCTATGTGCAGATGATGCGCCAGGGAATGGTCACCGTCGAGCAACGACCCGACATGCTGCGCCGCACCGATGAGGAAGCGGCCCGGATGTCGTCCATCGTGGACGATCTGATCTATCTCGCCCGCCTCGACATCGAGCCGGCGTTGCACCACGAGCAGGTTGACCTCGCGGTGGTGGTGCGGGACTCCCTCGCCGACGCGTTGGCCGTCCAGCCGGCACGCCCCTCGACGTTGTCGGCCCCGCAGTCGTGCGCCGTCGTCGGCGACGCCGACGCGCTCCGGCAGGTCTTGGCGAACCTGCTCGCCAACGTACGGACCCACACTCCGCCGCACGCGGCGGTGGCCGTCTCGCTGACCGTCGGGGCGGGCCTGGCCCGCGTGGAGGTCAGCGACCACGGACCCGGACTGCCGCCGGAGCTGACCAGCCGAGCATTCGAACGTTTTGTTCGCGACCGCAACCAACGTTCGGGCAGTGGGCTGGGGCTTGCCATCGTTGCGGGGATCATCGCCGCCCACGGCGGTGATGTCGGGATCACCGGTCGCGCCAGCGGCGGCACGACCGTGTGGTTCACCGTTCCCGTGACGAACTCCTAACAGCCTCTCATCAACATGGGAACCCGATCACAACTGCGCGCAATGTCATGGATGCCATGAATGCCAACCCCGTATCGCGTCGGTCGCGGTGGTGGCGAACCGCCGTCGTCCTGTTCATCGCGGCCGCCCTGTTGACGGTCGTCGCGGACCGGGTCGCCGCTCAAATCGCCGATACCGCGGCACAACGACGGGTAGCCTGTGCTCTTCAGCTCACCGAAACGCCGTCGGTGTCGCTTGGCGGTGTTCCGTTCCTGACCCAGGTCGTCACCAACAGGTACGCCGACGTCACCATCAATACACGCGGGGGTCAGCTGGGACCGGTCCCCTTCACCGACCTGTACGCCCACCTCAGCGGTGTGTCGGTATCGGATGGAGGCCAGATCCATGCCGATCGGGTCGTGGCCGTGGCAACAATCGCCTATTCGAGCCTGCCCACCGGCGAGTTCGCGCCGCTGAATCCTGGGACCATCGTGCGCGGTCTCATCCGGGAACGCGCGCAGCTTCCAGCCGGCCTACGGTTCGGTGGCATCTCTGAGTCCGCTGACGGAGTCCAGGTAGGTCTCTCAGGAGACTCGGTCACCTTCAGCCCTTCGGGAAACGCCGCGAACTGTGGAGGGAAACCATGACGGGCAACGACAAGCGGCTGGTGTACCGGGTGCTGCTCCGGTTGGGCCGGTGGATCGGCGTCCGACCGGCCTGGGTGTGCGCGTTCTGGCTCGTCGTCGCCGGCGGGCTCGCCGGAGCGGTACTCATTCTCGGCGCCCCCACCAACAACGATGTGACGCTGCCGGGAAGCGACGCGCAGACCGGCCGGGACCTGTTGTCGGCCCACGTCAGCGGCGCCGACAACGCCACCGGCCAGATCGTGTTGCGGGTCAACAACGGGCGCCTGGATGATCCGCCGAATCACGCGGCCATCACGCAGACCGCCGAGCAGGTCGCCGAGGTGCGGCATGTCGTCCACGTCGACCTGCCCAGCTACGCCACGGAATCACTGAGCGCGGACGGGCGCACCGGCTACCTGACCGTGACCATGGACGTGAATCTGCGTGGGGTCGACCACCAGCTTGCCGAAACGATCGACGAGGCCGCCGCGCCGGCCCGGACGGCCGGCATCCAGGCCGTGTCCGGCGGCATACTGGGCACAATGCTGGACGACCAGGACACCCGGACCAGCGAGATCCTCGGACTGGCGGTCGCTCTGATCGTCCTGGTCTTCGCGTTCCGCGGCCTGGTGGCGGCGCTGCTGCCCATAGCCACGGCTGTCGTGACGCTGGTCTGCGGACTCAGTGTGATCGGCCTTGCCGGTCATGTCGCGACCATCCCACCGGTCGCGTCGAGCCTGGCCGCGATGATCGGGATCGGCGTAGGGATCGACTACGCCTTGTTCCTGGTGACCCGTTATCGCGAGCTGCTGGCCGATGACGTCCCCATGCGTGAAGCGATCGCTCGAAGCGTCGCGAGCTCAGGGTCGGCCATCGTGTTCGCCGGTGGCACCGTTGTGGTCGCCCTGGGCGGCCTGACCGCCGCCGGAGTGCCCGTGCTGCGTACGTTGGCGTGGTGCTGCGGCCTGGTGGTTGTCCTCGCCGTGGCGGGTGCGACGACATTGCTGCCGGCGCTGTTGGTGCTTCTCGGCCCCCGCATCGATTCGCTGCGACTCGCCGTCCGTCCAACCTCGGCCGACGCCTCCTTCTGGTCCCGGCAAGCCGACCGTGTCACGAGGCGCCCCTGGCTGTATCTCGTGGCGACGACCGCCCTGCTCGCCGCGCTGGCCGCCCCCGTCCTCGCCATGACACTCGGGCAGACCGACTCGGGCGACAATCCCAACGGCACCCCGAGCCGGACGAGCTTCACCCTGCTGTCCGACGCGTTCGGCCCGGGGGTCAACGGACCGTTGACCGTAGTGGCGTCCATGGATCCCCCTGCCGATGGATACTCGGACTCACGCCTGTCTGTCCTGGCCATGCGGGTTGCCGCCACGCCAGGCGTGGCCAGCGTGTCACCGGTGTCGCTCTCGCCCGACCGGGCAGTCGCCATGGCGATCGTGTATCCCACCACGGCGCCGAGCGAGTCCGCGACCGCGTCGGATGTGACCACGCTCCGCGAGATCACCATCGACGGGCTCCACGTCCACGTGACCGGACCCGTCGCGGCCAAGGCCGACCTGGCGCGGATGATCGACGAGCGGATGCCTGCTGTCATCAGCATCGTGGTCGCCCTGGCGGCGCTCCTGCTACTCACCGCGTTCCGCGCTCCGGTCATCGCGCTCAAGGCCGCGATCATGAACCTTGTCTCCATCGGCGCGGCCTACGGCGCTCTCACCGTCATCGTCGCGTGGGGATGGGGGAGTTGGCTCACCCGCCTGCCCGGCCCGGTGCCCATCGAGAGCTACGTGCCGCTCATGCTCTTCGCGTTGCTGTTCGGGCTCTCCATGGACTACGAGGTGTTCCTGCTCACGGCCGTTCAGGAGGCGTGGCGGGCCACCGGCGACAACCTCTCCTCGGTCCGGCAGGGGCTGGCCCGAACCGGTCGGGTGATCACCTCCGCTGCTCTGATAATGGTGTGTGTGTTCGCCAGCTTCGTTCTCCAAGCCAGCCCGATCATCAAGATGTTCGGCCTTGGCATGGCCGTAGCGATAGCGGTCGACGCGACGATCGTCCGGGGCCTCCTCGTCCCGGCGACGATGGCATTGCTCGGCCGAGCCAACTGGTGGGTTCCCAGCGATGCGGCGTCGCGGCAGGAACACGGCCGCGCCGGACCCGGTCGCTGAAGCCGAGCCGGCCGCCGTTCACCACTGATGGCCGAGCCGGCCGCCGTTCACCATTGATCCGCGGCGGCGTGACGTACCCGGTGCGCGAGACCGTGACCGGTAATCAGAGGACTGGCGGGCCGAGAGGGCGGCCGGGCACGATGTCGACTGTGCCGATCAAGCCGGGTCTTCTGCAGGCTCGACCTTCCACCGTGGACGGACGGACGTCGGTCCACTCCGCGACCGGAGGACAGATGAGGCCGACATTTCCGACCGGCGCCACCGCGGTGAACGAGTGGCGCCGGCTGGATCCAGGGACTCGAGCCCGAAATCTGGGCCGCGGCGAAAGCGCGGCGAGCCATTGGCGGACGCCGCAATGGGGGTCATCACGGCCGGATACGCCCAGACCATGATCCGGCGCCTGGTCGTGCGCGCGGGCGCCGCCGCGGCCGCCGTCACGCTCGCGATCGTCGCCGGCACGACGGTGACAATCATGGCCGGGCTCGGCGGAACCACCATGGAGAACGCGGTGCCGGTCCTGCTCCTCATCTACCTCGGCTGCGTGGCCCTGATCCGGGTACGCCGCGTCCACTACCAACGGTTGCATACTCTCGGCCTGCTGACCATCGAGGCGGCCGGGGGCGATCCGGCCCGGGTCGAGGCGGGCGCGCGGTCGCGTATGCCAGGACACACCGACTTCACAGTCCCTTCGACGTTCAAGCCGGCCGCGAAGACGAACCCACCGGTCCCCGCTGTTTCTCGTCTTCTTCCTGACGTTCAGTCGTCAGGTATTCGCATGACAGCGTTCGGCTGACGGGTGGGTGGCCGCCGGCGCCGTAGGCTGACTCCACGATGGCGGCGGCTCGCGCCCGGACGGGCTGGTGGTGTGTGCGACATGCGCACATGGATGGTCCTCATGGTTACCACAGGTGGGCTGATCACCGGTGGTGCGAGCTTCGTCGCGGTCGAACGGGTCTGGGTGTGGCGCGAGCTGTCGCTGGCTGACTATTCGATCGACTTCCGGCGATCAATTCGACGGGCTGATCCGATGCAGCCCATTCTGTGCCTGCTGTCCGCCGGCTCAGCGGTGGGGTTCGGCCTCGCGGTCAGTGGCGTGGCGAGGATGCTGGCGCTGGTGTCGGCCGGGCTGTTCGTGGCCATCGTGGCGAGCTCGTTGGTGTTCGCCGAACCGATCAACAGTCGATTCCGGCGGCGCCCGCAAGGTCGAGGTGCCCGCCGACGCGGAGCGGCTACGAACGACATGGCGCCGCTTCCACCTGGCCCGCGCCGCCGTCGCGGTGGCCGCATTCGGTTGCGCGGTCTCAGCCGTGGCGCGCTCTGCCCTGAGCCCGCTGACGGTCGGCCTCATTGGACGAAACCACGCACCGGGACGTCGGCGGCGCCCGAGCGGCGCCCGAGCGGCGGGTCAGGACGGCCAGGCCAGCTCGTCCAAGGCGACCCACGTCGCTGGCGCTCGCGGCGTTGAGCTGCAAGCCGATCGCGTGCACACTCACCCCGGCCGGCACGCTGAATGTCAGGGTCAACCATCCGCCGGCACCGGGCAGCGCGGTCTCGTTCTGCGGGAAGTGGACGACGTAACCATTGTCCATCACGAATGGGCGGACGCTGCCGGCGCCACTGGCATACACGTGGAACGTGATGCTGGCGCCGGCCCGCAGGCCGGCGAGTCGCGCCTGGGTGCCAGCGGCCATGTAGCCGGTGTCGCTGGCCTGCAGCTTCAATGCGTAGGCGCCGTCGGCGTGCACGGCCGTGGTCCGGGAGAGCGTGAGCTTGTCGTACCCCCAGTACTCGCCCCAGCTCTCGATACCGGACTCGAATCCAATGTGGACGTCCGCACCGGCGGCCGTGGGCGGAGCTGCAGTCGGCATCGGCGCGGGACGGGTGGCTGCTGGCATGGTGCCGGTGGCGGGCCCACTGGCGGGTCCCTGTCCGGTGGCTGGGGCGGGCGCAGTCGCGCCGGGCGCTGGCGGGTCGGCGGTCGCGCTGGGCATGGCGGTCGGGGTCGCCCCGCCCGGTGGCGGGCTGCCCTGGCCACTCGTGGCCGCGACGAGCGCGTCGCGGAACACGGTGCCTTGGGGGGTGAGCGCGCCGTTGTTGACGAGGCCGAAGTTAAGGTGGTTGGTGGCGGTGTAATACATCGCGCCGACCAGGCCGAGCTGGGTGAGCTGACCCAGCTGTGCGATCGCCTTGCGGGTCCACTCCTGGA
>CAWDLX010000018.1:0-36143 GCA_963803345.1 uncultured Actinomycetota bacterium
CTGCCGGCGGCGCAGGACATCGTGCAGGAGGCGTTCTGCCGGGCCTTGCCGCGATGGCACCGGATCAGCCGCTACGAGGACCCGGTGGCCTGGTTACGACGTGTGGCGTGGAACCTGGCCACCAGCCGGTGGCGTCGACTGCGCACGGGGTCACATGTCGCCCAGCCGTACCGCGAGGAGTCGGTACCCGGCCCGAGCACCGACCGAGTCGCGCTCACCGCCGCGCTGGCCCGGCTGCCGGAAGCGCACCGGCGGGCGGTCGTCCTGCACTACCTGGCCGGCCTGGCCACCCGGGAGATCGCCGAACAGGAGGGCGTGGCCGAGAGCACCGTGCGGGTCTGGCTACACCGCGGTCGCAACGCACTGGCCAATCTGCTCGCCGAGCGCGGAGCGGAGGACGCGCATGCCTGACGACGACACGCTGACGACGGTCTTTGCCGAGTTCCGGGAGGAACACCTGCCCCGAATCCGGCCGGCCGGTCTGGCCCCGGTGCGGGTCAAGGCCCGCCGCCGCCGCCGGGCCCGCGGCGCCGGTCTGTCCCTGCTCGCGGTCGCGTTGGTCGCGGTGGCGGCGCCGGTGGTCGCCGACTGGCACCTCATCGGCGCCCGCCGCGAGACTCCGGCCGCGCCAAACGTCGTCCTACCGGCGCCCAGCGCACGGCCCTGCACCGTCGACAACGTCATCCTGCAGGTCACCGGCACCGGATCGGTCGCCTCGCAGCCGTGGGTCGTGATCTCCTTCATCAACGAATCGTCCGGGCCGTGCGAGCTGATCGGGTACCCCGCCATCACCGGCGTGAACGGGTACCTGTCCGAGTCCGGACCGCCGGTTGTGAACGTCGCGTTCACGGTCACTCATGGGTCGCTCAACACGCACTCGGACCCGGGCCGCGTCCCAGTCATCCTTTCACCCGGCCGAGGGGCGTCGTTCGCGCTCGGGACAGGGACCGGTTACCAGGACGCGTACGCGCTGCGCGAGGTCATCATCACAATGCCGGGCGACACCAACCATCTGCCGGTGGCCATGCCGCCCGATATGCGGGCCAGCGCCCCGCACGGCCAGGCAATCCCGATCACGGCGACCGGTGTGACGGCTGGGACCGCCGGGGCTCCACAGTAGACACCCTGGGTCGTCGGCATCGGACAGGGGGAATCCTTTGTAGGATTTATCCGTGATGCCCGAAACCCAGCGACCGATGCCTGGCCTGGACTTCCTACGGTCCACTGGGGAGTTCCTGTCCTGGTTCCCGTCCGATGAGGACTGTCTTGACTACCTGCGGTGGCTGCGGTGGCCCGACGGCTTCGTCTGCCCGCGCTGCTGCTGCGGCGGCGGGTGGCCGATCCGCGCCGGCCGTTGGTGCTGCAAGTCGTGCGAGGCGCGGTTCGCACACTCCGTCAAAGACTGGATAGCATCCGCGGGCCCGATGGGGGCTGCGTCCACAGTGGAGTGGTGCGGGGTCGCCTACCGGGCTGACCTGATCAGCGCAGCGGATCACGAGGTGGTCAGCCTCGCTCGGCAACGACCGGCGACCACCCTGCGCGACTACACCGTGGTCTACACCGTGGTGACCGCCCGCGACGGCGTGACGGTGGTGGCGATAGCGATCGCCGTAACCGCGCCACGACTGCTCCTGCCGTACGTCTTCGGCCAGCCCCACCGGCCCACGCCACTCTCGCCATCCACCTCGGCGCCTTTCCCGACGCGCTGGCCGGTCCACAGTAGATCGGCGGACTGACAGCTGACCCGTCCGGTCCCACGCTATTCACGTGCTTTTCATTGAGCTCGCATTAACGCTGTCCACTCTGGACAATGTCGCATGAGCGTGGCCAATTAGCGGCCTATCGCGGTGCCCAAAGGCGAAAGTCGACGGCGCCTGACACCATATGACGTCGCCTGAAGTCGCTGGTCGGCGTGGTGACCTACGGTGGATGCATCGGACCGGGATCGACGCGGAATGCGGCCAGCACGCGGCGCAGCCCCGTTCCGCCAACAATAGAAGGGGCTGCCGTGCACGCCACTGTCGAGGAACTCACCGGTCATCTTGGTGACGCGGAAGCGGCCGAGAATCTCATTCGTTGGGCCAAGGCGAATCTGCGGGACATCATTGTTCCGGCTCGACGCTGGCGCCGAGCGGGCCACACCGGCGCCACGCTCGCCGGGCTCTACGTGAAGGAACGCTCCAGCGCGGTCCGCTTTCTCGTCGTCAAGATCCTTTCGCCCGGCGACCGCGACGAGTCCGAGGCACACCTGCGGGCCCTCGACGAGACGCCGGTCACCTTCCGTCGGCACCTGGTCGAGCAGATCTATGATCCGTTGCTGCTCCCGTCCGGTGGCATGGTGACTTTTCAAGGGCTGGCCGGGCGGAGCATCACGTGGCGACCGATGGGCGATCTGCCGATCCACCAGATCCCGGTGGCCTGCGAACTCGTGGGGCAGTCGCTGATCGAGGACTGGAACCCCGACTTCGCCGTGACGCCGACGACCGTGGCCGATTTCCTCGCCGCCGAGGTCGACAACGTCGGCTCGGTTCAGAGCCATGTCAGCGCAGGCCCGGCCGCCCGGTCACCCTGGCTGCGCACGAACGGCGGCCCGCCCGTGCCGAACCCGTTGCGGCTGCTGGCACCGGACTCGCTGCTGGCGACCGAGCGGCTGGACATCCTGAGCGGCCGGGTGCACGGGGACCTGCACGGCGCGAACGCGATCATGCAACCCGGAAACATCGACCGGCTTGACACGTTCGTGTTGGTCGACCTGGCCACGTACTCATCAGCCGGTCAGCTCGGCCGCGACCTCGTGATGATGCTGCTGTCGGCGACGGGTCGTCTTCTGCCCGACCTGCCGGAGGTGCAGCAGGTCTACCTGCTCGAAGCATTCGTGCGACCCGATCTGGAGCCGTCGGGCCAACTCCCCGAGCTGGCGGTCCAGACCCTCCGCGCCGTCTACCGGCCGGCCAGCACACTGCTGGACGGTTACACCAAAGAATCATTTCGCTGTCAGTATCTTCTGTCGCTGGTGGCGCATGGCCTCAACCACACGGCCTTCATCGACCTGGGCGTGGACCGGCGGTGGTGGTTCTACCGACTGGCCGCCTACGCGGCGCGGGAACTGCTGGTGGAGTTGGGCCGGTCCAGCGACATCCCGGCTGGCGCGCCACACGTTGATAACGCCTACTCCGCGAGCGAGATGAGTGTGGCCAGGTCACGCCGAACGGACCGGCACGTGGCCGGGCTGGCCTGGTGGCCGCGGCAACCGAATCCGGGCCAGACCCCGGTCGGCGGCTGACGCGGCGACCCGGCCAGCCCGACAGAAATTGTCGACAGCCCGAACGCGGCAATCGACGGTTGTGCGCCTTTTGCGGGCAACCGGGCGGCAATCACCGGGGTGAATTGATCGGCTCTCACGATCCAATACAGCGTGTCGCGACTTTGGCCAAAAATTGGCCACGGATCTCTCCTGCTACGATACGAACTTCCCTCTGGCCACACCGGCCAGCCGGAGCGAAACCGTGCGACGAGAACGCCGGGGGCGGCCGTGGGGCGGCCCGTCGCCTATTCAGGGCATTGGACGACCCGGACGACCCGGGCGGACATTCATGGTTGTTTGACAGATAGGATCCGTGCAATCCTGAGATCTGACAATGCTTGACACAATTAGGCTTGCCTCGGAGTCCACTGGTGGCTATCGCACTACCTGGTTTAGATCAACTGTCGCCAGGGCCATCGCGCGACTTCGCCGAAGCGCTGCACGCGCTCTATGACCTGGCCGGTCAACCTGGGGCGCGCGTGATCAGTCAGGGGATCCGCCAAGATCGCAATCTTCGCGAAACGGTGTCTCACGAAACCGTCAGCTCGGCGCTACGCGGCGACTCGCTGCCGGGTTGGGGCAAGATCTACTCGATCATCGTCGTGCTGGCCCGGGAGTCGGTCGACCAGCACGACCTGCCGACATTGGTCCGCAACTTCCACACGCTGTGGCTCGCCGCCCGGGCGGCCAAGGATCCGCGCCCTTCCAGCCCGGGCGCCAGTGGCGCTGCGACGACGACCGCCGTCGCAGCGCCACTGGCCGCGCTGGAGACCGCCGAAGACCGCGACGCCGGGACGCCCGGTCCACCTCTGCCACGGATATCCATGCCGGAGATGACCTGGCAGGTCTCGACCGGCCTGGCCACGACGCCCAACGGACAGATCATCGGAGGCCTGCCCGACCGCAACCTGTCCTTCGTCGGTCGCGAACTCCTCCTCGACGCCTTGCAGGACGGGCTGCTCACCTTCCCCAACCACCCGTTGGTCGTGCAGGGCGTCGGCGGCTGCGGCAAGACCCAGCTGGCCTGCGAGTACGTCCACCGATTCAAGGACTACTACCCCGTGATCTGGTGGGTCCTGGCCGATTCGGTCGACCAGGCGCGGACGTCCCTGGTGACCCTGGCCGAACGACTGCAGGTGCCGATCCATCGCAGCGCCGACCAGACGATCGCGGATCTGCTCAGCCGCCTCGATTCGTCGGACGGCCGCTATCTGCTCGTCTTCGACGGCGTGGCTGACCCCGACATCCGTGATCTCGTGCCCAGCCGCGGCGGCGATGTCATCGTGACCACCCGTGACCCGAGCATCGCCAACGACAGCTCGCGGACTCCGTTGCGCGTGCCTGACTTCGATCACGCCGAGGCGATCCAGTTCCTGCGCGAGCGGGACAGCGAGCTGTCCGCGAGGCAGGCCGAGGAGGTGCTGGGCGCCCTCGGGCATCTGCCGCTCGCCCTGGAACAGATCGTCGCCCTG
Source organism: uncultured Actinomycetota bacterium (assembly GCA_963803345.1). Lineage (GTDB taxonomy): Bacteria > Actinomycetota > Actinomycetes > Mycobacteriales > Micromonosporaceae > CAWDLX01. The sequence continues at coordinate 4,777 of CAWDLX010000018.1, forward strand.
CGCACCGCCACCCGGCGGTCCTGGAGCGATCTGCTGGCTGAACTCGCGCAGCCCTCGTCGGGCCTGTTGTCGTCCGGGCAACCACCCCACTATCCGCAGACGGTCAGCGCCTCCCTCCAGCTCGCGTTGGGTCAGCTGGCCGCGAACCCGGCCGCCCGGCAGGTCTTCGAGCTGTTCGCCTGGTTCGGCTCCGAGCCCGTCTCGACGACTCTGCTCCGCGACGGCCGGTCCGGCAACGTCTCGGCACCGCTGTCCCGCACCTTCGGCAACCCGATCGAGCTGGCCAAGGCGGTCGCAGCGATCACCCGTTACGGCCTGGCCAGCCTGCGGGGCCAGACCCGCATCGAGGTGCAGCCCTTGACCCGGTTGGCGCTGCGTGACGTGCTGTCGGCCGACGCCCTGGCTCGGGCCCAGCACAACGTCCACGAGATCCTCGCGGCCGCCGACCCCGGCTGGCCGGACGACCTGGCCACGCTCGACATGCACAAGGAGATCGCCGCCCACGTCACGCCGGCCGGCCTCGTCTCGGCCCGGACGCCGGCCGCCCACGCCACCGTGCTCAACCAGATCCGCTACCGCTATCAGACCGGCGACCTGGTCGGGGCGTGCAGCCTCGGTGAGGCAGCGGTCACCACCTGGCGGGACGAGGCGTTCCTCGGGCCCGGTCATGACCTGGTGCTGTTGGCGACCCGCGAGTGGGCCAACGCGCTGCGGGCAGCCGGCCAGTTCGACCAGTCGCGCGATCTCACCATGCAAGCGATGCGGCGCCTGAGCGACGACCCGCGCTTTGGCGACGACCACCCGTACACCCTGGCTATGGCCACCAGCCATGCGGCTGACCTCCGCATCGCCGGCCGGTACGCCGAAGCCCTGCGGCTGGACCAGGAGACCCATCGGCGCTACACACAGCTGCGCGGCGAGGGCGACCGGCTGACCGCCAGCAGCCACCACAACGTCGCGGTGAGCCTGCGCCTGGTTGGCAACTTCGCCGCGGCCGAGCTGATGGACCGCGAGGAGGTCAACCGGCACCGGGCGACCCTGGGCGAGGAGCACGTCACGACATTGCTCGCGATCAACGCGCTCGCCGAGGACCTGTATGGGCTCGGGCGCTACCGGGAGGCGCTCGAACTGCAGCAGCCGTACCTTCGCAGCGGTGTCACCATCGAACCCAGCCGATTGGCCGCGTTGCGCGCCGCCCGCACGGTCGCCCTGGCTCTGGGCGGCCTGGGCGACCTGCCAAGCGCGATCGAGATGTTCCGCAACCAGTACTACGGATCCATCGAGCTCTTCGGTCCCGACCATGAACACACCGTCGTGGTGACCATGAGCTACGCCAACTACCTCCGCCAATCCGGTCAGCCCCACCACGCGTATCCGCTGGCCCGCGACGCCGTCAACACGTACCGCCGGATGTTCGGACCGCAGAACCCGCTAAGTCTGGCCGCGGCGGTCAATCTGGCGGCCATCCTGCGCGCGCAGGGGGCGCGGGGCGAGGCCCGGCAGGCTGACAGTGTGGCCCGGGATGGACTGCGGTCAGCGCTGGGTGACACCCACCCGTACACCGTCGCCGCGACAGTCGGCCTGGCCGCCGACGCGGCCGCGGCCGGCGACCATGCCCGCGCCCGCAGCCTGTCGGAGGAGGCACATCGGGCGGCCGCGGTTTCCCATGGGGCCGCCCACCCGGAGGTGCTGGTCGCAGCGGCCAACCTCAGCCTCGACCTGCGGGCGACCGGCGCGGTCGAGCAGGCCGACACCTTGCTCAAGACCACTCTCGGCCGGCTGCGTCGCAGCCTCGGCGCCGACCACCCGACGGTGACGCAGGTGGCCAGCGGACTGCGAATTGAGATCGGTATCGAGCCGCCGTCGAACTGACGGCGTCACATCAGCTCGACTGCGTCATCAGCCTGACGACGTAAATCGGGAGCCGTAAAGCTTCGCCAAGTTTTGCCAAGTTCCCGCATATCTTGGCGCAATCCGGCATGATGACCAACGTTCTCGGAACCAGGCGCCAGCCAGGTATCCACATGGTGCGCTACGGGGTCCTTTTCGAATTGTCTGGCCAAAGGTCTTACGGCGAAACGGGCCCGTGCATGGGCAGGGAGGGTCGATCGGTGGAAGCCTCATCCGGGCCGGTAGGAGCCGGTGGTTCGCACTGGGCTCCACTGGTGGATGTCTCCGAGTTACCGTTGCATCGGCTGACAAGCTCTGACGATTCCGTTCTGGCGCGGTCCCTCCAGCGCCTGCTCGCGAGCCTGGACGACCCGGACGGGGTCATCTCGGCTTTTCAGTCCTATGCTGCATGAGCGCCTGCTCCTCACCGGCGAACCGACTGCGGCGCCAGCCCTTGCCACCCGGCCCGTGGTCAATGCGACGACCATCCGGGCCGCCCAGAGGCGGGCCGCTCCATGGCCGTACGAGACGCTCGACATTGGACAGTTGCGTGAGGACGGTTGGCGGCCGACGCCGATCCACGATCTCGTCCTGAAGGTGTATCAACGCTGCAACCTGGCCTGCGATTACTGCTACGTCTACGAGCAGGCCGACCAGAGCTGGAAGCACCGTCCGTCGGCGATGTCTGACGAAGTCTGGCAGGCGGCGGTCACCCGGTTGGCACAGCACGTGCGCACCCATCGGCTCGTCCACGTCCGGGTCATCCTGCACGGCGGCGAGCCGCTGCTGTTCGGCGCCTCGCGGCTGGGCTGCCTGGCCGCCGACATCCGCGCCCAGATACCGGGCGAGTGTCAGGTGGAGATCGGTGTCCAGACCAACGGTGTCCTGCTCAGCCCGTCGATGATGCAGACCCTGCGGGAGCACCGGATATCGGTGGGGGTCAGCGTCGACGGTCCGGCCATTGTCCACGATCGGCACCGACCCCGGGTCGGCGGCCGAGGCAGCTTCGCGGCGGTCGAAGCGGCCCTGGATCTGTTGCGGCAGATGGAGAACCGTGAGTTCTACGCCGGGATCCTGAGCGTGGTCTCGCCCGACTCCGATCCACTCGCCTGCTACGAGCAGTTGGCAGCGTTCGAGCCGCCGAGCATCGACTTTCTGCTGCCTCACGCCAATTGGCAGCACCCGCCCCAACGCCGGACCGGATCGGCGACCCCGCTCGCCGACTGGTTGATCGCTGTCTTCGACCGTTGGTACCGCACAAGGGACGCGGTGCCGATCCGGCTTTTCGACGACATCATCAGTCTTCTCATCGGTGGATCGAGCCGGTCTGAGCAGGTGGGGCTGAGTCCAGCCGCCGTCCTCGTGGTCGAGTCAGACGGCGCGATCGAACAGATCGACGCCCTGAAGACGGCATACCAGGGCGCGTGCGCGACGGGTCTGGACATCCGGAACGATGATCTGGACATTGCCCTGGCCGACCCGGGTGATCGCTCGGCAGATCGGAACCCGCGCCCTGCCCGTGCGCTGTCAGAACTGCCCGATCCGTCGGGTCTGCGGCGGAGGGCACTACGCCCATCGCTACGCGCCCCGCCTCGGCTTCCGCAACCGGTCGGTGTACTGCGAGGACATGAAGGTCCTCATCGGGCACATCCGGGAGCGGGTCGAGGCGCATGTCATGCGATTGACGACGGCGCCATCGTGACGCCGACCCACACGCTCGACCCCATCGTGTTCGGGCGGCTCGCCGCCGGCGGCGGGGGGCCAGTGGCGATCGAGGTGCTTCGGGCGGCTCAGCTCAGCAAGCATCTGCAGCTGATCGGCAACGTGCTGAGCCACTGGCCGGGCGCGGCCGCCCAACGGGACGAGCTCGTCGATGTGATGGAGCGGTCGCGTCAACGCGATCCGGCCGCCGTTCGTGAGGTTCTTGGGGCCCCGCTGGTCGGGGCGTGGGCCGCCATCGTGAACCGGGCCGTGCTCACCGGGGCCGGCGAACCGAGCGACTTCGGCCACCTCGCCGCGCTGGCGGTGGTCGCGGCGGCGGCGGCCGGGGTCGACGCCGACGCGGAGGTCACGGTCCGGCGCGGGGTCGTGGCCGTGCCCGGGTGCGGCGCCGCGACCGTGCCGTCCGACGCGACCTCCCGCCTCGTCGCTCAGAACGGACGGCTGACTGTCCACTCTGGACGTGAAGTGATCGCCGTCGGGGACGACCACCCCGACTGGCAATCGGTGCGGCACCTGCTCGGGCAGAACCCGCTGGTCCGGCTCGGTCTGGACGATCTCGACCCGTACCGCCACGGCCACCACGCCCCACCGGCCCCGCGGCTGCCGGCCTCCGAAGTGGACGGTTGGCGTCGGTTGTTCGCCGACGCCTGGGCTCTGCTGGTCGAGCGGCTGCCCGACCGGGCGACTGAGCTGGCGACTGGACTGCGCACGCTCGTACCGCTGGCGCGGGGCGACGACGGCTCCGCTCGTAGCGCCACGCTTCGTCATGCGTTCGGCGTATTCGGGCTGACCCGACCGCCGACGGCGGCCGACTTCGCGGTGACGCTGGTGCATGAGTTCCAGCACTCGAAGCTGAGCGCCATTCTCGACCTCGTACCATTGAGTGATCCGGCTGATCGGCGGCGCTTCTTCGCGCCGTGGCGCGTGGACCCGCGGCCGTTGGCCGGTCTGCTGCAGGGCGTCTACGCCTTCGTCGGGGTGGCCGACACCTGGCGTGCGCTCCGCGAGGTCGACGCGATCGCGGTCACAGCCCAGGCTCAGTTCGCCGAAGCCCGGCTTCAGGTCGACCGCGGGCTCCGCGCCGTGGAAGAGTCCGGTGCGCTGACGCCGGGCGGGGCCGAGCTGGCCGCCGCGCTGCGGCGCACGACCGATACCCTGCTCAGCGAGGCGGTGCCGGCTGCCGTCGCGGCCGAGGCGGAGCAGGCCCTGGCCCGGACCCGCGAACGATGGCTGGCCCGCAACGGAGCGAGCTGACCGCGATCAGGTCGGCGGCGCCTCGATGTCGCCCTCCAGGCGCTCGTTGGCCTCGGCGGCCACCACGTCGGGGTGGCCCGGGCCGAGGACGTCCCGCAAATCCGAGAGGGCGGCCGCGTAGAGCGAGTCCGCGTCGCGGCGCTCGCCGATCGCCCGTAGGTCGTACGACAGGTTGATCGTCCGCATCAGCAGGTACGGGTGGCTCTTGCCCTCACGGGCCTCAGCCCCGTCCTCGGCGGCGCCCCGACCGCGCTCCAACATGTCACGCGACAGATCGGCGGCGGCGCGGTGTTCGGCCATCCGGGCGAGGTCGGTCGCGAGGCTCACCCCGGCGCAGACCGTGTACGGGTGGTCGGGGCCGAGCACCTCAGTCAATGCGGTGAAGGACGCCTCGTCGGACTCCCGGGCCTGCACCGGCTCGCCCCGCGCCCGCCGGATAATGGCCTCGTTGACGCGGGCCACCAGTGTGAGCGGGTTGCGCGCTCCGAAGTACTCGGTGTAGCGGTCAAGGGCGTCCCTGATCAGCTTGAGCGCATCGTCGAGCTCCCCGACCTCGCGCAACATGTTGGCCAGGCTGACCGTGGCGGCGACACCAAACTCGTGGCTGGGGCCGAACCGGCGCAGCACGCGCTCGTAGTTCTCACGCATGATCGCGGCGGCCGCGGCCACCCGGCCGAGCTTGCGCAACAGGATCGCGTGGGTGCGGCCCGACAGCAGCACCTGGCTGTGCCCCAGCCCCAGCCGGTCCTGCAGCGTGCCGCGCCATTGATCGAGCAGCTCGAGACCCCGGCCGTAGGCACCCATGCCGTAGAGGTTGCGGGCCACGTTGATGTACGCGGCCAACGCCCTCGGGTCGTTCGCCCCCACGTCCTCCCAGTGGTTGGCGACCTCCTGGTCATGCACGTACGCCTCGGCGAAGTTGCCGATCATGCGATAGTCCACGGCGAGGTTGGCCCGAGCGCGCAGTGTGTACGGGTCGGCCGGGCCGAACCGGCGCCGGTGCCGCTCGTACGACTCGAGGTCGAACGCGAGCGCCTCCTGGTATTTCCCCGCGATCCGCAGGTCGGCGCCGACCTGGTTGCCGGTGATCAGCGTGGTCTCGTGGTCCGCACCGAGCGAGGCGTGCAGGCGGTCGTAGGCCTGGCGGGCCATCTCGGCGGCCTGCTCGCTGCGGCCCAGCACCCGCAGCGCGTTGGCGACCTGGGCCTGGGCGATCAGGGTCTGTTCGCCGTCGGGCCCCAGCTGCGGATCGGTGGTGTTCTTCTCCCGAACGTCGACCGCCCGTCGGGAGAGCGCGAGGCTGTTCTCGTAGTCACCGGTGATGTAGAGGTAGCGGGCGTGGTGGCGCACGATCTGCCGCACCCGGAAGTCGGTTGCGTTGATCATCTGGGCCGGGTCGATGTGCGGGCCCATGTCCCACTGAGCCTGCAGCTCGAGGTTCTCGTCCGGGTCCCCCGGATTCGCCTTGGCCAGCAGCTGTTGCGCGTTGTGCAGCGTGCGCTCGGCCAGCTCCGGCGAAAGGCTGTCGCGCAGCACCCGCTGCACGAGACGGTGTACCTGCACCCGCTGCAGCGGGTCGACCTTGGCCAGCCCGTACCGGTTGAGATCACGGACTGTGCGGTTGGTCGGGATCGATGAGGCGAGCATGGTGCGCAGTGGTTCGGACACATCGGCATCGCTGCCGCGTCGCAACAGAGCGACCGGCACCGGCTCACCGCCAAGGTAGGCGAAGAGCTCGAACAGCTGGGCCGCCTCGGGGGCGGTCGCCCTCAGCTGCTCGACGGCGAACGTGACGAACGCGGCCACCGACGTCGGATAGTTGGCCGGTGTTCCCTCCGACAGCAGCTCCTTCATGTGGCTATCGAGCAGCTCGATGTACTCCTTGATCGGCATGGCGGTGGCCAGGTACCAGGCGGCCGCCTGCTCCAGCGCCAGGGGCAGGTCGCCGAGCTTGTCGGCCAGCTCATCGGCCTCCGCGGTCGAGATGCGGTTGCCGGGCGGGCCGTCGTGGGTGCGGCGCTGGAGTAGCTCGATGCTCTCCGACCGTTCGAACACGTCCACCTCGATGGCCTGCCCGACCCGGGACCACTCGTGGTTGCGCGTGGTCAGGACGACATGGCCGCCGGTGGTCGGTACATACTGCTCGAGCACGGTCGGGTCGTCGGCGTTGTCGTAGACGAGCAGCCAGCTCAACTCCGTACTGGCCAACGCGTCGAGCACCGTGCGCGCGGTCTGCTGGCGCTCCTCCGACGTGGCCAGGCCCAGCCGCTCAGCCAGCTGGGTCAAGGAGGCGAGCACCGACGAGGGCTGCTCGGCCGCGATCCACCAGACGAGGTCGTAGTCGTTGAGATGGCGGTAGACATACTCGATGACCAGCTGTGTCTTGCCGACACCACCCATGCCGTGCAGGGCCTGCGGCAGCACCGACGCGGTCGAGTTGGTCCGCAGCGCCTCTCCCAGCCGCTCGAGCAGCACCACCCGGCCGCTGAAGTTGCGGTTGCGGATGGGCACGCCACCCCAGATCAAACCCGACTCGTCCGACCGTCGCTGCCGCGGGGCCGTGGTCGTGGCCCCGTCGAACGTGCCGGCATCCCCGGGGCCTTGCAGCGCTCCGAGCGCGGCCCGGTCCACCCCGAGGCCGCCGGCGACCGTCTCCATCCAGCCGCGTAGATCTGCCGCTTTCGGCGCCCCGACCAGATGGACCAGCCGATCGGCGAACGTCAGCAGCTGGGGAATGCCGTCGTCCGGGCCTGGCAGCCGCTCGAGCATGCGGATCGCGGCAGGAAGATCGCGCCACAGCTCCAGCGAGAGCAGGGCACCCCCGTCAACCAGATCGGTGACCGCGTCGGCGATCTGCCCGATCGGAATGCCGGCCAGGTATCCGCTCAGCGCGTCCCGGTCGCCGGGCGAGAGGAGGGTATCGCCCGCCATCCGGTCGGTGAGCCCCCTGAGGCGGGCGGTGGCCTCCCCGGGGTAGCGCTGGTAAAGCAGCTCCGCCAATGTCCGCAGGCCACCCGAGCAGGCCGAACACGCATTGACCAGGGCCGCGAGGTCGTGCCGACTCTCGGTGAAGCGCAGTGCCGCCAGCGGTCGACGTAGGAGCCGCTCGAGCTCCGGCACCGTCTCGTCGCGCTGATCAGAGTCGCCCAACTGCGGAACCTGCAGCAACACTTCGAGCAGGTCGTCGAGTTGCTCGCGATCGAGAACTGCCTCCGCCACGGTAACCATTCCTCAGCGTGCAGAAACCTGAGCCTGGACTATATCGGATCGACGTGCGCGACCGAAACATCCGGCCGATGAATAGTTCAGCACAATGTCGCGTTGGCCAAGACGGGTCCACAAATCTTGAAATTGCTCTCAGTTGAGCGGCGCGTCCGCCGGGTGGATCAACGACTGGAGCTGCTTCATGTCGGCCTGGAAGTCCCGCCGATCGGTGTCGCGGAAGCGGAGAAAGAACCAGTTCGGCACTCGGGGGCACGACACCCTGGTCAGAAAGATCGCATCCTGCACCTGCCGGGTCAGCACGTGCAGGCGCCCATCCGGCCGCGCGGGCCCGCCAGAACGCACGTTTGTCATGTATGAACGGACGTAATGCAGCACCCGCTGGCGCTCGTTGACGACATCACGCTGCCGACCGAACATGTCCAGGCCGAGCATGAGGCCGCCGAGTGAGGGAACGTAAAGGCCCAGGAGAAGCTGGGCGACCGTCGCGTTCGTGACCACTCCGATGACCGCGCCGGCCACCGCCCACGCGAGCAGAGCAGCCAGAATGGTATAGGCGAACCGTAGCCGAACCCGGGCCCCCCAACCCAGATTCATCATCTGACAGGCGACGACATCGTACGGGTTGGGGAAGTCGGGAATCTCGTAGTAGTCGTGGACCATGTCATCGCGACCCGTAAAGCGCGCATTCAAGCGGCTGATCTCGGCCGCGCCGACCGGGTGGTCTGCGATCACGTAGTTCCACTCCAGACCATAGAGGTCCACGTCGAGCATCTCCTGAATCGTCGCGGCCCGGCGCAGTTCAGCGCCGGTCCAGGTGGCCAGGCCCATCGAGTAGGCCAGCGCCCACAGCGCCCCGACGGCGGTGATCGCGTTGGCCGCGCTGGTGATGAACGCACCGGCGAAGCCCGCCGCCGCGACCGCGACCGACAGGGCGGTGCTCAGATCGTCCAGACGCTGCGCCCGCAGGTGTGAGGCCGACATCGCGCGGATGAGCTCGTGGATCGCGGGATCGTTCTGTCGTCTCAGGACAGCCGAGGATGGCTCGGACACGTCATGCCCCATCGGTGGTCGCCGACATCGGTGGTGTCTATCCAGCGTCTCATCCCGCGGTGCCAGCGCCAAGGTGGCGCCGACGACCCGGTCAGCCGCCGGAGCGGCCCTCACCCTGGACGAACCGCTCGGCGCCGGCCCGGCTCGACTTGATCGTGGGGACGCCGCCGCGGGCTTCGAGCCACACACCTTCATCGAAGGGGTGACCGATGGCGCTCGATGGCGCTCGATGGCGCTCGATGGCGGCGATGGTCGGCTTGCTGGCCGAGAGCCGGGTGAATCCCTCGGGGCCGGCGGGCAGGTACTCGCGCCCGTCGAACGACTCGAGCGCGGTGACGTTGGCCCCGGCGCAGAACGCCTGCCCGCCGGCGCCGGTAGGTCGGTCCAGCGTGCCGAAGGACTACCTCTGCTTCATGTTCCTGGTCGATGGCTACTCGGGTGTGTCGTACGAGGAGAACGAGGAGGGCACGCTGAAGTGGGTCCGGCGGCGCGACCTCGCAAGCCTGCCGATGTGGCCGAGCGACCACGAGTGGATCCCGCTCGTCTTCGACAACGACCCGCGCCAGTTCCACGGGATCATGCCGTTCCACAATGGGCAGATGGTGAGCTGGAGCTACCACCGGATCTGACCGCGGGGGTCGGCCGGCGGGCGCGCGGATGCGGCAGGACCCGGCCGGGTCTTCCGGCTCGCTCACCGAGCCGGCGGCCGGGGCCGTTGGCAGTACCTGCCCCACCCGCCCACGACGGCCCCGAGCCCGACGGACATTCGCCATCAATCCATGCGTCACGCCATCAATCCATCTGTCACGCCATCAATCCATCCGTCACGCCATCAATCCATGTGTCACGCCATCAATCCATGCGTCATGAACCCAGCTACGCGTACGGACGGCTCGCCGGTCGACCGAGATCGCGCAGCAACGCGTCGTAGAGCCGACGAGCCTCGACCACGGCCGGCCACGCCTCCGCACAGGCCCGCATCACCGTGACGTGCTCGCGGGTCCACCCGGCGAGCTGGCCGCGCTCATCGGGATCCAACGGCACCTGGGCATGGTGGAACGCCGTCATCGCCCCGGCCAGACGACGCAGCGCGCCGATGTAGGCCGACCGCGCCCGGGTCACCTCACGCTGCAGGTTCGGGTTGCCCACGTTCGCCATCGTACACCCGTACGACCGCAACGAAACGGGCGCGGGACGTGGCAGTGGCACGCAATGGCACGCCGCAAGGGTGGAGCACACGACAGGCGGTCTGATCCGGCCCCGGACGCACAGCGGGGTCGGGTCAGACACTGCGCCCCGCCCGCACGTAGCGATCGGTCACGATCGACTGCAGCAGTCGCCCGACCGGGCCGGCCAGCTTGGCGTACCAGGCCGCCGGTCGGCTGAACGCCCGGATGTCCAGCCAAACCGAGCCGTCGGTGGCCCGGGTGACCACGAACGCCTCCTCGCCGCACTCCGGATGCCCGGTCAGCGTGCCGTACCCGAACCCGATCGTGGTGTCGTCCTCACGCGCCCAGACCACGCGGCAGGGCACAGCGATGCCCACGGGACCGAGGGCGAGCCGGCCGGTCACGTCGACCCCGACCGCGGCTCGTTGCGCCGTCGCCACCAGACGCAGGCCGACCCGGCGCTGCAGCTCGAACCGCATGACCGCGTCACCCACCCGGGCGAAGTCCGACGTCGCCAGGCGAACGTGGCGGCGCACGTGCCGGTAGCCCGACGGCAGCCTGTCGAACTCGGTCGCGCCCACCTCAGCGTAGGGAAAGTCCGCCATCGACACCATCCTTTGTAGACAGTCGTCGCCAGGCGAGCAGCCCACACACCGCGAAGCCCAGCAGGTTGGCGGTGCCGTGGGTCGCGGCCATCCAGGTGACGCTCAGGTGGGCCAGGCCGATGGCCCGGCCGAGCGCCCAATCCAGGGCAAGCACCATGGTGGCCAACGGCACCACCGCCGCGATGCCGAACAGGGTACGGGTCAGCCGGTCCACCGCGCCACGGCGTTGCCGCAGCGCGGTCCACGCGATCAGCCACAGCCCGGCGGTGAGCACGGCCGTCCCAATTACGCCGACCCATTCGGAGCCGAAGAAGCCGGCCGCCACCACCACGAGCCCGACCGGCACGCAGGCCGCCGCGACCTGGGCCGGCCACCCGGACGTGTCCGCGCTGAGGGCGGCGATCAGTGCGGCCGCGAACCCGGCGGCGTGGAAGTGCGCGACCGTCAGGGCCAGCACGGTGAACGAGAAGCCGAACAGATGCACGCCGGCCCGCTCGGCCCATAGCGCCGACGCCGCCACGGTCGGGGCGACGAGCGCGGTGGCGGTGGCGAGATCGCGCAGTGTGCGCAGTCCCCCCGTGATTATCCAGCGCGCGGCCAGCAGGCCGAGGAGCACAGCGACCAGGCCGTACGGCGTGGCGAGCGCAACGGCCACACCGCCGCGCGCAAGCCACAGGGAGATGGCGGCCAGAGCGCCGGCGGCCACCCAGGTGCGGATGAGCGCGGACCGGCCCGGTACCCGCAGCAGGGTCAGTCCGATGGGGACGATCGCCACCAGGGCGATGCTGTTCAACGCGGCGATGAGGGGCACGGTCGCAGGGTAGCATCCCTCTTGAGCGATCGCTTAAATCGCGGTGAGGGGCGCGCGGGCGGGGAAGCGGTCGGCACGCTCTCCGGTGGCCGGCAGGCCCACGTCGCGCTGGCTCCGGCTCTGCCCGAGCGGCCGCGCCTGCTCCTGCTCGACGAGCCGGTGGCCAGCCTCGATCCGTTGGCCCGGCGTGAGTTTCCTGCCGGCGCTGATGGGCAGCGTCGCCGAGTCCGGCACCACCGTGGCTTCTATTCACGGCGATCGCGCGCGCGCCGTGCTGGCCGGCGGGGTCGGGTCCGGCGTGAGCGGCGAGACCGGGACCGGATGTGGGTCGGGCTCGCCTGCCTGGCCACCGGGGCCGACCCGCGAGCCCGGCTGGTCAGCGTCGAACGGGATCCTGACCGGGCGGCCGCCACGGCGACTGTGTTCCACGACACACACACACACACACCAGGTTCAAGTGATCACCGGCGACTGGTGTGCGCGCCCCGAGCCGGGCCAGGCTGTCATCGCCAGGCGGACTCGTTGGTCGTCCACATAGGACATTTGGGTACGCTGTGTAGTCGGCCGCTTGCTGTCCGTCCGCGCCAGCCGGGCGGCGTGCGACTGCGCGGTAGCATCGTGCCGTGCATGCTGACGTGAGACCCGGAGGTTTGGCATGAGGGACACCGTCATCGGGCGACGCATGTTCCTCAAGCTGGCCGGGCTGGGCGCGGCCGGCGCCGCGCTCGCCGCCTGCTCACAACCGACCGCCTCCTGGAACGCCGGCAGCGGGTCCCCGTCGCCGGGGGCCACCAGCAGCGGTACGCCATCCCCCTCCCCGACCGGGACGCCGACCCCGTCGGGCGCGCCGGTGCACGTGCGCCTCTACCAGGGCGACGGCTCGACCTGGGGCGTGGGCATGCCGATCATCGCCTACCTCTCGGCCACCATCACCGACTCGCGCGCGTTCAACGAGTCGACCAAGGTCACCGTCAACGGCAGCGAGGTTCAGGGCGCCTGGTTCTTCCAGCACTCCGGCATCTACAAGGGCTATCCGCTCGAGGCGCACTACCGGCTGCAGGACCTCTGGCCGGCCCACGCGGCCATCCACATGGACCTGGCCGTTCAAGGCCAGTCGGCCGGGCCGGGGTTGGTCTACGACGACAGCCTGACCCTGGACATGTCGACCGGCGCCAAGAACATCACGGCGGTCGACGGCCACACCGAGCGGATGGTCGTCACCTCCGACGGCAAACAGGTCTTCGACTTCCCGGTCTCGTTGGGCAAGGCGACCACCCCGACCTACAACGGCGTCAAGGTCGTGATAGAGAAGGACAAGGTCGAGCGGATGGTCGGCCACGACCCGGGCGACGCGTACGACGTGCTGGTGCCCTGGTCGGTCCGGCTCACCAACTCCGGCGAGTTCATCCACGCGGCCAGCTGGAACGGTGGCAACATCGGCCAGCGCAGTACCTCCAACGGCTGCACCAACCTCAATGTGGGCGACGCCGAGAAGTACTTCAACTTCGCGCAGGTCGGCGATGTCGCGACCTACCGGCGCACCGGCGGCGGCAACATGCCGAGCTGGGACGGGTACGGCGACTGGAATATCACCTGGGCCACCTGGCAGCAGGGTGGGGTCGTCCAGCCCGCGTAGCGGCCGCGTTCAGCCGCCGTTTTCGGCGATGAGGTCGTACGTCTCGTCGAGAACCTCCTGGTGCACCGGGTAGTTCTCCCCGCGCACGCCGCGGACGACCCAGTCACCCATACGGGCGCCGATCCACGAGTCGTGCAGCACGTCGAAGACGCGGGCTGTCCACTCCGGACTGTCGTCGACCGTCTCGAAGTTGGCGCCGGCGAACGTCGCCAGCTCCTCCTGGTTGTCGCCGGTCCACTGAACTGCTTCGATGACGACCGGCTTCTTGCGGAACTTCTGAACCGCCATGTGGGTCGCAACCCCCTCCGTTTGCGCGTCCTCGACGATAAATACCGCTGTCAAGTCTTCCTCGAGGTCAAGACCGGCGCCCGACATCGTTCCATTGTGGATTATCTAAAGTGGACTGTTGTTGGTCGCCAGTCGATTTCGCCCACTATGGACGGCCTTGCCGTAAGGTTGATGCGCTGCGCTCCACCCCCGCACGCCGCCGTTGATTGGCATACAATGCGCCCTGGTTCACACGTCGATCGAGGTGAGCATGACCAGTGACAACGGGCCGGGATCACAAGATCTCGGTGGGCTGAGCCAGGACCTGCACCGGGTCGCGAACAACCTGCAGCGTGCGGGCCAGCAACTGCGCGAAGCCACGCAAGCGGCGGCCGACCAGAGCTACGAGGTGTCCACGCCGGACGGTCTCGTGCGGGTGACCGCGAGCGGCACCCGTCGGCTGACCTCCATCGATCTGACCACCCGCCTGATGGAGCGGGATCCGAAAACCCTTGGTACGACAGTGGTGGCGGCCATCAACGAGGTGCTCGGCCAGGCCCGCGTGGGCTCGCAGGCCGGCCTCATGAACGGGCTGCCGATGGAGCTCCGTGACGACGTGGAGCGCGTCGTCGAACAGGCGCGGCGGGAGATGAACCCATGACCTGGCCAGCTACCGACGGGCCGTCATCCGAGTTGGACAAGGCCATCCAGAGCTATCCGGACCGGATCGCCGCCGTGACGGCCCGGGTGGCCGACATGGCGACCCGGACCGTCATCGGCAAGTGTGCCGAAGACGGACGCATCAGCGTCACGGTGACCGGCGCCGGCGAGGTGGTCGACGTCTGGGTCACGCCCGAGGTATTGCGCGAGGTGGACCGCGTCACCCTGGGCAGCTACCTGGTCGAGGCGACAAACAACGCCCTGGACCGGGCCGACGAGCTCATCGCCCGCGCCGCCGAGCCGACCGACGTGGGCGACATCGACGCCGTGATGGAGCGCTTCTCCCGGCGAATGGACGCGCTCCTGGTCGATCTGGAACGGATCAGCTCAAACCTCGACGCGATCCGCACCCGCTGACCCTACGTAGACCGCCTTGGCTCCCCGATATATCCGGATATGTCGGATGCATGCGGCGGATCCTCAAGCGAAGATCGACGTTCGCGTAACGGATGCGACCGCCAGCGGTCGCTTTGGTTACGGCGACGCCGATCATGCCGCACCATCGCAGAACTGGCGGACCTTCGAGCGCCGCACCCGACATGTTCAAAGACGGCGAGTACGGCAACCGCCAAGATCTACCAGATCTGCACGAGAACGCAATTTACTTCGCATCCGCGCAGATCTGGCCGATCCTCGAACGCTACACCCAGACATATCCGGAAATATCCGGGTGACGCCAGAGGCTCGTTTCGGATTAGGTGAACGTGGACGTCCCGAGGAGGCGTGCAGCCACCCCAGGAAGGTACCAAGCGGGAGGCTGCTACTCCTGGTTGGCGCCGTCGACCGAGTGCACGGCGGTGTTGGCATCGTCGAGTGCGGCATAACCGTCGCGCACGCCGTGGATCGCGTTGGACGCCGCCCCCGGCGGGTGGAAGTGGCCCAGGGTCACCGCGTTGACCGCCTGCGTGGCGACGAACTTCTCCGCCGCGATGCCCGCCTTGCTGGCCGCCCAGACGCCGAAACTGGCCCCCTTGCCCAGCTCCCTGGTCGCCGCCATCGCCTCCTTGGCGACGGTCAGCAGCTCCTCGATCGTCTTGAGCACTTCGGCGATCTTCTGGAAGATCTCAGCGATCTTCATCAGGATCTGCGCGACCCGATCCACGACGTGCGCCACCCGGGCCACGGCGATCGCCGCTTCGGCCATCACCTCGGCGATCTCGGCCGCCAGGCTCGCCCCGAAGGTGATCACCGACAGCGCGGCGTTGACGATCAGCGTGCCGAGCGCGATTGAGATGATCATCTCGACGATATCGACGATGGTGTCCGCGCCCTCGGTGCAGGCGTCCGCGCCGGACTGGAGCAGCTGCTGGACCTGCCGAATGTTGTCGGCCAATTTACGGATCTGGTCCTCGATCGAGCCCAGCTTGTCGTTGAGGGCGAGGTACGCGTCACCGGACCAGTGCCCGTCGAGCACCTTACGGTTGTTGGCCTGCTCGTCGGCGAGCGCGGCGACCCGGTCGGCCAGCTGCAGGTACGCCGGGATCCCGGCCAGCAGCTCGTCGGGCTTGCCGGTGACCGAGCGCAGTGCGCTGTCCATCCAGTTGTACGGATCCTGCAGCACCAACTGCACGATGCCAGGCAGCGATCGGAACTGCTGCTCCAGCCGGTTCGCCTTCTCCTCGACCATCTCAGCTCACCCCCCGGATGTCGGCGTTGCCCAGCTCGGACCCGATGATCGTGTACGTCTCGGCCGGTGCGTCGTCCGCACTCTGGTACGCGAGCACGACGCTCCGTACGGCGGAGGAGATCGACATCATCGTCTCGGCACACGACGCGAGCGAGTCGGCCACGTTGCGGGTGAACTCGTCGTACGCGTCGTAGATCCGCCCCCCGATTCCGGGGATGTATCCGAACGCGTTCCGCGCAAGCTCCATCCCGCGCATCTGATCGCGCAACCCGTCGAAGGCCTGACCGCGGTTCACCGACGAGGCGGCGAACGTCTCCAGTGCCGGCGGGTCGACCAGGAAATCCGGCTGCATCAGTACCCCATTGATGTCAGTGCCGTCGTCAATGCCGCGACCAGGGTACGGGCTCGGGCGGCCGAGAAGGTAGCCGTCGTCCACGCCTTGGTCGATCCGTCCGTGAACGCGACCTCCACCCGGCCGGCCTGGAGCAGCCGGCCGCGCGGCGCTGCGGCGGCGACCGCCGAGCGTGGAACCTCCCACGCGACCCGGAACGCGCGCTGGGGACCGACTCCACGCGCGGCCAGCAGCAGCAGGCGCCGGTTGGTCACGGCATAGAAGAACGTCTCGCTGCGCCCCTGTGCCGCTCGACCCTGTGCCCCTCGACCCTGTGCCGCTCGACCCTGTGCCCCTCGACCCTGTGCCCCTCGACCCTGTGCCCCTCGACCCTGTGCCCCTCGCCACAACTGGCCGGCGATCGAGCCCGGTGAGCCGGATCCCTTGCTGCCGGCCAGAAACCAGTCGATCCGCCGGGCATCGGTCTGTATACCGCCGACCAGCGGATCGAAGCCGGTCACCAGGCGGTCGGCCGAGGCGACCCCCGCCCCGGGCTCATCCGGCGTACGTTCCAGCCGGCTCGCGTCACCGGGCGGCTCACGGTAGCGACCCATGTCCAGCACGGTCTCGCCCGGCGACATCAGGGCGCCGACCTCGGTCGCGTACAGCCGGAGGAAATCGATCAAGATGATGCACCCTTCCCTCTACCAAGCCTCATCCTAGCCACAACTGACGCCCGGCCGGGCGAGTCCACAAAGGACATTCTCGAACTGCTGGTCGCCGCGATCGCCAAGCAGCGCGTGTGGTGCCGGCGGCGGCTCGGCCGGCAGGAGCGTGACCAGCCCGTCGTCATCGTCCTGATCGAACACCTCGGGCACGGTAAGCACGCAGTTCCCGGCGCCGTTGCAGACCTCGCGGTCGACCTGGACCCGCATGGCTCAGCAAATCACGCTGAGCCGGTGCAGTCCGGACACCACCGAGTCGTCGCGTGCGTCCACATCGGACACTTCTTCGGCCGGGGCCAGGGTCGGGAAGCGCGCGGCCAGCTGGGCTAGGCCGATACGCAGCTCGGCCCGGGCCAGAGGCTGGCCGACGGCGCGCAGGGCGTAAACCTACCGCCGGTGCCCCCCACGCCGGCCCGGGCCGCGGCACGATGGATAGCACGTGGGAGGAGGTCCACGATGCCCAGACTCGGGATGCCCAGACTCGGGATGCCCAGACTCGGTGGGCTGGTCCTGGTGGTGTCGGCTCTCGCGATGACCGGTTGCGCCCCAGCCGGGCGGCCATCCGGCTCGCGCGGCGCCGACGGGACTGTCCGCACGGCTGGCTGTCCGTGGCCAGCACGACCCCGGCAACGTCCATGTTCGGAACCCCGCAGCCGGCCAACCAGAATGCGCACGACGAGATCGCCGGTCGGATCGAGCCGTATGCCCAGCAGCACTTCGCCGATGTGTACGCCGGGCTCGAGCTGAATAATCCAGACAACCGCGTGCGGGTATTCCGGGTGCCCTCGGCCGCCTTCGACACCTGGATCACCGGCACGTTCGCCGAGGTCTGTGTGGAGCTGGTCGACGCCCGGCATCCGGCGGCGGAACTCACCGCGCTGGCCACGCGGATCGCCGACGACTTCGACTACTGGCGCTCGGTCGGCGTGCCGATCTACTCGACTTCCCCGCTGTATGACGGCAGCGGCGTCCAGGTGACCACCAGTGATGTGACCAAGGCCCGCCCGCAGCTGCTCCTGCGCTACGGCGCCAACGCGCCGATCATCGTGGTAGCTGCCGAACCCGTCCAGCCCCTGTTCTTGGTAGGGCCATCGCTCAGCGGGGCCAGTTACCCAACAGCTTCGTAGCCAGCACCGCGGCCTGGGTCCGCCGCTCCAGACCGAGCTTGGCCAGCATGCTCGACACGTAGTTCTTGACCGTCTTGTCGGCCAGGAACATCTTCTGCGCGATCTCGTGGTTGGTCAGGCCCTGCGCGACGTACTCGAGAATCCGCCGCTCCTGGTCGGTCAGGCACTTGAGCTCGTCCGGCTGCTCGGTGCCGGAGCGCAGCCGTTCCAGCACGCGCGCGGTGATCGCGGGGTCGAGCAGGCTCTGCCCGGCCGCCACCCGTCGGACCGCGTCAACCAGGTCGGTGCCGCGGATCTGCTTGAGCACATAGCCGGCGGCCCCGGCCATGATCGCGGCGAAGAGCGCCTCGTCGTCCTCGTACGAGGTGAGGATAAGCCCCTTGATGCCGGGGTCCACCGCCCGCACGTCCCGGCACACGTCGATGCCACTGCCGTCGGGCAGGCGCCCGTCGAGCACGGCGACATCCGGGCGCAGCGCCGGAATGCGGTGCGTGGCCTCGACCGCGGACCCGCTCTCCCCGATGATCTCGATGTCCCCTTCCTGGCCGAGCAGTTCGGCGATGCCCCGGCGGACGACTTCGTGGTCGTCGAGCAGAAAGACACTGATCACCCTTCGTTTGTACCCCGGAGTGGGCCCGGCCGGCAGTGCCGAACGGCCCGTGTCATCCGGTTCGTGGCGTCCGGGCCGGCTCGGATCTTCGGCCGTGGCGCACTTCGCAGGAACCGGCTCGGCCCACACGAACCGGCTCGGGCCGACTGCATTCCCAGCCGGTAGCGCTCGCCGCCGATTCTCCGTTCATCGTGTCGATGCCGGCCATTCCGACGTCCACATTGGATAGTGTCGGCCCCAACGTCGTGACGCCGCGAGGGTGCGGCACCGGAATGGGTACGCCCTGCTCGACCTGTTTGCCCGGTACGACCTGGCGGCATGCCCTTCGTCGACCTGGGCGGCGCGTACGTCGTGGCCGCCGGCGGCGTCGCCCCCCTGCGTGGGCGGCCGCATCAGAGGTACGGCACAATCGGTCCGTACGCCGTCAGAAAGCTGACACCGCGCCGGCCGCGGTTTGCGTTCGGTTGGACAGTCGCGGGAGTCTATAGTTCCGCGGGCCGACGGCGCGAGCGTTGAGGGGAACCATGGCCAGCTCGATCCTGAACATCTGCTTCCACGGAGTGGGAACCCCCCGGCGCGAGCTCGAGCCCGGCGAGGACCGGTTCTGGATCTCCGTCGATCAGTTCCACGCCATCCTCGACGAGGTGCGGGACTGGCCGTCACTGCGGCTCAGCTTCGACGACGGCAACGCCTCCAACGTCGAGTACGGGCTGCCCGCCCTGGTGGAGCGCGGCCTCACCGCGGACTTCTACGTGCTGGGGGGCCGGCTCGACCAGCCCGGCAGCGTCGACTCGGCCGGCGTGCGCGAGCTGGCCCGGCAGGGAATGACGGTGGGCTCGCACGGCATGTGGCACCGCTCGTGGCGGCACATGGACGCCGCGCAGACCGAGGAGGAGTTCGGCGCCGCGCGCGACCGCATCGCCGAGGCGGCCGGCTCCCCGATCGACCAGGTGGCTTGCCCGCTCGGCCTCTATGACCGGCGCGTGCTCGGCGAGCTGCGCAAACGCAGGTACATCCGGGTCTACACCAGCGACCGCCGGGTGGCCCGCTCCGACGCCTGGCTGCAGCCCCGCTTCAGCGTGCGCCGCGACGACACCCCGGAGACCGTACGGTCGGCGGCCCGCGCGAAGCCGGCGCCGCATCAGCGGGCCCGGGCGGCCGCCGTGGGCCTGGTGAAGCGGTGGCGTTGATCCCTGGGCCCACGGTACTGGTCGGCTTCGCCGAAGCCCTCGCCGGTATCGAATCGGCCTGGTCCCTGCGCGACGCCGGGTTCACAGTGGTGGCGTTCAGCCGGGACGGGCGCCGGCCCGCCCTCGCGGCCAGCCGATCGGTCGAGGTCATCGGAGTCCCGGCGCCAGAGGACGATGCCGACGCGTGTGTAGCCGCCGTCGCGAAGCTGATCGCCGAGCGGCAGCCCGCGGCCACACTGCCCCTGGACGACCACTGCGTCTGGATCTGCGACCAGCTCGCGCCGGACGCCGTGGTGGCCGGCCCGCGCGGGGCCCAGGCCCGGCTGTGCCTGGACAAGAGCCTCCAGCTCGCCCTGGCCGACAAGGTCGGCCTGCTGGCGCCGCCGACCACCGCCCCCGGCGTGCTGGACCGCGGCACGCATGACCGCGGCACGCATGACCGCGGCACGCATGACCGCGGCACGCATGACCGCGGCACGCATGACCGCGGCGGCGGGCCCTGGATGGTCAAGCCGGCCGCGGCGATCGTCTACGCGGATGGGAAACTCAAGCGCCCCACCGGTCGGGTCGCGGCCACTCCCGAGGACATCGAACGCATCGCGGCCGGGATCACGGGGCCGGTGCTCGTGCAGCCGGTGATCGAGGGGGTGGGCGAGGGCGTGTTCGGCTTCGCCGCGGGCGGGCAGCTGTACGGGCTCTCCGGTCACCGGCGCGTACGGATGATGAACCCGCGCGGCTCGGGTTCGAGCGCTTGCCGGTCAATCTTGGTCGACCCCGATCTGGTCGAGCCGGCCCGCGCTTTTCTGGCCGAGGCCGGCTGGCACGGCATCTTCATGCTCGAGCTGCTGCGCGACGCCGAGGGCCGGCCCTGGTTCATGGAGCTCAACGGCCGGCCCTGGGGCAGCATGGCCCTGGCCCGTCAGCGCGGGCTGGAGTACCCGGCGTGGGCGGTGTGGGCGGCCATGAACGAGCGCTGGCGGCCCGAGGAGCCGGCCGAGGCCCCGCCGGCCCTGGCCCGCCACCTCGGTCGGGAGATCGTCCATATGCTGGCCGTGCTGCGGGGGGGCCGCGGAGCCGACCGGGGCCGCTGGCCGGGCCGGTGGTCCACCGTGAGGGCGATGCTGACCCACGAGGCCGGCACCCGCTGGTACAACACCCGCCGCGGGGAGCTGCGCGTGTTCCTGCGTGACACCTGGCAGACCGTGGCTGCGCAGGTGCGAGGGTGAAGGCCGTACGGGCGGCGGCGCATGTCCACTCCGAGTGGTCGGACGACGCCTCGTGGACGTTGCCGCAGATCGCCGCCGCGTTTGCCCGGCGGGGCTACGACGCCGTCCTGCTGTGCGAGCACAGCCGCGGATTCGAGCCGACCGCCTGGAGCGAGTACCAGAAGGCGTGTGCCGAAGCCAGCACGCCGCAGATCCTGCTGGTACCGGGGATCGAGTACAACGACGACGATGACGTGGTGCACATCCCGGTCTGGGGCGACCTGCCGTTTTTCGGGCCGGCGCCCGACCTGACCCGGCTGCTGGCTGACGCCGCCCGCGACGACGGCGTGTGCGTGTTCGCCCACCCGTCCCGGCACAACGCATGGCATCGCTATAACCCGGCGTGGACCCAGCACCTGACCGCGGTCGAGGTATGGAACCGCAAGTACAACGGGTTCGCTCCGGACCGGCGCGCGGTCGAGATCGCCCGCCGGGAGGGGCTGCGGGAGTTCGTCGCACTGGACTTCCATACCAGCCGGCAGTTCTTCCCGCTCGCGATGCGCCTAACCATCCCGGATGGACAGTTGGACCGGTCCGCGGTCTACGACGCCCTCCGCGCTGGCCGGTTCGAGGCGATGGCGTTCAGCCGCAACGCGCTGCGCTTCCTCCACGGCCCGGCCCGGCGGATGCTGGCCGGCACCGAGGCAGCCCGCAAGCTCGTGGCCCGGACGGTCCGCACGCTTGGTCAATAGGCTCCGACTAGACCGAACTAGAAGTCTCGGACCTCGACCACGACCCGTCCACACTTGACGAAGACCCGCCCCCGGTTCGCGGCGTGCGCGGCCAGCACGTCGGATAGGACCGCGTCGGCGTCGGCCAATCGGATGCTGCGCTGACCGTCCGGGTCTTCGAGAACGAGCCGCAACCCACCCCCGACGGCCACGCGCCGGACCTGGTTGAGACTCGGCACCAGCCGTACGGCCCGGACGAGCAGCTCGGCCAGGCTGGACTGTCCATGGTGGATGGCGCTGACCACCGGCAGGTCCAGCGTGTCGGAGAAGCGGCGGCGGGAGAACTGGGCCGCGAACCCCGCTCGGCAGGCGGCCGCGGCGTCGACACCGTGCAGCGTGGCAGTGAGATCGGAGGCGAGCAGAGTCTTCACGCCCATCGGATGGCCCGCGCCCAGCAACCGGTCGACCTCCGGGTCGAGCAGCTCGGTCAGCGCTCGCAGGTACTCAGGCAGCAGCCGGTCGGGGACCGACATGAGCTTGCCGAAGACATCCCGCGCTTCGACGGTCAGGCCCACAACGTTTCCCTTGCTCTTGCTCATCTTCGCGCCGGTGCCGTCGGTCCCCTCGATCAGCCCGGTCGCGATGCCGACCTCCGGCTCCTGGCCGGCGTCCGTCATCACCCGGCGGCAGGTCTGCAGGTTGAGCAGCTGGTCCAGGCCGCCGATCTCAACGTCCGCCGCGATCTCCAGAGAGTCCAGTGCCATCACGGTCGAGTAGACCAGCTCGGCCATCGTCAGGCCGTGGCCGGCGGCGAGCCGCTGCCGGAAGTCATCGCGTTGCAGCGCGGCCGACGCGGGCAGCCTGGCCAGCACGCCGAGCAGTCGGGGCAGCGTGATCAGGGCGAGCCACTCGCTGTTGAATCGGAACTCGGCGCGCGCGAAGTCGAAGAACGGCGTGACCTGGTCGCGGTAGGTGGCCACGTTCCGGGCGATGTCGACGTCCGTCAACTGTGGACGGTCGGTCATCCGCCCGGACGGGTCACCGATCTTCGCCGTGATGTCCCCGACGATGAACACTAACGGGGCTTCGCCCCAGCCCGACGAGGCGTGGCGGTGATTGCGCTGGCGGGGTGGGTTGCGGTGGGGCTCCGGTCGGCGGGATCTAGACCGGGGCCGATTTCTCGGTCACGGTATTTGAACCACTTGTGTGGTTGGTTGGCCTCGAGGGCCCCCGATCCGACCGGAGCTTGTGATGACGTTACCGCGTACCGCCGCTGATGTCCTGTCTGGTCATGTGAGCCTGGAGGTCGAGTCGATCGACCGGATGTATCTGAACCTGTACGTGCCCCAGCTGCAGCGCGAGCTGGGCGTGGTCGGGTTCTTCAAGGGACACCGGGGGATGGCCTTCGCGTCGGGAGCGCTGATGCAGCCCATCAGCGACGCGTTCGTGGCGGCGATCTACCGGTGCGCCGACTGGCACGGGGTCGACATCGTGGCGTTCAAGGCGGGTCAGCGCAAGGACGACATCGCCCGCGAGTACCTGGGCCGTTTCGACGGCGAGGAAGGGCTGTTGTTCATCGGGGTGGCGCAGGAGAAAATGTGGGTGTGGGGTACCCGTAAGCGGCGCAACCCGGAGACCGGGGCGACGTTTCCGTGGCTGGTGCGGGAGAAGCGGGTGCCCAACCAGTACTACTTTTACGGCGTCGATTCCGACTTCGGCGCTTTCGTGATCAAGTTCGGGTCCTACTTCCCTTACAGCGGCCGCGTGATTATCAACGGGCATGAATACGCTAAGCGGCAGGCGGCCAAGAAGGGCCTCGGCTTCGAGCCGTTGGACAACGGGTTCGCCTCCTGCGAGGCGCCCAAGCGGTTGCAGCGCATCTGTGATGGCCTGACCAGTGAGAAGATCGACCGGTTCGTGCGCAAGTGGTTGGCGATCCTGCCGCACCCGTTCACCGGCGCCGATCGTCGGGCCGGTTTCCGGTATGCCCTGTCGATCCTGCAGGCCGAGTTCTCCCTGACCCAGGTGTTGGACCGGCCTGTGGTCGGGCGGGTGTTCTTCGACGATGTGATCCGCCACAACCTGGACCTGGGCCGCCCGAACCGGGTCGGGCTCATCTTCGACCGCAAGGTACGTACCCGCGGCCCCAGGCCCACCCCGGGACGCTTCCGGACCCGGGTCATCACCGACGGGGTCACCCCGTCGCTGCACGTCGACTACAAACACTCCAAGATCAAGCAGTACCACAAGCTCAACCAGGCCCTCCGTACAGAAACGACGATCAACGACACCTACGACTTCGGCATCGGCCGTGGACTGCACAACCTCGCCGCGCTGCGGCAGGTAGGCTTCGCCGCCAATCAACGTCTGCTCAACGTCCAACAAACCAGCCACGACCCGTTCATCGGCGCCCAACGCCTCGCCGAAGTCTCGTCACCCGTCATCGTCGACGGCGACCGCAAAGCCCCCGGACTACGCTTCGGCGACGCCACGGTCCGCGCCCTGCTCGCGTGTCTGCTCATCTTCCGGCTGCACACCGACGGGTTCACCAACGCCGACCTACGCACCCGCCTGGCCGACACCCTCGGGCTGGCCCGTATCAGCCCCGGGCGGATGAGCTACAACCTACGTCGGTTACGCCTACACGGACTCATCGCCCGCATTCCCGGCACCTTCCGATATCAACTCACCGACGACGGGCTGGAGACCGCAACCGCCTACACCCTTGCCCACGACCGGGTCCTCCGCACCGGCACCGCCCACATCAGCGACCCGAACCTGCCCAGCGACCTACGCCGCGCCTACGAAAAGCTCGCCGCACGATCATGCCTCGCGACATAGACCACACGAGCCCATCCGTCCACAACAGACACTAACCTGACTAGATCACCAAACTTGACTCAACAATCACGGCTCCGCCGGTCCAAGTCCCCTAGCCGGTGGCCCATGCGCTGGAACCGACTGGCCACGATCATCGGAACGGCGTGTCCCACGTGGACATCGGAGGCGGTGGGGTCGATGCCGAACTTCACGACCAACGGAGCGGTCTGAAGGCGTACGGCCAGTTGACGTACGGACGGCAGGACGGTCTGGGCCCGCGCGCCGATCAGCTGCGCCTGCTCGCCGGGGGACAGATCGGTCAGGTCCATCCGGCGGCGCTGCGCGAGCAGGTCGAGGGCTGCGGTCAGGGCCCGGCCCTCCCGCAGATCAGGGTTGGTGCGAAGAATGTCCATCAAGGCACGATGCGAGGCACCGAGCCGCGTGTGTGCGGCAAGCATCAGCAGTCCTTTGACGAGGTCGACGGGGGTGCGGCTACCGGGTGCTTCGGGCCGCCACTGCACTCACCGCCGGTGATATCGCCTCGTCACTGCTGCCATGCTCTCATCGTAGGGCCGAGGGGAAGCCTTTTCTTGTCGTGGTCGAAGATCCGTTTCCCACGTCAGAACCTGGCTATAAAAGCAACCTTCGGACGTGGGAAACGGATCTTGTTGTCCGGAGCCAGGCTAGTGCGCCGCGATGCGGACGAGGGCGCACGGCCATGAGGCCAGGGCCGTCCGCGGCCTTGGCCGGAAGCCGGCAGAGCGACGGCGCCCGACCCCGACGGACGAACGAATTAATCCACAATGGTCTAACGGTGAGTGACGTGCCTCTCTAAGTACGCCGAGGCATCATGCCTGGTCAAGCACGTGATGCCTCGGCGGCATCAGAGCAAAGGAACCGGGGAGGTACCCCGGCGTGGCGGCCGGGCGGTCACTGAGCGTCTAAACCCTTGCCGGGTGAAGGTCCAGGCGCCGCCACCGGCCGTCGACCTTCGCGCGGTTTGGCGTCAGCCCGCCACGTACTCCTCGCCGGTGACGTGCTCGCCCCAGGTTGAGTCGGGCCGATCGGGAACGGCCTCCGTGATCGAGAGGTGGGTCATGAAGTGGTGTGGGGCCGCGCCGGGCCAGTGCCACTGGTCGGCCGGCACGTGCCCGATGTCGCCGGCGCGGATTTCCTCGATCTCACCACCGCGTTGGCCGGTCCAGGTGGCCACCGCGATGCCCCGGGCCGCTGTGGAAACGACGAGGATGCCACCGCGCTCGCGGGCGACCTGCACGAGCCACCGAATCTGGGGACCGGCGCGGCCGAACATGGGGAAGTCTCCCGATCTCCAACCAGGGCCTCGACCGACACCATCATGAGCGTTCGCTTATCAACCCTTGGGAAAGGAATCTCATGAGCCGACTGTCACGGTGGCGCGTTGCCGCGGTGGCGGCCACCGCCAAGTACGTCAACGACCTCGCGCCGCCCAACGCGACGGCTACGGGATCATCACCCCGATGATGGCCGGGATGGGTACCACTACCTCAACCCGAAGGTCGAAGGTCGAGGGCTTCGATGTGACGAAGCCGACCATCCTCGTGTACCTCAAGAACGCCTCGGCCTGGCAGCTCGGCTACGGACCCGCCGCCCACCGAGTCCAACACCCACCCGTCCGGCGGGTGGTGAGCCCGGTCAGCTGCGTGCGGTAGCCGTTCACCAGCCGGTCGTCCGTAGGTCGTCGCGTGTCCGCCATGGCCTCCACAGTGCACGGTGGCGGCACTCGGAACCGACACCACCGCGCAGAGGCCACGATGGACCGGGGGCAAGCCATCGTGACGCTCCTGCTCGTGGACGGGAGCGAGGTCGCGCCCCGGGCGTTCGGGCGATTCGGCGGCACCCGGCCGACCCCTGTCGACCCGGCGTGTCTGCTGCGACCCCCCGCTCTCCCGGCGCGAGCGCATCCGTCAACCGTAGGGGAATCCCTGATTCCTCCACCGCAAGGCGTACCTAGCTTTCAGACATGGCCAACGCGGTGATTACCCGCTTCGTCGCTGAGTGCTTCTGGGCCGGTGTGCAGCAGGAGGACCTGCGTCAGCTCGACCGGCGGGTCGAAGCCTCGATCGGGGCGGTCGCCGGCGATAACGAGCCCGTCCGATACCTGGGTTGGCTACTCGTCATCGACGACGAGGTCGTGTTGGTCCTGTTCGAAGGACCAGGAGGACCGGTCCGACGCGTGGTGGAACACGCCGAGATCCCCTTCGGGCGGATTCTCCAGGTCGCATACGCGCCATGGCCCCGAAACCCACCAGCCGACGAGGAGATACTGAAATGAGAATGAGACCGATGGCTGTTCTCGCCGCGACGTGCATTGTCGCGATGGCGGCGTTCGTAGCCGGATGTGGCCCGAAAACCTCGACCGCGACCCAGGGACCGACCCGCGCGGCCACGTCGGCTCCGGTCCCGGCGCCCGCACCTACGCCGTCGCCCACCCAGGCCGTCAAGGACCTCACCCCCGGAAACTGCACGATGTACACCAGGCCCGACGCCGCCACGCTGCTCGGGGCGGTGAACGCGAACAACAAGGCGCTCGACATAGGGACCAACGGCGGGACGAAGATCGACGTGTGTTCATACCTCAACATCAAGAACTTGACCGACCTGGTAGGCGTTAGCTACGCCGTGGTCCGCTACGACGACGGCGCAACCGCCTTCAAGAACGCGAAGTTGACGCAGACCACCATGCTCAGTAGTGCGGCCGAACATGCCTGGCCGGTTCAGTCGCTGACCGCGCCGGTGCCCGGGACGGGGCAGCTGCTGGGCGGCTACGGAACCACGACCGATGAGGGCATCACGTACACCATCGCCGTCGTGGGCACCAACGTCGGCCCGTACCTGGTCGTCGCCCTGGGCGCCAGCACCGAAAGCGTGGACGGCGCGAAGAAGTACGCTCTGACGGTGTTCCAGGCGCTCGCCTCCGCGGCCGCCTGACCCGACAACCGAAGAGCCGTGGTGCCCCGTCGCTCCCCATCGGTGGCGGGCACCACGCTGACATCGACCCTCGCGGCCGCCTCGCCGGCTCGTCGATGGTCGGCCTGCCTACGGCCGACGGGCGCCCACCGCTGTTCGCTTCTCTCGGACCGTTCCTGGGCCATCAGCGGCTACCGCCCCAACGTCGCCCGCCTGGCGGCGGCGCCGACCCGCATCGTGATCGCCGTGGGCGAAGAGTCCCTGGACACTTTCACCGGACGTACGTCGGTGGCCACCGCCGAACTGCTCGGTCAGCAGGCGACCGTGTTCCCGAGCCACCACGGCGGCTTCCTCGGCGGCGAGTTCGACTGCGCCGGCCAGCGCGAGGCCTTTGCGCGAAAGCTCCACGAGGTCCTC
Organism: uncultured Actinomycetota bacterium; assembly: GCA_963803345.1. Lineage (GTDB taxonomy): Bacteria > Actinomycetota > Actinomycetes > Mycobacteriales > Micromonosporaceae > CAWDLX01. The sequence goes on from CAWDLX010000018.1 coordinate 32,858, forward strand.
GACGACGACAGCTGACGCCGTGGATGCTCGCCGTGGCCAGTTGATCAACGATTTCCCTGGACGGCCCGTCAGTCTCCGAGTCACGCTTGACGGGACACGCCCAAACCATGGCGTAGACCGCAAATCGGGGGAGCATGCGATGGACGCCAGCGAGATCACACGGGAGAAGCGCCTGCGGCGCGCAGCGGCACGGCAAGGACTGCGCCTGTCGAAGTCCGCGCGGCGTGACCGGTACGCCAAGGACTATGGCAAGTACAGGGTCGAGAACCCTCACCTGAGCGACGCGATCGTAGCCGGCGGGGCGCCATTCGACTACAGCCTCGACCTGGACCAGGTTGAGGACGTCCTGTTCCCGGACCGGCACCGGCGACCCAGCCACCCGCTCCGCCGGGACGAGGACTACGAGAACGCGATCACTCCGCACGCTCCGCACGATGGCAACTGGGCACGCTGCAACGAAGACGGGTAATGCAGGGTCCTGGCGCACGAGTTGCCGGACTTCGACGTTCGTCTGCTGGCGTCTGCTGGGCGGATCATGCGGCTCATCAGTATCATCAGCCCGCGCGGTTGCGGATCGAGGCTGAACGTGAGCCTGCCTCGGCCCTCGGCGACCCTCTGCCCGTACGACGCCTGCCGCGCCCGGATCCGACATCAGTCCGCCGACAAATCTGTGGGCGATCGGGCGACCGACCGACGCCGCCGCCCCCGTGTGGGTATCGTCGCCCGCGACCCGGCCGACGGGCCTGGCCATTGGGCTGACCGAACGGCCGACGTGGACCGTATAGGGGGTTGCGCGATGTTCGTACAGGTCGTTGAGGGCAGAGTCGCCGACGCGGAGCGGCTGCACGCCGCGCTCGACCGCTGGGATCGGGACCTTTCCAGCGGAGCGTCCGGGTGGCTCGGGGCCACGGAGGGTGTCACGGACGATGGCCGGTTCATCGCCATCGTCCGGTTCGAGTCGGAAGCGGCCGCCCGCCGCAACGGCCAACGCCCGGAACAGGACCAGTGGTGGCGGGAGACCTCTGCGCTCCTCGCCGAGCCCGCCACGTTCCACGAGAGCAGTGACGTCATCACGGACCTGGTCGGCGACCCCAACCGGGCCGGCTTCGTCCAGTTCATGCAGGGCCGCGGGTCCGATCCGGACCGGGCGCGTGAGCTGATGACTCAGGACTCGGACGAGTGGGCCAAGTTCCGGCCGGACCTTCTGGGCAGCGTGGCGGCGCAGTACGACGACGGGTCGTACACGATGGCGATGTACTTTACGTCAGAGGCGGACGCGCGCAAGGGCGAGCAGAAGGAGCCGCCGCCGAAGCTCAAAGCGCAGATGGACGAGTTGAACTCGCTCACGGTCGGCGCGCCGGAGTTCTTCGACATCAAGAGTCCCTGGCTCTACTCGCCGCACAACTAGGGTGATCGGGTGCCGGGGCGGCGGAGCCTGCAACTGCTACGCCGCCTCGGCGGGTCACCTTTCCAGATTCGTCCGATGTGGACTGTCCATCCACAACGCTCCCGTCGCGGTCGAGGCGTGGGTGCTGGCCGAGCAGAATGCCGTATTCAAACCGACAGCCACGCAGGTCCAGCACCTGGATCAGTTGTGACCGGACCTGGTTGACGACGGTATTGGCGGCGGCGCGAGACTGAACCAGCTGCGCAGTCTGCTGGATCTGCACCAGGTAGTCGGCATTGGTGATGGTGATGACCCGCAGACGACGGGCGCGGGCGGCCAGCTGTGAGACTGCCATACCGACGCCGAGCAGAAGAACCGCGGTGGTGATGTCGGCGGCGCTGGAGATGGTAAACCGCTCGTAGGGCTGGTTCCTCCTCCCTCCTGTGTACCAGGATGTTTGCTTGGGCGCGTGAGCGGCAACAGCGGGTGACGGCTTCGAGGCCCTGTCCGGCCCGCGCCGGGCGGCGTCAAGAACCTAATAAGGCCGATCGACGGCCGACAGCGTATGCCGCCGGGAGGACGACGATGTGGAGGGTGCCCGCAGAGGTTCCGAAAGCGGAGCGTCTGCCGTACCGCGACGTGCTGGGGCCGGGCATTGTGCCACTCGGCATCAACGTCGCGATCGCCGTCCCGGCGACATCAGCGGGGGTCATTGTAGGAGCAACGGCCCCATCGACCCATCTCGCATGTCGTCGGCCCCCTTCTGCTCCCGGAACGGTTCTGATGAATGACACAACGGCGGGCCCGGTGGGAGGCTGAGATGAGCCGGGGGCAACTTCGTGTCTACCTCGGCGCTGCACCCGGCGTCGGCAAGACCTACAAGATGCTCGAGGAAGGCCGGCGCCGCAAGGGCAGGGGCACCGACATCGTGGTCGGGTTCGTCGAGACCCACGGCCGACCGTTCACCGAGGCCATGCTGTCCGACCTTGAGGTCGTGCCGCGCAGGGATGTCGTCTACCGCGGCTCGACGTTCACCGAGATGGACCTGCAAGCAGTCCTGGCCCGCGCGCCCGAGGTCGTACTGGTCGACGAACTTGCGCACACAAACATCCCCGGTAGCGGCAACGTCAAGCGTTGGCAGGATGTTGAAGCCCTTCTCGACGCCGGCATCACCGTCTTGACCACGGTGAACATCCAGCACCTCGAATCCCTTAACAACGTCGTCTAGCAGATCACCAGGGTGCCTCAGCGCGAGACCGACGAACAGCTCGAACGCTATCGAGCCCAGCACAACATCGACACCGCGTGGGAGACCCGCGAACGAGTAGTAGTGGCCCTGACCGGGGGGCCGGAGGGCGAGACGCTGATCCGGCGAGCCGCGCGCGTCGCAGCCCGAACCAAGGGCGCCGACCTGTTGGCGGTACACGTCGCCCGCAGTGACGGCCTGGCTGGGGCAGACTCCTCGGTAGCTGTAGCAGCGAACGGCCACTACCCGCACTGCTCAGCCGGGTCCGCGAGACAGGCACTCGGCGCGGTCGACCCGATCCCGTGGGCGCTGCGCGACCGGCTCGAGATCATCGAGCTGGCCGGCTACACCCGCCAGGACAAGAAGCAGATCGCACGCAGCTTCCTGGTGCCCAAGCAGCTCGAGGATCACGGCCTCACCAACGACCGCTGCGAGATCACCGACGAGGCGGTCTTCGAGGTGATCGACGGCTATGCCCGCGAGGCCGGCATCCGCAACCTCGAGCGTGAGGTCGGTGCGGTGTGTCGGGCGGTCGCGGTGCGCGTCGCCGAGGGCAAGGCCAAGGACAAGGAGGTCATCAACGCCGCCGAGGTCCACACCATCCTCGGTCCGCTCAAGTTCGTCAGCGAGGTCGCGGATCGGACCGCCGAGCC
>CAWDLX010000019.1:0-128018 GCA_963803345.1 uncultured Actinomycetota bacterium
GTAAGATCATCGTCGGTATCGACACCTCGCCGAGCAGCCACGAGGCGCTGCATTGGGCAGCTGATGAAGCGGTTCGCACCGACCGGCAACTCATCATCATCAACGCGTACGACTGGCACGTGACCGGGGCCCGGATCCAGGTGTCCGGTGGCTACGCGGAGGGACTGCGGGAAGCGGCGCAGGCCGCGGTGGACGCCGCTGTCCAGGAGGCCAAGGCCCACGCCCCCGGCGTCAAGGCCGAGGGTGAGACCGCGGTCGGCTCGCCCGGCCGGATCCTGGCCGATGCCGCCAACCCCGAGGACATGGTCGTGGTCGGCAACCGCGGCCGGGGTGGCTTCGCCAGCCTCCTGCTCGGCTCGGTCAGCCAGCATGTCGCCACGCGCTCCAAGGCGCCCGTGGTCGTGGTGCGGGGCCGGCATGACGCCGACTCCGGCCCGGTCGTGGTCGGCGTCGACACCGCTCATGGCGATAACGCGCTGCGGGTCGCCTTCGAAGAGGCCAACCAACGCCACACGAGCGTCGTCGCCGTGCACGCCTACCTGCCGGTGGAGGCGGTCGTCGCCTACGGTGTGCTGCCGCCGGCCGACGAGCAGGAGGAGCGGCTGACCGTCGAGCGGTCGGCGATCCGCGAGGCCGTGGCACCGTGGGCCGAGAAGTACCCGGACGTGACGGTCGAGGTCGCCGCGGTCATCGGGCACCCGGTCGAGGTCCTGGTGGGTCTGTCCAAGACCGCGCGGCTGGTCGTGGTCGGACACCGGGGCGGCGGGCTCGGTGAGATCCACCTGGGCGGCGTCGCCGCGGCTCTGCTGCACCACGCACACAGCACAGTCATGATCGCGCGCGGAGCCGAGCGGCCGACCGCCTGATCACCGCACATCCATCCGCCGGCGTACGGCCCCGCCGTACGCCGGTGGTTTCACGCTTACCAGCCGGGAAGGTCGAGTACCGCGGCCACCTGCCGCGCGATCTCCCGCTCCTCGTCGGTCGGCACCACCCAGACCTGGGTCGCACTATCCACGGTGGACACGCAGCGCTCGGCCGGTCCACCCGCGTTCGCCGCGGCGTCGAGCCGGATCCCGAGCGGCTCCAGGCCGGTCAGCACCCGCTCGCGAACCTCGGCGCTGTGTTCGCCGACCCCGGCCGTGTAGACCACCGCGTCCGTCCGGCCGAGTACCGCGAGGTAGGCGCCGATGTAGTGGCGCAGGCGGTGGCAGTACACGCCGAGGGCGAGTTCGGCCCGCTGGTCGCCCTGCCCGGCCCGACCGACCACGGTGCGCATGTCGTTGTCGCCGCACAACCCGTACAGGCCGCCGCGATGCTCGTACATCGCCTCGACTTCGGCGGGCTGCCAGCCCGCCCGGATCAGCGAGAAGGCTATCGCCGGATCGAGATCGCCGGTCCGGGTTCCCATCACGAGGCCCTCGAGCGGGGTCATTCCCATCGAGGTGTCCACAGTGGATCCGTTCGAGACCGCTGTCGCACTCGCCCCGTTGCCCAGGTGCAGCACGATCAGGTTCAGGCGGCCCGCGTCGCGGTCCAGCAGCCGGGCCATCCGGTCGCGCACATACCGGACCGAGATGCCGTGGAAGCCGTACCGGCGGATGCCGTGCCGGAGCGCGACGGCCTGGTCCAGAGCATAGGTGTAGGCGGCCGGCGGCATCGTGGCGTGGAACGCGGTGTCGAACACGGCCACGTGGGGAACCTGGCTGAACTCCCGGCGGGCCGCCCGGATGCCGGCCAGGGCGGCCGGGTTGTGCAGCGGCGCGAACGGTATCCATTTCTCGATCGCCCGCTCGACCTCGTCGTCCACGCGGGTCGGGGTGACGAGCTCGTCGCCTCCGTGCACGACCCGGTGCCCGACCGCCTGCGGCTGATGCCCGGCGACCCGGCCCAGCGCCAGGCCGACAGCGGCGGCGTGGTCGGCCGGCCCGCCCGGCTCGCCGATGTGCTCCACCATCCCCGCGGCGAGCTCGGTGCCCGGCCCGACGACCCGGTACTTGAGGGTGGACGAGCCGGCGTTGAGGACGAGGACAGGCATGCCCTCACGGTAAGTCGCGCCGGCCCCGGAGGGACAGGTCGTCGGGCCCTGACCGGCCCGTCGGCGCCCGGCGGGTCGACCGACCCGCTGTCATCGTGGGCCAGTAGGGGCGAAAGTCCCGGGTCGGGCGGTAGCGGCGGCCCTGGTCGGTTACCAGCGACCGGCCGAGACTGGCAGAAGAGCCGAACAGCGGGCGACCCAACCTGCCAGGCTCAAAGGGTCGCCTGAGGGGAGTCAGCATGCGGATCGTGACCGGCACCGTACTGGACGAGGCGGAGCTGGACCGGCTCCACGCTTACTGGCGGGCCGCCAACTACCTGTCGGTAGGGCAGATCTACCTGATGGACAACCCGTTGCTGCGGGAACCACTTCGACCCGAACATGTGAAGCCCAGACTGCTCGGGCACTGGGGGACGACCCCAGGGCTCAACCTGCTCTACGCCCACCTCAACCGCATCATCGCTCAACGCCGCCAGGACATGTTGTTCGTGACCGGCCCCGGCCATGGCGGTCCGGGCGTGGTGGCCAACGTCTGGCTGGAGGGCACGTACAGCGAGGTCTACCCGGAGGTCAGCCGGGACGCGTTGGGTATGCAGCGCCTGTTCCGGCAGTTCTCCTTCCCGGGCGGGATCCCGAGCCACGTGGCGCCGCAGACGCCCGGCTCGATCCACGAGGGCGGCGAGCTCGGCTACTCCCTTGCCCATGCCTATGGCGCGGCGCTGGACAACCCGGACCTCGTGGTCGCCTGTGTGATCGGCGACGGCGAGGCGGAGACCGGGCCGTTGGCCACCGCGTGGCATTCGAACAAGTTCCTCGACCCGGCCGGCGACGGCGCCGTGCTGCCGATCCTGCACCTGAACGGCTACAAGATCGCGAACCCGACGTTGCTGGCCCGCATCGGCGATGACGAGCTGACCGACCTGCTGACCGGGTACGGTTACGAACCGTATCTGGTGGACGGCGACGATCCGGCCATGGTGCACCAGGCGCTGGCCGCCACTCTGGACGAGGTGTTCGACGACCATCGCCGAGATCCAGCGCCGGGCAAGGGTGGACGGGTCGACCGAGCGTCCGCGGTGGCCGGTGATCGTTCTGCGCACGCCCAAGGGCTGGACCGGCCCGAAGGTGGTCGACGGGCTGCCCGTCGAGGGGACGTGGCGGGCGCATCAGGTGCCGCTCAGCGCGGCCCGGGACGACACCGTCCACCTGGCTCTGCTGGAGGAGTGGCTGCGCTCGTACCGGCCCGACGAGCTGTTCGACGCGGACGGCACACCCAGGCCGGGGATCGTCGACTGGCTGCCGTTGGGCGAGCGGCGCATGGGTGCCACACCCTACGCCAACGGTGGCCGTCAGTCCCGGCCGCTCGAGCTGCCCGACATCGCCGACTACGCGGTCAAGGTCGCCAAGCCGGGCGAGACGATGGCCGAGCCGACCCGGGTCCTCGGCACCTGGCTCCGCGATGTGATCGCGGCCAACGAGCCGTACCGCAACTTCCGCCTGGTCGGACCCGACGAGACCGCCTCCAACCGGCTGGGGGCGGTCTTCGAGGTGAGCGGCAAGGCCTGGCAGGCCGAGATCGAGCCGGTCGAGTCCACCTGGACGCGGCCGGCCGGGTGATGGAGATCCTGTCCGAGCACACCTGCCAGGGCTGGCTGGAGGGCTACCTGCTCACCGGCCGGCACGGGCTGTTCTCCTGCTACGAGGCGTTCGTCCACATCGTCGACTCGATGGTCAACCAGCACACCAAGTGGCTCAAGGTCGCGCGGGAGCTGCCCTGGCGGCGGCCGATCGCGTCGCTGAACTACCTGCTGACCTCGCACGTCTGGCGTCAGGACCACAACGGCTTCTCGCACCAGGACCCCGGCTTCATCGACCACGTCCTCAACAAGAGCCCAGGTCGTACGGGTCTATCTGCCGCCGGACGCCAACACCCTGCTGTCGGTGGCCGACCACTGCCTGCGCAGCCGCGACTACATCAACGTCGTCGTCGCCGGCAAGCAGCCCTGCTTCGACTGGCTGGACATGGAGGAGGCCGCGCGCGCACTGCGCCCGCGGCGCCGGGATCTGGGAGTGGGCGGGCAACGACGGCGGCGATCCCGACGTGGTCCTGGCCTGCGCCGGCGACGTGCCCACCCTGGAGGTGCTGGCCGCCGCCCACCTGCTGCAGCCGGCACCTGCCCAAGCTTCGGGTCCGGGTCGTCAACGTCGTGGACCTGATCCGGCTGCCCCCGCCGACCGAACACCCGCACGGCATGACCGACGCCGAGTACGACGCGCTGTTCACCACCGACAAGCCGGTCATCTTCGCCTACCACGGCTACCCCTGGCTCATCCACCGGCTCGCCTACCGCCGGCACGGCCACGACAACCTGCACGTGCGCGGCTACAAGGAGGAGGGCACCACGACCACGCCGTTCGACATGGTCGTCCTCAACGACCTCGACCGGTACCGCCTCGTCATGGACGTCATCGACCGCGTCCCCGGCCTGGCCCTGCGCGCGGCCGCTGTCCGCCAGCCGATGGTCGACAACCTGACCCGCCACCACGCCTGGATCCGCGAGACCGGCACCGACCTGCCCGAGGTCGCCGACTGGACCTGGCCCGGCCAGCGCTGACGCTGAGAGGATCCACAATGGACGCTACCACCGAAACGCAGGCGATGCGGGTGGCGCTGACCGAGGCAGCCGAGTTCGCCGGGCTCGCCCCGTCCATCCACAACACCCAGCCGTGGCAATGGCGGCTGGTCGGCACCGAGCTGCAACTGCGGGCCAAGCGCGAGCGCCAGCTCGGCGTGACCGATCCGGACGGGCACCTGCTGCTACTCAGTTGCGGAGCGGCACTGCACCACGCGACGACCGCTCTGGCCGCCGAGGGCTGGCGGCCCGAGGTGCGCCGGTTGCCGGACCGGTCTGACCAGGACCTCCTCGCGGCGGTCACGCTGATGGATCGGACGCCGGTGACGCCGCAGGCCATGCGGGCTGTGCAGATGTTGCGGGTACGCCACACCGACCGCCGGCCGCTGTCGGACATCCCGCCCTCGGGTAGCGCGATCGACGCGGTCGCCGCCGCCGCCGCCGCGGCCGGTGCGAGCCTGCACGTCCTGCGCGAGGACGACATCATCGAGCTGGCCGCCGCGGCCGGGCGGGCTCAGGAGGTGGAGGTGGCCGATCCGGCGTGGATGGAGGAGCTGGCCTACTGGGCCGGCGGGACCCGGCCGGAAGGTTCCGGCGTGCCGGACACAGCCATCCCGGACGAGCCCACCCGGACCACGGTTCCCAGCCGGAACTTCGGCCGCGGAGGCCAGTTGAAGATCACTGCTGGACACGACGGCGCGGCGGTGTACGGGATCCTGTTCGGCCGTGACGACTCGGCCGGCGGCTGGCTGCGAGCCGGGGAGGCGCTGGACGCCGCCTGGATCGCCGCCCTGGAACACGGGCTGTCGGTCCTGCCGCTCAGCGCCGCGGTCGAGGTACCGGTGACCCGGATGAGCCTGCGCCGCGTGCTGGCCAATGTGGCCGAGCCCTATCTCGCGCTGCGACTCGGGCTCGCCGATCCCGATGAGCCCGGCCCGGCGCACACGCCACGGCTGCCGGCGGAGCAGATCGTCGAGCTGGCGCCGTGACGAGCCGGGCCGGTGCGCCGGTGGTGGTCGGCGTCGACGGCTCGGCGCAGAGCCTCGACGCGGTCCGGCTGGCCGCGTCGCTGGCCGCCGAGCGGGGCCGAGGTCTGCGGATCGTGCACGCCTTCATCTGGCCGCTGCTGCGCGTCCCGGTCGGGCCATTACCGGCCGGGCCGGCCGAGGGCGGGCTGGCCAATCAGGCCGACCGGATCGTGGCCGACGCCATCGCGGCCGCCCGCGCTACCCGGCCGGATCTGGACGTCGTCGGCGATGTGCTGGTTGGTGCGCCGGCCACGATGCTCATCCGGGCGGCCGGTGAGGCGTTCATGGTCGTGCTGGGCGATCGTGGGCTCGGCGGGTTCACCTCGCTCCTGGTCGGTTCGGTGGCGATCCAGGTCGCTTCCCATGCGCCGTGCCCGGTGATCGTCGCGCGGGGCGATTGTGACCGCGACGGCGACATCGTCGTCGGCGTCGACGTGTCCGACGACGGTAGCCGCGCACTGGACTTCGCCTTCGAGGAGGCGGCCATGCGGGGAGCGTCGATCGTCGCGTTGCGGGCCTTCACCCATCCCGTCACCCGCGACCCCGGAGACATGCTTCCCCTCGTGTACGACGCCGATGACCTGGCGGCCGAGGAGGAGACCGTGCTGGCCGAGATGCTCGCCGGGCACAGCGAGCGCTTCCCCGATGTGGTCGTGAAGCGCCAGGTGGTCCGGCAGGGAGCAGCCCACGCGCTCATCGACGCGGCCGCGCGCGCTTCGATGGTCGTCGTGGGCTCCCGCGGTCGGGGCGGGTTCACCGGCCTGCTGCTGGGCTCGGTGAGCCAGGCGGTTCTGCACCACGCACCCTGCCCGGTGGCGATCATCCGGTGAGCATCCGGCCGGCCGCGCAACCGTGTCCGCACCGATGCCGCTCGTCATCGTCGCCGCGGCGGACCGGGGGCGGCTGAGTCGGGACCTTCGGCACTGCCTGGCCCGACGAGGGTCGGCGAGGCTACGAACAGTGGGTTCTGACAGGAGAAGGAGATCGTCATGAGTTACCGGGTAGGCATCAACGGATTCGGCCGGATCGGCCGGAGCTTCGTGCGCTGCGTCACCGAGCGGGGCCTGCTGGGGACTGGCCTCGACATCGTCGCGGTCAACGACCTGTGGGACGCCGCTACGCTGGCCCACCTGCTGGCCAACGACTCCACCTTCGGACGGTTCGGCGCCGAGGTGAAAGCCGTGGATGGCGCGATTGTCGTCAATGGACACTCCATCGCGGTGACGAGCGAACGCGACGCGTCGCGGCTCGACTGGGGTCGGCGCCAGATCGACCTGGTGATCGAGTCGACCGGACGGCTGCGCGGGCGTGACGAGGCCGCGGCCCATCTCAAGGCCGGGGCGGCCAGGGTGCTGATCTCGGCACCGGGCAAGAATGTCGATGTCACGCTCGTGCCGGGCGTGAACGCCCACCTCTTCAACCCGCAGGAGCATGAGATCGTCTCGGCCGCGTCGTGCACGACCAACTGCGTGGCGCCGATGGCGGCGGTCCTGCACCAGGCGTTCGGCATCGAGCAGGGCTTCCTCACCACCGTGCACGCGTACACCAACGACCAGAACCTGATCGACTCTCCGCACAAGGACGCCCGCCGGGCCCGGTCCGCGGCCGTGAACATGATCCCGACGAGTACCGGTGCGGCGAAGGCGATCGGCGAGGTGCTGCCCGAGCTGTCCGGACGGCTTCAGGGCGTGGCGATCCGGGTCCCGGTCGACGACGGTTCGCTGTGCGACCTCACCTGCCAGCTGGGCAGGGCCGTCAGCCCGGCCGAGGTCAACGCCGCGTTCGCCGCTGCCGCGTCGGGCCCGATGGCCGACATCCTGCGCTTCACCGAGGCGCCGATGGTGTCGCGGGACGTCGTCGGTGACCCCGCGTCGTGCGTCTTCGACGCGTCGTTGACCCAGGCGGCCGGAGCGTTCGTCAAGGTGTTCGGCTGGTACGACAACGAATGGGGCTACACCAACCGGTTGGTCGACCTCGCCCTGCTCTTCGCGGATCAGGCCTGACATGCTCAGCTGAGGCCTACCGCGAGTGGCGGCCGGCGTCCGCAAGGACGCCGGCCGCCGGTCCTGAGGTGCGCCACCCGCGCTCAGGCGACCGGCGCGACCTCGCGGTCCAGGCGCAGTGTGCGCGACGTGGTCGCGTCGAACAGGTGCAGGTGCCGAAGGTCCAGGAACAGCTCCGCGTCCTGACCGGCGACCGCCACGGTCGCGGCGTCGAGCTGCGCGGTCCAGAGGTCCGCGCCCTCAGCCTCATCCGTACTCTCCGTGCCGGCCGGCCGCACAGCCGGGCCGAACCCGGGAACGAACAGCACGTTTTCCTCATGGCCGAGCGACTCGACGGTGACCGGCCGGACCGTCATGCGCGGCGCACCCGGGTACGGCTCCGCCTCGACGATGTGGTGCGGTCGCAGGCCGAACACGACCTCCTGCCCGACCCTCAGAGCGGGGTGGGCGGCCAGCACCTCGTCGGGCAGTGGCCAGCACTCGTCGCCCACGGCGAGAGCGATTCCGTCAGCGCGATCGACGACGGTGGCCCGGGCCAGGTTCATCGACGGTGAACCGATGAATCCCGCGACGAAGACGTTGCACGGGTTGTCGTAGAGCTCGCGCGGCGAACCGACCTGCTGGAGCCGGCCACGGTCCAGCACCGCGATCCGGTCGCCCAGCGTCATCGCCTCGACCTGGTCGTGGGTGACATAGAGGGTGGTGATGCGGAATTGATGGTGGAGCCGGGTCAGCTCGGCCCGCATCGCCACCCGGAGCTTGGCGTCCAGATTCGACAACGGCTCGTCCATGAGGAAGAGCCGCGGCTGGCGGATGATGGCGCGTCCCATCGCCACCCGCTGGCGCTGGCCTCCCGAGAGTGCTTTCGGCTTGCGGGCGAGCAACGCCTCGAGACCGAGCACGTGCGCCGTGTCAGACACCCGGGTCCGGATGTCGGGCCTGTCGACATGGCTGAGCTTGAGAGTGAAGCTCAAGTTCTCGGCCACCGTCATGTGCGGGTAGAGGGCGTAGTTCTGGAAGACCATCGCCACGTCCCGGGTCTTGGGCGGGAGATCGTTGACCACGACTCCGTCGATGCTGATGATGCCCTTGGTGATCGTCTCGAGCCCGGCCACCATGCGCAGCACGGTCGACTTCCCGCAGCCGGATGGCCCGACCAGCACGACGAACTCGCCATCCGCCACATCCAGTGAGACGTCCTCAACCGCGACGGTCCCACCGGGGAATGTCTTGGAAATGTTGTCAAGCACTACGCGCGACATGTCATCGCCTCCTTCAGGGGGACTACGCGCTGACGCCAGGGCGAGCACCCCACGTTGAAGTCGAAGATGGCCCGGCGATCCTCGCCTCGCCCCGGACTGCGTATCTGGTAGCCATGACGGTCAACCTCCGGTCTTGACGGTAGTCGCGCCCGGGCGACGCCGGTCGGGCCGAAGGTCCTCATCGGTGTGGCCGTTGGTTGGCCAGTCGACCGCGCGTGGTCGGGCCGGTCGGGCGTTCGGGACGTTCGGCCCCGGATGGACAGGGCCAGCGGCACTGCGTCGGGTGGGCGGCGTGCGGTGCACTGATGGTGTTGTCAATTTGTATGGCTGGGTTTTCGAGGAAGGGATTCATGATGACTGCGCTGCAGGTGCCGGCGCCGACGAGGAACGTTGTTCCGGTCGTCGGGACGGTTGCGAGGGTGGGCGCCGAGGCCGCTGGTGCGCGGGCGGCGCGGTTTGTGTTTGCTGGGTTGCGGATCGGGCTGAGCTTGATCTTCTTGTGGGCGTTCCTGGACAAGCTGTTCGGGTTGGGGCATGAGACGGCGTCGGCGGGTGCGTGGATCAATGGTGGGAATCCGACGAAGGGGTTCCTGGCTAATGGGGCGAAGGGTCCGTTCGCGGATTTTCTATCACTGGATGGCGGGGGCGTCGGTGACGAACTGGTTGTTCATGGTGGCGTTGGCGGGTATCGGGGTGGCGTTGTTGACCGGTATCGGCATGCGGATCGCGGCGGTGTCGGGGGTGGTGTTGATGGTGATGATGTGGTCGGTGGTGTTGCCGCCGGCGAATCATGTCTTCCTCGATGACCATCTGATCTATGCCGGTCTGTTGGTTGGGTTGGTGTTGGTGAACGCGGGTGACACGGTGGGCTTCGGTAAGCTGTGGCGCCAGACCGCGTTGGTGCGCCGGGCTCCGTTCCTGCGGTAGTCGACAGTCCACTGTAGATTGCCGAGGGAGCCGCGCCGCGGCCCCTCGGCCATGGATCTCAACAGAGGTGAGGACAATGCACAACACGTACCGGATCGTCGTCGGAATCGACGGCACCGACAGTGGCCTGCGGGCTGTCCGCTGGGCTCTGCATGAGGCCGCCGCCCGCGGCGGAACCGTCCAGGCGGTCACCGCGTGGACGTGGGACGGGCCGGATATTCCCGCGGCCACCAGCCCCGACGCGCAGCGCGAGCGGGCTCGCGGCATCCTGGCCCGCACCGTTGACGGACTGACCGTACCGGCCGGGGTGACCCTTGCCACCGAGAGCGTCGAAGGTCGTGCGGCCGATGTGCTCAGTGAGGCGTCCCGCGACGCCGACCTTCTGGTCCTCGGCAGCCATGGCCACGGTCGCCTCCACCAAGCCGCGCTCGGCTCAGTGAGCGAGGCCTGCGTCCGCAAGGCGACCTGCCCGGTCGTCGTGCTACCGGTGCCGCACCAGGCACCAGAGCCGGCTCTCGACCCCGCCCTGCTCGGTTCCCCGAGTGGAGCCTGACCGCGACCGGCGACACCGTCGCGAGGCGACCTTGTCCACATCGGACGGGGCTTGTTCCGGCGGAGGCCCCGGTAGCGGGCACTGAAGCGCCCCCGTACCAATGGTCCGGGGGCGTTCCGGTTAGGTACCGACAGGCGATCTGGCCGAGCTTCCAGAAGGCGTAGGCGTTGCGTAGCAGCCGGCGCAGGGTCTCACGGGGCCGGTCCGGGGGCCGCGGGCGTCCCACGCCGCCGCCGGGCCGTGTAGACCGCGGCCGCGACCAGCAGCAGTCCGGCGACGACGAGGGTGAGGGCGGCCGAGAGCGCGCCCGGGAAGTAGCGCACGACGATCGACGGCAGCACGACCAGCATCCCGATCGAGGCCACGGCCAGCACAACCAGGTCACGGATGGCGATGGCGACGCCGACGAGCGCGATCACAGCGCCCAGGGCCATGGCCGTACCCCATGGTTCGCCTTCGATGGCCACGGACGCGATGATCACAGCCGCCGAGCCCAGCACGAGCCCGGCACGGCGGTCGACGAGGCCGAGACCCGCCGCGACACACCACGCGGCCCCGGTGAGCCATACCGCCGTCATCGGTGCCGGCGACGCCGTCGTCAGCAGATCGGTCGCCGCGCCGACGACGAGGCATAGGCAGGCGAAGAACAACGCGTGCTGGATAACGTGCCGGTGTACGGTCCACATCGCCGCCGTCGCAAGCCCGGTGCCGCCCGCGGCGAGCAGCAGGACCCGGTCACCGGCCCAGGCGAGGCTCTCGCTGCCCACCAGCGCCAGACATCCGAACAGGGCCACCGAGGCGGCGGCCCAGAGCACCGAGCGCAACCGGACGCCGGCCTCCGCCGCCCGGTCCGGGATCCCGGCCCCGGCCACCGAGAGCAACGCTGCCACCACACCCAGCAGGGCCACGTGGGCCGACGAGCTCAGCCGGTCCCAGAACGTGCCGGTGACCAGGCCAAGACCGACCAGGACGATGACGCCGCCGAGATAGCCGAGCGCCTCGGTCGCCAGCGACGGCCCGCGCGGGCGCACCCCGCCGGCCAGCTGGGCGACATCGGCGCGCATGCGGTCACCCTGCGCCGGGGTGATGATGGCCAGCCGCACCCAGCGGTCCACCAGCTGCTTGAGCTCCGCCGGTGGCGGAGACGGTGAACTCATGCCGTGACTGTGTGCCACCCGGCACCCTTCGCCAAGGGCCGAACGGCCCGAGGCGGGATTCTTGCGACTCAAGGTCTACATATGTAGGATATCGTTCATGCCCGCTCGTCGTGACTCGTCGCCGCAGACTCGAGCGGTCCTGTCCGCCCTGTCGGCACGCGCTTCGGACTGGCGGCACGGGTACGACATCTCCCGCGAGACGGGTCTGGCATCCGGCACGCTGTACCCCATCCTGGGCCGGCTGGCTGACCGGAGATTGCTCGCCACACGCTGGGAGGACGACGCACCGCCGGGTCGGCCTCGCCGGCATCTGTACCGGCTCACCCCGGCCGGCGCGGAGCTGGCCCGGCAGCTGCGGCACGAACCGGCTCCGGCCACGGTGGCTCGCCGGCGTCCCGCGGTGGCGGGGCCGTGATGGGTGGCGGGTCCGAAAGGGATGAAGCAGGACGGCGCCCGCTGGCGGCGCTGCTGTGGCTGCTGCCGGCCAGCCGGCGGGAGCTGGGGACCGCTCTGCTGGCCGAAGCGTCCGCTGTGCCGGTTGGCTGGCGGCGCTTCTCCTGGTTGATGGGTGGTCTGTGGTTCGTCTTCCGGGAGGCGATGGTGCGCGCAATCGGCTACGTCGTGGGCCTGGTGATCGCCGCGGCCGCGCTGATCACGGTCGACCGGCTCGGCACCTCGGACGACTCGGGCCAGGTGTCGCTGGCCGTCCTCGTCGCGGGTGCGGGAGCACTCGGCTTCCTCGCCCCCCGATGGGCCTGGTTGGCGGGGCTGGTGCTCGGCTCGGCGGTCGCGGCATCGGAGCTGCTGGCTCCCGCCGGTGTGGCGCACCCGGCCGACCACCTCGGCCCGGGAGGAACCGCGACCTTGTTCGTACTGATCGTGCCCGGGCTGATCGCCGCCTATCTGGGCGCTGGCGCCTCCTGGTTGCTCCGCCGGCAGCGGTAGACGCGGCTCGACCGGGCGGCCGGCGCACCCGGACCCACAGCTGTACCGCCTGCCGCCTGAGGATCACAATGGGCGGGTCGTGCGAGCCGTCGCGGGAAGGGGTTCGGCCGGTGGAGTCCGCTGGTGATCAGGACCGAGGGGATGCCGGGGCGGGCGCCGCGGCTGCGCCCGATGAACCCAGGGTTCTGGCGGCGGCCGGCTTTCCCCATATCGCCAGGTTGGAACTTGACCAGCTCCTCGACCAACTGATCGAACGCGCGCAGGATGTCCTGCTGACCCAGGGCAGGCTGCGGGGGCTGCTGCGGGCGAACCACGCCATCGCGTCGGCCGTCGACCTCGACGAGGTGCTGCGGCACATCCTCGAGTCGGCCCGTGAGCTGGTCGATGCCCGCTATGCCGCTTTGGGCGTGATCCAACAGGGCCGCTTGGTCAGGTTCCTGCACACCGGCATGGATGACCAGACGGTTGCCGATATCGGTCACCTGCCAGAGGGGAAGGGCCTGCTCGGACGGCTTATCGACTATCCACGGCCCCTCCGAACCGCGCTGATCGGGGCGCATGAG
Source organism: uncultured Actinomycetota bacterium (assembly GCA_963803345.1). Taxonomy (GTDB): domain Bacteria; phylum Actinomycetota; class Actinomycetes; order Mycobacteriales; family Micromonosporaceae; genus CAWDLX01. The sequence continues at coordinate 13,110 of CAWDLX010000019.1, forward strand.
TCCTCGGTGGGGTTTCCCGACCTCCATCCGCCGATGACGTTGTTCCTCGGTGTTCCGATCCTTATCGGACAACGCGTCTTCGGCAACCTCTACCTGACCGACAAGCAGGGCGCGGACGAGTTCAGCCGGGACGACGAGGAACTGGCGACCGCGCTGGCCGCGGCGGCCGGGGCGGCGATCAACAACGCGGCGGCGTTCTCGGAGTCCCAGCGGCGACACCAGTGGCAGGCGGCCATGGCGGCGCTGTCCACCGAAGTATTGACCAGCGATGATCCCGACCAGGCTCCGTGGCTCATCCTGCGGCACGCGGCCGCCGCCGCCGACTGCGCCGGTATGTCGATCGCCGTACCGGCCGATGACTCCGACCACCTGCGCGTCGTCGCCGCCGGCGGGTTCTTCGCGGACCGGGTCGGGTTGGTGACCACGGTCGCCGGAACGATCTACGAACAGGTGATGACGCAGCGACGGGCCGTGCTGATCGACAACCTGACCGCCGACTCCCGGGCGTCCGATCTGCGGGGGGCGGCCGCCGGCTGCACGGTCGCGGTACCGATGCTGACCGAACTCGCGACCGACGGAGTGCTGTTCCTGAGTCGACGCGTGGGCGCCGCCGACTTCGACGCGGTGGACCTCGAGATGCTGGTCACCTACGCCGCCCACGCGGCACTGGTGCTGCAACTGGCCCGCAGCCGCCGGGACAACGAGGTGCTGCGCATGGTCGGCGACCGGGAGCACATCGCCGAGGGCCTGCATCACGAGGTGATCCAGCGCCTGTCGCGGCTCGGCATGGAACTCCAGGGCTTGGCCGTCCGCGGGCCTGACCCGAAACTCGGTTCCGTTCTCCAGTCCAAAGTGGAGGAAATTGACGAGATCATGCGCGCACTCCGCGTGGTCATCTCGTCACTACGGGAGGGCTGAGCGCGACGGCCACCGCCGCCCGGCGTGGCGGCCCGCATCCGTCTGCGAGGCTGGGTCGCCCCGGGTAACACTTCCGCGCCCGGCGACGCTGGTCGAATCGGGGAACCCTCTGTGCTCGGGGCTGCGCGGTGAGCCGGCCGACCCGAGTCACCCCAACGCTTGGACCTCCACCCCCGGAAGGAACTTATCGATGGCAATGCGCCGGGCAATTCTTACGGCTACGAACCTTCTCGGCGCCCTCGCCGTGGCCGGCCTGTCGATCGCGGGCACCGCAGTCGCCGCCGACGCATCCGCGCTGTCCACCACGACCGTGAGTATCAACAGCGGCAACGTACCCACGACCGCCGCCGCGACCGCCCACGAGTGCAGTACCGACCAGGGCGGCGGGCCGTTCGCCGGCGTCGACACCTGGGTCTTCGTCCTGCCGGGCAGCCACGCCTCCTCCGGCGACTTCGTCAGCCTGACCGCTCAGTTCGACACGGACGGTAACGGCGTAGCCGACACGACGCGCGGCATTCCGTCCACCGGCGGCTTCCTCAACGGTGGCCCGGCCACGAGTAAGGCATTCCTGCCCACACCCTCGGGATGGACGCTGATATCGGCCACCGCGGTCATCACCGGTACGGCAGACTTCTTCACCCTCAGTCACACGTGCCCGGCCGGCGGTACGACCTCCTCGCCGCCCTCGACCCCCACGCCGAGCGGAACGCCCTCGCCGAGCGGATCGTCGCCAGCCGGGACTCCGTCAACCAGCGGGGGCGGGACGCAGCCGGGTACCCCGGGCGGATCCCTTCCGCAAACCGGCACCGCGATCGGAGGTGTCGTGGTAGGTGGCGCGGCCCTCGTCGTCGTCGGCGTCGGGTTGCTGCTGCTGCGCCGCCGCGCGGACAGGTCGACCACGCTGTAGTCGGTGACAGCGCCGGCCTGCCGTCGGCCGCCACGTGCGTCACACATTGCGCCACGAAGGTGCGGGTCGAGCGGTCCGCCGCTGCCGGCGAGGGCGGTGAGCAGCTCCCGGAACTCGAAGATCCGGGCCATGCCGTGACCGGCACCCCACCGTGGGCCCCGTGACCGTCCACACACGACAGTGCGTCCGGCCGCCGGTGTCGGTGACCTGCACCCGCGACACCTGGCGTCGCATCCTCCCCGTGTTCACCGCTGGCCGCTCGGGTCACGTGGTACAACGCCGGTGCGACCAGCGCGGGTGCGGGCGGCCCCATCGCCGCGGGTTCGGGTCCTTTGGCCCCTGCGGCTCCCGTCCAGCGCGGACGATAGTGGGCGTGATACAGCGTCGCGGTCGAGCCGGTGAATTCAGGTTGGGAGCGACCATGCCACTGCTGCACACCGAGATCAGGCAGGCTCTGTCAGAGGCTGCGGAGCGCGCCCAGCGGGCACCATCTCTGCTCAACTCACAGCCGTGGCGGTGGCGGGTGCGCGATGACGTGCTGGAGTTGCTCGCCGACCGGGCCCGTCAGATCGTCTCCGTCGACCCGCAGGCACGTTTGCTGACGCTGAGTTGTGGTGCCGCGTTGCACCACGCGCGGGTCGCCCTGGCGGCCACGGGTTACCACGCGACGGTGGACCGCCTCCCGGACGCCGACGACCAGGATCTTCTGGCCCGGCTGCGCGTGGTGGGAGTGCGCGAGCCGCGCGGCGTCGACGTCGCCCAACTGCGTGCCATACGCTCGCGCCGGACCGACCGGCGACCGTTCGCCGCCATCGAGCCGGTGCCGACCGAGGTCCTGGCCCGTCTGGCGCGCGCCGCCGAGGCCGAACAGGCGTGGCTCTACCGTATCCGGCCCGATCAGCGCGCTTTTCTCGCGAAGGCGGCCGACGACGCCGCCGCGGCGGAGCGTCAGATGGAGGACTATCAGGCCGATCTTGACGAGTGGACGCACCGTCCCCGGTCGGCGGGTGAGGGTGTGCCGGCGGAGACGATGGTGGCTCCGGTTTCCCGCGACGTGTCGTTGCGCGACTTCGCCGCGGGGCGGGAAACGCTGCTCGATCCCGGCTCCGGCGATGACGAGTTCGCCGAGTTCCTCGTCGTGGTCACGGCGGCCGATGGGCCGACAGAGTGGCTGGCGGCCGGCGAGGCGACCAGCGGAGCATGGTTGGCGGCGACCGGCTCGGGACTGGTCGTCTCGGTGATGAGCGACGTGGTCGAGGTACCGCACACGCGCGCGCTGCTGGGACGACTGGTCGATCCACCCGGCTATCCACACCTGGTGCTGCGGGTCGGGCTGGACATGCAGCCGCAGCCGCCGGCGGCCAGCCCCCGGCGCCGGAGCGAGGACGCCATCGAGTATGGCGGAACGGCGGGGCCCTGATGGAGCGGGTCATGGTCTTCGCCCCGTCGCCCCAGCTGACGATCACCCTCGAACACCATGCGGACGGGGTGGAGTTCCATCTCCACGCGGGCGGCCAGGGCGTGTGGCAGGCGAGGATGGTGCGCACCCTCGGGGTGGACGTCACGCTGTGCTGTGCGCTGGGCGGTGAGACCGGCCGGGTGCTACGTACGCTCATCGCAGCCGAGGGAGTCAACCTGGCCGCGGTCGATGTGGCTACCAGCAACGGGGCGTACCTGCACGACCGACGCGACGGTACCCGGGTGGAACTGGCCCGTGCCGCCAGCCGGGTGCTCACCCGTCACGAGCAGGACGACCTCTACGGCATGGCCGTGGGCGATGGTCTGAGCGCCTCACTGTGCCTGCTCAGCGCAGTCACGCCGGACGTCGTTTCACCGTCGGTGTACCGGCGGCTGGCCGGTGACCTCCGGCGTAACGGCGTACCGGTGATGGCCGATCTGTCGGGCCCGTGCCTCGAGGCCGCATTGGACGGCGGCCTCGATCTGGTCAAGGTGTCCGACGAGGAGCTGGTCACCGACGGCCGGATCAGGGACACGAGCACGCCGTCGGTCACGTCGGCGATGCGGGATCTGCGATCACATGCCGACACGGTGATCGTCAGTCGAGCCGACCGGCCCGCGCTCGCCCTGTCCGCGGATGATGCCCCGGTCGAGATCGTCATGCCACGGCTGGAGCCCATCGACCACACCGGTGCCGGGGACTCCATGTCCGCCGCGATCGCGGCCGTGCTCGCCGGAGGCGGCGATCTGGAGCGGGCACTGCGCACCGGCGCCGCCGCGGGCGCGCTCAACGTGACCCGGCGCGGACTGGGCACCGGCGAGCCGCGGGTCATCCGCAAGCTGGCCGACATGGTCCGGCTGCGGCGGCCGTGGGGTGACGACGATTCACCGCCGGTCATCGGCGAACGCCACACATCACCGGGCCAGCTGGCCGACGGGGCGCAGTCGTGACGGCACGCCCGGCCGTCCTCATCACCAACGACGACGGCTTCGAGGCTGACGGACTCGTCCCCCTCGCCCGGGCGGTGGACGCGGCCGGATTCGACGTGGCCGTGGCGGCTCCGGTCCACGAGTCCAGCGGCACGAGTGCCGCGATCAGCGCGGTCGCGACCGGCGGGCATGTGGACCTACGGCGCCGCACCCTGCGCGGGCTGGCCCGCGTACCCGCGTGGGCCGTGGGCGGTACCCCGGCACTGATATCGCTGATCGCCCTACGGGGCGCATTCGGAACCGTTCCGGCCTTCGTTCTGTCCGGCATCAACCGGGGCGCGAACACCGGACGCGCGGTCATGCACTCGGGTACCGTTGGCGCGGCGCTGACCGCATCCGTCGGTGGTTGTCGCGCGATGGCGGTGTCACTGGACCTCCGCTACCACGACGAGCGATCAGAGCCGGATCGCCACTGGTCGACGGCCGGCGCGGTGGTCGCGTCGCTCATGCCCGTGCTGTGCCGCATGCCGTCTTCCACGGTGCTCAATGTCAACGTGCCCGACCTGCCACCCGATCGGCTCGCGGGTCTGCGGGAGGCTCGCCTCGGCGGGTTCGGCCGGGTCCAGATCACCGAGGTGGAACCGGGATCGGGGTTGGTCCGGGTCGCCCTCGAGGACATCGGCACCGACCCCGACCCGGCCAGCGACTCGGCCCTGCTCGCGGCCGACTACGCCACGGTCACCGCTCTTCGTCCGGTCAGCGAGGTCGACCCGGCGCTCCCGCTGGATCTGCCGGCCGTTCCGCAGCTGGCGCCCCGTCAGACCTCATCCTCGCTGTGGACCACCGCGACCGGCGTATGAGAGTTGCGGATCAGTCCGTCCACTGTGGAACCCAGCATGAGGCCGAGGAAGCCGCCGTGGCCCCGGGAGCCGACCACCACCAACCCGGCGTGGTGGGACTCCTCGACCAGGACCTCGACCGGGTCGAGGTCGTGGACGGCTCGCCGGCTGATGCGGAGCTCGGGGTACCTGTCCCGCCAACCTGACATCGCCTCATCGAGCAGGCGGTCGGACTTCTCCTGCTCCTCGCCCTCGTCGAAGTCGGCCGGGACGATCGGGCCCTCATCGTGCACGTCGAACAGGCTCCACACGAGGACGGCATGCACGTCGGCGTCGCGCGCCACGGCCTGCTCAACCGCGAACCGTATCGCGGCGGCCGACGGCAGCGATCCGTCGACGCCGACCACCACCCGCCTTCCTTCGATCGCCGACCGGTCGCAGCGCCGACCGGCGATACCCCGGACGGCGATGACCGGGGACGCGGCGTGCGCCGCGACCTGCACGGCCACGGATGCGCTCAGGTGACCCCGGAACCCTCCGGCGGCCCGGGTGCCGAGCACAACCAGGCTGGCGCCGGCCGACTCGGCGACCAGAACGCCGGCCGCCCCGCCGCTGGCCGCCACCGCCTCGATGCGGACATCCGGATGGGCGTCGGCGAGGTCGGACTTCGTCCGGGTCAGAAGTGCCCTGACCCAGTCGCGCTCCCAGGAGTACTCGTCAATGACCACATTGGACGGACCCCACAGGGGGGCTGGCCGGCGCGCGTACACCAGGCGGAGCGGTACCCGGCGCCGCTCGGCGTCCCAGGCGCCGTAGTCGGCCGCGCACATCGCCTCGTCCGAGCCGTCGACACCGACCACGACCGGACCGTGCAACTTGTCGCCCATTCCGACTCCCGGACTCCGCGCGTTGTCCTCCGTGTCAAGGACCCACCAGTCTCCTCATGGCACGCTAACAACACACCGGCCGCCTTCGACCGGCAATGACGAAACGACACGAGCGCGCCGATGAGCCGGGTTCACCCGCCCCGGTCGCCACCGCCGCGGTGCACTGGAGCGCAGGAGAGGGGACGCCATGAGCTCGGACCTGGCCCAGCGTCGAGGCGCTTGTCCTGAGTACGGCCGCGGGGCCCGGCAGGCGGAGTTGCGACCGGGGCTGGCGGGTCGGATGGTGGACCTGTGACCTGGCGTCGGGATCGACGCGGCCACCAGGAGGGACCATGACCGGAACTCCAGCGGCGGACCCGTACTTCGTCTCCCACGAAACGCACTCGGCCGTGATCATGCTGGTCGGGGACCAGGCGTTCAAGTTCAAGAAGCCCGTCAACCTCGGCTTCCTCGACTACAGCACCGCCGAGCGGCGACAGGCGGTCTGTCAGCGCGAAGTCGAGCTGAATCGACGGATCTCACCCGACGTGTACCAGGGCGTCGCCTCGGTGGTCGGGCCCGACGGCACCGTCTGCGAACATCTTGTCGTCATGCGCCGGATGCCCTCGGCGCGTCGGTTGTCGGCTCTCGTGCGAGCCGGCATACCCGTGGAGCTGGATCTGCGGCGGGTTGCCCGTCAGCTGGCGGTCTTTCACGGCAAAGGTGCGCGTGGCGCCGAGATCAGCGCCGAAGGTTCGCGGGAAGCCATCCGTCGCAGGTGGACGGACAGCTTCCGTCAGGTGCGGGCGTTGGACCCCGCCGCGCTGCCGGACCCGCTGCTCGTCGAAATCGAGTCCCTCACCGAGGACTTCCTCCAGGGCCGCCAGGACCTGTTCAACAGCCGGATCGCCGCCGGCCGGATCGTCGATGGCCACGGCGATCTGCTCGCCGACGACATCTACTGTCTGGACGACGGGCCACGGATCCTGGACTGCATCGAGTTCGACGACAAGCTGCGCTGGCTGGACCAGCTCGACGACGCCGCGTTCCTGGCCATGGATCTGGAATACCTCGGCACCCCTGACCTGGCCCGGCACTTCCTCGACTGGTATATCGAGTTCGCCGCCGATCCCGCTCCGGTAGCTCTGCGCCATCATTTCATCGCCTACCGCGCCTTCGTCCGGGCCAAGGTGGCCTGCCTGCGCCTCGCGCAGGGCGACGAATCGGCCAGGTCGGTGGCGGTACGCCACGCGGAGCTCGCCCGGGCCCACCTCCGATCGGGGTCGGTCACCGTGGTCCTCGTCGGCGGGTTGCCCGGTTCGGGAAAATCGACGCTGAGCGGGGCGCTGGCCGACGAGCTCGGCGCGGCGGTTGTGGCCACCGACCGGGTCCGCAAGGAGCTGGCCGGCCGCTGGCCCGAGGAGTCCGCCACGGCACCGTACGGCCAGGGCATCTATACCGAAGAGTGGAGTGAGCGCACCTATGCCGAGGTCGTCCGCCGGGCCGCCGAGCTGCTCAGCCTGGGCGAGTCGGTCGTGCTCGACGCGTCGTGGTCAGAGGATCGTCATCGCGCGGCCGCCCGTGCGCTGGCGTCGGGCACCCACAGCCGACTGGTCGAACTTCGCTGTGCCGCCCCGGCCGAGGTGACATTCGCCCGCATCCGCGATCGGACCCGAACCTTCTCCGATGCCGACGAACAGGTCGCCCGGGCGATGGCCGCACGGTTCGGCGCCTGGCCACAGGCGCTGCTCATCGAAACGAACAGTCCCGCCGATGTCAGCCTGACCCAGGCGGTCCGTGCGGTACGGGGGAATCCGGAGCACCTGGTCGACGATGGACCATCGGCACTGTGACGACGGGTACACCGGCTCTTCGCAGGTGGTTGGGCGGCCCGGACGATGAAGCCAGGACCTCGAGGAGGCTTCGATGGGCACGAAACGGGCCGGGCGGATCGTGGTCGGGGTGGCCAACACGCTCGCCGGCTATGAGGCGTTGCGCTTCGCGGTGGAGCAGGCCCGCCAACGCGCGGCGCCGTTGATCGCGGTCCGATCGTTGCCGGCGAACCGGACCGAGCCGTTCGAGTGGCGGGCCGCCCTGGCCGAGCAGGCCAAGCTCGAGATCATCGAGGCATTCCGGGAGGCGCTCGGTGGGGTACCGGCCGACCTGACCGTCCAGGCCGTGACCGAAGTCGGGCCTGCGGCGGTCCTGTTGACCGAGACCGCGGACTGCCCCGACGACCTCCTGGTGATCGGTGGCCCGGGCGGGCGCGGCCGGCGGCGGTGGCGGCCGACGGGTCAGGTGGTCAAGCAATGCTCCCGTCTCGCCAGGTGTCCGGTGACCGTCGTCCCCGCGCCATCGTTGGCCCGGGCCAAGTCGGTTCACCACCTGGGTCGCGGCATGATCGACGACGCGGAACGTTTTCTGCGTTCACGCCTTTCAGGAGGGTGAGAGTGATGCGTGCATTACGGCATTGGCGGGTGGATCTGACCGTGCTCGAGGTCGATGGCCGTACCCAGGCCGAGGCGATCCTGTTCACCGACATCGGCTCTCGTGGCCGTGGCGTCGGCCGAGCCGACCTGTCGCCCGATGACTACGACGTGCCGGAGATCGGGGACGAGCTCGCCGTTGCCCGGGCGCTGCGTAGGCTGTCTGACGGGCTGCTCGGAGTCGCATCGGGCGACATCGAGGCGATGACCGGAGAGCATGTCCGTATCAGCCACTGATGTCGCGCGGTGGGTCCGGCCGGACCCCCGGTTTCGGGACCTTCGACCCTCCGCAAGGAGGTCGGGCACCTGCCATTCTGCCCATCATGGACGCGTCGATTCTCGTCGGCCACGACTGGTCGGACGGTGGCCGGTCGGCGGTCGGGTGGGGACTGCGCGCCTGGGGTCCACTGTGGACCGACATGCGCTGCCCGGTCGGGTTGGTCGGCGGACGCATGCGTGATTCTGGTAGGGGACGGCGCACCTGGTGCCGTCGCCGGACAACGGCGGATGGCCACGATCGGATGAATGCGAGGAGGCGGACGTGCACCGGTGGCGGGTAGTGGTCGAAGTCGACGGTTCCACAGCGACCCGTCGCGCTCTTGCCCGGGCCTACGACGAGGCGGCAGCCCACGACGGCGAGGTCCACGTGGTCCTCGCGTGGCGACGCCAGGATCCACGCTTGCCGGGCGCCCGTCCGGACGAACCGCGACGCGTCGCCGAGGACCTGCTGCTCGACACCATCGAGTCCGTGCCACGACAGCAGGGGCTCCGGGTCATCAGCCAGGCCATCGAGGGTGATCCAGCCGATGTCCTGGCCCGGGCCGCCGTCGATGCGGATCTCGTCCTGGCCGGTCATGCGGATCTCGTCCTGGCCGGTCACACCGCCACGAACCCCTCGCCAGCCGCGGGGACCAGCTCGGCTCGCCTCCTCGCGCTCGGTCAGTCGGTGGCGGGTACCCGGGACGATCGCCCGGCGCACGGGTCCCACGTTGTTCGGGACGTTCGGCCCCGGATGGACAGGGCCAGCGGCACTGCGTCGGGTGGGCGGCGTGCGGTGCACTGATGGTGTTGTCAATTTGTATGGCTGGGTTTTCGAGGAAGGGATTCATGATGACTGCGCTGCAGGTGCCGGCGCCGACGAGGAACGTTGTTCCGGTCGTCGGGACGGTTGCGAGGGTGGGCGCCGAGGCCGCTGGTGCGCGGGCGGCGCGGTTTGTGTTTGCTGGGTTGCGGATCGGGCTGAGCTTGATCTTCTTGTGGGCGTTCCTGGACAAGCTGTTCGGGTTGGGGCATGAGACGGCGTCGGCGGGTGCGTGGATCAATGGTGGGAATCCGACGAAGGGGTTCCTGGCTAATGGGGCGAAGGGTCCGTTCGCGGATTTCTATCACTGGATGGCGGGGGCGTCGGTGACGAACTGGTTGTTCATGGTGGCGTTGGCGGGTATCGGGGTGGCGTTGTTGACCGGTATCGGGATGCGGATCGCGGCGGTGTCGGGGGTGGTGTTGATGGTGATGATGTGGTCGGTGGTGTTGCCGCCGGCGAATCATGTCTTCCTCGATGACCATTCTGATCTATGCCGGTCTGTTGGTTGGGTTGGTGTTGGTGAACGCGGGTGACACGGTGGGCTTCGGTAAGCTGTGGCGCCAGACCGCGTTGGTGCGCCGGGCTCCGTTCCTGCGGTAGTCGACAGTCCACTGTGGAGGGCGCCGGGTCGGTCCCGGCGCCCTCCGCGTTGTCCGCGCCGGGATCCGACCGCTCGCTGAATCGGCTGGAACGATCGAGAGAGCGAGACGATGACCTCACACATCGCTCGGCACCTTCCCGGTGGCTACCGGCTTCCCCAATGACCGGGTCTTTGGGTTCGACCACAACTACCGCCGGGTTGATCCGTCCCGCCGCCTGTTCCGTGATCCGTCGCTGCCGTTGTACTACGGGCCGTGCACCGTCATGACGGAGGGCGACGGCCGGCGCCCTGATGGCGGCGCGTGCTCGCCCGGCGGTCCCGACCCCAGGCCAGCCAGGCGGGATAGCAGCGATTCCAGGACACCCGGTGGGCCGGGTGTCCTGGATGGACGGTCGCGCGGGTCTACCGGGCGTCCACGTCGAACGCGACCACGTAGCGGTGCTCACCACGCGGGTTGACGTACGTCACCTCGTACACCCGGACCTGGATCTGCGGGTTGGCGTTCGGGTGCGGCCACGTGATACCGATCCCGTACGTCAGGGTGGCCTCGAAGTCGCCCGCCTGCGCGAAGCCCGCCATCCGGCTCAGGCCGAGGTGAGTGGGTGGCTGGGAGAGGATCGACGATCCCGTACCGTCGGTCGTGTGCGCCTGGGCGGGGTTGAAGACGATCCGCAGAACGCCCAGACCCTCCACGTTGATCGGCAGACCGCTGGCGTCGCCGATCAGCCGGTTCACGAACTCGAAGCGGTAGCTCGGGAAGCCGGTGTTGAAGCTGAACGACATCCGAGTGTACGGGCGGTCGATGGGCTCGCGGAGATGGTCGGCCGCACCGATGGATATGAGCTGCGGCACCGGTGCCACCGGGACGGCGTGGTGGACGGTGGCCGGGTTGTCCGCGTTGGGCCAGCGCCACGGGTAGGCCACCCGGACCGACACCGCGGTCCACTCGCTGGTCGGCGTCGACTGGGTGGGCGTCGGCGTGGCGGTGGCACTGGGCGACGGTGCCGGCGAGGTGACGGTTGGTGGCGGGGTGGTGATGGTCGGTGCCGGGGCCCTGGTCCCCGGTGTGGTGGGTGTTCCGCAACCGGTGAGGGCGGGGATCGCCAGGAGTAGTACCAGTACCGGTAGCACTCGGTAGGTTGGCCGCATGACAGCCTCCTTGGGGCAGCACGGGCATCGACGACGCCCTACGTCCAGCCTCGACCGTGTCGCCGCCGTTGCGCAGAGTCCTTCCGCCCGTAAGGCGCAGTCACCCGGCCCTCGCCCGATGGGCGGCGACGCCCGGCAACCGTCCGGTTGGCCGGTTGTCGACGCGGATCACGGCCCATAGCCTTCGGCTGTGCCTGAGCCGCAGAACGACGCCACCCAATATGTGTTGATCACGCAGTGCCTGCAGAATGACCTGTTCTTCAATCTCGACTGTGAACTATGCCTGCCCGAGGCGGCCGCGGTCCGGTTGCTGGTGGATGCCGACGACGAATCGGGCTTCGCCACGTCGGGTCACCGCCGGGTACTCTCCGAGCGGTCCCGCGAACGTTCACCCCTGAGCCAGTTTCTCGACGCCGTCGTGGGTACCCGGATCCGCGGTCAGGAGTCGCGGCACCTGCATCTGATCAACATCCGCGACTGGCACTCGCCCGGCGAGCACTACGACCGGGAGCGCAGCCAGTACGGGGCGCACTGCGAAGGCGACACCTGGGGAGCCCAGTATATCGACGGCTTCACGCAGTACCTCGATCCGGCCGGTACCTCACCCGGGCCGGGCGGGCGCTCGACGCACAGCTGGCGTGACCGGCTCACGGTGCATCACGTCTACTCCGATACCCTCTTCGACTTCCAGTACGCCGACGCCGACGACCCCGACATCCGCAAGGAGTCGCCGCTGACCCACATTCTCGACGAAATCATCAGGCTCGGCACACCGCGGGTCGCCGTCATCGGAGTGCTCACCGACATCAAGGTGCAGCTGTTGCTGGTCGCCCTGCGGTCCCGCTACAACTTCGGCCAGCTCGTCGTCTCCGATCCCTTGACCGCGTCACGCACGCTCGAACGGCATCTGACCGCGCTCGACTTCGCTCAGCGGGTCCTGTGGGTCGAGGTGGTCGACAGCCTGGCCGAGCTGGCCCGCTTCCTCGGGGTACGCCCGTCCACCGACGACCTGGTCGGGCGCGGCTCGGCGGTCGAGTTCGCCCGGTACTCGTCCTACGTCTCCGACAAGCAGGGCATCCTGTCCTATGAGGACGCTCGACTGCGCGACTACCGCCGGCAGACCACCAAGCGCCTGCGCCGCACCGAACGTACGATCACCGCGGCGACCCGGTTCCTGGTCGGCTGGGGCATGGCCTTCATGACCATCGCGCTGGTGATGTCCGTGGTGGCCGTCCTGGTCCCCGAGCGTCTGGACTGGCAGGCCCCGGCCGTCGCCGGTGGAGTGGGCTTCCTACCGCTGATCACGGTCCTGTTCTTCCGGCCGCTACGGATGTTGCAGGCCGCCCACAACACCGAGACGGTTTTCCGGATGGTGCTGGAGACGCGCAGCCTCAAAGTGGCGCTGGCCCGCTACCACATCACGACGGCCGAGTCGTTGCGCGAGCGCGACACCGCCGGCGAACAGCTCAGCTTCCTGGATCGGGAGCTGGAGATCCTGCAACGCGTCGACGACGCCGATTTCGCGACCATCCGGGATGCCGCCGGCGGTTAGCGCACCGACCGGCACCAAGGTACGTTACGGGAATGGCGACACAGTGGACTCTCGGATGCGACGCGGCCGACCCGCACGAGCTTGCCGCGTTCTGGGCGAAGGCTCTCGGGTACGTGGCCGAGCCTGGGTACGACGAGCCGGACGGAGCGTCCATCATCGATCCCGACGCAGTGGGCGCGGCCATCGGTTTTATGCGGGTTCCCGAGGGCAAGACCGCCAAGAACAAGGTGCACATCGACATCCGGGTCGCTGGCGACCCGCCGTGGGACATGGCCGAGCGTGAGCAGCTCATCCGGGCGAAAGTCGCCGAGCTGGTGGCCGCCGGGGCGACGGCGGTCCGCGAGGACTCCTACGGTGAGAGCCTGGGTCACATCGTGATGCTCGACCCCGAGGGCAACGAGTTCTGCGTCGCCTGACGGGGTACGGCTGTAGCTGACGGGGATCTCCCCGGCGCCCACGCCGGCATCCTGTCAGGTGCCGCCCGGCATTGACCACGGGCGGGGCACGACGGCGGGCGCCCGGCCCCGGATACGCCGGCATCCTCGCGCGGGGCGGGCACCCGGATCCCGCCGGTCCACGCCACCACCGCGCGTATGCTGACCAGCGGTCGGGACCGGCGAAGGGAGGCCGCCGTCCATGAAGGACGTGGCATCGGTCGGTCTGATCGGACGCGATCCTGAGCTGACACGGCTACGGGCGACGTTGGTCGCGGCGAGCCAGGGCCGCGGTGGACCGATGCGGCTGTGGCCACGGCCGCCCGCGCCGCGCTGGTCGAGGCTCTCGCCCTGGCCGGCCGCTTGGACGAGGCGGCGGCGGCGGAGCCTTTGCTGGGCCATGGCCAGGACCAGTCAGACACCACCAGGTCGGGGGTGCGGGTCCGCCTCGACCTGGCCGGCGCGGCCGTCGCCGCGACGCGCTGGTCCGACGCTGCCCGCTACCTCGACGCCGCGGTCGCGTCAGCTGGCGGGTCTGCGCCGGCCGGCAAGGGCGAGGTGGCCCGGATCGCCGTGCTGCGGGCCGAGATCGCTCTCGCGGCGGGCGACGTCGACGGGGCCGTCGACGCGGCCGGGGTCGAACTCGCCGCCGCCCGGTCCGCGGCCGCCCCGGCGCTGGTGTGTCACGCGCTTGAACTGATCGGGCGCGGTCATCGCCGGCAGGACCTGGGTCGGGCGGCCGAGGCTTTCCAGCTGGCGTATGCGCAGGCCGAGCGGGCTGACCTGCCGGCGTGGCGACTGCGGGCCTCCCACGACCTGGGCACCATCGACCTGCTCGACCACGGTGGTACGGACCGACTGCTGGCCGCCCGGGAGATCGCCGGCCGGCTGGGCATGCTGAGCACGGTCGCTGTGCTCGACCTGCAACTGGCCGGCGCCTACCTGCAGCGGTACGACATCGCCGCGGCCAGCGCGGCGACCGACCGGGCTGTGTCGCTCTCGGTGTATCCGCTGGTCGTCGCGGCCAGCGACCGCGGTGACGCGCCTGCTGTCATCGCGGCGGTCCAGAGTTCCGGTGTGGCCGTCAACCGGGTCAACCGTGGCTACCTGGCGTACGCCGACGCGGTCGTGGCCCGGTCGTCGGCCGATCTCGACTGCGGTGACTCGGATCTGGCCCTGTTCCCGGTGTGGCGTCACCTCGGCATGGTGTTCGTGGGCGAGGGGCTGGCCGCCCTCCGCGAGGCCAGACGGGTCACCGGTCCCGGTGGGCGGATCGGCGTCGTGGCCTGGGCGACCCTGGGCGGTGCGAGATGCGGTACCTGTTCGCCGCCCTGAGCCCGTTGCACCCGCCCGCGGCCGGGCCGGCCAGCCCGACCGCGGCCCCGACGGTGGAGGACCCCATGGCCACGGCCGGACTGACCGTCCGTGACGTGGGCGAGGTGGACACCCCGCTGGAGTACCCCGACCTGGCGGCCGCCGTACGCATCCAGTCGTCATCCGGTCCGGCCCGCCTGGCCATCGAATACTCGGGTGACGAGGCGACCCGGGAGGCCATCGCGACGGCTTTCGCCGCGGTCCGTCGACCCGACGGCACCTACCGGATGGACAACGTCTTCCGGTACCTCGTTGCCACCGTCGACTGATGCCGCCGGGTTCGGGGCGGTGTCCTTGCCGGTCGGGCGGCCTGGCCTGCGGGTCAGCGTCTCTCGGTCACTGCCCGCCGTCGAGGTGGACCACACCGGCAACCGTCGCCCCGAACCCGCGCACCTCATGCAGGAAGTTCATGACCGAATGTGGGTAGAGGTAGTAGGCCACGCCGATGAACAGCACGGCGCAGACGTTGACGACGATGCCCGTGAGGCGGTGGCGTTGATTCCTGCGGCGGCCGCGGCGTCGGCCGACCTGGGTGACGATCACCCCGACGGTATCCACGGCTATGCCGATCCCGATGGCGCTGCCGGCGGTGCCCACGACAACCCCATAGGCGGCGGCCACAGTGGCCAACCCGACGAGGGAGATGACACTGACCTGGCGCGGCACGCTCGGCAGGTGCGGCACCTGGGCGACGCCCGAGCGGCCGAGCGCCATCGTCTTCTCCTCGACGGCCACGCGAGTGAGGCTGGGCATCGTCAGCGAGGTCGCCGCCGTCACAGACGCGGGCAGCGTCATCGACGGTGCCCGCGCGGCGACGGACACGGGCACGGGCAGGGCTTCCGGGGCGAGCCCGAGGGCGTCACGCAGGTCGGCGGCGAAGGCGCCACACGACGGGTAGCGGTCCATCGGATTCTTGGCGAGTGCCCGGGCTAGGACCCGGTCGACCGCGGTCGACAGCTCCGGGCGGGCCTCGGTGACCTTCGGCGGTGCGAGCTCGAGGTGGGCTTTCACGATCTGGGCCGGCGAGTGGTGGGGAAAGGGCGGCTTTCCGGTCAGGCACTCGTGCGTGGTACAGCCCAGGGAGTACTGGTCGGAGCGGTCGTCTCCGGCGTGCCCGACGATCCTTTCCGGTGCCAGGTATGAGTAGGTACCCATCGCGGTACTGGTTCCTGATCGCGTCTCGTACCACCACTTCGAGATGCCGAAGTCCACCAGCACGGCACGCTCGTCACCGAAGGCGTCCTTCTCGACGAGCACGTTGCTCGGCTTGACGTCGCGGTGGACCAGGCCGACGGCGTGAGCCGCGTCCAGCGCGCTGCACAGGCCCTCCACGATGTTGTACACGCGCTGCGGGTCGCTGACCTCGTGGGCTCGGATCAGCTTCGCCAGGTCAGGGCCGACAACGTAGCGCATCGCCACGTACAGAAAGCCGTCCTCGGTCTCGCCGGCATCGTGGATCGTCGCGACGTTGACGTGCTGGAGGCGGGCCGCGTGCAGCGCCTCCCGCTCGAATCGGGCCCTGGCCTGCGCGTTGTCGGACAGCCGGGCCAGCATGACCTTGACGGCGTCCACGCGATCGAGCCGGGTATGGCGGCACAGGTACACCAGGCCCTGGCTGCCCGAGCCGATCAGCTCGAGCACCTCGTAGTTCACGATTCGTGACCCCGCGCTCATCATGAGTGCAGGATTGCAGGCTGTACGCGCAACGCCATCGTCCGTTGGATCGGTCTTGTTGGCTCATCGACCAATGCGACGCTCCGAATCTCGCATGATGATCTCGGTCGTCCACCGACCGGCCGGATCGAACTGGACGATCGGCGTATTGATCAGCGCGGCCCGGCGTTGCGCGGCCCGTCGTCGGGGGTCACCTCGGCGACGTGACGACGTACGGGAAGGTGGAGGTCCGCAGCCGCTCGTTGGTCGACGGCTTGAAACCCGATGTCGTGGCAGCCCCGAGCACCAGCGAGAACATGGCTTCGGGGGCGTTGTCGGCGAGGGTCCGGCCGTTGACGCCGGCGAATCCGAACGTCGCCGGCGAGTCGATCACGTAGGGCAGGACGTCCGGGAGAAGCTGGCGGGCGACGGTCGCGCCGTACCCCGGCGGATCCGCCGAGTTCGCGTTGGCCGCGACGACGGCGTTGATCTGGTCCGCGATCTCCTTGCCGTCGGCGTCGAAGTCCTGTGCCGGGTGCCGGTCGTTGGCGGGGTGGGAGAAGTCCGTGTCGGTGGGCCAGAAGATGGGCCACATCATCGGATGGCCGGCCCGGTTGATCTGGCGCCATCCGCCCGCGTCCGTCGCCAGCTTCGTCGCGCACCACACGCCGGTACGGGTGCCCGGGCGCAACATCGGCTGCTGGTGGGAAACCTCGATCACGATCGACTGCACGGTCGTGTCGGCGAAGGAGTTCGTGGCGCGCCGCGGATCCCAGCCGGCGCTGTCGACCCTGGTCCCGTCGGCCACCGCGGCGTTGATGGTGGCCAGCTGACCGAGGTCGACATAGAACGGATCGATGACACGGCCCGTCCACAGCCGCACCCCGTCACCGGTGGCGCCCTCGCCGGTGCAACCGCGTACCACCAGCGTGCCCGTCGCATCGTCGTCACGGGCCTCGTCACCGGTCAGCGTTCGCAGGCTCACCGCCTGCACCCCGTCCCGGTCGGGTTCGCCCTCCGCCGTCACCCGAAGGGTCAGGCCCTCGTGGTCGGCGCCGTCCACGTGGACCTTGATTTCGTAGCGGCCCTCCGGATGCAGGCCATCCTGGATGTCCGGGCCGGTGACCGTCGAGTTGACGTCCATGATGAGCACGGTGCTTCCGACGCCCCGGAACACGTACAGGTCGTCGATGTACAGGCGACCGTTCTGCCGGGCGAGCGGGGTGTCGAGGTGGTGGGACATGTGTTCCTCCGGTGGTTCGTGTCCTCCGGTGGTCCGTCCAGATCCCCCCAAGCTAACAACCGCCGGGTCGGGTGTCTGGCGAACCCGAGCCCCGGCGTCGAGGTCGACGTTGGCCCACGCCGGGGCAGTGCGGGGCCATAGTCTTGTCGTGGCGTTCCCGCCTGCCGGCTGATCTCGCGGCCGGACCTCGTACTCAGCGCGCGCCCGACAACATCCTGGTACGGCGGTAGGCGCCCGGCGCCACGCCGACGGTTCGTTTGAACGCTTTGCTGAACGCGGCGACGGAGTCGTAGCCGGCGTCGCTGGCAACCCGCGCCATGCCCGGACTGGCCCGTGGGTCGCCCAGGCTGGCGGCCGCCTTGTGCAGCCGCCAGCGGTGCACGTACGCCATCGGCGACTGCCCGACCGTCTGGGCGAACTGTGCCGCGAACGCGGATCGGGACATGCCCACGCCGGCCGCGAGCCGGGCGACCGTCCACGCGGCCGCCGGGTTCTCGTGGATCAGGGCGAGGGCGCCGGCGATGCGCGCGTCGGCGAGTCCATTGAGGACACCCGGCTCCACCATGGCCTGGCTGGCCAGGTGCCGGCGGAGCAGGTACACGAAGAGCGCGTCGCAGAGCCGGTTGACCACCGTCGCGGTACCCGGGCGACCGGCCGTCACCTCGTGGGTGAGCAGGGCGACGGTCTGGGCCAGCCAGGGATCTCTCGCCGTGCCTCGCGAGTGGATCATCGTGGGAAGCGCCGCGAAGAGCTGGGTGCCCAGGTCGTCGCGGAAGTGGAAACAGCCGCAGATCAGCTCCGCGCCGCCGCGTCGGGACCGCTGCGCTGAGTGCGGGCCGGCGAGCCCCGCCGCCGGCGGAGCGCCGGTGGTGGCTGGTGCGGCAGCCGGGGACGCGCCGAACGCGCCGGTCGCGAGCATGTCCCGCAGGTCCAGCGGTGGTGACCCGTACCGGTCCCGCAGGACATGGCCGCGACCGGGCGCGAGAATGATGACATCACCGGCCGATACGTCGATGCGGCGCTCGTCGTCGATCTCCAGGCGCGCCGCGCCCCGGGCCAGGATGTGGAAGGCGAAGTCCGGCCGGGGCTCGGCCCGGATGCCCCACGGTGTGAACAGGTGAGCCTGCGCGAACACAGTGCTCTCCAGCCGCAGCGTCGCGAGCAGGTCTGACAACACGTCCATGCGTTCTCCGGCCCCGGCAGCGCGATCGGTCCCAGCTCGGGCGGCGGGACGATCGGACAACTATCGGGGACTCTAGCGCATAGACACTCCACGGCCGCACCCGCGAGCATGCTCATATGGATCAGAATCCCAGCGCCCAGCTCGCGGTCGTGACGGGAGCGACGAGCGGCATCGGCAAGGAGATCGCGCGAGGCCTGGTCCGCCAGGGCCTCAACGTCGTGGTGACGGCCCGCGATGTCGCTCGGGGCGAGGTCGCCCGCCGCGAGCTCGCGACCGCCGGCTCCGGCTCGGTATCGGTGCTGCCTCTCGATGTCGCCGATCTGGGCTCGGTCCGCTCCTTCGCCGCGGCATTCGCCGACCGCCACGATCGTCTCGACGTCCTGGTGAACAACGCCGGCGCCTGGTTCACCGATCGCCGGGAGAGCCCTGACGGGTACGAGCTGACGTTCGCGACGAACGTCCTCGGCCCGCACCTGCTGACCGAGCTGGTGCGGGCCCGGCTACTGGCGGCGCCGGCCGCGCGGGTCGTCAACCTGGTGTCCTCGATCACCGGCAACTACGACCCGGCCGACCTGCAGTACACGCGCCGCCCCTACGACGGATTCAAGGCCTACGCCCAGTCCAAGCAGGCGCTGACGATGCTCACCTGGTCTCTGGCCGGGCAGTTCGCCGGCGGCCCGGCCACCGCGAACACCGCCGCTCCGGGCTTCGTGCGTAGCGGCTTCAACCGCAACGCCCGCGGACCGCGGGCCACGATGATCGGGCTCTCGGTGCGGCTGTTCGGGGTCTCCGCCGTCAAGGGTGCCGACACTCCACTGTGGGCGGCCACCGCGCCCGAGCTGGCGGGAGTATCCGGGCAGTCGTTTGCCGGCCGCAAGCAGCAGCCCCCGAAGTACACCGAGCCGGCCGCGATCGCCCAACTGGTGTCCCTGGTGACCGAGCTGGAACAAGCCGCCCGACGGTAGGCCGTGATCGTCAACGGGATATGCGGTAGGGATCCCCGTACACCTTCCATGCCAGCGGCGGGTTCAGGTCGAGGTTGCCGTTGCGGAGGAACACGCGCTGTTCCGTGTCGACGCGGCTGGTCTCGCTGTGCGCGTCCTCCGTCATCATGGCGGCCTTGCGGGCGTCCAGAAACGCGTTGAGGTAGGTGGTCTGGTTGCCGCCCTGGGCCGGCGTCCTGGCCTTGCTCATCGCGGTGCGGCGGATCCCGCCGAAGCTGACCCCATCGTTTCCGGGCCCGTGCATCACGATGGCGTCGTAGTAGATGAACTGACCGAGCGCGGCGAGACCGTCCGCCTTCGCCTGCTGCACGGCGGGGTTGAAGTAGACCCGGTCCCGCTCGGCTTCCTGGGCCGCCTGGAAGGCGGGATCGGCGGCCGCGGTGCGCCAGTCGCGCGGGAAGTTCGGGTCAAGGCCGGCGTGGGACGAGCTGCCGTCGACCGCTCGTAGCGCGGGCAGGTATCTGGCCAGGATGTTGCCGGGCTTGGCCCGCGCGTAGGCCTGCACCACCTCGAGCATGTCGCCGGTGCCGGAACAGAACCCGATGATGCCCGCGGTGTAGCCGCGTCCGTCGTGGATGTCCTCGATGTAGGAGAACTGAGCCCGCCAGTCCAGCGACGAGTTCTCGGCGCTGGACACCAGCTGCATCGCGATGTCCTTCTTGTGTGGGTCGGTGAGGTCCACGTGCCCGGTCGGCGACGGTGGCGGCGCCGTGCGGGTGGTGCTCGCGCGTGCGGTCGTCGGCGCTACCACGCTGATGGTCGGCAGCGTCGCGGTGGCGATCGGCGGGTCATCCGAGGTCGGGTCGCCCGGGGTCGGGTCCGCGGGTCGGTCCGGAGTCGGGTCGTCCGACGGCGGTACGGAGAGGGCGACCGCGGGTCGGCCATGAGCGAACGGCACGCCCCCGGGGGTCCGGCTGGAGCACGCGACCACAGTGGACAGCAGGACCAGACAGACGCCGATCGACACGGCGATGCGTTTCACCACATGACCTCCCGCCGCCTGGGTGGACCGGCCGGACGACCCAGCCACTCCACGCTCCGGACAGGTAGACACCCCGACGGCCGCGTTGGTTCAGCGCCGGGTGAATCTGCTGCCCCCAACCGGGCCGAAGGCGCCGCGCGGCGGGCGGCTCTCACCCGCCGGCGCAGCTCAAGGCGGTACGACGACGGGGAGTTCGGGCCTCCGGCCCGGAGGCGTCTGTGCTGGTCGGGCAGGCGGGCGACGGTGCTTCTGCAGGGGAATACGGCGCCCGGGCGTCCGGAGTTCGAACTGTCGCTCCGATCGAGGCGTACCTCATGCGACAGGGACCGACCGAGGAGCGATCTGGTGAAAAAGAGATGGATTCTGCTGGCGATGGCCGCCGTCGGGGTTGCCGGTAGCCTCGTCGTGGTGCTGCTACCCTCGCCGTCCGAGCGGCCCGGCACCGCTGATGGACCCGGCCGCGTCGACGCCGCCGGCCAGGCACCCCTCTCGCCGACCGCCGATCCCGGGTCGCCGGCAACGGACCCACCCACCGACGGCCCGCCGCCGGACACAGCTGGCCCACCCGGTGGGCAACCGCCGCCGAGTGCGCCACCGGCTCCGCCGGGAGTACGACCGACCCCGCCGAGCCCGACACCGTCGACGTCGCGCCCGACCACCTCACCGGCATCGGGCCAGGTCTACTTCCAGAACCGGGGCACTGCCCAGGGCTGGAGCAACTATCCGCAACAGCCGCAGAAGCACGGCATCGTGCGGACCGTCACCAGCCCGAGCTACCGGGGTGAGACATCCATCGAAGCGCAGCAGACCTACCTGGACGGGCAGGGCGGTGGCTACCACTCGGAGACCATCGAGGCGGCGGCCGAGAAGGTCGGCGAGGACCGGTACTTCGGCCAGGCGATCTACGTCCGTCCAGATTGGACATTCCACTCGCAGAATGTGACCTTCCAGCAGTTCTCGCCCGAGGATCCGGCGGGCCCCTGGCTACTCATGTTCATCCAGGGCGACCAGCTCCGGTATGCCGGCCACGCGGTCGGGAGCGGGCTGATCGCGCCGATGACCGACCTGCGTGGTACCTGGATCCGCATCGTCACCCGACTCAAGCTCACCCAGTCCGGCGGCGCCTTCGAGGTATGGGTCAACGGCCGACGGATGGTGCGCAGGACCGGAGACATCGTGCCGCCGGGGCGCACCATCCGCTGGTCCTCCGGGATCTACTGCACCGGCTGGCGCGACGGGCTGCCGACCGGACCGCACGTGTTGTCAGTCTTTCACGCGCATGCCCGGATCGCGTCGTCGTATCCGCTGGCCGAGCCGGCGAACTGGTGACGGCGTCGGCGGGGATTGGACCGACCACTGTGGACAACGAAAGCTGCGTCGTGCTGGTGCCGGTGGCGGCCACGGTCCACCCGGAGTGTGAGCGGGGCCTGCGCGACCTGGAGCGCGACGGCTACACCGTCCGGCGTGTATACGGCCACTCGGCGATCGACTCCGCCAGATGCCAGATCGCGACCGACGCCCTCCGCGACGGCTTCGAGGAGCTCATGTGGATCGACGCGGACGTTGCTTTCGACGCGGCCGATGTCGGTCGACTGCGCTCGCACGACCGGCCGTTCGTGTGCGCGATCTATCCGAAGAAGGGCGTGCGTGAGGTGTCCTGTCACGTGGTGCCCGGCACTGACCGGCTGGTGTTCGGCGAGGAGGGCGGGCTCGCCCCGATCCTCTACGCCGCCGCGGGATTCCTGCTGACCCGCCGACAGGTCTACGTGGACATCAAGAAGACGCTGGCCCTGCCGACCTGCAACACCCGGTTCGGTCATCCGCTCGATCCCTACTTCCAGCCCATGACCGTCCTGGACGGCGACGGGCACTGGTACCTGGCCGAGGACTTCGCGTTCTCCGAACGGGCCCGCCGCGCCGGACACGAGGTGCTCGCCGATACCACCATCCGGCTGCGGCACATGGGTGACTACGGCTACCGCTGGGAGGACGCGGGCAGTGAACTGGGCCGGTACGCGACCTACACCCTGAACCTGACGAAGGGATCGCGGTAAGCAGCGCATATGCTGATATGAGTGGACCTTGCCGTGTGGCACCCACGTCGGCGGACCGGAAATACTGTTCGCATGACGCAGCCCGCGGTCGTCGGCCGGGACGACGTGCTGGCCGCCGCCACCCGGGCGCTCACCGACGGTCGCAGCGTGCTCCTTGTCGGCCCGGCCGGCATCGGTAAGTCGACGCTGCTCGAGGTGCTCCGTGCGGAGACCCACCACCAGGGGTGCCGGGTACTGGCCGCGACCCCGGCCGAGCCGGACGCCCAACTCCCGTTCCTGACCCTGATCGATCTCCTCGCGCCGGTCAGCGACACGTTCTTCGACCGCCTCTCCGGCGCGGCCCGGCAGGCACTCGACGCTGCGTTGTACAAGCACGAGGCTCCTTCGCGGGCCGTGGACCGCGTGGCCGTGCGCATCGGAGTGCTCGAGCTGCTCCGCCTGCTCGCGCAGGATCGGCCGACGGTTCTGGTCATCGACGATGTCCAGTGGGTGGACCCGGCCAGTGCCGAGGTCCTGGGGTTCGCCCTGCGCCGGCTGGTCGACGTTGCGGCGTCGGTGCTGGCCACCGAACGGCTGTCGGCCGGCGAGGTCCCGACTGGTCGGACCTGGTTGCCGGATCCAGCGGTCAGGCTCCCGGTCGGTCCGCTACCGGATGAGGCCCTGCTGCCGATCCTGCTGGACCGCGCCGGTGCCCTGATCACCCGCGGCACGGCGTTGCAGATATCCCAGCTGGCCGGTGGCAATCCCTTCCTGGCGTTGGAGATCGCGGACGCGCTCCGCCGGAGCGGGGTCCGCCCGGTGCTCGGCGAGCCGCTACCGGTGCCGGCGGTGCTGGACGCGTTGATCCGGCAACGCCTCGCCTCGTTGCCGGACTCGGCGCAGGACACCCTGCGGGTGGCCGCGGCGGCGGCCCGGCCCACGCTGACGCTGCTGCGCCGGGCCGGCTGCGCGACCGCGGTGGACGACGTGGCTGCGGCCTGCACCGCGCAGCTCGCCGACCTCGGCGTGGACGGCTCGGTCAGGTTCGAGCATCCGCTGGTCCGGGCCGCGGTGTACGCCGACGCGGCCACCGCGACCCGGATGGCGCTGCACGCCCGACTGGCCGAGGCGGTGCTCGATCCGATCGAGCGGGCCCGGCACCTCGCCCTGGCCACCCTGGTGGAGGACGAGACAGTGGCGGCCGCCCTCAGCGACGCGGCCGCTCTGGCGCGGCGCCGGGGCGCGGCGGATACGGCGTTCGAGCTGGCCGGACTGGCGGCGCAGCGCACGCCGGAGCATGACCGCGACGGATGGGCGCGGCGCACGGTGACCCAGGCTTGGCACGCGTACGCCGCCGGCCTGGAGGCCGAGGCCACGAGTGCGGCGAACGACGTGCTTGGCGCCGAGGTCTCCCGGCAGCTGCGGGCCCGGGCCTGGCTGGTCATCCTCGAGGTGACCGGTCAGCGCATCGGGCAGGCCGACGACCAGATCCGCGCCGCCGCGGCCGAGTCCGCGGGAGATCCCGAAACCGAACACCTGGTTGCGGTCCACATCGCCTGGCACCACATCGCGGCGGGCCGGTTCCAGGACGGGTTGAGCGCGGCGATGCGGGCGGTCGATCTCGCCAGAGCGGCCGGTGATGCCCAAGCCGAACTGCGGGCGCTCGAGGCGGCCAATGCCGCGCTGCACCGGCTCGGCCAGGACACGTCGGCCGTCATGGCCCGGTCGGACAGTCTGGTCCAGCGGGCCGATGTCGGCGGCCTGGCCTGGCTCATCCACTACGAGAAGGGTCGCGACCTGCTCGAGCAGGACCGCTTCGTCGAGGCCGTCGACGTCCTGCGGCGCGCGATCGCGGTGGCGGCCGATGACCCGGCCCTCGTTCTGGAGAGTGACGACGCCCAGCGGTTCCTTCGCAAGGTCGAGCTGAGACTGGGCAACTGTGCGACGGCGCTGGCGCTGGCGACCCGGTCCCATCTGATCAACGGAGACACCAACCTGGCCCTCGGCGGCCTGGCCGAGGCCGAGCTGGCCGGCGGTAGCGTGACCCGAGCCGAGTCGTTCGCGCATCAGGCCATTGCGGCTTCGCTGCGGGTCGGCGACCACGACTCGCTACTGTGGTACTGGCACCTGTTGACCGCATGCCGACTCCTGGCCGGCGACCCGGCCGGCGCCATCGGGTACGCCCGGAAGGCTGAGGAGTGCCGCGGCGAGGAAGGGCTGACCAACCGGGTGCGCCTCCTGCGGGCCGACCTGGTCGAGGCACTCGCCCGGGTCGGCGATCTGGCGGAGGCGAGCACGGTACTGGCGGAGTTGACGGCACCCGCGGCCCGACCGCCGTCACCGAGCACGGGCGCGGCCATCCAGCGGGCGCAGGCCATCCTGCTGAGGGCGCAGGGCCAGCCCGACGCCGCGGCCGAGTTGCTGGCTGGTGTGCTCGGGGTCCAGCGGGAGCGCGGCATGCGGCTTGAGGAGGTGCGCACCCTGCTGGCCGCGGCTGAGGTGGAGCGGCGACGGCGCCGACGGGCGGCGGCCCGGGCACTGCTGGAGGAGGCCCGGGACATCTGTGTGGCCACCCAGGCGCTGCCATGGTTGGCGCGGGTGGAGGCCGAGCTGGCGCCGAGCACCCGGAACGGCGACGAGGAGCTGACGCCGATGGAGGAGCGCATCGTCGCGATGGTGGTCCGGGGCGCGACCAACCGCGAGATAGCCACGGCGCTGGCGCTGGGATTATCCACTGTGGAGGGATCGTTGTCCCATGTGTATCGCAAGCTCGGCGCGCGATCCCGGGTGGAACTGGTACGGATGCGCCAGAGTTCGCCGTAGCCCAGAGCCTGCCTCGCGCAGGTTCACCGGCATGACGAGGCCCCGACCGAACGGTCGGGGCCATTGCGCGTTCGCCTACATCGGATCGGTTCAGCTCGTGGAGCCGGTCGTGTTGGGGTAGACGTTGAGGTAGGCGCTGATCTCCCACCAGTCCTGGAAGTAGAAGCTGCTACCGCCCTGATCACCGTTGCCCGCGGACGTGATGCCCTTGGCCCTGACCCCGCTGCCGTCGAGGGTGAAAACTGGGCCGCCGCTGTCGCCACCTACCGAGGCGGGGGTGCCGTCGAGGTGTACGCACTCGATGAGGTCATGGACGCAGTAACCGGAATCGCCGTCCGAGTCGGGGTGGTCCTTGGGCCAGTAGGTGCACGGGGTGTTCCTGAGCTCCTGGATGCCGCACACGGTGCCACTCCTCATCCCGGACTGACAGACCAGTTCGTTCGCCGCCCAATAGCCCCAGCTGTTGACGTTCTTCCTCGTTGTTGTCCAGGACGGTCCGTCCCAGATGACGTGCCAACCGGGGGCGTTGATGAGCAGAATGTCGTACTGCCACAGGTCGGAGTACACCGGGCCCATGACAACGCCCGGCGTGCCCGATTTCACAACGTCGCCCACGCTGGCGCAATGCGCCGCGGTGAGCACGAAGCTGTGGTTACCGCTGTGGACGCCAAACCCGGTCGTGCACCCCGCCACCGAGTTCGGGTTCGATCCGTGGTAGGTGAACCACGCATCGCCGCCGTTCCACGCGGGGACGTTGTTGAACCGGTCAGCTGCTGGTCCGGCCGCGACCGAGGCGGTCGTGAAGTGGACGGGAACCCTCACGCCGGAAGCCGAAACGACCTGTTCAGCCGACACGACCGATTGCTTCGCGCCCGCGGTTGCCAATGCGGACGATTTCGGGGTTGTCGCCGGTCGTTTCGTGACGGTCAGGCCGCTGCCGTTCGGCTCGGCGCCAATCGACTGGATGTCGTTCTCGCCGACCGTCGCTATCGTCTTGTCGATCGTCGCACTGGCCGCTTCGAGCTCCGCGGCTGAGTAGGCCGCCGTCTTGACCACGACGTGTCCGGCAGCTGGCGCCCTGGACAAGGCCGCGGCCATCCCTTCTGTCAGGGCACCTTTCCAGTACACCGTCAACCCGGCGCCTTCGAACGCCACCCCGGCGAAGCCGGATCGGGGCGTCGTGTGCTGCTGGTCCCAGATCGCCTGCAGCGCCGGTTGCAGCGCCTCCTGCTGGCGCATTGTCGCAATGATCGCCGGATCGACACCAGCGAGCGACCGTGACGGGTCCGCGACGGCGGACCGGCTGGCTGGCCCAGCCGCCGGCACAGACGGCCCAGCCAGTGCGGCAACCCCTCGGTGCTCAGCCGGTGCGGCCGAAGCCGCTGGCGGCGCGGCGAGCGAAGCCAAGGCGGCGGCCAGCACACTCGCAACGGCGACCCAGCGACGGTGCCGTGGTCTGATCGATCGCATCAAGAACCGCTGCTGCATTGATCCTCCCCGTTGTGTGCGGTTGGGTTTCAACGACAGCGTTCCATGCGTCCCTATGCAGAACCTGCGCGCGCACTAAGCGTGTCCGACTTGGTCCGTCGGGGACTCATATGACGACGCGCTGGCTACCGGGCGACCAGGGTCAGCTCGAAGCTGTAGAGCGACGCCCGGTACACGTGGACGCCGTGCTCGACGGCGACGCCGCCGTGGTCATAGGCCGTTCGCTGCATCGTCAACAGCGGCGCGCCCCGGCTCTCGCCGAGCCGCCTGGCCTCCGACGCGGTCGCCTTGCGGGCTCCGATCGTCTGGTCGGCCAGGCGCAGCCGGATACCCGCCTCCCGCATCAACGCGTACAAGCCGTGCTCGGTCAGCTGCGCCTGGGTGACATGGAGCAGGCCGGCCGGCAGGTAGTTGTGCATCAGCGCCAGCGGCTCATCCCGCGCGTACCGGAGCCGCTCGATGGCGAGGACCTCGGCGCCGGCCGGCAGCGCCATCGCCAGTGCGATCTCGTCAGGCGCCGCGATCGTGGCGAAGGACAGCACGTCGGTCCGCGGGGACTTGTCGGTCCGGCTCCAGGTCGTCGTACAGGCTGGTGAGTTCGACGGACCGCCGGACCCGGGTGTTTACGACCTGCGTGCCCACACCGCGTTTGCGCGACAGGAGGCCCTTGTCCACGAGGTACTGGATGGCCTGGCGCATCGTCGGGCGCGACAGGCCGAGCTGTTCGGCCAGCGCGATCTCGTTCTCCAGCCGGGCACCCGGCGCGAGCTGGCCGGACTCGATCATCTTCTCGAGCCGCTGCGCGACCTGGAAGTAGAGCGGCACCGGGCTCGATCGGTCGAGGTGATCAGCGTCGATCAAGGGCTCCACGCGTACTCCTCGTGATGTTGTCGCTCCATCGTACGCGCTAGCCAGGACGTCAGAATGTCGACGCCAAACTCTTGACGCTCAGGTATCGGCGTAGTCAAATGCTTGGTGCACCCAGGACGACCCAGAGATGAGAAAGGTCGGCTGACACCGCAGCGCCGGCCACGACCTGGACCCGGCGACCGGAGAAGGAACGGCATGACGCATCGGACTGTCGGCGTCGGCCGCATCGGCGCCCTGCATGCGCGAGACACTGGCGGCCATGCCCGCGGTGCGCCGACTGGTGATCGCGGATGCCGATCAACGGCAGGCCCGCGCGGTCGCCGGGAAGCTCGGGGCCGAAACTGCGTGCGACTCGGTCGCCGACGCTGTTCGCGGCCGGCCTCGACGGCGTGGTCATCGCCGCGCCGACCGCCGGCACACGCCGAACTGATCGGCGCCGCGGCTCGACGCCGGGCTGCCGACGTTCTGCGAGAAGCCGGTGGCGCCGGACGTCGCCGGCGACCCGCGCGGTGCTCGGCCGACGTGGCGGCCGCGACGGCATCCCGCTGCAGATCGGCTTCCAGCGCCGGTTCGACGCCGGCTATCGTGGCGGCCCGCGCGAGGCGGCGCGGGCGGGCGGCTCGGCTGGCTGCACACCCTGCGGGCCTGCACCTGCGATCCGGCCGCCGCCGCCGCCGACGTACATGCCGACCTCCGGCGGCATCTTCCGCGACTGCGCGGTGCACGACTTCGACATGGTGCGCTGGGTCACCGGTCGAGGAGGTGGTCGAGGTGTACGCGACCGGGGCGAACCGCGGTGCGGACTTCTTCGCGCGACGCGGGCGACGTGGACACCGGCGTCGCGGTGCTCACCCTCGACGACGGCACGCTCGCCAGCTGCAGCGCGACCCGCTACAACGGCGCCGGCTACGACGTGCGGCTGGAGGTCGCCGGGTCGCAGCGGCACCGTGGTGGCCGGGCTCGACGAGCAGACCCCGCTGGCCTCCGCCGAAGGCCCGGCTGGCCGGCCGGCGCGCCGTACGCCGGGCTTCCTGGACCGGTTCCGGGCCGCCTACGCGGCCGAGCTGAGCGCCTTCCTCGAGGTCGCCGCCGGCCGCCGGCGGCCAGCCCGTGCACCGGTGCAGGACGCGCTGGCGGCGCTGCTGGTCGCCGAGGCCGCCGAGCGTGTCCCGGCGGGAGGACCGCCCGGTGACGGTCGAGGAGGTCCGGAGGTGGACGCAGTGATGCGCATCGCCGGTGCGCCGATCTCCTGGGGTGTCTGCGAGGTGCCGGGCTGGGGCCACCAGCTCGCCCCGCAGCGGGTGCTGGCCGAGATGCGCGAGGCGGGCCTGTCCGCCACCGAGTTCGGCCCGGACGGCTTCCTGCCCGCCGGATCCGGCCGAACGCCCGCACTGCTCGCCGGTCACGGGCTGCGCGCCGTCGGCGGCTTCGTCCCGGTCGTGCTGCACGACCCGGACCACGATCCGTGTCGCGACGTGCAGCGCCGCGCTGGCCGGTTCGTCGCGGCCGGCGCCGGCACCCTGGTGCTGGCCGCCGCCACCGGCGCCGACGGCTACGACGAGCGGCCGGCGCTGGACGCAGCGCGGCTGGCGGACCCTGCTGGACAACCTCGACCGCTGCGCCGCGGCCGCCGCCGCGCTGGGCGTGATCGCGACCCTGCACCCGCACGTCGGCACCATGGTCGAGCGCGGCCGACGAGGTCGACCGGGTGCTGGCCGGCAGCGACGTCGTGCCGCTGTGCCTGGACACCGGGCACCTGCTCATCGGCGGCACCGACCCGTGCCGGCTCGCCCGCGCAGGCCGCATCCCGCGTCACCCACGTGCATCTCAAGGACGTGGACGCCGCAGCCTGGCCGGGCAGGTGCACGCGCGGAGCGCTGGGCTACACCGAGGCCGTACGCCGAGGGCATGTACCGCCCGCTCGGCCAGCGGCGACGTGGACGTCGCCGGCATCGTGCCACGCTCTGCAGGGCAGCCGGCTACCAGCGGCTGGTACGTGATGGAGCAGGACACCGTGCTGCGACGCCGAACCGCCAGCGGGCCACGGCCCGGTGGACGACGTACGGGCCAGCCTCGCCTACCTGGGCAGGCTCGAGTCGCGTGAGCGCCGGCGTTCGACGTGATCACGATGGGCCGGATCGGCGTGGACATCTACCCGCTGCAGATCGGGGTACCGGGCTGCGCCGAGGTGACGCACCTTCGGCAAGTACCTGGGCGGCAGCGCGACCAACGTCGCGGTCGCCGCCGCCCGGCACGGCCGGCGGGCCGCGGTCATCAGCCGGACCGGCGCCGACCCGTTCGGCGCCTACCTGCACCACGCACTGCGCGGCTTCGGCGTGGACGACCGGTGGGTGACCCCGGTGCCGGTGCCCCGACGCCGGTGACGTTCTGCGAGATCTTCCCGCCCGACGACTTCCCGATCTACTTCTACCGCCAGCCCGACAGCCCGGATCTGCAGATCGGCGCCGACGAACTGGACCTCGCGGCGATCGCCGCGGCCGCGGGTGTTCTGGCTGACCGGTACCGGGCTGTCCGCCGAACCCAGCCGGCCAGCGCGCACGCTCGCCGCGCTGCGAGGCCCGCGACGGCGGCCGGCTGACCGTCCTGGACCTGGACTACCGCGCCGTGTTCTGGGCCGTCCGCGAGGACGGCCGGCGCGGCGTATCGCCGAGGCGCTGCCGCAGGTCGACGCGTCGCGGTCGGCAACCTGCGACGAGTGCCTGACCGCCGTCGGCGAGGCCGACCCGGACCGCGGCCGCCGAGGCGCTGCTCGCAGCGCGGCGTGCGACCTGGCGGTCGTCAAGCAGGGGCCGGAGGGCGTGCTCGCCCGGACCGCCGACCGAGCTGGTCGAGGTGCCGCCGGTCGGCGTCGAGGTGCGTCAACGGGCTCGGCGCCGGTGACGCGTTCGGCGGCGCGCTGTGCCACGGGCTGCTTGTCCGGCTGGCCGCTGGAGCGGTGATCTGCGGTTCGCCAACGCCGCCGGCGCGATCGTCGCCTGCCGGCTGGCCTGCTCGTCCGCGATGCCGACCAGCGCCGAGGTGACGGCGCTCCTGGCGCGGCGATGGCCGGCGATGCGTGACACGACGCGGCGACAACTGGCCGAGACACGGGCCCGTGCAACCGGCGCCGATCGCCGCGGCCGCGGCCCGCCGCACCCGGCGACCGCTGCTGGACGGGACGACGGCCGGCTGCTGCTGATCGCCGCCGACCATCCGGCGCCGGGGTGCGCTTCGCCGCCGGCGGCGGCGCGACGGCGCCATGGCCACCGGGTCGACCTGCTGGACCGGCTGCTCGTGGCGCTGGCCCGGCCCGGCGTGGACGGCGTGCTGGGCACCCCGGACATCGTGGAGGATCTGCTGCTGCTCGGCGCGCTGGACGGCAAGGTGGTGATCGGCTCGATGAACCGCGGCGGCCTGCCCGGTACGGCGTTCGAGATCGACGACCGGTTCACCGCCTACGACGCCGGCGAGCATCGCCGCCATGGGCTGGATGGCGGGAAGATGCTGCTGCGCATCGACCCGGGCGACCCGGCCACCGCGCGGCACCCTGGAGGGCTGCGCCGACGCCGTCAGCGAACTGGCCGAGCTCGGGCTGATGGCGATGGTCGAACCGTTCTGGGTCGCGCCGGACGGAGGACGGCAGCACGCGCAACGACCTCGACCCGACGCCGATGATGCGGGCCATCGCGATCGCCTCCGGCCCTCGGCCACACCTCCGCCCACACCTGGCTGAAGGTGCCGGTCGTAGCCGAGATGGAGCGGGTGATGGAGGCCACCACGCTGCCCACGCTGCTGCTCGGTGGAGACCTCGCCGAGGACCCCGACGCGGCGTACGCGAGCTGGGGCAAGGCACTTCGACTGCCCACTGTGTGCGGACTGGCCGTCGGACGCAGCGTGCTCTATCCGCCCGACGACGACGTGGCCGCCGCGGTGGACACCGCCGCGGCACTGCTGTGAGAGAGGGCGCACGATGAACTGGTACCTGCCTCGCGGCAGCGCGGCCGAAGGGCCATGGTGGCTGTCCATCACGCCCGATGGAGCTGGTTGGGACTACGCCGGCTGCGGGTCACCACCATCGGCCCGGGCGGGACGCTGCGCCTGGACACCGGCGCCGACGAGATGCTCGTGCTGCCGCTCACCGGTTCGGCCACTGTGGACTGTGACGGTCAGCGGTTCGAGCTGGTCGGCCGGTCCAGCGTCTTCGACGGCGTCAGCGACTTCTGCTATCTGCCCCGCGACTCCCACGTCGCGGTGTCATCGACCGCCGGCGGGCGGTTCGCGCTGCCGTCGGCCGCGGCCGGCCGCCGGCTGCCGGCCCGACGGGTGGCGGCCGGGGACGTGCCATCGAACTGCGCGGCGCCGGAGTGTGCAGCCGACAGGTCAACGCGATCGCCACGGCCGACGGTTTCGCCTGCGACCGGCTGCTCGTGGTCGAGGTCCTCACACCGGGGGGCAACTGGTCGAGCTACCCACCCCATAAGCACGACGAGGACAACGCCGACGAGTGCCGGCTGGAGGAGATCTACTACTTCGAGGTCGGCCGGCGACGGTATGGGTTATCAACGGGTGTACGCCAGCACCCCGCTGCGCCCGATCGACGTGCTGGCGGAGGTCCGCACCGGTGACGCCGTGCTGGTGCCGCTATGGCTGGCACGGGCCGTCCATCGCCGCGCCGGGCTACGATCTGTACTACCTCAACGTGATGGCCGGACCCGGCCCCGAACGGAGCTGGCGATTCTGCGACGACCCGGCGCATGCCTGGGTCCGCGCGTCCTGGACCGGCCAGCGGGTGGACCCGCGGCTCCCACTGGCGACCGCCGGGGCACATCATGGGTAGGCGATTGACAGTCGCGCAGGCGCTGGTGGAGTTCCTGGCGAATCAGTACTCGGAGCGCGACGGCGTACGGCGGCGCCTCATCGCCGGCTGCTTCGGCATCTTCGGCCATGGCAACCTCGCCGGACTGGGCCAGGCACTGCGCCAGTACGGCAAGACGCCCTGTCCTACTACCAGTGCCGCAACGAGCAGGCGATGGTGCACACCGCGGCGGCGTACGCGCGGATGACCGACCGGCTGTCCACGTTCGCCTGCACCACCTCGGTCGGGCCCGGCGCGACCAACATGGTCACCGGTGCCGCCGGAGCGACGATCAACCGGCTGCCGGTGCTGCTGCTGCCGGGCGACGTGTTCGCCACCCGGGTCGTCCGAACCGGTGCTGCAACAGCTGGAGGCTCCGGGCGCCGGCGACGTGTCGGTCAACGACTGCCTGCGGCCGGTGTCGCGCTACTTCGACCGGATCACCCGCCCGGAGCAGCTCGTCCCGGCCGCCCTGCAGGCGATGCGGGTCCTCACCGATCCGGTCGAGACCGGCGCGGTGACCCTGGCGCTGCCGCAGGACGTCCAGGCCGAGGCGTACGACTGGCCGGAGGAGTTCCTGGGCGCAACGGGTGTGGCGTGGTCCGCCGGGCGGTGCCGGTGCCCGAGGTCGTCGCCGAGGCCGCCCGGCTGATACGCACGGCGCGACGACCGCTGATCGTGGCCGGCGGCGGCGTCACCTACGCCGGCGCGAACCGGGCGCTGGCCACGTTCGCGGGTGCCACCGGCATACCCGTGGCGGAGACTCAGGCCGGCAAGGGTGCCCTGGCCTACGACCATCTGTGCGCGGTGGGCGCCATCGGCGCCACCGGGAGCACCGCGGCGAACACGCTCGCCCGTGAGGCCGACCTCGTCCTGGGCGTCGGGACACGCTACAGCGACTTCACCACCGGCTCCCGCACGCTGTTCGGGCGCCCCGACGTGCGCTTCGTCAACGTGAACGTGACCGCCTCCGATGCGGCCAAGCACGCCGGGCTGGCGGTGGTCGCCGACGCCCGGGAGGCGCTGGCGGCGCTGTCCGGTGCGCTGTCGGGCTGGAGCGTGACGGACGCGTACCGGAACGAGGCGATCGGTCTCGCCCGGGCCTGGGACTCCATAGTGGACGATGCCTACGCGCTCGGACATGGCCCGCGGCCCGCGCAGAGCGAGGTGATCGGCGCGGTCAATGCCGCGGCGGGCCTGCGCGACGTGGTGGTAGGCGCGGCGGGCTCGATCCCCGGTGACCTGCACAAGTTGTGGCGGGCCACGGATCCCAAGCAGTACCACGTCGAGTACGGCTACTCCTGCATGGGCTACGAGATCGCCGGCGGGCTGGGCGTGAAGCTGGCTGACCCGGGTCGGGAGGTCTTCGTCCTGGTGGGGGACGGGTCGTACCTCATGATGGCGCAGGAGCTCGTCACCGCCGTGGCGGAGGGGGTCAAGCTCATCGTCGTCCTGGTCGACAACCACGGCTTCGCTTCGATCGGCGCCCTCTCCGAAACCGTGGGCGCGTCGCGGTTCGGCACCTGGTACCGCTACCGCAATCCCGAGACCGGTGTCTTCGACGGCGGGCGGCTGCCGGTGGACCTGGCCGCCAACGCCGGCAGCCTGGGGGCCGATGTCCTGCGTGCCTCCACTGTGGACGAACTGGCCATCGCACTGGACAAGGCCAAGCAGTCCAGCCGGACCACGGTGGTCCACATCGAGACTGACCCGATGGTCGCCGCGCCGCCGTCGCAGGCGTGGTGGGACGTGCCGGTGGCCGAGGTGTCGACCTCGACCGACACCCGGCACGCGCGGACCACCTACGAGGCCGGCAAACAGAACCAGCGACCGTACCTGTAAGGGGATGAGCACCATGCGCACCATCGAGCACTGGATCGCCGGCGGCCGAACCACCGGGGCCAGCACCCGCTGCGGGCCGGTCTTCGACCCGGCCACGGGCGAGCGGCAGGCCCAGGTCAGCTTCGCGACCTCCGCCGATGTGGACAGCGCGGTGTCAGCCGCGCGTAAGGCCTTCGACACCTGGTCCGACGCGTCGGTGACCCGGCGGGCCCGGCTGATGTTCGCGTTCGAGCAGCTGATCGAGCGGCACGAGGACGAGCTGGCCCGGATCGTGGCCAGCGAGCATGGCAAGGTCCTCGAGGACGCCCGGGGCGAGATCGTCCGCGGCCGCGAGGTGGTCGAGTTCGCCTGCGGCATCGCCACGCATCTGCGGGGCGCCTACTCGGACCAGGTCTCGGCCGGTGTGGACTCCTACTCCTTCCGCCAACCGCTCGGTGTCTGTGCCGGTATCACGCCGTTCAACTTCCCCGTCATGGTCCCGATGTGGATGCATCCGATCGCGATCGCCTGCGGCAACACGTTCGTTCTCAAGCCGAGCGAACGGGACCCGTCGGCGTCGGACTTCATCGCCTCGCTCTACGCCGACGCCGGCCTGCCCGACGGCGTGTTCAACGTCGTGCATGGCGACCGGGTGGCGGTGGACGCCCTCCTCGACCACCCCGACGTCGCGGCCGTGTCCTTCGTCGGTTCGACGCCTGTCGCCCAGCACGTGCATGATCGGGCGAGCCGATCGGGCAAGCGGGTGCAGGCGTTGGGCGGCGCCAAGAACCACGCCGTGGTCCTGCCCGACGCCGACCTCGAGCACGCCGCGGCCCAGATCACCGCCGCCGCCTACGGCTCAGCCGGCCAGCGTTGCATGGCGATCTCCGCGGTCGTCGCCGTCGGGTCCGCGGCTGACGAGTTGGTGGCCAGGTTGGCCGAACGCGCCCGGACGATTCGCGTCGGCCCCGGCGGCGAGCCGGGCAGCGAGATGGGCCCGGTGGTCACCGCCGACGCCCGCGACCGCATCGTCAGCTCGGTGGAGCGGGGCGTCGGCGCGGGCGCCCAGTTGGTCGTCGACGGGCGGGACGTGGCAGTGCCCGGCTACGAGGGCGGCTTCTTCGTCGGACCATGCCTGTTCGACGGTGTAAGCGCGGAGATGGACATTTACCGGGACGAGATCTTCGGGCCGGTGCTGGTGGTGTTGCGGGCCGACAGCCTGGATGAGGCGATCGACCTGGTGAACGCCAACCCGTACGGCAACGGCACCGCGATATTCACCGCGTCCGGCGAGGCTGCCCGCCGGTTCCGGCGCGGGGTAACGGTCGGGATGATCGGGCTCAACGTACCGATCCCCGTACCGATGGCCTTCTACTCCTTCGGGGGCTGGAAGGCGTCGATGTTCGGCGATACGCACATCCACGGACCCGAGGGCGTGGCGTTCTACACCCGCGGGAAGGTGGTGACCAGTCGGTGGTTGGGCCCGCCCGGTGGTCGCCACCCCTCAGGAATGCCGGCCGGTTCCACGTCCGAGCCTCCCAGCCGGAGCGACCTGGTGTTCCCGACCGCGAACTGAGGCGGTCGAACCCTTCCCCTAACCCTTCGCCGGGGGCCGCAGGCCCCAAGGAGGAACTATGTACCGACCCAAGCGGATCGGCATGCTGCTCGCCGCAGGCGCCGCGACCGTCCTCGTCCTGGCCGGCTGCACCGGCCCTACCAGCGACACCAACACCACCAATACCGGCGTGAAGACCTCGACCGAGAAGATCGCCGTGATCACCCACGGCGGCGCGGGCGACGCGTTCTGGGACGTGGTCAAGAAAGGCGCCGAGCAGGCCGGCAAGGATCTCGGGATCACGGTCACCTACCAGGGCGACGGCGACGCCGCCGGCAGGCCAACCTCATCAACGCCGCGGTGGCCGACAAGGTGAGCGGAATCGTGGTGTCGATGGCGAATCCGGACGCGCTCGCCGAGCCGATCAAGAAGGCGGTCGCGGCAGGCATCCCGGTCATCACCATCAACTCCGGACAGAGCCGAGTCGGCCGAGTTCGGCGCCATCGCCCACGTCGGCCAGGACGAGGGAGTGGCCGGGCGAGGGCGCCGGCTCCAGGCTCAAGAGCCGGGCGTGAAGCATCTGCTCTGCGTCGTGCACGAGGCGGCCAACATCGGTCTCGAGCAGCGCTGCGCCGGTGCCAAGACGGGCGCTCGGCGGCAACGGTGGAGAACCTGCAGGTCGACATCTAGCAACGTGGCCGAGGCGCAGAACACCATCGCCTCGAAGCTGCAGTCGGACAAGTCGATCGACGGCGTGCTGGCCCTGAACCCGGCCATCGCCGTCGCGGCGGCCGTGAGCGCGGTGCAGTCGGCCGGCTCGTCGGCCAAGGTGGCCACCTTCGACCTGTCCGGCGACGTGGTCGAGGCGGTGATCGACGGCAAGATGCTGTTCGCGATCGACCAGCAGCAGTACGTGCAGGGCTACCTGCCGGTGGTCATGCTCCACCTCTACCTCACCAACAACAACACGGTGGGCGGCGGCCTGCCGGTGCTGACCGGCCCCGGCTTCGTCACCAAGGAGAACGCCGCGAAGGTCAAGGAGCTCGCCGTCGAGGGTACCCGCTGATCCGTGAGCTCGCTCCGTGGCGGCCCGCTGCGTCACCGCAGCGCCGACCACGGAGCCGACCGTCCGGTGCGCGGCGACCGCGAGGCTGGAAGATCTCATCGAGAGGGAGGACATGGCTACGGTCACGGCGACCCGCGACGAGCGGCTGGCGTGATGATGGCGTGCCGCGCCGGCTGATGCGCCGGCCCGAGCTGGGCGCCGTGATCGGCGCCGATCGCGGTGTTCGCGTTCTTCGCGTTCTACACCGAGGCGTTCGCCACCCGGCGGGCTTCGCCAACGTGCTCGACCCGGCGGCGACCCTCGGGCATCATGGCGGTCGTGGTCGCGCTGCTGATGATCGGCGGCGAGTTCGACCTGTCGGCCGGGGTCATGACCGGCACGGCGCGGCCTGATCGTGGCGATGCTGTCGACCGCACTCGGCTGGAACATGTGGGCGGCGATGGCGGTGGCCGTCGCGGTCGGCCTGCTGGTCGGGCTGCTCAACGGGCTCCTGGTCATGCGCACCGGGCTGCCCAGCTTCATCGTCACCCTCGGCACGCTGCTGATCCTGCAGGGCCTGAACCTGGGCGTGACCAAGCTCGTCACCGGCACGGTCCAGGTCCGCGGGCTGGCCAAGGCCGCCCGGCTACGAGTCGGCCCGCAGGTCTTCGCCTCGACGGTCGACGTCGGCGGCGCCGAGTTCCGGGTCACCATCCTCTGGTGGATCGGGGTCGCGGCCATCGCCGCGACCTGGGTCCTGCTGCGCACCCGGGTCGGCAACTGGATCTTCGCGGTCGGCGGCGCCGCCGCGGCCGCGCGCAGCGTCGGCGTGCCCATCGCGCAGGACGAAGATCGCCCTGTTCATGACGGTGTCGATGGCCGCGGCGCTGGTCGGCGCCATGCGCGTCGCTCCGGCTCACCTCGGTGCAGGCCAACGCCGGCATCGGGCGAGGAGCTCCAGTACATCATCGCGGCGGTGATCGGCGGGTGCCTCCTGACCGGCGGCTACGGCTCGGCGGTCGGCGCGGCGATCGGCGCGCTCATCTTCGGCATGGCCAAGCAGGGCATCGTGTTCGCCGGGTGGGACGCGGACTGGTTCCAGCTCTTCCTCGGGCTCCTGCTGCTCCTCGCCGCGCTGCTCAACAACTGGTCCGCTGCCAGGCAGAGGCGGTAATCGATGACCATGAGCTCCGGGGCCGGTCCTCGAGGTGCGCGACATCGGCAAGAGCTACGGCAACATCATCGCCCTGCGCGGCGTGTCACCGAGGTGCGCGGCCGGGATCGGTCACCTGCGTACTGGGCGACAACGGCGCCGGCAAGTCCACCTTCATCAAGATCCTGGCCGGCGTGCACCCGCACGACGGTGGCGAGCTGCTCCTCGACGGGGGGCCGATCCAGCTGGCCAGCCCGCGCGACGCGCTCGGCCGCGGCATCGCGGCCGTCTACCAGGACCTCGCCCTGGTCCCGCTGATGTCGGTCTGGCGCAACTTCTTCCTCGGCGCCGAGCCGACGAAGGGTTTCGGTCCGCTGCGCCGCTTCGACGTGGACACGCGCCCGCCGGACCACCCGCGACGGAGCTCGCCGCGATGGGCATCGACATCCGCGATCCCGACCAGCCGGTGGGCCAGCTCTCCGGCGGCGAGCGCCAGTCGGTGGCCATCGCCCGCGCTGTCTACTTCGGAGCCCGGGTGCTCATCCTCGACGAACCGACCTCGGCCCTGGGCGTCAAGCAGGCCGGGGTGGTGCTGCGCTACATCGTCGCAGGCCCGCGACCGCGGCCTGGCCGTCATCTTCATCACCCACAACCCGCATCACGCGTACCCGGTCGGTGACCGTTTCCTGATCCTCAACCGCGGTCGCAGCCTGGGCGACTTCGCCAAGCCTGAGATCTCCCGGGACGAGCTCACCCGGCTGATGTCGGGCGGCGCTGAGCTCGAGCAGCTCAGCCACGAGCTGGAGCTGCTCCGCCCGGCGGTCTGACCGGGGACCGTCCACGGTGGACGCCCTGCCTGGCATCGGAGGGGGCATCGTGTCGACACAGCATGTACAGCGGCCGTGGGCGCACGGTATCGCGATGTCCACCGATGACTCCGACCTGTTCACCGGGCGGGTGCGGGCCTTGCGAGCGGTGGCTGACTGGTTGGCTCGCCCGGCGGCCGATCCCAACGCGCTGGTGGTGACCGGCGCGTCGGGATCCGGCAAGTCATCCCTGCTGGCCAGGGTGTGGCGGGGACACGTCTTCGACGTGGCCGTCAACGCTCATGGGCACACCGCCGCTGACGTGCTGCAGGATCTGGGAGCGGTGCTGGGCCGCACGGGCACGCGGCCGGCCGACCTGGTCGCGGCGGCCCGCCGGCGACCGCTGGTCGCCATCGTGGACGGCGTCGAGGAGGCGGCTGACCCGCACGAGCTGGTCGAGACGCTGCTCTCGCCGCTGGCCGAGCTGGGGGGCGCCGGCGGGATCCGGCTGGTTCTGGGCGTCCGGAGCCCGGTCCCGGTCCGGCTGGCCGGGTCGTCGCTCGTCGTGGATCTCGACTCGGCCCAGTACCGCGACCCGGCGGCCGTCATCGAGTACGTCGCGCGCTACCTGCGTCTGCACGGGGCCGCGCCACCGGACGTGATCGCCGAGGTGAGTGCCGCCGCCGGCGCCTCGTTTCTCACCGCCCGCATCATCGCCCGGCACCTGGTCGACCGCGGGCGGATCGGCGATCCGGTCGCACAGGTCGACCTGCCCACCTCGGCGATCGAGGCGGTGGGGTGGGACCTGCGCGGCCGGCTGTCCCCTATGGACCTGGCCCGGGCCGAGGACCTGCTCGCACCGTTGGCGTTCGCCCAGGGCGAGGGCCTGCCGTGGGAAGACGTGTGGGCGCCGGCGGCGGCTACGGCGAGCGGCCGCCATTACGACGACGCCGATCTGGCGTGGCTGCGCCGTCAACTGGGCGGGTACATCCTCGAAGTGGCCGACACCGGTCGGCTGCGTTACCGGCTCTACCACCAGGTGGTCGCCGACCACCTGCGGCAGACCCGCGACCCGGTCACCATCCACGCCGCCATCGCGGCCGCGTTGCTCCGGCGGTTGCCGCGCGGCGTCGGCGCGCACCGTGACTGGGCCGACGCGGACTCATACGCGCTGCGGCACCTGTCCACCCACGCCGCGTCCGGCGGCACCCTGGACCCGCTGTTGGGTGACCCCGGTTTCCTGCTGCGGGCGGCGCGGCCCGCTCTCACCGCGGCACTGGACGCGGCCAGGGGCGCACAGGCACGGGCGGCCGCGGACGCCTACCGGACCACCGCCGACGAGCTCACCCAGCCCCCCGGGCCCGAACAGGTCAGCTGGCTCGAACTGGCCGCGCACCGGGCCGGGGCGACCGCGCTGGCGGCCGAGATCGGACGCTCGCGGATACCGCGGCCGTGGGCCACCCAATGGGCGGCGTGGTCGCGCGCCCCCCGCCCGCGAACCCTGGCCGGCGGCCACGATGGCGCGGTGCTCGCGGTGGCTACCGTGCCCGGCCAGCATGGACTCCTGGCCGTCACCGGCGGCGCCGACGGGACCCTTCGGCTCTGGGATGTCGCCGCCGGCCGGCCCGCGTCGGCGCCAACGTTCGACTCCGTGCGGCGCCATCCGGGCGGTCACGGCGGCGACCTGGCGCGGTCAGGCGATCGTCGTCAGCGTCGGCGACGACGCGGCATACCGGTGGAATCTCGGGACCGGCGAGACGGCCACGCTGTCCTGGCCGGCCCACTCGATCACCGCGCTCGCCCTGGCCGAGCGGGGTGACCGGTGCGTCGCCATCGCCGGCAACCGGGACGGCACGGTGCGGGTCTGGGATCTCCTCGACGGACTGACCGTCTGGGTGACGTCGGCCCACGCCGACGCGGTGCGCTCGGTCGCCGTCGCGGCCGCGCCGGATGTAGGCCCGACGATCGTGAGCATCGGCGCCGACCGGCTCGCCCGGATGTGGGATCTCGACACCGGCCAGCAGGTGGGCCATTCCCTGGCCGCCCCCGCGGACACGCTGGCCGTGGCGATCGTGTCCGGTCGGCCGGCGGCGATCGCGGTCGGCCGTGACCGTGCCATCAAGCTGTGGGACCTGGCCAGCGGACAGGCCATCCTCGAGCCGCTGACCGGCAACGCCGACCGGGTCGCGGCGGTGACTGTGTCCACAGTGGATCCCATGACCGTGGTGAGCGCCGGAACCGACGGACGGGTCCTCGCCTGGCGGTTGCCGGCCGGTGCCGCCGGCGCACCATCGGTCAACGCCGTCCGGGCTGTCGTCTGTGATGGGAACAAGGTATGGGTCGCCGGCGCCGACGGCTCGCTCTGCTCGCTCGACGCCGGCACGGGTGCGCCGCACGGCCCGCCGCTGGCAGCCCACGACGGCCCGGTCCGGGCCCTGGCCACCGCCGTCTCCGACGACGGACCCGTGGTGCTGTCCGGTGGTCAGGACGGCCAACTGGTCGCCTGGAGCCGCATCTCCGGGCAGCCCGTGCAGCGGCCGTGGACCGTCACCGGCGGCCCCGTGCTGGCGTTGGCGGGCGATCACCGGCGGTCGCTCGCGATCGTGGCCGCTGAGCACGACTCGGCCGAGGTGTGGGACGTGGTCGCCCGGACCCGGCTGTGCGTACTGGGTCGTCAGCACGAGACGACGGTCACGGCGGTGGCCCTCGTCGAGGGTCGGGCCTGGGCGGTCACCGGTTCAACCCGCGGTGAGGTGTCACTCTGGGATCTCACGGTGCCCCGACCGACGACTCTGCACCGACCCGCGGTCACCGTCGGCCAGCATGACGGCCCCGTCACTGCCCTGGTCGCCATCGCGTCGGGGGCCCGGCTGCACATCGCCAGCGGGGCGGTTGACCGTACCGCC
Source organism: uncultured Actinomycetota bacterium (assembly GCA_963803345.1). Taxonomy (GTDB): domain Bacteria; phylum Actinomycetota; class Actinomycetes; order Mycobacteriales; family Micromonosporaceae; genus CAWDLX01. Next base: position 55,128 of record CAWDLX010000019.1, read on the forward strand.
ATGCGCACGATCGTCGACGCCGGGCGGGCCCGTCGGCGAACCCGCCGCGGACCGCCCGGATCCGACGAGGTGGGCCGCCTGATCCGCGTCGACGGCCCGGGGACCGCCGTCGCCGCCCAGCCACCCAGTGTGGCGACCCCGCTCGCCTGCGTCGCGGCCGGTGGAGTGGTCCGGGTGTGGGATGCGGGGCGGGTCATCCGGATCCCGATCGACGAACCTGTCACCGCGCTCGGGCTCGGCGCCGGCGCCGTGGTGGTCGGTACCGACCGTGGCGCCGTGTCGATCGACCCGCGGCCGGTCGGCGCGCCGGTGCACGGCTTTGGCCTGGTCTGAGGGCCGGTGGCCGGCCGGCCGGGGGCGGCTGGATCGCGGCGCTGATGAACCCGGGCAGCCCGCCGCGCGTACCAATGCCGGACGGTGCGGGCCGCCGTCCGCCCGGCCGCGTGGCGCGGGCAGGCAGCGACGCATCTGTCTACTGTGGACGAGGAGCCGTGAGCGGGCGCGAGGCGCACAACCACCCGACCGAGTTGCTGGGCGGCTATGCCGCCGGCCTGACCGGTGCGGTCGAGGACGACCTGGTCGAACGCCACCTGCTGGGCTGCGCCCAGTGCCTGCGGGAACAGCAGCACCTGGCGAGCGCGGCGTGGAGCCTGATCCGCTGCGTGGACCTGCCCGACCCGCCACCATCCCCCCGGCCGGCCGGCCGCATGGTCCGATCGAGGCGACGCCCGCGGGCCAGGCCCGATGCCGCGCCGACCGGGTGGGCCCGACGCCCGATCCGGGCGCTGGCCTTCGCGGCGGCGGCGCTGGTGGTGGTCGCGGGGCTCGGGGTCGGCGCGCTGCTACGACCGGCGACTGCGCCATCGCCGCCGGCGCTGACCCAACTGGTCGCCTCGGCCTCCGACGACAGTACCGGCGTGAGTGCTGTCCTCGTACTCACCCGGCGCCAGGACGACGTGGGGGTTCAGGTCACCGTCCGCGGCCTGCAGATCGGGGCGTCGTACCAGCTGTTGCTGCTCGCGCGGACCGGCCAGGCAGTGGTGATCGCGCAATGGCAGGCCACCGACGCGACCCAGGTCATCCGGGGCACGGTGCCGGTACCGATCGAGGACGTCGGTGTCTTCGCGATCGGCCGGCCGGACGGGACGATCCTGCTCGCGGTGCCCTTCGGGCCCACCCAACTGCGTGCATCGCCGTCGCCCTCGCGGTGACACCCGGCGTTGAACTCCGGTCGGCGGTCCCGCGTAGTGGCCGCGGATGCCCGCCTTCGGTGATGGACCCGCGATGCGGCCCGCACGGCCGCGGAGCCGGGCGTCCGGACATGCGCATCAACCAGTGGCGCTGATTCGAGGCGGGAGAGTGCCCGTTGGAGACCTCTGACCGGATCGCTGCGGGTGAGCCGGCCAACGATGCCATCGCCAACGGGCCCCGCGACCCCTCGGCCCGGGCACGGCCGCAAAGCCCTGACCATGACGCCTTCCTCCGCTGGCTGCACGCCGAATACGCCGGCCGACTGCTCGCGCTGGTCCAGCGGTTCACCGATGGCGACCGGCACTGGGCCGAGGACGTCGTGCAGGAGACCCTGCTGCGGGCCTGGCGCCACGCCGATCTGCTCATGGACGGCCAGGCGCGCAGCCTGATGCCGTGGCTGGCCACCGTTGCCCGGCGGATCGCGATCAACGACCGGCGCAGCCGGGCGTCCCGGCCGCGCGAGGTCGGCGCGGAGATGCTCGAGGTGATGTCGGTCCAGGACGAGACCGAGCGTTCGGTGCTCCGCACTATGATCACCGACGCGCTGGACCAGCTCACGCCGGCGCACCGGACCGTCATCATCGAGGCGGTCGTGCGCGGTCGCCCACTCGACGAGGTCGCTCACGCGGTCGGTGTCCCGGTCGGCACGGTGAAGTCGCGTGTCCACTATGCACTGCGCGCGCTGCGCGCCGCGCTGCCGCCCGACGATTGACAGCCCGACCTTGAACCGTGCCGCCCGGGCACGGGTGCAGAGGGCATGACCGCCGCCGGACCTGACCCCGCGAAGCGCCGCCGAGGCAACCGGCGGCGGGCGGGTGTTGTCACGAGCCTGGCCCTTTGTGGAATGCTGGCCGTGTCCGGGCCGGCGATCGCGGCTCCGGTCGTCCCGGTCCAGTGCAGCACGCCGTCCAACACGATGTCGCCAGGGATCCCGTGGACGCAGACCCGGCTCGCGCCCGAGCGGGTGTGGCCGTTGACCACGGGCCGCGGGATCGTCGTCGCGGTCATCGACACCGGCGTGGACGCGGCGGTTCCCCAACTGGCCGGCCGGGTCGTGCCCGGAGTCGACATCGTCAACGGCAGTGGCCCGGCGGATACCGACTGCTACGGGCACGGCACCTTCGTGGCCGGCATCATCGCGGCCGCGCCACGCGCCGGAACCGGGGTCGTCGGTGTCGCGCCCGGCGTCACGATACTGCCGATCCGGCAGGCCAACGGGCCGAGCGACGGCACCTCCTCGGGGCTGGCCCGCGGCATCCTGGCGGCGGTCGACGCCGGTGCCCGCGTGGTCAACATCTCGGCCAGCGCATTCGCTCCGAGCCAGCCGCTGCGATCCGCGGTCGACTACGCCGTCGCGCACGACGTCCTGCTCGTCGCGTCGGCGTCCAACGAGGCGCAGCGGGGCAACCCGCAGGCCTACCCGGCCGCCTACCCCGAGGTCATCGGTGTCGGCGCGATCGGGCCGGACGGGCGGCGTACCAGCTTCTCCGAGGTCGGCTCGTCGGTGGACCTGGTCGCCCCCGGCTCGGACATCATCAGCCTCAGCCGCGGCGGCACCGGCCATCTGACCGACAGCGGCACCAGCTACTCCACCCCGTTCGTCGCCGGAACCGCCGCCCTGGTGCGGGCGTACTACCCGAACCTGTCGGCGGCGCAGGTCACGCACCGGTTGGAGACGACCGCGGACCGTCCACCCGGGACGGTGCCGGACCCGCAGGTGGGTTGGGGTGTGGTCAACCCGTACCGCGCGGTGACCACGGTCCTGCCGGAGGAGTACGGGGCCGGCCCGGTGCGCACACCGTTGCCATCCGTCGCGGCGATCCACCGGGACGCGCCGGACACCGCGGCCGGCGATGCCGCGATCGGCTTCACGATGGCGATCGGCCTCGCCGTGGTTCTCGTGGCGGTGCTGGGTGCCATGCTGGCCCGCGCCGCCCGCCGACACTGGCAACCGGCCTGGGTGCCGGAGCAGCGCCCGCACCGGCGGATCGGGCGGCAGCTGTGAGCGGGACCATCCCGGTGGTGCGCGGTCCTCGGCGCCCGGCACCACCGATCGACCGGGGAGAGTTCCCCCTCCAGGAGCCGCCGGTGCTGCCCGAGACGGTCGGGGGCAGCGGTGCCGGCATGAACATGCTCTTCTACCTGCCGATGATGGCGGGCTCGGTCGCCATGATGCTGATGTTCACCGGCCAGAGCGGCGGGCGCAGCTTCACCAGCCCGATGATGCTCGTCAGCGTCGGCATCATGGGCGCGGCGTTCCTGGTCATGGGCGTGGCCTGGGCGATGCGGGCCGGCGCCGACCGCAAGGGCCGGCTCAAAGGTGAACGGCGCGACTACCTGCGCTACCTGGGCCAGGTTCGCAAGCAGGTACGGTCCAGTCTGGACAGACAGCGGGCGTCGGTGCTCTTCACCCACCCCGACCCGGCCCGGCTGTGGGCCATGGTGCCGACCGACCGGCTGTGGGAGCGGCGGGCCAGCCATGCCGACTTCGCCGAGGTACGCATCGGCCTCGGGCAGCAGCGGCTCGCCCTGGAGCTGCAGGCGCCGCAGACGAAGCCGGTGGAGGACCTGGAACCGTTGTGCGCCAGCGGGTTGCGCCGCTTCCTGCGCGCCTACACCACGATCGAGGAGATGCCGGTCGCGGTGTACCTGCGCGGCTTCGCCCGGATCAGTCTGGACGGCGACGTGGCGACCAACCGGGCACTGGTACGGGCGATCCTCGCCCAGCTCGCGACCTTCCACGCACCCGACGACCTGCGCATCGTGGTGTATGCCGCCTCCGACCGGCTCCGCCACTGGGACTGGGTGAAGTGGCTGCCGCACGCGCAGCACCCGGATGAGTCGGACGCGGTCGGTGCGGCCCGGATGGTCTGCGACACGCTGGCCGACCTGGACCGGATGCTCGGCGGCAAGGCGCTGGAGGAGCGGGGGCGGTTCGAGGCGGGTGTCGCGCCGACCACCGCCGAGCCGTTCCTGGTGGTGGTGCTCGACGACGCCCCGCTGCCGAGCACGGCCCGGCTGGCCGGCCCCGGCTACCGCAACGTCATGGCCATCGACGTCGATCGCAGCCTGCCCTGGGACGGTGCCGCCAGCACCCTGCGGCTGCGGGTGGACAGCGAGCGGATGGACAGGGTCAGCCTCACCCGGGCCGGCACCGAGGAGAGCGTCGCCATCGGGCAGCCCGACCAGCTCAGCGTGGCCCGGGCCCGCGCACTGGCCCGGCTGATGGCGCCCTACCGGCTCGGGGCCGGCGCCCGGGTCAGTGACGCGACCGCCGTGACCGCCGACCTCGCCTCGCTGCTCGGCGTGGCCGACCTGCGCACGATGCAGCCGCACGTGCTGTGGCAGGCCCGGTCGAGTTGGGAGCAACTGCGCATACCCGTCGGAGTCAACGAGCGGGGCCGGCCGGTCGAGGTGGACATCAAGGAGTCGGCCCAGGGCGGCATGGGGCCGCACGGGATTCTCATTGGAGCCACCGGGTCGGGCAAGAGCGAGCTCATCCGTACCATCGTGCTGGCTCTGGCCATGACGCACTCGTCCGAGACGCTGAACATGGTGCTGGTCGACTTCAAGGGCGGCGCGACCTTCCTCGGCCTCGACGGTCTGCCGCACGTGTCCGCGATGATCACCAACCTGGCCGACGAGTTGACCCTGGTCGACCGGATGCAGGATGCCCTGCAGGGAGAGCTGGTCCGCCGGCAGGAGTTGCTGCGCCGGCACGGGTTCACCTCGGCCCATGAGTACGAGCGCTCCCGGTCGGCCGGGACCGCACTGGATCCGTTGCCCACGCTGGTCATCATCGTCGACGAGTTCGGCGAGTTGCTCGCCTCCAAGAGCGAGTTCAGTGAGCTGTTCATGATGATCGGCCGGCTCGGCCGGTCCCTCGGCGTGCACCTGTTGCTGGCCTCACAGCGGTTCGAGGAGGGTCGCATCCACACGCTGGAGACGCATCTGTCCTACCGGATCGGGCTGCGTATGTTCTCCGGCATGGAGTCGCGGAGCGTGATCGGTACCACCGACTGCTACGACCAGCCCCTCTCACCGGGCTCGGGTTACCTGCGTACCGACACGACCACGCTGGTGAAGTTCCGCGCGGCCTACGTGTCCGGGCCGTGCCCGCTGCCCGGCCGGCGGGTGGCGCGCCCGGTCGCCCAGAGCCGCGTCCTGCCGTTCGAGGCGGGATACGTGATCCCGCTGCATCGGGCCGAGCCCGAAGAGGCCGACCCGGCGGAGGACATCGCGGCGCCGGACCCGGCGACCGAGTCGGTGCTGCAGGTCATCGTCGACCGCCTCCGCACGGCCGGGCCGCCCGCCCACCGGGTCTGGCTGCCGCCGTTGTCCGATCCATCCACATTGGACCAGCTGCTGCCGCCGCTGGCCGTCGATCCTCAGCGTGGCTTCGGCGCTCCGTACGGTGGCCTGTGCGTTCCGGTGGGGCTGGTGGACCGTCCCTACGACCAGCGCCGCGACCAGCTCCTCGCCGAGCTCGAGGGTGGCAAGGGCCATGTGGCGGTGATCGGCGCCCCTCGCACCGGCAAGAGCACCCTGCTGCGAACGATCATCACGGCCCTCGCCCTGACCCATACGCCGCTGGAGGCGCAGTTCTATCTGCTCGACTTCGGCGGCGGCGGCCTGGGCGCGCTGGCCGGACTACCACACGTCGGCGGGGTGGCCCAACGCCGCGACCGGGAGCGGGTGACCCGAACGGTGTCCGAGGTGACGAGCCTGCTCAACCGGCGCGAACTGGCGTTCACCGAGCACGGCGTGGAGTCGATGACGGCCTACCGGCGCATGCGCGCGACGGGCGGGCCTGAGTCCACTGTGGATGATCCGTTCGGCGATGTCTTCCTCGTCATCGACGGCTGGTACACGATGCGCCAGGAGTACGAGGCGCTCGAGGAGCCGCTGCAGGACATCGCCACCCGCGGGCTGAGCTACGGCGTTCATCTCATGGTCAGCTCGGGTCGTTGGTCGGAGATCCGGCCCTGGCTGCGCGACGTGTTGCAGACCCGGTTCGAGCTGCGACTGGGCGATCCGATGGAGTCCGAGATCGACTTCCGCAAGGCCCGGGACGTTCCGCAGCTGCCGGGCCGGGGCATGACGGCCAACCAGTACCACTACCTCGCCGCCATTCCCCGCATCGACGGCTCGTCCGAGCTCGACGACCTGGCCGACGCGCAGGCCGCCCTGGTGGCCGCCGTGCGCGACCACTGGTCCGGGCCGACGGCGCCGCCGGTGCGCCAGCTGCCCAAAGAGGTGGCCGTCCGCGAGCTGCCCGCACCGGAGGGGGATCTGCGTGTCGCGTTCGGGCTGGACGATCAGCGCCTGCAGCCGGCGTGGCACGACTTCGCGGTCACCCCGCACCTCATCGTGTACGGGGACAGCCAGTCCGGCAAGACCAACCTGCTGCGACTGATGGCGCTGGCCATCACCGGCCGGTACACGCCGGACGAGGCGCGCATCCTCTGTGTCGACCCGCGCCGGCGGCTGCACGACTGGGTGCCGGCGGCACACCAGGTCGGCTACGCCATGACCGGCGGGCAGCTCGAGGAGGTCTTGGCCCGGGGAGTGCCGGTCATGCGGGAGCGGGTCCCCGGGCCGGAGATCACCCCCGACCGGCTGGCCGCGCGCGACTGGTGGACCGGGCCACGCCTGTTCGTGCTCATCGACGACTACGAGATGGTGGCGTCCATTATGGAGCATCCGGCGGAGCCGCTGGTCGGACTCCTCGCTCATGGGGCTGAGATCGGCCTTCACGTGATCGTCGCCCGCACGACATCCAACGGCGTACGCGGGATGAACGACCCCCTGCTGCGCCGGATGTGGGATCTGGGCACACCGGGCCTGCTGTTCTCGTGCCCACGCGACGAGAGCTTGATCCTGGGCTCGACGAAGCCGCTGATCCTGCCGCCCGGTCGCGCCCAGTGGGTCGACCGGCAGCGGGGCACGCGGCTCGTGCAGATCGGTCTGGTCCCGGAGGGTGGTCGGCGGGCATGAGCAGCCCCGAGTTGTGTCGTGTCGTCCTGGTGACTCCGTTCCGGACGCTCGAGCTGGCGTTGCCGGCGGTCGTGCCGCTGTGCGACCTGCTGCCGGTCCTGGTCCACCGCGCCACGTCATTCGGTTCGCCGGAACGAGCCGGCCGGGGTCCCGGCCTGTCCGGCGAGGGTGACTGGGTGATCCAGCGCCTGGGCGGCAATCCGCTCGACGAGGACCTGACCCCGACAGACCTGCAGATCCGCGATGGCGAGACGCTCTACCTCCGCCCTCGCGACGCCCAACTGCCGCCGGCCCACTTCGACGATCTGATCGACGGGCTGGCCACCGGGGTGCGGGCCCGACCCGACCGGTGGCGGGACTCGATGACGCGGGCGCTGTTCCTGGCGCTGGCCGCGGTCACGCTCACGACCTGCTTCGCGGTCCTGCTCGACCACGCACTACGCGAGCGGGGCGCCCTCGCGGCGGCCGTCGCCGGGCTGCTGGTCCTCGGCGCCGCGATGTTCTCGCGCGCGCTCGGCGACAACTGGGGCGCGCTGCTCTGCGGCGTCGCCGCCCTGCCCTTCGCCTGGCTGGCCGGCTTCCTCGTGCCCGGGAACGTGGGCCCGGTCGAACTCGGCCCGGCGCAGGTGGTCGCCGCGGTGCTGTCGACCGACGGCCTCGATCGCCTGACCATGGCCGCACCGCATCTGCTGGCGGCCTTCGCCGCCATGACGGCCGTCGCCGTGCTCACCACCGGGGCGGCAGGTGGATACCGGCCCGTGTTCCTGGCCGCGTGGCTGGCCGGCGCCGCCGGTACGTTCGGCGCGCTGCTGGTGACCCTCGGCCTGGCCCCGGGGGAGACCGCCGGATCGATCGTGGGTCTGGTCCTCGTGGTGAGCACGTTCGCGCCGTCGACGGCATTCCGGCTGGCCCGGCTCCGGTTGCCGCGGCTGCCCACCGGTGCGACAGACCTGGCCGAGGACATCGAGCCGTACCCCGCTCCCCAGCTCATGGCCGGCGCGGCCCTGGCCGACACCTACCTGACGTGGCTGCTCGTCGCGGCCGGGGTCGTGCAGGCGGCCGGCACGCTGGTCCTGTTCCGGCGCGGTGGCGCCACCGCCTACGCCATGATCGGCGCGGTCAGCCTGGTGCTGCTCATCCGATCGCGTGGTCTCACCTCCGCCTGGCAGCGTGGCAGCACGCTGCTGCCCGCGGTGACCGGGTTGGCCCTGATGGCCGTGCATTTCAGCGCCGATCCGGAGCCGCGCCGGCGCCTGCTCGCGCTCACCGGGCTGCTGTTCCTCGCCGGCATCATGCTCGCCCTGTCCCGGGCGATGCCGGGACGCCGGATCCTTCCGCACTGGGGTCGTATCGCCGACGTCGTGGAGTACCTCGCCGCCGGCGCCGTGATGCTGCTCCTGCTCGGCCTGCTCGACGCGTTCCACTGGGCCCGGGCACTGGCGGGGTAGGGAGCCGACCATGCAGACCAGACGTGACCAGGTGCAGGCGCACTCCTTTGTGGTCGGACGGCTCGTGTCGGCCATGCTCCGCGCCGAGCCGGACACCCCGTTGACACCCCAGCGACGTTTCGTCGTGGGATGGGTGTGCGGGATCGTGGCCGGCGTGCTGCTGGTCGCCGCCTGCGGCGTGTACGGCGTCCTCGTCCCGGGCGGAAACACCTCATGGCAGGAGCCCGGCGTCCTCATCGTGGAGAAGGAGACCGGAACCCGGTACGTCTACGTCGACCAGCAGTTGCGGCCGGTGGCCAACTTCGCCTCGGCCCGGCTGATCCTCGGTGGCGAGCCGACCATCGTGCAGGTCTCGCGCGACTCCCTGTCCGGGGTACCGCACGGGCTGACGATCGGGATCGTGTCCGCCCCGGACTCGCTGCCCGACGTGACCAGGCTCGACGGTACGCACTGGCTGGTCTGCTCATCGCTTCGCACCGATGCCAGCGGTGTCGGGCAGCCGTTCGTGACCGCGTGGGTCGGCCGAACCCTGACCGGCGATGCGGTGGGTGACGACAGGGCCGTCGTGGTCCGCACCCCGACCGGTGAACTCTTCCTGGCCTGGCACAACGTCCGGCTCCGGATGGCGTCGGCGTCGGTGCTCAACGCCCTCGGCTACGCGGCGGCTCCCCAGTATCCGGTCGGATGGGCGTGGATCAACGTGGTTCCGGCCGGCCCCGACCTCGTCGCCCCCGAGGTGCCCGGCCGAGGTCAGCCGGGTCCGGTCATCGACGGGCGGCGCACCACGGTCGGCCAGCTGTTCACGCTGAGCGCCACCACTGGCGCGGCCGGGCAGAGCTACGTGGTGCGCACCGACGGGCTCTCCCCGGTCAGCGCCACCGGGCTGGCGTTGTTGCTGGCCGATCCGCGGACCCGGCTGGCCTACCCGTCCAGCCCGGTGGCGCCGCTACCGCTGACGGCGGCGGCGTTGGCGACCGGGCCGCTGTCGCGCGACCGTTCGATCAATCCGCAGCATCCGCCGAGCCCACCCATGGTGACCGATGTCGGTGCCGGCCGGGCGCCCTGCGTCCAGGTCGACCTCGACGCGGCCAAGGGTCCCCAGGCACGTATCGCGGTGGGCAACGCGCCGGCAGCGGACGACACCCCACCGGCCCTGGCGACCAGGGACCGCCGGCTGGCCGACCGCGTCGTGGTGGAGCCGGGAGCCGGACTGCTCATGCGCGATCAGGCCGCGCCGGGAGTCGCCGACGGAACGCTGCACCTGCTCACCGACACCGGGGTCCGCTACCCGCTGAGCAGTGCCGACGTGGCCGGGGTGCTCGGATACGGCGGGGTGGCGCCGATGCCGGTGCCGGCTGAGTTGCTGGACCTGATCCCGGCTGGCAACCTGCTCGACCCGGTAGCCGCCCGGGCGACGGTACCCGCCGGCCAGCCGGCCTCGACGCCGGGAAAGGAGGAACCGCTCACCACCAGCGGGTAGCGGCCAGCCGTGCCCGACCAGCCCGAGACAAGGAGACCAACCGTGGCCATCATTTCCACCACGAACGAGGGCATGACCGCGTCCGCGAAGCTGATGCGGGACACGGAGACACAGATCAACACCATCATCTCCACCATGGACGGCTATGTGCAGGAGATGAACTTCCAGGCGAAGTCCGCGGACAAGTTCCGCACCGCGATGAGCGATTGGCGCACGAGGGCGGAGACCATCGTCAAGGACCTCGAGAACATGGCGACACGCCTTTCCGGGGGTGGGGACAACATTCTCACCACTGAGACATCCAACCAGTCGATCGGGACCTTCTTCTAGCCCCGGAACGGGAGCAAGCATGAGTGCGCCAACCTACAGCCTCGATCCCAAGCATGTCGAGGACGTGAAGAACTCCATTCTCGGCGCCGGTACGAAGATCCGCACCGAGCTGACCACGATGGACAACAACCTCCAGCAGTACATGGCCGATTGGCAGGGTCTGGACCAGACCGCGTACACCGAATACAAGACGAAGTGGAATGGCCTCATCAACGAGATGAACGACACGATTCTTCCCAAGGCGGCGGGTGCGTTGGGGAACATGCTCGACAACGTGCTCGGCACCGAGCTGGTGAACCGGAAGATGTGGTAGCCGCCGGTGGTCCCCGCGGCGCACCGGTCGCGGGGACCACCCCGTCCTTTGTGGAGCTACCCGGACCGACGAAGAGGTGGAGATGGCCGAGAAGAAGGTCGTGGCGCCCAACACGGCAGACCTACGCACCATCGCGAACAGCTACATCACCCAGGCGACCTCGCTCGACGGACTGAAGACCCAGCTGGACCTGGCGTGGGTCACCCCCGGCAGCTTCGACGTGGCGAAGAACCTGCAGTCGCGGTTCAACACCACGAAGACCGACTACCAGAGCTTCCTCGACAACCTGCGGTTCGGCACCGACCAGCTCGGCCGGCAGCTCCTCAAGGTCGCCGACCGCTACGACTCCGCCGAGGATCTCAACAAGGACGACGCCGGCCGGCTCGCCGAACTCATCGACTCGATGAAGACGAAGTTCCCGGACATCGGTGGAGTCATCCCGACCGAGTAAGGCCACCGCACGAGAGGAGGGGTCCCGAGATGGCTCTGGTCACGCTCGACGAGATACAGGCCGCGATCAACGCCGGCCGGCCGGGCACGTTCGACGCCGCCGCCAGCGCGTTCGACAGTGTGCACACGACGCTGACGACGCTCGTGACCGATATTCCGGCCGCGGTGAACGCCGTCGTGGGCACGTCGTGGTCGGGCCCGGCCGCGACCAGGTTCGGCACGGTATCCGACGATGTGGTGGCCTTCATCAATGACACCGCCACACCGTTGGCGCCGTACTCCGCCGCGCTGACCGCGGCCGGCGCGGCGTTGAGCACGGCACAGGAACAGATCCAGGTCTACGCGCAGCGGATGCAGGCCTACCGGGAGTCGGTCACCGCGCTCGGCGGGACGCCGGACGAGAACATGATCAACGCTGGTGCCCAGGCGATCCTGAATACGCTCGCCACGGCGTACCGGACGGCCGTGGGCCAGTTGGGCGCGATTCCCGAGACCCCGCGCGACATCGTCACCACCACCGGCGGCGGCGACAGTCCGACCGGTTCGACCGGCCCTTTCGACGGCTCGGCCGGCACCCCGGACAGTGGCAACGTCGGCCCCGCGTTGTCTGGAACAGAGGAGTTGTCGAGCTCGGTACCACCCGATCTGTCCACCCTGGACAGTGCCTCCCTCGTCGGCGGCGGGGTGCCGGCCTTCGGCCTGACGGTCGGGGCGACCAGCTCGGCGACGCGGTTGACCGGACCGCCCAGTCCATCGATCGGGTCGCCGGCGCCCAGCTTCGGGCTGCTGGCACCGGGCAACGTGGCGCTGGCCCCGTCGACCACGCCGGTGTTCACGTCGACCGCCACCTCGCCGACGCCGGCCGTCGCGAGTTTCGGTTCCGCTCTCCCGGTCTCGGCCAACGGTTTCGCCGAGCGCATCCCGGGGCTGGGCGCCGCCGGGTACGCGCAGCTGCCCGAGGCCGAGGTGACTGTCCGGAATGGACCTGTGCCGCCACTGTGGTCGCAGTACTCGGGAGGCGCCCGGGGCGCGCTCGCGGGTGGCCCGGCCGGCGGCCGGCGGACCGACCGCAAGCGCAAAGTGAAGAAGGAGACCGTCGTCGTCCGCACCGCACTCTTGCCGATGGAAGCGCCGACCGAAGCCGTCGCGTCCCGGCGCGACCGGCGCGCCGAGCGAACGACCGGACTGCTGGGCGATGATGACTGGACCGACGCCACCACGGCCGACGCCCTCGGTCGCCCAGCGCCCCGACCGTCAGATCGGGACTGACGATGGCCCTGATGAGCTGGTGGATCGGCCCAGATAGTTCCCGCCGGGAGTACGACCTCGACTACCTCTTCTACGGCAACTGGCCGCTGCGCCGGATGGCCTACGAGTACTCCTTCCTGCTGTACTACAACGAGAAACCGAAGTGGACCTGGGACCCGAACGGCGCCGACGGCCTTGGCATCTACACCGTCAACGGTCAGAACGTCAACGACGGCAACCCGCCCGACTACGGCACCGCGAATCCGTACGACGCCGCCCACGCCGGGGACGTTCTCGCGACGATCGGCAAGGGCCTGGTGTTCTTTCAGGGCAACGTGCTGCAGTGGAACGCCGCCCAGCTGAACAAGCAGTGGGAGGGACCGGCCCACGAGGCGCTCCAGCGGATCCTGACCGGCTTCGACCACTGGGTCGGGGACGCGCTGCGGGTCAGTTACAGCGCCAACGACCCGAGCGGGCAAGGCTATGACAACCCGACCTACATGATCGCCCAGTACCAGGGCGCGGCGCAGAAGGAGTTCGCCCGTGTCGACTCGCATTACCGCGGAGAGTGGGAAAAACAGTTCCACGCCGAGTTCGACGTTCTCGACGGAATCCAGAAGAATCTATGGTATTGGGACTTCGGCTGGTTGTTCGATCACACCGAGTTCAGAGCGGAGCTGGCCAAGCGTCCGGCAATCTACGATCCGCTTATCGACCAGGTCGTGCTGACCCCGGCCCGCAACGAGTTCGACGCCAACCAGAATACGGCTTCGACCAACTACGAGGGACTGACGACCAAGTACGTGTCCGTGCCGGCGAGCCCGTGGTTCGAGCCTGCTCCGCCGCCCGATGACAAGAACAAGAACAAGAATCCGACGATCAACGTCAAGTTCCCCGATTTCAAGCCGCCGACCTATGATCCGCCCAAGTACGACCCGCCGAAGTTCGACCCGCCCCAGTTCGACCAACCCCAGTTCGACCAACCCCAGTTCGACCCGCCGGGCTCGGGCGGACCGGATACGTCCGGCCTCGACTCGACCGGTTCCGGACTGGATCAACCGGGCTCGGGTGGCCCCTCGCTGAGTTCTCCACCCGGGGTCGGCGACTCGGGTTCCGGTATGCCGCCGACGGGTCTGTCGCCGCTGGTGCCCGCAGGCGGCCCCACCGGCGAACAGGGTCAGGGCCGGGGTCTCGTCACCGGCCCCGACGGCGGGACCGGATTCGACCTGACCCGCGACGGCGTACCCGACCTCGGCCTCAACGGTCTCCCGCTCGCCGGGGGTGGGCTGCCGCCCGGGAGCCGGCTGGTGACCGGGCCGGACGGCACCAAGGGGGTCGACCTCAACGGCGACGGTATCGCCAACGTCGGCCTGGACGGCCGCGCACTCACGGGCGGCAGCCTTCCGCCGGGCAGCCAGCTCATCACCGGACCCGACGGCCGGACCGGGATCGACGTGACCGGCGACGGCATACCGGACCTGGGACTCGACGGGCACGCGCTGCCCGGCGGCGGGCTGCCGCCCGGAAGTGAACTCGTCACCGGGCCGGACGGCACCGTCGGCATCGACATCGACGGCGACGGCATCCCCGACATCGGCGCGAACGGGTGGGCGCTGCCGGGCGGCAGCCTTCCCGAGGGGACCCACCTGGTCACGGGACCGGACGGAACCACCGGCTACGACGTCACCGGCGACGGCACGCCCGACTTCGGCGTCGACGGTGAGTGGCTGGCGGGCGGCAGTCTCTTCAACCACCCGGACGCGCCCGACGTGAGCAGCCAGGTGGTCAGCACCCCCGACGGTCTACGCGGCTCACCCGGATCAGCGACGCCGTCGAGCCTGTCGGTCGCGTCCGGCAGCACGCCCATGATGCCGATGATGCCGCCCATGGGCGGGATGGGTGGCATGGGTGGTGGCGGCGGCCAGAACCAGAACAACGAGCGGGAGCGACAGACCTGGCTGCTCGAGGAGGAGCAGGTCTGGCAGGGTGAGACGGCCGAGCCCACCGCTGTCCTCGGTCGACCGTCCGATGAGGACGAAGAGCCGGCGCCCGACGAGTGGGAGGCGCCGCCGAAGACCCGGCCGGCCCGAGGCAGGCCCACCCCGGGCCGCCCGGGCCAACGACCGAACCCCGCCGGCTGGCCCCAGCAGGGTCGTGCCAACAGATGAGTCGTGCCAACAGATGAGTCGCGCCAACAGATGAGTCCCGCCAACAGATGAACGCATGACACGACCCGCACGACACCGGGCCCGAACGACCCCCATCCGAGAGGAATTTTCCGTGACCATTCTCACCTCCACGGCCACCGACATCGCCAGCCTGGCCACCGCGTTCGACACGTTCAAGGGCGACATCGACGGCGCGATCCAGCAGCTGGGCGATGTGAACGTCGTGGCTGGCGACTTCGCCGAGGCCACCACCCTGGTCAACACGGTGACGAACCGGACGACCGAGCTCAACACGAATCTCACCGGACTGTCCAAGGCCCTGGAAACGATCAGCACGAACCTCAACATCATCGCCACCAACGTCACGAGCACGGATGATCAGAACAAGCTGACGGCGGACGCGCTCAACGACCTGGTCAACGGGCTGGACACCGACCTGCCCGGGTTCGAGGACAAGTGATGGCCGACCTTTGTCCCGCACCGCCCGGCACCGCCCAGGAGTGACCCGCTATGGCTGCCAACAACTACTCGGGTACGAGCCCGGACTCGATCTTCTACATGATCTGGGCGGGCGACGAGAACAGCTTCACCACGGCCGACACCGCGTTCAGCGACGTCCACACCGCCCTGACCGACACCGTCACCAACATCACCAAGAACACCGCCAACGTGGTGACGGCGGGCAGCTGGGAGGGCGAGGCGGCCACCGCCTTCAGCGAGGCGATGACCAGGTTGGTCACCAGGTACATCAACCCGACGGCGACGGCTCTCGAGGCGTACCCGACGGCGATGGACGACGGATCCACCGATCTGACCAACGCGAAGGACCAGATCTCAAAGCTGGTCACCTGGTACTGGAACACGCTCACGACAGACGCCGAGCGCCAGACCAATCAGGCGGACTACAACGCCAAGGGCCAGAAGATCCTGCGCACGTTGGCCACGCAGTACCAGGACATCGGCAAGAAGCTGGAGGGATTCCCCAGCCCCGAAGACTGGAAGGCCGGCAAGAAGAAGGGCAGTGGCGACGGGAGCGACGGGTCGAGCAGCAAGAGTCACGGCAGTGGTGACGGGAGCGACGGGTCCAGCAGCAAGAGTCACGGCAGTGGCGACGGGAGCGACGGGTCCAGCAGCAAGAGCCACGGCAGTGGTGACGGGAGCGACGGGTCCAGCAGCAAGAGCCACGGCAGTGGTGACGGGAGCGACGGGTCCAGCAGCAAGAGCCACGGCAGTGGTGACGGCGGCGGTAGCGGGTCCAGCAGTCACAGCGGCAGTGGTGACGGCGGCGGTAGTGGATCCAGCAGCGACAGCGGTGGCGGCCCGAATCCGCCCACCGACACCAACCCGCCCGGCTCGGGCGGCCCCACCTCACCGGTCCTGCCCACGGCCCCGGTCACGACCGGACCGGACGGGACCAAGGGGGTGGACGTCAACGGCGACGGCAAGCCCGACATCGGCATGGACGGCAAGCCGCTGCCCGGTACGCCGTTGGTGACCGGCCCGGACGGCAGCCGGGGCGTGGATGTCAACGGTGACGGCAAGCCCGACATCGCCGCCGACGGCTCCATTCTCAAGTACGCCCCGCTGGCCAAGGGTCCGGACGGCTTCGGGGTCGACGTGAACGGCGACGGCCGACCGGACATCGCGCTCAACGGTCCGATCTCCCCCCACGCCCCGCTGGTGGAGGGCAAGGACGGCATGTGGGGCGTCAACGTCGACGGCAACGGCACGCCCGACATCGGCCTGGACGGCAAGCCGATGGACGGCGCGACGCTGGTCGAGAGCGGCGGCACGTGGGGCGTGGACCTCAACGGCGACGGCATTCCCGACATCGGCCGGGATGGTGAGATCCTCAACTACGACAACCTGGTCATCGGCAAGGACGGAACCGTCGGCCTGGACGTCGACGGCGACGGAAGCCCGGACATCCTGCTGGACGGCCAGGTGCTGCCGGACGCCCCGGTCGTCGACGCCCACGGTGTGCACGGGCTCGACGTGGACGGGGACGGCATCCCCGACCTCGGCATGGACGGCAAACCGCTGCCAGGCACGCCCCTGGTCACCGACGCCGACGGCAGCACCGGCGTCAACGTCAACGGCGACGGCAAGCCGGACATCGGCCCCAACGGCGAGATCCTGACCGACGCGCCCACCGTCACCGGCGCCAACGGCGTGCGAGGCGTGGACCTCAACGGTGACGGCAAGCCGGACATCGCGCTACCCGCCAGTCGGGCCGTCGACACGCAGGCCGCCGGGGCCGGCACGACGGTACCGGCGTCGACCCAGGCGGTCTACTCGGCGGGCGAGGGCGCCGGCATCGGCAGCTTCGCGGCCAGCGGCATCGGCCTGCCCGGTGTGCCGGCATTGAACTCCACCACCGGCACATCCGACCCGGGTACCGTGCTGACCAGTCTCGGTGCCCCGGTGATGCCGGTGACCTCGGTGGGTGCGTCGCCTCTGGCTTCGGCGCCGATGACCTCGGCCGGGCCCGGGCCGGCCGGCCCCATGCCCATGGGCGGCGCCATGGGCGGTGTCGGATCCGCTGGCCCGGGCCGGGCGAACACCGCGGGTACGGCCGCGACCCAGCAGATCCACGCACCGGTACGCCGGGTATCGCCGCCACCGGCACGGCAGCGACCGTCCGCGACGCCACGGCGGGGCGGCGCCGCCCTGGGGCCGGCGTTCGAGTCCGATGTGGACGATGACGACGGGTACGAGCCGCAGACATCCCTGCTGGAGTCCGACAGCGTCTGGGGCGCCGGTGGCCGGGTGGCGGCGGCGGAGCTCGGGCGACCGGCGCGGCCGGCCACGCCGGACGACTGACCGGGCGCACGACAGTCCACGACAGACAGTTCACAGCGGCGAGGAGGTGGCAGCGATGGGCCCAGGATTCGAGTCCGTGCTGAACGAGGCGATGGCGGAGTTGGCACGCCAGCGCGAGGGCCTGACCCGGCTCCACCACGGCATGGAGGAAACCACCGGCAGCGCGTACTCCAGCCGCCGGCAGGTGTCGGTCACCGTCGATGGTCGAGGGGAGATCACCGAGCTCACGTTCCACGGCCGCGCCTACCGGAGCCTGCCGCCGGCCGAGCTGGCGAACATGATCGTCGACACGATCCGGCGGGCGCGCGAGTCGGCCCGCGCGACGATGCTGGAGTCCGTGCACGAGACGCTGCCCAAGGGCGCCGACGCCGGTGGACGCTACGACTGGACAGCGGCGCTGGACGACGCGATCACCCTGCCCCAGTCGCTGGTCGACCTGCTGGGTGGCTTGTCGATCAGCCTGCCCGCGGCGCCGGAACCGCGGGCGCCGTACCCGCCGACACCCTATCCGCCGGCACCGTACCCGCCGGCACCCCATCCGCCGGCACCCTACCCACCGGCACCGCGGCGGGCGGCCACCGCGCCCGATGGCACGCCAACCGAACCGTCCGAGCACTAGGCGGGGTCATCAGTGAGTCGACGCGTGCACACGGTCTCGGCCAGCCAGCCAGGCTGCCATCGGCGCATCTCGGACGCCCTGGCGGCGGCTGAGAGCGGCGCCATCATCGACGTGCTGCCCGGCGAGTACGACGAGCCGCTGCATCTGGCCGTACCGGTGACGATCACCGCCCGGGACGGCCGGGGCAGCGTCCTCGTCGCGCCGCCGGCCGGATCGCATGTGTTCATGGACACCGAGGCGGCGACGCTCTCCGGTCTGGTGCTACGGCATCGTGACGAGACACTCGCGACCATCGATGTCGGTTCCGGCCGACTGCGGCTGGACAACTGCGAGATCAACGCCGAGTCACCGGCCGCGGTCTTCGTCCGCGGTGGGGCGTCGGTGGTGCTCAGCGACTGCCGCCTCACCAACGGCGTCGGTGCCGGCATCGTGGCCGTCGACGACGCCGGCGGCTCCGTGGACCGGTGCCAGATCGAGCAGGTCGGCACGTCGGGCGTGGTACTGCGCACGGGTGCCGACCTGGTGCTGCGTGACTGCACCATCACCGCGGCGCAGGGCAACGGCCTGTGCGGCACCGACGCCGCCCGGGGCAGCGTGTCCGGCTGTGACATCTCGCGGACCGGCGGACCCGCGGTGGCGCTGGAGAAGCAGGCCAGCACCCGGGTCATCGGGACGAGGATACACTCCACATCGGACGTTGGTGTCTACGTGTCCGGCAGCGCCCGCGGAACCTTCGACGACTGCGACATCACCGACACCGCCGGCGACGGCATGCTCGTGGCCGACGGGGCTGATCCGGTGGTACGCAACACCCGCTTCGCCGACACCCGGGGACACGCCATCCGCATCGTCGGGCGCTCGCGGGGCACATTCACCGAATGCCAGGTCAAGGGTGGGTCGGAGCCCGCGGTCTGGGTCGGCGGAGCGAGTGACCCCACGTTCGCCGATCTGCGTATCGCCGACTGCGCGGAGGCGGGGCTGGTTCTGGTCGAGGGCTCGGCCGGAACCTTCGACAACGTCGAGATACGCGGGTCACGCCAGCACGGGGTACGCATCTGCACCGGCGCCAACCCGTTGCTCCGGCGGCTCGTGGTCGACGGTTGCCTCGGTCACGGAGTCGTGGTGCGGGAGCAGGGACGGGGGCGCCTGACCGAGGCTCAGATCAGCGACACCCGCTACGCCGGACTCTACGTGGCCGACGGTGGCGGCCCGGAACTGCACGACGCCCGGATCACCGGCAGCGACGACGTCGGTGTGCTCGTCGGCGGGACAGGCCGCTGCGTGGTGCGCGACAGCGTGATCTCCGACGCGCGCACCGGTGGTGTCACCGTGGAGGAGCGCGGCGAGGCGAACCTCGACCGTACGACGATCAGCGACTGCGCCGGCCACGGCGTGCGCTTCGAGGCCGACGCCCGCGGCCAACTGACCGACTGCGAGGTCATCGACAACCAGGACGACGGCATCAAGGTCGACAGCGACCAGCCGATCGTGATCCGGGACTGCACGGTGCGGGGCAACGCGGGCGCGGGGCTGCGCCAACCCGCCGCCGGTCCGCGGTTGACGGTGGAGAACCTGACCAGCGCCGACAACGGCGCACCCGACGCGTACGCCGTGCGGGCCTCGGCGCAGCGCCATGCCGATGCGGCCGGTAGCGCGCCGGTCGAGTCCGTGCCGGTAGCCACCGAGTCGACCGACAACCTGCTGGCCGAGCTGCGTGACCTCATCGGGTTGGCGTCGGTGAAACGGGAGGTTGCCTCCCTGGTGAGCCTGCAGCAGTTGACCAGGCGCCGCAGCGCGCTGGGGCTGCCCGGACCCCCGATGAGCCGACACCTGGTCTTCGCCGGGCCGCCGGGGACCGGAAAGACAACCGTCGCCCGTCTGTACGGGCGGATCCTCGCCTCACTCGGGGTGCTGCCCAAGGGCCATGTGGTGGAGGTGTCGCGCGCCGACCTGGTCGCCCAGCACGTCGGCGGCACCGCCATCAAGACCACGGAGAAGTTCACCGAGGCGATGGGTGGACTGCTGTTCATCGACGAGGCGTACGCACTGGCCTCCGACTACGAGGCCAGCGGTCACTCGTTCGGGCGCGAGGCGATCGACACGATCGTCAAGCTGATGGAGGACCACCGCGACGACATCGTGGTCATCGCGGCCGGATACCCGCACGAGATGCGCAAGTTCCTCCAGTCGAACCCGGGGCTGGCGTCGCGGTTCACCCGGACCGTCGAGTTCGACAACTACAGCTCCGAGGAACTCGTGTCCATTGTGGAGCATTTCTGCCGTAGCCATCAGTACACGTTGGAGTTCGGCACCCGGCCGACGTTGGAAGCGTACTTCGCCCGCATACCGCGCGACGACGCGTTCGGTAACGCCCGGACCGCCCGAAAGGTGTTCGAGGAGATGGTCGAGCGGCAGGCCCAGCGGCTCGACGCCGCGCCGAGCAGCTCCCAGCAGGAGCTCACCCGGTTCGTCCCCGAGGATCTCGGGCCGGCGGCCACCACCGGGGTGAGCGCGGGCGCCGCGACGGGCAGCGGAACGCAGGTGTCCGTGCTGCTCGACCGCCTGCACGCGATGGTGGGCCTGGCCAACGTCAAGCGGGAGGTGACCGATCTGGTCAACCTGCTCGCGGCGGCGCGGCACCGGCAGGCGGCCGGCCTTCCGGTACCGTCGCTGTCCCGCCACCTGATCTTCGCTGGACCACCGGGGACGGGCAAGACGACGATCGCGCGCCTCATGGGGGAGTTGCTCGCCGCGTTGGGTGTGTTGGCCTCGGGCCAGTTGGTCGAGGTGAGCCGGTCCGAGTTGGTGGCGCAGTACATCGGGCAGACCGCGATCCGGACCAAGGAGGCGTTCGACCGGGCCCGCGGCGGTGTCCTGTTCATCGACGAGGCATACACCCTGTCCCGGTCCGGCCAGAGTGGCAACGACTTCGGGCATGAGGCGGTCGACACCCTGGTGAAGCTGATGGAGGACCACCGCGACGACGTGGTCGTCATCGCCGCCGGTTACACCGACGAGATGGTGAGCTTCCTCGCCACCAACCCGGGGCTGGCCTCCCGGTTCTCCTCCCGGATCGAGTTCGACAACTACGATCCCGACGAGCTGGTGACGATCGTCCGCCAACACGCGGAGAGCGCGGGATACACGTGTGGGCCCAAGACACTCGCCGCGCTCCAGCGGCACTTCGCCGGCGTGGAGCGGGACCGCTCCTTCGGCAACGGTCGCTACGCCCGGCAGGTCCTCGACGGGATGATCCGGCGCCAGGCCGGTCGGATCGCCACCGTGACGGCGCCGACCCGGGACGACCTCACCGTCCTCATCCCCGGGGATCTGCCGGCATGACGCGAAGGGGGGCCGGCGTGGCACACGTCGTCGACGAGGAAGACCGTTACGCCGCGGCGTCGACGGGGCGGTCCGCCACCCGGTTGCGCGTGGAAGAGGCCGGCGCCTGCCTGGTCGCCTCTCTCGGCGGCGTGCAGCGGCAGGCCGCCCGGGCGGTCGCCGAGGTGCTACCGGCCGAGGACGGCCGGATCGCCGTGGTCATGCCGCAGTTCGTCGCGACCGCGGTACCTCAACTCGTGCAGCAGCTGCGGACCTGGGTGCCGATCCGGTGGGAGTCGGTGCGTCTGGTGTCGGCCGGCGCCGCGGCCACCAACGGCGCGGGACGGGCCGCGGCCCAGCTGTTGGCCGACGGGCTCGGCGTCGAGGTCATCGCCCCGGACGGCGATGTCTTCTCGGTACCGGGGGGGTCCCTGTTCGTCGTGGCACCCAACGGCGCCGCGGATCCGGCCGGCGGGGAACGCGGTGCCTGGTGGCGGTTCCGGCCGGGGCGCGAGGCGCAGGGACTGGGCCGACGGTTCCCCGAACCGGAGTGGGAACGCCACCTCGCGGCGCTGTCCAGCTCGACCTTCGGGCACCTGACCGGCGCGCGGGTCCAGGAGATCCCGAGTGGACTGTGGATCCGGCGACCCGGCCCGGTGAGCTCCGGCGACCTGGTGTTCGCGGTCCCGGTGCACCCGACCGCCGTGGCGCTGGTCGTGTCCCGTCCCGGTGACACACCGCTGCGCACCGCTGACGTGCGCCAGCTCATCGAAGCACTGCCCCCGGCGGTACGGGAGCAGCTGGTCCTCATCCCCTACGGCGACGACCCGGTCCAGGACGCCCGACTCGGCGAGATCGGGTCCGAGGCGGCCAACCAGACCCTGCGGGTGCGTACCGGACTGCCACTGGACCTCGTCGGCCAGGGACGCCACGTCGTGGCGGTCCGCGGCGGTGGTGTTCCGGCCTGGCGCCCGTTCGCGGTCGAGCTGGCCTGGCGACCGTACGGTGGCGCCCGGGTGCACAGCTGGGTACCGCCGGCGGACAACCTGCTGCCGCTGGGCCCGGCCCAACTCGCCCTCAACGACCGCTGGCTGGTCGAGGTGGTCGAGGCGGGACTGTGGATCCGCGAGATCGAGCGCATGGACGAGGGTGCTCCGGTCCGGGAACTGCCGCTGCAGGCCGAACACTGCACCATCGTCGTCGGCGCACCCGACCCGCGTCAGGAGCGACCGCCCTGGCGCCTCATCGAGCGGCTGCTGCGTCAGCTCCCGCCCGACGCGCGTCACCGGGTGCGGCTGGTGGTGCCGGAGGAAGCCGGTGAGCGGATGGCCCGCGCCGCCGCGCGGGTGCAGTCCAGGATCGTGGGCGGACACGTGTGGTTGCTCGTCAAGGACGGCCGCCTGGTGCCGCTGCCCCGGCCGTCCGAGTACCCGTGGCCGGGCCGGGTCGACGATGTCGACGTGTTCCCCGCCAAGCTCGACGAGACGAACGATACCCGCCGGCTGCTGTCGTTCGTCGATGAGCTGCGACGCACGCCGGCCTGGGACGAGGAGGTGTCCGATGTGGAGGATGATCTGTCCGATGCGGAGGAGTTCGACTACTTCGGCGACGTTGGGTACGTCGACGATGAGCCGCTGCCGCCGGCTCGGGTCGACCCCGCTACGGCTCGACAGGAGCCTGAACCCCAGCCCCGTAGTGGTCCGCCGCCGGCGGCCGCCGCCCGTACGTCTGATCCATGGCAGGACTTCCACCGCCCGGTGACGGTGCCCGCGCCGGAGCACGCCGCGCGTGGAGCTGACGGCCAGGACGCCCCGGTGCCGTCCCGGGGCCGGCTGGCCGAGGAGCCCGATCAGCGGGTGCTGCCCCGTCGGCGGTGGCCGGGCGAGGCCCGGCCGTGAGCCGTCGCCTCCGACCGGCCTGGCCCCATCGCCTCGGTCACCAGCGGGGTGCGGCACTCGTCGCGGTCGCCGTGGGCATCGTCGCCCTGACGGGAGTGGGCGTGTGGGCCGACGGTCCGCCGGCCACCCGGCCGCCGCTGCTCACCGGTGCGCCGGGCGGCTTTCGGACCGTCGGTCTGCCCGCCGTTGACGCGTGGCCCGGTGGTCACGCCCCGACCATCCCCGTACCGCCGGGCCCGAGCCGGTTCACCGCGATCACCGGAGTCGGGTGCGCCGCCACGGCGCAGGCGGGGTACCACATCGCCTATCCCGCCAACACGGTGCCGGACACGCGCCGGGGCGGCTGGCCGGCCAACGGGTGCCTCGGGGTCTTCTGGACCCTACCGATGTCCGGCACCACAGTGGACGATCCGGACACCTATGTGGTGTGGTGGTTCGCTCCGGCGGGCATGGCCGGCGGCAGCTGCGACGTGATGGTGTACGTGCCCAGGCCGGATCACCCGCAGGACGCCGCGGGCCGGCCGAGCGCGTATCTCGTGCTGCGTGGCCGGGACGACGCCACCGTGGTCGGTGACTTCACCATCGACCAGACCATCAACCGGGGACGGTGGGTGTCGGTCGGCCCGTACCCGCTCGACAACGGACAGATCGCGATCAAGCTGATCAACCGCGGGGTCGGTGTCAACGACCGGCACGCGGCCGCCCAGACCGCGCTCTCCTGCACGAGCCAATGACCGAACTGAGGACGTGAGACATGAGTCGCCAGCTACGGCCCTGGTTCGTGGCCGCCTTCGCGCTGGTGGTCACGGTGGGCGGCCTGGGAGCCATCCTGACCCGGGCCGGCGACACCGGGGCGGCCCGTTCCGGCTGGGCGGTCATGCCCGCGGGCCCCACGGACAGCCCGACGCCATCGTCGACCGACGACCCGGTGGACCTCACCGATCCTGGGCCCACCAACCCCGCACCCACCGATCCTGTATTCACCGATCCTGTACCCACCGATCCTGTACCGGCGGCAACCGGCTCCGAAGAGACGACACCGGCATCCGGTGCCCACCCGAGCACGCAACCGCCAGCTGTGTCCACACGGGACTGGACCCTGATGTGGAGTCCCGAGGCCGACCGCGACGGCCTCGGCGCCTTCGAGGGGGTGGAGGACGATCGGGCCCACTCCGATCCCGGCGTCAAGCACATCTACGTCCAGGGCAACGACTACCGGTTCGACATGCACACCCGTGACCGTGACGGCTCGGACCGGCAACGCAACGAGGTCAAGGGGATGCGCTCCGGCGGGCGGATCCTGACCATGCAGAAGGGGGAGACCTGGCGATTCACGTATTCGATGTACATTCCCAGCAGCCTCATGGCGACCACGACGTTCACGCACATCATGCAGATGAAGATGCCGGGCGACGGTACCGGGCCGATCGTGGTCATGTCGCTTCGCCGGTACGGTTCGACGCCCAAGATCGAGCTCAAGATCTTCGAGCCCGACATCCTGGTCGGCGCGGTCGACCTCCAACCCTTGCAGAACAAGTGGATCGGCATCCAACTCGACATCACCATCGGCGACGCGCCGGCCGGGGCGGTGCATTGGGTGGTCCGCGATGGCGCCCGTACCGTCATCGACGCGTCGAAATCCCGGGTGGACACGTGGCTGGGTGATCGTGTCCGTCCTAAGTGGGGCATCTACCGCTCACTGGGCGACACGTCGGGCTCGCTGCGCGACTGTTACCTGCTGCTGACGAACATGCGCGCCTACCGGCACACGTAGGTAACACGATCGTAATGAACCCGGCGCTGAGCCGGCGGGTATCCTCGACATGGCTGTTCCCAAGGTCACGTCATCCTACGTCTCCGGACTCACGCTCACGGTCGACGCGGACGCGCTGGCAAAGGTCACCGACTATCTCCAGGTGCCGGCCGATCTCGTCAAGACGGCACTCACCGCGTTCGTCAACACGACGCACCAGATCGGGCCGGCCTGGACCAACGGGCAGATCGGTAGCCAGATCGAGGGTCAGTACCGACCCGGCGTCAACGACCTCGTCAAGCTGCTGGGCGACCTGGTCCAGGGCTTCGACTCGGTAGGGGGCACGTTCACCGTGGCCGCGAACAACGTGGTCACCACCGAGGACGTCAACCAGACGTAGGCCCCAGCCATGTCGCTGACCATCCCGCCCGAACTGGTGCCCTGGGTCTGGGTGCTGACCGGCGAGGACTGGCCCGACGCCGACGAGGACAAGCTGCGCGAGCTCGCGGCGGCATGGCGCGCGTTGGGTGCCGGCGTGGAGCCGGTGGTCGCTGAGATCAGGCAGTCCATCCTCGGCCTGCACCGGGCCGGGCAGGGTCCGGCGCTCAACGCCGCGGTGCAGTACCTCGAGCGGCTGATCACGGGTGGCGACGCCACTCTGCCCAATCTGCAGTCGAACCTCAACGCCGTCGCCGACGCCCTCGATACGCTGGCCCTCCAGGTCGAGCACACCAAGATCGTCATTATCATCATGGCCGCGATCCTGTTCGCGATGGTGATCAAGATGCTGATCATGGCGATGTGGACGTTCGGGGCCGAGCCCGCCGCGATCCCGGCGGTGGAGAAGGCGATGTCGCAGGTCGCCCTCGGGCTGGTGCGACGCCTGGCCTCCTCGGTCGCGTCCGGCTTCTTCTTCATGGCCGGCATCGACGCGTTCGCTCAGTTCATCGAGTTCTTCAAGGGCGACCGGAAGACCTTCGACGTGCAGTCCACACTGATCATGGGCGGCATGGGTGCCCTGGGTGGGGCGGTGGGCTGGAGCCTCGGTTGGATCCACAACCTGCCCGGCGGGCGGACCCTGTTCGCCACGATGATCAAGGAGGCGCTGACCGAGAGCATCCCGGAGTGGGTCGGAGACCAGATCATGGGCGGCGGCAGCCCGCGCGATGTCTACGGCGGCATGATCTCGGGCCTCGCGGCCGAGGGGCCGGTCGGGCACGCGTTGGAGCACCTGAGCCTGAGGATGCCCAACGCCAACCCGGTCGCCAACTGGAAGAGCCTGTTCAACAGCATCCCGAACATCCCGTCGGCTCTCCATCCGTTCGGGGGCTCCACGCCGTCGTCGACGCCGACGTTGATGCCCTCCACCACGCCAACCCCCGCCAGCACGCCGAGCGTGACGTCGACCCCGGGTGTTACCTCGACCCCGAGTGTTACCTCCACACCCGACGGCTCGACCGCGAGTCCGTCCGCTCAGAACGAGTACCAGCGGCTGACCCACGACTACGCCGAGCTGAACGCTGAACACCCCGACGTCGTGGCCAACGACACCGGGGTGCGGACCAGCATGGCCTGGGCGCAGCGCAGCTACGACCGGTTCCAGGAGACGGGGCACGGCGGATTCCTCGACAACGCGGTCCGGCACCTCAACGACGCGGTAGGACGCGGGTCCTCCCTGACCATGTCGCACTCCGGCGCGGGATCAACGTCCACATCGGACCCTTTGAGCACCTCGACCCAGCAGGCGTCGAGCCCGCCCCGTCCCGACTCCCCGCCGACCTCGACGGCGCAGCCCCCGGTCGCGACGACGTTGCCGGCCAGCACGGCGACGCCGAACCCGACCCCGACCACCACGACAACTGCCCCGACCCCGGCGGCCACGACGACTACCCCGACCCCGGCGGCCACGACGACAACAACGGCGTCGGCGACCCCGACGCCGACCTCGTCGACCGTCACGGCGACGAGCCAGAGCACGCCGACCAGTCAGCCGACGGTGACCAGGCCGGCATCGTCCACGGCGGGCACGACACCGGCCAGCGAGCAGCAGGCGTTGGACATGCTGAGCGCACAGGTGGTCTTCGCCGACCAGTTGACACCGCATCAGGACGCCTGGGGGCGCCTGGACCAGCTTCCGGTCACTGACGAGACAGCCGCGAAGGTCCAGACCGCCACCAAGGCCCTGGACACCCTGCAGCAGGAGATCGGTCGGTACCGCGCCCTGGTCGACCCGGAGCAGCCGGCGGCGAGCCGGCCGCGGGTGATCAACCCGAAGGCCGTCGCCGAGCGGGTGGCCTGGGCCCGGCTCGAGTTCGAGGCGGCGTACGACTCGCTCAAGGACGTGGCCCGGACCGGCATCGTCACCGCCCGCGCGGCGATGGCCGACCTCGTCACGCCGTCCGTCCGCTTCGACGCCCGGCGCACGGACATGCTGACCACGGACGTGGGTCAGCTCGACGAGGGGCGGCTCTGGGAGGCGGTCGCCTGGCACGCCGCCGCCTATCACGAGTCCGGGCGGCCATCCACTGTGGACACTCTCGACCCGGAAGTTGCCACGGAGCCGCCGACCATGATCCAGGCGTACCTCCTGATGACCCGCCCGGTGTCGACCATGGGTGGTGGCTCCTGGACGGTGCACAGCCTCGGCCTCTACCGCGACAAGCCGCCGGTGATGGGCGGGTACCAGTTCCTGGCCAGGGTGACGGTACCGAGCGACGCCGTCATCGATCTCTCGGATCCGGCCGACCTGAGCCGGGCGGCGGGCCTGCTCTCGCACAGCACGCTGGGACCGTCGGTGGAGCAGACGCTGGCCGGCGGCTATGACATGTTCGTGCCGCCCGACGCCCTCGGTCAGGTGGTCATCGACCGGGTGTACAAGCCGCGTTCGGGCCTGGCTGGCGGGTCACGGATGGCCTTCGGGTCGTACTGGGACCTCAAGGCCCGCCGGCCCAGCCTCAAGGCGTTCAACTCGACCGTGCACAACCTGGCCCCGGCCCTGTCCGGTCATCCGACGGTCGGCAGGACGCTGGCCGACCTGTACCGGCCGCACCGTGGTGACCAACCCGAGGTGTACGGCCGGCAGCCGCCTCCGAACCGGGGCCAGCTGAACTATGTGGAGCGGCCGGACTGGAAACAGGTGCCCCTGGTCCGCGCGGATTTCACCTCGGCCGGTTCCGCGTTCGCCCGTGGCCTGAGCGGGTCCCGCACGCTGCGATGGACCCGGGCCGGCGCCTCGCTGACCGGGATACAGGGGGGCCAGGTCGTCTACGCGGCTTACCGCCCTGGCGGTCTGGAGCACCTCACGCGCGACGCTACGGTGTCGCCGGTCCTGATTCCCGGTACCACGGGCAGCCGCTTCCTCGCCGGTGGCCTGCCCATCGTCGAGGTTCGCGGCCGGACACTCGTGGTGGACGAGTGGGTGAGCAACTCCCGCTTCGGCGGCGAGGCGTTGCTGGGCGGCCAGGTGGACGCCTACGACGCGGTACGCCAGCAGCTACTGGCCAGCGGCTACACCCTGGTGCGGCGGTCCGACCCGCCCGCCTCCCACGACCACGTGACCGCGTTCGACACGGGCGACGCCGACGAGAAGGGCAAGGACGGCGCGCCGACCGACCCGGGATCCGACCGCTGGGACGACCCGCCCCCGCCGTACCCGCCCGCCGACGATGGCACGGGCACCGACGCGCCCGGGCGGTGGGAGCTGGAGCGTGAGGGACTGCGGTGGCGCTTCGAGGAGGGCATCCGGCGGTGGCGCGGCGAGCACACCGGTACCCTCACCGCCGAGGACATCGCGACGTTGTGGACCGACCACGAACGTGCCTCGCGCCAACTGTTCGACGAGGTACAGGCCCTGCTGACCCCCCAGGCCGCGCAGGAGTACCCGCTGGCCTCGACGCTGGCCTGGGACATCTGGAACACGCACGTCACCTCCACAATGGACACCGTGGTGGCGCTGGCCACCGTGCAGAGCGGTCGTCAGGCCGTGTACGACCAGGCGGGCCAGCTCTTCGATGCCCGTTACCAGCAGTGGACGACCCATAATCAGCTGCCCGGCCACGGTGAGCTGGACCCGGTTACGCGGCAGGCCCTGCGCCAGGCCTACCAGGACGCCGCGTCGCTCGGTTACGTGCACACGTTCTCCGGCTACACCCAGGGCCGGCACAGCTACGACGCGGCCAACCTGATCTGGGCCGAGAGCTTGGACGCGTTCATGAAGAGCCTGGCGGGCCGCCTGACCTACGAGAGCGGACACGAGGCGGCCGTCGCCGAGGCGTACACCCAGGTCGCGATGGCATATCTGCATCCCGATGGGTCGGCATCGTCACTCACGGCCAGCCAGCGTGAGGAGATCCGACGCGACTACATCGCGGATGTCTCGGACGCGTTCAAGGACAACTTCGGCGACCTGGCCAGGACCGGGACACCGGCCTGGTCGCCGGAGCGTCTCACCGCAGCCACCCTCGCCTGGACGGCCCAGCTCGACACTCTGCACCGCGGCCTGTCCGGCCGGTTCGTCGACATGTCGAACGAGAATGGCCAGCCGGGCCTCGTGACGATCTCCCTGGCTGACACGCTGCCCCAGCAGATGGCCCTGGCCGCGGCGACGGCGGCCGCGACATCGACGGCATCGGCGGTGCGGGAGGTCCTGACTCAGGTGTCGCAAGGCAACGACCCGTGGTCCGGTCTCGATCTGCCGGCTGGCACGCGGCCGTTCAGCGGCACCGGGTACCGGCTGGACGGTGGATCAGCGACCACCGGGCACGGCGACCCGGACCGCTGGCAGCACGCCTGGGATCTGGTCGAACCGGTCGTGGACACGATCTCCCAGCGCATCTTCGAGGCGGCCAGGCAGGCGGCCGGCGACGTGGCCCGCGACGCCGCGGTCGCGTCGGCCCGGTCCTCAGGTGCGGTGACGACGAACGACCTCACCCGCCATGATGATATCGCCGACGCGGTAGCCAAGCAGGTTACGACGACGGTTCTCCGGGCGGCGGCCACCGGCGCGGTGAAGGCGATCATGATGGCCGGCCGCCGCGAGGGCCCGTCGCTGTCCACAGTGGAACACCTGATCGGCCGGAGCCATCAGTTCTTCCCCCTCGGCGGACGCGTCCTGAGCTCAGGCGATTCGACGCCGGGAATGTCCAACCCGCTCGAGCTGGCCGTCGACGAGATGTCCCGCCAGGCCCAGCTCGCCATCGGCTCCGCGGTGCAGGCTGGTACCGATGTGGCCGCGACGATGCAGATGTCGCAGGAGAACACCGGTTCGTCCACTCTGGACCAGCAGAGCTCGTTCCCGGGCACCGGCCATGTGCTGGGGAGCGACCCGTCGAGCAGCCCGCCGACCGGGCCGCTGACCGCGAGCCAGCGGGCCGATGCCTTCCTCAAGGCTCGCGCGTCGCTGCAGCAACGCATCACGGCGGCCGCGCAGGATGCGTCGTCGCTGAACGGGTCCGGGCCGACGACCACGCGGCTCGATCCGGACGGGTCGGTGAATGACGGTGAGGTGGGGTCGTCCGCGGCCGGAGTACGCCCGGGCGCCGGTGGTACGAGCGGGCTCGGGTCCCGCGACACCGGCGCCTCGACCCGGACCCAGGTCGTGTCCCCGCTGTCGGTGCGGCCCGAGCGCTCGCCCGTCGTCGAGGAGATCGGGACGCCCGACCTGACCGACATCGTCCTGCCCGGCGCCCAGACGCTGACGGCCGTCGGGCGGGCAACCAACGCCGACCGCCTGCAGACACTGGCCCAGGCGAGCCAGCACACCGGACACCATGCGAGCGGCTCCGGCGCCACCCCGCCGTTGCACGGGGGCGACGCCTCCGACATCAGCGAGCCACTACGGGAGCTGCGTGAGGCGGTCGACAGCCTGGACGAGTGGCAGCGGCAACTGGACGGGGCGCGCGAGCTGATCAACGCCGGGCCAGGCCCGGTACCGCCACCGCTGTCGGCCGCCCTGGCCGGGCTCGGCACCGACCTGCAGGGTCTGCGCGAGACGATCGACGGCTTCGGGCACCGCTTCGGCGATATCACCAAGGTCACCAGCCCGCAGCGGGTACGGATGATGGCCGCGACCATCCGCACCCGCTGGCAACGTCTCAAGTCCACACTGGACGGTCTTCACGCGGCCCTGGCCGGACCGTTGGTTCACGCAGCGGACGCGGCCGAGACCCTGCGCCGCGAGCTGGCCAGGTACCGCAAGCGCGAACTCGACTACCGCGAGCGGCTCCAACACCTGGTACCGTCCACGCCCCGGCTCGGGGGCGACATCGTCGACCGGGCTCTCGACGCGGCCGAAGAGGCGCTGGCCGACCTCGGCCCGGACGACCAGGCGGACCGGGTACTGGACCGGTTGGGCACGGCTCGCCAGCGGATGAGGGCGGTGCGCGAAGCGGTCGAGCAGGCCCGCGCCCTGCAACATATCGACCGCAACCTGGACGACCTGGAGCCGGGCGGCGAGCTGCTCCAGTCCATCCGCGAGGTACTGGCCGCCGACCCCGGTCCGGACGGCGGCCAGGGCTATCTGGGGCTGCACTTTCTGGCCCGCGCGTACACCGAGTACGAGCTGGCCGTGTACCGCCACCGCGCCCGCTACGGCGACGCCGGGGCGGAGCTCACGCCCGCGGGCGCGGCGAGCGCGCGGCTGGTCGACGAGCGCCGGCGGACCTTCCGGCGGGCGCTGGTGCCGGTGCAGAAGCCGCTGCGGGACAGTATCGAGCGGCTGCGGGGCGAGCTGTCAGAGACGGTCGGCAGCATCGACGAGTACCTTGCCGCGGCGATCGATCTCCTGACCGAGGTCGGCGGGGAGGTCTCGCAGACGCACACCGAAGCGCTGCGCGTCGCCATGGAGCGTGGCCGGCAGGCGCTGGACGAGCTGGCTCGCACACCATCGGAGTACACGTCGGCGGGTGAGCTCTGGCAAGCGGTCGAGCGAACCCACCAGGTGCTCGCGGCGCTGCGGCGGGCCTGGAATACGATCGACGACGCGTGGATCGCCGGCCTGTACGGCATGCGTGCGGGCCTGGATTCCAAGGATCTGGCCCGGCGGCACGACCAGGTGCGGTCCGCCCTGGACGAGGCCGTAGCGGATGGGCGGCTGCCCGACACCATCGCGGGCGCGATCCGCGAAGCGCTGGACCAGGCGCGCCGGCAATGGCAGGAGGCCAGCCAGCGGGCGCAGGCAACCTCGCTGCCCGACGGGGCTCCGGCGACGGTGGACGACGCCTGGCGGCAGCGGCATCTGCCCGTGCTCTCCGACCTGGTCGCCGCCCTGATCGCCTGGCAGGGGCTGGTGAGCCCGACGCAGGACCAGATCACGGCCGGGCAGCGGGAGCTGCTGCGCCTGGTCCACCGGGGCGAACGGGCGCTCACCATGGTGGGACCGTCCGCCGTGGACAGTCCGGAGGAGGAGCCGCCGTCGACCAACGCCGGGTCCGCGGTCGAGGCCCTGTTGGCGTTCTACGAGGATCCGCCGCTCGACCAGCCGGGCGCCGACGCGCTGGCCATGGTGGTGCTGACCCAGCTCCGCCAACACGTCGCCGAGCTCGAGGCCGCGGCGAGCGCGACGTTCCTGCCGGACGAGGACTGGGAGGACCTTCGCGCGCCCGATCCGGCCCGGCTGCGCACCGAGCGGTTCGATCCCGACCTGGACCAGAGTCGCGCGCACCGCAACGACACCGGCGCGCCGCGCGGCTTCCTCGCCGGCGCGGCCACGGTCATCCGGGCCGACCTCAGGCGGATGGAGCCACGCCCGCAGCGGTGGGTCCGTGAGTTCACCGTTGCGCTGCCGATCCGCCTCCGCGACGGCGTCACGGCCCAACAGATGGCCGCCTTCGAGGTGCACCTCCAGACGCTCATGGATCGGCACGTGAACCAGCGCTACCGGCTGCCGCGCTCGGGCGACCAGTTGCACGTGCGGGTGGAGCTGGAGGAGAACGCGGAGCACCCGTTCGCAGTCGATCTGTACCCGACGGTGGAGCTGGACGGCGGTGTCCGGGCCGTCAGCAACCAGTTCGAGCTGTACCTGGATGAGGTGGACGGCGTCCTGGTCCACGAGCTGTTGCACTACCTCGGGCTCAAGGACGAGTACCAGGATGCCGCGATGCTGTTCCGGCGATCGGCGGACAGCGCCGCCGTCCACGTCGGAGGGTTGATGGGGGAGGGTACGCCGCTCAAGGACCCGTTGCCCGACCGCTACCTGCGGCTCATCGAGGACGCGTCGGACTC
This sequence comes from uncultured Actinomycetota bacterium, assembly GCA_963803345.1. GTDB lineage: Bacteria > Actinomycetota > Actinomycetes > Mycobacteriales > Micromonosporaceae > CAWDLX01. Next base: position 88,447 of record CAWDLX010000019.1, read on the forward strand.
CGGGCCGGTCATCCACGACGTCGGGTACCAGGCGGATGTTGTCTCCACTCCTGCCTCGACCGGATCCGCCGCGATTGACCTGCGATCGTTCCGGGCCGCTTCGGCGCCACCGAACGCCGACACGCGGGAGCGGCGGACCCCGCGCGGCAACGCGTATGTGCGGGTGGACGATTCGACGTTCGAGGTGGTGCTACCGGCGCCGGACGGCGGTACGCGCACGATCCGGGTGGTGCGGGGCGACATTCTGCAGCAGCCGGCCGCGGCGATCGTGAACGCGGCGAACACGACGTTGTCGCATGGGGCCGGGTTGGCGGCGACGATCGCGGACGCGGGGGGCCGGGCGCCCGGTGGTCGACGGCTGATCGATACCGCATCCACGTTGGCCCTGCGCCAGCGGGGCCTATCGGTACTGCCCGTGGGTGATGCCGTGACGACGCCGTCATACGGTATCCGGACCGGCGGCCGGGCAACGATCACCCACGTGATCCACGCGGTGGGCCCGAACTGGCATGTGTCGGCCCAACGCAACTACCAGTTGATCTATGACACCACGTACAGCGTGGTGCGGGAGATGCGCACCAACGCATTGACGTCGGTGGCCATTCCCCAGTTCTCGACCGGGATCTTCGCGGGCCCACCGACGGCGAGGATCAGCGAGGAACGGGCGACTCGGAACGTGGCCCGGGCGCTGCTGGACTCGCTGGCCGAGGATGAGTCGGCCACGTTGATGCTGTACCAACGCGACGACAACTACGCGGTGACCTTTGTGGACTGGTTGTTCGCCGGGGCGGCGACGCCCGTGTCGACCCCGTCGCCCGGCTTGGTCCGCCCGACGACGCAGACGAGCACACCCGGCGCGTCAAGCTCGGACATCATCACCCGTACGTCGACCGCACAGTCGGACATCATCACCGTGACCTCGACCGCACCGTCGGACATCATCACGGCGACCGTGATGCCGAGCCGGTCGGAGATCATCACCGTGGTACCACCGTCCACTGGCGACATCGTTGTCGGCGGCCCGCCGACCTCGTCGGCCACCGGGACGGCCCGGGTTCCGGTGACACCCGGGTCACGGGTGTCGTGGTACGAGAGGTTGCGGGAGCAACGACAGGCAGGTCTGCGGGCGATCCGGACCGAGTCGGTCCGGGCGTACCAGGAGCTACGGGCCTCCTTCGGCGTCGAGGATGTGGCGGCGGACGGGGACTGTTTCTACCGGACGCTGTTCCTGCGGTTCAACGACCGGTTGCCGGTGCGGGCCGTTAACCCACGCAACCCGTCGGACGCGGAGATCCAGGCGTTGCGAAACCGGTTGGCTGCCGACGTGCAGACGCGGTTCGATACCTACAACGAGCACCCCCAGGACGGACCCAGCCCGGTGGTGCAGGCCTTCGCTCTCGCCTGGGGCGACGACATCGGCCCGAGTGAGCTGGTGGCGGCCCAGCAGCAGCATCTGGAGCATATCCGGACCATGGGTGACTTCATGGCGAGGGTGCGGGCGGGCACGGAACCGACCGGGTCGGCGGCGGTGTCGGCGGCGGCGTTGTTGTGGAACCTGCCGTTGACGGTGTTGGGGCCGGACAACCCGAGTCCGATCGGGCCGCAGGGGTTGGCTCCGGTCGGTTACCTGTACTACACCGGTACCCATTACATGGCGGTCGAGTCGGGCAGCGAACCGGTCAGGACCGCGGACGAGCTGCTGCCCGACCTCATCGAAACGCCCATCGACCTGGGTGCGGCCGATGTCACCGCCATGATCGAGGCCTACACCGTCGCGATGACCGAGCTCACCGCCCATCGGGACCAACTCGACGTGCCCACCGCCGTGCGACTCGACGGGTATCTCGCCGCATTCCAGACGCGCCTGGGCGAGCCGCCCAGCGCGGCCGTGGTCATGTACCTCAGCAACCTGTACCGCGACGTCACCAACCTCCTGCCCGACCAACCCCCGTCCACGCCGAAGTCGAGGACGGTCATGTTCGAGGACGTCGATGACCCGCACCCGGCCACCGACCCACCCGGCGCGCCGCCCCTGCTGCCGCCGCCCGGCATGAACGGTGCCACCGACGGTCGGCTCGAGATGGACCAGGCGTTCGGCGATCGTGGGCGGATCGAGATGATCGGCGATGTCCGGCTGGGCGACGACGAGGCCTTCGCGCAGCTGGTCCTGGCCGCGGTGCCCGACGGCACGACGACGAATATGAAGATCCAGATCGGGGCCGGCGTCATCGAACGGTTCCGGACCCTCGGCAACCGGCAGGCATCGTGGCGGCTCACCGGGCGCGGCCTGTCGATGGTCGTCGTGGACGGGCCGCGAACGGTCGAGGTGACGGTGCGGCTGACGCTCAGTCCGTTGACCCCGCAGTCGCGTATCCCGTCGTCGGTGATCGAGCGTGGGCCGACCGGGCAGACCGAGGGCACCAGCGCGGACGATCCGGAGCAGATCCTCAACGCCTCGTACACGCGAACCGTGTCCGGCAACCGATGGCTGTCTGTGCAGGCCGGCCCCGCCAAGGCCACGGGGGGAATCAGCGCGGGGCACAAGGGCACGTCGACGGCCATGCACAGCGACACCCGCTGGCTCGGCGTAGCCGTTCAACGGGTGATCCGCACCGGCGGGGTGTCGTCGTATTTCGGCGTCGCCGGTTGGCTGCAGGTGACCTATGAGGAGCTGACGAGCACGACCGCCCGGCTCGAGCCGGCACAGCGGCGCTACGTGCGGACCAAGGGCGAGGCGGTCGAGCATCGAGTCGTGCTCGGCTTCCCATCCGAGGTCACGCCGCCGCCGGCCAGCGCCACCGGGACATCGGGGACACGCTACGGCGTCGAACGCCTCAGCGACGACCAGGCGGCGCTCCTGACGGCCGACCAGTGGGCGCAACGGATCGACCGGGCCGCGGCCCTCACACGGGCGCTGGGCGAGGTGTTCGTGGTACCGCAGTCACTGCACGGTGTGGGCCGCCTGACCGACGCCGTGCTGGCCAGGTTCGGCCTGGCCGGATGGGAGTTCCGCGAACGCATCCGGGAGGAGATCGCCGAACGCAAGCTGTTGCGGTACTTCGGCCACGTGGTCTCCGGGCTGCCGACGCCGGAGGTGCGCCTCGGCGGCGGCCACGGCGATGCCCTGGCCGGACTGATGGTGCGACTCGAGGTGTGGGCGATCGAGCGCGTCAGCGACGCGGAGAGTGTCGGCCTGCTGCTGGAGAACCGCCGCGCCATGTTCGTGACCACCAGCGAAGGAGGTTCCGGCACCGCGCACGTACAGTTGCAGGGATCGGGTTCGATCAATATCGACTCCGAGGATGTCTCGCGCCAGGGTGGCATCACCGTGACGGGGGCTGCCGAGGCTGGCTCGGCCCGCACGACCTCGGCCACCCACGGAAGCCATGACCTTCGCGGCTCGGGATATCCCGACTCGGTCCTCTACCGGGCCGAGATCGGCTGGGTGGCCCGGTTGTTCACCGACGCTGACGGGGTCGACGTGCGGCCGGTCGTGGTGGACGGTGTCGCCTACCTGCGTGTCCCCGCCCACGAGGTGGCCCGGTTCGAGGCCCTGCTGGCCCGGGCGATCGACGGTGTCACCGAGGTGCCGCGGATCGACGGCGAGCCGCCGCCGCACCGGCACCACCCGCCGCGCAGCGTGCAGCTCGAGCAGGGCCTCGGCTGGTCCAAAGTGGACAAGATGGCCGGCGCCGAGGATCTCGCCAGCGAGATCGTCGGCGCGATCGACGACGCCACCGAGGCGCAGGGGAGGGCACCGCGACCGGAGCATTCACTGGACCGGCTCCGGCTCGAGTCGCACCTTGCCCGCTACTACAGCACCGAGTCGATGATCGCGCACGCCACCCGCCTGGTCGGCGGCGGCGCGGTCAAGCTGACCCTGCGCCGACGGGTTCCGGACGGCACTGAGCTGCTCAAGGTGGAAGTCTCTGTCACCCGCACCGGCGGACCGACGGAGAGTGTCGTGCAGGGCGTCCCGTTCGAGATCCGGCCGGCCTACTTCACCAACGCCGGATCCTTCGACGAACTGACCGCATCGCTCATCGGCGCCCTGAAGTGGGGCCTCACCTCGCTGAAGTTCAAGGCGCTACGGCTCGCCGGCGGACCGTCACACCAGTACCAGTACGACCGCCAACGCACAGTCGGCTCCGGAACGGCGACCGCGGTCTGGGTGGTCCGGGGGGCCGTGCTGCCGCCCGACGTGGCGCGTGCCTACGACTACCCGATCCAGTTCAACATCTCGGCGTCGGTCGACTTCGAGCCCACGCCGACCAGCGTGCTGCCGACCTCGGCGCCCATGCGGCTGTGGCGGTCGATAACCGGCAAGGGCCCAAAGCCGGTGGTGCCGCCGGCCGCAGAGCGGGTGGACAAGACACTGACGGGTTCCATGCGTTTCGTCGTACCGGAGTCGATGACGCAGGTCGCGCCGGCGCCCGCGTTCATCCCCCCGACGGTGGGGCCGATCAAGCGGGGCCGCAAGCGGCGTCGTTGGCGGCGCGCTCGGTACGGTTTGCCGCGGCTGGCGACCGTGGCGACCGGCGCGGAGGAACGGGATCTCGCGCCGGACGAGCCGGAGGTGTTCCTCGATCCCGACGCGGTGATCTCGGATGTGCACGGCTCGGGCACGATCACCGACGCGGTGGTCGCCATGCTGGTCACGTCGGGCATGGACGGCGACCAGATCGCGCCGTACGTGGCGCACGCGCTCGATCCGGCGGCCCTGGTCGGGCATTTCATGCGCGATCCCCACGCCGAGCGGCCGTACGAGTTCACCCAGTCCGGCCTGTCGACCTTCCGGCGTGCTCGGGTGACGCTGCAACCGGTCCTCTACACCTCCCGGCCGACCGGCACGGTCGTACCACAGCTGGGCCGTACCGACATTCTGGAGGGCGAGGCCCGCGTCACCGGGGCCGACACCAGGTCGGGTGCGCATCAGAACTCCCTCAGCGCCAGCCCAGGCGTCGACATCGGGTCCAACGACATGCTGGGCGATGCCGAGCTGGACATGGGACTGACGATGAACGTCGAGACCGCCTGGTCCACGACGATGACCGACTTCCGGCGGGCGGAGACCGGGCGGTGGCTGGTGCAGCAGTTCATGCCGCACGAGGGCCACGAGGCCAACGTCCTGTGGCTCATCCACACCGCCGTGTGGGACGAGAACCTGCTCGGGGCGACCAACACCCAGGTGTTGCACCGTGAGGTATTCGTGCCCGGCGGAGCGCAGTGGCTGCAGCCGACGGAGCACGCGCTGGCCGAGCTGGCGATGCGTCCGGCCAAGGTGCCGGAACTGCTCACGGTACCGCAGATACCACCCGACGCGATCACGGAGAAGCTGACGTTCGCCATCGACGACGAGAACGACACCCGGCCGGACACCCGGCGCACGGGTCAGAACCCGGCCATCGACGCGGTCGGGGAACTGCTCAAACGCAACGCGAAGTGGATGCTCGCGAGGAAGTGGCGGGCGGTGGACGGGCGCGTCGGAAAGACCGACGTACCACAGACCCTGCAGCAGATCCTGGGCGAGACAGACCTCACGGCGAACTCCCACCTGTTGCGCTCGACCGGGTTCGTTCTGCAGCCCAGCAAGAAGCGGTTCGGCTGGGTCAACCGCGGCAAGGTACTCATCCGGGCCGATCGCGGGCAGGGGGTCGACGGGCAGACACCCTTCCGTTTCCATCAGCACCTGGACAGCACGTGGATGGCCTGGAACTGGTGGCGGCAGGACAAGAAAGAGACCAGGCACGGTCAGACCACGACGACGACGCTGCAGATCCAGCCCGACCTGACCACCGGCAGTGAGTTCGTCACCGGCGTAGGCGCGTCCGTCGCCTTCACTGATTCCTGGTCGACCACCACACAGCAGGCCGTCGGTGATGTCGCGGTGATGCGCGACACCCTGCACATGTCCGGGGAGGCCGAACGCTATGTCAATGACGACTTCCTGCTGACGTTCACATACCTCCCCGCGTGGCGGGCATCGTGGCCGGGGCGGGTCCTGGACGCCTTGTTCGCCGGCCTACCGTCCACATTGTCCGGGCTGCTGAGCGGCGTCGAGCAGCCGGACAAGAAGCTCTCCCGGCCGGCGCGTGGCCGAACCCGGGGCGTGCGGATGCGGGAGCAGGTGCTGATCTACCAGGACACGCTGCCCAGCGACATCCTCATCCCACCGAGCACGCTGCAGCCGCCGATCCCACCGCCACAGGTTCAGATCGTCGCGACCGCTGGATCGCCCGAAACGGCCATCCAGAACGTCGGTCTGACGCCGTTGGTGGTCACGGTGGAGGATGTCAGGACGCGTCGGGTGTTCATCGTCGGACTGCACCACGACGCGCTGCGCGACCTGGCCGGGCAGTCGCTGGCCCGCTTCACCTCCTGGCTGCGGTCGACCGGTGGCTCAGGAAGCCGGGCGGTGGCGCGCCTGCTCCGCCTTGATGCCAACACGATCGGCGGATTCCTCAACGCCCTGTCGTTCAACCGGTTGACCCGGGTAGGCGACAAGGCACTCGACCGGGGGCCTGGCGGCGGCGGTGACACGTCGCCCGTGATGACCCGCGAGGGTGGCGCGCTCACCGACACCCAGGGCGACATCACCGTCCGGTACGCGTTCTACGATCCCGTACCGCTGAACTGGATCGAGGTCGACTTCTACACCGAGACGTACTGGTTCGTCGACAACGAGAGCGCCGCGAAACTCAAGCGCAGCCTCGGCGCCGAAGTCGGCGTCGCGCCGACCGTCCCGACGGCGCCGGTGAGCGCGCAGGTCAAGGTGGGCGGCTCGGCCAGCACCGAGCTTGGCAGCACGACCGGACAGCGGCTGCACCGGGGTGTCATCAGGTCCCGCAACAGCCCGTACCTGCGGGTCAACGCGGGCGTGATGACCGAGCTGGACGTGAACGCGTTCAACAAGCGCGGGCTGGTCACCGTACCGGGAAAGCTTCGCACGAGCTGGCCGTTCAGCGTCCTGCGTGGTGGCCGTGCCAAACAGATCTACCGGATGGACAACACCGCCGCCCTCCTCGTCGACCCGCAGAAGGCGCTGCAGGTCGGGCTGCTGCATCCGCTCGGTCAACCCATCCATGCCGGCCGGTGGTTCGCCGGCCGGCGCTCAGCGGCCAACCGCCAGGATCGGGACGCGGACGCGCTGCCCCGCTACCTGGACCCACCCGTCAGGGCCTTCGCGGTCCTGGCGGATCAGCGGTCGCCGCGCGAGGTCGACGGCTTCTACACCGTCGCGGTGAGCGACTACGATCCGGAGACCGGGCGGATGTTCTACAACGGTGCCTGGCGTACCGCGCGGTGGCTGGCGGACACGCTGAACCAGATTCCACAGTGGAGTGTCAAACGGCTGCCGATCATTCTCGTCATGGGCGGCGGGAACATCGTCTTCACCGGCCCGGACGGCACGCCGACGACATTCGCCGGTCAGCTGCGGGGGGCGCTGACCGTGGATGTGATCACGACAGCCGGGAACATCCTGCAGGACCACGCGCACGATCTGTGGGGCGTCACCACGCCGGTTGACGAGCACGGCACGTTCGGGGCCGCGGACGAGCACGAGGCGAGCCCCTGGGTGACCAAGCCGGCCGACGGTGGCGCCGACATCGTGCACGGCTGGCAGCTCTCCCGGGTGATCGCGAGCTGGCGGTCGGGCGCGGGTGCCCGCAACGCCGTGCCGGCACCACCGGGCCTGTTCCCCCCGGAGACGGTGAAGGGATGGGGCGCCGGCACACCGACCGCCGTGGCCACACCGCCGCTCACGACCGCGTCGAGTCCCGACACGGATGGCGTCGGCGGGACGCGTTCGTGGGTCGTCATCGTGTCACGCAAGCCGTCGCGGAGGATGCGCCGGGCGAGACGGTGGGAGCGCCACGATCCGCGGTTCCACGCGATGATCGTGCCGAGCAGGTGGGTGGACGCGACCACGAGCCTGTCGCGGCGGTACGGGCGCGCCCAGCTGGCCTGGGCGTCGGACGGATCGGGCCCGGTCGTCTACGTGGACATCGACCTCGAGGTGGAACATGGGCGGTTCTGGACCACGATGCCCAACGGTCGACGGCTCCGGGTGACGTCGGACTCGCTCGCCCTGACGGTCCACGATTCGGCGATGTACCAGGCGGCGTACGGGAGCGTCCGCGGGGGAGAGCGGCTCAACGTGGTACTGGTGTCGCAGCGACCGGACATCGTCCGCCCCCTGGCGCCCCAGCTATTCCACCGGCTGATGGGACTCACGCCGCACATCCGGCTGTGGGTACCCAGGCAGGCCGCTTCGGTGCTGCCCAACGGCCAGCTCCGCGTGGCCCGGGCGATGCCGTCGGCGGGATGGATCCCGACCCACACCGGTGCGGCCAAGGCGCGGACCGAGGAGGAGCTGAGCAAGCCCGGCCACGGGACGCATGTCGTGGTGAAGACACGCCGGACGAAGGTCCGCCAGCCACTGCCGCCCGACGACGATGACAGCGGGACGGGTTCCTCGCCGGTCACCGTCATCACCACGACCGGCGTCATCGGCCTGGACGCGGACGTGGTGCTGGCCGAGGTGAATCGGGCGTTGACCCCGGTCGCCGGCGTCGGTGGCGCGGTGTTCCACCTGGACGGCACCAACCCGGCGGTGGAGTTGCTGGCGGTGCCCGGTCGACTGGCCCCGACGACCCTGCCGCCGGGAGAGGCGACCATACGGCAGGCGCCCACGACGCTGCGGGCGCTCACCGGGGCCGGCGAGGTCATCCTGGTCAACGGCGCCGACCAGGAGGCGGCCCGGGAAGCGGCCCTGACCAAGGCATTCTTCCTCGCCTCGCAGTCGGTGGCGCGGCGGGTGGTGCTGCCGGTGGGACTGTTCGGCCTGGACGAGGCGGCGCTGCGCGCGCTGGTCCAGGTGGCGTTGGCCGACGTGCCACCGGGCTTGGCCGCCGGCATGCAGGTGCCACAGGTGGTGCTGGCGCGGCTCGAGGTCGACGTGTCCACCGCCACCGCGGTCACCGCGGCGTCCTCGCTGCATCGGGCCGCATGGCGTCAGCTGGTGCGGACGTGGTCCGGGCCGGTGTCGGCGGCGGCGGCCGCCCGGCTGGGTGGTGCTGGAGTCGGCGCCGATGCCAACCTCGCTGACCTGGTGAACTCCACGCGGCAGCAGATGACGCGGGCGGCGGCGTCGACCCAACTGGGCAGCCATGTCCCGTCGGAGGCCCTGATCGACGAGCTTCGGCGGGCGGTGCGGGAGTTGGCCGTCGCGGCCGGTCTGGACCCGGCCGACCTGGCCGGCCTGAGCGTGCCGGCGCATCCGGACGGCTGGACCGATGAGGCGGTGGCGCTGTACCAGGAGGCCTTCGAGGCCCAGGCGATGTTCGACACCAGTGCCGAGCGGTATCACCGCATCCTGGACCGCGTGCCACCGGGGGGTCTGCGCGACCACCTGGTCCGCGCCCGCCGGCGATACCGGGAGGCGGTCGACGCGGCCGCGAACGAACCCCACCGGCCCCACCTCGACCGTCCGCTGCGCGGGTTGGAACACCAGGCGCTCATCCGGTCCCGCGACCGGTTGACCGGGGCGCGGGACGATTTCACCCAGCTTCTCGAGCGGGCCAGGCTTGCCCACCCGCAGATCATCACCACCGCGGGCGACGACGACACGGACCTCGGCGGCGGCGGTGGGATCCGTGTCGCCGGCCGCTACGATGTGAGCAACGACCTCCTTGTGCTGAACCGGATGGACGAACAGTTCCGCCGCGTCGTCGAGACCATCCGGCGGCGCGAAACGCCCGGCTCCATCTCACCGGTGAACTACCTCATCCACGCCGGCCCGGTGCTGACCCGGGTGCGTGAGCTGGAGGGGTTGGCCGCCGCCAACCCGCGGCACCCCCGGCACCGGGAGCTCACCCAGGGGCTTGATCAGCTCTTCGTCCTGGCCACCCTGGCCGCGGCCGAAGCCGCCCGGTTGACCGGTCGGGCTGGAGTCGGCGCCCCGGTGGTGGTGCGCGACGTCACGGGTGACCTGTTTGACCAGGACGTCAACGTCCTGGTCCATCCGACCGGTCCTGGTCTGTCCGGTGGCGGCGCCGACGACGCCCGGATCAACGCGCGCTATCCGGACATCCAGTCCCAGGTCGCCTGGTGGTACCCGCAGGGAATCCAGACGGGTCAGGCGGCCTGGGTCCACCCGGGTACGCCGGCCGCGTCACCGAATGCCGGCGCTCGGCCGGTGTGGCTCGTGCTGGCCGTGCCGCCGCCCTACTCGACCACCCGAGCCGAATCGGAGCTCGTGGCCGAGTTGACCGCGTCGTACGTCAACGCGGTGCGCACCGCGCAGGCGATGGGTGCGACCTCGATCGCCTTCACGCTGCATGGTTCCGGACCGCTCGGCTGGAATCCACAGCTGGCCTACGACACCGCCATGGGCGCGTTGAGCACGCTGTCGACCAGCTTGACCGAGATCCGACTCGTCCTCGCCCCCGACCTGGCCGATCAGGTCACCCGGCGGCCCGCGACCGAGCCCGGGGACCCCGACACCAGCCGCGCCTTGCACCATCTCACGACGTACCTGGAGGCGCCGGCCACCCATCGCGACGGCTACGAGTCGGCGAGCGCGGGGCTGCCCGACGGCTCGACCCGCACCAATCTGGTCAACACGTACCAGCAGCTGTCCGCGGCCGTGGCGGAGGTGAACGCCGACCCGGCCCTACCCCGGGACGCGAACGCCCCGCTCACCGCCGATCAGCGAACCGCGCTCATCAACGCCGTCGAACGGCTCGAGCGCCTGCACACCGCCCTTCTCCGGTCGCTGCGAGCAGCCCGGTACCAGCTGCGCCGGGCGCGCCGGGCCGTCGAGCCCGACGACAGCGAGATCATCGTCGGGATACCGTCGCAGGGAACTGAGAGCGGTGACCCGGCCATTCTCGCGTTGGCCGGTGAAGCGTTCGGCATCGCCAACGTCGTGGCCGGCGTGACGGCGGGCCAGCTGCGGGGGTTGCGCCTACTGACCGAACTCGTCCGAGCGGCCCGGGAGGTCGCCGTCCCCGATGCGGTGACGTTGACCGAGATGGACGCGCTGATCAACGAGATTCACGAGCGTGAGGGCGGCGAGGCGGACGTGATCGACCCGGCCGAGCGGCTCCTGCTCGTCGGGCTCATCAACGACAACGCCGTCGACGGTACGACGCTGTCGGTGACGGGCGTGAAGATCTGGGTCGCCCGGGCGTGGTTGGCGACGCACGCCAACCACGGGTTCCTCCCGTCGCTCCCGGAGCAGTTCAACGCGGCGGCCTGGTTGACGCAGGCGGCGGCCGAGGTCGCGGCGGTCGCCGGACAGGAGCCGACGGTTCGCAGTACGGCGTCCTACGTCGAGGAGTTCAGCGCGTTCCAGGAGCAGTACGACGCGGCCCTGACGCGGTTCGCCCAGCGCGGTGCCGGCCAGGACGTGTCACCCGTCCCGGCCACGCTGAGCGACCTCGGCGGTGGACTCGTGTCCGGTGTGGACGGACAGCGGATGGGCCTCGAGCTGGAGTGGCAGTTCCCGGCCGAATGGACCGTGGCACAGACGACGAGGGCGCGGCAGCTGATCGGCCGGATGCTCGTGGCCGCCGGCCTGGCCCGGCGATGGCGGGTTCGACGCACCGGTCGCCCGGGGTACACGAGCGCGCGCAACGGCTGGCAGCTCGTGTGGGAGGCGAGCGCCGGCGGCGAGGCCGTGTCACCCATCATGGCCAACACCGCGGCGGTCTGGCGGGACGTGGCGCTGATCGTGAAGATCCTCGAGCGGTTGGGCGGGATCGCTACGCCTGAGGTCGGCTTCCACGTCCACATCGGGGTGCCCCACCTGGGCGGACCCGAGGGCGGCCCGCTGTCGGCCGCCCCGCAGTTCCTGGCGGAGTTGGTGACCGAAGTCTTCGGTGATGCGGTGTTCCGCCTGGGGAACTGGCCGCACTACCCGGGCGGGCGGCGTCGGACGAGCCGGTTCTCCCAGCCGAACGTCATCCCCCCCGGCGACTACCAGAGCCTTGAGGAGCTCAACGGCGGGCCCAAGCACCTCGCACTGAACTTCGGCTCGGTCGAAGGGACCGAGAACGACCATGTGGAGATCCGGTTCTTCGACGGAACACTCGACATCGGCGTGATGCAGGCGCAGGTCAACCTGGCGATGGCGTTGGTGGCGGCGGCCGTGACCGGGGTCCGACCGGGAACGGACGGGTGGCCGGCACCGCTGGGGACGAGCCACCTGCAGCAGACCCACGAAGCTCCGACGCCGGAAGCGGCGAGCGCGCAGGCTCGGTGGCTGGCCGACTATCTGTACGGCGACGACGGTGTGGCCAAGGCGCAGATGGCGGCGCTGTTCGCGCTGACCACCTGGCGGGAGACCCCGACCGCGGGGCTGCGCAGCGCCGTACGGCAGCACAACGGGGACGGACCGGTCACGCCGGGGCTGGCGGCGTTGCTGCACAACGCCGAGTACCTCATCCAGCGGGCCCGGGACCGGCGGAGCCTGCTCGGCCTGGGCCCGCTGAATCTGGACATCACCTTCACCTCGACGGGTGCCGGCACCGGATGGGACGGCGCGGCTCTCGCGGCCGCGAGTGGTCTGCACGACCTGGGCCGACGGCTGTCCGCCAGCGCCTGGCCGACGGTCGGGTACGGCGAGAGCGGGCAACCCGGGGTCATGGGCCTGCTCGCTCTGGCCCGCTCGGCGTTGGGCTACCACGCCGACTTCGCGAGCCTGGTCACCCAGGAGCAGCTGCGCGGATTCCGGCTGCTGACCGACCTGGCCTACGCGCGCCGGAGCGGGAGCGACGGCGGACCGATCACGATGTCCGATGTGGACATTCTGATCGAAGCGATCCGCCTCCCGGACCCCGACGGAGTGCTCGGCGAAACGAGCATGGAGCTGGTCGACCTGGTCGAGCTGGTCGACCGGATCACCACCGACGGAGAGCCGCTCACCGTGCGCTGGTTGCGCGTGGGCCTCACGCGGTCCTGGTTGTCGGTGCGGGCCACCAACGCCTTCCTGCCCCACGTGCCGGAGGCATTCGCCTTCCCGTTGTGGTTGATGCGGAGCTATGACGAGATCGAGGCGGCCGCCAACGCACCCTTGACACCGGGTCCGGCTGCCTACCGTACGGACTTCGGAGCGTTCCAGCTCGAGCACGACGCCGCGACGACGCGCCTGACCGGCCACCGGGACGGCGGGGACGCCGCGCTCGTGCCGGTCAACCTTGGCGGTGCCGGCCTGGTGTCCGGTGTGGACGGACAATGGATGCGGTTGCGGCTCGCGTGGGACTTCCCGACCGACTGGGATCCGCAGCATCGGCTCCGGGCTCAGGCGCTGATCGACCTGGCGCTGGTCGCGGTCGAGCTGGCCCCACCGGAGCCGGCCGGCGGCCCCGGAGACGACGCCCAGGGCTGGCGACGCTCGTCCGGCCCGACCACCGGCGGCGTACTGGAGTCGCCGGTCCTGACCAACAACGCGGCCGAGTGGCGGGATGTCGCGCTCGTCGTGAAGATCATCGCGGCCTTCGGTGGCGTCGCCACGGCCATGCTCCGCACCGGCCTGACGATCGGCGTCCCGTTCTTCGGCGGTCCCGATCCGGGCACGGTGTCGGCGGGACCGGAGCTGCTCGTGCGGCTGGTCACCGAGACGTTCGGCGACACGGTCTTCCGGATCGGGAACTGGCCGCACTACCCCGGCGGCGGGCAGCGGACGAGCCAGGAGTCGCGCCCCAACGTGATACCACGGGGCGGCTTCCAGACCCGCGACGACCTGTCCGAGAGCCCGGCCAACCTGGCGCTGAACCTGCGTGGCCTGCGGGGCCGGCGCGACGACCAGCTGACGTTCCAACTCTTCGACGCGACGCTGGACACGGGGGTCATCCAGGCCCAGGTCAACCTGGCCATGGGTCTGGTGGCCGCGGCGGCGGCCGGTGTGCCGCCACCCGCCGCCCCGCCGCCGGCGCCGTTGGGCACCGGCTTCCTGATGGCGACCCGCGGCAACCCCACGCTCGAGGAGTCCAGCGCGCAGGTGCGGGCGTTGGCCGACTTCCTGTACGGCGAGGACATGGCGGCCAAGGCGCAACTGGCCGCGGCGTTCGCCGTCACCGGGTGGCGGGAGACACCGACGGGTGGATTGCAGTCGACGTTGGGTCCGACGATGGACGGTTCGCCATCGCCCGCCGAGCACGCGGCCATGCTGCACAACGCCGCGCACCTTGTCCAAGGGGCTCAGGGCCGCGAGCAGCTGCGTCTGTGGGGACCGTTGAATTTCGACCCACGGGTGACCGGAGGCGGCCTCGGGCGGGATACCGCGGCCAACGCGGCCACCACCGGCATGCGCGAGCTGTCCGATGCGCTGTCCGACGCTGCCTGGCCGGCGGTCGGGTACACCCCGTCGGGTCTGCCGGGTGTGCTGGGACTGCTGGCGCTGGCTCGCCAGGCATTCGGGTATCACCCGGACTTCGCCACCCTGGTGACGGTGGAGCAGCTACGGAGCTGGCGGTGGTTGACCGACTTCGTACTGAGCCGGCGCGGGCCGGAGCAGGATGGCCCGGTCACCCTGGCCGAACTCGACGCCCTGGTCAATACCGTGCTCGACCGTGATCCGCTGGCCGAGGTGGTCCCCGCCGACCGGCTGCGGATGATCGAATGGGTGGACCGGGTCACCGGCGGCGGTCATGCCCTGACGGCGCCGGGCCTGAGCGCCGCGGCGGCCGGGGCAGGCCCGGCCCCACCATCCGATGTGGACTCCACGGCGGGGGACTCGCTGGCCTGGTTGGGCGCCAACGCCAACCGGAGCGTCGTCGCGTCCCTACCGGACGGGTTCGACTTCGCCGATTGGCTGCGGCAGACGCGGGCCGAGATCGCGGCGGCCGCGGGCGGGCCGCCACCAGGGCCGCCGCCACCAGGGCCGCCGCCACCAGGGTCGGCGGTGCCGGTCTGGCTCGGGGACGGACAGGGCTGGCTGGTCAGCGGGGTGTTCGGGCAGCGGCTGGGCATCGAGCTGGAATGGGTGTTCCCGCACAGTTGGGGCGCGCTGGACCGTCGACGGGCGCTGCACCTGATCGGCCGGGCGGTCCAGGTGGCCGGGCTGACCACCACGTGGCAGATCGCTCGGCCCCATGAGCAGCCGCACTCGTCCGACCGCGACGGATGGCGGCTGGTGCACGACCCGACCGTCGACGGCGAATGGGTGTCGCCGATCATGCTGAACAGTGGCGAGGTCTGGCGCGACGTGGCGCTGATACTGAGGATCGTCCAGCGGTTCGGGGGGACCGCATCGCCGACAGCGGGCTTCCACGTCCACATCGGAGTTCCCAATCTCGGTGGTACGGCCGGCACACTGTCTCCGGCACCGCAGCTGCTGGTGGAGCTGGTCACCGAGGTCTTCGGTGATGCGGTGTTCCGGCTCGGCAACTGGCCGCACCACCCCGGCGGCGGTCGGCGCCGCGCGGCGCAGTCGCGCCCGAACCTCAAACCTCCCGGTGGCTACCGTGACCTGTCCGAAGTCTCCGACGGTCCGAAGGCGCTCGCGCTCAACTTCAGCGCCGTCCGTGGTACCAAGGACGATCACGTCGAGTTCCGGCTCTTCGACGCGACCCTGCTCCTGGCCGTGATGCAGGCGCAGGCCAACCTGGCGATGGCGTTGGTGGCCGCCGCTTTCAACGGCGTCCCGCCGCCGTCGGACCTGCTGTACCACGCGCTGGGCACGAGCTATCTGCAACACGTATTCGAGCAGCCGACGCCGGAGCAGTCGAGTGCGCAGTTCACGGCACTGGCCGACTACCTCTACGGCGACAACGCGGCGGCCAAGGCGCAGCTGGCCGCGCTGTTCGCCGTGACCACCTGGCGCGAGCACCCCACCGGTGCGCTACGGGCGATGGTGGCCGGCGTGGAGGGCGGCCAGGCGCCGACGGCGGAGCTGGCCGCGCTCCTGCACAACGCCGAGTATCTGATCCAGCGGGCTCGCCAGCGGACGAACCTCGTACGGGTCGGCCCGCTGAACCTCGACACCCATGCCAGCGGCGCGGAGCCGGTCCAGGAGTCCCCCGGGGTCGCGGCGAGGTACGGCCTGAAGACTCTGGCCGCCCAGCTGTCAGCCGAGGCCGGGCCGCCCGTGGGCTACGGCGACCCGGGACAGCCGGGTGTGCTCGGCCTGCTCGCGCTGGCCCGGGCCGCGTTCGGGTACGGCGCCGACTTCACCGCCCTGGTGACGCAGCCGCAGCTGCGCGGCCTGCGCCGGGTGACCGACCTCGCGTACGCGCGGCGTGAGCCTGGCGCCGAGGGGTCGATCACGCTGTCCGATGTGGACGGACTGGTCGCCGCGGTCCTCGACTATCCACCCGACGTCGACGTTACGCCGCAGGACCGGTTGCGCGTCACCGGGCTCGCCGACGAGCTGACCGCCGGCGGCGCCGCCCTTACCCTGGAGGCCCTGCGGGACGCGGCCGGCACCGAGGCCGACCAGAGGCGGTTCCGCGGCTCCTCGGCTCCGCCATGGCGGGGGTCCACCGCCACCGGGACGTCGGCCACCGGGTCCGCGGCGAACACGTTCGCGTCGCCGCGCCGGCGGACGTGGGGCGTCGTGATCTCGCCGGATGCTGCCCGCACCAAGCGCCGGCTCGCCCGCTGGGTCCGGCACGATCCAGGCTCCGGCGCGGTTGTCGTACCCAGCCTGTGGCGGGACATCGGGACGGGACTGCTCACGCCGTACCCTGAGGTCTCGCTGGCCTGGGTTCGCGCCGGATCCGGCCCGGTGTTCTATGTGGACGTTGACGTTGAGCGCGGCGTGTTCCGGGTCCCCGACGCGAAGTCCGGCCGGCGCGCGGCGAGCGGGGCCGACGTGGCCGCCCATGTCGCCGGGCTCGACGAGTTCGTCGCGGCGTATCGCCATCGGCGGGACGGCGAGCGCCTGAACGTCGTGCTGGTGGCGCGGGAAGGTCTGTCCCATGCCAGCGGGAACGTGGCCGCGTTCATCGACGAGCTGAGGGGGCAGCGGCCGGGTGTGCGGGTGTGGGTGCCGGGTCAGCCGTCCTCATTGCTGTCCGACGGTCGCCTCACGGTGGCCAACCTGGCCCCCTCCGGCGGCTGGGTGGCCGATGCCGACGCGCCGGCCAGGAAACGGCTGACCGAGTTGAGCCGTCGCGCCTTCCCCGAGTTGTCCCACCTTCCCCGGATGCTCCCGCTGGTTCGCGCCCTGCTCGACCCCGCTACCCCCGATGTGACACTGGACCAGGAGACCCGCCTGATCCAGTTGGCGAACGCGGTTCGCGGCCCGCTCTCCTTGCTGGCGTTGCGGCAGCGGGCCGCGTTCGCGTCCCTGCAACAGGGTCTGCAGATCACCGACGAGGAACTGATCGGCGTCGCGGCGACGATCGGCGTGGCCGGTCAGCAGGGCTGGTGGGAACAGAGTCTGGAGGCGGTGGCGGTACAGCGCGAGCTCGAGGCACGGGTGGACGGGCCCGTGACCGGCGCCGGACTCGTGGCGACCCATCGGGCCTTGATGGTGGCCCGGATGCTGCTCGGCAGCGCCGCTGGCCAGCGGGTCCTCCCGTTGACGATGGCCGACCTCCTTCCGGTGATCCAGTACGTGGTCGATCCGAGCGTGCGGGAGCTCACCGCCGTCCACATCGGACGGCTGATGGCCGCCGTCACCGGTAACCGGGATCTCATGCGAGGTCGCCGGCTCAGCCTGGCCGCGCTGCGGCGTCGCGCCATCCGCACCGCGAAGGGCAGGAACGGGGTCGATGGTCAGCTCGACCGGGAGAACGAACTGGCCGCCCTGACCGGGGTACTGGGGCTGATGGACACCGAGGACCTCTGGGCACTGCTTCGGGCGAGGCGCTCGTACTTCGGCGATCCCCGCAGCCGTGGATTCACCGGCTTGCAGGACTACGCCGTGATGCTGCGCGACCTGCTGGGTGTCGACGGCAACGTCGACGCCGACCAGCTCGCGCGGCTGGCCCGCCTCGTGTCCCGGGTCCGGGCCGGTATCCCGGCCGGCGACGCCGGACGGAGGTTGCCGCGCGCCCACCCGCCGGTAGGTCGGCGCGGCCCGGGGACGACGGTGGACCGGGCGGCCCTGGCCACCGCGGCGGTGAATCTGCCCAGCTGGTCCGACGGCCCCCCGCCCCCGGGCGGACTGCCCCTGACACCGCAGACGACGGGGTTTTCGGCCGCGGTGCCGACGCTCGGCTACGTGAAGACGATCCCGGGTCTCGACGGCCTGGTGCGCTGGATCAACCGTGGCAAGACGCCGGGTCTCGACACGGTCACCGAGCCGGAAACCGTTCGACGCATCGTCACGTCCAGCTTCACCGCGGCCGTCGACGAGGGCGTGCGGCTGGACTCGGCCGACCTCGACTACCGGGTGGAGCTGTTCGCCAACGTCGTCGGTCCACCCAAGCGGTCGAGCCACACGCTCGCACCGTCCGGTGGCGGCCACCCGGCGGGCCAGCGCGCCTCGTCCGACCGGATCGAGACACGCATCAACGTGCTCGATCAGGAGTGGTTGACCTCGGGTGGATCCAGCACAACGTTGTATGCCGACATCGGCCCGAGCCTCAGCGTCGGGCGGGGCTTCCTGGTGAGCGGGACAGCCTCGGGCAGCGTCGGCGGGTCGCTGACCAAGGGGACCTCGTTCGTCGGCGGCACGGCCGTCGGCCAGTACGCCTACTACAAGCCGAGCGAGCCGCTGGTGGAGCTGGAGATCCCGATCGTCTGGACGGTCCGGGTGACCCACAAGCAGACGGGGCGCTGGCGGGACCACACGTATGACGAGCCCGGTTCGGTCAGCATGGACACGTCCGCCTCCGAGGCGCCGGCCCCGTCGGCCCCGGTCCATCCCATCAACGACAACGCCGAACTCCCGCTGTGGACGATGCATCACGCCACCGAACGGGTCTTCCTGGCCAGGATGCTCCGGGCACAGCTCTCCGAGCTGATCGGACCGCAGGTGTATGACCGGTTCCGGACCGACATCGAGCTCTTCCTCAGCAACGACGCACTGACGACCGGTGTCGTGGGCGCCCACCGCAGCGGCACCTGGTGGACCGACACGCCGAAACTGTGGCTGCGCTCGGGCGGGCACAACCTCAGCCTGGCCCTCACCGCGTCCGCACGCTCGATCACGGTCGTCGGTCCGTCGACCAAGAAGATCATGTACGACCGCATCAGCGCCGCCGTGACGAAGACGACCCGGTCGCAGGACCGCAACACGCGGCTGCGCTGGTTCTACGGCGTGCTCGTCAGACTGCTCTCCGGTGTGGGCAGCGTAGGCGGCCGGAAGAGCGGTGCCACCGGCCGGGGAAGGGTGGCGGTACGCCAGGGGCGCTACTACGCGCTCCGAGCCCTGCGATCGCACGGCACCAGCAAGCTGGTGCGGCTGAACTCCCGGTACGTGGTCCACGCCGAGTGGGGCACCGACGCGTCGGCCATCCAGAGCGGCAGCACGCCGGGGTTCGACGGATTCGCCAACATCCGCGTGCTGGAGAAGGAGCTCGACGCGGTACGCCAGACCGGCCGTGTCCCGAGTACACCGACGATCGCGACCAGACGTTGGTGGACGCCCCAGCTCGGCGCCGGTTACGGCATCGGGTTCGGCCAGCCGCGGAACATGACGGGTGTCGCCGATGTCTATGACCGGTTGGTCCCTGAGCTGGTGCGGCGACACTTCCTACCGGCCGAGGCGCTCGGTCCACAGGGGACGGTCAGCCCCTACGCGTACCTGGTCGGCCAGGCCGTGACGGCCGGCACACTCAACCAGGACGGCGTCGGGTTCGAGAACTGGCGCCTGCTGTGGAGCAGGCTCAACGCCAAGGTGCTGACCCAGCTCATCGACGACCTCATGGGGGGTTCGCCGGACCAGCCCGGGTTCGCCATCTTCCTGCGTCACCCGCAGACGGATCGCCCTGGCGTGACGGTGGGGTTGTGGGCCGAAGTGACCGGCCACGGCCACCTCGAGCGGACCGAGCCCTACTGGACACTGAACAGTTTCAGCGGACTGGACGGCGTCGTCACCCGCCGGACCCGCATCGAGAACCGCGACCGCGCTGTGACCGCCGGCATCGCCGGGAACTCCGGCAGCGCCGGCCTGTACCCGGACGCGGCGCCCATCGGCTTGCAGGGCACCTACCAGCGCGGCCGGCGGGAAACGCGGCGTACCGGCGAGACCATCTCCTCGACCGTGCTCGGTTCGGCCCAGACCACGTCGACCACATCGCTGTACACACTGCCGATCCGATTCGGTTGGACACTGTTCGAAGCGTCGCCCCCGCAGTACGCCGACGGCACCGTCCAGATGTGGCAGCCCGACTCCCTGGCCGATGACCTGACCATCCCCGAACTGGCCGCCGGGCCGCAACCGCTACCCCCACTGACGATGTCAGCGGAAACACCCTCGCCACTGATCGGGATGATCCCCCGAGCGGCGGTCGCGGTCACCGCCCTGAACGACCTCCGCCGGGCGCTCGCTCAACGGCTCGCCGCGACGACGCGCCCGTACCTGCAGCGGGACCTGATCAACGGGATCTCCACGGTCGGGTACAAGGCCAACCTGCCGCGGGTCCTCTCCGCCGGCGCGTCCATTCTGGTCGGCACCGATCTCGGGCTGTTGCAGGCGACGCCGGTCGGGCGACCACAGATCCTCCGCGTGTTCGAGGCCTACCATGACTACTCACAGGAGAGCCAGGTCGGGCTCGACGGCGATGTGGACACATTGGACACGACCAGCCTGCGTGCGGCCGGTGGCTTCCGGACCGGTCTGACCGGCGATGCCGTCGGCGCGGTGGCCGGGGTGGGATCCGGGCAGGGCGGCTCGCGGGGGGCGGAGCACACCGACGGCTACTACCGCACCTGGACCGGCACGGCCGACATGTACCTCGTGCGCACCGCGGTCCACAACACGGTCCTGCTCGAGGACGGCACGTCGGTCACGACCCACGGCGAGGTACTCCTGCTGTTGGCCGCCCACGACGTGCGGGCCCGTGACTGGCGGGGGTTTGACGACCCGTACGGCCTCCTCCCGACCGACCTGCCGGCGACGCCGCCGGCACCGGCCTCCGACGAGACCCGCCAACCGCCGCTGGGCATCCGCCAGGGCCGGCCGTGGCTGGGAGTCTGGCAGGAGCCGATCGGCACCACGCCGTTGCAGCACAGCGTGCGCCAGGACGCGCTCGCCCTCGGGGGCCCGGCACTCGTCGTACGGGTCATGCCGATGCTCACCGGGCTGATGAGCCACATGTCCGAGCTCGACGACGGCGGAAAGACCTGGAAGGCGTACGCCAACGGGGAGACGTACACGTTCTCCGTCTCCGCCCGGCTCAAGGGCAGCGCCCGGTTCCAGGGCACCGGCGAGAAGGACCGGCTCAAGCTCTACATGCGCCGCAACGACGCCGACATCACCCGGGCGCGGCACGCGTCGTCGGTCATCGTCGGCGGCCTCGGCGGCAAGTCGATCCCGACGCCGGACACCACGCTGCTCACGACGGCGTCGCTGACCCGGACCTGGACCGTGGACAACACCAACCTGGCCGGCTCGAACCTGCTGTCGATGACCGGTGAGCGGCCCGAGGCCAGCGCGAAGTTCACCCACGACATCGAGTTCGCCTACACCCTGCGGCGCCGGCCGGGCCGCACGAACGTCGTCGCGCGGGCGATCGACAGTCTGGTCCGGACCGGCACGGTCACCGAGGAGAGGACGTTCTACACCCCGTTGGGCGCAAGCCCGTTGGTGGGTTCGCCCAGGCTCTCCTCGGACCGTGCGCTGACCGGCGAGCTGCCCGCCGGCGCGCTCATCCACGGCGTGTCCGGCCTCTACGCCATCACCGAGATCGTGGCGCAGCAGCGCCGGCGCGGGGGTGGGCCGGTCGCGGTGCCCCGGGGCGGCCTGCGACCAACGTCGCGGGTGCTCCGCTACCACACGCTGGTCAACGACTTCCGCCTGCTGCTCCGTCCGGGCGGTGCGACCTTCGACGCCATCACCGGCCCGACCGGCTCCTTCACCCTGCCCGAGGGCGTCACGGTGCACGCGCGCCTCGGGGCTCCGCTCGAGGTGTTCCACGTCCGCCGCGCCGAGGTCGAGAGGTACGATCACGGCACCAGGACGGTCGGCACATCGCGCCAGAAAGGAGTCCGCACCGCGGTCGATGTGGCGCTGCTCGGCCGGGCCAATGTCGGCGCCGGTATCGCGGTCGGCGCGCGGTTCGGGGCTGGCGGTGACCGTACCGTGTCCGCCGGCCTCGGTCTCAACCAGGCGACCGAACGACGCTCCTGGTTGCGGACCATACCGGGCGACGGTGTCTACCACCTCTACACGCCGGTCGAGTTCACCGTGACCGTCGGTGCCTCGTCGCCACCCCGGACCACCACCGGCCACGTCCACATCGTGGTCACCCATCAGGGAGCGCTGGACCTCGGCGTGGCCCCGGACATCCTCGCGGCGGCCGCGGGCAAAGCCGCGTCCACAGTGGAGAAGAAGGCCACGACAGCGCCGAAGAAGACCAGGGTCGTGATCTCGCCACAGGTGTCGGCCGTCGTGGCGTCCGGCATTGTCGGGCTCGACGCGGACACCGTGCTCGCCGAGGTCGGCTCTGACCGGACCATCGTGGGTGGGGTGGGCGGTGCGGCCATGCACATCGAGGGCACCGACCCGTCGACCGCCATGCCGACCAGCCTGGCGGCGGGCGAGGCCGTCGTGGTCGGGGCCTCAGCCGTGCTCCGGGCCCTGGCCGGCCTCGAGCGCGTGGTGGTGACGAACGGAGGGGACACCGACGCTTCCCGGTACGCGGCTCTCACTGTGTCGCTGCGGCGGGCGACCCAGCAGGGGTCGCGGCGGATCACGGTGCCGGTGGGGCTGTTCGGGCTCAGCGAAGCCGACCTTCGGAGGTTGGTGGACGAGGCACTCCAGGACCTCGTCGAGGTTCTGCCGGCCGGCGCCACAGTGCCGCAGGTGGTTCTGGTCAACGCCGAGATGGACCTCTCCGCGGCGACCCCCCTCTCCCAGGCCACACCTGAGCACTCGGCCGCCTGGCGAAGGCTGCTGCGGGCCTGGGCGGGCCCGGTGACGGCGGCGCTGGCCGCGGTCAGGGCCGGCGCGGGCGTCGGGGTCGGCGGTGGCCTCCGGGCGTTGGAGCAGTCGGCACGGCTCATCCGCGGGCAGCTGCGGTCGGCGGCGGCGCTGACGCAGACCGGCACGCATCTGCCTCCGCCCGATCTGATCAATCAGTTGCGCGGTGAGCTGATGCGACTGGCGGCACTGCTGGGTGTCGACCCCGGACCCCTGCCCATGCTGGCGTCAACGTCCTCGGCCGCCGAGACCGACGATCCCGGGGGTTCGCCCGACGACGAGGAGGACACCGGCGGTGGGCACTTCCGCGGTTCGTCGGCACCACCGTCGGCGTCGGCACACGGGTGGTCCGCGATCCCGGTCGCCGAGAATGACCTGGTCACCCTGCTCGACCCGGTGGCGGTCCCGACGGTGGCGGCCGGCTCGCCGCCACCGCACCGTCGGCATGGCCTGTCCGACCTGGCCACCACGGCGCCGCTGAACCTGCATCAGGTGGACACTTACGTCTGGACCCATGTTCCTGTGCACGAGGCACTCGGCCCCGGCATGCCGTCCGTGGATCCGTTCCTGATCGGCTCCGTCGATCCCCTGCGAGCGGCCGCCGGTCGCGCCGGTGGGCACCTGCTCCGGCTCCGCGTTCCGCCCGGGCGGGCTGCCGTGCTGGACGGCGTCGCGTCCGGTGGACGTCCCGGTTCGGCGCTGTGGGCTCCGACCGCGACGGTGATTCTGCCGCGTATCTGGCTTTCCGGCATGGTCGTCGTCGCGGCGTACGACCTTGACCCCTCTGGGGCGCCGATCGCCGGATACCGGATCGACAGCGAGCAACCGGTGCGGCCGAGCCTGCGCCTGGTGCCGGGCGCGAACTCGGTGACGGCCGGGCGTTACCGCACCGCGTACCACAGTGCCGCCTCCGCGTTCACACAGCTGATGCTGCCGGAGGGCCAGCTCACCGCATTGGTCCACGCCATGCGGGACCTGGCCGGCGGCGGCCTGCTCAGTGACCGGACCAGTGTGGTGTTCGGCAGTGCGGAGGTGATGCCCGGACTGCGGGCATTGCAGGCAGTGCTCGCCTCGACGGGCTACCCGGTCGGCGATGGGCTGGCGGCGCTCCTCAACGACCTGCTCCTGTCCGTGGCACTGGTACCCACCACGCACTCCGAGAAGCGTCGCATCGGAACGCTCGGCCGGGTCGCCTACCACGACCATCGCTCGATGGGGTCGGTCGGCCCGGCCCGGCTGGCCGAGATACTGCGGCTGATCGCCCTGGACATCGCCGAAGGCCGCGATCCCCTGACCCAACCATGGCTCGCGTCGATCGGGTACGACGCGACCGAGCCGCTCGCGGCCCGGATCGCCCGGCTGGGGCTGCTCGCTCTCACCGACGATGCCCGCGCCGCGCTGGTCACCGACCCGCTCTTCGTCCAGCTGCTCGGCAGCCCCGTGCTGTCCGTCGCCCTGTTCTCGGCCAGCGGTGCGGAGGAGCAGTTCTTCCTCAACACGTGCGCGGCAGCGACGCTGGATCAGCAGGTGCGGGCGCGGGTACCCACGATCGCCGGCCTGCTCCTGGTCGGACGACGCCTCGTTGCGCATGTCACCGCCGAGCTGGCACGCGGGGCGAATGTGCTGAACCGGCCCGACCGGGGCGGCACCCTGTGGCCGTTCGGGTCACGCACGATCGCAGACCTGGCCCGGGCCCGGGTCGCGGAGGCCACCGCCGAGTTCGACGCCATCGCGGGCGAGGTGCGGGCGATGCTCGACCACCCCGGCGGCGACGCGCGTGCGCTGCTGCAACGCCTCACCGATCGGTGGGGCCGGGTGATGCAGAAGCTCGCCGCGGTCACCACGCTCGACGACACCGTCGACGGGGACCCACCCAACATCGCGGTGCTGACCAGGCAGCTCATTCCCGACGCGTGGAGCGCGAGTCGCTTCCTGTCCGCGCCGTTGGGTCTGGACCGGTACCGCCGGCGGCACTCGCCGATCCCCAGCGACGACTACGCGATGTTCCTACGCGGGACTCTTGCCACGGTCTCGGGGGCCGGTACGGTACCGCTCGGGCCGGCGCTACCGGACGAGGCGTCGCGAGAGCGATTCTGGGAACGGGTCGCGGCGCTCGACGGCGTCGTGATCAAGCTGCCGGACCACGACCTGTATCTGCGGGCGATGTCCGGCCAGGGCGGTCGCCATTTCGCTATCGGGGACCCGATGCACGCCCACTACGAGTACCTCGCGGTGTCCGACATCACCGCGTGGGCCCAGGATGAGCAGGCATCGGCGCATCACTCCGCCGTACCGGGCTTCGTCACCTCCACCTTGGGCGGCCTGCCGCTGGGAGTGGGCCTGCACGCGGAGCCCGTCAACACTGGTGCCGTGGTACTGGTTCGGCCGGAGGACGCCGACGCGCAGGCGCAGACGGAGCTCCGGCGGCGCGCGGCCGACCTGCCGCTCGACCCGACGCATGTGGTCGTCGTCATCGCGGAGGGCATCTCGTCGCCGGCCACGGCGATCGGGTTGCGCCGGCTCCGCGAGCTGCTCCCGCCGCCCTCGCGTGGCCAGGTGCGACTCGTCGATGTCTCGGGTCAGGGCGTGGACGGCTCAACTGGTCACTCAGGGCAACGGCTGCTTCGCGGTTCGTCGGCCCCGCCGAGACTGACGGCCGAGCCGGCGCGCGTGATCGTCACGCTGCCCACGCCGGACCTCACCAGCGGGTTGCTGACCTCGCTCGGGCACATGCTGGACGGTATGGACCCGTCCAGGCGGTCCCGGCTGCGGGTGACCGTGACCGGTCGGCTGTTCGACGGCGCGGCGGCCCAGGTCGCCCGCATCCGTGCTGCCGCGGGGGCCAAGCTGACCGTGGTGGGGTCCAGCGGAGCTACCAGTACGGCGACCATCGTGGTGTCGAGCCGGCCGGCGGACTTCGATGACGACCTCACCGACGCGCTCGGTACGGTCTTCGACCGGCTTCCGCACAGCCAACGCGAGCGGGGGCGGGTCGAGGCGATCGGTTCCGTCGTGCGGGCGTGGGCGGACGGGCTGGCCCAACGTTACGGGCTGGCGCACGACGGGAGCCACGACGACGCGTCGGGGGAGCCGCGCTGGGTACGCCGGCAGATCGTTTACACCGAGCAGGCGAAGGAGTTCGAGCGTGCACTGGCCCGGTATCTCGCGTCCACCGGGCCGAGCATTGCAACGGTGCAGCGGACGAGCCCGCTGAGCTATCCGGACAGCTGGTACGGGTACCCGAACCTGCCAGCCATCCCGGAGCGGAAACTGCGGGAAGAGGTGGCGCCCGGTGGCAGGTTCCCGGAGGAGCACGCCTGGGCCGCCGTACCCCTCGATCGCACCGAGGCCGAGATCCCGTCGTACCAGTTCGCACATCTATCCATTGTGGACGAACCAACGTACCTCGTGCTCGAGGTGCCGCCCGGGCACGATCGCGTCGAGGTGGCTCGCGACCGCCTCGCCGACCCGTCCGTCATCGTCGCGTCGATGGTGCCACCGCAGTACGGAGCGGGACAGGTGGTCCTGCGTTTCGAGCCCGGACTGGGCCGCGACGTCTCATCGGTGGCCGGAGCTCGTGCCGGAGACGTCGTCATCGCGAACCGCTCGATCCTTCACCTGAGGACCGACGGACAGAGCCGCGAGCTCGAGGTTGTCGACTCGACCCACGCGGCCGGAGCGCGCCCCTTCCGCGCATCCTCGGCGCCGGGCGAGCCCTCAGCGCCGAAGACCGCGGTCACCCAGAAGCAGCTGCTCAGGGCGCTCCGTGAACGGGCGGCCGCTGTGACGAAACGGAGGAAGACCAGCCCGGGCGATCCACTGATCGTGGCCTTGCGGGACGAGTTGGGCCCCGATCCGTTCGGTCTGCTGGACGAGCCGCCGGCGAAACCGTTCCTCACCGGGCACGACCAACAGCTACCGCCGAGCAAGGTGGCGTCCTTCCTCACCACCCTGAGCATGACCGAGGACCCGGTCCCGGTCAGCGCGTTGACGAAGCGTCTCCGACCGGAGAACCTCGCCCCCGGCCGGACGGTCGGTCTGGAGACGCCCAGTGGCTGGGTGCTGGGGGACAGCACCGAGTGGGAGGAAAGGCTCCCGTCGCCGGGGTATGTGGCGATGCCGAGGGTCGTGGCGTCCATGTGGTTCGGCCGGCCACTGGCCGGAACCGTCGCGCCGGTGTTCCGCCGGCACATGGTGGAAAACGCCCGGAGGTACCACGGTGACTTCACCTTCGTTCTGTTCACCGACCTGTCACGCGAGCTGTTCGACGCGGTGCGCCTGGGCGTTCCGGAGTCGGGCGACCGGCCCGACCTCTACACGTATCTGACCCGCGACGATCTGGCCGCGCTCAAGGAGATGCTCGACTGGGCCAGGGGCGACGGGACGTACCGGATCGCGCTGGTCAACATCGACGAGGTGTTCAACGCGGACGCCCCGATGCCGCTCGGGTTGGGCGCGTTGGTGCGCAGCTACCAGAGCAAAGCCGACCGCCCCGGCTACGGCGGGATGTCCGACATCCTGCGGTACGTCATCGTGGACCGGTTCGGGGTGGTCTACATCGACGGCGACAACCTGGTCGGTCCCGGTCTCGACACGGAGGTGTGGGAAACGCTGAAGGGCCCCGGATTCAGGATGTCCAGCTCGAAGTTGTACCTGGCCGACGGCCGGGTCATCGGCGACGATTCGGACTCATTCGGCAGTGATGTGGTGATGGCTCCGGCCGGCCATCCGTGGGTGCGGATCGCGCTCCGCCAGATCCGGCGGTTGTACACCACGTCGGTGTTCGAGGTCATGGACCCCAACCAACTCGACCTGCGGAGCTGGCGCATGTCTGTGCTGCCCCGCTCGACCGAGTTGATGGTGACGCTGCAGGAGGCGGCGCGCCCGTCGTACGTTCCGGTCACCGAGGTCATCCGTTCGTACAGTGAGCGAGCGTGGCGAGGAACGCCCGGGCGGCGCTACGAGCCGGTGGACCTCCGGGCGGCGCGGGTGGTGGCGACGCTGATCCGTGAGCTGTACAACCGCGAAGGGGTGCTGAATCTGGTCCGCTCGCACTGGGTGGTCAAGGAAGAGCCCGACCCGGAGCCGGTCTGGGGCGCCGTCCTGCAGTACCTCACGGAGATGCCGGAGATTGTCCAGCTGGTGTCGGATGTCTCCGACGGTTGGCAGACCGATGACAGCCCCGACAGCAATCCGGACTACCACGACCTGCCCTGGGCCGCGGTGACGCGGACCTATGTCGAGGTCGGCTCGGCTTGGGAGGACGTGTTCGGCGACCGGGTCCGGCCTGGTCGGTTGCGCCCACCTGGCCAGGGCCCGAAGGCCACCGCGTCCCCGAAGGTCCTGTGGGAAACACATCGCGGGCGGCTCATCCGGAAACGGGCGGTGGAACACTCGCACGGCGTCCGGCAACGCCGGCTCGGGTTGCCGGCCGGGACCATGACCCAGACCCGGTACCGCCGGATCGCCGAAGCGTTGCTGCGCCTCGTCTGGCAGGCCAAGGGCTGGGGGCCGAAGGTCCTCCCGGCGATGGACGCCGACGCCGAGGAGGGGTTCGCGCGCAACGAGGTCGGCATCGATCCGGCACACCTGGTGAAGGTGGGCGACGGACGGCCGAGCCCGTACCTGACGCGCCTGTGGAACGTCGCCGTGCTGGTGGCCGGCCAGGTAGGCCCGGACGGGCTGAGCGTCGCACGCATGCGCGTCGTCGCCCGCGTCGTCGAGCAGATCGTTGCCGTCCGCCCGAAGAGCCGTGGCGAGACCGCGCCTGCCCTGCACGCGGCGCTGTGGGTCGGCGAGGACATCGTCGCGAATCTCCTGGCTGACAACGGTGCGCTCACCACGCTCGTGGCCGGCGGACACTTCTGGCTCAGCGACGGGTGGGTGCTGGAGCAGACACCGGCCGGGACCCGGATGTACGACGAGCACCGCCCGCGGCGTGGCTTCGTCGTCGACCAGCTGCTGACCACGATGGATCTGATCAACGCGGACTGGCAGCGCGCGCTCGCCGACTCGGTGGGCATCGCGTCGGGAGACGGCATCGACGAGGCTCGGCGCTGGCGCCGGTTCGTCGGGGTGGTCGACCTGGCCCGCAACGACCTCTACCGTGACGGGCTGGACGATCAACGGCTGATCCGGGCCGCCGCGATCGCCGAACAGGTCGTGCCGGTGGGCAACGACCCGGCCGTCACCGGCGACGCGGTCTTCGGTCATCTGCGGGCCCTGCTCGACCCGCACAACGTCTGGGGCGCCACGTTGGCCATCGCGGGCGTGGACTGGGCGCCGGTGAACCTGGTGCTCCGGCTGCTCGAGCTGGCCCAGAACGGGCAACCGCCCGCCTTGTTCGACGACCTGGTCGGCCTGGCCCGCGACGGGGCCGGCGTCCACCACCGCGGCACGCTCCACCGTGCGCTACGGCTGGTACCAGGAGCCCAGGCCCGGCGACAGGCGGCGCTCGAGGACATCCGGTGGCTGGTGAACGTTGGCCGGCTCACCGCCCTGATCTACGGCATCGGCGGCATCACGGTGGCCCGGCTGGCAACCGCGCGGCGGGCGATACTGATCGCGTTGGAGCGGGGTCTGGCTCGCACGCCCGAGCTGGTCTGGCCGAACCACTTCGCCCAACTGGCGGTCATGCTGGGCTACACCCCGGACGGCCACCCCGCCGAGCAGATGTTCCTGGACGTGATCGACGAGGTGAAACAGTCGATCACCGCTCACGCAGCGGCCGGCAGTCACGCGGTGACCTGGCGTGAACTGAGGCAGGGCTGGTCCTGGCACTCGCGCACGGTCATCCAGCGGCAGGCACCGGCGCCCGTGGTACACACCAATGCCGCCGTCTGGTCGGAAGCGGAGTTGGATCAGCTGTGGATGGACAACGCCATCCGGGTGACCCAGCGCGGCCACGGGTTCAACGTGTGGCTGCCGGCCGGCCCGGCCGAGCGTGGCGACGCCCAGCTGGCCGCGGCGATCGCCCAGGCTCCGGTACCCAACGACTTCCTGGCGAACATCTGGGTGTCCGGCAGCCCAGGTCACGCCCGGCTGTGGGGCCGCCGTGTTCACGCGGACGTGGTGGCGGACTGGTTGGCGCACCGGTTCGGCATCGACGGTGCACTGGTCCTGCCGGGCTCGGAGCTGTTCAGCCGGACGGACGCGACCTCCTGGGCCATCCGCCTGACGATCGCCACCGGCCGGACCGTGCGGGCCACGGATACCGCCGGCTGGGTGGATCTGAACTCCGGCCGGACGATCGCGACCCCGGTGGGCCCGGACGGCCGACCCAGGCTCCACAATGGAGTGCCGTCCGGCGGGTACTGGGACATCATGCCGATGCGGCAGATCCGGGTGGACGACGAGGCCACCCCTGACGCGACCGCCGTCTGGCGCCGGATCGGAACTCTTGAGCTTCTCAACGACGACCTCGAGATCGTCGGCGGCTGACGCCGGGTTTCCCGCAAAAGCCGACATTCCACCCAGGTCACCCGGCTTGTGGTGCGTCACGAGCAAGGGTCTTCCAGGGTTCGCGCGGCGCCGGCCGAACCTAGCTTCGGTCGTGCAGGCAGCGGTGGGGCGGATCCCAGTCAGGGGCCCCCCGCGGCCGGGACCGGGAGGCGATACCGAGATGAGCCAGTACGTCGCCGACGTGCGAGCGTCCGCAGTGGACTTCAGTCGAGACCATGGCGCTGACCTGCCGGTCGGGCCGACCCGCCAGGCACACACCCTGGTTCAGCGCCGCCGTCGGCCGGCCCGGGGCGCGGTGCGGCCGGCCGCCACGCGCCGCGGCGCCGCTGCGCTGGGACCGGTGTCGACCCACACGGCGTCCCAGCCGGCGCGGGATCCGGTCCGGGTACTCGAGGAGCTGTACCGCAGGAACTACAGCCACCTTCTCGCCTTCGTGATGAAGTTCACGCTCGGCGATCTGGCCCGGGCCGAGGACGTTGTCCAGGAGACGATGACCCGGGCGTGGTGCCACGTGGACGAACTGGATCCGACCGACGGCGCGGCCCGGCCGTGGCTGTTCACCGTGGCCCGCCGGATCGCCATTGACCGGATCCGGGCCCTGTCGTCGCGGCCCAACGAAGTCCGCGGCGACGCGCTGGAATTCTGGCCGGCGAACGAGGACCCGATCGACCGGGCGGTCGGTGCCCTCGACATCCAGGCCGCGCTCGCCACCCTGTCACCCGAGCACCGTGAGGTCCTGGTCCAGCTGTACCTGCGCGACCGGTCGATTGAGGAGTGTGCGCACCTGATGGGCATCCCGGAGGGCACCGTCAAGTCACGGGCCTACTACGCCCTGCGCATGCTCCGCCGGTCGCTGTCCGCTCAGCCGGCCCGGTCGTGAACAACGTCGGGAGCGCCCGGGTACTACGGCTGTGCTGAGAGAACGCGGACGGCGTCGCTCGGGCGGCGATGGTGGGTGACGCCGGCCGCGTACCCGATGCGAGGGATGAGGGCGAGCTGGTGCCGGTGCGGGCCACGCTGATGGCGCGGGCGCGCGTCCGGGCCGCGGCCTCCCCAGAGCCCGGGCGTGACCCGGTACCGCGTGCGGTGCCGGGCCCGGGCCGCGACGACGTACCGGCTCGCGAACTGCTGGCTCGCCGCGCGACCACGCGCCGCCCACCGGCACCGGCACGGACCCAGGACGAGACCATGTGGCTCGACCAGCCCGCTCAGCCGCCGCCACGGACGCGACGTTGTGAGTGGGCACCACCGGCCGAGCCCATGCCGCGTGAGCCCATGCCGCGTGAGCCCTTGCCGCGTGAGCCCATGCCGCGTGAGCCCATGCCGCGTGAGCCCATGCCGCGGGAGCCCGGGCCGCGCGAGGGCCGACCACCGCGCCCGGTGCCGCCGGACCCGACGCCGGCCCGGTCGCGAAGCCGGTGGACGTATGTCGTGGCCTTCGTCGCTGGCAGCGCGCTGGCCGCGACGGTGTCCCTCGC
Organism: uncultured Actinomycetota bacterium; assembly: GCA_963803345.1. Lineage (GTDB taxonomy): Bacteria > Actinomycetota > Actinomycetes > Mycobacteriales > Micromonosporaceae > CAWDLX01. The sequence continues at coordinate 120,427 of CAWDLX010000019.1, forward strand.
GAGTGGACACCTGGGCCCGTTCACCCATCCGTCCGCACCGGTTCCGATCGTCAAGGTTCCGGTCCGCTCCGGCGATCCACGACCGGGCCAGGACGGCGTCCGGCCGACCCCGACGGGCACCGCTTCCGTCGGCGCCGCGTGAACCGTCCCGGCGTTACGCGGGTGATGAAGGTGCGCCGGCGATGCCACCCGTGGCCTGGGCCGTGGCACCGAGCTGGAGGACTCCGGGAGGTTACAGGTCATGTGGCAACGGTTGTACGACTACCGCCGCTCGTCGTGGTGGATCCGGGTGGTTGCCGCGTTGAGCGTCCTGGTGCTGGCGGGCATCGCCGTCTACGCCGTGGTCGGTGGCGGTGCCGGTTCGCCGAAGCTCGGCACCGTGCTGGTGCAGGAGTCGGTCACCGGATCGGGGTACACCGCCCGGCTCGTCCTGACGAACACCGACGCGGCGACGACGACCGGCTGGACGGTTGACCTGGAGATGCCGGCGGGCACAACCATCGTCCGGTACTGGGACGCGGACATGACCGCCGACGGCAACCGGTACACCTTCGCCAGCGTGGCCCAGAACGGCGAGGTCGCTCCGGGCGCGATGGTCAGCTTCGGCTTCACCACGCAGGGCCAGGGCACGCCGGTCGACTGCCGGGTCAACGGTGGCACCTGCGTCGCGCCGGCGGATGCCACCGCGCCGGGGACGCCGACCAACCTGCGCGTGACAGGGGCGGCGGTATCTTCGGTCACCCTGTCCTGGGATGCCGCGCAGGACAACCTCGGGGTGGTCGCCTATCGCATCTACGGCGCTCCGGACGGCGCGGGGACCGGCGACAACGCGCCCATGCTGGCGGCCACCGAGAAGGATGGAACAACGGTCAGTGGGCTCACACCCGCGACCGCCTACACATTCGCGGTGTCCGCTGTGGACGCCGCCGGAAACGAGTCGCCGCTCGGCGATCCGGTGCGGATCAGCACGGCGGCCGGCGACGACACGAGCGGCCCGTCCGCGCCGTCGCAGCTGCGGGTCACCGGCAAGACGGCCACCACGGTGCGGTTGGCCTGGGGCGCCGCCGTGGACAACCGATCGGTGGCGGAGTACCGGGTGTACCAGGGTGCCGATGTCCTGGGCGTCAGCACATCGTTGTCAGCACAGGTGTCCGGGCTCACGGCCGGCTCGACGCACACATTCGCCGTGGTCGCGGTCGACGATGCCGAGAACGAGTCCGCGCACAGCAACCCGGTCACGGTGACCACGGACGCCGCCGGCGCGACGGCCACGCCGAGCGCACCAGGATCGCCGACCTCGTCGGCCTCCCCGACGCTGACCTACACGGCCGCTCCCAGTGCCGCGCCGGCCGGCCCGGTCGATCCCGGCACGCCGCTGCTCTCGCGTGGGCGTCCGGCCACCGCGTCCTCGGCGGGTGCGAGCGCCGACGGCAAGCCGGTGTACGGGCCGGAGCGGGCCGTGGATGGTGACCCGGCCACCCGGTGGGCCAGCCTGCGCCACGTCGACCCGTCGTGGCTGCGGGTCGACCTCGGCGGTACGGCCCGACTGAGCCGGGTGAAGCTGTCGTGGGACCAGTCCTGCGCCAAGCGGTACTCCATCCAGACCTCGGCCGACCAGGTCGTGTGGCAGACCATCTACACCACGACCAAGGGCGACGGTGGAGTGGATGACGTGGCGGTCGGCGGAGTCGGCCGGTACGTCCAGGTCGTCGGCGAGGAGCGCTGCCGGCCGGACTGGGGCTACTCGCTGCAGGAGTTCGAGGTGTACGGCACCGTCGACGGCGCCGCCGTGGGTGGTGCCGCGGACAAGCAGGCCCCGACGCCGCCGAAGAAGCTGGCCGCCGGCGCGCCCACCTCGTCCGGTGTCGCGCTGTCCTGGGCCGCCTCGACCGACAACGTCGGCGTGGTCGGCTACGACATCTACCACGACGGCAACCTGCTCCGCTCCGTGGCGGGCGGCACCACTACCACCACCCTGACCGATCTTGCCCCGAACAGCGCGTACCGGATCACGGTGCTGGCCCGGGACAAGGCCGGGAATGCCTCCCAGGCGAGCAACATGGTGCCGGTGACGACCCTGGCCGACGGGGACACGGCAGCACCCAGCGGCGATACCCGGCTGCGGGCCACGTCGGTCACGGCCAGCAGCGTGACCCTGGAGTGGCAGGCCGCACAGGACAACGGCGACGCGGTGAGCTACGACGTTTACGTCGGCGGCACCAAGGTGGGCACCGTCGCCACGACGTTGGTCGTGCTCTCGGGTCTCGCCGCCGACACCGACTATCAACTCAGCGTCAAGGCCCGTGACGCGGCCGGGAACAACTCGCCCGCCAGCAACACCGTCGACGTGACGACCAGGGCGAACGGCGCCGCACCGGCTCCGGTCACCCGACCGAACCCGACCTGGGCACCGACACCGGCCCGGACCACGCCGTCGCGCGCCACGCCGTCGCCGAGCAGCAGCCCGGGCGGCCAGGGCACCCGCATCGGCCAGGTCACCACGGTCACCACCGGCCTGAGGATCCCCTGGGGGATGGCGTTCCTGCCCGACGGCGACGCGTTGGTCGGCGAGCGCGACACGTTCACGATCTACCGGGTAACGCCGTCCGGCCAGAAGACGATGGTGGGCAAGGTGCCCGGTGTGACGTCCACCGGGGGAGAGGGCGGACTGCTCGGGCTCGCGCTGTCGCCTCGTTACGCGACGGACAAGATGTTGTACGCCTACCACACCACCGGATCCGATAACCGGGTCGTCCGGATGCGGTACGACGCCGGCCAGCTCGGCGCGCCGCAGGTGATCCTGTCCGGCATTCCGCGCAACCGGTTCCACAATGGAGGAAGGATCATCTTCGGACCCGACGGGATGCTCTACATCGGTACCGGGGACGCCCAGAGCTCGGCCAACGCGCAGAACAAGGCTTCGCTGGGTGGCAAGATCCTGCGGATCACCCCGGACGGCAAGCCGGCGCCGGGCAACCCGTTCCAGAGTCCGGTATTCAGCTATGGCCACCGCAACGTGCAGGGGCTGTGGTTCGACTCAGCGGGCCGGCTGTGGGCCAGCGAGTTCGGCGACAGCAGCAAGGACGAGGTGAACCTGATCGTGGCCGGCAGGAACTACGGTTGGCCGACCTGCGAGGGCGCCTGCGGCAAGAGCGGTCTGGTCGATCCGGTTCACGAATGGCCGGTGGCACAGGCCTCGCCGAGCGGACTGTGCATTGTGGACAACGTCATCTTCATGGCATCGCTGCGGGGCACCCGGCTGTGGCGGATGGAGATCAACGGCTCCACGGTCGACCACGTCACGGCGAGCTTCGTCGGTACGTACGGGCGGCTGCGCACCATCCTGCGGGCACCGGACGGAAGCCTGTGGTTGACGACCAGCAACACCGACAACAACGGCACGCCGCGCTCGGGCGACGATCGGATCCTGCGCATCCGACTCGAGTGAGGACGTTCGCCCCGGGAGGAGGCCGCGAGCAGCCATGCTGCCCGCGGCCGAACCCGTCCGGGCCGGCGGGAGTAGTAGCCGCAGTGGCGGCGGAAGGGTTGGGCCGATGACGAAGGACCCCGTACCGGGCGGCCATCACCGCGCGGTCTCGTTTCCCGCGTCCGCGGCTGGACGCGGCTCGCCCGCCGGACGTGGCTCCACCACGCGTGTGGTCGCCGCGGCGCTCATGGGTGTCTGCTCGGTGTTCGCGGTGGTCGTACTGGGGGCCGCGACCGCCGGGCCGGGTTCGCCATCGTCGACGCTCACGCCGACCTCCGGCGACCTGGCCGGTCTCCCGAGCGCGCCATCGCCGGACATCGAGTTCACGATGACCGCCTGGCCCACACAGACTCCGGTGCCCACGCCCAGCGCTACCGGCCGGCCGGCGACGCCGGTCACGCCGGCCGGCCCGGTCTCGCCGGGCGGACCGACCGCGCCTCCCGCGACCCCGGCGGGTACGCCGTCGCCCACGGCCACACCCACGCCGCCTCCCGTGACATTCGCCGGGGTCGGTGGCTACGGCTGCCCCGCGACCAGCACCCACGGCTTCAGCGAGGTCGGGCGCTATACCGACGCCCAGATCGGCTGGTTCACAGTCACCACGGGCGGCTGGACGGGCGATGGATGCAACGGCAAGTTCGACGCGATGGACATGTCCGGAAGCGCCACAGTGGACGACCCCAGCTCGTACGCCCTCTGGTGGTTCGCCGTCGGGTCCGCCTCGCGGCACTGCCAGGTCTCGGTCTATGTGCCGACGACCTCGAACAGCCGGTACGTCGCCGGCAAGCCGGCCCAGTACTTCGTGCTGGACACCGAGACCGGACCGGTCCGGGCGAGCTTCACCGTCGACCAGCGGATCAACCACGGCCGGTGGATCTCCGGACGGTACGACGTGCACGGCGGCCGGGTCGTGATCAAGCTGGTCAACCGGGGACAGGACTGGACCGATGCCGGCCCGACCTACGAGCACATCGCGGTGGCCCAGGTGCGGGTCACCTGTACGGGATAGGCGAGCGACATCGCGGGAACCGCGGTAGGCATCGTGGCCCGCGCTCGTTGGAGGGTATCGATGGCCGCATTCGGAACGCCCGCGGGCGGTCCACCGCGCTACGACTGCGCTGAGACGGAAGAGCAGTTGGGTGTGCTCCTGCTGGGCCGGTTGAACGGCCGGGAACGCCAACGGGTGGAGGCGCATGTGCGTATCTGTCCGGGGTGTCGCGCGGCGCATGACTACATCGCCGTCGTTCCGTCCTATCTGGACCTGCTCGGCGGCGACGTGTGACGGTCCGGCCGGGCAGGGTACCGGTCAGCGTCAGGCCGCGACCGCCAGGCGACGTTGGGCGGCCGCCCGGCACCAGTCCCGGACATACCCGCTGACCGCGTCCACGCCCACGCCGAGGGCACGGGCGGTCAGCCAGAGCAGGTACGGGTTGTCGCTATCGCCAGGCTCGGGATAGTCCTCGATGGCGACCTGGGAGTCCAGAAAGGCGTAGACCTGGGCCCGAACTGAATCGACGCGCGGCTCGGTCGCCCTGGCGCGGACCGCGGCGGCGGCCGGTTGGGGACGGGACACGACCTCAACGGCCGCGACCTCCGCGGTGCGGGGAAGCTCGGCGTAGACGCCACCGGCGGCCACGGCCACGGAGCGCCAGGCGGTTCGGCGAGCCAGCCGGCGTCGTACCCGGGCCGCCCGGGCGTCCTCGAAGACGGCCCGCCACACCTCGGCGTACCCGACGGCCTCGTCCACTGTGGAGATACGACGCCGGGTCGCGATCATCCACGCCCGGGCGGACAGGCGCGGGGCGACGAACCACAGCGCGCCCAGCTTGGGGCGGGGCCTGGTCGCCTGTCCGGTGTGGCGCTGGAAATGCCGGTAGTCGTCGCGGAGCTTCACGAACCACAGGATCAGCGTGATGGCCGACGCGGCACCGAAGACCAGGCCCGACCGTCCGCCACTGTGCACCACGTTGGTGTAGACGGCGAACCCGCCGACGGCCGCCGCCAGCAACCAGAGCGCCGACGGCGAGTCCCCTCGCCGCGCCCGCCGGTAACCCATCAGCAGGAACGCCACCGCGACCAGTTCCAGCACCGCCGGCACCGCGTAGGCGCGGACATCGGTGATACCAGCCCAGTGAGCGAACTGGACCTGCCCGGACGAGGCGAGGATGGTGGCCACGCCCGCCAGCAGCCAGACGGACACCGACAGTCCGGTGCGCAGCACCCACGACTCAGCCGTACCAGGATCCTGACTCTGCATACCCTGTGCACCCGCGTCGCCGCGTCGCGGTTCGACGGGCCCGTCCGGCACTTTTTTGAAGGAAGGGCACCTTGTTAACTGTCCTGGCTCGGGAGCAGGTTGTTGACACGCGGCTGATCGGGGGGTGGCCTCCGAGCGCGGTGTGTGGTCGCTGATTGTTGTAGATGGTCAGCCAGTGGAGCAAGGCTTTGGCGCGGTGGGTGTTGCTGAGGTAGGGGCGGCGGTAGGCCCATTCGTTTTGCAGGGTGCGGTTGAAGCGTTCGACTTTGCCGTTGGTCCAGGGGCAGGGGGGCTGGGGGTGAAGTGGTGTTTCGCGTCGAGGGTGGTCACGGCGGCGGCGAAGATGCGGCTCTTGCGGTAGGCGAAGGCGTTGTCGGACAGGATGGCTTTGATCTGGGGGATGCCCTGGCGGGCGAACCAGGCGGCGGCCCGCAGGAGGAACGCGGCGGCGGTGGGGCCCTTTTCGTCGGGTAAGGATTCGGAGTAGGCCAGCCGAGTGTGGTCATCGACGGCGGAGTGGATGTAGTCGTAGCCGATCTTGCGGCCGGCGGTGCGGGTGTGCCAGCCATGTACGCGCCAGCCGCCCCCATCGGGGATACGGCCGATCTTCTTCACGTCAATATGGATCAGGTCACCCGGGTGGGGATGTTCGTAGCGGCGCCCGCTGTGGCGCACGGCCCGGATCCGTTCGCCGGTGATCGGGTCACAATCGGCTAGGTGGGCCACCTGGTGGCGGCGCAGGATCCGCCCGCAGGTGGCTACCGCCACTCCGGTGTGTCGAGCCAACCCGATCGCTCCGCACCGGTACTTCGCCCGGGCCTTGAGGACTCGCTGTTCCACCTTGGCCGGCGTGCGAGTGGGCGTGCGATGTGGGCGGCTGGACCGATCCTGCAGTCCGGCCAGCCCATCCTGGTCAAAGCGGGTGATCCATACCGTGGCCCGCTGACGGGATATCCCCAGCTCCTTGGCCACATGAGCAATCGGACGACCGTCGACACGAACCCGCTGGACCAGCAGCCGACGACCATAGTCGTTGAGCCGCGCGTTAGCGTGGGACACGAGGACCTCCTTGCGATCGTGAAGCGCCTAACTCCACTACGCCAGGAGGTCCTCCTTTGATCAACAACCCGAGCCGGCGTGTCAACAACGTCCTGGGTCAGGACAGTTAACGGATTCCGTTGTACAAGGTGCCCTTCCTAACCGGGACGGTCGGGACACTCGCTGAACCCGTCGGGCGGCCCACACGTAGTAGCGGCAAGCACGTGGACCCACCATCACGTGCGAACTGAACACCGATAGTGGTCGGCGCGGAGGGCCCGCGCCGGCGGCGCCCCGCACTCGACCATGGTCTCCCCCCACGCATGGGCGAGCGGCGTGGGCGGGCGGGTGACCGGACCCCCACCGGCACCCGCCCCTGCCGCCGGCCGCGATGAACCGCAAGTGGACGTACACAGTGGATCCGTGACCGTCAGGGTATCCGGACGTATGCCACCTGGCCCAGCGCGGTACCGAACAGCACGTAGCCGGGCATGGCTGGATTGACGCCGACGGCAGTGACCCGCGAATGCGTGAACAGTCGCGCGACCGCCCGGTCGGATCCGTCGCCCGCCGCGGGGTACAGGCTGAGGCTGGCCTCCCCGCCGACCACGACCCGGTCGCCGTTGGCGGTCAGCGCGAGCGCGGACACCCCGGTCGGCTCCACGACGCGGTGGCGCAGCAAGCGTCCTGGGAGGTCCCACACGCAGACGCCGCCCAGAGTGGATCCGAGCGCGACCGTCAGCCCGTCGGCGCTGATCGCGACCGCGCTGAGCCGCGCCGGGCGGCACGGCAGCCGGCCGATCGGTTCAC
>CAWDLX010000020.1:0-467871 GCA_963803345.1 uncultured Actinomycetota bacterium
GCTGGCGCCGGCCATGGATGCGGTGCTCGGGGAGCTTCGTCGAGCAGGCCGGCTCGGGGACCGCGTTGACCATGACCCTGCGCCAGGTCGGCGCGGCTCTGGGCATCGCCCTGCTCGGTAGCCTTCTGGCCAGTGTCTACAATGGACGGCTCGACACACGGGCTGCCCGGTCCGGCCGCCGAGGCCGCGAAGGACTCGGTAGCCGGGGCCATGGCCATCGCCGCCGCGCTGCACAGCGATGCCTGGCGGCCAGCGCCGGCGTGGCGTACCTGCACAGCATGAGCGTGGTGCTGGCGGCCTGTGCGGTGGTCGCGTCGTCGGCGCGCTCGCGGCGGCCGCGGCTACCCGCCCGCGTCGCCCATCCTGAGCCAGAATCGGGTCATGAACTCTCCCGGGTTGCGTGAGCGCAAGAAGCAGCGGACGCGGTGGGCGATCCAGGAGCACGCGCTGCGACTCTTCGCCGAGAATGGGTACGAGGCCACGACGGTCGACCAGATCGCCGCCGCGGCCGAGATTTCGCCGAGCACGTTCTTCCGGTACTTCCCGACCAAGGAGGACCTGGTCGTCCAGGACCAGTACGACGACCTCCTCGCCGCCGCGATGAAGGCGGCGCCCGCGGAACTGGGGCCGGTGGGGGCGATCCGTGCGGCGGCCGAGGCGTTCAGGGAGATGCCGCCGGCGGAAGAGGCGGCTCCGGGAACGGGCGGGGCTGATCTTCGCCGTACCGGCGCTGCGGGCGCGCAGCTTCGAGAACGTGGTCGAGCACGCTGGACAGGCTGCGGGCGGCCATCGCCGACCGCCCGGGCGGCCCGCTGACGAGGTCGAGGTGCGGGCGTTGGCCGGCGCGGTGGTCGGAGCCATGTCGGCATCGTCGAGGTCTGGTTCGCCGATCCGACGGGCGGGGCCTCGGCGAGCTGGTCGACCACGTGCTCGGCCAGATGGAGGCCGGCTGCCGGTGTAAGCCGAGGCCGGCTCGCCGCTGGGAGCCGAGGCCGGCTGCGCTGTGAGCCGAGGCGGGCTGCCCGCTGCTAGCTGAGGCCGGCCCGCCGGCAGAAGGGTCACCCGGTCAGGCCAAGGGTGACGAGAAGGTGCCCGCGCGTCGAGGTCAGGCGGCGATGCGCAGGGTGTCCCGGCCGGCCCGCTTCGCCTCGTAGAGTGCGCGGTCGGCGCGCAGTAGCGTCTCCCGGCCGGTCTCGCCGAGAAGATGGATGGCCGCGCCGACGCTGACCGTGTGGCCGACGCCCCGGGCGGCGTCGAGCAGCCGGTGGGCGATCGAGCGGGTCTGCCCGACGCCCCTCACGTCCATCACGACGGCGAATTCGTCGCCCCCGATCCGGTAGAGCTGGTCATCACCGCGTAGCGCTGACCGGAGCGCACCCACCAGCGCAAGCAGCGCCTCGTCACCGGCCTGGTGGCCATAGCGGTCGTTGACCTGCTTGAAGTCGTCGACATCGAACGCGATGACAGCGGTGCGGCCGGGCAGGCTGCGGGCGAGCCGCGCCTCGAACGGCCGCTGATGGCGCAGTCCGGTGAGCGGATCACTGTCGGCCCGGCGGGCGAGTACCTCGATCTCGCGGATCCGTTCGGCAGCCGCCTCGCCGTGGGCCACGACGAGTGACAGCGTGGCTTCGGCCTCGGGGCTGAGACACCACGGTTGGGCGCTGACAAGTGCCAGCGTCACCTGGTCGATTGTGGCGCACAACACAGTCGAGCCGAGCGGATCGGTGCTCCCGCTGCTACTGAGTGTCACCGGATCGGCCGAGGCGAGGTCGCGGGCAAGCCGGCCGTCGCCCGCCCGCCAGCGGCCTCCGTCGGGCGCGAGTGCCACACCGGCACTGGCGCCGGTCAACTCCACGGCCGCTTCCAGGATGCGGGAGACAAGGTCGTGCCACGTCCGGGCCTGCGCGATGGCGAGCGTGCAGCCCAGCGGCGCAGCGGTCAGGGTGCACTGCGTTGAGGCACTGATCGGTGTCACGGGGGGTGTCACGTCTTGACGATCCTGTTTGGCGGGGGGTGTAGTCCGGCCATTCAACGTGAATGGCTTTCGCTATCTTCCCTCCATCCTACCTAGGGCTCGCAAGCAACTACTGCTAGTAATCGGCTGTGAATCCGGGCAGATCCTGCCCTACTACGCCCCGTCCCGCCGGCCGCGCATCAGGTTGTCCCGCACCGAATAGGCCACGGCCAGCGCCCGGCGTGATGTCACTGTGTCCGGGTGCTGCGGTCCGAGTACCCGTTCGCGGATGGCCAACGTGTGCGCGTACAGACTGATGGCCTCGTCGAGCCGGCCATCCATCTCGTACGCCGCGGCCAGATCGCTGCGGCACATCAAGGTGTCGGGATGCGACGGACCGAGTACCCGGTGGCAGTCCGCCAGCGCGGCCTCGTAGAGCGAGGTGGCGTGGGCCAGCTGGTCTGCCCCCCAGTACGCGCCAGCCAGGTTGCGCCGGGCGGCGAAGGTCATCGCGTCGTCGGGCCCGTAGAGACGCTCGGCCTCCGCCAGCTTGAGCTCAGCCTCGGCCACCACGTCGTCGTTGCCGCCGCCCTCGACATCCGTGCCCGTCGAGAACGCCACGCCTGAGCCCGTGTCCGGGGCCGCGACCGTCCGGGCGGCGGCGATCTGGTCAGGCTTGACGAGCGCGACCGCTACCGCGTCGAGCTCGACCACCGCGACCGGCTCCGAGTCGGATGCCCCGGCGACCTCCCGTCGCGCCGTCGGCTCGGGTTCGGCGGCGGGCTCGGGTTCGGCGGTGGGCGCCGGTTCGGCGGTGGGCGCCGGTTCGGCGGTGGGCGCCGGCGGGGCGCTCGACCCGGGCCGGGCTGCCCGCTCCGGCTCTCCCCGCTCGGGTAGCGAGAGCACGGGTACCGGTCGAGGCGGTGGCGGTGCGGCGTCCACCGGTGTGGGCGAAGTCGACCGGGGTGGCGGGTACGCCATGACGCCTGGGTCCTCGTCCGCCGAACCGGGCGTGGCGCCCGGCGGATGGGTGTCCCGACGGCGAGCGATGACGCGACGCATGACCCGCTGGTAGATAGCGGTCGGTACGGTGGCCACGAACAGCGCCACCACGACCGCGACGATGCCGGCGACCAGTTCGGCCCGACCGGGCGACATGCCACGCTGGTCATGGAGGTACCGCGAACCGATCAGGTACGTGTCGGCACCGGCCACGATGGCCACGACATACATCACCGACCGGAGCAGCGTGCGCACGCCGCCTCCTCCCCAGTATCGCGACAGCACACGAGACCATACGCCACCAGCGGGGGTGAATCGGGGGTTCGGGCCCGCTTGCGGCATGGGTGGCGTTGCAATACGTATCGTCACGGGTAGTCAGGCAGATAACCACCCGTTCGGGACAAACGGGTCCATCCACAATGGAGGATGAGCTGTACATCGCGGTGATCGGCCCGGCTGACGCCTCCGAGGTGGAGCTGACCGTGGCCGAAGAGATCGGACGGCTGCTGGCCGATGCTGGCGCGGTTCTGGTCTGCGGCGGTCTGGGCGGGGTGATGGAGGCAGCCTGCCGGGGCGCGGACAGCCGGGGCGGCACGACCATCGGACTGCTGCCCGGCCGCGACCGGTCGGCCGCCAACCCGTACGTGAGGATCGCGCTCCCGACCGGACTCGGCCAGCTCCGCAACGGCCTGGTTGTGGGTACGGCCGACGCGGTGATCGCTGTCGGTGGTGGTTGGGGCACATTGAGCGAGATCGCACTCGCGATGCGGGCGGACAAGCGCGTCGTCGCGGTGCGCAGCTGGCGACTGGAGGCTCCGGGCGGGATGCAGCTCAGGTCGAGTCGTCAGCACCGCCGAGGAGGCCGTCCGACGGGTGCTGCACGGCAGGTTGATCCCATGTGGACAGTCGATGGACACGTGCGGCTGGCCCGGTTCTGCGATGATCGGCGCGTGTCCCAGCGTACATCCAGCGCGGCGCCCCAGGCCCGCCAACCGTTGCCGGGCGGCCGTCCGGCCCGCACTGTTCAGCCGTTCTGATCTCGTCGTGCTCATCGGCTGCGGGATCACCGTGGTCGTGGCCGGCGTCACCCGCTACGCCGGCGCCGGAGCGGTATTCGCGTTCGTCTGCTCGGCGGTCGCGGTGGCGCTGCTCGCCTCGCTGGTCGGGCGCAGTGTCGATCGCCTGGGTAACCGGCTCGGTGCCGGAGCGACGGGCGTGCTGCAGAGCGCGTTGGGCAACCTCCCCGAGCTGTTCATCGGGTTCTTCGCGCTGCGGGCCGGACTCGTCCACCTCGTGCAGGGGGCGCTGATCGGTTCGATCCTGGCCAACCTGCTGCTGGTTCTCGGAGCCGCCTTCGTTGTGGGCGGCCTGCGCCACGGCACACTGCGGTTCAGCACCGAGCGGATCCGCAGCACCTGCGCGCTGCTCGCACTGGCCACCGCCGCGCTCGTGCTGCCGACCATCGCGACCTATACCCACACTCCCGCCGCCGACCATGCCGGCGCGCTCTCGGCGCGGTCGCGCTCATCCTGCTGGTCATCTTCGCGCTGTCGCTGCCGGCCTCGATCCGGCGGCGCAAGGAGGAGGAGGTCGGCGAGCCGAAGGCGGCGCGAACGGCCCAGGACGGAGTTCGAGCCGCCCTGGCCGCACGGGCTGGCGGTCGGCATGCTGGCGGGGCGAGCGTGCTGGCGGCGTTCGTCTCGGACTGGTTCGTCACGCGCTGAGCCGGCGATGCAGACCCTGCACGTCTCGCAGGCCTTCGCCGGTCTCGTCGTGGTGGCGATCGCCAGCAACGCGATCGAGAACGTGGTCGGCATCCAGCTGGCCGCCCGGGAACAGGCGGAGTACGCGATATCGGTCATCGTGAACAGTCCGCTGCAGATCGCGCTGGTCCTGGCGCCCGCGCTGGTGCTGCTGAGCTTGTTCACGCGGCCACCTTCACCCTGGTGTTCGCCCCGATGCTGGTGGTCGCGGTCGTGCTCACCGTGCTCATGGTGACCGTGGTGGTGACCGACGGCGAGGGTACGTGGCTGGAGGGCGCCATCATGATCGGTCTGTACGGGATGATCGCGGCGGTGTTCTGGTGGGGGTGAGCTCCCCGGCTGCCTATGACGGCATCGCCGACTGGTATGCCTCCTATGTCAGCGCGGACGCCGCCGGCTTCACCGCCCGGGCCGATGACGCGCTACGCCGTACTCTCGACGGCGGATCCGGTATCTGCCTGGATCTGGCCTGCGGCACCGGCGTCTTCGCCGCGACGCTTCGGGAGCTTGGTTGGACGCCGCTCGGCAACAACGTCTCGCTCGGACAGCTGCGCCACGCGCGGGCCGAGCTGTCGGTGGTCTGTGGTGACGCGACCGCGCTGCCGGTACGGGGCGCGAGCGTGGCCGCGGTGGCCGCCATCCTGTGTCACACCGATGTCGACGACTACCCGGCCGTGCTGCGGTCGGCCGCTCGCGTACTCGTCCGCGGCGGCCGGTTCGTTCACCTCGGCGTGCATCCGTGCTTCACCGGCGCGTTCGCCGACCGGTCGGCCCCTGGGCGGGTCATCATCTCGAGCGGCTACTGGGAGCGGGCTCGCACCTTCGCGGCCTGGTCCCGCCACGGGATCAGAGCCCGGGTCGGAGCCACCCACGTGCCGCTGTCCCACCTGCTGACGTGGGTGGCGACGGCCGGCCTGGTGCTCGACGAGGTGGTCGAGGTCGGGGAGATCCCGGATGTCCTGGCCATCCGGGCTCACCGTCCATAGTGGTCAGCTGGGCCCGGCCAGCAGTGCCCCGATGTGGTCCGGGGCGAAGAACTCCGCCGGCGACAGCGTACCCGCGCTCACGCTGACGAAACCGTCCATCGCGGCCTGGTTGCCGGCGATCGCGCTCAGCAACGCCCGCATCTGAGCCGGCGGCGGCTCCAGGGTGGCCAGCTCGGTGGTGAAGCCGTACAGCGGCAGCGCGGCCTCATCGCGGCGGCGCTGGTACTCGGCCATGACGGTGTCGAACGGCCGGGCGCCGGTGACCACCTCGTGTAGCGCAGCGGCGCATGCCTCGGCGTCACGGAACGCGTCGGTGATGCCCTGAGCCGTGATCGGGTCCTGGTGGGACTCGGGCGTCCGCTTGGGTCATCTGCCGGGCTCATGTCGGGGGGCGAAGCAGGGCAAGCAGGCGGTCGTGGGGTATGGCATGCCTGGTGTGACCCTGGTATCCGGTGGTCGTGCGGGCCATGAGCAATGAGTTGACCAGCGCCTCTTCGGTGGCCTCGAGGACGGCCGGAAAGATCGCGTCGAGGTCCTGGTCGGCGATGGCCGGGCCGTCACTGTCCCCTGTGGACAGCGCGATGGCGTAGTCGCCGCTACCGCCGGCATAGTCGGCACCCACCCGGCCCATGGCGAACACGGCCCGGCGGGCCGACCGGCCGAGCTGGCGGGCGTCAAGCCGCGCGTCCGTAGCGACGATGATCACGCAGGAGTTGCCGGCGGGATCGGCTGCCTCGGGTACCCCGACCGAGGCGGGCGGAACCGTGACGCCCCCGATCCGCAGGATGCCGGAGAAGTTCGCCTGTACCAGGACTCCTACCGTCCCTATCGGGGTCCGGCGCGACGACGTGCCCATGCCGGCCTTGAACCCGAGCGCCGCTGTGCCCGTACCAGCCCCGACCACCCCTTCGCCTGGCAGCCCCGCACTGGCGCTGCCCAACGCGGCCAGGACGTGCGCCTCGGTGACCGGCCGGGCCCGGATGTCGGAGAGAAACCCGTCGTTGGTCTCCGCGACGATCGGATTCACCGACCTGAGCTGATGGCGACCGGGCAGTCCGAGCATGAACGTGACCAGCGCGTCGGCTGTCCTGAACGCGGACAGTGTCGCGGTCAGCGCGATCGGGGTCTCGATCTCACCCAGTTCGACCAGCTGGGTGGCTCCGATCAACTTGCCGTACCCGTTGCCGACGAACAGCCCGGCCGGGAGGGTCCGCCCGGCCAGTACCGCGTCCGGAACCACCGCGGTGACTCCGGTGCGGATGGCGTCGCCCTGGATGATCGTGGTGTGGCCGACCCGCAGGCCGGAGACATCGGTGATCGCGTTGAGCGGTCCGGTCGGCCGCGAACCGACGACGATGCCGAGGTCCCGGGCTCGGCGTGGCTGCTCAGTGGTGCTCATCTGACCAGTGTGTGACGTGGCCGGAACCGCGCCACACCCCGGTCCGGGGTGGCGTTGACGCCGATGTCAAGGTTTACCGTTGGCGCATGCGCATCGGTGAGCTCGCGGACCGGGTCGGTACGAGTGCCCGGACCCTGCGGTACTACGAGCAGCAGGGGCTGCTGAACGCGCGGCGCACGGCCAACGGGTACCGCGAGTATGACGAGATCGACCTGCGGTTGGTCCGGGAGATCCGGTCCCTACTGGAGATCGGGTTCAACCTGGAGGACACCCGACCGTTCGTGGACTGCCTGCGCTCGGGGCGATCGTCCGGAGCCGAGTGCCCGGCCTCGATCGAGGTACTCGGCCGCAAGCTGGCCGACCTCGACGGCTGCATCGCCCGCCTGCTGCTCGTCCGGGCACGGGTACGCGATGAGCTCGCCGTCCACGTCCACGTCAATGAGGGAGAAGAACATGACCGACCGGGTGACGGACGCGAACTTCGCGATGGAGGTACTCGGGAGCGAATTGCCGGTACTGGTCGACTTCTGGGCCGAGTGGTGCCCTCCGTGCCACCGGCTCGCCCCGATCCTGGATGAGCTGGCCGCCGAGTACGCGGGGAGGGTCCGCATCGTCAAGGTGGACGTGGACGCGAATCCGCAGACCCAGCGGGCCTACGGGATCCTCTCCATGCCGACGCTGACCATGTTCCGCGACGGCGAGGTCGTGTCGCAGGTGGTCGGGGCGCAGCCACGGGTCAAACTGCGGGCGCAGATCGACGCCGCTCTGCCCGGGGCAGCATAAACTGCGCCGGTGAAGGTGGCCAGCGAGGTCAGTGCGGACAAACTGCGGGGCGGGTTCTATTCGCCGCAGTCCCTCGTCGCGGTCTGCCTCGACCGGGTCCGCGACCTTCTCGGCGACCGCACCGGGTTGCGGGTACTCGAGCCGACCGCCGGGGACGGGGCGTTCCTGCGCGGCCTGGCGGCTCATGGCCTCGGCGCCCAGGTGAGCCACGTCGTAGCGGTGGAGCTGTTGGCGACGGCCGCCGCCCGATGTGTCGGAGCCTGGCCATTTGAGTCCACAGTGGAGTGCGCCTCGTTCCTCGACGAGCTCGACCTCGGCGGCCAGTTCGACATGGCGGTGGGGAACCCACCGTTCGTGCGGTTCCAGTTCGTCGACCCGGCGCTGCGCTCGGACCACGGCGTGTCGAACCTGTGGGTACCGGTGTTCCTCAAGGCGCTGTCCTGCCTGCGGCCGGGTGGGGCGTTCGCGTTCATCGTGCCGGCCGAGGGCCTGACCGGAATCTCGGCCAGCCTGGTCCGCGCGTGGTTGATCGAGCACACCGCGAGCCTGCGGGTCGACCTCTTCCCGCCCGGATCGTTTCCCGAGGTGCTGCAGGAGGTGGTGGTCGTGAGCGGGGTACGGTCGGATCGGGGCGACCGTTCCGTTCGGTTGGTGGAGCGGGAGGCCCGGTGGAGCCATGTTGTCGACCGGAGCGCGCCGACGTGGACCCGATACCTGCTGACCCCTGCGCAGCTCGAGGCGTTCGCTGAGGTGGCCGCACTGCCGAGCTGCGTGCGGCTGGCTGAGCTGGCCCGCTTCATCGTGGCCACCGTCACCGGGGCGAATGACTACTTCGCGGTCGATGAGGCGACGATCGAGGAGTACGGCCTGAGACCGTGGGCCCGACCGCTGTTGGCCCGGGTGCGCCACGCGCCCGGCCTCTGCTACGGGCTGGCCGACCACGGCCGCAACATCACCGACGGTGTCCGTTCGTCCATTGTAGACTTCGGACCGGACCGCCCGGACCCGATGGCCGACCCGGAGGCGCGCCGGTACCTGGAGCTCGGGGTCGCGCGGGGGCTGCCCGACCGGTACAAGTGCCGCATCCGCCGGCCGTGGTACCGGGTACCGATCGTGCGGCCTGGCGCGTTGCTGCTGTCCAAGCGGTCCCACCGGTACCCGCGGATGATCGTCAACCGGGCCGGTGCCGTCACCACCGACACCATCTATCAGGGCTCCCCGGTGGGCCTGGCCGAGCCGGCCGCGGTGGCCGCGTCGTTCCACAGCTCCCTGACGCTGCTGAGCGCCGAGATCGAGGGGCGCAGTTTCGGTGGCGGGGTCCTCGAACTGGTCCCGAGCGAGGTCGCCCGGCTACGACTGCTGTACACGGCGTCGCTGGCCGACGAGTTGTCCACACTGGACAACATCGCCCGCTCCGGGGAGCGGTACGAGCTGCTGGTGGAGGAGACGGACCGGCGGTTGACCAAGGCCGTTGACGGCCTGACCGACGCGCTGGTCGCTCAGCTGGCCGAGGCCCGCCACGCCCTGCTCCGCCGCCGCCTCGACCGCAGGTGACTCGTCCGCTCGTGATCTGGGTCAGTGCGGCGACCCTATGGGGGCTTTGCCCTGACCCGATCTCCGCGCCGGCGTAGGCTGGGGCCGATGTCGGGAGGCGGCGATGGAGATTGCGAACACCATTACCATCCAACGTCAGGTTCACGACGTGTTCGCGTACCTCGCGCGATTCGAGAACATTCCACAATGGAATTACGCGATCAGCGAGACGCGGCCGGTGACGCCGGGTCCGGTCGGCGTCGGGTCGAAGTACGCGCAGCACCGGACCGTGCCCACGGATGGCGAGGAATCGTTCGAGGTGACCGGGTACCAACCCGACCGGATGCTGTCGATCAAGGGCGTGTTCGGTCCGTTGCCCACCGAGGCGACGTACACGCTGGAAGGCGTCGGCGACGGTGCCACTGCGCTGACCAATGTCATGCGAGTCGAGCCGAAGGGGCTCTCGAGCCTCCTCGCTCCACTGGCCGCCCCGCGGCTCAAGGCCGCGGTCGCGGACAACCTCGCCAGCCTGCGACAGATCCTGGAGGGCGCGAGCTAGTCCTTCTTGTCGGAGATCGCGCGCACCGCGAACACGATGAGGGCGATCACCAGGATCAGCAGCGGTAGGGCGAGCACCATCCGTGGACTGTATCCCTTTGCGGGACCGACGACTGGTCCGGTCCTCCATGCCGCCTCGGTCCGCGCCGGTCGCCGACCTGGCGAGTTGGACCAAACGGGCGTTTTCTCTCGCCTGCTTCTGCGCTGGGCGCTGTGAGGCAGGATCATTTAAGTGCACCCCATAGGCCCACCGGTCACCTGAGGGCGGGACGGATTGCTGGCGGCTGTCCAGCCCGGTCCCGAGGGGTTTGTAGCGAGTGCCACCGTGCAGAACTGGTTGTCAGGAGGTTCGACCATGACCGGAGAACCGGGAGCTAAGGGGACTCCACGCCCGTCCACTGACGAGCCCGCTCAAGCACAGGACGCCCTTGGTCTCGAGGAACGTGAACTACTCTCCTGGGTGGGCGAGAACCTGACCGTGGTGCGGCGGACGGCTTCCGGGCAGCGGCCCGTGTACTGGCTCCTCGGG
Organism: uncultured Actinomycetota bacterium; assembly: GCA_963803345.1. Taxonomy (GTDB): domain Bacteria; phylum Actinomycetota; class Actinomycetes; order Mycobacteriales; family Micromonosporaceae; genus CAWDLX01. The sequence goes on from CAWDLX010000020.1 coordinate 10,508, forward strand.
CTCGGCTTCGTGGTGGGCCTGGCCGCTCAGGTCGGTGGGTTCCTGCTCAAGACCTCGGCGACGACGGAGCCTTTGTTGCTGATGGCCGACCTGCTCTACGCGCTCGGCTGGTCCTTGTGGACCGGTGTCATCGTGGCGATGTTCGTCCAGATCTGGCCAGAGATAAAGAAGCGCCAGTACAAGCAGGCCCTCGATGCCTATGAGGCGGCTCGCGGCGATCGAGCCCGAGCCGGAAGTGGACAGACCCCGGACCCGGCAGGCTCCCAACTGCCACCGGAATGACGGGCGCAACTCCACGCGAGGCTGGGCCCAGCCGGCAGACCCCGGCAGAACCTGCGCGCCAGGTCCCGCACTCGCACGCGGGTCGATAATGACAGCGTGGGTGACCGTGTCGCAGCAGAGCGGACAGTGCCCCGACTGGCTCTGGTCGGCCGGGTGGCCGAGCGAGCTGTCGTGGATGAATGCCTGCACGCCGCCCTCGCCGGCCGGCGGCGAGTGTTGATTGTGGCGGGCGAGCCTGGCGCGGGCAAGACACGGCTGGCTGAGCACGCGGCGGACGAAGCGCGCCAGCTCGGGCTGAGTGTCGCGCTCGGGCGGGCGACGGAGGACGATGGCAGCCCGCCGTACTGGCCCTGGCGCCAAGTGCTCAAGGCGCTGGGGATCGCGAGCACCGTCACGCTGGACGGTGCCGGTTCGTCCCGGGAGCGGTTCGCGCTGTTCCAGGACGTCGACGATGCCCTGGCTCGGGCAGGCGAGGCGGTAGGGCTGTTGGTGGTGCTGGAGGATCTACAGTGGGCGGACGCGGCGACGATCGGCCTGCTGACCCACGTGAGTACGGCGGTGGCCTCGTCCCGATTGGCGGTGATCGTCACCTACCGCGACACCGAGACCACCGGCCAGGGAGCCGTGCGGGCCGCGATGGCCCGGCTCGTGGGTGAATCGTCGGTCAGCCGGGTAAGGCTCGGCGGTCTGGCGGAGGCCGAGGTGGCCGAACACCTCGCCGCCATCACGGGGTGGCCGGTGCCGACCTCGGTCGCCGCCGCCGTCGCTCACCGTACGCAGGGCAACCCGTTCTTCGTCGGTGAGTTGGGCCGGCGCCTGGCCACGCCGACCGATGACCGGCTTCCCGAAGGGGTTCGCGACGCCGTGCGCGATCGGCTCAACCGACTCTCGCCCGACTGCCGTCTCCTCGTCTGCGCGGCGGCCGTGCTGGGGTCCGATGTGGACCCAGTCGCCCTCGCCGGCGCGGCCGACCGGCCACTGGCGGCGGTCTTGGCCGCGCTGGACGAGGCGGTCACCGCCGGCATCCTTGGGTCCGACAACGGCCTACGTTTCGCGCACGACCTCATCCGTGACGCGGCTCGGCTGGAGGTCTCGACCGCCAACCGGCTGACGCTGCACCGGCGCGCGGCCGAGCAGCTGACCGCCCGCGGCGATCGCGACATGCTGGTCACCGAGATCGCTTTCCATTGGCTGGAGTCGTTGCCCGACGGTGACGCGGCCGCCGCGGTGGCCTGGGCCTGTCGCGCGGCCGACCAGGCCATGACCGAGCTGGCCTGGGAGCAGGCCGCCCGGCTGTATCAGCGTGCGCTGGAGGCCAGTGTCCAACACGGTGTGTTGGCGCCGACCCAGCGCTGCACCCTCTTGCTGGACCTCGCCGGAGCGCAGGTGCGCGCCTTCGATCTCGAGAGCTCCCAACGAAGTCTGGTCGCCGCGGTCGGCATCGCGCGGGCGGCCAACGACGTCGACGCGCTCGCCCGGGCCGCGCTGATGCTGGAAGGCATCAACGACCCGAACTGGGACTCGACCGCGCGCGCCCTCGGTGAGGAGGTAATGGCGAGACTACCCACCGTGGACAGTCCAATCCGCGCGCGCCTTCTCGCCTTGCTCGCCTTCACCGGTGCCGCATCGGACCAGGCCGACGAGCGCTCAGCCGAGGCGTTGGCCATGGCCGAACGTCTCGGCGACCGGACGGCCCTTCGCGAAGCTCTGCGCGCCCGCCAGATGGTTCGCAGCGGCCCGGACGGCGTCCGCGACCGCCTCGCCCTGGGCCAGCGCCTGGTCGAGCTCGGCACTGAGCACGACGACGACGCGAGGATGTGGGGGCGGCTGTGGCGGTTTGACGCGCTGGCGCAGCTCGGCGACCTCGACGCGGCGGCCGCTGAGGTCAGTCAGCTCGAGGCCATCGCGGTGCGGCTGCGTTCGCCGCTGGCCGATTGGCATGTGGCTCGGTGCCGGGCGGCGATCGCAGCCGCCCGGGGCCAGTACGAGCAGGCACTGGGCTTCGGCCGGGCGGCGGAGGCGGCCGCGGCGCGGACCGGAACTGGGAGCGCGCACGTACCGTCGAAGGCGCTGATACTGCTGGTGCGCCAGCAGATCGGCACGCTCGACCGGACATCGATCGAACTCGCGCTGCTGCCCCGTACCGGTCCGGTCACCGACTTCATCCGGTCGATCTATGCGGGCTACCTGGTCAGCGTCGGCGAGCGGGACGAGGCGTACCGGATCTACCGGTTGCTGCGCTGGCGCGATCAGGTGCCCTACGTCCAGCTGTCGGCCTACGCCGTGATGGTCGAGCTGGCGGACAAGTTCGGCGATCGCGACACCGCGGCGGCCATCTATGAGCTGCTCCGACCGCACGCCGACCTCTTCGTATGCAGCGGCGCCGGGGTGATCATGATCCTTGGGCCCGCGCACTATCCATTGGGGATCGCCGCGGCCGCGATAGGGCGACTTGACGACGCCGTCCGTCACCTGCGCCTCGCTATCGACCTCAGCATCCAGGCCGGAATGCCGGGCGTCGCCGCCGCGGCCCAGTACCACCTCGCCCGGGCACTGGCGCGGCGTACGCGGCCCGGGGACCGGGATGAGGCGGCCGCATTGGCCACCAGCGCCGCCGGCGTCGCCGGCCGGCTCGAGCTGCGCCCGCTCGAGGACTCGGCCCAGGAGCTAGCCGACTCGTTGGCCGGACGGGGCCAGAATCCCCTGACCCGCCGGGAGCTGGAGGTGGCCGGCCTCGTCGCCCAGGGTCTGAGCAACCGGCAGATCGCCGCCGCGGCCCACATCAGCGAACGCACCGCGGAGAGCCACGTCCAGCACATCCTGGTCAAGCTCGGGCTCGGCAACCGTACCCAGATCGCGGCCTGGATGCGCAACCGAAACGTCGGTACCGGATCTCCGTAGTTGCGCGGACGCCCCGTCGCGCCAGCCGGGGCGACGCTGGCCACATGACAACCGCAACCACACCGCGACCGAACGCAGAAGGCTGACAGCCATCCGGGCCGCCTGGCTTTTCGACGGCTTCAGCCCAGACCTCATGCCCGACCCGACCGGCACGAGGCTGTGAGTGAGCCGAGCGCGCGGGCCGACGCAACTCCAACGAAACCGCCGCTCTCGGCACGCTGACCTCGGTCAGCCTGCGCGCCTGCACCGTCCTGCGCGCGGTCTACGGATAGCCCCGTGATCGACCGGAGGAAACACCATCGCCGGACCCCTCGCCGATCAGCCCGGTTGGGAAGGACCATCGACCCTACCCACCAACCGGTGTCGGAACGTCGAATTGGGCCATGACACCTACGTACCGCATCGTCGTCGGCATCGATGGCTCCGAGGACGGCGATCGTGCGCTCCGGTGGGCGGTCGGCCAGGCGCGGCGACTCGGGGGGACGGTCGAGGCCGTGATGGTCTACGACTGGCTCGGCACAGACGCGGCGTACCTGGCCGGGCTTGGCGAGGAGGACGAGCGGCGACGCACCGAGGGCATCTTGGCCGAAGGGGTGGCGCGGGTCAGTCCTGAGTCCGGCGGCGTTCCCATCGCGACGGAGGCAGTGCGCGGGAATGCCGGCGCCAAGCTGGCCGACGCCGCCGCCGACGCCGACATCCTCGTCGTGGGCAGCCATGGTCGCGGACGCCTGTATCACGCCGTACTCGGCTCTACCGCCGAAGCGTGCATCCGCGTGGCCACGTGCCCGGTCGTCGTCATACCGGCACCTCACCGCGCCAGCGTCAAGGCAACCGAAGGTGTTGTCTCAGCGCTCGAGCCGACGCCGTAGGTTGAGCCGACCGGAGGGGAGAGAAGATGGCACTCACATACGAGGTCACGGACCAACTGCTCACCGACCAGGACACTGCCGTCGTCCGGGGTGAGGTCGCGCCCCAGGACATGCCGGGTTGGCTTGCGACGGCCTATCGCGACGTCTACGAGTACCTGCGCCGGGCCCAGATCAACCCGACCGGTCCTCCGTTCGCGCGCTTCACGTTCCTGCCCGAACGTCGTGGCTGTGGAGGCGGGGTTCCCCGTGCCGCACGAGGTCTGTGGCGCCGGCCCGGTCGAGCCGTCCCGGCTACCAGGCGGTCCAACCGCCGTAACGACGCACATCGGTCGCTACGAGGACCTGACGTTGGCGTACGAGGCCGTCCACCGCTGGCTCGGTGAACTCGGCTGGTCCGCGATCGGACCGCACTGGGAGGTGTACTTCACCGATCCGAACGTCGAGCCGGATCCGTCGAGGTGGCGGACGGACGTCGTGGTGCCTTTCCGGACTGTTGGCGTGGTTCCGGTCAGCCGGCCGTGACGGGGTTGTCCGAGACCGGGAACCAGCGACTCAGGTCGGCTTCGGCCGGTGCCCAGCCCGCGATCAACGCCGGGGCCAGCGCGGCCGGGTGGCCCGTGAGCTGAACCCGGCCCGGTCGGCGGCCTCCTGACGGGTATGGTGCTCCCGCAGACTTGGAAACCGGTAGCCCTCACCGTCCCATGAGGACGGATCGGCTATGGCGTCTGAGTTCTGGCGGTTCCCTACCTGGGCCGCTGGCGCAGATCTGATGTTCCCCGACGCGGCGGGCTGGTATCGCCTGACGAGGCTCGTCCTATCCCATGTGGGCCGGCCCCTGCATCCGCGCCTGCGACGCCGGGCTGCGGCCCCGCGTTCGGCAAGCGGGGCATGGAGGCGCCCCCCTGCCGGCTCCGCCTCGCTGGCGCGGATGACCTGACTGGAGCAGCGCTCAACCGGTGATGCCGTGGTCGTCGGCGATGCCGGCGACGATGTCCGCGACGGTCACGGCCCCGACCAGCACCCGGCCATGGTCGACCACGATGACCACATCGCTACAGAAGTCGCGCATCACGCGGGCGACGGTGCGCACCGTCGCGGTCGGTGCGACGGTCGCCGGTACGGAATCGAGCACCGCGGTGACCGGCGTCGTCGCGAACGCCTCGGGACTGCTCGCCCACGCCGCGACGAGCTCGCGACGTCCGAGCACGCCCACGAGGCGACCGTTGACGCCGATGACGACAAGGTACTCCGAACCCGCGTTCCGGAGTTCACGCAGCGCGTCGTCCAGCGTGGCATCCACCGCGATGGTGGCCGCAGGCTGGCTCACCGCGACGACGCTCCGCTCGGCCATATGAGATCCGGGTCTCATCAGATGTGCCACGACGCCTCCTTCCACAGTTCTCGATCGCGTGCCCGAGCGGCCAGTCAGGACTTTCGACGGCAGGACGCCGCATCATGATGGCCGCTCGGCTGAGCCGCACTCATCCCGCCTCGACACGCCTTTCGGGCCATCGACCGGAGACGTGTGCGCCAGGTACGTCATGCGTCAACGGTGTCTGTCCGCCTGTTCTCCCGCCAGGGCCCAAGGACCCGAGCGGCGGATCCGATCGACCCGCATCCAGGACGGCGATCGGCGCGCGGCGACCGGTAGGCGTGGCGCGGCCGTCGGGGTCGCCTCGACGGCGGCGGTGTGCGCCCATTGCCTATGCATCTACATCGCCGGCGAACTCGTCGCCTACATTGCCGGCGAACTCGTCGCCGCGGTCGAATCCTGGCGGTCGCTGTCTACGTGCCACCAGGCGCGGGCCGTTGGGCCACTCGGCGCCGGACTCCCGGCGAGTCGCAGCCGGCAAGACCGACGCCGTCCACGCCGCCCTGGCCGCGCCGGACCTCGGGCCGCGGGTTTGCCCGGACAGTCTGCTAACCCTTTTCGTAGAGTGCGGCGTCCCTACTAACACTTGGGCGCGCCAGGTTGGCCGACACCCGGGCGGGCAACGGCTCGTCGGGACCGCGGAACCCGCGAGTTCGTCGAACGAACACTTGACGGTGTTATCCCAGCTATGGGGTACGCGTAGAGGCCGCCAGATCCTGACCGAGGCAGAACCTGGCCTCTTCAGACTCACACCGAAACGGACGTGACCTCACGGATCGCCGTGGGTTCTCGAGGATCGTCGACAGGTCGTACCGGTCGGACGCGTAGCCGCGGGCGGAACGGCCAGCTGGGACGGCCCGCACCCCATCTCCATTCGCGTCGGCCGCCCGGCCGGGGCGAGGCGGTGGGCCTGCGGTGGGATGCCATCGACCCGACGGCCGAGGTCGTCAGCTCGACTGCCTCGTCCGGGCACAGGTCGACGCTCGCGTGGGTGATCACCGGGGTAGCCGAATGGAGCAGATTGGTACCGGAGAACCCCGACTCGTCACAGGCGATCTCCACGACGGTGCCAGCCACCACACCCACCGGCGGCAGCCCGCCCTGAAGCGATCTCACCTTCCGATCCCACCACGCCGACCATGGTCACCCGGACACCGCGATCGAACAACCCAATTGCGCCGAGGGGCGGGTGCTCAGACGACCAATGGCGATGGCGCCGCAGCCGGCGTGTCCACAGTGTACAGTCTGTCGCGTCGCGCCAACAGAACGCAACCCTATCTCGCGTCGGGCACCTTGTCCTTGACCTCGTCATAGGAGACTTTGGCAGGTGCCGTGGTAGGGGAGTAGATCACACGTATCACGCCGGTCGGAAACGCTTCTGTCGCGACCAGCTTCAGGTGGTACGGCGAATCGCCCTGGTTGAACAGCTGGCGCCCCTGACGGGCCGCGACCGGATGCACCAGTAGCCTGATCTCGTCGATCAGCCCCGCGGCGAGCAGCTGCTGCACCAGGAGATCGAGCCGGGGATGAGGATGCCGGCGCTGGCGGCATCGGCCCTGAGAGCGGTGACGGCATCGAGGAGGCCGCCATCGATCAGCTCGGAGTTGCGCCAGGAGAACTGGAGCGGCTGGCGCGAGACGACCACCTTGCGCAGGTCGCCGAGACGCTTGGCCATCGGAGCGTCATCGCCGCCCGCCGCCTCGCGGTCGGGCCAGGCTCCGGCGAAGCTGTCGTACGTCTTTCGGCCGATGAGCAGCACGTCGCAGGTGTCGTAGTCCTCGGTGACGGCGCGGCCCATGTTCTCGTCGAAGTACGGGAAGTGCCAGTCGGGGTCGATCTCGGCCACACCGTCAGCCGAGATGAACAAAGTGGAGATGAGCTTTGGCATCGCGGTGGTCCCTTCGAGTCGCGGATGGCCCGTCGCGCGCCCGGCCAACGATGCCGCATGGCGCTTCGAGTCCTCACCCTACGTGGTAAGACGCGGCACTGACCCGACCATCACTCATGGTGTCTCTGGTGGTGGCGCCCGGCCACCCACCGCGTAGACCGGTGAGTGGCCGGTCTGTGTCAGCCGGTCACCAGCGATGCGGACCACAGGCTCAGGACCACGTCGATAGGCGTGTAGTAGGCGAGGTGGAACAACCGCCAGTTCTGCTCTGTCCACGAGGTCGACTCGTGCGGCCACGCGGCGTGCTCGGCACCGGGCTGGCGTGCTCGCCAGACAACATCGGACCAGTGACCGTCGGCCTCACCGCCGATAGAGTCCACGACGCCCGTCATGGTGGCGTCCCAGGAGCGGTGTAAATGGCGACGTGGCGCGGCTCCGTGGTGGTCGATGTTAGGCCGCGACGGCGGCGGGTTGGTGGACCGGCTTGGCGTGTCGACGTAGTGGGGTGGGCGGGTCGAGGAGTTGGCGGCGTAGGTCTTGTAGGAGCCGGGTTCCGGCGGTGGTGATGGTGAAGCCACGCCAGCCGCGGGAGGCGCGGTCTAGGACGGCCCAGACGAGGGAGACGCAGCTGGTCTCGCCCGGCAGCCGGCCGATCACTTTGACGCGGCGGCGGGTCTCGCCGAAGGTGCGTTCGATGAAGTTGGAGTGGCGGATGCGGTGCCAGTGCTCAGCCGGGAAGCGCAGGTAGACGGTCAGTGCCTGCCGGTCGTCGAGCAGGCACCGTACAGCGGCCGGGTAGGCCTTGGCGTAGGTGGCGGCGAAGGCGTCGATGCGTTGCTGGGCGAGGGTTTCAGCGCGCGGGCCGGGCGTGACGTCATCGGGCATGTCGAAGATCTCCCAGTACGCCTTCTTCACCTCCTGCTGGGCGTGGGTGGGCACCTTGGCCAGAAGGTTGCGTCCTCGATGGATCAGGCAGCGCTGGCGCAGCGAGCGGGTCAGGGTGCGTTCGATCGCGCCGACCAGCCCAGCGGCGCCGTCGGAGATGACTAGCAGTGGTGGGCGCAGGCCGCGGGCTTTGAGCCCGTCGAGGTAGTCGTCCCAGGCGTCGTTGCCCTCGTTGCCGGCTGCCTCCAGCCCGACCAGGACCGGCTTGCCGGCGGTGGTGATGCCCCACGCGGCCAGTACCGGCTCGGCCCGGGTGCCTTGGTGCATTTTGAAGTGCGAGCCGTCCAGGAACAGGTAGTCCAGCTCGAGCTCGTCCAGGCGCCGGATGCGCCAGGTGTTGAACTGCTCGGCGATCACCTGGCAGACCCGCGAGACGGTCGACTTCGACAACGACGCTTGCGGGCCGAGCGCATCGGCGAGTGTCGCCTCCACGTCGCGCACCGACAGGCCGCGCACGAACCCGGCGATCACCAGGGTCTCCAACGCGTTGGTCTTGGTCACCGCCGTCCCGAACAGCCGGGAGACGAACTTGTCCTCCGTGCCGCGCAGCTTCGGCCGGGCCACCGTGACCGGCCCGGTGGTGGTCTTAACCGTGGTCGGGCAGAACCCGTTTCGGGACCCGGGGCGCGCGTCGGGCACATCGGTGCGGCGCTCGTAGCGGGCTCGGCCAAGGAACTCGTCGACCTCGGCCTCGACCGCGGTCTGGATCAGTAGCCGGGCACCGAGCCGGGCCACATCCTCGATGATCTCGGCCAGGTCGCGGCCGGAGCCGAAGAGGGCGTCGATGTCGGCACGGATGTTCTCCGTGGGTGATACTCGTGATGGCACGGGCGTAGTCCTTCCTGTACAGACTTTGGTGGTCTTGTACGGAACCTACGCCCGTCGTCATTTACACCGGATGATGGACACGACCCCCGTCATACTCGATCTGGAGAACACATTGGCCACCCGTCCTGCCATACCACGCGAACACCAATCAGTGCTGGCAACCCTCGCGCCCGTCGAGAAGGGCGCGCTCCTCGACCAGATGCTCACAACCCGGCCGGACCTGCGCGAGCAGGCCGAGGAGGTGGCGCGGCGCCAGCTGGTCGAGCACGATCGGGACGCCGTCGCCGCCAACGTCGAGTGGACGTTGAGTTCCCACGACATCGACGAACTCAACACCCGAGCGGGATATCACGCCGGCCGGGGCTAGGTTCACCCTGGCGAGGCAGCCGACGAGATTCTCGACGAGTCCTTGCAGCCGTTCCTCGATAATCTCGCCCGTCGCGCGAAGCTCGGCCTGGCAGCGGCCGCCATCGAGATCGCGGCCGATGTCCTCTGTGGACTGTACGCCTGCCGGAGGTGCGCTCGGGAACGTTGCTGGAGTACACCCCAGGCTATGCGGCCGAACTGGCACAGGCGCTGATCGACCAGTGCGCCAGACTGGGCATCACCCTTCCCCTGTCTGACCTGCTTGACCGCCTGCCGGACTGGGGTGCCGTCCTGGATACGGCATCGAGGGGAAGGCGGGCCAGGTGAGAACAGCGGCATGGTCACGGTCGGTGCCGACGGCCGGTACGCCTGTCAGTCGACGGTCCTGGTGGTGTTCTGGCCGGCACCGCAGCACGACGCATTGGTCCGTCGAGGGCCATACCTGGCCCAGCGGGTGGGCGCCACCTGGGACGAGCACGGGCGCCGGATCGAACGACACTGCATGTTGGCCGAGCGGGACGCCGGCATGTCGGTCAATCCGGTCCCGGCCGACCTGCCCAGCTTCGAGGCGTGCCTTAACCGGCGTCGTGTCACCGCCCCGAGCGTCGATGGACCTGGACGCTTACCCCGACCCTTCGCGGTGGCGTAGGCCAGGATAAGCTCAACGATATGCGCGGTCGGCCGGACGACGATGACCTCAGCTGGGAGCCGGTGCGGCGCCGGCGGCAGGCCACGTCGATTGTTCCGCCACCCTGAACCGTCTTCTGACCGAAGCCGGCTGGATCGACCTCGTACGTGATTGTCGCCGGATATCCCGTACTGCTCCGGCGGCTCGGCGGACCAGGCCTATGCGAACTCACTCACATGCCCCGGTCCACCTGTAGCTGGTGGTCGACCTTATCCACCGTGGACGTACGCCGGTCGTCACAGTGAGGGGAAGGTCAGCAGGTCAATGCCGATCACGTAGTCGATGTGCGCGACGCATTCCGGGTCTTTGCCGCCGGACTCCTCGTCGAAGCTGTAGTGGTGGGAGGTGCCGGGCAGCAGTGCGGGGCCGGTCAACGTTATCGACGGGCCGCCGAACCCGCCGATGTCGTCCTCGTAGAAGCCCACCTGCAGGACGATGAGTCCGTCGGTCACCGTCGCTGCCGGTAGGTGGCGCGACATCTGGTGCAGGTAGCGCTTCTCGGCCGCGCTCATGGACAGGTTCACGTGGACCCAGCCCCGTTCGTCGCCGAGGCTGACGATCGGTTCGCTGTCACCAACCAGGTCGCAGTCGTTGATCAGGGTGAAGGTCACGTCGCTGACGGTGACCTCCCATTGAGGTTCGATAGGTAGGTACCGGTAGAAGTGGTAAGGCACCGCGCCACTGGGGGCCCGTTCGGTGAGGTTGATGAGGATTTGCTCGGTGCGCCGCGTACCGTCGCCGACCGGGTAGTCGTAGGCGATGGTGCTACCGGCGTTGGGGTCATAGTCCTGGCTGACCCGGCGGCCGCCGAAGAGCACGCTGATCTCGGTGGTGTTCGTGACGGCCAGCCCGGCGGGGGCGTGTACCACAGCGGAGACGCTGCGCGACTTGACGGTGATCGCTTGGAACAGGGTGTCCAGTCCGGGGGTGGGCCGATCGCCCGATCGCCGCCAGCGGTGGCGGTGAACGGGATAGTGCGGTCCACCGCGACGGTACCGGTGCTGCCCGCGCCGCCCGGCTGGCCGCCACCTCCACCTCCAGCACCGTCCCCGCCGCTGGTACCGCTGGCGGCACCTTTTGTGCCGCCGCTGGTAACGGCACCCCCGCCACCGTTGGCACTGTCCCCGCCGCTGGTAGCGCTTCCGTGGGTGGGGGGAATCGAGTGAGGCTGGCCTGTCGGCGGTCGGTCAACGGGATATTCGCCTGGCCCGGCCGAGGGCGACGGGCCGGCGGAGGTGGGCGAGGATGACCCGCTCGCGGCAGCGCAACCGGCCAGGGCCAGACACAGCGCGGTGAGGGTAGCCACGACGGCGCCCCCAACGGCGCAGGTGATGGCGGACCTCGTCGTTGAACGACCAGACATGGCGGTGCCCCCTTGCAGTCGACTCCCGATCGCGCGGTCGCGCCCACCGGTGCACATCAATGTGTCCAACCGGTCAGGACTACCGCATCGGGGAAAGCCCCTTCGCCAGGCATCGCCCCCCGGGGGGCCTCCACGGCCAAGGTCGAACGCGAACCTCACCCAATCGCCAGGCCCTCGCGGCAGACCGAGATCAACACCCAGTCATGCCGGTGTCGGCTCAATGGAGATCTGGTCGGATACGGCCCTGTGCTGGCCGACCCAGATTCGATCCGGTGCTCCGAGCGCGGTGGCGGCCATCGGCGCTGGGAATCGGACTGCGCGAACTGGACGGCTGAGGGCGGCTACCTGCCGGGCCTGCCCGATCGTCGTCGTGTGAGCCCGCCGACCACCCGGCGATCCCCTCCTGGGTGTGGTGCCTGTCGCCCGGGATCGACCCGCTGCAGCGGCTTGCTCTGTGCGTGACCGGAATAGGCCGATGGCCGCGACGATGCGCGGGGGGCGGCGCTGTGTGCCGACCCGCCGGAGGTGCGGTTTACCCGCGACGGCAGCGGCGAGTTCCGCGTTGCGGCGGACGCCGTCAATGGCACGTTGGTTCCGCGCGTCGACATGCAGCTGCGTCGTTGGGCCCGGCACGCGGGGCCTTCGTCTGGCAGAGCTGTGCGCCGCAGCCGTTTCGCGCCTGCTCTCGCGTCCAGCCTCGGCCTCGGGTCGTGCCGTTGGGTCTCTGGTAGGTGCCAGTCCGGGTCAATCCGTGATACCGAGTCCCGCCAACGAATCGCCTACAAACGTCAACGGCCGACTCACCGTGATCGGCAAGCAGGCCGTTGAGCTGCACTTTCTCTGTCGGGGTGGCGGTGTGTTGGCTCAGGACATAGGAAACGGATGTCTCGGGTCATTGGAAACCGGTGTGTCGGGAGATCGGAAACCCCTGGTGGTGGCACGGTCAGGGATGTCGATAGCCAGGCTCGTGATCACCGCTGTCGTCGTCGAGGGCCGACGCCCAGGCCGAGGTCGCCCGCGCCTACGCAGTGTCCAAGGGTTGGGTATCCAAGCTCGTTGCCCGCTATCGGGCCGAGGGCGACGCGGCGTTCGAGCCGCGGTCGCGGCGGCCGAAGACCTCACCGACCGCGACCGCGGCGGCGACGGTCGAGTTGATCGTGCGGCTGCGCAAGGAACTGTCCGCCCAGGGCCTGGACGCCGGCCCGGACACGATCGGCTGGCATCTGCGACCACCACCACCACACCGAGATCTCCCGGGCCACGATCGCCCGGCATCCTGACGCGCGGCCGGGCTGGTCACCCCGCAACCGGCCAAGCGCCCCCGGTCCTCCTACATCCGGTTCGCAAGCCGAGCAACCCAACGAGTCCTGGCAGGCCGACTTCACCCACTACCGCCACCTCGCCGACGGCGACCGACGCGAGATCCTGACCTGGCTCGACGACCACTCCCGCTACGCCCTGTCGGTCACCGCCCACCACCGGGTCACCGGCCCGATCGTGCGTCGACCACGTTCCGCCAGACCGTTACCGCCCACGGGATCCCGGCCTCCACGCTGACCGACAACGGCATGGTCTTCACCACCCGCTTCTCCGGCGGCACACGGCGGCCGCAACGGCCTCGAACACGAACTCCGCCGCCTCGGCATCGATCCAGAAGAACTCCCGCCCCAACCACCCCACCACCTGCGGCAAAGTCGAACGCTTCCAGCAGACCCTGAAGAACTGGCTACGCGCCCAACCCGACCAGCCCGCCACCATCGCCGAGCTCCAGGCCCTCCTCGACGCCTTCGTCGACCACTACAACCACCGACGCCCCCACCGATCCCTGCCCCACCGACGCCACCCCCGCCACCGCCTACCACGCCCGACCCAAAGCCGCCCCCGGCGACCGCAGCACCGACACCCACCACCGCGTCCGCCACGACCGCATCGACGACACCGGCGCGATCACCCTGCGCGTCGACGGCCGGCTCCACCACATCGGCATCGGACGAACCCACGCCCGAACCCACGTCCTCATCCTCGTCGAGGACCTCGACATCCGCGATCATCGACGCCGCCACCGGCGAACTCCTCCGCGAACTCACCCTCGACCCCACCCGCCGACTACCAACCCACCGGCGCACCCAAAGGACCCACCCGCAAACAACGAAACTCCCGAACCCACAAACGTGGGTTCGCGAGTTTCCGATGTCTTGAGACATCACATCTGTCGGGGTGGCGGGATTCGAACCCACGACCTCTTCGTCCCGAACGAAGCGCGCTACCAAGCTGCGCTACACCCCGAGCTGTGCCGAGTCATCGTAGCCCACCGGCCGCTGGGCCCAAATCGGTATCCCCTGCCGCAGTCCGCCAGGCGTCAGGCGGCGGATCAGGGTCGAGCAGGGTGGCCTCCGGGCGGCAGGCGAACCGGACCGGGGCGGTGGGGTGGGTGCCCAGGCCGGCCGAGACGTGCAGCCAGGACGTCGGTAGCCGGGCCAGCGGTGCAGGCCCTTGGCCATCGCGGCGGTCGAGGCCGCAGTTGGTGACCAGCGCGCCGTACGCCGGGCACGCAGACCTGGCCGCCGTGGGTGTGGCCGGCCAGCAGCAGGCCGGAAGCCGTCGGCCGCCATGTCGTCGAGTACCCGTGGCTCGGGGGAGTGGGTGAGCCCGATGCGTCAGCGTCGGCCGCCGGGCGAGCCGGGCCGGCGACCACGGCCGTAGTCGTCCCGCTCGATGTGCGGGTCGTCGACGCCGACGAGTTCGATCGGTGCGGCCGCCGGCCTTGAGCGTGGTGCGGGCGTTGTTGAGGTCCGCCCAGCCGGCGCCGGTGAGCAGCGTGCGCGAAGTTCCTCGACCGGCAGGTCGTCGCCCTGCACGTACTCCCGGTCGCGGTTGAAGTAGGTGAAGCGGGTTCTTGAAGACCGGTCCCGTGTAGTCGTTGGAGCCGAAGACGAACGCGCCCGGGTAGCGCGAACAGCGGCCCGTAGGCGCGGGCGAGCCCGGTCGAGCGCGTCCGCGGCGGCGATGTTGTCGCCGGTCACGACCACCAGGTCGGGGTCGAGGCCGGCCAGGGCGGCCACCCAGGCCTGCTTGCGCCGCTGGCCGGGCGTCAGGTGCAGGTCCGACAGGTGCAGTATCCGCAGCGGTTCGGCGTCGGGCTCGAGCATCGGTACGTCGAAGCGGCGCAGCGTGAACAGGTTGCGCTCGATCAGCGAGGCGTACGCCAGGGTGGCCGCCCCGGCCAGCGGCCAGCCCTCCCGCCACAGTGGAAACAGTGCGCGCTCGCATGGCGTCCCAGGGTACGGTGCCCGATCTGTGAGCACCTGAAGACCCGGCTGACGACCGATCTCCGCGACTCGATGAAGGCGCGCGACGAGTTGGTCACGTCGACTCTGCGGATGGCCATCGCCGCGGTCCGCAAGGCCGAGGTCGCCGGCAAGCCGCCGCGCGCGAGCTCTCCGAGGACGAGGTGCTGGCGGTACTCACCAGGGAGGCGAAGAAGCGCCGTGAGGCGGCGACCGCGTTCGCCGACGCCGGGCGGGCCGAGTCGGCCGAGAAGGAGAAGGCGGAAGAGGCCATCCTGACCCGCTACCTGCCGGCGCAGCTCTCCGATGAGGAGCTGGCCGAGCATGGTGGCCGAGGCGCTCGCGGCCGCCGGGGTCACCGGCAAGGCGCAGCTGGGGCCGGCCATGAAGGCGGCCCAGGCGGCCGTCGCCGGCCGGGCTGAGGGCGGCCGGGTCGCGGCCGAGGTCCGCCGCCAACTGGGCTGATCGCACCAGGCGGGGCCAGGCCGCAAGGTCAAGCGGCTACGGGAACGCCCGGCGGCTACGGGAAGGGCCCACCCGTCGGGTGAGCCCTCGGCAGCTTGTCAACCGTTGCCAGGCCCGGGGCCACCCCCGCCCCCGCCACCGCCACCGCCGTTACCCGGGCCGCCGTTGCCGGGCGGCGGGGTCGCCCCCGGACCCTTGCTGATGATGAGTGCGATGTCCGTCCCCTTGCTGGCACTACCGGTCGGGTCGGACTTCGCCACCTGCCCGGCGGGGCACGGCGACGCGATCGGGGTCGGGTCGACCGACACGCTGAATCCGGCCTGGCTGAGGGTCCGGGTCGCTTCGCTGACCGACTTGCAGCTGACATCCGGCACACCCACCCGCTGGCCCTGCAACAGCACCGCCTTGGTCGGCTTGGCGAAGTCGAACCGCTTCTGACCCTTCATGGAATCGCGCATCGCGTACGCGACGGCCGCGTCGACCTTGTAGGCGCTGTCATCGTAGGAGTGCGCCGTCTCGGCATGATCCGGGTCGGCCATCACGCCCGCGATCGTGAGCTGCTTGGTGCTCAGGATGAGATTGGCCGTCCAGTTGGAGTCGGCGGTGCCGGTCTTGCCGATGAGCGGGTAGTTGCCGACGATCTGTTTCACCGTCGCCCTGCTGGCCAGCGTCGCCGTACCTCCACTGCACTTGCCCAGGCCGCCCTGGTCGTACACCGGGCAGCGGGCGATGTCGGCCGCTACCCGGGCGATGTCCTGCGAGACGACCTGCTTGCACTGCTTGTCGCCGACACCCTTGAGCTCCTTGCCGGACTGCTCGAAGATCTGGGCGACCGGGATGGGGGTGCAGTAGAGGCCCTCCGCGGCCACCGTCGCGTACGCGTTGGCCAGCTCGAGCGGTACGGTGTCGGTCACGCCGAGGGTGAACGGGCCGAAGCCGTCGTTGCCGGGCTTGGTGGTCTCCAGGTCGTTCTTGTTGCGGAACTGGACCCCGAGTCGCTTCGCCATGGCTACCGCGTTCGACGTGCCGATCTTCTCCTGCAGCGGGACGAAGTATGTGTTGACCGAGTGCCCGAATCCGCCCCACATATTGCGGGGGCCGTTCATATAGCTCGGGTTCGCGTTGACCGGGCACCAGTGAATCTTGTCCTTACACGCGGCGAGATCGGTCGGTGCCACGATGTACTTGGACTGGTAGGGCGATCGGGCATTGATCGTGAAGTCCGCCGGGTAGCCCTTCTCGAGCGCGGCCAGCACCGTGAAGATCTTGAAGGTCGAGCCGGACTTGTAGCCGGAGATGTCGTTGCCCCCGGTGAGCAGTGGGTTCGTCGTCGTCGGGTAGGTGCCGAGGATGCCCGCCTTCCGCTTGGCCGGGTCGGTGGATGGCTTGTTCTTGCTGGTGTCCAGCCCGTAGACGCGGTTGACGGCGAGCGCTTTGACCTTGCCGGTACCCGGCTCGATGGCGGCGAGCATCAGCGCGTCCGGCTTCCCGGTCGGGATCTGCTTCTCGAGCTGGGCCTTGGCGACGCCCTGCACGGTCACGTCGAGCGTGGTGACGATGCGGTACCCGGCGGACTTGAGCTTGTAGCCCCGCGACTCCTCGTCCTCACCGAAGGTCGGGTTGGCGATCCACCACCGGTAGAAGTAGTCGCAGAAGAAGCCCATGCCCAGGTTCGGGTTGAGCGTGGAAACGCAGCCGTTCGGGGTGCGCTGGCCGGTGACCTTGGGTACCTCGTTGGCCGCGGTGTCCGCCTGGGCCTGGCTGATCTTGCCCATCTTCACCATCTGGCTCAGCACGTACACCCGGCGCGCCTTCGCCTCGGTCAGACCCTTGGAGTCGGTGAGGTTGTACTGGCTGGGTGCCTGCGGGAGGCTGGCCAGCAGGGCCGACTCACCCAAGGTCAGGTCCTTGGGCTCCTTACCGAAGTAAACCTGGCTGGCGGCGTAGATGCCGTAGGCGCCGTTGCCGAACGCGGCGATGTTGAGGTACCGCTCGAGGATCTGGTCCTTGGACAGCTTGGTCTCCAGCGCCAACGCCAGCCGGGCCTCGCGGAGCTTACGGGCATTCGTGTGCTCGGTCGCGGCGATGATCTCAGTGGGGCTGGTGGCCGAGTACGTGATGGCGTTACGGACGTACTGCATGGTCAACGTCGACGCGCCCTGCTCGTTGTCGCCGTTCTGATTGTGCACGTATGCCCGGATGATCCCCTGGAGGTCGACCCCGTTGTGCTCGTAGAACCGCTGGTCCTCGGCGGCGATGATGGCATCGCGCATGACCTGCGGCACCTGGGCGAGCGAGATGTCATGCCGGTTCTCGTCGTAGAACATCGCCAGCCGGGTCTTGTTGTCGCTCGCGTAGACGTAGGAGATCTGTGGCGGCGACGGGTCCTTGAGCAGCGCCGGCAGCTCGCCGAACTGGTCGACTCCGGCCTTGGTCGCCAGACCGGCCATCGCGATGACCGGGAACGCCGCCGCGGCGACCACGACACCGGCCAGAATTCCGCACAGGAGCAGCGAAGCGGCGTTCGCCACCAGGCTCCGGTCACGCTTGCGCATCCAGGTCACCGCCACAGGGTAGTAGAAGTAGCTGCAGATCGCGGTTGGGGCGCGCGGTGCTCATGATCAACCAGCCATGCCCTGATGCGAGCCCCCGGTCCCGCTGTGAAGACGCCTCGCGACCCGCCGGAGGTTCCTCCGATCTTTGTGTCAGATTCCGGCAGTTCGCGCTCGTACGGGTTGAGCCCCGGAGCGCTCCGGCGTGGCGGAGAACGAGGGTTGTCCGGCCGACACTAGCCTGTCCCGTTTTGACGATTTCCCTGACGACGTTGCGTAATGGGTCGACTACAGAGCATGATGGTCCGGCGAGGCCTTGATCCTCGCCGTAGTCATACCGGGTCGCGACGGAGTACAGCCCGGGACATCCGGGTACGGGGGGCGACAGCCGGTACCGGGGAAGTGGACAAGGGGGACGTCTACACATGGGGATGATCGCCGACTGGCCGAGTTTGGCGGCGTGCCGTAATGGCGACCCGGACGCTCTGTTCGTCCAGGGTGCCGAGCAGAACGTGGCGAAGAGGATCTGCCGCGGCTGCCCGGTCCGCTACGAGTGCCTGGCCGACGCGCTGGACAATCGGATCGAGTTCGGGGTGTGGGGCGGCATGACGGAGCGGGAACGCCGCGCGCTGCTGCGCCGGCATCCGAAGGTGACGAGCTGGCGTGGCATGTTCGAGGCCGCGATCAAGCAGAAGGACCTCATCAGTACCACCTGAACCAGCGAGCTGGCCCCGGTCACCCCGCGGCCAGCGCGTGCCCGATATCCCGCAGCCCGTCGACGTTGTGTACGTCGACGGGCTGCGCCGCGACCGTGGCCACCGGCACCTCCGGGTGCGCGGCGGTGAACCGCCTGGTCACCTTGCGCTCCCGGCTGGCCCGGGCCTGCAGCTGGGCATGGATCAGCAGGACGTCCGCGGCCACCGGGTTTTCGCCCCGGACCTGCTCGCTGGCGCGGACAGCCTCGTCTCCGCTGATCTCGGACGCCTCGACGTCGTGGATCCGGTTGAGGACCAGACCGGCCAGTGGCATCCGCTCCTCGGACAGCCGGCCGGCGAAGTAGTCGGCCTCTTTCACCGCGTCGGGATCCGGTGAGGCGACCACGACGAACGCCGTCTCGGGTGCCTGGAGCACCTTGTAGGTCTGCTCGGCCCGCTCCCGGAAGCCTCCGAACATGGAGTCGAGCGCCCCGACGAAGCCGGACAGGTCGGTGATCAACTGTGCTCCGAGGATCTTGTCGATCAGCTTCGAGAAGAGCCCGAACGAGGCCGTCACGAGGCTGAACACGCTGCGTCCGCCGCCCCGGGCGGGGGCGATCAGCAGCTTGAGCATCCGGCCGTCGAGGAACCGGCCGAGCCTGGCCGGCGCGTTGAGGAAATCCAGGGCCGACCGTGATGGCGGCGTGTCGACCACGATCAGATCCCACTCGTCGCGGGCGCGCAGCTGGCTCAGCTTCTCCATCGCCATGTACTCCTGCGTCCCGGCGAACGTCGAGCTCATGGCCTGGTAGAAGGGGTTGACGAAGATCTCCTCGGCCCGTTTGGGGCTGGTGTGGGCGAGAACGACCTCGTCGAACGTACGCTTCATATCGAGCATCATGGCGTGAAGCTCACCCGACTCGACGCCGTGCACCTCCCGCGGCGTGTTGTCCAATGTGGTCAGACCGAGCGACTGGGCCAACCGGCGGGCCGGGTCGATGGTCAGCACGACGGTGCGGCGGCCGTGTTCCTCGGCGGCGCGCAATGCCAGTGCGGCCGCGGTCGTGGTCTTGCCGACGCCACCGGAGCCGCAGCACACGATGACCCGGATGCCGCGGTTGGCCAGCAGTGCGTCGATGTCGAGCCGGGGGGCGTCGCCAGCGTGGGCGGCATGGCGCGGCGGCGGGTGGACACCGACCACGTCTGCCTTCGCCGAACTCTCCCGAGCCGCGATCGAGGCTGGGGTCGATGCGGTCTTCGGGCTACGGCCGGCCATGTCAGTCGGCCCCGGCGACGCCGGCGGGGCCGGAGTCGGACGTATCAGCGCCCGCGTTGTCGGCCGGACCCCGCGGCCCGCGTTTGTCGGTCGCCCTTCCCGCGCCGTTCGCCTTGGCCGCGGGCGCTCGGCCGGTACCCGATCGGGCGGTAGCGGTGGGCGGGCCGGCCAGCAGCAGCCCGGCCAGGGTGTAGAGGCCGTCACGGCTGATCCCCTCGGGCAGGGCCGGCAGCTCGACGA
The DNA here is from genome assembly GCA_963803345.1 of uncultured Actinomycetota bacterium. Classification (GTDB taxonomy): domain Bacteria; phylum Actinomycetota; class Actinomycetes; order Mycobacteriales; family Micromonosporaceae; genus CAWDLX01. The sequence continues at coordinate 30,525 of CAWDLX010000020.1, forward strand.
TGGGTCGGCCGATCGCGGCCAGCTCCGATCGCAGTTCCTCCTCGATTCCGCCCCGCAACAGGTACGCCCTCGCCTCGTCGACCAGCCCGGCGACCGCGTCCCGCCCGGCCGGCAACCCGGCCGCGACGAGACCCTTCCGGAACGTCGGCCTGGGCCACCCTACCCTTGGGCAGCAGGGGCGCCTGGGTACCGTTGATGATGATGTTGCCCACGGGAAGGTCGAGTCGGTGCAGCTCGGCGATCGCGTCGGCGGTCTCCTGCACGGGCATCTCCTCGAGCAGGGTCACGACGTGGACGGCCGTCACCGGAGACCGGAGCACCGCGGCGACACCAACGCTCTGGGTCTTGATCGGACCCACCCTGGTGATACGGGCCGTCTCCGCGGTCACGTTGAGGAACCGCCCGATCCGTCCGGTCGGCGGAGCGTCGAGGACGACCGAGTCATAGACCCGGCGTCCGTTCTCAGTTCGGGTGACGGCTTCCTTGACCTTGCCGGTGAGCAGGACATCGCGGACGCCCGGGGGCGACTGTGGTGGCGAAGTCGATCGCGCCCAGCCGCTTGAGCGCCCTACCCGCCCGACCCAGCCGGTAGAACATGTCGAGGTATTCGAGCAGCGCCTCTTCGGGGTCGACCGCGAGCGCGAAGACCTCGCCACCGCCGTCGACGGCCGAGCCCGGGTAGCCCACCGCCACCGGCCGCTCGGCGTAGGGCAGCGGAGCCCGGTCGAAGATGCCGGCGATGCCCTGACGCTCCTCGACCTCGACCAGGAGCGTGCGGCGCCCGTCGGCCGCCAGGGCGAGCGCCAGCGCGGCGGCGACCGTGGTCTTTCCCGTCCCACCCTTGCCGGTAACCACATGCAGGCGCGCCGGCCAGCGCATGTGCGGGTGATAGCTGGGTGGCACGTAACGAGGTTACCCAAGTTCACCGAGACCACCCGGCCGGATGGCGGCGTCGGGGCGCCGGCTACTCTGCGGCCTATGCCGACTCAGCGCTGGGAGTACGCGACCGTCCCCCTGCTCGTGCACGCGACCAAGCAGATCCTGGACACCTGGGGCGAGGACGGCTGGGAGCTGGTCGCCGTCGTTCCCGGGCCGAACTCGGAGCAGCTCGTGGCCTACTTCAAGCGGCCCAAGGCGTCCTCGTGACCACTCCACGCGAGCGGCTGGCCGAGCTGGGCGTGCACCTTGCCGCCGTGACGCCGCCGATGGCCGCGTACATGCCGGCGGTACGGACGGGCAACCAGGTGTACGTCTCCGGCCAGGTCCCGATGGCGGACGGGAAGATCTGGCCACCGGCAAGGTCGGCGCCGAGGTGAGCGCGGAGCAGGCCAAGGAGCTGGCGGCCCGGTGCGCTCTCAACGTCTCGCGGCGGCCGACGCGCTGGTCGGGCTGGACCAGATCGTCCGGGTGGTGAAGGTGGTCGGGTTCGTCGCGTCCGCCCGAAGGCTTCACCGGTCAGCCGGGCGTGATCAACGGGGCCAGCGAGTTTCTGGTCGACGTGTTCGGCGATGCCGGACGGCATGCCCGCAGCGCGGTCGGTGTGGCCGAACTGCCCCTGGGGTGCCGGTCGAGGTCGAGGCGATCTTCGAGGTCAGCCTGAGGCCCGGCACGCGTCAACGGCAGCTTCAAGGGGTGGACGGGCGGCCGGTCGATACGCGGCGGTGGCCGTACCATCGCTGACATGGTGAGGCACGTCACGACTGGCGCGACCGGGCCGCTTGGCGACGCTGCCAGGCTGGGTCAGTCTGGTCCGCGCACCCAATCCCGGCCCGATGACGCTGGACGGCACCAACACCTGGCTGCTGCGCGCCCCGGGCGCGACCGAGTGCGTGGTCATCGACCCCGGGCCGCTGATCGAGGAGCACCTGGCCGACGTGGCGGGGCGCTGCCCGGTCGGCACGATCCTGGCCACCCACGCCCACCCCGACCACGTCGAGGGCCTGCCGAGGCTACTCAGCTGGTGCGCGGAGCGGGCGACCGCGGACTGACCGGGGCCACCGCAGTCGACACGGCACCGGAGTTCACCGCCGCCGGCGGGGTACAACTTTCGCGTCGACACTGCTCACCCCGGGCCACACCGCCGACTCGGTGTGCTTCCTGGCCGAGTACGAGGACGAGCGGGTGATCTTCACCGGCGACACCATCCTCGGCCGGGGCACCACCGTGGTCGCCTATCCCGACGGGGATCTCGGCGACTACCTGGACAGCCTGCGCCGGCTGGCCCTGCTCGGCCCGGTACCGGTACTGCCCGGGCACGGCCCGGAGCTGGGCAGCTGCGTCGCGGCGGCGAGCTTCTACCTCGAGCACCGGCTCGCGCGGCTGGCCCAGGTACGGGACGGCCCGCGAGGCCGGTGCGGTCACCGCCGCCGAGGTGGTCGAGCGGGTGTACGCCGACGTCGACCGCGCTCTCTGGCCGGCGGCGGAGCTGTCCGTGCAGGCGCAATTGGCCTATCTCGTACGCCGCGGACCCGGCGACCGGCCCGGCGTCCTCGGCGGCGGAGCGGTCGGCGCCCCGGCCGGGGGACCGCCGGCGGAACTGTCGGCAGACGGCTCGGCGGGTGCGTCGCCGGAATTCCCACGGCCACCTGGACCGTTGGACCCGCCGTGACGTGTCCCGTCTGCGGCACGGTGACGGTTCCCGGTGCGCGCTTCTGCCACAACTGTGGTGGCGCGCTGCCCGCTGCCGCCGGATGCGCCGCAGCGGAGCGCCGGGTCGTCACCGTCCTGTTCGGCGACCTGTCCGACTTCACTGCGTGGGCCGAGAGCGTCGACCCGGAGCGGGTCGGCGCGGTAACCGACCGGGTGCTGGCCGCGCTGGCCGGCGCGGTCAAGACGTTCGGCGGGACACGTCGACAAGCTCACCGGCGACGGGATCATGGCGGTGTTCGGCGCGCCGGTCGCCCACGAGGACGACCCGAGCGTGCGGTGCGGGCCGCGTTGGCGATGCTGCGCGCCGTACGCCGGGTCCTCGACGACGAGCGCGGCGGCGGTGTCCCGGCCGGCCTGCGGATCGGGGTCGAACACCGGCGAGGTGGTCGCCGGCGTTCAGGCGTCGCTGGAGTACACCGTCATCGGCGACACGGTCAACACGGCCGCCCGGCTGGCCGACGCGGCCATGGTCGGCGCGGTCTACGCGGGCGCCGCTACCGCCGAGGCGACCCGACACGTCGCCTCGTGGCGACGGCTGCTGCCGTTGCGGCTCAAGGGAAAGCGCCAGGCCGTCGAGGCGTACGAGCTGCTCGGCCCGCTGGACGCGCCCGGGCACCCGGTCAGGCCTGGGCGACGAGGGGCCGTTCGTCGGCCGCGAGACCGAGATGGCCCTGGTCGCGAGCCGGCTGGTCGAGGCGGTCGACCGGGCCGAGCCACGGGTGCTGGTGTTCACCGGCCGACGCGGGCCTCGGCAAGACCCGGATCGCCGCCGAGGTGGCCCGGCTGGCCGGCGGCTTCGACCGTGGCACCGGCGGCCCGGCCCGCGTGCTGTCGGTGCGCTGCGCCGCGTACGGCGAGCGGTGGCGGCTGGGCCCGCTGGCCGATCTGGTCCGGGTGGCGATCGGTCTGCCGGAGACGCCAGGCGTCACCCGGGCGACCGTGGAGGAGCGGCTGCGCCGGGTCGGCCAGCTGGTCGAGCGGCCACGCCGGACCGCGACCCGCGGCTGCGCACCGAGCAGCTGCTCGCGCTGCTCGGATACGCCGACCCGCCGCTGAGCCGGGACACCCGGCTGGAGCACGCCGGGCTGGACCAGCCCGACGGCGAGGCGGATGCCGCGCCGGCCGTGGTGGCCGACCTCATGTCCGCCCTGGCCACCGAGGCCCCGGTCGTGGTCTGGTCGACGACCTGCACGACGCCAGCCCGCAGACGGTGGACGCGCTCGGGGCGACCCTCAACCGGCTGACCGGCCCGGTGCTCGTGGTGCTGCTCGGCCGGCCGGAGATGGTCCGCACGGCCGGGCGCCCTGACCCGGATGGCCGACGCCGAGGTACACGCGCTGCCGCCGCTGCGGGGCGCCGAGGCGGCCCGGCTGCTCACCGCGTACCTCGGCGGCGGGCGGCTGGCCCCGCCCGACACCGACCGGCTGCTGGCGACCGCCCAGGGCAATCCGTTCTACCTGGCCGAGCTGGTCACGCTGTTGCTCGAGCGCGGCTCGCTGAGCAACGAGGACGGCGGCTGGCGGCTGGCCCCGCAGCTCGCTGTCCGGCCGGTTGCTCAGCCGGGACCTGGCCGCCGTGCTGGCCGCCCGCATCGACGCGCTGCCGCCCGGGCCGCGGGCGGTGCTGCGCGACGCGGCCGTGGTCGGCGACAGCGTGCCGACCGCCGCGCTGGAGGCGGTGCGCGACCGACGCGTCCACAGTGGACACCCGAGCGAGCGGCGGCGGCGTCGGTGGACCTGCGACCGGGCCATCGACGAGCTGCTGAGCCGGCGGATGCTGCTGCGCACCCGGGGCGGGTACACGTTCGCGACGCCGTTGATGCGGGAGGCGGCCTACGCCGGCGTCGGCAAGGCCGACCTGGCCGAGCGGCACGCCCGGCTGGTCCGGTGGGCGGCCGGCCTGACGCTGCCGGCAACCGGACTGGGCTGGACGCTCGGACACGGTGGACGCGTTCATCGCCGACCAGGCCGAGCGGGCGGCCGCACTGGCCGACGCGGTGAGCCTGCGCCCGGACGCGGAGGCCCGCTCGGCCGCTCCGGCCGGGGTCTCGGCGCTCGAGCCGGTTGGCCCGGCGGGCGATCCGGGCCGGCGAGCCGGCCCAGTCGGCCCAGCTCGCCGAGCGGGCGGCGGCCCTCGCCGGCGGAACGATGCCGGTGCCCGACCGGCTCGTCCACGGCAGCGCGATGTTCCAGCTGGGACGGCCGGCCCAGGCGCTGGCGGACGCCGAGGTGGTGATCGCCCGGTCGCGATGTGGACGCCGCCAGCCGCGCCCGGGCGCTGCTGCTGGCCGGCCGGTCGCACCGGTTGCTCGGTGACCCGATCGCGGCGACCAGCTCTGGCAGGAGGCGCTAGACGGTGGCCACCACGGCCAGGCTGCCGACCGAGCAGGCGGAGATCCTTCGCCGGATCGGCATGGAGGACTACCAGCGCGGCCGGCTGCGGGAGGCGCAGGCGGCGTTCCAATCGGCCCTGGCCATCGCCGAAGAGGCTGGCGACCGGCGCGGCGAGGCGTGGGCTCTGCAGAACCTGGCCTGGGTCTCGACGACTCTGGGGGACTTCTCCGCCGCCGACGCCACCCTCGGCCGGGCGGCCCGGCTCTTCGCCGAGCTGGGCGACACATCCGGCCGGGCCTGGCTGCGCGGTACGACGGCGTTCTCCCGGCTGCTGGCCGGGCGGCTGCACGAAGCCCGCCGGCTGGCCAGCGCCTTCCTGCCGTTCGGCGAACGGGTCGGCGAGCGGTGGGCGGTCGGCACCCTGCGCGCGGTCGAGGCGTTCGCCGCCGCCGAGCTGGGCGATCTCGCCTCGGCCGACCGGGAGGCCCGCCGGGCGTACCGCGAGTTCGACGCGATCAACGACGACTGGGGTCGGGGGTTGGCGCTGGTCGTACGCGGGGTCGTGGTCGCCGCGGGCTGGGCGAGCGGCCGCACGCGATCGACCTGCTCTCCGAGGCGTGCAAGTACGGCGAGCGGACCGGGCACCCGCTGCTGGTCGGCATCGCCGGCACGATCCGCGGCTTCGCACTGCTCGAAGCCGGCGAGCCGGCGGCCGCCGAGGCGGACGCGCGGGCCGTGCTGGCGGTGTGAAGGGCCACGACGTGGTCGACGCCGGCCCGGGTCGGGCCGCGCGTGCTGCTCGGCATGGCCCGACTGGCCCAGGGCGACGTCGACGCCGCGCTGCGCCGGGCTCGGCCGAGGTGGTCGACGCGTGCGAGGAGCCGGCCGTCCTGCTGCCCCGCCGGGCCGGCCTTCGCCGGCTACGCGTACGCCCTGCTTGCGGCCGGCCGGGCGGACCGGAGGCGCTGAAGACCGCCCGCGAGGGGACCGAGGTGCCGGCCGACGACGTGCGCAGCCGGGTGGTGGCGTCGCTGGTCCTGGCCCGCGCGCTGGCCGCAACCGGTCACCGCGGACAGGCCCGGGCGGTCGCCGCAGGGGCCATGCGGGCGGCGTACGCGACCCAGCAGTTGAGCGAGCGACCGGCTGCCGACGCTCTGGTGACCGAGCTAAGTGGGTGACCAGGGACACTCGGCCTAGGCTTCGTGCCCGTGCGAGCGGAGCGAGCACCAAGGACTCAGGAATCCGACAAACGGGGGCGGCGGGCCGGGGCCGGGGGCCGGGCGGCGCGGGGCGGGGCGGGCGATGCCGGGGCCGGGGGCGGCGCGCGCGGCGGGCGGTCTACTGTGGACGCTCGGCCAGTGTGACGGCGGTCACGGGGCGCAAGATGACGAAGCGTGTGTTATCCGCGCAAATGTCGAGTTGGCACTCACCCCCTACGATGCGGGTGGCGTACCGTGCTTTCGTGAGCGATGTGCCTGCCCGACCGGTACCGATGCCGGCTGTGCCTGGGCTGACCGACCTGAGCGTGCTGGCCCGCGGTGGCTACGCCACGGTCTACCGGGCGGTGCAGGTGTCCGTCGAGCGCGAGGTCGCCGTCAAGGTCGAGAACCGGACGCTGGAGAGCGACAAGGACCAGCGGCGGTTCCTGCGCGAGGCGCGCGCGGCCGGCCGCATGTCGAGCCACCCGCACGTGGTGGACCTGTTCGATGTCGGGGTGACCGACGACGGCCACCCGTACATGATCATGGAGCTGTGCGAGGGTACCTACGCCGAGCGCATGCAGCACCGGCCGCTGAACGGGGCCGAGGCGCGCTACGTCGGTGCCCGGATCGCGGACGCGCTGGCCGACGCGCACACGCTTGGCGTGCTGCACCGTGACGTGAAGCCGGCGAACATCCTGATCACCCGGTTCGGCGAGCCGGCACTGGCCGACTTCGGGCTGGCCGTGCTGACGGAGACCCGCGAGTCGTCGATCACGCTCGAGCTGACGCCCGGCCTACGCCGCCCCGGAGATGTTCCACCACGGCCGGCCGGTGCCGGCCTCCGACGTGTACGGCCTGTGCGCGACGCTGTACGCGCTGATGCGCGGGCCGGCCGCCGCGATGGCGGGAGGGCTACAACCCGACCTTGGCGTCGCTGGTGGACATGTTCGCCCAGCCGATGCCCGACCTGCCCGACGTTGCGCCCGAGCTGACGGCGATCCTGCGCCAGGGGCATGGCCAACGATCCGGGACCGCCGACCGCCGCCAGCTGCCGACGGCGGGCGGCTGCTGCGACGACGAGTGCTCCGGCCGGTGGTGCACCGCGATCCGGCGGCCCGACCATGGCGCTGCCGCGCTCGGTCGGGGCCGACGAGCCACCGGCCGACACGACCCAGGCCCACGACTCACCGCGCCCGGCCGCCGAGATCCAGTAGCCCCCCGGATAGCGAAGATTCATCAGAAAACTGCGCGAACGTCGAGTCAACTGCGCGTCCACGCCGATCTGATAGATCTTGACTGCCCGCGCCGGATTCCGACCGAAGCCGGCTGTCAGACCGCCACTCACGGACGGCCGACGGTCATTTCGTTCCCCACGGCGATCTGCAATCAGTGATTCGTCAGTGATCAGTAGGACTTGTCCTGGCCGAGGATGTGCTGGGCGACGAAGTTCAGGATCATCTCCCGGCTGACCGGGGCGATCCGGCCGGCCCGCACCCCGCCGAGCAGGGTGGCCACGCCGTACTCGGTGGTCATGCCGTTGCCGCCGTGCACCTGGATCGCGGTGTCGACCGCCAGCGCGGCCGCGTCCGACGTGGCGTACTTGGCCATGTTGGCGGCGACCCCGGCCTCCAGGTCGCGGCCGGCGTCGTAGAGGGCGGCCGCCTTGGCCACCATCAGCCGGGCCAGCTCGAGCTGGATCTGCGCGTGGGCCAGCGGATGGGCCACGCCCTGGTGGCTGCCGATCGGGCGGCCCCACACGTTGCGACCGCCCACGTAGGACGATGCCCGCTCCAGCGCGTACCGGGCGGTGCCGGCCCCCATCGCCGCCACCGTGATCCGCTCCGGGTTGAGCCCGGCGAACAGGGCCGGCAGGCCGACCTCGGGCGACTCGCCGATCAGCGCGTCGCGCCGGCACCCGGACGTCGTCGAGGTAGAGCAGCCACTGGTTCTCCGGCGACACGATCTCCATCTCCAGCTGGGACTTCGTCAGCCCGGGCGGCGTCGGTCGGCACGATGAACAGCGCCGGCTTGAGCTTGCCGGTCGCGGCGTCCTGCGGTCCGGGCCACCACCAGCACGTGGCCGGCCTCGTCGACGCCAGAGATGAAGCACTTGCGGCCGCTGATGAGCCAGTCGTCGCCGTCGCGTCGGGCCACTGTGGAGAGCCGGTGGAAGTTCGAGCCGGCCTCCGGCTCGGTGATGGCGAAGACGATCTTCTGGGTGCCGTCGGCGATGCCGGGCAGGAAGCGCTGCCGCTGCTCCGGGTGCCGTGCTTGGCGAGGATCGTGCCGGCGATGGCGGGGGAGACCACGAGCAGCAGCAGCGGGCAGCCGGCCGCCGCCAGCTCCTCGCAGACGATGGCCAGCTCGGTGATGCCCCCGCCGCCGCCGCCGTACTCGGTCGGGACGTTGACGCCGAGGTAGCCGAGCTTGCCCGCCTCGGCCCACAGCTCGTCGGTGTGCCCGCCGGACTTCGCCTTCTCGACGAAGTACTGCGTGGCCGTAACGGCGGCCCAGCGCCCGCACGGCGTCGCGCAGCTGCTCCTGTTCGGGGGTGGGGTCGAAGTTCACGGCGACTCTCCTTCCGGGTGTGACCACGGCGAGGACGGCCCCCGCCTCGACCTGCGTCGCCGGCGGTGACCGGCAGTCTCGGCGACGACGCCGGCCGCGGGCGCGTGCACGGGGTGTTCCAGCTTCATCGCTTCCAGCGTCAGCAGCAGCTCGCCGGCGCGCGACCGGTTGGCCGACCGCGACGCGGCACCCGGCCGACCGCGCCCGGCATCGGGGCGACCAGCGACCCGGCCGGCCGCTCGAGCGTCGGCTCCGGCAGCCGGGCGAGCTCGGTCAGGCTGACCACCGACCCGCATCGCTGTCCACATAGGTCTGCCACGTGCGATCGTGCTGACGGCGAACGGTACGGGTGAGCCCGTGCCGTCTCGAGGACGACCCGGTCCGGCCGGGCGCTCATCAGCGACGCACCTGGCGGGGATCGACCAGCGCACCGGCCCGGTCCAGCCGGTAGTCCACCTCGCAGCTCCCCACGGCGCCTCGTAAGCGGACCCGCTGCGGCGCGGATGAGCACGTTGCGCCAGCCCGACGGCAGCGCACCGCCACACGGCATCGCGCCGGCGCGGCGGCCGCCGCGGCCAGGGCGGCGGCCAGCGCGACCGCCGGCGTCCTCCACATCGGACAGAAGCGGCGCGAACACCTCGGGGTGCCGGTCCAGGAAGGCGGTGTCGGTGCCGCCGGCCGGAACTCGTCGCTGTCGAGCACCCGCACCAGCAGGTCCCGGTTGGTGGCCACGCCGTGCAGCCGGGCCCGGGCGCAGCGCGGCCGCCAGCAGCCGGGCCGCCTCGGCCGGGTCGGCGCCCAGGCGATCACCTTGGCCAGCATCGGGTCGTAGTGCACGCCGACCACCGAGCCCGACCCGACCCCGGAGTCGAGCCGGAGCCCAGGCGCCGGCGCGAACTGGATCTGGCCGTCCACCGTGAACGCGATGCAGGACGCCCGGTTGACGGGCAGCCAGTCGTCGGCGCCGGATCCTCGGCGTACAGCCGGACCTCGATGGCGTGCCCGGTGGTCGGCGGCGGCAGCGGCGACCGGCAGCGGCTGCCCCTCGGCGACCGGCAGCTGCAGCCGGACCAGGTCCAGCCCGGTGACGCACTCGGTGACCGGGTGCTCCACCTGCAGCCGGGTGTTCATCTCCAGGAAGTAGAACTCGCCGTCCGGGTGCGAGCAGGAACTCGACCGTGCCGGCGCCGACGTAGCCGACCGCCCGGGCCGCCGACTCGGCCGCGCTGAACAGCCGCTGCCCGCAGCGCGGGGTCGACCGCGGGGGAGGGCGTCTCCTCGACGATCTTCTGGTGCCGGCGCTGGATCGAGCACTCCCGCTCGCCCAGCGCCACCACGGTGCCGTGGCGGTCGGCGAAGATCTGCACCTCGATGTGCCGGCCGGTCTCGACGTACCGCTCGGCGAAGACCGTGTCGTCGCCGAACGCGGCGGCCGCCTCCCGGCGGGCGCGCGGCCAGCGCCTCGGCCAGATCGCCGGCGTCGCGGACGACCCGCATGCCCCGGCCGCCGCCGCCGGCGGAGGCCTTGACCAGCACCGGGAAGTCGGTCGACCTGGTCGACCTCGGTCCAGGACGGGCAGCATCGGCACGCCGGCCTTGGCCAGCAGCGCCTTGGCCTCCACTTTGGAGCCCATCGCCGCGATGGCCTCGGCGGGCGGGCCGACCCAGGTCAGCCCGGCATCGATGACCGCCCCGGCGAACTCGGCGTTCTCGGACGAGGAAGCCGTAGCCGGGGTGCACGGCGTCCGCGCCGGACCGGCGGGCCGCCTCGACGATCAGGTCGCCGCGCAGGTACGTCTCGGCGGGCGCGCTGGCCCCCGGCAGCCGTACGGCGAGGTCGGCCTCGGCCACGTGCGGCGCGTCGGCGTCGGCGTCGGAGTAGACCGCGACCGTCGCGATCCCCATGCGCCCGGCAGGTGGCGAAGACCCGGCGGGCGATCTCGCCCCGGTTGGCCACCAGCAGGCGTCGGATCATGGCTCACATCCGGAAGACGCCGAAGCCGGGGTGGTGGCATGCTCGGGGTCCTACGCGTGGACGCAGCCACAGGCACAGGCCGAGAATCGGTCCGGGTGTCGCGCGGGTCGATCACGCCGTCGTCGTAGAGCCGGCCGGACATGACCAGCGCCGCCGACTGCGCCTCGATCTGCTGCTCGACCATCGCCCGCATGGCGGCGTCGGCGTCCTCGTCGTACGGCCTGGCCCTTCGGCCTGGGCCGGCGCGTCTGGCCACGATGGACAGCACGCCGGCCAGCTGCTGCGGCCCCATCACGGCCGACTTGGCGTTGGGCCAGGCGAACAGGAACCGCGGGCTCGTAGGCCCGGCCGCACATGCCGTAGTTGCCGGCGCCGTAGGACGCGCCGATGTTGACGGTCAGGTGCGGCACCCTGGAGTTGGACACCGCGTTGACCATCAGCGCGCCGTGCTTGATGATGCCGCCGCTGCTCGTACTCGCGTACCGACCATGTAGCCGGTGGTGTTCTGCAGGAACAGCAGCGGAATGTCGGCCGCGTTGGCCAGCTGGATGAACTGGGTCGCCTTCTGGGCCTCCTCGGAGAACAAGCACGCCGCGGGCGTTGGCGAGGATGCCCAGCGGGTAGCCGTGCAGCTCGGCCCAGCCGGTGACCAGAGCTGTGCCGTAGGCGGGCTTGAACTCGTCGAAGTCGGAGCCGTCGACGACCCGGGCCAGCACCTCCCGCGGGTCGTAGGGCACCCGCAGATCGGCGCTGGCGATGCCGAGCAGCTCCTCGGCCGGGATCGTAGCGGGGGGTTGCCGCATCCGGGTCGGGCCGGCCGGCCGGTGAGTGGCGGCTGGTCGGTCCGACGCGGGCGATGACGCGCCGGGCCAGGCGGAGGGCGTCCCGCTCGTCGCCGGCCACGTAGTCGGCCAGGCCGGACGTGGTGGCGTGCATGGTCGCGCCGCCGAGGGACTCGTCGTCGGTCTCCTCGCCGGTGGCCATCTTCACCAGCGGCGGCCCGCCCAGGTAGACCGCCGCCCGTTCCCTGACCATGATCGTGTAGTCGGACATGCCCGGCACGTACGCCCCGCCGGCGGTGGCGTTTCCGAACACCACCGCGATGGTCGGGATGCCGGCCGCCGAGAGACGGGTCAGATCGCGGAACGCCGCGCCCGCCCGGGATGAAGATCTCGGCCTGGGTGGGCAGGTCGGCACCGCCCGACTCGACCAGGTTGATCATCGGCAGCCGGTTGGCCAGCGCGATGTCGTGGGCCCGCTGGGTCTTGCGCAGCGTGTTCGGGTTGACCGAGCCGCCGCGGACCGTCGGGTCGTTCGCGATGATCAGGCACGGGGACGCCGTGGACGATCCCGATGCCGGTGACCACGCTGGCCCCGACCGGGAAGTCCGTGCCGTACGCCGGCCACCGGCGTCAGCTCCAGGAACGGGGCGTCCGGGTCGACCAGCAGCTCGATGCGTTCCCGGGCCAGCAGCTTGCCGCGCTCGTGGTGGCGCTGTACGTACCGCTCGCCGCCGCCGGCCCGGGCCTGGTCGAGCGCGGCGTCCAGCTCGGCGAGCCGGTCCAGCATGGCGGCGCGGTTGGCGGTCGCAATCCGGAGTCGGGTCCAGACGCTAGGCAGTGCCGGCATCGAGCAGACCCTTCGCGATGATCTCGTTCATGATCTCCGTGGTGCCGCCGCCGATTCCCATGATCCGGGCGTCCCGGTAGTGACGCTCCACTTCGGAGTCGCGCAGGTAGCCGGCCCCGCCGTGCAGCTGGACGGCGGCGTCGACCACCTCGTCGCAGGCGGCCACCGCCGTGTTCTTGGCCATCGCGACCTCGAGTCAGGGTGGAGCCGCTCGCCGCCGGGCGAACCGCGGCAGCCAACGACCAGACGTACGTGCGGGCGACCGTGGTCACCCGGGCCATCTCGGCCAGCCGGTGCCGCACGATCTGCCGGCTGGCCAGCGGCGCGCCGAACGTCTCGCGCTCGCGGCACCAGCGCATGGTCAGGTCGACGCAGCGCTGGGCGATGGCGCAGGCCTGGATCGCCATCGAGACGCGTTCGCTGGCGAAGTGGCGCATGATCTGCCGGAAGCCGGTGCCCTCGGCGCCGACCAGGTGGTCGGCCGGCACCCGTACGTCCATGAAGGACAGCTCGGCGGTGTCCGAGCAGTGCCAGCCGAGTTTGCGCAGCGGCGGGCTGACCTGTACACCCGGGGTGGCTCTTGTCGATGACGAGCAGGGAGACGCCCTCGTGCCCGGATCCGGCCGGTACGCACGGCGGCGGTGATGAAGTCGGCCCGTACCCCGCTGGTGATGTACGTCTTCGCCCCGTTGACCACGTAGTGGTCGCCGTCGCGCCGGGCGGCTGTCCGGATGGCCGCCACATCGGAGCCGCCGCCCGGCTCGGTCACGGCCAGGCAGCCGATGAGATCGCCGGCCAGGGTCGGCCGCACGTACCGGTCGATCAGGTCGGCCTGTCCACTGGCCTCGATGTGCGGGAGGGCGATGCCGTGGGTGAACAGGGCCGCGATGAGCCCGGACGAGCCGCCGGCGAGGATGAACTCCTCGGTGACAGCGGCCGAGTCGAGGAGGTCGCCACCCTCGCCCGCCGACCGCTCTCCGGGATGCCCGATGCCGAGCAGACCGAACCCGCGGCCGCCCTGCGTGCAACGACGCGGGGTACCTCGCCGGCATCCTCCCACGCGGCCAGGTGCGGCACGATCTCCCGGTACGGAGAAGCGACGAGCGAGGTCCCGGAGCTCACTTCACAACAGCGCCTCCGGGATGTCCACGTCGCGCGAACGCAGCCACTCGCCGACCGCCTTGGCCTGCGGGTCGAACCGGGTGGAGGCGGCCACGCCCTGACCGAGCAGGCCGTGGACGACGAAGTTGAGCGCCCGCAGGTTGGCCAGTTCGTACCGGTCGACCGCCAGCCCGGCGCACTCGGGCAGCAGCTCACGCAGGCGATGGGCGGTGAGGAAGCCACGCAGCCACGCCCAGCCGTCGTCGGTGCGCGCCCAGACCCCGATGTTGGCGTCGCCGCCCTTGTCGCCCGAGCGCGCCCCGACCACTGACCCCAGCGGAGCCCGGCGGGTCGGGCCGGCCGGGCTGGGGTCGGTCGATGGCACCGGGCGGCGGGGGCGTCGGTGAAGCTACCGGTACGGTCGGGCGGGGCGACGGCACGCCGGGTGCCGTCCGGGAGCACCGCGACATGCTCCACATCGGACTGTGGGAGGTACTCGGCGGTGAACACGCCGTACGGGCTCGCGTCGCCGGGCTGCGTGGTCAGCGTGCAGCCCGGGTAGGACGCCAGGGCGAGCTCGACCGCGGCCTGCGAGAACGCCCGGCCGGCCCGCTTCGCGTCGGGGTCCTGGATGTGTACCGTCAGCAGAGCGCTGGCCGCTTCCTCGGTGGTCGCGTCGTCGTGGTCGGTCCGGGCCAACCGCCAGGTCAGCCCGTCCGGGCCGACGGCCGCTTCCAGCTGATCGCGGACGAGGTCGGCCTTCGCCTCGATGTCGAGTCCACAGAGGACGAACGACATCGCATTGCGGAAGCCGCCGAGCGTGTTGACGCCGACCTTGACGTGTGCCGGGCGGTGGCTCTCCCCGTACCCCGTGCACCCGCACCCGGTCGGGGCCGTCCGGGCCGAGCTGGATCGTGTCGAACCGGGCCGTCACGTCCGGGCCCAGGTACTGCGGAGCGCCGATCTCATAGAGCAACTGGGCGGTGACCGTTTCCACGGTGACCGCTCCGCCGGTGCCTGGGTGCTTGGTGATGACAGCGTCGCCGTCGGCGGCGACCTCGGCGATCGGGAATCCGGGTCGGCGGCCGCGGTCGGGCAGTTCGGTGAAGAACGAGAAGTTGCCGCCGGTCGCCTGGGCGCCGCATTCGATGACGTGTCCGGCCACGGTCGCGCCGGCCAGTGCGTCGAGGTCGCCGCGGCGTCCAGCCGAAGTGGGCGATGGCCGGGCCGACCACCAGGGACGCGTCGGTGACCCGTCCGGTGACGACCACATCGGCGCCGGCGCGCAGGCATTCCGCGATCCCGAACGCGCCCAGATAGGCGTTGGCCGTCAACGCGCCGGGCCGGCTCACGGCGTCCCCCTCGACGTGTCCGATATGGACGGTGAGACGCAGCTCGTCGGCCAGGGCGCGCATGGCCCGGGCCAGCCCGGCCGGGTTCAGCCCGCCCGCGTTGGTGACCACCTTGACGCCCCGCTCGACCGCCACGGCGAGGCAGTCACGCATCTGGCGGAGAAAGGTGCGGGCGTACCCGAGGGACGGGTCGCGCATCCGGTCGCGGCCGAGGATGAGCATGGTCAGTTCGGCCAGGTAGTCGCCGGTGAGCACGTCCAGCGGGCCGCCGGTGAGCATCTCCTCCCAGGCGACGAACCGGTCGCCGTAGAAGCCGGAAGCGTTGCCGATCCGCTGTCATGCCGCTCGACCGCGGCTCCCGTCCGATGCCGGGCGGCCCGGCGAACGCCTGCGCCACGTCGAGCCATTCGTCGGCGACCGGTCCGGTGGCGGTCAGGGTGAGGTCGTTCGCGGTGCCGGCGCTGGGTGACCAGAAGGCAGAAGTCCAGCGCGGGCCCGGTGACGCGTCGTGGCGCGTCCGGTGGGCCGAATGTCCACCGTGAACCGTCGGGCGCGTCCAGGGCGACCCGGACCGGCGCATCCGGGGCTGGCCGGCCGTGGGCCAGGAAGGCGAACCCGAGCGTGCGGTGGCCGAGGTACGCGATATGGCGCAGGCGCGCCGTCGGCTCGCGGGTCACGCCGAGCGCGTCGGCGACGTCGAGGCCGTGCGCCCAGGTCTCCATGAGCCGGGCGGTCGCCAGCGAGACCGGTGTCATCGGCGGTCGCGTACCAGGCAACGCTTGCGTACCGGGGGCCAGGCGCGCCGATCAGCGCCGGCCAGCTCGGCCCGTCCGGCCCGCCAGCGTTGCAGCAGGGCGGGCGGCTTCGTCGAGGAACTCGCTGCGCACCGTCGTCGACGAAGGTCCCGACGCGCTGGCCGCGGCCTGTGCGACGTGGACGGTGAACGCCGCCGGATCGGTGATGGCCAGTGATGCGCCGCCTGATCGGTCCAGGCCAGGTGGGCGATCTGATGGGCGATCGTCCAGCCGGCGGCCGGGTGTCGGCTCCGCCAGCCGGCGGCCGGCAGGTCGGCCACGAGAGCGTCCACGCTCGGACGACTCGGCCGCCAGATCGGCGAGCACTTCGGCAACGTCCACCATGGACATCCTCCTCAGCTGAGCTGCTCGACGAGTTGCCGCTTCCACGCGGCGAGAATGCCGTCGCGGCGGGCGCGTGTCATCGCCGAGCAGGTTGGCCACGCCGAGCCCGCGGAGCAGGTCCAGCGTCGCCTGCACCGCCGGGCGTACGCCGGGTCGGCGCTCGTCCGCGCCGAGCAGGTCGACGGCCAGCCGGTGCATCTCCCGCCCGACCCGGGCCTCCAGCGGTACCAGCGCCCGGCGCAGCGTCGGCGTCGGTGCGGGCGGCCACCCACAGCTCGAGCGCGGCGGCGAACAGCGGGCCGGTGAACGCCGCGGCGAGCAGATCGACCACCCGGTCCACCCGGCTCGGCGGCCGGCTGCGCGCGCACGGCGGCCGCCTCGGCCCGGATCTCCTCCGCCCGCCGCTCGCACAGGTGGCTGACGGCCGCCAGCACCAGCGCCGCCTTGGTCGGGTAGTGGTGCAGCTGGGCTCCCCGGGAGACGCCGGCCCGTTCGGCGACCAGGGTGGTGGTCGTGCCGGCCCAGCCGTACTCGACCAGGCAGTCGACCGTCGCGTCGAGCAGCCGCGCTGGGTGGCGCGGCTGCGCTCCTGCTGCGGCGTACCGGCCGGGCGCGCTCACGCTCGCCCAGCCTGCTCCCGGCAAACAAACAGTCAAGCCTGCATGTTTTGCGGCTAGCCACGCTCAGTGAGCCCGAGGTTGCCGCTCGCGGATGAGTCAGACGCGCGGCGCGGCGGGCCAGCCGCTCGGGGTCGAGGATGATCACGGACTTGCCGTCCAGGCGCAGCCAGCCGCGGGAGGCGAAGTCGGCCAGCGCCTTGTTGACGGTCTCCCGGGAGGCGCCGACCAGCTGGGCCAGCTCCTCCTGGGTGAGGTCGTGGGTCACCCGCAGGACGCCGCCGTCGCGGGTGCCGAAGCGGCCGGCCATCTGCAGCAGGTTCTTGGCCACCCGGCCGGGTACGTCGGTGAAGATCAGGTCGGCCAGCGCGTCGTTGGTGCGGCGCAGCCGGCGGGCCAGCACGCGCAGCAGCTGCTCGGCGATCTCCGGGCGGTTGGTCAGCCAGGGGCGCAGGGCCTGCTTGCGCAGCCGGGCCAGCCGGGTGTCGACCACCGCGGTCGCGGTCGCGGTGCGCGGGCCCGGGTCGAACAGGGAGAGCTCGCCGACCATGTCGGACGGGCCCATCACCGCGATCAGGTTCTGCCGGCCGTCAGCGGCCCGCCGACCGACCTTGATCTTGCCGCTGAGCACGATGTAGAGGCTGTCGCCGGGCTCGCCCTCGCTGAAGACGACCTCGCCCTTGCGGGCGTCGATGGTCTCCATCTCCTTGGCGAGCGCCTCGGCCGCGTCGTGATCGACGCCCTGGAATATCCCGCTGCGGGCCAGTACCTCGTCCATCGCCCACCTTCTGTCTGAGAGAAATCCGGTCGACAGCCGGACTTCACCGCAAGTCTAGGCACAGGGGGGTGGGAATCGGGCGGTACCCCGGCAACTGCGTAGGCTGCACTAACGTGCCCACCCGTATCCTGCTATTGATCATCGTAACGAGTCTGGTCGGCGACTGCCCATACTGGTTTGGCGATTTCCCGACCCGGTGCTCGGTATCTGCTACTGGTCCGCTCGGGGGCGGGCTCGGTCCCCGCAACTGGGTTGATCAACGCGACCGTCGATTCGTCGTATTCCCGGGTCGACCCGGAAGAGCATCTGCTAGAGCTCGCCCGGCGGGCTAGGGCTTACCGGACCGGGCGTCGGGATGTTGACCGCTGTGGACGTACCACGCATGTGCTCGTGATGACGGCGGGGTGTGGCCGACGCGACGGTCGGGCTGGCGCACCCCACGCGGGCCGCGGCCCCAGATGGCGATATCCGTCGAACTGCGCCCCGGCACGATCAACTGATCGTCCGGCGTGCCCGCCGCCCTCACTGAGTCGGCACTGGTGAACACCGTCGTTTCCGCGACCGAGGCCAAGACACAGGCGTTATGGGACCATGGCGTGGATGCGACGGGTACCGGAAGCGATGCGGTCTTTGTCGCATGCGCCCTCTCTGGTCCCGCTCGAAGCGCACGGCGGGCCTCGCTCGCTGTGGGGCGCGCGGCTCGCTCGCGCGGTCTACGCCGCCGTCCACGCCGGCACGCAACAATGGCTGGGAGCCGCGACGACCCGCCGGACTTCACCGTGATGTGGGCGATCCGATAGCCTCGGCGGGGCGCATGCCCACCCCTCTGCGATGGAACTCTGTTGTGACGCTGTACGGCACTCCGCGCGACACCCCCGCGCCGGACGACACGCCCTCCCCGGACGACGCGTCCGCGGCACCCCCAACGTCACCGTCGGTGGGTCGGGCCACACACCCGTACGGCGAACCGGGACCGGCGTACGGCGAGCCCAGGGCGCCGGCCGGGTACCGGGGTACCCGGCGCGCACCGGATGCAGGCGACGGGCCGGCTCCGGCGGCGCTGTCCCATCCCCGGCTGCCGGAGGACCCGCTGATGGCGGGTGACCAGCCAGCCGAGGTGGCCGGGCCGCACTGGTCTGATCCGCCATGGCCGGACATCTCGCCCGAACCGGTCAGTGAGGCGCTCTACGCCGAGCCCGGGTCGGTGCCCGGCCGACCGGATGCCGACACCGGACTGTGGTCTGGGACGTACGCGCCGGACCCGCAGCCGGGCGAGCGCGCCGGCACCGGCTTCGCCGAATACGGGCCGAACGGGTACTGGCCGAACGAATACGGGGCCAACGGGTACGGGCCGAACGGGTACGGGGCCAACGGGTACGGGCCGAACGGGTACGGGGAATCGGGTTACGGCTCGGCGGCTCAGATACCCGACCTGTGGCCGCACGAGCCCGGGTCCCCGCCGATCGCCGCCGCCGAGCCCGATCCGCTGCCGCTCGCTGAGTCCCCCGCGTTCACCGGCCGCGCGTCCATCCCAGCTACCGCCGCGCCGGTGGAACCGTTCCCGGTTCCCGAGTCGTTCGGCCTCGGGCCCGCCGCGGATGCCCCCGCGGGCCCGCATGACGCGTTGCCCGGTGGCACCACCGGCCTCAACGAGCCCCCGCCGGCCGATCTGGGTATACAGATCGCCTCCATGGCGCCGGCTGAACCCGCGCCCGGCGGTGAGCGACCCCCGCCACCCGTACCG
Organism: uncultured Actinomycetota bacterium; assembly: GCA_963803345.1. Lineage (GTDB taxonomy): Bacteria > Actinomycetota > Actinomycetes > Mycobacteriales > Micromonosporaceae > CAWDLX01. The sequence continues at coordinate 49,612 of CAWDLX010000020.1, forward strand.
GCCGCGGGAGCTCCGGCCGCTCCCGCCGCGCCGCGCTTCGTGGATCCGGCGCCGACGCCGGCGGGACCGTCGTGGCAGAACGTCGTGATCCCCGACGACGATGTCGGCGAGATCGCGCCGTGGGACCGCCGGCCGCTGATGATCGCCATCGCGGCCGGGGTCGTCCTGGTCCTCATCGCTGTCCTGTCGGCCGCGGCGACGTCCGCCTTGTTCAACCCCGGCAAGACCAGGTCGAGCTGGCAGCCCGGCGGTTCGTCCTCCCCTGGCCCGAGGCCGTCCGCGTCAGCCGGCGCCGCGCCCCCGGTCGTGACCGACACGATCACGCTCTCCGGAGTCGGCGACGTGATCATGGGTACCCAGCCCAACCACCTTCCGCCCAATGGCGGCAAGGCGATGTTCGCCCCGGTCCGGACCGCGTTGGCCAGCGATCTGACGATGGGCAACCTGGAAACCCCGCTGACCGGGGACACCGGTAGCCGCAAATGCGGCATGGTCACGCCGTCACCGTCGCCGGGCAACCCGAGCCCCACCCCGGTGCCGGACCCGGAGTGCTTCCAGTTCTACCTGCCACCGTCGTACGCGAACCACCTGCGCGATGCGGGATTCCAGGTCATGAATCTGGCCAACAACCACACCAACGACATGGGCTCGGCCGGCCTTTCCAGCACGCGCTCGGCGCTGGAGGCGGTCGGCATCCGGCACACCGGCGCTCCGAACGAGATCACGTACGAGACCGTCAAGGGCGTCAAGGTGGCCGTCCTGGGTTTCTCGGTCTACAGCTGGGGCGCCAACCTCAACAACCTGTCCGCGGCCACCGCCATGGTCCGCAAGGCGGCCGGTAACGCGGACATCGTCGTGGTCCAGATGCAGGCGGGAGCCGAGGGCGCGGACAAGTCGCATGTGAAGCCGGGTCACGAGATCTTCTTCGGCGAGGACCGCGGGGATGAGATCGGCTTCACCCACGCCGTGATCGACGCGGGCGCGGATGTCGTCTTCGGGCATGGCCCGCACATCATGCGCGGGATGGAGTTCTACAAGGGCCGGCTGATCGCCTACAGCCTGGGCAACTTCTGCGGGTACGGGGTGCTCAGCTCGAGCGGATACCTGGGGGTCGGCGGGGTACTGCGGGTGACGCTGCACAAGGACGGCACCTGGGCCGGTGGCACGCTGGTCCCGACCGAGATGGTCAAGGGTGGCCTCCCGTCACCCGACTCGGACAAGCGCGCGCTCGCCTTCGTCGACGGACTCTCCACGAGTGACTTCGGCTCGACCGCGGCACGGATCTCCCGCACCGACGGCGCCATCACACCACCCACGTCCTGAGCGCTGCGCTGTCAGACCCGGGCGGTAGCTTGAAGGCGTGACGGTCGCGGGCAGGGTGTTCGTCGAGACGGATCTTGGGCGAAAGCGACGAGCGCGCAGGATGGCCCGTGAGCTCGCGCTGATCCACCCGGACGCCCACTGTGAGCTCGACTTCACCGATCCGTTCCAGCTGGCGGTCGCGACCATCCTGTCGGCCCAGTCGACCGACCGGACGGTGAACGAGGTCACCCCGAAGCTGTTCGCCCGGTACCGGACGGCCGCTGACTACGCCGGTGCCGACCGGGCCTAGCTGGAGGCGGAGATCAAGTCCACCGGGTTCTTCCGGAACAAGACCGATTCGTTGATCAAGCTCGGTCAGGCCCTGGTTGAGCGTTACGGCGGCGAGGTGCCGGCGAGGATGGCCGACCTGGATTCGCTGCCCGGCATCGGCCGCAAGACGGCCAACGTCATTCTCGGGCAACGCATTCGGCGTACCCGGGCATCACGGTCGACACCCACTTTCAGCGACTGGTCGGCCGGTGGCAGTGGACCACCGAGAAGGACCCGGTCAAGATCGAGCACGCGGTCGGGTCACTCATCGAGCGGCGGGACTGGACGATGCTGTCGCACCGCGTGATCTTCCACGGGCGGCGGGTCTGCCACGCGCGCAAGCCGGCCTGCGGCGCCTGCTCGCTCGCCCGGGACTGCCCGGCCTACGGCACCGGCCCGACCGACCCGAAGATCGCGGCCGCGCTGGTGAAGGGCCCGCGGGCGGCGGAGATCGTCGCGCAAGGCGCAGGTCGCGCATGATCCGTCGGGCCTGGTGGCGGCTGTCGTCGTCGGCCGCCCTCGCTGCCCTGCCCGGCTGCTCGGGCGGGCGCGGAGACACGCCGGATGCGCACCGGCCCGTCCATCGCCTCGCCCGTTCGCCGCGTGCCCGGTCGCGTCGGTGCCTGCGGACCGCTCGCAGGCCGGGCGTCTTCGGCTGCTGGAGTACCGCTTCCGTCGATGAGCCTGCCCTGCTTCACCGGCGGCGCTCTGCTCGACCTCGCCCGGCTCGGCCGGCCGGCCGTGATCAATTTTTGGTCGTCGACCTGCGGGCCGTGCCGGCACGAGATGCCGGCGCTGCAGCGCTTCGCCACCGCACACGCGGGGCAGCTGCGTCGTGATCGGCGTCGACACGCTGGACCGGCGCGACGCGGCTGCTTCGGCCGGCACCGACTTCGGGGTCTCCTACCCGGTGGTCTTCGACCCGGACGGACGGCTGCTGTCGGCTTGCTGCCCTCAGGCGCTCCCGGTAACCCTGTTCGTCGACGCGACCGGCGTTGTCCGACAGCAGGACCTCAGCGGGGCTCTGACCGGAGTCCACATTGGACGATCTGGTCGCCCGGCATCTCGGGATCACGTCGTGACCGACCTGCCGGCGTGGTGGGAGCCGCTGGCCAGTCGAGCCGTGGTCGCCCGCAGGTCCGACTTCATCCGCTGGCCCACCCCGGTCGGCGGCCGACGCTCGGCCGTACTGGTCCTGCTGGGCGAGCAGCCCGGCACCGGCCCGGACCTCCTGCGTCCTGCAGCGGGCGGCCACCCTGCGCAACCATGCCGGCCAACCGGCTTTCCCGGGTGGGGCTGCGACCCGGACGACATCGACATGACGGCCACCGCGCTGCGGGAGGCGCAACGAGGAGGTAGGGCTGGACCCGGCCTCGGTGACGGTGGTGGCCACGCTGCCCCGGCTGTGGATCCCGGTCAGCGGCTACGTGGTCACCCCGGTGCTGGCCTGGTGGCACGAGCCTCATCCGGTGTCGCCGGTTGACCTGGCCGAGGTGGCCGCGGGTGCAGCGCCTGCCGATCCGGGAGCTGGTCGACCCGGCCAACCGGGTGCGGGTACGCCATCCGAGCGGATACATCGGGCCCGGCGTTCGAGCGTGCGCGGGCTGCTCGTCTGGGGCTTCACCGCCGGCGTCATCACCACCCTGCTCGAGCTGGGCGGCTGGGCTCAGCCGTGGGACGAGAGCCGGGTACGGCGGCCTGCCGCCCGTGTCGGCTGACCGCACGCGGTTCCACTGACTGCGTGACGTGTCAGTTGGGCGGCTGGTGGTCGCGCGCCCGTACCCTGGCGGGGTGCGCGGCAGCCTTGTCGACCTCGTCCTGCTCGTACTGATCGTCATGTTCGGCATTGAACGGATATCGGCAGGGTTTCGTCGGTCGGTGCGCTGTCGTTCGTCGGGTTCTTCGGCGGCGCGCTGGTCGGGCTGCAGCTCGCGCCCGCACGTCGTCGGCGGGATGACCGGACCCGCTGGTGCGGGTGCTCGTCTCGGTCGGGCTGGTGTTCGGGCTCGCCCTGCTCGGGCAGACCGGCGCCGCCTGGGTCCGGCACCGCGTGCGCCTGTCGATCAAGTCGGCAGGCGGCCAGCCGGGCCGACGACGTCGGCGGCGTGTTCGTGTCGGTCCTGGCGCTGCTGCTCGTCGCCTGGATGGTGGCCGGCCCGCTGGCCTCGTCCCAGTTCCCGGCCCTGTCCCGGTCGGTACGCAACAGCGCGATCCTGGGCGCGCGTCGACGCGGTCATGCCCAACGGCGCCCGGGTGCTCTACAACGGCCTGCGCGACACCATCGCCAACGGCGACTTCCCGAACGTGTTCGGCGACCTGACCCCGACGCGCGCACGCGAGCGTCGCCGCGCCCGACCCGGCGCTGGCCGGCTCGGCGGTCGTCCGGACCGCGCCGCCGGCTCGGTCGTGAAGATCACCGGAAACGCGCCGTCCTGCCGACGCCAGATCGAGGGCTCCGGGTTCGTGATCTCCGCCGCATCACGTGATGACCAACGCGCACGTCGTCGCCGGGACCGAGGGCAGCCTCGCGGTCGCGCTCGGCGGCGCAGACGTACAGCGGCCGGGTCGTCTGGTACGACCCCGAGGTGGACCTGGCCGTCGTCTACGTCCCGAGCCTGGACGCGCCGGCGATGACCTGGGCCGACGCGGAGGCGACAGACCGGCGACGACGCGATCGTGCTCGGCTACCCGCTCAACGGGCCGTTCACCCCGACGTCGGCCCGGGTCCGCGACGCCGCGATGTCACCGGGCCGGACATCTACGAGTCGCACACCGTCGTCCGCGAGGTCTACACGATCCGCGCCACGGTGCGGAGCGGCAACTCCGGCGGCCCGCTGCTCGACTGCCAGCGGCCGACTGCTCGGGGTCGTCTTCGCGGCCGCCCTCGACGACGAGGAGACCGGGTTCGCGCTGACCGCCAAGGAGGCCGACGCGCCCGATCGCCAGCGTGGCAAGCGATCGGACGGCCGCCGTCGGCACCGAGTCCTGCGCCTAGTGGTCGTGCGCAGCGCGAGGCAGCGCCGGCCGATCGCGCGCCTCACGGGACTCGTAGGCGGCAGGTTGGGCGAGCTGGACGAGCGCGGGTTCCGTCGCGGCGGGTGACCAGCCAAGCCCCGCCCGGGCGGCTGCGGACCAGGCCGGACGATTGCCGACAAGGGCACCCTCGTCCCGATCGCCGGCCATGACCAGACCCGGTGTAGCCCAGCTCGCGCAGCCGCTGCAGGATCGGCTCGAACATGGCCCGGCCGGCGCCACCGGCCCGCCGGGTGAGGACCAGGTGCAGCCCGACGTCGCGGGCCTGGGACAGGTACTCCAGCAGCGGCGCGACCGGGTTCGTCGGGCCGGCCGTGACCAGGTCGTAGTCGTCGACCAGCACGAAGCACTCCGGTCCGCTCCACCAGGACCGGTCGCGCAACTGGTGCGGGCGTGACGTCGGGGCCGGGACGGCGCTTGTCCATGTAGGCCGCGACCGACTCGAGAGCGGCGCCGGCGGTCTCGGCGCCGCTGCCGTAGCCGATCAGGTGGTCGGTCGTCACCGCGCCGAGCAGGCTACGCCGGTAGTCGATCGACGACGATGCGGGCCTGCTCCGGGGTGAACCGCCGGGTGATCGACTCGGCCAGGCTGCGCAGCAGGGTCGACTTGCCGCACTCGCGGTCGCCGAACGCCACCAGGTGCGGGCTCGTGGCGAAGTCCACCAGAACCGGGCGCAGGTCGGCCTCGGCGATGCCGAGGGGCAGCTCGAGGCCCGGTCCCGACCGGCACCGGTCAGCCTCCTCGCCGCCGGCCGAGCAGGGCCGCGTACGGCAGCCGGCTCGGGCAGCATCCGTACCGCGGGCGCCCGCGGTCCGGGCCAGGCCGCGCCCGACACCGGCGTACAGCTGCAGCCGCCGGATGGCCCGCCGCCTGTGGCAGCGCGGTCAGCACGTGCAGCCCGTCGGGCCACAGTCCGCGCCCGGGGTGCGCCGGCGGGACGTTCGCCGCCACCCGGCGGTTGACCTGGGAGTCGGCCGGGTCGCCCAGGCGCAGCTCGAGCCGGGAGCCGAACAGGTCCTTGACGCGCGGCCCGGAAGTCGCCCCACCGGGTGGCGGTGGCGACGAGATGGATCGCCGTAACTCAGCCCGCGGGTGGCGATGTCGGCCAGCACCGGCTCGAGGTCGTCGAAGTCGCTGCGCAGGCGTCGCCCAGCCATCGACAACCAGGAACACGTCGCCGAATCCGTCCTCCGGCACGGCCATGGTGGCGTCCAGATCGGAGGGTCGGCGCAGGCGCCGGAACGTGGACATCGAGTCGATGCCGCGAGCGGTGAAGCGGCGCTCCCGGTCGGCCAGCAGAGTGGCGATCTCGCCGACGGTCCGGCGGACCGCCGGCCGGTTCGAGCCGGCCGAAGACACCGCCGACATGGGGCAGGTCGCGCAGCGTCGCCAGCGACCCGCCGCCGAAGTCGAGGCAGTAGAGCTGAACCTCGGTCGGGGTGTGGGTGAGCGCCAGCGCGGTGATCAGCGTGCGTACCGCGGTCGACTTGCCGCTCTGCGGGTTACCCACGATCGCGACATGTCCGGCCGCCCCGGACAGGTCGAGCCAGCGCCGTGTCGCGTCGCTGCTCGAACGGTTTGTCGAGCAGTGGCGACCGGCACCCGCAGGCTGCCGCGCAGCGGCGGGGTCGGCCGGTGGTCACTCCCCGATCGGGGTCGCGGACCAGGCCACCGAGGAGGGTGTCGATCGCCGGCGGGTCGGCCAGCGGCGGCAGCCAGACCTGATGTGCGGGTGGGCCCTGGCCGCACAGCCGGCCGATGATCACCTCCATCAGTGACGGCGCCCGTTCGCCGGGCATCGTCGGGGCGGCCGGCATGTCGGGCGATGGCACGTACCCGATCGGGTACGGCAGGATGTGCTGGCCCGCCGCGGTCGGGTCGGCGTGGGCGGCGTGTACGGTCCGGAGACGTACGCGGCCTTGAACCGCCGCAGCTGCCTCGGTGCCGACCTTGAGGTACCCGTGCCCGGGCGAGGACGGCAGCTCGGCCGCGTCGGAGACGCCGAGCGCGATCCGGGACTCCGTCGCGGTGAACGTCCGTAGCGCGATCTTGTAGGACAGGTTCGACTCGAGCCCGCGCAGCCGTCCCTCTTCCAGCCGCTGGGTGGCCAGCAACAGGTGCACGCCCAGGGACCGGCCGACCCGCCCGATCTGGAGGAACAGGTCGATGAAGTCGGGCTTGGCCGTCAACAGCTCGGTGAACTCGTCGCAGACCAGCAGCAGTACCGGAAGCGGCGCCAGCTCCGGCCGGGTCGCCCTGGCCCGCTCGTACTCCCGCTGTGAGGCGAGGTTGCCGGCCTGCCGGAGGAGCTCCTGGCGGCGGGTGAGCTCACCGGCCAGGGCGTCGTTCATCCGATCGACCAGCGGAAGTTCGTCGGCCAGGTTGGTGATGACGGCCGACGTGTGCGGCAGGCGGTCCAGGCTGGCGAAGGTGGCGCCGCCCTTGAAGTCGACGAGAACCACATTGAGCATCTCCGACGAGTGGGTCGCGGCCAGCCCGAGCACGAGGGTACGCAGCAGCTCGGACTTCCCCGAGCCGGTCGCGCCGACGACCAGTCCATGAGGTCCCATGCCGTCCTGTGCGGCCTCCTTGATGTCCAGGTCGACCCGGTCGCCGTCCGGGCCGGTACCGATCGGCGATGCGCAGCGCGTCGTGTGCCGCCCGTGGCGACCACAGCTGGCTCACCTCGGCCTCAGCCAGGTCGCCGACACCGAGTAGCTCGCCGAGGTCGCGGTCGGCGGCGAGTGGCGCCTGCGTCCGTACCGTCGGGGACAGGCGCAGCCGGGCCAGCCGCCGGGCCAGCCCTTCGGCGTCGGCCGGTCCCAGCTGGTCGGGTCGACCGAGGATCGCCTCACTGTCCACGGTGGACCCGGTCAGTTCCCCGTCGGCGGTTATGCCCAGGTGGATCGTGTGGCGATCCGCTACGCGGGCCGGGCCGTCCAGCTCGAGCACGGTGACGTCGGCCAACCCGCCGCTGCCACCGAGTCGGGTGGTGGCGTCACCGCTACGGACCGGGGCGTCGAGCAGGACGATGACGTGTGGCGCGGCCGATGGCTGGGTCGCCGCGCCCGGTCGGGGGCGAGGTGAACCGGCCCCGGGCGCCGAGCAGATCGTCGAGCAGCTCGTCCAGGTCGCCCAGGCTCCCGGCGGACAGTCGGCGCGGGCCGACCGCGTCGACGCGAGTCGGATGCAGGGCATGCGGCAGCCACTTGAGCCATTCCCAATCGCGGCCGGCGCTCGGCCGCCACGCACGCGGCGATGACCAGGTCGTCCGGTCGCATGGAATGTGGCGAGCTGGCCGATGATGGCGCGGACGAGGGCCCGGGCACGTCTGCGCCCCGATCGTGCTCGCTTCGGACCACGATCCGGGCGAAGGCGCGCAACGCCAGTGAGATCGGCAGGTCCGGTACGACCGCATACGTGTCGAGGAAGCGGCGCAGCGCCGCCGCGGTGACCGGCTCCAGATCGACGGTCGGCTCGATCACCGGCGCGACCAGTGCGGTGGCCAGGGACTGCGGCGCCGACGCCGACGCGGATCACCGCGAAGTCCGCGTCGGTGGCCCGCCGTTCCCAGACCCGGTCGCCGATCGCCTCGGACCACAGCGCCACCGGCTCCGGATTGCGGTAGGCCAGCGCCTCCCGCTGGTCGGCGACGATCGCGCGGACCCGCGCACGCACCCCGGCCAGGTAGCGCAGGTAGTCCCGGCGGGCCTGCGCGGTGTCGGCCCGGCGGCCCGCCGCGCCGCCGACGTTGAGCAGGAGCATGCCCAGGGTGGACAGGCCGAAGATGCCGCCGACCACGTAGGTGTAGGAGCTGCCGCCTTCGCGGCCACCGAACATCAACGCCGTCGCCAAGGTCCCGGCGAGCATCGGCAGGAAGGAGAGCCACTGCTGCCACCGGACACCGCCCGCCGCCGCGGACAGCCGGCGGCGGCTCGAGCGCCAGCTCCCCGTCCGGGATCGGCGGGGCGGCCCGCCGGGGCGGCCGGGTGACGATGTCCGTACTCACGGCCACCGATGTTAGGGGCTGGCCGCGGCCCGGCGCGCCCCTCAGCTTCCAGCTGTGGACAACCCCGGCGCGACGGCTGTGGGCAACCAGCCCGGCGCCAGGCTTGTGACCTGGGGACAATGGCACCGCCATCCAGCCTGTGCCGTGCCGTGCCTGTTTGGCAGACTCCCAGGGATGGACGCCCCGCACCCCTCGACCGGCACGGTGAGTCCGCCCGGACTCGACCTCGACCGGTTCGCGGCCTACCTGGATCGATCGGCCCCCGGCATCATCGATGGTCCGTTGACGGCTGAGGTGATCGCTGGCGGAAAGTCGAACCTCACCTACGTCGTCCGGGGGTCGTCGGGGTCGGTCGTGCTGCGGCGGCCGCCCCTGGGTCACGTGCTGCCCACGGCTCATGACATGGCCCGGGAGTACCGGGTGATCGCCGCGCTGCTACCCGACCGGGTTCCCGGTACCGGTACCGATGCACCTGTGCGAGGACGCTGAGGTGATCGGGTCGCCGTTCTACCTGATGTCGCATGTGGACGGTCGGGTGCTGCGCAACCACCGAGGATATCGACAGCATGGACCGGGCGACCGCTGCCCGCTCCGGTGAGCTGCTCATCGACACGCTGGCCGCAGCTGCACGCGACAGATCCGTCGAGCATCGGGCTGGCCGACTTCGGGCGGCCGGAGGGGTACCTGGAACGGCAGGTGCGGCGCTGGTACCAGCAATGGGAGCGGTCCAAGACGCGTGAGCTGCCCAGCCTGGAGCAGGTGGTGGCCAGCCTGCGGGCCACGGTGCCGGAGGGCGGGCGGACCGGCATCGTGCACGGCGACTACCGGCTCGACAACGTCATGGTCAACGCCGATGTCACGGCGATCCTGGCGGTCCTCGACTGGGAGATGGCCACGTTCGGCGATCCGCTGGCAGACCTGGGGCTGCTCGTCGTCTATACCGAACTCTCGATCGACGGCCGGGCGCCGACCGCCCCCAGATTCGGCCCGGAGCAGGGCTTCCTGTCCCCAGCCGAGCTGGTGCGGCGCTACGCCGAGAAGGTGCCGGCGACCGACGTCTCGGGAATCGGCTGGTACGTGGCGCTGGGCTACTACAAGCTCGCCGTGATCAGTGAGGGCATTCACGCGCGCTTCCTGTTGGGCAAGACGGTCGGCGAGGGATTCGACCACATGGGTGCGAGCGTGCCCACGCTGATCGACCGGGCCGGCCGCCTACCTGGCGGCACTGATCGACGGGTTTCGCATCGACGGACCTCTGTGGTAGGGATGTCGGGATGCTTGCTCCGACCAGCGGCCTGGCCCGCGATCACGATCCGCGCCCCACGGCGCCGAATCGACCTCGCCCTGCCGCATCAGGTCCCGCTGGCCGAGATGCTGCCCGAGGTCGTGCTACGGGCTGGCGAGCGTGAGCGTTCATCGCCGGCCGGCGGCTGGATGCTGCGCCGGGCCGACGGCGCAGCGCTGTCCGGCGAGGCCGCGCTGGCCGGACAGGGGGTCCGCGACGGCGACGTGCTCTACCTCGTACCGCGCAGTCTGGCCTGGCCGGAGCCCGCCTATGACGACATCGTGGAGGAGATCGCCGTCGACGCCCGGGCCCATGGCCGGATGTGGGATGCCGCGGTCGCCCGCCTGGCGGCGCTGGTCGGGGCGGGCCTGGCGCTCGCCACCGGACTCGGTGTCCTACTGGCCGACCCGGTCGGGTCCCGGCCGGGGCTGATCGCGGCCGCCGCGTCGCTGCTCCTGCTCACCGCCGGTGTCCTGGTCTCGCGGGCCGCCGGCGACGGACCGGCCGGAGCCGCGGTGGTCGGCTGGTCCGTCGCCTACGCGGCGGCCGCCGCGGCGCTGCTCGCGGCCGGCCGCCCCGGCTCTGAACGGTTGCTCGTCGCGGCCAGCGCGATGCTCTTCTGCTCGGTTCGTCGGGGCCGTGGCCGTCGGGTACGGGCTGACGTTGTTCGCGGCCGGGACCACCGTTGGAGTCCTGGGCACGATCACCGGCGGGCTGGGCATCGTGGTCGGCCTGACCGGAGCGGTCGCGGCCGTCGTCGTAGTGCTGGTCGCCGGGATCGGGCTGGTACCGCTGCTCGCGGTCCGTCTGGGGCGCCTGCCGCTGCCGATGGTATCGGCCGATCCGCAGGTGCTGGCGGACGAGCGTCGGCCCGCTCCCGCCGGGCTGCGGGCGGCGGTGGTACGGGCGGACCAGATCCTGGCCGGCTGCCTGGCCGGCCTGGCCGCGGCCGGCCTGGGCTGCATGGCCGCCCTGGCCGCCGGCGACGGCCTCGCGGCGCCTCTGCTGGCCGGGCTCGCGTCGTTCGCGATCCTCCTGCGGGCGCGGCTGTTCCCGTCGGTGGCCGCCCGGCTGCCGCTGGTCACGGCCGGCGCGCTGGGTCTGGCCCTGACCGGTCGGATCGCGGTCGCCGCGGCTGCCGGACCGGTACGGGCTGCGCTCCTCCTGGCCGTTGGAGCCGTCGTCGCGGGGTTGCTGGCCACCGCAACCCTCGCGCCGCGCCGACCCGTCGGCGTCGCCTCGCCGTACCTCGGCCGGGTGGCCGAGATCCTCGACATCGCGACGGCGGTTGCGCTGGCGCCGGTCGCGTGCGGCGTACTGGGACTCTACGAGGTGGTGCGCGGCCTCGTCAGCTGACCCGCGTGGTCCTCGCCACTCGCCGGAGGCCACGGCTTCGGCGTAGCGCCGCCGGGAGACCGCGATCTCGGCCTCGGCCTCCTTGCGCCCGACCCAGGTGGCGCCCTCGACGCTCTTGCCCGGCTCCAGATCCTTGTAGACCTCGAAGAAGTGCTGGATCTCGGCGAGATCGAACTGGGCGAGGTTGTGAATGTCCTGCAGGTGGGCCTGGCGCGGATCCTCGGCCGGGACGCAGAGGACCTTGTCGTCGCCGCCCTTCTCGTCGGTCATGCGGAACATCCCGATCGCCCGGCAGTGGATGAGGCAGCCAGGGAACGTGGGCTCCTGGACCAGGACCAGCGCGTCCAGCGGGTCGCCGTCGTCGCCCAGCGTCCCCTCGACGAAGCCGTAGTCGGCCGGGTACTGCGTCGCGGTGAACAGGGTGCGATCGAGCCTGATCCGACCGGTCTTGTGGTCGACTTCATACTTGTTGCGCTGTCCCTTGGGGATCTCCACCGTGACGTCGAAGGACAACATCGGGTGCTCCTTTGGGCGTGGCTGGATCGTACAGCTAGTGTCACCTACGCTCAGGGCGGCGAGCGGAGGAGGGGTCGGTGGCCCGACCGGAGACCCATCCGGGTGTGGATGACGGCGGGGACGACGGAGCGCTACGCCCGGGCGAAGCCGACGATGCCGTCCGCCCCGGCACCGGCGTGGTGCGCCCGGGCACCGGAGTGGTCCGGCCGGCCGCCACCACCGGCGTCGTCCGGCCCTCCGCTGGTGGCGGCGCCGGCCGACCGAAGCCGGCCAAGGCCAGCGTCGTCTGTGCCGGACGCCCCGGTGGCGCCGCTCGAGCCGATCCACGTCGTCCTGCCGGTGATCCCGGTCAAGCCGGTCAAGCAGGGATTCCTCGACCGGCTGGTCGCCCCGAAGCCGAAGAAGGAGAAGAAGGCCCGCAAGGCGCGACGAGGAGGCGGCTGAGACGCCGGGCCGACGAGCTGGGGGAGCTGCCGACGAGACATGATGGCGGTCGCGACGGGGCCGGTAGGAGCCCGCCGCGACCCGATGCCACCCCCGCCGCCGGCGGCGCCGTCCGCCGCCGCGGCCCCGCCACCACCGCCGTCGCCGCGCGCCCCGCCGGTGCCGGTCGCCCCGCCGTCCGGTCCGCCGCCGGCCCGCCGCCCGCCGATGCCGGTGGCCCAGCCGCCGATGCCCATGCCGGCGCCGCCGCCCCGCCCCCGCCCCCACCTCCGCCGCCGCCGTGCCGCCGCCGCGCCCCGAGCACGGCCGGCACCGCCGACCCCGCCGGGCGGGGTCGGCGCCCGGCGAGGGCGGGCGCCGCGCCCGAGCAGGCGCCGCCCACGGCCCCGGCGCGATGCGGACGGATACGGCGACGATTGGCCGGACGAGAGGTGGACGAGCGCAGCGACCGGCCCGGCCGCCGCCCTCCGCAAGGGCCGCTGTCGTCGGCGCCCATCGTACTGGCCCTCTCGCGCTGGCCGGCGGCTACAACGGGGCGATCAGCAGCCCGCGGGCCGACGCGGCAGCCTGGCTGGGCGGTTCCCAGGCGGACCGGCCGGACCGGTGCTGGCGCCGCTCGGCGCCGACGCGCCCGAGCCGTCGCCGGGCGGCTGGCCGCGCGGCTGGGCCCGCTGTTGACCGACCCCGCACTGAGCCAGATCAGCGCCTCAGTCGTGGACGTGGCCACCGGGGACAGTCTGTTCGAGACCGGCGGCGGCGCCGCCATGACGCCGGCCTCGACCGCCAAACTGCTGACCGCGGCGGCGGTCCTGGCCTCGCGCGGACCGACCTACCGGATCCCGACCCGGGCGGTCGCCGGTACCGCACCCGGGCGAGGTCGTGATCATCGGCGGCGGTGACCCGACCCTGGCCGCCGGGGCCAACGGTCCTACCCCGGCGCCGCCCGGCTGGACCTGCTGGCCAAGCAGGTGATACGAGGCGCTCGGCGGGCAGCGCGCCGACCAAGGTCATCGTCGACTCGTCGCTGTTCAGCGGGCCGACGGTCGCGCCGACCTGGATCGCGGGCGACGTGGATAGCGGCTTCATCGCCGCACATCACCCCACTCATGACCGACGGTGCCCGGCAGAACCCGAAACGGATCGAGGACCCGTCGCCGCGCTTCGGCGACTCCGGACATCGCGGCCGGGCAGATCTTCGCCAAGGCGCTCGGGCTGCCGCCCCGCGGCGGTCGACGCCGGCGACCGCGGCCCAGGGCGCCCAGCAGCTCGGCACGGTCTACTCGCCGCCGATCTCGCGGCTGGTCGAGATGATGCTCTCGGCCAGCGACAACGTGGTCGCCGAGATGCTCGCCCGCCAGGTGGCAGTGGCCAAGGGCGCTCCCGGCCAGCTTCGACGGCGCGGCCCAGGCGACCCGGCAGGTGCTCGGCGAGCTCGGCATCTCCATGGACGGGCTGGGCCTGGTCGACGGCAGCGGGCTGTCCGACAGCGACAAGGTCAGCGGCGAGCTGCTGACCAGGTGCTGGCCAAGGCCTCCTGCCCGGACGCCCCGCAGCTGCGGCCGCTGCTGGCCGGGCTGCCCGTGGCCGGGTACTCGGGCACGCTCGAGCAGCGGTACCTCCGCGCGACCAACGGCGGTTCCGCGGCCGGCGCCGTGCGGGCCAAGACGGGCACGCTGCACAACGTCAACGCACTGGCCGGGGTGGCGGTGGACGCCGACGGCCGGCTGCTGGCGTTCGCGCTGGTGGCCAACGGCACCAAGAACGCCGCCCAGGCCGAGGCCGGGCTGGACCGGCTGGCCGCCGCGATCGCCGCCTGCGGCTGCTGAGCGGATCCATCGGACCGGAGCGCCTCGCCGCACACGGGTACGGTGGGTGGCATGGCGGAGTTCGTGGACTGGGACCTGGCGGTGACCACGGCCGCCATGCTGGGCAAGTCCGGCCCGCGGGTAACCTTCGACGAGGCGAACGAGGTGGTGGTCCAGCTGCGCCAGCTGGCTGGCGAGGCCGCCGCCCACGTCCAGGAGTTCACCCGGATGACGCCGCAGGGCTCGCCACCGCCGGTCCGGGTGGTGGACCGGCGCGACTGGGCCAGCGTGAACGTCGACGGTCTGCGGCAGGTCATGGCGCCGCTGATCAGCCGGCTGGCCAGCGGCATCCGGACGCCAGGGCCATGGGCCGAGGCCGTCGGCGCCCGACTGACCGGCGGTGCAGACCGGCACGATCCTGGCCTATCTGTCGGGTAAGGTGCTCGGCCAGTACGAGGTGTTCTCGGCCGACCCGGGGCAGCTGCTGCTCGTGGCGCCGAACATCGTCGAGGTAGAGCGCCGGCTCGAGGCGCCGCCGCGCGACTTCCGGCTCTGGGTATGCCTGCACGAGGTGACCCACCGGACCCAGTTCACCGCCGTACCGTGGCTGCGGGGCCACTTCCTGGCCGAGGTGGGAGCGTTCGTCGACGCCGGCGGCGCCCCGGAGCAGATGGCCGCCCGGCTGCGCCACGCCGTCTCGGTCGCTCGTCGACGTCGTGCGCAACCCGGACGGACGCTCGAGCGTGCTCGACATCGTCCAGACACCGGCGCAGCGGATCGTGCTCGACCGCATCACCGCCCTGATGACTCTGCTGGAGGGGCACGCCGAGTTCGTGATGGACGGCGTCGGCCCCGAGGTCGTGCCGTCGGTGGCCGACATCGGGACAAGTTCAACCGCCGCCGCACCGAGGGCAACCCGGTCGAGAAGGTCATCCGCCGGATGCTCGGCGTGGACGCCAAGCTGCGCCAGTACGCCGAGGGCCGCCACTTCGTGCACGCAGGTCGTCGACCGGGTCGGGCATGACGCGGACTTCAACACGGTCTGGCAGTCGCCGCTGACGCTGCCGACGCTGGCCGAGCTGACCGACCCGCAGGCCTGGATCGCCCGCGCGGGGGCCCGGGTCCGTCCGCCGCGGACTGAGCCCGGGCGTGGCGAGCGCTCGATCCGGCCGTCGCCGCGGTGCGCGCCGCTGTTCGTCGTTACCTCAGCCGTACGTCGGCGAAGGCGTTCCTGGTCGCCTGCTCGGGTGGGGCCGACTCGCTCGCGCTTGCCGCGGCCGCGGCGCGTTCGTCGGGCCACGGCTGGGCCGGCCGATCGGACTGGCCACAGTGGACCATCAGCTGCAGGACGGCTCCGGCGGAGCGGGCCGAGCGGTGGCCGACTGGGGTGAGAAGGTTGGGTTCGACCCGGTCGAGCGTGCGCACCGTCGATGTCGCCGGCCGTCCGGGTGGGCCGGAGGCGGCAGCCCGGGAAGCCCGCTATGCGGCGCTGGTCGGCGCCGCTCACCGGGGCGGAACCGGCCATGTCCTGCTCGGCCATACCCGCGACGACCAGGCGGAGACGGTGCTGCTCGCCGTGCTGCGAGGGGCGGGGCCACGGGGCCTGGCCGGCATGCCGGTCACCCGGGAGGTCGGCGGGACCTGCTGGCCCGACCATTGCTGGACGTGCCCCGGGCGCAGACGCGCGCGGCCTGCAGGCGCAGCTGAGCCTCGCCGATGGGTGGACCCGCACAATCGCGGACCCGGCCTACCGGCGTACCCACGCCCGCCAGTTGCTGGCGCCTTGGCCGAGGCACTCGGGCCCGGCCGTGGTCCCAACCTCGCCCGTACCGCCCGGCTCGCCGGCCAGGACGCCGAACTGCTCGACGCGTTGGCCGCGTCCACGCTGGCCGGAATGCTCGAGGCGGGCGGGCTGCCGGCGACCGGACTGGCCGGTCTTCCGCCCGCGCTGCGCGGTCGGGTGCTGCACGCCTGGGCCGTCGGCTTCGGCTGTCCACCGGCCGCGCTGGCGACCGTTCACGTCGACGCGCTCGAGGCGCTGGTAGTGGACTGGCACGGCCAGGGCGCCGTCGCGCTTCCGGGCGGTATCCAGGTCGCCCGCCGGGCCGGGCGCCTCGCCACCGAACCCGGTCCCGGGCCATGAGGGTGGGCGCAGGCGATCTCCTTCGATGAGGCAGGCTGGCAGCATGGCCGAGGGCACCTGGTACGCGGACGACATCGAGCGCGTCGTCGTCTCCGAGGAGCAGATCCGGGACAAGATCGACCAGCTGGCCAAGCACGTCGCGGCCGACTATGCCGAGGTCGAGAGCGTGCTCCTGGTCGGCATCCTCAAGGGAGCGTTCGTCTTCATGGCGGACTTCGCCCGGGCCCTCGGCCGGCACTCCCGCCGGACCGAGGTCGAGTTCATGGCGGTGTCGTCGTACGGGCAGCGGGCCACCTCGTCGGGCGTGGTGCGCATCCTCAAGGACCTGGACCGGGACATCGCCGGCCGCCACGTGATCGTCGTCGAGGACATCGTGGACTCCGGATTGACCCTGTCCTGGCTGCTCAAGTACCTGGCCAGCCGGTCGGCCGCCTCAGTGCAGGTGGTCGCCCTCCTGCGCAAGCCGGATGCGGTCAAGGTGGACCTGGCGGTCCGATATGTCGGCTTCGACATCCCCAACGAGTTCGTGGTGGGGTACGGGCTGGACTTCGCCGAGCGGTACCGCGAGGTGCCCTACATCGGGGTGCTTCGCCCGTCCGTGTATTCGCGCTGACCCACCCTGAGGGTTTGCTGAGCGTGACGGCCCCGTGCCCCGGGCAAGCCGGCAGCTGGCTTTCGCACGGTGTACCTTCGAATGACCGGGAGCCATAGCGGCCCCGCGTCCGTGCTACCTGTCGGCACGGACGTGTGCTGTTCGGCACGGTTCGGTCGACTTGATCGGGAGGTTGGGCGCTCAGCGTCCAAAACAGCATGGAACGTACCCGTGGCATCCTCCGCCGACCCGCGTTCTGGATCATCCTGGTGATCGTCGGGGCCATCGTGCTGAGCAGTTTCATCGCCGGTGGACCGAGCAACACCAAGGTGGACACGTCGGTCGCTCTCGCTCAGCTGAGCAGCGGGAACGTCAAGAAGGCCGTGCTCGAAGACCGGGAACAGAACCTGAACCTGGACCTCAGGACCAAGATCTCGGTCAACGGCCAGGAGACCGACGCGATCACCGCCCAGGTGCCGGCCCAGTCGATCGACGACATCTGGACCGAACTGGTCGCGCTCCAGCGCACGGACAAGCTGGCCGACTTCGACGTGAAGGTCACCAAGGACAGCGCGCTGCTGAGCTTCCTGATCAACCTGCTACCGATCGCCGTGCTGGTCATCCTCCTGCTGCTGTTCATGTCGCAGATGCAGGGCGGCGGCAGCCGGGTGCTCAACTTCGGTAAGTCGAAGGCAAAACTGGTCGCCAAGGACACCCCGAAAACGACGTTCGCCGATGTGGCCGGGGCCGACGAGGCGGTGGAGGAGCTTCAGGAGATCAAGGACTTCCTGCAGAACCCGGCCAAATACCAGGCGCTCGGCGCCAAGATCCCGAAGGGTGTCCTGCTCTACGGACCGCCCGGAACCGGTAAGACGCTGCTCGCCCGGGCCGTCGCCGGCGAGGCCGGTGTGCCGTTCTACTCCATCTCCGGCTCCGACTTCGTGGAGATGTTCGTGGGTGTCGGTGCCAGCCGCGTCCGGGACCTGTTCGAGCAGGCCAAGGCGAACGCGCCGGCGATCGTCTTCGTCGACGAGATCGACGCCGTGGGCCGCCACCGCGGCGCCGGCCTGGGCGGCGGCCACGACGAGCGGGAGCAGACGCTGAACCAGCTGCTCGTCGAGATGGACGGCTTCGACACCAAGGGCGGGGTCATCCTGATCGCCGCCACCAACCGGCCGGACATCCTCGACCCGGCGTTGTTGCGGCCGGGGCGGTTTGACCGGCAGATCGCGGTCGACGCTCCCGATATGGTCGGCCGCAAGGCGATCCTGCGGGTCCACGCGAAGGGCAAGCCGTTCGCGCCGGACGTCGATCTCGACTCCGTCGCCCGCCGCACCCCAGGCTTCTCCGGAGCCGACCTGGCCAACGTCATCAACGAGTCGGCCCTGCTCACCGCGCGTAACGACAAACGGGCGATCACCAACGAGTTCCTCGAGGAGTCGATCGACCGGGTGATCGCCGGACCGGAGCGCCGTACCCGGGTGATGAGCGACAGGGAAAAGAAGATCACCGCGTACCACGAGGCCGGACACGCTCTGGTCGCGTGGGCGATGCCGCAGCTCGCCCCGGTACACAAAGTGACGATCCTCTCCCGTGGTCGCAGTCTCGGGCACACACTCGTCCTGCCCACCGAGGACAAGTACACCCAGACCCGTGGCGAGATGATCGACACCCTCGCGTACGCGCTGGGTGGACGGGCCGCCGAGGAGTTGGTGTTCCACGAGCCGACGACGGGGGCCGGCAACGACATCGAGAAAGCGTCCGCGATCGCCCGGGCCATGGTCACCCAGTACGGCATGAGCTCCAAGCTGGGTGCGGTCAAGTACGGCACCAACCAGGACGAGCCGTTCCTCGGGCGCACCATGGGCCACACGAAGGACTACTCCGACGTCGTAGCGGCCGAGATCGACGCCGAGGTACGGACGCTGATCGAGCTGGCTCATGACGAGGCCTGGGAGATCCTGGTCGAGTACCGCGACGTACTCGACAACATCGTGCTCGAGCTCATCGAAAAGGAGACCGTGTCCCAACAGGACATGGCCCGCCTGTGCGCCCGGGTGGAGAAGCGCCGGCCGATGGCCCCGTTCAACGGCTTCGGCAAGCGTCGCCCGTCCGACCGCCCGCCGGTACTGACTCCGGCCGAGAAGGGTGCCCTCAAGGCCAGCGCGGAGGCTGACGGCGTCCGGGCCCAGGCTAACGGGGTCGCGCCGAATGGCAGCCCCGGCGGCGTCGGCCAGCCAAGTGGAGCGGCCACCACCGACACACTGACCCAACCGCAGGGCGACTCCGGCTACGGCGCCGGCAACTCCGGACTCGGGGAAGCCGACTCGACCGTGGTGCCCTGGGACGGCACCACGCCCTGGGACGGGACGCGCTGAGCGCATCCGCTACCGAGCCCGACGATTCGGACCTCGACTACCTCGCCGCCCGACTGGTCAACGGCCGGCTGGGCGGCTCTCCCATCGAGAAGGCCGTCGACCTGCCCCGCATCGAATCGGCCATCCGGGAGATCCTCATCGCGATCGGCGAGGACCCCGACCGCGACGGACTGATCGAAACCCCGGGCCGGGTGGCCCGCGCCTACGCCGAGCTTTTCGCCGGCCTCCGGGTCGACCCGGCGCACATCCTGCGCACGAATTTCGAAGCAGACCATGACGAACTGATCCTCGTGCGCGACATCGAGGTCATGTCGATGTGCGAGCACCATCTGCTGCCGTTCCATGGAGTGGCCCACGTCGCGTACATTCCCGGCGCCGACGGCCGGATCACCGGCCTGTCCAAGTTGGCCCGGCTGGTCGAGGTCTACGCCCGTCGCCCCCAGGTGCAGGAGCGCCTGACCGCCCAGGTCGCCGACACCCTCATGACCGCTCTGAATCCGCGCGGCGTCATCGTCGTCGTCCAGTGTGAGCATCTGTGCATGGCGATGCGCGGCATCCAGAAGAACGGCGCCGTCACAGTCACATCGGCGGTCCGTGGCCTGTTCAAGGCAGACGCGAAGTCGCGCGCCGAGGCGATGAGCCTCATCCTGAACTCGGGCTGACCTTTACCCCGAACGAGGTGCCCCACGAAGGTGGTCAACAACGTCCCGCAATAGAGGACATCGGGCGACATAGCAGATGACCGCACCGACTTTCGGGGTTCGGTTCAGCGTGGTACCAGCCGCCGGTTCGAACAGTCCGCCGATGATCAACCATCCGGCCAGCCAGGCTAGTGCCGGCGGCACGATCAGCAGTAACGGCAAGTAGACCGGGGACGCCGAGCCCCCGCCAGCCAGAACAGTGACGCCTGCAGAGCCGTCGATACCAGCGTGCACACCAGGTAGACGAGACCGTTGCGCAGGGGAGGTGGCCAACCGCCGACGCCTCGAGGCCGCGAGGATCCGTGCTGCGGAGTCGGAGCGGGACCCAATGTCGTGGCTGATCGAGGAGCCCGACTGTTGCGGAATCTCGATTGTGCTGACCGGCATGACGCCCGCACCGCCGCCCTGCACGGGAATCGTCACTGACGCCGGGCGACCCAGGGCCGCGTCGGCGGCGTCCAATGTGGCCGTTGCCGTCCGCAGCAGCTGGCCCGACGCCGCGTCGCTCAGGTCGCCCAAAGCCGGCGTGACGGCGGCGATCTCGGACGGCAGAGGGCTGCAACGCCGGGCAGCGGGGCGCCGGCCAGTGAAGCGCGATCCGGGTGAACTCGGCGACCTGTGCGGCGAGCCGGGCCCGCACGGCCGGCAGCTCGTCGGGTGCGACCCCGGCCCGATCGGCCGCGGCGACGAGGGCCGCGATCTGCCGGTGCCACACCGCGGCCTGTTCCAGATCTGCCACGACGACACGGTACTAGATGTCGCGGTCGGTGCCCGTGTGGTGACTGGTCTCATTGTGGTGACGGGAGCGGACGATCGGTGCGAAACACTCGTCGTTCGGGTCCGCCGCCCACGTGATGGTCGGCAGGTGTCGATACCGTGTGCGGGTGGTGAGCGATCCATTGGTCCCGAAGATCCTGCAACGCCTGAGTCGGAGTGATCCCGAGGCAGCGCGGATGGTCGAGCACGCTCTCAACGAGCTGCTCAGCGAGGGCGGACTGGCTGACCTGACACAGCATGACCTGCAGACCTACCTGTGGTTCACGCTATCGGAGGCTGACGAGCCGCAGCGGGTCGCCAGCGCTCTGGCGGCGTTCCTCGAGCTGGCCGAGATGAACCGGTACGCCTCGGTCGCCGCGTCAGCCCAGACCGCCGAGATCCTCCGTACCTACGAGGAACGCGGACACCAGGCCGGTACGCGGGCCGGCACCCGCGCCATGGACACCTCAGGGATCCTCCCGCCCGACCTACCCGAACTCGAGTGGGGCGAGATCATGGGCACGGAGGAGATCCAGGCGTATGAACGTATCGCCGCCACCCTCGAGCTGGCCCTTGCCGCGGGCGAGTTGAAACCGGGCGGGCGGGGATGGCGGGCGACCCAGGTGCGACTGGCCCGGCAGCAGCTCACCATGAACCGCAACGACGGTCCACCGCTGCTCGATCGGATCAACACCGAGCGACTGGAGATCTGGGCCGAGTCGGGCGGCCCTGCCCGGCGGGCGTTGGCGGCCTCCATCGCTCGCCGATCTGGCTCGGGACGCGGCTCCACCCCGGGACGTGGCCGATCGGATGGCGCCGATGCAGTGGCTGCTCGAGCTGGCCGCTGGTCGTGCCGGAGACAACCCGGGCGTGCCATTGACCGTCGGCGGCAACCTGTCGCGCAAGATCGTCCAGGAGGCGGCCGAACGGTTCGACTGGTGGGACTTCCCCGACCGGCTACCCCGGACCGAGTCCGACATCTGGCGGCTGCTCGAGCTGCGTAGCCTGCTGCAGCGGGCCGGGTGTCCTGCGTCGGTCCGCGCGGCGGCTTGTGCTGGGCACCCGAGGGCGGCCACTGGTCAACGACTCAGTCGCCCAGTGGCGCCTGGCCACCGAGCACCTCATCGACCCCACCGATTTCGACAGCGCCGCGCAGGAGGCCGCGCTGATGCTGCTCCTCGGAGCACGGGGCATGGTCGAGGTGCGCGAGTTGGTCCGCGAGGTGGCGGAGATTCTGGCCGGTTCGGGCTGGCGGGACACCGGAAACGGGGCTCCGCCCGACGAACGGGATGTGAGCCGGGCGGTCTGGGCGCTCCTGCGCCGCTGCGAGCTGTGGTCGCTGGTCGATGAGGGCAAGGGGCCCGGGTACACCACGCGTCTGCGGCTGTCCGAGGTGGGACACCGTGGCGGCCAAGCGGCCCTGCGTTCGTTCGCCCTTCGTCCCCGACTCGACCCGGACTCCTGAGTGGCACGGCGGATCCGCAGGAGTCCCGAGTTCGTCCAGCAACCCCTGTTCGATGTGACCGTGCGCACGGAGCGCCGCTACTACCGGCAGATGCTCGACGCGCTCGTCAGGTCGGACTTCGGGACCGATCAGCTCGAGGCCGAGATCACGGTGTCGAAGCTGTTCGGTACCGTGTGGGCCGCCCAGCCGGCGCCCCGTGACGGCAGCGTCGAAGAAGCCTTCGGGCTCGGCCTGGTGGACTACGTCGCCCAGCAGGCCAATCCGACCGCGGTTGGGCTGTTGTCGACCGTTGCCCAGATCGCACCGGTGCGGGAGGTCCGCGCTGCCGCCGCCGTTGGAGCCAGCGCCCTCATCGCGCGCGGGTTGCCGCGTCCACAGTGGAGCCCCTCGTTCGAGCCCGGAACCTGCTGGGCCTACGAGGACGTATTCGGTGACCAGATGACGGTCGTCACCGCGTTTCGCCACAACGCCAGCGAGCCGGCGATGATCATCGAGATTGACAGCGCGTTGTCGGGGGCGGCCGTCAACGCCGGGCTGGCTGTGGACGCGAGTGACCAGGTCCGCGACCTGCGCCTGCGGGCCACAGCGAGCGGAGGCATGTTCGTCCTCCGCCAGCTCGACCCTGGCCTCACTCGAGCGCTGCTGGCCCGGGCGGTGTCCCGCACCGACCTCGTCGAGCTGCGAGAGGTGTGGCCAGGCTTGGTCGATCTGCGGGCCTTCGTCCTGGCCCGGGCAGGCGCGTTACCCGAGGGTCCTGACCTGCTCTCGCTGGCGCTCGATGCACCTGCTCTGGGACCGGCTGGGCAGGCCGCGATGGTCACGGAGTTCCTGGCCAGTCCCGAGGGCAGGGCACTGCTCGATACGGAGGTGGCGGCATCGGTGGCGGAGCAGGTAGTCGCCTACGCGTCCAACCGCGACCCGAGCCAGGTCGCCCGGGTTTCACCCGCCCGTTGGGAGGACTTCCTGCACGCGTGGTGGCCAACCCGGACCGTACCCGGAGACTGGCGACCTGTCGTGCGTGCCTGGTCCGCATGGGCGGCACGGCGGATGTCACTGCCTGAGGTGGCGCGCGTCGAACTGGCAGGGGAGCTCGAGGAGATGCTCGCCGACGATTGATCAGACAGCTCTCCTACCGGCATGCGTGGGCGAGCTACTCTGCGGGCGTGAGTGCTCCAGAGCCCCCTCAGCCAGGTACGCCCGCTCCGCCGACTCACAGTGCCGAGGAGCCCGCCGGATCGCCCAACCCTGCAATCATCCAGGGGCAGCTGGCCGGGCCGCCGGTCGTCTATGACCTGCCGGGCCTGGTACCGCCCTCGTCCACCCCGCCGCTGAGTGCACCGCTCGTGCCGACATCGACGCCCCAGCCGGCGCCGGCGCCGCCGTCGTGGCAACCGTCAGCGGCGCCGGTGACCCCACCACCCCGCCCGCCGACGCCGCATGGATACACGCCGCCGCCCGGGTCGGCGTCCATGCCGTCTCCACCGCCCGGGTACGCACCACCGTCGCTGCCGCCTGCGGCGATGCTGCCGCCCAGTCAGCCGCCGTCGCCGACAGCGCACGCCTCGCCGCCAGCCAACGTCTCGCCGCCAGGCCCGGTCATCCCGCCGCAGCCAACCGCGCCGACGCTGCAACCAGTTCAACCCGCGGCGCCACGCCAGCCGGCCACGGCGCCCACCCATACCGGCGTAACCGGTCAACCGTCCGTCGCACCCGCATACGG
Source organism: uncultured Actinomycetota bacterium (assembly GCA_963803345.1). Lineage (GTDB taxonomy): Bacteria > Actinomycetota > Actinomycetes > Mycobacteriales > Micromonosporaceae > CAWDLX01. The sequence goes on from CAWDLX010000020.1 coordinate 73,448, forward strand.
CCGCGCACCGCACGCAGCTGTGTCGCCGCCGTACGCCGTACCTGTGTCGCCACCGCAGGTCCCGGCTCAACCGGCACCGGCTGGCATACCAGCTGTCTGGACACCGCCCGCCAATCTCCCCGCGCCCGTTCAGCCTCCAGCACCCCTGCCGGCAGTAGTGACACCGCCCGCCGTGCCGGCGGCCCGGGCTTCAGCCCAGCCTCGTCCCCGCCGGCAGGCGCGACGAACGCGCGGCGTCTCTACGGTCGCGGCGGCCATCTTCGCCGCGCTGGCATTGGCACTTGCCGGCGGGGTCATCGTCCTGTACCTGACCAGGCCCGCGACATCGACTCCCGCAGCGGCGGTTCAGGCATCGCCGGAGACAGTGCTGCGGCAGTTTCTCGGAGCCGTGTTCCTCTCCGGCGACGCGAACCGGGTCGCGCCTGTGGTCTGCGCCTCCTGGCAACCCGCGGACGCCCTCTCCCGGACCAAGGGAATGATCAACGCCACGGCCCGCGTGTCCTGGGACAGCCTGCGGGTCGTCACCAACCAGTCCGACCGGGTGACGATGACCGCCCGACTCGGACTGCGCCTCCCCGACGAGGTGAGCCCGAGCCAGTACCAGCAGTGGCACTTCTCCCTGGTCAACGAAGACGGCTGGAAGGTCTGCGACGCGAGTCCAGCACTGAGCTAAGCGGCGCTGGCCTACCGCCCATTGCTGGAGGGCCGGTAGGCTCCCTGAGTGGTTGGCGAGCAAGCGGTCCCCTCGACAGATCCGGTGCGGGCCAAGAGGAACCGCCGGTTCTCGCTCTTCGCTGGCTTGGGTCTACTAGTACTCATGGTCCTCGCCATCGCCGGCGTCTTTGTCAGCATCGCTGCGCAGGGTGAACCCGATACCTCAACACCGCCGTTGGCAGTCCAGGCTTTTATGACGAGCGTTGTTCAGGACAAAAGCATCGACCGTACGCAGTCGACTGTTTGCTCGACATGGAAGGCCGAAGATGCTATGGCGGCGGTCCGAAGTCTCGAGGATCCGTTAGCCAGGACATCATGGGATACGGTCATGGTCGTCGGTCAGCAAGGCGACGAGCGCGCGACTGTTACGGCTCGAATTCGGTTCACATACGAAGGTGATTTGGTGCCGAGCGGACAGAAGACATGGACATTTGACGTCGTACACGAAGGTGGGTGGAGGGTCTGCGGAGTTCATAACTGAGGTCTGGGGTATCCATCTAACCGACGTACGACTTATCCCTTCTGGGCGTTTCGGCTGACCACAGTGGACGATGGGAGTTCGGCGCGTCGGCGCGTCGGCGCCAGGGTCGGTTGGCTGGTGGGCGTTGCACGCTCGGCGGGTGGCCGCGCCTCGTGGGTGGTTGACGTGGTGTCGGCAGGCGTTCGGGGTTGGCGACGAGCTCGCGGTAGCGGACCGGGTCGTGGCCAACGGCGAGTTGGAGGATGCGGTAGAACACCAGGCCACGGCTGCGGGAGCGTCGCCTGTTGAACCGGAACGCGAACTCGTTCAGGTAGCTGGGCAGGTGCGCGACGTCGACCGAGCCCTGGTGAGTACCGAGCAGCCAACGCTTGGCCAATGCGGCGACGCGGTGAACGCCGGGCAGCAAGTCGTCCGGCTCCTCGCGTGCACGCGCAGCTCGTTGACTGCGTCGTTCGTGGACGTAGCCAATCCGGTCGAGGCCGCGATATCCCTGCCAGGCGTCGGTGACCACGGTCGAGCCAGGTTCGACGTGGTCGGTGACGAACGCCTGCAGTGAGCCCACCGACCCGTCCGCAACGGGCGCCATGCGGCAGCGGCCCAGCCCTCGTGGCTCGCGCATCTCCACGGCGATGGCGGTGAGAACTTTCTTGCCCCGGGCGCGCCCGCCGCGCAGACCCGGTTCATCACCGCCGATGTAGGTCTCGTCCACCTGCACGATCCCCGACAACCGTTGGCTATCGGGTCGCACAAGAGCAGAGCGCAGCCGATGCAGCATCGCCCAGGCCGTCTGGTAGGACCCGATCTCCAGGGTCCTTTGTAGGCTCTGGGCCGAGATTCCGTCCTTGCTGGTCGCGAACAACCAACACGCGTGGAACCACACGGTCAGGGGCGTGCGAGTCCGATCGAAGATCGTTCCAGCCGTCACCGATGTGCGCGCTTCGCAAGTCGCGCAGCAGTAGCGGCCATCACTGATCGACCAACCGCCGGACCTGCCGCAGCGCGGACACACGAATCCGTCCGGCCAACGGAGCCACTCGAGGTAGTCCCGACAGTCCACATCGGAACCGAACCACGCCAGGAACTCACCGGTCGAGCGCGGGTAGTGCAGCCCGGCCAGCGGCCGGCCCACCGAATCGGGCACCATGGACTTATCGTACGTCGGTTAGATGGATACCCCAGACTGAGGTTATTCGAGCCACACGATATGAGCTGGGACCTCGATAGTGACCGGAGTCGTGCCCGAGAACGCCCAACGGTACCAGTCTGCCTCGTCGCAAAGGCGAATAAGACTTGTGCCCTCGACCTCATACACCTCCGTGGCCGCTCGCGTATCTCGGACGTAGCCGTCGGAGACTTCCCGTACTAGCCGTCCACCGAGGACGTGTCGATGGCCCCAGACGTGCTCCGGCCATCGGGGCATCGGCTCATCCAAGTCGCCCGCCGCACGCGGATCCGTCGGCCATGGCCCAGCGCACTCTACCCATACGCGCTCGACGGGGACCATTGTGGCAAAGGCCTCGACCTGCTCAATCTCCGCGCGATAATAGTCATGCTCGCCAAGGACCGGAACGAATGTCCTGCCGGAATGCACAACAGCTCTGTCGGCACGCAAGTCGCCGCGGAAGCCGATTCCGGGAACGCCAACGATGACCCGCGCTCCACGAAGGTCGCCAAACGATGCGGCCGGTACGGGAACTATTGGAAAGGGGGCTCTCGCGATCACTGACCCGAACCCGTCAAAGGCGCTCCAACCCGCCTCATGAATGGCACCGGATCGATCGCACCGCGGCTCGAACCGTCGCCGTCAATGTGGACCTCAAAATGCAGATGCGGTCCAGACGCGTTTCCGGACGCCCCGGAGAGCCCGATGATGTCGCCCGCCTTTACACGATCCCCCACGCGTACATAAGGCCGGACTCTTTGATGACAGTAACGGGTTATGACGTTGGCGGCGTGAAGAATGTCCACGTACCAGCCGCAACCCAGAATCGCAGGCCCGCCATCCCGATCACAGCTATATGGTAGCGCGCCGATATGAGCCTCGCAGGTTGCGACGAGCACGATGCCGGCGGCCGCTGCACGAATGGGCGTCCCCTTGGGCACACTGATATCCACCCCGTTGTGCCCAGGCCGATCCGCCGTGCGGAATCCTGAGGTGAGCGGTCCCCTAACAGGAGCCGTCCAACCGCTCGCGGCAATTTCCACTCCCGAGGTACAACTGAGCACCAGAAGATTGCCAACAGCTCGCGCCGCGCCGCCCGTAAGTGTGTCCACGATCTCGGACGCCATCTGCTCGTGCTTGGCGTATGCATCGGGATAGGCGCTGACTTGAACACGTTGAGCGGCCGTCGTAAGCGGTAGGCTTTGCCAGTTCGGCACGGTCAGTAGCTTTTGAAAGAACTTGCGCGATTGGTATGCGGGGTCGGCGAGTTGCGCAGGCGTTCCCCATCCCTGGCTAGGCCTTTGCTGGAACAGACCGATTGAGTCATGATCGTTTCTGCCACCGAGGTTGGGCAGATTCGTCAGACGCGACTCCTGCAGCGCCGTCGCCACGCCGACAACCCATCCACGTGGCGGGACGTGAAGTTCGATTCCGATGTTGATGATGATCGCGGCGTTACGCACCTGGTCTGTGGTGAGCGTCGACACGTGCGGGAGCACGCCCGAGAGGTCGATCGGCTGGCCAGTACCGCATCCTGTGGACGCCGATGCCGTGCTCGCGTTCTGCGGAAAGAGACCGGCGAGCAGCGATAAGGTGACGCCGCCAGTGCACGCGAGGCAAAGGCCCGCACTTAGAAGCACGGACAGCAAGGTGCTCTTGCGAAGCCGGCGTAGGCGCTTCGGCAGGATTACAGCAACTGCGCCGGTCATGTTCGCTCCCAGTCGACACCATCGACGAGCCAAGTGCCGTCTTGTAGCAGAAGCGTTAGCGTCACGGATCCTGTGTCCACCGGAAAGACGGCCTCCGCAATGGATTGGGACCTCGGCGAAACGGACGGCTCGCCGACTAGCCGGCTGGCCGGGACATCGAGCGGGTCGACCCCGAGCAGACTGTCAGCCAATCGCTTGGTGGACAACCGTGCGATCCCGTTGTGCCAGTCCGCTTGCTGTAGCCTTCGGTTGAGCCAGGCGGACATGAACTCGCTAGCACGCGTCCTCACCGCAGGGTCGACACCCTGCGCCGTAGTAGGCGTGGCGTGCACGCCATCGTCGCCTGCTGTCGGATCAACGGTCGCGGTGGCGCGGACGCCCGAGTCGTAAGGAAACAGCGGTGGTTGCTGGCCGTCGCCGATCAATCTTCCTATGGTGATAGCCGCCCCAATGATCAAAGCCAGACCGAGCACGATTCCACCGCGAGTCCCAAGACGAGTGAGTAAGAATCGCACGTTAGGAGTCCCGTCGTGCCTCGACTCGACCGCCAGCGTGAACGAGCGAATCTTCGCCCATGGGAGTTTGCCGGTCAGGTGAACGACTCGGCCGGTAGATCGCGTACTGAGGCTCGGCGTCAACGGACGGTTCGGACCACCCATCTCCCGTCGGTGCCGGTATACGTCTGCGCGGCACGGGTGAGACCGGCGGCCCCGGAGCGTCGGGCGAGGGCTGCATCGGCGTCTCTGGTCGTGTCTCGACGCGTTTCGACGCCGTCGTAGAGATTGACTCGGCGCTTCCCGAACCGCCCTTGTCGCCGTTTCGATAGGAGTCTCGCTGCCTCGTTGCCAGGGCTGTGGCGGCAAGAGTGCTTCCGCCTGCCAGCTGGGCAATTCGACGGTACGGCCGAAGTAGCACCCAGCCGACAATGCCACACAGTCCAATTAGTACGACCTGTAGCCAGCCCGGCAATGAACCGGTAGTCATGATTAGGCCGACCGCGAATAGATATATGGCAGCTCCGCTGCCAAATATAACGATGTTGAACAGTGACGCAACTACCGCATTCACGAGACGTTCTGAATCCTGCGCTAGCCGGCCTCAGAAGTCCCACCGTGCCTATGAGCGGTGTCGCGATAATGGCCCATCTGAATACTACGAAGCCGAGCAGAACGAGAAGCGAGGCTGTGAAATCAAACATAGCAAACATGACTGTGGATATGAGCGCTATGAATCCGGCACCGATCCTCTCTAGCCCCCGTACGCCCGTCAGGTATTCGTATGCGGCAGGATCCTCAATTCTAATCTGCTCCGCGACCTTCTCCCACTGAGTCGCCTTCTGCGCTAGCACAGTCGACCTTTGTAGCGGGTCGCGGTTGAGGTCTGCGGCCTCCTGCCAGCTCAGCGTTCTCGCCTGGTAGAGTGACGGACCATACTTGATTGCAGTTGCATTGTCGGCTGACCCTAGAAGCCCGCGAAGCCAGTTTCGGTACAACATCGTCTGAACTGCGTTATCGGATGCGCGTAGGGCGGGCGGTCGCAGCTCCCGGCAGGACTCTGGATCTTGCCGACGGGAACACTCATCTGTGATTGGGAGGTCGGCCTGCGGCCCTAGAGCCTGGTGGACGGTGGTCAATGAAGCGACGAGCGCCTTATCGGCCGTGTGCGCACTAAACGTGGGCCACGAGGCTACGGCTGTTACCACGACCATCACCAGAATCGCCCACCCGGCAGTCGTCATGGCCGCGCTCATGTGTGCCTGTCGCGATCGCCACAATAGATAGAGACCAATTACCACTAAGGTTATGGCGCCGAAGACAGTGAAGACCTGCTTGAATATCGCGGTGGTCGCCTGGCCAACGAGTGGATCCGCCCATCCCCACATCTTGGACGGGTCCCATGCGCGTTCGCGTAGCGAGTCGGATGCTCCCAGAACTGCGGTCGATACCAGAAACTCTCCGTTCGCGACAGTATTCTCGAACTTATAGTCTGGGTGCATCAGCGTCTGTTGGCAGCCGATATCATATGTCGTGTAGGCGTAACCGGCGTATCCGAAGTCGGTGTACAGCCCTTTTCTGCCCGATGCTTTGTCAGCATCGGGCTGGGACGCGAACCACCCGCCAAGGCCGTCGGCCGGCGAGTCCGGCGTTGGAGCTAGTAGACAATTCGCGCGGGCCGCGCTGACGTCTGCGAGGCGGGCGACGCAGCCAGGGATATCGACAGACCATTCCTGGGTTGTACACCCTGTAGCAGCAGCCTCGGCTGCCTGGGCGGGAGTTTCTGGAAAGACGACGACGGCCATGGCGAGGAAGAGGAGCGCGAGCAGCCGGGACGTTCGGCGCCCAGGTATGCGAGGGCGGGCGGGCTCGGCCGTGGTCGGGGCGCGCCGGATTCGGCGGCCCAACGAACCGATCATCCTCACTCCTCCGACTGGGGGGTGTGCGCAGGCTCAATGACGCCCGCCGGGGTGGTGTCGAGGTGGTCGAGAAGTCCGGGAACCCAGGAGACGTCGATGCGTACCTTCTGCACCCGACCGTCCACGTCGCGCATAACGAACTCCCGGAAGCCGAGGCGGGAAGCGGATGCGGCATCGATCTGGGACAGGGAGGCGAGGACCGCTTCGTAGCCGTCGTCGACGGGTACGCGGAGCAGGCGCAGTGCTTCGGCGGCGATCTCGGCGTCCTCGGCGATTCGGCCGACAAAGACGGTCGACACGAGGTTCTGGACGTTGAGGCCGAGGATGTCGCGCGGGTTCTGGGAAGCGACCACGGCGGATAGGTTCCACTTGCGGGAGTCCCGGGCGAGCCGGACCAGGAACGATCGGCCCGAGCGCCAGCCTTCCATGAAGTGGGCTTCGTCGAGTCCGACAAGTTTGCGGGACTCCATGGATCCGCCATAGCTGCGCCGGACGGCGAGCCGGTGGGCGGTGTGGAGCATCGGCAGGGCCAGCTGCTCCTCTGCTGACCAGTACTCGCGCTCCACTTTGAGGTCGGGTAGGCGGAGGCCGGCCATGGTGATGACGGTGAGCGCGGCTTCGTCGGTCAGGGTGCCGGGAGGCGGAGCCCCGAAGAACAGCATGGCCAGTGGCATCTCGGCGGTGTCGAGGAGCAGGTTACCCAACTCGGCCGCCTCCGCATTGGCCGACGCCTGCAGAAACGAGACAATATCGTCCAATGTGGACGCTTCTTCGGCTGGTACGGAGCGGACAGCGTGGCGCAGCGCCGTGGCGGTCGACGCCTCCCGGGCCACCTGAGGCGGTACGAGCATCGAGCAGATGTCCTGGACCAGCATGCGCCGTTCGGCCCGGGCATTCGAGATCGCGATGCCGAACTCCTGGTCGCCGGCGGGACCGGCTGCGAAGTGGGTGCGTTGGGGCGTGGGGATCAGCGCATACGGCGCGAGGGTGCCCTGCTCTGAGCCGGTGAGGTTGAGCACCCGGGAGAACGGTCGCAGCTCGGGCATCTGGCAGAGGCGGGCCAGGGGTCCGGACGGATCCAGGAGGGTTACCTGGACGCCCCGGCGGGCCGCGAGGTAGCCGAGGGCGCCGAGCAATGTGGACTTGCCGCCGCCGGGTTCGGCCACGAATACCGCCAGTCCCGAGCGTTCCCGAACCTCCATGGGGAAATGCAGGTCGAGAAAGACCGGTCGGCGCGAGGTACCCGCGGTCCGGCCGATCAGATCGCCCCGGCGATCGCCCACTGTGGACGCCGCCTGGGGCAGCGCGGCCGCCAGCAGCTTGACCGGCATCCGGCGCAGGTAGCCCGTGTTGGCCAGCGGCTCACCGGGAATGAACTCGCGTGCCAACGCCTCCTGGCCCTTCGGATGCTGCAGAGAGATCCGCAGTTCGCGCTGGTAGAGCTGCATCACCCGCCGGGCCCGTTCCAGGCATTCTTCGCGGGTCGCACCCGACACGGCGAGCCGGTGCCAGCCGTGTACCCGGGACGAGTCCACCGGCAGGCCGGTGGTCATCTCGTCACCCAGGACCAGAGCCCGCTGCGCCAGGCGCTCCAGCTCCGGCGGAGCGTCCATGCCGTGCTCGGCGTAGTCGAGTTGCTGCGACCGGATCATCCGCAGCCGGTGTTCGAGATTGCGAAACGAGTCGCCCGGTCCGAGAACGTCCACCCTGGACGAAATCTCCATCGGCCAGGCAAGCCGCTCATGGAAGTGCAGCCACGGCTCGTGGCGCTCCGGGATCTCGAGTGCCTCCATGCGGCCGACGGTGAGAACGGCGACGTGCCGCTCCTCGCCGGTGAGCCGGTTGACCAGGCGCGTGGTCGATCCGTATGGCGATCGGAAGCGTTCGATCTGCTCGGTCAACGCCAGGAGGTCGCCCCGCGCCCACTCGCCCCGGGAGAATCCTGAGACGTTGGTCGGTGGCCCCATGCCCAGTGCCACCGACCGGTACAGCAGCCACTCGAGCTCGGCGGCCGACACCCTCCGACCACGCATGCCGAAGGCGCCGAGCACCTCGTCGAACTGCTCGACGGTACGGGCCCAACGCCGTCGTTCGGCATCGCCGGAGCCGCGCCGGAACATGCCACCGAACCGCTGAGCGAACGTGTCGCCCAGCGTCCGTCGCGCGAACGAGATGCCGAGGAAGGTCTGCCCTTCGGCGTGGTTGGTCGCGAGCAGGTGGCGCTGGGCCCCGACGAGGTGGTCACCCCAGCTGGGTGCGCCGGCCACGTCGGGCAGCGGTCGTGCGGTGTTGTGGTCCAGCGTGCGGGCCCAGTCATCCACCGCGAACGGCCTCGTCGTCCGGCGTAGGTGCAGCCGGAAGCCGGCCAGGCCCGCGAACTGCTCGGATACGGCGATGATGAGGGCCTCACGGTCGGGGTCGGGCCGGAAGGCCCACCGCACCTCGGGCAGCCAGTACCAGGCGGTGACCATCGTGTGGGTGAATGTCAGGTGGCCCGCGATCTCCGTCAGGGCCAGCTCGATCGCGGCGTCCCTGTCCTTGTAGGCCGGCCGCTCGCTCGCCTTGACCGGCCGGGATGACCCGCTGCGACGTGACTTCGCCGGGGCGCGGCTGTGCCGGATCGGACCCGGCGATCCGGGCGGCCGGGCCGGCCGGCCCTCCGGTGGCATCGGCGGCGCGGGCAGCGGCCCACCAGGCAGCGGCGGCGTCGGCAGCGGCGGGCCTGCCGGACCCGATCGGCCGACCCGGGACGGCCCGACGGCGGGCGAGGATCCGGGGCGGGCCAACGGCTGCCGAACGGTGGCCGCGTTCGGGTCCACGCCGGCCGACGAGCCCGGGAACAGCCCGAGGAACGGCGAGTCGACCTCGCCGGACGGAGTCGACGCCGCCGGCCGCGGAGGAGCCGGACGGGGTGTCCCGACGATCGCGGGAGCCGATCGCGGCGCGGCGGCGGGACCCGAATGGCCGGCGGAACCTCGGTGGTGGCGGTGGACGGCAGGACCTGGGTGCGCGGCGGGTCCGGCGTGCGAGGGGGGTGCGGCGTGCGAAGGGGGTGCGGAGTGCGGCACGCCGGGCGCCGCCGGCGACCCAGCAGCCGGCGAACCTGACGGGGACGCGCCGGATGCCCCGGCCCGACCGGGCTGGGTCGGATCGGTGATCGACGGGCGGCGGACACCGGGTACCCCGGCCAACGGGGTCGGCGCCCGCAGAACGGCTGGTGGGGCGCTGACCGGAGAGTCGTCGTAGTAGTCGGCGAAGTCGGGGTCGAGGCGACTGAGGTTGATGCCGCTGTCGCCGGTTCCTTCTCGACTGGTCTGGGTCACAGCACCTGCTCCCTGACGACGACATGGCGCGCGACGAGCCGCGGCTGGCGCTCTTCCTGGGCCGAGATGGCGCGACCACCACGACGCCAGTCGGTCAGCGCCGTTCGGATGACCATGCGGGCGGGCCGGTCCGGGTCCACGTAGCGCCAGATGAACGACGTCGTGACCATGGCCAATGCGATCTCCCAGGCCGGAATCACGTCGACGCTGAACGTGAAGAGGTAATGAATGAACATGAATAGCGGTACGAGCACAATAAAGAGCCCGTACTGGGCATAGGAGAGGTGCACCGGGAGCGTATATCCCGGCGGTCCGAGGTAGACCAGGCGCGCCCGGTAGATGTCGTCGTCCGTCCGCAGCCTCATGTGCCCTACCCGAAGATCAGCTGGACAAGTTTCTCGCCGAAGAGGAACAGGGCTCCCGCGCCTGCGATGAAGGCCAGGCCGATGATGGCGATGGCGGAACTGGTCAGGACGCGTGACATCTCACCCTTGCCGGCCCGACTGATGAAGATGACTCCGAGCAGGGCCAGCAGGATCGGTACCACGAACTTCGTGATGGCGGCGACGATTCCATCGGTGTTGATGATTGGGTCAGCGGCGGGCACGAGGGCCAGACCCCCGACCCCGGTGACGACGTGGGCCAGAGGCCCGGTGACAACGTGGGCCAGAGGCCCGGTGACAAGGGCTGCAGTGATCATTGTCGAACCTCCCGGTACACGTGCGCCCCTAGCCTCCCTGAAAAAGCGTCCCAGCGGTACCGGGGATCGCAACGTCTTGCACGCCCGACGCACAAGAATATTGCAGTCCGTGCCCGTAAGTCACGTTCACGGGGCTTGATCGCGATACATCTACCCGCGTTGACGGACATCCAGACCGTTACTCGAACGGTCTGCCGGTACCGGCCAACACGGCCGACCCGCGTGAGTAACGTCGACCTGGTGAACGTCGACCTGGCAGGCCTGCGGCCCTATCCGGACGGTCCGGTGGTCATGGGCGTGCTCAACGTGACCCCTGACAGCTTCTCCGACGGCGGGCGCTTCACCGACCTCGACACGGCTGTCGCACATGCGACTCGACTGGTGTCCGAGGGGGCGCAACTCATCGACATCGGCGGTGAATCCACCCGGCCGGGAGCGGACCGGGTGGACGCCGCCACCGAGATCTCCCGGGTGGTACCGGTGATCCGGGCACTGGCTCCGGCCGGCATCGTGATGAGCATCGACACAACCCGGTCCGAGGTGGCCGAGGCCGCGCTGGACGCCGGCGCCTCGATCGTCAACGACGTGTCCGGCGGGCTGGCCGATGACCGCATGAGCGCGGTGGTCGCGGCCTCCGGCGTGCCCTGGGTGCTGATGCACTGGCGCGGCCACTCCCGTCGTATGCAGGAACTGGCCACCTACTCCGACGTTGTGGCCGAGGTACGTGACGAGCTCAGCCAGCGGGTCGACGCGGCGCTGACCGCCGGCGTCGACCCGGCCCGCATCGCACTCGACCCGGGTCTGGGCTTCGCCAAGTCGGCCGGGCACAACTGGTCGCTCTCGGCCCACCTCGACGAGATCGTCGGGCTCGGGTTCCCCGTCCTCGTCGGCACGAGTCGCAAGTCGTACCTGGGCAAGCTGCTGGCGTCGGCCGACGGCACCCCCCGTCCGACGGACGAACGCGAGGCGGCGAGTATCGCGGCGAACATCCTGGCGGTTCAGTCCGGAGCGTGGGGGGTACGGGTGCATGACGTAAGGGCCACAGTGGACGCCTTCGCGGTGCTGCGGGCGACCGGGGCGGCCCGATGACCGACACCATCACGCTGACCGGTCTGCGGGCCCGCGGGTTCCACGGGGTGTACGAGCAGGAACGGGCGCACGGCCAGGAGTTCGCCGTCAACGTCGTGCTCCGCGTAGACCTGGCGCCCGCGGCCGCGTCGGACGATGTGGCCGACACCGTCCACTACGCGGAGTTGGCCGACCGGCTGGTCGCCGTGGTCACCGGGCCGCCGGTCGCGCTCATCGAGACGCTGGCCAGCCGGCTCGCCGACGTCTGCCTGGTCGACTCCAGGGTGCGCAGCGTCACGGTGACCGTCCACAAGCCACAGGCGCCCATCGCCCACGAGTTCATCGACGTGGCGGTCACGCTCACCCGCGACGCGGTGGCGCCATGACCCGGGCCCTGCTCTCCCTCGGTACCAATGAGGGCGACCGGTTCGCCCACCTGAGCGCCGCGGTCGACGCGCTCGACAGACGTCGTGCTCGTGGTGTCGGGCGTGTACGAGACCCCGCCCTGGGGCGATCCCGACCAGTCCGACTACCTCAACGCCGTGGTCCTCGTCGCTGATGACGTACCCCCTCGGGGCTGGCTGGACCGCGCGATTCTGCTCGAGCAGCGGGCCGGCCGGGTCCGCGACGACCGGCGCCCTTTCGGGCCACGCACGCTCGATGTGGACGTTATCGCCGTCTGGTCGGATGAGGGCGAGCCGGTCATCTCGGATGATCCGGCGCTCACGCTGCCCCACCCGCGTGCCCATCTGCGCGCGTTCGTGCTCCGGCCGTGGCTGGACATCGCCCCCTACGCCCAACTCCCGGGGTCCGGAACGGTCGCTGAGCTGATCCGCCGCGATCCGGTGGCGGCCGACCTGGGCGGGCTGCGGGCACGTCCGGACCTCGTACTGGTCCGGTAACCTGGTGATCCAATGACCACCGACGGATCGCCGCCCGGAAGGGACCGGGGCGAGCGGGGCGACCGGGGCCCGGGCCGCCCCGGCCTCCTGCCGACCAGGGCGCCCACGCTCATCCTGGCCGCCCTCGTCGCCGGGGTGGTCTCGTGGGCCGCCTTCAGCGAGTACTTCGGATCGATACCCGACCTGAACTGGCTGCCCGGTCTGACGCTCGCCGGGCTCGCGGTAGTCGAGTTCGTGGCCGCGGTCAACACGCGCCAGCGCATCGAACGCCGCCCCGGACGTGGACGGGTCAACCCGCTGCTGGTCGCGCGGTACGCGGTCCTGGCCAAGGCGTCCTCACTCGGCGGGGCGATCTTCGCCGGTGTCTACGCCGGAATCGGGATCTGGGCGCTGACGAACAGGGGCACGCTGCGGGTCGCCGATGACAACCTGGGTCCGGCGGTAGCCGGCCTGATCGGAGCGCTGGCCCTGGTCGCGGGAGCCATCCTGCTCGAACGGGCGTGCCGAGTGCCCCCATCTGACGATGACGACGAGAACACGCCGGGTGACGACGGGCCGACCCGGACACGCGGTTGATTCCTGGTGGCGACCCCGTTGACCTGCGTCGGTGACCCTCCACGTGGACGGGCGGGGGCGGGGGTGCCGATCATGTACGACGCCGGGTACGGTGCGACGCGGACCGAATTGACAGGGGACATCATGGTGTTCGAGGACAGCTCGCAGGCGGGCACCTCCGGCTCGCGGTACCTCGGCGAGGGCTTCCGGCAGGAGCCGGACTTCCGCGATATCACCGCGCCGACCGTTCCGGTGGTGGCCGGGCAGGTCGTCGCGTTGCCCGAGACGACCGTCGCGCTGGGCAAGCGGGGTACTCCGCCCAACCTCGAGTACGTCTTCGACGATCCGGAAGACGGCGAACCCGGCCGGGACCGCATGCTGGTGCACGGGCTGTGGGAACTGTTGCTCGCGGTGGCCCTGGCCGGTCTGGGCTACCTGCTCTACCGCAGTGACTCCTCGGCATTCTCAGCCGGCGGGATGCGGACACTGCTGATGTCGATCACGGTGCTGGGGCTCGCTGGTACCGCTGCCGCCCTGTCGCTGCGGGTCGCGGCGCCCAACCTGGCCGTCGGCGCGGTGTCCGTGGCCGCGGCCCTCTACTTCGGACAGCACGCGGGCGCCGGCTTCGTCCAGCCGCTGTTGATCGTCGTTGCGATCGGGGCCGGGATCGGGGCCGTCCAGGGCCTCGTGATCGTGGGCCTGCACGTGCCCGGTTGGGCGGTCAGTCTCGGGATCGCTCTGGCCCTGGTGGCCTGGATCGGCTCGCAGGCACCGCTCACGACGACGGGTGGGTACGACCCGGCGCTGGATGCCTACTGGTGGTTCGCCGGCTTCGCCGCGTTGAGCGTGGTCGCGGCGCTGGTGGGACTCGTCCCGCAGGCCCGTCGGGCGGTCGGCCGGTTCCGTCCGGTCGCCGACCCGGCCCGGCGCCGTCGCGCACTGGCCGCTGTCATCACGCTGGCCGGCACGGTCGGGTCGTCGATGCTGGCCGCCGTGGCCGGTGTGCTCTCGCTGACCCTCGTCGGCGCGGCCCGCCCGAGCGACGGGGTCGAGGTCACGGCGCTCGCGGTCGGGGTGGCCCTGCTCGGCGGTACCAGCGCCTTCGGACGTCGCGGCGGGATCTTCGGCACCGTGCTGGCCGCCGCCGTCGTCGGCGTCGGTCTCGCATACGCTGCCAACACGCAGCCGCGTTGGTCCGTGGCCGCGTTCGCGGCGGTCGCGATCGGGCTCGGGCTGGCCGTTACCCGGCTGGTCGAGCGCTTCGGGCGACCAGCCCCGGCGCCCCTCGAGGAGACCGACGACGAGTGGGCTCCGCGGGTCCACTCGTCGACGCCGACCGCCCTGCCCAACGGGTGGGCGACGGGCACCACCAGCCGGCCGACGACCCAGACGACGGTCGGCGGCATCTGGGCCTCCGATGAATCCTGGGGTACGACCGAGCGCTGACCGCACGACTAGGGTGGAGCGATGAACGCGACCGCCCCCGCGCCGGACCGTGGCCTCGACGCCCTGACCACGGAGGATCTCCGCCATCGGGCATTCACTCTCGCCGCCCATCGGCGGGATGTCGCGTTCTTCTGGTCGGTGTTCAAGCACCTGCCACACGCCGACGAGACAGAGGAGCTGGACGGTTCGATCGGCAACATCGGCGCCTCGGTGAGCGACGCGGTCGCGCTCTGGCGGGAGTTCACCGGCCACGGGTACGGCGACGCGGAGCCACTGCTGCGGGCCGCGTTCATCGACTACATCGTCCGGCACGGCGACCAACAGACCTGAGACTGTTCCACGTTTCCATCTCTGCCGGACTGGGTAAGCCGGCGGCATGTCCCCCGTTATCACGCGCGCCCGTACCTCCACGGGCGCCGGCGTCATCGCCATGCTGATCCTCGTCCTGGCGTTCGGCAATCAGGCCTTCTCCGAATGGGCCGCCCGCCACGCCCGGGAGCACAACGCCTGGGATCTGTTCCTCAACACCCTGGCGTGGCCGAAGTGGTTCGTCACCTCCGGCGGCAACGCCAGTCGTGACGTCATCGCCTTCGACATCCGGGCTCTCCTGCTCATCGTGCTCGTCGCGGTGATCCTCGGTGTGTTCGGTGCCAGCGTGGCCGGGGGCGGCGGAGCCTTCCTGCTGGGCTGGTTCTCGGTCATTCTCGGTGCGGCGATCGCCGGCCTGTTGACCGCGTTCCTCACCACCGATTCCACCCTCTATAACGGTCTCATCACGGCCGCTCAGGCGTCTGTGTACGGCCTGTTCGTCGGATGGATCGTCGGACTCGCCGCCGCGGCGACCCGGCGCTCCGCCGTGCCGGTAGCTCCCTGACCGGCGCACCCGACCACGCAGCAGACGAACGCCCGGGTGGACCACCCGGGCGTTCTGTCACGAAGTCCCGCGACTTTCGTTGGCAACCGATCCTGGGTAGCCTCGCTGGCATGCGGGCCCGCGAGACTCCGGACGCCCGGCGCGGAAAGCTGCTCCAAGGGCTGTTCTGGGGCGGCACCGCGCTGGCGCCGCTCACCATTCTCGTGCTCCTGTTCGGGTCGAGCACCGGGTCGCTGCGCATCGCCGTCACCCTCGCCGTGCTCACCATCGTCATGCTGGCCTTCTCCATCGCCCTGCGCCCGAGCGTCGAGATGCTCCGGGTCGACATCGAGCATCGGGTGCTGGACGAGGTCGAACGGGTCCGGGCCGGCTCGCGCGAAGAGGTCACCGTCGCGGCCCGCAACACGCATCGGGCCCTGAGCGAGAAGATCCGCACCCTCACCGAAACGATCCAACTGCTGCGCGAGCAGCTTGACGAGGTGCAGGCCGGGGCGGTCCTGGCCCAGCCGGCAGTCTCGGGCGATCCCGCGCCGGTCGGACAGCCGGGTATGGTGCGCCGCACCGAGACCGTCCACGTCACCCGGCGTACGACGACCGTCGGCGATGAGGGGCGCGGGACCGTGTACGGCTCGCCGGCCGCCCTCGAGGGCGCGTACCAGGAGCGTCCGGGGCCCGCCCGGGCGGGCGAACCATACGCCGACGACCGGTATGACCGCCGGCCGGACGACCGCTACGACGACCGGCGGCCGGGCTTCGACGACCGCCGGCCGGACGAGCGCCGGCCCGATGACCGTTACGACGACCGCCGGCCGGACGAGCGCCGGCCCGATGACCGTTACGACGACCGCCGGCCGGACGAGCGCCGGCCCGATGACCGTTACGACGACCGCCGGCCGGACGAGCGCCGGGACGACCGTCGTGGCCGCGGCCGGCACGAGCAGCGCCGCGAGGACGATCGGCGTGGTGATGACCGGCCCCGGGACGACGACCGGCGCTGGGAGGCCTCGGGCGATCGGTGGGCCTCCGTGCGCTCCGACGAGCGGGGTGGTCGGGAGCTGCGCATCGGTGAACGGCGCCAGAGCGTGCGTACCGACGAACGGGGTACCGAGTTCCGTGTCGAGGACCGGTGGGCGGCGCTGCGTCGTGATGACGAGCCGGAATACGGCGAGTCGGATTGGGAGTCGACCTTCCGCTCGCTGAGCAGCGGCGGCCCACGGGCGACGCCGATCGCCGCGTTGCCACCCGCACGGGGCGAAACGGCCGGCCGGTACCTCGATGACGAGCATGAGGAGTTCGGCCCACCCCGCTCGCGGGGGCGGGTGCGCGAGGCGGAGCGTGAACGCGGGTACGATGATCGTGATCGCGACTACGACCGCGACCGCG
The DNA here is from genome assembly GCA_963803345.1 of uncultured Actinomycetota bacterium. GTDB lineage: Bacteria > Actinomycetota > Actinomycetes > Mycobacteriales > Micromonosporaceae > CAWDLX01. Next base: position 90,178 of record CAWDLX010000020.1, read on the forward strand.
ACTACGACCGGGACATTCCTCGGCAGCGCGGTTCCTACCACGACTACCGCTGACCTACTTGTCGATGTCCCCCACGATGAAGAAAAGCGATCCCAGGATCGGTACCAGATCGGCCACCCGGCTCCCCGGGAGCAGCTCGGACAGGGTCTGCACGTTCGCGTAGGAGGCGGTGCGCAGCTTGAGGCGCCAGGGCGTCTTCTCGCCCCGCGACACCAGGTAGTACCCGTTGACTCCGAGCGGGCTTTCGGTCCACACGTATGTGTGCCCCTCAGGCGCCCGGACGACCTTGGGCAGCCGGACGTTCACCGGACCGGTGATCTGGTCCACCTGGCGCAGGCACTCCTCGGCCAGGTCGAGCGAGACGCCGATCTGATCGAGCAGACATTCGAAGCGCGCGTGGCAGTCCCCGGCGGTGCGGGTGACCACCGGGACATCCAGCCGGTCGTAGGCCAGATAGGGCTCGTCGCGGCGCAGGTCGAGGTCGAGTCCACTGGCCCGGGCGACCGGGCCTGACGCGCCGTAGGCGGCGGCCACCGCGGCGCTGAGCACCCCTACGCCGACGGTGCGGGCGAGAAAGGTCTCGTTGGTACGGATGAGCTGGTCGAGCTCGGGCAGCCGGGCGCGGACCGCACCGATGGCCGCGCGGGCCCGGGTGGTCCAGCCGTCCGGTACCTCCTCCTTCAGTCCGCCGACACGGTTGAACATGTAGTGCATCCGGCCGCCGCTCACCTCCTCCATCACAGCCTGGACGGTCTCCCGTTCGCGTAACGCGGCCAGCACCGGCGAGACGGCGCCGAGCTCGACCGGGTACGACCCGAGAAACATGAGGTGGTTGAGGACCCGGTTGAGTTCGGCCAGGGCGGTACGCAGCCAGATGGCCCGTTCCGGTACCTCCATCCCCATCAACCGCTCCACGGCCAGGGCGACGCCGAGCTCGTTGGCGAACGCGGACAGCCAGTCGTGCCGGTTCGCCAGCACCATGATCTGTCGGTAGTCCCGCACTTCGAACAGCTTCTCCGCTCCGCGGTGCAGGTAGCCGATGACCGGCTCCGCCGTGTCGATCCGGTCGCCGTCCAGCCTTAGCCGCAGGCGGAGGGCGCCGTGGGTGGACGGATGTTGGGGGCCGAGCGTCAGCACCGTGTCGGCGGCGTCCAACCCGCCGGACGTACTGACGGTGACGGTCATGCCGCAACACACCCCTCGCAAGCCGCGGGGGCTCGCAAGCTCGCCTCCTCGCACCCGGTCATGGGCCGATCCTAGGTGCGCTGGCCGGTCCGGCCGGTGCCGACGCTCAGCCCGCCAGCGCCTCCAGCGACACGCTGACCGGCTGCACCACCCAGAAGTGACCGCCGAGACCGGCGCGGTCGGTCAGCTCGAACGCCTGCGCCGCCGTCGACAGGCCGCGGATATATGCCTGCGGGTCGCGCTGGGCCAGGTCGATCGGGGGTCGAGAGCCGTCGATGCCCAAACGGTTGAGGGCGTCGCGCTGAGTGAGCAGTAGCGCTCGCTGACCGGCCACCGCCTCGCCGGCCGCCCGGGCGGAGTCAATAGCCACGTGTGCGGTGATGTCGGCCGATCCGTCCGGTACGGCGGGAACACCGCGCCCCGCGTAGAAGCCGGTCAGGCTGCCCAGCTGTGGCCGGTGCTGACGTAGGTGTCCATAGTCGACGGTGATGGCCAGGCCGGCGGACAGGGCGCCGACGGCCGCCGCCCAGGCGGCGTCGCGAGGACCGCCGAGCTCGACCCGGGTACCGGGTACCCATCCGCCGCTCCAGTGGGCGGTCGCCGTGGGCGGCCACCACTGCTGTGCCCAGGCAAGATCGTCCGGGTCGACCGGTCCGCCGAGCGACTCCTCACCGGTGGCCGGCTCGACGAGGACGTATCGCAGCTCCCCGTGCTCGTCGGCCACGGCGACCTCGAGCGGCACGTTGTCCAGCCACTCGGTGGCCAGCACGACGCCGGCGAATCCGCGCGGTGGGGGCATGACCGCGGTCCAGGCGATCTCGTCCGGCAGCCCCGGCGGGCGTTCGCTGAGCTCCACCCCGACCAGCCGGAGCCGGCGGCCGAGGTAGGTCGGGGCCAGTCCGGCGATCCGGCGCATCAGGTGGCCGCCGCCGGCACCGATGTCGGCGACGGTCAGTGGATTTGGCCGGGCGAGTGCCTCGTCGACCGCTGTGATCATGCGCAACATCGCGGTGGCGAACAGCTGGGAGGCATGGGCGCTGGTGCGGAAGTGGCCGCCACCACCGCGGGGTGGACCGGGTCGGGTATAGAAGCCGGCCGGTCCGTACAACGCTGAGGTCATGGCCGCACGCCACGGCATACCCATGGGTACCGGCTCCCGCTCCATCGGCCCCATTCCTCCCTCAGGGTCATCGATGGCATCACGTGAAAGATGCCACATCGCGGGTTGCCTGGGCAGTCATCGGCACATACTTGCAATCGACCGGTACCCCGAGCTGAGGACTGGATCAGATCATGAGCGCACGCCTGCGCCGCGGCACCATCGCCGCCTCCGACCGTACGGCCGATATGACCCCGACCACACGCGCGTCCCGTACGGCGGCCACCCGCAACGAGCCGGATAGCCGACACCGCCTGAAGGTGGGTGTGATCGGCGCTGGTCGGGTCGGCTCCGTGATCGGGGCCGCCCTCGACGCCGCAGGACACCGGGTGGTCGCCGCCTCGGCCGTCTCAGCCGCCAGCCTCGCCCGTCGGGCGGCCCGGCTGCCGCGGGCAGAACTGAGGCGGCCCGATCGCGTCGGTGCCGGAGTCGACGTGATCCTGCTGGCCGTACCGGACGACACACTGCCCGGGCTGGTTGAGGGGTTGGCCGAAGCGGGAGCCATCACGGCCGGGCAGATCGTCGCGCACACGTCCGGGTCGCACGGGCTGGCCGTGCTCGCACCGGCCGTTCTCGCCGGCGCCCGCCCGCTGGCCCTGCATCCCGCCATGACCTTCAGCGGCGGGGCCGACGACGAAGCCCACCTGGCCGCCGGCATCTCGTTCGGTGTGACCGCCCCGGACGACCTGCGGCCGCTGGCCACCCGGCTGGTGGCTGACCTCGGCGGCTATGTCGAGTGGATCGCCGAGGGATCACGCCCGCTGTACCACGCCGCGCTGGCCCACGGGGCCAACCACCTGTCAACCCTGGTCAACGAGGCCATGGACCGGCTGCGCGACGCCGGTGTGGTCCATCCCGAGCGGGTATTCGGACCGCTCCTACATGCCAGCCTGGACAACACTCTGGCGCATGGCGATGCCGCCCTGACCGGCCCGATCGCCCGCGGTGACGCGGGAACGGTGGGCCGGCACGTGGCCACCATCGCGGCGGTCGCACCAGACTCGCTGGCGGTGTATCTGGCCCTGGCCCGGCGGACCGCCGACCGGGCGATCGCATCCGGACGCCTGTCGGCGACCGACGCCGAGCCGCTGCTCGATGTGCTCGCCCAGGCCGTACCGTCGGTCCACAGTGAAGTGTCCACAACCGACCAGGGAGCAGCCTGATGCGGGTTGTGCGCCAGCTGGCGGTCGAGACCACCCGGACCGGCCTCGCCGCCGCCCGCGCCCAGATGACGGGTTCGGTCGCGGTGGTGATGACGATGGGTGCCCTGCACGCGGGGCATACCGAGCTGCTCCGCCGGGCCCGCGCCGGAGCCGACCAGGTCATCGCGACCATCTTCGTGAATCCACTCCAGTTCGGCCCCGGTGAGGACCTCAGCCGCTATCCCCGCACTCTGGCGGCCGATCTCGCCGTGTGCCGGTCCGAGGACGTCGATCTCGTGTTCGCCCCGGGGCCCGGCGAGGTCTATCCGGATGGTGATCCAACCGTACGGGTCGCGCCCGGGCCCACAGGCGAACATTCTCGAGGGGGAGCACCGGCCGGGCCATTTCGACGGGGTGCTCACGGTCGTGCTCAAGCTGCTCAACCTGACCAGGGCTGACCTCGCGTACTTCGGGGAGAAGGACTACCAGCAGCTCACGCTGATCCGTCAGATGGTCCGGGATCTGGACGTGAGGGTGCGGATCGAGGCAGTGCCGACGGTACGGGAACGGGACGGGCTGGCGTTGTCGAGCCGCAACCACTACCTGTCCGACGGTGAACGGCGCAGTGCGCTGGTCCTGTCCCGCGCGCTGCGGGCCGGTGCCGCCGTCGGTGGGCCGGCCGCGTCGGTGATGGCCGCCGCGTCCGCCGAGCTGGCCACCGAACCCGAGGTGGTGGTGGACTACCTCGCGCTCACTGATCCCTGGCTCGGTCCGGCACCGGCGACCGGTCCCGCCCGCCTGCTCGTCGCCGCCCGGACCGGTACCACCCGGCTCATCGACAACATCGCGCTCGAGGTTCACTCCTGATGTTCAGTCGCACCATGCTCAAATCCAAGATCCACCGGGCGACGGTGACCCGGGCCGAACTGCACTACGTCGGCTCGGTGACCCTCGACGCCGACCTGATGGAGGCGGCCGACCTCCTCCCCGGCGAGAAGGTGGCGATCGTGGACATCACCAACGGGGCGCGCCTGGAGACCTATGTGATCGAGGGCGATCGCGGCAGCGGTGTGATCGGCATCAACGGTGCCGCGGCCCACCTGATCCACCCCGGTGACCTGGTCATCCTCATCTCCTACGCCCAGCTGGACGATGAGTTGGCCCGCCGGTTCCGGCCCCGCGTCGTCCACGTCGACGCGGCGAACCGCATCGTCGACCTCGACCGCGATCCGGCGGCGCCGGTACCCGGATCCAGCGACATCCGCGGCGACCTGCTCGCCGGCACGATGTGACGCATGCCGCTGCGCGTACCCGCACAGTTGACGTTGACTGGAGGCCATGGCCCTGCCACATCTACCGCGACGCCTGGCGGCCGCGTCGCCGGGCTGGTCGGAGACGACGGATGTCATCGTCGTGGGATCCGGCGTCGCCGGGCTCACCTGCGCGCTGCACCTGCGGCAAGCCGGGCTGCACGTCACCGTCGTGACAAAGGTGAATATCGACGACGGCTCCACCCGGTGGGCCCAGGGCGGGATCGCCGCCGTGCTGGACCCACTCGACACGCCGGCCGCCCACGCCGTCGACACCATGGTCGCCGGTGTCGGTCTCTGCGATCCGGCCGCGGTCGACGTCCTCGTGCGGGAGGGGCCGGCCCGGGTCCGTGAGCTGATCCGGTGGGGGACCGAGTTCGACCGTCACGCCGACGGCTCGCTGATGCTCACCCGCGAGGGTGGCCATCATGCGAATCGGATCGTCCACGCGGGTGGCGACGCCACCGGGGCGGAGGTCCAGCGGGCCCTGCACGCTGCGGTGCGACGCGACCCGTGGATCCGCCTGGTCGACCACGCCCTCGTGCTCGACCTTGTGCGCGATGCCGACGGGGCGGCCTGCGGCATCACCCTGCACGTGCTCGGCGAGGGTCGGCCCGACGGAGTGGGGGCCGTCATCGGCCGCGCCGTCGTCATCGCTACCGGCGGACTCGGCCAGGTCTTCGCGTCCACGACCAACCCGATCGTGTCCACTGGGGATGGCGTGGCGCTCGCGGTACGGGCTGGCGCGGCGGTCACCGATCTGGAGTTCGTCCAGTTCCACCCGACCTCGTTCGTACCCCCGGTGACCGGACAAGGGCCGCGACCACAGCAGCTCCTCATCTCCGAGGCGGTCCGGGGAGAAGGGGCGGTCCTGGTCGACGGTCAGGGCCGGCGGTTCATGACCGGCCAGCACGAGCTGGCTGACCTGGCTCCCCGCGACATCGTGGCGAAGGCCATCTACCGGGTGCTGCTGGCCGACGGCGCCGACCACGTGTACCTCGATGCCCGGCACCTGTCCGACGTGGCCGGCCGGTTCCCCACGATCACCGCTGCCTGCCGCGCGGGCGGCGTCGACCCGGTCACCGACCTGATCCCGGTCGCCCCGGCGGCGCACTACGCCAGCGGCGGCATCCGGACCGACCTCAATGGACGGACAAGCATCCCCGGGCTGTACGCGTGTGGTGAGGCCGCCTGCACCGGCGTGCACGGAGCGAACCGGCTCGCGTCCAACTCCCTGCTCGAAGGTCTCGTGTTCGCGCGGCGGATCGCCGAGGCGATCGCCGCCACCGTCATCAGTGCCGGCGGGATGCCGGAGCCCGCGCCGGACGCCGAGGATGAGGGCTGGGTGGTGTCGGCCGGGATACGGGGTGACCTGCAGCAGGCGATGAGCCGGGGAGCGGGGGTGCTGCGCAGCGACGAGTCACTGGCCCGCACGGCCGCCGAGCTGGCCCGGTTGGGGCGTACCCGGTCCGAGCCGGGCGTGGCCGCGTGGGAGGCCACCAACATGCTGACCGTGGCGGCCGCCCTCGTCGCCGGGGCGGCACGGCGCAAGGAGACCCGTGGATGTCACTGGCGTGAGGACTTCCCCGAGGTGCGCGACGAGTGGCTCGGCCATCTGCTGCCGTCCTTGGCCGCCGCCGGAGCGCTGACGGAGAGCTGGGAGCCGGTGTGAACCAGTCTATTGTGGACGATCTGACCAAGGCCGGGCTTGACCCGGCCGCAGTGGAGCGCACCGTCGCGCTGGCACTGGCGGAGGACCTCGGCGGTACGTCCGGAGTGGACGTGACATCGGTTGCCACGATCCCGGCCGGGCAGCGCGAGGTCGGCGATCTCGTCGCCCGCGCCGACGGCGTGGTGGCCGGCCTGGCGGTGGCGGCGGCCGTGTTCGACGTGGCCTCGGGCGGAGCGATCTCGTTCGAGGCGCGGGTACCTGATGGCGGGCGGGTCGTCCGCGACGATGTGCTGGCCACTGTGGCCGGTCCGGCCCGGGCGTTGCTGACCGCCGAGCGGACGGCGCTGAACCTGCTCTGCCGGCTGTCCGGAGTGGCCACCCATACCCGGGCATGGGCTGATGCGTTGGCCGGCAGCAGGGCCATGGTGCTGGACACGCGCAAGACGACACCGGGCCTGCGGGCACTGGAGAAGTACGCCGTCCGGGCCGGCGGTGGCACCAACAAGCGGATGGGTCTGCACGACGTCGCGATGGTCAAGGACAACCACAAGCTCGCCGCGGGTGGAGTCGGCGCCGCGTACCGCCTGGTCCGGTCGAGTTTCCCCGATGTTCCGGTGCAGGTCGAGGTGGCGACGGTGGCCGAGGCGCTGGAGGCGGTCGAGGCCGGTGCGACGTTCCTGCTGTGCGACAACATGAGCCCGCAGCAGCTGCGTTAGGTGGTCGAGGCGGTGCACGGCCGCGCTGAACTCGAGGCGACCGGCGGTCTGAGGCTGTCCGACGCGGCGGAGTACGCGGCGACCGGGGTTGACTACCTCTCGGTCGGCGCGCTGACGCATTCGTCGCCGATACTGGATATCGCGCTGGATCTGCGCTCACCCCGATAGGCTTCGCCACGTGCTGCTCTGCATCGACATCGGAAACACCAACACCGTGCTGGCCACGTTCGAGGGCGACAAGCTGGTACACAACTGGCGGGTGAAGACCGACCCCCAGGCCACCGCCGACGAACTCGGGCTCATGTACCGCGGCCTGCTCGCGGCCGACGCGGTCGAGGTGACCGGCGTCGCCGCCTGTTCGACCGTACCGGCGGCGCTGCGGGCGCTGCGGGGAATGCTGGCCCGCTCGTTTCCGACCACCCCGTTCCTGATCGTCGAGGCCGGCGTGAGGACTGGCGTGCAGCTCGCGATCGACAACCCTAAGGAGGTCGGGCCCGACCGGGTGGTTAACACTCTGGCCGCTTATACCCTCTACGGTGGACCATCCATTGTGGTCGATATCGGCACCACCAATACGTTCGACGTGATCAGTGAGCGGGGCGAGTTCCTCGGCGGGGCGTTCACTCCCGGTATCGAGATCTCGTTCGACGCGCTGGCTTCCAGGGCCGCGCAGCTGCGCAAGGTCGAGCCGGCCCGGCCGCGTTCGGTCATCGGCAAGAACACAGTGGAGTGTCTCCAGTCGGGCATGTACTTCGGGTACGCCGGTCTGGTCGACCGGATCGTGGAGCGCATGACAGAGGAACTCGGACCGCTGCGGGCTGTGATCGCTACGGGCGGACTGGCTCCGGTGGTGATCGGCGAGTGCCGAACGATCACCCACCACGAGCCGATGATCACGCTCATCGGGCTGCGGATGGTCTACGAGCGCAACAATCCGTAGGGCCCTCCGCTGTTGTCCACAGGCATCGACGTCGAGTTATCCACAGACAAAACAGACAGTCTGCCGGGGCGGTCACCGCGTCGCTAGGGTCTGTCGCATGGGGACAGAGACGCGATGGGCGGAGTACGACAGACTCGCCAGCGAACTCGGTCGGCTGACCGACGAGATGGCGGACCTGCGGGTCACCGCGCGCTCGACTGACCGGTGTGTTGAGGCGACCGTGGGACCGACCGGGGAGCTCAGTGCCGTGAGCATCGATCCGGCGATAGCGGCACGTCTTGACCTACCGGCGATCGGGCGGCGGGTGGTCGAGGCGGCGGCACTGGCCGCGGCCGAGGCACGGGCCCTGCGGGTCGAGGCGGTCGGCCGGCTGCTACCAGCCCATCTGCTGGCCGTCGTCGGTGCGGCGAGCGAAGGTGGTCGATCATGACCGCGGTCATCCGGGTTGATTCGTCTGCCCTGCGACAAGTTGTGCCGCGGACGATGGATGTCGCCGGCCGCATCGACCAGATCCTGTCCGAGCTCGACGCGGCCATCGGGCCGCAGGGCCCGTGCTGGGGCGATGACGAGACGGGGCGATCGTTCGGAGCGGTGTATGTACCCGCGGTCGACCTGGTCCGCCACGCGTTCGGCGACCTGCGGGAGGGAGTCGCGTCGATCGCCGAATCGTTGCGGGTCACGGCCGACAACGCCGACGCCGTCGATGTCCGCTCCGCCGACCGGATGGGCTGAGGTGGCGCCCCGGTGATCGTCGACAACGGCCGCACCGATCCGAGGCTGCCCTGCATCGCCGACCCCGAGGAGCGGTCCCGCCTCGTCGGTGCGCTCAGCCGGGCCCCGATCGTCCAGCCCGGCCAGCGTGGCACTGGCGGATGGACCTGGCCGGAGGCCCTGGCCGAGCGTGTCCGGAGCGAGGGCGCCGGCCCGCCTCAGTCCCTTGTGGACCATCTGCTGGGTGGTCGGCCGGGTGAGCTGGCGGCGGCCGACACTCAGTTCTACGCATTCTCGGCGGATGGGTCAGGGCAGGCGACCGATCTGCTCCAGATGCCGCCGTCCGTGGCCGTGGGGACGGCGGTCACGGACGGTGCCTGGCTCACTCCGGTGGGCTGGCGGGCCGTCGATCGCCCGCCCGACGGACTCGTGCGGGCCAAAATCAGCGCTCACCGGCTGTCCGATGTGGAGGCATCGCAGCTCGCCGGCCGACTGTGCCAGGACTGGTTCCGGGATGCCTGGTCGCGAGGGGTCGAGTCGACTCCCACCGCGGTGGGGCCGAGACCAGCCCGGGTCTACGACTCGCGCACCGCGAAGGGCCGGGCGGCGTTCTCGCCGACCCGCCGGCGCGTCCTCGGGTCGGCCCGCCGTGCGGATATCCTGCGCTATCTGGGCCAGGCCCGGATGGTCGTACGGGCCAGCGGGCGCATGCCCGATCCCATCACCGGAGCGGCGGAACCGGTCGTGCCGCTCAGCTTCCGGACCGATGGCACCTGGGTGTGGTCGGACGCGACCGCCTACTACCTCGCCACGTTCGGCATCGCGCCGGAACTCGAGTTCCTGTGCCACCTCGAGCAGCGGGCCGCCGACGGGCCGCCGGCTGTTCCTGACGATGTGGCCGTCGCGGCGGCCGCCGCGACGCGCGAGCCGGCGAAGGTCGTCCAGCACGACCCACCCCGGTACCTCGCCCACCACGAGACCCTGCTGCGCCAGTGGCCTTCGGGCGCGCCTGAGCTTCTCACCGCTGAACTGCGCTGGCTGAGGTGCCCGGGTGGCTGGTCGCCGTCGCGGGACGAACTAGTCGAGATCACCGAAGCGGAGGCGGCCGCGCGGCTCGACCTGCGCTGGTCGCGAGCCTCGAACTGATCCCGGGAGAACCACGCCATGACCATCCGTCTGCCCGCGGAGCTCGAAGAACTGAAATACATCGTCGGGTTCGAGCTCCCGGCGGCCGATGAGGATGCCCTGCGCCGGTGCGGCGGCGCGTGGCGAAGGGCGGCGGCGCGGCTGCGTGCGGTCCGCGTCGACGCGGAGGCGGTCGGCCCGGCCGTCAGCGCGGCCCTCGGCGGAGAACCGGGCGCCGCGGTCGACGCGCGGTGGCGCGAGGCGGTGGTCCCGGGCGCGGGCTATTTCGATCAGTTGGCCGCCGCCTGTGACCAGCTGGCCGATGCCTGCGAGCATGCGAGCGTCGAGGTGGAGTACGCGAAACTCGAGTTTGTCGGCGCCCTCGTGGTCCTGGCGATCGCTCTGGCCATCGCGGCGTGGTGGTTCATCTTCGGCGGTGTGTCGGCCGTTGGTGTCCCGTTCGCGATCGCGGCCGCCCAGAACACGATCCGCCTGGTGTTGACCCGGCTGGTCGCCTCCGTCGTGATCGCCGAGGTCTTCACCGTCGGGCTCGACGGACTGGCGCAGATGACGCAGCTGTTCGCGGGTCATCGCGATCACTGGGACTGGGCCGCCACCGGTCGTGCGGCCGAGGACGGCGTCGTCTACGGCGTTGTGAACGCGGCCGCCTTCGGTCTGGCCGGCCGGTTCGCGCCGCGCCTGGCCGGGTCCCTGCCAGGGCGTGCGGCGCTCAGTGGGGCGACGGGCATCCTTGGCGCGACCGCATCGGCCTACCTGCACGGCGAGCGGCCGACGGGGTCGGACTTCCTGCTGTCGCTGTCGTCCGGGCTGGCTGGGGGCGGAGTCGGCCACCGTCATGACGGTGGCGGCGACCTGGACCGCCGGGTATCGGCGGCATTCGCCCACCTGGACCCGTTCTGGTACTCCACTGTGGACGAGGCCGCGCCGGCAGACCCGTCGGCACCGGCGCAGAGACGGGCGCAACCACCAGCGGAGGGAGCCGACTCTCGCGATCCACAGCTGTCCGGATCCGTGCTGGGTCCGGCCGGGCGCACGATGCCATCCGACCCACACCCTGAGCTCGACGTCACGACGGGACCGCCCGACCGGCCGGGCACCGGCGCCCCGGTCCCCCCGGAGGGAGCTCCGCCCTCTGTCATGGCGGCGAATGAGGGAGCCGCGGCGTCGACCGCGGCCCCGACGGGGGGTGCCGTGCCGACGCACGCCATCGTCGGCACGGCACCGGGCGGTCGAGCCGGTCGGGTGGGCGTGCCGGACCCGACGGCCGTGCCTGTCACGGGCCACGGGCATCCCGACCGGATCACCCCGTCGCGCGCCTCCGCCGGTACCGCCGACGGATCGGCTGGGTCCGGGCGGGCGGCCGTCGCAGACACGGGACAGCCGGATTCCGCGGTCGGTGGCCAGCTGCCCTCCGGTCGGGTCGACTTCCTGGCCGAGCTGTCCGACCAGAACGCGCACGACCTCGTCCGCGACACCGTGTTCACCACCAACGCCGGACTCGGGTTCTATGTGGACGCAGACTCGACCCGGGACTTCGCCCGGGCCGTCGAGCCGACGGACGGCTACGTCACTCTCGACCTGCACGGCAGCACGGATGGCTTCTACATCGACGAGCACAAGCTCACGCCGGCCCAGTTCGCCCGGGCGCTGCGGGAGCTGGTGGCTGACGGTGTGCTCCACCTGGCTCCCGAACAGGGGATCAAGTTGCTCTCCTGCCAGACCGCGCACGGCGGCCGGGAATCGCCCGCCGCGGCGTTGGCCCGGGAACTCGGCGTGGACGTGATCGCGCCGGACGATGTGGTCTGGACGTCGATGGCGGGTGACGAGATCGTCTCCTCGCCGACGACGTTCGCCGGATACATCATCCCGACGTATCCGCCCGATGGCGGCTGGCAACGGTTCACTCCGGCCGGGGCCGAGGTCGCGCTGAGCTTCGACCCGGGATACCACGGACCGCCCGTCGACGGTGGCCGCCCGCTGAGCCAGTTCGATGCCGAGCGCTCGACCGGTCCGCCCGCCGAGGATGACTGGGCCGCCCGCGGCGGCCACCGTAAGCCACCGACGCAGGCGCCACCGCGACCGTCGAACCACGTACCGCCGCCGACGGCATTCGGCCGCCATACCCCGGGCTGGGAACCCTTCCCCGGAACGGAGCACTCGTTGGATGAGATGGTCGAGTTCTGCAACGGCCACACCGGCGACGGCGACCCTCGCCAGACCCGGCCGACGCGCGAAAGGATCGAGGAGACTCTGCGCACCGCATCCCCCGAGCCGCTGCGCGACGGTCAAGCCGCCCGGTATGTCAAGGGAACGGTCACCGTGATCATCAACCGCGTCCGGCCCGAACGGAGTACGGCATGGTTCCTGACCGATGAACGGCCTGGCTGATGTACCCGATCGTCGAGTGGGTGCTGGCGAACCTCACCTCGTCCGACACCACAGCCCTCGAGCGCGTGGTGGTGTACTTCGGCGACGACCGGAGCGATCTGCGCGTGCTCATCCTCAGCTGGGCCAGGCATCTCGGCCGGATACACGCCGAACTCGATCTCGATGTCGACGCCCCCGGGGCGTGGGTCGAATGGGACCTGCTGCAGGCCATCCTGTTCCGGGACTGGATCGAACGGCACCTACGTGAGGATCTCGACGAGGCGGCTCGGCCGTCGATCCAGCGCGTCGTCCACCACGTGGACGAGTGGTACGTGTCGTGGACCGAGGTGGACGCCGGCGTGATGGCCCGGGTCGATGGCGGCGATCACAGCGACCACTCGGGGTGGTGGTGGAACCGCATCCCACCGCGGGGGCCGATCCACGAGGAGCTGGTCCGCTACCACGGCCACGTCCACCCGGAGGGCGTCTAGCGCCGAAGCTGCGGTACACCCGGGTGACGTACGGGAGCCGGCTCCGGATACGTCGGACGGAGCCGGTCGTAGAGATCGGCAGCCAGATGATCTCGTCGAGAACCGATGGCGTGCGGGCATTTTGCCCGGCGCCCGAATTGTCAGCAACGCGACCCATTTGCTCCGGAAACGGCCCTCGGGTTCCGGACTGGACACCATTGTCCTGGCGTCGTCGCGGACCTTCGGAATGTTCAACGGATGGCAATGGCCGGCGTCGACTCGGACCGGCATTGGCGCGACTCGCGCACGACACTCGCGCATGACAGTAGTGCCGCGCGACCATTCTGGAGTCACGCCGTTGAGCGCTTGGCGCGGGCCGGAGATATCACAGCGGCCAAGCACTAACGCCGGCGGCCGCGGGACCATCGGGCGGGCAGGGTTGGCGCCGGACGGGCGTCGACGCCGAGTGAGCACGGTTATCGCGCCATCTGCAGGCCGCGGTACGGATTCATCGGGTGTGTGGCGCCTCTTCACCACAAAGCGGCTGCCGCGTACGATGTCTTTGCGCCAACCTCGTGATTGACAAGGTTCGGGAAGCTAATGGATGATCTTGAGATCTCCATTCGACCGGGGCCCGAGCCGGTTTCTCCTATATTCGTGTAGGCCAACGTCACTCTGCGCGACATTTATCGGAAAGGGCCACTCGAACCATCGCCCTGCCCCGTATGCGTTAAAGTTTGCGCATCTCTTTAGATCGCAACCGCTCGTAGCAAGGAAGGAATTGTCGGGTGGCCAGGGAAACATTCACCAAGCTCATCGACGACCTCGATGGCGGCAGAGGCGCAAGAGACGGTGAAGTTCGCGCTCGACGGTCATTCATACGAGATCGACCTGTCGGCCAGGAACGCCAACAAACTCCGCTACTGCGCTGGCGCCTTATCTTGAGGTCGGCAACGCGGGTGGCCGCCGCGTCGGTCTTCCGGGTCCGAGTGCGGGGTCGGGGTCGGGGCGGAGCCGGCGGTCGAACGCGACCAGAACAAAGCGATCCGCGTCCTGGGCCCTGCGCAAGGGTCTGCCGGTTGCGCCGCGCGGCCGCATCAGGCAGGAGATCATCGACCAGTACCAGCGTGAGGCCGGTCGCTGAGCCGCTGCCCGCGGGCCGGCGGCCGAGGCTACGGCTGCCGTCGCCCGGCCCACCGCTGGCGGCCTCGGCTGACCGAGCCCGTCCGCCGACCTGGGTACCCACCATGATCCGGCCGGGCAGCGGCGGCGCACCAGCAGTGCGACCCATGCCCGAAATTACGCTGTACGCGTACGCCCCGTGCGGAGGCCGCCCGCCAGTTTCGCGGGTTTGCGGAAACGTGCCGGTATCCGAGCGGTTATGGGCGATTCTTGGACGCCCTCGGATGGCCGAATCTCGCGTCCCGGCGGGATCGCGCCGCACCTATTAGACCTCGCAGTCGCGTCGGAGGTCGGCGATAGAGTTGGAGCATCCAAGGCCCGCAAGGCGCGGCCGACGCGACCGCGGTGCAGTGAGGAGCACGAGGGAATGTTCGAGAGGTTCACCGACCGAGCTCGGCGAGTGGTCGTCCTGGCGCAGGAAGAGGCCAGGATGCTCAACCACAACTACATCGGGACGGAGCACATCCTGCTCGGCCTGATCCACGAGGGTGAGGGCGTGGCCGCGAAGGCTCTGGAGAGCCTGGGCATCTCCCTCGAAGGCGTCCGCCAGCAGGTCGAGGAGATCATCGGTCAGGGCCAGCAGGCGCCGAGCGGGCACATCCCGTTCACGCCGCGGGCCAAGAAGGTGCTCGAGTTGTCGCTGCGCGAGGCGCTGCAGCTGGGGCACAACTACATCGGCACCGAGCACATCCTGCTCGGGCTGATCCGCGAGGGTGAGGGCGTCGCCGCCCAGGTGCTGGTGAAGCTCGGGCGCCGATCTCAACCGGGTGCGCCAGCAGGTTATCCAGCTGCTCTCCGGCTACCAGGGCGGCAAGGAGCCGGCCGCGGCCGGGGCCGGCGCCTCGGGCGAGGCGGCGCCGTCGACCAGCCTGGTGCTGGACCAGTTCGGGCGAAACCTCACGCAGTCGGCGCGCGAGGGCAAGCTCGACCCGGTCATCGGGCGCGAGAAGGAGATCGAGCGGGTGATGCAGGTGCTCTCCCGCCGGACCAAGAACAACCCGGTCCTGATCGGCGAGCCCGGCGTCGGCAAGACCACCGTCGTCGAGGGCCTGGCCCAGATGATCGTCAAGGGCGAGGTGCCCGAGACGCTCAAGGACAAGCAGCTCTACACGCTGGACCTGGGCGCGCTGGTGGCCGGCTCGCGCTACCGCGGTGACTTCGAGGAGCGGCTGAAGAAGGTCCTCAAGGAGATCCGTACCCGCGGCGACATCATCCTGTTCATCGACGAGATCCACACGCTGGTCGGGTGCGGGGGCGGCCGAGGGCGCGATCGACGCGGCCAGCATCCTCAAGCCGATGCTCGCCCGCGGTGAGCTGCAGACCATCGGCGCGACCACCCTGGACGAGTACCGCAAGCACCTGGAGAAGGACGCCGCGCTCGAGCGCCGGTTCCAGCCGATCCAGGTCGGCGAGCCGTCGGTGGCGCACACGATCGAGATGCTCAAGGGTCTGCGCGACCGGTACGAGGCGCACCACCGCATCTCGATCACCGACGGCGCGCTGGTGGCCGCGGCCAACCTGGCCGACCGCTACATCTCCGACCGCTACCTGCCGGACAAGGCGATCGACCTGATCGACGAGGCCGGCGCCCGTATGCGCATCCGTCGGATGACCGCACCGCCGGACCTGCGTGACTTCGACGAGAAGATCGCCCAGGTGCGCCGGGACAAGGAGTCCGCGATCGACGCGCAGGACTTCGAGCGGGCCGCGCAGCTGCGGGACAAGGAGAAGCAGCTGCTGACCCAGAAGGCTCAGCGGGAGAAGGAGTGGAAGGCGGGCGACCTCGACGTCGTCAGCGAGGTCGACGAGGAGCAGATCGCTGAGGTGCTGGCGAACTGGACCGGTATCCCGGTGTACAAGCTCACCGAGGAGGAGACCGCCCGCCTGCTGCGCATGGAGGACGAGCTGCACAAGCGGATCATCGGCCAGGAGGACGCGGTCAAGGCGGTCTCGATGGCGATCCGGCGTACCCGGGCCGGCCTGAAGGACCCGAAGCGGCCGTCCGGCTCGTTCATCTTCGCCGGCCCGTCCGGCGTCGGGAAGAGCGAGCTGTCCAAGGCGCTGGCCGAGTTCCTGTTCGGCAGCGAGGACGCGCTGATCCAGCTGGACATGTCCGAGTTCCACGACCGGTACACCGTGTCGCGGCTGGTCGGTGCCCCGCCCGGCTACGTCGGCTACGACGAGGGTGGTCAGCTGACCGAGAAGGTGCGGCGTCGGCCGTTCTCGGTGGTCCTGTTCGACGAGATCGAGAAGGCCCACCCGGACGTGTTCAACACGCTGCTGCAGATCCTGGAGGACGGGCGGCTCACCGATGGTCAGGGCCGCATCGTGGACTTCAAGAACACGGTGATCATCCTGACCACCAACCTGGGCACCCGCGACGTGGCCAAGGCCGTGTCGCTGGGCTTCCAGGGCGCCAACGACGTGGACTCGAACTACGAGCGGATGAAGAACAAGGTCAACGACGAGCTCAAGCAGCACTTCCGGCCGGAGTTCCTCAACCGCATCGACGACACGATCGTGTTCCACCAGCTGAACGAGGACCAGATCCTGCGGATCGTCGACCTGATGACGGCGCGCATCGAGACCCAGCTCCGCAACAAGGACATGGGCCTCGAGCTGACCGACAGCACGAAGCGGTGGCTGGCGAAGAAGGGCTGGGACCCGGTCATGGGTGCCCGGCCGCTGCGCCGCACCATCCAGCGGGAGATCGAGGACGCGCTGTCCGAGCGGATCCTGTTCAACGAGATCCGCCCCGGCCAGATCGTCTTCGTCGACACCGACGGTGACCCGAGCGACATCGAGAACACCAAGCTGGTGTTCCGCGGTGCCGACAAGCCGGCCGATCGAGGTCCCGACGCCGTGCCGGCCGAGCTCGGCGGGGCGACCGATTCGCGGACCCAGCGACTGATCCGAACGTCACATGGGCGGGTGCAATCGCACCCGCCCCTCGACGTCCCCACCCATCTGCGCACCGCGCCCGCGCACCTCTGGCACCGTCGGCCCGCCCCGCGCCGCCCGCCGGGCTCCGGCCCGCCCACGGGGGTTTGCCCGGACACTCTCCTAACGCTTTCTGTATAGCCCGGCGTCCGCGCTAACACCCGTGGCGGTGGCACAAGGCTGGCGAGCACTGCCCCGTGCTCAATGGCGGCGGTGTCGCACGCGGCAGCCGTTGACCCGCTCACTGGCTTGCCCGGACACCCTCCTAATGCACTTTGTATAGCCCGGCGTCCGCGCTAACACCCGTGGCGGTGGCACAAGGCTGGCGAGCACTGCCCCGTGCTCGATGGCGGCGGTGTCGCACGCGGCAGCCGTTGACCCGCTCAATGGCTTGCCCGGACACCCTCCTAACGCATTTTGTATAGCCCGGCGTCCGCATTAACACGGGCGGGCTACCAGCACCCGGGCACCAGCACCCGGGCACCAGCACCCGGGCACCAGCACCCGGGCACCAGCACCCGGGCACCAGCACCAGGGCGCACCCGGGCACCGGCACCGGGGCACCGACGCGGTGCACCAAGTGCGGCACCCGACGCGGCGCTGATACCCGGCGGTGGCCGCCGGGGCGGCCGGGGCCCACGACAGGCAGCACCGGCGCGCGGAGGATGCGCGGGCCGGCTGTCAGGGGAGCCGGTACCGGCCGGACAGTGATACTACGAGGCCGTCGGTGAGAAGGCTCGACAGGGCCCGTTCACGCTGCTCGTCGTCGCTCCACAGCTGGTCGAGGCGGGACTTGGGTACGGACCGGCGCGATTGACGCAGGACGGCGAGGATGAGTCCCCGTACCTGGCGATCGGAGCCGGCGTACCCCTGGGCACGCCGCGATCGAGGTACCTCAGACCCGGCCGCCCGATCCTCCGACCTGTACCCGGACGCCCCGGCGAGGGATTCCGGTACCGATGCGAACGCCAGCCGGCGGCGCCACGCGCAGACCGGTTCCAGCGGGCAGCCGGAGCAGACGGGTGTGCGGGCGGTGCAGACCAGGGCGCCGAGCTCCATGAAGGCGATGCTGGCGCGGGCGGCGTCGGCTGGTGGCCGCGGCAGGAGTCGAGCCACGGTGGTGAGATCGTAGGCGCTGGTCGCCGGTGCGCCGCCGGATTCGCCGGTCACGGCCCGGGCGACCAGTCGGCGCACGTTGGTGTCGACCACCGGGTGGCGCTGGCCGTAGGCGAACACGGACACGGCTCGCGCGGTGTACGAGCCGATGCCCGGCAGGCCGGACAGGTCGTTCACGTCAGCGGGCACCACGCCGTCGAACCGGCGCACGATCTCGCCCGCGCAGCTGTGCAGGCGGAGGGCCCGTCGGGGGTAACCCAGTCGGCCCCAAGCCCGGATTGCCTCGCCGGCTGGTTCCAGGGCGAGCGTCGCCGGGGTCGGCCAGCGCGCGAGCCATGTGGACCAGACTGGTTCGACCCGCGACACCGGTGTTTGCTGGAGCATGACCTCGCTGACCAGCACCCCCCAGGCGGTAGCGTCGGGCCGGCGCCAGGGCAGGTCGCGTGCGGCCCGCCCGTACCACGCGATCGCTCGGTCGGCAATCGTGCTCATCCCAGCCATCCTGTCACGTCCGGGCAGAAGACCAAGCCGTCGAAGATGTCCACTGTGGATCTAGCCGACGCGCCGAGCCGCGTGCTGGTGCTGGTCGCGTCTGTGCGCTATGACGTCGGATGTCGGCGCGTCGCCCGGATCCGGGAACGCTGCCCCACTACCGTTGAATCCCATGCGGCTGACCGTGGGTCCACTTCCGGCCGCCGTCTACTGGCGGCGCCGGGCGGTTGTCCTCGTGGCGTTGGCCATGGTCATCCTCATCGTCACGTACTCGTGCAGCGGCTCGTCCCCGTCGGGAGCTGACACAGCCGGCCAAGGTGGCAATCCGGGCGCGGGCGCCAGCCCGACCGGCGCACTGCTCCATCCGACGATCGGCAAGTCGCCTGGTGGCGGTACAGGCACCACACCGTCGCCGACCGCGAGCCCCACGCCGACCCCGTTCACCCTGCAGCAACCGCCGTCGACCGGCCCGTGCACCGACACCGAGATCAGCCTGACCGCGACCGCCAGCCGTCCAGATGTACGGATGGGCGAGTCCGTCCCGTTCACCATCGCGATCAAGAACATGTCGTCGCGGGCGTGCGCAAGAGACATCGGCGCCGACATGCAGGAGCTGGTGCTGCTGGACGCACCGGGTACGTCGACCGTGTGGTCGTCTGACGACTGCAATCCGAATAGCGGCCACGACGTGCGGCAGTTCGCCCCTGGGCAGCAGTACACGTTCACGCTGACCTGGGCCGGGAAGCGAAGCCGGTCGGGTACCGGGAAGCCGCCATGGACCTGCGGCTCGGCCGGTACCCCGCTCGACCCGGGCGAGTACCAGTTGGTGGCCAGGCTCGACAAGGAGAAGAGCAGCCCGTACCGGTTGAACGTAACCGCCTAAACCTAGACGTACCGTTCCAGGATGGACGCCTCGGCCAGGCGGGACAGCCCTTCCCGGACGCCGCGGGCTCGCGCGTCCCCGACACCGTCGACGGTCTGCAGGTCCTCGACGGTGGCTCCGAGAAGCCGCTGCAGGCTGCCGAAGTGTTCGACCAGGCGCTCGACCACGGCGCCCGGCAGCCGGGGAACCTTGGTCAGCAGGCGGAACCCGCGCGGCGAGACACCGACATCCAGGGCGTCGCCCCCGCCGGCGTACCCCATGGCCTTGGCGACCGCACCGAGGTCGATGAGTTCGCTGGCCGGGAGACGGTCGAGTTCGGTGACCGCCTCGTCGAGCACCCGGATCCTGCGCGCCGACGGCAGGTAGTCGCGGATGACGAGGGTGCGGTCACTCTCCACACCCGCCATCAGTTCGTCGAGTTGCAGTGCGAGGAGCCGACCGTCGGTACCGAGTTCGATGACGTAACCCTCGATCTCGTCCGCGATGCGCCGCACCATTTCCAGCCGCTGCACCACGGCGATGGCGTCACGGGCGGTGACCAGATCCTCGATCTCGAGCGCGGACAGGTTGCCGCTGACTTCGTCCAGCCGGGCCTTGTAACGCTCCAATGTGGCCAGTGCCTGGTTGGCCCGGGAGAGGATGGCGGCCGAGTCGTCGATGACGTGCCGGTGCCCGTTCAGGTAGAGGCCGATCATGTGCATGGACTGGCTGACCGAGATGACCGGGTGGCTGGTCTGCTTGGCCACCCGCTCGGCGGTGCGGTGCCGGGTGCCGGACTCCTCGGTCGGGAATAGCCGGGTCGGGCATCAGATGCACGGCCGCCCGGACGATCCGGGTACCGTCGCTGGACAGCACGACCGCACCGTCCATTTTGCACAGTTCTCGAAGTCGGGTGGAGGAGAACTCGACATCGAGCGGGAAGCCCCCCGTACAGAGGGACTCCACCCCCCGATCATGACCGAGCACGATCAAAGCTCCGGTGCGCCCGCGCAGGATCCGTTCGAGCCCGTCGCGCAGGGCCGTGCCGGGCGCGACGAGCGCCAGGGTGGCGCGCAGCGGTGTCTCCCGGTCGATCGGCACGCCGCACAGTCTACGGATTCCGCACCAACCCATGCCGATCAGGGCCAACCCGGGCCGCACCGGTCAACTCCCGACCGACACCCCGGTCTTGAGCGCGTCGCGAACGGTGTCGACCTCGATCACGTTCATGCCGGCCGGAGCCGAGCCCGGCTCGGGCAGCGCGCCGGACGGTACCAGGGCCTGCCGGAATCCGAGCCGGGCCGCTTCGGCCAGCCGGCGGGGGACCGCCCCGACCCGGCGTACCTCACCGGTCAGGCCCACTTCGCCGATCGCCACCAGGTCGGCGAAGATCGGCAGGTCATGGGCCGACGAGGCAATCGCCAGGGCCACCCCCAGGTCGGCCGCAGGTTCGACCACCCGGATCCCGCCCACAGTGGCCGCATAGACCTCCCGGTCGTACAGCTTGAGCCCGATCCTGCTCTGCAGGACGGCGAGGATGAGCCCGAGCCGCGCATGGTCGAGCCCGCTGACAGTGCGCCGAGGGGTGCCCTGCACCGGGGCGCCGACCAGCGCCTGCACCTCGGTCACGAGCGCGCGCCGGCCTTCCATCGTGACCGTGACGCAGGTTCCGGCGACCGGTGCCGCGTACCGGGTCAGGAACAAGCCTGACGGGTCGGCCAGGCTGCTCAGACCGCCCTCGTGCATCTCGAAGCAGCCCACCTCGTCGGCCGCTCCGAAGCGGTTCTTCACGCCGCGCACCAGTCGGAGCGAGGAGAACTTGTCCCCTTCGAACTGGAGCACCACATCGACGAGATGCTCGAGGACGCGTGGCCCGGCGACCTGGCCGTCCTTGGTGACGTGCCCGACCAGCACGGTGGCGATACCACGCTCCTTGGCCACTGAGACCAGCGCCGCCGCGACGGCCCGGACATGGGTGACTCCACCGGCCACCCCGTCCACCGCGGATGCGGTCACCGTCTGCACCGAATCGACCACGAGCAGCCCGGGCTTCACGTCGTCGATGTGGCCGAGGATCGCCCCCAGGTCGGTTTCGGCGGCCAGATAGAGCCGCTCGTGCAGGGCACCGATGCGTTCGGCCCGGAGCCGGACCTGGCTGGCCGACTCCTCACCGCTGACGACAAGGGCCGGCCCGATGTCCGCGCCGGGTCCGCTGGCCCAGTGCTGCGCGACGTCCAGCAGCAGGGTCGACTTGCCGACGCCGGGCTCGCCGGCCAGCAACACGACACCGCCCGGCACGAGCCCGCCGCCGAGGACCCGGTCCAACTCGGCGATGCCGGTCCGACGGGCGCGGGCCGGTTCGACGCTGACAGTGGCGATCGGACGGGCCGGTTCGACCGGTCGGCGGGTCGTTACGGACTTCAACGCGGCCGGGGTTGCTGACGCCTGCACCACCGAACCCCACTCACCGCACTCGGTGCAGCGGCCGGCCCATTTCGGCGGCCGGTGCCCGCATACGTCGCACTCGTACTCGGCCCGCGGTGCTCTGCCGGATCTGGTCGACTGCGTGCTCACTGACGGCACGCTAGCGCCCCGCACCGACAGATCGCCCCGGGGCACGCCGGCCCGCGACAACACGTTATTCGGCGTGGCCCCCGCTCGGGGCCGGCGAGCCGCGCTCGGCGGCGGTCGGCGGCAGGTCCACCGGTACCGTCAGCGTCACGGTCGTGCCATCGCTGAACCGGAACGTCACGTCCACGTTCTGGCCCGGCACGATCGGCTTGGTCAGGCCGGTAAGCAGCAGGTACTGGCCCTGCCCGGGGACCAGGACGGCGTAGGAGCTGGGTGGGATCGGCACCTGGATCGGGGCCGACGCGACCAGGGGCGGCGTGGCGGTGGGGGCAGGAGTCCCGCCCGGGCTGGCCGAAGCGCCCGCCGAAGGGCTACCCGGAGCGCCACCCGATGGGGACGGGGACGGGGTGGCCGCCGGGGGCTGGGCGCCGCCGACCAGGGCGACCCGGGTCGCCACGCCAGGGGCGTCGACTCCGACCAGGCTCACCGGCTGCTGGCCGCTGTTGAAGATGCGCACCACCAGCGGGGCCGACCCGCCGGCCGGGTACCCGACCGGGTTGTTGTACTGGATCACGATGTTGCGCAGCTGGATGGCGCCATCCTGGCCCACGTTGACGTTGATCCCGGGCACGCCGGGCAGCTCGTTCGCGGTCTGCGCCAGCTGGCCCGCACCGCACCCGGCCAGGACCGCCGCCGCGCCCAGACCAGCCAGCGCCGACAGCGCGACGAGCCGGGCCGGTCGCCCGCCAAGCCGGCTGGTACGGCGGCTGATGCGGCTTGCGGTCACGGCGGGCCTCCTCGATCAACGGGTGGACGCAGTACAGCGTAACGGCCTCCCCCGCCCCCCGGCCCGAGACCCCACACAGCCACATGCGTCGATGTATTGGCAGGTCAGACGAGTGCGGCACCCCGCGAGACGAAGAGGATCACGTCGATCAGGGCGATCGTCACCGCGGCGATGAACGGGGTCCGGCCGTGGCGTAGCGCCCCGACGCCGGCCAGCGCGACCACCGTCACCAGCCCGGCGATGTGCCACCAGCGGGGGGCGCCGCCCGGGCCGAGCACGATCATCGCCGAGGCGCCCAGGAGCAGCGCGAAGGTCACGACCCGGACCGCGACGCGACCGCCCGGTACGCCGGCGACCCGCTGCGGAAGCCCGGACACCCCGCTCACCTGGTCGCGCCGCAGATCGGGGAGAACGTTGGCGAAATGGCCGCCAAGCCCGAGCAGGGCCGCCGCGGCGGTCGTCCAGGGCCGGGGCAGCGGGTGGCCGGGGAACGTACTGGCCGCGAACGCGGGGATCAGGCCGAACCCGATCACGTACATGAGCCCGGAGTACACGGTCGCCTTGAGCCCGGCGTTGTACGCCCAGCCGGCGGCCAGCATGACCAGGTTGATCAGTCCGGTCGGCGGGCTGACCAGTACCGCCAGGACGAGGCTGGCGACCAGCGCGACCAGAGCGGCCAGGGCCACCGCACGGCGGCTGACCGACCCGCTCACAATCGGCTTGTCAACGCGAGCGGCGGCGGCGTCGGCTGAGGCGTCGAAGGCGTCGTTGGACCACCCGATGGACAGCTCGCCGCTCAGCGCGGCCAGTGCGAACAGGATGGTGGCAGCGAGGCCGGCCCGGCCCGGCAGCGCCAGCAGTACGATCATCACCGTGATGGCCACGGAGGGCCCGGGGTGACCCGCCCGGATCAGGGCCCGCAGCCGCACGATCTGTTCCTCTCCACGGCCGATGCGCTCGACCGATTGTTTCCAGCCCGGCAGAGACCGTCAACGCCGGAGGGATGGTGAGTCATGCGGCTGGGGTTACGGGCCGACACGCTGGTCGAGTGGCTCGCTCTGCGTCTGGGTGTGGTGCCGCGCCCGGCCGCCGAGGCCTGGGGTGGTATGGCTCTGTCCAGTGTGCTCATCACCACTACCCGGGTCGGCTTGTTCGCCCGGCTGGCACGCGGACCCGGGTCCACGGTGGAGCTCGCCGCCGAGCTGGGGCTCGATCCGACGGTCACGCACCTGCTGGTCGAGTGCCTGCGCTCCAGCGGGTACCTCGCCGGCCGGCCGGGCGGCCCGTATGCGTTGACCCGTTCAGCGCGGCGCTGGCTCGCGCCGGCCGGGCCGCTGTCGGTGGCCGACTTCGTCTCGGCCAGCCAGGACTACTGGTCGTGGTGGGCCGGGCTGACCGAGGTCGCCCGCACCGGCCGCGTTGGCGCCCACCACGCGTACGCGCCTGACGACCCATATTGGCGTAGGTACATACGCGGACAGCATGACCTGGCCCGGCTCAGCGCGGCGTATGTGGCCAAGCGGATCCCGGTGCCGGACGGGCCGCGCTCGCTGCTCGACCTGGGTGGTGCCCACGGGTTGTACTCGATCGAGCTGTGCCGGCGCCGGCCCGAACTGGCGGTGACCGTGCTCGACCTGCCCGGCAGTACTTCGGTCGGTCAGGAGATCGTGACGGCGGCCGGAATGGCTGACCGGATCATGTTCATGCCGGGCGATGTCCGCACGACCGGGTTTCCCGGCGGGAACGATGTCGTCCTCTGTTTCAACCTGGTGCACCATCTGGCCCCCGACGATGTGGCCGCCCTGTTGGCCCGCGCGCACGATGCGCTGGTCCCGGGCGGCACGCTGGCCGTGATGGACGCATTCGCCGTACCCGGCCGGCGGGGCACAGCGGCCGCCACGGTGTTGAACCTGTTCACCTTCCTGAGCTCGGGCGTGGCCGGCTACGCCCCGGAGCAGCTCGCGGGATGGCTGCGGGCAGCCGGGTTCTCACCGCCCCGGCGTATACCCGTCCGGCGTATCCCGGGGCAGGCGCTGTTTCTGGCGGCGCGGGGGAGTTGAGCCCGACGTGGTGGCCGAGGTTCACGTTCCATGTCACGCTTGCCAGCATGCGGCCCGCGCTGCCCCGCAACGACCTGCGTCAGTACGACGCTCTCGTCGACGAATGGTGGCGGCCTGACGGGGCGTTCGCGATGCTGCGCTGGATCGCGGCCGCCCGGGCTGAACTGATCCCGCAGGCGAGCCGCGACGGCGCGGTCCTGGTCGATCTGGCCTGCGGCGGCGGCCTGCTCGCCCCCTACGTCGTCGGTCTCGGGTACCGCCACGTCGGAATCGACCGGGTGCGGTCGGCATTGTCGCTGGCTCGTGAGCATGGCGTGGTGACCGTGCGCGGCGATGTGACCACCGTGCCGTTGGCGGACGGATGCGCCGATGTGGTGAGCGCCGGCGAAATACTCGAGCACGTTCTCGATCCGTCCACTGTGGTCAGCGAAGCCTGCCGGGTGCTCCGTCCGGGTGGGACACTCGTGCTCGACTCGCTCAACGCCACCGCGCTGGCGCGGTTCGTGGCGGTGACACTGGGTGAGCGGGTGACCGGCATCGCTCCCAAGGGCATCCATGACCCGGCACTGTTCGTGCGCCCCGATCTCATCGTGGACGAGTGCGCCAGTCACGGCGTGGCAGTGACCGTACGGGGCATCCGTCCGGCCGTCGGCGGCTTGCTGAGCTGGCTGGTCCGGCGACGCGGGGATGTCCGTATGGTGCCGGCCGCGAGGCCGACCGTGCTCTATCAGGCATGGGGGGTCAAGGAGGGGTGATGGCACAACCGTGGGAACTGGTCGCGCGCTTGCGGCCGAGGTTCGCCGGCCGGGCGGCCGAGACGGACCGTACGGGTGACTTCCCGGTGGCCGACTTCGCTGACCTGCGCGCGTCCGGTCTGTTCGGGCTCCTCGTGCCCGAGCGGCTCGGCGGTCTCGGCGGCGACTACGCCGGGTACGCGGCGGTCGCCCACGAACTGGCCCGGGGCAACGGAGCGACGGCTCTGGTATTCAACATGCACGCGTCGGTCACCGGGGCGCTGGCCGGCATCCCGGACGAGATGGCACGGGTACTGGGCGTACCCGAGGAGTTCTTCGCCTCTCGGGACGAGATCCTGGCCCGGGCGGCCCAGGGCGCCTTCTACGCTGTCGCCATGAGCGAGCGCGGGGTCGGCTCGCGGTTGTCCCAGCTGACCACCCGGTACGAGAAGACGCCCGATGGCTTCCACATCAAGGGTTCCAAGTCGTTCGTCTCTGGCGCCGGACACGCCGACGCCTACCTGGTGGCGGCCCGGAGCGCGGCCGACGACTCGGTCGTCTCGCAGTTCCTGGTGCCGGGGGACACACCGGGGCTGACGGTCGAGTCCACGTGGGACTCGCTCGGCATGCGGGCCACCTCCTCTCACGATCTGCATCTGGACGTGGTCGCATCGGAGTCCACATTGCTCGGTGGGGTCGAGGGCCTGGCGTTGTTGGTGGCCCAGGTGATGCCGCACTGGATGGTGGCCAGCTATGCGGCGGTGTACGTGGGAGTCGCACAGTCCTGTGTGGACGAAGCCGTGGCCCATTGCCAGGCCCGGGGGCTGACCGGCCTGCCCGCGGTCCGGGCCCGCATCGGACGGGCCGACGCGGCGGTGGCGGCGGCCCGGCTGGTCGTCGACGAGGCGGCCCGGCGGGTCACCGCCGCCCCCGGCGAGCCGGAGACCAACCGGTGGGTGTGGCGGGCCAAGCTACTGGCCGGCACCACCGCGATGGACGTGGCGGCGTCGATGCTGGAGGCGGCCGGCACGTCGGCTACCCGGCGTGGGCACCCGCTCGAACGGCTCTACCGGGATGCCCGCTGCGGGTCCCTGCATCCGGCCACCTCGGACGTGTGCGCCGACTGGCTGGGCATCGCCACCCTGGGCGGCGACCCGGACTCCGACGGCGCGGCCCCCCGATGGTGAGCGCGGCGGTGGTGGCCGGCATCGGCGTCGCCCATCCGCCTCCGGTCGCCCAGGACGACCTCTGGCGGGACTTCTTCGCCGAACACTACAAGGGCGTGGCCCGCGGGCTGGCCAAGCGGGTCTTCGAGAACTCCGGCGTGCGTACCCGGCACGGCGTGGTCAATCCGCTCGTCGAGGACCCGTCGCAATGGTCGACCAGCGTGCGGATGCAGCGCTACCTGGCCGAGGCGCTCCCGATGGGCAAGGACGCGCGTGTCGTCCGCCCTGGGCCGGGCCCGGGTGGCCGCCAGCGACGTGGGCATGCTCGTGGTCTGCTCCTGCACCGGGTACGTGACCCCGGGGCTGGACATCCTGCTCGCCCGCGACCTCGGACTGCCCGCCGACGCCCGTCGCGTGTTCGTGGGGCACATGGGGTGCTACGCCGCTCTTCCCGGCATCGGCGTGGCAGCCGACTACGTCGCCCTCAACGGCCGGCCGGCGGTGCTGCTGTGCGTGGAGTTGGCCAGTCTGCACGTCCAGCCGGCCACCGCCGATCCCCAGCAGGTGGTGGCGCACGCTCTCTTCTCCGACGCGGCTGCCGCCGTGGTACTCACGCCGGGTCGGTCCGCGGTCCGGCGCTGGTCGAGGTCGCCTCGGTGACCGACACCACCACCGCCGAGTACATGACCTGGCAGGTGACCGACCTGGGCTTCCGGATGGGGCTGTCGCCGCGGGTGCCCGAGGTTCTCGCCCATCATGTCGCCCCGCTCGTCACCGGCCTGCTCAACCGGCACAGGCTGGCGGTCCCCGACATCGCCGGATGGGCCGTGCACCCGGGCGGCCCCCGCATCATCGACGTCGTCGGCGAACAACTCGCGCTGGACGCCGGGGCGCTGGCCAGCTCCCGGGAGTGTCTGGCCAGCCACGGCAACTGCTCCTCGCCGACAGTCTTGCTGATCTTGGAGCAGCTCCTCGCGGCCGGCCCGGCGGGCCCGATCGCCTTGCTGGCCTTCGGTCCCGGTCTCACCCTCTACGCCGGGTTGCTGTTGTAGCTCTCGACGCGCGTCCGTCGGGCTCGGCGGCCGTATGCTCCCGCGCGGCGCCAGGTCCGTGCCCGGTCACCCTCCCAGGTGGGGCGAGTCACCCCACCGGGTGGGAAGGGCGGCGGGCGACCCGATGGGCGGACGGTTCAGCTGGGGTCGAGCGGCTTGACGTCCGAGACCTGGGTGACGTGCGGGTTGGCGGCGACGACCGTGCCGCGGCTGTCCACGACGATGGCGCCGGCGCTGCCGTCGATCTTGCTGTCGGCCGCGAAACGGGCTCGGAGCGTGCCGGCCGGATCCTCGACGCGCACCACGTTCGCGGCATCGTTGGTGGGTGGGTGGGGGGCTACCTTCGTGACCGGGATGACGTGCACGCCCGGCGGTACCGCCCCCGCGACACCGCTGATCAGCTTGCCGCAGTCGCAGCCGTCGACCAGTAGGAAGATCACGGGCAGCACGTCACCTAGCCGGACCCGCTCGCCGCTGGCTCCGGCGAAGGTCAGGTCGGGCACCGAGGTGATCATGTCCGGAGCCGGCGCCGAGGTGGCCACCGGAGCCGGCCCACTGGTCGGGAAGATCCCGTTGGGCTGGTTTCCCCAGGTCACCACGAGCAGGCTCACCAGCGTGGTCAGGATGGCCACGGTCATGATCACGACTGGGATGCCCAGCGAGGACGGCTGATTCTGGCGTAGCCCCAGGGCCCGCCGGACCCGGGCCCGCCGGACGGATCCCCGCATCTCCCGCCGCAGTGCGTCGGCCTCGTCAGCGAGTTCCGACGGGTCGTCGGGGATGACGACGGTGCCCCACTCGGGTGGCAGATCGGGGAGACCGCGCGCACCGCCGTCGTCTGCGGGGTTTCGGGACGGAGATCGCCCATGTGCTGCCTCCCCTGGCATCTCCGCGGGCCTTGTGACAGGGTCCGTGCCGGCGCTTGAGACTGCCGTGTGGACGCCCCGTCCGGACACCGGGGGACGCCCCCGCAGCAACACTTCCACTGTCGCGCATCGCTGTGGCCAGCGCCATAGCAGATCGGGCCCGACCGGCCCGGACGCGACAAAGATCCGATATGTACGGAAATTCCGGCTCGGCAGGCCTCTGACCTGCGGTTCTGTTGCTCAGAGCGACTATGAATCACTCATCTCATGTGGGGGCGATTCGGGCGACACCGCCTCTGACCTGCGCATACGCCAAGCCACGGGGTGGGAGGGCCTCGACGCGCCGTGTTAAGCTGGACACAGCGAAAGGGGTTTCGAACCTATGGTTTTCAGTGTCGGCGAAACCGTTGTCTACCCCCACCACGGGGCCGCACTCATCGAGGCAATCGAGACTCGGGTCATCAAGGGCGAAGAGAAGCAGTACCTCGTGCTTCGCGTTGCTCAGGGTGACTTGACTGTGCGGGTGCCCGCTGAGAACGCCGAGATCGTCGGTGTCCGTGAGGTTGTCGGAGAGGAAGGCCTGACGAAGGTCTTCGATGTGCTCCGTGCCCCGCACACCGAGGAACCGACCAACTGGTCGCGGCGGTACAAGGCGAACATCGAGAAGCTCGCTTCCGGCAATCCCCTCAAGGTGGCTGAGGTCGTGCGTGACCTCTGGCGCCGCGAGCGGGAGCGTGGCCTCTCGGCTGGCGAGAAGCGCATGCTCGCCAAGGCCCGGGACATCCTCGTCGGTGAGGTCGCCCTCGCCGAGAAGAGCACCAAGGACGAGGCGGAGACGCTCCTCGACCGTGTGCTCACCGAGGCGTGACCGAACGGCAGTTGTCGCTCCGTTAAGCCCATCGAGACCGTGGACCGCGACGTGACCGCGCAGACCAGATATGCGTGGTGACGTCGCGGTCCTCGTTCCCGCGGCCGGACTGGGCACGCGGCTGGGTCCCGGCGGCCCCAAGGCACTGCGGTCGCTGGCCGGCGCGCCGCTGCTGGTGCACGTGCTCCGTCGGCTCGCGCTCGCGCCCAGCGTTGGCCACGTCGTCGTCGCCGCTCCGCCCGACGGGGTCGACGCGGTGCGGTCATTGCTGATGGACGAGCTGCCCTCGGATCCGCCGGTCGACGTGGTGGCGGGTGGCGATCCCGGCAGGAGTCTGTCGCCGCCGCCCTCGCGGCCGCTCCGCCCGGTTCCCGGTCGTACTCGTCCACGACGCCGCCCGGGCGTTCGCGCCGCCGGACCTCATCGAGCGGGTCGCCTCCGCCGTCCGGGACGGGCACGATGCGGTTATCCCGGTGCTGCCCGTGGTCGACACGATCAAGCGGGTGGACGGCGCCGGCCACGTGGTGGCGACCGTCGAGCGGGCCGAGCTGCGGGCGGTCCAGACGCCTCAGGGCTTCCGTCGCGCCGTCCTGGAGGCCGCCCACCGCGGCGCCGCCGGGGAGGCGACCGACGACGCCGGTCTGGTCGAACGGCTGGGCATCAAGGTGTTCTGCGTCGCCGGGGCCGAGGCCGCACTGAAGATCACACGGCCGGCTGATCTGCTCATCGCGAAGCGCTGCACCTGGCCGACCCGTGACGCTGCCCCGGGTCGGGCTCGGGACCGACGTGCACGCGTTCGCCTCCGGCCGTCCGTGCTGGGTGGCTGGCCTGCTGTGGGACGGGACGCCCGGACTGGCCGGCCACTCCGACGGCGACGTGGCCGCGCACGCCGCCTGTGACGCGCTCTTCGCGGCGGCCGGCCTCGGCGATCTTGGCCAGAACTTCGGCACCGACCGGCCGGAGTGGTCCGGCGCCTCCGGCGTGGCCATGCTGGCCGAGGCAGCCGCCCGGGTGCGGGCGGCCGGGTTCCAGATCGGCAACATCGCGATCCAGATCATCGGGGTCGCCCCGCGCATCGGCCGGCGCCGCGACGAGGCTCAGGCGGTCCTGTCCGCGGCCGCCGGCGCACCGGTGACCGTATCCGGCACCACCACCGACGGCCTCGGCCTCACCGGCCGTGGCGAGGGGCTCGCCGCCATCGCCGTGGCCATGATCGTGGCCCCGCTGGATCAGGAGTCGCGGCATGATCCCTCCCGAGCTGCGCGAACTCCTCGACGCGCAGGCCTTCGCCGTGCTGTCCACCGATCAACCCGGACGGCGGTCCACAGTCGAGCGTCATCTGGGCCGCCTACCAGGGCGATGACCTGATCTTCTCCACGATCCTCGGCCGCCGCAAGACGCTGCAACATGCAGCGCGATCCGCGGGTCAGCCTGTGCGTCTACGACCCGCGCGACCCGTACGCCTACGTCGAGCTACGGGGCCGGATCACGATGACCGAGGACGGCGGGCCGGAACTGATCGAACGTCTTTCCCAGGCCTACGACGGGACGCCGTTCACCGAGGGCAACCCGGCCAACATCCGGGTCGTGTGCCGGTTGACCCCGGATCGCGTGATCATCCACTGAGGACGGTCAACCGGTGGACGGGTCCACCGCGGAGCTCTCCGTCCGGCGTCCGGCCCATGTCCAGGCGTAGGCGGGGTCCTCGCACGCCAGGGCCGGCTCGCACAGATCGAGCGGGCGGAAGGTGTCGACCATCACGGCCAGCTCGTCGAAGAAGTCGACCCCGATCGCCCGCTCCGGGGCGCCCGGCTGGGGCCCGTGGGTGAAGCCCGAAGGGTGCAGCGAGATAGATCCCTGCTCGATTCCCGAGCCGCGACGGGCCTCGTAGTTGCCGCCGGTGTAGAACAGCATCTCGTCCGAGTCGACGTTGTGATGGTTGTACGGCACCGGGATGGCCAGCGGGTGGTAGTCCACCTTGCGCGGCACGAACGAGCAGATCACGAAGTTGGGACCCTCGAATGTCTGGTGGACCGGCGGTGGCTGGTGCACCCGACCCGTGATCGGTTCGAAGTCGTGAATGGACAGAGACCACGGGTACAGGCATCCGTCCCAGCCGACCACGTCGAATGGATGGCTGGCATACGTGAATCTCGTCCAGCCGCGACGGTGCTGCACGTATACCTCCACATCGGACTCGTCGATCAGCAGCGGCTCGTCCGGGCCACGTAGGTCGCGCTCGCAGTAGGGCGCCTGCTCGAGCAGCTGGCCCCGCACGGACAGGTACCGCTTGGGCGGTCCGATGTGGCCGGTCGCCTCGATCACCAATGTCCGAAGTGGATCGTGGCCGGTCGGTATGATCCGGTGCATCACCGAGGTCGGAATGATGACGTAGTCCCCGGCGGCGGCTTCGAGGACGCCGAAGGTCGACTCGAACCGGGCCGCGCCGGACTCCACGTACACGCACTCGTCGCCGATGGCATTGCGGTACAGGGGCGACGGCGCGGCGGCCACCGAGTACGAGATGCGGCAGTCGTCGTTGGCCATCAGGTGCTGCCGACCGAGTACCGGATCGGTGCCGGCGCCGCCGTCGAGTTTGTGGGTCATGCAAATGCCGTGGTTTGAGTGGCCGGTTGGCCTGCCGCGACCAGGCCGGTGGTTCGAACTCCTCGGCCGCCACGATGGCCGTGGGCAGGTGGCGGTGGTAGAGCAGGGACGAGTCGGAGGAGAACCCCTCCTGCCCCATCAGCTCCTCGGCGTAGAGACCGCCGTCCGGCTTCCGGAACTGGGTGTGCCGCTTTCGCGGTATCTCGCCGACGGTGCGGTAATAGGGCATCTGCGCCTCTCCGTTCCGGTCACCGGCCAACTGTGTCCGACTATCGGCCGCTGTTGTCCGCTTGATGTAGCCTCCGCTAGGTTCATTCTCCGTGTCAACCGAAGGCGTTCCGCGGCTGTTCGCGGGTCTGGTCGACGATGCCGCCGTCTTTCCGCCCGGATCGTCCCCACTGCCGGAGGCGGTCCTCGCGCACCGGGCCCACCGGACCGCGTGGTACCGCGACCTTGTCGGGCCCCTGCTGATCCCGGCGACGATGGTGAACCACGAGGTCCCGGCCGCGCTGCAACCGGCGGCCGCGGCACCTGTCCTCGGTCTGATCGCCGACGACGGGCTGGGCGAGCTGGGCGACCTGATGGCCCGGTTGGCCGCGACCGGGCTGCGACCGTGCCAGATCGAGGCGCCGGTGGCGAAGCGGGGTGAGGATCCCCTGCCCGGCCTGGCCCGGCTGGTCCGGGTGGCTGAGGTCGACCCGCTGGCGGTGCTCTATGCCGAGATACCGATGACCTTCGGGCTGTTCGGAGCGCTCGACGAGGTGGCGACGGCCCGCGAGGCCGGGGTCCGGATCGCGCCCAAGTTCCGGACCGGGGGTCTGGCGGCCGAGCTGTTCCCGACGCCGTCCGACCTGGCCCGGGTGATCGTCGCCTGCCGCGACCGTCGGCTGCCGTTCAAGCTGACCGCCGGACTGCATCGGGCGATCCGGCATAATGACCCGGAGACCGGGTTCGTCCACCATGGATTCCTCAATATCCTGGCCGGCGCGCTGGTGGCCGCCGACGGCGGTGCGACGGACGCGGTGAAGCAGGTGCTCGCGTCGACCGACCCGGTTCCGCTCATCGAAACGGTCCGAGCGCAGCGCGACCACGACCGACCATTGTGGACAGGCTTCGGCTCGTGCAGCATGCACGAGCCGGTCGAGGATCTGACCGCCCTGAGTCTGCTCGGCTGAAACTCACTGGCACTTCACGGCGGCCGGGCTAACGTTGAATCATGAACGGCTTCTCCGCCACGCGCGTCATCCCGGCCCCGGTGACCGAGGTCTGGCGGGTGTTCGCTGACCCTCAGGCCCGCGGTCGCTTCGGCGACGTGGAACTGGTCGAGCCGTTGACGACCGGAACCTCGGGTGAGCTCGTTCCGGGGCAGCGCTGGCGTGAGACGCGCACCACCGCGTCCGGCGCCGCGGTGACCGAGGAGCTCGTGGTGGTCGCGGTGGACCAGTGGCACTCCGTCACACTGGCCCTGGCCGGCGCGAGCGCCAGCGGCCAGCTGACGTACCGGTTCGACCCCGTTCCGGGCGGCACCGCGGTCACGGGTCCACCGAGCGGCACCGGTACGGCCTGGCCAACCGACTGCTCGGCTTCGTCCTCGGTGGGTTCGCCGCCCGGACGGCCGAGGGTGCGCTCCGCAACGAGCTGGACGCCCTGGCCGAGGCCAGCCTGGTGGCCGTGGCCGCCTGACCATGGCACCGCCAATGCCGACGTAACACCCGAACCGACGCTGGGGTGATGTCGCGGACAGTCGGCCGGGAAGGCCGATCGCGGCCGGGTACGTCTGCCCTGTCGGGAGGTGCGGGATGGTTGCGGCGGGACGGAGGGGTGGTCGGCTGACCACGCCGCGCGTGCTCGCCGTGGTCGCCGCCTTCCTGATCCTGGTCGCGTCGGGTGTGGTCGGGTACCGCGTGTTCCAGCCCCGCGACACGCTGACCCGGCCCGACATGCCCTACCCGGCCGCCGTCATGATCAGCGACGAACGCCCGTTCAGCGAGTTGCGGGCCGCCCCTTGATCATCGATGGCCGGCTGAGGGTGTACGTCGAGAAGCGTCGCGTGTGGGCCGACGGGCCGGTCGGCAGTCGGTACGAGTCTACGCCGTACTGGGCGTTCCGGCGGTTCCCGGCCGAGCTGGTCGGCGTGGTGACGTGGTCGACGGCCAGGGCCCGTACGTGATCAGCCAGTGGTCCGACGGCGAGCTGGTCGCCATCGACGCCCGGGCCGGGGCCGTCGCCTGGCGGGCGGACGCGCCCGCGGCACGGGAGTTACGACGGGCGCCTCACCGGAGCGTCCACTGTGTACGAACCGCGTTCTCTGTTGACCGGTACCGCCGGGATCGAGCGTCGGTCGTGGTGACCACGTATACGGCGCGCGTGCGCGCCTTCGACGCGGTGACCGGAGCGCGATTGTGGGGCGGTGACGTGCCGGTGGCTGCGACCCGGCTGCCTGGACCGGCGACGGGCTGCTGGCGCTGCCCGACTGCGCCGGTGGCCCGGCGGTCGCGTTCCGCGATCTGCTCGACGGCAAGCCGCGCGGGCGGCGTGGATCCGCCGGGGGCGACGATCGCGGCGGCGCCCGCCCTGTGCCGGATCGGTCGCAGCGAATGCCGGCTGGCGGTACGGTCGGACCCCGGGCGCTGGCTGTCTCGGCGACGCGGCGCCAGCTCAAGCTCAAGCGCGGTCCGCCGACCTCGAACCCGGCGCAGTGCTGGCCGGTGACCGGGTGATCTACCCACGGTCAAGGGCATCGCGGTCCGCCGGCTGATCGACGGGGCTCCACTGTGGACATGGAAGGGCAAGGGCGCGCTGCTCGCCGCCGACTCGGTCGGGGTGTACGTCCTGGCCGAGGACCGCACCGTGCTCGGGCTGAGTCCGGTCACCGGCCGGCTCAGCGTGCTCGGCTGCGCGGCCGCCAGCCTGAACGAGAACTGGCGCGCTCGGGCACGTCCACACGACCGACGGCAACTACATCGCGATCGAGCGGATCACGACGGCGCCGCCGACGAGCAAGGACTCGGTGTACTACTACAGGCCAGCGCCCGATCGCGCTGGTCGAACTGTATCCGCCGACCAAGCTGCCGGTGTGGCCCGGCAAGTTCGCCGCCTGCGCGCCCGGCGTGTGAGTCAGCGCGCGGACCTCGCGCGTGCTGAGTCAGCGAGCGGACCCGGCGTCTCGAGTCAGCGAGCGGACCCGGCCGTGTGAGTCAGCGAGCGGACCGCGGCGGGTCTAGAGTTAGAGAGCGGACTCGGCGACGGCGAGGAACGTGTCGTTCTCCCCGGGCGTTCCGATGGTGACCCGGACCCCGTCGCCGGCGAACGGGCGCACGATCACGCCGGCCCCCTCGCAGGCCGCGGCGAACGCGGTCGACCGCCCCGGCCAACGGGCAGCCAGACGAAGTTGGACTGGGTCTCGGGCACATCCGGGAGATCTTGCGCAGCCGGCTGAGTACCCGCTCGCGTTCGGTGACGATCAGGTCGGCCCGCCGGCGCATCTCGTCGTCGGCGTCCAGTGCGGCCAGCGCCGCCGCCTGGGCGACCGCGGAGGTCGAGAATGGGGTGATCACCTTGCCGACGGCCCGGACCACGTCGGGCTGATCCGACCAGGTAGCCGACCCGCAGGCCGGCCAGGCCCCACGCCTTGGACAGCGTGCGCAGCACCACGACGTTCGGCCGGTCACCGTAGACCTCGATGCCGTCCGGGACATCGGGGTCGGTGACGAACTCCTGGTACGCCTCGTCCAGCACCACGAGAACGTCCGGCCCCGACGGCGTCGAGGAAGCGGTCCAACTCGGACCTGGCGTACGGTCAGTTCCGGTCGGGTTGTTGGGGTTGCAGACCAGGACCAGCCGGGTGCGCGGGGCTGATCGCGGCCAGCCATCGCGTCGAGGTCGTGGCCGTGGTCGGGGCGGTTGGGTACCCGGACGCTGGTCGCTCCCGTGGTCGCCGCGACGATCGGGTAGGCCTCGAAGGAGCGCCACGCGTAGACGATCTCGTCGCCTTCGGCACAGGCCGCCCTGGCTAGGTGCTCGAGCAGCGCGACGGAGCCACAGCCGGTGGCGACCCGGTCGGGGTCGACCCCCAGGCGGGTGGCGAGCTTCTCCTTCAGCGCGACGACGCCCATGTCGGGGTAGCGGTGGCGCCCTGGGCCGCCCGTGCCACCGCGTCAACCACGCCCGGCAGCGGCCCGTACGGGAACCTCGTTGGAGGCGAGCTTGATGCTGCCCGGGACACTGCGCCCAGGCACGTACGCCGGCAGCTGGTCAAGACTGGAACGGGTGAGTCGTGTCATCCTTGCCTCCCACGCGAGACCCCGCTGGTCGGCGGGGTGCCCGTCGGTCGCCTCGTCTGGACCACGACGGTCGCCGCGGCCTTGTCATGCAGAGCCTGGTGCAGCGGTCGGTCGACCGTCACCGAGAAGCAGTCCACGAGCTGGAGCACCACGCCGACGCCGCAGCACCACCACAGCAGCGTGGGCAGGCCGAGGCGGCTCCACCGCCGCCAGGCCCGGCCGAAGCCGAGGCGCTCCTCGCTCTCCAGGCGCATCACGCGGATGCCGACCAGCCGCTTGCCCAGCGTCTGGCCACTGTTGGCGCTGCTGGGCACTTCGTAGGCGAACCAGACGGCGGTCAGTCACGACCAGGATGATGAAGGTGAGGTTGGTGAGCGCCTCCGGGGCGGCGGGCATCGGCCGGCCGCCCTGCAGGCTCACTGCGGAGGCCTGCTGGTAGTACGTGTAGAACAACAGTGCCACCAGCGGTACGCGAACAGCCAGTTGGCCGCGGCCGCCAGCACGAGCACGGCCAGGATGTCGATGACCCGGGCGGCGAACCGCGCACCGGGGCTGGCGATGAGGAAGCCGGCTGGTGCGGTGGCCGGCCGGCGCAGCAGCTGCGGCGGGAACGGCGTCCCGGGCCGGAAGCCGGGCCGGCCTCCGCCGGGTGTACCCGGCCCGGCGACCAGCCCGGCCCGGGGCCCGGCCGGCCGGGACCAACCGCGCGTGGGCCCGCCCGGCCCGGGCCAACCGCCTGTGGGCCCGCCCGGCCCGGGCCAACCGCCCGCGGGTCCACCGGGCCCTGTCGTTGGTCCACCGGGCCCGGGCGCGGGCCCGTCCGGCCCCGTTGCCGGTCCGCTGCGCGCCGGCCCAGGTCCGCCCGGCGCAGGGGAGCCGGGCCCGGTGCTCCAGCTCCCGGCCAGCCGGGCTGACCCGTCCCGGGCAGTCCGGAGATCGTGGTCGCGTCGGGGTCGGTCAGCTCCGGATCGCGCTCCGGCATCGGTGCTTTCGGCGGCGCGTCGCGGGGGCCGGGCCGCAGCGCGGTCGGCGGCCCGGTCGGCGGGTCAACGTCGGCGGGAATGGCGTCACCGAGCCAGCCCTCGCCGTCCCAGTAGCGCTGGGTCGACGTGTCGGCTGGGTCTTTGTACCAGCCGGGCTGGATGTCGGTCACGACCGCCAGCTTAGGAGAGCCTCCCGGCGTTGAGGCCTACAGGTTGCCCCGCCGCTCCTGCTCGCGCTCGATCGCTTCGAACAGGGCCTTGAAGTTGCCCTTGCCGAAGCCGAGCGAGCCGTGCCGCTCGATCAGCTCGAAGAAGAACGTCGGCCGGTCCTGCACCGGCTTGGTGAAGATCTGTAGCAGGTAGCCGTCTTCGTCGCGGTCGACCAGGATCTTGCGCGTCTGCAGCTCCTCGATCGGTGCCCGGACCTCGCCGATGCGGGCCCGCAGCTCGGCGTCGGTGTAGTACGAGTCGGGCGTGTCGAGGAACTCCACGCCGGCCGCCCGCATGGCGTCGACGGTGGCCAGGATGTCGTTGGTGGCCAGGGCGATGTGCTGCACGCCAGGGCCGCCGTAGAACTCGAGGAACTCGTCGATCTGCGATTTGCTGCTTGCCGACCGCCGGCTCGTTCAGCGGGAACTTGACCTTGCGGGTGCCGCTGGCGACCACCTTGCTCATCAGCGCGGAGTACTCGGTGGCGATGTCGTCGCCGATGAACTCGGCCATGTTGGTGAAGCCCATCACCCGCTGGTAGAAGGCGACCCACTCGTCCATCTTGCCGAGCTCGACGTTGCCGACGACGTGGTCGACCGCCTGGAAGAAGCGCTTGGGCTGCCAGCCGGCGTCGATGGCCGCGGTAGCGGTCGACGATCGGCGCGCGAGCGACGAAGCCGGGCAGGAACGGGCCGTCGTACCGGGACCGGTCGATCAGCGTGTGCCAGGTGTCGCCGTACGTGCGGATGCTGGCCGACCCGGACCGTGCCGTGCTCGTCGGTCGCGTCATGCGGCTCGGCCAGCCCGATCGCGCCGTGCGCCGATGGCGTGGCGCGTAGGCGGCGTCGACATCGGGCACTTCCAGCGCGATGTCGTAGACGCCGTCGCCGTGCTCGGCGTGGCGCGCTCCGCCCGGGGTGCCGGCGCGCACGGCCCGGTGATGGCGAAGCGGGCCGCACCCGAGGTGAGCACGTACTCGGCGTAGTCCGGCGAGCCGGTCTCGGGCCCCGGTAGGCGACGCAGGTCATGCCGAACGCGGTCGAGAAGTAGTGGGCGGCCTGCTTGGCGTTGCCCACCATGAAGCCGATGATAGTCGATGCCCTTGACCGGGAAGGGGTCGTGCGAGATGTCATGGTCGACCGCGCCGATCAGTTCCTCCACGTTCACATTGTCCTCAAGGGAACGGGTCATCGCGCTCTCCTTTGAGTCGATCTCGGCTTTGCCGCGATCGTCAGCCGGATGCGCGGGGATAGGGCAACAATCGCCGGTACGGCTGAACATCCTGCACAATCCGACCGGCTGATGTCCGCAGATGTGCTGGACAACTTGTACAGTGCGGAGCGTGGTCGACCGGATCGACAGCCTGGACGCCTACCTCATCGCGCTGCTGGCCGACGAGCCCCGCATCGGCGTGCTCGAGTGCGCCCGCCGGCTGCGGGTGGCCCGGGGCACCGTGCAGGCCCGGCTCGACAAGCTGACCGCGCGGGGGGTGATCACGGGGTACGGGCCTCAGGTCGCCGCGGCCGCGCTCGGCTTCGAGGTCACCGCGTTCGTCTCGCTGGAGATCCGCCAGCGGTACGGGCATGACACGGTCGCCGCGCACCTGGCCGACATCCCCGAGGTGCTCGAGGCCCATACGATCACCGGCTCCGAGCGACATGTTCTGCCGCATCGTGGCCCGCTCCAACGCCGACCTGCAGCGGGTGATCGACGGGATCGTGGCGTACGACGGGATCGTGCGGGCCTCGACCGTGATCGCGCTGGCCGAGCAGATCCCGTACCGGACCCTGCCGCTCGTTCGGCGGCCGCGCGCGCGTCAACGCTTCGTCCCACCCTGACGTACCTCGATGACCGGGGATCTTTGCTCACATAGCCCATCGACACGGGCAGATCGGAAACTGGCCGCGTATCCGAGCACACCACTACGGTGAGCCCGTGGCGGGACGACTGC
Organism: uncultured Actinomycetota bacterium; assembly: GCA_963803345.1. Taxonomy (GTDB): domain Bacteria; phylum Actinomycetota; class Actinomycetes; order Mycobacteriales; family Micromonosporaceae; genus CAWDLX01. The sequence goes on from CAWDLX010000020.1 coordinate 129,726, forward strand.
GTGACTGCAGGTTCTGCCAGGTGCTGCTCGCCTTCATGTCCACGCTGTTCGTGATGATCCTTGCTGTGACTAACGTCTGGAACCCGCTTCCGCAACTGGCCGGGTGGTGGGATCAGCTCAACGCGCTGTCCACCCCGGCCCGCTGTGGGTCCAGCGGCTGGGTGGGCCGCCGGTGCGGACCGCCGTGATGACCGGCGGCGAGGCGGTGGCCGCCATCGATGGCAGGTCGTCTCCAATGACCGGTGGGCCGCGGCCAGCCTACAAGGCCTTCTGGGGGCTGCCGGCCGCGCGACGTCGTGGTACTGCGCCAGCAGGGCACCAACCCCGACCACATCGGCTCGCCCGACACCGGGTACGACGTGGTCGAACGCCGACACGGGCAAGATCATTTGGGGCGCACGGGATGCCCAGGCCGTGTGGGCGTTCGATGACAAGATCGTCGACCTCGTCTGCCGACAGCCGGCCTGCCGGCTGCGCGGCTACTACCCACTCCAGCAGCGAGGTGCTCTGGACCGTCGCGCTGCCGGCGGCCGCCCACACGATCCACGGCCCGGATCCCGGCCTGGTCGTCGACCCGCGACCCGGCCGAGCTGGTTCGACAAGGCGCGGGCCGGCACCCCCGGCCGCTGCCCCGGGTGATCGGCCTCAAGATCGATGGCCAGATCACATGGTCGACACTGGTCACGCGGACCGTCACGTCCGCCAGATCGTGCCGGACCTGCAGACCTGGGTCTCGCTCACCGGCCTGGCGGTGGTCGAGACGAGCGCCATCCCGGACGGGACCGGCTGCCACTACTCGGTGCGCGGCTTCAACGCATTGACCGGAGAGCCGACGTTTGCCGTCGATGGACGTCGATGTCGGCACGGTCGACGGGGTGGCCTGCGCACAGCACCGCGACCCGATCGGCGCGGCCGGCTGGCTGGTCGGCTAAGGACCCGCGCACGAATGACCCGCTGCTGATCGAGGCCGGCCACCGGTGAGATCCGTTGGACGCGGCGGCCCGAGCGAGCGGGTGCTGGCCACCGACGGTCAGCTCGCGGCCATCCTGACCGCCGACCGGCACACGATGAAGGTCATCGACCTGCAGATCAAGCCGGCGCGGAGAGGTGTGGACCGGCCAGCTTCGGACTCGACCCGCAGGCCGCCATCACCAGCCGCAACGTGCTCATCCGGGACGGCGACAACGAGCACCTGCTGGTGCTCAGCCACGATGTGCTGGGCGCTCCCACCCAGGTCAAGAACGTCCTCGGTGGTGGTCGGGTACGGCCCGAGCGCTGTCGTGCTCGGCAGCGGTCGGCGCATCGGCGTGCTCGCTGTCCCCGCCTGAGCCGGCCCGGCGTGGCATGCCGACGGTCACTGCATACGCTTCATGGCATGGAGTTCGAGCATTCGCCGCTGCTGCCGACCGCGCCGGACACGACCGGGTACCGCCTGCTCACGACCGACGGCGTCGGCGTCATCGAGGGTCCGCCCGGGCCGGCCCGTTCCTCACCGTCGAGCCGGAGGTGCTGCGGGCGCTGACCGACGAGGCGATGCACGACATCGCCCACTTCCTGCGCCCGGCGCACCTGGCCCAGCTCCGCTCGATCATCGACGACCCGGCGGCCTCGCCGAACGACCGGTTCGTCGCGCTGGACCTGCTGCGCAACGCGAACATCGCGGCCGGCGGCGTGCTGCCGATGTGCCAGGACACCGGTACCGCGATCGTGATGGGCAAGCGGGGCCGGCACGTGCTGACCGACGGCGCCGACGAGCGGGCGATCTCGCGGGGCGTCTACGACGCGTACACCCGGCTGAACCTGCGCTACTCGCAGCTGGCCCCACTGTCCATGTGGGACGAACGCAACACCGGCAGCAACCTGCCGGCCCAGGTCGAGCTGTACGCCGAGGACCCGGACGGGCACCCGGACGCGTACAAGTTCCTGTTCATGGCCAAGGGCGGCGGCTCGGCCAACAAGTCCTACCTGTACCAGGAGACCAAGGCGCTGCTGAACCCGACGCGGATGATGCAGTTCCTGGAGGAGAAGCTGCGACTCATCGGGACCGCCGCCTGCCCGCCGTACCACCTGGCCATCGTGATCGGCGGCACCTCGGCCGAGTACGCGCTGAAGACCGCCAAGTACGCCTCGGCCAAGTACCTCGACGGCGCTGCCGACCCCGGGCTCGATGCTGGCGCACGGCTTCCGCGACCTGGAGCTCGAGGCGGAGGTGCTGGAGCTGACCCGCCAGTTCGGCATCGGCGCCCAGTTCGGTGGCCGGTACTTCTGCCACGACGTGCGGGTGGTGCGGCTGCCCCGGCACGGCGCGTCCTGCCCGGTGGCGATCGCGGTGTCCTGCTCGGCCGACCGGCAGGCGCTCGGGAAGATCACCCCGGAGGGTGTGTTCCTGGAGCGGCTGGAGACCGACCCGGCCCGCTTCCTGCCCGATGTGACCGATCGAGGACGCGGTCGAGGTCGTGCGGGTCGACCTGAACCGGCCGATGGCCGAGATCCGGGCCGAGCTGTGCCGCTACCCGGTGAAGACCCGGCTGTCGCTGACCGGCCCGCTGGTGGTGGCCCGGGACATCGCCCACGCGAAGATCGCCGAGCGGCTCGACGCGCGGCGAGGCGATGCCGCGAGTACCTGCGCGACCACGCGGTCTACTACGCCGGCCCGGCCAAGACCCCGGCGGGCTACGCCTCCGGCTCGTTCGGCCCGACCACGGCCGGCCGGATGGACTCCTACGTGGACAAGTTCCAGGCCGCCGGCGGCTCGCAGGTGATGCTGGCCAAGGGCAACCGGTCCGCCGCAGGTGACCGAGGCCTGCCGCAGGCACGGCGGCTTCTACCTCGGCTCGATCGGCGGCCCGGCGGCCCGGCTGGCCCAGGACTGCATCCGCCACGTCGAGGTGCTCGAGTACCCCGAGCTCGGCATGGAGGCGGTGTGGAAGATCGAGGTGGAGGACTTCCCCGCCTTCATCGTGGTCGACGACAAGGGCAACGACTTCTTCGCCGAGGTGACCGCGGTACCCGTCACGATCGGGCGCCGGCCAGAATAGTCGCGATCGATGTCGTCCGGCGATTCCTCGTGCGCACGGCGGGGCCTACAGTTCAACGTGTGTCGACCGATGCGCACGATGGCACCGCCGGGTCGGCGCCGGCTGCCGCGACGACAACTGTTTCAGCGAGCCCCTCGAAGCGACTGCGTGTCCTGATTGTTGGAATCACCGCGCTCGTGCTCGTCGGTGCCGGGATCTGGTACACGACCGATGTCATCGTGGCAGATCCGATCGTGTCCTTCGGTGGCTTCGTGACGGCCGCCGGCGTCGGCGTGCAGCCGGTCGAGGACGTGTTTCATCCCGATGTGGCCGCGTACCATGTGCCCTACCCGACCGGAGGGGCATTCGGGGTTGGCGTGTTCCTCAGAAACGCCGGTCACTTTCCCGTCAGCGTCACGGCGATCTCATTCGCTGTGTACACACCGGACGCCGGCGTCATCTCACCCGTCCGCACGGTCGAACCGTTCATCGGGTCGGCCGGCCCGGCCCTGTTACTCGGCGCATTCCGGCCGTTCACGCTGGATCCGGATCAACCCGCGGTGATCGGCTGGCACCTGACGATGTGCCCGACCGCGGCGCCGCAGCAGGGCTTCTCGTCCGGCTATGACAGTTTCCGCATCACGTACTCGTATGGTGGCTGGTCACGTACCGCCGAGGTGCTGCTGTGGGCGCCCGTGTACATCGACGATGTCGGCACCTGCGATGCGAGCGGCACCACGCGATGAGGTGACCGGGTTCCCCCTCGGGAACGTGAAGCATCGGGCGGGATGACCCTGAGCCGCTCCGCGCGATCTGCCACCTCGGTCAGCTCATCCTCGTGCAGATCGAACCTCGCCGGCTCAACCCCGTGTGCCGCCTGGAGCCTGGGCGACCTGATGGCGCACATGACCGTCCAACACCGTGGGTTCGCCGCCGCCGTAGCGGCCGGTGCCGGAGCCGACCCTGCGGTGTGGGCGGCACCGGCCATCGACGCGGACGAGATCCTCTCCCGGCTCGGCCGTTCGCCGGCCTGGTCGCCTAATGGTTGACGACGAGCGCGGACAGGACGGTGGGGACGAGGGAATCGGACTCGGAGCGGCTGTATCCGCCGAAGATGATGCCTACCACGGCGTGGCCACCGACCCAGCCGCAGAACACCAGATCGGCTTCGCCGTCGGATACGGCCTCGCAGTCGGCCGTGCCACCGGTCGACCCGGTGCCTACGCTCGACCGGCCCGAGAAGGACGCGCCGGCGATCGAGCCCTCCCCGCCCTTGAAGAAGGAGTCGAGTTCGGCCTTCGAGTTGCTGGAGACGGCCAGACCGCGGGCACCCCACACCACGACGCGGCGCTCGGTGTTTGCCGAGTCCTCGTAGCCGACCGCGAACGTCTCGTCGATGCCGGAACGCTTGAGTCCGGCCACCATCGACTCGGCCGAGGACTGGTCCTGCAACTTCCGCAGCGATCCGATCTGATCGGCCTGCTTGAATGAGGCGTTCGTGGTGGTCGAGCCGCCGCTCGTGCCGTCGCCGCGCAACGACTGCACGAGCACCGTCGTGCCCAGGCCGGCCGCTACCACCACGACGACCGCCACCAACACGATCACCAGGCGCCTGGTACCGGACGGCTTCGAAGGGGCGCTGGGCGTCGGGGCCCAGGGCTGCTGCCCGTATCCCGGCTGTCCGTATCCCGGCTGTCCGTATCCCGGCTGTCCGTAATCCGGCTGGGAGGGGTACGCCGGTTGCTGTCCGTACCCGGGTTGCTGGGGATAACCGGGCGGCTGGCCGAACCCTGGTTGCTGGCCATGCGCCGGCTGTTGTCCGTGGCCGGGCGGCTGGCCGTACCCGGGCGGTTGGCCATACCCGGGTGGCTGGCCATACCCGGGCGGTTGGCCATACCCGCGTGGCTGGCCATAGGGGGGCGGTTGGGCATAGGGAGGCGGCTGGCCGTACCCGGGCTGCGTCGGCTCGCCTCCGTACGGTTGGTACGTCGGCTGAGTCGGCGGCGGGTAGGACGGCGGTGGGCCGTACATCGGGGATGTGGGCGGTTCGGACGATTGCGGATAGTCCGGCTCAGTCATCACGTTGCCTTCCGGGGTGGCGGATCCGATCAGACGGTAGCGCTGTCCCGCCATCGCCGCTGTCGGGCTTGCGGGGGTCGGGAGTGGACCGACCCACGGCACGCCGGCGGCACGTGATGTCACGTCCACCGGTCATGAGACTGCAGACCCGATTCACCGAGGCATACGGGTTGACCACCCCGATCGCCCAGGCCGGCATGGCGTTCGTCGGCATGACTCCCGAACTCGCCGATCGCGGTCAGCAACGCTGGCGCGCTCGGCTCGCTCGGCGTCGGGCTGATGCCGGCGCCGGTGCTCGCCCAGACCATCGATGCGATCCGGGCCGGCACCACCCGTCCGTTCAACGTCAACTTCATCACCGGCTTCACCGAACAGGCGCAGGTCGACGTGGTCTGCCAGGCCGGCGTCGCGGTGGCGTCCTTCCACTGGGGACACCCGAAGCGGGCGTGGATCGACCAGTTGCACGCGGCCGGCGTCCGGGTCTTCGAACAGGTCGGGTCGGTCGACGACCGCCCGGCAGGCGGTGGACGACGGCGTCGACGTGGTGGTCGCGCAGGGGCAGGAGGCCGGTGGCCACAACTACGCCACCCTGCCGACGTTCGCGCTGGTGCCGCTGGTGGTGGACGCGGTGGCGCCGGCGCTGGTGCTGGCCTCGGGCGGCGATCGCCGACGGGCGGGGCCTGGCCGCCGCCCTGATGCTGGGGGCGGACGGTGGCTGGGTCGGCACCCGGCTGGTCGCCAGTACCGAGTCGCTGGCGCACGACGGATACAAGGCGCGCCTGGTCGCGGCGGCTGGCACCGACACCGCACTGACCGGCATGTTCGGGCCGGAGAATCCCGGAGTTCAACCCGATGCGCGTGCTGCGCAACCGGGTGGTCCGGGAATGGGACGGTATGGACGATGCCGACCGACACCTCGAGGCTGCCCGTCATCGGGCACACCGACCTGGGTGGCCAGGTGATCGAGATGCACAAGTTCTCGTTCCTGGTGCCGATGCGAGGGCGCTACCAGCGGGCGACCTCGAGGAGATGGCTCTGCTGGCCGGCCAGGGCGTCGGGCTGGTGGGCTCGGTCGAGCCGGCTGCCACAGTGATCTCGAACATGACCGCTCAGGCGTGCGCCATGCTCGATCGGTATTGAGGCAGGATTGGGGCGTGACCGAATACCGGATCGAACGCGACACGATGGGCGAGGTGCGGGTTCCGGCGGACGCCCTGTGGCGGGCGCAGACCCAGCGGGCGGTGGAGAACTTCCCAGTCTCCGGCCGTGGGCTGGAGCCGGCTCAGATCAGGGCGCTGGCCCAGATCAAGGCGGCGCCGCGGCGCAGGTCAACGCCGAGCTGGGGGTGCTCGACCTGAACTGGCGGCGGCGATCGCCGCCGCCGCCGAACGACGTCGCGGCCGGTACCCACGACGACCGAGTTTCCCAGTCGACACATTCCAGACCGGCTCGGGTACATCGTCGAACATGAACGCCAACGAGGTCATCGCGACGTTGGCCAGCCGCCGGCTGGGCGGCCTCGCGGTGCACCCGAACGATCACGTCAACGCGTCGCAGTCCTCCAACGACGTGTTCCCGTCCTCGATCCACCTGGCCGCCACCGAGGCGGTCGCCCATGACCTCGTCCCGGCGCTCGAGCAGCTGGCGTCCACATTGGACGCCAAGGCGGTCGAGTTCGAGCAGCGTGGTCAAGGCCGGCCGTACCCATCTCATGGACGCCACCCCGGTCACGCTCGGCCAGGAGTTCCACGGGTACGCGGCCCAGGTGCGTTACGGCGTGGAGCGGCTGTAGGCGGCGCTGCCCCGGCTGGCCGAGCTGCCCCTAGGCGGGACCGCGGTCGGGACCGGCATCAACATGCCGTCCGGCTTCGCGGCCAAGGTGATCGACCGACTGCGCCAGGAGACCGGCCTGCCGCTGACGGAGGCCCGCAACCACTTCGAGGCGCAGGGCGCCCGGGACGCGCCTGGTCGAGGCGAGCGGCCAGGTGCGCACGATCGCGGTCGGGCTTTACAAGATCGCCAACGACATCCGGTGGATGGGATCAGGCCCGCGGGCCGGCCTGCGCGAGCTGCACATCCCGGACCTGCAGCCGGGTTCGAGCATCATGCCGGGCAAGGTGAACCCGGTCGTGTGCGAGTCGGTCCGCCAGGTCTGCGCCCAGGTGATCGGCAACGACGCCGCCGTCGCGTTCGCCGGCATCCAGGGCGACTTCGAGCTCAACGTCATGCTGCCGGTGATGGCCCGCAATCTGCTCGAGTCGATCCGGCTGCTGGCCGGCGGCCTGCCGGCTGCTGGCCGAGCGCTGCGTCGCCGGCCTGGTGGCCAATGTGGACGTCGCCCGCATGTACGCCGAGAGCTCGCCCGGCGATCGTCACGCCGCTCAACCGCTTATCTCGGGTACGACGAGGCGGCCGCGGTAGCGAAGCAGGCACTCGCCGAGCGGAAGACCATCCGCGCCGTCGTGATCGAGCGCGGGCACGTCGCGGCCGGGCGGCTGTCCGAGGCCCAGCTGGACGAGGCGCTCGAGTCCTGCGGATGACCCGACCCTGAGCCGGCGGGCCCGGCGGACCTCGAGGCCGACGATGGCCACACCGTAGAAGACCAGGTCGGCGGTCACCTTGCCGAGGAGTACCCCGATCGTCAGGTTTCCGACCAGCACCGGTCCGAGGTACATGGCAACGGGCGGACGGCCGCGGTATCGACCACTTCGGACGGTCCGAACTCGACGGCCAGGTTGCGCAGGGTGAGCAGCAGCGAGTGCCGCGGGTTGCCGCGGACATCGCGCAGCACCACGAAGCCGTAGAAGAACAAGGCCTCGCCGATGGTACCGCCGTAGGCGGTGGCCGCGGGGATTCCGAGTGGAAGGACGGCCAGGGTACCGGTGAGCACGCCGACCAGGGCGGCGCATTCGGCCGGTAGATAGCGGGCGGTCCACGCGCGAATACACATCGGCGAGGTTGGCACGGCGCGAGCTACCGATCGGGGCTATCCCCTAACCGGCATGGCTGGGGGACTGGGGTCCTGGTGGTCCGCGACAGCTCGGTGTCGCGCAGCACCCGCAGCGCGTTGTGCCAGGTGAGGCTCGGCCAGGTCGGCGTCGGACCAGCCCCGGTCGGCCAGCTCCTCGAGCAGGTTCGGGTATGACGTCCACACCGTCGAGACCGTGCGGCAGATGCCGCACCCGTCGAAGTCGCCGCCGATGCCCGACATGGTCGACCCCGGCCACCTCGCGGACGTGGTCGATGTGATCGGCCACATCGGTCACATCGCAGGCGGAGCGGGATGCGCCGCGATCCAGGCGGACTCCGCTCCTGCCGCCACTCGTGGACTGTGGTCGGTGTATGTCCTGAGAGGACGGTCCCCTCGGAGGCCATGAGCTCGGCCCACCAGGCCTGGCAGCCTCGGTAGAGAACGCCGGCACGAACGTCACCATGACGACCCGTTCGAGTCGCGGACCCGGGTCAGCACGTCGTCGGGCACATTGCGCGGATGGTCGCACAGCGCCCGGGCCGAGGAGTGGGAGAAGAACGCCGGCGCCGTCGACGTGTCCAGGGCGGCGTGCATGGTGACCGGCGCGACGTGGGACAGGTCGGCCATGACGCCGAGCCGGTTGCACTCGCGGACCACCTCGCGCCCGAAGTCGGACAGCCCGCCGACGGCCGGCTCCTCGGTCGCGCTGTCGGCCCACGGCGTGTTCCGGTTGTGGGTCAGCGTCAGGTACCGCGCGCCCAGCGCGTACATCATCCGCAGGGTGGCCCAGCGACGAGTCGATGCTGTGGCCGCCCTCCATCCCGATCAGGCGAGGCGATCCGGCCGCTGGCCCGGGCCGCCTCCACCTCGTCCGCGGTGCGGGCGAGGACGAGCTGACCGGGTAGCGGGCCGCCATCCGGTGGACGCAGTCGATCTGCTCCAGCGTGGCCTGGACGGCGTCGGGCCCGGCGAGCTTGTACGAGACGTAGACCGACCAGAACTGGGCACCCACGCCGCCGGCCCGCAGCCGGGGCATGTCGGTGATGCAGGCCCGTGCCCGATGGTCCGTCGGCGAGGTCGATCCAGCGCTCGAGGTCGTCATTGACCCGGTGCCGCAGCTCCCACGGGAGATCGTTGTGTCCGTCCACAATGGGCGCTTGCGGCCAGCAGAGCCCGGATCCGGTCGGCTGGTCATGCCCGACAGGCTAACAGCTCGTGAGCGACGACTGGGTGTTGGTCACAATGCGAACAAGCTGGGTCGGCGTACTCCCGGATTTTGGCTATGGGCCGAGCCGTGACCTGAGGGCTGACACGGCGTACCGGTCGCACAGCGAAGGGCGGGCCGCCGAAGCGACCCGCCCGTTCGTGGTTGGGCTGGGACTCAGAAGTCCATGTCCCCGCCGCCCGGGCAGCCGGCCGGCGCCTTTTCCTTCTCCGGCTTGTCCGCCACCACGGCCTCGGTGGTGAGGAACAGGGCCGCGATCGACGCCGCGTTCTGCAGCGCCGACCGGGTGACCTTCGCCGGGTCGATGATGCCGGCCTTCATCAGGTCGACGTACTCGCCGGTCGAGGCGTCGAGGCCGTGCCCGGCTTGAGGCCGCGCACCTTCTCGACCACGACGCCGCCCTCGAGGCCGGCGTTCACGGCGATCTGGCGCAGCGGCGCGTCGAGCGCCACCTTGACGATGTTCACGCCGGTCTGCTCGTCACCGGGCAGGTCGATCTTGTCGAACGCGGTCTTGCCGGCCTGGACCAGCGCGACGCCACCGCCGGGCACGATGCCCTCCTCGACCGCCGCCTTCGCGTTGCGCACGGCGTCCTCGATGCGGTGCTTGCGCTCCTTGAGCTCGACCTCGGTGGCCGCGCCGACCTTGATCACCGCAACGCCGCCGGCCAGCTTGGCCAGGCGCTCCTGCAGCTTCTCGCGGTCGTAGTCGGAGTCGCTCTTCTCGATCTCGGCGCGGATCTGGTTCACCCGGCCGTTGATCTGGTCGGCGTCGCCGGCACCGTCCACAATCGTCGTCTCGTCCTTGGTCGTGACGATCTTGCGGGCGCGGCCGAGCATGTCGAGCCCGATGCTGTCGAGCTTGAGGCCGACCTCCTCGCTGACGACCTGGCCACCGGTGAGGATGGCGATGTCCTGCAGCATGGCCTTGCGGCGGTCACCGAAGCCGGGAGCCTTGACGGCGACCGACTTGAACGTGCCGCGGATCTTGTTGACGATAAGGGTCGCCAGGGCCTCGCCCTCCACGTCCTCGGCGATGATCGCGAGCGGCTTGCCGCCCTGCATGACCTTCTCGAGGATCGGCAGCAGGTCCTTCACCGACGCGATCTTGCTGTTGACGATCAGGATGTACGGGTCGTCGAGCACCGTCTCCATGCGGTCGGTGTCGGTGACGAAGTAGGCCGAGATGTGGCCCTTGTCGAAGCGCATGCCCTCGGTGAGCTCGAGCTCGAGGCCGAAGGTGTTGCTCTCCTCGACGGTGATGACGCCTTCCTTGCCGACCTTGTCCATCGCCTCGGCGATGATCTCGCCGACGGTGGTGTCACCGGCGGAGATGGACGCGGTGGAGGCGATCTGCTCCTTGGTCTCTACGTCCTTGGCGAGCTTGGCGAGCTCCTCGCGTCACCGCGGCGACAGCGGCCTCGATGCCCCGCTTGAGGGCCATCGGGTTCGCGCCGGCAGCGACGTTGCGCAGGCCCTCACGCACCAGCGCCTGAGCCAGGACGGTCGCCGTCGTCGTGCCGTCACCGGCCACGTCGTCGGTCTTCTTGGCGACCTCCTTGACCAGCTCAGCGCCGATCTTCTCGTACGGGTCGTCGAGCTCGATCTCCTTGGCGATGCTCACACCATCGTTGGTGATGGTGGGGGCACCCCACTTCTTCTCGAGGACGACGTTGCGGCCCCGCGGGCCCAGCGTCACCTTTACGGCGTCGGCAAGGACGTTCATGCCCCGCTCGAGACCGCGGCGCGCCTCCTCGTCGAACGCGATAATCTTGGCCATTCGGCGTTGTCCTCCTGGACAGTGTTGTACGCACCTTCGAGCACGAGCGCGCCTGGATGCCGTGCCGGACCCAGCACACCGCTTCGCACCCGTCAGTCGGGCCGGATAGCCCGCGACGACTGGCCTCACGGCTCATCTGCTGACCCGTGACGCCCCACCGTCCCGACCAACACCCGCTCCGGCGGTCGCCGGGCGGATTGGCACTCACCCTGTGCGAGTGCCAATCACTTGTTTAGCACTCCCCTAGGGCGAGTGCAAGCCACTCACCGGGTGAGTGCAAGCTACTCACCGGGTGAGCTGTTGGCGCAGGATCGGGGTCGAGGTCGCTGTCTCCCTCGCCCGCAGCCCGCCGTAGAGCGGCATCAGACCCGTCACCAGGAGCGCCGTCGCCACGGGCGCCGTGATGATCGTGCCGGCAGCCTCAACCAGGCCAAGGCCGACCCTGTCGGGCAGGCTGATGTTGGCATCGTTCAGGGCGTTGATCACGATTGCCCGCTGGATCGCACCGATGATGAGACCGACCACCCACTCGAACACGATGACGGCGATGGCCAGCAGAAGAACCCGGCCGAGCGTCGGGCCGAAACTGGCGTGGGTCAGCTTGAACGAGCGCGAGATCGGATTGGCTCCCCGTTCGAAGATCACGACCGGGCCGAACAGGAGAGCGCGAAGGCCAGATAGAGGCCTGGCAGTACGAAGCAGAGCGTGCCCAGAGCGACGATGACGCCGACCAGGATCGTCCAGCCCCCAGCCGACGCGGCCCGACTCCAGCCGAACCGGAGGGGTCGCCCCACGCTCTCCCGTTCGCCGTTCGCTTCTACGGTCACCACCCAGGTGGCGGCCGCCCAGGCGGCGGCGATGAGGAAGGAGGCCACCACGGCCACCACGAACGTGAGGAAGCCGCCGAACAGGACCCGGCCGGTCGGAAGGTCACTCCACCGGGTGGCGAGGGCCGGGTCGACCGCCAGGTAGCCGAACGAGACCCAGGAGACGAACCGGATCACCGCGGTCGGCAGCCCGATCCCGAGGAGCGTCACGACCAGGACGGTCCGCCAACTACGCTTGATCGTCTGGGTGACCTTGCTCGTCCACACGTTGAGCGGCGAGTCCGGTGCGGGGACGAGGGGGTCGTCGGCCGGTGCGCCGTACCCCCCGTGCGGGCCTGGATAGCCGGGCGGTACGCCCTGGTACTGCCCACCCGGATATGGCTGGTACTGGGGCGCCGATGCCGGGGGCGGGTACGGCCCGGGCGACGGTGGCGGCGGTGGCGGAGGCGGGTACTGGTCCGGCGATGACGGTGGCGGCGGATACTGCCCGGGCGGTGGCTGGGGTGGTTGGGGTGCCTGACCACCCGGGTACGGATCAGATCCCGGTGACGACCAGGGTGACGGCTCGTTGTCGTCGGGCGACGTGGTCATGTCTCACCTCCGGGCGGACCACCCTGGCCCGTCCACTACCGCCATCGTCGATCACGATGAGCGCCGGAGATGCCGATCTACCAGCGGATTCAGCCAGCCGAGGGGGGTCGGGACCCGTCACGACAAAGGGCACCGCCCGGCCAGACGGTGCCCTTCAATGCCAAGTCCGGTTGGTCAGATGAGGTGGACCTTCTCTGCCTGCGGGCCCTTCTGGCCCTGAGCGATCTCGAACTCGACCCGTGCCCCGTCGTCGAGGGTCTTGTAGCCGTCCATGTCGATCGCGGTGAAGTGGACGAACACGTCCTGCCCACCGTCGACTGCGATAAAGCCGTAGCCCTTCTCGCTGTTGAACCATTTGACGGTGCCCTGCGCCACTGTGCACTTCCTCACTGCCGTACCACTGGACCGCGGGTTTACGGCCCACGGCCGCCTTTAGCTCTTCAGCGACCGTGCGTGGTCCGAGGAGCGCACCTTGGCGACCGATCTCGCACGCTACCGGAACGGCTCGGAGAGCGCATCGGGCCAAATCGGACAGTCGTGCGATCACCGTCTCGATTTTGGTGACGCAATGGCGTGACCGCCGCCACAGAACTGGAGCGGCGCCGGGACTGTACGACCCGGAGCGGTTCGCGTCATAGGCGCCATCGGTCAGCGAGGTGGCCGCCGGATTCGCGCCACTGGCGTGAAAATCCGAGAACGCCGCCGACTGGTTCACGAAGACTCCACCGGTGAGATTGCACGACAGGTGCACCCCGGCGTCGATTGCGGCCAGCTCCGCGCGGTCGAGCACACTCGGCTCGGTCGAGTACACCGACGCCGTGAGCGCGCCCATGGACCCGACGGTACGGGAGAACACGTCGAAGGAGTCCTCGGTTGAACCGGTGGCCACGAGGAACGTGATCGGCCCGAACCACTCTGTGCCGTAGGTCGCTTCGTCGGTTGCCCCGTCGAGCTGGACCAGTAGCGGAGTGCGCACCTGGGCGCCGGCGAAGCTCGGATGGATCAGGGTCGCCGAGTCGAGCACGGTCCGGCCCAGCGCGCGGGCCCGCTCGAGCCGGTCGAGAACGCCGTCGTTGACGATCGCTCCGGTCAGCTCGACGGCTCGGGTCGGGTCGCCGGTCAGCGCCGACACCGCCCCGGCGATGCCGGCCGCCACCTCGTCGAAGCTCATGTGAGCGCCGTCGGCCTCGATCCCGCCGGCCGGGACCAGGATGTTCTGTGGCGTGGTGCACATCTGTCCACTGTAGAGCGTCAAGGAGAACGCGATGTTGCGGCACATGCCGGCGAAGTCGTCGGTCGAGTCGACGATGATCGTGTTGACCCCGGCCTTCTCGGTGTACACGCTCGCCTGACGGGCGTTGGTCTCCAGCCACGTGCCGTACCCGGTCGATCCGGTGAAGTCGATGATCCGGACCTCGGGCCGTAGGGCGAGCACGCTGGCGAGCCCTTCGCCCGGCTCCTCCGCGGCCAGGGTGACCAGGTTGGGGTCGAAGCCGGCCTCAGCCAGTACCTGGCGCGCTACCCGTACGGTCAAGGCCAACGGGAGCACCGCCCGCGGATGCGGCTTGACCACCACCGGGTTGCCGGTGGCCAGCGAGGCGAACAGGCCGGGGTACGAATTCCAGGTCGGGAACGTGTTGCAGCCGACAACGAGCGCCACCCCTCGCGGTACCACGTGGAAGGTCTTGGTCATCCGCAGTGGCTCGCCCTTCCCGGCCGGCTTCTCCCAGGACGCGTGTGCGGGGGTACGGGTCATCTCGGTGTACGCGTAGGCCAGCGCCTCCAGTGCCCGGTCGAGCGCGTGGGCGCCGCCGGCCTGGAACGCCATCACGAATGCCTGGCCGGTGGTGAACTGCACCGCGTTGGCCAACAGGAAGATCTGCTGGTGGAGCCGATGCAGGATCTCCAGACAGACGCCGGTACGGGCCTGGGGGCCGGCGTCGCGCCACGCGGGCAGCGCGGCCTGGGCGGCGGCCAGCAGCGCGCCGACATCGCTGTGCGGATAACGGATGGCCAGGTCGATCCCGAACGGGCTCGTCTCGGTCGACACCCAGCCGTCCTGCCCGGGCTGGTCGAGCGCGAAGTCGTGGCCGATCAGGGCCTGGAACGCGGCCGATCCGTCGGCGGCCGCGGTCTCGCCGTACACCTTCGGGCTCGGCGACTCGGGGTAGGCCGACCAGTAGGACCGATCGGCGATGGCGTGGGTGGCGCGGTCGAGGATCTCCCGGTGCGCCTCGAACATGGGGGTCAGCAAGGTCGCTGTCATGCTCCCAATCATGACCGGCCACAACGATTCGGCCGCCTTGACCAGGTCAGGACGGCCGAAGAAGTTGGTCGGGAGGAGCCCCGCGCCGACACCATCACTAGCATCGAAACTGCGCGCCGCCCTGCCGGCTCGCGGCGACGAACCTCCCGCACGGAGCATCCTGCGCGGTGTCGGGCGGCCAGTCAAGTAGTTCGACAGCCCTTCTCACACGCCTTGCACGACTCCTGCTCACCGTGAGCCGCGGCCTGAGAGCGACACGCCGGATTGGCCAGCGGGGAGGCACGTTACTTTCGGTGATCCCATCCGTAAACTCCCAGGAAACTCTGGGCCGGCCGGAGACCCGTTGATCCATATACGTCAGACCGTTGACGGTCCGACCGAGCCCAACGGCTACGCGATCAGCGCGGCCTCGCGGGCGGCTTTCAGCGACGGGCGGATCCGATAGGTGGGACCGACGAGGCTCTCGACGGCGTCGAGCGTCTTGAGCCCCTCGCCGGTGTTGAACACGACTGTCTCGGCCTCCGGGTCCAGCCGTCCGGCGGCGACGAGCTTGCCCAGGACGCCCACGGTCACCCCGCCGGCGGTCTCGGCGAAGATGCCGGTCGTCGCGGCCAGCAGCCGGATCGCCGACCGGATCTCCTCGTCGTCGACATAGTCCATCCAGCCACCGGTCCGCCGGACCGCTTCCAGCGCGTACAGCCCAGCCGCCGGGTCGCCGATGTTGAGCGACTTGGCGATCCCGGTCGGCCGGACCGGCACGATCGTGTCCGTGCCCGGCGTGCAACGCCGACGGCGATCGGGTTGCAGCCGGTCGACTGGGCGCCGAAGACCCGCCAGCCTCCGGCCGGCGCCTCGACCAGGCCCAGCTCGACCAGCTCGGTGAACGCTTTGTCCACTTTGGTCAGTAGCTCACCGCTGGCCATCGGGATGACGACCTGGGCCGGGATGCGCCAGCCCAGCTGCTCGGCCACCTCGTATCCGAGCGTCTTGGAGCCCTCGGCGTAGAAGGGGCGCAGGTTCACGTTGACGAACGCGGTCTTCTCGAACTCATCGGTCTCGGTCAGCTCCGAGCAGAGCCGGTTGACGTCGTCGTACGAGCCGTCGATCGCCACCACGTCGCCGCCGTACACGGCGGTGGTGACGACCTTGCCCGGCTCGAGGTCGGGGGGGATGAACACCATCGAGGGCACCCCGGCCCGGGCGGCATGGGCGGCCACCGAGTTGGCCAGGTTGCCGGTGGAGGCGCAGGCGAAGCGGGTGAAGCCGAAGCCGCTGGCCGCGGTGAGCGCGGTCGAGACGACCCGGTCCTTGAACGAATGGGTCGGATTGGCCGAGTCGTCTTTGACCCACAGCGGGGCCCGCAGGCCCACCGCCTCGGCCAGCGCGGCCGCGGGGACGAGCGGGGTCATGCCGGGGTCGAGGGTCACCCGGGTGGCCGGGATCCTGGCCGACCGGCAGGAGGGCGGCGTAGCGCCACATGGTGGGGGGGCCGGCCTCGATCGTGGCACGGGTGACGGCGCGCAGGGCGGCAGGGTCGTAGGCCACCTCGAGGGGGCCGAAGCAGCTGTAACAGGCGTGCTGGGGACGCAGGGGCGCCTCGGCGGCGCAGTTACGACAGATCAGGCAGCGAGCCGCGCTGGTGGACAATCGGGTCTCCTTCTCATCTTTCCCACGCCGACATGCGTGGGCCGGAGTTGGCACCAATCCGCGCCTGCTGCGTCGTTGCTCATGCGCTCGGTGGTTGCCGGGGCTTCATCGGGCCGGTCCCTCTGCCCCTCTGGATGAGGTGTTCAGTTGTACCGCAAGGGTAGCAAGGTCCTTACTGGGCGGGCGGGGAGCCGCCCGGTAGGGGTGGCAGCGGCTGGTCGGACGAGCCGCCGGTCGGTACCGGGTCGAGGCAGAGCCGCTTGGCCGCCGCGGTGAGCCACTGCTCGTCGCCGAGCACCGGCGGGGTGAGCTCGTATTCGCGCTGTTCGCCGTCGAGCTCGACCGTCACGAAGATCGTCTCGTCGACCGCGTGGCTGGAGGCGAGCAGGGCACGGCAGTCGACCGTGTACCGGGCGGCCACGATGGCGTCCGAGGTGGCCGGATCGGTGCCGAGCTGGACGGGCTGCAGCGCCGGCAGGTCACCCTCCAGGTCGAACCCGGTGTTGTCGTTGCCGGCCGGCAGGATGGTCAGGGCGTTGCGGGTGAGCCCGTCCGGCGCCACGATCCTCGTCGAGACGAGTTTGAGTGGCTCGCCGCTGTTGTTGCGTACCAGCAGCCCGACGGTGACGGTGTCGTTGGCGCCGACCTGGGCGTTGTAGCCGCCGGGCGCGATCACCGCTGGCCCCTCCAGCGCGGCCAGACCCTTGGGCCGGGACTGGATGACGGCGAACACGATGCCGCCGGCCACGACCAGTGCGACTACCGCGATCGCGATCCACACGACCGGTCCGCGCTGCCCGCGACGCCGGGTACCGCCCCGCATGCGGCGCTTCTGGACGATGCCCTCGAGGTCCTGCGTGTCCCACCCAGTCACGGCTTCGCAGGCTAGCCCCCGAACATGGGGAAACCAACCCCGGGGAGCGGGCGTGTCCGGGCAGTCAGGAGACCACGTCCTTGCGGACGAACCGCCAGAACGCGAGTCCGAAGAAGACCACCCCGTAGATCAGCGCTGAAATGGTGCCCTGGATCATCGCGGTCCACTGGGTCGGAGTGGACAACAGGCCTACCCAGGCGCTGCTGTAGTGGGTCGGCAGGACATTGCGGATGTTCCCCAGCGCGTCGATCTGGTTGAGGATGCTCGACACGATCTGCAGCAACACCGCGCCCCCGACCGCGCCGAGCGGCGCGTCTGTCGAGACCGAGAGCAGGAACGCGATGGCACCGACGACGATGAGCGTGATGCCGATGTAGCCGGCGGCCGTCCATACCAGCCGAAAGGCCTCGCCCGCGCTGACCTCGTCGGCGACGGTGGACTGCAGTGGGTGCCAGCCGTAGCGGATGGTTCCGGCCAGCAGAGCCGTACCGATCAGCAGGACCAGGGCGAGGATCGAGTAGATCGCCGAGACGACCAGCTTCACGCCGAGCAGCCGCGCGCGCGGCACCGGGATCGCCAACAGGTAACGCAGGCTCCCCCAGCTCGCCTCGCTGGCGACGGTGTCCCCGAAGAACAGGGCGACCATCACGACCAGGAGGAACGACGACGACACCAGCAGGGTGAACAGGGCGAAGTTGGCTCCGCCGGCGGTGGCCACGCTGACCAGACTGGCGAAGGCGCCGCTGCCGTTGCCCGTCATTGCCCCCGGTGCGGCCGAACTCGAAGGCGCCGAGCACGATCAGCGGGAGGGCCACCATGCAGGCCAGTGCGATCCGGGTACGGGGTCGGCTGGCCTGCCGACGCAGTTCGGTGCCGACGGTGAAGGTCCGGGCCCGGATCACTGCCGGGGCCGTGAGGGCGGTCATCGCTGTCGTACTTCCTTTCGAGTCGCCGCCGACCAGGCTGAGGAATGCGTCCTCGAGCCGGCGTCTGGGTACCACCCGGTCCACTCCGACGCCGGCATTGACCAGCGCGGCCACCACTTCGGTCCGGGGAGTGCCGTCGAGGTCCACGACCAGCCCCGAGCCGTCGGCGACCACCGACCGCACCCCGCCCAGTCCACTGAGGACGGTTGTCGCTGACGATACGTCGGACACGTCGAAGTGGGCGATCGGCGAGTCGCCGACGATCTCCTCGACCGGCCCGTCCGCCACGACCTCGCCCTTGTTCATCACCACTACGTGAGTGCAGGTCTGTTCGACCTCGGCCAGCAGGTGGACGGAGACCAGCACCGCCCGGCCGTCGGTCGCGTAGGCCCGCAGGACCTTGCGCATCTCGGCGATCTGTGGCGGGTCGAGGCCGTCGGTCGGCTCGTCCAGTACCAGCAGCTCGGGCAGGCCGAGCATGGCCTGGGCGATGGCCAGCCGCTGTTTCATGCCGTGGCTGTACTTGCGCACCTTGCGGTGGATGGCGTCACCCAGTCCGGCGATCTCCAGCGCCTCGTCCAGCCGGGCATCGGCCAGCGGCCGGCCGGTCGAGCGCCAGTACAGCTTGAGGTTGTCCAGGCCGGTCACATGTGGCAGGAACCCTGGGCCCTCGACCAGAGCGCCGAGCCGGGTCAGTACGAGCGCGCCCGGGCGCAGGTGGTGGCCGAAGATCAGGATCTCGCCCGGCCGTCGCCTGGGTCATGCCCAGCAGGACCCGCAGCGCGGTGGTCTTGCCGGCGCCGTTGGGGCCGAGCAGGCCGACGACTTGTCCACGCTGGACAGTGAAGTCCACCGTGGACACAGCCACGAAGCCGTCGCCGTACTCCTTGCGCAGTCCGCGGACGACCAGCGGGGTGTCGGCGAACTCCTCGGCCACGATCGTCTCGGCGTTGGCCCGGCGGCGCCGGCGGGCCAGGAACAGCGCCACGACGAGCCCGACGACGATGAGCCCGATGAGTGCGACCAGGGCGTAGCGCCAGAGCACGTCCGGGTTGGGGATCGGCGTCGCCGACCAGCTGCGGCAGGGTGACCGCGGCGCCACCGGCGGCAGCGCGATGGTGTAGACGGCCGGGGCCGGCCGGCGTGGCATACGCCTGGTCCGAGGTGGCCACGGTGAGCCGGATCCGGTCGCCCGCCTCGAACCGGTACACGATCGCCGGCAGGCTGACGGTGACCGGCGCGGCTGCGTCGATGGTTGCCGGTAGGCCGGTCAGCCGGACCGGCGTGGTCAGCCCGAAGGGCAAGCTTGGCCGTACCGCTGGGATCCACGTCGTAGAGCTTGAGGAACAGCACTGCCTCACCGTTGGGGGAGGCCGCCCTGATCTGAACCGTCGGAGACCCGACAACGTCGACCGGAGAGGACAACGGCGCCGAGGAGAAGTCGGCGTGCTGCCCGGGTATGTCCGAGCGCACGATCCGTTGATCAGGCTGGAGAGGCTGCCCGACCCGGTACCGGGGAGGGTGCTGATCGCGCCCGGCGTGTCGTTGGGCGGGTTGGCCGATCGGCTGGGCGGGTCCGGCGACTGTCAGGCTCACCGGCGGCGGGCTGCCCGGGCGCGCCGGGCTGAAGATCGCTGGAGAAGCCCGAGGTGGTGATCCGGCGGGTGTCGGCGTCGAATCCGGACAGCCGGGAGAAGGTGAACCCCGTGCCGGGGTTGGCGCCCTCGCCCCGCAGGTAGTAGTTGAGCCAGGTGATGGTCAGGTACTTGGTGCGGTCCTGGTCGGCCTGCGGCCCGGCGCCGCCGTCGTGCCCGCCGGTGAACCAGTCCATCCGCACCGGCGTGCCGGTGGCGGCGATGCCCTGGTAGTTCGCCTCGCGCCTCGGTGAGCGGGAACAGCGAATCGGCCTGTCCCTGGATCAGCAGGGTGGGCGCCTTGATGTGGCTGAGCACCGTCGCCGGGCTGGACCGGTGCAGCAGCGCGAGCGTGGTGGCGTCGGGGCGCCCGCTCGTGGCGAGCTGCAGGTACGCCGCACACACGTCCCTGGCGAACCGGCCGCACTGCGGGTCGATCGACATCCCCGGAGCCGACCGGGACCCTGGCACCGCGTCTCCCGGGCCACCCCCGGGGTCGCCCGTTCCGCCGCTGCCGCCGTTGCCGACCTGGGGGGCGAGACTGGCCAGGCTGGCCAGAGCACCGCCGGCGGCGGTACCGAAGAACAGTCCGGCCCACTGCTTCTTGAACACGCCGTTGGCCGGCCCCTGACCTGCGGCGTCAGGCAGGAACGCGTTGGCCAGGTCGTTCCACGTGATCATGGGCACGATCGCGTCCACCCGGGGGTCGGCTCCGGCCAGCATGAGGGCCAGCCCGCCACCGTAGGAACCGCCGACTGCCGCGACCCGGGGGTCGCCCGGCGCGTCCTGACGGATCTCCGGGCGCTGGGCCAGCCAGTCGATCAGCCGCTGAGCGTCGCGTACCTCGTAGTCGGGGCTGTCCAGATGGATCTGTCCACCGCTGAGGCCGAAGCCCTGGGCGGTCCAGGTCAACACCGCGTACCCCTGACCCGCCAGGTCCTGCGCCTGGGTGTTGACGCTGCGTTTGGTACCGCCGAACCCGTGGGCGAGCAGGATAGCCGGCACCGGACTGCCCGGCGAGGCCGAGATCGGGCAGGAAGAGCGTGGTGTCCAGGCTGACCGGCTCGTCCCCGCCGGGCCCGGTCAGTACTGTGATCTGCTGCTCGGAGGTGGTGTAGTCCTTGGGCGAGGGCGCGGCCGCCCAGATCAGCAGGCCGGCCACGACGACGAGGACGGACAGCGTGGCGATCACCCGGCGGCGGGTGATCCGGATCTGGGGCAGGCGTAGCGGCATGGGCACCACGGTACGGCCAAGGCTGGATGATCGGTCGCCGCCGGCGGTCCGCAGGCGTGTGGTCTCAGCCCTGTCTCAGCCAGCGGTGCGGTCCGGGAGCTGTCCACTGTGGACCCGACGCGGATCCGCGAGGACGCGATCTAGCGCAGGCGGCGGGCCCGGGTGGCGCCGGCGCGCTGGCGCAGCAGCCGGTTGACCAGGGTGGGGTCGTAGAGCAGGGCCTGGGGGAGCTCGAGGAGGCCGTTGAGCGCCTGGTAGTAGCGGGTCGGGGACATCTCGAAGTTGTCCCGGATCGCCTGCTCCTTCGCTCCCGGCTGGCGCCACCACTGCCGCTCGAAGTCGAGGATGGCCCGTTGGTGTTCGGTCAGCGCCGGGTGGGCCTCGACCGGAGCGCGCTGGGCGGGGCTTCGACCGCCGCGATGATCGAGGCGGCGTCCGCTTCGATGTCCAGCGGCAGGTCCAGATCGAGGCTGAGCTCCAGATCCGTGCCCGCCGAGGTGCGGCCGTCCACACGGGCGACCCTAGGTGACGATGTGCCCGGATTTGGCTCAGGCGCGCCGGAGTGAAGATCCGCGCACGCCGACGCAGTCGCTCGCGGTGATGCCGGTATCACAGCGCGGCGATCGCACCGCTCCGGACCACCAAGCAGCGGAGGTTCGTCGTCGAGCAGGACCAGGTCGGCCCGTAGCCCGACCTCGATCGCACCGGTCTGACCGGACAGCCCGAGCACGCCGGGCCGGCGTGGTGGCCGCGGCCACGAGCGGCATCCACAATGGACACTCCACTGTGTACAACTCGGCGAAACGCGGCGTCCATCGTGAGCGTGCTGCCGGCGATGGAGCCGTCGTGTCCAGCCGGGCGACGCCGCGACGGCCACGTCACCGTCCTGCCCGCCGAGCTCGTACGCGCCGTCGGGCATCCCGGCGGCGGCGATGGCGTCGGTCACCAGCGCGACCCGGTCGGCGCCCGGCCACAGCATACGACGTGCGCGCAGCATGCCGTCGTGCAGGTGCACGCCGTCGGCGACCTGCTCGCAGACGACGCTGGATGAGCGTCCAGCAGGGCGATGATCGGACCCGGGTCGCGGTGGTGGATCGGGCGCATCGCGTTGCACAGGTGGGTCGCCACGCGGGCGCCGGCCGCGACCGCGGTCCATCGTCTGCTCGTACGTCGCGTCGGTGTGCCCGATGGCGGCGATCGCGCCCCGGTCGACCAGCAGCCGGACGGCGTCGAACGCGCCGGGCAGCTCGGGAGCGATCGTCACCATGCGGACCGGTCCCAGATCCAGCAGACGCGGCCAGCTCGTCGAGGTCGGGGTCGCGCAGGTAGCGCCGGATTCTGGGCACCGCAGCGCGCCGGGGACAGGTACGGGCCCTCCAGATGGATGCCGGCGAGCAGCCCCTCCGTCGACCAGGCCGCCCAGCGCGACCACCGCCTGCGCACAGCGTCGTCGGCCGAGGCGGTGACCAGGCTGGCCAGCATCGTCGTCGTGCCGTGAGCGGCGTGGAACGCGGCCGCGACCCGGGCCTGGGCCGGATCGCCGGTCGTGAACGTGGCGCCGCCGCCGCCGTGCACATGGATGTCGACGAAGCCGGGCACGATCCAGACCACCCGTCGGCCGGCGGCCGACCGCGAACCGCCGCTCCGCCGGCGTCGCGGACAGCGGTGATCAGGTCACCCTCCACCTCCACGACGCCGTCATCAAGGATCCCGGCCGGGGTGACCACCCGCGACCTCCGGTTCATCACGCGTGACCCCGATCGGCGTCCAGCGCCAGCAGCGCCGCGCCCTGCAGCCGGCCTGGTCGCCCAGCTCGGCCCGGACCACGCTCGGCAGCCGGTGGAACGTGCGCCGCCGCTCGAGCCGCCCGGCGCAGCGGTTCGAGCAGGAGCTCACCGGCCTCGGCCAGCCCGCCGCCCATCGCGATCACGGCCGGGTCGTACAGGGCGATGCCGGTGAGCAGCCCGTCCGCCAGCGCCTCGACCGCCTCGGCCCATACGCGGCGCGCGACGGGATCGCCCTGCGGCGACCTGGCGCGGCCACCTCCGCGCCCGGCTGGTGTGCTCGCCGGACCGGTCCGGCTGGAACGCTTGGTCTGCCTGGTCAGCCTGGTCCGCCTGGTCGCCTGGTCCGCCTGGTCCGCCTGGTCCGCCCGGCGTCCAGCGCGAGCCATGCCACCTTGGGTCGCCCCGCGGCTGTAGGTGCCCTTCCTGCCGCGCGGCGGTCGCGGCGGCGTAGGCGCGGGCGATCGCGGCGGCCGAGGCGTACGCCTCCAGGCAGCCCCGGCCGCCGCAGCCGCACGGCGGGCGTCCGGGCCGGTCCGGACCGCGATGTGCCCGATCTCGCCGGCCGCGCCGTGCGCGCCGTCGTCGACGCGTCCATCGAGGACGAAGCCGCCGGCGATCGCCGGTACCGAGGGCGACGAACAGCATCCGCCGGGTGGTGCGACCGGCGCCGAGCCGGGCCTCGGCCAGGGCGCCGGCGCGGACATCGTGGCCGAGGGCGGCCGGCAGGTCCGAGCCGCTCGGCCAGCAGGTCGCGCAGCGGGACGTCGCGCAGGCCGAGGTTGGCCGACCAGACGGCCACGCCGTCGGCGACGACGGCCGGGACGACCACGCCGGCCGATACCGGTTCGAGGCCGGCGGCACGGGCGGTGCCGGCCAGCGCGGCGGCGACGTCGAGAATGGTGGCGACGACCGCGTGCGGGCCCGCGGTCGGCGCCGGTCGGGCGGCGTTCGGTGTGGCGGATCACCCCATCGAGGTCGACAGCGGCGCATTTGATTACTCGTACCGCCCGACGTCGATGGCCAGCGCGACCGGCTCACTCTGTGTCATTCGCGCACCTGACTCGACGATCCCGGGGGTTTTCGCGCATCATTGTGCAACAAGCGCTCACCACTGCGCAGGCGCCGGAAGGGGTCACGTGGACCGCTACGCGCGTTGGAACGCGCTTCTGGAGCTGCTGACTGAGACCGGTCGGATCAGCGTCGAGGAGGCGGCCGACCGGCTGGTCGTGTCCCAGGCGACCATCCGGCGCGACTTCGACCAGCTGGCCCAGCAGCAGATGATCACCCGGACCCGGGGTGGTGCGGTCGTCAACGGTGTCTCCTACGACCTCCCGCTGCGGTACAAGTCGGCCAAGCACGCCTCCGAGAAGCAGCGCATCGGCGCGGCCGCGGCGGCGCTGGTCGCGCCGGCGATGGTGGTCGGGCTGACCGGCGGTACGACGACGACCGAGGTGGCGCGGGCGCTGGCGTCGCGGCCGGACCTGGCCGGCACCGGCCCCGACGGGCCTCAGCTGACCGTGGTGACCAACGCGCTCAACATCGCCAACGAGCTCATCGTCCGGTCCCGAATGAAGATCGTCGTGACCGGTGGCGTGATCCGGCCGCAGTCCTACGAGCTCGTCGGCCCGCTGGCCACCGGTATCCTCCGCGAGCTCACCCTCGACCTCGCCTTCCTCGGGCGTGGACGCGTTCGACGCGGCTCTCGGCGCGGCGTCCCATCACGAGGGGGAGGCGGCGATGAACAGCCTGCTGGCCTCGCGCGCCCGGCGTGTCGTGGTGATCGCAGACTCGTCCAAACTGGGCAAGCACGCCTTCGCCCGGGTATGCCCGGCCGAGAAGGTTCACACCCTGGTGACCGACGACGAGGCGACCGAGGCCGAGCTGGCGCCGTTCCGTACCGCCGGGGTGGAGGTCCTCGGCAGGTGCTCTGAAGGACCCGGTCGAGGAGCAGCCCGAGCAGGATCCCGGCCACCATGTCACTGAGCCAGTGGAAACCCAGGTACACGTTCGTGAGCACGACCACGACGGGCGGCATCCACCGTATCCAGGCCCGCAGCCGCGGCGGCGGAGCCAGCAGGGCGCAGATCACGCCGTACCAGACGATCGCGTTGACACCGTGCCCGGACGGGAACGAGACCCCACCCGGCTCGGTGGCGTGCGGGGCCGCCCGACCCACGAACGCTTGAGAGGTTCCACCGTCGCGACAATGAGCACGAACGCCGCAACCACCAGCACGACCGGACGGCCACTACGGTGCCGCCAGGCCGCCGCGATCGCCAGCACCAGGGCGATGACGGCGAGCGCGCCACCCGACCCGAGCCGGTTCAGGTTCACCGCGATGTCGTATGCCCACTGCGGCCGATGCGCGTCGGCCAGGTCCCGCAATGGCAGGTCGAACGGAAGGAAGGGCACCTTCCTATCGTAAAAGCGATAGGAAGGTGCCCTTCCTTCCTTCCTTCCCGAAGCTAGAGGCGGCTCCGGAAGCTAGAGGCGGCTGCCGGTCACCGCGTGGAAGACGTGCTGGGAGCCGGTGCGGGGGCGCACGTACACGGTCTCGCCCATGCGGGGTACGACCCGCCCATCGGTCCGGACGACCACGGTGTCGTGGCCGCCATCGCCGTTGAGGGCGGCGCTGCCGTGCACGTAGGCGTCCGAGCCGAGCTCTTCCACCAGCTCCACCACGATCGGGAAGCCGCTTTCGCTGGCGCCGACCAGCTCGCAGTGCTCCGGACGGAAGCCGACCGTGACCTTCCCGTCGCCGCCGTCGGCCCGGGCGGCCGAGATCTGCTCACGGTCGAGCGGGATCTGCAGCCCGCCGAAGTCGGCCCCCTGGTCGGTCAACCGGACCGTCCGGAGGTTCATGGCCGGCGAGCCGATGAACCCGGCCACGAACGCGTTCGACGGCTTGTCGTAGAGCGCCCGGGGGCCGTCGACCTGCTGCAGCACCCCGTCGAGCAGGACGGCCACCCGGTCGCCCATGGTCATGGCCTCGACCTGGTCATGCGTGACGTAGACCGTGGTCACACCGAGGCGTTGCTGTAGCGCCGCGATCTGGGCCCGGGTCTGTACCCGCAGCTTGGCGTCCAAGTTGGACAGTGGCTCGTCCATGAGGAACACCTGAGGCTCACGGACGATGGCCCGGCCCATGGCGACCCGTTGACGCTGACCGCCGGAGAGTGCCTTCGGCTTGCGGGTGAGCAGACCGTCGTCCATGTCGAGCAGCCGGGCGGCCTCGCGGACCCGGCGGTCGATCTCCGCCTTCGGGGTCTTGCGCAGCTTCAGCGCGAACGCCATGTTGTCATACACCGTCATGTGCGGGTACAGGGCGTAGTTCTGGAAGACCATGGCGATGTCGCGGGCCTTCGGTGGGACGTGGGTGACGTCGGTCTCGTCGATGTAGATCGAGCCCGAGTCGATCTCCTCGAGGCCGGCGAGCATACGGAGGCTGGTGGACTTTCCGCAGCCGGAGGGGCCGACCAGGACGAGGAACTCCCCGTCCGCGATCTGGAGATCGAGGGCGTCGACGGCCGGTCGTGGGTTGCCCGGGTAGATCCGGGTCGCCTTGGCGTACGTAACGGTAGCCATGCTGGGGGTACGTCCTTTCACCGGCAGGAACGTGCCGGACGATCCGAGTGAAAGTGCCCGGCCGGCGGACCACCGACCAGACGGGTGCCATCACCGTAAACGCCCATGTCATTGGCTGCCAAGTCCTGGGGTCGGGGAAACCCGGCAAAATACCCAGTTAGATCATGCCGTACCCTCGAAGTCGTCTCGCCGGAGTAGCTCAGTGGTAGAGCGTCCGCCTTGTAAGCGGCAGGCCGTCGGTTCAATCCCGACCTCCGGCTCTCCCCCGGGGGCGCACGGGTCCGGTGACCGCTCGCAGGACGAGCGCGACCACCGCGCACACGACGCCGGCCGCCAGCGGACGGATCAGCCGCGGCCCGATCGAGGCGACCCGGACCCCGGCCCGGTGCAGCGCGATCACCATCAGCGGTGGGGCGATCAACAGCCCCGATCACGGCCTGGGCGATCGCCGCTCCGCGAACGCCGTCGAGGTGGGTCCCCGCCCACAGGGCCGGAATGATCGCCGCCGCCCAACCGAGGTTGATGACCAGTGTCCACTGTGTCTTGTCGGTACTCATGAGGATGTCCCTCGCGATGCCGGTGAGCATCCGTACGGCCATGAGAATCATCAGGAAGCGCAAGGGGGACGCGGCCTGGAGCCATTGCGCTCCGTACAGGAAGGAGATGGTGGGTTCGGCGAGGACGGCGATCAGCGCGGCGATCGGCACCAGCGCGAGCACGAGCAGGGGCACGATGCGCCTGACCCCGTCGGAGAGGGTGTCATCGTCCTTCTCGGACAGTCGGGAGAACCCGGGCAGCGATACGTAACGGATCGCGCTGCCGATGAGACCGGGGGCCAGCCGGAGATGTTCGATGCCAACAGGTAGAAGGTCGGACCGGTCGCACTGGCTCGAACCGGGACAATGGTGCCAGCTCGTCAGAGGTGGTGGCCGGCCGTGACCGGGCCGAGGGTGAGCTCGGGTACGGCGTCGAAGATCTCCCCCAGCCGGGCCACCTCGTCGTCGAGCCGCCGTCGCTGGGCGGGCGCCAAGGTCCGCAGCGTCTCGACGGTCAATGACAGCCGGCGGCCCCGCCGCTGGTGGTGCCACACGCCGGCGACTTCGCCGTCCACGAGCACCGTGGGCACCGTGCCGGCCTGACCCCGCTTGAGCGCCCGCGCGGCGGCGTCGGCCGGGAAGACCTTGCTCCTGGGGTGACAGCCCACGACGTATCCGTCGAAGTGCGGCAGCAGCCGTACCGTCGATATGGACCTTGGCGGGAAGTCGGCGTCGTCCGCGTTCACATACATCGACTCACCATCCAGCGTGACCAGTGCGAGATCATCCACAATGGACTGGAATGCGCGCGCCGCGGCCGACGGTCGCATGCCCATCCACTTCGCGAAGTGGTCAGCTGACGCCGGACCGTACGAGCGGAGATAGCGCCGGACCACTTCGGCCAGCGCGGTCGGTCCGGGCGGGCGGTGGAATCCGGGTACCAGCCGGTGCGGACTGCCGTAGGTCAGGGTCCGCCCACGCGACGCTCCGAAGCAGAGCACGCCCGCATACGCGGCTGAGCCGACCGCGCTGCGCCATCGCGGCCAATACCCGCCGAACGCCGGCACCACGGCATCGGCCGCCCAACTGTCCAGGGCTCCGGTCACCGCTTCCCCCAACTCGTCGATCGTGAGGTCGCGAGCGGCCAGGGCGGTCCCGATCTCCGCGACGACCTGGTCCCGCTGGATACTGGTGAGCCAGCCGGGAGTCCGGTCGTCCAGCCCGGCGTGGGCGGTGGCCGCCATGAACAGACCCGCGTCGTCCGCCGCGAACAGGTGCACCGTGCCGCGCGGGCCGTAGGTGCGTACGAGCGAGATGTCGGACCGGTGGGCCCCGGGTACCCGAAGGCACAACGACAGCTCGGCGGCCGACTGCACCTGGGCGTGCACGCCACACAGCGCCCGGGCGGCACTGTCCAGGTCAGGCAGGGGCGCGGTCAGCCCGTGTCGGGCGAGCCGTCGACCACAAACGTCCCGCCAGCTCGTCGCGCCCGCGTGGTCACCCACGGTGCCAGCCTAGTCGCGGACACTGGTCGATCCATAGTGGACCGCAAGCAGCTAAGCTGAACTGTGTCCACAGCCCTGCGGGTCAGCACGCGCAACGCCCGGTACCAGCAATGGCACGCGGTGCTGTCCAACCGCGCGAAGCGCCAACAGCGGGGCGAGTTCCTGGTCCAGGGGGTGCGCCCGATCTCGATGGCGGTCGAGCGCGGCTTCCAGATCCGGGAGCTGCTCTACGACGCCGACCGCCCCCGGTTGTCGGAGTGGGCGGCCGGTCTGCTGGACGCGGTGCCCACGACCCGGTTCGCGCTGAGCGGCGACCTGATGGGCGAGCTGGCGGAGAAGACCGAGGCTGAGCTGCTGGCCGTGGTCGGGCTCCCGCCGGACGACCTGGCCCGGATTCCGCCCAGGCCGAGCCTGGCCGTCGCCATCGACCGACCGGCCAGCCCGGGCAATATCGGTACCATCGTCCGCTCGGCTGACGCCTTCGGCGCGGATGGTGTCGTCGTGACCGGGCACGCGGCCGATCCGTACGACCCGAGAGCGGTCCGGGCCAGCACTGGTTCCTTGTTCGCCCTGCCCGTGGTCCGGTTGCCCGGCCACCGGGCGGCGGTGGAGTGGGCCCGGGGCGTCGGGCTCGCCATTGTGGGTACCGATGAGCGCGGCTCGGCCGACATCGACCAGATCGATCTGGGCCGACCGACATTGCTCGTCATCGGTACCGAGGCGACCGGGCTAAGTAGCGGATGGCGGGATGCCTGCCAGGCCGTGGTACGCATCCCGATGGCCGGCTCGGCCAGCTCGCTCAACGCCGCCACCGCGGCCTCGGTCGCCTTGTACGAGTGCAGTCGCCAGCGCCGTTCGCACGTGCACGATCCCGGGCGATAAACACCCGGGCGGGCCGCGGACAAGTTCCGGTGTCACGATGGATCGCCGGTCGCCCGGGCGATCGTGGACGGGCTTCGCCGGTACGACTGAGCCTGCGGATCGCACACGGGTTACCATGCCGACATGGGGATCATGGGACGCGCCGGCGACCTGTTGTGCTGTGTCGTCATCCTCATCGTGGCGATCGCGTGATCGGCATCCAGCGGTCCCGCGGCGGCCGGCCCTAGCCGTCACCCAGATCATCAAGGAAGATGTCCGGCGTGGACTGGGTCACGCTCGTATCGACCGTCAGCGGGGCTGTCCTCGCCCTCGCCGGCACCGTGATCGCGTACCTGCTCAGCGCCCGGGAGCGGCGGTCCCGGGAGAGCCGGGGCGACCGGCGGCAGAGCTACCTCGACTACATCCTGGCCGTCGAGGCGGCACACGCCGCGGCTGCGCCGGGTGGCCGACCCGAACCGCCCGCATGGCGACCTCGGGCTCGAGACGGCCGAGGCGATGGCGGACAGCGGTGTCTACGGTGCCCGGGAGAAGCTGCTGGTCACCGCCGACCGGGGCATCGTCCGGGCCGGCGAACGGACCCTGCGGGCCCTCGGTGAGCTCCGTGACGCCGCCCGACACGGCGCCGCGACCCGGTCGGTGGCGTTCCATGACGCATACCACCGCTACGCCGAGGCGGTGTGGGCGCTACGCCGGGCCGCCCGCACGGATCTGGGCAACGCGCCGATCAACCCGGCCGACGTCGGTAAGCCGAGTTGGGACGCCAAGGAGAACTGCGCGTTCTGCCGGGCCTACGCGCGGCAGCCCGAGCCGGTGCCGAGACCGTAGCCCGCTCAGGTGTCAGGCGAGTGATCGGCGCCGGGCTACCTCGGCCAGCGTCACCGACGGCCGCCACCGAGGCGTTGAGCGACTCCACTGTGGACGCGATCGGGATGCTGACCCGCAGGTCGCAGGTCTGCGCCGACCAGCCGGGACAGGCCGCGGCCCTCGGAGCCGACCACGACGACGAGCGGACCGACGGCGGCCTCCAGGTCGTAGAGCGAGCGTCGCGCCGTCGGCGTCCAGGCCGACCACGACGAAAGCCCTTGTCCTGACAGGACTTCAGCGCCCGGGTCAGGTTGGTCACCTGGGCTACCGGCACCCGGGCGGCCGCGCCGGCCGAGGTGCGCCACGCGGTCGCGGTCATGCCGGCCGCCCGCCGCTCGGGCAGGAACACCCCCTGCGCCCCGAAGGCGGCGGCCGACCGGATCACCGCACCGAGGTTGCGCGGGTCGGTCACCCCGTCCAGGGCCACCAGCAGCGGGGCTGGCTGACTGCGGTCGCGGCCGCCACCAGGTCGTCGAACGGCTCGTAGGCGAACGGCGGCACCTGCAGCGCCGACACCCTGGTGCAGCACGCCACCGGTCATCCGGTCCAGCTCGGCCCGGCTGATCTCCAGCAGGGGCAGCCCGTGGTCGCCGGCGGTCCGGACGATCTCGGTGACCCGCTCGTCGATGTCGATGCCACTGGCCACGTACAGCGATGTGGCCGGCACGCGCGTCCGCAGCGCCTCCAGCACCGGGTTGCGCCCGACCAGCAACTCGGCTGCCTCGCGGGGGGCGTTGCGCCCGCCGACCCGGGGCGACACGCGCCGGTCGGGCCGGCGCCGCCCCGGCGCGGACCGGACGACCCGTACCCGACTTGCCGTCGGCGTGACCGTGCACCCGACGAGGTGTGATCTTGGTGCCCGGCTGGCCGACCTTGGGCGCCCGGCCCTCGGCGGCCGCCGCCCGCCGCTCGTTGGCCTGCTTCCGGCCGGTCTTGGCCGGCAGCGGCTCGTCGCCCGAGTAGCCCTTGTGCCATGGCCGTTCGTCGGCCGGCAGGGTACGGCCGCGGCCGGTGAGGCTGCCCGGTTCTTGCCGCCCGAGCCGGCCGTGGAGACCTTCTTCGACGACGTACGCCGTCCTCGCCGCTGCGAGTTACCTGGCATGCGTCAGCGCCCCTCGATCGTCCATCGTGGACCGTTGGGGTGTCCTCGACCACGACGCCGGCCTGCTTGAGCTGGTCGCGGACGGCGTCGGCCGCGGCCCAGTCCTTGCGGGTGCGGGCGTGCGCGCGCTGCTCCAGGGCGAGCGCGACCAGCGCGTCCACCACGCCCGCAGCTGGCTCCGCCTGCCGCCGGCGGCCCAGGCGGTGCGCCAGCGGGTCGAGCCCGAGACGTCGAGCATCGGCCGGACGGTGGCCAGCACCGTGCCGACGGCCGGCGCGTCGCCGTCGGCCAGCGCGGCGTTGCCCTCCCGGACCAGGTCGTGCATGAGCCGCGAACGCCCTCGAGGTGTTCAGGTCGTCGTCCATCGCCGTCGACGAACTCCTTGGGCAGCGCCTTCGGCCTGGCCGGAGCCTGTGTCGCGCGACCAGCTCGGCGGCCCGCTCGACGAAGCCCTCGATCCGCCGGTAGGCCGCGGCCGCCTCGCGTAGCGCCTCCTCGGAGTAGTCGATCACGCGACCGGTAGTGCGGCGGCGGCCAGGTAGTAGCGCAGCTCCACCGGGCGGATCCCGAGCGCCTCGATGGACGGCAGGTCGATGACGTTGCCGGTCGACTTGCTCATCTTGGAGCCGCCCAGGTTGAGCAGGGCGTGGTGCACCCAGAAGCGGGCGAACCGGAAGCCGGCCGCCTGGGACTGGGCGATCTCGTTCTCGTGGTGCGGGAAGACGAGGTCGAGCCCGCCGCCGTGGATGTCGAACTCCTCGCCCAGGTAGCGCCAGCACATCGCCGAGCACTCGATGTGCCAGCCGGGCCGGCCCCGGCCCCACGGCGAGGGCCAATACGCGTCGGCCGGCTCGTCCGGCTTGGCGCCCTTCCACAGGGCGAAGTCGCGCGGGTCCCGCTTGGCCCGCTCGGGGCCGTCCTCGGCCGGCTGCATGCTGTCCGGCTGCTGCCCGGACAGCTGCCCGTACGCCGGGAAGGTGCCGACGTCGAAGTAGACGTCGCCCGAGCCGTCCTCGGCCAGGTACGCGTGCCCGTCGTCGATCAGCTTGGCGATCAGCTCGTGCATCTCCGGTATGTGCCCGGTGGCCCGCGGCTCGTACGTCGGCTGCAGCACCCCGAGGCGGGCGTACGTGTCGGCCAGGATCTTCTCGTTCGCGTAGGCGAGCGACCAGAACGGCACTCCGGCCTCCACCGCCTTGGCCAGCACCTTGTCGTCGATGTCGGTGATGTTGCGGATGAACCTGACCGCGTAGCCCGAGGTGCTGCAGCCAGCGGCGCAGCACGTCGTAGTTCACCGCCGAGCGAAGATGGCCGATGTGCGGCGGCGACTGCACGGTGAGCCCACACAGGTAGATCCCGACCTCGCCCTTGACGCGCGGGACGAAGTCCCGCACCGAGCGGGTCGCGGTGTCGTACAGACGAAGGCTCACCCTCAAACTGTACTGGTACCGCCGGCGTCGGGTCGCGCGCGTATCGGCGCCGGTCGGCGGGTCCCGGACCGCGACGGTAGGCTGCGCGCGTGGCGACCGAGGACCGGACGGCCGCCCGGCCCGAGACGGCGCAGACCCTGGACCGGGGTCTGCGCCTGCTCCGTCTCGTCGCCGAGACCCCGGCCGGCGTCAGCGTCACCGAGGCCGCCACCCAGCTCGGGGTGGGCCGGGCGGTGATCTACCGGCTGGCCAGCACTCTGACCGAGCACGCTCTGCTCCGCCGTGACCGGGTCGGGCGCCTGCGGCTCGGCGTCGGAGTCCTCCAGCTGGCCCGCCGGGCCCAGCCGCTACTGGCCGACGCCGCCCGCCCGGCCCTGCGCGAACTGGCCGAACAGGTCGGGGCCACCGCGCACCTGACCGTCGCCGAAGGAACCGAAGGCGTCGCGGTCCTGGTGGTCGAGCCCAGCTGGACCCAGTTCCACGTCGCCTACCGCACCGGGAGCCGGCACCCGATCGACCGCGGGGCCGCCGGCCGGGCCATCCTCGCCAGTCGCGGCGGAGACTGCGTCATCGTGGTCAGCGAGGGTGAGCTACAGCCCGGAGCCCACGGCGTGGCCGCCGCCGTACCCGGGGTGGACGGCCTGGAAGCCAGCGTCGGTGTCGTGGCGCTCACCGCCCTGGATCAGGTGCGCGTCGGTCCCGCCGTCCTCGCGGCCGCCGCCGCTGTCGCCGACGCGCTCAGCTGACCCGCCGCCCGCGGTCAGGCGGCGCGGGCGCTCTGGACGGCGGCCCAGGCGTCCACGAGGCCGGCACCGGCGGCGTTTCCGGCGCCGCAGACCGTCTGGTACGTCGGTGACGGTCGGGCGGTGGCCCGCAGGATGGCGGTGGTCTGCGCGATCCGCCCGATCAGCCGCGGATTGGCCGACCACATGAGGGCCACCACGCCGGCGACCGCCGGGGTCGCCATCGAGGTGCCCTGGTAGTAGCCGTAGCTGTTATGGGGCAGTGCGGACAGCACGTCGACGCCGGGGGCGACGAGGTCGGGCTTGGCCACCCGGCCCGGGGTCGGACCCCGACTCGAGAAGCCAGCCACCTGGCCGCGCTGGTCGACCGCGCCGACGGTGAGGACGTCGGGGTAGTTGGCCGGCGGATCGGTGACGGACCCGCAACCGAGCGGGCCGGTGTTGCCGGCCGCCACGACGACGTAGATGCCAGCGGCGGCCAGCGCGGCCGTGGCTGGCCGGAGGGCCTCCAGGTCACATCCCTCGACCGGCGGGCATCCCCACGAGTTGGTGAGGATGTCCGGCGCCCGGGCCGGGTCGCCGTCGCGCCAGGGGTCGCCGCCGGCGGGGAACGGGGCGAGCATGAACTGCAGGCAGTCCAGGTAGTGCGACGGGCTGCCGTACCCCGACCGAGGTTGACGCACCCCATCCACTGGGCTCCCGGAGCGACACCGATGCCGTCGCGACCGATCGCGGTCCCGATCGTGTGCGTCCCGTGTCCAATGTGGTCGGTCGGCGTCGTCGAGCCGTTCCACGGGTCGTACCAGGAGTCCGGGCCACCACGGAAGCCGCCGGCCAGGGCCGGATGGGTACCGTCGACGCCGGTGTCGGAGGACCCGATGGTGATGCCCTGGCCGGTGTCCCCGCTCTGCCACACCGCGGCGAGCCTGAACGGCCTTGACGTTCCACTGCACCGGATCGCGGGCATCGGGGGCGGCGGCCGGGCCGACCTGATCGGCGGCCGGCCCGGGTAATGGCCGTAGCCGCTCGTCGAGCAGGACTCTGTCCACATCAGACCGTCCACTGAGGAGCGGTCGGAGGGCCGGTCCGGCATCGACCAGGAGACCGTTGACCAGGTAGTAGGGCGTGTACCCGATCCCGTACCGGTCGAGGTCGGCGCGCAACGACGCCTGGCTGTGCTCGGCCGTGTCGACCAGCCGCCGGTAGGTGGCCCGGAGCCGTTCGGTCCGGTCCGCGATCGCGTCGAGCCCGCGCAGGTCGGCCTGCTCGGCCATCACGACGAACAGCCGGTCCCCGTAGAAGCCCGGCCGACCCGGACCGATGTAGGCAAGCGCGCAACCGGCCAGCACGACGACCGCCACGACGGCGCCCCGCCAAGGACCGCGGCCGAGCTGCGGGGCCTCGCTGACGCTCGGCTCCTCGCGGCCGCTCACCACCCGACGCCCTGGGCGACCCACGAACGCGGCGCTCACGCCGAGGGCGAGCGCGATGGCCCCGCTGATCAGCGCGGCCCGGGCGGCCCAGGTACCGACATCCCCTGGACCCAGGACCGCGGTCGTCTCCTCCGGATCGACCAGGGCCAACGGGCCGAGTACCGCCAGCGCGATCATCGCGGCCAAGGCTCGTGGGCGGGGGGCGAGGGCGGCCGCCGCGAGACCCAGCAGCGACACGGTGACCAGTTCAGCGAGGTTCACGCCTTGCCCGCCGAGCGCGGCCGCGACCGGTGCCAGCGCGACCAGACCGGCCAGCCCGCCGACCACCACGCGCCAGCGCCGGGACCGCCCGAAAGCGGCACCGAACGCGGGCGTCAGGATGCCGGCGAGCAGGTACCCGACCGCGGCGGCGGCCAGCACCGCACACCCGGTCTCGACCGGGTCGCCGAGGGCGCCGATGGCGAGCCAGGGCAGCAGGATCGCGAGCCCGACGGCTACCGCGAGTCCGTCGGCCCCGCCCGACGCCGCCGCGTCCGGGGCCTCGACCGGGCCCGGCAACCGGCGGACCAGGAATCCGGCGAAGCCCGCGACCGCCGCGGTCAGGATCAGCAGCAGCTCGTTGTGCGGCTGCGGAGTCGCCCGCACGCAGCCCAGCGCGACCCCGCCGGCGCCGGCCAGCAGCCAGGCCCGGCCGGCGGCCAGCGCGCCGGGGTTGACCCGCGGTCGACCTCGGGCCAGCGCCGCCAGCGCGGCGGCCGGTGTCATCACGAGGATGCCGGCCACCACCGCGCTGATCGGTGCGAACGGGGCCGCCGGGAACAGTTCGAGCTCGGCCGACGCCTCCCCGATCGCCCAGCCCACCAGCGCCAGCGCCGTGGTCACCGCGACCGTCCAGACACCGACCACCACCGCGAGCACAGCGAGTAGCCGAGGCGACGGCTGGGGCAGATGTGGCTGCATGGGCACACGGTAGGCGAGGCAGGGCCGGGCGCGTCGGGGCGCCGTCCTTGTACCGTGGAAGCGTGCGTGACCCCTCGGTGTCCCGGTTCACCGCGGCCCGCCTCTCCCCGCAACGGCGCGAGGCGGATGTCGCGAGGCTGCACCGCGAGCAGTTCGACGTCCTCATCATCGGCGGTGGCGTCACCGGAGCCGGTGCGGCGGTGGACGCCGCGTCGCGCGGTCTGTCGGTCGCGCTCATCGAAGCGCGCGACCTCGCGTCGGGTACGTCGTCGCGTTCGAGCAAGCTGGTCCACGGTGGCCTGCGCTACCTCGAGCAGCTCGACCTCGGTCTCGTACACGAGGCCCTGCGCGAACGCGGGCTGCTTGCCACGAGAATCGCCCCTCACCTCGTCCGACCGATGCCGTTCCTGCTGCCGTTGCCGCACAAGGCACTGCGCGGAGGGCTGTTGCGCGGGTACTACGGGGCCGGGGTGGCCGCCTACGACATCTTCGCCGGCCTGTTCGGCCAGGAGCGGGGCATGCCACTGCACCGCCACCTGTCCAGCTCGGCCGCCCGGCGGATCTTCCCGTCGTTGCGCAACGACACCGTGGGCGGCGCCATCCGGTACTACGACGCCCAGGTGGACGACGCCCGGCTGGTGACGACACTGGCCCGGACCGCGGCCAGCCTCGGGGCCGCTGTCGTGACCTCGGTGCGGGCCACGTCCTTCCTACGGGCGGCCCGCGAGGTGACCGGGGTACGGGCTCAGAAGATCGAGACCGGTGATGAGTTCGACATCGCCGCCCGCACTGTCGTCGCCGCCACCGGGGTATGGAGCAACGACGTGGCCGAGATGCTCCGGGCCGGCGGAGGACCGTTGCGTCCCGGGCTCAAGGTACGGGCGTCAAAGGGCGTCCACGTGGTGGTGCCCCGGTCGGCCATTTCGGGCGAAGCCGGCCTGATCCTGCGTACCCCGATCTCGGTCCTCTTCGTGATCCCGTGGGGCGGCCACTGGATCATCGGCACGACCGACACCGACTGGCATCTCGACCGCGCCCATCCGGCCGCGTCGGCCAAGGACATCGAGTACCTGCTGGCCCAGGTCAATCAGATCCTCGACCGACCACTGTCCATATCGGACATCGAAGGGCGTGTACGCCGGGCTGCGGCCGTTGCTGTCCGGGGAGGACGAGTCGACATCGGCCCTGTCCCGCTCGCACGCGGTGGTCGAGCCGATGCTCGGACTGATGCTGGTTGCCGGGAGGCAAGCTCACGACCTACCGGGTGATGGCGGCCGACGTCATCGACCGCGCGGCCCGCCGGCTCGGGGCGCCGAGTCCGCCCTCACGCACCGATCAGCTCCCGTTGGTCGGGGCGGACGGGTACGCCCGGCTGTGGCGGGACCGGGCCGACCTGGCCCGCCGGCACGGGGTGGCCATCGGCGTGGCCGAGCACCTGCTCGAGCGGTACGGCTCGGTCGCTGTCGAGGTGCTGTCACTGCTCGCGGGACGACCCGTCGTTGGACCGGCCGTTGGCCGGGGCGCCGGACTACATCGCCGCCGAGGTGGCCTTCGCCGCCCGGCCGAGGGCGCCCTTCATCTCGAGGACGCGTTGGCCCGCCGGACCCGCGTCTCGTTCGAGACCGTCCACCGTGGAGTCGACAGCGCCGCCGACGCCGCCGACATCATGGGTCGGTGCTCGGCTGGGACGGCCGCCAAGCCGGCGGGAGATCGACCACTACGAGGCCCAGGTCGAGGCTGAGCGGCAGTCGCAGACCATGCCGGACGACCTCACCGCCGACGCCGCCCGGCTGGGGGCGCCGGATGTGCGCCATCGCAGCGCGGTCTATCCGTGATCTTGATCGACCCGCCCGTGTGGCCGGCCGGGGGCGGCTGTGGTCGCACCTGGTCAGTGACGTGTCCTTCGCCGAACTGCACGCGTTCGCCGAGACTGCTGGGCGTACCGCGGCAGCGGGTTCGACCGGGACCACTACGACCTGCCGGCGCACTCGCATGCCGATGGCCATCTGGCTGGGGGCGGCGCCCGCGCGGAGCCGCGAGATCGTGGTGCGGCTGGCGGCGGCCGGTCTGCGGCGACGCAGGACGGGCCCGTCCGTGGGACGGCACGGCTCGTGAGCGATGTCGGGTCAGATCGCGGCGGCGGGTGGGGCGAGAGTCCCGCCGGAGCAGGGCCAGCTCGGCGGTGATGTTCGCCCGGGCCACGTCCTCCCAGCGGTCCCGCAGCACCGGGGTGTGGAACAGGCGGGGCAGGGCGAGCAGGTGGTGCAGCACCTCGGCTCGGCCGGCCGCGAACGCCGCGTCCGGTACGAACGAGTACTCCGCCCGTACGGCCTGGGTATAGGCGAGGTAGGTCGCGGGTCGGCGGCCAGGATTGCGAGGTCGGCGTCGGTCAGCAGACCGCCGTTGCGGTCGCCGGGGATCGGGTCGTGGGTCGCGGTGAGCCGGACCAGGCGGGCTACCTCGGCGACCCGGGCGTCGGGCACATCCAGGCTGGGCAGCGTCGACTCGGCCAGCAGCGCGCTGGCCTCCTCGTTGTCGACCCGCTGCGGGTCGTAGACGGCGTCGTGGTACCAGGCGGCGAGGATGACCGCGTCAGGGTCGGCTGCCCGGTCGGCGTGCTCCTGATCACCGCCAGCACATGCGCCAGGTGCTCGACCGTGTGGTAACGGCGGTGCGGCTCGGTCCACCGGGCCAGCAGGTCGTCCCCGCGCGGGAGGCGGCTCCGGGCGCGGCCGAGCGGGCAGCCGCCCGCCAGGCGTGCGAGAGATCGCTCACCAGCACAGCATGCGCCGTGCCGAGGCGTCGTGAAGGTGTTATGACAGTGCTTGCGCGAAGGGGGGACAATGCCCGGATGCGGAAGACATCGAGATGGATTGCGGCCTCGGGTCCGCCGCGGTGGCCGCTGTCCTGCTCGCCGGATGCGCCGGCGGATCACCGGGCTCTGCTTCGTCATCACCCTCGGCAGCCACGTCCACCGCGGGGCCCACCCCTGCCCCGACCGTGCCGGTGCCCACGCGGGTGACTCCCACACCGCAGTTCAGTTCGGTGCGGGTGGGATCCTTCCCAGCGCCGACAGTCACGATCACGCGCACCGGCGGGATCGCCGCGATCAGCCAGATGGTCGTGATCGACGGCTCGGGCGCCTGGGTGTTCACAGACCGCCGGGCGGGTACGACGCGGCGCGGCCAGCTGAGCGGGGCGCAGATCAGCCGGCTCGCCCAGCTGGTCTCCGACCCGGCGCTCGCCAGCGAGGCTCGACGCTCGCCACCGCCGGTCCGGTGCGCCGATGGGATCACCACCACGATCACGGTCGGTGATCTGACGGTTGAGGATCCCGGGTGCGGCGGGGGGAACCGTCCGGCCGCCGACGCCGTCCTACGGTTTGTCACGGATACCACAGCATGTGAGGTTCGGATGCGCAAACTCGTCGTCGCCGTCGTCCTGCTCGGCGGTGTGGCACTGGCCGGCTGCTCGACCCCGGCGTCCGGGCCGGGCCCGGTACCCACCGGTCCGTCCGCGTCCGACCAGGTGTCGGGGCTGATCACGCCCATCTCGATCACACGGACCGGAGGGATCGTCGGGGTACGCCAGAGCCTGGACATATCCGCCGACGGCAGCTGGGTGTTCACCGACAGCAAGACCAGACAGAGCTCCCGGGGCGCCTTCACGGCGGCCCAGTTGACCACACTCAACGCCCTGCTGACCGATCCGAAGCTCATCCAGCAGATGACCGAGCGGTCGGCGCCGGCCGGGGTGTGCGCCGACGGTTTCGACTACACGATCAAGTTTGGCGCGGCGGACTCGTTCAGCTTCTCCGACTGCGGGGACATGCAGCCCGCCGTCGCCGCGGTGATCCGGCGCTCACCGACGCGACCCGCTCTGACGGCCTGCCATCAGTCGATGGTCGGCAACGGCGGCCCGAGGACGTCGTCGGCGTCGACGATCGTGTAGGCGTAGCCCTGTTCGGCCAGGAATCGCTGCCGGTGGGCGGCGTACTCGGTGTCGATCGTGTCCCGGGCGACCACGGTGTAGAAATGGGCCTGCCGCCCGTCGGACTTGGGGCGCAGGATCCGACCGAGCCGCTGCGCCTCCTCCTGCCGTGAGCCGAACGTGCCGGAGACCTGGATCGCCACCGCCGCCTCAGGTAGGTCGATCGAGAAGTTGCCCACCTTCGAAATGACCAGGGTGGGGATCTCGCCCGACCGGAAGGCGTCGAAGAGGCGTTCCCGCTCCTTGTTGCGTGGTGGCGCCCTGCACGATCGGGGCGTCGAGGAACTCGGCCAGCTGGTGCAGCTGGTCGATGTAGGCGCCGATGACCAGGATCTGGTCGCCGACGTGCCGCTCGACCAGCTTGCGCACGACCGGGAGCTTGGTGCGCGCGGTGGCCGCGACCCGGTAGCGCTCCTCAGGCTCGGCCGTCGCGTAGGCCATCCGCTCGGCGTCGGTCAGGGTCACCCGCACCTCGACACACTCTGCCGGGGCGATCCAGCCCTGCGACTCGATGTCCTTCCACGGCGCGTCGTACCGCTTCGGGCCGATCAGCGAGAACACGTCGCCTTCCCGGCCGTCCTCGCGGACCAGGGTGGCGGTGAGGCCGAGGCGGCGGCGGGCCTGCAGGTCGGCGGTGAACCGGAAGATCGGGGCGGGCAGCAGGTGTACCTCGTCGTAGACGACGAGGCCCCAGTCGCGGGCGCCGAAGACATCCAGATGGGGAAGATTCCGCCGCGCCGGGTCGTGAGGATCTGGTACGTCGCGATGGTGACCGGGCGGATCTCCTTGCGCTCGCCCGAGTACTCGCCGATCTCCTCCTCGGTCAACGAGGTGCGGGCGATCAACTCCCGCTTCCACTGCCGGCCGGCCACCGTGTTGGTGACCAGGATCAGGGTGGTCGCCCCCGCCTCGGCCATGGCCGCCGCGCCGACCAGCGTCTTGCCGGCGCCGCACGGGAGCACGACCACGCCGGACCCGCCGGCCCAGAACTGCTCGACCGCCCGGCGCTGGTAGTCGCGCAGCGACCAGCCGTCCTCGCGCAGCTCCATCGGGTGGGCCTCACCGTTCACGTAACCGGCCAGGTCCTCGGCCGGCCAGCCCAGCTTGAGCAGAGCCTGCTTGAGCCGCCCCCGCTCCGACGGGTGGACCGCGACCGTGTCGGGGTCGACCGGTCCGCCCAGCATCCCGGCCAACTTCTTCGAGCGGGACACCTCGACCAGTACGGCCCGGTCGGTGGCCCGCAGGACCAGGCCATGGGCGGGATCGTTGACGAGCTGGAGCCGGCCGTACCGGTCCATGGTCTCGGCCACATCGACCAGCAGCGCATGCGGCACCGGGTAGCGGGAGAAGCGCAGCAGCGCGTCCACCACGGACTCGGCGTCGTGACCGGCGGCCCGGGCGTTCCAGAGTCCGAGCGGGGTCAGCCGGAACGTGTGCACGTGCTCCGGCGAGCGTTCCAGCTCAGCGAACGGTGCTATCGCCATGCGGCACGCGGTGGCGTCAGCATGACCGACCTCGAGCAGCAGCGTCTTGTCGGACTGGACGATCAACGGGCCGTCGGTCAACAGATCCTCCCGGGGGTGAGCAGACCCTCCAGTGTGCCTCGCCGACCACCGTACGGGCGACCTCCGACAACAACTGGAACCAGATCGACTCTGTGCGCAACCTGTGCGGCCGGTCGGAGCGTCTGAGGAGATGTAGGCACGCGCTCTGGACGCCGGATGGCGGACCGACGTCCAAACGGGGGAGCGCGGGTGCCGGCTTGGCGTGCGTTCGGGCGCCCCTCCTATCGTTGCGGCAGGAGGGGCGCCGTGTCGTGCGCGCTCCGGATTGTGGGGCTGGGGTGAACGGCGGTACGAAGGGCACCGTGATCGGGGCGGCACTGGTGGTCGGCCTCGCCGGCGGCTGGTTCCTGATGTCCCACCTGATCATGCAGACGTCGGTGTCCGACGCCCTCGGTGAGTCGCTCGGAGTGGGACTTGGCCTGCTGATGGTCGCCTCAGTGGTCGGCGCGGTGGTGGCGAGCCGGAACCAGCCGGACCAGACCCGCGAGGAACAGAGCCATTCCGAAGACGCCGAACCGGAGCGCTGATGCCCTACTCCGGTACGGCGGAGGTGATGCGGTGCAGCGCGAAGGTGTGCATGGTCTCGGTGCGCTCGTCCTCGGCGCGCAGGTAACCGCCGCCCATCGACACCGGTCGGACCAGCCGCGACGCCGTACCGCCGTGGGCGTCGACGTACCCGACCCAGACCTTGACGCGATCGCGAAGAGCCTGCTGGAGCACGGCGAGGGCCTCGGTGTGGGCCCGACTCGGGGGCACCGGCGTACCGTCGGCGTCCACCAGCTTGCGAGCCAGTGGTGACGACCGGGTCGCGCGGGCGACCCGGTCGCCCAGCCGGATCTGCTCGATGATGGCGGCCAGCCGGGCGCCGGCCAGGCCGGGCGGGTCGAAATCGTCCGGGCGGGCGCCGATGCGTGACGGACCGGCCGGACCGCGCGGGGCGGCCGGCCGGCTCAGCACAGCGGCCCCACGGGAATCTTCGGGTACCGGTACATACCCGGCGTCGCGCAGCGCCTCGAGCAGCCGGGCCGTGGTGTGCGCGGTGACCAGGACGGTCGGGGCGAGGCGGCGTAGCCCGAGCCGGCCCAGGCGCCGGTCCATCAGCACCTCGGCCAGCAGCGTCTCGTCGTCTCCCCGTACATACGCGCCTATCGACCCCACCCTCAACCCGCCGTGCCGGCGGGCCACGTCGTCAACCATGTACTCCAGGGTCTGCGGCAACGGCGTGCGGGAGCGCCGGGAGAAGGTCTGACGCACATCGGAGGCGGCGTAGCCGGCATCGAGGGCACGACGCACGCTGCCCGGGGTCACCCGGTACACGGTCGCTCCGCCGCGCGACTCGGCGTCGGCCATCAGGGCCAGCTCGGCCGCCAGCGCCGGGTCGGGCGGCCCCGGCACCACGACCGTCAGGTCAGCCTGGATCAGCACATGGTCCACCGGTGCCGGTAACAGCGTGGCCAGCATGCTGAGCAGCGGATCGCGTGAGGTGGCCTGGATACCCAGCGGGTCGGCGTCGGGATCACGCGCGCCCTCGCCGAGCAGGAGCCGGCCGTAGGCCGTGATGGCATCGAACCCGGTCACGCCGAGCTCAGCCGCCTCACTCAGCGCCGCCCGAACCAGCGACTGGGGCTCGTTGGTGGCCGGTACCCGCCCGATGCGGCGCGGCGACTGCCACGCCAGTCGGCTGATCACCGCTTCCGGTTCCGCGGAGCCGCCCTCCGCAAGGTTGGCCAGCACCTCCAGGGCCTGCCGCCGCGCTCTGGCCATGGGCAGGGCGGTCGCCTCGAACGACAGCGCGTTGATCGAGCGGTCCTTCGTGTCCTTGGTGCCGACCAGTGCCGGTGCCCGGGTGGTGAGCAGCCAGGTACGGGCCAGCATCGCCCAGCGCTGGGGGAGTGGCGCCTTGCGCCAGTGGTCGAAGGCGCCGGTCGGCAGCCAGCGCTGCTCCGGGCTGTAGAGGTCGGTGTGGGAGATCAGCCCCGCCGCGTACGCCACCTCGAGGAACAGCGCCGTGACCGACTCGGCAAGACCGACCGTCCGGGAGAGCCGCTTGAGCTCCCGTACGCCGAGCCCGACACTGCGCAGGACCGGTGCGGGGTCGTCGCCCAGGGCCTGGAGCAGGGCCTCGACATGCCGGACCGCTTCCAGCGCCTGCCCGGCGCCGGCCGAGTCCACACCGGCGCGGACCGGCGCGTCGATGACCGGCGGGTCGGGGTGCAGCGTCCCGAGCGGACCGGTGTCGCGGCGCAGCAGGACACCGACCTCGCGGGGCAGTTCCACCATGTCCGCCGCGATCGGTACCAGCAGGCGGTGGTCGACCAGCCAGCGCACCGGAGAGTCGGTATCGACCGATCTGCCTCTCAGCACGATCGGCTGCACCGAGCCCACCGGGGGTCCGGCGGCCAGCCGGTCCAGGATGGCCCGTGCCTCGGGCGGCGCGCTGAGCAACGTGCGCCGCAGCAGGGCCGCGTCGTCGACCAGGTCGGCCGTGTCCACGTCCAGTTCGCCGGCCGGGCGTCCCAGGTCCGCCGGGTAGGAGGGCAGGAGCTCGTCGATGGCGGCGACCAGCCGCAGCTCGGTGTCCGTTCCGTAGGCGAGGAACAGGTCGCGTAGGGTCCCGATGGTCGCCTGTACCCGGCTCGCCTCGACGCCGGCCTCGGCGGCGAGGGTGAGCAGCGTCTGCACCGCCGCGACGCCGGCCGGGTCCCGTACCAGCCGCAGACCGTCGAGGATCTCCAGGCCGAACTGGTCCAGCCGGTCCAGCGCCCGGCTCACCGAGACCCGGCTCTGCAACCGGGCGGCGACCGTGCCCATGTCGGCTGGCGGCGGTACCACCACATCGGGCCGGCGACGGAGCAGCGCGCCCAGGGCCTCGTCCGGCAGGGCGCGCAGGTGGTCGACCAGCTTGCTCGTCATCGCATGTCCACGCTAGCTGGCGTCGCCGGTTGCCGTCCCGGAGCGGTCGGCTGTGGAAGACTGTCACCAGTACCCCTTCCACGGGAGGTCCCGATGGCGGCCGAGCCCAGGCACACTCAGCCCGACCAGCCCAGATCGCGGAGGAGTCGGCTCCGACCGGTGAAGCCCGGCCGTCTTCCCGTGACCGAGGCCACCTACGACAAGGCCGGCGCGGCGTCACCCTTCGGTGACGATGTGACGTTTCCGCTGCCCGTGGAGCAGCTCGACTATGAGCGATTCCACCCCGAGCAGTAGGACGCGGCGGCCCCGGTAGGGGGAGGGCCGCCGCGGAGGTTGGCCTACTGCAGACCGGTCTGCATCGCGGTCACCAGCGATCCGTCATCACCGTCCAGGGA
Organism: uncultured Actinomycetota bacterium; assembly: GCA_963803345.1. Taxonomy (GTDB): domain Bacteria; phylum Actinomycetota; class Actinomycetes; order Mycobacteriales; family Micromonosporaceae; genus CAWDLX01. The sequence goes on from CAWDLX010000020.1 coordinate 174,486, forward strand.
CCAGATCATCAGTCCACCCAGTGCGTGGCTCTTCACGTACGCGCCCTTGGACTGGATCAGGGCCGGATCGTCGTACGACCAGAAGGTTGAGCCGTCGTACTTCCACATCGCGCCGTTGGTGGTGTCGCGGAAGACGGTGCCGGCGCGGTTCTTGAGCACGTCGTAGTCCTCGACGCCCGCTTCGTACGTTCCCGATGCCGCGGTGCCGTTCTGGTACAGGCCGTTGTTGACGTTCGGCACACCGGTCCAGCCCCGCCCGTAGGCCGGTACCCCGACCACGAGCTTGCTGGCCGGTGCCCCGATCGCCAGGAGCTTGCTGACCGCACTGTCCACTGAGTACTTCTGGCCGGCCGGGGCCGGGTTGGCCGCCGGGCTGAACAGCTGGGACTGGTGGTTGGTCTGCGGGCCCCACGGACCGTAGAAGTCGTAGCCCTGCACGGTCGCGAAGTCGAGGTCGGCGAAGATGCTCCCGGCGATACCGGCGTTCACCTTGGCAGCGTCGGCCGGCAGGAAGGCGCTGAGCTGGTACGCCCTTCCGACGCTCGCTCCGTAGGTGTTGAGTTGGGTGCGGAACTCGTGGATCAGCGCCGCGTAGTTGGCCTTGTCGTCCGGGCTGATGACGTTGCCGTCGTTGCCCGGGCTGCCCGGCCACTCCCAGTCGAGGTCGATGCCGTCGAACACGCCGGCGGCCGCCCCAGGTCCGCCCTGCACCTCGCCGCCGATCATCGGCAGGTTGCCTTTGATGAACAGGTCGATGCAGCTGGCGACGAACGCCGACCGGTTCTCCGGGCGGGCCGCGATGGAGAAGTTCTTCGACCACGTCCAGCCGCCGATCGACAAGTCGACCTTGAGTGCGGGGTACTTGGCCTTGAGTTCCTTGAGCTGGTTGAAGTTGCCGGCCAGCGGCTGGTTGTACACATCGGCCACGCCGTTGACCGTGTCCCCGGCGGCGAACCGGGTCTGGTAGTCGGCCCAGGCGTCGCCGACGCCGGTCTGGTTGGCTTCGAAGCACCGGCCGGTGTCGTTGACATTGGCGAACGCGTAGTTGATGGTGGTCAGCTTGGCGGCCATGCCCGACTGGTCGACGTCCTTGACCTTGAAGTTGCGGGCGTAGATGCCCCACTGGGCGAAGTACCCCACCCGTCGGGTGGCTCCGCCGGTGCCGGCGTTGGTGGTGACCGAGATCTGGTTGCTGGCCGCCGACAGGTTCCCGGCCCCGTCGCGCGCCTTCACGGTGTACGTGTACGTGGTGCTCGGGCTCAGACCGGTGTCGGTGAAGGTGGTGCCGGTGGTCTGGGCGGTCGGCGTGCTGGCCCCGTTGCGGTACACGTTGTACCCGGCCAGTCCGGAGCCGCCGGTGTCGGTGGACGCGCCCCAGCTCAGGCCGATGCTGTTGGCGGTCCTGCTCGGGCTGGACAGCGTGCCCGGAGTGGTCGGCGCGGTGGTGTCCGTCGAGCCGCTCTGGTTGGTGGTGACCGAGATCTGGTTGCTGTTGGCCGACAGGTTCCCGGCACCGTCACGCGCTCTCACCGTGTATGTGTAGGTGGTGTTCGGGGTGAGTCCGGTGTCGGTGAAGATCGTGCCGGTGCTCTGCCCGGTCGGGGTGGCTGACCCGTTGCGGTAGATGTTGTAACCGGCCAGTCCGGATCCGCCCGCGTCGGTCGAGGCACCCCAGCTCAGAGAGATGCTGGTGGTGGTCTTGCTCGGGCTGGTCAGCCCGGTCGGAGTCGACGGTGCCGTCGTGTCGACCGAGCCGCCGGCGTCGCAGGAGCCGCCGTTCAGCTTGCAGTTCGCCGGCCGCACCCCACCGGGCGCGCCGATCCAGCCGAAGCTGGTACCCGTCCCGGCGGCCAGCGTGGCATTCCAGGTACCGACGGCGGTGACATGCCCGGCGGCCACGCTGAGGCTCGCGTCCCAGAACGAGGAGATGGTGGCGCCGGCTGGGATGTCGAACTCGACGCGCCAGGTCAGTGCGGCGCTCGATCCGTTGGTGACGGTGTACTTCCCCTGGTAGCCGTTGCCCCAGTCCGAGTCGAGACTGAACACGGCCGACGCTGCGTTGGCCGCGAACGCCTGGGTCACCGGCACCAGTACCAGCCCGCCGGCGAGGAGGGCGGCGGCGCCGACGGCGGCGCGTACCGTACGTCTCATTTCGCACCATCCCTGTGGCCAGCCCGTTTAGGAAACTTTCCTAAAAGGTTGATCTGTGGACCCTAGTCTCTCCAGTCGCGCCCGTCAATATCGAAGGAACGCCACACGTCGCGTCCCTGTCCGCGGCGGGCACCCTTCGACCGGTCCGCGGCTGCCAGGGCCACCCTCCGGGTGCCGGCGCCGCGATCATGGCGGCCTAGACTGTGGATGTGGCACCGCTGGTGGTCGGCTTCGACCTGGACCTGACCCTCGTCGACAGTCGCTCGGGAATCGCCGCTGTGTTCACCGAGGTCGGGGTGCGTACCGGGATACCCATCGACGGCGTGGCGGCCTCCCGCCGGCTCGGGCCACTGCTGGAGACAGAGTTCGAGCTGTGGGTACCACCCGATCAGGTGGCGCCGATGGTGGACCTGTTCCGGTCGATCTACCCCCAGTACGCCGTGGCCGCGTCGCCGGCCATGCCGGGCGCGCTCGCGGCTGTGGCGGCCGTACGCCGCCACGCCGGCGAGGTCATCGTGATCACCGGCAAGTTCGATCCGAACGCTCGGCTGCACCTGGCCCACCTTGGCCTTCGGGTGGACTCGGTGGTCGGCTGGGCCTGGGCCGAGAGCAAGACGGTGGCCATGCGCGAGCACGGGGTCGGGGTCTACCTCGGCGACCACCCGGCCGACATGGCCGCGGCGGTCGCGGCGGGGGCGGTCGCCGTCGGGCTGACCAGCGGCGAACACGATGCGGACGAATTGCGGGCGGCCGGTGCCGATCTTGTCCTGGCCAGCCTGGGCGAGTTCCCGAGCTGGCTCGCGGCCTACCGGCACGGCGTTGGTGAGGGGATGTCGGTTGGGTTGCCGGGTGCGGATCGTTAGCCTGATGGTGATTGCTCTGATGGTTCAGCGAGAACGAGGTCAGTGGTGCCCACGGGTCGTGTGAAGTGGTACGAGAAGGACAAGGGTTTCGGCTTCCTTACCAGCGACGACGGCGGAGACGTCTTCGTCCACAAGGCCGCGCTCCCGTCCGGCGTCGATGACTTGAAGGCCGGTCAGAAGGTCGAGTTCGGAGTCGTGGACAGTCGCAAGGGTGTCCAGGCGCTGGCCGTGAAGCTGATCGAGGCACCGACATCCGTGGCCGAGCTGCGCCGCCGGCCGGCCGAGGAGCTGCACGGCCTCATCGAGGACATGATCAAGGTACTCGAGGCGAAGATCATGCCTGATCTGCGCCGCAACCGGTTCCCCGACAAGAAGATCGCCCAGACCGTGGCCCAGGTCGTGCACGCGGTCGCCCGACGAGCTGGAGAATCTAGGGCCCTAATTGTCTTCTTGCGCGAAACGGGTACCGCCGGGATGAGGCCGGCCGCCGCCGCCCGGTTCAGCAGGGCGTCCGCGGCCGCGTCATCGCGGCGGCCTCGGCCCAGGTCCTCGGTGAACTGTTCACGTAGAGCGCGATGTGCTGCGCCACCACGTCGGGCTCCATCTCCTGAGCGTGACTGACTACATAGGACTTACTGGCGTCCGGGTCGGCCCACGCCGCCCTGACCGAGGCGCGGATCCACTCGGCCGCCTGCCGAGGGTCGACTGGCACCCCGCCTGGCCAGGATCGCGCCGAGCGGGATGGGCAGGCCGGTGTCGGCCTCCCACCACTCGCCGAGGTCGACCAGCGCCCGCAGGCCGTACCGGGGGTAGGTGAAGCGGGCCTCGTGGATGACCAGTCCGGCGTCGAAGCGGCCCTCGGCCACCGCGGGCATGATCTCGGCGAACGGCACCACCCTCACCGAGGCCGGCGGGTCGGCGGCCGACCACAGCCGCATGAGCAGGTACGCCGTGGTCCGGTCGCCCGGAACGGCGACGCGTCGGCCGGCCAATGAGCCGTCAGCTTCGGGTCGTTGACCAGCACCAGCGGGCCGCAGCCCCGCCCGAGCGCCCCGCCGCAGGGCAGCAGCTCGTACTGGTCGAGCAGCCACGGCAGGGCGGCATAGCTGACCTTGACCAGGTCGAACTCGCCCCGCTCGGCGGCGTTGTTGGTGACGTCCACATCGGCGTACGTGACATCCATCGCGCGGCGCGCCCGGCACCAGGCCATGCACGAGCGCGTGGAACACGAACGTGTCATTAGGGCAGGGCGAGATGGCCAGCTGGAGGTCACGCCCTCAGGCTAGCTCCGCAGGCTACCGGTAGTCGTCGACCAGTTCCCGGACCAGGGCGTCGAGCCCGCCGGCGGCGGCGGTCAGGGCGGCGAGGGCGTCATCGATGCGCCAGGCGGCCCGGTCGCGGGGCCCGACCGGGTTGGCGATCTGCGGATCTCGGCGAAACGCGGCTTCGGCTTGGCCCGCGGCGATGGCCACGCCGAAACCCTCCATCGCCTCGGCGACCGCGCCCGGGTAGCGGGCCGCGGGCTCGGCGCCGGGCCGGCGGTGCCGGTGACGGTGGACACGGTGAGCACGTCGCCGACGACGCGCGCCGGCAGCTGGCTCGCGCAGGCGGGCCAGCAGGACGCATCGCATCCACTGTGGACGATCCGAAGCCGAGCTCGTCCACCGGCAGGAATCCGTCGGGCGACTCGGCCGCCGAGGTCGGCCGCGATCGAGCGGATGGCCAGACGATCGACCCCGATGCCGGCCGCGGCGGCGAACCCGCCCGCGATACCCGCGCTGACGACCGGCCCGTACGGTAGATTGGCCGTTCGGCCCGGGCGAGCAGGCGTGCGGTCGCGGCGGCCGCCGCGGCCGGGCCGACGCCGACCGACCACCACGATCGATGTGGCCCCGATGGGATTATCGATATGGACAGTCCACGTCGGACGGCGTCCCGCTCGGCTCGACCGCCGTGATGACGAGCAGGCGGGCCCGTGCGGCAACACCTGGCGAAGCTTCTCCCGCAGGCGCTCCGGCCTCATCCGCCGGTCCGCGGGTCGGTCACGCCGGCGTCGGGCGCGGTCGGTTGGTAGACGTGGAAGCCGGGCGGCGGTCCGTGTTGATCGGGGTGGTCGACACGTTGGTGACCGTGCCGGTGAGCAGCCGGCTGCGTGTCCGGGGCGGGCCGCTCGGGGCTGACGGTGGCGGTAGGTTGCGTGGCGGCCCGCCGAGGACCTCGCCCCGCAGCCGCCGGCCGGCCAGATATGCCCGTACCGCCGCCGCCGCGATCGGCACCGCAGCCAGGGTCAGCCCGATCCGGCCGTCGACGGGGACCAGCCCGATCGCGCCGCCAGCCACCCAGGCCAGCATGAGCAGCGTCTCCGAGTGGGCGAACGCGCTGGCCCGGACGTGTCGGGCAGCCGGTCCTGGATCGTGGCGTCGACGGCGAGCTTGGCCAGCCCGCTGGCGATGGCGGTGACCAGACAGAAGCCGAGGATGGTGATGAACGTGAAGTGCACGGCGAAGGTGCGGCCCGCCGGCGACGGCCGCCGCGGCCAGAACCAGGCCTGCACCCGGGCCGGGCGGCGCAGCCGCAGGCCGGTGCCGATCGCGGTGGACAGGAACGTGCCGAGGCCGAGCGCGACGCCGACGCGCCCAGCGCGACCGTGGTCGAGCACAGGTCGATGCCGCCGAACTCCCTGAGGGACGTCGTTGGCGCGGATCGCGAAAGCCAGGAAGAGCAGCAGGAAGCCATACAGACGCCCGCAGGCAGGCGCTGCCGATCAGGGCACGATGACCAGCAGGCTGCCGGAGAGGATCCGCTGACCGCCGCCTCCCGGTGCCGCCACGGCAGGTGGAACACCTTCGGCGGCACCTCCGGGCGCGTCGGAGTCGGCCTTGGGCGGCAGCATCAATGAGACCACGACGCCGGCCAGTAACAGGATCGCGGCGATCTTCAGCGGCCACGCGGCTTGAACAGGCTCGCCGTGAGCAGGCCGACCGGTGCGATGATCGCGCCGGCGACCGTGCCGTAGACCGAGGCCCGCGCACCGGCCTGCGACAGGCCGAGCCCTCGCGGTAGCAGCCGCGGCACGGCGGCCGAGCGGGCGACGCCGTAGGCGCGGGAGAGCGCCAGCACGCCGAAGGCGGCCGGGTAGAGCGCGAAGCCGGTCAGGTTGTCGGCGATGACCCAGGCCAGGATCGACCGACCCAGGAACGTCGCCGCCAATGCGAAGCGTCGGCCGTGCCGGAACCGGTCCAGCACCGGGCCGACGATCGGCGCCAGCAGTGCGAACGGGACCATCGTGACCAGCAGGTAGAGCGCCACCCGTCCGCGCGCCTCGCCGGCCGGGACATTGAAGAAGATCGTGTTCCAGCCAGACCGATGGTGATCAGCGTGTCGCCGGCGCAGGAGATCGCGTGCAGATCGAGCAGGCGCATCATGCCCGACGTTGCCGACGCCGCCGATGTTGCGGGCGACGCCGACGTTGCGGCCCAGCCACCGCGACGCCCTGGCGGTGCCGCTGGCGGTCGCCGTCAGGCCCCGACCGGCGGCGCGGGAGGCCTTGCCGAATCCTTCAAGCGCGGGCATGGAACCTATCCTCGCTCACACCGGCCGTCCACGTGTGACGCACGGGGCTCCCGTGCGGCTGAGGCGGTCGACCCCGGATGGCGGGCGCGGCCGGCGTACGGCAAGATTGGCCCCCGTGACCAGCACCGCCACTCGCAGCGACCAAGGCCGCCGGACAGGCCCGATCCGACCTGCGCGGCCGCGGTCGATCTGGCCCGCGGAGGCGATTCTTGACGACCATGTCGGCGCCCACCTAGGGCGTGGTCGCCGAGGGCGAGCGGGTGGTCACCCATTTCTTCGAATGCACACTTCCGGGCTACCGCGGCTGGCGGTGGGCGGTCACCGTGGCCCGCGTGCCGCGCAGCAAGCACGTCACCATCTGCGAGACGGTGCTGCTGCCCGGCGAGGAGGCGCTGCTCGCCCCGAACTGGGTGCCGTGGCAGGAGCGCCTGCAGCCGGGCGATCTGGGCGTCGGCGATCTGATGCCGACCGGGCCGACGACGAGCGGCTCGCGCCCGGGTACGTGCTGTCCGACGATCCCGGCGGTCGAGGAGGTCAGCTGGGAACTGGGCCTCGGGCGGCGCCGCGTGATGTCGCGCGAGGGACGGGCCGAGACCGCCCAGCGCTGGTATGACGGTGACCACGGTCCGGAGGCGCGCCATCGCGAGCGCTGCCCCGGCCAACGCCCGCTGTGGCACCTGCGGCTTCTACCTGCCGCTGGCCGGTTCGCTGCGCCTGGTCTTCGGCGCCTGCGGCAACATGTTCGCCCCCGACGACGGCCGGGTGGTCAGCGCCGACCACGGCTGCGGCGCTCACTCCGAGGTACTCGTCGAGACCGTCGCGCCGGTCGAGGAGCTGCCGACGGTCTATGACGACGGCGAGGTGGAGCCGGTCGGTGACGGCGAACCCCTCCCGGCCGTCACCGTGGTGAACGTCCCGAGGCTGGCATCGGGGGCCCGCGAGCGCCGGCGCCAGCGCAGGGCGAGGGCTGAACCCACCCCTGAAACCCGGCGCCACCCCTGAACCCGGGGTACTCGAGAGTCGCCGCCGAGGTCGCGACCCGGATGACGACGCCCCCGTCGTCGAAGCGCCACCATTCGACGACGGCGCCGTCGACGCCACGATCGTGGAGCCCACGACCGCCGAGAACGGCGAGGAACCGCGCTCAGATCCGCCCGCCCGCTCCGGTCGAGCTCCCTGACGGCGAGCGGCGTCGGCGGCGGTTGCGCGTCGTGGACCAGCATCACAGCAGGCCGGGGATGCCGAGCAGGAAGCCGGCCAGGCAGACCGCGAGCCAGTTCTCGTGGCCGTGCGCGACAAGAGTCGGCCGGAACGCGAGCAGGATCAGGCCGGCGAGCGCCCACACGCCATCCCGCCCGACCGCGAACGGCACCATCGGCAGGTCCGAGCGGCTCGAGCTTGGGCGGCGACTGGTGGACACGTCCTCAGGTCGGACGCCGACAGCGACGGGTATCCGGTCCGGCAGATGACCGCGTATGGCGCAGCTCACGTCGCCAGTCCTTACTCGTTAGCCATGCTCATTAGCTAAGCTAAGCAGCATGAGCGACCGTACACCGACGCTCCGCCGGGTGTCCCCGGTGCAGCTGGCGGGACTGCTGCGCGACTCGATCACCCGGGTCAACCGGCGGCTGCGGCAGACACGCCCGGTCGGCGACCTGACGATCGCGCAGATCTCGGCTCTGCAGAGCCTCGAGGCCGCGGGCGCTCTCACGCCCCGTGAGCTGGCCGACGTGGAGCGGGTCCAGCCGCCGACGATGACGCGGATCGTGGCCCGGCTCGAGGAGCGCGAGCTGGTCCGGCGCACCCCCACCCGACCGACGGCCGGCAGGTGATCCTGGCGCCATCCGGCAAGGGCCGCGAGCTGCTGGTCGACGTACAGCCGGGCGCGCGACGAATGGCTGGCAATGCGGCTGGCCGGGCTGACGCCGGAGGAGCGCGACACCATGCTGCGGGCCGCCGAGATCCTGGGCCGGATCGCCCGAGTACTGAGGACAACGACAACTGGACAACGACAACTGAAGGAGGCGCAGCGCACGTGCGCGCACGGCTGGGGACGACGTTTCAGTCGTTGACGGTTCGCAACTACCGACTCTTCGCCACAGGGCAGATCACCAAGCTGATCGGTGTGTGGATGCAGTTCACCGCCCAGGACTGGCTGGTCCTCACCCTGTCCCACAACTCCCCCTATGCGCTCGGCGTCGTCTCCGCACTGCAGTTCCTGCCCGTCCTGCTGCTGAGCCTGTATGGCGGCAAGCTGGCGGACCGGTACGACAAGCGGTCCTGTTGATCGTCGCCAACGCGTTGTTCAGCGTGCTGGCCCTGGCTATGGGCCTGCTGGTCGCCACCGACACGGTCACCTTGCACTGGGTGTTCCTGCTGGCCGCGCTGATGGGGACGGCCAACGCGATCGAGACGCCGGTCCGGCAGTCGTTCGTCTCCGAACTGGTCGGCAAGCCGCTGCTGCCCAACGCGCTGTCGCTGTCTGCCGCCACATTCAACTCCGCGCGCATCGTCGGGCCGGCCGTCGCCGGCGGCGGCGATCTGGCTGTTCGACCAGAAGACGGCCCCGGTGTTCCTGATCAACGTGTTGACCTACCTCGCACCGCATGGTCTCGTGCTGCTGACGATGCGGCCGGCCGAGATGCTACCGCGAGCGCCGGGTCGAGGCGGCCGGCGCGGACGCGCGGATCCGCGACGGGCTGCGGTACGTGTGGCCGCCGCGAGGATCTGATCGTCCCGCTGGTGATGATCTTCTTGGTCGGACTGCTGGGTTTCAACTTCCAGCTGACCCTGCCGGTACTGGCGAAGAACGTGTTCCAGGTCGGGGCCGGCCAGTTCGGCCTGCTCACCACCGCGCTGGCCAGCGGTGCCCTGGTGGGTGCGCTGGCCAGCAGCGGCCGGCGGTCGCGGCCCGAGCATCTACATCGTGATCGGATCGGCCGACGGTCGTTCGGCGTGCTGGAGACGCATCGTCGGGTTCGGCCCGTCGTTCTGGACCACCTGCGTGCTGCTCATCCCGACCGGCTTCTTCATGGTCTTCTTCGCCCAGGCCGTGCAACCAGCGCATCCAGCTCGGCGACGGACGCCGCCCACCGCGGGTCGGGTGATGGCGCTGTGGGTCCTGGTCTTCCTCGGGCCGACGCCGCTCGGCTCGCTGTTGATCGGCTGGCTCAGCGAGCAGTACGGCCCGCGGGCCGGCATGTGGGTCGGCGGCACCGTGGCTCGTCGTGGCCGGTGCCCTCGGAATGACCTGGCAGCTGCCGCGCGGGACAACACGGATCTGCGGCTGCGGCTGCGGCCGCGACCCGGTTCTACGTGGTCACCCGCGACGCCCGGCTCCGGTCGTGGCCGACGCACCCGTCGGAGGTGATGCATCAGCGGCGGAGCCGGTGTGCCAGGCTGGCAGACATGGACAGCGAACGACTCCGGGGCTACCTCGACGCCGACTTCCGCCGACTTCGGGAGGTGGCCGGCTCAGCCGACCTGGGCCGCCGACGTGCCGAGCTGCCCGGACTGGACCATGGCCGACCTGCGTCCGCCACGTGGGCACGGTCTACCTGCACAAGGTCGAGTGCATGCGACTGGGCAGCCACCCGGACCCCTGGCCGCCGGCGGGACTCAACGACGAGCCGCCGCTGGAACTGCTCGACCGGGCCTACGCCGCAGCTGATCGCGGAGTTCGAGCGTCGCCGGCCCGAGCGACCACGCGTTCACGTGGTACGCCCCCGACCAGACGGTCGGCTTCTGGATCCGCCGGATGGCCCAGGAGACGGTGATCCACCGCGTCGACGCCGAGCTGGGCGCCGGGGCGTCGATCGCCCCGATTCCGGCCGACCTGGCCGCCGACGGGATCGACGAACTGCTGGTCGCATTCGTCGAGTTCGGCACGACGACCTGGCCGGACGAGTTCACCGAGCATGCTGGCCGGTGCGGGCGACCGGACGGTCCTGGTGCGTACGGCGGAACAGTCCTGGCTGCTGCGCCTGGCCAGCAAGGACGTACGGGTCGGAACAGTCCGATGTGGACAGTCCGGACGCGACGATCGGCGGCCCGGCCGGCGGAGGTGCTGCGCTGGCTGTGGCAGCCGGGGCGGTGAGGCACGGTCACGGTCGCCGGCGACACAGACGCGGTGGCCCTGCTGCGCCAGGTCCTGGTGGCCAGTACCCAATGACCGAGCCAGCCCAGCCGAGCGGCTGTTCGTCTGCGTCGACCCGTCAGCCCAGGCGGTGGCCGACCTCGGCGCGGTGGTGGACGGGCTGGAGGTGGCCCGGGCCAACCGACCCGGCCACTCGACCCGGCTGGCCGCCCGGGATCGCTGGCACATCACGCTGGCTTTCCTCGGCGACGTGCCGGCCGACCGTACGGACGGGCCGTCGCCGCACTCGACGCCGCGGCCGGGGCGGCTGTCCGGCGCCGGATCGAGCATCCGATTCGCCGGCGGCGGCACCTTCGGCCGGGGTGGCTTCACCATCCTGTGGGCCGGGCTGGGTGGGGACCTGGACGCGTTGCGGGGGCTGGCTGCCGCGGTACGGACACAGCTCAGGCGGCAGCGGGTCAGCTTCGATCAGAAGGGGTTCCGGCCGCACCTGACCATCTCGCGCCCTGGAGCCCGGGTCGAGCAGGACACGCTCCAGCGCGATGTGGACCGGCTGCGCGCGTACGAAGGTCCGGAGTGGACAGTAACGAACATGCACCTGGTAGCCAGCGAACTCGGCCCACAGCCGGTCTACACGACCGTACACAGCGTCGACTTCTGAGCGTCGACTTCTCGGTGTCCCAGGTGCATGTTCGCGGCCCGGACCGTTACCAGGCCCACGCCTCCGGGCCCGGGCCGCCGGCGCCGATGGGCGGGAAGAGCCGGTCGAGCGACTCGAGAGTCTCCGCCGTCAGCGTCAGCTCGACCGCGCGCGGAGCGGAGTCGAGCTGCTCTATCGTCCGGGGACCGATGATCGGCGCCGTCACGCCTGGGCGGGACAGGAGCCAGGCCAGGGCGACGTTCGACGGATCTTCGCCGAGATCGGCGCACAACTTCTCGAAACCCTCGATGGCGGCGCGGTTGCGTCTCCAGCGCCTCCGACGACCGGCCGGAGCCGCTGCGGGCAGCGGTGCCGTCGACCATTTTCCGTAGCGCCCCGGAGAGCAGGCCTCCGTGCAGGGGAGACCACGCGATGATGCCGACGCCGTACTCCTGGGCGGCCGGGACGACCTCGAGCTCGACGTGGCGGGTCAGCAAGTTGTAGATGCACTGCTCGGACACCAGGCCGAGGAAATGGCGGCGCCACGCCGACTCCTGCGCGCTGGCCAGGTGCCAGCCGGCGAAGTTGGACGAGCCGACATAGATCACCTTTCCCTGGGCGACCAGGGTCTGCATGGCCTGCCAGATCTCGTCCCATGGCGTGGTCCGCGAGATGTGGTGCATCTGGTACAGATCGATGTGATCGGTCTGCAACCGCTGGAGCGAGGCGTCGCAGGCTGCGACGATATGCCGGGCCGAAAGACCCTCGTCATTCGGGCCGGCTCCCATCCTGCCGTACACTTTGGTCGCGAGGACGACCTGGTCGCGCCGGTCCCCGCCCTGCGCGAGCCAGCGCCCGACGATCTGCTCGGTGACCCCTTCGCCCAGCTTCCAACCGTAGGTGTTCGCGCTGTCGAAGAAGTTGATGCCGTGCTCCCGGGCGCGATCCATGATCGCGAAGCTGTCCGGCTCTGTCGTTTGTGGACCGAAGTTCATCGTGCCGAGGCAGAGGCGGCTGACGGACAGACCGGTACGGCCGAGATTCGTGTACTCCATGGTTTCGACCCTAACGCGGGTCAACGCAGGCCGCCCGTGGCGGTGACGCGGGCTTGGCGGTGACGCGGGCTTGGCGGTGACGCGGGCTTGGCGGTTACGCGTCCTTGGCCGCCGGCGCCGCCCCGAAGAGCACGTCGTCCCAGCTCGGACCGCGCTTGACCGGTCGGTCGGTCACCCCTCCGTCGGGTGTGGTGCGACGGGGCCGGAGCACCGCCAGCGACGGTACGGCCGGCACCTCGACCGCGTTCTCGCGCTCGTCCTCGAACATGGCCGAGCGGCCCACCGAACGGCGGCGGGGAACCTCACCGCTGGCCGCGGCCGAGGCCGCCGAGGCCGCCGGCAGGATCGGGTCGAGCCTGCGGGTCCCGCCGGTGGGTCCGGGTGTCCCCAGTGGACGCTCGAGGGTGGCCAGCAACGCCTCGCGACCAGCGCGGATCGGGATCCCGCAGCGATCGACCCTGCTCGCGGCCGGTCGACCATGGGCTCATGGCCGCCGCGGCCGGGCTCCGGCCTGGCCGCGGCGACCTCGTGGCCGCGGTGTGCGTCGGCCCCGGTCGGCACGCCACACAGGTAGTGCGCCATGTCGTCCTGGGGTGACACGATCTGCCGCGCCTTGTCGAGCTCCCAGATGGCGGTCGCGTTGGCCTTGCCCGATGGCCAGCTGGCGATCACCCGCCACGTGCCGTCATCACGCCGGTACGCGTCCCAGGAGATCTTCTCCATGTCCACACCGTGCTGGCTCAGCCGCGCGTCGACTACCTCGGCCAGCGTGGCGCCCTTGTCGGAGCTTCGGAGCCTGGTACGCCGCGCGTGCTGGGCCAGCATGGCCCGCTCCTGCAGGACCGGACCCGCGTAGCGCAGCACCCGGTCGACCGGTACGCCGGCGATGCGGGCCACGTCCTCGGCCGACTCCCCCGAGCGGATCCGGGCCTGGATGTCGCGCGGGGCCAGCTGGGTACTGGCGTCGGTGGCGAACTGCGGGCTGCTGGCGGCGGCCGATGCCCGGTCGGGGCGGAGCAGGGTCGACACCCGGTCATCGATCGGCAGAGTCAGCAGTCGCCCCACCTCGTCGGCGAGCACGAGCGCCTGGCCATCCTCGGAGAGGGCGACGAAGCGAACCGGCCGCATACGGAGGGTGCCTTTCACTGGGTGCGCACAACAGACGCCGTGCAACGGGCGCTCTGCGACACGGTACGCGCATGTGGCCGTCATGGGGAGCTCGGCGCGCCGAACGTGGACGATTCACCCACCTCCCGACCGGATAGGGTAAGGAGCCGTGACGGTCACGGTACGGGCGCTCGAGTCCAAGGACAGCATGAAGATCCTGGCCATCTACGCGGAAGCGATCAAGGGTCCGGACGCGACCTTCGAGACGAACGTCCCGACCTGGAGCGAGTGGGGGCGGGTCCACCTTCCGGCGCACCGGCTGGTCGCCGTCGATCAGGCCAACAAGATCCTCGGCTGGTCGGCGTTGTCACGCTTCTCCGAGCGCCGTGAGTACGCCGGCATCGTCGAGTGCCACACGTTCGTACGAGCCGACTCGCAACGCCGAGGCGTCGGAACCTCGCTGGTGGACGGCCTCATCACCGCCACCGAGTCGCAGGGACTATGGACGCTGCAGGCGCACATCTTCCCTGAGAACGAGGCTGCCCTGGCGCTGCACGAGAAGCTGGGCTTCCGCGTCGTCGGTACCCGCGAACGGATGGGCCGCCACCGCGGCCGCTGGCGCGACGTCCTCCTCCTCGAACGCCGCAGCCCCGCCGTCGCCTGACGGGACCGGGCCGGGACCGGGGCCGGGGCCGGGGCGAAGGGGAAGGAAGGGCACCTTGTTAACGTCTCCGGTAGAGGAAGGTGCCCTTCTTAACGTGGCCCAACGTGGCGTAGGCGTGGCGCAACGCGGCGTCGGCGGCGTCGGCGGTCCGACCGACTAGAGCACGCGCTCGAGCACGTAGTCGATGCAGGCCGTCAGAGCCTCCACATCGGAGGGTTCGACGGTCGGGAAGACGGCGATCCGCAGCTGGTTGCGCCCGAGTTTGCGGTAGGGCTCGGTGTCGAGGATCCCGTTCGCCCGCAACGTCTTGGCCAGGGCAGCGCCGTCAACCGAGGGCTCGAAGTCGATCGTGACGACGGCCTGGGACCGCAGTGTCGGGTCGGACACGAACGGGTACGCGAGGGCCGACCGTTCCGCCCAGCCGTAGAGCACACCCGCGCTCTCGGCACTGCGCTTGGCCGACCAGGCCAGCCCGCCATTGGCGAGCATCCAGTCGGTCTGCTCGGCGGCCAGGAAGATGGTGGCCAATGCCGGCGTGTTGTAGGTCTGCTCGAGCCGGCTCTGCTCAACGGCCGTGGCCAGGTCGAGGAAGGCCGGAACCCAACGCTTGCCGGCGTGGATCTCCTCGATGCGGGCCAGGGCGGCCGGCGACATCAGGGCGAGCCACAGGCCGCCGTCCGAGCCGAACGCCTTCTGCGGCGCGAAGTAGTACACGTCGGTCTGGTGCAGGTCGACCTCGAGCGCGCCGGCGGCGGAGGTGCCGTCGGTGAGCACCAGCGCGCCGTCGTCGGCGCCCGCGACCCGTTGCACCGGCACCATCACACCGGTGGAGGTCTCGTTGTGCGGGCTGGCGTAGGTGTCGATCCCCGCTTCGGGGACGTGTCGTACAGCGCTCCCGGCCGCCGCCTCCAGTACCGTCGGCTCGCCCAGGAACGGCGCATCCGCCGCGGCTTTCGCGAACTTCGCCCCGAACTCTCCAAACGTGGCGAACTGGGCCCGATCGCGGATCAGCCCGAAGGTGGCCGAGTCCCAGAATGACGTGGTACCGCCGTTGGACAGGATCACCTCGTAACCGTCGGGCGCGCGGAAGAGCTCGGCGATGCCCCGCCGGAGCCGGGCGACCTGGTCCTTCACGGCCTTCTGCCGGTGCGAGGTGCCGAGGTACGTGGTGGCGACCCCGGCGAGCGCTTGGACGGATTCGGGGCGTACCTTGCCGGGGCCGCTGCAGAACCGGCCGTCGATCGGCTTGATGGCGTCGGGGATCACGATGGTCTGGGCGTCGGCCACGGTTGAGTTCCTTCCGGAGGTGTGCGTGCCCGCCGGCGACGCTGCCTCAGGCGACCGTACCCATCGTCGCACGACCCCCGCGACGCCAGGCCCGCCAGGGGCATAGCGCGGCGTGGCCGGCCGTTAAGAAGGGCACCTTCCTATACCGCACACGTTAACAAGGTGCCCTTCCTTCCGGTCAGCTCAGGCGCCGTGGGGGATCTCGGACCAGCCCTCCACCTGGTCGGGCTTGCGGGGGCCGGGGCCGACGTAGATGGCGGACGGGCGGACCAGCCGCTGCAGCGTCTTCTGCTCGGCGATGTGGGCGCTCCAGCCGGCCACCCGGGCGCAGGTGAACATCGACGTGAACATATGCGCCGGAACATCGGCGAAGTCGAGCACGACGGCCGACCAGAACTCCACATTGGTCGCCAGCACCCGGTCGGGACGGCGGGAGTGCAGCTCCTCGAGCGCGGCCTTCTCCAGCGCCTCGGCGACCTCGAACCGGGGCGCGCCAAGCTCTTTGGCGGTGCGGCGCAGCACCCGCGCCCGGGGGTCCTCGGCCCGGTAGACCCGGTGACCGAATCCCATCAACCGGTCACCACGGTCGAGCGCGTCCCTGACGTACCCGGCCGGGTCGCCGCTGCGCTCGACGGCCTCGATCATGCCGAGTACCCGTTGCGGCGCGCCGCCGTGCAGCGGGCCCGACAGCGCTCCGATACCTGAGGAGATGCACGCGGCGACGTCCGCACCGGTGGAGGCGACGACCCGGGTGGTGAAGGTGGACGCGTTCATCCCGTGCTCGGCGGCGGAGATGAAGTACGCGTCGACGGCCTTGATATGGCGCGGATCGGGCTCGCCCCGCCAGCGCTTCATGAACCGCTCGACGATGGTCGACGCCTTGTCGATCTCCTTCTGGGGTACCGCCGGCAGGCCGAGCCCGCGGGCCGCCTGAGCGACGAAGGACAGCGCGGTGACCGATACCCGGGCCAGGTCCTCACGGGCCTGGTCGTCGGAGATGTCGAGCAGCTGGCCGAGGCCCCAGTACGGCGCCAGCATGGCCACGGCCGACTGGACGTCGACCCGGATGTCGCCCGAGTGCACCGGTACCGGGAACGGCTCGGCCGGCGGCAGGCCGGGCCCGAAGCGCCCGTCGACCAGGAGAGCCCAGACGTTGCCGAACGAGACCTTGCCTATGAGATCTTCGATGTCAACACCGCGGTACCGCAGCGCCCCGCCCTCCCGATCGGGTTCGGCGATCTCGGACTCGAAGGCGACGACGCCCTCCAGACCCGGCTTGAAATCGGACATCTCGCACTCCTGACGGTTCGGTGTACGTCTCGTAAGCCGCGTTGCGGAACGTCCCGGGCGGTGGACGGTTCGCGCGGTGCCCACGGCGGCGGATCTTCACCGACCGTGGATGGTCATCCGGACCATCTTGCCTGCCGGGCAATTATGTTGGCGAGCCGGTGTCAATGTGCTACTCGCGACATCTTCCCCCGTCATCGCGGCCATGCGCTCGGAAACCTGGGCGCACGTGGCGTTGGCCTCAGCGGAAGGTGAGCCGGCCGCCCGGCGAGTTAGATGAGCCCATGAACGTTTCCGACCTGGGGGCGATGCGGCAGGAGTACGCGCGCCTCGGGCTGGCCGAGTCGGACCTGGCCGGGGACTGGTTGGGCCAGTTCGAACGCTGGTTCAGCGATGCCAGCGCGGCCGGTCTGCCGGAGCCCAACGCGATGATCGTCGCCACGACCGATGCCGCTGGACATCCCAACGCCCGGACCGTCCTGCTCAAGGCGATCGATGCGCGTGGTTTCGTGTTCTTCACGAACTACGAGTCGGTGAAGGGCCAGGAGATCTCGGTCAACCCGTATGCGAGCCTGGTCTTTCCCTGGCACCAGGTCGGCCGTCAGGTGCGGGTGAGCGGATCGGTGACCCGGGTCGACCGGGCCGAGACCGAGGCCTATTTCGCGACCCGTCCGCGCGATTCCCAACTCGGTGCGTGGGCCAGCCCGCAGTCACGGGTGGTCCCGAGCCGAGCTGACCTCGACGCGGCGTATGACCGGGCGGCCGCGCGCTTTGGCGGGGGCCCGGTCGGCGCGCCGCCGAGCTGGGGTGGTCTGCGGGTCGCCCCGGACGCGGTCGAGTTCTGGCAGGGGCGGACGGGCCGCCTGCACGACCGGTTGCGTTACCGCCGCGACGACGAGAGCTGGACCGTGGAGCGGCTTGCCCCATGACGACGTTGGACTTCCTCCGCCGCCACGCCATCGACACCCGCCCACTTCGTCACATCCCGTACCGCCGCATGTTCGTCGGCAACGCGGTCGCCAGCTTCGGGCTGCAATTCACCGCGGTGGCGGTACCGGTGCAGATGTTCGCCATCACGAGATCGTCCTTGTGGGTCGGTCTGCTCGGTCTGGCCGCTCTGGTCCCGCTGCTCGTCTTCTCGCTCTGGGGCGGCGCCGTCTCCGACCGGGTGGACCGCCGCCAGTTGCTGCTCATCTCCTCGACGGTCATGTGGACCGCCACTGTCGGCCTGTTCGTCCAAGCACTGTTGCATGTGGACAGTGCGGTGCTGCTGCTGATCCTGGTCGGCATCCAGTCGACCGGCTTCGCGGTGAGCTCACCGATCAGGATCGCGATCGTGCCGCGACTGGTGGGCCGGGAGGAGATTCCGGCCGCCGCGACGCTCAACTCGACCATGTTCAACGCCGCGATGGTGATCGGACCGCTGATCGCCGGGCTGCTCGTGCGACAGAACGTGTTCGCCGCCGCGTACGCGGTCGACGCGCTCGCGTTCACGGTCACGCTCTGGGCCACGGTCCGGCTGCCGTCACTGCCGCCGCTCAACCAGACGGAGGGTGCGCGCCGGCTGGCCGGCTGGGCCGAGGTGCGGGAGGGGCTCACCTATATCGCCACCTCCCCGGTCCTGCTGCTCTCCTTCGCCATCGACATCGCCGCGATGGTCCTGGCCCTGCCCCGGTCCTTGTTCCCTGAGGTGGCGGCTGACCGCTTCGGTCCAAGTTCGATCGGTTGGCTCTACGCGGCCATCGCCATCGGCTCCGTGGTGGCCGGCCTGACCTCCGGCTGGATCGGCCGGGTCCGGCGGCAGGGGGTGGCGCTCACCGCCGCGGTGGTGATGTGGGGCCTGGCGGTGGCGGCGGCCGGACTCGCCCAGTCGCTGTGGCTGTGCGTGCTCCTGCTCGCCGTCGGTGGCGCGGCCGACATGGTCAGCGCGGTGTACCGGCAGACGATCTTGCAGACCTACGCGCCGGACGGCTTCCAGGGTCGGTTACAGGGCGTGTTCATCGCGGTCGTGGCAGGCGGCCCCCGGCTCGGCGACGTGCGGGCCGGTGTCACCGCGGCGGCCGTGGGAGCCACCGTCTCGTGGGTCGGGGGCGGGATCGCGGCCGCCGCGGTCGCCGTGGCCCTGTCCGTCGCGTTTCCGGCGCTGATCCGGTACTCCCCGCGACCGGCGACCGGTTAGGGTCGCGGAGTTGGGGCGTTCCCCGGCAGGTCACGTCTGCCCGCAGTGGCCGACGCGAGGCGAAAGGCGGCTGTATGTCCGAAGGCATGGCGCCCTCAGGCAAGCAGTGGAGTGTGACATCCGGTGAGCATGAGGCGGTGATCGTCGAGGTCGGCGGCGGTCTGCGCACGTACCGGGTGGGCAGCGTCAACGTGGTCGACGGCTACGCCGAGGAGGAGGTCTGTCCGGGCGGCGCCGGCCAGCAGCTCGCCCCATGGCCCAACCGGATCCGGGACGGGCGGTACCGCTTCGGCGGGGAGGAGCGACAGCTCTCCCTGACCGAGCCGGCCCGCCACAACGCCTTGCACGGCCTGGTCAACTGGTCCCGGTGGGAGCTGCTGCGCGGTGGCCCCGATGAGCTGACCGTCGGCTTCGATCTGCCACCGCAGCCCGGGTACCCATGGCCGCTGCGCTTCGCGACCACCTGGGGCGTCTCGGACCAGGGCCTGCGGTCCCGGGCCAGCGTCACCAACCTCGGCGCCGCCCCGTGCCCGTTCGGCTACTCCGTCCACCCGTACCTGCTTCCGCCGGTGCCGGTGGACGAGGTACTGCTCCGCGTGCCGGCCGGCAACCGGCTCCTTGTCGATGGTCGACTGCTGCCGATCGGTGCGGCCCGGGTCGCCGGCGGCGAGTTCGACTACAACGAGCCCCGGCGCATCGGTGCGGCCGTCCTGGACACCGCGTTCGGGGACGTGGTCCACGACGACAACGGTGACTCGGCCGTCGACCTGTCTACAGTGGATGGTTGGTCGGTCCGGATCTGGGCCGATGCGGCGTTTCATTGGTGGCAGGTGTTCACGGCGGACACGCTGCCCGGTCACCGGCACCGACGGGCGATCGCGGTGGAGCCGATGACCTGCCCGCCGGACGCGTTCCGCTCCGGCCGCGATCTTGTCGTCCTCGAGCCCGGGCAGAGCTGGCACGGCAGTTGGGGGATCGCGCGTGGAGTTTCGTGACGTCGTCCGCCGCCGTCGGATGGTGCGCAACTACGACCCCGACCGGCCGGTGCCGGCGGAGATCCGCGAACGCCTCCTCGAGCATGCGATCCGGGCACCGTCGGCCGGCTTCTCGCAGGGGTGGGGCTTCCTCGTGCTCGAGACGCCGCCCGACCGCGACCGGTTCTGGCGGGCCGCCACGCCGGACACAGAGGTCTGGCAGACCTGGTTGATCAACATGCGACATGCGCCACTGATCATCGTCCCGCACTCCAACAAGGACGTGTATCTGGACCGGTACGCGAAGCCGGACAAGGGATGGACGGATCGCGACGAGCACCGGTGGCCGGTACCGTACTGGGACATCGACACCGGCTTCGCCAGCCTGCTCATGCTGCTCACCGCGGTGGACGAGGGCCTGGGGGCATGTTTCTTCGGCATACCGCCGGAGCGGTTCGACGCCTACCGGGCCGAGTTCGCGGTGCCGGCCGAGTACACCCCGATCGGGGCCGTCAGCCTCGGATACCGCGCCCCGGATCATCGGTCGGGTTCGCTGCGGCGAGGGCGTCGACCAGTGGACGAAGTGGTTCATCGGGGGCAGTGGACAACGTAGCGCACGTGCGGTCGCGGATGGTCGCTACGCTGGGCACCGCACGCGGAACCAGGGAGGGGGCGGCGCGTCGTGATCTTCAAAGAGGTCCAGGACGGCAAGCCGTACCCTGACCACGGCCTTACGGCCCGTGACTGGGCCGAGATCCCACCCCGCCCGGTCCGGCTCGACCAGCTGATCACGACCAAACGGGAACTCGGCCTGGACCGGTTGCTGGCCGACGACTCCACGTTCTACGGCGACCTGTTCCCGCACGTTGTCGATTGGCAGGGCAAGCTCTACCTCGAGGACGGAGTCCACCGGGCCCTGCGGGCCGCGCTGCAGCAACGGACGTCGATCCATGCCCGGGTGCACGCCGTCTCGGACATCAACGAGCATCGCCAGCGATGACCTCCCGCACCCCGCCGTTGGCCATGCTCGATCTCGACTCGCTGCTCAGCGACGAGGAGATCGCCATGCGCGATGTGGTCCGTCGGGCGGTGGACGAACACGTGCGCCCCTACGTGGCGCAGTGGTTCGAGGACGGCCGGGCACCCACGCGCGAGCTGGCCAAGCGATTCGGGGCGCTCGGCCTGCTGGGCATGCACCTGCACGGGTACGGATGCACCGGGGCGTCGGCGGTGGCCTACGGGCTGGCGTGCATGGAGCTCGAGGCCGGCGACTCTGGTGTGCGCAGCCTGGTCAGCGTGCAGGGGTCGCTGGCCATGTACGCGATCGCCACCTACGGCTCGGACGAGCAGAGGCAGCGGTGGCTGCCGGCAATGGCCGCCGGTGACGCGTTGGGGTGCTTCGGCCTGACCGAGCCGGATCACGGATCCGACCCCGGCTCGATGAGTACCCGGGCCCGCCGTGACGGCGACGAGTGGGTACTCAAGGGTACGAAAATGTGGATCACCAATGCTCCGGTCGCTGACGTCGGCGTGGTGTGGGCGCGGACCGAGGAGGGCATCGCCGGCTTCGTCGTGCCGATGCAGCTCGCCGGCGTCACCGCGAATGAGATTCGTCACAAGCTATCGCTCCGGGCGTCGTCCACCGGCGAGATCGTCCTCGATGACGTACGGCTGCCGCCCGGTGCCCAACTGCCCGGGGCGCAGGGTCTCAGGGGCCCCTTGTCGTGCCTGACCGAGGCGCGCCAGGGGATCGCCTGGGGTGCGCTCGGGGCCGCCCGCGACTGCCTCGAGACGGCCATCGCCTACTCCTGCGACCGGGACCAGTTCGGCCGGCCGATCGCCGGATTCCAGCTCACCCAGGCGAAGCTCGCCGACATGGCGGTCGAGCTGCAGAAAGGCTTCCTGCTGGCGCTGCACGTGGCCCGCCTCAGTGATGCCGGGCGGCTGCGGCCGGACCAGGTGAGTGTGGCGAAGCTGAACAATGTCCGGGAGGCGCTCGCCATCGCCCGGCAGGCGCGCACGATCCTCGGCGCCAACGGGATCAGCCTCGAGTATCCCGTGCTGCGACACGCCAACAACCTCGAAAGCGTTCTCACCTACGAGGGGACATCAGAGGTGCACCAGCTGGTCATCGGGCAGCGACTTACCGGGTTGTCCGCCTTCGCGTAGTGCGGCGTCGAGCTGGGGTCCAGCTTGCCTGAGTAGGGTTGACGGACGGCTGGCAATCAGGGGGTGGTTGGACGGTGGCAGGGGCACGCTCCGCGTCGAGGGGTCGACGGTCGTCGAATGGGCGGCCGGGGCACCCGTGGGCGGGCAGACTCCGAGTTCTCGTCGGCGATCCGGCACCGCGGGGGTTCCGGCTACGCGGCAAGGTGATGCGCTGGCCGTCGCCGGAGAGTCCCGGGATACCCGAGCGCGTCCGGTCCATTGTCATGATCGCCGCCACCCCGAGTTGGCTGCGTCAATGTGCGAGCAGCCCGCTGGCGTGGGTCGCCACCCGGAAGGCGAGCATCAAGGTCGCCTCCTGGTCGCCGCCGGAGCCGGGCTGGTCCGGCCGGCTCGGTCCGATCCCCGGCCTTGTCCGGCATCAGGTGAAGTTCGGCCGCGGCGAGGCGATGGTCGAGGTCGTGCTGGCCCGCCCGCAGCCGCTGCACATGGTCATCGGCGCGGTGCTCGGGGTGCTCGCGCCCCAGCCGTCGATGCCGACGCCGGTGAGTGCCGATGTCGCCGCGTACGGAGCCATCCCGGCCTGGCTGCCGGCGTCGTCGAACACGGCCGCGTTCGTCGGCCCCGAACCGGACGACGATGTCATCCGCCCGTACGACGTGCTCCTGACCGACCCGGACGCCCCGGCCGAGTCGGAGCCGCCGGTCCTGGCCGGGGTGGCCGCGGTCGTGGCCCAGCCGTCGGGCGTGATGGCCGCCGCCGGCCACACCATCCTGGTCGACGCGAGCACGACCAACCCGCGCGGCTACAAGGCTCCGACCGGCAGCGAGCCCGACGGCGTTCTCACCATCGGCGATGGCCGGTGGGTCATCGACGTGGCCGGGGAGCCGGTGTGCGACGGATCGCTGCTGGCCACGCACCTCGACGAACGGCAGCTCGAAGGGATCCGGGCGGTACGGGCGCTGACCTGCGGCGGGTTGGCGGACAGCGCGGGCCCGGCCGGGGCCGCGCTGCTGGCCCAGCTCGCCCTGACCGGGATCATCCTCAACGCCGGCCATCTCCCCGCCTCGGCGGGCGACCTGCTCGCGCCGGAGCTATTGAAGATCATCGCTGAGGACCTGCCGCCCGCGTCAGGTCCACCGATCGAGTGGGAGATCCGGAGCATCCGGCAGCGCCGGGAGGCCATGCGCCAGCACGCGACCGGACTCGCCCTCCCGTCCGTGGTCGGCGTCCTGCCGCCCGAGCACCGGCTGCCGACCGTGAGCGCGATGCTGGTGACCATGCGGCCGGACCACCTGACCGCCGCCATCGCGTCGCTGGAGACGCAGACGTACGCGGATCTCGGAGATAGTCATCGGGCTGCACGGGCTGGAGCGGACGCCGGAGTTCGACCGGGCCGTGGCCGGCTGCACACGGCCGGTCGAGGTCGTCGAGGTGGCGGCGGAGCGCAGTTTCGGCGAGGCGCTGGGCGAGGTGACGGCACACTCGCGCGGCACACTCGTCACGAAGATCGACGACGACGACGTGTACGGGCCGGAGCACATCTGGGACCTGGTCCTCGGCCGGCACTACTCCGGAGCCACCGTGGTCGGGAAGGCATCCGAGTTCGTATACCTCGAACAGCTGGGCGTGACCGTGCGCCGCACGGTCCTCAGTTCCGAGGCGTTCGCCAACACCGTGGCCGGCGGCACCATGCTGCTGTCCCGGGGTGATCTCGAGGCGGTCGGGGGTTGGCGGCCGCTGGCCCGCTCGGTCGACCGTGGGCTGCTCGACCGGGTCAAGCGCGACGGCGGGCTGACCTACCGGACCCACTCGCTCGGATTCATCTACACCCGCCACGGCAACGGCCACACCTGGGATCCCGGACTGGAGCATTTCCTTCACAAGTCTGGCCCGCAGTGGTCCGGCCTGCCCGAGTACGCCGAGTTCGGTACCCTCCAACCCGCGCACTGATCAGGGTCGGCGGAAGCAGAACGTCGGTCGCCCAGCGGGCGAAGTCGAGTTTGCGGTAGAGCGCGATCGCCCGAATGTTGGACTCGTCCACGTAGAGCATGACCTGGTCCAGCCCCAGGTCCCGAAGGTGGCGCAGGCCGGCCAGGGTCAGCGCCCGACCCAGTCCGAGCCCGGCGGCGTCGGGTTCCACGCCGATCACGTAGACCTCGCCGATCGGGATCGTGGTCGTGCTCTTCGCCGGTGTCGTGGTCGGTGTGCCGGATAGCGCCGTGGACCTTTGTCCAGTGGAATCCGAGAAGCTCGCCGTCCCGGTCGGCCAGCAGGAAGCCGGCCGGGTCGAACCACGGCTCGGCCAGGCGGATCCGCAGGTCCGCGCACGGTCCACCGGCCCTGGTCGGGGTGGTCGGCGAAGGCGCGGTGGTTGATCCGGAGCCAGGCCTCGTCGTCCTCACCGGGCCGGAACGGGCGCAGCCGTACCCGCGGCGGCAGCTCGGGCGCGGGTACCGGCGCGAACAGGGAGCGGCGCATCTGCCACAGCACCCGGGAGCGGGAGAAGCCCAGCGAGAGCGCGAGCGCATTGGCCGACGGATGGTCGCCGTGGGCCCATAGCCGCAGCCGTCCGGACGGGTCGCCCTGCTCGGCCGCGGCGATCGCGCCCAGCACGAGGGCGCGGCCGAGCCCGCGGCGGCGGTGCAGCGGATGCACGCACAGCTCGGCCGACGGCCCTCGACCGCGTCGGTCGTGTCGATGTGGGCGTAGCCGACCAGCTGACCGCCCGGGGCCGCGCGGGCAGCAGGTGCACCGCGGGCGCGTCGCCGCCGTGGCGTAGGTGCAGCATCACATGCTCGGAGAGCGGGTAGGCGCCGTCGGCGTCGCCGGCGGCCCGGGTCAGGTCGAGAACATCTGCCACATCAACTGGGGTGAGGCGATCGGTCCGGATGATCTCGGAATGACGCGCTCCCCACACCCGCCACGGTAGACGGTGCGGGTGCGCGGGCAGCAGGGTCGCGTATTTCGCTCAGGGTGCGGGTGACGACGCGGTCAGCTGGCGGGTGCCTATCGCGCCGGCCCTGCCGGATCGGGGTCGGCCAGCATGCCGGGTCGGCGGGCACGACGAACTTGTAGCCCGACCTGCCGGACTGTGCCGATCATCGACTCGTACTCGGAGCCGAGCTTGGCCCGCAGCCGCCGCACGTGCACGTCGACGGTCCGGGTGCCGCCGAAGTAGTCGTAGCCCCACACCTCGCGCAGCAGCTGGTCGCGGGTGAACACCCGGCCAGGGTGCTGGGCGAGGAACTTCAGCAGCTCGAACTCCTTGTACGTCAGGTCGAGCGGGCGGCCCTTGAGCTTGGCCGCGTAGGTGTCGGGGTCGATCGCCAGCTCGCCGGCCCGGATGACCCCACTGCCGGCCGCGGCGCGTTGGACAGCCGTCCGATGGCCAGGCGCAGCCGCGCCTCGGCCTCGGCCGGACCGGCGCTGGCTAGGATCAGGTCGTCGAGGCCCCAGTCGGCGTTGACCGCGACCAGGCCGGCCTCGGTGACGACCGCGATCAGCGGGACGCCCAGGCCGGTCGCGTGCAGCATCCGGGCGGTGGCGCGGGCCTCGGCCAGCTCGGTGCGCGCGTCGATGATCACGACGTCGGGGCTGGTGCCGGTCGACCAGCGCCCGGACGTCCCGAGGGGCGGTCCGCACCGTGTGCGGAAGCAGGTCGAGTGCAGGCAGGACGCCGGCCGAGTTACCTGGGCCGGTGCTCGTGGTCAGCAGCAGAATCTCCACGGTCACCTCCGTCGTGCGGCCGGTCTGGCCGCTCCCGGGGCTCGTTCAGCAGACCCGGCCTCGCTGACGGGTGAATAGACCCCACCCTAACGGATGGCCAGCCGCACGATCGATTCAGCCGTTCAGTTCGTGAGATCGATGCCACCCAGCCTGCGGGCGGCTACCGCCCGTTAACCGTGATCATGGCCTGGTATGGGCGACACCCGCGGCTCGTCCGTCGCCGGCGTGTCGTGGCACGATTCAGTGCGTGCTGCCTAGCAATGGCCCGGACGACCGCTACCGGCGAGCGTCCCGCCGACCCCCAGTCGTTCGGCCGGCCGGCCGCCGGCGGACGACCTGGTCGCGGTGGCGACCGGCCCGGTCGGGCCCGACCGGCGGCACGGCCACCGACCGCGATCCCGCGGCGGCCCCGACGGCCGACGGCGATCGCCGGGGCCGTGGCGACCGGTCGGGTGGCTCCGGCGACCGCGCGAGCGTCGCGGCGCCGCTGGGCGGCGACCGACGGTCGGCAGGCCGGCCGCGGCCGGAGCTCTGCGGAGCCGGCGCCGGCACCGGTACCGCCGCATCCTGTCGCTGACGATCGCCGGGTTCGCCTCGCTGCTCGCGTTCGGCCTGGTCATCGGCTCGCAGGCGACCCAGATCGGCTACACCGTCGTGATCTTCGGCGCGCAGGTCCTGTTCGTGCTGGCCTGGACCGTGGCCAGCCGGCCGCCGAGCCCGTGGGTGGTGGCGTCGTCGGCGTGCTGACCGCGGTCGGCTCGGCCGTCGCGGTCAACTACCCGACCGCGGCCTCGCTCGCGCCCCTCGGGTACGTCATCGCGCGGCGGCTTCGTCGCCGCCGTGCTCGGGCAGCTCGCCCTGCGCGGCGGGCGGGCCGGGAGTGACCGAGTCGCTGGGCGTAACCATGGTGGTTGTGGTCGGGGTGACCGCGTTCGCGGCCTACGGGGTGCTCGCCCGCCAGCCACTGGGCGCCCAGGTGCTCCTGGCCTCGCTGGCCGCGATCGGGATCGGCCTGGCCGCGGCCCGGTTCTGCGATGTGGTCGCCCCGTCGCCCCGGATCGCCTCGCACGTTCCGCGCGGCTCGACCGGGGTGGTCGCCGGGGCCATGGCCGGCACCGCGGCGGCGGCGATCGCCGGTGTGCTGGTCGACGGCCTGACGCACGCTGCAGGGAGCCATCGCCGGCATGGTCGCGGTGCTGGTCGCGGTGGTGGTCGACCTCGGCACCGGATACGCCGAGGCGGGCCGCCACCTCGAGGGCGAGGCGCCGTTCATGTGGCTGGCCCGGCACATGCAGGGTCCGCTCGGCGCGTTCGCGTTCGCCGCACCCGCGTACCTATGTCGTAGGTGTGATCCTGCAGTTGAATCCGGATAACCACGGTGAGCATGAACTGCGACGAGGGAGACGTGGGTGAGTGAGCACGGGCGCGGCCGTCGAGGTACCGGGGCGGCCCCGGCGCGGCAACACCGGGCAAGGTCACGTTGCTGGCGATCCTGCTGGTGCTGATCGCGATCGTCGTCGTCGGCGACCGGGTGGCCGCGAAGTTCGCCACCGAACAGCTGCGCACCCGCCTGGTCGCGGCGGTGGATGACCGCGAGATCGGCTACCGAGACCATCGATGTGGACATCGGCGGCTTCCCGTTCCTGACCCAGGTGGCCCGGGGCCACTACGACGACGATCACGATCGACATGACCGAGGTGCGGCTGGCCACCTGCGACCGGGCGCAAGGCGACCCTGCCGACGCTGCACGCGGTCGCCTCCGGCGTGAACGCCGACACCGCGTGACGTGGTCCGGGGCAACGCCAACGTGGTGGCCGACCGGGTCGACGGCACCGCCCTGGTCTCGTTCGACACCCTCCAGACCGTCGTCGACTACTCGGACTACGACCTGAGCAACGTCACGTTCGCCGAGGCGGACGGTGGGCTGCAGGCCAACGCGACCGCGACGGTCGCCGGCACAAGATCCCGCTCGACGGCGGTGGCCGACATCGCCGCGGTCGGACGGGCAGCTCGCAGATCAAGCTGCGCGACGCCACCGCGGTCGGGGATCCCGGCGCCCGCACGTCGTCCGGATCTACCTGGCCAAGCTGGCCGCCACCCAGATCGCCGCCCGCCTGCCCGCGCTGCCGTTCGGGCTGAAGCTCGAACCAGGTCAGCGTCGCGCCGGACGGGCTCGCCGTGAGCGCGACGGGCGTCAACGTCCCGCTGACGCGTTGACGTGGGGCATCATGGGCGATGGGATCGACGTACTCCACCCCCGGGAGGCACCCATGAACCGCCGGATGCTCGACATCGCCGTCCCGCTGCTGTACGTCGTCGCGCTGCTGGTCGCCGATCTTCTGAGGAACGCGGCCGTCGTCGGAGGGGTGGCCGTCATCGGGGCGGTGCTGGTCGGCCTGTACTTCGCCGCCATCCGCCAGAACATCCGGGCCTGACTGTCGACCTTTCTCAGGATCCGGTCGCTGTCGTCGGTCGACGCGGCGGCGATGGTACCGTCGCTAGTTATGAGCACTCTGCTCACGAAGAGGCGCGCGGTCGACCTGTGCCGCGTGGCCGCGTGCCTGTGTTGCAGCCTCACCTAGGCGCCGCCGCCTCATTCCGTCATTCCGGCATTTCTCGCCTGAAGCGCGTTGGCGCGCTGCCGGGACAGCCCGATCGGCCGCACCACTTGATCTCCTCACACTGGCGACCGGTTCGCCACGACGACAGCGCCCGTCGTCAACCTCCGTACAACACTCACGGTGTCTGCACCATCACCACCCAGCAAAGGGAGTCTCCTATGAGTCGCGACAGCGCACTCGTCTCCGCCGACTGGGCCGAGAAGAATCTCGGCGCGGCCGGCATCGTCTTCGTCGAGGTCGACGAGGACACCACCGCCTACGACGCCGCCCACATCCCCGGCGCGGTCAAGCTCGACTGGCGCAAGGACCTGCAGGACCCGGTCCGGCGGGACTTCGTCAACCGGCAGCAGTTCGAAGCGCTGCTGTCCGAGCGTGGCATCGCCAGCGACGACCAGGTGATCCTGTACGGCGGCAACAACAACTGGTTCGCCGCCTACGCCTACTGGTACTTCAAGCTCTACGGCCACGAGAACGTGAAGCTGCTCGACGGTGGCCGCAAGAAGTGGGAGCTGGACAACCGACCACTGGTCGCCGACCCGGTGTCCCGCCCGGCGACCACGTACACGGCCAAGGAGCAGGACGGCTCGATCCGCGCGTTCCGCGACGAGGTGGTGTCGGCCATCGGGGTGAAGAACCTGGTCGACGTCCGCTCGCCGGACGAGTACGCCGGCCGGCTGCTCGCCCCGGCCCACCTGCCGCAGGAGCAGGCGCAGCGGGCCGGGCACATCCCGACCGCCCTGTCGGTCCCGTGGTCGAAGGCGGCCAACGAGGACGGCACATTCAAATCCGACGACGATCTGCGTGCGCTGTACACCGCGGCCGGCCTGGACGGCTCCAAGCCCACCATCGCGTACTGCCGCATCGGCGAGCGCTCGTCGCACACCTGGTTCGTCCTGCGCGAACTGCTCGGCCAGCCGGACGTGAAGAACTACGACGGCTCGTGGACCGAGTACGGCTCACTGGTCGGTGTCCCGGTGGCGCTCGGCGACGAGCCCGGCCGGGCGTAGGGGGTACGGGTGAGCACGACTACTGTCACCGGCTGCGGCGCTCCCGAACAGGGCGCCCCGATGCCAGCCAGCGTCGACCTCGAGAAGGAGACCGTGATCACCGGGTTCGTCCGGACAGATGTCGGCGAACCGATCGCCGGCGCCTACGTCCGGCTGCTGGACGGGGCGGGTGAGTTCACCGCCGAGGTGGTCACCTCGCCGGCCGGCCAGTTCCGGTTCTTCGCCGCTCCCGGGACATGGACGCTGCGGGCCCTGTCCCGTGCCGGCAACGGCGACGCCGAGATCACCGCCGACCGCGGGGTCAACGAGATCTCCGTTCTCGTCACTACGGCCTGACCCGCACGCCATCACCGGGGCACCCGCGACCGCACGGGTGCCCCGGTATGGCACAATGAGCCGGTGAACCGGCGGCCGCGGCGGTGGATGGTGGCCATCGTCGTGGTCTGGAGCGTCCTCCTGCTCGGCTTCGGAGCCTGGGGTTTGCTGAACACGCGGCCGTCCGACCGGGAGCAGACAACCGTCGCGCAGGCGCTACCGGTGGTCGACCGGGCGGTGGCCAATGTCGTGGCGGCCGCCACAGTGGACGGTCTGGCGGTCGTGTCCATATCGGACCTCATCAACGTGGGACCGTGCAAGGTGACCGCGTTCCGATCCGGGCCCGCTACCGTCGGGTGGTGACCGCACTGGTCCAGCCGGGCACCGAGGACGCGTTGATCCGCCGCGTCGCCGACCGACTGCCGACCGACTACCAGGCGGCGCTGAGCGACACCACGCCGGTCGTGATGACCGCCGACGCCGGGTTCTACGTCGGGGCTGGACGGGTCGACCGGAGGCCCCGGAGTGGTGCGGTTCGTGGTCGACACCGGTGACTGCCGGTCCGCCGGAGACATCGCTCCCGCCGCCAGGTGGTCCGACCACGGGGAACAGGCCAAGCTGCAGGGGGTACTCGGACGGCTCGGGGTCGCCGGCACGCCCACCGACGCTACGTCGTGGCGTGCCCGGGCGGCGGCCAGATGACCACAGTGGAGTCATTCGCCGACAACGTACGCGGCCCATTCGACGTCAAGCTGGCCGGCCCGACGACCGGTCGCCAGCGGGGCCGATCTGTACGCGATACACAATGGACGACGTGCAGGTCGCTGTCCGGACGATCAGCGAGAGCCGGGTCGACGTGACCGCGACCGTCCTGTGTGGACATCAGTAGACCAGCGCCTGGGCGCCCTCGGCCAGACACTCGTCGACGAAGACGGCGGCGCCGGCGATCCGTACGCCCCGGCAGCACGTCCTCGGGCCGGATGTCGCGCCGGGCCGCGCACTGGGTGCACAGGGTGACCGCGACCGCCGACAAGGACCGCGGCCAGCAGATCGGCCAGCGGCGCCGAGTGCGGCAGCTCGAACGTCGGCGGCCCGTCCGGGCAGGGCGAACCAGGCCGACTCGCCGGTCAGCCAGAGCGACACGGGCACCCCGGAGGCGACCGCCGTGGCCGCGACCGTGAACGCCTGCGCACACCGCTCCGGCGCGTCGGCGCCGGCCGTGGTTTTCACAACGAGACGAACGGG
This sequence comes from uncultured Actinomycetota bacterium, assembly GCA_963803345.1. Lineage (GTDB taxonomy): Bacteria > Actinomycetota > Actinomycetes > Mycobacteriales > Micromonosporaceae > CAWDLX01. The sequence continues at coordinate 205,446 of CAWDLX010000020.1, forward strand.
TCATGCGCCGAGCGTAGGCCGGTCAGCCATAGACTCGAGAGGATGGTCTCGGAGATCGGGTTCGTGAGCCTGCTGGTGGCCGGGTTCGGCGCCCTCGCCGGTGTGCTGGGTTATCTGGCCATCCAGATCAGCCGGTGGACGCCTGTGAACCCCGACCAGCGGCCGCCGTTTCTCGACGCGCCGGTACCACCGACCGCTATCCGTTCGAGGAGACCCACGACCTGCGCGATCGGCCCCGACCTGCACCCGTACCTGCTCGGCTTGCTGCCGTTCATCGGGGTCGTGGCGCGGACGGGGCAGCGGGGAGTACCCGACCATCGAGCCGTTCGAGTTCGCCCAGGAGATCCGGATCAGCCACGACGGCCGGCCCTTCCTGGCGTACGAGTCGCGGGCCTGGCTGGTCACGCCCGACGGCGAGCCGATCCGCCCGGGCGGGCGTGAGGTCGGCTGGTGGCGCCCGGTCGTGGTCGACGGCCGGGCGACCGACGAGGTGGAGGCGCTGTTCTGCACGCCGACCGGCATGATGGAGCTCCACGTTGGACAGATCACCGGCGTACGGGTGGAGTTCTCCTCCGACGCGGTCATGCGCACGTCCACCGCCAAGGAGGTCAACGCCGGCCACCGACTCTACGGCATCGTCGAGCGGGACCTGCTCTACGCCCAGGACATGGCCGCCGTCGGGCAGCCGCTGACCTCGCACCTGGCGGCCAAGCTGACCCGCGTGGGAGGTTAGGGCTCGCCGGGTGTTGTTGTTTGCCCGGACAGCTTGCTAACCCTTTCTGTCTAGTACGGCGTCCCTGCAAACACTCGGGCGGGGCCTACCGCTAGTGCGGCGTCCCTGCAAACACTCGGCCGGGCCCGACCGCTAGCGCGGCGTCCGTGCAATCAATCGGGCGGGCTCACCGCTAGCGCGGCGTCCCTGCAATCACTCGGGCGGGGCCGACCGCTAGCGCGGCGTCCCTGCAATCACTCGGGCGGGCTCACCGCTAATGCGGCGTCCCTGCAATCACTCGGGCGGGGTCGACCGCTAGCGCGGCGTCCCTGCAAACACTCGGCCGGGCCCGACCGCTAGCGCGGCGTCCCTGCAGACAGCTGGGCGGGGCGAACCGGGGCGGAGCGAGGGGGTCGAAGGGGTGGGGTCAGCCTTCGTCGCCGGGGGGCGGTTGCTGGGCGGTCGGCTCCTCGACCGGGATCGGTTTGGTGTCTGAGGGCGCGGCGCCTGGATACGCGGGCTGGCCGAAACCGCCCGGTTCGTTGACGTTGCGGTCGCGTGCGGAACGGCGGCCGCCGGTGGGCCCGCATCTGCTCGGCCGCGAGCGTCGTCTCGGTCTCGGCCCGGTTGAGCATCCGCTCCCACCGGTGCTGCATCGGCCTGATCAACCCGCCCCCGATGCCCACGATCGGCGATACCGCCGACCGTGGCCAGTGCGGCGATGAGCACCGGCAGGGTGACCGTGGTCGCCGACGCCGACCTGGTTCAGCGCGGCTATGACGCCCAGGGACGAGGATGAGGACCTGCGACACCGGCGGCGAGGGCGCGGGCGTAGGAGAGCCCGCCAATGCGCGTTGCGGATGAGCTCAGCGACCCAGCCACCCACGGCTGCCGTGACGACGATGATGACGACCGCGACGAACAGCTTCGGCAGCCAGGCCACGACATCGGCGATGAGGTTCGCTGACCGGGTTGGGCCCGAAGATGCCGAAGGCGAGTTGCAGGACGAAGAGAAGGAACGCGAGCTCAACCAGGCGTGCGGTGAGGTCGCTGGCCCTGGTGGCGCCGAGGACGCGGTGCAGTCCGCCGCGCTCGACGGCGCGGTCGAAGCCGACCTGCGCAGGAACGCGCCCAGCCACTTGAAGATCCAGCGACCGACGATCCAGCCCAGCGCCATGATCGCGAGGAAGATGATGACCTTCACGGCGATCGCGACCACGCTGCCCGAGAAGTGTCGGTGAACTGGTCGCCAATACTCTGCCGCGTACACCACGTGAACCACCCCCGCGGTATGGTGCCTGCCCGGCCAGGGTAACCAGGCAATTGCGAAGCCGTACCGCAAAGTAGGTCAGAAGAACCCGAGCAGTGTTTGAATCCGCGCCGTGGTCTCGCGCTCGTAGGGCAGCGGCGAGCCGTCCAGCCTGCCGGATCGCCACCATCCCGCGGACCGAGGAGGTCAGCCACACCCCGTCCATGCCGGCCAGCTCGGCCGGGGTGATCATGCGCCGCGACGGCCGTCCAGCCCAGCTCGGCGGCGTGGTCGAGCAGCCATCGCGCCGTGGTCCCGGCCAGGATGCCGGTCGGCTCGCGGCGGCACCGAGAACAAGTCTGACCCGTCCAGCCACACCAGCGTTGACGTCGGCGCCTCCAGCAGCGTACCCGTCCGACGACACCCACAGCACGTCGTCCGCGCCCTCGGACTGGGCCCACCGCAGGGAGGCCATGTTCACCGCGTACGACAGCGTCTTGGCGCCGCCGAGTAACCACGGCGCGCTGGTGCGCAGGTCGGCGGCCACACCGAGGGTCGCGGTACGAACGGCCACCCCGTCGGCCCGGGCCCGCACCATGGTCGCGGCGACGGGGTTGAGAGTGGCGAACACGGTGGCCGGGCCGGGAGCGGCTTCGGAGCCGCGGGTACAGACCAGCCGCAGCGCGCCTTCCGGTCGGACGGCCAGGCGGCGACGGCCTGGGCGGCCAGTTCGGCCACCGTGTCCAGCCGGGGCAGCGGCAGCTCCATGGGGCGGCCGACCGTTGCATCCGGGCCAGGTGCTCGTCGAGCAGCCAGGCCTGGCCCCGCCGTACGTGCATCGTCTCGAAGATGCCGTCGCCCCGCAGCGTGCCGAGATCGTCGGCCCGCAGGACAGGGGTGTCGGGCGCCACGACGCCCACACCCAGGAGCGCTACCACGCGGAGTTCGGACACCGCGGAATAGTATCGAGGACGTGGTATCCCCGTCCTTCGCCGACGCAGCTCCGCTCCCGCGGACTCCGGCTCACCGCCCAGCGCCAGCTGGTGCTGCAGGCCGTGTACAGCCTGGGGCACGCCACGCCCGACCAGGTGCACGCCGAGGTGTCCAGGACGGCGGCCGGGGTGAACATCACGACCGTCTACCGGACCCTGGAGTTGCTGGAGAATCTCGGCCTGGTGACGCATGCTCACCTGTCCCACGGTGCGCCCACGTACCACGGCGTAGGTGATCCTCAGCATCTGCACCTGGTCTGTCGCGGCTGCGGCCACATCGCCGAGATCTCCCCGGACCTGCTCGGCCCGCTGGCCGACAGGCTGCGCCGGGAGCAGTCGTTCACCGTCGATGTCGGCCACGTAGCCCTGTTCGGGCTGTGCGCCGGGTGTGGAGAGTCGATCATGATCCTGGTCGAGGCCATTGATCCGTCCCATGTGGACGCGGGTGTGGCCGCCCACTACGGCGATCCCGTACGCGAGCAGCGCGAGCTGGCCACCGGAGTCGGCCTTGTCGATCGGGGCAACCGCGGAGTCATCGCGATCCCGGGCGAGGACCGCCACGGCTGGCTGCACAGTTTCACCACCCAGCATCTGTCCGAATTGGACCCGATGACCGGCACCGAGTTACTCATCCTCTCGCCACACGGCCACGTGGAGCACCACGCGGTCGTGCTGGATGACGGTGCGACCACCTTCCTCGACGTTGAGCCGGGCACGACGGAGGGACTGCTGATGTTCCTCACCATGATGCGCTTCGGCATGCGGGTCGAGCCGACCGACGCCACCGCCGACTGGGCGGTGCTGTCACTGGTCGGGCCGCGCTTCGACGAGATCCTCGCCGGTAAGGGCATCACGCTCGAGGGGCCACGGGTAGCCGACGTACCGCAGGCGAAGTTCGCCGCCGGGAGCGTCCCTTCTGGACCGTCGGCCCGCTATGCCGTGGCGCCGTGGCCGGGCGGCGGATACGTGCGGCGGATGTCCTACGGGGCCGACCTGCTCGTCCCCCGGTCCGGCCTGGACGCCATCCTGCCCGATGTGCCCCGGGTCGGGGTGTGGGCGTTCGAAGCCCTGCGGGTGGCCGACCGGCGACCCCGGCTCGGAATCGATACGGACCACCGGACCCTGCCGGCCGAGGTGAACTGGATCGCGCCGGCCGTGCACCTGGAGAAGGGCTGCTACCGGGGCCAGGAGACGGTCGCCCGGGTGCACAACCTCGGCCGCCCGCCGCGGCGGTTGGTGCTGCTGCACCTCGACGGGATCACAACCGACGAGCTTCCCGCACCCGGAACACCCGTGACGGGCGTGGACGGCAGGGAGGTCGGCTTCGTCGGTACGGCGGTCCGCCACTACGAGCTCGGGCCGGTCGCCCTGGCGGTACTCAAGCGGAATGTGGCTGACGGGGCCGAGCTCCGGGTCGGGCCCTGCGCCGCCGCCATCGACCCGGCCGAGGACACCCGCTGAGCTGTCGGCCGGCGTTCTGGCAGGCTGTGGGCCATGCCAACAACGACGTTGATCACGGTTGCCCCGACGGGGGCTGAGGTCTCGAAAGCGGACACCCCCGCCCTCCCGGTCACGCTGGACGAGCTGGTCGCGACGGCCAAGGAGTGTGAGGCGGTCGGGGCCAGCGTCATCCATGTCCACATCCGCGATGATGAGGCCCGCCCGACTCTCGATCCGGAGCGCCTGCGGGCGACCGTCGATGCGCTGCGGGCGTCATGCGGGCTGATCGTGCAGCTCTCGTCAGGTGGCGCGGTCACCGATCCCGAGAAGGCCCGGTTGGCGGTACTCGACGCCGGTCCCGAGATGGCGTCATGCACCATGGGTACGGTCAATTTCGGCGACGATGTGTTTCTCAACCGGTGGGCGTTCATCGTCGACCTGCACACCCGCATGCAGGAGCGGGGGATCGTGCCTGAGTACGAGATCTTCGACCTCGGGCAGCTCACGTCGCTGCAGCGGCTTCTCGGGAAGTACGGCCTGCCGGCGGGCGGCCACGTCCACGTCGACTTCGTGATGGGCGTCCCGGGCGGCATGCCAGGTACCACGGCGGCCCTGGTCGCCTGCGAAGCCGCGCTGCGCGACCTGCCCGAGGGCACCACGTTCTCGGCCACCGGAATCAGCCGTACCTCGGTGCCGGTGCTCCTGGCGTCGCTGTCGGCCGGTGGGCACCTGCGGGTCGGCATGGAGGACACCGTGAGCTACGCCAAGGGCCAACCGGTCGACAGCAACGCGCAACTCGTGGCCCGGGCGGCCGCGTTCGCCCGACTCGCGCAGCGCCCGCCGATGACTCCGGCTGACGCCCGCTCCCTGCTGGGCATAACGGCGTGAACCAGGGGTACCGCGGCGGAGTGCCGGTGGCCGAGGTCGTCCGGTCCGGCTTCGTCGAAGGTCGCCACCACGGGTCGGTGGTTGTCCTCGGGGCGGACGGAGCGGTGCTGGCCCGCGCCGGTGACGCGGTGCGCCCGATCTTCCCCCGCTCGTCGAACAAACCCATGCAGGCGGTCGCGATGAGGCGGGCCGGGCTGCCGATCGAGGGCAGCCTCCTCTCGCTCGCGGCGGGCAGCCACGGCGGTGAGTCGATGCACCTGGACGGCGTCCGTTCGATCCTGGCCTCCGGCGGCCTCGCCGAGGACGACCTGCGGTGCCCGCCCGACCTCCCGCTCAACGAGTCCGCCCGGGTCGCCCTGCTCCGGGCGGGAGTGCAGCCGGCGCCGGTGTTCATGAACTGCTCCGGAAAGCATGCCGCGATGCTGGTCACGTGTGTGATCAACGGCTGGCCGCTGGACGATTACCGGGCGGCCAGCCATCCGCTCCAGGTGGCGTGCCGGGCAGCGGTCGAGGATCTGACCGGCGAGTCGGTGTCGGCGATCGGCGTGGATGGCTGCGGGGCAGCTGTGATGGCGCTGTCACTGACGGGGCTGGCCCGGGCGTTCCTGGCCATTGTCTCGGCCGCCGGTGTTTCTGCCGCAGGAGGCTCTGCCGCGCACGTACCCGAGCGGGTCGTAGCCGACGCGATGCGGGGCTGGCCAGAGATGATGTCCGGAACCGGCCGCGAGGACGCCCGCCTGATGCGGGGCATTCCCGGGCTGCTGTGCAAGGTCGGAGCCGAAGGGGTGCACGCGGGAGCCGTGCCCGGGGTCGGAGCGGTCGCAGTCAAGATCGACGATGGGGCGGGACGGGCCCGTGACGTGGCGATGGCGGCGGCCTTGCGCCAGCTCGGCCTGGAGGCGCCCGTCCTGGACGAGCTGGCGTCACCGTTGGTTCTCGGGGGTGGTCGGCCGGTCGGTGCGGTACGGGCCACCAAGCTCTTCTGACATGGCAACCTTGACGGTGTGGTCCAACTCACGCTAGCGAGAGTTAGCATTTCGCTTGCTGTAGCTAGCAAGCCGGACTAGCGTTGGGTACATGCCGAAGCCGGCCGACATTCCCCGCGATATTGGGGAGTTCATCCGTGACCTGCGCAGTAGCGCGCGGATCTCGCTACGCGAACTCGCCGATCGGGCCGGCGTCTCCAATCCGTACCTGAGCCAGATCGAGCGCGGGCTGCGAAAGCCGTCCGCTGAGGTCCTGGCCCAGATCGCCGCGGCCCTACGGGTCTCGACGCCGCTGATGTACCTGCGGGCGGGACTGCTGCACGAGAAGGACGGCCAGGGCGTCCTGGCGGCCATCGCCGCCGACCCGGATCTGACGATGCCCCAGAAGCAGTCGCTCAGTCAGATCTACGAGACGTTCCGACGGGAAAACGCCCGGTCGGAAGGCAGTGCAGACGAGTCACAAGAGGACCAGGAGGTCTCCCGTCATGAGCACCACCACGAAAAACAGCACAACCACGAATCGGATCCCGAACCCGGTGTACGCCGTCGCCGGAGCCGGTGACCTCGCCTACCAGCAGCTGCTGAAGTTGCCCGCCGTTACCGCTGATCTGCAGAAGGACCTCGCTGAGCTGCCCGGGCGGGTGGCCAACCTCCGAGCCGGGCTACCGGCGCGGGTGGAGAGGCTCCGCGCAGAACTGCCGGGTCGGGTGGAGCGGCTGAGGGCCGAGGTACCTGGCCGGGTCGAGCAGCTACGGACCGAGGTACCGGCCCGGGTCGAGCAGCTACGGACCGGCGTGCCGGCCGCCGTCAACGGCCTCGTCGCTGACGCCGCCACCGTCTACGCCGATCTCGTCGCTCGCGGCGAGCGCGTCGTCAGAGGTGCCCGTGATGGCGTCGCCGCCACCGCGCCGGGCACCGCGGTGAAGAAGCCCGCCAAGAAGGCGACCAAGGCCACCCGGTCGGCCAAGACCGCCCCGGAGACCGTTGCGGCCGCCCGCAGCCGCGCCACCAAGGCGTCCGGGACCGTCCCGGCCGGCAAGGTGGCAAAGCGCAGCGCGGCCAAGGCCAAGTAGCCCGCTGAACAACGAGGGCGGAGGCCGTGGATAAGCTTGTGCCCATGGCCTCCGCCGTGGCGCCGATTTTCTACCCCGATGTTCAGGACGCGCTGAACATCGCGATCCTGGTCACGTTCCTGGTGATCGACGTGGTCGCGTTCGTGAACTGCCTCACTCAGCGGGCTGACGCGTTCCCGGTGGTCGGGTCGTTGACCAAGCAGGCGTGGCTCGCGTTGCTCGGTGCCGCGGTGCTCATCACGCTGTTGTGCACCCTCTATCGCACCGTCACCCCGGTACTCGCCTTCTTCGGAGTGACCGCGGCCGCGGTCTACCTGCTGGACGTGCGTCCGGCCCTCCGTGACGCCTCGAACGGAACCGGCAACTGGTGAGAAGCTTCCGCTGGCCCCCGCCGCCGGACGGCAAGTCGAAACGATGGCCCGCCCCGCGAGGACGCGACGAACCCGGACGGCCTCTGCTCAGCCTGAACCCGACCGACCTGCGTGAGATGCCACACGGCGCGACGCTGGAGTACCTGGTCGCCGGCGAGGGCGAGCCGACGACCGCGTTCGCCCACGGGCTCGCCGGTGGCATCCCCGACACCCGCCCCCTGGGCAGCGGTGTAGCCGGTCGCAAGGTCTTCTTCCAGTTCCGCGGTCATGGCCGGTCGGATGCCTCGCCCAAGCCACTGACCTACGCCGACCTGGCCGCCGACCTGCAGGCGGTGGCCGACGACTTCGGGGCGACCAGGGCGGTCGGTGTGAGCATGGGAGCGGGCGCGCTGGCTCGCCTGCTGTCCGTGACCCCCGGCCGTTTCGAGCGCGTGGTGTTCCTGCTGCCGGCCGTCCTGGACCAGCCGCGTCCGCCAGCGCAGATGTCGCGCCTCCGGGCGCTCCTCGAGGCGGTCTCGGACGAGGACGCCGCGACCGCGGCCACTCTGCTCGCGGCCGAGATCCCGATGGCCCTGCGTGACCGGCCGGCGTCATGGCGGTACGTGCGGGAACGCCTGGACAGCCTGTTCCGGGAGGGTCTGGTCCAGGCGCTGGTCGACCTGCCGGACGCGGTCGCCCTGCCCGACCGTGCACAGCTGGCCGCCGTTGCCGCCCCTGCCCTGGTGATCGGGTGCCGGGGCGACGCCGCTCACCCGCCCGCGATCGCCGAGGAGCTGGCAGCCACGCTCCCCAACGCCAGCCTGCACATCTACGACCAACCCGCCATCGTCTGGACCAACCGCGCCGACCTGCGCGCGCGCATCTCGGAGTTCCTCAACCAGGCCTGAACCCAGGAGTGCCCCATGGGTGTGACGCAGCACGGTCGCACGGCCCGACTCGACCTCGTCGATCCGAGCCTGCGCGAGTGGGACTGCACCGTCATCTGGTCGGATCCCGAAGGCGGGATCGTCCTCGACCGCTCAGCCCTCTACCCGGGCGGGGGCGGCCAACCGCCGGATCACGGTGTCCTGGTCTGGAACGGCGTGCAGACCCATGTCGTCGACACGCGCAAAGGCGATGACCTGTACCTGATCCCGGCCCCCGGCGACCCCGTCCCGCCGGCGGGTACCGCGGTCCGGGGGGCGGTCGCGGACGAGCGGCGTTCCTTGCTCATGCGGACCCACTCGGGCCTGCACGTACTGTGCGGCGTCGTCTTCCGGGACTTCGGGGCGCTCGTCACCGGCGGCAACATGGAGCCCGGCGAGGCCCGGATGGACTTCAACCTGCCCGAGGTGCCGAGCGACTTCAAGGCACGCCTAGAGGAGCTGGTCAACGCCGAGGTGGCGGCCGACCGCTCCGTCACCGTCCGGGTGCTCGGCCGCGACGAGGCACTCGCGCTGCCCGATATCGTCCGTACCCAGTCGAACCTGATTCCAGCCGACGAGCAGGAGGTCCGCATCGTCGACATCGTCGGGCTCGATCAACAGGCCGACGGCGGTACCCACGTCGCCTCGACCAGGCAGATCGGTACCGTGTCCGTGGTCAAGGTCGAGAGCAAGGGCAAAGCCAACCGCCGCGTGCGCGTACGCCTCTCCTGACCCCCCGTTGGGCAGATCCCCCCGTTGCCGCGCCAGCAGATCCCCGTCGCCGCGTCAGCTGGAAACCCCCTCGCCGCGTTGGCAGGGACCCCGCCGCCGCGTTAGTAGGGACGCCGTACTCGACAAAAGGGGTTAGCAGACTGTCCGGGCAAACCAGCTGGCGCTGCGGCTGTGGCGCACCACCACTAATGTCGGCAGCGTGGCGAGTGTGACCGTCCTGCGCACCACGGCGACCCGCCGGGGCGGCGCCATCGGTGACTTCTTCGGCGGGATCGGGCTGATGCTGCGTGGCCAGTCGCTCGTGCTGCGCTCACCCCGACTGTGGTTCCTGGGCCTGATCCCGGCCGTGATCACTTTCGCGCTCCTGGTCGGCGGCTTCATCGCCCTGCTGAGGTTCGACCGGCGGATCGCCACGTTCATCACCCCGTTCGCCGCCAACTGGACCGGTTGGTTGCACGGCATGGTCGTCGGCGCGGTCGAGATCGCGCTGGCCGGCGCGTGGGTTCTGCTCAGCATCGTCCTCTACACCGCGCTGACGCTGATCATCGGGCAGCCGTTCTATGAGGCGATCTCGAAGCGGATCGACGACTCGATGGGTGGGATCCGGGACGAACGCAACGTCTCCTTCTGGCGGCAGCTGCCGCGCTCCATTGTGGAGTCCGTTCGGCTCCTGCTATTGACCGGCATGAAGGGGATCCTCGTCTTCGTGCTGACGTTGGTTCCGGTGGTTGGCTGGGTGGCCGGTCCGATCGTCGGGGCGATGGTCGGCGGCTGGGCGATCGCGCTCGAGCTCACCAGTGTTCCGTTCGAGCGTCGCGGCATGGTGCTGCGGCACCGCCGCCAGTACCTCGGGGCCCGCCGACCGCTGGCCGCGGGCTTCGGCCTGGCCGCGTTCATCTGTCTGCTCATCCCGGGTCTGGACGTGCTGCTCATGCCGGGCGCGGTCGCCGGAGCCACCCTACTGTCCCGCGAGGTCTTCGGGGACCCGGTCCGTACGAGACGATAGGGCCATGCGTATCGCACTGGTCGAGGGTGACATCACCGGGCTGCGGGTCGACGCGATCGTCAACGCGGCGAACTCGTCCCTGATGGGCGGCGGCGGAGTGGACGGTGCCATTCACGGCAAGGGTGGCCCGTCGATCGTGGCCGAATGCCGGGAGGTCCGGCTCTCGCGCTATCCGGACGGCCTGCCCATCGGGCACGCCGTGGCCACCACTGCTGGGCGGCTGCCGGCCCGTTGGGTGATCCACACGGTCGGACCCATCTACCAGGAGGGCCGCGATGATGCCCCCCTGCTCCGTTCGTGCTACACCAGCTCGCTCGCGGTGGCCGACGAGATCGGGGCGGCGACCGTCGCGTTCCCGCTCGTCTCGGCGGGAATCTTCGGCTGGCCGCTCGAGGATGCGGTACGCCAGGCCCTCATCGCACTGTCCACAGCGGACACGTCGGTCGACGCCGCAACGCTGGTCCTGTTCGGGCGGCCCACCTACGAGATCGCGTCACGCGTCGCCGGTGATGTGCTCCGCCCGGACCGGGATGCGTCGCAGGGGTAGCCCGGTCGCGTCCCGGATGGCGGCGACGATGGCCGGCGTCGAGGACAGCGTCGGCGGTTCGCCGGCTCCCCGAAGGCCGTAGGGCGCGTGGGGATCTGGGTGTTCGAGGATCTCCAGACGCATCTGGGGCATGTCGAGGATCGTCGGGATCAGGTAGTCGGTGAAGGACGGGTTGCGGACCCGGCCGCCGCTCATCTGGATCTCTTCCATGATGGCCAGGCCGAGCCCCTGCGCGCTACCGCCGTGGATCTGCCCTTCGAGTGAGACCCGGTTCATGATGCGCCCGACATCCTGGACCGCGGCCAGCTCGACGACCTTTACCAGACCGAGCTCCACGTCCACGTCGACCACGGCCCGGTGCACGCACAGCGCCAGCTGGACATGCGAGTTGCCCTGTCCCGACAGGGGATCCATCGGCGTTGTCGGCCGGTGCCGGAACACGGCGGTCTCCTCGATCACCGCGGCCCCGAGCACCTCGACGAGGTCGCGCCCGACTTCGCCCGCCCCGAAGACCTTGCCGCCGGCCAGCTCGACCCGGGTCATGCCGGCGAGCTGGGCGACCCGCTCCCGAACCTGTTCGCAGGCGAGCTTGACCGCGCCACCGGACATGTACGACTGCCGCGAGGCCGACGACGAGCCGGCTGAGCCCACGGTGGTGTCAGCCGGCCGGATGCTGATGTTCTGTACGCCGAGCTCGGTCCGGGCGATCTGCGCCTGGATGGTGATCAGCCCCTGACCCACCTCGGCCGCCGCGGTGTGTATGGTCACCGCCGGCTCGTCGCCCACCACCTCCAGGCGTACCCGGGCGGTCGAGTAGTCATCGAAGCCCTCGGAGAAGCAGATGTTCTTGATGCCGACGCCGTACCCGATGCCGCGGCGGACGCCTTCGCCGCGCGTGGTGTTGCCGTACCCGCCAGGCCGCGATCCCTCCACAGTGGAATCCTCTGCTGGCAGCGGCAGCGACCCGGCGTCGCGGAGCATCTCGGCCAGCGGAGCCGGGGTGTCGATGACCTGACCCGTCGCCAGCACCGAGCCCTGGGACACCGCGTTGCGGGCCCGCACCTCGAGCGGGTCGAGGCCGAGCTTCGCGGCGAGCGCGTCCATCTGGGACTCGTAGGCGAAGCAGGCCTGCACGGCGCCGAAGCCGCGCATCGCTCCGCACGGCGGGTTGTTGGTCCGCGCGCCGTATGCGTCGATGGCCACATGCGGCACCTCGTACGGCCCGATGCCGAGCGAGGCGGCGTTGCCGACGACCGCCTTGGTGGTCGATGCGTATGCCCCGCCGTCCAGCACGATCTCGGCCTTCACATAGAGGAGTTTGCCGGTGCGGTCCGCCCCGTGCTCGTAACGCATCCAGGCCGGGTGGCGGTGCACGTGGCCGAAGAAGGACTCCTCCCGGCCGTAGACCATGCGCACCGGCCGCCCGGTGTGCATCGCCAGCAGGCAGGCATGCACCTGCATCGACAGGTCCTCGCGGGCCCCGAAGGCGCCCCCCACACCGGCCAGCGTCAGCCGTACCTTGTCCTCGGGCAGGCCCAGGCACGGCGCGATCTGGGCCTGGTCCACGTGCAGCCACTGGGTGGCCACGTAGAGGTCGATCCCGCCGTCCGGGGCCGGCACCGCGAGCCCGGACTCCGGCCCGAGGAAAGCCTGGTCCTGCATGCCCACCTCGTACTCGCCAGCCACCACGACATCGGCGATGACGGCGTCCGGGTTGCCGCGCCGCACCGGCTGGTGGCGGACCAGGTTGCCGTGCGGGTGGATCGGCTCGAAGTCGTGCTCCCGGACCGCGCGGCGGGCGTCGGTCAGCGCCTCCAGCTCCTCGTAGGAGACCTGTATCCGGGCCACCGCGCGGCGGGCGGTGTGCGGATCGTCGGCGGCCAGGATCACCACTGGTTCACCCTGGTAGCGCACCTCGTCGACGGCGAGGACCGGCTGGTCGGCGTCGTCGAGTCCGTAGTGCTTGGCCCCTGGCACGTCCTCGTGCGTGAGTACGGCGTGCACCCCGGGTACCGCCACCGCCTGCGAGAGGTCGATGCCGGTGATCCGGGCGCGCGGGTACGGCGATCGTAGGGTGACACCGAACAGGGCGTCGTCGAGCCACAGGTCGGAGGAGTAGGCGAACTCGCCGCGCACCTTGAGGGTCCCGTCGGGCCGGGCCGGACTGGTGCCGACACCATCCCGGAGCCCTTGCATCACATCGGTCATCTGTCCTCCCGGAGCCGGGCGCTCGCTTTGGCCAGGTCGGTCACCAGCGACGCCTCGTCCACCGTGCGCAACTCGTCCCGCTCGACCACCACGGTGCCGCCGACGGTCAGCAGCTCCAACGGCGGTGCGCTGCCGAGGACCAGGGCGGCCACCGGGTCCTGGATGCCGACGTGGCCGAGGCCGTCGAGCCGCCACAGGGCGAGGTCGGCCAGTTTGCCCGGCTCGAGCGAGCCGATCTCGGCCTCCCGGCCCAGGCACCGCGCGCCGCCCATGGTGGCCATCCGCAGCGCCTGCCGTGGGGTCAGCGCGCGGGGTCCGGCGTTGTCGCGGATCCGGGCGGCGTACAACGACTGGCGCAGTTCGTCGACCAGGCGGCCGGACTCCTGCGAGGCGGCCCCGTCCACGCCCAGCCCGACCGGCGCGCCGGCATCGAGCAGTGCCCGCACCGGAGCCGTACCGGCCCCGAGCCGTCCGTTGGACGAGGGGCAGTGGGCGACGCCGGTTCCCGTACGCCCGAGTCGCCGCACCTCGGACTGCCCCACGTGGACGGTGTGAGCCAGCCAGACGTCGGGGCCGAGCCACCCCAGGCGGTCCAGGTACTCCACCGGACTGCACCCGTGCGTGTCCTGGCAGTACTCCTCCTCGTCGAGGGTCTCGGCCAGGTGGGTGTGCAGCCGTACACCCGATGATCGGGCCAGCGCCGCCGAGGCGGACAGCAGGTCGGCGCTGACCGAGAACGGGGAGCACGGGGCGAGCGCCACCCGGACCATCGCGTCGGGCGCCGGATCGTGGTAGCTCTCCACCGCCGACTGTGAGGCGGTCAGGATCGCGTCCAGATCCTCGACGACCGAGTCGGGCGGCAACCCTCCGCTGGACTGGCCGAGGTCCATCGAGCCCCGGGTCGGGTGGAACCGCAGCCCGACCCGGCGGGCCGCGTCCACAGTGGAGCCGATCAGATCGCCGGTACCATGGGGGAAGACGTAGTGATGGTCCATCGAGGTCGTGCAGCCGGATCGGGCCAGCCAGGCCAACCCGGCCGCGGCGGCCGGTCCGACGGTGGACTCGTCGATTCGGGCCCAGATCGGGTAGAGCTCGGTCAACCATTCGAACAGGGTGGAGTCCTGCCCGTAGCCGCGGGTCGCCCATTGGTAGAGATGATGATGGGTGTTGACCAGGCCCGGTGTCAGCAGGCAGCCCCGCCCATCGATCACGCGCGCACCGTCGATCATCGGGGCGGCCCCGGGGCCGACGGCCGCGATCCGTCCATCCTGGACAATCAGGTGGCCAGAATCGTACTCGGTCCCGGCACCGTCCACTGTGGCGATTGAGGCGTCGGCGATGACCAGTGCGGTCACGGCTGCACCCGGGCGGCGGCCAGCCGGACGGCGTCGAGGATCTTCTCGTACCCCGTGCACCGGCACAGATTCCCGGCCAGCGCCTCCCTGATCTCGGCGTCCGAGGCGCCGGGACGGCGCTGGACCAGGTCAGCCACGGTCACGATGAGCCCCGGGGTACAGAATCCGCACTGGACCGCGCCCGCCTCCACGAACGCCTCCTGCACCGGATGCAGCTCGGCGTCACCGGCGACTCCCTCGACGGTGACGATGTCGCGTGCCTCGGCCTGGGGAGCGCTGACCAGGCACGAGCACACCGGCAGCCCGTCCATGAGGACGGTGCACGAGCCGCACTCACCCTGCTCGCACGCGTTCTTGGTACCGGGCAGGCCCATCCGCTCGCGCAGGGTGAACATCAGGCTCTCGCCCGGCCACACGTCGTCGGCCGTCCGGATGGCGCCGTTGACCGTACAGGTCAGTCTCATGTGGACACCTCCGCCAGTGACCCCCAGGCCCAGGTGAGGGTGCGGCTGGCCAGCACAGCCAGCGCCCGCCGCCGGTAGCCGCCGGTGCCCCGCACGTCGTCGATAGGGTCGGCGGCCGCCGCCACGTGCTGGCCGAAGAGCCGGACGACCTCCTCGTCGAGCGACCCGGCGGACCACGGCAGGGCGGTGGCGGCGAAATCCTCGGCCGCCTCCGACCGGCGGGGGGTCGGTGCGGCCGACCCGATCCCGGTCCGCACTGTCCGGTTGGCCGGATCGACGGCCACCGCGAACGAACAGACCGCGATGACCATGGCGTTGCGGGAGCCCACCTTGGCGAACTGCTGGGCCGGCCCGGTGACGCGGATACGTACCGCCCGGATCAGCTCGTCCGGCGCCAGGGCGTTGCGCTTGACGCCCAGGTAGAAGTCGTCGACGTCGATCAGCCGGACCCCACGTACCGACTCCGCCTCGACGATGGCTCCGGTGGCCAGCAGCGGCGGGTGGGCATCGCCAGCCGGCGAGGCGGTCCCCAGGTTCCCGGCGATGGTGGCCCGGTTACGGATCTGCGGAGACCCCACCGTCCGGGACGCGGTAGCCAGCGCCGGCAACGCGCCCGCGAGTTCGTCGACCAGTCGGGCGTAGGTGACTCCGGCGCCGAGGCGGATCACCCCCGGACCGGTGTCCCAATCGGCCAGCTCAACCACCCGGGTCAGGTCGAGCAGCCCGGACGGGGGAGCCGCGCCGAAGTTCAGCCCGACCATCAGATCGGTGCCACCGGCGATCGGCACCGCATCCGGGTGCTCGGCCTTCGCGGCGACCGCGTCGGCCCACGTGGTTGGCTGTAGGAAGTCCATCGCGTCGATCAGTACATCGGGTCGGCCAGGCTCCGCCTACGGCTGCGGTGCACGAAGCTGGCCTGCACTCGTACCCTGTCGTTTGGAGGATCCTCCAAGAAAGGGTACGCCGTGCGCCTGTGGGCCCTGGTCGAAACGTCCAACGGGGCGTTGCTTCCCGTCGGGCCGCCGCTGGGCGACCCGCCGGTGAGCGGCGTGGTCACGACCGATCTGCTCGATCCGGGGCGCTATCTGGCCGGGGGCGAGCTGGTGCTGACCGGTCTGGCGTGGTGGCGGCCCCGCCGCCCCGACCGGACGCGGGCCTTCGTCGATTCCCTCGTAGCTGCCCGCGTCGCCGCACTCGCGGCGGGCGACGCCGAGCTGGGCGGGACGCCCCGCGACCTGGTGCGCGCCTGCGCCGAGGTGGGACTGCCGCTGCTGCGGGTTCCGGTGACGGTGCCCTTCGCCTGGATCCACGAACTCGTGCACCGCCACGCGCCGAACCGCGACCTCGCCGCCGTCCTCGGCCGCCATCGGGCGCTGATGATGGCCGACCAGTCCGGTCAGGGCATCACCGGCGTACTGGACCTGCTGGCCGGTGATCTCGGCCTGCGCGTGCCGGGTGCTCTCCCCGACCGGCCGCCTGATCGCCGGGGCACCCGGTCCGGCCGGTGAGGATCGCCGGCTGGCCCACCAGTACCTGCGTGCGGCCCGGCTTCCCCATCAGGTCCACCGCTCCGATGGCACCGCGGTGACGCTGGCCGCGCCGCCCGGACGCGGGTCGCCACCTGGTTCCTCGCGGTGGCCGAGGACGGATCGACCGGAGGGACACGGGAGCGCGGTCATCGACGAGCTGGCCTCGCTGGTCGCCCTCGAGCGGGCGGCCGGGCCCGCCGCAGCGATGCCGAAGACCAGCTGGCCGCAACCCTGCAGGAGGCGCCCCGCCGCCTGAAATCGCCGCCGCGGTCCGGCGGGTCGGGCTGGATCCCGACGCCGGCGTGATCGTGCTGGCCGGATCGGGCCGGGGAGCGGTCGACGTACTCGCCGAGTCGCTGCTCGGCGGCCGCCCATTGGCGGCTGGGACGGTCCGGCGACGAGGCGATCGCGCTCGTGGCCGGCGGCGAGCCGGCCAGTTTGGCGGCCCGGGTACACGACGTGCTTGATCTGCTGTCCCCGGCGTTGTCAACCGGACCTCGGGTCGGCGTGAGTGACCTGGCCCGGGGCGGGGACGGCCTGCTCTCCGGACTGGCCGCGGCCCGAGCCGTCGCCGCGACGCTGGCTTCGGCCGGCGTGGCCGGGCCGGACCAGCTCTGCTCGCACACCCTTCTGCTGGCCGCCGTGCCGCCGCGGCTGCGCGAGGCCTACCGCGACCGGGTGCTCGGGCCGCTGCTCGAACACGATCGGGTCCATCGCACCGAACTGGTCCGCACGCTCGCGGCGTACCTGGAGTGCTCCGGGTCCTGGTCGAAGTGCGCCGCCCGGATGCACCTGCACGTCAATACCCTGCGGTACCGCATGGAGCGGATCGCCGCCCTCACGGGCCGGGACCTGCGGGACCTGACTGACCAGGCCGACCTGTTGCTCGCCCTGCACGCGGGTTAGCGCCGGTCGGCCGATGCTCAGGCGACGCGGAGGGCCTCGAGCAGAGCCTCGTCGCCGGCCGTCTCGACCACGTCAAAGGCGACCCGGCCCCACATGGCCAGGGCCAGATCGCTCGCGGTGCCGCTGGCCGTGGCCCGGGCCGGGTGGGCGTCATCGTCGAGGAGGGTGTCGGTGTCGAGCAGCGCGATGCCCTGGCCCCTGAGCCGGACGGTCCACTCCTGGCCGAGGTCGGTGGCGGCCAGGTGCACGACTCCGGTCGAGTCGCTCGGGGAGCGCCGGCGTCCGGCCGGCAGCAGGGTGTCGAGCACCTCGGCTACCGTGTCGCCGGCCAGCTTGCTCTCCAACGGCTCCGGCAGGCTGCTGGCAAGCTGGGCGTCCCAGCGGTGCACCGCCGTCTCGTGAGCCAGCCGCCGGTGCCAGAACCCAGCCGTACGGGCCTGCGGAGCCCAGTTCCACGTCGGCAGATCGGGGTCAAGGGCGTCGAAGGAACGCGTCGGTCTGCGGCCAGCTCGGCCTGGAACCAGGTGACCACCCGCGGGTCGTCCGCGGCCGGGGCGTCCTCGGGGATGGCCAGCGCCGGCCAGCGCTGGTTGGCCTGCCCGTTGCTGGCGTTGGCCCGTACCCGGCGGTAGATCGAGCCGACGTGCCGGGCCAGGTCACCGACCGTCCATTCGGGACAGCTGGGAACCACCCTGGCTGATCGCGTCGTCCTGCCTGATCGCGGTGAGGAAGGCCGAACCCTCGGCGCGCAACGCCGTGAGCCAGAAGTCCTTGTTGCCAAATGTTCTGCTCACTGTGCCCTCCTTCCACGACGGGGCGAGCCTTCACCATAGGCTCATCTACGTGTTCGACGTTACCCGTGCCGACCTGTCCCGGCATACGACGCTCCGGCTCGGCGGAAGGGCGGACAGGCTCGTTCAGGCCACCGACCAGGATGAAATCGCCGAAATCGTTCGGGCCGCGGTCGACCCGTTACTCATCCTGGCCGGCGGCAGCAATGTGGTCATCTCTGATGAGGGGTACCCGGGTTCGGTGCTGCTCATTCGTAGCCGTGGTATCGTAGGTCGATGGCTCGCATCCCGCCGTCGCGGCCGGGCACCCGTGGGACGAGGTGGTCGAGTTCGCCGTGTCGGCGGGGCTGGCCGGCATCGAATGCCTGGCCGGAATCCCCGGCAGCGCCGGCGCCACGCCGATCCAGAACGTCGGCGCGTACGGGCAGGAGGTGGCCGAGACCATCGAGTCCGTGGAGGTGCTCGACCGGCAGACCGGCAGGATCCGTGGTTCACCCGGCCGAGTGCGCCTTCGCCTACCGGACCAGCATCTTCAAGCACGTCAGTCGATGGGTGGTGCTGCAGGGACGATTCCAGCTTCGCCCGTCGGCGGTATCCGGTCCACTCGGTTCGCCGAACTCGCCCGCCGCCTCGACATCGCCACCGGATCGTCGGCGCCGCTGGCCGACGTTCGGGCAGCGGTACTCGATCTTCGCCGGGCAAAGGGCATGGTGCTGGCCGACGACGACCCCGACACACGCTCGGTGGGCTCGTTCTTCACCAACCCGGTACTGACCAGTGGCGCCTCGGGCCGACCTGCGCGACCGGGCCGCCGGGAAGACCGGTGGCCCGCCGCCGTCCTGGCCCGGCGTGGACGGCGCCGTGAAGACGAGCGCCGCGTGGCTGATCGAGCGAGCCGGATTCGGCCGCGGGTTCACCGGCGGACATTGCGGGGTCGCCATATCGAGCAAGCACACCCTGGCCCTGACCAACCGGGGTACCGGTACCACGGCCGCCCTGCTGGGTCTGGCCCGTGACATCCGCGACGGGGTACGTAAGACCTTCGACGTGCAACTTCACCCGGAGCCCGTGCTGATCAACTGCGAGCTGTAGCCGTCAGTCGGCCACGGCGACCAGCGGCGCGGCCAGCCGCATCATGTAATGGCTGGTCGGGATCCGGCTCAGGGTGTCCAGGAGGCGCGTGTCCCGCTCGCCGAACGAGGCACGGGCCAGCCGGTCGTAGCCCTCGGGCCGACGTACGTGCTCGCCCCGGTCGTTCTCGGACATCCAGCGCGAGACGCGGTTCTGGTCCGTGTGCAGTACCGGGTCGCAGCTGACCACCCGGCCGCCGGGGGTCAGCGACCGGGCGGCCAGGTCGAGCAGGATGGCGCACTGGCCATCGTCGAGGTGGTGCAGCAGCCCGAACAGGAGCACGGCATCGAACTGGCCCAGCTCGGGCAGGTGGTCGGCGGTGAGGATCTCGCAGCGGAAGTCGGCCCGGTCGCCGAAGTGCCTGCGGGCATAGGTCGACATACGGCTGCAGACGTGTCGAAGCCGACGTAGTCGACCTCGGGCAGCCGGTCGAAGTAGTACGCCGGACCGCAGCCGACGTCCAGCACCCGGTCGCCCGGCTTGAGCTCCGCCTCGTCCAGGCAGCGGTAGCGGATGCGGTCGGCCCCGATGCCCTTCTGCAGCGCGATGTAGAGGCCGACGTTTCCCAGGGTCTGCCGCAGCCGGGCAAGCATGTGGGTGACTCCCTGGTGTCATGGATGCGTAACAGCGGCCAGCATACCGAGCGTGCCGCGCTGACCGGGCGAGCACGCAATCCGACGGGCGGCCAGGTCAGCGGTCAGCTCGCCCCGACGCCAGCGGGCCGGCTCGGCCGGATCGGCCAGCCCGCGTACCCGGGTCGCGGCGACCGCTTGTGCGAACCGTTGCCGCGGACCGAACGGGGCATACGGGGCGGCGGCCCGCCAGGCGTGGTCCAGGTCCGCCAGCAGGGCGTGCACCGGTTCGCCCGGCACGTTGCGGTGGATCAGCGCCTTGGGCAGCCGTTCGGCGAACTCGGCGGGCCGCTCGAGCGTGCGCAGGTTCGCGGCCAGGGTGAGACTCCGGGGCTGCGCGTCGTCGCCGACGACGATCCAGCTGCCCAGCCGGCCCAGCTCGTCACACGTACCGTCGACCAGCACCCCGTCCGGCGTCAGCTGGTCGGCCACGGTCGACCATGCCCGGGCGTACGTCTGCCTCCTGCGTACTGGCGGAGCACGTTGAGCGCCCGGACGATCACCGGACGCAGCCCGGCCAGCTCGAAGCCGCCCGCGAAGGAAGGTGAGCCACGGTGGGTCGAGCCACCGCCGGCCGGCCGCCGACCCGGGCCGGGTCGATCTCGACCCCGGCCACCCGGACGTCGGCGCCGCACCCGGCCAGCCGGGTGCGCAGCTCGACCGCGGTGATCGGCGTCGCACCGTAGCCGAGGTCGACGACCAGCGGGTCGTCGGCGTCCCGCAGAGCGGCCCGAGATGAGCCACCAGCCAGTTGTCGACCCGTCGCAGCCGGTTCGGGTTCGTGGTCCCTCGCGTGGCAACCCCGACGACCCTGGTCATACCGCCACGAACCCTGCACAAGATCGGCCAGGAAACCGTCGCAAGCTGCCGGGGCTCGCTGGCGCTCGCTCCTGGCGCTCAGTCACGGTAGGACCCGGTGCACCTTGTGCTGGGCGGCCTGGGCCAGCGGGCGGACCACCAGCCGGTCGATGTTGACGTGGTGCGGCCGGGTCGCCACCCAGGCCACGCAGTCGGCGATGTCGTCGGCGACCAGCGGCTCCGCCACGCCGGCGTAGACGGCCGCCGCCCGGTCGACGATCGCCGCCGAAGCGGACCAGCGCGAACTCGTCGGTCCGCACCATGCCGGGGTCGATCTCCACCACCCGGATCGGCCGCCCGCTCAGCTCCAGCCGCAGCGTCTCGGCCAGCGCGGTCTGTGCGTGCTTGGCCGCCGCGTAGCCGCCGCCGCCCTCGTAGACGATCAGGCCGGCGGTGGAGCTCATGATCACGATCGTGCCGGCGTCGCTCTTCTCGAGCAGCGGGCAGCAGCGCCTTGGTCACGCGCAGCGTGCCGAGCACGTTCACGTCGTACATGCGCTGCCAGTCCTCGATGCTGGCCGACTCGACCGGGTCGGCCCCGAACGCGCCGCCGGCGTTGTTGACCAGCAGCCGTACCGGTTCGGCCAGCTCGCCCACCGCGTGAGCCAGCCCGGCGACGTCGGAATCCGAGGTGACATCGCAGGTCACCGGGGTCACGTGGCCGGCCATCTCGTTGGCCAGGCGGGTCAGCCGATCGGTACGCCGGGCGGCGGCGACCACATGGAAGCCCTCCTTGACCAGCCGGTGCGCGGTAGCCGCCCCGATGCCGCTGGACGCTCCCGTGACGACGGCCACCGGCCGCGCCTCTCGCTCGTGTGGTCACGCCGCGATCCTCGCACGCGACGACGCCAGGACTGAATGAATGCGCGTCCCGGGAAGATGCACGGGGTATGCGGGGTTATGTGTTGTCGGCGTGGGGTGTGCTTCTCGGGGCCGCGCCGGCTGTGTGGGTGCGTGGGACGGAAGGGACACTCGTGGCGCTCTGGACGGGGTCAGGGGACGACATCGGGGCATTGCCGTTCCGGCGGCCGATCCGGGTGAACCGGGTGGCGGTGCTCTCGGTGCACACGTCGCCCCTCGAGCAGCCCGGTGCCGGCGACGCCGGCGGTATGAACGTCTACATCGTCGAGGTGGCGAAACGGCTGGCCCGGGCCGGCGTCGAGGTGGAGATCTTCACCGAGGGCCACCTCGAGTGACCTGCCGGTCATCGGTGGAGATGTCGCCCGGGGTGACCGTACGTCACGTCAACGCCGGGCCGTTCGAGGGACTGGCCAAGGAGGATCTGCCGGCCCAGCTGTGCGCGTTCAGCCACGGCGTCATGCGCGCCGAGGCCGCCCGGCCGCCCGGGTTCTACGACCTGATCCACTCCCACTACTGGCTGTCCGGGCAGGTCGGCTGGCTGGCCAAGGACCGGTGGGGCGTACCGCTGGTGCACACCGCGCACACCCTGGCCAAGGTCAAGAACGCCCTGATGGCGGCCGGTGACCGGCCCGAGCCCCGGGCTCGCATCATCGGCGAGGAGCAGGTGGTCGCCGAGTCCGACCGGCTCGTGGCGAACACTCCCAGCGAAGCTCGCGAGCTCGTCGAGCTGTACGGCGCCGATCCCGGCCGGGTCGTCGTCGTCCAGCCAGGCGTCGATCTGGACCGCTTCCAGCCCATTGCTGGTAACACCCGGGCGATCGCGCCGCCGGCTCGGCCTTCCCGTGGACGGCCACATCATCGCGTTCGTCGGCCGGATCCAGCCGCTGAAGGCGCCTGACGTGCTGCTGCGCGCGGTCGCCGAACTGCGCCGGCACTCGCCTGAGCTGGCGGCCACCGTCACCGCGGTCGTGGTCGGCGGACCCAGCGGCTCCGGCCTCGACCGGCCGACGGCGCTGATGGAACTGGCCGGATCGCTCGGGATCGCCGACGCGGTGCGTTTCCTGCCGCCGTTGGCCGGATCCGACCTGCGCGCGCTCTACCAGGCCGCCGACCTGGTCGCCGTGCCGAGCCACAATGAGTCGTTCGGACTGGTCGCGCTGGAGGCCCAGGCGTGCGGCACCCCGGTTGTCGCGGCCGCCGTCGGTGGTCTGGTGACCGCCGTCAGGGACGGGGTCTCCGGCGCCCTCATCGCACAGTCACGACCCGAGCGACTGGGCGACCACGATCGGCGGCCTGCTCTCGTCCCCGGACCGGCGCGCCTGTCTGTCAGCCGGAGCGGTTGAGCACGCGCGTGGGTTCGCGTGGGAGCGTACGGCGGCCGGGCTGATCGCCGTCTACCGTGAGGCGGTGGCGGTCAACCACGTCGCCCAGGAGTCGGCCATGCCCACCATCCGCACCAGGAGCAAGGCCATGGTGGGCGCGCCGCCACTCGAACTGGACGGGGCATCCGCATGGTAGGCCGGGCGGACATCGTCGGCCTGATCCGGTCCACTCTGGACGATCAGGGCGTCGAGTGGGAACGCACCGGCGACTCGGCGTTCGTTGTCAGCCTGCCTGGTACGCACAAGCTCCAGACGCTGTGCAACCTCATCGTCGGTGACCACGCGCTGCGCATCGAGGCGTTCGTCATGCGAGCGCCGGACGAGAACCGGGAGCGGCTGTTCGCCTGGCTACTACAGCGCAACGCCGACCTGTACGGCGTGGCGTTCGCCTCCGACCAGGTCGGGGACACCTACCTGGTGGGCCGGTTGCCCCTGACCGCGGTCACGGCCGACGAGATCGACCGGCTCCTCGGTTCAGTACTGACATACGCCGACGAATCGTTCGACACCATGCTGGAGATCGGCTTCGGCTCGGCCATCCGGCGTGAGTGGGACTGGCGGGTGTCGCGGGGGGAGTCCCTCGAGAACCTGAGGGCGTTCGCCCACTTCGCCGCCCCCACCCCACCGGACTGAGCCCTGTGCCCGTGAGCCCCCGACCGCGGCACTACGACCGGGCCAGCGCTGGTTCGCGGGCCAGGGTGACCGGAGCTTCGGCCCCGCGGATCTGGATCGCCCGGCGCTCCCGTGACCCTCCGGAGCGCAGGTGCAGCCCGGCCACGACGGTCGACAGGACGAAGCAGCCGAGCCATAACGCGGTGTTGCCGAGGTACTGGAACGCGGCGGCGCCGAGGATCGGCGCGAGGAAGCTGGCGGCCGACCAGGACAGCGACACACGCCCTGGTACCGGCCGCGCATGGACATCGGCGAGAGTTCGGCGTTGGTGGCCGAGTTGGTCGGCGCGTTGAGCATCTCGCCGACCGTCCACACCGCAACGGTGACCCCGTACAGCCAGGCGGTGTGGGCGAACGCGGTCAAGCCGAACCCCACGCCGACCACCAGCGCGGCGATGGCCAGCGCGGTGGCATGGCGCATCCGCCGCAGCACCCGGCCCATGAACAGCTGACCGGCCACGATCAGCACGCCGTTCAGGGCGATGACGGTGCCGAAGGTCGAGGGCGACAGCCCATCCCGGCCCATGGCGATCGGCAGAGTCGAGATGTGCTGCATGAACACCAGTGACATCAGGATGTTGACGCCCACGTAGGCCATGAACACCCGGTCGCGGAAGACCGCCCGCAGTCCCGGCCGAACCTGCACTGTCACCGGCGGCGGGACCGTGGGCCGGCCGGTGGATGGAGACGGCGCGACCGCCCGTACCGGCTCGGAAATAGTGACCGCGATCAGGGTCGCACCGGCCACGGTGGTCGCGGCGTCGATGATGAACAGCAGCAGGAAGTCGACCCTGGCCACGAAGCCGGCCATGACCGCGGCGAAGGCGAAGCCCAGGTTGATGACCCAGTAGTACAGCGAGAACGCCCGCAGCCGGTCCCGCTCGGGCACGATGTCGATCATCAGCGCCGCCACCGCCGGCCGGGATGCCTCACTGGCCAGACCGAGGAAGAACACGGTGACCGCGGTGACCGCACCACCCCGCACCAGGCCCAGGGTCAGCATCAGGGCGGCGCCGATGTACAGCGCGGTCAGGAAGGTCGGCTTACGTCCCCAGCGGTCGGCAAGTACACCACCGAGCAGGGTGCCGGCGGCGCCGCCGGCGCCCCACAGCCCGATGACCAGGCCGGCGAGAGCGGGCGTGAAGCCGCGCACCTGGGTCAGGTAGAGGGCGAGCAGGATCAGGACGAACGAGCCGAGCCGGTTGATCAGCGTGGTGCCCCACAGGTACCAGAAGCTGCGTGGCAGGCCACCTGCCGTTTCCTTGACCGACGTCCGCGCGGTCCGCATCCCGACCTCCTCGGTAATGCCTGCCGGCCATTTCATGCCTTACCTAACCTAGGCCCGGACGCGGGTGGGAGAACAGCGGATTTCGACGTGTCGACGGTCACCCCCGTACCCGCCGCCGATGAGCGGTACGGGAGGATGAGGCGCATGACGCGAGAGGTCGGCACGCTGGTGATGCTCCGCCACGGCGAGAGCGAGTGGAACGCGAAGAACCTGTTCACCGGGTGGGTCGACGTCGACCTGACCGCCGTCGGGCGAGGCCGAGGCCCGCCGTGGCGGCGACCTGATGCGCGAGCACGGGCTGCTCCCCGATGTCGTGCACACCTCGGTGCTGCGCCGCGCGATCCGCACCGCCGAGATCAGCCTGCACGCACTCGACCGGCACTGGATCCCGGTCCACCGGTCGTGGCGGCTCAACGAGCGTCACTACGGTGCGCTGCAGGGCAAGAACAAGAAGCAGACGCTCGAGACGTACGGCGAGGAGCAGTTCATGCTCTGGCGCCGCTCCTACGACGTACCGCCGCCGCCGATCGCCGACGACGACGAGTTCTCACAGGTCGACGATCCCCGATACACCGGCCTTCCGGACGAGCTGCGCCCGCGTACCGAGTGCCTCAAGGACGTCCTGGACCGCGCCCTGCCGTACTGGTACGACGCGATCGTCCCCGACCTGCTGGCCGGCCGGACCGTGCTGGTGGCCGCGCACGGCAACTCGCTGCGGGCACTGGTCAAGCACCTCGACGGCGTCTCCGACGAGGCGATCGCCGGGCTGAACATCCCGACCGGCATGCCGCTGCGGTACGACCTCGACCCGGTGACGCTACGCCCGCTGGTCGGGGGCGGCGAGTACCTGGACCCGCAGGCGGCCGCCGAGGCGGCCGCGGCCGTCGCCAACCAGGGGCGTTGATCGCGGCTCAGGGCATCTGCTCGCCGGTGACCAGGAAGAACATGCGGTGCCCGGCGTTGACCGCGTGGTCGGCGAAGCGCTCGTAGAACCGACCGAGCAGGGCGCCGTCGATGGCCGACTCCACGCCGTGGCGCCAGGCGGCCCCGAGCAGGACCACGAACAGTCCCTTGTGCAGCTCGTCCATGGCGTCGTCGTCGGTCTCCAGCTCAGCGGCGGTACCGGCATCGGGGTTGGCCAGGACCAGCCCGATCTTGCCCGCGATCCGGTCGGCCACGTCCGCCATGTCGCGGATCACGGGGGCGAGCTCGTCGGGTACGGCGTGTGCGGGGTGGCGACGCAGGGATGTCTTGGCGACGTGCTTGGCCAGGTCGCCCATCCGCTCGAAATCCGACGCCGATGTGCAGGGCGGTGACCACGAGCCGCAGGTCGGAGGCGACCGGTGCCTGCCGGGCGAGCAGGCCGTACACCTTCTCCTCCACCTCATGGTGCAGCTCGTTGACCGCCGCGTCACCCGTGACGACGCCCTCGGCCAGCGCTTTGTCCGCTTCGAGCAGTGCCGTGGTGGCGCGCCGCATCGCCGCCCGCACCTCGTCGGCCATGGCGACGAGCAGGCCATTGACCTCGGCGAGGTCGGCGTGGAACTCCGTGCGCATGTCACTCCCTCGGGTCAGGAACTTCCGCACAAGGTACGCGCGGCGCGGCAGCGCGAGAGTGAACTCCGGTGAACGGCAACGTGCCGAAGAATGAACATCAGGCGTCCACCGACCGTTTTGCAGGACTCGCCGGAGTCAACTGGTTCACCCGCCGCCTACCATCGGCGGCGTGGAGTGGTCAACGACCAGGGGTTGGCCCCGCAGGCCGGGCCGGGTGTCCGGGTCGGGGGCCCGGGTGGCCGCCGACGCGCTGGCGTCACTGCGGGTCGGTGTGCTGGTGCTCGACGCCGCCGACCATCCGGTCCTGGCCAATCCGGCCGCGGTCGAGCTGGGCCTGGTGCGCGAGGGGCAGCATGTGCACACCGTGATCCGTACGCTGGCCGGCCAGGTGAGGCGCAGCGGCGCCCGGCGTGAGGTCGAGCTTGACCTGCCCCGGGGCGGTCGGGACCCCTCGACCGGCGAACCGCTGGGAGTGCGGATCCGGGTGGTGCCGCTGTCAGGGCCGGACTACCCGCCCGGCCACGTGGCGATCGAGGCCTCCGATGTGACCGAGGCGCACCGGGTGGCCCGGGTGCGCCGCGACTTCGTCGCCAATGTCAGCCACGAGCTGAAGACGCCGGTCGGCGCGCTGGCGCTGCTGGCCGAGACGCTGCTCGACGCCTCCGACGACCCCGAGGCGTCGCGCCGGTTCGCCGAGCGC
Organism: uncultured Actinomycetota bacterium; assembly: GCA_963803345.1. Lineage (GTDB taxonomy): Bacteria > Actinomycetota > Actinomycetes > Mycobacteriales > Micromonosporaceae > CAWDLX01. The sequence continues at coordinate 232,680 of CAWDLX010000020.1, forward strand.
ATCCACCATGAGTCGCAGCGGCTCGGCAGGCTGGTGAAGGAGCTGCTCGAACTGTCCCGGCTGCAGGGAGCAGAACCGCTGCCCGCACCGCTGCCGGTGGCGGTCGACCGGATCATCAACGAGGTGGTCGACCGTACCCGCACCGCGGCCGCCGCCAAGAACATCGACGTGCACTTCGCCGGGGAACGGGGGCTGGTGGTGTACGGCAACGAGGGGCAGTTGGTCACCGCCGTGGCCAATCTGGTCGAGAACGCGATCGCCTACAGCTGCGAGGAGACGAAGGTCACCCTCGACAGCCGGGTCAACGGCGAGATGGTTGACATCGCGGTCATCGACCAGGGCATCGGCATCGCCGCCGAGGACCTCGACCGGATCTTCGAGCGGTTCTACCGCGCCGACCTCGCCCGCTCGCGCGAAACCGGCGGGACTGGTCTCGGGCTGGCCATCGTCAAGCACATCGCGGTGAACCACGCCGGCCGGGTCGACGTGGAGTCGACCCAGGGTCAGGGGTCGACGTTCACTTTGCGGTTGCCGGTACGACCGCCGGAGGCCGCGCTGCCGCTGCCACCCGGGGTTGAGATCGACTCGGAAGGTTCAGACGTAACGTGAGAAACGTGTCCACAAAGGAGTGTCAGTGGCCCGGGTACTAGTGGTCGAGGACGAGGAGTCGTTCTCCGACGCGCTCTCCTACATGCTGCGCAAGGAGGGTTTCGAGGTCGCGGTGTCGACCACCGGCACCGGTGCACTGACCGAGTTCGATCGCAACGGCGCCGACATCGTCCTGCTCGATCTGATGCTGCCGGAGATGTCGGGGACCGAGGTCTGCCGCCAGTTACGCCAGAAGTCGCACGTACCCATCATCATGGTCACCGCCCGGGACAGCGAGATCGACAAGGTCGTGGGACTGGAGATCGGGGCCGACGACTACATCACCAAGCCGTACTCGCCCCGCGAGCTGGTGGCCCGGGTGCGGGCCGTCCTGCGCCGCAACGCCGCCGAGCAGGCCGAGGTGATTACGCCGACATTGGCGGCGGGGCCGGTCCGGATGGACGTGGAGCGGCACGTGGTGACGGTCAGCGGCGAGTCGGTCGCGTTGCCGCTCAAGGAGTTCGAGCTGCTCGAGCTGCTGCTGCGCAACGCCGGCCGGGTGCTGACCCGCGGACAGCTCATCGACCGGGTCTGGGGCGCGGACTACGTGGGCGACACCAAGACCCTCGACGTCCACGTGAAGCGGCTGCGGGCCAAGGTCGAACCGGAGCCGTCGGTGCCGCGCTACATCGTGACCGTGCGCGGCCTGGGCTACAAGTTCGAGCCCTGAGCCGCGACGGTGGCGGGGTGCTGGGCGAACGGGCCGGACGCCTCGCGAGCCCGGCACAGCTCGACCAGCGCGTCGTAGGCCTTCTCTCCGATCAGGGCGATGAGTTCCGGCCCGTACGACAGGTACATGGCTTCGGTGCCGACATGGGCGTCCGGGGAGGAGGTGCACCACCAGTGCAGGTCGTGCCCGCCCTCGCCCCAGCCGCGCCGGTCGAACTCGGCCAGCACGGTGACCAGGATCTTCGAGCCGTCCGGCCGCGCTTGGTCCAATCCTGGTCGCGGCGGACCGGCAACTGCCAGCACACGTCGGGCTTGTACTCCAGCGGGTGCCGCCCGTCGCGCAAAGCCTGGGCGTGCAGGGCGCAGCCACCGCCGCCCGGGAAGTCCGGGTCATTGAGGAACACGCACGGGCCGTCCGGCCGGGTGGCCGTGCGGCGGGCCGGCGTCTCACCGTCCACAGTGTCCATTTCGGTGTAGTGCTTGAAGCCGCGCCGGTAGTGCTGCCACGTCTGCGGAGTGAGCAGGTTGGCCGCCGCCTTGGTCCGCTTCTCGTCGTCCTCATCGGTGAAGAACGCCCCGTGCGAGCAGCACCCGTCAGCGGCGCGGCCCTCGACGATGCCGTGGCAGCCACGGCCGAAGATGCACGTCCACCGCGACAGCAGCCAGGTCAGATCGGCCCGGATCACATGATCGGAATTGCCCGGGTCGGTGAACTCGATCCAGTCGCGCGGATAGTCGAGTGGGACCTCGCGGCTGCGCGGGTCGGCCGGATCGTCGACCTGGATCTGCAGCAGGGGGAGCTCCCGGCGGCGCACACTGCGGCGGCTGGTCATCTGGCTAGGGTACGCCGCGTGAGCCGACGTAACACCCGTGGCACGCATAGGCTCTTCGGATGAGACTCGGTGTCCTGGACGTTGGTTCCAACACGGTCCACCTGCTTGTCGTGGACGCCCATCGCGGTGCCCACCCCTGGCCGGCGTACTCCGAGAAGACCGCACTGCGCCTGGCCGAGCGGATCGGTCCGCACGGGCGCATTTCCGACGATGTCGCCGGTGATCTGATCGTGGCGGTGCGGTCGGCCCGAAAAGCGGCCGGCGACCACGACGCACGGGAGATGCTCGCGTTCGCCACGTCTGCGCTGCGCGACGCCAGCAACTCGGCCAAGGTGCTGGCCCGGGTCCGGCAGGAGACCGGGGTACATCTACAGCTGCTGGCCGGCAAGGACGAAGCGCGCATGACGTTCCTCGCGGTACGCCGGTGGTTCGGCTGGTCGGCCGGTCGGCTGCTGGTGCTGGACATCGGCGGCGGCTCGCTCGAGATCGCGGCCGGCATCGACGAGGAGCCTGAGGTGGCGCTGTCCCTGCCGCTGGGCGCCGGACGGCTGACCCGCGAACGCTTCACCGCCGACCCGCCACCGTCCAGCGAGGTCGACGCGCTGCGCGAGTACGCCGACCGGCAACTGACGAAGGTGGATGCCATCGGCTTCGACCGGGTGGCCGCCACCTCGAAGACCTTCCGCACCCTGGCCCGGTTGGCCGGGGCGGCCCCGTCCGAAGCCGGTATCCGTGCCCCCCGTTCGCTCACCCTGACCGGGCTCCACCAGGTGGTCGGCTTCATCCGGCACATCTCGTCCGAGGCGTTGGGCGAGATGGACGGGGTGAGCGCTGCCCGCGCCCGCCAGCTCCTGGCCGGGGCCACCGTGGCCGAGGCGACCATGCGGCGGCTCGGCCTCGACCGGGTGGACCTCTGTCCATGGGCTCTGCGCGAGGGCGTCATCCTCCGCCGGCTCGACACACTCGCCGAGGGGAAGTGAGCGGTAGTCTGGGACGAGTGACATCTCCGCGCGTACCGGTGCTCCTGTCGACCTCGTCGGTGTTCCCCGAACCGACCTCAGCCGCCTTCGAGATGGCGGCCACGTTGGGCTACGACGGCGTCGAGGTCATGGTCTGGACCGATCCGGTGAGCCAGGACGTGTCGGCGCTGCGTGGGCTGGCCAAGCACTACCGGATGCCGGTCGGCGCCGTGCACGCCCCGTGTCTCCTGGTGACCCAGCGCGTCTGGAGCACCGACCCGGCAGCCCGGTTGCGGCGCTCGGCTGAGCTGGCCGCCGACCTCGGCGCGACGACGGTCGTGGTCCACCCGCCCTTCACCTGGCAGCGTGAGTACACCCGTGGCTTCACCGACATGCTGCGGGAGCTGGATCGGGAGTACCCGGCGATCTCCTTCGCGGTGGAGAACATGTACGCCGTGCGGGTGGGCGGGCGCGAGTTCGTGCCGTACGCGCCGGACTGGGATCCCACCAAGGGCGACTTCCCGGGGTACACGTTGGACCTTTCGCATTGCTCTGCCGCGCGTTGCGATGCCCGGGAGATGGCCGCGGCCATGGGCGACCGGTTGGTCCATGTGCATCTCGGTGACGGTACGGGCGAAGGGCGCGACGAGCACCTGGTGCCGGGGCGGGGCAACCAGCCCTGCGCCTGGCTGCTCGAGTCCCTGGTCGACCGCGGCTGGACCGGCAGCGTGACGGTCGAGGTGTCCACCCGCCGGTCCCGCTCCCGGGCGGACCGCCAAGCCGACCTGGCCGCCGCGCTCGCCTTCGCCCGCCGCCATCTCGAGTCCTCCACTGTGGACTCCGACGTGGCGACGGCCACCTGAGCCCGGCTAGACCGAGGCCATCTCAGCTGTGTCGAGCTCGGTCTTGTCGAGCACGTCCACTGTGGAGGGCGTGGCCGGTGTGGGCAGCAGGTCGGCTTCGGCCGCCCGTTTGCGCGCCCGGTGGGCGGCGACGTGCGAGCGTGTGGCGCAGCGCTCCGAGCAGAACCGACGGCAGGAGTTCGACGAGGTGTCGAGGTAGACGTTGCCGCAGCGCTCGTCGGCGCAGACACCGAAGCGCGAGCTGCCGTACTCGCACAGCCACACAGCCAGGCCCCAGACCGCCCCGGCCATGTGCTCGGCGGCCACGCTCGAGCCGCGACCGGTCACGTGCATATGCCAGTCCTCGACCTTGTGGGCGGAGATGCGCGGCTGCACCGGATGCGCCTCGAGCAGCAGGTTCAGGGCATCGACGGCCGCGTTGTCACGGCCGGCCGAACCGTGCTCGAAGATCTCGCGGAGGCGCTTGGCTCCCCGGCGCAGTGTCGTCACGTCACGCTCATTGACCTCGGCCGCTTGCCAGCTGTCCGGTCCGTAGAGCTGCCGTAGCTGGTCGACCGTCTCGACCTGCGCGTTTACCAGGTCGACCGCGGTCCGGGCGTACTCGTCGAAGTTCACGGGGTCAAAGGTAGTCGGCGGCGGTTTCCGGAGCGAGTGGAGCGCGCATGGTCATTTCCGAGTCGCACAAACCGGGTGACATGTGACGATCTTGGCGGTCGCGAGAACTCCTCGTCTTGGGGCTCACGCTACGCTCTGGCCATGCTCCGAGCGATCATTCTGGCGGCTGCCCGGTCACCCCGGGTCGAGCGTCTGGTCGAGACGGCACCCCTGACCCGGGATGTCGTCCGTCGTTTCGTGGCCGGCACCACCACCGCTGACGCGTTGCGGGTGACCGGTGAACTGACCGCCCACGGCGCCGCCGTGACCCTCGACCACCTCGGCGAGGACACGCTGACCCCGGATCAGGCCGCCGCCACCCGCGACGAGTATCTCCGCCTGCTGGCCGCGTTGTCGTCCGACGAGCTGACCCCGGCCGCCGAGGTGAGCGTCAAACTCTCCGCGCTGGGCCAGCGCCTGGATGACAAGCTCGCCTACGACAACGCCCACGCGATCTGCGCGGCCGCCTCCGAAGCGGGCACCACGGTCACGATCGACATGGAGGACCACACCACCACCGATTCGACCCTGGACATCCTGTCCCGCCTGCGCGTCGACTTCCCGACGACGGGCGCGGTGCTGCAGGCGTACCTGCGCCGCACCGAGGGCGACTGTCGGGAACTGGTCGCGGCCGGCTCGCGGGTCCGGCTGTGCAAGGGCGCCTACGCCGAGCCGGAATCGGTCGCCTTCCCCGGCCGGCTCGAGGTGGACAAGTCATACGCGCGGTGCATGAGCATCCTCATGTCCGGCCGGGGCTACCCGATGCTGGCGACGCACGACCCACGGTTGATCGCCATCGCGGAGGACCGGGCGAGGTGGTTCGACCGCACCTCGGACACCTTCGAGTTCCAGATGCTCTACGGCATCCGTCCCGAGGAGCAGCGCCGCCTGATCGACGCGGGGTACACGGTGCGCGTCTACGTGCCCTACGGCGGTCAGTGGTACGGGTACCTCATGCGCCGGCTGGCCGAGCGCCCGGCCAATGTGGCGTTCTTCGCACGCGCCCTGGCGAGTCGCGGGTAAACCTGGTCCGCGCGCATCGACGGGGTGGGCTAGAGTTCCGCCGGTGAGCACCGCAGACAACGACGGCGAGGAGAACCCTGAGCCGCCTGCGCCAGCCGGCCCGTGGGCGAACCCACCGGTGTCTGCGGCCCCTGATCCGGGCCGCCCCTCGCGAGCTGACCCCGCCGTCCACGATCAGCGTCACCCGGCCACCCCGGATCGCCCCGACGATCGTCGGCACCGCTCAGGTACCGGTGCAGGTGAGCCCCCACGTCGTGGTCGCGCCACCGGTGATCCGGGCCGCGGTCGGCGACCCGGTCGCGGTCAGCCGGCCGGCCGCCGCGATCGAGCCGACGGCTCCGCTGACCGCCGTGCCCCCCGTACATCCCGGCCCCCCCGTACATCCCGGCCCCCCCGTACATTCCGGCGTCCCCGTATATCCCGGTATCCCGGTGCAGCCCGGCCCGGTCGTGCCCCCGGCGCCGCCGGTCTACCCGGTCTACCAGGTCACATCAGCGGTTCCCGTCGTCTCGGCCCCGGCGTACGGCCTGCCCTACCCCATGTCCGGCCCGCCGGGATACGGCTACCCGCCGCAGCCTGACTATCTGTACCCGGCACCAGCGGCTCGGCCTTCCCGGCCGGGCTGGCTGCGCTGGTCCATCCTGGCCGTGGTCCTGCTGATGGTCGGCACGACCTCAGCGGGTGGCGGGCTCCTGGCCGGTGCTCTGGTCGGCAACGCCACGGCGGCCACCTGGAACGGGCCCGGCGCTCTGCCCGGCATCGCCCTCGCCGCCACCGGCGCAACGCGCCGCATGACCGAATGGCGCACGTGGGCCCACAAGGCGGCCCGCGACGAGGTGGCCGCGCAGGGCAGTGCGTTGATGCGTGGTGACCAGGCCGCCTATGTCGCCATCGCCGACCAGACCAACGCCACCCTTGTCGCCTCGCTGAAGACCCGCTTCGGCAACCTTCGGGCGATGGGCCTGGGCACGTGGGACCAGACGCTCGGGGAGCTCCACCCGGACGGCGACAAGATCTGGACCGCCACCATGACCATCGACTACTGCTTCGGCGAGAAGTCGTGTGCCCGGGCGGAGATCAGGGAAGCGACCCGGTGGTCGGTGGCCAACGGCCGGCTCGTACTGTCCAAACTGGACCCCAGTACCCCGGACGACTACGGTCCGAGGCCCTTCGAGACCGACCCGTTGACCGCGAAGACGGGCACCCGGGTGGTTGTCGCCGCGACCAAGGCGGACGCGTGGCGGGTCAGCGAGGCGGCTCAGACCGCCGACAAGGCGGCCGCCATCTCGGACATGTTCGCGAAGTGGGCGCCCGCACCGAGCCGGTACGTGATCTTCTTCGCCGGCTCGAATGACTGGCACCGCTGGTACGGCATGGACGAGCCGGACTGGGCCGCCGCGTGGTCCGTGCCGGTCGCCCGCAACGTGACCGAGATCGTGGTCCGGTCGGAGTACGTCGCCCAGTCGGATCTGCCATCCTGCTGACCCACGAGATGACCCACGTGACCACACTGGCCGGTCCCCGCAAGGGCGCCACCGTCAACGCCTGGTGGCTGATCGAGGGGGTCGCCGAATACGCGTCGCACCTCGGCGTCGCGTTCCGCAACTACGACGGCCGGGACGCGACCACCGAGTGGGTTCGGACCAAGTGGAACGGCGATCCGGCCGTAAGCGCCGCCAGGGCAGAACGCCAACCAGATCGAGGCCGGCGGCAAGTACGGCGTGGCGTACCTGTCCGTGCGGCGCATCGCCGAGAAGTATGGCAGGGACACGATGCTGGACTTCTGGGGCAAGGTCGTGCATGCGGACGACTCGGTCGAGCAGGCCTCGATGGCCGCCCTGGGTGTGCCCTGGTCGACGGTCCGGACCGACTGCGCGAGGTACGTCCGCGACCAGGTGAAGTCGGCCTAGGCGAGGCTCGTAGACTTCGCGGGTGCGCCGAGCCCCCCTCGCTTTGGCCGCCCTCGTCATCGGTGCGGTCCTGACCTCCGCCGCCTCCTGTACGTCCGCTGACGCGGGCGTGCGCACCGATCTCGTCCGGCGTTCGACCGTCACCGAGGTTGTCGATGTCCCCGCGTCGGTCACCGCCCGGGCCGCCGCCACTCTCACCGCGCCCGCCGACGGCACGCTGAGCGCCCTCGACGTCGAGCCCGGCGCCACCGTGGTCAAGGGCGCCCTGCTCGCGGTTGTCGACTCACCGGCCGCCCGCCAGCGGCTGGCCGAAGCCCGGGCCGCGCTGACCGCCACGGCCAACGTCGGCGGCGGCTCGACCGTCGATCTGGTCAGCACCCAGACCAGCCTCGACACGTCCGAGGCCGACGCGCTGGCCGCGGCGCGGGCCGCGGCCGACAGGGTGGTCGACCCCGATGTCCGGACCGCGCTGCTGGCCGAGATCGACGCCGCCCAGAAACGCTACGAACAGGCCGCCCGGGTGTCCCGGCAGATCCTCAGCCAGGTGCAGCGGGGTATCGCCAACCTCGCCGACGGGCTCGCCTCGCTCGGCACCGCCCAGCACGCCCAGGCCAAAGCGGCGTACGACCTGGCGAAGTCCAATGTGGACGCGCTGACGCTGCGGGCGCCGATCGCCGGCGTGGTGCAGATCTCCGGCCCGACCACGGCCGGTGGCGGTGACGCGCTGAGCGAACTGCTCAGCTCGGCCGGCACCGGTGGGTCACTGCCGGCCGCCGCGGGCTCGACCTCGGGGAATCCGACCCCGGCCGGCGTCGACGACGTGGTCGCGGTCGGCGACCGGGTCAGCGCCGGCACGCCGATCGTCACCATCGTCGACGTATCGCAGATCGGTCTGGTCGGCGCGGTCGACGAAACCGATGTCCTGCTTGTCTCCGTCGGCGTGTCAGGCCGATGTGGAGCTCGATGCCGCGCCCGGCCGGACGTACGAGGCGACCGTGCGCACCATCGACGTGCTGCCGACCCAGTCGGCTCGCGGCGGCGTGGCCTACCGGATCCGCCTGACCTTCATGCCGACCGCGTCCGGCGCCGAGCCGCCGCCGACCCCTCGACCCGGTATGAGCGCGGTGGCCCATCTCAAGGTACGCACCGCCGACAACGCCATCTCGGTACCGGCATCGGCCGTCTTCAGCGCGGACAACGGCACCGCGGTCTGGCTGGTCGGAGCCGACGGCAGGGCGGTGCGCCAACCGGTCACGCTGGGTGTCCAGGGCGAGGACGTGGTGGCGGTCACCCAGGGTCTCGAACCCGGCCAGCGGGTCGTGGTGGCTGGTGCCGACAAGGTCAATGCCGGCGACGATGTGACGTGACCCGGTGCGACAAGCCGGTGTCAGCGACCCGGGGGAGGTTGGCGCCATGACGGCGCCGGCAGCCGTCACGGACGTCACCCGGTCCTACGACCTCGACGGGGTGAGCGTGCCGGCCCTGCGCGGGGTGTCGTTGACCATCGAACCCGGCGACTACCTGGCCATCGTCGGGCCGTCCGGATCGGGCAAGTCGACCCTCATGCACCTGCTCGGCGGGCTGGACCGGCCCACCAGTGGCCAACTGCTCCTCGGTGGTCGGGACGTCGCGAGCCTTTCACCGGCCGACCTGGCCCGGCTGCGCAACGAGGTCATCGGGTTCGTGTTCCAGAGCTTCCATCTCCTGGCCCGCACGACGGCGCTGGACAACGTCGGCCTGCCGCTGATCTACCGGGGCGTCCGGCGGGCTGAGCGCCGCCGGCGGGCCCGGGCCATGCTCGAACTGGTCGGGCTGGCCCATCGGGTCGACCACCGGCCCGGTCAACTCTCCGGTGGGGAGCAGCAGCGGGTCGCCATCGCCCGGGCGTTGGTGACTGATCCGTCGGTGCTGCTGGCCGACGAGCCGACCGGGAATCTGGACAGCCGCTCCGGCGAGGCCGTGCTGGACCTGCTCGAGACGCTGAATACGGAGCGTGGAGTGGCGCTCGTGATCGTCACCCACGATGCCAACGTCGCCGCACGCGCCCGACGACGGATCACCATGCGCGACGGCCTCATCGAGCGGTCCTTGGCAGAGGGCGGATGAGTCTCGGCGAGGCTTGGCGGGTCGCGCTGGACGCGCTGCGCGCCAGCCGTCTGCGCAGTGGGCTCACCATGCTCGGCGTGATCATCGGGGTCGGCGCGGTGGTGATCCTGGTCGCCATCGGTACCGGAGCCAAGAACACCGTGGAGCAGCAGGTCGAGGGACTGGGCAGCAACCTGCTGCTGATCGTGCCGGGCGAGGTCAGCTTCGGCTCGGCTCCGACGGTGTCCCGGCTGCGACTGGACGATGTGGACGCGGTGACCCGGGTGGTCGGCGATCGCAACCGGGTGGCCGTGACCACCACGTCGGGCGAGACGGTACGGGCCGGCGACCGCAGCCGGTTCGCCACCATCGACGGGGTGCTGGAGACCACGCCAAAGGTCTTCGTGCGTGAGCTCGCCCGCGGCTCCTACCTGACCCGGTCCGATGTGGACACCGGCCGCCGGGTCGCTGTGCTCGGCGCGACCATCGCTGATTCCCTTTTCCCGCAAAGAGATCCAGTCGGCTCACAGATCACCCTGGCCGGTGTCCGGTTCCGCGTGATCGGCGTATTCGCGCCGCTCGGACAGAGCCTCGGCGTGGACCGGGACGCCGAGGTGCATATCCCGATCACGACCGCCCAGCGGGTCTTCGACACCAACCGCGTCGACGGACTTGCGGTGAAGGCGCCTGACCGGGACAGCATCGACGCCCTCGGTAAGAAGATCATCGGGGTCCTGCACGAGCGCCACCCCGACGCCGAGTTCAGCGCCGTGACCCAGGAGCAGATTCTCGGCGTGCTCGGTGACATACTCGGCATCCTGACCGGTGTGCTGGCCGCGATCGCTGGAATCTCGCTGCTGGTCGGCGGGGTCGGCGTATCCAACATCATGTTGGTCTCGGTCCGCGAGCGGACCAGGGAGATCGGCCTGCGTAAGGCGGTCGGCGCCAGGCCCCGCGATATCGGGGTGCAGTTCCTGCTCGAGGCGATCCTGCTCACCACGATCGGAGGGCTGGTCGGCATCGGGCTGGGCATCGGGGTCTCTCTCGTGGTGGGCGCGTTGACGCCGGTACCGGCGGCCGTCACCTGGTGGTCGGTCGTGCTCGCCTTCGGCGTCTCGGCCGGGGTCGGCATCATCTTCGGGGTGGTACCGGCGTTGCGGGCGGGACGACTGGACCCCGTGGTCGCGCTACGCACCGAGTAGTCGGACTCGATCATACGTACTCCTGAGGTGGGGTACCCGCCAGCGCCGGCGCCCGCCAGTCCGGAAGTCCTTTGTGGAGGCGCTATCCGAGTGCTCGCCGGGCGGCACAGCGTAGCGCCCGCGTCACGCATTCGATCAACTTTCGCGAAGGCATCTCGCCGGATACTCGCGTACCGGTACCTTTGTCAAGTAACACGCGCGTCCGTCGAATGGGACGTTTCGCGCCGGGATGGGTTGGGGTGAGCCATGGCTGGATCACCGCAGACCGCGGGCAAGTTGGCAGAGGTCAAGTTCCTGACGGTCGCTGAGGTGGCTTCGCTGATGCGGGTGTCGAAGATGACTGTGTACCGCTTGGTGCACACCGGTGAATTGACCGCCGTTCGGGTGGGGCGGTCGTTCCGGGTGCCCGAGAGGGCGGTCAACGACTATATCCGGGACGCGTTCGCGGAATCGGCTTAGCCGGGACGCCGTGGTACGGCCGGCCAAGGGGCCAGCCGTGCCCCGGCGGCTCCGATTAACGCTCCTCGGCATGGCCAGGCTAGTCTGGACTCCGATGTGCGGCCCGCTGGTCGCGCTGATCCAGACAGGACAGGACTCCGTGCGACCGGCCGGTCCGTCAAGCCATGCTCACCCGTTTGAGGAGACTGCCGTATGGGCTCCGTGGTCAAGAAGCGCCGCAAGCGTATGGCCAAGAAGAAACACCGCAAGCTGCTGCGCAAGACCCGCGTCCAGCGTCGCCGCCTCGGCAAGTAACCGATCCCCGGGCTCGCGGCCGCGGAGCCTTTCATCGCCGGACCCGGGGGAGGAGGCGTGAGGTGAACGTCCTGGTGACCGGCGTGGGCCGGTACCTCGGCGCCCACCTGGCCGCTCGACTGGCTGACCACCCCGACGTGAGGTCGGTGATCGGCGTGGACATAGCCGCGCCACACACCGAGCTGGCCGGGCTGCTCGCCGGACGGGTGGAGGTGCTCACGGCCGACGCCCGTGGCCTGTTGGCGACGATCGCCGATCGGGGCGTCGATGCCGTCGCGCACATGGGTGTGCTGTCCACCCCGGCCCGAGGTGGCCGTCCGGCGATGAAGGAACACAACATCATCGGCAGCATGCAGTTGCTGGCGGCCGCGCAGGCGGCTCCCCGGCTGCGCAAGCTCGTCGTCCGGTCCTCGACGGCCGCCTACGGCGCCTCGTTTCGTGACCCGGGCGTGTTCACGGAGTCGACGCCACCCACGCTGATGCCCCGCGGTGGCTTCGCCAAGGACATCATCGAGATCGAAGGGTACGTGCGCGGATTCACCCGGCGCCGCCCCGACGTGGTGACGACCGTACTGCGCATGGCCCCGTTTGTCGGGCCTGACGCCGACACCACCCTCACCCGGTACTTCGCGTTGCCGGTCGTGCCGACCGTGTTCGGACGGGACCCCCGGCTGCAGTTCATCCATATCGATGACGCGCTCGAAGTTCTGGTGCGGTCGGTGGTCGAGGACCACAGGGGTACGTACAACGTCGCGGGACCGGGCGTCATCGTGCTCTCGCAGGCGGTCCGCCGGGCCGGGCGCATCGGTATGCCCGTGGTCGAGCCGGGCATGTCGGCCTTCGCCGCCTTCGTCAAGGCCTCCGGGATCGGCGACTTCAATCTCGACCAGTTGGAGCTGTTCGTGCACGGCCGCGTCGTGGACACGAGCCGGCTGGTGTCGGAGTTCGGGTTCACCCCACGCAGTACCGAGGCCGCGTTCGACGAGATGATCCGCGGACGGCACCTCAACGGTCCGGGCAGCTTCGCCCTGGTCCGGCCGGACACCGTCACCGCCGCCCAGAACATGCTGCTCGGCGGCATCCGGGCCGTCCGCGCTGCCGCGCGGGGCCTGGTCGGCCGGGAGCCCGCCCATGACTGAACCCCGACCCCGCCGCCGCACCGGCACGCTGGCCCCCGCCAAGGGGCTCAACGGGCACGCGTCGGTCAACGGTCGCTCCGTCAACGGGCACGTCCCCGGCCGTCGGTCCAAGCCTCGAGTCGCGGATCCCCGACCCGACGAGCGCGAGCCCGATGCCTGGGATCGTCGGGTGGCCGACGCGCTCGGGTTCCTGCGCCGGCGGATGACCGGCCAGTACGACGTTGACGAGTTCGGCTTCGACCCGGACCTGACCAGTGCGTTGATCCATCCGCTGTGCCGGCTGATGTACCGGCGCTACTTCCGGGTGGAGACGACCGGCATCGAGCACCTGCCCCTCGACCGTGGCGGCTCTGATCGTGGCCAACCACTCCGGCACCGTCCCGGTGGACGCGCTCATGCTCTCCCTGGCCGTGCACGACGAGACACCACTGCGCCGACACCTGCGCCTGCTCGGAGCCGACCTCGTGTTCCGGCTGCCCGTGGTCTCCGAACTGGCCCGCAAGACCGGCAGCACGCTGGCCTGCAACCCCGACGCCGAGCGGCTGATGCGCAACGGCGAGTACGTCGGCGTGTTCCCCGAGGGCTTCAAGGGCATCGGCAAGCCGTACCACGAGCGGTACAAGCTGCAGCGCTTCGGCCGGGGCGGCTTCGTCTCAGCGGCCCTGCGCACGGGTACCCCGATCGTCCCGGCCGCCATCGTCGGGGCGGAGGAGATCTACCCGATCCTGGCCAACGTGAAGCCGCTGGCCCGGGTGACCGGACTGCCCGTACGTACCGTTGACGCCGCTGTTCCCGTGGCTCGGTCCGCTCGGCATGCTGCCGTTGCCGAGCAAGTGGCTGATCGAGTTCGGCAAGCCGATCGACACCACGGCGTACGCCGACGAGGTCGACGACCCGATCGTCGTGTTCAACCTCGCCGACCAGGTACGCGAGACCATCCAGCAGACCCTGCACAGCTTGCTCGAGCGCCGCCCTGACCCCTTCAGCTGACCCCTGACCCCGTCGAATGCCTGGGTGTGCGGCGAGGTGGGGGTGACGGGCGCGCCGTCGTGCCGGCGGCCCCGGCGTGGGACAGTGGGGGCGTTGTCAGAGGTTGTCGCGGCGGACGGGGCGGGCTCCTTCGAGGGTTCCATGGCGGCGCAGCACCCGGAAGGCGCCGCGGCGGTTGAGCGCGACCGCTGCGGCTACCGCTCCGGCCGCGACGCCGACACCGAGGGCGGCCGGCACGGCGACCTTCGCGGCCTTGACGCCCGGTCCGGAAGTCGCGGATCTCCCAGCCGTCGTTCGCGGGCGGCCCGGCGTAGGGCGGCGTCGGGGTTCACGGCGACGGGCCGGCCGACTGCCGACAGCATCGGCAGGTCGTTGACCGAGTCGCTGTACGCGGCGCAGCGGGTCAGGTCGAGGCCCTCCTTCTCGGCCAGCGCGGTGATGGCGGCGGCCTTGGCCGGGCCGTGCATCATCTCGCCGACCAACCGTCCGGTGTAGACACCGTCGACGATCTCGGCGACCGTGCCGATGGCGCCGGTCGAGACCGAGCCGGCGCGCGATGACGGCGCCGAGTTCGACCGGTGCGGCGGTGACGAGCCAGACCCGCTGGCCGGCTTCGAGGTGGAGGCGGGCCAGCGCATGCGGTGCCGGACCAGATCCGGTCGGCCATCAGCTCGTCGAAGATCTCCTCGCTGAGCGTGCGCAGTTCCTCGACCCGGCGGCCGGCCACGAAGGCGAGGGCCGTCTCCCGGGCGCTGGACAGGTCGTCACGGTCCTCGGCGGCCAGCACCCGGAACTGAGCTGGCGCATGCCGAAGCGGAGCAGGTCACCGGTGGTGAAGTAGTGCCGCGCGGCCAGTCCGCGGGCCAGGTAGTAGATCGACGCGCCCTGCATCATCGTGTTGTCGACGTCGAAGAACCCGGCCGCCGGTGGGGTCGGGGGGTACGGCGAGGGCGGCTTCGAGCTCGGAGGCCGCCTGGCCGGCGTGCATAAGCTCGGCGTCGGCGACCGCTCCCGGTGCCGGGTCGAGGCGGCGCCGCCGAAGATGCAGGCGACCGCCGGATGTCTGGGTCACGGTGAACTCCTCCCGCCGCAGGCTCCGGAATCGGAGGTCACCCGAAGCCTAACGGGGGCGGGGATCAGCAGGTGCTGACCGGGACCGGGCCATACCGGTCGACGGTGGGGAAGGAGCACCCCTTGGCGATGGCCGCGTTGATCTCCGTGAGCCGGTTCGCGACAGCGTCGAGCAGGTCCATTGATGCGGCTACGGCATGCTCGGCCGGGCCACCCCGCAGCGTACGAAGCGCCGCCAGCTGCTGTTTCACGAAGGTGGTCACGGAGCTCAGCGCGCTCCGGTCGCCGCTGGCCACCGCCGTGCCGAGCAGCAGCAGACGCCCCGACACTCGTTTCGTCGTCCATGTCGCTCAGCACATCGGTGAGCAGACTCGGATCGACCTTGGCGGCCTCGGCCAGCCGGCCGCGGGCGAACTCGAGGTACAGCTTGCCGCGGCTGGCGTCGGAGCCGGCCAGGGCGAGCTGGGCCCGCTCGGTCGACCGCTTCACCGAGTACAGCGGGTCCCGGTAGCGCGCCGGTGCTGGCGGCGGAGACCCCGGACAGCACGATGGCGCCGGCGGCGACGCCGATCAGGACGGCCAATCGGGTCGGCCGGTTCCGCGATCGGAGAGCTGCCGGACCGGCTGGGTCTTGCCGCGCGAGGGCGGCGTCGCTGGGTTTGACCGCCTGCCAGGCGGCGGTGTCGATGCCGTCGCGGCGGCAGTTCGGGTGGCGGGGAGGCGGTGGCCCCGATGCCGTCGCGCTGTGCGGTGGCGACGAGGAAGCTGCGCAGGGCCGCCCGTGAAGTCAGAATCTGGCGCCAGGTCGCTCGGGGCGCAGGGGAGTCGACGCGG
Source organism: uncultured Actinomycetota bacterium (assembly GCA_963803345.1). Taxonomy (GTDB): domain Bacteria; phylum Actinomycetota; class Actinomycetes; order Mycobacteriales; family Micromonosporaceae; genus CAWDLX01. Next base: position 248,313 of record CAWDLX010000020.1, read on the forward strand.
CAGCCGGGTCAACGGGGCGAGCTCGTCGTCCACGCTGGTCCGCCGGTGGGTGCGCGGGCCGGTGGCGGAGTCGACGAATTCCGCGAATCGCTCGACCCGTTTGCGATCGGACCTGGACAGGCTCATCTACTCCCTCCCCTCGGCACCGCGATCGACACGTACCGTTGTCCTTGTAACGCATCCGACACACAGAGGGTGACGGGACTCGCCGATACCAGGCAGTGGTACGGGCCACAGTTCTGCTGGCGAGCGATCACGGTTGGAAGCCCTCCGGCAACAGACGGTGCAACGCTCGGACCGCCCGGTACTGCAGCGCCTTGATCGCGCCCTCGTTCTTGCCCATCGCCTGGGCGGTCTCGGCAACCGAGAACCCGTGCAGAAACCGCAGCACAATGCACTCCTGCTGCTCCGGATTGAGTTGCCGGACGGCGGTCAACAGGGCGACGTTCGTGATGTGGTCGACGACCGCGAGCTCCGGGCTGCCCTCAGGACCGCGGTCCTCCCGGTCGGCGTCGAGGACGTCACCGGTGGTCACCTCGAGGCGGTAGCGGCCTGACTTGAAGTGATCCGCGACCAGGTTCCGGGCGATCGTCACCAGCCATGCGCCGAGGTCGCGCCCCTGCCATGTGAAGCTGCCGATGCGTTTGAGCGCGCGCAGGAAGGTGTCCGCGGTGAGGTCCTCGGCCAGCGGCCGGTTGCCCACGCGGAAGTAGATGAACCGGAAGACGGTGTCGAGGTACCGGTCGTAGATGAGCCCGAACGCTTCGGGTTCGCCGGCCTGCGCCCGCTCGACCAGCGCCCAGACCTCGGCCGCCGCGTCGTCGGGAGCGGGCCGACTCGGGTACGCGGGAGCGGCCGTGGTGGACTGCGGTTGCTTCTGCGTCGGCAACGCACTGAGTCTCGACCGTCTCCTCCATGACGGGCGGCGCGCTGGCCGGCTGTACCCCGAGAACCTCGGTCACCTCGGCCGAGCCGGACCGGGCGGGGGGTATGCGCGGCGGGCGGGTGGCGGCGCGGCCGTTGTTGCTCGCCATGTGGCGGCTGGGTACTTCGTTGCGGGGCTGGCTGCCGTCCGGCGTTCTGTGCATGTGTCGCCAGGGAACCCGCGTCATGGGGGGCGTCGTACCCCTCGGACACAGGATCCGGGCGCAGCACATCGCCCGACCTGTTCAGATCCGTCACCTCGGCCGATCTCCGCCCCGGGAGGCGGGCGCGCCGGCCGCTCGGCAACACAGCCGGCACTTGGGCGCTACCAGGGTGAAATCCGGCACTACGGCCTCCTCGGGGTGAGGGGATCAGGAGGACTCAAAAGGGATGAGTCGACCTGATTAGCATAAAGGGCGACACATTCCTCTGTAAGAGGTTCGCGGCGCCAGGTGGGAGTATTTGCCGGGCAGGGGTTCAGCGGTCGCACACACTGTGCGATCAACCAACGACCTACCGCCGGGCGCGGCAACGCTCGCGTGCGGCACGTCGGCCGGCGACGCCCTGCTGGCTGTGCCAGACTCGGGGGTCGTGACAGGTCAGTCTCGGGGTCGAGCGAAACGCGGCCGACGGACAAAGAGTCCGAACCGGGCAAGGGTGAGAACCTGGCCGACGCCGTACGACATCGGGCGGCGACCGACGCCGACACGCCCGCGCTCATCGGCAACGACACGACGCTGACCTGGGGCGGGCTGGACCGAGAGGTGGACGCCTGCGCGTCTGGCCTGTCGAGCCTCGGCCTGCCGCGCCGGCGCCCGGGTCGCCATCGCGTTGCCGAACGTGCCCGAGTTCGCGGTGGCATTCTTCGGCGTCCTCCGGGCCGGCCTGGTGGCTGTGCCGACCAATCCGGGCAACACGGCGCGTGAGCTGGCCCATGTGCTCGGCGACTCGGGAAGCAGTGTGCTCATCGCCACACCGGTGGTGCTGGCGGCGGTGGCGACCGTCCGCGACCGGCTACCCGAACTTCGCGACGTGTACCGGGTAGCGAGCGGGGCGACGCCGCGCCGGTCTTCGCGGACCTCGGCCACCCGGCGCCGACCAAGGGTGTGCCGTCCGGAAGCGGCGGCGAGGATCTGGCCGTCCTGCTCTACACCTCCGGGACCGCCGGGGCGCCGCGCGGGGCGATGCTCAGTCCATCGGGCGCTGATCGCCAACCATCGCCAGGTGGCTCAGGTGACGCCGCCGATCGTGGAGCCGGGCGACGTGGTCCTGCTCGCCCTGCCGCTGTTCCACGCGTTCGGGCTCAACTCCGTGTCTCGGGGCCATCGCCTGGCACGGGGCGACCGGAGTCCTGGTCGAGCGGTTCGACCCGGCCGAGACGCTGCGGCTCATCGCCGAGCGTCACGTGAGCGTGGTGGCCGCGGTACCCAGATGTACGTCGCCTGGTCGCTGCTGCCCGAACTGGGCGAGAGCCTGGCCTCCGTCCGGGTCGCTATCAGCGGCGCCGCGGCGTTGGACCCGGCCACCGCCCAGCGGTTCCTCGACGCGACCCGACACCCGATCTTCGAGGGGTACGGGCTGACCGAGACCGCGCCGGTGGTCGCGACCGCGTTGGCCAGCCCGGCCCGAAGGTCGGTTCGATCGGCCGGCCGCATCCCGGGCGTCGAGGTCAAGCTGGTCGCGGACGACGGTACCCAGATCGCGCTGATCGGTGCGGACGGCGTGATCGCCGCCGCGGCGGACGACTTCGACGACGACGCCGGTGGCGCTCCGGGTACTGACCCGGGCGAGGTCGTCGTCCGTGGCGCCAACCTGTTCAGCGGATACTGGCCGGACGGTCAAGGGCGGACCGGACGCGGACGGGTGGTGGCCGACCGGGGACGTGGCCTACGCCGACGCCGACGGCGACCTGTTCCTGGTCGACCGGCTCGGCGAGATGATCATTGTCAGCGGCTTCAACGTCTACCCGCACGAGGTGGAACTGGTGCTGGCCGCTCATCCCGGGGTGGCCGAGGCGGCGGTGGTGGGCATGCCGCACCCGTACACCGGCGAGTCGGTCAAGGCTTACGTGGTCCCCGCCGCCGGCGCCACCTGTACCGCCGAAGACCTGGTCGCCCACTGTGAGCGCAATCTCGCCCGGTTCAAGTGCCCGACTGTGATCGAGTTCGTCGCCGGGCTACCGCACTCGGCGACCGGGAAGGTGCAGAAGAGCCGCCTGATCGGGCAGGATTCGAGTCGTGACGCACGGCTGACCCTGATCACCCGCGTCGACTGCCACCTGTGCGACGTCGCCAAGGAGGCGCTGGCCCGGGTGGCCGGCAGGCCGGCGTCGCGCTGGACCGAGGTCGACGTGGACTCTGACCCGGCGCTGCATCGAGGAGTACTGGGACCGGGTGCCGGTGATCCTGCTCGACGGCAAGGAGCACGGATACTGGCGGGTCGAGGAAGACGACTCCTGCGGGATCTGGCCGGAATCTACGCGAAGGGGACCCGACGAAGGACGTCGGCGAAGCTGGAACGACTGGTCCGCGCCGCCCAGGCCGAGTCCCGCATACCGGCGCTGTCGGTCGCGCTGCATCGCGCCGACCGTCCGTTGTGGACGTTCCAGGTCGGCACGTCGGGCAGCGAGGTCGCGCTGTCGGACGCCGGCACGCTGTTCCGGATCGGCTCGGTCACCAAGACGTTCGCGGCGGTCATGGTCATGCAGTGCCGCGATGACGGCCTGCTCGACCTGGACGACCCATCGGCGACCCATCTGCCCGGCGTCGCGCACGGCGGGCTGACCGTGCGCCGGCTGCTCTCGCATACCTCGGGCATGCAGCGCGAACCGTTCGGCGATGTGTGGGACACCCTCGAGCTGCCCGACGGTCACCCAGCTTCGTGGACGACCTGGCCAGAGATCGAGCAGGTGCTGCCGCCGGCCCGGCGGTTCCACTACTCGAACGTCGGGCTGGCGATCCTCGGCCACCTGGTCGCGCGGCTGCGCGGGGCGGAAGTTGGGCCGAGGTGCTCTACGACCGGGTGCTGCTAGCCGCTCGGGCTGACCGACATCCGTGCCCGAGCCGGACGAGCGGGCGGCGGTCGGGTACCTGGTCGACGCCTACTCCGACCACGCCCGGCCGGAGCCGCCGGTCGACGTGGCGCGGCTGGCGCCGGCCGCCCAGCTGTGGGCGACCGCGGCCGAGCGTGGCCCGATGGGCGGCGTTCCTGGCCGATCCGGCCACTGTGGACCCGGCCGGCGCGGTGCTCAAGGCCGTCCACTGTGGAGGAGATGGGCTGGCCGGTGACCGTGACCGACCAGGCCGAGTGGGCGATCGGCTTCGGTCTCGGCCTGATCGTCGTGACCCGAAGCCGGACCGAATCGTCTCACGTCGGACACGACGGGGCGATGCCCGGCTTCCTGGCCGGCGGCGTACGGGCGACGCGGGGACGAGGGCGCCCAAGGCGTTCGGGGCGGCCGTGCTCGGCTCCTCCGGCACCGCGGTGGCGACGGTCGAACTGGCGCACACGCTGCTGGACACGGCGGTGGCCGACGATCCGGCCGACATCGAGGTCTGGACCCGGGCGAGCCGGCGCCGGCGGCGTACCGCTCGGTGCTCGGGCCGTGGTGGAGCGAGGGCATGCCGTACGTCTTCTCCTGGCACGGCGGACTCTGCAGGCCCGGGGCGCCAACGACCCGGCCGGGCGCCCGCCGGCGGTGTTCGAGTCGGTCTCGGCCGATGTGCTCCGCGTCGTGTCCGGGCGGGAGGCGGGTGAGCTGCTGCGGTTGACCCGCGACCCGGCGACCGGCGGGTGGTCCGGATGCACTGGGCGACCTACCGGGTGACCCGCGGTCCAGGAGACGTTCGACGGCCGGTGCCCGCGGCGCGAACCGTGGAGCACTGCTCTGCATCGTGACGCCGGCCTCGGCCGCGCAGGTACCGATCGTTCGGGATCTTCGCGCTTCTTGGAGTACCGCATCGCAGACCCGCTCACGGCGGTCATGCTCGCAGACCAACGAGTCGGCCGGCCGGATAGCACGGAGACCGAGTCCGACGGAAGCGGAGAGCAGGTGGCACAGGCCGCGCGGCCGACCTATGACCGATAGCGCCCACACCGCGCAGGCAGCGGCGACTGATCCGGCTGCCACGCGGGTGCAAACCAAGATCGTCGTGCCGGACGCGCAGAAGATGGTCAGCCTGCTCGGGTCGCGACGACGAGATTCTCAAGCTGGTCGAGCGCGCCGTCGCGAGCGACATCCACGTGCGCGGCAACGAGATCACCATCTCCGGGCGGGCCGGCCGACAACGCGCTGGCCGAGCGCATCTTCGCCGAGCTGCTGGAACTGGTCGAGAAGGGCGAGACACTGACCGCAGACGCCGTCCGGCGTACCGTCGGCATGCTCGAGCAGGGCACGGCCGAGCGGCCCGGCCGAGGTCCTCACGCTCAACATCCTGTCCCGCCGCGGGCGGACCATCCGGCCGAAGACGCTCGGCCAGAAGCGGTACGTCGACTCGATCGACGAGAACACGATCGTGTTCGGCATCGGCCCGGCCGGGCACCGGCAAGACCTACCTGGCCATGGCCAAGGCGGTCCAGGCGCTGCAGGCCAAGCAGGTCAACCGGATCATCCTGACCCGGCCGGCGGTCGAGGCCGGCGAGCGGCTGGGCTTCCTGCCCGGCACGCTGTTCGAGAAGATCGACCCGTACCTGCGCCCGCTCTACGACGCGCTGCACGACATGATCGACCCGGACTCGATCCCGCGGCTCATGACCAACGGCACCATCGAGGTCGCGCCGCTGGCCTACATGCGCGGGCGCACCCTCAACGACGCGTTCATCATCCTCGACGAGGCGCAGAACACCACGCTCGAGCAGATGAAGATGTTCCTGACCCGGCTCGGGCTTCGGCTCCAAGATCGTCGTGACCGGCGACGTCACCCAGGTGGACCTGCCCGGCGGAACCCGCAGCGGCCTGCGGGTCGTCCGGGAGATCCTCGACGGCGTGGAGGATGTCCACTTCGCCTCGCTGACCAGTGCCGACGTGGTGCGGCACCGGCTGGTCACCGACATCGTCGACGCCTACGAGCGGTGGGACGCGGCCCAGGAGATCGAACCGCCCCGAGCCACAGCCCGTCCGTCGGGCCGTCCCGGTCGTGGCCCGCACCAGGGCCGGCCGACCCGCGGCCGGCGTTAACAGCGTGAACAGAGGAACGCAGCCGTGTCCATCGAGCTCGCCAACGAGTCCGGGGCCGACGTCGACACCGACGCCGTGCTGGACTGTGCCCGCTACGCCCTCGACGAGATGGGGGTCAACCCGCTCGCCGAGCTGTCCGTGCTGCTGGTCGACGTCGCCTACATGGCCGAGCTGAACCACCGCTGGATGGGCGGCGACGGGCCGACCGACGTGCTCGCCTTCCCGATGGAGGAGGGCACCATCGACCCCGGGCCCAACGAGGTCGTCGGGGGTGAGCCGACCCTGCTCGGCGACGTGGTGCTCTGCCCTGAGGTGGCCGCCCAGCAGGCCCTGCGGCCGGCCACACAGCACCGCTGACGAGCTGCACATGCTGACCGTGCACGGGGTGCTGCACCTGCTCGGTTACGACCACGCCGAGCCGGAAGAGGAGCGGGAGATGTTCTCCCTGCAGGCCAAGCTCCTCGACGGCTGGCGGGCCGCCCGAGGACGCTGACGTCGGCCGCGTGAACGACGCGACCCTGATCCTGTCGGCCGCCGGGCTGGTCGTGCTGGCCGGCTTCTTCGCGGCCTCCGACTCGGCCATCTCGACCGTGTCGCCCGCCCGGGCCGCTGAGCTGGCCCGGGAGAAGGTGCGCGGCGCCCGGGCGCTGCAACAGATCGCCTCGGACGCGCCCCGCTACACCAACCTGCTGCTGCTGCTGCGGCTGCTGTGCGAGCTGACCGCGACCACCCTGGTCGCGCTGGTGGTGATCACCGGCGTGCAGGCGGGCTGGCTGGCCGCGCTGGTCACCGCCGGCACGATGACCGTGGTCAGCTTCGTGGTGGTCGGCGTCGGTCCGCGCACCGTCGGGCGGCAGCACGCGTACGCGGTCGGCCGGTTCGCCGCGCCGCTGGTGCTCTGGCTGGGCCGGGCGCTCGGGCCGTTGGCGTCGCTGCTGATCCGGATCGGCAACGCGTTCACCCCGGGCCGGGGCTTCCGGTACGGCCCGTTCGCCACCCAGGTGGAGCTGCGCGAGCTGGTCGACCTGGCCGAGCAGCGCGGCGTGGTCGAGCACGACGAGCGGGAAATGATCCACTCCGTGTTCGCGCTGGGCGACACGATCGCCCGCGAGGTGATGGTGCCCCGGACCGAGATGGTGCTGATCGAGGAGCGGAAGTCGGCCGGCCAGGCGCTCAAGCTCGCCCTACGATCCGGCTTCTCCCGGCTGCCGGTGATCGGCGAGTCGGTCGACGACGTGCTGGGCGTGGTCTACCTCAAGGACCTGGTCCAGCGCACCCAGACTGGGGCGAATGGGCTGACCGTGGGCGAGGTGATGCGCGCCGGCCACCTACGTGCCCGAGTCCAAGCACGTCGACGAGCTGCTCGGGAGATGCAGGCGGCCCGCACCCACATGGCGATCGTGGTCGACGAGTACGGCGGCACGGCCGGCCTGGTCACGATCGAGGACATCCTCGAGGAGATCGTCGGCGAGATCACCGACGAGTACGACGTGGAGCGCCCACCCGGTCCAGCGCATCGACGACGACCAGGTCCGGGTCTCGGCCCGGCTGCCGGTCGAGGACCTCGGCGAGCTGTTCGACGTCGAGCTCGACACCGACGAGGTGGAGACGGTCGCCGGCCTGCTGGCCCAGGCCCTGGGCCGGGTGCCGATCCCGGGCGCGGCGGCGACCGTCGGCGGACTGCGGCTGGAGGCCGAGGGCACGACCGGCCGGCGCAACCGGATCGACACGGTGCTGGTGACCCGCCAACGCGACCGACCGAGGACGCCGACCGACTGCGATCCGCGACGAGAGGCAGACCGCCGATGCCTGACGGGCTAGTCGCCTGAGGACGCGAAGCTGGTCACCCTGGCCCGCGCCGCCCGGGCCCGGATCGGCGCCGACGAGGGCGCGGCCGTGCGGGACGGGGACGGGCGGACGTACGCCGGCGGCCACCGTGGCCCTGCCGTCGCTGACACTGTCGGCCCTGCAGCTGGCGGTGGCCAGCGCGGTGGCGGCCGGGGCGAGCACGCTGGAGGCGGCGGCGGTGGTCACGCGAAGCGTCCACAGTGGACTCCGGCAGCCGTCGGCGACCTCAACCCGGACGGCGCCGGTTTACCATCGCGCCCCGACGGCGCCCTTGATGGACAGCGCGTCGATGACCTTCCGGGCCGGGTTCGCCTGCTTCGTCGGCCGCCCCAACGCCGGAAAGTCCACCCTGACCAACGCGATCGTCGGTCAGAAGATCGCCATCACGAGCAGCCGTCCACAGACGACCCGGCACGTCGTGCGCGGGGTGCTGCACCAGCCCGAGCCCAGCTGGTGCTGGTCGACACCCCAGGGCTGCACAAGCCGAAGACGCTGCTGGGCGAGCGGCTCAACGACCTGGTGCGCGTCGACCTGGAGCGAGGTCGACGTGATCGGCCTGTGCATCCCGGCCGACGAGGCGGTCGGGCCGGGCGACCGCTTCATCGCCAGGCGAGATGGCCGAGCTCAAGGCCGCCGTGGTGGCCGTGGTCACCAAGACCGACCTGGTGCCCCGGGCCCGGCTGGCCGAGCAGCTGGTGGCGGTGGGCCAGCTGGCGGAGTTCGCCGACATCGTGCCGGTGAGCGCGGTCAGCTCACCACACACCGCTCGCAAGCTGCGGGGCCTCGCTCCGCTCGGCTCCTCGCGCGAGCTCAGCCACCACACACCGCTCGCAAGCTGCGGGGCCTCGCTCCGCTCGGCTCCTCGCGCGAGCTAGAGGAGCAACTCGACGTGCTGATCGAGGTGATGTCGCGCCACCTGCCGGCGTCGCCCCAGCTGTACCCGGACGACATGATCACCGACGAGCCGGAGCAGATCATGGTGGCCGAGCTGATCCGGGAGGCGGCGCTGGAAGGCGTGCGCGACGAGCTGCCGCACTCGATCGCGGTGGTGGTCGAGGAGATGATCCCGGACGAGGCGACCGCGCGCCGCTGCTGACCCGGATCTACGCCGACATCTACGTCGAGCGCACCAGCCAGAAGGCCATCGTGATCGGGGCCGGCGGCAGCCCGGCTGCAAGCAGGTCGGCACGCGGGCCCGGGCCGAGATCGAGTCCCTGCTGGGCACCCGGGTCTACCTCGACCTGCACGTCCGGGTGGCCAAGGAGTGGCAGCGCGACCCGAAGCAGCTGCGCCGGCTCGGGTTCTGATGCCGGTCCGCCAGCCGCTCTACCGGGACGACGCACTGGTGCTGCGCGTGCAGAAGCTCGGCGAGTCCGACCGGATCATCACGATGCTGACCCGGCGGCACGGGCGCGTCCGGGCGGCCGCCAAAGGCGTACGCCGCACGACCTCCCGGTTCGGCGCGCGGCTGGAGCCGTTCGGGCACGTGGACGTGCAGCTGGCCGGCGACCTGGGCAACATGGCCCGGTCGCTGCACACCGATCCGGCAGGCCGAGAGCATCGAGCTGTACGGCAAGCAGCTCGGCCGCGACTATCCCCGGTACACGGCGGCCAGCGCGATCGCCGAGACGGCCGAGCGGCTGACCCCGATCGAGCACGAGCCGTCGCTGCGGCTGTTCCACCTCACGCTCGGCGCGCTGAGGGCCTGGCCGGCGCCGAGCACGCGAGCACGCTGGTGCTCGACGCCTACCTGCTGCGGGCGATGGCGACCGCCGGGTGGGCGCCGGCCCTGGCCGAGTGCGCGGTCTGCGGTACGCCCGGGCCGGCACACCGCGTTCGCCGTGCCGCCGGCGGCGTGGTCTGCCCCGACTGCCGGCCACCCGGTGCCGCCCGGCCGGCCCCGGCCACCATCGACCTCATGGTGTCCCTTGTGGACGGTGATTGGCGGGTGGCCGACGCGAGCGAGGGCCGCAGCGGCGCGAGTGCAGCGGCCTGGTCGCCGCGCACCTGCAATGGCACCTCGAGCGGGGGCTGCGCTCGCTGCCGCTGGTCGACCGCTCCGGACCGGCTGACCTCGGGCAGCCCTACGACGCAGTGGAGCCCTGATGCCGTCGCTCTCAGGCGACGCCCGGTCCGGTCAAGGCGCCCACGCCCGCATCCCGTCCGGCGCCCGGCCGCCGCAGCTGCCCGGCGCAGGCGCTGCCCCGGCACGTGGCGATCGTGATGGACGGCAACGGCCGCTGGGCCAAGGAGCGGGGGCTGCCCCGGACCAAGGGCCACGAGCAGGGCGAGTACTCGCTCTTCGACACCATCGAGGGCGCCATCGAGCTGGGCATCCCCTACCTGTCGGCGTACGCCTTCTCGACCGAGAACTGGCGCCGCTCGCCCGAGGAGGTGCGCTTCCTGATGGGCTTCAACCGGGATGTCATCCGCCGCCGCCGCGACCAGCTGATCGATCTCGGGGTGCGGGTGGTCTGGTCGGGGCGGCCCGGGCGGCTGTGGAAGAGCGTCATCCACGAGCTGGAGACGGCCGAGCAGATGTCGGCCGGCAACTCCACGATGACGCTGCAGTTCTGCGTCAACTACGGCGGCCAGGCCGAGATCGCCGACGCCGCCGCCGCGATCGCCCGCGACGTGGCCGAGGGCCGGCTCGACCCGGACAAGGTCAACGAGAAGACTGTTCTCGCGCTACCTGTACCACCCCGAGGTGCCCGAGGTGGACATGTTCCTGCGGCCCTCGGGCGAGCAGCGGACCTCGAACTTCCTGCTCTGGCAGTCGGCCTATGCCGAGATGATCTTCCTCGACACCCTCTGGCCCGACTTCGACCGCCGCCACTTCTGGTACGCCTGCGAGCTCTACGCCCAGCGCGACCGCCGGTTCGGCGGCGCTATCCCGAACCCGGTCGCGCCGACCTGACGTCGCCGGCCGGCCATGGACCCCGACGCCAGCGTTTCAGCCGGCCAGGGCGAGCCGGGACGCGAACGCGCGGGCGGCCAGGCCCGGATCCTCAGCCTCGGTGATGGCGCGGACGACCACGACCCGGCGGGCGCCGCGATCAATCACCTGCTCCAGCCGGTCGAGGTTCTCGATGCCGCCGATGGCGAACCACGGCATCGCCGTACCACTGGCCGACGCGTGATCCAGAAGAGCGGTGCCCGCCGCGGGCCGGCCGGGTTTGGTCGGGGTCGTCCAGGTCGGCCCGGCGCACACGTAGCCGACCCCGTCCTGGGCCACCTCGGCGTCGAACTGGGCCGGCGAGTGGGTCGAGCGACCGATGACGACGCCCGCGTCCACGATGCGCCGGGCAACCGGTACCGGCAGATCGTCCTGTCCCAGATGCAGCACCGGCGCCGAGCTGGCCAGCGCCAGGTCGGCCCGGTCGTTGACGGCCCACAGCTTGCCGTGACGCTCGGCGGCCGCCGCGAACACCTCCAGGTGGTCCAGCTCCTCGCGCGCCTCGAGTCCCTTCTCCCGCAGCTGCACGATGTCGACCCCGTTGGCCAGGACGGCGTCGAGGAACTCGGCCAGATCGCCCTGCCGCCGTCGCGCGTCGACGCACAGGTACAGCCGGGCGGCGTCCATTGTCGTCATGATCCCTGACGCTACCCCTGGCGCCCGCACCCGGACGGGGTGGCGCCCGCACCCGGACGCGGTAAGGTAGACGACGCACGGGAGCCCGGTGAACCGGGCTGAGAGGGCAGCTGGGGAGCCGCCGACCGTAGAACCTGATCCGGGTAATGCCGGCGCAGGGAGTCGAACCCATCCTCCAGCGGCCCGATCACCCAGCAGTGGTGAGGGAGGCGCGCGTGGCGAACCCGGACGTGGTCGTCGTGGGCGGCGGCGTGATCGGCCTCTCCATCGCCTGGCGGCTGACCCAGCGCGGGGCACGGGTCACGGTGGTCGACCCGGCACCGGGTACGGGCGCATCGCATACGGCGGCCGGCATGCTGGCCCCGGTGACCGAGCTGCGCTACGAAGGGCGCGAGCTGCTGGCGCTCAATCTCGAGTCGGCCCGCCGCTACCCCGACTTCGTGGCCGAGCTGGAGGCGGAGTCGGGCCGGTCGGCGGGCTACCGCACGAGCGGCACGGTGCAGGCCGCCTGGGACGGGGCGGACCTGGCCGAACTTCGCGCGCTGCACGGATTCCAGCAGTCCCTGGGAGTACGGTCCCGGCTGCTCACCGGCCGGGAGCTCCGCGAACTCGAGCCCGCGTTGGCGGCGGGCCTGCCCGGCGGGCTGCTGGCCGAGGAGGACCACCAGGTCGACAGCCGGGCCCTGGTCGCCGCTCTCCTCGAGGTCTGCCGACGGCACCGGGTCGAACTCGCCGCCGACCGGGTGGCCAGTATCGACGTGACGGCCGGGCGGGCGACCGGTGTCACGTGTGCCAACGGGCAACACGCTCCCCGCGGGCGCGGTCGTGCTGGCCGCCGGCGCCTGGTCGCGCGGGGTGGCCGGACTTCCCGATCCCCCGCCGGTACGCCCGGTCAAGGGGCAGACTCTGCGGCTGCGGGTGGGGCCGGACCTGCTGAGCAGGGTCGTCCGGGGCAGCGTGCGGGGCAACCCCGTGTATCTCGTACCGCGGGCGAACGGTGAACTGGTCGTCGGGGCGTCCAGCGAGGAGGCCGGGTTCGACCTGCGGGCCCGGGCGGGCGCGGTGTACGACCTGCTCCGCGACGCGCAGGCTCTGGTGCCGGAGCTGAGCGAGGTCGAGTTCGTCGAGGTGAGCACGAGCGTGCGGCCGGGTTCGCCCGATAACGCACCACTCCTAGGGTACTCCACTGTGGATGGTCTCGTGATCGCCACCGGTCACTATCGCAACGGTGTTCTGCTCGCCCCGGTCACCGCCGACGAGATCGCCCGACTGGTGATCGACGGTACGGCCAGCGAGGTCATCGCCCCCTTTGTACCCGGACGGACGGGAGTAGCGGCGTGAAGGTGACGGTCAATGGCGAGCCGGAAGATTGGGCGGACGGCGTGAGTCTGGCCCACCTGGTCGCGCACCGGATGCGATCGGACAAGGGGGTCGCGGCGGCGGTGGACGGCGCGGTCGCGCCCCGGTCCACCTGGGACACGCTGACTCTCCACGATGGACAGACAATCGAGCTGCTGACCGCCGTCCAAGGGGGCTGAACCGATGACTGTGCGCGATGAGCCGCTGGTGGTGGCCGGCGAGAAGCTGGAGTCGAGGTTGATCCTGGGCACCGGCGGCGCCCCCAGCATGCGGGTGGTCGAGGAGGTCCTGGCCGCGTCCGGCACCTCGATGTGCACGGTGTCCATGCGGCGGGCGGACGCCAACCTCACCGGGTCACTGGTGGATGTCGTCGCCCGGTTCGGGGTGCGGCTGCTGCCCAACACAGCTGGATGCCGGACCGCCCGGGAGGCGGTCCTGACCGCTCAGCTGGCCCGGGACGCCCTGCAGACGGACTGGATCAAGCTGGAGGTGGTTGCCGACGAGCACACTGTGCTGCCGGACGCGGTCGAGTTGCTCGACGCGGCCGAGCGGTTGGTCGCGGACGGTTTCCAGGTCTTCGCCTACACCAACGACGATCCGATCCTGGCCCGCCGGCTGCAACGGGTCGGATGCTGCGCGGTCATGCCGGGTGGCTCGCCGATCGGCAGCGGACTGGGCATCCTCAACCCGCACAACATCGAGATGATCGTGGCCGAGGCTCAGGTACCGGTGGTCCTCGATGCCGGTGTCGGGACGGCCTCCGACGCGGCTCTGGCCATGGAGCTGGGGTGCGACGCGGTGCTGCTCGCCTCCCCGGTCACCCGGGCCCAGGAGCCGGCGCTGATGGCCGAGGCGATGGCATCGGCCGTACGGGCCGGGCGGTTGGCCTACCGGGCCGGCCGCATTCCCCGACGCCACCACGCGCAGGCGTCCTCCCCCACTACCGGCATGCCCGTCCTCTGAGGAGATCTCGTGACCACCGCAACCGGGGAAACCGCAACCCCATCCATTGTGGATAGACGTGCCGAGCCCGGACTGACGCTGGCCGACGCCCAGCCACGCACGCTCAGCACGCTCGACCAGGCCGCCCTGTGGGGCAACCTGGGCATCAGCCTGATCGGCCCGGTGACCGCGGTCCTGGTGGTGTCGAGCGGGATGTCGTTCCTGGCCGCGCTCGTCGCGATCGTCGTCGGCACGCTCATCGGTACGGCCGGGCTCGGGTTGGCCAACGTCGCCGGTGCCCGCACGGGCATGCCGGCCATGGTCATGTTGCGGGGCCTGTTCGGAGCCCGACTGTCCTACCTGCCGACGGTGCTCAACCTCATCCAGGTCCTCGGTTGGGCGGTCTTCGAGCTCGTCGTCATCGCGGCTGCCGCGAGTCAGCTGCTGCCGTGGCACGCGACCTGGCCGTACGTCCTGATCGCCGGTGCGCTGACCACGCTGATGGCGGTACGGCCGCTCGGCTCGGTGCGGCTGCTACGCCGGTACGCGCTGATCGCGGTGTTCCTGGCCATGGGGTACCTCTACATCCAGCTGCTGCGCGGGCCGGTGCCGTCGTTCACCGCCGGCACGTACACCGGCTTCTGGGCCGGGGTCGACCTGGTGATCGCCGTCTCGGTCTCGTGGATCCCGCTGGCCGCCGACTACTCCCGACACTCGCGCTCCGAGCGGTCGGCCTTCGCCGGCTCCTACGTCGGGTACTCGGTCGCGCAGATCGCGTGCTACGGCCTGGGTCTGCTCGCGTTCAGCACGGTCGCAAGCGGCGACACGTCGCAGTTCGGCATGTTCGCTGCCCTGATCGCGGTGCCGGTCGGCGGTCTTGCGTTCGGCGTGCTCGTCCTGCGCGAGCTGGACGAGTCGTTCGCCAACGTGTACTCGACCGCGGTGTCGGTTCAGAACCTGGCGCACCGGGCGGACCGGCGCTGGCTGGCGGTGCTCATCGGCGCCCTCGCGACCGGACTGGCCCTGGTACTCGACATCTCGTCCTATGTGGACTTCCTGTACCTCGTCGGCTCCGTGTTCGTGCCGCTCTTCGCCGTCTTCATGGTGCGCTATTTCGTCTATCGCGGCTGGCGCACCTGGGACACCACGCCGCAGGCGCCGGCCCGCTGGGGCCTGCTCGTACCGTGGCTGCTCGGCTTCGTCGCCTACCAGCTGGTCAACCCGGGCCAGATCGAGGCCTGGGCGCGGTTCTGGCACCGGGTCGACGGGTGGCTGCACGTCACCCCGCCGTCGTGGCTGTCGGCGTCGCTGTTCTCCTTCGCGGTGGCGTTCGTGGCCAGCCTGGCCGCGAAGCCGAAACGGGTGCCCCAGTGACCGAGCGCGCGGAGGCGAACCTGCGAGGGGTGCGTGGGGGTATGACGCCGAACCTGCTGACCATCGCCGGCTCGGACCCGAGCGGCGGCGCCGGAATCCAGGCCGACCTGAAGACGTTCTCGGCCCTGGGCGGGTACGGGATGTCCGTGCTGACCGGCCTGACCGCGCAGAACACCGTCGGCGTGCGCGGGGTGTACCCGGTGCCGGCCAGCTTCGTCCGCGAGCAGCTCGACGCCGTCTTCGACGACGTGCGGGTCGACGCGGTGAAGATCGGCATGCTGGCCAGCGCCAACGTCATCGACGTGGTGGCCTCGGTACTGACGGCCCAGCGGCCGCCGTTCATCGTGCTCGACCCGGTGATGGTGGCCAAGAGTGGCGACCGGCTGCTGCCCTCGGATGCGGTCGCGCACCTGCGCGACGTGCTGCTGCCCGAGGTCGACCTGATCACTCCGAACCTGCCCGAAGCGGCCGACCTGCTCGGGGTCGACGAGGCGCCCGATGAGCCGACCATGGCCGTCCAGCTGCGGGCGCTGGCCACAATCGGGCCGGCCGTCCTGCTCAAGGGCGGCCACCTGCCCGGCCCCGAGTCGCCTGACCTCTACCTCGATCGGGATCGGGACGAGCCGGCCCGGCTCACCGCGGCACGGATCCAGACCAGGAATGACCACGGTACCGGGTGCACCCTGTCGTCCGCGATCGCCGTCCTGCGCACCCGCTACCCCGACTGGCTCAGCGCCATCATCGAGGCCAAGCGTTATCTCAATGCCGCCCTGGCCGCCGCCACCCGCCTGGACATCGGCGCCGGTCATGGCCCCGTGCACCACTTCCACTCCTGGTGGTGACGAGGATTCCTGGTTCGAGTTCGGGTTCGGGTTCGGGTTCGGGTTTGCCCGGACAGTCTGCTAACCCTTTTCGTAGAGTGCGGCGTCCCTGCTAACACTCAGGCGGCAGCCGGGGGAGGCGGGGAGGGCCGGTAACCGGGATGAGGAAACGGGGTACTGGGCGGTAGGCTCCGCCGCATGAAGGTCAGCGCCCGCGGGCTGGAGTTCCACGTTCGGGTTGGTGGTCCGGAGGGCGGCCGGCCCGTCCTGCTGCTGCATGGCTTCCCCCAGCACGGGGGTATGTGGGACGCCGTGACCGACCGGCTGCACCTGGCCGACCTGCGCACGTACGCCCCCGACCAGCGCGGGTACTCACCGGGCGCGCGACCGTCCGATGTGGATAGCTACACCATGCCCGAGATGGCCAGGGACGCGGCGGCGATCCTCGACGCGCTCGACCTCGGTACGGAACAGGTGGACGTGGTCGGGCACGACTGGGGCTCCGTCATCGGTTGGCATCTCGCGGTCAACCATGCCGACCGGGTACGGACATTCACTGCCGTCTCGGTGCCGCACCCGCTGGCCATGATCCGTGCACGCCACATCGACGACCAGACGGAGCGTTCCCGGTACATGCGGCTGTTCGCGCAGGAGGGCAAGGCCGAGGAGGTGTTGCTCGCCGAGGACGCCCGCCGGCTCCGGTCGCTCTTCAGTCCGTTGGCGCCGCAGGTATACGAGGACTATGTGACGCCGCTGCTGGAGACGGGCGCGCTGACCGGCGCGCTCAACTGGTACCGCCGGTTGTCCTGGGAGGAGCTCGGCGTGGCAACGGTGCCGGTGACGTATGTCTGGGGTACCGAGGATCGCGCCGTGAGCCCGGCGGCCGCCCATGCGTGCGGTGAGTACGTCGCGACCGGGGTGCCGTACACGTTCGTGCCGCTGGCCGGGGTCAGCCACTGGGCGCCCGACCAGGCGCCTGGAGCGGTGGCCGGGGCCGTCCTCGAGCGGGTTGGAGCAGCCTGATGTCGGACGAGAGCGCGATCGCGGCGGTGGATCGGCCCCGGACCCGGGAATCGATCGCGGCTGATCTTCGGGCGCTGGGGGTACGGGCCGGATCGGTGCTTGTCGTGCACTCCTCGCTCAACGCGATCGGCTGGGTCGTGGGCGGGGCGGTCGCGGTGGCGCAGGCCCTGCGCGACGCGGTCGGACCAGACGGCACGGTGGTCGTGCCCACTCATACGCCCGACAACTCGGATCCGGCCGGCTGGCGCAACCCGCCGGTGCCGTCCGACTGGTGGCCGGTGATCCGGGAGAACATGCCCGGGTTCGATCCGGTCGTCACACCGAGCCGGTGGATGGGGCGAATACCGGAGGTCGTCCGCACGTTCCCGGACGCTCGGCGCAGCACGCATCCACATGTGTCGTTCGCCGCCGCCGGCGCCCAGGCGAAGCTGATCACGGCGGATCACGCGCTCGACGAGATGTTGGGTGAGCGTTCGCCGCTGGCCCGGGTGTATGACCTCGACGGCGACATCCTGCTGCTCGGTGTCGGGCACGATTCGAACACGTCACTGCACCTCGCGGAGTACCGGGTACCCCAGCCCGTGCGCACCCGTCACGGCGCGGCTGTCCTGACCGGCAACGGGCGGGAGTGGGTCTGGTGGGAGGACGTCGACGTGGATGAGGGCGACTTCGCCGAGTTGGGAGCCGATCTCGACGACGATGTCGATGTCCTGGTCGGGGCGGTCGGGTCGGCCGCCTGCCGGCTCGTGCGACAGCGGGCGGCGGTGGACTATGCGGTCGGCTGGATGCGGGCGCATCGACCAATGCCAGGTTCGCCAACACCTACCGCTGGGTAACCAGGGCGGGTAGCCTTTGAGCTTCGAGGTCTGTACCCGCCCAGGGGGTGTCGCATGACGACCACCGACAGTCGACCGACCACTCCGAGCGGTCCCGATGTGCCCAGCGGCCCCACGGGTACCACCGGCACCGTCACCGAGAAGCAAGCGCGTCAGGTCGCCGAGGCGGCCCGCGAGACGGAGTGGCGCAAGCCGAGTTTCGGCAAGGAGCTCTTCCTCGGGCGCTTCCGGCTGAACCTGATCGACCCGTGGCCGACCCCGGACCCGGAAAAGGCGGCCCGGGGCCGGCCGTTCCTGGACAAGCTGGCCGCCTTCGTCGACGAACACATCGACGGTGAGCAGATCGAGCGGGACGCACTCATCCCCGACGAGGTTCTGATCGGTCTGGCCGAACTCGGCGCGTTCGGTATGAAGATCGACCAGCGGTACGGCGGGCACGGACTGTCCAATTTGGACTACTGTCGTGCGCTGATGCTGGTCGGGTCGGCCAGCCCGGCCGTATCGGCGCTGCTGTCAGCGCACCAGTCCATCGGCGTACCCCAGCCGCTCAAGCTGTTCGGCACCGACGAGCAGAAGGAGGCGTACCTGCCCCGGCTGGCCAAGGGCGAGATCTCCGCGTTCCTGCTGACCGAGCCCGACGAGGGCTCCGACCCGGCCCGACTCAAGACCACGGCTACTCCCACGCCGGAGGGCGACTACCTGCTCGACGGAGTGAAGTTGTGGGCCACCAACGGGACCGTGGCCGACATCCTCGTCGTCATGGCCCGGGTACCGAGGTCGGATGGCCACAAGGGTGGGATCACCGCGTTCGTGGTCGACTCGGACACCGAGGGCATCACCGTCGAGCGGCGCAACGCCTTCGTCGGCCTACGCGGACTGGAGAACAGTGTCACCCGGTTCCATCAGGTACGGGTACCCAAGGAGAACGTCATCGGCGCCGAGGGGCAGGGACTCAAGATCGCCCTGACCACCCTCAACACGGGGCGTCTGGCCCTGCCGGCCAGCTGCGTCGGCGCGGGCAAATTCTGTCTGGCGGTGGCCCGCGAGTGGGGTGCCAGCCGGGTCCAGTGGGGCCGACCGGTCGGCGAGCACGAAGCGGTCGCCCAGAAGATCGCTTTCATCGCGGCCACGACGTACGGACTCGAGTCCACGCTCGACCTGTGCTGCCTGCTGGCCGACGACGACCGTAACGACATCCGCATCGAGGCGGCGCTGGTCAAGCTGTACGCCAGCGAGATGGCCTGGAAGATGGGGGACGAGCTGGTCCAGATCCGCGGCGGACGCGGGTACGAGACGGCCGCCTCTCTGGCCGCGCGCGGGGAGCGCCCGGTGCCGGTCGAGCAGATCCTGCGTGATCTGCGCATCAACCGGATCTTCGAAGGCTCGACCGAGATCATGCACCTGTTGATCGCCCGGGAGGCGGTCGACAAGCACCTGTCGATTGCCGGGGACATCATCGACCCGGAGGCCTCACTCAGCCGAAAGACTAAGGCGGGTGGCCGGGCGGCGCGATTCTACAGTGGATGGTTGCCGACCCTGGCCGTCGGAAAGGGCCAGAACCCGGGTGGATTCACCGCGTTCGGGCCGCTGGCCGGGCACGTACGGTTCATCGAGCGCACCGCTCGCAAGCTCGCCCGGTCCACCTTCTACGGGATGGCCCGCTGGCAGGGCAAACTCGAGCGCCGGCAGGCATTCCTCGGACGCATCGTCGATATCGGCGCCGAGCTGTTCGCCATGTCGGCCACGTGCGTACGGGCGCGCGGCGAGCGGGCTGAGCACCCCGAGAACGTAGAACTGGCCGACCTGTTCTGCCACCAGGCCCGGCACCGGATCGAGGCTCTGTTCACCGCGTTGTGGGAGAACACGGACGCGCAGGACGTCGCCGCGGCCAAGGCCGTCATGGCGGGCCGGTACACCGGACTCGAAGCCGGCGTGATAGCGCTGCCCAAGGGCGAATGGGTGGCCCACTGGGAGCCCGGACCGTCCACACAGGAGGATGTGCGCCGCCGCGTGCCGCGTGGGTCTGGGTGAGCGGGTTTTCGGTTTGCCCGGACAGTTTACTAACGCATTTTGTATAGCAAACTGTCCGGGCAAACCCCCGCCGGGCAAACCGACGCCGGGCAAACCCCCGCCGGGCAAACCCCCGCCGGGCAAAGCCCGCCGGGCAAACGCCGACGGGAGGCGCGAGCCCCCGGCGGGAGGCGCAGCGGAGAGGGTCAGGGCGGCGGTCAGGCGGGTATGCGTTGGGCGGTGGCGGCGACCGCGTCGGCCTCGGGCGGCCAGCCCCGCAGGCCGAGCGAGCGGAGTTCGAGGGCGGCCAGCGAATTGAGCGCGCTGGTGTCGTGATCGCGCCAGGCGGTCGCCGGGTCGGGGTGGATGGCCAGCAGGCGGCGCAGCGGCTGGCGGGTGAGCGACCGCAGGGCCAGGAGGTCCCGGCCGGTTGCCTTGGCCCGGAGCGCCCCGGCCAGGGTGGCCCGGCGCATCCAGCGCAGCCGGAGCGGTAGGTACCCGAACACCGCCAGTCCGACCGGCACCACCAGGACGAGTACGACGAGGGCGACGGCCAGATTGTGCACGGCCGATTGCTGGGCCCGACCGGCGTCCGCCAGCGCGTTGGCCGCGTTGGCCGCCGTGTCGAAGGGCTGGGACAGGGAGCTGCCGACGGCGGGCACGCTGCCGACCTTGTCGCCGGCATCGGAGAGTCCGCCGGCCATTCCGACTCCGGCGCTCTCGATCTTCCTGCCGGGGGCAGCCAACGTGGACACCTTGTCGTAGACCCACACCGCCGCCCAGGCCCAGAACGCCAGCCACGCGAGCACGATGACGTCGGTAAGCAACTGCCGGAACCCGACGGCCGGACGATCGGCATAGATACGCACGAGTCCAGCATCTGGCCGGCCACCATGCGGTGCCCGAACAGCGCCCCGATATGCGGTCTTTAGCGGGGTTCCCGGGCGTGCGAGATGGCGTCGGCCACGATGTGTCCAATGTGTTCATCGGTCAGGGAGTACGCGATCTCACGACCGCGACGTTCGCCCCGGACCACCCCGGCCCCACGCAGGACGCGCAGGTGCTGGGAGATGAGGGGCTGCGGAGCGCCGACGGAGTCGACGATCTCGTGTACGCACCGGGGTCCGCGGACCAGCTGGGTGACGATGGCGATGCGGACAGGCGCGGCCAGTGCGCGCAGCAGTTCGCCGGCGGCCTCGTATGCCGCTGTCCCGGCGACGCTGATGGTGTCTGGTGTCGTCGTCATTGTTGTAGCACCACGTCAGGTTGCTCCTCGTTACCTTCATCCCCTCCGCCGCCCAGCCGGGGGGACCCGGAGAGTCGACGGCTGGCTTTCATGACCGACGCACCAACCGCGAGGGCGGCGAAGCCGCCGATCGCGACCAACACGATGGTGGCGCCGGGTGCGGTGTTGTACTGCGCGGAGATGCCGATGCCGGCGGCCGCGGCGAGCAGCCCGACCAGCATCGCGACGTGCATGGTGGACCGGAACCCGCGGGTCACCAGCTGAGCCGCCGCCACCGGGACGACCATCATGGCGCTGACCAGCAGCAGTCCGACCGCCCGCATGGCCACGGTGACCGTGACGGCCGTCATGACGGCGACGAGCAGGTTGAGTGTGCGGACCGGGAGTCCGGACACCCGGGCGTGCTCCTCGTCCTGGCAGATCGCGAACAGCCACGGTCGCAGGAGGACGGTCACGGCGATGACCGAGCCGCCGAGAATCCCCATCGCGATGAGGTCGGACCGGTCGATGGTCAGTGGTGAGCCGAACAGGTAACTGACGAGACTGGTGGCCGAACGGCCCTCCTTCAGCGCGACCAGGAACACGCCACCGGATATGCCGCCGTAGAACAGCAGGGCGAGCGCGACATCGCCGGATGCCTTGCCCCGTTCGCGGATCAGCTCGACCGCGACCGCGCCCACGGCCGATACCACGACGGCCGCGAGCACCGGTGAGTTGTTCGTCAGCAGGCCGAGCCCGACCCCGGTCAGAGCGACGTGCCCGATTCCGTCGCCGATCAGAGCGAGTCGCCGTTGCACCAGGTAGATCCCGAGCGCCGGAGCGGCCAGCCCTGTGATGAGCACGCCGATGAGTGCGCGCTGCATGAACGGGTAGGCGAAGAGATCCATCAGGGAGTCCAGGTGGCGGGGGACTCGACAGGGGCGTGGGGATGCACGTGCTCGTGCTCTGGCGATGCGTGATGGCCGGCCGGCATGGGTACGGACCCGTCGTGAGCGATCGTTGCGTTATGTACGACAACGGCCCGCGTCACGAGTGGTTCAAGCGGACCGAGTTCGTGTGCGACGAGTAACACCGTGCCGCCGCCGTCGACGAACGTGCGCAGCGCGTGGGCGAACGCGGCCTGACTGGCCGCGTCGACGCCGGCGGTGGGTTCGTCGAGGACAAGCAGCTCCGGCTCGGCGGCGAGGGCCCGGGCGATCAGGGTGCGCTGTTGCTGGCCGCCCGACAGCGAGCTGACCGGGTCGTTGACCCGGTCGAGCAGGCCTACCGCGGCCAGGGCCGAGGTGATGGCGGCACGGTCTCGGACGGTGCCCGGTCGGAGCAGCCCGCGGCTGCCCAGGCGGCCGGACGCGACCACCTCACGCACGGTGGCCGGCACACCGCCGCCGGCTCCGAGCCGCTGCGGGACGTACCCGATCCTGCGCCAGGTGCGGCGCATGGCCCGGCTGCCCTGGTCCACGCCGAACAGGCGGACGTGGCCGCTGGTCAACGGGATCAGCCCGAGGATCGCCCGGATCAGCGTCGACTTCCCCGACCCGTTGACACCGAGGACGGCGACGATCTCGCCGCGGGAAACCGACATCGACACGTCACGCAGGACCGGGCGGGCGCCGTAGTCGACCGCCGCCCCACACACCTCGATCACCGGCGTCATCATCGGCAGCCCAGCGCGGTGCGCAGGACCGCCAGGTTGTGGCGCATCACGGTGAGGTAGGTGTCCGACGAGCCGGCCGCCAGTCCTTCGATCGGGTCGAGTACCGCCGTGGCCAGCCCGACCTCGGAAGCCACCGCCCGGGCGACCTTCGGACTGGCCAGAGTCTCGAAGAAGATCGTCGTCGCGTCGTGGGCCCGCGCCTGCTCGGCCACATCGGCCAGCCTGCCAGGGCTGGGCTCGTTGTCAGGCGAGATTCCGCTGATCGCGATCTGGTTCAGGCGGTACCGCTCGGCCAGGTAGCCGAATGCCGCGTGGCTGACCACGATCTCGCGCCGGGCACATGTCCGGAGCCCCTTGCTGTAATCGGTGTCGAGGCCGGTCAGGCTGGTCCGCAGCGCCCGGGCCCGGTCGCGGTAGGTGACCGCCCGCTCCGGGTCGATGACCGCCAGCCGATCGGCGAGTGCGTCGCCGACCCTGGCCAGCCGGGTCGGGTCGAGCCAGATGTGCGGGTCCTTGTCGCCCTTGGCTGAGGCACCCTCGTCCTCGTGGTACTCGTCGGGCGGCATGGGTACGACGACGGCTGGACGCAGGGCCACCGCGTCGGCTGCGTCAAAGGCCCGGTCGGCCGCCTCCTGCTCGGTCGCCTCGTCCACCGCTGGCTGGAATCCGCCCAGGTAGACCACGAGGTCGGCGTCGGCGACCGACGCGACCTGGCGAGGTGACAGCTCGAGGTCGTGCGGCTCGACGCCCGGCTGGGTCAGGCTCGTCACGTGTACCCGCGCCCCCCCGATCTGCTCGGCCACGAACTGCAGCGGGTAGAAGCCAGCCACGATGTGGATGACCCCGTCAGCCAGCGGCTCCCGCGAGCCGGCACACCCGGCCAGTCCGATGATCAGGGCCAGCGCGGCGCCAACGATGCCAACGATCCCGCGCGCAGGACGTCGACTGGTCAACACATGACCTACTGTGCCCGCAAATGACAATCATTGTCAACAGGGTCGGTACCGGAGTGTCTGCGGAGTCGGGTTCGAAACCCTCGCCCGACCCCACCCGCCGTGCGACGGTGTTGCGGTGGGCCTACGCCGGCGTCTCGCACGGCCACGGCCGTTCGCCTCGTTGTCCCCGCTTCCCCGGACCGGCCTGCGCGAACGGCTCTACCACGTCCGTCTCGACGCCGTCATCGCCGCCCAGAGCGGAGTGGCCGCCGGGGCCGCGTGGTTCGTCGCGACCGGTCTGCTCGGCCACGTCCGCCCGTTCTTCGCGCCGATCTCGGCAGTGGTGGTGCTGGTCGGTACGGCGGGTCGCCGGCTGCGGCGGGCGTTCGAGATGGTCTTCGGGGTTGCGCTGGGCATCGCGGTCGGTGACGCGTTGATCTACGTGATCGGAGTAGGACCGGTCCAGATCGCCGCCGTGGTGGCGTTGGCTGTCGTGGTCGCGGTGTTCCTCGGTGTGGGCGGGGTCGCGGTCGGTCAAGCGGCATCGTCGGCTGTCCTGGTGGCCACGCTCGCCCCGCCGAGCACCGGCATCTCCCTGACCCGGTTCGTCGACTCGGTGGTCGGCGGGTCGGTGGGCATCGTGGTCATGGCCCTGCTGCTTCCGTTCAACCCCCTGACCCGGGTGCGGCGCTCGGCCGGGGCAGCTCTCGGCGTCCTGGCCGACGCCCTGGTCAGCGTGGCCGAGGCAGTCGACCGGGGTGATCCGGTTCCGGCCGAGAACGCGCTCAACAGCCTCAGGGAAACTGAATATGAACACCAGAACCTGCGAGAGTCGCTCACCGCCGCGCAGGAGACGGCTACCCTGTCGCCGATCCGGTGGCGCTCCCGGCCGGCTCTCGAGCAGTACCAGGACGCCGCTGTACACATCGAGCGCGCCACCCGTAACGTCCGGGTGCTCGCCCGCCGGGCGGCCGTGGCCATCCGGGACGGCGAATCGGCCTCAACTGAGCTGGCCACGGCGTTGCGACGGTTGGCCGCGGCGGTGATGGCGCTGCGAGCCGAGCTGGCCGACGGGCGCGAGCCAGCCCATGCGCGGGAGCTCCTCCTGTCGGCCGTCGCGCTCGCGAGCTCGGCCCACCAGTCCGGGTTGGGCTTCTCCGGCAGCGTGGTCGTCGCCCAGGTCCGCAGCGCATGTGTGGACCTGCTGACCGCGACCGGAGTCGACGAAAGCGAGGCGACCCGGGCGGTACGGGCCGCTCGCGAGAATGTCGTGGAATCCCCGGCCGACCTGGCCGGCGACCACGGGGTCGAGGCGGTCGAGGATGCCGGGGCGGTCGAGGATGCCGGGGCGGCCGAGGATCAGGCTGGCTAGGCTGACCGCATGGTCGAACCCGAAGGCGCCCCGACCGCGCCGGTCCCGCCAGCCCGGCGCCGTGTCGGGGCCAGTGTGATCTGGCTCGGCCTGCTCATCACGCTCTGTGCCGCGGCGACCATCGGGGTG
Source organism: uncultured Actinomycetota bacterium (assembly GCA_963803345.1). Classification (GTDB taxonomy): domain Bacteria; phylum Actinomycetota; class Actinomycetes; order Mycobacteriales; family Micromonosporaceae; genus CAWDLX01. The sequence continues at coordinate 273,554 of CAWDLX010000020.1, forward strand.
GTGCTCTACTTCGGTAGCCGGTTCGGTCCGGTCGCGGTCACCGTGGGCATCGTCGGCGCCGTGCTCCCGGTGCCGTTCCTGGTCTGGGCATTCCTCTGGCTCGACCGGTACCGGCCACCGCCGGCGTGGCTGGTGGTGGTGTGCTTCCTGTGGGGCGCCGGCGCGGCGACCGCCATCGCACTCGTCCTGAACACCGTCGCCGCCGACCACTTCGGGTTCGACATCGCCGCCACCGTGGTCGGTCCGGCCATCGAGGAGACCCTCAAGGCACTCCTGCCGTTGCTGCTGTTCGTGTTCTACCGCAGGGCGTTCACCGGCATCATCGACGCCGTCGTCTACTGTGGACTGTCAGCGATCGGGCTGGCCATGGTCGAGAACATCCTGTACCTCGGCCTCCCGTTCGCCCGGGCCACCTCGGCCGACGCCGGCTACTCGCTCGGCGCGCTGCTGTCCTACGACACGTTCCTGGCCCGGGTACCGCTGTCCGGCTTCGCCCACCCTTTGTTCACCTCGCTCACCGGCATCGGGATCGGGATCGCCGCCCGCTCACCCCGGCGGGCCGTACGGGTCCTCGCGCCGCTGCTCGGACTCCTGCTCGCCATGACGTTGCACGGCACGTGGAACGCCATGGAGGTGCTCACCGTCACCCATCCGTTCGCCCGGCTGTACGGGTACTTCGCGTTCTTCGTGCCGCTGTTCTTCTTCGTCATGGGTACCCTCCTCTTCGTCCGGTCGCGAGAGGGCCGGCTGGCCGAGCGGGTGCTCCCGCCGTATGTCGCGTACGGCTGGTTCTCGCCGCCCGAGGTGATCGCGCTCGGCACGATGGGGCGGCGGCTCTCCGCCCGACGGTGGGCTCAGCGGGTCGCGGGCGAGCCCGGGCAGTCGGCGATGAAGGTCTACCAGCACGCCGCGACCCGGCTGGCCATCCTGCGCGACGGGCTAGACCGCGGGCTCTACCGCAAGCCCAGGGACATCGACCGGGTGGTGGCCGAGGAGCGCCACCTTCTGCAGACCATCGACGGCCAGCGCCGGGTATTCGCCGGCCGTGACCCGTGGACCCCGTGGGCGTGGTGGGACGGAGTCAGCTACCACATCCAGTTCCCCGACGGTCAGGTGCGCCGGGTCCCGCCTCCGCCGTTGCCGGTCGTTCCGCTGCCGCTCGCCCTACCGCAGCCGCCACCGGGACCGCTGCCCTTGCGCGCGTATGTGCCGCCGCCCACCCCGTACGCCTAGGGCGCCGCAGGGTCGGTCAGAGGTACAAGCCGGTCGAGTCGGGCTCGACCCGGCGGGCCGCCACCGCGTGCACGTCCCGTTCGCGCAGCAGCACGTACCCGCGTCCGTGCAGCTCCACCTCGCACCGGTCGTCCGGATCGAACAGCACCCGGTCGCCGGTCACGATGGCCCGCACGTTCGGACCGACTCCGACCGCGGTGGCCCAGGACAGCCGGCGCCCCACCGAGGCTGTCGCCGGAATCAGGATGCCGGCCGCTGACCGGCGCTCCCCTTCGGCGCCGTCCTGGCGTACCAGGACCCGGTCGTGCAGCAGTCGGATAGGGAGCCCGTGTTCGGGGTCCTCGGCGGTGCCGTTCACGCTGCCAACCTACAGTTGCGGGCCACCCGAGGAGCCACGTTGGCCCCGGTCAGCTCACCAATCCCAGGCGTGAGCGGCGCGCCATCCGGGTAGGGCGGATACCGTGAAGGGGTACGCGGCGCCGGGTGTGGGGCGCGCAAGGGGGCCGCCGATCGCATTTCGGATGATGAGCCGACAATCGCGACACGAAGTGGGGTGCGGCCGTGGGGCAGTTGGAGCAGGTTCGCGAGAGCTTGCGTCGTGCCTATGAGACCGGGTTGGACTCGGTGCGCGCCGCGCGGGCCGAGGCCAGAGCCTCCGAGGACGAGGAGACCGGGAACCCGCCGCCCCCCGCGCACCGGCCGATCGTGGTGACCCCGACCTCGGTCAGCCAGCGCGATGATCTCGACGTACCCCGGGGGCTGCGGGTCGCCGGCGCCTGGGCCTGGCGGGTCCTCCTGCTCGTGATCGCCGGTGTGGCCGTGCTCTGGGTAGGGGCCAAGCTATCCGTCGTCGTGGTACCCGTGCTCATCGCGACCCTGCTGTCCGCGCTGCTCTCCCCCCTGGTCGGGCTGCTCCGACAGGCCAGGTTCCCCCGGACGCTGGCCACCGCGGTCGTCCTCATCGGCGGGATCGCCGCCGTGGGAGGCACGTTCTACCTGGTCATCAGCCAGTTTGTCGAGGGCGCTCCGAAGCTCGGCAAGAGCATCGGGGACGCGCTGGACAAGATCCAGGCATGGGCCCAGCGTGGGCCGCTGCACCTGAGCCAGGATCAGCTGAACAACCTGGGCAAGGAGATCACCGGGTGGTTCAGCACGCACCGGGAGACGCTGACATCCGGTGCCCTGACCACCGCCGGTACCCTCGGTGAGCTGCTGGCCGGATTCCTCCTGGTGCTGTTCACCACGTTCTTCTTCCTGCGGGACGGGCGCCGGATCGTGCGGTTCATGATCGGGCTGCTGCCCGAGCCCACCCGGGACAAGCTGACCAGCGCCTCGGACGCGTCCTGGAAGACGCTCGTCGCCTATGTCCGGGCCACCGTGCTGGTCGCTTTCATCGACGCGGTCGGCATCGGTATCGCGATCTGGGCCCTCCAGGTACCCCTGGTCCTGCCGCTGGCCGCCCTGGTCTTCCTCGGGGCGTTCGTACCGATCATCGGTGCCACCGTCTCCGGCGCGGTCGCTGTCCTGGTCGCCTTCGTCCTCACCACGCCCACCCAGGCGCTGATCCTGCTGGCCGCGGTGATCGGGGTACAACAGCTGGAAGGGCACGTCCTGCAGCCGCTGATCATGGGCCGTGCCGTGGCCATCCACCCACTCGCCGTCATCATGGCGATCGCCACCGGCGTCGTGCTCGCCGGCATCGTCGGCGCGTTGATCGCCGTACCGACCGTAGCCGTCCTGAACACCGGCATCCGGCACCTGGCGGCGCTGAGACACGCCGAGGACACGGGCGAACCCGTGGTGCCGACCGAACCCACCGGTCCGCCCGCGCCCGCAGGCGCCGACGCCCCCCTCACCCCCGGCTCCTGACCGCCGGGTTCCGGTCCGCGGGTCCGGCCGGAGGGGGAAGGAAGGGCACCTTGTTAACGCTTGCGGTATAGGAAGGTGCCCTTATTAACGCCTGCCGCAGGGCGGGAGCGATCAGGCGGGGATCGCGGCGGCAAGGCGGCGAAGGGCGCCGTCGACCACGTCCGGGCTGGTCGTGTACCAGAACGGGGGGAGGGAAGTACGAAGGAACGCCCCGTACCCGCGCGCCGTCTCCAGCCGCGAGTCGAGCACCGCGACTACCCCGCGATCGGTGGTCGACCGGATAAGGCGGCCGACCCCTTGGGCGAGCCGGATGGCCGCGATCGGCACACTGACCGCCGCGAAGCCGGAGCCACCGGCGGCGTCGACGGCCGCGGCCCGGGCCGCGGCCAGCGGCTCATCGGGGCGGGGGAACGGGAGCCGGTCGATGACGACCAGTTGGCACGCGTCCCCGGGTACGTCGACGCCCTGCCACAGCGACATGACACCGAGCAGGCAGCTGGTCGGTTCGGCCCGGAACCGCTTGACCAGCAACGGGAGCTGGTCCTCACCCTGCAGCAGCACCTCCAGGTCGGTCTTCTCGCGGAGCACCTCGGCCGCCCGCTCGGCCGCCTTGCGGGACGAGAACAGCCCCAACGTCCGCCCGCCGAGCGCGGTCACCAGGCGGACCAGCTCCGCGGCGGCCGGCTCGGGCAGTCCGGACGCGGCCGGTTTGGGCAGATGGGCCGCGACGTACAGGATCCCCTGCCGGCCGTAGTCGAAGGGCGACCCGACGTCGAGGCAGCGCCAGGGCACCTCCTCGGAGTCGGCGTCCGGTCGTGGTCGCACGACGCCACCGGTGGCCGATGCCGGGGACAGCCCGAGTGCGCGCGCCACGGTGTCGAAGTTGCCGCCCAGCGCGAGCGTGGCCGACGTCGCCACCACCGTGCGGTCGTCGTACAGGAACTCGCGGAGCGTCGATGCGACCGACAGCGGGGCGACGACCACCGCCCGCCGCCGGTCGTCGCGTTCGACCCAGATCACATCGAAGGCGCTCTCATCGAGCATCCGCTGGACGGTGGTGACGATGTCGCCGAGCACCGCCTTGGCCGCCTGTTTGCGTACCGGATCGGGGTCGTCCGGCTTGACGTCGCCGATGCCGTCGAGGGCCTTGCGGCCCGCCGCGTCGAGTAGTGTGAGCGCCTGCGCCAGGGTGGTCGGAAGTCCGGTGGTGAGCCGGCCGGGCGGGGCGGTGGCCAGCCCGAGCGTGAGCGAGTCGCCGGCCGTGATGAGCCGGTCGTGACTGTCGCCGTCCACAAGGGACCGAACCTGCCGGGCGGCCCGGTCGATCATGTCCGGGCTGAGCTCGGCCTGGCTGGCCGAGCTGACCCGGTCAGCCAGTTCGTGCGCCTCGTCGACCACCAGCAGTCCGTGGGTCGGGATGATGTGCCGCCCGGCCAGCATGTCGAACGCGAGCAGGCTGTGGTTGGTGACCACGATGTCGACCTCGCGGGCACGGGTGCGCGATGCCTCGGCGAAGCACTCCGGACCGAACGCGGCACCGGGTGGCGCCGATGCACTCGCGAGCCGGGGTGGAGACCTGACGCCAGGCGCCGTCGTCGACACCGGGGTCGAGCTCGTCCCGGTCGCCGGTCCCGGTCTCGCCGGCCCAGTCGCGCAGCCGCTGTACCTGCTTGCCCAACCGCCCCGCCTCGCCGAGCCATCTCGTGGTACCGCGGCCCGGACCCGTATCGAACAGCCCGTCCGGCTCCTCGACCGTCCCACTGTCCAATTTGGCCAGACAGAGATAGTGGTGCCGTCCTTTGAGGACAGCGAAGGTAGGGCGGCGCCCGAGCAACGGCTCCACCGCGTCGGCCAGCCGGGGCAGGTCGTGATCCACCAGTTGGTGTTGCAGGGCCAGAGTGGCGGTCGACACCACGGTCGGTCCCGGTACCAGCAGCGAAGGAACCAGGTAGGCCAGCGACTTTCCGGTACCCGTGCCCGCCTGAACGAGCAGGTGAACCTGGTCGGCGCTGGCCGCGGCGACCGCGTCGGCCATCCGCTCCTGTCCCGGCCGGGCGGTACCACCCGGTACGGCTCCGACCGCCGCGGCGAGAAGATCGGAGACCGAGGCAGTGGTACGGGCGACGGCCATGGTGTCTGAGGCTACCCGGTACGACGGCGCCGGCGGGCCCGGCATCCTGGCGCGGCGACCACTGTCAGTGAAGAATGTCGCCATGGTGGACCGGGACGGTGTCGTCAACGTCGTCTTCATCAAGTACGACGGCCGCCCGCACCGCAGCTACCCGGCCCGCTATCTGGGACAGGACGAGTACGGCACCTGGCTCGGAGTCGAGGCCGGCACCCCGGCCCGGGTCGACGGCGACCAGGCCGCCGTACGCAACGAACCGTACGTGCTGCTCGTACCGGAACACGCGTGGTGGACCGCCATGTTCAACGCACCGCCCCGCCCAACCCAGGTCTACTGCGACGTGACCACGCCCGCCACCTGGGCGGGCACCGTCGAGGTGACCGTGGTCGACCTCGACCTCGACGTGCGCCGACGACGCTGGGGCGAGATCGAACGCCTCGACGAGGACGAGTTCGCCGAGCACCGTGAACTCTTCGGCTACCCGGACGAGGTGGTGTCCGAGGCGATGGCGGCGAGCCACTGGCTGGCCACCGCCCTGGGTGACGGGACCGAGCCGTTCGCTTCCGCCTTCCAGCCGTGGCTGGCTCAGGTCAGCGTCGGCTGGCTCCCCGACCGCTGACCCGTACCTCCCTCGGGTCCTGGCGTGCGGTCAGACACGTGTGGCTCCTTGGCTCCGCTCGGCAGATGCTGACGAGGCTCAGCCCCGCGACGCCGCACCTCGGCGTGCCGCTGATCGCGAGTTCCCGAGACGCCCTACCGGGCCACTCCCGCCCGTACCCGCCCCGCCGTACCCCGCCCCGCTCCGCCCCGCTCCGCCCCCGCCCCGCCTCGCCCCACTCCGCCGAGTGTTAGCAGGGACGCCGGGCTCTACAGAACGCGTTAGCAAACTGTCCGGGCAAACCATCAACCCCAGGTCCGTACGATCGACAGGATGGCGGACGAACTGCTCGAACGGGCCAGAGGGTACGCAGGCTGCTGCGCGCCGACGCGGGACCGGCTGACCCGGCCCGGGTCGATGCGAAGGCGACACCCGGGCTGACCAGATCTCCCAGCGACCCGAAACAGTGGTCCCGCGACGAGGTGGCCCGGTTGGGCCCGGAGCTCGCGGCCGATGCAGGAGCGGCTGTTCGCGGCGGCCGAGGGGGGCGGCGACCGGCGGCGGGTGCTGCTTGATGCTGCAGGCGATGGACTGCGGCGGCAAGGATGGCACGATCAGGGCGGTGGTCGGCAGCGATGAACCCGCTCGGGCGTGCGGATCATGGGGTTCCGGGCGCCGACTCCGGCCGAGCTGCCCACGACTTCTCTGTGGCGTATCCACCGGGCGATGCCGCCGGCCGGATACGTCGGGGTGTTCAACCGGTCGCAGTACGAGGACGTGCTCGCCGTCCGGGTGCGTGGGCTGGTCCCGAAGAGGGTGTGGCGCGCCCGGTACGACCAGATCAACGCGTTCGAGGAGAGCTGGCCGAGGACGGGTCGACGATCATCAAGGTGATGCTGCACATCTCGTACGAGGAGCAGCGCGAACGGCTGCTGGCCCGGCTGGACGACCCGACCAAGCACTGGAAGTTCAACCCGAGCGACATCGACGACCGGCGCTGTGGTCGGACTACCAGGCCGGCATACGCCGACGTGCTGGCCCGATGTCGACACGGAGAACGCGCCCTGGTACGTCGTGCCGGCCGATCGCAAGTGGTACCGCAACTGGGCGGTGGCCAACATCCTGCTGGCCCAGCTTGGACCGAGTTGGATCCGCAGTATCCGTCGGCCGAGTTCGACATCGCGGCACCAGCGGGCGCGGCTCGCGGGTGAGGCCGACGGGGGCGCCCGCCAAGAGGCGAACAGCGGGTGAACAGCAGATGAACGATCATGTAGGTTCGAGCGTGCTCGGTCGTGGTCGGTGATCACGGCCACCTAGCATTCCGTCCAACCAGTGACGCCCGTCCTGCCTGCCTCGTGAGGTTACGTCGTGCGACTCAAGTTCACTCCCAGCGACAACTCGTTCTACGAGTTCTTCACCCGCGCCGCCCAGAACCTGGTGCGCGGCGCCGAGCTGCTGGTCGAGCTCGCGTTGCCCGACGTCGACGTGCAGTCGGTGTCGGAGCGGCTCGGCGAGGTCGAGCACGACAGCGACAAGATCACCCACGAGGTGTACAACAAGATCAACTCGACCTTCATCACTCCGTTCGACCGCGAGGACATCTACCGGCTAGCGTCCACATTGGACGATGTGATGGACCACATCGAGGCGGCCGGGAACCTGGTCTACCTGTACGGGCTGACCAAGCTCCCGGCGTTGCCGCGGGAGATGCACGAGATCGTGGGCGTGCTCGACCGGCAGGCGCGGGTCACCTCCGAGGCCATGCCCCGGCTGAAGTCGATGACCGATCTCAAGGAGTACTGGGTCGAGGTCAACCGGCTCGAGAACGAAGGTGACCAGGCCTACCGGATGCTGCTGGTGCGGCTGTTCTCCGGCGAGTACGACGCGCTCTCGGTGCTCAAGATGAAGGAGGTCGCCGACGAGCTGGAGAAGGCTTGCGACGCCTTCGAACACGTGGCGAACACAGTCGAGCAGATCGCCGTCAAGGAGTCATGAGCCGGTGAGCGCCGCCCTCATCGGTACCATCGTAGTGATCATCTTCGCGATGGGCTTCAACTACACCAATGGGTTCCACGACGCCGCCAACGCCATCGCCACGTCGGTGTCGACCCGCGCACTGACCCCCCGCATCGCGCTGGCCATGGCGGCGGTCGGCAACCTGATCGGCTCGTTCCTGGGCGGCAAGGTCGCCTCGACCGTCGGCAAAGGGATCATCGGCCTGCCGCCGGGAAAGCAGAGCCTCGGTGTGGTGCTGGCCGGTCTGGCCGGCGCCATCATCTGGAACCTCATCACCTGGTACTTCGGCATCCCGTCCTCGTCGTCGCAGGCGCTCTTCGGCGGACTGATCGGCGCGACTGTCTTCGCGCCCGGTGGAGACATCTTCTGGGTCGGCATCACCGAGAAGGTGATCCTGCCCATGTTGGTCTCGCCGCTGGTCGGGTTCGGGCTCGGCTTCCTGGTCATGCTGGCGGTGCTCTGGATCTTCCGGCGGGGGCACCCGGCCAGGCTGAACCGCGGCTTCCGGCACGCTCAGGCGGTCGTCCGCGTTCGCGATGTCGGTCGGCCATGGCATCCAGGACGCGGCCAAGACCATCGGCGTGGTCGGCCTGGCTCTCGTGGTGGGCGGCTTCCTCGGGATCCAGCGCGGCGATCCCGATCTGGGTGTACTTCCTCAGCGCCGCCGTACTCGCCGCCGGCACCTACGCCGGAGGCTGGCGCATCATCCGTACCCTCGGGCGCCGGGTCATCCACCTCGGGCCGCCGCAGGGCTTCGCCGCCGAGACGACCGCGTCGGCGGTGCTCTACACGGCGGCCGGTTTCGGGCTGCCCATCTCGACCACGCACACGATCACATCGGCCATCATGGGGGTCGGCGCGACCAAACGGATCTCGGCTGTGCGCTGGGGCGTCGCCGGCAACATCATCGCGGCGTGGGTGCTGACCCTGCCGGCCTCGGCGGCCACCGCCATGGTCTGCTACCTGATCGTGCGGCCTCTGTTCTGACCGGGCCGGTCAGGGGTACGTGACTCCGATCTGGTCCCGGATCGCGTCGAGCGTGCGCATCACCTCGAGCGTCGACTGATGCGGGACCAGCGGGCTCTCCGTCAGCCCCTCCCGCAGGCAGCGCATGACCTCCTCGGCCTCATGGGTGAAGCCGCGCCCGCGCCGCGGCCGGTCGACCCGCTCCGGCTCGGAGCCGGCCCGGTACGAGCGTGAAGCCGTCCGGACGGAAGAAGTGCCGTGGCACCTCGATACGCCCGCGGGTACCGGTGATCGTGGCCCGCTGGGCCGTGTCGCCCACGAGGCCGCAGCTGCAGGGTCGCCACCGCTCCGGACTCGTAGCCCAGCACCGCCGCGGTGTTCTGGTCGGTGCCCTCCGGGAACAGACTGGCGGTGGCGGCGATGGTCGCCGGCATGCCGAGGAACAGGTGGGCGAACTCACCGGGTACACGCCGAGATCGAGCAGAGCCCCGCCGCCCAGCCCGGATCGCGCAGGCGGCTGGCCGGGCTCGACCGGGCCCGGTATCCCGAAATCTGCGGTCACGTGGGTGACCTCGCCGATCGCGCCGTCGTCGACCAGCTCGCGGACGCGACGGATGGCCGGGTTGGTGCGCATCCACATGGCTTCCATGAAGAACAGGCCGGCGGTCCGGGCGGTCGTGACGAGCTCGGTCGCCGTCGCCGTGTCCAGCGTCAGCGGCTTCTCGCACAGCACCGCCCGCCCGGCCCGTAGGCACACCAGGGACGCCGCGTGGTGGGCCGAGTGCGGCGTCGCGACGTACACCACATCGATGTCGGTGTCCTCGGCCAGCTCCCGCCATGACCCGTACGACCGGGCGATCCCGAACCGGTCGGCGAACGCGAGCGCCGCGTCGAGCGAGCGCGAGCCGACCGCCAGCGTCTGCGCGTCGGGGACCAGGGCGAGATCCTCGGCGAAACTCGCCGCGATCCCACCGGTGGCGAGGATCCCCCATCGGATGGGATCGGAGTGAGCCATCAGACCTCCCAGAACGCTGGCCTGGAGACTGTACCCTCCCGGTCGGCCTCCGATCCGTGGGAGCAGGCGCCGGCCGCGCCCAGCCGTCATGGACTTCGGCCGTCTCGGCTGGGCCCGGCAGACCGGCCCCGTCTATGGTCGGAACGTGGACGCGTATCTGCTCGATGCTGTCCGGACCCCGTTCGGCCGTCACCGTGGCGGTCTGGCCGGCATCCGGACCGATGACCTGGCGGCTATCCCGATCGCCGAACTGCTGCGCCGGTACCCCGGGCTGGCCGATCCCGACCGTGTCGACGACGTGGTTCTGGGCGACACCAATCAGGCCGGCGAGGACAACCGCAACGTCGCTCGCATGGCGGCCCTGTTGGCCGGACTGCCCGCCAGCGTTCCCGGGGTGACTGTCAACCGGCTGTGCGCGTCGGGCGGCGAAGCGATAACCCAGGCCGCCCGGGCCGTCGCGGCCGGCGACGCTGACCTGATGATCGCCGGCGGGGTGGAGAGCATGAGCCGCGCACCGTTCGTGCTCCCCAAGCCGGATGTGCCGTTCCCGACCGAGGCGAGGCTGTGGCACACGCAGGTCGGCTGGCGCATGACAAATCCACAGTTCCCGGCCCGGTGGACGGCCGCTCTGGGCGCGTGTGCCGAGACGGTGGCCCAGGAGCTCGGAATCAGCCGCGAGCAGCAGGATGACTGGGCTCTGCGCTCCCACACGCTGGCCAACGAGGCCTGGGACGCTGGACTGCATGACGACTACGTGCTCCCGGTCACCGGTACCTCGGGCACGGTCAAGCGGGACGAGAGCATCCGGGCGGACACCACCCTGGCCAAGCTGGCGGCGTTGAAGCCGGCATTCAGTAAGGACGGCACCGCCACCGCCGGAAACTCGTCGCCGGTGAACGACGGGGCCATCGCGCTGCTCGTCGGTTCGTCGCAGGCCGCCGCCGACCTGGGTACGGCGCTGTTGGGTCGGGTCGTGGCCAGCGTCACCGTGGCGGTCGAGCCGCACCGTTTCTCGGTCGCCCCGGTGCCCGCCATCCGCAAGGTGCTCGGCCGGGCTGGACTGTCCATATCGGACATCGCTGTGTGGGAGATCAACGAGGCATTCGCGGCCATGGTGCTCTCCTGCCTGGACGCGTTCCCGGAGATCGACCGGAATCGGGTCAACCCCCACGGTGGCGCCATCGCGATCGGCCATCCGCTCGGCGCGTCGGCGCCCCGGGTTGTCATCGACGCCTGCCGGGAGTTGCGCCGCCGGGGTGGCGGGTACGCGGTCGCCGCGGCCTGCATCGGGGTCGGGCAGGGCGCCGCCATGGTGGTCCACGTTGACTGACGAGGCGCCAGCGGTCGAGCGGCCGCACGGCCGGGTGCCCCTGCCGCCGCCGTTCGCGGCGGCGGCCCGGGCATTCGAGGAGGCGGGAGCCGCTCCGGTCACGCCGCGGCTGGCGGCCACCGTCCTGCTGTTGCGCCGCGCGGAGATCGGGTTCGATGTGTACCTGCAGCGGCGGGTCTCGACGATGGCCTTCGCGGCTGGCATGTACGCGTTCCCCGGCGGCTCGGTCGATCCACGGGACGGGGAGGTGTCGGTCGGCTGGGCCGGCCCGGGACCCGCGCGGTGGTCGGCCCGGCTGGGGCTGCCGGAGGCGTTGGCCCGGGCAGTGGTGTGCGCCGCGGTGCGCGAGGTGTTCGAGGAGTGCGGAGTCCTGCTGGCCGGTCCGGATGAGTCCACAGTGGTCGGGGATGTGTCCGGTACCGACTGGGAGGCCGGGCGGATCGCGCTACAGGCTCACGACGTCGCGTTGGCCGAGCTGCTGACCGACCGTCGGCTTCTCATCCGCTCGGACCTGCTCGCCCCGTTCGGGCGGTGGCTGACGCCTGAGTTCGAGCCACGCCGGTTCGACACCTATTTCTTCCTGGCCCGGCTGCCTCAGGCACAGGTGACCCGGCACGTCGGGGGCGAGGCGGACCACACCGTCTGGCTACCCGCGGCCGAGGCGGCTACCCTGCGAATGTTGCCGCCGACGGCGTACCATCTCAGCGAACTCGCTCGATTCTCCGATATGGACACCGCGCTGGCGGCCGGGGACGCGCTGGACGTCAGGACGCCGACAATGCCCCGCGTGATACGCGACGCCGATGGCGACTGGCTCAGTCTCGGCTGACGGCACGGTCACCGGTCGCGGATCCGACGTACCCCTTGTCTTGCCACCAGCTTCGTTGCCCGCATCAGCGAGCGGAGGCCGCCGACGATGACAAGGTCCTCGTTGTCGCCCATGAGGACCGGTCCGGGCTCGCCGGAGCCAGCCTCGCCCAGGCGCGGGCGGGGTGAGGCGAGCTGCTCGGGCGCGAGGTCGGCCAAATCGGTGATGTCGAAGTCCGAACCGCTGACCCACCGCTGCCCGTAGATCTCGGCGACAGTGTCCACAAGAGACTCCCCCGGCAGCGCCGAGCGGCCGGCCCGGGTCACCGCGGCCGTGCGCCACAGCTCGATCGCCGGGTCGTCCGGAGACCTCTTCGACGGGACCGCCCGTAGCAGCCCGGTCCTCCAACGGTCAGCCTCAGCGACCAGCTTGCGCACAGTGGACAGTCCAACCCCGACGGTCGTGGGCACGGTCAACCGGTACGGCGAGGGATAGACGGAATCTGGAGCGGCGAGGGCCAGCTCGACGCGGGGCTCCGACCGGTACGTGGCCTCGATCAGGCGTGGGTCGAGCAGCGGGTCGACCAGCACCGAGCGGCGCTCGTCGGCGATCGTGTCCCATGGCCCGACCAGGATGACCCGCAGGTCGTGTTCGTCGCTGGCCAACAGACGGTCCACACACGAGCGGACCAGCTCCAGCGAACCGGCCGCCACCACGACGGCGGTGACCAGCGGCACCGCCCAGCTGCGCTGGGCGCCCTGGCGCAGCCAGCGTGGATGCGGCATCAGGTCGGCCAGGTACGGATGGTTGAACCGGCGCAGGGCATCGCCGTCGCGCATCATCGACGACGGACCCATGTGCCAGCTCTGGGCGGCCGGCTCAGGCACGAAGACCGCACCGGCCTGGGTGAGCCGGTACCCGAACTCCGTGTCCTCGCCCAGGCGCAGGTCGCAGTTGAGCCCACCGGTCGAGAGGTAGAAGTCCCGGGACAGCGCCGCCGTGGCGCCGACATGGGCGCGAAAGTTGAGATGATCCCCGCCACGCAGCTTGTTGGTCTTGTTGATGAGTTCCTCGATGTAGTCGTGCGGGCCGGTCACCTCGGACGGGAACGCCTGGCCGAGGGTGCCCTCGTCGGCCCGGCGCACGACATCCTCCGGCGTCAGCCAGCCCTTGTTGACGAAACGTTTGTAGCCCATGGTCACCAGGTCGGAGGCGAGGTGGTGCCAGCGCGCCTGGGCCTCCACATGCTGGGGAAAGACGACCATGTCGGCGTCGAGCCAGTGCAGAATGTCGCCCGCGCTGTTGACGGCCCCGGTGTGCAGGGCGTTCGACCGGCCCCAGCCGGACGGCACGCGCACGATGGTGGTGTTCTTCGGGTGCACCTGCGGTAGCACGAGCGCCGGGTCCGACCCGTCGTCGGCGACGACCACCTCGAGCAGTTCGGCCGGGTAGGTCTGGCGGCTCAACGAGGCGAGCGTCAGGTTCAGGCTTTCCTGGCAGTTGTAGGCCGGGATGACGACACTGACCGAGCGGGTGGGCGTCCAGCTGCCGATCGCCGGCGGCTTCAGCCTGCTCCAGTCGTTGCGGTACACCCTGTTCGGGGAGGGTCGGCCAGCCACCTGCCGAAGCTTACGCGTGCCCGGTCCCCGGCCCACGCATCGCCCCTGACTGCGATATGTACCAGTTTGCAGGCGTGAGCGCTCGCACCGGTACCACTGCGTCGTCACGTTTGCGGACTCACCGTACGGTTATCTTCACGGTGGAGACAGAGAAGGTGAGGTCGTCATGGCGACATCGCGTGGCTCGCTGGAGCCGACATCCCAGCACCCGGCCCTCACGGCCGGGCCGAGCGACACTCTGCCCGCCCGGACCGGGGACGAGACGGAGATCGTCTACGTCAAGGAGCCGACGCACTGGTTCCGGCGGTTTCTCGTGTTCATCGGGACGATCGGCCTGCTGATCGCGCTCTTCTTCGGGCTCGTCCTGTTCAAGATCATCCCGTCGTTCCACAATCCGTTCGCCACCCAGACGACGGACCGCACCGGCCCGGTACTGCTCCAGTCCATCCAGGACATGAGCCGATATGTGGCGGCCGAGGGCAACTTCCAGGTCCTGGTCGACCTGCAGGAGAACAACCGGTACATCCCGGACTTCATCTTCAACAAGCGGACCCTGTTCGTCGGAGTGGGGTCGGTCGAGGCGTACGTCGATTTCTCCAAGATCAAGGACAGCGACGTCGTGGTCAGTAACAGCGGCAAGGACGTGACCATCACGTTGCCCGCCCCCCAGCTCGGCACGCCCGCCCTCGACACGTCCAAGAGCTACGTGTTCGACCAGGACAGGGGCGTGATCAACCACATCGGCGACCTGTTCGGCAACAACCCGAACGATACCCAGGTGCTCTACCAGCTGGCCCAGCAGAAGATCGCCGAGGCGGCTGGGCAATCAGAGCTGATCGCCCGGGCGAAGACCAATACCAAGCTGATGTTGGAGAGCCTGCTGCACCAGCTCGGCTTCGAGCGCGTGACCATCAAGTGGGCCGACCAGCCCGCCACCCCGTGAGTCCCTCGAAGGAAGGGCACCTTGTTAACGGATTCCGTTGTACAAGGTGCCCTTCCTAACAAGCGGGATCGCGCCAAGGGCGAGGCGCGAGCTACTCGGACGGGATGGCGGCCCAGAGGATCAGGTACACGATGAACTGGGGACCCGGCAGGATGCAGGACAGTACGAACAGCAGCCTGACCAATCCTGGGGTCACCCCGAACAGGCGGGCCAGTCCGGCGCAGACGCCGCCGATCCAGCGACCCTCGCGGGGCCGCACCAGGCGCCTTGGGGCGGTCGGAGCGGGTCCGGATGTTGGCGTGATGGGAGTCGGCGTGGTCATAGGGCATTCCTCCGTGAATTGGTTTCGCCTTCCACGGTAGGTACCCGAGTCCACTCGGAGTACGCTCACGGCCCAGGAGCGTGACATGATCAGCGCGTTCGACCTGTTCAAGGTCGGCATCGGCCCGTCCAGCTCGCACACGGTCGGGCCGATGCGGGCCGCCCGGCTGTTCGTGACCGGGCTGAAGCGGCAGGGCCTGCTGGCGGCGACGGCACGGGTGCGGGCCGAGCTGTTCGGCTCGCTGGGCGCCACCGGCCACGGCCACGGCAGCGACCGGGCGGTACTGCTGGGGCTGGCCGGGGAGGATCCCGAGACCGTCGACACCGACAGCGTCGGGCCGCGGACCGACCGGGTACGCCAGGAGCGCCGGCTCTGCCTGCTCGGCACCCGTGAGTGGACTTCGACCCGGACCAGGATCTCGTGCTGCATCGGCGCCGGTCGCTGCCGTTCCACCCCAACGGGATGATCTTCACCGCGTACGACGCGGACCGGGGCGGAGCTGGTGAGCCGCACGTACTACTCGGTGGGCGGCGGCTTCGTGGTGGACGAGGCGGCCACCGGGGCCGACCGGATCAAGCTCGACGACACCCCGGTGCGGTACCCGTTCCCCACCGGCGTGGAGCTGCTCGCTGCACACGAGCGGACCGGGCTGCGGATCAGCGACATCATGCTGGCCAACGAGCAGTCCTGGCGCACCGAGGCGGAGATCCGCGCCGGCCTGCTGCACATCTGGCAGGTGATGCGGGACTGCGTCGAGCGCGGCAGCCAGCGCGACGGGGTCCTGCCGGGCGGCCTGAAGGTGCGGCGGCGGGCGGCCGAGCTGCGCCGGGCACTGGAGTCCGGACGGGGTTCCCGACCCGCTGCAGGTGATGGACTGGGTGACCCTGTTCGCGCTGGCGGTGAACGAGGAGAACGCGTCGGGCGGGCGGGTGGTGACCGCGCCGACCAACGGCGCGGCCGGCATCGTCCCGGCCGTGCTGCACTACTACACCCGGTTCGTGCCGGGGGCCGACGACGACGGGGTGGTGCGCTTCCTGCTCGCCGCGGCGCGGTCGGCGTGCTGTTCAAGGAGAACGCGTCGATCTCCGGGGCGGAGGTGGGCTGCCAGGGCGAGGTCGGTTCGGCCTGTTCGATGGCGGCGGCCGGACTGGCCGAGGTGCTCGGCGGCTACGCCGGAGCAGGTGGAGAACGCCGCCGAGATCGCGATGGAGCACAACCTCGGGCTGACCTGCGACCCGGTCGGCGGCCTGGTGCAGATCCCGTGCATCGAGCGCAACGCGGTGGCCTCGGTCAAGGCGATCACCGCCAGCCCGGCTGGCGCTGCGCGGCGACGGTCAGCACACGGTGTCGCTGGACAAGGTGATCAAGACCATGCGGGAGACCGGCGCCGACATGAAGATCAAGTACAAGGAGACGGCCCGCGGCGGCCTGGCGGTCAACGTGATCGAGTGCTGAGCCTCACGCACGGCCGGCGGGGCGTAACCCGTTGTCGTTGGGGCGCCGCCGAGCCGGCCTGTTAACGTATGGCCCCAGCCGGGGTCTGTCGGCCCGACGCGTGACACTGTCCGCCGGTGAGCGATTCGTCGGAGAATCCTGTGACCACATCGAGTCCCACGCTCGGGGACGCCGCCCGCAGCCGCGACGCGGTGCCGCCCCGGGAGGGCGCCCGCAACCGGGGCGCCGGGGCAACGTGCGCGCGGTGTGGGGCACCGGAACATCCTGGGGCTGCTGGTCCGGCGCGACCTCGCGGTCAAGTACCAGCATCGTGCTGGGCTACCTCTGGTCGCTGATCGAGCCGCTGACCATCGCCGCGACGTACTGGTTCGTCTTCGGCGTGCTCTACGGCGAACGGGTCGGCGACGGCGACGTGCCGTACGTGCTGTTCCTCGCATCGGGCCTGTTCGCCTGGATCTGGATCAGCGGCGTGCTCGGCGAGGCGACCACCGCGCTGACCGCCCAGTCCCGCCTGATCACCACGATCAAGGTGCCGCGCGAGATCTTCCCGATCGGCCGGGTCGCCGGCAAGGGTTTCGAGTACCTCGCCGCGCTGCCGGTACTGGTCGCTCGTCGCGATCGCTGCTGCACGGCCGACTGTCGGGTGGCACCTGCTCTCCCTGCCGCTGGCCATCGCTGGTCGAGATGGTCTTCCTGGTCGGGTGTCGCCCTGCTGCTGGCCTCGCTCAACGTGATGCTGCGCGACATCGAGAAGGTGGCCCGGCTGCATGCAGCGGGTCCTGCTCTACGCGATCCCGGTCATCTATCCGCTCTCCCGGGTCCTGCACAGCGGCATGCCGGGCTGGCTCAAGGACCTGTACCAGCTGAACCCGCTGGTCGGCATCTTCGAGCTGCACCACGCCGTCTGGTCGCGGACGCCGCCGGTCTGGCTCGCGGTCTGGGTCGGCGGTGGTCGGCAGCCTGCTCATGCTGCTGGCCGGCTGGTGGGTGTTCCGCCGGCTCGAGCCCGCCGTGCTGAAGGAGCTGTGAGCGTGGCCGAACCCGATCATCGTGGCCGAGGACCTGGGCGTCCGGTTCGTCCGCAACCGCCGGCGCAACTCAAGCTGCGCGAGTTGTTCGTCCAGGGCGGCAAGCGCCGGCCGCGGGTCGACGAGTTCTGGGCGCTGCAGAACGTCTCGTTCGCGATCAACCCGGGCGACGCGGTCGGCGTCATCGGCCAGAACGGCACCGGCAAGAGCACCCTGCTCAAGCTGATCGCCGGCGTGCTGATCCCGGACGAGGGCACGATCAGGACGTACGGGCGGGTGGCCCCGCTGCTCGAGCTGTCCGCCGGCTTCGCGAACGACCTGACCGGCCGGGAGAACGTCCAGATCGTGGCCGCCCTGCACGGGCTGTCCCGCGCCGAGGTCAAGGAGCAGCTGCGGCGAGATCATCGAGTTCGCCGAGATCGAGGACTTCATCGACACCCCGGTGCGGCACTACTCGACCGGCATGCGGGTGCGGCTCGGCTTCGCCGTGATCTCCCAGCTGACGCACCCGATCCTGCTGGTCGACGAGGTACTGGCGGTCGGCGACAAGGAGTTCCGGAACAAGTGCTACGCGACCATCGAGCGGATGCTCGGCCGAGGGCCGCACACTGGTGCTGGTGTCGCACAACGAGCTCGACCTGCGCCGGTTCTGCAACCGGGGAATCTATATTAATTCCGGCAAGCATGGAAGTCGACGGAACCCTCGACGAGGCGCTGACCGCCTACAACGGGTTCGTGATGGCGTAGGCCGGGTCCGCCCCTCCCGTCCGCGCGCGGTCGGGAGGGGCGATGGTCGACTCGGGGGCACGGGGCGAGCCCAACGACGAGCCGGACCCCGGTCCGGACCGGGAGTGGTTCTGGTCGCTCGACGACCTGGCCGACGAATTGGGCGAGGACTGGTCGCCTCCGCCGGACGCAGTCCCGCCACCCCATGGCGGGACGGGAGACGACGCGTCCGAGACCGAGCCCGCCGGCCCTCCTGCCCCACGAGCACAGCCGGACGCAGAGCGCGACAGGCCGCCCGCCCCGTCCACCGCCGAACGATGGGCGATGCTCGCCGACCGCCTCGCCGAGCTGGCCGATCGCCGCGCTGAGCTGGGCGAATGGAGATCCGAGTCGGGCAACGGCTGGACCGCCCGCCGAACAATGCGGAATTCCGGGCCGACTGCTGAGGCGCCACCCTCCGCTGTCGACCAGCCCGGGGCCGCCGTCCGCCCGCCGGCCAGCCGCCCGTGGCACCCCAGCGAGGGCGTACCCCGGCCGCCGGTGATCGGAAACCCGCCCCCGCCGCCGACGGCCGAATCCCATGAGCCCGCGAGCGGCACCCGATCGCCGGTACCCGAGCCGCCGGTACCCGAGCCGCCGGTACCCGAGCCGCCGGTATCCGAGCCGCCGGTACCCGAGCCGCCGGTATCTGAGCCGCCGGTATCTGAGCCGCCGGCGCTCGAGCCGTCGGCGGCGCCCGGTGATCCGGCACCCGGAGCCGCGCCGCCACGCTCTCCGGTGCACCGGCCGAGCCCCCACGCCGTCCGCGATGTGCCGGCCCGACCCGGCCCGACCCCGGCGCGCCACGATCCGGGCAGCGTGCCCGACCGGACCTCGGCGCGCGAGCCGCATGGCCCGGCTGCGACCCCACCAGCTCCAGCCGCTTCATCCGGCCCACCTGGCCGGGAGGTACCCGAGCCGCCAGGTCCGGCGCCCCGGGCCACCCGTCCGGCGCCACCCAGCTGGCCGCCGGCCGGCCCCGGATCTGGCGGCCCCGGAGCTGGCGGCCCCGGAGCTGGCGGCCCCGGAGCTGGCGGCCCCGGAGCTGGCGGCCCCGGAGCTGGCGGCCCCGGAGCTGGCGGTCGCGGGGGCGGCGGGCCACGGCTCGGAGGTCGGTCCGACCTGCCGTCGGTCGACGAACTGGCGCAGTTGGCGGAGGATCTCGCCGTTCTCGCTGCGGGTCATGCTCGACCCGATGACGAGGTACCGGAGTCACCGATAGAGCCGGCCGAACCGGCTGATGACCGTCCGTGGTGGGCCCACGACGAGGATTCGCCCACGCTCGAGCATGTCTTCCCGCCGATGCACACCGCCCTGCTCAACGAGCCGGAGCCACCGGTCAGTGGCCCGCCTGTCCGACGGTCGAAGGGAGAGGACGGTGCCTGGTGGGCCGAGCCGGCCGCATCGGCACGGACGGCTACGCCGCACGGCCGGGCCGGCAAGGACCCGGTCGAGCCTGGCTGGCCGTTGTTGACGATCATCGTGCCCGTCCACAAGGTGGCCGCCTACCTGCCTGAATGCCTGGACTCGATCCTCTCCGCGGCGCCTGAACGGCTCCAGGTCGTCGGGGTCGACGACGCCTCCCCCGACGGCGGCGGCCGGATTCTCGATGACTATGCCCGCCGTGATGCCCGGCTGGTGGTGCTGCATCTGCCCGAGAACGTGGGGCTCGGGCCGGCCCGCAACGCCGGAGTCGCCCTGGCCCGCGGTGAGTACGTCTGGTTCGTCGACGGCGATGACCGGCTCGCGAACGGAGCCGTGCCGGCCGTGATGGCCAGGCTGAGCGAGGTACGCCCGGATCTGCTTCTTCTCGATCACCTACGGCTGCACCCGGGCGGCAAGCTCGAGACTGATTCCCACGACGCTCCGGTCGGCCGCTTCGCCGGTACGGTGCGACTCAGCCAGCGCATCCGGCTGCTGGATGTGCGGCAGGCCGCGTGGAACCGCGTCATTCACCGTGACCTGCTCGACACGGCCGGCCTGCGGTTTCCTGGCGGCTGGTACGAGGACGTGGCGTTCAGCCACCTGGGGCTGCTGCGGGCGCAGCGCATCGGCGCGCTCGGCCGGGTCGGCTACCACTACCGGTGCCGGCCGGAGGGCTCGATCACGTCAACCCGCAGCGCCCGCCACTTCGAGGTGTTCGCCCAGTACGAGCGGCTGTTCAGCCAGATCGACGATCGTGAGCCGATGGTTGAGCGGTCGATCCGGGCCCGTCTGTTTGAATTGATGATCGAGCATTACCTCGTCATCGTCGGGACGAAAACCCGGGTGCCGACGAGCCTGCGGCCGGCGTTCTTCGGCCGGATCGTCGAGCATTACCGGCGCTATCGGCCGAGCGCCGACTACTCGCCGCCACGCGGATGGAACGGGGTGAAGCACCGGTTCGTCCGTTGGGACGCCTATCCGATCTTCGTGGCGGCGCGCAACGTGTACCGGGCCGGGCGGCAGGCGGCCCGGATCACCCGCCAGACCCGGGTCCGCCCGGAATGATGATTGACCCGGCGCCCTCAATGCGAATTTCTTTCGGCATGCGCCGTGCGGTAACAATGCCAACACATCGCGAACATCCAACGTTTACCCGATGGTCCGGCACCGCCCGGGCCGCAACAGTGGATCGACCGTGCCGTCCAAGCAGGGCTTCGGCATGGGTCACACCCACCACCAGGAGGCCTCCTCGTGGCTACGGTCGCGCTCAGAGACGTGACAAAGGTGTTCGCCGACGGGACGGTCGCCGTCGACAGCGTCAGCCTCGACGTGTCCGACGGCGAGTTCATGGTGCTGCTCGGACCCTCCGGATGCGGGAAGTCCACGCTGCTGAGAATGCTCGCCGGGCTCGAAGAGCCAACCTCGGGCGCCGTGCTGCTCAACGGCGAGACGGCCAACGATCTGACCCCGCGAGAGCGCGGGGTCGCCATGGTGTTCCAGGACTACGGCCTGTACCCGCACATGTCGGTCCGGGACAACATCGGTTTCCCGCTGCGCATCGCCGGCCTCGACTCGGAACCTCGGCAGGAGCGGGTGGCCGACATCGCCGCCGCGCTGGGCATTCACGACGTGCTCGCCCGCAAACCGGCGCAGCTGTCCGGCGGTCAGAAGCAGCGCGTCGCAATGGGTCGGGCCATCGTGCGCCAGCCGACGCTGTTCCTCATGGACGAGCCATTGTCCAATCTGGACAGTGGGCTGCGGGCCGAGCTGCGGGCGGAGATCTCCGCGCTGGTCCGGGAACTGGGTGTGACCACGGTGTACGTCACCCACGACCAGGCCGAGGCGCTGACCATGGCCGACCGGGTGGCCATCCTGCGCAAGGGGGTGCTGCAGGACATCGGTACCCCGACCCAGGTCTACAGCCGGCCCGGAACGCTCTACGTGGCCTCGTTCCTGGGCAGCCCCCGGATGAACCTGCTCGAGGCGTCGGTCTACGTGCACCTGGACCGCTACATCGCCCTCAAAATCGGTGACCAGTCGCTGTACCTGCCGTGGAGCGACATGCGCGCCCGTCAGGTGGCCCATTTCCATGGCGACCGGATCATCGTCGGCGTCCGGGCCGAGTCGCTCTCGGCTGTCGGACCCGACACTGTGGGTGATGTCATGCACGGGCGCGTCCGGTACGTGGAGCATCACGGCCATGAATCGCTCGTCTTCCTCGACACCGGCGCGTTCGCGGTAACGGTGGAGGACGTGTACGGCTCGGCCAGTCGCCAGTCCGGTGCCCCCAACACCCGCCTGAGCAAGGTCGCCGCCCTGTTCCGCCGTGGCCCCCGGGTCGAACGCGGCGATGAGCCGACCGAGACCGGTACCACGATGGGCGGGCCCTGGTCGGCCAGCGGAACCGCCGTCGGCCGCGCCGGGGTGGCGACGCTGGAGTCGGCCGGCCGGCATCACAAGACGCGGGCCGAGGTGGCGGTGCGGATGTCGCCCTACCCGAGCCTGCGCGTCGGTGACCCGCTCAGCGTCGCCGTCCGGATGGATCAACTGCACTTCTTCGACCGCCGTGGCAACCGGATCGACGTCGGCCGACGCTGAGCATCCGACGTTTGGCTGAGATCGTCAGGCGGGTACTCAATCAGCATGACCGAGACGCCCCGGGCACCCGACATCGTCGACAACGGTACGTCTGACGTGCTCGGCGAGGACGAGGTGGTCCACGTGCCGCCACCAGCCGCTGAACTGGCCGAGAGCATCGAGCACACCGGCGACGCTGGCGGCTTCATCGCCGACATCCCCGACTGGGACAACGAGGACCCCCTCCCCTGACTCATGCCGCTCCCGCCCCGGTTGAACGGCGTGTCCGAGATGGCGGCCGGTGTGTTAGCCCGGACGCCATACCCGACAGAAAGCGTGAGGAAGGTGTCCGGGCAAACCCGCGTGGCGGGTGGGGGGTCAGCGCGGGCCCTGGTAGCGGGCGGTGTCAGCGGCTCGGGTGAGGGACTGGGCAATCTCGGCGTGGCCCTCGGCGACCAGGCCGACGGTGATCCGCAGGTGAGGTGGGCCGACGCCGTCGAGGAGGAACGCCGAGCCACCGGCCCGCCGATGCCCTCCGCCGCCAGGCTGACCAGCGCCGCCGCTTCGTCAGCCACGGGCAGCCACAGGTTGATGCCGTCCCCGTGGTCGGCCACGCAGGCGGCGCCGGCCGCGCGTACTCACGGCGGGCGTCGGCGAACCGCGTCCACAGTGGAACCGTCGGTCAGCAGGTCGAGTAGGAGGGCTGGAGCAGCCGGCTGGTCCAGCCCTGGCCGAGCAGTCGACGCTCGAGCAGCGGGTCCACAATGGACGCCGGCCCGCTCAACGCGGCCAGGCGGAGGTCCGGGCCGTGCGACTTGGAGAAGCTTCGGATGTGGACGGTCTGGTCCGGGCGTAACGAGCCCAGCGACAGGGCGGGCGTGCGAGGCGATGTCGCCGGCCGAGTCGTCCTCGACCACGACAGTGGACGGTGCTCCAGCCAGTACTGCCGCCAGCTCGGCCGCGGCGGCTGCGGGCGTCCACGACGCGCCGGTCGGGTTCTGGGCCCGCGGCTGGAGGAAGACCGCGGCCGGGCGTCCGCCGCCAGCAGCGGCTGACGAGCTCGGCCGGGATGATCCCTTCGTCGTCCAGGCCGACACCGCTGGGCCTGTACACCGAGCGCGTCGAGCAGGTCGAGCAGCGGCGGGAAGCACGGGATTCTCGACGACTCGCCCGGTCGCCCAGGCGGAGCAGGTGGGAGGCGACCTGGTCGAGCGCGTCCATGGCGCCGTCGAAGATGGTCAGCCGCTCGGGGGAGTACGGCCAGCGGTCGCCGGAGCACAGCCTCCAGCTGCGGGCAGCACCGGGTCGTCGAGGTAGCTGCTGGGCGCGGTCGACGTGACCCGGCGCAGGGCGGGGGAGAGGTTGGGCAGCAGGAGCCGGGTCGGGTACGCCGGTCGACAGGTCGAGCGCGAACGAGGTGCGCCGGTTCAATGCCCGCCGGTACCGGCGAGGCCCGGTGGCGCGCGGCTCGGCGACCACGGTGCCGCGTCGGCCGTCGGCCTGGATGGCTCCGGAGCGGGCCAGAGCTGCCAGGCCGCGCTGACCGTGGTCGGTGAGAGCCCGAGCTGGCGGGCGACCAGCCGGATCGGTGGCAGTTTGGCGCCGCCGGCCGAGCACGCCGTCGCCGATCGCCCGGCTGACCGCGTTGGCCAGTCCGCGCGCGGTCGGCTCGTCCAGGCGTCACCCGGTCCCACATTTTTGTAACGTAACAAAGAGCCCTTTGTGCCGTCCAATACCTGTCACGTAGGCTCCCGGGCATGTCGGTACTCGGATCTCCCATTGGATCGGCGGCGCGCCATTCGCCGGCACTTCGGGCCGGGTCGGCCCGGTCTACAACCCCGCCACCGGCGAACAGACCGGTGAGGTCGACCTGGCCGCGCACCGAGGAGGTCGACCACGCGGTCAGCCTGGCCCGGGTGGCCGCCGCAGCAGTGGCGGGCGTCCTCGCTGAGCCGGCGGGCCGCGGTCCTGTTCGCCTTCCGCGAGCTGCTGCACGCCCGTACGGACGAGCTGGCCGCCATCGTGACGAGCGAGCACGGCAAGGTGCTCGCCGACGCCCAGGGCGAGGTGGCCCGCGGGACTGGAGAACGCCGAGTTCGCCACCGGTATCCCGCACCTGCTGAAGGGCTCGCTACTCGGAGCAGGCCTCGGCCGGCGTCGACGTCTACTCGATCCGCCAGCCGCTCGGGGTCGTCGCCGGCATCACCCCGTTCAACTTCCCGGCCATGGTTCCACTGTGGATGTGCACGACCGCGATCGCGTGCGGCAACGCGTTCATCCTCAAGCCGAGCGAGAAGGACCCTTCGGCGGCGCTGTTCCTGGCCGGGCTCTGGCGGGAGGCGGGCCTGCCCGACGGCGTCTTCACCGTCGTCAACGGTGACCGCGAGGCGGTCGACGCGATCCTCGCCCACCCCGACATCGCCGCGGTCAGCTTCGTCGGCTCGACGCCGGTCGCCCGGTCCATCTACGAGACGGGACCCGCAACGGCAAGCGGGTGCAGGCGCTCGGGCGGGGCGAAGAACCACATGGTCGTTCTGCCCGACGCCGATGTCGAGCTGGCCGCCGACGCCGCGGTCTCGGCCGCGCTACGGCTCAGCCGGTGAGCGCTGCATGGCCATCTCGGTCGTGGTGGCGGTCGGCGACGTGGCTGACCCGCTGGTCGACGCGATCGCGGCCCGGCTGCCCAAGCTCAAGGTGGGCGCGGGCATCGATCCGGACGCCGAGATGGGGCCGCTCATCACCCGCGAGCACCGCGACCGGGTGGCGTCCTATGTGGACAAGGGGCGGCGGTCCGGCGCCACCGTGGTCGCCGACGGCCGCACGGCCGACCTGCCGGCCGACGGCTTCTTCCTCGGCGCCGAGCCTGCTCGACCACGTGACGCCCGGCCATGAGCGTCTACACCGACGAGATCTTCGGGCCGGTGCTGGGCGTGGTCCGGGCCGGCTCGCTACGACGAGGCCGTGCGCGCTGGTGAACGAGAACGAGTACGGCAACGGCACCGCCATCTTCACCCGCGACGGCGGCGGCCGCCCGGCAGTTCCAGTTCGACGTGCAGGCCGGCATGGTCGGGGTCAACGTGCCCATCCCGGTCCCGGTCGCGTACTACTCGTTCGGCGGCTGGAAGGCATCCCTGTTCGGCGACACCCACATGTACGGCCCGGACGGCGTGCACTTCTACACCCGGACCAAGGTGGTCACCGCCCGCTGGCCCGCTCCCGGTGCGGTCCACAGTGGATCTCAGCTTCCCGCAGACGAGGTGAGCCAGATGACCGACGACGCGAGCGTCCGGGCCGACGACCGGGCGCACGTCTTCCACTCCTGGTCGGCCCAGGGACTGATCGACCCGATGCCGATCGCCGGGCGCGCTGGGCAGCTACTTCTGGGACTACGCCGGTAAGCGGTACCTCGACTTCTCGTCGCAGCTGGTCAACGTGAACATCGGCCACCAGCATCCCCGGCTGGTGGCGGCGATCCAGGAGCAGGCGGCCACCCTGTGCACGGTCGCGCCGGCCTTCGCCAACGACAAGCGGGGCGAGGCGGCCCGGCTGATCGCCGAGCTGGCGCCGGGCGACCTCAACCGGGTCTTCTTCACCAACGGCGGCGCCGAGGCCAACGAGAACGCGATCCGGCTGGCCCGCGGACACACCGGCCGGCACAAGGTGCTCGCCATGTACCGCAGCTACCACGGCTCGACCGCGGCCGCCATCACCGCGACCGGCGACCCGCGCCGCTGGGCCAACGAGCCGACCGCGATCGGCGTCGTCCACTTCTGGGGCCCGTACCCCTACCGGTCGGCCTTCCATGCCGAGAGCGAGGCGCAGGAGTGCGAGCGGGCGCTGGCGCACCTGCGCGACACCATCGTCTTCGAGGGGCCCGGCACGATCGCGGCCATCCTGCTCGAGACCGTGGTCGGAACGAACGGGATCCTGGTCCCGCCGCCGGGCTACCTCGCAGGGCGTACGGGCGCTGTGCGACGAGTTCGGCATCGTCTTCATCGCCGACGAGGTGATGGCCGGGTTCGGCCGCTGCGGCGAGTGGTTCGCGGTCGACCGCTGGGGCGTGACGCCGGACCTGATCACGTTCGCGAAGGGCGTCAACTCCGGCTACCTGCCGCTCGGCGGCGTCATCATCTCCGACGCCATCGCCGAGACGTTCCGGGAGCGGGTGTTCCCGGGCGGGCTGACCTACTCGGGTCACCCGCTCGCCTGCGCCTCGGCCGTCGCCTCGATCCAGATTTTCAAGGAGGAGGGGATCGTCGAGCATGCCCGGGCATCGGCGAGGACGTCATCGGGCCCGGTCTGGCCGACCTCGCGGCCCGGCATCCGAGCGTGGGCGAGGTGCGGGGGCTGGGCGTGTTCTGGGCGCTGGAACTGGTCCAGGACCGGAGCACGCCGCGAGCCGCTGGTGCCCTACAACGCGGCCGGAGCGGCGGCGGCACCCATGAACGAACTGGCCGCCGCCTGCAAGCAGCGCGGGTTGTGGCCGTTCACCCATTTCAACCGGGTCCACGTGGTGCCGCCGTGCACGGTGACCGCCGACGAAGTCGCCCGAGGGGCTGGCCATTCTCGACGAGGCGCTGGCGGTGGCCGACCGGTTCTACACGGGCTGATTCCGCTGACACAGCTGCCAGCCAGTCAAAGGAATCCGTTGCAAGGCGGTAAAACCACTGCGGAATCCCTTGTCAGGTGCTGTTACCTGTGCCAGAGTCCACCGCATCGTATGTCGGGCTCCTTACCGGCGACCACACTCCCCGCCCCCGGAGGTGTCGGATTTGACGGACGCGAGGCCGGTCCTGCGCAACTTCGTCGGCGGCGCGTACGCCGAGCCGAAGGAGGGCCGGACCGCGCCCGTGGTCGATCCGGCGACCGGGGAGGCCTACGCCCCGGCGCCGGTCTCGACTGCCGCCGATGTGGACGCCGCGATGGGGGCGGCCGCCGCTGCGTTCGAGGTGTGGCGCGACGCCACCCCGTCGCAGCGGCAGCGGGGCCTGCTGCGGATGGCCGACGCGGTCGAGGCTCACGCGGACGAGATCGTGGCCGCCGAGTGCCGCAACACCGGCAAGCCGGTCGCCCTGACCCGCCAGGAGGAGCTCGGACCGCTCGTCGACGAGCTCCGGTTCTTCGCCGGTGCGGCCCGGCTGCTGGAGGGCAAGTCGGCCGGGGAGTATCTGCGTGAGCACACATCGTGGATCCGGCGCGAGCCGATCGGGGTCTGCGCGCAGGTCGCGCCGTGGAACTACCCGATGGTGATGGCGGTCTGGAAGTTCGCCCCAGCGATCGCGGCCGGCAACACCGTGGTGCTCAAGCCGTCCGACACCACCCCGGTCACCACCCTGATGCTGGCCGAGATCGCCGCGGAGTGCCTGCCGCCCGGGCGTGCTCAACGTGGTCTGCGGCGACCGCGACACCGGTCGCGCCCTGATCGCGCACCCCACCCCGCGGCTCGTCTCGATCACCGGCTCCACCCGGGCCGGTATGGAGGTGGCCGCGGCGGCCGCGCCGGACCTCAAGCGGGTGCACCTGGAGCTGGGTGGCAAGGCGCCGGTCATCGTGTTCGACGACGTCGACGTTGAGCCGGCGGCGGCCGGCGATCGCCGGGGCGGGCTACTTCAACGCCGGGCAGGACTGCACCGCCGCCGCCCGGGTGCTGGTCAGCCGACCGGGTGGCGGGCGACTTCACCGCCGCGTTGGCCGAGGCGGCCCGGACCACGAGGGTCGGCGGCCCGGAAGACACCGGAGGCGTTCTTCGGTCCGGTCAACAACCCGCACCAGCTGGCCCGCGTCGAAGGCTTCCTGGACCGGACGCCGGCCCATGCCGAGGTGGTCACCGGAGGCGGCCGGATCGGTTCGGTCGGGCTACTTCCTCGCAGCCGACCGTGGTGGCCGGACTGCGACAGGACGACGAGATGGTCCAGGACGAGGTCTTCGGCCCGGTCATCACCGTGCAGCGCTTCGCCGACGAGGACCAGGCGGTGCGCTGGGCCAACGACGTGCGCTACGGGCTGGCCGCCAGCGTCTGGACCCGGGACCACGGCCGGGCCATGCGGGTGTCACGCCGGCTCGACTTCGGCGCCGTCTGGATCAACACCCACATCCCGTTCGTCTCGGAGATGCCCCACGGTGGGTTCGGGCACTCGGGCTACGGCAAGGATCTGTCGATGTACGGGTTCGAGGAGTACACCCGGGTCAAGCACGTGATGTCATACATCGGAAGGGGCTAGGTGTCCTGCCCACAGAGGTTGGTGACGGGGACACGACTGTGAAGATCCACGGATAGGGAAGACCTCCGGGTGAAGTGTGGAGCTGCTAAGTCACGCACTCCAACCCCGGAGGTCCTCGTGCCCCACGCTAACGCAACCCTGACCGAACGCGGCCGGCTGAAGCTGGCCCGGTGTGTCGTGGACGATGGTTGGCCGTTGCGCCGTGCCGCGGAACGCTTCCAGGTCAGCGTGAACACCGCCACGCGCTGGGCCGAACGGTACCGCCAGCTTGGCGAGGCTGGGATGGTCGACCGGTCCAGCCGGCCGCACCGCAGCCCGCACCGCACCCGCCCGAAGGTCGAGCGGAAGATCCTGCATCTGCGCCGTAGCAAGGGTCTCGGCCCCGTGGCGATCGGCGGCCGGCTGGGCATGCACGGGTCGACGGTACACAAGGTGCTGGTCCGCCACGGCGTGCCGAAGCTCGCCTGTGTGGACCTGGCCACCGGGCAGCCGATCCGCAAGGAGAAGCCGCTGCGCTACGAGCACCCCCACCCAGGCGACCTGGTGCACGTCGACATTAAGAAGCTGGGCCGCATCCCCGACGGCGGCGGGTGGCGGGTGCACGGCCGAGCCGCCGGACGCCGCAACAGCCGCGCCAGCGGGCGTAGTGCCCGCGGCTACGGCTACATCCACAGCGCCGTTGACGATCACTCCCGACTGGCCTACAGCGAGATCCTCGGCGATGAGCAGGGGCCGACTGCCGTTGCGTTCTGGCAACGCGCCCAAGCGTTCTTCACCGCCCACGGTGTCACCGTGCGACGTGTGCTCACCGACAACGGCTCCTGCTACCGCTCCCAGGTCTGGCGTCGCTGCCTGGCTGACGCCGGCATCACCCACAAGCGGACCCGCCCCTATCGGCCTCAGACGAACGGGAAGGTCGAACGCTACAACCGCACCATGATCGTCGAATGGGCGTACGCCCGTCCGTACACCAGCGAGACCGCCCGCCGCCGCGCCTTCGCACGCTGGCAGCACATCTACAATTACCACCGGCCCCACACCGCACTCGGCGGCAAACCGCCGGTCACCCGCGTCACCAACCTCTGTGGGCAGTACAGCTAGGCCATGACCGCCACCTTACCCACCCAGGCGACCTATTCATCCGATGTGGACGCTCCCGCCATCGAGCTGGTCGGCGTGGTCAAGGAGTACCACGCCCACGGCGAGGTCGTGGCGGCGGTCAAGGGCGTCGACCTGGCCATCGCCGAGGGCGAGTTCTTCTCCATGCTCGGCCCGTCGGGATGCGGCAAGACGACCACCATGCGGATGATCGCCGGCTTCGAGGAACCGACCCGGGGAGCGGTGTTCCTGCACGGCGGCAACGTCACCGACGTCCCGCCGAACAAGCGCGACGTCAACATGGTGTTCCAGTCCTACGCGTTGTTCCCCCACATGAGCGTGTTCGAGAACGTGGCCTTCGGCCTCAAGCGCAAGAACGTCGACCGGTCCGAGATCCGGCGCCGCGTGGGCGAGATGCTCGAGATCGTCGACCTGGTCGGGCGGGAACGCGCGCGCCCCGGGAGCTCTCCGGCGGTCAGCAGCAGCGGGTCGCGGTGGCCCGCGCGCTGGTCAACCGTCCGCGGGCTCTGCTGCTCGACGAGCCGTTGGGCGCCCTCGACCTCAAGCTGCGCCAGCACATGCAGGTCGAGCTCAAGCGCATCCAGCGCGAGGTCAGCGTCACGTTCGTCTACGTCACCCACGACCAGGGCGAGGCGCTGACGATGTCCGACCGCATCGCGGTGATGAACGACGGTTTGATCGAGCACCTCGGCTCGCCGCGGGAGATCTACGAGCGGCCGGCGACGAAGTTCGTGGCCAACTTCATCGGCACCTCCAACATCGTCGGCGGCACGGTCACGGCTGTCGAGAGTGGCTACGCCGTCATCGCGTTGGGACCCGGCGAGCGGATCGTCACGCCACTACGCGAGCACACCATCGGAGCCGGCGAGCAGATCGAGCTCTCGGTCCGGCCGGAGAAGATCGAGATAACGCCCGCGCCGCCACGGGCCGGCGAGGAGCGAGCGTCCTACGTGGACAGGTGACCGAGGTCGTCTACCTCGGCACGTCGACCAACTACAACGTGGCCACCTCGCCGGGTACCGAGGTCGTCGTGTTCGACCAGAACGCCGCTTCGGCCGAGGACGTGGCCGTCCGCGGCGACACCGTCTATCTCTCCTGGAACCCTCAGCACTCATACGCGATTGGAGCCTGACATGACCGAGTCGACCCCCCTCGACCCCGCGTGGCTGCGTGGAATGACCCAGCGACGGCTCAGCCGCCGCGACGCCCTGCGGATCTCCGGCCTGTCGGCGGCCGCCCTGGCCCTGGCCGCCTGCGGCGTGAAGGGCAGCGGATCGGCCGCCCCGACCGCCACCGACCCGGGCGCCGTGGCCAAGTACTGGGCCGGCAAGACGAAGAACGGCAAGCTCGACTTCGCCAACTGGCCGCTGTACATGGACCCGAAGAAGCCGGAGCTGGCGAAGTTCACCACGCAGACCGGCATCACGGTGAACTACCAGGAGGTCATCCAGGAGATGGGCCCCTGGTTCGCCAAGGTCCAGCCGCAGCTGGCCGCGAAGCAGTCCATCGGCTACGACCTCATGGTCATCACGAACGGCATCCAGTTCAAGCAGTTCGTCCAGGGCGGGTACCTGGCACCGCTGGACCACGCCCAGCTGCCCAACTTCACCGCCAACGCCGGCGCCAACTACAAGAACGAGGCGTACGACCCGGGGAATGTCTACAGCGTGCCGTGGGCGTCCGGGATGACCGG
This sequence comes from uncultured Actinomycetota bacterium, assembly GCA_963803345.1. GTDB lineage: Bacteria > Actinomycetota > Actinomycetes > Mycobacteriales > Micromonosporaceae > CAWDLX01. Next base: position 304,684 of record CAWDLX010000020.1, read on the forward strand.
CATCGCCTGGGACCCGGACAAGATCTCCGAACCGATCAGCAGCCTCGCCGACCTGTGGAACCCGAAGTACAAGGGCAAGGTCGGCATGTTCTCCGACACGCAGGAGCTGGCCAACTTCGGCATGCTGGCCGCCGGGGTCAACCCGGAACGTCCACTCCGGACGACTGGAAGAAGGGCGCCGACAAGCTGCAGGCGCAGAAGGACATCGTGCGCAAGTACTACGACCAGGCCTACATCGACGCGCTGGGCAGCGGCGAGGTCTGGATCACGCAGGCCTGGTCGGGTGACGTCCTGCAGAAGAACACCTCCGACGGCACGAACCTGAAGTTCGTCATCCCGAACGAGGGCGGCACGATCTGGACCGACAACTTCGCCATCCCGATCACCGCGGTGAACCCGGTCGACGCGATCATGTGCATCAACTTCTTCTACACGCCGGACATCGCGGCCAGCCTGGCCGAGTACATCGGCTACGTCACCCCGGTGCCGAGCGCGCAACCGATCATGCAGAAGGACGCCGACGCCGCCGGCCCGGATGACAAGGACTACCTGCAAGCGGTGGCCACGAGCCCGCTCGTGTTCCCGGACGCGGCCACCCTGGGCAAGCTGCACTACTACCGTGACTTCGCCACCGCGGCCGAGCAGCAGCAGTTCCAGGACACCTTCCAGCCCATCGTACTGTCCTAAGTAGATTCTTTCGCAGAGGAGGAGCGGCTGTGGGTCAGTCTCTGAGAGCCAGGCTCGCCCCGTACGCACTGATCTTCCCGGGCGGCCTGTGGCTGCTCCTCTTCTTCGTGGTGCCGATGGTGGCCATGCTGTCGCTGTCGTTGACCCAGGGCGACGTGATCTCCGGGTTCTCCCAGACCTTCCACTGGCAGACCTACGTCGACGCCATCACCAACTACCAGGTCCAGCTGGAACGCTCGCTCTGGTACGGGCTCATCACCACCATCCTGCAGATCGTCCTCGGCTTCCCGGTGGCGTACTGGATCGCCTTCCGCGGCGGCCGGCGCAAGTCGACCTACCTGTTCCTGCTGCTGCTGCCGTTCTTCGTCTCGTTCGTCCTGCGCACGATCTCGTGGAAGTTCTTCCTCACCGATGACGGCCCGCTGTTGACCTGGCTGCGTGCGCTCCACCTGGCCTCGCCGAGCTTCCATATCCTGGGTACCGCGCCGGCGGTGATCGGCGGGCTGACCTACAACTACCTGCCGTTCATGGTGCTGCCGATCTACGTGGCGCTGGAGCGGATCGACCCCCGGGTCGTCGAGGCGGCCCGCGATCTGTACGCCACCCCGGTCGAGGTGTTCCGGCGGGTGATCTTCCCGCTCGCGCTGCCCGGTGTGTTCGCCGGCGTGCTGATGACGTTCGTGCCGACCAGCTCCGACTACGTCAACTCCGAACTGCTGGGCAGCTCGTAGACATCGATGATCGGGCAGGTCATCCAGGCCCAGTACCTGCAGACCCAGAACTACCCGACGGCGTCGGCCCTGTCGTTCATCCTGATGGCGGTCCTGCTCGTCGGGATCTTCCTCTACGCCCGCATCCTCGGTACCGAGGACGTCCTGAAGGTGGCGGCGCGATGACCCAGACCCTGCAGCGACCCGTGATCAGCGAACCACTGCCGCTGAACAAGCCGCGCCGTCGCGTCGGCGACCGCATCCTGTTCGGCTACACCTGGTTGATCATTTTGTGGCTGGCGTTCCCGATCGGCATCATGATCCTGTTCAGCTTCAACGACACGCGGGGGCGGTACAACACCACCTGGCAGGGCTTCACGTTCAAGTGGTACGGCGAGCTCAACAAGTACCCCGATCTGAGCCGGGCCCTGGTCACCTCGCTGCTCGTCGCGCTGGTCACGATGATCATCGCCGGCGCGCTCGGCACCCTGGTCGGGGTCGCCCTCGGCCGCTACCGGTTCCGCGGCCACGGCACCACGAACCTCATCATGTTCGCCACCATCTCCTCGCCCGAGCTCGTGATGGGCGCGTCGCTGCTGTCGTTGTTCGTCAGTAGCGGGGTCGGTCTGGGCATCCTCACGATCATCATCGCGCACGTGATGTTCTCGATCTCGTTCGTGGCGGTGGTGGTGCGGGCCCGGGTGCTCACGCTGGACCGGTACACCGAGGAGGCCGCCCGCGATCTCGGCGCCAGCGCGTGGAGCACCTTCTGGCTGGTCACGTTCCCGATGATCTTCCCCGCGGTGCTCTCCGGCGGCCTGCTGGCGTTCGCGCTGTCGGTTGACGACTTCGTCATCACCAACTTCACCGCCGGCACCGTCGTCACCTTCCCGCTGTGGATCTGGGGCGCGACCCGGCTGGGCATGCCGCCGCAGGTCAACGTGATGGGCACGCTCATCTTCGCCGGGGGTGTGCTCATCGCGGTCGACGTCCTCGCTCTGGCAGCGCCGCAAGGTCACCGCCGTAGCCGTGGACGCACTGGCCGACGCCGAGCCGGCCCCGTACTGGTTGAGTCAGCCGGGCGCTCCCGAGCCGACCGAGCCGTTGCGTACCCGCGAGACGGCCGACCTGGCCGTGATCGGGGCGGCTTCACCGGGCTGTGGACCGGCATTGCTGGCCAAGGAGCGCGACCCCGTCGGGACGTGGTCCTGCTCGAGGCCCAGGCGACCGGGTGGGCCGCGTCGGGGCGCAACGGCGGCTTCTGCTCGGCCAGCCTCACCCATGGCGCGGCAACGGGCTGGCCCGCTTCCCGCAGGAGATGGCCGAGCTGGAGCGCCTCGGCCGGGAGAACCTCGACGAGATCGAGAAGGCGGTCGCCCGGTACGGCATCGAGCTGCGACTTCGAGCGGACCGGTGAGCTCAACGTCGCCACCCAGCCGTGGCAGCTGGCCGGGCTGACGAGACCGGCGGCGACCCGCTCGGACCGCGGACCAGGTCCGGGCCGAGCTGGATTCGCCCACCTATCTGGGCGGCGTATGGGACCGCGACGGCTGCGCCATGGTCGACCCGGCCCGGCTGGCCTGGGGCCTGCGCGCGGCCTGCCTCAGTCTGGGCGTGCGGATCCACGAGCGGACACCGGTGACCCGCATCGTCCGTACCGGCGATCGGGCTGACCCTCCATACTCCACTGTCGACTGTGGACGCCGCCCAGGTCGCGCTGGCCACCGGCGCCCCGGCCGGCTGCTGCGCCGGCTGCGGCCGTTCGTCGTACCGGTCTACGACTACGTCCTGATGACCGAGCCGCTGACGGCCGACCAGATGGCCTCGATCGGCTGGACCAACCGGCAGGGCGTCGGTGACAGTCGGCAACCAGTTCCACTACTACCGGCTGACCGCGGACAACCGGATCCTGTGGGGCGGCTACGACGCCGTGTACCATGCCGGTGGTCGCATCCGACCCGGATACGACCAGCGAACAGCCACGTTCCGCCTGCTGGCCGAGCACTTCGCCGAGACGTTCCCGCAACTGGACGGCGTGCGCTTCACCCACCGCTGGGGCGGTGTCATCGACACCTGCAGCCGGTTCTGCGCCTTCTTCGGCCGCGCCTACGGCGGCAAACTGTCCTATGTGGTCGGCTACACCGGCCTCGGGGTGGGCGCCTCCCGCTTCGGCGCCGACGTGATGCTCGACCTCCTCCGCGGTGAGCCCACCGAGCGGACCGGCCTGTGGATGGTCCGGTCCAAGCCGACGCCCTTCCCGCCCGAGCCGCTGCGTACCGCCGTGATCCAATTGACCCGCTGGTCACTGGCCCGGGCCGACGCCCACAATGGTCGCCGCAACCACTGGCTCCGCCTGCTCGACGCTCTCGGCCTCGGCTTCGACTCCTGAGGACCGGGGGTCGGGGGTTGGGGTCTGGGGTGTTTCTGTTTGCCCGGACAGTCTACTAACGCGTTCTGTATAGCCCGGCGTCCCTACTAACAGGTTGGCCGGCGGTCAGGCGGTGAGCAGCCCGATGCCCAGGGTCAGGGTGCCGAGTGCGAGGAAGGCGGCACCAACCCAGAGCAGGATGATCGCCCGGTTCGGCTGGTTGAGGCTCTTGCCGGCGGACGAGGCGAAGAAGCCACCCGGCATGAGGATCGCCGCGATCGGGATGGCGAGCCGGCCGACCAGGAGCCAGAACCCGGTCAGTCCGGTCGCGTCGACCAGGATCAGCCCGACCAGGCTGAGGATCACCAGCACGCCGGCATGAGCATGGCCGGCCCGGGTGAAGGACTTCTGGAACTCGGTCAGCGGCACCTGGCCCCGGACGACTTTCGTAAGGTAATACCCGCCGAATTCGATCGTGACGATCGTAATGAGTACGACGCCGGCGATGATCCGGCTGGCATCACTGAGCGCGATGTTGGTCATAGGTCATCATTGGTTGGCCGGCAAACCGGTGTCAAACCGGCGGCGGTCCTGTTTGGAGCGTCGGGCCAACGGGAATCCAGGGGACATGTTGGTACTGACCATCGATCATGTGCCGGGGCACCGGATCCAAGCCATCCTCGGCGAGGTCGTGGGGGCCACGGTGATCCCGGACAATCCGTACGTCGAAGGTATGAAGGGTCTCGATGGGAGCCGGCTGGAGTCGCGGGTCGATTCGGTGATCCAGACCAGGCAGGACGCGGTGGCCGACCTGATGAAGCGGGCTGTCCAGATGGGCGCCAACGTGGTCGTGGGAATGCGCTTCGACCACCGCACCATCAACGGCGGCTACAACGAGGTATGTGCCTACGGCACGGCGATGATCGTCACACCTCAGAGTCGGCTCCGCCGGGCCTGACCCATCGACCAGCATCCGCGTCGAGGGCCCAGGACAGTTAGCACGGACGCCGCGCTATACGAAATGCGTTAGTAGAGTGTCCGGGCAACCCCCACCGTCGGCCTCGGCCTGCCCTCTCGGACCACCAGGCCACGCGCGAACCCCACCTCCGGCTTGACGATAACGGCGGCTGGGCTTTTCCGCGCCGTCCATGCGCGATGCTCGTTCGTAAGGGGAGGGCACCGCGCGAGAGGACGGCAGATGACGCAGCGACCGACACCGGCGAACCCGTGGCCGGCGCCGCCGGACGGGAGCCTGCCGAGCCCGAGCGGCCGGTCGCTGCCGCCGGAGATGGGGCCGGGCGCGATCGCCGTGCTCGAAGGGCGTGTCGTTCATGTACTCCGACGCAGGCGGCGACGTGCCGGCCGGCTCGATCGGCGGGCTGGTGCACGCGGACACCCGGCTCATCTCGACCTGGGTGCTGACGGTCAACGGCGAGCGCCTGCTGCCGCTGCGGTCGGGGAACTCGGAGCACTTCTCGGCCGTCTTCTTCGTCACCAACCCCGACCTCGGTGGCCAGCCGGAGGCCCCGGACGTGGCGGCCAACGAGATCGGCGATCCGGCGGCTGCGCTCGGTCAGCCATTCGCTGCGGGAGCGCATCGAGGTGTGGTGTTTCGCCCGGCAGCCGAGGCATGTCGAGGTGCGGCTGCAGGTCGGCTGCGACTTCGCCGACCTGTTCGAGATCAAGGACGTGGTACGCGACCGGTCGGCGCAGATCGTGCCGATCACGCGGCTGACCACAGCGAGCTGGACTTCTCCTATCGCAACGGTGCCTTCGGGGCGCGTACCCGCATCCGCGATCGACCCGCCACCGTCCAGAATGGACGGTGATGATCTCGGTCTGGGACCTCGACCTGGTCGACGACGCGATCTGGTCGGTCGAGATCGACATACCGTTCGAGATCGGGCCGAACGAGGTCGTGCCGGCCCGCAGCGGGTACGCCGAGACACCGGACGCCCCGGTGGATGACGCCACAACGCGCTGGTACGCCGAGGTGCCGTCTCTTTCGGCCGACGCCGACGTGCTGCGCCATATCGCCGACCAGACAGCCCGCGATCTGCTCGCTCTGCGGGTGGAGACCAGAGTGGACGGACGACGGGTCATCCTGCCGGCGGCCGGCCTGCCGTGGTTTCTCACCATCTTCGGTCGGGACACACTCATCACCGCGTACCAGTCCGTACCCTTCGGTCAGGCGCTGGCCCGTGGGGCGCTGCTCGAGCTGGCGTCCCTGCAGGGCAGCGAACGCAACGACTTCAAGGACGAGGAGCCGGGCAAGATCCTGCACGAGATCCGCCAGGGCGAGCTGACCCGGCTCGGGACTCAAGCCGCACAGCCCTTACTACGGGACGGCCGACGCCACCATGCTCTGGCTCATCCTGCTCTCCGAGTACTGGCGGTGGACGGGCGATTCGACGCTGGTACGGCGCCTGGCCCACCCCGCCCAGGCCGCGCTCGACTGGATCGACAGATACGGCGACCGGGACGGCGACGGGTACGTGGAGTACCAGACCCGGCTCGCCGCAGGGGTCTGGGCAACCAGTGCTGGCGCGACTCCCGCGACGGCGTGCAGTTCGCCGACGGCCGCTTGCCGTACCTGCCCCTGGCCACCTGCGAGCTGCAGGGGTACGTGTACGACGCGAAGATGCGCGCTGGCCGAGCTGGCCGACGGCCCGCTGGGCGACGCCGAGCTGGCGGCCCGACTGCGTGATGAGGCGGCCGCCCTCAAGGCCCGCTTCAACGCCGACTTCTGGATCGACGAGCGGGGTGGCTACTTCGCCATCGCGCTTGACGGCGACAAGAAGCGGGTCGACTCGATGACGTCGAACATGGGCCACCTGCTGTGGAGCGGCATCGTCAAGGACGACAGGGTCGAGCCGGTCGTCGACCAGCTCATGTCGGACAGCATGTTCTCCGGCTGGGGGGTGCGAACTCTATCCACAAAGGACAGAGGCTTCAACCCCATCGGCTACCACCTGGGCACCGTCTGGCCGCACGACAACTCGCTCATCGCACTCGGCCTGGCCCGGTACGGGTACCGCGAGGAGGCCAACCGGATCGCAGTGGCGCATGGTCGAGGCGGCCGCCTGCACGAACTACCGGCTGCCTGAGGCGTTCTCGGGATACCCGCGGTCGGTGGCCCGTTTCCCGGTGCCATTCCCGACCGCCTGTAGCCCGCAGGCCTGGGCGACCGCCGCGCCCGATGGCGTTGATGCGTGCCATGCTCGGGCTGGAGGCACGTGACGGCGAACTCACGGTGGATCCGGTGGTCCCCCATACGTTGGGTCGTATCGAGGTGCGCCGCATCCATGCGTTCGGCTCGTCGTGGGACATCGAGGCGGACGGCCGGACCGGCTCGGTGATCCGCTCCGCCCCGCACTGACGGACCCGGACCACGGGAGCGGTCGGCTGTGCGGGGGGCCGGTGGGATCGCGGTGCGGTCAGCTCCGGTTGGCCGGTCGGAAGATCACGTCCAACTCGGGTCCGATATTCGATCACCGAGCCGATGTCTGTCGGGCGAGGCAGACGTGCCGGGCGAAACGCCGGCGGCGGCGGTCACTGGGCGGCGGCGGTACTGGGCGGTGCGGCCACGTGGGCGGTGCGGGCCGAGTGGCGCGGCAGCCAGGCGAGCACGACGGCGATACCGCCGAGCGGCCACCACCGCGGAGACCCCGGCCGCCCAGTGCATGGCGGTCACGAACGCGTCGTTGGCCGAACTGATCAGCCGTGGTCCCAGCGGGCCCAGGTGCGGGGCGACCGCGTACGCGCGCGGAGATCGGAGGACGTGGCTGGATCGCGTGCCGGCGCCGGCAGCGCGCCGCGGTGCCGGCGATCTCGCGGCGGAACACGCTGGCGACCAGAGATCCCAGCACGGCGACCCCGAGCGCGCCGCCGACCTGGCGGACGGTGTTCTGCATCGCCGAGCCGACGCCGGCCCGCTCGCGCGGCACCGACGACATGATGGACTCGGTGGCGGGCGGCATCACGTTGGCCATTCCGACGCCTTGGATGAAGAAGTACCCGCAGACCACCCGATCGACGAGTCCAGCGGTCAAGCGTGGCCAGCCCGGCCAGGCCGAGCGTGACCAGGGCGAGACCGACCGCGCTCACCGCCCGCGGCCCGAACCGTTTCACCATCTTCGAGCTCAGCGGTGCGAAGATGAGTCTGCGCGACCGCGAACGGTGTGACAGCAAACCAGCCTGCAGCGGCGAATAGCCGCGCACGAGCTGCAGGTAGAAGGTGAGGAAGAACAGCGTGCCCGAGCGCGGCGAAGAAGACCAGCCCGACCGCGCCGACCGAGGCGGAGAATCGCGGGATTGCGAAACAGCCGCACGTCCAGCGACGGGTGGTCGCTGCGCGCCTCGTGCCACACGAAGAGGCCAGGATGGCGACGCCGAGCAGGATCATGCCCCACGGCCCGCGGCTGCCGAAGGTGTGTTCGCCGCCGTAGATGATGCCGTACACGAACGCCACGAGGCCGACGATGGTCAGGCCGACGCCGAGCAGGTCGACGCGGCCGGGTCTCGGGATCGCGGGATTCGGGCACCATCAGGCCCACCGCGACGATGCCGGCCGGCCACGATCGGCACGTTGATCAGGAAGACCGAGCCCCACCAGAAGCGTCTCCAGCAGCGCGCCGCCGACCACCGGGCCGATGGCCATGCCCAGCCCACCGCGCCGGCCCAGATGCCGATGGCCTTGCCCCGCTCCCGCGGGTCGAAGACGTTCGAGATGATCGACAGGGTGGAGGGCATGATCGCGGCGGCGCCCAATACCCATCAGGGCCCGGGCCTCGATCAGCTCGGTCGGGGTCCGCGAGTAGGCCGACGCCAGCGAGGCCAGCCCGAACAGGGCCAAGCCCGATCAGCAGGGTACGGTCGACGCCCGAACCGGTCACCGAGGATGCCAGCGGTGAACAACAGGCCGGCGAAGACCAGCGTGTAGGAGTTGACCGCCCACTCGAGGTCGGTCTGGCTCGCGCCGATGCCGTGCACCGGGTCGGCGATGATCCGCAGCGCCACATTGAGCACCGTGTTGTCGAGGACCACGACGAGCAGGCTGACCACCAGCACGCTCAGGATCGCCCAGCGGCGCGGGTGGCCGGTGTTCCGTGCGTCACCTGCGGCTGCACGGCTTACCCCCCGAATGGCTGTTCCTGACCGCCTCGACGGTTTCAACACGCGGTTCAAGCGGGCCGTTCCCCGGTTGTTGGGGGGATCCCGCCCGTTCGGACCGGCGGCGCGGCGCCCATCCTGGCGATAGTATGGGCTTTACATGGCGCTGTGACCGGCTTTTCTGGTCAGGGGCGGCGACCGCGAGGGAGGCCGGGCTGACGTATTTTCGCGGCCCGCCCGAGACGAGTGGACCCCCACCGGGCGCCTGACCACCCTGAGCGACGGGAGCGTCGAAGCGGACGATGGCAAGCCCGGGCTGGCCCGGCCGATGATGGCGTGCCTCTCTCCGCTCGGTTGGCTGCGTCGCAGCGCGGTGCTGCGGAGGCCCGGTCGTGGCAGGCGCTGGTCTGTCTGCTGTGCCTGTTCGCGGCATCCCGTCGACCGTGCTGCTGACCCCGGCGCAGTCAGCTGACCGTGGCCGGGCAGACCCTGTTCGTAAGTCGCCCGGCCGGTCACGCCATCGGTGCGGGCCCGGCCCAGCTGGTCCAGATCGGTAACACCCACCTCGACATCACCCCTCTGCAGGTGCTCGGGCCGCTACGACCGCGGCTAACCCTGGGGCCGGTGCAGCGCAACGCGGCGGCCGCGGCCGCCGCCCTCGACCCCGCCACGCGCGGCACAGTCGGCGGCGACGCGGCCCGGCGGTCGGCTTCGCCTTCGCCAGCTGGTTCATCTGGGCGACCCTCGGCCTGGTCGCTTCGTGCTCCTGGCGAGCGCCGTTGTCGGGTACGGGCGGGTTGTGCTGACCCTGCGACGGCAGACCCGGATCGGCCGCGGGCCCGCTGACCGTGCCGGAGATCTGGCCACGCAGCGCGGGGCTGATGCGTGGCATGGCGGTGATCGCCTCGTCGTCACCCTCGCGGCCTGGTTCGGCGCGGGCGTGCTGGCCTACCGGGGAGCCGTCCGGGGCCTGCAGGACGTGCACTCGCTGGCCGACCTCGTCGGCGCTTCCTACTCCGCGCCGGCCGCGATCGGCCCGCCGGTGACCGGCTACGTCGGCGCGGTCATCGGCGACTCGCGGGCGGCCCGGGTCGGCGGGCCGCCGCTGGCCAAGCCGACGCCGGACGACACCGCCTGTGCGCGCAGCTCTGACTCACTCGCGGTGAGATCGGCAACCTGCGCGGCGAGCGGGTACTCAATCTCGCCTGCTCCGGGTGCGTCCATCGCGGCCGGGCTGCGCGGGCCTCAGCCGGCGGCGGGCCGGCTCGTAGCAGCCGCAGGTCGGTCTGCTCAAGCAAGTGCAGGGGCTCAAGTACGTCGTCGTGGTCATCGGTCCCAACGACCTCTACTGGACCGATTTCCTCAAGCTACTGCTACGGCGTGGCCAATTGTTCCGACAATCTGTCCGAGGGTGAGTTCTCGTACCGGCTGGCCCAGTTCGACCGCGACTATGGCGATCTGCTGGAGGATCTCAACGACCTGCCCGACCGGCCGCAGATCGTCATCGTCACGTCGTACGACGTGTTCGACCCGGGCGCCGACTGCCGGGACACCAAGGGGCCGACGGGTACCCCGGGCTGAGCGCGGCGAACATCAACCTGCTGGCCAACCGCAACACCGCGCTCAACAGCGTGCTCACCGGCGGCGCCGCGAAGTACAAGTTCGACCTGGCGACGCCCCGGCTGAGTCCGCTGTGCGCGAGCAGTGACGACTCGCTCGGGCCGGACATCCAGGGGCTGGCGGGCACCAACCCCTTCCACCCGACCGGCATCGGCGAGATCCGGATGGCCTCGTCGGTCGTCCAGGTGCTCAAGCCGACCGAGTAGGTTGTCTGTCAGGCCTCGGCGATCCGTCGCGCCGTGGGGTCGATGGTGGTGTCGGTGGCCATCGCCGGGGTGGTGGGCGCTGGCGCGGGCGGCGCGACGGGGGTGGCCAGCGCCGCGGCCTGGGCGGCGAGGAACGCGGGATCGTCCGGATCGGGCGGTAGCGGACTGCCCTGGATGAGCCGCCGCCGGTGGGCCCGGTCGCGCAGGTACGCCTCGAACAGCGCCTTGTCCTGTACCTCCTGCTCGTCCAGGAAGACGTTCTCCTGCTCCCTGCGTCTCCTGCCGGATCTTGTCGGCGAACGACTGCAGGCCGAGCCGGCCGGACAGGGATGAGAGCCAGCTGGACGCCCGTGTGATCATCGTGGCCAGGGCGAAGACCTTGCGCTTGATCCACACCATCACGTACTGGACGAGGGCGACGATGACCTCGAGCAGTGCGGCCAGCAGGGCGATCACACCCAGGTAGACCAGGGTGAAGATGACCGCGATGACGACGGCGCCAACCCAGCCGAGGTGGAATACGCCGACCAGTGTGGCGTCGATCAGCGTGGCCGCGACGGCGCCGGCGAAGAAGTTGGCGATGGGGTTGTGCACCCGCTGCAGCCGCTCACGAACCGCGACCCGCTGGAGCACGAACATGTGGATGAGCAGCATCGCGATGATGATGATGCCGGCGAGGACGCCGGAGTCGAAGTCCGGGTCGATGCCGTAGCCCTTGAACGGCGTCAGTACCCATCGACGGATGTCAAGCGTGGCCAGGAGCCGTACCCAGACGTCCTGGTAGTAGATCAGCAGCAGCGGAATGGCCAGGACCGAGAAGAACAGGCCGGTCTTCTGCGGCCGCCGATCGAAGACCACCGCCTTGATGAACAGCGCCACCGAAATGACCAGGAACGCGCGACGGCGTAGACGAAGTACGTCACTTCTTTGAGTCCTTCTCGTCCGGGGTTGTGCCTCGACACTCAACACCATGCGGTAGCCGGACGCTGTCAGGGCGCCGACGCCACGCGGAGCAAATCGATCCGCGCCGACCTGCGACCACCCGCGCGAGTGCGCGGTCGGCCACGGCGACCTACGTCCGGTCGCTGATGTCGCAGGTCAGGCAACCACTTCGGCGGCGCCATATCAATCAGGCGATTGGCCAGCTTGGGCCCGGTCAGAGAAGATTGAGCCGGGTACGGATGGTGTCGGGTTCAGGTCGCGAAGATTGGATATATCTCGCTAGTTGAGCAAACCGTCCAATCTGCCGAGCATCCTGAGACTACGGTCTCTGCTCGCGGGCCCGCCGTCGCAGGATGAAGAACCCGACCACGATGACCGCGAGCAGCACGACCACCCCGGCGATCAGAAGAGCTGTCGTCGCGTTGGGGTCCACGGTGGGCGGGCCGGGCGTCGCCGGCGGTGATGTCGGTGCGGTCACGCTGGTACGTCCGTTTCTGATCGGGATCCTTGGAGTGTCCGACCGCGGTCGGGGTTCGGCCAGGGGATCGGAAGTCCACAGTGGAGGGCGGCCACGAGGGCGGCGACCGGTCAGCCCACCGTGGCCACGTATACCGTCGCCGGCCCGGTCACCCGTACGTGAGCGGTGGCAGCCGGCACGAAACACCCCGTACCCCGGCCGAGCGTGACCGCAGGCCCGGCGGCCGCGGTCAGTACCGCGCCCCCGTCCAGGCACAGCGCGATGCGCGGACCGGCTCCGGGCAGGTCGACGGCTCCGGCGGTCAGGTCGAGCCGGTACAACCGGAACTCGGGTACCTCGGCCTCGTAGACCGAGATCCCCGGGCTGACCGGGCGCGCGGTGAGTACCGGCACCGCCACGTCGGGGTCGACCAGGCGCAGCAGCTCGGCCACGTCCACGTGCTTGGCCGTCAGCGCCGCGCGCAGCACGTTGTCGGAGTTGCCGAGCAGCTCGACACCCACCCCTCGAAGGTAGGCGTGAATCCCGCCGGCGGGCATGAACAGGGCCTGCCCGGGCCGCAGGACGACGTGGCGGAGCAGCAGCGAGGCCAGCACACCTGGGTCGCGCGGGTGATCCTCGGCGAGGCGCTCGGGCGGCGAGGTAGGGCCCACCGTCGCGGCGCGCGCAGGCGGCGACAACCCGTTCGACCAGGGCCGGGCGGTCCGCTTCGGGCCACTCGAGGACCGCGGCCAGCGCCTTGTGGGGCCCCCCGCCGTGGCGCAGGACCTGGACCACAGGTGCCAGCTCCGGCAGGTCCAGGGACCCGATCATGGCCGCGGCGTCGTCGCCGCGGCGCAGCCCCGCCAACGCCTCGAACGGCGTAACGGCGCAGATGACCTCAGGCTTGGGCCAGTCGTCGACGTAGCTCCGCCGGGGGTCGTCGAGGGACACCCGACGTTGGTTCTCGGCCCGGTAGCCGGCCTCGGCCTGAGCGCGGTCCGGATGGACCTGCATGGACAGGGCATGGTCAGCGGCCAGGATCTTGAGCAGGAAGGGCAGCCGGGGACCGAACCTGGCGACACAGTCGCGCCCCAGCTCGGTTTCCGGATCGGCGGCGATGACCGCGTCGAGCGTGGTGGCCGCGCCGTCCCGGCGCACGCCCGAGGGACCGGCCCGATGCGACCCGAACCACAGCTCGGCCTCGGGCCCGGGCGACGGCGTCGGACGGCCCTGGATCTCCGCGATCGCCATCGTCGAGCCCCAGGCGTAGGGCTGTACGACCGGCTCGAGCACGTCCACCAGCGAAATCCTAGATGGTCCGGCCGCGGGCTGTGGTCGAGGAGGTGCGCGGCGGGTGGCCGAGCAGGCCGCATCGGTACGAGCCCGACGGCTCGTGGTGGTTGTCAGACAATGGTTCTGCCCACCGAGGGCATGGTGCTGCCCGGTACGCCGGTGTCGGTCTAGGCTCGCGAGATGAGCGTGGTCCGGGTCCGGGGGTACGCGCTTCCCGGCGGCGGGCCGGTGGATCTGTACGCCGACGGCGACCGGTGGACGGGTCGATCGGGTACCGGGTGCGCGGCTGGTCGCGGAGGGATGGTTGCTGCCCGGTCTGGTCGATGTCGCACACCCACCCGGTGCGCTGAGCGGCCCGGTCATCCGTTCGACCAGGACGTGCTCCGGGCCGAGCTGCGGGAGCACCTCGACGGCGGGCGTCACGCATGATCCGGGCCCCGGGCTGGCCGGTGACCCGCCCCAATGGTTCGGCCGGGACCAGGAACTGCCCCGGGCCGTGCACGCCGGTCCGTGGATTGTCCAACATGGACCAATTCCTGGACGGCTGGGGCCGCCGGACCGGATCTGGCCGATCTCCCGCGGTGGCCGCGGCGCAGGCCGCCCGTACAGGCTGGGCGAAGATGATCGGTGACTGGGCGACCGCCGGCGATCCGGTCCTGTCGGCCGATGTCCTGACCAAGGTCGTGGCGCGCCGTGCACGCGGGCCGGTGGCCGGGTCGCCGTGCATGCCCAGTCGGCCGACGGGGTCGAGCGGCGGCGGTGGCGGCCGGGGTCGACTCGCTGGAACACGGCATGTGTCATGGACCCGGCCCTGCTGGACGCAGATGGTCGGAGCGGCGGCATCGCGCTGACCCCGACTCTGTCCGTGATCATGCGGTTCGCTGGAGCTGGATGCGGCAGCGGCCCGACAGTCCCGCGTAAACAGGCTGGTACGTGCGCGGTGTGCGAGGCGCATCGGCGGGCTGGTCGCCGCGGCGGCCGAGGCCGGCGTCACGTTGCTGGCCGGCACGGACTCCCATCCGACCGGCCGCGTCGCCGACGAGGTCCGGGCATTGGCCGCGGCGGGAGTGCCGGCGATCGGCGCGCTTGCCGCCGCGTCCTGGGCGGGCGCGCGAGTTCCTGGGCTACCCGGGGCTGGTCGACGGGGCGCCGGCGGACGCGGTTGTGTACGACGAGGATCCACGCAGTGACCTCGGCCAGCTCGACTCACCCCGTGTCATCGTGCTTCGTGGACAGGTACGTCGTCGGCGGGCGTAGCGGCTTGCGCAGGTACTCGGCCGATCCGGTGTAGCCGAGGGCGAGGTAGAACGCCACCGCCCGCCGGGTGGCCAGCGCCACGAACGCGCAGCCGTGACCGGTTGCCCACCTCTCGAAAGCCGACATCAGCTCGCGCCCGACCCCCGTACCCCGGTGGGCCGGATCGACCAGGATCTCCTCCACTGTGGACACTGGTCCGTTCGCGTAGAACGTGACGTGCCGGAAGCCGAGCAGGTATCCGATCACGGTCGTGTCCACCGCGGCGACCAGAAGGAGGGCGTGGTCGTCGGCGAGCAGGGACGGGTACGAGTCGTCGAACGAGGACCGGCGGAACGGGTACGTCTGGGCGAGCATCCCGGCCAGGCGAGCTACCTGGTTCGCGTCCACAGGCCGGCCCGCCCTGATCATGGCGCAACCCGATTCACGCGCCGGCCAGGGCGAGCCGGTCGTTCGCGTCCGCGGCCGCCAGCCACTCGTACCCGTCCAGGCTGGCCTTCTTGGCGTTGAACGCGTCCACCCACAGCCCGGCCGCCCACGCCGCCCGGACCTCGGTCACTGTCCACGCACGACCGGCCGCCCGCAGGTACGCCTCGATGAACTGGCCCGATTCGTCCACAGTGGCCGCTCGTGGCACCAGCCCGCACGGCCATACCGCGGCCGCCAGCCCGACCAGGACCGGTTCCGGTCCACTCACGACACTGTCCCAGTCGTGGACGGCCCACGGTTGGTCATCCGACCAGCGAAGGTTGCGAGCCTCCCAGTCGCCGTGCCCGACCACGGCCGGCCAGCCTCGCATCGGCTCGAGCAGTTGCCGTACCCGCCGGCCGACCTCGTCGAGCCAGTCGGGGCACCGGTTGAGATCGTCGGCCCGGTCGTCGGGGGAGGGCCAGAGCCCCGGCTCGTCGTGGTCCCAGGCCGTCCATGGGGGGTTGGGTGCCAACGTTCCGACGGTCCCGGCCGCCGGCGCCAGCCGGATCAGTTCGGCCAGCAGGGCCGCGTATCGCGTGACGTCCGTGGCGGGCTCACCCCCCGGCCGCATCGCCTCGGCGGACACGGCGTACCCGCCAACCGCGACCGGCCCGACCAGCGGTTGGGGGCACGGGTACCCGGCCTGCCACAGGCTGTGCTGGACAGCCGTACAGGCGCGCAGGCGGGGGCTGCTCGGGCGTATCTTGACCGCGACATCCCGGCCGTCCTCCAGCCGGGCGAAGATCACGGTGCTCAGGTGCCCGGTGGTGCCGAGCGTCCGACCGACCGGCGCGCCAAGGTGGCGCCGGCACCAGACGTCCACATCGGACTCGGTCAACGTCACCCGACCATCGTAGGTGGAACCGCCTGGGCGGATGGACGCCGCAATCGCCCGTTCGGCCGGCCATGAGCATCCGTACAGCTTGTGGTCAATGTCCCGGATCGGCATAGGGTGCACCGGTTGCCCATGGCGCGGACGGCGATCTCTCCGGCATCGTGGGCATGAACACGTTCCGCGGCCGTCGGAGACGGCTGGAGGAGGGGGCGGCACGATGACTGGCTTTGACCCGGATGAGCTGCTGTTGGAGCTGCTGGCCGACGGCGGGCAGTACGACGCGGACGAGTTCCGAGACGAGCCCACTGTCCGCGGGAAGTTCGTGCGCGATGTCGCGGAGGCGCCGCTGCCGACCGACATCCGCGAACAGGTGCGCAAGATCGGGCTGTCCGCGCTGCGCGGTGACGCGGGCGTCTGGCCGGTACCCGCTGCGCGGTCGGAAAGCTGGGAGTAGACGATGCGGATCCGATGGGTCAAAGCGGTCGCATTCGGCGGTCTGGGCGACCAGAAACTCACCTTGCGTGATGGGTTGAATGTGATCGTCGGGCCGAACGAGTCGGGCAAGTCGACCTGGCACGCTGCCCTGTTCGCAGCCCTCTGCGGACGCAGTGAGGAACTCGAAGCCACCGAGGACTCCGAGTTCGACCGCCGACCGTGGCATGCCTCCGGTTGGGCGGTCGAGGCGATGCTGGAGCGGGACAACGACGATCCCGTACTGGTCTACCAGGACCTGTTGAACCCGGTGTCGTCCACCGCGACCGAGCTGGCCGGCCCGCAGGACGGTGGCCGCCACGACGTCTCCGGACCCCTGCGTTACCGGGGCGGCCTGGACACCGCGCAATGGGTGGGACTTGACCGCCACTCCTACGCGGCCACCGCGTGGGTGCAGCAGGGCAGTGGCCGCAACGAGCTCAGCCAGGCGGTCGCGCTGTGCATCCGGGAGGAGGAGGCGATCCGGGCGTGCGAGCGGATCGACCGGATGCGGCGGCGCCACATCGGCCACGAGGGCGACACCGACAGCCCGCTCGGGCGCGCCGAGGCCGAACTGGTGCAGTGCCAGGCCGAGCTGATGGAACTGCGGGAGCTCCACGAACAGCACAGCCGGGCAGAGGCCGGATTCGTCCAGTGGAGTGCGTTCGCCCACGGCAAGCGGCAGGAGCTCGTCGGAGCCGAACTCGCGGCGGCCCAGCAACGGGTGGTGCAGTTGCAGGCATCCATCCGCAACCTGACCGACGATCCGTTCACCAAGCCGTACGGCGAGACCGGCGGCAGCGATGTGGCGAACCACGAAGCCCACGACGCGGTGGTCGCGGCCGAACGGGAGCTCCGGGCGGCTGAACAGGCCCTGGTCGCGGCGACGGTGGCCGTCGCCCGGCAACCCGTCCGTGCGGTGGCCCGGGTGGATCACCGCGCCGAGCCGGAGCGCGTCGCGGTGGCGGTCGCGCAGGTTCGCTCGGGCATGGTCGAGCAGCCCGAGGTGCCGGCGGCGGTCGAGTACGAACCGGGCACCTACGACACCCGCCGGCAGAGCCGGTGGCGGGCGCTGCGGCAACCGGACGGGCGTGCCCTGGTCGTCGGCATTCTCGCGGTGCTCGTGGTCGCCGCCGGTGTCGGCATGGCGGCGCTGCTGGACTCGCTCGCGCTGGGCGCCACGCTGGCCGCCATCGGCGTGGGCCTGGCTGTGATCGCGGTCTGGCTCGGTCTGCGGAACCCGGTCCGCGACGTTGAGGTACCCGTCCCGCCCGTCATCGCGCCGGCGCGGGAGCATCCGGCCCGGCTGGCGTCGCCGCGAGAGCCGGCCACGTCCGGGCCCGGTCCGGTCGAGGACGGTGAGCTGGAAGAGTCCACGATGGAGCTGGACGACGGCCGCGTCCGGGACGCCCGGCGCCAGCTGGCCTGGGCGCTCAAGTCCGCCGGCTATCCGGCCGACATGGACACAGTGGACAGTGTTGTCACCCGGTACCACCACGACCGGGCGGAGCGGCAGCAGGCCGAGGCGGAGCGCCGGGCCCGCGACGAAGCGACCATGGACGGGCTGCGGGACAAGCTGAACCAAGCTCAGCACGACGTGAGCGCCTACTCAGACCAGCTCGACCCCAACACGCCGGTACGGCTCGGGCTGACGGAGCCCGACCAGGCCCGCACGGCCTGGGATCACGCCGCCCGCGAGCGCGATCGGGCCGAGCATGCCCGCGACAGTACCGCGGCGGCGCTGGCCAACCGCAACGGCGTCAGCTCGGCCGAGGCCGCGGTGGAGCGGGCCCGGCACCGGCGGAACTCGCTGCGCCGGATCAAGGACCTGCTCGACGAGGCGTACGGATACCTCAGCCGGTCACGGGTGGGCGCCCGTCGCGAGATCGCGAGTGCGCTCGAGACGTTGGTGGGCCGATCGCTGCCGCACATCACCGATGGCCGGTACCCGCACGTGACGATCGGGACCGACTTCCGGATCACCATCAGCGACCCGGCGGAGCCGGCGATCGACCCGATGCGCGGGGCTCGAAGTACCCGCGAGCAGACGTACCTGTCGGCCCGGGTGGCGCTCGGCGAGCAGTTGTCGCGACGTTGGCTCTACGGACCGTTGTTGCTCGACGATGTCACGTCCAGCGCAGACGGCCCCCGGGTCAACGGGCTGCTGGACCTGCTGTACCGGTTCGCCCAGGTACGGCAGGTCGTCGTGTTCGCCCACGAGGAGGCGGTGGCCGACTGGGCCGTGCGCATGATGGACAGCCACCACAATGTGCACCTCTACCGGCTCGCCGGTCCCGATCAGGCGCCGGAACCGGTGCCGGTCGACATGGTCGACTAGCGCGACTCGAGGAAGTCGCGCGCCATCTTCCTGGTCACCCGGGTCAGCCACATCTCCACAATCAGCTCGCGCAACTCCGCCTTCGGGACGCGGCCCAGTCGGACCAGAACAGCCGGATACCCGTTGAAATGTGGCGTCGTGAAGTAGACGTTCGGATCGTCAGCCAGCAGCGCCTCCTTCGCGCCGACGTCGGGGGTGCGTACGCACAGGATCGCGCCCTTCGGCGCGGCGTCACCGAGCGCCTCCAGATCGCCGCGCCGCAGCGGTCGCTCCCAGGCGAGCGGCTTGTCCCGCACCCGCCATTCCCGGATACCGTCCGCGGACACGCGCGCGGACGTCTCCGGCAGGCTCGCGACGATCCGGTCGACATCACGCCACCCTGCCATGTCGCTACCCTGCCATATCACGCAAGGCAGACAACCGGGACCAGCTGCGAGCTGTTGTTCAGGAAACCGCCCCGGTTCCAATTCTGCTCGGCCGGCTGGACCTCGCCGTCGGTCGTGGTGGCCCGGGCGGTCAGCAGGTACTCCCCCGGCGCGGCGGTCCACGGCATGCTCCATCGGCGCCACGCCCACCGATGCGCGCCCGCCGGCTCGAGGTCGGCATCCTGCCAGCTCTGACCGCCGTCGACGCTCACCTCGACCCGCGCGACCGGCGCCCGGCCGGACCACGCCCGGCCCTCCAGCGTCACCGGGCCGGGCCGGACGATCCGGGTGCGGGACATGAAGTCAGGGAAGCCGGGCGGGGCGATCAGAGCCCGGGGTGCGATCCGGGTCACCGGTTCACCCGCGTCTTCCGGATCCTGGCGGATCCGGTAGGCCACGTTCTGGAACCCGGTGAACGGCGCTTCGATCAGCTCCACATCGACCAGCCATTTGACATGCGCCATCCCGTACCAGCCGGGGACCACCAGCCGGGCCGGCGCACCGTGCTGCGGGGGCAGCGGTATCCCGTTCATCTCGTACGCGATCAGGACATCCCGGTCGAGCGCGTCGTCGATCGGGAGGCCACGCTGGTAGTCCTGTTCGACGCCGCGTTCGACACCGTGGTCGGCCCCGGTGAACACGACCTCCACGGTCCGGGAATCGACGCCAGCGCGCTCGAGCACCAGGTGCAGCGGCACACCGGTCCACTCGGCCGTGCCGACCGCCTCGACCAGCCAGGGCTGGCTCACCGGGCGCGGCAGCAGGCGGGCCCGGCCGTTGCCGGCGCACTCCATCGTCACCCGCACCGTGTGGGCCGGCATCGAGCGCAGCTCGGCCAGGCTCAACTCGAGTGGCCGGGCTACGGTGCCATGCACCCGTAGTCGCCAGGCGGACGGATCCAGCGCCGGCATGTCGTAGTGGATCAAGAGGTAGTGCAGCCCCGGCGGCGTCACGTCGTAACGCAGCGCCTCCAGCGGCAGACCATGGTTTCGCGTGGCCAGTGCCAGTTCGTCCTGGCTGATGGCCTCCTCCGCGTCGGCCAGTCGGCCGGGCGGGCTGATGTCGTCGAGTAACATGACGGTCCCTTGTGGATCGATCGAGTGGCGGCCTGGGTACCAGTCAACAACGATCCTGGTGCGGCCAAACCTCGACCATATTGTGCGCCTTGACCAGGCGATCATGGTGGCAGGGCGTGATGCGACGGGTTGGGCGAATTGTGTGGCCGGATGGTCCTCGTGGTGGGCGAATGATCAGGACGTTGAATAGGATGCTCGCAACGTGGCGGTGAGGGTGGTGGCCGTGGAGCTGTCCGATCTCGTGTCGGTCGAGGTGGAGCATGTGCAGACCCCAGCCGTCGCGCTCGTGCGCGTGCGTGGCGAACTCGATTTCGGCACCACGCCGCGACTGGTCGAAGGCCTGGTCGGCCTGCCCGGTGCCGGCGAGCATCTCGTTTTCGACCTCAGCGGGCTGGAGTTCTGCGACTCCAGCGGCCTCGGCATCCTGATCGCCACCCACAAGGCGATCGCCGCCCAGGGTCGCGACATGTTCCTGTGCGGGGTATCGCTGCCCGTGATGACGGCGATCACGGCCACCTCGCTCGACCAGCTGTTCCAGATCCGCGCCGACGTACAGTCGGTGTTCGCCGAGCTGTCGACCGGATGATCGCGGCCACGCACGCGCACGCCGGACGCCGGACCGCGAGCGCGGCATGAACAGGTCGCCCGGCACCGTCGCCGCGTTGATCCGGCTGGCCTCCCGCACACAGGCGGCGGCTGGTTCCCCGGTCGACCTGGCACGAGCGCTCGAGCCGGCCGGGCGGACGTTGGTCTACCGGGTGGGCACCAGCGGTCGGCAGACCCGGGTGGCCGGCCCGAAGCAGTCCATAGTGGACATTTCTGCGCTCCTGCCCAGCCACGCGACCGTCAGCGGCGAGGGTCGGTACGCCACGCTGAGCCGGGCCGACGCGTGGGGTTTCGCGACCGACGTGGGAGCGGGCGAGCGGCTGGCCGTGGTCGGGGTCCTCGACGGGTCCGCGTCACCCGTAACCACCGAGACGCTGGTCGCGCTCGCGGCAGCGGTACGGGCCGGCCGGCTGGGTACGGTCGGTGACGCGTTCAGTCTGCTCGACGCGGCGGTCGCGGCGGGTACGGCCGAGTCCGACCGGATGGTCGCCAGCCTGCAGGCGGACAGCAGGTTGATCGACACGTTGCGGGTCGTCGGCCAGCGGCTCACCGCCCAGCTCGACCTCGACCTGCTCGTGCAGGAGGCCACCGAGGCGGCCACCACGGCCACCGGCGCTCATTTCGGAGCTTTCTTCTACAACCTCGTCAACGAGTACGGCGAGTCGTACACGCTGTACACGCTGTCCGGTGCGCCCCGGGAGGCGTTCGACAGCTTCCCGATGCCCCGCAACACGGCCGTCTTCGCGCCGACATTCACCGGCGAGGGAACGGTCCGCAGCGCGAACATCCGGGCCGACCCTCGGTATGGGCACAACGATCCGTACCACGGCATGCCCGAAGGCCACCTGCCGGTGTGTAGCTATCTCGCCGTACCCGTGATCTCGCCGACATCGCACGAGGTGCTCGGCGGATTCTTCTTCGGCCACCCTGCCGTGGACCGCTTCACCGAAGCGCACGAGCGACTGGCCGAGGGCATCGCCGGATACACGGCGATCGGGCTCGACAACGCCCGGCTGTTCGCCGCGCAGCGCGCGCTCGCCACCGAATTGCAGCGCAGCATGTTACCGGCCATCGCGGCCGTGCCCGGTTTCACCGTGGTGGCCCGGTACCTGCCCGCCGCCACGGGCTCCGAGGTCGGGGGCGACTGGCTCGATGTGATCGAGCTCCCCGGCGGGCGCACGGCCTTCGTCATCGGCGACGTCATGGGGCGTGGGGTACCCGCGGCCAGCACGATGGGCCAGATCCGCACGGCGGTCCGGGCCTACGCGATGCTCGACCTGGCCCCGGCCGAGGTGCTGCGCAACGCCTCCCAGCTGGCCATGGCCATGCCCGGGCGGCAGTTCATCACGTGCGTCTACGCGGTGCACGACCCGGCCGAGGGCACCCTGACCTACGCCAACGCCGGCCACCCCCCGCCCGCGATCGTGCACCCGGGGGACGCCGTGACGTTCCTACGGGACCGCCTCGGCATGCCCTTACGGGTCGGCGAGGCGTACCACGACCGGGTGGTGGCCTTTCCGCCCGGCTCCACGCTCGTGCTCTACACAGACGGACTGGTCGAGCGCCGTGGACGCTCGCTGCCGGAGGGCATCGACCAGATGGAGCAGGCGTTGCGGGCCATCGCCATACCCGCCGAGGACCTGTCGCCAGCCTGCGACAAGCTCATCCAGGAGCTGACCGGCGGCGCCCACGACGATGATGTCGCGCTGCTGTATGCCCGCGACAGCGGGGCCGAGCGGCGGGTGGCCGTGCTTCCGCTGGGCGACGACCCCGGCTCAGGTTCCCGGGCCCGCCGCTTCGCCGCGCGGACGCTGGCCGAATGGGGACTCAACGATCCGACCACGACGGTCGCGATCGTGGTCACCGAACTGGTCTCCAACGCCGTGCGGCACAGCACCAAGCCGATGTCGCTCCGCCTGCACCACACCGGCCAGCGCCTCATCGTCGAGGTGCTGGACGAGGACGAGCGCCGGCCGCGACCGACCAGGCCGAGCGTTCACGACGAGAACCATCGGGGACTGTTCATCGTGGCGACCCTGACCGACCGGTGGGGAACGCGCCCGTCGCCCCGAGGCAAGATCGTCTGGGCGGAGCTGAACCTGCCCGGATGAGGTCAGGCGGTCGTGGCCTTCCTCGCCGCCTGCTCCTCGGTGGCTGGTGCTGGTTCGTCAGACGGCTCATTCGAGCGTGAGCAACGCCCTGACCAGGGCAGCGTTGTCCGGCGCGACAGTGCCGTCCGGCAGGGTCAGGGTGTCCTCCAGGCCGATCCGGGTGTCCAGCCCCAGGCTCAGGGCCAGCCGGACCATGGGCCAGGCCACGTCGCCTTCGCCGTGCAGGAGGATCGGCCCAAGCCCGTCGAGCTTGCTCAGTAAGGCCTCGGCGACGCCCGGCTCCGGTGTCACGACCTCGGCGAGCACCCGGGCGATCTTGTCCACATGGGACGAACGACGCAACCGTGCCGCGGCGTCGGTACCGGAGAAGATTCCGGCGTGGACCGCGATTCCCCGGTCCAGTAGTGCCCCGGCCACGTCGTCGGCGCCGTCGAGGTGCCAGTTCACCGAGGCGTGATCGGGCAGGACGGTCCAGGCGACAATATGGGCCACCGGGTCGGCGGCGTCGTGCCACGTCGCCGTGGTGACCCCGACCGTGACGCCCTCGACGGCCAGCCGTACGGCCAGGACAGCGGCGTCGACCACTCGAGGGTCGAGCGAGTCGTATCCGTCGGTCGTCTTCGGGTGTAGGTGGATGTCGTCCGCGCCAGCTGCCACCACGCCCCGGGCGGCTGCCGCGAGCTGGTCGGGTGTCACCGGGAGCGAAAGATGTGAACCCGGAAGTCTGGGGCCGTTCAGACACGCCTGCACCATCTCAAGGATCCTGCCATCGGGGCAGCGACGACGCGGGCCAATCGCGGTACGGCAGGTGTCCCGATACGGACCTCGGCATGGCCGATGCTCCCATCCTCGAGTTCGACCCTGGCGATCTCGGCGGCACCGAACGCCGCCGTGAGGTAGTCGATGAGTCGGGCGGTGTCGGGCGAGATGATCCACGGCGTGACGGTGCCGTAGCCGTCGGGTATCGGCTCGTCGACCATGAGCGCCACGGTAGTGGGACCCTCCGACATTTCACCCGGTGCCTCACTCGTACGGGCGGCCAAGCATCTGCCGTCTGGCCCGCGTCATTTCCCGCGCGGCGACGCGCCACCACCGGTGCGGCCGGAACGAAAGGCAGCGCACCCCACACAGCGGGCACTCGGACCCGCGCCGAAAGTGTCGGTGCAGTTCCCTGAGATGCCCGCACAGGCACCTGAGGTCCTTCCGCGCGACAATCATGCCCGATCTATGCCCTTCAGTGATGTATGATACGATACACGGCTTATGACGTGCTCAGGCCCAGGACACCCACAGCTCGACGACCGGGGTAGCACCGATGAGCTGGGCCGTTCGCGATCCGGCTGGGAGAGCCAGGCCCGCAAGGTCAGTGTCGTGGTGCCCGCCCTCAATGAGGAACACAACCTGCCGGCGGTACTGGCGCGACTCCCGCTCGATGTCGAGGTGATACTCGTCGATGGCGGGTCAGGTGACAGGACGGTGGCCGTCGTGGCCGCGCTACGGCCATCGGCTCGCCTCATCCGGCAGTCCCGGCAGGGCAAAGGCAACGCCCTGGCCTGCGGGTTCGCCGCCGCCACCGGCGACATCATCGTCATGATCGACGCGGATGGTTCGACTGACCCGCGGGAGATCCCCCGGTTCGTGGCCGCCATCGACCAAGGGGCGATGCTCGCCAAGGGGTCCCGGTTTCTGGCCGGCGGGCACAGCGAGGACATCACCCCGGTACGCAGATGGGGCAACTGGCTCCTCAACGCGCTGGCGAATCTGCTTCTCGGCACGCACTTCACCGATCTGTGCTACGGCTACAACGCCTTCGACCGGGCGATCCTGCCGTACCTGCGCCTGCCACCGGTCTGGCGCCCGGATGGGGACACCACCCAGCACTGGGCCGACGGGTTCGAGATCGAAACGATCGTCAACATGCGCGCCGCTATCGCGGGCCTCACTATCACTGAGGTCCCCAGCGTGGAGCTGCCCCGCATATTCGGCCGTAGCAAGCTCAGCGCGGTGCGCGACGGCCTACGAGTGCTCCGCACGATCATCCACGAGTTCATCGTCCAACCAGACCATCCGCGCGCCTGGCGACGGCGGGCCCGTCGCAGGAACAAGGCAGCCCGCCGCCCGCTCGCCCTCGAGCGGCATTGGGCGGAGACCGAGTAGCCGCCCACTACCGCCGGTCCACGAGCAGGCGTCCCAGCACACCGGTGCCGCCGGTCCCGAGAGTCGTCGAGCGCATGCACACCTCCAGGTCAACGGTGCGACGGGTGCACGGGTACGAGCGTGACAGCCGGATGGGTAGCCTTTCCGGTGAGCACCAGAAGGAGGAAGCGGCGGTGTCCACGCAACCGCGGTTGCCGCTCGACCCGATCGAGGAAGCGGCCCGGCAGTGGCGGGCGCACGGCTGGGACGAGGCGGTCGAGGGCATGGCCGCGGTCACGTCGATCATGAGAGCTCAGGCCATCATGCTGGCCCGGGTCGAGGACGTGCTGCGTCCCATGTCGCTGACGTTCGCCCGCTACGAGCTGCTCATGTTGCTGTCGTTCACCCGTACCGGCGCGCTGCCGATGACCAAGGCGAGCGCCCGGCTGCAGGTCCATCCGACGAGTATCACGAACGCGGCGGCCCGCCTCGAGAGCGCGGGACTGGTACGACGCCGGCCGCATCCTGAGGACGGGCGGGCGGTCCTCGTCGAAATCACCAAGGCGGGCCGGAGCCTGGCCGCCGCGGCCACGGACCGGCTCAACGCCGACGTGTTCACCAAGCCTGGTCTGCCCGGCGAGCAGCTCGAGCACCTGGTGCAGATCCTGCGCGACCTGCGGCGCGACGCCGGCGACTTCTGAGCACGGTCAGACGTTGCGCCGGTACTGGCCGCCCACCTCGAAGAACGCCTCGGTGATCTGCTGCAGCGAGCACACCCGGGCGGCGTGCATGAGAACGGCGAACACGTTGTCGCCCCGCACCGCGGCGTCCTTGAGCTGGCGAAGCGCCACCGTCGCCGCCGCGCGGTTACGCTCGTGGAACGCGTGCAGGCGGTCGAGCTGTGACTGCTTCTCCGCCTCGGTGGCCCGGGCGAGTTCAGGGACCGGCATCTCGTCGTCCGACGGCGGCCGCAGGAACGTGTTGACACCGATGATGGGCAGGCTGCCGTCGTGCTTGCGCTGCTCGTACCGCATCGACTCGTCCTGGATCCGGCCCCGCTGGTACCCGGTCTCCATCGCGCCGAGGACCCCACCCCGCTCGTTGATGCGGTCGAACTCGGCCAGCACCGCCGATTCGACCAGGTCGGTGAGCTCGTCGATGATGTATGAGCCCTGCAGCGGATTCTCGTTCATCGCGAGCCCCCACTCCCGGTTGATGATGAGCTGGATGGCGAGCGCGCGGCGCACCGAGGCGGCGCTGGGCGTGGTGACCGCCTCGTCGAAGGCGTTGGTGTGCAGGGAGTTCGCGTTGTCGTAGATCGCGATCAGGGCCTGCAAAGTGGTCCGGATGTCGTTGAAGTCCATCTCCTGGGCATGCAGCGACCGCCCGCTGGTCTGCACGTGGTACTTGAGTTTCTGCGACCTCTCGTTGGCGCCGTATCTGTCACGCATCGCTATCGCCCAGACGCGCCGGGCGACGCGCCCGAGCACCGAGTACTCGGGGTCCATGCCGTTGGAGAAGAAGAACGAGAGGTTGGGCGCGAAGTCGTCGATGTGCATGCCGCGGGCCAGGTATGCCTCGACGTAGGTGAACCCGTTGGCGAGCGTGAACGCCAGCTGACTGATCGGGTTCGCGCCCGCCTCGGCGATGTGGTAGCCCGAGATGGACACGGAGTAGAAATTGCGTACCCGGTTGGCGATGAACCACTCCTGGATGTCGGCCATCATCCGCAGCGAGAACTCGGTTGAGAACAGGCACGTGTTCTGCCCCTGGTCCTCCTTGAGAATGTCGGCCTGCACCGTGCCCCGCGCCTGGGCCAACGCGTCCGCGCGCAGCGTGTCGCACTCGTCGGCCGACGGCTCGCGACCGTGGGCCGCCACGGCGGCGTCGACCTGCTGGTCGATGACGGTGTTGAGGAAGAACGCGAGTACCGTGGGCGCCGGGCCGTTGATCGTCATGGAGACCGATGTGGACGGTGCGACAAGGTCGAAGCCGTCGTAGAGCGCCTTCATGTCGTCCAGGGTGGCGATCGACACCCCGGACGTGCCGACCTTGCCATAGATGTCGGGCCGCAGGTCCGGGTCGCGTCCGTACAGCGTGACCGAGTCGAACGCGGTCGACAGCCGGGTAGCCGGCGCGTCGGCCGAGAGCAGCTTGAAACGACGGTTGGTACGCAACGGGTCGCCTTCGCCGGCGAACATGCGGGCCGGGTCCTCGCCCTCGCGTTTGAACGGGAAGACACCCGCGGTGTAGGGGAACTCGCCGGGCAGGTTCTCCCGCCGCCAGTAGCGGACGAGCTCGCCGTGGTCCTCATAGCGGGGCAGTGCCACCCGTGGAATCCGGGTGCCCGACAACGATTCCCGACTCAATCTCGTACGCACGTCGCGGTCGCGCACCTGGAAGACGTGTTCATCGCCCCGGTACGACTCGACCACCGCCGGCCAGGAGTCGACCTGCTTGCGGAGCTCGGCCGGAAGGTCGGCCGTCGCGCCGGCCAGCAGATCGTCCACTGTGGATGTATCGTGACCGGCGGCGGCCAGCTCGCCGGAGACCTCGGCCAGTCGCTGCGCCCGGCGGGCCAGCGTCGCCAGCCGGCCGGTCTGTTCGTGGTAGGCCCGCACCGTGTCGCTGACCTCGGACAGGTACCGGACCCGCCGCGGCGGTACGACGTGGCGGATCGCGCTGGGCCGGCGCACACCGGTGCGCGCCAGCACCCCGGCGTCGGCGTTGAGCCCGGCCGTGACGAGCAGGTCCTTGAGGTACTGGTAGAGCGCGGTGACGCCGTCGTCGTTGAAGGTCGCGGCGGATGTCCCGAACACCGGCATGTCGCTGGGCAACTGGGCGAACGCCTCCCGGTTGCGAACCAGCTGGCGGCCGACATCGCGCAGTGCGTCCTCCGCGCCCCGGCGTTCGAACTTGTTGATGGCGACCACGTCGGCGAAGGACAGCATATCGATCTTCTCGAGTTGTGAGGCGGCCCCGAACTCGGGAGTCATCACGTAGAGCGAGACGTCGGCGAAGGGCACGATGGCGGCGTCTCCCTGGCCGATCCCCGGAGTCTCGACGATCACGAGGTCGTACCCGGCGGCCCGGACCACGTCGAGCACATCGCGCAGGCGGTCGGGAAGTTCGTGGCTGCCCCGGGTCGCGAGCGAGCGGAAGTAGACCTGCGAGCCGTCGACGGAGTTCATCCGGATCCGGTCACCGAGCAGTGCCCCGCCGCCCTTACGCCGGGTCGGGTCGATGGCGAGCACGGCGATACGGAGTTTGTCCTGCTGGTCGTTGCGCAACCGGCGGACCAGTTCGTCGGTGAGGCTCGACTTGCCGGAGCCGCCGGTGCCGGTGATGCCGAGCACAGGTACGCCGGAATGGTTGCCACCGGCTGTGCGCAGCGTGGTCAGCATGTCATCGGGCAGCGAGCCCAGTTCGGCCCCGGTGATCGCCCGCGCGACGGCGGCCCGGTCACCGCCGAGGACCGCGGCCGGGTCGACCGGACGGCGGCGCCACGGATCGAACGTCGCACTCCCGGACCATCACGTTGACCATGCCGGCCAGCCCGAGGTTCTGGCCGTCCTCGGGCGAGAAGATGGTGACCCCGTGCCCGCGCAGCCGGGCGATCTCGGCTGGCACGATCACTCCGCCCCCTCCGCCGTAGGTGCGGATGTCACCGGCTCCGGCCGCGGTGAGCGAGTCGACGAGGTACTCGAAGTACTCGACGTGACCGCCCTGGTACGACGAGATGGCCACACCCTGGACGTCCTCCTCGACCGCCGCGTCCACGACCTCCTTCACCGACCGGTTGTGTCCGAGATGCACCACTTCGGCGCCCTGCGACTGAAGAATGCGCCGCATGATGTTGATCGACGCGTCGTGTCCGTCGAACAGGCTGCTGGCGGTCACGAAGCGGACGGGGTTCACCGGTACGTGCGGGTGAGCGGACATCGGGGGTAACCAATCCGGAGCCGAGGGACCTGGCGGAAATACTATGACGTCCTAGTATCCACGTCAGGGTGTTGTATGTCACCGTGGTCACATCGTCTACTGTGGAGCGTGGCGGTGGGCTGGCCGTGTGCCCGGGCGTGGGCTCCGCCGCCCCGGCGCGGTAGGTTGTCGGTGTCGGGACACGAGGAAAGAAGAGGGACTGTGGACAAGGTCGGTGTGGTCGGCTGCGGACTCATGGGCGCCGGGATCGCGGAGGTCTGCGGGCGGGCTGGACTGGACGTGGTGGTGGTCGAGTCCGACTCGGCGACGGTGGACGCCGGTCGGGCCCGGCTGGAGAAGTCCCTCAAGCGCGCCGAGGCCCGGGGCAAGGTCGACAACGTGGGCGAAGTACTCAACCGGATCACGGTACTCGACGACCTCGGCGCGATCGCCGACCGCGAGCTGGTGGTCGAGGCCATCGTCGAGGACGAGAAGGCGAAGGTCGCGCTGTTCCGCCAACTCGACACGATCGTCACGTCGCGCGACGCCGTGCTCGCCTCGAACACCTCGTCGATCCCGATCATGAAGCTCGCGGTAGCGACGAAACGGCCGAGCCACGTGCTCGGCGTGCATTTCTTCAACCCGGTACCCGTGCTGTCGCTGGTGGAGCTGGTCCCCAGCCTGTTGACCGGCCAGGACACCACGGAGCGGGCCCGCTCCTTTGTCGAAGGGCGCCTGGGTAAGCACGCGATCCACTGCCAGGACCGGGCCGGGTTCGTGGTCAACGCGCTACTGATCCCGTTCGTTCTGTCGGCCATCCGGATGCTCGAGTCGGGCTTCGCCACCGCCGAGGACATCGACCAGGGCCTGGTACAGGGGGCCGCCCACCCGCAGGGTCCGCTCGCCCTGGCCGACCTGATCGGTCTGGACACCACCAAGGCGGTGGCCGAGTCGCTGTACGAGGAGTTCAAGGAGCCGCTGTACGCGTCGCCGCCGCTGCTGGCCCGCATGGTTGACGCGGGCCTGCTCGGCCGCAAGACCGGTCGGGGCTTCTACACGTACCCCTGATCCCGCCGAGCTGGTTCACATGGATGGGGGGCCGGTGTCCTTTTCCGACGATTGGTTCGCGAGCGAGTTCGCCGACACTCAGGTGATGGTGATCCTGCGCGGGCTGGGCGCGTCGGCCAGCCTGCGCCTGGCTGAGCGGGCCTGGGCGGCCGGCGTCCGGTCGGTCGAGATCCCGGTTCAGCGCCCGGACAACGTCTCCGCGTTGGCTAACGTCGTCGCCGCGGCGCGCGAGCGGGGACTGACCGTGGGAGCCGGGACCGTCGTCCGGGTCGAGCAGGTCGAGATCGCCGTACGGGCTGGAGCGGCGTACGCGGTGAGCCCCGGTGTCGACGAGGACGTGATCCGGGCCTGCCTCGACGCGGGGCTGCCCACCCTGCCCGGTGTGGCCACCGCGAGCGACATACAGCGCTGTTCCCGGCTCGACCTGCGCTGGCTCAAGGCGTTCCCGGCGGCCCAGCTCGGTCCCGGTTGGATCACCGCGATGCACGGCCCGTACCCCGATGCCGTGTTCGTCGCCACCGGCGCAGTCACCGTCGACAACGGGCCCGACTTCCTGGCCGCCGGCGCCCGGGTGATCGCCCTCGGGTCCGCGCTGGCCGACCCCTCGCAGGTCGATGCGCTGTCGCGGCTCGCTCCACGTCGCTAGCCGCCCGGCTGCTAGGGACCTGCTTCTGGTGGCTCGGCGTACCGCGGGACGAAGCCCAGCAGCTCGACCGCGTGGCGGGTGTCCACCGGCGAGGTCCACCCCGGGTACGACTCCTCGCGGGCCGCCGTCGGGGCGAACTGACCGATGAGCTCCTCCGTCGGGCGGTCGTCGAAGACCGTCGGTGCGGCGACCTGCACCACGTGCGCCCCCTCGTACCCGACCGTGAGGGCGAGCCGGAATGCCTCCGCCCCGTCCCGGACGTCCAGCCACGCCCAGCCGTCGGCGGCCGCCTCATCCGCCTGTGCCGCCTTGGCCGCCCGGCCTGACACCACGTTCGCGGGAGACACCATGAGCGGGAGCCGGAACGCCACCCCGGACGCGCCGAAGCGCCGGCACACCGCGCGCAGAGTGTTCTCGTCGGTCTGCTTGGACAACGAGTAGGCGTCGGTGATGTCCGGCGGTACCGTCTCGTCGACCGGGTACCGGGGCGGTACGTGGCTGTACGGGTTCATCATCAGGCCGGCCGCGTGCACGCTGCTGGCGATGGCGAACCGCCGCAACCCGTGCTCGGCCGCCGTCCACAGCACGGTGAACGTGGCGAGAACGTTGTTGCCGAACAGGTCGACCGAAGGCTCGTGGTGCGCGTTGGCGATGGCAGCCAGGTGGACCACGGCCTGCGCCCCGTCCACCGCCTCGGCGACGGCGGCCCGGTCGCGGGCGTCACCCCGCACCACCCGGACCCCGTCGTGTGGGGTGAATCCGGCCGGCGTGAGTGTCGTGAGCTCGAAGCCGTTGGCCAGCAGATGCGGGACGAGTGCCGAGCCGACCAAACCCTCGGCTCCGGTGATCAGAACCCGGCTCATCGGCACCTCCGCCCCGTCCGGTTCACCTGGTCGCCGAACGACGCGCGCTCCGCGGGCCCCCGGGTGATGTCATAGTCCGTCAGATCCAGCATCAGCACAGCATCGCGCCCGTCGGTGGGGCGTCGGATCTGGGGTCGGCTGGTTTGGTTTGCCCGGACAGTTTGCTAACCCCTTTTGTCGAGTACGGCGTCCCTACTAACAACTGGGCGGGGCTCGCGGGGCCCGCGGGGCTGGGGGCTGGGGGCGGGGGCTGGCGGGGCTGGGTGGGGGGTGTGGGGTGGAGATCGGCGATTGGGCGTCGCGGACGCCGGTGGGGGGCGCTGGTGACGCCCACATCGCGATCTTCCAGCGGGGTACAGACGGCGCCGGCCCGGCCGATCAGCGCCGCGTCGTCGGCGCGGGAGGAGCTGGCGTCCGGGCAGTCGCCGGTTCCGCGGTCATGGCACCGGATGGTATTGAGGAGCGGTGAGCACACTGCGCAGCGACGCCTGGTACGCCGGTCAGGGCCGGAACTCCTAC
This sequence comes from uncultured Actinomycetota bacterium, assembly GCA_963803345.1. Classification (GTDB taxonomy): domain Bacteria; phylum Actinomycetota; class Actinomycetes; order Mycobacteriales; family Micromonosporaceae; genus CAWDLX01. The sequence continues at coordinate 336,819 of CAWDLX010000020.1, forward strand.
ATTCACCGAGCCTGGATGCGGCGGGGGCTGCCGGATGAGGCATTCGGCGGCCGGCCGCAGATCGCCATCGCGAACACCGCATCCGACCTGACGCCATGCAACAGCCATCTCGACGAGGTGGCCGAACACGTGAAGCAGGGCGTGTGGGCTGCCGGTGGGGTGCCTCTCAACCTGCCGGTGGTCTCGCTCGGCGAAACGCAGGTACGCCCGACCGCCATGCTGTGGCGCAACATGGCCGCGATGGCGACCGAGGAGATGCTGCGGGCGAACCCGATCGACGGTGTGGTACTGCTCGGGGGGTGCGACAAGACGATCCCGGCCCTGCTGATGGCGGCGGCCTCGGTCGATCTGCCGGCCGTGGTCGTCCCGGGTGGTCCGATGCTGACCGGAACATTTCGAGGGGTACCGCTGGGCTGTGGTACCGATGTATGGCGGCTGTCCGAGGAGGTCCGCGCGGGAACCCTGTCCCAGCAGGCGTTCCTCGACTCGGAGTCTTCGATGATCCGCAGTCGCGGCCACTGCAACACCATGGGGACCGCGTCGACGATGGGGCTGCTGGCCGAGGTGCTGGGGATGACGCTACCCGGGATCGCCGGCATCCCGGCCGCCGACAGCCGGCTGTTGGCCCGTGCGCACGATACCGGCCGCCTCATCGTCGACATGGTGGCGGCCGGCCGGCGGCCGAGCGACATCATGACCACCGGCTCGTTCCACAACGCGATCGTCGCACTGGCTGCCTTCGGCGGCTCCACCAACGCGGTCGTGCACCTGCTGGCGATCGCCGGTCGGCTCGGGGTACCGCTGAGCCTGCTCGACTTCGACCGGGTCGGCGCCGAGGTGCCGCTGCTGGTCGACCTGCAGCCGGCGGGACGGCACCTGATGGAGGACTTCCACCGCGCCGGTGGACTGGCCGCCGTGCTGCGCGAGGTGGTTGACCGGCTCGACCACGAGGCGGTCACGGTCACCGGGGCTCCGCTGGTGGAGTCCATTGTGGACGCGCAATGCTGGGACCGGGGGGTGATCCGCCCCCGGACCGAGCCGCTGCGCGAGCAAGCCGGCATCGCGGTGCTCTACGGCAACCTGGCCCCGAATGGCGCCATCATCAAGCCGGCGGCCGCATCACCCGAACTCCTGCGCCACCGCGGCCGCGCGCTGGTGTTCGACTCGGTCGAGGATTTCCACGCCCGCATCGACGACCCGGCGCTCCCAGTGGACGCGGACACCGTTCTCGTCCTGCGAGGCTGCGGGCCCAAGGGGTACCCCGGCATGCCCGAGGTGGCCAATGTGCCGTTGCCGGCCAAGCTGCTCGCCCAAGGGATCCGCGACATGGTCCGGATCTGCGACGGGCGGATGAGTGGGACCGCGTACGGGACGGTCGTGCTGCACGTGGCTCCGGAGGCGGCGTCCGGTGGCCCGCTGGCCCGGGTGCGCACCGGCGACTGGATCACCCTCGACGTACCCGGACGCCGGCTCGACGTTGATGTCCCGGCTGACGACCTGGCTGCCCGGGCAGTGTCCGCCCCGCTCGCCGACGGGCTGGCGCGGCCGACGCGCGGATGGGAGCGCCTCTATGTCGACACGGTGCTCGGCGCGGATACCGGAGCGGACCTGGATTTCCTGGTGGGCCGCAGCGGGGACCAGGTCGCCCGCGATTCCCACTGATGTCACCGGATCGGGTAACGAAGCGACAATTCGTTACCCCGCTTGGGTGATGGCGGAGACGATGGCCCGGGCACACGCGTCGGCTGAGGTATCCAAAGTGGACACGGACGGTGACATTGACCGTCCACTTCGGTCACGCGGCGTATCCGCGGCTGTCGTATCGGTTGCAAAACAAGCAAACTCGCCGACCGGGTTCTTTGATTGTCCGCTGTGGAGGGTTAGTCTATTGCCAATCCCGCTGTCGTCGAAGGCAGCAACCAATGAAAGGAGGAAGCAAGTCGTGAACAAGGCCGAGCTCATCGAAGCACTGTCCGGTCCTCTGGGTGACCGGAAGACCGCGACCGCAGCGCTCGACGCGTTCCTCGCGGAAGTCCAGAGTGCCGTCACCAAAGGCGACAAGGTGTCCATCACCGGGTTCGGCGTCTTCGAGAAGCGCGTCCGCGCCGCTCGCACCGCGCGCAACCCGCGCACCGGTGAGACCGTGAAGGTGAAGAAGACCTCCGTCCCGGCATTCCGTCCGGGGGCGGGCTTCAAGGAACTCGTGGCTGCCGGCAAGCCGGTGAAGACCGCTGCCAGGACTGTGGCCGCGCCAGCCCGGAAGGCCGGACCGGTGAAGGCGGTCAAGACCACCGCCGTCAAGAAGGCCGCCCCCGCGAAGAAGGCCACCAAGGCCGCGACCGGCCCCGCGTCGTCGCGCCCGGCGGTCCGCACCGCCGCGGCGAAGTCGACCGCCGCTGCCACCAAGTCCGCTGCCACGAAAGCCGCCGCGAAGAAGGCGCCCGCCCGCAACACGCGCGCCCGGTAGTTTCGCGCCGCACCCAAGCTGATGGGGCGCCCGCCAGAACGGCGGGCGCCCCGTTGCGTCCCGCCATCCGGTCGGGCGCGCCATGCGCCGGCTCAGTGGCGGAGCAGATCCAGGCCCATCGCCGTGGCCCGATGGCGCACGGACTTGCCGTCGCGCCGTGTCGTCACCAGACCGGCCCGCTTCAAGGTCTGCGCATGGCTGGACGCTGAGGACGGACTGATCCGCAGCGCGTGGGCGAGTTCGGTGGTCGTGTGCTCCCGGGCGAGGCAGCGCAGCATCGCCGCCCGGGTGCGCCCGAGCAGGGCGGCCAGGGCGTCGCCGTCCGGCCGATCGTCCACCAGGGGCAAGGGCACGATCGCCGGGTAGACGAGCAGATCGGTGCCATCGGAAGCGAAGCCGACGAGCGGGCCGCCCGTCCACACCGGTGACGGGGAGAGCACGATGCCGCGTCCGCCGGGATGGATGTCGAGGTTGCCCTCGCTCGGGATCTCCAGGATCGTGGCGTTCCAGCGGCTGTCGGGGAAGAGGCTCGCCAGCGTCGGCGCGAGGCCATCAGTGGACAGTCGCCGGCCGCGCCAGGCGATGTCGGCGTCGAAGCTGGCTCTCAGGCGGTGCCAGTCCGGAGCAAGAATCGTGTGGTGGGCGGCTTTGAGGGCGGTCAAGAGAACGCTCTGGGAGTCGCCGTCGCCCTCGACGAGCCCACGCAGCCAACCATCGGGATGGTCCGGCCGGACGCGGCCCACCTCCGACTTGACGGTGTCGCCCGGCGTGGACAGGACCAGGTCAAGGCCGTCGGGAAGTCCATCGCTGACCGGGTCGAGGAACAGCGGGCCGGCGCCATTCATCGGCACCAGGTCGAACAGCGCCCGGGCTGGTCTCGGTAGTGCTCCCGACACCCGGTGGCGCCAATGCGTGAACACGGGATCGTCGGTACGTCGGCGCAACTGGGCGACGGCCAGCCCCAGCTCGAGCAGGGGTGCCGGCGCGGGCGCGATCCGGACGCGCATCAGATCGTCCGCCGTGAAATGGATGCGGAGCACGGCCCTCCCTCAGGTTTCGAGTACGGCCGAATAGATCGCTGGTGATCGGTCTCAACGATGAACATACCCGTATCTACGACGAACAGGAGGACCCAGGAATGCGGGTACGGCGGACCATCGCGCTCCTCGCCGCGGTGTCATTGGCGGTCATCGGCTTGGCGAGCCCCTCGGCGGCAGCGGTGCCACGCCGGGATGCCGACAACGGACCGTGGACGAGATTCAGCACGGCGCCGTTCACCGATCCACCCGGCGCGGCGTGCGACTTCGCGGTACACGGGGACATCGTCTACGACCTCGAGTTGATCCGGACCCTCTCCGCCGATCCACCGGTGGTGGAGATACTCGGGCCGCTGGGCATCCGGTACACCAACGTCTCGAACGGGACGTCCGTGTTCCGGGACGTGTCCGGTGTCGCTGTGATCACGTCCAACCCGGACGGCAGTCAGCGGTGGGAGTTGTGGGGTTCGGTCAACATCGCCATTCCAGCCGGCGATCCCTACGTTGCCGAGGGCGAATGGGTGGTGCGCGGGCATTTCGTGCTCATCATTCACGCCGACCGGACGAGGGAACTCCCCGTCCGCGACGGGACAATGGAGAACCTGTGTGACGCGCTCACCTGAGCCCAGAACCACCATGTGGTCAATGCGCCCGCTGGCGTGACGTGAGTCGGTTCAGCGCCTGCGCGATGAACATGTCTCTTCGTTCGCACAGCGTGGGACCATCGAGGTCAGCCCGGCCCTCCTCGTGGATGGCCGGGATCCACGCGACCATGTCGACCGGCGTACTCAGGGCCGCCGTGAGATCCCAGTAGGCCATGTCGTCGACGAGCAGACCAGTGGCGTCACGCCACCCCTCGAGCACCCAGTCGACCGCGTCGAGCCCGTACAGGATCGCGGCGTCCAGGCGGAGCGAGCCGAGATCGAGCCCTGGCGCGCCGGCACCGCCGCAATCCCAGTCGATGATGCCGACCAGGCGGTCGCCCACCCAGATCGTGTTCCCCTGCCAGAAGTCACCATGGACCAGAACCGTCGGGCCGGCGTGGGGTGCGTACTGCTCGACGGCCGCTTCAGCCTGACACAGAAGTGTCGGCACGTGTACCCCGACGCGGTCAGCGGCGAAATCGAGTCTGGCGACCGGCCGGGTCCGCATCGGTACATCGATGCCTGGCCGCACATCGACGCGCTGCAACAGACCGGCCGCGGCTCCCAGCGCCCGGAGCCGATCGCGGGAGGCCACCCGGGGGATCCGGCTTGACCCCTCGACGACGGAGCGGACCAGGGCGAGCGACCCGACCGACGCGCCATCCAGGTCAACCGCGAGCAACCGCGGAACCGGCAGCCGGTGGTGGTTCGCGATCGTCAGGGTCGCGGCCTCGACCGCGAACCGTTCGCGGTCGACGCGGCTCTCGGCGTCACCGGTGCGGATGACGACGCTAACCGGTCGACCGGCAACGTCCAACGCCATCAGCCACGGAGTACCTCCGGCGCGCAGGCCCCGCGCACCGAGCACCCGGGCAGCTGGCGAAACCGCGTCCGCTGCCCACCGCAACAAGACCTGGGTGGGCTCGTCCACCGGCCGAGCCTACGACCACAGCCGCCGTCGGCCCAGGACGGCCGTCCGGCACGGGTTGGTGCGGCATAGACGCCGTTGACCATGGAGGGGGGCGGGGGTACGGTCCTCGCGTACCGACACGCCACCCTATGGTCGATCTCGATGCGGCCATACGTGCTGGCGGCTCGACGCCCGAAGACATCGCGTGCCGAACACACTGAGGTGCTCATGCCGCATCTGACCGTGCCCGCTGTGGCTGGTCTGACGTATCGCCCACTTGGTGAGACATTCGGCGCCAGGGTACTGGGCGCTGACCTGACTGAGCCGGTACCGCCGGCTCAGCGGGGAGCGATCCTGGACGCGCTCCACCGGTTCCGGGTGCTGCTGTTCCGAGGCCAGCAACTCTCGATCGAACAGATTGTCGCGGTCGGTGGTGTGTTCGGGGCACTCGAGGACCAGAGTGCCGATGAAACGCTGACGCCGTACCTGGTCCCCGGCTACCCCGAGGTCCTGGTGATCAGCAACATCTTCCGGGACGGCCAGCCAATCGGCCTGTACAACAACGACGACGAGGAGTGGCACGCGGACTTCTCGTGGACCCATGCCCGGATGAACCTCGGGGCGATGCTCTACGCGGTCGAGGCGCCGCCCGAGGGAGGGGCGACTCTCTTCGCCGACGCGACCGCCGCGTACGACGATCTGCCGGAGACAACGCGAACGAGGATATCGGGCCTGCAGGCCATTCATTCGTTGGCGTATCTCAGGCAGCGCCAGAGCGCGGAGACACCGGACGCCCCGGTCCGGATGGGCGCACGGCAGGTGACGCCGCCGGACGTCAGGCACCCGCTCGTGCGCCGACATCCGGTCACCGGTCGCCGGTCGCTTCTGCTCGGCACCCTGGAGATTCGTTCGATCGCGGAGCTGGAAGACGGTGGCCGGACGCTCCTTGACGAGCTGACGGCGCATATCGCGCAATCCAGATACCGGTACCGCCACGAGTGGCAGGTCGGGGATCTGGTCATCTGGGACAACCGCGCTGTTCTCCATGCGGCCACATACTGCGACCGACTGCGTTTCCGCCGGAAGCTCTATCGCACCACATTCATCCAATGACGATCGGCTCGGGCCACCAGGGCCGTAGCCTGGTTGGAGGCGATTCTCATGCGAGACGAGTCGTGGCAGCCGCCACGTATCACGCGCCGAGGCTTCCTGTCCGCGGCATCGCTCACCGCGATGGGCTTGGCCACGACCGGCCTCACCGGGTGCGCTGATACGACGACCGCCGGCCCGTCGGGATCCTCCTCCGGTCCTGCCGGCATCGCGTTGGGCCGGCCGGATCACCCGGTGACCCTACCCCTTTACGACGACAACAAGGCCATAGCCGCCGGGCAGCAGCCGGAGGCCGGGCCGCTGCAGGTCTACACCTGGGTCGACTACGTCGCGCCCGCCGCGATAGCGGATTTCCAACGCAAGTACAACGCGTCGGTCCAGGTCACCACTTTCAACTCCATCGACGAAGCGATCGAGAAGCTCGCCTCCGGCGCGGTGCATTTCGACGTGGCTACGCCAGGATTCGGCGACCTGCCGCGGTTGGTCGCGGGTAAGCTCATCCAACCGCTGAATCTGACCTATATTCCCAACTTGGCGGCGAACGTGTGGCCGCCCATGGCGAACCCGTGGTACGACGTGGGCTCGCGTTACAGCGTTCCCTACGGGATGAGTTCCACCGGCATCTCGTGGCGGGCCGACAAGCTGCCGGGGTACGACCCGAGCACGCTCGCCAATCCGTATGACGCCTTCTGGCAGGCGACTCAGGTCAAGGGCAGAGTCCGGATGCTTGACGACGAGCGGAATGCGCTGGCCTGGGCGTTGCTGCGCAATGGCGTGAAGGACATCAACACTGACGATACGACGCTGCTCACCCAGGCGGCGGACTACCTCATCCAGCTTGTCGATCGCGTGAATCTCAAGTTCGCCAACAACGACTTCGAAACGATGCCGGCGGGCGAGGTGTGGTTGCACGAATCGTGGTCGGGGGCCTTGGTGCTCGCCCAGCGCTACCTGCCCAAGGGAACTCCCGCCGACGTGCTGCGCTACTGGTGGCCGGGCAGTGCGGCTGGCGGACCGGGCGGCATCGTGCACAGCGACCAGCTCGTCCTCCTGCGCGGCAGCCGCAACCCGGTTCTCGCGCATCTCTTCGTCAATCAGTTGTTGGATTCCGGCACGGCGTTGAAGAGTTTCGCGTTCACCGGCTTCCAGCAACCGGTTCGGGGGTCAGAACCCGATGCCCTCGTGAACGCGGGCCTCGTGCCTGCCAACCTACGCGACACCAGCCTCACGCCCGCCCAGGTGGCCGCCGGCCTGGTGAACGCACCCCTGAGTGTCCGCGCCTCGGCTTTGTGGCAGGACGCCTGGTCGCGGGTGAAGTCGGCGACGTGATCCGCCGGCGCGACGATGATGCGATGGACCGCCGTGGCTTCTGGGCCTTGCTGGCCTCTCCCGGTCTGGCCTGGCTGTTCCTGTTCGTCGTCGTTCCCGCGTATGCGGTCATCGCGGTGGCCACCGGTACCGTCAACGACCTCTTCCGGCCGGTGCCCGCGTGGAATCCGGTCAACGGCAACGTCGGCTATCTGCGGCAGGCAGTCACCAACGCGTTGCCCGGCGGGCAGTACTGGCCGACCGTGGTCAACACCATCGAGTACGTTACCTCGTCACTCGCGCTCTGCATCCTCATCGGCTATCCGGTGGCGTACTACCTGGCCCGCCACGCGGTGCGCACCAAGACGCTCCTCGTGGTGCTGCTGGTACTGCCGTTCTGGGTCAGCTATCTGATGCGCATGCTCGCCTGGGTGGGTCTGCTGACTCAGGACGGATATGTCAACCGAGTGCTCACGGCCATCGGCGTCTCGCACCCGCCCGACTGGTTGGGTGGCCACGCGTTCACGGTCGTCGCGGCGCTGACGTACGGCTACGTACCGTTCTTCATCCTCGCCATGTTCGCCGGACTGGATCGGATCGACCGGAGGCTGCTCGATGCCGGCCGCGATCTCGGGGGGTCGCCGGCGAACACGTTCCTGCACGTGACGCTTCCGCTGTCCCGGCCGACGCTGACTGCCGCGAGCGCCATCGTCGTGCTCCCGATGTTCGGCGACTTCTACACCAACGACCTGATCTCCGGGTCGCCCCGGACGAACATGTTGGGCAACCAGGTGAACCTCTACATACGAGGCGGGCCGAACAAGAGCCTCGGCGCCGCGCTGGTGCTGGTGATGATGGTGATTCTCCTGTCGGTCATGGCCTACTACCTCTACGCGACGGCGCGGCCACATGTGGCGGCCGGGCGATGACGGCTCGAGCCATCCAGAGTAGACAGTGGCGGAACCCGTGGGGACGGCCGCGGCTCCTGGTCGTCATCACGTGGTTGTACGTGGCCTGGGCGCTGCTCCCGGTTGTCGTCGCGATGCTGTTCTCATTCAATGACGGCCGGTCACGCAGTGTCTGGCAGGGCTTCTCCATGAGATGGTGGTGGGGAGATCCTGAGCTTTCACTCTTCCATCGCTCCGTGTACCGGCATGCGATCGCGCACAGCCTGGAACTTGCCGTGCTCGATGTCGCCATCGCCGGACCTCTTGGATTGCTGCTGGCGGTCGGTCTGAGTCGCTGGCGCTCGCCGGGGTCGGGCCTGGCCAACCTGCTGATGCTGTTGCCGCTCGTAACACCGGAACTGGTCACGGCCGTCTCATTGCTGCTGGTCTTCACGCAGGTGATCCTCGTACCCTTCGGGCTCATCCAGCTCGGCACGACCGCGCAGGTCATCGGTCAGGTGACCGTGTCGCTTCCCTACGTCGTCGTCATCGTGCGGGGACGGCTGGCGGCCATCGGCCGGGAGTACGAGGACGCGGCGGCTGACCTCGGCGCCGGCCCGGTTCAGCGGCTCTATCTCGTGCTCCTCCCGCTGCTCCTCCCGGCCATCGTCGCCAGCACCCTGGTGGTGTTCACCCTGTCGATGGACAACTTCGTCGTGACCCAGTACCTGTCCTCGGACGCGTCGACCGCCACCATTCCCATGTACCTGTACTCCGACAGCCGGGTCGCCGCCACCCCGGCACTCAACGCCCTTGCCACCACGATGGTCCTGCTGACGCTCCTGGCCCTGGGTGCCGCGTTCGCCGTCCAACGGTGGGCGCTTCGAAGGCCACCCGGGCAGGGCACGAGTGTCGTCAACGAACTCGCCGCGGTCGAGACGTGATTGACGCCGAAGCCCCGTCGACCACTGCCGGCGGTGATCGCACGACACAGGGGCACATTCGGACCGTCGGCCTCACCAAGCGATTTGGGGATACGATCGCCGTCGCTGGCCTCGATCTGGAGGTTCAACCAGGCGAGTTCTTCACTCTGCTCGGTCCCTCTGGGTGTGGCAAGACGACAACGCTTCGCCTGATCGCGGGTCTCGAGCGGCCAACCGGCGGTGAAGTCCTTCTCGATGGCCGTGCGCTCTCCCGAGTTCCGGCACACCTGCGAAACGTCAACACAGTGTTCCAGAGTTATGCGCTGTTCCCTCATCTCAACGTGTTCGACAACGTCGCCTTCGGGCTTCGACGCCAGCATATACGCCGGACAGAACTGCGCCAGCGGGTGGCCCGGGCGCTCGAGGTCGTCCGACTTGAGACGCTCGCCTCTCGGCGACCGGCCACACTCTCAGGGGGACAGCAGCAGCGCATCGCACTCGCCCGCGCGCTGGTGCTCCGGCCGGCCGTGCTACTGCTCGACGAGCCGCTGGGCTCACTCGACGCGAAGCTGCGCGCGGACCTGCAGGTCGAGCTCAAGTCATTGCAGGAAGGTGTGGGAACCACGTTCCTTCTCGTCACCCACGACCAGGATGAGGCGTTGAGGATGAGCGATCGGGTGGCGGTCATGCGCGCTGGTCGTATCGAGCAGATCGCAACCCCCCAGGCTCTCTACGAGGAGCCCGCGACCGTATTCGTCGCGGGGTTTCTCGGCACCGCCAACATCATGACGCTCGACCTCGCCGACGGCGACCGACTGCGCATCGGCGACCGCAGCCTCGGCATCAGGCGAGCTCCCGGCCCGACGGCCGGCCCGGTGACCATCATGGTGCGACCCGAACGTGTCAGCCTGGAGCCGTACCGGGCCGTCCCCGGCGACAACCGGCTGCCCGGCATGGTCGAGCGGGTCACCTACGGCGGAGCGCTCCTTCATGTCATCGTCCGCGTCGCCGCCGGCCCGGCTCTCCTGGCCAGCGTGCCCAACACCGAGGCGGCAAAGGCACTCCAGCAGGGAACACCGGTGTGCGCACATATACCGCGCGACGCCATCCGGGTCCTGCCGGACACGCCACCGCCCGGGCCGTAGGACCGCCGCGGCACCAAGCAGCCTCGGGCGCGCCGCGTGGTGCGGGGACCGCACAACCCGGAGCGCCCACGCGCCTGTGTCCTCATCGGACACTCAACCCCCGATCGACAGATCGTGCCTGGTAGCCGCGGTCGACACGGTGTCCGGCTACGTATCAGGCCCCGCCGATGTGTGATGCCGCTACATGGAACTGACGGGTACGGGGCCCTAGTGTCCGTCACACCGGTGACATCTGAACGTCTCAACTCGGCAACCCGCAAGGAGGGTGGCGATGGCTCAGCCGATGGCGGTGCTGCGCACCCGGCGCCTCGTGCGGGACTTCCGCGGCTTCCGCGCGGTCGACGAGGTGGACCTCGACGTGACCGCCGGGAGCCTGCATGCCCTCGTCGGGCCGAACGGCGCCGGCAAGACCACGCTGTTCAACCTGTTGAGCGGCTTCATCACACCCAGCTCGGGCCGGGTGGAGATCGACAGACATGATGTCACCGGCCTGGCGCCGGAGCGGATCACCGCCCTCGGCGTGGCCCGGTCGTTCCAGATCACCAGCCTCTTTCCGCAACTGACGGCGCGCGAACATGTCGAACTCGCCCTGCTCAGCCGGGCCGGCGGGGGTTGGGCGTTCTGGCGCTCAGCCAGAACGCTGCACCGGCATCAGGACAGGGCGATGGCGTTCCTGGACGAGGTTGGCCTGGCCGGCCTCGCGATGTCCACAGCCGACAGTCTTCCGTACGGGCGTAAGCGCGCCCTCGAACTGGCGATCGCGCTCGCGCTCGAACCGAAAGTGTTGCTGCTGGACGAACCGACGGCGGGCATGGGTCTCGAGGATGTCGACCGGACAGTCGATCTCATCGCCCGGGTGCGGGCCGGCCGGACGGTGGTCATGGTCGAGCACAACATGTCTGTGGTGGCTCGGCTGGCCGACCGGGTGACCGTACTGCAATGCGGACGGGTGTTGACCACCGGCACCTATCACGAGGTGCGCACCGACGAACGCGTCATCACCGCCTATCTGGGCAATGCCGATGCTGCGCATTGAGGAGGTATCGGCGGCGTACGGCGACGCCGAGGTGCTGCGAGGGGTCAGCCTCGAGATCGGCGCTGGCGAGGTGGTCACTCTGTGCGGCCGCAACGGAGCCGGCAAGACGACTCTGCTGCGCTGCGTCATGGGCCTTCACCCGTTGCGCGGTGGTGTCGTCAAGCTCGCCGGTATCAACCTGGGAAGACTGGCGCCCCACCGGCGGGCGCGGCTCGGCCTTGGTTGGGTGCCCGACGATCGGGGCGCCTACGCAACCCTCTCGGTCGCGGAGCATCTTGCCCTTCCGCCGGCTGTCGGTCCGCACGCGTGGCCGCTGGACCGGGTCTACACCACCTTTCCGGCGTTGTTCCAGCGGCGGCACTCGCCAGCGACCAAGCTCTCCGGCGGCGAACAGCAGATGCTCGCCCTCGCCCGGGTGCTGCGCATGGGCGCGCGCCTGCTGTTGTGCGACGAGCCGACCGAAGGACTGTCTCCCCTGCTGGTGACGCAGGTCGGTGGCATCCTCCGGCAGGCCAGGACGCACGGGGTGACCGTGCTGCTCGTCGAGCAGAACCTGCACTTCGCGACCACGGTGGCCGACCGGCATTACCTACTGGCCGAGGGCCGGATCGTGGAGTCGCTGGACAACGCCCAGGTCCGCGCGCGGGAACGGGAACTGCTCGCCTACCTCGGCATCTGATCAACCATCGCGACATGAAACCGGCTGCCTGACCGGTAACCGAAATGGAGGGAACCCGTGCGTAAAGCCATTGGCCCATTGGCGGCCGCCGTCAGCGTGCTACTCGTCACGGCCTGCGGCGCCGGCGGCCCGAGCAGCTCGGCCGGAAAGCTCACTGAGAACAAGATCGTTCTGGCCGTCCTCAATGACCAGTCGGGCGTCTACTCGGCATTGTCCGGGAAGAACTCGGTGGAGGCCGTCAAGCTGGCCGTCGCGGATTTCAAAGCCAGGTACGGCGACAAGGCGATAACCCGGGACATCGAGGTCATCACCGCGGACCACCAGAACAAGCCGGACGTGGCCAGCACGAAAGCGACCGAGATGTACAACCGCGAGGGTGCCGACATCATCCTCGACGTACCGACCTCCTCGGCCGCCCTGGCCGTGGCCGACATCGCCAAGCAGAACAAGAAGCTGTACTTCAACGTCAGCGCCGCTTCGACCGACCTCACCGGGGTCAAGTGCAACAAGTACACGTTCCACTACGCCTACGACACCTGGGAGCTGGCCCACAGTACGGGAACCACGCTGACCAACACCGGGGCCAGATCCTGGTACATCATCTACCCGAACTACGCGTTCGGTCAGGACATGTTCAAGAACTTCACCGAGGCCATCACCGCCGCGGGCGGTACCGTGATCACCTCGGACGGCACTCCGTTCCCGAACCAGACCGGGGACTTCTCGACCCAGTTGCTCAAGGCATCGACGCTCAACCCCAAGCCCGACACACTGGGTGTGATGCAGGCCGGCGCCGACCTGGTCAACGTGGTCAAGCAGTACAACGAGTTCAAGCTGAAGGACAAGGGCATCAACCTGGCTGTCGGCCTCATGTTCATCACAGACATCCACTCGCTGACGCCGGACGCGTTGGCCGGGACCACTTTCACCGAGCCGTGGTACTGGAACAACGACCCGACCAACCGCGCCTTCGCCGACCGGTTCTTCGCCCAGACCGGCGCCCGGCCCACATTCGCCAACGCGGCCAACTACTCCGCAGCGCTGCAGTATCTCGAAGCCGTACAGGCTGCCGGCACCGACAACTCCGATGCCGTGGTCAAGCAGCTCGAGGGTCGGTCGGTCAACGACGTGTTCCTCCGCAACGGCACGATCCGGGCCGCTGACCACAACGTCGTGCACGACACGTATCTGGCCCGAGTGAAGTCGTCCCAGGATGTCACGCAGCCGTGGGACTACGAGAAGATCCTCTCCACCATCCCGGCGGACAAGGCGTTCGCGCCCCCGTCGCCGGCCTGCAAGATGTGACCGCGCTGCGATGGTCGACTTCATGCGGTTCACCGTCAACGGGCTCGTCGGCGGGAGCTTCTACGCCCTGCTGGGACTCGGACTGGCGGTCATCTTCGGAATGCTGCGGGTGGTGAACTTCGCCCACGGCGCGTTCTACATGGTGGGAGCGTTCGGCGCCTACATCTTCGTCACCGAGTTCGGACTCTCGTTCTGGTGGGCGCTGGCCGTGGTCCCGGTGGCGCTGGGCCTGGTTGGCATCCTGCTCGAGCGGGCCTTCATCCATCGGCTCGCCCGGCTGGATCCGTTGTACAACTTCCTGCTGACGTTCGGGCTGACATTGATCCTCCAGGATGTGGTAAAGGCCCGATACACCGTCAGTTCCGTCACGATCGCACCGCCCGCTGTGCTCAGCGGTGATGTGAACGTGGGGTTGTTCCGCTTCCCGACCTACCGCATCTTCGTGTTCGCATTCGCCGTGGCCGTCTGCGTCGGCGTGTGGTGGCTGCTCAGCCGTACGAGGGTCGGCCTGGTGGTCCGCGCCGCGACCGAGCGACCGGAGCTCACCCGGGCGTTCGGCATCGATGTGGCCCGGTGGATCACCCCGGTATTCGGCTTTGGCATCGGCCTGGCCGCGCTCTGCGGAGTGCTGGCCGCGCCCATGCGGGCGATCAGCCCGTTGATGGGTGCCGATCTCATCATCGTGGTCTTCGCGGTCGTGGTCATCGGAGGCCTTGGCTCGATCTCGGGGTCCGTGCTGGCGGGCTTCGCGATCGGCGTGATCCAGGCCTGGGGCGACGCCTACGCTCCGCCGATCGTGGCCCAGGTGCTGGTATTCGCGGTCATGGCCGTGGTCCTGTTGTGGCGCCCGTCCGGGCTGTTCGGCCGTGAGGAGCATCTGGCATGACGACACAGGCTGAACCGGAGACAGTCCGTGGACGGGGGTCCGGACCGCTGCTCAGCCGGGCGGCAACGCTGCCGCTGTCGGGACGGACAGCGCTCCTGGCGGTGAGCGTCATCGTGGCCCTCTGGCTGCCCAACGGGCTGTACCCCGGCGTCGCCGTGGACATGCTGTGCTGGGCGCTGTTCGCAGTCTCGGTCGATCTCCTGCTCGGCTATACCGGCCTGTTGTCCTTCGGCCACGCCGCCTTCTGGGGTGCTTCGGCCTATACGGCCGGCCTGCTGGCCGTGCACACCGGAGTGGCATTCCCGGTCGCGGTGCTCGCCGGTGGCTGCGCCGCGGCCGCGTTGGCGGTACCGATCGGCTACCTCGCCGTCCGGCGCACCGGCATCTACTTCGCCATGGTGACGCTGGCCTTCGCCCAGACCGTCTACTACATCGCCAACGAGTGGCGCTCACTCACCGGCGGAGAGAATGGCCTGCAAGGGGTACCGCGGGAGCTGTTCGGCCTTGACCTGTCGGACACGTACTACTTCTACTATGCCGCTCTGCCCATCGCCGCTGCCGGACTCTTCTGCGCCTGGCGGATCGTGAACTCCCCGTTCGGCCGGGTGCTCGCGTCCATCCGGGACAACCCGGCCCGGACCCGGGCGCTCGGCTACCCCGTGTATCGCTACAAGATCACGGCATTCGTGCTGTCCGCGTTCCTAGCCGGCCTCGGCGGCGGCCTGTTCGCCTTCGCCCACGGCTTCGTCTCGCTCGACACGCTGCACTGGACCACCTCGGGCGAAGCCGTCATCATCGTTGTTCTCGGGGGCATCGGCACTCTGTGGGGCGGCGTGGTCGGGGCCGGCTTCGTCGTCTGGCTGGAGGACCAGCTCTCGGTGGCCGGATTCGAGGAGGTCGGCCTGATCACCGGCGCCATCTTCGTCATCGTGGTGCTGGCGTTCCGGCGCGGAGTCTGGGGCACCGCCCAGCACCTGTTGCGGCGCCCGCGCGAGCGGCGGCGATGACAACGGGCGAGGGGAGGTGCGAGGCCGGTCGGTCGCGCGCGGCGGGCCGCCCGCCGACAACGGCAGGCGGCCTCCGATCTGGCCACGCTGGACGGGTTGATGGTCAGCACTGCCCGTCGGCAAGGACGTAGTAGTTGGCACCCGTCTTCCTCAGGGTGTGCACGGTGAAGACGTTCCACAGCCCCATGGCCTGGTTGGATCCGTTGGCGTACACGTACCCCAGACTCTGATGCGCCCGTCCGGCCACGGTCTGGTTGTAGTTGTTGTCGGTGAAGCACTGTGCCTGCGCGGCCGTGGTGGCGTTGACCGTCGTCGACAAAGTGCCGACCGTACCCGAACTGTCGACCGCGGCGACCGCGTAGGAGTAGGTCGTATTCGCCGACAACCCGGCGTCCGTATAGCTGGTCGTGGTGACGGGCGACGTGTTCACCACGGTGGCACCGCGGTACACGTTGTAGCTGGCCGCGCCGGAGACCTGGTTCCAGCTCAACGACACCGTCGTGTCCGTGGTGGCTGTGACGGACAGCCCGCCCGGTGCCGGCAGACCCGCCCGGGTGCCCGTGGTGGTGGCGTTGACGGTCGCCGAACGGCTGCCGACGTTGCCCGAACCGTCGACGGTCGCGACCGTGTAGCTGTAGGTGGTTGCGGGGCTGAGCCCACTGTCGGTGAAGCTGGTCGCGGTGACGGCCGAGGTGTTCACCAGGGTGGCGCCGCGGTAGACGTCGTAGCTGGCCGCTCCGGTGACCGGGTTCCAGCTCAGCGAGGCCGTGGTGTCGGTGGTCGCGCTCACGGCCAGCCCGGTCGGCGGCGGTGGGCCGGTGACGTTGAGTCCGAAGAAGACCGCGGTGTGGTAGCTGGAACAGATGGTGTTGAGGTAGTAGGTGCCCGTCGCTCCACATTGGTCGGTGGCCGAGCCCGGGTTGACGGCGAGACCGTGCGCCATGCCTGAGACGGAGAACGTGACCACCGCCGGGTTGCCGTTCGCGTCGTTGTAGTTGCTCCGGGTCGTTGCGCCGGTCAGGGCCTGCGTGCTGGAGGGCGTGGCGCTGATGCCCCAGACGTTGGTCCACTGGTCTCGCGATTCGGTCAACGCCGCCGGGTTGACAGTGGTGTCGGAGCCGCCCTGCCAGATCGCCACCCGCGGCCACGGCCCGGTGTAGCCGGGGTGGGAGTTACGCACCAGATCTCCCCACTGCTGTGGCGTGTGGCTGGTGGTGCCCGAGGTGCACATCGTGTTGGTGATCCCGCTGGTGGAGCACTGGGCCGGCGGGCCGGAGTCGATCGAGCCGGCCGCGAACACGTCCGGGTAGTCGGCGAGCAGGTCGGAGGTCATCCCGGCGCCGGCGGACAGGCCGGTCACGTAGACCCGGTGCGGGTTCACCCCGTAGTGGGCCTCGGCATACTGGACCATCTGGTAGATCGACAGCGCCTCTCCCCGGCCGCGGCTGTCGTTGGACGGCGTACCCCAGTCGAAGCAGTTGAGGATCGGGTTGGACATCGAGGGCTGTTCGGCGAAGACGACGGCGAAGCCCCAGAGATCGGCGTACTTCGGCCAGCCCGAGTGGGCGTAGTAGTCGTTGGCCGACTGCGTGCACCCGTGCAGCGCCACCACCAGTGGGGCGTTGGCCGGGAGGTTGGCCGGTACATAGCTGTACATGTTGAGGCTGCCCGGGTTGGAGCCGAATCCGGTGACCTGGTTCAGCGACGCCGCCGAAGCCGGAGCGGCCACGGTCAACCCGGCCACGGTCAGTCCCACCGCCATGAGCAGCAGGCTGGCCGCGACCGTCGCCGACCGCCGTAACCGGCCCCGCCATCGTTGAGATCGTGCTGTACGCGCCATTGTGGACTCCTCCGATCGAATGGTGGAAGGAGTCTCGGTCGTTCGGCGGCCGGCCGGCCGGCAGTCGTTGGCCGATACTCGCCAGGACCGTAGGCGGCTGCGACATCGTGCGGCAATGTGCGGGAAGTCCAGAATTCACACGTCTGCGATGTGCGCCACGGCCATAGACCGGGGTCGTTGCGGGCCGGGCCGGTCGGGGCCGGAGGTGGCGTACCGCGTGTGTCGGTGGTTGACACCCGGATCGTACCGACTATGGCAGCCGCACACATGGTCCGGCAGGCGGGCAGCGCCTACCGTTCGATCTCGTAACCCGTCGATAACGATACGGGTCGTGCTCGCACGGAGGGGCAATGCGGACTGAGGTGGGCCTGGGTGGTCGTACCGCGCTGGTGACGGGGGGCGCCAGCGGCATCGGCCGGGCGTCGGCGGTCCGGCTGGCGGACGCGGGCGCCGCGGTGACTGTGCTCGACCGCGACGAGGCAGCGGCGAAGGAAGTCGCCGCTCGTGTCGGTGGTCGGGCTGTGGTAGCCGACCTGACCGATGTGGACGCGCTCGTCCGAGCTCGACCTCGAGGCCGACATTCTGGTCAACAACGCCGGGTTCCAGCACATCGCCGCGATCGAGGACTTCCCGCCGGCCGCGTTCACGGCGATCGTGCGAGTGCTCCTGGAGGCTCCGTTCCGCCTTACCCAGCGGTGCCTGCCCACGATGTACGCCCAGGGCTGGGGTCGATCGTCAACATCTCCTCGGTGCACGGGATCCGGGCGTCGCCATTCAAGGCTGCTTACGTCGCGGCCAAGCACGGATTGGAGGGCCTGTCCAAGGTGATCGCGCTGGAGGGGCCGGGCGCGGTGTCACGTCCAACTGCGTCAGCCCGGCGTACGTCCGGACCGCCTTGGTGGAGGGACAGATCCAGGCCCAGGCCGTTCAGCACAGCATCGCCGAAGCGGATGTGGTGCGCGAGGTGATGCTGGCGCCGGCCGCGATCAAGCGGCTGATCGAACCCGAGGAGGTCGCCGAGCTGGTCGCGTATCTTTGTTCGCCGGAGGCGTCGTTCATCACCGGTCGTCGATCATGATGGATGGTGGTTGGAGCGCGCGTTGAGAGCGGCCAAGCCGCGGCACCCCTCCGCCGGCTACCGGGCGCCGCGGCGACGGGTATGGGTGGGAGGGCAGAGATGGCCAAGGCGGCGATCGCCTACCTGGAGCTGCTCGCCCGCGAGGCGCCCACGGTGGAGTTCGAGGCGCCGGTACTCGAGGCACGCGCGGCCGGAGCCAGCGCCGCGGTGGTCGACGAACTGGAACGGGCCCGGGCCGCCGCGCTGCGCGTGCGGGCGGTGCTGGACCGCAGCCGGCGACGCGAGGCTGAGCTGTCTGCGTTGTTCGACACAGCGTCCGATCTCGCCCTGTTGCACGATCTCTCCGCCGTGCTCGAGGCGATCGTCCGGCGGGCCCGCACGTTGCTGGACGCCGACGTGGCCTATATGACGCTGCACGACGAGGACCGCGGGGACACCTACATGCGGGTGACCGACGGTTCGGTGTCGGCGCATTTCCAGCACGTCCGGCTGCCGATGGGCGCTGGCCTGGGCGGTCTCGTCGCGCAGACCGCGACGCCGTACTCGACGCCGAGCTACAGCGACGACGACGGTTCCAGCACACGCCGACATCGACACGGCGGTCGCTGGACGAGGGCCTGGTCGCGATCCTGGGTGTGCCGATGCGACTCGGCAGCCGGATCGTCGGGGTGCTGTTCGCCGCCAACCGCAGCGCGCGCCCGTTCGGCCGCGACGACGTGTCGCTGCTCGCATCGCTCGCCGCGCACGCCACGGTGGCCATCGACAACGCTCGACTGCTCGAGGAGACACGGACCGCTCTGGCCGAGCTGAGCACCGCCAACAAGGTCGCCCGGGAGCACAGTGCCGCGGTCGAGCGGGCGGCCGAGGCACACGACCGGATGGTCGAGCTGGTGCTGCGCGGCGGCGACGTCGTCGATCTCGCCGCGAGCGTCGCCGAGCTGCTCGGCGGGGCAGTCGCGATACGTGGACATGGACGGGCGGCGGCTCGCCCTGGTGGGCGACATCGGCCTCGGTCGAGGCGGTGACGCGACGCCGCGCAGTCCGCGCGCGGTCTTGGTCGCACGATCCAGCGCGGCGATTGCTGGGTGGCCGCGGTCGGTCCCGGCAACGACTCGCTGTGCATGCTCGTGCTCCGCGCGTCGGCCGAGCTGGCGGAGGCGGATCTGCGGATCTTCGAACGGGCGGCGGTGGTCACCGCGCTGCTGCTGCTGTCTCGGCGCAGCATGGCCGAGGCGGAGAACCAGGGTCCGCGGTGAGCTGCTCGACGACCTGGTCGCGCGCCCGGTCGATATGCCGGACACCGTGCGGGAGCGGGCCCGGCGGATGGGGGTTGACCTCGACCGCCCGCATGCCGTGCTGGTGCTCAATGGCAGCTCCGAGCTGCGCAAGCGGATGGCCAGCTGGGCGGCCGGCCAGGCGGCGCAGCAGCGGGGCCTCGCCGCGTACCGGGACGGGGTGGGGCTGCTCCTGCTGCCGGCCGACGACCCGAGCGCGCGGCCCAGCGGGTGGCCCGCGAGTTCGAGGCCAGCGTCGGGCAGCGCGTGACGGTCGGCGCCGCCGGGCCGGTTCCGGCCCGGCCGACGTCGCCGACGCATACCGTATGGCCCGCGATGCGCGGACGCGCTCATCGCGCTCGGCCTCGCCGGCGCCGGCGCCAGCCCGGCCGACCTGGGCTTCGTCGGCCTGCTGCTTGGCGCTGGTCGGTCCAGCGCCGTGGAGTCGGCTGTGGACGGTTCGTGACCGCGGCGATCGGCCCCGTTCTGGACTACGACAGGCGGCGCGGAACACGGCCCTGGGCCAGACGCTCGAGGCCTATTTCGGCGTCGGCGGCGAGCCCGGCGCGGGCGGCCGAGGCGCTACACGTGCACGTCAACACCGTGACGCAACGGATCGAGCGCCTGTCGACGCTGCTCGGGCGACGACTGGCAGCGGCCGGATCGGGCCCTCGAGCTCCAGCTCGCCCTGCGCCTGCACCGGCTGCGCACGGCGTAGTCCCATCGCCAGGCCTGCGTCGCGCCGCGCGCGGCGGACACATGCAGGCCGGCCGCAAGAGTGCCATGCGGGCTCCGATGACGACGACCCGATCGAGGGCTGTGTCCGCGTACGGCCCCTAACCCTATCTAGACCACAATCGCTTCCTCAAGGAGAGCTGGAATGCGCAGAGAGAGCGGACGGCGACTACTCCTCGCCAGCGGCTGCCGGTTCGCTGGTGGCCGCCGACCGCGGCGGGGTGCAGCAGCCCTCAGCAGGCAGCGAACGGCGGTGCCGACTGACACGTCGCCCTACAAGGTGGGTCTGGTCTACTCCCAGTCCGGCGCGCTGGCCAGCTACGGCAAGCAGTACGTCGAAGGCTTCAAGGCCGGCCTGGCGTACGCGACCAAGGGCACCAACAAGGTCGATGGCCACCCGGTCGAGGTCACCGAGGTCGACGACGCCGGTGATCCGGCCAAGGCGGTCTCCGCGGCGAAGGACCTCATCGGCAAGGGCACCAAGATCCTCGCCGGCTCGACCGCGTCCGGCGTCGGCCTGCAGGTGGCGCCGATCGCCGCGCAGAACAAGGTGCTGTTCATCTCGGGCCCGGCCGCGACCGACGGGGTGACCGGCATCAACAAGTACACGTTCCGCTCCGGCCGGCAGTCCTACCAGGACGTGCTGACCGCCAAGTCCTTCATCGGCGACGCGGCCGGCAAGAAGGTGCTGGTCTTCGCCCAGGACAGCGCGTTCGGCCAAGCCAACGACGCCGCGGTCAAGGCGGTCATCGGCGGCGCCGGCGCCACCGTGTCCGAGGTCCTGGTGCCGGGCGACCGCGACCGAGTTCACCCCGTTCGCCAAGCGCGCGCTCGACGCCAAGCCGGATCTGCTGTTCGTGGCCTGGGCCGGCACCACCGCGCCCGCGATGTGGCAGGCGCTCGACCAGCAGGGCGTGCTCGGCGCGACCACGGTCGTCACCGGGCTGGACATCCGGGCCTCGTGGCCGACCTTCGGCGCGGCCGGCACGAAGATCTCGTTCCTGGCGCACTACTTCGACGGCGCGGCCAGCAACGACGGCGTACAAGGCGCTGAAGCAGGCGGTGCCCGGCGGCGCGGTCGACCTGTTCCACCCGGACGGCTTCACCGCCGCCCAGATGATCGTGCACGCGCTGCAGGCCAGCGGCAACGACGTCGACGAGATGATCAAGGCGCTGGAGGGCTGGAGCTTCGACGGGGTCAAGGGCAGCCATCACCGTCCGGGCCGCGGACCACGCGCTGCTGCAGCCGATGTTCCAGGCCAAGCTGACCGGAGCGGGCACCGACCTCAAGGCGGAGCTGGTCAAGGCGCTGACGCCGGACGAGGTCGCCCCGCCCGTCGTCGCGTTCAAGGGCTGACGTTGACGCTGCTCGCGACGCGCGGACTCACCTGGCGCGTCGGCGAGGTGTCCATCGTGGACAACGTCGACCTCGACCTGGCGCCGGGCGAGTTCCTCGCCGTCATCGGCCCCAACGGCGCCGGCAAGACCTCGCTGTTCAACCTGGTCTCCGGCCTGCGCCGGCCGACCGCGGGCACGGTCGCGCTGGACGGCGCGGACGTCACCCGGCTCGCCCCGCACCGGCGGGCCCGGCTCGGGCTGGGCCGGACGTTCCAGTCCTCGGCGGTCTTCGGCTCGCTGACGCGTGGCCGAGAACGTCCGGCTGGCCGTGCAGGCCCAGCGGGGCGGCTCGATGCGGCTGTGGCGGCAGCCGCGCGCGGACCGGGCCGTGGCCGACGAGGCCGACGCGGTCGCTCGACCGGGTCGGCCTGGCCGGCCGGGCCGCGGCGCTGGCCGGCACGCTGGCCCACGGCGAGAAGCGCAAGCTGGAGATCGCGCTGCTGCTGGCCGGCGCGCGCCACGGTGCTGCTGCTGGACGAGCCGATGGCCGGCGTCAGCGCCGAGGAGGTGCCCGGCGCTGGTCGAGGTGATCCGCGGGCTGACCGCGGTCGCCGGGCGCAGCGTGCTCATGGTGGAGCACCACATGGACGTCGTGCTCGAGCTGGCCGACCGGATCGCGGTGATGCACCACGGCGCGCTGCTGGCCTGCGACACCCCGGAGGCGGTGATGGCCAACCGCACCGTCCAGGAGGCCTACCTGGGGGAGGAGCTGTGACGGAGCCCGGTCCGACTGCGTCGCTGTGCGACGACCTGCGGGTGCGCATCGGCGGCTCGCACATCCTGCAGGGCGTCTCTTCGACGTGCGCGCCCACCGGCGTGACCGTCCTGCTCGGCCGCAACGGGGTCGGCAAGACCACCACGCTCCGGGCGATCCTCGGACTACTGCCGCCCGGCGCCCAGGTCACCGGCGGCGTCCGGCTTCGACGGCGTGCCGCGTGGCCGGCGAGCCGACCCATCGGCTGGTCCGGCGCGGGCTCGGCTACGTGCCGGAGGACCGCGGCGTGTTCGCCGGGCTGACCGTGGCGGAGAACCTGCGGCTGGCCGAACGCGGCCGAGCCGGCAGCAGCCCGACTACGACACGGTGTACGCGCTCTTCCCCGAGCTGGCGACGCCGCGGCGCGGCAGCGGGCCGGCACGCTGTCCGGCGGCCAGCAGCAGATGGTCGCCATCGCGCCGGGTGCTGCTCAACCGCAACCGGCTGCTGCTCGTCGACGAGCCGACCAAGGGGCTGGCGCCGAAGGTGGTCACCGAGGTGGCCGAGGTGCTGGAGCGGGTCGCCGCAGACGGTGCCGGTCCTGCTCGTCGAGCAGAACCTGGCCGTGGTACGCCGGCTCGGCCGGGACGCGGTGGTGCTCGCCGCCGGCGCGGTCGCCTGCACCGGACCGACGCCGACCTGCTGGCCGACGCCGAGCTGACCCGGTCGCTGCTCGGGCGTGGGCCACCACGGGCACCGAGCTCGGGGAGTCGGATGCGCTGTGACCACCGTGATCCTGCTGGTCGCTGACCGGGCTCGGCCTGGCCGCGCTGTACTTCCTGGTCGCCTCCGGGCTGTCGCTGGTGTTCGGCCTGGCCGACGTGCTCAACTTCGCGCACGGGCTGTTCCTGTCCGTCGGCGCGTACGCCACCTGGTGGGCGGCGGGCAACCTGCCGGGCGCCGGCTCCGACGGCTGGGGCTTCGTGCTCGCGGTCGGCTTCGGGGTGCGCGGCCGGGGCGGTGGTGGCCGTGCTGGTCGAGCTGGTGCTGATCCGGCCGCTGTACCGCCGCACCGATCGAGCAGGTGCTGGTCACCGTCGGCCTGTCGCTGGCCGGGGTGGCGCTGCTGCAGGCGGTCTGGGGCGCGGACGCGCGGCCGTTCCCGCGACCCGGCTGGACCCAGCGGGTGACCCGCATCGCTGGCGCGGCGGTGCCGAACGGCGGCCTGCTGCTGATCGTCGCGGCCGCTGCTGGTGCTGGTCGCGCTGCTCGGCCTTCCTCGCGGTTCACCCGGAACGGCCTGGTCATCCGGGCCGGCGTGGAGGACCGGGCGATGGTGACCGCGCTCGGCATCGACGTGCGCCGGGCGTTCACGCTGGTGTTCGCGATCGGCGGCGCGGCCGCCGCGCTGGCCGGCGCGCTGGGCGGGGTCTACTTCGGCTCGGTCTCGCCCGGGCAGGGCACGCTCGCTGCTGATCTTCGCCTTCATCGTGGTGGTCATCGGCGGGATGGGCTCGGTGACCGGCTCGGCCGCGCGCCGCGGTCGCGGTCGGCCTGGTGCAACAGTTCGTCAACTACTACCAGCCCGGGCTGGGCGACATCTGCGTGGTCGCGCTGCTGGCCGTCGTGCTGCTGGTCCGGCCGCAGGGGCTGGCCAGCGTGTCGTCGGGAGGGCCGGCAGCGTGACCCGGTTGAAGCGGCTCGCTGCCCGCTGGGCGTTCTGGTGCTGTTCGCGGCTGATCCTGCCGTACTCCACGCTGACATTCCCGGGGTGTTCGACGGGCCGCTGAACTCGCCCGGCACCCTGCAACTGCTGGCGATCTGCCTGGTCTTCGGCGGCCTGGCGACCGGCTACGACCTGCTGTTCGGCCGTACCGGGATGCTCTCCTTCGGCCACGCGCTCTACTTCGCCGCCGGCGTCTACGGCACCGCGATCCTGGTCAACCGGACCGACTGGCCGCTGTGGCTCGGCGGCGCTGGTCGCCATCGCCGCCGGCGGCCTGCTGGCGGCGCTGCTCGGCGCGGTGGCCCTGCGCACCAGCGGCATCGCCTTCGCCATGGTGACGCTGGCCTTCGCCCAGGTCGGCGCGATCCTGGTGGCCCGCGACCCCGGCGGGCTGACCGGCGGCGAGGAGGGCCTGCCGCTGGACGGCGCGCGGCTGCCGGCCGGGCTGGTCGGGGTGGTCAACACGGTCAACCTGTACTGGCTCGCGCTGGCCTTCGCCGCGGTCGCCGTGTTCGTGGTGCACCGGATCTGCGCGTCGCCGGCCGGGCGGGTGCTGGCCGCGGTCCGCGACGACGAGCGCCGGGTCGGCGTGCTCGGGCTGAACCCGTACCGGTTCAAGCTGCTGGCGTTCGTCCTCGTCGGCGGCGCTGGCCGCGGCGGGCGGCGTGGTCTACGTGCTGCTCGTCGGCGGCGCCTCGCCGCACGTCGCCTCCTCCGACCTGACCCTGTCGCTGCTGGTCATGGTGGTGCTCGGCGGGCCGGGCACCCGCTGGGGGCCGGTGCTCGGCGGCGTCGCTGTACGCGTTCCTGGACCACCGGCTCACCGCGTTGGGCTCGTCCGACGCGGTCGCCGCCTGCCCGGCGTCCTGCGCGGACCGCTGTCCCAGCCGCTGTTCATCCTCGGCACGGTCTTCATCCTGGCCGTCTACTTCTTCCCCGGCGGCCTGGCCGGTCTGCCGGGTAACGTCGGGCGACTGGCCCGGGCGACCCGGCGCCACGAGGTACCCGGGCGGGTGGGCGAGCCGGTCTGAACGTTGACCGCGGCGGCCGGCCGGTGCGGATCAGGCGACGCTTTCGGTGCGGGTCTGCCCGAGCCGCCGCCAGGCCAGCGCCGCCCCTACCATGGCCAGCGGCAGGGACGGCGCCTCGTACCGGGTGTCGGGTGCGGCGGTGGCCACCGACAGCACGATCATGCCGAAGGCCATTGCGGTCAGCAGCAAGGGGTCGAGCCACGCCCGCAGGCTCGACCGCCGGGCCCGGATGAACGCGGCCAGCAGTGCGAACAGGAAGGCCAGACCGGTGACGCCACCGGGCAGGATCACTATTCGCGAGTACCGGTTCAAGGGGGCGAGCAGCGGCCCGTGCACGGCGGTGATGTCGCCGACCAGATGCCGGGTGACCGGGCGTGGCGGGGCCAGGTAACGGGCCCCGCACCCGCCAGGGTCGTTGGTCGGCAGCTGCACGGCGAAGTAGTCGCACGGCATGGTGCCGGCCGGGGTACCCGGCAGCATCATCGCCCACGTGTCTCGTACCACCACGGTCAGGTAATCCAGCGGCTGACGCAGGATCGCCTTCCTGGCCAGGCCGCCGGCGATCGGGTCGGCGATGCTGTTGGGGTAGACCGCCACCGATGTCTTCGTCCACAGGTACTCGGGCGGCGTCAGCCGGTGGTCGAGCGGCTCCTCGGGGCAGATCGGCGCCTCGGCCGGGGTCAGGTCGAGCGTGCCGCAGTCCATGAACGTGGTGGTGCGGGCCCAGAGGAACCGTCCGCTGTAGCCGGTCAGCTGCCACTGGCCGTGCTCCGCGTGGTACCAGGTCGCGTAGAGCCCGATGCCGATGACCGAAGCCAGCGCGAAGCCGGTGAACTGTCGCCAGCCGAGCTTGCGGATGATCAGGTAGAGCGCGACCAGTGGGATCAGCGTGATGCCGACCGACCGGGTGACCGCCGCCAGGGCCAGCATGAGTCCGACCGCGGTGCACTGCCAGACCGCCGGCCGGTCCCGCCACAGCAGGAAGATGACCGCGGCCACCACGACCGCGGTGAAGAACGTCTCGGACAGCAGGTAATGCTCGAGTGTGATCAGCCGCGCCTCGAGCAGCAGTGGCGCCATCGCCGCCGCCGCGATCCACCGGTTGACCCCCCGGCGCAGCATGAACCCGTAGCAGGCGACGGCCAGCCCGACCCCGATCAAGTGCTGGACCAGCAGGATCTCTCTGGTCGACTGGAGATTCACGAGCGCGGACAGGAAGACCGCGTAGCCGGACGGCCGGTAGTACCCCGGAATGAAGGAGAAGGCCGTCCCGAGGTACTCCTGGCTGTCGCCCTGCACCCAGAATCCGCGCGGGTACGCGACCATGACAAGTAAGCGCAGGACCAGGCCGAGCCCGACCAGCAGGGCGGCCAACCAGTGCCGGCGCAGCAGAGCGGTCAGCCTGGCCGCCGACCAGGCCGGGCTGTCAGCAACCGCAGGCGCCGGCGCGGCTGGAGGGGAGGTGAGGGTCACAACCGTCCATCGATGAGTGAGGATTGGTGGGGGTGCGAAGTCGTGACGAGCGCCCAGAAATCTATCAGCCGATACTGGTACCGGCTGCCCCGTGTACCCGCCGGGTGCGCGTGGATACCGGTGTGGTCAGAGTGATCGGACTGCCCGCTGAACCAGGACAATCCGGACGCGACCGACCAAGCCGGAAAAGGTTCTCTAATCGGTCAGCCGCTGCGGTATGTGAGGAGTCGCGCGCTCGAGCCCACGCAGCATGACGCTCTATTGTGGACCCGCGGGACAGGCTCAGCTGTTCGGGTCGCCGCCGGCTGATGTGCGGGGCGTTCGGCGCCTTTGCGCCCATCGGTGCGCAGCACGGTACATGCTGGAGACATGCCCGCGCCGACCCTTATCGACGTGCCGCGTCGGCCGGTAGCCCAGCTCGAGGAGGTCATCGGGTCAGACCGCGCTGTCCGGCTGCTGGAGCGCGCCACCGGCTTCCGGAACCGTCTGGGCTCGAGAGTGATCTGGAACATCAGCTCCACCGCGTCCGGGGGCGGCGTAGCGGAGATGCTCCAGGGCATCGTCGGGTATACGAGAGATCTCGCGATTGACACGCGATGGATGGTCATCAGCGCTGACAACGAGTTCTTCAGGATCACCAAGCGCCTGCACAACCGCATCCATGGGGTACCGGGCGATGATGGCGACCTGGGTACGGCTGAGCGAACCCATGTCGAAGAGGTGCTCGCCGCGAACGTGGAGAACATGTCAGACCGGGTGAGCGCCGGCGATCTCGTGTTGCTGCACGACCCGCAGACGGCGGGGCTGGCCCGGCCGCTGGCGGAACGTGGCGCGCTCGTCGTGTGGCGATCCC
This sequence comes from uncultured Actinomycetota bacterium, assembly GCA_963803345.1. Taxonomy (GTDB): domain Bacteria; phylum Actinomycetota; class Actinomycetes; order Mycobacteriales; family Micromonosporaceae; genus CAWDLX01. Next base: position 364,265 of record CAWDLX010000020.1, read on the forward strand.
ATGTCGGGGTCGACGGTGAATCCGCCCTCACGAGGTCAGCGTGGGAGTTCCTCAGCCCCTTCCTCGGGCCGGTCCGCGGCTGCGTCTTCACCCGGAGCTCGTTCGTGCCGTCGGCCCTGTCGGGGCGCCGGATCTGGATCATCACGCCCTCCATCGACCCCTTCTCGCCGAAGAACCAGCCGCTGACCACGCCGGCGGTGCTGGCCATCCTGACGGCTTCGGGCCTGCTCGCCGGGCGTCCTGACACGGAGCCGTTGTACACCCGGCGCGACGGGTCGCCCGGCGATGCCAGCCGCCCGGCCTGGCTCGCGGCGGACGAGCTGCCCGGGCCGGCGGATCCGGTTGTCGTTCAGGTGTCCCGATGGGACCGGCTCAAGGACATGGTCGGCGTCATGCGAGGCTTCGTCGCCCACGTCCCACTGTCCGTACCTGGTTGGCTGGTGCTCGCCGGCCCAAGTGTCGAGGGCGTGAGCGACGATCCGGAGGGCGCCGGTGTATTCGCGGAATGCCTGGCCGCACGACAGTCGCTGCCGCCCGCGCAGCGGGCGCGGGTGATAATCATGAGCCTGCCGATGGTCGACGTGGATGACAACGCGGCAACGGTGAACGCCCTGCAGCGGCATGCTCGGGTGATCACACAGAAGAGCATCGCGGAGGGATTCGGCCTGACCGTCGCCGAAGCCATGTGGAAGGGCCGTCCGGTGGTCGGGTCAGCGGTCGGCGGCATTCAGGACCAGATCGTCCCTGGCAGCGGAGTGTTGCTGCACGACCCCGCCGACCTGGCCGGTTTCGGCCGGGTGATACGGGATCTGCTCGACCACCCCGAGCAGGCCAGGCGGATGGGACGCACCGGGCGTGAGCACGTTCGGGCACAGTTCGTGGGCGATGTTCATCTGCTCCGGTACGCGGAGTTGTTCACCGAGCTGCTGGATTCTGAGGCGCCATCGATACCTCGGGTCACGGGACGGGGCTAGAACCGACGAATAGGATGCGGGTGTGGCCGATATCGCCATTCGTTGAGACATGGATACCAATTGGGGTCCGCCATGATCGCGGTACTGGGAGCGGGTGCGATGGGTGCGGCCGTCGCGACGCATCTCGTGCGCCGAGGGGAACGTGTCCTCGTGTTCGCGACCGAGCATGACGATGCGACAGTCCGGGCCTGGCGCAACGGCGACCGCCATCCGGGGCTGGGCGTGGTGCTCGATGCCGGGGTGGTCATCCGCGACTCCACCGACCCGTGGGCCACGCTCGCGGAGGCCGACATGATCGCGGTGGCGATCTCGAGTCACGGCCTCGCCCCGGTGCTCGCCCGCGCGGCCGGCTGGGCCACGCGGGACGCGGCCTGGGTGCTGGTCACGAAGGGCTGGCAGGAGGAGACCTACCTGTCGCCGTCAGAGCTGGCCACAACCATTCTCGGCCCGGGGGCTCCGATCGTCACGTTGGCCGGACCGGCCCTCGCGTCGGAGATCGAGGCCGGCCTACCAACCGCTCTGCTGTGCGCGTCGCGCAACGCCCGGGCACGCCGGCATGTCGCGAAAACCCTGAACGTCGCCGTCGACGTTCGTCGTCACCACGAGCGACGTGGCGGGTGCCGAGGTGGCGTCGGCCTACAAGAACGTGGCCGCGATCGCGGTGGGTATCGCCGAAGGTCTGTCCAAGCGGTTCACCGAGGGCGCGTCGCAGATGTTCTCCAATGCGCGGGCGGCGATGTTCGCCCAGGGCATGGTGGACATGGCCCGCCTCGCCGAAGCCAGCGGTGGCCGCCTCGCCACGGTGCTCGGGCTCGCTGGCGCGGGCGACCTCTACGTGACCTGCGTGGGCGGCCGAAACGGCCGCTTCGGTCAGCTGCTCGGATCGGGCCTGACCGCGGAACAGGCGTTGCAGTCGATCAACAGTACGGTCGAGGGGGTGGCGAACACCCGGGTCGCGCTCGGGCTGGCCGACCGATACTCCCTCGATCTACGAGCCGCCCGCGCGGTCGATCTCGCGTTGCACCGGCCCCTCGCCGACGAAGCGGGTCTGCGGGAGATGCGGCAACTGTTCACCGCGACGATGTGGCCCGAATACTCGTACGCTCGCGGATAGCGCTGCAACCCCAAGCGTACGTCGGAAGGACGTGGTGCCGTGCGGACACCGGACAGGGCGATCGAGTTCGGGGCTTGGCTGCTCGAGAATGGGCACCGGACGCTGCTGCGCCTCAGTGCGGGCCGACTACCTCGGACGGTGGGGGGAATGCAGGCCGTCGAACTGCATACGATCGGCCGCCGGTCTGGACAGCGCCGATCGACTCTGCTGACGGCACCGGTCTACGAGCCCGACCGGATCATCCTTGTCGCGTCGAAGGGCGGTCACACGGACGATCCACAGTGGTACAAGAACCTCGCGGCGAACCCAGCGGTCGAACTGACAGTCAACGGTCGGACCCGCCCGATGCACGCCCGTACCGCCTCCGCCACGGAGAAGTCCGAAATCTGGCCGCTGATCGTGGCGCGGTACCGCAACTACGCCGGCTACCAGGCAAACACCGACCGCGACATCCCCGTCGTGATCTGCGAGCCGCCGGACACGGCCCGGTAGCCACCCGCTGATGGCTCCATCCGGCAGATCGATGGTGCGACGCAGCCACGCCGAATGGTCGATGCAGCTGGCTCCATAGTGGACACAAGCCTGGCCGAGCATTCGCGATGGCGGGGCCGGCCAACCCTCGCTCCGGTGGTCGTTTCAGGCGATGCCGTTATCGTCGGCCGGGGACTGGTCGCCAGCTTCGGCCGGCGGGCCGTCCGCGATGCGGGTTGCGGCGGCCTGAGTCCCTCCCCGCCACCAGCCGAGCGCCTCGATCCACCACGTCATCCCGGCGGCGGCGAAGGGTGCGACCTGGTCGGCTGCCGACGATCCGGTCGTGGCCCCCTCCAGGGCGATGTCGATCATGGCGGGAGCGTGTTGTCGTACGACCGTGGTGGCTGCGGTGAACTCCTCGATCGGAACATTCCTCACGCGCTGGTTGTCGAAGGTGGGCATGGCGCCGTCGAAGCGGGCCGCCCGGCGCAGGCCGGCCCGCTGTGGCCACCTCCCGCCACACCAGATAGGTACGCGCGGCGCCCGCCAATACGACCACAGCTGAGTGAGTCGGACCAGACGTTCGTCGAGAGCCCGACCGCGGGCGCGCAGATCGGGGTCGAGTCCGAACTCGGTGTACTCGCGGTCCATGGAGCCGATGGTGGCCAGCACGGTGAGCCGGCCTCCGGAGAGTGCGTCGACAGCGGCGGTGTCCCGCGCAACGTCCTGGACCTGCCGTCGCGGCAGGGCCACGGTGAGGATGATCCGCAGGCGCGCGGTCGCGGCGGCGATCGCCGCAGCCGCGACGACAGGACTTGTCACGGGCCAGTCGGGGTCGTGATAGAGCACGTGGTCCCACAGGTGCACGCCGTCCCAGCCATGGCGCTCGGCCGCGACCGCCAGCTTGAGCAGCGTGCGGACATCACCGAACTCCCCCACCGTGGGTAATCCCACCGCGTATCGCACTGCCATGCCGCCCTACCTGCCCTGACCGGCCTAGATCCGTTTGAACGTCCCGAACCAGGCCGGTGCGCCGTGCTCGTGGTATCTCGTCTCGACTCGGTCCGGTTCGACGGCCGCGACATTCCATCCGGTGCCGGGGTTGAACGCGGCGCTCAGCTGTTCGTGACTGATCGGGTGTGGGCCAGTGTCGGGACCATCGTCACTGAAGCACAACACATACAGGGTCCCATCGTGCTCGGTAACCAACGTCAGACTCGCCACGTACCGAGCTCGCTCCTCGCCGTCGAAGCTGTGCAAAAGTCCGCAGTCCAGCACAGTGTCAAACCTGCGTCCCAGACGCTCGAGCTGGAATGCGTCAGCCATAGCGAACTCAACCTTGATCCCACGGTCGACGGCCTTCGCTCGGGCGATCGCCAGAGCCGTCTCAGCAACGTCAACGCCGACAACCGACAATCCCAGCGAGGCGATGTGAAGAGCGTTCTCGCCGGTCCCGCAGCCCGCGTCGAGCACCGCTCCGGCGAATCCGCCTTCGGATGCCACACGCACAACTGCTGGCTGCGGATGGCCAATATCCCACGGTGCTGGGTCGCCGTGGTACGACGCATCCCAGGGCACTCCCGTCATCCGTTCGTGACTGGTCGGCTGCCGACCACCGAACGGATCGTCAGCGAGAGTTCCTGACGGCTCGGACAACAACATCCCCTCCGACCTGGTGGCTGGCCACGGCGAAGTCCGGAACCTGTCAACCTGCTTGAGGCACCGGATCGCGGAATTTAGTGAGCATCCTCCTCTGGCTGTTCGGGCGGTTCGTTGATCCAGGAGACTTCGGGCAGCTTGGGCGGCTCTGGGGGCTTGCGGACGAACCGTTCGGGGTGTTGCTCGTAGGCGGCGTTCAGTCCGGCGGCCCGCTTGCTGCGGGTAGCCTCGGCGGTGGCGTAGTGGACGTCGGCGGGCGTGTGCAGGCCGAGCCCGGAATGACGATGGTCGTCGTTGTACCAGGAGAAGAAGCGTTGGCAGTGCACGCGCGCGGTCTCGACTGCGGCGAATTCGCCCGGGAAGTCGGGCCGGTACTTGAGCGTCTTGAACTGGCTCTCGCTGTATGGGTTGTCGTTCGAGACGTGCGGGCGGCTGTGCGACTGGTCCACGCCGAGGTCGACGAGCAGCTGCGCGACAGTCTTGGAGGTCATGGAGCTGCCGCGGTCGGCGTGGATGGTCAACTGTCCACGTTGGACGCCCTGTTTGGCGCAGGTCTGGCGGATGAGCACCTCGGCGAGCTGTTCGGACTCGCGACTGGCGACCATCCAGCCGACCACGTACCGCGAGAAGATATCGATGATCACATACAGGTGGTAGGCGCTCCACTTCGCCGGACCGCGCAACTTCGTGATGTCCCACGACCACACCCGGTTCGGAGCGGTCGCCACGAGCTCCGGCTTCACCTTCGCCGGATGAGTCGCCTGGCGGCGCCGCTCGCGGGTCTCGCCCGCATGGCGTAGCAGCCGGTAGAACGTCGACACCGAGCCGAGGTAGACGCCCTCGTCGAGCAGGATCGCCCACGCCTCGGCCGGGGCGACGTCGACGAACCGGTCGCTGTGGAGCACGTCGAGGATGGCCTGCTCCTCGGCCGCGCTCAACGCCCGCGGCTGGTGCCGCTCGCGCTGCGGCACCGACGACGCCCGCTGCGGGGCGGGGGTCAGTCGGTGGCGGCGCCAGTAGCTGGCCTGCGCCGCGCCGACCGCGTCGCAGGCCGGGCGAACCCCGATGTGCGGGGCCAGCTCGGCGACGGCCTGGTCGGTCACCGCGTCGACCTCGGCTCGATGCCCGCGCTCTCGGAGATTGTCTCCAAGAGCGCATGCAGTTTTGCCTGCACGTCCATCACGGCGCGGGCCGTGGCCAGCTCCTGCTCCAGCCGCCGCTTGTCGGCCTCCAGCGCGGCAACGCGCTCGGACTGCGGGTCACGACCTTTGCGGCCCCGCGGTTGGGCCAGGGCCGCCAGCCCACCGGCGTCGCGGGCCCGCCGCCACACGGTGATATGGCTGGAATACAGACCTTCCCGGCGCAACAGCGCGCCCTTCTCGCCCTCCGACGCGGCGTCGTACGCGGCGAGAATCTCCAGCTTGTACTTCGCGGTGAACGTACGCCGACGCGCCCGCTCCGGCACCTCCGGGCCCTGCCGCCGGTCCGCAGCAGTACCGTCCACACCGGACCCGGCCTCGGCCCGCGTCGAGGGCAAAGCGCCGGTGGAGTCGCCGGACCTCGACGCTCGACCGAACGGGGTCGCCTTGCTCGTCATACCTGGGAGTCTCCTACTCCCGCCCTCAGCTTCAGTAATTGTCAGGGGGCGGGTGCCTCAACCCAGGTTGACAGAGAGGGGTCCTCGGACAGTCTATCGAGGGTCATTCACTCGATCGGGCTGGACCGGGCTCGCGAGACGCGACGGCTGGTGCCGGATGCCAGCACGGAAGCGACGCGCGAAACTCGGGTTATGCGGCGGCGGCAGCGGCCTAAGGTCACCGCGTGCCGATGACCGCCGCCTTCGCGGCCGACATCACGACCTGGGAGTACGCCGAGCCGTACGCCCAGGTCTCGCTTACCGGCGCGCGGATCCGGACTTCTTCACCGAGCTAGCCAACGGCTACACAGCGCTGGTCGACGACGACGGCACTCTCATCGGCTAATCCCTGGTCGTGGCGACGTGCTGGGGGCGAGCCGGGCTTCGAGGCCGTCGAGGAGGGCCGCGAGGCCGAACTCGAACGTCTCGGCGGGTGCCGCGGCGTACTCGGCGGAGGCGGTTTCCAGGCGCGCCCGCAAGCGCGGGTACTGCGCCGCGATCTCGCTGCGCCTTTGCCATGCTGTCGCGCATCAGTTCCTCGGCGTTGCCGCCGTCGCGGCTGAGCTTCTTCGCGAACGAGTCGGCCGCGGCCGGGCCGAGGGCGTTGCCGAGCACGAAGGTGAAGACGGCTGGCCGCCGCCTGGTCGGCCTGCGCTTCGGTGAAGCCGGCCGCCTCGAAGACGGCGAGGCTGTGGTCGTCGTGGCGGGCCTTGCCGGGGCCGAACACCATGTACGAGCCGAAGGCCTGCACCAGCCAGGGGTGGCGGGTCAGCATCGCGTGTAGTTCGGTGGCCATCTGCGTGGCGGCCGTACGCCAGTCGGTCGTGGCCAGGTCGGGCAGCGCGATCTCGTTCCACGCCTGGTCGCCGGCGAGCGCGATGAGGTTCTCCTTGCTGCCCACGTGCCAGTAGACGGCGGTGGCCGCCGAGCCGAGCCGCTTGCCCAGGGCGCGCATGTTCAGGCCGTCCAGGCCCTCGGCGTCGAGCAGGTCGATCGCGGCCTTGACGATCTGGTCGCGGTTCAGCGTGTCGCGCGGCATAGGACCACGATAGCGAGGTCTTGAACTTTGTTCAAGAACCACTTGCACAGCGTTCAAGTCGTGGGCTAGCGTTCCACTTGAACACAGTTCAAGTCGTCGTCACGGAGGGAACGGAAATGGCACAGGACACGCTGGCCGAGTTCGTCGAGGCCACCGCCACGAAGTTCGGAATCCCCGGCGTCGCCGTCGGGGTGTGGGCCAACGGCCAGGAGATGTACGCCTGCCACGGCGTGACGAGCGTCGACAACCCGCTGCCGGTCGACCGGGACACGATGTTCGTGCTCGGCTCGGTCACGAAGACCTTCACGGCGACCGCGCTGATGCGCCTGGTCGCGCAGGGGCGGGTCGACCTGGACGCGCCGGTGCGCCGCTACGTGCCGGAGCTGCGGCTCGCCGACGAGCAGACCGCGGCGACGCATCACCGTGATGAACCTGCTCAACCACACCGCCGGCCTCGGGCTGGGGTTCATCGCCGACACCGGCGAGGGCGACGACGCCCTGGCCCGTTACGTGGCGAAGCTGCCCGAGCTGGAGCTGATCGGCCGGCCCGGCGCGCGGGCCTCCTACAGCCAGGCCGGGTTCAACCTGATCGGGCGGATCATCGAGAAGGTCACCGGCCTGACCTACGAACGGGCCGTCGCCTCGCTGCTGTTCGAGCCGCTCGGCCTGGACCACAGCTTCTATCTGGCCAGCGACGTCCTCAGTCGCCGGTTCGCCGTGGGGCACAACCCCGGCGAGGATGGCGCGCTGGCCGTCGCGCGGCTGCGCAAGCGGTGGCGCGGCGACAACCCGGGCGGCGGCTTGGAATCCTCGGTCGGCCGACCTGCTGCGCTGGGCCCGGTTCCACCTCGGTGACGGCCGCGCCGCAAGCGGCGAGGAAGTCCTGCCCGCCGAGGTGTTGCATCGGATGAAGGAGCCGACCGTCGAGCTGCGCGGCAGCTCGCTCGGCGACGCGTTCGGCATCGCGTGGTTCCTGCGTGACGTGGACGGCGTACGCACCGTCGGGCACGGCGGGTCGACCAACGGCCAGTTCGCCGAACTGCTCATCGTGCCGGAGCGCGACTTCGCCGTCGTCTCGCTGTCCAACGCCGGTCCCGCACGGCATCCCGTTCAACCAGGCCGTCGTGCGCTGGGCGCTGGAGCACTACCTGGGCGTGGTCGAGCGGGACCCGGAGCCGATCCCACACGACGACGCGTGGGCCCGTGAGGTCGTCGGGACCTACGACATGGACTCCATGTGCGTCACCATCGCCGGCGACGGCGACGGGGCTGACGCTCGCGGTCGGGATCAAGCCGGAGATCCGTGCGGCGGCCGAGACCGACCTGCCGCCGGACTACCCGCCGGCCGCCATCGGCCGGCTGCCCGGTGACGGGGACGAGTACATCATCACCGAGGGCGGCATGAAGGGACAGCGCGGCTTCTTCACCCGCGACGAGCAGGGTGTGGTGGTCGGCGTCGACCTGGCCGGCCGGGTCGCCACCCGGGTGGCGTAGCCCTGCGGGAACTCGCTCCGGCGTGCATGATCCAGGGACGGACGTGGCACTCGCCCCTTGATTCTGATGGGGCACGGCGGCGGGCAGCACAAGAAGGCCCCCGGCATCCTGGCCCGGGCGGGCCGCTTCGTCGCCGAGGGCGGTTTCGCGGTCGCCGCGATCGATGTACCCAACCACGGCGAGCGGCAGAAGTCCACGGAGTCTGACCGACTCGCGGCCGAGAACCGGACCTGCATGGCGGAAGCCAGTGCTCAGTAGGACAGGGCTGTTGATCATCCAGAAGACGAGCCTAGCCGACAGTGGCCCAGGCGCCGATGAGCGGTGGCCAGACCGCCACGGAGCCCAGCGCCACCGCCTCGGCGCGCAGCCGGTCGGCGAGCGTGTCGATGTCGATCTCGGCGCGACTGGCGACGCCCGTTCCCTCGGCGTGGGGCAACAAGGTCCGCATGACGCCGGCCAACTGCTCGTAGATCATGGCGTCAGGGCCGGCCTCGACTCGCGCCGCCTGGATCATCCTCGGTCCCGGCAGCCCCGCCTCCCGGAAGAATCGGTACAGCTCGAGACCGGTGCGGATGCCGGCGCCGACGCGGCGGAAGGTTTCGCACACGCGCTCGCTGGTCAGTTCGAGCAGCGGCGCCGAGGGCATGACGAATGTCGCGCCCATGTCCATCTCCTGGAAGACCATGATCCCGCCGCTACAGAGGTATCTGCTCAGTCGACTCAGCAGTTCGGACGGGTCCGGCGCGTACATCAGGACCAGGCGACCAACGATGGCATCGGCGATAGGCTCGGCCGCAAGATCCGCCGCGTCGCCCACCACGAAGGCGACGTTGCTCAGCCCCGCCTCCCGGGCTCGATGCCGGGCCCGCTCGATCGCCTCGGCCGAGCGATCGACGCCGGTGACGAAGCCATCCTTGCCCACCAGTCGCGCCGCGAGAAACGTCACGTCGCCCACGCCGCAGCCGATGTCCAACACCCGCATTCCCGGCCCGAGTCCGGCCTGGCGCAGCAGCTGTTCGGTCAGGTCGCCGAGGAAGCGGGACTGCGAGATCAACCGGTCCAGTTCAGGGTTGTCATGCCCCAACGCGTACGAAGTCCCCGCGGTCGTCATAGCACACCTCCTGGCCGACATCGTGATTCGGCCCAGAGTCCGCTGTCTGCGCACTTCTACACACACGTGTTCGTACCGCTACGCGGGCGACGCCGACAGCCATGGGCGCCGCTCGGGTAAGGCAGTTATCGACCGCGTTATAGGCGATGAGCGCAGGCATCATCGGGGCGGTAGCGGGCGTGTACCCGAGAGCGGGACAGTACTGATGGCGTCCAGCGGTCGCGTGACGCGGTGGATCCGGGTGAATTCGGAGAACTGCGCCTCGCTCATGCCAGCTATCTTGCGATGTTCACTGAGGCACTCGCCCGGCTGGGTGTAATCGGGAAATCCGGTAACTCGATCGTGGTACAGGGACGCTGGGAGTGAAACTCACGCGAGTTCGGCGATCACCGCGCGGACCAGTCGGCGGCCGTACTCGGCCATTCGCGGGAAGGTGTGCCGGTAGTAGTCAATGCCGGTCAGCGACGGTGCGAGGGCCCAGCCGCAGGCGCGACGCCAGGTAGCGTCGTCGTACCCAATGGCCTCCCGGTAGGCGTCTCGGGCCGCGCCGGTGAAGGTCCATAGCGCTGGCGCCACGTCCGGCGCCGGATCGCCCACACCGAGTGCGCCGAAGTCGATGACCGCGGCCAGCCGACCGCCGTCGGTGATCAGGTTGCCCGGTTGCAGATCACCGTGGATCCATACGGGGTCCCGGTCCCAGTCAGGAGCGGCCAGGCAGGTGTCCCAGGCCGCCTCGGCCGCGGTCACATCGAAGCCGTCGTCATGCTCGGCGAGCCGGGGCAGCACGCGGCGGACGCCTTCATCGGCGTGCGACAGCGCGGACCCTCGGGAACCTGGTGGTTTGGGCGGACCTCCGGCCGAATCCACCCCGTGCAGAGCGCGAACGAACGCGGCCACATCGCGGGCCAGGGGTACGTCGTCGCAACCAAGCCTGGGAGGCGTGCTCCCCACGATCCACGGCACCACGGTCCACCGCCACGGATACCCCACGCCCGGCTCGCCCACGTGAAGCGGAACGGGAATCCGCACAGGCAGGCGGGACGCCAGCAGCGGCAGCCACCGCGCATCAGAATCGGCCTGATGGACCGCCGAGGCAATCTTGGGCATGCGGGCGACGAGTTCGCGGCCGATCCGAAAGAGCACGTGGTCGGTGCCTTCCAACTCGTCGGGGAGGGGCGTCACCGCAAGGTCGGCCCACTGGGGGCACTGGGCTTCCACCAGGCGGTGCACCTGCCCGACGGTGGCTCGGATCTCGTCATCATGGATGGGCACGGCTGGCACCGTAGTGCGGTCAGGCGGTGTGGTGCCAACCGATTAGTCCGCGACCGTCGAGGATCGGACCGCGATGCACTCAACTCGGCATGGTCGTGCGCCGCGCGTTCATCCGCATATTGGTGCGTTGATCTCGACCGGCCGGTCGCCGTAGTCGCGGCAGAGATCCTGTAAGGATCCGGCGTTTGGGCCTGGGTGTGGGTGCGCGACGACTGGGTGCCCGCGTTGGCAACGTTCGGTCGCCGTTCAACGGGCTGCGCGTGTGGCCTCGATGAGGGTGCGGGTCGAGTGCGCCACGAAGACGCCATGCCCTCGGATGTGGGCATCGAGTTGCTCGAGTCTCTCCCGGTACCGCTCGACGGTGAAGTCAGGTACCCACCAGACACACTTTCGCAGGATGTAGACGACTGCGCCGATATCGAAGAACTCCATTCGGCAGCGCGCGGTGCGTAGGCCCACGATCTGTAGCGAGGCCGCCCGAGCTGCTGCCGCCTCACGATCGGGATCACGGCCCAAGCCCTCCCGGGTCTGCGGGCCAAGGAACCATTCAATGAGCTCGAACGCGGAGGCCGGCCCGACGTGTTGAGCGAGGTACGTGCCCTCATCGATCAAGACCCGGGCGATCTCGTGCCAGTCAGGATTCACCGGATGACGGCTCGTCACCAGTTCGAAGCTGGCATCGGGAAACGGCAGGGGCTGCCCCTGTCCAACGGGCACAACCTCAACACCGCGCGAGGACAAGAGGCCGCAGGCCCGTTCCACGTTCAGTGGCCACCCCTCGGTGACGACCATCCTCGGCGGCAGGCGCGGAATCTCTGCGATGAGCTCCCCGCCGCCGGTGTCGATGTCCAAGGCCGAGCAGACCTTGGGCAGACGCGATGCGATCAGGCTCGAGTACCGCCACGGCGGCCGATGTTCCGTTGCCCGCCGAGACAGCCACTCGAAGCTCCAACCCGACACGTCCGCCGAGTCGGCCTCATCGATGAGGTCATCGAACGCGCGCACACCAGCATTCTTGCGGCGCCGTCAACCGACTTCGGCGGCGCGGCCGGACGCCCGCCCAGCGTCCGATCCGGCTGTTCATTGCGCTAGTGTTGCGGGCTGATTCAAGGGATAGGGTCCCGTCCATGGACATGCTCAAGGGCGAACAGATCGCCGAGGCGAACCTGACCGACTGGCGCAAGCTGGCCCAGGGACTGCATGCGCGCTAGGTGATCGGCGACTTCGGCACCGGTGCACGGTTCGTCGCCGCGGTGGGCGAGGCGGGCGACGCGCTCGGCCATCACCCGAGTGTGTCCATCGGTAAGGGGTATGTCGACTTCAAGTTGGTCAGCGACGACGCCATCTACCGCGATGACGAAGGCATCGAACACGTTGTTGAATGGGTGACCCAGCAGGACGTCGACCTCGCGCGACGGATCACCGAGATCGCCGTTGACCACAAGGTCGACGCCGACCCGGCCTCGGTCAGCCACATCGAGCTCGGCCTCGACACGGTGCGCTCCGCGATCATCGCGCCGGTGTGGGCCGCCCTACTGACCGGGAGCGCCGATGCCCAGGGCCGCGGGACACCCAGCGACGAGATCCGGGATGCCACGGGACGGGTGCCAAACCTGTGGTTCGGGGACGCCGACGAACACGAGGCCCCGGTCAGCGGTTCCACATCGAGGTCTATGTGGCGCCCGAGGTGGCTGAGCAACGGATCGCCGCTGCCGTCGCCGCGGGTGGGACCGTCGTCGATGACAGCGACGCGCCCTCGCTCACCGTGATCGCCGACCAGGACGGCAACAGGGGAATCGTCTGCGTCGACGCGTCCGCTGCGAAGAAGGATTGAACCGGCAAGTCGGGTGACCAGTGGCCTGGCCGCGGGCCACTTCGGCCCGCGGGATCGCCCATCGGCATGACCGCGCGGTTCGCGGCAAGAGCGTGTGTGCATGTCAGTGCCACGTCCGCCGATATGCGCTATACCGGCACTGTGTCGAACGCGTTTGTGCAGAGCATGGCTCATAACTTCGAACAGGCGCTGCGGCTGATGGAGGCGGCGTTGACCGACTGCCCCGACGACCTGTGGCAGACGGACTTGTGGCCGGACGAGGCGCCTACGGCTCCGGCGCCGCACGGGGGCTTGCACGGCTCGGCTCCCTGGTTCCTCGGATACCACGCGCTGAACACGCTCGACTATGACCTGGCTGGCGAGTTCGAGCCGTGGGCACCGCCACAACCGTTTGACGACAACACCTACGGCTTCCCCAACCGCAGGTTCACTAAGCCCGAGCTTCTCGGGTACGTCGACTGGTGCCGCGGCCGCGTACGCCAGACCCTTGGCGGCCTCACCGAGGAGATGGCCGCTCGGCCACTTCCAAGCGCGCATCGATACCACGGAATGCTGTTCGCGGTGATTGTCGGCAGCATGCCGCTGCACGTCGTTGAGCACGCCTCCCAGATCCGTCCGTTCCTCACCGCCGCGGGCCTCACAGTGCAACCGATGCCCGGTGACCGTCGGTACAGGGGTTGACCGTGATGGTGATCCGGCGGATGCGGACTGGCCGACCGGTCGATCCCCGCTCGCCCGATCATCGGCATCCCGTAAATGGACGATGGAACTCGGTGCGCGAGGTTGGCTCGTGTCAGCGAGTGATGCGGTTGGCGCCGGTGGTGCGAGTTCGATGCGATGTCGAACCGAAGGTCATTCCGCTCAGAAGGCCGCCCGCCAGGCCTGGACCACGGCGAGCTCGCTACGCTGGTGGCTCATCCGCAGTGCTGATGGGTCGATGCCTTGCGCGGCGGCAATGTCGTGCAGCAAGACCCGTCCGAAGCGGGTGGCCGAGATCAGCTGCGCCTGGTCGGCGGTGATCACGCCGGCCGCAACAGCCCGACTGAGGATGAGGTCGGGGTGCCCGTAGGGGCGGGTCGACAGCCGGCGGCGGGGTCGAACATCTCATCGGACAGCTCCGCCAGGCCGCGGGGTGCGCGGGCGTCCAGTGCAGTTCGCCACCCGGCCCAGCACATCCGCGCGTACGGCGCCGGCCCGGACAGGTCCGCGCTCCGCAGAGCGGTAAGAAACCCGGCGAGAAGCTCGGAGTCGATGTCTTCGGCGGCGTGGTCGAAGCCGACACGCAGCCGGCGGGCCATGTTGGTCAGCGCGGGCAGGGCCATCGCGACGGTGGCGATGACCCAGGCCGGTGCGGCGGTACGGGCCTTGTCGATGAGCAGGTGCCAACAGGCGTCCTCACGCACGTCACCGACATTTGTCCACACGGCGGCCACGCAACAAAGATCGACACCGGTCGGCGGCGCCGGGGTTGCGGTAGTCGCGCCGGTGGTACCAGGCCGCCTCGACGGGCGCCACACGATGAGTCAATGCTAAAGGCCGCTCCGGACAGCGGTCGATTGTTGGCCGATCGGTCCCACAGATCGAGCAATCGTTCACACGTTGGGCTTTTGGGACCGTTTCGTCACAATTTTGCTGGTCGACACGACCGGTCGTCGGTAGCGTCTGATCGGCAGAGCCGATCAGAATACCGAGATGCATCTTCGTGAGTTCATCGGTCGAGTCGGCCAGACCTATGACCGCAGCTTGTCGATGGCAAGCGAGGCGCAGATGCTACTGAGAAGCGCGGACCGCGAGTTCGTTCGTTGGCTGCCGGGCGGCTACCGGGCTGTCGGCAGCGGGGGGAAGGGCAACGCTGCTGCCTGTCCGTGGGTGGCAGTCTTCGATCCGGATGAGACCGATACGGCTCAGCACGGCATGTACGTCGTCTACCTCTTTGCGGTCGACATGACAACGGTGATGCTGAGTCTCAATCACGGCGTCACGGAGATAGGGCAGCGAATGGGGCGGAGAGCCGCCCGCGAAGCACTCCAGATCGAGGCGGCAACCATCCGCGCGAACGTCACGCCGGAGACGATCGCCGATCTTGCCATCTCGATCGATCTTAAGTCCAAGATGGACTTGCCGGTGGATTACATGTACGGCAACATCGTCGCTCGCATATACGACCTGAAGAACTTACCGAGCGAAGAGGCCATGCAGGCCGATCTCAGACGGTTCCTTCGGATCTATGCGGCCGCGATCGAAGCACGCACCGAAGCTCGTCAACGCGGCGACGCGGGCATCGTGAGCGCGCCGCCGGGCACCAAGTCCGAGCAGCGGCCGGGGGACTTCAAGCCTAAGAATGAGTCCGACTACGTTCAAATGCTAGGCGCTCGCAACTTGGTCAAGTCGCGAAAGCACGAGATCCTAGTCAATGAGTATGCCGACTTTCTTCGGTCGCACCAGTTCGATGTTGCTTCGCCGCATCCCCGAGATTTGACTGCCGATCGAAATCATGCGCACTGGCTATTCGAGGCAAAGACAGTCGGCGCGAATCCCGAACACGCCGCGCGAGAGGCACTCGCCCAACTGTACTTCTACGCTCGCTTCCTCTACCCGCATGACGTCAAGGTCAACAAGGTCGCGCTATTCAACGAGGACATCGGCGGGTTGTTCGTACGCTTTTTCGAAGAACTCGACATCGCCGTCGTCTGGAAAGATGGCGCGAGCTGGCACGGCTCGCCCCGCGCCCAAGAGTACGAGCTGTGTTAGCTCGAACGTCGAGGGATCGGTCGATGGCCAATCCGCGAGGCGGTCGGGCTGGAGGCGCCGGCGAATTGAACGCTGACGTGTGCCAGGCACGGAGCCGGTGATCATGTCGAGCCGAGGGCTACCCGGCCGCTGCGCAATTGGTCTCCTGGCGAGCCTCGTCGCACTCGATCCTCGTGGATGGATCATCTTCGAGAAGGGTGACCGCTCCTGGGCGTGATGCCGAAGTCTGTCCCCCGCGAAGTGTCCGCAAAGTCGGTGTCAGGCGGCTGGCGCGCCGCCACAACCAGCAACCTGTGGCTGTGATGACAATCCGAGCCTTCACCGTGCCGACGCTTACCCGGCAAGACGACCTTGTCAATGCCACCCGTGTGGCCGACGTGTGGCGGCGAGTAGCGCCCGTGTCGGCTGACTGCCTCAGGTGGACCGCCGTCGTGGGCAGATTGCGCAGCTATGTACACTGTCGCAGGCGGCCCCCGTAGCTCAGGGGATAGAGCAGTGGTTTCCTAAACCACTTGTCGGGTGTTCGAATCACCCCGGGGGCACATTGCTGGGGCGTTGGTGTGGCATCTGACCTACGGATATTGGTAGTTCTCGATCTGTTCTCTGCGTCCGTCCGTGTTTGTGGGGTGCCACGGCGCTTGGCCACGGGGTGGCCACACGCTCGCCGCCGCGTAAAGCGGCCGGTTCGGTAGGCAGGCAGAGGCCCCGTTGTTGCTCGCGCGAGACGATCCCGCGTTCAGGTGAGTCGGCGCCGGCCTGCTCGCCGGCGACCGTTTGAGCGATCTCGGTTCCCAAGCGAGCGACGCCGGCCTGTCCGCGTCGTCGCGTGTTGTTGGCCTTGGGCCGCCGACCGTGGCGGTCACGCTGCTCTGCGGCGGTGGTCTGCGCGTTTGGTGGCCAGCCGGGCCGCGACGTCGTTACCGGCTTTCTCGTGGAGTTCGGGCAGGACGCTTAACGGCACCGTCGGATATCAGAACTGTCTGAATGCCTCGGCTGTGGGTCAGCGTTGAGGCCTGTCCTCCGGCCGACGATGTCGTTGGTCCGGTCATGGAGTTCGATCGAGTCTCGCGGTCTGAGGCGGGCGGCGGCTGATGTCCGCGGCGTAGGTCATCCAGTCGCCGGCGGACGCGCGTTGCCAGGCGACAGCCACGCCGATGTGGATGCCGAGCATTCGGGCGAGGAGGGCGGCGGGGAGTTCGGTGGCGAGTTGGAACAGGGCGGTGGAGCGTGCTTGGCCGGGTTGGATGCCGAGGTCTTTGAGGCGTTGCCCGAGGTGGGTGGCGCTGATCGGGCGGCCGGGCTGGCCTCCGGGGAACAGCCAGGGCGAGGGATAACCGGCGCCGGTGGTGGCGTGTCCGCGTTTCCCGGTCAGGAGTTGCCGAGTGAGGTCAGCGACGAGTTCGGGTAGGGCGATGGGCGCTGATCCGAGCCGGATCCTCACCGTGGTGGCGTCGGTGGTGACGTGGTCGGTGGTCAGTCTGCTGACGCGGGCGACGGGTTGTGCGTAGAGCAGGACGAGCAGGCCGGCGAGGCGGTCTCGGGTGGCGAGGGTGTCGTCGTGCAGGAGACGGCGGGCGGCGTCCCAGCGGGCTTGGTCGTCCAGTGCCCGGGTGGGGCCGTGCCAGCGGGTGGCGAGGAAGGACAGCGTGGTGAGGCGCTGGTTGGCGGCCCAGCGGACGAAGTGTCCGGCCTGGTAGCGGTGGGATGCCTCGGTGCCGGACAGCCACCGGTCGAGGTCGGCTTGGCCGGAGGTGGCCAGGGTGAGGTGCTGGGCGGTCAGCCAGTCGAGAAGGACGGTGGCGGCGCGGACGTGTTGGTGCACGACGGCGTACTGCTGGTGCGTGGCGGGTTGGCCGTTGTTGCGGCGCCGCAGCCGGCGCAGCAGGTGCCAGTTGGCGTAGCGGTGCAGGATCTGACGCTGGTCGGGGTCGGTGCGGGTGGCGAGGATGTCGCGGAGAAACCGTTCGAGGCGGGCCATCTGCTCGTCGCGTGCCGGCAGTGTCCCGGTGGCCACCAGCACGCTGCGCAGGTGCGCGAGGATCGCGTTCTGGTGCAGTGCATCCAGTTCGGCGTGGGTGAGTTCGCGGCGGCCCGCGGCGATGTCGGCGAGCACCGTGGCGACGGGCGCCTTGGCGAGCCAGCGCAGCGCGGTGCCGGGCGGGTCGGTGGCCGTCAACGCCTGCTTCAGCGGACGCAGCGCGGGGTGGGTGGCGCCGTTCGGGTCGGTGAACAGTTCCCGCAGCCGCAGCTCGAGACGGCAGTCGGGGCATTGGCCCGGTTGGGGGCTGGTCTCGCAGGCGGTGCAGTCGGGGAACGCCGGGACGGTGCAGCTCTGGCAGATCGGCTCGGTGAGGGTGCCGGAGCTGATCGGTTCGAGCCGTCCGCAGCGGACGCATCGTGCGGATTGTCGCTGGCATGGCGGGCACCACGGCAGCCCGGTCAGCCGGGAGGTCCCGCATGGCCGCTGCTGTCCGCAGATCGAGCACACCGACGCCGGCAGTGGCGGGCAGGTTGGGCAGAGCGGCCCGTCCGGTGTGCGGGTGTTGACGACACGGCGGCGGCCGCAGTTCACGCAGACCTCAAGATTGGCCGGGTCGCGGACCAAACAGTTCGGGCAGCGCGCCCGACCGTGCTCGTCGCGGGTGGCGGCTTCACAGAACCGCCCGCAGCCGAAGCAGGGCTCGGCCCTCGACTTGGCCACGCAGGTGCGGCAGAGCCGGACCCCGCCGCGGGGCTTGACCAACGGGATCACCCGGCCGCAGTGCGGGCAAGGCGGCCGGACGATGCCGTTGGCACCCGCGTCGCAGAGCGTGTCAATCAGACGTAGCACCGCGGGAATCGTGGCTTCGGCGCCCGCTCCGGTGAGCAGTTCGGGCCGCTCCTGCAACGTCCAGGCCAGCTGATGACGCCGCCCCGCTGCGGGGACCGCCGCCCGCACCGCAGCGGCCACGACCTGCGGCAGTAGGGCCGGGTCGATGACGGCGACGATGCCGATCACGATGTCCACCGGATCACCGCCGTCCTCAAGCGGGCACTTGTCGCATCGGGGCCGTCCTTCACGGTCCCGGGAGTGCACCGGCTTGGTCCTCGCGCAGGCGACGCAGGGTTCACGAAGCGGCCCGCACGCGCCGCAGTACCAGTCCTCACCACGGCGCTGCAGCGTGCGCAGGGCCTTGCCGCACTCAGCGCACAACGGCGGCGAAATCGTCACGGCCCCGGCATCGACCAACGCGATGAGCAGATCTCCGACGACCCGGGGTGCGGGTGAGCGGCCGTCGGTGAGGATCGCCGGCCGCTGGGTCAAGGCTTGGGCGAGCTTGCGGCGTTTGGCCCGCCCGCCGGCGACACGCACCACCACCGCCTCGGCAGAGCGACGGTTCATGACTGCCTCGACACCGGTGACCAGATCGACGGTGACACCGATCGGGTCGGCGAGAACCTCGGGGATGGCAGTGCTCACCGCTCAGCCGTCGGCCCGGGTGATCCGGGCCCGTCTCGGCCGCAGATCACCGACTCCGATGTCGCCGCCGGCCGCCCTGGTCTTCTTGACGTCCCGCCCGGCGGCGGCCACGGGCTCGACGAGGTCGGTCATCGTGCAGTCCAGGATGTCCAGCAGCGCCATCAAAATCTTCAAACTGAGGCGCTCCGGCCGGTCGACGACCAACCGGTAGACCTGGCTGGACGACAGTGTGATACCCCGCTGCGACAACGGCACGAGCAGATCCGTGGTGGAGAACATGCCCCGGGTGGCCATGACCTGCCGCAGATGCCATTGGTAGTCCAGCTTCGCCGTCACCGCTGCCCCTCCCAGCCTGATCGACCACTGTGGACAGTGTCCAAGGCCGGGCCCAGAGCCCGACGTAGCGCCGTATTCATGAAGTCGTCGCTGACGTGGGTATACACCGCCGTCGAGCTATCACTCTCGTGCCCGACCTGGGACTGGATAAATCTCCGGTCAACCCCATCCTCAGTCAGGTGGGTGACGTAGGAATGCCTCAGGCTATGCACGACCAGGGCGGCCGGCAGCCCAAGGGCCTCCCGGTAGCTGACGAACCGAGCGTTGATCTCAGCCGGTTTCACCCGCCCACCGCGTTCGGTCACCCACAACGCCGGATGATCCTCACAACCGAACCGGGGCCGCACGTTGTCCACATAGTCCACGACCGCCTCGACCGCCCAGCCCATCACCGCGGCGACGTTGCGCCGCCGCGGCGGCTGACCCTTCTTCGCCTTTCCGTACCGGACGTTGAGCATCCCGTACCGGCCGAACTCCGGAGCCGCCGGGTTCCGGCCGAAGTCCACTGTGTCCAACTTGGACGTCTCCGTCCGCCGCAGCCCCCACCCATAGATCACCTTGAACAGAGTCGCGTCTCGATAGGCGGCCAATGCACCCTTACGCTTGGACTTCACCGCCTGCTCCACCTGCTCGTCGGCGTAATCCAGGAACCGCTGCAACTCTTCACGAGTGAACGGCCGAGCCTCGGGATTGCCCTCGTAGTCGTTGAGATGAGCGATCGTATTCCACTCATGAGCGATGGCCACCGGATGCCGCCCGGGACCGAACGCCTGCTCGCACGCCACCGCCCAGCCATACCTACCATCGATCAGGAACTCGGTGAACTGTCGAAGCGTGCACTGGTAGCTACGAATCGTCGATGGCGCCAAATGCTGCTCGGTCGTCAACTGCAGCGACCACTCGTCCATGTGCCCCGGCGACCACGCCCACGGATACTCGTTCGTGAACTCCAGGAACCGACGGACCAGCCGCTGCCGCGGCACCATCGTGTCCTCTTTCAGCCCACGGGCCGTCTGCTGCGCACGCCAGCCCCGCAGCATCGCCTCGACCATCGCGTCCTCCGGACGCAGTTGAACCACACCCGAGACGAGCTCCATATGGGCCGCACCCGCAAGCTCAGCCCGCCGCAACCAGTCCTCCACCCCGCCAGAATCCAGCCCGTTTCAAGGGCAGATCTTGCATCAAGCGGGATCACTATGGCAAACTCCCAGCTCAGACAGCCATGCCGCAAGCCACCGAAAGACCGTGAAGACGTCGCCCCGACATCGCGACCTGCGACTTCGCGCCCGCCTGATGCAATTCCCGAGAGTTGGTGTAGATGTTGCTGGTGGTGTGGATGGAGGCGTGGCCGAGGGTTTCTTGGACTTCTTTCATGTCGGCGCCGCCGTGTCGTAGGTAGGTGGCGGCGCAGTGGCGCAAATCGTGCAGGCGAACCGGGGGTAGGTGGCTTGTCTTGATGAGATGTTCGAACCGGTCGGACACGACCTGGGGATGCCAGGGCGCCCCGGTGGGCTGGACAAAGAACAGGCCAGTGTCGGGCCAGTGGGGGCCGGCGACCCGCCGCCACGCCTCGCGCCTGCGCTGGTAGTCACGCAGTGCGGCCACGGTGGTGCTGTCCAGGGCGATCACCCGATCCCCGGCGTCGGTTTTCACGGTGGTGGTGATCGGGGTGTAGCCGACGGTGGTGATCTGTTCGACGATGGTGGCCTGCGCGGTGTCCAGGTCGACATCCCGTTCGCGCAGCCCGCAGGCTTCGCCGCGGCGCAGGCCGCGGTGCAGGATGAGCAGGAACATCGGGTACAGCACGATGTCGTGGGTTTCGGCGTGGTCGAGGAACGCGCCGGCCTGGGCCGGGGTCCAGACCATGACCGGGCTGGGGCGCTGCCCACTGCTCTGCCACCAGGTGACGGCCTTGTCGGTCCACACCCTGGCCTTGGGTGCCTTGGCGAAGGGCAGTTCGACCGCGGTGGCGGGGTTGAAGTCGATGAGGCGGTCTTTGCGGATGGCGTCGTTGAGTGCCTTGCGCAGGGTGGCACGTAGGCGCTGTTGGGTGGCGGCCCTCATCGGCCGTATCCCGGCCACCCCCGCGCGCAGCGTCGCGTCGGTGCTGGTACGGGCGCGGTCCACGTCGGCGTTTCGGGCGTTGATCGCGGTGAACATGGCCTCGATGTGATGTGCCCTGAGCTGCTGCACCGCGACCGCGCCCAGGTGCGGGATCAGGTATCCGCGGATGTGCTCGCCGTAGCCGGCCAGGGTCTTGGCGGCCAACCCTTTCCGCCCGGCCAGCCAGCCGGTCAGGTACTGCGCGACGGTGATCGAGGTGGCGGCGGCGACCCCGGCGCGGATGCGCCGGGCCACCACGTCCCGGTCGGGCAGCGCGGTGCCGGTGCAGCACTGCTGCATCATGGCGGCGATCTGATCGGCCAGCACCGCATCGGCGGCGGCGAGGTCGAGCAGACCCCGGGCGTGATCCCGTTCGGCCAGGGCGGCTTCACGGCTGTCGAAGCCGCTACGGCGAAGCTGGCGCCGCCCACCGTGCGGGGTGGGCGGGAGTTCGAGCTGGTAGCCCCACACACCGTGTACCGGGCTCCAGGCGCCGCCGGGGCGGCGTAGTTTCGCACAGCCGGCGCCGAGGCGACGCCCGCCCTCGGTGCAGGTACAGCGTTTGAACACGGATCCTTCTGACATGATCGATGCGCTCCTGTACATGATGTTGGGCCGGTGTGCTGCGGGGCGATGCAGCGGACTACCTGTCGGTGATCCACGCTCACCGTCCGCGGCGGATCAAGTCGCCGGCGGTGTGGGCGGGTCGCCGTTCAGGTGCAGGACGGTAAGGATCGCCGCGACCGCGACCCGGTAACGCGAACCGGCCCGGATCACCGCTACCGGGAACCGGCCGCGTTGGGCCAGGTCGTAGGCGACGCTGCGGGACAGCCCGAAAATCGACGCGGCGGTGGGCAAGTCGGTCACCGCGCCGAGCGCCCGGATCGACTCCTGCGTCCACATCGGTGGCATCGTGGTGCTCATCGGTCACCCTGCCAGCCATGCGGTTCGACCTCGGCCGGGTCCATTGGACCGTGCCCGGTTCCGGCTCTGGTCGTACCCGTGACTCGGCCATGTCCGAGCTGGCGGTGCTGCACCCGACCCACCCCATCGGTAAGGCCTGCGGCGTCGGCCCGAGCGCGCACCGCGGTTCGGCTTGCCGTGATGATCGAGCTGGCCTGCTCGGATACGCCCAGCGTCGACGCCTCGCGCAGACCCGTTCTGTTACCGGCAATGCGCGCATCTTCACCCCACCCGATGCCGACTTCAGGATCGAGGGCGGTCTTCGCGGCGTGCCCTGTTCGGGTCGGCTGCCGGAGGTCAGCCGATCCGGGCTTTCCACGGCCGGAACCGGCCTCCCTCCGGTGCTGGGTCATGACGGCCGGACCCTCGGCTTCGCCGCGATGCGACGTGTCCACGCGCGAGTACCGGTCGCCCTCCGTCTTCCGGCGGGAACGCTTGGGTTCACGGGACCGTGCGGACGTGGGCGGGCGCCTCACCACGAGGACGTCCTCGTGTGCGATGAGGTGCATCGGGATGCCGGTGCCCCGGGCGCGGCGGACCTGTTGGAGTTGGAAGAACGAGGGCCGCGGCACGAGCCGCCCGTCGCGCAGCGCGGCCAGCAGGGCGACGCACCGTTCGACCGGGATCAGGCCGGCGTCGAGGCCGGCGGCGAACACCGCCGAGGGCAGGTCGACCAGCTCACCGTTGCGGCGCCACGGACGGGCGGTGACGACCACGGTGCCGCCGGGGCGCAGCAGGTCGTGGCAGCCGCGCAGGATCTGGGTGAACCCGTCGACCAGGCCGGACCAGTCGCGGTGGGCGAGGTTGCCAGGGTCGCGTTGCTCGGAGTACCGGTTGGCCGACTTATGTACCCCGTCCGCGCTCGGGCGCACGAGGCCGTGCACGGTCGGCCCGTAGGGGGGTGAGGTGACCACGAGCGCGAAGCGGCCGTGCAACGCGGCCGGGATCAGCTCGGTCAGGGTGGTGGCGTCGCCGCGCACCACCATGGCCCGCCCGGACGCGCCCTGGGTGTGGGCGAGGCGGATGTTGGCGGCGGCGATGTCGCACCAGCGGCCCTCGAACTCCACCCCGGCCGCGTCCCGGCCAAGGTGGGCGGCCTCGACCAGGGTGGTGCCGATCCCGCACATCGGGTCCAGCACCAGATCCCCGCGTTGGGTGTAGGCGGTGATGGCGTGCGCGGCGATCGCCGGCAGCATCCGCGCCGGATGCTGGGTCGACTCGCTCACGTACCGGCCACGGCGCTGTACCGGGGCGGAGCGCTGCCCGGTGATCCACACCGAGGTCAGCGGCACCCCGTCCTGGCCCGGGTTGATGGCTCCGGTCGGGTCAGCCACGGTGGCCTCCCGCCGCGGTGAACACGAGCAGGTCGGTGTGCACCCGCAGGTGCCGGAACCCGGCCCCCGCTGCGGCCAGGTCGGACGGGCCGGGCTCGATGCGCTCACCGGCGGTGGGGGCGTGGACGGCGACGATGTGCTGCAGGTAGGACAGCCGGGCCTGCCCGGCGGCCCGGACCAGCGGCCCGGCCTCGGCGGGATGGGTGGCGCCGGCCGGGTGGGTGACCAACGCGACGACGACCCCGCCTGGGGCGAGGCGGCGGCGCAGCGCGCCGAGCACGATGACCGGATCGACGCCGGCGCCCATCGGCGGCCATGCGGTCAGCACGAGTGCGGCCGGCTCGGCCGGCTGGCCGCGGTGGGCGGCGGCCCGGTGGCGGCCGGTGACACTGATCGCCTGGGCGAAGACCGGGTCGGCGGTCACGTCGTGGACGGCGTCGCCGCGGCGGCTGTAGGCCGACAGTAACCGGGCGGCCAGCCGGGGGGACATGCCACCGGTCGGGTCGGCGGTCGGGGTCCGCCACACCGTGATCGGCACCGGCGGGTCGCCGGGCACGAGGTCGATGTCCGGGTCGAGCAGAGCGTCAAGGTCGGGCCGACGTCGAACGGGTCAGCGGGAGTGGGTGGCATAGGCGGTTGGCCCCCGCACCGGCGGTGTACTGACATCTCCCAAACGCGCTGTGTCAGGCGCAGCGAACGGCCGCCGGATCTGACAGCGGCCCCGGGTTTCTGACACCCGTCCGGTGTCAGGGGGTTTCTGACACCGCCGGCGCGGACGGCCCATCACGTCGCAGGGGCTGGCGTGGCGGTGCTGACCTGCACTGTCAGACCAGTGTCAGGACCTCGTGTGCGAATGGACGCTTCCTGCCCGCCTGCCGCCGATGTGCGGGCGGGCCGCCCGAGCCGAGGAGCGATCACATGACCACCACACCGACCACCACCACCACACCCGCCGGTGCCGCCGACTGGCCGACCGGGGCGTTGGCCGCGGCCGAACGGGCCTTCCAGTTCCTGGTCGCGCCGCCGGCACCCCTCGCGTTGGACGGCCGGGTCCTGGGCCACGCCCTGCCCGCCCGGCACATCCCGCTCGATGAGTTGCGCTGGCTGCTGGTGCACGACCCGCACACCGTGTTCGACGCCAAGGACGCCGCCTGGCATCAGCTCATCGAACACGCCCGCCATTGGGGGCCGTCCTGGGTGATCGCCACCCTCGGCATGGCGCTGCCCGCTCTCACGTCGATGTCGCGGCGGCTGTGCGCCGGGCGCAGCGGCCAGGTCGACGACATCGAGTCCGAACTGCTGGCCGGGTTTCTCGACGCGTTGCGCCGCGCCGACCTGTCCGGCCCGGCCCCGTACTCGCGGCTGTGCTGGGCCGGGTGGCGGGCCGCGCTACTGGTCCGCAACAGCATCGCGACCGGGGAACTGCCCGACGTGTTCGACCCGTCCTCGCAGCTGCCGACCCGCCCCTACGGGCACCCCGACCTCATCCTCGGCCGTGCCGTACGCGCCGGGGTCATCACCGCCGACCAGGCCGAGCTCATCTCCGCCACCCGCTTCGGGCGGATCCTCGTCGACGAGCTGGCCGTCCACGCCGGCGTCGACCCCGCGGCGCTGCGGATGCGACGTCGGCGAGCCGAGCTGGCGGTTGTCCGGGCCCTTGCCGACGGGTCGCTTGAACCACGTCCCGCGCCCGCGAACCGCCGTCGTGGCGCTGGTGGTGTCGGTAGGCCGGTGTCAGGCGGTGTGAGGTCGTGTCAGGTTTTCGCCGCGTTCGCCAGCCCTGACAAACCCGGGTTGGTGAGTGCGTGACCACCACGACCCGATCGATCACGGCGGGCGGGTGTCGCGCACCGCCCGGCGGGCAGCCGGCGCGGGCCGGCAACCGGCGGTGGTACTGACATCCACACCTTCTCGCCATCGCGAAGGAGGAGCGCCTCCACCGGCCCGATGGTCGACTCGCCCGCCGCGGCGGCGCCCTTGTCGGACCGTTGCACGCCCCCACCCACGGGTCGGGGCGGGAGGTGACCCGCTATGCCATCCACCCGTATCCGTCGCATCGGCGCCCGCGTCGGCGTCGCGACGTTGACCCTGCTCACCGTCAGCATGCCGTCGGCGGCGTTCGCCGCCCCCGACGATCCGCCGATCCTGGCCGTCAACGATCTCGCGACGGTCATCGGGAATCTGCAGGGCTGGATCGTCAGCGTCCTCGCGGCGCTCGCGACGCTGTTCCTGGTGATCGGCTTCGCCCGGTACATGACCGCCGGCGGCGACCCGTCGGAGACCGAACGGGCCAAGGGCGCGTTCAAGGCGGCCGCGATCGGCTACGCCGGCGCGCTGCTGGCCCCGTTCTTCATGGGCGTGCTCCAGCAGATTCTCGGGGTGTAGCCGTGATCGACTGGATGATGGGCCAGCTCATCGACTGGTTCTCCAGCGCGTTGTCGGGTTGCCTGGACCTCCTCCTGTCGATCATGGGCGGTACCGTGCTGCTGGTGCCCAACGTGACCACGCTCGCCGCGGCGCAGCAGGTGTGGTCGCAGATCCTCGGCATCGTCAACGTCTGCTACGTCATCGCGATCGTCGCGGGCGCCGCGATCGCGATGAGCTACGAAACCGTCCAGGTCCGCTACGCGGTCAAGGATCTGGCGCCGCGGCTGGTGTTCGGGTTGGTCGCGGCCAACTTCAGCTTCGACTGGTGCCAACGCATCTTCGTGCTCGCCCAGGACCTGCTCGACGCGCTGGCCGACGGGCCGTTGGGTGGTGTCGACACCGCCGCCACCGTGCGGGAACAGGTCGACGGCGCCCTGCACGACCAGCCCGCCGCGGCGGTCCTGTTGATGGTCATCATCGCGGCGCTGGTCGTGTTCCTGCTGGCCGCGTTGACGTTCGGCTGGATCGTGCGGGTCGGTGTCCTGCTCGTACTGGTGGTGTCGGCGCCGTTGGCGCTGGCCTGCCACGGCCTGCCGCAGATCGATGCGGTGGCCAAGCTGTGGTGGCGCAGCCTGTTCGGCACCCTGGGCATCCAGCTGCTGCAGGCGCTCACGTTGCTCACCGGCATCGCCGTGTTTATCACCCCGTCCTCGCCGGTCGCCGCGCAGATGCACGTCAGCGGCGCCCCGATCCTCAACCTGTTCGTCCTGCTCGCCCTGCTGTGGAGCGCGGTCAGGATCCCGTCGTTGATGCGCCGCTACGTGCTGCGCGGCGGGGGCAACACCATCGGCTCCTACCTGGTGCGGGTCGTGCTGGTGCAGCAACTGGCCCGCTCGATCCTGCCCGGCGGCGCCCGCCGGTTCACCCGTGTCGCCACGCGAGGTGTGCGATGAAACCCCGCGACGACACCACGCCCCGCACCGCGGTGCCGACGGGCGCTTCATACTGCCTCTCCGAGGATCGCTGTTGGGTTCATGAGCACGGGCCGTCTGCTGAACGTCGCCTCGTGGCGACATCGGACGGGCGATGAGTACCGGTCACTTCGTGCCACGCGAAGCTGACCCGTGTCCTTCAACGATCGAGTCGCGGCAATCGCCCGCTGACCGCCAAGCCGGCGGTCGGAGCGCAACGGTGTACGGATAGCCCGGGTTACTGAGAATGGTCACCGTACTCGGTAAATGAGGGTATGCAGGTCCTGAGCGTCGTGGAAGTCCGCCAGGCCGGGACCTGTCCGGTGAGTGATCCCCTATCGGTCACCGTAAGCGCCTCTTCACAATCCAGGGTGTAGTCGTGGTCTGAATCCGCCGGACTCGAGTGCCCACCGCAGCCCACGGCGCGACAACTTCGCCCGCGGCTGCGCTGCGCGGGTGGTGTTTGGCGCCACACGTGTCCGCAGCCGCTGCATCGGTACCGACGGATGGCGACCTCAAGGGTGGTTGGACGTCAGCCCAACGCCAACCGCCGGGTGACGGTGTCACGAGGCGCTCCCTCGCAGCCGCAGCGTCGACACCACCGCGCATCCGATCCCTCAGGTTCGACGACGCGACAGGCCAAGACCGCGCGGTCCGGCTCGAGTCGTTGGCCGGAGACCTCGAGTCCAAGTTCGTCGACTCGGCAGAACACGGTCAGGTCGGGACAGGCGAAGCCCGCCCCAGGGGTAGCGTCAGGCACGTCGAGGTCTTCCAGATGGGCAGTGTGAGAACTTCCATCCTCGGGAGACCTCGACCCCTACCCCGGCCGACGCGCCCATCCCCACTTTGAGGAGGATCTGACCCATGGGATGGGAAGCACTCGAGCAGTGGGGTGATGACGTCGCTCGGACAAGACCGCTTTCTGGCGGAGTCGTCAACGAGGTGTGGAGCGTGCGTGTCAACGGGCAATTCGCGGTCGCCCGCCTCGGCGACCGCAGCGACGCTGATCTCGCGTGGGAGACGGATCTGCTGCGGTATCTCGACCGTGAAGGGCTGACCGTGCCGGTGCCGGTCGCCACGACGTCTGGCCGGCTGTTCGCTGAGGGTCTGGTGGTGATGTCCTACGTGGAGGGCGAACCGCCCGAGACGGAGGCCGACTGGCGTCGCGTGGCTGACACGCTGCGCCAGCTGCATCGGTTGACGCGGGGCTGGCCGCAGCGCCCGGGCTGGCGTTCGTCGACCGATCTGCTTCACGCAGAGACCGGGACGAAAATCGACCTTGGCGCGATGCCGCCTGAGGGCGTTGCCCGATGCCGAGCAGCGTGGGCGCGGCTTGCCGGACATCAGACATGTGTCATCCACAGCGACCCGACGCCGGGCAACATCCGCATGACTGCCGATCGGGTCGGGATCATCGACTGGGACGAGTCGCACGTCGGCGCCGCGGACTTCGACCTGTTGCTGCCCCACAACGCCGCCGATCTCAGCGACGGCGCACACGACATCGCCGCGCAAGCGTTCGCCGCGTGGGACGCCGCCCGTTGCTGGGGCCACGAGTTTGCAGTCGAGCAGCTCGCCGAAGTTCGAGCGGTCTGATTGTCGCTACGACGCGCCCACCGACGCGCCGCTCACTACACCCCCGATTGCGCTGAGCCCCGTAAGCGCGCTCATTGCGCTAATTGCGCATGTTCGCATGAGCCCGAATGTTCGCTACTTCGTCGCTGTGATATCCAGTCGCGGCAGTGTCGGCCAGCGTTTGCTGGCCCAGTGTTGCCAACTCTCGAACCTTAACGGCGGTGCTGGTACCGGTGCATGGTCAAGCTCCTCCGCCGTAGGTGGCTGACACAAGGCCAGGAACCGATCATGGTCCGCGTCAGTCATCGGAAATGTTGACTCAGGGTGCTCGCGCCAACGACGAGTCGCCCGCGCCCGGCGCTCCGACTCGTCGATCTTGATATATCTCAGCTCGAAGCCCGCACCGGTGGATTCCGCGATCGTCCGGATCGCGTACCGCTCGTCGCTTGACCAGCACCCGAAGTCAAGGATGACTGAGGCTCCGCTTCGAAGTACTTCGTGCGCTGTCCAAATCATTCGACCCTCAAGGATGTCGCGTCGACCATCCGCGTCGCTGTCTCCGAAGAGCGGGGCCATCCACTCGTCTGGGGTGAGCCGAAGTATGCATCGCTCATCCGCAAGCTGCTTCGCCATCGTCGTCTTCCCGGCACCTGGCAGACCGACCGTCAGGAAGAGCGTGGGTCGCGTGATCATTTGCTCACGGTGCCATCCGTCTTCGCGGCCGGGCAACTGGTTTGAACGCCTCCACATCGGCATGAGCGGATGTATCGGTCACGTCCACAGCCGGACCATGATCCGCTCCGCACGGTTGAGGTTCCCCTAACCGACGCCCGCCGCCGCAGGGTTCGGCTTGAGCCGGAACGAGTTGGCGACCTTCTGCCGGTAGATCTCCTGGGTCTGAGCGTCCCAGGGGATGCACCAGCGGCCCGCGCGGGTGTTGGCGGGGACTTGGCCTAGGCGCAGCCAGTTGTAGATCGCGTCAGCGGGGATGCCGAGTTGCTGCGCTGCTTGTTTGACGCTGATCTCCCCGTCCTGCACGGCCACGGTGCGCGGCGTGAAGATCTGGTAGATGCCGCGCACCGCAGCGACGTGCCGCGGGGTGAAGCGCAGGTTCTTGCCGGTGCGCAGGCCAGCGTCGTTAAGCATCTTCGAGATCTGAACATTGCTATGAGTAGCGCCGTACTCGCGCACGATGGCGAGGGCCTGCGGTGGGGTGCGACCTGGCCCGCGTCGCTCAACGATCAGCTCGTCGCTGGCGCCGGTGTGCCAGCGCACGCCGATCCGCACGGCGTCCGAGTCCTGCTCCAGGAGAAGCGTCACATCGGCGATCAGCGTGCGAAGCAACCGCTTGCGATCGCGGTGACTGGTCGTCGGCGCGTCCCACAGCCGGGGAAGATCTGCGGCCAGTGCTTGCAAGGCGTCGTGGCCGGGCACCGCAGGCTTGACTGCGCGGGCGGTCGCTAGCGCGGCCTCGGCCTCGGCGAGGGCGACGAGCTTGGCCTCCCACCGCGTTTCCAGCGTCCGCGCCACGAGCCGGTTGTCCGGTTCGACCTGGCTGAAGGCACTTTCGGCGCGGTCTGCCTCATAACGTGCGCGTTCGACGGCCAGTTCGGCGGCGCGGTGGCTGCGAACCTGCCGGTCGATCACCTCGTCGGCTGCGGCCAGGGCGATCTGGATCTGTTGCGGGGTAACGGTCTTCAGCAACAACGTCGCGACCGTGTCGTCAACCGTATCGGCGGTGACCGTGCGGCACCGGGTGGTGGGCTCGGCGCATTTGTAGGTCACCTTGCGGTCCTTGCGGCTGTACCGAGTGCCGACCCGGCCACCACACGCTCCGCAGATGATGATGCCCTGACACAGTGCGGTGCCCTCCCGTACCGGCCGGGCGCCCCGCTTGGTGTTGTTCGCGGCGAGCTTGGCCTCGGTGGAAAGGAACTCCGGCCACGAGACATAGCCCTCGTGATGGTCTTCGATCAGGACCGTCCAGTCCTCCCGGGCACGACGGCGGCGGGTGGACCGCACCGACCCGTCCGGTAGGACCGTGCGCACCTCCCGAGTCTTACCGAAGGTGTAGACGCCAGCGTAGGTCGGGTTCTTCAACGCCTGCGCCACGCGGGCGTGGGTGAGCTTGCCCCACTTGATCGTCCCCGCCCACGCCCCGGCCCAGGCGCGTTGCGGGAACAGCCGATTGGTCTGGTCGAATGCGCGGACCACCCTCATCGCCGAGCCGGTGCGCTCGAACTCGGCGAACAGATCCTCGACGGCGCGCCGGACCTGCTCATCGGGGTCCTTGACGATCTCGCCGTCCTCGTCGTAGACGAACCCAACGGGGAGGGGATGGCGAAGGTCACCGCGGTGAGCCGCGGCCAGCTTCGCCCCGTGCAACCGTCCTAATAGGAAGTGCATCTCGATTTCTGACATTTGGCCCTTGAGGCCGAACAGAATCCGGTCGTTGACATTCGCCAGGTCGTACACGCCATCGGCGTCGATCAGCAGCGTGTCGGTCAGCCGGGCAAGTTCCATCAGCCGGGTCAGGTCGGCGTTCGAGCGCCCGAACCGCGACACCTCCAAGCCGAACACCGCCCCGACCTCGCCCAAGCACAATTTCGCCACGATCTCCCGGTAGCCATCGCGTTCGGACCCGAACCGGCCCGACACGCCCAGATCGGCGTCCACGACGACGATCTGCTCTGCCAGCCACCCGAGTTCGGCGGCAGTCGTCGCCAGCCCGTACTGCCGGGCGGTGGACTCGGTGTTCTGGCGCACCTGCGCCATCGACGACTGCCGCAGGTACACGATCGCCAGCCGCGACAGATGACTCGATGTGATCTTCGAGCTGGGCGTCATCGCTGCTTGCTCCGTGCAGCAGCGATTCGACCATGTTCGCCAAGACCATCACGGCCTGGCGAATGTCCCACCCGCTCAACAGTCCCCGTTTCCAGCCCGCTCGGGCCGCCGCAGTTCACCTCAGCGTCAGGAGCCAGTTCATGGGAATCCGCCACCACCAACGCTGGATCGATCTTGTCGATCAGCGCACGTGCCGTCGACAAGCCCTCCACCGCCAGCCGATCCGACAACGCCGCGACACCCCGGTCGGTCCAGTCCTGCGCCACCGTGATCCGCCGCCTCCCCTCGACCTCACACACGAAGAACAGACCATGCCGCTTGCGCTGCGTGAACAGCACTACCAAGCTCTGCCCCTTCAACGGATGGAACGGATGAGTGATCACCAATGAGTCCGAAATACGACGAGACTGACGGGCTGTATAGGACACGGATTCCGGCCGACATCAACACCCCCGACAAGATCGTGTTCGGGTTGACCGGCCGGCAGCTGGTCATCCTCGCCACGGCCGGGGTGATCGGCTGGGTGCTGTACCAGGTGGCCGGCCGGTACCTGCCGCCCACCGTGATCGTGGCCGTGGCCATCCCGCTGGCGGGGGTGGTGGCAATGATCGCCCTGGGCCGCCGCGACGGGCTGGGCATGGACGTCTGGCTCCGCGCCGCGCTGCGGCTGCGACGCACACCCCGGCTGCAGGCTCCCGCCGGCACAGGGCCGGCCCGCACCAGCCTGGTCGCGACCACCGGGGTACTGCCGGTGCCCGCACCGCTGCGGCTGCCGGCCGACGCCATCACCCCGGCCGGGTTGGTACGGGTGGGCGACATGACCGCGGCGGTGGTCGCCGCCGGCACCGTCAACCTCGGTCTGCGTACCGCAGACGAGCAGACCGCGCTGCTGGACGGGTTCGCCGGGTGGCTCAACTCGCTGACCGCCCCGGCGCAGATCGTCGTGTCGACCCAGCGGGTCGACCTCGGCCCGGCCGCCGCCCGGATCGAGGAAGCCGCCCCGCTGCTACCGCATCCGGCGTTGGAGGAGGCCGCCGTCGACTACGCGCAGTTCCTGCGCGAGCTGGCCGAGACCCGCGACCCGCTGCGCCGACACGTCCTGGTTGTCGTGAAGGCCGACCCGCGCGAACGCGGCGGCGCCGCCCGCTACGGCGAGGACACCGCCCGCGCCCTGACCGCGCTGGGCGTGCACACCCGGGTCCTGGACGGCCCGTCCTACACGGCGGCGCTGGCCGCCGCGGTCGACCCCTACGCCCCACCCGTACCCGGGCTGCGGGCAACCCCCGACCAGATCATCACCACCGACGACCGACGCCTGGAGCTGAACCATGCCCATCCTGTCCCGCCGCCGCCACCACCCCGGCCACGGCACCGGCCGGGCCGGGTCTGTCCACTGTGGTCGGGCCGGCCGCCCTCGAGGTCACCCCGCGCCACGTCATCGTCGGCGAGCACTACGCCGCCACCTTCGCCGTCGTCGGCTACCCGGCCGAGGTCGCACCCGCCTGGCTCGAACAGCTGCTCGGCTACCCCGGTCGGGTCGACGTCAGTGTCCACATCGAACCCGTGCCGCCACAGGTCGCCGCCGCCCAGCTGCGTCGGCAACGGGCGAGGTTCGAATCGACCCGCCGCCTGGCCGCCACCAGGGGCCGCCTCGACGACCCGGTCATCGAAGCCGCCGCCGACGACGCCGCCGTCCTGGCCGAGAAGGTCGCCCGAGGCGCCGCAAAGCTGTTCCACGCCGGCATCTACATCACCGTGCACGCCCGCACCCTCGACGAGCTCACCGACGCCTGCGGACAGGTGCGGGCCCGGGCCGCGGCCACCCTGCTCGACCTGGTCCCGGCCACCTGGCGACACCACATCGGCTGGAGCACCACCCTGCCTCTCGGGGTGGACGGGCTGGGCATGCGGCGCGTGTTCGACACCGACTCGTTGGCCGCCGCCTTCCCCCTGGCCGCGGCCGACCTGCCCGGGCCGCTGCCCGGCGAGCAGGCACCCTCGGGCGGGATCCTGTACGGGGTCAACACCGCCTCGCCCGGCATCGTGTGGTGGGACCGGTGGGCCCAGGACAACCACAACTCGGTCGTGCTCGCCCGAAGCGGTGCCGGCAAGAGCTTCTTCGTCAAACTCGAGGTGCTGCGCAACCTCTACGCCGGGGTCCAGGTCGCCGTCGTCGACCCGGAGGACGAGTACCGCCCCCTCGCCGAGCATGTCGGCGGCACCGTCGTCCGCCTCGGCGAGCCCGGGGTGCGGCTCAACCCGCTCGACCTGCCCGTCGGCGACCGGCGACCCGACGCGCTGACCCGACGTGGGCTGTTCCTGCACACCCTGCTCGCGGTCATGCTCGGGCCCACCGGTGACAGCCGCGCTGAGGCGATGAGCCCGCACGAGAAGGCCGCGCTGGACCGGGCCATCATCGCCACCTACGCCACGGCCGGGATCAACGCCGACCCGGCCACCTGGACGCGACCCGCACCCCTGCTCCGCGACCTGTCGTCCACATTGGATGCCGATCCGGACCCGGCGGCGCAGACCCTCGCGGCGCGGTTGGCGCCGTGGACCACCGGCAACTTCAAAGACCTCTTCGACGGCCCCACCACCACCCGACCGGCCGGGCACCTGGTGGTGTGGTCGCTGCGGCACCTGTGCGACGAGGTCCGCACCGTCGGCATCCTGCTGGCGTTGGACGCGATCTGGCGCGACGTCGACAACCCGCACCGCAACCGGACCCGCCGGGCCGGATCCGGCACGGGTGGCCGGCGGCTGGTGGTCGTCGACGAGGCGTGGATGCTCATGCACGACCGCGAAGGCGCCCGGTTCCTGTACAAGATGGCCAAAGCCTCCCGCAAACGCGGCGCCGGCCTGAGCGTCATCAGCCAGGACGTCGCCGACATCCTGTCCTCCGATATCGGCATGGCCGTGGTCAGCAACTCGGCCACCCAGGTGCTGCTACGCCAGGCCCCGCAGGCCATCGACGCCATCAGCGACGCGTTCGGCCTCACCGTCGGCGAGTCGCGGCTGCTGCTCGCCGCCGGCCAGGGCGAGGCCCTGCTGGTCGCGGGAACCAACCGGGTCAGCTTCCGCGTCGTCGCCTCCCGCAGCGAGACCCCGATGTGTCAGACCACCCCCGGCGCCGACCTCGACCCGTTCTTCAACCCCGACCCCCGCCCCGACGACGGGGACGGGGAGGACCTGTGACCCCCGCCGCCCAGGACCCGGTCCGGCCGCAGGACCTGCTCGGCCACGCCACCGGCTGGCTCGGCCAGCGTCCGTGGCTGCTCGTCGTCACGGCCGTCGCGGTCGCAGCGTATGTCGCCGGCGGCAACCTGCTGGCCACCTGGCGCCACCGGCGCATGGCCCTGGGGGCGCGGCTGGTCACGATCGCCCCACCGCCGCAGGTGGACAAGGCCGGCGCCGCCGCCGCGTGGACCAACCTGATCGGCGTGCTCACCCCGTCCACCCGGCGGCGCCTCGTGTACGGCACCCCCCACGTGGCGCTCGAATACGTGTGGGCCGGGCGGGAGCTGATGGTGCGGCTGTGGGTGCCCGGCGTCATCCCACCCGGCGCGGTCGAGGCCGCCGTGCGGGCCGCATGGCCCGGCGCCGCCGCCACCGTCACCGACGCCGCCCCGCCGATACCCCTGAGCGTCGCCGCCGCGACCGGGGGCGCGATGGTGCCGGCCCTGCCCGACACGTTGCCACTGGGCCTGGAGCACGACACCGACCCGCTTCGGCCATTGGTGTCGGCCGGCGCCGAGGTCCGCGACGACGAGCACGCCTGCGTGCAGATCCTCGCCCGCCCGGCCACCGCACGGCGGGCCAGGCGGGCCCGCCGCGCGGCCGGACGGCTGCGCACCGGTGGCAGCGGCGATCCCGCCCTGCGGCTGGCCAACGGGCTCACCCGCGCCGCCGCCGCCCCGCTGGTGTGGATCCTCGAGCTGTTCCTGCCCGGACCATCCCACCGCACCACCCGCACCACATCATCGTCGAGCCAGAACCCCACCCAACTCGCCCGCCGCGACCCGGCCATCGAACGCGACGTGCGGGCCGTGCTCGACAAGACCACCACCAGCCCCCTGTACGAGGTCGCGATCCGCTACGCCATCGCCACCACCAAGGCCCGCGAAGGCTCCCGTCCGGCCGACCGGTTGCGGGGGTTGGCGCACACCATCGCGTCGGCGTTCGCCGCCCACACCGGCCGCAACAAGCTGCGCCGGCTGAGGCTGCGCCACCCCGTGCCCGTGCTGGCCGGGCGGCGCCTGGGCCGCGGGTTCGTGCTCAACCTCACCGAGCTGGGCTACCTGGCCGGGCTGCCGACCGACCTCGCCGTGCCCGGACTGGACCGGGCCCGGGCCAAGGCGGCCCCGGCGCCACCGGCGGTCCCGACCGGTGGGCGGGGCATCAAACGCCTCGGCTACGCCCAGGTCGGCGGGCGCAGCGTCGGCCTGCCCGTGCCCGATGCCCGCCACCACCTGCACCTGGTCGGCAAGACCGGCGCCGGCAAGTCCACCCTGATCGTGCACATGGTCATCGAGGACGTGAAAGCCGGCCGCGGCGCCGTGGTCATCGACCCCCGCGGCGACATGATCAACGACATTCTGGACCGGCTACCCGCCGACGTCGCCGACCGGGTCCACATCATCGACCCCGACCAGCAACGCTCCGCCTACTTCAATCCCCTCGAGGGCGACGATCCGCATCTGGCGGTGGACAACCTGGTCGGCATCTTCTCCCGCATCTTCCAACGGCATTGGGGGCCCCGCATCGACGACACGTTGCGGGTGGCGTGCCTGACATTGATGCAGCACGCCAACCCCACCCTCGCACTGGTGCCGCCGCTGTTGAACGATGACCAGTTCCGGGCCCAGTTCACCGTCGGCCTGGACGACCCGGAAGGCCTGCACGGCTACTGGCAGTGGTACGACTCGATGAATCCGCCGATGCGGGCTCAGGTCATCGGACCGGTGCTGGCCCGGTTGCGGGCGTTCCTGCTGCGCGACTTCGTCCGCGGCGTGGTCGGGGGTCCGACCTCGTCGTTCGACATGGGGAAGATCCTCGACGGCGGGCTGCTGCTGGTGCGCCTGCCCAAAGGCGTCCTGGGTGAGGACACGGCCCGGGTGCTGGGCAGTCTGGTGGTCGCCCGGGTCTGGCAGGCCGCCACCGCTCGCGCCTCCCAGCCCGAACCGTCCAGACGCGACGCCACGCTGTACATGGACGAGTGTCAGAACTTTCTGAACCTGCCCGGCTCGGTGGCCGACATGCTCGCGGAGGCGCGCGGCTACCGGCTCTCGCTCGTGCTGGCCCACCAGGATCTGGCCCAACTGCCCAAGGACGTCGCCGCCGCCGCGTCGGCCAACGCCCGCACGAAGGTGTTCTTCACCGTCGACCCGACCGACGCCAAAGCGTTGTCGGCGCACACGCTGCCCGAACTCGACGAGCACGACCTCGCCCACATGGACCGCTACACCGCCGCCGCCCGGGTCGTGGTGGGCGGGCGGGAACTGCCGGCGTTCACCCTGGCCACCCGCGAGCCACCACCCGTCCTGGGCGAGGCCACCGCGATCCGGCGGGCCTGCACCGCCGCCACCCCGGCCGTGGCCACCAGCCCGCTGGAGAGCCTGGCCCGGTCCATGGCCGCCAGGTCCAAGGCCCGCCGCGCCGACCGCGACCGCCGACGTGGCGGTACCGACAATCCACTGCCCTGATCCCATGCCTGACTCGTCGGTCGGGACGGCTGGGCCGTACTCACGCTCCGCCCAGCCTCGCCCAGGAGAATCGGTTGGTACCACAGGGATGCGGCCATTCCTGTCACGACGAGGCGAGACTGCCGACCGGCCCACGTCACGTCGCGAATGTCGGCCAGCGTCACGCACAGCGCCTCGTGCATCGTCCCCGACAGCGTCCCGGAACCCGGGATCCGGCCCCTGTCACCGCCCACACGCTGCACGAACGCGCCGGTCACCGTCGACCAGCCAGCCAGACACCCCTCCGAACGGGGGGTCTTCCCTCTGGGGGTGAACCCATCATGCCCAACCCACTGCGCCGTCAGCTCGATCTCATCGACGTTCTTCCCCATCTATCATCCCGTGATCGCTTCCTTCTGTCCCTCCTGTCTGACCATCTCGTCCTTACCACCACTCAGATCTCCCGTGCGTTCTTCTCCTCTGTGCGCATGTGTCAACACCGCCTGCACCAACTCCACTCGCTCGAACTGCTCGACCGCTTCGCACCACCCCGCAACCGACGCCAAGGCGGATCCGGTCCCACCCACTGGACCCTGGGACGGATCGGCCTCGACCTGCACGCCGCCGGCCAACGCGGCACGTTCACCTCCACCCGCGCCGCCCGCCAACGCCTGGCCCACCTCGCCGAATCGCCCACCCTGGCCCACCTGCTCGGCGTCAACGGCTTCTTCACCGACCTGCTCGCCCACGCCCGCACCCACCCCCACACCCGCCTGCAGCGGTGGTGGTCCGAGCCCGAGGCAGCCCGCCGTTTCGTTGGCGTCCACCCCGACGGACACGGCCTGTGGCGCGAAGGCGGCCACGCTGTCGGGTTCTTTCTGGAGTACGACACCGGGTCGGAAGACCTCCCCCGGCTGGTGGAGAAACTCGCCGCCTACGAACGCCTCGCCCGCGGCGGCGGCCCCACCTATCCGGTGCTGTTCTCCCTGCACAGCGCCGACCGCGAAGACCACCTCCATGACGCCCTCGGCCCGGTCACCTCCCGCTGCCCCATCGCCACCACCCTGCGCCCCGCAGCACCCGCGGGTCCGGTGTGGGCGCTGGTCGGCCACGACCCCCGCCAGCGGCTGCGCATAGCCGACCTCGACAGCGACCACGGCCCAGACCACCCCCGCAACCCGAACTGGCACGCCGGCCGACTCCACCTCGAGCGACACCGCGTGACCAAAGCCCTGGTGTCAGAACGGCCGACCCGACCAACCCCCGTTGTTGATCTCCGTGACAGAAAATGTCCGGCCCGCCGGCCGGTCCTCGTTTCTGACACCAGCCGCCGCGAATCTGACACCGCAGGTCAATGGCCATCAACCGGCTCCGGCGGGGACTTGCTGTGTCAGATCGGTTGGCTATCCTCGGACACCTACTCCTTGAAGTAACCACACATCCGCCCCACCACCACCCAGACCCGCCCAGGGCACGCCCCGCGCACCTCGCGACTCGCCCTAGCGCCCACCCGCCAACTCGGCCGGTCGGCCCGCGAGCCTCGCCCCGCGCCACGCACACCCTCCCCGGTCTGACCGCACCAATCCGCCGCCCCAAAGCGGCCACACCAACCAACCGAACACGGTCACCCCCGCGACCCAAGCCGCCACCACCGCCGTACCCGCGGCCTATCTGCTCGCCCACGTATGGGCTCAGCTGGGTGCACCCGCTTCCGAGTGCAGGTGCCTCGCGCTTGTCTCCGGAGCGCCATCCCCCGTCGCCGCGACCGGCGGCATCACCCCCGTGAGCCCGCCGCGGCGAACGCCGCCACCGATCGCGCGTCCTTTGGTGCGCCACCCGACCACGCCCGTGTCCGCGCAGAAAGAGAAACCCACCACCGCCCACCTGCAAGGCCGCGCATCCACATCGCCTACGTGCCCACGGACAACGGCAGTGTCGTCACGCCACCGCCGGCCATCGGCGAGCACCCCGAAGGCGTACCGCAACTCGCCACTCGCATCAGCGTCCGTCGCCACCGCGTCATCGGCCGGTTCACTCGCTGGCGCCCCCGCTGCCTCGTCGGAGCCACCCGCCGACGGACCGGCTCGGGTTATGGTGCCTCCACGTTGACGACGCCGTCCTCCGTAGACGTCGAGCCGCACTCCGTCATTCATAGACGTTGACCGTTGCGCTCCGTCCTCCAGTGCCCCCTCCATCCCGCCGCGTGCGGCCGGTGCAACTCCGGCCCGGGTTTCTTGACCCGGCGCAGCCGTCGCCGGGCGGGATTCTTGGAGGGGTCGTGTACCACTTCACGTCCAAGCAGGTTGCAAGCCTGCGACGCGGAACCCGTGGCGTGCTGCTCTTCGGCATCGTCACGTCGATCTCCGCCAACGTGCTCCACTCGCTGACCCGGCCCGAGGCCGCGAGCGAGCCCGCGTGGAAGCTCCTGTCGGCTGCGGCCTTGGCCGCTCTTGCGCCGTTGGTGCTCTTCGCCTGCACCGAACTGGTCAGCCGGATCCCAGTGCAGAGCCGTGTGCTCGGCGGGGTTCGGCTGGTCGTCACCTTCGCCGTGGGCGGTTTCGCCGCTTGGGTGTCGTACTGGCACATGCAGTCGGTCGCGCGCTTGCTCGGCGAAGCCGATGACGTCCAGTACGTCTACCCGTTGATCATCGACGGCATGATGCTCGTCGCCACGATCTCGTTGATCGAGTTGGGCCGGCTGGCCCGCACGGTCGCGCAGGTCGAGGAGGCAGCTCTGGCGCCGGTGGTCGACCCGGAGGTGGCGGCGCGGCGGAAGGCAGCGGCGGTCAAGGCGGCTCAGACCCGACGGCGGAACGCGGCCAAGCGGGCTCGTAGGCGGACCCCGGTCCAGGAAATCGAGGAGCTCGAAGGCGAAGGCGACGTGGCACCGGTGAGCCCGGCTCTGGCCGGACGGTGACCGCGCGGTGGCCCGCCCTCGGAACCCGCGGGCGGGCCCCGGGAATCCCCGTACCACGCCGGACATCCGGCGACCCCTCCACGCATCAAACCGCGTGACACAGCGATCAGTTCAGACCCCACGCCACCGACTGGCCTTCACGGCAGCGACTTGACTTCACGCCCGCACGAAGCGTGGATCGTCGAGGCACATCAATGCCCTGAACCAGCGGATGCCACCGCCGCCATAAGCGAACGACTTCGCATGGGAAGGAACCGCATGCACCCGCACTCACCAGGCACCTCACCGTCGGCGCCGTCCGGTCGGGAGCACCTCCGCGAGCCATCAACACCGCCGGTCGACCTGACCGCGGCGCTCGTCGCCGTCGCGGCCGAAGTCGGCTACGACATCGACACCGACGAACTGCCAGTCGTCACCGGCCTACGCCACGACCTGGTGCTCGCCTGGGTTCAGGCCGGCAGCCAGATCATCGTCCACCGTTTCCTGCGGTTGTTGCTCGACGACCCCATCGAGGTGATGTGGACCGCCACGGACAACCACGGTGTCAGCCTCCATACCGACGACCTCGCCGAAATCGTCGCCTTCGCCCGCAGCCTGGAGGCCGCCTTGCCCGCACTTCTCGACGCCTACCGCACCGCCTGCCGCGATATCGCCCGCACCGGGCTCGGCATGGCCTGGCCCATCCACTCCGCACCGGCACCGACCTGCACCTGACCTCTGCGCCAGCACCCTCGGCCGGGACCATTCGCGCCGCTGCTTGACCCGCCCCGAACTCCCGATCCGCACTGCTCGGCCCCCTTCCCGCCGACGGCGGGCGAAGCCGTGCCTCCCAACAGAAAGGAGTCCGCACCATGCACCTCACCGACAACCAGAACAAGGTCCGCGACGCCCTCCTGACCGACAGCACGGCGACACCCGCCGTCGTCGCCGAGGCCACCGGCCTGGCCTACTCGACCGTCACCCGACTGCTACGCGAACTCGCCGAGGCCGGCGCCGCGGTCAAGGACTCCGACGGCTGGCGCCGCGCCGACACAGACACAGACACAGACGCAGACACCGAGCGGGTGGACGCCGAGCCCGACCTGCCGGCGCCACACCAGCCACGCATGGGCAAGGGCCAGCGCCGCATGGGCAAAGGCCAGCTCCGCGAGGGCGTCCTCGCCGCGCTGCGAGCCGCGAGCGAACCGCTGGGACCCACGCAACTGTCCAAAGTGCTCGACGGCAAGTCACAGGGCGC
Organism: uncultured Actinomycetota bacterium; assembly: GCA_963803345.1. Lineage (GTDB taxonomy): Bacteria > Actinomycetota > Actinomycetes > Mycobacteriales > Micromonosporaceae > CAWDLX01. The sequence goes on from CAWDLX010000020.1 coordinate 405,414, forward strand.
CATCTCCAACGCCTGCGACCGCCTCGTCACCAGTGGCGACGCGGTCCTGGTCAGCGAGTCGCCGCGCCGGTTCCAGGCCGCTCGCGCCACCTGACCCACCGCAGCTCTGGCCAGACCACGCCATCGTCCGCCTCGCCGACCACACGGCCAGAGCAGCCATCACGCTCTACAGCCGCACAACACGGCACCGGCACCAGCGCGTCGAACCTGTGACACGGTGGATCACCTACCCGGCCGGGAGCAGTTCCGATGAGCAACCGCCGCGAAGTGAGCTCCTAGGCGCCGCCGACCGGCTGCGGTAGCCGATCTGACCCAGCGACGGCCGGGACCGCCCCGCCTGGGGCGGCGCATCGCTGCCTGCCGGACGCAACCGGCGCCCCTTTCCCCTTCCACCACACCGATTTGAACCCTGCTGTCCAGCCGTCATGACCGTCGTCGATCCTGGCTGCCATCCCGCGACTTGATCCCCGCGGGTCGACGAGCGTGGATGCATTGCAGCCGCGCCGACGTCACCGATCTCATGTTGTGGCAGTTGCCGTCGACCGGCGCTGAACCACCGACCACCGGGATGTCCCCGCCGCCGTACCGCCACCAATGACTGCGGCGGCGGGTGACCCCGGACCACCACACACGTGCACCCCTTCACAGCCGGCCCGCCCGAAACGACCTGTCAACCGGCGCTGGCCGGTCGACCCGTCATGCCCGAAGGAAGGCCGTTATGGAATCAAGAACGCTCACCATCGTCACCGCCGGCGTCGTCGGCCTGCTCATCGCTGTGCATGGGCGCCCTCGCCTCATGCGGTGCGTCCTCCGGTGCACTGTCCGCCGCCTGCGCCGGCGCCTCGTTCCAGCCACCCACCGACACCACAGCCGATCCGCTGGGCCGCTACGACGGCGAGCAACTCACCAACGTCGCCATCATCGTCGACGCCGGCGTCCGCAAGCGGGTCCCTCCGTGGGGATGGGTCATCGCCGTCGCCACCGCTTTGCAGGAGTCGAGCCTGCACAACTTGCCCAACCTCGGCGCCACCAACGACCACGATTCCATCGGCCTGTTCCAGCAACGCCCCTCACAAGGCTGGGGCACCCCCGAACAACTCGCCGACCCCGCGTACCAGGCCGGCAAGTTCTACGACAAGCTCCTCACCGTCGCCGGCTGGCAGACCATGCCGCTCACCGACGCAGCCCAGGCCGTGCAACGCTCCGCCTACCCCGACGCCTACGCCAAATGGACCGGCGACGCGATCACCCTCGTCAGCTCTGTCGGCGCACCCATGGGCGGGAGCGATCTCGGCCTGTCCGGCTGCATTCCCGGCGCCTCGGGCCCATGGACGCAACCGGTGCACGCCCCCATCGTGTCCGGCTTCCGCACCGCTGACCGGCCCGGCCACGACGGGGTAGACCTCGGCGCCGCCCGCAACACCGTCATCGTCGCCGCCAGCGCCGGCACCGTTCTCACCGCCGCCTGCAACGCCCACACCCGCGACGGCGGGCACTGGGGCTGCGACCGCGACGGCGACGTCAACCAGACCATCGGATGCGGCTGGTACGTCGACCTCGCCAACGCCGACGGCATCATCACCCGCTACTGCCACATGCAGACCAAACCGTTCGTCAACGTCGGCGACACGGTGATCGTCGGCCAACCCATCGGCCTGGTCGGCTCCACCGGCAACTCGTCCGGGCCACACCTGCACTTCGAGGTCCATGTGAACTCCGACGCCTCCTCGGCCGGCGCGATCGACCCAGCTCCGTTCATGGCCGCGGTCGGCGCGCCCATCGGCAACACCTAACGAGCCAATCTTTCGAACCGCGGCAGCAAACAGCGCCGCGGCGCCCACCTTCGTGGCACCACCGCCGACACGCCCCCGCGTGCCGGCGTTCTTGTTTCCAACCCCAGAAAGGGGACAGCCATGTCCGCACCCACCACGCCCACCCCGGGCCGGCCGGCCTACCCACAGGTCTCGGTCCGGCTCTCGGGCACCGACGGCAACACGTTCATGGTCATCGGACGCGTCGCCGCCGCCTTGCGTCGCACGGTCGGCAACGCCGCCGCCGACACGTTCACCGCCGCCGCCTACGAATGCGGCTCCGCCGACGAGGTTCTGCGACTGGCCATGGTCACCGTCGACGTGAGCTGACCCAGCACCGCGCCACCACGGGGCGGGCCGCGACCGCATCGCGGCGCAGCCCGCCCCACCAAACCGTTTCTGACCTACTGCGCCGCATCTGGACCGATGCGTTCGCCCGCGACACGGTCGCTTGCTGAAGGCGCCTATCGCCCACGATTGGACCGCCACCGCCGATGACCTGACCGACCGGCGACGACCGAGCCCGCTGCGGGTAACCAAGGGAGCCACGAACCAACGACTCCCGCGCTCGCCGGCGAACGACTTGATCGGTACGGCGGTCGCGGGTTGCATGCGTGTCCACGCCGTCCCAACCGCACGGCAACGACAGGCATCGCTGCGACGGGCAGCTGCCCGAGCACCACCAACAGGAAGGGCCATCCCCGATGACGGACCAGCAGCCAACCGCCGCCGACGACGCGGCGCCCGAGCCGGCCGCAACCGACAGCACACCAGATCCTGGCCCGTTCGCCCGACTCACCGACGAGCTGGCCGAGCTCGGCTTCGACGGCGCGGTCAACGACCTGACCGGGTTCACCACCTTCACCGCCACCGACAGTCCGGTGCGGGTTGCCCTCGACGACAGCGGCCGGCCCTCCCGTGCGGTGTTCGTTCGCGATTGCGGCGGCGAGGAAGGCTGGGAGATCACGTTCACCGCCGCGATGCCCGAACCGGCGCAACTCGTGGTGCTGTACGCGGCGCTCAACGCCGACGATCCCGCCACCGCGACACGGGCCGCCGCAGCGGCGCTCGGCGTCACCATCGCCACCTGACCCACCCCGACGCCGAGACCCCGGGACGGCCGGGACGCCTCCAACCCTGTGGGCGTCCCGCGTCGTCGTTTCCGCCCCACCACTCAACGTCCGCCAATCCGGTCGTCCCGACCGGGACTGCGGCAACCCAGCAACGTGCGACGCCGCATACCTCGACTCGCGCCGCATGCATCGACCTCACTGCACGGGTTCGCCCGTGGCCGGCTCACCGCCGGTCCACTGGCCGCCCGTCTCCGCCCGCGTGGCACACCGCCGCCCGCGCACCCGGAGACGGGTGCACGGGCCATTCCGTGACAAGGAGGCACACCATGACCACCCCACCACCCACCAACGCCGCCGCACCGAATCCCGCCCCAGCCGGCGATCCGGCCGATGGCCGCGGAGCCCGCCGCTCCGGCGAGCTCTACCGGCAGGTCGCCCTCTACCTGGCCAGCCATCCCGACGCCGTGTTGAAGGTCGGCGAGGTCACCACCGCGATTGGCGCCCCGTCCGCGGGGGCCGTGTTCGAAGCTCTCAAGCGGATGGCCGACGCCGGCCACGCCACCCACCACCTCAGCCCCCACCGGTTCCAGGTCACCCAGGCCGGCATCGACGCCGCGGGCACTCTGCCACCGCCGACCCCACGAACCGCCAGTAGCGGCTCCTCATCGACGCGACGCCAGCCGGTACGGCGACCCAACGGGGAGCTGTACTTCCCCCGCCGCCTGGCCGGCGCCACCGACATCGACGTGCTGCGACGCCTGCGCGACAAGCACATCCCGGTCCTGCTCTACGGGCCGCCCGGCACCGGCAAGACCGCCCTGGTCGAGGCCGCGTTCCCCGACCTGCTCACCGTCGCCGGCACCGGCGACACCGTCGTCGAAGACTTCCTCGGCTCGTTCATCCCGCTCGCCCGACGGCGGCTACGAGTTCGTCTACGGGCCGCTGGTCGTCGCGATGCGCGAAGGCCGGGCCCTGCTGGTCGACGACGCCACCCTCATCCCCCCGAAGGTTCTGGCCGTGCTGTACCCGGCCATGGACGGCCGGAAGGTCATCACCATCCCCGGCTACCGCAACGAACGAGTCGAGGCCGTCGACGGGTTCTACGTCATCGCCGGCCACAACCCCGGCGTGCACGGCGCCATCCTCACCGAAGCCCTCGCCTCCCGCTTCGACGTGCACATCGAGGTCAGCACCGACTGGGACCTCGCCCGCCACCTCGGCGTCCCCACCGCCGCCATCAACGCCGCCGTCGCCCTCAACGCCGACCTCGACGCCGGCCGGGTCAGCTGGGCGCCGCAACTGCGCGAACTGCTGGGCTTCGCCCGCGTCCGCAAGACCCTCGGCCACGCCGCCGCGCTGGCCAACCTCGCCGGCCGCGCACCCGAAGCCGACCGGACCCACGTCATCGCCGCCCTCAACCAGCACTTCGGCGGCACCGTCACCGCGCTGAGCCTCGGCAAGCAGCGCTGACCCGACAGGAGACCCGCCATGACCCACCACACCACCCACGTTCACCCCGCCGCGCCGCTGCGCCGATCCGCCGATCCGAGCTGGCAACAGTGGAGCGACGCGTGGACCAAACACGTACCCCGGCTCACCGGGCGCACCGACCTCCGGGTCGTGGTCGCGCCCGGCGCCGGCGGCGGCGCACCCGCCTGCACCTACCCCGACCTCAACCGCATCGAAGTCGACGCCACCTACATCGGCGACCCCGACATCGCCAACCCATGGCGCGCCAACCACAAACAACTCGTCCCCACCGGCTACGGACTGCTCGTCCACGAAGCCGCCCACGCCACCCACAGCCGCTGGCGGACCCCCGCCGGCACCCCACCCGTGGTCGCGGCCGCCGCCGACCTGCTCGAGGAGTCCCGGGCGGAAAACCAACAGCGCCAACGCCGCCGCGCCGACCGGCGCTGGCTGCACCACACCGTCACCACCCTGCTCACCGCCGACGATGCACCCGTCGACGACCCGTGGCACGCCGGCCAACTCGCCGGCCTGCTGCTGGCCCGGGTCGACGCCCGCATCCTCACCGCCAAACAGACCCGCGCCGCCCGCGCCGCGGTCACCACCCTCCTCGGCCGGGACCGCCTGCGCCAGCTCCGCGAGGTATGGCGTCAGGCCCAGATCACCGACGACACCGACGCCCCCACCATGATCGGACTGGCGTGGCAGTGGTGCCGAATCCTCGGCATCGACCCCAACCAGACTCCCGACACGCCCGCCCCCGACCCGGGCCAGTTCGCCGGCCGCCTCGCCGCGGCGATCACCGACTACCTCGCCGCCCAAGCCGGCCTCACCCCGGCCGCATACACGGCCCGCCACCTCGACGCCGCCCACCCCGCCCCGGCCCTGTGGACCGAGCGGGATCCCACGCCCGACGAGCAACGCGCCGCGCGCACCCTCGCCGCCCGCCTCGCCCAGGCCCGCGCCCACCACACCGAGCCAGCCACCCGCCCCACCGCGATCCCGCCGGGACGGCTGCGCACCCGCCACGCCATCACCGTCGACGCCCAGATCGCCGCCGGCACCATCCCCACCGCCACCCCCTGGCAGCGCCGCACCCAACTGCCGCCACCCAAACCCGACCTGCGACTGGCCATCCTGGTCGATACCTCCGGCTCCATGCACTCCTACATGAGACCCCTGTCCTCGGCGAGCTGGACCTTCGCGCACGCCGCCCACCGCAACCACGCCACCGTGGCCACCATCGCCTTCGCCGACCAGGCCACGCTCCTGCTCCCACCCCGACACCGTCCGGCCCAGGTCAAGGACATGGCCGCGCGAGGCGGCACCACCGCGTTCATCGCCGCGATCAAACTCGCCGACCACCTGCTCGACCTACGCAGCCGGCACACCCTGCGCATGGTCGCGGTCGTCTCCGACGGCGACCTACCCGACATCGACCCCGCGCAACGGCTCATCACCACCCTGCACCACAACGGCTGCGCCGTGCTGTGGCTGCGCCCCGCCGACCTGTCCGGCCACACCTTCGACGACACCACCACCATCACCGTCGCCGATCCGCTGGAAGCCATCGGCTACATCGCCGACGCCGCCATCACCGCTCTCGAAAACGCCTAACCGAAGGAGACACCATGCACGAGCAGCACTGGCAGATCCTTGCCCAGCAGGACCTCGCGATCGCCGTCGTCGGCTGGGCCATCACCGCCGTCGTGCCCGACGCCGACGAAGCGGCCTACGCCTACACCGTCGGACTCACCGAAGTCGACGCCCCCGAACTCGTCATCACCGGACTACACCACACCGTCGCCCACGCCCTGCTCAACGACGCGGCGCAACGCGTCCACGACCACGGCCACCGGTGGCGCCACCAGCAGCGAATCAGCGACCTGCTCGCCGGCTACGACGCCGTCATCATCGACGGCACCGCCCACGCCCCCTGTGGAAGATGCTGGAGGCACCTTGGCGGCTTGGCGACGTCGACACCAACACCGTGCCGTCGCGAGGCACCACCGATGTTGCGGCGACGATCCAGTCAGCCATCAATCTCCTTAACGACTGGCGGCAGGGCTACTACTCTCTGCCCAGAGGGACGCGCTCGCGCCACAAGGGGCGCCGGGTTTAGGTAACGCTGAAGCCTTTCGTGCCGGAACTCGTACCATGCTCCGGCCTGCCTTAGTACCTGCAAGTCGTAGGCGTTATCTAGGAAACTCATTAAGCGCCAGGGGAGGCGACCCGACAGGGCGAGCCAAAACCTTGCGAGGGTGAAACTGCCCCAGGAAGAACTTACAAAGGCTCCTACCAACCCAACCGGCGTGGCGATGGCGACTCCGGCGAGGATGCCGATCATGACTCCGTGAGGCTGTACGTCGGATGGTTTCGGTTCCAGCGCGATTGCAGCGCCTGCGACCAGCCCCACCGCAAGTCCATACCTTAAGGCGACTGAACGGAAGGTTGACCAATCTTGGGCTAGCGACATTCGTGGATTTAGCGGCTCCGTTTCGTCGCGAGTCGGCGGCTTGTTCCCCAGGCCCCCAACAAGCGCTCCCGCGACTGCACCCAGGCCGCCGACGCTCAGTCCACCAGCGGCTCCGGCCTGCAGCCAGACGCCAAACCCCATGATCGCTCCAGCGCCTACACCGCACGCGCACCCTAGCCATGACCAGCCTCGGCCGGGTGCCGGCCCGCGTTGAGCCACAAAGTGGACCGCAAGACCGGCTGCTACGCCCACTCCGACGGAGTTGACCACTGTTCCTAGCGGACTGACCGCCTGCTCGCCAGCAAACGCCTCCGCAAGCCTTGCTGTCCAGCCAGCCACGAGCCCTCCAGCCAATCCAGGACGAAAGCCACCGCTACACGCGAGGGGAATCCCGACCGCGAGCCCCGTACCAAGTACTGCTCCCCACCCATCCGTTGCAATAGTTGGCCCGGAGAGGAGAAAACCCAGGGAGGCACCAGCGAGCCCGCCGATTAAGCCGCCGGCGAGCCCGCCCATGAGATCCACTGATGTCTGCTTGGACAACACCCGCACAATTAGCCCGACCGCGAGTCCGGTCACAATGCCGGCGCCAAGACCCAGCTTGAATACACCGAGCCCAGCTAAACCGACTGCTAAGGTGATGGATCCCACCGTCAATGCGCCAAGTGTGGCGGGCACGACGCCGCGCAACTCCCACCATGCAAATCTTGTCGGCTGGGAGCCGAGGTACATTGTTCGGGCCAGAAATGACAACCATCTTTGCGCCTTCGCCAAGCCGTGTGAGGGTACAGGCGGCTCGGCATGTTGGTTGGCTGCGGCTCTTCGTTGTCGTGGCCTCGGCTCGTATACTTTGTTCAGGAACCTGCCGAGGACTGCTGTGGCCACTTCGTCCTCGTCATAGTAGTTCGTGGGATCAAAGAACTGGTCGACCTTGTCCATGGTGCCGAACGAGTCCGGCACGACGCTGACCAGAAACGGCAAACTCAACGCCTTCGACACTACGCTTTCACGATGGACGCTCTCAATGAAGGACCTCCAAGAAGGCGTCAGCTGCTGCATTTGGTTGGCCGTCAAATACTGCTCGACATCCGATGCCGTCAACGGGAGCAGCTCTACCGCTGCCGCTCCGCGTAGGTGCCAGTTCTGTACGGCGTCTGCGAATTCAGTTAACCTGCTCAGCACGGTAAGCCGAAACGCTACCCCGTCTAGCGCCTTGATTGCGCTCTCCCTTAGTCCGGGTGGAGTCTCATCGAAGCCATCCACGATTAGCGCGACATGGCCATTTTCTACAAGCGAGATTGGTGTATTCCTATTATAGGGCGCCTCTACGAGAAAGGGATGATCAGCTTGTAGCCTCCTGGCGACCCAGTCATTGACAGCTTCACGACGTGGGTCCCAGTCGGTCGCATTTAACATGACTGGCACGGGAACAGGATCGCTTCTGACCACCTGGCCGTCTTCACCGTTGCGTAGGTTCAGTGCCCTAATCGATAGTAGAATGGCGACGGCTGTCTTGCCAGCGCCGGCGGGCCCGATCACGACCAACCGTCCATAGTTCAGTGCGCCGTAGAGGTGGACCAACTCCTCAAGGCCCCCGCCTGTCAGGGTCGTCTCGTCTATAGCCTCGAGACCGGGTAATGGACGGAAGCCTAAGGCGCCTGGCACTCCAACAGCTTGCTCGGGCGGGCCGACGACGTTTTCCTCCGTCCACCGCCAACGAATGGGCAGCGCCGAATGCGTGAGGCCACGATCGGCTGCCTCCTTGTCCCTCGCCCACTTGATCCGTCTCGCGAGTTGATCAGCAGCGAAGAGGGCGACTTCCCCTGCAGTTGGGAGGGCGATGCCTGGTCGAGTCGGACCTCGGAGCGCGCGCCACACTAGGCGGAGGGTGACGCCACCGGCGGCGGCGCCCAGGCCCACTGCGCCTGCGGTCCTGATCTCTCCGGCCAGTTCGGGTAGCAGCGGAATGGCCGCGAACTGGTCAATCCACGTCAATAGGAACGGCAGGACTGCCGACGCCAACGCATAGACGCCTAGGAACACGGCAACGGCGGCCGACGAAGCAAGCACCGCTCCCGCCAGTACTGACTTCGTCTGCTCGTATCGCCGCGGCGCCTCACGTCCAGACCATCGGACCATGAGTCGACAGTCTGCCACGAGCATTCCACTCCCGGGGTCGTCAGAACGGACACTGCCGATACACCAAAGGATCGGGCAATACTCACGAATTTGCCGCGTGCAGGTGCGTGCGGCGCACCTCGCGCGCACCCTCTCCTCGGCGCATTCTTGATCTTCCTCAACTGCCGCTGGTCGCGCGACGATCAAAGCTCGAGAAATGCCACACGGTGGCGGCCCTGACCAGGGCGGCGTGACGGGCGATTTGCTTGCGTCGACCGTCTGATGTGCCGCGTGGTTGCTTGGTGGCTGGCCCGGACCTCGCGGTGTTGCAACGAAGGTCCGGGCTGCCGTGCTCAGAGCCGTCGAGCGGTGGTGATCGCTCAGCGCCCGGCCTTCTGGTGAAACGCGTCAACGATGTCCTGGCGCAGGCGGCCCCGGCCCGCGACGTCGTAACTTTTCGCCTGCGCCCACTGCCGAATGGCCCGGTTCTGCCCAGTGCTTCCCGCTGCGGTGCGGCGACCGGCGCCGCGGGCGGTGCGGGCGTCGACGCGGTTGCCATGCTCGATGAAGATCGCCAGCTCGCTGCGCAGCTTCTTGGCGTTCTTCGCCGAGAGGTCGATCTCGAAGAGCTGGCCATCAAGGCCAAACGTCACGGTCTCCGAAGCGGCCCCACCATCGAGGTCGTCCACAAGCTTGGTAACGAGTTCCCTGGCCATGCCACCATCCCTGGTTTGATCGAACTGGGAAGTCGACCCTAACCCACGTTCCACGTCCGCACCGGATCCCGCCGAATGGCTCACCGATCGGACAGACTTGCCACGAGACGACGATCGGCCCTGGGCTGGGGTTGCCGGCTACTCCGACCGACCGCACGACGAGCCGATCACCGTCACCCGTGAGGCCGCCCAGCTCGCCGTACGTGCACATCTGGGCGTTCGCCAGCTGCAAGACCACGCGCCATTCGGCTGCTTGAGAGTGACTCCCTGCTAGTCGCACGCAACCTCGTGGCGAGGGTCATGATCCGAGTAGATCGAGGTCACGAACGCAGAAACCGTGGTGCGCCCACTCCTCGTCCAGTACCACCTGAACGCACTCCAGCACCGACTTTCCCCTGGCATACGGCGGCCAACCCGGGCCTGCCGGCAATGGCGCGGGCGCCGAGAGCTGATCGGTCGTCACCGTCGACAGCCAACGCTCTAGCTCAGCGCCTTGCACGTCTCGCGCGGCCAGCACCTCGTCGAGACTGGGGGCCGCCGCTCGGTCCAGGCCCTGCTCCTCCTGGTCAGGGACGAACTCGGACGCCAACCCGATCGCGGTGAACGGCTCGGTCGATCCCAGACAGCAGCGGCGGAACCACGAGTCGTGCACGAACACCAGATGGCGCTGGGTCTCTACCGCCGACCATTCGCCGCCGACGCGCTGCTGCTCCGAACCCCTGGGCATCGCTCGCAGCCGCTCGATCGTCTCCGCCCAGCCGGCCCGCAGCTGCCGGACAGCCTGCAGCAGGTCCGCCGGATCGGCTGAGCGGAGCAGCAGCCGCACCGGATACCGGCGGTCAAGCTCGGCTTCGACGTACGACGTCACCTCGACTCCGTTGACCACCAGATTGGTGACCAGCCCGTCGATCACAGCGTCCTGCATTACCACCCCGATCAGACGAGCGCGGGTCAAGTCACACTCGCGGAACTCGGCATCAGTCAGGTCCTGGTCCTTGAAGCTCGCCATACCGGGCAGTATCCACCGGCGTACCGACAACCGCGCAGTTACCGCGGGTAGAGGTGCTGTAGCCGGGCCGGAGGCTGCCAACGGAAACACGCCGAGCCGGCGACCTCGCACCATACGAGAAGAGGTCAACGTTCGGCTAGGTACACGCGAGCGATCGTCGATGTCCGGATGCGCACGCGGGCGTGCCATAAGCAGGCACTCGCTGAACGTCCTCAATTCGGCGGATGTTCCCGCTGGCCCGAGCGGCCCGCCCGACTCCGGCACCGTCGATTGCGAGTTGAAGGTGATCGTAACCGCGGTGAGCGAGCGGTTCCCGGTCAGGCACCGGACGTACGAACTTCGAGTTCCGCCGACTGACGCAACGGCAGAAGCCGCGAGCGGCGTACGATTTCCGTCCGTGCGGACAACGACCGACCCACGGGCGCGTCCCCGTTGACGATCATTCTCTCGGTGGTCCACGCGGACTATGCCCTGCAGGTTAGCGATCGTCTGGTGACCGTCAAGGACGAAGGCCGATACGAACCGTTAGATCCTGTCGCAAACAAGGCAGTGGTACTGCTCGCCCGCGACGGTCTGATCAGCATGGCCTACGCCGGAACGGCACATATCGCCAACGCCGTGACCGACGGTTGGATCGCAAGGACGCTCGCAGGTCGACCGTTGGGGACCAATCAAGTTCGTCCCAACTTTGGCCACCAACTCGGGCGCGGCGTGCCAGACCGGTTCCTCACCGAGCATCTGACCCTCGTCGCTGATCGGCTCAGCGAGGCGTTGAAGTCCGGAAAGATCACCAACACACTGGCCATCGACTACGTCGGGCTGCGCTGGCAGAACCCTAAGGATCCGGCATGGCCAACCGTCGGCAAGATCGCAAAGGACCAGTCGGGCGGTGCCTACCGGGCGGTCATGTCGAGGAGGCGCTGGGGCTGGGAATCTGGGCGCCATTTCTTGTTCCGGGCGTTGGGACGATCGCAGAAGAAGGCGCAGGCGTTGCTCCGCAGCCGCCTTCCGGATGCAATTCGCAGCAAAGAGCAAACGGCCGCCGCGCTCGTGGAAATCCTCCGATCGCTCCCGCCGCACGACCCAACGGTCGGTAGGGACTGCCTTATCACCACGATCCAGCGTGGGTCGCCCCACGTCCACACGAGGTACGAGCCATACGACGTCAGGCAAGCCTCCGCGCTGCTCGGCGGCAATACGGTCACGGTGCCAGCCGCATTCACGCCGTGGATCCTTACGCCAGACTCGATTGGCGCGCCCCTGGTGATCAGCGGAACCTTCACTCAGCAGTCCGGCGGCTTCGAGTTCTTGATGGAAGGGCCTACTTCGGAAGGCGACTTCATTATCATGTCGAGCCAGCCGCGGCTCCCGCCGCCATCGATGCGTGACGGTATCGGGCTTAGGTCATGGATGCGCCCAGGCCACGGACGACCGATCGCGCCATGAACAGCTTCACACCGCTCCTCACCAAGCTGCGCCGCAGCAGGCGACCGTCGATGAAGGTGCGACCAACTGAGGCGCCGACATTCGCCGGTCGTGGGTTCGGCCGGCCGCCCTACATCAACACGGATGCACTGAACTCGGCGAGATCGGGAGTCCCATGTCGGCGGCGTCGATTGCTATGCCGGGGCTCTCCTCGCCGCTGCGAGGCGAAGAAGGCCGGCGGACCGAGAGCAGGTCGACCGGTACCGGGACGTCCTGATCGGCGTAGGCCGCAGTGAGGCCGCACTGCGCGTACACGGTATGCCGACAACACGACCATCGATTACGACGCCCGCATCGCCGAAGGCGACAGCTCCGCCGAGGTCAACGCCAAGCGCAGGCAGGACGCCCCATGACGCGTCCGGCCTGCCTGTCGACGACCACGTCAGTCGTTCGGCGGAAGGTGGCTGAGAACGTGCTGGTAACACAATTCGCCGAATGCCGTCACGTCGATGCGGCGTGTGCCGGGAAGAGTTTGGATCAATCCCAAACCTGCCAGGCGTGCTGCGACGATGCAGACCACTCTGGCAAGGGCGGCGAGCTTCCGGTCGTCGAGCGACCTCGCCGCGTACTCCCATGCCTGCGCGAGCAACTCGGCGTTGCGCGGATCCGATTGAGCTTCAACGAACACTGCGGCGATCGGAGCACCGTATCCCTCCGCAAGCAGATCATGAAATCGCATCAGGTTCTCATCGCGGCGGGCGGAAACCTTCTTCACGACTCCCTGCGCGGCCAAGGCCGCCGCTCCAGACAGCGGGAAGGCAACGAGCGGGCCCAACGGGCCCATCAGCAACGCAGCGCCCCCTCCGACCACCGCAGCAGCCATACCAGCCGCCAAATCGATCGCCCGCTGGCGATCGTCCTCGGTGTCCTGGAGTCCGCTTTCATCTTCTTCGGTTCGGTCTTGACTCTCGTCAGCCATCCCTCGATTGTCCACATCAAAGCGGCGCTGTGGCGCACCCCGCACGACCTCGCCGCGGTCGCCGCGCTCAGCTGGTTGCCGTCACCGCCGCGATCGCTTTGGCTTACCGCCTCGGCACCGGACTCCCGGACACCGCAGCCTCGATCCTGATCGACCACGTCGGCGATCTGCCAACCATGCCCGGCTGGGACCGTGCGCCCCGCGGGTTCGTCGCCATTGCGCTGCAAAGCCTCGGATTAACCCGAAGGAGATCAACGTAAACGCGCGGATCTGCCGGTGTGCGGGAGATCAAACTCGACCGACGCCTGGTCCCAAGCGCGACGACCATACTTCCTCAACCGTTCGCTTGGGGGGTCAATGCCGGCGGGCCGCGGTCTATGCAGAGGCGATCTCGCTGGCTGGCCGGTAGAGGCTGCCGGCGCGCAGCATGGCGTGCATAACGTTCAGCCGTCGCCGGGCAAGGCAGAGCATCGTCGCTGTGTGGTGCTTGCCCGTCGGCGCGTTTCTTGTCGTAGTAGCGTCGCGGATTCGGTTCGAGGGTCAGCGCCGGCGTACCGGCCGATCAGCTGATGCCGTCGTACGGCCGGTCAGCGGGGTCGGCGGATCAGGTCGCGGCGGAGCTGGTCTGCCAGGTCAGCGGTTTCCACCGACGGTTCGGCGCCGATCTCGTCGAGGGCGAGCGCTAACCGGCGCAGCACGGCGCGGATGGCGTCCAGGTCACCGAGGCGATGGTAGGCGCGCATGCTCTGCTGGGCCAGGTGCTCGTTGAGCGGATCGTGGTCGACCGCGGTCTGCAGCACCTGAGCGGCCCGCGCCGGGTCTGGGTCGGCGAGCGCGGTGGCCAGGGCGGTGTGGGCGTCGATGGCGAGGTTGAGCACACCTTGGCGGTGCCGTTCGATCCATTCGTACGCCTCGTCGGCGGCCAGCGCGCCCGTGTACAGCTCGCACACGTCGCGCAACGCCTGCAGCCGGGAAGCGTCCCCGCCCGCCGCACGGGCCGCGGTGTGGGCCGCCCGCAGCCGCCACAGGTCGACGTCGACCAGCGCCGGGTTGAGGCGGTAGCGGCCGTGTTGCTTGACCACGAAGTCCCCGGCCTCGGCCACGGTGTCGGCGACCGAGCCGGCGAGAAGCTTGCGCAGGTTGGACACCGCGGTGTGCATCCGGGAGGCCGCCAGCCGGGGCCGGACTCCGATCCACATGTCCTCGATGATCTGGTCGGGGTGGGCGCCGTCGGCATGCACGGCGAGGTACACCATGAGCTCGATCGACGAGGAGCGCACCACCTCCTGGAGAGGCTGATCGACGATGCGGGGTGGACCCAGCACCCGTACCTGCGCGCGGACCGGCTGGTCGTGCGACGGTGTGGCGGCTGCGTCGTTCACGGGTCCATCGACGCCACCGTCGTCGCCGACGTCCGGCGCCATGGTTGCCCTTTCTTGGTTTGCGGGCATCGACGAGTTGCTGTCGTCGCCGATGTCCGGCGCATCGTCGGCCTTTTCGTCGTTGTGGACCACGGACGCGGTGGTGGTTGGTGCCGGCTCGGGCGCGGCTGGTGCGGTCGCTTCGCCGGTGTGGGCCTCCCGCAGGGTCCGCAGCAGGTCGACGGCGGCAGCGGTGTCCAGCACCGGCATCCGGGCCGGCGCTACGCCGTCGTCGCCGGGTTGGCGGCGGCAGGTGCCGTCGGTGTCGACGGCGGCGGTCGGCCCGTGGACCCATTCGCCGAGCAACAGCGCGGCGACCTCGACACCGGTGCCCAGGCCGAGCACCATGCGCGCCCGGACCCGCGCCCCGGCCGGTGGGGTGTCGGCGATGAGCAGCATCGGCGGGAGCGGCTCCTCGGCCGGCGCTGCCGCGCGCAACGCGGCGATGTCGGCGGCGTTGTGGTCGTCGAGGACGCGGGCGGCGTGCAGGAGCCGCTCCTCGAGCACGGTCAGGGCGGTGTCGAGGTCCGGCGTGACCCGCAGCCGGTGCCACGTTCCCAGCGCTATGGCGTCTGCGCCGAGCAGCGTCATCATCGTGTCGACCGGGATGATGACCGTGGTGTGCGCGTCCGGGTCGGTCGGGGCGCCGGCGGCGAGGGCGGCGACCATCGCCCCGCGGGCGGCGGCCTCGGCCCCAGGGCCGGTCAAGCCCAGTCCGCCGACCGGCAGCGGATCCATGGGCGGCACCGGCGGCACCTCGACCGTCGGCTCGACAGCGGCAGGCAGATCGACGGTGTGGGGTTCGATGGCGGAGGCCATTGGGCCGTACGCGCCATGAGTGCTGCAGGCGTCGCACCGTCGACGGGGGCGCGGCGGGTTCGGGCCGCTCGTCGGCGGCGGTGCCGTCCATCGGGCGGGGGATGTAGCGGCGGCGCCGGTGCAGCCACACCACGGCCATGGCGGCGATCGCCGCGGCGACGACGGTCCAGGGCAGCCAGGACCCGTCGTCGAGACCGACGCCATGTTCGTCTCCGATGGGCGCGGCTGTCGGCGTCGCGTTAAGCCTGGGTGGGTTGGTCGTTGAACCGGTCGCGGACACGGACCCGGAAGGCGTGGGGGTGGCACCGTTGGATGCGGATGGGTTGGCGGTGGCGCTCGGGACGGGGGTGGGCAGACCGACGACACCATCGTCCGGGTCGATGCTCGAAGTGGTGGAGCCGGTGGACGACGCGGTCGCTGTGACCGTAGGGCTGGCGGTCGGGGTGGCCGCCGGCGTCGGCGTTGCGGTGGCAGCGCCGGGCGCGGGCGTGGTCGGCGCGACCGTGGTCGGGGGTGTGGCCGGTTCGGCGGGCTGGGACTCCGGGCGGCGCGGTGGCGTCGGCCGGCAGGGTGAGTGTCCATCGTGGATAGATGAGATCAGGATTGTCGAGGGTCTTGTAGCCGGACACGGCGGGCCAGAAGCGGCCTTCGTTGAGCTGCCAGATTTCGGGCCAGCGGGTGGGGTCGCCCAGGCACTTGTCCGCGATGTGCCACAGGGTGTCGCCCTTCGCGACGGTGTACACGTGGGGGCAGCCGTTGACGACGAGGACCGCCGGCCCGGCCGGCAATGTCGGGGCCGGCTGTGCCCCCGATTGCGCTGGCACCGGCTGGCTCGGGCGGGGTAGAAGAAGGGTGGCGGTCCCGGCCGGCAGTGCGACGGCGGCCACGGCCGGTGCCCGCGACGGCGGCGCGGTCGCTGCGGCGGCCGGCGTGGCCGCGGGGGCGGCGGTCGCGACCCAGCCCAACGCGATGATCGCGACGAGCAACGCGGCCAACACGCGCAAGGGGTTCCGTGACCCAGGGGCGCGTACCCCGTGCAAGGCCGCGCGGGCTTCGATCCAGACCGCGTGGGCGAACATGGCCCACAGCAGCCACGCGGCGATGCCGAGGAGGCGGAGGATCGCCGTGTCGGGGATGGGTGCGGTGAGCAGCTGCTCCCAGCCGGCCTGGGTGCTGGGCACGCTCGTGGGCAGCGGCCAGCCGAGCATGGCCGCCAGCCCGGTCGGCACGCCGGCGAGCATGAGCAGCAGGGCGGCGCCGGCGGCCAGCCGGGGACCCGCCCGTGCCGCCCAGGCGGTCATGGCGCGCATACGATGCTCCTTCCGTTCATCCGGTGTCGCTACGGACCGCGATCGCGGTCGCGGTGGCGTGGACGGTGATGGTGCCGACGCCGACGACGCGCAGCAGTTGGGTGGTGGAGGCGGCGGTGACCTCCACCCGGACCTGCTGCGTGGTGGTGGTCACGGTGCCGGTGGCCGACGCGGCGGACAGCCACCCCTGCGCAGCGACGGTGGCCTCGGCGACGTCGAGGCGCACCAGTCCGGTGCGGCGGTATTCGGCCAGGTCGAGGTGTTGCGCGCCGGCCCGGGCCGCGCCCTGGGCGATGTCGATGGCGCGCACCTTCGCCGACACCGCCAGACCGCCGTCCAACACGAGCCCGGCCACGGCGAGCATCGCGACGACCATGATGACGGCGAAGCCGGACACCTGCCCCTGGTCGCGGCGTATCGCGGCCTTGAGCGCGGCGAGCCCGGTCATGGCGCAACCTGGTGATAGACATCGATCGGTGCGGTCGCGTTACCGGAGACGACTCTGGTCGCCGAGACGCCGAGCAGGCCGAGATCAGACAGCGACACCGTGCAGCCCACGCTCACGCTGACCTGGCCACCGCGGACGAACCTTGCGGTGTCGACGGCGACGTCAAGGCGGGCGCAGGTTATCGACTGGCCGGCCAGGCTCAGCGCCGCCTCGTTGGTGGCCGCGGTCCGGGCGGCGGCCGGGGACGGGGACATCGAGGCGGCGCGGGCCGCGGCGGACGCGGCGGCGTTCACGTCGATCTTCGCGCTGGCGGTACGGGCGCACAGGACGACGAACAGCAGCAGCACCACGAACAGCGGCGTGACCAGAACGGTGAGTTCCACCGTGGCCGACCCGGCATCGCCACGCCACCGACGAGTGCGTGTATCACGAAAGTATCGGGTCGCCACGCTACCCACCGGCATCCACTGTGGATTCTGTCGCGAGGGCGACGACACGTTCGACCGGTCCGGTGACCGTTACCGTGACCGGTAGGCGCATACCCGGAACCACGGTGGTTGCGGTGCCGGTGATCGTGACGGTCACGGTGGTCGCGGTGCGGGTGACGGCCACTGACCTGCTCGACAGGATGGAGCCGGCCGACTGGTCGAGTATTTGCCGGGCGGCGGCGTCGCCGTCGGCGGCGCTGCCGCGGTAGGCGCGGGCCGACTGCAGACCGATGTTCGCGGCGGCCTGCGCGATGTGGGTGGCGTGAGCCCAAACCCCGAACTGCACGATCAACAGCAGGAGCAGTCCCACAAGTGGTGTGGCGATCACCAGCTCGACGCTGGCCGACCCTGCGTCCCGGTCGGCGCGGTGACGCCGCGCCTCCCACCGCGTTCCGACGCCAGGTCGGTCGCGGCGCGCGTGGGCGCCGAGGCACCGGTGGCGCGATACCGCCCGAAACGCTCGCCGTGGTGGACGTGTACCCGTGGACCCTGCTCATCGTTGCCTCTCAACGCATCCGGTCAACTCCAGCCACCTACCCGCCCGACTGCCCGCCAGCCCGCTCTATCGACATTCATCGAAAGTGCCCGTTGGTTTGGATGAGTCGGCCCGGTTCAGGGACCGAGGTTGATCGAGTTCGCCCGGGCGGTGACCTTGGCCACGATGATGGCGACGATGGTGATGGCCGCAGCGGCGAGCAGCGCGATGACGACGACGGCTTCGGTGCTGTAGCCGGCGTCGGGTTCACGGCGCAGCTGGTCGAAGCGGGCGCGGACGCGGGCCGCGACGAACACAAGGCGCGCGTAGAGGGCGAGCAACATGATGGACCACCTCTGCTTGATGGCTCACTGGAGGGCTTGGAGGACGGCTTGGAGGGCAGGGAACCCGATGAAAACGAGGAACCCGCCGAACAACGCGACCACCGGTAGGCTCATCCGCTCGGTCGCCGACGCGGCGGCGGCTTCGGCGTCGGACAGCTCGTGCTCACGCAGGCTGGCTGCGCGGGCGGACAGCGTGGCCCGGACCCGGGCGCCTTCCGACCCGGCCAGCGACAGCGCGGCGGCGAGTTCGGTCAGGGCGGGAACGTCGGTGTCGGCGCCGAGCTGGCCGAGGGTGTGCCAGGGTGGGACGCGGGCCAGCTGGGCGGCGTGCAGGGCTTGGCGTAGCCGGTGTTCGCCCCAGGTATGCGGGGTGTCGGCGGCGTCGCGCAACGCCTGCTCGACCCCGGCACCGCCGGCCAGGCCGACCACGACCAGGTCGAGCAGGCCAGACAATGCCGTGCGCAACTCCGCTCGCCGGCGGGTGGCTTCGGCGTACAGGGCCCGCTCGGGCAGAAACAGTCCACCAGCGGCGAGCAGGAGCGACGCCCACGCCGGGATGAGCACGCCGAGGCCGACACCGGCCAGCGCCAGCGTCGCGGCCACGACCAGCGGCAGGACGAGTCCCACGGCAGCGGCGGTGACCTGCTCGGCCAGATGGCGGGCCGGGTCGCGTTCGCACACGGCCAGGTCGGCGCGGGTGCGGGCGCGCGGCAGCCCCAGCCGGCCAAGTTGCGGCACGCCGAACCGGCCGAGCCGGGAGGCCCAACCACCCTCCGATCCGGTCAGACCCACCGGCAGAGAGCCAGACGTCGGGTCGGGGTGCAGCACGGCGAGGCTCTGCGCCAGCGTCAGCCGTGGCGGCCACACCCCGTAGGTGAGCAAGGTCAGGCCGAGCCCAACACCCGCCGCCTAACAACCCAGCGGTGATCATGACTGTCCTTTGTGGTCCACGTCGAGGCGTACGGGTGTGGGGGTGTCGCCGACGCGGCCGAGCCGGGTCAGGCCGGCGAACCCGGCGGCGAACAGGCCGCCGATGAGCAGGAGCACGAGCTGGCCGGTCGCGGTGTCGTAGGCGGACAGGTAGGGCCGGTTCAACGCCACCAAGCCGGTGGCGAACACGATGGTGGTGGCGGTGACCACCCGTGCCGAGGTGCGTACCCGGGCTCGGCCGGCGGCCACCCGCAGCCGCACCGATGCCCGTTTGCGGGCGACCTCGGCCAGCTCGGTGAGCAGGTCGGCGAGTTTGCTGGCCTGGCGGTGCGCGGCCTGGGCCAGGGCCCGTACCACCAGGTCGGCGGTCGGGTCGGCGAGCTGGTCGCGGAAGGCGACCAGGGCCTCGGGCAGGCGCATCCCGGCCCGGATCGCGGCCGCCAGCTGGGTGACCTCGTCGCGGATGGCGGCGGGTGCCACGTCGGCGGCGGCAATGATGGCCTGCTCCAACCCGGCCGCGGCGGACAGGTTGTCCCGCAGCATCTCCGCCCACGCCGCCACCGCCTCGGTCCGCGCCAACGCTGTCTGTTGGGCGCGGTCGGCGCCAAGAAAACGCGGCAACGTCCACACGGCGACCCCGGCCAGGACGGCACCGACCGGCCACCGGGTGAGCAGACCCACCGCGGCGGCTGCCGCGAGGCAGGCCGCGAGCCGCATCACCTGCTCGCGCGTCAACCGCGCCGGGCGGCGAGACGGTTGCCCGCGTGGGATCCGGCGCAGCCCGTACGCGATGAGCAGGAGCCCGGCGGCGACGCCGGCGCCCAACACGGACGCGAGCACGGCCACGGCATTCACCAACCCTGCTCGGACAGCTGCCGCACATCCAGGCCGGCCGCCACGAGCCGGTCGAGGGTGTCGGCGCGGATCGGGGTGGCCGGCACCGCCCGCAGGTCCGGTCCCGGCGCATACACCTCGTTGGAGATGACCTCCCGCCCGTCGGCCCCGGTCACCTCTCGGATGGAGGACACGACCCGCCGGCCGTCGGTGGACCAGGCAAGGTGGATCACGAAGTCGACCGCGCCGCCGATCAACATGGCCGATGCCTCGAAGCTGAGCCGTTCCGGTGCCTGGACCGCGTAGGTGGCCAGGCGGGTGAACGCCTGCCGCGACGACGAGGCGTGAATGGTCGCCAGCGATCCGTCGTTGCCTTGGCTCATGGCGTTGAGCAGGGGGATGACTTCGGCGCCGCGAGCCTCGCCGACGATGACCCGGTGCGGGTTCATCCGCAGCCCCCACCGCACCAGCTCGGCCATGTCCACCGCCCCCTGGCCCTCAATATTGGGTTCCCGCGCCTGCAGCGCGGCCACGTTCGGGTGCGCCTGCTCGTCGGCGTCGAGGTCGAGCTCGAACGCGTCCTCGATGGTGACCAGCCGCTCCCGCGCCGGGATGGCTTTGGCCAGGGCGCGCAACGTCTGTGTCTTGCCGGTGTTGGCACCACCAGAGATCACGACGTTGAAGGGGGCCCGCACGATCGCGGCAAGGACCGCCGCCAGCGGCGCGGTCATCGTGGAGTTGGCGACCAGGTCGTCGAGGCTGTAGTCCATCAACGGGTGCCGACGGATCGACACCAACGGTCGTTTGGACACCGACATCACCGCGAACAGGCGCGACCCGTCCGGCAGTCGCAGCGACAGACGCGGCACGCCCCGGTCGAAGCGGCGTTCCTCACCCTCGCCGTCGCCGGCCATGCCCGCCTCGGCCGCATAGGCGCGGATCATCGCAACCAGCTCGGCGTCGGAGTCGGCCACCGGCTTGGAGCGTTCGACGCGCCCGTCGGTGTAGGCGACGAATACATTGTCGAACCCGTTGACGTCGATGTTCTCCACGCCCCGGTGCTCCAGCAGCCGCTGCAGGCGGCCCAACCCGACCAGCGCGTCGGTGACCGCCTGCCCGACCCGCGCCTCCGCCGCCGCGGACAACGGCGCCCGCCCGTCCGCCAATGCCGCCCGCGCATGCGCGTCCAACGCCTCGGCCACATACCGTGCCACCAGCTCCCGACGCTGCGCCACCGGCAACGATCCACCGACCGCGTGGGCGGCCAGCCGCTGGCGCACCTCGGCTCGGATCGCCGCAATCACACCGGCCTCGCCCGAGCCATCGGGTGAGGACAGCGCGCCGGCAGGAAACGCTCCCAGGCCGTTCATCGCACCCCGCGCTCCGCCATCAGCGGCGCCGCAGCCGGGTCACCCGACGTCGGGTGATGGCGCGGCCGGGCCGACGCTGTCGCGTCTGACTGCAGGTCCAGGGCGACGGCGCGGGCGGCGGCCGGCACACCAAACCTGGTCCAACCCCGCCCGGCCCGGCCCGAACCGCTCAACACGGCCGCCGTGCGGCGGTCGGTCGGGACGGTCACCGCCACCCGAACCCCGAGTACGTCGACCAGCTCCGCGAGGGTGAAGCGGCCGTCGCCGACCATTACCACCGACATCCGCGCCCCGCTCGGTGTGCTGACTCGTCATCGCGGCGGTGTGGTCCACCGAGGCCACGTCCGTGCCCGACACCACCAGCAACGCGTCAGCTCCAGAAGCCAACCCCCAAGAGGGTGCGCCGTCGTAGAGGCGCCCCACGTCAACGATGACGTCCACATCGGACAGTTCGGGTGGCCGCTCGGCGAGTCTGGTCACGGCCGCGTGGGCCTGCCGGCCGGAGGCGGGCGCGACCACCACATCCGCACCCACACCCAACCGGTGCGCGTGAGACTGCCACAGACCCGATCCGGACTCGTGGCGTGTGCCCACAACCAGGCTCGCCAGGCCTGGCGTGTCCGGCACGCCGAAGCGGCCCCCCAGGTCGCCGCCGGCCGGGTCGGCCTCCACCAGCACCACCGATCGGTGCGGCCACACCACGGCCAGCGCCAACGCGAACGTCGTCGCCCCCGGCGACCCTTTCACCGATCCAACCGCGACCAGCACCGCCATCACCCAGCCGGCCCGAGTAGCACGAGCGTCGGCGTCGCCACCGGCCGCGGCCACGCCGCCGGCGTCGGCCGAGCGCATCAGCAGCGACACCACCACGCGTGCCGGATGCGTCCATCTCGCTGGACACGTCGACCACCGTCGCGGTCGGCTCCGACGGTGCCGTGGCTGTCGCCCCGGCGTCGGTGCCGGTGACCGTGGCGACGACGAGAACCTGCACCCGAGCTCCCGGCGTGATCCCGGCCGGGATCCGGCCCTGCTTGACCGGCAACGCCACCACCGCCTGCCCCGGCGGGGGCCATGCGGCCGGGCCCAGCTGACCTGGTGACAGCAACGTGCCCGCCACCAGTGGGACTGATGCGGTCCGGCCCACCACCGTCGGCGCCTGGGTCGAGGCCACCAGGGCGACGCTGGGATCCGGCACCACCGTCGCGACGCGCAGGTCGGCCGCCGCGATGACCTGACCGGCCGGGACCCCGCGCGCCATCGCCAGAACCTGCACCGAGGCATCCGACCGCAGTTGTGTCCACATGAACGCCAGCGACAACGCGACCACGAGCAGGGCACCGACGATGATGTGGACGGGGCTGCGACCCGATCGCAGCATGCTGCGCGAAGGCTCAGCGCGAGCGTTGCGCGACGACGCCAGCGTGTCCACGGGGGACCGGGTACGGGTGAGCATGGCTCATCGGCCTCCGGAGGTGTTGACCGCCAACGATTCGGCCACCGTCAACGGCACAGTCGCCGTCGAGGTCAATGCTGGCTCGGTACCCGAGAGGCCACCACCCGTCCACGACACCGACCATGTGATCGTGGCCCGCAGCGTGAAGCTGCTCGACCCGGACGGCCTTTGGTATGTGTGCCCGCAGTCCGGCGAGGCCGCCATCGGATCCGTACCAGCCGCCCACGGCGTGCCGGCGCCGCCGCAGGTCACCGACCCACCGTCGCCGGTCGACCACACCACCTTCACCGGCTTCGCGGTCGCGGTCACCGACAGGCCCGGCACTGCCGCGGTCGCCGACCTGGTTCCCCACGAGGAGGAGTCGACCCACAACCATGCCGGCACGAACACCAGCTGCGCCGCCGGCGGCGCCGGGTTGACGTGGATCACGGGTGCGGGCAGTCGCATCCGACGCACGGCCTCGTCCACCAGCAACGCCTGACCGGGAGGCGTTCCGAAAACCCGGAGCCTCACGATCGGAAAGATCGTGCCGGTGGCCGCGTCCAGGCACGTGCCCTCATACCAGGCGGCCGGCGGTGGCAGCGCGTCCAACACTGCCGCCAGGTCGGCGCTGACCGGCTTGTAGTAGCAGCCATCCGCCGCGAGCCACCCGTACTTCTGAATGAAGCAGGGCATGGGCTGGTTCAGCGCGTTGCGGCAACCCGTACCGCTCGACCCGCCGGTCGTGGTCTGCTCGGAGCCGCCGATGGCGGTGACCACGCACTGCGGGTTCGCCGGGTCCGCTTCGCAGTCCACGCCCGCGACGACGTCGGCACGCACTTCCCTCCCGCATGTCAGGAGCAACACGACCGCCGCGATCATCAGCACGGAGAAACGTCGAGAGGTCAGCATGAGCCCACCTTGTGGATCGCGATAGCGGTGACCTTCCAGGCCCCGCCCGCATAGGTGACGGTCGCCGTGGTCGACCTTCGCCCGCCCGGGGTGTCGGTGTACGCGGCGCCGGACAGCTTGTACAGCTGGGTCTTGGAGGTGTCGACGCAATCGTTGATCTGCACCGTCGTCGGCGCGTCGGCGGGCTCCAGCTCAACGATCTTCGGATCGACGGTCACGTCGCCACGACTGACCAGGCCCCGGGTCTGCAGGTCGGCCAGACCTTCGACCCACACGTTCAACGCGCTGCCGGCCGCGAAGGTTCGCAGGGCCGCGTACGCGGGGTCGGGGATCCTGCTGGCCGCGACATAGGCGTGCCACATCGCCCGATAGGTGGCCAGCGCGCCCCGGCGAGCTGCATCCAGCGGCGTGGCCGTTCTCGGGCTCAGTCGCGGCGCACTCAACGTGGGCGGCGATGCGGGTGCTGGCGTGGGTATGGACCGCACGGACCACCACGCGACGAGGCCGACAACCCCGGCGGAGGTCAGAGCGACGGCGACGGCTCGCCGCCATTGGCGGCGGCTTCTGCGACCTGCTGTCCGATCAGACAACGAACCCGGTCCACCGAATCGTGTCCGTCTCCGGTGACGGCCATGTCGGCCAGGCGGTGGTGTTGCGGGTTCCTGACCGACATGCCAGGCGGCGCGGCGTGCGCTGGCCATGGCCTCGGTGGCGGACGCGTCACGACCGTCCTGGGCGGGGATGTCTTCCATCATCAGCACTGCCTCCGTTCGCGGTGGGCCGGTTGTCTGGTCATACCGCAGCAGGCGACGGTGCGACTACGGACGGCATGGTCCGTAATGGACAGACGTGGCACGGATCTCGAAT
The DNA here is from genome assembly GCA_963803345.1 of uncultured Actinomycetota bacterium. Lineage (GTDB taxonomy): Bacteria > Actinomycetota > Actinomycetes > Mycobacteriales > Micromonosporaceae > CAWDLX01. The sequence continues at coordinate 430,141 of CAWDLX010000020.1, forward strand.
CGGTTGCCATCGACCGTGTCCGCTGAGCCGGGTGTCCGCAACTGGTGGCGACGTTGGTGGGATTCGGTTGGCAGCCAACGGGATCAGTGGACGTTCGACCCTCGGTTGGGCGCCGACTGTGACATCCGGACGCAGTCATCGGTCGGCTGCGACGGACGGCGATGTCCGTGACGTGACTCACAGCGCAGTGGCGCGCAGCAGGCCCGGCTGCTGGCTCGGATGACCGCGGCCCGCCGGCCGAGCACGGGATCACGAGGACAGGCGGCTGCGTCGGGAGAACCAGCGTAGTCGTCAGCGCGACGAGGTACGGCGTGGCGATCGAGGTGAGGGGAAGGCTCTCCGCCCGTTCCTGTTCCGGGCATTGCGCTCCGCGAACCGGTCGTTCCGCGTTCTCTCTCCCGGCTCGGCGCAAAGTGGGTCGCGATCAGAAACGGCGTAGGTAGCGTCGGACCGCGGTCGCCAGAACAGTGCCCTCGCCCGCCGGCTCGGGAGCGCGAGCCATCCCAGGCGCGTAGCCAGCGGGTCAGAGTTACCGGACTTGCCGAGAAGCGCACAGGGGAGAACAGCAACCTCAGGCGGCGCACCCGAAGGCGGCGAGACACCCGCACACATGCACGATCATCAGTGGCCGTGATCGGCTGCGAACGTCCGACTATCGGCGGGCCAGCGCGACATCGCCGATGAGCGGTTGTGCGGCCAGACGGGCACTACGACGACCCACCAGGTCCCCGGCCGGCGCGAAGCCGTAGGTCAGACATGGCCGGGAGGAAGGACCGTTCCTAGACGAAGGCCGCCTTAACAGCGTCAGCCAATGCCTCGCGTGGCCCTGGCTTGAGCTTGGAACTCGCAACAAGACGCTCAAGCGCATCGGAGGCTGGCAGCGCTCGAAGGTCGGCGTATGGGTCGACTGGCACATCGCTCCATTGATACCAACTACCGTTGACGACGATGTGAGGGTCGGCCTTAATGGCATGTCTGGCTACACGAATAGCGGACCCGGCGGCATCAGGGTCTACGCCGACCTCCGTGAGCTTTCGCTTCACGGTGGCGAGCGTTAGGCGTTCCTGCTCGTCCCGAATGACGTCGGCGATCACGCCAGCGGGGTTGGTCCGAAGTCGCTCGTCCAGAAGGCCGGGCTTGGTCAGCCACTCGAGCCGTGCCGACCGCTCGAAGGCGTATCGCACAGAAGGATCATTGGCCTTGACCTTCTCCTGGCGGCCGGACTCCCACTCGACTAGTACTGGACTGCGGGGGGATGTTCGGCTCAGTACTACCCCACGAAGGGGAGGCTCCCCTGGCGTGGTCCAGATTGCGATCTCGCTCCGGCTCACAGCGCCACTCTAGTCCGGCAGGATCTAAAGGGCATGGACCGCCGGGCTGGCGGCGCATCCACACACAAACAGGACAATGCAAGCAAACACCTCTGCTATACGACTCGTCGAGATACAAGCCGGTACCGAAGTCTGGAGCTAAAGAGGGCTGGCATCGTCAGTCCGGGGGTGAGAGATTGGTCGCACGGCGTGCACCCGAGGACTGTGATTCAGGCTCAGGGTCGCTCAAAGAGCCTGACGGGAGGCATTCGTGGGGCGGACGGGCTGGGTCGGAGTCCCGCGCATGGTCGTCGCCCGCTTGCGTGAGATCAACACCCTCGCGGCTGATTGTATCGGACAGGCCGTCCTGGATCACGCCTCTGCGTTCGGGCGCGTGTCGCAGCTTGACGTGGACATCGCTTGTTGGGAGCAGCGGTTGACGGATAGACCGGAAGTCCAACTGCTTCGAAACGCTAGACGCGAACTTGGCTTCGGCATCTACAACGCGGCGTCCGGACTGTATCTCTCCGCCTTCGGAAGTCTCCGACTATTCCTTGAGTTGAGCTTTGCAAGTGTGTACTTTTCCGTGCACGAAGTAAAGCGCCGGCGATGGATGGCGGATCGCGAGGACTTTGAATGGTCCAAAGCTCTTGACGAGCGAGAGGGCGTGTTGGCGCCTGACTTCGTTCGAGACTTCTACCCAAAGGCAATGAACGAAGCCCCAAGGTACCGTGCAGAGGCGAAGTCCTGCTATCACGAGTGCTCGCAGTACCTCCACGGCAAGATCGCAGCCACGGATACGCTACCTCCGAGCCTTGCGTATTCGGCAGACGTAGTCGCTGCCTGGACGACGGCGGCGAAGCGGTCTGCAGAGTGCGTCCTGTTCCTCCTGTACTGTCGATACGGGGACGACCTATTGGGGTCGGACACTGATGGCGCTCTCACTACGACGCTGGAGTTCTCTTTCTCGCACCTGCGGTCAGTACAGCAGATCCTCGGGACTCACACTGAGGCGGGCAAAGACGATGGCGAATGAGTTGCATATCCGGAGCGAAGATATCCGGCCCGATGAGGTTCTGCGGTATCTCGTGGACACGCCAGCCGATCGTCAAGTAATCGAATCCTTAAAGGCGAGGACCCCAGTGGTCGTGCAAGGGAGCCGCGGGGCCGGAAAGTCATTCTTGTTACGCGCTACGGAGGCTGAGCTGAGGCGTGACCTCTCAACCACCAACATTTTGCCGGTGTACGTCAGTTTCGTTAAGGCGGGCATCATCCGCACGCAGAGCGAGGACGTCTTTCTCGCCTGGATGAGCGCAAAGATCTGCAATCGTATCGTTCGTGCATGCTCCTCCATTGGGCTGGTCTTCCCACGAGGCTCTGCTGTGTCGGCACTCAGAGGCCTCGGAGCCGATGCGGCATCTGAGTCGAAAATGGAACAGGTTGAAAGAATGTTGGAGGACTCTTGGCGGTCGCGAACGCGACCCAGGACGGACTCAGTCCCCACGCCGGACGTTGTGGTCGATGCGTGCGAGGACCTATGTCGTGAATTGGGCCTTGAGCGCATAGTCTTGCTTGTAGACGAAGCGGCGCACGTATTCATCCCTTCTCAGCAACGGCAGTTCTTCACGCTCATGCGAGACCTTAGGAGCCCGTACTTGTCCGTCAAAGCCGCGGTGTATCCCGGCACTACGGCGTACGGTGACACCTTCCAGCCGGGGCACGACGCGCGATTCGTCGTGCTAGACCGGCGCGTTACTGACGACGGCTATGCCGCGTGCATGAAGGAAATGGTCCTTAGGCAGAATCCGAACCTAACGGCCGCGGTTGGCCATTTCGGCGAGGAGTTTGAAACTCTCGCATTTGCCGCTAGCGGAAACCCCCGTGCGCTGTTCGAGACGATGTCTCACGGTAATTCATTCAATCGACGAAGCGCCGAGGAGGCGCTCCGTTGGTATTATCGAGGAGATATGTGGGGCGAGCACTCCAAGCTTGCCTCTCAGTACCCGGGCCATCGAGAGCTCGTCGACTGGGGTAGGAACTTCGTAGAGAGCGTGGCCCTGCCGGAGCTGTACGAACGAAATAGACGACTGAGCGAGCAGTCTTCGTTTCTGTGGTTTCATAAAGACTCCCCGACGCCGGTGCGTGAGGCTCTGGACTTGCTCTGCTATGCCGGCATCTTGCAGCAATGGGAATCCGGGATTAGGGCACACGAGCAGGTCGGCACGCGTTATTTGGTAAACTTGGGCTGCCATTTCGCAATGGACGGTGATCCGCTCAAGTATGGGCTTGCCGTTCGAATGGCGCTGAATGTGCGACGAATGGTCGAGTATCCTGCCAGCCATGCGTCCTATCGTGCGATTGAAGCAGTAAGGTTGGAACGGCCCGATCGACCGGTGAATCGCGCGCTTCAAGCGCGGCTCCATTCTCCAATTGAGGTACTTCGAATCTCTGCATTTCAACGTCAGACACTACGAGGACTAGGCTTGACGACTATTCGCGACGTTCTAGCGGCCGAAGATGCCGCTTTCCTGAGCGCGAAGTACGTGGGTGGAAAGAGGGCCCGGCAGATCAAGAACGCGGCGGTCGCCGCGGTTTTGGAATATCTGTCTGGGTGACTGCGGCTCGTAGCCCTAGTGCTCAAGTAAACAGCGCGTCGGACGGTGTCTAGGGAGGAACTGAAAGCCACTCGTAGTAAAGTCGCGTACCCGCCGCAGCCAGCGCCGCACGGTAGACGGTTCGGCCTACGTCGCGGGCAACGCGACGGTGACCAAGGCCACGGGCGTTGGGCGGCACGGCGGCGCCAACCACCACCTCGGTCGCGTCGGCCGGCCGGGACTCGACGCGCGGGCGAGGCGGACTCTCGCGTACGACATGGCACGAGCCGATCGTCGCAGCGTGGACAACGCCCACGACGCCGCCGGACATGTCAACGTCGACGTTGCTCGGACGAGGCCACGATAGCCACCACAACGCGCGTCGGGCCGTGCTCACCGACGGTGACGCGACCCGGGGTCTCATTCGATCATCCTCAGAGTCGTCCAACAGGCGGCGCCGCGACGCAGGCAGGTCACCACGGCCATCTGCTCAGAGCGGCCGGAGGAGCGTACGGTTCTGCTTGCCATTGGGGCGGCCGGCTGTCGAAATCAACCCGATCATGCCGAACTGCGTATCCACGCGACCGGAGATACCTGTGACCAGTGACCAGGTGCCGGTGTCCGGCGCCAATCCGCGCACGACTGCATAGCCCGGAAAGGCGGGTGCGGTCGGACTAATTCGAGTCGGACATTTGCTGTTCTTCGCCCCGCAACCGCCGCCGACGCGCCGAAATATCCTCCTCCAGGAGACGCGCCAGGCGAGCCTCGCCCAAGGCGCGCAGGTCCGCTGCGAGGTTACTTGCCGAGACCAGGGTGTCCGGGTGATCGACACCTAGTACCCGGCGTCGACGCGCCAGCGTCCCCTCGTCCAGTGTGCGTGCCGCAATGAACTCCCCGACTGCTCGCAGGTCCTCCGCCAGGTTCGTCGCTGCAGTCAGGGTTTCGGGGTGATCATCACCAAGCACCTGACGTCGAATCGACAGGTTTTCTTCGTCGATTGCGCGCGCTTCTCGAGGCCTGCCTATTACGCGCAGGTCTGCGGCGAGGTTGCTCGCTGACCTCAGTGTATGCGGATGCATCTCCCCCAGGATTCGACGATACCGGGCGAGCGTATCCGCCGAAAGCTGGCGCGCTTCATCGTATCGATGCAACTCACGAAGGTAGACAGCAAGGTCGTTTGCCGAGCTGAGCGTCGACGGATGGTCCTCACCAAGGACTCGGCGGTAGCGCTGCAAAGTATCCTCGGCGACCGACAATGCGTCCGAGGTCAGCCCGAGATGCCACAGGTCGAATGCCAGGCTGTCGGCCGATCGAAGGGTATAGGGATGGTCGGGACCGAACAACTCTCGGTAGGCGGTGACCGTCTGTTGATCGATTCGTCGCGCTCGGTCGTACTGACCCAATCCGGCGAGCGCCTGCGCCAGGGTCTGCGCCGCGCCCAGGACCAACTCATCCATATCGCCGAACCGTTGCTGCCACTCTGAATGGAGACTCTCCGAAATGGATAAAGCAGTCTGCTGGTCTCCGCGGACCAGAAGGTACGATACGGCCGATAGCGCGAGGCTCATCATACCCCGACTATCGGCGGTGGCCGGCTCGGCCGCCAACACATGCGGGAGAAACTGGCTCCACTGTGGCCACATTTCAGGGTCAGACACCTCGCCAGGCTCCACCGCCACAAGGAATTCCTCGAGGAATCGTCGGCCCTCGCGAGGCTCGAGGGTGATATCTGAGCGGATCACAGCCTGGGTGAGCCGGTGCATGACAACGCCGTCGTTCATGGCCTGAATCAATCCGAACCGGGCCGCGCGCGCAACGCACTCCTGCAGCGCGATGGCATCGCCCGCAGCGGCCCGGAGGGCGTCGGGCATCGCACCCCCGCCGCGCATGAGCATCCACATCGGAACCGGCGCGGGACCCAACCGCGCGAGGAGTCTCACCAACTGCCCGGTGGCGATGTCACCCTCGTCTACCCGCTGCAATGCCAGCGAAATAGACGCGCTCAACGATGCCGGGTAGTTGGCCGAAGTCCCGCTGGCAAGCACCTGTCGAGCAGCCGTTGTCAGCAGGCGCAGGTAATCTGCCGCCGGTAGCCCGTTCTCGCGCATAAACCCGACGGCCTGGGCCAACGCGAGCGGGAGATCGCCAAGCTGCCCGGCCATCTCACCCGCATCATTCACTGCCAGGCCGCCCACGTTCGCGCGTAAGAACGAGATCGACTCGGCCCTAGTGAAGGTATCGACGGCAAGCGCGCCGTCGAGGCTGCGGGCGGCGCTGCGCGTGGTGATGAGGATCTGGCCGCGTCCGCTCGGCAGCCAGGGCCGAATCTCCGAGATCTCAGGCACCTGGTCGAACACCAGTAACCAGTTGTCACGTTCTTGCAGCATGCGGATCGCATCCGAAGCCATCGCGGGCGTGCCCGGTGTCGTCGGAAGCAGAGCAGCCAGCGCGAGGGCTGCCATCTGATCAGCAATGAGCGCCGGACGGTCGGCATCGATCCACCAGACCAGATCGTAGGTGTTGGCAAACCGGTGCGCGTACTCGACGGCGATCTGGGTCTTACCGACGCCGCCGATTCCGCTCACGATCACGGTGCCGTTGGCCCGGATGAGGTCCCGCAACTGCGTCAGCAGCTCGTCTCTCCCGGTGAACATTCCCTGACGCGAGGGCACGTTCCATATCGGAGGAAGTAAGCCAGGCATCCGTGGCAATGACGGCACCGGCGTTGCGGTCACCGAGGAGCCCGCTTCCGTCGGCGACGGCACCGCCCGCTGCATGGCGTCGACGAGAAGCCGCCCCGCGCGTACCTCATCAACGCCGGATATGTCGATGTAGACAAGCTGTCGCCACAGCGTCGGTACCGAAATCCTTTCCACCAGAATCGGGATGAGCCTACGTTCATGGGGCGACATCACAGCCGTCCACTCGGCAGTGGAGAAGCCGCTGCGCTCGAAGTATGCTGACGAGAGAATGGCCACCGTACACTGGGATCGTTCCAGAGACTCGTTCAGGCGCTGGATGAAGTCGTCACCTGCCGACCAGTCCCAGGCGTCGAGCTCGACACGGTAGCCCACCGACATCAACTGTCCGGCGATCCACTCGGCCCACGCTCTATCTCGCCCCGCGTGACTGATGAAGAAGTCCACACGATGCACAGCATTCGATGCGGACGGGTCGCCAACAGCGGGGACCCTGACCTCGGGCGGCGAGACCTCGGTGCGCTTTTCGCGCGGGCTCGCGCCGTGAGTTAAGTCTAGAGATCCCGAGGCCGCCGAGGCCGTCGCGAGGCGCCCCGACGTGCCGTAGTCGATCTGACTCAGCTCCGCAGCCGCCCGCCAGCGAAGAAAGTACGCGAAATACGGATCGGAGATATAGAGCGTGCGGAGGTCATTGTCGTAGTCGACCACAGGCTCCCCGTCGTCGCGACCGTGCGCAATTCCGGACATCTCTTGTAGGACGCCCTCGATTTCCTCTCGCTCCGGCGGGGTAATCGCCATCATGCCCTGCATGGCGTTCCGAAGGGCGTGCGCGTCAACGCTGGTCAGCGGGCCGGTCTCTGCCATGGCGATCAGAACCAAGCCGTACAGATCAACGATCAGGCCCGACTCGAGGGGGATGAGACGCTGTTCGCTGGCGCCTCGGGCGAGAACATGAAAGGACACCCGCGCGCTCGCGCTAGCGTACCTTTCGAACAGTGGCCTCCACAGTGGCTCCTGCAGCACGACCGGAAGATCCTGTCTTTCTCGGATCCCGTTCTCCTTGACGGTGTGAAGACAGAACTCTTGCATGAGATTGGGGCTCGCGAAACACTCGGCCGCGAGTCGAGTTGCGATACGACCGTCATCATCAATCACGTTGAGAGCAGAAAAGCCCTTTTCAGCGATCCCCAGCAGCTCGTCATTCGACCAGAACTCAACGGGAAGATGCTGCACTCTCCCATTCATCTCTTTTTCGATGCGTACGACGTCATAAGCGCGATGAGGAACGGCTATGACAATAATAGGTGAGCCTAGAAAGACCAGATCCTTTAGCCCACGTACGATCTCCAGCTGCACGTCGGGTGAAATATAGTGGAAGTCGTCTATTACAAGTGGCCGCATGCTCTCAAGCAATGCCTTGCGGGCGGCCGCCTGTACAGGTCGTGTTCTTTGCACCCGCGAGGATCGCGAGTCGGCGCTAGACATCTCGGTTGACTTGGTGCCCTTTAGCATTCCTGCCGACAATTCGCCACCGTAGGACCGGGACCTGCCGTCGGATGACTGCCGGGCCTGTTCAAGCTCAGTGTCTATCCCCAGGTCGTCGGCGATGACCTCCCAGAGATCAGCCGAATTACTGACCGTTCCCCCCGACACCCAGATAACGTCAGAGTCGTCCAGCACACTGCGAACAAGCACCGTCTTGCCGGTCTTGGTTGCGCCCGATATCGAGAGAATCTTACGCCGTTCGTCGAGATAGTCACGGAGTTGCTGCTCTAACCCGTGCTGAATGCGCGGATTGTAGGTAATTGTCGGTAGCCCTCCAGGAACGAAGACTTCGCCTACCGTGATCCTCCGGACGCTGGGCATGCGGCAATGATAGCGGTGGCTGTCGCTGACATCTGTTTGGCGCAGTCGACAAGACGGTTCAAGTTTCGCGCCGGATGGACAGGGCGGGATCTAAGCCTTGATCCACGTACGAGTGGAGCGAGACATCTTCACCGCTGTTGCTCTGGCAGTCCGCGACAGGTTCACGGAGCCATTGGAGGACTCGATGGCGAGTGCAAGATCGAACTGCTTTGGGCGCGAGTAGCTCGAGCTTCCAACGCACCGGCGGGGCAGCCCCGAGGGCGGCTGGAGGGAGGTTCGCTACCGCGGCGATTCGATTGGTTGCGAGTGGTCAGCCGCGTGCTCTTTCGCTCGCAAGGTCATCGATGATCCAGCGTAGGGCTGCTACGGCGTTCGAGTACCGCAGGTAGCGGTGGTTCAGGTTCGACTTCGGCTCGCACCGTTCGCGCATTCGCCGAAGTTCCTCGATCATCTGCTTGAGTCGTTCCTCGTCCGTCACGACGTCAAGCCTGCCGAACATCGCCGTACGCGGCAACGCACATCATGTAGGCGCGAGTCGCGAGGACAGGAACACCACCAACCGGGCCCACCCGCGGGACGGCCGGACGGTGCACATCTGCTCCCAAGACGTACCGATCGATCTCGGTCGCGCCCAGTCGCGCGGCGGACCGGCGCCACCAGGCTGGCGATCGAGACGCAAAACGCTGATGAGCCGGGGCCGTGACCTTGTCCTGGGTGCATGACCTCGCGCTGGCGGTGGCTGGTGCCACCGATCACAGGCACGCCGTCGTCTGTGATGGCCGCGCACGACGTTGCCCTGCGTGAGGGGAGATACGGAGATCGATGTGGCGCGGTCATGCTAGACCGGCGCGCAGACAGCCCTCCGCAAAGGATCCGGTGACGCGCCGAGCGCCTCGTGCCCGACGCACTGCGAGCAGCGCAGTGGCGACGAACCGCGCCGCAAGACTGGCGGCCTGGACCGGCATTGGTCACGGGAGTTCAGCTCGACGGGTGCAGGGTGCCATCGCGCAGGGTGGTCCGGCTGCCGGTCATGGTCTGCGTGTGATCGGCGATGATCACGGCGCCGCCGGTCTCGGTGAACCGGCGGATGAGTGCTTGCACCCGCGCGGCGGTTGGGTGGGCGAGCCCTTCGAAGGGTTCGTCGAGCAGGAGCAGGCGGGGTTGGGTCAGCACGGCGCGGGCGAGGGCGAGGAGTTGTTGGTGTCCGCCGGAGAGGGTGTGGGCGGGCTGGTTGAGGCGGGCGGCGAGGTCGGGCACGGCGTCGAGACGATCGACTCCGGCCTGGTGCCCGGCGGTGCGGCTGCGTTGGGCGACGGTCAGGTTGTCGGCGACGGTGAGGCCGGGAACAGGCCGCGGTGTTGGGTGAGGATGGCGATGCCTCGCCGGTTGCGTTGGGCAGCGCTGAGGTGGTTGATCGGCTGCCCGTCGAAGGTGATCGTTCCAGCCGTGGCGGGGTGCAGGCCGGCGATGACGTGCAGCAGCGTGGTCTTGCCGGCGCCGTTGTTTCCGTGGATGCGGACGATCTGGCCCGGGTATACGTCCAGGTCGATGTCGTGCAACACGGCCACCTGCGCATGACGGGCGGCGACGCCGCGTACGCGCAGCAACGGTTGACCGCCGGAGGTAGCGGGCCAGCCAAGGTGGTGCTCGGTGCGGCGGCAGCGTCGACCACGGCGGAGACTGGATGAGCGGCGGTGCCGAATGTGGACACGCTGGTGGCGAGAGCGTCGACGAGGGACATGTTGTGTTCGGCCAGCACGATGGTGACCTCATGCAGCGTCTGCAGGCGTCGGATGAGATGGCGCACGTCGTGGTCGGTGAGGCCCGCGCTGGGTTCGTCGAGCAGCAGGAGCCGGGGTCGGGCGGCGAGTGCGACGGCGAGTTCGAGGCGGCGTTGCTGGCCGTAGGACAGGTTCGCGGCGAGCACGGCTTTCTGGTGGAGAAGCTCGGCCTCGTCGAGGAACTGCTCGGCGGTACGGATGCGCTCGGCGCGGGGCGTGCGCCGGGGCAGGGTGAGGAGCAGGTTGTCCAACGCGGTGAGGTGGGGGCACAGGGCCGGGTGCTGCCAGGTGCGGGCGATGCCGAGGCGGGCCCGCCGGTACGGCGGCAGCCGGGTGATGTCTCGTCCGGCCAGCAGGATCTGGCCGGCGGTCGGTGTGAGGGTGCCGGCGATGACGTCGAGCAGGGTGGTCTTGCCGCTGCCGTTGGGGCCGAGCACCGCGTGGACGGCTCCGGTGCCGACGCGCAGGTTCAGGTCGTGGAGGATGTCGCAGCCGCCACGCCGTACGGTCACGTGGGCGAGTTCGAGCAGGGCGTCGGTCATGGTGTGCTGCCGAGGTGTCGATGCCGCAGGTGGCGGCGGGTGAGCGCGGCGGCGATGAACAGCACGGCGAGCAGCGTCGGTGCGCTGCCGTGGAGCGTGTCGGCGAGGAGGTCGCGCACGACCACGATGGCCGTCGCGGCGGCGCAGGTGCCGAGCAGGCTGCGCCCGCCGATGATCGCGGCGAGCAGGGCCAGGGCGCTGGCGTCGAAGTTGACGTCGGCGGGGCTGACGAAGTGGCGGGTGGCGACGATGAGCGCGCCGGCGGCGCCGGCGATCGCGGCGGCGAGGATGTAGGCCGCCCGCAGCCGGGCGGCGGTGTTGTGGCCGTTGGCCTGGGTGCGGGGTTCGTGGTCGGCGGTGGCGTGCAGGATGAGCCCGAAGCGGGAGCGCAGCAGGGCGGTCACGGCGAGGGTGACGGCGATGGTGACGGCCGCGGCGTAGAGGTAGGTCTGGGTGTCGCTGGCCAGTGGTACGCCGAACAGGGTGCCCGGTGGGCTGGGCAGGCCGTTGCCGCCCCCGGTGACGGACGTGGCGTGTTCGGCGACGGTGTAGGCGAGTTCGCCCACGGCCAGGGTGCACAGCAGAAACGCCAGAGCGCGGGTGCGGGTGATGAACGGGGCGATGACGGCACCCACGGCGGCGGCCGTGATAGTGGCGAGGGCGAGTTGGGCGAGGACGTCGTCGGTGAGGTGGGTGGCGGTCAGGGATGCGGTGTAGGCGCCGATGCCGGCGAATCCGGCCTGGCCGAGGGTGGGCAGGTTGGCGTGGCTGGTGAGCAGCTGCGCGCTCACGGCCAGCAGCGCCGCGGTGAGGGCGGTGGCGGCGACGGTGAGGGTGTAGGCGTCGACCAGCCCGGGCACCGCAAGGACCATGCCGCCCGCTGCCAGGCCCGCCAGCGCGCCGCCACGGCGGCGCGTCGGATCCCAAACCATCCGATGTGGACTCATGGCGGTGGTGTCGGGGCCGGTGGTGGGCGGATGCGTCGGCGGCGGTGGACGGTTTGGATGACCAGCCCGGCGGCGAGGACGGCGAAGACGAGGTACGGGGCGGCGGCGGGCCAGGCGATCACGGCGGTGGTCTGGATCTGCCCGACGGCCAGCGCCGCGACGAGGACACCGGGGATGCTGCCGGCACCGCCGGCGATGACGATGGCCAGGCAGAGCAGGAGCACGATGTGGTCGGTGCCGGGGGCGGGGCCGATGACGGGTGCGGCGATGACGCCGGCGGTGGTGGCGAGGCAGGCGCCGGCGGTGAGGGCGGCGGCGTGGACGCGGCGGGGTTCGATGCCGAGGGTGGACACGGCCTGCGGGTCGGCGGCGGTGGCGCGAAGGATCGCCCCGGGGCGGGTGCGGCGGACGAACCACCACAGGGCCAGGGCGAGGATCGTGCCGGCCGCGATGAACAACAGCCGGTAGATCGGGTAGGCGCGGCCGAGGAGGTGGACCGATCCGGCCAGCAGGGTGGGCGGGTCGACCGTGTGGGGTTCGCCGCCGAACACCTGGGTCAGCGCGGTGGCGATGAGCAGGGCGGCGCCGACGCTGGCCAGGGCCTGTTCCAGGTGGGTCAGCGCGCGCAGCAAGGTATGCAGCAGCAACCCGAGCGCGGCCCCGACGGCGATACCAGCGCCGATCGCAACCACAAGGCTGGCGAACGACCGATCGGTGAACGCGTAGGCGAGGTAGGCGCCGGTGAGGTACAGGGCGCCGTGGGCGAGGTTGACGGTCCCGGCGACGCCGAGGGTGAGGCTCAGGCCCGCGGCCGCGATGAACAGGGCCAGCCCGTAGGCGAGGCCGTCCAATGCGGTGAGCACTGTCCCGGGTGCCATGACGGGTCCACTCGCGGCGCGTGTCAGTGCCCGAGGGTGCCCAGGTCGGTGATCACCTGGTTGGTGGGTGCACCGCCGGTGGTGGTCACCTGGCGCAGGTACCACATCTGTACGGGTGTGTGGTTGGCCGCGCCGAAGTGGAAGTGCCCTCGTGGGCTGGTGATGTCGCCGACGTGGGCGATGGCGGTGTTGATGTTTTCTCCGGTGGGCTGGCTGCCGGCGGCGCCGATGGCCTTGTCCAGAACCGCGGCGGCGTCGAAGCTGGTGACGTGGTACAGGTTGGGCGCGCTGTGCTGCGCGGCGAGGGCGGCGGTGAACGCCTTGTTGGTCGGGTTGTCCAGACCCGGCGCGTAGGGCATGACCGTTCGGACGCCGGTCGCGGCGCTCGATTCGGCGGCCAGGGCTGATCCTTCGGTGAGGAATCCGGCCCCGTACAGCGGCAGGTCGCCGAGGAACTGGCGGTACTGCTTGACGAACCCGGTCGCCGGGGCGCCGGCGTAGAACGCGTACACCGCGGTGGCTTTGCTGTCGATGGCTTGTTGCAGCCACGGTGCGAAGTTCGCCGTGGTGGGCCACGGCGTGTAGGCGGGCGTGCCGCCGGGGTTGGCGATCGTGCCGCCGGCGGCGGTGAACGCCTGGGTGAAGCCTCCGATCTGGTCCTTGCCGCCCTGGTAGTCCGGTCCGATCACGTACACCGGTCCTTTGACCGTGGTGGCCAGGTGCCGGCCGATGGCCTGGCCGAAGTCGGTGGACATGAAGGAGGTGTGCCAGACGTGGCTGACGTCGGTGATGGTGCTGGGGCGTCCACCGAAGCCGACGAACGGCACCCCGGCCGTGTTGGCGACGTTGGCCACCGTGGCGGCGGCGGGTGCGGCCGCGGTGCCGGCGAGGGCGACCGCGCCGTCTTTCTTGATGAGCTTGGTGGCGGCGGCGCGGGTGGCGGCACCACCGTCGCCTTCATCGGCGGTGACGACCCGCACCGGGTGCCCGCCGAGCTGGTTGTGGTGCTGGGTCAGATACAGGGTGAAGCCTTGGCGCATGTCGTCGCCGATGGCCTTGTACGGGCCGGACTGCGGGGTGATCAGGCCGACGGTCACGTCCGTTGTGGCGGGCGGTGCGTTCGCGGCGGGGGCCGCGCACGCGGCCTACCAGCCCCACGGCCATGGCGGCGGCGATGGTCAGGCTGAGCCGGACCGGAACGCCTCGCATTGATTGTCACCCCTTCCAGTCGGGCGGGACGGGGATCCCCGCAGTGGACGGTTGCCGACATCCGCCGCGTCGGGGGACGTGGGGTTGGTCGGCGGTGCGACGATTGGCGTGGATGTCAGGGTCTGGCAGGATGGCGGCATGCCGGTCGCGTACACCACGGGTCTGCACGAGGTGGCGGCGAACACGTACGCCTGGTTGCAGCCGCCCGGGTCGTGGGGGCAGAGCAACGGCGGCCTGGTCGTCGGTACCGGCGGCGACGCGGTGTTGGTGGACACCCCGTGGACCCTCGATCTGACCCGCTGGCTGCTGCGAATGATCGCGCAGGCCCGACCCGACGTGACGATCACCAGTGTGGTCAACACCCACGCCAACGGGGATCACTGTTGGGGCAACCAGCTCTTCGACGGGGTCGAGATCGTCGCGTCCGCGTCGACCGGTGCCGGGATGCACGCGGAGATCCCGCCCGAGGCGATGACCGCGATGATGAGCGCCACCCCGGCGGGCTCGCCGCTGGGTGACTACATGCGCCGCTACTTCGCCGCCTACGACTTCGCCGGGATCGTGCTCACCCCACCCACCCGCACCTTCACCGGCCAGACCACCGTGGCCGCCGGTGACCGCTCGCTGCACCTGGTCGAGGTGGGCCCGGCCCACACCGACGGCGATGTGATCGTCGAGGTGAGCGACGTCGGCGTGCTCTACGCCGGGGACATCCTGTTCATCGGCGATCACCCGATCATGTGGTCCGGCCCGATCGGCAACTGGATCACCGCCTGCGACCGGATCCTCGCCGCCCAAGCCTCGGTGGTGGTACCCGGACACGGGCCGGTCACCGACCCGGCCGGGGTCAGGATCTTCCGCACCTACCTCGAACACGTCGCGGAGAACGCAACCCGGTACTGCCGCCAAGGCGTCACCCATGATGTGGCCGCGGAGCGGATCGCCGCGTCCTGGGAGGCCGGGTGGGGCCATCCCGAGCGTCTGGTGGTCACCGTGGGCGGTGTCTACCGGGAGCTGGGCGTCGAGGTGCCGGGCCGGGAGGGCCTGATCATGGGCATGGCGCAGATGCACCACCGCACCGGCGGCGCCTCCACGCTCGGTGAGGTGGAGCTGGTCTGACCAGCACGGCGCGGCGCTCACGGCGGCCTCAGATCCGTGTCCTGCACCGGTATCAGCATCACCAGGCGCAGGTCGTCGGCCCGCATCGGTGTCAGGGCCACGATCTCGATCTCCCGCACACCCTGTTCCCAGGGCAGGTTCAGCCGGCGTCGGTCGCCGTCGGGGTGCACGTACACCTTGGGGTCCTTGTCCCACAGCTCCCGGGCGAACTGGTTGACCTGAAGCGACTCGTGGATGAGGTCGGCCAGGCGTTGGTTGTCCGGCCAGCGGGCGTGCGCGGCGCGCATCTGGGCCAGCATCAGCGGCGCCCAGGACGTCTCCCAGTCGATGAGCTGAAGTTTGGACTGCGGGTAGTAGTACACCCATCGCATGATGTTCAGCTCATAGGCGAAATGGGGGAACCATTCAGCCATGTGTCTGTTGTGGACAATCACGTCCCATGCCTGGTCTGAGATGTAGGCGGGCCACGGCTGGCGTTGGACGACCCGCCGCAGCACCTCGTTGACCGCGGTGGAGGACGCCCGTACCCGTGGCACGGGTTCTCGCCCGACGGTGAGCAGGAACAGCACGGTGCGCTCGTCATCGTTGAGCTGCAACGTGTAGGAGACCCGCTCCAGGAAATCCTCGGAGTAGTTGGCCCGTTCGCCACGCTCCAACCGGCCGTACCAGACCGTCGACGAACCGACCAGGTGGGCCATCTGCTCCTGGCTGACCGTCTGGCGATGCAGGGCATCCACGCCCAACCCGGCGATGCTGAGCGGATCCAGGCGAAGCCGCCACGAGCGAACCAGGCGACGCAGTTCCGCGCTCGCGCCCAGGATCACCGGCTTCGTCGACACCCCCGCCATTCGTCCGTCCCCCACAGCTCAGCGATCGCCGATACAGCCCGCCGCAGGAGCCAGGGCACGCAACGCGTCGCCCAACCGGCGACTGCACCATGTCGTCGAATGATCACAAGCCGTAACAATCCAGGCTACTCGGGCTGGCGGGGCTCGCCAACGGCCACCGGCCCGAAGTCCTGTAACTGGCAGTTGTGAACGGGCGTCGTAACTGGTGTTTTCGCAACTGAGAGTGTCTGGTTTGACCTGGGTTGTGGAGGCAGGCTCAGAACAGAGCCACAACGACCACGGCGGGCGCCGATCCGCGGCGCCGCCCCAGATCCCAACAGGTTCGTGTCGTGATGGCGCGCGCCCACAACACGGAGGAGGCACCCATCATGAGTCGCTCGGTTCTGGTGACCGGAGGCAGCAGCGGAGTCGGCTTGGCGGTGGCCAGAGCGTTCGCCGCCGCCGGTGACCGGGTGTCGGTGACCCATCGCACCAGCCCGCCGCCCGCGGGGCTGCACGCGGTGCGCTGCGACGTGACCGACGCCGCGTCGGTGGAGATGGCCTTCGCGGCGGTCGAGCAGGCCCAGGGACCGGTGCAGGTGCTGGTGTGCGGCGCCGGCGTCAGCCGCGGCGCATTGATGCTGCACATGGGCGACGCCGACTTCACCGAGGTGCTCGACACCAACCTCACCGGCGCGTTCCTCACCGCTCGGCGCGCCTGCCGTCCCATGATCACCGCACGGCAGGGACGCATCGTGTTCGTGTCCTCCGCCTCGGCGCTGCGCGGCGAGGCGGGGCAGGCCAACCACGCCGCCGCCAAGGCCGGTCTGATCGGGCTGGCCCGGTCGTTGGCCCGCGAGGTCGGCACCAGAGGTGTCACCGCCAACGTGGTCGCGCCCGGACCCGTCCAGCGTGAGCACAACATCGACCTCGCGCGCGGCCCCGCGTCGGCCCGCGCCGACCGTGCCCGCCAGCTCAATCAGATCCCCGCCGGCAGGTTCGCGCGGGCCGCCGACATCGCCCACGCGGTGACGTTCCTGGCCAGCGACGCCGCCGACTACATCAACGGTGCGGTCCTCGCCGTCGACGGCGGCGCGGGCGCCAGCCCCTGACCACACTCCCACGCGGGCAGCCGGGCTCGGCCGGGTGCCTTCCCCTTTCGCCAGGAGACCCGGCCACCCGGCTGCCCGCACCTAGCCCGCCACGCACAGCTTCCCGCCCGCGGTACTGGAGGACCCGATGAGCACGAACACCCACACCGCACCAGCACCGTTGGTGCTCGTCACGGCCGCGGCGGCCGCGGGCGCCGGCTGGCTCGCCGGCCGGGTCGCGTCGGGCAGCGAACGTGACCACCTGCGCCGCGCGGCCACCCACGACCCGCTCACCGGCCTGCCCAACCGCGCCGGCTGGCACGCCCACGCCCACCGGGCTATCAGCGGGGCGCGTCGTACTCACCGCCGCGTCGCGGTGGGTCTGGCCGATGTGGACGGTCTGAAGGCCGTCAACGACACCGTGGGTCACGCCGCCGGCGACGCCATGCTCACCACCGTCGCGCAACGCCTCCAACGCCACATCGGGGCGGCCGGGGTAGCGGCCCGACTCGGCGGGGACGAGTTCGCTCTCGTGCTCACCGGCCCGGCCGACACCCACTCGCCCGCTTGGCTGTTTGACGCCGCGCACCGGTTGCATCAGGCGCTTTGCGGGCCGGCCGACCTGGCCGGCGTCAGGCATGACATCAGCGTCAGCGTCGGCCTCGCCCCCGCCTGCGACGACTTCGACGTGGCGCTGGCCCACGCCGACTGGGCCATGTACCGCGTCAAGCACACCCCGCACAACGTCGCCGTCTACCCCACCTGACCGCCCCGCGACGCGCCACCACATGCGCCTCCAGCGTGGGCTGCTGTCCCGTTGGTGCACGCCTCGCGGCCTTCCTCGCCACCCGCCCGTACAAGCGTAAGGAAAACCATGTCTGACACGAGCACACCCCGATGGCGGCGGCCCGCCCCACCGACCAATCGGTCGCGCAGACCGACGATGTCCCGACCCGGCTCACACCAGCGAGGCTGCCCCGGCGTCAGGCGAGTGCGGCACCGGTCACCAACGGTCCAGCCGCGGCGATGGACGTCGAGGATGACATGCCGTCCGGATCGTCGCCGCACGCGTTGCTCGCAGCGTCTCGGCGACCCGTGCCTGGAGGAAGCGGCGCACGACCACATCGCGGATCTCGAACGGGACGTGGTTGCCTTCGTCGCGACGCTGCTGCGCGCACCCACCGATCGGTACTGGGGATGGGTCACCTCCGGCGGTAGCGAGGGCACCGTGCACGCTCTGCACCAGGCGCGCCGGCGCTACCGCGACGCCGTCGTGTACTACTCGCACGCCGCCCACCCTCGTGTCGGTGCGGCAGCCGGGCTGCTGGGCCTGGCATCGTCACGTCGTTCGCGCCGACGAGAACGGCGAGATGGACTACGACGACCTCGCCGTCCACGTCGCTCGGCACAGGACCCGCCCCGCCATCGTCGTCGCCACCTGCGGCACCCCCCTGACCGAAGCCGTCGACGACCTCGCCGCCATCACCGCCGTCCTCGACACCGCCGGTGTACCCGGCCGGTACCTTCACGTCGACGCCGCGCACGCCGGCATCCCGACGGCCCTGCGCGACCCCGCCGACCGGCCGAGGTTCGACTTCGCCGACGGCGCCGACTCCATCTCGCTGGACGGCCACCCATTCGTCGGCTCGCCGTCGCCCACCGGCATCGTCGTCGTCAAGACCCGCCGCCGGCGCCGTGCCCTGACTCTCCTCCACGCCGCCACATCGGAGGCCAGCACCGGACGCCGACAGGATTACGGCGCTCTGCTGTGGTGGCACGCCCTCAGTTCCTACGGTGTGGACGGGCTGCGCGAGCACGTCGACCAGGCGCGCGCCCTGGCCGAGTACACCCGCCAGCGCCTCACCGACATCGGCTGGGAGGCGTGGCGAAACCCACACGCCATGACCGTGATGTTCAAGACTTCGCTGGCTCAGAATCTGCCCACCTGGGCCATGCCCATCTCGGCCGGCTGGAGCCACATCGTCTGCCTACCAGGAACAACTCGGACTCACATAGACGAACTTCTTAGTGAGTTGATCGAGGCGACGGCACCGACATCCGGGCCCGCCACGGCCCACGGCCGACTCGCGCCACGTTGCCGCCCGCCCGCAGAGGCGGCGCCGTCATGACGGGCAACCCGGCCGGATCCGGCGGGCAGCCGCCAGGCCGGGTACTCCTCGGCGCAGTGCGCGGCGGCGTCGCCGCCACGACGTGACCTGACCTTCACCACCGGGCACCTCGACCACATCCGGGACCTGGGACGCCGGCTCTGGGATGCGGCCATCATCGCGTGCCTGGGCGATGCGGCCCTGCGCTACACCGACATCCTCAAGCAGGCCAGCCGTTGGCGCGACGAACCACTCGCCGAGAGGGTCCTCTCGCGAAGCCTCCGTCGGCTACAGACCGCAGGCCTCGTGACGCAACAGACCGGAGACCGCGAGGTCCTGTGGGTGCTGACAGCCCAGGGCCACGACCGGCTCGCGCTTCTGGAAGCCGTGAGCGTCGCCCTCGACTCGTACAGCGCCGTACGGGTGACGCCGGCGGCAGACGTGCCATCCGATCGATCGACTACCGAACCTCACCGGCCATCGGACGTCGAGCCCGCGTCGGTGAACCACACGACCGACGCGTCGAGCCGGTCCGAGGAGTCACGCGCTCCCGCACGCATTGCCCTCACCGAGCTCGGCGCACACCGTGGACGTTGACGGCAACCCCGGGCGGCCGACGCGCCGCTGGCGGTCGTACTGGGCACGTCCACCGCCCACACGTGCCAGTCCGGGCTCGACGCCCAGGATCTCAGCCGGCGTCAGCACACGGGTCCGATACCTCCCGAGCGGGCCAGATGTCGTCGCACCTGCCGGTGCGGTCGCGAGCATCTTCGTCCGTACCGTTCTGGCTCCGACCGACGGCGCCAGCGACAACCACCATTTCCTATGAGAAGGGCACCAAGCATAATGATCATTAAATGTATTGCCGTAGCGATCGTGGCAGCTCTGGGACTTGCCGCAGCCAGCCTGCAGACACCCGGCCCGTATGCTGCCCGCCGTCGATCGCGACGGCTGCCGCAGCGTCGTCGGCGCCTGGTACGTCGATGCGGTCGGCGCGCCGTTCGCCCCGCACGCCGCGGCGTTTCACCCCGACTCGACCATGCTGATGACCAACCCCGACGCGGCCGAGGCAACCAACAGCTCCAGTGCCGGCATCGGCGCCTGGAAGCCAATCCGCGGCTGCACCGTCGCTGTGCAGTTCCTGGAGGTCAACGCCGACAGGAAGACCAACACGTTCAGCAGCACGCTGGTCGTGACCGGCCAGGTCACCACCGACGGCGACGCGTTCACCGGCCCCGTGCAGGCGCGCTACTACGACGGCAAAGACCGGCTGATGGCCGGACCGTTTCCAGCCACATTGAAGGGGCAACGAATCACGGTCGGTGCACCGCCACCCCGAGTAGCGCCCTGACTCACGCCCCAGTGGCACAATCAACCCAACGGGCTATACGGAATACGCGGTCAGGCCCGCCTGGGACAGGCGCATGATCCGATAGCACGTCGTGCAACGCCGGACCGTACCGTCAGATCGGCACGGTCCGGCGTTGCATCAAGCTTTGTCCATCCCATGGTCGGGTCGCTCGGAGCAACGTCTTCGGCCGGACCCGTTCCGGTTGCAGCGGCGCCGATGCACCAGGCGCTCGCAGCTCGAGGCGGACACCCGAGACCGACGCGATGCGTGCATCAACACCGGGCTCGCCTCATGGCCTTCGGCAGCCCCCGCCCTGACAGAGCGACACACGCGAATCATCCCGGTCGCCGATGTTTGCCCTCTGCGACCTGGTGGGGTTGTCTGGAGCCGGCCGCACGTAGGCGGCCCCCGGCCAGCGCTGGAACGCGAACCGGGGGCCTTGACGGACAATGGAGGTCCGCCCATGGCATCGTCTCCCACCCCCACACCGAGTGTCGACCCCGAGAGTCCCCTGGCCGACGTCGCCGACCCCATCGTGCGTTACTCGCCCGTCGCGCTGGTCATCGACGTCGTACGACTCCTGCGCGGGCGCGGCCTCGCGGTCGCGGACACCTACGACCACCTGGGCGACCTGGTGCACACGTCAGCGGACCTGCTGCGCCGCCTCGGTGTCACACCACAGGACGGCTTGCTCCCGCCACCCCCCGTACCGGGACCGGCGCTCATCGCGGCAGCCACGTTGATGCGTGCGGCCGGCATCGAACCCGACGCGGTCCTCATCTGGCCACGGCAGGGATCATGATGACGCCGGCCATCTGGCAGCGCCCCGACGTGCGACGCGCACTCGCCCACCACGATCTGCAGACCGTGTTCCGCACCATCCAGCGCCACGGCGTGCCGCAGCGCGTCATCGCCGCTGCGACCGGCCTGGCACAGTCAGACGTCTCAGTGATCGTGTGCGGGAGACGGCAGGTCCACGCCTACCCTGTCCTCGAACGCCTCGCCAGCGGCCTCGACCTGCCACGCGGATGGCTCGGCATCGCCTACGACGACGAGACGGCGGCGATCATGAGAGTCGTGATGCACGTGTAGCCTCACCGACGATTCGAGGCCCAGCCGCCGCAGCGCACCCACCGTCCGGACACAACGCAGCCGCTTCGGCTACTGCGCCGCGGACACGCAGACCCGCGACGCTCACGATAATACCGTTGACGACCGGAACGGCGAGGTGCCGAAGCAAGCCGCCCACGACTTTACACACGCGATCAACGGCCATATAGTGGTCCGTTCTTAGCGGATTTGTGCCAGAGTCTGGCTTCTTCGACTGGTGGCCATCTACGTCCCCACTGTCGGCCACGGTTTACTGGCCCAAAACGACGGCGTATGCCGTTGACCACCCACGGTACACTTTGTCGGGCGCGGAGGAGCCGCGCTCTCAATAATGCAGTCAGTGATCTTCGCTCCCGCCAGAGCGTGGGCCCGTATTGGGCGTTTCGCCGGAACGGACGTCCGGGGGACACCACAAGAATCGATTGGAGCAGCGGATTGGCGAACACGAGTGCCATGATTCCAGAGGTGCTAGTCAGCTGGCCCTTCCGAGATGATACGCACACTAGTCACCATTTCGTCCGGTGTCTCCGTCCATTCTATCTACAAGATCGCCCGTCCAAGCAGTTGGCGGCGTGGCGGTCGTTGAGCGATCGGCCTTCCGCCACGGCGGCAGTACGCCGCCCACGCGCGCCAAGCGTCAGTAAGATTAGCAGCCGAAAGAGTGACTCAAGCAGTATATCGCCGAGCGGACGGGCACATACGGATTGCTCTGGGCTTCGTACCCCGAGCGAGCCGACTGTGGTCGGCTTGCTGGTACACGAGACCAGTTCACCATGGCGGACCCGTTGGGCCATGGCACGGGTCGCTGGCGACCTCGCCGTGGCCGCCGTTCACCGCCATCGTCTCACCACTTGCAAACAGTTAGCCGGGTCCGATCCCCAGGACAGCAATTACCCTGAAATGAACGCATTGCCGGTTTCAATACAGAACCGCGCCGAAAGGCATCGTCCGCTCTTGCGCGGCCTAATCAATGACACGCGGCTCCGACGTCAAATTGCACACGTCATGCCGTCTTGGCGACGCCGGTATACAAGCTCCCTACGACCCGACTTCGACCGGTACTGGTCCTGACGAAAGGTGTCAATGCTCAACCCCTGGGCTTAATCATAAATCTCCACGCAGTTTCAAGATCTCGACCTACGACACAGACTGGTTGCCATGGCCCGAATCTTTGTTAGCCACTCTAGCGATGATCCAACGGCGGCAACACACGTTCGCGCACAGCTCGTATTGTCGGGACATGATGTGTTTCTCGACCTGGACCGAAATGACGGGATCCCTGTCGGAAAGAACTGGAAGCATTTTCTGTACGACGAGCTCCGCCGTACAGACGCGATGATTTGCCTGGTGTCATCGGCGTATCTAGCCAGCCGATGGTGCGACCGGGAGATTGCAATTGCTCAAGCGCTGGGAACGCAGATCTTCCCGCTATCCTTGCAAACCGGACTTCGTCATCCCCTTCTAGACGAGATTGAACACGAGGACTACTCTACCGATCCGACATCCGCGCTTGCAGCGATAGATCGGGCTCTCAGGGGAATCGAGGGTGTCACCGGAAGCTGGGAACCTGGCCGCAGCCCGTTCCCGGGGTTGCTTCCATACGAGCCTGACATGCAACGCGTGTTCTTTGGTCGCGCTCATGAAACCTCGGAACTGGCTGCACTTCTGCGCGCAGCACACACACAGGGCGTTCACGAAATCGTGACCGTGGTGGGCCCGTCCGGGTGTGGCAAGTCATCCCTCGTCCGAGCGGGCCTACTTCCTGCAATGGCACACGAGCGTGAATGGTGGGTCGTGCCTCCAATTGTATTTGGCAGCGATCCGGTGGCAACTTTGGCTAAGACGTTGGCAACTGAAGCCAATCGATTGGGCTGTGGCTGGACAATTCCTGACGTTCTAGCTCGACTGGCAGAGGCGGAGGGTCTGGTCGGTGTTACCGACGAACTGCTTGTAGCCGCATCTGTCAGCGGTCGACGATCACGGTTGCTGATTGTAATCGACCAGATGGAAGAGCTCCTCACAAGGGTGTCCGCTGAAAAGCGCGCCGACCTGGCCCGGATACTGGTACCAGCTGTGAAGGGTCCGACTACGATTGTGACGACACTTCGCCCGGAATTCCTCAGCCCGCTGCTAGCCTCCCCTGAGTTAGGGAGGCTAGTCTTCCGGCCCGTACCGTTGCGTCCGTTGGACGCCGATGCTCTGGCGACCATCATTCGCGAACCTTGCCGAATGGCAGGAATTCGAGTTGACGCCGATCTAGTACGAAGCCTGGTGACAGACACCGCGAGCGGTGAAGCACTGCCTCTACTCGCATACACTCTCGAGCAACTCGTGGTGGATGTCGGCTATCAGGGCCATCTATCCTACCGGCGCTACAGGGAAATCGGGGGAGTTACTGGAGCACTCGTCCGACAAGCCGACACTGCGCTGTCGGGAGCTATGATGCAATCTGGTCGGTCAAGCAACGACGTAATTTCGTCCCTTCTACGACTCGTCACCGTTGACGAGAACGGTCAGCCCACTCGTCGCCGAGTGCCCTACGCCGGGCTTCCCGACGCCACGCGGGTTGAGCTTGGGGCATTCGTGGACCAGCGGCTACTTACGGTCGATGAGATCGATGATTACGTGAGCGTCGGAGTCGCTCATGAGGCCGTCCTAACCGGTTGGCCCCCGTTAGCTGACGCTATTGGGACGGCCGGAATCGCGTTGCGCACGCTCCGCGAAGTTGAACGCGCGGCGGATGATTGGAGGGACGCCGGTCGTCCTCGCAGGCTCCTTTGGGAACGTGGACGCCTAGCGTCGGCCCTTGAGAATCTCGGTATCCGGTCAGAGCGGGTCGGGCGTAATTGGTTCTTCTTCGGTTGGTTCAGGACACAGCAGATCGGGACAAGTCGGCTCGACGTTCAGAATGACGATCGTGAATTCTTGCGGGCCAGTGTTCGCCGTGATCGATTGGTACGTCGACGTGCAGTAACAGTTCTTACTATCTTGCTGGTATCGGCCCTCGCAGCGACCGGAATAGCGTTCTTAAATCAGGCCGACGCCCGCCAACAGGAGCGGCTAGCGACGGCTCGGCAGCTAATCGCGAAGGCACGGTCAACGGTCGATCGCGACCCGCAGACAGCCACACGGCTCAGCCTGGCAGCGGACAAGATACTTCCAAGCGAGGAGACACGGTCTGGCGTCCTTGCGACTTTGACTCGACTTAGATATCCCAGAGTCTTGAAGGGTGAGTCCGGGTCCGTGTCGGCAATAGCATCATCACCCGATGGGAACACTCTAGCGGTGGCCTCAGTTCCCGGTGCACCGGAACCCGAGGACACCGGGCAGCTGCGGCTTCAGCGGGTCCCAACTACCAAGCTGGATGAAGGCAGCATCGTGATTTGGGACGTTTCTAATCCGGCGCAGCCACGCAGGCTAAGTTCGCCCCTGACAGGACATGTCGGCGGGATTTGGGCGATGGCGTTTTCGGCCGACAACCTCCTTTTAGCGATCGGCGATGGGGGCGGCTACGTAACCGTCCGGGAGCTGAGCGACCGCGGGCGGGCGCCGAGCATTGCCCGGATGTTTGCTGGCGGTCAACCGGTGCTTGCTATCACCTTTGTCCCAGGAACACGAACAGTGATGGCTGTGACGTCGGCGGGTTCCGTCGCGGCGTGGAACCTTGCTGAACCGCGGAAACCGCAATTGCTTTCAAGGTACGGGACAAGGGGTGTCGGTTCTGCGATCACGGCGGCTGCCTTGTCGATCGACGGTCGCGTCTTGGCAACTGGGGGAGCCGATGGGACAGTTGTTCTTTGGGATGTCGCGAAGGCAGTCGCGCCACGCCGTATCGGTCGACCCATCAATAGCCGTACCGGGGCCGTTACATCGATCGCTCTCACTCAATCGCACGACGTGCTGGCGACCGGAACAGACGAGGGAAGCGTCACGCTCTGGAACCTAGAAACGCCTACAAGTCCCCGTCCGTTCGCTCCATCCTTGTCGGCCCATCGCGGACAGGTGTGGTCTGTTGCCTTCTCGAACGACGCTCGTACGCTTGCCACCTCCGGCGAGGATGCGAGCGTAGTGCTCTGGGATCTCTCCGACCCGGTGAGGCCGCAGCGCATAGACAGCAGCCTTGGCGGAGCGCATTCTCGCCCAGCATTGTTCGCAACCTTTACCTCAGATGGATTTACCTTGGCGAGCGGAAGCGCCGATGGGAACGTTACGCTCTGGGATCTTGCTGATCGGTCGCGCCCGCAGCGGCTAGGCGATCCTCTTGTAGAGCACAATGGACCCGTTTGGGACATAGCCTTTACGCAGGACGGCGGGACCATGGCCAGTGCGGGAAATGATGGTTCGGTGATTGTCTGGGACACGCGCGACCCGGCCCGACCACGACGCATCGATCGTCTGCTGACGAATACCGGCGCAGTGCATTCGGTTGCCCTCTCACCGAATGGAAGGACGCTCGCGGCCGGTAGCGCTGGCACCGTAGTCCTTTGGGACCTGGCTGATCGGGAGCGTCCAAGGAAAGTCGGCGTGATACCTTCCGGCGGGCCGAGCTGGGTCTGGTCGATCGCATTTTCACCAGATGGGAGGGCGTTGGCAACAAGTGGGCAAGATAGTGAAGTGACCATTTGGAACGTTGCAGACATCGCGCACCCACGGATGACCGCTGAAATAGAAACCGATGGAACCCCGGCCCGATCGCTCGAGTTCTCGCCTGAGGGCGACACGCTCGCAGTTGGACTCGACAGCGGAAAGCTCCTCTTGGTCGATGTTACCGAGCCAGCCAGCCCGCGTGTCGTTGGACGTCCACTCGGCGATCACATCGGCTGGGTGTGGTCTGTTGCATTCTCTCGCAACAGACATCTACTAGCAACCGCGAGCGACGATGGCACGGTTAACGTATGGAATTTGGACGATCAAAAGAACCCGGAGCGCGTTAGTCAGGTACTCGCGGGCAATTCGTTCTCCGAATTTTCCGTGGCCTTCGCACCGGATGGACTGCTGTTAGCTGCAGGTGGCGGCGACAATACGACCATGCTCTGGGATATTGTCGACGAGAGCGCGCCAAGAGTTGTCGGCCAACTCGTCGGCCACTCCGGCCCAGTCCTTTCACTTGCATTCTCAGCCGGTGGACGAATCTTGGCAACGGGAGGAAGTGACAGTAGGATCATTCTTTGGTCGATGGCTCCTCTATTGGACATCCGTGAAGATGCAACAGAACTTGCTTGCGCGTTCGCAGATGGCGGCTTAACAAGAACGCAGTGGAGGCAGCTCGTTCCGAATCTTCAGTTTGAGCAGAGTTGCCCGTAGCGATTAGCTGTTTACTTCGCCTTGAAAATTGGGCGCCGCGGTGGAAATCATCCCTGCACCGAGCGACGGAGGCGTTGTGGGGCAGGTGTTTCGGTGGCTTGATCGTCCCGCATCCCGTCCTCGCCCGATCTGTGGCCAGGTGGGCGACCTTGACCAGGTTGTGGGCGAGGACTCAGTAGCCGCACCAGGTGGCGGTGCGCTCGCGTCCGTCGACGAGGCTGCGGTTCCAGCCATAGCGGCGCTTGAGGTAGCTGATGCGTCCCTCTGATCCGGGTGCGCCACTTGAACAGCTCGCGGAGGCCGGGCGAATGCTCGACGGCTTGGCGGGCCTTGCCGCGCTGTCCCTTGCGGGGGATGACGACGGTACTCATGCCGAGCGCTTCGAGGTCCCGGTCGATCGCGGCCTCGCCGTATCCTCGGTCCGCCGTGGTGCGCTGCGGGACCCGACCGAACCACTGGGCGATGCGCTTGATCGCCGGGGCGAGTCGGCGACAGAGGCGCGACACGTGGCCACGCGTTGGCCATGCGGGCGGCTCCCCGGGACCTCGAACACCATGTGCACGGCCCGCTCACGAACCTCATCCAACGAACCCCGGGCGGCTCACGAATACCTAGGCCCGTTGATCATGCGTCCGGGCGCCGCGGAGGAAGGCGACCAGACGCTGCAGGTTGTTGGGCATGCCGAGGTCGCTGCGTTCACCGGCCCGGTGGATACCTGGTAGGACCCCGTTTCGGGCATCATGCCCAGCGTGAGCCATGCACGCCAGCTTCCGATGCACGAGATCTTGCGCTACGCCCAGGGAGCGAGCCGGGTCGAGTTCGAGCTGGACGGGTATCTCAACTACCACTTCGTCACCACTCCGAGTGAACCCGTGGGCGACCCGCCGCGGCTGATGCTCGAAGCCGGAATCAACCCCGCCGCGATGGTCGTCGCGCCCGATCGGTCCCGCCGGCCTGTACTCGGGCTCCGGTCCAGTCCCTGGAAGGCGGGCCACGTCACCAATCCGTGGCATGACGAGTTCGACCTTGACCATGGTCACGTGCGCTACTACGGCGACCACAAACCGTCCACCATCGGTCTGCCTGGCGCGACCGCCGGCAACCGGGCCCTCCTCGAGGCCTGGGCGTTGCACGCCGCCACGGCAGCCTCGGAGCGGCTCCACGCGCCGCCGCTGCTGATCTATCGTTCTGCCACTATCACGCGGGATGGGCGCTCGCTGGTCAAGGGGCATATCGAGTTCTGCGGTGCCGCGATCATCGAACGGCTGGAGCACGTCGTACAGCGCGATCCGGAGACGGGCCGCAGCTTCCCCAACCTCGTGCTCGACCTGGCGGTCATCGACCTCGCCGACAGCGGTGACACCCTGGACATGCGTTGGATCGATGACCGTCGCGACCCGACCCTGGACGCCGAGCAGGCAGCTCGCCACGCTCCCGCATCGTGGATGCGTTGGGTCAAAGGGGGCCGCGCCGCCATTCCGCGGGTACGCCGACGCGTCGTCTCGTCCCGAGTCAAATCCCTTGAAGACCAGCTTCCCCCGGTCGGCTCGGCCGAGATGGAACTGCTTCACCGCCTCCACACCTTCTTCGAGGGACGCAAGCATGCCTTCGAGCTGCTCGCGGCCCGGGTGAGTGCACAGATACTCGGCGGGTCCGGTGCTCGCTACCACGACGGTTGGCTCACCCGCCCGGCCGGCGACGGCGGCGTCGACTTCGTCGGCCGCCTCGATCTCGGCACGCCCGACAACAGCACCCCGCTCGTCGTGCTCGGCCAGGCCAAGTGCATCACACCGACCTCGTCGGTCAGCCCGGACCAGGTTGCCCGAGTCGTCGCCCGCCTGCGCCGAGGCTGGATCGGCGTCTTCGTCACCTCGGGCAGCTTCACCCGACAGGCACAGGTCGAGGTGATCGACGACCAGTACCCGCTCGTTCTCGTCGACGGCAAGACTCTCGCCGAGCAGGTCTTGCGCATGGCCGCCGCGGACCACGACGGCGATCTTGACGGTCTTCTCGCCTCGGTGACCGCCGATTACGACCTCGCCATCACCTACCGGCGCCCCGACGAGATCCTGCTTGGCTGATCGTTGTCGCCCGGCGCTCCGACACCATGTTGATCGGTTCCAACACGGGTGGTCCCGCCATGCCGCCACGAACTTGGCTTGCCGGGTGAGGGTAGGCGAAATCGTCAGGTGCCACTGGGCAACGTCTACCTCGACTTAGGCGACTGCGAACGTGCGCCTCCGACGGCGTTCAGACCCCGGCCTCATCCGGGCCACCGTGTCCGCAGCTCACCGTCCTGCTGGCAGGCGGTTGGCGCTGTCGAGCGGCCGACGATGGCAAGTATTTCGGCCCGAACGAAGCTGGCTCTGGACTACACCGTGAGTGCCGTATGGCGGCCGCCTGCGCACCCCCTGAGGGGCGGTGGCTGGCACGGCCCCCGGGCCAGGCTAAAGGGGCCATGGTTGGCGTACCGACCGCCTCGGCCTTGTCACCCGACACGGGCCGATCACTGCGGCCCGCCGACACGACGCGAAGCGCCCGCGGCGTGCGACTACGTAGTGGGAGCGGAAGCGGCGTCACGTGGGCAACCTGTCGTTCGGAGCGGACCGCGTCGTCTTCGAGCCCGTGGCCGACCATGACGCAACCCGGGCCATCGAGCCGCCAGCAAGCCCGACGACTCGCCGCCCGCACCCGAGCTGGTCGGCGCATCGTGCCACCTTTCTTGGTTCCGGACGGCGACTGGAAGGTGGACATCCTATGCGGCAACGGACGCCCTCGCGGCGCGTTGGTAACCCGTGCCCTACCGGCTCGCGGCGTGGGTCGACGTCGTGCTGATGATCACTGGGCTCGGCGATCTATGCTCAACTGCTCGGACAATGTGCACAGCGATCGGGCCAGCTGGGTGGTGCGAGAATGGGCGTGTGCTTCCTACCCGCGTCGTCGAGCCGGTGATCAAGGTCGACGAAGCCATACACAAGGGCGAGGCCGGTCGGAATCGGGCCGGCCCGACAATGGTCGCGTCCTCGCCACGAGTGTCAGCGCAGATGAGTCGACACCCACGAAAAGACACGGAACCCGAACTCGCGGTGCGGCGGCTGCTGTTTGGGCAGGGGCTCCGTTACCGCGTCCACCTGCAGGTGCCCGGGCTCGCGCGGCGGACAATGGATATCGCGTTCCCGGGCGCCAGGGTGGCTGTGTTTCTAGACGGTTGCTTCTGGCACGGGTGTCCGGAGCACGGCGAGCTGCCGCGCAGTAACAGGGAATGGTGGCGGCGTAAACTCGAGGGAAATCGTCGTCGTGATGAGGAAACCGCCGCGCACCTCGCTGGTCTGGGCTGGGACGTGCTTCGGTTCTGGTGTCATGAGGAAGCGTCCGTCGTGGCGGAACGGATCACCGCCCGGGTGCGGAGCGTTCAGACTCGGCGCCCGCCGGAGACGCCGCGAAGCCGGCAGCGAAACGAGGTTTACAAAGCGCGCGACTCAATGCCCCTGCCGTGACTTGCGTTCCATGATCTTAATCGTGTCGCCAATGCGTCGGGCCAGCCAGCTGGGCACCGCGTTGCCGACCTGTAGCGCCATCTTCTCGACGCCGCCGACCAGCTGCGAGCCGGCTGGGAAGGACTGTAGGAGCATTGCCTCGCGCAGCGTGATCGCTCTGTCCTGGTCGGGATGGGCGAAACGGCCTCGCGTAACGTTGGTGCAGCCTGATGTAAGGGTCGGGGCGACTCGGTCCCACCACATCCGGCCGTAGATGTCGTAGTGTCCGTCATGGTCCTTATGACACTCCAAGACGAGGTGCTCGGGCAGGTCAACCCGGCTACCACCCTCTGGCACGTGCGAGAGCCTAAGAAGAGCGAGGTCGCTGTGTCCTCGGGCACGGTGGAAGGGATCGTCGGGGTCGCTTTCCCCCGACGCCAGTGGTGGAAGGTGCTCGATCGTATCGCGGACGGTGACCAGCGGCTTGAGCCTTGTGTTCCCACGCTCGCCGTGCGATTTTCCGGGTAGGCGCGGCTTTGTGACCCGGCTACCGATAACCAGGACCCGCCGTCGCCGCTGCGGTACGCCGTACTCGGCGGCGTCGATCACGGCGTAATCGAAGGTGTATCCGAGTCCGGCCAGGATCTCTCGGAACCTTTCGAAGTAAAGACTCCAGCGACCCTCGACGAGGCCTGGGACGTTCTCGAAGGCGATGTGTCGTGGGCGGAGTTCTTCAACGAGCCGCAGGTACTCGTACACGAGGGTATTGCGTTGCTCATCTTCGTATGTTGCAGCGGTGCCTCGGCGCAACACGGTGAAGCTTTGACACGGCGGGCAGCCGAACAGTAGCGTCGGCTCGCCTCGCCTGAGACCCGCCGCCGCGAGGATGTCAGCTCCGCTGACGTCACGAATGTCCTTCACTATCGGCGCGATGCCGACGTTGAGGGTGAAGGCGGCCGCAGCTTCCTCGTCGATCTCGACGGCGCCAACCGTCCGGAACCCGGCGGCGTGGAATCCCATCGATCCACCGCCGCAGCCGCAGAACAAGTCCACGACGGTGTACATCTACTCCGCCCTCGCCCTGTTGTCGATCAATGCGGTGTCGTCAGGACAATAGCGTCCGTGCGCCCGCGCAGTACAGCGGCCGCGCCGGGCGGCCCAGAATGCTCGTTCGCCCAGCGGTGCGTGGTCGTCGGACGAACTTGGCGAAGGCGGCCACCGGCTGGCGGCCCTCCATAGGTCAAGTGCAGCTCCGGTTCGGCCTGGTCCCTCCGGCCGGGGCGGTGCCCAAAGCACCCAGGTCGCCTGAGTCGGTCTATTCCGAGCAAAGTGGACCTAGCCGTCATCAGACGAAAGACGATCAATGATCGCTCCGCCTCCTGACTTCTTGGTGCGAAAACCGATCCGGCCCGCGGGTGCGCACTCGTATGGTAGTGCCAGCGAGAACAGGCTCGCGACATCAGCTGGGTGCAACGGACCGTCCGGCACGCCGCCAGAAGACCTTCCGGCGGGGTCGTATGTGAGCGTGAGCAGCAACGCACCTCTGGTCTCCCGCCTCAGCTCGACAGCCTTGGCTCCACCGGAGTCGTCAAGGATCTTCTGCCCGCCTACGACCGTGCGCTTACCAGCGATCGTCTCGGCCGTGGGCCGCTGGCGTTTAGAACTTCCGGCAAATCCTGGGCGGTCCGAACGTCTCGCGCGGTCAACGATTGGCAGCCCACCGGCCCGGGAGCCCACGATCTGCCTGGTTTCCCCCAGTTCCGGCAGCAGAACAACAAAGTCCGTCACGGTTCCGACGCGCATGCAGTTCCGAATGAAGGTCGAGTTGGGTTCGAAGGAGTAACCTTCAGTCCATTTGAATCCGTCGAGTGCTTCGCATATCACATCTGCGCCAACGATCCCGTATCTCGCCACGAACTCGCGCCGTACTCCATTGGCATCTACATATGCGAAGGCACCCGAATCTGATAGCCCGTCAAGTAAGGGGCGGATCTTGGCGAAGTGGAGGACATTGACTTCGCCGTCTTTGTCTCGATCGGCCTGACGGGGGAAGTCCCGCAACTGCCCGCCGACGCCCTCCTCGACGAGTTCGGCGTTATACATCTTGTTTGTCGCGGTAGGCTTCAGCCACGGAACTTGTTGGAACACCATCGGCGGTACGTCTTCCGGTGTGATTTGCGGGTGGCCTGTCTTCTCGTTGATGGCCGAATATCGGACCAACTCTGCGCGGAAATCTTCCTCGTCGCGGACCACTGCCTCGAACGCCTCATAAAGATCGATTGGATCGTCCTTAGGACTAGGCACGTTCCTCCCTATGTACAGGCGGACAAGATCACGGTAACCGGGTCGAAAGCCAAACCAGCGTCCCATCTGCATCAGAGTGTCCGCTTGGCCTGTCCGCCGTGTGTAGTATGAGACGGTGAGACCTTCGATCGTGAAGCCACGGCTCAGTTTTGTTCCGCCAATAAGTATCTTCCAGACATCCTTGCCCTGGAAGTCCAGGGCGTCCTGCGCGTAGTCCTTCTCGGATGCTCCGTTGACGACGATGACCGGGGACAATCCTCGCTCTATCGCGTCTAATGACCGTCCGATCCAGCGGCCCGAACGCAACTCATCGAAGTCGCGGGGCATCGGACGAGGCTCTGGAGGTGACTCGTTGCGGCGCGCCGCCTCCTCCACCGCACGGCGGTGCAGTGCTGCTGACACCGGCGCGAAGTCGCGTACAAGCAAGTCTCGGAGGCGTCTCATCCCGTTGGTCGCGCCGCGATAGTCTGATTCCAACCAAAGGCCACGCACCTCCTGCGCCAATGCGTCGTGATCGATTTGACGAACAGACTCGTGAATCAGCATCGTATGATGTCTGAAGCGAAGTCCGGTCCGTTCCCGCCGATAGAGTTTGAGGGCACCTGCAAGCACGAATGCGTCCAGCGCTTCCTGCATTTCTTGGCGCCGCCGAGCTGGGTCCTCTACCGCGAGAAGATCACGCACGAATGCCTTCTCGTTGGAGTTGTCGATCGTCTTGTCGTCGGCGGAATAATCGCCGTCAAGGTCGTGGAAATCTCGTGCTCCCATGTAAGCCGCGGGGCGCTCCAGGCTGACGATGAAGTCCTTCGGAAAGATATCCTGACAGTCATCAGGGTCGATGAACACGTTGGCGAATGGCGTAGCGGTATAACCCACGTATTGGGCCCGCTTGAGTAAGCCGAGCATGTCGGAAATTCGCTGATTGACTGCGCTCCGCTCCACTTCTTCCTCGGTAAGCCCTATCCGAGGCTTGGAGTTCTTGCGTTTGCCGTTCCCGTCTGGTTTTCGTTTGGTATTCACGGATGCCTGATCGGCCTCGTCGTCGATGATGAGCGTCGGGATCTCCCCGAGGTCCGCTCGGATCTGGCGGAGGTCGTCGACAAGACGCTTAAGTACCGTGCTGTTCTTCTTGACCACTGCGAGGCGCACGTCGCTCCGAAAGAGATTTACGGGATCATACAGTGGCCGCCCTCGGTCGGCCAGTTCTCGGCCAGCCCTGAAGTCCAGCGTGGACAGGCCTTGTCGAAGGCGGCGGTAGTCCCCTTCGAACGTGCTTAGCCTGCGGATTGCTGGAACCCCGTCCAGGTTGTGGATTGGCCCGTGTCTAATGAACCTGCCGTCGATCCAGTCCTG
Organism: uncultured Actinomycetota bacterium; assembly: GCA_963803345.1. GTDB lineage: Bacteria > Actinomycetota > Actinomycetes > Mycobacteriales > Micromonosporaceae > CAWDLX01. Next base: position 464,010 of record CAWDLX010000020.1, read on the forward strand.
GTCCTCGTGGTAGTCAGTGGTGGCGACCTGGTCGGCATTGTTCTCGTCGATGCCGCCGAGTATGTTCTCGACGCCGGCCAGTTCCATGTCGAGGCGACGTTGCGTCTGGCGGCGGAGGATTTCCACGGTGCCGGTTAGTACGACGATCAGGCGGTATCCGGCATCGATTGCTTTGGCGATGACGCCGGTGAAGTTGGCGGTCTTGCCGCTCTGTACGAATCCTACGACCAGCCCTCTTGACTGGTACATGGCGGGCCAGAGGGGATCCGCTAGCCGGCGGACGACCGCGGTGGCCGCGTTGTCAAGACGGGTTATGGCACGGCTATCCCAGCCGGGATCGGATTCCAGCACACGAGCGTATGCATCCCAGTAGAAGGTACGTTCAACCTGGCGCTGTGCGGTATACCACGGCCTCCATGCGCCGCCGGCGCCCTCGATGACGATGGCCCCTGGGTCGCGGGGGTAGGCTCGGTCGATCTCATCCCGAGCCTGCTGGCTCAGGGCAAGGCAGTTGTAGATCAGCGTCCGGCGGGGAACGGAATTAACCGCTGTAGGTCCGGTCCACGCCTCGTCTGTCGCGCTGTCCCACCGGCTGATAAGCAGTTGAAACCGAATCCGTACGGGTGAGTTGGGGTCGGGATCCGTTAATGCAGCCACGATGTCAGCCTCAGCGATTGGCCCGCCACCGGCCCGCTGGCCGTAGAAGTTTACGGCATCGAGCGCGGCTGTGGGCGGTTCCCCGACCATGCCTTTCAGGGCTGGCATCAGGCCGGTGTCGCGATGCACTCAGTCCTCCCGGTTCAAGAAGTCGTCGAGCGGCCGCGGCGGCGGTGTGCCATCGAGACCTGTTACGTCGATACGGTAGGTGACGGGTCCGACGAGTTCCGGTCGAGGCACCGAACCGTCCAGGCGGACACGGGTAATGGCGGGAAAGTGCTCGTCGACGACGTACGTCTGTGGGTGAGTTCGCGGCACATAGCGCTCGTGGTAGAGGTCGCCCTCAGTCTCGTGCCAGCCGAGCCTCTCCAGGTGGCCATCGAACACCGTCGCGGCGCCCTCCAGCTTGCCCTTGATCCGCCGCACGATATCCGTGATGGTGAAGCCGTCCCCGGCGCCACCCGCCCTGGTGAGTTGGATCGACAGAAGCCAGAGCGGGCGGGACGGGCTGGCCTGGAGCTGGAGTTCCGTGCTGATCACGTGCTGTCTTCGCTCCGACAGCGTGGTTTTGACTTCGACGTCGAAGCTGTCGAGCACGAAGTCGTGTTCCTCTGACTGCGGTCCGAGCCACACTGCAGCGGCGCCGTCCGGGCCAATGGCGTCAACCAGGTGTTCGAAGACCATCAGCTCGCCGACCAGACCCACTACCACAGGCTCGCTCAATCTCGTTCGGGCAGACAAAAGGTCTCGGTACGCGAGCATGGACCGCGATGTAGCGGCTGACAACGACAGTCCCGCCATGAGATCATCAACGACGGCCGCGATGAGCGAGTATGCCTCGAGGTGCGCTTCGCGGGCGTCGACGGTGAGGACGAACCACGTTACGCCATCAGCTTCTTCCGCCTTCATTGTGACGCGGCTGAGCGCTACCAGGTCGGGTAATGGACCGGTTGCTACGGTCCACAACGCGAGCCGGTCCGCGGCTGGATCGATGCGCAGTGTACATGGCGGGGTATCCGTGAGTGAGAGCACGACGACTGTGCGCGACGAGAAATAAGCCTCCAACGTGGCCGAGGTCAGTCGGACATTCAGGTGATGGTCTGGCTCCGTCATGTCTGCCCTCCAGCACGGAGCCCCGAGGCGTGTACAACGTCCGCGCCAGCGCGGGCCAGACCGATCGGGCAACGTTGTCGGGCGAGCTTCAGCCACGGGCCGGGGGCCAAGACGATCAATGTTCCGGTCATTCCAGACCGCACTCCACCTTCGCGGCCGCAGTCAGGATCGCCTGCCATATCTCGACGTTGTCCTTGTCTCGCGAACCGTAGGCGACACCGCGGAAGATGTCCTCAGTCAGTAGGTAGAGGAGCGCCTTCACAACTGGTAGATCATTCAAGCTACCGCGGCGGCCGGACAGTAGGCCCGATCTGTATCGCACATTCAGCCAGAGCGTCCCAGATACACGGTCGACTTCGAAGAAATCCTCACCGTCGAACGGCCGCCAGCGGATAGCCAAGGGCGACCGCTCGTCAAGTATATCGAGTTCGTGCGAAATCGTGCTCCGAACCTCCGCCGCGACGCCGGCGCCGGGTTGGATAACGGGATCCCGCGACCTGTCACGCCGATTGCCTAACCTATACGCCTCTTGGGCATGCTGGAGATACTCCGCGAAGGTTGTGCCATCCTTTCCAACGGCGCTTTCAGCCGCTCTGATGAATTCGGACTTAGGCTGGACTACCGTCTTCTCCATGCTCATGCTAAAAAGGTCGAGTGCCTTGGAGATGTCGACCTCGACGCGCGCCAACTGCAGGCGCCGATGTGGCATGGTTGCGCCGGCCCATCCGCCGGCTTGTATTAGCCTCTCGTTGCGGTAGAAGTAGAATCCCTGCGAATGCTCCGGGGAGCCAGCCATCCGGAATCCCAACGCTTCACTACGGGCCGGCCATATGTGGCAACGCATCTCTACGTGGCGTTCGCCAATGACTGCTTCCAGAACCTGTGGATAGGTTGGCGAACCAGGCGTTCGGTAGCCGAACGGGTTGATGGCCTCAACCTCGGCTGGCGGTCCGCTAGTTAGGTTGTTCCCATCCATCACGTCTATCGAGATCGATACCCTGCGTGATTCGAGGAGCCGATGAAGCACAAGTCCGAGGTGAACCCTGAGATCGTGAATCGCCCGGGCTAGGTAATCAGCGGTCACTTTAGCTTCGCGCGCGGCGGGAAACGTCCGGACTTGGTCCCATCTGACCACCGTTCCCCGCCGCCCGTCAACGATATCCGCGCAAGCGCTCATGACCTCCGCAGCTTGGGCATGATCGATGACATCGCACACGAAGTCTGACGCAGATTCCCGCGCCCAACGTCGTCCAATGGCCGACCCGCCGTTAGCTCGCGAGAGGACCGTCAGCACGTCTGCTTGGCTGAATGATGCAGCCTTGAGTCCCATGCCAAAGTGGCCAAGCGCGCGGTCCTCGTAGGCGCGTCGTCGCCCGACGGTCATCGCATTATCAATCGCATCGTCGTCCATGCCGAGGCCGTTGTCGAAATTAGCAACGACTCCAGCTGGGCATCAAGTTGAACAAATCTGATCAAGACTTGGGTCGCTCCGGCGTCGAGGCTGTTGTCGACGAGATCTGCGACGGCTGTGGTGAGTGCGTGGTTGAGGCCGAGTGCAAGCATCAGGTCACGATCGGGCGGCAACACGCGCTTGTCGACGGCATCCATGTAGGTCGCCATACGCCGAGCCCAACGGCCTCGGCGCCAGCAACCGGCACCGCCGCAAGCTCATCAGCGACCAAATGCTCCCTCAATCGGGAGTCGGATCGACGACGAAACAGCCGCAAAATGATCTTCCTCTTCTATGTTCCTACGCCCGGCCCCGCCGTTGCATCAGACGAGTCGACGACGCGGAGGCATGAATGCGTGGACGCCGTCGCCCTCCCTCCGCGGTGATTGCCGACCTTGGCAATTCCGTTGCCGATGGTCTGTCCGTCACAGTCTATCCGGCGCTCGTCATGCAGCCGACATGGCCATTCCGGCTCTGATGGCACCGCAGTTCGGTGGCCGGGACCGACGTGCGTGGCGTGTTCACCCAATCAAGATCGTCCCGCGCAGCGCGAGCCCACAGTCGCGGACGGCCACTACCGTGTCTCCTGCCGACCGCGTGGGGTATGCAGGGACTGTGCACAACGACGCCCTGCGACTCGAT